>OY764216.1:0-5624497 GCA_963668315.1 Spirochaetia bacterium | reverse complement strand
TGTGGCAGGGTATCCGGGACAGGAGACGACGGGTTCCTTCGACGGGAGCCATGTTTATGCGGACAACGGGGTCTACACGGTCGAGGTGACCGTCTACGACGATGACGGCGGCAGCAATGTGAAGACGTTCGAGGTGACCGTCAACAACGTGGATCCGACGCTGGCCGTAGTTGGAAATCAGACGGTGGATGAAGGCGCCACGCTCAGTCTGACGGATCTGGGGACGTTCACCGATCCCGGGTTCGGGCCGACCGAGACGTTTACCTACACGATCAACTGGGGCGACGGAACCGCCACGGACGGCGGGTCGGCGACGATCGATGTGGCAGGGTATCCGGGACAGGAGACGACGGGTTCCTTCGACGGGAGCCATGTTTATGCGGACAACGGGGTCTACACGGTCGAGGTGACCGTCTACGACGATGACGGCGGCAGCGATGTGAAGACGTTTGAGGTGACCGTCAATAACGTGGATCCGACGCTGGCCGTAGTTGGAAATCAGACGGTGGATGAAGGCGCCACGCTCAGTCTGACGGATCTGGGGACGTTCACCGATCCCGGGTTCGGGCCGACCGAGACGTTTACCTACACGATCAACTGGGGCGACGGAACCGCCACGGACGGCGGGTCGGCGACGATCGATGTGGCAGGGTATCCGGGACAGGAGACGACGGGTTCCTTCGACGGGAGCCATGTTTATGCGGACAACGGGGTCTACACGGTCGAGGTGACCGTCTACGACGATGACGGCGGCAGCGATGTGAAGACGTTTGAGGTGACCGTCAATAACGTCATGCCAAGCGTCGTTGGGGTAACGGGGAGCGAGTGGGTTGACGAGGGGGCGGCCTTTTCGCTCGCCGACTTTGGTTGGACGATTGCGGATCCAGGTTTCGACAACCCTGTCGCTGGAACGACCGAGACCTTCACCTCTTACACGATCGATTGGGGCGACGGCAGCGCAACCGAGACGGGGGCAATCATCAATCGAGTGTCGGGGTCGGCGGGTGTGGCGACGGTCGCCGAGTTCCAGGAGCTTTTCCACACCTACGCCGACAATGGGGTCGCCACGGTTTCCATCACGTTCGGCGACGACGACAGCCCAGCGGTGACCTACACCTTCGAGATCATCGTCGGCAACGTCGAGCCGACGGTCACGGCTGGGGACGATCAGACAGTGGACGAGGGGGCCCTCCTTTCCGTTGTCGACATCGCCACGTTTACCGATCCCGGCTTCGACAACCCGCACTGTTCCGGCGGCGCCACGTGCGAGACATTCACTTACGAAATTAACTGGGGAGACGGGACGGCTATCGACACGGGGGCGGCCACGATCGATGTCCCCGGCTCGGTGGGAACGGCCACGAGCGGTTCGTTTGACGGCAGCCACGTGTACGCCGACAACGGCATTTACACGGTGACTCTCACGGTGATCGACGACGACGGGGGGACCACCTCGGACACGATGCAAGTCACCGTGTTGAATGTCGACCCCACCATCCTCACGTTCGACGACAACGACGTGAACTCCCTGGGCCAGGTCACTGTCGAGGGAGATTTTTCGGATCCCGGATACGACAATCCCTTGAACCCCTTGTCGCCTCCCGACGGGAGCGTGGAATCGTTCACGGTCGTGATCGACTGGGGCGATGGGACGAGCGACACGATTTTGCTGGGCGGCGCCACGCCGCTGTATTTCACGGCGACGCACACGTACTATGCCCCGCCGGATCCGCTGAATCCGGCGGCCGACATTCCGATCGTGGTCACGGTCATCGACGACGACGACGGCTCGGATTCGGCGATTACCTATGCGGAGGTGCCGGGAGAGGGCGTCGAATTTGTTTACATCGACACGACGCCGATGGTCCCTCGGCTGGTCTTTCCACGCCCGGTACAACTCGATGCGGGCGGCGCGGGGGCGGGTTCTTCCGATTTCTTCCTGGGTTCGGCCGAATTCGAGTCGGCACGGCCCGATTCGAGTGCAGCGGCCGAGAACTATCTTGTCTTGCGTACGGTTCTGCCCGACGGGAGGGAGAGTGCCGATTACCGGATGCCCGAGAATGCCTTGGACACCTTGCCCAAGATTCTCGCTCGATTGCCGGATAATCGCTACCGCGTTTATGAGATCCAGGCCGACGGACCGGAACGCCTGGTTCGCGACGTGTTCGTTCGGCAGCATCGGGTCGTCGATCAAACGGATGCCTCGGAAGGGATGGAGGAGCGGCCTCCGGAAGCGCAGAGCGTTCCCCGTCAAGACGAGGCTCCCCAGGCAGACGAAGGCGTGGAGGCCGTGCCGGACTCCGCGTGGCAGCGATGGGAATCCCGATACGCAGCGCCCGGTGATCAAGGGTCGGACGAAGGACAGCCGGAGGATTCCCGAGAAACAGTCCCCACGTTGACGACGGCAGGTTCGCCGGCCCTGGGGGCCGCGTGGCTTGTCTATCGGCTTCGAGCGAATCGTGAAGAGGATGCCGAGCGAAGGAGGGAACGTTTCGCTCAATGGGAGTCGTGGGCTCCGAGTGCTCGCCATGCAGGACCCGGCAAACCGCGGTAGCGACAAGGCCCGCACTTACAGCAGATCAGGTTGATTTTTCCATGCGAATTTGTCCCCAATGCGGCGCCGAACTGACCGAACAGGCCATTCTTGCCGGCCTTTGCCGCGCATGCGGTGCGTCGCTGGAAAATCTCGCGGACGAACCGCACGACCCGGAGGGAAGGGAGACCATTGGCAATGCCGAGGGCGACCCGATGGGGACCATCCAGTTCGGGCCCCAAGATGCCGCGTCAGGCGATCCTGGAGCAACGGTGGACGTTCCCGCCGGGCGTGTGACGGCCGCGGACGCCGCGTTGGGAACGACGGACCTGGGCGAGCAGGGCGTTACGGCGTCAGGGGATCCTGGAGCGACGGTGGACGTTCCCGCCGGGCGTGTGACGGCCGCGGACGCCGGGCTGCGAACGACGGACCTGGGCGAGCAGGACGATACGGCGTCAGGCGATCCTGGAGCGACGGTGGACATTCCCGCCGGGCGAGTGACGGCCGCGGACGCCGCGTTGCGAACGACGGACCTGGGCGAGCAGGGCGATGCTGCCGAAGCCAGCAGTTCGGACCCGACAGTGACGATGGACTTTGGGGCCGGCGCTGCGGCGCAGGTTCCGGGGCACGAAACGGACCGCGATGTCAACATGCGGACCGCTGCGTTCGAATCGAATCGGGCGGGTATGACACTCGATCAAGACGGGCAGCGAACGGTTGATTTGCCTGGTGGCGACTCTGCCGCGGCGTCCGCCAATCCACAGGGCGTGACGGCTGCCGACTCGGGGCGAATCCGCGACTTGTGGGCCGGAAAGATCCCCCATTCGTCGCATTCGGGGGCGACCCTGAAGATTGATTCGACGACGACGCTGGGCACGGGCACCCTGGTCATCAAGTCGCGAAGCGTCGCGTCGCAAACAGGAAGTGTGGAGGCGAAGACCGCCGATTACGAATTGCTGAAGCAGATCGGCCAGGGCGGCATGGGCGTCGTCTATTCGGCTCGGCAGGCGAACTTCAATCGCAAGGTCGCCATCAAGATGCTGCGAGCCGACTCGACGGGGAAGAACAAGCGAAACGAGTTCGTGTCGGAGGCGGTCACGACGGGCGACCTCGACCACCCGAACATTGTGCCCGTTTACGATCTCGGCACGAATGAGGAGGGAGCCCTGTTCTACGCGATGAAGTGCGTGCAGGGCACCCCGTGGGACGACGTGATCCGCGAGAAACCGCTGACCGAGAACCTGGAAGTTCTTTTGAAGACGGCCGACGCCATCGCCTTCGCCCATGCCAACGGCGTGCTCCATCGCGACCTCAAGCCCGAGAACATCATGCTCGGGAGCTTCGGTGAAGTGCTGGTGATGGACTGGGGGCTTGCCGTCCGCTTTCATGTCGAGCGGGACGGGAAGATCCGGTCGTCGGGGACGAACATGGGGGGGACTCCGGCTTACATGGCGCCGGAACTGGTGCTCGGGCCCATGGAACGGATCGGTCCGGGAGCCGATATCTATCTGCTCGGCGCCATCCTGTATGAGATCGTCACGGGCCACCCGCCCCACTCCGGGGCAACGGCCATGGATTGCATCTACGCGGCCGCAGCCAATGAAATCGATCCCACCGACGCCTCGGGCGAACTGGTCGAGGTGGCTCTCAAGGCGATGCAAACCGAGCCGAAAGAACGCTACAAGAGCGTCCTTGCATTGCAGAAAGCGATACGCGAGTACCAGGCCCATTCGGAGAGCATCGCCCTACTCGACAACGCTCGCCTCCAACTGACCGAGGCCGAGAAATCCGGCGACTATCAGGATTATTCCCGCGCCCTCTTCGGGTGCGAGGAGGCCTATCATCTTTGGTCGGGCAACCACGCGGCCCAGCAGGAGGCATCGCGCGTTCAACTGGCCTACGCCACCGCGGCTCGCGGTCGCGAGGATTTCGATCTGGCCGCGTCGCTCCTGAACCCGGCAATTGCCGAACATACCGACCTGCTTCGGGATGTAACCGATGCGAAACGCGAACGGGAGGCAAAGGCGCGGCGTCTGAAGAACGCCAAGCGTCTTGCCGTTGCCCTGGTGGTCACCGTTCTGGTTGTTGTAACGACGGCGTACGTCGAGATTCGCAAGCAGCGTGATCTTGCGGAAGGGGAACGCCAGCGTGCCGTGGTGGCGAGAAACGAGGAAGCCGTGGCCCGGCAAGCGGCCGAAAAGGCCCAGGCCGAAGCGATTGCCGCTCGCGACATTGCCGACCAGCGTCGAATTGCCGAGGAAAAGGCGCGACGGGACGAAGAAGTGGCTAAGAAGGCCGCCGTGGTTGCCAAGGAGGAGGCGGACCGCCAGCGGGATGCCGCCCTGGTTGCCAAGCGGGCGGAGGAATACGAAGCCTATGTGGCCCAGATCGGGCTGGCGTCGGCCAAGGTCGACGACAACGCCTTTGGCGAGGCGGAACGCCTCCTGAAGGGCTGCCAAGGGAGCGAGTTCCGAGGCTGGGAATGGGGGCGTCTCTGGTACCTTTGCCAGCAAAGCATCAAGACCTTCCCGGCCCAAGGGCCTGTCGAATCGGTGGCCTTCGGGCCCGGCGGACGCCGCGTGCTCTTCGGAAGTTGGGACGGCACCGCACGCCTCGTCGACATCGCCTCCGGTAACAAGCCGCTCACCGTCAGCCACGGCGGCTTTGTCCACGCGGTTGCCTTCGCGCACAGTGGGCGGTTGTTCGCCACCGCCGGCAACGATTGCGTTATCAGGATCTGGGACGCCTCGACCGGCAAACTCGAAAGGACCCTGGATGGCCATGCAGACGGCGTGTTGAGTGTGGCCTTCTCGCCCGACGACCGCTGGCTCCTGAGCAGTTCCTACGACAAAACGGCAAGGATTTGGGATGTCCAGTCCGCGGCAACGGTCGCGGTGCTTCAGGGTCACACCTGGTGGGTATGGCAAGCGGCGTTCTCGCCCAACGCGTCGCAGATTGTCACCGCCGGCCAGGACGGACGGGCCATTGTCTGGTCTCTCGCGGAAGACGCCGACGGGGTGACCTGTAAGATGTTGACCGAATTCTCCGGCCACGACGCTCCGGTCCACACGGCCTGTTTCTCTCCCAACGGGCTCGAAGTCGTGTCCGGCGGCGAGGACGGGAGCCTTCTGGTTTGGAAAGTGGCGGACGTCCAGCCGGTGGACCTGGCGGCGCGGATCGCGAACTTGCCCGAACCGAAGCCGGCCTGCCGGTCCCTGGCCGGCCACGATGCCACCGTCAATGACGTCGCCTACTCGGCCGACGGGCGACTGATCGCGAGTTCCGGAGACGACAACGTCGTCAAGATCTGGGACGCATCGTCGGGAAACCTGATCAAGACGCTTCGCGGACACGGCGGACGCGTCCGGTCATGCGACTTCTCCCTGGACGGACGGTTTCTTGTTTCCGGGGGACACGACGCCCTGGCCAAAGTCTGGTCACTCGACGGGTATCGCGAGATCCGGGTCCTCAAGGGACACCTTCTCCAAGGCCATTCGGACATCGTTCTTTCGGCTCGCTTCTCGCCGGATGGGAAACAGGTGGTGACGTCCAGCCGGGACCGGACCGCGAGAACCTGGAACGCGAACTCGGGGCAACCGCTCAAGGTCCTTGATGAGGGTCACGAATTTCTGGCCACCTCCGCCATCTTCTTCCGCAGCGGGCGACAACTCCTCACCGCAGCCGGAGACAACACGGTCCGCAAGTGGGACGTGGCCGCCGGCACGCAAACGATACTCTTGCGGAACACCGGACGCATCGGCGCCCTGGCCCTGTCGAAAAACGAGAAGTGGATTGTGACGGGGGCCAGCGGAAGTGCGGCCCAGGTCTTTCGTGCCGGAGACGGTGAGTTGCTGCAGACGCTCGCGCCCCGCCAGGAGTCCGAGCGCTCGTCGGCGGTGTCGGCTTTGGCCTTTTCCGTGGATGACGATCTCTTATTGGTGGGCGACGGCCATGGCCGCTGCCGGCTCTGGCAGCGAGAGGACGCGGCAGATTCCTGGAAAGAACGTGCCCTTTGGCACAACCATAGCCGGCGAATCACGTCTGCGGCCTTCCTGCCCAACGGCAAGCGAGTTCTGACGGCCAGTCTCGACAACAGCGTGGCTCAGTGGGATGTTGCGACGGGCAAGGAATGGCCCGAGGGAATCCTCAAACATCCGAAGGGTGTCACCTCGCTGGCGATCCTGCGCGACGGCGAGCGGGCCCTGACGACCTGCGAAGACGGCAAACTGCGGATATGGGATCTGGAGAAGGCGGTTGTCCTTGGCGAAATGACGGGCGGCGACGGCGCCCTCCATTTCGTGGACGTCTCGCCCAAGGGCGACCGGGCTCTGACGACCAACTCGGTCACCCGAGAGGTTCGTCTCTGGGACCTTGACGCCCAACAAGAGATCTTCGATCCGAAACGCCCGGGGCAGGCCACACTCGATTTCACCCGGCTGGGCGGCCTCGTCTGGACCTCCGTATTCACGCCCGACGGTTCCAGGATTTTGTCGGTCGGCGGCAACGACGCCCGAATCTGGCAGTTGGGATCGGACGAGCCCTCGATGAGTTTCAGCCCCCACGGCGCCGTCGCTTCGGCGGAATACTCGCCCGACGGCCGGTTCATCGTGACCGCAAGCTGGGACAGCTCGGCGAAGATTTGGGACGCCCAGTCGGGGAGCCCCTTGCGCAAGTTGGTGGGCGGTCACGAAGGCTACATCAACAGTGCGACCTTCTCCCCTGACGGGAAGACGATTCTCACGGCAGCCGAGGACGGGATTGCCCGATTCTGGGACGGGGCTACCGGACGGCTTGATCCTCGCCCCCTCAAGGGACATCAGGCCGGGATCCGCCGGGCTGCCTACTCGACCGATGGTCGCCTCATCGTGACCGCTTCCGACGACCAGACGGCACGGATCTGGGACGCGGCGACGGGAACCACGCTCCGAACGCTGGAAGGGCACGAGTGGCCCGTCCTTGACGCCGCCTTCAGCGCCGACGGCCAAATGGTCGTCACGGGAAGCGAGGACAATCGAGCCCACCTCTACCGCGTGGAGACGGGGGAACTGCTGCAACGCCTGGAAGGGCACACGGCCGCGGTCACCTCGGTCGCCTTCTCCCCGGACGGCCTGCGTGTGCTCACGGGAAGTCGCGACCACAGCGTCAAACTCTGGGACGCCCGGTCCGGCAAGGAGTTGCTGACCCTTCGGGGACACGATCAAGAGGTGACCAGCGTGGCATTCGCCCCCGACGGCCTCTCCGCCCTGAGCGCGAGCCGCGATGGAACCGCCATCCTCTGGCTGGCTGCCGAGTGGGAGTGACTACAGATCCCGGCGACAGAAAACCAGGGTTGCCAGGCCAATCGATAGAAGGGTGGGAACGGCATAGCCCAACGTTACCTTCCACAACGAGACATCGGCGTAGTCTTCCGAACGGAACAGTTTGCGTTGCTCGTCAGGCTGCGAAGAATCTGTCGCAAACCAGTTGTCCGACCTGCCGGACAACAATCCGCCCATGTTTGCCAAGTAGTCTACGAAATCATCAGTTTGGGCGGCCGTTTCATCCCAATGCCGGGTCATCAACACGGGCATCGCGTGGTTCAAGCTGATCGGCGAGAATTCCTCCAACTTGAACGTTGCCAACACGGTTGCCGAGATGAACCAGCCGATGGCCAGCAAGGCCACGGCCACCATTTGTCGGCGCAACACCGTGCCCAGGAAGAATGCCAGGGAAACCTCCAGGGCCAGGACAAGACAAGCCACCAACAAGGCCGTCAGGATCCCGTAGGCCGTGACCGGATTGGCGGGGGTTGGGCGGTCGGCCAACGTGATCAGCAGGATGGCCGGCAGGATCACGAGCAGGAATGAGCCCAGGACCATTGCGAGCCGAGCCGCCCACGAAGCCATCAGGTAGTCGTATCGTGTCACGGGGCGGCTCAAGATGCCGTCGGAGAGCGATTCTGCGCGAGCGCCGGCCACCGGGCCGACTCCCAGCATGAAAACAACAAAGAACCATGGTGCGATCAGATACGGGAACAGGAGGACGGAGATCAGGTTCGCGTCGTCCAAGATCCTCCATTGTGTGGCCAGCAGGAGCAAAGTAGTCAGCCCGCTGAGGATCAGCCATAGGCGAACGAGCCAGCTCGATGCGAGCGAACCAAGATCGTGGCGGAAGATCGCCCATCCCGGCATGATTCGTGTTCTGATATCCATGCCCGTTCTCACTCTTCAAGGCCGTTGCTTGGGGACGGTGCGGGAGCCTGAGGACTTTCGCCGAGATCGAAGCGTTGAAAGCCGTGCGATTCATCCTCTTCGAGCAATTGGAGGTAGGCGTTCTCCGTTTCATTTCGGCCTGAGTGGATCGCAAGAAGCGGCAGGTTCGCCTCAGAGACCTTTGCGAGAACATCGGAAAGCGCCGCCGCTCGATCTCTTCCCGGAGCGAGCTGCACGCAAATCGTCTGCCCGGTCACGCGAGCTGCCGCCACCGATTCGATTTCCGTGATTCGTCCCGTGAGCTGTTGGAGCGGCGCGGTGTCGGCTTCGACCTCGAGCGTGAATTCTTCGCGTCGAAGGCGGCGTTTCATGTCGCGCATGGGGCCCGAGAAGATCATCCGGCCTTCATGCATGACCCCCACGTGATCGCAGATTTCGTCGATATCGCCGAGAATGTGCGTGGCCACGACCACCGTCCGGGTCTTGCCGAGTTCGCGAATCAAGTCCAGGGAAAAACGCCTCGCGGCCGGATCGAGTCCTGCCGTCGGTTCATCCCAGATCAGCAAGGGCGGGTCGCCGACGAGCGACGCGGCGATTCCGAGCCGGGTTGCCATCCCTGTCGAGAAATCCTTGATCTTCTGCCCCGTCGCGCCGAGCAGGCCGACGGCGCGGATCAGGGACGCGATCCGCGGCTTGCGAGTTTCGCGGGGCAGCCCGCAGAGTTGGCCGACCAGATCCAGATAGTCCACCGGGCGCAAATGGCCCGGTAACTGGGGATTGGTCGGCAAATAGCCGATCGAGCGCCGCACCTCCACGGCGTTTGGGCCACAGTCCCGTCCGAAAACGCTGGCCCGACCGGCCGTGGGGCGCTGCAAACCGAGCAGGAGCCGCAAGGTCGTCGTCTTTCCGGCCCCGTTGGGGCCCAGCAGTCCGAAGATCGCCCCTTGGGGCACCAGCAGGTTCATGTCGTTCACGGCAATCAGGCGATTGCCGAAGACCTTCGTCAGCCGGTCCGTTTGAATCGCGGCGTCCACATTCCCATCTCCAAGGACATGACAGGCCGAACACAAGGAGGCCATATCGAGTATTCGTCACCGGCGGCCCGATCTTGGGCTCCGTGGGAAGAATTTCGGAGAAATTATCGGCCCCGAGAACCGGCACGATTGTCACCGAAAGGCCCCCCGTTGTCCACTGCTCTGCAGGTCAATAGCCGGGTCTGCCGAGGACCGCCAGAAGGCACAGGAGCAGGACGACCCCCGTCAGGAGGCACGTCCAAGCTCCGAAACGATCCGTCCATCCACATGGCGGATGATCGAGATCTCCAAACGATCGGGCTGCCAGAATCATCATTGCGTTCAGCAAGCAGCCAATCTCGGCGAGAGCAAGCGTGATTCCCCAGAGGATGTAGAAGAGCGCCCTGATCTCCTTCGGGCTGGGAAAGAGCTGCGCAATCCAATGAAGGGCCCAAATCCCGAACAGGGCGACTCCGCAGAGCACAACCGGGCTGAGCCAGAGCCATTCGCCGGCACTTGGAAAGGATCGACGCCCTCGAACCAGCCAATGCGATCCCAAGACGATCGGGCCGGAGAAGACGTTGCCCAACATCAGCGTGGCGGCAAGGACCACCAACGTTCCCTCGTCGAACGAGTGGAAAGCCAGGCGACGGTAAGGGGACAGGATCACGGAGAAGGCCAGCGCGTACCCTGCCTGCAAGAGCAGCGCGTCGAGCACCGTGAAGCGCTGCCAGGGTCTTGTTTCTTCGTTCGGAAGCGAAGTTGCCATGCCAAATGACTCCTTCCCCCATTCTACGGGGCGGAACACTCATTTGCCGACCCCGCTTTTCTAATCCGACCTGATCGCTTATCATTCGACCAACTACTCCAACATGGGGGACCGGATATGATGCTCTATGTCGTGCGCCACGCCTGGGCCAGCTACTTTGGTGATCCGCAATGGCCCGATGACACCCTGCGCCCCCTGACGGAGAAGGGAAAAGCCCGCTTTTCCAAGGTCGTCCCGCTTCTGGCCGAGCGAGGATTCTCTCCTCAAGCTATTGCGACCAGCCCCTACACGCGCTGCCGCGAAACGGCCGACCTCATCGCGCAACTCTTGCCTTCCCGCCCCGACGTTACCGCTCTCGACGAACTGGCCCCTGGGGGCGATCCAGACGATCTCCTGCGGTGGATCAACTCTCAGTTTGCCGAGTTTGACCAGATTGCCGTGGTGGGGCATGCCCCCGACGTGGGCTATTTTGCCGCCGCGTTGATTGGGAATGACGAGGACTGGATGCGTTTCGCGAAGGGCGCCGTCGCCGCAATTGAATTTCAAGATAGGGTGGCGCCAGGGAAAGGCGAGCTTCATTGGCTCAACACGGCCAAGACGCTGGGGTGCTGAACCGCAATAGCCGGGCTCTTGAATGAACCATCTCATACTCGGGCAGCTTATTCGTGGAGGTAGCGGAGGTAGCCCGGCTCTTCTTCTCAATTGCCGCCGACCTTAAAAGCCCGGCTGCGGATCACCCGGTTGCTGTCGCCGCAACATTTCCTCCGAAGCCAACGGTAGCAGCCGGGCTGCTGTGGAATAGCCGGGCTCTTGAATGAACCACCTCATACTCGGGCAGCTTATTCGTGGAGGTAGCGGAGGTAGCCCGGCTCTTCTTCTCAATTGCCGCCGACCTCAGAAGCCCGGCTGCGGATCACCCGGTTGCTGTCGCCGCAACATTTCCTCCGAAGCCAACGGTAGCAGCCGGGCTGAAGCCCCCGTTCACTCGGGCACGCTGATTGGATTCTGATCCTGATAAAGTTGCACGTCCGGCTGGTACTCAAACGAGTCCAGCAACGTGATCAGGATGAACACGGCCACGAAGACCAGGGCGGTCAGAAATGCCAGGCCGTTGATCGGCTGGTCGTAGCGAAGGTGCATGAAGTAGAGGGCCACGAGCGTGGCCTTCACCGTCGCAATGCCCATGGCAATGGGCAGGTTGAACCAGCCCAGGTTGACCCACGTGGCGGCCACGGTGAGGAACGTAAGGACCATCAACGCCACGAACACACCCAGGAGCACAGGCAGGGGCATGATATGAGCGATTTCGTGTTCGTCGTGGGTAGACGCGGGGTCGGGTTCGGCCATCGTGCGTCCCTCAATGGATCAGGTACAACAGGGGAAACAAGTAAATCCAAATGAGATCGACCAGGTGCCAGTAGAGCCCCACGTAGTCAACCGGGCCGAAGTAGTGGCGATGGAAATGGCCCTTTCGGGCGCGGTTCAACACCCATCCGATGGCGATCATTCCCGCGATCACGTGGATGCCGTGCAGCCCCGTCATCATGAAGTAGATGCTGAAAAACAGGCCCACGTTCTTCGGCGCTTCGTCGTGGTCTCCTTCGATTTCCTCTCCGACGCGGCCATCTGGAGACGTGTCGTGTCCCTGCTGATCGTGAGGCTGGGGATTGTAGCGACTGGCCCAGAGCAGGCCTTCGTGCCATTTGTGCTGATACTCAATCGACTTCACCCCCAGAAAGACGAACCCGCAGAGCAAGGTGATCGAGAGCAGTACAACCAGGGCCCGCTGCTGTTCGAGTTGGGCGGCGCGGACCGCCCAGGCCATGGTCAGGCTGCTGAAGATAAGCACGACCGTGTTCAAGGCCCCCAGGTTCTTGTCGAGATACTGGTGGGCGTAGACGAAGATTTCCGGATGATTGCCCCGATACACCACGTAGGCGCAGAACAGCCCGCTGAACAACAGGATTTCGGTTACCAGGAAGATCCACATGCCGATCTTCCCCGCGTTGAATTGCTGCCGGGGCGTGTCGAAGTGGTGCGCCAAGTCCTTATGGAAATGGCCGGCGTGTTCGGAAGTAGCGTCAGATGAAGGCATTTGGAACGGGGAAGTCTACGGGGTTTGAAATCCGAAATCCGAATAACGAAATCCGAAACAAATTCGAAAGAAGAAAGGTCCAAATCCGGGGTTCGCGGAGTCCTCCGCACATCCTTCGACATTCGTCATTCGACATTCGTCATTCGATAGTAGCAGTGCTTTTCTGCGTCGTATTTGATGGGGTCGTAGTCGTAGGGGTCAGAGACGGTGGGGGTTTCGGCGAAGTTTTCTTTGGGGGGCGGGCTGCTGCACGTCCATTCCAGGGTGGCGCTGCCCCAGGGATTGGCCGGGGCGCGGGGGCCCTTGAAGAGCGAATACAGCAGGTAGAGGAGCACTCCCAACAGGGCCACTCCCATGAGGAACGCGCCCATGGTCGACAGGAAGTGGAAGATTTCAAATTTGGCGGGGTAGTCGTGATAGCGGCGTGGCATCCCGCGGCTGCCCATGACGAACTGGGGGAAGAAGGTGAGGTTGAAGCCCAAGAAGATGCCCACAGCGCACAGACGCCCCCAGAACTCGTTGTACATGCGTCCCGTCATCTTGGGCCACCAGTAATGGAGGCCTGCCAGGAATGCGATCAGGGTCCCGCCCATCATCGTGTAGTGGAAATGGGCGACCACGAAGTAGGTGTCGTGCAACTGGACGTCGGTCGAAAGCGTGGCCAGGAACAATCCCGTCAGCCCGCCGATGCCGAACAGGAGGATAAACGACAGGGCGTAGACCATGGGGGTGTCCAAGGCGATCGAGCCCTTGTACATGGTGGCCAGCCAATTGAACACCTTGATGGCCGAGGGGATTGAAACACTGAACGTGAGGAGGCTGAAGATCGTTGCGGCAAGCTGCGACTGGCTGCTGACGAACATGTGGTGGCCCCAGACCAGGAAGCCGAACAGGGCGATGGCCACGCTGGAGTAGGCGATAAGGTGGTATCCGAAGATATGCTTGCGGCTGAAGGTGGGGATGACTTCGCTGATAACCCCCATGGCCGGCAGGATCATGATGTAAACGGCCGGATGGGAGTAGAACCAGAAGAAGTGCTGGAAGAGGATCGGATCTCCTCCTCGGGTCGGATCGAAGATTCCGATTCCCAAGAGCAGTTCCGCTGCGAGCAGGAGCAGCGTGATTCCGAGCACCGGCGTGGCCAGTACCTGGATGATGGCGGTGGCGTACAGGGCCCAGAGGAAGAGGGGCATCTTGAACCAGGTCATACCCGGCGGCCGCATCGTGTGGATCGTGGCGACGAAGTTGACCCCCGTGAAGATCGAACTGAAGCCCAGGATGAAGGCTCCTACGCCGGCCGTAAGAACACGGGTGTCGCTGTGGAGGGCGTAGGGCACGTAGAGGGTCCAGCCGGTGTCGAGTCCGCCGGTGGTCAGGGCCAGGATAAAGAACAGGGCGCCGATGACCCAGAGATGGTAGCTTGCCAGATTCAGACGAGGGAACGCCACGTCCTTGGCGCCCAGCATGATGGGGAGCACGAAGTTTCCCAGTGCCGCCGGTATCCCCGGAATGATGAACAGAAACACCATTACGGCGCCGTGGAGAGTGAACAACTGGTTGTAGGTATTCTCGTTGAACAGTTGCTGGCCCGGATGGGCCAACTCGGCCCGCATAAGCATGGCCATCAGGCCGCCCAGGCCCAACGACGCCATGATCGAGATGAGGTACATCACGCCGATCCGCTTGTGGTCGAGCGTGAAGGCCCACGAGCGGATCCCATGTTCGCAGTTGAGATAGTTGACCGTCGTCTGATCGGCCGGGAGGTCTGCGATATTTCCGTCGACTGTCGTTGCCATCGTATTCCGTATCTGGAAAATCGGGATCCGCGGGGAGCGTTTCCTAGTTATTGAGGGACTTGAGATACTGGATCAAGGCCGTGATTTCTGCGTCGCTGAGACGTCCCTTGAAGGTGGGCATCTGGTTTTTGTAGCCCTGCCGAATCTTGGCCCCCGGTTCGAGCACCGACTGGCGGATATAGGTTTCGTCCACCTTGGCGCTGCTGCCGTCAGCGAACTGGTGCGTTTCGCCAATGATCCCCTTGAGCGACGGGCCGACTCGGGGCGTGCCGTCGATGGAGTGGCAGGAACCGCACCCGTGGAGCCGGAACAGTTTCTCCCCGGCCTCGACCGGAGTGGCACTGTTGCCCAGGATGTCGCCCGCCTTGGCCAGCCAGGCGTCGAAATCGCCCGGCTCATGAACGACCACCGAGGCAAGCATGTCGGAATGGCCCGTTCCGCAATACTCGGTGCAATACAGGTCGTACTTGCCCGTCTGCTTGGCCTGGAACCACGTCCGGGTGTACCGGCCCGGCACGACGTCCATCTTCACGCGAAAGGCCGGGATGGAAAGGCTGTGAATCACATCCTCGCTCGACATGACCAGTCGCACCGGCTCATCCACGGGCACGTGGAGGTCTGTGGACATGGTTCCGTCCGGGTAGGTGAACTGCCACGACCATTTCCGCGCCGAAACGAGGATTTCGTAGGCCTGCTCAGGAGGGGATCGCAGTTCCACGTAGCCGACAAATCCCATGTAGAACATGACGATCACCAATCCCAGGGGAATCAGGCTCCAGACGGCCTCCAGGGTCAGGCTGTGGGTCGCTGTCTTGACGGGTTCCACGCCCGGTCGACGCCGATAACGCACCACGAAGAGCACGAGCACGGCGAAGATCAGGGCGAAGAAGAAGTAGGACAAGTACATGATGTAGTAGAACACGTTGTCGACCGCCCAGGCCGACACGGACTCGGGAGGCGGAAGCCAGAACGATCCACCGCCGGAAAGGTCCGCCAGCGGAAGCCCCGCGAGGCTCGAAAAGGTGTTCACGGAAAAATCAACCATATCACTTCGCCTGAAATCCTGGACGCCGGCATTCTAGGTTTGGGGAAGGCTCTTACCTTCCGACGCTGCTTCCGGATGGCGAGCCTTGCTCAACTCACGGAGCCAATAGATCCCCAACAGTCCTCCAAGGAAGACAAGGGTGAGGACGCCGCCTGCCTTCATGATCTTGACTGCGGACGGACCATAACGGCCGGCGGTTTCGTCGTACTGGAAACAGAAGAGCAGAACCTTGTCCATCGTGGTGCCGATCTTGCCCTGCGAGGCTTCCAGCAGGGCGAGCCGCACCGTCTGCGAAGGGTACTCGACCCCGTACAGGTAGCGAGACATCCGGCCATCGGGAGTGCAGACCATCGTGACTGCCGCGTGGGCGTATTCCTTGGTCTCGGGGAGATAGGCGTAACGGAAGCCAACCGTATCGGCCAACTTGTGGATGTTCGCGTCATTTCCGGTCAGGCAGTGCCAGCCGTCGGCTACGTTCGGTCGCCCGTAAATCGTCAGGTACTTCTCCTTTGTCGCCTCCGCGCGGTCCGGCTTCTCCTCCGGGTCGATGCTCACGGTGACCATTCGATACTGGTCTCCCAGGTTCCAATCGACACCTTGGAGTCCCTCAAATAGTCCGGTGAGTTGCAGGCTGCAAAGCATGGGGCAGTTCGAGTAGTTCAGCGTGAGGACAACCGGCGTCTTCCCGTCAAAGAAATCCCCCAATCGGACTTTTTGCCCATTCGAATCCACGAAGGGCAAGTCCAGCGGAAGCTGGACGTCCAGGTGCTCGTCCACGCCCACGTCCTGAATCTCTTCCGGGGCCGCTTCCTTCCGTTCCCCGCGTACGGCAACGTTGGTTGCGAGCACGAGGACGATTGTCGCAATCGCGGTTCCTGTTCCGAGATATCTCATGGTCCAACCTCCTTCGGAGGTGCTCCCTGCGAGTGGGAGCCAGGCTGGTCTTTCAGAACCGATTCCATCGCCTGGTTGATGGGAATCGCGTAGACGATTCGTTGGGAACCGTCGTCCTGATCAATTGTACGGCGGGCGTATCCGGCGAGCTGAACCTCTTGGGTGGCACGCTGGAGGTCCGCGCTGAGCCAGGGCTCGGACATCGGCTTGCCGCTCTTGATCTGGTCGACCTCGTGTTGAATCCGAACGGCCGCCTCATCGCTGCGTGACTGCTTGACCCGCGCAGCGACCGTGAAATAGGAAACGGCTGCCGCCAACGCCAGGACGACCGTCACCACGATGCCGAGGCCTCCGATCAGGCTGATTTGGACGGCGTTGATGTCGCTTCGATCGCTCATGGATGTTGCCGCACTCCCGCTCTCACAGATTTTCAAATACCAACGCCTCGCCAAGACGAGGATCCTTGACGGGCACGACGGACACGCCTTGGGCCACACGCAACACGCCACCCACGTAGAGACCGCCGAGCCCGACCAGCAGGCACAGGTCGATCAGCCCCAAGGGGAAATGGTCGGTCGTCAACGAGGGCATCACCAGGTAGACCATATCCAGCCAGTGGAAGGCCAGCAGCCAGACACACCAGAACCCCAGCAGGAGTTTCCGCCGCTTCACTTCTCGGGAGATCATTCCGAAGAACGGAATGAACAGGTGGCCCACCAGAAGCACGACCGAGAAGACCAACCAGGCCGGTTTCTGCCGGGCCAGGTACCACGTCGTTTCTTCCGGAATGTTGGCGTACCAGATCAGCATGTATTGGGAGAAGGCGATGTAGCCCCAGAACACGACGAAGCCGAAGAGCAGCTTGCCCATGTCGTGGTAGTGTTCCGTGGTAATTGCCTCGGTCGCGTACCCGGCCCGTTGGGCGAACATCGCCGCCAGGATCACGGCGGCGAGGCCTCCCACCGTGGCGCCGCTGTAGTAATAGACGCCGTAGATCGAGCTGAACCAATCCGGCTGGAGCGACATGAGCCAGTCGAACGACGCGAAGGTCGTCGTCAGGGCGAACAGCAGAATGATCGGTCCACTGAAACGCTCCATCTGCACGGTCAGACTCGGATCGCCGGTGGCATCCTGCCGAACAGATCGCGTGAAGAAGAACCGTGCCATCCAGATCCAGAGCCCCAGGTAGATCACGGCCCGAGCCAGGAAGAAGGGCACGTTCAGATACGGTGTTTTGTGCTGCACGACCGGGCTTTCCGCGATCACTTCCGGATTGGCCCACACGTAGGGCCCGCTCGAATGGAGGAACAGCGAAACAGCAAGGGGGATGAACATGACGGCCAGCAGCGGCATGTTGGACGCAAGGATTTCGTTCAAACGACGAACGGTCACGCTCCATCCGGCTCGCGTGGCATGCTGCAGGGCCACGAACGACAACGCCCCCAGGGAAATACTCAAATAGAACGCGAAGTTCGCCAGGTAGGAGTAGTAGAAGTGGCGCAGGCCGCCGTCGCTGGCCACGGCCAGCAGCAGGGCCAGGGCCAGGCCTGCCCCGCCGAGCGTTGTGGCAACCTTGACCCCCCGGGACGCCGACACACGGCAAGCTGGGGCGTCGCTCGTTCGACTTGCCGACTCGCTATCCTGCATGGTTCTACCGTTTTCCGTTTCTTAGAGCCGCCACGACACCCATAGGTTGCGTATGCCGCTGCCCGTGGGAAACTCACTCGTTTTATTAGGGCCTCTCAGTCGCTTAAAGCCGCCCTCTCCGTCTCGGGCACGTCGGCCTCGGAGGCGTTCTGGCTGCGTCCCAACGCTCTCAAATAAAGAATGATCGCCCAGCGGTCCTTGACCGGGATCTGCTTGTCGTAGCCGGGCATCGTCTGGATCCCCTGGTTGTTCACCCCGACCGTGATGGTCTCAAACAGCTTCCCATCGGGCTGATCCTGAACATACTTGCTGTGCAGGACCCGTGGCGGCGTCCAGGTTCCGTCGCCGGTCAAGGCCCGGGCGCTGGCGCGGATGGTCACCATGCCGTCCCAGTCTTTCGGGTCTCCGCCGTCGCCGAGTCCCTCGGGCATGCCACCGCTGAGCCCGTGGCAGGGGGCGCAATAGATGTTGAACCGCTCGCGGCCCCGCATCATGAGTTCACGGTCGGCGGGGAGGGGCAGTTCCGTCACATAGTTGCCGTCGGCGTCCTTGCCCTGGAAGAACTTCGTATCCAGCATGAGTTGCCCCTGGGCGATCGTGCCGGCCACGGGCGGGCGCATGGAGCGATGGTCGGCGAAGAGGTCGTTTTCCGCCTGCGCTTTGTACTTCGGTTGGAAGGCCATATCGTGGAGCGGATGGATGCGGGGAAGCCGTTTGGTCGAGGCCCGATACCATGCCACGCCCAACGGCGGCAGGAAGGCCAGGGCCACGAGGAAGACAATCGCCCACGGGATCGCCTTCGGAATGGCCGGCTTTTCCGCCGCAACACGGCAGACATCCACCTTGGCGCCGATCGACTCCAGAAACGCGACCGTCTTCTGCTCGTCGAACCTGGGATCCGCCGCTTCGATGGAAATGAAGAACCCGTCCGACGTGGCTCGGCGGAAGGCCTCGCTCTCAAACACCGGATGGCGAAACTGGGGAAGTTGATTAAGAACCAGGGCACTGCCGAAGGCCGTGAGCGCGCTGAACAGGATGATCAGTTCGAAGGCAATCGGGATATTGGCGGGCACGCTGAAGTAGGGCTTGCCGCTGATCAAGAAGGGGTAGTCGACGGCGTTCGTCCACCACTGGAGCAGCATGGCGACGACGGCTCCGGTCAGCCCGGCCCCGAAAACGAGCCATGGGAGGATCGTGGGGCGAATCCCCATGGCCCGTTCCATTCCGTGAATCGGAAACGGGCTGTGGGAGTCCCAATTGCGGTATCCTTCGTCGCGGACCTTCTCGGCGGCCGTCTTCAAGGCCCCGGCCGACTCGAACTGGCCGAGCACGGCGGCCACCCGGGTCTCCGTCGAGGATGTCGTGTTTTGCTGGTCGTGATCCGACATAGAGTCAACCGCCCGTTTGCCTCGTACGTTCACAAAGTCCTGTTTCGGTCATGGTCGCCCCTTAGTGATGTCCGTGGCCCTCGATGTCGTGCGACACGGCCGCCTTCACCTCGGCCATGGCGACCATAGGCAGATAGCGGCAGAACAACAGGAAGAGCGTGAAGAACAAGCCGAAGCTGCCGAGAAACATGGCCACGTCGATCGGCGTGGGGGTAAACTCACCCCAACTGGAGGGCAGGAAATCACGACTGAGGGGACGTGACGATGATCACGAACCGTTCGAACCACATTCCCACGTTCACCAGAATCGCCACGATCATCATGATCCAGGGGGTCGTACGGCATTTCTTGAACCAGAACAGGTGCGGCACGACCACGTTGCAGCAAACCATCGTCCAGTAGGCCCACTTGTAGGGGCCCATGGCCCGGTTCAGAAACGCGAACAGTTCGTATTGGCTTCCGCTATACCAGGCGATGAAGAACTCGGTCGCGTAGGCATAGCCCACGATGCAGCTCGTGGCCAGAATGATCTTGTTCATATTCTCCAGGTGCCGCATGGTGACCAGATCCTTGAGCCCGAAGAAGGCTCGGGCCGGCACCATGAGCGTGACCACCATGGCAAACCCGCTGAAGATCGCCCCGGCCACGAAGTAGGGCGGGAAGATCGTGGTGTGCCAGCCGGGAACTTGGGCCACGGCGAAGTCGAAGCTCACCACCGAGTGGACGCTGAGCACGAGTGGCGTGGCCAGGGCGGCCAGGAGCAGGTAGGCCCGCTCGTAGCGGTGCCACTGCCGGGCCGAACCTCGCCAGCCGAGGGCAAACGTGCCGTAGGCCAACCGACGCCACTTGTTCTTGGCCCGATCGCGGAGGGTCGCCAGATCGGGGATCATTCCGAAATACCAGAACAGGGCCGAGACGGTCGCATAGGTGCTCACCGCGAACACGTCCCAGAGCAGCGGGCTGCGGAAGTTGGGCCACATTTCCATCTGGTTCGGATAGGGCGCCAGCCAATAAACGCACCACACGCGGCCCACGTGGATCCCGGGGAAGATTCCCGCACAGGCCACGGCAAAAATCGTCATCGCCTCGGCAAAGCGGTTGATGCTCGTTCGCCACTGCTGGCGGAAGAGGAACAGGATGGCCGAGATCAGCGTTCCCGCGTGCCCGATGCCGACCCAGAAGACGAAATTCACGATCGGCCAGCCCCAGAAGACCGGCGCGTTGTTGCCCCAAACACCCACACCGGTGATGAACAGGTAGCCGATCAACAGGAACAGAATCCCCGTCATGCTGGACGAGACGGCAAAGGCCACGTACCACGCCAGCGGCGTTTTTTCCTTCTCGGCGATGCCGCAGACCGTGTCCGTAATCGAGGCGTAGTCCTGCTGCCCCGTGACGAGAGACGCCCGGTGTCGCGGATCGCTGACCGTGTTATCGTTAGCCGTGATGGCCCCGCTGCTCATGGTCTTGATCGTCCAAACTCGGATGGGGATTGCGGATCCGTGCGAGATACTTGGTTCGCGCCTTGACGTTCAGCTCGGCCAGCATGCCGTAGGCCCGGTTCGACTGGTGGGCGGCCGTCACCTTGCTGCCGGCATCGCTCAGGTCCCCGAACTCGATCGCCTGGGCGGGGCACACCTGCTGGCACGCGGAACGCACCTCGCCGTCGCGCACCTCCCGGCCCTCGTTCTTCGCGGCGATCTTGCCGGCCTGAATCCTCTGGACACAATAAGTGCACTTCTCCATCACGCCCCGCGAACGGATCGTGACTTCCGGATTGAAGGCCATCTTGGCCACTTGAGCCCCCGGCTTGTCGAGATCGCCGTGGTAGTAGAAGTAGTTGAAACGGCGAACCTTGAAGGGACAGTTGTTCGCGCAGTAGCGGGTGCCCACGCAACGGTTGTAAACCATGTCGTTGAGCCCCTCCTTGGTGTGCATCGTGGCCGCCACCGGGCAAACCTGCTCGCAGGGCGCGTTCTCGCACTGCTGGCAGCCCACCGGTTGATGGCTCACCGAGGGATTCTCCGGCTCGCCCCGGAAATAACGGTCGATCCGCAACCAGTGCATCTCCCGCCCTTCCAGAACCCGTTCCTTGCCCACAACCGGAATGTTGTTCTCGGCCTGGCACGCAACCACGCAGGCATTGCAGCCGACGCACTTGTTCATGTCGATCGACATGCCCCACCGGCGACCATCGAACTCGTGTTCGTCCCACATCGACTGCAGCTGGTCTTCATCGACGCCGCCCGGCAGGTGGAGGGCGTGGGCGATCACCTCGGGATGTTCGGCCAGTTCGGTCTTCGTCGCCTCTCGGACAAGCTGTCCCAATCGTTCCGCCATGCCCTTCACGGCGATCGCGTCGATGGCATGATGGTCCTGGGTCGTTGCTAGCGGTGAAGTCTTTCCCGTTGTCGCAACCGTGGCCGAGGTTGCGCAATAGGGCGAACCGGAAGGCCGTATGGCATAAGCGTTGGCGCCCACGGGCGCGACCTTGTGCTGATCGCTTCCGCCCACGTGGCCCGCGGCAGTTCGTCCGTAACCGAGGGCGATCCCAACGGTTCCGTCGGCCTGACCCGGCATGACGAACACGGGGAGCTCCAGGGAACGGCCGGCAACCTCCACGCGAACCACCTGATCGCTGGCCACCCCAAGCTTTTCGGCGGTCGCGGGGCCGATCAATGCGGCGTTGTCCCAGGTCAGGCGCGACATGGGATCGGGAAGTTCCTGAAGCCAGCCGTTGTTGGCAAACCGTCCGTCATAGACAGAAGCGTCCCTCTGGAAGACGACTTCGAGTTCGCCCGAGGCTGGCTGCTCGTTTCCGACGGATGTCTTTTCAGCTTCGATCAACTTGGGAGCCACGGCAGGCCATTGACTGTCTTTCAACAGACCGTCGTGAACCGCGACCTGCCATTTCGTCTCAAAGCCATCGGAGCCCGCCAGTTCACGTGTCGTCTCGCGAACCAGGTCATAGCCGCTGCCTTCCAGGCCGAGCAGGCTCGCCAGGAGCTCGATCTTAGACCTTCCGTCCCAAAGGGGCTCGATCATGGGCTGGATGATGCTGTAGGTCCCATCATGGCTGCGGGCATCGCCCCAGGCTTCCAGGAAATGGGCTCGTGGCAGGTGCCAGGTGGAAGCCCGCGACGTTTCATTGTCGTCCAGGCTCAAATGGATCCGAGTGGGCACCTTCGAGTAGGCGACCGCAAGATCGCGGTCGACCGGCGCGTCGTAGACCGGATTGCCGCCGAGCACGAGCAGCGTTTCCAGCTCCTGCGACTGAATCCGCTCCACAACCTGGCCGATGGCATCGAGATGGCTCGGACGCTTCGGATCGGGGACTTCCGTGTACGTCACCGTGTTGCCGACGTTCCCCAGTTGCACGTTCAGACGGTGAACGGCCCCATGAACTTCGGGCGGCTGGCTCGGCCCGGCGACGATCAGGCTGTGTCCTTCGTGGTGCTTCAAGTCGTCCACGATGGCTGCCACGTACTTCTGCCAGTCCGGTTCACCCGTGGGAGGCTTCCCCGCAAGGGCCGCTTCAATCGCCCTCAGGAAATCGGCGATCTGACTGGACCGAACGGGGATGCGATGATCGGCGGAGGCGCCCGTGATCGAGAAGCAGCTCTCGGCCACGTAGAGACGGTTCATTTCGCCTGAGGGGTCACGTCTGCCAGCATAGTCGCGAATGCACCGCAAGCTCAACGGATGGTCGGCGAAAAGATCCGCGTCCAGGCTCACGATCACCGCGGCTTGATCGAGATGAAGCTGCGGACGCAGAGCGCGTGCAAAAGCGAGCGAAGTTCCTGCCCGCTCGTTATCCCGTGAAAGAGGCTCGTATTCGTGCCACGTTGCGTCGGGAAAGGCGGCCGCGAACTGCTCCCGCAACCTCGCCAGCGTCGGAGAGCTGTCTGCTTCGGCGAGAACCGCGAGCCCCTTGCCCTTGGACTCCGCGAGCTTCGCAAAATGCTCTTTGGCAAAGGCGTCGAATTGCTGCCAGTTCGCGACGCTGCCCCTTCCGGCCGATTCCCGGCGAATGACCTGGCGGCTGCGGTCCGGGTCATACAGGTTGAGAATGGCGGCCTGAGCCAGCGAGTCGGTGGCCCCCAGGCTTTGCGGATGTTTTGGATTCCCCTCGATCTTGATGGGACGCCCGTCGTAGACCGTGACCAGAAGACCGGTTGCGTTGCCGGAAAGGTCCATCGCCGTGGCATAACGTTCCGCAACACCGGGCACACGCCCTTCCGGTCGCTCGGCAAAGGGGAGGATTTCCTCCTTTTCCCAGCGGCAGCCTGCCGTTCCTGCCAGTGCCAAGGAAGCGCCCATCAACTGGAGCCAACGCCGCCGGCTTATCCCCTCGGGATCGGCCTTCTTGGGAAACTCCGCTTCCAGGAAGGCGCGAAACTCCGGAGCGTCGGCCAATTCGGCCAGGCTTCGCCAATGCGTCTTGGTTTGATCTTGCTTTGTTATCGGTGGCATGTCGAACAATCGGTCGACGGATTGATGTTGTTGGTTTCCCGCAAGCGGGCACCAAGTTCGTCACGTTTCTCCGGTTCCATCACCTGGGCCCAGTCCAGGTCCGTCACCTTGTCGGGCGGAACCAGGTGCGGCTCCGGATTGCGGTGGCACTCCAGGCACCAGCCCATGGAGAGGGTCTTCACCTGCTCCACTTCCTCCATGCGGTCGACACGCCCATGACAGGAAACGCACCCGACGCCCCGTGTCACATGGGCGCTGTGGTCGAAGTAGGCGAAGTCCGGCAGGTCGTGGACCTTGACCCAGGGGATCGGTTTGCCCGTCTCGGCGCTTTCCCGAATGAGGCGGGTCTTCTCGCTGCCGGTCGCTACTTGGGTATGGCAGTTCATGCAGATATCCGTCGAGGGAATCGCGGCATGGGCGGCGTTTTCGACCGTGGTGTGGCAGTAGCGGCAGTCCAGCCCCATATCACCCGCGTGAAGTGCATGGCTGAACGGCACGGGTTGTTTCGGCGTGTATCCCACGTCGGTGGTTTTGGGAGACCCCGTGAAGTAGGCCAGCCCGACGACGTAGAGCGGACCCAGGGCCAACGGGACCGCCAACAAAGGGCGAATCCGGTCGACCCATCGCGGGAGAATGGAAGCTGGCATATTCTGGTCCGGGCAAACTTTGCCTTGCTGTTGTCCGAAATGCACGCGAATTCTACGAGTCGTGTTGCGACGGGAAAGAAGGACGAGTCAATCGGCGTGCCAAATCCTCTTGCATTCGGTGCGTTTTTCACCCTGCGAGTTTCTGGCCGACCCCCGAATCCATTTGATTTCTCGAAGACCTTGGGGGCCATTAGGCGAAATCCGGGCGGCACGGGGAATCGAGCGATGGCTCAAGGACGGAGCCGAATGTCTTTCAGACACTTTTGTGGCTCGTGGGCAATTGGGCGAATCGGAGTGTCTTCCGCTTTGTCTCGGCGAGGGCCAGCCAGAAAGTCGCTATACATTCGGCTACGATGGAGTTGCCGTGAAACGTCTGACCAAGAAAGTCGTTTTTGAGGAGACAAAAACATTGCCCGTTCTCATGCGATCCCCTAGAATGTGGCAAGGGTATTTTATCCTGGTGGGCTTATCTCGGTGAGTTGTTGGGGTGGATGATTTGGGGTCTCCCAAAGCAGGGCGAGTTTTTCCAAATGCCGTTTCTCTGAGGCATTTCATGCAGTAGAGGAGGGAGACATGCTGGTTCTCTCTCGCGATTGCGATTCATCGATCCGAATTGGCCCGGACATCACGATCAAGGTCCTTGCCATTCGAAAGCAGCACGTGAAGATCGGTGTCGATGCCCCCAGCAGTCTTCGGATCTGGCGAGACGAAATCGCCCCGGAAGACGCCACGAAAGACCGCGTTGCCGCGAGCGCAGGAAGTGGGACCGATTCCGGGCGGGAATTTCCTGTCCTGGTGGTCGAGGATGATCCGGATCAGGCAGCCTTGATCGCCCATTCCCTCGCCATGGCCCGGCTGCCCTCGGTCACCGTGGTCAAGCAGGGGTCGGAGGCCGTCGATGCCCTTCTGCCGGAGAACGACGCGCCGCCACGGATCGTGCCCTCGCTCGTCCTCCTGGACCTGAACCTGCCGGACATACCGGGGATGGAGGTGCTTTGCAAGATCCGACAGACGCCAACGCTTGCCGCGATTCCCGTGGTCGTGCTTACGTCTGCCACCAATGACGAGTTAGCACGGACGTGTCTATCCGCGGGGGCGAACGCATTTGTGACGAAGGCAAAGGGTTTCGACCAAATGGTTGAGTCCATCGGTCGGATTGCAGCTTTCTGGAGTCGCGATCATTGTCAGTTGAGCAGTGAGGTATCCTGAACCTTTGGGCTTTCTTCGGGGACCACGGAGATACCGCCCGAGGCTCGGAGTTCAATGCGGTAGCTTTTTCCGGGGCGAAGTTGGATTGAAGGCGCTTCGCCGTGGGCCGCACGAACGCCCATCTCCTGGGCAAGGGCAGGATCATTGGCGTAGTCCCAGAAGCGGGACCAAAGGTCTTTCTCGAAGTCCGACATCTCCTCGCCCGTCCGATAAACGGAGGGCTGCCTTCCTTCTTCATCCAGGCGGAAGCCGTCTGCCGGAAGTTGTTTCTCCCCGAATACGCGGCGGAAGAGGCAGATCGAGGCGGCTCGAAGCGAATCGCCTTTTTCCACATACTCGTCGCCGAACTTGATCACCCAGGAATCGATGTAGGCCAGGTCGCCCTCAATGTTGAAGACGCGAGGATCGCCGAGGGGCTTGCCGTGGCGATCGACCTCGACAAAGCTGAAGCGAGTCGAGAGATTCCCCGCCTCGGCGGATCCGCTTTGGGAGAGAACCGTGATTCGGGCCAGTCGCTGGTCCACCTTCATGAACTTCAAGGCCGTGCCCAGACGGGCAATCTCATGGCGTTTCGTTTCCAGGTCCTTTTCAAGACGGTCGACTTCCTCCTGACTGGCTGCCAATTCGGCTTCCAACTCGAATTTCGCGGCGTAGTAGTTCTGGTAGGCATACCAGCCGCCCGCGGCCAGCAAGACAACGAGCACAACTGCCAGAAGCATCCCGAGGAGGCTATTGAGTGCTTGGATGAGCTTCAGCACAATGGCGTTCTCCGCAAAATCTGCCAGGTCAGGGAACCCTAGTGCTCCGCCACGTTTACGAATTGAAGGGGGCGCCTCGATGTAACGTGTTGGCACTGGCTGACAAGCAGCCCGTGGCCCCCAAAATTCCAAGGTTGACAGGGCACTAGTTCAGGTTACGCAAGCCGACGTAATGTGGGTCCATTCTCCATCAATGGCCAGCGTCGGGCAATCTTCATGAAAACCCGTCTTTCTATCGAATCGGCTCTTTGCCCAAGAGACGACGGAGAAAACCGATCTGTCCAGCGTGAAGAAACTCGTGATGGGAGCAAAAAAGCAGGCTGCCCAACTTGGTCGGGTAAACCGCATAGGGCATGTCCATGGGCTCGCTCAACTGCGCCTCGGAAAACCCGGGCATCTCCAGGTTCGCCTGCTCGTGAATTCGTTGAAGCAGGCCCCGAATCTCTTCGGGGGGGATATTCTCCTCCACGGAGGGGGTTGGTGTCGAGCCTTTTCCGTATTTCTGAACGAACCCCCTCGGGAGCAGCTCTCGATCCACGTCGGCACGACCTCGCTGCCTGAAAAGGCACAGGCCGTACTGGGCCATGGCCAGATGGGCCATCTGCCAGCCAATGTGCGTGACAGCCCCTTCGGGCATGACAAACCAAAGATCGTCCTCAAGCCCTTCCACTAATTCCAGCGTGTACGATCGGGCGAAAGCGATCTGCTTGATCGCAAGTTCCAGGGGGGAGTCCATTTGAACCCGGCTTTCTATCGAAAGGATGCTAGTTGGTATAGAAAAAACGTCAGTCGCCGCATCATACCGACCCGACTGGTGTCCTCCAAGACGCCATGCTCCCTTTCGGATAGACTGATGGAATGGGCTGAATTGGCAACTCCTTCCACTCCCCCATTTTCATCATGAACGCTGCCGTCTGGAAAAAGGCCATCAACGACGCCCGCGGCCAATTGCTGGTGAGTTGCCTCCTCCTGCTCCTGTTTGGCTGGTTTTTTGTCTGGTTCCAAAGCCTCTTCAAAATGGGGGCAATTGCCGGCTTCCTCACGCTTCTGCCCGACTTCGTACAGGATCTGGTCGGCGTCCCCCTGGAGCAGTTCGTCACGCCCCGCGGTCGAATCAGCATCCTCTACCTGCACCTGATTACCCTGCTGATCTGCTACGGCTGGGCGATTGCCCGGGGCTCGTCCGCCGTGAGCGGGGGAATTTCGGCCGGTACCTACGAGTTGCTCCTCACGTTGCCCATCCGGCGTTATACGATCGTTGTAGCCGTGGGGACCGTTGCTTCCCTCGGCGCGGCCCTGCTCGCGCTAAGCACGTGGCTGGGGAACTGTCTGGGAGTCGCCACCGTCCAGCTCGAAGGCGGCCCCGTCGCTGCATCCGACTTCCTTCCCGGCGCCGTGAACCTGTTCTTCATGACCTTCTGCTTCGCAGGGATCACCACGCTGTTTTCCGCGTTCGATCGGAACCGATGGAGAACCATGTGCCTCGCCGGTGGATTCCTTGTCGTATCAATCCTCCTCGACATGGTGGCCTCCATGTGGAAGCCCGGCGAGTGGCTGGGCTACCTGAGCTTTCTCACGGCCTTCGATCCCCCGGGATTGATCCTCGAGAGCGACCACCCTTGGACCGCGTCGCTCAACCTCAACAGCATCCTCCTCGGCGTGGGCCTGATCGCCTACGCCCTCGCGGGCCTGGTCTTCTCTCAACGCGACATCCCCGTACCGCGATAGCCGAACGGTTTGGACGAATTTTCAGATGTCCAGCGTTCTCCGGGATGTGGCTTTCCCGAAGAAGGATGACTTGGGCGCGGCCTTCTTGATGACGTAACAAGCGATTTAACAGTCGGTTACGTCGAGACTTCAAGACAGGGAGCATGCTCCGCTCGCATATTTTTAGCAACTCCTGTTGTCAAAAACAGCTGCGACGCGATGATTGCTCCAGATACCGATGGAGAAGAGACCAAGAATGCGTGCGAAAACCGAACAAAGGAGCGATCGTCATGTTGCGAGCGTTGCAGTATCCGGAAACCCCTTTGGCTCGAACCCGTCCCAACCCTGGAACCGATTCGGCCGGAGCGGTTGACCTGGAGGCCATCAAGGGGGCAGTCAGAACGATTCTGAAGGCTGTCGGAGAAGATCCGGACCGGCCGGGCTTGCAGGAGACGCCCCGCCGCGTTGCCAAGATGTATGCGGAGATGTTCGCCGGGCTGAAGACGGATCCGGCACGCCATCTCCA
The DNA here is from genome assembly GCA_963668315.1 of Spirochaetia bacterium. GTDB lineage: Bacteria > Spirochaetota > Spirochaetia > DSM-2461 > DSM-2461 > SZUA-368. Next base: position 5,595,806 of record OY764216.1, on the reverse strand, counting down.
CGTGACCTTTCCCGAAACTTACGACGAGGTTGTGTTGGTACGGGATATTCCGTTCACGAGCATGTGCGAACACCACCTGCTGCCGTTTCAGGGCGTGGCCCACGTGGCCTACTTGCCCAACGGGCGTGTGACCGGGCTGAGCAAGCTGGCCCGGGTCGTGGAAGAGGTCGCCCGGCGGCCCCAGGTCCAGGAACGGATGACCGAAACGGTAGCCAACCTGGTCGAGACCGAGCTGCAGACGGCCGGTGTCGCCGTCGTTATCGAAGCGGAACACTCGTGCATGTCGATACGGGGGGTCAAGAAACCCGGAAGTTCGACGGTCACCAGCGCGCTGCGAGGCGTCTTCCGCGAGAACCCGGCAAGCCGCGCCGAGATTATGGCGTTGATTCACAAATCGTGACCGAACCGGAGGGCTCGGAGATGATCATTCGCAAAGACTACAAGTTCTACGCCGCCCATCGAAACGAGGAACTGGCCGACAAGTGTCGCAACCTCCACGGGCATCGTTACGGCATCTCGTGTTTCTTCGAGGTGCAGCGCAAGGGCGCCGTGTCCACCCTCTTCGGCGACTTCGACGACGTGATCGAGCCCTTTCTGAAGGAGGAGTACGACCACGGCCTGCTGATCAACGTGAACGATCCCCTCTATGAGACGCTTGCCCATCACACCCAGCGGACGGGCGAATGTCTCAAGATGAAGCGGTTCGAGGGTCCCACGTCGGTCGAAAACCTGGCCTGCAAGCTGTTCACGGAGATCACCGACTTCGGTTTTCGGCTCGACCGGTTGGAAATCCGGGAGACGGACACGAGCGTGGTGATCTACACGCACGACGACTGGGTTCGAGACGAGAAACGGCTCGCGGACGAGCCGCGAGCCGATGATGAACCCGTCTACGAATTGACGGCCTAGGCTCTGTTTCAGAAGTCTGCCGCACGCCCGAGAGCGAGCGAACGAGCCAGTCCGCAAGGCGTCCGAAGCAGGCATATTGGACATATGTCGATGCAGGACAACGCAGCGGATGGCTCGTGCAGCCGCTCGAAGCCCGACACCTTGAGTTTTGAAACAGAGCCTAGTTCGTGGGTGGCTGCTATTTCGCGGCCTTGTCCCGCTCCAACTTCATGAACAGACTCCCGTCGCCCTCCTGGGGCTCCAGAGTACCGGGGGTTTCCCCGCCCGGCTTGGGGTTGAGGCAGAGCGTGAGCGTGTCGCCGTCAAGAGCAAACAGTCCGTTGAGCTGGGGTCCGACGCCGAGATTCAGGGGGTACAGCGTAATGCGGTTGGGGGTTACGGTCAGGTCAACCGTGTAGGCGCAGGGCAGGGCGCGTTTTTCTTTCAGGGTCATCCGCCCTGGGACAATGCTCAGTTGCGTGACGGGCCCCTTCGCAACCTCCTTTCCGTTGATCTTCCGCTCGACCGCTTTCCAACTGCCCCACAAGGCCCGGCGTAGCGGATAGACCGGATCGTCCAACTCCTGCTTGGTGGGCCGGCGGAGTTCGAAGAAGTCGAACTGGGCCTCCATGTCGCCTTGCGTTGGCCCGTTCTTCGCGACGAGGCCCACCTTCTTCAACTTGCCGTCGCCCCAGGGAACCACGAAGTGGGTGGTCCAGGTCTTCCCGTCTTCGCTCGCGAGGAACTGGTAGACGTTCCCTCGCTTGATCGTCCGCAGCCAGAACTGCTTCTTGCTTACTTCGATGGACGAGTGGACCCCCTTGTTTTCCCCGTTGATTTCCCAGTTCACGTTCATAACGGGATAGCCCTGTCCGGTGTAGTCGCGGACCCATTTGATGAAGGTGTCGTCATCGTTGTGAAACATGATGCCCGCCTGCTGCCACGATTTTATGGGCAGGAAGTCTTCCACACATGTGGTAACCACGAAGTCCGTCAACCCGTCGGGGACATCGAGGAAGTAGAGATTCTTGGCGCTCGTCTTGGCCATGTGAATCGAACCGAATTGGGTCGTGATCGTCAGCTTGCCGGGATGCGATTCAAGCGACACATGGGTTGGATCAGGCCGAACGATGTTCCAGGGAAGGGAGAGTTTCGAATCGAAGTCGTCCCGCATCGGCAGTTCCGGAGTTTTCTGTTCCGCGGCTGAATCTTCGCTCAGCGCATAGGGAACCGTCACAGACATCAACAGGATCCAGACCGTCAGAGTGATACGTTGCATAATCGTCTCCTACTCAGGGAACGGGATGCCGGCGTGGGCGCAGAATTGCTCCGCTCATATCCCCTGTTCCCGCTGGAATTCAGTTCAGGTAGAGAGCAAGACACTCTCCCGGACCGTCGGCGAAAGCGCCGCTTGCGGGGAAGTGCGTTTGACTAAAAAACGCCGGGAAGTCGCGAGGACCTCCCGGCGTCAGGGGATTGGTTCAAGTGGCCGGTCTGGCCTGTGCAGCCTTCGGGAGAGCGATTTCGCTCTTCTTCAGGACGCTTTTGTGTTCACTGTCGATCTTGAAGGGGCCAGCGTTCATGCGAACTTGAATCGTGTATTCGTCGGCCGGGTCCGAAGGTACTCGCCACGAGTACCGGCAAGTGAAGCCTCAGCCATACTCGAAGACGCCTTCGGCCACCTTGTTTCCTTCCGGATCGGTGATGGTGAACTGGGGCTTCCCGGGACGACTCCCGTTCACGTACATGCTCGTGCAGACTTCTCCCGCCGAGCCGACGAGGGACATCCCCAGCGACACCTGGTCGGCGCCTCTGCGATACTGGACGTCTACCTCGGGGCGGTACGGAGGTCCGAAGGGCAACTCGACGGTTTCGTCTTCCTTCACATCCACCGCCTTGTAGCGGTTCGTCCCGCTGGCAGCCACGACGGTGCGGCGGGGAGGTCTTCCGTTGTCGTCCGTTCCCAGGGCTTCCGTGAGAACGCCCAGAATCGACGGTTCTTCGTTCTTTTCCTTGGCCTTTTTCTCCTCATACCCGGTTCGATCGAGGGTATAGTTCATCAGTTTCCAGGAACCGGCCGGCACGGGCGCCTTGCCCGACTCGTCCGACTGGATTTTGATGAGGCCGAGGTCGCCGTAAATGACAGCGCGGTAGTTTCCTACGGCGTTTGTCACATAGCCCACGTCGAGGTCGGCAGGCTCCAGGGTCAGCTTGTCCCCCGAAGGAGAGACGGTCATCTTGTAGAACCTCCCGTCGAGGCACAGCAACGAGCCTACGGCGAACATATCGTCCGCACTGGTCACATCGTAGGCGCTTCGTCCGGAGGCGTTCATGTCGGGGTCGACGTAGAGTCGATCTCCGCGGATGGTGTAAACGCGTTCGCTGGAGGAGCCGGCTGAATCACGAAAGGTCGACGGGTCGTCGAAGCGCCCGTTGCCGTTGAAATCGATCAGGACGAGGCGGCGTTTCTTGCCGTCGAGGGTGATTTCACCTTCCCGGTAGGCTCCGGCTTGGAACGAACCGTTGACATAGCCGAACTTGTCGTCGCCGTAGGCCATCGTGCTCAGGGTGATGGCATAGTCGACCGGAACGGATTCGACCTCAATCGGAAGATCGATTCGGGGAAAGTTGCATGAGTAGTAGCGGTTGTTGCTGTCGTTTCTCGTCGACGAAGCCTCGATCACTTCTTCGTCCGTCAGGTCGCCGTCGCGATCGGTGTCGATGTAGAGGCGATCGTAGGGCACCGGTTTGAAGGGCGTCGTTTCTTCCTCCGCCTTCTTGGTGTCACCCGTCAAAACCTTGGAGAGGGCCGACAGGACGCTCTCGGACTTCTTCTCCTCCGCCTCTTTGGCGTCGGCCTTGTCTTCCTTTTCTTTCACCGGTTCAACCGATGTGTCCAGCGCATAGCCGAACTTCAGCGTCCCGAACTTGACGACGCCCCGAACGGGAAACTCGGCCCGATAGGCCTCCGGCTCCTTCTTGATCGTTTCCGCGAATTCTTGCGCCGAGTTGTCGCGGACGCGGACACCGCGTGCGACAGGGTGATAGAAACTCTGAGACGAGGTTGCCCGATAGAGGCGGGTGTCGCTCGACGTGTTCGAGGTGTCCACCTTTTTCATCTCAAGGGAACAACTCTCTCCGTTTGCATGGGCGACAGGTCCCAGAAGGCCTATCGCCACGACCCCCCATCCGAAGCAGCAAATGGCTCTTCGCATAAGCACCGCCTTTCCCGCTAGAAGGTTGGAAACAATCCCCAAAAATGTGCCAGCACCAGAAGGAACGCCCCCCTTCTTCCGGCCGGTGACGGCATTCTAACGAATGCGGGGTCTTGTGTCGAGCGTTGTGTGTTCCAACAGCCGAAGTCAGGACCACTTCAGCTCTTACGTCGGATTCCCGTCGCAGAAGAAGTCCATGGGCAGAAGTTGAACCGGTCGCGCAGAGATCACTGGAGGACGACCGGCAGCGCCAGCAGGTCGTCGGATTTGGGAATGAAGTAGGGGAAGTTCAGGTCGTCCATCCGGTTGGCCAGGTTTTCCACCATGCTGTCGCGGACGACCAGTTCGGTGACGTTGCCATCGTAGGACGAGTCGGAGCCGGCGGCCAGGGTATCTCGCCAGACCGGCTGATCCCGGCCGGGCACGACCAGTTCGACGACCAGTTTGCCTTCGGCTTCATGAACCCGCTGGCCCGTATCGCGATCGTCCCAATGGAATGGGGACTGGCGTTCGTAAACGGGGACCGAGTCACCCGCCTTTTCCGAGAAACGGATTCGGAAGAACGTGCTCTTCCCGCTTTCCACTTCCAGCCCGTCTTTCTCCAATCTCGCCTTGAGGGCATCGCCGAGTTCCCGGACGGTCTTGTTCTGGTCGCCCCGGAGCGAGCCGAGTTCGAAGACGATACTCACCGGCTCGGCCGGGCTGAGCAGTGCGGGAGCCTTTTTCTCCAGGTCTTCGAGCGATGCCCGGATAGCGTCCCAGGGGATTGCGACTGTCTGGATCTCGTTGGGTTTGCTGGAGAACGTGCCCACCAGGTGATTGTCGTCCTGAACGTGAATCGTGGGTGTGTGCAGGAACGATCGGCGGACGGAAAGCACGACCTTCGACGCCTTACGGTCGAAGAGGTCGGTTCCAAGCAGCCACGCGTCTTTTTCGCCAAACCAGTGGATCGACCGCGTTTCGTGCAAGTCTCGGTCGGAATGGAGCGTTTCATCCAGCACTCGACGTCCCTTGTGGTTCCAGCAGATGACCCGGGGCTGGGGATATGTGGAAACAGCCACCAACTCACGGCTGTCCGGGGAGAAGTCCAGGGCCTTCAATGACGAGTAGATCGAGCTGCACTCGCTGTCGTCGGCGGCCTCTCCCACGTTATCGACGATCCAGCCCCCGTGATCGACTCGGACCATTCCGGGTGGAAGTTCGGGGCCCCGAGGCTTCTCGCGTTTTTTTGGCGCCCGCATCTTCACGATGGTTTCGCCCGTCTCGATCTTGATCACGACGAGTTTGCGATCCTCGATCGTTGCCACATACAGTCCATTGTGCGCGATCGCCGTGTTGCCCGGCGTGAGCCGGCTTTCGGCCAATGTGAGCGACTTCAACTCGCGAGCTTCCGCCAGGTCCCAGACATACAAGCGGTTGGAATGAGCGGGCGCGATGAAGGCTCGCCCGCCCGCCAGATGGAGAAGCCCGACTCCGGCGGCCGTATCTCCCGGGATGCGTGTGCAGAGTTGGCCAGTCGAGGTGTCCCAGACGAGCACGGGATTGTTGCGGTGGTGGGCCGACTGTTCCGTGGCCGCAAAATAGCGTCCGTCGGGCGACAGGGCGGTCAGACTGCTATCGTCGTACTTGCCGTCGAGGGTGGAGCGCACCGTTTTCTTCTGATAGTCCCAGACTTTCGAGCCGATGACCACGATGGGACATCCCGCGGCGCCGAAAGTGACGGGTTCGTGATCGGCCACGCGAAGTGGATAAGCGTCGCCGGTGGGGGCCGGAATTGGCGAAGGCGACTCGTCACTCTTGTCGGCGGTCTCTGTCGTGTCGGCCGAAGCCGCCTCCAATGACGGGGTGTCCTGCTTCTCCGGGGGCTTTGACGGTTCGGTTTCGGAGCGTTTGTCGGCGTGCATCAGGGGGGCGAGGCGTGAGGCCAGGCGGTTCGTGTCCGCAGGGGGCGTCTCCACCTGGGCAGGCGGGTCGGACGAGGCCGGCGTTTGGTCCTCTCGGGTTAGAACGAAGACGAGAGCCGCGATCACCGCCACGAGTGCACCGGCGCCTCCCACCGCCACGAAGATTGCCGTTCGGCTCGGTCCCTCGTTATGGGGAAGGCGTGTCCGGCGGGGGCGATCCAGCGACGGGGAAGCCGCGGGGCGTGGCACCAGGATTGTCCGCCGACAGCCGGCACAGATCACCTGCGCGCCCGCCTGATGTCCGGGCACTTCGTATCGTTTCCCGCATACGGGACATTGGAAGGCGATATTCATCGCTCACACCGCACGAACCGTGAAAGAGGAGTGTCGCTCGGCGTCTTGCCGCCTGGTTCCCACCAACACCCCGGGCTTGCGTTTCCGGTCATGAACAAGGCCGCGAGGCTTCCTCCTGTTATGCCATACACGACCCGCCGTGTAAACGCTTTGAGCCGCCCCATTTCAAGAGTCGGACTCCTGATGCGTCCTAGGCTCTGTTTGAAAAGTCTGCCGCAGGCCCGAGAGCGAGCGAACGAGCCAGTCCGCAAGGCGTTCGAAGCAGGCATATTGGACATATGTCGATGCAGGACAACGCAGCGGATGGCTCGTGCAGCCGCTCGAAGCCCGGCACCTTGAGTTTTGAAACAGAGCCTAATTCGCTAAGTCTTCTTTCGGGGCGGTGATCCGAGGAAGCGGCTGGTAAGCGGTTGGATTCCAGGTCCAGACAGGCATGCCCACGGCATCGCGCACTCCCCGAGCATAGGTCTCCAGCCGGTTGGCTTCCATGGCTTCCTCATGACTCCATTGCTCGTACCGTTGGCCTCGTCCGAGAATTCCCGTGGGATCCCATTGGAAGGCAGGCTTGGGCATGGTAGCCGCTGCGGCCGCCTGGGATTCCGTGAAGGAAGCATAGGCTTTCGGTCCGTTCGCGGTCTGAGAGCCGAGAGAGGACAGTGATCCCGCCACGGATTGGGAGCCGGTCGCAGACTGCACCGGGGCTGCATTCTGCAGAGCGGCCGGTCCGGAGGTTCTGCTGTACGTTCCCGGCTGGAAGATCCAGGACTGGGCGTTTGCGCTGTTCACAGAAAAAGCAAGAACGGCGACGGCGGCCAATAGGGATCGATTCATGGTGCACCTCCCCAAAGCGGGGTAAGCCCGCAATCCAATTCCATACAACCCCACGCGCATTGTGCGCACAGGTCGTGAACCAAGACTTCAAGGGGGATCGGAGTGATCCGCCCAAAAAGTCTAGCTCATGGGGGATGAGGGGGCCGTGGAATTGAGTGGGAAAGGTCGGATTGTAAGGGCAGGGAAGGCAGGGGAGGCTCGCACAATCCGGCAGGGCGTTTCCCGGCTACTTGGGATCGACCACGTGCGGTTCAGGGTCGTTGGGTTTGCCGGGCTGCCAATCGAAGCGGAGGTCATCCTGTTGGAGGCGGCCTGGTTGACGTTGCCCGTTGCCCTTTTTCTGGCCGTCCCCAAGATCCTCGCGCATCACGTCGGCCATTTTCTGCATCTTGGCCAGGATTTCGGGATGCTGGTCTTTGACGTCCGTGGTTTCCGCGATGTCGGCGTTCAGGTCAAACAGAGCCAATTCGATTTTTGCCTGATCGTAAGGAACCGGCATGCCGCCCGTGCCGCCGGGGCGACCCGACAAGGTCCGGTAGCCGTGGGGAAAGTGGAGTTTCCATTGGCCCATCCGCATGGCCTGCAGTTGGTTGCCATAGTAGAAGAAATACGCTTCATGCGGGCTGGTCGCTCCTTTGTCGCCGGCAATCAGGGGCCAGATGTTCTTGCCGTCGATTTTGTTCTTCGGCAGGGGGGCGCCAATCAAGGTGGCAAATGTGGGGAGCAGATCGATGGTCATGGCGGGGGTGGAGCACACGGTTCCTGCCGGAATCTTCCCGGGCCACCACATGACCGTGGGTTCGCGGCACCCGCCGTCAAACATCGTCCCCTTGCCCTCGCGCAACGGCCCGGCTGTCCCGGCATGATCTCCGTAGCTAAGCCAGGGACCATTGTCGGCGGTGAACACGACCATGGTGTCTTTTTCCAGGTTGTTCTCCCGAATCGTCTCCAGGATGCGTCCCACGGACCAGTCGATTTCCATCACCACGTCGCCGAAGAGGCCTCGCTCGCTCTTGCCGCGAAACTTGTCGGAGACGTAGAGCGGCACGTGAACCATCGAGTGGGGAACGTAGAGGAAGAAGGGATGCTCCTTGTTGCGTTGAATGAAGTCGACCGCCTTGTCCGTGTAGAGCGTGGTCAGTTGTTCCTGGTCCTTGGCCGTCACGTTGGCATCGATCACGTGCGTATTCTGGAGCAACGGCAGGTCCGGGTAGTTTTTCCCGGCCGTGGGATGGCCTGGCCACATGTCGTTGGAATAGGGCAAGCCCACGTACTCGTCGAATCCGTGATTGGTCGGCAGGAACTTGGGGTGGTGCCCAAGGTGCCACTTGCCGTAGCACGCCGTGGCGTAGCCCTTCTGCTTGAGCACATCGGCGATCGTCATCTCGTCAGAGCTGATACCGTGGGTGTTTCTGTGGCTGAGGGCTCCGAGAATCCCGACGCGCACGTTGTAGCAGCCGGTAAGCAGTCCGGCCCGCGAAGCCGAACAAACCGCCTGGGTCACGTAGAAATCGGTGAATCGCCTTCCCTCCTCCGCCATGCGATCCAGGTTCGGAGTCGCGTATCCCTCGGCACCGAAGGGCCCGATATCGCCGTAGCCCATGTCGTCGATGTAGATGACGACAAAATTGGGGGCACGGCCATCCTTCGCCGGCTCTCCGCACTCCGCCGGGGCAATCGACGCCGCGATGGTGGCCAGCATCACTACGGGAATCGCCAATCGGGCCAGGAGCGTGCCCATCCCATGACGAGGAAGAAGGCGCCGTGAATTCACTGTTTGTGGCATGGGAATATCTCCGCCCAAGGAAGTGGTTTCGTGCGTTGCCCCGTGAAGCGGTTGCAGTATAGCCAGAACGCCAGAGGACAAGCAAGTATCGAAGGGCACACGACTTATGCCGAGAAATCCGCCGCACCGGAGAACCAGGGCTGGCGGTGTTCCGTTGTTGGGGCGACCTTCCCAAGACGCGTGGTTCAGGGAACCGAGCCGGCTTGGTCTGCCCCTGAAGCGGTATGGGAGAACCTTGAACAGCGCCCCGGTGTCCCAGATGTTCTGGGGTAGTTGAACGGGATGGTTGGCCCCGCGGCACGGAAGCGATCGCCATTCATCCAGCCCGTGTGACTGCCCGGTCACCAAAGCGTACCGAACTTGAAGCGTACGCTATCCCCACCCATTGGAGGAGAATTGTCTGGTGGGCGGTACGTCGACCCAGGCCGCACAATCTGTACGACAATCTTGTCCTAACCGGAAAAGGCGCATTCGTCCCTCTTGTTAGACCCGGGGGTCTTGAAAACTGACTGGCCAGTCGGCAAAATAGACTTAGGAGGCAAGAAGGGAGAGGATATGCCTAGACTGACGGAGATACGAAAACAGGCCGTCGACGGACTGATGAAAGAGGCGTTTTTCGAAGCGACCATTTCGGTTCTCGACCAACACGGCGCAGAAGGCATGACCATGGACCGGGTGGCATCGGCAGCTCGGGTGGCCAAAGGGAGCCTGTATCGATATTTCCACAGCAAGAGGGATCTCCTGGAGTTTGTTCATGCCAAGTTGACGGAACCCGTCTTCGAGGTTTTTGAGGAGTTGGCGGGCCGGAAGCAACCGGCCGTTGAGAAGCTGGCCGAACAGCTTCGCTGGTTTTTCGATCACATAGCGCGGCATTTGAGAGCTCACCGGCTCCTTTTCGATGACGCGAACGCCCACAGTCTCCTCCAGTCCTCGGTGCGTCGGACGGCGGATGCGGTCAGCAAGCAGTTTGAGCGTTTGTTTCGCCAGGGGATTGCCGAAGGAGCATTTCAACCAGGCGATCCGGCCATGATGGCCCACATGTATTTCGGGCTCTGCCGGGGAGTGCTGAGAAGCGGACCACCGCTTGAGGAGCCGGAACAAAGGGAAGCGCTTTGTCGGTTGATTTTGAATACGTTCCTGAATGGGATTTCGGTGGAGAAGAGACAAATCGGTTGATTGGCATGATTGCGAGAGGTCCGTTCGCGGACTCGGCGGTGTTTAATCGGCTGATAGCAGGTTTTGGTTTTCTGGAGCACTTCCATGCATCGGCACACGTTAAGAGCTACTGTTTTGCTGGTCCTGCCAGCGATTTTCCCGTTGGCAGGTTGTCATCGGGAGGCCCAAGGCCCGCCTCCGGGCGGTCCGCCGGAAGTGTCGGTGGTCACCGTTGAGCCTCAATCGGTGCTGCTCACCTCGGAACTGCCGGGGCGAACGGCGGGCTTCCTGATCGCGGAAATCCGTCCCCAGGTGAACGGACTGCTCCAGAAGCGATTCTTCACGGAAGGGGCCGACGTGGAAAAAGGGGATCTCCTCTACCAGATCGACCCCGCCCCCTACCAGGCGGCCTACGATAGTGCGGTGGCCACGGCCGCTTCGGCGAAGCAGAGTGCCGAGCAGGCCAAGGCGGCCCTTCAAGCGAGCATCGCCGGTTTGAAGAAGTTCGAATCGGTCCTCAATCTGGCGATCACCAATCGGGATCGCAAGACGAAGCTCGTGAAGACGGACGCGGTCTCGGCAATGGAAGTCGACCAGGCCGTTGCCGATGTCGAGGTGGCCGATGCCGCTCTCAAGGAGGCCCAGGCCGAGGTGGAGAGCCAACGTGAAGCCGTCAAGGCAGCCGAAGCCGCCATTGAGCAGGCCAAAGCCGCTGTTGAAACGGCCCGCATCAACGTGGACTACACCAGGATCGTTGCTCCGATCACTGGGCGAATTGGTCGCTCGGAGGTGACCGAGGGAGCGATCGTCACGGCCTATCAGGCAACGCCTCTGGCCACAATTCAGCAGTTCCATCCGATCTACGTGGACGTGCCTCAATCGACGGCGGAACTGACCCGTCTGAGGCAGAGGATGAGCCACGGTTCGTTGAAAGACATTGGCACGGACAAGGTCAAGATCCTCCTGGAGGACGGTTCGGTCTTTCCGATCGAGGGAGCCCTCAAGTTTCGCGACGTGACCGTCGATCCCACGACCGGTTCGGTGATCGTGCGGATCGAGGTTCCCAATCCGGATCGAATTCTCCTGCCGGGCATGTTCGTCCGCGCCGTGGTCGAGGAGGGCGTCAATGAGCAAGCCATTCTTGTTCCCCAACAGGCCGTGCATCGTGATCCCAAAGGCAATCCAACCGCCCTGGTGGTGGACGCCGAAGGGAAAGTGGAGCAACGAGCGCTCGTGACGGATCGAGCGTTGGGTGATAAGTGGCTGATCTCTTCCGGGCTTGCCGCAGGTGACCAGGTGATCGTCGAGGGCAGTCAGAAGGCGCGTCCGAATTCGACGGTCAAAGCAATCCCATTCAACCCCCAACCTGCGGCCACGACGGACGCCGCCGACACGGCCCAAGCTGCTCTCTGAACGCAATCGGCTGGTCCCGCCCCGCCCCCCTTGATCGAACTGACGGAGTCCCACGGTGCTTTCGAGATTTTTCCTGGATCGTCCCGTTTTTGCCTGGGTGATTGCCATCATCATGATGGTGCTGGGGTGCCTGGCGATCTATCATCTGCCGATATCCCAGTATCCCCCGATCGCTCCGCCATCGATCGCCATCGACTGCATGTATCCGGGAGCCTCGGCTGAGACGGTCGAGAACAGCGTCACCCAGATCATCGAACAGAAGATGACGGGTTTCGACGACATGCTGTATTTGTCGGGCACAAGCGATTCGTCCGGCTCCTCTCGCATCGAGTTGACGTTCAAGCCGGGAACGGATCCCGACCTGGCATGGGCCAAGGTGCAGAACAAGCTGCAACTGGCCATGACCAGTTTGCCCGAAGTCGTGCAGCGATCCGGCGTCTCCGTGAACAAGTCGACGCGAAACTTCCTGTTGATCGTGGGTCTGACTTCCGAAGACGGCAGCATGGACGGCAACGACTTGCGCGACTATGCCCAATCGAACCTGGAGAAGGTGCTTGCCCGCGTCCCTGGCGTGGGAGAGGTGATGGCTTTCGGGACCCAGTACGCCATGCGGGTTTGGCTGAACCCCGACAAACTGACCGAATACCAGTTGACGGTGGAAGACGTAATCGCCTCGCTTCAGAACTACAACGTCGAGGTTTCCGCCGGGCAGTTCGGTGGAGCCCCGGCGGTGGAAGGGCAACGGCTCAACGCGTCGATCGTGGTGCAGAACCTGCTGCAGACCCCGGATGAATTCGCCGACATTCCGGTGCGGATCAACCCGGACGGCTCGATTATCCGCATCAAGGACATAGGACGAACCGAACTGGGAACCGAAGCCTACAACATCCGAGTCTTCTTCAATGGCCAGCCGACCGCGGGACTTGCGATTCGGCAGGCCCCCGGGGCCAATGCCCTCGATACGGCCAACGCCATCAAGGCCAAGCTCGACGAGATGAGCCGCTATTTCCCGGAAGGGATGAAGGTCATCTACCCTCACGAGACCACGCCCTTCATCGAAGTGGCCATTGAAGAGGTGGTGAAGACACTGTTCGAGGCCGTGGTGCTCGTGTTCCTGGTCATGTACCTGTTCATGGGGAACATCCGGGCCACCCTGATTCCGACGATTGCAGTGCCCGTCGTGCTTCTGGGCACCTTTGCCGTGTTGGGGGCGTTGGACTATTCGATCAACATGCTCACCATGTTCGCCATGGTGCTGGCCATCGGGCTCCTGGTCGACGACGCGATCGTCGTGGTCGAGAATGTGGAACGGATCATGGCCGAAGAAGGCCTGCCGCCGCGGGAAGCGACCGCCAAGTCGATGGACCAGATCACGAGTGCCCTGATCGGCATTGGACTGGTGCTGTCGGCCGTGTTTGGCCCCATGGCCTTCTTCCCCGGTTCAACAGGGGTGATTTATCGCCAGTTCTCCGTGACGATCATCGCCGCCATGATGCTCTCGGTGGTGGTCGCCCTGATCCTCACGCCGGTGCTCTGCGCGACCTTCCTCCGCCCCGTGGTGCGAGGCCACGAGCCGAGCGAAAACGCGATCTTCTTCCTTCGCCCCTTCTTCCGCTGGTTCGACCGGATCTTCTTCGCAATCCGAGATCGCTACGTGGGATTGGTCGGCCACTCGCTGGCGAAGAAGCTGCGTTATGTGTTCATCTACGTGGTCATCGTCACGGCGGTGGGTTATTTGTATGTCAAGCTTCCCAGTTCGTTCCTCCCCGACGAGGACCAGGGGATGATTTTCTGCCAGCTTTCGCTGCCCAAGGGAAGCACTCTCGAACAGACCCAGGAAATGGCGGACGAAGTGGCCGCCTATTTCCAGGAGCACGAGCAAGAGGCGGTCGCCTCCTGCATGACCATCTGCGGATTCAGTTTTGCGGGCCGGTCTCAGAACAGCGCCATGGTGTTCGTCAAATTGAAGGACTGGGCCGAACGAAACCGTCCGGAGCTCAAAGCCGGCCCCGTTGCCGGACGTGCCATGGGCGCCTTGTCCTCTCTCCGCAACGCGATGTTCTTCGCCTTCCCACCGCCTCCCGTCAGTGAATTGGGGAATGCGACGGGAGTGGATTTTCAATTGGTGGATCGGGGCGGGCTGGGCCACCTCGAGTTGATGGCGGCTCGCGATCAGTTTCTGGAACTGGCCCGCAAAGATCCGCGTCTCAACCCGCATACGGTGCGAGCCAACGGGCTGGAGGACGTGTCGGAATACCGCATCGACGTCGATAAGGACGCCGCCGGGGCGCAGTTGGTCCCGATCACGTCGATCCACACGACCCTCTCGGCGGCCTTCGGCAGTTCCTATGTGAACAACTTCATCAAAGACGGGCGTGTCAAACGTGTCTACGTCCAGGCCGACGCGCCCTATCGCATGTTGCCCGAGGACCTGGAAAGAGTCTACGTCCGCAATCAAGAAGGCAAGATGGTGCCCTACAGCGCTTTCGCCTCCGGACGTTGGTCGTCCAACTCCCCGCGTCTGGAGCGGTTTAACGGATTCCCATCGCTCAACATTCTGGCGGAACCGTCGGCCGGGCACAGTACGGGGGAGGCCATGGAGGCCCTGGAGGAAGCCGTCGCCCAGTTGCCCTCGGGCATCGGCTACGACTATACGGGGATCTCCTATCAGGAGCGAATGTCGACGGCGCAGGCCCCGCTCCTCTACGCCTTCTCGATCCTCGTGATTTTTCTCTGCGTGGCCGCCCTGTATGAAAGCTGGACGATCCCCTTCGTGAACCTGCTCATGTTGCCCCTGGGCGTGTTCGGCGCGTTGGCGGCAACTTCGATGCGAGGATTGTCGAACGACGTCTACTTCCAGATCGGGTTCCTGACCACCCTCGGACTTTCGACGAAGAACGCCATCCTGATCATCCAGTTCATCCAGGAAGAAATGAGGCAGGGCCAAGGGCTCATCGAGGCAACCTTGTCGGCCGTTCGAATCCGTTTCCGCCCGGTCATCATGACCTCCCTGGCCTTCTTCTTCGGCACCCTGCCGCTGGCCCTTGCCACCGGCGCCGGCGCCGGGGCCATGAATGGCATCGGAACGGCCGTCACGGGCGGGATGCTCTCGGCCACCTTCATCGACCTGATCTTCATTCCCCTGTTCTTCGTCATCGTTTCCGCTTTCTTCGGCGCGAAGGCCAAACCAGCGCCGCCTGATGTGCAGTCGGCGTGATCCGCAGAAAGTCCAGTGAACTGGGTGGCACGCTCAGAGCGTTGGAGTCCACGCTTTAGCGTGTGGAAGACAACCCAAAGGCCGGACTCCAACAGATGGCCTGCCCTAAGAGCCAGACGTTTCAGAACATTGCCTTCCGCGGTGGGTGGCACGCCCAGAGCGAAGCGATGGGCGTGGACGCTTAGATCACCACGCCCATCGCTTGGGCTCTGAGCGTGCCACCCGTCACTTGAGCGTAGGCCCGGCTCTTGCGAACCGGAAAACACCGTCTCAGTCCGCGTGTGGGCGGCTCTCTTGCTCCTTTCTCACACTTCTCCCGGCCCGCCTGTCGTGCCAGTTAGGCAAACCTTGACGACTGTGCGCGAGGCAGCGCTTGTCCGGCACGTGCGGACTGTATCGCAAATACCTCCTTTGCGATAAATGCTGCGCACATCGGATGCTCAAGGCCGATTCTAGCGATGAGTCCTGGAAACACGATTGTCGCGGAGAGACGACCATGGCATTTTCGCTAGAAGCTGCGTCACACCACCCCCCCCGTGCCGGTTCGCCTCGCACGACCTCGACCATAGCGGGCATTCTGCTCCTGACGCTGCTGGCCGGTTGCACAAGCACCCGGGAATACTTGGCCAACGGCTTCAAGGTCGGTCCCAACTACTGCCGGCCCGCCGCTCCCGTCTCGCAGGAGTGGATCGATGCCGAGCAGGCGCACCTCGACACGTCGCGGGCCGGCGATCCCGAGTGGTGGCGAACCTTCAACGACCCCGTGCTCGACGTGCTCGTCGCGACGGCCTACGAGGAGAACCTCACTCTGCGAGTCGCGGGACTGCGGATCCTTGAAGCCCGGGCTCAAAGGGGCATCGCCGCGGGCAACCTGCTGCCCCAGCAGCAACAAGCCACAGGCGACTACACGCGTACCGGCACGAGCGGGAACAGCCGCTTCGGGGCGCTCTTCAGCAGCGAATACGACGCCTGGACCGTCGGTGGAAATCTGGCCTGGGAACTGGATTTCTGGGGTCGTTTCCGCCGTGCCGTCGAGGCGGCCGATGCCAATCTGGACGCCTCCGTGGAGAGCTACGACGACGTTCTCGTGCTCCTCATCTCAGAAGTGGCTCAGACCTATGCGAACATCCGCATTGCGGAGGAACGGCTCGTCTACGCTCGCGAAAACGTGCGTATTCAGCAGAAGAACCTGACGATCGCGGAGCATCGGTTCCGCGAAGGCACGGTGACTCGTCTCGACGTGACGCAAGGCGAGTCCGACCTTGCCAATACGGAGGCCGCCATCTACGAACTGGAGACGGCCCGCCGCCAGGCGATTAACCAACTCTGCATTCTCCTGGCCATGCCCCCTCACAACCTGGACGAGATTCTCAAGGAAAGCAAGGGCGTTCCCAAGGCTCCGGCGCAAGTGGCGGTCGGCATTCCCGCCGACTTGCTCCGTCGTCGTCCGGATGTTCGCCAAGCAGAGCGACAGGTAGCCGCGCAGAGCGCCATGATCGGCGTGGCCACCGCCGAGTTGTATCCTCATTTCGCCATCGGCGGGGCGATTCAGCTCGAAGCCATCAACTTCACGGATCTCTTCAAGGCCAGCTCGGTTGCCGGGAGCGTTGGTCCCTCGTTCAGTTGGAACATTCTCAACTACGGACGGCTGGTCAACGACATTCGCGTTCAGGATGCCCGCTTCCAACAGCTTGCCGTTCAATACCAGGAGACGGTCCTGAAGGCCAACGCCGAAGCGGAGAACGCCATCATTGGGTTCCTGAATGCCCAGCAGCGGCTCCTTGCGGTCGCTCGCAGTGCGGACGCAGCCGGCCAGTCCGTCGAAATCGTCATGGCCCAGTACCGGGAGGGAGCGGTCGACTTCAACCGCGTGTCCATTGTCCAGCAGTCTCTCACGCAGCAACAGGACCAACTCGCCGTGGCGGAAGGAGCCGTGGCTCAGAACCTGATTGAGCTCTACCGCGCCTTGGGCGGAGGCTGGCAGATTCGCTTGAACGCTCCGACGCCGTTGCCGCCTGTGGCTGCCGGTCAGCCTGGTCAACCTGCTCAGCCGGCTCAGCCCGGTCAGCCTGCTCAGCCCACCCAGGCGGCTCCGCCCCAGGATCCCGGCTACGAAGGCGCCCCCATGCAAGCTCCTCGTCCCCCGCTCTGATGTCCACCATCTTGCCGAGGTATTCCGATCGCCGCAGCCCTTCGCGAGTCCTTACGATGAACCGATTGACCTGGTGTTTGGCCGTACTGTTGTTCGCGGGCCTGGCCGAAACCGCATGGGCGGGCCAACCGTGCCAGCCCCCTTTGGGCCAGGAGCTGCGTTGCGCACGCTGCCTTTCTGTTCCTTGCGCATGTTGCGACGACTATTGCCCGAAACCAATCCCGTGTATTCCGTGCCAGTGCTTCGCACCGTCTCCCAATTGTTACTGTCCCAAGCCGCTGCCGTGCATCCCATGCCTTTCCTTCACATGGTGCCCGGACAACTACTGCAAGAAGCCCCTGCCTCGCTTCTGCAGTCCTTGCCCGGTGAAGAAGTGCCCCTGAAGCAGAGTAGCCGGGCTCTTGAACTGGCCACCTCAGTTCAGCCCGCTTGGGCGCTGAAGTTCCGAAACTAGCCCGGCTCTTCGCTCAATCCCTGTCGACCCCAAAAGCCCGGCTGCAAATCAAACGGTTCTTGGAACTGTCACGACTCCCTACAGCGTGACCAAAGCAGCCGGGCTGAACCGGTGTAGCCGGGCTCTTGAATCACCCACCTCAGATAAGGCAGCCTGGCCGCCGAAGTTCCGAAACTAGCCCGGCTCTTTGCTCAATCCCTGTCGACCCCAAAAGCCCGGCTGCAAATCAAACGGTTCTTGGAGCTGTCACGACTCCCTACAGCGTGACCAAAGCAGCCGGGCTGAAGCGGTGTAGCCGGGCCGAAGTTGGGCAGCCGTCCCCTACTTCTCCGCCGCCCAGCGAATTCCCTGCTCCAGCAATTTGCGATACGACGGGTTGCCGTAGGCCTTCCCGTCGTGACCCAGCATCAGGTGAAACACTCGGGCTTTGCCGTAGTTCTTCGTCCAGGCAATCTCGGAATTGTTCCACGGATGTTCGGCCCTGAGCAGGATGTGGTCCTCGGGGTCGACCCAGAACTTGCCGTAGGCCTCGTCCTCGATCTCAAAATCGTCGACCCCCTGGGTGATCGGGTGCTTCTTGTCGACCACGTGGACCTTGATGTGTTCGTCGTGCTTCCACGGCGTGGTCTTCCAGGCCACGCCGTCGAGTTCGGTGTCTTTCATGATGAACCGGCCGCCGATCATCTTGCGGAACTCGTCCCATTCCCAGTTGGCGCCCAGGTTGTGGTGCATCGAAACCAACCCGATGCCCGACTCCTTCACGAGCTTGGCGAAGGCCTTCTGCTGCTCCGGCGAGATGGTCGGGCGGCACAGGTCGTACATGACGATGCAGTCATACTCCTTCTCCAGCCCCGGCTTGAGCAGGTCGGCGTCCTTGGGCACCTCGGCCTTCGTATACTCGATTCCTTTCATCGCGTCGAACATGGCGTAGAACGGTTCCACTTCAAAGCCGTGTCCGCCGGTGGTCAGCAGGATCCGGATTTTCTTCGGCGTCTGCCTCTCGGCCCCAAATAGCGGCGATAAGAACAGGGAGAAAAGAGCTAGGAGAGACGCAAAGGCAACAAGGGGTTTCATAGGAAGCGTTCCTTAATCGTCGTGAAATGGAAGGTCCGTCATCGTCTGTAGCGGTGGCATCCCTGCCGCCGGTCGCGGCCCGACTATTCCCACGCGTGCCGGCGACAAGGATGCCACCGCTACTGAGGTTCTACTTTGCCCACACCCCCGCGTCAAGGAAATACCCAGCACCCCGTTCTTGGGGCTGCCCGGGCGGTGTATACTGGGCATCCAGGCAGGGGATTTCCGATCTGCAAATCGCCATGGGGAGCACGAGTCATGATCATCGTCCGGCAAGGCAAGCTGATCCTGGGACTGACACTGGCAATGCTCGCTGCCACCGCGGCAGCCGAGCCTCCCAAACCGGAAGACAGTACGGTCGACTCGATTGAAATCCCCGCCTACGCCTTCGATCGCGGCAACGCCCGGACGTTTGCCGACCCGAAACAGTATGCGGACGGCGGACCGATGGTCGCCTTCGGGGGCCAGAGCCCCGTCGTCGTCGAATACGATCTAGAACTTCCGGTGGCCGCAACCTACTGGGTCCGCATTCGCTACGCGGCTCGAGACGCCCGGCCGGTCGAGTTCTCCCTCGACAAGAAACGCCTCGGCCAATGCTGCCGCGGCACGACCGGTAGCTGGAACACGTCCAGCGCCCAGTGGGAGAACAGCCTCGATTTCGACGCCACCGCCGGCAAACACACCTTGCGGATGGAACGGGTCGGGCCCTTTCCGCACGTGATGACCCTTCGCCTCGAATGCACGATCCCCTTTCCCGAGGGTTGGGAGCTCAAGCGGCCCAATGCACGCACTCTCGACAGTCCTCCGCCCGAGGTTCCCGGCGTGGGATACGATGTGGCAACCGTCGATCCTGCGAAGTTGCGTTTGGCGATCCAGGACCTGATCACCACTTTCGGCAACCGCTACCCCGGCGGCCCCGACTACCTCGCTCAGGTCGACCGCCTCGCGCGAGACCTCGAAGAGGCCCAGAAGACCGCCAAGGCAGGCGACAAGGAAGCGTCGGCGCAAGTCAAACAGGTTCAGGAACAACTCGCCGTCCTCCGCGACGAGGCCCTTCTGGCCAACCCGCTCCTCGACTTCGACCGCCTGCTCCTCGTCAAACGATCCAACAAGTCGCCTTCCCTGGGCCTGCCCCGCAATTGGCAGAGCAATTCCAGCCTGCCCAAGAAGGGATTTGACGACGAAATCGCCGTTCTCTCTCCCGTCCGGTCCAAAGGAAGCCTGAGCACGCTCTTCGCGCCGTCGCGCGACAG
This sequence comes from Spirochaetia bacterium, assembly GCA_963668315.1. Lineage (GTDB taxonomy): Bacteria > Spirochaetota > Spirochaetia > DSM-2461 > DSM-2461 > SZUA-368. Next base: position 5,576,110 of record OY764216.1, on the reverse strand, counting down.
CTTCGTGGGCGATGTGGACCTGAGTTTCGACGGTCGGCGAATGCTCTTCTCGATGGTGGGCGAGAACGATCGCTGGCAGGTTTTTGAGATCGGCGCCGACGGGCAGGGACTCCGGCAGCTCACAGGCGAACAGCCTGACGTGGATAGCTACGACGCCTGCTACCTGCCCGACGGACGGATCGTGTTCACCTCCACGGCGTGTTTCATCGGCGTGCCCTGTGTTTATGGCAACTCCCACGTGGCCACGCTCTACCAGATGGACGCCGACGGCCACAATATTCGCCAGCTTTGCTTCGACCAGGAACACGACTGGTGCCCCACCGTGATGAACAACGGTCGTGTTCTTTATTCCCGCTGGGAATACACCGACACGCCTCATTCCAACACGCGACTCCTCTTCCATATGAACCCCGACGGCACCGGCCAGATGGAGTTCTACGGGAGCAACTCCTACTGGCCGAACTCGTTCTTTTACACGCGTCCCATCCCCAACCATCCCACCAAGGTCGTCTCCGTCATTGGCGGGCACCACGACAACCCGCGGATGGGCGAACTGGTTGTGTTCGATCCGGCCGCCGGTCGCCGCGAGGATGCCGGGGCGATCCAGCGGATTCCGGGCTACGGCCAAAAGGTCGAAATGCTCATCCGCGACGGCCTGACCCTCGACAGTTGGCCCAAGTTCCTCCACCCTTATCCGCTCAGCGACAAGCACTTCCTCGTCTCCTGCAAGCCGTCGCCCAATACCGGTTGGGGAATCTACCTGGTCGACACGTTCGACAACTTCGTTCTTCTGCAGGACGATCCGAAGTGTGCTTTGCTCGAACCGATCCCGCTGCGGGCGACCGAGCCGCCCCAGCCGATTGCCGACAAGGTGGATCTGGCCAAGAAGGACGCCGTGGTCTACCTGCCGGACATTTACGTGGGCGACGGGCTCAAGGGCATTCCTCGCGGAACGGTCAAGCAGTTGCGGCTTCTCACCTACCACTTTGCCTATCAGGACATGGGCGGCCTCTTGGGCGTGGTCGGCATGGACGGCCCGTGGGACATCAAACGGGTTCTGGGCACAGTCCCGGTCCGCGCCGACGGCTCGGCCAAGTTCCGCGTCCCGGCCAACATGCCCATCTCCATCCAGCCCCTCGACAAGGACGGCAGGGCTCTGCAGTTGATGCGGAGTTGGATGACGGCCATGCCCGGCGAGGTCGTTCAGTGCGCCGGCTGCCACGAACCCCAGAACACCGCCCCGCCCGCGCTGCTCACGTTGGCCCTGAACGGACCGGCCGACAAGATCACGCCCTGGCACGGGCCGCTGCGCGGCTTCAGCTACCCCCGCGAGGTCCAACCCGTGGTCGACCGCCATTGCGTGGCCTGCCACGACGGCCGTCCGGCCAGCGAAGGCGGCGCCGAGCCCAATCTCCGGGGCGACGTGAAAATCACCGACTGGCGTCAGGTAACGCCGGGCAACGGAGGCAAACGGGGCGGCAAGTTCTCCGTGGGCTACTACGAGCTCTCCCGCTATGTTCGCCGACCGGGAATCGAGAGCGACTATCATATGCTGGAACCGATGGAGTTCCACGCCGACACGACCCAGCTCGTTCAACTGCTCAAGAAGGGCCACCACGGCGTCCGGCTCGACGACGAGGCCTGGGACCGGCTTGTCACCTGGATCGATTTGAACTGTCCCTACCACGGCACGTGGGGCGAAGACATCGCCGATCCCGGCGTCCAGCGCCAGCGTCGCCGCGAACTGCTGCGGCTCTACGGCGGCTACGACGACGACCCCGAGGCCGTTCCCCAAGTAGCCTCCACGCCCGTGGAACCGCTCCTTCCGCCGCCCGCCGCTCCACCTGCGGCCACGCCGTCCTGCGAAGGCTGGCCTTTCGACGCCGCCGAAGCGCAGCGCCGCCAGGCCGCCGCCGGCCCGGCCACGACCCGCACGTTGCATCTGGCCGACGGTCTGGACGTGGAACTGGTCCTGATCCCTGCGGGCCGGTTCGTCATGGGAAGCCGCGACGGTTCGCCCGACGAACGCCCCCAGCGGGTCGTCGCCATGGATCGCCCCTTCTGGATGGGACGCTTTGAAATCACCAACGCCCAGTTCGCCTGTTTTGACTCCAAGCACGACAGTCGCGTGGAGTCGAAGAACGCCTACCAGTTCGGAATCCACGGCTATCCCATGAACGGGCCCGAGCAACCCGTCGTACGCGTGTCCTGCGACCAGGCGGCCGCCTTCTGCCGCTGGCTTTCGGAGGCCACCGGCGCCGCAGTCTCACTGCCGACGGAATCCCAGTGGGAATACGCCTGCCGGGCCGGCAGCGCTGCGCCTTTCAGCTTCGGTCCGGCCGACACTGACTTTTCCACCTACGCCAACATGGCCGACGCCACCATCCGCCTCTTCGCCAGCAATCCCTACACGGTCGACTCGCCCCTGACGAACCCGTCGAAATACGACGACTGGATCCCCCGCGATGCTCGCTTCGACGACGGCGCTCTCCTCTCGGTCAGGCCGGGCACCTATCAGCCCAATGCCTGGGGCCTATGCGACATGCACGGCAACGTGGCCGAGTGGACCCGCACGCCCTACCGTCCCTACCCTTCGGACGACGACACCGGCGCCCCAACCGCCGCCAAGGTCGTCCGCGGCGGCTCCTGGCGCGACCGCCCCGAGCGCTGCACATCCAGTTTCCGGCTTGCCTATCCGCCTTACCAGAAGGTCTACAACGTCGGCTTCCGCATTGTCTGCGAGGTGGAGCCGCCGGCTGTGGCGGATATGAGGTAGGACAAAATCGGGTAGCGGGTAGCCCCGATGATTTTCCGCATCCGGCCTCCCATCTCGGTTGACAATGCCGGAAAATCGTCGGGGTGGCTTTGCCACAAGAGGGTGTGCGTCTCACTGCCACTACAGGGCGGATGTCACTGACCGACCGCGAACATTGTGAACGAGACGTTGCGTCTCCGATCAGCGATTGACCTGCCGCATCGCTTCATCGTGTTGGCGCAGCCATCTGAAAGCCTGATTGTCCTTGATGTCGAGTCCGAAGGCGTCATTTGGTGTGACAACTATGACGTTCCTCGCCTCGACGATAGCAGCAAGATGTTGGGAACGCCGGACACCTGGCCGCGCTACGCGGAGTTCTTCGAGTTCCTGCTCGACGAGGAGGAAGAGGAACGCAATATGAACCGAGAATGGGTGCTTCAGAATCTTCGGGAGACCGTCGAACACATGGACAAATCCGGGAACACATTACGGGTTATGTTGCCTCCTTGGGCGACCGCCTTTCTGCGGTTTCAGCACAAGGGCGAGGAGCTGTTCCAGTTGCTCGACGAACGACTCGTGCGAACCTTGCCGTGGGCGCAACTCTACCGAAGCGTTTGCAGTGCGTCAACAACTCGTATTGTGTCCCAGGATTTGATGTAGTGTACTCACTCCGGTTGCCCAGTGCCACCAGCCGCCCCGTTGTTGTCGTAGTACCAGACGCCGGCCTCGAAGATCACGGCGATGATGTCCAGTCCGGCTTATCCCGGCGCTTTCCCCGACCCCTTTATTCTTCTCCCGCTCCCCGCTCAATCTGAGGCTGGTAATACGTAATCGAAATCACAGGGAAGAACACGAGGCCATTTTGTGCGAAGGTTGTCATTGTAGAGTTCATCCATCTCGACCTGTGTAAGTGCACGGCCTCTTGATGCTGTGCGGCGCAATAACACCATCGAAGGACATTCACGACCACCCCGAGCACGTCGGATCACATAGTATCCTATGAACTTGTCATTTTCGTCAACTAGGTAAACTCCGATGATTGGAACAATAGTCGCCTGTAGTCTGAAATAGTCCAAGTCGAGGTTCTCTGTCAGTTCCCGAACGAAGCGTGCTCTGTCTGATGTATTCAACTCGAATGCAACATCGTGACACTCGCCATTAGCGTTTAGTTGTAGCTGATGCCAGTTGACAATGATCTTTCTGGACCGTTGAACATCTGACAACAGCACTTGACGGGGGTGTCGTGCAAATAAGAATAAGACGAGGAGGATCGTTAGAAAAACGACACTCAATAAGGCAACCAGCCACCGAAGTCGCCGTAACTGCATCATACGAATCCTTCCTACTTCGCTCACGGCGAAGACCGCTGCAAGAGAGCTTCTTGACCTGCTGTTAACTCCGGGACAAATCTAGCAAATCTAGGGACACAATACGGGTTATGTTGCCTTCTTGGGCGTCCCCCTTGCTGCGGTTTCAGCACGCGGCCGAAAAGTCGCTCCAGTCGCTCGACGAACGACGCAGGTCCACCACCCTCGCCTCACTGCGGACGACTCACCGCCTTCTGCCGCTTCGGGCGTCATTCTCCCGCACGTAGGGCTGCGGCATTTGAATCAAATGACAGTCCTTGCGCATAATCAAGTACTTCAAACTCGTCTTGTCGAAATCGAGAGGGAAGAACTGGAGGTCTCCTGCGCATGTGACGGCATCGAATCCGTCAGGATGCCAGCCCCCGATTGTTGACAGGGCGTCCTTCGCGTCGTAGGCAATATCTTCCGGCTTGGTCCACGGCACATCGCGTTTGGATTCCACGACCAGGAGAGTGCTGTCCGAACCATCCATAATATTGGCATAGGAACAGGCCCTATCGCTTGGAAACACCGATTCTTCGCCCGTGAAGACGAAGTATGACGAGTTCGTCGAATTTACCTCGTCGCCCTCGCTACGATAGACGTCTGGCATTTGAGTCAGAACGGTGTTGTTGTGCTCACTATCCCAGGGCTCGTCCTGCCGGTAGACGCTGTGCAACTTCTTGTATCCCAGTTGAGGAAGAAGGGTCACACGCCAACTGTGAGGCACGTTCTTGGGCCCAATCTGAACCGCCATGGGAAAGCTGTGGTAGGTGTCGTGGTAGCTCCGGAATGCCTGGGGATCTTTTTGAGGTTCGCCAGGCCTGTCTTGTGTCCGGCCGGTTCCGCCACGTCAACGTCGCCCTTGTCCCCGACTTGTTGCGCAATCGAGGCATCTTCACCACCCTGCATTGCCACGACAATCTGTCGGGCGAGCTCCTTTTCCTCCGGAGTGAATGTCTGCTTCATCCGACAGGCGATGGGTCGCATGTCTTCCCGTTTCGCGTTTGGATCGGGCTCCGTCGCCAACCAAGTCCCTATTTCGCTCAATGCCTCCCTTCTGCCCGCCAGGACGCCCAGCATGGCACCGGTGCTTCCACACGTGTCGAAGTCTACCCTATCAGACGCGTGCGTCACCCACAAGTCGAGCGGGGCGAGTGACCCCGCCAACTCGTGATATATCAGACCCGTGTGCCACTGTCCACTTGTTGAAAGGTGTTTCCCTCAACAAGCTCTTCCGCCCGATGCGTCAACTCCTATTCCGATCGGTCCACGTCGTCGATGGCACAGCACTGCTTGGCAAGCAAGTGGCACACGCCGGTTGGTGGTCGCCGTTGTGCAGGGCCAGTCCCACCCGCGTCTTGTTAGCCCTCTTCGTCATGCCTGATAAGGTCGTGACCATAGAAAATACTGAAAGGACGGTGACAACTCAATCGGTCCGACTTTCAAATCCAATCTCGTCCATCCATCTCCGTGCTTGTCTGGGCTGCAATGCAGTAGGACCCGGTCGCTGAATAGAGCCTTGAGAAAATCAATGACATCCTCAGTCACCATCTCGTCTCGCTGGGCATCCGAGAGCTTCTCGTCATAAGAATTGAAGTGACCATGCGTCACGTTCTCGATCAAGACCGTCGCCTCATCGCCATCGTCGTAAACAAGAACTCTGCCGACGGAAGGCTGAGCGGCTGCGAAAGCAGCAATCGGCTGCGGTGGCACGTCAAACGCAACCTCCCAACCAGAGAACTCGCGTTTCATTGCGGGAATGAGGCAGTCGCGTATCATTGCTGGCTTAATCCGGGGACACATTACGAGTTTTATTGCTTTCGTGGGCAACCGCCTTTCTGCGGTTTCCGCACACGGGCGAGGAGTTGCTTAAGTCACTCGACAAACGACTCGCGCAAACCTCGCCGTGGACGCAACTCTACCGACGCGTTTGCAGTGCGTCAATAACTCGTATTGTGTCCCCGGATTTCCCGGATTTCCCGGATTTCCGCGTGGCGCCCGGCTTCGGCGAGGGCCAGGGCGCGCTTCCAGCAGAGCTCGCCGTTGGCCGGATCGGCGACGGCCGCGAGGTCGTAGGCTCGGACGGCCAGTTCGGGCTGGCCTTTCTTGCGATATTCGTCGCCCTCCTGCATCCAGTCGATGGAGGTTCCTTCCTTCGCGAGCGGCGAGACGACGTAGTCCCAGGCAAGATCCAGGGCTCCGCAACGAGCCAACGTGCGGCCGGCCAGACAGTAAACGACCTGGGACTCGGGGTCCAATTTCCGCCAACGGTCGGCGGCCGCCACGATCTGCGAGATCTCACTGGCTTGAGCCTGCGGATCCGATCGCAGCCCGTCCGCCGCCGCCCAGTCGAAGAAGGTGAGCAGCTTCGCATAGTCCGATTCAATGGCCGATGGATCGATCTCGTCGGGAAGTTGAGCAAACTCGATTTCCAAGGCTCGATCCAGACACTGGGCCGCTCGTCGGGGCAGGTTTTGTCGTTGGGCAAACTCGCTGGCCAGACGCCACAAGATCGGCATGCCTCGATAACGCTCGTCTGCCAGCAGCCCGGTAAGCATTCGATCGGCCCGATGCCGTTGGTCCGTTTGCCACAGGTAAGCCACGCAGGCCAGGGTTCCGGGCCCCGGATCGTCCGGGCTGATCGAGGTCGTTGCCTTGGCAAAGATGCGTTCGGCCTCGTCGCGAGCGTCCAGTTGGTAGAGCCGCAACGCAAGGGGCAAACCTGCCGTTGCCGACATGTTTGTCAAAGCTTCGTCCGTCAGCCGATCGACGACTCCTTGCCAGGCATTCCGGGAGTCGAAGTCGGGGAAGAAGGTCTCCTTCATCCGGCTCGAAATCAGTGGGACCACCCCGGCGGCGACCATGTCGTCGACCAGGGCCGTGAAGAGTTGACGCCCGCGGGCAGCCTCTCCCGTTTGGACCACAGCCTCAGCATGAAGCAGACGCCAGGAGAACATTGCCGGACCGTGCTCGCGAAACGGGGCTTTCAGTTCGTCGCCGATGCGGACCAGTGATTGCCGGCCGGCGTTCTGATTCACGGCAGCAAGGGCACTCATGATAACGGGACTTCTCGCATCCAGCTTGAGCAGGCGGACCGTTTCTCGTTCGAGGTCCGCAAGTTCCTGGGCCGTTGTCTTCTTGGCAGCATAAGCCTGCCACTTGATCCAGAGATCGTGCAACTCGGCAAGACGACGAAGGAAGCCGTCTTCGCTGCCATTCAGCGGACCGATTTTCTCGCGGCGGGCATCTGAAGACGCTTCGGCCTTCACGTCCTCGCCGCTATCCGTCATCGACCCCATGCCCCCCATCGGTCTCATTCCTACCATGACCCCCGTGCCGGCCAAGGGGTCAACATCCTTGACGGCCTCGGCATATTCGACGATCAGTTCCTTGGCGGTTGATTCCTGGGGCGTGAACAACCGGCGAACGTCGTTTGGTTCAGCATCCGGCGGGGCTTTCCAATCGACGCCGGAGGCCAGAAGGAGCGTGTAGAAGCCGGGACGGCGGTCGCCCTTGGCGAAGAAGTGCCAGCCGATCGTGGAGAGGATCGACTCGGCTCGCGTGGCCGTTTCGGCTGCCAGAACAGCCAGGGCGTCCTCGTCGCTCCATTCTTTCCGGGCGCCGTCGTCCGTAAGCCCGCGGGAAGCGAATACGTGTTCGCGGGTCCGCCAGGGCATGGCGAGAACAACGAGCGATGGATCGGGCGTCAGTTCGGGGGCGTCGCACGGCTCGGTGACGATCCTCCTGCTGAACCGCTCCTTTCCGTCGCCGTCCACGAGTCGCACCGTGCCCTCGGCATCGTAGGTCTCACGCCACAGGACCTTTTCCGAGTCGGCTTCCAGCAGTTGCCGTTCGCACAGGCGGCCATCGCTGGCAAACAGTAGGCGGAGTTGCATGGCCGCCCCCTGGTCTTCCCCTGCCCTGTGGGCAGTGATAGCCACCGTCCGGTCGTCGATTGCGGTCACGTCCGCGCCGAGTGCAAGTTCTTCCGGACTGGGCAGCAGCCATGGAACCAGAGCCCGGGCCGCGTTTCCGTAGAAGCGGCACGTGGGACGCCGCGTCCCCACGCCGAGTTCCGGATACTGATGCCAGAGATTCTGGCCATCACACGAAATGGTCTCCTTGAGGCCCAGGGCGGTCTCGGTGTCGATCCGGAAATGGCCCTCGCCGTCGTAGACGACACTCACCTCGCGCTCTGCGTTTTCACCGCCGACGAGCCGCTGCCAGCCGTCACGTCGGGCACTCTCGATGAGCTGCCGGGCCCGCTTATCAATTCGACCGACAGTCGGTTTGTCTTCCAAGGCCGCCTCAGCATCGACCACAGCCAGCACGTCGGCCGCAGTCGTCTGCACCCCCGGGGCGTAGGCCAGGAGATTGTGAATGGCCGGCGGACCGAACGAGGAACGCCGCACGCGGTGTTGAAAACACCAGGCGTCCCGTGTGGGCATAATAATCAGGCCGCCGTTGCCCTGTACATACGTCAAATCCAGGTCGCCGAGGACCAGACGCATTGCGGAACGCAGCGAAATCCCTTCGATATGCTTGCTTATCTTCGCATCCGGACTAATCCCGGCTCGGCGCAGACAATCCTCCGCGATCTTGATCCTGATATCGTGATAATCCTCCCAGAATCGAACCACCCCGCGCAGCGGCTCCGCGTCAAAATCAACGAACGTCTTTTCGGCCAGCGCGGCCCGGATTTGCCGTTCGGACGAAAACGGACTGGCCAAGTCCATCGAAAGGTAGCCTTCTCGGCGGCGCTCAGTCAGTTCCCTCCAAACCTCGGCGGGCGGATAGAGGATTGGCGGCTCGTCGGGAAACGGCACGTGAGCGAGTTCTGTGATGTAGAGCCGGTCGACAACCCCTTTCTGACGTTCAAACCGCAACACCATCTCGCGGTTCAACTCCTCGATCGTACGACTTTGCAGCGTGCGGGCAATTCCAGCCGGTACGCCTATGCCCGAATCCGTCCCCATCTCGATCGCGGGTTCTTCGGCGAAGCGATACCTGCTTTCAGCCATAAGCGAATCGAAGCGGTTCATGAGCTGGCGGACCTTGTCCGCCTTTTGGAGGCTTTCTAGGAGTTTTTGCTCGCGATCGCGGGCAGCAGCGATCCTCTCCGATTGGCTCCGTTGCCGTCGCTCTTCGGCCTGTTGCCTGCCCATCGCCTCGCCAACCGCCGTTTGGAGCAGGCCGAGCAGATGTTCTGAATGCCGAGGGCCCAACTCGGTCAACTGGCGGACCGTTTCGATCTGTTGCTTGAGATTGTAGATTGAGCCTTCCAGATCCGATTTCGACGCCCGGTGAGCTTGCTCGACAACTCTGTACGTTTCTCGTTCGACAAGCTCATGGAAGCGATTCGCTGGGCGAACTCCAAACACGAACTCCGATTGCGGAAGGGGGATCACCATGTCGGCAACTGGGTAGACCTTAGGCAAGTAAAAGGAACCACGAAAGGCGTCTTCGCCCCAGTCGGAAACCCGCGCGGAGCGTCTGGCCGAAATCTCGAACACCGAAAAGAGACCGTCAGAATCCGCCGTTCCCGGGAGCGTGATGCCTTGCGGGACATCCTGCCATTCGTAGCCGGTAAAGGGAATGTCCAAGTCCGCACTGAACATCCCCGGCCCGCTCAACCCCACCGTCACATCTCCGTCATGATCGACATCCCAGAAACCCCACTCCCACGCGTTCGGGATATCCCACGTGACTGTATTCGCGTTGATCTTCCCCCGTTCTCCCTCCCCACCAATCGACGCGACGTCCAACCAGGATCTCCCATGACGCAGCAGAATGGTTGCCAGCACCTCTTCCACGCTCGGCCCGGCAACAGCCGGTTTGGGCGGTGCAGGCGGTGAAGAAGGAAGCGGCTCGTGAACGACCTCGATCGTCTCGGGGCATGGATAGAGGGCCCAATGGTCCTTCCGACCGCGATCCACGTGATACTGCTCGTACATGGCGTCGTTCTCCAGCACCAGCAGCGACGTGAAGGGCGACATGACGTACATGGCCATGCTCAGGTTGACGATCTCGTCGTGGTGGGCGAGGGCGTCTTCAGCCACGAGCCGGTCGATTTCGAGCTTCGACCAGGTGCGAGGCAGGTACTCCGCACCTTCGGAAACCTGGCCGACAGGCACTCGCTCCGTGTAGGGTTCGCCGTCCATCCGGCCTGTCACGTCCACCCACTTGGGCAGCTTTGCACCGGCATCCATGCGGGCGACGGCCAGCAGTTCTTCCCCCTCACACACAACGTCGCTCATGTTGAGAAAGTGCAGTTTCTCTCGGTTGTCGACAACTCGCACGTTCGTCAGCCGCGGGGCGTTCAACCGCGAGGCCAGTTCGATCGCCCGCCATGCGACCGGTTCGTTCGGGTTGATCTGCGTCAGATATCCTCCCGAATCGCCGGCCAGACGCTTCATCAGGGCGCGATTCCAGCGGTTGCCCACGGCCACGCCCACATAGGTGCTCTTCTCCGGAAGCAGGCGAGCGAGCGCCACCTGGTCTTCTTCGCCCAGTCGCGGGTAGCCGCTGCCCAGGTGAACGACACACGGATTCTCAACATCCCGGGCCGCGGCCGCGGCGGCGCCGAAGGCCTTTTCGAGATCGAGGGCCCCGACCAGTTGAGACTTCTCCAGAAATTCGATGGCCCGCCGCACGTTCTTGGGCCGAACGGGAAGCGGGACCTCGGACATCGCGCGAATTCGGCTGCTGGCCGCTAGGATCGTGAATGTGTCGTCCCGTTCGGCGTTTTCGAGCAGGGTTTTGATCACGTCGACCTGGACCCGGGCCAGCACCGGGTCGCGATCGGCCGAGGTTTCATACAAAAACACCCAATCGCGCCGCATCTTCCGGCCACCGCCTGGCTGGAAGGGATACCGCAAGGCAAGATAGCGCTGGCCCTCGTGCTCGGCCGAGACGAATTGCGGCCCGGCATCCGCCCGCTTGTTCTCGGAGGTTCGGTCCCAGAATCGGAGGACCACGTTTCGGTCGGGGCTGACGTCTTCCGCCGTGGCATCGAGCAAAAGGTCCTGCTCTTCGCGGCCGGCATGGAAGTCGTACGAATCGGCCTCCCAGCGGCAGCCCTCGCGGTCCTTGGCACGGACGTGGCACGACCATTGGCCCACCTTCGCCATGCTGTGCCCGCCGGGAAAGCGGTACTCGACGCGATCGCCGAGCCGCTCGAGCCGCTGGGTGTAGCTCAGAACAATCCGCTTCTCCTGCCGCGGTTCGAGTGGGAAGACCCGCATGCGGAAGGTGCTGCCGTCGATCCACTCCAGCAGGGCCGGGTCCTTCTGCTTGCGAACAATCGACTCGAAGGTCTTCCGGGCGTGTTCCCGTTCGGCCATGCCGCCTTCCATGAGCTTTCCACCCACGTACATGGCCAGTCGCGAAAGAGAAGCATCGGGCGGCAGGGGAAAGAAGAACGTGCCCTCCAGCCGCCACGACTCATGGTTGAAGTAGGTCTGATCGATCGTGGTTCTCGCAAACCCGTCTTCGATGTGAACGTCGACCTTGTAGCGCCGCATGCTCAGGCTCGCCTCGTCGCCTCCCGGCCGCCGGGCCACCAACGCGCCGCCGGCGTAGTTGCTGGCCGGGACCAGGGGCGACTGCGAAGCGGCGACCAGATCGCGGGTCCAGTCGATCAGGTGAAAGGCCTGGCCGATCGGGACGGGCTCCGCGCCGGTTTCCAGAACCTGCTGGCCGGCCTGGAGCGGCCCGTCGACGCCGCTCACTTGCACCTTGCCCTGAGTGACGGCCACCGAGGTGCCGCGGCCTTCCGCTCGCACGTTGAATTTCGTACCCAGCGACACGACCTCGCGGTCCGCCGTCATCACCACAAAGCGATTGGCCTCGTCTTCCGTGTCGGCCTCGTGCCGCGATGCTACCTCCAGATAGATCTCGCCTTGGTCAAGTTGAATGTGGCGTGAGGAAGTTAGCGTGAGGCTCGTGTCCCGATTGAGATAGAGAACCGAACCGTCGGGGAGTTCGACCCTCCGCCGTTCCGTCGGGCCGGTGCGAGCCGAATCGCCCACGGCCAGTTTGGGAGTTGGCGGGGCTTCCGCACGCGGTCGCGGCGACAGGGCAGTCGCCACCGGCCAACTTGCAGCGAGGTGCGGCGACGGAGCCGCATCGGTGCCTCCTTCGGCAAATCGAATGGGCGAGTCGCCCCCAGGCAATTCAGGGCGAGAAAAGTAATGCCCGAGCCCGGCGCCCAAGGCGATCAGCAGCACTGCGGCCGTCACCCACACCGCCCCATGCCAGACCAGCCGTGTTCGCGGGGCAGTGGTTGTGTTCTGACGCCGCTCGGCCTCAGCCAGCATGGCACGAGTGACCCGTTCGGCAAAGGCCGAGTCCGGTTGCTCCGGGCGGTAGGCCTCGGACAGGAGCCGCTGGACGTTGGTTTCCCCAACACTCTTGCGATCGCCGTGTTCCGACATGGTGATATACTCCTCGTTGGAGTCCAGGCTTCAGCCTGCTTACTTGTTGGAGTCCAGGCTTCAGCCTGTTATTGGTCACGTCAGCAGCCGCGTCCGAATTCCTACGCTTCGCCCAACGCGGCAAACGTCGCTCGGAAGGCCTTTCGCGCCCGGGTCAGTTGGCTTTCGACGGCCTTCTCCGACATACGGAGAGCCGCGGCCATGTCGCGAACGCTCTTACCGTCCACGTATTTCGCTTCAAGAGCCTCGCGGTACTTGGCGGGCAATTGGGCCATGGTCGCATTGACCATCTCGCGTGTCTCGTCGCGGTCGAGCACTTCGCACGCAAGGGGCTCCGACTCGATCCTTGCATACACTCCGCGAAGATCCTCATCCAACTTGTCCCAGAGTGCCTGGAAGCTGACAGCCTCGCCTTCCCGATTCAAGGCTCGGCGTATCTGATTCCGCGCCAATCCGGTGAGCCAACTCAACACATTGCCGCTTGCCCGGGCGGGATCATATTTCTCCAGTTCGCGGATGGCTCGAACGAGTGTCTCTTGAACGACTTCCTCGGTCAGGTGAGAGTTCCCGCCAAGGCGGTGGAGGCAGAAGCGATAGAGGGGCCCCACAGCCGCACAGGCCAGGGCCTCGATCGCCGTCGGATCGCCACGAAGAGCCCGCCGGTGCCATCGCTTGTCAAACTTGTCCGGCAAAGCGCATCTCCCAGGCGGTTGTCCTCGACCCAACGCGAGCAAGGCGGATAGGTTCCTTCACCCAACAGCTTACCCACTTATGTCCGAAGTCGGCGAGAATCCTTCGCAGCAGAACAGCCAAGTTGTGAAGGAAGGGGAAAGGGTCCAAGTTTTCGGGCGTCGCCTCTTCGCCAAAGCACCTTGCTGACCGAAAATCGGACCAGTCCCCCTGTCAGGCAATTTCCCGCCCAACCCGCAGATCCGTAAAAGTTTGACAGTTCTGCAGAAGCACGGGTCGTTTTGCCGACGTATGATAGCGAGGAATTCTCGTTCTTCTGTTCGAGTTGTCCGAAAAATGATCCAACCCACCTTCCTGCAAGCCTTTGCGACCACGCCCGTCTATTTGGCGGCGACGCAGCAAGCGTCGGCGACCACGGCGTGCGCTACTTGTGGGGGGACAGGCTGTGATTGTGCGGGAGCGGCCCAGCAGGCCGCGGCAGCCCAGCCGGTTGACGAATTGGACCTCTCCGAACAGGCCCTCGCTCTTTCTGAAGCGGGCGATGCGTTTCTCGCACAGCCCCCCGGCGTGGTTTCGGAAACCGACAGCTCCACGCCGGTCACCGCTGAGGAGCCTGCGGTTGCCGATGCCGGAGAGGCGGATCGCCAGGTTTACGGTGAGATGCAGGCCGCGGCGGAGGACGCCGACGAACCGGGGGTCGAACTGACCGAGGCAGAGCAACAGCAAGTCGAGGAGCTTCAGAGCCGCGATCGCGAAGTGCGTGCTCATGAACAGGCCCACTTGGCTGCCGCCGCCCCCTATGCCCAGGGCGGGCCCTCCTACGAGTACCAGGAAGGGCCGGACGGACGCCAATATGCGGTCGGGGGCGAGGTGAGCATCGACACCTCACCCATTCCGGGCGATCCCGAAGCCACCATCGACAAGGCCCAGCAGATCCAGGCGGCCGCTCGTGCCCCGGCCTCGCCTTCCGGCCAGGATCAACGGGTTGCGGCTGCGGCCGCTCAGATGGAAGCCCAGGCTCGGGCGGAAATGCTCCAACAGGACCCGGCTCAAAACGCCACGGCAGCCGCATACGGCGCCTCGGAGGAAGCCGGCACCATAGGAACCCTTCTGGACCTCGTGGCGTAGCAGCCCTGTCCCCCAGGTCTTCCTACCTTGCCAGCGACCTGACCGATTTCGGAAAAGAATCTCGTCAGGTAGAATTCGCGCCGTCGGGAATCTGTGACGGAAAGGCATATAATTCTCGGAAAGACGCGCCGGTGCCGACGATTTCGCAACAAGGCCGGCGTGCTGCCGCCTGACGCATATCTGCTCGAATGATTCGTCGAGGGCCCGATCCGATGAAACCGCTCTTCTTTGCTACGATCGTCCTTGCCATGACCGCGGTGGCCGCCTCCGGGGGGGAAGTCATCGCCAAGGCCAAGATTCACAGTCCCCTGGCCGCCGGTTGGGATGCCTATGCCCGAAGTGAGCAGGCTCGGCTCCAAGCCATCGATCGACAGCGGCAGGCGAACGACTTGATGACGTGGTACGGCACCTACGCCCCGGGCTATTACCAGGCTCCTCCCGTTCCTTTTCGTGCACGGGGCCAACGACGGTACGAACGACGACTGAGCAAGAGTCCCTATCAGTTGCCCTTCCCAGCCGCCCCGGGCTACGCCTATCCCAGCGGCGGCAAGGTCGTCCCTGTCTTGCCCTACCTGAATCCGAATCCGGCGCCTATCGAGCAGCCGACCGGTCACCGCAAGACCTGGACCAGTTCCAATAGCTACGTCTACGAGCCGCTCTACGCCTCGGACCAAACCTCGGACGCCGGCTACGGCGGAACTGCCATTTCTCAGGACTCGGCCGAGACCATTCCCGTACCGGTTCTTGTCCCGGCGCCGCTTCCCAGCGAGGCGATTCCCACGCCCCAGGCCCTCCCCTAAGCGATCCCCACCCCCCTGCCCGAATAGGGATGGGTGCTGATGGCGAATCGACGCAAGATCCTCCGTGATAACACGGTTATGTTTGGCCGAAGGCCTACGTTCACCGTAGCCTGGGGCATCGCCCCAGGAATTCAGGCGTAGCCATCCGTTTGGCCAACGGCCATATTCACGTCTCCCATCTCATGAGGGTTGAATAGGGCCTTCGGCCAAACGTCGCACTGTGGCAATTCCTGGGGCGGTGCCCCAGGCTACGGTGAGGAAAGGCCTTCGGCCAAAATATCCATGCCGATGGCCTGTCCGGGCGTGCTCCGAGAACATGGCCAAGAAAGCTCGGGACTGGTAAACTGATCCCTTTCATTGTCTTCCTCTGCCCACGGCCTGTGCCTTCGAGGGCGAGGGCGATGTCCGTCCATCTGCACCCAAACGGGAACCAATAGAGCCGTGGCAACTCCCTTCATCTCCGAGAATTTTCTGCTCCAGAGCGACTCCGCCGTCCGCCTCTACCACGATTTCGCTCGGGACATGCCGATCATCGATTACCATTGCCACCTGCCTCCCGAGCAGGTCGCCGCGGATCATCGCTTCGAAAACCTCGCCCAGATCTGGCTCTACGGCGACCACTACAAATGGAGGGCTATGCGGGCCGCCGGCGTGGCCGAACGCTATTGCACGGGTGACGCCTCCGATTGGGAAAAATTCGCCAAGTGGTCGGAAACCGTCCCCCGCACGCTCCGCAATCCGCTCTACCACTGGACCCACCTGGAACTGAATCGTCCCTTCGGAATCAACGATCGCCTGCTCAGCCCCGAAACGGCCCAAGGGATCTGGGACGAGGCCGGCGCGATGCTGGCCCAGGAAGACTTCTCCTGCCGCGGGATCATGCAGCAAATGAACGTCGTGGCCGTCTGCACGACGGACGATCCCTGCGACACGCTGGAGCACCACCAGGCCATCGCCGCCGACCCGTCGTTCAACATCCTCGTCCTGCCGACCTTCCGGCCGGACAAGGGGATGGCCGTGGACAACCCCTCGATCTTCAATCCGTGGGTGGACCGGCTTGCCGAGGCGGCCGACATCGACATCAAGGACTACACGACGTTCATGGAGGCCATCCGCGCTCGCCACGACCACTTCCACGCCGTGGGCGGCCGGCTTTCCGACCACGGACTCGACACGTTCTTTGACGACTACGGAACCGAAGCGGAGATGCAGGCCATCTTCCAGAAGGTCCGCACCGGAGGCGACCTCTCGGTCGACGAGGTGCGGAAGTTCAAGATGACCATGCTCTACGAGTTCGCTCTCATGGACCACGAGAAGGGCTGGACCCAGCAGTTCCACATGGGCGCCATGCGGAACAACAACACCCGTTTCTTCGAGAAACTGGGTCCCGATGCCGGCTTCGACTCCATGGGCGACTGGCTCGTGGCGCAACCCCTTTCCCACTTCCTCGACCGGCTGGACCGGGAAGATCGACTGGCCAAGACGATCCTGTACAATCTCAATCCCACGATGAACGACGTGTTGGGAACCATGATCGGCAACTTCCAGGACGGGGTCACGGCCGGCAAGATGCAGTTCGGCAGCGGCTGGTGGTTCCTGGATCAGAAAGACGGCATGGAACGCCAGATCGAGGTTCTGTCGAACCAGGGGCTCTTGAGCCTCTTCGTGGGCATGCTCACCGACAGCCGCTCGTTCCTCTCCTACACGCGGCACGAGTACTTCCGCCGCATCCTCTGCAACCTTCTCGGGCGCGAGATGGAGCAGGGCCTGCTCCCGGCCGATTTCGACCTGATCGGCCCCATGGTCCAGGACGTCTGCTACCATAATGCGGCCGGCTATTTCGGCTTCGACCTGGGCTGACCCATTTCCCTTCTCGGGAGCATCAGTTTCCGTTGACGTCCGAGTTGTCCGGGCCGGAGTCCGTGCGGTACTTGTCCAGCCCGTAGCGGCGGATTTTCCGATCCAGCGTGGACCGTTCGATGCCGAGAATCGTGGCGGAACGACTTTTGTTCCAGCCGGCGTGGTAGAGTGTTTCCAGGATGTGCCGACGTTCCATGTCGGAAAGCGAACAGGGCCGATAGACGATTTCAGCAGGCTTGACTTCCGTCGTGTCCCCGGTTGTCGCCAGGTTGGAGAGGAGGAGGTCTCCCGGCTCGATCTGCGAACTGCTGCAAAGGACAACGGCTCGCTCGACAACGTTCTTCAGTTCGCGCACATTGCCGGGCCAGCGATAGGAGCTGATCTGCTGGATGGCGCCGGGACTGAATCCCTCGATCTTGCGCCCCGTTTCCAGGCGGAATTTCTCGAGAAAATGCTGGGCCAGTTCCAGGATGTCTTCCGGTCGTCGGCGAAGGGGAGCCACGATGATTTCCAGAACGCGGAGGCGGAAGAACAGGTCGTGGCGGAAACGGCCCGCGGCAACTTCCTTTTCCAGGTCACGGTTCGTGGCGGCGATAACGCGAACGTCGACCGTGATCGGCTTGCTGCCGCCGACGCGTTCGAAGGGGTGCCCTTCCAGGACTCGCAGGAACTTGGCCTGGATGTTGGGGCTCATTTCGCCGATTTCGTCAAGCATGAGCGTGCCGAGGTTCGCCGCCTCGAACTTGCCGATCTTCCGGTCGGTGGCGCCCGTGAAGGCGCCCCGCTCGTGGCCGAAAAGTTCGCTCGCAAGAAGGTCTTCGGAAAGGGCCGCACAGTTCAGGCAGACAAAGGAGTTCTTGCTCCGTTGGCTTGAGTAGTGGACGGCCCGGGCAACCAACTCCTTGCCGACGCCGCTTTCGCCCCGAATGAGGAGCGTCGCCTTGCTGGCGGCGGCCCGGGCAATCTCCTCCGTGATCTGGCGAACGACGCGACTGCTGCCCACAATCTCGCTCTGCACGCCGAGTTGTTCACGCAGACGAACGTTCTCATCGCGAACCTGGGTCAGGTTCTCCGCCAGTTCCTCCCGGCGTAAAACGTTGTTGATGGCCACGGCAACCGTATCGGCCACCGCGAGCGTGAATTCCAGATCTTCCGGTTCGGGGGCCAGGGCTTCGTTGGTCGAGTACAGGTGGATCAGGCCCAGAATTCGGTCCGCCTGGCGAATGGGCGCGCAGATCACGCTGGTCGTGTGGATGATCCCCTTGCTGTCGCGACTGCCAAGGGCGCTGTCGCCGAGGACGTTTCGTGCCAGGACCGCCTCTCCCTCGCGCATCACCGTGGAGGCCAGGAACCCCGCCACACGATGGTAGCGCCGTTCGGAGGTCGTGTGGGAGGCCACGATTTCAAGATCGGCGGCGGTTCCTTCGCCCTGGAAATCGCGAGGCAGGAGGAGAACGGCACCTGCATCAACCTGGGTTGTCTCAAAAAGCCCGTCCAGGGCCAGCATGGCCACGTTCTCGATGGACGGGGCCTTTCCGAGTTCAAAGGCGAGGCGGCAGAGCTTGGCGGCCGCGCGTCCAATGGTGTCAATGGGAGTCGCTTGCTCCTGCTCCGCCTCGATTTCCAGCGGAGCCGACTCCAGAAAACGCGTCTGACCACGACGGTGCGTGATCGTAGTGGGCTCGTATTCGCTCTCATCGTCCGCCACACCTCGCGCCCCGATGTCGATCGTTCCCTCTTCATGGGAGACGTCGGGTTGGCGAAGCGAGGTGCTCGAATCGGAGAAGGCCTCGCTCAAATTGTGGACGAATACGAGTTGGGAGCGACCGATCCGGATGATGTCGCCCGGCTTGAGCAGCCAGTCTCCCTTAAGGAGATTCTCGCCTACCGCCGTTCCGTTGCGGCTGTCCAGGTCGCGGATCGTCCAGCGACCGTTGGTCATGAAGAACTCGGCGTGGGCTCGACTGCACCGTTCGTCTTTCAGAACGATCTGGTTGGTTGGGGCCCGCCCCACCGTGACCGAGTGGCCAGGAACGAGCCGAAACACATCGGTCCACTTCGCGCCTTCTCGAATGACCAAATAGGCAAGTTCAGTGACCACGGAATCGATTGACCTCTCCAGGTAGTAAACAACAACGTCCGAGGATCGCGAAATCCAATTGAGCGGTCCACCCTGCGCCTGATTTCCGCCGGATCGCTCTCGGCGGTCGTCGGCGGAAATGGCAGCAACCAGCTGGGAACCCCACCCTGGCCGGGTCCCCACACATCCTTCGAACGCGTGCCCTCTATTCCTAACTTATCCGGAAATCGTGGGTTATGGCAAGCAGCCGGACCCCAAGTCGCGTCGATCCGACGCACCCCCCCGTGCAAATTCGGTAAAATCCTTACGAGGCCAGAGCCACCGTTCGCCAGGGGGGACGGTTTGACGACCGTTTCCTTGCAATGCTTGGCGAGCCGAATTATTCTGTATTTTACGCTGTTTCATCAATCGGATTCGTTTGCGCGGCCTTGCTCTCTGAATTCCCGCGGGTTGCGGAAGGCGAATTGGTTCCGTTGGGGGTCATGCTGTGACGGCATACCCCACGCAGAACGACCCCACGATTTCCGACCTTGTCAGGAGAAGCGTTATGTTGTTGCGTACATCTGCCTTCGCCCGTACCGCGCGCCGAGCGGCTGTGGCCGTGCTCGTTTTGGCGGTGGCCGTTGTGCTGACTCCGACGGTTCAGGCCCAAGTCTTCTCGAACTCGCGATCCGTTGGGGGCGTGAAGTTCGACTTGGACGGCATGATCCGAAATGCCACGGTGGCAGAGCGAGGTCAGATTCAGCGAGACGCTCTCGACGCTCTCGCCAAGGTGCCCGCCGATTTGGCCGGGAAATGCCAGACCCGAAAAGTCTCGCTCAAGGGAATCGACGCCGCTCTCCGCGAATGTGCGGCCGCCGGGACTCCGATCCCGGACGCGGTCCAGTGCCTGGCTGGTTTGCAGAAGATCCAGTACGTTTTCGCCTGCCCCGAGCAGAACGACATCATCCTCGTCGGCCCGGCCGAGGGATGGAAGGTTGCCGCTGACGGAACGGTCGTCGGCGAGACCACAGGCAAACCGGTCCTCCTTCTCGACGACCTGCTGGTCGCCCTTCGGGCCGTCAGCTCTCCCTCCCCCTCCGTCATCTCCTGCTCCATCGACCCGAGCGAAGCGGGACGTGAACGGGTCCAACGCATGAAGAGCCGCTCGTCCGATCCGCGGCAGGCAGCTGCGGCCCTGGAAGCGGCTCTCGGCCCCCAGGAAATCACCGTCGGTGGTGTCCCGGCCGACAGCCATTTCGCCGGCGTCATGGTCGCTGCCGATTACCGGATGAAGCAGATCGGCATGGGCCTCACGCCCTCCCCCGTCCGCCAGCTTCCGAGTTTCGTGGAAATGATGCGTTCTTCCAGCCGCGGCGCTAACACGATGCCCCGCTGGTGGATGGAACCGAACTACGGCACGATTCTCGGCGACCAGGAAGGCTTGGCCTGGCAGATCACCGACTCCGGCGTCAAAACGATGACCGAGAACGACGTGTTCACGGCTGACGGCGGACGCACCCACACGGGCAAGTCGGATCCGCTCTCCCGCAAGTGGGCCGAGACGATGACCGCCTGCTACAGCGACCTCTCCGTAGCGGAACCCGTCTTCGGACAGCTTCAGGGCTGCATGGATCTGGCGGTGGCCGCTGCGTTGATCGTCCGCAAGGATCTCCGGGCCAAGGCCCAATGCGAATTGCCCATGCTCATGCGAGAGCAGGCGACTGCCCAGATGGCGGCGCCCCGCCACGTGGCCAGCAAAGCCACCTTTGCCCAGAAGAATCGCGGCTGGGTCATCGCCTGCGGCGGCGTCCAGGTGAATCCCTGGGAAATCGTCGAACGCACCGAAGTGAAGGCCGACCTGGCCCAACTCCGCAGCCAGATCGCCATGGCCGCCGGCTCGTGGTGGTCGAACTGATCGAATCGCGAGAATCTTGACTGATCCCAAGGGGCCTTCGGGCCCCTTTTTTTGTGGCGAAGACTTGGTTCCCCCAAGCGCTCACAAACACAAGACGCAGCCTTGCACGCTTGCTCATCAGGCATCGGCGCCGAAGCAGGACGGTGACTATGCGGAGAACAGGCCCGTGGGATCAAGAAAGCGGGATGATGGTTACTCTGCCGTTTGGCCGAACCTGGATTCTCAGTTCGTAGCCGTTCAACAGCCCCATCCCGATCAACGGCGCCGTGTCTGTCTCATCAACGAGAATTCGACGCGGCCTTCCGTCCCACACCACGGCGGCCTCGTACACATCGATGAGACATTCGCTACCGTCAGCCAGTGTACCCCGGTCGACACTCTGCCACTTCAATCCGAGCGCCGTGACCCATTTGGGCGGCAACGTCAACGCCCCAGTGTAACCGGTGTCGATTACTGCCTCGAATTCCTGCTCTCCCCGAGTTCCGTTGACCTTCAGTCGAATGCACGCCTCGTCAGATTTCACCACACCGGTGATCATGGCGTGCTCCGTGGTCGCGTTCCAAATCGATGGACGTGACGCGAGCCAATTCGCACCATCCAAATCTGTGCGTTGGGCACTCTCGCACGCAAGCGATCGCACGCCCCCAGTTCGTCAAGGTCGATCTCGTAGGCCCCGGTTTCGATATCGATCGCCGCGAACTTGCCGTCGTCGTCGCTCGACAGGTGCGGACGCACCTCACCCTCGTAGATTGCATCTCCGCGGTCAGCAAACTCTTCTTTGCTGAATCGGCGTTCTGTAGTATCCATGATCGTTTCCTCATAATTGGGGGAGGAACGAAGCAACTGTCCATTGCTATTCTAGCGGGATTGCCGCAAGCGGTCCATGCTGCATACCGCCGACTTCGGCATCCCGGGCCTGATAACTGTCCATGCCGTAAGGCAACTGTCAGTCATACAGCCGATACGGCCCCGCCTGCTCCCACCACGGGTCTGCGTGCAACTCGGCAAGCTGCGCGACGTCGCCCGGCGAGGTCCGTCCGGCGTCGATTGCCTCGCGCAGTCGGCTGCTGCCCGAGAGGATGTCGATTGGCATGAGAGTCTCTTCGTATTCGTAGGGCGGCGGCAGCCAGGCGAACTGCTCCCCGTAGAACGAACGCAGACAGGCAAAGATCGCCACGGTGGTTGCGTAGGATCGGACGGCCGCGGCGTCGGCAAAGTGCAGGGCCACGCCGCCGCAACTCTCGTCGGCCCACTTATTGAAAGTCGGCCGAAAGCGGACCGGACGGATCGTCAGCCCGGGCGTGTCGTAGTCAGCCAGCGCCGCCGCCAGTCGTTCCGGCTCGATGTACGGCGCTCCGACAAGCTCGAACGGCGTCGTCGTTCCCCGGCCTTCGGAAAGGGTCGTTCCCTCCACCAGCACCTGGCCGGGGTAAACCACGGCCGTTTCCAGTCGCGGCATGTTCGGCGACGGCATCACCCACGGGCAGCCGGTTTCCTGCCAAACCATCCCACGCCGCCAGCCTTGCAGGGGCACGACCTGCACGTCCGCCCCGATCCCGAGCAGGTCATTCGTCAGCAGGGCCATTTCGCCGAGGGTCAGCCCGTGACGCATGGGCACGGCCGCCCGCCCGATGAAACTGGTGAAACCGTGTTCCAGCAACGGCCCCTCGCAGATCTCGCCGCCGAGCGGATTGGGCCGATCCAGAACGACCACCGGGATCCCGGCCTCCACACAGGCCTCCAGGCAATGGGAAACGGTCCAGATGAACGTATACACCCGGGTTCCCACATCCTGCAGGTCGATGAGCAGGCAATCGAGACCGGCGAGCATTTCGGGCGTGGGACGGCGAGTCTCGCTGTAGAGGCTGTGGATCGGGATGCCGAGCGGCCCGTAGACGCTGTGACCGGTCTCGATCATGTTGTCCTGTTCTTCGCACCACAGGCCGTGCTGAGGCGAGAACAACGCGGCCAATTGCCCGGGAAATCGTTCGCCCAGCACGTCGCAGGCGTAGCGGCAGTGGGAATCCACCGAGGCCTGGTTCATCAGCAGGCCGAACCTTGCCCCTGCGAGGATCGGCGGTGGATCTTGCAGGAGGACGTCCAATCCCAGGGTGACCGCGGCTTGCGGCATGGCGTTTGTCCTCTTGGGTCCTTGAGGGAGCCGGAGCGAGCACGGTACAATCCGTGCGACACGATTCGAACGGCCAGTGCACGATCCTACCCCACTCACGCCGACAAGGGAACATCCCATGATTCGCATTTCGCCTTCCGTTGCCGCGCCGCCGACGGCAGGTAGGTAGACGTTCGTCCCGCGATCGGGCGGGATGCCGACCTTGGTGAAGCGTACCTGCTGCGGTATACTTCCCATCTGCGAGACGCTTCCGCGTCTCAAGGCGGTCATAGGTGGTCTCGGTTTGAGGGAGAAGTGCTTTGCAAACAACGGTCATTCAGACGGTTTGCTCCTATCTCTCGCTTCTCACGTGCATCATGGGGCTTGTCACCGCGGGTGGCAATTTGGCGTCGAAAAACGGGGCCGTCGCAGAGCCGTCGGTTCTCAACTTGCCCATCCCAGACAAGGAACATCTCCGAATCATCGCGGATCTGGACGTGACGCCCCGCCTCGCCCCGTCCGACCCGTCCGACGCGGACGCCTACCGCGTCCGCAGTGCGAGGCGATTGTCGCAGGCAGAGTATGACCTGGCTCTGGCAGACGCCAGCAAGGTGATTGAGCTCACCCCAAATGACCCGCGAGGACACTACAGCCGCAGTGTGGCGTACGCCGGCATGGGCAATCACGAGTTGGTCATTCGCGATGCCACGCGTGCGATCCAGCTCGCCCCGAATCTTGCGGCAGCGTATTTCATCCGTGCCAGGGCGTACGATTCTCTCGGCAAGTTCAACAAGGCGATTGCGGACCTCGACCGCGCCGTCGAATTGGATCCGGAGGTTGTGATCTACCACATGAGCCGAGGGGATTGCTTCTGGCGCCGACACAAGTACGACCAGGCTCGTGCCGATTACGATGCTGTCCTCCAACTCAGACCAAGTTCCCCCTACGCCCTTGAGCGGCGCGGCGCTGTGCGGATTGAACGCGGTGACTTCGACGGCGGGCTCGCTGATCTGCAAACGGCGATTCACCTGGATCCAGACGATCCCGCGGCAGGTTTCGACGCCGGCGGCGAAGTTTCGGCGGATTCGGCAGCATTGGAGCACGGTGAGGCGCAACTCCGCCGGATGCTAAAGGATCGGCCTGCCATGGCCCAACACGGGAAAGCGGCGAGCCCACTCTACCGGTCGGCAGCACGGTTGTTTGCAGGCGACGGTCCCGATCAGAGGATCTTCTGGGATCCTGCCAACCCTGACCCCGGGACGGATGCGATGTGCAGCCCGCGCGGCGCCGACAGTCCGGCCCGAATCCATCTGAGAAAGGTGTATGGCAACGGCCTCCACAAGGGAAGAGCGATACCCTTCGAGGAACTCTGGCGGAGTGCCGTGTTTGAACTCTTCAATGTCAGGAACGGTGAACGGTTCTCCCGGATCTGCGAACTGGCAGCGCAGGGCAAACTGTCAAAACACGAGTATGTGAGTCGATATATCGACTGTGAGGCGCAAGCGGCGGAGAAGGCCCGTGCCTTCTACGTCCACGTGTTCTTGCCCTGGGCAAAAGAACACCATGTGTCGACTCATCCGCAGTCATGGTTCATCGGATGGCGATCCGGCCCGAACGACAATCTGCTGCGAGGACGCTTCGCCGGAACACGCTATTGGCGGCACTACGAGTTGGGCTACGACGTGCTCACCATGTATTCGCTCATTTCCAGGAACAAGTTCCGCGACGTGCTGAAGCTGGCAGCACAGATACGGAGAGAAGAACTTGGTCAAAACCAGAATGCGGTCGTGGGGCAGTACGTATGCTTTGCGTTGCACGGGCTATTGACAAACGGCGACTACCAGGACGTCATCGACTTGGCGGCGAAACAGACGACAAGACGGCAGACCGACGACGAAAAACGCGTGATTTCCAGCTGTAGGGGTTACTGCCTGTTCCAACTGAAACGCCCCGCGGAGGCCGTCGACGCGTATCGCGAAGCGATCCGCCTTGCGCCGGCCGATGCTGACGCCTACTGGGGGAGGGCTACCGCGTATTATGCCTGCTTCGATTGGGAGCACGCCATGGCGGACTGCAATGAGGTCGTCCGGCTTCGCCCGGCCCAGCCGAATTCGTACCGGCTTCGCGCGTCCGTCCACCGGCGAATGGGGCATCGCGGTCGCGCGCAGGCAGACCGAATCACGGCCGGACTGCTGTCCGAAACTGAGCGCTCCACGGAGTGAAACAGACCGCCGTGCGAACCTCCGGCTCCTCTGAGCCGGAGGCTGTGCGGCCGTACGCCACTCACACCGGTTACTTCTGTCTCGCCTCTTCCAACATTTTCATCCACGGGCCGATGTAGTGTCCGTGGTCGTGGTAGGTCCGCCCGCTCACCAGGTTGCCGTCGATCACGCAGGCCTCGTCGACGAACGTCCCGCCGCAGACCTCCAGGTCGAACTTGCACTTGGGCACGGTGGCCATGCGGCGCCCCTTGACGCAGCCCGCGTACGCCGGAATCTCGACACCATGGCACACGCTGGCGATCGGTTTGTTCACCTCGAAGAAGTGGCGGGTGATGCGGACAAGGTCCTCATCATAGCGGATGTACTCGGGGGCACGCCCTCCGGAAAAAAAGATGCCCGCATACTCTTCCGGCTTCACGTCTCGGAAGGCGATATCGGTCTGGATCGTGTAGCCTTCCCACTCCTTGGTGATTGTCCAGCCGGGTTTCACTTCGTGCATCACCATCTGATAGCGATGAACTTCCGGCCCGGCCACGACCGGTTCGAAGCCGCCCTCGATAAGCCGATAGTAGGGGTACAGGGTGTCAACGGTTTCGGTGGCGTCGCCAACGATGATGAGGACTTTTTCCATGTCTCGTTTCTTTCTAATCGGGTGATTACGAAGCTGTCAGAGCAGTCTGCCTTATGATGATCGATCGCATCCCCCTTGCCAACCCGTCACTGAAGGTTGATCGTCAAGTCGTTCGCTCCCTCCTTCAGGGTCACTTTGTAGTCGCTCGAGGTTTCGCTCAGAAACTTCTCCGGAACGTTGCTCGCACCGATGAGATAAACAGCGTAGTCTCCAGGAACCAGGGGACTTTCCAATTGGAACTTCCCTCCCTTGCTCAACGCCGTTTGCCCG
The DNA here is from genome assembly GCA_963668315.1 of Spirochaetia bacterium. Lineage (GTDB taxonomy): Bacteria > Spirochaetota > Spirochaetia > DSM-2461 > DSM-2461 > SZUA-368. The sequence goes on along the minus strand of OY764216.1, from coordinate 5,549,883 downwards.
GTGGCCCCCGACGCAAGGGAGTAGAAGCAGACCTCTCCGCGACCGACGGCCTTGCCTTCCACGGAGACCGTGCCCGACGCCTGCGCCGTGGGATCGGCGGCTTCTTCGGTGGTTGATCCGCAGCCGCAGATGATCATGAAGAAGAGAAACATCGCCGCCGGGAAGATACGCCCGGTGAGAGAAACACGTCTTGGACTCGCCATCTTCGTATCCTTCCGCATAGTAGGTCAGTGAGATTCGTGTCGGACAATGCAAGAACGGTCGAAGTCGGTTGGCTCGGCTCCCCTTCGTCCCCGTCTGCCAGCTTGACGACGAGCGCGAACGGAACGAACAACCCCAGCACGGCTGCAAGCGTCGCCGGATGTTCGCGACGACGCTCGCAACCTCGATCCCGGCTGACGGCAGGAGCCGGACCGCGACCGTTAGGGGAAGGACGCCACTTGCTTGTCGCCCTTGTCGCCCAGGTTTTGATAGAGGGTGAATTCGATGGTCTCGGCCAGGAATTTCACGGAGCCATCGGCCGCCACGAAATGGGCCCCTCCCGGGTGATCGCTCCCGAAATTGGCCCAGTAGTCGTTCCAGGCCGCGCTGGTGCCCGCCACGGTTGAGCCCGTGTTCAGATAGAACGTGTAGCTTGCATCCGCTTCAACATCTCGATTCATCGGGAAGCACATGTTCCTCGTCGAGTGCCAACCCCAACGGTACTGCGGACTTGTGAGCGATGTGGATTGAACGGTTCGCTTCTCGCCGGCCGCAATCGTATTACTCGTTCCATCCGTGATGTCTCGGAAACGACACACGGAATTCTGATTAAACATCCCTTTCCAGTAGTATTGGGTCGCCGAGTTACAGCTCCCCGTCCCTGCGCTGAACGCGTAGTCGCCGTAAGCCACGCTGCTGCTCGCCTTCTCCGCACGCGGCTTCGAGGGGCAGAAATAGCCGTCCACCGGAACGACTTTGGCGGCGTTGTTCTGCGAATCATCGTAACCGTACTTGAAGTCAAACAACTCGTGGATCGTATCGGCTTCCATAAACGGCATGATCAAGACCCAGCCGCTGAACCGATCGCCGCCGTTGCTGGTGCTTCGGGAGTCATACAGACTGCCCGGCGGGAAGATTTTGAACGTGTCGTGATAGTTCTGCAGTGCGAGACCGATCTGCTTGAGGTTGTTGGCGCACTGGCTGCGGCGAGCCGCCTCGCGAGCCGCCTGAACGGCGGGCAACAATAGGGCGATCAGGATCCCGATGATCGCAATGACGACAAGTAGTTCAACCAGAGTGAACCCACGGACTCGAGATGTGCGCGCAGACATACGCATTCTCCCCAAAAAAGAAGGAAAGGGTGATAGGACGAGATTTGTCAGGGCCTGGCCGTCAAACGCCGGAGCCTACCCGCAGACCACCGCAACGGCCTCTCACGGAAGGAGCACACACGCGTCGCCAGCGGCCTCTCGATAGGCTCTCAAACGACTTCGAAGCCCTTCCTTTGTTCGCGCCGGAGCCACTGATTCGCCTCGGAGTCGCCAACGAACTCCTCTCGCTCTGCATCCCACTTCAGAGGACGTCCCAGACGAATCGCAAGATTGATCAAGTGGCAGGTGGTGGCGCTGCGGTGTTGACTTTCGACGTCGGAAATGGGCGTTTTCCCCTCCCGAATGCAGTCGAAGAAGTTGCCCATATGATTGACGATGGCGTCGAGTTTGCCAACCCGCTCCGGACGATCGAGATTGTCGAAATCGTAGAGTTGGAATTTCTCCCGGGGCAGGGGATCTTCTTGGAGCTGGTCGTAGGGCGTTCCGGCTATGGTGCCCCGGTTTACAAACAGCCGCCCCTTATCGCCTTCGAAGAGCACTCCGGCACGCCCGACTTCCCCCACCTCCAATTCCACACCGCTCGGATAACGGACAATGGCATGGAAGTCGGTGGAGACGTTGTAGCCGTTGGAGATCTTCGGCAAGGTGCCCTTCGCCTCGATTTCGACCGGATACTCGTTGATCGCCCATTGGGCGATGTCGATGTCGTGAGCGCCCCAATCGGTCACTTTTCCGCCCGCATATTCGTACCACCAGCGGAAGGTGTAGTGGCAGCGTTCTTCCACATAGGGAGTCTTGGGGGCTTGCCCCAGCCATAGGTCCCAGTTCACGTGGGCCGGAACGGGGCGTTCGGGAAAGGGGCCGCCGGACGGATTGGGGCCGGTGGCGCAGATCACCTTCTTCAGCTTCCCGATCCGTCCTGCTCGCACCATCTCGACGGCCAGCCGAAACCGGGCGTCGTTCCGCTGCCACGAACCGACCTGGATGACCTGCCCGGTTTCCTTGGCTACCCGACGGAGGATCTTCCCTTCGTCGATCGTGAGCGAAACCGGCTTCTCCACATAAACGTGTTTGCCGGCACGGCAGGCGTCAATCGCCATCTTCACGTGCCAGTGGTCCGGCGCGCCGATCATGACGACGTCCACGTTCTTATTATCGAGCAGCTTGCGATAGTCTTCGTAGATCTTCGGGGTGCTCCCAAACCCCGCACGGGCCTGCTCTCGCACGTGGCGATCCACATCAGCAATGGCCACGATGCGTCCGTGGTTTTGCGCTTTTAGGGTGATGACTGTGCCCTGGTAACGCATTCCGATCGCACCAATCCCGGGACAATCGTTCTGGGACGATGGGCCTTCGCCTCGAGTCGTGCCAGGAAACGTGCATGAGCCTAGCAGGCCAATGCCCGCGACCCCTGCCGCATGAGTGAGGAACTGTCGGCGATTGGTGTTCATGGGCGCGCTTCTTCCCCTTGACCATGGAGTTACAAATATCCGGCCACTCGACACAGGACACTAACAGCAGTATGACATATATGTCCCGCTCGTTCATTCCAAATTTCCGTAAATCGCTTACACTATTACGGCTCATTCATTTCTGGTGCGAAATCCCCATGGTCAGGTCCATCCCCCATGTCGCCGCGTTGATCGAAACATCTCGATCCTACGGTCGCGGCCTGCTGCGAGGCATTCGCCGCTACCTTGCCGAGAACGGACCGTGGTCCGTCTTCATGGAACTGCGAGCCCTTGATTCACCGCCGCCGCTCTGGCTCAAAAACTGGCAGGGCGACGGAATTCTCACCCGAACAGCCACGCCTGCCATGGCCGCCGCGGTTCGACGGGTCGGCGTGCCGGTGGTGGAACTTCGTTCCCCGCGGCTTAATCCCGGAGCTCCCTGGGTCGGTGTCGACAATCGTGCCATGGGCCAGATCGTAGCCGACCATCTCATGCAGCGGGGTTTTCGCCACTTCGGCGTATGTGAGATCGGCACGGAAATCTACTTTGAACAGCGCCGGGTGAATTTCATCGACACCGTCCGGAAAGCCGGCTGGGATTGCGACACCTATCATGCCAAAGGCCAGCCCGAGAAGCCTGCCCAATGGGAGAAACACCAGGACGAACTGGCGGCCTGGGTGAAGGGGCTTCCCAAGCCGGCGGGCGTCATGGCCTGCACCGACCAACTGGGCTTCTTCCTCCTGGACGCCTGCGCCCGCGCGGGCGTCGCCGTCCCCGAGGAGGTGGCCGTCGTGGGCGTGGAAGACGAGGAATCCCTCTGCACGATGGCCATGCCCGCCCTTTCCAGCGTGCGGTTCAACGCGGAGCGAATCGGATACGAGGCCGCCGCTTTGCTCACGCGCCTCATGGCGGGCGAAACGGCTCCCAAAACGCCTCTGCTGATCGAACCGTTGGGCGTGATCACGCGCGGATCGTCCGACGTGGTCGCCATCGACGATCCCGACATCGCCCAGGCCGTTCGATTCATCCGCGAAACGGCCTGCGACGGAATCGCGGTCACCGACGTGCTCAAGACGATCGCCATTTCCCGAAGTGCGTTGGAGCGGCGAATGCGTGCCGCCTTGGGACGCTCACCCAACGAGGAGATCACCCGGGTCCGGGTCGAGCGAGCCAAGGAACTGCTCGTTTCGACCGATCAGCCGCTCACGACCATCGCCCGGCGGACCGGTTTCCAGACGCCCCAGTACTTGGTCCAGGTGTTCCGTCGCCAGGTGGGGGTCACGCCGGGCGTGTTTCGACGGGAAAGGAGCTAGCAAAGCATCTTCAGGAAAGCGATCTTGGAGAAGTTCGCGACATTGTCGCTGAAATCGAGCAACGACTGGACAAGGCCGAGCACCGTTTCCGACAGAGCTGACGCTTCGCCGATCGTGACGAGTGCTACGTGGTGGTGGCAGGATCCTGCGACACTTGGGCCCCATCCTGCTCTTCCAACGCCTTCCGGATGGAGATCGCCAGCTCGACAGGATTGCAGGGCTTCGTGAAATAGTGATAGACAACCCCCTCGTTGATGGCGCGAATGGCCCGTTCGGCTGTGGGGTGCCCCGTAAGTACAATCCGCGTCGTTTCAGGGAAGTTCTCCGCCACCCAGGCCAACAGATCACCGCCCGACATGCCGGGCATTTGCTCGTCGGCTACGACAACGCGGATGGGCCGCCGTTTCAGGACGTCCATGGCCTCTTCTGCGGATCGCACGGTGAAAAGGTCGAAGGGTTGATGCCGAAGGGCGCGCGTCAGCCCGTGCAGCAGATTGCTGTCGTCGTCGACCAGTAGTACGGAGTGGTTCATGGATGGAGTCTCCTCATGTTTGGGCGGTGGTCGTGCATGGTGCCGGCTTCTGCGGCTCCATTCTCTGGTCGTTCAGGGGGAGCCGAATGGTGAACGTGGTTCCCTTGCCCACTTCGCTCTCGAAATCCAGTGTTCCGCCGTGGTTCTCAACGATGACGCTGTGGGCAATCGTCAATCCCTGGCCGGTTCCCTTGCCGACCTCCTTGGTGGTGAAGAAGTGGTCGAAAATACGAGGCCGGATATCCGCGGGAACTCCGCAACCCGTATCTTCGATTTCGATTACGATCGCGTTGTCCTGCTGCCTGGTGCGAACGGTGATTGTGCCGTGTCCCGATTCGGTTTCCGTGATGGCATGGGCGGCGTTGACGATGATATTGAGCATCGCCTGGTTGAGATCGGCGGGGAAGCACGGAACGGAAGGAAGGTCCGGCTCGAAATCGGTGACGAGTTCGGCGACGTGCTTCCATTCTCCTCGCGACACCGTGAGCGTGTTCTCAAGGGCCCGATTGATGTCGATGGCCTGCTTTTCTTTGCTGCCGGGATGTGAAAACTCCTTCATGGCCCGGACGATCTTGCCGATCTGACCGACGCCTTCCAGGGCTTGTTCGATGGACAGGGGAATCTCTTTGCGGAGATAGCTTGCATCCACTTCCTCGACGACGGCGCGAATCTGCTCCACCGTGGCCGGGTCGACGGTTCCCGTTTTCGCCGCGTCGAGGAGGGTGTCCAGCTTCTCGAGAATCTGTTCCACGTCCTGAAATCCTTCGCGCAGAAAGCGAGTATTGTCGCCGACGAACTGGGTGGGGGTGTTGATTTCGTGCGCGATGCCGGCAGCCAGTTCCCCAACGGCTTCGAGCTTTCGAGCCTGGTTCAGCTTCACCTCGAGCGCTTTGTGCTCGGTTACGTCAACGAGAACGGCAGCGAACATCAGCTCGCCCGAGTGGGAACGGATCGGCACGGAGGTTCGTTGGAAGATCCGATCCTTCTCGAGCGGAAGCGTGAAATGGGTCACCACCGTTCCGTCGCGGGCCTCGGGCGTCTCCTTCGGGCAACCGGGACATCGACCTTGAGAAAGGAAGAGGTAACGGCTGCATTTCTGGTTCGCCAGGGAGCCGTACTTCCGCTGCGTTTCCGGATCGGCGTAACGCACGATACAGTCTTCGTCCGTCAGCAGAAAACGCGTTCGCGTGGCCGCGAAGATCAGTTCGAGCTTCTGGTTGAGTGACTTGATCTCCGCGTTGCTCAGGTATCGTTCGATGGCGCGTCCAAGGCGTCCCGACAGATGCTCCAGGAGGTGGCGTTCTTCGAGAGAAAAGCCCCCTTGGGACGCGGCCCCTTCGCTTTCTCGATAGCCCACCGCGAGCGTACCCACTAGCCCCGTTCCGACACTCAGAGGCACAGACAAACGCATGGAAGTCTCGCTGAATCCCGGCGTTTCGATCTCGTAGTCGTGATAGACAATTCTCGCACACGCGTTCTCCGGTTCGCTCACCGCGTTGGGCAACAGTTCCACGACCTGTGCAACGATCTCGCGGGGCGCAAGATGGCTCTTCTCGAAAACGTTGGATGCTCGCTCCAGGCAACTGAGTTCCCGCACCTTCGCGGTCAATTCCGCCGTCTGCTTCTGAAGGGACATCTCCAGTCGCCGCCGTTCACTGATGTCGCGAAGCACCGCCACAGCCGCCCAGCCGTTGTCCGCGCGGACAGCCGAGATGGAAACTTCAATCGGGAAGCGGCGTCCGGTCTTGTGCAGCGCCGTCAGTTCCCGGATGCGACCGACGGCCGCTCCGGTTCCGTGTCGGGCGAAGGCCGCCATGCCGCGACGGGCTGTTTCCTGCAGTCCCGGCGGGACCAGGATCTCATGGGGGTCCTTTCCCATGACCTCGTCGGAAGCGTATCCGAACATCGTCGACGCGGCGGCGTTCCAATGCACGATCTTCCCCGCGGCGTCGACCATCACGATGGCGTCGAGGGCCGACTCCGTGATGGTCCGCAGTTTCTGCTCGTTGGCGCGGAGCGCCCGCTGGATCGCCCTTTCCACGCTCACGTCGCGGACCGTGGCGTGGATGTGCTGTTGGCCTTCCAGTTCGATGCGGGTCAGAAGCACCGACGCCTCGAACTCGCTCCCGTCGGCGCGGCAATGCGCCCAATCGAAGAAATGGGAGCCCTCCTCCATAGCTTTTGCGATTCGCTTCTGGGCCGCCTCCTCCGACGGCTCGCCGTCCGGCTGACGCTCTGGAGAAAACGAACCTGGGGTGTGCAGGCAGAACTCCTCCTCCGAGCGGCAACCGAACATCTCCAGGGCGGAAGAATTGCCCGCGGCAAAACGTCCGTCGTCGCCGATCACCATCATGGCGTCCCGCGATGACTCGAACAACGCTTGCGATCGAAGTTCGCTTTCTCGCAAGGCGGTTTCGAATGCCAGACGTTCACTGAGATCCCTTGCCGCGCCGCAGAGGGCGAAAGGCGTCCCGTCCGAATGGCGCAGAAGGGTGCTCGAGAACTCATATGCGATCCGTTCTCCGCTCTTGGCGAGAACGTGCGCTTGGATGCTGGCGGCGCCCTCTTGCCACGCTTTCGCCGTCGAGGCGCGGACTCGTTGACGTTCCTCCGGCGGAAAGAACTGCTCCGAACCCAGCAATCGAAGTTCCTCGTCACAGTAGCCGGTCCTCGCGGCGAGGGCGCGATTCCAGAAAAGCAGGCGTCCCTCCCGGTCCACCACGTAGACCAGGTCGGGCAGAGAATTGACGGCCAGCTCCGCGAGCGAGTTCTCGCGACTGTCGATGGCCTCGCCCAAGGCGGACGCAAGCGAATCCGAGGAGATCTTCATTTCCTGATTCATCGTGGTCGGTTCGACTTCTGCCACATGGTCGGTGATAAAAGGGGCGTCATGCATGGTAGGGTGCCGCCCACTCGACTCCCTGGGCCGCCAGCCGTTCCGCGAGCCCCATGGGAATGAACACGGTGATCGGACCGCGAATTCCAAGATTGCACTCGAAATTCCGCAGGCGAAGACGAACGGCGCGAGTAACTTCCTGCCCCTTGGCGCACAGCATCGTGCCCTGAATCGACTTGACGTCCTTCGCCAGAATCATGCCGTCCGCCAACTCGTCGATCCCCAGGTCCTGGACGATGTGGGCTTCCGTAACGTTGAGAATGCCCCGCAGCGCGTCCAATACCCGAGGATCGTACCAACCCTTGCGGTGGAGCATTTCGGCCACCGCCATTTCGTGGGTGCTTGAATGGGATATGAGGTGGTCGAAATCCAACGCGACCTTGAGAATGCGGCTTCCCAGGGGAATTGACTCGCCCTGGCAGAGATCTCGTGGACTCCCGCCGCCGTCAAAGTGCTTCTGCTGGTAGGAGACGATCTCCGCGACCCGTTCAAGACGCGGGATGTTCTTGATCAGATCCCGCCCAAGCATGGGATGCACGGCGAAGGCCTCGGCCTCATCCTCCTGCAATTCCTCGCCCTCGTGGATCTTCTCCAGGATGCCGTCCGGAAGGCCGATGCATCCAATCTGCGAGAGAAGAGCCGCGATATCGGTCATCCACTGCTCGTCATCGTTGAGCTTCACGGAAAGGGTGTGTGCGAGATTCCGGATCCGTGACGTCCGCCCAAAAGCCGTGGGACATGCCAGGGTCAGAACATCGGTCAGAACCTTGATGCTGCCGCTGAGGGTCTTCGAAAGAAGCTCCTGCTCCGCACACACCAGTCGGTACTGCTCCAACCCCGCTTCGAGGGCCTTGGCAAACGTCTCGGGCTCGCAAGGCTTGTTCATGAAACGGAAGATCTGGCCCTCGTTGACCGCCTCCAACGCGGTCTGCTGATCCGCATTTCCCGTGAGCATCATCCGCACGGTCTTCGGAGTGCGCCGTTTGACTTCTGCCAGAAGTTCCACGCCGTTCATTCCGGGCATGCGCATGTCCGCCACGACGATCGCATAAGGACCTTCTGTCGAAATCGCCTCGAGTGCCTCTTCCCCTCCCAGGGCAACCTCCAGCGAGAAACGTTTCCGCAAGGCCCGCTGATAGCCCAGGAGGATATTGGAGTCGTCATCGACGCAGAGAATGCGTTCGCTCATAGGAGCACCTCGCTCGGTTGGATTGCATGACAAATCTCTTGCCACTGCCGCAGGCGACTGGCACAGCCAATACGCGTCAGGTAAACCCGGTTCACCTCGCCCGAACCGCGCTCGTGCAGGTCAGGGCAAACGGTAATGCACGCGTCGGCTACATGGACTGCGGTCAGAGCGTTGAAGCCTTGGCTGTCATTCTCATCGGGGGATCGATGGCTGCCCACGGCGATCGCCACTTCCAGAGGCAGCCCCCACAGGGCGGCCAGATAGCCTCCCGCCCGGAACTCGCACGTGCAGGCCCCCTCGCGTTTCCCCTCGCAGCGCTCGGGGAGTTCCCGAAGCGGCTGCGTCACAGGAACCAGCGAGCCGACCTCGTGAAACAAGCCGGCCAAATAGGCATGAACGATCACCTTGCGGTCGCTCGTAACCGTCTCGGCAATCTGCCGTGCCGCGGCGGCTACAGCCAGACTGTGCTGCGTGAGTTGCGTCAACAACTCCTCTTCGGCCTCGCCGGTTTCCGCAGGGCGAAACGCATTCGTCGCGAACACGAGCGCTCGCAACGTGTCGCCGCCGAGGAGTTCCGCGGCCCGCTCAACTCCAATGGTGCGCTGCGGCGTGCCGAAAAAGCCCGAACTGACCAACTGAATGATCTTCATGCTCATCGCCACATCGGCACAGACCGTTTCCGCCATCTGCCGAAGCGGCGTCGCTTCCGTTTCCGCTTGCCGCACCAACGCGGCGTGCGACTCGAGCCGGCAGGGAAGCGAATCGATCCGCGATACGGCGGCCCGGGCTTCGGCATCGCAAACGCGCTCCCGCAGTCGGCATACGCTCCGTATGGCGTCTTTCAAGGTCTCGGGATCGCACGGCTTGCTCAGGAACTGGTGCGCGGCCCCCACGCACCGGAGGACGGAATCTCGCCCGCACTGCCCGGACAGAATCATCCGCACCGTGTCCGGATAATCGTGACGCACTCGCTCCAACAACTCCGAGCCCTCCATCCCGGGCATTCTGGCGTCGCTCACCACGACATCAAAGCTCTGCCGTTGGAGGAGTTCGAGCGCATTGCAGCCTCCCTCGGCGAACTCCATTTCCCACTCGCACCGCATGCTCCGAAGCATCCGCCGCAGGCCCGTCAGGATCTTCGGCTCGTCATCAACGAACAAGATTCGGTTCATTCTCCGACTCCTCACGGCTGCGGGACACGGGATCGTCGTTCAATTGCTGTCGGATTTCTCGCAACTCGGGCAACGTTTTCAGGAAGGCATCGTAGATCTCGGGAGCAAAATGCGTCCCCCGCCCTTCCTCCATGATCGCCAGCGATCGCTCCTCGGAAAAAGCACGCTTGTACGGTCGCTCGGAACGCAAGGCGTCGAACACGTCGACAACGGCAATAATCCGCGATTCGAGGGGGATCTCCGCTCCGCACAGCCCGATGGGGTAGCCCGATCCGTCCCACTTCTCGTGGTGCGTCAGCGCGATGCTCGCTGCCACTTCGAGCCATGGATTCTGGATCGGGGCTACGGTGTCCAACTCGGGCATCCGCATGAGGTCGGCGAAAATTCGAGCCGGCTGCGCGTCTTCACGGAGGATTCGCTCCCCAATCCAGCAGTGACGCTGCATCACCTGGCGTTCCGCGTCCGTGAGCGGACCCTGCTTCATGAGGATCGCGTCGGGGATTCCGATCTTGCCAATGTCGTGAAGGGGCGAAGCGACGAAAAGCGTTTCCACAAACTGACGATCCATTCCCAGGGTCTCCGCCACGGCCCGACTCATGCATCCCACCCGGATGACATGATTCCCGGTGTCGTTATCGCGGTGTTCGGCCGCTTTTCCCAGACGCCAGATCGCCTCCAGTCGGGAACGGTACAACTCGGCCGTTCGCATGCGGACCGTCTTCTCCAACTCGGCCGTCTGCCGTTGGAGTTGATCCTGGAACGCCTTGATTCGGAGCACGCTGCGCAACCTCGCAATCAAATCCTCGCACTGAATCGGTTTGCCGAGAAGGTCCGTTGCGCCAAGATCCAGGGCCCGCCGTTTCAGATTACCGTCACCGAGCCCGGTCAGCATGACAACGGGAATCTCTGCGGTCCGATCGAGGGAGCGCATCCGTTCGAGAAGCTCAAGACCGGTGATCCCCGGCATCATGACGTCGAGAACCGCCGCGTCGAAGGTCTCTTTCAGCAGGAGCTCCCACGCCGCGCCCGGATCATCGATGTAGGTCATGTCCCACTGCGCTTCCTGGGTACGCAGCATCCGCGCAAGTCCGTCCAGGACCTGGCGGCTGTCGTCGACGAAAAGTAGTCGTGGTTTCACTCTGGCACCCTTACGTTGTGGCGATCGGCAGTTGCACGACGAACGTGGTCCCGCGCCCGAGTTCCGAATCGAACCAGATTGCCCCGCCGTGCTTCTCGACCACGACCGATCGGGCAATGGCCAGACCCTGTCCGGTGCCGCGTCCGACCTCCTTCGTGGTGAAGAAAGGATCGAAGAGCTTGCTGCGATGTTCGGGCGGGATTCCCGTGCCTGTGTCGGTGATTCGGATCTCGACCGCTTCCGGCGAACTCCTGGTCTGGACCGTGATCGTCCCCTTGGCGTCGTTGTCCCCTCGCGCCGCCTCGGCAATCGCGTGCGACGCGTTGATAATGAGGTTCAGGAAGACCTGATTGCATTCTCCCGGAAGGCAAGTGACCAAGGGAAGGTCGGGATCGAGGTCGGTCACCACGTCCGCCACGTATTTCCATTCGTTTCGGCAAACGGTGAGTGTGCTTTCGATTGCGCGGTTCAGATCGACGCTCTGCATTTCGTCGGCGCCCGGATGGGAGAACTCCTTCATGGATCGGACGATTCTGGCAACCCGCTCCACTCCTTCCAGCGATTGGGAAATCGCTTTGGGCACTTCTTCCATGAGATAGGCGAGATCGTCGGGATCCGGAGTTGTCGGCACGCCGGCGGCCCCCAAAGCCGCATGAGCGGTCGCCGCCTCTTCCCCGGCCATTTGCTCAAGGCCCACAAGCGCCGGCTCCAGTTCTTCAAAGGCCTCCTTCAAAAAGCGGAGATTGTCGCCAATGAACTGGGTCGGCGTGTTGATCTCGTGTGCGATTCCCGCCGCAAGCTGCCCGATCGATTCCAACTTCTGCGCCTGGATGAGCTGCCCTTCGAGCGTGCGGCGCTGGCTGATGTCGCGGAAAGTGAGAACGGCGCCGATGATCTCGTCCTCTTCACGCATTGGAGTGGCAACATATTCGACGGGAAAATTCGTGCCGTCTTCGCGCCAGAAGACCTCGCCGTCTTCGCGATGGACGGCTCCTTCGGACACGGCCCGGTAGATGGGACAATCCTGCCAGGGATAGGGAGCCCCGTTCAACCGGGAATGATGCGTCATCGAGTGAAGCGAGAGCCCAACCATGGTCGAGACCTCCCGACCAAACAACTGTTCGGCCACCGGATTGGCAAAGGCGACTCGCCCTTCCCGATCCAGCCCGACAATCCCCTCGCCTGCAGAATCCAACACCATGCGATTGAACAGATGAAGCCGCCGCAGTTCTCGTTCGGCCTCCTTGCGCTCGGTGATGTCGCGGAGGATCGCCGTCGTGAGGATGCGATCCTGCAACGCCACATGACTAATGGAGATTTCCAGCGGAAAAGTTGATCCGTCCTTGCGCCGTCCTGGCAGTTCATGCGACGAGGCCTGCCTCGCCGCTTCGCCGTGCGAGGAAAGCGAGTTCCAGAAGATGTCTTCGTCCTTCTGCAACGCCGACGGAAACAGGATCGAAACGTCCGTGCCGATCACCTCTTCGGGGGCGTATCGGAAGATCTCGGTCGCCGCAAAATTGAACGACTCGATGGCCCCCTTCTCATCGATCGTGACAATCCCCTCAGCCGCTGCCATCATGATCGCCTGCAGGCGACTTGTGTGCTCCTGTTGCTCCCGGAGCCGTTCGTCTCGTTCTTCGACCGCTTGAGTAAGTGACCGCGTGTAGGACGTCTGGAGGGCCTCGTGTTCCGCCGCGAGTTGCTCCACCCGAGTCCGGAGAGAAACCGTGTCCACCTCGTCGGTTGCGACCCGCCATGTCAGACCGGCCAACATGGCCGACTCGGATGAGATCTCGGGCCGATCGAAATCGCCGGCCTCGTCATGAACGCACAGGAGAATCCCGTGGCTTGCGTCGGGGGGCAGGGCTGCGGCCCTCACAGTCACCGGACCGCCCTTCGATGCGACGCGAACCGATCGCGTCTCGCCCGCCTTGAGATCCACAAACCGGCTTGCCGCTTCTTCAATCCACCGGACTTCTTCCTCGGCGCATTCACGATTGAGCGGAACGGTCGACTGATCCGGAAAGACCAGACAGACAAGCCTCGGCGCAAAGCCGCGGAACGCCTCCGCAACGCGGCGCGATCCATCAAAACCGGACGCCCCCGCTGTGGCAAACGCAATCACGTCTTCGATGCTCGCCGCCGCCTTCGCGGCGGAAGCCTCAGAGTTCGAACAACACGGCATTCCTGGTCAACTCCTCGTCCAAGTCCTTCGCTAAAACCAGGATATGTTCCTTCGTCAGCGAAAGGGCGTTCAGGGCTGGTTGAGATGGCCGCACCAGTTTCACTCCAACGGACGGGTACCCTTTCACGGTGCAGATCAGGTTTGCCACTTCCACACACCGCACAATTGTCACGTCCTCGCCGCGATAATTGACCGACTTGTGGTGGTATCCGATCGCCGCCTTGACACTGCTCGGCAAACGCCAGAGTTCGGCAACCTTCAAACCAAGTTGTGTGTGGTCAAATCCCAGGATCTTCCGTTCCACTTCGCTCAGCGGCGTCTCCGAATCGAGGGACTGGACGACTTGCCGGAATGGCTCGTGAACGTATTGGTCTTCGAGCACGATCCCAATATCGTGAAGCAGCCCCGCGGCAAATGCATCTTCAAAATCCGCGGATTTCTGACGCATGGCAATCAACCGGGAGCATATCCCGACCGCCACCGAGTGGCTCCAAAGGTCGCGTCGTCGATAGGGACCGATCGTTTCATCCTTGGCGAACATCTCAGCAACGCTCGCCGTCAACGCCAGACTTCGAATCTGACGCAGCCCAAGGTAGCTGATCGCCTGCTGGAGATTGGTCACTCGCTCCCGCGTTGCATAGGCCGACGAATTCACACAGCGAAGGATTCTCGCCCCCAGGGAAGCATCCGATTCGATCACTTCCTTCAGGTCGATCGCGCTGGACTTGGGATCGTTTGCAATCTCCATCGTCTTCATTGCGATTTGCGGAAGCGTCGAGATTTCGTTGACCCGCCGCACCAGTTGATCAATGGTGGGAGGTGGTTGATTTCCGGCGATATAGTCCTGCAACTGCATAACGCATTCTCTCCATGCTCCCCACGACCTTCTCGATGAATGTTCCTGCCAGTGGTGGCCCCATGCGAGATTCGGTCCTGGTCAAGATAATCCCTTTCAAGGATGGATCACGGAGTTGCCAGAAGAACCAGCTAACCACGGGTTTGGCCGTAAAAACCCCGCTGCCCAACAGCGTAACCCGCAGAACAGGCGTGGCCGAAAAGCTATGTGGTACGTGGCATATGCGTACGCCCCTTCAACCTCCTTTGCCCCCCCACGTCTCGGGGGCTCTTCTTGGAACGGAGCCAGACGCAACGGGAACGACGGACAATGAGAATCTACCAGCCAGACCTGCAAATGTGGGCATTTGGCTGCAATTGGTGCAACGGCGAGGGAGAAGGCGTGAATGGCCGGTTCAAAGCCCCGTGCGGATCTGGCGGCGGAACCTTGCCGGGGTGGTGCCGAGCGTCTGACGAAAAACCTGCCCAAGGTAACTGGCGCTCCCGTAGCCAGTTGCCTCCGCAATTCTTGGAATCGGCAGGTCGGTTTCGGTCAGCAGTTGTTTGGCACGCTCCAATCGGACCCGCTGGATCTCAGCATGCACGGTCCTGCCCACGGCCTCCTGGAACCGGATCTCCAAGGTCCGCCGCGACAATTGCACGTGGCGGACGACGTCGGCAACCCCGATGGGCGCCGTGGCGTTGTCGTGCAGAAATCGGAGCGCCGCTGCCACGTCGGCGTCGTCGAGAGCCACGATGTCGGTTGACCGTCGAACAACAACGTGAAGCGGTTCCACAACGAGCGATTGCTTTCCTCGCTGACGACCGGACATCATGTCGTCGAGCAGAGCGGCCACCCGGTAGCCCCCCGCCTCGGCATTGAGCGCCACGCTGGAGAGCGGTGGATCGGCCAGGTCGCAGAGCAGTTCGTCGTTGTCGACCCCGACCACGGCAATCTGCTCCGGAACGAGAATCCCTGCCTCGCGACACGCCTCCAGCACCTGTCGCCCCCGATCGTCATTGCAGGCCATCACGCCGATCGGCTTGGGCAAATCTCTCAGCCATCGGCTCAGACGTTCCATTTCCCGTTCCCACCGGCAATCCCGTCGGTTCCGCGGCAATGGATACACGAGGGGATCGTAGCCCGCATCGTTGATGCGATGGCAGAACCCTTGTTCGCGACGCTCCGACCACATTCGGTCGGGAACGCCCACGAAGCCGAAACGTGAGAAGCCTCGTTCGAGGAGATGCTCGGCGGCCATGCCTGCCGCCTGGAAGGAATCCGACGCAACCTCGCTCAGCCCCGCAAGCGGGTTCTCGGCGGCAAGTTGGGAGGAGGAGAGATCCAGGGCGATGGTCGGCAAGCCCGTGTCGAGAATGGCCTTGGCAATTCGCGGTGTTTCGATCCGGGCGATGATCCCCGTGCCGCCCCATTGACGCATTTTGGGGACCGCCTGTTCAAAATCGCCCGGCGTCACGTAGAAGCTCCACGGCCCGTGGAGACGCGCGTAACGCACGATCCCTCGAAGCAGGCCGCGTCCATATCCGCGAGCCGTTTCGACAAGCAGGGCAACTTTCGGAATCTCGGAGCCGTCGGGGTTCGCCATGACCTCCATTGTATTCCAAGCCGCCGAATGGATTAAGCGCCAGGTTCCACCTTTTCCGCCGGCCCGCTACGCGGCATAACGTATCGGCCCGCTGGGCGATTGGAGGTCGAACAGTCCGAAGATCTCCTTCTGCGTGAGCCCCAGCTTGTTCTGGGGCCGGTCCGTGCCGGAAAGGATCGTCTCGAAGAGTTCCCGCTTCTCCTCCAGGACAAGATGGATTCGTTCCTCAATGGTGTCGGACACAAGGAATCGTGTGACGGTGACCGGTCCGGCCGCACCGATCCGGTGGGCCCGGTTGACCGCCTGGTCCTCAATGGCCGGGTTCCACCAACGATCGAAGAGAAAAACGTACTCGCAGAACTGCAGGTTCAGGCCTACGCCCCCCGCCCCGTAGCTGATCAGGAGAACGTGCTTGTCGGGCGAGTTGCGGAATTCTTCGATAATGTTGTTTCGGCGTTTCGGAGGGATTTTTCCGTGATACTCGAGCGTCCCGAAACGGTTCAACCGTTTGGAAAGACGCCGTAGCGTGCCCACCCATTGGCTGAAGATAAGCGCCTTCCGACCGCTGGCCGCCACCTCCTCCAGGTCGGCTTCAAGCCGTTCCAACTTGGCGCTGGCTCCCGTTGCCGGATCGAAGTTGCAGATCTGCTTCAGTCGCAAAACCAGTTCGAACACGTGTTGGATTGTCGCGCCGTCTCCCATCTCACTGAGACGCAGCACTCCGTCGTCCTCGGCCAGCCGGTACGTCTCTCGCTGCTCGGGAAGAAGCTCGATCGCCGCGTCGCGGAACATCTTCGGCGGCATTTCGGTCAGCACCTTGTCCTTGGTGCGCCGAATGATGTAGTCGCTCACACAGCGTCCCATCTTGCTGGGCTTCATTTCCGAAGACAAATGACCGGGCACGAGAAACTCGAAAATCCCGACGAGATCCTCGGCACAGTTTTCCACGGGCGTACCCGTCAGGGCCCAATTCCGCCGCCGACTGATCGCCCTCGCGATCTGGCTCGTCGTGCTGCGCCGGTTCTTGATCCGCTGGGCTTCGTCCAACACGGCGAGATCAAACTTCAATTGGTCCCTTCCGGAAAGATCCGTGCCCTCGAACAGTTCCCGATCCCGTAGAATCAGCTCGTAGTTCGCTATCTTGACAGGCACGTCGGCCAGGTTCCATTGCCAACGCCGACGCTGATGATCTCCCTCCACAATGGCCACCGGGATCTCCGGGGCCCATTGGGCGAATTCCCGCTGCCAGTTCGAAACCAGCGGCTTGGGGCATACGAGAAGAACGGAACGGATTTCCCCACAGCGCAGCAGCAGCCGGATCGCCGTGATCGCTTGCATCGTCTTGCCGAGTCCCATCTCATCGGCAAGGATGGCTGCCTCCCGGGCATAAAGAAAGGCAATGCCTTCCATTTGATAGGGAAACGGAACGAAGGGAAATTCCAGGGATCGCTCCGACAGGATCGTTTCCAGCGACGGCTGGAGCAGATACTGGAGCCGGTCTTCCAGCTTGATCACGTCCTTCGGAGGATGAATCCTCGTCTTTCCCGCGACCGGGATCGACAAACCCGATTTCTTGGGCGGTCTGTCACCTGCCGGGAGATCGGGCTCCGTGGCGGCCAGAAACCGGTCCGCCCCGTGGTCTCCGCTGAAGAAAAAACTGCGCACCGGCACGCGAGGCGTCTCCATCGGAATCCGCACGGCCCTCGGCCTTGCGCTCTCCAGGTCCGCCGTGCTGACACGCAAGAGCATCTCCCGCTGGAGCGCGCGATTCCAGCCGGTTACGTGAGGTCGGACGTCGAATCCGATCCCTTGTTGATAGGTGGCCGGAGGCGGCGACGCCGTCCATTGAAACGTCCCGGCATCTCCACCCTTGCAGAATCCCTGAGCCATCGTCTATTGGCCTCCGCGGCGAGCCTCATCGATCGCCGCACGGATCCGTTCAAAAGGCTCCGAAAGATCCAAACTCGTCGCCAAGGCTTCCAACGATTGGGCAACCCTATCACGCCCTTGCGCATTCTCCTTGCGTCCTATGGCCAACCTCTGCCCGGCAACTTCGAAATAGTGCAGTTTCGGCTCCGCGCCTTGCGCCGGGTCAACTCGCCAGGTCTTCTCCGCAGGATTGCTTCGAGACGGAGACGCCCCTCCCCCCCCATCGCCGACGAGAATCACCGGTGGCGTGATGAATTCGCCAACCGAAAGCATGGGCTCGCAATCGGTCAGCACCATCACAGCTCCGTGTTTCCCCTGCTCCAGGAGGGTACGCCCGATCTGTTCCCCATAAAGGTAGGGACGTAGAGTCGGCCCATACAGAATTTCCTGCGCGCGATTCGCTCGAACCGGTGCCGTGCAGTGGAACTCCAAAGGCCTGCCCGCTCGGTTGAGGACCAAATATCCCCCAAAAAGCCCGTGCTTCCGATCCTCAACGACCGTGAGAAATCCCAGCGGACTCTCCGTACTGACATCAGACGCTGTCATTTGCCTCCCCGTTTATCCCTTCACACTCAAGTTGCGTATTTTCTCAGGTAGTCATCGTGCGTTGGTCTTGCCTCTCGATAATTCGGGTGCTGAAGGCTGCCGACTTTAACGGTCGCTCCATGTAGGTCACTCTTCGGAAGGGCAGATCGGCTTGGGACAGCAACGGGGTTTGACGCAAATCGGTTGGCGCCAAGCTAGTTGTCGTTCAGAAACAACTTGACGAATTTGCCGCCCGTGCGGTGAGCGCCAGCGGCGATAGTTTCTGCGGGCTGTGCGGACTGGGTAGTCTTTGGCCCGTGAAACTTGAGGACTTGCACGCATAATGCGGGACGCGACACTCGACTTTCCGACTTCGCCGAGTTTATACTGGATCTCTGAAAGGAAAGGCTACTTATGACCGATCATCAGCGACCACAGACCCCCCTCTTTAGCCAAATCGACGTTTCTCACGGGGCTCCCCCTCCCCCTTCTCATTCCGGCGCCGCAATGTTTGCCGAAATGGCAGGACTCCTTCGCGCCATGTTGGCTGCCCAGGATCGCCAGAACGAATTGCTGGAAGAGCTTGTCAACCAAATGGGCTCTGCTCAGCGTCAACGCGCAGCGGAACTCGGACAGTGGAAACAAGCCAACCCCGACCTGGCCAGGGCGTGTCGTATGGCGGCTGAGTCCTTGAGCCGGATCCAGACCGAATACCTCGAAACGTTGACCGACGAGATCACCGATAATTTCGAAACGCTCCGCGACGGCGAGTTCATGCTGAACGAATTCGTCGATCGCTTCGGCCCCCGTGTTGCCCATCTCAACGGCTTGCTCCAGGTGCTCTCCCAACTGAGTGCCACCCCCGACACGTCGAACATGCGTTAGAATCTCGTCATGCGATGCCGGTCTTTCCTCCGCGTTTTCGCCCTGGTTGTTGTTCTTCTGCCCGTGCCGTCTTCGGCACGGGCTGACGACACGCCGAACCAGGTGTCTTGGCCGTTGTTTCGAGGCAACCCCCTTGCCACCGGCGTGGCAGCGGGAGAATTGCCGGAGAAGCCGGAGGTCCTTTGGACCTTCGCCACGGAAAAGGGTTGGTTCGAATCGACCGCCGCGATCGTCAAGGATCGCCTCTACATCGGTTCCACCGATGGAAACCTCTACGCAGTGGGCTTCCAATCAGGAAAGAAGGTGTGGGCCTTCGAAACTGAACTCGGTTTCACCGCTTCACCCTCCGTTCACGACGGCAGAGTCTACGCGGGCGATGTGGACGGGCGATTCTACTGCATCGGCGCCGACGACGGAAAGGAACTCTGGCATTTCGATTCCGACGCCGAAATCAACTCCAGCGCCAATTTTCATCGGGATCGCGTGCTCTTCGGCTCCCAGGACGGAACGCTCTATTGCCTTGAGGCGGCCACCGGAAACCTGGTCTGGAAATTCGAGAGCGAGGACCAGATCCGCTGCTTTCCCACCATCGTGGAGAATCGCGCCTTTGTGGCCGGCTGCGACGGCAGCCTCCACGTGGTGGACCTGAATCAAGGCAAAGAAATCGGGAGCGTGCCCATCGAGGCCCCCACCGGTTCGACTCCCGCCGTTCTCGGCGATCTGCTCTTCGTCGGTACCGAGGGGTCCACCTTCTTCGGAATCGATTGGAAGACACCGCAAATCGTCTGGCGCTACAACGCCGAACGCCGCCAGATGCCCTTCCGCAGTTCGGCCGCCGCCAGGAACGACGTGGTGGTTGTGGGATCCCTCGACAAGAGCGTTCACGCCGTCGATCCCGCCACCGGGAAGGCCCTCTGGAGTTTCGCCACCCGCGGCAAGGTTGAAACGTCGCCCGTGATTGTCGGCCAGCGAGTCTTCGTGGGCTCGGCGGATGGACGACTTCGCGCATTGGACCTTAAGACGGGCCGCGAGGTCTGGCAGTACGAAACCGGCGGCTCTCTGATCGGTTCCCCGGCCGTTGCCCAGGGACGCCTCGTCATCGGCAATGACGAAGGAACTCTGTTCTGCTTCGGCAGCCGATAATGGCCGCTTTGGAATGCTTGACAATCCTCGCCTGCGGCTGCGGGTTAAACAAGCCCGCCGCAAAGGTCTCGGCTCCTTGCGAGGTTTCACCCCTTTCATAGCTACCTGCTTCTCCATGGAAAAACCGCTCGTATTCATGATGGGCAAATCGCCGGCAATCCTGCCGGTCGATCGCCACTACGCAAAAAGCCATTTGTGGGTCATGGCGGACGGAGATCTGCTGCGACTGGGATTCTCAGCCTACGCGGTTCGCCTGCTCGGCGATATGCACCACCTTCAGTGGTCGATAGCAACGGGCGACACGATCGAACCGGGCCAGCGAATCGGCTACGTGGAGGCCTCCAAGGCCACAAGCGACATCTACTCGCCGGTGGGGGGACGGGTCGAGCAACTCAATGATTTGGTCCTTTCCGCCCCTGGCCTTATCAACTCGAATCTCTATGATACAGCGTGGCTCCTGGAACTGAGGGGCACACCCGAGGGCCTGCTCGCCCCCGAGTCCTACGTCCAGCATTTGGAGGCCACCTGGCCTTTCGCGCAACGCCTTCTCAAAGGTCAGGCCGGTCGAAATCCGACAGAAGACCGGTAGAACCCGGAAACCATAGGAACCAATGTCCGAAACCATCTCCGTGATCCTCTCCGAACCGCGTCCCGGCGACGCCGAACGCCAGCAACTCGTCGCGTCTCTCTCCAGCGGCCTGATGACCCGGAAGACCGTGGACCTGACAGTCATTCCGCACCTCTATGATCTGGAGCCGTCGGGCCCGACCATGCAGTTCCTCCGTGAAATTCCGGGCCCCATGATCGTGGTGTGCTGGCTTCAGCCCCGGGCGGCGTTCTGGACCCTGCACGTTTCTGACGTGGACGGACGCTTCGCCAATGAGGAAACCGGGCCGGACGACACGCGGCGCCCGATCTGGTGCCTGGGCGTTGTGCCCGGCGCCACGGATAAGACAATCCTCGACGAGGTGGATCGGATCATCCGGGGCGAGCCGCCATTGCAGGCTGCCGCCCCAGTCGACCCCATTACTCCGCAGCGAAGAGAAGAAAAGACGCGCGAGCGTTGGTACCCGGTCATCGACCGGGATCGCTGCTCGGGCTGTCTGGAGTGTCTCAACTTCTGTCTCTTCGGCGTGTACGGAACGGATGCCGACGACGATATTCTCATCGAACAGCCCGATGCATGCCGGCCCGGGTGCCCCGCCTGCAGTCGTATCTGCCCCGAGGGGGCGATCATGTTCCCCCAGCACGACGACCCGGCCATCGCGGGCGATGCGGAGGCGTCGCTGACCGGACTGAAGTTGGATCTTTCCCAACTCTTCAGCGGCGCCGACGCAAACACCCTGGCCGCGACGGAACGGGACCGCGCCCTCTCCCAAATGAACGCAGCCAGCAAAACCGATCAACTCGACAACCTCGTCGACGAACTGGACGACCTGGATATTTAAACGCTGGAGGCTGTTTAAGCTGATCGGTTGTCACTTCGCGACGTTCAGCCCCGCAACCTCACCTTTCTCCGTCGCGAGCACAACAACGGAAGCGTGATCGCCCTTGAGGCTGATGATCTCCGTGGGGCGTCCGTTGACCTGCCCGATGCGAAGGGGTGTCCCGTCCGGATCCAGGGAAATCACAGCTCCATTCTCGCAACCAACAATCACCTGATTTCCGCCCGCCGTGGAGGAAACAACTGCTTTGATCGAAAGCGGCGGGCTGGGCAGCCGGGTCGACCAGAGCCGTTCGCAGATGGGATCCAGGCAGACGACGAGTCCTTCGGACAGGCCAACCAGGATCTCTTTCTTTCCGTCGCCGTTCAGATCGGCCACGTCCATGTCGCGCATTCGCGACCGGGGCTTGGAACTTGCACCGGGACCGAATTGGGCGTTGTGGAGCGGATCTCCTTTCACGGAATAGACCGTCACTCGATTCCACGTCCCGTTGATGGCGGTGGCCACCTCGGGGGTACCGTTGCCGTCGAGGTCGTCGAGGAACAGGCCCGTTCGATTTTGGGCCATCCAACCGCTCACGAACGAGTGGCCCGAAGGAACGCTGTAATAGCCACGCGACGTGACCTCCATGGCCGAACTGTTGACCACCGCCAGGAAATCGGTGCCGTTGAGCCAGCGGGAGATCAGCAGATCGCGGGAACCGTCCGGTCTGTCCAGCAGGAGGAACTTCCGTCCAGGTCCCCAGAAGACGGGCGTCCGCTTCACAAGCTGTCCCTCCTCGTCCAGGATTTCGAGGGTGCACGCGCTGCCGACAAAGCAGCGACTCTTGCCGCCGTCGAACACTCCCGTGTGGAGTCCGTGAATGCCTTCGTGGCCGGGCGCCGATTTGAACCAATAAGTCTTGGCCGCCTCGTAAACGGCCCGGTCCATTTCGGAAGTGAAGGTCCACGTCCGCTTTCCCGTGCGATCGAAAGCCACAACCTTCTCGTCCACACAGCCGGCCAGGAGCAGATCGGTCTCGGGCCACCAGCGAAGGACGCGGATCGGGCCGTCCGTTTCGAGTGTGCGGACCAGTCCTCCCGCCGAATCCAGCAGGTGGATCGTTTGGCCTGCCGCAACGGCAAGCCGTACATCGCCCGAGTCGTCGAGACGCGTTATGTCGGCCACCTTGGCGTCGGCCTGATAGGTGAAGGCAACAGGAACGTCGGCCGCGGGAAGTTGCTCTGCCTTCCCGTCCTCCGCAAGTTGTTCCTTGCGTGCACTCTCTCCATCAGCAAACAGCCCGCGAAGCGATTCGGCCAATGCGGCGAGCGGGTGTTTCGCGGGAAACGCGCCGCGGATCACGTGGCGTCCTGGCGGCAGGACCATGCGCGGTCCGTCAAAAACCAGGTCCGGAACCGGGTCGTTCGCCTGGACCCTGCCCGCCGTTGTGTCGGCCAGGAACAGGGCCGGCGTTTCGAGGGCCATACGCACGGACGACTCCTGCTCAGCCACCAGGTGAACCACGCCGGTCTTGAAATCCCAGTCGATATCGACCGGAGCATTGCTTGTCAGAAGCTGCGTGTCGATCCCCGCTGTGGTCAAAGCTCGTCCCACAAGATGGTCTTCGGCCAGCACGGCCAGTTCCGCGCTGGTTTGAGCGTACTTCCCGAAAACGGCGAGGGCCGCTTCCGGCAGCGCTAGGGCGGCGGCGTTTTCGGCCACGCGAAGACACGCCGGGACTCCGTTCGACTCCGAAGCCCGGGGCGCGATCAGATAGAAGGCGATCCGGTGCCGGCCGTTTTGAACGCCACCGGTCCATCGCATGGTCACGGTGCCCCGTCCACCTGCTTCCTGAACGTCGCAACAGCGCAGGTCGACCTCGGAAGTGCGAACGGCTTGCGCCTTCCCATCCCAGCGTCCGCCCGGCAATTGCCAGGTGGTGGTAACCGCCATGTTCTGACTGTCCGTACGGAAAGTAAGGTCGTCCACGATGAGCGCATAGCAACCCGCGCGTTGGGCGAGATGCCGACGCCAATTGCAGAAGGCGGCCTTGGGAACCTCGCCTGTAGCGAACGCCGTGGGCCCAACCACGTCGGCATGCACCAGGGCAGCATCCATGGCGGCGGCGGGCTCGACCATCCCGTCGGCGCTGGTGAGAACCTGGTTGTGGTAGCCGTCGAGAACGAGCTGCCCGCCGAGTCGTAGCTGCAGAATATCGAACGTGTGGTAAGGATTGCGGGACGCCCCATTGAAGCCGTCGAGGAGGATGTAGTCACCGCTGTCATCTGCGGCCGTTCGAAAACTGCCGAAGTAGAACGATTGATCCGGAGGCAGTCCGCTAGCCCGGGCCGCCCAGGCCGGTTCCGGAAGCCGCTGGATCGTCCATTTTCCGATCAGGTCGTCCGGCTGCGTCGCGGGGAACGCCGAATCGGGCCAGAAGGACTGGCCCAGGCGGAATCCGTCGGTGTCCACGCCCGTCCGCTCGCGATAGGTCAACCAGCGCCCGTCGCCGGTCAGGTAGGCGGCCTTGTTCAACATGCCGAGCGACGCCGAATTGAGGGCCCAGTCTTTTTCCCGGCCGGAAATCAGGATATCCAGGCCCTGAAGCAGTTCTTCCAGCACGCCGTTTTCCAAGGGCTTGCGATCGCCGGTCAGGGTCATGTAGGTCATGACCGGCGCGATCCCCGTGCAGTACCAGAACAGGTTGTCGCTCTCGCCGGCAAGCCAGGCATGATGATGAAGGGAACCGAAGGCCAGTTCCCCGCCCCGAACGCATTGGGCCCACACGGGATCGGGATAGGACTT
This sequence comes from Spirochaetia bacterium, assembly GCA_963668315.1. Taxonomy (GTDB): domain Bacteria; phylum Spirochaetota; class Spirochaetia; order DSM-2461; family DSM-2461; genus SZUA-368. The sequence goes on along the minus strand of OY764216.1, from coordinate 5,525,539 downwards.
GTTGAAATAGCGGCCCAGGCAGTAGAGCGAAATCGCCGCCCATTGGCCGTGGCGCGAACTGACGCTCGTCCGCGCCCGGGTGAGCTGATACACCCCTTCTCCCTTCCGGTGATTGAGCTGCCGGGCGAAGGCGTTAGTGATCCGCAGACGCTCCTCGTCGCTGAAAACGGGACTCTCTTCGATCAGGTCCCAGAAGAGGATCGCCATGTGGGCGTTGTAGTGATAGAAGCCCGCCAGGGGATCGTGCTTGTTCTCAATTCGTTCGCCGTCGATTTCCTCGATGTCGCGGATCGCCTGGGCGTCGGGGAAGGCAAGCCGAACGACCTCCCGGGCACAAGCCTCGTTGCCGGTCATGTAATACATGGCCATCTGCTTACTGATGCTGCACCAACCGAAGTAGCCGATCGATCCGTAGCCCCGCGAAGCCTCCCAAGTCTCGAACTTGCGGATGTCGGTGGGCGGCTCCACGCCCTCGCCAAGCTCGGTTTCCATCGTCCAGCCGAGCGAGAGGTCCCCCTCCCCAGTGAGCGTAGCGAACGTGGGGGAGGGCTGGGGAGGGGTCGAAGCATCGCTCGCATCCCCCTTCAAGTGCGATCGCTCCTCCCTAGCCCTCCCCCTCGCTTCGCTGGGGAGGGAATTCTCACGGTCCGCCGTGGCTTTCGACAGAATCCCGACCAACACGCGGGCCCCCTTCTCAACGCCCTCTGCATCACTCCCGCCGACGATCACGGCCGAGTTGCCGTTGCCGTAAGGGTTGTGAACCGTTCGGATCATGTAGCCCTTCGGTCCGGGATACTTGAGATCCACGAGACAGTAGTACTGGTCGTAGAGCCGCGCCAGGCTTTGGTTTGTCGAACGGTTGCCCAGAAGAATGAGATTCTGACGCAGGGGCACGGCCGCACCGGGATCGTCGTCAGTCAGAATGGGCAATCGAACGCCGGTTCGCGTTTCCACGGCCTGCTGGATCTGTGTGGCCGCGGCCCGGTAAGTTGAATCCCCGGCAGGAACGACAATCGCGGACGCCGCCTTCCGGTCACCCACCAGCGGGATTTGTTGGTGTAGGTCCTTGAGCCGGTCGTATTGGGGAGGAACCGGCTCAGGAGGCGGGGGCGGCGGAGCAGGCAGGCCCCCGGCCAGACGAACCTCGGTCACAAGCACCTGGGGAGTCGGATCGCGGTGCGTGTAGAGATAGATGGTGCCGCGGGTGGTGTCCGGCGGCGCCGTGCCCTTGACGGAGACCTCCGACAACTCGTCAGCCGACTTGGGCGAAAGGGCTGCCTGGACGTATTTGTTCGAGGGGAGAAATCTCAGTTGCAGGTAGGCTCCCCAGCCGGAAGCCCCCTCCACGCCGCGAACCTTGGCGGTGACCTCATAGGTCTCGCCGCCCTTCAAGGGGAAGTTCTGCAAGACGCCGATCTCGGCCGCCGGATCGCTGTCGGAGATGAGCAGCGTGCCATCGCTGCCCTGCCGAACCACCTCGAGCTTCACGTTCTCACCGCCGCTTCCGTAGCAACTCCAGCCGGAAGGGATGCCTTCCGGACTCGCGTCCTCCGAAAAGGACGGATTGGCCAACGGAACCGGGAACGGTTCGCTGCCGCGGGCGAGCGTGGTCCCCGTCAGGGATACCGCCATGACCACCGCCAGGCAAACGCGGGCATTCTGCGAGCCCGTTTGTGACTTGAGTTTCGTCCCGACCCAACGCCGCCGTGTGTTGAACGCCATGGTGTTCCCTCCCTCGTGGTAGAACTGCGCGTAGCCATCCTACCACGTCGAAAAGGGCGATGCGACCGGGAGCACAGCGGCGGCAGATGTTGGGAGATTCTGTCCGTCCCGCCATCAACACTTGATGAACGCAACTCCGCGCAAACCTTGCCCGACCAGGTCACGAAAGATCAGCCCCCGGTACGGGCATTCATCCACTCGAAATATCTGGATAGCATCCGGAACCATGGTCGCATCGACGGCCAACTTGTATACCACCAACTCATCGATCTCTTGGTCCCATTTGTAAATTGCTCGCTCTCGATCCAGGCAAGGCAACCTCTGCACACAGTTCACGACGTGGTAACCACGCAGTTGCTCTGAAGTCGTCGCAGAGACCAGTGGGGCGGGAAACAACTGAAGGTCGTCTTTCGCCCTCGGGAGAAGCAGGTCAACGAATTGTTGCGACAAAATCTGCAACGACCGAGGGTTTGGCACAAGATCACCCCCATTGCCGGACGCGACAAGAGCTACATCGTCTGGCAGCCTTCGGTCTTGTCGGTGGTCCTGTCAACGCATTCCTGAATCTCCAGCTCGAGCTTCTTCGTGGTGTCCTTCTTGGTCATGAGCCAGAAGGTAGACGACATGACCGTCTTGTTGGCTTTCATGCGGCATTCAAAATGCATCCAAGGAGATTTCGTCGAATTCATCCGACATGTTCTCGACCTTCACCCAGACCTTGTCTGTCGGCTTTGGGTCCCGCGTGGGTAGGAAGAACGGTTGTGCCTGGGCCAAGCTGGCGATTGACAGCAACAGCAGTGCCAGCGTCCGCGGGAAGCCGGTTCGCATAGCAGTCTCCTCCTGTTCGTTTTGGCCTCTTGACGTCGATTGCAGATTGCATACACTCTGCAATTGCTCTGTCAACTGGCTATAAGGATGCCCCTCATGTCCCATCCTCCCGTATTTCGCACGATCCGCGAGCAGATCGCCGATCAGATTCGTGCCGACGTCATTGCCGGCCGGTTGGCGGAAGGAACCAATCTCCGCGAGCAGACGCTTGCCAAGCAATACGGAGTCAGCCGGGCGCCCATCCGCGATGCGCTCTTCCAATTGACCCAGGAAGGCTTGCTAGTGGCCAGGCCCAATTGTGGTGTGCGGGTTGGCTCGCCGTCGGGTGAGGAGATCCAACCGCTGGTGGTCGAGCTGCGGCGAAAGATCGAGGTGTACGCCCTTCGCAGGATCTTCGGCAAACTCGCAGATCGCGACGTGGAACGTCTCCAGGACACGGTCCGCCAATTGAAAACGGCTTGTGAAAATGAGGATCTCGCGGAGGTTCTGCAGCAGGACATGGCCCTGCACCGCCACATCGTGGAAGCGACCGGCAACACGGATCTGCTGGCGATTTGGATGCCCATTGTCAGCCGCATGTTGTTTCACTTCGGCCGCCACCGCAGCATGATGGAGAGCTTCCGAGAACACGCCGCGATCGTGGATGCTGTTCGCAAGAGAGACAGAAAGGCGGCGATTGCGGCCCTGAAGGCGAATATTCAATAGGCAGGGCCCCGTTTCAGCCTGCTGGCGCACTCGCAACGAGAGATTGAAGATGGGACGATTATCGAGTGCCATCCTGGTTGGGACGATCGTTCTCACGGCCGTATTCGCCTCTGCAACAACGCAGCGACAGGACCACCGCCCCAACGTGATCTTGATCGTCACCGACGATCAGCGCTACGGCGACATGTCGTGTCATGGAAACCCCTGGCTCAAGACGCCCAACCTGGACCGTCTCCATGCCGAAAGCGTTCGCCTCGAGGACTATCACTTCGAGCCGGTTTGCACGCCTACCCGGGCGTCCCTGAACACAGTGTACGAAGGAGTGACGAACAATCATGCGAAACATCTGGCTACCAACCCTCGTGGCTACAGCCGCACTTGTCGCTCTGCTTTCATGCACCATCGAGGCGCAAGAACGCGGATTTCCCTTCATTCTCCCCAAGGAGAAGCCAAACCGCCCGATGAGTGCGGCCATGGAGCGGAACTACACCGCATACCCGGCCCCACGCCCGGAAGACAACGAACTCTATTCGTTGTTCAAGTACACCGAGTTGAAAGGTCTGGACTACAACAACCATGACGGAACGATCACGCGTCGCGATCCGTCGAAAGTGATTGTCGTCAACGGCAAATACTACGTCTGGTACACGCATCGACAGACGCCGACGGCGCCCCAGGGCGCTGAGAAATGCACGGATACGATTCCGTCGCGCGATTGGGACCTTTGCGACATCTGGTATGCTACCTCGGACGACGGCTTCACCTGGCAGGAGCAGGGCGTTGCCATGCCTCGTCCTTCCAAACCGAATCCCGGTTGGCGATCGGTGACAACGACCGACATCCTGCTGTGGGAAGGCAAGTACTACCTCTACTATCAGGCCTTTTCCGCGCCTAGCGGTACCCGCGGCAAGGATAAGACGCGCGGCGATGACTGCCCCGTGGCCGTCGCGTACGCCGACTCGCCCGACGGTCCGTGGACGCCGTTGAATCAAGTCGTGATTCCCAACGGCGCCGAAGGCGAGTGGGATCAGTACTCCATCCACGATCCCTACCCGCTCGTCTACAAAGGCAAGATCTACCTGTACTACAAGTCCGATTGCGACGGAGACCCGCGTCTCGTCCGGATGCAAGGGTTGGCCATCGCCGACCATCCGCTAGGACCGTTCAAGAAGCATCCGCTCAACCCCGTGATCAACTCCGGACACGAGACCACGCTGTTCCCTTTCAAGGAAGGAATCGCGGCCCTGGTCATCAAAGACGGCAACGAGCACTTCACCGTTCAATATGCGGAAGATGGAGTCAACTTCGAAATTGCATCAATCACCTGCCTGATGCCCGTAGCGGCGGGGCCCTATGTTCCGGACGCCTTCACCAACACAAAGTGCGGCCGCGGAATCACCTGGGGAATCTGCCACAACACCCTGGCCGGCACAGGCCCGCGCACCAATCACTCGCTCCTGATGCGATTCGACTGCGACCTCAGCCTGGATGTCGATGACCCGGACATGAAACGGCACGGGTACACTTACAGGCCGGAGTTCTACTACCAGCACGGCCTGAATCGCCAGCAGCGAGAACGAATTCGCGAAGCGAACGAGAAACTCCCTGGGAATTAGCAGCCTTCGAAGGGCCAAGCCGAAGAAAGAACAACGAGTATCTGGGAATTCAAGGAACGGCAATAGGAAACCTGCCCCACAACTCGTCCTCTGCATGTTCGCCGTGCTGCTATCGTGCAGGGGGCTTTCCGCGCAAGATACCGAGAAGCCCAACATCCTCTGGATTCTCACCGACGACCAGCGTCCCGACTCGATTTCCGCCTTCAACCGCATCCGACACGGCAACGCCGACAGTCGGCTTGGAAACGTGCTCTCGCCCAACGTCGACCGGTTGGCATCCCAGGGCACGACGTTCATTAGTACCTTCAACCACAATCCAAGCTGCGCTCCGTCGCGAACAACCATGCACACCGGTCGTTATTCCCATCGCACCGGCGTCTACGGATTCGAGTACTACAACCCAGCCGGCATGCCCCATTGGAAGCCCATGGTGCCCGAGATATTGCGGGATCAGGCAGGCTACCAGACTGTCGCCGTGGGCAAGCTCGGCATTCGTGACCAGCATTTCGCCAACAAGAAGGACCCGAACGGGCCGCTGCTGTATGAGACGAATCTCGGCTATCGAAACGAGTTCGCCGCAAAGGGGCTGGTGGACTGGCACCCGGAGAGGAAATGGTCGGGCGGAAAGGCAGGGCCAAGAATCGAGACATTCTTCTTTGCCGATGGCACCAGACTCCGATGGCCGGAGGATTCCGAGGCGACAGTCAACGATGCGGAGGCTATCCGCGAACGCCTCGATATATTCCGGGCCTATCGTCCCAACGAAGATGGTAGTCTCGGCGAGATTCTTGGCGGCGCGAATCCGCAATCGAGCGACGGCACCCGGGACGCCAATTTTGCCGCCGCCCTGGTCGACCACTTGGCTCATGCGGACGAAAGCTACACGGACGTCCTTGGCCGGGAGCAGAATGGTCCTGACAGCCAGCGCCCCTTGTTCATGTACTGTGGATTTGAGTTCCCTCACACGCCCGTGCCGCCGCCCGCTGAATTCCGCGAGAAGTTTGCGAATTGCGCTACACCCTGCCGACGTTTACACCCGAAGAACTCGCCAGTTTCCCTCTGCAGATCCTGAGAGCCTTTGAGAATTGGAAAAGCGACCATTTTACCAACGCCGAGAAACAGCAGATGGTTGCCGACTACTGCGCCTACTGCGCGTACGGCGATTCGCTCGTGGGCAAGCTCGTAGACGAGTTCGTTGCCTACTCGGAGAGCAATTCGCGTCCCTGGCTGATTCTCTATGTGTGTGGCGACAACGGGTGGAAACTCAATGAACACGGCATGGTCAGCAAGTTCCTGCACTACGACAGGGACTTGAATACCCCGATCATCGTCGTTTCGTCGGACCGCAAGCGGTTTCCGGCCGGCAAAGTCGTTACGGACTTCGCGTGCTTCGTCGACATGGCTCCGACGTTTCTCGCTGCAGCCGGCATCGACATTTCTCCATTCGACTATGATTACCTCGATGGACGCGATCTGGCAATGACGGCAGCCGGAGCCGTGCCTCTCCGCCCGGAAACCGATTCCTGTACCCGGTTTCGTTGCAGATCGGCGCAAACCGTGTAGGTGTATATCACTGCCTCGGGACGGTTTGAAATCGCCACGCGAAGCCCGGTTTCCAGAAGTTCACGGCCCGTAACTGTCGTCTTCTGATTCGGCGTGTCCAGGTTGACAATGGCGTAGGTGGCATCGGGGTCCAAGCCTCGCAGTTGAAAACGGGCCGCCTCGACGGGACTCTTCGAACGGCGGAAGACTTGGACCACGCCTGCGCCGAGGTCGGGCCGGTTGAACTGCCAGGCCATCCATACGTCTTCCTCCAGGCTGTACCCGGTCAGGGGATAGTAGTCGCCGAAGTAGTATGGGGCGACCTGACGCCACTGGCCGACAAGTCGATGAAGCTCCGGGTAGTCAATATCTTCGCGGCGTGTGTCGCATTTGGCGATGGTGGCACACGGACACATTCGCCCGCGAAAGGCATAGGAATTCACCACGGGACCACGTTGCGTATTGGTGCCGTAGTAGGGGAACCAGGCGGCAATGCCGTAGGTTTGACATTCCTGGGGGACGCCTGAATTCTCCTCGCCGAAGAGATCGCTGCGCAGGAGCGGCACGCTACGGCGGAGCGTCTCCAGATCGTTGCGCCGACCGCCGCTGGCACATGTGTCAATCAACATGTTTGGATGCCGTCGCCGCAACTCGTCCCAGTAGGCCAGGTAGCCGGTGACATGCTTGATCTCGGTGATGCCCTGGCGATCTTCGGCGTCATTGGCTCGCCATAGGGCGAGCGGTCCCGTGTTGAAATCCTGGCGGTAGAGATCGATGCCCTGCTCGACGAGCAGCGTGTCGACCCGCTCGACCAGCCAGTTCCAGGCCTCCGGGTTCCCGAGGTTCAGGATGCCGCCCTTCTCTCCGCCCAGCACCCACTGGGGACGCTCCTTGGCGAGCCAGGTGTCGGCGGCAACGCGTTCCGGCTCGAACCACAGGAGGCTCTTCATGCCCTTGGCGTGCACCAGGTCGCTGACCTCTCGATAGCCCTTGGGAAACCGCGTCTTGTCCACCTCCCAGGTGCCGGTCTTCGGCCAACGGTTGTCACACGGATACCATCCGGCGTCCTGCCACCAGTAGTCGGGCTTGAAGTTTCTTTCGAGCGTTCGCCGAATGAACTCCACTTCTCCGGCCGCGTTGGTGATGATCCCGGGATAGAGGCCGCCAGGGCCGAACGCCAGAATCGGCTCGGGCAACTTGCCGCCGGGACGCGGCAGGTTGTGGGCCAGCATCCAGCGGCGCCACACGTTCTGCGACTCGACGCGGTCGCCCTTCCAGAATTGCAGCACGATCAGCGGGCTGCGGACCTCCTCGCCAGGCAAGAGTTTGAAGTGCGTCAATTCCTGGCCCGCACGAAGGTGCAGCCGGGTGTCGCTGACACGCGTGAAATCGGCAGCCCACTGTCCAGGCCAGCCCACGACGACGATAAGGCCGCCCGCGTTTTCGGGGCGTTGCAGATTGAAATACGGCATTTGCTTGTCGGTGGGGCGACCACTTGTGCCGCTGAATCGGATCTGAGTACCCGGGCTCAGCACCGTCGTGAGCGGTTGATATGCGTGGGGGCTGCACTCGCCGCCGACGTAGTGGTGCAGGCAGAAGTCCTTGTCTTCGCCCTCATGCCCCCCCCGAGGCGAGCGAACAACTTCGATGTCCAACGCCCGAATGTCCTCCAGGATCGGTGTGTCCGCATCGCCGCTGTTTTTGAAGTGGAGCGTCCATTCGACTGTGGGAAAATCGAGGTACTCGATGCCCACGCAACGTACGACCAGGCCGGTCTTCGGATCGGTGTATGTGAGCACGCGTTCGCTGCGGCTTTCGTCCAACTTGCGGGTCGCACGCTCCAGTTTCCAGTCGTTGCGGAGAGTGGCGAAGGGTTCTCCGCCGTACAGGAATGAGAAGAACGTCTCGTTTCCTTCGAATGTCGACGCAAGCCAATCGTGCGCCGCCCTTGTCTTGTCCGGGCCGACCGTGGGATGGTTCTGGGCATCTTGCGCCAAGGCGTTGTTTGTGTCGGGAAGCCCGTCGTGGACGTTTGCGGCTGGAATGGGCGGAGAACTGCCGATGATCGCCGACCCCAATGCCGGCGTGATGTTGCTCGTAGCCGCACCGGCGCGAAAGGCGGGCTCGGGCGTGTCCGCCACCAGGAGTGTGGTGCTCACGAAGCAGGCAACGAGGGCCAGCAGATACTCTCTCACGATAGGCTCTCCCAAAACGGCACAGCGAAAATGGATTTGGAAACCGGCAGCGATCTCAATGTACGTCTGTGTCAGCCACAATTCCAGTGTTCTCCGTCATGTCGCAGAAGAGGAAGGGAACTGGTTCGCATTTCTGGGTGGCGCATGGTCGTCAAAGTACCTTGCTGGCCGAAAAAATGGACCCGTCTGCGTGGCCTGGGTCCTCCTACGTCATGTCGACGTGTCCCTCCGGGCGGCAAGCGGATTGGACTGTCACACGCGTCCGTGGACGGGATGAGTCTTTCTTGAATTCTTGCGCAAGCGGTGTTTGCGACATGCTTTAGGGAATCCGCCTTGCTCAACGAACCCAGCCTGAAAGTGCATAAAGACCGAATGGCTCCATCATCGTAAGCTCGACAACCCGAAGCAGAACCTGCTGATTAATATCGCGGGCCACGAACAGTACTGGTGGCCGTTCTATCGAAACCACAAATCGGATATTTTCGAACGTTGGGATACCGCGTTGCGCCACGTGACGGAACACGGGTACAAGCCGATCTGGATCGACGACGGATTCTTCGGCGGTTGCGATTGACGTTTACCGCCCGTGCGGTTTCTCGTGCTCCCGGCGTCTTGTCCGGATACGAACGTTGCCGAGGTGGCGGAGGGGCAAGACGCTTCAGTTGGAATGCCAACCTCGTCGATGACCGCTATGGGGGATTCGGTCCTCCGTCACGCTGGCCGTCAGAAACTAGTAGCATCGGTCGCTTCGAGATGGTATCTTGCCAAGGTCAAAAGAAAGGACCTCTCATGTCCCGACATACAACGTTCTTGCCGGGCCTCCTGCTGGCCGGTTTGCTGTTTCTCGCTTCTTCCAGTGTGGTAACCGCTCAGGATTCAAAACTCGAGCGGCTGAAGTACAATCATCCCGGCCTGGTCGTCGATCTGGGGGCCGGCCTGTGGGCGTGGCCGCTGCCGATGGATGTCAACGGCGACGGGCGGATGGACATGGTCAACTCAACGCCAAGCAGGCCGGCGCAAGCGGTCGGCGAAAGCTCTGTGTTGCTGATTTTGACGGCGACGGCAAGCTGGACTTCTTCGTCAATAGCTCCAATGCGAGTTGGCTGCGTCAAACAGAATCTCGCGACGGCAAATGGTATTTCGAAGATCGGGGACCGCTCGATTCGCGGCGGCTTGCGGGACACACGACCTGCCCGACCGTGGTTGATTTCGACGACAACGGTATCGCGGACGTCGTGATCGGCGCCGAAGACGGGCATTTCTACTACCTCCGCAACCCGCGAGCCAAGCATTAGCAGCGCGGCCTCACATCCTGTATTATCACAATCGCTTGGAGAAGATATGCTTAGCAGACACCTGGCGGACGGCTCATTGCGCAGACGTTTGCTCGCCGACGAGACGGTCTTCGGCCTCTTCGTGGTGGAAATGCGTACGCCCGGCATCGGTTTGCTGCTTGATGCCGCGGGCTACGACTTTGTCATCTTCGACATGGAACACGGCAGCTACACGCTCGCAGAGCTGGCCGCGATGACGCCCGGTTTCCGGGCTTGTCGGTGCGTGCCGCTGGTCCGCGTGCCAGCGATTCGGCGAGAGTTCTTTCAAGCGTCGCTCGATCTGGGCTTCGGGGGAATTGTCGTGCCGATGGTCGAGTCGGCCGCCGACGCCCGGGCCTGTGTCGACCTGATGAAATACCCGCCGGTCGGCAAACGCGGCGTTTCGTACTGCCGCCCGCACTCGCTTTTCCAGACGCCAACCGGTGGCCGATTCACCGAGGAGGCCAACGAAAACACACTTCTTGTTCTGCAGATTGAAAGCGCCCAGGGCCTGGAACATGCCGACGAGATCCTTGCCGTTCCGGGGGTCGACGCCGCCTTTGTGGGCAATGCCGACTTGGCGCAATCCCTCGGCTGTCCCGATAACCTGGAACGCGGTCAGCTCCGCGATGCGCTCGAACGGATCCTGCGAACGGCTGCGGCGCACGGCGTTGCGGGGGGCGCAAACATCACGTCGCCCCAGTTGATCGCCGAGTTGCGCCACTGCGGCCTGCGATTCGTCACTCTCACGACGGAGGTCGAGCGTTTCCTGGCCGGGCTGAAAGCGGTGATCGACGAACATCGTTCACGATAGGAGCATCCCATGAACCGACTGGCGATCTGTTTCGTGCTTTCATGTACGTTTCTCAGCGGTGAGGCCCGCTCTGAAGATGCCGGCAAATCTCCCATATGGCTCGACTCCTCGCCGTTGGGACCGCAGAATCTGGTTTTCGACTTGGGCAATGGAGCGGCCGTCCGCGTCGACGTTTTGGGGGAACGTCTTTTCCGCATTCGCCACAGCAAGACAGGGCAATGGACCGAATCGGCGTTGAACCGCTACGGTATCTTGAACGCCGCCTTTCCGGAAGTCGCGGTTCAACGGACCGAGGCGGATGGAATCGTCACACTCGCCACGGGGCAGGCGAAGCTTAACGTGAATCGTAAGGACGGGACGGTCGCCCTGGCCACCGCCGATGGCAAGACGCTGACCGAACTGGCCTCCGCGAGTTTCGAGCCCCGCGGGGGGTATGACCTTCGCTTCGCGCTAACCACCGACGAACGTCTCTACGGCCTGGGCGACGTGAGCCGCGAAAACGTGATGCGTCGCGGCGGCGTCTACGAGTTCTGGGTCCTCAACGTCAAGTCCTACATCCCGATCCCCATGGTGTTGAGCAACCGCGGTTGGGGCCTGCTGATGAACACGACATGGCGCAACTCGATGGACGTTGGCAAGAGCGACCCGAATCGATTGATCTGCACCGCGCCGCGGAGCGATGTGGACTACTACTTGTTCTGCGGTGCGGACTACCGGACCTTGCTGGAGACGTACACCTCGCTCACCGGTCGTCCCACGCTGCTGCCCATCTGGGGTTATGGCCTCACCTATGTCTGCAACCAGAACATCGACGCTTTCAACATGATGAACGAAGCGGTCAGTTTTCGGCGCGAGCAAATCCCGTGCGACGTGATCGGGTTGGAGCCCGGCTGGATGTCGAAGAACTACGACTTCAGCACGCAGAAAGCCTGGCATCCGCAACGATTTCCCATCCCCTACTGGGCGCCCAAGGGCCCGCACACATTCTTCGGCGCCCTGAAGCGAAAGGGCTTCAAGCTGAGTCTCTGGCTCTGCTGCGACTATGACCTGGGCGTCTGCGAAGAGCAGCAGATTGTCGGCAAGGATGGGACCGCGTCCGGTGCCAAAGTGGGGCAAGCGGACTCGATCAACGTGCAAGAGGGCTTCGTCGACGAACGGCTGAGCAAACCCGAGGGTGCCAAGAAGACTTCGGCCGCTCCCGAGGGAGAGCCGCAGCAGACGCCCGAACCCTGGTTCGAGCACCTCAAGAAATTCGTCGATCAGGGCGTGTCTGCGTTCAAGCTCGACGGGGCCGCTCAGGTCATCGAGCACCCGAAACGTCAGTGGGGCAACGGCATGACCGACGAGGAGATGCACAACCTGTACCCGGTGATCTATGCCAAGCAGATGGCCCGAGGCTTCGAGCAACATACGCAACGTCGCGCCATGGTCTACTCGGCCGGCGGTTATGCGGGCGTGCAGCAGTTTGTGGCCACATGGGCGGGAGATACCGGTGGAGGCCCCCGACCGCTGACCTCGATGTTGAACCTGGCCTTCTCCGGCCACTCGAATCATTCTTGCGACATGAGCGTTACCAACGTGGAAGGCCTCCATTTCGGATTCCTCCAAACCTGGGCGCAGCAGAACAACTGGGACTACTGGTATCAGCCTTGGTATCTCGAACAGGTCCACACGGACGCCTATCGGCAGTACGCTCAGCTTCGCTACCGGCTGCTCCCCTATCTCTACTCGACCGCGGCCGAGGCCGCGCTGACGGGGTACCCGGTCATGCGTGCCATGTCGATGGAGTACCCCGAGGACCCGGCCTGGGACACTTGCCTGTCCCAATACATGCTTGGCGAGTTTCTCCTCGTCTCGGCGTTCTCCAAGCAACTCACGTTGCCGCCGGGCGAGTGGACCGACTTCTGGAGCGGCGAGCGGACCACCGGTCCGGGCAGGCTTCCAATCAAAATCACGGCCAGCCGCGGCGGTGCCTTGATGGTCAAGAGCGGCGCCATCATTCCCACCTGGCCTGACTGCGATCACCTCGAGAAGGGCTGGTCGGCTGACGTGTTGCTCCTGGTCTATCCGTCGGATGAAAGTAGCTTCACGCTCTACGAAGACGACGGCCAGAGCTTGGGATACCGCAAGGGCCAGTTCGCACGGACAACACTGAACTGCAAAACGGAAGGGACCACCGTCACGCTGACCATCGGCCCCCGCGACGGCAAATACGCCGGAATGCCGGCGACGCGTGACTTCACGGCGACGGTCCACCTGCAACATCGCCCCAAGGCAGTCAAGCTGGACGGCGAGACGCTGGCCGATTGCCCTTGGGATGAAGAGGGCTCGATCCTCACGGTCAAGGTCCCCGGCTGCGGTGCGGCGCCGCGCATCGTAAGGATCGACTGATTCACGCGACCTCCTACGAGCAAAGAGCTTTCGGTGAATTTTTATGCTGGCAGCGCTTGCGACTTGCTTCAACGATCCCTCCTTCCGCAGCAACAGCACCCCGAAGCTCTGCGAGAATAGAACGGCGAATTCATTACGTACCGTGTGGAAACCGACTCGCCTATTTCGGGCAACTTTTCTCACGGCGGTTCGAATTTCGGTTAGCCAACCACGGAAGAGCGGATTGAGACTGAAGCTCGCGCGTTGTGTTTCGTTTCGCTTTTTGACAAACTGGTGTGGAACACCATTCGAGGTCGCCATACGGCGGCCTTCCTCCCACCGCCCTCCCGCCACGCCGAAGTCCCATGAACAAACTCCCATGGAGTCTCTGTTTCGTCCTTTTCGCCACTCTCGGTTTCGGCTTCATCGCTGCCGTGGCGCAGGGAGCGTCCATTCCGGTCATCTTGGATACGGATATTGGCGACGACATCGATGACACCTGGGCCCTGGCGATGTTGCTAGGCATGCCGGAAGTGGATCTGAAGTTGATTGTCACCGACTATGGCAACACCCCGGAACGGACCCGGCTCGCGGCGAAGATTCTCCAACGCGTCGGTCGCACCGACATCCCCATCGGCACCGGGATCAAGACCGGAGACGAGCCCCTGACGCAAAAGCGTTGGGTGGGCGATTTTGATTTGGGCACCTACCCGGGAAAGGTCCATGAGGACGGCGTGGCGGCGCTGATCGACACGATCCTCGCGCAGCCAGACGTGATCACGGTCATCACCATCGGTCCGGTTCCCAACATCAAGGAGGCTCTGCGCCGAAACCCGCAGATTGCGACCAAGGCTCGCATCGTTTGCACCGGCGGCAGGATCTACAAAGGCTTTGAGAACGGCGGAAAGCCCTGGGCAGACTGGAATGTCCGGGCCGACGCCCCCTCCTGGCAGGCGATGGTCGCGGCGCCGTGGACGATCACCACCTCGCCGCTGGACGCTTCCGGGGAGTTGGTACTTTCGCGGCATGTCATACGCGACCGTGGCCGATTCTCCGCACCCACTGGCCCGCATCGTGATCGAGAACTACAACCTCTGGGCCCACCGTGACGGCTATCCACAGGATGCCAGCAGCGTCCTCTTCGACACGGCGGCGGTCTACCTGGCCTCTTCCGAAGAATACGCACGGATCGAGCCCCGAACGCTCACGGTGAACGACGAGGGCCACACGCTCATTTCGCCCGAGGGCAGGACGGTGCGTTGCCAGCTCGGCTGGAAAGACCGCAAGGCGTTTGACGCCCTCCTTGTCAAAACGCTGACTGCGTCTTTGCCCGCGGCAGACGCTTTCGCCAGGCCGGAACTGGTCCGGGAGGTGCTGGAGGGCAAACGGCAGGAAGCTCGCGCATCCTGGTGGGGATTCGATCCCACGGACTCTACGGCCCAGCTCCAGGAAGCGATCCACTCGAAAGTCAAGCGGCTGATTCTGGACCGGCAGGCGTCACCCTGGTTCACGGGCCCCCTGACCGGCGTGAGCGACCAGGAAATCGTCTTCGAGGCGGGAACCGAACTGGTAGCCTTGAAAGGAGCCTTCCGGGCCAGGAGCGACTGCCTTCTCTCCTTCCGCGAATGCGAACACGTTGTTCTCCGAGGCGACCGGACCGATGGCGGCGAGTCTGCTCACATCCGCATGCACAAACAAGATTATCAATCCGCCGACTATGAAGGCTCCGAATGGCGGCATGGGGTGGCTTTCTTCGGGTGCCGCAACGTGCTGGTTCAGGACCTCTCGATCGAGCAGACGGGAGGCGACGGCATCTACCTCGGCGCGGGCTCGAACCACGCCCCCAACCGGCAGGTGACGATTCGCCGTGTGGACTGCAACGCCAACCACCGGCAGGGCATCAGCGTCATCAGCGCGGAAGACCTGTTGATCGAGGACTGCCGGTTGCGCAACACGGACGGCACGGCGCCGCAGGCGGGCATCGACTTCGAGCCCAATTCTCCTGAGGATTCCCTCGTCCGCTGCGTGATGCGTCGCTGCATCGCCGAATCCAATGCAGGAACCGGCTTCCAGATCTGTCCGCAATACCTGACCAGCCAGTCCCCGCCCATCTCGATTCACCTCGATCAGTGCGTTTCCCGCGCAAACCAACAGCATGCCATCCATCTGTGCAGCAACCCCAAGGACCCGCCCGTCGGGGAACTGCGGATCGCGGGATTCCTGGCGGAAAACGACGGAATGGCCGGTCTCTCCGTGCAGTTCAATCCCTACGATGCGGTGCGTATCGACTTGGAGGACTCCACCTTTCGCGACTGCGCCCTCGCCGAGCCCTTTTTTCCGCCCCTCTACCTGCAAGGCATCGATGCGGAAGGCCGCCCGGCAGGCAACCTTCACTTCAAAAACCTCACCGTGAAGGACGACCGCGACCGGCCGATCCTCAAGATCCGCGACGGAAAGGGCAATGAACCAAAGGCGATTACGGGGACAATCCTCCTCCAGCGCAAAGGGCAAAGCCATTCCATCGCCGTCGACGACGCCTGGCTCAAAACGATGCGAGAATAGGCACAGGCTGCTTCATTGTCAGTCCCCACGATCTCGTCCCACTGTCAGAGGCCCGGAATGTGGTTCTCCGACAGAGGGAAATGATAATCCGTGGGGCGCATACACAGGGAACGCACTGCGTTAGAATGGTCGAACGAACGAGACCGGAATCTGTTTCCAGCTCATGGTACCTGGAAAATGCCGGCGAACGTGTCTTCGGACCTCACGCGGACCGGGCTCGATGATTGGCCACGGGACCTTCAACAAGGATAGATCACCATGATTGTCAGACTCGTCAGTCTCGTGTTAGTTCTGGCTACGACGGCAGCATTGAACGGCCAGTCTCAGAAGGAAAACACGCCTCCGCCGCCGGGGACGGTGATCGCCCGCAGCGCCGATTGGCGCAAGGCGTTTCTCGGCTCCCCGTCGATGGAGATCCTCTCCGACGGGACGTACGTCTTTTCGCACGACGACTTCAAGAAGCACACGCAGGTCTTCCGGTCGGCCGACCGAGGCGAGACCTGGACCAAGGTGGGGCAGTTCGACAGGCAACGGAGTGGGACGCTCTTCGCCATTGACAACGTCCTGTATCAAATCGGCTATGCGATGCCGGAGATCGAGGGCGTCAGTCCCGAGTGCGTGGCGATTCGCAAATCGACCGACGGCGGAAGGACGTGGTCGGAGCCCAAGGACCCGAAGACTGGCCTGATTCTCTCCGATGCCCCGTACTACACCGATCCCGTTCCCGTGCTGTTTCACGGCGGCCGCGTATGGTGGCAAGTCGACCTGGTCGACAAACCGCGTCAAGGGGGATGGGGCAGCCAGTTCAGCATGATGGCGATTAGCGCCCCCTTGGACAGCGACTTGCTGGACGCCGCGAATTGGACACGAAGCAACGCCGTGGTGTGGCCGTCGCATCCGCACTTCACCGGATGGCTGGAGGGCAACGTCGTGGCGGCTCCCAACGGCTCGCTGCACATCATCGCCCGCGTGGAGGATTGGAAACGTCCGGGCGGGGGCGGCCGGACCGTGGCCTGTCTCGACCTCTCGGCCGACGGCAAAACGCTCCGCTTCGATCCCGAGACCGGCTTCCTCGATTTCCCCGGCGGCGCGTCCAAGTTTTGCATCCGCTACGACGAGGTCACCCGAAAGTACTGGGCGTTGACCAACTGGGTCCAGCCCAAACAAAAAGGCTCTCGAACCACGCTGGCCCTTGTCTGTTCCGATGATCTGAAGAAGTGGGATGTACGCTCGATCATCTATCAGCATGCCCAGGGCAACGACGTCGCCGGCTTCCAGTATTGCGATTGGCGAATTGTTGGCGACGACATCGATTTTGTCTGCCGCCTCGGTTGGTATGGCAAGAACTTCCACGATTCGAACTACATGGTCTTTGACACGATCAAAGACTATCGCAACCGGACCCGGCAGGACGATGCGAAGTTGTTCGAGTGACCGGTGTCGCCCGATCCCGCGTCGTCAAACGTACGTCGGCGTTTCTTAATCCGCTGGCCCGCTTCCTGGAAAGAGAAGATAGTCCTCGGTTCCAACCGTCTTTCCCCGGTAGGGAAAGGCCTCCTGGGTGTAGTTCGTGACAACCTCCGAACTATCACTCTCCTTTCGGCTACTTGTACGGCTGGCTCCAGGCGGCGGGCTTCGACTGCCAGTCGTCCTGAAGATCGTCGCTCACCTTGACGATCTTCGCCCGAACGTAGAGATCGTCCGGCTTGAGCGTGTACGAGCCCTCCGTGCCTTCCACCGTGTCGAGAACACGGCCGATGGTGTCGGAATAGATGTCGATCTTGCGGGCCGGACAGAGAGGGCCTTCGGCCACCTCGATGACGCGGCTTGTGGGGTCGTAGTCCTTCTTCGTTCCAAGGAACTGGATCCGGTACTTGCCTTCCTCTCGCACGTCGATCTTCACCGCAAGGGTTTTGCCGTCGAACTGAATGTCTTCGAAATCCAGACCGTTGGAGGCATAGAAATCGCCGGCGTGAATCGCCTGGAACAGGTCCTGCACGCACAGGGTCGCCGCCCGTACAACGCTCCAGGCCTTGGCCGGCTCCAGGTAGGAGTGCCGATCGTCGGACCCCATTCCCAGCAGGAGCGACTGGTCGTGCGCGGCCCGGTAGGCATTGACCACATCCCAGAACTGTTCCGGCTTCCAGCCCTGCGGATGAGCCTCGTACTTCCCGTCGATCCCGTTGTTGTTCAGTTCGAACAGACGAATCTGCGGAAGGGCAATCAGATCGTTGGGCGAATAGTCATAGTAGCGCCATAGGGGATGGTTGGCCGTGAAGAGATAGTCCTGCCCGTACATCTCCAGGCCTTTCTCGAAGGTCCGTTCGAGAATCTCCTTGGGCTTCTCCGCCGAGATGTACGGAAACACCTCCCGCACGTTGATGAAGTTCATATGGACCTGCTGATCGTTGTGGCAGGCCCCCGTCTGCTCAAATCCGGGGATCATGAGGAACTTGCCCGGTTCGACGAATTGCTGCTCCAGTTCGGCAAAGGGCTTGAGCCGAACGTAGGTCTTGTCAGCGATGGTGATTGTCCGCACGGAACTGTCGCCGAACTTCTCGATTGCCTCGTCGATCTGTCTCTGTGTCAGCTTCGGCCAGCCGGCAGTCGGCGAAACGACTTTCCAAAGGGACGTCTCGCCCTCGAACGCCGCAATATCGGAAGGCTTGTTGTTGAACCCGAAACCGTCGAAGCGAAGTTCCTCCGACTGGAAGATATTGTGGTCGCTCGGGCAGATGAAATCGTAGCCGTGGGATTTGTACCAGTCGACAGCCCACTCCGGAAGCGGGTGGCCGTCGGACCACTGGTTATGCATGTGCATGTTGCCTTTGAACCATCGCTTTGGTTGCGAGGCACTGCCTATCGCGGCAGAGGCGGATTTCCCGATGCCGACGGACAGGGACGCCGCAATCGCGGCCGATGTCTTGAGGAAACCACGGCGGGAGACATTCTTCAGCATGATTGTACGTTCCTTGGAGCTTCTCGGGGGGCGTCTCGGGCGGGGGGGGATGGCGGGTGGGCAGAATCGCACTAAATACTCGATCGGTTACACTACCATAAAGGTGATGCTGGGGCAAATTTCCAGCAATGCGCAGTGCCTGGCTTGGCAAAGGAACAGCCAACAGGGAGGTCGTCGAAGCGAGTTCGTGGAATCTGGGCGACTGCCGATTGGCGGCGATCGCAAAATGCCGGACTGCCAGCCAGTCGCCCGTGAGTTGACGGGCAACTCGGTGGTTTGTAGAGTGTCAAGGAATGCCGACGGGCAAGCGAGCCCCCCAAACAACGCGACGATTGTGCAAGAGGAACAAGGGCCATGAACCGACTCCCAATCCCTTTGCTTGCTGCTCTCCTGCTTGTTGTACAGGCGTCATTGCTTGCTGACGACGCGTCGCGTCTGCCCGCCCCCAACATCGTCCTCATGATGGGCGACGACCATGGCTGGGAGGAGACCGGCTACAATGGGCACCCCTACCTGCACACGCCGGTTCTTGACAAGATGGCGGCCACCGGGCTTCGGTTCGATCGCTTCTATTCGGCACACCCTTCCTGCTCCCCCACGCGAGGCAGCTTCCTCACCGGCCGCCATCCAAATCGCTACGGCACGTTCGCTCCAGGATGGTCGCTGCGTCCCGAAGAAATCACCATCGGCCACATTCTGCATGAAGCCGGATACTACTGCGGCCACTTCGGCAAATGGCATGTTGGGGCAGTGAAGACCGCTTCGCCTACCAATCCCGGGGCGATGGGATTCGACGAATGGGTATCCCACGACAATTTCTTTGAAATGGACCCGGCTTTGTCACGCAACGGTGCCCCGCCCGAGATCTTTCGCGGCGAGGG
Source organism: Spirochaetia bacterium (assembly GCA_963668315.1). Lineage (GTDB taxonomy): Bacteria > Spirochaetota > Spirochaetia > DSM-2461 > DSM-2461 > SZUA-368. The sequence continues at coordinate 5,506,032 of OY764216.1, read as the reverse complement.
CTCCAAAGTCATCGTCGAAGAGGCGTTGCGTTTCATCGAGCATTCCCGGGAGAAGGGGAAGCCGTTTTTTGCCGTTGTGTGGTTCGGTTCTCCGCACGAGCCCTACAGCGGCCTGCCCGAGGACCTCGCCCTTTACGAGGAACTACCGGCCAAGTATGCCGATCGCTCCGTCCGCTTGACATCGAACGAGACCGGCCTGCCGGTCCAACGCCCGCTCGGCGCGGTCCTGCAAGAACGGTACGCAGAAATCACCGCCATGGACCACGCCATCGGCACACTCCGCGACTACCTTGCCAAAGCGGGTCTGCGCGAGAACACATTGGTGTTCTATTGCGGCGACAACGGCACGCCGCCGAGCGGCCTGCTGCGGTCGCCCTATCGCGGCCTGAAGGGACAAGTCTATGAAGGAGGGATTCGCGTGCCGGGGGTCATTGAGTGGCCGGCCCGCATTCCGAAACCGCGTGTAAGCAACGTGCGTGCGGTTACCAGCGATCTGTTGCCGACTCTCTGCTCGATTGTCGGCCAGCCGCTTCCGGCCCGGCCCATCGATGGAGTTGACCTGTCGCCGCTGATTGTCGGGGAGATGGTTGCCCGTCCAAAACCGATTTTCGTCTGGTGTTACAACACGCGCCGCTTCGCCGGGCTGAAAACGGAGCCGTGGATCGAGCCGGAACTGCAGAAGGGAACCACTCCGCTGGTGAAGTTGATGGGCGGCATCCCAACCCGCAACTTTCGGAATCTCCGCCATCCGGAGATTGATGCTTCGGATTTCCTCGGCCCTCGCGCCCTCGTCGATGACCAGTTCAAGCTCGTCCTTCACGACCGCAAAGCCGGCGAGCCCAAGGTGGAACTGTTCGACCTGCTCGACGATCCGGCGGAGACACGCGACCTGAGCCAGGAACAGCCGGAAATCGTCGACAAACTGAAGCAGCAGATGCGCGACTGGCAGGAGTCGGTATTGAAAAGCCTGCGGGGCGAGGACTATGGCGATGTCGCCCGGGAAACCGCGGGAAACTAGGCTCTGTTTGAAAAGTCTGCCGCAGGCCCGAGAGCGAGCGAACGAGCCAGTCCGCAAGGCCTCCGAAGCAGGCATATTGGACATATGTCGATGCAGGACAACGCAGCGGATGGTTCGTGCAGCCGCTCGAAGCCCGGCACCTTGAATTTTGAAACAGAGCCTAGTTCGGATTGTCGTGAGAACTGAACGCGAAAGAACCTTGCATGATTCGTGCAAGATTGGCTGTTATCAAGATAACTTCGGGGGTGTCGATGAAACTCATCACCTTGACGCTCGTGATCTTCACGCTGCCGCTGGTGTGCCTGGCAAAGGAGCCTGGGAATCTCATCGTCAACGCCGGCTTCGAAGAGGATGTCGACGGGGACGGCACGCCGGACGGCTGGGCATTTGCCTGGCAGAACACGCACAGCAACGATCGTGAGCGAGGGCTGAAGAAGGAAAAGCCGCAGGTGAGGTGGGACGGCAGGGTCGTCCACTCCGGAGAACGGAGCCTTTTCGTTTCGAATCAGCGCGCGGAAGACGACGGCGTATGGACGCTGGCCGACATCCCGGTCGACGGAAGTGTCAAGTTCTACAAGCTCCAGATCTGGATGAAAACGCAGGGCATGAAGAATACGGAGGCCCTGGTCTCGGGAGTGTTTTTCGGCGACGGCGGCAAGTGGCTGGACGCGAACTACGACGCGGTCGCCGTGAATGTGGACCGGGACTGGACGCGTTACACGGGCTACCTCGAACCGCCTGAGGGCACAACACGAATCCGCCTTCGCCTTTGGCTCAACATGCGTTACACGGGAACCGGCGCCGTCTGGTACGACGATATCAGCCTCGTCCCTACAGATCGCATCGTGAAGCCGAGCCAGCGTTACGAAGATGATCGAGTGCTCCCAGCCCTGACGGACGAGCAGCGAGCCAAAGGCTACATCTGCTACGGACGCGACTACCTGCGGCTCATCTTCCCTGCTTCCGTGCCTGACGAAGAAGAAATCGCCCCCAGTCTATCCTGCTTTGCGACGCCCGGCGAAACGGAGCCGGTTTCGTTCGCGATTCGGGCGTTACGGGACGTGAATGGCGTCAACGTGACTTGCACATCGCTCGAGAACGAGGCTGGTGCGACCATCGCTCAAAAGCACGTCTCGATTCGTCCCGTGCGCTACGGTAGAAAAGAGGGACAATCGCGTTGGGGCCCTTTCCATACCGACCCCATGGTCGTGCCGTTGTACCTGGCGTCGTATGGGCAAGTCGACGTTGCGGCCGAGACCTCGCAGCAATACTGGATCACGATCCGCGTGCCGAAAGACGCGCCACCGGGGCACTATCGGGCTGCGGTGACCGTCTCGGCGGCCAATGCGGGCATTACCCAATTGCCGCTCGAAATGGAAGTGCTGCCGATTCGTCTTCGTGAACCGGATCCCATCTATTTCGGAATGTACCATCGGCCCGTGGGCGACGAGAACTTCCGCGCCGCCGCTTGGCGCGACATGCGAGCGCACGGAATGACGACCGTGGGGCTATGCTGCAACCTGGGCGCGAAAGTTGCCCTCAATGGTGAACGGGTGGACGTAGCCTTCGACGGCTCAGGCGACCTTGAGCGAGCCGTTCGAGAGTATCTTGACGCCGGTTTCACCATGCCCATCGACTGGCTCATGGGCTCGGACGTCTTACGCTGGTGCAAGGAACACGCTCACGGCGATAAGGAGAAGTTGGCCGACTACTACAGGCAGATCATCGTCGCCATTCTGGAACGTGGCCGGAAGAACCGTTGGCCGGAGATCCTCTTCCAGCCACTTGATGAACCGTTTGAGCACACGGCCCGTCTGGACGACGCGGAAGCGTGTTTGCGAGTGCTGAAGACAATTCCCGGAGTGCGCACCGAAGAGGATGGCTCCAACGGAAACCCGCAAACGCTCGAGCGTCTGTATGACCTCTGTGACGTCCTGGTTTATCACGATGGCCCCGTCCTGCAAAGGGGAACCTATGATGCAGGTGGCTGGAACGCGTTTCTGCGCCAGCTTCGAGAGGACAGGAAAGAGGTCTGGTTCTACAATCTCGACCTGACCGGATGGCATCCCGAAGTGCTCCGATTCGGATACGGCTTCGGGCTCTATCAGGCCGGAGGCACCGGCGTCATTCAGTGGAGCTACCAGACCGCCTTCCGGCCGGATCAGCCCGAGTCCGTTTACGCAGAACCGAACACGATCATCTATCAGTATCCTCCCGCGGGCGACGAAACCGGTGGCCCAACGTTGGCGTGGGAGGCAATACGCGAAGGCGTCGACGACTACAAGTATCTGGTCACGCTGGAGAGTCATGTGAAGGAGTTGAACGCGAGGAATGACCCACGAGCGGAGCGTGCCGGGGTCCTTTGGGAAGAAATCGAGAAACAACTGGGGCGGATCGACTTCAACGGCTCGACGGGGTCCGCCGCCCAGGGCGACTGGACAGGCCGCAAAGAACTCGGGGCCGAGGGCGGCAAGATCGTCTCCGGCGACCACAAGATGGCCAACGGATTCCAGTTCCGCGACTACAACGGCCTGCGTCGGAAGATCGCGGATGCGATCATGGAACTGAGTAACTGACCGGAACGTGATCACCGGCAACGTGGACTTTCCGGCCCTCTTCGCGGAATTCCGCCGTGGCGGCCTGAAGGGCGGGCCGCTGATGATCGAGATGGTCAAGCCCGGCAATCTCGACGAAACGCTCGAAGAAGTCAAGAAAGCAAAGCGATTCGTGGAGCAAGTGGTTGGCGTGGCCTGACGATCACGACGCGCAACGGACATTGCACCTGCCGGATCTGGCAAATAGAATAGTCGTTTTGCATGTCGCGATCGTTGCGTAGGATATTCTCGATGAAAAAACAGAGTTTTGCGTGCTTCTTCGTCTTTTCCATGTTCTTTCTTGGCTGGTACGCCCAGCAAGCGGCGGCCGAGATCACCTTCACCCGGCCTGCCGATCGTCCGGCATCCACGTTGGCCTTGTGGTATCGTGCGCCGGCAACCGGGTGGGAATTCCAGGCCCTGCCCATGGGGAACGGCCATATGGGTGGCATGGTCTTCGGGGGCGTGGACCAGGAGCACATCAATCTCAACGAGAAGAGCCTGTGGTCGGGGGGCCCGGGCGAGGATCCCGAATACACGGGCGGCAACCGGCCGGATCGGACCGAGTATCTTGCCCAAATCCGAACGCTGCTGGCCGAGAAGAAGTACGAAGAGGCCACTCGCTTGATGCCGGAACTCAAGGGCGTCCGCAACGGCTTCGGTTCGTACCTGACCTTCGGCGATCTCTATCTGGATTTCATGGAGAGACTCCATGCCGTCGACATCCAGGTCAGCGCCCAGCAGGACAACGAACCGAAGGAATCGGCCTTTGACGGCCAAGTTCATTCCAAGTGGTTCACCGGCCAAACGGGAGGCCCCTACTGGATCCAAGCCAAAATGAACAAGCCCGTGGTGGTCACCACCTACTCGTTGACCTCTGCCAACGATGCGGACCATCGCGACCCGAAGAACTGGACGCTCAAGGGCTCCAACGACGGCCATACCTGGAAGACCTTGGACAGCCGGTCCGACGAAGATTTTCCCAAGCGGCACATGACTCGCAACTTCCGTTTCGACAACGACCGGCCCTACACGTTCTATCGCCTGGACATGGAGAACAACGCCGGCATCGGGCTGCAATTGGCCGAGATACGGTTCGATCCCCCGGGGCAGAGCGTCGAGGTTCAGCAGTATCGTCGCCAACTCGATCTCGCCGAGGCGGTCACCCGCGTCAGTTACCAACTCAATGGCGTCTCCTACACCCGTGAGTATTTCATCAGCTACCCGGACAACGTGCTGGTGATGAAGCTCGCCGCCCAGCCTGCCGGAAGCTTGTCCTTTGACCTGCGTCTGGCGTCGGCCCATTCCGATTCGGTGACCACGGTCGCGGACGGCCGGCTTACCTTCAGCGGAGCGTTGACCAGCAACAAGATGGCCTTCGAATCGCAGACCCAGGTCATTGCTCAGGGAGGAACGATCTCGGAGAGCGCCAAGAGCCTGGCTGTCAGCAAAGCGGATTCGGTGGTGATCATCACGGCCATTGGCACGGGCTATGTCAATGAGTACCCGAATTACAAGGGCCCCCATCCGCACGAGGCCGTGACGAAACGGGTCGACGCGGCAAGCGCAATGTCCTATGACAAGCTCAAGGCCCGCCATTTGGCGGACTACCAGGGGCTCTTCAATCGGGTCAGCCTGGATCTCGACGCCACGCCGTCGGCGCTGCCGACGGCGCTGCCGACGGATGAAACGCTCAAGGCCTATGAGGGCAACGACCCGGCGCTGGAGACGCTGTATTTTCAGTTCGGCCGCTATCTTCTGATTAGTTCCTCCCGTCCCGGCACGCTGCCCGCCAATCTGCAGGGCATGTGGAACAACGTCATGAATCCGCCCTGGAATGCGGACTACCACACGAATATCAACGTCCAGATGAACTACTGGCCTGCTGAGGTCACGAATCTCAGCGAATGTCACCTCCCGTTGATTGAATACATCGACAGCCTGCGCCCGCGCGGTCGCATCTCGGCCAGGAACTTCTATGGGGCCGGAGGTTGGACCACGCACCACGAGAACAACATCTTCGGTCACACGGGGCCGAGCACGAGCGGGGCTTTCTATGCCCCGGAAGCCGGCGCGTGGCTGTGCCAACATGTCTTTGAGCACTATCGCTACACCCAGGATCGCGACTATCTGCGCAACGTGGCCTATCCGATCATGAAGGAAGCGGCCGAGTTCTGGCTGGACTACCTGGTCGTCGACGGCGACGACGGCAAGCTGGTTTCGTCGCCCTCCTATTCGCCCGAGAACGGCGGCTTCTGCGTGGGAGCCTCGATTCACCAGCAGATTGCCTGGGACCTGCTGACCAACACCATCGAGGCCTGCGACATCCTCCAGGCCGATCCCGAGTTCAAAGCGACCCTGATCGAAACCAGGGACAAACTGGACCCGGGCTTGCGGATTGGCAAGTGGGGGCAGCTTCAGGAGTGGAAACCCGACTGGGACAGGCCGAATGACAGACACCGCCACGTATCCCATCTCTTCGCCCTGCATCCGGGCCGGCAGATATCACCTTTGACCACGCCGAAATACACCGAGGCGGCCAAAATTTCGCTAACCGCCAGGGGCGACGGCGGCACGGGCTGGAGCAAGGCATGGAAAGTCAACTTCTGGGCCCGACTGCACGACGGGAATCATTCCTACCTCATGCTCAAGGAACAGTTGATCCACAGCACGTTGCCCAACCTCTTCGACACCCACCCGCCCTTCCAGATCGACGGCAACTTCGGCGCCACCGCGGGGGTCACGGAGATGCTGCTCCAGAGCCACATGGGAGTCGTTCATCTGCTGCCCGCCCTGCCCGATGCCTGGCCGAGCGGCAGCATCGCAGGCCTCTGCGCCCGGGGCGCCTTCGACGTCAACATGCGTTGGGAAGAGGGCAAACTGAATGGCGTCACCATCCTTTCCAAGGCCGGGCGAACCTGCCGACTACGCTATGGCGACCTGGCTCGTACCTTCGACACCGTTGCCGGTGAAACGTACAAGCTGGATGGCCAACTGAATCTGCAGGAGTGAGGTTCTTCCAACAGCAGTTCTGCGACGAGGAAAAACATGACGTCCCTGAAGCACGTTATCGTGAGCCTGCTACTGTGCAGTGTTGCTTATGGCGCTCCGGCAGCTCCTCAGTGGAAGATCATCAAGACCAGATTTTCCACGTCTGACACGGTCATTGCCGGATACAGTGTCGTCGATTTCGGCGCCCAAGGTGATGGGCAGACGGACTGTACGGGAGCGTTTCAGCAGGCCCTGGATCAGATGGCGGCTGCCGGGGGCGGCACGGTGTTCGTGCCCGCGGGCCGCTACGTGATCAAGGGGACTCTCGAGGTTCCTGTCTCGGTGACCTTGCGCGGTGAGTGGACCGCACCGATGAAGGAAGAGCCCGCCGCCCAGGGCACGGTTCTGATGGCCTATGCCGGGCGAGGCGAAGAGGAAGGAACGCCGTTTATCACCGTCAACTACTGTGCGGGTGTCAAGGACCTGACGATCTGGTATCCCGAGCAGAACGCCGACGACATCGTTCCTTATCCCTACTGTCTGAGTCAGAAGAGCGGCGACAACGCCACGTTCGAGAACCTGACCCTGGTCAACCCTTATCAGGGAATCCGCATAGGACCGGGCGGCAACGAGTTGCACTTCGTCCACAACGTTTATGGCACGCCCTTGAAGATCGGGATCCGCTACGACTCGACCACCGATATCGGGCGGCTGGAGAATATCCACTTCTCACCCGACTATTGGTGCCGTTGCGGTTTGGATAACAGTCCCCGGGGCGAAGCGGAATTTGCTGCATGGCTGCTGGACAACGGCACGGCCATCCACATGCAGCGGAGCGACTGGGAGTACGTTGCTTACGTCGCGGTCGACGGCTATCACACCGGTTACCTGATCACCAGGGGGGCACGCGGTTCGGCAAACGCCCAGTTCTACGGTCTCGACATTCGTAACTGTAAGACGGCGGTCGAGGTGCATGAAACGAACCCTTACGGCATGGTCTTCACGCGATGTGCCTTTGCTGGACGCGACTATGGCTTTCGTCTGGGCAGGCCGTTCGGTGCCGCAATTCTCTTGAATGACTGCGACGTATCCGGAGATCAGGCTCTCTACTGCGAGGGCACGGGCTGTTTCATTATTCAGAAGAGCCGCATCACGCGCGGCGACATCACCATGACCGGTGGTGTTCTGGCGATGACGTCAGTTGAAATGACCGATTCCGATTCGCGAATCGTACTGGGCGCCGACGCGCAGGGGGCGGCACTGATGGGCAATACGTTCGCCCAGGGGCCGCCCAGGATCCAGAACGACATGGAGCCGGGGAAGCTCAAACTTATCGATAGGCCGGTAACCTTGCAGGGCGTCCCGCAATTCGACGCCAACACGACTCGCGTGACCCGTGCCGCGCGGGAGGTGCTCTACGTGGCCACCGAGTTGCCGTGGAATGCCAACGGGCGGGACGAAGACGACGACACTCAGGCTCTGCAGAGTGCACTGGATCAGGCCGGCAAGGACGGCGGTGGCATCGTGTTCGTGCCCGGCGGCAACTACATTCTGCGCGGTACGCTTTCTGTGCCCAGCGGGGTCGAGTTGCGTGGCATTCACGACGTTCCCCATCACACCATGGGCAGCGGCAGCATGATCCATGTCTATCCCGCTCCCGATGAGCAAACTCCGGCCGTAACCGTCAACGCACGGGCGGGGCTCAAAGGGCTCTCGTTCAGCTACCCGGATCTCCGTATCGGCAACGTGAAGGAGTATCCGTTCTTGATTCAGGGCAAAGGCGAGGACCTCTATATTGTCCACGTCAACTGTCGCAACCCGTATCGGTTTCTGGATTTGATGACGTATCGTTGCGACCGGCACTACGTGGAATATCTCTCCGGATCGCCCTTGAAGGTCGGCGTGGCCCTGGGAGGCGGCAGCGTCGCGGGTGAGGTGCGCAACACCCAGTTCAATCCCCATTACTGGTCCCGCTTTGACCAACGGAATCCTTTCTTCCCCCGAGGCAGGTTGGATTTTAACGCGCTCTGGACGTTTCAGAAGGAAAACCTCGATGCCATGCTGATCGGCAACTGCCGTGAGGAAGTGCTGTTCCAGAACTTTGTTTACGGCTCGCTCTACGGCATCCACTATGTCCAGCAGGACGGCCGGGGCCCCGAAAATGCCGTGATCCATGGCCACGGTACCGACGGCTCGAAGGTCGGCGTGTTCTTCGAGAAGGGCAACGGGCGCATCGACATGATCAATTCCGAACTCGTGGCGATGTCGTCCGAGAACAAGATTGCCATCAAGCTCGGCGCGGGGTACTCGGGCGTCGCTCGCCTGATCAACACGATGGTGTGGGGCGATCCCAGTACACTGGCGCTTGTGGAGAACGGTCGCCTCGTATTGCAGGGCCTGCACGCCCAGCGTTACGGCAACGGCTTGCAGGTGAGCAGCGGCGAAGTATTTGCCGTCAACGTCAACTTCGCCGGTCGCCGCGATCACGTGAGCTTGACCGGATCGCAGGCGAAGGCCACGCTCCTAGGCACGATCGCCAACGGCTCCCTGGAAGTCCATGGAACGCCGATAGACGCAAAGCTGCCGGCGGGCGTTGTGTGCGAAGGGAGTGTCAGTCGACAGGAGCAGTGAGGGGGCATCCGGAAAACGAGTCCACCATCCTACCAAGGGTCGTTTTGAGGAAGCCTCGCACGGTATTGAAATCCTGTCCCGATCCTGTCGAGGTATGCTGCAAGGCCCTCCACGGAAGCAACAAGACTCCGTTTCAGCGAGCGGAGGGCGTGCGTTGGAATGGAGGCAAAACGCTCGGCCACGTCGAACACCATTTGCTCGAAGCAATCGGAGGGAACGAGTTTGTTCACCAGTTTCAGATCATAGGCCTCCGTGGCCGTGAGGGAGCGACCTTCGAGGAGGATGTCAGCGGCCTCGGCGTGTCCGAGAAAGCGTGACAGGAACCACGGGAGCACTCCCACGGTCGTTTCGGATCTGAACAGCCGATTGATGAAGGCCGTATCCTCCGAAGCGATGCGATAGTCGCTGGCCAGTATCCCGCCCAAGAAGCTGAAGTCGCATTGCCCCTGAACGGCAGAAATCACAAAGCTCTCACTGTTCCGGAGGAGTTCTACGAAGTGTCGGAATGCATTCTCTTCCCTCGCAATCGCAACGTCAGCGGCGATTTGCGATTCAGGCAACCGGCCCTTGGCTTCATCCTTGTGGACATGTGTCCAGAACTCGTCCAAGCTTGCCGGAGCGAGCGTTTCTGGCTCGCTCGTGATCAGGAGAACCTTCTTGGCCTGACCGTGACGACCTGCCAGGAAGTCCCACAGTCGATCGGTTTCACGGAGATCTGTCATATGCTCGGGAACGTGTATTCCGAGTCTCAAGACAGTGACATCGCCATGGTCTTGCACGGCGAAGAATGATGCCCCTTCCGGCTTGTTGTCAAAGGGTCTCATGACGACGGCTCCTGTTCAGCATTTGGCCACGTGTCAGGCAGATTTCGGCGGAGACAACGGGCACTGCGGCTTGATACGGAAAAACAAGACGTAGAATAAGGGGACCACCAGCAGGACGAGAATTGTCGAGCCGATCAGCCCGCCGGCAACGGTTGCTCCCATACTGCAATAGAACGGATCCCAGAGCAAAGGCGTCATTCCCAGGACCGTTGTTCCCGATGCCATGGTGACCGGTCTGAGACGGCTTGTGGCGGCATCCAGGACGGATCTGTACGGCGCAAGGCCCAACGCTTTGTTGGCGTCGATTTCGTCGATCAGCACGATCGCGTTCTTGATCAACATGCCCGTTAGTCCCAGGAAGCCCAGGATCGCCATGAACCCGAATGGCAAACCACTGAGGAGCAGCCCGGCGGCAACGCCGACAACGATCAAGGGCAGGCAAAGGAAGATGATCAGCGGTTCTCGCAACGCGTTGAACATCAGGATCAGGATGAGAAACATCGTGAGGAGGCAAAGGGGAAACATGGCCGCTAGGGGCTCCTGACCTTCCATTGCCGTTTCGTACTCGCCACCCCACCGGAGTGTGTATCCTGGTGGTAGTTCGATGCCCTCAATGAGGGGCCCTATTTGTTGGAAGAGGGCGGATGCATATCCGCCTCGTGCGTTGCATTGGGCCGTGATCTCCCGTTGACGGAAACGCCGTTTGAGCAAGGAGTCTTCCCATACCGAGTTCTTGGTCCACTCGCTCACGATCACGTCAAGAGGCACGGCGCGCCCATGAATCTGGCTCCATGCATGGATGCGTCGCGCATCGGCATAGCTATCATGCTGGTCGGCGGGAGATCGCAAGGTGATGGGTAGAAGATCGTTGTTCTCGCGGTAGATGCCGATCTGTTGTCCACCGAAGTTCATCGCCAGAACATAGGCCAGATCGCTTTGTGTCAAGCCGGTCTTTCTCGCCACCGATTCGGCGAACTCGGGCCGAAGAACACATACCGGATTGCGCCAGTTGTCACGAACGTTGTCCGTTGGAAAGCGTCTCATGATCTCCTTGGCCTGATCCGCGAGGTCATGCAGCACGGCCTTGTCCGGTCCGCGAAATCTCGCTTCGATGTCGTAGTCGTAGGTTGGACCCTCGGGGACTCGCTCGATTTTCCACTCCGCATCTTCGAAACTCTCACGAAGAAAAGTCGCGAGGCGTTCCCGGGCAGCCTCCATCCCCGCCGCGTCGGAAAAGGTGACCACAATCTGGCCGTAACTGCTGTTCGGGTCTTCGGGAGAATAGGACAAGATGAATCGCAGGGCCCCTTGCCCCACGAAGGTGGTCGTGCGAACAACCGACGGCTCCTTGCTGAGAAACTCCTCGATTCTCTGCAGGCTCTCGGAGGTCTTCTCGATATGGGTTCCCTCCGCGTGATAGAAGTCGAGCAGGAAGAAAGGTTGTGTCGAATCGGGAAAGAAGAACACGGGTACGAATCGGAATGCGATTCCCGCCGCAACAACCACCGCGACGATGGCGCCCAGTGTTACAGGCCAGAAATGCAGTGTGGCATGCAGCACTCGGCGGTACACGCGGAAGAAGAACTTGTCGTAGGGGTCGTTGTTCGTTGCGGCAGGTGTCTTCAAGAACCAGACACACAAGAGCGGGGTCACGCTCACCGCCGTCACCCAACTGAGCAGCAAGGAAATGCCGAGGACCCAGAAGAGGGAGGAGCAGAATTCACCGGTATTTCCGGGAGCAAACCCGATCGCGGCAAAAGCCAAGGCGGCGATGAACGTTGCGCCGAGCAGAGGAATCTGCGTCTGGCCAACGGTCTGGATTGCCGCAGTCACTCGGTCGATCCCCTGCTGCGACTTGATGAGCACACCCTCGACGATAACGATGGCGTTGTCGACAAGCATCCCCAACGCAATGATCAGTGCACCAAGAGAGATTTTCTGCAAGGCGATCCCGGCAACTTCCATGTAGACGAACGTTGCCAGAATGGTGAGGAACAGCACCGCCCCAATGATCAGGCCGCTCCGCAGTCCCATAAACAGGAGCAGAAGGACGACGACGATCACAACGGACTCGGCCAGGTTGAGTACAAAACCGTTCACCGCTTTGTCGACAAGGCCGCCCTGATCGTAAATGGTGTCGATGTTCATTCCGGGCGGGCGAAGGGACGCGAGCTCCTTCAATCTCGCCTTGACGGAATTCGCCATGGTCACTGCGTTCCCTCCGACCACGGTCGAAATGCCCATGCCGACGCAGTGGTGGCCGTTGAAACGCATCAATTGGCGGGGCGGATCGGCATAGCCGCGTCGTATGGTGGCGATGTCACTGAGGCGAATCGTGCCGCCCGTCACCGTGGGGGTGATCAGGAGGTCGCCAATACGTTGTTCGGAACTGAAGTCTCCCGTCGGCTCGATGCGAATGTAGTCGCCGTCGACTCGCACCTTTCCTGAAGGCTGTACGACGTTCTGGGACCGCACGATGTTCACGATCGATTGCGGTGAGATTCCAAGTTCGGCCATCCGTTCCTGGGACACTTCGATGTAGATGACTTCCGGCTGAAGTCCCCAGAAGTCGATTTTCGCCACGTCGTCACAAAGGAGCAGTTCCTTCTTGATGTCCTCGCCATACTCCTTCAACGCTTCATAACTGTACTCGTCTCCCGAGATGGCGTAGAAAAGCCCGTAGACGTCGCCGAAATCGTCGTTCACAACAGACGGTCCGGCCCCTGGTGGGAGAGATCCCTGGGCATCGCTCACTTTCCGGCGCAGTTTGTCCCAAACTTGCTGCAATCGGTTCCCGGAGAATTTGGACTTCATCTCCGCTTCGACCACCGACAGGCCGTCCATGGAGGTGGAACTGATTTCATCGAGTTCCCCGAGGGACTGGATGGCCTCCTCGATGACGTCGGTCACTTCTTGCTCGACTTCCTCGGCAGACGCACCGGGGTAGGCCGTGTAGATCAGAGCTGTCTTAATAACGAAATCCGGATTCTCCAGCCTCCCAAGACGAAAGTAGGAACGGATGCCGACAACTGCGACTACGAGTGTCAGTACGATGACCGATATTCGGTTGTTGAGTGCGATCTTGGCGGGATTCACGAATTCTGCCTGTTTCTGTCAGTCCGCGGTGCTCCGCGTGGCGGTGACGTGTCGAGGGCTGCATCCAGCATCAGCGCAAAGACAACTCACCGGTATTTGGGGCGTGCGTCGCGACGGTTCTCGGTGGCGAAGGTTGGATGCGGTCTTTCTGCCACCTCTTAACAGCCATGTGGCTGTGCCGAGGGGCGAGGTTTCAACTGGTTGTGAGAAGCCGTTTTCGGTGTCGTGTCTGTGTCTTCCGCGAGTACCTGTTCGCCATTGTGGAGAAACGCTGCCCCGGAGATGACCACGCGTTCGCCTTGGTGAATACCCGATTGGACGATGTAGCGGTTGTTCGACGAGAGCCAGCCGAGTTCCACGTTGCGATGCTGAACGGTCGAATCGTCGGCAACGACCCAAACGAATCGGTTGCCGTGTTGATTGCCCATGACGGCCGCGGCGGGAACCATCGCCTTGGGCCCACCGGAGTCTTCATTGGCGCGTGATTCAAGTTGAACTTCCGCCACCATGCCCGGGAGAATCGTGACATCGTTGGGGGCGGGCATCGCAAAGGTCACTTTGTAGGTCTTTGTTGCCTGATCGGCTTTGGTGTTCATTTCGTGAAGCGTCGCTTCGAAGAGACGGTTGCCTACCGCTGCAAAACGTACGGATGCAGCAAATCCGTCCCCTGGACGGCGATGGACGAGTTCTTTTTCGGGCAGGTCGACCTCAATTTCGATTGTGGAGACGTTGTGCATGCCGACCACAACCTGGCCGGCGGCAACCTGTTCATGGTTCTCGACGAGTTGTTGTGTGACCGTACCGTCAAAAGGGGCCAGCAGCCGGGTGTCCTCCAACGCGTCCCGGGCCGCTTGAAGCTGTGCTTCCATTCCACGGATGTCCGCTTCCATGGCCTGGATGTCCTCAAGGCGAGCGCCTCTCTGGGCCTTTTCCAACTCCTTCTCAAGAGCACGAACGTCCTCAACGGCGGCTTCGAGTTCAGCCTCGATGCTGTCCATCTGCTGCCGTGCAATCGCGTTCTTCTTGACAAGTTCCCCGTAGCGGACGTGGTTCTTTTCCACATAGTCACGACGCGCCTTCCCGGCAGCAAGCTTCGCCTCCAGGACGCGGATATCCTCCTCGCGCGCCCCCTCTTTCATGGCCTTGAGCTTGGCTTGCGCCGAGACAAGGGTTGCCTCGGCAGCCTTGGCTGCTGTCTCGAAATCCCGTGGATCGATGCGCATAAGCACGTCGCCCCGTGAGACGTGATCTCCAGGCTTCACCTTGACCTCAATCAACGGTCCCCCGACACGAAATGCCAGGTCAGACGCTTGGGAAGCCTTGGTTGCTCCCGGAAACGTCGTCAAATCGGCTTCGGCGTGGTCCGAAACCGTCTCGGTCAGCACCCGACGAAGTCCTGTTTTCATCGCGGATGTGCCGGGCTCGTTCGTCTTGGAGAAGAACAGATGCGAACCTGCCCTCGGTAGCCCGACTCCAATGACAACAGCGGCAGCGAATGCCGCGCTGACAATCCAGAGAATTCTGCACGATAAGGCACCTTTCCTCTTCCGATTCACACGATACTCCTTCTTCAATGAAGCGTTCCGTTTTTTCGCGGTGTATTGAAAGACCGATCATTTTGCGCAGCCTGTGCGCCGTGGGACGCAACGCCGCAAGATCACTGCGAATCACGTCTCAGTCAAGGTGGCTGCTGAGCCTTGAATTGGGGGCCGCTGAGAGGGCACAGCGGTTCGAACGTGGACCACGAACCGACCGTCAGATTGGCGACCTCCAATAGACATCTGCTCGCTTGCGATGCCGGTTCTTCCCGTGGTCCATCCTTCCCCTCGATTACTTGCCGGCGCCATGAAGGAAGAAGTCCATGACAAGGTCGACCGAATCTTCGATGCCCCACGTCTCTTGTCGGGCAACGTGTTCGTCGCAAGTTTCGCAAACGACGACGAACAACAACCTCGCGTATTCGCGAGCATCAACGGCGCGAAAAACGCCTTCTTCGATTCCCTGTCGGATAATCGCGTCAAAGCGGCCGATTGGCTTGTTCCTCGGTGGCGGGTCTACCATCTTCAACAGCTTCTGAAATGCGTGGTCGTTGAACAGCATATTGACCACCCCGCGATGCTCGTTCACGTACTGGAACCACGTCCGCAGAATCTGGCGGAGTTTCTCGAGGGCCGGTAGGTCCCGATTCGCAATCCCTTCGATGGTTTCGGCGAGTGGATCGATAGTGTTGGTGAAAACGAAGCGAGCAAGCTCCTGCTTGTTGGGGAAGTAGTTGTAGACACT
Organism: Spirochaetia bacterium; assembly: GCA_963668315.1. Taxonomy (GTDB): domain Bacteria; phylum Spirochaetota; class Spirochaetia; order DSM-2461; family DSM-2461; genus SZUA-368. The sequence continues at coordinate 5,490,595 of OY764216.1, read as the reverse complement.
GCCCTTGGCGACGCCCGCAACCTCAGCGACACGTTCCATGGTCATTGCATCGAACCCCTCGTGGGTGAGGATCCCAATGGCGGCGTCATAGATCGCGTTTTTCGTGAACCGTTTCCGCTGCTCCAGAAGCCGTGCCATGGAAGCCTCCTCCTGCCCCTGCAAGGGGTGGTGACTAGAGGGTCAGGTAATGACTGAACTGTATATTCAGTATATGACCGTGCAGTCAGTTTGCAAGGGGAAACGGGCGGGAAATCGTGAATAGTCCCGTATTGTCCACGGACTTCGCCCGTCGTGCTGAGTTTTCGGAAGACCACAACCGACCCGCGCGGAGCACAAGACACCCATCCGAAGGGCTCCTCCAGACTTCGCCTGGCTCGCTCTCCAGCATCCACTCTTCCCAGCAGGACGGTCGGGGCTCCGGAAATGCCGTGATCCATGGCCACGGCTGCCTAGGAGCAAAGCGGCGCGTCAGAAATGCCGTATCTCTCTTCTTGCTTGCGACTCTTGACCAGGGGAGCGAAGCCGGTGCATGCAGTACGGTTGTCGACTTGAGTCACATTCCCATCACAGAGTACGAAGACCCGATCGGCCATGTCGAGCATTTCCGACTGGTGGGTGATCAGAAGCACGCTCTTCGTTTTGCAGTAGGCTCGCATCTTCTGCAGGATTTCATCGCGGGCAGCCACGTCGAGCCTGTGGGCCATTTCGTCCAGGATGATCAGGTCGGCATCTCGGACAACTGCCCTGGCGATGGCAACCCGCTGACGTTCTCCGCCGGACAATTCAACGCCGCCGGGACCAACAACGGTGTCCAACCCGGCCGGATGATGATGGAAGACTCTCTTCAGCCCTGCAATGTCGATGGCTCGGGCCAGTTGTTCCTCACTCACCTTCGGAGAAAGCAGCGTGATGTTGTCGCGGAGCGTTCCCCGAAAGAGTTCGACATCCTGGGGCACCAAGGCGATCTTTCGGCGGAGACCGTCGCGGTGGAGATTGCGGATGTCGTGACCGCCGATTTCGAGCGTCCCGGCTGTTGGATGGTCGTATCCGAGCAGAAGTCGTGCCAGCGTGGTTTTTCCACTGCCGCTTGGGCCGACAACCGCGACGGTTTCACGAGGTCCGATGGACAGCGACACATGGGAGAGGATTTCTGCTCCGTGGTGGTCGTAGCGAAATTCGAGGTTCTGAATGCGGACACCGCCACGGACGTTTGCGATTTGGAGACGTCCTTCGTCGCATTCCTCGCCGGGACGGGTGAGCAGTTCCTGCAGCGAATGGCATGATTCCTGAACGGCATGGAGGTTGGGCAGCAGGCCGACGGCCTGAATAAACGCTCCCAAGGCGAAGTTACACAGCATGTAGTAGGCGACCACGTCGCCGACAGTGAGCGTGCCGTTCCATGCCAGCCAGCCGCACAAGGCCAGAACGGCAAATTGGCTGCCGGTAAGCAGGAAACCGAGTCGAAACTCCATGTCGACGGATGCCCCGTCAAGGTTCTCGCCGGCGCGGCGCGTCTCTCGCATGGCGTCGTCAACGATCGGGCGGACGTCGCCGGATGCGGCCGTCGCTCGCAGAAAGGGGAGCATTGCCAACTGCTGCGAGACGTTTTCGGAAAGCCTTTCGATGCCGAGTCGAAATCCGTGATTCGCGGTCTGAACGTTTGCGACGTCTCTGCGCAGGAGCCAATAGTACAAGGGCAACATGGCAGCCAGGGCCAAAGCCACCAGCGGCGCTTTCGCGCCGGCGGAGATGATGGCAACGCAGCCCATCAGCGACGCGGCGAAGGCCGCCCGGATCAGGGGCTGAACTGCTTGGGCAACGATTGACGTGTCACGGAGTATCTTGCTGAGCGTCGCGCCCTGGGGAAGCTCTTCGATTGTGCGAAGGGAGAGCATTTGCAGCGTATCCCAAACTTCGTTTCTGAGGGCGAGTTCGACGCGTCGCATTGCCGTGCGAAACCGGTGTTCGAAGAGCCGACGAAGGACCACGCCCCCAAGGCTGCAGACGCCGAGGACGGCCAGTGCCATGGCAATGGGGTTGCCGGTGCGATGAGTTCCCAGGCTGTCGACAACCCGACCGAGGCACCACGGCACCAGTCCGGTTGCTGCCTGAGAAGCAATCAAGAGAGCGAGCAGAAGTGGTTTGCCGTGGATGCGGCCGACGATCCAGGCCAGGCTGGTCCAGGCTGACATTCGTTCGGCATCGGTCGCATCGCCCCGGTCGGAGTTGCCGGTTTTGGGCGGTTTGGGGCAGTCAGACGCGTGATCGGGCCGCTTTGTCATGGATGCAACTCCGGATATGCGGTGGTTAACACTGAGTTGAGAAGAGCGACATTCGGAAGGGGTAAGGCTCGGTTGCTGGCGGCGAAGGTGGCCTTGCCGCCAACAACCGGGTGCGTCGGTGAGGACTCGTTTCGCCTAGAACTTCATCTCGACGGTGCACATGGCTTGGCAGCTCCAGGCGCAGGTACCGTCGCATCCACCGTTGCAGCCGGCGGCTTCGGGAAGCACGGCGTCGTTGATGCTGACTCCGAATTCGTGTTCGTACTCATGAACGCAGTCTGACAACAACGCGAGATCTTCCATTTCCAAAACAGCAGTCATCACGGACCCCTTCTTGAATGTGGTTCGCACTTAGGGTGACTGGCCGGCGGAGGTTGTTGGCGACAAAGGCGTTCTTGCCCCCAACAACCGGAGGCCGGCCGAGGGGAGAGCTCGCCTAGAACTGCATTGTGCCGCTGCACGTGCCGCCGCAGGTCCAGGCACAAGTGCCGTCGCATCCGCCGTTGCAGTCGACGGCTTCCGGAAGCTCGGCGTCGTCGATATCGACTCCGAATTCGTGTTCGTACTCGTGAACGCAGTCCGACAACAGGGCGAGGTCTTTCCTTTCTAAAACAGCAGTCATCACGAATCCCTTTCAAAACGTGGTTTTCTCTTGAGTAAGCAGCCGGCACTGGTTGTTGGCGGTAAAGAAGCTGTTCTTGCCACCAACAACCGGATGTCGGCAGGAAGCGGTGTCGCCTAGAACTGCATCGTGCCGCTGCACGTGCCGCCGCAGGTCCAGGCACAAGTGCCGTCGCATCCGCCGTTGCAGTCGACGGCCTCGGGAAGCTCGGCGTCGTCGATGTCGACTCCGAATTCGTGTTCGTACTCGTGAACGCAGTCCGACAACAGGGCGAGGTCTTTCATTTCCAGAACAGCAGTCATCACGAATCCCTTTCAAAACGTGGGTTGAAGATACGCACCGCGACGAAAACCATTCGCCGCACACAACACAGAACGAGTATTGCGGTCAACGTGCTTCGGCCGCCTTGGCGGCATGGCCGATCAGGCGACCGCACAGCCGGTCTCCGAGATGTCTGACCGGGTGAGCATTTCGTGGACCTTGAGGATGCCTTTCGCCTTCCGGTAGTCGTCACGGCTCAGGGGCCTTGCCTTGGCCTGCAGCCGTTCGAATTCGAACCAGCAGTATTGCAGGACCTGGACTTTGAAGAGCCGGCACATCACGTCCTCGCGGGTGGCGATGTTGCCGGTGTATTTGTAGTTGAATCCGTAGCATGTGGGGCAGATGTCGTGGAGCAGGCAGGTGTCGCACTTGGCGTCGACGGCAGCCTGTTCGTCGTGGAAGTCAATTACGGCAAGGCCTTCAATCTGCGACCGGTTCATCACAAGGGGCGTGAACATCTGGCACGGGTAGGCGTGGCCGTCGACGTCGAAGGTCGTCATGTGGGTTCCCGTGCCGCAGAACTTCCGCTTTTGCTTCCGCTCTCCGAGGACGTACTCCAGGCCGAGGTCGAGCAAGCGGATCGGGGCGACGTTGGGGTGGGCGAGATAGTACTGTCCGAGTTCGCGGAGCTGCTGGGCAAACACGGCGATGGTGTCGTCGGACCAGGGCATTCCGTAGCCCACGGTGGCCTGGACGTCAAAACCCTTTTCCTGGAGATAGATGACTCCCTCGGCGAGGGTGCCAACCGTTTCGCAGGAGATCGTCATTTTGACGCCTTGGGAAGGCCAGGTGTTAAGGAAGTAGTCGAGGTCCATGGCGTCGTAGGAGCAGCCGCGGTTGGTGATCTGCATCTCGGGAGTGCCGTCAAGGCTCAGCCCGAGGTGGAATCGATCCCGGTTCTCGCGGAACCACTGTTTCATCTCGTCGTTGAGCAGCGTCCCGTTGGTCGTCGCAAACATGATGTAGGGGACGGGCCAGGGGCGGCTCCAGGTCCATTCGGCGACCTCGCGGATGAGCTCGAACTCCATGAGCGGCTCGCCGCCGAGGAAGTCGATCGCCACTTCGCATCCCGGGTTGGTGGTCAACACGCGCTCGATGATTTCCTTGGCCGTGTCGACCGTCATTTTGCGGTTCGACTTGTTGGTTTCGTAGCAGTAGCGGCAGTTCAGGTTGCACCGATGCGTGACAATCAGCGTGCACGAGCGGCGAGCGGTTTTCCGGCGTTCTATCGTGGTCGCAGTCATGGTTTCTCTTGCTTTCATAAGGAGGGAGTTGTTTTCGTTTGATGTCAGCCCGGCCGCCCCCGTTTCGAGGGAGGCTTTTTCGGCTCAACTGCTGCTTGCTAGGAATAGTCCCGCCGGTATGGGATATTGCGCGCCGAAGAAGAGAAAACGGCCGCCGTGTCCACGGTGCAATCAGTTGACAACCGGCGGCAGGCAATAGGACAAGGAGAGTGCCATCAGGCAGAGCGTCATTACTGCCGACAGCATCAGGCAATAAAGTCCGCAGACAAGACAGTACATGAGAATCGTGCCAAGCGGTTTCATGATTTTTCCTTTCACGCCGGTGAATGGGGGACGTGCCGTTGCAGCAGGCTCGAGTAAGACGGCGCCAGCCTGAATGAAAACGCTGCCCCATGGCAACGAGGTTGGATTGCCGACTCTCCGCCCCGGCCTGTTCCGGGGAAGAAGCGAGAAGCTTGTCTCGCCGCTAGCAACGTCGAGGTGGAACCGACCTCCCGTTGCTTACCGTGAATAGTCCCGTCGGCAGAACGGATTGCGCGCGTTCCCGATGCATTCGGGGAAAGAAGGGAACCGTGTGATGATCGGTTTCTGGGTCACCGCACAGCGCCGCGATCGTGCTGGACTGTGAGCGCGATCGGGACACAATCGCGATTGAGAAGATCCGGGCGGAGGCGGGGCAATTCGCATCCCGCCTTCTGCCGTGGACCGCTTAGCTTGAAGCCGGCGCGGACAAAATCCCGCCCACTATCTAAGGCGACCCCGCCTGTTCAACGACGTGAGCAAGTACAAGGTCCGGCGCGAAATCGTTCAAATTCGGCAGATGCGGATGCTGACGATCTTCGGTTAGTTCGGCCACTCGCAGCTGAGCATAGTCCACGAGCTCTTTGATGGTGACCTTCCCATTGTCGTCAGCATCTGCTTTTCCCGCGAGAGCTTCCAGAACCGCCTTGCAGAATGCGCCGTGCTCCCATGCAGGCTTTTCGTACGACAGCTCATCTCCCTTGCTTGATCACAGTCGAACCAAGGGTATTCCCCTCTCGGATTGAACGATCCGACGTGTTTCAGCGTGGAACGATCCCAGAAGAGCAAGAGGTTGCCTTGGGCGCCACTCCCAACACACGAGACGAAGTACTTGCCCGTCGGGTGGAAGATGGGAGGGCCGGCAATCGGACCTTTGCGCCGGATACCGTGCTTCAGAAGAACCTCACCCGTCTCAACGGACCAATACCGGAACTCTTGGCCGGACCAACTCAATAGGTGCTTCGAATCGGGCGAGAAACTCAACCAACCGAATTGGTGGCCCACTTCCTCTCGTGTCGCAAGTCGTCGGATCTCGCGTCCGGTCTTCCTGTCGAAGAGAACGATGCACTCAACGTTGTGTGGGGGATACACTCTTACCGCGATCATGCGCTCATCGGGAGATACAACTGCAATATGGGAGCGCGACTGAACGTTCTCCTTCGTCACCGGAACGCCAAAACGCCATTTGGGGTGTTGGAGCTTTCGCGTCTCGGCATCTTGGGCGTTCAGGCTTGATGCGCATCCGGCATAGAGGATAAGTAGACAGGCCAGAATCAAGGATGTTCTTCTCATGATCAAGGTTCCCTCACAGTGGCACATCCGGTGGATGGCCCCTGCCTCATTCTGCAGAGAGTGTCGGCAATGTCCTGCGATGAAGCGAGCGATCGGCGCCAGCCGCCAGGACAGCCAGGCCATCGGGCATGATTTCCACGGTGAAACCGTAGCCGCCCAGTCCGGGCAATAGCTGCCGGGCAGAGCGCGTCTTGAGCGGCCAACGGTGGAGAAGACCGTCCGCTCCCGCAAAAATGAGTGCATCTCCCTCTGGCTGGAACGCCAAGTCGAAGACACTTCCGCTGGTATCGCCCATCTTCTTGATGAGCCTTCTGGAAGATACGTCCCACACGCGGACGACGCCATCCGTTCCTCCGGATGCCAATTGCTTTCCGTCAGGAGAAAACCGCACGACGTAGACGGTTCCCTGGAGAGCTGCGAGTTTCCCAACGATAGTTCCTGCGGATGTGTCCCAGAGTTGTATGATCGTTGAACTCGACATGTCGTGTCCAGCCGGCAGAGGCCAGCAGGCGTCCGTCGGGCGAGTAATCGAGACTCCAAATCGGGGCGCCCTTGGCCTGGAACGTGTCCTGGATCCCTTCGTCTTCCATGCTGTAAACGGCGATCTCCCCTTCGCTCGTTCCGAAGGCAAGTTGCCGGTCGCCTGGAGCCAACGCGAGCGCTAACACCATGCCCGCGGGGCGCGTCATTTCGCGTCCAAGCGTCCCGTGTTGCGGATCGTGAAATCGAATCACACCCCGGCCGCGCCTGGCCCCGGCGGCAATAAGCTGCTTTCCATCGGAAGAAGCGGTGACACGGGCTAGTTCAAGCCGTTCCTCCTGTTGCGACCAGCAGGCGTCGCCGCCGGGTAAGTTCCAGGCGTTCAACGCGCCGTCCTGCCCAACGGAATAGAGTGTGTTGGACGCCGGCGCGAAGTGGAGATCGGTAACCGGCGCATTGTGGGCGTGCCCAACCAGCGGTGGTTTCGTGTCGACCGCCTCGATCTTGTCAGTTGCGATCTCCGCCAGCGACCAGAGGTACACGCCGCCGTCCGCCGCGCCAAACCACTGGGAATCGGGAGAGAAGGCTATGCAGGGACTCCAGCCGACAGCACCGGTCAACACCGCAATGATCTGACGACTGTTCACATCCCAAATGAGAACATCTCCAGCCGAGTGCGTCGCCAGCCAGCGCCCGTCGGGGGAGAAGACCAGGTGGCGAGTGCTGCGTGAATGGGCAAGGGTGGCGTACCGCCGGCATGACTCTGCGTCGAACAACACGATGTCATGACAATCCCCGTTCCCGACCAGCGCGGCAATCGTCTTGCCGTCGGGCGAATAGGCAATGGAGGCGATGTCTTCGGAGGTCCGTATGGCCTTGGTGAGGAGTTGCTTTTCATTCGGTTCCCAGAACCGGACGCAGCCGCCTGGAAAGATCTCGAAATCGATGAACGCCAGGTCACGCCCCGTTGGAGAGACCGCGCAAGTTCGGCCATAGTGCCCCGACACAGCCAGGCGAGGTTCGGAGGAACCGGCCCTGGGACGTGGTGGCCCGACCACCGCAACCTGGTCACCCGTCTGGAAATCGACAACCGTTCCACCGCTGCCCGGGCCCTGGGTTACCAGCCACGGTCGCGTGGGCCAGAAGGCAATGGGCGTTTGGTTATCCTGGAAGACGGCGGCAGCCAGGGCGCCTTTCCAGACGGTTTTTGCCCGTCGCCGCATGAAACACGCACAGTTGCGCCCCAAGACATGCCAGGAACTGCCCGTCACGCGACACGGCAAGGGAACGTGTTGCCCCAGATTGAAGTTGCGACATGATTCTCGACAGATTTGTTGAATCGTCGCGGGCATTTGCCGGATCGTCCAGTTTCCAGCGGTCCACCTTTTTGCGCGAGGCCAGATCCCAGATTTCGATGTCGCGATCCACCGTCACAAGACGGTTGGGCTCTTTCGGAAATGCAATCGAGTGATAGAGGGTGGGACTTCTGACGACCGCCTCGGCACCCTGCAGATCGACAGCCGTGACATCTTCCTCAGGCGGGGCAATCAGTCGCGTACCGCGTATTGTCACTTGAGCCTGGCTTTCTGCCGTGAGCAGCAGGATCAAGGCCAGCCAAAGAGGTACGCACAACGGCATCGTCTTCCGTGCATAACGGCTTACGCACGTGGAAGATCCGCCTGGGCGAGCTCCCTCTGTTCTTAAAACACAACCAGATTGTTGCAACCACATTGTTCTATGCCTTGCAGGGACAACAGGAATCACATTCCGTTTCGCATTCCGTGTTAAGTTTGTTCAGCCAGGCCCCATCAGGACGAAGGGCGCCCAGAAGGACGGGCTCTCCCATTCTTTCTGATCTCGCAGCCATTTCTTCGCGCGATGCAGTGATTTCGCGTAGTTGGGAGCGTCTCCAAACACTTCGCCCTGAGCGAGGCAACTACAAAAGTAACTTACGAGACTTGAGGCGGCCTCATCATCGACTGACCAGTTGGTTGCCACGACACGACGAGCGCCGGCTACGAAGAAGCCGCGAGACAGGGACCAAACACCTTCTCCGGTTTGCTCCGGACCGAAGTTCGTATTGCAGGCGCTAAGAATTGCGAGTTCACACCCGTGCAGGTTCAGTTGGCATATCTCGTCGAGAGTGATGAAGCCGTCGCATTCGCTACGGGACACCTCGCCCGGCTCATCGCCGTAGGCGTCCTCCTCGCGAAGCGAAGCAGGCATCAAGCCGGCGGAGTCCAGGTGCGGAAACAGTCTGGGCGATATGAGACTCTCATAACGCTGCCGCAGGGTTCCTCGGGAAAGGCGTGCAGATGTTCCAGGGGTGACTGCCAACGCGGCAAAGCGGTTTCCCGCCGATTCATCGACCAGACCGTGGCAGGCGAAATGGACGTAGCGACGACCTGCGATCCTCTGACGCACCGCGTTCTCCGTGGCGGAATTTCCGAGCAGGGACTCGGTTTGCCTCCCCGCATCGCGAAAGACGTCGGCAACCCATTGCGACTCCACGGCAGTGAAAGGCAACTTGGCCAATGAGCCTCCCGCAAGCACGTAACGTGTGGCCGGTGTGCCATTACGGTCGTTTCCGTCCTCGACCCCAGGCGTTGAATTCGTGTACGCGGGGTCCGCGACGGACAAGACGGATTCAACCCCGGGCAACGACGTCGCCTCCGGCCGGTCCCGAAGCAATTGCAGGAGGGTGGCCGAATAGCAGTAGCTAAGCGGAATGCCTGAATCGAGAAGGTACTCCGTACTGGGAGCCGTGTTCATCACCAGTGCTTCGAACGGGAGGATTGAGAGCAGGCCATCGGGGATGACTATGATCTCTTCAGGACTGCCGCTACGTAGCAGCTGTTTGGCGTGGTCGGGAATCAACAGCGACCAGAGCGCCGCCAACCGGCTGGTTGCCTCAAGTGCCTTTTCCGGTGACGCCAGCAAGCGGCATACGCCGCAGTCGGGAGCCAGGAGAATTGTCCGCAGCTTCTCTCGCGTCAAGGGCCCGACAGGCACCCCGAGAATGGAGCCTTCCTGATCCCGAATGCGGAGCGTTTGCGTTTCCGTCTTTCCGTCGGGCGCGACGGTGAGCACGTAGGTGCCTTCCGAGCCGACAAGATATTGCACGTAGAGGGCTTTGCTGCTTCGAACGAGATTGACAACTTCTTCCATCGAGAGAGGATGCCAGTTATTCGCGATCTGTTCCCAGTACTGTGGGCGTGATTGCCGGCGTTCGCGCCCGATGCGCATGGTCTCGTCGCACAATCGCGAGAACTCGTCGCGAAACAGGTAGAACAGATCGCGTCGCAGCTCCTTTGGCAGATTCATAGAGGCGTATTCAATGGAAAGACGCTGCAGACGAGTTTCATCATCGTAGGAAGCATGCCGCCTCCCGCCGCGGCGGAGCTCGGCGATTTCCTCGCGGAGTTGTTCTTGTTCCGTTCGGCCGCGGAGCGGCGACTGTGCGTACAGTTGGCGGTAGCGTTCCGTGTCTTGAGCTGTGTCTTCCAGTTGCTTCGTACGCTGCCAGGCCTGCGAGTCGAGCACCGGGTCTTCCTCTCCCCCCAAGAGACGCATGACATTCAGATTCGAGTCGTCCACGCTCTGCAGGAGGTCAACGCCGTACCACTGCAGATGGTCGATAAGGGATCGTGCGCGGGAGCGTTCGATGGCCTCGTAAGCCTCCGCAGGTTGCTGGCGAGCGATCTGCCACTCGACCATCCGCTCATAAGCACCTGCAAATCGGCCAAACAGGCTGACCCGGACCGAGTCCCCTCCCTTGGTTGCCCCGCGCTGAAGTTCGGCCTGATTCATGGCTTGGCGGAGGAGGTCGATCGCTGCGTCACGTTCCTGCAGAGCCCATTTCGCTTCCGCCAATGTTTGCAGGCATTTGGCCTTTAGGGTGAAGCTGCCCGCACTGTCGTCGATTTCATCGAGCGTTGCTTCCAGGACCCGGGAGGCTTCGTTTGCGGCCTTCGACTCAAGGAGAAACCTTGCCAGTTGCCAATGGGTGGCCACCGTTTCCGGATGTTTCGAGCCGAATAACTCCGTTCGGATCGATGCGGCTTTCCGGATTCGTTGTACGGCCTTTTCCGTGTTGCCTGCCTGTTGGTCCAATGTTGCCCAACTCGCCAGCACGCAAGCGTACAACTCCCGATCCTGTGTCTCTTCTTTCAGTTGTTCCGCGCATTCCCGAAAGAGCTGTTCCGCCTTTTCGGATCGGCCCTCTTCCTGCAACACGCATGCCAACTCGTAGCGAGTTGCCGCCGATCCGCCGTCCAGATTGTCAACGCTGTCGGCCAGATCGGCTGCACGGAGCAGGGAACTTCTCGCTCTTTTCAAATCGCCGGCGTGTCGGCAGAGCGAGGCCATGCGAAGCAGGCAGGAGACCAGATTGCTCACCGCGGCTTCGGAGGGTGGCTCGTGGTCTTCACGGGCTGCACGTTCGAGCCATTGGAACTCGGATGCTGCGTTGCGACCGTAATGGGCTCGGACGGCGACCTTCGTCCCAGCAGGCCCGCTCAGCAAGCTGTTGAGGCACTCCGCTGCCTCGTTCCCCCGGACTTCGCCGCCGCAGTTGAGCAGGACTCCGCCGTCTGCCTGGATGAAGTCAATGGTGTTGCCAACTTTCAGGCCCAGGGTCGTAGCCGCCGCGGAACCGGGAGCCACCTCGGAAATCCGCAGGAATCCGAAAGGCCGTCGGCCTGCTGCCCCACTCGTTTCATCCATGACGACGTGAAACCGCAGCCCTAATTCCCCAGTGGGCTTGAGGAGGGTCTCACGAATATTGGCGGACCTTTCCTGGTATTCGAGTGCCTTGGCCCAGTGTTCCTGTTCCGCGGACAGATCAGCCAGACGCTGATAAGTGGCGGCCAGTTCGGGGCTCCACCATCCTCGGAGCGACCGTAACCCCTGTTCAGCATCGAGATAGGAGCGTTCTGCCTCGGCGAAACGAGACATCTTCGCCTCGGCGTCCCCTCGCATCATCAGGGCCTGCGCCGCCCAATCCAAACCTTCTAGAAACTCCGAACCTTGGCTCAGAAAGTGGTTCGCGGGGATCCCGTCGCCATTGTCCCGATTGCCTTGACGCGTCCAATGGATGAAACGCTGGTGCAGTCGAAAGAGCTCGTCTGCTGTCTTCGCCGCCTGCCCATACTGCCCTGCCTGGAACTGTTCCTCGTATCTCGTCTTCAGTTGTGTTCGTAGGTCGACCAATTGCGGTCGATTTTCCGAAAGATAGGCGGGCATCTTAAGTTCTTCTTCACCGCTTGCGCCCTCCGCGATGTGAATCCTGTGACGAGACTGCCGTTCCTGGTTGGCCATCACCGATGCATACGCGCCGCTGTATTCTTGCGGGTCAACCCGGAACTGGGTGTTCACGTCGATCATCATTTCAACAGTACGCCCTCGATCGCGATCGAAGCACCACGTGCCATTCAGTTGAAAGGTCACGAATTGATTGAACTTCTTCCAGTACTCGCCAAGCTGTGCTCCAGGGCTCGCGTTTGCCACCATTTGAGACGGCGTGAGATGTAACTCCATCTCCATGGAGATCTTGTCGATCGCCCGGCCGTCCATCTCAACAAGACCTTGATAGGTGAAATGAGACGTTGTGGTGGCGTTGAACAACATCGTCTCCATGGACGTCTCCCTCTCCCAACGATCGCCGATTCGAACCGCGTGGCTCGGCAGGCACCCGAATAGCAGTGACGAGATTTGCGAGAAGGCCGTTGGTCCCCGGTTCGTTGTTACTTGCAGGCCAGGGGGAACGAACGACCCCAGGGCCACGGACGCGAAGTCTCCTTGTGTAAAACAACTGGTCAGCCTTGCCAGCGGATCAAACTGCAGAGCCAGGAACCTTTGTTCGCCTCCTTCGCCAAGTTGGAACCGGCGTTTCAGTCCCTGGGGCAACTCGGCTTGGAGAACGTCTCCGCGAGGAGAGAGTGTGAAGCGGGATTTCTGGCCACACAGCCTGGCGTAGTCTTGCAGGGCATTTCCTGCCTGATTTTGTGGGATCAGCAACGGCTCGTGCCGCTTGGACGGATCGAGGCGGAGCTTGAAGTCCTCCGTTTGGGAGTCAAACCGGACGGAGAGCGACTTGGAGGCATCACCTGGCTCATTCGTCGTTCCTTCGAGTTGCTCCATGCAGAATCGAAGTCGCCGGACTTGCATGGAGAGATCAACCTTCTCGGACTGGACCTCGTCAACATGCCAGGACATGTCGACACTCATAACACGTCGACCTTCCTCGGTTGCTTCTTCGTGCATGCTGCCGAAAGAAGACAGTCCGACATCCGTCTGTTGCAGGGAATAACGCAGCTCTTCTCCGGGTTGGAGCTTCCAACGCAGCAAGACCGGTGGTGATTCCTCCGTCGACTCGGCTGCCCGCGTGGGCAAGCCCGAATTCAGCCCGAAAACACCCGCCAGACTTCCGGCGATCAAACACAGCCGGCAGAACGTGCTTGACTTCATTGATGCCCTCGCTCAATCTATCCTGGATTTCCATCTCGTTCATGAAGAGAAACCGCGCCGATCGACGGATTGCCGATTGGATGCTGCCCCCGTCAACCTCCGTCCGCAGCCAGTGGTCCAACGCGGATCGAGTAGACGGTGGGAAACTTGCTGGTGTCCACGCGGCCGTATTCGTCGCGATTGTTGCCCAGGGCCAGTCGCAGGCCGGGAAGATCGGCGTCGGATATTTGCGTGGCTTCGACGGGCTCGCCGTTCAATTGCACGCTCAGGCCGCGACCTGAGCGAGTAATGTACAGCCTGTTCTTCCGGTTGAGTCTCGGCGCACGGAGGTGGCGATTGTTCACGGTAACGTCGCAGTTCGGGTAGCGATCCAGTACGGCGACCCGGACAATCGGCGAGCCCTGTTTCGTGAACAGACTCAACTCGAAACTGCGAGGCTTGTTCACGTAGCCGTTGGTGTCGAAGAAACACTCGACAAAGAAATCCCCCGTGATCCGCTGGGCGGGCAAGTCGACAAAGCCCTGGCCGAGGTCGCGGGCCTGCAACACCCGCTGGCCGCCCAACTCCTGAACGGTCAGCCCCCGACCTTTCCAGTCCTCGGGAGCCATGCCGGGCTGAGTTCCGGAAAAGTCCTCGAAATAGACCTTGGGCTTCACCTTGGCCAAGGCGAATACGGGCACCTCGCCGGGCCCGACGACCTGGACCGGTGTCTGGGCGGCGTCGATTTCCTGGGCCGTCGAGATGACCTTGCCGCGCACGTAACTGTAGAGTTCCGTGCTGTCGACAAGACCGTCATACTGCGTGTCGGCCTCGCCGCGGAGTCCTTCGGCGAGGTAGTAGCTGAAAAGGCCGTGGCGTTTGTGCTCCCATTCCCAGGATCGCTCCCCCGCCCGGCAACTGGCAAGCGTGAGCAGTCCAGGCGTCTCCCGAAACACCGTGCCCAGTTCCTCGCCGGTCGGATCCACCTGCAAGCCCTTGCCTCCCGCATGGCAGCAGTCCAGGACGAGCAACTTGCCGCGAGCAGGACAATCGGCCAGGCATTCACGCAACTCAGCCGTCGGAAGGGTCGAGCCCTCGAGGTTGTCTCGCCGACAGTCTTCCGGCAGAAGGTAGCCCCGCCCGTTGTCGTCCAGGTAGCCATGCCCGGAGAAATAGACGAGAACAACATCATCCGCTTGGGCACGCCGCGCAAGAAACCGGAGTTCCGTGCGAATGTTTGCGAGCGTGGGACGCATCGAACTGCTCGTGGCGCCGCTCACCAGCATTACGACGTCGCGCGGGTTGTATCCGCATTCCTCGCTCAAGACGCCGGCCAACAATTGCCCGTCGGCCTCACAAAATCGCAAATCCGGGATGCCGGCGTCGTCATAGTCGTTGACGCAAACGATCACGGCCCAGCGGCGTCCGACGGTCAGGCTGTCCGCCCCGGCAGGCTGATCCTGAGAGTGTAATGCGGCAGGACCGAGCAGAGAGACCAGAATGAAGACGGCCATGAAGCAACGGCTCGCACCCCGCCGGTCGCCTCGGTGCAGGACAGTTGATTCTATCACGAGTAGCTCCTTCCTATCATCCTCGGCAACGGCCTATTCCGACTTGTCACTGGAATAAACATAGCGAATGTGAAGCACGGTAAGCAGGTCGCCAGGAACGTAGGGCCCTTCGTATTTCTCAACGACCTGAATCACCTTCTCGCCGACCTTTGTACCGCCGTCTGGATCACGTGCTTGCACCGAAGGGCCCCCCCTGCCTCGGGTCTTCGCTTTTTCTTTGTAGAATGCTGCCGTGATGAGCCCGATGTTCTCGGTGTAGCCCTGACTTGCAGCGGCCGATTCCTCCAGGTCAACAACCTGGAATTCATACGCCGTATCCTCCTCGTTGCTGTGGAAGCCGACTACCGCGTTGATCTTATCCGGGTCGACATGCCAGGCCTGGGCGTTCTCAAGGCTGACGCGAGGAGCGACGACTTTTTCTTCACTCGGTTTCACTTCGATCCCGGATTCATCGACCCCAACGCTTTGTGCAAGGGTATTCAGTCCGTCGACCATCAACCGCAGAAAGACGCCGTGATCCGTGCGGTTTTCAATCCAGATCGCGTAGACCTCGCCCCGATCAAGCGTCACGAAGCACTGGTTTCCCTCGAAATGCAGCTCGCGTGGGAGGTACCTGTTTGGTCCGACCTTGACGTAGATCGCAATGCGGTAGGGGAAGTTCGGATCCTTCAACGGATGGGGCAGCTTGGCCTTCTGCTTGTGCTTCTGGTGGGCCTCAACGACGCCGGGAGGCATGGCAGGAGCGACCGCTCCGCCGCTTCCGGTGGATGTTTGCGGGCGGGGTCGGACCCGGTTCTTGGGCCCCGGTGCAGGCGCCACGGTTGGGCGCTGCTTCTCGCCCGAGTCAACGTGCGACACGCTGTCGGGGGCCATGGCGAGTTCGGATTCGTTCAGGTAGGCAGTGCCGCCGGCCGAGCCGATTTCGTACATGTTCTTCGCGTCGACAAGATTGCACGAAACGCGAACGATCGGGCCGTGGCCACGGCGGATCCTGCCGGTCACCAGGGAAGGAATCGGAATCTCTTCGGACGAACGCGCGGCCCGGAGGTTTCTCGTCTTGCTGGCCCCAATGTCGGACAGTCCGGCCCCGATCTCCTGCAACGTCTCTCGCATTGCATTCTCACTGATGATTCGATACTCATGACGGCCTCGGCTGGAAAGCAAGCGGCGGAGTTCGGCGGCCACATAGCTCGGGAGCATTCCGAACTGGGGGTCCAGTCTCTGCCCCGTCTCACCGCAGGTGAAGGAAGGCACAATTCCCACGGCGGGGAACTCCTCACGCCGAAGCTGTGTATCGATCTGGTCGGCCATGTCAGAGATCAGCAGCGAAAGCTCCACGGGCTTGACCTGCAGTGTGAGGGCGCCGTTGGGATTCCTGTCGCCGACAACAACAGGAGTTTGCTTCTTGCCCAATTCCATGTCGGCGACGAGCGACACGTTGTTCGACACGAAATCGGCGAGTTCGTCGAAGGTGATCTCCCCGTCGCAGCCCACATCGGCATGGCCCAGGAGTCCCTGGGCAAGCCAGTACGTGAACAGGGAGTGCTCCTTCTGCGACCAGAGATAACTGTTTTCGTCACCCTGGCAGCTCGCAAGCGTCGTAATGCCCTCCACGCCGGCGAATTCGACGGCGATAGCCTTGGCCGAAACCGACTGGACGGCGTTGCTTCTCGCGTTGCCGGAATGGCAGGCATCGAGCAGGAGAACCTTCCGGGCAGCCCGGCATTGCTTCAAGTGTTCACGGAGCCACTCCACGGGAATTCCCCCGGGAGACGGGTTTCGGGGGTCACAGTTGATTACGGCGAGGTACAGTTTTCCGTCCGCGTCCAAGAACCCGTGCCCGCTGAAATAGAGGATCGCGTTGTCTTCTGGTTGGATTCCGGCGAGCCAATCCTCGATGCGGCGCATGATCGCGTCGCGATGGGTGGTGGGGCCGATGGAATCCAACCGGGAGTCGACGGCCGAATCGATCACCATGGTGACGTCGTAGAGGCAGCGGTTCGAGAGGGCTTCGGCCAGATTCTTGACGTCGTTTCTGACGAAATCCAGTCGCGGCGCCTTTTCGTATTGTTCGATGCCGATGATGAGGGCCTTGCCGGCTCCTTGGGCGGCCAAGAGGTGCGAGATGAAGACCATAACGCTCATAAGTGACGTGAGAAATGCTCGTCGCATGGTGGGAGGTCCTTGTCGTAATGAGTGCCGCAAATCTATCACCCTCCCCTGGTGGGGGTGGCGAGCTCTTGATCGGAGCCCACGATTCATACACTCGAACGCAGTCGAGATTGCGCCCGCGAGCACGCAGAATCGCTACTCCGGTCCCATCAGAACAAACGGTGCCCAGTAATGGGGGTGGTGCCATTGGGGATTGTCGTGGATTGCTGCCAAGATTACGCGACTCCTGGGAAAAAACGAAATCGTTACTCCGGCCCCATCAAAACGAACGGGGCCCAGAAATAGGGATGATGCCAATGGGCATTCTCTTCATGCTGCCGAATCGAAAGCCGCGCATCGCGCAACGACGTGGCGTAATCCCACTGACCGGCCTCGGATTCGTGGAGATAGTACACCAGGGCATAAACCAGGTGCGCCGAAGCCTCGTCGGCCACCTGCCAATCCGTCGTGATCACCCGCCGGGCTCCCGACGTGAGCATCCCGCGGCACATCGACCATGTGCCCTCGCCCCGCTGATTCGGCCCGATATTGGTGTCGCACGCACTGAGAATCGCCAGTTCGCAACCTTTCAAATTCAGGTTGAACATCTCCGCCACCGTCAGGAACCCGTCGTCCGACGGGTCGCCCGCATCGACCGGCGTGAGCGCGAGCGCCCCGAACAGGTTCCCATAGGAATCGTCTGCCAGTCCGTGACAGGCAAAGTGCACCATGGAGCGGCCGCCAACGCTCTCGCGAACATTGGCCTCGGTGGCAGCCTCTTTCGTCAATTGAAGGACGGGCAGGCCCTTGGCCTCACACGTCTCCTTGATCCATCGGCTCTCGTCGCCCGTCCAGGGCAGATCGGAAAGCTTGCCCAGACTGGCAAAGCGGCTTGCCACCTTCACCCCGTCCAAAACACCGCCTCGATCCTCGGATTCTCCACGGGCCCCGTAGTCTGGGTTGCCAACCGTAAGCGTTGTCCCGCTCGAAGCTTCGTTCCGACGATGCTTGAGGTTGTGGAAGACCGTGGCGGAGGGAGCGTACACGGTTGCCGGGCCACGATCGAGCAAGTACTCCGGATCTGCAGGATCGTCACCGACGAGCAAGGCCTCGAAGGGCAGTCGGGCCAATGCGCCGTCGGGCAGGATGAGCAATCGCTTGAAACTCTTGCCGTCGAGGAGGTGCTCGCGGAGCGACTCGTCGGGCACCAGAACGGACCAGAACGTCCGAAGTTGTTCGAGTGTGCTCTTTGCCGGCAGGCCGTCGACGCTTATCGCCCGAAGATCAGTCAGCCCCTGGAGCAGCCCGTGCCGATTCTTGCTGCCCAACAAGATCTGCTGGGCCCGCGCCGAGGTCAGAGGACCGGACTCGGATCCGAGCGTCTCGGCCTGAGCCGGACTGACGTGGAGGGCCGTCAAGGTCGGCTCTCTGCCCCCTCCATAGGCGAGCAGATATCCGTTCTCCTTTCCGAGCATGTATTGCAGCGCCACCGTATCTGACGAGTCCAGTTCTTTCCGAAGCGTTGCCAGCCGCACCGGTTCTCGATCTTCGGAAACGACGAGCCGATAGGCAGGGCTGGCATTCTTGATATTGGCCCAGGCCTGGACAAGCCGTTGCCGGGCGGTACCGAGTTCTTCTTCGAGTCGCTTGGCCTCGGCGACCTTGTGGTCGTCATTCATGTCGGCTCGCGTGCGTAAAACTTCAAACTGCTTCTCCCATGCGGCCAATTCCGCTTGGGCTCGACTCTCCGCCTCACGCAGGGCGGTCGCGGTTGGCTCCGGTACGTTTTGGAGCAAGTCAATATTGCTTGATCGCATCAAATCCTGCAATCCCTGCGCGCGACAAGACTCCATGGCTACGAATGCCTTCCCGGCATCTCTCAACTGTGTTTGGTATGCCACCATTCGCTCATAAACGCCTACATGTTGAGAGAATGCCCTTGCCCGATCCGTCTCGACGCCGGAGGCATGAGTGCGCAGTGCATCGCCCTGTTGCATGGCCACCTCCAAATCACTGACGGCGTCCTCGCGACGATTGGTTTTCCACTTCAAATCAGCCCTGGACATGTACACTTGCTTGACCAATCGTGGTGGAGCCGCTTCATGACGGTCAATGAGGGCAACTGCGCGTTCGATCAGCGGTTCGGCCTGCTCAATCCGGCTGCCATCGAGATAGAACCCCGCAAGGGCTTCCAGGCTGCTGATTGTTGACAGAGAACCGTCCGGAAGGGACTTCTCACGAATCTCCAGGGCGCGGCGATACAGCCCCTCCGCTGCCGCTCTATCCCCTTTGGCGACCCGGCAAGTTGCCAGATTCAACACAACTCCAGCGAGGAGCGGATGCACCGGTCCGTCCTCGGATTCCAGCACTTCTACCGTCTCCTCGAGCAGATTGGCCGCTTCCGTGATTCTGCCTTGATCCAAGTAGACCACACTGAGGTTCGAGGCCGTGACCGCGGTTTCCGAATGGCCCGGACCAAAACACTTCTGACGAGCGTTAAGAGCCGCTTTGAGGTTCGCTTCTGCTTCCCGATAGCGTCCTTGCTTCCAGTATATCGCTCCCAGGCTGTTATTGCACGACGCGATCCGCGGATGATCCGCCGGGAAGGTGCGGAGAAGGACCCTCCTGGCGTTTTGGCAGGCGCTCTCCGCCTCTGCGTATCGATCGTTCTCTTCGTACAGTACGCTCAGATTCATAAGGCAGTGAGCGGTCTCCGGAGCGTCCTCACCGAACGCATGCGCAAATACCTCCAACGCGTGCTGATAGGCACGCTCAGCGACAATCGCAGATCCCTTGTCCTGTTGTACGCTTGCAAGGTTTCCAAGTACGTTGGCTTCGTCGCACTTTGACGCATTCGGTAGAGACGCCAGGATGCGAAGAGCACGCAGCTGAAGCATTTCCGCTTCGTTGAACCGGCCCAGAGCCTGGTGCAGCACTGCCAGATTGTCACAGCGCACGGCGGTCAGTCGATGAGTTGGTCCGAGACGACGTTCGCTGATCTGCAGCGAGCGCTTAAGAAGTGCTTCGGCATCCGAATATCGCTCTTGCTGAAGACAGCAAAGCCCCAAGTTGTTGGCGCTCGTTGCCACAGCCTCGGAATCCGGACCGGCGATTCGTTCAGAAAACTCGAGAACAGCCCGATACAGTGGCTCCGCTTCCCTGTAGTATCCGTAATCCATAAGCCGGTTGGCAAGATCTCGCATTGCGATCGGGAGATCGGTTCTTCTGGATGGAACATACTTGGCCCGCGTTAGCAGACCATCGGCAATCTCGAATGCCCCGATACGATTACCTTGTGCGAGAAACTGCGATGCCTTTGCGAGCTCATCGCTGAACCGGCTCGGCGGATCGGCCTCAGCGCCGCTCACGCACGCACACCACAGGGCCACTTGCAGCAGCAACAGACATTGGACAAGGCTCGCAACCATGGCACTCAACATGTTCAACAGGTGTCTTGCCGCTCCACAGCACATGCAAGGCGGGGCAGCACCGCCACGGGGGCGATGCTGCCCTGCCTACGCTCCTGACTCGAACTCTGCCTACGGATTCACCATCAGCGGCTCTGTCAAGTCGGTCTGGTAGAACACCGACTGTTTGGCGCCGGGAAACCGCGATTTGACGTAGGCGTCGACCTTGGGCTTGACCTTCTCGACCAGCTTGTCGAGTGTTATCGGCGAGGTGGCGTTGTTGATCGCCTCCACGAGGAAGTAGGTCAACACGCTGAGGTCGCCCTCGAGCCGCTCGTGCGAGACTTCCGCCGACACGGAGGAGGCGACGATCGCGGCGTCCTCTTGGCCGATGTCCTTGACCCGGGAGAGCTCGTTGCCCACGAAGTCGAACGGCATCCAGTCCGAGCTTTCGTCGTCACCAATCGCTTTGGAGAGCGACTTGGCCTTGTTCGTCTGGCCTCCGCTGTGGCAGGCATCGAGAATGACGACGATCTTGCGCCCGTCGAGATCCTGGACCCAGCGTCCGAAGGTGTCGTCCATGAGCATGGTGTCCATCTCGAACCGCTTGCTGTCGTACAAAGGCAGATACTCGTCGTAGCCATCGGCTTCGTCGCCGCCCTCGTCGGCACAGCGGCCGCCGTGACCCGACCAGAAGATGAAGATCACGTCGCCTTCCCGCGTGTGCTTCGGCAACGCCTCACAGAAGACCCGCCGGACATTCTCCATCGTCGCTTCTTCGTTGAGAAGCATAATGCAGTCCTCTTCGGCAACGCCGCACTTCTCCATCAACAGGGCCCCCATCACCTTCGCGTCCTCGTGGCAGACCGTGAGATCACGAATTCCGGGGCTTAAGTAATCGCTGATCCCGATCACCACGGCGAAACGGCGAGGCTTGTGGATCTCGCGTTCGGCGTTGGCTGGCAGCGTGCGAAGTTCAATGGAGTGCTCTGCCCAGACGCAGGTCTCGTCGGCGTCCGTCTCGTCGGCGTCCGTCTCGTCCTGGGACGAAGGCGTCTCGTCCTGGGATGAAGGCGTCTCTACCCCCTCGACCGTCATTCCCTTGAATGCTGCGCGAAGTGTGTCGGCGTCCAACTGGGTGGCATCGCTCTTGGTAAGATCGGGCAGTCCAGCGGCCTTGACCGGCTCGTCGGTCACGATGGCCTTCAGAATCTCGCTGCCGAAAGGATTGGTGATGCGAAACCGGAAGTTCGAGCCGGCCGCCGGGACCACGATCTTCTGGTTGGCCTCGATCCGGTTCGACTTCTGGTACTGGTTCGGAAACACCGCGTAAACGTTCTCTTCCGCATCACAGTACAGCAGATACAGATACCCGGCCCGGCTCGACTCCACCGTTACCACGACCAGTTCGCCTGCGCGGTAGGTGCGGTCCTTCCGATCCACGCTCACGCGAACGGAGAACTGGGGGGTCGAGTTCTGAATTCCCTCAACGGCAATGCCGCGGGCGGTGGCCTGGCCTTGCCGCCGCTTCTCGGCCCCCTCGGCGACTGCGAGGCAGCATCCCAGCAGCGCGACTCCAAGCGTAAACAGGGCGGTTCTTCTCATCATTGTGTCTCCTAGTCTTGATTTCACGTTGATATCGAATGGAATTGTCTTGGGGTCAGCGCTGGACCTTCCCGGATTGGAGCGGCGTCTTCCCGCGTTTGCCAACGTAAAAAGCCACTTCATCCTGGGCAAACTCACCGAGAACGTTGTGCGGGTCGACATGATCGACCTGTTCCTGCGACAGGTTGCCCTTGCTCTTGTACTCCGTGAGCAACTGTTTCACTTGCGCGCGTTGCGTCGGGTTCCAACGAAACTTCTGCTGGTCAATCGCCACGTCCGACGTCTCTGCCTCCTTGCCGTCGGAGGTCTGCGACGACTGGGCCGCCTGCGGTGACGAGGCGACCTGCTGTTGGGAACCCGTCACAAGACCGGAGAATTCCAGCGGCTTCTCGCAAACGATTCCCTTGATCCGGTAGTCGCCCAGGGGCGGAAACAGCCGAAACTGGTACTTGGACTTCCGCGCCGGAACCTCGAACTCCACGCCGCCTTCAATACGGTTGTCGTCGCCGGGCTGCGGGTAGAGCAGCGAGGGAACGCCTTCCGTGTCGACGGCCAACAGGTACAGATAACCGCTTCTCGCTGACTTGCCGGAAATCGACACCAGGTCGCCTTCCCGGTACTTTCCGCCGTCAAAACGGTCGACCGTGATATCCAATGCGAAGTCCGACGTTCGCGTGGCGATCAGCGAAACCAGATCCATCGGATCCAGCAGCAACGGCTCGGGACGAGCCTGGACGACAACACCGCTCGGGGGCCGGGAAGGTTGTTCGCCGCTCGGTGCAGCTCCCGGAGTTCCGCCGGGGGTGCCGCTGGGCGTGGGTGTACCACTGGGTGTACCACTGGGTGTACCACTGGGTGTACCGCTGGGCGTACCACTGGGCGTACCGCTGGGCGTACCACTGGGCGTACCACTGGGCGTACCACTGGGTGTACCGCTGGGTGTACCGCTGGGTGTACCGCTGGGTGCACCGCTGGGTGTACCGCTGGGTGTACCACTGGGTGTACCACTGGGTGTACCACTGGGTGTACCGCTGGGTGTACCACTGGGTGTACCACTGGGTGTACCGCTGGGTGTACCGCTGGGTGTACCACTGGGTGTACCACTGGGTGTACCACTGGGTGTACCACTGGGCGTACCACTGGGCGTACCTGCAGGCGTGCCCGTTGGAGTCGAATCCGGAGTATTGGCGGAAGCTGGCGTGTCGGAATCCGGGGGAGTGGTGCCGCCGGCCGGCCGCGTTCCCAGGATCTTCGTCACCTTGCCGTAATCGACTTGGGGATTCTCAGGACGAACGACGTAGGGAAACCAAGCGAAGTCGGGATGGTTGTCGCGGCTGGTGCCAAGCCATTTTCCCGTTCCCATGACAACGCTGCCGTTACGCATGGAAACCTCGAAAAGGTACTTCTTGAACAGCCGTTTGACCCCGACGTAGTCCATGGGCACAGCATCGTCTGCCATCCAGATGGAAATCGTCCCCTGGTATCGGTCGGTCCCACCCGCCGGAGCGTATTCGACGCGATACGCAAAGATCGGGTAGTTCCACACTTCGTCACCGGCTTCGATATCGGCAATCAAGGGAACGCCCTGTTCGCGAATGTGCCGTTTGAGCAACATCCAGAACTCGTCGGGAGGCAGATCGTGAGGATCTTCGCTGCCTTGCCCGTCGCCAAAACGATCACCGAAGGAATTGGCCACATCGTTGGCATGGCATGCCGCCAGCAGTCCCTTCTGATCGCCCACACCGAGTCCCACGTTCTGAACGCGGATCGCCGCGGCCGGTTCGGGTTCCATGATGGACGAGGCGGCCCAGGCGTGACAATAGCCGAACCACTTGGGAACGTTCGCCCCGGGAGGATTGTTGGCCCGCTCCCATGCGGCTGCACGGGCGCCGATCAGGGCGTCGTATTTGCCGAGCGGAACGAGCATTTCGCCCCGAGAGATCGGCCACCAGTAGCCGGACCACGGATCGGTGTCCGTACGTGCCTCTTCCACTTCGGCGCAACTCGGAGAGACGGCCGCAAGACAGGCGGACAGGGAAAGCAGAACTGCCGCAATCGGCAGGCGATTGTGTTTCGTGAAGCGTATCATCACTGCACCTCCTCCTCGGCGTTGCCGGCACGCTTGACTTCCACGAGCCGAGCTTCCGTCATGCCGTTGTTGCTATAGATGGGCCAAGGTGCGCCGGGTTGCCAGAGTTGAGACACGCGGCGACGTGCACCACGGATTTCCACTTCCACAACTCCCTCGCCTTCACTGGTCGGCGCCAACGACTTCACGTGGTCGGCCTTTGCCGGAGAGAAGCTCTGATCAACCGAGAAGGCGAAACCGACGTCGTCGATGGACTTCACGCCCTTGTCCCCGTAGATGGCCTCGTAGGTCTGAGACGCGAGGTTCTTTGTCCCGCCTTCCTCGGTGAACACGGGGAAGTCCAAGGGAAGCGCCGGAATCGGACCGAGGACCGGGCAAGGTTTCCCATCCTGGGAAACGTAGGTCTCGGTGAAGACTCGCCATTTGCCCTTGATCAGGATCTTCGCTTCCACTCGCGTCAACGTCCGGTTCTCCACGTCGAACCACAGAGTCGTGACCGGTTGGTTCGGCCCCTTCGTCAGGCAAGTGACCGAAACCCGGTAACAGTCGCGATTCTTGATTTTCTCCGTGCCGGTGACGGTGAACTGCCAGTCAACAGGTTTCTTCGCCTGCTGTTGCTGCTCGGAACTCTTGTCGGCCGCTTGTGATTGGATCGTCACGGCTCGCACTTTCCACGAATCACCCACCTGCCACGCCGGCCCAAGCTTGTCCAGCGGCTTGTCGGGTTGCTCTCCGCCGACGGTTACCATGGCGGTGAGTCCCAGAAGAACCACCGCGAGTGGCATCAGCCGGCCTGTCTTTCTTTCTTTCATGGTCTTTTCCTCCAGTTGCTATTGGTCTTTGCGTCTAGCAGAGGCTGGAAAGTTGACTGCATCGGTGGACGTCCCTGGCCGATTTGTCAAGTTTCTGCAACGGGCTTTACTGCGTCTGCTTCTCGTTCGCTGCCCCCGACTGGTCGCCCGGCGCGGGCTGAGCTTCTGATTTTTCCGGGGCGGACTTGCCGGGCGCAGCCACGGGAGCCTGTTTCTGACTAACCTGACCTTGCCCGTCACCAGGTGCAGCAGGGATCTTCAGCTGATCCGAACCTGCCTTGGCAGACGCAGCCACGGGAGCCTGTTTCTGACTAACCTGTTCTTGTCCGTCACCTGGTGCGGGAGGAACCTCCGACTGCTCCTGGCCCGTCTTGCTGGGCACAGCCACGGGAGCCTGCTTCAGGTCGACCTGGCCTTGCTCGTCACCAGGCGCGGAGGGAACTGCTTGCTCCTGGGCAGGGGGGTCGGGCTTCTGCCCCGTCTTCGAGTCCGCCGGCGGTTCGGACGAACATCCCAGGCAAGCGACCAAAAGGAGTCCGGCAGCCACAAACAACCATCTGTCTCTCATCGTGATTTCTCCATATTCGGGAAAAAAAAGCCATTCCAATACTGTCAGCAATACACCTACCATCCGCCTGGATTGCGCGAGAATCTTCAGTCCCCGTTTCACGCCATCGGGGGGGGCGTCCCGTCCCGGCACGCGTCGGAGGCATCCCAAAAAGTCGAACGCGTGGGAAAAACGCCTCTATTCCTCCTCTCCCGGCGGCGGCAGACGCAGCGTGCCTTCCAGGATCATCTTGTCGAGCTTGTCGATATGCGCTTGGGCTCGCCTTGCGAGACTGGAGCCGGGAGGAGCGTTCGCCAGCACCCATTTCGAGATGCCGATCGCATTTCGGGCATTGGCGTGCGGGAAATGTTCGATGCTGTCCAGGAAAACGGAGAGTACCTTCGGATCCGGAGGAAGCGGCGCGGCCTTCATCGGCACCAGCACACTCGGCCGGTCGGGACGTCGCAATTCGATCACCGTGGGGATCTCGGGCATGCGGTCCAGGCCCCAGGTCGGCTGCTGCACGAGACCTCCCGCTTCGTCCGCCGTCTTGGCCACCCGGTCCTTGACGTAGCGAAACAGTTCCGCCGCATCGATGACCGTGTCGATCTGCGAATTGGCGTCTCCGCGAAGTCCGCGAACCAGCCAATACGTGAACACACCGTGCTCGAGTTCTGCCGATTCCAGGCTCGGCTGCCGGTCGGTGCTGCTGCATATCGCGACCGTGCCGCGAGCGCTCTTGAGCAAATCCACGGCGGCCTGCCCGTCGAACTGCCGGTCCGTGCTGAACCCGCCGCTGTAACACGCGTCGAGGATGACGCACTTCACACGAGCGGGGCACGCGTCCAATACCTCACGGAGGCGTTCCATCGAAATCCCCGTCTCAGCCGGCCGATCCAAATCGAATCCCGCCGGCGCCAGAAAGGCCTTTCCGTCTTCGGAACTGTAGCCATGACCGGCGTAGAAGAGGACGAAGGTGTCCTGTGAACCGGCGTTGCCCATTTGCCCTTCGAGCAGCCTGAGGAGCGCCTTGGCGTCCGAAATCGCGGCATCGCCGTCGGTCACCCGCCGCACTTGCCGTCGGTTGACCAATCCCACCTCCTCGAAGGCGTCGGCAAATGCCTTGGCATCAGCCAACGTATAAGCCAATGACTGCAAGTGCTCATACTTGCCGACGCCGATCGCAACCACCCACGTCTTGCCGACCGAAGCATGGTCGGGCATCGGCGGAGCCACCGCAATCTGGCCCGCGACCGGTCCCGCCAAAACGCCCAGGATTACGATCCAGAAGGTTCCCTGTATTTGTCGAGGTCGCATCAATGTTCTTCTCCAGAGATTCAGGGTCGAAGCCTCTCGTTGCAGCCTCCTTGCCGCTTGGGGTTCGAAAACAACGGAAAGGGCAAAGTGTCAATCAGGATCTCCAACAAACGCGGTAATCCAACCTACTCCGGTCCCATCAACACAAACGGCGCCCAGAAATACGGATGCCGCCATTGCCGATTATCATGGTTCCGAATCGAAAGCCGGGCGTTACGCAGACATTCGGCGTAGTCGCGTGCCTGCGATTCGGAATCGTGCAAGTAGTAGACGAATGCATATACCAGGTGAGCCGAAGCCTCGTCAGCCACCTGCCAGTCGGTGGTGACCACACGCCGGGCGCCCGACGTCAATATCCCCCGGCACATCGACCACGTGCCTTCCCCACGCTGATTGGGGCCAATGTTCGTGTCGCAGGCGCTCAGGATCGCCAGCTCGCAGGCGTGCAGGTCCAGATCGAACATCTCGGCCACGGTCAGGAAGCCGTCGTTCGACGGATCGCCCGCATCGACCGGCGCCAAGGCCAGGGCCCCGAACAGATTCCCATACTCGTTGTCCGCCAGACCATGGCAGGCGAAGTGAACCAGCGAACGGCCTCGAACGTTATTGCGAACGTTCTCCTCGGTCGCCTTCTCTTTTGTCAACTGGACCACCGGCAGATGCTTGTCCTCGCAGGATTCCTTGATCCAGCAGCTCTCATCACCGGTCCAAGGCAGGTCGGCAAGCCGTCCGAGATGGGCGAAGCGACTGGCAATCTGAAGTTCTTCCAGAACCGTTCCGCGATCTCCCGGTTGGGCTGTCGAACCGTAGCTCGGATTGCCGACCGTCAGCGTCTCACCCTTGGAAGCAGAGACCTCTCGCTGCTTGAGGTTGTGAAACACGGTGGCCGAAGGAGCGTACATGGTCGGCGGCCCGTTGTCGAGAAGGTACTCCGGAGCTTGCGGATCGTCGTTCACGACCAGGGCTTCGAAGGGCAATCGGGCAAGGACGCCGTCCGGAAGAATCAACAGGCGTTTGAAGCTCTCCCCGTCGACGAGCTTCTCACGCAGCGTCTCATCGGGCACGAGAACAGCCCACAGAGTACGTAAGGCATTGAGGGTCTCTTTCGATGGCAGACCTTCGTCAGTCACCTCCCCGAGGGTCGTCAAATCGCGGAGAAGTCCCGGCCGATCCTTGTTGCCCAGAAGAACCTGCCGAAAGCGAGCAGCCGTTAGCGGGCCGGCATCGCAGCCGAACACCTCGGACTGAGTGTCACTGATCTCCAACGTGATCAGTGCCGGTTCGATTCCGCCGCCGTAGGCAAGGAGGAAACCGTTCTTCTCACCGAGCAAGTATTGCAGTGCAACCGTATCGGACTTCCCAAGTTCCTGCTGGAACGCCTCGAACGGCACCGGTTCTCGATTCTCCGTCACGACCATCCGGTAGGCGGGGCTGGCGTTCTTGATATCCGCCCAGGCCTGCACTAGTGATTCGCGGGCGTTGTCGAGAAGATCGACGAGATCTTCCGTCTTCTTGGCTTTCTTTTTCGACGCCAAGTCCGTACGTTCATGAAGCACCTCGATCTGTTTGAGCAGCGAGGCTACTTCGGCCTGTGCAACGTGTGCCGCTTCCCGCAATTCGGAGGCGGTCTGTTCCGGCACGCCTTCAAGCAGGTCCATCCCGTTGGACTGCATAAGATCCTGAAGGCCCTGGGCACGACAGCGTTCGATCGTCTGGAACGCCACGGTCAACTCGCCGAGTTTCGCCTGCCAGTCGAGCATTACCTCAAAGACCCCGACATAGCTCGCGAAGGTCATCGACCTATGAACATCGCCCCCTGAAGCGTGCTCACGCACCTGGCCGGCGTACGTCATAGCCTCTTCCAAATCGTCAATTGCCTCCTCTTCTCGCCCAAGCGCCCAATAGAGCTGTGCCCGGTTGACAAAACACTCCACGGCGAATCGTGGGGCACATACGCCCGTCTTGCGCACCGTCTCTACCGCTTGACTGCATAGCGATTCGGCCTCGGAAGCGCGTCCCTCGAATCTGGCCAGGCCGGCAAGCCGTGTGAGAGCTGTCGCGTACGTGGGATGATCTGTTCCCAGTTTTTGTCCGAAGATCCTGAGGGAACGCCGGAAGAGTGGTTCCGCATCAGAATTTCGGTCCAGGTCCCAGTAGACACCAGCCAGATTCTGAAGATTTATCGCCACATTGAGGTGATTCTCTCCGAATACCTTCTCGTTCGCCTCCAGTGCCTTGAGAAGGACCTCCTCGGCCTCAGCGTTGCGGCCTTGATCATCAAGAAGTGTTCCCAGCGTGTTGAGGCAGGCTGCATACGCCGGATGCCCCGTCATTTCCCTTGCTTCCCATATCTCCATGGCCTTGCGCAACAGGGGCTCTGCCTTTTCGTACCGGCGTTGTTCAGAGTAGTGAAAGGCAAGGCAATGTAGTCCGGTCGCAATGTCCGGGTGTCCCGATGGACAACCACTCTCGTAGACATTCAAGGCGCGCAAGTGCAGCTTCTCTGCTTGAGCGTGTTGTCCAAGAAGATCGTAGAGCACCGCGAGGTTACTCAACTTGTATCCGAGTGCCGACGGCTCCCCGTTGCCCCTGCTTTCCTGGATCTCCACCGCACGTTTCAGCAGAGGCTCCGCTTCGTCGAATTTGCCGAGATCTCGCAGGAGGGAGCCGAGGTTGTTGAGCCGAGTCGCCGTATCCGGATCATCGCCGGTTTGTGCCGTTGCCGCCTCCAGTGCCCGTCTGTAGAGGTCCTCCGCTTCAGCGTGCTTTCCTTGGTGATCCAGAATTAACGCCAAGTTGTTATAGCTCGTTGCGACCTCAGGATGGCCTTCCCCAAATGTCCTCAATCTCAGGTTGAGGGCTCGCCGGCAGGGCTCTTCGGCCTCTGAATAATGACCGAGCACGTCACGCAACGTAGCCAGATTGTCCAGACCCCAGGCGCGACTGGGGTGGTCTTGGTGCTCCCAGATTCGAATCGCCCGCTCATAAAGCGGTTCTGCCTCGGTATACCGTCCCGTTGCCTTGTACAATACACCGAGGTTATTGAGTGTGGAGGCGAGACTGACATGCATGGGATCGAGCTGAGCTTCGCGTATCTTCAGTGCCTCCTTGTACAGGGCTTCAGATTCGGAATATCGCCCGAGCCTCTCGTACACGGTGCCGAGGTTGTCAAGGCTACGCGCGAGATCCAATGACTTGTCCGTCTTCTTTCGGTAGATATCTATTGCGTCCTTGAGATGCTGTTCGGCCTCGGAATATCGATTCTGCCTTTGATACAATGTCCCGAGATTATTGTGGGACAAGGCAACAAGTGGACTGTCTCCCGGCAATGCCTTTTCACGGATTGCCAAAGCCCTCTGCTCGTATCGTTCTGCATCCTGGTATCGCCCCTGCTTGCTCGCAATCACTCCCAGATTGTCCAGAATGATCCCCGTATCAAGACTCTTCGCATCGATATTTTCGGAGATCGTCAACGCAGGCATGAATGCGCGTCGAGCACGATCGTAACGGCCTCGGCGGAAATACGCCAATCCGATGTTGTTGAGTTCGGTCGATGCCCGTTCCTCCGCAGCAAAACGCTTCTGTGCGGCGGCAACGAGTTCGGCCGTAAGCCGGTCAGCCTCTGCGTACTGCCCGGAAGAAATGAACTGCCTTGCACGTTCCGCATCGGCGCAGAAGGACTTCAGCGACTGAGCAGAAGCAAGGGAGCCTGAAACAAGCGTGACTGAAATAGCGAGAAAGAGCGATAGGATCGGTCGCACGGTGCTCTCCGAGTCGAGATGAGTCTTGTGACCACTACTCCGGTCCCGTCAACACGAACGGCGCCCAGAAATACGGGTGCCGCCATTGGCGAGTGTCATGGTTCCGAATCGAAAGCCGGGCGTTACGCAGACATTCGGCGTGGTCGCGTGCCTGCGATTCGGAATCGTGCAGGTAATAGACGAATGCATACACCAGGTGAGCCGAAGCCTCGTCGGCCACCTGCCAGTCGGTGGTGACCACACGCCGCGCGCCCGATGTCAACATTCCCCGGCACATCGACCACGTGCCTTCCCCACGCTGATTGGGGCCGATGTTCGTGTCGCAGGCACTCAGGATCGCCAGCTCGCAGGCGTGCAGGTCCAGATCGAACATCTCGGCTACGGTCAGGAATCCGTCGTTCGAGGTGTCTCCGGCATCGACGGGGGTGAGTGCCAATGCACCGAACAGGTTGCCGTGCGAACCATCGGCCATGCCGTGGCTGGCGAGATGGACGAGTGATCGGCCGGCCACGTTTTGGCGGACTTTGGCCTCGGTGGCCGATTCCTGAGTCAGTTGGACAACCGGCAAGCCCTTGGCGTCGCATGACTCCTTGATCCAACGGCTTTCATCCCCAGTCCACGGCAGTTCGGCAAGCGTACCCAGATGGGCAAACCGGCTAGCCGTCTTCAACTCGTCGAGAACGTCTCCACGATCGCCCGGTTCGCCGTCGCCTCCATATCGCGGGTTGCCCACGGTGAGGGTCTCGCCCTCCGAAGAGGCAAGCTTGCGATGCTTGAGGTTGTAGAAGACTGTGGCCGAGGGAGCATACATGGTCGCCGGCCCGTTGTCGATCAGGTATTCCGGGTTAACGGGATCGTCGTTGACGACCAGAGCTTCGAAGGGCAGCCGAGCCAGAATCCCGTCCGGCAAAATCAACAGACGTTGAAGGGCCTCACCGTCAGCCAGTTTCTCCCGGAGCGTTTCGTCAGGAACAAGGACCGTCCAGAGCGTGTTGAGTTGCTTGATTATCTCTTCTGACGGAAGGCCGTCGTCCTCAATCTGATTCCGATTTGTCAGCTCTTGGAGGAGTCCGGGGCGGTCGTCGTTGCCCAATAGAATCTGCCGAACTTGGGCCGCAGTGAGTGGGCCTGCTTTGCAGCCGAGCGTCGTGGCTTGGGCTTCCTTGACGTCCAATTTGCTGAGCACCGGTTCGATTCCGCCGCCGTAGGCAAGGAGGAAACCGTTGTCTTGGCCGAGCATGTACTGCAAAGCGAGGGTGCCGGATCCGCTCAGTTCTTCCTGGAAGACCTCCAACTTCACCGGTTCTCGGTCTTCCGTCACAATCATCCGGTAGGCCGGGCTGGCATTCTTGATATCGGCCCAGGCCTGCACAAGACGCCCGTGGGCCTCTTCCAAGGCCTGGGCAAGTCGTCTCGTCTCCTGGACCTTCTCTCCATCGTCCATGTCGGAGCGGATACGCATCACGTCAAGTTGCTTCTGCAGTGCCGCCACTTCCGCTTTGGCATCAGATTCGGCTCGAAGCAAGCGAGTCGCATTGTCTTCGGGCACACCCTCGAGAAGAGCGACGCCGGCGGAGTGCATCAAATCCTGGAGGCTTTGGGCACGGAAGCTCTCGATCGCGGCAAAGGCTTGTGGCAAATCCTCCACGTCCGTCTGGAATTCCACCATTTTCTCGAATGCACTGGCGAACTGGCCGAAGGCGGTCGCTCGCTGGTGAGCGACGCCGGGCATCTGTTTCCGCACCTCGTTGGCCTGTTGCATAGCGGTTCGGATATCGGCCAATGCCGCGTCCGGGCGTCCCTGCCGCATCCGAATATCCGAACGCACCAGATGAGCGGTGTTCTTCCAGCCACTCTTCGCCTGGAAGTCATCGAAGAGTGTTATCGCTTCGTCGATGAGCGGCTCTGCCGCGGCATACTGTTTCTGATCGCGATACACGATGGCGAGATTCACCAGGCTCTGGCCAACATACTCGGACGCACCTCCGCCGGCGTTTCTGCGAATACTCAATGCTCGTTCATGCAATCGAATCGCATCCTCGAAATGCCCCAGGTCACCATGAAGCGTTCCCAGATTATTGAGGCTTTCTGCGATCTGCTCATCGGAGCCGGCCTTCTCCCGAATCGAAAGGGCTCGCGTAAGATAGGGCTCGGCCTCGGCAAAGCTGCCACGGGCGAAATGTGTCCCGCCAATTGCATTCAGGGTCCGTGCGATTTCCGGGTGATCGCCGCCGAGAACATCCTCTTGGATTGCCAGAGCTTTCTCCGACAGGGCGCACGCGTCCTCGTAACGGCCACTCAGAGTGGCGATTGTGGCTAGATTGTTGTAGCTTGTGGCCACTTGGATATGGCCGGGGTCCAACGCACTCTGGCGGATCACAAACGCTTCCCGAAGAAGCGCTTCGGCATCGGCATATTGTCCCAAATGTACGTAGACGTTCCCCAGGAGATCGAGAACGGGGGCGATATTCGGATGTGCGCCTTGTCCGGCGTCCCGATAGATCTTCAGGGCGCGTTCAAAGAGCTTCTTCGCCTCGAGGTCACGTCCCTCGTCCAGATACACGGTGGCCAGGTTATGCGAACTCAACGCGACATCCGGGTGAGATGCTCCCTGAAGCTTCTCTCGGATCTTCAAGGCTTGC
This sequence comes from Spirochaetia bacterium, assembly GCA_963668315.1. GTDB lineage: Bacteria > Spirochaetota > Spirochaetia > DSM-2461 > DSM-2461 > SZUA-368. The sequence goes on along the minus strand of OY764216.1, from coordinate 5,457,704 downwards.
TGATGAAAGTCGGCCGCCGTTGCATAGTTCCCAACTTCGGAATGGAGGACGCCGAGATTGTTCAGAGCCATGGCGTATTCGAAGCTGTTTCTTCCGGGCGATCGCTCGAAGATCGAGCGTGCCCGCTCATAGAGCGGTTCCGCTTTCCTGTACTGCGCCAGGATGCGATAGACATCAGCCAGGTTGTTCAGGCTTAGGGCGATCCGAGGGTCGTTTCGGGGCAGCGTGTCTTCTTGGATGCGTAGGGCCCGCTTGTGGAACTCCTCGGCGTCGGCCAGTCGTCCCTGCGCCGAATAGAGTGTTCCGAGATTTCCGACGACGGTTGCGACTTCCGGATGGTCTTTCCCGTGTATCCGCTCACGAAGGGCCAGGGCGCGTTTGTACATCTGCTCGGCGTCGTCGTACTCTGCCTGCATGTAACAGCAGTACCCGACGTTGTTCAAGCTCATGGCAACGGCCGTGTTGTCACGCTTGTCGGCTCGCTCGTAATGAGCCAGCAAACGCCGGTGGAGCGATTCCGCGTCGGCAAAGCGGCCTTGCGCTTCGCAGATCGATGCGAGTTTGTCGGACCAGGTCGTGGTGATCCTCTCCGACTCGGGCGTCGGCGGCAGTTTGTCGCAAATGGTCAGTGCCTGAAGGTACAGCGGCTCCGCCTTGTCGTACTGCTCTTGATAGAAATGGGCCGCCGCAAGGTTGTTCAGGGTCAGGGCATAGTCGATGTTCTCCTGGCCATGGATCTTCTTGCGAATGGCAAGGGCCTGCTCAAAATGGGCAATGGCCTCCGAATAGCGTTCCAGTTTGTTGAGGAGTCCCCCAAGGTTGCTGTGTGCCCCCGCTTCTGCTGACGACGTTTCGTTTCCGCATTCGCTGCTGTAGGTCAGCGCACGTTCGAGAACTCGTACCGCCTCGGCGTCGCGCCCCTGCAACTGGCGAAGCACTCCCAGATTTGACAGTGTGTCAATAATGCCCGACCGCTCGATGCTCTCTGCGCTTGCGTCTTCCTTGATAAGCTCTTCCTGAATTGCCAGGGCACGTTCGTAGGAGCGTCCTGCCGCCGTTTCCTTGCCCTGCTTGCGATAAGTCACTCCAAGATTCATGTGCGCCAGGGCTACATTCGGGTGACTCTTCCCGAGCGAAGACGAAAAGATCTCCAAAGAGCGTGCAAAAAACGACTCGGCTGTTGCATAGTCACCACGGCAGAGATTGATATTGCCACGAAGGCTGAGGACATGCCCCATGCATGCCGGCTCGTCGGAAAACGGCCCTTCGGCAATCTCCTTGAGCTTGAAAACGCTCCGCTCTGCCTCGTCAAAGCGCCCCGTTGCGGTCTGTTTCACACAAAGCGCGAAAAGGCGATTCCATTCCTTGAGGTCATCGCCGCGAGCACTACGGTCTTGGCACAGAAGCAGGAGCAACATCCCAATCGATGCCAAACATCGCGAACGGTATTTGTACAACACTGTGGCCTTCCTTCTTGTTATCGGATTTCCGTGAGCGAATGGTCTGGAACGCAATAGTCGCGGCAGGAGCCCTACTCCGGTCCCATCAACACAAACGGCGCCCAGAAATACGGGTGCCGCCACTGGCGAGTGTCGTGGTTCCGAATCGAAAGCCGGGCGTTACGCAGACATTCGGCGTAGTCACGTCCGTCCGATTCGGAGTCGTGCAGGTAATAGACAAATGCATACACCAGGTGAGCCGAAGCCTCGTCGGCCACCTGCCAGTCGGTGGTGACCACACGCCGGGCTCCCGATGTGAGCATGCCGCGGCACATCGACCATGTGCCTTCCCCACGCTGATTGGGGCCGATGTTCGTGTCGCAGGCGCTCAGGATCGCCAGCTCGCAGGCGTGCAGGTCCAGATCGAACATCTCGGCCACGGTCAGGAAGCCGTCGTTCGACGGATCACCTGCATCGACCGGCGCCAAGGCCAGGGCCCCGAACAGGTTCCCATACTCGTTGTCCGCCAGACCATGGCAGGCGAAGTGAACCAGCGAACGGCCTCGAACGTTATTGCGAACGTTCTCCTCGGTCGCCTTCTCTTTTGTCAACTGGACCACCGGCAGATGCTTGTCCTCGCAGGATTCCTTGATCCAGCAGCTCTCGTCACCGGTCCAAGGCAGGTCGGCAAGCCGTCCAAGATGGGCGAAGCGACTGGCAATCTGAAGTTCCTCCAGAACCGTTCCACGATCCCCGGACTCGTCCGTCGAACCGTAGCTCGGATCGCCCACGGTCAGCGTCTCGCCCTTGGAATCAGACACCTCTCGATGCTTGAGGTTGTGAAACACGGTGGCCGAAGGAGCGTACATGGTCGGCGGACCGTTGTCGAGAAGATACTCCGGAGCTTGCGGATCGTCGTTCACGACCAGGGCTTCGAAAGGCAATCGGGCAAGGACGCCGTCCGGAAGAATCAACAGGCGTTTGAGGCTCTTACCATCCACGAGCTTCTCACGCAGCGTCTCATCGGGCACGAGAACAGCCCACATCGTTCTTAACGCGTCAAGGGCATCCTTCGACGGCACACCTTCATCACTCACCTCCCCAAAGTTCGTCAAGTCACGGAGAAGTCCCGGCCGATCCTTGCTGCCCAGAAGAACCTGCCGAAAGCGAGCAGCCGTCAGCGGCCCGGCATCGCAGCCGTACACCTCGGACTGAGTGTCAGTGATCTCCAACGTGATCAGTGCCGGTTCGATTCCGCCGCCGTAGGCAAGCAGAAAACCGTTTTCTCCACCGAGCAAGTATTGCAGTGCAACCGTATCGGAGTTTCCAAGTTCCTGCTGGAACGCCTCGAACCGCACCGGTTCTCGATCCTCCGTCACGACCATCCGGTAGGCGGGGCTGGCGTTCTTGATATCCGCCCAGGCCTGCACGAGACCCTGGCGCGCCTCCCCAAGAGCCTCAATCAGCCGCTTTCCTTCCCGCACCTTGTCTTCAGAGTCCATGTCGGCGCGGATTTGCAGGACTTCGAGTTGCTTCTGCAGCGATGCCACCTCGGCCTGCGCATCCAGTTCGGCCAGGCGCAGACTCGCCGCCGTCTCGTCGGGCAGACCTTCGAGGAGGTCCGTGCCGTTGGATTGCATCAAGTCCTGGAGGCCTTGTGCGCGGAAACCCTCAATCGCTGCAAACGCTTCCGGCAGGTTTTGAAGCTGAGTTTGCCATGAAAGCATCGTCTCAAATGCACTAGCCGATCTTGAGAAAGTCGTCGCACGCTCCTGTTCTGATCCCGATGCCTGTCCTCGCATCTGGAAGATGAACTGAATACCTCGCCGCAGATCAGTGACTGCCTTCTTTTGTCGTCCCGTCTTCCAGTACAAGTGCGCACGACTCTTGAGCACGTAGGCCGCGACATCGGCGCTCATAGAGTCACTTTCATCGACGAATCTCACGGCGCGATCCAACAGCGATTCCGCCTCGTCGTAACGCTGCAAACCAGTGAGAACGAGCGACAGGTTTACGAGTTCTGCGGCAATCATATGGTTGCCCCTCCCAAAGACACCCTCTTGGATTTCCAGAGCTTCGCGTACAAACCGTTCAGCTTCGACATATCGCCCCTGACGCTGAAGGATCATACCCAAGGTCTGAAGGTTTGTTGCCACGCGCGGGTGTTCGCGTGGCAGCGCCTCTCGGCACATGGTGAGTGCCTGCTGCGCGTGCTTGGTGCCTTCGGCATAGCGTCCTTGGCTCGAAGACACAAGGCTCATGGCGTGAATTAACCCGGTATGCGTCTCGAAAGTGTCGGGCACATCGCGTAGTTCCCCCAACATCTCCTCTGCCTTTTCGTGTCTTCCTTGCGCCCAATAAAGCAGCGTAAGATTCACTTGTGCCGATATCACGTCGGCATGGCGCGGTCCCAGTTCCGCCTGCAATACCGGCAGACAACGCCGATAGAGCGATTCCGCATCTGCATACAGACCCTGATCTGCGTAAATTTGTGCCAATGTTCCAACACACTTGGCTGTATTTGCATGTTTGGGCCCGAGCACCTTGAGGTTGATTGCGAGAGCCTGCTGGCAGAAGCTCTCAGCTTTCCCATATCGGCCGCGAAGGATGTTCGTATCTGCAAGCCTGGCAAGTGGCGGGGCCATGAGGATGTCGTCCGGCCCGTTGACCTCCTCGATGATCGCCAGGGCCTGTTGGTAGCAATCGTCAGCCTCGGTGTAACGCCCTTGTTCCGCGAAAAGCGCTCCCAAAGACTCCGTGTTGGCCGCGATATCCCATTTGGGTTCGGGAACCGCCTCGGCCAGTAACCTGGACGCACGCCGCAAGTGGGCTTCCGCATCATCAAAATGCCACTGACGCCTGGCAACGCTTGCAAGGCCGCGCAACGCGGAAGCCACGATGAGCGGGTCTTCTGGAGACAGTTCGTCGAAGAGATTCACCACACGCCCGTAAACCTCTTCGGCCTGGGCAAGCCGATCCTGTTGGATGTGTAGACCTGCCAGACGGCAGAGGAGGCTTCCCAATCGTTGATCATCTGGTCCGTAGGCGTCCTCAATCAACGACACCACCCTATCGCACAGCGACACAGCGTCGGCCTCGCGACCGTGCTGTATGTAGTAAGAAAGACGGGCGTCAACACAAGTCAAGACGTAGCCGTGGTCCGGTCCGAGCGATTCTTCCAGAATCGGCTGGGCCTCTTCGTACAGCTTCAAGGCATCTCCCTGACGACGAAGAGCACCGTTTGCCATCGCTCGCATCATAAGCGCAGTGCCGAAATAGGCGGGCTGACTCTTCAAGTCGTTCTCGGCCAGCTTCTGCACCTTTGCGGCAACATCAAGCGCTTTCTCAAACTCTCCTCGGTCACGATACTGCATATACTCACGTTCCAAACGTTTGTATGCCGCAATTCCACCCGACATCTTCTCTGCGTTCTTCGCCTTGTCACGCACTCCCGCAATGGACATTTCGATCGCCTTGACGTCAGAATGATCTGGTCCAAGCCGAGCCGAACGAAGGCCTTTGGCCCGTTCGTACTCGCGTATGGCCTCATCGTATTGACCTCGTACGAATCGCAGCCACGCGAGCCCTAATGTGGCTTGCTCCGCGAACGGATGCTTGTTCCGTATGCATGTGTCGATCGCCTCCCGGTAGAGCGGTTCCGCTTCATCATAGCGACGCTGCTCGACGTAGGAACCTGCCAGATTCACCAGAACGTTCATTCGCTCCGGGTGGCTCCTGCCTAGACTGTTCTCCAAGACTGAAAGACAATCCTTGAAAAGCCTCTCTGCTTGCGCGTACTGTTTCTGGGAGAGGTGGAGCATGGCAAGCGTGTTCACAGAAATCGCGTATTCCGGACTATCGCCGCCGAATGCTCTTCTCGCACTCTTGACAGCCTTGTCAGCCACGTCGAGGCCCTTCGCGTACTTGCCCTTCGCACGCAGCTCCAACGCCTGTTCGTTCAACGTCTCCCACTCGGCTCCCGCGAGCGGCGAAACGAAGTTCAAGAACACGATCACTTGTAAGGCAGTGCCAACGCAAATCGCTTTCACCGTAGCATCCCTCCGGTAATGTATAAATGCCAGAGCAGAGCCTACTCCGGTCCCATCAACACAAACGGCGCCCAGAAATACGGGTGCCGCCATTGCCGATTATCATGGTTCCGAATCGAAAGCCGGGCATCCCGCAGGCACTCGGTGTAGTCCGGCTCGCCCGACTCACACTCGTGAAGGTAATAGACGAATGCATACACCAGGTGAGCCGAAGCCTCGTCGGCCACCTGCCAGTCGGTGGTGACGACACGCCGGGCGCCCGATGTCAACATTCCCCGGCACATCGACCACGTGCCTTCCCCACGCTGATTGGGACCGATGTTCGTATCGCAGGCGCTCAGGATCGCCAACTCGCAGGCGTGCAGGTCCAGATCGAACATCTCGGCTACGGTCAGAAAGCCGTCGTTCGACGGATTGCCCGCATCGACCGGTGTAAAGGCCAGGGCCCCGAACAGGTTCCCACACTCGTCGTCCGCCAGCCCATGGCAGGCGAAATGGACCAGCGACCGGCCTCGAATGCTGTTGCGAACGTTCTCCTCGGTCGCCTTCTCTTTCGTGAACTGGACCACCGGCACATGCTTGTCCTCGCAGGATTCCTTGATCCAGCAGCTCTCGTCACCGGTCCAAGGCAAATCCGCAAGCCGTCCAAGCTGGGCGAAGCGGCTGGCAATTTCAAGTTCCCCCGGAACCGTTCCGCGATCCCCGGACTCGTCCGTCGAACCGTAGCTCGGATCGCCGACAGTCAGCGTCTCGCCCTTGGAAGCAGAGACCTCTCGATGCTTGAGGTTGTGAAACACGGTGGCCGAAGGAGCGTACATGGTCGGCGGACCGGCGTCCAGGAGGTAGGTGGGATCGACGCGATGACCATCGACGACAAGCGTCTCAAAGGGCAATCGGGCAAGTGCGCCGTCGGGAATGATCAGGAGCCTGCGAAAGGTCTCGCCGTCGACGAGTTGCTCGCGAAGCCGCTCGTCGGGGATCAGGACGGTCCAGAGGACATTCAATTGGTCGACCGTGCCTGAATCCGGGCCGGCGTCCTCGCCGATGGCCTCGTGACTCGTCAATCCGTGCAACAAGCCGTCACGATCGCGTTGGCCGAAGAGAATCTCCCGGGCGCGAATCGCGGTGAGCGGTCCCGCTTCGCTGTTCAGAAGTGAGGCCTGCGTGTCGTTGAGTTTCAGTTCCACGAGGATCGGTTCGATTCCGCCGCCGTAGGCAAGCAGAAATCCGTGCTCCGAACCGAGCAGATATTGCAGGGCAAGCGTGTCCGATTCGGCCAACTCCTTGCCCATGGTTTCGATCCGCACGGGCTGTCGGTCCTCAGCGAGCAGGAGCCGATAAGCGGGGCTGGCGTTCTTGATATTCGACCAGGCCTGAACCAGCCGTTCCCGGGCCGCGGCAAGCTCCTCCAGAAGCCGCTTGCCTTCTTCGGCCTTTTCATCCGATTCCATGTCCGTTCGATCTTGCAGCGTTTTGAATCGCTTCTGCAAGGAGACGACATCCGCTTGAGCCAGGCCTTCCGCCTTGTTCAGACGCGATGCAGTCTCCTCGGGAAGGCCTTCGAGCATATCGACCCCGTTTGCCCGCATCAGGTCCTGCAGACCTTGGGCACGGGATTGCTCCATCGCCTCCAAAGCCTTGTCAAAATCGTGCAACTCGGTTTGCCAGAAGACCATCCGCTCAAACAGATGAAGGTGCATCGCAAACGCGCCGGACCGCTGCTGCTCGATCCCCGACGCTTGCCTGCGTATCCGGGTGGCCAGACGCATTGCTTCGCGGAGGTCCGCCACAGCGTCTTCCCGTTTCTCAAGAGCCCAACGTGCTTCTGCGCGGCGGGCATAGCTGGCCGCGCGTTCCCCTTCGGCAATTCCCTCGCGGTTTGTGATCGCAACGGCGCGATCGGCGAGCGGTTCCGCGTCACGGCCGCGTCCCTGCTTCAAATGCAGATCGACAAGCGAGATGAGCGACTGAGCTACGTTCGGATGTTCTGGTCCAAACGACTCTTCCCAGAGCTTGAGCGATCGACGGAGCAGCGGTTCCGCCTCCGCGAAACGTTCCTGCTTCACATACAGACCGGCCAGATTGACCAGCCCTTCCGCCACGCGCGGATGCGATGGTCCCAAAACGCTTTCGTGCAATTCCAGGGATCGCTGATAAAGACGCTCCGCCTCGGTGTCGGCATTCACGGTGCTGAGAAGCACGGCCATACTGCCGAGACTGTCGGCCACGCTGGGGTGCGTACCGTCAAACAGCTTCTCGCGGATGGCCAGCGACCTCTTCACCAGCAGTACGGCGTCCTCAAAACGGCCTTGATTGTAATACAGCAATGCCAGATTCTCGAGGTTCATCGCCAATTGAATGTGTTCCTTGCCGAGGAACTTCTCCTGAATGGCGATGGCGCGCAGGAACAGCGGCTCCGCCTCCGCGTACCGGCCTTGTTTCGAATACAAGCCCGCCAAGTTGCCGAGTGTTTCCGCAGATTCACAACTGTCCTCCCCGAACAACTTCTTCTGGATCGCGAGCGCTCGCAGGAAAAGCTCCTTCGCCTCAGAGGAGCGGCCCTGGAGCCGGTACAAGACCGCCAGATAGTTGAGGCACGACACCACGGCAGGATGATCGTTCGTGACGTTTTCTTCCACAATGGCCAGTGCACGTCGATAAAGCCCCTCCGCCTCGGCATAGCGTCCCTGATCGACACACAGTGTGGCCCGGTTGTTCAAGGTGGTCAGCACGCCGAGCCCGTCACTGCCATAGCACTTCTCCTGGATCGCTATGGATCGATCGAAGAGTTGCTCCGCTTCGGCGTAGTTGGCCCGTTCCGCCAGCAGCAGTGCCAGGTTGTTCAGGCTGGTCGCCACGCTGGGATGGTCCGCGCCCAGAGCTTCTTCCTTGATCGCCAGGGCCCGTTCGTAAAGCGGCTGCGCTTCGGCATATCGTCCCAGGTCCGCGTACAAGCTGGCCAGGTTGTCGAGGCTCCGGCCCACGTCAGAATGGTCGGGGCCAAAGGCCTTCTCGCGAATCGCCAGGGCCTGCTTGTAGAGCGGCTCCGCCTCGGAATAGCGGCGTTGCTTGTGATAGAGGCCTGCCAGACTGTCGAGGCTCGTGGCCACATTCGGATGGTTCTCGTCGAATGTCTTCTTGGCGATGGCCAGTGCCCGCTCGTGGAAAGCCTTGGCTTCGTCGTACCGGCCCTGACTCTGATACAGCAGGGCCAGGCTGTTGAGGGCGGAGGCCACCCCCGGGTTGTCACGTCCGAAGGCCGCCTCCGATATCGTCAGGGCTCGCTTCAACAGAGGCTCCGCCTCGGTGAACCGCTGTTGGGCGCAGTACATATTCGCCAGGCTGGTCAAGCTCGTCGCCAGGTAGGGATGATCCTCCCCAAGAGCTTTCTCCAGGATCGACAAGGCGCGCCGGTGGAGTGGTTCCGCCTCGGCGAAGTGTCCCTGCTTTTCGTGCAGCTTCGCCAGGTTGTGGAGAGAGAGGGCGGTCTGCGGATGATCCTTGCCGAGAGTCTGCTCGTTGATCGCCAGGGCTCGCTCGAGCATCGGCTCCGCGTCGGAGAGGCGACCTTGCTCGCTGTGTAGTTCCGCCAGGCTCCCGAGTGCAGCCGCGACACTCGGATGAGTCTTTCCTAGCTGCTTCTCGGCAATCGCCAGCGACTGCTCGTAGAGCGGCTTCGCGTCGTCGTACCGTCCCTGGCTGTGGTACACGAGAGCCAGACTGTTGAGGCACGCCCCCACCGCCATCTCGTCGTTCCCGAAGGCCTCCTTGCTGATCGCCAAGGCTCGCTTCAGAACCGGTTCCGCTTCGTCGTAGCGTCTTTGGCGGAAGTAGATCGTCCCCAGCGTGCGAGCCGCCCCCAGCCTGGCAAGCGGGAGTTCTGCCAACGCCCCGTCAGCCAGCCGCTGGAGTGCAAGCGCTGTCTTCTCCGCGCGATCAAACTCGCCCGCATCCGACTGCTTCTTGCACTCCTCCGACAGGCGGAGAAAGTCGTCTAAATCGTCACCGAGGGCTCGGCCCGGATCGGCGAACACGGCCAGCACCAGGGCCAATATCACGTTCATCAAAAATCGGCAACTCATCGGTCCCCTCCTGTTAGCTCACCGAATCGCTGGCAGACCACCGTTTTATTCAGCAGGGCGGCTCCCTGCCCTTCTTCAAGGCCTCACAATGATCTCACCGATCGGGTTGTAATAGACCGGGGTTTGGTACCGCTCTAATTCCAGGCTGATCGCGGTGACATGGGTCTTCATGAACAGCCAGGCTTCGGCAAATGTGAGTTGTCGGTCGGTTCCGGCGTAGAGCAAGGGGGCGTCGATAATCGCTGCCGCGAAGCAGAACGATGCCAGACCGTACTCTTTTCCATTAAACAAGAGCCCGCCGAATGATGCTTGATCCTCGGCGGAAGACAGGATCACGGCCGCGTCCCCTTCGCCGATTCCCTTGAGTCGCCGCAGGGCATCGATCAGGAAGAGCGGTCCGTCGTCGTCGGGCGTTTGGGTCTTGTCGCGAAGATCGGTGAGCGTTTTCGTCATGTCGCCGACCTTGACGCCCGACATCACGCTCGTGAGCGACTCGTTGCCCGAACGCTCCAGTGACTCCGCCCACCGAACCGTGTCCGTCGGTTCAGCATCCAGCAGCCCCCCGGAATGACACGAATCCACAACGATGGCAATGCGGCGTTTCTCCAGGTTTCGAACCCACTTGGTGAACTCTGTCTCAAGCACGTAGTTTGTGGGGCAGGGGTGATCGTTTTCATCGGCGACAACGTCCGAATCGTAGACGCACAGGAGATTCTCATGGCGGCCGTCCGCAAAGTCATAGGCGCATCCGTGACCGACCCAGTAGATGAAGACCTCATCGCCCGGATTGGTCATTTTGACGAGTTTCGCGAAGGCGGCTTCAATCCCGTCGTGAGAAGCCTTGTCATCTCGCACGAGGATGATCTCGTCCAGGTGACCGAAGTCATGCATGGCGGCCGCTACGAGGTCAACGCTGTGCGAAATGGAAGGCATGTCGTTGTCGGTTATGTGCAGATGCTTGGTTATTCCCACAAAGAGGCCGACCCGGCGTACGGACGACGTCCCGGTGGCTTCGGCCCGGCCCTCTTCTCGCTCGGCGGCCCCAGGGCGAGCACCCTCGCCCGCCGGACGTGCCTCTGCCCGCGACTTCACCGTCCGAATGACCACCATGTCATCCGCACAGTCGTACTTGGGTACCACTTCAATCGCCTTCGACCATGAAACCTCCGTCGCAGGCTTCTCCGTGAGCGACTTGGCCCCCAGCAACTCGGGCTTGATCTCCTCCTCCGACACCATCGCCACAAGGCCCTCCTCTCCGAACGGAGCCGTAACCCTCAGTTTGAAAGGCGCCTCGGGGCTGGGAACCACGATCTCCCGGTTGGCCGGAATCCGGTTGTTGCGGTCGTAGTTGTTCGGAAACAGGCAAAGGGCCGTGCCGTCGCCGGAGACGACGAAGACGTACAGGTAACCGGCTCGTTCCGACTTGACCGTGGCCCGAATCAGCTCTCCCTCCTCGTAGAGGCGATCGTCCCGATCTACGTCCAGGTTGACGAAGAAGGCCGGATGAGCGGCGTCCTCGGCCGCAGGACTCTCGTTCGAGTTCTCCGCCTTGGTTTGGGGGGCAAGGAAGTTATTGAGCGTCCGGCCCGATTGGGCCCGGGCGGGAACCAGCGTTGCGACCACAAGGATAGCGGCGAGCGTGATGGGCAGGAGCTGGCGTTGCGTTGTCATCGTTTCACCTCGATTGGGTTGTCCAGAGATAGCCAGATGGTTCTTCAAAGGGTCACTTCAGATCGTTGATGGCACGGTCCACTTCGTCGCGGCGAGGGCCGGGAGCGAGATGGTCGCGGACTTTCTCGAACCACGACACGGCCTCGGCCTTCTGGCCAAGCCGGGCATGGCAAACGGCAAGGTTCAGCATGGCCTGCGTGTTGTCGGGCTGACCGTTCAAAACAGAGCGAAAATACCCGATGGCCGCATCGAAGTGCTTCTGCTGGAAGGCGACGATTCCCAGGGCCATCTGCGTTTCGAGTGCATTCGGGGCCAATCGCTGCGCCTCCAGGAACTGGGCTCGCGCCCCCTCCGGATCGTCCTGCTCCAGGAGATACTGCCCGTAATTCAGTCGCAGTTCGGAATCGTCGGGGAACTCGGCTACGGCACGTTCGTATCCCGAGAGAATCGCCTTCACGTTCTCGTCGAAGACCGGCAAAGGCTTGGCATAGGAATGGCCGTCAAGACGATAGCCGTATTCGGTCAACTCACCCCGACCAGGCCACGCAGACGAGCCGGTTTGTTTCCGCATCGCCTGCAGCTTCAGATTGGTCATCCGCGGCGATCGCCCCGCAAGGTCTTCGACCCGGCTTCCCAATTCCTTCACGAGCTCGAAGTCGCTCTTCTTCAACGATTCGAGCGACTGCCGGTACCCCGCGTCGCTGAGAATCTGCTTCGCTTCCTCTCTCCCGGAAGCGTCGTCCGCCGACGAATCCAGGTAGGCCTCCGCGTGTTCCAGGGCCGAAAGGTATCGATCGGCCTTCAAGTCGTTCCGGGCCAGCGCCAATTCGCTCGTTCCCGGCATGAAGAGTATGGAGACTCCCACGACGATCAGGATCGCGGCAGCTGCCGCAAGCAGGATTCGGGCGGAGTGCCAACGCGATGCGTTCCGCGGCGGCAACGAGATTGCCTGAGGCGGCTCCTCGGCCGCGACTTCCGGCAACTGAAGCACCCCCGCCTGGATCATCCGCGCGATTTCGTGCCGGCAATAGGAACAGCGCGCCAGGTGGTCGACGAATTCGGCACGCTTCGCATCCGAAGTGCCACCGATCGACAGGTCGATGAGAAAGTCGTCATCATCAACCGGATGGTAGCCCCCGGAATCGTGGGAAGTCTGCAGCCCGCTGCGAAAGGCCTGGCGGACAAGTTCTTCGAGTGTTTGCCGCTCGGTCATGACGTCACCTCCTCGTCTCGGTTCTCGACGACGCTGAACAGCAGGCTGGCGAAGTCGACCCCCGCCGAGGCAATTCGCTCCTGCAAGGATTGAAGCGACTCGTTCCGCTGTTCGGCCTCTTGAAGAAGCAGTTCGCGAAACCTCTGTTCGGCACGCTTGCGTCGCCGCGTCGCCGTACCGGGATTGATCGCCAGCAGAGAGGCGACCTCCAGATTCGATAATCCCTCGTCGTAGTACAGAGAAAGCAGGCTGGCGTCTTCCGAAGACAATTGCTCGTACGCGGACCGAAAAATGGCCGAAAGCGTTGCGAAGTTCTCTTGCTCCTCCACGGGGATCTCCTCCTGTTTCGCGTCTCGTACCGTATCGGGCAGTGTGCCTTCCTTGGCGTTTCGCCTCCCCCGCTTCCTCAGCAGATTTCGCAGATAATTCCACAGGACAATTGGCACCCATCGGCGGAGCGAGGTCCGACCGTTATAGCGATCGAGCTTCGCCGGGCGCCCGCTGAAGCCGCCCAGTTCGTCGAAGAACTCGGTCCACCATTCCAGCGGATCTTCCCGTGAAAAAACCGCCGCGAGCTTGCGTGCGTGGCACTTGGCCTCCTCGAAGAACTCGTCCTGGAAGCGGGACGCCGCTCTGCTATGCCGGCGAGTGACGGCCAGGGCCAGCACCAGGTCAAACAAGGGGTTGCCCCCCAGGTCGCCCCCGCCCACGTAGCCCACGCCCTTCTCGATCGATTCGGCAACGGTCTCGCCGTCAACCTCCTGCCCCGCCGTCTGCCAGTGGTGAATCCAACACTCCCAGTGGCGTTGAAAAAGCACGCGGCTGTCCTCGCAGTCACCCGCGAAGACCTGGTCGCACACGCTGGACGAATACTCGCGGCGCCATGAGTGCAAACGCTTGTCCATCTTGCGGCAACCTTCATCCCAAGGCTGCAACCGGGGATGATTCCCGAACCCAGTCCGGACAGTTGTCGACAGTATCAATCGTAAGTCCCTGCATCTTTCTTATGACTCCTTGGTAGAGTCGCGTACGGCGGTAATGGCGGGGGGCCCGAAATCTCACGAGCCCCCGCGCCTCCAAATGTCGCTCAATGGCATGCCCCGACGAAACGGTCGGTACCTCATGACCGTTCCGTCAAGGAATCGCCGACTGGGGTCACTTGCCGGGCTTCTGCGAAACGCTCTGCTGCGTGCTCTGCTGAGTACGCTTGCTCGGCTTCGCGGTCGGCTGCTGAGACTTCGGGCTGTCGCCTTCATACTTGACCGTGGCGGGCGTCACTCGGACCCACACGTAGCGGTGCGCGCCGTGATGCTTCACCACGGTTTGGGTAGGACGTTTGGCCTTCTGGGGCGCCTTCTTCGGCGCCTGCTGCTTCTGGCTCTGCGATTGGGGAGCCTTCGTCCCCGTACCGGCCAGGGTCGTCCCAACGGGGACCAGGCCAAGCATCAGGACGGCCAACGGCAACAGCATGCTCCTGCGGATCGACATGACACATCTCCTCTTTCAGGTGGTTAGGAAACTGGATTTTCTTCACTGCCCGGAAGAGATAGTCCCCGCGAAGACACGAGTTGCGCGCGGAACGACCAAAATGCCAAAAATGGCACACGCAATCCGGATATCTAGAAGGAGGAGGAGGTACTCCTCCCCTAGGAAAAAGAAAACAACCAGATCCTGCCCCGTTTTCTAATTCGTCCCGTCGAGGTCTGCATGGCCACGCAACGGTGGGCCAACAGCATAACGGCTTAGAAAGGGAGCCTTAGTCTGATCAAAAAAACTCCGGAAAACAAGTGGCCCAGAAAGGCAGAAATCGTGCGAGATACCCAGACTTCGCCCAGAAGCAGAGTTCCAAGTGCTTCTCTGTCCCTATTAATGGCCCGGACTCTTCACTTCCATCTAACGAACAGGAGGTTCTCTTGCCCGATTTGATATCGCATGCCGGAAAAAAAGGGCATTTTGCCTATTGTTGTGAATCTGGGGCAATGTTCTCCCTGTGTCGGGGGGCTGCTCGCCAAGGCCTTTCACCGGCGGCCAAACATTCCGGAATCGGTGCGAAACGAACCCGGACGGCTCAGAAGTGAACTCGCAATGAGAAGTCCGGAATGCTGTAGGAGCCGGCCCCGCTATTGGTCCTGGGCCTTCCCCTGCAACTCAATATGTTTTGCACCGCCGAACCGGACGTTCCATGTCGAGCTGCAGCGGAGTTCACTGCCTGCGTGCTTCAGGCTTACCGTGACGACATAAGGTGTTTCGTAGAAACAGATCTTCCCCGTGAACGTATCGTTTGTGGTCCAGCCGCCACTCGCCGCCACGGGCTGCTCGGCCGTCGAGATCCAGGCGGCCTTGCCCGTCACCCATTTGCCGCGACCGAAGACGATCCGCTGGTCCGTGCCGTCAATCCGTGCCACAAGGGTCACCCGACTGTTGCTGTCACCGCTCTCCAACGCGATCGATTCCAGCTTGTTCTCGTTCTCCGGGAAGGCGTACTTTCCACCCAAAGGCTCCGTGGGCGAAGCGACGTCTTCCTGCACCGGTAGCGCCAATCCGTTCAGCCGTTCCGCCAACGTCTTCGCTGCCTGTTCGTCAGCGTCAAGAGGTCCCGATTTCAAAGCCGGTAGAAGCTCGTCCCATACCACGTTCAGCACGGCCTGCATGTCTCCCAGGCCACTGGTGATGGCGATCACGGCGTCTTGTTCGGGCAGTACGATGCAGTATTGGCCGAACGCTCCGTCGCCCCGGAAGACACCGTGGCGGCAACGCCAGAACTGGTAGCCGTAGCCCTGGTCCCAATCGCTTGCCGGATTGCTGCCGTTCGAGGTCTGTCGGGATGTTGCCGCCTCGATCCACGCCTCCGGCACAAGCTGCTTGCCTTGCCACTTGCCTTTCTGCAGGTAGAGTTGCCCAAAGCGGGCGATGTCCTCCGTGCGAACGCTCAGCCCGTAACCGCCGGTAGAAATGCCTTGAGGGCTCGTTTCCCACGTAGGGTTTTCAATGCCCAGCGGTTGAAATAGACGGGGCTTCAGGTAGTCCAGAAGGACCTCTCCCGTTGCCTTCTGAACGACCGCCGACAGCATGTAGGTGGCCGAAGTGTTGTAAAGGAAATGCGTTCCCGGTTTGAACGGAACCGGGTGGTTCAGGAAGGTCTTGGTCCAGGGCTCCGTCGACGTGCGCGGTGGCTCGGTCTGGTGGCCTGTTGACATGCGGAGCAGGTCGCTGATCCGCATCGACCTGAGATTCTTGCTGGGTTCGCCGGGGCGTCCTCTGGAAAGAACTTGATCAGTTCGTCATCCACACTGAGCTTGCCCTCGGCGATCGCCAATCCCACGGCCGTGGAGGTGAAGCTCTTGCTCAGCGAATAGAGAGAATGGGGGGCTTCCGCCCGATAGGGCGCCCACCAGCCCTCCGCCACCACATGGCCATGGCGCAGCAGCATGAAACTGTGTAGCGAATCGAGCTTCTTGTCGGCCGCGTTCACGAATTCGAGAACGGCCTGAGACGACACGCCCTGCATCTCCGGAGTGCTTCGGGGTAGCTCGGTTGCGGAAGTGAGAGCACTCGTCAGGGCAACGAAAGCGACGGCAAGGGGAATTCTCATGGAAGTCGTTCCAGATACACGGGAAGTGAGTTGTGATGCAGCGTCATGTGACAGGCGTCATTCTAGCAGTCGCTCGGGCGAGGGGGTCAGGCACGAACGCGGCACCCCGGCGTCCCCGTCCGGATACGAAAAGCCCCAATTTCACAAGGCCCGCATTCTGCGTGCAACGACCCCTCGATGTCAATTAGGCGACATAGGGCAGTAAGATGACTAACGTAGTTGTCATTCTCGGTCCATCGAAGATCTTATCCGCTCGGCGCGCAATCCGCGGCCCCCGGGAGACCATGAGCTACAGAGGAAGGAAACCTCGTCTCGAATGCTCTGGAAGGCAGTCTTCACAAATCGCATGCTTGTCAGGAGAAGAACGATGAAGAAGTTGGTTGTTACAACGATGGCTGTGTTCGTGTTTGGCGTTACAAGCTACGTGGGGTACCCCTGGGTCCTGGGGCAGGTCAAAGACCGCCACCCGGTTGCCTATGTCCGTTACGTGGAGTCGAGGCTGGCCCAGGACCTGGAAACCATGAACAAGGCCCGATTCCGACTGGGTACCGAGGTCGAAAGGCTCTCGGCCCAGAATTCCAAGCTGTCGGCCAAGGTCCAGCGAGCCCGATCTCTGGCCAATGACTTCCGCGTTGCCTACCAAGAGTTGGAGCAGTCCGGCCAGGACGCAGCGGTTGTTCACGATTGTGCCTACACGAAGGCCCAAATGTTTTCTCAGGTCAGCCTGTTGCTGGCCGAGGCAGAAGGCTACCGGCAGTCGCAGGAGGAACTCGCGGCGACTTTGGCTCGCGGGGAGCAGCAGATGGAGCAGTACGCCGTACAGATCGGCAAGACCGAGTCGCAACTGGCAATACTGGCCACAAAACGCGAGTTGATCCGGCTACAGGATCTGACGGTCGAGGGGCAGGAGTTGCTGGCAGAGGTCGACCAACTGATGATCGAGAACGCTCAGGCCGTCGCGTGCAGCCCTGTGCGTCCTTCCTGGGAGATCGAGGATGACACCCACGACGAGGCAAGCAAGCGAAAGGTCGAGGAATACCTCGCCGCGGAGCCAGAGCAAGTCGCCACAGCGATCGTGGCCGCTTGTGTCGTCGAAGTCCGGGAAGAAACCAAGATCGTCGAGGCAAACTTGCCCCCGGCGCCCCAATCCACCAATCGGAGCAACAGCCCCAAGATCGACGACAAGCAGCCCGAGCGGGCCGAAGTTCCCCCGGCCCCTCGCCCGCCGGCTCGGACAGCCAAGAAGAATGCCGAGCCCGTCACGATCGAGGTGACTGAGAACACCCCGATCTTCAAACAGTCCGTGTCTCAGAAGTAAACGCGACCACCAGGCCAACCCGGCAATGCCTCCTCACACGGCTTGTCGGGTTGGCCTGTTCTGTTTTACGCTCACAGAGCACATCTCCCTTGGTAGAGGGGAAGACGGGCCTCAACACCCCGGCGGGCTTTATGTATCATGGCGAGCTACACACCCTTCGACTGTCGCATTCCAACAGTCAGCAGGAAGGCGTTATCTTGAGGAGAATAGCGATGCGATCCGTCTTGATTTCAGTCCTCGGGCTATGTGTTGGCCTGACCAATACGACCCTCCATGCCTCCGACGACACCAAACTCATCCCCACGCCAGACCCCCAATTGGTCGTCGATGCCCAGGGATTCTCCGGCGTGCCCGTCAAGGCGCTTTCGATCAGCCCTGACGGAAAGTGGTTGGCGGCCGTCGGCGGAAAGCAGGCTCGTATCTGGAACCTGACGACTGGCATGCTCCACACATCCCTGCGAGGCTACCAAGAACCGGGAGCTCACAAGCTTGGCAGAGTCAACGACGTGGCGTTTTCCCCGTGTGGCCGTTTCCTGTTGGTCGGCATCAGCGACAGCACGGAGTTGGGATCGACCCGCGTCTACGCCATGGACGATCTGACTCGCATCCACAAACTGCTGCCCGGACACACCGGTTGCACGCTCGGTGTCGAATTCTCCCCCGATGGCACGAAACTCGCAACCTACGGCTGCGACGGACACATTTACATCTTCGAATGGTTGGAGGAAGAGGGCGACGCAAGAGCGTTTCTTGATGTTCCAGACATCTTCGGGAAGGGAATGCAGGTCGACAACATCCCCTACAGCTATTTCGGCTTTCCCGTCGACGAAAACTGGCTCGTTCTGCGTTCGCCCTGCACCGACAAATTAGTCGTTTCCCTCCGTGACAAGGGCCTCATCAGTGCAGACAACATGGACCAATGGCCCGCCTCAATCCGGAACCTCGAAAAGGAGGAAGATCGCATTCGGTTGGCCAACACGCAAACGATGCCTCAATTCACCACGCCCGGCAAGATCCAGAATGACGGCTACTATCGATATGCCCGGGGCGGGATGACACAAAACCCGCTGCAGCCGACCAACTACTGGATCGGATTGTGGAGACAAGGCTCTTCGCGACCCGCAACCCTCTACACCAAACACTGCTATCTGCCCACCGCTGTGTCGCTCAATGAGGACGCGAATGGAGGAGACGGTTTGGCCGCCAGTGCCGATGCGATCGGTGAAATCCATGTGTGGAACGCGAGAACGGGAAAACAACTCCATCACTTCCGTCCCAAGAGCCGTCCCATCTATGGGGTGGCTTGGAGCGATGACGGTAAGTCGCTTCAGTTTGCCGATGAGGCCTATGGCCAGGAACAATACAACTACAACCGCTGTGGGCCGACCGACAAGCGTTTCGACTTGTTACGTCGCCACGAGGCCGACGTCCAAGCCGCACCGGACAAACCCGCCTATCCCACCAGGCGATCCCCGTGGGACAACAGTCGACTTTCCTTCGACCGGACTCCGGCCACCGACGACGACGGAAATGTCGTCAACGGAATCATGAACCTGTCGGTCTTGCGCGACGGTCGTGAATTCAAGTCGTTTCGTACTTTCGGGTTCGGCAATCCCTACAGTTTCATTTTCGGCAACGATACGCTCCTGGACGGCAAACTGTGTCCCGTCTTCATCGGAAGCGAGACCGGCAGGCTGGCTATGCTCGGAGTTCCTGGCCCCCAAAACGCGAACGCCTGGGGAATCGCCAAGGAGTATCTGGGCCACCTCAACACCATCACTGCCATCGAGGAGTCGCCCGATAAGACCTTGCTGGCCACCTCGTCACTCGATGGAACAATTCGGATCTGGCCGATCACATCGAATCGAGATCTGGCCGACCTGGACGTGATCATGGACGGAAATCGTGTGTACAGCGTTCCCCCTGGAAGCTATGGAGAGGCGGCCGGTCTCCAGGCCAAAGATGAAATCGTGTCATTTGCAGGACAGCCCTACTACTCACGCGTGCCCCGAATGATGCGCGGGGAATTCCGGGAGGGCCAGATGGTCGAACTCCGAATTCGTCGCAAGGAGCGTTTCGCCTGGGTCTTCGCAGGAACGGCAACCAAAACGATCAACGTAAGACTTGCGAAACGCCCGGACATCCTCGAACCCATCCTCAGTCTCTTCTTCGCCGAGGACGGAGAATGGGTCGCCTGGACGCGTGGCGGATTCTACGACGCCTCCTCCCGTGGCGGCCAATACGTCGGATGGCATGTCAACCAGGAGCGGGAAATGCCCGCGGATTTCTACAGCGTCGATCAATTCGCCCCCGTCCTCTACAGGCCGGATGTGATTTCCGAAGTCGTCGACAGGGCAACTGCGAAAACGCGCTGGCCATGGCCAACCAATCCCTGAAACGGCAGTCCGTGAAACCGCCGGCGCCGATCAACTTCACCGATCGCAAGGAATTCGACGAAAACCGCCCTCCCCGAATCCGTTTCGTCGAACCCCGCATGGAAATGACCACCGACAACCCCTCCCTGACAATTCAAGCCGAGGTTGGCAGCATCCCCCAGGTCGGCCTCAAGGAAGTCAGCCTCCGCATCAACGGCCGACCCGTCGATCCCTACATCGAGACAGATTCGCGAACCGACGGCGACCTGGTCTGGAAAAAATGCACCCAAACCGTGGATCTCACCCCCGGCGAGAACCAAATCGTCTTCACCGCCGTGAACTACAAGTCGCTGTCCGCCTCACGCGTGCTTCTCGTCAATCGCCGCGTCACGCAGCCGGAAATTCTGAAACCATCCGAATTGCCCAACCTCTATGTGCTCGCGATCGGCATCTCCAGGTACATGAAATCCAAATACAACCTGGAATTCGCCCATCGCGACGCCATCGACTTCGCCGACGCCTGGAAGTCCCAGGAAGGAAAAATGTATCGGCAGGTTCACACACGCGTCCTCACCGATGAAGACGCCACCGCCGACAATATCCGCAAAGCCATGGACTGGGTCAGCAAGAACGTCGAGCCCGGCAAGGATGTCGTGCTCATCCAGCTCTCCGGCCATGGAGCCTTCAACTCCGGCCTGTGGCACCTGATCCCCCACGATTTCGATCCCGACGACCTGCGCAATACCACGATCTCCCGCAGCACGCTGACCGATTGGATCGAGCGCGAGTTGAGAACCAACGTGATCATGTTCGTCGATACCTGCCACTCGGGCGGAATCAAGGGCACCAAGGGGCTCGAAGTTGTGGCCCCCATGGGAAGAGAACACTGGCAGGGAACCGGGACCCTCATTTTTGCCTCGTCCATGAGTTCGGAACTCAGCATCGAAAGCAACGCCTGGCAGCACGGGGCCTTCACCCAGGCAATCCTCGATACACTCAGTGCTCCCGAGGCGGACGTCGACGGCGATGGGACGCTCAACTTCACCGAGCTCGAACTGTCCGTGAAGACTCGCGTTCGAAGGATGACCGGAAACGAACAGAACCCCACGGCCCACAAACCCATGTCCGTGAGCGAAGTGAATCTCGCCGTGCTTCCCTGAACAGGCCCGGCCTGACCCCGCATCGCCGTTGCACCTTTGACGCAATCCTCTCCCGGAGTTCATCATGCAGTATCTCCTACGCTGTTCAACGATCGCGATATGCGTCCTCGTCGCCCTGGCCCATGGAACGACTTCCGCCGCGAGAGCCGAGATCGGTGAGCAATGGGCTGTCGTCATCAGCGTCCAACAACACGACGACCACCGCTGGGACCTGCGTTTCACCGGCAGTGACGCCGGCGATACGGCAGAGATCCTGATACAGCGTGCCGGGATCCCCGAAGACCATCTCTTGCTGATGACCGACCAGTCCGCCGATTCGCTGAAACCCACCCTGGCGAACCTGCGCCGCGAGATTCCCAAACTGCTCAGCAAAGCGGGCCCGGAGGATCACGTGCTCGTCTATTTCAGCGGACACGGGCATCCCTCAAATGGAAAGACGTATCTGATTCCCAGGGACTTCGACGTCAATTCCATCGAGGAGTCGGCCCTTCCCGCCGAGGAGATGCGGAACTTCCTCACCGAGTGCCGGGCCGCCACCAAATTCCTCATCCTCGACTGCTGTCACGCGGGTAACTCGAAATCGGTGGAACCCTCCGGCCTGGACGCGGCAGCCGTGGCCAAGGCCATTCTGCCCGAGCCCGTCACCGGCTGCATGGTCCTGGCAAGCTGCCGTGCAGACGAGAAGAGCTACGAGTGGGCCGAACGGCGGAACGGCATCTTCACCTACTGGCTCTGCCGCGCCCTCGAAGGCGGCGCCGACGGCGACGGCAACGGGCGCGTGACCGCCGACGAGGTTTACAAGTACACCTACGAACGCGTCTCCAGTACGGCCGCCCAGGTCTTCGGATTTCAACAGAATCCCGCCATGTATCCGCTCGACAGCGGCTTTCCCGTCGTGCTCACACTTCGCCCGGAACCGCCCGAAACGCTCTGCCGGCGCCTCGCGGAACACCTCGACCTGGAGATCCGCCGCCGCAAACTCGGAAAGGTCGGTGTCCTGGAATTCCTCCAACCCATGGGCAGAACAGAAGCCCTGGCCGCCGCCAATCTGCCGGCCTACTGCGCCGAACGGGTCCACGTGGAATTGAAGAAACTCGCCGACGATGCCTATTGCGTCCTGTCGACCGATTCCCTGTCGAAGGCCGCGAAGGGGCTTCAGGTCGAGGCCCTCGGCAACCCGGCTCGCATGGAACCACTTCGCCGGGACGAGGGCATCGATGCATTGATCACGGGCGTCTTGCGGCGCCGCGGAACGAACATGAACGTCCAGTGCGACCTCGTTTCGACCGAGGACGGCGCCAGTCTCGCGACCCCCAGCGGCGTGCTCCCCCTGAGCGAAGACCTCGTGGGCGACTGCGGCGGCAGCTTCACCACAAGCGGTCGACCCGAAGGAGGCCCCTACAACGTCGAAGTCGTCAACCACGCCCAGTCCGACCGGGACCATCCCATGCTGCTTCGGGGCGAGGATGCGTTTCCCTTTCAGGTCGAGGTCTGGTCCGTTCTGGCCGAAGACGAGAAGCGAATCACCAAGAACACTCCCCGCAAACGGAAGGACTTCGTCGTCACATCCCAGCGGCCCACCACCGCAGACGGCAAGATCACCCGCGAGTTGTTGATTGCCGCGAGCGAAAACGAGCTGTTCGAGATTCGCATCCAGAATCACTATCGCGAGAAAGCGGCGGCAACCGTTCTCGTCGACGGGATCAACATCCTCGGTCAGAAACGGGAACGCCTGGGCAAGGCATGGTCCTGGCTCCTCGAGCCGTCGGACGATCCGGAACAGCCATGCACCCACACCTTCGAAGGCTGGTATCTTCCGAAGGGCGAAGTCACGGCGTCGGGCGATCCGAGTGACTTTGCCATGAAACGCTTCCGTTTCGTCGACGTGGCCGACTCGGTGGCGATGCGACAGAACTTCGGCGACTCGATCGGCATGATCACCGCAGCCTTCTATGCCGAACGAGGCCGCGCGCTCGGTTCGGGAGAAGGTCCCGAGGAAGCTCGCGAGTTGAAATGCGAGAACTTCAACGCCGGGCGCCTCCTCGGCGTGATCAACATCCGCTACGTCGACGAACGCGAGTTGGATCGCTTGCTGGAAGAGTGAGGCCGTTTCCCTGAAGCAGATCGCGTCGAAGTATGGCTTTGGACGAAAATCGGACGAGGTGTTCCCATGAAACGCAGCCACACCAGAGCCATGGCGGCATGGATCATCGGTCTTGCCGTTGTGACCTCCGCATGGTCCCAGGAAACGGTCAAGGTCGGACAAACGGTCACGACGCAGCGCGATGCGGACCTGTACTCCGGCGACGACGTCATCGCAACTGTGCCCGTGGGAACCCGGTTCCGCATCGAAGCGGCCGATGACACGTGGCTCCGCGGGACCTTCGAGATTGGTGATCAGAGTTTGAACGGCTGGATCGACCGCACGGTAATCTCCCTCCCGGCAGCAGTCGCCCCGACGGGCTCACCCGGCGCAACCGGCACTGCACCCGCGAAACCGGAGATCATCATCAATGTCGGTCACCCGGGCGATTTCGACGGCACAATTTCGCACGACCGCAACGCACGCTTCCTGGCAACGTATGACGACTTTTCGTATAACTACCAGATGATTCTCTGGGATGTGCGCCGAGGCCACCGGTTGCGCACTATCCCAATGCCCAAAGGCGGTTGCGAGCCGCCCGTATTATCACCAGACGGCCGATACGTGCTCGTGTCGAAAGGGCCGTCCTCCAAGCTCTTTGACGTTGCCAAAGGGCGAGTGGTCAAGCAATTCGAGGCACATCAGTTCAACTACGATGAAGATTGCGAGCAGCTCTTTCAGCGAGTATTCTCGCCCGATGGCCGCTATCTTTGCTTACACGCCGAGAAGAGCCTTCTTCTCTGCGATCTTCATACCAAGGTCGAACGACATGTGGACATGCCTGACTCCCCCGACATTGTCGAGTTCTCGCCGGATGGGACACGACTCCTGGCCTACCACCATAAGAACACGTTCTTGATCGACACGACGTCGGGGCAGATTCTGTCGCAACTGGAGGGTCTTGAGTTGGCCGCGGCCTCCCGCGCCTTTGCGGGTGACAGCAGCTCCTTCGTCCTGCGGTCCAACGGCTTGGCCCGCAAGCGTTCCCGCTCCGGTCGCTTCAAGCACGAAGTGGCCGTATTCGACCGCGACGGCAAACAGATCAGCAGGGCGCACCACAAGATGAGTCTGCGAGAACTCCTGCTGTCGTACGATGGTTCCTGCTTGGCACTCACCGGGTGCTGCACGGACGAACCCGAACGATGCGAACTCTGGGATGCCAGAACGCAGGAACAAATCGGTCTGCTGGTCGGCGAGCAGCATAAAGGCATGTTCGGCCCCCTTCCCGCCCCGGAACCGACATGCATTGCGTTCCGGGACGATGGCAAGGAACTTGCGGTGGGCGTCACCCGCCATTACCAAGTCAACCTCTTCACCGGACACGTTCCAGACGACAGGTATTTCGTCCACCTATTCTCCGTGCCTGAAGGCAAACTTGTCAAGAAATTCGACACACGCGACAAGCTTGGAACGCGTTCCCTTGCCTACGTCGACGGCGGACAAGCTCTTCTGCGAACTCGCGGACACAGCCCCCTAGGGGAGGCCTCAGGCGGTGCCGCGCAGGTCTGGAGCGTGACCGGCAAACTCCTGTCGGAGGTCCGCTGGAATGATGCCGTGAACGATCCAGTGGCTGCAACTGGATTGAAAGACAATGACCTGCTCTTCGTTGGTGCTTTGGGTGGCAATGATGATGACGACGAGAAGCATTGGGGACTCGCTTCGGTCTGGGATATGAAACGTGGAATTCTGGACGCCGTCATTCCCGGAGACATGAGATTTTCTGTTTCGGATAGCGGTGCCGACACAAACGAGCTTCATGTATCACCAGACGGCACGACTGCCTTTGTCCCAAGCCATGAACGCGGCGCGTGGAATTCTGACACTGATCGTGCTTATCACGGTCGGTTGATTGATCTGGTCTCTGGTCACGAAATCGCAAGACTCGAGGATTTCCAGGACCACTGCGCCGCCGCATCGTTCAGCCCCGACGGCAAACTCCTCGCCGTTGCAGACTTCTTGTCAAACGCAGAAGAGAATGAAAGAAGCCTCGAATATGGCACATATCATGTCACTCGTGTTTACGACACGCAGGCCGGACGGCAGATCACGCCTTTGTTCGGAAACGTGACTGGGGATTCCACCACAACGTACGACGTGGTCGGCATCGCTTTCTCTCCGTCCGGCAAGAAGTTGCTGACCGTAACGGATTTCTCGCTCCGCCTCTGGAATACTACGACTTGGAAGGAAGTCGCTTCGTCCGACGACGACGTTCATCCCAACCGGTGGGACCCGAACTGCGGGGGGCTGGGAGCGGTCTTCGCCGACGAAGACTCGGCCTGGCTCTATGGGGAGTGGGGATACAAACGCTGGGATTTCGCCACTGATCAAGTACGCCTCTTTCCACGAGCATGGAAAAACGCTCGTTCCGTAAGCATCGACCCCCGCCGAAAACTGGCCGCATATGCGGGCGACCATGGCATCGGTATCGTCGATCTGGAAACTGGAAAAAGCCGCGCCTTCCGCGAAATGGAAGGCGTTCGAAGCGTGGTGCTGCCCTCGCACGAAGGGCTTCTCGTCACCGTCGACGGCGACGGCTGGGTCCGTGTCCGCGATCAGCAGACCCTCGAAGAGATCTGCCGAATGGTTACCCTTAGCCGATTCCGTATTTCCGAAGACACCAGCCTGCGAACGACCGCCGACTGGCTCGTCGTCACCCCCGAAGGTCTCTTCGACGGCAGCTACAATGCTCGGCAGAAAGTCCTCTTCCGCATCGGCGACGGACTGAACGTCGTCCCCGTCGATCGTTTCTTCCAGGACTTCTACTATCCCGGACTGCTGGCCGCTATCTGGCGCGGCGAACGGCCCAAACCCGATGTCGTCCTCGGTGAGGAACTGCCGCCGCTGCTGGTGATCGACTCGCCCCAGGCGGGTGGCGATGTGGAACAGAACCGGCTCACCCTCACCGTGACCGCTAAGGACCAGGGCGGCGGCATCAAAGGCCCCTCCCTCAAGCACAACGGCGCCCGGCTCATCGGCGCGGTCCACTCCACCGAACGAATCGAAGGCGGCATCCGCCGCACCTTCGCCGTCGAACTGATTCAGGGCGAAAACGTCCTCGAAGTCGTCTCCGCCAGCGCCGACGGCAGCTTTGAAAGCGAACCGGCTCGCCTCACCCTTCGCTACAGCAAGCCCTTGCCGAAATCCCGGCTCCACGTGCTCGTCGTGGGCATCGAAAACTACGCCGAACCGTCGCTGGCCATGAGCTTCCCCGTCCACGATGCCGACCGGATCGCCCAGGTCTTCGCCCAGCGTGGCGGAGCCCTTTACGAAGACGTGCAGGTCGTGTCGCTGCAGAACGAGGCCGCCACCTCGGCCGGTATTCTCGGGGCGATTGCCTCGCTCGCGGAACAGGCCCGGCCCCAGGATACGGTCGTCGTCTTCCTCGCCGGCCACGGCTCGCTCGTCGACCAGACCTTCTACTTCCTCCCTCAGGATTTCCGCCGAGGCGACGATTCTCTGGAAGACGCCATTCGCCGCAAGGGGCTTCCTGCCGCCAACCTGGGCGACGCCCTGGCCCAGGTGCCCGCCCTGAAACGTATGATCGTGTTCGACACGGGCCAGTCCGGTGGAGCCCTGCCCGTACAGAAGTCGTCCCGCAATCCCTTCGCGTTCCGCGGGGCCGTGGAACGGCTCAGCCGAGCCCAGGGAGCCTTCACGATCGCGTCCTCCTCCGTTGCGGAGCAGGCCCGGGAAGTGGAAGAGCTGGGCCACGGAATCCTGGCCTATTCCCTTCTCGCCGGGCTCAAGGCGGTCGACGACGGCCCGCTCGTCGAACAATGGGTCCAGCCGTCCGGAAGCGACAAGGTGGCCCACGCGATGGAACTCTTCAGCTTCGCCTCCTCCCACACCCGCGAACTCGGACGCCGCTACTTCGGCCAGTCGCCTGACGTCCAGTACAGCAGTTCCGGAATGACGTTCCCCGTCCTTCCAATCGTCTCCGACGGCAAGCCACACGCGAGTGAGGTCGTAAAGGTCGACCCGCCGCCCGGCACCCGCGAAACGAAACAATCGGTTGAGCCGCAAGCCGAGGGGGCGCAAGGCAACACGCTCTATGTCGTGGCCGCCGGCATCAACGACTACGAGCAATCGTCCTTGAACCTCCGCTATGCCGCTCCCGATGCGCAGGCAATTGCCGCCTTGCTCGAAGAACGCAGTCGGGTCGTATTCGCAGACGTTCAGGTCACGGTCCTGCTGAATCATGCAGCCACCCGCCAGCATATCCTCGACGCCGTCGAGGCGGTGGCCGCCAAGGCGAAGCCCGAAGACACGCTCGCCGTCTTCCTGGCCGGACACGGAACCATGGTCGGCCAGCGTTATTTCTTCCTGCCCCATGAATTTAAGGCTGGGGCCGGACAAATCGCCGACGATATCCGCGACCAGGGTCTGGCTGCCGACCGGCTTGGCGACGCCGTATCGCAGGTGCCTGCCAGGCAACGTCTCCTGATCTTCGACACCTGCGCGTCAGGCGGAGCCATCCGCCTGAACCGCCAGGGAAACGATCCTTTCGCGTTTCGAGGCGCCATCGAACAGCTTGGCAAGTCGGGCGGCACCTTCACCCTGGCTGCCGTTGGCTCCAACGCCGAAGCCCAGGAGGTAGACGATCTGGGGCACGGTCTGCTGACCTACGCTCTTCTCGCGGCTGCCCATGCCGCCGAAACCGGCCCGCTGATCGAACGTCCGCTCCGACCCGCCGCCGCTCGTGGAGTCGCCGATGTGTTGGAGTGGTTCAGCTACGCCGCCGGCCAGGTCCCCAGGCTTTCGAAACAGTACTTCGGCTCGGAGCAGCAGGTCCAGCTTGGCGGGCAGGGCAAGGCGTTTCAGGTCCTTCGTGTCAGCGCATCCGCGTCGAACACTCGTTTGGAATCCAAGGCGGATGCCCCCTCCAAATGAGGCTCGGTTTCCCTCGCCTCGGATCACTCACGACAAGGAGACAGCGAAACCCACCATTGGTGCATGTTTGTCTTGGCCCCCGAATAGCTGACGTCGCCATGGATCAAGAGCTTCTCCGGCGTCGCGGGGTCATACTTGCCGATGACCTCGTTGGCGGAATAGCAGTCGCCCCCGCCGGGAGTCTGAAGCCTGCTCATCAGCACGATGCCTTCGTCCCAGTGGATGCCGTCCCGCGACGAGTAAAGCACGAAATTGTCCGGACCGGGGTCGTCGCCGACCAGGTCCCGCGGATAGCTGCCGCTTCGCCCCTGAATGAAGTAGAATTCACCCAGTTTTCCGGAGAGCTGCATGTTGCGGATGCCCTTGGCAAAGTGCGTGGTCTGTATGTCCGACCAGGTGCGTCCGCCATCCTTGCTGATCACGTAGGGAAGGTTCTGTTCCGCCGTTCGGTCCTCTCTCTGGAGATGGGCGTCATAGGTATAGACGATGATCTTGCCGTCATCGAGCGCCCCGGCGGCCCAGTAGTAGCAGTCCGTGTCGAAGGGCAGGGTGCTCCGTTGGCTGAACGACTCCCCGTTGTCACCGGAAACCCACAGCGTCTGCGGTCCGCCCGGCGTCATGTTCGACTTTCCGCCTCGAAACAGAATGAAGATCTCGCCGTCACGGACAAAGGAAGTGTTCATCGTGAAGGCAATATCGTCGACAGTGGCGGATTTGTCGAAGTCGCAAGGTCCCTCCCAAGTGTGCCCATGGTCATGGCTGAGAAAGTAGACCGGCGGCAGTTTCTTCTCCCATTTTTCGTTCGCATAGCGAATCAAGGTGGCGACGAGGGTGCCGTTCGGCGCTGTGATGAGTGAGTGGTCTTCCTCCGTCATATAACCCGGGCTGCCTATAAGCTCCGGGATAATATAGGCCGTTCCGGTAAGACCCTGCTCCGCCATGACGGGAGCGGCGGTTTCTATCTGGGATTTCCAGCCGTCGTCAAAGGTGAGGATAACGGCCGACGGGGGAAGGGAACTTTCCAGATATACCGGGCCCAGTTCCAGGGAGAGGGGGGATGAGCCCCTGTCGTTGAGCCAGAACTGAAGGGCTGAGAGACGGGAAAGATCGGGAGTGCCCCAGATCTCACCGGCCGAGAGGGGCAGGCTCAGGCGGCTCCATACCCCCTCTCTCAGCTGGGTGGGATCATTGCTGGGCATGAAGACTATCCGGTTGGAGAAATCGTTGCTGTCCGAGGCGTACAGCCAGAACTCCCTGAGGGCTTTCATGTTATTCCCTTTGATCCAGATAACCAGATTTTTATTTTCCAGACTGAAGGGAGTAATGTCGTGGGCCACCACCTGAACATTCCCCCCGTCTCCGTCCGTGCTTATCTTCATGGTAGCGGGCCACATTCCGTCGGACTCTTCCATATGGAACTGTCCGGCCGTCGAATTCAGGAAAAAGGGATGATCCTCTCTCGGCAGAAACAGAAGAGTCCTCTCCTCTGAATAAAGGAAACCGGTGATCAGAATTAAAAACAGGGCCGCCTTTTTCATAAAATACTCCTAAAATTTTCATTTTCACATTTCTTCCATTATAATTCACAGGACATGAAAAGGAAAATTTTTCTATGCGGTTTTACAGCCCTTATGGCTCTATGGCTCTTTTCGGAAGATCAGGAAGACACCCTTTCCTTCAGCGGATACGACTGGATTGTCAAAGAGAGCCGCCGTCCCACAGGTCCCGGGCCGAACCGATTTTCCGGTGACAGCATCTCCCGGAATGGCGACGGCATAGGCCTGGCCATACTACCGGGGAGGAGGTCCTGGACCAGTTCGGAAGTGTTCAGCCGGGAATACTTCTCCTACGGTACCTTTACGCTGGATTTCTCCCTTCCCGTTCCCCTCGACTCTCAGTGCGTGTTCGGTTTCTTCCTCTATAACGACGAGGCCCCGCCCCAATACAATGAGATAGACTTTGAAATCTCCCGGTGGGGGATTCCCGGGACCTTTCCCTGCTCCTTTTCCGTACAGCCCTACGGGAAGGAGGGAAATTCCCTTGTCTTCGACTCCCCGACCCGGGGGGACTACCGCTGCCGTATCGTCTGGGGCGCGGAGGAGATCGACTTCGTTCTGACCGACGGGGAGGGACAAAGGATTAGGCACTGGACCTACGAAGGGGATGACATCCCCCGGGATACGAAAAGCCGGGTACATCTGAATCTCTGGCTCTTCCGGGGGGACTCTCCCATGGAAGACGGAGGTATGGACGTGGTAATTCACAAATTCTCCTATGAAAAATAAATTGATTTTTTCCTGACCACCCCTAATACTTCTTAATATGAAGTTAGAAGAAAAACAGGATGTGGCCATTCTCGTACCCGAGTTACGTCAGATTGATGTAAATAATTCTCCCCGGTTCAGCTCTGATCTGGAAGCCTTTCTTGCCGATAGGAACAAGGTCGTTCTGGATCTGGCGAATGTGAATTTTATGGATTCCACCGGACTGGGGATTATTGTTTCCGCCCTGAGGACGATAAATGAGAAAAAAGGGCGGATGGTCCTCTGCCAGGCCATGCCGGCGGTCAAGGTCCTTTTCGATATGGTCCGTCTCTCCCAGATCGCGTCCATATATACGACCAGGGATGAAGCCGTCGAAGCTCTGTCCCGTTAGAGGAATGCTGTGTGAATACCTGGGCAGGAGAGCTGAAGACAGCTGCGGACGAACTGAATTATTCCTTTTTCGCCTGTGACGAATCCCTTACCTGCTGGTCCCATGTTTCAGAGAAAACAAGGGAGCTATTCCAGGTATCCCGGGAGGAAATTGACCGGGACCCCCGATTCTGGATGGAGATGGTTGAATGGCCTCCTGAGGTTCTTGATGAAAGGTTATCCGCCCTGGCCGGTAAGGGGGACAACGGTCTTCTGACTCTTCCCTTCATCCTTTCCGAAGAGAAGGTCCTCATTACCCTCCGCTTTGGCCGGCTTCTGAACGGAGAGGACGGTGCGATACTGCGTCTCGGATCGGCGGAAGTCTTCAGCGGTGATTCGGACTATAAGAAAGAAGCCCTTCAGGCGAGGGATCATGAAATAGAGATCAGTGCGCGGATTCAGAAAATCCTCCTTACCGGGGCTGTCTCCGATGATCTGACCGGCCTCGAGGTCGCCGCCGAAACTATCCCGTCCCGCGAGGTAGACGGGGATTTTTATGAATTTCTGCCTTTGGCCCCGGGTATCACCGATTTCATTATCGGAGACGTCATGGGAAAGGGGGTCCCCGCCGCCCTGCTGGCCGCCGGAGTGAAGGCCTCCTATTACAAATCTCTCATAACCGAAGGACTGGCCAGGGGAGAGGATTCGGATATCCGGGATGTCCTGCAGATGATCGATTCCCTTATCAGCAGAAACCTCATCGATCTGAAAAAATTCCTGACCCTCTATTACTGCCGCCTGAATACGAAGAAATCCCTCCTGAGCTATATTGATGCGGGGCATACCAGTTTCATCTACTATGACGGAGCGGATGACAGCTGCTGGAGCCTGAAAGGGGCGAACATGCCCCTGGGATTTTCCCCTTCCCAGAATTATCGAGCCTTCCAGCTGCCCTTTGACCGTAGGGATCTCTTTTTCTTCTACTCCGATGGAATTTCCGAAGTCAAGGATTCGGAAGGAGAGATGTTCGGCCATGAGAGAATCAGGCAGCTTGTGAAGGGGCACGGCAGCCTCTCCCCCGATGAGCTGCTCAAGAAAGTTCTGAATGTCGTTTTCTTCTATGCCGCAGGAACCTTCGACGATGATGTGACGGCCGTGGCGGTGAGGATCACCGAAGGAAGGGCGGCTCCCCTGTCGGAAAGACGGTATGAATTTTCCGATAGGGACAGCATCGATCTGGAGGCCGTCCGGGAGGATTTCGCCGCCGGACTGAACAGCGCCTATGGGGAGGATCAGCTGGAAGCTTCCACAAAACTGACTATCGCCCTCCTGGAGGCCTGCGCCAACGGGATCTCCTATACCGAGGGCCCCCTTACCGTGGGGTGGAAGCTTTACGCCGGCCGGGCCGAGGTTTCCATTTCCTTTTCCGGGCCCGATTACGAGTGGTTTGCCGACATACCTCCCGAGCCGGAGGAGTACCGGGAGAACGGCTACGGTTCCTATCTCATACACAGGGGAACCGATTCCAGTCTGCTCCTCCAGGGAAAGGGAAACTGCAAAAAGCTGATTATGTTAAAGGAGTTCGCCTGATGCCCCGTCATAACGCCCCCCGGCTTATCGCCGATTCGACCTATTGGCTCGGTTCCGTGGATAATACCGACTCCCGGCAGACTAATATCTATCTGATCTACAGAAGAGGACAGGGAATCATCATCGATCCCGGTCCGCGTTCCGTATTCAGGGAGACACTCGCGGCCCTCAGGGAGATCGCTCCCCTTGAAGAGGTCCGGGCCCTGCTGATTTCGGGGCAGGATCCCGATGTCTGCTCCAGTCTGCCCTCCTGGGAGGAGGCAGGATTCCAGG
Source organism: Spirochaetia bacterium (assembly GCA_963668315.1). GTDB lineage: Bacteria > Spirochaetota > Spirochaetia > DSM-2461 > DSM-2461 > SZUA-368. The sequence goes on along the minus strand of OY764216.1, from coordinate 5,425,276 downwards.
GAAGAATCCTCTGCAACAGCCGGACGGAACCGATACTGAAGGCCTATGGCCTGCTCTCCCCTCTGAGTCCGGTGAAAGAGGGGGAAAACGGCAGCCTTCCCCTTTTTCCCGATCTGGAAATGATTCCCCTCTCCTATCAGACGGCCCCCGGTCTTCTTCTCTCCCTGGACCGCAGGACGGGGACTCTTTTCTCCTCCCATCTCTTCGAGAGTTTCGGCGAGAGATACGACATCTTCGCCGATGACGCCCATTTCGCGGGCATGACCTCCTTTATCAGCGAATTTTTCTCTTCCCCCGGGGAGATCGGAGAAACGGCGGAGATGCTCTCATCGAGGGAGATCGGAACCATCTGCCCCCAGCACGGCTGCATCATCGCTAAAAAGACCGATCGCTATATTGCCTTTCTCGGGGGGGCGGGAGCGGAGAAGGAGAAACCCTCCGGAGAGCTCGCCGGAAAAGACGCGGACTGGGAAAAAATCAGTTTTGACCTGAATGAAGAACTGGTCCTGTCCATGGACGGTAAAATGCTCGATCCCGTTACGGGCCTCTATAACGCCGCTTTCTACCATAATTTTCTGCCCGAGTTCATCAGGCTGAATCCGGGGGGCGTCTTGGCTTTTTTCCGGATTGACGGCATGAAAGTCTTTAATAATCTTTACGGATTTCAGGAGGGAGACCGGGTCATAGCCACATTCGCCCATCTTCTTCAGGGAAGCAGGCCGGAGGACGCCTACCTTTTCAGGGAAGCAGGGCCTATTGTTATTCTGATGCTGCCCCGGCCTGAGGGAACGGACCCGCTCCGTATCATCGAGGAGATGCAGAACCGGGTGCGCGAGTCCCAGGATTTTATTCAGGATATGACCTGCAGCGTGGCTCTGGCCCATATCGATGAGGTTCCGGAAACATCGGAGAACAGGGAGGAGCAGATTATACGGCTGATAAGAAACCGGCTTCAGCTTCTGGATTCCCTCGGCGACAATGCCATCTGTTCCTCCTCCGACATAGAGGAGGAGACTGACAAAAACAGAACGATCCTGATTTTCGATGCCGATCCCGTATGCTCTCGGCTTCTTCATGATTTTCTGACAAGCCGCGGTTTCACCGTCCATTACAGCCATGAAGGAGGAGAGGCGCTTCATCTCATCGACCTGTACCGTCCGGATATGATCATCTCCGAAACGATGATTCCCCAGCTGGACGGATTCCGCATAAGAGAACTGATGCGGCAGTCACGGGATCTCAGAAATATTCCCTTTATTTTCCTTTCCCATCTGAAATCGGAGGACACCGTGGAGAGGGCTCAGAAACTGGGGGTCTACCACTATTTTAAAAAACCGGTGATGCTCACAGAATTGCTGGGAATCATCCGCTTCAGAATAAGGGGTGAGGGCTGATATGTTCGAGAGCTGGCTGGTGGTAACCCTGATCATGGGGGCGCTTATCTTTCTCGATCTGCTGATCCTCGGCGCTACCTATGTCATCAAGCTGTACTCCAAGAGAAAATACAGGAAGCGGGAGAGGCTGGGGGCCCTGATAAGCCGTTCCATCGTCACCGGCGAGCTGGAGGGGCTGGAGGGCATAGATGAAGGGGAGCGGCTGGACTATTTTATAGCCTGGCACCGTGCCGAGCAGTCCGCCCAGATTCCCGAATCACTCCGGAAAGCACTGACCCTGCTCAAATACAACTGGAACATTCTGCCCCGTGTGGATAAGCTGCTGAAGAGCCCTTTTCTCAGAAAGAGGGCCATAGGAGTGGATCTGCTTTTCATGCTGGACAGGGACGTGGGGACGGAGCTCCTTAAAAAGGCCCTTGAAAGAGAGTCCTCCTCCCTCCTCAAGCTGAAGATCGTCCAGATACTCAGCGAAACCAAAGGGGCCGAAGCGGTGGATATTATCTGCCGCAGCATGAAGGGGGCCGGGGAAAACTACAACCTCCGGGTGCTGGGAATGCTTCGGGACAATCATGAACTGCTCCTGGAGTGGTCCGATGTGAACCGGGACAGAAAGGAACCGGAAGCCCTGAGAATACTCATTCAGGCGGCCCGGACGAAACTGAGGGAATGGTACCGCCCTTTTCTTCTGGAAATGATTACCGGCGCCGGGGAGATCGCCGCCGGGGAAGCGGCCGATGTTCTCATGGAATCCTACGGAGACAGGGAGGCTCTGCTTTTTATTATGAAGTCCTCCCTCCCCGAACAGCGGGGAAAAGCGGTATATCACTATTTCCGCAGCTCCCGCAATCCGGATGAGAAAGAGACGGCCGACCTCTTCGCCGACGATGAGTTTCACTCCCAGGTCGTGGCGGGACTGACCGATCTGATAAGCCGCGAGCCCCGCCTTCTGCCTGAACTTTTCCGGCGCTATAAGGAAGCGCAGGGGGAGGGGGAACGGAAGGGCTACGCCGCTGTTCTGGCATCGAGAATCCGTTATTTCATTCTGCGTCTGGGCGGAGAGGAGGATGAAGAGATAGGCCGCCTGCTCGGAGATGTCATCGAACAGGGCGTCAGTTCCCCTTTGATCAATTTCCTCAATGCCAACAAGAACCTGACTCGGGAGAAGATTCTTCTCGAAAGGCTCAGACCCTATCTGGCATCAAACGCCTCCTTTCTCCGCCAGTGCCAGTCCTTCCTCAGGAAGGATCTGATTTCCCAGCTGAATCTGCCTCCCCCTCCCGAGATCCGCGGCAATCCGAAGATACAGCTGGGAGCGGGTGACCGATTCATAATGGTAGGGCTTATTGCCTTTGTTCTGGCCCTTCCCGTGGCGGTTTTTCTTCTTCTCAAAGGCCCTCTTCTCAATTTCATGACCGGAGAGGAGATCGTCGTCTCCTATATCATGACCTATCACCGTATCTTTGTGTTCTATACCCTATCGATTAACACGGTTTATCTTCTTCTCATGCTTCTTTCATGGCAGGTTATCCGCGATCAGTACCGGGAGTGGAGCACGGCGGACAGCCGGTTTCTCAATACCCGGGGGCTCATGCCGTCCATTTCCATACTGGCGCCCGCCTATAACGAAGAAGCCACCATCGTGCAGAACGTCTATTCCCTTCTCTCCCTGAACTATCCGAATCTGGAGGTCATCGTGATAAACGACGGTTCCGGGGACAGAACGATCGGCAGGCTCATTGAGCAGTTCGAACTCAAACTGGTCGATTATCCCCTCTCCCGCCGGCTCAGGACCGCCCCCGTTCAGGGGCTTTACAAAAACGACCGGATTCCCAATCTGCTTGTTATCGATAAGGTGAACGGGGGAAAGGCGGATGCTCTGAACGTGGGGCTGAACGCGGCGCGGGGAGAGTACATCTGCAGCATCGACGCGGACAGCCTTCTTGAACCGGAGGCTCTGACGAAGCTGATGTTCCGCATCCTCAACAGCGAGACGAAAACAGTGGCCATCGGCGGGAATATCATTCCCGTCAACGGATGCGTGACCAAGAACGGCTCCATTCGCGAAATCCACCTGCCGGCAAACCGGTATTCCCGCTATCAGACGATCGAATATCTCCGCTCCTTCATCACCGGCCGGCTGGGCTGGACAAAGCTGAACGGGCTGATGATTATCTCCGGGGCCTTCGGGGCCTTTTTGAGAAAGGACGTCCTGGATATCGGCGGGTACATGACCGGAACCGGTTCCCTGAAGAGGGACACCGTGGGGGAGGACATGGAACTTGTCGTACGGCTGATAAGGCATCTTAACGAGAAGGGGGAGAAATTCCGCATCGACTACTCCCACAACGCCAACTGCTGGACCGAGGTGCCCGAAAAAATGGGGGATCTTCTGAAACAGCGCGACCGCTGGCACAGGGGATTGATCGAGATTCTCATCTACCACAGGAAAATGCTCTTCAACAGGAAATTCGGGACACCCGGGCTACTGACCTTCCCCTATCTTTTTATTTTCGAGCTGCTGGGGCCCTTCTGGGAATTCATGGGATATGTCGTTCTCATCTCCTCTCTTGTTCTGGGCCTTATTCACGGGCAGTTCTTCCTCTTCATGTTCACCGTGGTGGTCCTTCTGGGAATCCTGGTCTCCTCCGTCTCCCTTCTGCTGGCCGAACGGGACATTCTTTACTTCAAGGGAAAAGAGTTCCGCCAGAGCATGTTCACTGCCATCGAGGAGAATTTCGGCTACCGCCAGGTTATCAGTATGCACCGGGTGTATGCCTTTGTGGCTTATCTCTTCCGCAATAAGGGATGGCAGAAGCTAAAGAGAAAGGGGTTCACCCTGGAAGAGGAGGGAGCCGCCGGTGAAGCTTAGGCCGATTATCACTCCGCCCCGGGTTTTTCTCCTGATCCTTCTCCTGGGGGGAGGGCTGCCCTCTCTCCTGTGGCGCCTGGAACAACCGGAGACCTGCCGGGTCATTCTGGCCGATCCGTCCGGCGAGGGAGAGGAGAGAAGGGAGAGGCTTCTGTGGCCCTTCCTCTACCGTAAAGCCGAGATCCTTGGCGAGGGCGATTCCGGAGAGAAAGGGGATGTCACTCTTCTGGCCGGGTCCCTGACGGCGGATTTTTCCGACGGTGAGGCTCTTCTCGCGGTGGACGGGGTGAAAAAATCCGCCCTGGACAGCCGCAGTTTTCTCTGCGACGGCTATACCCTGACCGAGAGGGTCCACTCCCTGTTCCGGAACAGACTGGAAACCTTCCTTCAGATAGAGCGCACCGGCTGGGTCCTCCATTATGAGAGAAAGGAAGAAGCCCGGCTGGTCTTCTCCCGGGACGGCCGTGAGGATGTCGTTCTGAGGGGGGGGACGGATTTCTCGGGGAAACCGCCGAAGGCCTCCCTGGGGGGGAAATCCGCCCCGGTCTATACCTGGGTCCCCGTCTACCGGGCTGCCGGTGATGCTCAGGCCGCCTCCCTGCTGGAGCTGGGACTGACAGAAGAGGGGAGGCGGAAGATGAGCGAGGCAGGGATTCCCCTCTCCGTCCCCCTTATCATAGAAGGGGTGAGCCCCCTGGTCCGCACCGGTTTTTTTGCCGCCGACCTGCCCCCCCGGACGATTCTGGGCGAGTCTTATAAAATAGCGGGGAAAGATCTTTTTAAATCCCGCTTCGCCCTGTTTCCCGAAGAGGGAAATGACGCGTTATACTGGCGGATATACCAGCCCTGGATCAACGGCGTGACAGAGAAGAGCCGCGCGGCTCAGACCGGTTCCTCCGGGATCGGGGCGAATCCTGTCTTTTCCATTGAGGGGCAGGATTTCTATCTTTCCCGCGACGGGGGAGAGGGGGAGCCCTTTTTTATCAAGGGAGTGAACCTGGGAGCGGCTCTTCCCGGGACCTGGTTCACCCAGTTTCCCGAGGACGAGCATCTCTACTACCGGTGGTTTACCCGGATGAAAGAGATGAATATGAATACGCTAAGGATCTATACCCTGTTCCCGCCCTCCTTCTACCGCGCTTTTCGTGAATTCAACCGGAACAACCGGGAAGATCCCCTCTATCTGATCCACGAAATCTGGCCGGAGGAGCATCCGGAGGGGAACGACTATCTGGGGGACGATTATAACCGGACCTACGGGGAGGAGATTGACCTTACCGTCGACGCCCTTCACGGCAACCGGACTGTTGAAGCAAGGGAAGGGCGCGCCTGGGGCGTATACACCGCCGACGTGAGTCCCTGGATCCTCGCCTGGCTGGTGGGGCGGGAAATGGAGCCCCAGGAGGTGGAAACCACGAATGAACGGAACGGGGATTACGTGTACAAAGGCCGTTACATCTCAGCTCCGGAAGGGCCGGCCGTGGAGTCCTGGCTGGCCGCCTCCTGCGACAGAGCCGTCGTTTATGAAACGGAGAGATACGGAGTGTCCCGTCCGGTGGGAATCGTCAGCTGGCCTATCCTGGACGCCCTCCATCATGAGGTGGAGTGGAACGATCCCGAGCTGGCGGGCAGGGAACCGGTCAATGACAGGGTTTCCGTCGATATCAACCGGATCGTACTGGAGGATTCGTCCTTCGGCGGATTTTTCGGCGCCTATCATATCTATCCCAACTATCCCGATTTTATGAACAATCAGAGTTCCTACGGGGAATACGAAGACGAAGAGGGTTTCTTCCGCTACGGGGGCTATCTGCGGGACTTCATGGGGATTCACGGAAAGTACCCGGCCCTGGTCGCCGAATACGGTATCTCCACCAGCGCCGCCATGGCCCATTACAGTCCTGACGGTTATCATCACGGCGGCCTCTCGGAAGAGGAGCAGGCCCGGGGAATCATCCGTATGACCGAAGCGATAAGGCGGGAAGGATACGCGGGGGGCCTGGTCTTCGAGTGGATAGACGAGTGGGCCAAGAAAACCTGGACGACCGAGCCTTTCATGATTCCCTATGACCGGCAGGCCCTCTGGCGGAACGTGATGGACCCGGAGCAGAATTACGGCGTCATGGCCATGAAGGGCGTTTCGGAGAAGGGCCGGTCCCGTTATGACTCTCCCGCGGGGGTGTCCCTTGAGGTCTGGGGTTCCGAATCCCATCTTTACCTCCATATGTCCGGACGGGAGACATGGGAAGGAACCGTTTACCTGGGATTTGATACATACGACAGGGAGGGGGGAATCCGTACCTTTCCCGGCAAGGGGGGTGCTGCGGTCCCCACGGGAATGGAGTGCCTGGCTGTCGTCCGGCCCGAAGAGAGGAGCGCCCGCCTTCTGACGGCGGAGGACTACAATCTCTCCACCCTCTCCTTCAGGAGTTCCGGGAGGGAAGGGCAGTCGTTCCTGCCGGTGGAAATTCTGACCAACCGGGCTTCTCGCACCGAAGGGGGGGAGGAGATCCCCGCCTATTATACGAACTGGAGCATCCTTAAATACGGCCCTCTCGATGAGGCGGGGCGCTCGTTCTATCTGGATGATTCGGGGCTCACCCTCCGGATTCCCTGGACTCTGCTGAACGTGAGCGATCCCTCGGAGGGAACCGTTCTGGACGACGGCCGGGCCTACCGGGCCTACCCGGAGAGGGATGTACTCGAAACAGCCCGGAGCGGGGGAATCCGGATCTACGCTCTCATCGCCGGGGAGGGGGGAGATATTCTGGCCCGTATCCCCGATGATCCATCCGGGGGAGACGGTCCCGTCTACCGATGGGAGACGTGGGATGTCCCGGAATGGCGGCAGGATGAGAAGAAATCCGTTGCTGTCCTGGCTGAGTATTTCGCCGGGCTGGAGGATGTTCCGTCGGACCGGTAGAAGAGAGGAGCCCCCTTGGGGGAGATATTTGTATTATGGGAGGAGGTTACCATGGCCGCGAATGCTAAGGAAAAGGCAATTCGGGATTTCATTCATAATCTTGAATCGGGAGAGGTGGACGGGGCTCTGTCCTTCTTTGCCGATGATTGCGAATGGATCACCAATGAGGGGACGTTCCGGGGAAAAGGGGAGATCGAGTCCTACCTGAAATGGATGAAAAACGTTCTGGCCAATGTCCGTTTCTATGACGACGGCGTAGGGATTCTCGTTGAGGGGGACAGCGCCATCTATCAGCATGTGTATGAAGGGAGTTATGAGGGCAGGACGATTCATGTCCGGAGCGTCTGTACCTACAAGTTTTCCGGCGACAAGTGCGTCTACCATATCTCCCTTTCGGACCGCCTGGCCATCGCCCATCAGGCGTCAGGGACACTCCCGGGACTGGCTGTCAACACGATCATCAGGCAGGTGGAAAAGGGGCTTCACAAATAAAGAGGCCTTTCGGAACGGAAATGATCACAGGGCTCCTCCGTAATTTCTGGCTTTTCCCAACCGGAATCGTTATATTTACTATATGAAATATAGAAAGTTAGGAAAAACGGGTTATGAAATTTCGGAAATCTCTCTGGGAACATGGCAGCTTGGAGGCGGATGGGGAAAGCCTTTCGATGAGGAAACGGCCTACCAAACCCTTAATCTGGCCATCGACAGGGGGATCAATTTTCTCGATACGGCCGATGTCTACAGCAACGGACTCAGCGAAAAGGCTGTGGGAAGGGTCATAAGGGAGCGGAAGGAAGAGATCGTACTCGCCACCAAGGCGGGCAGAAGGCTCAATCCCCATATCGCCTCAGGATATACGGGGGAGAACATAGAGGGGTTTGTCGATGACAGCCTCAGAAATACCGCCAGGGACTCCCTGGATCTCCTGCAGCTTCACTGTCCTCCCACCGATGTCTACTATCATCCGGAACTGTTCCAGAGTCTGGACCGCATGAAAAAAGCCGGGAAAATCCGCCATTACGGGGTCAGCGTGGAAAGAGTGGAGGAAGCGCTCAAGGCCATCGAGTATCCCGGGGTGGAGACGGTGCAGATCATTTTCAATATGTTCAGACAGCGTCCGGCCGAACTTTTTTTCCGGGAAGCGGAAAGGAAGGATATCGGCATCATCGTACGCGTCCCTCTGGCCAGCGGACTTCTAACGGGGAAATTCAGGAAGGAAACGACCTTTGAGAAGAGTGATCACAGGAATTTCAACAGGAACGGGGAAGCCTTTGACAAGGGAGAGACCTTTGCGGGGATTCCCTATGAAAAGGGTCTGGAGGCTGTGGAAAAACTGAGGGAGATTTTCCCCGGTCAGGATCTTCTGGTTGAGCCGGCCTTGAAGTGGATTCTCATGCATGAGCAGGTAAGCTGTATCATACCCGGTGCCAGCCGTCCTTCCCAGGTGGAGTCGAATGTCTCCGTATCCGACGCTCCCGGGCTCACCGATGACCAGATGAGAGCCGTCAGGAAGGTTTATGACGAGTATATCAGGGACGACGTGCATCATAACTGGTAAAAAACAGACCTCCCGGAGTCTTCCGGCTTTACATAAATCATTTTACTCTGTATATCTTTCTTGATTAAGGAGAATGCCGGGTCATGAAAGATAAATTAACCGCTTCGGGAGATCTGAAAGTCCGGCAGGAGGCCTGGGGTGAATCGCCCTGCTCCCATTGCCGCGATACTCCCTGCTGCCGGAATCTGCCTATGGCGCCCCTGACGCTCGACAGTCAGAGGGACTTTGTCAATCTGCTTCTCATTTCCTGTTATGAGGGGCTTTTCCCTGCGTTGAAAAGCACGGGGGAGTGGACTGTGTATCTGCGGCGGGACTGCCGTTTCCTCGACAGGAGGGACGGGAAATGCGGCATTCACGGAGAAGCCCGCCAGAGCCTGATCTGCAAATCCTATGATGCCCATAACTGCTGGTACATCGACGCCTTTGATGAGAACTGTTCCGCCTCCCTGATCCCCTTCAACACGGAGAGACTGATCTGGCTGGAGAAAACCTATGGGCTTATCGGCGAGAGGTTCGCCTTTTTCCCCGGGTGGGAGGAGCTCTATACCGCGGTCAGCCGATCGGACAGGGAGGAAAGCGAACTCTTTACCGATATGGAAGCCCCCCTGGATATGCGCCGCTTGTCCTTCCGAAAGAGCAGGGAGAAGAACTATCTTTTTCTGCCTCCCTACCAGCTGCCCCGTACGGAAAAGCACTTTGAACTACTCTCTTTCCGGCTCAGTTTCCCCGGTGTCTATCTGGCTGTGACGGATAACATCTGGGCTTTTCTGGTCAATACGGCGGTTAATCCTTCCCTGCTGAACCGCGTGAGGGATGAGTTCTATCCGGCTCTGGATCACGGGGACGGCCTCTTCAGCTTTCCCCGGATGAGGGAGCGGTACCATCCTTATTCGGAAAGGGGTGAGCAGTGGATCCTGCTCAGGCGCCATGAATTGCCCGTTCTGAAAAGACTGACCGAGTTTGATGCCTCGGGGAATGTAAAAAGGCTGCCCTCCGGCGGCGAGATCCTTTCGGCGCTGCACTCATCCGGTCCCGGGCTTGTCGCTTAATCCTGCCTACTGCCACTCGCGCCGGAGATAGGAAAGTTCCGGAGGCAGGGGAATATTGCCGCCCTCCCGGTCCTCTCCGTACCCCCCATCGGCCAGTGTCCGGAGATCTTCCAGAACCCGGGCATCCCCCCGGAAAACCACCCTTTCCGTGAGGAGAAGATGAATCTTCTCTTCCATAATCAGCCTGTCCACCCTGGCCGCCGTCTCGTTTATCCGCTCTTCCCGGCTCCAGTCCGCTGAGCCCTCAGCGGGGGCTTCCAGAAATACATCCATATCCTTGATGAAAATTCGGCCCCGGTTATATAAAAAGGAGACACCCGCTCTGAAAAGCTCTTCGCTGCTGTCCCCTTCTCTCTCTCCTCTGTCCGTCAGGTATTGGATAAGCTCTTCCTTGAGAGCTCTCCGGGCCTTGCGGTTGATTGTCTCATTCGCCCGGAACAGGTCCAGAGGACTGGCCGGGTTGTACTCTTCCCCGTCCAGGACCATGGTCATATCCGATCCGTAATGCCGTATAATTCGGGAGACGAGGGTGGAGGGCCGGACATGAAAACCGCGGTAGGGCGGTACGGGAAGGGGCTCCTCTGAGATTGTCAGGTAATCCTTCAATATGCTCCGGCAGAGGGCCGCCCCCTCCTTGAAGAGAAGATCTATGTAATAGAAGGCGTAGGATATGATGAACCAGGTGAAATCCTCCGGGGAAAATCCGTTGTCCTTGGCCGTATAGGTTCCCACATGGGAGATGCTCATAAGGAAGGAGTGGCTCCTGTTGAAATCGATGATGAGGTAGGCGAGCCTGATCAGGCTGCTGACCGATGAGATGTAGCGGTGCAGTTCCTGCAGGTCTTCCCCATGGGACGCGGTTATCTTGAAATCGGTATATTTCTCAAAGAGCTTTTTCAGATGGATTGATTTGGTCTCCAGGGAGTCCAGCTTCTCTTCGTTGAGCCGGGCCCGGATATAACCATTGACCCGCTCCTTATCCTTCAGATCGGGCGGTTTCAGATAGCGGTATTCCCCGGCCAGGTTCAGAAATCTTTCCGCCAGGTAGACAATCCTGTCATCCTCCAGAATTTCGCTGCGACCCCCGGATGTCTGGGGCAGCACATCGTAGATGATGTCGTCCCGGTACAGGGTGGCGTCCGCCATGCCTATCCTGCATTTCAGAGGCAGTTTCATCGATTCCCTGACGAGCGCGCCGCAGATATTCAGGAGAAGGTCGCGGGCCATGAGCTTAAGCTTCTCATTGTCCTTCCTGAGTTTCTCCTCCGGAATATTACCGGTAAGGCCGTGATTGATTTTCTCCAGGGATATGATCTCTTTTATGATGGAGCAGAGGCTGTTCGTTTCCAGAGTCAGCTGGTAGTAGGGCCGCCAGTCTTCATTGCCGAAAACCCGGTGGTCCTCCATCGCCGTGGTCAGGTCCGAGGTCAGGTATATGAGATAATTGAAAAATCCCTGGGAGGATCGGGCCTTCATGCCATGGGTCAGAAGATCGTTGGCAATCTCCAGAAGCTTTTCGCTTTTCGAAGAAAGGAGAAGATAGAGTTCCTCATGTTCACTTCCACCCCGGCTGTCCATACTTCTAAATTTACATCGGAAAGGAGATGATAGCAAATTTCTTTCTCCTGTTCCCTTGATGAAGGAATGGTCGCCTCTTGATTTCGTATTTACCGCACCTATACTTAAACTTATGGAAAGCATGGATGAAGAGAAGGCGTACAACCCCATCTACACCTTTCAGACGACAATTTATCTATTGGCTGTGACGTCGATATTACTTTACTCAATCTACTATTTTCTTGCCGGCCTGATGAAACCTTTTTATATCAGCATTCTCATTATGGCCTGCTTCGGGACTGCCTCGTATCTTTCACGAAGGGAAAAATACGTTCTCGCCTTTTATCTGGGACTGATAACTCTCTTTGTGAATACATTTATCTATGTGAATTTCTTTGGTATTCATTTCGGGGTACACTACTATCTTCTGTCAGCCAATGTTCTGCTTTCTCTGAATGTAAATACGAGAAAGCGCATTACCTTTCCTCTGTCGATGACCATCGTGGCTGCCTATCTGACCATAATTCTTATCTATGGAGACGGCAGATCTCTTTATGCCATTCCGGAAAGAACTCTCTTTGTTTTTCACGAAGTGAACATTATATTGACCTTTACAATCATGGCCCTGAGCTTCTTCCGCTTCGGTATGACTCTGAAGAATGCCGAGGAGGAGCTGAAATTATACCATGGGAAAATCAGACGTATGGCCCATACCGATGCTCTGACGAATCTTCCCAACCGAAGGAGTGTGGAAGGCGAACTTGAGCTGGTGCTGAACGAGCCCTTTCCCGACAGGGAAATTCGGAATATCTCCCTAGCGGTGGGAGATCTGGATAATTTCAAGAGAGTCAATGACGAGTACGGCCATAAAATCGGTGACGAGGTTCTGAAAGAGATGGCTTCCCGGTTCAGCCGTTCTATCAGAGCCTACGATTTCCTGGGGCGCTGGGGAGGGGAGGAGTTTCTTTTCATACTCAGGGACTCAACGGAACTGCAGGCTTGCGAGACCATGGAGCGCATAAGGATTAAGACCACGGCGGAACCGGTGGAATGTTCCGGCCTTTCTTTGCATGTCACCCTTACCATCGGTGTGGCCCACTACCGTCCGGGAGATACCAAAGCCTCTCTCTTTGAACGGGCTGACCAGCTTCTCTACCAGGGAAAAGAGGCCGGAAAGAACCGTGTTATGTCCGATCTTTTATAGAGAGAGCACGCTTTTCCTTAGATTGACAGAGTTTAAATCTTTTTTTATTATCTGACCAAAAGGTTGGAGGAATAAAAATGTCCAAGAAAAATGTTGAAGAATTTTTAATTGCCGGAGGTTCGGATAACGATCTCCGACTCAAGTACGATGTGGTTGAAAGCAAGGAAAACTTTGTTAACATGGCGAATGAAGACGGTTATGATTTTACTCTGGATGAGTTCATGGCTGTCCTGAATGAATCGGGGGACTCCTTTGAGTCCTTCGGCAACCCCAGAAAGAAAGCAATCTGGTGGAAGTAATGAGAGGCCCCCGAAAGGGGGCCTTTCCCATACCCTGAAGGGCTACTCATAGAGATCGTAAGCCCCTTCTATGGCGTGGATCAGGTCGACGATGAGCGTATTGTAGGGGGTGGGGACCCCGTAAAGCTTCGCCTGTTCCACGATAGCCCCGTTTATGGCGTCGATTTCCATGGGGATCCTGCGCTTTCTATCCTGATACATGGATGAATACCCCTCTCCCGCCGTTTCACAGACGCCTCTTACCATATTAAGCGCCTCCCGCCTGTCGAAATAGGTGCCGTCGGCCTCGGCCACTTCTATGGCCTCATACACAAGCCTTTTCGCGAAATCCCAGGCATGCTGGTTTTTAATCATGTATCCGATGGGGGTCAGAGTTATCGCTGTAAACGTATTGACCGAGAGATTCACGAGCAGTTTGCTCCAGATGATCCGCTGGATATCGTCGGTGGCATTTACCTCGAATCCCGCTTCGGAAAGCATTCGGGAAATGGTTTCAACCGCACCGGTCGCCTGATAATTACTGCCGATGGTCGTCTCTCCCGGCCCGCCGTGGCGGATTTTACCCCTGCCCAGATTGATGGCGTTGTGCTTGCTTGTGCCTATGATGACGTTTTCCCTTTTCACATACTTTTCTATTTTCCTGTCGTTGCCCGCTCCGTTCTGAAGGGTCATGACCAGGGTGGAATCTCCCAGAAGGCCGCGGTTCTGTTCAAGGGCCTGTTCCGTGTAGGTCGATTTGACGAAGATGATCACCACATCCATATCGTCCCGCCATTCTCCGGAAAGGGAGGCCTTTACCTCAGGGAAGTTTTTTTCCCTGCCCGATGTATCCACCATGGTTATTCCCTTGCTGTTGATGGCTTCCACCTGGTCCGGAAGGGCATCAATCATGGTTACATCGTTCTTTTCACTCAGGTGGGCGCCGTAAAGGCATCCCATGGCCCCCGCTCCTATAATCGCTATCTTCATATTCTTTCTCCCTCTGCACCGCACAGCGAAGGGCGGCGCATTCTTCTTTTCAGTATACAGAAAAGACCGGGGAAGAGACAAATTGTATAAGTTTCGTTAGAATAGAAGTATAAGGGTAAAAATTTCCTGAGAATAGAATTCTACGCCTTTTTATGTTAGATTAGCGACATATAGGGCCTTTTATAGGAAAAAAACATGCCATTGTACCGTTTGAGGAAACTCCGGGTTCAACAAGGGGAGGGATTGTTTATGGAAAGTGCATCCTGTCTTTATGAAGAGGTCAACCGCCATGTGGGCGACCGCATCAGAAAGAACCGGAAAATCCGGGGTATGACGATTCAGGATCTGGCCGATCGGATACATAAGAGCCGCTCCACCGTTTCAAAATATGAAACCGGTGAGATCTCACTGGATCTGACGACGCTTTTTCATATAGCTGCGGCTCTCCAGGTCTCCCCCAATCAGCTTATCGACTATCAGATTCCCGGCGCAGGCGGAGGTCAGACCGGAGGAACGGTGATGAAAACATTCCATAATGCCTCCCGGCTGTATTTCTATTTTTATGACGGCCGCTATAAAAGGCTTAAGGACGGGGTGATCGATATATTTCCCGGGAGGGAGGGGAATCAGCAGAAAGCCGCCCTTACCATCAGTGTCGTGACTCCCAACGGGAGGAGCAGCGAAATCTACTACCTCGGTTCTGTCACCTACAGCGACAGGCTTATCCGTTTTTCCTTTATCAATCAGTATAACACTCTGGAGGAGGACCTTTTGTATATTTTCAATCCCCTGGAGCTGAGGGAGAGCACCTATGGAATGCTATGCGGGATTTCATCCTCCGATATGAGGCCCTGCGCCTTCAAGTGTCTTGTGACGCTGACGCCCCATAAGTATTCCGATGAGCTGAAAGAGCAGCTCCTCCTGACGAAGGGGGAACTGCGTACTTCCCAAAAGCTTAATATGCTCGTTGTGGACAACGTGATTTAGTTTAGGCTCCCGCCCGGTAATCGACCTGGTCCATCATGACATTGAGGATTTCGATATCGGTGGCTTTCATTCCCACCCGCCCCACATAGCCCATGCTCTGGATCGTGCTTTCCAGGTCTTCCTTTATGATGCCCTCCCCGGATTCGAAGAAACGGTCTTTCATGCTCAGCTGGTACCCCAGGATGGCGGCATCCACGGCGGAGGATATTTTCGCGGCGCAGGACGCCTTGGCTCCGTCGCATACGATGCCTCCCACATTGGCCAGGGTATTGATGATGGTGTGGGAGATATTCTGATAGGTCCCGTTGTCCAGGTAGGTTATGGCCGCTCCCGCGCCGCAGGCCGCCGTGACGGCTCCGCAGAAGGCCGAGAGGCTGCCGATATAGTGCTTCAGATGGACCGAAGTCAGATTGCTGATAATCAGGGCCCGGTATAGTTTTTCCGGGGGAACATTCCACTCTTTCGCGTATTCCAGCACGGGGAGAGATACGGTCATTCCCTGGTTGCCGCTGCCCGACACAATCACGACGGGAAGGCTGCAGCCCCCCATCCGGGCATCCGACCCCGCCGAGGCAAAGGCCCTTGCCCGGGTCCTCACGTCTTCTCCTGAGGTTTCGAGGAGAGTTTTTCCCACCTGGGCTCCGTAATCGCTCTCCATTCCCGTCCGGGCGATGGCGGAGTTCATCTGAATCTGCCGGTCGAGCAGCCCTCTCACTTTCTCCAGATCCGCCTTTTCGGCGAAGTCCAGGATTTCCCTGATCGTCACATCCCAGGAATCGGCCTCTCCCTTGACTCCGCTTTCCCCCTGAGCCTGGTAGATGACTTCTCCGTCTTTCCTGATTTCCGTGATCAGCGTATGGCGGTTGATGATGGTGACGCTGGCCGAATGGGCCCCTTTCCATACGGTGGCGATGATATAAAGGTTTTCCACATCCTCCTGAAGTTTGCAGGAGAAGTATCCATTATTCAGAAGCTCTTTCGTCTGTTCCCTGTGTCCGTCGGTGACTCCTTCCAGCACTTCCAGCTCCCTGTCGGCATCACCCCCCAGAACACCGAGAATGGCTGCGACGCCGACTCCCTTCAGTCCGCCCGAGTGGGGGACTTTTACACCCGCCACGTTCTTTATAATGTTTCCGCTGCAGCAGATATCGATTTTTTCCGGAGATTCTCCCAGCACCTGCCGCGCTTTAGCAGACGCGTAGGCAATGGCGATGGGCTCGGTGCATCCCAGGGCGGGGACAAGCTCTTTGTTTAATATATCCAGGTAGAACTGCTCTTTAACTGTATTCATAAATCACCTCGTATGATTACTGGTAATACTACTGATAATACCAGTAATCATATCAGGTGTCAACTCCGGAGTTTCCCTTTCACTTCACCCCGATCTATGGTAAAATGCCCTTCAATCATCGGAAGAGAGTGGAAAAATGAGTGATAACCCGGCGGGGAAAGAGATGAGTTTAAAGGACAAAGTATACAATGCGATCTTGGAAGATATCATTTCTCTGGAGTACCAGCCCGGCGATATACTGAACGAGAGAAGTCTCATAGAGAAGTATGAATGCAGTAAATCCCCCGTCCGGGAAGCTCTGATGACTCTCTGCGCCGAGAATGTTCTGCGCAATATACCCCGTTACGGTTACGAGGTCATCCGGCTGACAAAGGAAGATATTTCCGAAATGATCCAGTTCCGGCTGATCCTTGAGAGGGGCATGCTGAAAATGCATTTCGACCGGTTTTCCCCGGCTCAGATAGCTGAACTGGAGGAGATTGACGAGCGCTGCCAGAGGGACTGTTCAGACGTCTGGACCCACTGGGCCCACAATGTGGAATTTCATCTGAAGCTCGTCGAGTCATGCGGCAGCCGGTATGCCAAGGAAGAACTGGAACGCTGTATGAACCGGCTGAAGAGAGCCTATGCCCAGTTCTACAAGAGCACAAGCGATATTAAGCTCCTCTCCGCCGATACGAAGCACCACGCGGAAATCATCGCCGGTCTGAAAAACAAGGATTCGGAGCTGATCCTCAGCAACCTCACGGCCGACCTGAATGATTTCGGAGGTCTGGAAAACTATTTTGTTTAGGACGTCTGTTCGTCTTTGATTCTGGATAAGCGGTAGACCACATCCCGGTCGGGACAGGTAATATTGATAACCCCCGATTCATCTTCCCAGGCCATCTTGTCGGAAAAACGCATCGCCAGGGCCTGGGGGTAGATGGAGGCGTATGCCTTGGCGCACATCCCTTCGGGGGTACGGGCGCCAAGTAGGAAGGTTTGTCCTACCTGTGAGCATTTGAACTTATTCTGCCGTATCTCGACGACTTCGCACTTGATTTTGTAATTGGCCATTCGATTTTCCTTTATTCGATGATTTCCTGTACCCTGCCGATCTGCCCGTCCTCCAGGCGCACTTTGATCCCGTGGGGATGAAAGGAGGAATTGGTCAGGATATCCTTTACAACTCCCCTGGTCAGATTTCCGCTTCGCTGATCCTTTTTCAGGACAATATTGACTTCCAGTCCGGGATGAATATTTTTTCTTTCCTGTCCGCTCATTCTTTGATAATATACAAAAACAGGTTTATGATCCATATACTGAAGCAGAGGTAGGGTAATAATGGGAAGGAACAGCGCAACATCTAAAATGGCTTCATCCATTAAAAAACTGATGGAACAGACGTCCCTCGAACGCATTACCGTCACCGATGTGGTGAAAGACGCCGGGGTGACCAGGCAGACGTTCTACCGTCATTTCCGGGATAAGTACGATCTGGTCAACTGGTGCTTCGATATTCTGGCCAGAGAGTGCTTTGAGCAGATGGGGGTGACCCTGAGCCTCAGGGAGGGGCTGATTCTCAAATTTGATTTTATCCGGCGGGAGGGGGTCTTTTTTGCCCAGGCATTCAAATCTTCCGATTACAACTCCATCAAGCAGCATGACTACGACTTTATTCTGGAGTTCTATACCAATATCATCCGCAGGCAAACGGGAAAACCCCTGGACGAGGAGATCCGGTTCATCCTGGAACTCTATTGTCACGGCTCCATTTCCATGACCGTCGAGTGGGCCGTCAGCGGTATGGAAAAGTCCTCCGAAACCCTGGCTGACTGCCTGATAGAGGCCCTTCCCGCCCGGCTGGCCGTCCTCCTGCTGCCCGAACTGCAGAAAAGTTAAAAAAATATCGATAAAAAGTTACACTTTGAAATATCTGTCACTTGAGCCTTCCCCCAAGGGGCGGCATAATACTGTCATAATACATTTCGAATCTTTACGGCGGCCGGAAATTACTGCTGTCCGCCTGATATATCAAGGAGAAATATTATGGCAAATAGAATCACCCTTAATGAAACATCCTACCACGGAAAAGGTGCGATTGCCTGCATCGTCGATGAAGTGAAACTGCACGGCTGGAAGAAGGCTTTTATCTGTTCCGACCCGGACCTGATTAAATTCAACGTCACGAAGAAGGTCACCGATGTCCTGGACGGCGCCGGTCTTTCCTATGAGCTTTTCTCCGATATCAAACCGAATCCTCCCATCGAGAACGTGCTCAGCGGCGTGGAAGCCTACAAAAAAGCCGGTGCCGATTATATTATCGCCATAGGCGGCGGTTCCTCCATGGATACGGCCAAGGCTGTCGGCATCATTATCAACAATCCGGAATTCGCCGATGTGCGCAGCCTGGAGGGAGTGGCTCCCACCAAGAACAAATGCGTTCCCATCATCGCCGTGCCCACCACAGCCGGAACGGCCGCCGAGGTAACGATCAACTACGTTATTACCGACCTTGAGAAAAAGAGAAAATTCGTTTGTGTCGATACGAATGACATTCCTATCATCGCCTGTGTCGATCCTGACATGATGATGAGCATGCCCGCCAAACTCTGCGCTTCCACCGGAATGGACGCCCTGACCCACGCGATCGAAGGCTACATAACCAAAGGCGCCTGGGAAATGACCGACATGATGCACCTTAAAGCCATCGAAATCATCGGCCGCTCCCTCAGGGATTCCGTCAAGGGAGACGAGAAAGCCCGTGAGGACATGGCCCTGGGACAGTATATCGCCGGGATGGGATTTTCCAACGTCGGCCTGGGAATCGACCACTCCATGGCCCATACGCTCAGTGCTTTCTACGATACGCCCCATGGGGTCGCCTGCGCCATTCTTCTGCCTACGGTTATGGAGTACAATGCGGAGTACACCGGCGACAAGTACAAGTATATCGCCCAGGCCATGGGCGTGGAGAACACCGAATCCATGAGCCGGGCCGAGTACCGCAAAGCCGCCATCGACGCGGTCAAATCCCTTTCCAGGGATATTGATATTCCCCAGAATCTCAAGGGTATCGCCAAGGAAGTGGACCTGGATTTTCTTTCCGATTCCGCCATGGCAGACGCCTGTCAGCCGGGAAATCCCCGGACTCCTACCAAGGAAGATGTTATCGCCCTCTATAAATCTTTGATGTAGATAGAGAGAACCCTATGCCGGCGGGAAGTTTCTTCGTTCTTCCCGCCGGTACCTCGGAGATCAGGATAGGGGAGCATCAAGGACCCTGCGGACCTTGATCGACATTTCCGTCTTTGAAAAGGGCTTCTGCAGATAATTGACCGCACTGTCCAGAATCCCCTGCTGGGTTACCACATTGGCGGGATACCCGGACATGAAAAGGCAGCGCAGGCCGGGTATCATTTCTCTGAGTTTTTCCGATAATTCCGAACCGTTCATATCGGGCATGACTACATCGGTCAGCAGAAGGTCAATCTCCTGTTTTTTCTTTTCCGCCAATTCCAGGGCTTTCGCCGCCGAACCGGCATAGAGGACCGTATATCCCAGCTGCTCCAGAATCGTCCGGGCCAGTTTGAGAATCACCGGCTCGTCTTCGACCAGCAGAATGGTCTCCTTTCCCCTGAGCAGAGTCTCTTCTCCTTTTTTCTGATCGTCCCGTTTCTCCCGTTCGTTTTCCCGGCTCAGGAAAATCTTGAACTCTGTCCCTTCTCCCGTTGTACTGTAGACTTTGATAAAGCCCGAGTTCTGCTTCACTATGCCGTATACGGTAGCCAGGCCGAGCCCGGTTCCCTTATTGATGCCTTTCGTCGTGAAGAAGGGTTCAAAAATATGCTCCCGGGTCTGCTCATCCATGCCGCAGCCCGTATCCCTGACCGAGATATAGACAAAATCCCCCGGAAGAAAACCCAGTTCGTTCCGGCAGAACTCCTCGTCAAAACTCTCCGTTCCCGTTTCTATGGATATTGTTCCCCCCGTCTGCATGGCATCTTTTGCGTTCACACACAGATTGACCAGTATCTGATCAATCTGGGACGGATCCATCTTCACTTTCCAGAGGTTATTCCCCGGGGTCCAGTGGAGCTCAATATTTTCTCCGATGAGACGGCGGATCATATTCAGCATGCCGATGATGATATCGTTAATGTCAATCACTTTCGGCGCCACCGTCTGCTTTCTGGCAAAGGCGAGCAGCTGGCGGGTTATATCGGCGGAGCGGGTGGCCGCTTCCATGATTTCGGTCAGGGCGGAGTTCACCGGATCACCGGGAGAGGTCTGTTCAAGGGCTATTTCCCCGTAGCCCAGTATGGCCCCGAGCATATTGTTGAAATCGTGGGCGACCCCGCCGGCAAGGCGGCCGACCGCTTCCAGCTTGGCCTTCTGCTGGAGCTGCCCCTCCAGTTTTACCTGTTCGGTGATATCCCGGATAATACCGACGATATAATGATTCCCCCCCTTATCGGTGTAGCGGTCCTTTTTGGTGACAAGGGTGTGAATCTCACCGGATGTGTCGGTCAGTGTCTCCTCATTGATATTTTCCGTTCCCGAGTGAAGGACCTCCTCATCCTTGGCCCAGAAGACTTCGGCCTCGGACTTCTTGAATAGATCATAGTCCATCTTTCCGATGATATCGTCCTTCGTCAGTCCCATGAGATGGCAGAAAGAGTTATTCAGAAGTATCCACTTATGCCGGCTGTCCTTCACGAAAATAGGATCGGGCACGGCGTTGATAATCTGATCGAGCCATGTCCTGGACTCGAGCAGGGCCTTCTGGGTTTTTTCCAGTTCCTTGATTTTCCCCTCGAGGCTGGTGTAGAGCTGGGCAATCTGAATGGATATGGCCGCCTGGGTGACCAGAACGTTAAGGAGCTGGAGGTGATCCTTGAGAAAGACATTGGCCATTAATCTGTTCTCCAGATAGAGAACCCCCATCATATTGCTCTGGTGCATGATAGGAAGGGCCAGAATGGACAAAACCTGATTCTTTGCTATGTAGTCGTCTCCCGAAAGGGTCGAGTTATGAAGGGCATTTCCCAGTATGACTTCCTCCTTGCTGTTGATGACGGCGTCAATCACCGACAGGGGAACCGCCTCGCTGGTCCTGTAGGGAGTTCTTTCTCGGGTAATCTCCGTCTCGGGCCCTCTGCTGGCCTGGCAGAGAATATTCATTTCTCCCTCCTCTTCGATGATGAGAACCCCCTTGTCGGCCCCCGCATTTTCCATGACAATGAGGATGAATTTTTCCAGAAGGCTTTCCAGATGAATCTCCCTGGAGAGGGTATGGGTCGCCTTGATGATGGATACCATATCCATCTGAACCGGGGTAATCGTCCGGGACAGGGAGGCCAGGGGAATATCCTCTCTGTTCAGCAGCCCCAGGGAGTCCAGAGCATTCAGGGATGATTGAAACGCTTCCTTGTAGTCACCCTGGGCCGAGTAGGCCAGTATTCTGTATCTATGGATTTTCCGTGTAATCTCCGGGTCGCGGGAGTGGAACTCAAGTTCCGAGGCGATCGTCAGAACCCGGGAATAATTCTGGCTCAGATATTCCGCTTCCAGGATCTGCTGGTAAAAATCCAGGCACAGCGCGGGGGCCGTCTCCCACCGGCTGACGGGGAGGAGGCCGACTCCCATATTCAGGTATCTGGTGGCTGACTTATGGAGACCGAAACTGAGGGCCTTTTTTCCCGCCCTCAGGTTCAATTCAGCCAGTTCGCGGAGCTTTTCCGGCTTCTTTATATATTGAAAGCCCTCATTTAACTGATCGGCTACATCAAACAGATGGGCTTCCAGTTCATCCCGGGAGTACACCTCGAGATAATTCTGCCCCAGGGAAAAATGGAGCCTGCGCTTTTCCCGGGAGGAAAGGAGGGCATTGGCAATTCTTCTTATGTAGGCATGGGTGAAATGGTAGATATGTGACTCGCCCTCCCGATCCTCAGGGGAGCCGGGAGTGTAGCCTTCGGGCTGAACGGGGGCAATGAGGAAGGCTTTTACGGCCTCCTCCAGATCGTCTCTGATTCTCTTGATATCCCATTTTTTGAGGGAAGCAAGGAGGTCGAGGCTGAACCGGTCTCCTATGCAGGAGGCCGCCGTCAGCAGTTCCCGACAGGAAGGGGAGAGCTGTTCCAGTGTATGGGACGTGGTGCTGGATATATCGACTAAGGCGTTTTTTTCGTCCAGGGCCCCGGTATCCCAGCTCCACATCCTGGCCTCGAAATCGAAATAGAGGGATCCTTCCCGGTAGAGGGAGTAGATATAGTCGATGGTAAGCTGAGGGTTGCCGCCGGTTTTCCCGTAGAGATCTTCGGCCAGGCTCAGCATCTCTTTGTCTTCCCGGAGAAGGATATCCTTGAGAAAGCTGATGAACGAGCCGCGGTCCAGGTTCTCCAGCTCTATGGTTATCAGGGACGCATGGGCTGTCAGTTTCCTTAGGATATCCGGTGATTTATTATAATCATCGCTAAGGGCCGCGGAATTGTCCATGGCCCCGATGAACAGCAGGGGAGCTCCGTCTCTGTCGTCTATCAGGGCTTCTATCAGTTTGACCGTGGTGGAATCGGCCCATTGCAGATCGTCGAGAAAGAGGACCAGGGGCCGGCACTCACGGGCCAGAAAGGAGAGAACCCTGTGAACGGACGAAAGGAGCCGTTCCTCACTGAAAGGGCCGGGAGAACCGGGGGAGCGGCGTCGGGAAAACAGCGGCTTCAACTGGGGGAAGAGAGTCGTCATCGGTTCGGTCATAAGGAGTGTCTCTTCCTGCAGTTTGTCGCCCAGCTTCTGAAGACGATCCGATTCATAGCGGGTGAGAGAGCCGACAAGAGCTGTCAGAGCCTGATTCAGGCCGTTGAATAGCACATGTTTTTTATACTGGTCAAAAGAGCCTGAGACGAAAATCCCTCTATTCTTCTGAACGATTTTTTTAAATTCATTCACAAGTAGAGTTTTGCCCGTCCCTGCCGGACCGGTCAGCAGCAGGACCTGCTGGTTCCCCGACAGGGCTTTCCCGTAGGCTTTCTTAAGATCTTCCAGTTTCTCCTCCCGGACATATAGATTCTCTCCCGTCAGAAGATGGCCGGATATATCGTTGCGGCATAATTCAAAGGGGTCTATCGAGCCCTTGTCCATGTACTGTTTGAGGGCGTTTTCCAGATCGCTGTATACGCCGTAGGCTGTCTGATACCGCTCATCGGGATTTTTATTCAGAAGTTTCATGACAATATCGGAAAGAACCCGGGGGTGTTCCCGGTCCACCAGGTAAAGCTCCCTGGGGATTCGGGTTATATGTTCGTAGATCAGTTCGTAGGCGTTCTCTCCCGAGAAGGGCAGCTTTCCGCTGAAAAGCTCGTACAGCAGCACTCCCAGGGAGTAGAGGTCGGCCCGATAGTCCATGGGTAAGTCCGTCCTTCCCGTCTGTTCCGGAGCCGTATAGGCAAAATCCCCCTCGTTTTTTCCGGAAAGAACGGGGAGGGACGACCGTGAACCGTGGCCGGCGAGGGAAAAATCAATAAGGGTTGTTTTCAGGTCCCCGGCCACAAGGATATTTTCGCTGTTAAGGTTCTTATAGATAATATTGAGTTTATGAAGCTCCGTCAGGTTTCCTGCGACATTCCGGGCTATGGTCAGTTTTTTCAGATAATCAATATCCGGCCCCCCGGGGCAGATTTCCCTGAGGGTTTTCCCTTCCACCCACTCGAGGACAATGGCTGATCGGCCTTCTACCTTTCCCGATCCGAGGGCTTTTCGCAGACCGGGGATGGTAAAATTTCGGGAAATATTCAGTTCATTTGCCAGTCTTTCCGGTTCTTCGCTGCGGGGGGAGAGGCTGTTTGTTATTTTCAGCGCCACAGTTCTCCCGTCCTCTGCGTTATCCAGCCGGTAGATGCTGGACATCTTTCCCTTGTGAACGAGCTGGAGGTCCTGAATTTTTACCTGGGCTAAATCCATGTCATCCCCTTGATAAATCATAGGTGCGGACGCCGCTCAAATCCCCGCTCCTCTCCTGAACCGCCTCTCTGGCTTCCCGGTAACAGGCACTCAGACGGCAGAGGGACCCTTTCCTTTCACAAATCTCCAGATTCGTCAGATGTGAAAGCTTTTCGGCCCCTTCCATGAGGAGAGGCCGGGGAGTCACCCCGTTGTCTATGACCAGTATCCGTTCGTAGCGGGCCATGATCCGGCGGTCGAAAAAAGGAGAGAGCTGCTCCCTCCGTACCGCAGTTTCCCGTTCTAGGGCATCACGCCAGTAACGGCTCCAGCCTGCCGTTATATAATAGGTTCCCGCTTCCCGCCGCCTTTCCCTTTCATATTCCCCGTCTCCTCCCAGGCAGATGGAAATGCAGTCCGCCGGGGGAGAATCCCCCTCACGGGGGAAAAAGAGGGGGCAGCGGAGGTCAAGCAGTTCCCCGGGACGGGTCAGCGCCCCGCCGCATAGGCCGAAACCCAGCATCAGGGCATCTATATATCGTTCGAAGGCCAGGGCTTCTCCGCGGAGTCGCCGGCGCATCTTTTCCCTGTGAGTATGCAGTCCGACTTCCATTACCTTTATGAGAATCTCCCATCCCGTTCCGGAGGAGAGATAGGCGGACACATGGGGAATCGGCTGCACCGGCGTATCACATCTCTGAGAAAGGGCTTCCATGAGGTGTTTCGCCTGGGGATCATCTATGATCGTGATAGAGGAGAGATCATGCTCGCCGGCGATAAGGGAGGCCATTTCCTCTCCGAGGATTTCGCAGGTGATAATTCCCAGTACCGCCATCTTAAGCTCCTCCTCCGGCCTGGAAAAAAGGCTCCAGTTCCATGACATGTTCGGGACAGACCCGCTCGCATTTCCGGCAGGCCACCCCCAGGCAGAGGGATCTGTCCAGCTTCAGATTCGACGGCCCCCCCTCCTTATCAAGGCTCAGAGCCGCTTTGGGGCACTGATCGACACAGACTCCGCAGGAAGTGCAGCCGGCCACGGGGCAGGAAGGGAGCTGACCGAATCGGGTGACAAGGGAGCTGCGGCGGGGATGGTTCCCCTCCCCATCCTCCGAATCGGGAGTCACGACCGAAGGATTTTCCGTCCTTTGGGGAATTCCGGAGCAGCCATATCTTGCCAGCAGCTTCTGATATATGTCCAGAGACATCCCCTCCGACCAGTGGGAGAGTTCCAGCAGGAAAATCTTCTTGAACGTATCCGATTCGGAGAGACTGCAGTAGTCCGGACGGATGCGGAGGGCAAACTGCTGCATTCTCTCCAGAAGATCCGGATCCGTAAGAAGGGAACAGGCCATTTTCAGGGACGTATTCCCGACGCGGATAATTCTTTCGGCACCCGGGGGGATCAGACCGATTTTCTGCGCCTTTACCGGATCGGTATACGTCCCCAGGGTTCCGGCAATATAGACCGATTGAATATCGCCGTATCCTATTCCCGCTTGGCGGCACAGGGTCATATGGCCCGCTCTGATGGAACCGACGGCTTTGCCTGTCTCCACGCAGTCCTCTCCGCTCAGGGTTATGCTGTTACCCACATGGAGCAGACCGTCGGGACTGCGGATAACCGGAGGCTTCAGTATCCCCGCATCAAGTGCCTCGGCAATAAGGGAGATCACTCCGGAGCCGCTGATCCACCTTAAGTCCTCCTTCCCCTCATCTATCCGGCTCTTCCGGCGCATATCAAAGGGATCACTTGCGAAAGGAATCATCTGCCCGTCCAGGATCGTGGCTGACCAGAGATCCCCGGAACAGCCCGTGATATCCGTGACGACGCCCGGTCCGGCCGATCGTCCCCGGGGCAGATGCCGGCTTTCCAGAGTCGAACCGGCGGCGGCGGAAGCGGTATAGACCCGCCCGCGATGGTAGAGGGCCATTTCGGCATTGGCTCCGAAATCCGTTACCAGAGAGGGCTCTTCTTCGTTGAGAATTCCGCTCTGCAGAATCATGGAGAGGCCGTCTGCCCCAATGTAATGGCTTAACGCCGGGGGAATGATTACCAGGCAGGAATCGGGGACATTCAGCCCTCCGAACTCACCGGAGGGAATCTGCGTTCCGTCCCTGTCCGGGATGTCCTTCAGATAGCGGCTCGCTTTATTTCTGCCCGCATAGGCCAGGTCATAAATCTCTTCCCCCTGGAGGAGGGACAGCTCGGCGGGGTTTCCGTTTATCGCCACTCTCGTGACTTTGCCCAGATCCACCCCCAGTTGTCCGATAATACTGTTCACCCCTTCGAGAAGAAGATTCCTGGCCCTATCGGAGCCTGATTCAAGGGCGAACTGGAGATGGGCCATCAGATTGGTTCCGGGAATCGGATTCCCCGTGGAGAAGGCTTCGGAGAGGCAGACTCCCGACTCAAGATCCAGGGCTCTCGACCTGATCCCGCTTGTTCCCATATCCAAAGCAATCCCGATTGACATGCCGCCCTCCTAATCAAATCCGTAGGATTCTTTTCTGAAACCTTTGACTCCGGCATAATCATGGAGGCAGAGGTCTATGAAATTCTCCTGGTCACCGGGGAGATTTTCCAGAATCTTCAAATATCCCGTCAGGGCACTCTTTTCGTATTCGGTCAGAGCCAGCTGGGGTTCTTCAAGAATCAGCTCTCCGCCTTTCAGGGCGGCGGCCCGGGATCTGGCGTAATAGCTTTCGGAATTTTCCGTTATGGTTTTGCCGATTTTCCAGGCGATATCGGGGGAGAGTATGTAGCTCTGCGGATCGCGCAGACGGTCCGAATGGATCATGCTGGCCTTAAGCTGATGGTCGAGTCCCAGATTGATGGACGAATTCATCAGGGCGGTATCGTAACCCAGTATCTCCGTAAATACCGCGGCCGAAGTTCCCCCGAACATGGAGTGGAACTCCACCGCTTCATTTGACCAGAGATCGCATACGGCTCCGATCAGATTGCCGCAGAAATCGGAGTGGGCGCAGGCGCTGCTCTTTCCCTCGCAGGAGATGGAGACGCCGGTGACCGCTTTTATTATGGGATTTTCGTAGGCGCAGTTTTTTCCCGGCCCCGTGGCCCCGCACTCATAGGCTACCAGGGTGTTACCCGCACTGATGGCGCGGGAAAGGGTCGCCAGGGTATGGGGGATCTGCCTGCTTAGGTAGCCTCCGGCCATGAACATGGCCGTATTCGCATGGGCGCAGCTTGTATCCCCGCCGGGAAGGCTGCCGTTTTCCCGGGCTATTTCGACAATCCGGGGCCAGAGCCACTCCATGTCCCTTCCCCCCAGCACGGCCTGGGCGAAGAGCATGCCTTTGATGTCATTGCGGATAATGCAGTGATCGAATATCTCCTTGCCCCCCAGGGATTCAATGGCCAGTATATCGGCGAATGGGGCGTTACGCCTGAAGGAATCCAGCACTTCCTCCGCCCGTTCCGACTCTCTCATATGGCCGAGGGCGGGACGACGGACATCGGCAATGGTGAATTTGCAGGCGGCGGTGATCCCGTATCTCTCCCTGTAGGAGTCGGTCAGCGCGGCGATGGCTGAGGCGATCTCCTCCCCCCAGTCGGGCTTCTGGGTCATCTGGATGACATGCTCGACTTCCAGGCAGACCTGGGGGATTCCGATGGAAACGCATCGGGTCAGCGCCTCTTCATAGGCCCGTTCATATTCGCGGATCAGATCTTTCAGAGTCGCTTCTCTGCCCGGCCGGGGATGTACCACTATCTCGGGGATAACCATGCCGCTCCCTATTCTGAGCCCCCTGCGCGTTGTCAGGGGTGATCGGCAGGAACCGAATATCATTTCATCCGCGCTGTCATAGGCCATCGTGCTGGATAATTTCATGCCTTAGCCTCCCTGTCAGGAATTCCACTTTTTTCTGATCTGCTGCCAGGAGAGCCCTTTCAGCGCATCATCGGCCATACCGACCGCCCAGTTGGGATCTTTGCCCCAGATT
Organism: Spirochaetia bacterium; assembly: GCA_963668315.1. GTDB lineage: Bacteria > Spirochaetota > Spirochaetia > DSM-2461 > DSM-2461 > SZUA-368. The sequence goes on along the minus strand of OY764216.1, from coordinate 5,397,284 downwards.
CCCAGATCAAAGCTGTTCACAAATTCATCATTGACAGCCCCTCCGCCGCAGAGGAAGGGAATCTGCCTGTCCAGACTCTGGAGTTTCGCGGCGATACGCGGGAAGGCGCTCATGGTGGTCGTCATAAGGGCCGAGCCCATCAGGAGCAGGGGACGGTAGGAAAGGCAGGCCTGAACCACCTGATCCACCGGAACATCCACCCCCAGATTAATCACTTCGTAACCGGCGGCCTGGAGTATGGAATTGACAATCATCTGCCCGATGTCATGGATATCCCCCTCCGCCACGTGGGAAAGAATCAGGCCTTTCTTCTCGCTGGACTTTCCCATTTCCCTTTCGCAGAGTGCTATGCCTGCCAGCATGGTGTCCGAGGAGAGTATCACCTGGGGAAGGAAATAGGAGCCTTCGGCCCAGAGGCGGCTGACTTCATCCATGCCGACAATGAGTCCTTTGCTGATAACCTCCTGGGGAGTCTTTATTTTCAGGGAGGCGGAAACCACATCAAGGATTTTTAATTCGTCTCCGTTGACGACTTCAAGGGCGATCTGCTGGAATACGGGATCCTTCGAAAGGGTATGCTTTACTTCTTTCTCCCCTTCGAGAATGAGATCATAGCGGTTGAAACTCTGAGGGGATTCGGTCGTTCCCACTCCTTTCTCCTTTATTATGCTACTAATAATTAATTATAGTGAATAAAAAGGGGAATCTCAAATTAATCCCCGGTTCGGGAAGTAGGAGAATTTCTGTTAAGCCGGTTATCGGCATCCCCTGACAAAGGGGGGAGCCTTTTTCCTGAAGGCGCTGGGGCTGATTCCTTCGTGCTTCACGAAGAGGCGGTAGAAGGTCACCCTGTTGGCTATGCCTACTTTCTTTCCGATATCGTCCACATTTTCGTTTGTATGGAGGAGAAGACATTTCGAATGCTCTATCTGTTCTGTGCTGATATGATCTATCAGGGAGATCCCCGTCTGCTCCTTGAAGATGTGAGAGATATACTTGGCGGACAGTCCAAGATGGGCGGCCACCTTTTCGGGGTAAAGATTATTATGGAAGTTATCCCGGACAAAATCGACAACCCGCTCGACCAGAACCTGGGCGGGTTCCCGAAGATCTTTCCGGCAGAGGAACATGATCCTCTCAAAGAAAATTTTCAGGATTCCCAGTTTTTCCTCATAATCGGTTATTTCGCTGTTATCCGTATTGAAAAGCAGTTTCTGCTCCCATTCGGAGGAAACTTTCTTCATATCAAGTCCCAGTTCGGCGGCAAAGCGTATGCCCGTATTGAAGAGCTGGGTGAAAAGTATATTCATATGCTTATGGGACAGATGGGACTCCCGGTTGCGTCGGACAATCTCATGAAGGAGGTCCATAAGATTTTCCCTATCCTGTACACCGAGAAAGTTGATGATTCTCTTTTCTTCGGAGAAACCGTACCGGACCGTATAGGTGATATCGATCAGGTCGGAGTCGAGAATAGAGCAGGATTCGGTTTTGCCCTTCTCCGCCAGAGCGGTCATGCCGTCGCTGTAGGATTTCCAGATGTCGCCCATGCCTTTCCGCACCCGGCCCAATCCAAGATAGAGAGGGCGTGGGAGGGCGGATATGTTTTTTTCCAGCGAGTCCTTAAGCTTCTGCTTCTCCTTCTCTTCCCTTAAATTGATGATGAAAACGGATAGAAAATCATTCAGGGGAAGGTGATAAAGGGGGAAATCACGGGAAAGGAGATGATAAACAGGAGCCGTAAGACTCTCCGGGGAAGGGGGCGGTTCCCGTTCCCTGTCCGCCTGGGCGACACAGCAGACATAATATTCGCCGGAAAAGTTCAGATGGATGCGGCACTGCTCTTCAAAATCTTCGAAATTGCCGAGCTGAATTCCCTTGATGAACTGGACGAGATGAAGAGCAAAATATTTATGGGAAAAGTCCGATTCTTCCATTTGTAAATATGCGGCCGTAAAAGGCGTTCCTATGAAAACGACCGTACACATTTTACGGGAATGGGAAGGTTTGTACAAGGGGAGAAGGGCTTCAACAGGGGCTTGTCTGATCATAGGGCGGTGGGATTTCCGGGAACCCTCCATATTGAAACCGGAAGGGAAAAATTGTAACCGTAAAACTCTTGCCAAAACGTCCGGGGCGGTGATTAAATAAAATATTATCTATATTTGTTGAACGATTTCTCCCCGACGTGAAGGGCCGGCGGATTGTCCTGTGCTGTTAGAGTATTTTCTGCCGGACAGGGGGAGAAAGAGTAAGGAGGAGAACAAAAAGATGAAATCCAAAGTTTTTCGTTTTCTGTCGTTGTTGCTTATAACGGCGGGAATGCTGTTCATGGCCGCTTGCGGCAAGGGCAACGATTTTGCCCCCGGAACATATTCGGCATCGGCGGAAGCCATGCACGGCGATGTCACGGTAACATTAACCGTTGACGAGAGCAAAATCACCTCTGTCGATATTACCGATGAAGAGGGCGGCCAGGGTTTTGCCGCAGAAGCCTACAAAACCCTGGTAAAGCAGATTCTCGATGAGCAGTCCGCCGACGTGGACGGTGTCTCCGGAGCTTCCGTAACGACCAAAGCGGTCAAGGAAGCCGCCGCCTCCGCTCTGGCTCAGGCCCAGGGAAAGGAAGTGGAAGTGGGAGAGATCGCCTTTAAAGCCGGCTCCTATACCGGTACGGGCGGCGGCTTCTACGGCCCCGTGAAACTGGACGTGACCTTTTCCGATTCGGCGATCACCGGCATTAACGTGGCCGAGTCCCATGAGACCGATCATGTGGGTACCTATGCCTATGATATAATCTTCAAGGAGATCATGGACTGCACCTCCACCGGAGTGGATGTGGTTTCCGGAGCTACCTATACCAGCAATGCCGTCCTCGCTGCCGTGGAAGACGCGGCGAATCAGGCCGGATGCGATCTTCCCGCTCTGCGTGTCGGCGCCAAGCCCTATGTCCTGACGCCCGGTACCAAGATTGAAGAGAGCTATGATGTGGTTATCGTCGGTGCCGGCGGTGCGGGAGTCATGGCTGGCGCTCAGGCCGCCATGAACGGTGCGACCGTCTGTATCATTGAGAAAGAGGCCGATGCGGGCGGAAATACCCTCGTTTCGGGATGCTCTTTCCAGAATGTCATGGAGTGCATGGTCTGGGATCCGAAAAATCCGGACGCTACCTCTGGATACTACGAACCCACCGGTGAGACCCTTCAGAAGTCCAAGTCCGAACAGGGCCGTATCGATACGTTGAAATGGATTCTCAGCTGGAATGAGAAACCCTTCGACGAAACCGTTTCCGCCGATGTGGAGAACGTGGAAGATTACGACCTGGCCAACCGCGGTGTGCATCAGGAGTACCTCTCTACCCTCAAAACGTTGAAGAGCCAGATCCGGGCTTACCTTGCCTGGGCCGAGCCCCAGCTGGCGGCGGGAAAGAGCGAAACGGACCTGACCCTTTTCAGTACGATCGAGCTCTACATCTTCCAGACCTACTACGGCGGCGTGAGAGTCAGTTTTGACAAGAGCCACTGGATCTACAGTGATTACGATCTGGTCAGACAGATCTGCACGGGCATCCAGGACACCAAAGCCTGGCTGATCGGGCAGGGGTCCAAATTCGATAACACCCAGGCTACCCGGACCCTGATCGGCTGTCTCTGGCAGAGAATCAACCCCTTTGACGGGGGTGTTGTGAACGGAGTGGAAGTTCCGGGACGTTGGGGAACCTACTTCGCCGTGCCTCTGAACACCATGCTTACCGCCAATGACAAGAACCACGTGTACTACCGCACCACGGCTAAAGAGCTTGTTACCGACGCATCCGGCCGCGTTACCGGCGTCAAAGCGGTTCAGTATGACGGAACCGAAGTGGAGATTACCGCGAAAGAAGGCGTCATTCTCGCCACCGGCGGTTACGGCTACAACCCGGAGATGGTGGTGGAGACCAACGAGTACTGGAATCCCAAATACCTGACGGTCAATATCAAAACCACCAACCGCTCCCTGGCCATGGGCGAAGGAATCACCATGGCAAAGAAAGTGGGAGCCGCCACGGAAGGCATGGGCTTCGCCCAGCTGATGCCCATAAGCTGGAAGACCACCGGTTTTCTGGCCTACGGCCGGGGCGAGGATGTTATTTTCGTAAGCCCCGCCGGCACTCCCAATGCGGGCAAGCGCTATGTCGATGAATCGGCGGAACGGGATGTTCTGGCCCAGGGTGCCTATGACTGGGGCGGCAAGGACGGCCTTTTTATCCAGGTCTCCAACGCCCGGGACAATACGGCCGCCAACAACAGGCCCAACGAGGAGTACTTCTGCACTCTGACCGAGGGGGCCGAGATGCTGGGCATCGATTACGACACGCTGAAGAAGACAATCGCAGACTACGATGAGGCCTACAAGAACGGAACGACTCCCGAGCTGGAAATTCCCAAAATGGCCGCCGTTGCCCTGATCGGGAACTATAAGGCGGACGGCAGCTTTGATGACGACGGGCTGCTTTCCTTCCGTTACCTGGCTCCCTCCACACACCATACCATGGGAGGTCTGTCCATCGACATCGACCGCCATGTGCTGAACGAGAACGGGGAAATCATACCCGGGCTCTGGGCGGCGGGTGAAGTGACCGGCGGAATCTTCGCTGGTAACCGTCTCGGCGGAAACGCCGTATCGGAAGTTATCGTATCGGGCCGCGTGGCGGCTAACTCGGTAACCGGTAAATAGGAAAAAATAACAGGATGCCGGGAAGCTCCTTTCACTGGGGCTTTCCGGTTTTTTTATCTGCCATCCAGTATCTGGCGTATTTTATGGGCCAGGTCGGTGGCGGAGAAGGGCTTCTGGATAAAGTTCGGCTCCTTTTCTATTTCTCTGAGGGAAACGATGTTGTTATCGGTATAGCCGGACATATAAAGCACTTTCAGACCGGGGTGAACCTGACGGGCTCTATCAAAGAGTTCCTTTCCATTCATTTCAGGCATGATGACATCACTCAGAAGCAGATCAATCTGATCTCTGCCGCTGTTCAGCATATCAAGAGCTGTCAAACCGTTATCCGCCGACATAACTTCATATCCCAGATCTTCAAGTATCGTCCTTGTCAGTTCCATGACCTGGGTGTTGTCCTCGGCCACGAGAATGGTTTCCCTTCCTCTGATCGATTTCTCCGGAGAGGCCGGCGAGGCTGCGCTGATCTGCGATTCATCGGAGAGGGGCAGATAGACCTCGAAGGTACTGCCCTCATCAGACCGGCTCCGGACAAGGATTCTTCCGTGATGCTGGCTGACGATACCGTAAACTGTCGCCAGTCCCAGGCCGTTGCCGAATTCTCCCTTGGTCGAAAAGAATGGCTCGAATATATGCTTCTGGGTCTCTTCGTCCATTCCGCAGCCCTCGTCGCTGACAGTCAGGAGGGCGAAATGCTCTTTCTCCGCTTCCCGGCGTATTTCCACAGGCAGTTCTTCCCTTTCGACGAGGGAGATGCTTATTCGGATCGTGCCTCCGTCCGGCATGGCGTCCTGGCCGTTGACGGCAAGGTTCATGATCACCTGTTCGATCTTGCCCTGGTCGGCCAGAATAACGGGAGGCCTGTCGGAACCTGAGAATTCGATGGCGACGTTTTCCCTGATCGTTCTTCTCAGCAGATTCAGGAATCCGGAGACCACCCCGTTCAGATCGAGGGGTTTGTATTCCAGCTCCTGATTGCGGCTGAAGGCCAGCAGCTGTTTCACCAGGTCCTTTGCCTTGATGCCCGCCTTATGAATCTGCCTGACCTGGCCCTGCTTTTTCTTGTCATCGGACAGGCGCAGCATGAGAATTTCGCTGTAACCCAGAATCGGGGTGAGGAGGTTATTCAGATCGTGGGCGACTCCTCCGGCCAGTCTTCCAATGGACTCCACCTTCTGGGTTCTTTGGAACTGCTCCTCTATTCTTTTTTTCTCCTTAAGACCGGACCTCATGAGTTCGAACATCTCCGCCGTTTCATCGAGCTCCCGGTAAATCGTCTCATTTTTCAGCGGTTTATCCAGGTTTCCCTTTGCCACTTCCTTGGCGGCGAGCTGCAGTTTGTTCAGAGGGGTGACTATGCTTCGGGTGATAAGGAAACCGATCAGGGCTGTAATGAGCCCCAGGGCGAAGGAGAGGATAACGGAGTAGTTCCTGTTCTCCTTGATCACGCCGATATAGTCATCTTCCGCCACATAGATTCCCAGAAGCCACGGCCAGTATGATGCCCTGAAGGGGGCGAACATCGCCTGGTAGACTCTTCCCTCATGCTTGAAGGTAAAGAAAATCTCGCTGTCGCCGTTCAGATCATACTCAATCGATTTGAGGGCGTTGTATGCTTCCTGGCTGATCGGGTCGTCCAGTTCCCCTATGGATACGAGGCTGACCGTATCGCTTTCCCCCGTTTTATGGGTGATTTTCTCCTTCTCGGGGTAGGCCAGAACCTGGCCGTTGTTATCGAGGATGAACGCCTTCCCGCTTGCACCGATACTCAGGGTGCTGATGAAATCGGACAATTCGGATATCTCTATATCCACCCCGACCACGCCGTGCAGCGAGCCGTTGGCATTATAGACGGGACTTGCCGTGGTAATGCCGGGATTCCGGGATGTGAAGAAGACATAGGGATCGGTCCAGATAAGCTTTTTCTCGTTAATCGCATCCTTGAACCAGGGCCGCTTCCGGGGATCATAGGTATCGTTCGGTTCCTTATAGCGGTACAGTTCCGAAAAGGTTTTGTCCATCTCTTTGAAAAGTACGTTTCTGTCCCCGTTGTCAATGGTGATGATCTTCGTCAGGAAGCCTTCGTGGTCGTCCCGGGAGACCATGACGAATTCCCCTTCCACCGTTCCGTAGTAAATGCTGGAAATCTGGGCATTTACCAGAAGCTGTTCGTAAAAGTAGCTCTCCATCTCGCTCTTCTTGCTCGATGTGACGATTTTGCTCACGGCCAGACCGCTGGTCAGGAGGGCGGCGTCCTTGGCGGGATTGAGATGGCTCCGGGACTTATCAATGGTATAGGAGGAGATATTCCTCATGATATCCCGTATGTGGTGAGTGAAAGCCTGTTTTGAGGAGAGGTAGGTAGAGAGGGTAATAAGGGATACCATTCCTATCACCAGACCGGGCATCCCCAAAATGAGAATCCATCGCAATGACAACTTCTTCATCTGAATCTCCTCAAAGTAGATATCTTATCAGTAAACTACCTGCCCTTCAAGGACTTGACACTCCCTCCCGGACAGCAGGTATACCGGGCCTTTTTCAGAAGTAATAACGGAAATTTACACCGAAACGGTGAAAACGGATATCCCCCAGACTGCCGTCGGTCCGTACATAATCGGGAGAGGTGTAGAAGGTTATGTACTTTGCCTCTATTTCTCCCAGCCCCCTGAGCAGCTTCGCCTGATAGCCCAGGCCGATCTGAAGTCCCCCATGGAATCTGTTTCTGGCCCTGCCCGATAAAAGGAGATCTTCCCGGGTTTCCCTGTTGTGGAAGGTGGCCTTTCCGGTCAGTATCATCAGGGCCGTTCCGCCCTTTACGTAGAATCCTCTTTCCCGGGGAACGAAAAAGAGACGCAGGGCCAGGGGAAATTCCAGGGTCTGCTGTTCGTAGACCCATCGGCTCTCCCCGTTGGCCAATTCGTTGCTGTTCCAGTAATAGCCTACTCCCCCCTCCATCTGAAAAAAAGGCCCCAGATCATAGGCTGTCACAAGGGCGATACCCGGTGTGAACGGGGTGTAGCGCTGAATATCCCGGGATGAATCGGTCCAGTCCCAGTTCCCCTTTCCCGTCCCAATGGCAATTCCGGCGCTCTCTTCCAGCCCCGCATGGAAACTGTGTCCGAAGAGGGGAGTGAAGGTTATCATCAGGATCATACAGAGGAGGGCCTCTCTTTTCACCGCTTCCCGTCTCCCAGATTAAAGAACCAGGAAGCGGTTAGTTCAACCCGGTTGATCCGCACGCTGCCGCTGCTTTCCTCAATCCAGCCGTATCGGGGAGAGGTGAGGGGGTGGACGAAGTGAAAGGAGAAGAACAGGTCGGACGCGGATGTGGAGCGCATCAGGACATCCATTCCGGCGTTCAGGGCCAGCATGAAAAATCGGTCGGGCCGGGAGGAAAGGGAGTTCATCGTTCCCTCAAAGGGCAGGAAAACCAGATCGGGACCGACGCCCAGATAGGACGGATTTTTAAAGGGAAGCCGCGTTTTTACGAGAAGGGGAATCTCCAGGGAGTACTGGGTATAGGTATAGCGCGTGCTTCCCAGCTGCTGATCCGCCTGTATGTAAACGAGATTCGCCCCCTCTTCGATAAGGACCTTTTCCCCGAGGAATTGGCGTCCGGAAATCCCGGCTCCGCCTCCCCAGTTCCAGTAGAGGGTTCCCCTGTCTTCGAGATCCGTCCAGTCCCATAATCCCTTCCCCGAGGGGAGCCCGCCGCAGAAACTGGCGCTGAAACCCAGCTGTCCGCCGCCCGCGGTGAGGAGAGACTGGGCCAGCAGGAGAATCAGTATTACTGGTATGAGCTTTCCGGTATGTGCCATTTTTGAGTAATCCCCTATCCCTATGGGTAAGCCTCAGTATACCATTCACCGGAGGGAGTGAGAAGGACGGCCGGGACATAATCGGGATATTCCCGGAAGGATTGAAGCTCCCGTCCGTTGCGGGGTAAAATGAAGGACGATATGCATCTGAAGGATTACAAGGGAATATTGTCTCAGAAAAACGGTATGAATATCAGCCGCGGCTGCACCCATGGCTGTATCTACTGCGACGCCCGGAGCCATTGCTATGGCATGGACCATGATTTTGAGGATGTGGAGATCAAAAGCAATGCTCCGGAGCTGCTGGAAGCCAGACTGAGGGGGAAGCGGAAAAAGTGCATGATTGGCACGGGAGCCATGAGCGATCCCTATATCCCGCTGCCCCTGAACCTGAGGAATATCCGGAGCTGTCTGGAGATAATTGAGACATATGGTTTCGGGCTGGCCATCCAGACGAAATCCGCTCTGATTCTGCAGGATCTGGATCTTTTAATGAGGATTAATGAGAAGGCCCGATGCATCGTGCAGATGACTCTTACCACCATGGATGAAGACCTCTGCCGTATCATTGAGCCCCGCGTGTCCACCACCGGGGAAAGGGTAGACGTTCTGAAAACCCTCAACCGGAACGGCATCGAAACCGTTGTCTGGCTGGATCCCATCCTCCCTTTTATCAATGATACGGAGGAAAATATTAACGGCCTCCTCGACTGCTGCATCGAAGCCGGAGTGTACGGAATCATCTGCTTTGCCATGGGCCTGACCCTCCGGGAGGGGAACCGGGAGTACTTCTATGCGAAACTGGACCGGCACTTTCCCGGAATGAAACAGAAATATATTCACCATTACGGAACGAGCTATGAGGTCAACAGTCCCAGGAACAGGGAGCTGATGGAGCTTTTCCACCGGAGATGCGGCGAGAACGGTATGGCAAGCGATATCAATGGGATTTTCTCCTATCTCTCCGCCTTTGAGGAGAAAGAGGATAACGGGCAGTTAAACCTGTTTTCCTGATATCTCCCGGCGGTCCTAATGGTCCATAAGGTAGCGGGCTGTAAAAAAACTGTCGGGGATTTCTGCGCTGCTGGTATTGACCATTTCGATAATCGAGCGGTGGCCGGTCTGAACATTGGTCATCGTGACCTTGACGGGGTAGATCCCCGGATCGAAATCCAGGAATCCTTCGGCGCAATAAACCTTGAGAAGCTCCCCGGCCAGATCGAAATATTCGATTCTCTGCACCATGAAATTGTCCTTCCTGTGATAGTTCAAGGTATAGGAGTAGCCGATTTCCCGGCGGAGTTCCTCCGTTATGCCCCTTGTCCTGAGGGTGTAGCAATCGACGCAGTCAATCAGGGCGTCATCTAGAAGCTCGTATTCCCTATCGTCCCGGTCATGGTCGAGAAGGTCCAGATAGGTGAAGTCGGACCCCATGAAATAGCCCCCTCCCGAGGACTCCAGGGCTATCCGTTTTACTCTGTTAACGGCGGGAAGATAGATCCACATGTTATCGGCGCTTCCGTCAAGGCACGAGTGGATAAGAAGCCCCGTTCCCCTTATGGAGGGGGGGAATTCGAAGAGGAAGAGCCGTCCTATACGGTTCTCTTCCATCCGTTTCTGGTATATCCGGGCTATGATTTTTCTTTCATCACCCCTTTGGGAGATCAGGGTGATATGAAATTCCCCCTCTATGCTGGGAATTATCAGGGTTTTCATGAATTCAGACCGCAGTTCCTCTTCGGTCATAGCGCAGAGAGGCAGGGTGATCAGAACCAGTATAAAGAAAAATCGGCACCTTTTCATTCTTCTTATACTCCTCGGTGAAGAAATCATTCTCACCCGGTGTATGCAGAAATATGCAATCCTTCACACTATTAATTATAGAGTATTTCCCTGGAAAAAGGACATTTTCCGGCTTTATTCATGCCCCTCGCCCCTGAGCATTTTACGGCAGTGCTCCATGATGGGCACAAGGATTTTCGTACAGAGCTTCACCGCCTTGACCGAGCCGGGGAAGTTGACGATGACCGTACTTCCCTTAAGGCCGGAATATCCCCGGCTGAGCATGGCATGGGGTGTTTCCCTGTAGGATTCCCTTCTGAGAATTTCGGAGATCCCCGGCAGTTCCCTGTCGCAGTAGGTTTTTGTCACATCCGGCGTGATATCCCTCGGGGACAAACCCGTCCCGCCTGTGGTGAGGATGTAATCGTCTCCGGCGGCCCCTTCGAAGGCGCGCAGAATATCCTCTTTTTCGTCGGGAACAATCGTTCTCTCTATATGGCAGTCGGGATAGGATTCCCTGAGGATTCCCGCTATTTCCGGCCCGGAGAGATCGTCGTATTCTCCCCGGCTGGCCCGGTCGCTGACCGTAATGATCGTTATGGTCATCGGCGGATCTCTTCCTTGGTCTTTTCCAGGAGCCTGATTCCCGTGATCTCCATAGACTTGTCCACGGCCTTGCACATGTCATAGACGGTAAGCGCCGCTACGGACACGGCGGTAAGGGCTTCCATCTCGATCCCGGTCTTATCGGTGCAGACGGCTTTCGAACGGATTCTGATACCCTTCTCTTCGGGGGTCAGCTCCACGGTAATCTGGTCTATGGCTATGTTATGGCACAAGGGAATAAGGGCCGACGTCTCCTTGGCGCCCATGACTCCGGCTATCTGGGCCACCGTCAGGACGTCTCCCTTTTTGATCTGGTTTTCCCCTATCAGTTCCAACGTCTTCCTCTGGCAGAGAATCATCCCTTCGGCCCTTGCCGTCCGGTGAATAACGGGCTTTGAGGAGACATCCACCATGCGGGCCTTTCCCGATTCGTCTACGTGTGAAAATCCCATATCAGCCTCCGATCTCCGCCATATCCCTTGTGTTGCATACGCTGCCGCAGCGGGGTTTATTCTCTATTGCCTCTCTGAGAGAGCCTCTGATGTCGTCCATGTCGATTTTAATCTCCCTGTCCGAATGGAGGCAGGGCTTGAGCCTTCCGTCCGAAAGGAGTCTGATGCGGTTGCACCGGCTGCAGGGGGGAGGGCGCTGATACACAAAATCATCATTCTCCTGCTTATCCTTCTTCAGGGAGTACTCTTTAATCTTCTGCAGTTTCATCCCCTTGCTCCGGCAGAAGTCTTCCATATCGCTTATCTCTCCGGCCGTCGTCCCGCCGCTTACCACCATATTGATCTTTACGGGAAAACCGCAGGCAAGGGCCGCGTCTATTCCGGTGAGGACTCTGGAAATTTCACCTCCCCTTGTCAGGCAGGCATAACGCTCTTTATCCAGTGTGTCCAGAGAAATATTCAGGCTGTCCAGTCCGGCTTCTTTGAGGGAGACGGCGTGGCTGTCCAGAAGCTGGCCGTTAGTGGTCATGGCTATGGTGGCGATTCCGGAAATACCCCTGAGCATCTTCACCAGCTCCTCAATACCCGAACGGACCAGGGGCTCCCCTCCGGTAAGGCGGATTTTTTCGATTCCCAGTTCAGCGGCTACCGAGGCTATGGACGCGATCTGCTCATAACTGAGACAGTCGGAGTGGTCCTTTTTCCTGATTCCCTCCGGCGGCATACAGTAAAGGCAGCGCAGATTGCACCGGTCTGTCACCGATATTCTCAGGTAGGAAATTTCTCTGTTGTAGGAATCCAGCATTGATCAGTTTCTCCTCTTCAAGATTCGGGAATTTCAGGCAGAATGTCAATACGTCCCCTGTCGGGGAGAAGAGTTTCCCGAAGGGGAGATAATATTCCGCCGGATACCCGGTGACGGCAGACATAACGGGGAATGTCGTGTATGGTTCTGGGCATGGGAGGACCGAAGCATTATGGCCTTATTGAAACTGATTACCATGGAGAACGCTCTGGAAGAGCTGAACCGCAGATATTCCCATCTCAGACCGGGAACGGAGAAACTCTCCCCATCCGAGGCCTACGGACGATTTCTTGCCGGGCCCCTAGTCTCCCGGGATCCGGTGCCCCATTTCGCCCGTTCCATCATGGACGGCTACGCTATCCGCGCCGCCGAGACGGAGAACGCCTCGGAAATCTCTCCGTCTCTATTTACATCGGCCGGGGAAGTCATTATGGGAGACGCTCCCTCCTTCTCTCTCAGGCCCGGAGAGGCCGCGTATATTCCGACGGGGGGAATGCTTCCCGAAGGCGCTGACGCCGTCGTCATGGTGGAGTACTCCGAAGTCCGGGGGAATGAAATCGCCCTGATGAAACCCGCTGTTCCCGGAATGAACGTTGTCCCCGCAGGAGGGGATATTCCCCGGAACGCGCCTCTTTTTGAGATAGGGCGAAGGCTTGATGCCCCCGATATCGGTGTCCTGGCGGCTTCGGGCATAGAGGAAGTGGAAGTATACAGAAAACCGGCCATGACCCTTCTTTCTACCGGCGATGAGATTCTCGGACCGGAGGAAGAACTCAGGCCGGGAAAAATCCGGGATATAAATACCTATACCATAAAAATCGAGGCGGAAAGGCTGGGGTATGAAGTTGTCCGCACGGCGGTTATCACCGATGACAGATCGGCCCTGGAAGACGCGGTAAGGAAGGCCATGACCGATTCGGACGTCCTCTTCCTGAGCGGGGGTAGTTCGGTAGGGAAAAAGGATTTCACCCCCGAAGTCTTCAATAAAATGGGAACACCGGGATGTTTCGTCCATGGAATCGCCTTCAAGCCGGGGAAACCGACCGTCCTGGCCGAAGCTGACGGTTTTCCCCTGATCGGCCTTCCCGGCCATCCCATCTCATCCCTGACGATCTTCAGAATTCTCGGAAAAGCCCTGCTGTACCGTTTTAACGGTGCTCCCGTTCCTCCCGTCCCCTGGATAGACGCCGTGCTTTCCAGAAACGTTCACCCCGCTCCCGGAAGGGATACATACATGCCGGTTATCCTCAGGAAAAACGGCGGGGACACGGGATATTCGATTGACCACGAACCGGTATACGACGCGGTTCCCGTAAGCGGCGGATCAAGCATGATTACCATGCTGAGCCGGGCCGACGGCTACATCCTTGTCAGCCGGGAAACGGACGGGATCCCGGAGGGAGCGAAAGTCCGGGTCTTTCAGTTTTAGGAGAGGAAGATTATTCCAGTTCCGTCAGGCCGAGAAGGGATTCATCCTTTATCGCCTCAAGAAATTCTCTCATGCCGCTGAAGGCGCTGACCCGGTCTTTCCCCTCTACTGCAAGGAAGAGAATGGAATCATTTTTCCGGATCACGCCTAGATTATGGACGCCGACCAGTCTGTTCAGCCCGAATTTCTCCGCGATCTCCACAGCCTTTGCCGCTAGTATCTCTTCCGCATCGGGCTGAACCTGAAAGAGGTTTATCTTCGAGTAGGCGGCAACCTTTTTTCCGGGGTATTTCGCCTTTCCGTGATGAATCAGTATGGTCCCCGTCGAGTCATCCGGGGATTCATGGAAGGATTCATAAAGCGATATATGATCGAGCCCCTCAGTCAGAGTGAAGGATACTTTGGGATGGTTCATTTCTTTTCCTCATATCGTTTTTGATTTAAACATGACTAATATACTATGAATTCCATTCTCTTCTCAATACGCTCCCATTACAGAATGGTAAAGGGGCAATTAATTTGATATTTCAGGCTGTGACCTGCTGGGATCATCCGATGATGATGAAGCCGATTCGTTGACAGCAGAAGAAGTTGAAAACGGAGCCTATGGGACAATTTTCGCCGGTATGACTTCCACGGAAGGCTATTCCTCCTATGAAAGTGATGGAGAAGCGGCCGTAGAGGCGGACACTGCCGGTTTGGACATTGTCGTTTCCGGCAGTCTGGTGACTTTTACCTTTACCAATACGTCCATCGATCTTGATTCAGACGGTAATGCTGATGTGATTCTGGACGGCAGTTTTTCGACTTCAGACAGCGGAGCCACCATTACATTTGACAATTATAAAGTGACGAATCCCGGGAATACGGCGGAGTACATGTTCATAAATGGGAACATCACTTCGGTCTCGGGTGCGGGCTCCACTACCTATACGTCGAATTTTACCATATCCGGAAGTGTGCTCAGTTCCTCCGTTACTGTCAGTACCGTCATGACCATGCCCGATAGCGGAACACCCATTTTTACTTCAGCAGTTATAGACGGTACCGACTATACTACGGTTTTTAACCAGGTCCTCTCTGATTTTTGATCTTTATGGCATAATCCGATACCTCCGATCGGGGCGGCGCTTTGAAAGGACAGGAAAAGCGGAATCATTCCTGGAGAGTGGACTCTCATTTTCTGACATCCGGGGGATTATAACTTTTCCTGTCTTTTATTATCATTCAGGACGATGAAGAACGGCACCTCCAGAAAAGATCTGCGGATTGTACAAGAGACCATCAATGAGCTTATCGTCTATAAACCCGCCGGTATGGCCTGTGAAAAGAGGGTGGACAATAACAGGGATTCTCTCCTCTCTCTTTTGGCGGATACTTTCGACACCCCCATCTATCTTCCCCACCGGCTGGACGGGGTTACCTGCGGGATTGTTCTGACCGCCCGCTCAAAGGAAGCCGTAGCCTACTATAACAATGAGATAGCCGAACGGCGCTGGAAGAAATACTACATCGCCCGGGTGAAATGGGACGGCCGTCTCTCGGCAGACGGGCTGCTCGGAACCCATAAGGCCTATCTGAAAAGAAAAGGCCAGAAGGCAACTGTTGTCAGAAGCGGCGGGGCTCCTTCCTTTCTGGAAGTACTGGCTATCGGAGAAATCCCCGGCTGCGCCGATGAAAGACATGTGCTCATCAAACTGCTTACCGGCCGCTACCATCAGATACGCATCATGTTCCGGAATCTGGGATTACCCCTGTGCGGCGATCCTCTTTACGGCGTCCGGGGCGATACTTCTCCCTTCTATCTGGAACATGCGGCTCTGGGATATGTGGAAATGGGCACGGGAAAGTGGACCTGCATTCTTACTCCCCCTGACGATCTGGGGGAAAAAGTCGATTCTTCTCTTTATGAACGGCTAAAACAGGAAGTCCTTCAGATCCTTCCCGGATCATCATCTGAATAGCAACGTGTCCTTACCTTCAAAGGCCCGGCTGAGAGCTTCCGCCCTTTCCAGAAGAATCATTTCGTTCTGAAGAGTCACTTTTTCCGGGCCGAATACATCCAGCAATTCGCAGTGGTCTTTGATCTGATTGAGAAATCTGTCGAACCGGGCATAGGTCTTCCACTCTTCATCGTCTTCTATAAAGACCGGTTTGAATACGACAGAGGAGTCTTCCAAGTATGTGACCTCGGCATAAATCTTCATTTTACAGCCCCATACCTATTACTATTATAATACATCGGCGCCTCATGCGCGAATTTGATCGTACGCTATGGGCTCCCCCGCAGGAAGAGCTCCGGAGGCATATACTTGACGGGTGGTGAAAAAATAAAATAACATATGTTTATGAAAAAGCTCTTTTTGATGGTGCTGATTTTATGCTCTCTGGAAATCTTCTCGCAGGATAAGGGTATCGGACTGAATATTCAGATCTACTGTGAATCGGATATCAGCGATGACGGAACGTCAAAGACTGAGATAAGGGACAATGCCATGAAGTTCGGGGGAAGTTTTCACTATTTCCCCGATGACTCCCGGGAATATGAAGGGGATCTGTTCATTGGTTTCTCCAGCACATCCAACGGTGTCAGCGAAATCAAGCAGACCTTTTTCGGATGGGGCGGCGGAGTGAATCTCCCCATAGTAAGAAAGGATATCATCGCCTCCGGAATAGGAGGCAGAGTGCGTTTCGAGGGCTATCTAAAACCTCAGAGGACTCCCGCTCTGGATTATGACCACTATTTTGAGGGCCTTATTGCCCTGGAAATTCCTCTTTTTCTCGATGTGAGTCTCAAAGAGGATTTTCTGTTCCGTCTTTCTGCGGTGGCCGCGGGATTCCTATACGATATCCGGTATCAGGAAGCGGAGGGAATCAAAGAAACCGTCTCTAATCTGGATTTTTATACAACAACGACCAGCGACAGAAGTGGCAGGAACTGGTTTCCCGTGAGCATTTATTTTATATACAAACTATAAGAGGCCCGAGTCATTTCAGTAGATGTCCCTTTTCTCAAGACTCTGGTCAAAGAGCCACTCTATTACTTCCGGATTTTTAAATACCGGTCCGGCGGTGTGGCTGGACGTGTGGTAATCGGTTAGTTTGAAGATTTCGGTTTTAGCCTGAGTCAGGGTGTAAGTCGTGGTGTCATAGGAGTACACCGTTTCGGGATCCCAGCTGTTGGAGTAGGTAATATGGCCCGTGGTTTCGGTTTCCAGGGTAGCCGGATAGTAATTTTTGGCGCATTGGTAATCCGATTCCTGATTGTAGGCCATCTGGTGGAACCAGCAGCTAAGACTGTCGAGGACTTGGGGGGATTTGATGTATTGAAAGTATCCCCCGTCAATGGGAACAATGGCGGCAGTGCGGTATCCGTACTCGGTATAGAGATCCTGGGCCATCTGGGTCGTTCCCATTCCGCCCATGGAAAAGCCGATGATATAGATGCGGTTCCTGTCTATCTTGTAGTTTTTATTCTCGATAATCGATTGAAGTTCCCCGCGTATCCATGCGGAATTATCGGCTCCGTCGAGGTCTCCTCCGAAACTTAAATTGCTGTTATTCGGGGCAAAATAGATACAGGGGTAGGCATCTTTCACCTCGTTTACCACATAGTAATGGTTTGTCAGGGAAGTCCTGCCGTGCAAGCCGATCACAAGGGGATAGAGGTTCATGAAATTCTCATCTTCATCAAAATCATCGGGAAGAAAGAGTTTGTAGGTGTGAGCTCCCCCTTCCAGAGAGATTCATCCTTCCTGGACGGGAGCATAGGTCTCCTGCTGAGAGAGGAGACTGCATCCGGAGAAAAAGAGAAGAATCCCCAGGCATAACAGGGTATTTTGCTTCATGGAAGTAATATACACGTTTATTTGTCAATAACCATTAATTCATGATGCACCGGGGAAAAATATCCCCGATGCGTTCATCGAGAATTACAGCTTGATCCTGCCGGAGGGAGATGCAAAGGGCCCGGGAATAACATCCACGCCGCGATGGCTGCCGAAGTAGTCCGCGTCAAAGCGTATCGCCGTGCCGTCGGTATTCTCAAACTTCTGTTCCGGTTCGAAAGCCTTACCGAGAGTTCCGGTATGGATCATCCGGCCCTTGAAGTCCTTGAGGTAATCGTAGACATTGGTATCCAGATAATACTGACCGTCCTTTTCCACCAGCTCCACTTTGACTTTGCCGTCATTACTTTCAAGACCATCCGTTTCCTTCTTCCACGCCCTGGCCCCGTTCAGGTAGGCATTGCCTTCGCTCCATACGGGCAGATGGCCGAAATGGGCCGGCTCCAGGGCCTGCATGTTCGGACGCTTTGTAAAATCGAACTGCCCCGCCCATTCCTCATAGGTGGGGTATTCGTCGAAAACGCAGGTCCCCACGAGCCTGTTCTCCCGCATTTCACTGGAATCCTGATCATTATAGGTCACGTAATCCTCGGAAGGTCCTTTCTGAACAAAGATATTGTTGTAGAAGCGGTCATCCCCGTGAAGAAAGGTCATAAAGCCCATGACTTCCGTACGGTGGGGGATATGGTAGGGCGTGTACCGCCAGGTGGTTCCCTCTCCCACGGCGGTATACGCCCCGCAGATAAGGTTATGGACCATCGCTACCCCCTGAGTCGCGAAACGGAGACTCACGTCGGAGAGAAGGACATTGTTGTCGATCAGGGTCGGGCCGTGGCTGACTTCCACGAACAGGTCCATGGACATCATGCTTCCCGGAAGGTTTTTGGCGAAAGGCGGTCTCTGGTTGTCATGGAGAAGATTCCGGGTAATGCGCGTCCCCTGCGCTTCCCAGTCGCACCAGATGCCCATGGTGCAGTGATGGATATGGTTGCGCCGGAAGAGCACGTCGATGGCGGCATGGATCTTGATGCCGGCGATTTCCGCACCTCCCAGTTCCATCATATTGTTGATATGGTGTATATGGTTGTCCTCGATAACACTGAAGACGGCGCCCATGCGTCCGATGATTCCCCCCTGCTCGCAGTGGTGGATGTTGCAGCGGCGGACCGTATGGCTTCCGACGGTCTCTTTCATCCAGCCGTGATACTGCCCCCGGCAGACCGCGTCCCTTTCCATCTGGGTCGGGCTCTTCACCTGCTTATAGGTGAAATAATGCTCGTTCTCCGGGTCAAGGTATTTTCCCAGGGAGATGCCGGCGCAGCGGCTGTTGGAAATCTCGCAATCCTCAATGATCCACCCCTTGCTCCAGTGGGGCCCGATCATGCCGTCCTGAAAGGCCGCAGGGGGAGCCCAGTTGGTGGCCGCCTTGTTGATGTTGAATCCCCTGACGATATGGTAACCGATGCCCGTTACGGAAGGCATGAAACATCGCCGGCGGACATTGATCTCCACGTTCTCCTTATTCGGGTTCTGCCCCTGGAAATTGGCGTAGATGATCGTTTCATCCGCATTTTCATCCTGCTCGGTATACCACTTGTACACCGATTCCTCCGGCACCCAGCTGCATTCATAAATCTCGCCTTTGAGGCATTCCTCCAGAGTTACCGTTTCGTACAGGGCCCTGTCGTTCAGATAGACACAGCCGGTGTGTTTGTTGGGGGCGGCGAAATACCAGTCCCCGTAGACCAATGTGGCGTAGGGGTTGTAATCTCCGAACAGGCTGTTGGCAATCCGGCAGACCCAGACGTTATCCCTGTAAGGCTGCCATGATTTCACCTGCTCCGCCCCGGTAATCACGGCCCCGAGAGGCGTCGTGCTCGTATAGGTGACGGGGGCCTCCTCCGTACCGCCGTGGACCGGATCGACATATTCCCGGTAGATCCCCGGGGCGACCAGGACTTCATCGCCGGGAAGAGCCAGTTTCGCGGCCTCGCTGATTCTTTTGAACGGGCTTTCGCTGGAACCGCTGCCGTCTTTCGCGGCGTTTGCATTAACGTAATATTTCATGTGAACCTCCAGGAATGAGGATGATAAGACTCATGGCATCATTCTTCAGTATTAATTTATGTAGCGGTAATGAGTTCTGACGCACTCCTTTTCATCGCCGGAACAAGCTTCCCGGCAAGGGCATCAAACGACTCTGATGAATGATAGGAAAAGTTATATTTTCTGTCAAAGGGAATCCTATGAAAAAGTTCCGTTTATGTAAAAAAACACAGTGCGTTTACGCTGGTACCTGCGGGAGATGGCCCGGCAGCGGGGGGGAACTTTTTTTCCCCCTGTGCTTCCTGAAAAATATAGAATGATAAGCCATGAGATTATATTGCTATTACATCAATTGCTCCCTATAATAAACGAAGATGCGCGATATAAAAGATTATACTGAAAAAACCAATCCCTATGAATTATTCACCCATATCTACTGGTGTATTATCAATAGAAAGATCACCATGATCAGTGAGCTGGAGACCTATTTGTCCCGGGTGCCCGAAGGTAAGGTTAAGCAATATACCTTCGAAAGCGCCTTCAGGCTTCTCAAGGAGATGCATTGGGGATTTTTCGGTGATCTGGACAGCCAGAACTATCCTCTCCTCTGGAAGCAGCTGACTCTTCCCCACGGCAAATATCCCGGAGTGGGGGAGTTGAAGCGAAGTATGACCATCACTGATATCTATACCGCTTTTATTGATATCCACGGATATACGGCATTCTGCCAGACCCATGGCAACCATATCTCCATGCTCCAGCTTCTGGATAACTGCATTGAAAACGATATCCGTCAGATCTGCCGCCAGAACCAGGTCATAGGACACCGGGCCCGGGGGGACGAAATCATACTTGTGGGAACATCTGCCTACGATGTGCTTAACTCGGTTATCATGATCGCCGACTACTTCGGGGAAAGAAAGATCACCAAGAATACCGAAATCGTGAAAAAGAGGAACGGGCAGGGGCTGAAGCTCCCAAAGCTCACCATCTCCGCCGGAATCGCGGGGGGGAAGAAGTACTCAGCCCTGGTCATTACTGCCACGGGAGACCTCTCCGGTTCGGTTGTGAACACGGCCGCCAGGCTGCAGGGACGGGCGAACAAAATCGCCAATGACAGAAGCCATATCCTAACCACCAATCAGGTTGTTTTCGGGTACGGGAAGGATTTAGCCGGCCGGTCCCGGTCTCCCATTCCCGAAGATAGTTTTGTCTTTCTGGATCTAGGCCCCGTGGGATTCAAGGGGGTGGAGCTTCGTCTTGCCGAAGTTGTGATTGAGCCCGGGCAGATGTACAGAGCTTCGTATCAGAAATCCCTTGAAAAGATCATCGACACCCTGGGGAGGCACAGCTGGTCAGAGCAGATTTTTGCGGCTCTTTCCGAACTGATTATCGCCGTTGCAAAGGCCATTCCCCCCTTCGAAATCGTGCTTCCAGAGGCAAAGAAGGGACTGCTTTCCATATCAAATGAAACTGTGATTATCATAATGGAGAAAATAGCCCGCAGTTTTCTCCTTGAGAATAATTATCTCTATGCCCTGGAGGACCTCAGGGAACTGGCAGAGATTCTCATGACGATTGAAGGTTATGATCATGCTGTTCTTCTTTATCTGGAAACCGTGATTAATGGATACGGCCGTCTCCTGGAAATCTATGAGAAGGAATTGAAGAGCTATTGTGATAAAAACATGGATAAACTCTTCGGCATGGAGGAAATCCGGCAGTTTGAGACCTCTAAGAGATCTTCAAGGGTATACGACATGTTTCAGATGGAAGTCAAAAAAAGAGTCGAAGGGGAGAAGCGGAAAGCTCTTTGGAAGCAGCTGGCCAAGGATAGGGAAGGTGAAATCGATTCTATTCCCTATCTGGCTAAATAGGGAAAATATCAGTGATTAATATTGGCTGTCCGGAGGAGAATCCAGGCTGCCGGGACCGGATCGTTCTTCCTCATCCCGATGAACAATAAATACAGCGGGATTCCCAACCTCATTTCGATTATGCGTATGTTCTCATGCCTTCTGTACTTACTTATCGGCCAGAATCTTATCCTTTTTTTATTATTAACTTTGTTTATCGGCGCATCGGATATACTGGACGGTTACGTTGCGCGCAGATATCATTGGGAAAGTGAATCGGGAGCTCTGCTGGACTCTCTTGGTGATTTGGTATTCTATATCTCATTACTGGTTTATCTACTCCTTTGCAGGACGGCCGTCATTTCGTCCCATGGGTATATAATTTCAGTCGCGGTGATTGTGAAGTGCCTTCCTATTGTCATATCTCTGGTTAAAAACAGGAAAATAGCTTTCATCCATACCCTGTTGAATAAACTGACCGGGATAATTGTTTTTACCGGGATGGTCGCGATTGTTATAACAGGGAAGCCGGTGATTATCTCCATCATGGCTCTTTCGGCGATAGTCTCAGGATTGGAAGAATCTATTATTCATCTCGTCAGGAAGAATCCGGATAAAAATACAAAATCCCTTCTTCTACCGCGTCATGATTAAAACAGCTTCTTAGGGCTTATGATACAGGACGAAGGACGGGAATCATGGAACTGAAAAGCTTACCGCTGTACGGGGGAATCAGCGTATTGGACAGTATCGTCGAAACATACCAATATGCCCCCCACTGGCATGAAGAGTATGTCATCGCGGTCTATCGTGACGGAGCGAAGAATTACCAGTGCGGCCGTTACCGGGGAGTTGCCCAAACCAGTGATTTGCTGATTATATCGCCGGGTACGGTACACAGCGCCAAGACATTTGACGGGCTTGGCTGGAATTATCTGTCTCTGTATATGGATTCTGCTCAGTTCTCCCTGGCTACAGGGGTCGAGGAAGAAGCCATTTTCTCCAGAATATCGGATTTTTCCCAATTATCCGGCCGGACAGGCTTTATCCGCAAGCTGTTTCAGGTTTTCGATGGGGGATCTGCGGCGGAACTGGCATTCGGCGAATGGCTTATCGAACTGCTCCAGGAAATACCCGATAATCCCGGATTCGGCCTGGAAATTCCCCCTTACCTGGTCAGAGCCTATGAACGGATTATGGATGACCCTTCGCGTCCTCTGACTCTGGACGAGTTATCCTCTCTGGCCGGAGTAAGCCCTGAACACCTCTCCCGCTCATTTAAAGATGTCTATGGAATTTCCCCTTTTCAACTGCTCATCGCGGGGCGAATTCAGAGGGCAAAGACGCTGATATCAACAGGTTCCCCTTTGTCAGATGCGGCGGTCGCCGCCGGATTTTCAGATCAGAGCCACATGACCCGATGGATGAAGCGGGCATTCGGCATCAATCCAGGAGTCATCAGGAAATATCAATAACGTTCAATACGGGATCTGTCCGGTCCTGTAGAATCTCCCTCGATTATCAATTTGAAAGGAGTATGAGATGATAGAACGTCCCCTGATGCAAAGGACCATCGGACTTCTGGGAGGCTGCAGCAATGTCGCCACGGGAGAATACTACAAAATGCTGAATGGAGAAGTCAATTCCCGTCTGGGCGGATGGGAAATTGCGGAAACATTGATTTCAGGAATGAATTTCGGGAATGTCGAAGCCTATGTCAGAAATGATGACTGGCCCGGGCTCACGGAGTATATGGAGAAACACATCGATAAGCTGATCGCCGGCGGGGCCGATGTTATCCTATGCGTTTCAAACACATTGCATAAGCCTCTGGAATCCATAATGAATGATAAGAATGTTCCCTATATCCATATAGCCGACCCTACAGGAAGGGAGATCAGGAGCCGCGGCTTATCGAAAGTCATCCTTCTTGGGACTATGCCGGTTATGCAGCTCTCCTATTTGAAAGAACGCTACGAGAAAATGTTTGATCTCGAAATCATCGTCCCCTCTCTGGAGGAGCAGGAAGAGATTGACCGCATCATATTCGATGAATTGGTCAAATTCGGCATCAGGGAAAGTTCAAGACAAAGGTATGTGGAGATTGTTGACAGACTGGTCAAGGAACAATCCGCGGAAGGAGTCATTCTGGGCTGCACTGAAATCTTCCTGCTGCTCCGTGAAGAGGATATTCCCGGTCTGCCCATGTTCAATACGACAGCTCTTCACTGCAGGGCGGCCGTTAGTTACTCCCTGGGAAATTCCTTCCTATCATAATCATCCGGAAAGCCCGTTCGGCTCCTTCCTCGAGAAGCTCCGCTGAACGGTTCATGGCCTCATCCAGGGGCATCGCCCGGTTGACGGTGCTCATGATTGAGTCGATTCCGTAATCATAAAGGACTTCCACGCCCGGACCGATATCCCCGCATATAGCCAGAACGGGAAGTCCTTTTTTCTTTGCCCGGGCGGCAATTCCCACGGGAACTTTTCCGCGGACCGACTGCCCGTCTATCTTGCCTTCTCCCGTTATGACAAGGGATGCCCCTTCGAGGGCCCGGTCGAATTGCAGACTGTCCAGTACAAGGTCTATCCCCGATTTCAACTGAGCTCCGCAGAACGCCATAAGACCGAAACCCAGTCCCCCTGCAGCTCCGGCGCCGGGTATTTCGGATAATTCCCTGCCGCAGGTTTTTGTCATGACATCTGCCAGATGGGCCAGATTGTTATCCAGGAGTTTCACCATTTCGGGTGTCGCTCCTTTCTGAGGCCCGTAAACGGCGCTGGCTCCCTGTTCCCCGCAGAGGGGGTTATCCACATCGCAAGCCACTTCAATTGTTACATTCTTAAGGCCCGGAAGCATTCCGGAGAGATCTACCGTTTCAATCCTGTCAAGATTTCCCCCTGCCGCTTCAATCTCTTCGCCCCCGGAATCAAGAAAGCGGGCCCCCAGGGCCCGGGCCATACCGGTTCCCCCGTCGTTGGTGGCACTGCCGCCTATTCCGATATAGAGGGTGGTGCAGCCTCTCTCTACGGCATCTCTGATAAGTTCTCCGGTTCCGAAGGTTGTTGCCAGCCGGGGGTCTTTGTTCCCCTCCACCAGGGGAAGCCCTGACGCGCTTGCCATTTCCAGAACAGCCACGGAGTCGTCGAGAAGTCCATAGAAGGCATTCACCGGTTGTCCCATGGGACCGGTAACCGTCCTGTAAACCCATCTCTTTTCGTCGGGGACAAGAGCCTGTACCAGACCTTCTCCGCCGTCAGCCACAGGAATCTTAACCACGTCCAGATCGGCTGTGACTTTTTTCAGACCCCGCTCGATGGCTTCGGCAACTTTCATGCTCGTATTTGAGCCCTTATAAGAATCGGATGCTATAACAATTTTCATATGGTCTTCCTGTTATATATTATGGGAAATAAAAACAGCTATTGCCAGTTGTTATCGCCCATGAAATAGGATATTTTCCTTGCCGTGTCCTGAAGCATGCCCGCGGTAGCTTCAACTTCGTCCACCGACATATAGTTCTCGAACGCAGAAAGGCTTATGCCTGCGATTATCCTACCGCTTTTATCCCTTATGGGGGCGGCGTTGCAGTTGTCATTCAAAATGAACTCCACCCTGTCCCGTGCCAGCTGTTCCGTCCTTACTTTCTCCAGCTCCACCATAAGGTCCTCTTTGTTAGAAATCGTCTGCGGCGTATAAACCTTCAATCCGTTCTTTTTAATTAGAGAGTCGATTTCCTGTTCCGGCAGTTCGCAGGTCAGGATCTTTCCCATGCCGGTACAGTGAAACGGGAGAGTTTTGCCGGGAGTGAAGTATGTCCTGGGCAGACTCTGGCTGTCTATCCTGTCTACAACGAGGATTTCCCCCTCGTTGAAGACAGCCAGATTCAGATTGGCCTTGGGATACTGACTCCACAACAGCTCGAGATAGGGCATGGCTATTCTTCTTATTTCCAAGGAAGACAGCGATTTTCTTGAAAGCTGAAGGACCTTGAGGGATATGGAATATTTTCCGCTGCTTTCGTCTTTGACGAGATAACCGGAATTGGTCATGGTCGTCAGTAAGCGGAAAGTCATATTGGAATTAATATTCAAACTGTTGCAGACATCCTGTATCGAGAGAGGTCCTTCTAATTCTGTCGCCAGATCGAGAACTTGAAAGCAGCGTTCCACTGCTTTTACATTGTATTTATCGCTTTCTTCCATATTTATTAAAATATAACAATATTATATGTTTTGTACATCCCTGACCATTTTTTCAAGCTCTTTCTTGTATCTTTCCTGCAGAGGAAAGATCGGATCCCTTGGTTTACCTGCTTTGATCCCCCTCATCTCCAGTGCTTCTTTCACGATGGAGGGAAAGGTTCCCCTGGAAAAAAGCTGGCGAAGCTCTGCCAGTCGGAATTGGAGATCAACGGCTCTTTCCATGTCCCCCTCCCTGTATGCCCGGTATATTCCCACCGCTATTTCCGGACAGGCTGAAGCTATGGATGAAATGGCTCCCGAGCCTCCGTGGACCAGGGTCGAAAGGATGAGCCCATCCCTGCCGGCCAGAACGGAAAAACCGGGTTTCTTTATTCTGAGAAATTCAATAGTCAGGGCAAAGTCACCGGAAGAGTCCTTAATTCCTTTAATATTTTCGATTTCAATCAGACGGTTCATCAGTCCTATTGTCACCGGTACGCCGGTTACCGCCGGATTGTTGTAGATGAGAGTGGGCAGGGAAGTGGCGTCTGAAATGGTTTTATAATGGAAGAATAATTCATCTTCATTAGGCTTGATCAGGTAGGGTGTTATGACGGAAACCGCATCGGCCCCTTCGGCTTCGGCCATCTGCGTGGTCATAACCGATTCATTAGTCGTTATACATCCGGAACCGAAATAGATACTTTTATTATTGCCCGAAACTTTCTTGGCCGTTCTCAGCAGTTCAATTTTTTCATCAAAGTTCAGAGAGTAAAATTCTCCCGCATTCCCGGAAATAAAGGCGCCGTCAACGCCGGCGCTGAATAGAAATTCCAGTAAACGGGCGAATTCATTGTAATTTATCTTTCCATCATCTGTAAATGGTGTAATAACCGCAGGGATAATTCCTTTTATATCCATAATAGCCTCTTTTTATACTATATAATATAATATTAACTGTGGAAAACATGAAATGTCAACTTGAAAATATAACAACATTATAAAAAAACAAAAATAATGAAAAAAAATATAATAACAGTAGACAACTGAGAAAGTTGGGATTATAGTAGGGAAAGTCAAGATTCCGGGAATCCTATATAATCCGAACGGTTTCCGGGAATTAAAAACTTAAGGAGTATGCTATATGGGAAAAATGAGATTTTTTGTTTTTGCACTTCTGGTATCCGTTTCTTTTGCCTTTGCAGAAGGAAATCAGGAAAGTGCCTCCGCCCCGACATCTGTTGAGGTATGGATGATCAACAGTCCGGTGGAAACAATTATCAAGGCATTCGACACTGTCGGTGCGAATTTTGAGAGTGAGACGGGAATTACTGTTAACTATGTGAGAATCCCGACGAATGATTTTCATACGAAGCTCGTAACCAGTATTTCGGCAGGGATTTATCCCGATATGATTATCTGGAACAGCAGCCCCGGTATTGAGTTCAGCGCAACCGGCTCTGTACTTCCCGTGGATGATATTGTAAATGAAGTAGGAAGGGATCAGTTCGGAGAGGGAACTCTCAAGATGTTTACCATGAACGGAGACCTTCTTGAAATCCCCCTCTTTGTCCGACCTGCCGCTCTCCATGCCAGAAAAGACTGGCTGGCCGCCGCCGGTTACGATACGGAGCTGAAGACCGACAGCAATGGTATCTACTACTATGAAGGTCTGAAAACCTGGGAAGATCTTCTTGCCGCTGCCAAAAAGATCAATGATCCGGCAAACGGAAAATATGGAATGGGTTTTCCCTACAGCCGGAAAGGTTTCGGCGACTCCGCCAGCTATCTCTTCAGTGTGATGGCCTGTTACGGCGCCGGTCTGGTCGATGCCAAGGGTAATGTCGGCGTTAACACGCCTGAGGCGATTGATGCACTGAACTATGTAAAAGCGGTTTGGGACAGCGGCGTTGTTCCCAGAGCGGCAACTACATGGGACGGCGGATCGAACAATCAGTTTTTTATCGGCGGAGACATCGGTATGGTTTACAACTCCAACAGTATAATGGGTAAGCTTAACGACACTACCGGAACAAAGCCCGAAAATCTGATGGTTATTCCCTTTCCTGCCGGCCCCGCCGGAGCATATATGGGAGCCGGTCCCGAGTCGATCACTCTTTTCAACAAGAAAGATAACAGTGCTTCCAAGGCATTTGCTAAATACCTTCTCAAGGCGGAGACCCAGGTTTCCATGTTTGAGATTATGGGATTCGGATACTACAGTCCTCTTAAAAAGGACGTCATGGCAAACGATCTCTTCAGTAATCTCGACGATAATCAGAAGGTTATGATGCAGGATTCCATGAAGGCTGTGGGAATCTCCTACCAGAGCGAGCCGAATGCGAAGCTTAACGCTCTTTACAGTTCATTCATATTCGATGATGCGCTTGCCAGAATCGCTGTTGAAAACTGGAGCGCTGAAAAAGTAGCGGCTGAAATGGCTGAAAAAGTGGAAGAAGCTCTTAACGACTGATAAAGCGTTTTTATTCTGTGCCGTCTTAATGAGAATCCGATTCGGAATTAAGGCGGCTCTCCCTTTTTAAAACAGAGGACTTTATGTTTAAATCAATTAGTAAATTATCGTTAGAAGAGAAAGATAATCGAATCGGTAAATATTTTCTTATTCCCGCTCTTCTGGTATTGATCGCTATCGTGGCGTTCCCCGTACTGTATTCGCTCACTTTGAGTTTCTTTCGCTGGAGACCAATTGAACCGGGGCACAAATTTGTTGGGTTGAAAAATTATTTCAGTGTCTATACGGATTCCCGTTTTCTTATGTCCGTGGTGAACACCTTCATATATGCTATCGTGGGAGCTTGCGGAAAGATCATCGTTGGGATGGGGCTCGCCATGCTGCTGAATAGGGAATTCAAGGGGAGGGGAATCGCCAGAGCCCTTCTGATGCTGCCCTGGATTGTTCCCGTTACGGCGAGTCTGACCGCCTGGAACTGGATGTTCGACGGCATGTACGGGGTTATCAATATTATTCTGTCCCGTATGGGTCTTATTTCCACCTATATGAACTTCCTCGGAGAAAAGGGAGTGGCCCTCTTCTGCGTTCTCATGGTGGGAATCTGGATGGGCTATCCCCAGATGATGATGATGATCCTGGCAGGCCTCCAGTCCATCCCCAAGGATCTCTATGAAGCCGCCGAAGTGGAGGGTGCCAACCGGATTCACTGCTTCCTGCATATCACGATTCCTTCCCTGGCGGGGGTTCTCAAAACGGCGATCATACTGAGTATCATATGGACTTTCAACGCATTTAACGTTATCTGGCTCCTCACCCGCGGAGGCAGCTCAACCCACATTATGAACACTCTGGCTTTTGAGTTCTCTTTTATCAATATGAAGTATGACAAAGGAGCGGCCATGTCCGTATCAATTCTTCTGATGCTGGCCGTATTCCTTTACATTCACACCATTATGCAAAAAAAGGATGACCTGAGATGACGACCGGGAAAGTGAAAAAAAAGGTAAACTGGGTAATCTTCTTTATCGTATTGATTGCCGCTATAATATTAATCGATTTCCCCATTTACTGGATGGTTAAGAGTTCTCTGACATCGGTGGATAAAATTATGACCAGAGATGTCAAGCTCGGTATAGAGGAGCTGGATTTCTCTTCCTATAAGAATGTATGGCAGGGTACGGATTACGCCTCCCAACTGAAATTCAAGAAGTATCTGTTCAACAGTATAATCGTTGTTCTTATCTCTTCGACGATAAGTATTATCATCGCTTCTCTGGCCGGATACAGTCTTGCCCGGTTCAAATATAAGGGGAGGGACAATATCGCCCAGGGGATCCTGTATGTGTATATGTTTCCCCAGATGATTCTGACGACCCCCCTTCTCATGATCGTTATTAAACTGGGGCTGTACAATAGTTTATTATCTCTGATCATTGTCTACTGTACCTTCGCCTTGCCCTATTCCATCTGGATGATGAGAAGTTATTTCAGTGTTCTCCCCATGGAACTGGAAGAAGCCGCCATGGTGGACGGATGCAATAAGCTCATGGCCGTCTGGAAGATTATGATGCCCCTGGCCCTGCCCGGAGTCGTGGCTACCGTGACCTATTCCTTTATCGTGGGCTGGAGCAATGTTATTTATCCCCTCTGCTTCATCACCGATGAATCAAAGAAACTCGTCTCCATAGGATTCTTGTCCCTTGTCTCCGGTGATGCCACTCCCTGGAACGGTGTGATGGCCGCCGCGGTTTTCAGCGCTCTTCCTGTGGTTGTATTGTTCTTGTTTTTACAGAAATTTCTGATCGGCGGATTGGCTGCCGGCGGTGTGAAAAGTTAAAGGAAAATAAAATCATGAAAATTACAGATGTTATTGTAACACCTATCGCCTTTACAGACCCTCCTCTTCTGAACGCAGCCGGTCTGCACGCTCCTTACGCGCTTCGTATCATCATAGAGATAAAAACGAATGAAGGAATCAGCGGTATCGGAGAGATTGCGGGAGGTTCGTCGGTTCTGGAGTCTCTGGGGAAAGTTAAGGAAACAATCATCGGTATGGATCCCTTTGAACGGAATGCCATAAAGATCGCGATTGACAGGGAATTCAGCAGTGTGAAGGACAGCCTGACTGTGGGATATTCCAACAAGAAGGTTTCCATCAGAATGTTCAGCGCCATCGATGTGGCACTGTATGACATAATCGGAAAGGCTGTAGGCAAGCCGGTGGTGGATCTGCTCGGAGGCCGGGTCAGGGACAGGGTGGATTTTTCTGCCTACCTTTTCTATAAATATGAGGGAGCCGGCGGGCCATTCGGAATGAAGGGCAATCCGGATGCCAAGGGATGGCATAAGATAAAAGAAGCCGAGGCGCTCGATCCCGAAGGAGTCGTTTACCAGGCTCGTGAAATGTGCAGGGAATTCGGGTTTAAGTCCCTTAAACTTAAGGGGGGAGTTTTCGAACCCCAGGTGGAAGTTGATACCATTAAGGCGCTCGCCCGGTCTTTTGGTCCTGATGTCCCCCTGAGAATCGATCCCAACGCTATCTGGTCTCTGGAAACATCCATTGCCTACGGAAAGCAGCTTGAGGGAATACTTGAATACTATGAGGATCCCTGTAAAACCCAGGAATCCATGGCGGCCCTGAAAAAAGCCGTTACCATACCTCTTGCCACCAATATGTGTACGACCTCTTTCGATGAACTGCCCAGAGCGATAGAACTGGGTTCGGAGGATATTATCCTTTCCGACCATCATGTCTGGGGCGGACTTGACGCCTCCATGCAGCTGGGAAAGATCTGTGAAGTCTTCGGACGCAAGTTATCCATGCATTCTAACAGTCACCTGGGAATCTCGCTTACCGCCATGACCCACCTGGGATTAGCCGTTCCCCAGATGGCTTATGCCATGGACACCCATTACCCCTGGCAGTCCGAAGAGGTTATAAAGGGGGGCAGAATCGTTTTTGAAGATGGATCGCTGGGCGTTTCCAATGAACCGGGACTCGGTATCGAGCTGGATTATGAAAAGCTTGAGGAGCTGCACCAGAATTATATCAGGTGCGGAATCAAAGACCGTGACGATGAAGTGGAGATGCAGAAGGTCAATCCCGGCTGGACGTTCGCTGATCATCACTGGTAGAAATACTGGTCCTGCATAAAAAAACCGGAAGCATCGGCTGTCCGGTTTTTTTATGTCATAGCGGTCTAGTTTTTCTTCACTTCCACATCGGCAATCTTTTCGAAATATTTAACAATGGCTGAATGATCTTCCTTCGCACTGCCCGATACTTTCAAAGCCTTGAGTACCTCGAGTGCCTGGCTGGTAAAGGGGAGGGGGACATCCAGTCCGTTCGCCGTTTCAATGGCATTCAGCAGATCTTTCTGATGCAGCTCAATCCGAAAGCCGGGGGCGAAATTACGGTTCATCATCATGGGGCCCTTCGCATCAAGAACGGTGCTTCCGGCCAAGCCGCCGCGAATGGCATTATATACGCTTTCCGGATTCACCCCGGCCTTCGTTGCTAATACGAAAGCCTCGGAGACGGCGGCAATATTCAGGGCAACGATAATCTGGTTGGCAAGCTTCGTGGTATTTCCGCTTCCCACTTCGCCGGTCAATGCCACAGATGCCGCCATTTTCTCCATCACCGGTTTTACTTTTTCGAATGATTCCGCGTTTCCCCCCGCCATGATAGCCAGAGTTCCGTCTATAGCCTTGGGTTCTCCGCCGGAAACGGGGGCGTCCAGCATGTCTGCCCCTTTCGCTCTTATCTTTTCTGCCAGGCTTTTTGATACGAGGGGAGCGATAGAGCTTAAATCTACATAGATTGCTCCTTTCCGGATACCCTTAAGGATTCCGTTCTCATCGGTTACGACCTTTTCCACATCGGGAGAGTTGGGGAGCATCGTAAAAATAATATCACTCTGCTCGGCTACTTCCCGGGCCGTTGCCGCAGAGGCAGCTCCGGCTTTGCACAATTCTTCAACCGCAGCCTGACTTCGGTTGTTCACTACCAGATCATATCCCGCTTTAATCAGATTATGTGCCATGGGTTTACCCATGATACCAAGACCAATAAATCCTATTTTCATTTCATACTCCTTGTATTAGAATCAGCAAATTGTATTGCTAATTATACATTATATTTATGAAAATATAAATAGATTATGAAAAATATAGATATCTATATCAAAACTATAATGAAAATATAGCAAATTTGTGTCTGTCTCAACTTCCCCAACTAATGATTCCCGTAACAGGGATGGGGGGTTGATGCTCCCATCCCTCCCCGTTCCAGATATGTTGCAGAATAGGGCGGCGATCATTTTTCTTAAGTGATGTTTATCGCGCCTTATACAGAGACTCATATAGTTAGTTTGCTATATAAGTTCTCTATCTGGTCGGGGGCGGGTTACCCATTACTGCTTTCAGATTCCCCAATCGGTAAAATCCCATCATCGCAAGTATCCCGCCCATGAGAGTATTCTGATAGGGAAAATGGTTTCGGTACATCATTTATATGAGAGGAGGGAGCTTTCTAAAAATATAACAATTAGTTCGGAGAATCCTTTTACAGCTTCAAACCTTAGGTTTGCACATCCCGATTAATCTGGTCTCTATATTTATTGTACATGTAATAGCTGTGGATGAGTTGAGGTATTTTTTCTTCAAAATATGTATAGTCGTCATCAAGAGTGAAGTCGATTAATAAAGTTTCTCTTATATCTAATTGGTCAAGTTCTATAATTTTTTCCGTTTCTTCTCTGCAGCCTAAAAGAAATATTACATTTGCGAAACCTCTTTCAAAACCTTCAAAAAGAACAATGATAATTTTCTCTGTAGTGTCATCAGTATGGTAGTTTATTGAGGCGATCAGTGGGGACGAGGGAGGGTAGTTAGTACTCCATTCTGGGGAATAATGGTCTAATACATCTATTGCTGTTTCACAAAAGAAAGAATAATCAAATCCAAAATCCCTTCTTACCATTATTTCAGGAATATAGTTATCTTCAGCAAATAAAAAGAAGGGTGATGAAATTGCAGCAATAATAAGTAAAAGTGAAGTATTTCTTATCCTCAATATAATTTCCATGGTCATGTTTCCTCGCCTTTTATTATAGAAATTATACCACGCGTTCATTATAAATGTGATTTTCCAACAGGGGAAAAATAGAATAGAAGTAAATCTTACCACTTAATTCCCTATTATCCACTAAATATCGAAAATCTATACCATACATTTTTCGAAGTTTGTCATAACAGTATCTGATTGAGTTCATTACGAATATTGTAACGTCTGATCTCCGAAGCATAGATAGTGTACAATAGTGTCTGTAAATTAGAAATAAAGGGGGCTTGAAAAAGTTAGCCAATCAGTCTTCGATTAGTTCGACCAAAAACAAAAGAAGGCATCATGACTAACGAGGATTACTATACCGTTTTCGATCAAATGATTGAAGACCTCCAGGCAGATAATAGAGAAGGATTAACAAAGGTCATAAGTTCAATAATGAATTTATCTATGCGGTTAGAGCAAGAGAAGGCAATCCAAGCCAGTCATTATGAACGGAATGACGATCGCATTGGCCATAGAAACGGGTACAAAAGCAGGAAGATTCGAACTCGTGTAGGTGAGATCCCTATCGAGATTCCGCAGGTCCGTGGGATGGAATTCTATCCTGGCAGCATTGAAAAAGGGTGCCGCAGCGAAAGGGCGTTGAAAATGGCAATAGCTCAGATGTATATCCAGGGGGTATCAACTCGCAGAGTAACCAAAATTGTAGAACAGCTCTGCGGCTTCGAAGTTTCCCAATCCCAGGTTTCAGAAGCGGCAGCTCTCCTTGATGAAGAGATCACCAAATGGCGTAATCGTCCTCTGGGAGCTTTTCCTTATCTTGTCGTTGACGCCACTTATGAGAAGGCTCGAGTGAATAGAACTGTTGTTTCTGCAGCCGTTCTAATTGCCTATGGTGTTGATAATAATGGGATGAGACGAGTATTGGGTATTTCTACAGAACTCAGTGAGGCCGATGTACACTGGAGAGGTTTTCTTTCCGGTCTGGTAGATCGGGGGCTCCATGGCGTGAAGATGATAACTTCCGATGCTCATAGCGGCCTGAGATCAGCAATAGAATCGGTTTTTCCAACAGTTCCCTGGCAGCGGTGCCAGTTCCATCTGCAACAGAATGCGGGACATCATGTGCCAAAGAAAAGTATGGATAAAGAGGTCGCGGAGGATATAAGAACCATTTTTAACGCTCCCAATGGAGAGGAGGCTAACCGTTTTCTTTCTATGGCGGTGAAGAAGTATGAGAAAACTGCGCCAGAACTAAGCAGTTGGATGGATCAGAATGTTCCTGAAGCACTCACGATCTTTAAAATGCCAAAGTCACATTGGAGAAGGTTAAGGACTTCAAATCTGGCAGAACGTCAGATGAGGGAAATTAAAAGAAGAACGAAGGTGGCTATGATATTTCCAAATAAGGAATCTGTCGATAGATTGGTTTCCGCTCTGTTAATGGAAATAGATGAACAATGGTTCACAGGTAAGATAGTGTACAATAGTGTCTGTAAATTGATAAAGAAGGGGGCTTGAAAAAGTTAGCCAATCAGTCTTCGATTAGTTCGACGAAAAACAAAAGAAGGCATCATGACTAACGAGGATTACTATAGCGTTTTCGATCAAATGATTGAAGACCTCCAGGCAGATAATAGAGAAGGATTAACAAAGGTCATAAGTTCAATAATGAATTTATCCATGCGGTTAGAGCAGGAGAAGGCAATTCAAGCCAGTCATTATGAACGGAATGACGATCGTGCTGGCCATAGAAACGGGTACAAGAGCAGGAGGATTCGAACTCGTGTAGGTGAGATCCCTATCGAGATTCCGCAGGTCCGTGGGATGGAATTCTATCCTGGCAGCATTGAAAAGGGGTGCCGCAGCGAAAGAGCCCTGAAAATGGCCATAGCTCAGATGTACATCCAAGGCGTATCAACTCGCAGAGTGACCAAAATAGTAGAACAGCTCTGCGGCTTCGAAGTTTCCCAATCCCAGGTTTCTGAGGCAACGGCGATGCTGGATGAGGAGATAAACAAATGGCGGAACCGGCCGTTGGGCGCATATCGCTATCTTGTAGTAGATGCCACTTATGAAAAAGCTCGTGTTAATAGAGAGGTTGTATCAGCAGCCGTTCTAATTGCTTATGGAGTTGATAATAATGGAATGAGAAGGGTAATAGGGATTTCAACAGAGCTCAGCGAGGCGGATGTTCATTGGCGAAAATTTCTTTCTGGACTGGTTGATCGAGGGCTACATGGGATCAGAATGATAACTTCTGATGCACACAGTGGTTTGAAATCTGCAATAGAGGCCGTTTTTCCTACGGTTCCCTGGCATCGCTGTCAGTTTCATCTCCAGCAGAATGCTTCTCATCATGTTCCCAAGAAGAGCATGGAGAAGGAGGTAGCAGAAGATATCAGAACCATCTTCAACGCACCCAATGGAGAGGAAGCAAAACGCTTTCTTTCCATGGCAGTGAAAAAATATGAAGAAACGGCTCCCGATCTGAGCCGATGGATGGATGAGAATATTCCAGAATCCCTGACAGTGTTCTCAATGCCAAAAGCACATTGGCGACGGTTAAGAACTTCAAATCTGGCAGAACGTCAGATGAAGGAAATTAAGCGGAGAACAAGAGTCGCCATGATATTTCCAAACAGGAAATCGGTTGATCGTTTGATAGCTGCACTGTTAATGGAAATAGATGAACAGTGGTTTACAGGTAAAAAATATTTAAATATGGAGACTGATTAACTTTTTCTAATTTTACAGACAAAAGGGTTACTTTATCACAGGTAAGCGGTATTTAAATATGGAGACTGATTAACTTTTTTGATTTTACAGACAAAGGGGTTGCTCTATCGAAGCATATCCAATGGCAACACCGGCTATGAGTTCATATTCTCCTTGCACTAAATAATCTTCGAGTATTTCTTTTGCGTAGTATAGGTCATTTAGCCATAATGAAGAAATTCCTTCTTCGGTTAGAAGTAAGAGTAAATTTTGAATAAAGGCTCCAATTGATTGAACATCCATTAATAACCTATTTCGTGGATAGTTTTCTTCATGGTAGGAATAAGCATTAAATACGATGAGCAATTTGTCTGCTGCTTTGATTGCGTTTAGTGATAGTTGCAGAGATCCGGGTAAAATATCACCTTCATACATATTTTGAACTATGCTAATTAGATCGTTTTTTTCTTCTTCTGTCACAATCTTCACTTTCCATGGTTGTCTGTTTTTACCTGATGGAGCAAACTTTGCTGTATTAAGACAATTGTATAGTGTCTGTAATGGAATTTCTCTTGAATCAAATTGCCTAATACTTCTACGTTTCTTTATTATTTCGCCTATCAATTTTTGCTCTCTTTATATTAATCCATTTTTTGTAAAATCCGCATCAAATCATAAAAGTGAGATTATTAACTTTAATATGCCGGCATTCTCCCAATCATGTAGACTTTTTATTCCTTTAAGTACTTTGTCTCAAATTCCATGGGACTTGCTTTACTAGTATGGGGAATCTCATTCCTTTAGGCCTTAACTCGTCTTTTATGGCAAGACTTTATTTTCTAATTGAATAATTGTAAATCCTTTCATACCAAAGCTTTACGTATAAAGACTTCTTATCGCGGACAATTTTCTTGTAAATTAAGTACGGTTGCCTCATATACGCCATAGTAAGCCATATAAGGCAGAAGATCAATTAAAAATGGTACTCCATATGGTACCACAAGGAAAAGGACAAAAAAAAGCCTTACAAGGTAATTTCTTACATTGTAAGGCTTTATTTGCTGCCCGGAAGAAGACTCGAACTTCCACGCCATTACTGGCACTAGTCCCTGAAACTAGCGTGTCTACCAATTTCACCATCCGGGCGAAACAGCATGGACGATAATACCGAAAGGCCCGATTTCTGTCAATAGGATGGACAAAAAAAAGTAAAAAACTTCAGGATTCCCGGCAGGCCATATATAAATTTGCCAGTAGAGCGGGTATCTTATCGGCGGCCACCGAAGAGTAGGCCAGGCGGATAAGCCCTTCCTCCGGTACCATAACTCCCGTAGAGTACTCCCTGCGCAGTTTCTTTCTTATTTCGTGGGCATCCAGGCCGTCTCTCAGCCTGACGCAGAAAAAATACCCCGCATTGAAGGGCAGGGCGGTAAACTGGGTTTTATACTCTTCGTGTGAATCCAGCTCCGTCCTGGCTTTTTCATAGCGGGATTTTATAAGGGCCGCCGCTTCCTTCTTCTGCTCCGGTACGGCATCGTTTTCCAGAACATTCAGAAGCATTTCCTGGGCCAGACGGGAAACATTGGATATGCCCGAACGTATCAGCGAGGCGGTTTTATCCTCAAGCAGGGCATACTCTTCATCGGTCAGACCTTTCCGGCCGAAGGAGATGAACCCGATGCGCAGACCCCAGGCACAGTACTCTTTGGTGGCGCCGTCCAGTTTTACCGCCAGAATATTCTCATGAAAATCCTCCAGCAGGGTGAAAAGGCTCTCGGGGAATAGACCGGGAGTATGGTTCAGTCCCTGATAGGCATCGTCAAGTATGATCAGGATTCTCTTGCCCCCGTCGGCGCTCGTTTTCAGAACGGGAAGGAGCCGCTTCACATCTTCCTCCGTAGGGGTGTAGCCGGTGGGGTTCTGGGGAAAGTTAAAGAGTATCCGGGCCATATCCTCCGGTCCGGCCAGAAGATTTTCGATTCCCTCAATATTGAGTTTTCCCCCTTTGGTAAGGGGGAAGGAAGAAATTTTCGCCTGGAAATATCCGCCGAAAATATGGTGATAGTTTTCGTATACCGGTCCGGGTATATGGAGCGTGTCACCCGGGGCCAGGAACAGATGGCCGGCCAGGTTC
Source organism: Spirochaetia bacterium (assembly GCA_963668315.1). Taxonomy (GTDB): domain Bacteria; phylum Spirochaetota; class Spirochaetia; order DSM-2461; family DSM-2461; genus SZUA-368. The sequence goes on along the minus strand of OY764216.1, from coordinate 5,359,342 downwards.
AATCCGTGGGTCAGACCGGCCGTAACAAGGGGCTGCCGGGCCTGTTTCTTCAGACCGGCCCATTTCTCACGGAGCCCGGGCTGACCGGAACAGCCGCTGTACAGCAGAGCCTGATCATCAAGGCTGTTCTGTTCCGAAAGGCCGGGGAGAATCAGGGGGGATCCGTCATCTTTCAGGCCCACCCCTATGGAGCTGTTCAGCTCCGATCCGGCCGCTTCGGCCCCCTGGGCCATGAACCCGGTTTTCGGGAGACTCCAGTTAAGCGCTCCGGGCGCCAGAAATGACTCTATGGGAATCCTTATGTTATTTTCCATGGAGGGATTATAACCTATTAGGCTGATTGACGGAAGACTCCTTTCCGGGGTAGTTTGAAAGGGTCGATATGAAGAGAAAATTCCGATTCCTCCCGGCATTGCTGATATTTTTGGCGGCATGCAGGAGTTATGATATATCAACCCTCATTTTCCAGGAAGATTTAAAGCGTCAGATAGCCGCGGGAAATCTGCGTTTCCGTATCGAAGAGGAGCAGATCCCCTATGTCGCCGACCTTTTGCTGGATGAGGATCCCCTTATCCGTCTGGCCGCTCTGAATATCATGGAAAACAATCGTTATGATGATTTCCTCACCCCTATCCTGGAGACGACCCTTGACGAGGATGACCGGGTTAAGAAGGAGGCTTTCCGCATTATGGGAGCCCACCCCGACTGGACCTGCCTTTTTCTGGAAGAAAATCTGTCTACCCTGGGAGATCACCTTTGTCTGAATGCTCTTCAGATTCTCACCGATATCGGCGACGTATCAAGCCGGGATGCCATGGTGGGGCTTTTCGCCTCCGAATCGGACAGGAAGAAAAACGGGGCGGCCAAAGTCCTTTCAAGTCAGGTGACCCTTAACAGTCCTCTAATGGATGAATTGAGAAACAGCGAAGACCCCTCCCTGAGAGCAGGGTACTACCGTATCATCGGGCACTATAACGAGCCCACTCTCATCCCTCTGCTTTTCGAGGGGATCAAGGATGAGAATCCCGATGTCTGGGGGGCCTGTATTTCCGCAATCTACCAGTTCGGAGAGAAAGCCTTCCCCTTTGTAGACCGATACATCCATTCCGGCGACTACCTCATGAGCCTCAGCTGCCTTCAGATACTGGAAGCGATAAAAAGCGAAAAAAGCCTTCCCCTTCTCATCTCTTTTTATGCCGACTCCAACAGGCTGTTGGCGCAGAGGGCGGCTATTATTGTCCAGTCCTACGGAGAAACGGCCGTTCCCTATCTGGGGGAGGGGATCCGGGATGGGGAAGAGTATAACAACAGGCTGATTCTCTGGACTCTCCGGGAAATCAATTCCCCCTCGGCTCTTCCCCTTTATCTCACCCTGCTTGATCTGCGTGACCCGGTCTTGGAAGGGGATATTCTGCTCTCCCTGAATTCCCTCGGAGAGGATATCTGGGAAGAGCTCCAGCGGCATGTCCGGACAGCCGAACCGGAAGTTGCCGTGGAACTGGTCTCTCTTCTCGCCCAGGAGGGCGATCCCGATCTCACTGAGGATGATATCAGCTCCTTCTACCTTATTTCTTCGGTGGATCCGGATATCTTTGAAAGCTATTTTTCCCTTGCGGGAGTGGAAAAAGAGACGGAACAGGATTTCCGCAGTTTAAAGAGGGCTTTGGATTTAGGGGAAATTTTCACCCAGTCCCTCTCCGGGGAAAACAGGTATTTCCAGGGATACCGGGAAATCCTCGACTGGCAGGATGAGGCTGATAGGGCCCTGGAAAACGCCCTAAAACTGCGGCGCCAGGCCATGGCCGGCGATGAGGACGGAACGCTCCGGGAGGCCAGCGAGCGAAACCGCCGCATCTATGACGGGCTGACCGAGCGGATCAGAGACAGGGAAGTGTCCCTGGACCGCCTGCCCCTGGCCGAGCAGAAAGAGGGGGAAGAGCTTATCTTCCGTTACCTCGACGCCCGGCGGGAAGCGGTGGATATCTGGGTGGGTATCTCTCCCCGCTACCGCAACCTGGCCCGTCTGATCTACGGAGAGCTTGATGAGGATATCGAAGAGATGATCAAAGACGTCTCCCGGGAATCATTCTGATTCATAGAGTGCCGCCAGCTCGGGAAAAGGCTCCAGCGCCCGGGGAAGAAGTCCGTTGGCCCAGGCCAGAAAAAGCCCGTAGTTCAGCACCGGTATCCCCCGTTCCCTGAACCGGTCCAGTTTATTCTGCATGGCTTTCTGGGTGACCATGCAGCCGGCGCAGTGGATCACCATATCCCACTCTTCGGGATTGTCCGGCATTTTGCGGCTGTGTCCGAATTCCACCCTGGAACCGACAAGCTGACGGAAGAGCCGGGGGATTTTTACCGTTCCCAGATCATCGGCCTGCCTGTGGTGGGAGCAGGCTTCCATCACGAGGACCCGTCCCTGTTCGGGAAAGTCCCTCAGCGCCTTCAGGCTCTCAATAAAATAGGCCGGATCTCCCTTTTTCCGGGCGAAAAGAAGGGAGAATGAGGTCAAAGGCTGATTCTCCGGGATATCGGCGGCGACCTTATGGAACGCCTGGCTGTCCGTTATGACCAGGGAAGGTTTTATCCCCAGATTATGGTAGAATGGGAAAAGCTCCCTCTCCTTCAGGATGAGGGCGGCGCAGTCCCTGTCCAGAAGATCCCGTATCGTCTCCACCTGGGGCATGATAAGCCTTCCGGCCGGCGCCGCCAGGTCTATGGGGGTAACCAGAAGAACCAGGTCCTGCTCTTTTACCAGCCCTTCCACCGGCGTCAGTTCCCGGTCAATCCTTGCGGCCTTTTCCTCCATGAGAGCCAGAAGAGGGCGGACCGATTCTTTCCTGCTGTTATCCACCAGAAGAAAATCCTGGCCGGAGAAGAACTGTTCTTTCTCTCCCTGTTGGGGGCTGTCGCCGAATGTCACGACTCCGATCCAGGGTGTCTTCCCCTCCTTGAGAGCTGTCAGAATCTCCCGTTCTTCCGACAGAACGGGGCGGTTCCCGGGGGTAATAAAGAGGACAAGATCGGCCGTATTCAGCCGGTCCCGGGTTTTCTCTATGCGCTGTGCTCCCAATTCTCCCACATCGTCGAAACCCGCCGTATCGGTCAGGGCGCAGGGACCCAGTTTTCCCAGTTCCATCTTCCTCGTCACCGGATCCGTGGTGGTTCCGGGAGTATCGGAAACTATGGCGGCCTGTTTTTCAAACAGATTATTCATCAGGGAGGATTTCCCGGCGTTACGTATGCCGGTCAGCACGATGCGTGTTGTTTCGGCCAGGGCTTTTTCAGTCATGTTTTTCTCCTTCGCGGGCGGGTATGGATCGGGAAAATCCGGTTAACCGGTGGGATTCCAGCTTCTCCCTCAGTTCACTCTCCGGCAAATCTATATTCCCAGACAGGCAGGTTATCAGTTCCTCCCTGCCTGAAAAGCTCTTCCCTTCGAGCAGGGGAAGGAGGTCTTTCAGCAGAGAGTAGTCCAGACAGTTCCTCAGGGTATTAATCAGGGCCGGTCCCCTGTAGAGATTGTACTCCAGTACATCCCTCCGGGGCTGCAGTATCTCCATCAAAGGGCCGGCCGCCGTTCGCAGAGCCTTGTTGAGCCTTTCGCTCAGTCTGATCATCTGCTCCGCCAGGAAGGGAAGGTTGGCGTTCAGCTGCCATTGACCGGAACGGCTGTATTCCCCGATAAGCCGGGCCGCGGAGGCGCATTCCATTGCCAGGCCCCGTATCAGCTCCAGGTAAACCGGATTGGTCTTGCGGGCCATGATGGTCGAGCCGTACTGGACCTCGCCGTGGAGAATCTCTCCCACCGGCCCCGCCCCGTAAAGCAGAAGGTCCGAGGCCATTTTGAATAGGTTATCCCCGCACAGTCCCAGCCCGGCGGCGCACTCGGAAAGGCTGTCCGTATGGGCGGTGGCGTCACAGAGGTTCTGGCTGCGGCAGAGAGGCAGGCCTGTGATGCGGCGCAGATGCTTTTCCGCTGCGAAGACATAATCCCGGGGCGCCGAGAAACCGGTTCCCACGGCTGTTCCTCCCAGGGGAATGGTGCGAAGGCGCTCCTTGAGTTTGTTCAGACGCCACCGGTCCCTTTCCACCGGACCCGCCCAGGCGGCGAATACCTGTCCCAGGGTGATAGGCAAACCGTCCTGCAGTTCCGTCCTGCCGCACATGATCCACTCCTCGTACCGCTTTTCCCTCTCCACCAGGGCTTCCTGCAGAGCCACCACGTTGGTTTCCGTCTCTTCCAGGAAACGGTAGGTCATGAGGATAACCGCTGTCGGGAAGGTATCGTTGGTAGACTGGAAGAGGGCCAGATGATCCAGGGGATGGGCGCTGAACGACCCGCTGTATCTTCCATTGGCCAGGCCGGCGGCGGTTTCGCAGAGATTCATGTGCAGGCTGGTACCGGCGCCTCCCTGGGCCAGGGGAAGGGGAAAGGAGTCGTCATGATCCCCCTGTATAATCTCCCTGAGCGCCTCCTCCAGGAGGGGGTAGTAATCCTCCGGGTAAGGGTTTGCCGTTTCCTGCTGAGCTCTGATAGCGGCCAGTTTGACTTCCCCGTAGGCTCTTATCAGGGAGCGCGGGGTCCGTCCCTCTCCCAGCCAGGAGAGGGCTTTTTCCGTTTCCGATCCGTAAATTCTCATAAGCGGGCTTTCCCCGTCAGCCTCAAGGCGTCTCCCCGGCTGAAACTGATCTCCCTGTCCACGGTTTTTACCCTCGCCGAGAGGCAGCCTATACACTGTATGCCGCTTTCATCCAGGCAGATCTTTCCCGGGTAAAGAAGATAATCTTTCTTGTACTCCGTCTGAGTCAGGTTGGGCATGAGGACATTGGCCCCGGCCCTGATCATCTGCTCCCGTCCGTCCGGTACAAGGGAGCCGGCCGCCGTCGTGGCGGGAATATGGGCTTCCGGCAATGCCAGGCGCAGGAGGGCCGTTCCCCTCAGGGCATGCTCAAGACCCTGCTGCTCCGATCGGGCCAGAGGGGTATCCTGATGGGGAATAAAAGGGCCTATGCCGACCATATCCAGTTGCAGCTCCCGGCAGAGGAGCACGTTGTTCAGGCGGGTCTCCTCCGTCTCCCCGGGAAGACCGGTCATGAAACCGCTTCCCCTCTGAAAACCCGCTTCCTTGATCCACTCCAGATTTTCCAGCCGCTCTTCCAGGGTCTTACCGTCTCTCAGGTAGACATGAAGATCCGGATCGGATGTCTCGAAGCGCAGCAGGTAGCGATCCCCGCCGGCACTTTTCAGGGTGGCGAAGTCCTTGCGGCTTTTCATCCCGCAGCTCAGGGTTACCGCCGCTTCTCCGGCGGTACGCGTTTTGATCTTCTCCGTCAGCCGGGCGATCCGGTCCGTGCCGAACTTCCGGTCCTCGCCCCCCTGAAGGACGAACGTCCTCAGCCCCCGCGCGAAGCCGGCCTCCACGGCGAGGAGAATCTCCTCCTCGTCCATCCGGTACCGGTTTACAAGACGGTTGCCCCGGCGTATACCGCAATAGAGACAGTTGGAGGTACAGTAATTGGTGAATTCGATCAGGCCGCGGAGTAGAATATCCCGTCCGTGAACGTGAAATGATACTTCTCCCGCCTGCCTTATCAGGTCTTCTGTTTCCGCCTGATAATAGAGAGCGGTCAGTTCCTCACTGCTGAGGGCCCTTACCGCGGTTAAATGAGATTCCTGCATGTTTCCTCTCTCTCAGAATTCGCATTCCTTAAGATCAGTCTGGTCAGGGCGGCATTTATCATGAACCGCCCGGATTCCTTGGATCGGGCACGGCCCGAATCCTCAGAAAACACCGATAACATCGGTTTGTATTTACTATTGACCGGCTCGTCTTCCATTGTCAAGGGAAAAAGTCAGGTATAGATAAAATCTTATCGGAAATAAGGACTCCCGTGAATTTGCTTTCCCCTCTGCCGTTGATTATATTGGAGATGAGGTTGAGCCATGAAAAAGATCATCTGGTCCGTTTTTTCGACTGTATTCTTCTCATTCGGTCTGCCTGCCGATTCTCTTCCCATTCCCCCCCTTCTCGAAGGAGGGAACCTGGAAATGGAGATCCGGGAGGGGATGCTGACCCTTCCCTTCGGTACCAGCCGAACCTTGGGGTTTAACGGCGATTATCTGGGGCCGACGATCAGAGTCTCGGAGGGGGACGATATTGCTTTCACCATCATTAACACGCTCAGGGAGGATACGACCGTTCACTGGCACGGGCTTCATGTTCCGGCAGAGTACGACGGCGGTCCCCGTCAGGTGATAAAAGCCGGAGAAGCCTGGAAGCCCCGGATTACCATTGATCAGCCGGCGGCGACCCTCTGGTATCATCCCCACTTGATGGGAAAGACGGCGGAACATGTCTATCGGGGGCTGGCGGGGATGTTTATCATCGATGACGATTACTCCCGTTCCCTTTCCCTTCCCCGTGATTACGGTGTCAATGACATTCCCCTCATCCTTCAGGACAGGGACATTGACCGTTCGGGCCGGTTCGCCTACAGGCCTTCCATGCCCGATATCATGCACGGATATCTGGGGAACCGCCTCCTCGTCAATGGAGCCCATGAGCCGGAGCTCCGCCTTGAGAAGGGGACATACCGTTTCAGAATCCTGAACGGTTCCAACTCTTCCGTGTTCAGGATCTCTTTCTCCGACCAATCGGAGTTTACCGTCTTCGCCAGTGACGGAGGTTTTCTCCCCCGATCAGTCAGGACTTCGCAACTGGTCATATCACCGGGTGAGCGTTATGAAATTCTCTATGATTTTACCGAGGAAGGTACGGGGGGGCTGACGGTGGAGACCTGGGGAGGCGCTGTTTTCGATAGGGCCCTTTCCTTTTCCGTCGGTTCCGGGACGGGCAGTTTCTATGGGCACCCCGAAAGTCTCGTCTATGCCCCCGTCAGCCCCGAGGCCGATCATATCCGGCGGAATTTCACCATGGAAACGGGAATGATGGGAAGATTCACCATAAACGGAAAATCCATGGATATGGGCCGGATCGACTTCCGCCTGGAGAAGGATACCGATGAAGTGTGGACGGTGGTGAATGTTCCGGCGGGAATGATGGCGGTTCCCCACTCCTTTCATGTCCATGATGTACAGTTTTCTGTGCTGAGTCTTAACGGGGAACCCCCGCCGCCCCTGCTCGGCGGGCCGAAGGATACGATTCTGCTCTGGCCTGGGGACCGTTATGAAATCGGCCTGTCCTTCCGTGATTATACGGGGATTTACATGTATCACTGCCATATGCTGGAACACGAGGATGCCGGCATGATGGGACAGTTTGAGATAGAAGAGAAATACACTCCTTGAGGGAGTGAGTCTGTAAGGAAAGAATTAAGAGAAGATGCGCAAGAACCTGCTGTTTCAATATACCCTGATCTCCTTTGTCATGACCCTGGGGGTCGCCTATATTCTGGGGGCCGCCCTGATCCGGGAGCAGACGAACCATACCGTTCTCGTCCATGGCGATTATTACAAGGCTTTCATGGAGGAGATACCCTACAATTACCAGGAAGTTTTACAGCTCTTTGATTTACTGATGCCGGAGGCGGAAGAGGACCGTACAGAGGAATCCGGTCATGGCGGAGAGGACCATGCCGCCGGGAGCTTCGATCATTTCCTCAGGGATATTTTTCAGTTCCCCTCGATTATTTCGATCAAGATCTTTGACAGGGATCATGAGCTTCTGATTCATTCGGGAGACGATACCCCGGCGGGGGGAATCCCCTGGAATAAACCGGAAGATAAGCAGCGTAAGGATTATGACTATGAAGTTCTCTCTCATTCTCCCGATTTCATTCTGCGGTTCCATATTCCCATCGATTACGAGGGCAGGAGGATTGGCTATGCGGAGGTCGTGGAACGGGACAGCCGGCTCCCCGCCCTTCTGGAGGAGAGCAGAAAATCGGTACTTCTCATTATTATCATCGGGGGATTCTTTTTTTATGTCAGTCTGTTCCTCCTTTTTCTGCGCAGTTACCTCAATCAGAAGCGCACCATCGTCAGGCTGGATGAAAGTCAGTCCCTGACCATCATCACCATGTCCCGCCTTGCCGAACTGCGCGATGACAATACGGGCGCCCATATAAACCGGACCAGCATGTACTGCCGCCTGCTGGGAGAAGCCCTTCATCATGATGAAAGATATCAGAACTACGTGACCCGGGAATACGTAGACGATCTGGTAAGATCCGCCCCGCTTCATGATATTGGCAAGGTGGGGATTCCCGACAATATCCTGCAGAAACCGGGGAAGCTGACCGAGGAGGAGTTCGAGACTATTAAAAAACATCCCCTTCTGGGAGCGAACGTACTGGAGGAAGCGGCATCTTCCCTGAATTTCCTCACCTATTTCGAGCTGGCCCATCAGATCGTCCGTTCCCACCATGAGAACTGGGACGGAAGCGGCTATCCCGAGGGTCTTTCGGGGGAAGCCATTCCCCTTTCGGCACGGATTATGGCCCTGGCCGATGTGTACGATGCCTTGACGACAAAACGTCCCTACAAGGAGCCTATGAGCCATGAAGAGGCTCTCTCGTTTATAGAAAAGGAGAGGGGCAGGAAGTTTGATCCGCAGCTGGCGGATATTTTCCTCTCGCTGACGGAGGATATCCTGGCCGTATCCCGGGAGCACGGCCAGGAGGCCTGACCATCAGTCCGAGAGGCATTTCCCGGCCAGTACGGCCGCGCCGATCAGGTTGGCGTTGGAGCCCCGTTCATCCAGCACGGAGGGGCGCAGGTAGTTCATGTATCCCATCTTGCCAAGAAGCCTCTGGCAGGAGGGACCGAAGTAGGGCAGGGCGTAACTCGGCTTACCCCCCAGACAGATGGGAAGTCCCTCTCTCATTCCGTCCGAGGCGGCTTTCTTGAGCAGGAGGCGAGAGGCTTCGGCCAGGATCTTTCCGTAGAGGCGGTCCGTGTTGATGGCCGCTTCCACCCGGAGGCTGGACAATTTGTCTATATGCCGCCCGGCCACGGTAGGATCGAGCATCTCCTTCACTTCGTGTATATCCAGGAATTTCTCGTAGAAAGTATCGTCCCCTACCAGGGATCGGAACAGGCGGCACCGGCCCGCGCCGGAGAGAATGATCTCGGCCCGGAGCGTATCCGGGTTATTGTCGGGGCCCAGAATGATCGTTTCCGGCAGGGTCTCGTCTTCTGTCAGCTGCTTTTCAAAGAGGTCGTAGGAGGCGTTGACCTCGTTGAAGAGAAGGCGCAGGCGGAATTTATCCAGGGGAATGGAGTAGCCCGGCTCGTTCGTGTAGTGCAGGGTGCTGTCCCGGCCGTCCCATCCGTTGGAGGGAAATCGTATATCCCCGTCGGCACTGATCCAGGAGCCGCCCCATCCTCCGCCGAATACCCAGTAGAGCAGCTCGGTCCTCAGGACGCTCCACTCGGCCAGTCCCCCCGCATCGGCATCGTTGGCGATGCTGGCCGGACGGTCCAGGGCCGATTCAAAGCGTAGCTTCAGGTTGCAGCCGTTAAAACGGCTTTGGTTATGAAAGAGGACAAAGGAGCCGTCATGACCAATGATCCCCGCCGTGGAAATCCCCACGGCCAGAAGGTTCTTGCGGTCCAATCCCTCCATGCCCGTGGCTTTGTCCAGATGGTCCAGAAGGGAATCGGCAAAATGGTCGAAATCCCTCCCGTAATGGTCCAGGGGCAGGAGTGTTTCGGAGAGGCACTTAAGATCGGTGGTAAAGAGTCCGATCTTTGTCCCCCGTCCCGCCCCGATATCAAAGGCGGCATAGTACTGTTTTTTATTCACCGTAGGCCTCCAGGAAAATCTTAAGCTGTTTGTTATATTCGGCCGTATCCGTTTTGTAGGCCTCCGCATGGCGGGCACCCCCAATAAGGACGAGATAGGTGGGGGCGTACTGCTGGCGCGATTCGTACATCTGCTTGGACATGTATGTGGGTACGTAGGCATCAATGGAGCCGTGTGCCAGAAAGAGGGGAACCGGTTTTTTCATGATCTCCCTTTTCGGGGATACATCGGCCAGGGAGAAACGGCAGCGCTTCCTGAAAAAACGGTCGGCAAAGTAGAGAATGGGGCCGTGGAGGAAACGGGGGATTTTCATGATCGCTCCCAGCTGATAATGGTACAGCTCTTCCAGATCGCTGTAGGGGCAGTCGGCCCAGACAAAGTCCAGGCGGCTGTCCATGGGAAGATACTGCAGAACCGTGGCGGCACCCATCGATTCTCCCTGGACCCCGAATTTCCGGGTCGAGGGAAAGCGGGCGAAGGCCCAGTCGCAGATAAGCTTCAGATCCTGTTTCTCGTAGTAGCCGGCGGTACAGCAGTCCCCTCCGCTGGTCCCGTGAAAGCGGTGGTTGTAGGCAATGATGTTCCATCCCTGCTTGATGAGAAGGGGCATGTATTTCACCTGGCCGTGCCAGGTGAAAGTATGGCCGTGGCAGAGAACGATTGTTCTGTTGCCCGTTCCCTTGAGGCATACCCCGTGCAGCTCGTACCCCCGGGGGGAACTGACGGTGAAAGGTTCGAAATTGAGGGAATCGAACCACTCCCTGTCAAAATCCAGAAACTCTTCGGTACAGAGGCGCAGAGCCTCCTCCTCCGATTTTACCTTAGGCAGGGCAAAGGCCCTGGCGGCATATCTTCCCAGAAAACGGAAGGTCGCGGCAAAAAGAATAATCAGGACGGGAGCGGCTAACAATAACATGGCTCCATTATAGATTCCCCGGGCTGATATTGGCTAGTCCTTTTTTTAATCACCCCTTCGGGTGAATTTCCCCTTTTCGGTTGTTCGGAAAAAGAAATATGAGTATATTAGTTTCCGTGGGAACGGTGCGAGTCCAATACAATGCCATTCCCGGGAGATGACATGAAACGGAAAAACTTCAAATTCGGAATTCTTATAGCCATAGCGGCCCTGTCCCTGCAGAGCTGCGGTTACAATCGCATGGTGACCCTGGACGAGGGTGTGAGCGCGGCCTGGGGTCAGGTGCAGAATGTCTACCAGAGGCGGATGGATCTGATCCCCAACCTGGTGGAAACGGTAAAGGGTTACGCGTCCCATGAGGAAGAAACCCTGACGGCCGTCATCGAAGCTCGTTCCAAAGTGGGCGGCGTGATGAATATCTCCGATGAAGTGCTCCAGGATCCGGAGGCTTTCGAGCGGTTCCAGCAGGCCCAGGGGGAGCTTTCCGGTGCCCTGCAGAGGCTCATGGTTGTCTCCGAACAGTATCCCGATCTGAAGGCCAACCAGAATTTTCTGGCCCTGCAGGATCAGCTGGAGGGAACGGAAAACCGTATCGCCGTGGAGAGGAAGCGGTTCAATGATGCGGTGAATGCCTATAACAGCTACATCCGCCGATTTCCCCAGGCTCTGGTGGCGAACATCGCCGGCTTTGAGAGGAAAACCTATTTTGAAGCCTCCGATGCCGCTCAGAGCGCCCCTCAGGTGGAATTCTGATGAAAGCGTATAAAGTCAGCGAAGAGGAGCATAGAAGGATAGAAGAGGCGGTGGCCCGGGCGGAAAAGAAGACCTCCGGGGAGATTGCCACGGCTCTTATCGAAGAGAGTTCCGACTACGCCCTGCATGAGCTGCTTTTCGCCCTGACCGGAGGAGTTATTTTTTACTTTATCGCCCTCCTGCTTTTCGGGCGGATTTCTCTCTGGGCGGAAAATCTTTTCTGGGACTACCGGCCTGTTTATCTGACCCTCTTCATGGGAGGAGGTTTTATCGGGGTGTCGGGAGTTCTTTATCTGATCGCCAACATCCCCGGTTTTGACAGGCTGATTGTCCCCCGGGCCTTCATGGCCGGGGAGGTGGCAAAGAGAGCGTCCCTTCATTTCATGGAAGCCGGCCTTTTCGATACCCGTGACCGGACGGGGATTCTCATTTTCGTCTCCCGCCGGGAACAGCGGGTGGAAATTCTGGCGGATAAGGGCATTAATGCCAAGGTGGACCAGAGCGCCTGGGACGGGATTCTGTCCGGGCTTATAGAGGGCATTAAGGCCGACCGGTTTACCGACTCCCTGATTGAAGCGGTGGATGCCTGCGGAACCCTTCTGGCGGAGCACTTTCCCATCAAGGACGATGATACCAATGAATTGTCCGACGGCCTGACCATACTGGAGGACTGACCATGAGACGATTTCGTATATTTCTGGCGGGGATCTTCCTGCTTGCCATGACGGTTTCTCTCTGGGCTCTGAAAGTTCCTTCCCTGGACGGCCCGGTGGTGGACAACGCCCATGTTCTCTCTTCCCGTGAGGAACGGGAGCTGGAGGAGATCCTTCTGGCGTTCCAGAATCAGACGTCCGCCCAGATGGCCGTTCTGACCATCGACAGCCTGAAGGGAGAATCCCTGGAAGGCTACTCCATGGAAGTGGCGGAGGAGTGGAAACTGGGACAGGCGGACCGGGATAACGGCATCCTGCTGCTGGTGGCCCTGAATGAGAAGAAGGTCCGCCTGGAAGTGGGATACGGCGTGGAAGGCAGTCTGACCGATATAAAGAGCGGTTTTATCATAAGGGAGGAGATTCTTCCCTATTTCCGCCAGGGCGATTATGCGGAGGGTATTAAGCGGGGAGTCTTAGCCGCCACGGGAGTCGTCTCCGGCGCTTCCGACATATCAGCCGAGGAACTGGCCCGGTATCAGCGGGCCCAGAGCTCTTCCTCATCCCGCTCCTCTTCGGGGGGCGTCTCTCTTAATTTTCTGTTCTTCATTCTCTTCATTCTGTTCGCCGGTCTGGGCCGGAGAGGGCGGGGAAGGGGAGGTTTGTTCAGGGCTCTGTTCTGGGGCTCCCTTCTGAGTAATTCCAGCCATCGCGGCGGGTTCGGCGGCGGAGGATTCGGCGGCGGAGGAGGATTCTCCGGCGGAGGCGGCGGGTTCGGGGGCGGAGGTGCCTCCGGCGGCTGGTAGAACCACACGGGAGGGGCATCCCATGGCGAAGACCAGGCGGGATGATCTGCCCGTTTTACAAGAGGTTCTTTATACTGTTATCTGATTGGTTAGTGTAGGAATATGGAATATGTTGATTTAGGCAGGACAGGTCTCAAAGTTTCCCGGTTCGGGCTGGGATGCATGCGGTTTCCCTCATCGGCCGGTGAGGCGGAGGAGATGGTGCGTTACGCCCTGGACAACGGGGTGAACTATCTGGATACGGCTTATGCCTATCCGGGGAGCGAGGAGATAGTCGGCCGGGCTTTGCGGGACGGGTACCGGGACAAGGCGGTTCTGGCGACCAAATGTCCTGTCTGGAAAGCCCGTTCCGCGGCGGATCTGGAAGGATTTCTTGATGAAGAGCTCCTGCGCCTGGGCGTGGAGGCGGTGGATATCTATCTGCTCCACGATATGAATACGACCCACTGGGAGTTGGCCCGGCAGTTCGACGCCCTTGAATTTCTGGACCGGATGACGGCGAAGGGGAAAATCCTTCACCGGGCCTGTTCCTTCCACGGACCCTACCACCACTTTCAGACCGTTCTGAACGCTTACGACTGGGAGATGATCCAGATTCAGCTGAATATTCTGGACGAGCATAACCAGGCGGGCCGGGAAGGTCTCATGGATGCGGCGGCCCGGGGAATTCCCGTGGTTATCATGGAGCCCCTGCGCGGAGGCGCCCTGACCCGCTTCGTCCCGCCCCCCGTGAGAAAGCTGATGAAGGAGAATCCCCGGTCCTGGTCCCTGGTGGAGTGGGCTTTCCGTTTTCTGACGGACAACCGGGAGGTGAAGGTGGTTCTCTCCGGTACGTCCGATCTGGAGCAGCTCAAGGATAATATCAGGATATTCTCCCATGCGCCGGCGGGTCATCTGACCGATGACGACAAGGCTTTCCTGAAAAAGCTCCAGGCGGCCTATGAGGAAGCCTTCGCCGTGGCCTGCACGGGATGCGGGTACTGCCTTCCCTGCCCCGAGGGGGTGGCCATTCCGGAGATTTTTGCCCAGTACAATATGAAGAGGCTCACCAAGCACTGGGTGGACGGGCTTCTGTATCAGAGAAACAACATGAAAAACGGCACCGATGCGTCCCGGTGTATAGAGTGCGGCCGGTGCGAGGAAAGATGTCCCCAGGATATTCCCATAATCGATAAGCTCAAGGAAGCCCATAAAAAGCTGGGGGGCGGTGTCCTTTAGAAAAAGGGCGCCCCCCTCCGGCAGGAAGGAAGGCGCCCCGATTTGGCTGGTTTCGGTATTTCCTATAATTCCAGAGTCGCCTCCTCGGCTTCTTCCGGCTCAGAGGCCACCGGTTCTCCCGCAAAGGCGGTAATCTCTTCGTCTGAAAGATTCTCTTCCGGTTCCAACGCGGCCGGTTCCGCCGTGACAGGCTCCTCCATCGTCACCTCTTCCATGGCCTGGCTTGTTTCGGCCTCCGAAACGGCTTCACTGTCGTTCATGCATGAGAATAGGGTTATTCCGATCAGGGGGATAAGTGCCATTCCCAGGATGGTTTTTAAGTTTTTCATAGGGTCTCCTTAATTCAGCTGATAGCGTCTTTTACCAGATAGACATAGTTTAGCGATTCGCCGTCCTTGGAAAAGTACGCGCCTAAAAATTCTACCTTCTGGGAACCGATCATATCGCCATCTCCCTTTCCCAGGGTGATCTCGTTTCCCAGCAGATTGAGCGCCGTCCCCCTTTCGGGAAAGCTCTCGGGGGTGATGCTTCCGTCGATGACATTGGAGAGCACGAGCTTTTCCGCTATGGCAGAATCGCTCAGATCGATTTGTCTGTTGTCCCGGAAATCCGTAAGCTGGGCGTTTGAGTAGACCACGACCGTAGAATCCTTAAGGTCGCCGAGCTGTTCATCGACTTCGCCCGCCTGCACCAGGGCAAGGTAGGACCGGGCCGATTCCTCATTTTCCAGCAGAGTCATAATCCCGTCCGCCGGCTCCGTGCCTTTCACTTCCTGGCCCATCACCATGGGAAGAGCCAAAAGGCCTGCCATTGTCATTACTAGACTAATTTTCATTTTTCGCATATTATTCCTCCGTTGTTTTGCAAAAATGTAATAAACCGATTTGATAGATGTTTTCTACTTCTACCACCTCCCATAAAAAAAGTATGTGATTAAGGTACACCTCCCGATTCAAGGATAAGTCCGGGTTGTGTCAAGTTTGTGCAAAGATTTTTTATCAGGGAGAGCCTATGGCCGCGAGATCAAAGATAATCAAAAGTTTAATAATGGTGTTTTTCGCCTGCCCGCTGATCGCAGAGGAATCCGCCGAGCCCTTCTCTTCGGAAATTCTCCTCCCCGCCCTGCAGGGAGACGCGGAGGAAGTGCGGGAGTATTCCGGCGAAAGCCTCGACTCTCTGGCCCTCAGGAGGCGGATCGTACTGGATTCGGAGAATATCCCCCGGCAGGAAGATCTCTTTGACGGGGAGGGCAACCTCAAGAGCCGTAAGCTCTATACCCATTCAGGAGGGGGCGCTATCCTGAAGATCGAGGGGAGGAGCGAATCGGATCAGATCCTCTGGACTTACCAGTACGAATACGGGGAGAGCAACCTGCTGATGAAGGAGACGTCCCTGGATGGGGAAGGACAACCGGAGGGGAGCGACCTCTATACCTATGGCGAGGGGGGGCTCCTTCTCGGAAAGAAGCGAGTGGATTCCGCCGGTGCGGTCAGTCTCGAGGAGAGCTATACCTATGATGAGGAATCTTTCCTTACGGGACGGACGACTCTTTTCGGGGACGGGAGCCTTCTGAAAAGGGTGTCCTTCTCCTATGATGACGGGGGAAGGCTTTCGGAGGAGAAGAGATTCGATGCCAACGGGGCGTATGAGACCGCGAGCTATACCTATGAAGGGGATCGGCTGACTTTGATGAGGCTCGAGATGCCCGACGGAACTCTCAAAAAGGAGATACGCTACCGATACGGACTGAACGGAGAGCTGTTGTCCGAGGAGAGCATCGCCGCGGACGGCTCCCTCATGGATGGCACCCGCTATATATACGACGACAGGGGAAACTGGGTGAGGAAGAGTGAATCAAAGGGGAATTTTACCCTGCGGCTGATCAAGTATTCCCGTTAGGAGGTTTCCCGTGAGCAGCATTGTAATAGTAGAGGACAACGATTTCATCCGGGAAGCCATCGCCGGCTATCTGACGCTGAATAGCCACAAGGTTTATGAGTTTTCCGGAGTGGAGGGGGTCGTCCCGCTGGTAGGGAAGAACCCGGTGGACCTAATGATTCTCGATGTGATGCTTCCCGACGGCAACGGATTCGAACTTGCCAGGAAGGTCCGTGCTTCCGGAGATATCCCCCTTATGTTCCTTACCGCCAAGGACTCGGAATTGGACCGGATACTGGGGTTTGAGATAGGAGCGGACGATTACGTGGTCAAGCCCTTCTCCTCCAGGGAGCTTATCCTGCGGGTGGAGGCCCTTCTGAAGAGATGTTCCCGCAAAGAACCGCCGGCTCGCAAGAATACGAGCTGGAATCTGGAGGGGCATACGCTTCGTCTTGACGAGGATACCCACCGAATCGTTCTGGACGATGACGAAGTTCATCTCACCGGAGCGGAATGGAAGATCCTGCTTTTTCTGGCTGAAAGGAGCGCCGTCGTGATCAGCAGGAGCCGGATATTGACGGAGTGCCTCAATTATCTCTTCGAGGGCTCGGAAAGGACGGTCGACACCCATATAGCCAATCTGAGGGCCAAATTGGGAGATGCCGACTGGATAGGCACGGTGAGAGGGTTCGGTTACCGCTTTAACGGAGGCACGGAGGACGGGGAGTCATGAGAAGCGTTTTCTCAAAACTTTTTCTCGGCCTGCTTTTTTCATCCCTGCTTACACTCACCGTCATTTCCCTTATTCTCACATTGGCTATCAGAACATCCATCTCAAGCTGGAATCAGGGAAAGCGGAAGGACCTGGAAACCGTGCTGATACCCCTGATCTCAAAATCCTACCGCCTCAACGGCGAGTTATCCGAGGAAGGGCTGGAGGAGGTCCTGTCACCTTATCTGACCGATTCCCTTTACGTGCATATCTTCGACAGCAGCAAGGAGCCGGTCTTTATCTTCAGCGGGGGCAGCAAAGGTCCCCCCGATTCGCCGACCAAGCTTCCCGGGGGCGGCCTGCTCGCCTCCCCGCCTTCTGTGGAGATTCGGGAAGGGGAGGACATCATCGCCTACCTGGTATCTGATACGGTCGATTTCCTGGCCGACAGGGCCAACCGGGACTTTCTCAATACCATGATAAGGGCCGTCGCCGCCGGCATATGCCTCACCTTTGTCCTCTCTCTCATCATCGCCGGGTATATCTCTACCGGATTCTCCCGCCAGACGGGGTCTCTTGTTAAGGGGATCCGCCGTCTCGGCCGGGGGGGAAGGGATGTTTCCTTTCCCGAAATGGGGATTTTGGAACTGGACCAGATCGGCCGTTCCGCCCTGAACCTTCAGCATCAGCTGGCGAAGGAGGAGCAGCTGAGGCGCCAGTGGATGCAGGACATCGCCCATGATCTCAAAACACCGCTGACGGCGGTCATATCCCAGTTCGAGGCAATGGTGGACGGGGCCCTTCAGATCAATCCCGAAAGAGTCAGGGGGCTTCTGTCTGAAGTGGGCAGGATGGAGGCGCTTGTTCTGAATCTTCAGGAGCTGAGCCGTTACGAGTCGCCGGAAATGAAAATCAGAAAGAAAAGGATTCAGTCCCTTCTTTTTCTCGAAGAGATGGAAGATCGATTTTCCTTCCTCGCCGGACAGAAGGGACTTACCCTGACATTTTCCGGTGAGTCATTCTCCTTTGAGGCCGATGAAGCTCTCATGCAGCGATGCCTCTCCAATGTCATTCAGAATGCACTGCAGTATGGGGAAGCGGGAGGACTGGTTGGCGTTTCCCTGAGGAAAGAGGCTCAGGATACGGTCTTCGAGGTCCGCAATACGGGCCATATCCCCGAGAGGGATCTCCTGCGGATCTTCGACCGCCTGTACCGGGGCAGCCGTTCCCGGGAGGGGCATGGCTCCGGCCTGGGATTATCCATCGCCCAGGCCATCGCCCGTATCCACGGGGGAACGATAGGGGCCGAGAACGCCGGGGATTCCGTCCTGTTCACCGTAAAAATCGGTTTTTGTGGAAATAGTGAAGAAAACTAAAAATAGTCTTTCCTAAATATATCGGATTTAGTATCTTAAATTTATATAACGATTTAAGAGGTGCGCCATGTCCGACATGATAGATAAGGACCCGGAAGAAACCCGGGAGTGGCTGGAAGCCATAGAAGGAGTCATCAGGGAAGAGGGTTCGGAAAAGGCCCACTTCCTTCTTCAGGAACTGATAGACAGGGCCAGGGGTAAGGGAGTGAGTGTTCCTTATAAGGCCACGACGCCCTATGTGAATACAATTCCTCCCGAAGAGTCGGAGAGGATGCCGGGCGATACGGATATTCCCCGGTCCCTGGCCGCATATATCCGATGGAATGCCATGGCCATGGTTGTCCGGGCCAACCGGAAGGGAACGGGGCTGGGCGGTCATATCGCCAGTTTCGCTTCCAGCGCGGCCCTGTACGAAGTAGGGTTCGATTATTTTTTCAAAGGTCCTTCCCATGAAGACGGGGGGGACCTTATTTTTTTTCAGGGCCATATCTCTCCGGGGATGTACTCCCGGGCTTTTCTCGAGGGACGGCTGACGGAAGAGCAGCTGGACCATTTCCGCGAAGAGGTGGAAGGGAAGGGGCTCTCCTCCTATCCCCACCCGTGGCTGATGCCCGATTTCTGGCAGTTCCCCACGGTAAGCATGGGGCTCGGTCCCATCCAGGCCATCTACCAGGCCCGCTTTATGAGGTATATGGAAGCCAGGGGACTGGCCGCGACGGGTAAGAGGAAGGTCTGGGCTTTCCTGGGCGACGGGGAGACGGACGAGCCCGAAGCCCAGGGGGCTATCAGTCTGGCCGCCCGGGAGAATCTGGATAACCTGATCTTCGTGATCAACTGCAACCTCCAGAGGCTGGACGGGCCTGTCCGGGGAAACGGCAAAATCATTCAGGAGTTGGAGGGAAACTTCCGGGGTGCCGGCTGGAATGTCATCAAGGTCATCTGGGGAACCGAGTGGGACGCCCTTCTGGCCCGGGACAAATCGGGCCTGCTTATTAAGCGGATGAACGAAGTTGTCGACGGGGAGTACCAGGTTTACAAAGCCAGGGGCGGCGCCTACATGCGGGAGAAGTTCTTCGGGAAGTATCCCGAGCTTCTGGAACTGGTAAAGGATATGTCCGATTACGAGCTTTTCAAGCTGAGCCGGGGCGGTCATGACCCCCGCAAGATTTACGCCGCCTATGCCCGGGCCGTGAAGCATACGGGGCAGCCCACGGTAATCCTGGCCAAGACCATCAAGGGGTTCGGCATGGGCCAGGCGGGAGAAGCGGCCAATGACACCCATTCCCAGAAGAAGATGGATCTGGAGTCGCTCAAGGTGTTCCGTGACCGGTTCCGCGTTCCCCTGAATGATGAGGAGCTGGATGACCTGCCCTTTATCAAACCGGCGGAGGACAGCAAAGAAATGCGTTTCCTCAAAGAGAGCCGGGATGCCCTGGGCGGTCCGGTCCCCGCCAGAATGAAGAATGCCGTTCCCATGGAAATTCCCGCACTGGATGCCTTCTCGTCCGTTACCAAAGGTTCCGGGGGCAAGGATATGTCCACCACCATGGCCTTTGTGCGGATGATCAGCTCCCTGGGAAGGGATAAGGAACTGGGACCGCGGATCGTCCCCATCATTCCCGATGAGGCGAGGACCTTCGGCATGGAGGGGCTTTTCAGGCAGATGGGCATCTACGCTCCCACGGGCCAGCTCTACGAGCCGGTCGATTCGGACGCGGTCATGTGGTATCGGGAGGATGCGAAGGGGCAGATCCTGGAGGAGGGAATCAACGAATCCGGTTCCATGTCCTCCTGGCTGGCGGCGGGAACGGCTTACTCCCATTACGGCGTCAATATGATCCCCTTTTACATTTTCTACTCCATGTTCGGATTCCAGAGAATTGGGGATCTGGCCTGGCTGGCCGGGGATATACGGGCCAAAGGGTTCCTGCTCGGGGCAACCTCCGGCCGGACGACTTTGAACGGGGAGGGGCTGCAGCATCAGGACGGCCACGGCCTTCTTCTTGCTTCCACGATTCCCACCTGCACCGCCTATGATCCGGCCTTTTCCTACGAACTGGCCGTGATCGTACAGGACGGCCTGCGTCGGATGTACGGCGAGGGGGAACCGGGCTTTTACTACATTACTCTGCTTAATCAGAACTATCCCCAGCCGGCTCTCCCCGAAGGCAAAGAGGGGGAGCGGATCGCCGAGGGAGTACGCCGGGGCATGTATCTCTACTCTTCCGGGAAAGGAAAGGGCCCCCGGGTGCAGCTGATGGGCTCCGGGGCGATTTTTCAGGAGGTACTGGCGGCTGCCGAGCTCCTCAGGGAGGACTGGAAGGTCGAATCCGATGTCTGGTCCGTTCCGGGCATCAATCAGCTGCATAGGGACGGCATTGATACGGAGCGCTGGAATCTGGCCCATCCGGAGGAGGCCAGAAAGGCTTATGTAACGAAAATTCTGGAGGGGCATGAGGGGCCGGCGGTGATCAGCACCGATTATCTGAGGGCCTATCCCGAGCAGATACGCAGGCTGATACCCAACCGGCTGACTGTTCTGGGAACGGACGGTTTCGGCAGGAGCGATTCGCGGGAGCAGCTGAGGCGGTTCTTTGAGATAGACCGTTATCATATCGTGGTGAATGCCCTTAAGGGCCTGGCCGATGAAGGGACTCTGGACGTCTCCCGCGCGGCCGAGGCAGCGGAAAAATACGGATTGGATCTGAACAGGCCCAATCCCATGACAGTATGAGGAGGGGAATGATGGCCGATAAAACATTGAAGGATGTACTGACCCCCGATTTAGGGATAGATCACCCTGTGCCGATCGCGGAGATATTCGTTTCCGTGGGAGACAGGGTCGCGAAGGAAGACCCGCTACTCTCTCTGGAGAGTGAGAAGGCGGTCATGGATATTCCCGCTCCCTTCGAAGGAAGGGTGGCGGAGATCCTGGTGGAGGCGGATCAGGAAATTGAGTCGGGCGCTCTCCTTATGCGGCTGGAGGCCGATGGTCCGTCCGCCGATGAGGGCGCTTCCGGCGAAGAGAAGAGTCTCCCCGCCGAATTCCCCGAGCTGCCCTCTCCCGCGGCTCCTCCGGAAAGGGAAGAGCCGGTAAAGGTTCCTGAGGATCGGGAGGAAACGACCGGAGGGGATCATCTTTCCCATGCTTCCCCTTCGGTGAGGCTCTATGCCAGGGAACTGGGGGTGGACCTTTCCCTCCTTGCCGGTACGGGTCCCAAAAATCGTATACGCCGTGAGGATGTGCAGAATTATGTGAAAACCCTGGCATCCCGGGGAAGCGTCAGCGCGGGGACAGGCCTGCCGGCTTTTCCCTATAGCGACCCGGAGCAGTTCGGCCCGGTGCGGGAGGAGAATCTAACCGGTATCCAGAAGGTTTCTGCGGCCCATCTGCACTCCTCCTGGGTGAATATTCCCCATGTCACCCACTATGAGAAGGCTGATATCACCGGCCTGGAAGCCTGGAGGAAGGAGCTGAACGGCCTGGAGAAAAGGAAAGGGGACAAGGCCCGGAAGTATACCACCCTCGCCTTTGTCGTGAAGGCCCTGACCGCGGCGGTGGAGGAGTTTCCCCGGTTCAACGCCGTTCTGGCTCCCGAGGGGGACCGGGTTATTTTCCGGGAATATGTGAATGTGGGAATCGCCGTGGACACCCCCCGGGGGCTGCTGGTGCCGGTCATACGGGATACGGATCTGAAGGGAATCGGCGAGATAGCCGACGAGATCGTCCAGTGGGCGGCCAGGGGCCGGGAGGGAAAGCTGAAGCCCGGCGATATGCAGGGAGCGGGCATTACCGTTACCAACCTGGGAGGTATCGGGGGAACGGCTTTCACGCCGATTATCAACCCGCCGGAAACGGCCATTCTGGGCCTTTCCCGGGCCGCTGTGGAACCGGTGTGGAACGGAACGGAATTCGAGCCCCGGCTGATGCTGCCCCTGAGCCTTTCCTATGACCACCGGGTGATAGACGGAGCCCTGGCGGCGGCCTTTGCGGCCCGGCTGGCGAAGTTTATCGGAGATTTGAGGCAGACCCTGCTTTAGAGGATGGATGATGATGAAGATTGATACGGAAACCCTGGTGCTGGGAGGCGGCCCGGGAGGATATACGGCGGCTTTCCGAGCGGCCGATCTGGGACAGAAGGTGGTCCTGGTGGATGAAAGAGAAACCCTGGGAGGGGTCTGCCTGAACGAAGGGTGCATCCCCTCCAAGGCGTACCTTCATGTGGCCCAGGTCCTTTATGAGGGCAGCCGCGGAGCCGATCTGGGGATTGATTTCGGACCTCCGAAAATTGATCCGGACAGGATACGCTCTCACAAGGAGTCGGTGGTGAACGGACTGACCAGGGGGCTCGGCCAGATGGCGGAGAGAAGGGGCGTTACGGTGGTGAGGGGCCGGGGAATCTTCTCAGGGCCCCATAGCCTTACTGTGACGGGAGAAGAGGAAGGGGAGATTCGCTTTGAAAAGGCGATCATCGCTTCCGGTTCGCGGGTGGTGCGCCTGCCCCTTTTTCCCTTTGACGACCCCCGGGTCATGGATTCGGCCGACGCTCTGGCCCTGGAGGATATTCCGGGAAAGCTGCTCATCGTGGGGGGCGGAATCATCGGGATGGAGATGGCCACGGTCTATTCCGCTTTCGGTTCGGAGGTTTCCGTGGTGGAACTGACCGATCAGATCATTCCCCCCGCCGACGGGGACCTGGTAAAGCCCCTGGTACGCCTCTATAAGAAGCGTCTCAAGGATATCCTTGTTGATACGAAGGTCACCGCCGTGGAGTCGCTGGACGAGGGAATCCGGGTGACCTTCGAAGGGAAAAAAGCCCTCCCGCCGCAGGTTTACGACAAAATCCTCGTGGGAGTGGGCCGCCGCCCCAATACGGATAATATCGGCCTGGAGCATCTGGGGCTGGAACCGGGGGAGCGGGGTTTTCTTGATGTGGATGAGAAACGGAGGACGAAGGCGGGACATATCTACGCCATCGGGGACGTGACGGGTCAGCCCATGCTGGCCCATAAGGCGGTCCACGAGGGGAAAGTCGCCGCCGAGGCGATAGGCGGTCTTCCCGCCGCCTTTGATCCCCTGTGCATTCCCAGCGTGGCCTATACCGATCCGGAAATCGCCTGGGCGGGACTGACCGAGAAGGAGGCCGCACGAGAGGGTACTCCCTATGAAGCGGCCTTTTTCCCCTGGGCGGCCAGCGGACGCTCTTTGAGCCTGGGGCGAAACGAGGGACGGACGAAGGTGCTCTACGACCCGGAATCGAAGCGGGTTCTGGGCGTGGGGATCGTGGGAACGAACGCGGGCGAGCTGATCGGCGAGGCGGTGCTGGCCATAGAGATGGGAGCGGACCTGGCCGATCTGGGTCTGATGATTCACGCCCATCCCACCCTGTCCGAGACGATCGGGCTGGCTGCCGAGGCGGGGGAGGGGACGATTACCGACCTATGAGCCGTACGCCCCCGGGATGGTAAGGGCGCCGGAGGCGGTCGCCGGCCGGAGGGCGGGGACGGGAGGCGTGAGCCGTACCCCTGGACAGCCCATGCCCGAAGGGCGGGGCCCGGAAAGATCATTTTCAACCGTTCTTTCGCTTGCGCTGCGGGTTCCCGTGTGGGATGATGAAGGGAAGGAGTTCGCCATGGCAGTCAGGGTACGCCCTTTTAATGATGAGAAGATGTTTTCCCCCGATTTCATGAGGGTCAGGGATTTCCTTATGGAGATCAACAGGGAAAAACTGCACCATTACGATTTCACCTGGGAGCGCTGGGAGTGGAGTTTTTCCCTTCCCTATATGGATCAGAGCCGTGTTTCCTCCATCGGTCTCTGGGAGGAGGGAGACAGGCTTGTGGGACTGGCCACCTATGAGGAGTCGCCGGGGACGGCCTATTTTATCGTCCGGCCGGGGTTCGAGGCTCTGAGGGATGAGATGCTGGCCTACGGAGAGGAATTTCTTGCCCACCGGGGCAGGCTGAGGATATGCGTTCTGAACGGGGATGAGGATTTTCAGCTTACCGCCCAGAAAAGGGGCTATGTCCCCACGGCGGACAGGGAGGCGAACGGGGTCTTTGATATATCCGAAGAGAGGCTGGCCTGGTTCCTTCCCGAGGGGTTCCGGGTGATCTCCTTTGCCGAAGAGTATGACTGGAAAAAGTATAACCGGGTTCTCTGGACCGGATTCGGCCACGGGGGAGAGCCCCCCGAATCGGAGGAACAGAGAAGGATGCGGGAGATTTCCCTGTCCGGTCCCCATTCGGACAGGGCACTGAAGATGGCGGTGGTCGCCCCGGACGGCAGCTACGCGTCCTTCTGCGGCATGTGGTATGAGGAGGGGACGGCCTGCTGTTTCGTGGAGCCGGTGGCGACCGCTCCTGAATACCGCCGGATGGGCTGCGGACGGGCCGCCGTGCTGGAGGGAATCGGGCGGTGTGCCGCACGGGGGGCGCGGCAGGCCTGTGTCGGGTCGGATCAGGTTTTTTATTACCGGATCGGGTTCAGACCGCTGCCGTGCTACACATTCTGGGAAAAGAGTCTCGCCTCCTGAGGGGCTTTTTTAAAAAATCTAGGGAATTTCGTAGTTTATTATATATTAAGGTGTTACTATCTTTGAATATGGAAGAAATTGAGAAGAAAGCGTTCAGGGATATTCCCGGTATGTTCGAAGGGCCCATGCTGCCCGTTATGGTCCGTCTGGCTGTTCCCATGCTGGCGGGTATGGTTGTTCAGCTCCTTTATAATATCACCGATACGATATTTATCAGCCGGATCAATCTGTCCGACCCCTCTATCGTAGGCGGGGTGGGCATCGTTTTCCCCGTGATGTTTCTGGCCATGGCCCTGGCCGGCGGATTCATGACGGGAACCAGCTCCCTGGTGGCCCGGGCGATCGGGGAGAAGAATTACGCCGTTCTCGATCTGGTTTCCGAGTCGGGTATGGCCATGGCCCTTCTCTTTTCCCTGGTGACCGTGGGGATCACCTATCTGTTTGATGAGAAGATCGTAGCCCTTCTGGGGGCGACCGGGGCTTATGCCGATAACGCTCTGGCCTATATCCGCTTTGTCGTTCCCGCCGCCGTCGCCGCCTATATCGCCCATATCCTTCTGGGTATACTCCAGGGGGAAGGGCAGATGAAATACATTATGAACGTGATGATAATCGGGACGGTGCTGAATATTGTTCTGGACCCAGTTTTCATCTTCGTCTTCCGGTGGGGAGTGGCCGGTGCGGCGGCGGCGACCTCTGTGGCCCAGTTTGTGGCGCTTTTTTACGCTTTCACCCCTTTTGTGAAGAGAAAGGTTTCCGTGCGGATACACTGGAATGTGAAGAATATCCGTATGGAGGTTATCGGAAAGATCCTGAGTATCGGTACCCCCCAGGCCCTGGGTATGATGCTCATGTCGGTCAGTTTTCTCTTTTTCAACCGCATGGTCGTGCAGATCGATCCCCTGGCTCTGACGGCTTTTTCCCTGTGCGGGCGTTTTGATCAGGCCGTGCTGATGCCCTCCTTCGCTCTGGGATCGGCCCTGATAACCATTATGGGGCAGAACGGCGGCAGGGGAAATTATCCCCGGCTGATGACGGCCTGGCGGACGGCCATGGCGGCGGGAGCCGTATCGGTGGCCTTTATGGCCACGGTCATGGTCGTTCTGGCCCCCTGGATCTTCCGTTTTTTCAGCGATATTCCCCAGGTGATCCATTACGCGGTGCTGCAGACCCGGATCATGGAGTACACCTTTCTCATGGCCATGGTCGCCATAGTGGGACGCAGCGCTTTCCAGGCCGTGGGCTATCCTGTCCCCGCTCTGATTGTGATTATGCTCAGGCTTATTCTGATCGCCGTACCCGGAGCCTATATCCTCATCCATTATTTCGATATGGGCATTTACGGGGTATGGTTCGGCCTGATCCTGGGGGGAGCGGTT
The DNA here is from genome assembly GCA_963668315.1 of Spirochaetia bacterium. Taxonomy (GTDB): domain Bacteria; phylum Spirochaetota; class Spirochaetia; order DSM-2461; family DSM-2461; genus SZUA-368. Next base: position 5,333,348 of record OY764216.1, on the reverse strand, counting down.
TCCATGACCGTTTCCGTTCTCTGGCTGAGACGCATCCTTAGACAGATTGTCTCGGGAAAAAGAGAGTTCCGGAAAGTCTGATTCCGTTTATGAGAGATGACAAGCCGTTTCTTCAGAGAAACGGCTTTTTTTTCTTGACACAACTTCTTTAAATTAGTAAGTTATCTAACAATTTGAAACCTAACAAAAAAGGTGAAGTATGACTAAGGCGGAAAAAATCGTTACCGGCTTGAAAGCAAGCAAGGGACTGATGAAAAAAATCATGACCGATTTTCAACCCCGTCTGGACCATGAGGGATTGAATTCGACCCACTTCAGGACGCTTGTTGCCCTGAGCCATCAGGAAAAGGGCTGCATGAAGACTATCTGCGGACGGATCGGCATAGAAGCGGGTTCCTTTACACCCGTGGCTGACAAACTGATGGAAGAGGATCTGATTATACGGGTTCCCGACGAAAAGGACCGGCGGCGGACGCTTCTGGCCCTGACGGAAAGGGGAAAGGCCGTAACGGATGATCTGAAAGTGCAGATGGATGAATATATAGAAAGAAGACTGGCTCTCCTCTCCGAGCATGGACGGGAACGGTTTCTGGCGGCTATGGACACTCTTGTCGAAGTGGACCGTCTTTTGGAGGAAAAAAACAGTGAGCGATAACGCGCAGATGAAAACCGGTCAGGCCGCCGGAAAGGGAAATCCCGGAAAGAGCCATCTGGGAGAGGCACCCATAGGTAAACTGCTTCTCTCCCTTTCCCTTCCGGCCACCTTTGCCATGCTGGTAAACGGCCTTTACAACCTGGTGGATACCATCTTCATCGGAAGGGGCGTGGGCACCATGGCTATCGGCGGACTGGCTCTGGCCCTGCCCGCTCAGATGATTATCATGGCTTTCGGACTGACTATCGGTCAGGGGGCCGCCTCGGTTGTTTCCCGGAATCTGGGAGCCGAAGATTACGGCAGGGCCAGGAAGGCGGCGGGAAACGCCATCGCCCTGGCCGCCATAGCCGGTATCGTCGTTCTGATTCTGGGACGGATTTTCATGGAACCCCTCCTTGATCTTCTCGGAGCGACGGAAGCGTTACGGGAGTCCTCCCGGGACTACCTGTCGGTCATCGTTCTGGGAGCCCCTTTCCTGGCCCTGGCCATGACATCCAACAACCTCCTGCGGGCAGAGGGAAAAGCCAAGGTTTCCATGACGGTCATGCTTATCGGAGCCGTGGTCAATATTGTTCTGGACCCCATATTCATCTTCGTCTTCAAGCTGGGTGTTTCCGGTGCCGCCTGGGCGACGATCATCGGCCAGTTTCTGAGTTTTCTCTATGCGGCCCGGTTTTTCTTCCTGAAAAAGGCGGATGTTAAGGTGGAGCTCAGTGACGGACGGCTGGAAGCTTCCGTGGTAAGGGAGATTTTCCTTCTGGGATTTCCCACGTTCATCAGACAGAGCGGCCAGTCCATCGTCTCCATCCTGGTCAACAATATGCTGGGACTGTACGGCGGGGATATTTATATTTCCGCCTTCGGAGTGGTGAACCGCCTCATCATGTTCCTCATGATGCCCCTGTTCGGCACGGTGCAGGGGTTCCAGCCCATTGCCGGATTCAACTACGGCGCCCGGAAATTCGACCGGGTGAAAAAGGTTCTGGGACTGACGATTATGGTCGCCACCTTTTATACGACCATGGGCTTTGCCCTTTTCAGCACCATGCCCCGGTTCTTCGCGAGAATTTTCTCCGCCGACCCGCTGCTGCTTGATTCGGCCGCCCATGTTCTGAGGTTCTTTGTCGCTGCCATGCCCCTCGTGGGATTCCAGATCGTAGGTTCCACCTATTTTCTGGTCGTGGGCAAGTCGGTGCCCAGCCTTATTCTGAATCTGTCCCGTCAGTTTCTGTTCCTGATCCCCCTCATCCTTATCATGCCCAGGATCTGGGAACTGACCGGTCTTCTTCTCTGTTTCCCCCTGGCCGACGGTCTTTCCGCCCTGGTGACCTTCTCCTGGCTCCTTAAGGAGGTCAGGCATCTGAGGAAGACGGAGGAGACCATGAAGATCTCCCCCGCCGCGGTACAGCAGGGTTAGACGGTTCGGGAAAAGCGGGGAAGGACCCCGTGCCGTTCCCTGATCTCCTCCAGGGAGTCAAGGAGCAGGGAGGTCGTATCCCACTGGCCCGAAAGAAGTCCCTTGCGGTAGGTTTCGGGCATAGTCAGATCGTACCGCTTCTCTCCCGCCCTTACGGTTTTTCCCTCCAGGTCTACCGTAACGGGAAGGGACGGCTCCCTTTCCACCGCGTCCAGAAGGGAGGCGCAGTCTTCGTGGGACAGGATGACCGCCGCCACCCCAAGGCTGCTGCAGTTCCCCGCGAAAATCTCTGCATAGGATTCGGCGATGATGGCTCTTATGCCGATGCCGTAAAGAGCCCAGGGAGCATGTTCCCGGCTGGAACCGCAGCCGAAATTTCTATTTGATATAAGGATATTGTGGCCTTCGAAGGCTTTGTCGTTCAGGGGATGGTCCTTCTTATCCCCCTCCGGGGTAAAGCGCACGTCGTAAAAGGCGTACTCTCCCAGACCGTCAAAGGTGAGGCATTTCATGAAGCGGGCGGGGATAATCCTGTCCGTATCGATATCATCGCCCCGTACGGGGACGGCCTGTCCTGTTACTTTCTTTATTTCCTTCATATTAATTCTCTCCGTCGAATGTGCGGATATCGCAGATGTGGCCCCTGATCGCCGCGGCGGCCACCATGGCGGGGCTCATGAGCAGGGTCCGGCCGGTGGGACAGCCCTGTCTTCCTATGAAATTCCTGTTGGACGAGGAGGCGCTCAGCTCCCGTCCCCTGAGTTTGTCCGGATTCATGGCCAGGCACATGGAACAGCCCGGTTCCCGCCATTCGAAGCCGGCTTCGGTAAAAATCTTATCCAGTCCTTCGGCCATGGCATCGTCGGAGACGCTGCGCGAGCCGGGTACCACGATCGCCCGGACAGAGGGATCGGTTTTTCTGCCCTTCACCACCCGGGCCGCTTCGCGCAGGTCGCTCAGTCTGCCGTTCGTACAGGAGCCGATAAAGGCCACGTCGATTTTCTTCCCCGCCATGGAGTCTCCCGGCTGGAAATCCATGAACTCGAAGGCCTGCTCCGCCGTTTTACGCTGATCCTCGGGCAGATCCTCCGGCCGGGGAATGGGAGAGCTTATGCCGATTCCCTGCCCCGGATTGATTCCCCAGGTTATCATGGGCTCGATATCCTCGCCCCGGATGGTATAAATGTCGTCATACTCCGCATCCTCGCCGGAAGCATAGGCTTTCCACTCCTCCACGGCCCGGTCAAAGTCGGCAGGAGCGTAGGGCCGTCCCTTCAGATAGGCGAAGGTGGTCTCGTCGGGATTTACGTAACCGACCCGGGCGCCCCCTTCAATCGACATATTGCAGATAGTCATGCGCTCTTCCATGGTCATGGCGTCTATGACGTCCCCGCCGTATTCGTAGGCATAGCCGATGCCGCCGTTCACTCCCAGTTCGGCGATAATCCTGAGGATCACATCCTTGGCGGTCACGCCCTTTCCCAGTCTGCCCGTTACATTGATGCGCCGGACTTTGGGTTTGGAGAGGGCCATGGTCTGGGTGGCCAGGATATCACGGATCTGGCTTGTGCCGATTCCGAAGGCCACCGCCCCGAAGGCTCCGTGGGTGGAGGTGTGGGAGTCGCCGCAGGCAATGGTCATGCCCGGCTGGGTCAGTCCCATCTCCGGTCCCATGATGTGGACGATGCCCTGGTTTTCGCTTTCCGGGCCGAAGAAGACAATCCCGTTCTCCTTCGTATTCCTCTCTATGGCCTGGATCATCTGTTCGGCCAGTTCGTCCCTGAAGGGCCGGCTCCTGTCGTCGGTGGGGATAATATGGTCCACCGTTCCGAAGGTCCGTTCCGGATAGAGAACGGAAAGACCCTTCTCTTTGATCATTCCGAAAGCCTGGGGCGACGTGACTTCATGGATGAGGTGAAGGGCGATGAAAAGCTGATCCTGACCGGTGGGCAGGGTTTTGACTTTATGTTTCTTCCAGACTTTGTTTAATAAATTTTCCGACATAAATACTCCTATGCGGTGCGGCAGAACTCATCTATCTGCCGTTTAATCATTCCGAGACTGCGGCGCCAGAACGCCTTGTCACGGATATCGATCCCGGCCCGGGCGGCGCACTCTTCCGCCGTTGCCTTGCCGGTCATTTCAAGAACCTGACGGTAAAGGGGCTCGAAAGCGGCTCCCTTCTCCTCGTACAGGCTGTAAAGCCCCCAGCCGAACAGAAGTCCGAAGGCATAGGGGAAATTATAGAAACCCAGATCCTGGCTGTAATAGTGACCCTTCACAGCCCACATCCAGGGGTGTCTCTCATCCTTGTTCAGGCCGTCGCCGTAGGTGGCTTCCTGCGCCCTGAGCATCATATCCTTCAGATCCTCCGGGCTCAGTTCCCCTTCGGCCCGTCTCTCCATCAGCTCCTTTTCAAAGAGGAAACGGGAGAGTATATCGGTGATCACCTGATTCGAATCGGCCAGGGAAGACTCCAGCAGAGCCTCCTTTTCCTTCTCTTCGGCCCGGCCGTAGTAGGCCTGGAAAACCAGTATCTCCGAGAAAATGGAAGCCGTCTCCGCCAGGGTCATGGGGTAATCCCGGTGCAGGGCGGGGGCATCCTTCAGGACATCTCCGTGCCAGGCATGTCCCAGCTCATGGGCCACGGTGGACACGTCGGTAAAGGCTCCGGAAAAATTGGTCATGACCCGGCTCTCTTTCTGCAGGGGAAAGCCGATGCAGTAGGCGCCGCCTACTTTCCCTTCCCGGGGTTTTGCATCGATCCAGTTCTCTTCAAAGGCCTTCCGGCCGAAAGCGGCATAAGCGGGGGAGAGGGATGCAAAGTTTTCCACGATGAACTCCTTCGTCTCCCCCCATGTCCAGGACTTCGCCGAACTTCCCAGGGGCGCGGTAATATCATACCAGGAGAGGGATGTCAGCCCCATTTTCTCCGCCTTGGCTTTCAGATAACGGCGGAAGTCCGGGAGGCTCTCCTTCATGGCCTCTATCATGGCGTCCAGGGTTTCCGGGGACATGCGGGCCTGGCGTATCGACCGCTGAAGGGTGGAATCGTATCCCCTCCGGCTGTTCAAGGTATGGGCGAATCCCTTTACCCCGTTCAGGGAGGCGGCAAAGGCTATCTCCGCCGATTTCCAGCAGGCCAGTTCCTTTTCCCAGGCTTTCTTTCTTACGCTTCTGTCCGGATCGGAAGCCATCAGGCGCAGCTCGGTAACCGTTTTCCAATCCCCCGGTTCCCACTCGGTTTTAAGGGAAGAGGAGAGGGTCTGCTGGAGCCGGTCCCAGGCCGATCCTCCCGATCGCGACAGGTCGGAGGCCAGGTCTTCCTGCTCGGGGGGCATCTGATGCTTCTGGTCCTCGAGGGATTCATTCAGAAAAAACAGATAATCCTTGAGGAGGGGGGAACTGCTCCACTCCTCCCCGCCCGTCCCCGAGGTGGCCAGTCTGTTGTTGAAAAGCACCATCGCCTGTTTAAGAGGCATGACATCCTCTTCCAGCTTATTCAGCCAGGACAGGATCCCGCTGTCATCGGTCTGAACGGAGTAGCGGCAGTAGGCATAGGATTCAAGATTCTCATAAAGGCTCCAGGCCCGGTTGATCAGGGGAATCGTTTGTTCAAGGGCCGACAGGGGGGAGTCCAGCCAGAGGGAGTCCTTTTCCGTTATTTCTTTCAGTTCGCAGGTAATATTTATCAGCTCCTTCCGGTCCTTCTGAAAAGGGCCTTCAGTGAAACCGTTATACATAGGCAATTCCCAGAGGGGAAGTGTATTTTCCATCATTTCTCCTTTATCACCGGGAATCAGTATCTTTCAAGAGAGACCCGGATACGAATCAAGCATTGTTTAAATATAATACAATGAAAAGGCATCTGACAAAGAAAATGAAAAAAAGGAAAAAACATTTGACATTATTCTGGATAATATATATATTAAAAATATAATATATAGAGATCATAAAGATCAGAGAAAAAACCGGATTCGGTTGGTATGGTCCGGCGCTGATTTTTTGAGGAGGAATAAGATGGCTGAACATTTGACGAAACAGGATTTCATAGAGAAGGTTTTTGACTTTGAACATGAAAAGGAGTGGAAGTTCAAGGGAGAGCTTCCCGCAATTATTGACTTTTATGCCGATTGGTGCGGTCCCTGCAAAATGGTTTCACCCATAATGGAGGAACTATCCGAAGAGTTTGAGGGAAAAATGAATGTCTACAAGATAAATACGGAGCAGGAACAGGAACTGGCCGGCGCCTTCGGAATCGCCAGTATTCCTTCCATACTGTTCATCCCCAAGGAAGGGCAGCCCCAGATGGCCCAGGGAGCTCTTCCCAAAGACACCTTTCTTTCTGCCATGAAAGACGTTCTGAATGTGGAATAGTTTTCAGATGACGAAATTGTGACGTATTCTTCTTCTATCCTTGAGTAAGGTTTATACCTGAAGGAGAAGAATATGTCTAAGAAAATTACCTTAGTTTTACTGGTACTTATTGTTCCGTTTATTTTGTCCGCCAGAGGTAACATGGAAGCGGGAAATGGCCAGGCTGTTGTCCTGGAGGAAAATTTCTCCGGTCTTCTGGAAAAACTGGATCAGGGGGAGATTACCCTTGAAGAAGCCCGGGAAGAGCTGAAAATGATGCAGAATCGTTTTACCATCCGGGAAGAGCTGAGGATAGGGATGGAAGATACCCTGGAAGCAGTAGGAAGCAGGCAGATGACGCCGAAGGAAGGAACGGAAAGCCTGGCAGATCAGCTTAAAACTCAGGACAGACTGCGTGATCGGGATCCCGATGAGACACAGGATAAACTTCAGACAAAGGATCAGACACAGCAGCAGGACAGAGACCAGGACTGCGAGCCCGATCAGGATCAGACTCAGCAGCAGGACAGAGACCAGGACTGCGAACCCGACCAGGACCAGACACAGCAGCAGGACAAGGACCAGGACTGCGATCCCGACCAGGATCAGGATCAGACACAGAATCAGGATAAGGATCAAACTCAGGACGGCCCCGGCTCTGACAGCGGGAACGGAAAATAATCGCGCCATCACAAAACGAAATACTCCGCTTTACAGGCGGAGTATTTTGGCCTAAATTTAAAAAAGAGGTTTCCTATGGAAAAGATAAGGAGATTTTCCCTGTTCCGTTTATGCCTGTTCCTCATTCTGACGCTTTTTCTGTCCCTCTCTCTCGAGGCCCGGGGCAGGGATGAGACGAATTACCGGGAAACGATATCCCTTGCTTTTGAAAACATTATCGCACAGATGGAATCGGGTACATTGAGCGGAGAGGAGGGAAAAGCCCGTCTTGCCGAAGTCCGCTCGGCCTTCCGAACCGGTTATACCGATTTCGACGGTATGCTGGATTCACTCATAGATAATGTATCGGAAGGGAGAATCTCACCCGGTGATGCCCTTCAGCTTTTCCGGACGAGAATGGCATCCCTGTCTCCTCCTGTCAACTCTGCGAAGGCCGGAGAGCGGGAAAGCAGGGGAGACAGGAATGAGGCCGATCGGGGAAACCATAATTCATCCGGGGGAACCTCCGGTTCGAACGGGGCGGATGCGGGTAAAGGAAAGAACGGGCCGTGAGTCGGAATATCCTTGTTGTCGAAGATGACCGGCAGACGGCCGATTGGATCAGGATATACCTGGAGCGGGCCGGCTTTTCCGCGGAACTAGCCCTTTCCGCCCGTGAAGCAAGGGCCTTATTCCGGGAGCATACCTATGATCTGATCCTCCTGGATCTGATGCTTCCCGATGGGGACGGCAACGAGATATGCGGCGAATTCCGCCGCGAATCGGAGATTCCCATTATTATGCTGACCGCCCGGAGCGCCAGGAGCGACAGGCTGCAGGGGCTTTCCGGTGGTGCTGATGATTACATAACCAAACCCTTTGATCCGGATGAACTGGTTCTGCGGATAAAAGCCGTGCTGAGGAGAACTTCGGGAAGCATCATGGAAAGGCTCTCCTGCGGACCTATGATTCTGGACCAGAAAGAGGGACTTTTTACCCTTTTTGGTGAAACTGTCCGGCTCAGTACTATCCAGAGGGAAATCATGGCGGCCCTGATGGGGCATGCCAACTGCATTTTATCAAGGCAGCAGCTGATCGATATGGCCTACCGCAGGGAGTTCGACGGCTATGACAGAGCCGTGGATACACAAATACAGCGCCTGCGCCATCTTATCCACCGCGACGGGTTCAAACCCATAGAAACCGTATACGGCGAAGGTTACCGGCTGGCATGGAGGGATGATTGAAGAGTCTTTTCATCCGCCATCTGACCACTTTTTTCTTTATTATATTCCTGACGATTCTATCCCATACGGCTATTGATTATTACTCTTCCTACCGGGAAATCCCCCGTGTCCTGACCCGGGTGAGAACCGAGTTCATAACCAGCAGGCTGGAAAACTTCTATCTCCGCCGGGGAGACTGGACGGGCCTTGAGGAAGAGCTGGACTGGCTGAACAGCGATGAATCGGAATCGGGACTTTTAATCCGCGTGGTTGTCAGAGATTGGGAGGGTCGCACTCTCTATAACAGCTTCTCCCGCCTGTCCCGCTGGGATGAAGAGCCCCTGGTCCGTGGTAGCCGCAGTCTGATTCTTGACCGGGAAGGAGAAACGGTGGGATCGGTTACCGCCTACATAGGGAAATCATATCTGACCGGGGAAACGCTGAGTTATCTGATAGGCTCGCTCAGGCAAAGGCTGATATGGGGGCTCCTCTTACTCTCGGCCGTTTCCGCGCTGGCCTGGCTGTTCACGGGCCGGCTCACCCGTCCCGTCTGTGCGATGACCGAGGGGATGGAGCGGATTGCCCGGGGCAGCCGGCTGGAAAAACTCACCTGGAAGGGCGATGACGAACTGGCAAGAATGGGACGGGCGTTCGATGAAATGGTGCAGGCCCTGGATGTTCAGAAAGAGCTGCGGAAACGCCTTGTGGGAGATGTTTCCCATGACCTGGGGACCCCCCTTAACCGTATCAGGCTGGAAGCCCGGGGAATCGTCGATCATCTGGTCTCCGGCGAGATAGGGGCGGGGAGGATCATTGCCGAAGTGGACAGGCTGAAGAATCTTGCTTCCGATCTGGACTGGCTTGCCGAAACCGATTCGGGAGCCTTCAGGCTGAACAGGGAAGAGACGGATCTGGCCGCTCTGGTCAGGGATGAGGTGGACCGCTGGAACCTCAAGGGAAGGATCCGGCATATACGCCTGGAAACCCGCATCGCTCTTCCCGGGGGATTTACGTGGTCCGTCGACCCCGGCCGGCTGGGGCAGGCCCTGGGAAATCTTCTGGATAACAGTCTTAAGTACTCTCCAGAGGGGGGGACTGTCTTCGTCTCCTGCGGTCTGGAGGATGATCGGATTCTTCTGACGGTGGGAGATGAGGGCTCCGGTATCGCTGAAAAGGATCTTCCCTATATTTTTGACCGGTTCTACCGGGCCGATATTTCCCGGACGGGGGAAGGCCGGGGACTGGGGCTGGCTATTGTCCGGCAGATTACCGAGCTTCACGGGGGCAGGATCGGCGTAGAGAGCAGACAGGGGAAGGGCTCTCTTTTTACCCTTTCCTTTCCCGTTCGGCAACATCCTGGACCGAACGGCTGAGCCTCGGAACACCGTAAGTTAAAAAAAATAAAAAACAATCGTAATTTTTCTCATTATCACGTAATATAAAAAAAATATTCACGGGAGATAGGATAATGAAGGCTGTCTATATTAATCCTTTTCTGGATTCCACTATCGATCTCTTTGATAACATGCTTGGTCAGAAACCCTCTGTCGGGAAGGCCAGCCTGATCGCCCGGCTGCATACTCACCGCTGGGATATTTCAGGAGTCATCGGTGTGACCGGGGCCGCCGAAGGAGTGGTATCCCTGAGGCTAACGAGCCATCTTGTTGATGGTCTGCTGGCCCACTCCGGCCTTTCCCCTGACGGGAGAGAGGAAAAGATGGAGATAATCAGCAGTATGGTGGGGGAAATGACCAATGTTATCGCCGGTAACTCTTTGAGCAAGATCCGCGAATATAGTCTGGATATAACCGTTCCCTTCGTCGTTCAGGGGCTGAATCATTCCATTTCCTGGCCTCAGAATAATCCTATTCTGGCTATTCCCTTCCATACGACCTTGGGTTTTTTTGAAGTGGATGTCAGCCTGAAGGATAATTACCTGAAGTCCATTCTTGATGAAGTGGGATTGTAGGAAAAGGGGTCATACGACTCTGTCTTCCGGGGAATAAAGGCCCGTGCCCGCTGATTAACAATCTGTGGGCACGGGGAAAAATATGAAGAAAGTACTATGAAATTATAGCCGTAATAAAATTACCCGGCAGATAATGTCGCCTTGGACAAAGGCATGATTTTACCCGGAATCTATTGAATCCGGTAAATGATTCTTTCAGTTATATCATTTCCAAAAAAAAATCCGTCCAGCGACTCTGATCTGTTCTGCCGTGGCAGTAGAGGAATATTACCTCTTAGATGTCCTCCTTGTCCACACCGTTTTGGGAAAATTTCTACATATTTGATGTTTTTTTCATAAATGTAATTTAAAATTGTCTGAAAGACCGTATTCCCATCGTCAGGGAACGAATTTCGAAAAGGTATTTTTGGCGGTAGGGTAATCTTTGAATTGATAATAATGTATCACAATGACGCATGTGGGTCATATATGTCCTACTGGGGCTGTTGAATTATGTTTCGGGTAGTTCTGACCCCATTTTTCCCTGTTTTCAGGTCTTCATTGTTCTTCCCCTATTGCTTTTTCCCGTAAAAATCTCCTGATTGATAAATAAATCATTACAATGAAACTAAATGGATCAACTTGTTTATGTTTGGCATGGTATATGAATTATCCCTAGTGAAAGATAAATAAGTCGGCTATGACCGATTCAGAGGTTAATATGAACTATATGACAGCTAAAAGGAACAATTCTTTGATGAAAAGGATCTGGATATTCAGGTAAAGGAGAATCTGCTTACCCTTTCCTCCGGACAGGAGGAGAAGAAAAGCCCTATGGTACGGCCCCCGGAAGTGATCAGATTCAGATTTCAGATAATCGACGGCTCTTTGCTTCTTCCTGATCCATGATTACAATCGTCAGAGCCATGGGATCATTTCTCGTCATGAAAAGGCTTTTCTGAATTTCTCCGAAGCCCTTTCCATAATGGGGCTCCCATGGCCGAATACGGCTTTATCGAAGAGAAGCAAACCCATCTGACGCAGTGTGGACATTCCCTTTTCCCTGTCTTCGAAGAGCATGGGGTATCCCGGCTCTTTCCCCCCCGAAGCGGCGTCACCGGCGATGAGTACTCCTCCCTCTTCTTTGAGGATAAGGCAGATGTGCCCGGCCGTATGTCCCGGAGTGTGGATGATTTCCACACCCGGCCCCAGTGGAAGCGTTTCTCCGCCCTTAAGTTTCACATTCACAGGAGTGCCCTCTTTCAGATAGGTAGGTTTGCCCCCGCGGATGACGAAGCGGTTCATTAATCCCTTAAGCAGGCCCGGAGCCGCAACGCAGGCGCGCATGGTCAGCCCTTGTTCTATGGCATCCGCTTCCTCCTCGTGGGCGTAAACCGCGGCGCCCGTGAGATCGTAAAGCTCCCTGAGGCTGCCCGTATGGTCTCCGTGGAGCTGAGTCAGGATGATATGCCCCAGGGAGCCTTTTAATCCCGCTTCCTCCATGGTTTCAAGGAGTTCTTTGCCCTTGCCTTCGATCCCTGTATCCACAAGGGCCCACTCCCCGCCGTTGTCTATAAGATAGGCATGGACGAATCCCATTGATACATCGTACAGGGATGCACTGATTTTTGTAATTTCCATCTAACTCCTCCTCCCGGTTCCTCTATGGTATTTCAATCATTCCCGGTCCGCCTCCGGTAAGGCAGAGCCCCCCCTCGGGTGTAACGGCGAATGTGTCTTCAACCCCGACTGTCCCAACGCCGTTTACAGCGCATTTCGGTTCCAGGGCGATAATCATATTTTCCTCAAGCGGTTCGTCGAACCCTTTCGCTATGACCGGGTACTCATCTATATGCAGTCCCACCCCGTGTCCCAGAAATTTTACCTGGCTTCCCCTGCGGCCCATGAAGCAGTCGGTGAATCCCGCAGGAGCCTCCCGGGCTATCTCTTCCATGGTATCCAGATAGATATCCGAAGGTATTTCACCAGGACGGAGACGGGAGGCCAGTCGGTCTCTCAGAACAACGCAGTAGTCATGGAAGAGCCTGGCTTCCGGGGTAAGGGAACCCCTGTAAAGGTAAGTCATGGTATGGTCGGAGTGATATCCCTCGAACCCGAACCCTATATCGGCGAATACCATATCGCCCGGGCACAGTTTGCGTGCAGGATCACCCAGAAGGGGAGCCGCGGCATGCTGACCCCGGTTCCCTCCCGGACCGTTGAAACTCGAAGGATAACTGCTGTTCTCTCCGAATCCGATCTGCCCCATGACAATTTCGGACTGGAACATGGAGAAGCGGGATATGCCGTGATAACCGAGGCTGATCATCTCGGGGAAAAGGCGGGAAGCGAAATCCATCTCGCTCATTCCCTCTTCAAGAAGGGTGGGTACCCGGATTTCCAGCAGTTCGCGGTGACGTTTTCCCGATTCCTCTATCAGGGATCTTTCCCGGGGGGATTTCACCGCCCGGAGTTTCAGAAGCTGCCGGTCCATGCCGGCCGTTTCCCTGAATCGGAAGGCGCGGGCCAGTCTTTCCTCAACCGCCAGAGGGACGATCTCCTTTTCCAGGTAGATCTTTTCGGGAACCCTTTCATAGGCCGATGCGGCCCGGCGGTAGCTGTCCATGGGGCGTATCTCTTTCAGGGGCGATTCATCCCGGGCCCTTTCCAGGCTTCGGCGGACCCAGTAGACCGGTTCTCCCTCCCTGGTTACCGCCAGAAAGCCGTCCTGCATTGTCCCGGTGAAGTAAAACTGATTGACCCTGTCCAGAATTAGAGCCATCTCCCAGTCGGGACATTCTCTGTCCATGATATCCCTGAAGCCGTTTAATCTTGTGCGGCATTCGTCGGATGAAACGAAAAAAGACATGGGATCCCCCTCTCTAAAGAAAAATCTATTTTTACTTTTTCGTCAAGCCGGAACCGGCTCCGGAGGAAAAAAGAGGAGACCGGATCAGGGGGAGGAGACTCTTTTATGAACCCGGCGGCCAATTATATGCTTATCATCTTGAACTGTTCTATTAAAAATGCCATTATATCCTATGCGTAAAACACTCGTTCTCAGCGGAATAAAACATTGCGGTAAAACGACTCTCGGCAATATGCTGGCCAACAGGAAAGGATGTGCCTGGTATGATCTGGATCAGCTTGTTCTAAATACGCCGGCGGCTAATCATTACGCCACGGTCCGGGATCTGTTCCGTGCCGAAGGAGTGGAGAGGTTAAGGGAACTTGAGACCGAAGCGGTCCGCGGCGTTCTCAAGAGATTTAATCCGGGAACCAAGCAGGCGGTTATCTCCCTGGGGGGAGGAACCATCGAGAATGATGAAGCCATGTCCCTCTTAAGAGAAGAGGGAAGCGTTGTCTATCTCTATCTGCCCGAGGAACTGCTCTACGGGAGAATCATGGCGAAGGGCAGGCCCCCTTTCCTCTCCGAGGAGCATCCGCGGGAGGACTTTCATGAAATCTATCTCAGGCGGGACAGCCTGAACAGGCAGATCGCCGATCTTGTCATCAATCTGGATGAAGCGTCGCCCGAGGAAAACCTGCAGCTGATCTGGGATTTTCTGAGCACAAACGGTTAATATTTCCCACAGGGAGCAGATATATGAAAATCTATACTTCCCTCATCTTTGATATGGATGGGGTTCTTGTCGATTCTGAACCGGTTATTGAAGCGGCGGCCATCGCCGGTCTGAAAGAGTACGGCGTGGATGCGCAGCCCGAGGACTTTGTTCCCTTCGTCGGTGCCGGAGAAGACCGGTATATCGGCGGTGTGGCGGGAAAATACGGGGTTGAGTATAAGAAGGAGATGAAAGACCGGGTCTATCAGATCTATCTCGAGATGGTGGACGACAGAATCGGCCTTTTCGAAGGAGTACCGGCCATGCTGGCGGAACTCCGCCGCCGGGGGTATAAACTGGCGCTCGCCAGCAGCGCCGACCATATAAAGATCAATGCCAATCTCAAAGCGGCCGGAATCGACAAGGCTCTTTTCCATACGGTTCTGGGCGGAGACGACGTGGTTAAAAAGAAACCCGATCCCGAGATCTATCGAACCGCCTGCGAGAGGCTGGGAGAGAACCCGGCCGACTGCCTTGTCATGGAAGACGCCCTGAACGGCGCCGAAGCAGCCAGCGCCGCCGGTTGCGACTGCTGGGGGATCAGCTCTTCCTTTACCCCGGAGCAGTTATCCGCCGCCGGTGCCTGCCGGGTTCTGAACAAGACTGTGGAACTGGCCGGGTATGTCTCTTAAGAGGGCGATTCCGGCTGTTCTTTTCCTGCTGCTGCTGGCCGGTTCTGTTCCGGCTGTAAGATACGTAAAGCGAATAGGGCAGTTTCATAATCCCCAATTCGCCGTCATGACCGATCAGGAGGCTGCCGAAAAGTGGGAGTCGCTGGAGAGGGCCGATGAAAGGCACAGGCTGAGATACTGGAATCACGATCTGACCTTTCTGTCCCGGGAAATGGCCAGGAGGCATAAGGATCTTTATCATACTGTTACGGAGGAAGAGTTCCGGGAGAAGATAGGAGATTTGCGTTCCCGGATTCCCGCGGCTTCCAATCAGGATATGTACCTGGGGATTAAGGAACTGATCGCCCTCATCGGAGACGGTCATACCAGAGTTTTCCCCCCGGCGGACATGGACCGCCTGATTCTGGGGCTCCGTGAGTTTGAAGAAGGGATCTTCGTGGCTTCCTGTCTTCCTTCCCACCGGACGCTTCTGGGAACCCGTTTACTGGATATGGGCGGCATAGAGGCAGATTCGCTGAGAAAGGCTCTTTCTCCCTTGATTTCCCATGACAATCCGGTTGATCTGGGCTTAAGGAGCCTCGGAGCTTTCAGTTATGCCGATTATCTCCGTTATGCCGGTGTCAGCGGAACTGACGGCTTTTTTCCCCTCCGGACCGAAGGAGAGGACGGCCTCATCATTGAGGATAAGCTGGCTCGGATGGACGGAAGTGAGCTCTCCTCTATCAGGGAAGTGCTTTCCCTCGGCGATAAGTATCCCCTGACCGAAGGGCTTGTGGAATACAGCCATCCCGGCGAGTGGTACTGGTATGAATATTATCCCGGAGAAAATCTCGTCTATTTTCAATACGATAGATGCCGTGATCAGAAAAATCCCCCCCTGGACGATTTTCTTACCGGGCTGACGGCCTTTCTGGAGGAGAAAAAGGATGAGCGTCTTCTGGTGGATCTCCGCTATAATGGAGGGGGCAGTTCTCCCCTGCTGGATCCGTTTATCCGCAGTATAGCCCGGAATCCCGGGACTCTAGGCGAGGGGGGGCTGTATGTGGCCGTGGGGCGTCATACCTATTCCTCCGCCGTGTTGAATGCCCTCTCCCTCAAAGAAGAGACCGGCGCCCTTGTCATCGGGGAGGCTACGGGAGGCGGTGCTTCCCATTACGGAGAAGTCCGCTCCTTTAATCTTCCCCGCTCGGGCATCCGTATTTTCTATTCCACCAAATACTTCAGGCGGCCGGGAGGGGATGAACCGATCTCTCCGGATATTCCCCTTACCTATTCCTTTGCCGATTTCAAGGAAGGGAAAGATCCGGTGCTGGAGTATCTGATTAACAGGTAATAAGCCCGAAGGTGTCCTTTATACATTTGTATGCCCGTTCTGATTTCTCCAGAGCTTTGTCCTTTCCCAGGGCAAGAACCTGTTTGAGATAATCCTCTTCCCTGTGAATCCGGTTATACTTTTCCCGGATGGGAGTCAGAGTCTCCGCGATAATATCTCCCAGATCTCTCTTGAACGCTCCGTAGCCCCTGTGCTCATACTCCCATATGATGGTACCCGTTCCCAGTCCCGTCAAAGCTGAATAGATTCGCACCAGGTTGCCGATCCCGCTGTCTTTGTCATCCATGGCGAAATCCCCTCTGGAGTCGGTGCGGGCTTTGCCTATTTTTCTTCTTATCTCTTCGGGTGTGTCGGTCAGGGCTATATAGGTATCCTTATTATCATGGGATTTATCCATCTTTGCCGTAGGATCGAGAAGATTGGCCACTCTTCCCGTTGAAGGGGGAATCACTGCCTCCGGCAAGGGAAAAACCGGTCCGGCACAGCTGTTCAAATGCTTAGCCAGGCGGCGGGTCAGTTCCATATGCTGCCTCTGGTCTTCTCCCACAGGAACCAGTTCCGTACCGTAAAGAAGTATGTCCGCCGCCATAAGAACCGGGTATGTCAGCAGCCCGCCGCTTGGCCTCCGGTCTGCAGCCGATTTACTTTTAAACTGGGTCATGCGGCTCAGCTCGCCCCATCCTGTCTGACAGCTGAGAATCCAGGAAACTTCGCAGTGGCGGGGATTGTGGGACTGAATGAAAAGGGTTGATTTCTGAGGATCTATCCCGCAAGCCATAAAAAGACAGAGAAAATCAAGACTTTTCCTTCGAAGGATCTCCGGGTCGCGCGGTACGGTCAGAGCGTGAAGATCGGTAACGGCAAAAAGGGCGTCGCAGGTTTCCTGGTTTCTTTCCCATCCCCGTACCGTTCCCAGATAATTACCCAGAGTGAGATTTCCCGACGGCGTGCAGCCGCTGAACAAACGCTTTTTCATGTTTTTCCTCCTTCATCCGCGGCCTATCCGGCCCTAGGGTGATTGTACTTCGGAGGAAGGACAAAAAAAGCGGCCGAATATTCAGCCGCCTAAAACCAAAATCGGGGACGGCTAGATAGAAAGCCGCCACCAGGAAATATTATTGAGACAAGATATGAACGTATTCTGTTCTGATCTATTGTTCACGATTCATTTTTACCATGCTGGCCGCATTAAGTCAAGCCGACCCGCATCAGCCTTCATCCGCACGGGTAATAATTTCCTTGTGCCATTGGAGAAACCATGCTTCCCTTTCGGGGCTGCTCCCCTCGCAATCGGCCAGAACGCGGAACACCGGTTCCGTACCGGAGCCCCGCATCCATACGTAGGCGGTGTACTCTCCCTTCCCATTATGAAAAAGAATTTTGAATCCTCCCTTTTCAGCTCCGGAACGGAAGGTTTTTCCCACACCGGTCCGCTCCTCCGTCCCTTCCATGTTTCTCTCCTCCCAGCCCGTAATGCCGAAGCGATCGGCCAATTCGTCCTTTCTGGAATCCCATTCGGAAGGAAAAACCGATTCATAACGGGCTTTCAGAACGGCGTGATCACCGGTCTTTATGGGAAATTTGGCCCTCTCTTCAAAGGCGGAAGTGGTGGTGAAGAGGGGGAGGGAGGCGATTATATCGGACAGTGAGAAGTCGTCCCGGTACTTCTCCTCCTGGGATGACAGATCGCACCAGATGTGAAAAAGGCCTCTCTTTTCACCCCGGTCGGTGAGCGTAAGCAATTTTATAAGAGCCGTAAGGGTGTTCAAGGGGTCGCGTACCTGGGCGGGGTAAGTGATATTTCCCCCGTTGGAACCCTCTCCCAGGATGGGGACAATCCACCCCTGCTCCCTGAGGGACGCTCCCAGATTCACCACATTGGCCTCTCCCACCTCTGCCCGGAAAACCTGGGCTCCCAGGGCGGCGGCTATCCGGTCGATGCGCATGCTGGTGGGGCCGTTGGCCGCAACGGCTGTCCGGGAAATATCCAATCCGTTATAGATGATACCCGTCAGCTCGGAGAGAACGGACAGGGCAAATACCTCCTGAGCCTCCAGAATCTCCGCCTTTCCCGATTTTTCATTAAAATAGACAATGTTGCCCCTGTCTCCGTCGCAGTCGGGAACATAGCCGAAAAGAAAGCAATCGTCCTCTGCATGGGCCTTTTCCAGCTCTTCCCGGCAGAGATCCAGGGAAAATCCTTCGGGAACGATTCTGTGGACAAACCGCCCGGGCGTTTCATTAAGAGCCATGACCTTGATTCCCAGCGTGGAGAGGTAGGTCTTATCTATGGAGAGTGATCGGGCGCTGCCGTTTAATTCGGCTATTACGCCCAGGGGACGGGTCTTTATTCCCTTCTGCAGCAGGGTGAAAAAGGCGTCCTGATTCTCTTTCGCATCGCTTCCGGAAGCTATCCGGCGGGAAAAGGCTTCATAGGAACTGAAAGAGGCAGTCTTATGCAGTTCACATCTGCCCATGACAGTCTGCACGGAATCAATGGGGCTTCTGCTCAGAAGGGCTTCCAGTTCCTCCATGACGCTTTCCTTTCCGGTAAAGGCTTTATATGAATCAATAAGAGCCGCTGCCGTGCCGCCTCCTATAACGCCTCCGCCCAAACCGAACTTCACACCGTTGTGTCCCGCCGGATTATGGCTGGCCGAGATATAACAGAAGCCGTCGAGCGAATCCTCCGTTCCTGTCCATGCCATGATTTCCGGGGCCGCGCAGATTCCCGTATAACGCACTTCCAGCCCCTTACTTAAAAAAACGGGGATCATGGCTGCCGCCATGGCGGGTCCGGTAGGGCGGCTGTCAATTCCCAGAGAAATGGCCGGACTGCCCTGGGACGCCGACAGAACCAGATCGGCAAAAACAGAGGCCATGGCGGCTGTCAGAAGTCTGTCCTCCTCTGTGATTGATTCAATGAGGCTCTCCTCGTTGCCGTCGGAGGCAAATACTTTTCTCCAGCCCGATGCGGAGAGAATCATGGATGAGAGTGCCGATTGTAATTTATTGAAATTCATAAGTTATTCCTGTATTTGATAAAATCCGGTATTGCAAATCCATTATATCACGTTACCCGGAGCTGGTAAGGGGGAATAAAAGGAAAAATATTCCTGTTTCTGGGGAAAAATGAACAAAAAACGCTCCCCGTAGATAGGGGGAAGTCTTAATCATGAAGAAATCAATATTTTTCACAGTTTTATTTGCCTTGATGTTTCTGCCTGTATTCGCCGGAGAGAACGGTCTGGGATTGATTCTGGAGATGAACTATGGCTCACTTGAGGACAGTACTTTTGCGGAGGATTACAGCGCTGAACTCGCCGAAGTGGAAACGGGACTTAAGTGGTACCGTTTTATGCCCCATGGCTGGGATCTTTCTCTGGGAGGAACCATTGGTTTTGCCTTAAGTGCCGACGGGGATAATATTGCCCCCGAGTATGAAGAGGGTTACCGCCAATTAAAGCTGGGGCTGTTTGCCGGCCTTAACAAAAGCCTGGTATCAAGCGGCCCTTTCTCCGCGGGGCTCGCCGTTGTTTTCGGCTGCACTTACTCGGCAAGACCGGAAGGCGAGAGTTTTTATGGCTATGAAGATTATCTGGCATATGCCTTTCATTACGCACTGCCCGCTACTCTTGATGTACGCTGTTCCAGACACTTTATGGTCAGATGGCGGGGAGAATTGGTCACATACGACTACGGATTGGCTCGTTACCGCGATAATATCGGCGGGGATTGGAAGGAGGAACATGGAAGAATCGAGCTGGGACGGAATTGCGGGGTGGACCTGATCTTCCGGTTTTAGCGGTTAAACCAGATCGGTAACGGTGGCTTCCGACAGGGAGGCCAGATCATCCGGCGCGATAAGAAGCTGCATGCCCCTCTTTCCGGCGCTGATGTAAATCGTTTCGTAAAGGCCGCATGTTTCATCGATATAGGTGGGAAAACTCTTTTTCATGCCGATCGGCGAGCATCCGCCCCTTATATATCCGGTCAGGGGGAGAAGATCTTTCATGGGAATAAGATCGGCTTTTTTCTCCCCCGAGGCTCTGGCCGCTTTTTTCAGATCCAGTTCAGAGGTACCGGGAATAACGCAGACGAAATAAGAGCCCGACGCTCCCTGCAGAACCAGAGTCTTGAAAATCCGGTCACCCTCAATGCCGGATTTTTCCGACAGAGCCCGGGCGCTCAGATCCGTCTCATCCACTTCATAGGTCATGGTTTCAAAGGGTATTTTTCTGCTTTCCAGAAGTCTCAGGGCATTTGTTTTTGTCATGGGTACATTATTCTTCCCGGGAAAAGGTTTTCTCCATGGTTTCCCGGGACTTCAGCTTTTTGCAGCTGCGGCAGAAAAAACTGACGGCGCCGCAGTGGGATTCCTGCTCGGGCTTTTCATGGCAGACTTCGCAGGCAAAATCCACGTGCCAGTCGGTACCGCACTGCGCGCAGGTATAACTGTTGCCGCCGCCCTCGAGCTTTCCTTGGCATTCGGGACAATTCATAACTTCACCTCCTACAAAAAAACCTCCCCGGAGGGAGGCTTTGAAAATCCTGTTAAGGATGGATTATTTCATCAGAATCTGAGCAAGCTCAGCCATTCTGTTGGAGAATCCCATTTCGTTGTCATAGTAGGAAGTCAGCTTAACCTGAGTATTTTCGCCGGCTTCAACAACAACTACGTTGTCATCACATACCATGGAAGTGAAGGGCTCGCCGACACAGTCCTGTGAACATTCGTAGTAGTCACCTACATACAGAACGTTTCCGGTGGGGGACTGGGCATTGATGGCTGCAGCGTTTTTCTTCATGGCGGCAATCAGCTCAGCGGCCGTAACCTTGCCCTTGAGCAGGTATACAACTTCTACTACGGAGCCGGTGTCGGTGGGTACGCGGAGAGCGGTACCGTTCAGTTTGCCGTTGAGGTGGGGAAGAACCTTACCTACAGCTTTGGCAGCACCGGTGGAAGCGGGGATGATGTTGTTCAGGGTAGCTCTGTTCTTGGCACCGCCGAAGAAGTCTGCGACTCTCTGGGTAGCGGTAGCGGCATGAGTGGTACACATCAGACCGGAAATGATTTCGTAAGAAGCATCAATTGCCTTGGTCATGGGGGCCAGACAGTTGGTGGTACAGGAAGCGTTGGAAACAACTTTCTCGGCACCGGTCAGGTCGTCGGCGTTAACACCGATAACGATGGTTTTGGTGTCGTCGCTACAGGGAGCGGAAACGATAACTTTCTTAGCACCGGCGTTGAGGTGAGCGGTCGCTTTTTCTGTGCTCAGGTAGAAACCGGTACACTCGAAAACTACGTCAACACCATGTTTTGCCCAGGGGATGTTGTTTGCGTCTTTCTCTGCATAAACAGTTACTTTGTGATCGCCGATCTTGATAACATTCTCGCTCTCAAGGGAAACCTCAACGGGGAATCTTCCGTGGATGGAGTCTTTGGGAAGAGCCTTAGCGATAACCTCTGCGGAAACCAGGTCGTTACCTGCTACGATTTCGATCTGATCGTTGAATTTTTCAACGATAACTCTCATGACGTTCTTACCGATACGTCCCATTCCGTTAAAACCAACTTTGATTTTAGCCATTTAAATCTCCTCTAAAAAAAAGACCTTTATCTCTTAGGTGTTGAAAGACTACGGGATTTTTACAAGATCTTAATTAGTATTAAGTTTATGTGGTTTATGTTGTAATAACCATAGAATAAATAAGCCGATTGTTAAAGCGGTTTGAGGTGAAAAATAGGTAAAAAATTACCGTTTCTCACGTTTTTTAACGGGAGAAGGCCCTTAATGTCCGCCATTGGGCGATTCCCGGCCCCATCGGCTCTATTCCACCTGCTGGGAGTAAAAACTTGCCGATATAACGATCAGGGCTCCGACAATCTGATTGACAACCAGGCCTTCTCCCAATACCGTGACGGAGAAAATCAGACCGAATATGACTTCCGAATAGGCCAGGGCGCTGTACTGGAAAATGGGGAGTCTCTTAAGGGAGAAGAAAAAGAGTCCGAAGCTTACAATTCCCACGGCCAGCCCGTAGACAATTCCGATTCCCAGGTCGGCCGGAGGGATGGCGGGAAGTTCCCTGATGAGAAAGGGAAGGAAGATGAGGGCGCCGACGGCATTCTGATGAAAGAGGCTGGAAAGTTCGTCCAGATCCTTCAGCGCGGTTTTGAAGAGCAGCATGGTTATAGAAAACAGCGCGGCGGAAGCGATCATGAGCAGACTCCCCGGCAGATCTTTTCCGTGGAGGGAAAAATCTCTGTGGAGGTTCATGATGAGTACTCCGGCAAAGGCGGCCAGCAGGAGACCTATCTGTTTCCATCCGGGCATCTTTTTTCTGAAGAGACTCTGAAAAAGCAGGGCGAAAACCGGCCAGAGATACAGGAGCACCACCGCATTGCCCAGGGTCGTCAGTTTGTAGGCGGCGATATAGAAGAACATTCTGACGCTGTTCAGTGAACTGCCCAGGATGAGTTTTTTTCCCATTCCGGGAGTTCCGCGAAAGGTCTTCATTCTTATCACGTAGGGGAACAGAAGCAGGAAGGGGACGCCCATTCTGAACCCGCTGAGCGCCAGGCTGGAAAGGGAGAGACCCTTTATGAAAAGACCGCTGGAAGCTCCCAGCGCGGTTCCTATGAGAATGGCGATAACAGGAAGAAAAGAGGTCCTATTCATAGGAACCGGACCAGCTTTCCAGGTTTTCTTCGGTCAAACCGTATTTTTCTCCCAGGGCCTTGAGCTTTTCCTTATCTCCGTCGGATAAGGTGAACTCCCCGGTGCGGCTATAGTCTTCCATCCCGGCCTCGAGAATGGATCTGCCCTGACTGAAATCTTCCGGCTCAATTTCCATGACCCGGCGAATCTCTTCCATATCCTCCCCGTTCAGAAGGGAATAACTGCGGATCAGCTGTTCTGCCGCTTCTTCCTGGGACGTTCCGCTCATAACCATTTTCCGGAGTTTCTTCATATCATTTCCCGCTTCGGATGTCCGGATGATTTCATAGACATCGAGGGCCTTATTCATCATCTCCTTCTCTTCATAAGGCATGTCAGCCCTGGAGGCTATGATATTCAGGGCGCCTTGCGGCACGGGAACCCGGCCATTCAGAAGGGCGGCTCCATAAGCCACCGCAGCGGTGATTATCAGTGCGAAGGCGATGAGAATCACTATTACTATCCTTACGGCTGTACTCCGTTTCTGATTGTCAGGCATAATTGACTCCTTTTCAGGAAATGATACAGCAGTTTTCCCGGAAATACATACTGTTTTTTTCTCTTCCCCCCCTAAAAAGGACTGAACGGCAAGAAACCCAGCCCGGGCGGCAGCATAGAATCGTGAAAAAAAACGGTTCCGCCGACACCTTGAGCGCGAAGGGTAACGGAAAAGTGAGTCATAATGACACCTGTGTGTCTAAAGGAGTCACTCCGGAAGCCTTTTCAGAAAAATGTATCCCTTTGACCCACTTCGTCCCAGGTTTCGTTTCTTTTTTCTTTATCTATCGTAGAAGAGGAGGGGAAGAAAAAATAGTAAATTATATAAGTATATGCGTGGAAAGAAATAAATAGATTTATACATAGAATTGGCACGGTATATGCTATATATGTTGGTGTAGAGGAGCTGGCAAAAGGGCCACCTTGACGGGAGGTGAAAAACCCGACAATACGTTTTTTTGCAAGCTTCTGAAAAAAATTAAAAGAGTGTGCCCGAGGCACAATGGAGGATTATATGAACTACATGGTTACAAGAAACAGGGTAAACGACATTGACAGGATTTTCGATTCTTTCCTTAACTGGGACAACTCTCCCGCAGCCAGGGTTCCCGCCGTGGATATTACCGAAACGGAAAAGGGGTATGAGATCACTGCCGAGCTTCCCGGATTCTCCGAAAATGAGCTCGACATTCAGGTCAAGGAAAATCTCCTGACCATTTCTGCCGACAAGATGACCGAGGCCAAAAAGGAAGAGAGCGATGAAAAGGCGGAAATACGCTACCTGAAGAAAGAACGGTCGGCTCTTTCCTTCAAGAGAAGTTTCTATCTTCCCAAGGATGCCACCAGCGAGAATATCGAAGCGGTCTTCGCCAATGGTCTCCTGACCTTATCCATAGCCAAAAAAGAGGAAGCCAAGCCTCTGGCAATTAAAGTGAAAACCAGATAACCTTCGATAGTTTGTTATCTCTTAAGGGAGAAACCGGAGTTACCCAAAGGGGCTCCGGTTTTTTTTGCTCCAAAGGCTAAAGCTATGGTGATATGAAGGGTTTTCCCGAATGAATTATAAAAAAAACGTCCCAAATGATAAAACGGGACGCCACAGAGTTTCATTTCTGCTATTTTTTATCCCATTCTCCCCATTATTTGAGGGGTGAAAGTTTAAAAAACGGAGTAAAAAAATGACTGAAATGAGATCTTTTTCCATGATGCGAAAGGTGCTTGGATTTATTCTTTGGGGGGCTTCGCTTCTCTGCATGGGATGTGAAATGGCCGATTCTTCCGGCCCGGACCTGTCGTCCGAGGCTGATATTGTCTCCCTTGTTTCCCCTTATATCGTGGGGGAACCCCAAATCGACAGTGAAAATCGGACCATATCTCTGACAGTGGAACCCATGGATCTTTCTCTCTTCAAGCCCGTGTTTTCCCTCTCGGAAGGGGCGGTTTTAACATCTCCCGCCTCCATTGAGGATGGGATCCCCGCCGATTTTCAAGTAACCGCCGAAAAGGGCAACACCGCCGTATGGACGGTTACCGTGACGGTGGAGTACGGAATAAGTTTTACCATCGGGGGAGAGAAAATCGTGCTGACCGGCGGAATGATGCACAGCGGCGACGAAGCGATTAATATCGCCCTGGGAGAGGGGATTCCGGGAATTGTAAAGGGAACGGAGGAGTCCGAAAGTGCTCCTGTTCTGGAGAAAACCTATGACCAGGCCACGAATCATGATGAACCCGCGTGGGATTACTGTCACCTTGCTATTAAGGGAACTTCCATGGAGGCTGTTGAAGGGAGTCTGGATTATACCCAGTACGAGAACAGGCAGGAATACCGGTTCAGCCTGAGCCTTGATGTTGATCTTTTCGGTGAACTGGGAGGCGATTGTATCCTGCGCTTCACCGGCACGGAGATTGATCCGGAAATGATTCAAATTAAGAGTGAGGCTACGAAATCTCTGACCGAGGGCTTCGCCAAACTTAAGGTTATACAGGGCAGAATGAGACTCTGATTCCCAAATCCTAGTATTTATACCCCATCCCCGCCATAAGGGAGATATTTCCCGTGATAAAGGTGTCGCTGCTTTCACCCAGTTCTCCTACGCCATAGCCGAGGAAGCGAAAGCCCTGGTAGACGGTCCAGCTGAACCCGGCGGTGAATTGGCCCGAACGGTCAACGGGGGAGAGTACGGCCAGGACGGGCAGGGTGAGATTCCGGCCCAGGGCGAAAGTCAGTTCCGGGTAGAGGTAGAGGCCGTAGGTCTCGGGCGATGGCTGCTCTTCCCACTCGGCCCAGGGGTAGAGAAGGGTCTCCAGACGTACCGAGAGGGTTCCGTCGTAACCCAGGCCGAACTGGCGGAACGCACCGCCGGTCAGATGGGCCGTCCCGCTGACGTTGTTACGCCAGTCTGCCCCTTCGAAGGGAACCGCCAGGGAGGCCGAGCCGTACCAGTCCAGCCAGCCGTAGCCGTGGAGGCTCAGATAGGGGCGGTGCCCGGTGACGTCTCCTGCGGTTTTCGCCTGCCCCTTGCAGAGGTAGCCTCCCTCCACGGTAATACTTCCCGTTTCCATGACGAAGCGGCCGCCGGCGCTGGTGGCGGTGATGGCCGGTACGACCGGAGCGGACGGATCGGTCATATCCGGGGAGGGGGCCATGACGATGGCTTCGGCGTAGTTGCGGCCCGCGGTGTAGCGGAGCAGGGTCAAAAGGGCCGTGTCGGAGCGGATCTCATCGGCGGTCAGGTCCACCGAGGGACTCAGGCTGCCGTACAGAACGTCCCCCCCGTTGAAGACGGTGCCGTCGCCCCAGCCGATGCGGGTCTTTCCCATGGTCAGGCGCAGGGAGGGAAACTGTACTTTGATGGAGGCCTTTTCCAGGCTGACCATGGTGTATCCGGCGGGAAGGCCGTCCAGGGGGTAGTAGGTGAGGGCGAGTTCTCCTTTGACGTTCTGATTGCCCGTGGATTTGACCTGGAAGTCGGCCGAGCCGGAGCCGCCGTACTGCCACTGCTCCTTATCTTTGTCATAACCCGCCGACTGCAGGAGGGTCATGTCCACTGTCAGAAGGGATTCGGAGTGGAGGGCGAAGAGGGCGGTCATGAAGAGGGCGGGGATCAGGTTTTTCTTTTTCATATTCATCTTTTGGCCGGGGTGATGCGCCAGGGGGCGTCAGGGCGGCTGGCCGGTCGCTCCCGCGAGGGAGGGACGGAAGGCGCCAGCCGGACCCCGAGAGCACCCGGTCCCGCCGTGAGGCGGGAGGCGCCCGAAAAAGGCTTCTTATGTCAGGCGGCCCGGATCTCCTCGGTGATGGGACGGGCCAGGACGCGGTGTACGGTCAGCCAGGAGACGGTCAGGCAGATGAGTATGCCCGCCGCCAGTCCCCAGAGGTAGCCCGGGGCGCTCCAGACGCCGTGGATGATGCCGGTGAAGCGGTATCCCATGTCGATGTCGCGCATCATGAAGCTGAAGTCGATTCCTTTGCGGACCAGGGGGATGTTTCCCAGAAAGGAGAGGAACAGGCCTATCAGGGAGCCCAGGAGGCCTATGAGTCCCCCTTCGCAGAGAAAGAGGAGCAGTATGGCCCTCTCCTTCATTCCCAGGGAGCGCATCATGCCGATCTCCTGCTGCCGCTCCATGACGGACATGAGCATGGTGTTGGCCAGACCCACCGACGCGATGATGAAGACGAGGAAGAGGATGACCGCGCTGGAGTAGGTGTCCCCGTCGGCCATGGCCAGGTAGTCGGCGGACCAGTCGCGCCAGCCGTGGTACTCCAGGCCTTCGGCGGCGGCCAGGTTTTCCAGGGCGGCCAGGGCCCGGCGTTTCTCCCCTTTCAGGGCGGGCAGTCCGATCTGGACGTAGGAGGCGGAGCCTTCCAGAGAGAGGTAGTAGTCCGCCGTCTCCCGGGAGATGAAGAGGCCGGAGCGGTTGATCTTGTGGTTGGGCGAGTTCAGCAGGGCCGAGATGGTCACGTCCATGGCCTCCCGGGAGCCCCAGCGGTCGGTGAACTGCAGGGTCAGCGTGTCTCCCACGGAGAGGTCCATGTCCTGGGCGAGCCACTCTCCCAGGGCGGCGTCCTCCGAACCGGGGGCGGGGAAGGTTCCCTCGGAGACCGTTTCGGTCAGGCGGTTGACCCGGGTGTCCTCCCGGGGATCCAGGGCGGTCACGGTCAGGGAGAAGCTGCCCCCCGTGCCGCTGCGGGTCACGGCGGTGGCGGTGAACTCGGTCCGGGCGGAGGAGGGGATGTTCCGGGCGGCCAGTTCCTCCATCAGCCGGTCCGGTTCTGTGAGGTTTTCCGACAGGGGGTAGTCCTTGCGGTCGGCCCACCAGCCGGGGGTGACCAGGCGGCCCTCTCCCATTTCATAATAGATGAGGGCCAGTTCCGATTCCCGGCGGGTCCCGATGAGCAGGGAGTCCATGAGAATATAGCAGGCGATGCCCACCGCCAGGACCAGCATGGTCAGGACGGTGCGTCTTCGGTACCGGCAGAGGTTTCTCCCGGCCAGGCTCAGGAGGAAGAGGGGTTTCATCAGAAGAGAGCCTCTTCGGTAAAGAGCCGGTCTTCCAGGGGAATGTCCAGCTCGATATCGTCCAGGATCATCTCTGTGTGTGAGTCTCCTTTGATCACGTCCCGGAGGATAAGGTGGGAGATGATGAATTTCTCTCCCTTTTCCATGATGTCCAGCACTTCGATGGTCTTGAGGTGGATGTCCCGCTTGGAGTAGTACTCCCCGTAGACCAGGACGAAGTTGTCCCTGTTTATCCAGAGGATCTGCTTGTAGTAGGGGGCGTTCCGCTTTTTGGCGGTGAGGATGACGCGGTAGCAGTTTTTGCCTTTTTTCAGCTCTTCCCCGTCCAGCACGGCATTGTACTGGTCCAGGGTGTCGTTCCCCTCGCTCACGTCTTCGTAGGAGACGTCGCCGAAGAGGGAGTCCTTCAGGGCCGAACCGCTCAAGCGGATTGTCTCTTCCGCGTCGGGATCGTAGAGGTACATGACGTCGTCCACCCGGAGCACTTTCTGGCCCCGTTCCTCGGCGTTGGTGAACTCCAGGAGGAACTCCTTGTTTCCCCGGCTCCAGCTTTCGAAGGTGCTTGTGATGTCGCCGAAGCGGTCGTGGGAGATCATTGTCCCCGAGGACTTCTGCGTGTCGAAGGACTGGAGTTCGTCGGCTTTCTCGATGATCTCCTCTCCCGTTATGGCGCCGGCCGTTGTCAGAACGGCGGTGAAGATTAGTAAAATTCCCAGTTTTTTCATGTTTGATTCCTCCTAGATGGCTTTCAGTGCTTCCACCGGTTCGATTTTCGCGGCCCGGCGGGACGGTATGAATGTGGCCAGCGAAGCGACGGTGACCGAGTAGATAAAGACGAGCAGGGTGTTTTTCAGGCTGAGTCCCATGTAGAGGTAGTTGGACATGGAGAAGCCTTCCATGCCGTCCACCATGTCTCCCAGGGGAATGCCCGTTTTCCCTGTGGCCAGTATGATGATAATGCCCAGAAAGGTTCCGCCCAGGGCGCCCATGACGCTGATATAGAAGGCTTCCAGGAAGAAGAGCCGGGTCAGTTCCCTGCCTCTCATGCCCATGGCTTCCAGGGTGCCGATCTCCTTCATCCGTTCGAATATGACCATAATGGTGGTATTGATGATGACCGAGCTGCCCAGAACGAAGAAGAAGAGGGCGAATATGTTGTAGATATTGGAGGCCAGCTGCATCATGCCCCAGATCAGGTTGGTTTCCAGCCAGGACTGGATGGAGAGCTCCGGGTAGGTCCCGGCCAGGTCGTTCCGGAGCCGTTCGGCGGCGCTGTCCGCGTCAAGGACCTTTTCATCCACCATCAGAAGGATCTCAGAAAGGCCGTCCTCCATGAGGAGAAGCTCCCGGGCCGTGTCCAGGGGGATGAGCACGTGTGTCCCGTTCAGAACGCCTACCGGATAGGCCAAAAGGCCGACGACTTCCACGGTGAAGAATTTCGTCTGCCGGTTGGCTTTGGTGGTGAGCAGGGTGATTTTATCCGGCTCGCCATCAGTCAGGTCTATGCCCATTCGCTGGGCCAGTTTGAAGCCGATCACCGCCTCCCGGCTGCCCGGCTCGGGATAACGGCCCGCGATGAGGGCGTCGTCCAGATGCTGGAACTCCCTCTCCCGGGAAAAGTCCACCCCCTCTCCCAGCACATTGAACTCCCGCTCGTCCCGGTAGACCCGGCCGGGAAAGTTGATCCGCTCCGAAACCGCGGTGACCCAGGGGTAGGAGCGGAAGGCCTCCACCGTCTCTCCGGCGTTTCTGATGAACAGATGGGAGGGATTGAGCCGTTCGTATTTGACGAATTCCGCGTTGCGTATCTGCACCATGCCTGTCTGGTAGCGCTGTTCGTTGCGGGCCATGTCGTTCAGCATCCCCTCGAGCATTCCGAAGAGAAGGACGATGCTCATGGTGGCCACGGCTATGGCAGAGCCGGAGAGGATGCTCCGCCGGCGGTTCCTCATGATATTTCTAAAGGCTATGCGGGAAAGTTTCATCTCCTCCTCCTTCTATATAAACCTGAGACATTCGGTGATTTCCATCTTGACCAGTTTCTTGGTGACGAACCAGGAAATCCCCGTGCATATGACGACTCCCCCGATCAGGGAGATGATGTAGTCCCGGACTATCCAGATTCCGTACATCATACCCGTGACCCGGTAACCCAACTTCATATCCCTGAGCAGCGATCCGTAGTCTATGCCCACGTGGATCAGAATCAGGTTGACTCCTCCGCCCAGAATGATGCCGGCCAGTCCGCCGATAAGGCCGATTCCGGCCGCCTCGATAAGAAACGCCCGCCGCAGGTCCCCGTCGGTCATGCCCATGGCCCGGAGCATCCCCAGTTCGCGGGTCCGTTCGAAGAGGCTCATGAGGACGGTGTTGGAGATTCCTATGGCGGCGATGAGGATGACCAGAGAGAGGATGGAGTAGGCCGATGTCTGCTTGCCCGCGGCGATGGCCACGAAGTCGGCCGCCCAGTCCTCCCACTTATGGAACTCCGCTCCCGAACCGGCCAGAGCGCGGTTCAGTTTATCCAGAACGTTCTGGGGCGGCTGGGGATTGGGCGAGAGGCTGACCGCCGCCTGGGTTATCAGGCCGTCCATCTCCAGGTAGTCGTCCGCCACGGAAAGATCGACGAAGATGACGCCCGTATTTACGTAGGGGTCGGGGCAGTCCATGATGCCGGTGACATCCAGTTCCATCAGCTCCTCGCTGCCGAAACGGGTTTTCACCCGGACCGAAAGGGGATAGCCCACCCGGGCGCCGATATCCTCGGCCAGCCACTGCCCCATGATAACGCCCTCTTCGCCGGGCCGGAGGAAACGGCCTTCGGTGACCACCTTGTCCAGGTCGAATACACGGCCGTCCCTTTCCGGGTCCAGGGCTGTAACGACGACGGAAACGGAACCGTCCTCCTCCCAGGGATCGCCCCGGAAGATCAGCTCTCCGGGAAAATCCAGCCGGGGCGTCCAGGTGATGCCCGCCCCGTCAAGTTTACTCCCAACCGAGGGAGCGAGAGTTTCTTTGAGAGGCATGGATTCGAATTCCTCCCAGTAGGCGGGGGTGACGACGCGGCCCGAGCCGCTCTCGTAGCGCATGATATTGATGGTGGAATCTTCGCTGACGCCCATGAGCAGGGAGTCCATCATGATGAAGAACATCAGTCCCATGGCGACGGCGACGGCGGTGATAATGGTTCGTCTTTTGTAGCGGAGCAGATTTTTAAAACCAAGTTTTACCAAACCCTTCATGGTTTTCCTCCCTAACGAATCTCGTCCTTCTGAATCAGGCCATCGTGAAGGGAAACAAGACGCCGGGCATATTCCATGACCATTTTGTCGTGGGTCGAGAAGATGAATGTGGTGCCGTGCTTCTCGTTCATCACCCGCATCAGTTTGAGTATTTCCTCGCCCGTATGGGAGTCCAGATTGGCCGTCGGCTCATCGGCGAGAATGATCTTGGGGTTTTTGATGAGGGCCCGGGCGATGGCCACCCTCTGCTGCTGCCCTCCGGAAAGCTTATTGGGCTTGCGGTTCTCCATCCCTTCCAGTCCCACTTCCCTGAGTATGGCCATGGTCCGTTCCTTTACTTCCCGGTCGTCTATATCCAGAAGATTCAGGGCAAAGGCGACATTCTCAAAGGCGGTCAGGACGGGAATCAGGTTATAGCTCTGGAAGATGAACCCCAGCTTCTCCCGGCGGAACAGGGCTTTTTCGTCCTTGTTCAGCTTAAACACCGGCTTGTCGTCAATGAGGATACTGCCGCTGTCCAGCGTATCTATGCATCCTATCAGGTTGAGGAGAGTCGTTTTTCCCGAACCGGAGGGGCCGGCGATGGAGGTGAACTCCCCGTCCCTGATAATCAGGTCGACACCGCGGAGGGCTTCTACTTTCACGTCCCCCGAGACATAGGTTTTCTTAACATTTTCAATGGTTATCATTTTTTCTCCTCCTTGCCTGTGCGGCTCCCGAGAGCGGCCGCTCCGAGCGGGACTCCCAGATCCATCTGCTCCATGGCCGATGAGGGCATCATCATAAGGGTGCCCTCTTTGTTTTTCAGGCCTTCGTAGACCATATTCATGGAACGGAGTTTGAGGGCCGTTTCATTGTTTTTATATTTTTCCGAGGCGATATCAAAATTATCCGCCACGGCGATTTCCGCTTCCGAGAGAATGATGCGAGACTGCTTTTCCCTCTCCGCCTGGGCTTTCTTGCTCATGGCGTCTTCCAGGGCCTGGGGAATGATGACGTCGGTGAATTCCACGGAAAGGATCGTGATGCCCCAGGGGTTGGTTTTGCTGTCCAGGGCCTGCTGGATCTCCCTGCCCATCTCCTCTCTTTTGGAGAGCAGGGCCGCCAGATCGTGTCTTCCAATGGCATCACGCAGGGCTGTCTGGGCCGAGAGGGCCACCGCTTCCCGATAGTTTTCCACTTCAAGCACCGCCTTCCGGGCATCCCATATCATCCAGAAGCAGAGGGCGTCCACATGGACGGGCACCGTATCCAGGGTCAGGCTTTTCTCCGCCGTAAAATCGGTGACCCGGATGCGCGTATCCACATGGGCGGCGGTCCTGTCTATGAGGGGAAGGATGAAATGGAGCCCCGGGCCGATGATGCGGTGGAATTTTCCCATTCGAAGAATGACCACCTTGTCCCACTGAAACACCAGCTGGACGGCGCAGGAAAAATAGAGCCCCGCCGCTCCCGCTGCCATGAGCGGAGCGTAGGAAAGACCGTACTCTTCCAGGCCCAGAGGGACGGCGCACAGAACGAGAAATACCATCATGATACCCCAGAAGGGCATGATCATGAGGATGACGCCCGCTCCGAAAAAGGAGGCGGCCATGCTGATGACTTCCTTTGAATCGAGTCCGGGCCGAACGGCCAGTTCCCAGAACAGTCCGGCCACAACGGCGGCTCCTAATATCAGCCAGGAGAAGGAGTTGTAGATAAAATCCCTCTGGGGTAGGCTGACCCGGCTGTTTTTAATCCTTTCGCTATTTAGTTTTAAGAGGTTCATTCTCTCTCATCTCCTGTAGATACTCCATGACCTGATCCATATCGATGCCGTAGGAGTTCGCTTTGACGATGAAGTCCCTGGTCAGAGAGGCCAGGATCTTTTCCCTTTCCACGGCGGAAATTTCAATCTCCTTTTCGGAGATGAATGTTCCCGTTCCCTGCTGGGTGTTGACCACCCCCCGTATTTCCAGTTCCCTGTAAGCCCGGGAGATCGTGTTGGGGTTGATCTTCAGGTCCACCGCGAGACTGCGTACGGTCGGCAGCTGGTCTCCTGTCGTCAGCCGTCCGTCGGCGATGGCCATCTCCACCTGCAGAATGACCTGCTTGTAGTAGGGGACGCCGCTTTTGGGGTCCAACGTAAAGGAAAGATATTTTTGATCTTCCATAACCATCATCTGATTCCCTATACTTATATTGTACTAATGCATTAGTACAATATAAGTATAGGACTACTTTGCCGCCTTGTCAAGAAAAACTGGTATTCGTCGTTTTTTTTGCCGATTTGTGATATATAAAGAAGTGTCATGGAAGATGATTTATTTAAAAAAATAGAAACCGAATACAGGAAACTTGACAGGAGATGGCTTCATTACCATTTCCGTCTTACCCAGTTCGCCGTTTTTCTGATGTTTTTTCTTGAGTGCGCGATCGGGTTCATTATTTATAAGACGGGAAATATCACGACTTCCCTGAATGTATACCTCATGAAGTTTCTGATCATTCCCACCCTGTTCAACACTCTGCTTCTCGTTATTGAGAGCCTGGGCCTTAAAAGCCGCCGGCTGTCCCAGAAGGGAAAGATTTACCTGGTATCTCTGATGCTGCTGTTTATCTCCTTTAATATTTTCACCGTCCACGGAACATTTTCTTCTCTTTTTTTCATCTTTACTTTTCCGATTCTGCTTACCGCTATCTATGCCGATTATACCCTTATCACACTGACCGGCGTCCTCGCCATTATCGGGATACTTGTTTCCGAGCTGTTTCTTCACTGGGACCTGGATAAGCCTACTGTATGGAGCGACGGTCTGCGGCTCAGTAATTTCATTATCTCCCTGTTCATTCTCGTTTCTTCCTATTTCGTGGGAGTGATCATCATCTATTTTGAGAAGGCGAAAAAGACCGCGGCGTGGGAAAAGGAGTACGAGAGGTACAACCTGCTGCAGAAGATACAGATAGATGAATTAACCGGTACATATAACCGGAGCGCCCTGCGGGGCGCCATAAGGGAGATGGAGAGCGATTCTTCCGGAAGCGTTTACGTCTATGTTATGGTGGACATTGATAACTTCAAGCGTCTGAACGATACCTACGGCCACCCCGTGGGGGATATCTACCTTAAGGAACTCTGCCGGATCATGAAGCAGAATTGCGGCGATGCGGCCGTC
The DNA here is from genome assembly GCA_963668315.1 of Spirochaetia bacterium. GTDB lineage: Bacteria > Spirochaetota > Spirochaetia > DSM-2461 > DSM-2461 > SZUA-368. The sequence goes on along the minus strand of OY764216.1, from coordinate 5,299,358 downwards.
TTCCGTTACGGGGGAGATGAATTTTCCCTTCTTTTCAAGAATAGTCCCGTCGAGGATATCGTCCGGTGCTGTGAGACCATCCAGGAGGATTTCGCCTCCCTCGATCTCGAAGGGGCCGTCGATTCCTCCGTTACCCTGAGTTTCGGCGTGGCCCGGTACGAGCCGGGTATGAAGCCGTCCCAGCTTATAAAGAATTCCGACGAGGCCCTGTATAAATCCAAGGAAGTGAAGAACCGGATTACCGTTTTTAAAAACTCACTCCTTCTGGCCATGGTCTGATCGGAGGGCCGAACTTTACTATTCCCGTGCCCGGTGATATAGTTATTTCATGAAAGAGAAATTATTAGAAAGAATCGTACGATATACGGCTGTCGGCACTCCCTCGGACAGATTGCTGGCGGAGACGAAGAAACCCTCCACAGAAGAGCAGTGGGAGCTGCTGAGAATGCTGGAAGGGGAGATGAACTCCCTGGGCCTGAGCCGGGTGGAACTGACTTCCGACGGTTTTCTTTTCGGCCGGATTGATCCTACGCCGGGCTGTGAAAAGGCTACGCCTATCGGTTTTATGGCCCATGTGGATACCGCTTCCGACGCGCCCGGGCTGAACGTGGAGCCCCGGGTTCACAAAAACTATGACGGGGACGATATCAAACTGGAAGAGGGCGTCTGCCTTTCTCCGGCGGATTTTCCCGCCCTCCTGAAGTACAAGGGCGATACGATCGTGACTTCTTCGGGAAAAACTCTGCTCGGAGCGGATGACAAGGCGGGTGTCGCCGAAATCATGACCATGGCCGAATATCTGATCTCCCACCCGGAGCTGAGTCATGGCCCTCTGGAGTTAATCTTCACACCCGATGAGGAAACGGGCTGCGGCATGGACGGATTTCCCCTGGATAAACTGGAATCCTCCTTCTGTTATACCGTTGACGGGGGAGACGAGGGAGAGGTGGAAGAAGAGTGTTACTACGCTTACGGGGCGGAAATCCATTTTTCCGGACTATCCATCCATCCGGGCAGCGCCCGGGGGAAACTGGTCAACGCCGCTTCCATGGCCGCTTATTACGGAACCCTGCTTCCCCGGAGTGAAAGCCCCGAGGCTACCGATGAAAGGTACGGTAATTTCTGGATTCACAGGATTGAGGGTGAAATCGAAGAAGCCCATATGACTGTTTTTCTGAGAGATTTCGAGCGGGAGGGAATAGAGAGAAGGCTGAAAGCCCTTGAAGCATTCGCCCGGGCCACGGAAGCGGCTTTTCCCGGCGGAAAGATAGATCTTAAAACGAAAAAACAGTATGTGAATATGAAAGAGGGAATCTCCCGGGAACCCCGTCTCGTTGACTATCTGATGGCATCCCTGAAAGAGGAAGGGGTCACACCCCTCTATAAACCGATCCGCGGGGGAACTGACGGTTCCAAGCTGACGGAAATGGGAATTCCTACTCCGAATATTTATACCGGAGGGCATAATTTTCATGGAAGAACGGAGTGGATACCCCTTTCTGCCATGGAGAGCTGCTTCAAAGTACTTGTGCGCCTGGCTCAGAAATGGGGCAAAGCCGATTAATCGCTGAGGAGCAGTTTATGGCCGGCTTCATCGGGGGACATGGCATTTCGTCCCGTCTCCCTGAGCTGGCGGTGAAGTTCCTTCACCAGCTGGGCATTGGAGAAAACCTCCGGTCCTCCCATCAGAGGTGAATACTCAAATCCGATACGCAGGAAATCCGCCCCCAGTTCTGACGCCGTCCTGTGATGGGTGAAATCCCTGGCCCCCGCTATGACCACCCCCCAGTTGCTTTCCGGCGGAAGCTGGGACACAAGGCAGGAGAGCTGCTGCCGGGAGAAGGTCATCCCCCAGGGAGAGTTGAACACAAAGGTAAAATTATAAGGAGGCTCGAGGAGTTCCTTGTCTACGAGGTAGGTCGCGAAGGAAAGCTGCCCCGTGTCATAAATCTCCAGGGAGGGTTTTACCCTGTACTGATCCATTCTGTGCAGGCAGAGTCTGATCAGTTCCGTGGATTCCCGGTATGAACCGTCTCCTCTGTTGAAGGAGCCCAGATCCAGAGTGGCAAAAACGGTCCCCTCCAGGGTCGCGGGAAGTATCTTCTCTTCCAGGGATAAGCTCCCGATACCTTCTGTCCCGGCCTCGATAATCAGATCGGTTTCATCGTAAATCCCGTGAAATATCTGTTCGAGGGAACTCATGTCTCTTCTGTTGAATCGGCCCAAAATCGACGGATGCAGGTGGATGACCGAAGCTCCCTCTTCCGTACAGCTTACGGCCTCTGCTATGATTTCTTCCACTGTCCTGGGGCGGAGGCTCTTTCCTTCCCCCGATCCGGTAGGGGCGACGGATAGTATGATTTCTTCCATGGATATAATATATCGCAGATCTATTATAAACACAGGTTTACGTCTAAGCAGTTTGCAAGGGAAGGAGAGAAGGGGTTCTACCAGATCCTCATGAGACGATTCCATTCATCGGAGCCACGCAGTCCGTGAAATGATTCGTCCTTTTCCATAACCGAACGGCTGACAGCTCCCCAGCGTCTCCGGGCGATAAGCATGAGTATGGTCATGGATTCATCGGGATAGCCCATGGCAGCCAGAAGGGAGGCATAGGGGAAGGCACCCGTTCGGGGGAAAAGGGCGTATGCCCGGGAGAAATAACGGAAGACCCGGTCTATTTTCTCTTCGCTGATCCACCACACGTAACCCAGGTCTATATAGGCCAGGGCCATGGCGCTCCGGTTCCTGAATCCCTCGGGTTTGTTTTTTTCCCGGTAGAGCGTTTCCAGAGCCTGGATGAAGAGGCCTATGTGCTTCAAACGGCTTTGAGAGAGGGCTTTGTCCAGTTCCTTCAGGGAATCACTGCTGCCCATGGACTGGGCGATATTGAAAACCGATTCCCCTTCGTCATCGCGTATATGGAGCATGGCATGATTTCTCAGGAGACGGGGAATGATACGGTGGCTGTTGTAATAGACGGCATGCATCAGCGGGGTCCAGCTCTCATGATCCCTCTTGTTTACCAGGGCCCCCCGTTCCAGGGCCGTCTCTACCAGTGTGTCCGAATCGGTGCGGCAGCCCAGGAGAAGAAGGGCCTGGGGAGACATGTCCTTCTCTTTGAGAGTATTTTCCTCCTCACCCGATAGAGCCCGGGAGAGGAGGGTATTCTTTAAAAGGGTTTCCGCTGCCGTCATAGGAATGAACTATAGCAGATTAATTCCGCGGCGTAAAGAAAGGGTCACGCCAGCAGAGTCTTTTCCATGTCCTTTTCCAGCCTGATGCTTCTGGTATTGTCCAATTTGAAGAACTCAACCGTATTTCTCATGAATTCCGCCTGGCCGCTCAGCTCTTCCGCCATGGAAGCCACTTCCTCCGAGGAGGCGGCGTTCTGCTGAATGATCCTGTCCAGCTGCTGCATAGCCTTGTTTATCTCGTCGGCTCCGCTTGACTGCTCCCTGCTGGAGGAGAAAATCTCCTGAACCAGAGTGGCGGCGGCTTTGATTTCGGGAATAATGCTGCCTATCAGATCTCCCGCTTCTTCGGAAATCTTTACGCTGTCTTCGGCGATATTGGTGATTTCACCCGCCGCTTTCTGGCTGTTTTCCGCCAGTTTACGGACTTCCGCGGCAACCACGGCAAAACCTTTTCCCGATTCCCCGGCCCGGGCCGCTTCGATAGCTGCATTCAGGGCCAGCATATTGGTGTTCCGTGCGATCTCATCGATGATTTTGATTTTTTCGGCGATCAGCTTAATCGCCTCCACCGATTTGGTCACCGCTTCACCGCCCTTTTCGGCATCCCGGGAGACACGGTTCACCCTCTCATCGGCGTTCTGGGCGCTGCTGAGATTCTGTTCGATGTTGGCCGTGAGCTGCTCCATGCTGCTGGATATCTCCTCTGTGCTGCTGGCCTGGCTGGAGGCGCCCTGGGAGAGCTGCTGGGAAGCCTGGGAAAGCTGGAGGGAGCCCTGGCCCACATTCTCCGAAGAGGAGTGGACGTTCCGGATCACCTCTGTGAATTTATCGGTCATCTCCTTGAGAGAAGAGCCGAGAGAGCCGATTTCGTCCTGCCGGGCATCTATATTGTCATCCAGCGGCTCGGAGAGGTTGCCCTGGGCGAGGTAGCCGATATAGCGGGAGACATAAACCACAGGCTTGGAGATATTCCGGGCCAGGAGCAGACTGAAGGCGAGAACCAGAACGACGGCGACGACGGTTATGAGGATATACATGAAGGAGAGGGCGTTCAGCGAGCGGTAGAGTTCCTTCATATCGGGGAAGGCCAGGATGATCCAGCCGTGCTCCATCCTCTCATAGCCGATAATCTGCTTTCCCGCAGTGAACGTTCCGGCTTTCTGGGACGTGTTGCGCAGGATAGCGGTGGTTTTTTCGACTTCTTCCGGTACCACATCCTTCCAGAGCGCCCCCTGCTGTGTCGGATGGGCCAGAAATTCGAGATTGGTGTTGAGAAGGGCATAATGTCCCTGTTCCATAAAGGACTCTGCCAGAAGCTGGTTGTTCAGGGCCCCGATAAACATATCGGAACCGACGACCCCGACGGTACGGCCGTTTACCACAATGGATTTCCCGTAGGAGATAAGGTCTTCGTCATAGCCTTCCCAGGGGTAGGGGTCGGAGATATTCCATCCCCGCTGCTCGGGTATGGTGAACCAGTCCCATCCCGAATCAGCCATATCGACACGGGTGTAGGTCTGATCGGTAACATAGCTCAGTTTCCCGTCCAGCTGCATGTTGCGTATGGACACTTCCATCAGGTCCCTGGATACATATTCCGGCGCGAACCAGGCGTATATGTTCAAAAGATTCAGATCGCGGACAACGGGGGAGAACACCTTCTTGAAGTCCTCCACATCCTCAGAGAGAAGATCCCCGTCGGCTAGAGAATTCAAGGTAAGAATATCTTCAAGATAGGCCTTTGAGGTGTCCAATATCGTCTCTTTCTGGTCAAAGAAGGCTTCAAACTGCTTTGTCCAGGAGTTGACGCTTTCCTCTATAAGATTGGCCGAGAGGGTGGTAATAGCGGTTTTCGCAGAATTCCAGGATACCAATGTGAATATCAGTAGTGTTCCCATCATGGGAAGCAGGGTTATTAAAATGATTCGATTCGCCAGTTTTTTCATAATATCTTCCTTTTTTTAATAAAATATAATGAGCCTCTATTTATATTATAATCATGAGAGGGGGAAAGTAAAAAAAAAAGTCAAGAATTCTCCTAGGGATTTAGTCCGGGTGAAAAACGGGTTGAATTGCCCGGTACGAAAGGGTAGGATACGGATATGATCGCTTTTTCCGTCATTATTCCCGTTTATAACAGATCCGGGCTTCTGGGCGAAGCTCTCGATTCCGTTCTTTCGCAGACGTTCCCTCCCCATGAAATTATCCTGGCCGACGACGGTTCCGATGACGATTCGGCCGAGCGGGCTAAGGTGATTCTCTCCGCAGGGGCGGGTGATATCTCATGGAAGGTTCTGGAACTACCCCACAGCGGTATGGCCGGTGCGGTGAGAAACCGGGGGGGTGAGGCATCGGAGGGGAACTGGGTGGCTTTTCTCGATTCCGACGACCTGTGGGAGCCGGAAAAGCTGTCACGGCAGCGCGACTTCATAATGGGAAATCCCGATCTCCGTCTTATTCACACAAGGGAAAAGTGGCTCCGGGGGGATCGTGTCATAAGCCAGAAAAAGCAGAAGCACAAGCGGGAAGGGGATGTCTTTGCCGATGCGCTGGTCAAGTGCATGATAGGACCGTCTACGGCTGTCCTGAGGAGAGATCTCTGGGAGGAGTGCGGCGGATTCCGGGAGGACATGGAGATAGCCGAGGATTACGAGCTGTGGCTGCGGATAACCGCGGGAGAGCCGGTCGGTTATCTTGACGTTCCCCTCATTACCAAAAGGGCCGGGGAATGGGAGCAGCTCTCTCTGAAATACGATCAGATAGAAAAATTCCGGCTCCAGGGGCTGGGGGATCTGGTGGAATCCGGCTGGTTCCGCCGCAAGGGGCTTCCCGAGTCAAGAAACGTTCTGGCCTGCAGGGAATTCTCCCGGAAATGCCACATCTACGCGCTGGGCTGTGAAAAAAGAGGCCGTCCCGAAGAAGCCCGTATCTGGCACCGCAAGGGTGACCTTTACGGTCAGGCGTAAAAAAACCGCCCCGTAGGGCGGTTCCGAACAGTTTGGTTTACACCGTTAGTCCTTATTATAAAGATAATCGAAATAATCCATATCGGTCGTTAGAATCTTCTTCAATTCCGGCATGGTCGTCTTGTAGGACTCCATGGCTTTCCAGAAATTATAGAATTCTTCGTCTTTGCTGTAAGCCTCTGCATAAATGGCAGCCGCCTTGCGGTCCGCTTCACCTTTCAGGGTCTCCGACTCGTTGTAGGCCTTGGAGAGAATGGCGTCTTTCTCCTTTGCCAGCCTTCCGAGCCACTCTTCCTTCTGGCCCTCGCCGTAGGAACGGTTGTACTGGGCTCTCTGGGCACGTTCCTGAATCATCCTGTCGTAAACCGACTCGGTCAGTTCGTCGGAATAGCGAATCTGCCTTACCACAACATCGATCAGCTCAATACCGAACTGGTTCGTATTGGGAGCGGCCTGTTTGAGCATATCCTCGGACAGCATCTGCCGGCCCTTGATGATTTCTTCGAATTCATCTTCGCCCTGGGCGGCCTGCACGTTGGTTGAGGCCGCGGCGGCTACGGCTTCCGCCTCATCCCTGAGCGCCTGGGAGGCAATGATCTCATTGGTGCTCCTGACCGACTCGACGAGGGGATACTTGGAAATAACCGTCTTCACGGCAGATTCGATGACATCATCCAGTTTTCCCTGGGCCTGGTTTTCCGTTTTGACCGCTTCGTAGAAGACGGAAGGGTTGGTTATGCGCCATCGGGCCGTGGTATCCACCCAGATATACTGCTGTTCGCTGGTGGGAACTTTCTTGGGAGCTCCGTCCCAGGAGAGAATCTTCTTGGGATAAAACTGAATAGTATCCACACCGGGCATTTTAAGTTTGAAACCCGCTTCCGTTTCTGTACGAATCAGTCTTCCGAAGCGGATGACCACGGCCTGTTCTCCCTCCTGTACGATGAAGAAAGGTCTCAGTATGATGACGATCAGGAGAATGACCGCCGCTACGACAACGACTCTGATCATTTTATTCATTGGGCACCTCCGCCGGATGTAAGATTTTTCAAAGGCAGGAAGTTATCAAGTCCTTTGTCTATGAGCTCCAGGTCCGGGTCGGATGTGAGTACCGTTTCCATGGTCTCCCAGTAGAGACGGTCCCTCATGATACCCGGGTTATTGCGGTACTCCTGGTAAACCGCCTCGAAACGGGCCACGTCTCCCTGCGCCCTGTTCTCACGGGCCACGGCGTAACCTTCGGCTTCCTGTACCATTCTCTTGGCTTCACCTTCTGCCTTGGGAACCTCGGCATTGTACTGCTCTTTACCTTCATTGATGAGTTTATTCATATCCTGGATGGATTTGTTTACATCCTCAAAGGCATTCTGGACGGAACCTTCCGGGGGAACCACGTCCTGCAGTTTCACCGCCACGATCTCAACTCCCATCTGATACCCTTCGAGGGTCTCTTCGATAAGATCGCCCGCCTGGACTTCAATATTGGTTCTTTCGTTACTCATGACGTCGAAAATCGTCCTGTCGCCCACCAGCATATTTATCGTGGACTGGGAAACGTCCCTGATCGTTTTTTCATGATCGGCGGCACGGAAGTTGAAGAGCCAGTTCTGGGGGTTATTTATTTTATACTGGACAATCCAGGATACATTGGCGATATTCAGATCCCCCGTAAGCATAAGGGATTCGTTGCTGTAATCTCCCCGGGAGTAGATGGTCATGACACCGGGCTCATCGGTTCTGAACCCGAACTGAAGGGTATGGATGACGGTTACGGGCACTTTGTAAACCCGGTCTATACCCAGAGGGGCCTTGAACTGAAGTCCGGGATCGGTTGTCTTGTAGTAACGTCCCAGGCGGAGAACAACCGCTTCCTCTGTCTGGTCCACCATATAGAAACCGGTTAAAAGTGAAATCACCACTATCAATCCTATGAGAATAGCGACGATTTGTCCTTTTTTGAGCGATCCCTGTACCGGTTTGAAGGGATTCTCTCGCTGATTAGACATTAATGCCTCCTTTATGCATTGGGAGGGGGATTGGCCGTCTCCCCTAATAAGAACATAACAAATTTTTCTTCATAATGAAAGGAATAAAATATAAACAGTCCGTTTATTATCTGTCATGGGAATTCCGAGGAGGGGCGGCATGATTTTTTCGGGGGAGGTGAGGGGATAAATGGAGGGAAATCCCGCAACCACGGAAAAGTTATTCCGTTGATTGCGGTTTTGAAAATATTAGTAAAAAACAGGAAGAATGGCGGATCAGTATTGGCGCTGGGCCAGCTGATTGATGATCTCCCCGAACAGTTCTCTGTCGGGAAAATCCTCTCCCCCTATCAGAGCAAGGCATTCATCCTTGTATTGAAGTCCCAGCTTTCCTGCTTCTTCAAGATAACCGCCCTTCTTGATTCTCCTGTAGATAAAAGGAGCGAAGACGGCTTTCAGCGGCGTACGGCAAAGCCATTTCAGAAGGGGATCATTCTGCTCGAGAGCCAGAATGAGGGGGAGTGTAGGTATTCCGCCCCTCAGATCGCTGCCCGCTTTCTTGCCCATCTTCTGGGTTGAACCGTTATAATCGAGCAGATCGTCCATGATCTGGAAGGAGAGACCGAAGCTGATGCCCGCCCGGTAGAACACCTCTGCTTTTTCTTCGGATTTCCCTCCGAGAAGAGCACCGGTGAACATGGCAAGTCCGAACAGCTCGGCCGTTTTGCCGCTTATTCTTTCAAAATAGCGTTCCCGTCCGATAAAGAGTTTTCCCTGTCCAAGGTCCTGATCTATCTCACTCAGGCAGAGCCTTTCCATTGTACGGTTTATGGCATGGATCAGGCCGGGCTGGTAGGAATCCGCTGCCAGGCGGGATGCCACTGAAAGGAGATAATCACCTTCCAGTACGGCTTTTTTAATGCCCACGGTGGAATTCAGGGTGGGGATACCCCTTCGGGTCAGCGCCCTGTCCAGAATATCATCGTGTATCAGGCTGGCCGTATGGATTAATTCGATAGCTGCGGCAACAGGGTAAAGAGATTCCCATTTGTCAGAGCCGCCCGAGGCGGCCATAAGGAAAAAGGCAGGGCGCAGCATTTTACCCGGTGTCAGCAGCAGGGGTTTGAGATCCTGCTTAACCGAGTCCGGACTGCTTTGCCATACCTCTTCAATTACCCCTGTCACCCCGGTCAGCCTCTCTTCCATGGAAGGAAAGGCTTTCCAGAATTTTGACAGAACCAAGTTTATTTTCTCCTCTTTTTCCGAGGAGCACCAAAATAAAGGTATGTTTTCTGGGACAGGGCAGTTCCGTTCCACCATTTTTTAAGCCAGGGCTGTACCCAGTAGTCGAGGCCGAGGGTTCTGCCCGCACCGCCCAGAAGGAGGAAGCCGGCGAAGATGAACCAAACCTGAGACCAGCTGAAGAGACCGGACAGGATAAAGACGAAACACATGATGATGGAAACTCCCGCTGCGGGGAATGTCAGAAGTCCGCCGATAAGGGCAAGACCGATAAGGCATTCGACGGAAACAACCATAGCCTGGAAAACATTGTAGTAGATATGGGAGGCGATGCCGTCCATGAATGTTTCGCGGAACCATGTCACCAGTCCGGAATCCCAGGAGAGCACGGATTTATCAAGATCCCATACGGGGGCCCAGACGCTGGCTACAGCGGTAGTTACGGCATCCGAAGCCGCGGTTACCGCATCGGCGGCGGTTGTTACCGCTTCCGTTACTGCTTCTGCCGCATCACCGGTGGCTGCCGAGACAGCTTCGGCCCCGGACTGACCGTAACCGGGCATGCCGTTCTGGATGACGCCGGAGGAGAACATCCAGGATGAACTGGTGCCCTTGGCGGAATTGAGCCAGCCTTCGCCGATCTTGTTGATGCCTTCGAAAAGCCACATGAGTCCGAGCCACAGTCTGAGGGGAACGGCCCAGAGACCCTGGATATTGCCGGCGATCAGGCCGCCGAGAAGAGACCTTTTATTGCCGATGCGGAAAATCTCGTGGATCAGGTATTTAGCCCAGCCGTTGAAACCGCAGACACCGTGGAGGTAGTAGCAGTTGACCAGGTGCTTGAGAGCCATGGCGGGAATACCGCTCAGGGAGAATCCCATGGTATTGGAAACGGCGTATCTTCCGCCGATGGAGACCATAAAACCGTGGAAGTCGGATTTGAACTCCACCTTCTTATCGATGCCCTTTATGCGGTTTACGATGTTTTTAGCCGCTACGGCTGCGGTCTGTTCGGCCGCTTCTACGATCTGGGGAATAGGTCTTTCATTTTCAAGGAACCACTGATCATCACCGACGATATAGATGTTGTCATAGTCGGGGGTTTTCATGGTCTCGTCGACTCTGAGTCTCTGGACGTGACCTTCGGTCAGTCCCCATTCGAGACCCTGGCTGTTTCCTCTGACACCGCAGGTCCAGATCAGAGTGCCGAAATCGATACTGGTTCCGTCCTTGAGGTGAAGAACGCTTTCGTCAACCTTGCTGATAAATGAGTTCAGGCGGAATTCCACGCCCTTCTTCACCATGTATTTCATGGCTTTGGCACGGGGCTTTTCGGGAATCATATTGAGAATATGTCCGAGGGCCTCGACATTGATAAGCTTGTATTCGTCGCGGTCGATATTGAACTCGTCGCAGAGGAGGGGGAGCCATTCGATAAGTTCTCCCACCATTTCAATACCGGTGAAGCCCGATCCGGCTACAATAAAAGTAAGAAGCTTTTTCCGCTCTTCCTTCTCGAAGGTCTTGGCGGCAGTATAAAATCTATCACGGATGTGTTCCTTGATTCTGACCGCGTCGTCATAGCTCCAGAGGGTAAGGCCGTTATCCAGAACGCCGGGAATGCCGAAGTCGGTAGGTTCCGCACCGGTTCCCATAACAAGATAGTCATATTCGTAGCTGGCGTTTTCTGAATAAATCACCTGCTTGTCCCTGTCTATCCTGGTAATATCATCCTGTACTACATTGATGTCTCTGGAAGAGAAAATCCTGTCGTAACTGATTTTGACACATCCTTCATTTACACGGTTTCCCGCTACTTCGTGAAGTTCCGTCATGAGTGTGTGGTAAGAGTTCCTGTCGATTAGGGTTAGAGAAACATCCTTATCTTTCTTGAATGCCTTGAGCAGGATTTTGGCCGCATGTACACCGGCGTATCCCCCTCCCAAGAGGACAATCTTTTTCATCTGCCGCTCCTTTATTTTATTTTAGTTATGCAAATAGAAAATTTCGGAAACATAGGAATGATGAAAATTCAATCATATATTTCTATCGGTTCAATAGTATAACTGAAAGTAAAATTGAATAACAAGACGGCAAATGGTAGAATATGGAAAAAAAAGAGGAAAGTCATGACTATTAAGGACTTTTTAAATCTTGTGGAAATTCGGACAAAGGTGGCCAGTCTTTTTCCCTTTCTTTTCGGCACTTTGTACGCTCTCCGCCGCTATGGGGAAATTGACGGAGCCAACGCTTTTCTCATGTTTGCCTCTCTGCTTTTATTCGATATGACGACGACGGCGGTCAATAACTACGTGGATTACGTCAAATCGGTGGACCGGGAGTATAAACGGAAGGATAATGTCATCGGCGCGGAGGGTTTTTCCCTGAAAACGGTAAGGCTCGCAATAGGCCTCATGGGACTCGGGGCGCTCTTCTTCGGCTTGCTTCTCTTTGTAAGAACGGGGCCGGCGGTGCTTATTCTGGGCGGTTTATCTTTCGCCGTGGGAATCCTTTATACGGCCGGGCCCGTTCCCGTCTCACGCCTTCCCCTGGGGGAGGTTTTTTCCGGTTTTTTCATGGGGTTTCTCATTCCCTACCTGGCTGTGTATATTCATCGTCCCTCCCTGCTTCTCCTCAGTCTTGAGGGCGGGACTCTGCTCATCTCTCTGGCCTGGAAGGAGACGGGGGCTCTCCTGCTGGCTTCCCTTCCTCTGGTCTTCTCCATCTCCAACATCATGCTGGCCAATAATATCTGCGATCTGGAACAGGATATCAGAAACAGGCGTTATCCTCTGCCCCATTTTATCGGAATACCCGCCTCTCTGAAGCTTTACCGGTTTTCCCTTTATGCCGTCTATCTGGCCGCCGCCGTCGGCATTGCGGCGGGAATTCTGCCAGTGGTGTCTCTGGTCTTCCTGGTCAGTTTTCCCCTAACCCTCAGGAATACAGCGAATTTTGTAAAAATGCCGTCCAAGGAGAAAACCTTTTCCCTGGCGCCGAAGAACATGATGATCATAGGACTTTTTTATACCCTTCCCCTTGCCGCAGCGGTTCTGTTTTCCCGATAGACCGGACCGTAGAAGATCAGGGGAGGATTCATTGATAGAAATGGGAAAAATCTTTATGATGTAATCACGTTTTCCGCGATTGTTATAACCAAGGAGTATTTATGGCAGTTTCAAAGAAAATCAAGGGGATGCAGGGCTCCTCTTCTTTTATAAGAAAAATGTTTGAGACCGGCACTAAGCTCAAGGCTGAGTTCGGCGCAGAGAATGTATATGACTTTTCCCTGGGAAACCCCGACCTCCTTCCCCCCGAGGAGGTCACTCGGGTATTGCTCGAGGAAGCCGGCCGCAAGGAGTGGCACGGTTATATGGCCAATGCCGGATATCCCGGAGCCCGATCGGCCATAGCCGGATATATCCGGGAAGAGCAGGGTGTCGAGATAGGCATGGAGCAGGTTCTGATGACAAGCGGTGCCGGCGGGGCTCTCAATATCGCCCTGAAGAGTATTCTGAATCCGGGAGATACGGTGCTGGTGGCCCGTCCCTGTTTCGTCGAGTATGATTTCTACTGCGACAACCACGGGGGAAAGCTGGTTTATGTCGATTCCAAAGAGGACTTTGACCTGGATGTCGAAGCCTTTGAAGCGGCAATCGATGAGAAAACCGCGGCTCTGATTGTCAATTCGCCCAATAACCCGACGGGAAAGATCTATCCCGAATCAACCCTCAAAGCCCTGGCCGATATGCTGGACAGGAAGTTCGGGGAGACGGGCCGGCGCATTTACATCATCACCGATGAGCCCTACCGAAAAATCGCCTATGACGGAGTGGTTGTTCCCTCCCTTCTGAAGATCTATCCCCACACCATGCTGTGTACATCCTATTCCAAGGATCTGTCATTGCCCGGGGAGAGAATCGGTTATCTGGCCATCAATCCCCTGTGCGAGGACGCCGAAGATCTGGTGGGCGCCGCTATTCTGTGCAACAGAATTCTGGGGTATGTCAACGCCAACGCCCTGATGCAGCGCACCATCGCCCGGCTTCAGGGAATGTCTGTTGATATCGATGTGTACCGGAAACGGCGTGACCTGCTTTACAATGGTCTGATTGACGCCGGATTTGAAGTGAATAAGCCGGAAGGGGCCTTCTATCTTTTCCCCAAAGTTCCCGGGGGTGACGATCTGAAAATGGTGGATACCCTGCAGGGGGAAAATATCCTGGCCGTTCCCGGCCGGGGTTTTGCCCTTCCCGGATATATCCGCCTGACCTACTGCGTGGGAGAGGATGTGATCAGGCGTTCTCTGCCCGGGTTCAAGAGGGTCATGGAGAATTACTCCTAGATGTCCCGGCTCAACAGGGAAGAGGCGCTGAAGCGTCTGGACGGCGAAAGGGAGCTCTATGATCATATGGCCGGCTATTTTATCCGTGATTACGGGGACTATCCCGAACGGGTAAGCCGTTTTATCCTGGCCGAAGACCGGGAAGCCTATGTCATAACCCACAGCCTGAAAAATCTCGCCGCTTCCCTGGGAGCCGAAGAGCTGGCCGGCCGCGCCCTGGAGCTGGAACTCCTCCTGAAGGCCGGTCAGTACGGGCAGACCGAGGCCGCCCTTGGCCGGGTTTGCGAGGAATTCCGCCCCGTATGGGATGAAGTGGAGAGGGCAGGTCAGGGGATCAGCCGGAAAAACAGCGGGGGAGACGGTATTTCCCCCTGGCCGGACTTCCCCTCCCTGCTGGAGGGAATGGCGGAGGCTTTCGGCTCTTTTTCCCCCGAAGAGGTGGGAAAAGCCCTTTCCCGTCTGGAACAGTCCGCATCCCTTATTCCCGAATCTTTTCGGGAAGAGCTGGGCAGGGTGAGTAAAATGGCGGAGGATTACCGTTTTTTTGAAGGAGAAGAACTGATTCTGGAACTTCAGAAAAGAGTCCTTGAATAATTCACAGGCTGTTGATAATATAAATGACACCTTGGTTGATTCTGTCTATAAAGAAACCCGTTTTTCGGAGGGGATTATGGTTACCGATGGGAATGTTACGGCGGTTTTGATTCTTACCGTTCTTTCTTTGATTCTCTGCATCGCCTATGGCCTGGCAAAATGGAACAAAGAGGGGAACCTGTCCCGTGAAAGAGCCGAGGAAGAAGCGGCCTGGTCGCGGGAGGAGAAAAAAATCGAAGAGGAGCTTTCCGGGGAGAGTCATTCATGAGTCCCTTTGTTCTTGTCACCGTTATTCTTCTCTATCTGGCTCTGCTGGCCTGGCTGGGATACAAGGGGTATAAAAACACTTCCGATTCGGCCGATTACCTTCTGGCGGGCCGCAACACCCATCCCTTCATCATGGCGATGAGTTACGGGGCCACCTTTATTTCCACATCGGCCCTGGTGGGTTTTTCCGGGATTGCTTCTCTTTACGGCTTCTCTTTGATGTGGCTCGTCTTTATGAACATATTCGTCGGTATCTTTCTGGCCTTCACCCTGTTCGGAAAACGGACGAGGAAGATGGGGCTGGTTCTTGATGCCCATACCTTTCCCGAGTTCCTTTCACGCCGGATCGGTTCCCCCTTTATGCAGGGATTTGCCGGTATGGTGATTTTCCTTTTCATGCCCGTCTATACGGCGGCCGTGCTTATCGGCGGGGCCAGGATTATGGAAGGCCTTCTGGGGGTGGATTACTCCTTTTCTGTTATTATCTTTACCGTTCTCGTGGGGGCTTATGTCATAATGGGGGGGCTGAAGGGGGTCATGTATACCGACGCCCTCCAGGGATCCCTGATTTTCGTGGGCATGATATTCCTTTTGGGCTTCGTCCTGAAGCATGTCGGCGGGTTCGGCGAGGGGACACGGGCTCTGGCGGGACTGTCACAGGCCATCCCCGAAGCTGTCGCGAAGGGGGGCATCACCAGCTGGACGAAGGCCCCGGAGACGGGATCGCCCATCTGGTGGACGATCTTTTCGTCCCTGGTCCTGAGCGTGGGGGTCGGCACTCTTGCGCAGCCCCAGCTGGTCGTGCGCTTTATGACCGTTAAAAGCGGCCGGGAGATGAACCGGGCCATACTCATCGGGGGAATCTTTATTTTCTTTACCGTGGGAGCGGGATATCTGGCCGCGCCCCTTATGAACGTACACTTCTGGAATGACCAGGGAATCATCGCCGTGACCGCCGCCGGCGGTAATGTGGACGCCGTCCTTCCCACCTATATCGATACCTACCTGCCCGACTGGTTCGGCTATCTTTTCATGCTGGCCATTCTTTCCGCGGGAATGAGCACTCTCAGTTCCCAGTTCCATACGATCGGCACTTCGGTGGGAAGGGACTTCTTCGAGCAGTTCCTTATGAAGGGCCGGGTGAAGACGGGTGAACAGAGCGGGGTGATCGTCACAAGGATTGGCATCGTTCTGGCGCTGATCGCTTCGGCCTGGTTCGCCTTCAATATGGGCGCCGGCGTTATCGCCCGGGCCACGGCCATCTTTTTCGGCCTGATGGCATCCTGCTTCCTCCCTTCCTATGCCCTCTCCCTCTACTGGCGGAGACTGACGAAGAGGGGAGCGGTCAGCGGAGCCCTGGCCGGTTTTTTTGCCGCGGTCTTCTGCTATCTCTTCCTCCATACCAAGGAAGCCGCCGTTTTCGGCATCTGCCAAGCGGTGTTCGGAAGGCCCGTTCTCTTTCCCGCCCTGGGCGATGTGGACCAGCTGGTTTTTTCCGGTCCCCTTGCCCTGGCCGTCACCGTGATTGTCAGTCTGGCTACCGGGGTGGAAAACCCCGATATGGTGGACCGCTGCTTTGCCAGCCTGGAGCAGGACTGATATGCTTTCTGAACCGCTCTCCCATTTTTCTCTTCTCGTCTATTCCTTCTCCTTTGCCATGTGCTTTGCCGCGCTGGCCCTTTGCATCGCCTGCTGGATCAAGGAGAGGGAGGTCTGGCAGCTTAAAACCATTGCTTTTATTATTTATTTTACCTTTCTTTTCTTTCTGGAGGCGGTTTTCTTCTACTACAGCCATATCATGAAACTTCCCGAGGAGAGGTGGTATATCAAAGTCTTTCTGATTGTCAGGGATCTGGGGTATGCTCTGCTTCTCTACTATCTGGGAGCCACTCTCAATTACATCCGGCGGGAGAAATGGAAGCCCGGCCAGCTTTCTCTGGTTATACTGGCAGGAATTTTCTATTTCAGCGCCGCCGTGGTAAACAGACTTACCGAACCGCCCGGATTCATCTCTCCCGCCATGTCCCTGCTGCTGTTCGCCGTTCAGGCCTATCTTCTTACAAACAGCGCCCGGGGCATCAAGAACGTGGCTGAAGTCCGTTTGAGAATCTCCCTGATTATCGTACTGCTGGTGCCTCTTATCTTTCTTCCCCTGATTCTCATTTTCCGGGCCCTTCTTCCCGACCGTTCCGCCTTGAATTTTATTATCCTCAGCCAGTTCTATTTCTGGCTTTCCCTGGGAGCCATTATCTATTTTCTTCAGCCCCTGGCCACTTTCCGGTCGGGCGGGGAACTGGACCTTTCCAGCAAGAACAGGAAGAAATACGGTCTTACCGACAGGGAAACGGAGATCATCCGGGGAATAGACAGGGGGCTATCCTACAAGGAAATCGCCGGAGAACTGCAAATCTCCCCCAATACGGTGAGCAATCACATAACCCGCATCTATCGTAAAACAGGCATACGTTCCAAGGTTGAGCTTCTAAAAAAGCTCCAGTGATGTCGACGGGGCGACAAATACTTTGTTTTCCCTACTTTTTCTGTTATATTTAAATAAACCGTCTTTTAAGGAAGGAACAGATGTCCATAGACAAAAAAATGGAAAAGGCTATTAATGAGCAGATTAATGCAGAGATGCACTCCGCCTATCTCTATCTGAGCATGGCCTCCTGGTTTGAGGAGAAAAGCCTCAATGGTTTCGCCCACTGGATGAAGAGTCAGTATATGGAAGAAACCATGCATGCCATGAAATTCTACAATTTTCTGAATGAACGAGGCGGCAGGGTTCTGCTTTCCCCCATCAAGGAGGTAAGAACCGAGTGGAAGGACCAGGTGGAAGTTTTCGAAGAGGTTATCGCCCATGAAGCCCTGGTTACCAGCCTGATCAATAAACTGGTGAGACTGGCCCGTGAATTGGATGATTACGCTTCGGACAGTTTTCTCTCCTGGTACGTGGATGAGCAGGTGGAAGAGGAAGCAACGGCAGCGGAAATCCTTCAGAAGCTGAAACTTATCGCCAATGACGGTATGGGAATTCTCCAGATGGACACGGAACTGGCGGCCCGGGCTGTCAGCGCACTGGCTCTGCCCACCATTATGAATGAAGCGGGAAAAGCGTAGTGAAGCTTTTCTTTATGCGCCATGGAGAGAGCGAGGCCAACAGGCAGGATATCCTGGCCAGCCGCCGGGATTTTCCCCTTACCGACAGGGGAAAGAGTGATGCCGAGGAGATCGCCGGGGAGTTCAGGGAAGCCCTGGGGCCGCCGACTCACATCATTTCCTCCCCCCTGTTAAGAGCCCGGCAGACGGCTGAACCTTTCTGCCGTCTCTTCGGACTGGAAGCGGCTCTCGAACCGGCGGTTACCGAACAGGAACTGGGCGCTTTCTCCGGAATGACCTATGCCGAAATAGAGAAGGCTCCCGGGTACGAGACGGACAGGACAAAAAGGTGGGACTGGATTCCCCGTGGCGGAGGCGAGTCCTATGCCATGATAGCCGAGAGGATCAAACCTTTTTTCCTGGCTCTGGAGGAGATGGCTGAGCGGGAAAAGGACGGCGCCGTGCTGGTTGTCACCCATGCGGTTACCCTGCGGCTGATCCGTGCTTTTCTGGAAAAGACTCTGCCCGATTATCCCAGAGAGATAGCCCGCAACGGGGAGATCTGGGAAGTGGATTTCCGCCGGGCGGAGGATACATACGACTTGACAATTCATCTTTTCGGCGAAGCGGCACACCGCGATTCCCGGGCTTAGGAGTATAAAATGGCAGGACAGGGGAGAGCCCGACCGGATTTTTACAGTCAGAAAGCAAAGAAAGAGGGGTATCCGGCCCGTTCCGTATATAAACTGGAAGAGATAGATCAGAAATACCGCCTGCTCAAACCGGGAATGAGGGTTATGGATGTGGGCGCTTCCCCGGGAAGCTGGTCCCTCTATGTCCTGAAAAAACTCAAGGGACAGGGTATGCTGACCGGGGTGGATCTGAAACCCCTCAATCTGAACAAAAAATTTCCCAATTTCTCTTTTTACCAGGGTGACGTCTTTACCGAAGAAGCCGGTAATTTTCTTAAGGAGAGAGGTCCCTATGACCTTCTGTTAAGCGATGCGGCTCCCAACACGAGCGGAAACCGTCTGGTCGATACAAGGCGTTCCTATGATCTGGTGGAGCTGGTTATCAAGCTGGCCGGAGAGCAGGTCGGACCGGGGGGAGCCATGGTTGTCAAGGTTTTTCAGGGAGGCGACGAAGAGGAGCTTTTTGAACTGATGGGAACTCTTTTCACCCGGGTTAAAAGGCTCAAGCCCAAGGCTGTAAGAAGCGATTCCTTTGAGATCTACTTCATCGGTTTGGACAGGAGAGAAGAGTCCAGCTGATTGAGAATCAGAATATTCCCGTCAAAGGCTCCGGCCATTATCCGGTCATCAAAGAGATAGATGGGGCTGGTTATTTCCATTCCCAGGTCTATCTCCTTTACCGGCGTTCCCGTATCGGTTGAGAAAACCGTCATGGTTTGATCCCCCGTCATGGCGTATAGATAGGGCGCTTTGAGAAGGGGGTAGGTCTGAATGTTCCGGGAGATGGGGGGGCGGCTTTTTCCCGTGTTCCTGTCCAGGGCATAGAGGGTTTCCCCCCCGTAGAAGAAGACCTGATCTTCGGTGAGCTGCACATCCCAGAAGAAATTGCGCCTCTCTTCCAGGGGAGCGCTTATCCACTCCAGTGTCATGGAGGAGGGGGAGAAGGCGGCGACCTGTCCCCGGGAATCGCAGAAATATCCCCGGCCGTCGTTAAACACAATTGACTGCCCCGTGGGGCTTTCCAGGCCGGTGGCGAGGGAACGGAGTATTTTTCCCGAAGGGGAAATCTCGTATATCTGTCCGTCCGTGGCGGCCGTGTAGATGTTGCCTCCGTAGACCGAGGGCGTCATGAGGGAGCCGCCGGGGATGAACACTTCCCGTATTCTATTGCCGTCTCCGGTCAGGAAGCGCAGGGAGTCTTTGGTGGGGAAGAGAATCTGATAATCGAGGGGAACCACATGCTGGCCGTTCAGATGGGTCTCCCTGTCGTTAAGTCTGATGGTATTCAGTATGCCGCCGGTGAGCCGGTTTATGACCACCAGGTTTCTTTTCCCGCTGAGGTAGATATAGTTGCCGGTGAGGACCGGCGCTGAGTAGTTGTTGGGGTAGTTGCTCGTTCGTGTGTTGAAGCGCCTCCAGCCCGACGGTTCGTGAAGATACCAGACGATACCGCTCCAGTCGGCGACATAGATGTCATCTCCCTCGGCGCTGATCCCTATTACTTCCTGATAGGCTCCGCGGAGGACTTTCTCCACGGTTTTCTTAAGTTCCAGCTCCAACGTTTCAGGCCACTCCTGCTCGGCATCCAGATAGAGGTACTGCTCGTTGTAGCCCTCCAGGGTCAGGTTCATTTCCAGCGGTTCGTCCGGTTTGACATCCAGAACGATATTTCCCTTGCCCGCGTAGATGCCGTTTATGGTTATCTCGCTTTCCGGGGGATTGACCTGTATGGCGATTTTCCTGGAGGTGAGCCGTGACAGTTTAATCAGCTGTCTGTCCGAGAAGGCCTGCACCGGGCGGGGGGAGAGCTCCGTGCTTATCCGCTGATAACCGGGCTGGGAGATCTCCACGGGGAGAGACTGATTTTCGGCAAGCACCAGGTTCATTTGTCCCTTGCCCGAGCTGTAGGGAGTCTGGATATGGGCTTCATCCTCCGATTGGATCGTCAGGCGGTACCGGGCCTCATCGCCCTCCTTCCGGAAAAGGTCGAAGCCGTTCAGTAGAGCATCGTAATTGCTGCGTGTGTACTCCGAAATCGTAATATCCATGGACAGGATGTTCTCTATCGCCTCTTCCAGCTCAATTTTTCCCGGTTCAAGGCCGGTGAATTCCAGAAGAAGCTGTTCGAATTTCTTTCCCTGTTCCCGCAGGGCTTCTCCATCCAGATACCAGGTCTCGCCGGGAAAGACAGGGCGCTGGTTCTCCCGTATCTCATCGGCCCAGCCTCGGTCATCCTCGTTGAGAAGATCAACCAGGTCATCCAGATTTCCTATGCCCGGCAGAAGGCGCAGCTCGCCGGTATGGTTGTGGATGTCCACCTGTTCTTCTACGGCGTTAAGCATAAACGTTCCCTCCCCGGAATAGAGGGAGAGATGGGGAAGACGGATGATAAGCCCGATTCCGGGGTTTTCCGCCGTAAGGGATCCTTTGGAGAGTTCGACCGTCAGTACTTCATCCTTGCTTTTATAGTCGAAGGATACCTCCGTATCGGGACCGAGCCGGAAGAGAACATTTCTCCCCGTCCTGAGATAAACTTCCCCGTCCGATCCCGTTCTTATCTCCTGACCGTCCTTCATGATGACTCCGCAGGCGATGGATTCCCAGGAGCGGTTTTTTCGCGTACGGCTCTGAAATGTTCCTGCTGTGCCGCAGATCAGGGTTTCCCCCGGTTTCGGCTCACTGACCTGATTCGACTTCCCCTGCACACAGGAGAAAAGAAGGATCGGGAGGATTAGAGGAAGAAGCCGGAGAGGGGAGAAAACAGGCATAGACTTACTGTTATAGAAATTCTTTGGAAGGAACATTGTCCAGAAGATCCATGTTATAGGCGGTGATACGGGAGAGGAGAACGATGCAGACCGTATCCAGCAGGGCGGAAAAACCGATAAGAATGGGAAGTATCGGGAGAAGAAGGATGTAGCCCCTGTCCAGACCGCGGCCGTAGGAACCGCAGAGCAGGGAGAGAAGGGCGTAGATTCCCAGCCGGGGGGCATGGGAAAGGGCGAAGGAGTAGAGAAAGGAGAAGAAGAACACCCAGAGAACCTGATAGGGCGTCAGGTCAAGGGAGGTGTAGGAGCGGATAATCAGCAGCATAGAGGCGCCGCCGACCAGGGCCGTTCCCGAACGGGCGAAAAGGGTCAGCAGGGGAACGGCGATGCCGCCCACTTCCCGTGAAATACCCTCGTTCTCCTTCAGGTGGGCGGTGAGGATTCCATAGTTGAAAAAAATGTCGCCGCTTACCAGTCCCGTCAGCAGGGGGGTCATGATGGAGTAGACGTGGTTCAGGGGATTTCCCCTTCCTCCGATCAGATAGAGGGTTATAGGGTAGAGCAGGAAAAGTATGACCGCCGAAGAGACGGTGAGAATGAGGATGTGCTGAAGGTAAAAGGAGAAATCGCTGATCTCCTTCAGGGAGCGGATCGTCACGAAGGAGATGAAGAAGATAAGGACGGCCTGGACCTTTATGATGTGCCAGTTCATCCGGTAGAAGATCCGCGAGAAGGAGTCAAAGAGATTATAGACCGGTCCTGTCTGCTCTTTGTCGAAGTTGAAGATGATTCCCAAAAACAGGGCGAGGGCGCAGAGGGGCAGCAGAAGGGAGGCATCCCCGGTGAAAACCTGAAAGAGATTGGGGGAGATGACATGGCTCACAATCTGGGAGAACCCGGGATTGCTGTAGTCCAGATCCTCCTGAATGGTGATGGGGATACGCCCGGAGGGGAGCAGCATGGCAACCGCCATTCCCACGGTAAGCATAATGGCCGTGGCCAGAACGGTGGAAAGGATGATACGGAAGAGCAGGGCGGAGAATTTATTCAGCCTTTTAAGCTGGCAGACCGCAATGGGGAGGGAGAAGAAAACCAGCGGGAAAAGGACGTACCGGCCCAGATTGATCGACTGCTCTCCCAGAAAAGTCAGGATCTCATCCACCTCTTCGTAGGCGGGGAGAAGGAAGCCGGCCAGGATTCCCAGAGCCACGGCGATAAAGTATTTCATCCACAATTTCATCGGTTACCTCTTCCGGTTAATAGATTAATTTCTCTTTTCTATGGGCAGAACGGTGAATCGGTTCTTTTTCTCCCCGATCCTCAGCCACTCCCCCCGGGCCTTATCCGGAAGACTTACCGCGTATTCCAGAATAGATTCGGCGCAGACATCGGCGTTCGATGTCTGGGACAGGAAGCCGCAAAGGGAGATTCTCTCTTCTCCCTCTGCCATGATCCCATCGGCCATCTCCTTGAAAAAGGCGGCGCACCCGCTGTCCAGCCCGCTCTCCCTGCCCGTGGAAAACTGGCGGACGAAAAAGAGGGAGGAGCCGTTTTTCTTTTTCAGTAGATTAATGATCAGGTGGCTCAGATAGAGAAAGCCCTTGAGCTCCTGGTCAACAATCCTGTCGAGATCGGCCAGGCTCAGGTCGGAGAAGGGATCGCTCTCCCGGCTTTTCCCGTCCAGAATATAGACTCTGTCCGGTGTATCCCATTTGCGGACCGTTTCCTGTATCACGGTTTTGGCGGAAAAAAGGGATGTGCGGTTCCAGGGTATGACCAGCAGATTATCACGGGATGACTCGCCCGAACCGGATTCACGGGAACTGCTTACGGGAGCGACAACCCGGTTCCCCCGGGCCAGTTCCTTTTCCACGATTTTTCTTCCGAGCAGAGTTTCACTCCCCGCTATCAACACCACCTGGCTCATGGGCCCCATCATAACACAGGAGAGGAGAAATAAACAGCCCCCGGAAGAGGGGGATTAAGGGAGCTTCGCCCCCCCTCAGGCCAGGGATTCCGCTCCAATGGCAGACTCCATTTTCTCCAGATTCTCCGTTTTCCCGAAGAGGATCAGGGCGTCGTGGGACTTCATCGTCAAGTCGACAAGTCCGCTGGTCATGATCTGCCCGTCCCGCTGAATACCCATGACCGATACTTCATAGATCTCCCGCAGCCTGGCCTGCTTCAGATTCTTCCCCACGAGGGAGCAGTTGTCGGTGAGGAGGAATTTCTCCACATGGAATTCATCCTGGCCGTCCCTGTAGAATTTGTCGATGTAATCCACCGCAGCCGGCTTGAGGGCGCTCAGGATCATGCGGCTGCCGCCTATTCTTTCGGGATTGACAACAAAGGCGGCCCCCGCCTTTTTCAGTTTTCTTTCGCTTTCACGCTTCTCGGCGGAGCAGATAATGTTCAGATCGTCGCGCAGTTCCCGGGCCGTCAGGGTGATAAGCAGGTTTTCCGCGTCGCTTCTGACGGCCAGAAGGGCCTCGGCCCGTTCAATTCCCGCCTTCAGAAGCACTTCCTCTTCGGAGGGATCGCCCACGACGATAAGGTAATCGTCCACATAGGGCTCCAGTTTCTTTTCATCCTGGTCCACAAGGACAAAGGAGATCCCCTTCTGCTTGAGCTGTTCCGTGATATGGGCGGACATTCCCTCTGCCCCGCAGATGATGATGTGCTTCTGGGAGCGTCGGATCTTTTTTATCATACGTTTACTCCTGGACTGTACGGTAAGATTTGACTCGATGATGGCGCTGAGCATATTTCCCGCCAGATAGGTAAAGGCGATGATGCACAGGGGCACCACGAGGAGAGCGAAAATCCTCCCCCCCGTCGTCTGGGGGATGAAGTCGCCGTAGCCGATGGTCAGGATGGAGGTGAATGTCATCCAGAGGGCATCGAAAAAATCCAGCTCCTCAAAATATCTGAACCCGATGATGGCCACAGCGCAGAGGGAGAAAAGAAAAATGATGATAATTATTCGACGACGTCTGGCCCTTTCCATAAAGTAATTCTAGCCGGTTCTTCCCGTCTGGGCAATCCCGCCCTTGAAAGGAAGTTCCGTCCCTTGTAAAATCATCGGCGGGAGACGGAAAATGACTTTAGATGAATTTAAAAAGTGCTGCCTTGCTTTCAGGGAAGTCACCCTGGAGTTCCCCTTTGACGAGGAGACGCTGGTGTGCAAAGTGGCGGGTAAAATGTTCGCCCTGACGAACATCAACTCCTTTTCCTATGTCAATCTGAAATGCGATCCCGACGACGCCCTGGCATACCGGGCGACTTTCGAGGGGGTTACGGCGGGGTATCATATGAATAAGAAGCACTGGAACAGCGTTATGACAGACAGTGATGTCTCCGATGGACAGATACAAGCGTGGATCGGCGAATCCTACCATCTGGTGGTTTCCAAAATGCCGAAGAGAGACAGGGAGAGGCTTCTGAGGGGAGGATTGAGCCGATGACAGAGAACGAACTTCAGGATTATGCCGACCGGTGCGCTGCCGAACTGGACCGGAAACAGGATCTTCTGAGGAAGACCTACGGGCTGGGGGGCTTTGACGAGTACGGCCTGGATCTGGAAAAGGGCATGCTCCATTTTGATAAGGCCGGAGAAAGGGCCTGCCGTTTTTCCACGGTACTCATCGGCTCCCTGGCTCCGGTCAGCAAAAACTGGCTCTGGGGCTGGGCCAACGAGAGTCTCAGCATCACCATCCGGGAGCGGGCCTCCCGGCTCAAAGGCCTTTACGACAAAACGGGATTTGACATTTTCCGGGCGGGGACCTTCAAGGCCGACGGGAATCTGGCCAGGGAACTTTCCGCCCTGGCCGTGGATTTTCTGGGCGCCGCCGGAATCTACCGGGTGCCCGGCGGAGACGACCAGGGCCAGAATATTCAGATCTATCTGGCCCTGTTTCCCGCCGGGTAATCTATTTCAGGGTTACTTCCCAGCCGGCCTTGTCCCCCGGTACGGCGATGAGGGTTCCCTCACCGGTTTTTTCCGAGGGGTAGGGGCTCTTCGCGTCGGCTTTGCCGCAGAGAAGAAGTTTCCAGGGGATGGATTTCCCTTCGGTCGAGATGGAGAGCTTTCCCTCTTTCCGGACGATCGCCACTTTAAGGAGCGAACCGCCTTCGGGAGAGGGTACTTCGCATGAGGCCGTCTTCCCCTCTTCCAGTTCATAAAGGGCCAGTGTCAGGCCCGACCCGTCGCCATAGGAGATATGCTCTCTGTCGTCGCTCCGGCAGATCAGGCTGTTCGGTCTTACAAAGAGGGGAAGGTCGAAGTAGCTGTAATCTCCTTCAAAGAAACCGGGCCCCGATTTGACCTCACCGGTGAAGTAATGGGTCCAGTCTCCCGCGGGCAGATAGTAGTATCCCCGTCCCTCTTCATTGAAGATGGGCGCCACCAGAAGGGAATCGCCCAGCATATACTGCCGGTCCAGAGGGAGACAGGCCGGATCTTCGGGAAATTCCAGGACCATGGATCTCATCATGGGGATACCCCTCTGATTGGCCTCTCCCGCCGCGGCATAAAGGTAGGGGGCCAGGCTGTTCTTGAGCTCTGTGAAGTGCCTCAGAACATCGGTGGCCTCGTCGTCGAAGGACCAGGGCACCCGTACGGATGTGCTGCCGTGAAGGCGGCTGTGGGAGGAGAGCATGCCGAAGGCGCACCATCTCTTGTACAAGTCCGGTGCGGCGGTCTGTTCGAATCCGCCCATGTCGTGGCTCCAGTAGCCGAAGCCGCACATTCCCAGGGAGAGCCCGCCCCTGAGGCTTTCCGCCATGGAGGGGTAGGTCGCCCAGCAGTCGCCGCCCCAGTGGACGGGAAATTTCTGTCCTCCCACCGTGGCGGAACGGGCGAATACCAGCGCTTCGCCGGCTCCCCGTTTCTCCTTGAGAAGGTCGAATACGGTTTTGTTGTACAGATAGGTATAGAAATTGTGCATTTTTTCCGGATCGGCGCCGTTATGGTAAACCACGTCGGTGGGGATCCTCTCGCCGAAGTCGGTCTTAAAGGTATCCACCCCCATGTCCGCCAGATCGCCCAGATAGCCCGCATACCAGGAGGCCGCCTCGGGATTGGTGAAGTCCACGATCCCCATCCCGGCCTGCCACCGGTCCCACTGCCAGATATCTCCGTTTTCCCTCTTGAGGAGGTAGCCCTTGGCGGCTCCTTCCTTGAACAGGGGAGATTTCTGGGCGATGTAGGGATTGATCCACAGGCAGACTTTTAAACCCTTGGCCTTGAGCCGTTTGAGCAGTCCTTCCGGGTCGGGAAAGGTATCGCCATCCCAGGTGAAGTCGGTCCACTGGAAACCTTTCATCCAGAAACAGTCGAAATGGAACACTTCCAGGGGAATATTCCTTTCGGCCATGCCGTCTATGAAACCCATGACCGTCTCTTCGTCATAACTGGTGGTGAAGGAGGTGGACAGCCACAGGCCGAAGGACCAGAGAGGGGGCAGGGGAGGACGTCCGGCAAGACCGGTATAGCTCTCCAGTATCTCCTTGGGATCGTCTCCGGAGAAGAGAAAAAACTCCATCGATTCCCCGGGAAGGGAAAACTGCATTTTCTGTACATTCTCGCTTCCCGCTTCAAAGGATATTTTCCCCGGATCGTTGACCAGAACGGCATAGCCCCGGCTGGAGAGATAAAAGGGAATGTTCTTGTAGGAAATTTCCGAGGAGGTTCCCCCGTCCTCGTTCCACATCTCAACGGTCTGGCCGTTTTTGACAAAGGGAGTGAACCGCTCTCCCAGGCCGTAGAGGTATTCCCCCACGGACAGACTGAGCTGCTGCTTCATATAGGTTTCACCCGTATCCTTCAGAAGCCATCCCGTGGCGTTTCCCTTGCTGCCGGTAAGCATTTTCTCTCCCCGGTAGAAGGCGAAGCCGAAATCTTCCGTATCTATGCGAACGGACATCTCCCCCGAGCTGAGAATCAGGAGAGGGCCCTCCTCCTCGAGGGTGAGGGGAACATTGTCTTTCCTTTCCAGTTCAAAATGAACCCCGCTGTCCTTCACTCCGGCATAATGGAAGACCCGGACCCCCATGATTCCCTTTCCCGGGGAGGAAAACTCGAAAGTGAGAGATCCCTGGTCTATCATATTGGACCGGGAATTGATCGGTCTTGTGGACAGGTAGAGGGTCAGGGTTTTACCGTCGAATTCCCGGTCGAACAGGGTAACCGGATTCAGCTGGGTGAACTCGTCTTTAAGAAGCCATTGGCCATTGGTGAATTTCATGGACACTCCTTTAATTAAGGTGGAATATAATCTCTATCGAAACGTTTCGACAAGAATACAGCCGCCATCGACCTTTGTCAATGTGAAAATCCTCAGATTGTGCTTTCCCCGATGTGAAGAGTGCCGGGTATGAGGATCATGCCGCGGTTTTCCTGCCGTCCCTCCAGTATTTCCACGAGACGGCAGACTCCGTGCCATCCCAGTTCCCGGCTGGGGATTTCCATGTGGGTCAGGGAGGGGTGAAACATTTCGGCCAGCTTGGAGGAGCTCAGAAGGGATATAAGGGAGAGGTCCTTCGGAACGGAGAGGCCAAGGGCTGATATTCCCTTGAGAATTCCCGGAAGGGCCTGGTCGTTCATGACAAGAAGGACGGAAAGGGCGGGGTTGTCTCTAAGAAGGGTGACCGCGACATTCTCCCCCTCTTCCCGGGAGGGAAGGCAGAACCGGGTATCAAGCTTTATGCCCAGCCTGCGGGCCGTATCTTCGAGGGATGCCTTCATGGCCACGGCGGGACCGTACCCCCTGTTGAACGCATTGAGACTCTGGTTGATGAAGCCCGCTTCCCTGTGACCCTTCTCCTTCACATGGGCGAGAACCTGCTCTGCGGTCTTTTGGAAATCTATATCGATGGACCGGAAGTCCTGGGTCCTATCGTCCCGACCGATAATGACGAAGGGAAGCCCTTTCTCTGAAAGAAAGCGGACCCGTTCATCCTCCTTGTGGATCTCCATCAGGATAAAGCCGTCGAAAAGCTTATCGGCGATGATCTCTTCGAGAACGCTCAGGTTCCGGGAGTCATCGGTCAGAAGCGTCAGATGGTAGTTCATGGACCGGGCTGCCTCGGCCGCCCGGGAAAGGAGGTCGATTTCGGTAATGCCCAGGCTTCTGTCCAGAGGGTCCAGTATCAGCCCCAGGATACGGGTTCCCTTGCCGGCCAGGGCGCGGGCCATGGGGTTGGGCTGGTAGTCAAGCTCGGCCATGGCCTGGCGGATCCTTTTCTTGACCTCCTCAGAGATGGGCCGGTTCCCGCTTATGGCATAGGAGACCGTACTGACGGCGACGCCGGCTCTTTTTGCTATGTCTTTGATTGTGGCCATTTTCCTACCCTGCAGATGAGGAACAGTATCGGTCCTCCTTCTCCCTCTTGTCAAGGAAGTAATTGATCGAAAGGAAAATAAAATGAACTGGCTTCTTTGCCTGCCCTGTTCTATAATAAAACTGAGGATCGATTAATCGCATGATGTTTCTGCCTAAACGAAATATACTTTTTTCCGTAGCTGTCTCACTTGCACTCAGTATTCTTCTTTTCATTATCTTTCCCGTGGCGTCACGGAGGATGCTTGATGAAACAGCCGTGCTGTTCACGGAAAAGGGGAAAGAGGCCGGGCTGGAAATTTACCGTGAGGAACAGAGGGAGTATGCCCGGATGAACGGGAAAATCTGGATCGATTTTCTGGAGAACCTGTCGGATAACACCCTCTTCTCGGCCCTTTCCGAAGAGGAGAGGCAGGAATATTTTCTCCGTACAGCCATGAAAGGAGAGGCCCCCTTTGTCATTATCGACGGAGAGGGACGTCTCTGGACGGATAGGAATCTTCCCGAAGTGCCCGTACTCCCTTCTCAGGTGAAAGCCGGGGAGACCCTTATTACGGATTGGAACGGCGGTGAGTTTTGTTTCCGGTATTTCGAACCGTGGAACTGGATTCTGGCCTTGCCCGTAGACTTTTCCAGAACAGAAATCATTACGGGGAAAATCAGTTCCCTAGGCGAAGGATACGGCGATATCGTCAGGACCTATCAGGAGCGCAAGGCCGGGGCCTTCTTCTTCGCCATTTTCGGGATTCTCCTCCTCTTTTCCCTTTCGGTCAGTTATTTTATCAGCAAAGAGAAGGGGAGCTCCCATGAGATGAACCATTACTACAGGGCCCTCAACGATTCCCTCTGCCTCATGGTGACGGACAGGGACGGGATCATCACCAAGGTCAATGAGAACTATGAAAAGATAAGCGGCTATACCGAAGAGGAGCTGATAGGAAAAAACCACTTCTACATCCACCATCCCGACTCCCTTCAGAAACAGAGAGAGGAGATGAGGAAATCCCTGTACAGCACCCACCGGTGGAGGGGGCAGATTAAGGCGATTACCCCGCAAGGCGAGGCCTATTGGCTGCAGGCCTTCATCAGCGAGCTGTGGGATGAGAAGAACGAAATAAACGGATATCTGGCGGTGGCCCAGGATGTGTCCGAACTCCATACCCATAAGAAAAGACTGGAAAAGGCTGTTCATACCGATCCCCTCACCGGTTTTGGAAACCGTCTGCAGCTGCTGGAGGATCTGGAGAAATTTCCCCGTTCCTATATCGCCTGTTTCAATATTGACGGCTTTTCCAATATTAATAAGCTCTTCGGATTTACCTCGGGGGATAATCTGCTTCTGGAGGTGGGGAAGAACCTGAACGAACTGCTTCTGCCCCTCCGGGAATCCCTTTACCGCCTGAACGGCGATACGTTCGTAATCCGGGGATTCAATGACGAAGAAGAGGAATTCGTCAACCGGAATATCGGGAGGCAGGAACGGCTCAATCCCCTGAGCTTTGACAAGGGAGCCTCCCCCTATACCGTTTCCCTCAGGATGGGAATTTCCACCTGTCCGCAGAATACCCTCCTGCTGGCCGACTCGGCGATGAAGGGGGCGAAATCCGATACCCGGGGCTATATGGTTATCCGGGCGGGGGACGATGAGAAGGAAGCCACGGGGCTAAAGCAGATTGAGCAGCTGAATATGGTGAAATCGGCCCTGGAAAACAACAGGCTCTCCCTGGTTTTCCAGCCCATAGCAAATACCCGGACGGGGGAGGTTGTCAAATACGAGTGCCTTCTCCGTATTCTTGATGAGCAGGGCATGTCCATCAACCCTTCCGAACTGATCGAGGTGGCCAAGAAAGGCCGGCTTTACAAGCAGATTACCCGTTTTGTCATTGATGAGATGATGGAGGCCAGCGGGAGATGCGGGCTGGATTTCTCCATCAACTTCACTCTGGAGGATTTTCTGGACAGCGATACGGTGAGCTATCTGGTGGAGGAGGCTTCCCGGAGAGGCGTGTCGGAGCGGATCATCCTCGAGATCGTGGAGACGGAGGAGCTGGCGGATTACGAGAATCTGGAGATCATTTTCAGGAAGCTCAAGGAGAAGGGATTCCGGATCGCCATAGATGACTTCGGGTCGGGCTTTTCCAATTTCAATTATCTGCTCAGACTGAATGTTGACTATATTAAGATCGACGGCAGTCTCATAAGGAATATACTCACCGATGAGAAAAGCCAGTCCCTGGTCGTTTCCATTATTCTTTTTGCCGTGGAATCGGGGTTTCAGACCATTGCCGAATACATCGAAACTTCCGACATCATGGAGAGGATCAGATCTCTGGGGATAGATTTCGCCCAGGGATACTTCGTGGGGAAACCGGGCGCCATTCCTGGATAGGCCAAGGGACTGAACGTCTACCCGTCGGTATTTACCGTCTGCCGGGCAAGAGAGAAGGAGAGATACAGCCAGTCGCCGTTCTCCCCGTCGGCCGTATTCAGGGCGAAAACTTCCTCGAGCTGCTTAATTCTGTATTTCAGGGTGTTGATATGAATATTCAACCTGTCCGCCGTCTCTTTCTGGCTGAACGGGCGGCAGAACAGCATCCAGGCCGTCCTGAAATATTCGGTCTGGTTTTTTTCGTCATACTCCAGAAGTGACCGTACTTTGTGGTGGATCAGGCTTTTTACATCTATCTGACTGCGGAGAATCCTGTAGAGTTCCCTGCTTATGAAATTTTCCAGGGGTATGACACTTTCCTCCGAATCGATAGTGCGTGAGAAACGGAGGAGATGATGGAACTGGTAGTAACTCTCCCCCATATCCAGGAAGGGAAAGCCCGTCAGGAGTTTCAGGCGGTTCTGCCGGCAGGACTGGATGAGAACGTCTCTGTTTTTCCTGAACTGTTTCTGCTCAACCAGGCAGACGGCACCGGAACCGGCCGTGTCGAAGAGGCCGCTTTTGAAGATTCGTTCCAGTATTTTCTGATAGTAGGGCTGGATTTTTTCCGGTTCCTCCCCGTTTTCATCTTCCCCTTTTACCATGATGAGCTGGTAGGGGGGGAGAAGGGTTATATGATGGAGCCGCCGGTTCCGCTGGATAAAACTTTTTTCCGGTGAGGGATTGTTCAGAAGGGTATTGAAAAAATGACTTTGAGCCTCTCCGGTATTGAAGTCCCTTCTGTCCATCTGCAGGGCTATGCTGATGACTTTCAGATAATCCTCAAAATCGGCCGGTTCGATACGGCTGTGTTCGTTGATAAAGCAGGTCACCTTGGCGACTTTCTGCCCGTCTACCGAACAGTCTCCGATCAGGCAGTGCTGATCCAGAGCTTCCGAGTAGTGGCGCAGACTTTGCCTGTTCTGGAGCTGCTGCTCGATACTGCGGGGATTCAGGGAGCCGATCAGGCGGAAAAAGTTCTCGTTATCGCTGATTTTTCTGTATATTTCCTCTGCCCTGGGGGACGCCGCCATCAGATTAAAGGCATTGTCCATGATCCATATCCCCGAAAAAGACTCCTCTTCCAGTTTTTTTAAAAGGTCCTGAAGATTTTTCTCCCCGTAGAGAATGTCCAGCCAGTTCATGTTTTTTCTCCTCGGAAAAGAGTAGCCTCCTTGTCTGAAAAAGACAAGGGGAC
This sequence comes from Spirochaetia bacterium, assembly GCA_963668315.1. Classification (GTDB taxonomy): domain Bacteria; phylum Spirochaetota; class Spirochaetia; order DSM-2461; family DSM-2461; genus SZUA-368. The sequence goes on along the minus strand of OY764216.1, from coordinate 5,267,234 downwards.
GATAGCGATTCTGAGCTTTTTAGACGATGTCCGGTATATTTATATCGATTATTATTTATCCAATTAAAGCTGATTCAAATTTGGAGGAATTATGAAAAAAGCGTTAACCGTCTTAGGCGCCCTGCTGATGGCGCTGGTGCTGTTCTCCTGCGGAGGAAAGGGAAGCAACCTGTCCTTTACCCCGGGCACTTATCAGGGAACCGGCTCAGGCAGAAACGGCGATATTGTCGTGGAAGTAACCGTTTCCAGTGACAGTATCAAGAAAATCGAAGTAGTGGAAGAGTCGGAAACTCCGGCCATCGCGGGAACCGCCATGAAGGAAATTCCCGGCAGGATAATTGAGCAGCAGAGCTTGTCCGTGGATTCCATAACCGGAGCTACTCTTGCTTCCGACGGCATTATCGCGGCCGTCAAGGATGCTCTCAGCAAAAGCGGAGTCGATATGGATGCCCTGATGGTCGCTGCTGAAAAGACCGAATCCGGTGAGGTGAAGCAACTCTCGGCGGATGTCGTTATCATAGGAACCGGTGCGGCGGGAACCGCCGCCGCCCTGGAAGCCACGGAAGAGGGCGCCTCTGTCATCGTGCTGGAAAAGGCCCCTGTCCCCGGCGGCGCCTCAAAGCTGGCCGGCGGTATTTTCGCCCTGAACTCCGCGGAGATGAAAAACGCCGGATATACCCCGGATTTTTCCATACAGGACGTGCTGAGAACCTGGCAGGAGTACAATGCCTACCTTTCCGACGGCAATCTGTTTTACTCCGTTTTTGAAAATTCCGGAGATACGGCGGACTGGCTGGAGGCCAATGGCTTTGATTTTACCTATGTCGGTTTTGAACAGGCCGCCCACAGCGAAGGATATCCCGTTTACCATGCCTATGCCGATCAGGCGAAAAAACTGGAATACTTCCAGAATGCCCTTAAGATCGTTGAGGAGAGGGGCGGTGAAATCTATTACGATACGACGGCTACCAAACTGAACAAAGAGGGTGAGAAAATCTGCGGTGTGGAAGCAAAGCAGGGTGACGGCACCATACTTCAGATAAAGAGCCGCGCCGTTATTCTTGCCACCGGAGGAGCCGGAGCCAATAAGGAGCTTGTCAGGGAATTCAACGGTTTTGATCTGATGAATATTACCACCGGAACCCAGACCGGCGACGCCATTACCATGACCCGGGCTATCGGAGCGGGCGAGGGCAATGCCATAAGCGAGCTTCACGGAGTTACCGTTCCCGGTTATGTTCCCAATGTTCCCGAGAGAGAGCCCCTGACCTATCTTGCCTATTTCCCCGCATCGGTTTTCATTAACCATAACGGGTTCCGCTTCGTCGAAGAGGACATCGTTTTTGATACGGCTCTGACATCCAATGCCGCCTATGCCCAGGGAGAATCCTATTACGCTGTCATGTCTGCCAACGTGATAAAGGATCTGGAGCAGAACGGCCCGGTGAAAACCTACGGAGATATTCCCGATGTCAATTATCAGGTGGGAATTCCCCTGTACCCCGTATCCGAACCCTGGACCGGCCTGACCGCTTCCCTGGAGAAGGGCACGGCCGAAGGCACCGTTGTCAAAGGGGAGACCCTGGAAGAACTGGCCGGAAAGATCGACGTCGATCCCTCGGTTCTGAAGAAGACTTTCGACCAGTACAACGGCTTTGCCCGGGAAGGAGTCGATCCCATGTACGGCAAAGAGGCCCGCTACATGATCGAACAGACGGAAGGTCCCTTCTATGCGGTTCTTACCATTCCCGTCTCTCTGGGACAGATCGGAGGAATAGCCGTGGACAGCAGCCTGCATGTCCTTTCTGAAAAGGGCACGATCATTCCCGGACTCTATGTCAGCGGAAACGATGTGGCGGAGCTTTACAATAATACCTATCCCACGGTGGAAGGAATCACCCTGGGCTTTGCCTTCGGTTCGGGGCGCATGGCCGCACGGCTTGCTCTGAGCGAATAATTCACTCCCCCGGTTCTCCGGGGGATCTGTTTCCCATGCAGCGCCGGTTCTACGGCGCTGTATTCTTTCCTTATCCCGTGATAGAATGGGGCAATGACCTATCATACCGAACTTTTTGACCGGCTCCCGGAGGAGAAGCAGCAGCGGATTCTCCACGGGGCTACCGATGAGTTTTCCCGACTCGGCTTCAAATCTGCCAATATCAACATCATCGCCGATAAATGCGGTGTCAGCGTGGGCGCCCTTTACAAATATTTCGGCACCAAGGAGAATTTGTTCCTTTCCGTCTGTTCCCAGGCCGTAGAGCAAATCTCCGAAAGCTTTGAATCTCTGGAAGCTTCGGGGGGGGATTTCTTCGTTAAAATAGAGAGGCTCCTGCGGTTTATCCAGGAGCACTCCCGCCGATACGGTCAGCTGGTCAATCTTTATAATGAGATAACCACCGAAGCGAACAACGAGCTGGCCTCCCGTCTCTCCTATCAGGTGGAATCCCTTTCGGCCCGGTACTACAGGGGCCTTCTTGACCAGGCGCAGAAGGAGGGGGTGATAAGTTCCTCCGTCGATACGGGAGTGGCCGCCTTCTGTCTGGACAGTCTGTTCATGACCCTTCAGTTCTCCTATGCTTCGGAGTACTACCGGGACCGTATGAAAATTTACATTTCCGAAACAATTTTCGACGATGATGAAAGAATCGTCAAAGGACTGCTCGCTTTTATAGAAAATGCTTTGAGACCAAGGGATTAAACTTGACATTCCCCTTTTCTGTGCTATTCTGAAAAGTAAGTGAGTGAGCGCTCACTTACTGGAGGTCCCATGAGTTTTTCCATTTCCCGCTATCCCGATGCGGCGGAGGTTACCGCCGAACTGAAGAGGCTGGTATCCCGGCCCGTCCTGATGCCCGAATCGTCCTATGTGGAGGAGGTGGACGGCTACTTCGAAAAGAAATGCACCCGATCCCGGGAGATGATAGAGAAGGCAAAGACCCGGATCCCCGGAGGTGTTCAGCACAACCTGGCCTTCAACCACCCCTTTCCTCTGGTTATGGAAAGGGCGGAGGGGGCCTACCTCTACGACCTGGACGGAAACCGCTATATCGACTTTCTTCAGGCCGGCGGTCCCACTCTGCTCGGGAGCAATATGCCGGAGGTGAGGGAAAAGGTGGTGGAGCTGCTCAATACCACCGGTCCCGTGACGGGGCTTTTCCATGAATACGAGTACAAACTGGCCGATAAGATTGCCCAGCTTTATCCCTCGGTGGATCTGTTCCGTATGCTCGGCAGCGGTACGGAAGCCTGCATGGCTTCCATACGGGTCGCCCGTCTGGCCACGGGGCATAAGAATGTCGTGAAGATGGGAGGTGCCTACCACGGATGGAGCGACCAGCTGGCCTACGGCATCCGCCTGCCCGGGACCATGCATCTGGAAGCCCACGGCGTTCCCCGCCATGTCTTCAAACAGACCCAGGAGTTCTATCCTAACGATCTCAACAGCCTGGAAGGGGTTCTCAGGAGAAACCGGCTGAGGGGAGGGACCGCGGCTGTTCTCATCGAGCCGGTCGGCCCGGAGAGCGGAACCAGGCCTCTGGACAGGGATTTCAACGCGGGCGTGCGTGCCCTGTGCGATAAGTACGGCGCCCTGCTGATTTTCGACGAGGTGGTTACCGCCTTCAGAATCGGCATGTCCGGAGCCCAGGGGTATTTCGGGGTGGAACCGGACCTGACCGTTTTCGGAAAGATCGTGGCGGGGGGATACCCCTCGGCCGGCGGACTGGGCGGTAAGGAGCAGTTCATGAAGTTTCTGGCCGCCGGACTTCAGAGCGGTCAGAAGAAGGCCCTCGTGGGAGGAACCATGGCGGCCAACCCCCTGAGTTCGGCGGCGGGGTATTTCACCATCTGCGAAATGGAGAAGCAGGACAGCTGCGTCAAAGCAGGAGCCGCCGCCGACAGGCTGACCGAAGGGCTTAAGAAAATCATGGATAAGTACAAGCTGCCCTTTGTCGCTTTCAACCAGGGCGCCATCTGCCATCTGGAAACGGGGGCGGCCATGCTTCTGGACATAGATCTGAAGAGATTCTGGACGATCAAGGAGACGATACGAGAAGCCCGGGCCCGAAAGGAAGTCATGGAAATCTACGGCGCCGCCTATACGGCGGAGGGGATCATCACCCTGGCGGGAAGCCGGCTGTATACAAGCGCCCAGGACAGTGAAGAGGTCGTCGACGATGCCCTTGAGCGCTTCGACCGGGTTTTCTCCCGGGTGAAAAGCTCCGTCTAGGAGAGGAGGACGCATGAATGTCGAGAGAGGAAGGGAACTCCTTCTGCAGAGCGGATTGAGGCTGGTCGAAGCGGGTCTGACTTCGGGGACCTGGGGGAATCTGAGTGTGCGCCTTTCCGAAACGGAGATGCTTGTGACTCCCAGCGGACTGGAATATGTGAAAATTAAACCGGAAGACCTCACCTTGGTGAATATCGAAACGGAGGAGTGGACGGGGCGCAAGCCTTCCAGCGAATATAAGCTTCATACGGCGATCTACCGGGAAAGGAAGGAGATCGGCGCCGTTATTCATAACCACAGCCCCAATGCCAGCGTGGCCGCCGCCGCCCGGAGGGAGGTTCCTCCCGTCCTGGACGATCTGGCTCAGCTGATCGGGCCTACGGTGAGGGTCGCCGGTTATGCCCTTCCCAGCACGAAAGCCATTGTACGGAAGACCCTGAAAGCCCTGCGCGGACGAAACGGGGCGCTCATGGCCAATCACGGGGCTGTCTGCCTGGGGCGGGATATGGAGGAGGCCTTTGTCTGCTGCGAAGTGCTGGATAAGGGCTGCAAGGCCTTCATCGAGGCCGAATTCCTGGGAGGGGCCAAGTCGATCAATCGGTTTGAGGCGGCCCTCATGCATCAGATTTATTTGAAGAAATATTCGAAACAGCGGCTGGAACAATGACGGGTGAGTCTTTGATCCTGGCCTTTGACGTGGGCACCACCAGCACCAAATCCTGCCTTTATCGGATGGGATCTCCCGCCGAACTGATCGGAAGCGCCATGGAGTCCTATCCCATCAAGATACAAGAGGGGGGAAGGGCCGAACAGAACCCGGAGGAGTGGGTGGATGCCCTGATCCTGACGACCGGGAGGATTCTTGAGGAGACGGGCGTCTCCCCCTCGGCTATTAAGGGGCTCTCCTTTTCCTCCCAGATGCAGGGGCTTGTTCTGGTCGGCCGGGACGGTATGCCCCTGAGGCCCGCCATGAGCTATATGGACCAGAGGGCCGTGGAGGTTAAGAGAAAATTTTCCCGGGGACCCGGTATAGACGATATTCCGCCCCTTCTCCTGGCCCGTTCCATCGCTGTTACCGGCATCGCTCCCACCAGCGTTAAAGATCCCCTGTGGAAGTATCTCTGGGTGAAGGAGAACGAGAAGGAGCTGTTTTCCTGGATAAATTACTGGCTGGATGTGAAGGATTTCCTTATCTACCGCCTTACCGGGGAAGCGGTCTGCACGGAGGATTCGGCCTGTGCCACGGGCCTTTTCGACAACCGCCCGGGACGGGGATGCTGGAGTCTTCCCCTCTGCCGTGCCTACGGAGTCGACCCGGGCCATCTGCCCCGGATTATCGGTTCGAGCCAGGTGGCCGGCGGGCTGACGGGAACCATGGCCGCGCGGATGGGGCTGGCGGAAGACACCCCTGTCTTCGGAGGAGGGGGCGATGCGTCCACCATAGGCCTGGGAGCGGGAGCCGTGGAGAAGAACCGCACCCATATCTATATGGGAACATCCGGGTGGGTCTCGGCCGTCACGGACAGGCGCATGCTGGATATTAAGAGGAAAATCGCTTCCATCACCTGCGCCGTGCCGGGACGTTTCCACTACTTCTGTGAGCAGGAGACCTCGGGCAAGTGCCTGGAATGGGTGCGGGACCATCTGGCCATAGACGAGATAGGCATCTATCTGGAGAAAATCTCCGTGGCCGACGATCCCGAATCGATTTACCGCAACCTTTTTGAATATCTCAACGAAGTGATTGGGGGAACTCCCGCCGGATCGGGGGATGTGCTTTTCACTCCCTGGCTCCACGGGAACCGGTCTCCCTTCGAGGATCCCCATGCCCGGGGAATGTTCTTCAACCTGGGACTGAATACGGGAAAGAGCGAGATGATCCGCGCCGTGGTGGAGGGACTGGCCTATAACAGCCGGTGGATGCTTGAGAGCATCGAAGAGAGAATTCCCCGGCAGAATGTCCTGCGCTTCGTGGGGGGAGGAGCCCTGTCCCCGGTTACGGCGCAGATCCTCGCCGATGTGACGGGGCGGGAGCTGGAAGTTCCCGAAAACCCCCATAACGCCGGGGCTCTGGGGGCCGCGCTGATTGCGGCGTGGGGGATGGGATGGATCGACTCCCCGAAAGAAATCCCGGCCATGATACCCCTGAAGGAACGCTTCCGTCCCGACCGGAAGGACAGGGCCGTCTATGAGAAGCAGTACCGTGTCTTTCGGGAGCTGTATAGGAAAAACCGGAATCTGTTCTACCGGATGAACAGGTAGAGAAAAGGAGAGGATATGGAAAAAGGCGATCATTACCCCCCGTACCGGTGGATAGTCCTGGCGGCCCTTATGGGGGTTACCGTGATTATCGAGCTTCAGTGGCTGGCCGTGGCGGCCGTTTCCCGGGCGGCCTCCGTTTTCTACGAAGGCCAGTTCAATCCCGATTCCCTTTTCAATATCGATTTTCTGGCCCTCTCCTACATGATTGTCTATCTGGCCGTCTCCCTGCCCGCTTCCTATGTGATCGATACGAAGGGGATCAGGGTCGGCCTGGGGGCGGGCTGTTTCATGACCGCCGTCTTCAGCCTTGTCAAAGGCTTCGGGGGGGACTCTTTTCTTGTCGTGCTGTGGGCCCAGGTCGGACTGGCTGCGGCGCAGCCCTTTCTTCTGAACGGCGTGACGGCCACGGCCGCCCGCTGGTTTCCCCTGGAGGAGCGGGGCACGGCCACCGGGCTGGCGTCCCTGGCCCAGTATCTGGGAATTATCGCCGCCATGGGGATTACCCCCCTCCTGGTCGTCTGCTCCCCGGAAGACCCGTCCTACGGGCAGGGGCTGGGTTCCATGCTCAGGCTCTACGGCATCATAAGCGCCGCCGTCGCGCTGGCCGCCTTTTTCCTTATCAGGGAAAGGCCCCGCACCTCGGGGGAGGAGGAAAACCGGAGCCACGTGAAGTTCACCGAAGGCTTCCGCTATATCTTCGGGCGGAGGGACATGGTCTTTACCCTGATTCTCTTCTTCATCGGCCTGGGCATCTTCAATGCGGTCAGTTCCATGGTCGATTCGATTTCCGGTTCCCTGGGCGTGGCCGATTCGGACGGGATGATCGGCGTCCTCATGATAGCCGGGGGGATCCTCGGCGCTCTGATCCTTCCCATCCTCTCGGACAAACTGAGAAAGCGAAAACTCTTTCTGGTCATTAATATGGCCGGCATGGTCCCCGCTCTGGCGGGACTGGCCTTTGCGGACAGACTGTTTTCGGCTTCCGGATCGGTTTACACCGCGGCCCTGGTCTCTTCCTTTCTCCTGGGGTTTTTCGTTATGAGCGCCGGTCCCATAGGGTTCCAGTACGCCGCCGAGGTGAGCCATCCCGCTCCGGAATCCTCCTCCCAGGGACTTCTGCTTCTCGCGGGGCAGATCTCCGGCATGGTATTCACCGCCATGATGAGCCTGAGGTCGAATCTCTGGTTGAAGGATATGATGGGACTGTTTGCCCTTCTCTCCCTGATCTCCCTGGGACTGGTTCTCTTTCTGAAGGAGTCTCCCCTTATTGAGCAGAAGATTCTGAAAGAGGCGTAGACGCAAAAGGAATAGGAGCGGTTAGGGGCCTCCGGCGCCCCTCTGACGGGAGGAAGAGGGAGTGAGGGCCGGAGACAAGCCCCTTCGAGCGGATAGTCCGGTCCGCGGCGGCGCAGGCGGCGCGGATTTGCCAGGATTTATTTATGTGGTATGATCCTTGGCAGGAGTGTTTTATGGAAGAAGAAAAACCTGAGCTGAACGACGGGCAGGCCGAGGAGCTGACGGCGCTTATGGGAGAGCCCCTGAGGGCGTGGGAGTATCTGACTTCCGGTGCCGCCAATCATATTTTCCGGCTGAGATCCGATTCCAGGACCTGGATCGCCAAGGTTTGCAAGGAGGATATTCCCGATCTTTTCCGCTTTGAGGCGGAGGCTCTGGAGAGGATGGGCGGGACCGGTACGGTGACCGTTCCCCGGGTGCTGGGCGTTTCGGAGGGGATTCTGCTGATGGAGGATCTGGGCCCGGAAGCTGAGGAGGCGGACGATGAGGACTGGTTCGATTTCGGCCGGGATTTCGGTGCTCTTCACAGGGGAAAGATGGATTATTACGGTTATCCCTTCGATAACTATCTGGGAATCTGGACGCAGAAGAACACCCCCGAGAAGGACTGGGTCGATTTCTATTATAAGAACCGGGTCTCCTGCTATTATGACGCGGGGAGGAACGGGGAGTTCATCACGGCCGACGATATCGCGGGGATAGAGGGGATATTTCTGAAGATGAAGGATCTGGTTCCCGATCTGCCCCCGGCTGTCTGCCACGGGGATTTCTGGATGAACAATGTCTTCAAGAAGGTCGGAGGGGGCATCGTCCTGATCGATCCGGCCCTCCATTACGGCCATCCCGAGGCGGATCTGGCCAATACCCAGCTCTACAAGGTTTTCCCCGAGGCTTTCTACGAGGGGTACGACGAATCCTACGGGCTGATCCCCGGCTGGCGGGAGCGGCTGCCCCTTTACCAGCTGAAGGAGCTCCTTTTAATGATCGCCCAGTTCGGCCATGAGAAGTCCCTCGTCCGCCTGAGGGAGATCATCGCCCGCTTCCGGTAGGGGCGGGGCATCCTCCGTTTTTACCGCCCCGTTTCGCTTACCCGCGGAGAGTGTAAAGCCTTTCGGTTTTCCTGTCCTCGGCGACCACCCGGATTTCGATTGTCCCTTTCCCTGGGGAGAGGGGAATCGTCCGTGTCTGCGTATCGTCAATGAGTATCCCGTCCACATAGACCAGGGCGTTCCGGGCGGCCGGCGTCAGTCTGAGGGGAAAGGAGGTTCTGCCCCCCGTCCCCACCAGGGTATAGCCGGTTTTTTCCGGGTTGAATGGCTCGTCCAGCGTAAGTCCCGCAGGGGTAAGCGAGGAGAGGCGGGCATCGGCGGAAGCCTTTTTCAGGGTCCTGAGGATGTGGTAGATTCCGGCGGTCTTGCTCTCCTTGCCGGCGCGGAAGGTCAGGGTCACGCTTCCTTTTCCCCTGGTCAGGGAGGAGGGAATGGGGTATATCCGGTCAATGAACTCCCTGTTTCCGGGAAAATCGCCCGTCTCCGTGAAGGCCGGTTCCCCGTCTATGTCTATGTACACCGGCCGTTCCCGGTCGAAATCGAAGTATTTGACCATGAGAAGGGTTTCCTCCCCGGGTACGACGCCGAGGGTATAGCGGAACCATCCTTCCCTGTCGGCGCAGCGGTAGTTGTAGCCGTCCCAGGTGCCGGTGTAGGTCTTCTCCCCGGCGATTTGATGGGTCAGCTCGTACTGGTCGTTGCCGACGGGCAGGGAATCAACGGTGGAGCCGGCCAGGAGGGAGGCGTCCTTGCGGTCTTTCAAATGCTTCTGGACCTCGGGGGAATCCTTTTCCACGAGATTCCAGTAAAGGCCGTACCGTTCGTTGTGCTGGAGGTAGTGGGGGGTGAAGAGAAGGGAATCCCCCTCGGCAATGCCGGTCAGGCGGAACTCCGGCTTCTCCCCGTCCTTCAGGGCATTCTCCCCGATGCGGGAGAGCCATGCGGCGGGAGTCCCTTCGGTCAGGGTCAGAAAGTCCTGGATGATCATCTCCTTCGTGGGGACGTCCACCATGACTCCCGTCCGGGAGAGGGAGAGATCCTCCCGGCCCAGGGCGGCGCTCAGAACGTAGGGACCGTACCGGAAGGCCGCGGCGGCGGGATTATCCGGCAGGGTATGCGCCCTGACTTCCATGGGCAGCCGCAGGGTTATCCGGTCGTCGCCCCGCCATACCCTGTCAAGGACGGCGTATCCCCCTTCCACAGGGCAGGGGCAGGGAGACCCGTTGAGGGTCAGAAGGGGGGTGCCTTTTGTCCAGGGGGGGATTCGGAGGAGAATGCGGTTCTTCTCTTCCGATGAGGCGCTTTCGACGGTCAGGGTGATTTTATCGCTGACGGTCAGGTCGGCTTTCATGGTCAGCTTGAGGCCCCTCTCCTTCCATTCCAGATGGGAGGAGAAGTACATATTCACATACAGCGTGCCGTTCTCATGGAAGAAGAGGCTGTCGTTCAATTTGGAAAAATTCTCCATGCCCGTGCCGGTGCAGCACCAGAAGTGGTCGAAGGGGGAGCTGTAGACCTTGAAATACCCCGCGGCCATGGGCTGGAAATACATGGTCATGCCCGACTCGGGATGCTGGGAGGAGAGAATGGCGTTTATGAAGGTGCGCTCATAGAAATCGGCGTATTTTCCGTCTCCCGTGGCCGCGAAGAGCCCGCGGGTCAGTTTGAGCATGTTGTAGGTGTTGCAGGTTTCGCAGGTGTAGCGGGACCGGTCGGCGTCAAGGATATCGGGCCTGCCGAAGTGCTCCCATTCGCTGTTTCCTCCCGTTATGTAGCTGTGGTGGGAAACGACCATGTCCCAGAAGCGGACCGCCGTTTCAAGGGCGGCTTCGTCTCCGGTGATATGATAGCGGTTCAGGGCGCCCACAATTTTGGGAATGGTCGTATTGGCATGCTTTCCCGGGAGGACATCCCGCCCCTCCCTCAGGGGTTCCCAGAGGGTCAGCTCGTCGAAGGCCCGGGCCGCTCTGAGGTGGGACTCCCTGCCGGTCAGACGGTAGAGGTCGTAAAGGGCGTCATTCATTCCCCCGTACTCCAGGGCCAGGACCCGGGAGCGGATCTCCTCGGTCCAGGAAGCGGTACGACGGGATACCCAGTCTCCCAGGAGGGAGGCCGTCTCCAGCGCCGCGGGGTAGCCGGTCGCTTCGTAGGTGAAGGTGAGGCCTGCCAGGATCTTGTGCATGGTATACCAGGGAACCCAGACGGGTTTCTGCTCCTCCACCCGGTCAAAATAGGACTCCTCCGAAGCGAAGAGATAGCCGTCCTCTCTCTGGCAGAGGGCCAGCTCATCGATCATGTAGTGGAGCCGCTCCAGAATATCCCTGTCCCTCCTGTTGATATAGGCCTGGGAGAGGGCTTTCAGATAGTGGCCCAGGGTATGGCCTTTTATCTCCGTGTCTTCCCAGCCCGGGTAGGGGGCGTCCTTGCTGCTGAGTCCGGCATTGGTCCTGAAATAACTGAGAAGCCTGTCCGGATTGTAGCTTCTCAGGTAGGCCAGCTCCTTTTCAAAGGCATTGGCCAGATACGCGTCGCTGACGGAAACCTGATTCATGGGGAAAGGACGAATCATTATTTACTCTCCTGCAAAGGAAATCCCCGAAGGACTCGAGGCCCGGGGTATATTATTCGGCGATGATGACCTTGATGCCTATTTTTTCGAAAGCCGCCTTGTCCTTCTCGCTTATGCCCCCGTCGGTGATGAGGTAATCGAGCTGGTCCAGCGCTTTAAGGGCGGCGAAAGCGGGCTTGTTGATCTTGGTGGAATCGACGAGCAGGTACACTTCCTCGGCGGAATTCAGCATGGCCTGCTTCACCGGCAGATCGGAGAAACCCGGATAGGTGAGCCCCCCCTTGAGGGTTATTCCCGCGGCGGCCAGAAAGAGCTGGTCCGCATGCATATTGTTGAAGAACATGGCCGCCTTGTCCCCGGTGAGGGAGAGGGTGGGGGATTTGAATTCCCCTCCCGTCATATGCACTTCCATCTCAGGCTCGGCTCCCAGGATCAGGGCGATGTTGAGGCTGTTGGTGATGATACGCAGGTGCTTCTGGCCGGTTATGTTCTTCGCCAGCTCGGTCACCGTGGTTCCCGAATCGAGTATGATCGATGTCTCGGGCCTGATGAACTCGGCGGCTTTCCTGCCGATCTTCTGTTTCAGATCCATATTCTCCCTGTGCTGGAGGGAAAGGGTTTTCACGCTGTTATGGGTGTTTTTCAGGTAGGCTCCGCCGTGGTCGCGGGCGATCTCTCCGCCTGCCTCTATTTTCATCAGATCCTGTCTGATGGTCGGTTCGGAAACCTGGAACAGGTTACTGAGGTAGCTAACCCGGACATTGCCGTTTTCCCGGATTAATTCCACGATTTTCTCTCTGCGCTGTTCTGCTAACATGAAAACTCCCCTGATCTGTCTCTCTCAAGAATCACTTTCGTTTTATTTTTATTATTATATATTGGGGGCGGATAAAAAGCAACAGAACCGCTGGAAATGGGGAATAACGAAGATAATCGAAACCTTTTTCAGGGAAAGATCTCATTCCTCGGGGAAAACAGTTTTTTACGCTCCTCCTCCCGGTAGGTTCCGGGGCTGATGCCGGTGTACTTCTTGAAAATCCTGCTGAAGTAGCTGATCTCCGTGTAACCGATCAGTTCGCCGATCTGCTGCACCGCCAGTTCCGGGTTATGCACGAGCAGGTGCTGCGCCTTGTGTATCCGCAGGGAAATGAGATATTTGTTCGGGCTTACCCCGTAGATGCGGCAGAATATTTTGGTCAGGTATCCGGCGCTGTAGTTCATCATGGAGGTGATCTCATCCAGATTGATGTTCTTGTCGTAATTGGTGCGGATATACTCTTTCAGGGTCTCGGCAATCTGCTCCTTTGTGCAGGATGGGGGCAGGTCGAAAAGGCTGGCGTAGGACTCCCTGTCCAGGTCCAGCTGGGTCTTCACCTGAAGGAGGGCCGTGCTCAGTTCCTCCCGGTCCACCGGTTTGAGAAGATACTCGCTTACCCCGAGATTCAGGGCTTTCTTCGCATAGTCGAAGTCGGAAAATCCGCTGAGGATGATCGTCTTCACCGTGGGGAATTCCTTTGTCACCCGCGTCAGGAGTTTCATCCCGTCCATGACCGGCATGCGGATATCGGTTATCAGAAGGTCCGGCGTATGGAGGCGGATCTCTTCCAGGGCCCCGTCGCCCGTCTGGGCCCGGCCCACCACGTGGAACCCCAGATCCAGGGAGTTGACCCGGCCGACGATGTTGTCCAGCAGAAGCTCTTCGTCTTCGGCGATAACCACGGAGTACTTATTTTCCATCAGCTTTTTCCTTTCCCGTCATCCCCAGAGTCACGGAACAGCCCGGTTCCCGGTTCTCAGCCCGGAAATAGTAACGGTCTCCGGCGAAGATTCTCCAGCGGGCGCAGACGTTGGGCAGGCCGAGGCCGCCTTCCCCGTCTGCCCCCTCCCCTGATCCCCCGCCGGGACGGTTGATCCTTTCCAGAATCTCCCGGGGGAATCCCCGCCCGTTGTCGCTGACACGGATGATCCATCCTTCGGGAGATTTCTCGCCGCCTATCTCTATGTGCCAGGGAGGGGGGCAGTCCGTGCCGTGCTTCAGGGCGTTTTCTATGAGGGGCTGTATGATCAGCTTGGGTATCGGCTCGTCGAGCAGTTCCTCATCCATCCCGATACGGTAGGTCAGGCTGGACTGGTAGCGGACTTTCATGCAGAAAAGGTATTTCTCGGCGTACTCGATCTCATCCCGGAGCGGCACCGTTTTAGGTTCAGGGGCGGCCACGTAACGCATGATGCGGCTCAGGTTCGTGCAGAACCGGACCACATCCTCCTGCCTTCCCGCTTCGGTCAGGGCGATGATGCTGGACAGGGAGTTGTAGTAGAAGTGGGGATTGATCTGGGATTGAAGGGCCAGGTAGCGCGATTCCGATTCCCGCTGGCGGGAGTGGAGCAATTCATCCATGGACCGCTTGATCTTTTCGTTCATGGAGTAGAAGGCGTCGTTGAGTTCGTCGAATTCGTTATAGGAGGAGTTGAGCCGGTTCTTCTCGCTGGAAAGGGTGTCTATGCTGGTGGCGTGGATTCTCCCCAGAAGCTCTCTGATGGGCCGGGTTATGCTGCTCGAGAGGTACCAGGAGATGAAAATGATAATCGTCATCACGATCATGGTCACGAAAAAGAGAGGGCGGGATACGTCTCTCACCGAAAGAAGAACGCTGTCCAGATCCTGCACGCAGACGTAGGTCCACCCCGTGTAGGAGGATTTCTGCCCGTGGAGAAGCTCCCGCTCCCCCGTGTAGGGGTTCCTGTACGCTTCGGGGGATGCCGCCCGGCATCCCAGATCCAGATAGTAGATCCCGGTCATCCTGTCGATCGGCCCGGTTCCGTAGGGGTAGAGCTGATCCCCCTCTTCGTTGAATACGTAGACCTTGAGTTCTCCCGGGGTTCTTTTTCTATAGGCGGTGATGCCCTCGAATACTTTATCCGCATACTGGGCCGTCTCGATAAAGCCTTTCGCCCTGCCTCCTTCGTCGCAGAATTCCCGGTACAGGGAGATGTAATAGGGGGAGACCCGCTGGCTGCTCTGCATCATATTGGATTCGTAGGGCCGGCTCAGGTATTTGTGGTAATTGGCTTCCCTGGCTTTATTCACCCAGGGGAGGGCGGTAAGATCGACTTTCTCCCTGGTCGTGTAGTTGCCCATGCCTATTTTATCTCCCTCATTGCTGTAGACGGCGATGAAGGGGAGGGTCAGGTTAGCCCCGTTGAGGGCGATGAAAAGGTCAAGGAGCCTTTCATAGCTGTCCCTGTTTTCGGGATATTCCCCCACATAGCGGTCAAAGCTGTCCTGGATCAGATTGGAATAGAAGATATTGATGGAGATATCGTCCATGACATGCAGGGAGCTTTCCGTCTGGGAGAGAAAGCTGGTGCTCAGGGCCTTGAAAGAGGTGAATTCCCTCTCTATGAGGACACGGGAGAAATAGTGGGACAGATAGAACGAGTATCCGCCTATGGTGACGGCGGCAAAGAGAAAAAACATGAGGAAAAATTTGACCGATACGTTTAGTTTCATTGTATTTATTATTGAATGATTATATAAGTAAGCTTCTTTTTCTGTCAAACAAAGCTTTAAAAAGGTCTCTTCCCGATATCCGGAAAGTGCAAAATCCGTCTTTTTATGTGCATAGACAGCTGGTATATAGGGTATATAATGAATCAAACAATATTATTATTTTTTCATTTTCCTGGAGGTTTATATGAAAAAAAGGACGTTTTACGGCGTTTTTCTGGCTGGAATGCTCTCTCTCCTGTTCTTTACCGGAGTCGGAACTCTGGCCGCCAACGGCAAGGCGGAAGCAGAGGTTTCGGCCAGCGGTTTCGCCGGGGAGGAGCTGAGTATTCTTGTTTCCGCCGGATGGATGGACAACCGCTACGACGAGACCATCGCCCGGTTCGAAGATACCTATGACGTGACGGTTGATCTTCAGACCGTCCCCGCCGGGCAGTATGGAGATGTTCTCCAGGTCCGCCTGCTCACAGGAGAATGCGCCGATATCTTCTGGATTCAGTCCAACCCCTTCGCCATCGAATCGGTCATCGTCGACTATGACAACTACTGCCTCGATTTCACCGGTGCGGACTGGCAGAAAATCGTTCCCGAATCGCGCCTGGTGTCCTGCAGTGTGGGCGATTCCCTCTACGGACTCCAGCTGTGGCACAACTCCCCCGAGTTTGTCATGGTGTACAACAAGAGCCTGTTTACTGAGCTGGGAATCAAGGATGTCCCCGCCACCTACAGCGAGCTTCTCGCTGTCTGCTCCGTTCTGGACAAGGCCGGCGTTACCCCCTGGTTCGTACCCGGCGCCGACGGATGGCAGCACCAGCTCAGCTTTTTTCAGATCGGTCCCGTATACGAGGCAAATAAGCCCGGACTGTACGCCGCTCTGAATGAGAACAAAGCCACTTTCGCCGGTAATCCCACCATGCTCAAGGTTCTGAACCAGTTCAAAGAGCTTTCCGACAGGGGCTATCTGGGAGAGGACTGGATCGGCGCCAACAGCACCAACATGGTGAATATGTTCGCCGACCGCTCCATCGGCATGGCCATGGCCAATTCCAGCTATATCCAGCAGATCAAGAATGAAACCGATTCCACCGATGAATACGGTCTTTTCCTTATTCCCCTGGCGGATAACAAGTATTATCCCACCAACCCGGCCGGTCCCACCATGTTCGGCTACAAGGAGACGGAACACGAAGATCTGGTGAGAACCTTCTTTGACTTTGTCTGCGAAACCGAAAGCCTCCAGGAGATTCTGGATAACTCTCCGGCTTATACGAATATCCACGTTAATGATCCCGATGTGGTCCAGCACTGGCTCCCGGAAGAGCAGGTTTTCGTCGATTCCATCCCCGTGGAGAATATGATCAATCCCGTTCTCCAGACGGGAACGAAGTACACCAACGATTACTGGATGGATTTCGGTGCCGACATGATCGCCTACTGCCTGGGGTCCATAGACGCGAATACCGTTCTTTCCAACATGGACGACAACAGAGCCAAGGCTGCTGAAATCGCCGAAGATCCGAACTGGAAATAATTCGGGAATTTCCCCCCGTTCCCCGGGGGGGTATACTGTGCAAACAAGGTTGAATAATGAACAAAAGCAAAACGTATCCCTTGTGGTTTGTCTTGATTCCTCTCTTCTTTTATGTCGTTTTTTTCCTCTTTCCCAGTATCCTGGGGCTGATCTACTCCTTTACCGACTGGAATGTGAGAAGCAGGGGGGAGCTGGAATTCATCGGCTTCAGGAACTATGTGGAGATATTCACGTCGAATAAGCATTACGGCCAGGGTATCATCAATACTCTGAAATTCACGGTGGTATCCAATATCGTCAAGCTGATACCGGGGCTCTTTCTGGCGATTCTGCTCCATCAGGGAGTCCGGGGAAAGAATGTCTACCGGACCGTTCTGTATATGCCGGCCATTCTTCCCTTTCTGATAATCGGTCTGATCTTCAAATCCATACTGAATTCCCAGACGGGACTTCTCAATATGTCCCTGGATGCCCTGGCCCTGGGTTTTTTCAAGCAGAAGTGGCTCTCCGACCTGAATATGGTCTGGAAGTCGATCTATCTGGTGGACGCCTGGCGGGGAATCGGTTATGTCATGACGATTTTTCTGGCCGGACTCAACGCCATTCCCCAGTCCTATTATGAGGCCGCCGACATAGACGGGGCCCATTTCTTTCATAAACTCTGGCATATAACGCTCCCCATGCTGTCGGGATCGATTACCATAAATCTCGTCTTCGGGCTCACCTACGGTCTGAAGGTTTTCGATATCGTCTATGTGCTGACCAACGGCGGGCCGGGCCATGCCACGGAGGTGGTGACCACCTATGCCTATCAGCTTTACGCGAGCGGGCAGTACGGCATGTCCGTTGCCATGAATACGGTCCTGTTCGTCGTAGCCGCGGCGGCGGGCATATTTGTTGTGAGAATCATGAATAGCAGGGAGGTGCAGCTGTGATGGTTTCCCGGAAAAAACTGACCTGGCAGAATGTGGTGAAGCAGATACTCGTCCTGTTTCTCTGCTTCATCGTCATCGCCCCCTTCTATATGGTCGTGGTGAACTCCTTCAAGTCAAAGGGGGAGGCGGCCCGGATGTCCATGTCCCTTCCCGCGGAATGGCATTTCGAGAATTACTCCCAGGTCGTGGAGAAGGGGAAACTGGTGAGGGGCTTTCTCAACAGCCTCATCTACGCCGGGCTCTCCTCTTTTCTGGCCGTTCTGACTTCGGCCATGGCGGGATTCGTCATATGCCGGAACAGTTCCCGAAGAATGGTCTCCCTGTACTACTTCATCATCTGCGGGCTCTTCCTTCCCATCAATTTCGTCACCCTGTCCAAGGTCCTTCAGACATTGAATTTATCCGATTCGCGCTGGGGCCTGATCATCGCCTTTCTCAGTTCCATGCTGCCCTTCTGCGTCTTTGTCATAAGGAACTTTATCGTTACCATTCCGGTTGATGTGGATGAGGCGGCCATAATAGACGGCGCCGGTCCTCTGCAGCTTTTCTTCGTCATCATCGTGCCCCTGCTCCAGCCGATCCTTATTACCGCTTTCATCCTTCAGTTCATGGGGGTCTGGAGTGATTTCATCACGCCCCTCTATCTCACAAGCAAGAGTTCCATGTGGCCTATGAACCTGGCGGTGTATAACTTCTTCGGAAAGAACTCCTCCTATTGGAATCTTGTTTTCGCCGACATCGTACTGACCTGCCTTCCCGTTATCGTGGTCTATCTGCTCGGGCAGCGCTACATTCTTTCCGGGATCACTTCCGGTTCCGTCAAGGGGTAATATTTGAACGGCAGAATTCTCTCTTCCCCTTCGCCGGCGTCCCGTTTCGGAGAAGCCTATCCCCTGGGAAACGGCCGGCTGGGTTGCATGGTTTTCGGAGGGGCGGAAAGGGAGAGGCTGCTGATTTCGGAGAATACGTTCTTTTCCGGCGGGCCCTGCGATGAGAACAATCAAAAATCCGCCCCCGCCGCCTTCCGAAGAATGAGGGAGTATATACGGGCGGGGCTCTATGAAGAAGCCGCCGGTGAATCCTCCCGTTTCATCGGGATAAGGGAAAACTACGGCACGAATCTTCCCGTGGGGGATCTGGATATCTGCTGTGAGGGAGCGGAGCCCTTCGGGAAATTTGTCCGCCGTCTCGATATCGGGTCGGGTGTGGCGCTAAGCTCCTATGAAAGGGAAGGCGGACGGGTGGAGAGGAAAACATGGATATCTTCGGCCCTGAACTGTCTGGTCCATGACATTACATCCTCCTCGCCCCTGGATTTTACCGTGAGTTTTGTTCCCTACAGCAAAGAGAGTTCCTTCCAGGCGGACGGGGAGGGATTCTTCCTGGAAACGAAGGCGGTGGAGGGACTTCACAGCGACGGCCGGACGGGGGTCTCTCTCTTCGGGCGGGTGCAGGTTCTGACGGACGGGATATGGGATCCCCGGGAGGGCCGGGTAACGGGCAGCGGCCGGACGATTCTCCTTTTAGCCTGCCAGACCGATTTCATGAGAGAAGAGATTCCGGCGGATCGTGTCCGTGAGGAACTGATGGGCCGGCTGGACGGTCTTGATGCGGAGCGTCTGGCCCGGGAAGAGAAGGCCCATATAGGGGAGATGGAGGAGCTCTTCAACCGTTCCGTTCTGGAACTGGAAAAGGATGAGACCCTTCCCCTCCTTTATCACTACGGGCGCTATCTGCTCTATTCCAGCAGCCGGAGGGAATCGGTCCTGCCCGCCCATCTTCAGGGGATCTGGAATGACAACGTGGCCTGCCGCATCGGCTGGACCTGCGATATGCACCTGGATATCAACACCCAGATGAATTACTGGCCCTCCGAGGTTACAGGCCTATCCGAAGTGAACGAGCCCCTTTTCTCCTGGCTTGAAAATATCGTCGTCCCTCAGGGCAGAATCGCCGCCCGGGAAAGTTACGGCCTTTCCGGCTGGACCGCCGAGATTGTCTCCAATTCCTGGGGATTCGCCGCGCCCTACTGGGGCTCTCCCATCGCCCCCTGTCCGGCCTGCGGCATCTGGATTCTCACCCATTTATACGAACACTTCCTTTTCACCCATGACAGGGATTTTCTGCGGGAGAAGGCCTATCCCCTGATCCTGGAATCGGTGGACTTTTTCATGGACTACCTTTTTCTTGACGGCGAGGGATATTACGTGGGAGGCCCGGCGATATCCCCGGAGAACAGCTTTCTCGTCGACGGGATAAAGACCTATATGAGCCACGGCTCCACCTTTGAGATTCTCATGATAAGGGAATTGTTCCGAATTTATCTGGAAGCCTCGGAAATGATCGGACCGGAGGGGCGGGACAGGGAGAAGGAAGAGAAGGTGCGCCTTATGGAGGAGAAACTCCTTCCCTACCGCATAGGCCCTGACGGGACACTGGCCGAGTGGAGCCACGATTATCCCGCCGCCGACAAGCAGCACCGCCACACCAGCCATCTTCTGGGCCTTTACCCTTTCTCTCAGATCAACCCCCGCGAGACCCCCGGGCTTGCCGATGCGGCGGCGAAGTCACTCGAAGGGAAAATGAGCCCCCCCGAAGGATGGGAGGATACGGGATGGGCCCGCTCCCTGCTTATCCTCTACAACGCCCGGCTGGAAAGGGGAGACGAAGCCCTTGAGCATATCACCGCCATGACGGAGCATCTTATGGAGCCGAACGGCATGATCATCCATCCTCCCACGAGGGGGGCGGCGGCCTTTGACAATGTGTACGAAATGGACGGCAATACGGGGCTGACCGCCGCTCTGGCGGAGATGCTGCTTCAGAGCCACGGGGGACGCATCCGCCTCCTGCCGGCTCTTCCCGCTGCCTGGAAAAAGGGGCGGATCGGGGGATTGAGGGCCCGGGGGGGGATTTCCGTATCTATCGAATGGGACGGGGGTGCTCCCACGGAAGTACTCCTGGAATCGGCGGAAGAGACGGTCGTGCTTCTCTGCTGGGGAGAGAGGAGTGAAAGGGTGATTCTTAAAGGCAGGGTAAGGCTGGATTCCGGTTTTTTCCAATGAAAAAGGGACCGCCTTGCAAGACGGTCCCTCTCTGTCAGGCTGAGATGTCAGCCTGTTTGCGTTTTTTGATTATCAGCGTAAGCCAGAGAGCGAGAAGAAGTCCAATGGCTATGTCGGCGATGATCAGTCCAACCAGCCAGGGAGCCATGGTAAAGGTAACCGTGGCCCCCGGTACGATGCCGTTCATGGCGTTGCTGTTGGCCACGGTATAGCAGAGGCGGTGGCCGATTCTTCTGAAGGTGTTCACGGCGGTGGCGCTCTTCGTATCATCCAGAGACTTCATGGACGAGAAGGTGATGTAGATGTCCGTTCCTGCGGCGATACCCTGATCGGCGTTCATATAGGAGTAGAGATTGAAGTCGCTGATAGCCAGACCGGTAAATCCCCATTCGTCGCGGAGTACGTTCTGCATCAGCGCGCCCTTTCCTCCCGCCCAGGTGCCGCCGATTCTGTCGAAGGAGCTCATGATGGCCGTGGTGGCGGGAAACTCCTTTTCGGAAACCGTTCCGTTCTCATCGGAGATGTACCGGAGAGTGTTTCTGGCATTCTTGACGGTCATTTCAAAGGGCTTGAGGTAGATCTCCCGGATAGCCTGTTCATTGGCCCAGGTGGAAACACCGTTATTGACGCGGTTGGTCTCCTGGTCGTTCATGGCAAAGTGCTTGATGAAGGCATAGACGCCCTTTTCCGCCGCTCCTTCCACACAGGGCGCGGCGATCTTGCCGGAAAGGACCGGATCTTCCGAGTAGTATTCGAAGTTACGGCCCGCGAAGGGAGAACGGTGGATGTTCATGGCCGGTGCGTACCAGCCGTTAACGTTGTAGAATAGCCCTTCGTTACCCACCATCTTGCCCATCTTATAGGCAATTTCGGGGTTGAAAGAGGCGGAGACAACCACTGCCGAGGGATAGGCCGTTCCATGAACGGAAGCTCCCATGAAGGAGTTGATTCCCGCCGGTCCGTCCAGATCCACCGTGGCCGGTTTGTCGACGGAGTCCATGGCTCCCGTATTGTAAGCGCTGTTGATGACTATCGCTACGATCTCATCGGGCGTCAGCTGATCGAGGAAACTCTCCCAGAGGGGGTCGTTGAAATCCCGACCTCTCATGTCGATGAGGGAGAGGCCGTTCTCGGCGCCGGTCACGGGCATTTCCGCTTCGGGATCGAGATGATCGGCGGCGACGTATTTCGCGAAATCGGCCAGAATGGCGTCATTGGCCAGCATGTCCGCCGTGGTGGGAGCCGTGGGGAAGGTTCCGGCGAAATCGCTCCGGGACATATTGGTAATATAGCCATCGCGGGCTTCGTCGGTAAAAAGGGAAGAGACGTCGTCGAACTGATTGGTCACTTCCGTTCTGTCCGACCCCCTGTGGCCGCTGCCGCTGTAGACGACGGTTTTGTCCACATCGTAGGAGATCTCCTCCAGGCCTTCCTTCATGTTGTGCGAGTCTGTCTGGATGCGTATGGCGTAGGTTCCCGCGTCGAGGACGTAGGCTTTTTCGTTTTTGTAATCGTAGGAGGCCATTGCTTCCACGGGAAGGGAAAGGGTTACCCTTTCCGAGGCGCCCGGAGCCAGAAGGGAGGTCTTGGCGAAATCGCCCAGTACCACTTCGGCTTTCTCTATGCCGCCTTCGTAGTAGGGGGCGGAGTAGTAGAGCTGGACCACGTCTTTCCCGGCGTAGGTGCTGCCCGTATTGGTTACTTTTACGTCAACGGATATCTCCCCGTCCACGTCGCCCAGTTCGGTTCCGACGATTTCCCAGGAGAAATCGGTGTAGCTCAGACCATGTCCGAAGGGGTACACCACCGCCTCGTCATAATCGATGAAACCTTCGGCGGCTGCCGTTTCGTAGTAGCGGTAGCCGATGTAGATGCCCTCTTCGTAGTGAACGAAGAATCCGTCTCCGTAGGAGTTGTCCTCGCTGATGTTGGAGTACTGGTAGTTGCCGAAGTTGACGAATGTGGGATCCTTGGTAAAGTCCGCGGCGTAGATATCGACGGTTCTTCCCGAGGGATTGACCGTGCCGTTCAGGACTTTTCCCACGGCGCGGAAACCGGTCTGTCCGGGGGAGCCGATCCAGAGGACCGCATCGATCTGGGGGTCGTTTTCCAGAACGCCCAGTTCCATGGCGGCGGATGAGTTGATGACGACCACGACTCTGTCGAAGTTCTCCTTGGCCAGGGCCAGGAGGTCCTTCTCGTCCTTGTTCAGCTCAAGCTGGTGCTGGCCGGGGACATAGTTGTCGTCGGAGCCCTCCATATCCTGGGCCAGGTCGCCGCCTTCGCCGCCGCCCCGGCCGAACATGATGACCGCCGCGTCATGATAGTCGGCGAAGCTGCTCACGGCTTCACCGGTGAAGAGACTCACGGGCATTTCGCCCACCCTGTAGCTCGATTCCTCAGGCTTGTCCATGACGATATCCGCTTTGGGGTTGTCGTATTTTTTTACGGGCTGACCGAAGTTGTTTACGCCCATGGTATAGGAGGCGTAATCGTTGAAAAGGGCCAGTACAGTCCGGTTAAGTTCAAAGCCCGCTTCTTCCAGGCCGGCCTCCATATCGATAACCGTGGAAACATCTACCGAACCGGAACCGGATCCGCCGTAAACGGCATCCACCGCATCACGGCCCATCAGGGTGATTTTTTTTTCGGTGAGGGGAAGGACGCCGTTGTTCTTCATGAGGACGATTCCTTCCGATTCGATCTCTTCCACCGTATTTCCCGCGGCTTCCTTCAAGGCCGCTTCGTCGGCGTAATCGCCGACATAGTACTGGCTGTCCCAGTTCTCCGTTCCTTCGGCCGCTTCTATAACGGCTTTTCCCGTGCCGAGGTACAAGTCGGCATAACCTGAAAATATCTTAAAGGCAATATTGATGATAATGACGAATCCCAGAATGATGGAAATCGCGATAATACCGGATTTTCCCGGTTTTCTGGCAGATTTATCTCCCATGTGTTAATCTCCTTGTTTTTTGAGTTCTATTTTTAAAGTTTAGGCTAAGTCGGTTTTCTATTTTTCTTTTCGAGAGAATTCTTCTCTCAGTTGAATCCTATGGCTTTTTGCGAAAGCCGGTACAGCTCAATGGATACTTTGCGGCCTATCCTTCCGGGGAGGTTGACGATATGTCCCAGAAGCCCGAAACGGAGCTGCCGGTAAAGTGCCCGGTCCCTTTCCTTGATCGAAGCCCACAATTCCCGTTTTTTCTCCATGCACTCCGGTGTTTTCGCCCGGATGAGGAGAATGCTGGAAACGGTGGTTATGATCTCAAGATAATGAAGCATATAGCGCTGAAGATTGATATTTCTCTTGTGGCTGAGGGGTCTTTCGTTGATCATGATGCGGTTGACCGCAAGCTGCTGATCTATCCTTTTAATCATGACCGCTTCGTTTACCGACTGGTCTGTTCTGCCTATGTAATACCTGTAGAAGTCCACGTTCAGGTAGTAAAGGGTTTCCACAAAGTCCAGAGGGAGGTAGGCAAAAAGGTTGTCCACGTAGAAGGTATGCTCCGGCAGGACCATACCCGATTCCAGGAGAGTTTTTCTCCGGTAGATCAGGGCATGCATGAGAAGATACTGTCCCCGCCTGAAGGCTCCGATGTCGTCCCAGGTGAAAATTCCACCCTGGGGGAGTACATTGGCGAAGCTGACGGTTTTTTTTCTCCTGGCCCCTTCCTTCTCGTAGACGAAATTGCTTATCAGCAGATCTACCGGTGAATTGTCGGTAACAAAAGTCTTAAGGGTATTCAATACCTGCTCAAACGCCTCTCTGTCCACCCAGTCGTCGCTGTCCACTACTTTAACGTAGAGGCCGGTCGCCTTTTCGATGCCCGTGTTCACCGCTCCGCCGTGGCCTTTGTTATCCTGATGGACGGCTCTGACAGTTTCGGGGTAGTCACGGGCATAGGATTCGGCGATTTCCGCCGTTCTGTCGCGGGATCCGTCATTGATGATGAGAATCTCCAGCGTTTCTTCCGACAGGGCCAAAAGCGAATCCAGGCAGTTCCCCAGATAATCTTCCGAATTATAGCTGGGAACGATGACAGAAAGAAGTTTCATAAATATTTACTTACCCTCCTCGGGAGTACTTCTGAATATTATTTTAAAAATAGGGAAGAATACCCAGAAGGAAACGGCCGAGTTGATTATCATCGTTATAAAATCGGCTATTGTTTCACCCGTGGCACCCATGCCCCACCGGTTCATTAATAGATTGTAAATGGGTACTTTGTATACACCCTGAAGGGCCGCTGCGCCAATTGAGATGAAAATATAGGCGATAAGATACCAGAAAGCCGCTTTCCATGGATTTCCGTTGGACTTGAACGTAATATTTCTCTGGGCGAAAAAGTTGATCACCTGGGCTATGGCTATGGTGATCTGAACGGCCAGGAAGTAGGCCAGTCCGCCGCCGCCCCCGTCGCCCAGGGCTCCCGCCGCATAATTGAATACGTAGTAGGCCGAGCCGTCAAGGTTATGTCCTATCTGCATGACCTGAAAACTTGTATGGATCAGGGCCGTATGAAGGAATATCCGCTTGAGTACGGGCATCATTATCATCTGGAGCAGGGTTACACCGTTGCTCAGAATGAAAAAGACAAGAAACTGGGTGACATTGGGATGCTTTTCCTCAAAATGTTTCCAGCTTTCCACTATCTTTCCGAAGAAAGGTTTTTTTTCAGCTGTCATATCGCTCATTCTATCCTCTTTTATTATTTTTCAACATGATTCTCAACTCTTTCAAGGTTTTTCCCAAACCTTTGAAAAAGTGTCCATTTACAATAGTCAGCAGACCGTCGAGCATGGGGCGGTTTATGGCTCCGCCGCTCATCCGGGACATTCCCCGGAAAGGCATATGCCAGATGAACATTTTGATGGTGTTCGCCGCCTCTCTCTGTCCTATTTTCCTGAGGAACCAGTGTCCGAATCGGATCAGGGCGAAGGCGAAACGGGCGAATCCGCCTTTGGCATAGGCGCATTGGGCCACCGTATCGTTGAATCCCAGGGGGACCGATCTGTCCCACAGGGGGTCGGGAGCCTTGAATCCCAGAAGGGTTTCAAACTCTTCCCTGCCGACCGCGGACGCTTCTCCGGAAAAGTAGGAGGGAAGAGCCTCCGCTTCATAGGGGAGAGGGGCTTCCGTACCCTTCACCGCAAGGGTTCCGGTCAGTCTGATATCGGCGCTGGAGGCTCCGATCGAAATGGTATAGTTCCCTTCTTCTATTTCCCATTTGTCTGTTTTCACATTGAAGTAGCGGAAAGTTTTGTCGTCAAAGGGCAGGGCCGCATCACAGCTCTCTCCCGATTCCAGGGAGACCTTCGCGAAGCCTTTCAGTTCCTTGCCGGGGCGGAAGACCTTTCCTCCTTCCAGGCCGACGTAAAGCTGTACGACCTCCTTACCGGCAACAGAACCGGTATTGGTGATTTTTACGGTAGCGCCCCTGTCGTCGATCCTGAGATCGGAATAGGCAAATTCCGTATAGCTCAGACCGTATCCGAAGGGGAAGAGCACGTCCTTGCCGACCGTATCGAAGTAGCGGTAACCCACATAGGGGCCTTCCCGGTATTCGACGCTCACTTCCAGGCCGGGGAAGTTGGCCGCCGAGGGGGTGTCCCCGTAGCGGAAGGGGTAGGATTCGGCCAGCTTTCCCGAGGGATTGGCCGCTCCGGTGAGGATATTGATGATGGCGCCCGCTCCGGCCTGACCGCTCAGGTAGGCGTGGACAAGGCCCTTGGCCTTTCCTATCCAGGGCATTTCAATGGATGATCCGCAGGAGAGAACGACAATGATATTCCTGTTGAATTCGTAGAGGGATGCGAGAAGCTCAATCTGATTGGCGGGAAGGGACATATCCGTCCTGTCCATACCTTCCGCTTCGGTGACTTCGTCGAGTCCGAGGTAGAGGAGGACCACATCGGCCGTTTTGGCCAGAGCACAGGCCTTCTTTAGAAGGGACAGGTTTTTCTTGCCGTATCTGTCGAATCCCTTCTCGTAACCGATGCTTGTCAGGCCTGAGTCTTTCAGGCATTCAAGGGTATTGTCGAGCTTCGTGGGGTTGACCACGGAAGAACCGGCCCCCTGATAGCGGGGTTTTTCGGCGAAATCGCCGATTACCGCCACGGTTTTTTCCTTGCTCAGGGGGAGAACGGCATCCTCGTTTTTCAGAAGGACGATAGATTCTTCCGCCGCCCGGCGGGCCGCTTCATGATGCTTGTCCCGGTCAAAGTCGGGGCGGGTCTCTTTGTAGACCTCTTCGGTGGTGAAGATAAGATTCAGGAGCCGGTCGACATTTTCATTCAGTACCGATTCGTTCAGCCGTCCCTCTTTTACCGCGGCGATGATTTCCCTGTCCGTTTCTCCGTTATTGGTGGGCATTTCCAGTTCATTGCCCGCCTTGAGACCTTCCACCCGGTCATTGCCGCCGCCCCAGTCGGTGATGACGCAGCCGTCAAAGCCCCATTCGTCACGGAGGATCTCTTTCATGACGTGGAGATTCTCGTTCGTATAGGTGCCGTTGAGCCTGTTGTAGGAGGACATGAGGGACCGGCTGCCCCCCTCTTTAATCGCCATTTCAAAACCGGTCAGATAGATTTCCCGCAGGGTTCTCTCATCCACCAGGGTATCAATGGTCATACGGTTCATTTCCTGGTTGTTGGCGCAGAAATGCTTCACACAGGCCGAAATCCCCCGGGACTGTATACCCCGGATGTAGGCGGAAGCCATTTTTCCCGTCAGATAGGGGTCTTCGGAAAAGTATTCGAAGTTTCTTCCGCAGAAGGGATTCCTTTTGATGTTGATTCCCGGCCCCAGGAGGACATTCACTTTCTGGGCGACCGCTTCCTCTCCCAGGCAGTCTCCCACCTTCTCTCCCAGCTCTTCATTCCAGCTGTTGGCGATGGCCGCGGCCGTGGGGAAGCAGGTGGCGGGAATACTGGCGTTCAGGCCCAGATGGTCCGCTGCTTCGGCCTGCTTTCTGATTCCGTGGGGGCCGTCGGAAAGAAACATGCTGGGGATTCCCAGCCGCTCAATATCCTGGGACTGCCAGAAATCTTTTCCCGACATGAGAGACGCCTTCTCTTCCAGGGTCATCTTGTCGATTAAATCTTTATACTTCATCAATAAGCCTCTTCTAGAGCGGTACTTATCCTAATGGTTTTGGGAAGTTAGGAAGGTTTTCTTGTTGCAATAAATGGGTTTTCAGGGCGCTCTTTTCTTATTTTATCTGATGAGTATAACATGGGTTTTCCGACCCGGCCATCAACTATGCGTTGCGGGGCTGCAAAAGCTGGTTTATAGGACCGGGTCAGAAAATATCAGCGGGAAAAGCGTAAAGTCAGTATTTCGTAGGGCTTGAAATTCAGGGTGATTTTTCCCTTCTCCAGGGGGAGGGAAAGCTCTTTTTTCTCAAGCATATTACAGAGAAAACACTCCTTGACCGGTGTGTTCAGGTTTACTTCGACACTGGTTCTCGTACCCGAGTACTCCACCGCCCGGAAGATCAAATCCCCCGAGCCGTCCTCCGCCGCTTTCAGGGCCTGGCCTTTGACGGAGCAGGAGCGGCCGTCTGTACCGTTGATCTCCAGCAGGGGAGCGGCTTGACCCTTAACCTTTCTGCCCGCCAGGGCGGTCAGGGGGGTATTCAGGTCATAGGCCTCGTCCAGAAGACGGGAGTTCTGCCACTGCCCTCCGTGGGTCGTCAGGGCATAGGTGAACTCATGGACGCCCCAGTCGCTGTACAGGTCGGGCCGGATGCTTCCCCTGAGGAGGCTCATGCGCAGCTGTCCGTCCTTGACGTCGCAGCCGTACTTGCAGTCGCTCAACAGGGAAACGCCGAAACAGCCTTCGGAGATATCCACCCATTTGTGAAAGGGCACTTCGAAACGGGCCTGCTGCCAGCTTGTGTTCCGATGGTTTTCATACTCCGTCACGCCGCCGGTGTTGTCGCAGCTGTAGCGGGGAGAGTGGAGGTTGGTCGGGAAGGCGACTTTGAGGAGCCTTTCCCTTTCGTCCCAGTCCACCCGGGTCTGAAAGTCGATCCGCTTATGATCCCGGTAAACCCGGATGATCTGCACGGCGCTGCTGTTCAGAAAGGTCCTTTCCATGCGGAGGGCCGCACTGAGGGGGCCCTGCTCGATTACGGTGATGTTCGTCCAGTCGCCCAGTTCCTGGGGTTTGTCTTCGAAGCGGTCCACAATATCCCAGGCGTTGTACCGTCCGGGAGCGTCCTCGAAGACCTGCCATTCGTTCAGGGGAAGGTCTTTGCCTCCCAGATTGCGGTTCAGTTCTTTGTCGAAAATATCGGTAATGCGCCCTCTTTCGTCTATCTCTATTCTATAGAAGGGACTTTCCAGTTTATCCGGAGAGGCGGTGAGGCCTGCGACGGCATCGGATGATTCCGAAGGGGCTGTGTCAAAGGAGAACGTTCCGAAGGGTTCCAGTTCACAGATTTTTTTTCTGACCGAAGTGCCGTCGGGATTCAGGAACAGCTGGGAACCGGCCGTTTCGGTTTCGGTTAGTTCATCCGGCAGGGAGACGAGGGTTTTCCGCGGCCAGGAGTAGGGGTTGAAGACGCAGGCTTGGCCCTCCGCCTTGTCGGTCAGATACTCCGATGTTTCCGAGCGGATCTCGTCAATCATCCGGAACATTTTTTCATACTCAGCCAGTGTATCGGAGGTAACGAGCATGACGTGGGTGCCGGGGAGGATATCATGGAACTGATTGACCAGGAGAATCTTCCAGGCCTCTTCCAGTTTTTCATGGGGATAGGCATAACCCTTCAGAGACGCCTGGAGGGCCAGACTTTCCGTTTCCTGCAGGGCGAATTCCCCTTTCCTGTTCATCTTTTTGAGGATGCCCTTATTGGTAAAGGTTCCCCTGTGCATCTCCAGATAGAGGTCACCGGTCCAGCGGGGGAGGTCGTTCCGGCCGTCGAAGGCGCTCTTAAGGAACTCCTTGCCCGTGGTCAGTCTTTGCCTGGGAACTCCGGGAAGTTTTTCCTGGCGCTTGTAGAATTCCAGCATCTCCGCGGTGGCGCCGCTGCCCCCGTCTCCGTAGCCGTACATCTGGAGGGATTCGTCGATCAGGTCCTTGTCCTGCAGGGCGTTCCAGTGGTCCGCCGCCTGGTTGGGATCCATCCAGGTGATGAAATGGACCGGGGGAACACAGGCATACACTTCCGATCCGTCCACGCCCCGCCAGATAAAGTGGTTGTGGGGAAAGCGGTTGGTATCGTTCCAGGTGGACATCTTGTTGGAGACGAAGTAGGGGATGCCGCTTTTTTTGAGGATCTGGGGCAGAACCTGGGAATTTCCGAAAACATCGGGCAGCCAGCAGTTGTCCACGTCAACGCCGAATTTCCCGGAGAAGTATTTCTTGCCGAAGAGGATCTGGCGGATGAGCGATTCGGAGGAGACCACGTTGCAGTCGGGCTCCACGTACATGCCGCCGGTGATTTCCCACTGCCCTTCGGCCACCTTCTGCTTCAGGGCGGCGAAGAGGTCGGGGTAGTGCTTTTCCAGGGTTTCGTAGGTCCAGGCCTGGGTATGGGCGTAGGTGAATTCGGGGTACTCCTCCATCAGTTTGAGCTGGATGAGGACGGTCCGGGCGTTTTTCTGCACCGTCTGCTTGGCCCGCCAGTAGTAGGCGATATCCAGATGGGAGTGGGCCACGCAGGCGAGCCGCCCCGTTTTGGCGAAGGGATGGTCCGCTTCGTATACCTCGGTTTTCAGGAAGTCGCGTATGGCCGGGAGGGCCTTCATGTAGGCCGATCTGGGGGCGTCGTGAGGCGGGAAGAGGGGCATCATCCGGCGGATTTTTCCCTCCAGATAGTCCCTGACGTCCTCATCTATGGAGGGGCCGTAGGCGGTCATGAGAAGAACATCCAGGTCGTAAACCAGACTCTGGACCTCATCATTTACGATGACGAAGGAGGGCTGGTCGAATTCCTGGATGCATCCCCGGGCCCGGGCTATGATGGGGTTGCGGTCGTCATCCGGTTTGGAACGGGTATAGGCTTCCATCACAAAGTCCCAGGATTTCTCCGCCGGAGCCTTATCCTCCAGCTTGAAAAGGAAGCGGTTGGGGTCGAGTCCTCCCAGCCAGGCGCCGTTCGCCGAAACCATGACTTCCGTGGGGGTGTTCATTCTGAAGTAGACCCGTCTGCCCGCCAGTTCCTCCGGCAGGGTGGCGCTGGCTTCGAACCAGGCCGTGACATCCGGCCCGCCCCAGGTCTCTCCGCCGTGAATGGGCCGGAAATCCTCGTCCCAGACGTAGCCTTCGGGGGAGTAATCCCCTTCGCGCACACGCCATCCCCCGATAGGGTAGGACTCTTCAATGATAAAATCTCTGTATTTTCTGCTGTTCACTTCCGCCCACTGGCGGAAGGACAGATTCCTTCTTACTACCTCTACGTGTGCCATCAGTCCTCCACGAAATAGGGTTTGCTTTTCTTTATAACGATGGAATACTCTTCCCGGAAGTGGCGCTTCACTTTTCCCTTGATCCAGCTGCCGAAGTGGTCGTTGCAGGCCGGGCAGTGGGCGCATTCGCCGTGAACTGTAAAAATCAGCCTGTCCTCCTCCACTTTTTCGGCCCGAATATCACCGCCGTCCACCGATACGGAGGGGAGTAGTTTTTCCCGGGTAAACTTGTCTAATTCTTCGAAAGTCATAGTCACTCCTGATTCTAGATTAACATGACACTTTTTATTATATCTTAGAGCATCTTGTTGAAAACATGGTGAATCTTGTTTACTTTTTTTGGACAATTTTTTACTTCTCCCCATTTCCTCATGAAAAATTAACCAAAAAAAAACGAGAAAGACCCGATTAAGCAAGATTTGCAATATTTCCCCCAATTTTAAGCAGGACAGGTGATAATTTCGGGTATAAAGTATTTCTATGGTTCGGTGGGCTTACTTTTTCCTGCAGTCCATTTCTGTTTGGAATAACCCTTCGATACTAATATCTGAAATGAGGAGATTTTTATGAGAACAAGTCTGAGATATTGCCTCACGGCAATTTTACTCACTCTGTTAGCCGGCGGTTCCCTGATGGCCAACGGCGGTGAAGAAGCCGGAAGTGCCTCCGCCTCTGCCGCTCAAAGGGGAAGCGTTCATCACGAAGCCCCCATGCTTCACGAAATGGTGGAAGCGGGAACCCTGCCTCCCCTGAGTGAGCGTCTGCCCGAAACACCCTATGTTCAGCAGATGGTCGACCAGATCGGCTACTACGGCGGTACCATGAACCGCGCCTGGAAAGGACCCAGTGACAAATGGGGTCCCGCCAAGCTGGCCGAGGAATTTCTTGTTATGTTCGCTCCCGATGGAAAAACCATTATTCCCGACGTGGCTGAAAGCTTCGACGTTATTGATAACGGTAAGGAATATGTATTTCATCTGAGAAAGGGACTCAAGTGGTCCGACGGTGTGGAATTTACGGCTGACGATATTGTTTTCAACTGGGAACATGTTATCCTTAAAGAAGTTTACAGAGCCGTAAACGAATGTTTCTACATCAACGGTGAAATCTGCGATGTTACCAAAATTGACGATTATACCGTTAAGGTGACCTTCCCCGCTCCCTCTCCTCTGTTTCTTCAGAACCTGATTTTCCAGGTGAGAGAGTTCTATGCTCCCACCCATTATCTGAAAACCATCCTTCCCGAGTTTGTCGGAGATGACAAGGCTGCCGCAATCGCTAAAGAGGCCGGTTACGCCGATGTTAAGAGCTACCTCAAGGATAAACTCTACTACTTCTGGATCCAGAACGACGTTCCCACCATGAGAGCGTGGGTTCCCTCCAACTCCAATGACAGCCAGAGATGGGTCATGACCCGCAACCCCTACTTCTTCAAGGTCGATCCGGAAGGCAATCAGCTCCCCTACATCGACGAAATCGTTCACGAGTTCGTTGAAGACAACAGTATCGTTACCCTTAAGGGTATCGCCGGTGACCTGGACATGCAGTTCCGTCACCTTGACGGTGCTTCCGGCGACAACTACACCCTTCTTATGGAGAACCAGGAACAGGGTCACTACCGGGTTATCCGGGAAGTACAGCCCATGGGTTCCAACG
Organism: Spirochaetia bacterium; assembly: GCA_963668315.1. Classification (GTDB taxonomy): domain Bacteria; phylum Spirochaetota; class Spirochaetia; order DSM-2461; family DSM-2461; genus SZUA-368. The sequence goes on along the minus strand of OY764216.1, from coordinate 5,234,713 downwards.
AAACTTTCTACCCCAATCTGTACCATAAAGATCCGGTTCTGAGAAAGATTTTCCGCGATGTCCGCTTCAGACAGGCTCTTTCCTCCTGTCTCAACAGAGACATGATTCAGGAAATCGCCTTCAGCGGCTTCGGTGAACCCCGCCAGGCTTCTCTGGCTCCGGGCATGGCTTATTACGATGCCGAATGGGAAAAGGCCTACACCGCTTACGACCCCGCCCTGGCCAACAAGCTTCTGGACGAGATGGGCCTCAAGTGGGACGCCGATCATAAATACAGACTCCGCCCCGACGGCAAGGTATTCGAAGTTCTTCTCCAGAACGACAGAACCAACGCCGACGCCATCGTCCTGGCTGCCAAAGACATGGAAGAAGTGGGTATCAAAGCCATCGTGAAAACCATGGAACGGTCTCTTCTCGAAGAGCTGCGCGACAACAACGACCTGGACATCTACGTATGGGGTTACGAGGGAGTTTCCTTCCTTCTCGACCACTCCTGCATGATCCCCCTTACCCGCGAGCATTACTTCGCCGGTATGGCCGGACGCTATGTCGAGTCTGACGGCGAGCAGGGCGAGGCCCCCTACGGTGATCTGGCTACGGTTATCAAGAACTACCAGAAAATCCAGACCATCACCGACCAGGCCGAGGTTGACAAGCTTGCCAAAGAGATCGTCGATCTCAGCAAGAAGAACCTCTGGGCCATCGGTACTATCGGTCTGCTGCCCTCCATCGGAGTTGTCAACGCCGATATGGGTAATGTGGCTGAAGGTCTGAATGACTATGACGCTCTGAGAAATGTCGGTGCCCTGTGGCCCTGGCAGATGTACTACGAGCAGTAAGTTTTTCAGAAGAAAAATTATATTAAGTAAATCAGAACCCCGCTTTTGGGTAAGTCACGGAAGCGGGGTTCATTTAAAAACTGCCAAACCCGGTTCCTGCTGCTATGCGAGAGGAAGCGGCAGCAATATGGAGGACCAATGTTTAATTACATCATGAGAAGAGTCGTTGTAATGATTCCGACTCTGATTCTTATATCCTTTTTAGCTTTCTGGATTATCCAGCTTCCCCCCGGTGACTTTCTGACAACCTATGTGGCTCAGATGAGGGAAATGGGAGACAAGGTCGACATGCAGATGATCGATCAGCTAAGGGCGGATCTGGGCCTTGATCAGCCCGTTGTCGTTCAGTACGCCAAGTGGATGAAGGGAATCCTTCTTCACGGCGATTTCGGAATATCCTTTGAATGGAAAAAACCCGTAACCGACCTGATCGGACAGAGAATTATGCTGACCCTGGTGGTTTCACTGGCCAGCCTTCTCTTTACCTATATACTGGCGGTGCCCATCGGCATCTATTCGGCTACGCATCAATACTCTCCCGGCGACTTTATCGCCACGTTTATCGGCTTCATCGGGCTGGCTCTGCCGAACTTTCTGCTGGCTATCCTTATGATGTACTTCACCTATAAGCATACGGGACAGCTCTTGAGCGGTCTCTTTTCCAGCGAGTTCGTCGACGCCGCCTGGAGCTTTGCCAAGGTGGGCGACCTTTTGAAGCATATGGTTATTCCCGTTGTGGTTATCGGTACGGCCGGTACCTGCGGTCTCATTAGAATCATCCGCGGGCAGCTGCTGGATGAGATCCGCAAGCAGTACGTGGTCACGGCGCGCGCCAAGGGTGTCAACGAGACCAAACTGCTCTGGAAATACCCCGTAAGAGCGGCCATGAACCCCGTTGTCAGTACAATCGGCTGGTCTCTCACTTCTATCTTTTCGGGATCCACCGTTACGGCCATCGTATTGAATCTTCCCACCCAGGGATCTCAGCTTTACCGGGCCCTGACAAGCCAGGATATGTATCTGGCGGGAACCCTGCTTATGATCCTTGCCATTTTGACGGTTATCGGAACGCTGATTTCCGATATTCTCTTGGCTTGGCTTGATCCGCGAATCCGTGCGGGTAAGATGGAGAACTAGCATGAATTTACAGAAAATCCTCTTTAAGAAAATAAATAAACCGGAAGGGGCCGAAGCGGAGCTGCAGAACAAGGAAGATTACTATCTCTCTTCCCAGTGGGCTCTGATGGGGAAAAAATTCAAAAAGCATACCCTGGCAAAAATAAGCCTGGTTATTCTGGCTTTCTTTGCCCTGTCGGCGATTTTTTCCGAGTTCCTTTCACCCTATCTGACCGATGTCTATCAGGAGCAGTATACCAACTGTCCTCCTTCCAAGATCCACTGGATTGATCAGGAGGGAAAATTCCACTTGAGGCCTTTCGTTTACGGCCTCAAGAGCGAACGCCATCCCGTTACCAACAGGAAAGTGTTTGTAGAGGATACGGAGGTCGTCGCTCCCATACACTTCTTTGTTAAGGGCGATACCTACAAGTTCTGGGGACTCTGGGAAGCGAAAAGACACTTCTTCGGAACCAAATCGGACATTCCCGTTTTCCTTCTGGGATCGGACCGGCTGGGACGCGACCTTCTGACCCTGATTATCTACGGAACGAGAATCTCCCTGTCCATCGGCCTTATCGGTGTATTTTTAAGTATCTTCCTGGGTGTCTTCATCGGCGGAATCTCCGGTCTTGTCGGAGGCGTCGCGGACGTTATCATCCAGAGAGTCATCGAGGTAATTCGTTCCTTCCCGACGATTCCTCTGTGGATGGCGCTCAGTGCGGCCATTCCGCCGAACCTCCCTCCCCTGAGGGTTTACTTTCTCATTACGATCATCCTTTCCTTTATCGGATGGACCAGCATCGCCCGTCGTGTGCGAAGTAAGTTCATCTCCATGAGGGAAGAGGACTATATTATGGCGGCCCGTGTTTCCGGCGCCGGAATGAACCGTATCATCTTTTCCCACCTGGTTCCGGGGTTCCTGAGTTACCTCATCGTTGAGCTGACCCTGGCCGTTCCCAACATGATCCTGGGCGAGACGAGTCTGAGCTTTTTAGGTCTGGGTCTGCGCGATCCCATCGTAAGCTGGGGCGTACTTCTCAAGGAAGCACAGAAGATACAGAATATCGCCCTTTACCCCTGGCTGCTGTGGCCCCTGTTCGCCGTAGTTGTCACGGTTCTGGCTTTCAACTTTATCGGCGACGGTCTGCGTGATGCGGCGGATCCCTACAAATAGGATTGTAAAATGGAAGAGAAATTACTGATCGAACTGAAAGACCTGAAAGTCCACTTCGCCATCGACGAGGGAACCCTCAAGGCTGTGGACGGAGTGGATCTGGAAATATACGAAGGAAAGACCCTCGGACTGGTGGGGGAATCGGGCTGCGGCAAGAGCGTTACCAGCCAGGCCCTCTTGAGAATTGTTCCTCCCCCGGGAAGCATTATGGGAGAGATCCTTTTTCACGGGAAAGAGGGACAGGACACGGTGGATCTGGCCGCCCTGGATATGAACGGGGAGATGATCCGTTCCATCCGCGGTAAGGATATCGCCATGATTTTCCAGGAGCCCATGACCAGCTTTTCCCCTCTCTATACGATGGGAAACCAGATTATGGAAGCCATCAAGCTCCACCGGACCGACAACGAAGAGGAAGCGAGGCAGATCGCCATAGAGATGTTCCGCAAAGTCGGAATCTCCAATCCGGAGAAGAGACTGGACGAATATCCCCATGAGTTTTCCGGCGGAATGAGGCAGAGGGTTATGATCGCCATGGCCCTTTCCTGTCAGCCCAAACTGCTGATCGCCGACGAGCCCACCACCGCTCTCGATGTAACCATCCAGGCGCAGGTTCTGGAGCTGATGAGGGAACTGCAGAAGGAATTCGGCATGGGTATCCTTTTCATCACCCATGACCTGGGCGTGGTGGCCGAAATGTGCGACGAAGTGGCCGTTATGTATCTGGGAAAGGTGGTGGAGAAAGCCCCTGTGGACGATATTTTCCATAATCCCATGCATCCCTATACGAAGGGCCTTCTCAAGTCCATCCCCGTGATGGGCAAGGAGACGAGGGAAAAGCTGGCGTCCATCGAAGGGTCCGTACCGGTTCCCCTGGGGCTGCCTCCCATGTGCGGTTTCCACGAAAGGTGTTCCGAGTGTATGAGCGGCAAGTGCGACAAAGAGAATCCCCCTCTCATCGAAGTGGAGAAAGGGCATTTTGTTCGCTGCTTCAAATACACCGATATGACAGGAGAAAAACAGAATGGCTGAGGCAGAAAGACAACTACAACTGGAAGTTAAGTCCCTCTCCAAACACTTTCCCATAAAGAAGGAGAAGGCCTTCGGATCACATATCAGTTACCTGAGAGCCGTGGATGAGGTAAACGTTCATGTCTTCAAAGGGGAAACCCTGGGGCTGGTAGGCGAGTCGGGCTGCGGAAAAACAACCCTCGGCCGCTGTATCGTACGGGGAATCACGGCAAGCCAGGGGGAAGTCATTTTCCACGGCGACGAAAAAACCGTGAATTTCCTGGACCTTAAGGGTAAGGAACTCAAGAAATACCGCAAGGACATACAGATGATTTTCCAGGATCCCTACGGCTCCCTGGACCCCCGTATGACCGTATACGATATCATATCCGAACCTCTGCGGATCAATAAGATGGGCACATCCGACGAGATTGATGAAAAGGTCAAGCAGCTGGCTTCGGAAGTAGGCCTGAATATCGCCCACCTGAAAAGGTATCCCCATGCTTTCTCCGGCGGGCAGAGACAGAGGATCGGCATTGCCCGGGCTCTGGCGACCAATCCGAGCGTCATCGTCTGTGACGAGGCCGTATCGGCACTGGACGTTTCCATCCAGGCCCAGGTGATCAATCTGCTGGAGGATCTGCAGCAGAAGTACGGTATTACCTATATTTTCATCGCCCATGACCTTTCGGTTGTGGAGCATATTTCCGACCGGGTGGCGGTTATGTACATCGGACAGGTTACGGAGACGGCGGATACGAAGGATCTCTTCAATACGCCGCTCCACCCCTATACGGAAGCCCTGATGTCCGCCGTACCCAAGCCGGATCCGCGGATGCGCATGGATAGAATCGTTCTCAAGGGAGAAGTCCCCAGTCCGATCAATCCTCCTACGGGATGCTATTTCCATCCCCGCTGTCCCTATGTCACCGAGCGCTGTACCCAGGAGAAACCTGAGCTGCGCGAAGTCAGACCGGGGCATTTCTGCGCCTGCCATTTCGCCGGTGAACTGAATCTCAGAGGGGCCTAGGCACAGCCCTGAACTGCATATTTCTGTCGCCCGGTCTTTTTGGTAAGGCCGGGCGGTTTTTTTTGGAGAAGGGATTGTACCGAACATGAGCCCGGGGCCCCGGCGGACCGGCAGGAAGCCGGAAGAGGGCCACGGAGAAGCGAATGGGAGGGGAAAGCCCGACCCGTGGCAGCGGGGACTCCCCGAAAAGGAAATCGTCACAACAGGAAACGATCCTTGTCTTTTCCGTCTTTTTCTCTTAGAATCGTAGTTCCTTTTCAGGACAGGGAGGCTTGCCGTGCGTCATCAACTTAGAATTTTGTGGGTCCTTTGGCTCATCCTATTTGCTTCGATTTCCGGGCTCTGGGGAGAGACTCCCGACTGGGTCATCTATTATCAGCAGGGCGAGCTGGGACGTGTCGCCGATTTCACCTATTATCTGGGAATCGGAGAATCGGCAAAAAGCCAGGAGGACGCCGATGACAGAGCCCGGATCGAATTCGCCCGTTCCGTAGAGACCCGTGTGGAGAGTTCCCTGGAGGAATTCTACAGCCAGCAGGAAGGGAATGAGAGCCTCAACGTGAGTATGGCGACACAGGTCAGGACCGAATTGAGCCTTAAGGGAATCGGCATCACCGCCACCTGGAAAGAGTCCCGGAAGGGGCCCTATTACTCCCTGATCCGTATAGAGAAAACCCTTTACGACGGGGAGCTTGAAAGACGGCTCGCCGACGATCTCAGGCAGATGAAAGCCGATCTGGAGAGGCGGGAGATGGAGCAGGAATCCCTTCGTCTGGCCCATGAAAAGGAGCTGGAGGAGGAACGGCATGAGCTGGAGCGGGAACGTCTCGCCCGGGAAAGCAGGCTGGAAAAAAAGAAGCTCCGGGAGGAGCGGCGGGAAGCCAACCGGGCGAACTACGGGGATTTTCTGGATCATAAGCCCTATCCCCGTCTGATCAGTTTTGATAACGGGGAAGTCTTTGCGGCCAGAAATACCCTGTCCGGCTCCTTTTCCCTGCAGGATTCGATGGGGCTCCGCACCCTTTCCTATCATCGTTCCTACGGCGAGTTTTTTCAGATCGGCACGTCCCATGTTGTAAACATGGATGAATTTCCCGACTCTTCCTTTCTTACCTATTCAGACGGGGATGTCAAGCTGGCTCTCCTGAACAACAACGGGAATTCGATTCAGATCTCCGCTGCCATAGGAGTTCGGGGATACCTCGTCTCTCCTTTGGATGACACGCAGAGGAGCGAGCCGGGCGGCACGATTTACGGTGCGGCCGATGTTTCGGTGCCCCAGCTGCTCTATCATGATTTCTCCCTTTACGCCGGGCTGGATAAAGTCGCCCTCGGGTCGGCCTGGTACCCTTTGCATCCCTTTATGGGGGATTCCCTGGCCATTCTGGGGGAATGTTCCTATGTCTGGAACGATACGCTGAAGAAGGGGATGAACAGGGATGCAATCAATATACAGACGGGACTCCAGTTTCATGCCTTTGAATTCCTCTGCGCCCGCCTGAACTGGGAAGATAATTTCAGGACCTTTGCCCTGGCCGTTGATCTGGAGTGGTGAACGGAGTAAGAAGGAAAAGGGGATGGCCGTTCCTTATCGGATTGACAAGAACTTGAAAAAGCCTGAAACTGATTTTATTAAGATTTTGTTAAAAGAAGGTGTAATAATGAAGAAAGAAAAAACCCTGATTCTGATTTTGCTTGTCCTGGTCTCCTTTGTGTTTGCCGGCTGTACCACGACCGGCTCTGAAGGCGTTTCTGCGGCTCCCGTCGCGGAAGTCGTTTATCCCGCCGTTACGGGCAGCGTCGCCGAAGTGCAGAAGTATGGAAACCTGACGATGGATATCACTCCCGAAGCCCTGTACGGCGCCGGGTATGAACTGGGCGATATGCTGACAGTCTCCGTGGGAGATAATCAGATCGAAGCCCCCTTCTGTACCGCCTACAGCGATGTGGACACGGGAAATCCGCTGGTCAGGGATGACCAGAAAAAGGGACTTCTTGTCGTCGCCATCAACATGGGAAATTTCTCCAAGGTCTACAGCGCCGAAACCGGCACCCAGGTGACATTCACCCTGAAGGAGAAGGAAGGGTATAAGACCGGCTTCATGCTGCATCAGCTGGAAAGAACCAATAACCGGGAAGATTACGGGAGCGATGAGATTTTTGCCAACTTCCGGAACATAGCCATGGGCGATATCCCCGCAGGCCTCGTCTACCGAAGCAGCAATCCGGCGAATAACGAACTGGGCCGGGCGTCCTATGCCGATGTTCTCATGGACAAGGCCGCCGTGAAAACGGTGGTGAACCTTTCCGATTCCTCCGAAGAGCTCGAGGGCTTTTTCGCCCGGGAAGACTACAACTCTCCCTACTATCAATCGGTTTACGAAAAGGGACATATCATCACCCTGGATATGGGGGTTGATCTTGAGTCGGAAGATTTCGGCAAGAAACTCGTGGAAGGGATGAAATTCCTCTCCCAGAACGAAGGCCCCTTTCTTATTCACTGTACCGAAGGCAAGGACCGGGCGGGATTCGCCAGCGCCCTTGTCGAATGCCTCATGGGTGCCTCCCTCGATGAAGTCGTAGCCGACTATATGACCTCCTTTTCCAACTATTACGGAGTGGAGGCAGGAAGCGAAAAGTACGCCGTTATTGCGCAGAGCAATATCATCAGCTCCCTGACAACCGTTGTCTGCGGGTTGCCCAAGGGAAGCGATATTTCCGGTATCAATCTGGAAGCCTATGCGGAAAAATACCTGATGGCCAACGGGATGACCCGATCGGAAGTCCGCAGGCTGAAGAGCACCCTCGCGGGAAAGTAAGCCGGGAAAAAACGGGGACGGTCCGTCAGAAAAGCCGTCCCTGGCCGGTCAGATAGGTTTTCTGCACGGCCTCTTTGATCTCCTCTCCCTCTCCGGGCCAGCCGATCATCAAAGGTGACAGGGGGTCGTGGAGGGGGAAATTCCGATCCACGGCCCTTTTGTTCTGGTTGGCATAGCAGTAGAGGCAGCCGTGGGCGCAGCTGTCATATTCCCCGATATCTATGCCCAGAAGACAGGGACAGAAGTCCCGTTTCCTCTGACCGGCGGGAGGGGCCAGATCCACGGCCAGAGCCTTTTCCAGGATCTCCTTTGTCATGCAGCCCTTGGTGTCTATGCCGTATCGTCCCAGGTAGGGGGCTTCGGCGCATCCGTTGACGCCCATGCCGTGAGAGGCGGCAATATCTGCTATCCTCCGGGTCAGCAGAATCTGCTCGTCCCGGCTTACCTCCCTGATCCCCGGGAAATTCCTTTTTGTCTTTTCGTATAGATCGATAAAACTGATGACGCAGCTATGGGTAAATCCCTCCAGAGCCCGGGACATCTCTTCGAAAGCGGAGAAATGAAAATCCATGGTATATTTGTCCGTCAGGAATATGGGATCATAGCGCCAGTGGACGGCGTCCGGACCGAAGCGGCGGGACAGTTTCTTGAAGGATTCTATGACATGGGAAAAAGAGGGAACCCGGGGTTCCACGTCCCGCCCGTAAGGGGTGATCGTGACAAACCAGAATTGACGGTAATCCTTCAGCTCGTCGAGCCTCGCCAGCATGGGACGGGGATTTTTCGTGCAGAAGGCCAGGCAGTCGACCACATCGGGGGAGAGGGTATAGCGGGTAATCTGACTGCGGAAGTAGGGGTTTCTTACAAGAACATACCCCTCCCGTATCCGGCGGTAGAACCAGTCGGAAAAGAAGGCGGGCACATCCGTTCTGTTTCCCGAATTGATAATCATCCTTACCTGCCGGAGGGAAGCAGCTCCTCCCACTCTTTTTCCACCCAGACATTATAGGCGTCGATAAGCCGTGAAGCTACCAGTTTTCTTGTCTTTTCATCTCCGGCGACCGTGCTGTTTTCAAAATAGCTGATCAGTTTTTTGAGTCTTTTCAGGCATCGCATTTTCTGCCAGAGAGGAAAGGGATAGGCCCGTTTTCCGTCATACCAGAAGGGGGGGACCGCTCCGGTATTGACGATGAACTCGGCACTGCGATGGGTCATTTCAATATATTTGTGTCCCAGTTTTGAAATGGTCCACATGGTAAATTTTGTTATGAATACGGCCGAACCGGCCATGACAGCGACAAGAAGTATTAAATAAAAAAGCATGAAAATCTCCTCAATGCGGGCCGGCCGAACCGGCCCGGAGAAAGTATAGCATATCTCCTAACGGGGAGACAGCTCTCCCTCGAGCACTTGAAGCAGTTCCAGGGGAGTTTTTATGGTGTAGTCCGGCTCTTCCCACTTGTCCGCGGGGATTTTGGAACGGCGGGGCGCCCAGTCGAGCCATACCGTCGTCATGCCCAGCTTGTTAGCGCCCTTGATGTCCCTTTCCAGATTATTGCCGATCATCCAGACATTCTCCGCATCCCTCTCGGTCAGGGAGAGGTCGGCCAGAGCCTTGTCGAACATTCTCCTGTCCGGCTTGTCGGCGCCCACCGTCTCGGATATGGCATAGGCGGAAAAGTACTTGTAAAGGTCGAACTTTCCCAGGAGATTTTTGAAAGTGTCGACGAATCCGTCCGCCACAAGAGCCATGGTGTAACCCCTCTCGGCCAGGGTTCGGATCAGTTCGTCCCCTCCGGGTATCAGCTCTCCGTCTACGGAGATCCCCCGGGAATCCTTAACTTCCGTGCCTTCGTCTATAAGGGTATCGCCGCAGTCGAAGAACAGAATCGGTTTGCTCCCCTCGGCCTTCATCTTCTGCGGTTCCTCTCCTGGAATCCGTTGATTTCCAGGCCGTCGACCTCCCGCTGCTTCAGGGCTTCCCCGAAGAAATCGGGCTGATTTTCCCCCCAGTCCACACGGCAGTCCCGGATGCGGATATCATCGGCTTCCTGAAAGAAAAAGCCCGCGGTTTTCTCGTTGACGATACCTTCCGCGTCGCAGGGACGCCTGTCATACAGTCCGCCGGGATAACTGGTTTTTCTGTTGATTTTAAGGTTTACATTGTCAAAGGAGATCTGGCTGGGGCGGGAATCGGCGCAGCCGCAGACATAAACGCCGTTTTCGCTGTCCGCCATGATGTTGCGGAAGGAGATATTCCTTACAGGGCCGATCCGTCCTTCCGTCTCGCCGGGAGCAAAGCGGATGAGTGCGTCCTTGGGCCGCTTGAAGGCGGTGATGGAGATAGGCTCCGCCTTGCCCCACCAGACATCGGCGAAAAGCCGGGTCTCGATGATGATATTGTTGAACTGAATATTCTCCACGACCCCTTCGTCGCGGTTCTGAATGCCCAGAGCCCGGTTGGAGGAGTTGATGATAATCGATGAGAACACCACGTTTCTGATGCCCTGCATGTTCTCGCTCCCCAGCTTGATGGCGCAAGAGGTGGAGACGAGGGTACAGCCGGTGACGGTGATATTTTCCGTGGGGCCGTACTCGGCGTACTCCCGGCGGGTTTTGGGGCAGATACAGTCGTCGGCCGATTCGATGTAGCAGTCGCTGATGCGCACGTTGCGGCAATGGTCCGGATCGATACCGTCGCAGTTCCGTACTTTGAGGCTGTTCAGAATGCGGACGCCGGTGATCAGCACATCCACGCATCCCACGGGGTGAACGCACCAGTAGGCGGCGTTGCGGAATGTCACGTCCCGTATGGTGATGTTATGGCATCCTATCAGGGTCAGGAGGTGGGGCCTCATGTCTATATTGTTCTCTATCTTGTAGTTGTAGTGGGTCTTCTCTTCGTTGACCATGAACTCCGTTCCCTGGCCGTCGATTATTCCCTGGCCGGAAATGGCGATGCGATGCGCTTCGAAACCGCTGATCCACATACTTCCTTCGGAGCGGTTCTCCTTGAAGGCGCTCTCCGTATAAAGAGATTCGTCTGTGCTTGCTTTGAGTATCGCATTGGCTTCCACGACAAGATTGACGTTCGATTTGAATTTAAAGGGACCGGTTACGAAGGTAAATCCTCCGGGAACGATGACCTTTCCGCCCCCCGCCGCGTGACAGGCGTCGATGGCGGCCTGAATCGCTTTGTCGTTATTTGTCTTTCCGTCTCCGACGGCACCGTAATCTACAATATTATACATGGGAACTCCTTGGTTCGCGCGGCGTGAAGGCTGCGGCAGCCTCGGGCCTGCTTCAGGTTTCATAGGCGGGCGGATCACATCGTATACCGGCCGGCCCCGGATAGTAGGACTAAGAACGGGATCACTCAGTTCTCGTCTTTTTTCTTTTTCTTTTTCTCCTGTATTTTTGTCAGGTAGGGGATCATGGGAAGCACCCGGTGGACGTTCACAATGTCGACGGGCCATTTTTTCGGCTTTTCGAGAAACATCTCTTCCTTGTCCAGAAAATTGACCATGATGCGGATTTTTCTGGAGCGGCAGATATTCAGAAGGATTTCCGAATAATCCTCCGGGGCGATTTCTATCACGTCGGCGGGAATCTGATCCAGTTTGTTAAGCAGATCCTCCGGTCCGTTGACGTTTATTTTCAAGGCCAGGGAAGGGTCGGTTTTTTTGAGAAGGGCCGCCTGGGCGGGATCCTTGAACCAGAACAGGGAACGTTTCTCCAGCTTGTATTTATAAACCATATCCAGCAGGGTGGTCAGTTTGACTCCCTTTTTCACATCGAAATAGAAGTGACTCCGGTCTCCGTACTCTTTGAGAATGGACTCGATGCGGGGAATGGTGCAGTCCACACCGAAATGATCATCCTTAACCTTGATTTTTTCGATGCGGGAAGACCGTTTGAGGCGGATGTTTCCCCGGCCTCTGGTCGTCCTGTTGAGAGTGGGGTCATGGAGATCGTAAAGAACGCCGTCGAGGGAGCTGCGCACGTCCAGCTCTATCATGGGAATCCCCAGATCCAGGGCTTTCTCTATTGCGGGAATTGTATTTTCAGGTGCCATATCGGCAGCGCCTCTGTGGGCGCTAATCATTGGTTTCATGGGACAACTTCCTTATCAGACACATAATAACATGACACTATTGTTCATATCCTTGGACATATTGGTAAAAAAATGGTAGATATTGCACAATTTTCTTGCCAGATCGATAAAGTCCCCTTATTCTGTTAGGCTATGAAGAACGATAAGTTTCTCACCTATTATCAATTTGAAGATCAGTTCGACTACCTTCACTCCGTAGCGACTCCTCCCGAGGATGTTCCCATTGAGCTTCATGACTTTTTCGAATTCTACTATTTTCTCTCCGGGGACATGATCTTCTATATCGAGGGTCAGGCTTATACCATGAATCCCGGGGATATCCTTATTATAAATAATGATGAGCTGCACCGGGCCACCCCCCGGTCCGACGAGGCCTATGAAAGAATCGTCATTCACTTCAATCGGCCCTTTCTGGAGGGTTTCTCGGCGGGCGATTACCATATCATCGATTTTCTCACCAAAAGAAAACTGGGCCATGCCAACCTTATCAAGGCTGATCAGATCGATACAAAGCCCCTTTTCTCCATTCTCCAGAGAATCGAGGCGGCGGTTAACGACAACTCCCTTTACACCTTTACCCTCGTCAAAACCTATTTTATTCAGCTCCTTGTCGAAATGAGCCGCCTTTATGTGGACGGGGATACCAATATCATCACACCGAAGCACTACGATGAGCGGACAACCTCCATCCTGAAGTATATCAACAACAATCTGGACCAGAAACTCTCCCTTAAGGAGCTGGAAGATCTTTTTTTCATCAACAAATATTATCTCTGTCATGTCTTCAAGAAAAATACCGGCTTCACCGTGTTCGAATATATAAGCAATAAAAGGATCATGAAGGCCAAACAGCTTTTGAGCCGGGGGGTTCCGGTTATCGAAGCCTGCTATGCCGTGGGATTCAGCGATTATTCCAATTTCTATAAGGTGTTCAAGAGAGTCACGGGGATTCCTCCCAAGCAATTTGCCCAGCAGAATTAAGCAATATCCACCATATTAAGACCAATAATGGGTATGACAACCCTTTGTGAATAGTCTAGGCTGATGTTCGGGACGGTTTATCATGAAAAGAAAACTTACTATACACATCTCATCCGAAGCGGAAAGCCGCGAGCTGCGGGCGGCGGAAGATCTCCTTTCCGATATTTCCCTATTGAAATCCTGTGACTGCCATATTGCCGAAGACAGCCGGTATGACGGCCCGGGCGGTCATATTTTCGTCGGCCATCAGACCTGCTTTTCCGAATGGAATCTGGAGGAGGGGAGTCTCTTTCCCCCGGATAGTCCCTGTTCCGCTCCGGGAGGGGCTGTCGTCAGGGTTCTGGGGCCCGATCGGCTGCTGCTCGGGGGATTCGACGGAGAGGGCACCCAAAGGGCCGTTTATAGTTTTACCCTGAATGAACTGGGCGTGGATCCCTTTGCCTTCTGGACGGGCAATTTCCCCGAAAAGACCTCTTTTCCCGAAATCTCCCGGATAAAGGAGAGGGAGATTCCCGCTCCCCTTGTGGCCATCCGCTGTTACAAAGGGAGTGAATATGATGAGCTGGCCAATCTTTCCGAACCCTATCTGGAGATCGATTTCCCCCTCTGGAAGGAGATGATCGACTCCCTCGTCCGGGTCGGGTACAATGCTCTGGATATTTACGACCAGCTGGGGAGGACCGAGTTCATCACCCGCGTCCCCTACCTGAGGATCCGTCCCGGTTATCAGGCCGATGTGGAACTGGTCAACCGGATCATCGATTATGCCCGGGAGAAGGGCATGCTGATTCAGGTCTCCTTTTCCCTGGGCTGGCACTTCAAGACCATAAGCGACGAGGCTTCCTATGACTGGACCCATCACAGGGAGGAGTGGATAGAGACCTGGTGCTATTATCTAAAGGAGACTCCCATCGGGCGGGCGGACATCTTCCTCAATCAGCCCCGCCACCAGAAGCTTGACCATCCCTACAGCTCTTCAAGCGGAGAAAATACCGCCGAAGTCTTCAACGAAGTCTTTCCCGTTATGAGGGATATTATCCGGGAGCACAACCCCGGGGCGCTGATCGTGGCCGATCTCTCCCGGGAAGGGGTGGACGTCTACCAGGAGGGCTTCAGGCCCCTGCCGGCTGAGGATTTCATTATCAGCTGGCCCGACGACGGCTACGGTGTCATGGACAGGGAGCCGGAAGACGAGTGCCCCTACAGGCGGGGAACCTCCATGCATGCCGGTTACTGGTATAACCATCTTGTTCAGGACCCCTATCCCTTTATCCTGGAGAAGAGCATGAAAATGGCCCTCCTTGAGAAGGGCATGAACAGTTACAATCAGGTCACCGGGCAGACATTCCGCCACTTCACCATGAATATGGAGGGGCTGGCCAGGCTGTGCCAGAATCCCGCCGAATTTGACGGCAGGACTTTTATGGCCGAGTGGATAGAACGGTATTTTTCTCCCGAGAGAACAAATGCCATAGGGGAGGTTCTCTCCCTTCTCCATGAAGGGCAGGAGGGAGGATACGGTTATATCCGGGTCATGAGCGATATCTCACGCTGGCAGAGTACCTTCCTCATGGAGAGAAAATGCGTCGGGGAATACTGGGAAAAGAGAAGGGATTCCTGCCGCAGGCGTATCGCCGTACTGGAAGAGGCCCATGAGAAGGTGACGGCCCTGGAGGAAAAAATCCAGAGGAACCAGGTCTTCTTTCACGACCATTTCATCCTTCCCGTTAAACTGCTTCTGCAGCTGAACAGGATTTTCATGGCCATGCTGGAATTCCCCGAATCGGAGAATAAGGTACGGGACTGCCTGGAAATCAATAATATGATTGAAGAGCACACTGTCACGCGCAAGGAGGGCGACCGGGACGAAAGGTGGACCGGCTGGTATAATCCGGAAACCTCCCGGCCGAACGGGGGTTATCTGAAGAAAGAGTTCTGGCGGAATTATCACTAAAAAGAAATAAATAACATTTGTTCTCGCTTTACTTTTTCTCGGCTTTATGTAATTCTTCTGTATGGAATCACGAAGCATTTTTAAGAATATAAGTCCCCTGGATCACAGGTACTATCAATCCAACAAGGAAATATTTGAAAAACTCGCCCTTTATATCTCCGAAGAAGCCGGCGTATCCTACTGCGCCCGGGCGGAAATCGCCCTCCTGAAGACCCATATCGAGTTGCAGGAAGGGAACGACGGAGAGCTCCTGGCGGCTCTGGAAGGTCTGGAGGAACAGATCGATCCGGAAGAAGTCTACAAAGAAGAAGAGAAAACCCAGCACAATATACGCGCCCTCGTCAACGTTATGAACCGCAAGGTTCCCGCAAGACTCAAGCCCTATGTTCACATGGGCGCCACCAGCGTCGATATTCTGGATACGGCCAACTCCATGAAAATGAGGGACGCCACGCGGGAAGTCCTCCTTCCCCTGCTCATAGAGCTGGAGGAGCATCTTATCCGCCTGGCCGAGGATAACGCCGCCGTTCCCCAGGTCGGCCGGACCCACGGGCAGCACGCCGTACCCGTAACCCTGGGCTACGCCTTTGCCGAATATGTGAGCCGTCTGGGCCAGTCCATCAAAGAGATCGATAAGCTGAGCCTGGACCAGAGGGGCAAACTGGCCGGTGCGGTGGGCGGTTACAACGCCACCAGCATGATGACATCCGATCCTTTCAGGATGGAAGAGATATACCTGAATCACCTGGGCCTCAAGCCTTCGGAATACTCCACCCAGATGGTCGAGCCGGAGTACCTTCTGCGCCTCTTTCTGGAACTGAACACCGCTTTCGGCATTATCGCCAACCTGGCCGATGACCTGCGCCACCTCCAGAGAAGCGAGATTGACGAAGTGCGGGAGTATTTTTCCAGCACCCAGGTAGGTTCCAGTACGATGCCCCAGAAACGTAATCCCTGGAACTGCGAGCATGTGAAGAGCCTCTGGAAGGCTTTCGCTCCCCGGGTCATGTCCTTTTACATGGATCAGATCTCCGAACATCAGAGGGACCTTTCCAATTCGGCGAGCGCCCGGTTTCAGGCCGATTACATGGCCGGTTTCGCCGCCGCCGTGGCCCGTATGAACAAGATTCTCAAGGGAATGACAGTCAACGAAGACCGGCTGATGAAGAACCTTCGGGAACAGGGCGATCTGGTCCTGGCCGAGCCCACCTATATCCTTATCGCCATGGGCGGCGTGAACGAAGGACACGAAATCGTCCGCCGTGCCACTCTCCGGTGCCAGGAGACGGGTAAGAAACTGTATGAAATACTCCAGGAGGACGAACCGGAAGTCTGGGAAGTCATCAAGGAGCAGATGAAGAAAATAACCGGACTGGACGGGGATGAGTTTTATGCCAAGCCCGAACTGTACCGGGGAAAAACGGTGGAGAAGACTCTGGGCCTGGTTGAGAAATACCGGGCGGTATGCGATGAACTGACTAAAGCCCTTGGGAGGGGGTAGTGTATGCAGATTGAGGAAAAATTAAGTTACGACGATGTTTTGATGGTGCCCCGTTATTCGGAAGTTCTTCCCCACGAGGTGGATCTGACGACGAGGCTGACGAACAAGATTACCTTAAACGTTCCTATTCTTTCCGCCGCCATGGATACGGTAACCGAAGAGGACATGGCCATCGCCCTGGCTCTTCAGGGAGGCGCCGGTGTTATCCACCGCAATCTGAGTCCCGTAGAACAGGCCCTCCAGGTCGGTCACGTCAAGCGCTATCTGAACTGGGTCATTGAAGATCCCATTACGGTGGAGGCCCATCAGACGGTTTCCGACGTGGAGAGAATCATGATCTCCCAGGGCGTTACCGGACTCCCCGTTCTGGATAAGGGCAAGCTGATAGGTATCATCACCAACCGGGATATGCGGTTCTGCAAGCACGGCAATCAGCCTGTCCACGAGGTCATGACGACCGATCTCGTTGTGGAGCGGGGAACTCCCACTTCGGAAACGGCGGCCCAGAAATTCTATGAGCACCGCATCGAAAAGCTTCCCGTTGTCGATGAGAACAACCATCTCACCGGTTTGATCACCGTCACCGATATGGAGAAAAAAGCGAATTTCCCCAATGCCGCCACCGATGCCCACGGCAGACTTATCGTGGGCGCCGCCGTATCTCCCAACGACTTGGAGAAACGTATTCCCCTTCTGCTGGAGAGCAAGTGCGACTTCGTCGTTCTCGACGCGGCCCACGGGGTGAGCAAAAATGTTCTTGACGCCATCAGGTTCATCAAGGACAACTGGGACATTCAGGTCATCGGCGGTAACGTTATCGATGAAGACGGAACCGAAAGGGTGATTAAAGCCGGGGCGGACGCGGTGAAAGTCGGAGTCGGTCCGGGTTCCATCTGCACCACCAGAATTGTCGCGGGAATCGGTGTTCCCCAGTTCTCCGCTGTCTACGATTCGGCGAAGGCCGCACGGAAATATAATATCCCCGTCATAGCCGACGGAGGCATCAAATTCTCCGGTGATATCGTCAAGGCCGTGGGAGCCGGTGCTTCCTCCATTATGATCGGAAATCTGTTCGCCGGTCTGAAAGAGGCCCCCGGAAAGGAGATTATCTTCGAAGGGCGCATCTTCAAAACATACCGCGGCATGGGTTCCGTAGGAGCCATCAAGAAGGGCGGCGGCGACAGATACAATATGAAGGAAGGGGATGAGCCCGTGCCGGAAGGCATCGAGGGAAGAGTTCCCTACAAGGGCGAGCTGGCCCCCTACCTGAACCAGCTGGTAACGGGCCTCAAGAAAGGCATGGGTTACACCGGCAATAAGACCATCGAGGAGATGAACGCCTATCAGAAGTTCGTCCGTATCTCGGGAGCCGGTCTGAAAGAGTCCCACGCGCACGATGTCTCCATCACTCAGGAAGCGCCGAACTATTCCCGCTTCTAGTGAAAATACCCGGGCAGCTTCTCCATTAGAGGGAGAAGCTCCTCTCCCCGGACCGGCCGGTCCGGGGAAAAATGTTCCCCGTCCACCATATTAATCCATTCCCTCTCTATTACCATCAGTATGGCGGGAAAGTCCGGATCGTCCAGGGACACATCGCTGATAGGGCTCACTTCCAGAAAGGCATACTCATCGGGCAGAGTCAGAGCAACGGTTCCGGGAAAGGGATCATGGGCATGGTCCCGATACCAGTCCATTCGGTACAGTATATTGGCCAGCTTCCGCCTCAGAAGTACCGCGGCCGGTTTGTCTCCCGGGAGCAGAAGCTGTTCCCCGACCCAGTTGGCCCAGGTGGTCTCTTCCTCCCCGCCGTCCAGCTCGTAAAATATATCGGTCTGTCCGTGGAAATAGCCTATCAGATCGGAGAGGGTGAGTTCCTCCTTCTCCATTATCTCCCGGCCTGATTCATCGGCGACCGGGGAAAGGTAGAGCTGGAGACTGGTATCCATGCGCCCTTTTACAAAGGAGGCCAGATCGGGGGGAAGGACGGGCTCCGCTTTCTCAAAATAGGAGAGGGCCGTCCCGAAATCTCCCTTTTTGTAGGACTCCTCCCCCAGAAAAAGAGGAAGGTATTTGGTTTCATAGAGATTCGTCTCACCCTCCCGAAGAAGGATAACCGGATCTTCCGAGAGAAGGGCAGGGGTTATATAGGATAATTCTCCGGAACGGTTCATTTTTTCCAGCGCGTCCAGATAACCGCGGGCTCTGCTCTCCTTCCCTTCCAGAAGGGACCAGAGGGCGTTGAGGCCCAGGACCCGTGCCTCGAAATCCTTATTGTAGGTCTCCCTGTCCCGGAGCAGGGCCAGTTCCTTTTCCACCCCGTCTCTGGTGCTCATCAGGGGAAGGTCCAGATAGGTGCGGAGCAGCTCATGGTAGAGGGCTTCGGTTTTTCTCATCGATTCCTCATCGATGGAGGATACCACGTTATCCGTCAGTGTCGAGCAGGAAAACAGGGTCAGTAAGGTCAGCAAAAGAAAGGAAAATCTCATCTATTCATCCTTTTTCAGATTTCTCAGGCTATAGGCGTATATCTTTTTATCCACCCCTCCGCTTATCATTTCCGGAGTGCCGTCGCCGTCCAGATCGGTAAAGACCGGCCGGTAATGACCGTCCAGGGGAAAGCCGGAGAGGGGCGTAAGGGTCGAATCCCATCCGAAGATGCGGTTTCCCGCGGAGTGGAGGAAGAGCTCATCCCGGCCGTCTCCCTCTATGTCATAGGCAAGGAGGCAAACCTCTTCGCTCCGGGGCAGGCGGAGTTTCTCCTCCCTCAGAATGTTGCCCTTTCCATCCAGCAGACTGATCCTGCCCTTCTCGCTCAGAAGGGCGATGAGCCCCTTGCGGCCGTCCTTCATGGCCACGGGCGGGGACAGGTAGCTCTCTCCCATATCGATGGGGGAAACGGCGGGCTGGCCGTCCATGCCCCTGATATCCAGGGTTCCCTTCTGACTCAGATAGAGCAGATAGTCTTCCCCGTCGTCTTCCAGGAAACGGGGCCCGCTCAGGGATATGGCCCCTCCCTGCCGGGGCCATCCGGGAAGGGGAGAACCCTGGGAATTCAGGACATAAAGGGTTCCGAAGAGATCTTTCGGATAGAGGGCGACGAACTTTCCTTTCAGGCTGTCCGGCTCATTCAGAACCGTTTTGGAAAAGGGCGGGCCGAAAGGTTCTGTCTCAGCGGGAGATATCAGATAGAGCTGCCCCTCATCGCGTCGGAAGAGAAGATATTTTCTGCCGAAGGGGACGGGGTCGAAGGTCCAGCTCCAGGGAAAGGGTGTCTCCTCCCGGGATAAACCCAGGCCTTCCAAGGGGACCGTGAGAAATCCGTTCCTCCCGAAGGTGAGAACTCCCTCCCCCCTGGTCATTTCCAGAAGGGAGGTCCCTTCCGGCATAAGGGTGCGCGACTGGGGCGTTCCCAGAAAATTCGTTATGATCAGTTCCCCTTCCTTGTTGAGAAAGGCAAATTCGGGAAGCCGGCTTTCCCCCAGATCTCCGGTAAGGACGGGGGTCATGATATTTTCTCCCGTATCCAGGGGGAAACCGGGGAAGGGACCGGACTGGCGGGGCGGTGTTTTAACGCCGTGGAACTGAAACCGGATTTCATCCCTGTGGTAGGTAACATAGAAATGGCCCTTTTCGTAAAGGCGGATCAGCTTGGAAAGGGGATTATCCTGCAGAAGAACCCGCGGCATGGCGGAATTGAGGTCATAATAAAAGAGAAGGGGGCTCTTTTCCGGCAGCTGGCCGCTGGCTTTCTTAAAGGAATCGGTGGAGGCAAGAGTATCCCTGCCTCCCAGTTCCCGGGAGAGGTAAGCCAGGGTTTCCGGATCGTGGGACAGGAAAAGATATCCTTCCCGGTTGATGATGAAGGGTGTTTCCAGGGGGCCTGTGAAGCGTTCGGTCAGAAGTTTCAGGGGGCCGGGAAGGGAGAGGCGGGTGATCCTGGTATCATCCATAAGGAGATTATCCTGAGCCTTGATGAAAAGGCTTTTCTTCAGGGCTTCAAAGAGAAGGCTCAGGGCTTTCTGATCCCTGATCTCGACAAAATATACCGGGCTGCTGCTGTAGCCTTCCAGAGAGAAGGCTCCCGCTTCCTCTCCAATCCAGCCGGTGATATCCTCGGGCATGAGCCCCAGGAGGGTTTTCGTTATGCCCCGGTAGTCTTCGGGATTAAACTGCTTCTCCTCGGGAAGAAAAAGATTCAGCCATGACAGGAAAGAGGAGAAGTCTCCGTAACGGTAACCGGACAGTATGTTCACCGAAAGAGGCAGCTTCCGGGGAACACGCAGCTCCCCGGGATCGGCGCTCAGAAAATCGGTCATAACCGGGGAGTCGCTGCTGACGGGGACATAACCTTCCAGGGTGAGCTGGTCCTCCTCCAGGTAAGCGGCCAGAAGCGTCTCCTCATGAAAGGGAAGCTGGCCGCTCAAAAGGTCCAGACCGGGAAAATCAAGGCTGAATTTTTCCAGCAGCCGATCGGTGTTCAGATGGATCTTCAGATCCGGCCGGCGGTCAAAGGAGTAGTTCAGCGAATCCCTGACGGGAAAAGGGGCCGATTGGAGAGTCCCGGCCAGGAACGGCTCGGAGGGGCTCAGAATAAGGATGTTGCCTCGAATCCCCAGGTAGAGCTGCTGGGCTCCCTCGGTATCCCCGTCCTCAGGGGGCAGGGTAATCTGCCGGTAGGCCGCGTCGCCCCGGTATCTTGATTCAACCGCCAGGGGGGAGCCGTGCCGGAGAGATTCCCATTTGAGAACGGCCCTGACCGGCGAGGAGCGCCATCCCAGATCGATAAGGATGAGCGGCTTGAACTGGTCGTCGAAAAGAATATCCGCCTTGAGCGCCAGAAGGGCCTTGATAAGCCGGCTCTCCCTCAGGGGATTGTTTTTCCACTCTATGAACGACTCGTAAGCTCCGGCCATTTCCGGCTCTTCGAGAAAAATGCTTGCCCCTTCCCACTCGGTGAGCGTGCCGATAAGGCCGCTGACCGAATCCACTTCTATCCTGAGCGTATGGTCGGGAGAGAAGAAATCCGACGATTCCTCCCGGTTCAGGGACGCAGAAGCAAAGAGTATCCCCGAAAGAACAAGGATAAGCCCCAAAAGGCTTCCCAGAATGATAAGGGGAATGGACAGTATCTTTTTCATAAAAAAATCGTCTCCTTGCCGCGTGGCGTTATGAGTAAGATATCAGAACTCGGGGAGTATTTCTATGCCGTAATAGGAGCAAATTTTGAACCAGCGCCTTACCAGAAGTTCATTTTGTCGAAAGCTGTCCGTGTCCCACTTCAGGGGATTGGGCAGAATCGAGATAAGAGCCGCCTCTTCCTCCAGGGTTAAATCCGCCGCGTCTTTATGAAAGTGATACCGGGAGGCGCCGCCTATTCCGTAAACATCGGGGCCCCATTCGGCGTAGTTGAAATAGAGTTCCAGAATCCTGTCTTTGGAGAGAAAGACCTCCATGGTTACCGCCAGGAATAGTTCCCGGTATTTTCTGTAGAGGGTCTTCCGGGGAGTTAAATACATGGTCCGGGCCAGCTGCTGGGTTATCGTGCTTCCCCCGTATACAATGGCCCTGTGCTTCAGGTTCTGGACAAAGGCGAATTTTATGCTGCCCGGATCGAAACCCTTGTGACGGTAGAAGCCGTTGTCTTCGCAGATTATGACTCCCTCTTTCAGGGAGTCGGAAATACGGGCCAGAGGGACAAAATCTTCTTCCCTCTTCGGAGGGCTGCCTCTGAATCGCATAAGGGACGTGGAGAGGGGATTGCTGTTTCTCAGGGAGAGGATAGACGGCAGGTAGGAGACCTGGGCGGAGAATTCAAAGGAGAGGAAAAGGAACAGAAGCAGGGCGAACAGCCGGGGCAGGGTATAGCGGGCGGTTCCGTTTTCCCGGAAGAGAGGCATTATTCCGTAAAGAAAAAGCCAGTAAAGACTTAGGGAAAGAGCGATGAGGAGAAGAAATACCGATTCGCAGAGGGAGACTGTTTGAGGTGTCACGGGATCGGCAGGCCGGCAGTTTAGCCGGTTATATAGTCATAGGCTTCGCTGTCCGGGGCGGGATCAACGGGATTGCTGCAGGCAATAATAAGAGATAACGCGATAAGAACGGCTATACACAGAATTTTATTCATAAATTTACTTCTCCGGGAACCTTATCTTTCCATTGACACCGATTGATCGGAAGTCATAAGATATAACTGTTCATTAATACCACCATGAAAGAAAAAGGGCAATACCGGTTCATTTATTTTTTATCTCTTTTCCTCTCTTGTTCAATCCTTGTTTCCGGAGTGTCATCCTGCCGGATGGGCGATGATGCGGATCGGTCTGACTCTCTGCCCGTCACGGAGATCCTGACGGAGAACTGCGAATCCCGGGAGGGGCAGGCCATCGATATGATCGTCCTCCATCATACGGGAAGTACGGCGGATGCCCGGCAGATCGCCCGTTTCTTTCAGCGTCCCGAGGCCCAGGCCAGCGTCCACTACATCATAGACAGGGACGGTTCCCTCATCAGATCCGTGGAAGACGGGATGAGGGCGTGGCATGCGGGAAACGCCTGCTTCGAGGGGGATGTGAATATCAATCAGAGATCCATAGGGATAGAACTGTGCAATATCGGCGATAAGAGCGAGGCCTTTCCCCGGGAACAGATTACCTCACTGATCATACTGATGGCCCGGCTTTCCGCCGCCTATGACATTCCCTCCTCACGCTTTACCCGGCACAGGGATGTGGCGGTCCCCTACGGGCGCAAGGTCGACACGGCGGATAATCTTGCGGTGGATGTTATTTACCGGAGCGTCGAAGTCCTGAGGGATACGGGCGTCCTCTTTATTCCCGATTACGACAGGACGGAGAGAAATATCCCGGGAAAGTCGCCTAGGGTTTACGAAGTGAGGGAAGGGGACAGCTGGGAGTACATCTCCTGGCTCATCTACGATACTCCCGGTCTGGCCGATGCTCTCGAAGAGGCCAATCCCGGCTCTTCCCTTGTCCCGGGTGAGATTCTGCGGGTTCCCGATGATCCCTATCCCTGAAGATAATGACAAAGGGGAGTAAAAACCCTATAATTATGATAGTTATTTTACTTATTACAAGGAATAGTACATGAATACAGATAAAACCGTTGCCGTGGGAATCTCCGGCGGCGTTGATTCATCGGTGGCCGCTGTTCTTTTAAAACAGCAGGGATACCGGGTGATCGGCGTTCACATGCACCTTGTGGACGGAGACAGCTCAGACGACGCCGGGAAAGTGGCGGAGAAATTGGGCATCCCCTATTATGACATAGATATGCGCGATGCCTACCGGGAAAGAATCGTCGAATATATCAGAACCGATTACGCCATGGGGCGCACTCCCAATCCCTGCGTCCGCTGCAACCGGGAGCTGAAATTCGGCCTTTTCTGGGACAGAGCCCTGGAGCAGGCGGGGGGATGCGATTATTTTGCCACCGGCCATTATGCCCATGTGGAGAAGGACGGGTCTACCGGCCGCTACCTTCTCAGAAAAGGGCTTCACGGAGATAAGGATCAGGCTTACTTTCTTTCTCTCCTCAGTCAGAAGCAGCTTTCCCGGGTCATCTTCCCCCTGGGGGATATGGAAAAGCCCCAGGTCCGGGAGATTGCCGAGGAGGCGGGGCTTTTTACGGCCCGGAAGAGGGAGAGTCAGGATCTCTGCGTAGGGGAGTACCGGCAGTTTATTTCGGAAGGTGTCGGTCCGGGCGAGTTCGTTGACCGGGAAGGCCGCGTTCTGGGAGAGCACAGGGGTATCGAGCAGTATACGGTGGGACAGAGACGGGGACTGAATATAGCCGCCGGGTATCCCGTATACGTCACCGCCATAGACCGGGAGAACAACCGGGTTGTGGTGGGACCCGACGAGGACCTCATGACCCGGGACGTGGTCATATCGGCCGTCAACTGGGGAGCCGTGGAGGATCCGGTTCTTCCCTACCGCACCTACGGGAAAATCCGCTACCGGGACAAGGCGGCGCCCTGTGTCCTCGAACGAAGGGAAGGGGACCGGTTTGTCATCCGTTTTGACGAGCCGAAGCGGGCGGTGACCCCGGGACAGCTCGCGGTATTTTATAATGAAGCGGGATTTGTCGAACTGGCCGGATTCATAGAAGAGTGATTCCCGTGCAAGAAACATACCTTCAAGTATGTTTCCGGAGACAGGAGAGAAGCTTTCTACCGAACCGTAAGTAATTACAAATAAGTATAGCCATGGCTAATATTGACATGGCTTCTCCCCTTTTTTATCATATTCCCATAGCCCCCGAATGAGGTGTGACGGAATGATAGAAAAGAATGATCTGCTTAAAAAAACTCTGAAGGATGCGGCCGGTGTTTTTCCCGAGCTGGAGGATATTCTCCTGGCAGGAACCGGGGACAGGCTGGGAAATATGCCCCGGGACAAAGCCGCCTATCGGGTCGTCGCTCCCTATCTTACCCTGGGAAAAGCCCTGGAGATGTGGGGCATCAACGAGGAACTCTTTTTTCAGGCTCTGGAAGCGGCCGTCCCTTTTGCGGAAGAGGCTGACTATGATGTGAGAAAAGGGTTTCCTCCCCTGGTCGCCCTCCTGCCCTGCGGCCTCAGAAATCCCTTTACCCGTCTTTTCGACAGTTTCATCGAGGAGTGGGGCCGCCGCCAGGAATCCCTCATTGAGGGGAATGTGAATCACGAACTCTCCTATTATGACTATGTGGAGACCATTGACGATCCCGACTCGCTGCCCGATCTGATGATCACCTCCGACATCAACACCCTTTTTCATAAGCGGTTCCAGGAGATCTTTGTCGATGGGGGGCAGTTTCTTCCCGCCCCGCCCGTCCTCAATCCCCTCTTCGCAAGGAGCGGCATGGTCGATCCCGAGTCGCGCTACTCTTTTATCGCCACGAATCTTCTTGTCCTTGTGGCGGACAGGGAGAAACTGGGCGGCCGGAGCCTGCCGAAGCGCTGGGAAGATATTCTGGACCCGGCCTTCAGCCGCAGTATCGCCGTTCGGGGGGAGGAGGACTTCTTCTGTCACTCCGTTTCCCTTCCCTTTTACCTTCTGTACGGCCGGGAGGGATTGGAGAAACTGGCGGCGAATATCGAAGGCTGCTACCATCCGTCGGAAATGGTCAAAATAGGCAACAGCCCCCGTCCGGATAGTCCCACCCTCTTCATTATGCCCTGGTTTTTCGCCAAACGGATTGTCAATACGGACCGGATGGAGATCGTTTTTCCCGAGGAGGGCGCTTTCACCAGTCCCATCTCCCTCTTTGTTAAGAGGGATAGGGCCGACGGTTTCAGAGAAATCCTGGATTTTCTCCGCGGTGAAAAACTGGCCCGGCTCTGCGAGGATCTGTGGTTTCCTTCGGCCTTTTCCCCCGAAAGCCCCTCATTTCCGGCCGACCGGTCCCTCTACTGGATAGGCTGGGACAGAGTGCGGAATAGGGATGTGGGGGAAATGAAAAAGGAGATCGACTGCATCTATTCCGAGGCTCTGGACAGGGAAAGGCGCCGGGAGCTGACCCGTCGGAGCCGCCCATGAGACTCATTACCGTAGCCGGTCCGCCGTCCAGCGGCAAAACCTCCGTCATCATCTCTCTGGTCAGGGAGCAGACCGCCCGGACGCGTAAGGTCTCGGTCATCAAGTTCGACTGTCTCACCTCGTCGGACCGGGAGATCTACGACCGTCATCAGATACCCCTGGAGACGGGGCTGGCGGGAAATCTCTGTCCCGATCATTTTTTTGTGAACAATATCGGTAAGGGGATCGAATGGGCCCGGAAAGAGGGGGCCGATTTGCTTATTACCGAGAGCGCCGGCCTCTGCAACCGCTGCGCCCCCCATATGAAGGGCATTCCCGCCGTCTGTGTCATCGATGCCCTCAGCGGTCTGAATACGCCCCGGAAAACCGGCCCCATGCTGCGGTTCGCCGATCTGGTCGTGGTTACCAAGGGGGATATCGTCTCCCAGGCGGAGAGGGAAGTCTTCGCCTACCGGGTCAGGCAGGCGGCTCCCCGGGCGCAGATTATATCGGTGAACGGACTCACCGGGCAGGGAATCCTGGAAATGGCCTCCCTGCTGGAAGAGATGCCCGGTTCCGCCCCTTCGGAGGAGCTGTCCCTCCGTTTCTCCATGCCTACCGCCCTCTGCTCCTACTGCCTGGGAGAGAAGAGAGTGGGGAAGGATTACCAGATAGGGATCACCCGGGAGATGAGCTTTTCATGAAAGGAACAGCCTACGGAAAATTGCGGGAGACCTACCCCTATCTGGAGGATTTTTTCACCACCAGAGGTCTGGAACGGCCTGGTGACGGGGAAAATCCGCAGGAGTATCTGGCCCGGCTGGACGATGAACTCCTGGAAGAGAAGGGTGTCCTCCGCAGTGATTTCCTCGAGGAAATGGCGCAGTTCGTCAGGGCCATGGAGTCCCTTTCCGTTTCACGGAGCCTTACGAGCCTGGAGATACGGAGCGGCAGGGGAAAGGACGGCAGATCCGAACCGGTGGAATCGATTCTCATCAGAGCGGGGGAGGTTATCTCCGTCGTCGGTCCGACGGGCAGCGGAAAAAGCCGTCTGCTCGAGGATATCGAATGCCTGGCCCAAGGGGATACGCCTACGGGACGGATCATCCTTCCCGACGGACAGATTCCGGAGAAGGGCGTGCGATTCTCCCTGGACCGTAAACTGGTGGCCCAGATCTCCCAGAATATGAACTTTGTCCTGGATGCGACCGCCTACGATTTCATCAGGCTCCACGGGGAGAGCCGTCTTATCCGCTCCCCCGAAGAGACGGCGAAGGAGGTGGTGGAGCTGGCCAACGAGCTGGCCGGAGAAACGTTTCGGGGAACCACCCCCCTGACCAGCCTTTCCGGAGGCCAGTCCCGGGCGCTGATGATTGCCGATACGGCCTGTCTGAGCCGGTCTCCCATCGTCCTTATTGATGAGATAGAGAACGCCGGGGTGGACCGGAAACGGGCTCTGGAACTTCTGGTAAAGAGGGAAAAAATGGTTTTTCTGGCCACCCACGATCCCCTCCTGGCCCTGATGGCGGACAGGAGAATCGTGATAAACGGAGGGGCCATGACCCGGCTCCTTTCTACAGACGGGAAGGAGAGAGAAGCGCTTTCAGAACTGGAGAAAGCCGATGCTCTGCTGTCCGGGGCCAGGGAAAGACTGAGAAGAGGAGAGACCCTCTCTTGAGAAAGAGGACCGCCACGGTCCTTTGCCCTCCTGTGTGGGAGCAGGCAATTTCCAGATTCCCCTTGTTCGCCCGCCGCAGAATCATGGCGAAGGACATAGAAACGGGGGGAGAAAATTCCGTACAGGAGGTGATCTTCTGTCAGTTCGGGGGGACCTGCAGCAGATCCCGCCGGGCCTCTTCCCTCAGTTTCAAGGTGATCTGAGTCAGGAGGTCAGATTCAATTCCCCAGCGGTGCCAGTACTGGGGAATCACGATGGGAGTCACCGGAGAGAGATCGATAAGACCCCGGTCCGCCTGGTAGCGCAGGAAGAGGGGATCGGGAAGAAAGCCGTAGGCCGCCCCGTCGCTGATAAGCTGCAGGGATTCCTGCTGGGTCGGAATATAGTGGGCCGGGACATCGAAGGGGGCGATATTCAGGGCGGATTTCTGAAAGAACCGCATCATCTGACTTTCCGGGTGGAACAGGACCGCCGGGGTAATTCCCATGGCCTGGGCGGTAATGCCCTGGGGAAAATGCTTCTGCTTGAACTCCCGCGTGGAGACGCAGCGAAGGACAAGATTTCCCAGAAACTCCACGTAGCAGCCCCGGGAGGCTTTGCTTCTGATGCTGATGCACCCGGCCAGAGCTCCCTGCTGGAGAAGGTTATGAACCACTTTGGCTTCCCCCACGTGGAGATCCACCAGGGTCGATTTCATGATCTGCCGGAGAATGGGGAGGAACCAGCTTCCCAGAGTGGAGGCGTTGACCCCCAGTGAGAGGGGCTTGCCCGATATCTCCCCGTCCCATTCGCTTTTCAGATCCTCCTCGAGCAGGCGGATCTTTCTGAAGTGGTTATGGAGAAGCCGTCCCGCCGCAGTCGGTTCCGGGGGATTGGAGCGGATCAGCAGGGGTTTGCCCGCATCTCTTTCCAGGTGCTTTACCCGCAGGGTGACCGCCGCCTGGGTCAGGCCCAGCATATCGGCGGCCCGGTCGAATCCGCCGCACTCTATCACCGCTCCCAGAGCTTCCAGTTGTCTGTGGTCGTACATGACTCTATTATAAGCATAATTTATAATAAATAAAAATATTTAATTTTACTTAAATTGGTAAATTTACTATTATTCTCGTAGAATATAAACAACGGAGGTACAGAAACCGTGGAACAATGGAACGATTTTAATACGGGCAGCTGGAATAACAAGGTTGACGTTAAAGATTTTATACAGAGAAACATCACCCCCTACGAAGGGGATGAATCCTTTTTGAAGCCGGCGACGGAGAGGACACTGAAGCTCTGGAATCAGGTGGCCGAACTGATGAAGGAAGAGGTGAAGAAGGGAATCCTCGATGCGGAAACCCAGGTTCCCTCCTCCATCGTCTCCCATGCTCCCGGTTATGTGGACAAGGAGAGCGAGCTGATCGTGGGGTACCAGACCGATAAGCCCCTGAAGAGAGGCATCATGCCCAAGGGCGGCCTTCGGGTTGTGAAGAACGCCCTGAATGCCCACGGCTATGAGCTCTCCCCCGCCGTGGAGGAGATCTACGGCAAGCACAGAAAAACCCACAACGACGGCGTCTTCAGCGCCTATTCCGCCGAGATAAAGAAAGCCCGTCACTCCGGTATCCTCACCGGTCTTCCCGATGCTTACGGACGGGGCAGAATCATCGGCGACTATCGCCGGGTGGCCCTTTACGGTGTGGATTACCTTATCGCCGAGAAGAAAAACTCTATCGCCAAATTGAAAACTCCCATTATGGATGAGGAAGTTATCCGGACCCGGGAAGAGCTTACCGAGCAGATTAAAAGCCTGAACGATCTCAAGGAGCTGGGAAACATCTACGGCTTTGATCTCTCCCGGCCCGCCGCCGATGCCCGCGAGGCCATTCAGTGGACCTACTTCGGCTATCTGGCAGCCATCAAGGATCAGGACGGTGCGGCCATGTCCCTGGGACGTGTGTCCTCCTTCTTTGACATTTATATTGAAAGGGATATCGATAGGGGCGATCTGACCGAAGAGGGCGCCCAGGAGCTGATGGACCAGTTCGTCATCAAACTGCGTATGGTGCGCTTCCTCAGAACCCCCGAATACGACGCCCTCTTCTCCGGCGACCCCACCTGGGTTACCGAAGCCATCGGCGGTATGGGCGTGGACGGCAGAACTCTGGT
Organism: Spirochaetia bacterium; assembly: GCA_963668315.1. Classification (GTDB taxonomy): domain Bacteria; phylum Spirochaetota; class Spirochaetia; order DSM-2461; family DSM-2461; genus SZUA-368. The sequence goes on along the minus strand of OY764216.1, from coordinate 5,204,829 downwards.
AACGAAAAACAGCTTCCGCATGCTCCATACCCTGGAGAATCTGGGGCCCGCTCCCGAACCCAACATGACCGTGCTTTGGACGCCCCGGCTTCCCCTGGGATTCCGGAACTACTGTTCCAAGGTATCCATCACCACATCGGCCGTCCAGTACGAGAACGACTGCCTGATGAGAACCCACTTCGGCGACGATTACGCCATCGCCTGCTGTGTATCAGCCATGAGAGTGGGAAAGCAGATGCAGTTCTTCGGCGCCCGGGCCAATCTGGCCAAGGCCCTCCTCTACGCCATCAACGGCGGAAGGGATGAGAAAACCGGAGAGCAGATCGCTCCTCAGTATCTGCCCATCACCTCCGAATACCTTGATTATGACGAGGTCATGGAGAAATATGACGTCATTCTGGAATGGCTTGCCAACCTTTACATCAAAACCCTGAACATCATCCACTTCATGCATGACAAGTATAACTACGAATCCCTCCAGATGGCTCTCCACGACGACAATGTGTACCGAACCATGGCTTGCGGCATCGCCGGGCTTTCGGTTGTCGCCGACTCCCTGGCCGCCATCAAGTACGGGAAAGTGCGTGTCATCCGGGATGACACGGGACTGGCCGTGGATTACGAAGTGGAGGGGGAGTATCCCGCTTTCGGCAACAACGACGACCGGGTGGACCTGATCGCCTCTTCCCTGGTGGAACAGTTCATGGACAAGCTCCGCCATCAGAAAACCTATCGGAACGCCGAGCCCACCCAGTCCATCCTGACCATCACCAGCAATGTGGTGTACGGCAAAAAGACCGGCTCCACTCCGGACGGAAGAAAAGCGGGCGCCCCCTTCGGGCCCGGTGCCAACCCCATTCACGGGCGGGACACCCACGGAGCCCTGGCCTGTTTCTCCTCCATCGCCAAGCTGCCCTACGAGCACGCCATCGACGGTATCTCCTATACGTTCTCCATCGTGCCGGGAGCCCTGGGCAAGGAAGAGGGAAGCCGCGTCAAGAATCTGACCAGCCTGATGGACGGTTATTTCCTCGACGGCGGTCACCACGTGAATATCAATGTTCTGGACAGGGAGACTCTTCTCGATGCCATGGATCATCCCGAAAAGTATCCCCAGCTGACTATCCGGGTTTCCGGTTACGCGGTAAACTTCGTCAAACTGACCCGGGAGCAGCAGCAGGACGTGATCAACAGGACATTCCACAGCGTTGTATAAGGAGGCTGATTCATGACAGCGGTAAAGGGCCGGATACATTCCATAGAGACCGGCGGCATGGTGGACGGGCCGGGACTGCGATTCGTCGTCTTTCTCCAGGGCTGTCCCCTCCGCTGTCTTTACTGCCATAACCCGGATACCTGGAAAAGGGGAGGGGGCCGCGAGGTCTCCTCGGAGGAGATCGTCAGCGAAGCCTGGAAGTACCGCACCTGGATGGACGCTTCCGGGGGGGGGATAACCCTGAGCGGGGGAGATCCTCTTTTTCAGCCGGAGTTCACCCTGGATATAATCCGCCGGGCCCATAAAAAGAAGATGGCCGTCGCTCTGGATACGGCGGGACATGCTTCCCTGGAGGCTGTTCGTGAGTGTCTGGATGAAGCGGATCTAATCCTTCTGGATATCAAGGCGGCTTCTGCCGGACTAAATAAAAGGGTGACCGGCCAGCTTCCCGACAGGAACAGGGAAATTCTGGATTATCTGAAGAAGATAAATAAGGATATGTGGATCAGACACGTGGTTGTTCCCGGGCTGACCGACGGAGAGGAGGATCTGAATGCACTTCTCTCCCTGCTTAAGGAGATTCCCTCTCTCAAGCGATTTGAACTGCTTCCCTTTCATAAGATGGGGGAGGAAAAATGGGGGCAGGAAGGACTTCCCTATCGTCTCGGCGATACTCCCATACCATCGAGGGAGTTCATGGAGATTACCCGGCGCCGCTTTATTGAGGCGGGAATCCCCATGACGGAATAAAGCTTTTCTCTGAACGTTAAAAAAGCCCCCCTATTCGGAGGGGCATTTTCTATAAATTAACCGCGTGATTGGCAAGATAGTCGGCCACGCCGTCGGTGGAGGCTTTCATCGCCTCATCACCCTTATTCCAGCCTGCCGGGCAGACTTCACCGTACTTTTCGGTGTGCTGCAGGGCATCGACAACACGGAGCATTTCATCCACGTTCCGGCCCAGGGGTAGATTGTTGACCACCTGGTGCTGGACGACTCCGTCCTTATCGATCAGGAAAGACGCTCTCATGGCCACTCCGTCGGGGTGCTCTATCCCGTAATTCTTCGTTATTTCATGGGTTACATCGGAGACGACGGGAAACTGAACGGGACCGATTCCTCCTTCGTTTACCGGTGTGTTCTTCCAGGCGAAGTGGGTGAACTGCGAATCGATGGATATGCCGATTACCTGGACGCCCCTCTCTTTGAACTGCTCCAGCCTCTTATCGTGGGCGATGATTTCCGATGGGCAGACAAAAGTGAAGTCCAGGGGCCAGAAGAAGACCACTCTGTACTCTCCGTCATGGTCGGAAAGGGAAAAAGATTCATTTATTGTACCGTCCGGCATTACGGCGGGCGCTGTAAAATCAGGTGCTTTTCTCGCAACTAATACACTCATTTTATTCTCCTTGTTTATTTATGATGGGAAAAGAATAATCATAAAAATAGGATTAGTCAATAAAAATAGGCAAAACAAACTAAATAATTTTCCCATTTTCTTCTTGTCTGAGACAAGGGGCCGCGGGAGAAAGGGAAAACTTTCTCCTTGACAATTTTCAGATTTAAGGAGTAAGATTGATTTATGCGTGAACGGTAACGCATTAAGGCGTGTACGGTACCGCGGTGGAGGATGTTTGTTTGGCGACAATTAAGGACGTAGCGAAATTAGCCGGTGTATCCACCGGAACGGTTGATCGTATTCTCCATAAGCGGGGACGATTCAGCGCCGATACGGCTGAAAGGGTCTATGCTGCGGTGAAGGAACTCGGCTATGAGCCGAATCTTCTGGCCCGGAATCTTTCCATCTCCCAGACATGCCGCCTCGCCGTCCTGATCCCCTATCCCGAACAGGACAGCAGCTACTGGGCCCTTCCCAAGGCGGGAATGGACGAGGCACTGGCGGCGCTCAGCCCCTACGGCGTATCTCTGGAGTATTTTCACTTCGACCGTTATGACCGCGCTTCCTGCAGGGAAGCGGTAAAACGGGCCCTCGAATTCGAATGTGACGGCATGATTATGTCCCCCCTGAGAAACGAGGATTTCTCCTGTCTCTTCCGGGAAAAGCAGGTTCCCTTCATTTTTATCGATACGGATATCAGGGATTCGGACAGAATCGCCTATGTAGGGCAGGATTCCCGCTCGGGTGGGGTCCTGGCGGCCAAATTGATGAATCTTCTCGCCGCGGGGAGGGAGGATCATTTCCTCATTCTGGCCCCGGAGACGGAAAATTATCACCTTACCGAGAGAATCGCCGGATTCCGTTCCGGAGTGGACCGGGAAGCGGTTCTTCTTACCACGGGCATAGAGGCTTTTCATGACAGAGGGGAATTCTACGCCTCCCTGGACGGGGTTATCCATGAGGGGCTCGGCGGCATCTATGTGGTGGATGCGTCGGCCCATTATGTGGCGGATTATCTGACCGAGAAGGATTTGCTCTCCGTTCCCCTCATCGGTTTCGACCTGGTGGATGAAAACAGGAAAGGCGTCCTTTCGGGGGCCATCGATTTCATTCTGACCCAGCAGCCCCGGGAACAGGGGTTCCAGGCGGTCAGGCTGCTGTACCGCTGCCTGATGCTGGGGGAGAACAATCCGGGCGATCTGATTTTGGCTTCTCAGATAATAACAAAGGAAAATTTACCCGATTAACCCGCAAGGGGCAGGAGGATATACATGGGAAAATACGAGGATCTCAAGGAACGGGTTTATGTGGCGAATATGCAGATACCCGCTCATCGGCTGGCCGTTTTTACCTGGGGCAATGTGAGCGCCATAGACCGGGAGAGGGGGGTGATGGCCATCAAGCCTTCCGGTGTCGCCTATGACAAACTGACCCCCGCCGATATCGTGGTGACCGATATGGACGGGAACGTGGTGGAGGGTACGCTCAGACCCTCTTCCGACACGAACACCCATCTTGTGCTTTACAAGGCTTTTAAAAGCGTCGGAGGCATTATTCATACCCATTCCACCTACGCCACCGCCTGGTCTCAGGCCTGCCGGCCCCTGCCCATCTACGGGACCACCCATGCCGATCATCTGGCTGTGGATATCCCCTGCACGGAGGTGATGCGGGATGACCAGATCGTGAACGATTACGAGACGGAGACGGGGAACCAGATTGTGGAAGCCTTTGCCGGTCTGAATCCCGAAGAGGTGGAGATGGTGCTGGTCGCCTGCCACGGACCCTTCGCCTGGGGCAAGGATGAGTCGAAGGCGGTATACAACGGCGTGGTTCTGGAAGAGGTGGCGAAAATGGCCGTTCTTACCGAACAGATTAACCCGGAGACGCCCCGGCTCAAGAAGACCCTGTGCGACAAGCATTACTTCCGCAAACACGGGAAAAATGCCTATTACGGACAAAATTAGAATAGTGCCCATGCGGCAGGGATTGAAGCGGTTATGCCCGGTGGGCATTCGAGCGGAAAGCCCGGCCGCGCCAAAGGCGCGGGCCGCCCGCCTGGCCCTGTTTTTTTGATGTGAAAAGGAGAAAAACATGACGGAAATTTTTAAGGATTACGAGATTTGGTTTGTTACGGGAAGTCAGCATCTGTACGGCGAAGACACGCTGAGACAGGTGGCGGACAATTCCAGAAAAATCGTGGCCGGTCTGGACAGCGATTCCAAGATGCCGGTCAAGCTGGTTTTCAAGCAGGTCGTCACCACGTCGGAAGAGGTTTACGCCGTCTGCCGCGACGCCAACAGCGATGACAAATGCGCCGGTCTGGTGCTGTGGATGCACACCTTTTCTCCCGCCAAGATGTGGATCCGGGGACTGGGAGCGCTGAATAAGCCCTACTGCCATCTCCATACGCAGTTCGGAAGCGCTCTGCCCTACGCCACCATCGATATGGATTTCATGAACCTGAACCAGTCGGCCCACGGCGGCCGGGAGTTCGGTTTTATCAACGGCCGCATGAGGCTGGACAGAAAGGTGATTGTCGGTCACTGGGAAGATCCGGAAGTGCGGGGCGAACTGGGTCTCTGGGCCCGCGTGGCCGTGGCCTGGGCCGATGCTCAGGGCATGAAGGTGTGCCGCTTCGGTGACAATATGCGCGAAGTGGCCGTAACCGAAGGAAATAAGGTGGGCGCCCAGATTGAGCTGGGTTACGAGGTATCCGGATACGGTATCGGCGATCTGCTTCCCTTTGTGGACGGGGTGACCGAGGCCCAGATCAAGGCCCGGATCGACGAGTACGCCTCCTTCGTTTCCATGGCCGATAACGTCAGGCCCGGCGGAGACAAGTATCAGAACCTCATGGACGCCGTACAGATTGAGCTGGGTATCACCGCCTTTATGGAAGAGGGAGGTTTCAAGGCCTTCACCACGACTTTCGAGAACCTTTACGGGCTGAAGCAGCTTCCCGGTCTGGCCGGTCAGGGGCTGATGGCCAAGGGTTACGGATTCGGCGCCGAGGGCGACTGGAAGACGGCGGCTTTCCTGAGGACGATGAAAGTGATGGGGGCGGGACTACCCGGTGCCACTTCTTTCATGGAGGACTACACCTACCATTTCGACGGCAAGGAATCCCTCTGCCTGGGAGCCCATATGCTGGAAGTCTGCCCCTCCATCGCCGGGGATCTGCCGGTGACCATGGAGTGCCATCCCCTGGGAATCGGCGGAAAGGACGATCCGGCCCGATTGGTATTCAACGTGCCCGCCGGAGCCGCCCTGAACGCGTCGCTTATCGATCTGGGGAACCGGTTCCGCCTTGTCGTCAACAAGGTGAATGTTCTCGATCCGCCCGCCCAGTTCCCGAAACTGCCCGTGGCCCGCGCCCTGTGGAAACCCATGCCCGACCTGAAAGTGGGGGCCGCCGCCTGGATCTATGCCGGCGCCGCTCACCACTCCAATTTCTCACAGGCCGTGACGGTGGATCAGCTCAGGACTTATGCCGATATCGTCGGTATGGAGATGGTCGTTATTGATGAAGATACCAAACTGGAACAGTTCCGGAGCGAACTGCGCTGGAATGAAGTTTTCTACGGACCCAAAAGCTGGAATTAAAAACCTCCTTTAATTTTTTTTACCGTCCTCCTCCCGGGGGGCGGTTTTTTTATCCGCAGCAGCGGTTCCTGCCTTCTTTCTTTGCCTGGTAAAGATAGTTGTCTGCCCGTTGTATGAGGGAATCGGCAGTGTCTTCCGCCGTCGCCTGGGCTATCCCGAAACTGGCCGTAATGCCTTCGGTGAGGGAGGAGAAGCGCGTCGTTTCTATCTGCTTTCGAAAACGCTCCGCCGTCTCCCGGGCGCGGGGCAGGTCCGTATCGGCAAGGATTACCACGAATTCCTCCCCGCCGTAACGGATGACCCTGTCCGAGGTCCTTACCCCTTTTCTCAGAATGGAGGCAAACTGCCTGAGCACGTTGTCCCCGGAGGCATGGCCGTATTCATCGTTGATTTTCTTGAAAAAATCGATGTCGATAAAGAGGCAGCTGAAAGGAAGATCCTGCTCTTTTTTGCGTTCGATATAACGGTTCAGTTCCTTTTCCATATAGCGCCGGTTATAGGTTTCCGTCAGGCTGTCCTGCATGGCTTCTTCCTCTATAAACTGTTTATCCCTGTACACATTATGGAAAAAATCTTCCCTGATGTAGGAGAAATAGACAGCGAGAGTGTTTATCGCCAAGAGGGGCAGAACCGACTGGAACGTGACCTCATAGGTCGTAAAAAGAGTCATCAAGGACAGGAAAAGGACTATCCCCGCCGAGCAGATCACTGCGGAAATCCGATAGTCGATCCTGAGCATGAATCCCACGAGGAGAAGCCCCATGCAGTAGGCCGTCAGATCGGTGTCATTTATGAAGGCGGAATCCAGAAAGGACAGGATAACGAACAGGATAAACAGGGTGCCGCAGGAACCCAGGAGAAAGATGTAGGCCGTCCCCTTCTCCGATCTCTTATAGAGGGCGGGGAGTATCAGGTAGGTGGACAGGGTAACCAGAAGCCCTGCCAGATAGACAGAAAGGTAAAAGGGAGAAAGCTTATCTATGCCCAGAAAGAAAAGGATATTTCTAACCAGAAAAATCAGGGAACTTATCCCAAGGAGGATAAGGATTTTTTTGTAAACGAATAGATTGTTTTCCAGTTTTTGCAGAAAATAGGAATTCTCATTGAATTTTGACATTTTTTTCTTTTTATACAATTGATGAATAAACATTCGACAACTATGAGAATATAACTATTTACATATTATGTGAAGGGATGATGGGGGAATTGAGCCTGACAGTTTTGTAACCCTAGGGACAAATCTCCCTGAAATACTCCAACGATTTCTTCAACCCCTCGCAGGTCTTCGTTTCCAGGATTATTGAGTCCAGGGAATCTCCCGAAATCTCCAGGATCTCCCTTGCTTTTAGGTTTCCTTCCCCCAGGGGCAGATGATTCTTTGCCCCCAGATAGTCATGAAGGTGCATGTGCTTAATTCGGGATAGGTGGGACTGGTAGAAACTCAGATCCCTGAATCCGCTGGAGGCATCATGGCCGACATCCCATGTTAATAGGAACGACTCGCTTTCTATAAGGCTTGAAACGGCATGGCGGATAAACGGTATATCCAGAATTCCCGTATTCTCTATATAGATTTTTATATCTGTGCCTTTGAGAGCTCTTTGGATAAGGTGGCGGAACTCTCCCGTCATGTCTTCAAAGAATCTTTGATTCTCTTCAAAAAGGAAAATTTTCTTGTGGGGAAGAGTAAAATAGACTCCCCGGTTCATATGCATGTTGAGAATGGTGATATTTTTTAATGCGGCGATTTCTATGGCTTCCAGCACGGTATCAGAATAGGCCTTTCTGACTTTACTGTTGAAATCCCATACATTCAGTTCTTCGGGCAGGTGGAGGGAGTACTGTAAATCTCCGGGAAGCTCGGCGGTTTTAAGAGTTTCAAGCTGAAGAGAGGGGAGGTTCATATTCAGTTCCAGAAGGTCAAATCTCATCGATCTGCAGAATTCAATATTCTTCTGAAGCGATCCCAGTTCGATAAGGGTTGGCATCCCTAATAGTATATTTTCTTTCATAGTCGTGGTTTCCTGCCCCGGGAATATGTTAATCAAGAGAGAATCCTTCCAAAGATTATCATGAACTAATGAATAGGCACAACGAGTATTCCCGTATATACTTGTTTTATGTTTTATCAGTTCCTGGCCGGTCTTCCCGGTTCTCCCACACTCTGGCAATGGATCGTTTTGGCTTTCGGGTCTCTTCTAATCGGCATGGACAAAGCGGGCCTGCGCGGTATCGGTATTATCGCCGTGCCCCTGTACGCAGGGATTCTCGGTGCCCGCATGTCTACGGGAGTACTTCTTCCCCTTCTTCTGGTCGGCGATGTCTGCGCCCTTGTCATTTACAGGAACAAGGTAGCTTTTTCCTATCTGAAAAAGATGCTGCCCATGACCCTGGTCGGGATTGTAGCCGGTATGTTTCTGGGCAATTATATGCCGGACCGCATGTTTACTCTGTTTCTGGCCTGTATTGTTTCCCTGTGCCTCATCTTAATGGTGTATAAAGAGATAAAGGGAAGCGAGCTGCATCTGCCCGATCACTGGGCCGCCCATTCGGGAGCGGGGCTTCTGGGAGGACTCTCCACCATGATCGGCAATGCGGCAGGACCGATTATGGCCGCCTATCTGCTGGCTCTGGATCTTCCCAAGACGATTTTCATAGGCACGGGCGCGGTTTTCTTTTTTATCGTCAACGTACTGAAGCTGCCGGTTCATATCTTTTTCTGGGGAACCATGAGAGCCGACACACTTGTTTTCTCCCTGACACTGGCGCCTTTTATTTTTCTGGGGATTAATGTGGGATTTTTTATTGTCAAGATCATCCCCGACAGACCCTTTCGGTATTTCGTACTGGTGGCCACGGCGGCGGGAACGGTCCGGCTTTTCCTGTAATTTTCTACTTGTTCAAGGATGACTGCCCCGCCAGGAAGCCGGTGGAGAAGGCAGCCTGCACATTGTATCCCCCCGAGTCTCCGTCCACATCAAGCACTTCCCCCGCAAAGTAGAGTCCTTCCACCCGGCGGGATTCCATCGTTTTGGGATTGATCTCCTTGGTGTCGACACCGCCCGCCGTGACCATGGCCGTAGTCCATCCCTGCAGCCGGTCCAGACTTACCCGGTAGGAGGAGAGATCAGCCAGGAGGCGCGTCCTTTCCTTTTTCGTAACCTGGGACAGGTTTTTTCCGGCAGGAATCTCCCCCAGGAGCGATGGGATAAGATTGCGGGGGAGGGACAGGGATTTCAGAAAACTTCCCAGCTGTTTTGTTCCGTCCTTTGATGCCTGTTCGCTCCATAGCAGGTTGAGCTCTTCCCGGGAGCGGCCGGTGAAATTTATTCGAATCTCATCCCCCTCCTTCATATCCCGGCTGTTATTGATGATTACCGGTCCGGAGAGCCCTTTATGGGTGATGAGAAGATTGCCCCGGTAACGGCTGTGCAGCTTCCCCTCCCGATAGAGTTCCATCTCCCTGTCCTCAAAGGAGAGCCCCGCCAAAGGGGTAAGGAGGAAATCGTCCGATTCTATCCCCGTGAGAGCCGGATGGGGCGGTATTATACTATGTCCGAGCTCCGCGGCAAGGCGGTAACCGTCTCCCGAAGAGCCCGTTTTTGGAAAGGACTTCCCCCCCGTGGCGATAATCAGCCTTTCGCAGGTGAAATTCCGCAGCTTCGTGATAACCCGGAAGTTTTCTTCCTCCCTCTCCACCCGCAGTACCCGGTCGTTCAGGTGGAATCGGGTTCCCCTTTCCCGGGCTGCTTCGTTAAGGTTGTGAAGAATATCCCGGGCCGCGAGTGAACGGGGCAGAACACGACCCGCCCCATCGGTAAAGGAGGGAACTCCTCTCTCTTCAAAGAAGCGGACCGCATCGTCGTTGGTGAAGGAGAAGAGGGCGGGGCGGAGAAACCGCTCCCTGTCGTTGTAACGCTTTAGAAGTTCCGGAACGGTGCCCCGGTGGGTAAAGTTGCACTGACCCGCCGCGGTGATAAGAAGTTTCCGCCCCGTTTTGGGGCCTCCCTCTATCAGAAGTGTATCCCGGCCACCGGCAGAGTATGCCGCCATGAGCCCGGCCGGTCCGCCTCCGATAATGATGAGGGAAAAATGATCCATAAGATCAGAGAGCTCCCCGGAACATGAGCAGATCCAGGACGATGGCCAGTCCCGCGGGGAGGCTGTCCAGATCGACCCACTCTTCCCGCGTATGGGCTCCGCCCCCCTTTATCGTGCCGATGGTGTTGGCAAGGATGCCCCGGGAGAGGGGAATATTCGCATCTGTTGACTGTATGGTCCGTTTGACTTCTCCCTTGTAGTGCTTGCGGATGACATTGAGGTTTTCCTCTGTCCAGGCGTTGAAGGCTTCATCGTCCATCTCGCCCCGGCCCGGTCTGACTCCCAGTATCTCGCTTTCCACTTTATGGCCCTTTTCCTGAAAATCGGTAATAATCCTTTTATATTTCCCTTCCATGATGTCCAGACAGGTCTGGGAAGGGGAGCGGAACTCATAGAGAGCGCTGACTTCCTGGGGGATGGAATTCACCGTGGTTCCCCCCTCAATCCTGCCTACATTATAGGTGGTTCGTTCCTCCGTCGGCGGTTCTATCCCATAGAGTTTACCGATAAGTGAGGCCATGGTGGCAATGGGATTTTCCCGGCCGAAGTCTCCGAATGAGTGGCCTCCCTGGGCCCGGGCGGTAATCCGGTAGCGGTAGGAGCCTACAGGAGTATCGGTACAGCCGGGGAGATAGCCGTCGAAGGAGTAGAATTCGTCAATTCTGTCTCCGTAATCCTTGAAAATCTGTTTGCTCCCTTTCAGGTTGCCCAATCCTTCCTCACAGGAGTTGGCCACGATGAGCAGCCCCTTCTTCAGGGGGATTTTCTTTTCCAGAAGATATTTCGTGCCCATCATCAGGTTTATCAGATTGGCCGTGTCATCGCCGATCCCGGGAGCGTAGAGAAAATTCTCCTCCCGCCTGAGGGGCAGTTCATCGGTGTCGGGAAAGACCACATCCGTATGGGCCATAAAGACGGTTATGCTGTCCTTTCCCTCGCAGTTAAGCGGGCAGACGACATTTTTCGCTTCGTCGATATAGGCGTTTTTCCCGCCCATGGACTTGAACCAGTCCAGGCAGTAGGCCGCCCTTTTATCTTCGTCACCGCTGGGGGCGGGAATCTTTCCCAGGGCGGTCAGTCTTTCGATCGACTCGTCCCGGCTGTTTTCTATATATTCTTTGATGCTGTTTTCCATAGTTGTTATTCTCCTCAGAAAGCTATGTTAGAGGAAAACGCTCAATTATTCAAAGTCTCCCATGATTTTATTTTTCAAGTTCCGTCATTTTCATCTCCGCCGCCAGGCGAAGCGGCTCGATAACGGCCAGGATATAAAGGGCGGCATAGAAGGCGGCGATGAGGCAGACGGCTGTATTCGGGCCTAAGTCAGCTATATATTCTAAATTCGCCATCATACCTATGACCCCCGACAGAAATGTGGCCAGGGAACAGCTTATAACCATTGTTTTCAGTGAACGAAGAAAGGAGAGGCTTTTTTGGAGAGTGTCGGCCGAAGAGGGATGGGCCGATAAAATCTCACCGAAAAGCTCTCTCTGAGCCGACAGGGGTGTCCTGAAGGATAGGATAATATGGGGAATGAATAGGGCGAATATCAGGGATAACAGATCTGCATAGAGGTACAGAGGATTCCCCGCCATGATTATTCCCGCGGAAAAAAAGAGAAGGATAACTAGAATGGCCACAAAAAAACGTATTTTCATAATATCTCCTTAGCATCCGCCGCCAGCCTGAGCGGTTCGATTACGGCCAGAATATAGACGGCGGCATAGAAGGAGACGATAAGGCAGACCGCCATATTAGGCCCCACCGAGGCCATATCTTCCAGGTTGGCCAGTATACCGATCATTCCCAGTATGATTGTCCCGATCGTGCAGCAGATAACCATCCTTTTCAGGGAGTTTAGATAGATAACCCCCTGAGCCTGCAGGGTTCTCTCCATCCTTTCATTTGATAAAAGTCCATGAATAATCTGCCTCTGCCGGGAGAGGGGAATCGTAAAGGATATGAGGATATGGGGAACAAAAAGGGCAAATAACAGGGAAGCGGGATCAACAAATATTCCAATGGGATTCCCCGCCAGCAATATCCCCGCGGCAAAGAGGAGAAGGGTTACCCCTATCCCCATAAAAAATCGTACTTTCATAATATCTCCTTTTCGTTGTTTTTTGCCTGTGTCTGAAGGTAAAGAGCCGCGTTATAGACAATCTCGGGGATAGCGTTCTGCAGCTCCTCATAGCATTCCCGGCTCATATGGGCCTTCCTTATCGGTGTCTCATAGTTTCCGGGAATGAGAATCAGAACGAATACGGCGGCCACGGCGGCCAGGGTCCCCAGGTCGTCCTTCCAGCGCCTGCCGTTTTTCCTTTCTCTGTATTTCTCCGGCAGGGACGGTGTGTTCATCCGCTCCACTTCCCCGGCAAAATACTCTTTCACGGGATCATTCCGCTTCATAGCAAAAGTCCTCCTTCAGTATGCTTTTTAACTCTTTTCTTATGCGATGCATCTCGTATTTGATCGTGCCCACCGGCCGTCCGATGATTTGGGATATCTCCCTGTAGGGAAGCTCTTCGTATCCTGCCAGGTAGAGAAGCTCCCTGTCATCGGCTCTGAGCGTTTCTATCGCTTCGCGGATAAGCTCCTTTTCCGTCTCGTGCAGAACAATTTTCTCCGGCGTGTCCCTTTCTTCTTCCGGCGAATGAATCTCTTCCTGCCACTCCACCAGCCGGGGCGACTTCCTGCGGTACCGGTCAATCTGATCGTTCCGGGCAATCCGGTAGAGCCAGGTGGAAAAGGCGTACTCCGGATTATATTTCTCCAGCGATTCGAACACTTTAAGCAGAATCTCCGACACCCGGTCTTCCCGCTCCTCTCCGGGAAGGGATGAAAGGAACACCTGCAGCCGGGGATGGTAGTGGCACCAAATTTCCCTTATGAGATTCTCCTTAAGTCTTTTTTTATTTCTCCCGGCGCCGGCATTCCACTCCGACCAGAGGCTTCCGATACGATCCATACACTTATATTATTCGCAAAAGGTCGTTTGGGGTTGGATTTTTTTTCCTGTTTCTGGCTATAATATTTCCATGGGAGAAAGGATCATCGGAAAAGTACTATTTTTCATCCTCCTCAACGTCTGTTTTATGCTGACCCTGTCCGCCCAGACCGGTTTCGTTCCCATCACCCTGCGCCATTTTCCTCTGGATTCCCAGGTTTTTCTTGACGGCATTCCCGTTGAACCGGATGAGACGGAGGAGGACGGGGAATACCGAACATTTTATGTCAGGGAAGGACTGCACCACCTGTCCCTTGCCGCCGAGGGGTATCTTTCGGAGGATTATCCTCTCTGGGCGGACGGACCGGGTGAGCTGATTGAAGGAAAGCTGGAAAAACCCGATCTGCCCCTCTATCCCCTGGCAGAACTCCCCACAGCCAAACAGCCCAAAAGCGTAACTTACTCTCCCGACGGCCGCTACCTCGCCGTGGCGTCCCTGGGAAGCGGACAGGGACTTCAAATCTATACGGCCCGGCCCTTCGCCCATCTGATCGATCTGATTCCCCCCGAGCCCATGGCCCGCCGTACGGGTTTCGTCGAGTCCTGCTGGCTTCCCGGGAGGGGAGAGGTCTGGTTTTCCCAGATGAGCAACGGATTCTTCCATGTCTATTCCATAGGAGACTGGCGGTATCTGGGCAGTTACGATACGGGAGGCGAATGGTCCAAAGTGCTTCTCCCCTCCCGGGATGAATCGCGGGTCTATATCTCCAACTGGGAATCGGAAACGGTCAGCGAAATTGATGGGGAAACCCGTGCCGTCCTTAGAATCTTTCCCGTGAGCGGCATCCCCCGGGGACTCAGCCTCTCGCCCGACGGGGAGACATTGCTGGTGACGATTTTCTCCGCCAATGCCATCGATTATGTCGATCTGGCTACGGGCGAAGTGACGACCCGCACTTACAGCGCCCATTCGGGGGCTATGCGCCATCTGGTTCCCGACGGCAGAAGGGGCCTTTTCTATGTGACCAATATGCAGCTGGGACTGGTCTATGCCCTGTCGGACAGAACCGGCGCGGTCAAACGGATCTATCGGGTCGGCCAGAAACCCAACACCGCCCAGATGTCTCCCGACGGGCGCTATCTTTTCGTCTCCTGCCGGGGCCCCAATAATCCGGTCTCCTATCTGATCGAAGGGCATGAGTTCGGAAAAGTGTACATCATCGATCTGGAGAAGCAGGAAGTCATGGGATGGATCTGGGGACGGGATCAGCCTACCGGTCTTGATGTAAGTCCCGATTCGGGCTACCTTGCCTTTACCGACTTCAAGGATGACAGTCTGGAATTATACCGAATTGAGAGGGACGGGGAAGAACTGTGGAAGGAATTAAACCGATAAGGCTGATGGGCGCCCGGGCGCTTCTAAGATACAGAAAGAAACAATTCGCCGGTGATGAATGGTTTGATATCGTCTCTCCTTCCGGGGAAGTCCTGACCCAGGCGCCCCGAACGGTCTGCCACAGGGGGCCAGGGCTTCTCCATCCCGTGGTCCATCTTCATGTCACCGACGGGGAAGGCCGCCTTTATCTTCAGAAACGTTCCCGTATAAAGAAAATCCAGCCGGGAAAATGGGACACCTCCGTAGGAGGCCATGTGGACTCGGGAGAAAGGATAGAAGATGCCCTGATCAGGGAAACCCGGGAAGAGCTGGGAATAGAGGGTTTTACGCCCCGGCCGCTGGTGAATTACGTCTGGGAATCGGAACAGGAGAGCGAACTGGTCCACTCTTTTACAGCCGTCTGGAAAGGGGAGATCCATTTCGATCCCGAAGAGATCGAGGAAGGACGGTTCTGGTCACTCGAAGAAATCGAAGAAGCCCTGGGCAAAAATATCCTCACCCCGAACTTTGAACAGGAGTATGTTCGGATTCGGGGGGAGTTATAGTCCGATAATAGTAATCAAAAAATCCTCTTTTGTGTGAATAACATGTGTCTTTTATGTGAATCCGTGATAGACTGTTCATGTAATTATATACAAAAGGAGAGATTATGAAAAAGTTTCTTAAGTTATCTGTTTGTTTTCTTTTTGCGTGCTTTCTAACAGGTTTTCTTGTTTCCTGTCCAGGGGCTTCATCCAGCTCTGATTTACCTGTGCAAACGATTAATTGGGAATCGGATGGTACAAATTTAGAGTTTTACACAAATGATGTTCAATATCTATCGACTAGTAATTCTTGTTGGGATACCTCAGCTTATTATGATTTACAAACAACAAGTTTGACTGCTTATATAAAAAAGAATAGTGGTAATGTCGATTATGGTTATGGCTTGATATTTGGAAAGCAGAATACCAGTAGTGATAACTATTATCGAATGAATGTTACTGCTGATGGTTATATATATGTTTATAAAAAAGTTAACGGTAATACAACCACGTTAAAAGATTGGACCCTTATGGGAAGCAATATCAACTTCAATAAGGGGTATGGGGTTGAAAACAAGGTACAGATATGGGAGGATTCTACTACCGATAATAAGTTTTGGATTGTTTTTAATGATTCCCAGTATGGGTATACTATAGAAGATTCCGGTACAGTCTTCAACTCCGGTTATGTTGGTGTTGTCGCAAGCGTTGGAAGTTCATCGTATGAATCTTTTCCCAATACACCCGTTGACGTAAGAATAAGAATTACCAGCCCTGTCACTATGCGTTCTATTGGTGGAATTATGGAGAGTTCTGTTGAATTTTCTAATCCCGATGAGGTTAGAAAATACTAAGAAATCAATTACAGGAATTGTTTGCCTTCCAATTTCCTGTATTTTTTTTTAAGAACCTGACAAAACCGTAATAAATCTTTTTCCCCGAAAAATTGACTTCTCCCGACAAAAAGGATATATTCAAATAAGTATATGTTACTTCAGGAGACAATCATGACGGGAAAAAGAGTTTTAATAATATTGCTTTCGCTTGTTCTGGCAGCGGGAACCGGTTTCCTTCTCTTCGCCAACGGCAATGAAGAGGGCGGAACAGCCAAGGGGACTTCTCAGGTCACTGCGGAGACTGCCGGCGGGACTGTTTACGATAAGAATGCCTATCCTCCCAACGGCTGGACCATAAGCATGGAGCAGGCCGCCGCCGAAGCGGAAGCTTCGGGGAAGATGATTCTGCTGAATTTTACCGGTTCCGACTGGTGCATCTGGTGTCAGAAACTGACCGGTGAGGTGTTCTCCCAGCCGGAATTCCTTTCCTGGGCCGATGAGAATCTGGTGATGGTTTTTCTGGATTTTCCCTCTTCCATTGTTCAGGAGGACAGGGTGGTCGAGCAGAACCAGATCCTTCAGCAGGCGCTGGGCATCCAGGGCTTTCCCACGCTCCTTCTTCTTGACAGTGACCTGACTCCCCTTCTTCAGACCGGATATCGCGAAGGGGGAGCCGCCTCTTATATCGAACATCTGAAAGGGGACAGGCTGGATATCGACGATGGGGCGGCGGCGAATTTCCGCAATGGGTTCGGCGCGCTTATCGAGGAGAATCTGGCTCCTTTGAATATTTAATCTTCCCGGGAGAAACTTGTCTTCTCCTGTCAAATGGGGTAGAGTAGGCCTATGATTAAGGGCTTTTCTCTATCCTACAGCAAAGGAAGCGCCTGGCTAACCGTTTTCCCCCGGGAAGAGGGGGACCGAAAGGTCTACTCCGATGAGGTCCAGGCCCGCATGAAAATTCTCCGAGTTCCTCCCGTCAGGGCAAATCTGATCGAAGAGATCATCCAGGCGGAAGAGGGAGTTCCCGCGGAACTGGGCCCCTGGCCCGGTGGCGAAGCCCTTTCCACAAGCTGTTCCGTAGAAATAGCTCCCGACGGAATGAGCGCCTATCTGACGGCTTTTCAGCCGAGGCCCGGCGGAGAAGAGATCACCGACGAGATGGTATATGCCGCCCTTAAGGAAAAAGGCGTCTCCCGGGGGATTGATGAGGGCGGGGTCAGGAAATTTGTAGACAGCAGAATATACGGGCGAAAGGTGAAAATCGCCTCCGGGGCTTTTCCCGTCCATGGAAAGGGAAGCCGTGTCAGATATCACTTTGTCACGGAACACGTTCCCTACCGGGAGCTTCTGTACGGCCGTATCGATCTGAGAGAACTGAATTATATCCAGAACAGAAAAGAGGGTGATATCCTGGCCGATCTCCAGCCGGAACAGCCCCCTGTAAACGGCTATAAAGTCACCGGGGAAGTGCTGTCTGCCGATCCTGCCGATGGAGGGGAGACTCTAAACGCCGGAGAAGGGTGTACACGGGAAGAGGGCCGCATTCTGGCTCTGCAGGACGGGAATGCCCGTCTCGAGGGGAATGTGATTATCGTAGAGCCGGTTGTCACTGTTCAGAATGTGGATTATGAGACGGGTAATATCTCCTTCAGCGGTTCGGTCGTGGTCAAGGGTACCGTGGCCGACGGTTTCTCCGTCACCGCCGGAGGGGATCTTGAGGTGGAAAAGTGCGTAGGCCGCGTCACCCTAACGGCGGGAAGGAATATTATTCTCAAGCAGGGGATCAACGGCGATAACGATGCCGAAGTGCGGGCAGGCGGTTCCCTGATGGCGAGATACGGCGAGAGTTCCTCCCTTTTCACCGGGGGCGATCTCATCATCAAGGAAGCCCTGATGCACTGCTCTCTCATGGTCAAGGGGAATCTTCTTTTATCCGGGGGCCGGGCGGAACTCCTGGGAGGCACGGCCGTCGTCCGGGGATCACTGCTCTGCCGAAAGCTGGGCGGCATTTATGAGCCGGCGACTTCCGTCATCATGGGGATTGATCCTGATGATCTGGATGCGTACCGGAAGCTTCTGACGAATCTGGAAGCCAAAAGGCTGAACCTGAACGAACTGGACAGGAAAATCGGTCTTTTGAAAAAGGGAAACGGCGAACAGAAGGAGAAGCTCCAGCAGGCCGAAACCCAACTGCAGGGAGAAGCGGAGAAGCTGAACGGCGAAATACAGGAGATGACGGCCCGCAGTCATGAGATGGGAAGATCCATGGGATGGCGCTCCCGCTCCATACTGGCGGCTCAGGACCGTATTTACGGGGGCGTGCATATCACCTTCGGATTTCTGGAATACACGGGAAACGCCGGGGGGAAAGGAGTTCCCTCCACTATTCTTTACCGCCAGGGCGATGTGATTCTGGATAAGGGATTTGATCCCTCCCGCCCGCCCGAGATCCAACCGGTATCACCGGCTGAGGAGAAAACCCCATGACGGAGATGACAGAACGGGTCATTAGGATTATTCAGTCCATACCGCCCGGCGAGATTATGACCTACGGAGAGGTGGCCCGGGAGGCCGGTTTTCCCCGGGGGGCCCGACAGGTTTCCCGTATTCTTCACAGCTGCACCGAAAAGTACCATCTTCCCTGGCACCGTGTTGTCGGAAAAGGGCCGAAAATCTCCCTCCCCGATGAGCAGGGAGGGAATTTGCAGAGAAAGCTTCTCGCGGAAGAGGGCGTTTCTCTTTAAGCGTTCAGTTCCAGCTTGAATACCGTTGATGTCTCATATACATCGCCGGGCTTAAGAAGACAGTCGGGAAAGTCCGGCTCGTTCACGCTGTTGGGAAAGTTCTGGGTTTCCAGGGCCACGGCCATGAACTTGTAAGTTTCCCCCGTCCTTTCCGCCGCTTTGCCCACGGAGCCCGATGTGTAAACCTGCATGCCCGGCTGGTCGGTGAGCACTGTAAGTTTGCGACCCGAACCGGGATGAACAAGAACCGCCGCTTCGCGCAGGCCCTTTCCGTCGATCACCCAGTTGTGGTCATAGCCGTCGGCGGGCATATCCTTCCGTCCGATTATTCTCCTTTCCCTGAAGTCCATGCAGGTTCCTTCCACCGGATCGATCCCCGTGGGAATCAGTCTTTCATCAACGGGATTGTAAGAGGAGGCGTGGAGGATCATTTCCTGGTCAAGGATGGTTTCTCCCGTTCCCAGTCCGGCAAGGTTCCAGTAGGTATGATTGGTCAGATTCACCGGTGTGGTTTTGTCCGTTTCCGCCCGGTAGTCTATCCTCATCTCTCCCTCTTCGGAAAAGGTATAGGTTACGGTCGTTTTCAGGGTTCCGGGAAAGCCGCACTCTCCGTCGGGACTGGTATAGGAAAAACGGACCCCCCCCTCACTGTCCGATGAGAATACTTCATCCTCCCAGCGGACGCTGTCAAATCCGACCGGTCCCCCGTGAAGATTATTTGTTCCGTTGTTCGCTTCCAGTTTATATTCCGTCCCGTCAACCGTAAAGGAGGCGTTTGCTATTCTGTTGCCCACCCGTCCTATGGTGGCTCCGAAATAACCGGGGCTGCTTCGGTAGGCTTCGAGGGTATCGTAACCTGTCACGACCGGCAGGTTATTCCCGTTTTTATCGGGCATCTGCACATTAATCAAGGTGGCGCCGTAGTTTATTACCGAAAACACAATACCCTTGGCGGTGGTAAAATCATAGCGGGTGATCTTTTCATCACCAAGCGTTCCGAAAGGGCTAATATCCAACTTCATCTCTCTTCCTCCGATTCTTTCTTAGTGTCATAATTGTATCAGAACTTGACCCTATGGGGGAAGATGCCGATACTTGAACAGAAAGGCTATGAAAAGAATTATCCCGGCTCTAATAATGTTTATATTTCCTCCCTTACTCTTTGCCTCGGCAGAGATTGACCTGTTTACCGCCCTCTTGAATCAGAACTGGCAGGCCGCGGAAAAGATACTGGACCGCTATCCGCGGCTTCTTGATAAGCAGGGCGAGGAAGAGTTTGACGCTTCCCTGGGGAACAGAACTCTCGATTCCCTGGGACGAACGCCGCTGACATTCGTTCTGGAAAACGGAATGGATTACCTGGCTGTACAGCTGCTTGATTACGGTGCCGATACGGAGGCCCGCGACAAGGAGGAGTGGACCCCCCTGATGGTGGCTTCCTACGGGGGAAACGTGAAAATGGTGCGCCTTCTTCTTGAAAGGGGCGCCCGGGTGGAAGTATTCAACGGGGAGGGGCTTTCTCCCCTTGCCCTGGCCGTAGGCGCCTGCCGTTTTGCCGCGGCCGATCTGCTTCTTGAGTGGGGGGCCGATCTTTATGGTGACATTCCCGGGGCTCTTCCCCTCGTGCAGGATATCTATAAAAGCAAAATAGATCTGCGGGAAGCTTTGAATATTCTGGACAAGGGGGCTCCGGCCTATCCCCTTTTCGAAGGGATAGAGACGGGGGAGTATTCCCGGGTGCGGATGATGCTTCTCCAGGGTATGAATCCCGATTCTCCCGACAGTCAGGGGATCACGCCTCTCATGGCGGCTTCTTCCCTTGAGACTCCCTATATGACCGAACTTCTGGTAGATCAGGGGGCCGACCCCGATCTCCGTGACAAATCCGGTCTAACTCCTCTGGCCGTGGCTCTTTACTACGGGCGGGAAAGAAACGCCGAAATCCTGATGGACGGAGGGGCCGACCTGAACGGGGGGAGGATGCTTCACGAAACGCCCCTCTACTACGGACTGATAGGCGGCAGCTCTCTTCTCGTCGCTGAGCTGATCAGCAGGGGCTGTACCGTGACGCGGAGGGACGGAGAGGGGAGAACCGCACTGATGTATGCCGCTTTCCTGGGCGATTGGCTTTCCGTCCGGAATCTACTGGAAGGGGGAGCTCGGGCGACCGCCCTGGACGGAGAGGACCGGGGTGTCGTTTACTATGCCATGATGGGGTATCTTATGACCGGCGGGGAAAATTACTATACCATCATAGACCGCCTCATAGGGGAGGGGGCGGAGAGCCGCGGGTATCTCTCTCTGGCCGGCGGGGACAGAAAGTTTTATGAGCTCCTGGAAGCCCGCTGGCGGTAGATGTTCTTTTTTCCAAAATCCTCTTTTTCCTTGATGACAAAACAGGGCCATTCCGATAACATGAATAACCGTTTAGTGAGGCTATGATCGGAGGATTCTCATGAATTTAAGGAAAACAGTTATTAAATCTAAGGAAAACGATTATGAAAAGATGAGCGGCGCCGTTGAATCCATGAGAAACGTGGTGCGCCAGTTCCGTCTGGGAAACCTGCCGGACGAGGAATTCTCTCTCGATGACTTCCGCGATTATATAAATCATCTTATCAATATTCAGGAAGAGGACGGTTCCTGGACCGTGGCTGCCCGGCCGGAGCTGCTGGCCGAAGACGAGAAAGTGGAGTTTATCTCCTTTCCCACCTTCCTGGGGGTCGGCGCCCTTGTCATGGCGGATGAATTTCTTCCCGGAGAAGAATTTTCCGGGATGGATGAAGCAAGGGAAAAAGGGGTCTCCGCCGTAAAGCTGGAAGGATACGGAGAGGATTCGCTCTTCCAGATAATCGAGATGATCCTGATCCTCATAGAGGCGGGCGTACCTGTCTGGATCGGGGATAAACGTTCCCATGAAATTTACGGTCAGAAAGTCCTTGAGCTGATTTCCTTCCGGGATAAGCTGGCGGACCGTCTGGATGGGGGGGATACGGTTCTTCCCTTCGGGGGAGATTACAGAGCCATATTCGAACTGGTTGTTTCCGGGTTGTCCGTCCTTTAGCTTTTTGGGCGGTGATTTGAAGCATTATCCGCTTCTTTCGCCGGTCGGATTCACTCCGGTCGTGCTATAATATTCATAGCGGAACGATAGACGGCTTTTACGGAAGCCGCCGGGAAGGAGCCGGTTATGATCAGATTACCCCATCGCCGGGCGGGAATGGTCCTGGTATTTGCTCTCCTATGGCCCTGTGCCTATCTCGCGGCCCTGGATGGTCCCTTTGTTTCCGTCTATGACGATGCTTCCGATTCGGCATACGGCCGATCCGTTTCCCGCAGTGTCGTACGGAGCGTCCGCCTTGACAGGTTCGGCCTCTACCGTACCCTCCCCGTAGAGAAGGGGCTGCTCGAAGGCGGCGGTGATGAGGGGTTTCTGACACCCCTTGTTTTTTCCGATTCCAAGAAAAAACGTCTCGACGGCGGAGCCTATTCCCCTGACGTGACCATCCGGGACGGGCGGTACCGCTACCGGGCCGGCGGCGTAGACATTACATTCACTCTGGAAAAGCCGGGGAGTGACCTCTATCGTGAAATTGAGGGTTACTATGAGGAGTGGCCCGAGTGGCTGGAACCTGTGAAATCCCGTTACGAATCGAACTGGGTCATACGCATCCACCGCGCCGAAAATGTTTTCGAACCCTGGATAGATCTGATAACCTACAACGAAGCTCTTCTTTCCGCCTCCCTTATTGCCGACAGGGAGCAGTGGCTCTGGGGTGTTCATGACGGAGCGGATATCCTTATAAGAAATTAAGTTGCGCCCATCTCTTTCCGGTATTATATTTAATGTAGGGCTACGCCCGTTTATTAATGCAGGGAGGAAATCATGTTAGTAAAAAACAGAATGACAAAGAACCCTTATACCGTAACTCCGGATACGCCTCTGGCCGACGCCCGGGATCTGATCAAAAGGGAAAAAGTGGACATCGTCCCCGTGGTTGACGGCAAGGGAAGGCTGGCGGGCGTTATAACCGAGAAAGATGTTCTTTACGCTTCTCCTTCCAACTGTACGACCCTTGATGTATTTGAGATTCATACTCTGTTCGCCAAGATGAAAGTCGCCGATGTCATGGAAAAGGACCCCCTGACAGTCACGGCGGATATGCATGTGGAAGACGCGGCACGGATCATCCAGGAGAAGGACGTGAGCGGAGTCTGTGTTCTCGAGGGCAATCTGCTTGTGGGCATTATTACAGAGTCGGATCTGCTGAGTGTTTTCCTGGAGATTTTCTCAGCCCATCAGAAGGGCATCAGAGCCACGGCCGTCTGTCCTCAGGAAAAGGGGGAATTGGCCAATCTTTCCCGTGCCCTCTATGAAAAGGGCGCAGACATTCTGGCTTTCTGCAGCACCAGGGGAGATGATATGACCAAGGAGCTCATCGTCATTAAAGCGAGGGATATCACGGTCGAAGAGATGGAGGAAACCATAAAACCCTACGTGCTTGAAATCAACGAGGTGGTGGAACTATAATAGTCCCCTATGGACAATATCTTACCCTTTATCTTCCTTTTGGCCGGAGCTGCTCTGGGCGCTCTGGCCGCGGGCGCGGGAAAACGGCGGGTCGAGCGGCGGAAAGCGGAGCTTGAAGAGAGCAATGCCTCCCTGGAAGCCCGGGTGGCGGCTCTTGAGAAAGAGAAGGCTTCCCTTGATATCCGGCTGGCCGTGGAAGTCCGGTCCCGGGAGGAACGGGAAGCCTTTATAAAAACCTCAAGGGAGGATATGACGCGCCAGTTTGAAGTGGCGGCCAATCGGATATTCGAGGAGAAGAGCCGCTCCTTCACCACGCTCAACAGCGAAAAACTCAATGCTCTCCTCCAGCCGTTCAATACCCGTATCGAGAATTTCCAGAAGCAGGTGGAGAAGACCTACACCCGCAACGTGGAGGATTCCTCCCGTCTCAGAACGCAGATCGAACAGCTCACCCGTCTCAATCAGCAGGTAGGCGAGGAAGCGCAGAACCTTACAAGGGCCTTGAAAGGTCAGTCTCAGACGCAGGGAGCCTGGGGTGAGATGGTTATGGAGTCGGTGCTGGAACGGTCCGGCCTGCGAAGGGGGGAGCAGTTCGAAACGCAGCGGAGTTTTGACGACGACGAAGGACGCCGCTTCCGCCCGGACGGTATCGTCCATCTGCCCGGCGGCAGGGACATTATCATCGACGCCAAAGTATCCCTTAATGCCTACGACACGGCGGTTAATGCTCTCAGCGATTTTGAGAGGGACGAGGCCATAAAAGCCCATGTGCAGTCGGTCCGCTCCCATGTCCGGGAGCTGGAGGGAAAGGACTACAGCCGTCTCCCCGGAGTCAGCACCATCGATCTGGTCCTTATGTTCATTCCCATAGAGGGGGCTTTTTCCCTGGCGATTCAGGGGGACAACTCCCTTTTTACCGAGGCTTTTGAAAAGAGAATCGTCATCGTCAGCCCCACCACTCTGTTTGCCACGCTGAAAACGGTTGAGAGCAGCTGGCGGTTTGAAGCGCAGAACCGCAATGCCCGTGAGATAGCCCGGAAGGCGGGCCAGCTTTATGATAAGTTTGTGAGCTTCACCGCCGATCTGGAAAAAGTGGACAGGGCTCTGGATATGGCCAGGAAAGCCAGTGAAGAGGCGGGCAGCAAACTCGTCCGGGGAAGGGGGAACCTTATTCGGAGAGCCGAAGAGCTCCGTGAGCTGGGAGCCGCGCCTTCCAAAGAACTTCCCAAAAAAATGACAGATCAGATGGATTAGTAAACCTTTTAGGACTATATTATTTCTTATGGATGAATATTATCTGTCTCATGAACGGAAACTGATTAATGAACTGGACAGATTGCAGGATAACCGGGAAAAAATAGACCGGATTATAGTTTTTATCGTTGATGTACGCTCCACTCTCTCCGAGGATGTGGAGCATTGGATCAAGAAAACGCTGCCCCTCTGTCGACAGGAGAATTATGAGAAGGGCCTTTTTTCACTCTATATACATCTGGCCTTCTACTATCTCATGAATTCCTACTACCCTCTGGGGAAGTCCTATCTGGAAAAGGCCTCCCAGATCGACTGGACCAGGTATATTAATTCCCGGGACCATATGTACTTTTATCATGCCCACGGCCTCTATTACCATTTTACAGGGGATGACGATCTGGCGATTGAGTATTTCGAGAAGTCCCTCGAGCTGGCCCGGCGTCTGAGGGATGACGATTTTATCTGCCAGATGCTCAACAATCTGTCCGGCTACCACCTGAAAAACGGGGAATACCGGAAGGGAGAATCCCTTCTGCTCGAGGCTTTCGCCATAATCAACCCGGAGAAAAACCCCTTTCCCGCTCTGAAAATCATGGACAATCTCGCTTATCTCTACATTCTCCTGGGACAGTATGAAAAGGCGGTGGATTTTCTGGATTCCGCCCTCTCCTATACCCGCGATAAGCATATCGAATACATGTATCCTCCCCTTCATTACAACTATGCCATGGTTTATGAAAGAAAAGGGGATACCGCCAAAGCCGATGAATATTACAGATTAGCCTACGAGAATAACGGGGATACCTATTTTACCGAGGATATTCCCCTGGGATACATCAAATTCCTCTTCGCCCAGGGACGGGTTGACGAAGGGCGGCAGATCACCGATGAAACCATAGAGCTCTTCAGAAGAAAAGGTTTGGCCTGTTCCCTTGATAAGGTCTATCATCTCATGGATGAGTATGATATATAATACATATGGATAAATTCAATGAGCTCTTAGATATAATCGCCAGACTGCGTTCTCCCGAGGGGTGTCCCTGGGACCGGGAGCAGACCCATGAGTCTCTCAAGCCCTATGCCATAGAGGAAGCCCATGAGGTGGCCGAAGCTGTGGACGGCGGGAATCCGGAGAGAATTGCCGATGAACTGGGCGATCTTCTGCTTCAGGTACTTCTTCACGCCCAGATTGGAAAGGAGAAGGGGACCTTTACCATAGAGGATGTCATTGACCATCTTTCCGCCAAGATGATCCGCCGCCATCCCCATGTCTTCGGCGATGCCGAAGTCAGCGGTACGGGTGAGGTCCTTAAGAACTGGGAAGCTATCAAGAAAGAGGAAAAGGATAAAAAAGACCTTGAATCGATTCTGGACGGCATCCCCCTGAGTCTCCCCGGTCTGTACAGGGCTTCCAAAATCCAGAAAAAAGCCGCCCGCGTCGGTTTTGACTGGCCCGATACGGAAGGACCCATCCAGAAGATACATGAGGAGATAGAAGAGTTCTCCCGGGAAATTGATAAGAATGACCGGCAGGCGGCCATGGAGGAATTCGGTGATATCCTTTTCTCCCTGGTAAATCTTTCCCGTAAGATGGACTTTGACGCGGAGGACTCCCTGCGCATGGCCACTTCAAAATTCGAAAGGCGTTTCCGGGAGGTGGAGAGAACCGCCCGGAAAGAGGGACGAGATATGCACAGCTGTACTCTGGAAGAGCTCGATGCCCTTTGGGACAAGGCCAAAGAGAAGGAATCCTGCCGGTGAAAATTCTGGTGGGTCATGCCAATATGGATCTGGACTGTTTCGGTTCGCTCGCTCTGGCGCGCTATCTGTATCCCCGGTATATACCGGTGAAAAGCCGTCTGATCCATCCCATGGCCAAGGGGCTGTACTCCCTTTATAATGATCATCTGGGCTTTATGCCCTCCCGGGAGCTGAAAGGGGAGGACGTGGAGAAAATGGTGGTTTTCGACACGCGCAATGTGGGAAAAATCCGGGAATACATGGATTATATAAAGCCTTTCAATGCCGATGTCGAGGTGTTTGATCACCATATCGGCAACGAGTGCGACATACCCGGAGCCGTTCTTCACGAGGCCCCCTACGGCTCCAATACGACCCTTGTGGCCGAAGAGCTCATGAAACGGGATATCTCCGTTCCCCATGATGCCGCGACCATCGCCCTGACGGGGATTTTCTCCGATACGGGCAGTTTCACCCATGAAAATGTCACCTCCCGTGATTTCGAAGCCGCCCGCTGGCTGATGAACCAGGGAGCCAGCATCAAGATGGTGAAGCAGTTCCTCAAGGTCTGGCATCAGGATGTCCAGATTGATATTTTCCACCAGGTTCTCAACAGTATCAGTTTCAGGAACATACACGGCTATTCCATGCTCTTCTGCCATATTCATCTGGAGGATCAGGTCGGCGGCCTTTCCGAGGTGGTGCAGAAGGTCTTCGAAGTGGAGAATGCCGATGCCATGTTCGCCGTTTTCTCCATGGAAAAGAGGAACCGGACTTTGATCATAGGAAGGAGTCAGCATGATGCCATCGATATGGCGGAGATCATGAAGAACTGGGGAGGCGGCGGCCATTCCGGGGCGGCGTCCGCAACGCTCAAGGAGCTGGTGGAGTTTGATTTCGTTAATACTCTGCGGCTCCATTTGAAGGAAATCCTTGTTCCGGCCCACAGTGTGGCGGACATCATGACGCGGGATGTCATGGTTATCCCCGACAGTTACTCCGTTCTGGAGTCTTCCCTGTTTTTGGAGGAGATAGATCATACGGGCGTTCCCGTCGTCGACAGCGAAGGGCAGCTGGTGGGATTTATCACCCTGAGGGATATCAGCAAGGCCCGCGTCTCCGGGCAGATGAAGGCATCCGTCAGGGGCTATATGACCCATAAGCTCTATACGGCAAATCCCGAAACAAGCCTGCGCGATCTGGAAAGGCTGTTCCTCGATTATAATGTCGGCCATGTTCCGGTCGTCTCCGACGGAAAAGTTGTGGGGATCGTTACCCGCACGGATTACCTGAAACAGCTTTAAAAAGACAGTTGCAATTTACGAAAAAGAGAAGTAGAGTTAATCCATGAAAAGACATTTTACCATAATGGCAGTGTTGCTGATTTTAGCTGGAGCTTCGTTATTTGCGCAGAGTGAAGAGAAGGATGTGAAAGTCCTGGATCTCAACGAGGCGGGAAAGGATAAACTCAAGCTGGGTGTTTCCCTCGGCTATCCCGAATTCGGTCTGGTAGGGGGATGGCAGGTATCCCGGAGTCTGGAAGCTGATCTTTTTCTCGGATCTCTGAACTACAACGCCTTCTGTCTCGGCGGAAGCGCCATGTTCTCCCTCATCGATGTGGAAATAGGGACAGAAATCTTTCCCGTTACCGTCGGGCCCTTCGTCAATGTGGCGCTCGGACCCCATGATACGGTTCTCAGCCTGGGGGGCAAAGCCCGAATGGAGTATACCTTCGATTTCAGTCTGAATCTCTATCTGGAATCGGGACTGGCCATCAATCTGGGGGACAGCGACAATCCCTGGGGCATACCGGTCAGCCTGGGCGTCCGGTACGTATTCTAGTCGGGTATCGCCCCGGCCATATAATCCTTCACCTCTTCCACCGTGGAGAGGCTGAGGATCTTTTCACAATCCCTCTCGGCCTTTTTCAGGTCAACCTTGGCGATGAACTCCTGAAGTACGGGAATACGGTGCGGTTCGATACTGAAGGATTTGATTCCTACCCCCAGAAAGAAATAGATGAGGTTTTTATCGTTGGTCAGGTTCCCGCAGACAGAATAGGTGCAGTTATTTTTAACCGCCCCTTCCACAATCGTCTTAATGGCTTTCAGAACCGCCGGATGTTCGCCCTGATAGAATGAGGCGACGCTGGAGTTTGTCCTGTCCACTCCTAAGAGGTACTGAACCAGGTCATTGGTGCCGATGGAGAGAAAATCCGATTCGGCCGTCAGCTGGTCGATCAGCATAACCGCCGAGGGCAGCTCCACCATGATGCCCAGCTTGGGATTCCTGTTATATGTCATGCCGTCCCTGTCCAGGAACTCCATGCTCTTCTTTACCATTCGCACGGCGGCTCTGTAGTCGTCCACCGAAGAGATCAGGGGAAACATGATGCGCAGGTCGTGGCCTTCGCCGGCCCGCAGCATGGCTTTCAGCTGCCCGACGAACACCTTCTTGTTCTGCAGTAAAAAACGGATGGCTCTGAGGCCCAGAAAGGGATTGTCCCCCTGGTTTTCCGGCATATAGGAGAGGATCTTGTCGCCCCCCACGTCCAGGGTCCGCAGGGTTACCGGATTGCCTTCCATCCCTTCGAATACCTGCTTATAGACCCGGTACTGTTCCTCTTCCGAAGGAAAATCACTCCGGATAAGAAAGGGGAATTCACTTCTGTAAAGGCCCACTCCCTCCGCTTTCAGCTCCCGGGCGGCTTTTACGTCGTTGAGCAGATTGACGGCGGCGCGAAGATAGACTCTTTCTCCGTCGGCCGTATGGGTCTGTTCTTTTACCGTTTCTCCCAGTTTTTTTATCTCACGGGCTGTCTGGGAAACCTTCTCATAATGGTCTTTCGTCTCATCATCGGGCAGGACGATCAGGTTGCCCTGATTGGCGTCAAGAATAGTCTCGGTGTTTTCGGGAAGTTTGAGAACGTCCTCGTCTTCCATATAGATGAGGGGAACGCCGAGAGATTTCGCCAGTATGGAAATATGGGCCGAGGCCCCGCCTCCCATGAGTACGATGCCTTCCGCCTTCTGGGCCGTCAGTTTTAACAGTTCCGAGGGGAGGAGTTCTCCGGCTATGATTATCTGGTTCCGGTAGTTGCCCGCGGGCTGTTCCCGGAGGGAGAGATTTCTGAGAAGTCTGTGTCCCAGGTCTCTTACGTCCTGTACTTTCTCCTGGAGCCGGCTGTTGTCGCTGGACGAGAAGATTTCCACATAGCTGTTCACAACGCTCTCCACGGCGAGGCAGGCCGGGGTTCCCTCTTCTATCTGCTTGGCCATCTGCCCGGAGAATGCTTCGTCCTGAAGCATAAGGAGGTGGGCCGAGAAGATCATGGACGCGATGTCGGAAAGCTCTTCATCCATCCGTTCCTGCAGGGTCAGGAGCTGCTGTTCGGCTGTCTTGAGGGCTTCTTCAAAGGCTTCGGGGCCGTCTCTGTAGAATTTCTGATCCTCCTCGGAAAGGGAGCCGGCTTTATGGCTGTCATCCATATAGCAGATCTGCCCCAGAGCGACGCCTTCCACAACTTTTTTACCCTTGAAAAAACGGCTCTCCGTCTCTTTCAAAATGATATTCTGCTTTTCCTTGCGCGAAATATCCATCAGAAGCCGGGCATTTTCCAGGGTAGCGGCCAGCTGACCCGCGATAGCTTCCAGGGCACGGGCATCGGTGCTGTCAAAATACCCCTTGTGGCTGTGCTGGAGCACAAGAACCCCGATACGGTTCAGCCCCCTCGTGATGGGAACGGCAAGAAAGGCTTTGAAATTCTCTTCGAAGCTGTTGTCTATTTTCTTGAAGCGGGGATGGAGGGTTCCGTCCGCTTCGAGGATGGTGCGCATCTCTTTCATAGCCGTACCGACGAGACCTTCGCCCAGTTTGAGGGCAAGGTGGTCTGTCAATTCCCGGTTCAATCCTTCCGTGGCGACAAGGTTGAGCTGTTTTCGGGCTTCCTCATAGAGATAGATGGAACAGACATCCGATTTCATGTGGCGGGATACGGTTTTCACAACTTTTATGAGAAAACGCTTCGTTCCCTTCTCGCCATGAAACAGACTGGAAAGTTCCGCTATGCTGCAGATGAGGTCGATTTTACGGCTGTCTCGATGCTTCATCTCAGTCCCCTGCCAGGAAGTCGGCCTTATTCGTGCACACTCTGACGGCTTCGATAAGGGCGGAACGGAAACCATGGCTCTCCAGTTCGGAAACAGCTTCTATGGTCGTACCGCCGGGAGAGCAGACCATATCCTTGAGGTCTCCCGGATGTCGGCCCGTATCCAGTACCATTTTGGCCGAACCCAGAACGGCCTGGGCTGCCATGGGGTAGGCTTTTGCCCGGGGAATCCCTTCGAGAACCGCTCCGTCCGCCATGGCTTCAATGAGCATGAATACCCAGGCGGGGCTGGAGCCGCAGAGGGATGTAAAGCCGTTTATCTGGCTTTCGGGCAGAATTTCACATTTTCCGAAGGAGGAGAAGATCTCCTTTACTTTGTTCAGTTCATCCTCTGTGACGTTGGCATTGGGGCAGAGCGCCGTCATTCCTTCGCCCACCAGGGCCGGGGTATTGGGCATGGTGCGAACGATCTTCCGTCCCTTGCCAAGCCATTGAGTCATCCTGTCCAGGGTAACTCCCGCCGCGATGGTGACGATGAGTGTTCCCTCGGGAATGGAATCGGCCGTTTCCTTGAGAACCGGCTCGTATATATGGGGTTTGACGGAAAGAACAAAAATGTCCGCCTTGCTGACGACTTCCTTATTATCGGTGGTGGTGCCAATGCCGGGAAAAGCGTCTTTTACCTTCTGCAAAGCCTCTGTGGACGCGTCGCTGACAAGAATTTCCGAGGCGGGGCGGAGCCCGCTCTTGATAATACCGCCGATCATAGCCGAACCCATGTTTCCCGTACCTATAAAGCCGATCATAGTGAATACCCCTTATTTGCTCTCATTTTTTTAAGGCATTTTACCATGATTCAACCAATTCGGCCATAGGTTTCACGAAAGGTCACGAATATTATCCTCAGACGGGAACGGCTCTGTGTTTTTCGTAATAATCCCTGATTGTCCCGATGTGGAAATCCTTGCCCGGGAAGGTCTGAAGGAGACTCTCCCAGGCTCCTCTTTCACGGCAGAGCTGGACGGATTCTTTCCCGGCGGTATGTTCCATGATTTCCAGCATATCGGCAAAGACAAGGGAGCGGGCCAGTATTGTATCCGGTACCGGCTCCGTTCGGAAGTCATGGGCCATAATTGCCCGGATTCCCTCTTCCGGTAAGAGCCCCTGCAGTTTTTCCGCGGCCAGAAGGCCGTGTTTTTCCAGGCAGTCGATGGTCTCCGGCAAATCAATGTCATGGAGAAGGCCCGTCAGATACCAGAGCTCTTCCGATTCCTTCCAATACCGGGCCAAAGATGCCATTTTAGACGCCACTTCCAGGGAATGGGCGTATCTTCTGTCGTCATTTAAAATCGATTTTATGAGTTCTTTTGCTTCTGCCGATCCGATCAAATCCGGTCTCCTCAGGGGGAATGACAGCCGGAGCTGCCTTGCCTGAGTATATCACGATTTGGCGGAGCTGTCCTGATTCTTCCTGCAGCCGTCGCAAATTCCCCAGACATACACATGGGTATTTTCAGCGGTGAATCCGACGGGCAGTATGCCGGCTTCTCCTCCGCGAAGGGGGAAATCGAATACTTCTCCGCACAGACGGCATTTGCAGTGGCCGTGGTCCCTTGTATCTCCGTCAAAGCGCACTTCGTCTCCGTCGATTGTCAGGGAGAGGGCGAGATGATTCTGAGAAAGGAGTTTCAGAGTGTTATAGAGGGTTGTTTTGGAAAGAGTGGGCATCTGGGGATGCAATTGTGAGTAAATCGTTTCCACGGTGGGATGATTTTTGTGAGTTCGCAAATAGTGGTAAACAGCCAGTCTTTGCTGTGTCGGCCTTATGCCGGATTTTTCTAGAAGGTTTTTTTCTTCTGTCATAAGCAGATTCGGGGGAGTCCCCTTAAAGGAAAACTCCCCCTTGCCTCCGTTCGCTTAATTAGGCGAAGTATCTTTTCAGAAGTCCCAGGAAGGCTGAACCGTGTCTGGCTTCGTCTTTGCACATTTCATGAACCGTGTCATGTATGGCATCGTAACCGAGTTCTTTGGCTCTTTTCGCGATGGCCAGTTTGCCTTCGGTCGCTCCCTTTTCGGCTTCTACGCGCAGTTCAAGGTTTTTCTTTGTATCGGCAAAGACAACCTCACCGAGAAGTTCTGCAAAACGGGATGCGTGATCGGCTTCCTCGAAGGCGATTCTTTTGTAAGCTTCGGCGACTTCGGGATATCCTTCCCTGTCAGCCTGTCTGCTCATAGCGAGGTACATACCGACTTCGGTACATTCGCCCATGAAATTTTCCTGTAAGCCTTTGACTACTTCTTCATCAAGACCCTGAGCTACGCCGATCTTATGAGCGTCGGCCCATACAATACCGTCGATTCCTTCCGATTTGGTGAACTTGCTTTTGTCCGCACCGCACTGGGGACATTTTTCGGGAGGTTCAGGACCTTCGTAGACATAACCGCATACAGAGCATACCCATTTCATAATTTGTTTCTCCTTGGAATAATTTTTTATCGTGATTATTTGTAACGATTACAAATTTATATCGAATACAAAAAACTGTCAAGGGGTTTCATTTTTTTTTCACCTTTCTGGCCAAGGAGATTCTTCCCTGATATACTGTCTCCGATGAAACGTCTCTCTCTTCCGCTGATTTTTCTCTTTTCTCTTTTCTGCCTGGCAGGGCAGGATATCCGGTTCATCCCCGATAAATGGGAACTGGCCGATGAGGAGAATTCCCCTTTTTTTACCGAAGGAATCAGCGTGGAAATCGAGAATCTGTCCGGCAAAGAGATCACCCTCCGCTTTATCCTGTCCCGTCCCGAGATGAGTGCCGAACCGGCCGTTCTGACTCTCGGGGGTAACGAAACAAGACGGGCCGCCTTTTTCTGGAAGGGAGATATCCCCCCGGAGGGAGAAAGAATCTTTCCCGTGGTCATACTGCCCCGGGGGGGGACGGCTCAGGAGCGTTTCATGATATATTCCCCCCGGGATTTCCTGGCCGGCCAGATAGAACCCGACGGTGAAGACCATGACCGCCGGTTTGTTTACTATTTTTCCCCCTCCTGCCGGGACTGCCGGGAGTTTCTGGAGAGGGAAATTCCCCGGTTTGAAGAGGAAACCGGCCTTTCTATCGGGCTGGAAAGGGTGAACATCTACGAAGAAGAGGGAATGGCAAGACTCCGGGAGCGGCTCGACCAGGCGGGGATTCAGACCGACGCCCTTCCCATACTCGATACGGGTGATTTTATCCTGGCCGGTGACAGTCAGATACGCGACTCCCTAGAGGCGGTTCTGAAGGGAGAATATCAGCCGGGCACCGAGCAGGTCTCCACTGCCGCCGTGGCCGCCCCCCTATGGGTTCTCGTAGGAGGCGCCGGTCTGCTTGATGGAATCAATCCCTGCGCCTTCAGTACTCTCATTTTTCTGCTGGCCTATCTGGGACTCAGAAAAAGGGACCGGCGGGAGATTCTGGCGGTCGGTTTATCCTTTACACTGACCGTTTTCATCACCTACACGGCGGTGGGAGCCGGGGCCTTTCTGTTTCTGAAGAAATCCATGGGCTATCCCTGGATTTCCGCCTTTTTGAAGTGGGGCGGTGCTTCGGTGCTTCTTTTCCTCGGCCTTTTGAGCCTGAGGGACTGGTCCCGGGTAAGAAAGGGAAATACTTCCGATATGACTCTGCAACTTTCCCCCCGGATGAAGAAGGCTGTCCACCGGTCTGTCCGAGGGGGCGTGAGATCGGCTCTACCCGTATTGGGGGCGTGCGGCATGGGATTTTTCGTGACCATTTATGAACTGGGCTGTACGGGGCAGATCTACCTGCCCACCCTCTATCTCATGATCAGAAAGGGAGAAGGGAACGGCATCCTTCTGCTTCTTCTCTATAACCTCGCGTTCATACTGCCCCTGGCCGTGGTTTTTCTGCTGGCCTACCGCGGTCTCACTTCGGAGAAGCTGGGTGACTGGTTCAGGGAAAGACTGGGAACGGTAAAAATTCTCACGGCTCTGTTTTTCCTGGCGGCCGGAGTGCTGGTTATTCTTTTGTAAGATCTTCCTGTAGACGGGAGAGGGTGGATTCTATATCTTCATATCCCACGTAGTAATCGTCGCCGACGAACAGAAGGGGAAGGGCGTAGGATATATCGGGAAGATTTCTCTCTTCTATCATGTTCATAAGGATGGCGCCGGAATCCTCGGAAGAGTGACCCATGTTCCAGCTTCGCCCCTCATATCTGCCCGATTTAACCAGTTCGGCGACTGTGTTGCTCAACGCTTCAGCCTTAATATAGCTTTCACAGCCCGGACAGACTTCCAGATAGAAGTATGCCAGGGGGATCCCCGGTTCTTTCCGGCAGCCGGAGAGAAGGGAAACCAGAGAGATGCATAGGGTTAAAAGCAGTAATTTCATAATTTTCATATCGCTTCTTTGTACTATACTAAGCTTGTTTGAGCAAGGGAAAAAGGGTAGAATGGTGCCCATGAACAAGCCTTTTAGCCTTTTAATCAAACCGGCGGGAGCCGATTGCAATATACGCTGTGATTACTGTTTTTATCTTGAACATCTGAAAATGCAGAAGAATCAGCCCCGTATGACCGAGGCGATTCTGGAAAAATTGATCAAGGGGTATATGAAGACGGCTCAGCCCGCCTATTCCCTGGCATTCCAGGGAGGGGAACCGACCATCATGGGGGTTGATTTCTACCGTAAGGTCGTGGAGCTGGAGAAGAAGTATGCTCCCCGGGGAGCCACGGTTTCCAATGCCATCCAGACTAACGGGATCCTGATAAATGATGAATTCGCCGAACTTCTGGCGGAATACAAATTTCTTGTGGGGATAAGTCTGGACGGACCGGATTTCATCCACGATAAGTATAGGAAGGACGCCGGCGGCAAGGGAACTCACAGCCGTGTCATGAAAGGCATCGAGATACTGGAAAGGCATGGCGTGGAATATAATATCCTCACCCTGGTCAACAGCCATTCGGTGAAGCACGCCGGGGCGATATACCGTTTCTTCAAGGAGCAGGGCTTCAGGTTCCAGCAGTACATACCCTGTGTGGAATTCGGTCAAAGCTGGTGCGTTGACGGGGAAGAGTGGGGTGATTTTCTCATAGAGCTGTTCGATTCCTGGTATCCCGATGATATTCACAGCGTTTCGATCCGCTATTTTGACTCCATCGTAAACCGGATGCTGACCGGGCGTTCCAACGTCTGCCATATGGACGGGAACTGCTGCCAGTATTTTGTGGTTGAGCATGACGGGAGCGTTTATCCCTGCGACTTCTTTGTAAGGCCTGAACTTAAACTGGGGAACATCAGAACGGCGACCTGGCAGAGTTTTCTCGATTCCCCAAAATATGCCGATTTCGGATTACGCAAAATGCTTCTGAATCCCGCCTGTCCCGACTGCGAGTGGTTTAATTACTGCCTGGGCGACTGCCAGAAGCACAGGGAAAACTTTCCCCGGAACAAGGGCTCGCTCAGCCATCTCTGCGGGGGCTATAAAAAGTTCTTCGCCCATGCCATTCCTGAGTTCATGAAGATATCAAAGGAAGCCTCGGAGCAGATAAAAGCCGCCCAGGCGGCCCGGCAGAGAAGGGGGTAGGGTTTAGCGGTTTTCAAAGTATTCGAACCCGTCAATAATATCCAGATAGGCGCCGTCGAATGAGGAGGCGAGGATATGGTCCAGATAGGAATCGGACGACCCGAAGAGAATCGCCCTCCAATCGGCCTCCCAGTAACGGACTTTGAAATTTCCTCTCCAGGACGGATTTTCCTCCTCCAGCCAGGAGGGGCTGTCCTTTTTCCATTCATCCCGCCAGTACCAGCGGTAATCCTCCGCTTCCCCTATGCTCATGTAAGCCAGAACAAGCCGGCTTCCCCCGTTGCTTTTCCCTTTAAGCGATTCAATTTAGGAGGCAGTCCAGAAACTCTCCTGGAAACAGAGGTCAATGATCAGTATATCATAATCGGTTTTCCGGAGATCCCGGAGCAGGTCCTCTCTGTCCCGGTAGTCATCGTCATTGATCAGATAAAGAAAATTGCGCCCCTCTCCCAGGCTGGTAATATTCTGCCCTCCGGTATGGCGGGGTGTCTCAGGGTAGGGGGGGATCTGCCTAAGATTTCTGTCCGGAGCGGCAAAACTGAGGAACCCCTCCCGCTCATTGGCCGCGAAGGCCATATCGGCTTTGCTTTCATCCCGGCAGTAATCGATAACAAGTACGGTTTTTCCCCGGGAGGCAAACATCCGGCACAGGGCAAGCATAGATTCGTTCTCTTTCTCCGGTGTCCTTCGGTTATCTCCGGTATAGCCGAAATTCAGATCTTCCCTCCCTGTTCCGTCTATGCTCTCCATATAATCCCGGGCGGCTCCCGAAATCAGCTCCTGACCGTTCTGCGGAATCAGGATAAAGTCGGAATCACGAAGGCGGGCATACGCGGAGAGATCGATCACCAGACGGCGCATTTCCTGTCTGTAATCGGTATTATCCTCCCCGGGGGGAGGCGCCGTCTGGCAGGAAAGGAGAAGGCATCCGCAAAAAAAAGACAGTACTCTTTTCATGGGATGAATTATAGTGCGCTTTTTCTTTTATTTCAGAATTTACGCTTGTGCAGGAGAAAAAGGGAGAATCCGACGGCCATGAAAGCCAGGGGAAGAATGGTCAGGGTCACCGAGAGCAGGGGAAAGCCATTTACATACCCCCATTCGGGGTTCAGAACTTCCAGGTCGGAAAGGATGGAGTAGATGAGCTCTACATAGCGGACAAGGGTTCCCGCGATAAGGAAGATCCACGCCCCGTCCCTCGTTCTGGCCCAGGCAAGAATCGCCAGGAAGGCTATGAGGAATCCGAATAAAAGTTTCAGGGCGATGAAAACGAGGGTTCCGGTAGTCATGGTCAGTCTCCTTCTGTCGGGGAAAATAGTTCAGAGAGAAGTTTTATTTCATGGGCCGAAAGGATTGAGGGAAGAAAGACGGGCTGCTCCTTTCGGGCGGGAAGCAGGACTTTAGACTGAAGGGCTCTTTCCACAAGAAGGGAATAATCGGCCTGTCCCCGGTACTCCAGAGTGGGACCGTTTCTCTTCCAGTCGGGCATACGGTCAAAAAGGGTCCAGAGGGATGTGTCCAGTTTTTCCCTGAACTGCTCAAAATCGTGAAAATTTCGTATTATCCCTTCCAGAAGAACCGGAGAAAGCGTATCTCCCCGGGGAAGAGGCTCGGCGGCCAGAACAATATGCGTCTGGTCAATGCCGGGAATAAGCGGCCTGACGATAAGATAGGGGGCTTCCTGTTCCGTCAGGGGAAGCCATTCCGCAGTCCTTCCGAGAATTTCCTTACCCAGACTTATCTCCATCCGTTCCCGGTTGGCGAAAAACGCTCTGTTGGGATAGGCGGGGAACAGCCGGGCAATCAGTTTTTCCAGGCGGGCTTCGTAAACCGAGGGGTAAGGGGCCCAGATGCCCTTCTCCAGGCTGTTCTTCAAGGGAAGCATGGTCTTCCCCGGTTTATGGCCCATCAGGGCTCTGCCCCCATCCAGGTAAAGATCAAGATAGCGGTTTCCCGCATAATCGTAAAGGTGATAATCCCGGCAGCGCTTGATGGGCGGCAGGGAAGCAGGTATGTTATTGCCATTCGTCATCGGCAAGCTTCTCCAGTTTGTGGGAGCAGAACTCCGGCATCAGAACGGCGGTTTTTCCCGATTCGAACTGTACGTTGATAACGACATGTCCCCCGTTGTTGATGACGTTGAATACGACACCCGTTCCGTAATCGTCGTGGTAGACCCGTGTGCCCTGGCGGAATCCGCTCAGTTCTTTCGACACTCCCTTTACGTTCTGTTCCTGGCTCTCGTCCCAGGGTTCTTTGGCCTGTTCAAAGGTGCCGAAGTTGTCGTAGGGAGCTTCTTCTATTATGTGATCCGCGGGAAGTTCGTTGATAAAGCGGGAAGGCCAGCTCTCTTCCATCCTTCCGTAGCGGGGGCGGTACCGGCAGCTGGTCATATAGAGTTCCTTCATGGCCCGGGTCACGGCGACGTAGAACAGCCGCCTCTCCTCCTCCGTATCCTCTTCGTTCTCGTAGACGTCGCTGCCGCCCCTCGGAAAGAGCCCCTCTTCCATTCCGGATATGATCACCCTTTCGAATTCCAGACCCTTGGTGTTGTGCATCGTAATCAGAGTAACCCCCCTGACATGCTCCGTTTCTTCGTGGGAGGGGGGATTCAGGCCCTGTTCTTCCATAAAGCGTATCAGCTCTTCCGGGGTACCTCGGTACTCCGAGGCGCTGTTGATAAGCTCATGGATATTGTCTTCCCTTGTGGTCCCTTCCGCCCGGTCACGGGTGCGGTAGTGTTCCATCAGCTCAAAGCGGTCGAGGAAGGTGCGGATATAGTAGGCCAGGGAGTCCTGTTCGCTGTCCCAGATCGGTTTCTGATAGGAGGCGGCAAACTTCTCCAAACTGGTTTTCGCCTTGCCCCTCTGATAGGGGAGGGAGAGTCTGACCGCTTCCAGAACATCGTCCGTTTCTTCCAGAAAAGGATCAATTTTCTCAAGGGCTCCGGCACCCACTCCCCGGGCGGGTTTATTGATGATCCGCCTCATGGCCACTTCGTCGGCGTTATTGAGAAGAAGGCTCAGGAAAGCCAGGGCATCCTTGACCTCTTCCCGCTCGTAGAAACTCAGGTTTCCTACCAGACGGTAGGGTATATTGTTCTTGCGGAAGGTGTCTTCAAAGTTTTTCGACTGGGCGTTAGTCCTGTAGAGGATGGCCGTCTCTTCGTAGCGTTTGTCCCGCAGAAGATCGACCACGTAACGGGTTTCTTCCTTCTGGTCGGAAAAGTAGAGAACCCGTGGTTTCTCTCCGTCGCCCTTTCTGGTCCACAGTGTTTTTCCCAGCCGGCCCTGGTTGTTGTCCACCACGGCCGAGGCGGCGGCCAGGATATGGCCGGTGGAGCGGTAGTTCTCCTCCAGGCGGATAACCTTGGTCTGGGGAAAGCGCTTCTCGAAGCTCAGAATATTCTCTACCCGGGCTCCCCTGAACCGGTAGATGGACTGATCGTCGTCCCCCACCACGCAGAGCCGGTTTTCAGGTCCCACAAGCTGCTCAAGGAGGAGATCCTGGGCCCGGTTGGTGTCCTGGTATTCATCGACCAGAATGGCTTGAAAACGTTGCCGCAGCCTGAGCCGGATCTCTTCATTGCCTCTGAGCAGATGGACAGGCATGGCTATCAGGTCACCGAAATCGGCATTGCCCACCCGGCGGATCTTCTCTTCGTATTTTTCGTAATATTCAGGAAAGCGGGGATCGCTGCTTATGCTCTTCAGGTTATCCGAAGGGGTGAGGCACTCGTCTTTCGCCCGGGATATGAGGTTGGCGTATACTTTGAGTTCATTACGGGGCTGGTCGGGATAGATCGTGCGGAGGAGTTCCACCGAATCCTTGTCATCATAAATCACAAAGCTGGGTTTGAGGCCGCAGCGCTCCGCATTCAGTCTAAGCAGCCAGGCTCCGAAGGAGTGAAAGGTCTTGATCATCACCCGGGAGGAGCCGGGGGCCATATTCTCCACCCGCTCCTTCATCTCCGCCGCTGCCTTGTTGGTGAACGTCACGGCCAGAATGGACGCGGGATGAACCTGCTGGGAACCGATGAGGTAGGCGATGCGGGTGGTAATGACCCGCGTTTTACCCGAACCGGCACCGGCCAGTATCAGCAGGGGATCCTTTCCGTGAAGAACCGATTCCTTCTGCGGCTCATTGAGCAGATCCAGCTGTTTCTGCAGAAGGGGATGCATCAGAGATCTCCTTCTTCCAGCCTGACTGCCTCCAGGTCAAAGCCATTCGCTTTGATGATACGGGCCTTTATCTGATCCCCCGTTTTGAGATCTTCCCCGTGAAGAACGGTCAGCCCGTCAATTTCCGGCGCCTGACCGTAGCTTCGGCACAGATAGAGGTCCTCTTCGGGGATCTCTTCCTCCACCAGAAGGAGAGTCTCCCGGCCTATCCATTTCTCCAGGCGCTTCTCGGTCAGACCGACCTGATGCTCCTCGACAATCTGCTTCCTTTTCTCTCCCCGGGCGATCGTTCTCTTCGCCAGGAAGGACTGGCTATCCCTGTAGGCGGGGGTGTCCTCTTCGGGGGAGAAGGAAAATACACCCACCCAGTCCAGCTCGGCCTTTTCCTGAAAATCCAGAAGCTCTTCAAAGGCGGCTTTGTCCTCTCCGGGAAAACCGGTCATGAAGGTGGAGCGGATAACGCAGTCGGGCAGTTCCCGGCGAAGGGTCCTGATCAATTCAAGATAGGTTTCTCCGCTGCCTAATCGTCCCATTCCCCTGAGTACCTTTTCCGATGCATGCTGGAAGGGAATATCAAAGTAGGGAATGATCCGGGGAT
Organism: Spirochaetia bacterium; assembly: GCA_963668315.1. Classification (GTDB taxonomy): domain Bacteria; phylum Spirochaetota; class Spirochaetia; order DSM-2461; family DSM-2461; genus SZUA-368. Next base: position 5,164,053 of record OY764216.1, on the reverse strand, counting down.
CCTTCTGCATGATGGGCAGAATATCCATGGGGAAGTGATCGGGATGGATATAGAGAAGGCGAATCCAGAAATCCCCTTCCAGTTTTGTTATTTCGGCCAGAAGATCGCTGAGGTTACGTCCCCATTCCTGTCCCCAGTTCGCCAGATCCTGAGTCACGAGGTTCAGTTCGAAGATGCCCCGATTCAAAAGATCCTTCAATTCCTTGAGAATGTCCTCGGCGGGACGGCTGACCACGGGACCCCGGATAAGGGGGATGGCGCAGAAGCGGCAGTTGTTGTTGCAGCCTTCGGCTATCTTCACATAGGCCGATCCCTTGAAGGAGAAAAGTTCTTTCCTCAGGGGAAAGGAGCTGGTGCCCTTAGGCTTTAACAGTCTGTCTCCGGGAATGTCCTCGAGAAAATCGGCCACCCGCTCGGGAATCTTATTCCCGAAAACGGCGGTGAGTTCGGGTATCTGTTCACACAGTTCCTTTCCGTAGCGCTGGGCCATGCATCCGGCGGCGATGATTTTCTTATCGGGATACTCCTGAAGGGCTCTGAGAATGGTATTCACAGCCTCTTCTTTGGCGCTCTCGATGAAGCCGCAGGTATTGATAATAATATAGGAGGCTTTTTCCGGTTCGTGGCGGAAAAACTGCCAGCCCCTGTCCATCAGGGCGGATGCCATGATTTCCGCATCCACCTGGTTCTTGGAGCAGCCCAGGTTCTCTATGTAAAAACTTCTAGTAGACGTGGAGAAGGAGGAGTTCGTATTGTCCTGACTCATTTTTCGCCCATTGTATCCTTTTTGCCGAAACTTCGCCGGCATCGCCAAAATCGAGTTCTACTCCGTTTATCTTTCCGTAAACGGCACCGGCGTTGGACAGCCATAATTCCATGCGGCTGTTGACTTCCACCCTCAGGGTATCGCCGTCTTTGTAGTACTTCTCGATCGGTTCATCGAAATCCCTTTTGTAACGGAGCAGACAGTACCCGCGGAACCGGATGTCCAGGGTAAAACGCTCCCCGCTGGGAACGGTGTATATGACCACGGGGTCCACCGTGCGCGACTGCTCCCCTGAAGGGGCGGGATTTTCCATAAGAGCCGTGTCCAGGACAACGTCATCTTCTTCTCTGTCTATCTCGGCCTGTGCCAGCTCCTGAACAACCAGAACGCCTCCGCCCTGGGAAAAGCCGTAATCCTTGAGATAGATCCGGTAATCCGGTGAATCCTTGAAGAGGGAGAAGAACACCTCTTTGCCCAGGCTGAAAAAGAACCCCGGATGCTCGGGATCGTCGCTGATCTTCAGATTCAGACCGTTTTCCATATCGGTGACGACATAGCGGACGGTTTTATCACCCCGGCTGAAAAGAATGGTGTCTCCGTCAAGGGCATGGAATTCGGTCAGTTCACCTTCGACCTTCCACTCTTTGGAGGTTCTTACATCCTTCTCTTTGCGGGCTTCTTCCCTGGCGGCGGACTTTTCGCTCAGACTATCCGCGATGGAAGGGCCGAGCAAACCACCCGCCACGGCCAGAACGATGATAACTCCCCCGATAATAAAAAAGAGGGGGGATATCTTCTGTTTCTTTTTTCCCACGAGCGCTTCGATGGGAGAGGGCTCTTCCTTGAGTTTGTGGTTCCTGTAAAGGGCTATGGTCTTATCCGGATCCAGACCCAGATAATCAGCATAGGTTCTGAGAAAGCCGATGAGATAGGCTTCGGCGGGGAAATTTTCAAATCTTTCCCCTTCCAGATCCTCGATATAGGAACGGGAAATATTTGTTTCATGGACAACCTGGTCCAGTGTGTAACCCCGTTCTTCCCTTGTCGTTCTTAATAGTTCACCTAATGCTTGCATGTTTACTCTTCCGGTTCAAATAGAAAGTTTTCAATATCATTGCCTACGGGAGGCGATTCGTAGTAAAACCGCGTATCCGGTATGTCTTCGTTGATCAGCAGATTGAGAAAATCAAACTGAATCGTTTCGTATTTAGTCGTGACGGCTGTGATCCTGCGGATAAGGAGGTTCTCGCCGACGGCAATTTCCAGTTCGCGGAAACCTTCGGTGGAAGAGAGCCACTCAAGGCGCAGTTTGGTGACCACTTCTTCCGAGTCCGCTTCCAGAGGCTCCGGGGCGGGACCGGTTTTGTAGCCGATCTTGTAGTTCTGCTGGAGAAGATGCAGTCCCTGCGAACTGGCCATATTGGCCAGGGCCGTGCTGCTGTGCTGCCTTAAGGTCTGGGTAAAGGTAACGCTGTGCTCGGGTATGTGGAGAAGAAGCTTCTCGCCGTCCGAGTTCATCACGATTCCCCGGCTGGCGCTGTCGGTGAAATCGAGACGGAGCAGATTGGGGCTTTTGTAGAAGATATCAGCCGTCTGGACCGTATCGTCCCTGGTTATGATAATCTCACCCTGATAATCCCTTACCGTTCCATAGTTTTCCGACAAACGGTCAAAGTAATTTTCCGCCGTCTCCTGAGCCGAGAGAAGAAGAGGGGCGAAAAGCAGCAGGGGGAGTAAAAATCGTGATTTATTCAAAGTGAACACCTCATATATATTACCCTATATTACTCCATATTTTTCCCTTCTCTGTCAAGGTCGCCTTTCCGGGAGGCAGAGCCGGGAGGACGGGCCCTGGAAGGCGGAGGGGCGTCAGGGGAATGGGGGAGCTTAAATGCCCTCTGTGGCGGCTTTGTGAATTTCACGGTCTTCCTATTGAAATCACCGGGATAATGAGCGAAAATTCTAATAGTTCCGGTGTTTTGACCTCCCAGGTTTTGGGCATTCAGGTGATTTAATGGAAAGATATTTAAATGATTTAAAAATGAAATGGCGGACATCGCTGGATCTTCTGGCAGAGGAGGTTAATGCCCCCTACGGAGCCTTCATACGCTTCCTGCCCGAGTCCTGGGAAATCTTCGCCACAAACACTAAGGGTGAGCTGGTACTGCCCATTGGTATCCGCCACAGGGGACGTCCCTCCTCGGAGGATCTTTCTGCCCTGAGCCGGAGGGATCCCTTCTATCAGCTGGTGGATCTTGAAGCGGTCGATGAGAAGGTCGGGCGTTTTTTCAGGCAGACGGGGATTACCCATTGCTGCGGTTTTTCCGTGGATCACGGCAGCAGTCCCTTCGGGCTGCTCTTCCTGGGAGGGAGGGGGCCTTTCGAATGGGACAGCAAGCGGGAGACCTTCCTCTTGCGTTTTAAAACGATACTGGAAGAAGATCTCGCCGTAATTGCCGATAAGGCCCGCTATCTGGACGAGCTGACAAGGACAAAGCTCGGTGGGGGAGATGCGTCGGGAGACAGGGACGGCGATATCGACTATTCGGTCTTCCCCGTCCCCGAGCTGACCGTCCATCCCTCCACGACCCCCATCCTTCCCCTGATGGACGAGATTCACAGGTCCCACGAATCCTACATGCCCCGGGATGTCAAACTGATCACACGCATCCGATGTCCCAGTGATTACGCTCTTTTTACCGACGGATTTCTGGTCAAGCAGATCCTCTCCCGCCTCCTTGTGGATGCGGAAAGCAGGACCGCCGGGGGAGAAATCAAGGTTGAATGCCGCCTGGATGAAGGGCACAGGAGATTCCTATTCTCTGTGTACCACCCGGAAGTCAGCCATGACGATTACGATATACTCGGTGATCTGGATACCAGCCGTTACCTGTCTGAAAGGCTGGGCGGCCGTCTGACGGCGGAAAACCGCCATGGCAAGGGGATTGGTATTGTTCTCTCCCTTCCCCTGGGAGATCATATCCGGGCCACGGCGTAGGGAGTTCCCGTCAGTCCCCGATCTCCAGGGTAATTTCAAAGGGCGAATAAAGCGTTACATAGACGAATTGCTTCTTTCGCGCTTCTCCGTCCAGGGAGGTGTAATCACCGCTTTGCTGTATGGGCAGCCAGTCGTGCTCACTCTTACCCCCGCTGATCCGTATTTTCCCTTCCCCGCAGGTATAAAGGGCATCTCCCCGGCGCAGTATTTTCATGTTTTTCGGTCTGGGCTGATCGGGAAATTCGAAAAAGGAGGGGCTGTCCCCGCTCTCAAGCCAGTCCCCCGTCAGTTCCCCCTCTGCGGGGAAGGCGAATTCCAGGGCCACCGGCACACTGGGGCATCCGCTGACGGAGACGGAAAGCTCCACTCCGCCGTTCCCTTCTTTGATGACGGCCCGGGTCTTCAGATTCTGCACATTGACCCTGTCCCGTCTGGGAAAGTCCAGCTTACTCCAGTAGCGCCCCGAGGAGGTGAGGGAATAGTCCCCGTCCGCTCTGATATCATCCTTCTTCAGCGTATCGAAATAGGGTACCGAGAGGTGCTGTTCCAGTATCCATGAATCTCCTTCCCGTTCCATACCGTCCGGCCGGAAATATCCGGTCCCGAAGAAACAGGGAGCGATGCGCACCGATTCCAGGATGCCGCTGCCCGACTGGAAAGAGAGAAAGGAGGGGTTGCCCGACAGACCGGAAGCGTGCTTCAGGGACAGCCCGTTGTCGCAGCCTCCGAAAAGGGTCAGGAACCGGTTTTCTTTCAGGGAACGGTAGAATCGGGAACCGGCGATAAAGCGGGCGCCTTCAAGGGGAAGAGACAGGGTCGGATCGGGCAGCTCCCCCTCAATACAGCCCGAGAGGATTTCCGTCAGACCCCTTCTGGGAAGATGGTCCGTTTCGGCGATAAACCGGGCGGCCGCCCCATAGGCTCCGTTCTGATCTTTTACCGCCATGATAAGGTAGGGAAGGTAGTAGTTTTCCGAACTTCCCGGGGAGAAGAGATCCTGCCTGCGTGAGGGGGTCGTCACGAGGTTTCCGTCGGGCTTGAGGAACCAGAGGGTCAGATCAAGATGACGGCGGACCGGTTCCAGAAGCTCCGGCTTTTTCAGGTATTCGGCCATATTGAGAAGGCAGTTTACCGTGACGGGGGAGTAGATGGAGGTGCTCCGTTCGGAGAACTGCCCGTCCTCATCAATATCGATGCCTTCGCTGATCCAGGCTTCAGCCCGGTCTTTATAGCTCTGCTTTCCCAAAAGGTGATAACCGAAGGAGAGGGCGGAAGACACGACCCAGCGGTGATTGGGGGTATGAATGCCGCCCGTAACCAGTCCGTCGCAGGTCCTTTCCAGATACTCCTCAAGGCGGGACGATAGCTCTGTGAACTCAGGGCGCGCTTTTTTCCTTAGAAGAACCAGCAGGGCTCCGGCCCTTTCCGTGGCGAAGGCCGTATCCGGAGGGGACGCCAGGTTGAAACTGTTGCTCATCCCCTCCTCAGTAAGGGTTCCGGTGAGAATCCGGGCGGCTTTCTCGGCCCTTTCCAGTTCGGCTTTTATCCTGTCTCCGGATTTTGCCGTGAGATAGGAGCAGATCGAACACTCCGCCCCGTGGAGAAGAAAACGGTGACTGAAGGAGAGCCCCCGGTTCATCTCCTCTTCTGGGGGAATCTGATCAAGAAAATCTTCCCACTCCCTGAGAAGGGGCCGCTCCTTCTCCAGGAGCATCTCTATATCCAGTTTCATATTTTACCTTCCACTGTGATCGCATAGGACCCATTCTGTCCGGGGGGAAGGGTAACTTCCACGGCTCCCCCCTTTCTCAGGTTGCTCTCAAGGAGCGTCCCGTCCCCGAGGCTGACTCTGACCGATCGCACTTCCGGGGCGAGCACGGCCAGTACGGTGCGCGTCTTATCGGTGCAGCCGGCGGAGACCAGGGTGAAATCGATCCTGGTGCTGTCCTGCGATACCTGCCGTTCCGTAATCCAGCTGTCATGACCGGCGGAGAGGGTTCCCGGGACAAAATAGGCGGAATACCAGTTCATGACAGGGGAGGAGAGACCTCCGAAGTGGTGCCATCCGGCTCCCCGTCCTGTGGAGGTGACAAAGTGCTCAAAGCAGAGATAGGTGTCCTCGGTCTCCCTTTTCCAGAGTTCCAGGGCGGTGAAGGCAATTCTCCAGGCCTCTTCGCTCCGGCCCATGTCCAGCATGGTTTTCCAGAAGATCCACTGGTGGGACATCCAGACGGCGCCGTTCCAGTATCCGTCGTCCCTGAAGTAGGGAGCCGACTGGTCGATGGCGGTCAGCCCCGTATCGGTCCAGAGATGGTCCGGGGAGAACAGTCTTGCCAGCAGCCGCTCTTCCTGCTCCTCCGTGCATATTCCCGCATTAAGGGGGTAAGCTCCGTCGAAGCCCATATCAAAGTTGATTTTCTCTCCATAGGTCAGCATATGGCGGGCCTTCCCCTCTTCATCATGGACGACATAGGAGAAATAACCCGATTCCCCATCCCAGGAGTGCTGCTGAAGTGCGCCGGAGAGGTGTGCGATATCCCTGTCCAGCTCTTCCGTGTCCTTTCCGAGCAGCAGGGCGGCCCCTTTGAGGATCAGTGCCGTTCTGACGGCAACGGCCGTGGTAATCGCCGGGGCGATGGTGGCTTCCAGGCCGTTTTTTCTCACGTGGACCTGGGGACAGTAATCGTCCCAGCCGCCGGAGTTATAGAAGTAGTCCCAGGTTTTGAGCAGTCCCGATTTAAGGGATGCTGTGGAGGAGCTGCCCAGACGGCCGGCCATGAAGCGGTGATATTGGAGGAGGGAATCGTAATACTTCCCCAGAAACTCCTTTGACTGGGAGCGGTTGAATATCTCCTGGTAGAGAAAGAACTGGGTGGGTACCGGACTGCCGTGATGAATGAAGGCGGCATGGGGATTTCCCGGTTCGGTCAGGTAGGCATTCAGCGTCTCTTCGGCCCGCTTGAGATCCAGGGCGGTGAAGCCCAGGCCTATGAAGCCCGAATCCCAGGTATAGAGGCAGTCCCACCAGCGGCCGGGAGTATGATGGCGTGACCACTCTCCCTGGATGCGTACGGGGTATACCACGTTCAGAAGGGCGGTGGCCGCCAGCCTGTTGAGGCTGAATGTATAGGGATTGTCCTGCGTGAAGGGTCTCTCTTCGGGAGTGAATCCCGTCCAGGAGACAGGTGATGTATCCTCCTTGCCGAGCATTTCCCTTACCTGCTCTTCCGTTCCGCAGCAGACCATCCCCTGGTTGACGAGATCGGAGGAGCCGTCCAGGAAGACGGGACGGGTGAAGACTTCGGTAAAGTGTCCCTCCCCCGGTCCCTGGAATTCCCGGTGGTTATGCTCATGGACATTGTGTCTCATAATATTGTCCGGTTCGTCGCAGGCCCAGTGACGGACGACTCCGGGTATATCCCAACTGAGCCCGTAAGTAAGGGGCAGGTCCTCATACTGGAGAATCAGGCTGTTATCCCGGGGACCGCTTTTTACTTCGGGCCTGGGATTCAGACTGACAGGAGAGAAGACAGGGGTACCCTGGAAGCCGGCGGGGCAGAAGACGATGCCGTCCACATCGACGGCTCCCTTTCCTTCGGTTGCCAGCGAGAAAGTGGATTCCCCGCTTCTGGTGAAATCGGAAGTCAGGATAACCCATGCTTCATCGGGGGATAGGGCGGCGCGTCCTTCCAGGCCTCCCGCCAGGATCAGGGCGGAGGGTTTCCGCGAGAGGTTCCGGCAGCGCAGGAAGACCGGCCCCTTTCCGTCCCATCCTTCGGGAATGGCGTAACGGGCCCGGTCGGAAGGGGCTTCCCCGAATCCGCCGCCCAGGCCTCTGCCGCCGGTAAAGCCGTGGTCCCCCGTCTCTCCCCAGAGAGTGCCGTCGGGAGAGAGGGTCCGCAGGGGGGAATCCTCCCGGAAATTCAGCTCTTCATAATCCAGTCCGGCCACAAAATAGAGTCCCTCTCCCACCGGGGGAGCAACGGCTTTTACCGGTACGGGCGAGTAGGTTTCCAGGGGAGGAAAGTAGAGGGATGTCATATGGTGGAAAACCAGAGCCTGCCTCACATCGGTATTATTTACCGTACGGCAGGAGTAGCGGACCTGCGATTCGCTCTGGAGGGAGAAGGTGATATCCGTATATATTTCATCCTTCCACAGCAGCTCGTGGCGGTGGGTATAGCGGCGCAGGTCGGCGGAGCAGTCCCAGGGATGGTAGCCCGATTCCCACATGACATTGGGAGGGGTGATCCCCCGGCGGTAAAGGGAGGGAAAGACGCTTAGATCAAATCTTTTTCCTTCCGGCAGAGACGGTATATGGGAAATACCGACATATCTTTTTGAATAGGGTCCCCAGGGCGACAGGGAAAGGTCGTGACTCTTCCGATAATTTTTCATAACATACCACTATACCATGAAAAGGGAATTCCGGAGGAATGGTTATCTTGTGAAAAAGATGGTAGATCTTGGTTATCTTATCAGCCCGGGGATTTCCTCTTCCTCTCCCTGAGGAGTTTTGCCAGCCCCTTGAAAAAATGGCCGTTAACGATCATCAGTATCCCGTCGAGCATGGGCATGTTCACCAGTCCTCCCGTCATACGGGCGATTCCCCGGAAGGGCATGTTGAAAACGGACATCATGAGCATATTGGCCGCTCTTCTTTTCCCCGTTTTTCTGAGGACCCAGTGGGACAGGCGGATCAGCTTAAAGGCGATACGGGCGAAATTCCCCCGGGCATACGCGCATTGGGCAATGGCGTCGTTATAGCCGAGGGGCTTTTTCCTGTCCCAGAGGGGATCGGGAACCTTCCGCCCCAGGAGTTTCTCGAATTCTTCCGTTCCGACTTCCTTGATTTTTCCCGAATAATAGGAGGGCAGTTCGTCCCGGTCATAGGGGAGGGGGGCTCCGGTTCCCTCCCTGCGGATTGTCCCGGAAAGTCGGATGTCCGCACTGGAGGAGCCTATGAGAATCCGGTAGTCCCCTTCCTCCACTTCCCAGGCGCTCGTCCTGATATTGAAATAACGGAATGTTTTGTCATCAAAGGGGATCCTGATGATTTTCTTCTCCCCCGGATTTATGAAGACTTTCTTAAAACCTTTCAGCTCCTTCCGGGGCCGGAAAATCTCTTTGGAAGGACAGCTGACATAAAGCTGGGATATTTCCGTCCCCTGCATATCTCCCCGGTTCGTCAGGGAGAAGGATACCCCCGTTTCGTCTATGTCCAGGTCACCATATTCAAAGGTTGTGTAGCTCAGACCGAATCCGAAGGGATAGAGGACGGGGACATCGGCCGTATCGAAATAGCGGTAGCCTATATAAGGGCCTTCCCGGTATTCCACGCTGACCTCTTTTCCGGGAAAATAGGGGGCCGACGGGGTATCTTCGTAGCGCAGGGGATAGGTTTCCGCCAGTTTTCCCGAAGGATTGACATCTCCCGATATCACCCTCAGAATCGCCCTGGCTCCGGCCTGCCCTCCCAGGTACGCATGGAGAATGGCCTTTGTTTTGTTCACCCAGGGCATTTCCACGGCGGAACCGCAGGAGAGAACGACCACAATATTCTTGTTCACCGGGTAGAGGGCGTTCAGCAGATCTATCTGGTTGGAGGGCAGGGCCATGGAGTTCCTGTCCAGTCCCTGGGCTTCCGAATCTTCATCCAGGCCGAGATAGAGGAGTACCGCATCGGCTTTTTTCGCCAGGTCGCAGGCCTTGCGTATCAGAGAGGCGCTCTTCTGCCCGTAACGGCGGAATCCCGGTTCATACCCTATGCTGGTAATGCCCGATTCATCGAAGCAGTCCAGGGTGTTGTCCAGTATGGTCGGATTCACAATGGAGGAGCCGGCTCCCTGGTAACGGGCGTTCCGGGCAAATTCGCCGATCACCGCCACTTTCCTTCCATATTTCAGGGGAAGTATTTTGTCCTCATTCCGAAGAAGCACAATCGATTCCTCGGCGATCTTCTGGGTCAGGCGGTGATGTTTTTCTACGCTGATGGGAGCGTTGTAGGGAGTAAAGGCTTCTTCCGTCGTGAAAATCAGGTTGAGAAGGCGATTCACGTTTTCATCGAGGATTTTCTCGTCGAGCCGGCCCTCTCTTACAGCTTTGACTATCTCACGGTCCGTTTCTCCGGCGGTGGCGGGCATCTCCAGTTCATTGCCCGCTTCCAGGCCGCGAATCCTGTCATTGCTTCCGCCCCAGTCGGTGACAACACAGCCGTCGTAGCCCCACTCCTCCCGAAGGATATCCTTCATGATGTGGGTGTTTTCATTCGTATAGGTTCCGTTGAGCCGGTTATACGATGACATGAGGGTTCTGGCATCCCCTTCCTTGACGGCTATTTCAAAGGCGGTCAGATAGATCTCCCTGAGAGTCCTCTCATCGATAACCGTATCGATGGACATGCTGCGCTCTTCCTGATTTTTCGCGCAGAAGTGTTTGACGCAGGCGGAGATGCCGTGGGACTGAATTCCCCTGACAAAGGCGGCGGCCATCTTTCCCGCCAGATAGGGGTCTTCGGAGAAATATTCAAAGTTCCGCCCGCAGAGGGGATTCCGTTTCATATTGACTCCCGGCCCCAGGAGAATATTGACTTTCTGGGAAACGGCCTCCTCCCCAAGATAGCCTCCGACCCGCTCGCCCAGCTCCTCATTCCAGCTGTTGGCCACGGTGGCTGCCGTGGGAAAACATGTGGCGGGAATTCCTTCGTTAAGTCCGATATGGTCCGCTTCCACGGCCTGCTTTCTCACCCCATGGGGGCCGTCGGCGAGAAAAAGGGAAGGGATCGACAGTCTATCTATATTCTTTGTCTGCCAGAAATCTTTTCCTGACATCAGGGAAGCCTTCTCTTCCAGAGTTAATTGGGATATCAGGTCTCGGTATTTCATATCTCTCATTTTTATCTTATTTGTCCTTAGCCAGTTTTTTTACATAATCCCGGAAGAGGGATACCGATTTGCTCTGTACCTCCCGCGATCGGGTCACCAGATACACATTCTGGGGTATCTTCTCGGAAAAATTCAGTCTGACAAAATATTCCATGGAAAAAGCATCGCTCAGGAAACTTTCCAGTACGGCGACAAAGCCGTCGTTTTGGCAGAGTTTTTTCAGGGACGTGACATTGCCGCTTTCGTGTTTCAGCAACGGTTTGATTCCCTTTTCTCTCAGTTTCTCAACAAGGGGGTGCTCTTTTCCCGGTTCCATGGATTTAATGACAAGCTTTGTTCCTTCCAGGTCCTTCAAACCGACTTTCTTCTTTTCAGCCAGCGGATGATCCTTGTGAACATAAAGAACCAGTTCTCCTTTTCTCAGTAAATCATAATGGGTGTTGTCAATTCCTTCGTGTTCCATGATGATACCCACATCGGCTTCCTCCTCGAAGAGACTTTCCATGGGATACTCCTCGGGGTATTCCTTAAGCTGGATCTGGATGTTGGGGTACAGCCGGGTGAAACCGAAAAGCTCGTTCAGGGGAAATTCCGTAACGGTGGAGTATGTCACGACGACATTCAGCGCTCCCCGGCTTCCGTTGATGATGCTAATCTCCTTTTTTATATCATCCATAAGGTAGATGATATGGCGCGCCCGGGCGTAAAGCAGTTCTCCCGCTTCGGTGGCTATCATGCCCTGGGGCTCCCGGACAAAAAGGTCTGCCCCCAGGTCGTACTCAAGCTGCTTGATGATTTTGCTGAGCCCCTGGGGGGAAATGTATATTTCCTTGGCCGCTGCCGAGATACTTTTGTTTTCGTAGACTTTAATAAAACATTGAAGGGCTCTTACGTTCATAGGGACCTGTCCTTGTACAATTATAGGGCATATTCCGGCAAATGGACAGATCCGTCCTTTCAACTATTAGTTGATTTCGTGAAACACATTACTGATGGCATTCCCACGGGAAACGTGATAAACTTCGGTCAACAGCAAAGATAAAGATAACATCATAAATTTCTCCCAGATATTTTTGGAGCTGTCCCTAGGCACGGGGACAGCTCTTTTTTCTTGTCCCTCTCCCTGCTATTTGTTATTATTTTAAAATGAAGGATTTCCTCGTTCTGGCCCATCCCGATTCTCAAAGTTTTCTTTCAGGATTTTTCGATGAAATGGCGGAATATTTGAAAAGCCGGGGCCATGGGGTTGCCCTTTCCGATCTTTATTCAGAACCTTTTCCCCCCCTTATGCCCCTTGAGGAGATCTCCCGGGGCGGAACAACCGATTCCCTTGTCCTTGAGCATCAGAAAAACTTAGTGAAGGCCGATAGGCTCCTTCTGTTTTATCCGGACTGGTGGGGAATGCCTCCCGCTGTCCTTAAAGGCTGGATTGACCGGACACTGGCCACTGAGACGGCTTACCGCTGGGAAGGGGAGGACTTTCTGGAAAAAGAGTGGGTGCCCCTGCTCGGGGAAAAAGAAGCCGTTGTATTCGTCACCGCCGACGGAGTCCTGAACGAATCCTGGCTCCGTGAGCTCTGGGATGGCAAAGTCTTCGGCAAATGCGGCATGTCCCTTTCTTTGAGAATCCTTGACCGCATAAGGGAGAGATCCTACGGGGAAATCAGGCTCTGGGTGGAGGAGCAGAAAGCGAGCCTTTAGGGAGTTTCCCTTTCGAGAGCCCTTTCCAGACTGTGCCAGGGAAGGGTGGCGCACTTGATTCTGGCCGGGTAATCCTTCACTCCCTGAAGGGCTTCTATATCGCCCCAGTCGGCGAGGTCCGTTCCGTCCTGTCCGCGCATGATGGCCGTGAAGCTCCGGCATATCTCCCCCGCTTCCTCCCTCGTCCTGTCCCTGAGGAGTTCCGTCATCATAGAGGCCGATGCCGTGCTTATGGCGCAGCCATGTCCTTCGAACCAGACCCTTTCAATCCTGTCGTTCTCCCTCCAGTCCACGGCCACCCTCACCGAATCGCCGCAGACGGGATTTTCCAGAAATGGGATATGCCTGTCTTCAAGGTTCTTTGTATTCCGGGGATTTTTGTAGTGATCCAATATTATTTCCTGGTATAAATCGTCAAACATCAGAGTACCCCTCTCGCGTTAAAAAACCGTCTTGTCTCCCTTAGTACCGAAACCAGCCGGTCAGCATCTTCCTTCTCGTTATATACGGCGAAACTTGCCCTCACCGTGGAGGGAACGGATAGTTTTTTGATCAGCGGCTGGGCGCAGTGATGGCCGGCTCTCAACGCCAGATTCTCCGCCGAGAGAAACTGAACCGTATCATGGGCATGGAGCCCCTTGATGTTAAAGGAGATCACGCCCAGCTGATCCTCCCCTCCCGACCCGTACAGCTCAATTCCTTCCAAAGACGAAAGCCTTTCCAGAGCATAACGGGTCAGTTCCTTTTCATGGGCCAGGGTGCGGTCCCTTCCTATGGATTCCATCCAGTCCACCGCGGCCGCCAGGCCCGCCGCACCGGCGATGGGGGGCGTACCCGCTTCCAGGCGGGCGGGAAGTTCGGCCCAGGTCGTTTCCTCCAGGCTTACCGAGGAGATCATGCTGCCCCCTCCCTGCCAGGGAACCAGTCTTTCCAGCTGATGCTCCTTGCCGTACAGGACACCCACTCCCGTAGGCCCGTAGGTCTTGTGTCCGGAAAAGGCCAGGAAGTCGCAGTCCAGCTCCCTGACATCCAGGGGGATCCTGGCGGCGCTCTGGGCGGCATCCACCGCCACGGGGACACCTCTGCCATGGGCAAACTCAATGATCTCTTCCAGAGGATTCACCGTGCCGAGAAGGTTGGAGAGATGGGTCAGGCTCACCAGTTTCGTATTCCCATGCCAGTTCTTTTTCATCTCCGACAGATCCAGCCGGCCATCCCCGCCGAGGGGAATGAAATCCAGAACCAGGGAGCGCCGTTTAGCCGCCATCTGCCAGGGAACGAGGTTGCTGTGATGTTCCATCTCCGTCAGCAGTATATGATCGCCGGCTTTTAGGTTTTCCGTAAAGGAAAAGGCAAGAAGATTCAGAGCTCCGGTCGTGCCCGACGTGAAGATGATCTCCCTGGACGACGAGGCGTTCAGGAAATCACGCACCCTTCCGCGGCTCTCTTCGTAGACGCGGGTGGCCCTGTCCCCCAGGGGATAAAGGGCCCGGTGGACATTGGCGTTCTCCTCCCGGTAGAACCGGTCCAGCCTCTCTATCACCTGTGCCGGCTTCTGAGTCGTAGCCGCCGAATCGAGGTAAACAAGAGGGCTGTCCGCCAGGAGGGGGAAACTGTCCTTATACATAGACATCCTCCTTTGCCCAGTCCCAGCGGTTCTCCAGCTCCTCCCTCACCAGAACGGGCATTTCGCCCAGGACCTCTTCCAGGAACGCCCTGGTAAGAATCGTCCGGGCTTCTTCGCTGCTGAAACCTCTCGACTCAAGGTAGAAAAGCTGTCGGGGATCTACCTTTCCCGTGGTGGAACCATGGCTGCACTTCACATCGTTGGTGGCGATTTTCAGACCCGGGATGGAGTCGGCCCGGCAGCCGTCGTTCAGAAGGAGGTTATTGTTCGTCAGATAGGCGTCTGTTTTAACCGCTTCGGGAAGAACCCGTATCATACCGTTATAAACGGTCCGGGCCTGGTCTTCCAGAACGCCCCGGTAGAAGGAGCGGCTTTCACAATAGGGCGCCCGGTGGATCTGTTCGGTGAAAATCTCGTTGAACCGCCTGCCGCCCACATGGTAGATGCCCCTCAGTTCAGCGCGGGAACGGGGCTCCTGCAGATCGGCCGTTATATGACTTTTGTTAAAGTAGATATCCTTTTCGGCCTGGCTGAACTTCAGTTCCGATCCCCCCTTGAGCAGAGCCCGGGAAAAGTCCACCAGAGAGCTTTCGCTCATAAGGGTCTGCGTCCGGTAGTAGTTCAGTTTGGACCCCTTGTTAAGAAGAATAAGAGTCGCCCGGTTATGAAGGGGCGAAATTTCCGATGTGCCTATCCTTTCCCAGACATCCGTGCGGGCCCCCTCTTCCAGAACTATCAGATTCATGGTGAAACTCTCATTCTCCGTTCCCATCAGGTTATCTTCCAGGAAGATCAGGTTCTCCGCCGCATAGTTCCGGGGAAGATAGAGGTAAAATCCCCGGGGCGGTTCGGACAGGAGCCTGAATATAAACCGGTTGTCCCCAGCGGCGAACTGGGCTTCGTAAAGCTCCCGCACCCCGGGGTAATCACCCCTGACCGCATCCATCAGATAGGATAGGCTCAGATGACGGCTCTCCGGAGAGGGGCTCTGCAGATTCATGGGGCTTTTCCTTTCAAGAGAAGGGGAAGCCGGCGGGGTCAGATAAAGTTCTTCCAGTTCCAGCCTCTTCAGCTCCGTTCTTCTCCAGGCTTCCTCCCGCCCGTCGGGCCAGTCCATCTCTTTCTGTTTTTCTTCCGCCCTATGCTGCAGCTCTCTGTACCAGAGAGGAAATCCTTCGTATTTATCGTTCATCATCCCACACTCCCTTCCATCTGAAGTTCTATCAGACGGTTCAATTCCACGGCGTACTCCATGGGCAGTTCCTTGACAAGGGGGTCAAGAAAGCCGTTAACGATCATGGCCGCCGCCTCTTCTTCGCTGAAACCCCGGCTCTGCAGATAAAAGAGCTGGTCATCGCTTATCTTGGAAACGGAGGCTTCATGCTCCATGGTGACGTCCTCGCTGGCTATTTCCATATAGGGGTAAGTGTTGCTCGTCGATTTTTCATCCAGAAGAAGGGCGTCGCAGACCACACGGGAGCGGATATTTTTTCTCCCCGGATGAACTTTGATCATTCCCCGGTAACTGCTGATTCCCCCGTCTTTGCTTATCGATTTGCTGGTAATGACAGAGCTGGTGTTATCGGCCAAATGAAAGACCTTTCCCCCCGTGTCCTGCTCCTGCCCCTCTCCGGCGAAGGCTATGGAAAGAATTTCTCCGTGGGCTCCCTCCTCTTTCAGAAAGACGGAGGGATATTTCATGGTCCTTTTGGAGCCCAGGTTCCCGTCCACCCACTCAATCGTGGCATTCCGGTAGGCTATTCCTCTCTTGGTCACCAGATTGTAGACGTCGCCGGACCAGTTCTGTATGGTGGAGTACCTGACCCGGGCATTTTCCAGGGCGATTATCTCCACCACCGCCGAGTGAAGGGAGTCGGTAGTGTAAACCGGGGCGGTACAGCCCTCCACATAGTGAACGAAACTGTCCTTGTCCGCGATGATCAGAGTCCTTTCAAACTGACCGAAATTTTCCGAGTTGATCCGAAAGTACGCCTGCAGGGGAATATCCACATGCACTCCGGGAGGAACATAGACGAAACTGCCCCCCGACCAGACCGCCGAGTTCAGGGCGGCGAACTTGTTGTCCCGGTAGGGAATCACCGTCCCGAAGTATTTCTTCACCAGATCGGGGTAATCCCTGACAGCTTCTTCGGGGGAGCAGAACACCACGCCCTGCTTTTCCAATTCTTCCTTAAGGTTGTGATAGACGACTTCCGAGTCGTACTGGGCCCCCACTCCGGCCAGGAACTTCTTCTCCGCCTCGGGTATGCCTATCCGGTCGAAAGTCTCCTTGATATCATCCGGGACTTCCTCCCAGGTGCGTTTCTGCTCTTCCGTGGGTTTGGCGTAGTAGTAAATTTCATCAAAATTGATACGGCTCAGATCGGCGCCCCAGTTGGGCATGGCCTTCTTCTTGAAGACGGAGAAAGCTTTCAGCCTGAAATCCAGCATCCATTCCGGTTCGCCCTTCTGGGATGAGATAGCTCTGATTATCTCCTCGTCAAGCCCCTTTCTCGTTTTGAAAAGGGAGTTGTCGGGAAAATGGTACCCGTGGCGGTACTCTTCTTTTTTAATTGGCGGTGACAGACTGCTCACGGTTCGCCTCCTTGGGGTTCTGATCCTTGATCCACTGATAGCCCTTCTTCTCCAGTTCACTGACCAGTTCCGGGCCGCCCGATTCGACGATCCGGCCGTCGTAAAGTACATGGACCCGGTCGGGTTTGACGTAATCCAGTATTCTCTGGTAGTGGGTGATGATGATACTGCTCCGTTCGGGACTCTTCAGGTGGTTCACCCCTTTGGCCACGACCCTGAGGGCATCTATATCCAATCCCGAGTCGGTTTCATCCAGGATGGCCAGCTCCGGCTTCAGAAGAAGCATCTGGAGTATCTCCATTCTCTTTTTTTCGCCCCCCGAGAACCCCTCGTTCAGATAGCGGTTGATAAACTGCCTGTCCATCTCCAGAAAATCCATATTTTCCCGTATCTCCTTGAGATAATGGCTGACATTCAGCGAATCCTTTTCCTTCAAGCGGATTTCCGCCGCCCTCTTGAGAAACTTTCCCACCGTGAGCCCGGGGATCTCCACGGGATACTGGTAGGAGAGGAACAGACCGGCCAGGGCCCTTTCATGGGGCTTGAGAGAGAGAAGATCCTCGGAGCCCCATTTTACCGAACCTCCTGTAACTTCATATTCCGGATTTCCCATCAGTACATTGGCCAGGGTGGATTTTCCCGAACCGTTCGGACCCATTACGGCATGAACTTCCCCCGGGGAGATGGTAAGATTAACCCCTTTCAGAATGGGCTTTCCCTCTACGGAAGCCTTTAAATTATGTATTTCTAAAAACATTAGTAACTCCTAATAATAAATATAAAAAATATCAGACCGGATAACCCATGGCAAAGCGGGCTTCCTCCGTCATCCTCACCGGATTCCAGGGAGGGGACCACACGGTAAAAGTTCTTATCTTCTCCACCCCGAATTCCCCTTTGAGGGTTTTTATTATATTTCTCTCTATCTCCGGCGCCAGGGGACAGCCCGGATAGGTCAGGGTATAGTCCACTTCAATGATATCTTTTCCAATCCGTATGTCATAGACCAGTCCCAGATCGATAATATTGATCATCAATTCCGGGTCCAGTACCTGGCGCAGAGCTTCGATAACCTGTTTTTCCTCTATCATATCGCCTGTCCTTTAAATACTACTAAAATACTAGTATATAAAACATGCCAATTATTCCGGGAAAAGTCAAGAAAAGAGGGATAAATCTTGCAATATAATTTCGGGAACGTAGACTTAAAGTGAGCAGCTATCACCAAGGAGTCTGAAAACGAAATGAGGAAGATACAATCTTTAAAATTTAAACAGATGCTTGTTATTGCTCTGACTGTACTGGTAACGAGTTCTATCATAAGCATTGTCGGACGGATGCAGGCCGGTGGAAAAATTGAAGAGGGGACAAGGGAGACCTTAACGGCCTATGCCGATCAACTGGCCCACAGCTATTCTGCCTGGGTGGACAAGGAGTTGTCCCTGATGGCCTCCATTGCGGAATATCTGACCATTGATTATGAAGGCTCCGGATATTACGAAATCCTGGAAAGGGAAGCGCAGAGATCGGGTTTTAACTCCATCAGCCCGGTGGACAGACAGGGAATTCTGCACCTGGCGGGGGGAAGAACCGCCGATCTTTCGGAAAGAGAGTATCTGCAGGAGCTTTTCCGCACGGAAAAACCGGTGATTTCCGATCCTGTTTTCAGCAATGTGGAGGGAGAGGAGAATCTCTTTACGATACTGGTGGCTGTTCCGGTTTTTCAGGACGGCCGTCTGAGCGGGGCTCTTGTCGGTCAGAAAAACGCCGGATTTCTCGGAGAAACCCTCGATACATTGAGCTACGGTAAGGCCGAAGCGAAGTATGTTCTGAACCGGGAGGGAACGGTCATTGCCCATACAACCTACCAGAATGTCGTGGACAAACTCAACGTCATTGACATGGGCAAGGAAAGCCCCGATTTGGCGGCTCTGGGCGAGATTGGAGCACGGATGATCAGGGGCGAGAAGGGTACCGGTGACTATGTGTATAATAGGATTTACAAAATCGTAGCCTTTGCTCCTATCAAGGGAACGACCTGGAGCGCCGCCATCACAGCAGACAGGGCGGACGTCTTCGCTTCGGTGAATGAGCTCGGGGCGAGCTTTACCCTCATAACGGTCATCGTTGAGATCTTCGGCCTTCTTTTGGCCTTCATCCTCGGAAACGCCCTGACGAAACCGATCATACAGCTAAACAGCGCCATGGAGGATATCGCCCTGGGAGAGGCGGACCTGACCAAACGGCTCGAACTGAACCGGAAGGACGAGATGGAACAGCTTTCCCAGGCGTTCAACCAGTTCCTTATCAAACTCGCCTCCATCATTACCGCTTTGCGCGGTTCCCAGACATCGCTGGAGGATATGGGCAACGAACTTTCCGCCACGGCGCAGGAAACGGCCAGCGCGGTGAATCAGATCATGTCCAATATAGAGGGAGTCAAGCATCAGGCCGAAAACCTGGCGAAAAGCACAGGAGAAGCGGCCCGTTCCACCCTGACCGTTACCGGTGAAATAAACGGCCTCAGCCGCCTTATAGACGAACAGGTCGACAGCAGCAGCGAGGCTTCCTCCGTCATAGAGGAGATGATAGCCAATATTCAGGAAGTGGGTCACTCCGTCTCCCGAATGGCCGCCAGTTCCCGTGAATTGAGCGGTTCCATGGTGGAGAGCCGGGAAAAACAGGCTGTGATGGATCATCGGATCCAGGAAATCGCTTCCCAGTCGGAACTTCTTCTGGAAGCCAACGAAGTGATATCGGGAATCGCCTCCCAGACGAACCTGCTGGCCATGAACGCCGCGATCGAAGCGGCCCATGCGGGAGAGGCGGGAAGGGGATTCTCCGTTGTTGCCGATGAGATACGCAAACTGGCCGAGAATGCATCGGAACAGTCCCATAAGATCGGCAGCGAACTGGCCCGAATCAAAGAGACGATTCAGGAAGTGGTGGATGTTTCAAGAACCTCCCAGGCCGCCTTTGTCCGGGTCTCCACCGGAATAGAGGAGATGGAGGGAATCGTCCGGCAGGTGGATCAGGCCATGCAGGAGCAGAGCGAAGGCTCCCGGCAGGTTCTCAGCGCCCTGGAGAGGATGAACAGTATAGGACATCAGGTTAACGATAAAGCCACCGGCATGAGGTCGGTGACGGAGAAAGCCGCCCAGGCCATGGACAACCTTACCGAATCCTCCCTGGTTATTCAGGGAAGCATGGACGAGATGGCCGCCGGAGCCGAGCAGATAAACCAGGCGGCGGCCAGCGTTTCCTCCCTTGCGGGCTCAACCAACGACAATATCAAGGCCATGGACGAACAGATCGGCAAATTCATCGTCTAAAGTACGCGGATAGCGCCGATGAAAACAGATGGGCGCAGATAAAAAAAACCGCGAACCCGAAGGGACGCGGCTTTGTAAACGAGCAGATCGTGTCGCAGGCTAGGCGGGGAAAGGTTCTGAGCCCGGAGTGTACAATAGTACATGAGGACTCAGGTTCTTCCCCCAACGACGCATCCGATACGAGATGCCGTTTTAAAACTACATGGTGAAGAGCAGATCCTCGTAAGAGGGGAAGGGCCAGCTCATCTTGTCGGTGATCTTTTCCAGACCGTCGGCGCACTCGCGAACCTTGTTCATGGCGGGGATAACCCCTTCGAGGAAGCTGGTAGCGGCTTTCAGGCTGTCGCCTTCAACGGCCAGAGCGGCGGCGTTGGCTGCCTTAAGCTCGGCTACGGCGCCCAGGAGGCACTCCATACCTTCGCTCAGAGCCTTGACCTGGGCTTCCTGTGCGGGAACCTTAAGTCCAAGAGCCTTCTGGTCTGCCACGCTGGTGGCCAGCTCGCTGGTGTAGGAGCTAACGGCGGGGTAGATCAGTCTTTCGGCCATCTCGGTGGCGACGCCTGCTTCGATGTTCAGTCTCATGCAGTAGTCTTCCAGGTAGACTTCGTAGCGGGATTCGAGCTCTGCCTTGGTGAATACCTTGTGCTTCTCGAAAAGGTTGATGCTCAGATCGCTGATGATCTGGGGAACGGACTCAACGGTGTTCTTCAGGTTGGGAAGGCCTCTCTTCTCAGCTTCGACAACCCAGTCTTCGGAGTAGCCGTTGCCGTTGAAGACGATTCTGTCATGGGCCTTATAGGTTTCCTTGACAATCTTCTGGATTTCGGCGTTCACATCGGAAGCCTTTTCCAGTCTGTCGGCGAACTCGCAGAGAACTTCGGCAACGGAAGTGTTGATTACCACGTTGGGACCGGCCAGGGACTGGCTGGAACCTACCATTCTGAACTCGAACCGGTTACCGGTAAAGGCAAAGGGAGACGTTCTGTTTCTGTCCGTGTTGTCCTTGGGCAGCTTGGGCAGGTGGGAAGCGCCGAGCTCGATCTTGGCGCCGTCGAGGGCGGGAACGGGCTTACCGGCGGCGATGCAGTCCATGATCTCCTTCAGCTGGCTGCCGAGGAAGATGGAGATGATGGCCGGGGGAGCTTCATTGGCACCCAGGCGGTGGTCGTTGGAAGCGCTGGAAGCGGACATCTTGAGGATGGGGGCGTAAACGTCTACAGCCTTGATGATGGCGCTCAGGAATACCATGAACTGGGCGTTGTCCTGGGGGGTATCACCGGGATTCAGCAGGTTGATGCCGTCATCGGTGGCCATGGACCAGTTGTTGTGCTTACCGTTGCCGTTAACGCCGGCAAAGGGTTTTTCGTGGAGCAGGCAGACCAGGTCGTGTCTGTCGGCCACTTTCTTCATCATCTCCATAACCAGCTGGTTGGAGTCGGAAGCCACGTTGGAGCTGGAGTAAATAGGAGCCAGCTCGAACTGGTTGGGAGCTACTTCGTTGTGCTGAGTCTTGGCGGAAATGCCCAGTCTCCACAGTTCGTAGTTCAGCTCTCTCATGTAATCGGCTACTCTTTCCTTGATGGCGCCGAAGTAGTGGTCATCCATTTCCTGGCCCTTGGCGGACATGGTTCCGAAGAGACAGCGTCCGGTGAGCTTGAGGTCCGATCTCTGCTCGTACAGATCCTTGTCTACCAGGAAGTACTCCTGCTCGGGACCTACGGAGGAAGTTACCTTGGAACTGGTGGTGTTGCCCAGAACCTTGAGGATTCTCATGGCCTGCTTGTTGAGGGCGTCCATGGATCTCAGGAGGGGAACCTTTTTATCAAGAGCTTCGCCGGTGTAGGAAACGAAACCGGTGGGGATACACAGAGTCAGACCGGAGGCATCCTGTTTCAGGAAAGCGGGGCTGTTAACGTCCCACGCCGTATAACCTCTGGCTTCGAAGGTGGCTCTCAGGCCGCCGTTGGGGAAGGAGGACGCATCGGGCTCGCCCTGGGTCAGTTCCTTGCCGCTGAATTCCATGATAACCGTGCCGTCGGCGGAGGGAGCGATGAAGGAATCGTGTTTTTCGGCGGTCAGACCGGTAAGGGGGTGGAACCAGTGGGTATAGTGGGTGGCACCCTTTTCAATGGCCCAGTCTTTCATGGCGCTGGCTACGACTTCGGCAATTTCCAGAGTCAGTTCGGCCTCACCTGCCTGAACGGTCTTGAGTCCCTTGTAAATATTCTTGGGAAGTCTGGCCTTCATCGTGGCGTCATTAAAACAATTCTCTCCGTAGATCTCTTCAACGGGAGTGACAGCGAAATCAATCGACATATACGTTCTCCTAATATTGTATTATTTTCCATTAGATCCCCGGAGGGACATGGAAAAAAAGATGCAAAAAATGTGCCAAATAAAGCGGGGGAAGCCTCCCCCCCGGTTCCAATTCGCTCTTCCTGCCGTCTGGTCCGGTTTCGTCCCCTTCACCGGGCCGGCAGGGCTCATTTCCCCCTTCCCCCTCTCCGGCTTATCTGAAAAAAACCTACGCTATTGTAGAAATAAAGCAAGGCGAAGTACAAAAATGTAATAAAATACTGAAAGGTAAAAAAGGTAAAAACCCTTTATTTAATACTACTCCTAATCCCCGGTTGTGTATATCCCTTACTCCTCTCCCGTTCCGAAAAGCGTCCCTTCCCCTTCTTTCTTCACCCTGGCCTTATGCCGGTAGAGACGTTTGTCCGCCAGGTTCATGAGTTCATAAAAGGTCATGCTGTCCCGGCTTTCGGCTATACCGAAACTGACGGAGAACTCCATATCCTCATAGCGGCGGGAATAATCTCGGAAAGCATCATCCAGCCTCCGGATCTGCTTGTCCGCCATCTCTCCCGTGGTGGAGGGGAGAAGTATGACGAACTCATCCCCGCCGATACGGGCGGCAAGGTCGTAGTCCCGGGTATTCTCTTTAATAATCCGGGAAACTTCCTGAAGAACCCGGTCGCCCTCCTGATGGCCCAGATGATCGTTGATCCTTTTAAAGTTATTCAAATCCAGAAACATAAGAGAGAGGTTTTCCCCGGTACGCTCGCAGCGGTGCAGCTCCTTGACTCCCTCCTCTTCAAGATAGAGCCGGTTGTAAAGTCCGGTGAGCTTGTCCGTTATGCTCAGGCTGCGGAGCATCTTGCTGTGGCGGTTATATCTGTCCATGACAAAGACGGTTATTCCCATCATGAAAATCGCCACAATCGTATAATTTATGGAAAGATCCAGAATGCGGTGGCTTTCCGAATCAAAGGGAATAAACCGGTCGGGCATACGCAGTTCCATATGGAGCAGTAAAATATGAAGGCCCATGACCGAAAGGGGGAACGCGTATTCCCAACGGTTCACCGCCAGAAGGGTCTCCATGAAAATGATGAACAGTATGTAATAGGGCATGGAGCTGATTGAGCCGGGGGAAGTAAAAAAGCCGAAAGGAACATAGAGGAAGGTAAACAGAACGAAAAGCCCTATACGGGCAAATCCGTACCTGTTCTGGTTTCGGGAGAAACGGTAAAAAAAGAGACAGATGAATATGATCGTAATCATGGTGAGAGTATTGATCAGAGGCCGCAGGGTGATGATGTAGGAGACCAGAATCACAAGGCTCAGGAGACAAATCCCCAGCAGGGACATACGGAACAGAGTATGGCGTATATCTTTCCCCGGAGAATCCCGGTCTGTTTTTTTACCTTCTTTTTTTGTCATCCTTTCTTGAATCTCGGCTGTCAGGCCGATTCTCCCTTTCCTCTCCCTTCTATAACTGTAAGAGAGGGGAGGGGGGAATGCAAATGGATTTTTTTCAGTAGGTATAGATAAATCGGCTATACTGCATCCAGTCGCTATCTTCGGCATATAAATAGCTTTCCATCGAAGGAACCTCTATCCGTAGCTGTTCATAGGGATAATCGGGGAGGTAGGTAAAAGGGGAACCTTCAATTTCCGGCAGGGTGGAACCCAGGAATCTGGCTCTCAAGTCATAGTTTGCAAAGGCGCTATCCCCTATATACTCTATGGACTCGGGTAGGGTAATGTACGCGAGGGAGAAGTTATCCCCAAAGGCACCTGTTCCAATAGACGTGCAGTTCTCCGCAGGCCAGGTCCCCCAGAAATTGTGGGTACTGAAATCATAATCCATGGAGTTGTGAAAACAGACATAACTCAGATTCTCTGTACTGAAAAATGCATAGTCTCCGATGGTTCCCACGCCATTCCAGAAGAAAATCCCGCTCAGCGAAGTGCATCCCTCAAAGGCCCGTGTGCCGATTGAATCGGTATGTCCGGTTAATTCCATATCTTCCAGAGATGTGCATCCGTAAAAAGCACGGTCCCCCACTGTTTCCACATTGAGATAGATTCCGCCGGAACCGTTAAGGGACGTACATCCTTCAAAGGCGGATGTTCCGATATGATCGATATTTCCCGTTATGTATTCGAGCTGGGTGCTGTTTTTAAAAGCTTCATCAGCCAGATCTTCCGTATCTCCAAAGTCGATAGTTATAAGTTCCGATGTCTGTAGGTTCATTTCTCCTACTCTTTTTACACTATCCGGGATTATGATGGTGGTCGTGCTGTTGGATAAGCTAAAATCACCTTCCAGGGAAGTAACGGGATGCCCGCTGAATTCGGAAGGAATATTCAATGTTTCTGGACTAGAGAGATAGGGGTTGTATGCAGTGATCTTTAAGGTGTTTTTTTCATCTTCGGCTATCATGTACTGGCCGTCACTCGTTTCCTGAATCAGGCTCATCCAGAGGGGAAACAGTGCAATATCGGAAGATCCCAGAACAAACTCTTCTCCTTCCTGATAGGCCACCTGGGAAAGGTCCAATGTCCATCCGATGCAAATATAAACCGTCGTATAATAGGGATTCGTATCTATCTTTGAATAACCGCAAGCGGGCAGGCTGATCTTGTCTCCTTCATATCCGGTAATATCCGCCGTATCACCCGAAGTCGCTCCGTTTCCATAGAAACTGATGGTAATTTGCTGTTTCCATATGGGATAGAGATCCAAATGGCTATCAATGGTGACGGCCGTCCCTTCCGAAAACTCGCGCCCTTCGGCATCCATCCAGCCCCGCAGTGCGAATCCTTCTCTTGTCAGATTTCCGGGATTCCCCAGAATTGTTGCGGAAGTTCCTGCTTTGTAGGCCGAGCTGTCCACGGGGACTGTGCCGCTGGCAGCGTCGGTGTTGTGGTAGGTCACGTAATAATCGAAATTCGTCGTGATTTCTGCGGCCGTCGTCCAGTCGCTCCAGCCGTAATCATTTCCGCTCCAGCGGACGCGCCAGAATAATGAGCTGTTATTAGGAAGTTCGGGTATGATTGTGTCTGATTGTTCCAGGGTGTCGTCAAGGACGATATATCCGCTTACGAAAGAGGTATCAGTGGCAATTTGCAACTGGTAGCGATCGGCTCTTTCGATATCGTTCCAATCCAGGACGGTCTCCGTGTCGGTAATCTCGCCGGAAAAGGGGCTTAGAGTAAACTCCGTGGAATAGCAGGGACACAAAAGGGTAAAAAGCGGTAGGGAAACACCCTCGGTGTAAAAGTTCGCCTCTGCTGTCAAATCTCCTGTTTTTCCCATAGGGGAGAGCATAATCTCAAGGGTGGTTTCCTCTTCAGGGGCCAGTACTTGAGAAGGGGGGGCGGAGCTTAACGCAAAGAGGTCACTGTCAGTACCGGTAAATGTTACTGGATCGGTAGGGAAGTTCAAATCGGCACTGCCCGAGTTTCGAAGAGTTATGGTTATGGTTCTTTCCTTAGAACTCAGCAGCCCTTCGAAGGCCTCTGTGGAGGCGCCGTTCTGTATTGCTGTCCCCTCTATGGAGAGGCTTAAAGCGGGGAGAGCATTATCGCTTATTTGAAACTGGAGAGCCTCCTCGTCGGGATCGTTACTGTAAAGGGTCACCGTGACAGACTGCCCTTCGTTGCTCTTGTTCGTAAAACTGAGGGTGAAATTGGTACTTTCTCCTTCTGCCAGTATGGTCGTAACCGGGTCGGCGCTGATTTCATAGCAGTCATCATCATTCTCAGAGAGCTCAATCGGTACCGAGCCTAAATTAAGAATTCCCTTGCCGATATTGGTTATGGTAAAGATTACCTGTTCGGTCTGGTTAAGAGGCGTATTGGCAAAGGGACTCTTCGAAGAGCCCTGATAAATCGTAACATCTTCCGTTCCGTCATGGTAGCTCAGAGAAATCTCCCCATACAATGTTTCAGCTGTTTCCGGTTCCTGGCTTTCTTCGACAGTATCTTCGATCTTGTCCTTGAGATCTTCCAGACTCATATTGTCGCAGGAAAATAAGAACAATAAAGGAAGCAGAAACATCGTAAGGTATTTTTTTGCATTCATTGTTATTCCTCCCAAATGATCAGATTATTATTCGTCAGGACAGACGAAGCTTTGTTTGCTCCCTCTTTTTCTGTTGATGAAGTATACCGTTCGGCCAGTTCGGGGGCGATTTCCCTCAGCTTTCTTTCGTACTCGTCGGCCATTTCGTCCTTTTCCAGCGCCTGGGCTGTCTGTATTATCCCCAGGAGAGCCCGAGGCTGCTCCGGCTCTGCTTCTAACACACGGCGGTAGTACTCTTCCGCCTCTGCGTATCGGCCTGAGAGGTATTTCAGGTTCCCCATATTTATCATGGCCATCTCTTCCGGCATGGCCTGCAGAAAAAGTTCTTCCGCCCTGTCCCATCTATCGTAACGAGCATAAAGAACACCCAGTGAATTGAGTATTCTCACGTCTCCGGGAGACTTCTGCAGACGGGCTAGGAAGGGGCGCTCGCGGTAGGAAAGCTCCCGCCCGACAAACTTATCGAGCTCCCTTGTAAAGAGGTAGTCCACATCGTCGTTTTCGGGTAGGGGCAGTTCGGTGTGGGAAACTCCGAAGGCTACAGGTTCGTAGGTCTTCCAGGCATCGGCAACGGCAATCAGTTCTCCTTGGCCGCTTTTCCACTGGCGCGCTCCCAGTTCCCAGGCATTAACAAATCCCCGCGATAGGGCTGTCGTTTCCACGGGTACCCAGATCCCGTTCCTCGGATCATCGGGGTTCTCATCATCCTGTATCATTATAAAGTTATCCGTACTGCTGAACATATGCCGCGCTTCTTCCATGGTTTGATTGAGTTTGAAGGCGGAGAATATGTGACCCGGCACGGTTATAAAGGCGGTTGGAATGGACACAGCTTCCAGAAGGGCGTTATACGCCGAGGAGAGATCATCACAATCCCCCGCCCGGAATTGAAGTGTCTGCCTGGGAAATTGTATAGAATCCACTTCAAATGCGTTTTCTGAAAAATCCTCATAGGACGACTGAGGATCGATGACATAGGTGCATCCTATGGCATCCATCAGTTCAAGCAGGGCTATGGCCAGCTGGAAATCATGGCTGAAGGTCATGAGGCCCGTATTCCGTATATCGGAGGCAGTATTTCTGGCAAGCTTTTGAATCTCTTCGTCCCGGGGGGTGACAAATGCAGCTATCTTCCGGTCATCATCCCAGGTCATGGCGTTCCTGTGCCATGTTTCAACGGTCAGTCTGTCTTC
This sequence comes from Spirochaetia bacterium, assembly GCA_963668315.1. GTDB lineage: Bacteria > Spirochaetota > Spirochaetia > DSM-2461 > DSM-2461 > SZUA-368. The sequence goes on along the minus strand of OY764216.1, from coordinate 5,136,581 downwards.
ATCAAAAGTCTTTGAGCCGCTTGCTGTGTATTCGGCTTTCAGGTTTGCCGCAAGCTTGGCTCCTTCGGTGATGCTTAGAATCTCTTCGTTGAACAGGGCTGTAATATTCACATCACGCGTTTCCCCCGGTAACAAGCTTTCAATATGGGCGCTTAAGATGGGATTATCCATATAGCGCTCGGTGGAGAAGAAAATATCTATATCATCAAGGGGTATTTTACCTTTATTTCTGATTATTGCCTTGCCAATCGGGTGGGTAAGGTAATGCTTATACAGAACGGGGAAAATTTTCTCCATCTGTACATCGAGAAACTCTATGAGCCCTCCATCCTGAATATTTCCTGGATGGGTCGGGTAATAACTTTCCCGGGGAATGACAGATGAACCGCTGCCTCCTAATCGGCTTGAGAAACCCAGGCTCAGTGAGAGGCCGTTGTAAAGATCTACCTGGGAAAGGTAGGATGCATCAAGGAGAAAGCTGGTTCTGTTACTGAATTGGAAGGTCATACCCATCCCCGCTTTCCAGTTGTACCCTAGGGCGTTTCCCTCTTTATCGCCCCTGAGCATAGCGTAGGTGCCCCCCCCTCCGATTCCAGTCCATAGGATAAGCTGATCTCCCAGGGGGAGCGCGCCCTTTAGATTCAAAGCGAAATTGATAAGGCTCAGGTTCGTATCAGTAGAAAAATAGGGTTGATCGAGATTAAGCGGATTGAGAAGGTAATCAGCCTCTAATCCGGCGGCAAGCATTTCTACTGAAGGCAAGGAAGTAAGATATTCCATCTTCAATCCGGAACCTATCAGGTAATTTTTCCTTTCCGCTCCGAGAGGAATAACAAACTGCGGTGACACAGTCAATCCGCTGGATATAGTCTGTCCGACGAGTATAATGGAATTTAACATAATTAGCAGGAAAAGGGAGATTCTTTTCATGAAATGAGCTCCTTCTGTTTACTATTCTAGTGCTTTCTTATGAAAAACTCTATTCCTTTATAAAAAAAGACCCCTCGCGGAGTCTTCTGGTTTGGTTTTGGTTTTGGGAAAGCCGGGGCGGCCGGGCCGCCCCGTATAATTGGGAAAGAATCGGATTAACCGATGGCGCCTTCGCCTTTCTCTCCGCTTCTGATTCTGATGCACTCTTCAATGGGAAGAATAAAAATCTTTCCATCTCCGATTTCACCGGAGCGGGCGCCCCGAATGATGGCATCAACAGTTTTGTCCACGAAAGCGGCATTAACGGCGATCTCCATGCGGATCTTCTTCAGAAGGTTAACTTCCACTTCTACACCACGGTAGGTTTCGGTGTAACCCATCTGCTGGCCGCATCCCATAGCGTTGGTTACGGACATCTTGTAAACTTCTTCCTTGTAAAGCTCCTGCTTAACGGCATTGAGCTTATCAGGCTGAATGTATGCTACTATCAATTTCATCTTGTTCTCTCTCCTTACATGTTCTGGAAGATCTGGAATCCGGAGTAGGACTCAGTTCCATGCTCATCAATATCAAGACCGCGGAGCTCTTCAACTTCACCGACTCTCAGACCGACGGTCTTCTTTACAACGAGGAAGAGGATACCGGCCGTGATGGCAACCCAGAAGAAAACGGATACGATACCGAGGAGCTGTACGCCGATCTGGCCGCCTCTCGTCAATGTTACGCCGGTCAGGGAAGAAATCATGTCAAGGTCGCCGAAGAGACCGACGGACAGGGTTCCCCAGACACCGCAGACGCCGTGTACGGAAATAGCACCGACCGGATCGTCGATATGAAGGACCTTATCAAAAAACTCAACGCTCAGTACAACCAGGATACCGGCAACGGCACCGATGATAATGGCGGCACCGGGTGAAACAACCCAACAGGGAGCGGTGATACCGACAAGACCGGCCAGGGCGCCGTTAAGGGACATGGATACATCGGGCTTTTTGCCCAGAACCCAGCTGGTGAACATGGCGAATACGGCACCGAGGGAAGCGGCAAGCGTCGTGGTTACGGCTACTTTGGCCATATCCAGAGCAGCGCCGTCGTAGGAAGCGCCCAGGGTAGAACCGGCATTGAATCCATACCAGCCGAACCAGAGGATGAATACACCAAGGGCAGCCAGGGGCAGGTTGTGGCCCAGGATAGCCTTAACGGTTACTTTGCCGTCCTTCTTGACATATTTACCCATACGGGGTCCGAGGATAATGGCACCCATCATAGCGGCCCATCCACCAACGGAATGAACGACGGTAGAACCGGCAAAGTCATGGAAACCTTTGGAACCGAGCCAGCCGCCGCCCCATATCCAGTGACCGGAAATGGGATAGATCAGGGCGGAAATGAAAACACTGTATATCAGATAGGAGGTGAACTTGGTTCTTTCTGCCATGGCGCCGGAAACGATGGTCGCAGCGGTGGCGGCAAAAACTACCTGGAAAAACCAGCTGAGATAATCGCCGCTGGCCAGGAAAAAATCTCCCGAAGCAATAAATCCATTTCCGTCGGGACCGTACATGAGGGACCAGCCGATGGCCCAGTAAAGAAGGGCGCCTACGGAAAAGTCCATCAGGTTCTTCATGATGATGTTTCCCGCATTCTTGGCTCTGGTAAGACCGGTTTCCACCATGGCAAATCCAGCCTGCATAAAGAAGACCAGACCACCACAGATAATCAGCCAGATAGCATCAAGTGCTGAAGCCGCTGAGGGATCCACCACGTCCTCTGCGAAGATCATCGCAGGTGAAAGCAGTACGGCGAGTACGGCAATCAGAAGTAAACGCTTTTTCATTTTGCATTCTCCTATAAAATGTTTCTCTTTTTTTAAAAACGACCCTTTCGGGCAACTCTCCTATCCCCCTTCTGTCTGTTCAGTGGAACCGAACACAAGCTTCCGGGAGCTATGCCAAATATATAGCAAAGGGTGTGCCAACTATTACCATTCCCCGTATTCCAAAGTCCTCTGCCATTAATAGAAGGGGAAGGGAGAGGGGAAGAGGGGAGAGTGAACTTTTTTATCGGGATTTATTCTTTTTATTGTAACAAAATAGTTAATTGTTCAATCAGGTAGAATCTTCTTTTTCGTAAAAAGAACGAAAGGGGATAAAAAAGGCGGGCTTTCCTCATTCCGGAAAGCCCGCCTTGTATAAAATGAATGCTGGAAAAGCTACATTTCTGTATTGTCGTCGTTAGTTCCCGACATTTTTGTCTTATACAGGTTACAATCAATCTGGAACTTATCCACACGCAGCCCCATGATTCTCTCTGTCAGTCCCAGCTCCCTGGCGGCTTTGGCTCTGTTGCCTCTGGCCGATTTGAGGGCTTCTCTTATCATCTCTTCCTCCAGCTGGTCCAGAGCTTCCTGCAGGGTCGAAGCGCTCCGGGTTCCCGTCGATTCGGCCGACTGGAGACTGGGGGGGAGATGGTAGCTGTGAATGACCTGATCGCTTGTAACGAGAACGGCTCGTTCGATGCAGTTTTCCAGTTCTCTTACGTTGCCGGGCCAATGGTAGCTCATGAGAAGGTCTATGGCCGGGCTGGATATTCTCTTTACATTTTTGTGGTTTTTTTCGGAATACTTCTCCACGAAGTGATCTGCCAGCTGCATGATATCGCTTTTTCTGTCTTTCAGCGCGGGGATATGGATGGGGAAAACATTGAGCCGGTAGAATAGGTCCTCCCGAAAAGTGCCCTTCTGAATTTCCTCTTCCAGCGAGCGGTTGGTCGCCGCTACGACCCGTACGTTGACTTTGATGGTCTCCACTCCGCCGACCCGCTCGATTTCCCTCTCCTGAAGAACTCTGAGAAGCTTTACCTGGGTCATGGGGGTCAGTTCCCCGATCTCGTCCAGAAAGATCGTACCGCCGTCGGCCAGTTCAAAACGTCCCTTCCGGGAGGCGAGAGCTCCGGTAAAGGCTCCTTTCTCATGGCCGAAGAGTTCACTCTCTATAATACTTTCGGGAAGGGCGGCGCAGTTTACTTTGATGAAGGGCTTGTCCGCGCGAAAGCTGTTGTAATGGATGGCGTGGGCCACCAGCTCTTTTCCCGTACCGCTCTGTCCGCGGATAAGTACGGTGGCCTCGCTGCGGGAAACCTGTCCGATCAGATCGTAGACTTCCTGCATGGCCTGGGAATTGCCGATGATATTGGAGGGCTGGAACCGTTCCTGAAGCTGTTTCTGAAGCTGCTCCTTCTCTGCGACAAGTGCCGCCTTCTCCTCTTCCAGCTGCTGCCGGAGTTTCAGGGCCTGGGAGATCATCGACGCGACAATGCTTAAAAGTCTCACATCCTCATCCAGGCTGATGTTATCGGCAAACAGACGGTCCACGCTCAGGGTTCCCGCCGTCTCCTTCCCGATTTTGATGGGAACGCAGATGAATGAGATGTCCTTCTGACTGCCCATTTCCCTGGTCCCCGTCCTGTTGAGAAAGGAGGGATCCTTTGATACATTGGGGACGACGACCGGTTCTCCCGTCGCTACGACCCGTCCCGTTATGCCCTCTCCGATATGGTAAGTTCCCTTGCTCATCTCCGCATCGGTCAGTCCGTAGGCGGCCTGGATGCTTATTTCCTGGGTAGCCCTGTTCATCAGGGTTATTGTTCCCCTGTGCATCCCCATATTTTCGGCCATGGACTCCAGAAGGGGTTTTATGACCGTTTTTATGTCGGGATTACCATCGAGAAGTTGGCTTATTTCAAAAAGAAGAGTCAATTCCTGAATTTTTCTTCTATAGTGCTGGGAGCTGATATCCATAGTGGTTTACTGTACATTTTTGTAGTTTTATGGTCAATAGACTACAAGAATGTAGTTTGCAAATATAGTTGAATTATTTGCAATTTCACATGTTCCGAAATAGAAAATCCCGTAAAAAAAAAGAGATAAAAGTTCCTGTCCCCGAGAGGGAAATGGTTCCCCAATCCCTCTTTTTGGCTTATCATATCTGCCATGATTATCGTATTGGAAACAGGTGTATCGGAAAAGGAAAAAACCTATATAAAGGATTTCCTCAGTGGAAGAGGTCTTCAGGTCCGCGAAATCGTGGGCGAGAAGGAGACTATTCTGGGTGCTGTGGGACAGGTCTCTATCGATCAGAGACACATTGAACTTCTGCCGGGTGTTGCCCGTGTTATTCCCATTTCCAAGCCATATAAGCTGGCTTCCCGGGAACTTCACAGGGAGGATACGGTCTTTTCCGTAGGGCCTGTTACCGTGGGGGGATCGCGCATCGTCATTATCGGCGGTCCCTGCGCCGTGGAATCGCGGGAACAGATCATGACCGCGGCCCGGGCGGTCAAGGACGCGGGAGGCGTCATGCTCAGGGGCGGTGCCTTCAAACCGCGTACATCGCCTTACTCCTTCCAGGGACTGGGCTTTGAAGGATTGAAGCTCCTCAAGGAAGCGGGCGAAGCAACAGGCATGCCCGTCGTCACCGAAGTCGTGGCTACCGGGGATGTGGAAGGCATGGCCGATTATATCGACGTTTATCAGATAGGCGCACGGAATATGCAGAATTTCGAGCTTCTGAAGACCGTCGGCTCCATGGGTATGCCCGTCATACTCAAGCGGGGACTGTCCGCCACGATAAACGAGTGGCTCATGGCGGCGGAATATCTGCTCTCCTCCGGTACGGACAAGGTCATTCTCTGTGAAAGGGGCATACGCACCTTCGAGACCTATACCAGGAATACCCTGGATATCTCCGCCATCCCCATTGTCCGCAAACTCAGCCATCTGCCGGTCATCGTGGATCCTTCCCACGGAACGGGTATCAGGAATAAAGTTCTTCCCATGGCCCTGGCAGGCGTCGCCGCCGGAGCGAACGGTCTGATAGTCGAGGTGCATCCCGATCCGGACCAGGCCGTTTCCGACGGGGCCCAGTCTCTCTATCCCGAACAGTTCGCCAAGCTTGTACACGATGTGGAAGCCCTCGCCCCCGTGGTGGGGAAGGAAGTGGCCCGTCTGCCCGAAAATCATAATCTTTCCGCCGCGGTGGATGAAAAGGTCAGTTTCTCGGGAGACAGCTGCCGGGTCGCTTTTCAGGGAGCCCCCGGTGCCTACAGCGAGAAGGCTTTGAAGCACTATTTTCCCGAGGATAAAGCGGAATCCCTTCCCTGCGGCTCCTTCGAAGAGGTCTTCGACTCGGTTCTCAAGGGCAAAGCCGACTGGGGTATGATCCCCGTGGAGAACTCTCTGGCCGGTTCTATTCTGGAAAACTATGATCTTTTGAATCTGAATCCCGATATCAGCATTGTGGGCGAGATTAAAATCCGCATAAGACACAATCTCATTGCCCATAAGGGCGTGAAGCTGGAGGATATCACAGAAGTCCGTTCCCATCCGCAGGCCCTGGCCCAGTGCGAGCGTTTTATCAGGGAGCATAAGCTGGCGCCGATTCCCGCCTACGATACCTCCGGAGCCGTGGCCGATCTGGCCGCAGAAAAGGACGCTCTCCACAGGGCTGCCATAGCCAGCGACGAAGCGGCGCGGGTCTGGGATATGGAAATTATCAGGGACGGGATTGAAACCAATCCGAACAACTATACACGGTTCGCCGTGATCGGAAGGGCCGAGAACGTTAAGGTTACCAAACCGAACAAGGCTACCGTCATGTTCGAGGTCTCCGATGAAACCGGGTCCCTCTCCAAATGTCTGGCTCTGTTCGCCCGCCATCATCTGAACATGACGCGGATCGAATCCCGGCCGATACACGGCAAACCCTGGAGTTACTCCTTCTATGTGGATTTTGACGTTCCCCAGGACAAGGAGGCTTTTATCAAGGCAGCCGAAGATGTAAGGGACGCGGTAAAGGGATTCCGGATTCTAGGGCTCTACCGGGTTTAATTGTTGATGCCCAGTGCTTTCAGCTGGGCCATCTCTTCCTTGATGGACATGTACTCCTTAAGGCTCTTGTTGCACTCCATATAGAGCCTTTTGAGAGTGTCCGTCTCGACGCGGATACCCCTGATGCGTGCCTTGACAGTGGGTTCATCCTCTTTTTTGAACATTTCGTCCAGCCCGACCATCTGCCGGTGGAACGAGCGTATTTCCATAAGATTGTTATCGATGAATTCCTTGAGCATCTCTTCGGAATACTGGGCCAGCTTTTCGTACTGCTGGGAGTTGATATTTCCGATATTTCTGAGCAGCTGGGTTTTCTTGCGGATTTTATCGGAAAGGGTGGTGAAGTTGATTCTTACCTTGCGGGACTGTCCGCTGACAGGGTCGGTGGTCTTCACATCGTAGTAGACATCCTCTTCCCTTCTATTGAAGAAACGGCGCAGAATTTCCGCCAGACCTTTCTTTTTTGATGAGGTGATTTCCCTGTTGTTTTCCAGTTTGGCCAGAGCCGATCCCAGCTGATCGGCCGATTTGGACAGATCGGGAATAATCTTGAGAAGGGTCTGCTTGTCCACTTTCCTTTCGGGCTCTTTCTTCTTTTTCTTCTGGCTGTCCTTCTTGCCCTGTACATTCAGTCTTTTCAGAAGGTCGGCTCTTTTCCTTTCCCCGTCGAAGCCGAAGTCCTCATCCAGTATCTCTTCAATAAGCTCCCGGTAGAAGGGAGAGCCGGGAAGCTGTGAGCCGATTTCAAGCTTTATGGACATCAAAAGGCCCTTCAGATCCTTTGCCACCATCTCCGAGGTCGGATTGACGCTGGGCAGGATCACCGACCGGATCCGGAATTTATAGGCTTCCCTCTGGTAGAGGCTTATCTCCTTCAGCTTTTCCTTGATGTTCTTGTAATTGGTTATCTGCGTGGAGATGGCGTTGAAGCGTACTTCGGAACTGACCGGGTCATTGGAATTGGTGATAATCTTGTCCATTATCAGAGAAAGTGCCCGTGTTATGGAATGGGTCGTGTTGCTGCCGAGGCTGTTCCATTTGATATAATCCACGACGGAAAGGACTTTTTTTATGCCGCCCAGATTCAGTTTATCTATATCCACATCATAGACGTTGTTCAGATAATCCATTGTGCTGTCGTAACTTGAGAGACGGTAGCTCAGTTCCGAAACCATTTCTGCATCGGCTATAGGATCGGAGGAAGGGGGCTCCAGGGACGAGGTTTGCTCGTAGTTGTAATGATCCTCTTTCAGAAAACCCTTCTGGACGAGGTAGGTATACATCATATGGAAGGTGTTTCCAAAGCTACGGAGATCTTCTTTCAGGCTCGGTAAAATGGAGCTTTCCAGTTCCACTCTCTTTGCCTTTAATCCCTCTTCCAGTTCTTGTACAAAATCCCTATTTTCTTCCATAATAGTATTAGTATCGAACGAATGGACCGGTTTATGCAATAGTTTTGCCGTCTTTATGGAGAGGAATTGTGGGGAAAGAATCACTTTTTACAGAAGAGAAGCTCGTCATAGGCTTATTAATCTCCCGGGAAGATCTGCGGGAGTCTCTCGAATCGGAACTGAAGGAAAAATGGGGCCCTTTTGATTATAAAGCAGGCCCTCTCGCCTTTGATTATACGAACTATTACGACGGGGAAATGGGAACGCCCATATTCCGCTGGTTCTACTCCTTCGAGAGGCTGGTCGATCCTTCCGCCCTGTCCGCGATAAAGAGAGAGACCAACCGGATGGAGAAAAAATACGCCCTGGATGAGGGGCGCCGTATGGTGAACCTGGATCCGGGCGTCATGGCCCTGAGCCGTTTTGTCCTGGCCACAACCAAGGACAATGCCCACCGGATTCCTCTGTCCGACGGTATCTACGGGGAGACCACCCTCCTTTTCAGAAAGAAGGACTTCGAACCTCTGGAATGGACCTATCCCGATTTCCGCAGCCGGGAGAACAGGGATATTCTTAAGGAAATTCGCAATATTTACAAGGAAAACCTGAAAAACGGGTTATAGGGAATAATTTGCCCCCCCCCAGGGGGTATGCATAAAGGATTTATTCCGGGGATTCTGTCCGTGCTCTTTATGGGGTGCACTTTTTTCCCGGCCGAAAGGGAGTATACGGTTGTTCTTCCCGCTCTTTCCGGGGAGTATGATTTTATCGAAAGCTGGGATGTGGAAGTTCTTTCTTTCCAGAACGGTCTCACCGATTTCTCCGTTCAGGAGGACCGCCGTGAATTCACTCTGAAATCCGGACGGGAAGAGGAGCTAATTGTCTTGGCAACGCCCCGGGGACCGGCCGGATTCTCCCTCAAGCCGGCCGCTCTCTATCTGGACGGATTATCCGGGGACAGCGGTTATCTGTCCTTTGAGTCCGGGCCGGCGGGGGCTGTTCTGCGGAGGGTCTATCTGGAAGGGGGCGATCTGAGACTGTTTAATGTCTCCCGTTTTTTCCGGGAGTTCACCCGGGAAGAGACAGAATCCCCCTGGTTTTTGGACCTGGACGGATTGGTCCGGTACATTGGGCAGGGCGAGATGGCTCTCTACCGTATCAGGGTTTCTCCTCTTTTTGCCCTGGTGGCAGAAGGGGAGGATGAGTGGATTTCAGATGACACGTTTCTGGGAATGGGGATTCCTCCGCGGCTGCCTGCGGGACGGCACAGGTTTTATGATCCGGTCCTTTCGCGGATCCGGGAAATCATGATTCGGGAGGACGGGGCTGTTTCTGACATCACATATTCTGTAAAGAATCGGTAAAATCCGGACGTGCCTGTTAATTTACGATTAAATCGGCGGGAAAAAAATAAAAAAAACTTGTATTATCTTAATAGTTGGACTACATTACTTAGTGAAAAGAGCAACAGCATCGGTCTGCGCCATACGTTTATTCCAGAATGTGAAATAAGGAGCAACGGCGGGCCGATGGGCAGAGGCTCTTTTTTTTTTGTCCTTTTTTCTTCCATCTCCCGGGGATTGGAGAAAATATATTGATCACAGGACTAATTAGAAATATACTGTAAGCAGAGGTGTGTTTATTCATACCGATTCTTGACAGGAGTCTTAAATGGGCAGCGCCATCATATCACTCATGCTTTTTGTGGGAATCATGCTTCTTCTAAGGGCAGTCCTGTTCGGCATCATCCCCTACTGGCAGAAGAAGAAACAGGAAAAGCAGAACTCCCCCGGAGAGAACCGCCAAGAGAAGAAGGAGCAGGACTGATTATGGCAGAGGTTCAGGAATATCAGCTTCGATCGCAGCCCCCCATGCCTGAATTTTTTAAATTCGATCAGATTCAGAAAGAGGAATTTCTATCCCAGCTGGGCAATTTTAATCAGGAGCAGAGAGCTATTTTTCATAAGCTCTGCGAAATCTGGGAACCGGAGATAGACTATAACCGCTTCATAGAACTGGGGAAGAATCAGTTTTCCTTTATCCAGAGCCATCTGAGTCAGCTCATGCAGAAGCTTTTCAATGCCCGCTGCGGAATTCTGGGAGTGGCGTCTTCCCAGGGAAATATCGTTAATAAGCAGATCGTTTTATGCGAAAGGGACTCCATCCGCTTTTTCTATTATTATATAGAGAATGAGTATGTCTATTCCCTCCATTCGGAGGACCGGCTCTTCGTTACTCCCAAATTTCTGGAAAGGCAGGATATGGTCCTGCCCGGGAAATATGTGGAAACCCTGGGGCTGACCGACATAAGTGAGACCATGGCCCTTGAAAGCCAGGATGCGGTCAGGATTCTTCTTATCAAGTGCGACGGATACGATCCGATCTATGCCACTCCGGCCACTATTCCCCATGTCATCCGGCTGGCTCGGGATAAGATAAAGACCGTGGTGAAAAGTCCCCAGCTTCTCACTTTCCTTTCCAAGACCATGGGGTTTATGGAGAGTGAAATCCAGAGGGACATGAAGAACCGGGATCACAATTTCTGGAATAAACTCAGCCGCTGCCTTATGGAAAACCGGGATCTGGTCTCCGACAAAAGACGCCATATTCCCGACGACTACTATCCCGCCGTTTCCCTTATTTATTCGTACACCCGGAACGGTCTTGACGAGGCGGAGAGAATCCGTCTGGACAAGCAGTCCCAGAAGGACGAGCTGGTGGCAGTCTGTCAGTCCATAGAGATGAGGCCGAAAAAATACCTGACCCAGCAGGAGCTGAATGAATACCTGGAGAACGGCATAAAAAAATGGCCCGACTTCAAGAACACCTTTTACGATCAGTGCGTCATGATGAAAAACAAGACGTCCCTGCCGATTATCGTGAATCTCGGGGTCGGCTATATGCACCGCGATCATATCTATCTCTCCTTCCGGATGTATCTGAAAGAGGCTTCGGTTGAGCTCAAAAAATATTACCTCTCTCTCATGGAAGACGTCCTGGTTTCCCGGAGGGGAGGAGGAGGCCATGTCTTTGCCACGACGGAATCCTTTGTCCAGAGCATAAGAGATCAGATTAAAGAGATGTATCCCGTGCTTCATCTTATGCTTGATAAGCCTAAAATCATGTCAGAGGCTATGCTTCACTGGGTTAAGAGGCGGTCAAGTACCCCCACGGCAGAGCAGGTGCGCCTCCTTTTGAATAAATACTTCGAGGAAAATTCCACCATCCGCTTCATCAGGCTGGATAAAATGCTGGATCTTTACCTTCAGCCCCTCTTTCTCCAGTCCTACGGCCGTCTCCCCCTGTTCAGGAAAGTTATCCTCCGTCTGTTCGGCCGGTATGACAGTTATCTGGAATCTTTCAGCCGTCTTCCCGACTCGGCCCCCCGGGGAGGGGAGGGTTCCGCCGTGAAAAGAACGGGCGGTGATGTTTATACGGGCAAGACTCTGAAAGCGTCGGACGATCCCATGGAAAGCTACCGCCCGTCGCCCGCTTCGAGAAGTCAAAGCCGGACTGTGAACCGCCGAAGCCGCCCGCCCAAGAGCAAGGAGCCCCATTATACCAACCGGGAGCAGAATAATGCCTGGACCGAGTTTCAGGATGCCCTGAAGAAAAGCAAGGATTAAGGAGATCAGTATGGAAGAGGTTTTTAACAAAGAAAAGGCGATGAAGCATACGATGAACGATATGTCCCTTTTAAAGGAACTTGTCGGCTTTACCCTGGAAGACGTTCCCCTCATGCTGGACAGGCTGGAAGAAACCCTTAAGGAGGAGCCTGAGGCTGCCGCCGAACTGGCACATAAGATCAAGGGCTCCGCCGGAGCGGTGAGTGCCGAGAAGCTGTTCGCCGCCTCCTTTGAGCTGGAGACGACAATCAAGGAAGGGGACCTCTCTCGGGTAGATGATCTCTATCTTTTTGTACGTGAATCTTTTAAAGAGTTTTCCGAAGACGCCGACGTCTGTTCGGTTATGGAGTAGAAGCCTCTTGACAGGAAGGGGATTCCACCCTAGAGTTGTTCCATGTTTGTTTCCGTGATAATTGACGCCGGCGGAGAGGATTCCAGCCGTGTAACGTCCAATTTACTGCTGCGTTATGGCTTTAAACAGGTGCAGGGTAATTGTTTTGAATCGTACAATATGAATGAGAAACAGCTGGCCCGGTTGAAGCTCGATCTTGACCGGGCTACCGATTTTTATGACGCCATCAGGTTTTATCAGTATCCCATTGACGACAGGCTGGTCATTTCTTCCCTGTCGGAGAATCGGTGGCGGCGCATGATACTTAAGGAGAAAAACAGTGCTCAATGACTTGAACCCCCGTATTAAGAAGATAGAAAAGGACATCCTCGACGCATGGAGGCGTCTTTGACTCGGATAAGCTGAAAAACAAAGCCGCCGAACTTGAGAATATCTCCGCCGATCCGGATTTCTGGAATGACAGAGATCAGGCCGAGAAAATCCTTTCCGAACTGAAGAGAATCAAGGGACGCTATGAGCCCTGGGAGAAACTTGTCTCCGATCTGGGTGACTGTATCGAACTTCTCGATCTGGCTAAAGAGGAAGGAGATGAGTCTCTGGAAGGAGAGATCTCCGGTTCTATGGATTCTCTGGAACAGACCTTTGAGAACCTGAATACCCTGGAGCTCCTCTCCGAGGAGACCGATGGTCTGAATGCCTTCGTGACGATTCACTCCGGCGCGGGGGGCACCGAGGCCTGCGACTGGGCGTCCATGCTTTACCGTATGTACAGCCGCTGGGTGGAAAGAAAGGGATTCAAGATGACCCTTCTGGATATTCTGGAAGCCGAGGGAGGCATCAAGTCCGTCTCTGTACAGATCAATGGCGACTATGCGCACGGTCTTTTGAAGGGAGAGGGGGGAATTCACCGTCTCGTACGGATTTCGCCCTTCGACTCCAATGCCCGGCGGCATACTTCCTTCGCTTCGGTTTACGTTTCCCCCGTTATCGACGATTCCATCGAAGTGGATATCAAGCCGGAAGATGTCAGGATCGATACGTACCGTTCTTCCGGAGCGGGCGGTCAGCATGTTAATAAAACGGACAGTGCCGTCCGGCTGACCCACCTCGAATCGGGACTGGTTGTACAGTGTCAGAACGAGAGAAGTCAGACCAAAAACAAGGACACCGCCTTTAAAATCCTCCGGTCGCGTCTGTACGAGTACTACCGGCAGAAACAGCAGGAAGAACAGGCCAAGAACGCCGCCGAAAAAAAGGACATAGGATGGGGGTCACAGATCCGCTCTTACGTTTTTCATCCCTATACCATGGTCAAGGACCTGCGCACCCGTGCGGAAACGGGCAATATTCAGGCCGTTATGGACGGGGATATCGATCAATTCATAGAGGAGTATTTGAGATACAGCTCTCAGAACAGGGAATGAATATTTTAGTGGTCGACGACCTCTCATTTATGAGATCCATCATCAGAGATATTCTCGTAGCCGGCGGTTACAGCATCGCCGGAGAGGCCTCGGACGGACAGGACTGCCTGGTTAAGTACGAGGAAAAAAGACCCGATCTTGTTCTGCTGGATATCGCCATGCCCCGTATGGACGGTCTGAGCTGTCTGAAGGAGCTGAAAAAGCGCCATCCCGACTCCCTGGTCGTCATGTGCTCCTCCCTGGGAGACCAGGAGAGAATCATCAAAGCCATTCAGCTGGGAGCCAGTGACTTCGTGGTTAAACCCTTCCAGAAAACCCGGCTCCTTTCGGCTGTGAAGAAGGCTTTAGCCCGAGGTTGAGTTCGGTGGAGCAAAATAGGATTCGGCTTTTTTCCCTTCTCTTTCTGCTCGGAGCGCTTCTCTGGGGTGAAACCTCGGACTGGAAATGTGCCCTCACTGTTTTTGAGGGGGATCTTGCCGGGGAAAATCATTTTCTCTACCGCCAGATACCCCTGCAGCTCTATCATGAGATTTCCTCCTATCCGGATCATTTTATGAGTGAGGAGGAAATCGCCCATAAAAGCAGGAACGCCTTTATCGCCAGTCAGGAAAAGCTCCTGGCCCAGTGGGAAAGTCTTCTGGAACAGAGGGATGCTCTTCTGTTCTCCGAGGATCCCATCAAGTATGAATCCCTTACTAAGGAAATTAACAGCCTCCGTAAAAAGTATGATTCTGCCGATACAGCCGGAAACGAAGAGCCCTCTTCCCGGGCCATCTCCTATCTCGCTCCCGGAGAGGGGGGGATTCTGTTTTCCTCCGCCGGGGAAGCTCGCGAGGAGGAACCCGATTTTATCATCACCGGCACCATCGACGATGCGGGCGATTTCATCCTCATTGAGCTGACCGGAATCAGTGCCGCCCGGGAGGAGCCTCTTCCTCTCTGGTCGGGAGCCGGTAAAACCGATGAGATTGAGAGGCTGGTGGGGGAGATGGCCGATGCCGTCAAGAAGACACTTCTCGGCCGCGACTGGAGCGCTCTGAGCGTATCGGCCGATCCGTCCCGGGCGCAGGTATTTCTTAACGGCGTCTCCCTGGGCGTGGGGGCCGTGGACGAGGAAACCCTCATGCCCGGTCCGGCTCTGCTGGAAGTCCGGTATCCCCGGCATAAAAGCTACAGGGAAGAGATTACCCTTGTCCCCGGGAGCCGGATGGTGAGAACCGTGGCCCTGGAACCGGGGGAGGAGGAACTTGTGTCCATCCTGTCGGAACCGGCCGGCGCCGATGTCCTCCTCGGTTCTGTCTACCGGGGGCAGACGCCCCTGGTTCTTCCCCGCCCCCTCCTGGCGGAGAAAATGATTCTCTCCCTGGAAGGGTATGACTCCCTGTCGGCTTCTCTGGGGCCGGATACGCCGGATGAGGTTCATTACGCCCTGACCGCCGGCGGAGTGGACTGGGAAGAAGAGCGGCTCATAGCCAAAGATAAGTTCTACAATACTCTGGGATGGTTCTCCCTCTCTGTCGCCGCCCCGCTCATACTGAACGGCATCAGGGAAAATCAGGTCCAGAGGGCCAACAGCGCCTATGCCGCGGGAGACATGGATACCTATGATGAGGCCTATAACAGAGCCTACTACAGCACGGGTGTCTTCTGGGGTAGTATGGCTGTGAGCGGAGCTCTTCTGGGGGTTTCCATAACCCGTCTGGTCAAGTATATTAAAGCATCGGAAAAAAGTATTGAACAGAGATAGTTCACAGCAAAGGATTGTATATGATATTCGGCAAGAAAAAAAAACAGGAACAAACCGCCGGGGAGGAAGTTCAGGCCTCACCGAAGAAAAATAAGAATCTGGCGTCGCGCATAGCCTCTCTTTTCAAGAAGGACGGTGCGGGAGAGGCTTTTTATGAAGATCTGGAAGATCTCCTCATCGAGTCGGACATGGGCGGAACGGTTACCATGGAAATCTCCGATGAACTCCGTACCAGTGTCCGGAAGAACAAGCTCTCCACCCAGGAGGAAATCATCGGGGAACTGCGTCGTCTTATCGCCGAATCGGTCCGTGAAGAGAGATTCGAGCCGGATAGTGATAGGCTGAACCTTTTTCTGATTCTCGGTGTCAACGGGGTGGGTAAAACGACGTCTATCGCCAAGATGGCCCGGTACTACAAGAAAAAGGGCACCGGGCCCATTGTCCTTGCCGCAGCGGATACCTTCCGGGCCGGCGCTATCGATCAGCTCAAGATACAGGGCGAGAGGGTGGATTGCCGCGTCGTCGCCCAGCAGCCAGGTTCCGATCCGGGAGCCGTGATTTATGATACCATCGCCTCCGCCAAAAGCCAGGGGGAGAAACTGATCCTGGTCGATACGGCGGGGCGTATGCACAATAAGAAGAATCTTGTCCTTGAGCTGGAGAAGATTGATAAGGTGATCCGGAACAATCTCGGCGACGGAGTGTACAAGAAAATCCTGGTCATCGATGCGACCACGGGGCAGAACGGCATGCAGCAGGCCGAAGTATTTCACGAGGCCATCGGGGTGGACGCCATCGTTATGACAAAGTACGATTCCACGGCCCGGGGCGGTCTCCTCGTCTCCATCTGCCGCCGTCTGGGGATTCCCTTTCTCTTCCTGGGACGGGGAGAAGGCCTTGATGATCTGATCCCCTTTGACAGGGAAGTCTATCTTTCCGAGCTTATCAATCTGGAAGGAGAATGAGAAGGGGGCTGGTTCTTTTCCTTTGCGTGATACTCTTTCCTCTGGTATCCCAGACGGATGAAGGGGACTGGGAAAACTTCTACCGTGACGGGGAACTGGCCGAGGAACTCCTTTCCGATGGTCTTCAGCGTCCTCTTCAGTCCCGCTTCTATAAGGATGGAAGGCTGAATGAAGTGCGTTCCTTTGCCTACGAAGAGGGTCTTGTTACCATCGATGTCAGAAAATACGAACGGGATGGATCCCAGAAGAGCTGGAGGGAAATCCTTCATCTCAGGGAGGACGGGTCTGTCAGGCTGATGGAGAAAACCGAGGGCGATAAGTCTGTTTTAACCGGGCTGTCGGCCCGGACTGAGTGGACCAGAGGGGATGACAGCCAGGAAATCCGTCTGTTGGGCCGAGACGGGGAAATACGGGAAAGGGTCATGTATCGCGGTGATGAGAAGTGGGAAGAGGAGTTCTTTTCCTATGGAGACGAAGGTTTTCCTGTCTCATCCGAGCTCATAAGATCCACGGAAGGGGTGAGAGTTGTCACCCGTTACACCCCCACCGGCCTTCCCTCAGAAATCCTGTCCTACAAAAAAGGGCTTCTGGCCGAAGAGAGCAGGCGCTCTTACGATGAGGCCAACCGGCTTGTCCGCGAGGAGAGCCGTGGCAAAGGCGTATCGACGGAGAGAACCTTTGAGTACGGACCGGACGGCGAAATCTCGGAAGAACGGATATATAAAAACGGGTTCATGACCAGAAAAATCCTTTACGAAGGTGAAGAAAGAACCGAAGAAATCTATAGTAAAGGCCGTTTGACCTTGACCATCCGCTACAGAGGAACGGAGATTTTAAGTGAAGAAAAAGCGCCATAACTGGATATTTCAGACAGCCCTCCGTTACCTGTTTACCAAAAGAAAAGAGAAGGGGCATGTGGCCGCACTTCTGTCCATTCTGGGAATAACCGTGGGAGTCATGACGCTGGTCATCGTCCTCTCCGTAATGAACGGGTTTCAGCACAATTATATCGACAATATAAATGAGGTCATATCCTATCATCTGCGTATAGACAACGGGGGGGGGACTCTGTCCGGGGAAGATCTTTCCCGGGTTTCCGGGATGTCCGGAATCAGGACCGTCATCCCCTTT
Source organism: Spirochaetia bacterium (assembly GCA_963668315.1). Lineage (GTDB taxonomy): Bacteria > Spirochaetota > Spirochaetia > DSM-2461 > DSM-2461 > SZUA-368. The sequence continues at coordinate 5,119,128 of OY764216.1, read as the reverse complement.
GTCGATTTTCAGACAACTGTCCGGGGTGAATTCAGTGAACCGTCGGTGGCCCTTATCCGCGGCCTTCCGCCCGATGCCCGGGATAAGGATCCCCTGCTGGCGGAACATCTGACCATAGAGGCAGGAGAATTTGACCTTGCCTCTCCCCGCTCCATTGTTCTCGGGGTGGAGCTGGCTCTGGATCAGGGCGTTTTCCCCGGCGATCAGGTCACTCTTCTTTCCCTGGCCGGAAAGGGGCTTTCACGCCTTTCTCTGCAGGAAGAGGTCTTCTCCGTGACCGGAACGGTGCGTACCGGCTATCTGGAGTACGACCGCTCTCTGGGGTTCATCTCCCTGGATTCAGCCGAGGGGATCATGGGGGAGACCTACCGTGTTTACGGGATCAAGACGGACCGCATAAACCGGGAAGACAGGTATCTTGGCAGACTGAATGGGCTGTTCTCCGGCAGGGAAAATGTCGCCGTTTCTACCTGGAAGGAGTACAATGTCGCCTTCTTTGATGCCCTGAGGATGGAGAAGGTGATGATGTTTCTTGTGGTCTCCCTTGTTTTCCTTGTAGTGGCGGTGAATATTTTCCATTCCCTCAAGCGCTCCGTCTCGGAACGGATGGAAGAGATCGCCCTGTTGAAATCCCTGGGAGCCGCCCCCGCTCAGGTTCAGGGTATTTTCCTTCTGGAAGGATTGTACATAAGTCTGGCGGGAGTTCTCTCGGGACTGATCCTCGGAACGGGAGCGGCTCTGAATATTAATGAGATCTTTTCTCTGGTGGAAAGAGTGGTGAACGGCATCATGGGGCTTTTCAGATCCTCGGGCATCTCCATCTACTCCAGCATGAACTACTATCTGGTGGATGTTCCCGTTCTCATCATGCCCTGGGATCTTCTCATCATCGGCGGCGCGGCGGTGCTCTTTTCCCTGGGAGGGGCATGGCTCGCTTCGGCGCCCGTGGCCGAAATAAAACCGGCGGAGGTTTTGAATATTGAGTAATGAAGATAAAAAAAGTCTGATTGAGCTGGGCGGGGTTAGAAAGGTCTATCCCTCCGGAAGGGGGGAGCTGGAAGTCCTGAGAAATATCTCCCTTCGCGTGGAGGAGGGGGAACTGGTGGTTATCACCGGGGAGAGCGGCTGCGGGAAAAGCACCCTTCTAAACCTGATCGGCGGACTGGACAAGCCTACGGAAGGGGTGGTTTACTCCTGCGGTTATACCGTTTCACGCATGACGGAGAAGAACCTGACCTCCTACCGAAACGAATCCCTGGGATTTGTCTTTCAGTTCCATTTTCTCCTTAAGGACTTCAATGCTCTGGAAAACGTCATGATGCCCGCCCTCATGGGGGGCGAGAAGAGGGCATCCGCCGCCGAAAGGGCATCCGGGCTTATCGCCCGCGTGGGGCTATCCGACAGGGAAGGTCATTTCCCCTCCCAGCTATCGGGGGGTGAACGGCAGAGAGTGGCCCTGGCCCGGGCCCTGATGAATGATCCCCAGCTGATTCTGGCCGACGAGCCCACCGGCAATCTGGATGAGAAAAATTCCCGGGTGGTGGAGGACATTCTCTTCCAGCTGACCGAAGATTTTCAAAAAACCCTGCTTCTCGTGACCCACGATCCGGCCCTGGCCGCCAAGGGAAGGCGGCGTCTGCATCTGACCCAGGGGGGAGTGGTCGAATTATGAAGCTGGATACGGCCTCCTTTATCGCCTTCCGCTCCTTCCGCCGCAACAGGAGGAAGGGACAGTACCACTCGCGGCCCATACTGGGAGCCGTGACGGGGGTGGCATTGAGCCTGATTCCCCTGATCGTCGTCATCAATGTGTCCGAAGGGATGATCGAGGGCATCGTAAGCCGTTTTCTGGAAACCGAGAGCTACCACCTGCAGATCTTCAGCTACACCGATAAGAGCGAGGATGAGTTCCGGGAAGAGAAGGAGGCCGTGCTTACCCTGGACGAGGTGAAATATGCCTTCCTGGAGAAAACCGGAGCCGGTATGGCCTACTCCGATGAGGGCAGCACAGGTATCGCCGTCCGGGCTGTGGAACGGGATATATGGGAGAAGGACGAAGAGTTTCAGCGTTATATACAGGTCCGGGAGGGAGCTTTTGATTTAAGCGGCGACCGCTCCGTCGTCCTGGGAGAGGCCATCGCCTCGAAACTGGGCGTCCATCCGGGCGATTCCGTCAAGCTTCTCACCGGCAAGGTTTTTCCCGGAGGACGGTATATCCCCCGGATAACCCCTCTGACGGTTACGGGCATCATTTCCAGCGGTTATCAGGACCTGGACCGGCTATGGGTTTTCATTCCCTATGAGCAGGGAGAGCGGCTCCTTTCCGAAGAAACGTCCCGCACCCTTTTAGGCATAAAAACCTATGATCCCCACGGTGATCTGAGAGAGCTGATCAACCGCATAGGAACGGTGTCTCCCGGCCCGAACTGGAGAGCCTATACCTGGGAGGCTCTGAACCGGTCTGAGCTGAACAGCTACAATACGACCCGATCCATGCTGGTGGTCATCATGGCCATGCTTGTTCTGGTGGCTGTCATCAATGTATCATCTTCACTCATCATGCTCATCGTGGAAAACCGTCAGTCCATCGGCATACTCAAGTGTCTGGGGGCTTCCCCCTCGGGAATTCAGAGAATCTACCGCTTAACCGGCCTTTTCGTGGGGATAGGCGGCGCGTTCCTCGGCTGCGGGGCCGGCGTACTGATTTCCCGGTATGTGAATGAACTTGTCGCGCTGATTAACGGCGCGGGGCGGCTGGTTCAGAAAATCCTGGCCCCCTTCTCTGGCGGAGGGGGAGAGGAATTCTCCCTTCTGAATGCCGGATATTATCTTCAGGAAATCCCCGTAGATCTTCAATGGGAGCGAATTCTGACCGTCGGGATTGCGGCGGCCCTGCTCTCATGGGTGACATCGGCCGTTCCCGCCGCCCGGGCGGGCCGGATAAGGCCTCTGGATGTGATAAGAAAGTTCTGAGTGCGCTAAGGGTGCTCTTTTTTTGGAAAAAGATGAAAGAGTTGTTGAAGAAACTCTCTTATGCATCTACAATTATAGTCAGCCGAATACGGCCTACGGATAAGGCAACAGGAGGAATTCATGGGTGAATTGGATACGAGACTTCAAATGGTAACTTTTCAGCTTGGCAAGGAAAGTTACGGTATCAATATTATGGACGTTAAAGAGATCTACGGAATAGAAGACGTCCGTCCCATACCCAACGCCCCCTCATATGTGGAAGGTATTTTCAACCTCAGGGGTAACATTATCCCCATCATTAATCTTCATAAGAGGTTTCATATCAGCCGGGCCGAGTTGAGCGAAGAGGAAAAACTGCTCTCCGGTTTCATCATCCTGAATCTACAGGGAACCCATGTGGGCATCATCATTGATAAAGTCCTCCGGGTTATGAATATCGAAGCCGATGCCATCCAGCCCCCGCCGCAGATGGTTTCCGGTATAGGTACGGAGTATATCACCGGTGTAGTGCAGCAGGAAGAGGACGGCAGCTATCTGATTTTACTGGATATCAACCGGCTCTTTAACCCGGACGAATTAAGGCAGATCTCCTCTCTCACATAATGTCTATTCCTCTTTTTAAACCGACTATTAAACGAAAAGATATGGATTCGGTGCTCACATGCCTCGTATCCGATCAGATAGGCCCCTCCGCCCTGGCGGATGAGCTTATCCGGCAAATCTCCGAAAGCCTGGGAACCGCCGGGGGCTGCGCCCTCCGCGAATTTCCCCGCGCGCTCTCCTGCCTCCTGGACGTTCTGGGGCTGGAACGGGGCGACCGGATCATCATCTCTCCCCTGGCTCCCCAGGTTTATGCCCGGGTCTTTGATGAAAAGGGCATCGTTCCCCTTTATGCCGATGTGGATGAAGCATCGGGGACCATGGATCCGAAAAGGGTCGCCGCCCTGATGGACAGGGAACCCAAGGCTATTTTCGCCGTTCATCCCATGGGATTTCTTCAGCCCATGGAAGAACTGGCTGAATTCGGTCTTCCCATGGTGGAGGATATCAGCCAGTCCCTGGGAGCGCAGAGCGACGAGACCCTGGCCGGAAATACGGGGAAGTATGTCCTTCTGGGGATGGAGTTTCACCATATCATCACATCGGGGGGGGGAACTCTTCTTCTGGCACGTTCCGATGAAGAACTGGCTCTTTTGAAGGAGAATGAGGAATCCCTCTGCGCCGAATCCTTCCTGCCCGATATGAACGGTTCTCTGGGGCTTGTACAGTGGTCGCAGCTGGAGGGGTTCCTGGAAAAGAGAAGGCAGCTGGCCGAGCTGTTTATCCGCTCCGCATCAAGGGGTCGTCATCATCCCCTGAAATCCGCCGACGGGGAGAATCCCGCCTGGTACTCCTTTCCCCTTTATCTGAAGGACAGCATGAAGGATATCCGCGCCTACGCCCGTAAGAAGGGTGTGGAGACGGCCATGGCCTTCGCCGGTACCTGTATCGATTTCCTTGAAGACCGCTCTGAATGCCCTGTTGCTTCCCGTCTGGCCATGGGGACTCTCCTGTTTCCCCTCTATCCCATGATGGGGCAGAAGAACGGCGAGCTTATCAGCAGGGTCTTGACCACATTGCCCTGAGAACGGTACTCTACTCTTGCATGGCCAACGATCACAATCCGGTTAACCGCGTACTTATTGTCTATAAAAACCACGACGAGAGGGCTGAGAAACTGGCCCGTGATGTTTCAGCCTATCTGCAGAGCAGAGGGGTGGAAAACAGGAGACTCTGTTACGGCGATGCCGATTTTGACAGGACCCTGAAATGGGATCTGGCCGTTTCCCTGGGGGGTGACGGAACTTTCCTTTATACGGCCCGGCTGCTCCTCGAACTGAATGTCCCCATCCTCCCCATACATATGGGTACCTTCGGATATATCACGGAAATTTCCGGAAACGAGTGGACATCCGCTCTCCCCCGCTGTCTTGACGGGGACTATAAAATCAGCCGCCGTTCCGTTCTTCAGGCCGTCGTTTACAGAAATGACGAGGAAGTCGCCCGCCATATTGGTGTCAATGATGCGGTCGTGTCGTGCGGTATGATCTCCCGAATGATTCATCTTGTTCTGGAAGTGGACGGCCGTGTCCTGGCCGATTTCCGTGGTGACGGGCTTATCCTGGCCACGCCGACGGGCTCCACAGCCTACTCCATGGCTGCGGGGGGCCCCATCCTCCATCCTGAGATGGAAGCCATGATCCTGACACCCATCTGTCCTTTCTCTTTGAATTACCGGCCCATCGTTTTGGGCAAAAATGAAAAAATCGCCGTAAAAGTGGGGGAAAACCGCCAGAAATCTCTGCTTTTGACTATAGACGGCCAGGTCGTGACTCCCCTGCAGCCGGGAGACCGGATAGTTTCCGTCCCCACGGACAAATTTGTTCCAGTCATTACGTCGCGCAGACGGTCGTTTCTTGATGTGGTCCAGACAAAGCTGGGCTGGGCGGGAGGTCCCGATGCTTGAGGAACTGGTTATAGAGAATGTGGCTCTCATAGAGAAAGTGGAAATACGCTTCGGCAAGGGACTGAATGTCCTGACCGGAGAGACCGGTGCGGGAAAATCCATCCTGGTCGGCTCCCTTTCTCTCCTCCTGGGAGCCCCCGCCGATAAAAATCTGATACGTGAGGGCGAAGAGGAAGCCCGTGTTTCGGGGATACTTCCCGTAAGGGATATTCCCGAGCTGGCCGACTGGTACGAGCGCTACGGCATCGAGCCGGAGGAGCAGACCCTGCTTATCCGCCGTACGATTAAGCGGTCGGGAAGGGGAACTATTTACGTTCAGTCCCAGCCTATCAATCTATCCGCGCTCCAGGAGCTGGGAGCCATGCTTTTTGATATGCACAGCCAGCATGAGCATCAGTCTCTCTTTGTACTGGAAAATCACCGCAAGCTGCTGGACAGATACGGGAATCTGGAAAAGGAAACGGACACCCTTACCCTCCGGTTCCGGGAACTCTCCGAACTGCGTGAACGGCTGGAAAAACTGGACGAAGATAAAGAAACACGGGAGAAGGAGGCGGAATTCGCCCGCTATGCTGCCGATGAGATTGAAGCGGCCGACCTCCGGGAAGGGGAGGAGGAGGAGCTGAACGCCCGGGTTGAACTCCTTTCCCATCAGGAAGAGCTGATGCGTAGCTGGGAAATGCTTACCCGGCTTATGACGGGAGGAGCCGGAGTCATCGGTTCCCTGGAAGAGGCTCTCCGCTCCGTGGAGAAACTCTCCCCTGTTCTGGGGGACGGGGGCCGCGGGCTTTTCGAGAGATTCGAAAGCGCCTCCCTGGAACTGGAAGATATTTACGAGACTCTCCGGCAGGGAATGGATCGGATCGACTTCAGCCCGGAGGAGCAGGAACAGGCCGATGAGAGGCTGCTCCTGATCCATCAGCTCAAGAAGAAATACGGTTCGACCATCGAAGAGATTAATGCCTACGGGAAGAGCTGCCGTGAACAGCTGGAGCTTCTTGACGGGGGAGACGGCGGTAAAGAGACGCTGATCAAAAAAAAGACCGAAATGGAGAAGAACCTCTCTCTTCTCGCCCGGCAGCTGTCAGAAAAAAGACGGGTGACAGCCGAGAAGCTGCAGATGAAAATCGAGTCCAATCTGAGAGAGCTGGGAATGGAATCGGGACGCTTTGTTATTGAACTGAACAGGAAACAGACCGAAGGGGGCGTTTCACTCTGCGGGCCCTACGGCATCGATTCCATAGAGTTCCTCCTCTCGGCCAACAGGGGTGAATCTCTGAAACCTTTGAAATCGGTTGCCTCCGGGGGAGAAATCAGCAGGGTCATGCTGGCTTTAAAATCGGTTTTCGCCGCCCAGGATATTATCGAAACGCTGGTTTTTGACGAAATCGATACGGGTATCGGAGGTGAAGTCGCCCTTTCCATCGGCCGCCATTTCCGGAAATTAGCCCAGGATAAGCAAATTTTCACCATAACTCACCTTGCCTCCATCGCTTCTTTTGCCGATAATCATATCAGGATTGAGAAAAAATCCTCCGGAGACAGAACCCAGACGCTGGTGACTCAGGTCTCCGGCGAGAAAAGGAAGGAAGAAGTGGCGAGAATGCTGGCCGGTGACAGCCGCCGGGAAACCTCACTGGCCCATGCGGAAGAATTACTCCGCCAGAATTCTCCCGGAGGAGTCTTTTAGCCGTGGCCAAAGTAAATGAGCGGGCGAAACAGAAATACTTTGAAAGGATAAAAGAGTACAGACGCATTACTCAGCGCCTCCTTGAAAATGAGAAGAAAGTTCTGGCCCTGATGAAGGCGGACGAAAAAGGGGCCGCCTATAAGAGAATTCGCCTCGCCAATGAGAATCTGGATATCGTCTCCTATTTTCTCATTATTAATAAGCTGTCCCAGAATCTTCTGGGCGTGAAGAATGAGAATGCCCTCAATGACGCCCGTAAAGCCTGCTATAAAGCCATTATCTATCTGGAAGAGGTATTTTCGTCCTATCTGGATGTGCCTTTCAGTGATTATGAAGAGCAGCTTTCGGAAGTCACCGCCTTTCAGGAAAAGGACAGGTTCGCTCTCATAAGGAAACTCGGCTTTGCCATCGACTCCATCGAAGAGGGATTCGGTGCCAACTCCAAATGGAAATGGTCTTTTGTCGAACTTGAGGGCCGGATGGCCACCATCTCTAAGAACTGTCTGGACATGAAGCATTTTGTTGCCGGTCTTGATCCCCGGGTAGAAGGCTATAAGGAGCGGATCTTCCACATGGACATGACCAATGAACTGCTTCAGCGTTCGGCGGAGGAGTACAGGAAAAAATACGAACTTTCCACCCGGCGGCTGGATGATTATAAAAAAGCTCTGGACTATCTGGGGGCGCTCAGAAGAATTTACAGCCTTCTCGGAAAGCCGGAGCAGGCGGAAGCCATGAAGAAGAAACGCGATGTCTGGCTGGTGAAGCTGAATCAGGATATGAAGAGGGTGGAACAGGATGCCAGGGCGGCCCGGCTGGGAACCCGCAAGACAGAAAAATAGGGGACAATCGTCCCCTTTTATTTTTTCAGCTCGTACAGTCCGTCATGGGGCAGGAGTTCCCCCATGGTGGTAATAATGTAATTGTCTTCCCTGTTGCCGAATATGACGGGAAAGTCGGAAGATACGAATTCCGAAAGTACCTGCCGGCAGGCGCCGCAGGGACTGGTGGGGTTTTCCCCGGCGGGGGCAAAAATGGCAATTCCCCTGAAGCGGGTTATGCCGTCGGTCAAGGCGGAAAAGAGGGCTGTCCTCTCGGCGCAGTTGGTCAGCCCGAAAGAACGGTTTTCCACGTTCACCCCGTAATAAATTTGTCCGTTTTCCCCAAGAAGAGCTGCTCCCACGGGAAAATGCGAATAGGGGGCGTAGGCGCGTTTACTGATTTTTTCCGCTTCTTTCAATAATTCGGTAAGTTCCAAATCTCTTCTCCCAAAAAACATTTGACCTCTTGAGGCTGTTCGTATAGGATACACTTTAGATGAGGGTTGGTAAAGTTTTTTATGAGTAAAAGCGGATATCTCTTGCCGGTGCTGTTAGTTTTTTTTGTTCTCTACTTTTTCTTGTTTCCCTTTACCGTTAAAGAGGAATATGTTCTCGTCCCCGAAAGAGGGGCCTCCCTGGTTGAGGAAAGTGTTCCCGATAAAGAGATTACGGGTAACTGGCCGTTCAGGAGTTTCGGCGCGATGGGGTATTACGATGAAGAAAATGCCTCCTTTAACCGGCTTCCGGGGGGCGGTCGTTCAAGGGTCTCCGAACGTTTTTACATAGAGGACCGGGGCGAGGCACTTCGCCTCGTATCAAAAACAGGTGTTTTTTCAACAGAGATAGACAGTTCTCTTGTTCCGGTTTTTTCAGGGGAGCATATATTTCTCACCGATTATTCCCTGGGGTATATCCGGGAAATTGATACGGCAGGCCGGACGTTATGGGAATACTACATGCCATCCGTCATAACCTGTCTGGATAATCAGAGCGGGATTACCGCCGCGGGATTACTGAACGGGGAGATTATTCTCCTGGGAGAGGAGGGAAAACTGCTCTACAGGTGGAGTCCCGGCGGCAGCCGGATCAATGCCATATACGGAATTGCCCTTTCCCCTTCCGGAGAGCGCCTGGCCGTGGTTTCCGGCATAGATCCCCAGAGGTTCATTCTTATCGAAAGAAAAGAGAACGGTTTCCGCCCCGTATACCATGAAAATCTTGCCAGAAGTTTTCGTAAGCCCCTTAAGCTGATTTTTAACGACTCCTCACACCTGATAATAGAGGGGGGGGACAAAGGGCTTTGTTTCACTCCGGGGAATCCGGTGCTCACTGAGTTTTCCCTTCAGGGTGAATTTCGCGACGGGAGATCGATTCCCCGGGACGGAACTCTCCTGTTTCAGTCGGAAACGGACGGACACGGCGTCCTCTCCCTTTATACCAAGGAGGGAGAAAGGATTCTGGTAAACCGTTACAACGACCGGCCCTATTCACTGGATGTACGGGGCGATAGGATCCTCCTTACGGGGGAAGAGGGTGCTTATGTGCTAAGGAGGGAGTTCTACTGATGGCAAGATGGTTTCTATTTCTCCTGATTCTCTGCCCCTTCTCACTATTCTCTATTCAGTGGCCCATGGGTAAACCCGAACTAATCCATGGATTCGGCAAGATTGAAGATGAAGTCGTGGAGAATGGTATCTGCCTGAAGGGAGAGAATGACCGGGTAGGGGCATATAACGACGGGGAACTCATCTTTATGGCTGACGAGGGTTACGGCCCTCCGGGATCGGAAGGGATGGTTGTACTGCAGCATGACGGGGGATTCCGCTCCTGTTACAGCGGAATTATTCCGGAAAATAATCTGGAGAACCGTTCTTATCTGAAGGAAGGCGATCAGCTGGGGACCGCCCCCCAGGGACTGGAATTCGCCGTCAGAGACAGCACTCTTAATCAGTGGGTTAATCCTTTTTTTATGTTTTCCGTGGAAAACGATCGTATAAAACCTGTGGTGGAAGAGGTGCTCCTGGAAAAAAACGGACAGGTTTTTTCTCTTGCGGACACGACGTCCCTGGCGGCCGGTTCCTATCACCTGCTTTTGAAAATATCGGACAGAATGGATAATAGCGGAGTGGATTTTTTCCCCCATAGCGTCAAAATCCGCTACCTGGGACAGGTCCACTTTTCCCTGTCACTGGATTCCCTGGTCAGCCGGGACGGGCAGATCTATTTCGTTGGTAATGACAGACGTCCGGCCGATAGCTTCTTCACGGAGGAAGGGTATCTTGACGGCGGGGAGATCGTTATCAATCAGGGCCGGGGGCTCATTGAAGTGGAGCTTTCCGATTATCAGAGTAACAGGACCCTCCGCTCCTTTGCCCTCAACAGGAACTGATTTGAAAACCTATTCATCTGAACCTGGGGCAGGTGAGGAGGCAAGGCTGATTCCCTGTCCTCTCTGCGGTGAAAAATCATTTCGTCCTAAATGGGACTGCGGTACCTTTCGTTTTGTCCGTTGTTCCCGTTGCGGATGTATCTATCAAAATCCTCAGATCCTTCCTCATCATGCTCATTTGAGGTATGACGGGGAGTATTGCAGCTATGAAATGGATAATGAAGAATCCTTCCTGGAACTGATGAAGCTGGGCCTTAAGGATGCCGGTTTTGATCAGTGGGAGGACAGTCTGAGGAGTAAGGGCCCCGCCCTGGATATCGGCTGCGCCACGGGTGCTTTGATCGGCTGGCTTTCAGGACGGAACTGGCGGGCGGAAGGTCTGGAAATCTGTTCCGCCTCAGCGGAGAGGGCCCGTTCGAGGGGACTGATTGTCCATCAGGTCCCCCTGGAGGACGCCGGTCTCGTTGAAGGCTCTTACTCATTCATCCATGCTTCCCATGTTATTGAGCATTTGAATGATCCCCGGTCTTTTGTCCGGGAGGTTTACCGTCTCCTTATTCCCGGAGGGGCTTTCCTCTGTGTGACCCCCAATACCCGTTCCTTTCAGGCCCTTGTCCGGGGTGGCTCATGGCGGTCTGCTATCGCCGATCATCTGGTCCTTTTTTCCGCTCCCCTCCTGAAAAAGCTGTTTCAGAGTGAAGGGTTTTCCCCGGGGCCCTGGAAAACCTGGGGAGGGGCTCCGGCCGGCTCACTTCCCCCCCCTTTGAAAAGGGGAATGGACCGGGCTGCCAAAAAGGGAAACTGGGGCGATGTCGTGATGATTCTTGTATATAAACCGGAAATAAAGTCCGGAGATCCGTTAATTCTGTAACTTTTGGGAGAGGGGATGGTTTTAGCTACCCCTTGACAATAGATGTGGGAATCTCTAGGATATTTTTAATGAAAAATTGAGATCCTTTGGAATCTTAGGGGTATCGTATTTTATGATAGAAGAACGGCTCAGAACCCTGTCCCTTGATAAGCTGCAGGAAGTAGCCAGACAGGGAAACGTATCCTTTTATCCCGATTCGGATAGGGAACAGCTCATCGAGTGGATCCTAGATGCCATGGAAGAGGATCAGGAAGAGAAAAATTCCCTCCACAATATGGCCATGAAGATGGAAGCACAGAAATTCAACACCTATCTTATGGAAGAACTCTGTATAGATTATGATGAAGATCTGACTCTTCCCGAAAGGTATAATGAGACGAAAATGATCTTTATGCCCCGTGACCCCTCCTGGGGATTCCTCTATTGGGACGTGGAAGAAAAAACCCGTGAAAGTATAGAGGAACGAGACGATTTCGAAAGCATTTACATCCGTATCTATCAACTGGAATCCCCCCGGGATGAAATGGGTGAAGCCCAGGAGTATTTTGATATTCCCATTCAGTTCGGAGACAGGAGAAGGTATATAAATCTTTCCGATTGCGATACCTGGTACCGGGCGGAATTACGTGTGACTATCGGTGAGAGGGAGTCGGTCATAGTCCGCTCCAACTGCATCAAGACATCCAGAGAACATGTGGTCGACCGCAAGGGGGAAGCACAGGACAACAGGGATCTTCTCATCCAGTTGTCAGGGTTTTCCACCGACTTCGGCAGTTTTCCCGGGAAAGAGGCGGAGATCAATATACCCCACAGAATCTTTCCCTTCTCCATTGAAGAGGAGGAGAGCGAATGAAAAGGAACAGCCTGAACGGAAAAGCGGGGATTGCCCTGGTCCTCCATGCTCACCTGCCCTTTGTAAGGCATCCCGAGTACGATTGGTTTCTTGAGGAAAACTGGTTTTTCGAGGCTCTGTCCGAAACCTATCTCCCCATACTGCGCCTTTTTAAAAATCTGGAGAGAGACGGGATCCCCTTCCGTATCACTCTGAGTGTTTCTCCTACCCTGGGCAGTATGCTGAACGATAAGCTGCTATCCGACCGCTATATCGAACGGCTCGAGAAACTTATTCAGCTGGCCGAGGAAGAGAAGAAACGTACCGCTTCGGTTTACGACGAATTCCGTCTGGCCGAGATGTATCATAAAGCCTATACTCTTTGCTACGAAGAATATACAGGTGTGTATAACCGGGATCTTCTGACCCCCCTCGCCGAATGGCAGCAGAAGGGTTACCTGGAGATCATTACAACCGCCGCAACACACTGCTTCCTGCCCCATTATCAGGAATACCCCCAGAATATGAGGGCTCAGATCAATACGGCCATTGATTTTCACCGATCGGTCTTTTCCGAAACACCCAGCGGTTTCTGGCTCCCCGAATGCGGTTATTCACCGGGCCTTGAAGAGTATCTTGAGCCTATGGGTATTAAATATTTTATTTCATCGGCCCATGGCATTCTCTATGCCGATGAGCGTCCCAAGTACGGTTTATATAGCCCCATAGAGTGCAAGAACGGTGTCGCCGTTTTCGGTCGGGACCGGGCAGCCTCCCAGTCCATCTGGTCCGCTGAAGAAGGGTTTCCGGGAAATCCTGTTTACCGTGACTTTTACAGGGATATCGGCTTTGACCTGCCCCTTGACTATATCGGCAGATTTGTCGGAGACGGTTCTTTTGCCGTGAATACCGGTTTTAAGTACTATGCTATTTCCGGAAAGAAAAGCCTTGAAAACAAGCATCTGTACTATCCCGATCTGGCGGAGGAACAGGTGAAGAAAGACGCCCAGACCTTCGTGGAAAACAGACTGCGCCAGGCGGAAACCCTGGAGGGCCTTATGGACAGGGCTCCTCTTATCCTGGCTCCCTTCGATGTCGAACTGTTCGGCCACTGGTGGTTCGAGGGGCCCCGTTTTCTCGAGGAAGTTATCCGCGGCATCCATGGGACAAAGGGCGAGTTGAATCTTGTCACTCCCTCCGATTACCTGTCCGCCTATCCTATCAACCAGAGAACTACTCCCGCCTATTCGAGCTGGGGTGAACAGGGGTACGGACAGGTCTGGCTTGACGGAAGCAACGATTGGATATACCGCCATTCCCATAAGCTTATTGAGCGCATGAGCGAACTGGTGGAGAGATATCCTAATGAGACAGGCCTTAAAAAAAGGACTCTTGATCAGGCCGCCAGGGAAGTGCTTCTGGCTCAGGCTTCGGACTGGCCGTTTATTATGAAGACGGGAACAACGGTTCCCTACGCCATTAAGAGGGTTAAAAACCATATCAACAATTTTAACTATATCTATGAAACCCTCTGCTGTAATTGTGTAAAAACGGAATGGCTTACCCGGTTGGAAAAAAGGAATAATATCTTTCCCGATCTTGATTATCGGATATTCAAGAAGGAATAGCATTTTTACAATTTATTCCGGTTTCCATATCTTCATAATCTTCATTTTCTTCATGAGAACAGGATAAAAATACTTATCTCCCGGCATGAATAAAAAAAAATGTTGTTGTATTTTTACAGGGGAAGGGTATATTATTTTATAATAAATATACTGATCTTAGGAGTCCCCCTATGAGCTTTACTCAAATTCCATGGGAGAACAGAGTGTTCAGGATTGACCGTGAATGCTATCTGCTTTTTCTTGGAATAGATGAACTTGACATAAAACCTTTTGTTCGTATCGGGAACAGTTCCTGGCTGAATGAACAGGTTTTGGAAGTAATTTCTCATACTGTGATCACCGAATCTTTCACAGGTAATCCCTTCGGCGAAGTGGGTCTTACTCACAAATACCGCGGGCGCTATCTGGGCGAGCCTAAGATTGTTGAGGTTATCAAAAGTTTCTTTGACCGTTTCCATGTAACCGATCCTGACGTCATCTCCTATCGGGAGCAGGAAGAGAGGGAAGGGAAGGATCATGTCTACTTTTACAATACGGGCAATATTGTCGTGACTTTCGGGGAGCAGAGGCTCTTTGATCTTTATGCGAGAGAAAAATCCGACCGCCATTATAATTACTACTGCTCTGAAATCCTCACTATCTTCAGAAAAAATCCTCTCCGTTGGGAAGGGGGTAGTATCAGGGAGAAGGGGCTGTTCCGCGTCGGGGAGGATCTTTACTTTTTTGACGGCAGCAAACTTTTGGGATTGAAATGGGATAAAAACTATTTCAAAAAGTTAGCCCGTGCCGGATGGAATCCCGACAGGCTGGAAGGTATTCTGGTTGACCTCAAACCTGATGAGATGGAAGGGGATAAGTCTGCCGGTGTCATGAACTTCATTAAAAGAGGCATAGCCGCAAAGAATCCCATGACCTTCTTTTCCAGGGATAAGAGCTTTTCCGGGAAAATTGAGCCCCTCTTTGAATACGTGCAATCCAGAGATGTCCCCATACAATTCAAGGATATTTCCGCCAAGGGAAAATTCGAATGGAATGGAACTGCCGGAGAATGGGAAGGAGACAGCTTTCTATTTCATCTGGACGATAAAATCTCAGCGAAAATTAATGAAAAAGGCGGGGTATTTCTCAATTTTAATGGTGTGGAACAGGACTGTCTTCTTCCCGATGGTGTTCCGGTCAGGATATACAGTGACAGCCCCGATTGGGAAAAACTGAAAAAGCTCTATATCGATAGAACCTCCCGCGCTCTTCTGCGAAGTGAGATGAAGGCCGATGATATTCTTTTTGTAAAAGAGACGGCTTCAGCTGTAGCGGGACTATTCGATGGATTGAGAGAAAATAAGAACCAGCTTTCCCCTCCCCAGGAAAAGAGCTTCGCCGAAATGAAAAGGCTTCTTCGGAATTCCGGGAAAGGGGGAGATGAAAGGGTAGGTATATTTGCCTGCAACTGCGTGGTTTTTCTCTCCCTTCTCTCCCGGGAGGAAGGACCCCTGGCTAAAAAAGCGGAAGAAGCGGCAGGACTGCTCGGTAAAACCTTCCCCCCGCCCCGTCAGCAGGCTGACGATTTTCTCTTTTCGGCTAACTGTTACGGGGATGGATGCTTCTATCTTCCTTATAAGCTTGATATTTCCGCGGGTGACCGCAAAAAAGCGGCCGATATGCATGAGGCATTGCTTCAGTGCGATAAGAAAGAGGTCGATTTTTTCTTCTCTGAGAGAAAGAGGCTGGAAGCCATACTGAACGCCTTGAATGAGGGCACTCTCTGGGAGGATATGAAAAAATATGAAGAGAGTCTTGCCGAGGAGAAAAGCGTTGCGAAAAAAGCGGCCTCCTCCGCCGCTGCATCATCGGATTCATCCTCAACCACTAAACCGGCTTCTTCTTTCAATCAACCCGGCTCAGCGAGTTTCTCAGGGCCATCCACAGGCAGGCCTGGAGCCTCTTCCTCCAAAGGGAGAAAATGGCCCATAATCGGTCTGCTCCTTCTCTTGCTGGCTCTTCTCGGCTTTCTTGGCTATGATTATTTCGGTAGAGGCGATAGATCATTTGTCCGCCGGAATTTTTCTTCCCGCGACAACGAAACGGTCACGGAATCGGGAGCACAGACGCAGGGGCATCCTGCACAGGATCAGAGTCCTGATCCATCTGCCTCCGGTATGCAAACCGGGTCAGATACGGCACAGGGAGCCGAAGGCCGTGTCGACGGTGAAAACGCTGCCGTAGGAACCGGTGATTCCGTAACAAATGGTAATGACCGATACTCCACGGGAGAAAGTTCGGGAGACAGCGCGGCAGGCAGGTCCGGTAACGCAGGAGATCCCAATGCTTCGGGTGAACGTGTTCTCACCGGTCGCGAGGATGTTCCCGATTCTTCACCTCTCTCCGGGGGAGATGCCGAGATTATTCCGGCGGAAAACGGCACGGATAGTCCTGAAGTCAAGTTTATTGATACGGCAGACACGATAGTCACGAAACCCTTTGTCATGGACAATGATTTTCTTGATGACTTCACGGTGGGGGGAATCCGAATCACCATGGCTGATATCCATCTGAAGGCGAATGCCATTTCGGTTATGAACGGTTACCGTGATCTTGGTTTTCATGTCGTCGACGGGGCCGACCCCACCATAATCGAGCCGGGGCTTGTACTGAAGATCCCGGGGGATCTCGTCTATAAGGTTAAGCCCGATGACAATATCTGGTATATCGCTGCTCGCCTCCTTGAGAGCGAACTGGCTGAACATACAAATATATTTGAAAAGTTGAAAAATGAATACTCCGACTCTTATGAGAAGGGGCTGGATGTCTCTCCCTATATTAAGGAGATGAACGAGTTGATTGAAACCAGTAACTGCGAAAACTTCAGGAAGGAAGTGCAGAGCTGGCTAGATAGGCACTAAAAGTATTATAGAAGCTGTATACAGGTCATAAAAAAAAACTTTCTATGTTTTTTTTGAAATAAGGAGTATACTGTTTTATAATTGTTTTTAGATAATCCTACACCACAACAGTAAAAGAGGAGATGATTATGGCAGGTGAATTGCCCAGAAGTCCGAATGTATTTCATCCTACTAAACCTTCGGCCGTAGGTTCCAGAAACTCTCTGGCCCAGGAAGGAAGATCCCAGAAAGAAGAGTATGAAAGACTAATAAACGAAGAAGCGGATAAAGTATTAAATGTCGTTCAGACTAAACTGCCCAAGGAAGTGCTTCAGCAGTTGGAAGTCATGGGCGGTCTCAAGGAGAAGCTTTATAACTACGTCAACCAGAACTATCAGAACATGTTCAACCGTTACGTGGTTACTTCCGAAGATGAAATGGTCAAAAAGATCAGAGGTTTCATCGATAAGGAAGAGCAGAAACAGCTGGCCCGTTATACTCCCAAAGAAATTGCCGAAATGCTTGATCAGATTGGCGGTGCCGACAAGTTCAACACCGGTGAGATTGAGAAGTCCATTGTTAACATGTACGGTCACCTTCAGGGACATGTACAGAGAGGACTGAATGATCTTGAAAACGAGACCAACTCCCTTCTCCGCCAGAAAACTGATGTTGGTGCTTTTATCCGTGGTGAAAATGCTTACTCCATCGTTAAGTGTTCATTTAAGGATAACGCCAGTAAACCGGAAACCGTTTCCGACGTAAAGCTCTCCATCAATATTCTTGATTCCGAGCTTATCAGTCCGATTTTCCAGTACCAGGCAACCGTAGAGTACATCATCAAAGAGCAGATTTCCAAAACCGTAACAGAAATGATCGACAAGGAAATCGAGATCTACCAGGATGAGCTCGTAGACGAAGGTAAGGAAGAACTTTCCGATACGGAAATGATGTTTGAGAAGATCAAGCGTGTTCCCGAATTCACCGACGATGATGCGGAAAGCGAAGATTCCAAGAGATATACTTTCATGGCAAAGAACCTTGTCGATAAGATCGAAGGTCTCAGAGCCGAGATTGATCCCGAGGAATTCGATCCTCTGAACATCCGTGAAAACATCAAGAAGATCGTTGATATGGAAAATATCAGAAACCGCGGTTTCAATACATCCATCAACAACCTTACCTCAATTCTGGATACCAGCAAGATGGGGTATCAGTATGTTGAGAACCTTAAAGGAGCCCGTGAACTGGTCCTTCGCGAGTATGAGCAGACCGATGTAGATCTTCTCCCCGATGAAAGATACAGCATGAGACTCAAATATTACGATAGTTCTCAGCTGATCAAACAGCGTGAAGCCTATGACAAACAGATGAATGCTTTCCAGCAGGAAATCACCCATGTGTTTGATGTCGTCGAAGTTGTTTACCAGAGCAGCAAGAAGGCTATGGCTGTTAACGATTTTGATGATCTGGCTAAAAAGGTCAGAAGCAGAATCAAGAAAACCATCAAGGATGTATCCGGTGATCCCATCTATGAAGAGCAGGAAAAAACCTGGAACGAGATCCTGAGAATTCGTGAAGAGGATACGGATGTAGAGAAGCTTAACCAGACTTATCTCTACGAGAAAGATCTTCTTAAGAAAATGCTTAAGAAAACCTCTGAGAAGGTCAGCCTCATCTACGGTTACCAGAATCCCAAGACCCGTGTCGTTATTGATGAAAGAATTGCCTTTCTGAACAGGGAATTCAATGATTTTGATTACCTGATCAATCCCTATCATGTACAGCCCGGTTTGCTTCTTGATGTTGATATCACCAGCATCAAGAGAAAGAAGTACACTCTGAATTCCATGGCCAATGTGCTTAATGAGTTCCTCAACGGCATATCCAAAGGATTCCAGGATGCAGCATTTGCTTCCTTCAAGAGAAGACGTTCTACTGTCAGGGACGACATCAATCAGAGCTTTTCTGCAGAAACAGAACCCACGAGAGCCGAGTATGCGCAGAAACTGGCTTCACCTGCCAGTGAAGACGCCGCTCCCAAGGGAAAAGCCGATGTAACTCCTTCCAGAAGGAAGAAAGTAAATCTTGATGAACTGAGAGATATGTAAATATGACTGAAACCATACAGGATAATAAATTAAACCTATTATCTAGTAGAGCGGGGTTTAACCTTGCTTTGGGCCATTTCAAAATGGCCCTTGGTTTCTCAGACGACGTCAGCGAGGGGTATAACCTCGCTGACGCGATTAATGAGTCGCTGGGAAACCGGGAAATTGATGAATATCAGATACTTCCCATCATTAATATTCTTCTTGTTGATAAGTTTGGATTTTCCTACCGCTCCCATAATATAAAGGGGAAGCTGGGGAAAGTTGATAAAATTGCCGAAACTCTTGCCGGTTGGAATAAATGCCACCTCGTTCTTCTTGTCTGGGATACGGACGGGAAAGTGAGCGTCATTAATCCTGCGGACAAAGACCAGTGGAATGACCTACCTCTTTACGACGGTGAAATGATCGTTTTTTATGCCGGACCATCCGGTGACAGTGGAATTGATAAAAGCAGTCTTGATGATTGTGTCGACGATTTTTACAAACTTCTTTATGGGGCGAATATTAAGGGCAAAAAAGCCTATTCCGATGGAAAATCGGTTCCCGCTTCTATTCCCGTGGAGGCAAAGCCGGCAGCTCCTGCCGCTCCCGAAATCTCCGAGGCGGAACCTTCAGAACTGTCTGCCGCCCCGGGAGGCCCGCGGCGTATTTCTACAAAATACGGTATTACCGTAACCAATGAGCTTTTTCACAACGGTAATGTTGAAGCATGGAAGAAAATCATTGAAAGTTACAAAGTTGCCCATCCCGGTTGCGATGTTCTTATATGGTATGACGGTGAACGAATAAACGATATTAATGCCCTTTTTAAGTGGGGAAAGGTGAAAAGGGGTAACCCTATCATGTTCAGCGTGGCCGGAGCGGATATCAAAGGTGTTGCCAAACTGAAAAAGTATCTTTTCGAAGGTGCCAGTTCCCGTTTCGAAGCCTTTCTCGATGGACCGGTCGGAGCGGTTCTTGATCTATTTTAAATTGTAAGGATAAGTCTATGAATGCCGTATTTCCCTTCAGTAAAACCGTGTATGCAGAAAATGACCAGGAATTGGAACTCTGCGGTGTCCGCGGACAGCGAATGATGGAGCTGGCTGCTCTGGATATTCCTATTCTTCCCGGTTTCGTTTTGACAAACGATACAGTTATGACTTTAGAGGAGAATAGGGAAAAAACTCTGACCATGCTGAATGAGCAGCTTGGTACGATGGAACCGATTGTTGAAAAGCAGTATAACAGCGGTGAAAACCCTCTCCTCGTGAAAGTTGTTGTCAGCACGACTTTAAATATGGTTGATACTACTTTCAGTATTCACAATATAGGTCTCTGCGACACTACCCTGGGCGGATTCGCCGATAAGGTGGGGGAGGAGTTCGCCTATCACGAATACAGAGGAATGCTTAAAAGAATTCTCCTTCTTGATCAGGAACTTGAACAGGATGAGAAGATATTGAAAAAAATATCCGCTCTCATCGATGAAGCTTCCGCAGCCAAGGGAATTCCCGAGACGAAGGAATTTCTGAAGAAAATCAAGACTTTCTATCCTGCTGATTTGTTTGAAAATGCCGATGTTCAGCTCCTTTATGTTCTAACCCGCTATAAAGAGATATTCAAAAAGAGTGAGGTCCTGAACGATTCGGCTCTTCTTATCCAGTCCATGACTTTCGGTAATTACGGCAAAGAGAGCTATTCCGGATTTTTCTATACCAGAGATATTGAAACCGGTAAAAATGAGCTTTCCGGTTTGTATTTCAAGGACTCCTTTGATGAAATGGATTCCACGGGTGCGGACATTCTCAAGCTGAATAGTAAATATCTTGATGCGCTGATACCGGTGGCAAAGACCCTTGAGGCTCATTATAAAGAGATTCGCAGAATAAAGTTTACTGTGGAAGACGGAAAGCTTTGGATCATTGATCAGAATGAAGCTACGAACAAATCCGCCATGGCGGAAATTCAGACTTTACTGAGCCTTCACAAGGAGGGGCTGATTGACGATGCCTATGCGGTGAATGATATCCGTCCTCCCCGTCTGGCCGAGATACTTCACCCCGTTCTGAACAAAGCTTCAGCGGCAAAGATCAAGTCCGTGAAAGGGGGAATCTCCGGTGCTATCGGTGCCGCCGTGGGACGTGTCTTCTTTTCCACCGAACGACTTGTCAAGGAAGCCAGGATCGCCCATCAGAGAGGTTTGGAAGATCACTTCATCCTGGCCATGCCCTCAACCTATGCCGAAGATGTAAAGGCTATTGAAGTCAGTCGCGGGGTTATCGCCAGAGACGGGGGATATGCATCCCATGCTCCGGTAGTAGCCCGTTCCCTTGGTAAGATTGCCATGATCAATCCCGATATCAAGTTTAACGATAAGGGAATGAAGATAAACGGAATACAGGTAAATGAGGGGGATTATCTCTCTCTTGATGTTCCTTCCTATGATAAACCTACGATCTATTTCGGTAAGGTTGATCTGATAGAGCCATCCATAGAAGAGAGCGGATTGCTGGACTTTATGGAAATCGTTCAGAGAAAAATTGAGGACTTCGACGTTTATGTTAATGCCGATCAGCCTCGGGAAGCGGAATTGGCAAAAAAATTCGGTGCTAAAGGAATCGGACTCTGCCGGACTGAGCACATGTTCTTTGACGATAAACGTATTCCTATCTTCCGTTCTATGATCATCACCGATGACAGCAAGGACCGGGATAAGATTTTGAAACAGCTGCAGAAAATGCAGATGACAGATTTCTATGAACTCTTCAAGATCATGAATGGAATGCCTGTTACCATAAGACTGCTCGATGCTCCCCTCCATGAATTTCTTCCCCATACGAAAGAGAAAATGGACGAGTTCGTTTCCTTCTTCCAGAAATCCCACCCGAGTGTTACCGCCGAAGAGATCCGGAACCGTTGTGACATCATCGGGGAAGTGAATCCCATGCTTGGACACAGGGGCGTTAGACTGGCCATTTCCATACCGGAAATATATAGAATGCAGGTTACTGCTATCTTTGAGGCGGCCTATAAGCTTCGCAAGGAAGATAATATTATCTCCAGTCCGCAAATTATGATTCCTATCGTCATGAGTCCCAGCGAGCTTAAAGCTGTCAGATACGGCAAGAAGATCGAAGGCAAGGAGATCGTGGGTATAGAAACTATTGAAGAAGAGGTACGGGAAAGGCTCGGAGTGGATATTCTTCCCTACCATGTCGGTACGATGATCGAGTTACCCTCAGCGGCTATTCTCGCCGGTCAGATAGCCCGATATGCCGATTTTTTCAGTTTCGGTACGAACGATCTGACCCAGACTACCATGGGATTATCCAGGGATGACTTTAATACATTCTTCCCTGATTATAACGAGTTTGACCTTCTGGAAAAGAATCCCTTCTCTTCGCTGAATACGGCTGTTAAGGAACTTATCAGCATTGCCGGTCAAAGGGGCCGCATGGTCAGACCTGATCTGAAGATGGGACTTTGCGGAGAACACGGAGCTGAACCGGAAAATGTGGATTTCTTCAAGGAAGTAGGACTGAATTATGTTTCCTGCTCACCCTATGGGATTCCCATTGCAAAACTGGCGATTGCCCGGCATAACCTTAAAAAGTAATTTTTCCCGTCCTGAAAAGGTCCTGCAGATCCAGAAATGAATCAAGTAAGTTCAGTTTCTGCAGGGCCAGGTTATACCATTCGGTCTGAGGATAATTTTCTACGAGAAGTATCAACAGGTGCGAAGCTCTATACAGGGGGGCAAGATGTTTTTCTCTTGCACCCCTTTCGGCGCTGAAAAAACCTGAAAATGCTTTATCTATGCTGTTTACAGCTTCCCTGTAGGCGATATGGGTCTTTTCATCTCCCATCAAGCGGGGAATCTGAGGTTCTTGTGCCTCTATATCTGCGAGAAAAAGGCGGCCGAAATAGAGGAATTTTTCTTCTTCCCTGTCCTCAGGATGGGCGGTAATTCTTTTTTCCCATTCATCCAGAGCTTTATTCATCATCTTTACCGCTCTGCGGTAGTGATATTTCCAGACCCCTTCCTGCCGGAGGGATCTTTTTGTCAGTTCGTAATCGTAATAAGTGTGAACACCTTCGAAAAACAGCTTCGCCGCTTTTCTGAAAAAGTTCGTGCTCCCATAATCTGATTCGCGGGAGGACTCATTTTTTCTGTTACCCCCGCTGCTATTACTGCCTCTGTGGTCCGATCCCAGGTCAGCTTCCACATACCCCATGAGAATTTCATAGGCTTCATTGATTTCTGTCATTCGCTCATGACACCAGTCCGCATACTTTTGGTTGCGGTCGGGATGATATTTTTTTACGAGTTTTTTGAAGCTTCTATCTATGTCCTCGCGTGAAAGCTTTGAATCGGGAAGATTGTAGATAGAGAAAGCTGAAGATAAATCCATAATTGATTATACCAGATTTAAGCCTTCGTTCATACCAAGAGAAGAGTGATGAAATTATTTTTAGTCATTGACAATAAATGGACCCTGAATTAGACTTTTAAGTAGTTACTTTAGAAGAAAGATTGTTTACATTTTTTACTTGACAGGAGATAGATATGGCTGAGATAAAAGATCTTTTTGAAGCATATATGGAAGGCGATTTGCCCCAGGAAGGGGGATATATCGTTTCTGTTTTTTTTGATAAATCTTCAAATTATACTCGATTTGAAGCAATTTCTTACGGGAATGTGAAGGATATATATCAGACCGACGAGGGAATGACTTTTCAGGCAGACGGTCGGAAACTGTATGTTCTGTATGAGCCGCTATCTTATATTCAGAAAGGGATTGATCCCTGTTATCGTGCAGATACCCATCGAATTCCCTATCGCTTTAAAGAACTTGAGCGTTATGTGACCAAGCGGCAGGACCGTATTTACATCGCCAAGAAACCGGTGGAAACATTCACAGCCTTTACTGTTTTAAATGAGACGGGATACAATGAATCCTACGTTGTCTACCAGAGCGACGATGCGGGAAAAATGGTGGAGAACTTTGTGCTTATGACACTCTGGAAAAATATGAGAATTGCGAGAAATGATGCGCAGAGCGCAGTTGATATTCTCAGTAAGGTCATTCCCGTATGGATGCAGCCTTTCGGCTTTGATGGAAAAGCATAGATAAACATTCGAAAGTCCCCGGGAGATTTTTCTCCCGGCAAGTTATAGAGACATTCTATTTAATGTTTCCAGAATACCGCCCTGTCCGCCGCCCATAGCCGTACGTCCCAGGGCTGTTTCCAGTTCATGAATCCTTTTCTGCTGTTCCTCTATAAGATGGAGGAGGTTATCGATCTCTTCTGCTGAATAGCCGTTGTTTTTTGTCTGCTCTATCGCTTCCTGATCATTTTCCGCTTCTATCTGGGTCAGTTCGAAGCTGTCTTTATAATAATCCAGTTCCAGGGGCATTTCGGGGAATCTTTTTGAGAGGATAATCTTCTTTGCCATTCGGTCCATACCCTCGGCAGTTACCGATTCGGGGTACTGCATGATAAAGGGAACCCTCTCTTTCAGTGCATCACTTACCTGCTTGTCCATGAAAAGCAGGCCAAGGCACTCTGAATGGATGGATAGGCTGCGGCCTGTCAGATCTCTCAGACTCTCAGCTATGGAAAGTTCTGAGGCATCCTCGGCCATATTCATTATAATTTTCGGCTGCAGTATCTCCAGGAACAGTTCCGCTTTGCTCACGGCCTCCGGTTCCTGATCTCTCAGGTCTTCCAGCATCTCTTTGAGAGACTTCTGTTCTCCGGGATTCCTCTCCTGAAACGCCCGATCAAAGTAATCGGTGAACACCTGGTTTTCTGCAAAGGCTCTCTGCAGAAAGCGGAAAGCGACGTTTTTTAAAAAACCGAAGGCGTTCATTATGGAAGTCATATGGGGGGTCGTAACGATAATTCCCGAATTGGAAATCAGGAAAAAGTCAATGACGTTCAGGCTCGAACCGGCCCCCAGATCAAGGATTATGTAATCGGCATCAAGTTCAACCAGGCCTTTCACTATTCTTTTTTTCTCCTCAAAGGAGATTTCACCGAGCCTGTATACAAGAACATCTCCGGGGATTAAATAGAGATTATCGAATTCGGTGGGAACAATCAGTTCTTCCATCGTAAGCGATTTGTCAGAAATAAAATTTCCGATGCCCTTATTGGTATTCTTAAGTCCCAGCATGGTATGGAGGTTGGAACCGCCCAGGTCAAGGTCAACCACAATCGTCTTCTTTCCGTTTACAGCCAGAAGGAGGGAAAGGTTTGTGGACAATACGCTTTTACCGACGCCCCCTTTGCCCCCGGCAATGGGAATGATTTTTTTTTCGGAATTTTCGTTTAAGATCATTTGGTCTCCCCGATGCCCCCTATCATACTACAGAAATGTGCTAAAAACAATATGGAGTAATTCTTTCGGGGTAAAATGAAAAAACGACCCATTTTTATCCATTCGGCTTGATGAATCTCTCGAGAGTGATTAGAATTATCCCATGTTGGATCAGGAAAAAATCAAATCCCTTCCCAAAGTCGAACTTCATTATCACCTGGACGGAGGAGTTCGCCCGGAGACGATTATTGAACTCGCTGGAGAGACGGGTCTGGAACTGCCGGAGAAAGAACCGGAAAAGCTTGCCGAATGGTTTCACCGGGGAGCTGACAGAAAAAGCCTTAGTCTCTACCTGGAAGGATTTTCCCTGACCTGCGGTGTCATGCAGACAGCCCCCGCTCTTTCAAGGATTGCGAGGGAAGCTATAGAGCAGCTGTCAGATGACGGGGTTGTATATGCCGAAATACGTTTTGCTCCAATTCTCCATCAGGAGAGGGGATTGACCCTGGAAGAGATCGTTTTCGCCGTCCTTTCCGGCCTGGAAGAGGGCAGGAGAAAGACGGGTGTCGAGTTTGGTCTCATTCTGTGCGCCATGCGCCATCAGAGTGGTGATCTTTCCATGGAGATGGCGGAACTGGCCGTTTCCTTCAGGAATAGGGGGGTCGTGGGATTTGACATTGCCGGCGATGAGTTCGGCCATCCTCCCAAACGTCATATTGATGCTTTTCAGTATATCCGTAGCAAAAATTTTAATATAACTGTTCATGCGGGAGAAGCCTTCGGGGTGGAATCCATATGGCAGGCAATACAGATTTGCGGAGCCCACAGGATAGGACATGCCACCAGGCTGACGGAAAATTTGGCCTATCACGGCAGGAAAATCGAAAGAATGGGGACCCTGGCCGAATTTGTCCGCGACAGGCGTATTCCTCTGGAAGTCTGCCTATCTTCCAATATTCAGACAGGTGCCGCTTCATCGGTAAAAACCCATCCCTTCGGTCTGTTTTACAGAAACAGCTTCCGGGTCATGCTCTGCACCGATAATACTCTGATGAGCAACACTTCCCTTGCGAAGGAAATGATGCTTGCCGTAGAAGCCTTTGATCTGGAGCTGAAAGATTTGGAGAAGCTGACAATAAATGCGATGAAATCGGCTTTTATTCACTATGACGAACGATTAAAACTGATTTATGATGTGATAAAACCGGGATTTAAAGAAGCCTACGGGCAAATATAGGATAAAATGAGGAGCATACATGGCCAAATCTAAGTATGATTTTACTATCGAACGGTTGGGAGAACCAAAAATAGATTCCCCCATTCCCTATTCTAAAGTCTTGGGCGACTCTATTGCCAATTATGTAATGGAGAGCGAAAGGATACTTTACGATATTGATCTGACAGAAGGGAAAACCCTCAAGGATCTGGAAAGCGCCGGACTGATGGAAAAGGCGGGACCCCGGGAGAAGATTTATTTCAATCCCCAGCACAGCCATGCAGCCATCGTTACCTGCGGAGGACTTTGTCCCGGTCTCAACGATGTTATCCGAGCCGTAGTGAGAACCCTCTGGTACCGTTACAATGTGAAAAGGATTACCGGTATTAAGTATGGTTTTACCGGGTTTCTGCCCGAATATAATATTCCCGCCGTAGAATTAACCCCTGATATCGTTGATGATATCCACAAGATGGGAGGAACCATGCTGGGGTCATCCCGGGGCAACGGCAAGAGAGTGGAAGAGATAGTAGACGCCCTCGAGAGGATGAATATCAATATGCTTTTCATTATCGGGGGGGACGGGACCCAGCGGGCCAGCAATGATATCGGTGAAGAGGTTCTGAAGAGGAATCTGAAAATATCTGTCGTGGGCATACCCAAAACCATTGATAACGATCTTCTTTTCACGGAGAAAACCTTCGGCTTCGAAACGGCTGTAGCCAAGGCCGTCGATGCGGTTGAAGCCGCCCATGTCGAAGCGAAGAGCGCCAACAACGGTATCGGTCTGGTTAAACTGATGGGCCGGGATTCCGGATTTATTGCCGCCAGTACGGCTCTTTCTTCAAACGAGGCCAACTTTGTCCTGATCCCGGAAGTCGACTTTGATCTTCACGGCCCCAACGGACTGCTTGAACACCTTGAAGAGAGGCTGAGATCCCGTCAGCACGCCGTGATCATCGTTGCGGAAGGTGCGGGCCAGAAACTGGTTGAGATTCCCGAAGGAGAGGACAAGTCGGGTAATAAGCGTTATGGAGATATCGGTAAATACCTGGCAGACGAGATAAAAAAAGCTCTCGAGGCTAAGGGAATGGACTTTGCTTTGAAATATATCGATCCCAGCTATATTATCCGGGCTTCGGAAGCCTTACCCTCCGATTCTCTCTATTGCGTCCGTCTGGGAGCCAACGCTGTCCATGCGGCGATGGCGGGAAAGACGAAGTGCCTTGTCACCTTGATGAATACACACTTTGTTCATCTTCCCATACATATGGTCGTGGGAGGCCGCAAGAAGGTCAATCCTGAGAGCTCCCTCTGGCGTGATGTCCAGGAGAGTACGCGTCAGCCCCTTTCCATGAAGAACGCATAAAAGTCATTCCTGTGAGCGGTCAGCCTGTCTCCTTTTTTCCGGGACAGCTGACCGCTTAATTCGAGTCGGGATTCCAGTCCTGATACAAATGCCGGGCGAGACTAGGCTATCTCTTTATCCAGCTTTTTCTGCAGGGAGTTGTGTATGAAGCTGCGGATTTTCGTCCGGTGGGAATGTTTTTCCGGCGAAAGCCTGTAAAGAAAAACATGAATAAGAGAACCGCGGTCATCACGGCTCCCCACGAAAACGCAATCTGTTGTTAACAGAATTCCGCTCAATTTGAGCTGAACGCTGGAAACCACTTCATTTTTTGATAATTGGGGATTCTCGTCAAAAACACAGGAAAAGCCTACCGAGCTGATGTCCAGTATATTTCCCCTGTATTTACTGTTGAACTGTTCGAAATTCAAGGTAATGTTTTCGTTGAATCCGCAGCTGTAACGCAGATACTTTCTTCGCCCTCTGGCTTCGTTAGCCTCCAGGACTTTGAGCATATTATGGGCGCACTCTTTGACACCCTGACGCAGCTGAATAACTCCGCAGTTAATTCCCACTTCCAGTACATAGGAACTGATCATGTCCTTATCGGTTATGCGTCCGGAAAGAATTCCGATCTGGAGTCCGGGGTATTTGCTCATTAAGTCTTTCAGGTAGGTTTTCCATTCATTTTCCGAAAGAGTTCCGTCTATATTCACATAAATTATGGAATCGGGGTATTTATTGACAAGGGAATCCAGTTTCCTCTGATCATTGATAATATAAACTTCGTATTCGCTTTCAGAGAGAATTTTGATAATATGTTCTCTCACAATTTCATGGGGAAGAAGAAAGAATACTTTTTTCCCTTCGTACACTGCAGACCCCTCTCTTTTTATTAGATTATAGTAGTTTCTCTGAAGCCGGTCAATTATCATCTGCCCATACACAGGGGAAACGGATTGTGAAAGGCTTGGGAATCTGATAATCTAGAGGTCTATGGGTGAACTGTTTTCTTGCCGCCTCTGCGGCGAATGCTGTTCCGGCGAGATGAAGGTATTTCTGAATCCTGAAGATCTGGAACTGATAAAAGAGTATACCGGTATGTCATCGGTTGATGAGCTATTCGCGGCTAAACTTCTTACCTGGGATGAAAAGAGCGGAACCAGACAGCCCCGACTGCTTTTCCGCTGTGTTTCTGGAGTAAAATTCTGCCCCTTTCTGGAAAACCGGCTGGAGGATGACGGTTCCCTCAGGGGGCTGTGCCGGCTTCATCCCCATTATAAACCCTTAGTCTGCCATCTGGCTCCTCTGACCAGGGAAATTGATTTTGAGGCTGACTCGGAAGTTTACGGTTTCATTCCCCCCCATCAGGACTGTCCCGGCTGCCGACTTCCCGATGGAGAAGGAGAGGAGCTGTCCTATGACGATCTACCGGACGATTTGAAGAAGAGGCTGGCCCGGGAGAAGGAGTACTTCCGCAGTATCTGGCTTGCTCCAGATGATTGATTGTGGTAAAATAGCTCCACCATGGAAAAGCAGATAGTACTGACAGGAATCAAACCCACCGGAATGCCTCACATAGGCAATTATCTGGGAGCCATCAAGCCGGCTCTTGCGTTGAGTGAAAAATACGAATCACGATTTTTCATCGCCGATTATCATTCTCTGAATACGATTAAAGATCCCGAGGAATTGAGGCATTATACCTATGAAATAGCCGCATGCTGGCTTGCCGCCGGTCTGGATCCTGAAAAAGTTCTGTTTTACCGTCAATCCGATGTGCCCGAGACATTTGAACTAACCACCATGATTATGGCGTTTACCCCCAAGGGGCTGATGAACAGGGCCCATGCCTATAAGGCTCAGCTGGACCTCAACAGGGAGAAGGGAAAGCCGGATGACCATAACATTAATATGGGACTCTATACCTATCCGGTTCTTATGGCCGCCGATATTCTCCTTTTTGATACGAATTACGTGCCCGTGGGTAAAGATCAGGTTCAGCACATAGAGATGGCTGCCGATATCGCCGAAGCGGTGAACCGGAATTACAACGCCAGCCTGCTGACCATTCCCGAAGCCTATGTGTCCGAATCGACGAAAACGGTCATCGGCATGGACGGGCGCAAGATGAGCAAGAGCTATAACAATACGATCCCCCTCTTTCTTCCCGAGAAGCAGCTGAAGAAACTTCTTAATAAGATAGTGACCAATTCTCAGGAAGTTGAGGAACCTAAGGATCCCGAGACCTGTAATGTCTTCTCATTGTACAAGCTTTTTGCCACCGGAGAGCAGCAGGAGGCTCTGGCGGCACGCTACCGTGCCGGCGGGATGGGATGGGGCCATGCGAAAGCCGAACTGTTTGAGGTTATGAATGAGGTCATTAAGCCCATGAGAGACCGCTACGACGAGCTGATGGCGGATAAATCCGTTATTGACGACGCCCTGGCAAAGGGAGCCGAAAAAGCCCGGGTTCTTGCGGCACAGAAAATTGCCACTCTTCGAAAAGCCATGGGAGTAGATAGATAATGAGACGAAGCGAACATAATAAACGTGAGAAATACGGTGCAAGAGCGAAATCCCTTCTGGAAGCTTTCTATTGGCAGCCCGAGGAGAAAGCCCTTCTTGAGATTATGGCGGATGAGTTTTTCTCCATGCCCGATGCCAGAGAGCTTCGCTGGAATGCCGTCAGGGAAGGGGTTGACTGTATTATTCTCAAAGAACGTGAGATCGCCTTTTCTCCCGAAATCTATTCTCTCTTTGCCCGGGGAATCAGGGAAGGTCTCGACTTTGACGGTGAGACGATAGAAACACCCGAGGATAAGCTCTTTTCCCATGAAACGGGTAAGAACATCCTCAAGCAGCTTGATTCATTTAAGATTACTTAAGTTTTTTTCGAGATCGGTTTCGATTCTTTTCAGCAGTGCATTTTTCTCTGATTCATCCATGAACGAAGCCTTCACCGTGTTCAGGAGAAGGGTGATCATATCAGCAAAAGTCAGGTCTGTCTTTTCGTAGACCTGGATGTACTCCCGGTTCAGTTCCACTTCGAAGAGAAGGGGATCGTCTGTATTCAGGGTTACCATGATTCCCTTCCTGAACAGAGTGGTAATGGGGTGCTCTTCCATCTTCGTGGCGAAGGTCTTCGTCAGGAGGTTGCTTGTGGGGCATACTTCCAGGGGGAGCTGTGACTCCGCCAGTTCATCCATCAGGGTCTCGTTCTGGTAGGAACTGATCCCGTGGCCGATTCTTTCGGGTTTCAGGTAATTGATTGTATCGTAAACCTGTGTATAGGGAGTTTCTTCCCCCCCATGGGCCACACAGCGGAGTCCTGCTTCCCGAGCTTTCGTAAAAACCTCTTCGTACTCCTTGGGCTCACCCGATTTTTCCGCTCCGCCCAGGCCTATGCCGATGATGCGGCTTTTTTCCACCGTGGATAAGTAGCCGAGGAGCAGATTCAGATTATTCATGGCATTTTCCGGACCAAAAGTGCGGGAAACATCTATGAATATGGCGGTCTCACGGCCCTTTTTCGCGATATCCTCCAGACTCTCATCCAGGGAAACCATCATTCTGTTGAAATCAAGACCCCGTTTGACAAAGGAGGTTACGGCCAGATGACCTTCCAGGTAGACAATATTATTACGCTCCATGTAGGGGAGTATGGAATCACCTATCAGGGTGAAATCTTCTTCTTCCTTGATAAAGGACTGTATGTTAAGGAACTGCTGAATCATTTCGGAAAGATCGGCTATTTTCTTAATGCCGAGGGCTTCCTTGAGGGCTTCCTCGGTGCGGCATTCGGGATAGAGTCCGTATTTGGCATTCAGCTTTAAAAGATCCGCCGGAGCCATAAGGGACTCAGCATGGATGTGTATCTCGGCTTTGGGGAGGGGGCTGATTATTTTTTCGAAACGGAGAACATCTTTTCCTGATATTTTCTCCTGTTCTGATATTTCTTCTGCAAGCTTCATAACGTCATTCATCTATAACTCCCAACTCTATTTACGGGAACGATGGCCCGTAGGGACAAGGCTGTACAAATTCCTATTATTAAATATCGGCAGTGGGGGAAGAAACATTAATTTTCCTATTGAAAAGAGACAACCTCGTTTTTTCCGGATGATTTCTCAATCTGTATCTCAATTTTCCTCTGGATCTGGGTCAGTCTTTTACTGTCGGGGTAGATTGACCGTGCTTTAAGGATATCCTTAAGGGCGGACTGGTACTTCTTTTCCCTGAACGAAAGAAGGGCCCTCTTGCGTATTACATCATATCTGTCGGGAGAACGGCGCAGCACCCAGTTATAATCCACCCGGGCGAAATCGAGGGAACCGATTTTTTCGTAACAGAGTGCCCGGTAGTAGTGGCTCTCCTCTTCCTCGGGGGAGAAATCGGGAAGACAGGACAGGGCCTGGGTATAGTCCTGTATCGCGGCGGGAAAATCTTCAAGGAAAAAGGACGCGTTGCCCCTGGCAAAATAGGCTATCCCGTATTCGGGATCTATCTTCAGAGCCTCCGAATAAAAAACCAGAGCTCTTTCGTCTTCATTCATCATGCTCAAGGCTAAACCGCAGTTAAACCAGGCTTTTTTATGGGAAGAATCTATTTTGAGACAGGTTAATCCGCACTCCAGAGCCTTATGGTAGTTTCCCAGAGAATAAAGACAGCTGCCCATTTCAAACCAGATCTCGTTATTGTCGGGATCCAGTTCCACCGCCGCCATATAGCATTCAAGAGCTTCTTGAAACATATCGCTTCTGTGGTAGTTATACGCATCGATTAATGATTTATCCAGTTCGTATTCTCGGTTCATCGGAGCCTCTGCAAAATACTTTATAACATAAATTGAATATTATCAATTTTCTTTTAAAAAAATTGCATTTTCTGCCGATATGGGAGGCTCTGTTCGCCATTGCTTTTGCAAAAGATCGGGGAATCGGATATAATAGCCCCATGAAAGAGGAAGAAGTACTGACTCCGGCGGAAGTTGCCGATCAGCTGAAAATCGCCAAGAATACGGTTTACGAACTTATTAAGCGGGGAGAACTGGAGGCATACCGGGTCGGAAAGAAGATTCGTGTGGAGTGTCAGGCCGTTGAGGCGCTTAAAAAGAAGCGGCGGAATAATACGGCTGCCGAGATCGCTTCTTCCACGGAAAATTCAGCCCCCAGAGAGAGGGGTAAGGAGTCTTCCGGTCATGAATTGATTATTTGCGGTCAGGATGTGATTCTTGATATCCTGGCACAGCGGCTGGAGGAGGATCCCCGGGGATTTCGGGTTTTCCGGTCCCATATGGGGAGCTATAATGCCCTTCATTCACTGTACCTCGGAGAGGTTCAGATTGCCACGGCCCATATGTGGGACAGCCGCACCGACAGCTATAATATCCCCTATGTGCGTAATATGCTTCCCGGTATGGATACGGTGGTTATCCACCTGGTCAAGAGATATCAGGGATTTTACGTAAAGAGGGGAAACCCCAAGGGAATAAGCGGATGGGAAGACCTTCTCAGGGAGGACATCCGACTGATTAATCGAGAGCGGGGAAGCGGTACAAGAATCCTTCTGGATGAATATCTGCAGAGCCGCGGCTGGGAACCCGGACGGATAATCGGCTATGAGGAGGAGAGTTCTTCCCACATGGCCTGCGCCAGCCGTGTCGGACGGGGAGAGGCGGATGTGGCTCTGGGATGCGAAAAAACCGCCATGCAGGTTGCCTCCATCGAATTCATTCCCATGAAGGAGGAGTCCTACGATATGATTTTCTATCATAGAGATATGGAAAAGCCCTCTTTCCGGGCCGTTCTGGAAATCCTGAGGGATCAGGCATTCCAGAGGGAGATAGAGGGCCTGGGGGGATATGATATCTCCCACATGGGGAAACAGATTTTTCCTGCCTAGATAGGAACCGGCTCCCTTTCCGGTTTGCTCTTCCACTTCCAGGTTCTGAGGGGCTTCCCGAATGATCTGTTGAGCTGTGAGGGATCGAAGGGGCTCTGATAGAATGTTCTGTAGAAGTATTCCGCTTCATCCTCCAGGTCAAAACGGCATGTCTCGGGGTGGAGCATGTTTGCCATATGCATAAGACCCAGTATCCATCGGGGACTACCGAAATCGATGTTGGCGTAAGGGTGGGTGTAAATTCTTCTGTTGGTCACGGCTTCCGCTCTAATGTTTCTGCCCAGATATTCCCTGTAAAGGGCCTCTTCGGTATTGCTCAGAAAAGAAGAAACAAAAATGACCTCGGGGTTAAGTACGGACAGGGTTTCTTCCGGTACGGTCATGCCCGGCCTTCCTTCTATGGAAATCAGATCGTTCAGAGGAATGGCTCCCGCCATTTTTACCAGTTGGTTTTCAAATCTTTCTCCCTTGAGGACAAAAAGGGGCTTTCCCATGATATAGAGCACCCGGGGATGAGAGAGGGATTCCGCTGATCTTCTTTCGACCTCTTCTATCTTGTCTTCCAGATAGCTAACGAGGCGGCGGGCGTTTTCTTCCTCTCCGGCGATTTTCCCGTATTTCAGCAGGGCTGAAAGATAGCTTCGGGGCGATTGGATTTCCCTGTGGAAATCGATGAGCCCCGTTCCCTCAAGAATCGTCTCCCAGCAATCCAGAAGCTTCTTCCTGTTCCTCACGCCCATGGCAATCAGCATGGATTCCAGCATTTCGAGAGCCCGGGTAAAGGGGTAGCCACCGGCAAAACCTTCTTCTCTGAAGGGAGGGCGTTTTTTCGGGGAAATCAAATCGGTTTTCCCGTCGCAGAAAAGGCATTTACCCGAATCGCTGTACTTCTGCTTTCTGACCACCGCGCCCATAGGGCCGTAGAAGTCCCTTTCCATGAGTATGTTGCCGCAGCGGGAACAGCGGGTATGGAGGCTTTCGGTCCCCGGTGTATTGAACAGATACACGTAGGGCAGCAGCCGGCGCAGTTCTCCGCAAAGCGTTTCCCCTTCCGAAGGAGAGGGTTCCCACTCGGGAGAGGCGTCTTCCAGGGGGATGTACCGCATGAGCTGCAGGGGGATTTTGCTGTCCACCGATTCAATCCAGCGGGCCAGATCCAGAAGGCTCATCTCCTTGCCCTTGCGGTAAAGGCAGGATATTTCCACGTGGATTCCTTCCTTTATGAAATAGCAGACGTTATTCAGTACCGGCAGAAGGGAGGAGACGCCGCAGAACTGGTAATCCCTGTCGGAGAAGCCTTTCATGCCGATATTCATGAAGTCCAGGGAGGGAGCCAGTTCCTTGGCCCTCTCTTCGGTGAAGTAGGCATTGGTGGAACAGCCCACTAGAAGTCCGGCCGATTTCGCCTTGATGGCCAGTTCCAGAAAGGTGAAGTAAGAAGCCAGAGGATCATTCATCATGAAGGTTATTCCCAGGCACTCTTCCTGACGGGCTCGGTCTATTATTTCCTCCGGATCAAGGTGGTTCAATATGTTCCGCGATTCGGTCATTCCTTTGACGAAAGAGGCGGAAACACAGCCGGGGCAGCTGAAATTGCAGCCCACCGTGGTTACCTGGAGAAATTTTCCCCGGGGGTGGTAATGGAGCATGGGCATCGTCTCTATGGAAATGGGGCATACCAGGAGATAACTACGGGGGAAAATTTCCCGGATTTCCCCGTCTCTGAGAAGGTAGTTTTTACAAAGTCCTTTTTCCCCTTCCTTGAGGAGACATCCCCGGGCGCATATATCGCAGGTCACTATTTTCTGAACTTTATCCATGTTCCGGCCTCCTCATGTTCTATCCGATAGCGGGGTACGGCTGATTTTTTGAGTAGCAAGTCAAATCTTTCCTCCTGAGGGAGGCCTGTCCGCCGTGTTCTCCATTCGTTCCAGCCCGGATTTTTCACGGCCTTGATCTCTATAATTCTGTTGAGAAGATCTTCCGTTCCGAATCCTCCGCCGATGCAGGCGGCTCCTCCGGGACGGAGAACTCGGCAGGTTTCGTTGATTCCGGTCCCGGGTGTAAGAAAGGCTTCTGCCTGGCTGTCGGTGATTTCTATATTCCAGAAGAGGCGGTAGAAATCCTGCATCTCCTTTTGTATGTCGTAAGGGAACAGATCGGGATAGAAGAGCTGCGCCAGCCACTTGACTCCGAAAATACGGAAGACCGAGGGGGGGCGGTCGGTTACATTGAACGGCCGGTAGGGAATCTCGTAAACGCGGCCTTCGGAGATGGCCGGGATCGATTGGAGCCGGGGATCGGAAAGGAGCGCCGAACAGGTGGATACGGCAGCTCCTCCGTCGTGACAGGCCACTATCAGATCGGGATTCCAGACAGCCAGCTGTTCGGGAGATATCTGGGCTCGGCCGTAGCCATGTGTTGTGTCGATTTCTGCCGCGTTTACCGCACCGGCGAAACTGATCAGCTCCGAATGGGCCGAACCTTCCGGGTCGGTCTGGAGCCCTTCGGAACCTTCGGCATAGTAGACGCGAACCTTTTCTTCCTCGGTAAGGTCAGATGTTTTTTCGCGGATATCGGCGTAGACTTTTTCGGTATAGGATGCCAGTTCTTCGGCCCGTTCTTCATCGCCCGTCAGGAAACCGGCGAACCGATAGGTTTCGGGCAGACGGTAGAAGCTGAAGTCCATTATGACCACGGGAATCTGAAGTGTCTCCTGCAGCCGGTCGGCCTGCTCCCGGGAGTACGCCCTATCTCCTATGGGAGACATCTCGTCGAAAATGATAAAGTCCGGCTTAGCCTTGATTATCTCCTCTAAATTTCCCGTATTGCCCTGTCCGAACCAGCCGCCCAGAACGGGCAGGCGGCAGTACTCTTCGGTGAAGAAGGGCTTTTCCTCTTCCGACGGTTCCCACATCAGTCCGGTGAGCTTGCTTGAGTTCAGAGTGTACAGGAAGTAGGTTCCCACGGGGGACTGGGCATACACTTTGTTGACCGTCCGGGGGATCGTTACCGTTCTGTCAAACATATCAGTGATGGTAACCGTTTCTTTTTCTTCGGAGACGACGGTTTCCGGATGGCCTGTCGTCCAGCCCGGCAGCAGGACGAGGAGAGTGATGGCTGTGCCGATTATCATGTGTTTCATTTTTGTCCTCCTATTTGGCTATGACTAGCCATTTATCGTGATCTTTGATGAGTTTTCTATAGTTCCTGACTCCGGCCGTTTCACAGAGGCTGTCCACGTCATCCATGGTCAGTTTGCTTTCTCTTTCCACCGAACCGGCTTCCCAGAGGGGATCCTTTTCCATGAAACGGCTTACAATGGATTTTCGCAACTCTTCCGTACCGAAGATGCATCCGATGCTGATGTAGGCTTCCCCCCGGTTGTTCAGTACCCGGTGTATCTCTTTGAAGGCCTCCGCCGGATCTTCCCATGAAAATGATGATCCCCGGCTCATGATCAGATCCACACTCTTTTCGGGCAGAGGAATCTTTTCGGCCTTACCCTGAAGATTGGTGATCCTTTTTTCTGCAGAAGCATTACCTATGTTCTCATCGGCCCATCTGAGCATCTCCCCGGAGGGGTCCAGGTTGTATAGCTTTTCAAATCCTGCCGCTTCCGCCATTGCCAGGCACAAATGACCGGTGCCGCCGCCGATATCCAGAAAGACTCCTTTGTCCTTTCCCGATTCTTTTTTTATATCCTTAGCGATACAGGGATATACGTCCTTAAGAACTCCCGATGCCATAGCCAGCATCCTCTGAGCCATTTCCTGTTCTTTCATTATTTCAATCCTCCTTCGGATATGAGTTCAGCAGGATGTCGTCGAGCTGTTCTTCCGATAGATCAATGCGGTAAAATAGTGTATAGAAGTCCCGGATCTCGTTCTTTAAGTCAAAGGGACTGAGGTCGGGATATATCAGGTCTGTCAGCCAGACAAGGCCGATGAGGCGGTTGATGGAGGGAGGCCTGTCCATGAAATTAAACGGTTTGTAGGGGACTTCGTAGACCCGGTTTTCCCTGATGGCTTTGACTTCCGACAGGCGGGGATCTTCTTTTATCCCCGAGAGGGTATTGTCTATCTGGGAAAAACCCTGGTCATGGCAGCAGATAATCACATCGGGATTCCAGATCATGAGCTGTTCCGGGGATATCTGGCTGCGGCCCATTCCGCCTTTCATCTCCACCTGGGCCACGTTGACTGCTCCCGCATAATCTATGACCTGGGTGTGGAAGGATCCGGAGGGATCGGTCTGGAGTCCGCCCTTTCCTTCGGCATAGTAAAGGCTGATTTTATCGTCGTCACTTAGCTGATCGGTCATCCCTTTTATCTCGGCCAGTCGGTTTTCGGCATAGAGGGCCAGTTCTTCGGCCCGCCCCCTTTTTCCGGTCAGTTCGCCGAAGAAACGGTAGGTTTCGGGAAGATTTTCCAGCCTGAAGTCAAAAATTACCACGGGGATATTGGTAAGCTCCTCGATTTTTTCGGCCAGATCCCGGGACGCCTGGTCCTTCTGAGGATTGAAGGAGGCGGCGACGAGCAGGGAAGGACCGGTTTTAATGATCTCTTCCACGTTACCCTCGTTTCCGGCATGCCATCCCGAAAGCATGGGAAGCTTCAGGTAATCCTCATCGAGAAACTCCTTTTCCGCCTCCGTCGGGTACCAGTTGAGACCGGCCACCAGAGAGGGCTCCAGACTGTAGGCAATGGTCGTGCCGATCATACACTTTGCCAGGATCGTATCCACTTTTGTCGGGATTGTCAGGGTTCTGCCCGCCATATCGACGATGGTTCGTGTTTCTCCCGACGGTGCCGGAGTCTCCCAGAGAGGCGTTCCCATGGCACAGAGCAGGGTGGTGATGAGCAGCAGGGCCGCTGTTAACATTTTCTTCATTATTTCTCTCCTTTACAAACAGGGTACACAGACTTTCACAGGCGCTTTCCCGCCGGGAATCCCCGTCTGATGAATCTTTACATCCACATGGTAGACAGACTGGAGAAGTTCCTCCGTGACTACCAGATCCGGCTCTCCCATACGGGAAAACTGGCCCTCATTGAAAACGATGACCTTGCTCCCGCAGAGAAAAACATGGTCCGGGGCATGGGTGGTCAGAACGACGCTGATTCCCTTATCCCGTAATCTGTTTATCCTATTCAGTATTCTTACCTGGTTGCCGAAATCCAGGCTGGAAGTCGGCTCGTCCATAAACAGGATTTCCGTCTGCTGTGTCAGAGCCCGGGCTATCAGTACCATCTGCCGCTCACCCCCGCTTAACTGGGTGAAGGTCCTTTTCGCGAGCCGGGTGATTCCCAGTTCCTCCAGAGCTTCGGCGGCGATCTCCTTGTCCCTGCGGCCGGGAGAGGAGAATGAGGACAGGTGAGCGTTCCTGCCCATGATGACCACTTCTTCCACGGTGTAGGGGAAGGGGACCGACTGGGACTGGGGAACGTAAGCCACTTTCCGGGCGTATTCTTTGCGGCTCAGTCTGCTTATGGCTTGTCCGTTAAGGGATATCTCGCCGCCGAGAGGGGGAAGC
Source organism: Spirochaetia bacterium (assembly GCA_963668315.1). Lineage (GTDB taxonomy): Bacteria > Spirochaetota > Spirochaetia > DSM-2461 > DSM-2461 > SZUA-368. The sequence continues at coordinate 5,080,114 of OY764216.1, read as the reverse complement.
AGCCCCAGAAGGGTTTTGAAGAAGGTGGTTTTCCCCACACCGTTCGGTCCCAGAAGACAGAGGATCTCTCCTGTGCCTACTGCGAAGGAGATGTTGCGGATCACTTCTTTTTTGCCATAGCCGCAGGTAAGGTTTCGTATTTCTATTTTCATTGCCAGTTCTTCCTTTTTTTGAACATGAGATAGATGAAAAAGGGTGCTCCTATGAGGGAGGTGATGATTCCCAGGGGAATTTCGATATTGGTCAGCGTCCGGGCGTAGTCATCCACCAGCGTCAGGTAAACGGCACCGATGACCATAGAAAGGGGAACGAGCTTTTTATGGTCCGGTCCGGTGATGAATCGGCAGAGATGGGGAATGATGAGTCCCACCCAGCCGATAATACCGCTTATGGCAATGGAGGCTGCTGTAATGATGGTGGAGCATAGGATGACGATAATTCGAAGTTTTGTCGTATCTATTCCCATGGAGCGGGCTTCGTTATCACCGAAGGACATCAGATTCAGCTTCCAGCGCAGCAGGATAAGGGGGATGCTGCCCAGTATGATGGGAGTAAGGGAAAAGAGGATGTCATCTTTCGTTACCGAGGCCAGGCTGCCCATAAGCCAGAAGGTTATAGCCGGCAGTTTGTCGTAGGGATCGGCTGTGTATTTGGTCAGGGAGATGAGGGAGGAGAAGATAGTGCTGATCACCATACCGGTGAGAACAAGGGCAATCAGGGAGTCTCCCTCTCTTGTCAGTATTTTACTGAGCCCGAATGTAATAAGGACGGCCGCAATACCGAAAGCAAAGGCGGTCAGCTGAATCCCGATAAAAGAGAAGGACAGAAGGATACCCAGGGCTGCTCCGAAGCCGGCTCCGTTTGCCACCCCGAGAATTCCGGGGGAAACCATGGGATTGCGGAAAGTACTCTGGTAGACCGTACCGGAAAGGGAGAGTGAACTGCCGATGAGCATGGCGGCGATGATGCGGGGAAGTCGCACGCGGAACAGAATGGTGTCGATAACTGCCAGTTCTCTTGTATCACCGCCGGTGGCTTTCAGGAAAAGAAGGGACAGGACATCCTTAAGATGAAGGACGTATCTTCCCATGCACAGAGAGAAAAGAAGAGCCGCAAAGGGAAGGATGACGTAAAGGAAGACAATAAAGGGGAATTTTCTGCCGGCTTTTTTGAGGCTTTTTATTCGTGGCGAAAGGGAGAATAATTTCTTATGAGAGGGGATGAATTCCCTTAATTCACTTCGACTGATGTTGTACATAACATGATTAAACGTTACATAAAGTAATATAACGTTGTATAAAACCTCCTTTTAGTGTGGTTATATAACGTTATACACAATTTCTGTGCCAAAAATGGATGATTAACAATAAAAACAGGTAAGTATTTTCAATAAAAGAGGATAGGCTGTTCTTCCTCTTTTCTGCCTGAATCAGAAGGTCGGGAATAACATTCCTTTTGGTATAAAAATGAATCATTGTACATAAGAGAATAAGGGAGATAGGCCCATCGTACCTTGTTGATTTGGAAAAAACATGGTAAGATTCTTTCCACATTTTTTTAAATTAAGAGGTAAGCTATGGCCCATTGCATCGTCCCGGAAGCGGAAGAAATACTGGATAAGGAGTTCCCTGTCCTTAACAAGGGGTTCGTCCGTTTAGTCGACTATATGGGCAGCGATGACAGAATCGTTCAGTCCGCCCGTGTCTCTTACGGGGAAGGAACGAAGAGCTACCGTCAGGATAAGGGTCTTATCGATTATCTTCTGAGGAACGATCACACCTCTCCTTTTGAACAGGTCGTATTTACCTTTCACTGTAAGATGCCTATCTTTATCGCCCGTCAGTGGGTTCGGCACAGAACGGCTCGTCTGAATGAGATCTCTGCGCGATACAGCGTAATGAAGAATGAGTTTTACCTTCCCGCCGCAGAGGACATCTCCTTTCAGAGTGAGGACAATAAACAGGGCCGGTCAACGGAAGAGGTGCCCGCCGAGCTGAGGAAGGAAGTTCTGGATATTATCACCCGAAACTGTGAAGAGGCCTACGGAGCCTATGAGGGACTGATTGAGAAGGGCATCGCCCGGGAACTGGCCCGCATTAATCTGCCCCTGAATCTTTATACCGAGTGGTACTGGCAGATCGATCTGCATAACCTCTTTCATTTTCTGAGGCTTCGCATGGACGGACATGCCCAGAAAGAGATCCGTGATTATGCCAATACCATGTATGATCTGGCTTCGAAAGTCTGTCCCCTGGCCTTTGAGTCGTTTAATCAGCATAAGAGGGGAGGGGTCTCCTTCTCCGCGGCGGAGCTGGAAGCGCTCAGGAAGAAAATGAACGGTGAAGATACCGGTCTGACCGGACGGGATCTTATGCGGTTTGAAGCCAAGATTAACGAGGGGAAGCAGCTTTAACGCGGAAAGCGGAAAGCGTTATATTGAAAACAGTTTAATACAGGATTTTCTACGTGAATCATTGAATAACTGGATGGAAAGCGGCTTTCTGCCTTTGCAGGCATACCGCTTATATAAGCTTGGTGGAGGCTTAGCGCTTCAGGTAGGAGAGTTCCTTGGGAAGGACGATGTTGTTTCCGAACTTGTCTTCACCGTAACCGTTTTCAGCCAGTATCTGGATATCGTGCAGAACGCGTTTGTCTCCGGTAAAGACTACCTTCGTATCGCTGATGATATCGATTTTCCCCAGGGCCAGGTAGAGGGCTATGCCCCGTTTGGCAAAGTCGGCGATGGTTTCGCTTTCGAAGGGTGTCAGATTGTCAAAGGAAAAATCGTTCTCGTAGATGATGATTTTCTGCTGTTCAAGCAGATCCAGGAACACCATTCGCAGGATTTTCTTCATCAGCTTGGCGTCATAGATGGCGTCGGCTTCTTCCTTTATCAGCTTATGCTCCAGTATTCCCTTGGCTATGGCACAGCGCTTGGATAGGTTGATCTCCTCGTTGGCGCGGAAAAGTTCCAGGGGCATGGCGGCGTTATAGGTATGGTTTCCCAGTTTCATTTCCACTTCGCTGCCGTAGTGGATGACGATCTTGGCTATCAGCGTAGAGGGGCGCACGTGGAATCCCCGGTAATTGGGAATGGGAACGGTTATGGTGCTCTCCTCGGAATAGGTTTTCAGAATATTTTTGCACAGGTCCTGGGCGGCGGAGATATATTTCTGCGCGAAATACATGCAGAAATCCACCATGATGTGGAAGAGCTGGTCAAAATGCTGCTGCATCTCCTCGGTGGGATCGACCAGCTGCATTTCGTGTCTCTGGAAATAGTGTATGAGAAGAGTCGATGTCTCCAGTAGATGGTAGACTACGGAAATCTGTCCTCTCAGGGCGGGAAGTTTTTCGTCTTCCCTGGTTATGGTCGAATGGAACAGGATCGTATCGTATTTCGACTGCAGGTTATGGAAGCTGTTGGACATGAGCCTCAGGCTTTCCTCGTTAACCACATCGGGTATGATGGAGCTGTAGTCATCGGTTTTTTTCTGGCAGGCTTCCTTGATGAAGCGGCTCTCTTCGGCCAGATTCAGAAAACTGGATGCCAGATATACGGCGGTTTCCGCTCCCGAGTCCAGGGGGGCCCATTCCAGGGTATCTTCCAGGCGGCACTCCACCAGGTTTTCATAGAAGGGATAGCTGTCCAGGGCTCGCAGATCTTCCGTCAGGCCTACTTTTTTAAGAAATTCGGAAAACTGGTTCAGTCTCAGAAGAAAGGATTCGAAGAGGCAGGAAATGCTCTCCTCGAGGGCGCCGAAAAAGTCCTGATCCAGAGTTATCAGATTGTAGTAGGGAGCGGCATAGCGCATATGGAGAAAATTGTAGGCTACCCGTGAGTAGGAACGGATAACGCCGATCGCCTTCCTGAGGGGATACCAGTAAGCATTCTGCTTGATCCCGTAGGCGTCAATCAGCTCTTCGCATTTTTCCGCTTCCATGAGAAGTCGCCCCAGCATCGGCCTGTTAAGCTCTTTAACTGTAATATGGGAAATTCCTATGGTAAGGGATACGAAGTCCCGTAAATCCATTTGTATGATGTCTCTAAATTCTTCGTTCTTGATGATCCGCATGGGATTTGCCGGCTCCTGTCATCAACGGTCCAATAAGGCTAATCTACTCCATTCTAAGGTGAAATATAGTCATTCTTTGATTAAGATTCAAGGGGTATGAAAAAAAAAGAGTCCCTTTGGAAGAAACTGCTGTACTCCTGTTGTTTCGGTTTCCCGTTTATACTAGTATTGTACCTATGGCAGACATCAGAAGAATAGGAATATTGACTTCCGGGGGAGACTGTCCCGGCTTGAATGCGGCAATTCGCGGTGTGGCGAAACCTCTTCTGGAGAGGGGAATTCAGATCATCGGTATTCAGGACGGTTTCCGGGGCCTGGTGGAGAACAGGACAATACCTCTGGGGGCCAAAGAGACTTCGGGCCTGCTCGTAGAGGGGGGAACCATTCTGGGGACAAGCCGTTTGAAACCCCATAAGTTCCTTACCCGGGACGGCAGCAAGGTGGACAGAACCCACGATGCCGTTGAGAATTATAAGCGGCTCCGTCTTGATGCTCTTGTCTGCATAGGCGGGGGAGGGACTCAGAAAAATGCCTTTCACCTCTATCAGAACGGCATACCCAATATCATAACCCTGCCCAAGACTATCGACAACGATATTTTCGGCACCGATGTTACTTTCGGGTACGATACGGGAATGTCCATTGCCTGTGAAGCAATTGACAGGCTTCATACGACCGCTTCCAGCCATCACCGCTGTATGCTGGTGGATGTAATGGGCCATAATACGGGATGGCTGGCCATGGGGGCCGGTCTGGCCGGAGGGGCCGATGTCATCCTGATACCCGAATTTCCCTTTTCCATCGATAAGGTGGTGGAAGCTCTGATAGAAAGGGAAAGACGCAGCAAGCGTTTCAGTATTGTCGTTGTGGCCGAAGGCGCCCATTCCATCGAAGAAGCGGAGCTGAGAAAGGGGATGGACAAGAAAGAGGTTAAGGAGCGGGATCTGAATTACTGCGACAGCTTAAGCCACAACCTGGCCCGGATTATCGAAAAGCGGGTGAGGATCGAAACCCGCATTACCACTCTGGGCCATCTGCAGAGGGGAGGAGTCCCAACAGCGAGAGACCGCATCCTGGCCAGCCGGCTGGGTACCAAAGCCGCCTCCCAGATCATCACTGGGGAGTTCGGTGTCATGATCGCCGTAAGGAATAACGAGTTTATCCCCGTTCCCCTGGAAGAGGTGGTCGGCAGGAAAAAGTTCATAACCGAGGACAACGGCCTGGTGAAAACAGCGGAGCACCTGGGGGTTTCCCTGGGCCGGTTGTCCTGAATCTCCGGGCCGGAGAGTTATTTTACCGCCAGAAACTTGTCCCGGGCGGTAAGGGCCAGATCGGTGTAGTTCGTAAAGAAACCGTCTATACCCGTCTCGAAAAATTTTCCGTACTCCTCGGCGGCCAGGGTTTCGTCGCTCTGGCTGAATGTCCAGATATGCACCAGGAGCCCTTCGCTGTGTACTTCGTCGACTATATCCTTGTCCACTTCGAGAATGGTCATGCTTCCGTAAGTCAGACCGTCTTTATAGAATCCGATTCCATCGGCGTACTCTGCGGTTTTACTGTATTCTTCCATCTCCTGCCCGACTCCCAGTACGGTGCCGCTGCCGTCAGATGAGGGCAGTGCGTACCCCAGAACGATCAAAGGAATCGACATTCCGAGGCTTTCCTGGTAGGTCTTTATGTATTTGAGGATGGTATTGGAGAATGACTGGATATAGACATAATCCTCTGCGCCGGTAAGCCCGTTGCTCTTCAGGGTGTCCACAATCATCCTGCCCATCTCCTCATCTCCCTGTTTGGCTTCGGGATAAAGGCCGATGTAACGTCCCTTCTCCAGGCTCATCTTCTGGGAGAGGGTGATCACTTCCTGGAAGGTCGGAACGGTAAAATTCTCCCCGTATTTTGAGGTGAAGCCCGCGTAGGTTGTCGATTCGTTATTTACGGGCTGCACGGTAAGGGTTTTAATCTGCGCCAGGGTAAAGCTCGAGACATTGTAATCGGCGGCATCGGGAAAGAGAACTTTCACGTTGGTTGTCCTATCCAGGGTGCTGTCATGCATGGCCACCAGTTCTCCGTCGGAGGTAAACTGAAGGTCCGGCTCGATATAATCGGCCCCCAGCTCCACGGCCAGTTCGTAGCCTTCCAGGGTGTGTTCCGGTAGATAGCCCGAAGCGCCCCGGTGGGCTATGAGGGTAAGTTCCGTGTTGGGAGCGGAAAGAGCCGAAGCGCCCCGGGTTGAACTGCCTGTGTCGCAGCCTGTTATCAAGGCCAGCCCAGCCGTGAGAACAAGCGGGCCTAACAGGGTCGCTGTGAAAAATGGTTTGTGAGTTTTTCTGGAAATCATTTGAAATCCCTCCTCTATGAGATATGAAAGTAAAAATAGGAGGGATAGGTATTATTCCCGTGAGCCGGATTTTAGGAATAGATAAGGACGGATTCGCGCTAAGTACTCTGTATCTGGGCGGGAAGACTCTCTGTCACTTTCGGCAGGCGGATTTTCATTACTTCTTTGTTTATTATTCGTGAGAGTTGTTTGCTTTTTGTGAACACCTATTCCTGGAAGAGAGCCAGCCTCTCCCAGAAATCGGGAAAAGATTTACCCACGCAGTCCGGGTCGCCGATCTCCTGTCCTGCCACGGCCAGGCCGGCTACGGCAAAAGCCATGGCTATGCGGTGGTCGTTGAAGGAATCTATCTGGGCTCCCTTGAGAGGTGTTCCGGTAATATAAAGGGTATCCTCGTCGTAGCGGACTTTTCCTCCCATGGCTTCCAGATTCCCTTTTATCGCTTCCAGCCGGTCGCACTCCTTGTAACGCAGTCGTCCCACACCGGTAAAGACCGATTCCCCTTCCGCGAAAGCGGCGGCCACCGCCAGGGAGGGCACCATGTCGGGGATGTCTGTTCCGTCCGTTCTCAGGGGCTTCAGGGCACCGCCGGTTACAGTTACCCTTTCTCCGGTCCATTGGACGGAACACCCCATTTCTTCCAACAGGGGCAGGATTTTCCTGTCTCCCTGTACGGAGTTCCTGTTAAGCCCGGTCACGGTGACCTCTTTACCGCAGACGGCGGCGGCCAGGAAGAAAAAGGTCGCGCTGGAGTAGTCTCCCTCCACTTCCATATCGCAGGCCCGGTAGCCCTGCCCGGAGGGAATACGGATTTCCCTATAGTCCCGATTTTCCGTCCTTACCCCGAAGAGGGCCATCATGGAGGTGGTTATATCAAAGTAGGGTCTCTCGGACATCTCATCGGAGCAGATGATTGTGGTATCATCCTCGGTCAGGGCTCCGGCGATGACGAGGGAGCTGAAGTACTGGGATGTCTTGCTTCCGGACATAACCGTCCGGCCCCCTTTGAGGGGAGAGGGGTGAATCCGGACAGGGGGAAAACCTTCCTTGTCAAGATAAGTCGCCCTGCCGCCCAGTTGAGACATCCCTTTGATTACTTCCTCAATGGGGCGGCGCAGGAGGCCCTCTTTGCCGGTCAGTGTCACTTCTTTGTCGCACAGGGCGGAGAGGGAGGAGAGAAAGTTCATGGTCACTCCCGATTCTCCGGCGTTCAGTTCTTCCGATTGAGGGTGGTACCTGCCGGAACAGCCCGTGACGAGAAGATCCCCTCCCTCACGCGCTATCCGGGCCCCCAGATTTTCCAGGCAGCCGATAAGGTGGAGCTGGTCCTGCCCCAGAAGGGGATTGCCTATGCGGCTGGTTCCCTCTGCCAGGGAAGCCAGTACCAGGGCTCTAAGCGTATAGGCCTTGGCGGGAGGGGCGGTGACGGTGACCGATTTTCTCGTCATGGGGGTGATTATCTTCATAGTTTCTAACTATGCCCAAGAACGGGGGGAATGGCAAGGGTTTACAGGTAATTCTGCCTATTCTTCCTGAGCCGGAATTAACGCTCCCATGGCCTTTTTGCTTCCCGAAAAAGAGGGAACAGAACATGAGCCCTCCTCCGGCCAGCAAGAGCGCCAGAATTACCCCGTATACGAAAAACACGACCAGGTGAATCGGGGTGATGGGTGCCGCATTGGCCGGCTTGATCAAGAAGGTAAAAAATGATGACGCCAGTCCCATGAAAAGGGCGGGCAGATTACCGAAAATTGTCTTTTCCAGAAAGTTCTCATACACAGTCAGCAGCAGGAAAATGGCTACGACAGGTGTTAATATGTTCACAAGTCCCGCATTGAGAAAGGAACTCAGAAGCCCGGGTAAAATTTCGTTAATAATCGCCCAGAATAAACCGCACAGATATCATACTATATGGAGGGGACAAGTTTGAAGTCAGCGCCGAAGGCGAAGAACAGCAGCAGCGGTATAGAAAGCATCCAGATGTACTCTACTCCCCGTACCCCAGTATTCCGATAGACTGCATTCCCAGTGTTAATAATACCGCATCATAGGCGGCCTGAACCAATTTGATTTTCCTTCTTTCCGTCATAACCGTTTCACCCCTAATATAAATAATTAAATAACTATTTATTGCAGTTATACTAGCTTTAATCACTGTTTACATGAACAAAAAATGAACGAAAGAGGGCGTATCTATTTGTACCGGTGTACAAGAACGGGTCTTGCCGAGAGGAAAACTGTTTTTTCCCTTGTCAGATCTTGAATCTCCTCTTAAAATGAATGAATATTTAAAAACCGACCAGTCGGTCGGCCAAGGAGTTCCCCATGATACTAGGTCTGCCCGACCCCACAATCGCCTTCTGTTTTATCGCCCTTTTCGTCAGTTCTGGATTCGGCCTTTTTTACGGAATCAGAAACTGGAACAGGGGAGAATAACCATGGATATGTTCTGGCTGATTGCGATCGTTGTAATCTATCTGGGTGTTATCGGGTACCTGGGCTGGCTCGGATACAAGAGAACTTCCAATACCCTGGATTATATGGTGGGAGGGCGCAATGCCCACCCCTACGTTCTGGCCATGTCCTACGGCGCCACCTTTATCTCCACCTCTGCCATTGTCGGATTCGGGGGGCTGGCCGCTGTCTACGGCATGAGCCTACTCTGGCTGACCCTCTGCAACATCGCAGTGGGCATCGTCGTCGCCTTTATCTTCTACGGCAAGAAAACTCGGAAAATGGGATTGGCCCTGGATGCCCATACCTTTCCCGAGCTGCTGGGACGGCGGGTGGATTCCCTCTTCGTCCAGCGTTTTGCCGGACTGGTCATTTTCTTTTTCATGCCCCTTTATGCATCGGCGGTGCTCATCGGCGCCTCCCGGCTTATCGAGGGGCTTATCGGCATCCCCTATGAGTACGCCCTGGTCATCTTCTCCATCCTGGTGGCGGCCTATGTGACCTTCGGCGGTCTGAAGGGCGTCATGTACACCGATGCCCTGCAGGGAACCCTCATGTTTATCGGCATGGTATTTCTCTTCATTTTCATCTATTCCAAACTGGGGGGCGTGGTCAAAGCCCATTCGGCCCTGACCGGAATGGAATCCATGGTCCCGGAAAATCTGAGGGCCATAGGGCACAGGGGCTGGACCCGGTCTCCCGAGGCGGGCTCGGTTCTCTGGTGGGTTATCTACTCCTCCATCGTGCTGGGCGTGGGAATCGGCGTACTGGCTCAGCCCCAGCTGGCCGTCCGCTACATGAGCGTCAAAAGCGACAAGGAACTGAACCGGGCCATCGGCATCGGCTCCATCTTCATTCTGGCCTGTACGGGAACGGCCTTCATCGTGGGCAGCCTCTCCAACGTTTACTTTTTCCAGAAAAGCGGCGGTCTGGCCATTCAGGCGGCCGAGGGCAATTCGGATAAGATCATCCCCCTCTTTATCGCCGACGCCATGCCTCCCTGGTTCTCCTACCTCTTCCTCCTGGTCATTCTTTCCGCCGGGCTGAGTACGCTCAGTTCCCAGTTCCATACGATCGGAACGTCTATCTCCCGGGATTTCCTCTCCACCTTCATGAAAAACGAGGAGAAGGACATGCTCATCACCCGTCTGGGAATCGTTTTCACCATCCTCCTATCGGTTTTTCTGAGCATTCTGTTCCCCCCGGGGATCATCGCCCGCGCCACGGCCATCTTTTTCGGAATCATGGCATCGGCCTTTCTGGCTCCCTATACCATGGCCCTGTATTGGAGAAAGCTGACCCGCCGGGGGATGATTGGGGGAATCCTTTCCGGTTTTATCGCCTCATGCCTGCTCTTCATCTTCGTTCACGGCAAGGAAGCCGAAGCGCTGGGCATCTGCAGCGCCCTCTTCGGAAAACCCACCCTGGGGACGGGCAAGTGGCCTGTGATCGATCCCCTTGTGGTGGCTCTGCCCCTTTCGGCCCTGGTGACCGTGACCGTTTCTCTCTTTACGAAAGTGGAGAATCAGGCTACAGTAGAGAAGGCCATCGCCTGATTTCCGGGGCGCTTCCGGCCGCAAAGAACCTGACCGGGAGGCCCCATGAAAGATACCTTCGACCATCTGCCCCAGGAAAAAAGAGAGCGGGTCATCGGAGCGGCCGTCCATGAATTCGGGCGGTACGGTTTCGAGAAGGGCTCCACCGACCGGATCATCAAAATAGCCGGAATTTCCAAGGGCGGTCTCTACGAATACATCGAGTCGAAGGAAGACCTTTACCTTTACACCCTGGACCATATCTATACCGAGCTTTACGACCATATTGCCGAGGGAGCCCGGTCCAAGGGGAAAACTCTGCCCGCGGATATGCTCGAAAGGCTGTACACGGCGGCGGAGGAGGCGGTCGGTTATTACGTGGCCAAACCGGAAGCGCTCAGTCTCATCGTCAAGGCGGCTTTCGTCTACGACGGAGACCAGGTCGAGAAGCTAAGGGATATCTTCAAAAGACATTTCGATAAACTGTTCTGCGATGTGGATACATCGTCCTACGCCTGTGACAGGGATCGTTTTTTCGACCTGGCCTCCTGGATTCTCCAGAAGACACGGCTGGATTTTCTTCGCGATTTCCATAAGGGCGAGGGGGAAGAGACCATCCGCCGCACCTACATGGAAAACTGGGATTTCTACCTCTCCGTACTGCGCCGGGGTATCTACGAGGAATCCTGAATCGGGTGAAAAGCGGGCGGGCTCCCCGGTCTCTGATCTACGGCTGTTGATCCCGGGGGGATTGTTTCATTAAAAGGGGCAGTACCCCGCACCTGCGGCGCGGGGCCCGGGCCATTCAGGACTTCGGCTTTCGCCTCCGGCCCGGCGGAGCCGGTCTGCTCCGCATCCTTACTGTCCCTACTGCAGCTTCGCCAGCTCGCAGGCCGTCCGCGAAGCGATAACGGCGTTGTTGAAGACCAGCTTGATATTGGAATTGAGGCTGTCTCCTCCGGTCAGCTCGCTGATGCGGGCCAGGAGGAAGGGGGTGGATTCCTTGCCTTTGATTCCCTGTCCGGCCATATCTTCCAGGGCCTGGTCGATAACGGCATTGATATGTTCCGGGTCCATGGAGTACTCTTCGGGAATGGGGTTGGCCACGACTACGCCGCCGGAAAGGCCCAGCTTCCACTTGATATCCAGAGCCTGGGCCAGCTCTTTCTCGCTGTCGATACGGTAATCAACCTTAAGGCCGCTCGTTCTGGTGTAGAAGGCGGGCAGTTCTTCCGTCCCGAAGCCGACCACGGGAACGCCGCGGGTCTCCAGGTACTCCTGTGTCAGGGGCAGGTCCAGAATCGCCTTGGCTCCTGCGCAGACGACGGCCACATCGGTTTTGGCCAGTTCGTCCAGGTCGGCGGAAATATCAAAGGTGGTCGGGGCGCCCCGGTGGACACCGCCGATTCCTCCGGTGGCGAAAATCTTGACCCCGCCCAGGGCCGCGCCGATCATGGTGGCTGCCACGGTGGTGGCGCCGGGCAGTTTCCGGGCCAGTACGAAGGGCAGGTCACGGCGGCTGCACTTGATGACATCCCGTCCGGTTTTTCCCAGCTGATCGATCTCGTCGGGGCTCAGGCCGATTTTAAACTGGCCGTTCATCAGGGCGATCGTCGCCGGTATGGCCCCTTCGTTGCGGATGATTTTCTCCACTTCCAGGGCGGTTTCCACGTTCTGGGGATAGGGCATGCCGTGGGAAATAATCGTCGATTCCAGGGCTACCACGCCCTTGCCCGATTCCACGGCTTCCTTTACCTCGGGGGAGAGACTTACCAGTCCGCCGGGGACATCGGATTTCTTCTGTATTATGACATTGGGTCTTTTCATTGCGTTATTTTCCTCCATTCTGTAAAGCAAATGATCGTATCGGCTCTCTTTATGGCCCGGCCGGCGGGGCAGCTTCTGCGCCAGGGGGACGGCCCGCTCGCACAGATGGTTCAGGGATTGTTCCAGTTCCGCCGCCGAGGAAAAATGGTAAATCCTGGCAGTGCGGGCCTTCAATTCTCCCATGGTCTGAGCTCCCCTGAGCATCAGAACGGCCATGATCGCCTGCTGACGATCGGAGAGTTCCCATTCTCTGTGTAAATTATGCAGATATCTTTTGGCGTAACCCGAATCGGCCTGGGTTTGAGAGGTGAGGCCTTTCCGGCCGAGCCCGTCCAGAGCCGATTTCACATCCTGACTGTCCAGAGTCATGACCGGATCTCTTCCGGTTTTCTGATTACAGGCGTTTAAGAGGCTGTTCTCCGTCAGGGGATAGGCGTCGGGAGTCGTCCTCTCCTTCTCCATCAGACAGCCGAGGATGCGTATTTCCTTTTCGTTCAGTTCCACCATTACACTTCTCCTTTGAGTTTTCTCAAAGCGTTCATGCTTCCCGATCGGGCGGCTTCCTCCAGGCTTAACCCTTCCTTCAGAGCCGGAAGAACTCCGGCCAGATAGTAGTCGCCCGCCCCGTTGATATCCTGGACATTTTCCAGAGGGGAAGCGTTTATCATACCCCATTCTTTCGATGAATAATAGACCGAACCGGCGCTTCCCAGGGTAATTATGACATTATCCACTCCTTTCTTATGAAGGAGGGCCGCGCATTCCAGGGCATCATCGCCGTTTTGGATGGTCATACCGGTCAGTTTTTCCGCTTCCAGTTTATTCGGTTTTATCCCGTAAAGGCGGGAAAGAACGGGGAGAAAACGGATGCATTTGACGGCCGAAACCGTTTCGGCAAAGAGGGGCTTGGATGGAAAGGTCTCCGCCACCCAGAGGATCGTCTCCTCTTCCAGGTTCGCATCCAGAATGATCATATCGGCCTCATTGAGAATCTCCCGGCAGGAATTCAGCCTTTCCGGGGTGATCTCCTTCAGAAGGCCCATATCGTTTACGGCGGAAAGAAGGTCTCCGCCGTCCATGATGGCGGCGTAGGTCGGACAGGTCCGGCCGGGAAAAATCAGGCTGTGCGCAAAGGAAACACCGATTTCTTCCGTGATTTCTCGGACCTGGGAGGAACTTGCATCATCACCCAGCGCCGTGATCAGTTCGACCCGGCTGCCCGCTCCGGCCGTGATTTTCAGGGCCTGGGCTATGTTGCGTCCCACGCCGCCGGGGATAAAACGAATGCGTCCCGGTGCCGAGTCGCCGGGCAGAATACGTCGTTCCGGTACGGCGATGATATCCATGTTGGCGCCGCCGATTACAGTAAAAAGGGAAGGGCTCATTGTTCCAGGCTGTCCAGAATCAGTTTAAGCCTGGCTCCCGCCTTGCCCCGGTGGGAAACTTCGTTCTTCTCTTCCTCGCTCAGTTCGGCCACGGTGCAGCCCTTTTCTTCCAGGTAGAAGACCGGGTCGTAACCGAAGCCGCCCGAACCGGCGCCGTCCTTTGTCAGGCGCCCGTCCATGGTCTCCTGCACGGTGAAAACCCGGTAGGGACTGAGCATGAGAACCATGGAGCAGACAAAGAAGGCGCTCCAGTCCTCCCGGCCCTCCATGTTCTTGAGCAAAAAGGCATTTCTTTCTTCCGAAGAGAGCATTCTTCCCGCTTCTTCCGAACCGTAACGGGCCGAATAGATACCGGGGGCTCCTCCCAGGGCGGGAACGGAGATTCCCGAATCGTCGGCTATTACCGGCTTGTCCGTCATGGCGGCCAGGGTCTGCGCTTTGAGAAGGGCGTTGTCCAGATAGGTCGTCCCCGTTTCCTCACAGTCAAAGTCCAGTCCCAGATCGGCCGGTATGAGAACCTTGTGGGGAGAGAGAATCTTCTCCAGTTCCTGGGCTTTATGGGCGTTTCCTGTGGCCAGAACTACTTCCATATCAGTTCCTTCCGTGTCCGCTTGGGAACGTGATGGCGGTCTTCGGAATCACGGTAATATTTCACCGGATCGCCCGGTTTCATATCTTCTATGTATATATCTTCTCCCGGTTCTCCCAGGGCCAGAATCAGCAGGGGGGAGAAGGTTGCGGGAATGGCCAGTTCTTTTACGAGGCCCGGTTTGTCAAAGGCGCCTATCATACAGCATCCCAGACCCATGGCACGGGCCCCGAGCATCATGCTCTGGGCGGCGATTCCATGGTCCACGCCGGGAGCGCCGGACACGTCCTTATCCAGAAAAATGACAATATAAGCCGAGGGTCTCTGCCCCTCTTCCGGTCCGTCCCAGTCGGGGAGAGCACCGGCCCATTTTGTCTGGGGAAAAATCCGCGCACAATCCTCGGCGCTGTTGAAAAGGCCGAATTTCAGGGGCTGCCCATTGGCTCCGGACGGGCTGTAGCGGGCATAATCCACCAGCTGCTCCAGGGTTTCCCGGGAGATGGGGGCTTCTTTGAATCGTCTGATTGAACGGGTCTCTTTGACAAGGCTGAAAAAATCCATATTTTGCTCCTTGCCGCTATGTTATAGAAAAAAAAACTTCCGTGCAAGATATTCGGCAGCGGGGAAAAAACTCAACGGCAGGGGAGAACCACCCGGAATTCGGCACCACCCCATCGGCCCTGTTCCGCCGAAAGGAGACCTCCGTGGGCTTCCACAATGGCTTTTGAAATGGCAAGGCCCAGTCCGTGTCCCCCCTCGGCTCTGTTTCGTGATTTGTCCAGGCGGTAGAAGCGGTCGAAAATACGTGTCCTCTCCTCCTCGGGGATTCCCGGACCGCTGTCCGAGACGGAGATCTTCCACTGTGCCCCGTTATATTCGGCCGTCACTTCTATCCGGCCGTATTCGGGAGTGTGCCGCAGGGCATTGGAAAGAAGGTTTTTCAGGACCTGTTCCAGGCGGTTCCAGTCCGCTTCCAGGGGAGGCCCGGGCACCTGCGTCCCGTAGGGATCAGTCTTCTCCTCCACATCCGCTCCGTTCCAGAGAAGGGTCTGATTCTTTTTACGGCTTTCGGGCAGAAAGGATTTTATCTGGTTCAGGCAGAAAGCCCCCACCGGTCCTTTCGATTTTTCCAGCGAGGCCGTTCCCCCCTCCATCCCGGCGAGTTTCTGCATATCCCTGATCAGGCGGGAGAAGTTCTGCACTTCCCTGTGAAGGGTGTCCAGCTGGGACTCCTCAAAGGGGTAGATCCCCTCCTTAAGCATTTCCAGACGGCTCAGTACAAGGGATACGGGGGTCCTCAGCTCATGGGCCGTGTCGGCTATAATCCGCCGCTTCCACTCTTCCGAAGCTTCCAGGGAACGGGCCATCTCGTCGAAACGGATTCCCAGGGAGCCGATTTCATTCGTCCCCGATACATCCGTCCGCACCGTATAATTGCCCCGGCCCAGTTCCGCCGCGGCCCGGTCTATTTTTTTCAAAGGGGCCAGCATGCGCCCCAGGAGAAGAATCCCCAGAGCCAGAATGGCCAGAGTGGAGATGATGTTCGTAAGGATAAGCACGCGGTTTATGCCCTTGAGCAGAGAGCTGTCAAAGCCGCTCATCTGCTGGTTGATCATGCTTCCCGCCAGGACATAGGCTTTCTGCTCCCCGTCCACCACTACGGGTACGCCCTGATCACAGTGGGGCAGGGGGGAGGATATCTGATTCTCGGTACCGGAAAAGAAAAGTACATTTCCCTTCAGATCGGTTACGGCATAGGGAACCGGCTCCGACCGGTCCATCATCATATTGCGCCCCATGCCGCGACCGCCCATGGGATTGGTGTTTCTTTCGCCGTAGCCGTGAAACTCGGACGAGTCCTCCTGCCACTTATCCCAGCTCCGCGCTATGAACTGGGCGGCCATGGAAGCCCGCTGCCAGTCCGACTCATTCACATAGAATGCGTATCTTTCGGTAACGCTGCGGTTCGCCAGAAAGAGGGAAATACTGTTTCCCGCTATCATAAGGGCGATAAAGGCCAGGGTTATTTTGAACCGGAGGGATTGATAGAACTTCATGTGATTTCCCTGAAGCGGTAACCCACGCCCCATACCGTCTCGATGTATTCCGGGTGGGCCGGATCGGATTCGGTCAGTTTTCTGATATTCTTTATATGAACGTCAATGGTTCTTTCATAACCTTCCCAGGGATCTTCCTGAAAACTCTTCAGAAGATCCATCCGGTTGAATACCCGACCGGGGGAAGCCATCATTTTTTCCAGAATGGCGTACTGGACGGCTGTCAGTTCAACGGGATTACCCCCTTTGTAGAGGGTCATTTTCAACCGGTCAAGAACCAGGTCTCCCTCTTTAAGAGGGGGCTTGTCCTCTTCATCTCCCTCACCGGACGACTTCCTCTGAAAGTCTACCGTCCTGCGCAGAACCGCCCTTATCCGGGCGGTCAGCTCCTTCATGCTGAAAGGTTTGGTAATGTAGTCATCCGCCCCGATCTCCAGTCCCAGAAGCTTGTCCCCCTCTTCCGCCATGGCGGTAAGCATGATGATGGGCACATGGGACTGGGACCGTATCCTCCTGGTGACATCTATGCCGTCCAGTTTGGGCATCATGATATCCATAAGGACAAGAGCCGGTTCATCGCTTCGGAAAAGATCCAGAGCCTGACTTCCGTCCAGGGCGGATGTGGTTCTGTAACCCACCGCTTCCAGGTAGTCGCAGATCATCCGGTTCATCTCTTTTTCATCTTCCGCCACGAGAATCAGCTCATCCATCGGGTCCTCCTATCTTCTGCGGCCCATTCCGCCGCCGAATCCCATTCCGCCGCCGTAGGGCATATTGTTATAGCCGGTATCGACTTCCTCACCGTTTACCGTCAGGGACGTTGGGATAAAGGAATAATAGTCCTCTCCATTCTCCGTGTAAAGGGAAGGTCCGGCATAACCGGTTGCTTCCACTTCGGTACCTTCGGTCAGGCCGTCCATGACCCAGTGACCCATTCTGATAAGAAAATTGCCCTCATCGGCCTGCAGGAAGGGGTGAAAACCGTCAAGAAAGGAAAGAGTGCCCTTAACCGTGGTCTCTTCTCCCTCATTCACGTAAGGGGAGACGCCGCGGCCCATGTAGCCCCAGTCCCTTGTGTCGGCCTGGTCGTTCCATCCATAACCCATCATACCGCCGCGGCCGTAGTTGTCGTATCCCATCATACCGCCCCGGGAATTCCTTCCGCCGTACATCATACCGCCGTAGGCTCCTCCCAGGGGAGCGCAGTAATTATTCAGGTCGATTGTGTAATCCTTCCCGTTGATGCTGGCCTTCGTCAGATGGAAATTCTGATAACTCTCCCCATCCTTTGTATAGAGAGTATTTCCCTCGAATCCCTCTCCATCAACAACATCGCCCTCTTTCAGGGTGGCTCCCAGGGTGGGGGCGGCTGCAAGCAGGTAGTTGGTCTTTCCCTTGTCTATCATCAGATTCCCGTAGGAGTCGGTTTGTACCGTACCGGAAAGGCTGATGATTTCCACTCCGTCGCTGTCGATGAATCCCATCCCGTAACCTCTGCCGGGCAGGGTCGGATCGTTGGCGCCGCCTGCGAATATAGCCGCTCCGGCAGCTGCCGTGATGAACATGGTAAAAAGTAATGTCTTCTTCATGATAACCTCCAGTGTTATTCTTGATAATGTAAATATGGACCGAAGGTATGAACCAAATATGAATTGGCTATGATACTTTTTAAAAGGTCGGGATAGGGGCCGGGGATCATTTCCATATATGGCCGCATCTGTGACACTGGAAATAGCGTCTCTTCCGGGAAAGAAGGCCGCCCGTAAGGAGGAGAAGCCATCCCGCCGGTCCCGGCCGGTTTTCGATGAATTCCGTATACCGGGAGCCGCCGCAGAGGGGGCAGGACCTTTCCCCCGTATAGAAAGGCTCTTCCAGAGGCTCGGCATGGCCTTCGAAGCCGGCGAGTATCTCCCGGGCCCGGTCGGCTTCGCTTTCGCTGACCAGGAGACGGTCTCCCCCGGAAATCAGGGAGTACTGGGGATAGACGCCGCCGGTAAATTCCGTGGGCATGATTACCATAATGCCCTCGCTTTCCAGGAGTTCTTTGGCGGAGAGGGCCATGAAATGGCTCGAAGCTTCGTAGATACAAACCGTCTTCATCTGAGATAAAGCCTAATTCTCTTCACGGCCTCTGTCAAGAAGACTGTTTACTTCGGGAATCTCTTAGGGGCATGAAAAAGCCTCCCGTCAGAGGGAGGCTTATTGATTTAACGGGGGAGCCGTTAAGCGGTTTATCCCGCCGCTTGTATCAGGTTCCCTTTCGCTTTTTCATCAGCCGCAGCAGCAGCCGGAGTTTCCGCTTCCGCAGCAGCCGCCCTTTTCAAGACTCAGGGTCTTGGTGGGCTGGTTGCATACTTCGTCGGGACCGTAGTACTGAATGGCGCCGGGGAAGGTGAAAGCCGTTTCCACGGCCCACACGTCACGCTGTTCGGCGAAGGCCTTGAAGGGCTTGCCGTCCAGTTCCACCAGGGCTTTTTTGATAACCGGTTTCATGGAGCCGTGTCTCTGCTCCATGTTCATCATCATGGTCAGGGGGCAGCCTCCGGCTTTCCATTCGCCGGCGGGGCATTCGAGGCCGGCCACGTTGGAGATATAACCGGTGAGACCGGCGGTCATCAGCAGGAAGGCGCTGAAGCCCAGGGTATAGCAGTAGTCTGAGTCGAAGTTGGAGGGGAACGCACAGCGTCCTTCATAGCCGAAAAAGTGGGCCAGAGCGCTGAACTTACCGTTGAATTCGCCCTTAACCTTCATTTCGTTGAGTCTTTCCTCAACCATCTCGATCAGGAGTTTTTCCGTTTCGATGCGGGATACCTGCACGTTTCCGTGGGGATCGCGGTCCATGATCAGCTGTTTCTGGATGGTCACGGGAAGGGAGGAGTAAACATAGGAAGAGTCCTTGCTGAGTTTCTTATTGATGAACTCGGCCTGGTCTTCGAAGGATTTCAGGGTGGCGTAGTATTCGGCTTCGTGGGCCAGAAGGTCGTTAAGCTCGCCGATGAGGGTTCCCACTTCGGGGATGAACTCGATAAGTCCCTCGGGAATGAGGCCTACACCGAAATTGTCGCCCTTCTCGGCTCTTTTGACGATGATCTTGACGATGTCTTCCACAACCTGAGCCAGGGTCATTTTCTTCTCTTCCACCTCTTCGGAGATGATGCAGAAGTTGGGCTGTGTCTGGAGGGCGCATTCAAGAGCGATATGGGAAGCGCTCCGTCCCATCAGTTTGATGAAGTGCCAGTATTTCTTGGCTGAGTTGGAGTCTTTCTCGATGTTACCGATAAGCTCTGCGAAGGTTTTGGTGGCCGTGTCGAAACCGAAAGAGGTCTCGATGTGCTCGTTCTTGAGGTCGCCGTCGATAGTCTTGGGACAGCCGATAACCTGAATGGCCTCGCCCTGTGCCTTGAACCACTCGCCGAGCATGGCGGCGTTGGTATTGGAGTCGTCACCGCCGATGACAACAACGGCGTTTATGCCGAGCTTCTTGCAGACGGCGAGGGATTTCTTGAACTGCTCTTCCGTTTCCAGTTTGGTTCTGCCCGAACCGATGATGTCGAATCCTCCGGTGTTGCGGTAGGCATCAATGAACTCGTCGGTGAACTCCACATAGTCCCCTTCGATGATGCCGGAGGGACCGCCTTTGAAACCGTAGAGCTTGGAAGCGGCATTACCCTTCTTGATCCCGTCATAAAGACCGGCAATGACGTTATGTCCGCCGGGAGCCTGGCCTCCGGAAAGGATGACGCCCACGTTGATCTGTTTACCGGCCGCTTCGTTGCTGCCCTCTTCAAAACGGGCGATGGGCTGACCGTAAGTGTTGGCGAAAAGCTTCTTTACGTCTTCCTGGTCGGCGACCGATTCGGTGGGATCGCCCAGTTTCACGACGATATTCTTCACGTCCTTCTGAAGGACGGAGGGAAGCTTGGGCTGATAGGCATACCGAGCTTTCTGGAGTTCCGAGATTGTCATTTATATTCTCCTTAAGTTGCGTTGGCGGACCGGCTGCGGGGCAACCGAACCGGCATTGATATTTTCAGGGGAACGGCGAATTGTGGCTGTCCGATCCCTTGTATGTACATGATAATATTTATAGATAAGATAGAAGGTAAGGTCAAGGGTGATAAGGGCCTGTTCAAATCTTATAGGGCTTGCACAGACACTTTTTCTCCTTGGAGACGGCTCCGCATTTCCGGCAGAAAAACTGGGCGTCCCTTATCAGTTCGGCGAAGCCGTCCGGATCGGTGGAGGGTACTTCCTTTTTTATCAATTTACATAATTTGGCGTCTTTATAATTCTTCATAGAACTAATATAATAAAAAGGGGAGGGGGGAGCAATGGAAATCCTTTACAGAAGAACCGGATTCCGGTAAACTGTCTGGCAATGGCATACGAAGTTACCGCAACGAGGCGAAGGCCGCAGACATTGAAGCAGCTGGTGGGACAGGAATTTGTCGTCTCCACCATAGAAAACTCTATCTCTAAAGGGCAGATTGCCCATGCCTACCTCTTTTCCGGTCCACGGGGAACGGGAAAGACCTCTTCGGCTAGGATTCTGGCGAAAAGTCTAAACTGTCAGGAGGGGCCCACCGCAGAACCGTGCGGGAAATGTCAGAACTGTCTGGAAGTGACAAAGGGGAACTCCCTGGATGTCATAGAGATAGACGGTGCGTCCAATACGGGAGTAAACGACATAAGGGAGATCAAGGACGAGGTTCTTTTCGCCCCTACCAACTCCCGGTATAAAGTGTATATCATAGATGAGGTGCACATGCTCTCCAACAGCGCTTTCAATGCCCTGCTGAAGACGATAGAAGAGCCGCCACCCTACATCATTTTTATCTTCGCCACCACTGAAATCCACAAGGTGCCCGCCACCATCCGTTCCCGCTGCCAGCAGTTCAACTTTCGTCTCTTTTCGCTGGATACGGTAAAGGAACAGCTGGCTCTGGCCTGCGGCGATCTGGGCATCAAATATGAAGACGACGCCCTTTTGTGGATAGCCAAAGAGGGAACCGGTTCCATGCGGGACTCCTATACCCTGTTTGACCAGGTCGTCTCCTTTTCCGACGGTAATATCACCCTGGAAAAAATCCGGGAGAAACTGGGGCTTGTGGGACTGGACAGGATAAACGAACTGGCCCGTCTGATAGGCGAGGGAGAGATAGGTCCCGTTATCGAGAATGCCGACCA
Organism: Spirochaetia bacterium; assembly: GCA_963668315.1. Taxonomy (GTDB): domain Bacteria; phylum Spirochaetota; class Spirochaetia; order DSM-2461; family DSM-2461; genus SZUA-368. Next base: position 5,058,663 of record OY764216.1, on the reverse strand, counting down.
AATTATCGCCACCGGTGTTTCCATCGAGCAGTTTCTTGTGGAGCTGGCCGAGTATTTCCGAAATATTCTTCTTCTGAAAAGCGGTGTGGAAAAGGAATCGCTTCTGGGAAGCACAGCCGAAAGCTTCGATAAGGAGGTTATCGCCTCTTTCACGGAAAATCAGCTCCTGGAAGGCTCCCGGATGATCTTTCAGCTTTACAAGGATGTGCGCTACTCCCTTAATCAGAGATTCGAACTGGAACTGCTTCTGTCCCGGCTGGTCAAATTACGCAGCTATTTCGGCATGGAAGAGCTGCTGGGGCAGATCAGGAATCTGAAAAATCAGATATCCGGATCACCCATAAAGATAAATTCCTCTCCTGGGGAAGGGATGGAATCGTCTACTCCCGAGGGGGAGGATAAAAAAAAAAGCCTGAATAATTCCGGACCGGCCGTAATGACGCCTCCCGCAGGGGAAGACTCTTCTCCGGAGGATACGGGCGATGCGGCACGGGACTTTTTTACCATGTTTTCCGATAGAAAGAGAGAACCGTCTCCCCCCGCCGCCTCCGGCGAAGAGGATATTACGGAAACGGACTATGTCCCGGACGACCATATTCCCGATGAGCCGATGGGAGAAGTGGATGATACGGATGATCCGGAACCGGTTATCCCGAATGAGAATCGGGAGCCCGATCCCGAACCGGAACCCCTTCCCGGCGAGTCGGTACCGCCCGGTGAGGAGTGGTGGGAAAATCTGCTGAACCGTATGAAGAAGGACGGGAATGTGGTGCTGATGGGCTCCATGAGCAAGGGGACACCCCGGCTGGAAGCGGACCGAATCACACTGGTTTTTCCCTCTCAGTACATAGCGGAATCCATCGAGAGGGAGAAAAACTATATACAGGATATTCTGGCCCAGGTTATGGGCAAGGTTTATGATTTAAATATTCTCATTGAGAAGCCGAAGGTGCGGGAAGAGAAAAAGGAAGTGGACGAGAAGGTCGACCTTTTTATACGGATATTCGGCGGAACGGTCGTTCAGAACGGAACGGGAGACAAGTAATGAATTTTAATCCCATGGATTTAATGAAAAATCTGTCCCAGATGCAGGAGCAGATGAAAGATGTGCAGGAGAAGCTTAAGGATGTCAAGGCGGAAGGCGCCGCCGGAGGCGATCTGGTTAAGGTCGTCATGAACGGGAAGATGGAGGTGGAGGATATCAAGATCGATCCTATTGCCGTGGATCCCCGTGATGTGGCCATGCTGGAAGAGCTGATTCTTTCGGCCATTGAAGGGGCGACGCAGTCCATCAAAGAGAAAATCCAGAAAGAGGTCTCCACCGATACACTGTCGCAGATGTTCTCCGGGCTCGGCCAATGAATCAGCTGGAACTGGTTGTGAACAGCCTTTCCCGTCTTCCCGGACTGGGAAAGAAGAGCGCCACCCGTATGGCTTACTGGCTTCTGCGCGGGGACAACTCTTTCAACAGGGCCCTGGGCGAGGCGATTATCGAGCTTCAGGATAAAATCGTTTCCTGCTCCGTCTGCGGAAACTATACCGAGGAAGATCCCTGCCCCATATGTACGGCCTATGACAGGGACCGGGATCTGATCTGTGTAGTGGAGCATCCTCAGGATGTGATGACCATAGAAGCCACCGGTGAATACAAGGGGCTTTATCATGTCCTGAACGGCGTGCTGGCTCCCCTTGACGGGATCGGGCCGGAGGAGCTGGGCCTGGACCGGCTTATGGAACGCACCAGGAAGGAAGGAACGAAGGAGATCATTATGGCGACCAACCCCACTCTGGAAGGGGATTCCACAGCCCTGTATATGGTCCGTCTCTTTCAGGATACACCGGTAAAGGTCACCAGAATTGCCACGGGACTTCCCGTCGGGGGAGACATGGAATATGCCGACCGTCTGAGTGTGGCCCGCTCCCTGAGAGCCCGTCAGAACCTGGCTGACTGATTTTTTCTCTTAATTTTCCCCATAAAAAAAGGCTGCCCATGGCAGCCTTTTTTGTTTATCCCTGTACTCGCTTAGTCTTCTTTAAAGAAAATGGATCTTTCATTCTCCATTTCAAAAAAGTGAACCTTGCTGAGATCGCATGTGAAGGATACCTCATCTCCCACTTTGAAGTCAGAATCAGGAGCTGTTCTGGCTATGAGAGAACTTTCGGAAGTACTCAGCCAAACGTGAGTTTCCGCACCGAGGGGCTCAATAACATCAACATTAGCGGTAATATTATTGGTGGGATCGGATTTTTTGGTTATCTCAAGATCTTCGGGTCTAACACCGAAGAAAATTTCCTTACCTACATAAGGCTTGAGTCCTTCTGCGTAATCTTTACCGGGATTAACGCTTACACCGGCACCTTTGATGACGATGTTTCCGCCTTCTTCCTCAACCTTGGCGGTGAGGATGTTCATCGGAGGAGATCCGATAAAACCGGCAACGAATCTGTTGATAGGTTCGTTGTAGAGCTTCAGGGGGGTACCGATCTGCTGGATAACACCGTTTTTCATAACAACGATTTTATCGCCCATGGTCATAGCTTCAACCTGGTCATGGGTAACGTAGATCATGGTAGCCTGGAGCTTGGCGTGGAGACCGGAAATTTCCGCTCTCATCTGTACTCTCAGTTTAGCGTCAAGGTTGGAAAGGGGCTCATCAAAGAGGAATACCTTGGGCTTACGAACGATAGCACGTCCTACGGCTACACGCTGTCTCTGTCCACCGGAGAGAGCTTTGGGCTTTCTGGCGAGAAGCTCTTCAATGTCCAGAATTCTGGCCGCCTCGTTAACACGGGTTTCGATTTCATCCTTGGCATACTTTCTGATCTTGAGACCGAACGCCATGTTGTCGTATACGGTCATGTGGGGATACAGAGCGTAGTTCTGGAATACCATGGCGATGTCCCTGTCTTTGGGAGCTTCGTCATTTACTCTCTTGCCGTCGATGAAAAGATCGCCGTCCGTGATGTCTTCAAGACCGGCAACCATTCTGAGAGTGGTAGATTTACCACATCCGGAAGGTCCTACAAGAACAACAAATTCTTTGTCATTAATGTGGATGTTGGCGTTATCAACAGCTTTTACTCCGCCGTCGTACACCTTACAAATGTTTTTGAGTATTACCTCGGCCATAGAATAGGCACCTCCTATGGTTATACTATAATTATTTATGAGTATTCTATAACGGTTTTTTTGATCTGTCAAAGAAAAAGTTCAAAAATGTTAAAAGTCCTTTAATTAGATGAAAAGTACCAAGGAGTGCCCTATAGTATCTGAAAATCAACTTGTCCCGGGACAGTCCCGCCCGGGGAAGCTTCCGGCCTTTTTTTTCAATGTTTCCATTATAATCAGCGGCCGCGTTTTTTTTCCTTCTTCCTGACCGCCTTTTTACGGTACTTCTCTTCCTGAGACTCTTTTTCCAGGATTTTCCGGTCCCTTTTCTTTTCCATCAGGTATTTTTTCTGTTCCGCCTTGAAACCGGCAAAAGATTTTCCTCTGTTTCTCTCCAGCTCTTTCCGGGAGTACTGCTTTTTAATCCGGACCGGGATATCAACGGGATAAAATTTCAACCGTTCATACCTGTCGCGGTAAAAATCAAGAATATCCGAATTGTTAGGTTCCGGCCCGAATGTGTGCTTTCCTATATATAGGGAACCGTCATCTTCGTACTTTTCCACCAGAGCTATCCAGAACTGGCCGTTGTAAAGAATGGTAGAAACCACCTGTGACATATTATACCTCCAGATATAACTTACCTAGAGGCAAAGACGGACATCATAAGACGGTTACTGGATCTTTCTGTGAAAGACCGCCCGGACTACCTACGGGGCTGTGTTTCTACTTTGCCTTGAATAATGAGAATATTTTGAGCCATTATGGCACAGACGGCGGTAATAATCAACGGTTTTGCATTTTACGGGATTATCCGGGTTTATCCGATGATTTGGCCTTAAAGGGATTCCATGTTAAGATAGGAGAGCGAGGAGGCATATCATGCGAATTTTATTCATCGGGGGAACCGGTACAATCAGCACGGCCATTTCCCGGCAGCTTCTTGAGGAGGGCCATGAGCTCTATCTGATAAACCGGGGAACCCGCGGGGTATTTTCGGGAGAGAATCTCCATCAGCTTATTGCGGACATAAATGATCTGCCCCGGGTGCGGGAGCTGCTGGGTGACAGGGATTTTGACGTGGTGGCGGATTTCATCGCCTTTACCCCTGAACAGCTTGAGAGGGATTATGAACTCTTCGCCGGTCGGACAAAGCAGTTCATGTTCATCAGTTCCGCTTCGGCCTACCAGAAGCCCCTCTCCGACTTCCGCATCACCGAGGGGACGCCCCTGGCCAATCCTTACTGGGAGTATTCCCGCAACAAGATCGCCTGCGAAGATTATCTTATGAAACAGTACCGGGAAAAAGGCTTTCCCGTGACCATTATCAGGCCCAGCCATACCTATGACGAACGGTCCATTCCCCTGGGAGTACACGGGCGGAACGGCAGCTGGCAGATTGCCCGGAGGATACTTGAGGGGAAGAGAGTCATTATCCACGGCGACGGAACTTCTCTCTGGACCATGACTCATAACAGCGACTTCGCCCGGGCGTTTATCGGATTGATGGGGAATCTTCATGCCCTGGGTGAAGCGGTGCAGATTACCAGTGACGAGAGCCTGACCTGGAATCAGATTTATAAGGCCATTGCCGGGGCGCTGGGGCGGGAGCTCAGGGCCGTTCATATTTCCAGCGAGTTTCTGGCTGCCGGCGGTGTGTACGACTTTACCGGCGGACTGATGGGAGACAAGGCGAACAGCGTCGTTTTTGACAACGCCAAGCTCAAGCGGCTTGTCCCCGGGTTCTCCGCCGCCGTCCGTTTCGACCAGGGGATCGCCAGAACCGTGGAATATGTCCTGGCCCATGAAGAGCTGCAGAGGGAGGACCGGGAATTCGACATCTGGTGCGACGAGGTGATTAAAGCCGACCTGAATGCCCGGGAAGCCGTCAGGAAGGCTATGGCCGGCCGGAACTAGAGATCGAGTTTCTCCAGTTCCTCCAGGGCTGTTTCGAATTCGTAATTTTCCACCGAGCTGGCGAATTTCCTGAAGGGGAGATTGAACCTGTCCTTTCCAAGGGATTCGGCCAGTTCGTTCACCAGGGAGAGAACTTCCGTATCGCTCTCCTTAAGGAGCTGCCTGATCCGTTCCATAAGCTCTCCTCTGAGGTTGACATCAGCTTTAAGCGTTGTCTCCTTCCCTTCGGGGGGAGGGGAGGGAATTTTCTGGAGGATCTCTTCCACAAGAGGTTCCAGGAGCTCTGCCACCCGATGAAACTGCTCTTCCGCGGCGGGGGAACCGGGGCTTTCCCGGCAGACCGCTTCCAGGAGAGAGGCTTCCCCGTGCAGGGCATCGGCTCCGATATTTCCCGCCGATCCCTTCAGGGAGTGGGCCAGACGGACGGCTTCTTCCGGCTGAGTGCTCCCGAGAGCTTCGGAAAAGGCTTTCCCGAAATCTCTGTAGAGACCGGCAAACTGGCTGAGGATTTTCAGGTAGGCCGATTTACTGTTCTGTACGACCTTTAGTCCCCTATCCCTGTCAAGATGGGCCAGTTCGGGAATCTCCTTCTCAGGCAAGGAGGCGGAGGGGAGCCTTCCGGCGGAGGGAAGGGGATTTGCCGGGGTCACCCATTTCGCTATTGTCGTGAAGAAATCCACAGGATTAATCGGTTTTCCTATATGGTCGTTCATCCCGTGTCTCATGGCTTTCTCCCGGTCCCCGGAGAGGACATTCGCCGTCATGGCGATAACCGGCAGATCGCTGAAACGGGACTGCTCCCTGATCTTCTCCGTCGCTTCGTAACCGTCCATCAGGGGAAGCTGGCAATCCATAAGAACCCCGTCGAACTCCTCCCTGTCCAGTGCTTCCAGGGCTTCCAGACCGTTCTCGGCAAGGGCCACCGTGATCCCGCTGCTCTCCAGCAGTTCGACGGCGACTTCCTGGTTGATTTTATTGTCCTCCACCAGAAGAATCCTTGCCCCCGCCAGTTTCTGTTTGATCTCTTCCAGCTTCCCGTCATGGCGTATCTTTCTGGGCTTCTGCATGGTCTTTTTGCCGAGGGAGGTCATGATGCTGTCAAGCAGAACGGACGGCAGAACCGGTTTGGAAAGATACTTCTTAATCTGCGGTATATCCTCTCCGGCTTTCCGGGCATCTTCCTCGGCATAGGCCGTGAGCAGGATAACCCCCGGAAGGGCGGGGGCACCGGACATATTATTTATCTCCCGGCAGATTTCAATGCCGCTTTTCCCGGGAAGATTCCAGTCCATGAGGACCAGGTCCCAGCCCGCCTCAGGAGGCTCCAGCAGCTTCCGGACCGCTTCGTCCGACGTTTTGCACAGTTCGGCCGTAAATCCGAAGGACCGGAGCATCTCCTCCATTATCTGAAGGGCCGCGGGGTTGTCATCCACCACCAGCAGGCGGATATTCCGGAGCTCATCCCTGTTATAGACAAGCCCGTTTTCCTTCTCCTGAAGTTCCAGGTCGACCCTCATATGGAAAGTGCTTCCCATGCCCACTTCGCTTTCGACCCAGACCTCTCCTCCCATCAGCTCCACAATTTTTTTGGATATGGCAAGTCCCAGGCCGGTTCCTCCGTATTTTCGTGTCGTCGAGCTGTCTGCCTGACTGAATTCACTGAACAGAACCGCCATCTGCTGTTCCGATATTCCGATGCCCGTGTCTTTTACCCAGAAATGATAGCGCCCTGTATTCCCCCGTCGTTCCTCGAAGCGTACGGCCAGGATAATTTCTCCCTTTTCGGTAAACTTCACGGCGTTGGAGCTGAAATTCAGAAGGATCTGACTCAGTCTCAGAGGGTCACCCACGAGGGCGGTCTGGATGTTCTCGGGTATATCAAAGAGCAGTTCCAGCTCCGATTCGTCCAGCTGATGCTTCACCATCACGGAAATATGCTCGAGAACATCCTCCAGGTAAAAATCCACATGCTCCAGTATGATTTTCCCCGCTTCGATTTTTGAGAAATCCAGAATGTCATTGATGATGCCGAGCAGATTATCGGCGGATCGTCTGACTTTGGATATATAGTCGTACTGTCTGGCGGTGAGTCCCGATTGGAGGGCCAGATGGGTCAGGCCGATGATGGCATTCATCGGGGTTCTTATCTCATGGGACATATTGGCGAGGAATTCCGATTTGATGCGGGAGGCCTTCTCGGCGGCTTCCCTGGCCTGGGCGAGTTCCTCCTCGGCTTTTTTACGGTCCGTGATATCTTCCGCCAGACCGTCTACTCTCAGTACCTTTCCCCATTTATCCCTGACGGGGTGGTGGGACACCATGATCGTTTTTTCCGATCCGTCCGGAAGGAGAAAGCTCATTTCGAACTGGTTGAAGTTGTGATTTCTGTCATCCACGAAGGACTGCACATTAGCCGCCGCCCGTTCCACCGAGCCGGGGAGCCATTCTATAAAGGACATCCACTCCCGGCCCACCACCGAATCGGGCTCCCTGGCAAAGATCGTTTTGAAGCCCTCGCTTCCGAACAGAAAGATCCCTTCAAGATCATGGCTGTAGATGAGAAACTTATTTCCCAGTTCCTCCACCAGCTGCCTGTATCTCAACCGGCTCTGCTCGATCTCCCTCTCCATAAAATTCCGCTCGGTGATATCTTCGACCAGACCTTCTATTGAGAGAATGCGGTTTCTGTCATCCCTTTCCGGGTGGCAGGAGTTCAGTATGGTGCGGATTGAGCCGTCGGGATGTTTATACTCCATCTCAATCTGTATAAAGTCCGTCTCCCCCCGGGCAAAGGCTTCAAAGTGCTTTTCCGTCCTTTCCACCGAACCGGATGTCCACTCGAATACTTCCTGCCATTTTCTGCCGATCACATCGTCGCTTTTCATGCCGAAAACTGAGGAGACCCCCTCGCTGATGAACAGGAATTCCCCTTCACCGGTATGGCTGTAAATAAGGAAATTCCTGCCCAGGTTTTCGAGAAGATCCTTATACTTCTGCCTGCTCTGGTTCAGTTCGCCTTCCAGACTTTTCCAGTCGGTAATGTCAACATTCCACCCGACGACGGCCTCTTCCCCGTCATATTCCAGGCGGTAGGCCGACAGAAGCAGATCCAGGGGCTTCTCCTTCCCATGGAAATGGACATTCTGATTGAAGAAAAAACCATCCCGGGCAAAAAGCTCTGCCAGTTCCTTTTCCCTTTCCCCGGAAATGCAGGGGTCCTTCAGAATTGAACCTTCGGAAAGTCCCATCCTTTTCATGGCCGTGTTCAGATATTTTGCCTCATAGCCCACATATATACCTACTCCAATAGGGCTTGTTTCCAGTATCCTCTCAAGCTGCTCCTTCTCTCTTTTTATGGAATTCTGGAACTCCTGCTCCGTCGTTATATCCCTAAGAACGGAGACAAAAAAGACATCATCCCCATTAACCATTTTATTGACGGCTATTTCCATGGGGAATATCTCTCCCCCCTCTTTTATGCCCTTGATGCGATGGCGTTTCCCCAGAAAATTCAGCGGATCCGCTCCCAGGAAATTGGCCAGTCCCTCGGATATTCTGTCCCTGTGGGGCGGAGCTATGAATATATCAATCTTCTTTCCTATGATATCGTCGGCTCTGTAGAGCAGGACTTCTTCGGCGGAACTGCTGAAGTCGGTTATTGTCCCCTCCCTGTCAAAGACAACGATCCCGTTGATGGCCGTATTGATAACAGCCTCCAGGCGGGCTGTCCTCTCCTTGACTTTTCTCTCCAGATTTTCCCGGGCTTCCATTAATTCACCGGTCAGTTTCTCGAGATCGGAGATATCGGTGATCGTTTCCAGAATATATTCCTTATTGTCCTTTTCAATTCTCGAATAGGATTTCAACACGGGAATTCTTCGGCCGTCTTTTGATATGACGTACCTCTTCATAAAGGTATGCTCGGAATCAAACTCACTTTCGAGGCAGCAGTACTCGGGGGAACAGACCACGTCCTTACATCTCTTGCCTATCACATCTTTCCTGTTCCGTCCCAGCAGATTCAGGGCGTAATCATTCATCTCGGCGAGAGTCCGGGTTTCAGGATCAATCAGATAGATACCCGTGGGGACGGCATTGGTCAGGCGGGAAAGGTAATTCTCGCTCTGCCTTATAACCTTTTCGGATCTTTCCAGGCTGTCCAGCATTTCGTTCACCGTGGTGCTCAGTTCCCCAATTTCATCGTCACCGGTGAGTCTGGTTCTTCCGCGGTGGCTGCCCGTTCTGGAAATCTCCCTGATCTGCCCGAGAAACCTCTCTAGCCGTGAGAAGAGAATACGGCTGAAGGAGAGATAGATGGCGGCCCCCATGATCACCAGATAGATGACCAGGGCGATATGGCTTTTTCTGAGGACAATGTCATGGTACCGGGAATACAGCCAGGGCTTTTCAGCGGAAATCAGAGCAATCGGCGTTCCGTAGATATCAACGAGGGGGAGTGAACCGGTAATGACACTGCCTGCCCGGGTAAAGAAAATATCCCTCTTCCCGGCATAATTTTCCCTTTCGGAAGGAGTGAGCATGTCAACTTTCACCTGTGAATGTCCGCTCTCTTCCCCGGAGAGGGGGCCTTCCCGGAAAAGGGAGCAAAGGAAGATCAGCGAACCCTGGGGAGGCTCTTCTCCGTAAGACCCCGGCACGGGCCGTATCAGAAGAAGCCCCGGTTTATCTCCCAGGGAGATCATTCCTCCCCGCATTCCCGTCTCCCGATTCATCAGGGGAAACGAGGAGATCTGCCGGGGAATATCCGGTAGAGTCTCCCCCCCGGTGAATAGAGTATTGCCCTCCCTGTCCAGAATGACTTCGGACAGGATATCCGAAGGAGCCAGATTACCCGGGTCAAGGATCTCATCGGGAGAAATCCCGCTCGTGCCCTCTATGAACCGGCCGATATCCGCTCTGGTGGCATACTCCTTCAGAAGAATATCCAACAGCACCATCCGGTCCGTGAGGCCTTTCTGAATCTGAATAATCTCTTCCTCAAGATCCATATTTTCCATTTCTGTGAGGCCCCTGCTCATAAATCTGTCCGTTATCAAGTACTGTCCCGTGAAGAAGAGAGAAAGGGAGAGGAGCAGGGCCCCGGTAAAGAAAGTTCGGAGTTTCATCTAGTAATCCATTTCTCCTTCGTCGGAGTTGGCTTTTCGTATCTCGAGAATCTCTTCAATATTCTCTGTGAACAGGGGGACGAGATTCGGATCAAACTGTCTGCCCGATTCATCCTTGATATAATCAATGGCCCTCTCTTCCGGCCAGGGGTCTTTATAAGGCCTTTTGCTGGTCAGAGCGTCAAACACATCGGCTATGGCCGTCAGACGTCCAATCAGGGGAATCTCCTCCTCCTTCAATCCCCTGGGGTATCCCTCTCCGTCCCATCTTTCATGATGATTGAGTGCAGCCGACGCGGCCGTCGAAAGAAGGCTGTCCCTATGCTCGCCTATGAGATCGGCCCCCAGGCGGGCATGGCGTTTCATAATGTCCCGTTCCATTTTCGTCAGAGGGCCGGGCTTTTGGAGTATGCTGTCCGGAATCCCGATTTTCCCCACGTCATGCATCGGGGCGGCGTTGAGGATAATATCCGCTTCCTTGCGGTCAAGCCCCATGGCCAGAGCCAGAATCCTTGTTATGTACCCGATGCGGAGAACATGCTTTCCCGTCTCGTTATCCCGGAATTCGGCGGCCAGGCCCAGTCTGTAGATAATCTCGAAACGGCTCTGCTCCAGCTCTTGTGTCCTGGCTTTGACTTCCCCTTCCAGAATACTGTTCTGCCTGTGCAGGGAGAGATGGGTATTTACTCGGGCGAGAACAATGGAGGGGCTGAAAGGCTTGGTTATATAATCAACGGCTCCCGCTTCGAATCCCCGCTGTTCGTCCTGCATATTTCCCAGGGCCGTCACGAATATAACCGGGATATTCCGGGTCCTGGGATCGGCTTTCAATTGGCGGCAGACTTCGTAGCCGTCCATCCCCCCCATCATCACATCCAGCAGAATGATGTGGGGAGGCGCCTTCAGGGCCAGGCTTATGGCGGACTTGCCGTTATTGGAAGCTTTTACCCTGTAATCCCTGGAAAGGATGCCGGTTAGGAGGGAAATATTATCGGGCATATCGTCAACCACGAGCACTGTGGGTTTTTCAAATGAACTCATCATAGTGGAATTGTAATATAATTGGTAAGGAATAGCAAAGAAAGAGAATTTGCATAGCCCGGCTTCCATGAATTATGATTAATTCAGTATGAAAAGAATTACACCGAAAGGTTCAAATTATGCGAAAAAGCTGATTCTTATTTATATAATTCTTCTCAGTCTCTCCAGCCTTATTATCGGTTTCGCCGGATACTTCATTGCCAGGAACGGCTTGAACAAGAGGGGAGAGCAGATATTAAAAAACAGTGTCTTTCAGGCGGTCGATTTGATCGAGTCGGAATACGGCAAGGTGGATTCGGGCCTCGTAAGCCGGGAGTTATCACAGGAACATATTAAAGAGCTGCTGATGGGGTCCTTGAATGAAGCGGACGGTACGCGTACATTGCACGGCAGGATTGATCTGGGCCGCCACGGCTACTTCATCATCTATGATTCCTCGGGCAATGAGATCCTCCATCCCTCACTGGAAGGTCAGAATGTTCTGGATGTGACCGACCTGGAAAACAGCGAGCGTTTTCTGGTTCGGGAGCAGATAGAGACGGGGAAGAGCGGGGGAGGTTTTGTCTATTATTCATGGTGGCTTCCCCATTCGGAACGGGTGGCCAGGAAAATCTCCTACAGCCGCTATTATGAACCCTGGGACTGGATTGTCGTGGCCACGGCCTACGAGATCGATTTCAATCAGGCCGCCAATATGATCCTGCTGGTGCTGGGAGTGACCATAAGCCTTCTCATACTGATTGTATCCTGGGTCATCATTATTTACGTAAGAAAAGTGGCTGCGCCGGTAGTTTCCGTCGCCCGGGGGATGGGGAAGGTCGCCTCCGATATTTATGAACCGGTTGAGAAGAGTTATCACAAAGATGAAATAGCCCTCCTGGTCGAGGGGTACAACCACATGATCAGTTCCCTGAAGGGGGCCAGGGAGAATCTCGAAAAGAAAGAGAAGTATATCAGCTATCTTGCCTTCCATGACGATCTTTCGGGACTACCCAACAGACACGGTCTTGAAAACTATATCAAGAAGAGGATCTCCCGCCGGAGTATCACCGGTTATATGGTCCAGATAGATATCCAGGGTCTGAAAATCATCAACTCCACCCTGGGATACAGGCAGGGTGACCGTCTCCTGAAAATCATCGGGACCTACTTCCAGCAGCTGAGAGAGACCGATTTGTATATTGCCCGGACGAGCAGCTACGAATTCACCCTCTGGATGGAAAATGTCAGCCATGGGGAGGTCATCGACCTTGTTTATGGCCTGAGGCAGTCGGTCAAGGATTACATCCACCGCAAGGGATACGGGCAGATTATCGATCTTCAGCTTGCCATGGTATCCTATCCCTCCCAGGGCAGCTCCTTCGGGGAACTGTACGAGAAGGTCAGCATGGCCATGAAATTCGGCAAAGATGGGAAGATGATGGGAATGCAGGAGTACCATGAGGATATCCGGATCTCCCTGGAGAACGAATTGGCCATGAAGCGCTATCTTGCCAAGGCGTTGAAGGAGAGGGAAATGACCGCCTATTACCAGGCCCAGGTTGATTGCCGAACCGGGCGGGTTATCGGGGTGGAAGCCCTGGCCAGGTGGAATTCGAAGGAGCTGGGCTTTGTCTCTCCCGCCGTGTTTATCCCCGCCATAGACAGCCAGAACATGGTGACGGAGTTCAGCCATTATATGATTGAAAAAGTCCTGGCCGATTATGAGAAGCTGAAGAAGAAATACAACCGAGATATATCCCTGTCGGTTAATATATCCCCGGCCTATTTCATTGATACAGGCTGTTACGAATATCTGAAAGGTCAGTTCGAGCGTCATGAGATCCCCCCGGGAAAGCTGATTCTGGAAATCACCGAAGATGTCTTTATTTCCGACTCGGAGAGGATAAACCGTATTATCGATAATCTTCATGACCTGGGAATACGGATATCGATTGATGATTTCGGTACGGGCTACTCCTCACTGAACTATCTTACCAAAATGAGATTCGACGAGATGAAAATTGACAAATCCTTTATAAGCAAGATACTGGAGGATCCCAAAGCCTTCCAGCTATTTGAAGTATTCTGCAATATCGCACGGATATACAACTATGAGATCGTGGCGGAAGGAGTGGAGACGGAACGGCAGCTGGAAAAAATAAAAACCACTTCGCTGAGAATCATTCAGGGATTTCTTTTCTCCCGACCGGAAGCGCTGGAATAGGGGAGTATTACCTGGGTATATACGTAATGGAAAGGATTATCTGGATAGTGTACAATAGTGTCTGTAAATTAGAAATAAAGGGGGCTTGAAAAAGTTAGCCAATCAGTCTTCGATTAGTTCGACGAAAAACAAAAGAAGGCATCATGACTAACGAGGATTACTATAGCGTTTTCGATCAAATGATTGAAGACCTCCAGGCAGAGAATAGAGAAGGATTAACAAAAGTCATAAGTTCAATAATGAATTTATCTATGCGGTTAGAGCAGGAGAAGGCAATTCAAGCCAGTCATTATGAACGGAACGATGATCGTATTGGGCATAGGAATGGGTACAAGAGCAGAAAGATCCGGACTCGAGTCGGCGAAATTCCCATCGAGATCCCACAGGTCCGTGGGATGGAATTCTATCCTGGCAGCATTGAAAAGGGGTGCCGCAGCGAAAGAGCCCTGAAAATGGCCATAGCTCAGATGTACATCCAAGGCGTATCAACTCGCAGAGTGACCAAAATAGTAGAACAGCTCTGCGGCTTCGAAGTTTCCCAATCGCAGGTTTCAGAAGCGGCAGCTCTCCTTGATGAAGAGATCACCAAATGGCGTAATCGTCCTCTGGGAGCTTTTCCTTATCTTGTCGTTGACGCCACTTATGAGAAGGCTCGAGTGAATAGAACTGTTGTTTCTGCAGCCGTTCTAATTGCCTATGGTGTTGATAATAATGGGATGAGACGAGTATTGGGTATTTCTACAGAACTCAGTGAGGCCGATGTACACTGGAGAGGTTTTCTTTCCGGTCTGGTAGATCGGGGGCTCCATGGCGTGAAGATGATAACTTCCGATGCTCATAGCGGCCTGAGATCAGCAATAGAATCGGTTTTTCCAACAGTTCCCTGGCAGCGGTGCCAGTTCCATCTGCAACAGAATGCGGGACATCATGTGCCAAAGAAAAGTATGGATAAAGAGGTCGCGGAGGATATAAGAACCATTTTTAACGCTCCCAATGGAGAGGAGGCTAACCGTTTTCTTTCTATGGCGGTGAAGAAGTATGAGAAAACTGCGCCAGAACTAAGCAGTTGGATGGATCAGAATGTTCCTGAAGCGCTCACGATCTTTAAAATGCCAAAGTCACATTGGAGAAGGTTAAGGACTTCAAATCTGGCAGAACGTCAGATGAGGGAAATTAAAAGAAGAACGAAGGTGGCTATGATATTTCCAAATAAGGAATCTGTCGATAGATTGGTTTCCGCTCTGTTAATGGAAATAGATGAACAATGGTTCACAGGTAAGCGGTATTTAAATATGGAGACTGATTAACTTTTTTGATTTTACAGACAAAGGGGTTGCTCTATCATTATCTGTGCAGGCTATCGCTGATCTTGTGACTCAGTTCCCCCATGCGGAAGGGCTTTCTGATAAAACCCGAAAGGCCTTCTGCAAACATCTGCTCCACATTCTCGTCACGGGTGTATCCCGACGAAAGGAGAACGCGGGCGTTGGGATTGATCTCTTTTATTCCGCGGAAACAGTCGAACCCGTTCATGACAGGCATAATCATATCGAGTATCACGAGATCCAGGGTCTCAAATTCCCGGCGGTACTTATCAAGACCTTCTTTCCCGTCTGCCGCCTCAATTACCGAATAGCCCAGCTCGGACAGGATATTCCTTCCTGTCGCCCGCATCATGGGTTCGTCATCTATAAGGAGAATTCTTCCCTGACCCGGCACGGGTTCTTCCGGCTGATTACGAACGGCATTGTCCTTCTCTTCGGCCACGGGAAGCAGTATCTTGAAACGGGTTCCTGAGGATAGCTCGCTTTCAACCGTAACCGCCCCGCCGTACTGCTTTACTGTTCCATAGACCATGGCCAGTCCCAGTCCGCTTCCCATACCGACTTTCTTGGTGGTGAAAAAAGGATCGAATATTCTGGAAAGGTTCTCCGGGGAAATCCCGCATCCCGTATCGCTTATCCCTATCTGAATGAAATTACCGGGAACCACATCAAAGGTACTGGCCCGGCAGTAAGCGTCGTCAAGGGCCCGGTTCCGGGTGTCAATGCTAAGAGTTCCGCCTTCGGGCATGGCATGAACGGCATTAATGCAGAGGTTAAGAAGGGCGCTCTGGAGATGGGATGAATCACCGACGGTTTTCCAGGATTCCGACTTAAGATTCTGTCGTATCTCTACTCTGGGGTCAGTGGTGTTCTTCAGCAGCGTCAAGGTGTCCTGTATCACTTCATGGATATCCACAACTTGCAGGGTCTGCTGGTGCTTTCGTGCGAAAAGAAGTAAGTTCTTGGTCAGTTCCGAGGCGCGTTCGGCGGCTTCAATAATCAGTTTGATATATTTTTCACTATCCCCTTATCCCCGACATGGGCGGCTAGGATATCCGCCGCTCCGATAATTCCTCCGAGGACATTGTTAAAATCATGGGCTATGCCTCCCGCAAGCTGTCCGATGGCCTCCAGTTTCTGGCTCTGCTGCAGTTTCTCCTGGAGGGAGATCTCTTCGCTGATATCCCTGAATACCAGCACCGTTCCGATGAGTATATTTTCATCATCAAAAATCGGGGCGGCGTTACAGGCTATCTTAAGGGTGCCTTCTTCCCTTTTTTTCAATGTCATTCCCCGGGCGAATCTTACCGGTTTTCCCCCGGAAAGAACGGTCTGGGAGGGATCTACCGGTTTATTATCCTTTTCTGAATTGAATATCGTAAACACCCGGTTCAACTCTTTTCCGGAGGCTTCTGACCGGTTCCAGCCGGTAAGTGCCTCCGCTACAGGGTTCAAATCCGTTATAACACCATTGACATCGGTTGAGATGACCCCGTCACCGATGGAGTTCAATGTAACCCGCAGATGCCTCTCCCGTTCCGCCGCCAGGTTTTCGGCACGCTTACGCTCTGTTATGTCGTGGCCGGTCCCGAGAATGTAATCGATATTTCCCTTTTCATCATAGAAAGGCTTAACACTCGATTCGTACCAGCGTATCTCTCCGGTCGGGCGGATTATACGAATCTCAAACCATCCCGGCTTATGGTTCTCCATGGTGTTATTGAGAATTTCCATGCACATATCCCGGTCTCTCTCATGGATATGGTCAAATATGTTATCCAGGTCAAGGGTGAAATCCTCTTTTGAGAGTCCGTATATGCGGTAGATTTCATCGGACCAGATGATTTTTCCGCTTGCTATATGCCATTCCCAATATCCGAAGTGGGCAATCCTCTGAGCTTCATCATTGCGCCACATTTCCTTTTTAAAGCCCGTATCTCCCCGGGAAGCGGGAAAAGCCTCCCCCTTGGACGGTTTCTTTTTTTTTGATCCTTTCCTATGGAACAGCATTTTTTTTACATCCCCAGCAAGAGTTCATCGCGGTAAAGCGGCGATATAATAATTTTAATATACGGGGGAAAAATATGCAAAAAAGGCAGCTGAATTCGTCTCTCGACAACAGCTGCCTTTTTTTAAGTTAGATATGATTCCGGGAAGGAGACTTTACTCAACGGAAGTCAAGTCTTCCATGGACTCCCAGTTGGCAAGAATCTGATCGACAATGGCGGATCCGACGAGGAATCCGTTTGTCATGCCGATGGAAAAACCGCCGGAGCTGGTATCAAGGCTTTCCAGGACCGTCTGACCGGGATGGGGCTGGTCAAAGTTCACCACGTCGCGGATAACGAGGAGTCTTTCGAGCATATCAAATCTTTTGGCAACAACGCCGAAGCCGTTATCCTCCATCTGGGTGACCATATATCTGTCGGCGTCGTAGTCGGCACAGACCTCATCGGCCCTGGCAGAAGATCCCGGACCGTGCCAGTAATTGTCTCCTGTCATGGAGACACCGGTCTTGACGGAGGGGAGGGCTCTTGCCGCTTCCTGGGGATAAAGTGCCCGGTAGTCCGCCGCTTTGGGATCATCGGTAAGTTCCACGCCGATGGTCTGCTCAAAGGCCCAGCTTACCAGATTGCTGTTCAGGGGAATAAAACCCGAGTCGGTATAGCTGTCGTCCTTGAGAAAGGTTCCCTCGGTGCCGGCGGGTGTGTCCGATTCTGTCCAGCCGTGACCCAGCTCGTAATCCACCAGCTGGGTGGCGATGATGACATCTCCCAGAGTGGCCCGGTCGGGAGTCGCTCCGCTGCAGCCGGATATAACGATATAGGTTTCGGAAAAATCAAACCGGCTGTCGGAGAGAATGGCTGTCAGAGTCGACGCGGCCTGGGCTTTTCCCATTCCCGCTACGGTTCCCGCTACACCCTCTTCGTTGACAAACAGGGGATGGGGGATTCCCTTGATTTCATAGGAATCGGTTCCGGAAAAGTATTTTTCATACCAGTGCTGGAATTCTCCGGCGAAATCGCCTTCATATTCTCCCACTTCGAAGAGGGAAATCTCGAGGACTTTCACACTGACAGGATCGGCAGAGCCTTTGGCAAAGATTCCGGCAGCCGCGAAAGACAGAACCGCCAGAATCAGGACAGACTTTTTCAATTGATGCATAAATGCTCCTTTTTTAAAAATTACAGAATAATAGATAATGTCATAATCTCTGTCAAATGCATTTTATGGGAAAATAACATTTTTACAAAAAAAAGAGCCGCTCCCTCAGTTCCTGCGGGAACCTGCCCGATCTCCCGGGAGATCGGATGATCCGGAGCATCGCCGTGATCTCTCCGTGGGACAGGGCTGTTTATAGGAAATTCAATAAGTCCCGATCGCTCCAGATATGGGCTTCTATATAACGCTCCGGACCGAGCCGTCCATCGGGGTTCCATATCTGGGGATAGCCGTATTTTTCAATCAGCCGGCAAATCTCATCGTATGTATAGACTTTTTTTCTGTATTCCCTGCCGTCATTCACCCTGTCGCTGAAAGTGGGGAAGGAGTCGCCGTATGTGAATGAGACCGTATCGGGGTCAATCTCCCATATCTGTTTTGTAAGGGAAGATGTATGGATATACCACTCATCGAACCAGGGGCATTTTCCCACGACAAAATAGTGGGGATAGGTTTTTTCCGGTTTTCCCCCCTTTTCTATAAAAAGATTGCGGATAATTCCTTCAAGTTCGATTCTCCGCTTCATATAGCCGTCAGGTCTCTGTGCGGCGTATCGGCGGGATGAGTCTTTTTTCATCTGTTCGAGTATATGGGCGCTCTCATCAATGGGGAGGGCCGATAAATTTCTGAGAGGTCCCTCCGACTCTTCAAAATAGTGGTAAAGAGTGAAATCCATTTTATCTATCCGACCAGCTTTTTCTCAAAGCAGACAGCCTTTTCGTTTCCCCGGTACTTTCCATAATTCTCAATTATATCGTATCCGTTGCGCAAGTAGAAACTAACCGCCCTTTCATTAATCTTTCTTGTTTCCAGTCTGAGAATCCGATAGCCTAAGGTCCCGGCCCTCTCTTCCAGGCAGGTCAAAATACGGGAGCCTAATCCCGGTAATTTTGAGTACATTCTCTTAATCTCTCCGCAATGATCATCCAAGGGGCGAATGGCTCCGCAGCCGACGGGTGAATTCCTCTGATCACGGGCGATAAGAAAGACCGATCTGTTGTTTGCGACATCTTCATTGCTGAAGGATGATTGACCGCTGTCTCCTGTTATGGACTCAAGTATGGCGGATAATTCCCCCATAAGCATGGCCGCTTCTCTGCTCTCCGGGGATTCCGGCAGAATCGATACGTTCATAAAACTCCTTAAAATAACGGATAGATCTGAATAAGCAAACTCGGTCAGCTGCCGAGGAGTGGTTCCCACAGGACAATACCCGTAACGGGATTCTCCTGCTGCCATTTCAGAAAATCTCTGTATGAATGAACTCCGCCTTCGAGGACAGCCCGGCAGACTTCAATTCCCATGACCTTTTTATTCTGCTTTGAAAGTTCCCATTTGATTTCCAGTATCCTGCTTCTTGATTCGGAATCCAGGGCTTTCTGTATTTTTTCAGCAACCCGCTCAAATTTTCCCACATAGGGCGAATCGTTAAGAAGGTGAATCAGGTCAATCTGCCAGATTTCTGCCCCTTCGTCTTCGTATTCAAGATGCCATTCCACACACCTGTCTTCCCGGTTAATATTATTACTATAGGTAACTTTTTTCACCCTCTCAGATGACGCTATTTCGCCCACCGCAGAAAAACTGTCTTTTATGCTGAATCTCTCTGAATAGATATGAAAATCGATATCCAGATGATTCATAAGGAGATTGGTGGCAACCGAACCGACAAGGTTCGCCTGTGAGTGATACCTTTCCCAAGCCTCGACTATGTGCAATTCTTCGATTATCCGGAGCGCCCTGGAATGGTTATTTCCCGACTCTTCGAGGATAGCCTGTGTTTTACAGCTCTTCTCTTTCATCTGTCCCGTCCTTTTGCCATGGCCGAAGCAAGGATCTATTTTATCCTTCCCCCGTGAAAAATGCACTCATAAACTTTCTCTGTTTGAAAAAAGATATCTTCTTCGCCGGTGAACCAACCAAAATCCCCCCTCACGCTGGAATGATAAGTGAAATTGCCGTTTTTATGGATTTCCGGTCCCCTGAATGGTCTCTCAATCTTTACGGCCGATAAACACTCTTTGAGAAAATCACCTGAAAAATTACCATCAAGAACACGTCCCGAATAATTCATAGCCCAGAAGGGCTCTCCACCCACATATAGGACCTCTTCTCCTATGAAGCTTTCACCGCCAAAATAGGAATCCAAATAGGAAAAAATCCCATCTTGAAAAGAGAGGTCATGGGAGTGTGATCTTGAGGATGCCACTTCCGCGCCATGGGCGGCGTATGTATTTTGTTTCGCCGTACAGAGAAAGGATTTTATTATTTCATAATCCTCAGTTTCTGAGTTATCATAATCTGAATATTTGCTTCTCCCTTTTATCAGATAATCTATGGATACACCGAAAATGAGGCTTAATTCTATCAGTTTATCTATATCGGGGAGGGAGAGATTCTTTTCCCATTTCGTTACCGACTGTCTTGAGATATCCAGTTTCTCCGCCAGCTGCTCCTGGGTCAGACCTGCATTATTTCTTAATTCATGTATTCTGTTTCCGAAATCCATAATTACTCCTTGCGAGTATTTTACCCTAACCCGGAGATCAGGCAATCAACCCGGGGTTACTTCTCTGCAACCGGCCGTTTACATCCGGTTTGATAACTCTCTGAAAAGTATGCTTGCCTTACGCATTAAAATACATGTCATGAACCACATACCCCAGAAATGAAAGGGGAGAACCGGGAATGTTTCCTGTCGGCCTGCCATTGTTAAGCTGTCAGGGGGATCCCTATCTTTATTCAGATCCACAACCCATAAAAATTGTCCTTTAGCTATGGTTCCTGAAGAAGCAGCTTATCAAAACATTCTTTATATCCGTATATTTGCTGTAATTTATCGTGACTATCATAGTCGTCTACTTGTTCTCTCTGACAAGTTTCCGTTTCTATTGAACCATTCCAATTATTAATTCACATGGTGTCGGCTTGTTTGTTGGGAATTAATAAAATCATACAACGATTACCCCAGGCCAATTCGGGCCCGAATTGAAGCGAAGCAAATATTCCTTAATCGATGGCGTTGATCATTCATCCTTTGTAAGCAATTCCATCGATTTGGAATTCAAGGCCGTCCGGGCCCCCGGCATGGGCAAAATCAGTCGAAATAGTTTTCCTCGCCGGATATTTTCCCTTGAACCGCCTCTTAAATACTTCTTCCATAACAGGAATATTCCAAACATCTCTGAAAAGAACGTCCACCTTTACTACATTTTCCAGAGTAAGATTTACTTCTTTCAGGCGTTTTTCCATATTATCAAGAGCTCCTTCAATCTGCTCTTTTACTGATTTCCCCACATTACCAACACAGTAATTCAGGAACACAAAATCCCCAGCTACTACATAGCCTGAATGTGCCCATTCCTCGTTAACATCACCTCTGATTATTTCGCTCATTGGATTCTCCTCTAATACATGATCTACAAATGTTGTTTTATGCTTCCGTAAAGTCAGCAATCCCGATAGATTGATGAAATATTGTTTAATTATATCATCTTAATGCGGGGATTTGTCAAAGGGCATCTGGGTGAAGTAATGACGCATAGAAGGCGAATCTGCAGACCGCGGAACCACTGTTATGTGCTTTGCTTGTGAGAACCATTAGGATTATTGATTTTTACAAATATAAAGATAATACCAATAATTAAAGTTAATGATGTCCAAATCCAGAATCTAACTTGCGGCACTTCAAGCTTCATTATTAAAACCGGAAAAAGGGGAATAAATGCATTTGCTGTTCCATGGGCAATCAACCCCGCTAACGGACGATTCCCGGAAGCTTTCATTATCCAAGAAAAGAAAAAGGAGTAACCTGTAGTTAGCATTATAAATCCGAAAAAGTTCATATATGTTTGACTTGTTCCAGGAATAAACCACAGGGGAATATGCCAACAGGCCCAAATCAATCCTAAAACGCAGGAACCCCAAAAGAGTCCAAAGCGTCTTTCAAGAAAAGTTAAAATATAACCCCTCCATCCTATTTCTTCTTGCCCTCCCCCAAAGAATACCATGATTAACCAATATATTGGAAAAATATAAATATTTGGTAATAGCATTGCTAGACGGGGTTCCCCAAATAATTCTGGTAAAAACCAAGAAGCAACAGTACTTAGACCTAATACAAAAAAGATCCAAATCCAGACTTTTAATCCAAATTTAAGATTAAGAAATGACCTAATATAAGAAGCAACAGCTCCTTTACCATCGAGAGTTCGCAATGAAACAAATGCACCAATAGCTGGTCCAAATGCAGCGACAATTGATACTGGAGTTTCAATCGAAGCTAATAATTCTTTATTTATTGGAATTATTCCAAAGCCAGCAAGTATTAAAGGTAACCAAATTATCCACGACCATGCAAATGCAATGATGAAAAACCTTAGCGGGAATTTCTCTTTCATTTAACTCTCCAAAATAAAAATCATTTATTCTACTATATTGAAACATTATTTTGCATCTTTTGTGTTACTGCTTTAAATATCGTATAACTCTTAGCCGTCCATCTCTGCGCGAGCAGATAGGCGGTGAATTTGGACGAAACCGTCCGTCCCATGGAGTTTCAATGATCCTCCTTTCTAAATGAGATTCTATCGCAGAGAATCTCACCAGTATCGTAGGAATCGTCTCCTCCAACCATCATAACCCTACACCCGTTACTTTTAAAAATAAACCCTATATCTCATTCTGTCTTTTTCGCTTGCGTATTCCTCCCCGTTTGACCCACGTTAAAAAATCAATCTGAGTTTGTACATTGAAGCTCAACATATGGGAAATTTCTGTAATTACGGGCCAACTGCTAAGTAATCGGCCAGTATAATTTTTCAGGAATGTTGTTATTTGTCGATTATATTTATCGTTCTTATTAAACAGGGCAATTAATGGACCAGCATCAATGAGAGTATTTTTCATTAAGCATATCCTTAAGCTTTTCTTTATAATTCAGCGATAAATTCTCATCTGCTCCATATTTTCCGAATAGACTCTCACCCAGTTCATAGGGAGTTTTATCTTGGTAATGGGATTCATAATATTCTGCAATTGTCTTTTTAATCACCTCTGATTTAGATGATTTTTCTATATCTGTCAGCATTGATAATTTAGTCTCAATTTCATCATTTAACCTAACAGTCGTCATCTTCGCGCTACCTATTCTTGATTAAATCAAACCTTCTGTAGGCATAACGAGACTGTAGAATAACCCGCATCCAGCAGAATCACGCCTCCGGGCATTAAAGCCTTCGTCTCAAATCCCTATCATTCTCCCATTTTATCATCTCCTATCTTCCCCCATACCTCTGAATCTTTCCGATATTATGAACCATGCCGTACAAAAGCCATTGGGGATTCACTCTCGATTTGCTCCTCAGGATGAATCTGTTCAGTTTTTTCATCCCCGCCCATTCCACGGATAAGGAGCTATGTTCGGTCTTCGCAAGTCGGGATTCGATTAATCAAGACAGAATGGTGGTCATAGGGATAAATAAACGGGACGGAAAATTGAATGACGCTTTTGATTCAAAGGGAGACTATGAACCCCATAACGGCAAAGCGAAGGTTTATACTTTGATTCATCTTCCGCGGAGGTCAAGTATATAGAAGAATTGACTCTCGCCTCTGAGAATTTTAAATATGAGCTTATGCCTTACAGTATCACCGTATTTGAATTGAACAGCCGATCCTCCGGGACCGATTAAAGAAACATGAACTTTTTTCTCCAAAAAAGTCCCAAAATATATATCCGGACGACGGGGAACTCTGCTTCGTATATATTCCACCTATATTATACAATATGGAAGGAGAGATTCCCTAATTGAAAAAGACAACAAATATGCTAAGGGCGTTTGCGGTTATCTTGATGATAACTCTCGCGGCCCTTGTTAGCGGATGCCCAATGGATTCACCGGCTAGTAGAACCTTCATGGTCATCTACGATGGCAACGGCACCACGTCCGGAACAGTACCGGTCGACAGCACATCTTACCTTAGCGGGGCTTCCGTTACGGTTCGGGGCAATACGGGAGGATTGGCAAAAACAAATTTCTCCTTCGCCGGCTGGAACACGGCGGCCGACGGCAGCGGAACGACATACGCCGAGGGCAGTACATTTCCTATGGCCGCGGCAGACATAACCCTCTATGCGGTATGGTCGCAGAATGTGCATACCCTGAGCTTTGACGCCAACGGCGGGGAAGGGACAATGGCGTCCGGGACCGTGGCAGAGGGCGCGACGGTAACACTGCCGAGTTGTGATTTTACCCTTGAAAGATACAGTTTCGCCGGATGGAACACGGCGGCCGACGGCAGCGGAGCGATATACGCCGCGGGCAGTGCATTCACTATGGCCACGGCAGACATAACCCTTTATGCGGTATGGTCACAGAATGTGCATACCCTGAGCTTTGACGCCAACGGCGGAGAAGGGACAATGGCGTCCCGAATCGTAGCTGAGGGCGCTCCTGAGATACTGCCGAGTTGTGATTTTACCCTTGTAGGATACAGTTTTGCCGGCTGGAACACGGCGGCCGACGGCAGCGGAACAACATACGCCGCGAGCAGTACATTTACTATGGCCGCTTCAGACATAACCCTCTATGCGGTATGGTCGCAGAATATGCATACCCTGAGCTTTGACGCCAACACCGGGGATGGGACGATGGCGTCCAGGACCATGGCGGAGGGCGCGACGGTAACACTGCCTAGTTGTGATTTTACTCTTGTAGGATACAGTTTTGCCGGATGGAACACGGCGGCCGACGGCAGCGGAGAGACATACGCCGCGGGCAGTACATTTACTATGGCCTCGTCAGACATAACCCTATATGCGGTATGGTTGCAGATTATGCATACCCTGAGCTTTGACGCCAACGGAGGGGATGGGACGATGGCGTCCAGGTCCGTGGCAGAGGGCGCGACGATAACACTGCCGAGCTGTGAGTTTACCCTTGAAGGAAACGGTTTTGCCGGATGGAACACAGCGGCCGACGGCAGCGGAACCTCTTACAGAACCGGAAGTTCCATACAGATCGTAACTTCAGATATAACACTGTATGCCATGTGGTCTGCAGAAGTAATCCTAATAATGACGCCCGATGATGTTAACAGGGGCTACACTAGTGCAGAGATCTTTACGATTAATCTCAGCTTTAATAAGAATGTATCAGGTTTGGACAGCGACGACATAGCTGTAACAAACGGAAGACTATCCGAAATAACCGGAAGCGACAAAACGTATACTGCCGAGATCATAGTAACCGCAGAAGCAAATGTAGAAAAAGACGTTACCGTTACAGTCCGGAACGGGGCGGCTTCAGATGTCTATGGTATTACTTCCAAAGAAACCAGCTGTACAGTCATTTATGACTCAAGTAAACCTCAAACGATAAATCCGGTAATTACTAAAGCCGGAGGCGGAAAAATTACGATAAACTGGAGTACCCCTTCAGATGATCCAAGTTTTGACCACGTTCTTGTAAGTTACAACAGCAGCGCACAGGTGAAACTGGAAAACGGAGAAACAACCTATACATTCAATGGACTTGCGACCGGAGGAACTTATCTCCCACTGCTTGTAGCTGTGGATGCGGCGGGCAATGAATCAGCAAACGGTGAAGGGGTCAACATTTGCCTCTACGATGATGTATCAAGAAATGTTTATTATCCTGCAACACCGGATCAACTGGCCGACATGTCGGATGATCGAAGCGGTTTCTACCTTATCTCCGCGGATATTGATCTTTCTATCGATGATGATACCAAAGAATGGACACCCGTAGGACCTGACGCATGGTCTAAGTTCACCGGTATCATAGACGGGCAGGGCCATACTATCAGCAACCTGAAAATCACATCTAATAACTATGATCAGGGGCTCCTGGGCTATGCAGACAATATCACTATAACGAATATAAACTTTGTAAATGTCAGCATGAAATGTCCTTCTAGTTATTATCTAGGGACTATTGTCGGCGAGATGGTAAGCGGAACAATAAACGCATGCACCGTCTCGGGTTCCTTTGACAGCTATGGCGAGCAGGCTATGGGCGGCCTTATAGGGTTAGCCAAAGGCAGCATAGTTGTTTCAGACTGCCATGTCTCATCAACAACTTTCAGCGGATACGGCAACAAGATTGGGGGGCTAATTGGATATCTTAATATTGGAGACTCTGAAACAATATCCGATATAAGCAACAGTTCTGCTGAAGTGACCATTAAATGCACAGGAAGCGGATCATGCCTGGGCGGTATAATCGGGGACGCACATAGCATGTATACAAGTTCCTCTCTTAACGTATCATCCTGTTATTCAAATATTACTGTAACCCCCACAGCAGGCAGAATAACGTGTGTTGGAGGACTGCTGGGCGCTCTAACCGCTGATAGTACGATTACGGATTGCTACTCCATCGGAACCCTTGGAAACAGCAGTTCCGAGAGCGTAGGCGGGTTAATCGGAGCAAGCGGAGCTAATCTGACCCTATCAAACAGTTATTCATCCTGCGGAATAACCGCCTCCGTAGAGTCAGGAACAATGCTTGGCAGATACGGTAGTGATTTACCAATCATTGAAAACTGTTACTATAATTCCGATGCATCCAGCTTAACCGCTGTCTACTGCGATCCGGATGGCGCGGCCGTTTCAACAGTTACCGGCGTTACCCCTCGAACGGAAGAGGAAATGACTCATCAATCAAATTTTTCAGGATTTGATTTTACCTCCGGGCAGCCGGTCTGGTCCATTGATGAAAACAACGGGTTTCCGTATCTGACCAATAATCATCCCTGATCCGGATAAACAAGATTATTTCCAAGACATAACATCGGCCCGTGGTTTCCCCGGGCTTTTTATTGGCGGATGGCCAGGGGAGCCCCGTTCCAGAGATATGGCCTCACGCCTCCTCGATAGCTCATTATTCTATAATGGAATAATCCTGTGCCTTTTTCTATCATATCAGCGGGAATGCCTTTGTAACAGACGGACAGGATCATGGTGAAGAGGGAAGTAATCTCCTCCTGACGGGAGGAGATAAAATCGGCAATCGTGGTGAAATGGGGACGGGTATCCTTTTATGGCCAGGACGACGAACGGGCACAATTTATAGAAAAATATCCGGATACCATTTTTCGACTAAATAGAACTCAATCAAATAACTTTTCACATTCTAGAACAATTGATTTTAACGACTCAATACTAGAGTCAAAAAGTAAAACATTTTCCAGTTTTTTAATTTCCTCGAAATTTATTGGACCCAATTCTTTATTTTTATCTCGAAGTAATTTTCTTTGTTCAAGTATATCCTTTGGAGCATAAATAACGACATGATTGAATTCCAATCTTTGTTCTTCACAGATCTTTTTTAGTTCTGATATGAATGATCCATTATATGGAACCCATTCTAAAAGTAATGACTTTGATGTTTTATTCCAAAGTGATTTTAATATATCTTCATTAGTTCTCACTCTTCGTCTATTAAAGTCACAATCATCATTCTTTATCCAATATTTATCACCAAGAACATATTCAACATTTCTTATTTTTTTAGTCAATTCTTTACAAATCGTTGATTTACCAGAACAGGGAGGTCCAGAAAAATATATCATTTTCTTTTTGTCTTTTCTCATTTTTCCCCAAAAATTCTTGCGACTTACATTATGACTTTTTCTTATACTCAATAATGTCTAGTATGTCTGGTATTTGATTCGTATTATTTACACTGATTTGTAGAGGATGTAATTTTCCAACTAATTCCATTTTTTTGAAATCATCTTTAATTGACTCTTCAATTGACAAGTCAAAAACACCTTCATAATTTTTTCCATTAAAATAAAATGTTACAGTAAATCCGGTTGATATGACTGATAGCCAAAATACTGTTTTCTTTTTATATTGAGCTTTATAAATCCAAGCTTTACCATCATTGTAATATCTCCATTCGCCAACTAACTTGTGTTCACCATTTGTAATTGTTGTTTCAAATTCTTGAAATATTTTAAAATCATCATTCAAAGCTTTTCTTAAAACATTACTATCAGGAAAAATATCTTTATCTTTCAATATTGGTAAATCCAATTTTAATTTCCTCCATTTTATCCGGCAGAACGCCGGATTTTCCTTTGAATAATAAATGCTTTGGCGCTTATTGCCGATAACGTTTCGCGAATAGGTGAAGTTGCCCAACGGGCAATTTTGGTGAAGCGCAGCGGAACCGCATATTCGCTGATAATCATAAGGACCCCTAGTGGTTATGTTAAAATTTCCAACAACCTTAACCAAAGGAGCCCTTATGAAATTTTATACCCAACAACACAACTTTTACTGCGGAATCGATCTCCACACGAAAAAGATGTATATCTGCATTATGAACCAGGATGGCGAAATCGTCTATCATAAAAACATGATCGCTGATCCGGTTCACCTTCAACAAGCGATCGCCCCCTTTCTTAATGATATCGTCATCTGTGTCGAGTGTATTTTCACATGGTACTGGATTGCCGATTACTGCCAGCTAAACAGTATTCCCTTTGTCCTTGGCCACGCCCTCTACATGAAGGCTATAAGCGGAGGAAAAACCAAGAACGATAAAATCGATTCCCAGAAGATAGCGGCATTGCTAAAAGGTGGCCTGATCCCTCAAGCCTATGTCTACCCACAGAAAACCAGAGCTATTCGAGACCTCTTCAGACGGCGAATATATCTTGTTCGCAGGAGATCAGATCTTCTTTCTCATATCCAGAATACCAATACCCAATACAATTTCGATACCATAAAGAAGGGGATCAATTCTCTTACGATTGCTTCGAAGACTGAATTACTCGAACGGTTTGATGATCCGGCGGTCAAAATGAATATGGAAGTCGACATAGCCGTCGTTGATGCGTTAACCGAACAGATCCGGAAGATAGAATCTCGTGTTTTGAAGGCAGCAAATCATTCTGATCCTCTAGCATTTTCTTTGTTGAAATCTATTCCCGGGATAGGTGATGTGCTTGCCCTGACTATTCTCTATGAAATTGAAGACATTAACCGTTTTCCTCGTGTACAGAACTTCGTTTCCTATTGCCGCGTAGTCAAGTGTCAGAGGGAATCGGGAGGAAAGCAGTATGCATCCAAAAATACCAAAATCGGCAATGCTAATCTCAAGTGGGCTTTCTCCGAAGCGGCCGTCATGTTCATCCGCTATTGCCCGGAGATAAAATCATATCATCAGAGATTAGTGCAAAAGTTTGGAAACGGGAAAGCCTATTCCATCATGGCCCATAAATTAGCCAGAGCTGTATATTATGTTCTCAAAAGGAGGAAAGCCTTTGATATAGACCGTTTTTGTTCATAACAGGTGGAGCAGATAAGCCTAACGTATAACTATAATCATAAAAAGATAATGACCGTAAATACGGCTTTTTATAGCATGACTATCATTCGTATTTATCATTTGAAAGAAGAATTATGCGTTCGCTGATTGGATATCTGCTTCGACCTGTTTTAAATAACCAGGATTGAGAAAGTCTGGAAGAATTCTGCACCAGCCTGATCACGAAAATAACTGGATTCCCCAAGAAATCCGTTTTCATTGATTATGACAGGATTGGGTACGGATGTATTTCTATAATGCCGTAAAATTACGGAGTTAAAGTGTCTATGTGTGTTTGGAGCAGATCTTTTCTGCAGCCCGTTTGAGAAACAAGACAGAATGCTTCATTCTTTATCGGTCCGGTTCATCTTCATATAAAAATGTTCTACCTAGATAGAACAGGGGAAAATTTGTCCTTGACAGATGGGGTCCTAATATGTGTTATATGTAGTGACTTTTTGCGTCATTTATTTACCAGCCTTAACACGCATTCTTCTATACTTAACCATTTCAATTACCAGTTCACAAGGAATTGGTTTGTTTATTGGAAATTGAATAGATCCTTTACCTTGTTTATATATAGTTAATTTATTAGCGAATTTTTCAATAGTTGTTGGATGTGGATAAAACCCAACATGCTTTTTGTATCCTGCGATCATTATCTGTTGTTCTCTTTTCCCATTTTCTACTAAAGCAAATGCAGGAATACTATAATTGAATAATTCTTTTGCATCAGGAGCAGCTTTGAGTATACAATCCTTCAATTTAAATAGAGCTTCTTTTGTACCCTCTGGTTGGGAATTGATATAATCGTCAATTGTATCAAAATCAGGCATATGTCCCTCCTGTATAAATCTCAAAAAATCATTACATATATCGTCTGTTATAAGTAGTATGCGTCGGGATTTACCAAGTAGTGAGGCACGGATGCCGAACGACTACAGTTGAAGGATTGAACATTTCGGATCAAATATTCACTTGCTATTATAAGGCAGTAAACGCCCTGAAAAAGCCTTTAATGAGGCATTGAGCCGAATGGTTAAGAAACAAATATTATTCAGGTTTATGCTGAGTTACATATAAATACCAACAAACCCCAAACTTATCTACAACATCTGCTGAATATGGAGACCAAGGAAGAGAACCAATTGGACGTAGGATATGACCTTCTTCTCCTAGTACTTCATAAGCATGATCTAATTCATCATTGCTTTCAAAATTCATCCCTAAACTTATTGTTGGCTGTTTAGCTGCAAGCATTGCATTTTGAATTATTTTATCATCTGATTCACTTATTGCAAAACCACCAAAACCTTGTCTAAAAAGTTCAGCATGTAAATATGTTCCATTATCATTTTTAACATTATATCCCAATTCCAATTTGAAGGCATTACAATAAAAATCTAAAGCTTCATTAGAATTTTCTATATATAAAGTTAATCCTAACATTTTTATTTTCTCCTCAAAAATATTTAGTCAAGATAACGTCGATTTCTGCTGCAGACCGTGAAGCTGGCGGATTTCTTGTGAAAACAAGAAATGTGACAGTAGCAAATCTTGGTTATATTGTTGTTCATTGTAGCATACAAATTCTCTATTTCGGAACTAATTCTTTTTGATAGAAATTTGGCGAAGCCCGAAACGAAGTGGAGCATATCATTCGCTGTTAAATGTAGTTCCAGGTTATTACGGAAAAGATTGAATAAAAGTACAAGGACGTACTTTTATATCTGAGGTTTGACTCCCATAGTCAGGAATAACATTGTTGGATTATATGCAATATACTCTTCTCGACTGATCATTTGGATTTCATCATTTAATTCTTCTTTATCTTGTTCTGACATTTCAAATGGATAGTTTTCTGAGAAATGAGTTAGCATATCAATTTTTTGTTGTTCTTCTATTGTTGAATATGGAGGAACAAGAGAGGTAACCTTATCATTCATATAGGTTCTAATTTCTGAGAAACCGTTTTTTCTGAGATGAATGGGAACAATTTCTCCTATTGAATTATCACCATGGCCATTTTTCTTTTTCTTCTCATCACTTTTCAATTTTTCAGTTATACTATCCAATCTTTTCTGGGTACTATGATCTATATTCCAGCTATTTCTAAATGTCGATTGAGAAAAATTATTAGGTTCTGAAATGAGTACTTTTCCGCCTGGCTTTAGTACTCTGAACATCTCTTTTACAGCTAAAATCGGAGAGTCTAGATGGATAAGTAATGTCTGACATGTAACAAGATCAAATGAATTATCCTCAAAAGGCAATCTCTTAATATCACCTTTTATAAAATTCCAATTGGGATATAATTCTTTAATATCTGTGAGTTTTGAGAAAGTTATCTCATTCAAATCAATACCTACTAAATGAAAATTATCTGGAAAGTATTTTGCAAGTAATAGGGTCCAATGAAATTCACCACAGCCAACATCTAAAATGTCTACACATGAATAAAGATCAATTCTTTTTGCAATTAAATCAAGAGATAATCTTCATTGTACCAATTATTCCTGTAATTTCTTAAAATAGGAGTGTGATCTTTGCTCATGCATTCTCCTTCGAGGCCACGGATGGCTGAATCAAGTATCCATCTAACCTGAATTATATTTAACGTTTCGCGAATATATGAAGTTGCCTTGTACCCCGCAGGGGTTGATAAATACAGGGAAAAGTATATCATACTTTTTTCTGGATTTGTCAAAGGCAATTTGGGTGAAGCGAAGCGTAACCGCATCATTTGCTGTTAGATGAAGTGTTTTGGGAGAATGGGTCAGAATAAAATTATACTCTAACAATATCTTTCACTAATGATAAATTACATTGATTCTTGTTTCTATAATCTGTAATTATTGAAAATAAATCTTGTGAACGTAACTTATCAGCTTCGATTTTCAGAAAATCATCAATGTTCATCCAAGTAGCGTTTAGTATCTCATCCTTAGGAAAATTGATTTCAAAATCACAGGGTTTTCCAACAAATATTATTTTGATGATTGTTGATTTATCTTGTGCTTGATGAGTATAGACTCCAAGAAAATCTTCAACAATGATGGGAATTCCCGTCTCTTCTTTAACTTCTCGGATAGCCGTTTCCTTCAGATCTTCATCTAAATCAACATGACCTCCAGGAATATTAAATTTCCCAAAAGCCTTTTTATTAGCTTCCTGAATTATGAGAACTTGATTATTGTTAATAACTAAAGCTCCGCAAACAGTTACAATTCTTGGTTGTTTCAAAATAATTCCTTGTAAAAAAATCTTCTCCCAAAACATTTCATTTAACGTTTTGCAAATATGCGAAGTTGCCTGGTACCCCTTTAGGGGTTGATAAATCTAAGGAAAAGTATACGTGCTTTTTCTTGGATTTGTCAAAGGCAATTTGGGTGAAGGCAAAGCCATAACCGCATCATTTGCTGTTATGTTTAGTGCCCATTCCTATTGTCTGTATGTCCAGTAAATGCCACGGATGGCATTTAGTGCTCCTTACCCGTAACCTTAGCATGTCTTTTTCCATATAAAACATTTTCGATCATTATTTAACTTACCAATCCTTCTATAAAAAGAAATCGTTTCATGCAAATCTGGAAAATCTAATTCATCCCCCTCAATATATTCCTTATATCCTTGCTTAAGATAGAAGTTTCTTGACCATGGAGCCCATTTCTGATAATTGGTAGTTAATAATTTATACCCTTTTTTTTTGCCTGAATTTTCATAAGTTGATAATAAGTTCGAAGCTATACCTTTGCGTTGCGCATGTTCTGCGATAAATAAAAGCTTAAGATGATATGCTCTTGGAGCAATTGTAATTCCAGTAGCAACACCAATAACACTATCATTATTTTCAGCTACCCAACATGAGGAGCTCTCATCTTTCATAATTTTGATTATTTCTTCTATAGAAGTTACAAATCCACAATTAGCTGGTATTAAGTTTTTATATGGATTATATGATTGATTAATTACTCTAAGAATACTTGATGAATCTTCTTTTGTGGCTAATCGTATAACTAGTCTCATTCCCCCCCCCTTCTTTGTCTTTAGAACGACGATTTCTGCGGTTTGCCGTAATTGGCGAATTTCTTGTGAAAACAAGAAATGTGACATAGGCAAATCCGTAGCAAATCCTTGTTGTATAGAATCTATTATAGCGTAATTGTTGTTCTTTTTTTAAAATAATTCTTTTTGATTTAAATTTGGCGAAGCCCGGAGCGTAGCGGAGCATATAAACGCTGTTAGCTGAAGTTTTGTTTTCGGATTTTCTGATAGAAGATAATACTATACAGGGATGTATAGTATTTCCTCATTCTTTTATTGTTTTTGTAATATATCCAGACTATGATGAGTTATTCCTTGCATATCTTCTCGTTCACACGTGAAAAAATGGTATTTCATATAAATCTCAAATTCTTTGTCACTCATATTATTCACGGTTTCTCTAAAATGATTTGTAAAACCATCTGTAGCTACATAGTTTAATCTTTTTACATTAAATTTATTATTTAGGCGGTCTATATCTTCCTTTCTATGAAGTTCAAATAGATCTATCGGTTCTGACCGGGGCTTAAATTCCTCCGTATCTAACATCTCTTTTTCAATAAGATCCACAATATTTTTCTTTACAAACCCATAATTTAAAATAGTTGCATCCGACATACAGTATGCTATTAGAATATAGCCTTTTGGTTTTGTTACCCTTATTGCTTCTGAAAGAGCTTTGAGTTTATGCTCTTCTGTATAAAGATGGTAC
Source organism: Spirochaetia bacterium (assembly GCA_963668315.1). Lineage (GTDB taxonomy): Bacteria > Spirochaetota > Spirochaetia > DSM-2461 > DSM-2461 > SZUA-368. Next base: position 5,024,616 of record OY764216.1, on the reverse strand, counting down.
ATAGGGCCAAATAACAACGTAATATCATAGAAATTATCTTCCAGAAAACTCAAATCTAGAGCGTTTCCTTTTTGCACTGTAATATTCTTATGCTTTTCTATTTTTAATTTGAATATGTCAATATTTTTCTGTATCAGCTCTACGGCATCAACATGATGACACTTATCAGCTAAAGCCAGGCTGTAAATACCTGTTCCAGCCCCAATATCCAAAATCTTCATATCCTGCGTAAGATATTTTTGAATATATTTCATAGTGGTTAAAAATTCGACTGAACCATATTTTGAAAGGAGCCTTCCATCCTCATCAATATTATTATAGTATTTCTCAAGATGTTGAATTTCCATGTTACTCCTTCATTTTTTCTGACCACGGATGGTCAGAAAACCGATAACGAAGCCGAAAACAAAAATTTTGCTAACGTTTCGCCAATATACGAAGTAAACCCGGCCCCTTGTGGGGTTGAGCAATTTCGGGAAAAGTATATCATACTTTTTTCAGAATTGGTCAAAGGGTTAATTTGGGCCGGAGCGAAGCGGAGCCGTATATTGGCTGTTATATTCAGTAGCCAATTCATGAACGGTGTCAGAACAATTCATCGAGCCATAAATGGAAATTTATCTTGTCCCAATCAGGTTCTAATTCTAGTTTTTCAAAGAATCGGTTTATATATTTCTGATCTTCCAATTGCTCTTTAATGTTTTGATAAGCATGAGCAATATCACACCATTTATCAGCCTTTCCCCCACGCCCCCAATCTATGAAACCTAATTTCTTAGAGATGAAAATATTACTTTCTTGAAAATCTCCATGGGAAAAAACAATTTCCTCTGGATGCATATTATTTTCTAAATAACTGATTAAATCCTCAGGGGAATCAAATGGCAACTCACTTTCATAAAAGTCATCAAATGCTGCCAAATTTTTATTAACCAGGTATTTCAGTTCCTTTAATCGTTTTTTCATAGAACTATCAAAAGGGCAATCATCAACATTGATGGATTGAAAGGTCTTTATTCCATTGACAAAAGAATCAACGATAGTATTTCCAGAAGGTGCGGTGTCCAGAATTGGCAATCCAATAATGCTTTTCATCAGAAGAAATTGATAATCCTCATTTTCAAAATAGTCTACAACAGTTGGTACATCCGTTTTGTCTGCTAGCCATTTCAAGACAAGCATTTCCCGTTCAACAGAATATGTAGTGAAGGAAAAATCTTTAGAGCTGATTTTAAGGAACAATTTTTCAGATGTCTTTCTATTGTCTAGAATAAAAACATCTGCTGGAGATTCTCCAATACAGTCTTTTATAAAACTGTAAGTTTTGTTGAGAAACTGTAATTGTTTTGATTCCCCATAATCTTTCAAAGGATTTTCTCCAAATTTAAAAAAGATTTTCATGAATTGGCTATTGAATATAACGTTTCGCGAATATGCGAAGTTGCCTGGTACCCCACCGGGGTTGATAAATGGCTGTTCAATTATATCATAATTGAACGGGTATTTGTCAAAGGCAATTTTGGTGGAGCGAAGCGAAACCGCATAATTCGCTGTTACCCGTTGTTATTTGGCGACAGCGTATAGGTTCTTTAAAAGTACAAGGATGTACTTTTAAACACGATCTATATCAAATCCTTTTTGATATCTTTTACTCGATTGTCGTTGAGAATATCACCTTGTAAGATTAAAATATGTGCATTAACATGCTCTCGGTAATTTGCATACTCATGAATGATTTCCTGAGGAATCATTTTCGCTTCAATTACGTTGTAATCTTCATCAAAAATAACAGCTGCTAGTGTATCAAAATCCTTTGAATCAAGATTTCTGATTGCACTTAACTGGTGAGATTTATTCCATGGAGTGACTCTTCTTCCCTTTATCTGAACCCTTTGTCCGGTACTGGAAGTTGCATCGAAACCAGCTTTTGAATTATTTTCAAGCGTATAATTTAACCGTGATGAAACAAGCCACTCCGTATAATCACCAACAGGATTATTAAATGTTCTAATAATTCTTCTTGAGATCAGCTCTTTCATGATATCAGAGATTAGTATCAGTAATTCTTTAACACTATATTCAGATAAATCCAAAATTTCCCCTAATGAGCCAAGGATGGCGAATGATGAAAAAAAATATTATAAGCCAAATAATAATGGGTAACGTTCCGCAAATATGCGAAGTTGCCTGTACCCCAATAGGGGTTGATAAATGGCTGTTCAATTATATCATAATTGAACGGGTATTTGTCAAAGGCAATTTGGGTGAAGCGGAGCGGAACCGCATCATTTGCTGTTAGGTGTAGTGTTCTTTTTATTCCCACTTTTGAATTTCTAAAATATTGCCTTCTGGATCTTTTGCATAAACAACTGAGATTTTGCCGACTCCATCTATTTCAGCGTCAATCAATTGACCGACTGAAGATCCACCGTTATCCAATAAAAGATTTAACTTTTCCTCAACATCCTCTACCGCAAAAGCAATATGACCAAACCCTTCCAGATTTATATTTTTACCATTATTACTTATATTTGCATTGTATTCAAAGATCTCTAAAGTGGGACCATCGGTGTCATAACCCGGGAGGATTAAGTGCATCCCTTTTATTCTAGCATTTGATAAATCAGTTAATTTATCAACCCAATCACCTGAAAGATTTCTCTCCGGAAGTTTTGGTTTACAATCAAAAACTCTAATATAAAAATCTGCTAATTTTTTCCAATCACTACTAATAATATTTACATGTGAAAATTTTGTTTTCATTTCTTATCCTTTACGCTGTATAAAAAGAACATTACACCTAACGTTTCGCGTTTATATGAAGTTTAAATCAAAAACACGTGCTTGCATATCCGATTTCTATACAACGCCAAAATCTGCGGCATGGCGTGAAGTTGGCGCGGTTTGTGCGCAAGCAGAAACCGTGACGATAGCCATGACCGTAGCATTTTATTGTTGTATAGAATCTATTATAGCGTACTATTTGTTATTTTCGCTGTAATTCTTTTTGATTTAAATTTGGCGAAGCCCGGAGCGAAGCGGAGCATATAGACGCTGATAATCATAAGGACCCCTAGTGGTTATGTTAAAATTTCCAACAACCTTAACCAAAGGAGCCCTTATGAAATTTTATACCCAACAACACAACTTTTACTGCGGAATCGATCTCCACACGAAAAAGATGTATATCTGCATTATGAACCAGGATGGCGAAATCGTCTATCATAAAAACATGATCGCTGATCCGGTTCACCTTCAACAAGCGATCGCCCCCTTTCTTAATGATATCGTCATCTGTGTCGAGTGTATTTTCACATGGTACTGGATTGCCGATTACTGCCAGCTAAACAGTATTCCCTTTGTCCTTGGCCACGCCCTCTACATGAAGGCTATAAGCGGAGGAAAAACCAAGAACGATAAAATCGATTCCCAGAAGATAGCGGCATTGCTAAAAGGTGGCCTGATCCCTCAAGCCTATGTCTACCCACAGAAAACCAGAGCTATTCGAGACCTCTTCAGACGGCGAATATATCTTGTTCGCAGGAGATCAGATCTTCTTTCTCATATCCAGAATACCAATACCCAATACAATTTCGATACCATAAAGAAGGGGATCAATTCTCTTACGATTGCTTCGAAGACTGAATTACTCGAACGGTTTGATGATCCGGCGGTCAAAATGAATATGGAAGTCGACATAGCCGTCGTTGATGCGTTAACCGAACAGATCCGGAAGATAGAATCTCGTGTTTTGAAGGCAGCAAATCATTCTGATCCTCTAGCATTTTCTTTGTTGAAATCTATTCCCGGGATAGGTGATGTGCTTGCCCTGACTATTCTCTATGAAATTGAAGACATTAACCGTTTTCCTCGTGTACAGAACTTCGTTTCCTATTGCCGCGTAGTCAAGTGTCAGAGGGAATCGGGAGGAAAGCAGTATGCATCCAAAAATACCAAAATCGGCAATGCTAATCTCAAGTGGGCTTTCTCCGAAGCGGCCGTCATGTTCATCCGCTATTGCCCGGAGATAAAATCATATCATCAGAGATTAGTGCAAAAGTTTGGAAACGGGAAAGCCTATTCCATCATGGCCCATAAATTAGCCAGAGCTGTATATTATGTTCTCAAAAGGAGGAAAGCCTTTGATATAGACCGTTTTTGTTCATAACAGGTGGAGCAGATAAGCCTAACGTATAACTATAATCATAAAAAGATAATGACCGTAAATACGGCTTTTTATAGCATGACTATCATTCGTATTTATCATTTGAAAGAAGAATTATGCGTTCGCTGATTGGATATCTGCTTCGACCTGTTTTAAATAACCAGGATTGAGAAAGTCTGGAAGAATTCTGCACCAGCCTGATCACGAAAATAACTGGATTCCCCAAGAAATCCGTTTTCATTGATTATGACAGGATTGGGTACGGATGTATTTCTATAATGCCGTAAAATTACGGAGTTAAAGTGTCTATGTGTGTTTGGAGCAGATCTTTTCTGCAGCCCGTTTGAGAAACAAGACAGAATGCTTCATTCTTTATCGGTCCGGTTCATCTTCATATAAAAATGTTCTACCTAGATAGAACAGGGGAAAATTTGTCCTTGACAGATGGGGTCCTAATATGTGTTATAGGATGCATATTTTTTGGCACGTGGTTCTATCTAAGGTATTCCCTAATATTTTTAACAATAGGATGCTCCGTGTATGCTTTGAAAAATCTAAATGAAGAGACAAAATGATATTTTCTTACTTTGTCTCCTTCTCTAACTCTAATTGTAACGAAATCAATAGGATTAAATGTTGTACCATCGACTGAATAAATGTTGTCTTTATTTACACTTATAATTCTATACTTATATGGGAGAAAAATTAGAACAATTCGACTTTTTCTATCGAAAAAAGCATGATTAGCAGATAGAAACCTATAGCCATAAAAGTAAAAGACGAATATGGCAAGTACAAAACTGAGAATAATCATGTATGTTTCTACTGATGAGACATTTAGTAACATGTTGGTTATACCTGCAATGAAGACATATGCAATGAGAGGGCTGAGAATGAATCTATGAATTGTTGTCAATGTCGCTGAAATCCTCTCAAAGCCTTCCAGTTCCAATTTTTCTTCGCTCCAGAATGACAATCGTGCATCTTTCTTTATCATTTCAAGTATATTCTTCATTTGCGAAATAATCTCCAAAAATATGTTTCCTATAACGTTCCGCGAATATACGAAGTAAACCCAGCCCCTTGCGGGCTTGAAAATATTCTGGGAAATTATATCATAATTTTTTAGAATATTTTCAAAGGGTTTATTTGCCGAAGGCCAAGGCGAAGCCGCAGCGTATATTCGCTGATAATCATAAGGACCCCTAGTGGTTATGTTAAAATTTCCAACAACCTTAACCAAAGGAGCCCTTATGAAATTTTATACCCAACAACACAACTTTTACTGCGGAATCGATCTCCACACGAAAAAGATGTATATCTGCATTATGAACCAGGATGGCGAAATCGTCTATCATAAAAACATGATCGCTGATCCGGTTCACCTTCAACAAGCGATCGCCCCCTTTCTTAATGATATCGTCATCTGTGTCGAGTGTATTTTCACATGGTACTGGATTGCCGATTACTGCCAGCTAAACAGTATTCCCTTTGTCCTTGGCCACGCCCTCTACATGAAGGCTATAAGCGGAGGAAAAACCAAGAACGATAAAATCGATTCCCAGAAGATAGCGGCATTGCTAAAAGGTGGCCTGATCCCTCAAGCCTATGTCTACCCACAGAAAACCAGAGCTATTCGAGACCTCTTCAGACGGCGAATATATCTTGTTCGCAGGAGATCAGATCTTCTTTCTCATATCCAGAATACCAATACCCAATACAATTTCGATACCATAAAGAAGGGGATCAATTCTCTTACGATTGCTTCGAAGACTGAATTACTCGAACGGTTTGATGATCCGGCGGTCAAAATGAATATGGAAGTCGACATAGCCGTCGTTGATGCGTTAACCGAACAGATCCGGAAGATAGAATCTCGTGTTTTGAAGGCAGCAAATCATTCTGATCCTCTAGCATTTTCTTTGTTGAAATCTATTCCCGGGATAGGTGATGTGCTTGCCCTGACTATTCTCTATGAAATTGAAGACATTAACCGTTTTCCTCGTGTACAGAACTTCGTTTCCTATTGCCGCGTAGTCAAGTGTCAGAGGGAATCGGGAGGAAAGCAGTATGCATCCAAAAATACCAAAATCGGCAATGCTAATCTCAAGTGGGCTTTCTCCGAAGCGGCCGTCATGTTCATCCGCTATTGCCCGGAGATAAAATCATATCATCAGAGATTAGTGCAAAAGTTTGGAAACGGGAAAGCCTATTCCATCATGGCCCATAAATTAGCCAGAGCTGTATATTATGTTCTCAAAAGGAGGAAAGCCTTTGATATAGACCGTTTTTGTTCATAACAGGTGGAGCAGATAAGCCTAACGTATAACTATAATCATAAAAAGATAATGACCGTAAATACGGCTTTTTATAGCATGACTATCATTCGTATTTATCATTTGAAAGAAGAATTATGCGTTCGCTGATTGGATATCTGCTTCGACCTGTTTTAAATAACCAGGATTGAGAAAGTCTGGAAGAATTCTGCACCAGCCTGATCACGAAAATAACTGGATTCCCCAAGAAATCCGTTTTCATTGATTATGACAGGATTGGGTACGGATGTATTTCTATAATGCCGTAAAATTACGGAGTTAAAGTGTCTATGTGTGTTTGGAGCAGATCTTTTCTGCAGCCCGTTTGAGAAACAAGACAGAATGCTTCATTCTTTATCGGTCCGGTTCATCTTCATATAAAAATGTTCTACCTAGATAGAACAGGGGAAAATTTGTCCTTGACAGATGGGGTCCTAATATGTGTTATAGGATGCATATTTTTTGGCACGTGGTTCTATCTAAGGTATTCCCTAATATTTTTAACAATAGGATGCTCCGTGTATGCTTTGAAAAATCTAAATGAAGAGACAAAATGATATTTTCTTACTTTGTCTCCTTCTCTAACTCTAATTGTAACGAAATCAATAGGATTAAATGTTGTACCATCGACTGAATAAATGTTGTCTTTATTTACACTTATAATTCTATACTTATATGGGAGAAAAATTAGAACAATTCGACTTTTTCTATCGAAAAAAGCATGATTAGCAGATAGAAACCTATAGCCATAAAAGTAAAAGACGAATATGGCAAGTACAAAACTGAGAATAATCATGTATGTTTCTACTGATGAGACATTTAGTAACATGTTGGTTATACCTGCAATGAAGACATATGCAATGAGAGGGCTGAGAATGAATCTATGAATTGTTGTCAATGTCGCTGAAATCCTCTCAAAGCCTTCCAGTTCCAATTTTTCTTCGCTCCAGAATGACAATCGTGCATCTTTCTTTATCATTTCAAGTATATTCTTCATTTGCGAAATAATCTCCAAAAATATGTTTCCTATAACGTTCCGCGAATATACGAAGTAAACCCAGCCCCTTGCGGGCTTGAAAATATTCTGGGAAATTATATCATAATTTTTTAGAATATTTTCAAAGGGTTTATTTGCCGAAGGCCAAGGCGAAGCCGCAGCGTATATTCGCTGATAATCATAAGGACCCCTAGTGGTTATGTTAAAATTTCCAACAACCTTAACCAAAGGAGCCCTTATGAAATTTTATACCCAACAACACAACTTTTACTGCGGAATCGATCTCCACACGAAAAAGATGTATATCTGCATTATGAACCAGGATGGCGAAATCGTCTATCATAAAAACATGATCGCTGATCCGGTTCACCTTCAACAAGCGATCGCCCCCTTTCTTAATGATATCGTCATCTGTGTCGAGTGTATTTTCACATGGTACTGGATTGCCGATTACTGCCAGCTAAACAGTATTCCCTTTGTCCTTGGCCACGCCCTCTACATGAAGGCTATAAGCGGAGGAAAAACCAAGAACGATAAAATCGATTCCCAGAAGATAGCGGCATTGCTAAAAGGTGGCCTGATCCCTCAAGCCTATGTCTACCCACAGAAAACCAGAGCTATTCGAGACCTCTTCAGACGGCGAATATATCTTGTTCGCAGGAGATCAGATCTTCTTTCTCATATCCAGAATACCAATACCCAATACAATTTCGATACCATAAAGAAGGGGATCAATTCTCTTACGATTGCTTCGAAGACTGAATTACTCGAACGGTTTGATGATCCGGCGGTCAAAATGAATATGGAAGTCGACATAGCCGTCGTTGATGCGTTAACCGAACAGATCCGGAAGATAGAATCTCGTGTTTTGAAGGCAGCAAATCATTCTGATCCTCTAGCATTTTCTTTGTTGAAATCTATTCCCGGGATAGGTGATGTGCTTGCCCTGACTATTCTCTATGAAATTGAAGACATTAACCGTTTTCCTCGTGTACAGAACTTCGTTTCCTATTGCCGCGTAGTCAAGTGTCAGAGGGAATCGGGAGGAAAGCAGTATGCATCCAAAAATACCAAAATCGGCAATGCTAATCTCAAGTGGGCTTTCTCCGAAGCGGCCGTCATGTTCATCCGCTATTGCCCGGAGATAAAATCATATCATCAGAGATTAGTGCAAAAGTTTGGAAACGGGAAAGCCTATTCCATCATGGCCCATAAATTAGCCAGAGCTGTATATTATGTTCTCAAAAGGAGGAAAGCCTTTGATATAGACCGTTTTTGTTCATAACAGGTGGAGCAGATAAGCCTAACGTATAACTATAATCATAAAAAGATAATGACCGTAAATACGGCTTTTTATAGCATGACTATCATTCGTATTTATCATTTGAAAGAAGAATTATGCGTTCGCTGATTGGATATCTGCTTCGACCTGTTTTAAATAACCAGGATTGAGAAAGTCTGGAAGAATTCTGCACCAGCCTGATCACGAAAATAACTGGATTCCCCAAGAAATCCGTTTTCATTGATTATGACAGGATTGGGTACGGATGTATTTCTATAATGCCGTAAAATTACGGAGTTAAAGTGTCTATGTGTGTTTGGAGCAGATCTTTTCTGCAGCCCGTTTGAGAAACAAGACAGAATGCTTCATTCTTTATCGGTCCGGTTCATCTTCATATAAAAATGTTCTACCTAGATAGAACAGGGGAAAATTTGTCCTTGACAGATGGGGTCCTAATATGTGTTATGTTTAGTGCCCATTTTTAAATGTGTGCGTATAAATTCTACATAATGCCATGGACGGCATTATGTAGCAGGTTTAATTTAAAGTTAACGTTTGCCAATAATTTCTCCAATCATTGCTTTTCATAAAAATCGACTTAACAATTGAAAGTTTAAGTAAAATCGGGGCTTCTATATTTATTTCATTAATTCTATCTCTATCTTTTGGTTTCATAGAGTTTATATCTACACCATGCGCTATCTTTGATCGATACTTGTATAAATCATTTACAATTTTAAATATATTCTCTTTTTCATTCTTATTTTTACCTAAAAACTTAGCTGCACGGACACTTAACCTATATGTTAATTCTTTCGTCGATTCATTGTCATTTAAAAAAATTGCTTCAAATGCGATTGCAATATCCAATAATCTGTCATGGTTATAAACAAAATAGTTATCTATCGAAAGATTAAACCTTTTACAGGCAATTTTTAACCAATCATCTATTTCCTGAACTTTGTTCAATCTTTTAAAAAGTCTTAAGCAGTCAGTCTCTTGGATATCTATTGGTGTATCTGTAAAAAAAATAAACCTTTTCGGTAAATATGCTGTATATTTGTTACTAAATTCAATATTGTTCCCAGATCTGATATCTGGAGTAAACTGATCCCTTGATTTGATTTTTAAAGTTAATACACCAATTTCAAATTCATAAGCTAATCGTAGATTCGTCAATAACCTCTTACCGATATCTTCTGCTTCTTTATATAAGTCCTCAAAAGTTGAGACTTCAGCTTCTATGGGGATTTTAGCATTATATGAAATTTTAGTGTTAACATATTTTAAGTAATCTTTTTCTGAAAAATCATATGTTAATGTCCCCAATTCATCATCATTAACGTAAGATGTTTGTAACGAGATATTCTTATCATAGTATTTAAAGATTCCTAATTTTGTTCCATTTTCAGAAGTGCATATAGGCGAATTGAGATAATAACAAATTTCATATTCGTAGTTTTTCCGATTTTTTATCCCTTCAAACTTTTTTCTATGAAAATCATACCATTTATTGGATTCTATCTCTAAAAATGTATCTATATCATAACAATTATTCGCTTTCAAAAAATCAATAAAAATATGGTTTAAAAAAATATAAAAGAAGATATATGAATGTTCCTTGCCTAAAAATGAATCTATGGATTCTGGAATTGAGTATGTCTTGTACCCAATAGAATCAGCTATTATTTTACAGAAAGATCTATTCTTTTTATATTCTTGAAAAACCTTTGATAAAACTTCTTGCAGATTGTTTTTTATTCGGAATAATTCTGGTTTGTATTTTTCATAATAATCATCGGGTTTGTGTAGTGCTTCGGAAATGATTGAAAACAATAATGTCTCTTTTTCATTTTGCTCTTTTATTTCAACGCTATCTGAACATCGAAACACAACATTATTAAATAAAGCACTTTCATTTTTTACGACTGATCTTATTTTTTTTACATCTGAATGATAAGGGGAAATTATTATTTTGCCTTCGCACTGGATCATATACTCTTTAAGTAGATTTATATATGAAAATATTTGTTTCTTCATAATCTTCTCCGAGCCCATGGAAGGGCGAGGCTACAACAAGCTTTTAAAAATGGGCATTGAACATAACGTTTCGCAAATATGCGAAGTTGCCTGGTACCCCGAAGGGGTTGATAAATACAGGGAAAAGTATAACATACTTTTTTCTGTATTTGTCAAAGGCAATTTGGGAGAAGGCAAAGCCGTAACCGCATCATTTGCTGTTATAGGAAGTTTACAATCCCAAAGCGTTTAATCCATATTTTTCGTTTAAATCTAAAACATGGTGCCCGAGAATAGTTTTCTTATTTATATCTATGACAACCACATAATTAATGTTTTTCAGTTGTGTTTTGAATATGACATGTCTCCAATTTCCATCTTTAGTATCATAGATATATTCAATTTGCATAACACCAAGTTCATCAATTAAATTCGACTTAACATATTGATCAAAATCTTTGCCATTAAAATTTTCTGCCGTTTCAGTAACTTCATTGAAATTGGATGTAAATGTATTGTCGAATTCTTCTGAGGTTAATTCCACCATGTTTTCCTTATACGCATATTGTAAATTTCCTATAACGTTTCGAGAATATACGAAGTTGTTTCGCCCCCTTGTGGGGTTGATAAATCTCGGAAAAAGTATAACTACTTTTTTTGAGATTTGTCAAAGAAACAATTTGGGCCGGAGCGAAGCGGAGCCGTATATTCTCTGTTATACACAGTTTCTTTTTTGAACGGTGTTCAACCAAGTATCCATTCCTCAATGTCTTTTAAAACTCTTTTCAATTCAGCAAAAGACGAAGGACTATGTTCCATCTTAGGATAATAAATAAAATCAAATTGATCAGAAATATTTGATTCTTCAATAATACGTGTTGATTCAACAGGTGTTGACCAATCCATCTCTCCGTGAATAAACAAAATGGGAATATCTATTTGCCTAATATAATCTATAGGCTCATATTTAAAAAAACTACTCCAACGAATATATGGATGCCCTAGGTAAAATTTATCAATAGCTTCAGGTTCTGAGTTGATAGCTTCAGCCATTTCATCAACTTGCTTGCAAAGATCACGATATTGATCAGGCATTAAAACTGACGAATTACCTAGGATTTGAAACTCTTTCAGTTGACTAAGACCTCCTCCACTCCAAATTACTAGTTTATTGATTTCACCTATATGTAACAGATTGTTATAAATATAAGGTAAAAGGGCACCTCCTTCTGATGCGCCTATTAAAATAATTTCAGTAAAATTATGATTACTTAAAAAGTTATCTATTTTCTGGGAATAACTTAATCCAAGAGCCTGAACCGTTGATTTACTCAGGACTTCAGAATTATCAAGATATATTTCTCCAGGAGAAAAATCTAACTTCTCAGGGATGAGAATATTATAACTCTTCCTAAAATGCTGTGATAGTGGATTGGATAAGGTGGTAGTGGTCCATTTCTCAGAATCATCTCGTTGACCTAAAACTGATTGATATCCACTACCATCAATATAAATGATCAAAGAGTTCGATTCACTATTTTCAATGTAATAATTATATCCGTCACTTTCTGAAATGATTTCCATTCCTGAATAGGGTGTAGAAGAGCAAGAAAAAAACAAAAAAACGGTCATGATTGATACAAAAAGCCATAATTTATTCATCAACAAATACTCCAAAAAAATCTTCAAAAAAGAAATTGTGTATAACGTTCCGACGATATATGAAGTCTATCACGCAGTGATAGATTTGTCGAAGACCGCAGCGAAGCGGAGCATATATTGTCTGTTAGATGCTGCTTTTTTGGAGACGTTTAGCATAAAGAACTTCTAGATCTTTTTTATCTTTTTCTCTGTTTAAAGATTCTTTTTGTTCTATTAGATCATTTACAGATGAAGTTGCAATGCCATCAAAATAATTTTTCTCGTTTATATTCCATTCTTCAAATATCTCAATATTTCCAGTGTAATGTATCGAACGGTCGCCATTCTCCCAGGTTTTAACAGGAAAGTTATTTTTAAGAAGTTCATTGAAATATTGAGATGAACACCCTAAATCAATGTCAGATGTTGTTTCCCGCAATTCATGTAAAACCATTGCTGTTCCACATAAAGTCCATACCTTCGATAGGTCTAAATTGGAATTTTTAAGTTCTTGTATAATGTCTATTTTTCTCATTCAATCCTTCAAAAAAGTTGCATCTAACGTATCTTATGCGAATTTCATTAATCCTTCAATATTATATTCCTGTTCGCAGTTATTTTGCATGAAATAGCAAAAAAACTGCGCTTAATAAAACAGGAGTTTATATGACTAAATACGGGGAACGCTTTGAGGCGGAGATGAAAATCCGCAATTACAGTGCTAAGACGATTAGAGCTTATCTGTTTTATTTCCATAAATTCGAGTCTTTCGCGGGAAGACATAATTATGAGCCCGGGGAGCAAATTTTCCGATTTCTGAAACTTTATGAGGATAAGCCGGCTACGGTGAAGGTATGTTATGCCTGCATTAAAACTTTTTACAGGTTGGTTATTCACAGGGATTGTCCCTATGTTCTTGACAGACCCAGAAGAAATAAAGAACTGCCCCGCGTTCTCTCGAGGGAAGAGATTCTGATTATCCTATCCTCTGTGCAAAATTTGAGGCATAGGACGATGATTGCCATGCTATATGGGTCCGGACTCAGGGTTAGCGAAGTCGTCGATTTACGGGTGCGTGACGTGGATCTTGCAAGTTTCACTCTAACCGTGAGGAGGGGGAAGGGGAGGAAAGACCGCGTGACGCTGATATCCCGCTCGTTAAAGGAGGATCTTATTTATCTTATGGGCGACAGATCGCCCCGAGAATATTTGTTCAAGTCGATAAACGGTAGGAAGTACAGCATTAGAACGCTGCAGATAGTATTTGAAAAGGCCTGCCTTAAATCGAGATTGGAAGGGAAAGCGACTTGTCATACCTTACGCCACTCTTTTGCCACCCATCTTCTGGAGAATGGGACTGATGTAAAGACGATAAAGAAGATGCTGGGGCATTCGTCGGTTAGCTCGACTATGGTTTACCTGCATATGGCAGAGAGCCGATTAAGCCGGATAAGGAGTCCTTTATGAATTCGTTATAATAACATTAGGCGATAGTGTATAATCGTTTTGACTTAAGACTGTTTACTCGGGGCTTTTCATGAGGGAGGAAAAGGGATTGGAGGGGAGCCGAAGGCTGACCCCGCAGAAGCGGAGTGAGGGGATTTCCCCAAAACTATGGGGGCAAAAAAAAAGAGACTATCCAGGGATAGTCTCTTGTGCGGAAGCGACGGGGATCGAACCCGCGATCTCCGGCTTGACAGGCCGGCGCGATAACCAGCTTCGCTACGCCTCCATTTTTTTGCTACTTTGAGCTTTACCCCGAACGCGATTCGAACGCATGACCTACTGCTTAGGAGGCAGTTGCTCTATCCTACTGAGCTACCGGGGCTCGGGGGCACTCTCAATGTGCTTGGCTATAATACAGAAAAGGATTTTTTCTGTCAACAGCTATCGCAAAAAAAAATTAAAAAGTTTTGTTCTTCCAGCAGGCCGAGAAATGACCCGGCGCAACTTCCTCCAAAGGAGGGTACTGGGTGCGGCATTTTTCGTCTGCAAAGGGGCACCGGGGATGGAAATGACAGCCCGAGGGCGGATCGATGGGAGAGGGGACATCTCCTACCACCACTTTCTCTTTCTTTTCCCTCTGAGAGGGGTCTGCGGCGGGGAACGCCTGAAAAAGGGCCCTGGTATAGGGGTGAACATGGGATTTGACCAGCTCCTCCTTATCGGCCATTTCGACGATGCGTCCCAGATACATGACGATGATGCGGGTGGAGATGAACTCTACCACTGAAAGGTCATGGGCGATGAACATGTATGTCAGGTTATATTTCTCCCGCAGATCCAGCAGAAGATTGATGATCTGGGCCTGAACCGAGACGTCAAGGGCGGAAACCGCCTCGTCGCATACGATGAATTCCGGGTTAAGGGCCAGTGCGCGGGCTATGCCGATTCTCTGTCTCTGGCCGCCGGAGAACTGGTGGGCGAAGCGGGTGCGGTACTGGGGGTTGAGACCTACCTCCTCCATCAGGGAGGAAACCCGCTCATCTATTTCTGCCTTGCTGCCCCAGCCGTGAATACGCAGGGGCTGGCCGATAAGGTCCTTGACCCTTTTCCGGGGATTGAGGGAGGAAAAGGGATCCTGAAAGACCATCTGTGCTTTCAAGCGGGTTTTTTTCAGTTCACCCGGGGAGAGATTGAAAAGATCCTGATCCTGGAGGATCACTTCTCCTTCATTTTTGTCGTGAAGGCGGAGAATGGTTTTGCCCAGTGTGGATTTGCCGCAGCCCGATTCGCCCACCACGCCCAGGATTTCGCCTTTTTTCAGGGTAAAGCTAACCCCGTCCACCGCTTTCAGTGTCTTTTTCTCGGCCCCCGTTTCGGAGGTGACCGTATAGTATTTTTTCAGATCTTTAACTGTCAGTATGCTCATGATTATTTACCTCGCGCCGCTTTTTCATGGTGATGGCAGGAGAGGGCGTGATCTCCTTCAAGAACCGTCCGTTCGGGAAAGCTTTCTTCGCATATTTCATCCGCATAGGGGCAGCGGTTGGCAAAGGGACATCCGTCTCCCAGAGTCAGAAGATCGGGAACGCTGCCTTCTATCGCTTCCAGCCGTGTCGCGCCTTCGTATTTTTTGTTGGAAGGCAGGGAATTAAGAAGCCCCAGGGTGTAGGGATGGGAAGGATTGTCGAATATATGATGGACCGTTCCCTCTTCCATGATCCTCCCGGCGTACATGACGACCACCTTGTCGGCCGTTTCGGCGACGACGCCCATGTCGTGTGTAATGAGCAGCAGGGCCATTTCCACCCTCTTGTTCAGGTCCGAGAGTAGATCCAGGATCTGGGATTGTATCGTCACGTCCAGGGCTGTGGTGGGCTCGTCGGCAATCAGGAGCCCCGGCTCGGGTGACGCGAGGGCCATGGCTATCATGGCACGCTGGCGCATACCGCCGGAGAGCTGGTGGGGGTAGTCGCGGGCCCGTTTTGCCGGGGAGGGGATTTTGACCAGATCCAGCAGCTCCACCGCTTTTTTAAGGGCTTCTTTCTTCTTCATGCCCTGGTGTGTCATAAAGACTTCCGCTATCTGCTCTCCTATGGGAAAGACCGGATTCAGACTGGTCATGGGTTCCTGGAAAATCATGGTGATCTCCTGGCCCCGAATCGCCTCCATCTCTTTTTTACCGGCTTCCAGCAGGTTCTTCCCCTTGAAGAAGATCTTCCCTCCGGTAATCTCGCCGGGAGGCATGGGGATAAGCTGATTGATGGAGTGGGCCGTAACCGATTTTCCGCAGCCCGATTCGCCGACGAGGGCCAGGGTCTCGCCCTTTTCCATGGAGAAGGAGATGCCCCGGACAGCCTTGACGATGCCCCGGCGCGTTTTGAACTGGACTTCCAGATTTTCGATGCTGATAAATGGTTTGTCTGACATGTCTTTCCTCCCTAATCCTTAAGCCGGGGATCCAGTATGTCCCTGAGACCGTCGCCGAGCAGGTTGAACCCCAGTACGGCCAGCAGGGTGGCGATACCGGGCATGGTGACTATCCACCAGGCGTTCGTGATGAATTCCTTTCCGTCGGAGATCATGAGTCCCCATTCCGGTGTGGGCGGCTGGGCGCCCAGCCCCAGGAAGGAGAGAGCGGCCGATTCGAGGATGGCCGAGCCGATTCCCAGAGTGGCCTGGACCGATACGGGTGCCAGACAGTTGGGGAAGATGGACCGGAACATCAGCTCCAGATCGCCCGTTCCCAGGGAGCGTTCGGCCAGTACGTAGTCGTTCTCCTTTTCGGCGAGAACCGAGGCCCGGACAACCCGGGCGTATCGGGGCACCTGGGAAACGCCGATGGCGATCATGGCGTTAAAAAGGGAGGGCCCCATTATGGAGACGATGATGATGGTCAGGATGATGAAAGGGAAGGCCAGCATGATGTCTATGATCCTCATAATGATCACGTCTATCCAGCCGCCGTAATAAGCCGAGACGATTCCGATGAGGGAGCCGAATATGATGGCGATACCCACGGCCACCACTCCTATCATCATGGAAACCCGGGAACCGTAGATAATGCGGGACAGTATATCCCTGCCCAGGTCGTCCGCTCCCAGAATATAGCCCGCCGTCATAGGCGGGGTCTTTCGCATGGAAATATCCTGCACGATGGGATCATGGGGGGCCAGCAGGGGGGCGAAAAAGGCGACGAGAATGAAAAAAACGATGATAGAAAGGCCTATCGAGGCGCTTCTGTTATGTCTTATCTGATAAAAAAGCTCCGCCATGGGATGGTCTTTGGGCAGTGCTTTTGCTGTTGACTGTGCTGCTGTTGATGACACCGATTCCTCCTAGGATAGCCTGATTTTGGGATTGATGAGGGAGTAAAGCAGATCCACCACCAGGTTAATGAGAATGAAAGAGGTGGAAATGAAGATAATACCTCCCTGTACGGCGGGGTAATCCCGGGCCTGTATGGCCGTATAGAGCCATTTTCCTATGCCCGGCCAGGCAAAGATCGTCTCGGTAAGCACCGCTCCGGACAGAAGGTAGCCGAACTGCAGTCCTATGACGGTAATAACCGGCAGAAGGGCATTTCGCAGGGCGTAGCGGTAGATGACACGGCTTTCCTTCACTCCGGCGGACCGGACGGTCTTGATGTAGTCCTGCTTCAGCACTTCCAGCATGGAGGAACGGGTGGTCCGGGCGATGATGGCCAGGGGGATGGTGGCAAGACAGACGGAGGGAAGCACCAGATGGTGCAGGGCGGAAAGAAAATACTCCGGATGTCCCTTGAAAAGATAGGGGAAGGTGTCTATCAGGTAGAAGTTGGTATTGGGAGTGAAGTAGTAGCGCACATTCATCCGGCTCCCCGTGGGAAAGATATCCAGGCCCACGGAAAAAATCATGATCATGACCAGGGCCAGCCAGAATATGGGCATGGAGACCCCCACAAGGGCCCCCATCATGGAGCCAACGTCAATCCAGGTGTTTTTATGAGTAGCCGAGAGCACCCCTATCCATATTCCCAGGATGGAGGCGATGATCATGGCGAAAATTGTCAATTCTATGGTGGCGGGGAAGTAAGTCTTGATTTCCTCGGCGACTTTCTGACCCGAGCGGATGGACTTTCCGAAGTCCAGTCTGACGATTCTTTTGAGATAGAGACCGTACTGTTCGGTAAGAGGTCTATCCAGTCCCAGCTGTGCGCGCAGTTCGGTCAGCTGTTTTTCGCTGGCCCGTTCTCCCAGCATGACTCGCGCCGGATCTCCCGGTGTCAGGGCAATCATGAAGAATACCAGAGTCACCACTCCGAAAACCGTGGGAAACAGGAGGGCCAGTCTTTTTATTATAAAACGTAGCATTTCTTAACCTTTTTATATGAAAGAAAGGGATAGGCGGCTTCCTTGCGGGAAGGCATACCCCTTTCATAAGAAAGACGGCCGTCCCGGGGACAGCCGTCTGAATTGGTGAGAATTAGTCTTCCAGGTAGCAGCGGTAGAGTTCGCGTCTGGCCAGGGGGCTCATGACGAAACCTTTTACGTTCTTTTTCATGGCTACGTAGTCGGTGGAGTGGGCTACGGGAACCCAGGGGCACTCTTCGTGGAAGATTACCTGAGCCTGTTTGTAAAGCTCGGTTCTCTTGGCCATGTCGGCGGTTTCCTTGGCTTCCTTACAGAGAGCGGTAAACTCGGCATTTTTCCAGAAAGCGATGTTTCCGGCGGGAGGAGTAGCGGCAGGCTCGGAGAGGAGAACCCACAGAAAGTTGTCCGGGTCACCATTGTCTCCACCCCATCCGAGGAGAGCCATTTCGTGCTCGCCCACGTCGGTTTTGTCCAGGTAGGTACCCCATTCGTAGGATACGATATCGCAGTTGATGCCTACTTCCTTCAGCTGAGCCTGCATGATCTCGGCCATTTTCTTGGCGTTGGGGTTGTAGGAACGGACAACGGGCATGGCCCAGAGTTCCGTGTCGAAACCATTGGGGTAACCGGCTTCGGCCAGGAGTTCCTTGGCTTTGGCGGGGTTGTACTCATAGGGTACGATGTCATCGTTGTATCCCCACATGGTCGGGGGAATGGGGTTCTTGGCAGCCTGTCCGGAATCGCCGTAAACACCCTTGATGATGTCTTCTTTGTTGATGGCGTAGTTGATGGCCTGGCGGACCAGCTTGTTGTCGAAGGGTTTCTTGGCGGTATTGAGGGCCAGGTAGCCTACGTTAAGGCCGGCGCCGGAAACGAGATCCACATCTGCGTTGGCTCTGATGGCGTCCAGATCTTCGGGGGAGGGGAGGTCGATGACATCAACTTCGCCTTTCTGAAGGGCCAGCCAGCGGGCGGTGGCATCGGGGATAACCTTGAAGATGATTCTGTCCAGGTGTATGCCTTCTCCCCAGTAGTAGGGGTTTCTTTCTACGACAATGGAATCACCCTTGGTCCAGGAGGCCAGCATGAAGGGACCGGTTCCCACGGGGTTGTTTCTGAAGTCATCGCCGTATTTATCGGAAGCGGCGGGAGAAACGATGGAGGCAAACTCCATACAGAGGTTGTTGAGAAGGGGGGCTTCCACTTTCTTGAGGGTCATCTTAACGGTCAGATCGTCAACGGCGACAACGCTGTCGATGATGTTGTCCATATCCATGTAGCCCCAGTATTTCCAGGGGCCCTGGCTGAAGGCGGGATTGTCCTCTTTGAACTGTCTTTCAAAGGAGAAAACAACGGCGTCGGCATTCATGTCGGTACCGTCGGAGAATTTTACCCCTTCTCTCAGGTGGAAGGTATAAACCAGTCCGCCCTCGGTAACGTCCCAGCTTTCTGCCAGGCAGGGTTCGGGTTCGGTTGTTCCGGCC
Source organism: Spirochaetia bacterium (assembly GCA_963668315.1). GTDB lineage: Bacteria > Spirochaetota > Spirochaetia > DSM-2461 > DSM-2461 > SZUA-368. The sequence goes on along the minus strand of OY764216.1, from coordinate 5,004,918 downwards.
TTAAAGGATACAAGACCCTGGTAGATGTGTCTGATGGGGTAGAAGGATTCCCCGTCGTCTTCGCAGCCCGGATCGAGGCTGACGGCGTCATTGGAACGACCGAAAACGAGTACGCCGCCAGATTTGGAATCGGCAGCGGAGGAGCTGTCGTCACTTTTACCGTTGGCGAAAAGACCGGTACTGCACAAGAGTACGGCCAGCAGCATCAATAGTGCTTTTTTCATAGTTTTCTCCTTGTCCATCTATGTTGTATAGGAGACGGACATAAATTGATTTTTTTGCATTATACATGTAAGCAAGGATAATGCCAATAAAAAACTTTAAATTTACGAATATCGTAAAAGTGAAAATAACCTCATTTTGCAAAAGAAATAATTATTTACATGGTAGAAAAAAACGAGCCTTGCTTTGATTGCTTGCACTCATCGTTTTTTCCAAATCATACGGGAGCGTATGGTCCGGGATTGCCTATTCCTACCTTCAGGCAGTTTTTATCAGACCCTTGAGATTGGCGTCAACGGCGATGACGTAAGTATCTGTTCCGGCTTCGGCCGGAATGGCCGCGGTCACGCAGAGTTCTTCCGTGGCGGAGGAGAGATAGATGTCAGTCAGATAGGCTTTCTTTTCCTCCATAGCGCGGATGAAATAGTTTTTATCCCTTCTGTCTATGCCGAAGCCTTCTTCCCGGGTAAGATGGCCCCCTTCGGCCAGCTGCACGTTGGAACTGACCTGACGGCCGTTCTTGTCAAGGATATAGCCCAGTTCAAAACCGGGGCGGGTGGAGAGAAAATTTTCCAGAAAACGGTCGAGACTCTCCCGGCTGTAGTCGCTCAGCGACGTAAAATCGACTGAACCTTCCTCGCAGTAGCTTTTTATCCGGCCGTGCCACTTAAGACGGTAGGAGCCGATTTCGGTGATAACCGAATTCACCACGGCAACCAGGTTTTCCGACAGGGCGGCGGCTTTATCCGCTTCGGCGGAGATCCCTTCCGCCGATGAAGAGATATGCTTCGATGTATCGAATAAAATTCCTACCGACTCGTTTCCCCTTTCCAGTTCGTCCCGGATCTTCTCCGTATCGTTCTTCAGGCAGCCGTTCGTCCTGTTGATTTCCCCGAAGGCATCTTTGACATTTTCCGACCGGTCCAGGCAGACTTTTGTGGAGTCCTTCGATGACAGAAGGGCCGATTCCACTTCTTTCGTCCTTTCCAGGATATTCTGGATCATGCTGTCCACCCTGGTAACGGTTTGCGATGTCTCCCCCGCCATTTTCTGAATCTCCCTGGCGATGACCTGAAAGCTTTTGTTATTGGACTTAGACGCTTCTATGGCCGTGTTGATCGAGATAAGATGAAGTCTCTCTGCCGTATCGCTGATCATGGCCGTCAGTTCGTTAATGGAAGAGGAGGCTTCGTTCAGCTTCTCCATGTCCCTCCAGGTCTGATCCATATTGGAATCGATGGACTCGATATGGCCCAGAAGCACGGTCAGCTCTTTCTCTCCTTCATCGGCGGTCTGAACGGCTTCCTCCGCCGTTCTGGCCGTTTCCGAAGTATGGCGGTGAAGGGCTTTGAGGCTGTCTGAAAAGGAGGAAGCCTCTTTAAGTATTTCGGAGCTGCTCCTCCGCTGTGATTTCGCTTCTCCATCCAGGCGGCCCACCGTTCCGGAGAGCTCCTTTTCATTCCCGATTATCTGTATCATATTTTCAAGAAGATGGCGGAAGCGGGCTTCCATCGTTTCCAGATGGTCATTGATGTTTCCGGCAGCCGGATTCTCCCGGGAAAGCAGACGGCATAGATCGGGATTCTCGCCGGTTATCTCCCTGAAGTGCTCGACTATCTGGGAAAGATATACTGATTCGTCCTGTTCGGGGGAACGTTTTTCCCCTGTCAAACCGGCCGGTTTTTCATCTGTTTTCTCTTTTTTTTTAAATATCATTCCTTTTCCCCTCTGATTTTTAACAATTATGTCATAAGAGATAATTTCATGGCAATATGGTGCCGTGAAAAACTTGTATTCATAATTATCCGGTTATGGTAGAATGCTTTCCGGGAAAAGAATCCCATTCCCAAGCAACGAAAGGAGAATCCCTTGGCCCACATTACCTGCCGTTTCTTCTCAGAAACCTTAAAGCTCTCCACCGCGATGTCGGTTCTCCTGCCGGATAACATTCCCCCGGGAGGTAAATGCCCCGTCCTCTGGCTGCTTCACGGTTATACCGAGGATCACACGGCCTGGTGCAGGAAAACTTCACTGGAGCGGTATGTGGCCGAAAGGGGACTGGCCGTGGTCATGCCCCAGGGGGAAAACAGTTACTATACCAATATGAGGCAGGGCCGTCCCTACTGGGACTTCGTCTCCGACGAACTGCCCCGGCTGGCCCGCTCTTTTTTTCCCCTTTCCGATAAACGGGAGGATAATTTCGTCGCCGGCGATTCCATGGGAGGATACGGGGCTTTTAAGCTGGCCCTGCGCCTCCCCGACTCCTTCGCCGCGGCCGGATCCTTTGCCGGGGCGGTCGATATACAGAGTCCCGTTATGAAGAGGCGCAATGATACCTTCGGGCTGATATTCGGGGAGACCCCCGGGGCGCAGGATGATCTTTTCGCTCTGGCCGCCCTCAGAAAAGAGGAGGGCCGTCCTCTCCCCCGGCTCTTCCAGTTCTGCGGAACCGAGGATTTCCTTTATAAGGATAATCTTCGCTTTCGGGACCATCTGAACGGTCTCTCTCTCCCGGTGACCTTCCGGGAAGAAAGGGGTATTCACGACTGGGATGCCTGGGACAGAAATATCCCCGTCTTTCTTGACTGGCTCGGGAACACAGGGGAGGTTTGATCGTGGCGTCCATGCTTTTTTCCCTTTTTCTTGTCTTTACCGGGTTGACGGTAGGGTACTCCATTCACCGCATCAGACCGGGAAGCTACAGGAAGCTGAGACAGAATATTCAGTTTTTCAGCATGGTCATTGCCGGACCGGTCACGATCGTTTCCAGTGTCTGGGTAGCTCCCTGGAAGCACTGGGAGATGTTTTCCCTTCCCTTTATCTGTCTCTTCTCCCTGATGCTGGGCGCATTTACGGCTCTCTTTCTGGCAAAAAAACTGGGCCTTGACCGGGAACAGCGGGGTGTCTACTTTGTCTGCGGCGGCTTTACCAATATGGGGTCTCTGGGGGGATTGATCTCCTTTATTCTTCTGGGGGAAGCGGGATACGCCCTGGTTCCTTTCTACGGGCTTTTCGAGAGATTCTGGTATTTCCTGGTAGGTTTCCCCGTGGCGAAAAGCGTCAGCGCCCACGCCGAAGATAAGGACAAGGACAAGGACAGGCGCAGCCGGAGAAAACGGGTCATGACGATACTTCTGGATCCCTTCGTATTCGCCACGATTCTCAGTACCCTCCTGGGGATTATCCTGAACCTGACGGTGGAAAGGCCGGCTTTTTTCGGGCAGATGAACCGGATCATCATACCGGCCAACTCTTTTCTCCTCATGATATCCATCGGCCTGGCCATGCATTTCGGCCCCATGAAGCATTACCTCAAGGCGGCATTTACCATGTGGGGAATCAAGGGAATCCTCCTGCCCCTGTTCGGCGTCGCAGCCGGTTATTTCATGGGACTGGGAGACGTGGCGGGCGGTCTTGCTCTGAAAGTCGTACTGATCCTCGGAGCCATGCCGGTCGGATTTACCGCCCTGGTTCCCCCCACCATGTATGATCTGGACCTGAATCTGGCCAATACCTGCTGGTTCGTGACAACCATGGGGCTGGCCCTGATCGTTCCTCTTCTAAGCCTTGTCGTTCCCCTCCTGTAGGAACGGCGGGCAAAATTATATACCATGCTTCTTTCTGCACACTAATCAGGTCTTCATGAGCGATTCTGTCATATCCATCCCCTTGAAAAGTGCTAGGATAATCCTCCGAAAGGAAATGAAGGACTATGAAAAACCAGAAAAAATCGCTGCTCATACGGATTTTCGCCTATGTGAAGCCCCACTGGCCCTACTATATAGGGGCCATCCTGTGCGGGTTGTACAAATTTCTCGTTCCCGTAATTATCATCGGCTATTTCGGAAAGGCCATTGAAGTGCTCCAGGCGAGGATGGGGGGGAACATAGGCGAAGCTGAGGCCTGGCAGGAGATTCTGAGACTTGTTCTCGTTGTTCTCGGTTTCATCTTGATCAGTCCCCTGCCCATTTACCTGAGGAGCCAGATGGCGCAGAAGGGAACGGCGAAGAGTATCATGTCCCTCCGCTGCGATCTTTACCGCCATGTTTACAAGCTCTCCCATACCTTTTTCGATTCGGCCCAGACCGGATCTCTGGTGAGCCGCCTCATCGGGGATATCGACAGCGCGAAAAATTTTCTGAGCACCGCGGCTATTACCGTCTGGATGCATATGGGGACTTTTCTCGTCATCGCGGTCTATCTGTTTATGCTCAGCCCCCTTCTGACGCTGGTCTCCGTCATTTTCATTCCCGCCCAGGTCTATATCTTTTTCAAGCTGGGAACAAGGATGAAAGGGATATCCCACGACATAAGAAAAATGACCGCCGAGATGGCCGGCCGATCCCAGGAGCGATTCGCCGGTATGACCGTGGTGAAATCCTTCAACGGGGAAGACAAGGAGATCAAGAAATTCGACAGTATCTCGGAAAATCTGATGGTGGAGTATTCCCGGGCCGGCCACTGGTCGGGCCTGAGCCAGATGACTCTGCAGCTGATTAATAACCTGGCCCCCCTTGTCCTGCTGGCTGTGGGAACGGCCATGGCCCTTTATAAGCCTCAGCTTGTCGGTCTGAGCGTGCTGGTGCAGTTTATGATGATGCAGAAGCAGCTGTATAATCCCTTTGCCTATCTGAGCGAAACCATCATTGTCACCGCAGAGGCTCTGGGATCTCTGGAACGGGTATTTCAGCTTCTTGATACGGAGCCGGATGTGAAAGACAGGGACAATGCCGTGATTCTTAGGGGAATCGGGGAGAATATCCGGTTCCGGGATGTGGACTTCTGTTACGGTCAAGAGAATAAACCGGTGCTGAAAGGGATGAACCTGACCATACCCTGCCGGAAAACCACCGCCCTTGTCGGGGAGTCGGGAGGAGGCAAGTCCACCGTTGTCAAACTGATCAGCCGCTTCTACGATGTCCAGTCGGGGGCCGTGCTGGTAGACGGGGAGGATTTGAGAAATTTCACGATCGCCTCCCTGAGACAGCAGATCGCCCTGGTTCCCCAGGATCCGATCCTATTCTCCGGCACCATAAGGGAGAATATTCTTTACGGAAGACCGGAGGCCGCCGACGAGGAGGTGGAGGAAGCGGCGAGACAGGCTTTTGCCATGGATTTCATAGAAAAACTGCCCGACGGGCTGGATACGGTGGTGGGAGAGAGGGGACTGCTCCTCTCGGGAGGCCAGAGACAGCGCATCGCCATATCACGGGCTTTTCTGAAGAATCCTTCGGTACTGATTTTTGATGAAGCCACCAGCGCCCTTGATACGGAAAGCGAAGCCATGGTTCAGAAAGCCATGGACAGCCTGCAGAAGGGGCGGACCTGCCTGATTATCGCCCACCGCCTCTCGACTATCCAGAATGCCGACAGGATCATGGTGATTGAGGAAGGGGAGCTGAAGGAAGAGGGAAATCACAGGGAACTTCTGGAGAGGGGAGGCCGTTACAGCGCCTTATACCGGAAGCAGTTCGGAAGTCCCCAGGCGAATTGATTATTTCGGCGGGGCCATGCTGTCTCCCGGGACCGGTTCCATGGGAAATATCCGGGAGCTTCCCGCGTCATGGGGATCCTCTATGAGCCGCATGAGGGTTTCCGCGGCGAGGAAGCCCATTTCGCCCAGGGGCTGGCGCATCGAATAGAGGGACGGCTGAATGACCCTTCCCGTTTCCATGGCATCAAATCCCACGACGGAAAGTTCCCCGGGGATAGGTATTCCCAGACGCTGGGCTTCCCTGATCATGCCTATGGCCAGAAAGTCGTTGGAGGCAATGACGGCGGTCGGCGGATCGGCCATGGCGGCGACGGCCTTCATGACCCGGCGGCCCGCCTCTTCCTCTTCTTCCATTCTTACCGAAAAAACGTGCTCTTCCCCAGGTTCCAGTCCGTGAGCTTTCATGGCCTCCCCGAATCCCCTGTACCGCTCTTCCACATTACTGTTCTGCTCGCTTACTCTGATAAAGCCGATTTTCCTGTGGCCCTTCTCAATCAGCCTTTCGGTGATCTCCTTCCCCGCCTGAAAATTGTCCGAATCGATGCAGACAATTCTGTCCGAATCGGTCCGGGTTCCTATGACGACGCAGGGAATATTGTTGGCCAGCATCTCTTCCACATCGGAGGAGTCGAGATAGGTGCTTATCAGAATGATGCCGTCCACCTTCCGCTCATAGAAGAGCCTGAAATAATCCGAAGTCCCCTTATGACCGCGTCTTGTGGATATGACCAGATCGGACTGGTGCTTCATCAGGGAGGACTCTATCCCGTTCAGCAGGCCGTGAAAAAAGGGGCTGGAGGCTACAAGGATATGGGATGAGCTGAGGGAGGTGGCGACTCCAATGGAGTGGATTCTGTTGTTGTTCAGGCCTCGGGCCATACTGTTCGGATGGTAATTGAGCTTCTCTATGGCATCAAGAACCCGTTCTCTGGTCTCCTCCCTTATATTTCCCGTATTATTGATAACTCTCGATACGGTCATAAAGGAGACTCCTGCTAATTTTGCCACCTCTTTCTGATTTGCCATAACTCTCCCGGGGTTTTGATCCTGTCATTTGATGCCCGCCGGGAAACATCATAAAACAAAAGGGCCATGATTGTCACCGGGGAGGGAAATACCGGGCTGTAATTTCAGGTTGACAGCTGTAATATACCATGGTAATTTGGGAGTGGATAGTTTATTTTTCCTTTTTCGAAGATCAAAATGTTTGCGTTAACATTTTGATGAAAATAATCAGAAGGGCGGGAAAGCAGAGTGATGAAAGGCGTTATATTTGATCTGGACGGGGTTATCGTTTCCACCGATGACTACCATTATCATGCCTGGAAGCGGATGGCCGATGATGAGGGGATTTCCTTCGGCAGGGAATCGAATAAATACCTGAGGGGCGTCAGCAGGATGGAGAGTCTGGAAGTCGTACTGCGCCACGGGGACAAATCTTATACGCCTGAAGAGAAGCGGGAACTGGCCGAAAGAAAAAACCGCTATTACCGTGAATCCCTGAATGACCTTACCCCCGATGAGATACTTCCCGGCGTTTACCCCCTGCTGGACAGTCTGAGAGAAAGAAACATCAAAATCGCCATCGGTTCGTCCAGTAAGAATACCCCGGTAATCCTGGAAAAAATCGGCCTGGATAAAAGTTTTGATGCCGTGGCGGACGGCAATGATATCTCCCGGAGCAAGCCCGACCCGGAAGTATTTCTCATCGCGGCCCGCAAACTGGGGATAAAGCCGGCCGAGTGTGTCGTCGTGGAAGATGCCGAAGCGGGAATCGATGCCGCCCTGGCCGCGGGAATGGTTGCCGTCGGGGTAGGGGATGCTTCGAACTATCGGAAAGCCGATTACCGTATATCCGGGCTGGATCATTTTCCTCTGGATGAGTTGACGAAATAGAAAATTAAATAAGGAGCGTATGAGGTATGAGCGAATTCTCCCGGGATTATAAAAATAGAATGTATTCCCGTCAGGCCGATCCCCTGGAAAGGACGGATCCCGATTTCACAGCCTTTTTTGACAATTTTATCTTTGATGAAGTTGTTAACGAAGATGATCTGGATGACAAAACAAGGTTTCTCGCCATTCTGGCAACCCTTATCGGCTGTCAGGGAACCGAGGTGTATAAAATAATGCTCGAAGGGGCCCTGAATTCCGGAGTTACCCCGGTTGAAGCGAAGGAGATCGTCTACCAGGCCGTCGCCTATATGGGAATGGGACGGACTCTGGATATTTTCCATGCGACCAATGAGGTCATGACTGACATGGGGATAAAGCTGCCCCTGGAAAGCCAGTCCGTCACGACGGAGGAGACGAGGCTCCTCAAAGGGGCGGATACCCAGGCGGAAATCTTCGGCCCCCACATGAAAGAGTTCTACAAGTCCGGTCCGGAAGAGCGGCGCCATATCAACAGGTGGCTTGCGGCGAACTGCTTCGGAGATTACTACACCCGGGGCGGTCTGGACCTGAAGCAGAGGGAAATGATCACTTTCTGCCTGCTCTCCGCCCAGGGAGGGTGCGAGTCCCAGCTGAGAGCCCATGCCGGGGCGAATATGAAGATGGGTAACGACAAGGCCTTTCTTATCAAGGTCGTATCCCAGGCCATGCCCTATATCGGCTATCCGAGAACATTGAATGCTCTTCAGTGTGTGAATGAGGCGGAAGAGGCGCTGGGGAAAGGCTGATTAAACAAAGCGTAACAGGAGAGAACGTATGATCGATCTTAAGGGAAATCCTTTTTCTCTGAAGGATGATGATATAGAGTGGGTGAACAAGACTCTGGCAGGACTATCTACGGAAGAAAAGGTCGGGCAGCTGTTCTGTCTCATCCATAGAAATGAGGAAGAGTGGCGGGAGGAAGCGGACTTCGTTCTGAAATTCCAGCCGGGAGGTACGGGATACCGTCCTATGAAAGGGGAGAGCTGCTGGACGGTAAGTAATTACTATCAGGGAAAAAGTAAGGTCCCCATGCTCATATCGGGCAACCTGGAAAAGGGCGGTTCCGGGATCATCACCGAGGGGACCAACATCGGTTCTAATATGCAGATCGCCGCGACCGATGACGTGGAGAACGCCAGGAGGCTGGGACTGGTCTGCGCGAAAGAGGCGAAGGCCGTGGGCGCCAACTGGGGATTTTCCCCCTGCATTGATATCGATTACAATTTCAGAAGCCCCATTACGAACACGAGGACCTTCGGCTCCGATCCCGACCGGGTTGCGGCCATGGGCAAAGCCTATGTGGAGGCGATGCAGAGCGAAGGGGTCCTGACGTCCATCAAGCATTTCCCCGGGGACGGCACCGATGAGAGAGACCAGCATGTGGTTACCACTTATAATAGCATGTCCTGCGAAGAGTGGGATGAAACCTATGGGAAAGTATATAAGACCTGCATAGACGCCGGTGCGCTTTCCGTCATGCCCGGGCATATCATGCATCCCGCCTACTCACGCCACTTCCGGCCGGGGATCAAGGACAGCGAGATTATGCCGGCCACCCTTTCTTACGAGCTTCTGAACGATCTTCTCAGGGGGAAGCTGGGGTTTAACGGCATGATTGTATCCGATGCGACGACCATGGTGGGGATGATGACGAAACTGCCCAGAGCGGCCGCCGTTCCTCAGATCATTGCCGCAGGCTGTGATATTTTCCTCTATTCAAGAAATCTGGAGGAAGATTTTCAACTCATGATGGACGGCGTGAAGGACGGAAGGATCACCGGGGAGCGTCTGGATGAGGCAGTCACGAGAATCCTGGCGACAAAGGCCGCCCTGGGACTGCACGAAAAACAGAAAAACAATACCCTGCTGACCGAGTCCCGGGAGATGGAAATCATTAATAACGAAGAGTACCGGCAGTGGGCGAGAGAAGTGGCCGATCAGAGCATCACCCTGGTGAAGAGCGACGGAACTCTGCCGCTCATGCCGGGGAAGGGCAAGAAAATTCTGCTGCACAAGATAGGGGATAACGCCGGGGCCCACAGCGTCTCGGGAGGGAACTTCGGCTACTTCAGAGAAAAACTGGAGAAAGAGGGTTACGAAGTAGAGGTATTCGAACCTTCCATGGTTTTTGAAATGCGCGTCAGAAAGTATCAGGATGTGATGGATGATTACGATTACATCATCTATTTCTGTGCTCTGGCGACAAAGAGCAACCAGACCACCGTCAGAATCGAGTGGCTGGAACCCATAGGGGCGAACGCGCCGGCCTATGTCGCCGGAGTGCCTACTGTATTTATCTCCATGGAAAACCCCTACCATCTTCTGGATGTTCCCATGGTCAAGACCTACATAAACACCTATTCCAATACCCGGGATAATGTGGACGCCCTGGTGGAAAAACTGATGGGCCGATCGGAATTCAAGGGAAAGAGCCCGGTCGATCCCTTCTGCAAGCGCTGGGATACGAGGCTGTAAAGACAAAAAACAGCCCGATCAACGGGCTGTTTTTTTTAGTCGAGCTCCTTAAAGGTTCAGCATCGCGTCGAGATAATCACTCCAGAACGCAATCTGTTCAGCCGTCATTTCTTCATAGCGGGCGACCCTGTCTCCCAGTTCCTGCAGCTGGAGTAATCCGTTTTCATAAGCCTCCCAGCGGGGCAGTCCCGGGCCGTTGGGATTTCCGGTCCCGGCAAAATTAACCAGATAGTCGGACATGATCTCTCCCAGACCGAAATCCGCCGGCTTCCAGGGGCGGGTGGGATCGTCGTAGAAGTAGTTCAGGAAGTAGGGGACGTCGGCCGTGTGGAAAGCTCCGGCAAAATCCACACCCCCGGCCGCCGGCATTTCCCTGGTGAAATAATAGAGGTATGTATCGGATTTCCCCTTAATCGCCCGGGATTTTCCCAGCTCCCGGATAAGCATATTCATCTGATCCACGGCCAGTACGTCCGCCGCTGCGGCAACCTCGGCATCGGTAGTGACGGGGTAGGCCCTGCGGAATTGTTCTGAAAAATCCCCCAGATCCTCGGCGAAATCGCCGTAGGCTTCCAGGGTGGTGAGGTTTATCGGGCCGAAAAGACCGGTATCACCGGTGACGCTTCCTGTCATCAGGGGAATATCGTTTTGGGAGCCTTTACGGTATACATCCAGATCGCTGCCGGTCAGGGCGTAACCGTCCACCGTCAGGGCCGTATTGTAGCCCGGCCGCCGGCCGCCCCCGGGAAAATCCGGATTAACGGCACAGGTGAAAATCTCCTGAGCATCCATGGCCCGTAAATCGGCCAGCGAGCCGGCGCCGCAGAACTCCATAAAGGCGGTACCCATCTTGTTCTGAGTCTCCTGGGATACCATACCCATGGCAGGAGAAAGACTGATAGGGTTGGCGCTTTCCGCCACCGCCCTGTCTATCAGACCGGCCGCCAGGGGGCTGATCATAAGAGCGTGGACCATCCGCGAGCCGGCAGACTGTCCCATGATCGTGACGTTATCCGGATCTCCCCCGAAGGCCGCAATATTTCTCTTCACCCATTTAAGGGCTTCCACCGCGTCCATCAGGGCGTAATTGCCGCTGGCACCGTCAGGTCCTTCCCCGGACAGCTCGGGATGGGCAAAGAATCCGAAGATCCCCAACCGGTAATTAATGGAGACGTAAACCACGTCTTTCTGTACGATTTTATCGCCGAAATAGACTTCGCAGGAAGATCCGCCGGTGGTCAGTCCCCCTCCGTGTATGTAGACGATAACGGGCCTTTTTTCCGTTGAGGAATTCCTGTCAGTCCAGACATTAAGGGTGAGGCAGTCTTCGCTGTAGTTTTTATTGCTGATAATGAATTCGGTAGACCACATGCGAAAGGGTTCCTGGGGAGGCTGTACGGCGCTGTTACCGAAAGAATCGGCGGCGAATACTCCCTCCCAGGGATCGACCGGCCGGGGGGCTTTCCATCTAAGATCTCCCACCGGCGGGGCGGCATAGGGGATCCCCAGGTAGGCCATGGCCGTTGAATCTCCGACCGGTATTCCCCGGATCTGTCCTTCTTCCAGTTGGATGACATCGGGGAGAACAAATCCCCCCGAGCCCATGGCAACTTCCGTTTTTCCCGTGGCGCAGGCCATCAGGCTAAAAAGCAGAATAGGCAGCCAGATCCCTGCCGTCAATGTCATGGTTCGTATTTTTCTCATAAAACCTCCCGTTTTCTTCCATTTGATAAACTCCTATATCCTTATCCCCAGAGGGAAAAGCTAGCGCGAAGACGAGCTATGTTTGCGCAAACATAATTATATGAAAAAAGTGTAGCACCGGATGTTCAGGGAGTCAAGAAAAAGAGGTATAATTGTTTATGTTTATGCCGATGGGATATGATAGCGTACAATCAAGTTCGCAATTTTAATTATTGAAAGAAGCCATCGAATTCTCCAGAATGGTAATGCACTACTAAAACCACAAGGAGAAAAACGATGGCTAAGGAAAATGATAATGGGAATCTGGAAAAAATGCTACTCCAATTCATATCGGAGCCGGATCCCATTTTCAGCTTATTGCAATGGCTACTGGAAAAGCTTATGGAAATAGAAGCGGCGAATAAAGTAGGAGCTCAAAAGGGGTCTCATTCTATGGGAAGATCCACCCATTTTTCTGGATATCGACCACGCCGATTTGATACTCGTCTTGGAACACTGTATCTCCTTGTCCCCAAGCTCAGAAAAGGCGGATATATTCCCTTCTTTGTAACAGAAAAGAAGAGATCCGAGCAAGCTCTGATTCAGGTTGTCCAGGAAGCATTTATCAACGGTGTTTCAACCAGAAAGATTGAGAAATTGGCTATGAGTCTGGGCATTGAAAATATTTCAGCCAGCCAGGTCTCTGAAATCAATAAGGGACTTGATGAACAGGTAGATGAATTCCGCTATCGATCTCTTGATTCAGAATATCCTGTCATCTGGGTTGATGCCCTCTATGAAAAGATCCGGTATAACGGAAGAGTGAGAAATATGGCTGTGATGGTTGTATCTGGTGTTAATTCACAAGGATTCAAAGAAATCCTTGCTGTTGAACCAATGCAGGAAGAATCAGAAAGCACTTATACCGAACTGTTCAGGTCTCTTAAAGCAAGAGGATTTAAAAATGCCTGGCTCTGTGTCTCTGATGCCCATCTGGGACTTCAAGCCGCCATAAGAAAGGAACTCATCGGTTGCTCCTGGCAACGCTGTAAAATTCATTTTATGAGGAACATCCTGTCCCATCTTCCTGCCAGGGATAAAGAAGCTGTTGCCGGCAGAATTAAGCAGATTTGGAATCAACCGAACTCCCAATCGGCCCGTGAATATGCATACCGAATTATAGAGGAATTTGAAGAACAATTTCCGAAGTCCATGACTTGTCTTGAAGACGGATTAGAAGACTCTCTTCAGTATTATGAATTCTCAGAAATAGACAGCCGGAAAACTGCTTCTACCAATCAACTGGAACGATTGAATCGGGAAATCCGTAGACGATCTCGTGTTGTGGGAATCTTTCCCAGTATTGACTCCTACCTTAGACTAGTCTGTTGTTACCTGATTGAATACTCAGAAGACTGGGCTTCGGGAAAACGGTATATCAGTGAAAAATCGATAGATGAACAAAGAATTAAATTAGGTCAGGCTGCCTGATGGGGAATTTTGATGGCTTCTTGAAAGGAAAGTTGCGAACATGTCTGGACACTATCTGGGATATAAATCATACCTTTACGATCAAGGCCGTAAGGCTCATGATAGCCACCGCCATTACCGTACTCATAACGAGGATATTGTTGACGATATAGGTATTTTCCTTTGAGCTGTACTGGCCAATGAATATGGCGGACATATAAGGAGGAGAGAGCACCATGAACGTGAAGAAAGCCATATTGTATAAGGGAGTCACACCGCCGACGATTCTGTCAAGAACGAGAAATTTAACCATATAGGAAACGGGGAAAAGGACGGCGTATCTGATGGCCAGCAGTTTCGCCGCCGGCCAGACATAGGCCTTTTCAAGGCGAATGCCGTATCCGATGACGATAAAAATCAGAGGGGTGGTTACTCCTCCCAGGGATTCCAGTGTCAGGGATATCCCTTTGAGGAGAATGTTCCGCTCGAACAAGCCGCCCAGTCCCAGAAGATTGACGGCCACGCCGGCGAGAATCGAGAGGATGACCGGCGATTTGAAAAAGTTGCCTATCGTTCCCCTGCCGAAGCTCTCGCCATTGAAATTCTTTTTCAGAAGCGTCAGATAGACAAACCATACAAAAGACTCATGACCGACTCCGAATATGGAGATTACTCCGATATTTTCCATGCCGTAAACCGCGGCGTAAAGGGGAATCCCCAGTACTCCGAATGCCATGCCCGTACACATGAACGGAACCAGTTCGCGGTGGTCTTTCACGGTAAAAGAGATCAGTCTCCCCGCGGCGTATACAAGCCAGAGCATGAGGAAAAACACTACCGTGATAAACATCTGCTCCTTTCTGAGTTCCATATCCTTGAACGTCATGAAAAGCACGGCCGGCAGGGCCAGCAATATGATTCCCGACTTGATTTTCTCCATCTGGTCGTCGTCGGCCCAGTGACGGCGCTGAATCAGATAGCCCAGTGATACGAGCAGGATGATGGGAATGATTTTCGTTATTGCTTCTGCCAATTTTATTTCCTTTATTTGTCAAGCTTTTGCGCTATTCATTCTACAATTTGTCCAATAGCTTTTCAATTAAAATACGCGATGGTATCATTTAATATTTCTAATTCATTTTTCTGACAATGCCTGTCATATATCTCTTCTATCTCATGAATATATTCGTAATAGTATTTGTCATTTTTATTAGGAGTATAAGATCCGGTTAAAATCCCATTTATGAAGTTGTCCTTATCCAATTTAAGATTATTCTCAAATACACTTTTTTCATATTTATTATCAAAAAAATCAGCTATCTGTTCTATAGCTATACCACCACTAAATCCCTTAAAGTCCTTACAATATTTAATATTCACCTTTTCAAGTTCAATAAGGTATGACTGAGCCTTTTTCTTTGTGTTCCATACAAGTATTGCTTTTTGGTTTTTTGAAATTCTTTGAAATTCTTCTTTAAAATTATTCTTATCAAACCAGTGAAATGCTTGAGCTGCAACAACTATATCAATTGATTTATCGTCAAGTGTTGTACATTCTGCAGAACCATTTACGATATGACATTTTCTTTCTTTTCCTAGTTTGCCCTCTGCGACTTTTCTCATTTCATTATTTGGTTCAATTGCATATATCTCACATGCCAGCCTCAATAATTGCTGAGTTAATATTCCCGTTCCGGCTCCCATATCGGCAATGCGGGTAAAATTAGAAATTGGATAATTATCTATAATACTATCAATAAATTTTTCTGAGTACTTCGGTCGATATTTATCATAGATATCACTTTTCGAAGTAAATTTTTCTTTTGAATTCATAATTTACCCTCTTTATGATTATTTCTTTCCATAACAGATCAATAATAAGTATATGTTTTTAATGTATCCCTGTCTGTAGGAGAATAATCTATTCGGTTCATAACAGGAAGAGCATTATCAGTCTTTATCTTTTGATTTTCTATTATATGACTTTAAATTATAAAACGATAATAAAAGAAAGGTAAACGAAAATAAAAGTTGACTATCCCCGTTTTATGGGAGTATTATCGTTACTGAAAGAAAGATCTGCCGGATCTTTTGTAAAGAAAACTAAAATTTGCCTATAAATTGTGAATGGAAGGGAAAGAGTTTATGGCAGTGAGAATGATAAAGAGGTAGGAATTATGGAAAAGAAGAAAATAACATTCGGCGTCATCGTGGGAACCCGGGGATTTTTCAATCCCGAACTGGCTCAGGCGGGAAGAAAGGATATCCTGGCCCTGCTGGAAAAAAAAGGCATAGAGCCGATTATTCTCGATGCGAAGGAGACCCCCACCGGAGTTATTGAAGGCTATGAGGACGCCAAAAAGTGCGCCCGCCTTTTTCGTGAACATCGGGATGAAATTCAGGGCATCCTAGTCGTCCTTCCGAATTTCGGAGACGAGATCGGCGTTATAAATACCATCAAGATCGCCGACCTGAATGTTCCTATCCTGGTGCAGGCTTCGAACGATCAGAACGACAAGGTGGATGTTCTTCACAGAAGGGATGCCTTCTGCGGTAAAATCTCGGTCTGCAACAACCTATACCAGTACGGTATTCCCTTTACCAACACCACCCATCATACCTGCGATATTCTCTCCGAGGAGTTCAGCGCCGATGTGGACCGCTTCGCCGCCGTCTGCCGTATCGTCTACGGGATTAAAAATGCGCGTATCGGGGCCATCGGTGCACGGCCGGCTGCGTTTCAGACGGTCCGCTTCAGCGAAAAACTGATGCAGGATGCGGGGATCACCGTCGTTCCCGTTGATCTTTCCGAGATCCTTTCCGCCGCGGAGAAGCTGACGGCGGAAGACGGCGCCGTGAAAGAGAAGCTCTCCCGTATCGCGGGCTACGGCACCATAGAGAGCCATATTCCCGATGAGCAGGTTCTCCGCCATGGGAAGTTCTCCGTGGCCATAGACAAATTTGTGGAAGAGAACGAACTGGACGCCACGGCCATTCAGTGCTGGGACAGCCTTGAGAATAACTACGGCTGCGCCGCCTGCCTTTCCATGAGCATGATGGGGGAGGCGGGCTATCCTTCGGCCTGCGAGATGGATGTGGCGGGAGCCGTTTCCATGTACGTTCTGCGCCTCGCCGCCGAATCGGCTCCCGGCTTCCTTGACTGGAACAATAACTTCGATTACGAACGGGAAATCTGCGTCTGCACCCACTGCAGCAATTATCCCGCCGAGTTTATGGGCAATCCCCTGACCATCGGCCAGCTGGATATACTGGGAAACACCCTGGGAAAGGAGAAGTGTTTCGGCGCCATTAAAGGCATGGTCGCTCCCGGGAAAATGACCTATTTCCGGATCTCCACGGACGACCGGTTCGGCATGATCAAGGCCTACGGTGGAGAAGGGGAGTTCGTCAAGGAACCCTACGCCATGGACGGGGGTATCGTCGTCTGCCGCATTCCCCGGCTTAACGAGACGATGGACCATATCTGCCGGGAAGGTTTCGAGCACCATGTCGCTATGGTAAGGGGAGAAGTCATGGACATCATCGAGGAAGCTCTGGAGCAGTATCTCGGGTGGGACCTGGATGTGTTCAAGTAATTCCTGATAATGAAAGGTTGTATTCATGAATGAAGAGACGTTACTAACGAAAAAAGCGGCGGAAATCAGAAGAGATCTGCTGCATGTCATCTACAATGCCAGGACCGGACATACGGGGGGCTCCCTCTCCAGTGTGGATATCCTGACGGTGCTATATTACAATATCCTCCGGATCGATCCGGCCCATCCCAAAGATCCGAATCGAGACCGATTTGTGCTGAGTAAGGGCCACAGCGTCGAAGGGTATTACAGCATACTGGCCGATAAGGGTTTTTTCCCCAGGGAAGAGCTGAAGAAGTTTTCCGCGTTCAAATCCCGCCTGATCGGTCATCCCTCTGTAAAAGTCCCCGGCGTGGAACTGAATACGGGAGCCCTGGGCCACGGCCTTCCCTGCTCCGTGGGTATGGCTCTGGCGGCGAAGAAGAGCAAAATGGATGTGAAAGTGTATTGCCTCATGGGAGACGGCGAACAGGCGGAAGGCTCCGTCTGGGAAGCCGCTATGGCCGGGCCGAATTTCGGTCTGGACAATCTGACGGCCATAATCGACCGGAACCATTTGCAGATCAGCGGGAATACGGAAAACGTTATGAAGCTGGAAGGGCTCGCCGATAAATGGGCGGCCTTCGGATGGGACGTGAGGAGCGTGGACGGACACGACATCCCGGCTCTCATAGAGGTTTTCAATAGCCCCAGGAAGAAGGGCAAGCCCATGATGGTTATCGCCGAGACGACAAAGGGAAAGGGCGTCAGCTATATGGAAGACGAGGCCAAGTGGCATCACGGCGTTCCCACAGAGGAACAGTTCACCCAGGCAATCGGCGAGATTGATAATTATTTGAAGGAGAGGGAAAGTCATGAGTAACAATATTCCCTGCAGAAAGGCCTTTACCGGGAGATTAACGGAACTGGCGAAAAAAGATCCTTCCATCATGGTGGTCACCTCCGACGCCAGAGGTTCGGTAACCCTGAACCAGTTCGCCGAGGAGCTTCCCGAACAGTTTGTGGAAGTGGGTATCGCGGAACAGAATGAGGTCGGCATCGGAGCCGGCATGGCTACTTTCGGCAAGAAGGTTTTCGTCTGCGCCCCGGCTTGTTTTCTCTCCGCCCGGAGCCTGGAACAGGTTAAGGTCGATGTGGCTTACACCCATACCAATGTGAAGATCGTCGGCATCAGCGGCGGCATCAGCTACGGCGCCCTGGGGTTTTCCCATCAGTCTCTCCATGATATGGCTGTCATGAGAACTTTTCCCGGCCTGGATGTTATCATTCCCTCCGACAGGTTTCAGGCCGAGGCGATAACCGAATGGCTGACGAAAAGCGATAATCCCGCCTATGTCCGCATGGGCAGGGGGGCGGTGGAAGATGTCTACGGAGAGAGCACGGGCAGTTTTACCTACGGAAAAGCCAATGTCCTTTCCGAGGGCAGCGATATTACGATAATCGCCGCAGGAGAAACGGTCAGTAAGGCCCTGGGTGCCGCGCAGCTGCTGGAAAAGGAAAATGTCACTGCCCGCGTACTGGATATGGCGACGATCAAGCCGATCGACCGGGAGGCGATTGTGAAGGCCGCGAAAGAGACGAAAGGGATCGTCACGGTGGAAGAGCACAGCATTTTCGGCGGGCTGGGAGCGGCCGTGGCGGAAATTGTCATTCAGGAAAACCCCGTACCCATGCGGATTATGGGAATTCCCGATGAGATTCCCGTGGAGGGCAGCTCGGCGGAAATATTCGACTATTACCACATTAACCCGGAAGGGATTAAAGATAAGGCTCTGAGCATTTTAAAAGGGTGAGGAAATCATGGCTGACAGGAAATATTTTTTAACGATCGATCAGGGAACATCGGGAACCAAGGCTCTCATTTTCGATAGGGGCGGGCAGCTGGTGTGCCGTCACGACGAAGGTCATAAACAGTTCTATCCCCGGCCCGGATGGGTGGAGCATGATCCGGAGGAGATCTTTGAAAACACCTTGAAAGCCATGAACAAGGTGATGGAGATGGCCGGAACGGACAGCGGTGAAATTATCTGTATTTCCATCTCCAACCAACGGGAAACGACCATGGTCTGGAATAAGGCAACGGGGAAGCCCGTTATGAATGCGGTTGTCTGGCAGTGCCAGAGAGGGGAGGAAATCTGCCGAAAGCTGGAGAAGGAGGGAGCGGCGCCGGCGGTGAAGAAGAAAACCGGTCTTGTCCTGTCCCCCTATTTTTCCGCCGCCAAGGCCAAGTGGATTATGGAGAACTGCGTAGCCGGGAATTCCAATGTGAATCAGGATGACCTTCTGTTCGGTACCATGGACAGCTACCTCGTCTGGAAACTGACGGGCGGCAGGGTCCACAGCACAGATTATTCCAACGCCAGCCGGACCCAGCTATTCAATATCCATACCCTGACATGGGATGAGGAACTTCTGAAAATGTTCGATCTGACCCTTTCCATGATGGCCGAAGTAAAAAGTTCCAACACCCTCCTGGGGGAAACGGCGGCGGGACTGTTTGATAAGACCATTCCCGTAGCGGGAGTGCTGGGCGATTCCCACGCGGCTTTCTTCGGGCAGTGCTGTACAGAGAAGGGGATGACCAAAGCAACCTACGGCACGGGGTCTTCGGTTATGATGAACATAGGGACGAAGCCGATTGATTCGGAAAATGTGGTGACTTCCGTCGGCTACTCCGTTGACCATGAAGTCGTTTATGTCCTGGAGGGAAATGTCAACTGTTCCGGTGCCACTATCAAGTGGCTGGTAGACGATATCGAGCTTTTCGGCTCCTCCAAAGAGGTGGGGGGCCTGGCCGCTTCGGTGGAGGATAACCAGGGCGTATATATCGTTCCCGCCTTGACCGGGCTGGGCGCTCCCCACTGGAACAGCGAGGTGAGGGCCGTTATTTCCCATATGTCCCGGGGGACAAAGAGAGCCCACATCGCCCGGGCGGCGGAGGAGTCCATTGTCTACCAGATCATGGATGTCCTCAACGCCATGGCGGACGAATCGGGTATTGAACCGGCCGAACTGCGTGTGGACGGCGGGCCGACACGGGATAACTTTCTCATGCAGTTCCAGGCGGATATGCTGAATGTTCTTGTCGTAAGAAACAAAATTGAAGAGTTATCCGCCACGGGAGCCATGTATATGGGCGGCCTGGCCATGGGAATCTGGAAAAATCTGGAGGAGATAAAAGCGCTTCGGGAGACGGAAAGGGAGTTCTCCCCGAAGCAGTCCCCCGAATGGCGGGATAGGAATTATTCCGGATGGCGGAAGGCCGTCAGGAATCTTCTCCATTCCGAGCTGTAATCCCTGTCTTAACCGACCGAGTCAATGACGGGGCAGACGGAACGATACTCCCCTTTGCCCTGCAGATAGGCCTTGAGACTCTGAACGACCGATTCATCCAGGAGTGAGAGCAGCGGCTGGTCCACGGCCGTAAACTTATCCAGGGCATCCCGGATTTTGCCGTCCCAGACCTCTCCCCATGAAAACCGGTCCTGACCGGATACGATACGGCGGCAGTCGGGCTCTCCGCAGCCGAGGGGCATGCTTTCATCGGAACCCATGAAGAGCCCGTAATCGTCGGTAATCTCTTCTCCCGCCTCGATGTCTCTCAGGGCAATCTCAAATCCCCAGCCGGTGGTCATCGTATTGCTGTGGCAGCTGTGGTTGACGTATTTGGCCATATCCCAGCTGACGACCCTCCGGTTGTTTTCGTCCCGGTAGGAGAACCAGTCCACCTTCTGGCGCAGGACGGAATTCATTCTGTCATATTGATATTCATCAATGATAAGTTCCAGCTCATCCAAAGCATAGGTTATGGTTCCCTTCGGTATCCGTTTTGTAGCAAAAACGCCGAACCCGATCTCCTGGCTGATAAATTCCAGTCTGCTGTCCGGATGCATCATAGTAAACTCCTCCGTGAGGAACAGCCGCTGATGAATCGGAAAGAGAGAACAGTTTGCCGGGGAGCTGCCTTTATGGCGCAGTAACCGCTTACCCGATACCTCAAATACATCAACACAACACCTATTCCTGCACTGAAAAATGAGGCAGACATTGTTAGCTTTTCGGGTCCGTTGTCTGCGACTTGAATATACGGTTTATATACAACCAATTCGGAACTGCGTCAAGATATCCCGGCAGAGGCTATCCGAGCCGTTCAAGCCGCATCGAACGGGCTAGATGGTGAGCGTGCGGGCGGTGACCCCGTCCAGGGCGTTCAGCTTATCGGTGAAGGTCTCCACCTCATCCTCAGGGGCCGTAACCTGAAGGATGATCAGCCCCATGGGCGAACAGGCGCCTTCGGGCAGATCATGAAGACCCAGCCTCACTTTGATATGGCAGCCGAAGGACGTAAGGATAGATTGCACCTGTGTCGCCGTATCTTCTCTCTGTCCGACTTTAATCGCGACTAACTGATATTCCATGAATATCCTCCTCATCGTTTCCTTCATTCTATCACGGCTGGGAGAATCGGCCACTTTTTTCTGAATAAATGTCTCAGGCGCTTTCCCTTCTGGATACAGCCTCTTTCCCCGGCTCCCTGAAAAAGAGAGAGCAGATAAATCCGATGAGGGACATGGCAAGAACGCACATAAAGGAGACGTTCATCCCGTGGATGGTGGCGTTAAGCATGTTTTCGTGGTAGAGGTCAGGGTTCGTCTGCATGAGCGATGCCGCCGGTGATCTGTGCAGCTCCACGTTGGACATGATGGTTATGAGAACCGCCGTTCCAATGGAGCCCATGATCTGCCTTGATGTGTTGATTACGGCCGTGGCGTGATGTATCAGATTATTGGGGAGGGCGTTCATCCCGGCCGTCTGGAGGGTCATGAATATCAGCCCCAGGCCGATGAAGCGCAGTCCGTTGTAAACCGCAAGGTGGGCAATGCTTGTCCGGGCGCTCAAAAACATAAAGGGAACCGTGGAGATGGTAATGAGAATTACTCCGGGTATCACCAGATGCTTGGCTCCGTATTTATCAAAGAGATTGCCCGAGATCAGCATGACAAAAGCCATGATGAGAGCTCCGGGAAGAAGCACCAGCCCGCTTGTCAGAGCCGATTTTCCCAGGACGGACTGGATGAAAATCGGCACGATGATGGTGGATGCGACCTGGGCTATGTTCATAATGGCACCGGTGAGGGTGGTCAGGGTGAATGTACTCGATTTGAAGACGCGCAGCCGCAGCATGGGGTTTTGAATCGTCAGCTGGCGGATAACGAAGAGAGCGGCTATGACCGATCCGAGGATAATGCAGAGGTAAACGACCGGGGAGGACCAGCCGCGGCTTCCGGCGCTTGAGAATCCGAAAAGCATCCCCCCGAAACCCAGGGCGGAAAGGATGAGGGAGAGAACATCGATCTTCACATCCTTGGAGGGAACGATATCCCGCATGAGGATAACGGCGCAGATAATATCTATGACGATGACGGGCAGAAGGCCGAGAAAGAGGAACTGCCAGTGGAACCGGTCAATGATGAAGCCGGCTAGAGTCGGTCCCAGAGCGGGGCCGAAGCTTATGACCAGCCCGTAGATTCCCATGGCCATTCCCCTTTTTTCCAGGGGGAAGACCAGGACGAAAACCGTATTGACCAGGGGCATCAGGATTCCCGCTCCCACCGCCTGCAGAATTCTTCCCGCTAAAAGGATCTGAAAGGTTGGGCAGAGGGCGCAGAGGGCCGTACCGCATCCGAAAATCGTCATGGCAAAGAGAAAGAGCTTCCTTGTAGAAATCTTTTCCAGCAGGAGGGCCGTCATGGGGATCATGATCCCGTTTGTCAGCATATAGGCTGTGGTGACCCACTGCACCTGGCTGGCATTGATCCGGAAATGATTCATCAGCTGGGGCAGCGCCGTTGCGAGAATCGTCTGGTTCAGGACCGCGATGAACGACCCTATCAGCATGGTCACGATGAGGGGAATCCTTAAAAAGGAATTGCCGTGGATGTCTATATTATAAGACTGTTTCTTAAGAGTACTGGTTTCGTCCATACTCACTCCTTTGGTATGATATTTCGATTCAGCTTCAGCCGAGGACGGGAGCCTTCCTTTCGGTAAGGCTCAGTTTGATAACCGCCGGCATGCAGCAGAGACAAATAAACGCGATGAAAAGATAAAGGTTTCCCACTCCTATGCGGGAGGCCGTCGTTATTCCCAGAATAGGGCCGATCATACCGCCGAAGTCGCCGAATAGCTGTAAAAGCCCGATGACGCGGCTCTGATCGGAGGATTTCACCCTGTCTCCTATGAAGGCTGTCAGGGGAATTGTCAGGTTGTTATAAGTCAGGCCGATGAGAACGGCCGCCGTGAGAACAAGAGCTATGGAAGAGGCCTGCGAAAGGAAAATAAAGCCCAGAAGCATGACGGTGAGGGCGGGGAACATCAGCTGGGAACGGGAGGGGAGACGATCCAGAATCTGCCCGGCGAAAAAAGACGACAGGGCGGCGCAGCTGACCATGACGGCCATGATCAGTCCGGAACTTCCCTGGCCTCCCAATCGGCCCAGAAAAAGATCCTTCTGCTGCAGAAAGAGTACAAGGGTGGAGAGGAGAGCCCCCTGGACGGTCAGAAACACAAGGAAATTGAGGATGAGAACCGAAAAGAGTCCGGGCGTATCGGGCAGGGCGAACATGGCCCGAAAGCCGGGAGCAGGGCCCTGTCTCATGTGACGGCCGGCTCTCTTTTCATCCCTTCCGGGCAGAAGAATGACCGCCATCAGGGTTCCGCCCAGGGTAATGGCGGCTCCCACGAGAAAAGCGGCAAAATCAGAATAGAGGTCGGATACCAGACCGCCCAGAACCAGGCCGCCCGGGATGGCGGAGTTCACCGCGAGCCGGACGGAGGCCATCTTACGGCCCCGGTCTTTCTCATTGGTCAATTCAAGGACGGCCGACTGGGCACCCACGATAAGAAAGGAAGCTCCCGTGCCGTAAATCAGCCTGCCGATAAAGAGCCAGAGGGCGGGTGTGCTGCTCTTCATGGCAAAGCTGAAACAGAGGAGTCCCAGTGTAGAACCCGCCATCGCTCCGCCGAGCATGCGCCGGATTCCCAGGCGGGGAAAGAGCTGTCCCGCCGGCAGATTGAATATGAGGCGGGCGATTTTATCGGAGGAGAGAATCATCCCTATGATGAGACTGCTGACTCCCAGTTTTTCCCCCAGGGCCGGCAGTATGGGGAAGGCGATTCCGCTTCCCAGGCCCCCGATGAATAATATGATGGATATGATTGCTGTCATTGATTGTCTTCTTTCTTCAGTCTGTGAGACGCTGTATCAGCTTGACGGCTTCGACGAGTATCATCTGTTCCTCCGGAGTCAGACGATCAGAGATAGCCGCCGTGAGCCATTCATTCCACACGGTTCGTCCCTGGGGCAGGAGATCCCGTCCCTTGTCGGTTAGGTAGATAAACGTTTTGCGTCCATCCTCGGGATCGGATATCCCGTCTATATAACCCTCTTCCTTCAGGGAAAGTACGGTGTTTCTCATTGACTGGGGACGAATGCCTTCCAGGCGTGATAGTTCCGATACGGTTGCCTTGCCTGTCATTTCCAGTCTCAGAATGACGGCAATCTGGGATGAGGTCAGCCTTCCCGGATCGGCTTTCTCCTTCAGCCGCCGTTTCAGTTTACTCAACTGGGCTCTCAGTTCCGCTGCCAGTATAGCCGTATCTATGGGGTCTGTTGCTTCCTTATTCATGGGGAGAATATAAAGATATACAGTTAAACTGTCAAGTTAAACTTGAAAGATTAACTGTATATAAATTCATGGAACCGACGGAAGACGGGTGACGGGAATGAATGAATATTAGGCATATATACATCAATTATATAGGGTAAAACGTAATTTCAATGTATAAATAGGCAAGCAAAATGTGGAAATAGGTATTCTTTTCTCTTCCCCTGATCATTACTCTTATAGGAGTAACGCTCGATCTTTCTGAACCTTCCGGGTGAAATCGGCCCGGACGATGTGACTGGCCGGCTGTTATCATGACTCTATTTTTTTTAAGGAGAAACCATGAAAGTTACAAAAAAATCTCATAGAACATGGCGGGGAACCGTGATGTCAGCGCTATTGGCTTTGTCAACGGTCGTTGCAGGCTGTTCCACGGATAATGGGGCGGCCGGCGGAGCTCTCTCCCGGGGGGATTCCCCGAAGGATGTTGTAAAAACCCTCTCTGGCAGCGTGAAAGGTGAAGACCGGGGCGGAGTCATCCGCTTTCTCGGCATCCCCTACGCTCAGAGTATTGCCGGCCGGAACCGCTTTGCCCCTCCCCGGCCGGTAGAACCCTGGACCGGAGTGCGGGAAGCCCTTCATTATGCCGATTCGTCTCCCCAGCCTGCCAGCGATCCCCAGGCCGGACAGACCGCCGTATCCACCGCATTTATCGAACCCGGGGAAGTCAGCAACGGCGACAACTGCCTGGCTTTGAATGTATGGACTCCCGAAGGGGCTGACGGCACCCTTCCCGTTATGGTTTGGCTGCACGGCGGCGGATGGACCAGCGGCAGCGGTTCCTGTGCTGTTTACGACGGGGAGAACCTGGCTTCCCGAGGCGATGTCGTTGTGGTCACCATCAACCATCGTCTGGGACCGGCCGGATTTACCGATCTTTCCCGCGTACTGGGCGGAGAATTCGCCGATTCCTCCAACCTGGCCATCAAGGATATCCTCGCTTCCCTTCAGTGGGTCCATGATAACATCGCCGCTTTCGGCGGAGATCCCGATCTGGTTACCATATTCGGTGAATCGGGCGGCGGATGGAAAGTAAACACCATGCTGGGTGTCCCCTCGGCCGAAGGACTTTTTCAGCGGGCCATCGTGGAAAGCGGTCCCCTGACCCGTTTCATGACGACCGAAGAGGCCGATGAGCTGGCCAATGCCACACTGATTGAACTCGGCGTGACTCCCGAAACGGCGGATAAACTGTATGATATCTCCTGGGAAGACCTCCAGGACGCCGGAGAACGTGCCCTGGCCAAGATCAGCGACGGGGGAATGCAGGCTCCCGGTTTTCCCAGCGGTTTCTGGCCCGTTCTTGACGGTGAGCTGATTACCGAACACGTCTGGGATCCCGTAGCGGCGCCGAGCAGTGTGGATGTGCCCCTTCTCGCCGGTATCAACGGCACGGAATTCTCCCTTTTCATGACAGCCGACAGGGCCGCCTATTCCCTGGATGACGCCGTACTGGAACAGAGAATCGGCGGTATGTTCGGCCCCGATACGGGTTCCATGATACTCGATATCTACCGGCGTGATTTTCCCGGTCATACCCCCTCGGCACTGTGGTTCCGGATCTATTCCGATTTTGCCATGGGAGCTCTGACGGCGGAAATCATGGATGTGCGGTCTTCGGCGGAAAATTCCGCTCCCGTTTATGCCTACCGCTTTGACTGGGAGTCTCCCATTCAGGACGGCACGCTCTACTCTCCCCACACCATGGAGATTCCCTTTGTCTTTGACAACGTCACCACCGATGCGGGTATAGAAATGACCGAAGGAGGCCCCGAGGCGGCCGCTCTGGCCAAGACCGTTTCCGAAGCCTGGGTCCAGTTTGCCAAAACGGGAAGACCGTCGGCCGAAGGACTGCCCGAGTGGCCCGAGTACACCAAAGAAAACCGGGCGAGCATGCACCTGAATAATGTCAGTTCGGTCAGCCCCTTCATGGATGCCTCCATGGTGGAGCTTTTCCATAAGATGCTGTGGGCCATGAACGGGTTAGGGGAATAATTTCTACCCGTTGAATGGCGCCTCCCCCCTTTACCCGGTGATTCCGGCCTGGCTCAGGGAATTACCTCCTCTTCTCCCTCTTCCCAAAGGGGGGTGGCGCTGAACTGTACATTAACCCGGCCGTATCTTACGTTGTAAGCCTTTTCGGAAGGGTTGATGAAGTTCGGGGCTTCCACTTTTTCTCCTTCCCCGCTCAGGATCATTCTCAGGACGTGAATCTGGTCATCCAGCACCGCCATGGGCAATGAGAAGGTATCGATGATGCCGGCATAGTTGCTGTGCCCTCCGTAAAGACGGTCATACTGACCGGAGAGGCCTTTCAGTTTTAATAGTCCTCTCAGGGCGGTGCTGAAGGGAACCGTATCGTTCTTCAGATAGTTGACCGTGACGGCGTCTCCCGCAAACAGAATGCGGCTGTTTTCGTCAAGAAAACTGCAGGAGCCGTCCGTATGGCCCGGTGTTTCATAGACCATGACGGTCCGGTTCCCCAGGTCAAAGGTGTCCCCTTCCTTTATATTGCTGACTTTCGGGAAGGCATCGCCCCAGTCTATACAGTCACTGACGGAAAAGCTGAACAGCCCCCTGTATCCGATAGGCATATCCTTAAACATGAAGCCGTAGTTCAGCCGGATATCGTAATCCATAAAGATATGGGCCGATTCGAGATCTTTTGTATTCATATAGATCTCTTCAAAGGCGCCTATACCCCCGCTGTGGTCCGGATGGGCATGGGTCAGGGCCACTATATAGGGCAGATCGGTGATTTTTCCTATGATGCTTTTGAAATCGCAGAATCCCGAGCCCGTATCAATGACCAGTGCTTTCGTATCGCCGACCAGTACATACATACTGTTCATGCCGAACTCATTAATGCAGTAGGTATTCAGGCCGATCTCCGTAATGACCGGTTCGGTAATGGGGCCGGAACTGATGGCATCGCTCTGAACTTCGCCGCTCTTTGTCGTTTCGCAGCCGCCGAGCAAAAATGAGGCGGGAAGCATACTCAGATAGAGCAGCCTTCGCACAAATCCTTTTTTCATATAAATCTCCTTCCTGTGTACTCCATGGCCATCCCGGGGGACAGCCGATGTGGTACATATGTAATATATCGTATCACACAGCGCGGTTTTGTCAATTATTTAATAAACGGACAGATACTATATTCCTGAAGGACGGGAAAAACACTCCCTGTCATTGAACAATTGTTCAGACTGTGGCATTTTAACGGTACCCATCGGTCCAGGAGTATGACATGTTTGAAGTAAAAGAGGCGACGGGCTGTCCCTTTAACCGGGCCTATCTTCTGAAAGGGGAGAGTCGGTTCGATATTCGTGATTTCGGCGCGGGGGTGAACACCCCTCCCGCGGAAAATACCCGGGCGATTAACCGGGCAATTCTGGAGGCCTCTGAGAAGGGCGGCGGCACCGTCGTGGTTCCCGAGGGAAAATTCCGGATTTATACGGTTCAGCTGAAGAGCCGCGTCAATCTCTATCTGTCCGAAGGAAGCGTACTGCAGGCGGCCGGAACGGATATCAGGAATTCCTACGAGACTCAGACCGGAGAGGGGGGGAACTATCTGGAACCGGAAATCAATCCCTATTTCGGACTTCAGGATCACGGACATACCTATTTCGCCAACAGCCTGATTTACGGAGCGGATCTTTCGGATGTCATGATCTACGGTCCGGGGCTGATGGACGGAAGCTTTCTGAACGATGAGGGCGAAAGGGAGCATATCCTGATGGGGGGCGACCCCTTTGATCCTGACCGCAGGGACAAAGCGGGCCACCGGGGGGAGTGGTTCGGCAATAAAGCGGTGGCCCTGGTCCGCTGCCGGAATGTGATCCTCGCCGATTTCACTATTCTGGCGGGCGGCCATTTCGCCGTTATCACCACCTGCGTGGAAAATATGCTGGTGGAGAATATCCTGGTGGATACGAACCGGGATGCCATTGATGTGGACTGCTGTGAAAATGTCACGATTACCGGTTCCCGCTTCAACTCATTGACCGACGACGCGGTTGTTCTGAAAGCCTCCTACGGCGGGGGAAAGTTCATGCCCCTGAAGAATGTCCTCATAGAGGACTGCAAGGTCAGCGGCTATGATATGGGCTCGGTCTATTCCGGCGATTACACTTCGGAAAAGCTGGTGGCGACGGACCGCTGCGGACCGACCGCCCGGGTGAAGCTGGGAACGGAATCGACCTGCGGTTATGACCGGGTGACGGTAAGGCGCATACAGTTCAGCCGCTCCCGGGGATTCGCCCTGGAAGCGGTTGACGGAGCCGATCTGAGCAATATCCTCTTCGAAGACTCCGTCATGGACAATATAAGCAGCTCCCCCCTATTCATCCGGGTCGGCGACAGGTGCCGCTTCCCCGTGACCGGGCAGCACAAAGGGGAGGAAATCTTCCCCGAAGAGAGCGATGTCCGACTGGAAAACAGGCAGTGGGTGCTCCCCGGCAGGGAGGGGTATGATCTCTATCCGGCTATAAGGTACACCCCGGCTTACGACCGCTCCTCCCGCGTCTGCATTGACGGGTATTCGGACTTTGATATCGTCAATCCCTCTCGGCCCTGCCTCCTCAACAGGGCGAATTATGAGGAGAGGGAAGGGGCGTATTTCGCCAGGCGCTACGACAGCCGGCAGGGGGCGTATGTCGCGGATGAATCCGTCGAACTCGATTCCCGGGACGTGATGACCCGGGGAAACGGCAAGAGCCGTGAGATGGCGAAGGTATTCAACATCATCATCCGGAATATCACGGCGACGAATATCGATCCCCGCTATCCCGCGGAGATCATGGGGCTTATGGGAAGTCCCGTGAAGAATGTGCTTCTGGAAAATATCTCCCTGACCTACCGCGGGGGGCTCTCCCTGCAGCATGCGACGGAGCAGCGCCAGCTCAATACCAACTGGGAGTACGCTCAAAACGGAAAGAAGGAGAAGCCCGTTCAGTCTCTGCCCTGGCTGGTGAATACTTTTTTCCTGAAGCACGAGGGGCTTCTGCCGAGGGCGGATTGGATGGCGGAAACGGGGGAGTGGAAAGATTCTCCCTTCAATGTTCCCGAACTGCCCGAGGTTTATCCCGAACCGTCCAACTGGGGCATACTGCCGGCCTACGGCCTCTATGCCCGCCATGTGGAAAACCTCAATCTGAAGAATGTGACCCTCGCCTTTGAGACGGAAGACACCCGCTACCCCGTTGTTCTTGATGATGTCAGGAACGGAGCCTTTGAAAGGGTAAGGGCCATGACGGCCGCGGACGGAGAGATCGCCGCCGTGTCAAATCGCTGCAAGAGGCCCGCCTGCTTTGAGTACGTCCCGGATTATCCCTATACCGGGACCGGTGTCGAGGGCGTGGAGGGGCTTACCGCCTACTCCGTAAAGGAGATAACCGTCTCCGCTCCGGCTCCGGGGACGCCGAAGGACAGTCTTTATAACGGGGAAACCGCGGCGCTGCCGGAAAACGGCTATGTCTATCCTGTGAAAACGGAGGATTATCCCCTTCCCCAGACGGTTTACAGACCGTTTTTCCGCCCCTGTAAACCCCAAGCCGTCCGGGAAAACGGCACCGTCAGCTTCGAGGTACTGGTGCGCCAGCCGGCCTATGAGGTATCCCGCAGGCAGACATCCGGTATGATTTACAATGAAACGGTGAAGAAAAGGGATTATGCCGTGGGGGGAGTTGATTCCCCCCTGACCCTGAAATGTGTGAACCTGCCGGAGGGGGTTATTTTCGATACCTCCGATTTTGAGCCGGGACGTCCGGTACCATTTTCCTGGATCCCTTCCCCTGAACGGGACAAAGCAGTCGTTGTGACCTTTGTATGCGATGACGGTATTGGACCCGTGAAGATGAATGTCCCCATCGAAATAGGGAGGAAAAGCTGATGTTTCCTTTTCCATTCTTTGCCGATTATGCATTTTCCGGGCCATCGGAAGGCCTAATTCAGGTAAGATATGGAAGAATAGGCAATAAAAATGTGTGAATAGACATTTTCTTTGAGCGGGGCATAAATTATTATTAATACCGTAGTAATCAATGAAATACAAACTACGGAGGTAGAATAATGAAGTATATGGATAAAGACGAGTTTGAAAAGGTAAATATGTTCGGCACGGGAATGGCCAATGAAATGTTTGCCAAATATTTTGTGGGCGATTCCTTTCTGAACCTGCTCGTGAAACCCGGTGAAACTCCCCTGTTTCTGGCCAATGTAACCTTTGAACCGGGCTGCCGGAACAACTGGCACGTCCATAATGCCAAAAGCGGCGGCGGACAGATGCTTATCTGCACGGCCGGCGAGGGCTGGTATCAGGAAGAGGGCAAGGAAGCCGTCAGCCTTTCCGAAGGTTCCTTTGTCTATATCAAGACCGGAACCAAGCACTGGCACGGAGCCAAGGCAGACAGCTGGTTCAGCCATATATCCCTTGAAGTTCCCGGTGAAGAGTGCAGCAACGAGTGGCTCGAGCCCGTTTCCGCTGACGATTACAACAACCTGAAATAGTTTCTCACTATTGATAAAGATCTTTTTAAGAAGGGACTCCCCGGGGAGTCCCTTTTTTCAGGGAGATTACAATCCCAGCTGCTTTCTTCTGTTCTGAAGAACCGTTCCCTCGGCGCAGGCCGCCAGTTTAAGAACGCAGGGAGCCGTTATGTGATATTCCACCCTCGTCCCGGTCCTGGAATCGTCCACAAGCCCCGCCTCCTTGAGCTGTGAGAGGTGCTTTGACGCCGCCGACTTGGGTATGCCCGCCTCTTCGGCCAGCTCGCAGACGCACCAGGGTTTGTCCTGCAGCTTTTCAAGAAAGAAAATCCTCATGGGATGGGACAGGGCCTTAAACATATGGGCCCGTCTTTCGGCTCTCACCAGTTCATCGTCACTTATCATAACGTAAATGTTTCAAAAAATGGAAACTTTGTCAAGGAAGTGCTTGACTCTTTTGTTTCATAGTTTCAATATTAAGAAAATATGATAGAAGCAGGAGGAATGAAATGAAAATCCAGATATTAGGTTCGGGCTGCGCCAAGTGCAAGACCCTTGAGAAGAAGGCCCGGGAAGCGGTGGAGGAGCTGGGAATTGACGCGGAAGTCGTGAAGATCACCTCCATGGAAGAGATCATGAACATGGGTGTCATGATGACTCCCGCCCTGGCTATCGATGATGATGTGAAGACCGTGGGCAAGGTTCTTACCACGGAGCAGGTTATCGAGAAGATCAAGGAGGTCATGTAATGTCCTGCTGCTGCGGTGGAGATGAAAAACTCAAGCTCCTTTACTCCTGTTCCGGATCGGCCAATACCGGTTATCTGGCGGATCAGGTCTGGAGAAAATTGAAAGGCTCCGGAGTGGGAGCGGGAACCTGCCTTGCCGCTGTGGGCGCCGATCTTTTCGGATTCCTCGCCTCCGCCGAAGGGGCCGAGGAGAATATCGTATTCGACGGCTGCCCCGTTGGCTGCGGTAGGAAGATTTTTGAAAACAAAGGACTCTCCTGCACCCAGTATATCATGACCGATTACGGGGTGGAGAAGGGGAAAACGGACATCAACCAGGACATTATTGACCGCGTCAGCGGTGAGATCAGGGAAAAGATAGAGGCCTGACAGGGACTCGATTTTTTCTTTCGGAGAAACAATTTCATGAAAGAAAAAAAAATACCATGCTGATGATGCTGGGAATACTCGCGTTCCTGACAAACGGCGATAACTACGCCGCGGCGCCTTTGCTGTTGAATATTTCACAGGATCTGGGGCTGGAAATGCAGCAGGCCGCTCTCTCCGTGACGGCCTATATGCTCTCCTTCGGACTTTTTACCCTGATTTTCGGTCCCCTTTCCGACAGGTACGGAAAGGTCACGATTATCAGAATAGCCGCCTTCGGAACGGCTGTCTTCAGCATTATCGGAGGATTTGCCTTCAGCCTGCCCAGCCTGATCGTCTTCAGAAGTTTCAACGGCGCCTTCGGGGCGGGGATCTTCCCCGTGACCATGGCACTGGTCGGTCAGTCGTTCGGCGACAAGGAGCGTCAGGGTGCCCTTGGAAAAGTCATGGGACTGATGTTCCTCGGCGGTGCGACGGCGACGGCCCTGGGGGGAATCATCTCCTATTTCGGCTCCTGGCGGCTGGTCTATATCCTTTACGGAGCGGGGGAGCTGATTATCGCCTTCCTGATCCTGAGAATCCTTGAGAGAGACAAGGGTGTTGTTGATAAGCTGAATTTTGTCACCGCCTACAAAGCACCCTTCTCCAACCATCGCTTCATGAGACTGGTCCTCGTTATTTTCCTTGTCGGTTTTTCCGTCTTCGGAAGTTTCACCTATTCGGGTAAGCTCCTCCAGTCGCTGACCGAGTATACCGTCCTCCAGGTGGGACTGATTCTTACCTTCTTCGGTTTGGGAACGGTGTTGGGAGGGCGAATCGCCCCCAAAGCCAGACGCCTCTTGAAACACGGCTTTCTGGTTACCGCCGGTGTTCTGGGGTTCGCCGGGCTCTATGCCCTTTCGGCACTTCATAATGTGGTGTTCCTGGCCATCGCCCTTTTCGGCTTCGGAGTGGCTTTCATCTTCCTCCAGTCGACCTTAGTGGCAACGGCTCAGGCCAAGCTGCCCGCCATGCGCGGAACAGCCATGTCGCTGGCCTCATTCAACATGTTCGTGGGCGGGGCCGTAGGCACGGCTCTGAACGGAAGGATCATGGCGGTCAGCGGCATCAATTCCGTTTTTTTCTATGCGTCCTTTATTCTCTTTACAGCCGGTTTGATCGCCGCCCTTTTCATCGCCCGTTTTGAAATGAGACAGCGCACGGCCGCGCAGGAAGCCTAGTCCTCCTCCGGTTCCCGGCGGTATCTGCCGGGGCTGAGGGCGAAGGACTTTTTAAAGGCCTTCGTGAAGGAGTAGGCCGTGGCATAGCCGACCCGTTCGGCAATATACTTCAGCGGATAGTCCGAACGGGTCAGGAGCTGCAGGGCAAGGTCCATTCTCAGCTTCTTTACCAGTCCCAGCGGGGTTGTCCGCTCTTCCTTACGAACCACTTTATAGAGATAGGAGGGGGAGATATTGATCTGAGAGGCCAGCTCTTCCACGGACCAGTCACGGGAGATATTTTCCCGGATCACCTTTTTCAGATTCAGCAGAAGTTTTCTGCCGTGGCCATGGCCGGAAGGAGCGCCGGAGAGGGAGAGCACGCGCTCAATCATACTGTTCAGGCCTTCCCCCAGGGAGGGCAGGACAGTTTCGGAGCCTTCCAGCTGACTCTCATTCCGGTAGGTGAGGGAAAGATGGTAAAGGGAGTCTGTCAGGTCGGTCCTGTTCGTCTTCCAAATCGGCTCTCCTCCCTCTTTCCACTGATTCCCGCTTAAGTGAAACCAGAGAATACTCCAGGAACCGGCGCACCGGTAAAGGTGGTCAGCTCCCTCTCCCATCAGGATGATATCTCCCCTGACAAGATCACAGGTCTCTCCCTTGCTGATATATTCCCCCCGGCCTTCGAGCACGCAGAGAAGCAGGGTAAAGGGACACTCTCTCCTGTCCACTATATATCCTTTTGTCAGATCGCTGATTCCCGCCAGCTCTATGCCCCATTCTTCGGCCAGGGACGCTCCGGGTATGTTGACGGGAATGAAGTCCTCGCGGCAGTCTCTGGGGATATGAATCATGGAACAGCCTCCTGTTTAATCTGTTTTAGAGACAGAATAGGATAGTATTGGATATTTATTCAATAGGACAAGCCATTTCGCGGCGCCCTGGATGGCATTATGCTGTCTATCAGAATTAAACAGAGAGAGGTTAGATATGAGTATTCCCAGACCGGAGTATCCCCGTCCCCAGTTCAGAAGGGACAGATGGATCAATTTGAACGGCGAATGGAAGGTTAAACTCGATCATGAGAGCTCCCGACAGAGTTATTATCGGGAATTCCCGGAAATATTACCCGATGTTTCCTACAGCGGGCACATCACGGTGCCCTTCTGTCCGGAGAGTTCCCTTTCCGGGATAGGGAACCGGGAATTTCTGGCGGCCATGACCTACGGCCGGGATATTACCATTCCCTCCGATTGGGAAGGAATGGATATTTTACTGAATTTCGGAGCCGTTTATTACAAATGCGCCGTTTATCTGGACGGCCGGCTGGTGGGACGCCATACGGGGGGAAGTGTCTCCTTTTCTATCGATCTGACCGGTCATATACGGGCGGGAGAGACAAAGAGACTGAACGTGGCGGTCAGAACCAACCTCTGGGAGGGGGTACAGCCTTCGGGAAAGCAGTCTTCCATCTACCATTCCCACAAATGCTTTTATACGAGAACCACGGGAATCTGGCAGACCGTCTGGCTGGAGGGGGTTTCCCCCTGCGGGCTGGATTCCCTTATCCTGAATACCGACCTGGAATCCCGCTCCATTCTGCTGACACCCCTTTTCCGGTCCTCCGCACCCGGTCAGAAATTATCGGTAAGTGTCTCCCTGGAGGGGGAGGAGAAAGCCGTGTATTCCGGGCGAGGAGTGAACGGGCGGACAATTCCCATTTCCCTGGAAAATCCCTCCCTCTGGTCTCCCGAATCTCCGGTTCTTTACGATCTGATTCTTACCGTAACGGACGGGAACGGACAAATTCTTGACCGCGTCGAGAGCTACCACGGGATGAGGGAAGTTTCGATCGAGGGGGACCGCTTCCTTCTTAACGGCGAAACCTGCTACCAGAGGCTTGTGCTGGATCAGGGGTTCTATCCGGAGGGAATCTGGACGGCACCTTCCGACGAAGCGTTGAAGGAGGATATCCTTCTTTCCCAGGGAGCCGGTTTCAACGGAGCCCGTCTGCATCAGAAGGTTTTCGAGCCCCGGTTTTATTACTGGGCCGACCGGCTGGGGTATCTCTGCTGGGGGGAGACGGCTTCCTGGGGAAGTAATTACAATCAGGAAGGCCTGACCCATATGAATTTTCTTTCCGAGCTGAGAGAGGAGATCGCCCGGGACAGGAACCATCCTTCCCTTATTGTCTGGACTCCCTTCAATGAAACCTGGGATGTGGTGAACCGGGAGCATCATGAGCGCATCCACCGCGCCTGTTATGATCTGTGCCGCTCTATGGATCCCTCCCGGCCGGTAAACGATGCCAGCGGTTATATTCACTATGTGACCGATCTCTATACTGTTCACCAGTACGAGCAGGATCCGGCAAAACTGAAGGAGATCCTTTCTCCGGACGGGGAGGGGAAGCCTTTCAGAAATTTCCCCGATGCGGATTCGGAGTATAAGGGGCAGCCCTATCTCCTGGATGAGTTCGGCGGAATAAAGTGGGATCCCTCTGCGGGCAAGGAGACTGATGATAACGGGGATATGGAGAAGAAAAACCGCTGGGTCTCCTGGGGTTACGGCAAGGATGTCACTTCCGAAGAGGAGTTTTACCATAGGCTTGAGGAGCAGGTGAAGGCGGTTCTGTCCCTGAGGCATATCCGGGGGTACTGCTACACCCAGCTGACCGACGTGGAGCAGGAGACCAACGGTATTTACTTCTATGACCGGTCGGAGAAGTTCGACCGGGATAGAATCAGAAAAATCTTCTCAGCGAATCCGGAAGGGTAGGGATTAAAGCCCCGCCTCGGCGGGGACGATCTTATTCGCCCCCGCCGCTCTCAGAACTTTTCTGGGGCCGAAGGTCATGGCCCCCGTTCTGTTGCCCGTCATGTCCGCATCGGGGATACGGCCGTCCGGTATAGCCGAACACCCCATGCAACCCTTGCCATGGGCTTAGGAAATCGAGTATAAAGTCGGAGAGCAAATTATGGTAAATCTATCTAACATCCGAGTCGCTTTCGGCGACCGCATTATTTATAAAGACTCGTCTCTTCTCATTCAGAGAGGCGACAGAATAGGGCTGGTCGGGCCCAACGGTTCCGGGAAGACCACTCTGTTCCGTATTATTTCCGGTGAAGATAAGCCCGATGACGGCACCGTTTCCGTCGATCCCGGCGTGGTGGTGGGGTATTTTTCCCAGGACGTGGGAGAGATGGCCGGAAAGTCGGTCCTGCATCAGGTCATCGAGGGCGCCGGCCGTGTTTACGAACTGAGCCGGATCATGGAGGAGATGGAGCATACCATGTCCGATCCGGACCTGATGGCCGAAATGGACGACGAAGCTATGGAAGAGTTCATGAACCGCTACGGCGAGGTCCAGACCGAGTTCATGAACCGGGACGGCTACGAGCTGGAGAGCAACGCCCGGGCGATTCTCGACGGTCTGGGTATTAGTGAATCCCGCCAGAGTGAAGGGGTGGAGAATTTCAGCGGAGGCTGGAAAATGCGTATCGCCCTGGCTCAGATTCTCCTCCTGAATCCCGATGTCCTTCTTATGGACGAGCCGACGAACCACCTGGATATGGAATCGATCATCTGGCTGGAGGAGTGGCTCAACTCCTTCAAAGGCGCCCTGATGATGACGAGCCACGACCGGGAATTTATGACCCGTCTCTGTAAAAAGACCGTGGAAGTGGCCGGAGAAGCGGTCACCACCTATTCGGGGGATTACGATTTCTACCTGCGGGAGCGGGAGATCCGCCGGGAGCAGCTCATTGCCGCCCAGCGGAGGCAGCAGGCCATGCTGGCCAAGGAAGAGGAGTTTATCGCCCGTTTCGCCGCACGGGCCTCCCATGCCGCCCAGGTCCAGTCCCGGGTCAAGATGATAGAGAAAATGGAGCGCATCGTCGTTCCCCCCGATCCGAAGGTCATGAAGTTCAACTTCCCCCCTTGTCCGCGTTCGGGCGATGTGGTCGTCCGCATGGAAAATCTGGCCAAGACCTGGCCCCTTCCCGCAGGCGGGGTGCATCCGGTGTTTTCCGGAATCACGGGAGTTGTCCAGCGGGGGGATAAAATCGGCCTGACCGGAATCAACGGGGCGGGAAAATCCACCCTGCTGAAAGTTCTGGCCGGCATGACGGAACCGACCGAAGGAATGAGCGAGCTGGGCGCCAGCCTTCAGCCGGGCTACTTCAGTCAGTATTCCGGCGACTCCCTGAACATGGAAAGCACCATTTTCGAGGAAATCTCCGCCCTATTGCCCATGGAGACCATCGGGACGATCAAGAACCTCCTGGGGGCTTTTCAGTTCTCCGGTGACGATACGGAAAAAAAGATAGGAATCCTTTCGGGCGGGGAAAAGAGCCGGGTCATGCTGGCCTCCCTTCTGGCCCGGCCCATCAACTTCCTGATGCTGGATGAGCCGACGAACCATCTGGATATAGCCAGCCGGGAAGTTCTCCTGGAGGCGTTGCAGAAGTTCGAGGGAACCCTGATTATCGTCAGCCATGACCGCTACTTTCTCAAGCATCTGGTCAACCGCGTCTTCGAGATCGACCATGGAATCATGAGGGTGTTCGAGGGGGATTACTCCTACTATCTGGATAAGAAAGGCGAGTAACGGACTTTTCCTCTATCAGATAAGACAGGGTTCGTAATAGGGAATTTCGAAGAACTCCGATTCGGCCTTGACCACGCGCAGGGAGTGGCGGAACACTTCCGCCGGCTGCCAGTTATGGGGCATGACGTCATGATGGCAGGGGGCGACCCGTGCGGGATGGATCTCCTTCGTCAGAGCAGCCGCTTCAAAATGGCTCAGGTTGCGGTAGCCTCCGTTTATGCAGACCGTCATCAGATCTATTTTTCTCTCCGAAAGGTATCCCAGCAGAGAGGTATAGGCCGTGTCTCCCGTATTGTAGAGGACATTACCCTGCTCAAAGGTAATGAGAAAGCCCACATGATTCAGGTCGGTACCGTCCGTGGGCAGGCAGTATGTCGCCTCGATCGACCAGTTTTCCCAGCCTATTGTTTCCTTCGGGTGGATAACGCTGATGTTCTCCGGTGTGATCCCCGCTGCGGTCAGGACCGGTACGGTCTGCCAGGGAACGATGAAGCGGGCGGTATGGCGTATCTTTTCCAGCCTCTCCAGAGTGTAGGGATCGGCATGGTCGTCATGGCTGTGGGTGATGAGCACCAGATCGGCTTCCAGATCTTCCGGCTCGATCATGACGGGAAGAAAGCGGGATCTCTCACCGGGAATGCCGGTCCGGCCCGATCCGCAGTAATCGGTCAAGTAGGGATCGATGGCGAAAATCCTGCCGCCGCTCTTCCCCACGAAACTGTTCTGCCCCAGATGCCAGAGGGCTGTCCTGTCTCCGGGAACGTCCCACTCCTTTATCCTGTTCATGAACTCCCGTGAATCCCATATCCGGGTAAAATCGCGTCTGCCGTTCATAGCTGCCTCCGTCCCTTCCGGGTGATGATGAAATTGATCATAGCCTATTATGGCGGGGATAGAAAGGGCGGGAAGGAAAAACAGGCCTCTGGACACTCGGCATAAGCCTATTTTATAGTATGCGGAAAAAAGGAATAATCATTATGGAAAACAATCAAACCCCTCAGACCGATCTGGAAAAGGAACTGATCCGTGAACTGGAAGAGTTCAAGCAGGAGAAGGAGCGGATCAAAAATATATTAGGGGCTCTGGGGGGAACGGGCTCCCATAGAAAGGAAGCCGTGATCAACATGCTGTTTCTCTGCGTTGTTCTGGTCTTTTTTACCCTGGAAGTAACGACCCATTTTCTGCCTCCCTTCGTCTCGCTGGAAGTCGGTCTTCTTTTTCTTTCCGTCAAGATCGTCTGGATGATGTATAACGCCAACAAGGTCAGCCATTTTCAGTTCTGGATTCTCAATTCCATTGAGTTCCGGTTGAATCAGCTGGATAAGAAAATGAATGATATTGACAGGAAGATAAAATAGAACCCTCTTTTCCGGTCCGCCCCATCAGGAACGGACCGGTCAGGTTTTCTTCTCCCGATCTTTCCGGGTCTGTCAGGACTCCCGGTAATAGTCATAGCTGGAACGGTTTCTCGAGTCCATCTCGGCCTCGATACACTGCTCCAGGTTTCTGGAGTTAATGCCGTCCAGAATCTTTCTGTGATAATTCAGCACCCGTTCATAGGAGCCCTCTTTTTTTATTGATTTCTCCACATTTTCGGCGGTAACCTTTGAAATGGAATATTTTATGGCGTCATAGAGCATGGTCATGAGTTCATTATTACATAAGGAGCAGACCGAGCTGTGGAAGTCGAAGTCGCATTTATTAAAAGTTTCATAATCCTCCGCTTTCAGGGCTTCTTCCATCTTTGAATATATTTTTTCAATTTCTGCTATGGATTCCCGGGGTATTTCCTTTTCAAAGGAGAGCCTTATGCCGCCTATCTCCAGGATGGATCGGAAATCGTTGATTTCTTTGTAGCCGAGTTCCAGGATCTGTGAATTGAAGATCTCCTTGAAATAAGCCCGCATACTGAAGTCTCTGGCGTAGGTGCCGTCTCCCACCATGGTCTCGGTAAGGCCCAGTACATTGGACTTCTGTATGGCCATCCTCAGTGACATACGGCTCACTCCCAGAGTTTCTGAAAGTTCCACTTCTCCGGGAATCTTATGATTGGCAGGCCATTCGCCCGATAATATCTGATTCTTGATATAATCGAATATTTTATCTGTCAGGCTGTCTTTTGTCAGTTTGGGCAAAGCTCTCTCCTTAGTTTTTTCTTCATATTTGTATAACAATATATCAATCTTTCAAATTTTCACGCCAAAGCTATTATATCATAGCTTTTCACAAAAAAAGTAAATTTGTATAAATCGGTAAATTTTTATTGACATATCCAAAAACCGGTTTTACTATACATGTAAATTGTCTACCTGTATAACAAGTATACAAAAAAATAGGAAATTGGAGAAGATTGAATGAAAAAATTAGTTTCCAGAATTGTTATGGCCTTAGCTGCCGTCTGTCTGATAAGCCTGGCCGGTTGCTCAAAAGAGGGCGGTGCCGCCTCTTCCAGCGAGTCGGGAGAAAAGAAGGTTAAATTAAGGTATTCCACGGTTGTTTCCAAAAATGAAATAGATGCAAATAAAACGCCCATGGCGATAGGGATCAATACATGGATCAAGACGGTCGAAGAGCAGTCCAACGGCACTATCGAGATTATGCTTTTCCCCGACGGACAGATAGCCTCCAAGACGGATCAGGTCGTTAACGGAATTCAAACAGGCGGTTTCGAAGTCGCCAGTTTCGCCACGGGTAACTGGGCCGAGTTCACCAATGCCTTCGCCGAGTTGAATGTTCCCTATCTTCTGGAAGATGTCGATCAGGTCGGCACTCTCCTCCACAGCGATATCAGCGACAGCATGATAGCTCAGCTCGAAAGTGATGTGAGCGGGGTAAAAGGCCTTGCTTTCCTCAATATCGGATTCAGGGAAATGACGAACTCAAAAAGGGAAATCAGGACTCCCGCGGATCTTAAGGGACTCAAGATCAGAACCATGAACGATAAGCTTCAGATCGCCACCCTGGAAGCACTGGGCGCCAACGCGGCTCCCCTTGCCATTTCCGAGCTGTACGGCGCTCTTCAGCAGCATCTTGTCGACGGTCAGGAGAACCCCCTTTCCACCATCAATTCTCAGAAATTCTATGAAGTGAACCAGTACTGCACCATGACGAATCACAGCTACACCACGACTTTCCTGTTTATGAGCCGGAAGGCCTGGGACGGACTTTCCGAAAACCAGAAAGCTGCCGTCGTAGCGGCTGACAAAGCCAGTATGGAAAGCTCCCTTGCCGCTGTTAAATCGGCCGAAGAAGAGTATATCAAGATTCTGACCGATGTGGGTATGACCGTATACAAACCCACCAAAGAGGAGATGAAGCAGTTCAGAGACCTGGCATCCACATCATGGGGTGCGGCTGAGAAGCTCATGGGTGAAGCTCGCTATACCAAACTCATGGATACCCTGGGAATCTAGGGCGGATCGGCAATATTGAATTAATCAATCGTCTGCAGCTCTGCTGCAGGCGTTTAAAGGTAGGGTCTTTGTGGGAAAAAGTTCTAAAAGTATTAAACAAATTTTATGGGACCTGGATATGTATATGGGAGCCGTTATCTTCATTGTGATAATGCTGCTTCTCTTTACGCAGGTCGTGAGCCGGTATGTCTTCAGGCATTCTCTTACCTGGACGGAAGAGCTGTCTGTCATTCTGTTCGTTCTCATGACATATCTGGGCGTATCCAGCGCGGTAACCTACAGAAAGCATCTGAGAATAGATGCTCTTCTGGATGTTGTACCCTTCAAGGTGAAAAAGGTTCTTCTGATTATCAGTGATGTAATTTTTATCATATTCAACACGTATATTGTTTTCCCTTTTATCAATATCATGGCCAGTCTGGGGAATTCAAAATCCGCCATTCTCGGCATCCCAAAAGTTTTCAGTTATGTCTTTATTCCTCTGATGCTGACATTCTCCAGTGTGAAACTGGTTATCGACATCTATAAATTGCTCCATGAAGAGGAGAAGCAGCTGGGAGCCAGTGTGCCCGCTATCGATTTTGAAGAGATCGAGCGGATGAGAGGGGAGGAAAAGTAGTATGTCCGTTGCCATTATGTTCATTTTAATGATTCTTTTCTTCGTTATCGGGCTTCCTATCGGAATCAGTCTGATTTTCCCCTGTTTCATCCTGCTCCTGATGAATCCCCTTACATCACCGGAATTCCTGGGACAGACCCTCTATTCGGGAACGGCTTCCTTTACCATGATCGCTCTGCCCTTCTTTATGATTTGCGGCAATATCATGGATATAGGGGGCATATCGAAGAGACTGGTCCGCCTGGCCAATTCCTTTTTCGGCGGCGTGACGGGAAGTCTGGGAATGGTTACCGTCCTGGCCTGTATGTTCTTCGGCTCCGTATCCGGTTCGGCCGTGGCTACCGTGGCGGCTATCGGTATCATTATGATTCCCGAGATGGTAAAGGGCGGTTATGATAAATATTACGCCACCGGCCTGACGGCCGTTGCCAGCGGCCTCGGCATCATCGTTCCCCCCAGCTACCCCATGGTTATCTACGGCGTAACGAACAACGAGTCGATCGGAGATCTTTTCATCGCCGGTATCATCCCTTCCATCGTCATCGCTCTCGGCCTTATGATAGTCAACTATTTCTACTGTAAAAAGCATAAGATCAAGGGGACGAACTCCTTCTCCATCAAGGAAGTTTTCAGCGCCTTCTGGGACGCCAAACTGGCTCTTCTCATGCCTATCATCATCCTGGGCGGTATCTACGGCGGTATATTCACTCCCACCGAAGCGGCTGTCGTCGCCACCGTTTACGGAATTATTGTAGGGGTCTTTATCTACAAGGAAGTCAGTTTTAAAAATCTCTGGGATATGTTCAACAAAATGACCACCTTCTCGGGGGGGATGATGCTGACCGTAGCCCCCGCCGCCGCCTTGAGTACGGTGTTTGCCTATCTGGGTGTTACCACGGGCATAACCTCTTTCTTTATGGGCATCACCTCAAATCCCATGGTTATCTACTTCTTTGTCTTTATCATTCTGTTCCTCATCGGAATGGTTGTCCAGACGACACCGGCCATCGTTATCTTCTCTCCCGTTCTTCTGGCGGTTGTGAGTTCAGTCGGTATGAGCTCACTCCATTTCGGCATTGTCATGACAGTCGCTCTGGCTCTCGCCTTTGTCACGCCTCCGGTATGCGCCAATATCTTTGTCGCCCAGGCCATGACAGGATTATCGATGGACAAGATCATAAGAAAGGCCCTGCCCTTCGTTCTGACATTGGGCGTATTGCTCATTGTGATTATGTTCTGCCCCTGGATGTCTGAATTCTTAGTTAAGATCTTGTAGGAGGGATTGAAGATGGCTAATAGTGAAATCAAGGAAATCGTCAAGAAACTGAATCTGGAAATACCTCCCGTTGCTCTTAAGTACCTTCCCGTTAAACCGGAGGGGATAAGGAAATCCGAAAAGACTCTGGCCTTCTGCCAGTTCATCAAGGAAGCGCAGACCTCGGATGAGCCGTTCTATGTCAGCATGGATAACGACGCCTGCTACG
The DNA here is from genome assembly GCA_963668315.1 of Spirochaetia bacterium. GTDB lineage: Bacteria > Spirochaetota > Spirochaetia > DSM-2461 > DSM-2461 > SZUA-368. The sequence goes on along the minus strand of OY764216.1, from coordinate 4,961,392 downwards.
GCAAAATGTCCCTGGGCATGATTCCCAAACCTCCCGTGACTGCCAACGGGCAGGCCGGTTTCGACTTCGGCATGTACAAGACCCCTGCGGCCTGCCGGAAACTTTATCAGGAAATGCCCGTTATTGTCCCCGGTACTGTGAACCATGTCCTTTTCTCCAAATGGGAAAACTGCGATTTTGATCCCGATCTGGTTATGTTCTTCGCCGATGTGGAGAAAGCGGATATTATCATGCGCGCCACCAGTTATATTTCCGGCGATTTCTGGGAATCCAAATCTACGCCGGTCATCAGCTGTGCCTGGATGTATGCCTACCCTGTCATATCAGGCAAGGTGAACCATATAACAACCGGATTCTATCATGGTCTGAAAAGGCGCCAAGTCTATGAACCGGGATTGAGGCAGATCGCCGTTCCCTTCAACAAGATTGATGAGCTTGTGAAGTCCCTTCAGGAAATGGACTGGGTTGCCATTGCGTTCCGGGACGATGAGGAGAGCAAGGCGGAGCTGAAGAGACGGATGGACCACTGGCAGGAAATGGCGGAGGAGATGAATACTCACTGCGACCTGCATTGATTCTGTTAAATAATTATATAGATTGAATTAAATAGAAAAAGCAAATCTCGAAAGCAGAACATGCACTCGAAATTTGCCTTCCGGAAATCGATCAAGGAGAAGGAAATGAAAATTGTAAGTGTTGATGTATATGAACTGAAATATAACGTCATGGGAAAAGTCATTTGTGTTAAGATTAATACGGATGAAGGGATTTCCGGTTTCGGAGAAGTGGGAGTATCCTACGGAAAGGCCCATAAAGCCGGAGTGGGAATCGCCCGGGATTTCGCCGAACTTATCGTGGGAATGGATCCCATGAAGATTGAGGCGATCTGGGAGTATTTCTTCCGGACAACGTTCTGGGGCATGGGCGGCGGAACCGTCATCAACGCCGGTATGAGCGCCATCGATACGGCTCTCTGGGACATCAAGGGTAAAGCCCTCAACGTACCCGTGTACGAGCTTCTGGGCGGTAAGACCAATGAAAGGATCAGAGCTTATGCCAGCCAGCTGCAGTTCGACTGGGATGTGGAGCATGTCTGTCTCACGGAGCCTGAACAGTATGCCGCGGCAACGAAGAAGGCCATGGCACAGGGGTTTACCGCTATTAAAGTCGACCCTCTGGGCGTGACCGAAGATGGGAAATGGGCGCGGGAGGCCACCAACCCCGACTGGAAAATGAGGGGAGTGCTTTCCGACAGAATGCTCAATATCGCCTATGAGAGAACGGCGGCCATGAGAGAAGCGGGCGGTCCAGACATGGATATTATTCTCGAGCTGCACTCCTATACCGATACGAATACGGCCATCCAGCTGGGCCAGAAGATGGAAGATCTGAATATCATGTACTATGAGGAACCGGTCCATCCCCTTAACGCCGTATCCATGAGAGAGATCTATGAAAAAGTGAATATTCCCATCGCCAGCGGTGAGAGGATCTATACCAGATGGGGTTTCCGGGAGTTCCTGGAGCAGAGAGCCATCCAGGTCATTCAGCCCGACCTCTGCCTGACCGGCGGAATTTCCGAAACCAAGAAAATCTGCGATATGGCCAATATCTATGACGCGGCCGTGCAGCTCCATATCTGCGGCGGCCCCATTGCTACGGCCGCTTCCCTTCAGGTGGAAGCCGTTATCCCCAACTTCCTGATCCATGAGATTCACGAAGGCGCTATCAAGAAGGATATGCGTGATCTCGGTAAATACGATCATATGCCGGTCAACGGCTCCTATGAGCTGCCCGATCTACCCGGTATCGGCCAGGAGCTGAGTGAGAAGGCCATGGCCGAAGCGGTTAATGTCTACACCTTTAAATAAGTTTTAGCCATTTATATTTCCCGGGACAGCTTTCTATATAAGGAGGCTGTCCTTTTTCTATACGGGAGAGGCCCCCCCCTCTTTCCCGTTAATCATCCCTGCCGGTTCAGATCTGATTCAGAAGATTGCTGAAATCGTTGTCAATTCCCAGCATATCAAGATAGAGGGCTATCATTCCTCTGTGATGGGTCTGGTGATGACTCAGATGGAGGAGAATCTTATCAACCGGTTTGGCCATCATTTCTCCGTTAAGCCGTTTGAAGGTAAGATCTGATGAAAGATCCGGATCGGCCAGCTCTTCACTCAAATTAAGGAAGCAGGCGTCCAGCTGCCGACGTATTTTGATATATTGTGAAGCAAGAGTACTTTCCGATTTCAGCTTATCCCTATCCAGTGCCATCACCGGAAATGAGGAATAGCTGAAAGATTTAAGAGTCAAAAGACGTTTTAACCAGGCGTGATCGGTGACGGCAAGGTGGGTACAGATTTCCTTAATGGATCTGTAGACGCCGCCGAAATCGGTGGTCCACTGTTCTTCCGTCAGTTCAGTCAGGAAATCATTGACGGCGTCATTGACCCGGTAATTATATAAGCTTAGGTCCCTCGCGGTGGAAATATCCATATTCTCTCTCCTTAAATAAAAAAAGCCTGGAGAAGGCATCCCCAGGCTCTGTTGCATGTTGATCAGATATGACTGGCTACTTCAAAAGCATCCCAGATGGCATACATGATATTGGAAACCCGGCGGGCATCGCCCAAGAGGTAAGCCTCGGGGTGCTGCTCATCAATCTCATTGAACAGACCGGCTTTGGGAACATACCCGATGGCCATAACCAGGGTGTCGCAGGCCAGCGTCTCCTGTCCCGCTTTCCCGGATACGGTCAGTTTTCCCTTCGCAAAGGATTCCGCCCTGGCTTCGGTCATGATATCCACACCCTTGAAGGGGATCAGCCGTTCCAGCATTTCGCTGTTGGCATGGCAGAGGGGGCCGTTCAGGGCAAGAAGCTTATCCTGTATCTCGACTATAGTGACGTTTTTCCCCTTTTCCTTGAGCCACAGAGCGGTCTCGCAGCCTACGAGTCCCCCTCCGATAATCACCACATTGTCCCCGGCGGGTACTTTTTCAAGCAGAACGTCCGTAGCCGCATGAACATTGTCCTTATCCTCGAAGGGAATGATCCGGGGATCCGTTCCTGTCGCCACGATCACGGCATCGTAGGCATGATAGTCGGCGGTATCGGGAGTATATTCCGTGTTGAGGTGCACCTCAACGCCCAATTGTTCGAGCTGCCTTGTATACCAGTCGGCCAGGAGGATATCGTCTTCCTTGAAATCGGGGACTCCTCCGGCTCTCAGATTTCCGCCCAGAGATCCGGTCATTTCGAAAAGCTCCGGCTTATGACCTCTCAGAGCCAGAACGCGGGCCGCTTCGCAGCCGGCCACACCGCCTCCGATGATGAGAACTTTTTTGGAGGAACAGGCGGGACGAAGGGCATTGCTTCTCTCTTTTCCCGCCTGGGGATTGACCGCGCAGTTGATCATGGAGTATTCCTGGATGCGGCCCATGCAGCCTTCCTGACAGGAGATGCAGGGTCTGATCTCTCCGGTTTTTCCGGCTTTCAGTTTATTGACATAATCGGGGTCAGCCAGGAGGGGACGGCCCATGCTGATCATATCGCAGACATCGTCTTCCAGAGCCGAGAGAGCCAGTTCCGGGTCATCCATTCTTCCGGCGCAGATAATGGGGACATCCACATGCTTCTTCATCTCTTTGGCGAAGGGCATGTAAAGACCTTTCTCCTGATACATGGGCGGATGGCTCCACCACCAGGAATCGTATGAGCCGACATCCACATCCAGGGCATCGTAGCCATAGCCGACCAGAAGCTTGGCCGCTTCGATACCTTCGGGCATATCGCGGCCCATCTCTACAAATTCTTCACCGGGAAGGGCGCCGTCTCTCAAGCCTTTGATGAAGCTCTTGGGACTGTACCGGAGAGTGACGGGAAAATCTTCTCCGCAGCGTTTTTTTATCTCTTCGCATATTTCCCGGGCGAATCGGAGTCTGTTTTCCAGAGAGCCGCCGTACTCGTCGGTTCTATGGTTGAACAGGGAAATGGCGAACTGGTCGATGAGGTATCCTTCATGAACCGCATGGATCTGAACACCGTCAAATCCGGCGCGTTTGGCATTGAAGGCGCCTTCTCCGAACTGCTTCACGATGGTTCTGATCTCTTCTATCGAGAGTTCCCGGCAGGTCTTGTCCAGCCAGCGGTGCTGAATGGGGGAGGGGGCTACGGGGGGGAATTCTCCCAGGTTGGTGGGGATGGTCACTCTTCCGAAACCGCCGGACATCTGAAGGAATACCTTGGAATTATAGGCGTGGATCCGTTCCGTCATTTCCCGACCCGTCCGGACAAACTGTACCGGATTATGGGTGGAGCAGGGGCAGTTTGGCATGCCGTGCTCTTCAATGACATTATCGACAAAAGTCACTCCGGTAATGATGAGGCCGGTGCCTCCCTTGGCTCTTTCCGTGTAGTAATCGATTCCCCGCTGGTTAAAACCGCCTTCGGAATCGGCCAGGCCAAGGGGGCCCATGGGGGCCATGGCGAAACGATTCCGTATTTCCAGTTTTCCGATTTTGATGGGGGAAAGGAGTTTGGCATACTTGTTTTTCATCTCAATTCCTTCTCATAAAAACTTATTCGATAAAAATAGTATATAATCACAAACATGTTGATGTCAACATAAATATTTATTATCGTTCTAAAGACAAAAAATCAAATAGAAGATACTATTGAAACCATAAGGAAGGATAAATGCTTAAATATGCCATTCTGGGATTACTCAGTAGGGAGCCCCTCACCGGTTATGATATTTCTCAAAAATTCAGCAAGACCGTGAATAATTTCTGGTACTCCACACACGGGCAGATCTATCCGGCATTAAAAAAACTTCATGGAGAAGGTCTTATCACCTATGAGACCGATACCAAGGGCACCATGCTTAAGAAGAAATTCTACCGGCTGACCGAGGAGGGGGAGGAAGAACTGGTAAAATGGCTTTCCACTCCTTTTGAGCTGGAGCCTACCCCCAAAGATACTTTTCGGCTGCAATTGTTCTTTTCGGAAATAATAGGGGAGAACGAATCCCTTTTTCTATTAAGAGAACAGCTGAGCAGACGAGAGCTCAAGATGAAAAAGCTTACGTCCATGCTTGATGCGAAACAAAAGGAAGATCCGCAGATCGGTAAGCATTTTGACGAATCCCTGGGTGACTATCTGGTTCTTAAAGGAGCTGTCATGCGGGAGGAATCCTATATAAGGTGGCTTTCTGAGTGTGAGAAAATCCTGAGCCGATTCGAGAAATAGAACACATCCCGAACCGGATATAACCGTTTCTATCCGATAATACAGGTAAATCTCACCAAAAACAGTCTCAAATGCTCATTTCGGACGACCGGATACTCTTCTCTTTTCATAATGAACATAATTCTACCGACGGTCAGGGTTAAGTCTTTTCTGAAGGAGATATTATTGTTATGACGGAGGATAATATAACTCTTGATGCCGAATGGACGGCGGATCGGGCCATCGATATAACCATGAATCCTGAAGGTGTAGACAGGTTGGCCATCGTGGGACCTGACACGATTGATGTTGATGTCCCAAGCGTCAATTTCGGTATATCCCACCCCGAGGATTATACCGTTTATCACTGGTACCTGGACGGAAAAGTGCTGGATGGTATTTCCGTTTCCCATGAGCTGATTCCCTCCCGGCTGTGTCCGGGAATTCACGTTCTGACCCTTATTGCCGCGGATGCTACAGGAATAATGTATTCCTGCAGCAAGGCCTTTATGGTAACCGAGTAGGGGAGCGGAGTTTTGCTCTGAACAATTCCCCGTGATCTCTCTTTTCCCTACCCGTCCTTTTTCTTTCTCCACTGGGTGGGAGTCATTCCTGTGGTTTCCTGAAAAACCTTATTGAAGGTGGATTTGGAATTGAACCCGCAGTCCATGGCAATGGTTATGACCGTGGACTCCCTGTTTTCGGTAAGTTCCTCCATGGCTGCTGCGATCCGGTAGGAGTTGATGAAGGTCTTAAAGTTCTGATCGTATCGGGTATTGATGATTTCCGAAAGCTGCTGCCTGCTTATGCCCAGCCGTGAGCTTAGCATTTCCACCGTCAGGACGGGGTCGCGGTAAAGATGCTCCAGCTTCATGAGGTCTTCTATCCGCTCCATGATCCCTTCCAGGTTAAGCGACTGGACCTGGGAACGGGCGTAGCGGATTTCACTGCTCTTCCTTCTTATCTTCAGGTAAAAATCCGGGTTTCTCACGGTCATGAATGCCAGGCTGAGCAAGAGGGCGATCATGAAAAGCATATTGATCCGGTAGTGTACATTATTTTCTGTAAAATTCGATACGATGAGGGAGGCCGCCAGAAGACCGCCCAGACTGAGGTAGATGAATATACCCTTCACCTGTCTTATGCCGCTGAAAAGATAGAAGTAAGTCCTGTAGAGAGTCAGAAGGAGAGAAAGGAACATCCATATGAAAATCCCGTAATCCACGTATCGGACAATGAAACTGACCGGAACCCAGGATGAATCATTCAGCGGATAATTCATAAGTTTCACATCCCCGGGCAGGACGTAGTAGGGAAGGAAGGCCATCCCGACCAACAGGGCAGGAAGGAGCAGGAGGAGATGGACCTTTTGCAATCGGATTTCCTCAAAGAGAAGGCGAATGTAAAAGTAGAGAATCACGGGCAGGAGATAATCGAGGGGATAGTTCACATAAAGAAGGGCCGGAGCCAGGAAGGCCGTTCCGGGCCGCGAGACGGCGTCGCTGAGTATGCTTATTCCTATGGCCAGAAAAAATCCGGCGTGCATGAAATATATCGTCTCGTGCTTCCTATTGGCCGCCGTCTGAAGCAGGGAGTAGATCACGCAGAAAAAGCCTCCGGCGGCGATGAAGAAACTGCTTAATATGCTGAAAGAATCCAGGGTGGACGGCATGGAAGTATTCTAAAGCCTATTCAGGACTTTGTGAACTATTTGTGAATAGAGAAAGGACGGAATAGACGGTTTATTCTTTCCGTCCTTTCTCTTAAGGAGGCTGGTCTAATTCTTAAAACTGTGAATCGGCGCCGGGATATGGCCTCCCCGGCTGATAAAATCGGAAGAACTGAACTTGCTCACCGGAAGAATCGGTGCGTATCCCAGAAGGCCGCCGAACTCAACGGTATCGCCCACGTCTTTTCCGTGTACCGGAATAACCCGCACGGCTGTCGTCTTGTTATTGATGACTCCGATAGCGGCTTCGTCGGCGATCATACCGGAAATGGTTGTCTCCGGGGTGTCTCCGGGAATGGCGATCATATCCAGGCCCACCGAGCAGACGCAGGTCATCGCCTCGAGCTTGTCTATGGTGAGCGCCCCGTTCTGTACGGCCTGGATCATTCCTTCGTCTTCGCTGACCGGTATGAAGGCGCCGCTTAAACCGCCCACCGAGGATGAGGCCATGATGCCCCCCTTCTTTACTGCGTCGTTCAGCATGGCCAAAGCCGCCGTGGTTCCGTGGGCTCCCGTCGCTTCCAGGCCGAATTCCTCCAGAATACGAGCCACACTGTCGCCGATCTCCGGGGTCGGGGCCAGGGAGAGGTCGAGGATTCCGAAGGGAACACCCAGCCGGCGGGAGACTTCGTTTCCCACAAGCTGACCGGCCCGGGTGATTTTGAAGGCGGTTTTCTTGATATTTTCCGTGACGACCTGAATGGGCTCGCCCTTGACCTTTTCCATGGCCCGTTTCACCGTTCCCGGGCCGCTGACACCCACATTGATGACCGCTTCCGGCTCTCCCACACCGTGGAAAGCGCCGGCCATAAAGGGATTGTCGTCCACGGCATTGGCGAAGACAACCAGTTTGGCGCAGCCGATGGAATCCCGGTCCCGGGTAAGGTAAGCCGTGTCCTTGATGATTTTACCCATCAGCTTGACCGCATCCAGATTGATGCCGGCCTTGGTGCTTCCCAGGTTCACCGACGAACAGACCCTCTCCGTTTCACACAAGGCCTCGGGAATGGAGTCAATGAGAATCCGATCCCCCTGGGAAAAGCCCTTCTGCACCAGAGCCGAAAATCCCCCGATGAAGTTGACTCCCACTTCCCGGGCGGCCTTGTCCAGAGTTTTGGCGTATGCCACATAATCCTTATCTCCGCTGGCCGAAGCAATGAGGGAGATGGGGGTTACGGAAATCCGTTTATTAATGATCGGGATACCGTATTCCGTTTCGATCTGATTTCCCACGGCGACAAGATTTTCGGCGTAACGGGTTATCTTGTCATATATTTTCTGTCGGGACTTCTCCCCATTCCCATCGATACAGTCCATCAGGGAAATTCCCATGGTGGTGGTTCTTATATCGAGTTTTTCCTTTTCAATCATCCGTATGGTTTCCAGGACGTTTTTCTGTATTGCCAATGTGCGCCTCCCGCTCTTTTTCTTTCTACCGGTGAGAATTAAATCTCATGCATGTAATTGAAAATCTCTTCCCGCTGGATTTTGATGGAGAGTCCCAGTTCCTTTTCCAGTTCTTCCAGCCTGTTCTGAAGCTCCAGAAATTCACATTTCACTTCCGAGAGGTTAACCAGCATCATCATGGTAAAGTAATCCTGGAGAATCGTCTGACTGATATCTTCGATATTTACCCTGTTCTCGGCCAGAACTTTCGTGACCGAATAGATGATTCCCACCTTGTCCTTGCCGACAACGGTTATTATTCCTTTTCCTTCCAATTTCTTACTCCTTCGAAAAATTCAGTACAACGGTGAACACTTAGAAAAGTCCCCGTATCTTTCCTGTCTCCCTATCCAGATCGACCCCCATGAAAGCCGGCTTGCTGGGCAGTCCCGGCATGGTTCGGATCTCTTCGGTCAGGGGGTAGATAAAGCCCGCTCCCGCGCTGAGACGGAGGTCTTCAACGGGGAAGGTGAATCCCCGGGGCCTGTTTTTCAGATGGGGATCATGACTCAGGGACAGGGGCGTTTTGGCCATGCAGATGGGAAAGTTCCCGTAGCCCATTTTTTCATACTGGGCGATTCTGGCTTCGGCCTTATGGCTGTAGGTGACTTCCGCCGCCCCGTAAATCTCTTTGCAGATGATTTCGATCTTCTGTTTTATCGTCATATCCAGGGTATAGAGGAACCGGAAATCGGAGGGACTGTCCGCCGCCCTGCAGACGGCTTCCGCCAGTGGGGCCGCTCCTTCGCCTCCCTTTTCCCAATGGCGGGTGACCACCGCGTCAAAGGCTCCCGCCTCGAGGGATTTCTCCCTTATCAGATCCCACTCCGCCTGGGTATCGGTGGAAAAGGCATTAACCGCGACGACGACGGGAACCCCGAAGCGGCGGGCTATATCGATATGGGCCTTCAGGTTCTCAATGCCCTTTTCCAGAAGTTCCAGGTGTTCTTCCCTGTACTCCCGGGCCAGGGGACCGCCGGAAGCGATATTCGGACCGCCGCCGTGCATCTTCAGAGCCCTTACCGTGGCGACCAGGACTACCGCATGGGGCGTCAGCCCGGAGACACGGCATTTTATATGGAAGAATTTCTCCATGCCGATGTCGGCTCCGAAGCCTGATTCGGTGATAAGATAATCACTGCACTGGGCCCCGATAAGATCGGCCACGACAGAGGAGTTCCCATGGGCGATGTTAGCGAAGGGTCCGGCATGAACAAAGGCCGGCTGTTCCTCCATTGTCTGAAGCAGATTGGGATTCAGGGCGTCCTTCATGAGGACGGTCATGGCGCCCGCCACCTGCAGGTCTTCGGTGGTTACCGGCTCCTTCCGGCGGCTGTATCCTATGATGATGCGTCCTATCCGCTCCCGCATGTCCCTGAGGTTCCGGGACAGGGCCAGAATCGCCATAAGCTCGCTGGCTGCGGTAATATCGAAACCGCTCTGCCCCATGGGGCCGTCTGCGGAGGAACCCAAGCCCGTGATCATATTTCTGAGGGCCCGGTCGTTCATATCCATCACCCGCCGCCAGGTCACCTGATGGGGGTCTATGTGCAGTTTCTTCAGACCGATTTTCTCAAAATAGGCGTCGCTCCACTTCTCTTCGTGGTAGATGCGGGCATCGATGGCGGCCGCGCAGAGATTATGGGCGGCGGTGACGGCATGGAGGTCTCCCGTCAGATGCAGGTTGAAATCCTCCATGGGCACCACCTGGCTGTAGCCCCCGCCGGCGGCTCCGCCCTTAATCCCGAAGGTGGGCCCCATGGAGGGCTGGCGGATGGCCAGGGAGGCTTTCTTTCCTATGTAGGCCATTCCTTCGGTCAGTCCCACGGCGGTTGTCGTCTTACCCTCGCCCAGGGGAGTGGGGGTGATGGCCGTCACGTCGATATATCTGGCTCTCTGGGGTCTGCACAGCAGCTCTTCCACTTCGGAAGAGTGGAGATCTATTTTCCCTTTATAAGCTCCGTATTGAATAATCGCTTCCCGGGAAATTCCCAGTTTCTCCGCAATCTTTTCTATGGGCTGCAGAACCGCACTCTGGGCTATCTCAATGTCGCTGGGTACGGGATTTTGTCTGTTCACTGACATTCGGGGACTACTCCTTGGGGATTGATGGCTCATGCTACTCGATTTTTTCTATTTCAGCAAGATTTACATCTTTAAGGAAGGAGTCCCTCTGAAAAAAGTTACAGGTGGATTCTTACCGTTTCGGCGAAATTCTCCGGGGAGAAGATATGGTCGAGAATGAGAGCGCCCGCGCCGGTGGGGCCCGATTTATCTTTGAGCTCTGAAAAGCAGATACCGAGCTCATAGGTGGCGAGATGGGGTGACCGGCGGATAATGGTTTCCCGTATGGCTCCGATGAACAAGTTTCCGAAGCAGGATAATCCGCCGCCGATAACAATGGAGGAGGGATTGAAAAAATTCACCAGCTTGGCCGTAACCTCGCCGATTAATCTTCCCGTATCTCTTATCAGCTGGATACAAGCCAGATCCCCCGACATGGCCCCTTCGTTTATATGGGCGGCGGTAAGGGAGGGGACATTCCTGCTGAGTTCGGCCAGAAAAGGACTCTCGCCGGTTTCGGCCAGCTTCTGTGCCTTCGCCGCCAGGGCACGGCCGCCGGCAACCGCCTCCAGGCAGCCCTTGTTCCCGCAGATACAGTCCACGGAATTCCCGTCTACGGAGATATGGCCTATATCGCCGGCGCATCCATTGGCCCCGCGGTAAATCTTCCCGTCCACGATAAGGCCCGAACCTATGCCCGTTCCGATCTTTATGAAGAGGAAGTCCGATTCGTTTACGGTACACCCCTTATAGCCCTCGCCGAGGGCCATGACATTCACATCGTTATCCACCAGCACCGGACAGCCGAACTCCTTTTCGTACAGGTTCTTCAGGGGGTATCCGTCCCACAGGGGTACGTTGGGCGGGGAATCCGGCTTCCCTTCGGGAAAATTCACCGGAAAGGGAAAACCGATACCGATTCCCCACAGATCCTTGATTCCCTTCTCTTCGCATAAGGATTTCAGGAGGGATATGATCTGCCTATTGCACGTCTCCGGATTTGCTATGGACTCAAACAGGGATATTTTCTCATACTTGATTTTCATATCCAGAGAAAAAATGATAATGCTTAACTTGGAAATACCCAGGAAAACACCCGCCACATAGCCGATCTCCTCCTTGATCTTCAGTTTGAGTTTTCTCTGGCTGCTGTCGGAGGGGATCTTCTCCTCAATCATCCCGAGCTCCAGAAGCTTCTTAATCTGCAGGGAGATGGTCGATTTGGAGGCGCCGCTTTTCTGGGTTAACCCCATGCGGTTGATTTCTCCGTTCTGACGGATAATATTATAGATAAGAGATGTCGTATTCGGTGTTATCAGATCTTTCTGGTTCATAAAGAAACTAAACTATACGTTTTTTCCCAAAAAATAGCAATAAATCTATCATAGCACAAATATGTCCTATGATAAAACAAAAAAGTTGACATATGGGATATATAGGCTTAAGATACATATATTACAGACCAGAGGTAGGCTATATGAAGAAACTTCGAATAGCGATTATCGGAACGGGTTTTATCGGTCCTGTCCATGCAGAAGCGATAAGAAGGAATCCTGAACTGTCTGAACTGAAGGCTATCGCCGGGGTATCCGAAGAAGATGCCGCATCGGCGGCCGCCCGATTGAATATTCCTTTTCACTCTGGAAACTACAAAGACATAATAGAAAGGGACGATATTGATGTCGTCCATATCTGCACCCCCAACTTTCTCCATTATCCCATGGTCAAGGAGTGCCTCGAGGGCGGGAAAAACGTGTTATGCGAAAAGCCCCTTGCCCTGACATCAGCCGAAGCGGGGGAGCTGATGCGTCTGGCGGAGAAGAAGAAACTCAAAGGGGCCGTCAACTATAACCTGCGCTATTACCCCATGGCTCAGGAGATCAGGGCCCGCAACCTTGAGGGAGGAAAGAGTGGGATCTTCGCTTTGCAGGGGTCCTATCTTCAGGATTGGCTGCTTTATGAGACCGATTACAGCTGGAGGCTGGAGTCCGCAAAAAGCGGAAAATCCAGGGCCGTTGCCGATATCGGAACCCACTGGATGGATTTGGCCCAGTACATAACGGGATTAAAGATCCGGAGTGTTTATGCGCGTTTCGGGCGGATGTATGATTCCCGAAAAAAAAGCGCCGACGGGAGGAACCTGACTTTCACAAAGGGAACGGATTCATCCTCCTACGTTTCCTACAATGTGGATACGGAAGACTATGCCCAGATCATGTTCTCCTTCGATACGGGGGCCATGGGAAATCTTACGGTCAGCCAGGTTTCGGCGGGGTATAAGAACTTTATGGAATTCCGTCAGTTCGGAAAGGACGTCTCCTATACGTGGGATTCGGAGTCTCCCAACAACCTGAAAATAGGCCACAGGGATGGTCCCAATGAGATCCTCATGAAAGATCCCTCCCTCCTCCATGACCGCTCCGGCTCCATGTCGGTATTTCCCGGCGGGCACCAGGAAGGGTACGGGGAAACGTTCAGGCATATGCTCCGGGAGTTTTACTCGGACCTTCTGGATGGGAAAGAAGGTCATGGCGATTACCCGACACTGGCCGACGGAACGATGGAAATGGTTTTATGCGAAGCTATTATTGAGAGTGTGGAAAAAAACTGCTGGGTCGATATCGCAGCTGTGTAAAGAGAGTAGATATGAATAATCCCGTTTGGTTAATGAGTTCGGCCTATCCCGGTAAGGATCAGGAGCAGCTGATAGCAATAGCTGACCGCCTTGGTCTGCAGGGGCTTGAGTTGTGCGTTTTCAGAGGGGACGGAACCCGTTCCGATCACGTGGCAACCCATCTGGAATACGATAACTTCGATGCGGACAGGGCGAAGAGAACTCTGGAGAAGTTTAATGAGGCGGGCTTGCGTTTTTCCATCGGGGCGTTCGAGAACCTTATCGGGGGAGAAGAAGACCAGCGCTTGAAAAACCAGAACCACCTGCTCAAGCTGATTCGTATCGCGGCGCTACTGGGCGGTGACGCCAACGGGATAAGGGTGGGGACTTTCGTCGGTTATAACCACCAATGGGATCTGGAGGAAGGGTCCTTTGAGAAGAATCTTTACGAGTACAAAAGGGTTTTCAGCCCCATCGTGAAATATGCCGAGGATCTGGGCGTTACCCTAATCTACGAGAACTGCCCCATGGAAGGGTGGAGGGCCGCCGGTTACAGCGGCACCATGAACAACCTCACGTCCACCCTGGCCGCCCGAAAGCTTATGTATCATCTTATTCCCAGTCCCGCCCACGGGGAGACTTACGATCCGAGTCATGACATCTGGCAGTTTCTCGATCCGGTGGATGTCCTTAAGAACAGCGATATGTCCCGCATCAAGCAGATCCACCTGAAAACATCCCGGATGAGGAACGATTCCGGCGCCATCCACTGGGGGCATGTGTTCGGCAAGCAGCTTGTCGGCAGAGAACTGGCCGAAGCCGCCGGGGTTCCCGTTCCTTCCAGTGAATGGGACCGTTTCTCCTATGAAGCCATGGTCCCCGGATTCGGCGGATCGGACTCCATGGATTGGCGTTCTTTTCTCGACTATCTGATGAAAATCGATTATTCGGGAGCTTTTTCCATTGAGAACGAAGGACAGAATTCAAAGGGAACAGAAAATGAAATGGCCATCGAACAGGGTTTTGAAGCCTGTCTCTCCTTTATCAAACCACTTATCTGGCCTCTCAGCGAAGAGAAGGGCTACCACTTTACAGGACAGAAACAGCTTACGCTCCCCGGGGAGAAGAAACTGCCTGTTGTGGAAATGGGGGATTTATCAGCATAAGGCTGAATAAATATAGGTTAGGAATTCCGAAAAAATTCAAAAGGAGTAAGTTATGAGAAAAATCATGGTTCTCTTGCTGGTCGTCATGGTGTCCGGCATGTCCCTCCTGTGCGCCAGTGGCGGAAAGGAGAGCGGTACGAAAACCCTGGCGGTCATCATGCCCAGTGCAGACCACGGTTTCCTGGGTGAGAGTATCAAGCATGCGGAGCATGCGACGAAGGAACTGGCCGAGGCGAAGGGCTACAAACCGGTATTCCTCGTTTCCGATGATGTGGTCGAGCAGGCCAATCAGATCGATACGGTCGTTTCCCAGGGCGCCGACGTTGTCGTCCTCTGGCCCCATAACGGGGATGAGCTCAAGTCCGCCGCCCAGACTATCGCCGATGCGGGAATCCCCCTGATCATCTATGACAGGCTTATCAATAATTTCGATGAGACCGCCGAGCTCATGGGTGACAACTTCACCATAGGTGAAGATTCCGGGCTCTATTTCAACGAGTACTTCAAGGATGAACTCGCCAGGGGCAAGGTGAATATGCTCGAGTTCAAGGGGGACAACTCCAGCGTGCCCAAGCAGCGTTCCGACGGATTCTGGAAAACGGCCGACCCCAACTTCGTCAGGGTGAACGACTACGTGACGAACTGGAGCAAGGATACGGCCCAGACGCAGCTTGAGACCTTCCTCAGCTCCAGCACCAAGGAACAGGTGGAGAGTATTCAGGCCATTTTCAACCATGACGCCGATGTGGCATTCGGCCTTCTTGCCGCTCTCGAGGGATACGACGGGGATGCGAAACTCAATGTGAAACTCGTTTCCGCCGTCAGCGCTCCGAGGGAACTGCTCGATGTCTATGACCACTACAAGGATCTGGGAATCGATATCGTCACCTTCTCCTTCTCTCCCGCCATGGTCGTGGAGGCTATCCAGCTGGGAATAGATGTACTCGACGGTAAAGAGGTTTCCGGAATGCACCTGGTCCCCACGGAAATGGTTGATAACAGCAACTACAAGGACTTTGAGAAAGGTCCCGTCTACACTCTGCGTTATTCATTCTATTAAAAAAGAACCGGCCGGTGTTCAAGCGCCGGCCTTATCATTTTCTTGAATAGGAAATCTTATGCATTTAGAGATGAGGAACATATTTAAGAGTTTCGAAGCCGTCAAGGCCGTTCAGGATGTTTCTCTCACTGTGGGGGAATCTGAAATCCACGGACTACTGGGAGAGAACGGGGCCGGGAAATCGACTCTGATGAATGTGCTGGGGGGAATCCTCAGACCGGATTCGGGCACTATTGTCATCAACGGCGAGGAACACACGCACCTGACACCGATAAAATCGGCCCACCTGGGCATTGGTTTTATCCATCAGGAGCTGAATCTTGTCAATGATCTGCAGGTCTACGAAAACCTTTTTCTGCACAATGAACTCACCTATGGGGGCATCGTGCTGAAGAAAGGGGAGATGATAAGACGGTCATGGGAGATCCTGCAGAAAATGAAGCTCGACATAGATCCGACGGCCTATGTGCGGGACCTCGATACGTCCCGTAAGCAGCTGATAGAGATAGCCCGGGCCCTGCTTTTTGATTGCAGGCTGATCATTATGGATGAGCCGACGACTTCGCTTACCAATGAGGAGATAGCCGATCTTTTTGAGATTATGCGCGGCTTGAAGTCCCAGGGAATCAGCTGTATCTACATCTCCCACAAAATGCCCGAGCTGTTTGAGATCTGCGACCGCTATACGGTCATGCGGGACGGGAAGTTCATTACCAGCGGTAATTTCACCGATGTGGATGAGCAGCAGATTACGGAGATGCTGGTCGGGAGGAGCCTGGCCCATGAAGTTGTGGAGAAGTCGAATGAGGTGAAGAAAGAGGAGATTGTTCTTGAAGTAAAGGACCTCAGCTATGGTGATTACTTTAAGGGTATCAGTTTTTCTTTGTCCAAGGGAGAGATTGTTGCCGTCACGGGCCTTTTCGGCGACGGGAGAGGGGAGCTGAGCGAATGCCTTTTCGGCGCCCGGAAGGCTACCGGCGGTCAGATCATTTTAAAAGGCAAAGAGATTCAGTCATCATCCATCGTTAAAATCATGAAATCGGGAGTATCGATGGTTCCCCGCAACCGTAAGGAACGGTCGATACTCAAAGACCTTTCCATTAAAGACAACCTCTCCATGGCGTATTTTACCTGCAAGCATAAAAAGTTTTACATAAGCGACAGGGAAGAGAATCGCCGTTACGAAACGAGTAAACGCATTACCAACATCAGGGCGGCCAACCCGGATAACAGAATAACTTCCCTGAGCGGAGGAAATCAGCAGAAAGTGATTTTCTCACGCTGGTTCGGCCTGGATTCGGATGTCTATATTCTGGACAATCCGACCCAGGGAATCGATGTGGGGGCAAAATTTGAGATTTATCAATTGATAACCAAACTGGCGGAGGAGGGGAAAAGCGTGCTGGTATTCAGTTCGGAATATCCGGAGATTCATAAAATCGCCGACCGCTGTCTGGTTATGTATAAAGGGGAGATCAACAGAGAGTTCTCCCGAAGCGAATTAAACGAACTCGACGTGATGTATTATGCAACCGGGTCAAATAAGAAGGTGAAATAAACTATGAGTAATGTGGTAGAAAAGAAGGGAACCGAGGACACATCACCGGTAATCGGCAAAAGCCCCGTGGGCGACAGGATTATTCTGCTGATAAAAAAACTGGTAGTGGATCACAATTACATATTATCGCTGATTCTCCTGCTTATCATCGGGCGGATCGCCAGCGATCAGTTTCTTTCCATGGCCAGTCTGGTCAACCTGTTGAAATCATCCGTTTTTATCGGAATTATCGCACTGGGAATGTCCCTGGTTATCATTTCGGGCAATATAGACCTTTCCGTCGGATCGATTCTGGGGCTCACGGCGGCTATCGGCGTGGTTGTCTTCAATTCGACATACAGTATTTTCTTTACCCTGCTGGCAACGGTGGGGATGGGGTTTCTGCTGGGGCTCTTCAACGGCCTATTCGTCGGTATCGCCAAAGTCGCGGCCTTTATCGTGACTCTGGCAACGCTGGTCGGTTACCGTTCCATAACCATACAGTTCGGCCACGGCGGCCCTCAGATCGTGGATAACGACGCCTATTTTGAGATTCTCCGGCCCATCGGATACGGGAAGGTCGGCCCGATTCCCTATCTCGTCCTGATCTTTATCGCCATGACCCTTTTTATCTGGTTCGTTATGACCAAAACGAAGTTCGGCAAGTATGTTTATGCCATCGGATCGAATGAAAAGGCTTCACGGTTAACCGGCATCAATATCAAACTGGTAAAAGTCGCCATATTCACGATAACGGGAATCCTCACGGGGGCCGCCGGATTTCTCTATATTACCCGCTTCGGTTCGGTCGATGTCGCCACGGCGGGCAAAGGGTTCGAGCTCGATGTCATCGCCGCCGTCGCCATCGGGGGAACGTCCATGTCCGGGGGGCGCGGACGCATCCAGGGAGCCTTTTTCGGAGCGGTTATTCTTTATGCTATAGACGCTATTCTTTCCGCTTTTCAGGTCCCGGCTTTCGTCAATGACCTTATCAAGGGTATCCTGATTCTGGGGGCCGTGCTGCTTCAGAAGGCCCTTGAGAAGGAGCCGGCCGAATAATCTCCGATTCACGGTATATCCTCACATCGCCTGGCCTCATGGTTAAGGGGAGAGCGGGGGAACCGGTTTCCTTACAGATAAGGGGCCATCCCCTCGCAACGGACTTTCCAGCTGCCGTCATCGGGGAATCCCGGAGCTCCGCCTGCGGAACCGTCCCAGCCGGCGGCCATCATGGCCACGGCGATGAGCAGTCCCCCGTTGCCGGGAAGATAGAGGGGAAGGTCATCGGAGCCGACCTGGCGGTTGTGGCCGTTAAGCACATAGGTATTCTTGTCCGAATCCAGAAGCAGCATGTCCACGGCGTCTTTCCTCCGTCCCAGCCGGGCCAGGGTCATGGCCATGGTCGGGAAGTCCCAGCCCCACATGGTGGGAAACCGCCAGCTCTCCCGTACGGCATCGAAACTGTTCGACATAAGGGAGGGATCAATCGACTGGGGGGGAAGCAGGCCGAAGGCCATGAGCATGGAGGGGTGGTCGGTGGCGTAGCGGCCGTAGGTATCGGGACAATTCTCGTGGGCCAGGTACTTTTCCCCCTGCGGATCGGTAGGGCAGGCGCTCAATCGTGTCAGCACCTCTTCCCATTTTCCGGGGGCTTCCTCGGCGAGTCTTTTTTTCCATTCCAGAGCCGTCTTCAGCCCCCAGCGCCAGTATTCCAGTTCAAAAACGGGATTCACCGTATCCTCCGGGGCGTGGTTCTCCTGGGCGGGGATGAGGGGGGGGCCGAGTATATAGCGTTGCTTCTCTTCATCCCGGAGGGGGTAGTCGGCCATGAATTCGGCGGTCTGAAAGACCCTTTCGGCATACTGATGCAGTACCCGCTCCTCCCGGTTCACCCGGTAGAGCAGTTCGGCAAAAAGGATGATATGGGGCTGCTGCCAGCACAGGAGCGTTCCAATGGGGGAGGGGCTGTCCCTGCCGGTTTTGTCGGTCATTTTGGGCCACCGGACACCGGCGTAACCCTGCTTTTCCGCCCTTCGCCGGGCCGAGGGGAGAATCTCTCCGTACCATCCCAGGCTGCGTTCCACCAGATCTGCCCTGTTCCAGAGAAGTCCGTGAAGGGCGTGCCAGATGTGCATTTCCAGATGGAACTTACCGTACCAGCTGTTGCAGGTCAGTCCCGTCTCCGCCGGCGGAAGGGAACCCAGGCTCTGCAGTGCCAGAAGGTACTGGGAGAGGACGACCCGTCTCTCCAGCTCCATGGCCCTTTTATCGGTACTTCCCTCGAAAGAGACGGCTGCTCCTTCCTGCCAGAAGGCGTTCCAATGCTTTCGGCAGGCCTCTTCCGTCTCCCCGTAAAGGGGCAGGTCTGCCGGAGAGGAACCGGCCTCGCGGAAAAGCAGGGAAAATTCCAGAACATCCCCCTCCGATGTGAACACCCAGCGATGTTCTCCTCTCTCCTTCACGGAAACGGCCGATTCCCCGTTGAAACCGACGAGAACCTCATAGCGAAAGCTGTCCAGTTCCCGGTTGACGGCATAGTTGAAGGGCGTCCGGGCTTCCAGAACCGAAGTGTGGGCGGATTGTTTTGACCAGTCGGCTCCTTCCTTTTCGTGGGAGGGGCAGGGAAACCTCAGATCCAGGCCGATTTTTCCTTCCTTCAGCAGGGGCGATTCCAAACGGAAGGAGAGCAGATCGAGGGAAGGGTGGCAGAGGCTTTCCACTTTCACGGGACGGCCGTCGAGTCGAAAGGTACTGGTCAGTTTTCCCGTCCACATGTCCAGGGTCTGCTCCGTTTTCTCCATCCGGGAGTCCAGGAGTCTCTCTGAGAGGGGACCGGCCGCATCCTCCTCGGCGGCATCGATATAAAGACCGGCTTTGCCCAGATGAAAGCGGTGGGGATTAAGGCGTAAACCGTGATAGAGCTCTTCCTGACCCCGGTCATCGGTCATGTAGCCCACCGTTCTCTCTCCGCAGGCAAACTCCTGCAGGCGTAAATCCCCATCGCTCTCCGGAGCATCGGGATAGGAGTGGAAGCCCCACTGGCTCATCGTGCACCGGGGGATGCATCCGTCCGGATTATCCCCGAAGGTCTGCATACCCGTGATATCCGCCGTATAGGCGAAATCCCCGTTGCCGAGGGAAAGGGGGCTCTCCGGCTGCCATGTCTTCATTACGGGATTGTGTCTTTTTACCAGGGCTTTTCGGTCAATGGGGCTCATTTTTTCTCCTCTGCTGTATCGGACAGGATCAGTCCTTTCTCCGTTTCTTTTACACCCTGATAGACAAAGCGCTCAAAGGGTGTCTTGTTAGGTGTGTGGTAGGTCAGCTGCAGTTCGCCGGTAAAATCGGTAAAAACCATCCCATGGCCCCCGTCCTGGGAGATAAGAGGTTCGGGACTCTGCTTCCAGGGGCCTCCCAGCTCTCCCGATTCGGAAAGGGCACAGCCCATGGCATAACCCTTATCTCCGATACTGGACCAGAGCATGATAAGGAGGCCGTCATTTTGCCGGTGCATGAAGGGGCCGTCGGTAATCCGGGCATCGCAAATTCCCGAACCGTCACGCCTCTCACGCGGGCAGGACCAGGGGGCGGCGGAAGCGTTGAAGAGAAGGCGGGGCTCCCCGGCGCTCCGGGAGAGATCACTGCTCAGGGGCATGGCATAGATCGCCCCGTCATTGGCCTGGACCCACTCGTGGCAGAAGACGATCCAGGGGGTATTTTTCCCGTCCACATAGAGGGTCCCATCCAGACATTCCCACTCTCCCGGCGTGACTGCGTCGTTGACGAGGGGCCGATAGGGGCCAAGAGGAACATCGGAGACCATAATCTGGGTTCCCCGGCGGCGGGAATCGGAAGTGAAACTGGCAAAAAGATAGTATTTGTCCTGGAACTTATGAACCTCGGGCGCCCAGAAATCATGGGTTCCCCAGAATGTTTCAGAAGGTGTAAACACCTGATAGGGACCATCAAAGTTTTCCAGGTCTGTGCTTACGTAGGCGTCAAAGCCCACTCCTTTCTGATTCCAGGGGTTCTTGTCGGTTGTACCGAAGAGGTAGTACTTCCCCTCCTTCTCCTCTGCGAAGACGAAGGGGTCGCGGATCTGTATTTCTTCTCTTTTTATCAATGGAGCACTTCCTTTTGTAAAGAGAGAGGGCAGACGCTTTCATGTCTGCCCTCTTCTATGAATGTGTTAAATAATACGATGTCTTATTTGGAGATCATGCGGGTAATCAGATCGTAAATCTGAGCTCCCCCTTCGGTCGTATCGATCTGGCCGAAGGCCGCTCTCTGGTAGATCAGGAACAGGGTGCTGTTGAATTCCGTATCGTTCGGAACGTGATCCGTTTCCAGGGAGGAGTGGTCGGAGGATTTTCCAAGATAATCGAAAACTTTCTGGTCCGTTGCGGAAGAAGCTCCGGCGGCACGGGCCGTGGAGGAGGCGGAGGCTCCCCGGTTGCTTCCCAGAATCTTGGCGGCATCGGGATCGTTAACGAGGAAGTTTATGAATTTCACCGTCTCCTCGATATTCTTGGACTCCTTGTTCACCGTGTAGAACTGACTGGGAGCCTGCCACAGAGCTTTGGTAGCGGCGGCGCCGGGGAATTCGATGAAATCAAGCTCATCGGTGGTGGCGGCCTGGTATCCGCTCAGCTGATTGGTAAAGAGAAAGGCAATGGCCACTTTACCGGCGATAAGAGCAGAAGTGTCCGCGTTGGATTCGGCGTAGCCCGCGGCAACATCCGGGGGAGGTACGAGACCGTTGTCCCGGTAATCCTTGAAAAGATCGAGATATTTCTTACCGGCGGCGGCTGTTACACCGGTTGTGTTGGAATCGGCATTATAAAGGGGAGTGCCGTTGTAGCGTGTCCAGTATCCGAAGGCGGTGGAACTGCTGGAAGTTACGCCGATATCCTGCATGGGGTAAACGCCGCTGGGGAGTTTGGACTTGAGCAGCATCAGGTAGTCCCGGAATTCGCCATAGGTCATGGAGAAAGAGGGGAGGGGAACTCCCGCTTTTTCGATCAGGCTTTTATTATAGACAAGGGCCGGCATGGTAACACCGGTGGAAACTCCCTTGAGTTCGCCGTTGATGGTACCGGAAGCGATGGCGCTGTCGTCGATGGCGTCTACATCCAGAAGGGTTCCGGCATAGGCATCCAGGGGAAGAATCACGTCGCTGTAGTCATAGATATTGCCTCCCATCTGGATAATGTCCGGGCCCATTCCTCCGGCCAGCTGGGTATCGACCTTTACAAAGTGGTCTCCCGCACCGCCGGATACTTCCGGATTGATTTTGATATCGGGATTTCTGGACTGGTACAGATCAATCGCTTCCTGGCTGATGGTGACGCGCTCACCGCTTCCCCAGTAGGCCCATCGGATGGTTCCGTCGTCTGCGGCCGCCGCATCGGACTTGCCGTTCGCGAAAACGGCCGATACGAGAGCCATGGTTACTAAAGAAATCATAAAGATTTTTTTCATTTTTTCCTCCAAATATTTTAAGGGTTATCAGCCCTTTATTCCTGTAGTGGCGATTCCCTTGACGAAGTATTTCTGCAGGGAAAAGAAGAGTATGAATGCCGGAAACAGTGAGAGAACCGACATGGCGAACATGGGGCCCCAGGACGATTTTCCCGAAGCGTCGAGGAAGAGTCTCAGGCCCATGGGGACCGTATATTTGTTGGGCGACGTCAGGTAGAGAAGCTGATTGAAAAAGTCGTCCCAGGTCCACAGAAAGGAGAAAAGCACCGTGGAGATGACCGCCGGAGTGGTCAGGGGCATGATGATCCGGGTGAAAATCCCGAACTTGGAACAGCCGTCCAGATAGGCCGATTCATCCAGATCCCGGGGAAGACCGCGGATGAACTGAACGAGAAGAAAGATAAAGAAGGCGTCGGTAGCAAAGTACTTGGGAACGACGATGGGCAGGAAGGTGTTGATCCAGCCGAAGGAGCGGAACATGATATACCGGGGAATCGTCGTGACGTGGGCCGGCAGCATAAGGGTCAGCATCATGACGGCGAACCACACTTTCTTTCCCACGAAGTTCAGCCGGGCGAAGGCGTAGGCCGTGAGGGAACAGAAAATAACGTTTCCCAGGGCGCTGAGGATACAGATGGTGAAACTGTTCTTGAAGAAGGTTCCGAACCCGACGATGCCGATACCTTTCCAGCCTTCGGAATAGTTCCCGAAGTGGAAGGACTTGGGAAGTATGCCCGGGTCGGTGAAGATCATGTTGCTGGGCTTGAAGGAGGCTCCGATAAGCCACAGGATCGGGTAGAGCATTCCGAAACCGAGGAGAAGAATAAATAGGTTCAGAAGCAGGGACTTTGTCGTTTCTTTGGCGTTGATATTGATCATTCTTTTACTCTCCGCTTCCGTAGGTTACCAGATTGCCGGAAACCTTAAAGGCTACTATGGTAAGACCGGCTATGATAAGGAGGAGAACCCATGCCATGGCGGCGGCGTATCCCATCTCTGAAAAGCCGAATCCTTTGATGTAGAGGTAAAGGCTGTAGAACATGGTCGAATCCAGGGGACCTCCCGATCCGCCGGAGACGATAAAAGCCTGGGTAAAGGACTGGAAGGCGCTGACCATCTGCATAACCAGGTTGAAGAAGATGATCGGTGACAGTCCGGGGAGGGTGATGGCGAAAAACTGGCGTATCTTTCCGGCCCCGTCCACGCTGGACGCCTCGTAGAACTCCTTGGGAATCTGCTGAAGCCCGGCCAGGAAAATGATCATGGGCGAACCGAACTGCCAGACCGCCAGAAGAATAAGCGTTCCCAGGGCGTATTTGGGATTGGATATCCACGAGGGAAGGTCGGAGAGGCCTAACAGCTTCATCAGGATAAGGTTGAGAAGACCGTCGCCGGCGAACATCCGCCGCCAGAGAACCGCGATAGCCACGGAACCGCCCAGGAGGGTGGGGATATAGTAAAGGGCCCGATAGAGGCCGATGAGACGGAGCTTTTTATTCATCAGCATCGCCACGGCCAGGGCAAAAATCAGCTTGAGGGGGACCGAAAGAAACACGAACTTGAAGGTGACGACCACGGAGTTCAGAAAACGCTCATCCCCCCTTATTGTTTCATTTCCTCCGAACATGGTTATGAAGTTCCGGAATCCTATCCACATGGGGGGCTGCCTGAGGCTGTACTGGGTAAAGGCCAGGTACAGGGAGGAGAACATGGGATAAAGGGTCAGGGCGAAAAAACCGATAAGCCAGGGCGTCAGAAAGGCATAGGAAGTTAAATTGTCATGCAGCTTTTTATTCATATCTGAGCATCTCTCTCTAATTAAAGTTAACGGCGAGGGACTCTCCGCAGGATCGTATGAATTCAAATAATTCTTTTCATAAAATAAACGAAGATCTGTAAAACACAGCTTACTCTACTATGGATGGTGGGATAATTCTTTGCATAAACAATCCCGGAATTTAGCATTTTCGATCACAGGGAGATTGGGATATATTTACTGATAAACAGACAAATAAGTTGTGGAAATTATATAAGTATATTTGTATTAAAAAAATAGGTAATTTATACTGGATTTGGCTTTTTTTTGAATTTTATGGGCGATAGTTCAAAATATTTCTTAAAAGCTCGCGTGAATGAACTCTGGTCACTGTATCCGCACTCCAGGGATATCTCTATTATGGACATACGGGAGTTCTCAAGGAGCTCCTTTGCCCTCTCCAGACGGCACTCTTCGAAAATCTTGCTGGGTTTGACCCCTCTGGTCTTGTTGAATATCTTTCTGAGCTGACTGACGCTGTATCCCATTTTTTCGGCGGTTTCCTTGATTCCGATGCCCTCATTCATATGGGAGCAGTACCAGGCGACCGAGGCGTTGGCTATCTGTGAGTGATAGTCCCATGAAAGGTTTGTCAGCCGCTCTTCTATGCGGCGCAGATAGATCAGGCTTAATCTGTGGCAGCAAAGATCGAATTCCACGGGACTGGTGTATTGGGGGGAGAGAACCTGGGGGGCTATTTCACGGGCCAGGACAAGCATCTCCTTAAGCTGATCCCTGTCCAGTCTGGTCGAGATCATGGTCCTGTTCTGGAAAATATTGAGAAGGGATTCGGGGATATCGGTAAAATGGAAAACCGCAACTTCCGATACATCCTTGTCGGCCGAGGTCCAGCCGTGTATCGAATCGGGGGTGGAAATCCAGAAATTATCCCCCTCTTTCCAGGAGGGTTTCTCCCCTTCGGGCAGGGTGGGAAGGCTTCTGCCCGAAATCGTAAACTGGAACTCCCAGTATCCCCGTCTGCTCAGGCTGATGGGTTTTGTCCAGTAATCACGAGTTCCGTAGCTGCAGTATACCAAAGCCATGGCTTTCCTCCCCTGTGGCAGGAAGATTATATACCGGCCCCGCCGGCCTGTTCAAACGGAATAGGCCGTTTATTCCGGTTCGGGGGATAAAAAAGGGTCAAAAACGGTGGGAGATTTCCAGCCGGCTATCAGCTGTCCGCCAGGACAAGGAAAAAGTTTTCGAAACCGGGATCGATTGTTACGTTGGAAAAACCGGCTTTCTCAAGCTGGGAAGCGACCTGTTCCGGAGCACAGCGAATAGCGGCGGAAGGTCCCATGGCCAGATTATTTCCGTTCCAGTCGACAATGAAAAGACGGCCCCCCTTTCTCAAAATACGATGAGCCTCCCTGAGCATGCCATCGGGATCGTCAAGTTCATGATGAACCGTAATCATATAGACCAGGTCGGCCGAACCGTCCTCCAGGGGCAGGCGGCCGTCCGATACGAGGATGGGCTGTATGGCTGTGCCGTCCACCGTCCCATGCTCCTCCATATAGGCCACCATTTCCGGGGAGATATCGAGGGCCATGGTTTTTCCCTTTCCCGATAGTTTCTGAAAGGCCCGGCTGAAGAGACCTGTTCCGGCTCCTATCTCCACTTTGATATCATGGTGTTTCATCTTCAGCCTTTCCCAGATGTAAAGGGGATCTATCATCTCCAGCCGGGCGGGATTGTTGAGCTTTTCCAGTTTGGCCGGATTAAATTGTTTTTTCATGGTTCTCCTCGTCGGGGTTAGGGGGGATTTTCCCAAGCAGACTGGTGCTCAGGGTATTGACGGGACAGATGGCGCACCAGGTTCTCGGTTTGAAGAGTACGGCGAGTCCTATACCGATAAGCGTTGAGGTGAGCATAAGCGAATAAAACCGGTATCCCAGATGTAGCAAAGGGGCAGGAAGGGTGTGGAAAGGGATCAGCTGGGGAAGCCCGAAGGGGAGCTGAAAGACGATGAGAAGACGTATCTTATCGATAGGGGCGATCCTTCCTATGGATACCATCAGTGTCGACAGGGTTATAAAAAAGAGGTTGATTCCAAAGTAAGAGAGCATGTTTCGCCCCATGTTTTCGCCCGTAAGCCGGCGGGGCGACTTTATTCCGATATTGAGAAATTTCAGTTTTGAGAGAAAGTGAGACCGGGGGCAGATGGCGGCACACCAGGTCTTTTTTCCTGTCCGGCTCAGAAGAATGAAAGGAAGGGTCATACAAAAGATGGCCGAGAAGGCAAACAGGATATTCACCATGGGCAGGAGAAAATAGGTAATAGTAAGAAGGTAAAACCAGCGAAAATTCATTTTTTTAATATATTGATAAATATATATAAAGTCAAGCTGAATAAACCGCCGGCTCAATAGACAAAGGAGCCGCCCCTCTCACTGTATTGTTGACAACCGTCTCTCCGGGACTGACACTGAATGTTTTTTCCATCGCCACCTACAACTACTACGATGCCGCTTTTAATTCCCCCATCCTCACGGCCACATCGGCTGCCATACTTCTCTACCCGATTCTCATGTTCCTGGCTTCCTTGAGAATGGACAAGTATCTGGTTCTTTACACCACGCTGCTCAGCTGCGGAATGATGAATCTTCTCTATTTTCAGTTCCATAAATCCTTTAATCTGTGTCTCCCCGAAACAGAGATTTCCGCCGAAAGACAAAGGCGGAGCGGGATCCGCTGACGAATCTTTATAACAGATACGTTCTGGAAGAGTTTTTTGAAAGCCTGGTGATGGAGGAAAAAGGCGGGAAATATGCTCTTCTCTATATCGACCTAAACGACTTCAAGATAATGAACGATACCTATGGCCATGACTTCGGTGATTTTATTCTCAAGTCGGTGGGCGAGGATCTGAATCATGTGGTTCGCGAAGGGGATATGGTGGCGCGGATAGGCGGCGATGAACTGGTGGTTCTGTTCTCGTTGGGAGCTGACTCCCGGATCATTCATCCCCTGGCGGAGAGAATCTCCCATGCCATTATAAAACCGCGAACCTTTAAGGATGTGACTATTTCGGTCAAGGCCAGTATGGGCGTTTCGGTCTATCCCGACCATGGGGAAGATATGGATGTTCTTCTAAAAAAAGCCGATCAGACCATGTATGAAATAAAAAAACAGAAGAAGCACGGGGTGGCCTACGTCTGAGGTTATTCGCCGAATTTCAACCAGGTCTCTATCGATTCGGCGGAGCGCAAATCTTCCCGGATGCAGTACAGATTCTCCAGATTCTCCTTTAGTTTTCCCAGCCTGTCAAAGGCGCCGTCCGATATGCACCACGCCATGATATTTCCCATCTGAAGGGTAACCGCTGAATTGCAAAGGTCTTCAGGCTTTGATATATTCAGGATCTCCCCCTTTTGCTGGGCCTCTTCGACCATGGGGATTAGTATCTTCTTCTGTATATCGGCAACATGGAGATTCTTTTCATCGGGGGCGCTGAGAAAATATTTCAGCCTGAGGGAGTAAAGGCTCACATCCCGGTAATTCTGCGGATCGCAGAAGAGGGAAAGATGGGTTTTCAATATCCGTTCTGAAGGGTGGGAGGAACTGAATATCCATGCCATTCTCTCCGGCGTGTAGGTATTGAGAACGTCAAAATAGGCGGCTACCAGTTCTTCCATTCCCTTGAAGTAGGTATAGAAGGTTGATCTTCCTGTTCCGGCGAATTTGCAGATACTCTCAATCGTGATATCCTGATACCCATTTTCTTTAATGAGTTTGATCCCCGCATTGATTAACGCCTGTCTTGTATCTTTTGTTCTCCGGCTCATTTTTTCAATCCTGTCTTTTCCTGAAATCTGACGGTATGATAGCATAGGGCGGCGTAATGAAAAAGGGCCTTTCCCGCAGGAAAGGCCCTTCACATCACTTCGCTGCTTCCTGAAGTGCGGAACTTACCGCGTTTTTCAGGGCGTTGCTTGTTACAGTCGCACCGGAAACGGTATCAACGGCATTGACGGACTCTACCGAATCCATGCCGACGAATTGCGCGGGCAGCTGCTCAATCGCCTTGGAGCCGATTCCCTCGGTCTCGTTCTGTTTGAGTATTTCCAGGCCTGTGACGGCGCCTTTCTCAACGGTCACTTTAAGGACCAGATCACCGCCGATTCCCTGGCCGATACCGATATATTCGTTATCACCCGTTTCGTAGGTCTGTTCGGAAATATCCGTCTCGTATCCGGGAACATAAACCATTTCCGATTCGATCTTCGTCCGCTGGGTATAGGCGGGAAGGGGAGCTTTTTCGGCTGCCGCGTTGGTTCCGGCCAGTTTACCGAAAATGATACATTCCGCCATGTTGCCCCCGGCGGTGTACATATTGCTCGTTATGCCGCCGAATTCTCCCGCAGAGTAGAGGTGGGGAATGGGATTTCCCTTGGTATCGAGAATCTCGGCGTTCTCATTACGCTGGGGACCGCCCTGGGTGTTCAGAATATTGGGGACGACTCTGATAGCGTAGTAGGGACCGCTGGTGTTGAAGGCAGCCATATTTTTAGCGTCCCTTCCCAGTTTCAGATCCACACCGGTCCGGGCAAAGTTGTTATAGTTGGCAATTTCCCGGCTCAGTCCGTCATAGCTGATATTCGTCTTCCCGCACAGTTCTTCAAGGGTACTGCCGACTATGGCTTTCTCATCGATAATGGCAGGATCAACATTCGCTCTGGAGGCGAGAGTTTTCAGACTCATCAGCTCATCGTATTTGGCCTTGTCAAAGACGAGAAAAGCCCTTTCCGGACGTTTCGGGGTAACCCATACACCGCCCAGGGAGACGTGGCCGTGGCGGGATCTTTCGTCTTCCCTCAGGAATCTCTGACCGTTTTCCCCTACGTAGATTAAACTTCCCGTGGCGAAATCATTGGAGGGACTCCAGCCTCTGATTCCTTCGAAACAGATATTTCCGAAGGGGCCCATGCTGCCTTCGTAGACTTCCATATGCCAGAGCTTGGCTCCCGCTTCGATGGCCATATTGATACCGTCACCCGTATTATAGGCGCCGCCGTTGAAGGCATAGGAGGTCAGACCCAGATAGTTCTGAATCATTTCGGGGTTGTTTTCAAAGCCGCCCAGCGCCATGACTACACCGTTTCTGGCCCGGATATTCAGTTTTTTGCCGTCCCTTTCGATAACCGTTCCGAGAATTGTCTTCGTATCGGGATCCTGAATAAGACCGACGGCGGGGGAGTCAAACCAGACATCAATATTGTCTTCGGTTCTGGCCGCTTTACTGAGAAGGCGGTAGAGTCCCCCGTTACCCACGTCTTTCTGGGAGATGGAGCGGATTCTTACCGAATCGGAGCCTTCGAACTCGGGATATTCGGTCATCATCATGGGAACGCCTGTCTCATACCAGCTGTAGATTTTGCCCCTGTCGGCACCGAAGTCGTTTACCAGCTGGTCCACAATATTGGACATACCGCGCACATAGGTTTTCAGCATCGTGTCCGAAACGGTCGTGGTATCACCGGCTTTGGCCTGGTAATATTTAAGAAGGCTTTCATAATCCTCGGTGGAATTGAAAAACTGACCGCAGACCCGGGAGTTTCCCCCCTCATGTCCTTCCGGTGCCTTTTCCGCCACCAGAACTTTGGCGCCCCCGTCTTCGGCATATTTCGCCGCCACAGAACCGGCGCCACCGAAGCCGATAACAACAACATCGTACTGTCCGTCCCAGGCGATCGTATCGGCATAGGTGAAGACCGTATCGGCCTTTCCCTCTCCGCAGGATGCCAGCATAATCACGGCACAGACGAGAGAAAACAGAGATAATACTCTCCTTTTTTTCATTGATTCACTCCTTTTTTTATACAAGCCCTGCCCCGGGAAGGGCAGGACCGGAATCACTATTTTTGGGCTTCCTGAAGCGCCGCTCCGACAGCACTTTTCAGAGCGTTGCTTGTTACGGTAGCACCGGAAACGGTATCAACTCCGTTTACGCCATCGACGGAATCCATCCCGACAAACATGGCGGGAAGCTGCTCGATGGCATGGGAGCCGATGCCTTCCGTTTCATTCTCCTTGAGAATCTCAAGGGCCGTGATGGCGCCCTTTTCCACTTTTGCCCTGATGACCAGATCGCCTCCTATTCCCTGACCGATTCCGATGTATTCGTTTTCACCGGTTTCATAGGTTTCGTTAGAAATATCCGTGGCATAGCCGGGTACATATACCATGCTGGATTCGACCTTTGTACGCTGGACGTAGGCGGGGAGGGGCTCTTTGGCTTTCGCCGCATTGGTTCCGGCGATCTTGCCGAAGATGAGACACTCGGCCATGTTGCCGCCGCCGTTATACATGTGGCTCGTGATGCCTCCGAACTCACCGGCGGAGTAGAGGTGGGGAATCGGCTCATCGTCCACGCTCAGAATCTGGGCATTTTCATTTCTCTCGGGACCGCCCTGAGTGTTGAGGATGCTCGGTACGATTTTAACCGCGTAGTAGGGGCCCCGGGAGCTGATGGGGGACATGGTTCCCGCCGAACGGTCCAGCTTGATGTCGTTACCCGTACGGGCGAATCCGTTGTATTCGGCGATTTCATGTTTAAGACCGTTGTAGTCAATATCCGCATTGGCGCAGAGTTCTTCCAGCGTATTTCCCATGATGGCGTTGTCGCTGAGAACGGACGTGGGAACGGTGGATCGGGCCGAAAGGGAGGGAAGACTCATCAGCTCGTCATATTTTGCCTTGTCGAATACCAGGTAACTGCGGTCGGGATACTGGGGATTCAGCCAGGTACCGGCATGGCCGACATGGCCGTGACGGGCTCCCTCGTCTTCGCGGAGGAACCTCTCGCCGCTTGAACCGACATGGATGACACTGCCGCTGGCAAAGGACGGGGGAAGGGTCCAGTGGTTCGATCCTTCGATACAGGCGGCGCCGAAGGGGCCCATGCTTCCCTCATAGACATCCATATGCCAGAGTTTGGCACCGACCTTGGTGGCCATATAGATGCCGTCACCCGTATTATAGGGCGTGCCGTTGAAGGTATAGGATGTTAGGCCGCAGTAATCTTCCATCATCAGGGGGTTATTCTCAAAACCGCCCAGGGCCATGACGACACCGTTGTTGGCTCTGATGTTCAGCTCTTTTCCCTCTCTCTCGATAACGACACCGATAATCGTCTTTGACTGGGGCTCCTGAATCAGTCCGACCGCGGGAGAGTCAAACCAGACGTCCACATTCTCCTTGGAAGAGGCTGCGGAGCTTTCCAGCCGATAGAGGGCGCCGTTGGAGACATCCTTCCGGGAGAGGGTGGAGATCTTGACCGCGTCGTTATATTCAAACTCAGGATATTCGCTGACGTACCGGGGGATACCGGTCGTTTTCCAGGCAAAAATGGCCTCCCTGTCGGCGCCGTAGTCATTAACCACCTGGTTTACCGTTTCTCCTATGCCGTTGACATAGGTTCTGAGCATGGAATCGGATACCGATTTCGTGGCTCCCCCCATGGCTTTATAGTATTTGAACAAAGACTCTGGATCGTCGGTATTCATGATAATCTGCCCGCACAGGCGGGAGTTACCCCCCGATTCTCCCTGGGGCGCCTTTTCCGTGATCAGTACATTCGCCCCCGCTTCGGCGGCATACTTGGCCGATACCGCTCCGGCGGCGCCGAAGCCGATAACCACAACATCATACTGCCCGTCCCAGACGATCGTATCGGCATAGGTGAAGACCGAATCGGCCTTGCCCTTTCCGCATGATGCCAGAACAGCCATGGCACAGATCAGGGCGAACAGAGGGAAAACTCTCCTTTTTTTTCATTTCATCTCTCCTTGTTTTAATTCATAAATAGACACTGTCTGTGTAAAATAGACAGAGGACAATATAACCCCGGTTTTCACCCTTGTCAACGATTGGATAAAAAAATATAGTTAAAAAAGTATCAAATATGAGGGCGAAAAAAGGCGGAATTCCCCTTCCGGGGAGAATCCCGCCTGCATCACTTTTTTACATGTTAAAGAAGAATTATTTTATGAACAAATCCTCAGATATTATTTGACGCCGTTCATACCGGCGTTGCGGCCCATGACAAAGGCATCGGCCACGGCATTTCCGCCGAGGCGGTTCCCCGCATGAAGACCGCCCGTCACTTCACCGGCGGCAAAAAGGCCGGGAATGGGAGTTCCGCCGGTATTCAGTACGGCATTTTCCGTATTGATTTTCAAACCGCCCATGGTGTTGTGAATGCTGGGTTTGGCAGGGGCAATATAGAAGGGAGCCGTATCGAATTTTTCCCCGAAAACAGTTCTTCCCGTTAGGGGGTCATAGCTGTCGTCCACGGCTTTGTTGTAGGCTTCAACGGTAGCTTTGAAGGCGGCGGCATCACAGCCGATGACTTCCGCCGCTTCTTCCAGGCTGTTGACCTTGTAGAGAGCATGAATCTCCAGGTAATGCCGGTAGCCCTCTTCCGTCGGACCTCTGCCTATCTCCAGTTTGTGCTGCATGACCGTATCGTCGAAAATCTGGAAAATCCTCCCGTCGGTCTGTTCGAGTACGGCCTTGCTCATGACATCCCTTTCGGAATATTCGTTAACGAAGCGTTGACCCTCTTTGTTGATATAGATCGCTTCGGATGCACCCGTCCCGCTGCAGGGTCCCATGTCCATGGTGACCGCATTCACCGCGGGGAAAAGCTGGGCGTAGCCCATGCCTTCCGTATCGGCGCCGATGGCCTGGGCCATGACAATGCCGTCGCCCTGGGTGGAGGCGATATTGTCCGAAGCGACGCCGCTGAGACCGGCGGGCCAGTAATTATTGTACTTGTCGGCCATCTCCTTGTTGCCGGAGAATCCGCCGGAAGTAAGGATTACCGCCTTATTGGCATGCAGAATGACCGGTGTCTCTCCTCTGTAGGTGGCCTTGACGCCGGTTACTCTGCCGTTTTCAACAATCAGCTCGTCCACATGGGTGTTGAGCATGATATCGGCACCGAGCCTTTCAATATTGTCTTCGAT
This sequence comes from Spirochaetia bacterium, assembly GCA_963668315.1. Classification (GTDB taxonomy): domain Bacteria; phylum Spirochaetota; class Spirochaetia; order DSM-2461; family DSM-2461; genus SZUA-368. Next base: position 4,928,283 of record OY764216.1, on the reverse strand, counting down.
ATCAAGGAACGTCTTCTCCTTGTCGGCAAAGAGGTGACCCCGCTGCCAGAGACCTCCGAATACGGTTTCCATGCCGTCCTTGAATTCAATGCCGTAGCCCTTCAGCCATTTGATGCCGTCAAGACTGGAATAGGCGAATTCCTTGGCCAGGTCTATATCGCTCTTGATCCAGGTTCCGTCCAGACCCTGGCGGCGGCATCCCGTCCAGAACTGCATGATATGCAGCTCGGGAGAGTCGAACATATAGGTCGTATCTCCGGCCAGATATTCGCGGATCTGTTTTTTGAGAATTCTCAGGGTGGGAGCGTAGTCTTCCACAGCAGCCTCATCCATATCGAGGAAGCTCTGGAGCAGGGCAAACTGCCCCCTGTTGGATTCGGTAAGGGCGCACTCTTCGGGGTCGGCCGCGTTCCAGCACATACCTGAGACGATCGTGTTGCCGCCGATGATGCTGTTGGTTTCCGCTATGATGACGGAGGCTCCCGTTTCGGAGGCAGCCAGGGCCGCGGACATACCGGCTCCGCCGGCTCCCACAATGATGATGTCGGCGGTTCTTTCCGTACTGGCGAGAGTTTCCCCGGGGACTTTTACAGCCCTCAGCTCTTTGACATCGCCTCCCGCCTGGGTGACGCAGTCTTCCACGGCTCTGATGACGGCGAAGGAAGTCAGGGATGCGCCGGTAACGATATCCACATCCAGAGACTGATGGGCCGTAATGGCTTTTGTCATCCGGTCCAGGGCCACGGTTCCGATGCCGGGAGTCTCGTTATGGGAAAGGACAGAGATTGTTTCTATCCTGTCCTTGTCGAATGTACACTCGAGAGTGATATTGTCATTCCTTCCGATTGACGTGGCTGTGTAGGTCCCTGCTTTATAGTTCCCGCAGGACAAGAACAATGATACCATTACCAGAAGTAAGGGTATTAATCCTTTTTTTATCATATTCCATCTCCTCGAAATAGACAATGAATGTATATAGTGGACAGTGTCTAATAATAGAGACGAAAATCCCATGTGTCAATCAAAATAGATAAATCTTTACGGATAATAACGGGAAATCCAGGGATCAGGCCGAGTCCTGAAGCCTGTCCTTTGAAGGGGGTATCCCGAAACACCGCTTGTACTCCCTGGAGAACTGGGATGAGCTTTCATAGCCGACGCGCTGGGCCGCCGTGTTGGCCTTTTCCCCTTCCTGCTGGATCATTTCCTTGGCCTTGTGGAGTCGGATATTTTTCACGTACTGCAGGGGGGAGGTATTGGTCATGGCTTTGAAATTGGCGTGAAAGGCGGTTACGCTCATACCCGCTTCCCGGGCCAGTGACTGTATGTCTATGGGATCGGAGTAGTTTTCCTGGATCCTGTTGATCACCTTGGCTATGTGGTAGAAGCCTCTGTTATTAACGGCCAGTTCCCTGAGTATCTCTCCCTTTTCTCCCTTGAGTATCTTGAAAAGGATCTCCTTGTAGAACATGGGACCGAGGATTTTCAGATCATCTTCGGAATCAAGGGTACGAAGCAGTCTGATAGCGGCGTCAAGAATATCATCCGTTATGGATGCGTCGTAGAGGCTGTCCCTTACGGGCTTCTGCCTATAGGGCGTGGTCTGCATTTCAAAAAGGATTTCTCCGATAATCACGGGATCTATTCTCAGAACCATTCCCAGTATCGGCTCATCCTCTTCGATGATGGCCTCGCATTCCAGGGGGAGTGTCAGAGTCTGAACATAATAGTGAAGCGGATCATAGATGTATGTTTTTTCTCCCTGATGAACTCTCTTTTTCCCCTGGGCCAGAATCATGATATGAGGATGGGTTAGTTCCGGTTTTTTATTATATGGCTGATCTCTTCTGAAAATGGCCATATTATCCAGGCCTGTGAAGACAACTCCCTGCCTGGGAAGTTTCTTCAGGAGCAGTTTCTTCATTTCGGCTGTTTTCGAGTCCATGGCAACCCTCTTTTCTATCAATGATGATGTTGAATTATGCATATAATGGGGAAATATTAAACCTAATAGAGGTAAGAAATGTATAATTAGGCATGTAAAATGTGGAAATTGACATTCTTTTCTTCCGTTCCCTCCCTTATACTTGATAATAAATAGACTTGATGGGGCTTTTATCATCCTTGTTCTTCCCATGGAAAGTGAAACGGAAATTACGGTGAAAATTATGATTTGGATAATAGTTATAGTGATTGCGGCGGCGGGATTGTTTTTCCTGACCCCCCTCGGCTTCGGGCGAATCTCCCTTGACGGAGAGTACAGGGTGAAAATTCGGGTGAACGGCAGGGAAATGACGGCTACCATGGAGAATAACACATCGGCCCGGGCCTTTAAGAAAGTTCTGACCCGCGGTCCCAAGACAATAGGCATGAGGGATTACGGGTCCATGGAAAAGGTGGGGATGCTGGGAAGACGGTACCCTACGAACAACAGACAGATCAGGACGGCCCCCGGGGATATTATCCTTTATATGGGAAGCGCTCTTGTGGTTTATTACAATGTCAATTCGTGGAATTTCACGAAGCTCGGCCATATCGACGGTATGACTCAGAAGGAGCTTAAGGAAATTCTGGGAAAGGGCAGCGTGAAAATGACCTTTGAATTACTGCCGTAAAACGGCTTAGAGGAGAAAGTTTATGATTATGGATGAGACGTATACTCTGTCAAACGGAGTGGAAATACCCAAGCTCGGTCTGGGTACGTGGTTTATCAGTGACAAGAATGTCGTGCAGGCGGTCAAGGATGCCGTAAAAATCGGCTACCGCCATATCGATACGGCCCAGGCCTACCGCAACGAACGCGGGGTGGGAGAAGCCGTGAGAACCTGCGGTGTGGACAGAAAGGAATTATTTGTTACCACCAAGCTTGCCGCTGAAGCAAAGAGCTATAAGAAAGCCGCCGCGGCCATAGACAAATCCCTTAAGACCATGGGACTGGATTACATCGATATGATGATTATCCACAGTCCCCAGCCCTGGACGAAATTCCGCGAGGGGGATCACTTCTTCGAAGGGAACCGGGAAGCCTGGCGGGCTCTGGAAGACGCCTACAAAGCGGGCAAACTGCGGGCTATCGGTCTTTCCAACTTCGAGAAGGAAGATCTTGATAACATTCTCAATAACTGTAAAGAAAAGCCCATGGTCAACCAGATCCTGGCCCATATAAGCAATACCCCCCTCGATCTGATCAACTATACCCAGGAGAAGGGAATTCTGGTGGAAGCCTACTCCCCCGTAGCCCACGGTGAGCTTATGAAGAACCGGGAAGTCCAGGCCATCGCCGAAAGGTACGGCGTCTCCGTTCCCCAGCTTTCCATCCGCTACGATCTGCAGCTGGGACTTCTGCCCCTGCCCAAGACGGCCAATCCGGATCATATGAAAAGCAACGCCGCCCTCGATTTCATCATTTCCGATGAGGATATGGAAACCCTGAAGAGTGTGGAGAAAATCAAGGATTACGGAGATGCCAGCCTGATGCCCGTCTACGGGGGAAAGCTGAATTTTAAAGCCATACTTTCCATGATTTTCAGTTCCCGGAAGTAGTCTTCCGGGCTGACATGGTGAAACGTTTCTCAGAAAAAACATGAAGGAGATAGGAATGGGAAGAGAGAAGTCTGTCAAAATAGAGGGGAAAAAGAAAAGATCCCTGCTTACCGGTCTGAAGAGAACGGGGATTGTTCTGGCCGCGATTATCGTCATCGGCCTTGTCTTTTTTGCCTGTCAGAGTTACCGGATGAATTCCGTTGAGCCCTTGACGGATATACAGAGAGCCGACATTAAGACCTATGAGGGAGAGACTGCCGATGTCGCTCTGATCCGGAGTGACAAGGAACACGCCGAAGAGATCACCGAAGAGGATATCCGCCTTATGATAAAAGAGGCGGTAGCCCTGGCCGGCGGGCTCGGCGATATTGTCCATGACGGCGACTTTGTCGTACTCAAGCCCAATCTGATTTCGGCCTATCACCGTGTGGATGGTATGGCGAGCAAAGATGAGAACAGGCTCGCGCAGAAAGTGAACGGTATCGCCACCGATTACCGGGTTATCAAGGTCGCTTCCGAACTGGTACGGGAATTGAACCCGAACGGGAAGATCTATGTGATGGAAACGTCCTGCTGGGACGATACGGCGGGTAACATGGAGATTCTGGGATGGACGAAGGAGAATCTGCCCGCAGTCGACGAAATCCTCAATTACGATGATTCGGGAGACGATCTGTACTCCGTGGATACCAGCGATCTGACGGCGGTTTCTATCGGCCAGTATAAACGCTACACCGACGATCTGGACAAGTGGACCGAGGGTAACTACTATATTGATGAACTTTATTACTCCGCCGATGTGGTCATCGACCTTCCCCTGCTGAAAAGCCATGGAAATGCGGCCATAACCGGGGGTGTCAAGAACGTGGGCATCGGTACCGCTCCGCCCCGGGTTTACGGCAATCCCGTCATGGCCTCCACCATCATGCCCCTGAGCCGTCTGGGAGTGGACCACTCCTGGGAGCCCCTGAACAAATTCATCCACGACTTCTACATGGTCAAACCGGTCGATTTCGTTATTACCGACGGACTGCAGGGCATGGAATACGGTCCCATCGGCCAGGGCGCCGACACTTATGAAGGGGCCAAGAAGAACATGAGAGTCATCATGGCGGCTCAGAACGCCCTGGCCATCGACACCATCCACTCCTACATCATCGGTGTGGATCCGGAACAGGTGGATTACCTCAAATACCTGGCCGAAGATCATATGGGCATCATGGATCCGGCGCGGATCAATGTGCTGGGAAACGTCAGGGTCAGCGACATCAAGAAGCCCTTCGGTTCCCAGGCGGAGGCCATCAGAAAATATACCGATTATGAAAACCCCGAAATCAGTCTGACCGCTTCCGTCCTGGAAGGGGACAGCCTGACCGGTTCCCTCACATCGAATGAGGATCTGATCAAAGTGGCCGTTTATATCGACGGCAGGCTGGCCGGTTCTCAGCCGGTGACGGGAAAGGCGGCGGACTTCTCATTCGGTAATCTGGAATATAACGATGATTCCACCATCGCCGTTTACGGATTCGACCGATTCCTGAACAGCACGAAAGTGGATATTTAAGGCGGACGATTGTGTTTGATTTCCTGACAGCCCTTATTCTGAGGTCGGTTGAGCTCCTTTTGACTTTTCTGCCCTATGTCGTCATCGGCGTCCTGCTGGCGGAGATCCTCAAGTACACATCCTGGGCGGATGTCGTGCAGCGGGCGGTCAGGAAATCACCGGCCCTGTCGGTTCTGTTCGCCGCCCTGCTGGGAATGGCGTCGCCCCTTTGCACCTACGGGACGGTTCCGATCATCATCAAACTTTATAAGAAGGGAACCCCGCTGGCTCCTCTTATAACCTTTCTGGGAGCGTCCTCCCTGATAAATCCCCAGCTGTTTCTGGTAACCTGGGGAGGATTCGGCCTGACCTTTTCCCTGGCCAGGCTGTTCAGCGTTTTCCTCTTCTCCCTTCTGCTGGGCTCTCTCCTGACGATTTTCGCGGGAAAGGGAAAGGCCTTGGAAGCGGGGAATGTGAACGGCAGAATCGAATGCAAAAGCTCCGGCCGGGAGAGGGATATAAGGAACTTCCTGTGGAAAGAGTATCTGCTCGGGGTATGGTCGACTTTTAAGTTTATCGGCAAGTATCTGGTTCTGGGCGTTCTGCTCAGCGTATTCCTCGAAGCGATTGTCCCTATCTCCCTGCTTTTTGAAAGAGCGACCCGGGAGTGGCTCAACATTCTTTTCGCCGCCCTGGTAAGCATTCCCGTCTATATCTGCGGGGGAGGCGTAATTCCCCTGGTGGAAATGCTCATGAAGAACGGGATGAGCACCGGCGCGGCCATGGCTTTTCTGATTGTCGGCCCCGCCACCCGGATTACCGCCCTGACGGCTCTGGGAAGTTTTCTGTCCAAAAGAATGGTAGGATTTTATGTGGCCTTTCTGATGGTCTTCTCCCTGGTCCTCGGACTTCTGCTCAACAGATTTCCCTTCTAGAGGATTTATTGTGAATGCGAGTAGGATGAAATTCATTATTGTTTTATGATTTTGGTTTTTCTGGTTATCTGGTTTTCCCGTCCCCCGAAGCGTCGCGGACTGGAAAACGGGACCAGAATAACATTAACCGCAGGGAGCATCGTACTTCATGCCACCCTTAACGTTACAAAGGCGGCCGAGTCCTTTAAACACCAGCTGCCCCTGCCGCTTATGGTGCTGGGCAGTATCGATGAGGTGGATATCCCGAAACTGAAAGATCTGGGAAGTCATGCTTCTATTTTTGTTTAAAACAGAATGATGGATAAAAAAGCATGAAAATCCATTTATAGTATAACATAGCTATCAATATATGTATAAATAGGCAAATAATATGTGTTAATTGATATTCCTTTCTGTATTTTTCTTTATTACATTTATCGTAAAACGAAAGTGAGGTCATTATGTCTGTAAAAAGAGTTTCAAAGCTTGGACTTCTGTTTTTCAGTATGTCCCTGATTTTATCTGTTCTCTCAGGATGCGCCACAAAGGGAGAGGCCCATGGCGATTCTCTGGGATTACTGGTTCAGACTGACAAAGGTCTGGTTCAGGGAGCGGAAGACGAAAAAGAAACCTGGTCTTGGAAGGGTATTCCCTTTGCCAAACCGCCGGTGGGAGAACTCCGGTGGAAAGCCCCCCGGGAACCCGAAGCCTGGACGGGCGTTCTGGAAACCACGGAATTCAGTCCCGTCGCTCCCCAGTTCGACGGCAATTTTCCCGGCGAGCAGAGTGTCATCGGCAGCGAGGACTGCCTCTATCTGAACGTCTGGCGCCCCCGGACGCAGGAAAGGGATCTCCCCGTCTATTTCTGGATTCACGGTGGGGCCAATTCGGTCGGATCCGCCTCAGAATACGAGGGACAGAATATCGCCGGCAAGAGCCATATGGTTGTCGTTACGATTAATTACCGCCTGGGACCTTTAGGCTGGTTCAGCCATCCCGCCCTGAGAGAGGGGGAGAACTCCCTGGACGGATCGGGAAATTACGGAACCATGGATATGATCAAGGCCCTTCAGTGGGTTCAGACGAATATCGAAGCCTTCGGCGGAAATCCCGATAATGTCATGATCGCCGGTGAGTCGGCCGGCGGATTCAATGTCTGCAGTCTGCTTGTTTCCCCCCGGACAGAAGGTCTTTTTCACAAGGCCATGTCCCAGAGCGGCGGATTCAATATGGTGCCCGTCTCACAGGCCGATGAGAGCAGCGAACGGGTCCTGAACGAGATGCTGGCAGCCGACGGCAGAACGGATATCGGCGAATCGGAGATCGCCGCGTATCTGAGAAGCAAGAGCGTGGACGAGCTGCTGAATATGTATCATCCAGGCGGATTCGGTATGCTGGCCGATCAGCTTATGCCCCTGATGGACGGAACGGTTCTTCCCTCCAACGGCGCCGAAGCTCTGAACGATCCCGCGACCTACCGTCAGGTTCCCCTTATTATGGGAGCCAACAAGGAAGAGATGAAACTCTTCAATTATTTCACCTTTGATCCGGCCGCCGCTCAGGAGTACCAGGCGAATATGGTCGCCATGTCCGGTTTCATGATTAAAAACGCCGTGGATAATCCCCTTACGGCCATGGCGGCCCATGAGAACCAGCCGGCCCTTTACGCCTATCAGCTGAATTACGGCGCCTATAATAAGGACGGCTACAACGCCTGGCCCGACGAAAACTCGGCCATCCAGTTCGGCGCCTGCCATGCCCTGGATCTTCCGCTGGTCTGGGCTCAGTACCCCTACCTGGATATCTACCGGGGAATTTTCCGGCCCGAAAACGAGAAGGGCTATACCGCTCTGAGCGACGCCATGATGGCCTATATCGCCCAGTTCGCCTATACGGGAAATCCGGGAACGGTTAACGGCGTTACCTGGGAAGCCTGGAACGGCGACGGGGGGGCGGCAGAGAGAATTCTCTTTGATGCCGATTCCACGGAAGCGCTCATCGCCATGGGCGGTAAATAAGCAAGTGACTGAAAAGTTTCTTTAATATACATCTCTCCGGCCCGCCTGTCATCGGATAGGCGGGCCGCCTTTTTCCTCCGTTCCATGGGGAGGTAATTGAAGTAAGATTTTGGGTGGGAAGCGGACTTAGAACCGGGTACTTTATGAATTCTGAAACTTTTCATTGCTTAAAATGCAAACGTGTGCAATAATCATTTCAGGTGTTATGAATGACGATTAAAGAACTGGCGAAAATAGCGGGTCTCAACCATTCGACCGTATCAAGAAGCCTGAATGACAGCCCTCTTGTCGCGGAGAAAACGAAGCAGAGGGTTAAGAAGCTCGCCGAAGAGTATAACTTTGAGCTCAATGCCAATGCCAGAAGTCTGATTACCAGCAAAACCGGCACCATCGGCATCATCTTTCCCGTTCATGACGACAAATACCGTTCCGTTCAATATCTGGGAAATCTGATGGACAGCCTGAGGATCAGGATAGAAGAGGAGCAGTATGACAGCATCATAACCTGCCCGAAAAATCCCCGGACGAATCTCAGCAACATCAGGAAACTGGTCAAGCAGAAAAAGGTCGATGGAATCATACTCGTCGTGCATCAGCTTGATCAGGAAGACTGGGAAGTTCTCGGGGAATCGAAAATCCCCTTCGTGTCAATCCATTTTAAATGGAACGATAAGAGGCAGGATAAAATCAATCATGTCTATTCCGATAATTTCAAGGGGGGCTACCTGGCGGCGGAGTGCCTGCTGAAGGCGGGGAGGAGAAATCCGGTCTGCCTTTCCTACGGGGAGGTTTTCGAATTCCAGGAGAGGCGCAGGGGGTTCAGGAAGGCACTGTCCGACTGGGGCAGGAACGTCGATCCGGGCAGAATCCTCAAATACGATGTTTCCAGTTTTGATGTGGGGTACAACTATATCATGGAGAACAGGGAAAACCTGGGGAATATCGACGGAATATCCGCCCATGCGGATATTGTGGCTATCGGAGCCATCGAGGCGATGAAGGAGCTGGGTATCCGGGTTCCCGAAGATATCGCCGTTGTCGGCTATGACGATCTTGATATCAACAGTTTCTTTCGTCCCCGCCTCACCACGATCCATCAGCTGAAGGAGGAACAGGTGGAGATGGGATGCCGAAAGCTGATAGAGATGATCGAGGGGGATAAGGGCTCCGGACAGCTCCATGCCGCTCTGGAACCGACCCTGTTTATAAGGGAATCCTGTGTCATCTGATTTTTTTTGGACGGAAATGCACACGTTTGCATGTACGGAATGTTCCGGCGGAAGGAGCCGGATATCACGGAAAAATTATTTTTTAAAAAACATACCGGGGAAGCTGACAGCAGACTTCTTCGGAAAAAGGAGAATTTTGTTATGAAGAAAATTGTTCTTATCGGTGCAGGTAGCGCTCAGTTCGGAGTGGGAACACTCAACGATATCTTCAACAGTCAGTCCCTTCGGGAAATGGATATCACCCTGCTTGATATCAATGCCAAGGCTCTGGACAAGGTTTACCAGGCAGGTCTGGCATGGATCAGGGAGAAGGGGCTCAAACATAAGCTCTCGGCCACGACCAACAGGCCCGAAGCTCTGAAGGGAGCGGACTATGTCATCTCCTCCATTGAAGTGGGAAACCGCTTTGAACTGTGGGACCAGGACTGGAAAATTCCCATGCAGTACGGCGTAAGACAGGTATACGGTGAGAATGGCGGTCCCGGCGGGATTTTCCACTCCCTGCGGATTGTCCCGGTTATCCTGGAAATCTGCGCCGATGTGATGAAATACTGCCCCGAAGCCTTTGTCTTCAACTACTCCAACCCCATGTCGGCTATCGTGACCACGGTGAAGAGAAAATATCCCGACTGCAAGTTCATCGGTATGTGCCATGAGATCGCTTCCCTGGAGAGGTATCTGCCCACCATTCTTGATACGCCCTTTGAGAACCTGGAACTGACCGCTTCAGGTCTGAATCACTTTTCCGTCGTACTGGAAGCGAAGTATAAGGACACGGGAAAGGATGCCTATCCGGATATCCTGGCCAAGGCTCCCGCATTTTTCGAAAAGGAACCGGGATATTCCGATCTCTGGGCCTATACGAAACGCACCGGGGAGAACATTCATACCGAAGGAGCCCGGGAGCGCTTCATGCTCGATGTAAAGGAGAGCAGCTATCCCTGGGCGGACAGAACCCTCTTCAAGTATCTGATGGAGACCTATAAGCTCCTCCCCATTACGACGGACAGCCATATCGGGGAATACATCGGCTGGGCCTGGGAAAGATCGGATCACAAGGGAATAGAGGATTTCTACTCCTCCTACCGGTACGCTCTGGCCGATGTGGTGCCCCATTTCGGCGATGAGACCCATGAGAGGGTCATCCCCATCATAGAAGGGATAGAGGGGGATCAGGGATATATCGAAGGGGCCATCAATGTCCTCAACCGGGAACCGGGCGCTCCGGCGGAGAGCCGCTGCGTCGCCGACCTTCCCGACTGGATCGCCCTGGAAGTCCCGGCCCTGATCAATAAGGACGGTCTGACCGGACAGAAGGTTAATATTCCCAAGGATTTCTGCGCCCTTCTCCGCAACTATGTGAGTGTTTACGATCTGACGGCCGAGGCGATCCTCACCGGAAGCAGGGAGTATGTGGTGAAAGCCCTTCTGGCGAATCCTGTGGTCAACAGTTCCAGGAATCTGGAGGAGATGGTGGATCAGATGATCGCAACCCAGAGCCCCTGGCTGGATTATCTGAAATAGGCGGACCAATACCCCGTCCCGGAGGGCGGGGTACATCGTTCCCTTAGAGCAGGGAGAAGGCCTGATCCAGATCCTTTATGAGGCTCTCCGGAGATTCCAGGCCTATATGGAGACGGATAAGGGAAGGATCCCCGTCCTTTCCGGCGCCCGCCGGAAAGACAAGGCTCTCGTAACCTCCCCAGCTCACGCCTATTCTGAAATGGGCAAGGCTGTTGACGGCCCGGAAAACTTTTTCCTTTTCATTGGACTTGAGACGCAGGGAAAGAAGGCCCGAACCGCCGGTCATCTGCCGGGAAGCCAGTTCGAACCAGGGGCTTTTGGGGTGCATGGGGTAATTGATCTCCGCCACTTTTCCATGATCATAGAGAAAATCGCATACCTCAAGGGCGGCTTTGTAGTGCTGGGCCACTCTGAGATGGAGTGTCCGCATACCCCGCTGGATAAGCCAGGCCTGGAAGGGGTCGGGCACCTGCCCGATAGGGAGAAACTCTGTTTTAAACAGGTGCTGTATCCGCTCGCTGCTGCCTATGACGACTCCTCCGATAAGGTCGCTATGGCCGCCCAGGTACTTTGATGCGGAGTGAACGACCATGTCTATCCCCATCTTCAGGGGATTCTGATGGAGGGGCGTGGCCCAGGTATTGTCGGTAATCGTGGTTATCCCGTGGGCTTTCGCCAGTTCCGCCATGGCCCTGAGATCCTGAACACGCAGCAGGAGGGAACTGGGGCTTTCCAGGTAGAGAACTTTCGTTCTGTCCGTTATGGCCTCTTCCACAGCCTTCGGATCGGAGGCGTCGACGAAGGTGGCCGTGACGCCGAACCGTTCCAGATAGGTACTGCTCATATACCGCGCCCAGCCGTAGGCTTCGTTGCTGCAGATGATATGGTCGCCCTGGCTGACGCAGGAAAGAATGGCGGCCGCGATGGCCGAAGCGCCCGAGGAGAGGAGCTTGGCCTGTTCTCCTCCTTCCAGCTCGGCTATCCTTTTCTCTACCAGGTTCACCGTCGGATTGTTTCCCCGGCTGTAAAGGCAGTTCGCCGTTTCATCCTGCATGGCCCTCTCAAGGGATTCCGCATCGGGAAAGGAGAAGAGGGAGGTCTGGTACAGGGGAGCCGATACGGGTCTCTCCACGGAAGGAAAGTCATAGGCATCGCCTGTGAGAATGTTTTCGGGATAGATAAGGTCGTTCATATTCATGCTGATTATTCTCCTTTTACCAGTGGATCGGTTCGAAGGCAACATACTCTTCTTCGATTTCCACGCAGATAACCTGGTCTGTTTCTTCGGCTTCCATGGGGGGGAGGGGGATCAGCCAGCTGCTGTCCCCTTCGCAGGTCTCCCGTTCCTTGATCGTCAGCTCTTCTCCGCTGCTGAGAAGATAACATTTTAAAGGGGTGCTGGCAATATTGAGGAGATAAAGGGATTCCCTCTGCCTGAAGTTATGGATATAGAGCCGATGGGAAGAGGCGGTGAAATAGATTCCCTCCACATCGTAGGGATACACCGGTACGGGGGAAGCCCCGATAACGCTTTTCCCGTTTTTCCCCATAAAGGAAGCTATCGAATCCAGGAGGGCGTAGCTCTCTTCGGGAACCTGCCCCGTTCCGTCGGGGCCGATATTCAGAAGGTAATTTCCTCCCCGGCAGACAATCTTCACCAGAGATCTGATAATGTCACCGGAACTTTTCCAGTTCTTGTCATACCGGTTAAAGCCCCAGGTTGAATTCATGGTGGCGGGGACTTCGAAGGGGCCATCGAAGGGGAGCAGGGGAATGAAGTTGTCCCCGGTGGTCATATAGTCGCCCAGGCCGCTTCCCACCCGTCCACTGACGAGACAGTTTGGCTGCAGGGATTTCACCAGATTCTTCAGTTCAACGGACCGCTCCCGGCTCATGTACATGGGAGTATCGAACCACATCAGGCCGATCTCGCCGTAATTGGTCAGGAGTTCCTTCACCTGGGGGACGCATTTCCCGTAAAAATAGCTGTCGAAGTCGCGTCCCTCTCCGGTAAATCCGTCCCGGCAGGCGTCCGGGTCATCCCAGTCCTGGGCCTGGCTGTAGTAGATGCAGAGCTTGAGGCCGTACTTATCGCAGGCCGTTCGCAGCTCCGCCAGAGGGTCACGTCCGAAGGGGGAGCCCTTCGCCGCGGAATAGGAGCTTACCTGCGAGTCATACATGGCAAAACCCTCATGGTGCTTGGAAGTAAAGACCACATAGGACATGCCCGCGTCCCGAGCCGAGCGGACCATCCTGTCCGCGTCGAAATTGACCGGATTAAAATCATCGGCCAGTCTGCGGTACTCCTCCCGGGGAATATCCAGGTCGTGCATAATCCATTCGGCGATATTGTCGGTCCGTTTTCCCTTATACTCGCCGGCCAGGGTCGAGTAGAGTCCGAAATGGATGAAAAGTCCGAATTTCCCTTCATTCCACCAGGGAGCAATTGTCTGATTCATATAGTTTTCTCTCTATTTGTTTGTAATTTTTTCTGAAAGGTCTTCCAGAACTTTCGTGTCGTATTGGTATATATACTGATGGGCGGCCAGGGCATACTCAAGCTGTCGATTTTCCAGGGCCTCCACAATATCAAGATGAAAGGGAATCGTCTTCAACCAGACGGCCGATGTATCCCCGAGGATATTCATATAGCTGTCAAGATTATCTATGAGACTTTTTACCAGCTGCATCAGGGTAGGGGAGCCTCCGCATTCGAGAAGGGCGGTATGAAATCTTCTGTCCAGTTCCAGGGAGAAAATGTTACGGTCGCCCAGCTCCTGCAGCTGCAGGGCCAGCCCTTTCAGCTCGGCTATCTGTTCATCGGTCGCCCTTTTCACAGCCCGCTGTATCGCCAGCCGTTCCAGACTGATTTTAATTTCGAGAAGATCCATGTAATCCACTCTCATCAGCTTCAGTTCCAGGGAGTCCATGGTCACTTCCCTTTTGACGAAGGCGCCTTTGGCGGCCATCCGCTCGATAATCCCCTCTTCCTCCAGCTGGGCCAGGCCCAGACGGACGGAATTTCTCCCCACTCCCAGTTCCTGGGTGAGTTTCCTCTCCCCGGGAAGCTTGTCCCCGGGCTTGAGCCCGTTGCGGAATATATAGCTTATAAGGGAGTCGGAAACCTTCTGGTGCAGAAAGTCTTTGGCAATCGGCTCTATATGATTCATCCTTCGGTCCTGTCCCGCCTATTTTATTCTTTTACGGCTCCGGCCGTAAGGCCTTCCACGACGAATTTCTGCATAAAGGCGAACATTAACGCGGTGGGCACGAGCGCGCCGACTCCTCCCGCCATGAGAACTCCCCATTTGACATCATATTTTCCTATGAGCGATTTTAATCCCACGGGAACAGTCCATAAATTTGAGGTATTGATAAAGATCGTACCGGCTATCAGCTCGTTCCATGCACCGATAAAGGCGAAAACAAAAACGGCGACGATTCCGGGAAACATGACGGGAAGGATGATTCTGAAGAGGCTTTCCATCTTGGTGCATCCATCCACATAGGCCGCTTCTTCGAGGGTATAGGGGATCCTTTCGAAGAAGCTGCGCATGGTTATGACGCAGAAGGGCAAGTTTGAAATAAGGTAAAAAAGAAACAGCCCGAAATGGGTATTGATGATTCCCATCTTCGAGAAGATGATATACAGGGGTATTATGACCAGAATGCCCGGTATCATCTGGGTCGCCAGAAAGAAGAGCAGCATGGTGTCCTTTCCCCTGAAATGGTAGCGGGCCAGTCCGTATCCCCCGAAGATGGCCAGCAGGGTAATACAGAAACCGGTGGCTATCGATACGGTCAGGCTGTTGGTCAGCATCCGGCGGTAGTTGTAAAGGCTGAAGAGCTGACTGTAATTTTCGCCGGTCATGCTGTGGGGATAGTAGGTGATTTTCTGCGCGTTGATGATCTCATTAGCCGGTTTGAGCGAGCTGGAGAGCATCCAGTAAATCGGCAGGACTACCAGAAGGAGGAAAAAGAGAAGGATCAGGAATCGACCTGTGCTGCCGAGTAGCCGTTTAATTCGGAAATCCATTAAAATTCTCCCGATTTATTATATTTTGTTGCTTTTAGAAAAAAGAATACGTAGAGTATCAATACCGCGATGAGCATAACCCCCAGCGCGGAGGCAAGGCCGAAGTCATAACTGGAAAAAGCCTTGGTATACATGTACGAGGGAAGTGTCTGGGAGTAGTTCGCCGGACCGCCGTTGGTAATGACGACGATCAGATCAAAGGAGTTGAAGATCCATATCGTCCTGAGCAGAACGGTTACGATGACCGTCGGCTTGATGTAGGGCATGGTAATCTTCCAGAACCTTCTCAGGGCCCCGCAGCCGTCGATATGGGACGCTTCATATACGGCGGCGGGAATGGACTGGAGAGACGCCAGTATCATAATGGCGAAGAAGGGGAAACCCATCCAGACCATGGCCATTATGACCACCGACAGAGAGAAGCCGGGGGTACCGAGCCAGGCTATCTTCTCTCCGATGATTCCCAGCTTCATAAGAAGATCGTTCACCACGCCGTACTCACCGTTGAATGACCAGCGGTGCATCAGGCCGATGACGAATGCCGAGAGGGACCAGGGAAGAAAGACTATGGCCTGATACACGCCCCGCAGCTTGAATTTTCTGTTCAGAGCCAGGGCCAGGATCATACCCAGAATCAGCTGACATGAGACTGATATGACAACATAAACAAAGGAATTTCTGATAATGAGCCAGATATCGCCGTCGCTGAAGAGATTCCGGAAATTATCCCAGCCGTTGAAGCTGATATTTCCCGGATTAGTCAGTTTATAACTCTGAAATGCCATCGAGAAGCTGTTTATCAGCGGGTAGCCGAACATAAGAATCAGAAGCAGTAACGTGGGGAAGAGAAAAAGATAGGGTTCATACTTCTTCTTTTGGGACGGGGCTTTTCCACCCTTTTTCCGCATGATCTTATTGAGCAACATCAGGGCCGCGGCGAAGAGTATCACCAGGCCGAATAAGTAGAGTAGGAGCAGTGCCATCGTATTTCCTTCCTGTTCGAATCTTCTCTCAGGGCGGAGTGCTCTCCGGCCTGAGAGATGTTGTTATTTTATAGGAGTCCCTTAGGCTGTTCTACGGTGGAGCCGGGATTTTCCTGCAGGTATGTCTTCATTCTCTTTTCCAGTTCGGCCATGACGTTCAGGAGGGATTCCTTGGCGCTCTGCTTTCCCAGGAGGAATTTCTGGAGCTCCTCATGCATCATGCCCTGGTGCATATCGGTATAGTTGAAGGGGCCGTATGCTACGGGAACAACCATATCGGGATCGTTCAGCTGCTGCACGAAGGCCGCATAGGGGCCGTTGGGGCCGTAGAAGGGGTCGTCTCCCACGGCTTTTTTAATGGGAATCAGACCGGTAAGCTTACAATATTCGATATTGTTTTCCGGTTTGGTGAGAAACTGGATCAGCTGCCATGCCTTGTCCTTACTCTGCGAGGTGGAAGAGATGCTGTAGGCGTAGGGGGAGTTAACCGTATTGTAGATTTTACCGTCCTTGTCGCTTTTGGGCATGGGCATGACCATCCACTGAGCACTTTCCATCCTGTCTATACAGGTGGCCGCCACTTCGGAATCGTTGATAAGGGTTCCGGTGAGACCGCCTACGAAATTATCAACCATCTCGACAAAGCCCCAGTTTATGGCATCCTTAGGAGCCGCGCCCTTCAGATATAGGTCGCCCCAGGTCTGGTAAGCCTCCACCGCTTTGTCATCGGCCAGGAGTGTGGAGCCGTCAGCTGCATAGGCTGAACCGCCATTGAGGCTTTCGAGATAAACAAAAAGGGGATCGAAGGCACCGCGGGAGCCGCGGAAGGAGGTTCCGTATCTGTTTTTATCGGGGTCGGTGAGGGCGTAAACCGTATCGAAATATTCGCTGTAAGTCCATCCCTTCGCAGGATCAAGGGCGAGTCCTTCTTCCTCGGCCCAGTCTTTCCGTACAAAGACTCCCTTTACCATCATTCCGTCCGTTACCGTATAAATATTGCCATAGAGCTGTTTTTCCGATTTCCAGACGAGATTCGTTACGGTGGCGGCATATTCATCGCTTGTGTCGCCGATATAGGGCGCCAGCGGTTCAATCCAGTTCGCTTCGGTAAACTGACCCAGCCAGCCGGCCCAGGTGGTCATAACGTCGGGAAGCTGGCCTGAGGCACCGAGAACGGTCAGTTTATTCGCCGCGTCGTCCCAGGGAACGCTCTCATAGACCACGTTGATACCGGTTTCCCCGGTGAATTTGGCAAAGGTGTCCGTGAAATACACTTGCCTCGTGGGACTGGGGGATACATCTATGAACCGGAGTTCATTGGATGGGGCGGCGTCGGTCTGCCCGGCGGCGGAAAGACTGAGAGTCAAGCCGAGAATCGCGGCCCAAATGGCGTAAAATTGCTTTTTCATTTTCTTTCTCCTTATTTTTCAAAATTGGGATA
This sequence comes from Spirochaetia bacterium, assembly GCA_963668315.1. GTDB lineage: Bacteria > Spirochaetota > Spirochaetia > DSM-2461 > DSM-2461 > SZUA-368. The sequence continues at coordinate 4,911,052 of OY764216.1, read as the reverse complement.
GGCTTAGAATTAAGTGAATTCCAATCTTAAATTAGAACCAGTTATTTCAGATAATCGGAGAAAAACATAGAAGAATACAATAACTGGTTCTATAATAGTACCGGTATTATGGCCTTAGTATTATTAAGTTGTCAATGTTTTTTTTAAAAAATACGGGAAGAGGGAGGAGTCGCATGTGGTTATTGCGAGTCCAGTTATGGCATACTGTGAACGGATAATCTCCAGGGGAGGATTCATTCGAAATGGATTCATTGAGAAGTTTCTATAAAGTAGGCCACGGGCCTTCCAGCAGCCATACCATGGGGCCCCAGAAGGCGGCGGCCGCCTTTCTTATCAGTTACCCCGATGCGGACCTGTACAAGGTCGGCCTTTACGGCAGCCTCGCCGCCACGGGGAAGGGGCATCTGACGGATCAGGTTATCAAGGAGACCTTCTGGGAAAAAAACGTGGAGTTTCAGTGGTTTCCCAAGGATGAAATGCCCGAACATCCCAACGGCCTCCACCTGGAGGCCTGGAAGGAGGGGGCCCTCTTGGGAGCCTGGGACGGATACAGCATAGGGGGCGGCTCCATTCGTACCTCCGGCGATTCGGAAGCGGACGGGACGGCCCACGTCTATCCCCACGGGAATATGCGGGATATTCTGAAATACACGGGGAAGAAGGGGATTACTCTCTGGGAATATGTTTATGAGCAGGAGGGGCCGGATATTCAGGACTTTCTGAGGGAGATACTGAGGCGGATGATGCGGACGATGGATGAGGGACTGGCCAACGAAGGAGTCCTCCCCGGCCGGTTGGGACTGAGCCGCAAAGCCAGTATGTACTCCAAGAGGGCGGGAATGCTGAAGAAACCTCTGGCCACTTCGGCCAGGCTGTTCTCCTATGCCCTGGCGGTGGCGGAGACGAATGCTTCCGGGGGCATCGTGGTGACCGCTCCCACCTGCGGGGCGGCCGGAGTCCTTCCCTCCGTACTCCGCTCCATGCGCGAGGTTTTTGATCTTTCCGAGTCGGATCAGATCAAGGCTCTGGCCACGGCCGGTCTTCTCGGTAACGTCGTCAGGACGAACGGCTCCATCTCAGGCGCAGAAGTGGGATGCCAGGGCGAAGTGGGAGTGGCCAGTGCCATGGCCGCCGGTGCGGCGGCCCAGATGATGGGAGGAACTCCCCGGCAGGTGGAATACGCCGCCGAAATGGCTCTGGAGCATCACCTGGGGCTCACCTGCGATCCCATTTTCGGGCTGGTTCAGATCCCCTGTATCGAAAGGAATGTCATGGGAGCCAGCAGGGCGATTGCCAATGCCGAATTCGCTCTTTTGAGCGACGGCTCCCATAAGATTCAGTTCGATGAGGCCGTGGAGACCATGACCCGTACGGGCAAGGATCTTATGAGCATCTACCGGGAAACATCCCTGGGGGGGCTCGCCGTGCTGGCCGTACCGGAGGAAGACTGAACATCCCCCACGGCCGCGGGATCATTCCCGGGATTACTCCCCGTACTGTCCTTCTCCCAATGTAAAGAAGCTGTGGGCGTAGACCCTGGCCGCATCCAGAAGTTCATCGATGTCGCAATGCTCGTCGCAGTCATGGGCGCCTCCCGATTTGCTGCCGGAGAATGTGGCTCCGAAGGCTACCGCATTGGGAAGGGTCCGGGCGTATGTTCCCCCGCCTATGGCCAGGGGTTCTCTGTTGTCCTTTGTTATGTCCCTGTAAACCTTGAGAAGCGTTTTAACCAGAACACTGTCCTTGGGCCGGTAGACTCCCTTGTGCATATCGATTTCCGAGAGGGTGAAGAGGGGGAGGGCATGGACCAGTTTATCCATGGTCTCCTGGCAGTCAAGGGTAACGGGATGCCTGATATCAATTTGCAGTGCCAGAATGCTGTCGGTGCAGGAGACAATACCCAGATTCATTGTGAGTGACCCCGAGGGTTCATCGCTGCAGGCTATTCCCAGCCCCGCGCCTTCATAGTCGGTCAGATGTTCCGCCATACTTTCCAGCAGAGCTCCCGCTCCGTCCTCCTTTCCCAGGAGAGGCAACAGGGCATTAATCAGGATAATGACGGCGTTTTCCCCTTCCTGGGGAAGGGAGGCATGGGCGGCCGCACCGTAGGCCGTGACGGTCAGGGTCTCCCCGGACAGTTCGTATTTCACTTTTTCCGTGGATTCCGGGCACTCCGACGACCTGATCACGGCTGTCGCGACGGCTGGGACGGAGTTGACGGCGATACCGGCCTTCATGGATAGGAGGGAGGAGCCCTCAGGAATCCCTGCCGTATAGGTTCCGTTTATTCCGTGCTTCTCGGCGTAGATCAGGGGGAAGCTGGCGTCGGGAGAAAAGGCGAAATCCGGGGCTTTGACCTTTGAGAGATAGTATTTCATATCGGTCATGCCCGTCTCTTCGTCACAGCCGTAAATCAGCTTGATCTTTCTTTTGAATGTGACGTCCGCATCAATCAGGGATTTGAGGGCGTACAAAGAAGCCAGGGCGGGCCCCTTGTTATCGTTTACCCCTCTGCCGTACATGAGATTTCCCACCATGGTTCCCTTGAAGGGATCGCAGGTCCACCCGTCACCGGCGGGGACGATATCCAGGTGGTTCAGCGAGGCTACCACCACATCGCCCTGCCCGTATTCCGCATCCATGCAGTAATAGTCATAGTTGGTCGTCTTCAATCCCTCATCACGGCAGAGAGACATCATCCTGTCCAGCAGAGCGGCCGTAATTTCCCCGAAGGGTTTATCCTCCGCGGCTTCGGCCTTGACCGAATTATAGGACACAAGGGTCTGTAGGTCCCCGATGAACTGGTCCCTGTTTCTCTTGAGATATTCCACGATTTTTCTGTCCAGTGATTGATTCATTTGCACTCTCCCGGCTGTCGATGTAAAGTTCCTTATATAAAAGAGAATACTACTATTGGGGGACTCTTTCAATATCGGATTTCTATAAGTGAATATGTATATATTAAAAGCCGTAGATAAAATCGGCCATCCATATGTACAATGGAATATTCTTAGTGGTATATTGATGGCAGAATGGCCTTTAAAAGAAAAAATCTGTCCGTAGGACTCATCACCGTCTCCATTACCCTGGTTTTTCTGCTTTCCGCCCTTTTCTTCTATTACGGAACCAAGAAAAGCCTTAAGAAGGAGATTCTCAGTTCGTCCCTTCCCCTCCTGAGCGAGAATATTTACTCCGATATCCAGCATCGCCTGTCTCTGCCGCTTAACGTCTCCTCTTCCATGTCCCGGGATACTTTTTTGACAAACTGGGTACTGGACGGAGAAAAGGATGCCGATGAGATTATCCTTTATCTGAATAATCTGAAGGAGAAATACGGTTTCTTCACGACCTTCTTCGTTTCCAGCAGGACGAACCGCTACTACTATTCCGACGGGATCCTGAAGGAAATCTCCCCCGATGACGAGCATGATGTGTGGTACTACTCCTTTGTGAACGGCGGAAAAGCCGTGGATCTCGATGTGGATACCGATGAAGCGAGCAACGGCGTTTTGTCAATTTTCATTAACAACCGGCTTGAAGATCTGCAGGGCCATTTTCTGGGAGTCGTCGGAGTCGGCATCAGGCTGGGATCGGTGGCCCGGCTTCTCCAGGACAAAAGGGATCAGTACAGGAGAAACATCTATCTGGTCGATGAAAACGGCATCATCCAGGTCCACCCTGATATCAGCCTTGTGGAACAGGTGAATATTTTCCAGGACGAGGGAATGGCCCCTATCGCCCCGGAGTTAATGAAGGAAGGTTCCCATCTCAAGGAGATGACCTATACATCGTCCTCGGGAAAGGTCTTTATCAGTTCCCGGTATATTCCCGAACTGGACTGGCATGTTTTCGTGGAGCAGGATGAGAAAAGCAGTCTGACCGAAGCGCGCAAAAGCCTCATCATCAGTTTTATCATCACCTTCGTGATAGCGGGGGGGATCTTTCTTTTCAGCAACCATTTCCTGAAAAGTTTCGAGGCGCAGATGGAAGATCTGGCCGGTACGGATACACTGACAGGGACGTCCAACAGGCGGGAACTGTTCAGACAGTTCGAGATTTACCATTACAGGAACCTCCGGTATTCCACCAGGCTGTCTATCGTTCTGATTGATCTGGATAACTTCAAAGCGATCAATGACAGTTCGGGGCATCTCGAAGGAGACCGCATTCTGAAGGAGGCGGCCGATCTATTCAGCCATCTTATCCGGCCTTCCGATCTGATCGTACGCTGGGGCGGTGACGAATTCGTAATCCTGATGGAGGCAAGCGAGCAGGATGCCCGGGGAAAGGCGGAGCAAATCCGCAGGGCCGCAGAAAGCATACGCTACGGTACGGGAAAAGACAGCGCCGGACGGCTGACATTGAGCATCGGAGTAGGCGAGGCTGCCGAGGAGGACAGCCTTGAATCGCTTATCGCCAGAACAGACAAAGCCATGTACAGATCCAAACAGACGGGGCGGAACAGGGTGACAGCCGTATCCGACCTGTGATACCGGATCGGATACATAAGTCAGAACTTCGGCGGTGTCCCGCTCTCCGCCTGATCTTTTATGGCCTCGTAAAGGCTCCAGGCATCCTTATGCTTTTCCCAGTTCGTTATGAGAACGATATTTCGGTCTTCTGCCTTGTAGGAGTACCTTCTCTGCCATGCCCAGTATTCCGGACCGTCCCCGAAGGCCCGGATATGTTCCATGAGAACCTTCAGGAGGTAGCTGTTCTGGCTGACGTCGGTCAGGCAGTCATTGGCATAGAATCCGGTCCATTTCCCCTTTTCCCATTCTCTTAGAACCTGTTCCGCCTTATCGTTTTCCTCCACGGCGCTGCCGCAACGCATGAAGGCCTGGGGATATTTCTTTTCCAGGAAGAGCCGGGCCGATTCCAGAAAGAGCTTCAGGGTCCGGGCAAGATGCCGATATAACCGGGCGTACATGCGCAGGGTGCTGTCGAAGAGGGGATCTTCTCCTTCCGGGATCGTCTCCCCGTATTCCGAGAGAAGGCCGCTGTAGCGCGTCTCTCCCTCTTCCGCCTTCTCACGCAGCAGCCCGACAAGAGCGGGAAAGGCTTCTTCCGAGAGCCAGGCCATACTCGGTACGGGGCGGGATATCTCCTGTTTCAGCCATTGGCAGAGAACCGCCCTGAGGGTGTAGGTGTAAAACTGATCACCCGCTCTCTCGTCCATCTCGTCTCCATAGCTCAGGGAGTTATCTCCGTAGCGGCGGACCGCCGAGACAATATGTTCCGGCGGGGCTTTGAAATAGGCTCGGGCCAGAGAGGAGAGGGACCCATCCAGGTCCAGACTGCCCCGCCTCCAGAAAGATGCCAGCAGGGAAGCGGACAGGGCATGGGGCCGTATGTTTGAGGTATTCACAATGATGAGGTCGTCTATGGCTCTTTCGTAGGCCTCCTCCAGCTCCTCCTTAATCAGCCCAAGGGGAACGGGTATCATGGTGATGTGATTGGCCGCCTGAAGATCGTAGAAGGACACATGGTAGTAGGTGCCGTGGGGCAGGTCCTTCTCCTTTTCCGGAGGGAGGGACGAGTACCGCGGATTCTCCAGTTCCCGACGGCGGCATACCATTTTACCGTAGCCGTTATCGCCCCAGACCCGTATGACATCCTCCGGAAGTTTAAGAAACCCCTTGGTGTAGAGATCGACCGATTCGCCGTAGATATTGTAGCTGAGGATAGGATCGGCCGTTTCTTCTTTGATGAGGTCGATCTGCTTCTCCACAATGGATGTCAGCAGGGCCCCTCTTTTCTCATCCGTATCAAAGGCGGGGTCTTTTCCCCAGAAAGGGGTGTCTCCCTGTCCCCGGAAACCCAGGGTCCACAGGACTTTCTTTCCCGCCAGGCTTCTGACCCCTTCCCGCCAGAGACCGATGAACAGATCGGGATGATCGACGAAGGAGGGGGAAAGTCCGGGGTACTTCCGGGCGAACATCTCCGCGCCCAGCGGTTCGGAATGGTGCTGGGTTATCCACAGCCCCATGGAAGAGGCCAGGGCGGTGTACTTTCCGCTGTTCTTATCGGTTCCGGCGATAACGATATTCCCGCCCAGCCGCAAAAGGGCTTCAAAGGCCATTTCCCAGGCTTCATCGGGATTCCCGGAAGGGCGCCAGGAGTCGATGAGCACCTCGTCGTTAATAAACCAGCCCCGGAAACGATAGGCGGCGGGCCGGCCGGCTTCACGCTCCAGGGGATAGGATTTTGCCCCGGTTCTGATGAAGTCCTGATCCAGCCAGTACCAGAGGGGCAGGACGCCCAGAGCCTTTTCGGAAATGTGGAGAAGGGCGTATACCGCTCCCAGTTCCCCCCCCGCCGCTACATGCATGGCCTCCGGGGAAACTTCTATTCTCCACTCTTCTTCGGACAGGGAGGAATCTTCTTTCATATAGATGAAGGTTCCCTCCTCTGACGATTCAAGCAGGGTATTCCGTAAATCCCTCTGAAAGCGTATTTCCCCTCTCTGAACGGCCGGACGGGCGCGTAAGCTGCCGTCAATAATTATTTTGGTTTGTCTGTTGATGCTGAACATTAAGCACTCCCGGTATAAAGTAGAACTGAGCGATGAATTAATCAATCATATAGGGACGATCGGATTAAAATACTCACCTTAAGGCTGATATTTCCGCACCATGAGCTTATAGTTAAAGTCAGCAGACAGGGAAAGTTTATGGAAAGGAGAAATAATCATGTATAACTTTATGTTTGAGAACACCACACGGGTTTACTTCGGCGATCAGCTGGATCATCTGGGGGAGACGCTGAAAAATTTCGGGAAAAAGGTCCTGCTGACCTATGGGGGCGGATCCATTAAGAAAAACGGCCTTTACGGCAGGGTCTCAACGGAGATGGAAAAGGCTGGGCTGACCGTCTTTGAACTAGCGGGGATCGAGCCGAATCCCCGGCACACCACCGTAAACAGGGGCGCCGATCTCTGTAAAAAAGAGAAGATCGACGTCATCCTCGCCGTGGGGGGCGGCTCCACCATAGACTGCTCCAAGGCGATAGCCGCCGCGGCTTTCTACGAAGGAGACAGCTGGGACCTTGTTGTTAAAAAAGCTCCCGTCACCAATGCTCTGCCCCTTGTTACGGTTCTGACCCTTTCCGCCACCGGTTCCGAAATGGATATGGGCGGTGTCATCAGCAATATCGAAACCCATGAGAAGTACGGATTGCAGCACCCCCTACTGCGTCCGAAAGTCTCGTTCCTCGACCCCCGGGTGACCTTCACCGTCAGTCCCTTCCAGACGGCCTGCGGTTCGGTGGATATCATGGCCCATATCATCGATGTGGCCTATTTTTCCAAGCGGCCCGTAATGGACATGCTGAGCCGTATCCAGGAGGATGTACTGAAAACCGTAGTGAAATTTGCTCCCGTCGCCCTGAAGGAACCGGATAACTATGAGGCGAGGGCCAACCTTATGTGGGCGTCCTCCTGGGCCCTCAACGATTTTCTGCAATGCGGAGGTTTCGAAGGGGCCAGCAACCACGCCATGGAACACGAGCTTTCCGCTTTCTACGATATCACCCACGGTCTGGGCCTGGCGATTCTCATCCCCCGCTGGATGGAGTATATCCTGGACGAAACGAATGCGGCGCAGTTCAAGGCCTTCGGCGTTAATGTGCTCGGGCTGGATGCGTCCCTTCCCGAAAGGGAGGGAGCGAGAAAGGCTATCAAGAGGCTATACGATTTCTTCTTTAAGGATCTCGGCCTCAAGAGCACCCTTTCCGAAATAGGAATCGACGAAAAGAATTTCAAGGTAATGGCCGGGAAAGCCTGCCGGGGAAGCGTCATAAAAGGGTTCAGGGAACTGACACCCGATGACGTGGAAAAAATCTACAGGATGTGCCTTTAAGGCTAAGCGGATGTTCCGGCTGACGGGGGAATTTCTCCGGCCAGCCAGGATTTCCGTTCCTCCGCAGGAAACTTCTCTATGCCATAGCGGAGCATGGTCCGGGGCATTCGGGTATGGAACTTTTCCAGAAAATCGGTTTCGGTTTTTTTGTCCCGATTCCCTATCTCCCTGAGCATCCAGCCCGTTGCCTTGTGAATAAGATCTTCCCGGTCATCGAGAAGTTCTTCGCAGAAGGCCAGGGTCTCTTCGTAGTGATTCTGCTTGATAAAGTAGAAAGTAGACATGACCGCGATTCTTCTGAGCCAGAGGGAATCGCTCTTCACCCAGGTTCCCAGAAGGGAGCGGTCATTCTCCCAGAACCAGGGTCCGGTCAGGCAGGGGGCCGAGCTGTCCACCAGATCCCAGTTATTTATTCTATCCAGATTCGCGGTAAAGACTTTCATGATCTCGGCTTTCAGGTCCGGCTTTTTTCTCCGGAATTTATCCACCAGCAGAAACACGGCAAAGAGCCTGACTTCATGCCAGGGAGAACGGAGCAGCTCTTCCGCTGCGGAGAGATCGGCCTCTCTGAACTGCCTTACCTTTTCCCGTAGGACGGGGACTCTAATCCCCAGGAATCGATCGCCTTCCCCGTACTCCCCTTCGGCGGTTTTGAAGAATCTCAGGGAATGGTCCGCCCGTTCCTTATCTCCCAGATTTATCAGACAGGCGGCAATTTCATCGCTGGTCATAGTTCCCGGCTTCCTCTTTGATCCGCTGAAGTCATGGGTGCAGCTTTTTGATTTTCTGACCCTGTTTGCTTCTCTTCGGTATCATGGACCGCATGGATTCCAGACGGCCGAAACAGAGCAGCCGGTCATGGGGCTCCAGAATCTTATCATCCTTCGGATTGGGATAAACCTCCGTATCCCGATGAAGCGTCAGGATGGTGATGTCGTTCTCTTTGAGATCGGATTCGCTGATTTTTTTGCCCACCAGGTGACTGTCCTCTTTCACCAGCAGTTCGGCCACGCCGTATCCCGTACTGATCGTCAGCCTCTGCCTGACATCCAGCTCGGGAAAATCCACCTGGTTGGCGATATAATCGATGATGGAACCGGCGATATCGAGACCCGTTGCCTTTTCTATCCCTTCCAGGCCGGGAGATGAATTCACCTCCATGACCAGGGGGCCGTCGTTTCCCTCGAGAAGGTCGACTCCCGCCACTTTCAGCCCCATGATCTGGGCGGCTCTGATTGCCGTTCTCTCATAGACAGGATCGAGCTTGATGGCCTCCGTCGATCCGCCCCTGTGGACGTTGGAACGGAATTCGTCCCCCTTCGCCTTTCGCCTGATGGCGCCGACCACTCGGTCTCCCACAACCAGAGCGCGTATGTCCCTGCCTTTGCTTTCTGAAATGAATTTCTGTATGAGCACATTCTGCTTCGTACTCTGAAGGGTTTCTACAATCGCTTCGGCAATCTTCAGCTCCGGCGCAAGGATAACGCCTATTCCCTGGGTGCCTTCCAGAAGCTTGATAACGACCGGAACTCCTCCCACTCTGGCTATGGCCGGCTTGATGTCCTTGAGATCCCGGACAAAGGTGGTCGCCGGAATTCCGATATCATGGCGCGAGAGAATCTGGGTGGAACGCAGTTTGTCCCGGGAGTTTGAAATACCCGTTGCCGTATTGGGCGTATAAACATCCATCTGTTCGAACTGCCTTACCACGGCCGTTCCGAAATACCCGATGGATGTCCCTATTCTGGGCAGTATGGCATCATAGAAGGAGAGTTTCCTCCCCCGGAACTGCAGGTCCGGCGAATCTCCCGACAGGTCGATGGCAAAGCGCAGGGTGTTGAGAACCTTGCAGTTATGCCCTCTCTCCAGAGCCGCTTCTTTTAATCTTGATGTACTGTAAGAATGGGGGGATCTTGATAGAATCGCTAATTTCATTTCTGCTCCCGTAAGGTGGAATGATCATCATTTCCGACAATATCTATAATCAATTCTTAATCCTCTTATTGTTCAATTTTCTAATCTCAAGGGGTGGTTTCCCCCCTAAATAGGATAATCCCGGTATCACCGAGAAACTGCTTCTTATCGCTTCCCTGCCCAGGAGCATGCGGAACCCCATCTTATCCCTGTTCGTGAGGGTTATCTCGGCCTGAATGGTTCTCCCCGCGACGACAAGGGTCGTCCTTACGACAGGCCTTTTCTCCAGATATCCCGATGAACTCCTCACATCCTTATGGGTGATGATTTTTGCTTCGACACTTTCCCGGTCGTTAATGGATTTCTGCCAGGGATACAGGGTGAAACGCACCCAGCTCTCCCCCTCTCTCTCAAAATATTCAACGTCTGTAACATGAAGAGAAGAGGTCCTTGCCCCGGTATCCACTTTTACCTTGATGTATTTGATGTTCCATTCAGGAAGGGAAATCCATTCTCTCCACCCGACAGGGGTTTTATTATCCAGTTTCTTCGAATCCATCTTGAAGAATCACCTCTTTTAACGATGGGAATGATATGCATTTCATATAACTTTATTTGAGCTGTGTCAATCATTTGGCCTCCATTCCCGCTTCTCTCACCGGGGAAAATCCGGTGTGCGGTCTCCCCGGAGTATACGAAAAGGAAGGGGCAGATGTATGGCCCGGGGAAAATCGTAGGGCCCTTCGAGAGAGAAAACGCGGACATGGGCATTTTAATCAACCTTTCCGGTTGATTCTGAGCCGTCAATTAAGGTAGGTTAGACAAGTGCAGGGAACTGGGAGAATTCCCGGACCGGAGAAATGACCGGGTACGGGGTTTGATGAGATTTTAAAGGAGAGCGTGTCCTGCCGCGGGGACCATTGATTATGTATATCTCGAGAACGAAAAAGCTGGAAGGTCAGAGAAATTATATCACCTATGTCTTTATTAATGGGCTGGGCTACAGCTTTCTGGCGGAAACCATTATCTACCTTCTGGCGATTCACTTCGGCGCCGGAAACCTGACTCTGGGATATATCTCATCGGCTGTCTACCTTACGGGGGTTGTTATTTTCTTTGTGCCCCGTTTGTTTCCCAATGTGAAAATCATAACCCTTTTCTTCTTCGCCTGGATGATCCGGGGGCTCATCTGCGGATTCTACGGATTCACCCCCTACATGTCGGCGGACAAAGCCGTCATCCTTATCGTTCTGATCTATACGGTGTACTGCCTTTTGCGGAATATCGCCTATCCTCTGAATCCGGTGATCCAGGGAATCATAACAAAGACATCGGAAAGGGGGGAATACTCCTCCCGGGTCATCATATTTCTCTATACATCCATGATGCTTTCCCGCTTCATAAGTTTCGGTGTCCTCAGCCTGCCGGGCCTGGATGAACTGACGGGAATACTGATACTGCTGGGTGCGGGAATCCTGCTCAATACGGCATCATCCTTCGCCATCAAAAGAGTCCCCGTGGAAGACCGGATCAAAAAGCAGAACCTGGCCGAATCGCTGAGGACTTTTGCCCACTATATGAAAACACCCCAGCATCTTCTCTTTATCCTCCTTTACTGCGGCGGAATGTCCCTCATCGTTCTCTTTAATTTTTCCACCCCCTTTCTGAGGAAGACACTCAATGTCCCTTCCAACCTGATCTTCATTTTCATGACAATGAACTATCTGGGTGTTATCATATCGTCCCGCCTCGTCCGGCCTTTTCTTGACCGCTTCGGCAGCAAGCCCATGATCACCATCGTCAATCTGGTCATCATCGTTTTATCGGTCCTCTGGTTTCTGGGAGATTCATTCCTCTCCCTGTGGATCTATTTTCTCATGGGTTTTATTTCCATGTTTTTCATAGGGATGATACGGCTGCTTCTCGACCGTCTGGTCATAAACACCATCCCTGCGAACGACAGGGTCGGCTTTTCCTCGGCCATTTCCGTGGTTTTCTCCTTCGTCTCTCTGGGGGTGGGGCTTGCCGGCGGGGCTCTGGCCGACCTGACTCCCCGTCTTCCTTTCTCCGTTCCCCATGAATACTCCCTCTCCTTCGGGCTCATGGGCGTACTGGCCCTTGTCAATTTCTGTCTGTCCCTTTATCTGAAGGAGGGGGGAAGTCTTACGGCCAATGAATTGCTGACGGTCATATCCAACCCGAAGAATTTACGCACCATACACAATATCGACATGCTCAAAAGGGTCAGTGACGATGCGAAAAAGGAGAGCATTCTTATTGAGCTGGAATTCGATCAGAGCCATCTGGCTACCCAGGAAATACGAAGGCGGATGCGAAAGCCCACGCTCAGGGATAAGGAGATGGTCCTCCGTTCCCTTTTCTCCTGCCCCCGCCCCGAGCTGGAAGATGATCTGATTGAGGAAGCCATGGACGCCCATTCCTGGTGGCGCCAGTCGGCGATCTTTGCTCTGGGGGCCTATAAAACGGAAAAATCCCAGAACGCCCTGAGGAAAATCATGAGGGAGAAATATCCCTATCTCTGTTCGGTGGCCGCCAAATCCCTGGCCCGGATAGGAGACTTCTCCATCCGTGACAAGATAGAGGAGTTTCTCCTGAGGGACAGCCTGGACGTAAGGTCCCGAATCAACTTTATCATTGCCCTTTCGCTGATAGAGAAAAACGGCAGGTACTGGGACGCCATATTCCGCCTGGCCTCTCCCCAGGAGAGCTACCGATTCGTTCAGAGTCTGATGATTATCGGTTGCAGGAGGCAGTCTTTCCAGCCCCCCATCGAGGACTTTTTCTACGAGCTGAACCTTTCCGAGCAAGGCGGATTCGATGCTCTGCTCGATGAGCTGGCCGATATTCAGATGAGTGAAGAAGAGTTTAACCTGCTGCAGGAAGATATGAACGGCCGAAATTATCCGGCCCTCTGGAGCTGGTGCCGGAACCGGTGCAAGAATATGAGCCTTCTGGAACCCTATGAGCCGCTAAGGGCCAATATCGTTTCCGTTCATAAGAGGAATTTCACCTCCTCCTATGTCATGGCGGGACTTTACCTGACCCTGCAGCTGGAAAAGATACACGACACGGCCAATTCCGTAAGCTATAAGCATGAACCGGAATGACGAAATAGAGAATTGTGACTCCGGTCCCCGAAGATAATCTTCGCCGGATGTCAGAGCTTTCCGCCGGGGATGGGAACCATCACGGGAACGAAGCTGTCCCCCACGTCGATATGGAACTGGTGCAGAATGCCTATGTATTCCTGGGCTCTGGCCGTAGCCATGCCGAACTGATATAGCTGGGCTTCCAGGTAATACCTCAGATAGATATCGATGGCCATCATCCCCGGATTTCTCAGGGCGTATTCGACAATGGCCGGTTTAGTCGACATGATGCTGAGACTGGAGAGAATGGCGGAGTTCTTCGTGTCCTCCTGGGTGGAATACTTCAGAAGGGTGTCGACGATAATGCTATTGATCTCTTCCTTGAAAAACTTATTGCCGGACATGAGCAGGTAGAACTTTCCGTATTTCTCATTTTTAAGGCTCAGGAGAAGTTCCACCGCGCTATTAATAAGGAAATAATCGACTCCGCTCATTCCGGGAACCAGCCGGGCGATTGTTTCATTGAAAACATTACGTATGTCGTTATAAACGTTCATGCCGATTTCGGCTTTTCCCTTGAAATAGTAGTTGATCAGACCCAGGTTGACATCCGATTCGGAGGCAATCTCCCTGATTGTCACTTCCTGGAAGCCCTTTTCAAAAAAAAGTCTCCTGGCGGTTAAAATAATTCTGTTCTTTGTCTGAATGCCCTTAGGATATTTTGCCATGATCAACTCCTTAAGGATATATAATTAATAGGTAATAATCTAGAAAGCGGAATGGCTTTTTTACTTCCCATTGATAACGCTCTCCGGATTTCCGCCCAGGTAGGCGAGGAAATTATCCACGGCCATGGAAATCTGCCGTATTCTGCAGGTCTTGGGAAGCCAGGCTATATGGGGAGTTATGAGCGCGTTTTCGCAGTTAAGGAGGGGGTTCCCCTCGGCAGGGGGTTCCTGTTCCATCACGTCCAGACCGGCTCCATAGATTTTCCCCGATTTCAGACCGGCGACCAGAGCCGCTTCATCAATAAGGGCCCCCCGGCCCGTGTTGATTATGATCACCCCATCCTTCATCCGCGCGACGGCGTCCCCGTTGATGAAATGGTGAGTGCCGCTGTTCAGCGCAATATGGAGGGAAATAATGTCAGATTGCTCAAGAACCCTATCCAGGGGACACTGCTCGATAAAATCGTAGTCCGGCCCGGTTTTTGCTGTCCTGTTATAGGCGAGAACCTTCATTCCGAATGCATGGGCCAACCGCGCCGTGTTGTAGCCGATTTTTCCCAGGCCGATAAGCCCGAAGGTTTTTCCGTATAGCTCAATCTGCTTTGACGGAGCGTACATGTAGGATCTGCCTTCGCATTTTTCCCACTCCCTGTTTCGGACGTAGCGGCAGCTTTTCTCGGTCCTTTTGCAGATTTCCAGGAGGAGGGCCATGGTATACTCCGCGATGGTATGTTCCCCGTAGGTCGTATTGGTAATCACAATTCCCCGGGACCGGCTGAGTTCCCAGTCTAGCTGCTGGTAACCGTGGGCCAGACCGGCGATATACTTCAGCCGGGGATGGCGGTCGTAGAAATCCCTGTTCAGGAAATCTTTCATAATCCAGACGCCGAGGAGGGCTTCCGTATCCTCATCCACCAGAGAGTTGAACTCCTCGGGGCTGGGAAACTTGCTGTAATACCGGAGTTTCAGTTCCACACCGGGAATCTCTTCCAGACACTTCCATTGTTCCAGAACTTCATCAACGGTGAGGTCTTCGCTTGTGGAATCCCCGTAAAGGGCCAGGACTTTCATTTATTACGGCCTCCATGGCTGTTTTAGCTGTATTTCCTTCAAACCATAAATTATACATGTATAATAAGTCAACCGGGAATGGGAAAAATAATATTAAAAATTGACATATAAGTATAAAATATAGCGCTAATATAAATAAAAGAAGGAATAAATAATTGGAAAATTACACTTGACTAATATTTTGTTTAATGCTCTTATAGCTACATGAAGAAAATCAGTCCCCTGGACAGCATGAGGAATATGAATATGTTTCCCCTGATCATCAGGATGTCCGTTCCCGCTGTCTGCGCCAATATCGTCAATGCCCTCTATAACCTTGCCGACCGTTTCTTCGTCGGCCAGTATATCGGCACCGATGCGCTCGGCGGGATCGGACTGGTTTTCCCTCTGAACAACATCACTTCCGCCCTGACCGTCATGCTTGTCATCGGAGGGAGCGCCCTTATGTCCCGGGCCCTGGGAAAGGAGGACGGGGAGAGCGCGGACGCCTCCTTTACCAATATGATGGTTCTCGCCTTTGTGCTGGCCTTTGTGCTGGCTTTCCTCTTCAGAACTTTTACGGGCTTCTTCGTTTCCCTCTGCGGGGGCATCCGGAATACGCCGCTCTTCGCCATGGGCTTCTCCTACCTGAAAATCACCTCGGTGGGCATGTTCTTCATGGTGATCAACCTCTCCATGGCCGCCGCCGTCCGGGCAGAGGGAAATACGGATTACGCCATGGTTATCACCGTGACGGGCGCCCTTCTGAATATACTCCTCGATTATGTGATGGTCGTCATGCTGGGGAGGGGACTGGAAGGAGCGGCCCTTGCCACCGTGGCGAGCCAGATTACGGGATGCGCCCTGGGATTTCTCTACTTCCTTCAGGGGCGGAGCACGATAAAATGGACCGGCCTGAAGGATATTCATCCGGACAGGATGAAGACCGTCCTCCTCCTGGGGACAGCGCCGGCCGTTTTTCAGGGGCTCAGTTTTGTCAATAATATCCTTATCAATCATAATCTGATGTCCTACGGCAACGGGGAGCTCGGTTCCGGGGGAGGGGAGCGGGCCATCGCGGCCGTTTCGGTCATCATGTCCCTTGAAAATCTGGCTATTATGTTCATCATGGGCATGAACAACGCCCTGTCGGTGATAATAGGATTCAACTACGGCGGAGAGGATTACCGGCGGGTCAGATCGGCATCCTTCATCGGCCAGCTCATCGCATCGGTGATCACCCTGGCCCTATGGATTGTCTTGATGCTTTTCCCCCGGCAGATTTTCCTGCTATTCAACAGCCATGACCCGGCGCTGGCGGAATACGGCATTCGGGCCGTGAGAAAGGGGAAGGTTTTCCTTTTCAGCCTCGGTTTCCAGACACTGGCCTCCATGTACTATTCGGCCATCGGCAGACCGGGAAAGGCCACCATGATCTCCCTGAGCAGGAACGGGCTCTTCCTCATTCCCGCCCTGTTTATCCTTCCCCGCTTTTTCGGATTGGACGGCGTCCTGTACAGCTCGAGTGTCTCCGACGGATGTTCGCTGGTCCTGGTCGGAATATTATATGTCTTCGGACTGAAAGAATTGAAAAGGAGGGAAAGGGTATGGTGAAGTATATCCTTAAGAGACTGATTTTGGGGGCGTTCACCCTCTTCTGTCTGGTGACGCTGACTTTCTTCCTGACAAGGCTGATTCCCGGAAGCCCCTTCGATACGGCGAATATCACGCCCTCCATGCTAAAGACGCTGGAGAGCCATTACGGATTGGATCAGCCTCTTGATGAACAGTATATCCTCTATATGAAGCAGCTTCTGAGGGGGGATATGGGCGTTTCCTTTAAAAAAACCGGAGTGAGCGTCAATGATATTATCGCCTCCAGTTTTCCCGTGACCCTCCGACTGGGACTTCTCGCCTTCGCTCTGGCCATGGCGGTGGGCATCGTTATCGGAATCATGATGGCCGTTACCAAAAGCGAGAAAATCCGGGGGCTTCTTCTCACCTTCTCCACACTGGGTGTCAGCATTCCCAACTTCGTATTCGCCATACTCCTGATGATGCTCTTCGGGGTTATTCTGAAATGGCTCCCCGTGCTGGGACTCTCCACCCCGCTCCACTATATCCTTCCCGTGGTATCCCTGGCGGTTTACCCCATCTCGGAAATATCCCGCCTCGTCCACTCCAGCTTTGCCGAAGCCATGAACCAGGATTATGTGACCATGGCGCGGGCCAAGGGCATCTCCACTCTCGCCGTTCTTGTCAGGCATGTCCTCAAGAACGCCATGCTCCCGGTGATCACCGTCGCGGGCCCCATGATGGCCTTTCTGGTAACGGGCAGCTTCGTGGTGGAGAATATATTCACCATCTCCGGAATCGGGAGAGAATTCATCAACAGCATAAACAACAGGGACTATACCGTCATCATGGGGCTCACCGTATTTGTGGGAATGATCATCATCCTGTTCAATCTGCTGAGCGATATCATCTGCGCGCTGGTCGATCCCCGGATCAAACTGGACAATAAATAGGAGATTTGCGATGCTTGCCAGGGAAGATTACTTTAAGCCGATTGATCCTTCGGAACAGCAGAACCGGGAGACCGCCGTCGAAAGCAAACGCTTCGCACGGGACGTATGGGAGCGGTTCAAGGGGAATAAAAGGGCCCTGACCGGTTTCGTCATCCTGACCGTGATAATCCTCGCCGCCGTTCTGGGCCCGCTGGTCTCCCCCTATTCCTATGACGGGATGAACAGCGATATCGGCAATCAGCCCCCCCGGCTGGACCACTGGTTCGGAACGGATCAGCTCGGGCGGGATCTTCTGACCCGGGTCTTCTACGGCATCCGCATCAGCCTGCTCATCGGATTTGTCACCACGGCGGTCAACGTGATCCTGGGCGTGGTTTACGGAGGGTTTTCCGGTTACGCCGGCGGAAGGCTGGATATGCTGATGATGCGCGTGGTGGATATTATCTACGCCATCCCCGTCCTTTTGTATATCATTCTGCTCATGCTGATTCTGGGGGCCAACGTGAAGAGCATCATGATCGGCATCTGTATATCCGGCTGGATCGATATCGCCCGGATCATGAGGGCCCAGGTCATTTCCCTGAAAGAGCAGGATTTCTCCCTGGCCGCCTATATCCAGGGGGCCTCATCCACGAGAATCCTTTTCCGCCACCTTATGAAAAACGCCATGGGGCCGATTATCGTCAAAGCGACCCTGATGATTCCCCAGGCCATCTTCATGGAAGCCTTCCTCAGCTTCATCGGCATAGGGATTTCCGCTCCCGACGCCAGCCTGGGAACCCTCGCCCAGTCGTCCCGCATGTATCTGGAAGTCTATCCCTATCAGATGATATTTCCCATTGTGATGCTGTCGGTGATCATCTTTTCATTGAACTTTATCGGCGAGGGACTAAACGAGGCGCTCAATCCCCGGGGGAAGAGGTAGAACCATGGCATTGTTGGAAGTAAGGAACCTTTCGGTCGAATTCAAGACAAAGAACGGAATCGTCAAGGCGGTGAGAAATCTCAGCTACGCCCTGGAGCCGGGGGAGATTCTCGGCATTGTGGGCGAGTCCGGTTCGGGCAAAAGCGTCTCCATGATGGCCATGCTGGGGCTCCTGGCATCGAACGGCCGGATCACGGAGGGAGAAATCCTTCTGGACGGGCGGGATATCTCCCCCATGGCGGAAAGTTTCCGGGGAAGCGAGAGGGAGTACGGCAGGGCGATTTCCCGGATCAGGGGAGATCAGGTCAGCATGATTTTCCAGGACCCCATGAGCTATCTCAACCCCCTCCTGCGGATCGGGCGGCAGATCACCGAAGGAATCATCAAGCATAAGAAATGCTCCCGAAAAGAGGCGAAGGAGAGGGCCGTCGATCTGATGAACCGGGTGGGCATTCCCCATGCGGAACAGCGCTACCACCAGTACCCCTTTGAGTTCTCCGGAGGCATGAGACAGCGCATTATCATCGCCATAGCCCTCTCCTGCGATCCCAAGCTCATCATAGCCGATGAGCCGACCACGGCCCTGGACGTGACGGTTCAGGCGCAGATCCTTGACCTGCTCAGGGAGATAACCGAAAAGAACCGGACATCGATCATCATGATCACCCACGACATGGGTGTTGTGGCGGAGATCTGCGACCGGGTTCACATCATGTACGCCGGGGAAATCGTCGAGAGCGGACGGACCGATGAGATTTTCTACGATCCCCACCATCCCTATACCTCCGGTCTACTCGAAAGCATCGCCCCCCGGGAGAGCGAAGGACGCCGCTATCTGGCTTCCATTCCCGGTACCCCCCCCGATCTTCTGAAGCTGAAAGGGGGATGCGCCTTTATGCCCCGCTGCGGGAAAGCCATGAATATCTGCCGGGATTACGCCCCGGAGAGCACCGTTTTTCCCGATTCCCGTCTGGCCAAATGCTGGGAGTACTGCCGGGAAAGGGCCGATGAGATTGTGGCGAAGCAGAATGAGGAGGTATCCCGATGAGCAGCACGGCGGATCCGGTTCTGAGCGTCAGGCATCTGAAGAAGTACTTTCTGGTGAAGAAGAATCTGTTACAGGTGAATTCCTATGTCAAGGCTGTGGACGATCTGAGTCTGGACGTCATGCCCGGTGAGACCGTGGGGCTAGTGGGGGAGAGCGGATGCGGGAAGAGCACCCTGGCCAGAACTCTCATGAGAATCTACGAACCGGACGACGGGGCCATTCTCTATAAGGGCGAGGACATCGCCCACCTGAGTAACAGAAAAATGTATCCGGTCAGGAAAAAGATGCAGATGATCTTCCAGGATCCCTACTCCAGTCTCGATCCCCGGGATACGGTGGAGGAGATCATTTCCGAGCCCATGGAAATCCACTCCATGTACACGGCCCGGGAGAGAAGGGAAGTGGTGAAGACACTGCTCGATCAGGTCGGCCTGAAGCCCGACCACATCAACCGCTACCCCTTCGAGTTTTCCGGAGGACAGCGGCAGAGAATCGGCATAGCCCGCACCCTGGCCCTGGATCCGGACTTTATTATCTGCGACGAACCGATCTCGGCCCTGGACGTATCCATCCAGGCTCAGATCCTCAACCTGCTGAAGAAAGTGCAGGAGGAGAGGGCGATCTCCTATCTTTTCATCGCCCACGATCTGACCATGGTCAGGCACATCAGCGACAAGATCGGCGTCATGTATCTGGGGAGGCTTGTCGAATTCGGCGATGCCGACGAAGTGTACAATAACCCGCTTCACCCCTATACGAAGGCTCTGATGTCGGCCGCCCCCATCGCCGATCCCCGCAAGGCCCGAAGCAAGAAGAGGATCAAGCTCGAAGGGGAGATCCCCAGCCCCATCAATGTGCCCAGGGGCTGTCCCTTTTCCAGCAGATGTCCCGACTGCCGGATCGAATGTAAACTGATGCCCCCCGCGGTGGCCATTGAGGGAACGAGACGGGTCTCGTGTTATAACTATTTGTAATCTATGTAATTAGAATATATATGATTCTATTTGCTATAGGAGGAAAGGAAAAATGAGAAGAAAAATTACCAAGGGTTCCCTGTTGACGGGACTGGCGCTGGTGCTGCTGCTGTCTGCCTGCACCAAGGAAAAGGCCGGGGAGAAGGCGGCTGCCGTTTCCGAGCCGGCAGTTAAGGAAATTATCGTAGCCGATACGTCGGAGGACGGAAGCATGGATCCGGCCAGTCTGGCCATTCAGACCTGGGTCAGCTATTCCAAGCTCTGCTCGGCACCCCTCTTGTCATATAACGACAAAGGAGAGGAAGTCATGGAGGCGGCTACGGCCTATACCGTCAGCGACGATCAGCTGACATGGACCTTCAGCCTCAGGAAAGAGGGAAAATGGAGCGACGGATCGTCCGTCACCGCCGCGGACTTCATCAACACGATAGAAAGGGCTCTTGATCCCGATAACAGCTACTCCATTTATGCGGAAATGCTTTATAATATCGAAGGGGCGCAGGGGGTACACAAGGGGACCGGACCGCTTGCCGACCTGGGAGTCGTCGCCCTTGACGATTACACCCTGCAGTTCCGTTTTCTGACGCCCTGCCCCTACTTTACCAAAATGATATCCCTGCCCGTCTTCTACCCCACGAAAAAGGGTGTCGCCACGGCGGAGAATCCCAACTGGATGAAAGATCCCTCCACCTCTCTGGGGAACGGGGCTTACAGAATGACCGAATATGTCCAGGACCAGTACTATGTGGTGGAGAAAAACCCCTACTATTACGATGCGGACAAGGTGAAAATCGAGAAAATCACCACCAAGTTCATCAGCGATTCCCAGGCCCGTATCGCCGCCTACGAATCGGGTGAGATCGATTATGTGGCCGGTCTTCCCGACTATATCGAGACAAAGTACGCCGGTAAGCCGGACCTGGCCATCTGGCACATGCTTACCACCACCGCCATTCTGCCCAATATCGACGTCAAGCCTCTGGACGACCCCCGTGTCCGGGCAGCCCTGTCCCTCGGTCTCAGCCGTGATGCCATCTGCAAAGCCCTGGGGAGCAACTACGAGGCCAGCTACTCCTGGGTACCCAAGTACATGATGTCCAATGCGGGTTCGGAATATTACTCCCGGGAAGGGGATCCCCTTTTCACGGAGAACAGGGATAAAGCCCGTTCCCTTCTGGCCGAAGCGGGTTATCCCGAAGGGAAGGGATTTCCCGTTCTGACCTATATCTATCCCAGCAGCGACAAGGACGCCCTTATGGCTCAGGCTGTTCAGGCACAGCTGAAGGAGTCTCTGGGAATCGGCATTGAACTGCAGGCCCAGGAATCTCAGGTGTATAACGCCACAAAGAGGGACGGCAGTTTTGAACTGCTCCGCTTCAGCTGGACGGCGGATTTCAACGATCCGATCAACTACCTCTCCCTCTACACTTCCGAATCGTCCCTGAACTTCGGAAATGTCAATGATCCCGATTACGACAAGGCCATTGAACTTTCCAACTTCGAGATGGATCCGGTTAAGCGCAACGCCTATCTGCACGACGCATCCAGAACACTGATCGGGGACAACTTCTATACCATCCCCATGACCACAATGAAATACATCGGATTGCGCAATCCCCGTATCACGGGAATCACCTACAATGACAAGGGTGAACCCTATTACCGGTTCGCCGACGTAAATTAATTATCAGAAAAGAGGGAAGAACCATTGAACGTTGATCTATTAACCAAAGAGAGCATAAGAAACATACCGCCCTATATTCCGGGACGGACCGCAGAGAGTGTGCAGGAGAAGTATCATCTGACCCGGGTCTTAAAACTGGCCTCCAACGAGAACCAGTTCGGCGTTTCTCCCATGGCGGAGGAGGCTATGATACAGGCCCAGAAGCAGTCCCATATCTATCCCGATCCTTTCTGCCTGGAGCTGCGTAAGAAAATAGGAAGGAAATTTGGTTTTGACGACAGCGGGGATAATGTCATTATCTCTTCCGGGGCCAGCGGCATACTGGCTCTTCTGGGGGAAGTCTTTATCAATACGGGCGACGAGGTGGTTCTCTGTGAACCGACCTTTCAGGCCTACCAGGCTTCCTGCAGAAGGAACGGCGGCGTTCCCCGGGTTCTTCCCCTGACTTCCGATCTCACCTTTGATCTGGCGGCCATGGAGGCCGCGGTCAGCGACAAGACCAAAATGGTGTTTGTCTGCAATCCCAATAATCCGACGGGAACCGCCGTGGACAGCGGCGAACTGAGGCAATTTCTCTCAAGACTGCCCGACCATGTCATCACCGTTGTGGACGAAGCCTATATCGAATATGCCACCGACCCTTCGGTGGAGAGCATGGTTTCCGAGATCGGCGAGGGCAGAAACCTGATTGTGATCAGGACATTTTCCAAGATATACGGTATGGCGGGCCATCGCCTCGGGTACTCCCTGATGAACAAGGAACTCCATTCCGTCCTGCAGAAGACCACCCCCGTATTCGTCGTGGGAAGACCGGCTCTCGCCGGGGCCATGGCCGCCCTCGATGATGAGGATTTCCTTGAGAAAACCAGGGCGGAAAATGCCAGAGGCCGGCGTTACCTGACGGAGAATCTCACGGAGCTGGGCTGGAAGGTCTATCCTTCCCATACCAATTTTCTCTATGCCGACTCGGGATATAACACCGCGGCCCTGGCTTCGGAACTGGAGAAGAAGGGACTGATTATCCGGGGAAATTTCCAGTACAGCCGAATCACCATCGGCACCATGGAACAGAATCTAGAAGTCATGAGAATTATCAGAAAAACCCTGGCAGAGGGCAATCTGCCCAGGAAATAGAAGGAAGAAGGAACAGCTATGGAACAATCGGTATTATTACTGCTGGAATCGGCGGTCATTGTATTACTGGTGGCGGGATTCTCCGTTATGGAAGCGGGTTATACCCGGGCTAAAAATTCCGGAGATGTAATAATGCGGTGCATCATGGGATTCGGGATATCCATTGTCGCCTTTTTCTTCGTCGGAAAGTTTCTCCTCGCGGGGAGTGCCTATGATGAGGGAGAGCTGATGGAGAAGGCTCTGATGAGCGCCATAGTGGTTTCCGTCTTTTCCGGCGCCCTGGCGGGAAGGATGAAGTTTTCCGTCTATCTCGAAGCGTGTGTTTTCCTCTCCGTGGTAATCTATCCCATAGGACTGAAGATTCTTCACAGCTTTCACCTCTCCGACTCCCTTCTGCTGGTCCAGATCAGCACCATGGGAGGAATCACGGCCTTCTTCGGGGCGAAAATCCTCGGGCCGCGTCTGGGGAAATACAGCAAGGGGGGAATCTCCAAGGCTATTCCCGGGCATAACATTCCTCTGGGCGCCCAGGGGACCATGTTGATTCTCTTCTGCTGGATTCTGCTTATTCTTATTCCCGCCGCTTACCGGGGTGAACCGGGGATCCCCATGGAATCCCATGGCCAGAGTCTTCTGATATCCACCTGCATCTCCGGCATCATAAGCTTCGCCTTCACCTGGATCCGTTACAAAAAGACGGATATCACTCTGGTCCTCAACGGTTTCCTGGCCGGAATGGTTGCCGGTTCCGCCGGGGGCGGGGATCTTTCCCTCATCGGATCGGTTCTTTTGGGAATCTTTGTTGGATTCATCGTTATCCTGTTTATTGAGTACACCGATAAATCTCTGAAAATTGATGACCCCGTCGGATCTTCCGCCGTTTTCGGCATGGGGGGACTGCTCGGTATCGTCGGGAAGGGACTTTTTTCCACCGGGGACGGACTTTTTTACGGCGGTGACCTGGCGACCTTTGGAAAATTGCTGATCTGCACGATGGCGCTTCTGCTCTGGTCTTCCCTGGCCATCATCGTATTCATGGGAATCCTGAAAAAAATCATGAATATCAGGGTCTCTGCCGAGGACGAGCTGGAAGGACTGGACCTGAGCGAACACGGTCTGGTGAGTTCCTATTATGATTTTACCTACAATATCCATACTTCCGATTACAGCGATGCCTACTTTCAGGATAAAACCAATGACGGGAGAAAGGATACCCTCCTCAGGAAAGAGGACTACCACTATCCCCAGGATATGGCCGATTCAGGGGTCCTGACGAAGATAGAGATCATCACCCGGAAGGAAAAATTCGAAAATCTCAAAATCGCCTTGAACGATATCGGGATTACCGGAATGACCGTCACTCCCGTATCGGGATACGGCGTCCAGAAGGGATACAATGAATTCTACCGGGGCGTCCCCATGGATGTGCAGCTGAGGGCCAAAATCCGCATTGAAATTGTCATCGCCAAAGTCCCCGTGGAGGAAGTTGTGAATACGGCAAGAAAGATTCTCTATACCGGCTATATCGGTGACGGTAAGATTTTCATCTATTCCCTCAACGATGTCATACGCGTCCGTACGGGAGAGCACGGTTTTGACGCCCTCCAGGTGAAATCGGGGGAGTAGGCGACATTTTCCGGCTTTGTCTGTTTTCTCACTTGAAGTGCAATCCAGCCATATAGACAAAACCGAGCAATTCAGGACAAGCTATGATTATCCTTTTCCCCTATTGTTTCATCAGGAGGTCAGGTTGGACTGGATTAAGAATTTGAACAGAGCCCTTGAATATGTTGAAGATCATATAACCGAAGAACTCAGTTATGATCGGATAGCCCAAGAGGCCAACTCCTCGAAATTCCACTTTTTACGGGTGTTCAGCATCCTCACGGACAGGACACTCGGCGAGTACATACGGGAGAGAAGGCTGTCTCTTGCCGCCCAGGAAATACTATCCGGACAGCAGAAGATAATTGATATCGCATTGAAATACCGGTATGAAAATGCGGGATCATTTACCAAGGCTTTTAAACGATTCCACGGGATTACCCCGATGCAGGCTCAAAGCTCAGAATCAATCCTGAAGGCGGCGCCTCCCCTGAAACTTATTATCACTATCAAGGGAGAAGAGAAAATGGATTACCGAATTGAAAAGAAGGATGCCTTCTCTGTCATTGGCGTCTCAACGGAGGTCTCAAAAAGGGATGATGCAAACTTCAGAATCATTCCGCAGTTCTGGAAAGACAAGGAGGAAGACGGTACCGTCTCCGAAATCGTACCCGGAATCACAAGTATGGGACTTATGGGAATCTGCTATGATTTCGATATGGATACGGAACAGTTCAAGTATATGATTGCCATCGAGGGTGATACCCCCCGGGGAAAACTTGATACCTTGAACAGAATCGACTCCTATACCTGGGCGGTATTTCCCGGAAAGGGCAGAATGCCCGATGCCATTCAGGAGGTCTGGAAGAGGGTATTCCATGAATGGTTTCCGGCAACGAACTATGAACATGCTGGGGGACCGGAAATCGAAGTCTATTATACCATGGATGAAGAGAGCTCCTTCGAAGTCTGGATACCGGTAAAATAGAACCGTTCGCTCACATGGCTGATTCCCGATGTCTGTCCACGGGAGCGACGTTTATGCCATGAAAAGGCGTACTCCCGAATTGATGTCAAAGGTTCCCCTTGTCATTATTTCGGGGTGTTTTACTTTTCCGGGGATCTGAAACCGTTTGTCTCTCTTGCAATAACGGGAAAACACATCAAAATCATTTATACCGGAAAATATGTTTGTATTCATATTGCTGATTCTTTTTTTTATGTTTGATCAGTGTGCAGACCTCTTCTATATTGAATATCAGAATGGAAAGGATCTCATGATCCAGGGGCATCCTCTTCATGATGTCCAGAGCGTCCAGTTTATCAAGGGGAGACCTGTACGGACGTTCTCCCACCAACGCCTCAAATATATCAGCCACAGCGATTATCTTGCTTTCCCGGGGAATCTGGTTTTCTCGCAGTCCTTCGGGGTACCCCGAACCATCTAACTTCTCATGATGGTATAATATTATGTCTCTCAGATGTTTCAGACTGTCAAAATGTTCAATTATCTCTGCCGAGTATATAACATGCTTTTTGATTTCACCGAATTCGTCTTTCGACAGGGCTTCGCTCTTATTCAATATATTGACAGGTACGGAGATTTTTCCAATATCGTGAAGGAATGCCGCGACTTTCAGGTCCTTTAATTTCTTTCTCTTCAATCCGTATTTTTTCCCCAGAAAATGGGATATTTCAGCCACATTCCTCGAGTGATTGGCCGAAAACTCCTCGGTCTTCTCGAAAAGAAAGATTATTGTCTCCAGACCTTCGGAGTTATAGAGGTAGGAATGAAACTTATTACTTATCTTCCTGTGCAGGACAAATATGAGGATCCCGAAGAATAAACTCAGAAGAATCTGATTGAATGATAGGGGAAGTTTTTTGGGCTTCAGGCGCAATCCATAAATAAGGAGGTAGGATTTGGATGATGTCGTCAGAGTAAAATCTTCCAGAATCTGAAGATTTCTTAATGTCGCTTCCAGGTCATACCCCACCTGGATATATCTGTCCTCCACATATAATGATCCATTTTGATTGGAAATCTTGAAATTGAAAAATAACTCTGTTCCTGCCACGCGTATGGAGTAATCAAGCCTCGGATTGGCAATAGGTTTTTCGATTAATGCAATATCGAGAAAAAGAGGCGAGAACTGTCGCATCTCACTTAGTATCTTTTCAAGATTCAATTCTTCATTATTCAGATATCGCCTATATAAGGATTCATTCATGAAGTACTTTTCATAAAGTATTTCAGCTGTCTTATCAATGATGTTATAGAGGAAAGTCCGATAGTTGGAAAGCATTCGAATGTTCGAGTAGTTATTGATCTCGGAGAAAATGACAATATTCAGTAAAAAACAAATTATGAGAAGAAAGACTCCAAAGCTTTTCCTTCTGATGATATCTTTTCTTTTTCCCCTATTAGTCATAATTAATGATAAAACAGGTTGTAGATATGTCAATCCTTTTTTTATCAGGTGAAAATAAATATTTATATAATAAGTAGATAATTCTTATATTATAATATTACAATACATAAATATAAGCATGTATATTATAATATTTTTATATTTATATGTGAGAAAGAGTTAATGATGATTATTACCGGGGATCGGTTTTCGATGACCGATTGTCGCAATATCTCTTTGCAGAGTTGCATAGATGGGAAGGATATGATATGACATCTCCCACTATGATTATCTTTCGCAAGTCAGACAGCCAACACCTGATTCTCCATGATTTACTAAATCATATGTCGAGAACTCTCACCCCGTCCGAGACGGAGATTGTCCTGAAATCATTACCTCAGATCCAGGACCCGAAAATCGATTCCTGGCTTGTTTCTGAGCTGCCTCTGGAATTGGAAGAAATGCGTGGGAGGAAGAAAGCCGATTGATTTCCTCCTCCCCCTATCTCCCGTTGATAATGGTAACCGCTTGAAAATCTCCTTGTTGCCTATCTTTCAGGCAGGAGCGCCAGCATCACATCGGGATAATTGGAGATAAGGCCGTCCACTCCGGCTTCTATGAGACGCTTTCCCTCCTTCTCATCATTCACCGTATAGGTATTCACCCTGATTCCCGCTTGGTGGCATGATTCAATGAGCTCCGGCGTTACAAGGGAAAAATGGGGATGCAATGCCTGCGCGCCGTTTCCCGCTGTGTAATCCCAGCTTTGGACAAGCTGGTTATCCGTCAGAAAGCCTCTGGCGGCCCGGGGCCTCAATTTTTCCATCTTCTTCACGGCACAGTGGTTGAAGGAGGAGAGAATGAGCTTCTCGTCCATATCCCAGAGGGCCAGTTCCTCCGCCAGGGCCTCCTCCAGACCGGTATAATAGGGAAAGCCCATTTTTATCTCTATATTGAGGAACATATCCTCTCTTTTCACGAGGGCGAGGAGATCTTTCAGAAGAGGCACTTTCTGGCCGGCGAATTCCTTTGAAAACCAGGCCCCGCAATCAAAGGATCTCAGTTCTTCCAGAGTCAGATCCCTTATTGCTCCTTCTCCCATGACGGTACGCCCGATTACGGGATCATGGGCAATGACGAGATGTCCGTCCCGCGTCAAGTGTACATCCGTCTCAATCCCGTAGGCTCCCTGCTCCGCGGCCAGCTCAAAGGCCGCCATTGTATTCTCGGGAGCATAACCGGAGGCTCCGCGGTGGGCTATAATCTGTGTCATAAAATCACCTCATTGACTGGATAATATAAGACAAACTTCCGGAGGATGGCAATTGCCATCCTTAAGCCGGAAGTCTGTCATGAAACGTTCCGCCCCCGCTGCCGGAGGGGATAAATGTGAATCCCGGAGCCCCGTTCAGAAAAACCTAAGATCCGGTATTGAAAGCATCCTTGCGGATATTACTGCAGGGCCTTGTATTTGGCGTCAAGTTCGGCGCAGAGTTTGTCCACGTCAAAGCTGTCTTTCATCCCATACTGGGTGAGGGTCTCGAACAGCGTATTCTGGTATTCCGGTGAGAAAACCACAAGATTGGCCTGAACGTAAAGATTGTCTCCTTTGTATGAGTTGATATCATTGAGAGCTTGAATATCCACTTCACTTTCAATGGCGCATCCGGTAAGACCGTGGGCGTATTCTGCAAAATACTCAGCCGACTCCTGGGAACTCATGTAAGTGAAGAAATCCTTTGCTGCGGCGAGAATTTCAGGGTTCTCCGTGTCGTTGTAGACACAGTAAGAACTGCCGGGCTTGACCACCATGACCGCGCCGGAAGGTTCGGTTGACGTGGGGAAGGCGAATGAGCCCAGATTTATCTCGGGGTTGATGCTCATGATGCCGTCGATGGCCCAGGAGCCGTTCAAGGTCATGGCGGCTTTGCCGGAAGCGACCATGTTCATGGCGTCGTTCCAGGTCGTCCCGAAGGGATCTTCGCCCCAGTAGGGTTTGAAGCTGTAGAAAATCTCCGCACAGTCCTTGAATGCCTGATCTTCGGAAAAGGGGACTTCCTGTGTCATCTTTTCTGTGAACCAGTTCACATTGTCCATGCAGCACTGTACGTCGGTGAGGACCATGTCGTAGTAGCGGAGGCACCATAATTCGGAAAAGGGAGCTGCAATGGGCGTTATGCCGTTTTCTTTGAGTACTTTACATACTTCGAGCAGCTCGGTTGACGTCTTGGGCACTTCCAGACCGTATTTATCAAAGATGTCCTTATTGTAGAATGTACAGTAGGCATTTTTGTCGATGCAGACGCCATAGACCTTTCCGTCGACCGAACTCTGGGCTATAGTGGCGGCGTCATAGTTTTCCATGCCCTCCATATCGCTTACATCGGCGCAGTATCCGGCCGATACGAACTCTTTGAAAAGCTGGTTTCCCAGGTCAAAAATCATCGGAGCGTCACCCGAGGCGATTCTCGTCTTCAGCATCGTGTTGTACTGATCCGAAGGCAGAAGCTCTACATTGATCTTGACATTAGGATTGGCCGCTTCGTAATTCTCCACGAGGGCGTTGACCCAGGCCTGCTTTCCCTTCTCCTGAAGATGGTGCATCCAGGTGAATTCGATCTGTCCGTCTTTGCCCCCTTCGCCGGAGCCTGCCGCGAACAGGAACACCGATGAGAAAAGGGAAACCAGAAATACCATAAACGTTGTTTTTTTCATTATATTTCCTCCAAAAAAATAAAATTAAGATTTCACAGAGCCGGCTGATATGCCGTCTACCAGATATTTTTGCATCAAAAGAAAGAAAAGAAGGACCGGCAGCATGCATATTAAGGATGCGGCGAAAGCCATTCCGTAGTTGGATGAGAACTGACCGAAAAAATAGTACTGCTTAACCGTAAGGGTTCTTACGGAGTCTTTCTGCAGCAGGATGAGAGAGATATTGAAATCGTTCCAGATCCACATCATATGAAGCGCCGCGACCGTCGAATTGATCGGGGCCAGAAGGGGGAAGACAACCCTGATGAAGACCTGGAACGGATTACACCCGTCAAGGAGGGCCGCCTCTTCCAGTTCCCTGGGGACCGCTTTGATGAATCCTATATAAAGAAATGTGGCGTATGCGGTGCTGTAGCCCACTTCAAACAGGGTCGCCCCGAATAGGGAATTCAATAATCCGAGATTCTTGAAAATCCTGTATACGGGAATCATCAGTATCTGAAAAGGGATCATGAGTGAGAAAAGATACACCTTCTCCATGGCCCCGATGACTTTTTCGCTTCTGCCGTTTCTGGCGATAGTGTAGCCGCCCATGGAGGAGACTATCACGATAAGTATGACGGAAGGGAAAGTAATGATCGCACTGTTCGCGAGGGAGCTGAGGAAATTGCTTTCCCTCAGTCCCGAGGCATAATTCTCCAGATACAGAGCCCTGGGGAGAGACAAGGAGGAATCGGCGATTTCCATGGGAGTCTTGAGCGATGTCAAAAGGGCGATGTAGATGGGAAAGAGGCTGACAGCCATACAGATGAGGGTCAATCCGATTAGAAGCAGTTTGCTCCCTGAAATATTCTGTCTCAAACTCATAGTTCTATCTCCCTTCTCCTGAACGCCGACGATACGAAGTTGGCAATGAGGCCCAGGCACAGGGCGAATAGAAGCGCCACGGCCTGGCCGTAACCGGCTTTGTTGTACTGATAGAGGTTTTCGAAAATGTAAATGGATATCGTTCTCGAAGATCCTCCGGGGCCGCCGCCGGTTGCGGAAAGGGTCATGGCGAATTCTCTCAGCCAGGCTGTTAAGGAAAGGGTGAAGCAGACGGTGAATGAAGAGGCCAGGAAGGGAAGCGTTATATTTCCAAATCTCTTGAAGACGTTTGCCCCGTCGATCTTCGCCGCTTCGTAAAGCGTAATCGGGATACCCTTGAGGCCGGAGAGGTAAATAAGCATGTTGATTCCGCTTGTGTTCCATATGCCCATGGCGGTTATGGCCGGAATGACGAGCCTGGGATTTCCCAGCATACTTTTGGCATGGAAGAGGGTATGGAAGACCTCTTTGTAGATAAATCCCCAGATGAAAGCCGTGAGAATGGCGCTGAAGCATACGGGGATAAAGAATATAAGCCGGGGGAGGCTGCCCAGTGTTTTCGTTTTCTGATTCACCAGAAGAGCCATGGTCAGGGAGACCACGTTACTGCCGATGGTACCGAAAAGGGCGAATCGGATAGAGTTCCCGATAGGGGGGATGAGCCTTGGGTCTTTGAAGATTGTCAAAAAATTCTTCAGACCGACATATTGGAAATCCCTGGCGATACCGTTCCAGTCCGTGAAGGCGATATTAATCCCGAGAACGAAGGGAATAACTATAGAGAAACAAAAAAACATAAATCCGGGCAGAAGGAAAATTTATTTGATCACACGGTTTGAAAGCTGTATTTTTCTTTGCATTCCATTCTCCATTTGATATGTCTATATACTATCTCATTTCTATCAACTGTCAAGTAAATATTTACTAAAAAAATACAAACTAAACAATTTTTAACAGTTTTATTTTACTGATAACATAGGGAAAACGAGAGGATTTCCAGGTAGAATCAGAGAGACGCATGATTAATAAGGACGATTATTCTGATTTGGCAGTTTTCTATTTATTTACATGTTATTTATTTACAAAATACTCTTATTTGCTGCCTTTCTGAGGTTTTCGTAAAAAAAGTACTATTGACTTTTTATGGATTCATGATATTTTATATTAGTAATATTTTACTAAGGTTACAGGATCCCATGGCTACAATTAAGGATATCGCTATTAAAGCAAAAGTTTCTCAGGCCACCGTCTCGAGAATACTCAACCATGATGTCACGTTGAGCGTCAGCGATAAGACAAAACTAAGAGTGCTTGCGGTCGCGGAAGACCTGGAATATGTCAGTCTTAGCCAAAGGAAGCAAAAGAAGAATTCCGAAAGGCCCACCATCGCTATTGTCGACTGGTATATGGACGCCGCCTTGATTGAAGATCCCTACTACCTTTATCTGATGACAGTTGTGGAGAAACAGTTATCCCAGAATAAAATCAACACCTTTAAATTCTTGTCTATTGAAGGGCAATTCATCCCGTCTATGAACAGCCCTATCGACGGACTTATCGCCATAGGACGGTTTACCCCCGGCCAGATAAAAAAACTGACAACCTACACAGAGAATATTGTTTTTCTCGATTCCAATCCCAATCCTGCCAGATTCAGTTCTGTTCTCGCCGATTCCGAAGTAGGTATAGTTCAAGCCCTGGAGCATTTATACAATCTGGGACATCGCCGGATCGCCTATATTGGGGGAAGCGTACTGGGGGACTGCGGCGGGGAGGGAACGGATACCCGCCAGGAAGTCTATTGCTCTTTCATGAAAGGAAAATCCATCGATATCGACGATCTCTTTTTCTGCGGCAGTAATCTGACCTTTACGGAAGGTTTCTCTCTCGCCGGAGAAATGCTGAGTGGAGGAAAAATACCCACGGCGGTTTTCTGTGCCAACGATTCAATGGCCGTGGGGGTTATGACGAAATTCAAGGAAGCGGGAATCAGAATCCCCCAGGATATCAGCATCGTCGGATTTAACGACCTTCCCTCCAACAGATATATGGAGCCTCTGCTGACATCCGTCAAGGTCCCCATCGAGGGCATCGCCGCCGCCGCTGTCGAACTCCTTGAGTCCATGATATCTTCCCAGAAGAACCTATTGCCCAGAAAGGTCAGCATCCCCACCATGCTGATTATCCGGGATAGTACTATGGAAAATCCTGACCCATCCCGGGAGCTGACATGTGAATGAAAGGATATTTTTATTCGCATAATGATCAGCGAATAATACCATCTGTTTTATTTCATTATGTGATATTATCTTTACATTGACCTTACAGAAGATATTTTCTTATTTGGATGAAAAGGATTTGTCTTTTTATTTTTTCTATTGGATAATGAACGCAGGTCTATAAATGAATAAGAATTTAACCGTCTGTTATCTTGCATCCAATATCGAAATGCGGAATGGCCGTGATCTCTGGGCCGGTATCAGCGATGCCGCCCGTAGAAATCATGTAGATTTGATTTGCATCCCCGGGGGAAGATTAAAAGACACCTGGGAATCTTTAAGTCAGGGCAATATCCTATACGATATCGTCCGGAGCAGCTCTTTCGTCGGTGTCATCAGCTGGGTTTCCAATTTGAGTAATTTCGTTCCCGCCGATGAGATTATCGGCTTTCATTCCACCCGGTTCCGCAATATCCCCTTGGTCTCCCTGGGAGAGAAGCTTCCGGGACGAACCTGTGTGTCCATCGATTCCTTTCAAGGTATGTACGACCTAATCACCCATTTGATAAAAGAGCACGGCTATACCCGCATCGCCTACATTCGGGGCCTGGAGCATCATATCGGGACCCATAAGCGTTTTAACGCCTACTGCGCCGCCCTGAAGGATAACCGCATCCCTTATCGGGAGGAACTCGTCTCTGATTATGGCGATTGGGTTTCCGGCGCGGGAATGGGCAGTATGGATAATTTTCTGAATGAAAGGAAGCTACGCCTTAAGGAGGATATCCAGTGCGTCGTATGTACCAGCGATGCCCAGGCCATGGGGGTGTACGATTATTGCCGGGAGAACAATATCTGGATTCCCGGCGATTTGGCTCTGGCCGGATTCAACGGCGTGGAAGAGGGGCTCTGGTGCAGTTCTCCTCTGACCTCCGTCAAGGCCGATTTTTACGAACAGGGATATACAAGCCTGGAACTTCTACTGGAAGAGATCCGGACTGGTAAGGCAAGAAATGAGGAAGTGATCCTTCCTTCCGTTCCCGTGATACGCCAATCCTGCGGCTGTTTATCAGCGGGCGTTCGGAGTATCTCTGATCTCCACCGAAATATAGATGGGGAGGATTCCTTTTCCGCAGGAGAGGAGAATCTTTTCGAGGAGTTGAAGGCTCTGTTCGGCAGGGACCGGTCAGCGGAGCTCGATCGGCAGATCAGGGAGCTCCTGCAGTGCCTGGAAAGGGATCTGAAGGATAAGGATTCCCTTCTTTCTGTCAGATCCTTTGAGCGGCTGCTCGATCTTTTTCAGCCCCGGGACGGAGACATCTCATTCGCCCGGAATCTGATTTCCCTCATTGAGCAGCGGATCTCGGTTGATTCCTGCGAGACCATGGGGACTTTTCACACCGTTCTATCCCGCCTGAATGTGGTGGCCAGCGAAATGTCTATGCGGAAGATGATGAAACAGCAGAGGCTCTCCTCATCAAGTAAGGCGTTTCTCAACGAGCTGGGCCAAGAAATTCTGACCTCCTATGACTTCAGGGATCTTATGGGCATACTGGGAAAGAATTTAAAAAAACTGCGGATTCCCCGTTGCAGCCTCTTTCTATACAAGGAGCCGGAGAATCCCCTGGCAGAGTCACGATTGATATATGAGTATGTGGAAGACGGAACGGAGCGCATCCATGAGGAGGGAGCGTGCTTTCCCACCCATGATTTCATCGATCACAGCGGCTCTCTGTTCAGCAGCGGCCACCACAATTATCTCATGATGCCTCTTCATCACAAGAATAAGCAGCTGGGGTTTGCCCTTTTTGAGTCAGGTCCTCTGGATGGAACGGTTTACCGCTTTTTGACAAAGTATATCAGCTCCGCTCTGGACGGCATCATGCTGATTACCGAGCTGAAGCAAACCCAGGAAGCCCTTGTGGAGTCTTACAACAAAATCGAGCAAACCGTAGAAAAGAGAACAGAGGAACTGAGGAATGAAATAAGGGAGCGCAAAGAGCTGGAAGAGAAGCTGCACCAGTCGCAGAAAATGGAGGCTGTGGGCCGGCTCGCCGGTGGAATCGCCCACGATTTCAACAACCTGCTGACCGCGATCAACGGCTCGGCGGAGCTGATGGGCTCCCATGATAATCAGGAGGAGTTCGAACTTTACCTGGATATAATACAGGACGCGGGCTTTAGAGCCGCCGATCTGGTCCAGCAGCTGCTGATGTTCAGCAGAAAGCAGATGATCAAACCGGTCGTTCTGAATCTGAATGATGTGGTCATTGATCTGCAGAAAATACTTCGCAGAGTGATAGGTGAGGATATCGAGCTCTGCCTGGTTACACCCAAGCTGGAATTGAAGATTCATTTCGACAAATCTCAGATTGAGCAGATCATTATGAATCTGGTCATCAACTCCAGAGACGCCATGCCCCGGGGAGGCAAGATTTTCATTAGGACCCGCCCCTATCACCATGATGCAGGAGGACCATTTCAGCTGGATTTAGATCCCGGGAAATATGTCCACATGCAGATCGAAGACAGCGGGGAAGGAATTCCGGAGGAGTTCCGTGATAAGGTTTTCGAGCCTTTTTTCACGACGAAGGAGCAGGGGCAGGGAACCGGTCTGGGGTTGGCTACTGTCTACGGGATCGTCAAGCAGAATCGGGGAGATATCCGGATCGAGAGCATTGTGGGAGAACGTACCGTCTTCAATATCTTTCTTCCCCTGACCGATGAACAGGAAACGGCTGAATCCGGGAATCCCGTCAGCCCGTCTGTTTTCATGGGAACGGAAAGAATCCTCTTTGTTGAAGATGAAGATATAATCCGGAACCTCATCAGCCAGACTATGAAGAAAAACGGATATTCCGTAATTGAAGCCAGTAACGGCAAGGATGCTCTGAAGAAAATCAGGGGATTATCCGAACCGATGGATCTACTGTTAACCGATGTGATCATGCCCAGCATGGGCGGCCGGAAACTGGAAGAGGAGATCAGAAAGATGTATCCTCAAATACATGTTATCTATACATCCGGATATACCCATGAAGCCATCATTCAGAGAGGGCAGATCGGGAAGGACGTGCATTTTCTGGCCAAACCCTATTCTCCTCGTATTTTAATGGAATATATCCGGAAGATTCTGGATCAATAGCATGAGAACCCGTAAATAAAAAACAACTCCATCTTAAAAAGTGCACTCAAACATCATTCCAGATCCCCCTATCGGACCTGTATGATTACACTACTCTCTCTCCAGCAATGCCTTAACCTTCGGATAGTGTACAATAGTGTCTGTAAATTAGAAATAAAGGGGGCTTGAAAAAGTTAGCCAATCAGTCTTCGATTAGTTCGACCAAAAACAAAAGAAGGCATCATGACTAACGAGGATTACTATACCGTTTTCGATCAAATGATTGAAGAGCTCCAGGCAGATAATCGAGAAGGATTAACAAAGGTCATAAGTTCAATAATGAATTTATCTATGCGGTTAGAGCAAGAGAAGGCAATCCAAGCCAGTCATTATGAACGGAATGACGATCGCATTGGCCATAGAAACGGGTACAAAAGCAGGAAGATTCGAACTCGTGTAGGTGAGATCCCTATCGAGATTCCGCAGGTCCGTGGGATGGAATTCTATCCTGGCAGCATTGAAAAAGGGTGCCGCAGCGAAAGGGCGTTGAAAATGGCAATAGCTCAGATGTATATCCAGGGGGTATCAACTCGCAGAGTAACCAAAATTGTAGAACAGCTCTGCGGCTTCGAAGTTTCCCAATCCCAGGTTTCTGAAGCAACCGCACTGCTGGATGAAGAGATTTCTAAGTGGCGGAATCGCCCTCTGGGAGCTTTTCGCTATCTCATTGTGGATAGCGTACAATCAAGTTCGCAATTTTAATTATTGAAAGAAGCCATCGAATTCTCCAGAATGGTAATGCACTACTAAAACCACAAGGAGAAAAACGATGGCTAAGGAAAATGATAATGGGAATCTGGAAAAAATGCTACTCCAATTCATATCGGAGCCGGATCCCATTTTCAGCTTATTGCAATGGCTACTGGAAAAGCTTATGGAAATAGAAGCGGCGAATAAAGTAGGAGCTCAAAAGGGGTCTCATTCTATGGGAAGATCCACCCATTTTTCTGGATATCGACCACGCCGATTTGATACTCGTCTTGGAACACTGTATCTCCTTGTCCCCAAGCTCAGAAAAGGCGGATATATTCCCTTCTTTGTAACAGAAAAGAAGAGATCCGAGCAAGCTCTGATTCAGGTTGTCCAGGAAGCATTTATCAACGGTGTTTCAACCAGAAAGATTGAGAAATTGGCTATGAGTCTGGGCATTGAAAATATTTCAGCCAGCCAGGTCTCTGAAATCAATAAGGGACTTGATGAACAGGTAGATGAATTCCGCTATCGATCTCTTGATTCAGAATATCCTGTCATCTGGGTTGATGCCCTCTATGAAAAGATCCGGTATAACGGAAGAGTGAGAAATATGGCTGTGATGGTTGTATCTGGTGTTAATTCACAAGGATTCAAAGAAATCCTTGCTGTTGAACCAATGCAGGAAGAATCAGAAAGCACTTATACCGAACTGTTCAGGTCTCTTAAAGCAAGAGGATTTAAAAATGCCTGGCTCTGTGTCTCTGATGCCCATCTGGGACTTCAAGCCGCCATAAGAAAGGAACTCATCGGTTGCTCCTGGCAACGCTGTAAAATTCATTTTATGAGGAACATCCTGTCCCATCTTCCTGCCAGGGATAAAGAAGCTGTTGCCGGCAGAATTAAGCAGATTTGGAATCAACCGAACTCCCAATCGGCCCGTGAATATGCATACCGAATTATAGAGGAATTTGAAGAACAATTTCCGAAGTCCATGACTTGTCTTGAAGACGGATTAGAAGACTCTCTTCAGTATTATGAATTCTCAGAAATAGACAGCCGGAAAACTGCTTCTACCAATCAACTGGAACGATTGAATCGGGAAATCCGTAGACGATCTCGTGTTGTGGGAATCTTTCCCAGTATTGACTCCTACCTTAGACTAGTCTGTTGTTACCTGATTGAATACTCAGAAGACTGGGCTTCGGGAAAACGGTATATCAGTGAAAAATCGATAGATGAACAAAGAATTAAATTAGGTCAGGCTGCCTGATGGGGAATTTTGATGGCTTCTTGAAAGGAAAGTTGCGAACATGTCTGGACACTATCTCATTGTGGATGCGACCTATGAAAAAGCTCGTGTGGATAGAGCTGTCGTTTCGGCAGCCGTTCTAATTGCTTATGGAGTTGATAATAAGGGAATGAGAAGGGTTCTTGGGATTTCAACAGAACTCAGCGAGGCTGATGTTCATTGGAGAAAGTTCCTCGCTGGATTGGTTGACCGAGGTTTACATGGAGTCAGAATGATAACTTCAGATGCCCATAGTGGTCTAAAATCTGCAATAGAGGCTGTTTTTCCTACGGTTCCCTGGCATCGCTGTCAGTTTCATCTCCAGCAGAATGCTTCTCATCACGTTCCCAAGAAGAGCATGGAGAAGGAGGTAGCAGAAGACATCAGAACTATTTTTAACGCACCCAATGGAGAAGAAGCGAAACGCTTTCTTTCAATGGCTGTTAAAAAATATGAGGAAACGGCGCCCGATCTGAGTAGCTGGATGGATGAGAATATCCCCGAGTCCCTTACCGTCTTCTCAATGCCAAAGGCTCA
Source organism: Spirochaetia bacterium (assembly GCA_963668315.1). Taxonomy (GTDB): domain Bacteria; phylum Spirochaetota; class Spirochaetia; order DSM-2461; family DSM-2461; genus SZUA-368. The sequence continues at coordinate 4,872,579 of OY764216.1, read as the reverse complement.
TTGGCGACGGCTAAGAACTTCAAATTTGGCAGAGCGGCAGATGAAAGAAATAAAGAGGCGAACAAGGGTAGCCATGATATTTCCAAATAGGAAGTCCGTTGATCGTCTGATCGCGGCTCTGTTAATGGAAATAGATGAGCAGTGGTTTACAGGTAAAAGATATTTGAATATGGAGACTGATTAACTTTTTCTAATTTTACAGACAAAAGGGTTGCTTTATCTATTTCAAGGTAGGATATTCTACCAATTATCATTACTATCTTGACAGAATTCTGTAATTTCATTCACTAATTTTCTAGCATGCTCTGAAAATGAATCTATTTGACCTTGATTAGTTAAAGGCATTCTTCCCAATACTCCAGATGGAGGGAAATACATATCAGTAAAGCTAAATCGAACTCTTTCATCCTTAACCTCAACTGTTAAAGTATAATGAGTATATGTAGGAGCTATTGTATAGATAATCTCAGCAACTCCTTTTCCAATAATTTTTCCACTTTCAGAATTTTCATAATCGATTACAGATTCTGCACTAACAAAAACATTGGACATACTTTGACTAATCAGATCAAATATCTCATCTTTATTTTTGCCTGGAAAATCAACGATTTCTTGATATTGTCGATCCTCTTCATTCACGGTGACCTGAGAAGCGCAACCTGCAAATACTAATAAAGCACTTAGTAAAACAATTATTCTTTTCATTTTCTTTCTCCCTATTTTAATGAACGTAATAAGTTTAACCTTTACTGTATAAAAGTAAAGATGTTTTTTATTCTACCATTTGTAATATAACGCCCAAATCAGCTGCATGGTGAATTGGCGCAAAATATGCGTAAGCGGATTTTGTGACAGTTTGCCATGACAGTTGCATTTGATTGTTATGTCTCGATTTTTATTTATACTCGAGAACCTGTGTATTGATCTTTTATTTCCCTATGAAAGAATTTTCCTTGGGATTCAGCTGATTCAAATTCATACCACATTGATTCTGGAAAATCATAATATTGCCATAATGCACCATCACGAAACTCAATTTCTAAGGTAGAGCTTGCAAAATCAAATCCTATACTAGATATCATTGATGATTCTATGTACTTTCTTTCCATTGTTATCTCCCTTTATATTCTTTGTTCTCTTATCTTTGTAACAACAGTCTTATAATTATCATCATTAGATTCATGTTTTTTCTTCCAACATTTTTCAATATCTGGATCATCACTTGTTGGTCTAGGATGATTTAATTCTATTCTAACTCTTGATGGTATTTTTATAGATTCACCAACAATAATGGCTTCACCAATTCGTAATGATGGTAATAAATCAATTAAACTATTTAAATTATCTGGAGATGACGATTTTACTATTGATTGATCAGCTGAATTAGTCAGACGCAAAGAGATAAATGTTCCAATCTGTGCTAAGATTGTTTCAGATATTTCAGAAGGTCTTTGGGATATAACTAATGAACCTACCCCAAATTTTCTTCCCTCTTTAAAAATTCGTTCTACAGCTTTCCGTGAATAACTAATATTTTCATTTTTACCAAGATAAGTATGTGCTTCTTCATAGGCGAGCAATATTGGTCTTTGTTTTCCTGTATATGATTCCTTTCTTCCCCAAAACATGCTGTCATAAACAAATCTAGTAATAAGTCCAATAGTAATATCTAAAACTTCAAAAGGAACGCCACTTAAGTCTAATATGGCAAGTTTTTTGTCACTGCCAATCCACTCATTAAGCAAATTGTGTAAATCTTTCGGTGATTTTTCATCTTTATAATCTCCTGGATGAAACATGAAATCAAATCTTGAATCCTTAAGTCTATTCAAGATCTTTTTCTCATACGTATAGAAATCCTGATGCTTTGATTTATATGGTGCAGTTGATCCCATTTGATATGATTCAAATATTGCAGGTTCTAGCCCTTCATAATTTCCTACAAGCTCAGTCCCGCTTTCATCTTTTTTTATGCAAGCATTATCTACGGTTTGTTTATCTTTTGTCGTTTCTTCAAAAGATGCATTTACCCACCAATTCATATCATACCAAAGTTTTCTAGCACTAAATGGAATAGGTGAATCTGCTGTTATAAAATTAGGATTTACATTTCCAGCTTTAAGTTCACAATGCTCTTTTTTATACTTAACAATCCATTCTCTTAATAATCTATATTCTGGTTTTTGATCATCGGTAGGCTTTGCTCCAACTAAGAAATAGGCTAATTCATCAAAATTCATTAACCAAAATGGTACATACAATGGAGAGTCTGGATCATTTAGTTTAAAAACTGTGGCATCTGGAAATGCAGAAGCATATTCCCCATGTGGATCAACTAGCAAAACCCTTGAACCATCATAATCATTTAGTATCGATTTCAGTATACTAACAGTTGTATTTGATTTCCCACTACCTGTTGAACCTAAAATAGCACTATGCCTTAAAACCAATTTATGTAAATCAACATACACTTTTAAATTTTCAGAGGATGAATGAGTTCCTATTTCAATTGATCCATTTTTATCATTACCGTAAATATTTGCGAGATCCTCTTCAATTACTAAATGAACCTCATCATTTATTGTGGGATATGTTCCGATTCCCCTCTCAAAATCAGAATCGCCGATTTTTTCACCTATTAGTTGTACACTCAGATATCGCGATCCAACTAGCTGCCTTAATTGATTATCATCATTTTTCGTTGGTGTATTACTTACGGATGAAACAATTCCATAAATTGTAATATTACCTATTGGCATTTTGATGAAAGTTCCAATCTGACCAATTTTATACAACTTGCCATTGATAACTGGAGTTGAAGAAGGAATCAAATCTGAAATTTCAACTTCTACAATATTTGAATCAACTCGTATGACTTTTCCAAGATATGTAATATCATTTTCCATTAACTTCATCCTCAATGGATTTTACATTCCCAGAAGATTTAATTAAAAAATCTACCAATTTATTAAAGTCACCTATAGTGAGTGATTTTTTTGTATTATCCCAATATATAGAATTTGTTTTAATAGATTCTTCATCTTGTTCTAGTGTATTCCATTCATATATATTTCCTCTTAAGATAGCCTTTTGTGGACCGTATACTGATATATTTAGGTACGAAGATAAAATTTTATACAAATTTTCTACTTCTTCATCTAAATAGGAGAACACCACTATATGTAATCTATTATTTTGTCTTAAAGCATCAAAAACAATATCATTTATATGCTGATCAGAAAATGAATAACCAGAAAAAACAAATAAAACTTCTCCACTAGTAAGCACCTTTTTAAGTCTCTCAAAATAAGAAACAAAGGGTTGTTTTCTTGAGGAATTATACTTCTCCTTTGATGGATAGATTACTAGCTCATTAGAAAGTGTCCGAATATCAGATATCTTACTACCGCGTATAATTTGTTCTTTTCCGTCATTAACTTTCCAAAACCAATTTAATGATCCATGAATTTTCCATAACCTTATCCAATCTTTTGTTAGGTCATTATTATCTACAAATTTATCAATACTTTCTTGCCAAAAGAACGGTTCATATGCGCCGACAAAACCATCAAAATATGGATAATTTATACCCTCTAAGGATTTCTCAATAATCATATCATAGTTTGAAGTAAATACTTCTGACGAATAATTCTTATTTTGCATACTAAGCCATGCGAAGAATCTTTTAGTATTTGTTAAGTCGGCATCTGATTCTTTTTGGGATATAATCTCATAGATACTTTTACAAATAGAGTTATCTAGTTCTTTAGCGCTCTTACCTGTGATTTCAAGATATTTTTTATCTTCTCTTTCTCTCGTAATCATACGAATCTGTCTAATTTGATTTAATATATCCTCAATATTTATTGTTTTATCTGGAATAGAAGATTCTAAATCTTGTTTAATCACTTTAAAGTTTTCTTTATTTTTTTCCTTTAATAAATCCTCAACTGACGAAGTGAGAGTCGCAATATTTGGAACGCCAAGAGCACAAGATGTTCCAGCTCCGAAGAAAAATGCATATCGTTTTGAATAGGATAATTGATTTTTAAGTTCTTTTATCTCTGTAATGACATTAATCTTTTCCATGTATTCCTCTCATCTTTTATTTTGTAGACATAACGCCGAATTGAGCTGATTGCCGTCCATGGCGGAATTATTGCGAACAGCAATAATTGTGACATAGGCAATTCGGCTCCAATTCATTGTTATACGGTGCGTTGCCAATGTTCATTATATCATACTTTTTTTCTTAATTTTTTTTCTTTTTTTCTGTCACAAATTAATAATTTTTACGTCTAATATTGATATAGGAGATTATATGAACAATTTGATTATTTCTATTCTTATTGGTTTGGTAGCAGCACTGGCAGATATAGTTCCAATGCTAATTAAAAAGCTTGATAAGTTATTTATTCTTTCTGCATTCACCATGTGGCTTATTATTGGGATTGTGAATACTTTTTTCAGAATAGTTGATAATTCTATTTTGAATGGATTAATCATTACTTCCCTTTTCTTTATTCCTTTATCTTTTCTTATTTTCAGACAAGATAATTCTGCTTTCTTTCAAATTTGTATTACAACAGTAATATTAGGAATACTTATTGGCTTTTCATCTGGTACTTTAATTAAATAACTATTGTTGATATCTCTTGTACTATTCCCAAATTTTGGATTTTACAGGAGATATCATCATTGTTAATTTCGAGGAATGGATTGTCCTGATAAATTCTTGAAATTTCATCTATATCATTCATTTCAATAATATATTTATTAATCCTATTGCTATTTGTTTTGTATAAAGATTTCTCAAAATTTATTCTTCCTCTTTCTTTTGCGATTAGTATCCTTTTGCTGCATTTACACTTTGCATCTGGATTTACGAGACCACAATTATTTGACATGAAGTTCTTTATTTTATTTCTTGATCTTGATAACCGGGTACGATAATTATCATACGAGATATTACATATTTCAGAAGCATCTTTTTGCGGAAAATTGAAAATTGTTCCTAATATGAAAATAAAGCGATCTTCAGGATTTAAACATTGTAACAATGCTTTTGTACATCCTATCTTTATTTCTTCTATATATATTTTTTCTTCTTCTTGGGTAAGATTATATTCATTCTCATATTCTTTAAATTGTGTTATTTCATTTTCAAAAAGTTCAAATGTGATTTTTTCACTATTTCTATATCTTATTTCATCAATCAGATAATTATATGAAATCCGGTATATCCATGTACTTAACTTTGATTCATTCCTAAAAGTTTCAATTTTCTCTGATACTATTTCAAATATTGATTGTGCGGCATCTTTCGCATCTTCTTCATTATTAAGCATTTGAATAGCGAGATTTAGTACCATATTCCAAATTTTTAATATCTCTTCATTATGTTTTGTCATTTTTACTACATTTTATCCGTATAACGCCCATTTAACTTGTGAGCCGTCAGCTGGCGTGTTTTTTGCGAATGCAAAAAGTATGACAGTAGGCGAATCAAGTTCAAATGTTTGTTATACCGTCTCTTTTTTCTTAGTACAGAAATCCGAACAGGTACAACGGGATTTCATACTTACTCCCAGTAATTATATCATCCTTTACTAAATATGAGTTTTCCAAATTGTTTTTTATTTGCTTAAGGTCTTTATTCTTACCACCAATCTCGAAATTGATATTATTGATTTGATAATCTCCAATTTCGCTGAAATGGATTTTGTTCCCAGAATTCAACAGCATTTTAATAAAAAATATCTCTCTTAACGTTCCAATTGGTGTTTCAAAACCGATTTCTTCACTTGTGGATCTATAAATATCTGTATTATCCAGGAATATTTTTTCTGTCTTCTTTAAAATATTGCTTCCTGCTTTATTCTTTAATATGAATTGAATCAGTCCTGTTTCCTGAAGAATATCAAGGTAATTCTGTATTGTCTTATTATCTAATCCTATATTTTTTGCTATGTTATTTCTGTTTAATTCTCCTGGTGGAATTGTTGCCATATAAGAAATTATTCTTTTAAAACTTATCAGATTTTCTGTTTTCAATTTATAGTAATTTGAAATATCTTCATAAATCGTCTTTTCAATAATTCTTTGGATTTTTTGGCTGTAACTTTGGTTATCTTCCAGAATAAATGGATAATATCCTTTTCCTAAATATTCATTAAAATATCCCAATATTTTCTTCATAGATCCTATTTCGTTTTCATATCTTGATCTATTCTCTAATAATTCGGGAAATGTAATTGAAGGGATATCTGCTATATTATTGAAGAGTAAATATTCTCTAAAAGACATTCCTCCAATTCTGAATATGACTCCCCTTCTAGATAAATCATAAGATCCTTTAATTAAATCTAGACTTGAACTTCCAGAAAAGATTAATTTTATGTCAGGGTAGGAATCATAAAGATTTTTTAATTCTTGATTCCAGTTCGGATATTTATGTGTTTCATCGAAGAAGAAATATCTGATCCCATAAATATCATATAATTCATTTACAAATTCGATTAAATTATTTTGCGTAAAATAAATATTATCTAATGACGTATAAATACAATCATCAATTTTTAAATTCTCTTTAATATATTGAATAAGAAGTGTTGTCTTTCCTGTTCCTCTTGGACCAATTAGTCCTGTTAGCCTATTATTTATATTAAATTCTTTATAGATATATCTGTGATGAGTATAATTTGTGTGCTGGATGAGTCTTTTATAGGTTGCTATTATATTTGTTATCACGACTATACTCCGTATTTTCAATGTTATTATTGGAGTATATTCCTATTTCTTTGAATTTGCAATCGGTATAACGCCGATTTCTGCGGTTTGCCGTATTTGGCGGAATTATTGCGAACAGCAATAATTGTGACATAGGCAAATCCGTAGCAAATCTTTGTTATATAGATTTAAATTTCACTATCACTTGTTTCTCTTTTATTTTATTCATCTGTATTAGCTTTTTTGTTGTTCTTTTTCATCAATCGATATTATTTCTATAAAGCAATCATTTGCGTCTTTTAAATTTTCTATTAAATAATCTTGGGGTGATAATCGAACAAATCCCATAAATCTAAGTTGTTTCTTCATACTATAACTTTCACCATTGATACCTTTATATTTAATCATTAAATTAACTGGATTGCTATTAAATGAGATTAATTTATGTCCATAGTATTCTAGATACTCCGTTCTCTTTCCCAAAATAAATTTTGATGTTTCATCAATATGACTATAGCTAAGGTCATTACTATCAATAAAAGTAATGTAATTGCAATAAGCGAAGAATAACCAAGGAATTTCGATATAGAATCCATCTTCTACTTTGGCTATAGGATATCGATAATTGTGGTTTTGAGTCCCTAGTATCTTTAAAGATGTTTCCAAAGCATCAATGAAAAATAATGTATTTTTTGATTCTATATCATCGCCTAAAAATTCTGAGTAAGTCTTGAGGTTTTTGATCATTTCATCTATGTCAAAATCCCATTGTATTTCAATCTCATATGCTGGACCAATTCCCGTATTCTGTAAAAAAATTATACTTTGATTAATTATAATTCCTACTTCTGTTTCATTAACCCAATCAAAATCAATTGGATCTATATTACCAAGTCCAAATGTATATGAGTCTGGTTTCTCGTAGATAGAAAAGTGTTCCGACGACAAATATAAAACGGGTTTCTGTGATTGTATCCGTTGCGCTTTCATCTCTTCTATTGTTTTTTCTGCTAAAATGGTCTGATCATGCATTTCTCTAATTGATGAATTAGCAATATTTGAGTTTTTTATTAAGAAAATTAATGTTAAACCACTAAAAATAATACTGAAGATAGTCCCAACAGTATTCCAGCTAATATTCCTCAGATTGAATGAGATTCTCATTTTAATACCTTTAATTCTTATTTACACTTTTATAAAAAAGAAATTCCTTATTAAAATTAATATTTTTTTCATAAAAAAACGTCCATTTGTATGCACCCGTTTTCTATATAACTTATTAATTCTATTGTTTTCAATATAAATGTCTGACTATATCTAATATAGACCTGATGTGGTAAATATGTCTAACCGAAATTTCTTTTCTGATATGATTATTGCATCAAAATCCTATCGTATACACCTGTTATATTGAAAACCATACATTTCCTATCAAGCTCGAAATAGACAAGGAAATCCGCAAAACACCAGAATTCAAACATATATTATCCCTCTAACAAATAACAAAGGAGGGCAAATATGCTCAAGAAAATCATCCCTTACGCAATCATCCCGATTGCATACTTGCTGTTTTACAACACCAGCAACAAAAAAAATCTACAGCTGCCTAGATACAGGAGGTGATCCATGGATAAGGAACATCAACAGGACATTCTCTCTTCTACAGACGTCACACAAGATCTGATCCAGGCATATCTAAAATCTTTCAACTTGGAGAATTCCCTGACAAACCCGGAAAAGGAACAGCTGATACAAATCGCTACGATCTACCAGCTGAACCCCTTTAAACGGGAAATCCACTGCGTCGTTTACGGAACAGGCTCCTTCCGGCATATGAATATCATTGTCGGTTATGAGGTCTACCTGAAACGAGCCGAAAGGACGGGGAAATTGGACGGTTGGGCTGCCACAGTGGAAGGGGAGGGAGAAACTATGAAAGCGGTGGTGGAAATTCATCGTAAGGATTGGGACCATCCCTTTTCGCACGAGGTTTTCTGGGAAGAAGCAGTTCAGAAGAAGCATGACGGTACAATAACATCGTTCTGGAAGAAAATGCCAAAGTTTCAGCTGAGGAAGGTAGCCATCAGTCAGGCTTTTCGTATGTGTTTCCCCGATGAACTGGGGGGAATCCCCTATGATTCGGCAGAATTACCCCAAGAAGAGGATAGTCACGAGAGGGAGAAAACCAAAGAAAATAGGGAAAAATCTGGAAATCAATCAAAACCTGCTAAAAGCGAACCTTTCGAGGTTTATGCCGAGCGGGAAGGTGACAAGGTATCGGAAGAACTTCTCTTTGGTCCCATCCCTCAGATAACCGATTCTCACCGGGAACTGGCTGGTCTTCTGGATCATCACAGGGCATGTTTCACAGATAAGCATTTCAACTGGGTGATCAACCAGATCCAGACTGAACCAGGGGAGAACAAGGTTATGACCATGCTTGGATATGTTCGAAAGGTCATTCATCAGAACCAAAACGACAAAACAGCCTAAGAAGGAGGTAAACCATGTCATCTATTGCAGTAGCGGAAATCCATCCGGATATTACAGAAGTTCTCGTTGATGATATTCCCCAGGAGGGAGAAGAAGGATTCGTCATCGACAGCTTGGAAAAAGCTGCCTGGGCCGCCAGGAAGTATATACAGGCCAAGGAGCGCATGACTGAACGATGGGATCAGGCTAAGGGTTTCAAGGAAAAGATTGATCTGTGGTACGAGAGAGCCAATGTGGAGGATGAAAACACCATGAGCTACATGATGGGACTGCTCAAACCTTACATCTCCCGTGAGGTTCTCAAGCTGCGTAAAGGCAAAACTGTAAAGGCTCCCGGAGTCAACATCACTTTGCGCAAGAAACCCAATCGGGTGGAAGTGGTCGACGAAGAACTTGCCATAAAGTTTTGCGAGGCGAACCAGCCCCAGATTGTTCAGGTTAAGAAATCACTATCAAAATCGGAGATCAACAAGCTGCTTAGCCAGGGAGAGTTAATTCCCGGAGTAAATGTGACTATCGGTGAAGAGGAGCTTCAAATTAAGGAGAAGTGAGCTTCGCCATACCAACCGTATCTCAGCGATGGGATACGGTTTTTTATTATTCAAGGAGAAAGAAATGAATTCACTCAATTCAATTATTTTAGAAGGCCGGTTAACCAGGAATCCGGAAGAACGAACTCATAAGGGAGAGGTAACACTTTGCGAAATGAACCTGGCCTCCAACCGGATATACAGAAAAGCCGATGATAAGGAGGAAGAGGTTTCCTTTTTTGATGTGGAGTGCTGGGGGAGGATAGCGGAAAACTGTCTGAAATACTTGGAAAAAGGCAGAAGCGTACGTGTCGTAGGCCGTTTGAAGCAGAATCGGTGGAAGAAGGATGGTATGAACCATAGTAAGGTCATTATTGTTGCCGAACATATCGAGTTCAGGAATGAACATAAGGGTGAACATCATGTGGGATGAGGCAGACATCGTTTATACATATACCAGGAAGCAAGCTATTGAGGACGGTGTTCTTGTCGATGTAACGGATTTTGCCAGGGAAGTAGGTTTCAAGGTACCTGTCGCCATAACGGATACGTTCTATAACGGTGTGGTTGTTCCGAAGGAGGAGTTGGCTGCCCTAGGACAGTCGGTTAAGGGACGTCTCTGGGATTTGCTCTTTATGCTACATATCTATGCCAGGAAATCAACGCAGAGCGAGATTCGCATCAAGGTTCTGTTCCAGATGAAAACGGAAGGGAATCCTGAGAATATTATAGTTAAAGCCATAATTGGCCCCGGAGATAAGGGGGAACCGGTTTTAACTATCATGTATCCCTATGAAGATTAAATCTACGGGTCTCCTAGGGGGAGGCCCGGTCTTCTATAAAACTTGATAATAAAATGTCAGAGGAGGAGTTCGATGGAAAAAGGAATCTGGTATAACCCGAAAGAGCCGAAACCTAAGGTTTGCTTAAAATGCGGGAATCGGTTAAGAGGGAAGGAAGCAAGGAAAATACGCTGTCCCCAATGCGGTAGTTTTTTGTTGATCCGGGACAGGATCTTGATGTAATCTTAGAATTGCTTTATATTCTAGATATCAGTGGGGGATAGCTGAAATAACCGTTATCTTAACTTTTTCAAAGATCCTTTGTTCTATCGTCTGTTCAAGAGCTAGGTATTTGCAAATACGGTAATGTAATTTAGGGGTCAAACCCTTCATTTTAGGGGGCTGTTTTAGCCCCTAGAAAATTGCCTTTTTTCAATAGAAGCAAGCCGATTTACACGTGGGATTCCCTATCCAGAAGGTCCTTCCTAGCGATTAAAATATACGTCATTTTACAGGAATAGCCATTGTCTTACGAAGAGGATAGGACGCTTATTTATAGCTCTTCCCATCTATTAACTCGGAGTGAATTTCCAAGGTTTGCAACAGAGGGAAAACGCATTATAGCGGTCTATTCGAATCAATGTTTTTCGGGAAGATAGAGAAGATTCAATATCCCCTCTGTCCCCTTTCCTTTTCTTATTACCAGATTTCTTATATTGTGTAGTGTTGTGTTAGTCTGTTTCTGCCCCGTGGATTTTTTTTAGCTTTTTTCGCACTTTTCTAGCCTCTTGGTCGTCATCGACCCATATAACAACGGCTCTTTTTCCTTTATGGGCATTCTTTTTGAACTCTTTCAGGTTAATCCCGCGGATTTTCTCCCGATTTAGGTAAAGACTGGAGTTGCTTACGGTAATGATTCCGTCATCATTCGGTTCAGTTGAGACGTCTATACTGCTTTTTCGTTTTTCAATGAAATCCTTGAGCTCTCTTACTGAATTTTTCTTCATACGTTTCCACCAGACAGGATCATTTTCCACAATCTCAGATTCGAGCAGACGAATTTTACTCATATTTTCGTAGAGCCTGATACCGTTTGCCTGTAGTTGTGGTTTATACCTGATATATTTTTCTCCGATGTCCGCAAGGTATATTGCTCTTTGATAGGAGAGATCAAGTCTTTCTAATTCCAGATATCTTTTAAAGTCTACGGCAACTTTAAGGTATAATTTATCCTTTTTAACTCTGCCTAATGCAACCGCTATGAAAGCATGCCCCAGTTTAATCTGATCTCCTATTTCTCTTATTCCTTCTTCCAATGATTCCAGTGTTGCATTGTCTTCAAAGGCAAAGTCTACGGGTACTTCTCCACTCATACGGCATTCTCCTCTACAATATTAAATGTGTTACTGAAAATTTGTGCGCTGGCGTCGTAGATCTCTTGGAAATCTTTTTCGCTGGAATGGTTGCTGTAATGTTCTAGCATCTTCTGGTCCAGGTGTCCGGTTACTCGGGCTGTATTCTGACCCACCTTATGGGTCAGAAGAGTCGCAAAACGATGCCTCCAACTATGAAAATCTATTTTTCTTTCTTTTCTATCCTTATCGCTTATTCCTATGCTTTCCAGAGCACTTACAAGATGTCTAGAGAGTGTTCCCCCATTAAGTGGGATGGAAGGGGTAATTTCGCTATAAAATAGGAAATGTTCAGGAGACATACCCTCAGGGTGGCGTCTAGCCCATCTAAGCAATTCTTTTCTTAACGTAGGGAATATGGGAACTTCACGGGAAAGACCATTCTTCGGTGATTTTAATCCGTCCTTGATGGACCAGTTATGTCTAACATAGATGCGGTCTTCTCCAATATCCTGAACTTGTAAAGCAAGAATTTCTCCATTTCTTAAGCCTGATACGGAGGCAAGGATATTTGCAAGACGAACTTTGGGATCTTTCCATATTCCATCGGTAAATAACGTATTCACTTCCTTATCTGTTAGTATTCCCCGTTTCTGTGCTGTACCAGAGAATTTTCGTAAACCAATAGAAGGATCGGTTTTGATAATATCATTCTGAGCAGCCCATTTGAGAATCACCGTACCGGGGGAGAGAATATTGTTTATGCTTTTAGCTGCCAAACCCTTTTCTGATAAGTGGAGGGAGAAATCCTTGAGATTGTGCCGAGTTAGTTCATCCCGGTTTACTCCTTCAAAAAAGGGAGCCCAATGTTTTTCTATAGATCTAATCGCATCGTAACTTCGTCGTTTACCAAGAGAATGTCCGTGGGCTAATTTCTCTTTAATGTAGGGGCTTGTTTCATGATTCCACATATCCAGAAGCCAAGAGATAAATAGAGGTGAGTTGGTGTTAACTGTGCCCAATTTAGTATTTGTAATGAGCTCCTTTTTTTTCAAGAGCTGTAATATTCTTTGGGCGTCTTCAGGAGTAAGATCTAATTTCCTTAATTTCTCGAAAACAGATTCTTTGGTGAAGTACTCACCGGGATTTTTGGGCTTTTGGGTTCTTCCTTCAGGCATTCCCTCATAAAGCCATTTCTGTGCGATATAAGACGCTCTATCCCTATCAGACTCTCCTGTGGATTTATATGATCCTATTTCGCCTGTCAGGGGATTACGGAACTTTACGTAATAAGGGCCTCTGGGATTCCGTCGGTACAAATAAAAAGACCGGCTGTTCATATCATCTCCTGTACAAGAATGATTTTGGTGTCATTCTTGGTGTCACTGGATTTTGATAGAAACGCCGGTCTTCCGGTAGTTTATACCTGTTGTTACTTCTAATTCTTTCTAACAGAAAGAATTGTCATGCTTTAGCAGGGGAAGGACTCGAACCTCCGGCCTTCGGGTTATGAGCGCATAACCGTTTATTTATCATTTGATGTCATATGTGCTTTTAATTTGTTATAGGATAGCAAGTAAAGTATCAGTTGTCAATGGTTGAAAATTGTCTATTTTCATTATTCTTATTCAGCTTTATTCTTATTGATTCAGGGGTTTTACTACACATTTCATAGGACAGTAGTACAAGTAAAAAACGATAATATCTTCTTACTATTACTTGGTGAATATGGGAGTACTTACTGAAAAGAGAGAAAGCATTCCACGCCCCCGCGAGGGGAGCGACTTTCAGGGACTCGTTTTCCAGAGTAACATCAACGGTTGTTTCAATCCACGCCCCCGCGAGGGGAGCGACATAGCGCGGGAGCGGTTCTAACTCTCACAATAAGTTTCAATCCACGCCCCCGCGAGGGGAGCGACTCATAATTACGCCATTCTGGAAAAATCTCAAATAGTTTCAATCCACGCCCCCGCGAGGGGAGCGACTCTCAATTTTCATATTCTGTTTTGTCTGCATCGTGTTTCAATCCACGCCCCCGCGAGGGGAGCGACATCAATGCTCTAGATAAAGAGGCACTAGGCTAAGAGGTTTCAATCCACGCCCCCGCGAGGGGAGCGACCTACAGGATAGCAAGATAAAGTGTATTTATCAGAGTTTCAATCCACGCCCCCGCGAGGGGAGCGACACGTTAGCTAGCAAAGTTGTGACAAAAGATGATACGTTTCAATCCACGCCCCCGCGAGGGGAGCGACACGTTACACTTACTCTCGACGGAAAGGCGATAGCGTTTCAATCCACGCCCCCGCGAGGGGAGCGACTCTCAATTTTCATATTCTGTTTTGTCTGCATCGTGTTTCAATCCACGCCCCCGCGAGGGGAGCGACAAGACCTTTCCCTACCCGTTTCAACCAGTCCATTGTTTCAATCCACGCCCCCGCGAGGGGAGCGACGGTGTTGAGTTATGGAGGATAAGACGATGAGTGAGTTTCAATCCACGCCCCCGCGAGGGGAGCGACATCAATGCTCTAGATAAAGAGGCACTAGGCTAAGAGGTTTCAATCCACGCCCCCGCGAGGGGAGCGACTGTTTTGGAATCTTTCCGACGAAACCAGGCTGATGTTTCAATCCACGCCCCCGCGAGGGGAGCGACCTGAGGTGACATTTAATATCACCGTGACCACTTTGTTTCAATCCACGCCCCCGCGAGGGGAGCGACTTTTCACAGGATTTTGTGTCAACATCTATGTCAAGTTTCAATCCACGCCCCCGCGAGGGGAGCGACCTCTCCTCGGAATGGGAGCATTAAGGACCATAGAGTTTCAATCCACGCCCCCGCGAGGGGAGCGACCATCCCGTAAGGCGTCTGGGACAATAACACTGTCAGTTTCAATCCACGCCCCCGCGAGGGGAGCGACGGAAGGGGACAAAGGAGGCACTAAGGTGCATATAGTTTCAATCCACGCCCCCGCGAGGGGAGCGACCAGTTTGTGGATGGAAAAACACAACCGAAAAACCGTTTCAATCCACGCCCCCGCGAGGGGAGCGACCCCGTTCGTCGGGATAGCCCGTGTGCCTATCCCTGTTTCAATCCACGCCCCCGCGAGGGGAGCGACGTGTTGGATATGCATGCTGGACTTGCTATTCCAAGTTTCAATCCACGCCCCCGCGAGGGGAGCGACCCGAAACCGTCCCATACCCATTATTCACGGCCCAGAGTTTCAATCCACGCCCCCGCGAGGGGAGCGACTCTTAAAATTTGGTTTATGGGCCAGAATAGGGTTGTTTCAATCCACGCCCCCGCGAGGGGAGCGACTTGATACGCTTGCCCGTGGCGGTGCCATAGACGAGTTTCAATCCACGCCCCCGCGAGGGGAGCGACGTGCCAATTCCGACAGTGGCTACGGATTTGATAATGTTTCAATCCACGCCCCCGCGAGGGGAGCGACTATACAAGCAAGTAGAGTTTGATTCTCTCTTGACGTTTCAATCCACGCCCCCGCGAGGGGAGCGACGTTGGCCTATATTTAATGCTTGCACACAGACCAGTTTCAATCCACGCCCCCGCGAGGGGAGCGACGTGTTGGATATGCATGCTGGACTTGCTATTCCAAGTTTCAATCCACGCCCCCGCGAGGGGAGCGACCTACACCATAAATTTGCATATCCTCAACCTCGGGTTTCAATCCACGCCCCCGCGAGGGGAGCGACTTTAAAGTCGGTATTGATGGCCCGCCCCCTCCAAGTTTCAATCCACGCCCCCGCGAGGGGAGCGACTTGAAAGTGATCCATATTTCCGATCCGGGTTTTCGGTTTCAATCCACGCCCCCGCGAGGGGAGCGACAAATTCTCGCATTGGGAAAAGATTATGATTATGAGTTTCAATCCACGCCCCCGCGAGGGGAGCGACGAGGATAAGGTAAAGGTCACCCCTGAATTTTTTGTTTCAATCCACGCCCCCGCGAGGGGAGCGACTCTTACGATGCACTTAAAAGACATGGTAGGATTTGTTTCAATCCACGCCCCCGCGAGGGGAGCGACCTTGGATATTACGGAGGCGACCCGGAGCGCGTAAGTTTCAATCCACGCCCCCGCGAGGGGAGCGACGGCTCATGGACAGTGGAGGATGTTGGTGGTGGTGGTTTCAATCCACGCCCCCGCGAGGGGAGCGACTCTCTGGTCTGACAGTAAAGACCGACGACGTTCGGTTTCAATCCACGCCCCCGCGAGGGGAGCGACTTTTTACCCTCATAAATGCAATAGGCACTGTTCAGTTTCAATCCACGCCCCCGCGAGGGGAGCGACTTAATATGATTATGTTTTATCTTATTATGTTATGAGTTTCAATCCACGCCCCCGCGAGGGGAGCGACGCCGTTCTTCAGGCTTACCTTGACCGGTACGGCGAGTTTCAATCCACGCCCCCGCGAGGGGAGCGACGGCCTTGCCGCGCTCGACGTTCTTCTGTCGTATCTGTTTCAATCCACGCCCCCGCGAGGGGAGCGACGGAGAATTGGTTCTCTCTTTCCCTAGACGTCAGTGTTTCAATCCACGCCCCCGCGAGGGGAGCGACAGTAGAGCAAGACGCATTGTCTGACGGCTTAAAAGTTTCAATCCACGCCCCCGCGAGGGGAGCGACATTTAGCGCGTCAACGTTACTTCTCGCCCCAATTGTTTCAATCCACGCCCCCGCGAGGGGAGCGACCTCAAAACCGAGGGCAACCTCGCGAGCGTCGAAGAGTTTCAATCCACGCCCCCGCGAGGGGAGCGACTTTATATCTTCCCAATCCATATGATCTAGTTGATCGTTTCAATCCACGCCCCCGCGAGGGGAGCGACCCGGTGACGGTGACGGTGACGGCTAATGTTAAGAGTTTCAATCCACGCCCCCGCGAGGGGAGCGACACGGTGCAGAACTCTAATCTTTTATCAACGGTAGGTTTCAATCCACGCCCCCGCGAGGGGAGCGACCTGGAAAACTGGCTTGATAAAGTGACCAGGATTGAGTTTCAATCCACGCCCCCGCGAGGGGAGCGACACGATTCTTTCCCGGAGAAAAAATCCTTTATGGCAGTTTCAATCCACGCCCCCGCGAGGGGAGCGACACAGAATATAATCGGCAGTATCATACCACCATGAGGTTTCAATCCACGCCCCCGCGAGGGGAGCGACATGTTGATTTCCAGTAAGGTCTGATAATTCAACGGTTTCAATCCACGCCCCCGCGAGGGGAGCGACGGTTTTAAATTCGATATGGATAATGTCGAAAACATGTTTCAATCCACGCCCCCGCGAGGGGAGCGACTCTTACGATGCACTTAAAAGACATGGTAGGATTTGTTTCAATCCACGCCCCCGCGAGGGGAGCGACTCAATCTCGACTGCACAAACTGTTCTATGTCCGAGTTTCAATCCACGCCCCCGCGAGGGGAGCGACATTTGGCAAACTCTCTTCTACAGCCAAGAGATGCGTTTCAATCCACGCCCCCGCGAGGGGAGCGACGTTCCCAGGGGTTGCTGCAAATTCCGGTGAAGAGTTTCAATCCACGCCCCCGCGAGGGGAGCGACCTACTAAAAGTATTTCTGATCTCTTCATGCATTGTTTCAATCCACGCCCCCGCGAGGGGAGCGACAAGGTGACCTTGTGGGACGGATCGAGGAGAAAGAGTTTCAATCCACGCCCCCGCGAGGGGAGCGACGGTTCAACTCCCGCCAGCCCTAAAGCCAGGTCATGTTTCAATCCACGCCCCCGCGAGGGGAGCGACTGCTTTTGCAATAAACAATATATCTCAAACGATTTATGTATACAATTTCGCGAACCGGGGTAGAATCTAAATCCTTCTCTTATTTTTCAAAGATCATACATACTAAGTTATTTTTAGAAAAAGAATAAAAATAGTGCGAATGCTTTGGCTAGTTCTGCTTATCAAAGGTTCGCAATTAAAGAATCAATGATCCCTCCGGGTCATATGAGGGTTTTGCGCCTATGTGTTCAACACGATTCTTCCAATTGGAACCCAGCTTGTAAAAGCGGAGACTATCTGTTTTGGGATTAATCTTTTTTTCAAGTTTGCGCTTCAGTTGTGCCCACTGTGATGGATCAACCAGACATTCGAAAACGGAATATTGAACGCGTTGGCCGTAATCTTCACAGATTTTTGCAATATGTCTCAGTCGTCTCTTCCCATCTTGTGCCTCTGTTGAGACATCATAACTTACCAATACAAGCATATTACCTCCAAAGAAAGGGTGGGTAGGCTTCGAGATCCCCTCGTAAATGGCGGCAAAGTAGAAGTGCTTGATAGAAGAACAAGGCTCCTATCGTCGTTTTCTCACCAATGAACGGATGTTGCAATGTTTCTTTTTTTCTGCTTTGCCAGGCATCAATAACTACTTTCTTTGCTTTGTCATTTATATAGATGGCTCCACTGGCATGTTTTTGGAAATCATCTGGAGTGATCTGTTGGCGATTGATAAGAGAAAGGGCTAACCTATCTGCCATAAAGCTTCTGAATTCCTCCATGAGATCCAGGGCTAGACTGTTTCTTCCCGGACGATCTACATGAAGCAAACCAACGGCCGGATCAAGGCCTGTTGCTTCACAGGCCGATGTTAGGTCATGATGGAGTAGAGTATAGATGAATGATAACAAGGCATTGATTGAATCGAGAGGTGGCCTTCGGTTCCGTCCTGAAAATTGAAATCCTTCTTTCTGCTTCAAAATCAAATGATCGAATATTGAGAAGTAGAGTGCCCCCGCTTCTCCCTCCATGCCTCTTATCGAATCGACTGAGTCACTTTTTTCCAGTCGAACAATAATTTTTTTAAGCTTTCTGGAAACCTCTTTCACATGTTCATAACCCGGGTTATCCGGATGGTCCCTGGAAAATCGTTCAAGGCAAGTCCGGGTATTGGCTATCTTTCCAATAACCATGTTTGCCGCGATCTTTGATCTTTGTGAATCGGTGTCGGCAACTCTGTATTGCTGACGTCTAAGTAGAACATTGCCTGAAACGGTCCCTATGAAGCGTCCCAGATACTTTCCGTTTTCATTTAAGAAGCTGACGGTAATACCTTTTTCTCCGCAGGCGCCAATTAACCATGGACTTAATCTGATATTACCAAAACAGACAATTCCATCTAGGTTATGAAAGGGGAACCGGATTGTTTTATCATCTTCAAGATGAACAGCAACAGTTTCTCTTTCTTTTGATAAGTAAGTCCCCTGGGTTGTAATAAAGAGAGTATTGAATATTTTCTTCATATATCCTCATCGGTCAAAGCTTTTTTCATATACCTGCTTATTGATCTTTTTGCAATAATTTCCGGTTGACAGTAGTCGTAGAGAGAACAGGCTTTGCACCTTTTATCAAATACAGGAGAAGGTAATGAATCCCGGGACATCATGCTATGAAGCTGACTTGCCAGATCGGACGTTTCATCCCTAAGTTCAGCAGTAAGTTGTACTTCATGTCTTCTCTTATCTTTCCCATAATAGAGATATCCATTAGCAATCTTCACTTTCATCATCTCTTCCAGACAAATTGCCTGGGCGCATAGTTGCACTTCATCAAGGGTGTCAATTTTTTTCTTTCCCGATTTATACTCTATAGGTATCACCTGTCTGATTTTTCCATTCAGATAGTAGATCTCTACAATATCGGTTCTGCCAGAAAGTCCTAAAATCAAAGATCGGATAGGAAGAGAGAATTCTCTGTGAAAATCCTTTCTGGATTCTCTTTTATAGAAATCAACCCGTTCGTGAAATAGATCACCCTTAGTCGTAAGGTAATTGTCAGTCCAAATTTGCTCTTTATGGATTAAAGCGCACTGTCTGGGACAGAAAGCATAATGTTGTAATGCTGATAACATGTAGCAGTCTGATTCTGAATAGGGCATATTTCACTCCAGTTGCTTTCTTTGTACTTCTTTAGGGATTTCTTTGATCCAATCATACCTTACCTTGGCCAGCCGTCGCTTAAACGGTTTGGCCTTTGGTAAGGATATTGGTTGGATGATACGAAATGTTCCCTCCATATTGGCATAGTCTATTGTTTTTTGCTTCTCATCCGATGCAAGCAATTTCAACCGGTGACAAATTGTCACCGGTTCACTACCTTTAGCAATGAGTATTTGTTTCAATTTTCTCCAATAAGCCCAGGGATTCTTACTTTCTGTAAGAATGGCGCTTATATCGAAAACTGAAAACCACCATTCGTTCTGGTAGATGATTTTTCTGATTTGCTTTCCTTGAAATATAGCTATTTGATCGGACATAGGAGTTCCTTTCGCTTTATTCAAGAACTGTCATCGTTACATTTTCCGGTAATGAACCGGGTATGGTTATCTCCTCATAATCAGAAAAGGCTCTAGGCGGCATCTTCTCATCTATAAGATCAGGATTGGGGATCAATTCGAAGAGTTTATGGGCCGATGCGTTACCCAGGGGAGAATCATGTTTGAATATTATGACTTTTCGCATAGCCATCAAGCCGCGCGCTGCCGAATGATCATGATCAAACATTCCCTGAAGGGCTTCCCAGAAGAGATTCAAATCGTCATCGGAAAATCCTGTCTGCTCCGCTAGATTGGCTGAGATAAATCCATGGGCTCTATACAAGCCATAGGGCACGGTGAATTTCCTCCCCATGGTGCGATTGTCTCCGCTCTGTTTTTCCGCCTCCTCCTTTGTGGCAACGGCCATACGGGTAATGCTGTGCTCAAGAGTGACAATAGGATCAACGGAACGGCCAAAGGTTATCTGTATGGGACCGCGAACTTGACCAGCATTGGGTCCGGTACTCATAACAGCACCAAACGCACGAATGTCAAAGAAGTCGGAACACATGGCTTGTCTTCCTTGTTCCACTTCACCTCCCTGGGCCTTGCCGTCCTTATTCCTCTTTTTCCCGTCTTCAGAGTTTTTAGGGGTTGCGCTTAAATCTATACCGATTTCATCGTATTTTTTCTCAATGAGATCATTCAGAATCGCTTTTTCCTTTACGAAAATGCGGTAACCTTGAGATTCAGCTTTGGATAGCTGGACATAGTTTCTTACTTTTCGTTTCAGGCATACGTCTGTGACCAGCCCTTTTCCGGTTTCCGCATCAATGCGGGGCAAGTTGCCCGCATCCGGATCACCGTTGGGATTGCCGTCCTGAACATCAAAAAACATAATAAAATCGTACCTATTCTTAATCATTCTTTACCTCCTTATCTGATTCTTTATCCTTTGATTTGAAGATATCCTGTCGCTGGTGATAATAGCCTATGGCAAATCGTCCCTGCTCGTCCAAATTAAGCTGGCGGGGTATATCGCCGCTTCCGTCAAGACCATCCAGAATCTCGCCGATTAGCTTCTCAAAGTAGTATTTCTGCCATCCTTCGAGCTTTGCCAAATGGTGGTTCCTCAATTTCATCAATTGGGGAAACACCGTTACCGGAGTACTGGAAAAAGCTCCATAGTACCTTTCGCGTATCGTTTCTACATTCAAGGCTCTGCTTTGAAGATTTTCCAAAACGGCGAACAACCTTCCCAGGCGATAGGCTGGATTCGTGTTGTTAACATCCAATGCCACTGATATATCCTCCTCTGTTTTATTGTAAAATCTGTTAAATCGATTGATGCATGCTTTCAAGATAGCGGCGCGCACTCTGGTTATATGTTGCTCTGCTCTGATACGGCGGATTGTCGAGTGTTGAAGAGATTTGGGATAGGGGATATTTCTCATAATCGCTTCCGTCACCTGTCCGGCTAAGTTGGGAGCAATATTATCCAGTTTGTAGTCCAGTACCGTATGAGACAACAGTGTGTTGAGCGCAAAGAATTCTCTGTCCTCTTTTCCCCGGACAATCTCCAAATCATCGTAGTGTTGCTTGATATGGTAGGCAAACTTATCAACCGTTCCTGTTATCCAATATCTGACGCTTACCCGGGCGGCATTGGGAGCCAATCCTAAGACATAAAACCGTTGTTGGTTTTCTGTGCTAAACTTTCCTGAGGAAATACTCTCATACAACTGCTTAACCGCTTGTACGTTCCGATCTGGTTCATCTTTGGATTTTGAGAGAATGAAAGGGATGTCTTCTTCAAGGGAGTGGCCCTTTTCAGACCAAAAGATAATGGTCGTGTCTCCAATATTGACATGATTCTTAGGGCTTTTAATAAGAGTGTTTAGTGCGGTGGAATAGGCGAATTGAGCTATTTTTCCAATCGGTGCATTAAAGGATTGCTCCCTGCCATAGGAATCAAAGCC
Source organism: Spirochaetia bacterium (assembly GCA_963668315.1). Classification (GTDB taxonomy): domain Bacteria; phylum Spirochaetota; class Spirochaetia; order DSM-2461; family DSM-2461; genus SZUA-368. The sequence goes on along the minus strand of OY764216.1, from coordinate 4,850,441 downwards.
GGAATTCGTCTGAAAACCGACGAGTTTTCCCGTGGCTTGACCTCCTCGGATAGGTGTCGAGTTGTGAATCCTCTCAATATAATCTTTTTCTCCTGTAATCAGACAGAGCGAAGGAGTCTCATCCTCCGTTTCGGGCATTGAAGACAATTCCTTCTGGTAAATAACGATATCCGGATCTCTTGCCACTATCTCCGTTTCTCCTTCGAGTTGAAAGGTAAGATTGGCATTTGCAATTCCGGCACAATCAGCCCATCGTTCATGTTGGAATACTTTCAGATGTTCTCCTGATTCATAGAATCTCTTTATAGCTCTGATTTCAGATTTCTCTTGTAGTGGTTTGGGGAGTTTATCCAAAGAGGCGATAAAAGTTCCCAACTGCTTATCTCCATCAGTAACAGCTTTGCGTAGTGCTGTAAGGTTTCTTATAAGGTCTTTTCCGATTTTTGATTCAGACTGATTAATGGTTGTTAAAATCTTATCGATCGCAGTTGGTGAAAGTTTTTCAAGGAGTTGGCTGCTTGATATCTCCCCAAAGCTTTCTGCTTCGGATAGAGTCAAAAAAAGATCATGTCTTTTTTTTCTATCCTTGGGGCTATCTCCTTTTGCATGACCTAAAATGAACCCTGTGTGATCCCATAACAAGAAAGTTGTCATCCAGGAATTTGATCCCGATCTAGATAAAGCATTGGGAACTAAAAATGGTTTTGCAACAAGCTTTTTCCCAACAAGCCCTCGTGTATCAATAAGATCCTTAAACTTTCCCTCCCTATCAATCTTAATGATGAAAGGAATAAGTTTCTCTTCAAATCCCAGGGGCGCAATCTCACCAAGCTCCGCCTTCCTATCGTAATACTCAACTAAAGAATGCAATATCATTGGCGTACCTCCTCGCTATCCCAAGAGGGCACCTTAATAATGCCTCGCTCCAGAGTTGGGCGATAAAATGTCGGTTTGATATCTTCACTATCTGTAAAATCCATGTCATAAAGCATGAAGCCTAAATCACGGGAGTCATCAATGGGAGCAAAACCCGGCTTATACGAATCATGATCTTCTATGAACTCGAATCCGGCAGAAAATTCGCGACATCCTAAATAGGGCTGATTGAAGCACTGACCTTTTTTTGCCCTGCGCTCGAACATGGCCAGATATTTGCCGGGACTTTCATCCCCATTCCCCGGATTGGTGTTAAGAAACTCCATCCTACTGTAAATTCTGTATCGCACATCTCGTAGTAATATTCCCGCCTTTTGCTGACGGTGTTCCTCCACAAAGATTTCTTTCTTTCGTCCAGTTCCCGCTGTTGTACCTACTTCATTTCTCCGGATCGAAATAGTCTTTATGGGAGAGAGTATCTCAATTTTTCTGACATGCCAGCGTATGGCCGGTTTCCAGAAGATTGCTTCGAATATGGCTCGGGCGGCGGAAGGGGTGATCACATCGTAACTCACCCTTTCCACCTTCATCTCAGGACGGGTAAAGCAGGCAAAATCGCCCCATACTTCCAGACAGAATAGCTTGTTCTTATTATCCACTTCTCCTCCTTTCATAACACGGATGATGTATTATCAACAAAGCCCAGGACCTCGTCATAAGCAGAATCTGTATATTGACACCAGATATCGTGAATCGATTCAAATGAATCTTGAATTTCTTCAAACACATACTTAGGAATAGTAATGGTGAAACGTTGCAGTTTTCGCATTATTTCCCTTTTAGGACCAAATCTTCTAAGTTCATCAATTAAGTCAAAACTGTTGGCTTTCTCTCCTTCATACCAGATAACAACCGATTGCTGATACTGATCATCAATCATCCGGAACCTTTCTGCCGCCGTTCTAAACTGGATGTTTAAATCGGGATGGACATTGGATGATAAAAGATCAACAATTTCTTTGGAATCAAAGGTCAGAAGTCCCGAGTAATAGAGCTGAAAGTACCGTTTCACTGTATCCGGCAATAGATCGCGACATCCTTCCGAATCCACCGATAAAATTTCCCGACCCGTTTGAGCACCCTTACGCAAACTGCCTGCGGGCGGTTGATTTGGCGGTTCAAATACAAAAACCTTGCCCTTCTCCGGTAACAATCCTTCTCTGTTGCAACGTCCGGCCGCCTGGGCTATGGAATCAAAACCCGCCATGGCGCGAAATACCACGGGAAAATCAAAATCGACTCCCGCCTCTACCAGCTGTGTGCTGATAACTCGCACCGACTCATTCCTTTCCAATCGTTGCTTGATCAGATCAATCGTTTCGCTTCTGTGTTCTCCGCACATATTGGCCGAGAGATGTAGCGTCCCTTCAGGCATGAGTTCAAAAAGTTCGCGGCAATCTTTCCTGGTATTAACGACGCATAGTACTGAGTGAAAACAGGTAAGTTTTTCTGCCACCTCGTACCAATCAGAGATTGGCTTTTCCAAGGTTTCGATCGTGACACGCTGCAGTTTACTTGTCAGCTCCAGGGGCGTCGGCTTTACCATCATCTCCCGACAGGGTATATCATCCAACAGAGAATAGTGTTCGCCATTGCCCTTTGTAAATATCTTGTCCCTAATGGCTGGCTGAGTTGCCGTACATAAGACCATGGTCACCTTAAAAAGTGAAATCAATCCTTTGATACTGTAAAGAATGGGTTTCAGATAATTAGTAGGAAGCATTTGAGCCTCATCAAGAATTACTACGCTGTTCACGATGTTGTGAAGTCTTCTGCAAGACGATGGTTTAGCTGCAAAAAGGGATTCAAAGAAACGTACGCTTGTTGTGACGATGATGGGGGCATCCCAGTTTTCAGAGGCCAAGCGGCTTCTTTGTGTTTCCTCAGAAGGATCCAAAGAGGAGTGGTGTTCGAGAACATTCTCTATTCCGAATATTCTTTTATACACCTCTGCCGTCTGTTCGATGATGCTGGTGTAGGGGATAACCATAATGATACGGTCTTTCCGGTGTTTCAACGCATGGTCAAGGGCGAATGCCATGGAGGAGAGTGTTTTTCCTCCTCCGGTTGGTACGGTTAGGGAAAACAAGCCGGGAGTCTCTTCTGCGGTCTTTCTACACTGACTCAAAATCTCCTCTCTAATGTTATTTACCTGGGATAATCTTGAATCTTTTTTGAGAGAATCCATATAGGCATCGAACTGGCTTTTCAGTTCATTTATTGAAAGATATCCGTTTCTTAGACTTCCGTTTTCAGGATTCATAAACTCTTCCGTATCAAGAAAATCGGCGTCAACCAAACAGGAGTAAAGCATTCTGATCCAAAGATGAATCTGCTCTGATTCAAGTTGACTATCGCAGGGAAGGCTATTAGGTTTTTTCAAGTGATGATTCACATAATCGGTAATATCCTCAGCTACTTCAGGAAGTTTATCGATCTCCTCTTTCTTTAGCCGATGTTCCAAGCCTCCACCCACTCTCATTTCATGGAACCAATCGGGTAGCCCGCCGTGATGTCCGGCAATCAGATAGGCTATTACTTTTCCAATGTCAGGCCATTCCTTGAATGCCCATGCCGCGCCATGAGTAGAGTGGGTTACTTTACCAAAAGAGGTTTCCGTAACGGGAGCATCCGAATAACCGCTCCTATTGGAAATGTATTCCTGCCACTCCTTACTGCTCTTACCAATGTCGTGAAGGATTCCGGCGGCTCGCACCCAGTCGTCATTAGAGAAGGACTTGGCAAAATCGGAAGCTATTTCAGCGACATTTTTAAGATGATCCCGCAGAGACTGAACGCTCCACTCCCCATCGCTTTCCTTAACATGAGCAATATACTTTCCCATTCAATCCCCCCCATAATTCAGGAGCCCCATGGGTTTCAAAACCTCAACCTGGTCCCCCCAACCCCGAATCCAAGGCAACATCTCAGTCGGCTCTGCCACTCTCGCCGTCCAGATCAAGGAACCATCAACCTGCATCTCAATCGAATCCGAAACATGCCACCGATTCTCTTTCACTCGTCCCGCTACAGACTTATCAAACTTAAGCTTTACAGTTACAGGCTCCTTACCTGTGGTCCAAATTCCCCAAGCATCCCTAAAGTATTCATGGGGTCGGAATTTATCTGGGATCTCATACCTCTCATTCAATATCTTCACCGACTCAATCCGCTCGAATTTAAAATTACGAGTATGATCCTCCTCGTTGCACAGCCCTACTACATGTAAAGAAAGTCCCTCTGAATAAGGTTCAAAGCAATAGATCCCCAGGACATAGCTCTTACGCCCTATTTTACTGTGATAATAGATCTTCACCTTCTTCTGTTGGGTCCATGCTTGATTCATTACTTCCAACCTATCGTTTCGACGATGCTGTTCCCTAGTCTGTTCCTGTTCATCAAGTCCGTCCGCCGTATCGGCCATATACCGGCTGATCAATCCTGAGTGATTGGCATAGGATTGTGATATTTTTCTTAAGAGCGATGCATAATGACGTGACGCGAAACTGCTCTTTTTTACCAACAGTCTAGTCGCCAGATGAAGAGCCAGCATCTCGTGCATGTTCATCTGGATATTGCTGACATAGGAATCGCTTTCCAAATATATTTTGTTATCATCTATCCGGATCGGGAATAGATCTTTTTCAAATATATAGTCAATATCCCTTTTGAGAGTAGAGCGGTCAACTCCAAACCGTCGCGCTAATTCTGAACGACTCCATCCCTTATTATTTTCCAGGAGGATTTCTTCTATCTTTTTCATCCGCTCAATTCGATCGGGCTTATTCACATTCTTTCCTTATTTCACTATTTTACAACCGTTTCGTTCATTTGTCAGTAAGTAGTTGTATTTTAATAATTAAGGTATCAGATTGCCAATTCTCATCCTCTAGAGAATCACGATCAATATGTTTTGTCTTAATTTCCTGAAATGCCAATTGTCTTTCATTGTCTAGTTTTTCGATCAGATCTCTAGTCCAGTTCTTTTCTATGTATTCAGCAGCCTCACAGGCAACAGGAAATATGGTCGTATGATAGTAACTTAGCAACTCCTCCGCTTCGTCCAGCGAAAGCCCTTCTCTATCCCATTGCTTTTTCCGTTCATCAGCCTGATCAAACCACTCACATGAGAGGCACATCGTTTACCACCCTAACTCCGGAAAAACATCGCTTTCTTCCCTTAATCCACTGATATCAAAGACAAGTGTAGTGGGACCTTCATTGTAAGGAGTAATTCTTGTAACTAATCTATCATGTACTAGAAGTTTGTCGATGAAGGCCTGGGGATTAGTACAAAAAGTAGCCTGGCTATTAGTGCTCATACTCCATCTTTCCTTATAAGCATCTTCAGAATCAAAACGTAATGTCACCTGGCTATTATCCGCCAGATAATCATCCCAATAAATGTAGCTGTCCAATTCACCATTTTGCCAACGAATAATTATAGTCGGAGTATCATATGCACTCCCTCCTTCCGAAGCACGACAGGAAAAAACAATCTTTTTGGAATCATCAATAGGATCGCTATCAACTTCCACAAACCAGTTTCCTAAGGATTCAATACTCGTCCTTGCCAAACCAAGGGATTTGGCCCATTGATCAAAAGAAGCCAGACGGGTCGAGTCATCCTGGATTTGATAGATTTGGTTAACCTTATCCCTCGTCACTTCCTGGGCGGATAACAGCGTTAGGGATAGAATGAATAAAACCAATATTCTTTTCATAGGGGACACTCCTTAATTATCTCATATCCCATGTTGAACCCATTTTGTTGCGCTGATTGCAACAATGAATCTACTTCAGACTAAAAAATTAAAAAGATTAAACCGATTACTTTACAAATGTTAAGTTTCATATGTATACATTAGCGTTCAGGACTGTTCAATACTATCCAATCTTCTATGTTTTCATATCTTCGTATTAATAAAATTACAAAGGAGCTGTTATGGAGCCTTTTTTTAAAATTCCCCCGCAACGTTAAATATCTCAAGGTGAACGTCGCATAGAGTTATTGCTTCTGTATCAAGTTCATTTGGATTCCATTGCTGAAAAAATCAAAAAAGGAAAACAAAATGAATACAATAACAGAAATGCTGACACAATCGAATCAGGCAGCCCTGGCATCCTTCGGGTCCTATGCGGTCAATCTTATCATGGCCCTTCTCCTGGGAACCGCTTTCTCCCTGATCATTCAATTGAAGAGCAGCGTTACCAAATCCTTCGCCCTGACAATAGCCATGCAGCCTCCCGTAGTCTGCGCCATATTCATGATGGTTAACGGCTCCCTGGGGGCAGGAGTTCCCGTCGTGGGAGCCTTCTCCCCTTGTGCGTTTTCGCTCGGTCCCCGACTCGGGCCGTGAAATCATGGCTATCTTCATCTCCATGGCCTTGGGATTAACCTGCGGTACGGGAAATCTCATTTTTGCCCTGATCTTTGCCGGAATCATCATCAGGGGACTGTTTGTCCTTGAGAAACTAAATTTCGGGGAGATCTTCAGGATGGATGGGGAGGGAACGCTCACTATTACCATACCGGAAGATCTGAACTATCGGGATACCTTTGATGATCTTTTCGCACAGTATACGGTAAAATCCCGTCTGACCGGCGTTAGAACGACGAATATGGGGAGTCTCTTCAAGCTCAGCTACGAAGTCGGACTGAAAAATCCCTCTCTGGAAAAGGATTTCTTGGATGACCTGAGGGTAAGGAACGAAATCTGGAAATCTACTGCACCAGGATGGCAACGGGAAGCGGGGAGCTTTGAGGGGATTTGAAAATTGAAGGATTCAATATAAGTATATTTATTAAAAAATAATTTTCCGTTAAGTAATAGTACATTTATCCCTGAGGTACAGGTCATGGGGCATATGTCCCAAAATAGCTATTGTCCCACATCCTAATCGGGTAAAGATGGCAGATCCTCTTTAGTGAATTTTTCAAGCCCTTTTTCCATGAACTCGATTAAGTCATCATAGATCTCCTCTCCCTTAGATTCGATGTCTTCGAGCATAAAACTGTAATACTTGATCGCGATTTTGATTTCTTCTATGTAATATGAATCTAAATTGTCCCATAATAAGTCGAGTTCTTCCTCAGATATATCCTCATTTTGAGGAGGTAAATTCTTTTTCGAGTTCCATAATTTGATGAGGTCTGTTATTTCAGATAGATTGCTATTGTTTATTGGGACATCTACGGAGGAGTACATATTCTTTTCTTTATTAATATATTCTTTATTAGAATTTTCTAATACTGTCCTTTTTCCACTATATTCCCCTAAACTGTCCTTTTCTATACTCGGAGGACAGTTGGTTGACGGGTGGTTGTCATTTGGTCGTCTTTTCCAAGTATACGTTCCATCCTTTTTAGTTTTGAGCATGGCTTTTTCTCTTTGATAAATCGTTTCGGTAAGCCGGTCTTTACGGATTTGGTTATGAACGTTCCAATGTGTAACGGCATATATTCCATTATCGAAATCCATAAGTAGCCCACAATCTACTATTTTTTTTATATCGTCTTTGTCTGCTCCAACCATTCGGATAATTTTCTGGGGTGACCCTATGAAACCATCATCATCTGCATTCATATTAAGTTGGATATAGAGAGATTGTGTCGGAAAGGGTAAATCAAAAAAAAGATCACTATCTAGAATCGCTTTACTAAACATTCTACGATTTGCCAATTACGCTTCCTCCCTCAACCCCTTAGGAGGTAACTTATGTGAAATACTTCCGCTCCACTCAATCCGTACCGGTTCCTGTTCTCTGAGATGAACGGTGAAACCGATGGTTCCATATTCCGGTATAGACGTGAAGGCTTCCATAAAAGACTTATTGATTTCTTCTAGCAACCGTTCGACATTCATTAACAGTCACCTCCGATTTTACCATAAGCTTTTTCTTCCAGATCAGAGAAATATGAAAGTGGTATGCGGATCTGGTTACCGATCTTTACAGATGGGATGCTCTTGTCATTAACCTTTCTGATAAAAGTCGAATAACTGATACAAAGCCTTTCCATGGCTTCTTTTGGTGTTGCAAACAGTTTCTTGCTCATAAACAGCTCCTATTGGATAAAAATGATGAATCCAATGTAACTGGTTATTTGCGATATGTAAGATACAGTTAGGTAGTATTTTTTGTAGTATGCGGTAGTATTTTTAATTATTCCAAGGAATTATCAATTTCTGGAAAGTATTTTTCTCGTATTGGAAGATATTCTTTCGGTTCCTTTGCACTACATGAACTACGGAAAGTACCTGGAAGGCTGCTACCCTTGCTTTTAACATAGTTCGTACAATCTGTCCAATTATGAAAATCACCATCAAAGAAGAACCATCGAGCAGCACCTACTCCTAACTGAAAGTCATAATAGATGTTGCCTTCATCGTCTTCCTCTAGAATAAAAAGTCCATCGTCAACTGCTTTTTTAAATATTTTATAGATGTCAAATTTCAACTCATCCTTCATTTTTTTTTGCCTTACATGCTTTCTGAGAATTGAAAGAAACTCATTCTCTTTTATCTCTTCCGGTTGAATCCCATCAATTTTAAAGACTTCATAGAGAAGAATATCGTAATTAATGATGGTAAACTTCGAAAGATCGTCGAAGAAATCTAAGCTTAAGAAATAATAATAATCCCCTTCCATTATATATTGATGAATCCTTTTGTATTCATCCCCCATAGGTAGGATATTAAGGGCATTATAGAAGTCTTCAACACCAGGCAAATTCATAACCTTTTGAAGGCGGAGTATATCGTCTTCCGGTTGAGTCTCGTATTTTTCTCTGATTTCCTTTTTATCAATAGAGTCCCGAAATGAAAGGACAAACCTTAAATCAAGTAAATAGTCCTTTGCCGCTTGAATATTCCTGTTAATTAGAAGGACTTTATCTTCCTGATCTAGATGAAAATATTTTTTAAGCATGAAATTTTGATATTCGAATTCCAACAGTTCCTTTTTGGGGACAGGCTCTATCAATTCATCAAGGGAAATATAGTGATTGTTATTAGGGGAATCCCAGAAGAACTTACCATGTCTATTCATTCTTCTTTCTTGTGGAAGACGTTCTTTGAGGCTATCTCGTAAGTGTTGTCGATAGAGATCATCTGGATCTGCAAGCTTGTATCTTTTAAGCATCGTGCAAATAGTAATTACTGCACCTAAATAGAAAAGTCAAGCCGGTTCCTTATATATCTCCTGATCTTTCGCGCCTCTCCATCATCCTTCACCCAGATAACTACGGCTCTTTTTCCTGCTGCCATTTGCTCCCTGACTTCATCCATATCCAAGCCGCGGACTTTAACCCCGTCAATATATAATCCCTTCCGAGTTGCGGTCACATCTCCGATATCTTCCCGTTCAACGCGAACGTTCAAGTTGTCACATCTTTTTTTTAATATATCCTTAACTCCCTATGTGATAACTCTTTAAAACGTTGAAAGAAAAGGGGAGAGCGCCGGATCGTTTCGTTCAAGTCAGACGTAAGAAGCCGAACTTTTGACATATGTTCCGATAGTTTGATGTTATGATCATGAAGCGCCTGCCGATGATTCCACCAGTTCTCCCCGATAATAGAGAGGTGTAACAGCTTGTTATAAGACATATCAAATCGATCCATACGGCAGTAGGTTTTGAAATCGGAGCAGAGCGACAGATAAAGCTTTTCACGCCGAACCCGTCCTAGGCTGACGGCAATAATAGCAAGGCCAACCTTTACATTACCCTCAATAGCCCTAATTCCATTCTCAAGGCTCTCTAGAGTTGTCTGTTCCTTAAACGCAAAATCCTGGGGTATCTCATCAATCATACGGTGGCCTCCTTAGTCGCTTTATGGGAGAAGGGGAGGATATTCGAAAATATCCGTCCCGTTGCTTCTGCTGCTTTCTGGAAATCCGCCTCTGTTTTATGCATACTGTAATTTTCCAGCATAGCTTCCGTTTTCCACCCTGTAAGCTGCATTACTTTCTTATCCAGCTCTTTGGAAATAATATAAGCAAAGAGGTGCCTCCAGCTATGGAAGGAGATACTCCGTTCCTTTCTTTCCACTTCATTGATCCCAATACTGTAGAGAGCCTTCTTGAGTCTTTTATTAAACGTTTCCTGCCTCATAGGACGATCTTTTGCACTTTCCTGAAAGAATATCCAGTTTTCCGGTCCGAAGCCGTGAGGGCTCTTTTTGGCGTGATTCAGAAGAGCTCGTCGCATCTCCGGGAGTAGGGGAACTTCCCGGTTTTCCTGGGTCTTTGTCTCTTTGGCTCCTTCAACAGTAGAGAAGGAACCTTCTATCTTGATACGGTCCTGTTCCAGGTGTCGTACCTTCAGGAAAACAATCTCTCCCGCTCTTAATCCAGTCTGATAGGCCAGAAGGTTTCCCAGCCGGGCTCCCTCATTTCCATACCAGTCTCCCTCTGAAAAAAGCTTCTCCGCTTCATCTACGGATAGGATTCCACGGCGTTTCTTTTTACCAGAAAATCGCATGAGACCACTAGTCGGATCTGTTTCAATCAATTCATTCGCATATGCCCAGCGTAAGGGAACGCAACCGGCGTCCATAATATTATTAATAGTAGCGGCGGCCAGTCCTTTCTCTGATAGTGTAAGGGAGAAATCTTTAAGCTTTTGACGGGTTATATCGTAGATGGGAATATCTTGGAAGTAGGGCATCCAATAATTATTCAGAGCTGCGCTACAATCCCGACAGCGTGTTTGTCCGACTCTTTGTCCATGGGCTTTCTTTTCACGTACATAGGGAGAGTTCTCGTAATCCCAGATTCGGGCAAGGAAATCACAGAAGGTTTCATTGGAATTGCCTCTGAGGCTGATGTCGTTTATGAAACCTTCTTCTTTGAAATAACGGAGGAATCGACGGACATCGGTATTTTGTAGAGAGATTGAACGTAAGTCAGATAGAATCTTATCAACGGAACAGAGTTCTTTTACCGAACGAGGATCGGAAGTCTTCTCCTTGGGAATTCCTTCGTAATACCATTTGTTGGCAAGGTATTCGGCTTTTTCCCGATCAGACGTACCAGTACTTCTGGCGGGTAATCTTTCTCCCGTTTTGGGATTAAGAATAGCCACGTACCAGGTCTTATTCACACCACGGTTATAAAAATAAAAACGGCGTTTCATAGTCTCTCCCAGTGTTTACTACACTTTTCATAGGACAACTAATGATAAACGCCGTTTTTACGGTAGTTACTCATTAAAATAATTTTCACTAAATCCTTTCGGACTAATAATTTAGCAGGGGAAGGACTCGAACCTCCGGCCTTCGGGTTATGAGCCCGACGAGCTGCCAACTGCTCCACCCTGCGTCGTTGTGGGACATAATATAGTGGTTTGTTGAAAAGTTGTCAATACACCTTCTCAAAAAAAGGTAAAATAATTTATCCCTGATGAAAAATCAGGGAATGGGAGGGGGAAACTCTGATATAAACAATGATATGTGCTATGTTTATTTATTCTCCGGGATATCCCCGGGTACAGCGCGATTTTCCGCTCCGTCCGTCTATTATGTAGATTTGTCCTAAAAAAGCGATGGGGGAAAAAAAGAATTGTTTTTCTGGAGAAGCAGGTTTACAATTTATCCCTGTTTTCGGGAGTTTAAGGAGTAAAAAAAATATGTATATAAGAGCTAAACTGTTAATTCTGTTTTTTGTTGTCATTCTCATCTTTTCAGGTGCGATTGTTGTTATTCAAAGTGCCACCGCCGAGGTTAACAGACTGCATGTGGAAACCAATAACGCTGCCAAGACACTTTTCGAATGGGAATCCATGATTCTTGCTCTTCGGGAGATGTATGCCGAAACAGATCTCCGTAATACTTACCAGACAAAATGGGAGCCCACTTTCAAGGACTTTAATCAATCCCTGGACCAGATGATCAATTCACCTGTCCTGGCCGAATATCCCCTGACCCATGAGAAACAGGAGAATCTCTCCTCCCTTTGGGACTACTTAAGACTCACGATCACCTTCATTGATGATTTCGTGGACGATTCGTCAAACGAGCTTCTTATCAGCGATACGCAGATGGAGCCCCTGGTCAAACTGGCCGATGCGGACAACTCTGTAAGGCGTGGCTATCTGATGAACGCCATGAACTTCCAGTCCAAAATGGATACCATGATTTCCGCCTCCTCTGCCTTTGAGGTCCTTCTTCTGGATATGCCCAATATCATCGGGGGGCTGCAGTCCAGAATACAGAAGAGGCAGCAGATTATCATCATCGCTGTCATAAGCCTCGTGGTTCTGGGATCTATCATTCTCGTCCTCTCCTTCGCCTCCCGTCTCAGCTGGCGGCTGAAAGAGGTCGAAAAAATCATGAGCTCCATAGCCGATCAGGATCTTACCGTCAAGATCAAGAAGACGGCTAAGGACGAGACCGGGCTGCTGACCGATCACGCCAACCGTGTAATGGAACAGCTCAAGACTATCGTGGGGGATATCAAAAAAAATGTACTGGAAGGGCAGAACCTCCGGGAGGAAATGGGGGCCAGTGTCACCCAGTCCTCCGCATCCATGACCGAAATCACCGCCAATCTCAAGAATATGGAGCGTCAGTTCGACTCTCTGGATCAGGTTGTCAACGAAGTCTTCGAGGCTCTTGAAAGGATCAACGGCAAACTGGAGAATCAGGTGGGGGGTGTGGAAAGGCAGTCCTCCGCCGTTGCCGAATCTGCTTCGGCGGTAGAGGAGATGATGGCCTCCGTATCCAACGTGTCCCGGGTCGCATCGGAAAGGGCATCCCAGGTTGAAGGGCTGATCCAGGCCACAGGTCAGGGGAGTGAGCGGGTTCAGGAGACATACAGAGCCATCAATCAGGTTTCCAGCGATATCGAAGATCTTGTTGAGATCATTGAGATCATCGACAATATCGCCGATCAGACCAACCTGCTCTCCATGAACGCCGCCATTGAGAGCGCCCACGCCGGTGAAGCGGGCAAGGGATTCGGCGTTGTGGCCGATGAGATCCGCAAACTGGCCGATTCCACGGGAGAAAACGCCCAGATTGTGGCCCGTTCCCTCAAGCAGATAACCGAGAGGATCAAAGAGGCTAACGACAGCAGCCAGATCAGTCTCAAGCACTTCTCCCACATAGAAAAGGAAGTGGAAAGCACATCCCAGGCCCTTTTGGAGATCTCCCGGTCCATGGATGAGATATCCGGCGGATCCCGGGAAGTCCTCGCCGGTACGGGAGAGGTGAGGGAAGTCACCATAGAGATTCTTGATGAAGTGAAAGCCCTGCAGGGTGAATCCTCCGGCATCACAAAAAATATGGGAAGTCTGCAGCAGCTCTCCTCCACCGTTCTCAACGGTATCAAAGAGATTAATGAGGGGAGCCGGGAAATTATCAGCGCCATGACCTCCATGCAGGATGTCAGTGAGAAGAACCGGGAGAATATGGAGGTTCTCCGGGGAAAGGTTGATAAATTCAAAATCGATGGCGAACCGGAGGACGGGGACGAGTTTTCCGAACTCGACGAAGCATCCCTGGAACAGACAGAAGAGGGAGAACTGGAAGAAGTCCTGTCATAGTTGTCAATTTGGCTGTACAAGTTATCCATAATAACCTATACTTGTTTGGTTGAGACCAGAGAATGATAGCGAGGTATTTCAAATGAGAGTGTCCGATTATTTGGATCAGATACAGCTTATGACTAAAAATCTGGAGGGGCGTGATTACGGTTTCAGACCGGATAACGTCTTTCAGGAAGGTGTTCCGGCGAACCGGAAGATAATCGGGGATATGGTGGAAGCGCTCATGCTTCCCGGAAGCGGACTTGTCAACAGCGAAGCCCTTCTGGATCTCTACGAGAAAAGCCGTTCGGGAAAAGCCTGCCTTCTCCTGGTGGAGCACTACAGCAACTTTGATTATCCCTGTCTCTACCGCCTTATGGAGAACGATCCCAAGGTAGGCCCCGAAGTGGCCGGAGCCATGCTCCCCATCCAGGGTATGAAGCTGAGCGAAGGGAATCCCGTCACCGCCGCCTTCTCCAACTCCTACGATACTATCGTCATTTATCCCAGCCGATCCATCGACAAGGTTGAGAATGAAGAGGAGAAAAAGAGGATCCGGGAGATCAGCGTTCCCATCAATATCGCCGCGATCAAGGAGCTGACCCACAGGAAGCACTCGGGGCACATTATCACCGTATTTCCCGCCGGTACGAGATACCGTCCCTGGGATCCCACTTCACGAAAAGGGGTGCGGGAGATCTACTCTTACTTGAAGACCTTTGATTATCTCTGCTTTCTCTCCATTAACGGTAATACCCTGGTCCCCTGCCGGGAAGAGGCCATGGAAAAGGATGAGCCGTCTCCGGACATCATGACATTCACCTTCTCCCCCGTTGTGGAGGCCAGAAGCTTCCGAAACGAAGTCTCCGCCGAGATACCCGAAGGGGTGGACGCCAAGCAGTATGTGGTGGATAAGGTTATGGATACCCTTTTCGAAATGCATGAGGAAAACGAGCCGGCCCGTCTGGAAAAGCTGAAAATACTCAAGAATCAGTAATCGGGATAGATTTTCTTCGAATAGGTTATAATACGCGGTTCGAACTGCTTTTCCAGAAAGAAGTGGTTCAGAACGCTCTGGGACGGAATGCCCGCCGCGTAGATCCGGGAGATCCCCTTTGATAAAAGAAGCGCTTCCGTCTGAGAATAGAGTTCTTCCGCCACGCGGAGGCCTCTATACTCGGGAAGGGTATACAGATTCGTGATGACGGCGGAGTCGCCTTCGATGGAGTAGACAATAAAGCCGGCCATCTCCTTTTCCGGTGATTCGGCCACGATGAAATCGGAATCATCCTTCATGGGCACATAAACGCCCTCCGAGGTCCGTATCTCATGGGGAAGCTCTTTCTTCATCCTGTCCAGCACATCCCTGTCCAGTCTCCGTACTTCCTCTCTGTGGTGGGCGGGACTTTCCAGGAATAGGAAATCGCTGAGAAGCAGCTCTTCCAGGTTTTCCTTCGCTTCCCCCAGGGTCATCATATTGCGGTAGTTTTCGAAACTGTCCAGCCACTCCTGAATATAATTACGCAGCTCCCGGGTCTTGTAATGAAACCAGAGTTTCTCAATTTCCGGTTTCTCCTTGAGCAGATCCTTGAAATTACGGAAAACCCCTTTCCCCGAGTGGAGAATCGATCTCAGGCGGCTCCGGTAGAGGGGATTGTTCAGGGAGAGGACGAACCTTTCCATGATGCTGTAGCCGTTGGCAGGGGTCCAGCGGGGAAGGGAGAGATAGCGGAGTTCCTCCGGGTCCTCCTCCTCCTTCTGACTTTTGGGAATAACGGTCAGTTTTTCCACGTCCAGACAGAAATTCTCCGCCTGGTTCTCCATCCCGAAAATAATCTGTTCGAGGAGTTCCGGCGAGAGAATTACTTTTTCATTCATGTTCTTAACCCCTGTTCCCGCTCCCATTCCTGTAACCGGGGGAGCAGTTCCGTGTATGAGACATAGGTTATGGCGCGGTCTCTCCGGGTGTAGACTTCCACCTCTCCCTTTTCCAGGAAACGGTTGGAAATGATTATCCGGCAGGGAATGCCCATGATGTCGCAATCGCGCAATTTTACACCGATTCCCTCCTTTCTGTCATCCACCAGAACCTGATTTCCCAGCTTTTCCGCCAGTTCGTAAACCCGGTCCCTCACGGAGGGGGATTTCCCGATACCCATGATAAAATACCGGAAAGGGGCGATCTCGGCGGGCCAGAGGAGGCCCTTTTCGTCGTTGTTGGATTCGGCCGCCGCAAAGAGCAGGCGCCCCAGGCCTATCCCGTAGCTGCCCATGAAGGGGGTTTTTATCTTGTTGTCCTCATCCTGAAAGGAGAGAGAGAATTTCCGGCAGTAAAAGTCATCCAGTTTGAAAATGTGGGCCAGCTCGATCCCCCTTATCGTCTGGAGATTGGTTCCGCAGATACGGCAGATATTGCTCTCGCCGGCCTTCACGATATCCCCCGTCTTATGGGCATCGAAATCCCTGCCGAAATTGACTCCGGTGAAGCAGAATCCCTCCACTCCGGAGGGCATGATCAGATTGGAGGTATCGGTCACGCTGTCGTCCACCACGATAAGACAGGCGGAGTGATTGAAGGGGGATACGGACTTGGGATCTATGCCCAGGCCTCGGATCTCCTCCTCCGTGGCGGGGATCAGTTCGTCCTCTCCGGTCATCTTTTTTATCTTGTCCACGCTCAGGGAAAAATCGCTTCGGTACACGGCCATGATGTAGCGCCGTTCGCCTTTGAAAATGTGGCATCGGGCATACTCGTCGGGCCTCTCCTTTCTTCCCTGCTGTAAAAAAGAGTCGCAGGCGCGCTCCTCCATCTCCTCAAGCGGTTCAGAGCGGGTGGGCTTTTCGCATCGGGCAATGTTCCTGTTGGCCCGATAGCCGCACTGGGGGCACTGGACCACCACGTCTTTACCGTACTCATGGGGCATGGTGAATTCATAGGAGCGTGAACCGCGCATGAAGCCCGGATCGGCTTCGGAAGTGATATAGGGAACGGAGCAACGCTTCAGGACCCTTTCGTAGGCGGCGAAAATTTTCGGGAAGAAGTTGTTCAGCTCCGTATAGTTCCGGTGGAAGGAATATCCGTCGTGCATAAGGAATTCACGGGACCGGATAAGGTAGCCCCGCGGGCGTATCTCGTCCCGGAATTTTATCTGATTCTGGAAAACGAACAGGGGCAGGTCCTTGTGGGAACGGATATCCTCTTTGATCAGGTCGGTAATCGCCTCCTCGTGGGTGGGGGCCAGCACCATCCTTCGTCCCTGCCTGTCGGTGAAACGGGCGAATTCCACCGAGGAGCTCTCGTTCCTGCCCGTCACTTCCCAGAGGCTTTCCGATGCCACCAGGGGAGCGGCGATCTCCATGCCCCCCAGGGCTTCCATCTCTTCGCTGATGACTCTTTTGAGGTTTCTCAGGACTCTCATCCCCAGGGGCAGGTAGGAGATGAGCCCCCTGCCCGAAGGCCTTATGAAGCCCGCCGTGAGAAGGAGGTCGTTACCTTTGTAAAGGGACGGCTTTATCGTCCCCGGGCGGTTCACCTTGCCGGGAAGATCGGAGTAATTCATACTGCTTTAATTTTACACTAAAAATGCCTCAGGTCAAGGGAAAGGCATGGACAATTATTCATCCCTGTGGTCGAATAGGCACATGAAATATTTTTCCCTACTGATGAGTCTTTTTTTCTCATTCTTTAAAATTTCCGCCTTCACCCTGGGGGGCGGAGCGGTCATGCTCCCTCTCATGGAGGACGAATTTGTGAAAAGGCGGGGCTGGATTACCGAAGAGGACATGCTCGACGTTTATACCATGTGTAACACCCTTCCCGGAGTCATCGCCCTGAACTCCTCCCTCATGATCGGCCGGATCAAGGCGGGATTCTGGGGGGCCGTCTTCTCGGTGGTGGGCGTCCTGGTCCCCTCCGTAGTCATCATCACGGCCCTGGCCTCGGCCGTACAGCTTATCACGGACAACCTCTATGTGGCCCGGGCCTTTCTGGGCGTCAGGGCGGGAGTGACCGCCCTTCTGCTGGCCGTCGTCATCGGTCTGGGAATGAAAACCCTCAAGGGAAAAAGGGAAGTCTTCCTGGCCTGCTTCGCCTTTCTCGCCCTGGAAGTGCTGGAAATCAACGCCGTGCTGGTCGTTCTCCTCTCCGCCTTCCTCGGCTGGCTTCTGTTCCGCCGGGACGGGGAGGCGAAGGCATGATCTATCTCGAACTTTTCTGGGTCTTCTGCCGCATCGGCGCGGTCACCTTCGGAGGGGGATACGCCATGATCTCCCTCATCCAGCAGGAAGTGGTGGGGCGGGGCTGGTGTCTCCCCTCGGAGTTCGCCGACATGGTGGCCGTCTCCCAGATGACCCCCGGGCCTGTCGCCCTCAACACAGCCACCTACGTGGGAAAAATCACCGCCGGAGTTCCCGGGGCCCTCATCGCCACCTTCGGGCTCATCTTCCCCGCTCTCTGCCTGACCACCCTGGTCATCCGCTTCCTGGACAGAGTCAAAAGCTCCCGGGCGGCCGAACCGTGGATCCGGGGCATCCGTTCCGCGGCCATCGGCCTCATAGGCGCGGCGGTTCTCTTCTTCATGGAAAATTCCCTGGTGGACGGCGAACTGCCCCTGGGCGTCAGCAACTGGGCCGACCTCTCCTCCTGGAAAGATCTCTCGATTCTCTGGCAGGGGGTTCTCATTTTTCTGATTATCTTTGTCTTAAGGAAAAAGACAAGCCTCAAGCCCTTCTGGGCCATACTCATCTCGCTGGGGCTGGGAGCGGGGCTGTACACGGCCTTTCCCGTCTAGATGGCATGAAGGGGGGCGGCCCGGGGCTGCGCCCCGGCCGGGCTTTCCGCTCGAAGGGCTTACTCCCGGCGCTCCATCGGTCTTCCTCGCGTCAGACCGGCGCCGGGCGCCCTAACCGCTCCAATCCCTTTCGCCTGTCAGCTGTGGTGGGTCAGACGCTCCGTGATGGCCCGGGCGGCTTTCTGTCCGTCTCCCATGGCCAGGATCACCGTGGCGGCGCCCTGAACAATATCTCCACCGGCGTAAACCCGGTCCATGCTGGTCCGGCCCCAGTCGTCGGCTATGATCGTGCCCCTTTCGGTCACGCTCAATTCGGGAGTGGTCTGGGAAATCAGCGGGTTAGAACCGCTTCCGATGGAAACGATACAGGCGTCCACTTCGATCTCGAACTCGCTGCCCTCGATGGCCACAGGCCTTCTCCGGCCCGATGCGTCCGGTTCGCCCAGTTCGTACCTCAGGCACTCTATCGCCCTGACCCGGTCGTTTTCATCGCCCAGTATCCGTACGGGGTTGGTCAGAAGGTCGAAGATAATGCCCTCTTCCCTGGCATGGGCCACTTCCTCGGCCCGGGCGGGCATCTCCTCTTCGGTCCGGCGGTAGATCACATGGACTTCCTCGGCTCCTCCCCGAAGGGCGGTCCGGGCGGCGTCCATGGCCACGTTGCCTCCGCCGAAGATGGCGACCTTTTTGGCCTGGAAGAGGGGCGTGTCCGACTTGTCCCGCACAGTGGCCCTCATCATGTTGGCCCGGGTCAGGTACTCATTGGCGGCGAAAACGCCCACCAGGTTCTCCCCCTCGATGCCGAGGAACTTGGGAAGACCCGCTCCGGTGGCAATGTAAAGGGCGTCGAAATGGTCCCGTTCCAGAAGGGTTTTAATCCGTCTGGTCCGACCGACCAGAAAGTTCATCTCAAATTTGATTCCCATATCCTTGAGAAGGGATACTTCCTCCTCCACGATGGCCTTGGGAAGGCGGAATTCGGGAATCCCGTAAATCGTCACCCCCCCCGGCTTATGGAAGGCTTCGAAAATCACCACGTCATGGCCGGCGCGGCGCAGTTCGGCGGCTGCGGTCAGCCCGGAGGGACCGGAGCCGATAACACCCACCTTCATCCCGGTGGAAGCGGCAATCGCGGGAATCTTCTTCTCCGGCCTTGCCCGGTCCCAGTCGGCCAGGAAACGCTCGATCCGTCCGATCTGAACGGACTTGAGGGGATCTTTGCGGCTTTTTCCCACGGTACACTGGGACATGCACTGCTTCTCCTGGGGACAGACCCGGCCGCAGATGGCCGGTAGCAGGCTGGAGTTGCGGATAATCCCGATGGCCTCTTCAAAGCGGCCTTCTCCCGCCTCACGGATAAAACCGGGAATGTCTATTCCCACGGGACATCCCTTGATGCAGGGGGCGTTCTTGCACTGGACGCAGCGCATGGCTTCCGCCTTGACCTGCTCCTCGAAATAACCCAGGGCTACTTCCTCCATATTGCCGCCCCGTATCTTCGGGTCCTGGCTGGGCATATCCTGGGGAGGGATGGAGAGACGGTCCTTGTTTGTCAGGGTCTTTCCTTCGAATCCTTTCAATATAGCCTGGGCTTCTTCTCTCAGTTCTTCCGGTGTCTTATGGCTCATTTGTGTCCCTCTATCTCGGCTATCGCCGCATCGAGGCGGCATCGATGGTCCGATTCCTGTTCCTTGTAGGTGTTCATTCTCTTCATCATGTTGTCAAAATCGACCTGATGGCCGTCGAATTCCGGTCCGTCCACGCAGACGAATTTGGTTTTCCCCCCCACACTGACGCGGCAGCCGCCGCACATACCCGTGCCGTCGACCATGATGGTATTCAGGGAAACGGTGGTCTTCACGTTGTAGGGTTTGGTGGTAAGGGTGCAGAACTTCATCATAATCGTGGGACCGATGGCGATAACCTCCGCCGGCGGCTCATCCGACTCGCAGAGCTCCTTAAGAGGCTCGGTTACCAAAGACTTGCGTCCGTAGGAGCCGTCGTCGGTACAGATGATGACCTTGTCCGAATGGGAGCGGATCTCCTTCTCCATAATCACCAGTTCCTTCGTCCGGGCTCCGATGATGGATATGACCCGGTTGCCCGCGTGTTTATGGGCTTCGATAATGGGGTTGAGGGGCGCCACGCCGATACCTCCCCCCACGCAGACCACGGGGCGGTCGTATTTTTGAATATGGGTCGGTGTTCCCAGGGGGCCGAGGATGTTGGCTATCTCATCCCCCTCCTGCTTCATGCTCAGCTTTTTCGTCGTAGCTCCCAGCGCCTGGAAGACCAGGTCAATCGTGCCGTCGTAGGGCTCGGCCTGGGCTATGGTCAGGGGAATTCTCTCTCCCCAATCCTTATCTATCTGTAGAATAATAAACTGCCCGGCCTTTCGCTCCTGGGCAATTAAGGGGGCTGCTAGGCGCATCCGGAAGACATTTTCCGAAAGCTGCTGTTTCATTATAATTCGTGCCATATATTTACCTCACGTTTTCTCCGAATATATCTTCAACAAAAACCGAGAAAAAATCAAGCTCTTAACGGACGGAACCAAAGTATGTGTCAGAATAAGTTCCTTGTCTTTTCCCATCTTCCCCTGTACTATGAAAGGCATGAAGCAGGTTGACGAGTTCCGGTCCATGGATGTGACCCGGGTCCTACTGAAATATTCCATCCCCGCCGTCATCTCCACAAGCGTGCAGGCCTTATATAATATAGTGGACCGCATCTATATAGGGAAGGGACTGGGAACCGACGCCCTCGCCGGGGTGACCCTTACCTTTCCCATCTTTATCCTATCCATTGCCATAGGCGTCCTTTTCGGCGCAGGAAACTCCGCCGTCATCTCCCTGAATCTGGGGGAACAGAAGAAGGAGGAGGCGGAGAAGGCCCTGGGAAGCACGTTCTTTCTCTACTTCCTCCTCGGATGCGCCGTGGCCGTGGGGGGCACTCTTTTTCTCCATCCCCTCCTGCGCCTCGTGGGAGCCACGGATGTTACCATGGCCTATGCGAAACGCTATCTCTCCATATTCCTGCCCTTCATGGCCACCGATTTCATGGCCATGGGGACGAACGGGGCGATCCGCAGCGAAGGCAACCCCCGGCTGGCCATGATCATCGCCGTTTCGGGCGCCCTCATAAACATTGTGCTCGATCCCCTTTTTCTCTTTGTCTTCCACTGGGGCGTGGCCGGGGTCGCCTGGGCCACCGTTCTTTCCCGCATCGTAACGGCCGGGGTGGTCATTTTTCATTTTACCCTGAGCCGCCGGCGCTATCTGACCCTCCGGCTTCGGTTCTTCCGTATCAACGGCCCCCTTGTCATGAGAATGATCTCCATCGGCATGGCCCCCTTCCTTTTTAACCTGGCCACCACCTTTGTGGCTGTCTTCGGGAACCGGGCCCTGCTGAGATACGGCAGCGATCTGGCACTGGGAGCCCTGGGCGCCGTCATGAGCCTGTTCATGATAATCCAGACTCCCATCCGGGGCGTGCAGATGGGGGCCCAGCCCATCCTGGGATACAACTACGGGGCCCGGCTTTACGGGAGAGTCAGAAGCATCCTGATGCGGGGGTATCTTTTCGGGCTGGCCATCGCCTTTCTGGGGCTGGCCGCGGTCTGGCTTTTCGGGGGAAGTCTTATCGGACTGTTCAGCCGGGGAGACCGGGAGCTTATCGATATGGGGCGGCGGGGTCTGGATATCTATCTGGCCATGATCCCCCTTTTGTCGATACAGATGATTTCTGTCATCTATTTCCAGTCCGTGGGGAAAGCGTTCAAGGCCGTCATACTGAATATAGGGCAGAGCACTCTTTTCTATCTGCTGCCCCTCGGGCTGCTACCCGTCCGCTTCGGTCTGGACGGGGTCTGGGCCGCCACCCCGGTCAGCCATCTCCTGGGAGGTCTTCTGGGAATGGCTCTGATTATTCCGGAACTGAAGAAGCTTCCCCGGGAGGAAATTCCCGCCGGGGAGATGAACGTCTAGAACCCCAGGCCGGTCCAGAGGGCGCTGATCGGCATGACCAGAATGAGCGAGGGCAGCATCCCCGCCGTGGGGAAGGGGACGATCCGGCAGATCTTGAAGCCCGTCGCCAGCATGATCAGACCGCCGGCGGCGGAGAAATCGGCCAGCATGGCTTCGTTTGTCAGGGGAAGAAGATAGGCCGCTCCGAAAAAGAGGAGGGCCTGAATGAGAAACTGGGGGATGGCGATAAAGGCCAGGCTCAGTCCCAGTGTTATGGCAAAGATCATGGCCGTGGGAAAGTCCATGAAGGATTTCACCAGCAGCAGGGTGGGGTCGCCGGTCATCCCTTCGGTCATGGCTCCGAATATCCCCGTGCCGCTGACGCAGAAGAGTATCACAAGGGAGACAAAGCTTTCCATGAACTCCTCATGGGAAACCGCCTCGGCGGGGGGGTGGGACAGCTTCTCCACGACTCCCTTGGTTTTGCCTGCGAGAAAATGAATGCCCTCCTCCCATTTGAGAAGCTCCCCGATTACCGTTCCGATGAGCGCGGAGAGAACCACAGCCGGCAGGTTCTGAACTTTTACGATCATGGAGACACCCAGTCCTATGGATACGCATCCGAAGACCAGGGGAAGCCTCTCCTTAAGCCTTTTGGGAATGCGTTTGCCGAAAAGGGCTCCTGCCGCGCCGCCCAGAATAATGGCGGAACTGTTTACTATGGGTCCAATCATTTTTTTACCTCATTTGGCTTTTCCGGGTGAGTTATATCTGTCTTTCCGGGATAAGGACCCAGTATGTCATAAAAGAGAAGCCCCATCAAGCGGGGTTAATCGGTCTTTCAGAAATCCAGGGAGAGCTGTTCCTCTTTGCGGGGCTTTTCCGCGGGGCCTTCACAGGTCATGCCGCCGTACTTCCACGAGTCGGCCCTCTCTTTGGCGATAACCGCCTCCACATCGGCATGGGGGCTCATGTTTTTCTCTATCATCCAGCTGATCCGGGAAAGGGCTTTGAGGCTCTCCCTCCGGGCGGTATTGTCTATGCGGCATTTATTCACCGCCCGCTTCATGAAGGTTATCCCTTCGTCGTACACATGGAGGGGGACGGGGAAGGGGTGCCCGTCCTTGCCCCCGTGGGCGAAACTGAAACGGGCGGGATCGTCAAAACGGGTGGGCTTGCCGTAGATCACTTCGCTGACCAGAGCCAGGGACTGAACCGTTCGCGGCCCG
The DNA here is from genome assembly GCA_963668315.1 of Spirochaetia bacterium. Lineage (GTDB taxonomy): Bacteria > Spirochaetota > Spirochaetia > DSM-2461 > DSM-2461 > SZUA-368. The sequence continues at coordinate 4,826,993 of OY764216.1, read as the reverse complement.
ACTCCCTCCAGGAGCAGGGCGTCCGTAAAGGTCCGGCACTCTTTATCGTGGGCCAGGGCCAGAACCGCACCCAGCCGTTCGGCGTTGACATCCGAGGGGGTCACCTCATGATGGGAGGGCATGGAGAGGTGGCGTCTCTGTCCGTTCAGCAGGGAGGATATCTCCTTCCACTGAAGGTTCATGGGTTCCCCCATAAAGGAGATGATCGAATCCCGGGCGTCCCCGGCCCTCCGGTCGGACAGGTTCAGGAGGGCGCCCCGGTGATCTCCCACCACGGCCGTACGGGGATCGGATACAAAGGAGGAAACCCGGGGGGAGTGCCAGTGGTAGCGCCGGGCGAAGGCCGTTTCCTGGTTCATTCCCTGCTGGACCACGGCCCATTGCCCCTTGGGGGTTACGATGAAATTGTGCTGGTATATCTGAAAGCCGTCCTGCAGGCAGTTGTTGTCCACCTTGGCGGTTAGCCGGCTGGCCCGGGCCAGTTCCGTTCCGTCCAGTCCGGTCCGCATCCCGTATTCCAGAAGTTCCGACGGAGTCTGCCTCGAATAACGGCCCCGGCCTCCGCACACCATAAGGCCCAGTTCACGGGCGTTGGGATTGATGGCTCTCTTCAGGGCGCCCATCACGCTGGTGGTTATGCCCGAGGAGTGCCAGTCTATGCCCAGCACGGCCCCGAAGGACTGGAACCAGAAGGGATCGCTGATCCGGCTCAGAAACTCTTCCGGCCCGAATTCCTCCACAATGACCTCCGTGATGGCGCCTCCCATGAGGGCCATGCGGGAAGAGAGCCAGGCGGGAACCCGACCGTGGTGGAGGGGAAGATCTGCCGTACCGGAACGTTTCATAAAAATTACCATACCTCTATCGGGGAAAATTGTCAATTTTTTCCCGGCTAACCTTGAAAAAACCGGCCTCCTGGGGAATAATAAGCATCATATGAAAGACGACGACCCTGGATCGGCCGAGGCGGATCCCTTCAGTTACTTGCCCTCGGGAGTCCGCCCATGCTGACTCAGATGTTATCAATTCTATTCCTGCTGGTCCTTTCCGGTTTCTTTTCTTCTTCGGAAACAGCCTTTACTTCTCTCTCCCTCTACCAGATAGGGGTGCTGGAGCATAAGAAAGGCGTTCGCGGACGATGGATCAAGGAAATGCACGACAAATCGGATATTCTCCTCACCACCCTGCTGATAGGCAACAACCTGGTCAACATAGGAGCCTCCGCTCTGGCCACGTCCTTTACTATCAGCACCTGGGGCAATCGCTTCGTCGGCTATACCACGGGACTACTTACCCTGGTGGTGCTGATCTTCTGCGAGGTGACCCCCAAGCAGATGGCCATGGTCCACAATGAGAGGATCGCTCTTTTAACCGTGCCCGCCATCCGGTTTCTCTCCTTTCTTTTCCGCCCTTTTATCTGGTGCGTCACGGCGATAAGTAATTTGCTTATCTCTCTTTTTTCCAGGGGAGAATCTAAAAAACTGACCCTGGAAAGCCTTCTGCACCTGGTGAGCATGGGAAGGGAGATGGGTATCGTGGAGGAGTATGAAAACCGCATGGTAAAAAAGGTTTTCACCATCAACGATACGCCCGTGCAGGCCATCATGACCCACAGGAAGGATGTTTTCTGCCTGGATTACAATCAGCCTGTCAAAGAGGTTTTCGAGACGATTATCAACAGCGGCAAGACCCGGATTCCCGTATATAAAAAGGATCCGGAAAATATCGTGGGTGTGGTACTGGTTCCCGATTTGATTCAGGCCGTTCTCCATTCCGAATCCGAATCGGATAATCTCCGGCTCAAGGACCTGATGCAGGAGCCCATATTTGTTCCCGAAAACAGGAAGGTTAACGAACTTTTCAACATCCTGAAAAGGGAGAAGCTGAAAATAGCCATCGTGCTTGATGAATACGGCGGTCTGGCCGGCGTGGTCACCCGTCAGGACGTGGTGGGGGAAATCTTCGGAACCCTGGCCGATGAGAATGAGGAGAAGCCCACCGCCAAAATACTCCGTACGGGGAAAAGGTGCTGGGATATCCAGGGCGACACGGATTTCTTTGAGATCAAGGAGATCCTGGGGCTGGAACTGGAACATGACCGGGATACCATGACCCTGGGCGGCTATCTGACCGACCGGTGGGGGGAGATTCCCGAGACAGGCGCTTCCCTCCGTCTCAAGGAGGGGTTCTACCGTATTAAAAAAGCGGAGAACAACCGTATCGTTAAAGTGGAATTCACCGCCGCTCCCCGGGCGGAATAAAAAAGGGAAGGGCCGGATCAACGATACGGCCCTTCCCGGAAGATATAAACGGCAATTTACTTGCTATCTCTGAACACGTCCCGATCCGTCTCCGCCCATGAGGCTCTCCACCTCTTTGCGGCTTACCAGGTTGAAGTCTCCCAGAATGGAGTGCTTCAGACAGCTGGCCGCCACGGCGTATTCCAGGGAATCGGTGATATTTTCGTAGCTAAGCAGGCCGCAGATAAAACCGCCTGAAAAGCTGTCTCCGCCGCCCACGCGGTCGACGATATTCTTGATTTCGTATTTCTTGCTGTGATGGAAGGTCTTTCTGTCGTTAACGACGGCGCTCCATCCGTTATGGTCGGCCGAGTGGCTCTCGCGCATGGTGACGGCGATGCAGCTGGCCGTGGGATAGATTTCGAGCATTTTATCGGTGAGCTTTTTGTAATGGTCCAGGTTCAGCTCTCCCGATTCCACTTCGATTCCTTCCACTTCCACGCCCAGGCTCTTCTGGCAGTCCTCTTCGTTGGCGATGATGACGTCCACGTACTTAACCAGCTCTTTCATCACTTCCGGAGCGGTTTTGCCGTATTGCCAGAGCTTTTTACGGTAGTTGAGGTCCATGGAGACGATGACGCCCCGTTTCTTTGCTTCCTCCATGGCTTTGAAGGAGAGATCGGCGCCCGTTTCGGAAACGGCGGGGGTGATACCGGTGATATGGAACCAACCGGCGTCGGCGAAAACTTCGTCCCAGTTAAAGTCGCTTGCCTTTGCTTCGGCAATGGAGGAACCGGCCCGGTCGTAGACAACCTGGCTGGGTCTCTGGTTGGTGCCCGATTCCAGGTAGTAGATGCCCACCCGGTCGCCCTGGCGGATGATTCTGTCCGTATCCACGCCGTACCGTCTCAGCTCATTGATAACCGCGTTTCCGATAAGATTGTCAGGAAGGGCGGATACGAAGGACGCCTTATGACCGTAGTTGGCCAGGGAAACGGCCACGTTGGCTTCCCCGCCTCCGAAGGTCGCCTCCAGCATGGGACTCTGGAAAAACCTCTCGTTGGCGGGGCTTTTCAGACGCAGCATGATCTCGCCCATGGTGATGATTCTCTTATCCTTTAAATTCGTGTATGTACTCATTTATTTTCTCCTGTTATTTCTCGGCCTGCTCTTAGTTCAGCGCGGCCAGGGCTTCGCGGACCAGGGATTCGATTTTATCGAATTCACCGGCGGCGATAAGATCCTTCTTAACCATCCAGCTTCCGCCGCAGGCGATGACATTGGGAAGGTCCAGGTAGGATTTGACATTCTCGGGACTGATGCCTCCGGTAGGCATGATTCTCAGGTTGGGGTAGACCGAACCCAGGGCTTTGAGCATGGCGGTGCCGCCGGACTGTTCGGCGGGGAAAAATTTCAGAACATCCAGACCCAGGGACATGGCCTGTTCCGCCTCGGAGGGGGTGCTGATTCCGGGAACCATGATCTGTCCCTTCTCATGGGCGTATTTGACATTCTCAGGATTGAATCCGGGGCTTACGATAAAAGCGGCTCCCGCTTCAATGGCGGTATCGATCTGATCTTTGGTAAGTACCGTTCCGGCTCCGAGGAGTACTTCGGGCATTTTCTCCTTAAGGAGCTTGATGGCACCGGCGGCGGCGGGACTTCTGAAGGTTACTTCGGCAACGGGAAGACCGCCCTTTACGAGGGCTTCGCCAAGAGGAAGGATCTCTTCCGGTTTATTGACAACGATGACCGGAACCAGCCGGCATGCTTTGAGGGTTTCTACTAACTTTTCCTTATCCATTTTATTCCTCGCAGGATTGAGTATATGAAGTAATTTTATAGCGGATCATCGGCTCTGTCAATTCTAAAATGGAACGGTGTTTCAAAAAAAATGCAGCGGTGAGCCGGAATAATTCCGCCAACCGCCCTTGTCATGGGGACTGAAAACATGTATATTCTAAAAAAGCGCTACATATGGTATGTGTAAATGGCGATAATGATATAAAGACACTATGGGAGTGATGTATGATAAAATGGGAACAGCCTTTGTGCGAAGAGATATTCAGAACAAAATATATGCTGAACGGTGAAGCCGTTCCGGAGGATGTTTTCCGGGGTGTCGCCCGTGAAGTGGCATCGGTGGAAAGGGATGCCGATTTCTGGGAAGAGCGGTTTTACAATGAGATCCACGAGGGAAGGCTTATCCCGGCGGGACGGGTACTGGCAAACGCCCGGCCCGGGAGTCCCATGAAGAATTATAACAACTGCTTCACCATCGATATCGAAGACTCCATGGAGAAGATATACGACTCCCTCAAAGAGGATGCGGTCATCAGCAAAATGGGCGGCGGTGTGGGATTCGATGTCTCCAAGCTCCGCCCCAAGGATGAGATCCTTTCCAAGGGAGGTGTCTCTTCGGGGCCGCTCTCTTTTCTGAACATATTCGATCAGTCGGCTAAAACCATCATGACCGGGGGCTACAGGCGTTCGGCCCATATCGCTCTCATGGATATCAGCCATCCCGATGTGGAGGAGTTTATCACCGTAAAACAGGGAGACCGCAATAAACAGCTGACCCAGTTCAATATTTCCGTCAAGGTGAGCGATGCTTTTATGAAAGCTGTGGAAGAGGACGCGGACTGGGATCTGGTTCACGGCGGCAAGGTCTACAAGACTCTCAAAGCCCGGGAACTCTACGACAAGCTGGCCCATAACAGTTACATGCACAACGAACCGGGTATTTTCTACGCCGATCGGGTGGAGCAGTACAACAACGGCTACTGGGCTTTCAAAATGGACCGGGTCAACCCCTGCGGCGAGCTGGTCATGCCCTCCTATTCCCTATGTTGTCTTTCCTCCATAAATCTGGGAGCTTTCGTGACCCGTCCTTTTACCGAAGAGGCTTCCATTGATTACGAGGCTTTCAGGGAGACCGTAGCCGTGGGAATCCGCTTTCTGGACGACGTACTGGACGTTACCGCCTATCCTCTGGATAAAATCAGGGATTTTTCCCGCCGGTGGAGGCGTATCGGTCTGGGATTTACCGCCCTCGGAGATACCCTGGCCATGCTGGGCCTCTCCTACGGATCGGACGATGCCATCATAGCCGCAGGGGAGATTGCCAAAGCGCTCCGCGACGCTTCCTATGCCGCTTCTGCCGACCTGGCGGAAGAGAAGGGGAGCTTTCCCGCCTTTGACGGGGAGAAGCTTCTTCAGGCGGAATTCATCAAAACCCTCCCTTCCGAGCTGCGGGAGCGGATCGGCCGGACCGGTCTCCGGAATATCCAGATGAACACCGTCGCCCCCACGGGAACCATTTCCCTGTCGGTGGGGCAGAACTGCTCCAGCGGAATCGAGCCGATCTTCGCCCTCCAGTACGACAGAAATATCCGGACCGGCGTCGGTGATGAAGTCCGCAAGGAGACCGTCTATGACCGGGCCTGGCTCAAATACAAGGAGCTCTTCCCCGAAGCTTCCATGGAGGACAAGCCGGACTTCTTCACCACGACCACCGAGATTGATCCCTACCGGTCCATCGATCTTCAGGGGGCCGTCCAGAAATACATAGACCACAGCATCTCCAAAACCCTGAACCTTCCCATGGGAACGAATTTCTCCGAATATAAGAATCTCTTTTCCTATGCGTTCAAAAGGGGGCTCAAGGGGTTTACCACCTTCAATCCCGAAGGCAGCATGAAGGGGATTCTGGAGTACCGGGATGAGAAGAAGAAGACCCGCATCAGCCGGGAGCTGGCTCCCGAAAGGCCCGCCGATCTTCCCGCCCACATCCACAGAATCAAGGCGGACGGAAGAAGCCGTCTCATCGTTACGGGAATTCTTAAGGGAAGTCTCTATGAGCTTTTCTGCATCGACGAGCCGGAAGAGAAATTCCCCGTGGAGGACAGAGCCGACGGTCATGTCATCAAGGTGCATTCCGGCCGTTACGATCTCCATGTGGATGGCGGGGCACCCTTCGTCCTGGAGGATTTCACCAATGCCTACGACTCCACTGACAGTTCGCTGGCCCGGTTCATCTCCATGGCCCTGCGCCACGGGACCCCCCTCCAGTTCATCGTCAACCAGCTGACCCGGGACAGGAATTTCATCAGTTTCGAGAGAACCGTTTCCCGGGTCATCAAGGGGTATATCCAGGACGGGGAAGAGGTGGTGGCCGGTCAGAAAGAGTGTCCCGACTGCGAAGCGGGGCTGGTATTCCGAGACGGATGCGTTACCTGTCCCGATTGCGGCTGGAGCAAGTGTTCCTGACGGGCGAACCGGTCAGGGTTTCATTTCAATCTCCGCCGAGGAGCTCAGGCTGATATTCTGAAGCCGGCTGGCCGGCGGATCGCCGTGAATGATCAGGCGGCTGCTTGAACTTATGCTTCCCTTTGCTTCGGCAGTATCAGAAAGGCCTATCTCTAGCCGGCTGGAACTGCTGTTGTTCAGGGAGATGCTTCCCGTTACCCTTAATCCGGGGCATTTCATGTCGGCCGAGCTGGAGAGACTGGTTTCGAGATATTCCGCTTCCCCTCCCTCTATGGTCAGTTCGGCGCTGCTGGAAAGATCGGCATTCACGGTTTCGGCCCTGATATGGTCTATTTTGACTTCCCCCGAACTGGAGATGTGAACGATAAGTTCCTTCGCCGTGAGGGAATCCAGAACAATCTCCGCCGAACTGCTGACTCTCAGGGAGTAACGTTCCGCCTCTCCGTCCATATCTGCCAGAATCCAGCTGCTCGATGAGGCGTTCAGCTCTTCCGGCAGCCGGGGAAGGGTCAGGACAGCTCTGTAGCGCCGGGATCTCAGGCTGATTCCCGGTTTGGACTCTACTCCCAGCTGGAGGAATTTTCCGTCGTAATCTATCCAGCCCCTTCTGTCGGGCGCTTCGGTAACTTCCAGAACCGCCCGGGTCCCCTCTTCCAGGGTAACTTCCCAGCTGCTGCCCGTGCTCAGCTCTTCCACTTCGTCCAGCTGGAAAATCATCCCCTCCCGAAGGGTTTCCGCACCGGCCGGTTTTCCTCCCATCGCGGACAGGGCGGTAAGGGCCGCCAGCATCAGTAATACGATCATATTTCTTTTCATTGTCATTCTCCCTTAATTCACTATTTCATCGGTGGTCATAATTGAAATTCCCGCCCGATCCATTTTCCGGACGGCCCTGGTCACCCTCTTTTCGTTTTTACCCGCCACGGCATCTTCCAGGCAGATGACCCGGTAACCGTTTTTCACAGCCTTCAGGGCGGTCCGAAGAACACACTGATCGGTATAAACTCCCGTAATATAGATGACTCCTATTCCATTCGCCTTCAGGTAGTTTTTCAGCATTCCGTTGGAAAAAGCATCGGGATGTTTCTTGGTAAAAACCGGTCCGCCCGAAAGAATCAGTCTGTCGTCAAATTCGGATCCCTCTTCCCCTGCCACGGCGGCGAAATTTCTGAATCGGTTGGCCAGGAAGGCTCTCCGGGGAAACTCGTTCCTTATATATATCACATCCATCCTTTGTTTTCCCGAGGACTGGATAAGGTCGTTTATATTTGTAAGAGCTCCTTCTGCCTGGGACATCTCTACGGGTAATCGGCCTGTTTCTTCTGTGAAATCCTTCTGCATATCCATGACAAATAGGGCTTTCCCCTGCGATTTATCATCAATCTCCCCGGCCGGGAAGTAACAGGAGGTCAGGGCGGCCGAGGCGAACACACAAATAATGGTCCCCGTCAGCACGGCGGACAGCATAAGCAGGAAGGACCGTTTTATTCTCTTCAAAATTCTCTCCTTTACGAATTGGTGCCATATTTTGTATTGCAAAAAGTGTGCCAAATAATAAACAGGCTCAGAAGTGAGAGGGAGGGAAAAGAAGTGGCGAAAAAAACCGAACAATGGCTATTAGACTATCTTCAGAGCGGGGAACTCTTCCAGGACAGGGTCTGAATCGGTTCTTCCCGGTGGAGAACCCGAAGGGCTCCGGCCGCCAGGGCTTCCAGTTCAAACTCTCCGGGGATGACGGTTACGGGGGCGATGAATTCAATTCTCTTTCTCAGCCAGGAGACGATCAGATCCGAATGGGCGATGCCCCCGGTAATGATTATGCCGTCAATCCTTCCGTTCGTCACAACGGACAGTTCTCCCACCCCCTTGGCGATCTGCAGAACCATGGCCCTGATCACCTCTTCGGCATAGCCGTCTCCTTCCTCTATTCTTGTGAGAATCTCCCGGATATCGTGGGTTCCCAGATAGGACTTCAGCCCTCCCTCTCCCCTGATGGCTTTCTGCATCTGGCGGAGGTTGTACTCGCCGGAATAGCACAGCTTAATCAGTTTGAGACAGGGAACGCGGCCGGAGCGCTCCGGTGACATGGGGCCCTCGTCATCGGATATTATATCGATTATCCGTCCTCCCCCATGGAGGGAGAGGGTTATGCCTCCCCCCAGATGGGCCACTATCAAATTAACGTCTCCGTAGGTCCTGCCCAGGTCGCCGGCGGTTTTCATGGCCACGGCGCGCATATTCAGGCAGTGGCAGAGGCTGGATCGGCTTATCAGGGCCGATCCGGAGTAGCGGGCCAGAACGTCAAGCTGGTCGGTGGTTATCCCGTCATAGATAATCGCAGGAACCGGGGGCGTTCTTTCGCCGGAGAGTAGGAACGCAATCTGAGCGGCCAGATTGGAGGCGTGTTCGCCGATATCCGAGCGGGACAGATGTTCCACCATCTCCAGGTCTATGCGATAGGCCCCCGCATTAATGGGAGGGAGAAAGCCTCCCCGGGCGGCAATCATACTCAAGTCTGACGGACCGACACCGGCTTCGCGGAGAGCCTCTTTTACGGCGTTCAGCCTCAGGGAGAGCTGTTTCTGCACCCGCGGATTCAGCTCCTCCTCCCCGTGGCAGAGATTTTTGCGGAGGATCTCCCTCTCCCCGTCAAAAAGGGCGAATTTCGTCGTCGTTGAACCCGGATCGATGGCCAGAATCCCCTCATTAAGCGTCATGGGCCGCCGCCTGGAGCACGGTTACGGCAATGGTATCGGCCACCGTCTCCGCCGTGGTTCCCCGTGAAAGGTCATTTATCGGTCGGGCCAGTCCCTGGACGACGGAAGCCCGGAAAAAGCCTCCCCCCAGTCTTTCGGCATTTTTGAAATTGCTGTTGGCGCTGGTAAGATCGGGGAAAATCAGGATATTGGCCCTGCCCTGGACGGGACTTTCCGGAGCTTTGATCCGGGCCACTTCGGGCACCACCGCCGTATCGAACTGAAGCTCGCCGTCGGATGTGAGGGAGGGGCGTCTTTCCCGCACCAGCCGGGCCGCCATCCGTACTTTTTCCGTCATGGGGCTTCGGGCGCTTCCCTTGGTGGAGTAGGAGAGGAGAGCTACCCGGGGGGGAGTTGCCACCAGGGTTTCCCATGTCCGGGCGGCGGAGAGAGCGATGGAAGCCATCTGGGAGGCGGTGGGATCCTCCACCACCACGCAGTCGGCAAAAAGGAAAAGCCCCTCTTCTCCCATCGTGCAGCGGGGAATCTCCATAAAACCGGCGACCGAAACGACTTCGGTTCCGGGTGCCGGTCCGATGACCTGAAGGGCGGCGTGGAATACATCGGCGCTGGACGTGGAAGCCCCCGCCACCATCCCGTCGGCCTGTCCGAAATACACGGCCAGAGCGCCGAACCACAGAGGAACGGAGACTTTTTCTCTCGCTTCGGACAAAGTCATGCCCCGATGGGACCGCAGCTCGGCCAGTTTTTCGGCAAATCTTTCCCTGTCGGGGTCGTTCCGTATATCCCTGATCAGAGCCCCGTTCAGGTCTATGTCCTCTTCATCGGCTTTTTTTCTGATTCTCTCCCTTTCGCCCAGCAGAATAATGCGCGCTGTGCGTTCCCTCAGGGCAAGGGCAGCCCCTTTGAGAATGCGTATATCCTCCGTTTCCGGCAGTATTATGGTTCGGGGAGACTGGCGGGCCCGGCGGCGGAGTTCATTCTGAAAATCCATGATATGCCTCCTCTGGGGGAGATTCCCTTATTAAGTATAATTCCCTATTATAATAAGTGCAACGATGTGATGCATATAACGCAATATAGGCATTTCAGGCATAAAGATAAGGGACCCCGGGAATTGACAAAAGAGGAGAAAGAGAACAAAATTAACTATATTTTTTAGTATTTTCGGTCTGACAGACTCATCTCATTGCTATTCATCTGCCGGATCATAATTAGGAGATTGTTATGGCATTTACTCTAGAAATGTTTCCCCATGTCTATACGGCAAAATTTACGGGTGAATCCTGGGAAGAGTCCTTTATCGAAAAAGAACACGGTACCTATGAAGACGAGCTTAAAATGGATGAAAAATCCAGAAATGAGCTGCTAGCTTCGAGAAACAGTTTCCCCCAGATGCCTCTGGTGAATTATACCACCCAGTACGGTATGGGCTGTTTCGAAGGTCTGAAGGCCTTTCCCCAGAAGAACGGGGGAATCAAACTGTTCCGTCCCGATGAAAATGCGAAAAGAATGAACAAATCCATGGAAGGCCTCATGATGCCTCCCATTGAAGTGGACCGCTTTATTCAGGCTACTCTCATGATGGTCAGAAAGAATGCCGAATCGGGCTTCGCCGTAAAATATGATCCCGCCTGGGAAAAGGACAACTATCTCTCAGGCCATGCCCTTTATGTCCGTCCTTTTACCTACTCCGAGCCGGGTATCGGCGTTAATCTGTCCCATTTCCCCTGGGTTGTAATCGTGGCTACACCGGTGGGCGCCTATTTCGAAGAGGGTGAAAGCAATGCCGCCGTTACGTCCGATATGATACGGGCCACCAAAAACGGTACGGGCTGGATCAAATGCGACGCCAATTACGTCATCTCCACCCTGGCCAAGAAAAGAGCCATGGGCGAAGGATATATGGAAGCCATATTCCTTGATGCCGAGGAGCATCGCTATATTGAGGAAGGTTCCTCCTGTAATTTCTTCTGTCTCATGAAAGACGGAACTCTGGTGACTCCCGAACTGGGCGACACCATTCTGCCCGGTATTACCAGAAAGTCCATACTGCAGCTGGCCGCCGACAGGAATATCAAAACCGAGGAGAGAAAACTTTCCGTGGAAGAGGTATTCGCCGAAGGAAAAGAGTGCTTTGTTTCCGGTACGGCAGCGGGTCTCACGCCCATAAACAGCCTGACCCATATGGGCAAGAAAAAAGTTTTTAATGAAAAAGGTACGGGAGAGGTTTCCGAATCTCTTCTTATCGAGCTCAAGGGAATCCAGTACGGAGCCATTGAGGACCGTTACAACTGGATGTGGAGTATCTCCTAAAAGGCTATTCCTGCAGTTTATCCCGGTAGAAGCGGGGGATGTCGTCCAGATGGGGGAGAATGTCGTCGTAAAGGCTAAGCTCTCCTCCTTCGGCTCCCCCCAGGATCAGCTGCCGGTTATCCCCGGCCCGGTCGGAAATTTCCGTTCTCTGGCTGGTAGAGCGGTTGCGAAGGAGCTTGTCAAAGTATTCCGAGGAGACCGTAAAGGAGTTGAGAGCCTGGTTTTCCATAAAGCGGTTGGGAGTTTTCCGGGAAACTCCCTCCTGGGCCACCCCCAGATTGTTATAAGTCATTATCAGATACTCAATCAGAGCCCATTCCTCTTCCCTTTCATCGGGAAGTAGCACTTTCTTATTACTCTCTTCCACCTTCAAAAGGCTTAACAGCTGCTCGTACTGACTGACAGCCCCGTAATAATCCTCCCTCTTCAACAGGGAGTTTCCCATGGCCAGAAGAAGATTGCGGCTTTCCGGATAGTAGCGGGATACCCGGTAAAACTCCAGAAGCGCCCGGGGATAGTCCTTATTCATATTGTACTGGATGAAGCCTTCCTTATAGGAAATCTCCGGTGTGTCTCCCATATTGGCCTTGGCCAGCTCGAAGTACTCCAGGGCTTTTGAGTAGTCACCGAAATGGTCGTAATTGAGATTTCCCAGTTCTCCGTAGAGGGCTCCTATTTCGGGGGAAGTTCCTATCAGATTGAGTCTGTGACTGTTTTCGTAGATCTCCAGAGCCGTGAGATATTGCTGTTCCGCTTTTTCATAATCCCCCACATAGAGGGTCAGATTCCCCAGCCGGCGGTAGGAATCGATCTGCATGAATATATGCTCTTTGTCCATTTCGGGCATGCGGTCCAGATATCCCAGGGCATTGGTAAGGGCATTCTTTTCTCCCTCCCGGTTGTAGGTCTGATGGAAAAAACGGGCGTACTGGTAGTGGGAGCCGGGTACGGTTTTATCCGCTTCCTCCGCCTTAAGGATAAAATCCCGCGATTCCAGGGGACGGCCGTTATCGATAAGCCAGCCCGCCAGTTCGGAGAAGACCCGTGCCTGCAGAGTGGGATCGGCCGAGATTTTCTCCTTGTCCTTATAGACCGACATAAGTCTGTCAATCTCTTCTCCGTTGTTCCGCCTGAGGTGATAGCGGAACATGCGCAGTAGCACTTCGTCCGTATTGCCGCCCCTCTTTTCCTTGAGGAGTGTCGCATAGATATAGCGGGCTTCTTCGAATTTATCCGGTTCCTCTTCGGCCCAGGCCAGATAGTTGTCGCCCAGGAGGATCAGCTGATCCACATTATTGATTTCAGTGATCTCCTCCAGGGGGATCTCTTCGTAGGGAAGATCGCCCGAGGAGGCTTCGGCCAGCATGAGGGGATCGGCAATCTTAAGGATATATTCGGCGTCCCTGTAACGTACAAGCCTTTCGCTCAGGAGACGGCCGTAGGCAATTCTTCCCTTTTCATTTGCCGGGTAGGCTTGGAGAAGCTGCTGATATTTCTCTTCGGCACCAAGGTAATTCCGCCTTTTAATGTATTCATCGGCATAGACAAAAAACTTATCCTGCCGGGGAACTCCCCTTACCTGGAAGGTGCCGATATCCCAGCCGAAGAAAGCTTCGTTGAAGTATTCCTCCCCGGCGGCATAGCTGTCCTCTCCGATCTCTTTCATCCCCCTGGTGTAGAGCGATTCCGCTTTAAGGGGACGGTACACAAAGTTGAAGAGGGTAATGAAGAGAAACCAGACAGCAAAGAACGAACCCAGTCCCAGCAAAATGCGGGGAGCGACTTTCTCTTTGACGAAGGTTATCAGGCTGGCTCTTTCCCGGGCGAAATCCTCTCCGCTTTTCTTTTCATAACCCAGGGGAATCTCGATTTTTTTACCCGTGTATTTCCGGTAGGAATTGGCCAGGTTTTTAACCGAGGCTCCGGAGAGCAGCATGGAGGTCATTTTATTGAGCTGATCAACGGGAGTTGTTTCGTCGCTGAAGAAGTCCTGAATGGCGATTTTCAGGTTCAGGGGCAGAAAATAGAGAGCCGCTTCCAGTTTTTCCAGCTCCTCATCGGTCAGCTCAAAATTCTTGGCGGCCTCGTCTCCCACCGTCTGATCAATATTTTTTTCCAGTTCATCAAGATCCAGCCCCAGCTCGGCGGAAAGATCGCTTCCCTCGTCGGAAAAATTATACTCCGCTCCCAGATCATCCAGGGAGAACTGGTTCTCATCGGATTCATCCATATCATCGAGAAAATCATCGTCAATTTCACTCAGACCGAAATCTTCATCGAGGACGATTTCCTCTCCCATCAGGGAGTCGTCGTTCCCGGTGTCGTCCTCTTCAAGGCCCAGGGCCAGGTCTTCCAGGGCCGTACCGGCATCGGGGAAATCCTCATCCAGATCGATTGACTCTTCCGGGAGGGGCTCGGATAGATCTTCCCCGTCAAGGGAAAGCTCTTCGAGCTCAGCCAGGTCGCTTAAGTCATCAAGATCGCCCAGTTCTTCCAGATCCTCCAGAGGTTCCCCCGGGAATTCTTCTCCTCCATCGGCCTGTTCTTCCTGCTCTTCGGAGGGCTCCTCCATAGAAAAGTCCAGATCGGCCAGTTCCTCGGAGAAATCAAGGGGGGCTTCCAGACTGTCCAGATCCTCCAGGCCGGCCTCGCCGGATATTTCGGGAAGATCATCCAGAGGCAGATCAAGAGGCTCATCCAGAAGGGAGAGGTCGTCATCGGGACTTTCGGTCAGGGTCAGATCATCGAGGGAGAAATCGTCTTCTTCGGGGGATTCCTCATCCAGGCTGCTTATGAGGGAATCCATGGTGGTCATTTCGTCCAGCTCCGGACCGGAACTCAGAAGATCTTCCAGATCGGCGTCAATCGTCTCTTCGGGGGGGGTGACGTCTTCCAGGGAGACACCTTTCTCCTGGAGGATGGCAGCTTCGTTGCCTAATGAGTTCACCACATTTTTTATTCGGTCGACGGCTTCTATACTGGGCATTTATAAACCTTTAATATCAATATCGGATAACCCCGGGCAATTTCTTAGCAATCTATCCTAAAGCAACAACATTCTATACCGAAAATTACTATAAGGAAAAGAAAACATGAAGAAAACCCTAATCCTAGTTCTCCTATTGATGCCCATTATATCTCTTTTCGCCGTTATTGACGACTATCGCCTTCACTTGAGGATTATCCAGATGGAGGATGCCGATGCGCCGGAAGTGTACTTTGACCAGATTATCTTCACCTATAAGAGCCGGGAGCCCGTAAGGCATGTGGGAATCGCCTTTGCCCATGAGGATTATCGGGAGATACATACCTATCAGAAGAACAGCAACGGGGTCTTCTTTTTCCTTCTGCCCTGGCCCTATGTGGAGAACATCGACTACAGGCTGATTGTGGACGGCATCTGGATGACCGATCCCTCCTGTCCCGGGCGCATTCCCGGAAGCAACGGGGTGGAACTTTCCCGCTTCACCGTGGGAAAGGAGAGGGCCAATGAGAAGATTAGTCCTCAGATAGGACTGGATAACAGGGTGACCTGCCGCTATTGGGGCAGGGAAGGGGAAACGGTCTACCTGGCGGGAGACTTCAATAACTGGGATCCCTATATGTTCCCCATGAAGGAGACATCCCCCGGGGTTTACGAAATCAGCCTCTCCCTGGCCGGGGGGGTACATCACTACTGTTACTATGTGAACGGGGAGAGCACCACCGATCCCCTGAATGACAGGGTGGCGGTCAACCTCTTCGGGGAGGATGTATCCCGTCTGGATGTTCCCCGCCAATAAGAAGGATTCCTATTTCACTGTATTAACACTAAAGACCGGCTTGCCGTCGCGCAGGCAGGCCAGGGCGTTCTCGGCCGTTTTTCTTTTCAACGCCGCGATGGAGTGTTCCGAGTAATAGGCCTCATGGTCGGTGAAAACCATATTATCTAGCTTTAACAGGGGATTGTCACTCCGGGGCGGTTCCTCTTCCAGAACATCAACCGCCGCCCCGCCCAGATGACCCGATACCAGAGCATCATACAGGGCCTTTTCGTCCACAATGCCCCCGCGGGCCGTATTGATAAGGCGGGCTCCCTCCTTCATGGAAAAAATCACCTCCCGGTTAATCAGATGCCGGGTTGATTCGTCCAGAGGTATGTGGACTGAAAGATAATCGGACCGGGCGATGAGCTCCTCGAAGGAAACCGCTTCGGCCCCTCCTATCTCATCGCCTATTTGGAGGTTGCGGCTGTAAAGGAGTACCCGGCCGAAACCGAATCCCCGAATCTGGTGATGGAAAGCATGGCCCGTCCGGCCGTAACCCAGGATCCCCAGGGTTGATCCCCTTAAGGGCCTGAGCTTTTTCAGGGGCTTGGAACGCCATTGTCCCGAGCGTACCGCCCGGTCCCGGGAGAGAATATCCCGGGAGAGGGCCAGGAGCAGCGCCGTGGTATGTTCGGCCACCTCCTCGTAGCAGTAGTCCGGTACCGTACCCACCCAGATGCCCTTCTCCGTAGCCGCGTCCACATCCACATTATCATAACCAACGCCGTAGCGGGAAATAATTTTGCATTTTTCCAAAACAGAGATAAAATCCCTATCGATCTCGGTCATGTTGACCAGGAGGGCATCGGCGGTTCGTGTAATTTCTTTTATTGTAAAAATATCTTCGTTGTTTAGTATTGTGATGTCAGCATTAAAGGAAGAGAAAACCTGTATTTCCTCATTGTTATGGGGAAAAAGATTGTCCGTAATGACGATATGGGGTCTGTTCATTACCGGTAGTATACAGGGGTTTTGTTTTTTTGTCAGGAGGGAAGAAAGGGGCACCCCGAAGGGTGCCCCTGGAATTGTTAGAAAGAGTTAGGACTAGTTGAGGGTGATATTCTCAAGAATTCCGTCTGATTCGTTAGTTGTTCCATGTCTGTAAAAGAGTGAGTTTCCCGATTTGTCGGTTACTTTAACGGTGATTTTACCAGTTGTCTCCCAGGTTTCTCCGGAATAATCATAACTGGTCTTTGTTCCATTATCGTAACATTCGAAACCGGCATAGACGTAGAGAGTACTGCCAATCATGTAAGACCAAACATAACTGTTGTCGCTGTTGAAAAGAGCTACATCATCAGCAAGGCTCAGTTCTTTTCTAACAGCAGCTTCGGTCCAAACTTTTCTTTTTCCATCAGTAGTACCATCATAGGCTACTGACATGTTGCTGGCGGTAAGCTCATATACATAATCTTCATGATCTTCGCTATCATTCCAGCCGTCAAGGGATGTCACACTCCAGGTACCGCAGGCATTGAGGTGTCCTTCAGCTGCTGCTGTAGCCGTATCATGCTCATCGTCAAGAACATTGTAGTTTATTCCCGTCCAAGACATGCCTGCGTCGTCACTCATGGTCAGAGCGTCTTTTCTAAAGGGATGAACCGTATCGTCAAATGTATAGACATCCGACATATCACCAAAATAACCTCTGCTGTTCGAAGGGGTACAGTATATCTTGTCTCCATCCTGGATCTTCCATCCATCATCATAGATATAGACCTCATAAGTTTCACCGATCTTAACTAAGTCATCAGCGTTTTCATCTTCGTAGACATAACCTGTGCTGAATGCTGTTAAGGGACCGTATGATGATCCATCTTCGTTTTCATAAAAGAAATTGTACTCTGTCGTATATTTATAATCATCATGGGTTACAGTGAGGGGGATGTAATCGAGATAAGTACCATTGGTGTATACCTCCAGGAGGTTATCATAGGTTCTCACATCGCTGTCATCGGCGGGATCGTTGGTGGCTCGTTTTGAAAGGTCATTGATCGCTGTACCGAAATCCTTTCCAGCGTAATCATTCGTAGTTGTACCCAGAACTTTTTCGGCGTCAAGAGCTTCGTCTGTATGCGTTTCTTCTGTTGCCAATGCGAGAGTATAGATACCAGTACTGTCTACTGCATAGGAGAAAAATCCCGAAAAGTCCGCTTTAAGCTCAACCGGGGCGGTAATATCCGCCTGGGGCTGAAATGCTGTAAAAACCTGATAGTACTCTCCTTTTGAGGACACAACACCGAATTCTACGAAATAGTTAGTATCGATATCAAAGGTATCAGCATCGAAAGTGAAAGATACGGTTGCACCGGAAACGGACACATCCGTACTGGTCAAATCACTTCCGCTGGCATTGGTGTAATAAAAAATACCTTCATTGATATCTCCATAAGAGTACGCACCATTTTCTTCATCAATTCTGAATACTGCTTCAAGAGCGCTGCTTCTCAGATTCTCATTGAAGGTGAAGGAAATAACCGGGGCATCTCCGTCTTCCAGGGACCTAAGATTTGTAGGAGCGTAGAATAAAGTTGTGGAATCAGGATCAACAGCACTCGTAAATGTTGTTACACTGGTACTGCTGTTAAAGGGAAGGGTTGAGCTAACCAGGCCAAAACCGTCATCGGCTGCTAAAGTATAAGTCGTCGTACCGGCGGCATCTTCACAGCCCATAAAAAATGCGGCTGTGAGAAGAACTGTGAGGAAAAGCATTATCGCTTTCTTCATTTTCATAATAATCTCCTATATAAAAATAAAAATTAAGACCATTTATAAAGAACCATAGTTCATATATGTCTCTAATGTTAAGGTTCTGTGAACCCAAGACTGAAGCAATATACCACGTATAAGAAAAATTACAATAATTTTCTTTTTTTTTATAAAAAAATTGTGAATAAGTGTAACAATAAAGAATTCAGTTGTGTCTATTGAAGAAAATGAGGAGAGGCCGGGCGATGATTTTGTCCTTCCTCATCCTGCCGGCTTAAATCATATCTCCTCCTCAACAGCGTAATTTTTGCCCTTTCAGCCTGGGGCTTTTGTGACCGAAAGGTGTATTTTTTCAAATAAAGATTGATATTGACCGGCACATACCGAAAAATAGTAGTATGAAAAAAGAAATCAATCAGTTAAGACAGCAGCGCCAGGAACTCATTGAAGAGTATGATCAGCGTAAGAGAAGAATCCGCTTTTCCATTATTCTTATCGTGTGCCTCTCATTTTTCCTTTTTTCCGTACAGAACGTTTTTCTTGATTCCCTGGGAATCCTCAGTCAGTTAGGACTGGAGAACCGGGCGGGAATAATGAAGTTTGCCCTGATGTTTATCTTTGTCGTTCTTCTGCCCGTCACCTGCCTTCTGGGGGGATTCATCTTCTGGTATCTGGCTCCCATGGAGAAGCTCTACAGAAAAAAATACGACGGCGGCCATATCGATGATGAGCTCAGACAGAAGGGGGAGAAGCGTTTCTCCCGTTTTATAATCGTGCATAACTCCTCCCTGGCTGTACTTTTCCTTCTGCAGATTCTTTCGGGAATCCGTTTCGAGGATAAAAACGGCATAGGGGTCGTTCTGGATCTGCTGCCCAAGTTAAATATGTCCATGGAGCTGTTGATCTTTTCCTGGACGATGATTGAATTTTTTGCTCTCAGGCCCTTTCGCCTGACCATGGATATTTTTCATTTCGAGAAGAAACCGCCCCTTTTCCATAAAACGGGCACTCAGCTTTTCGGGATTCCTCTGCTTTTTGTTTTCAATAGTCAGCTTATTATTGTTGATGCGGTGGTGAAAATGTTTATGGGATCCGCCTCCCGCATACAGGTTCAGCAGGAAACATTGGGGTTCCTGGGAAGTACCGGCGGTGTCACTGATCAGGCTCTGCCCCAGATTTTTTCGGGGGATGTCCTCCAGTTCCTGCCCCATATTGTGAACAGCCTGGTAGGGCTTCTTCTGGTCTCCCTGATACCGGCGGTGGCCGTTTTCCTGGCTATTGCGATCCTCCAGCGTAGCAAACTTGGTAATCTGAAGGAAAAAATGGGGGAACTGTCCCGGGGGAGCGGAGACCTGACCAAGAAAATCCGTCTGCAGAGTGAGGATGAACTGGCGGGGATTACTTCCCTTCTCAACGATTTCATTGAAAATCTCAGGCAGAAGCTTTTGATTCTGTCCCAGTCAGCTGCTCAGGTCATGGAGTCCAACAATACCATGAACGCCCACCTGGAAAATACTTCCGCCGCCACCGAGGAGATGGTCGCCTCGGTAAATCAGATAAACAGGACGACGGCTGTCCGGACGGAAACGGTCTCCCAGACCGGGGAAGCCCTTCTTTCCTTTGTGGAATCCCTGGACCGGGTATCGGCCAGTGTGGAAAACCAGGCCGCATTCGTAGACCAGTCTTCCAGCGCTATTAATGAGATGGCCGCCAGTATTTCCTCCGTCTCCCAGTCGACACGGAAGGCCAGCGAACTGTCTTCCCATCTGAAGGATGCCGCCAAGGATGGAGAAAGGGCCGTCGTCGATTCCATCGGAGCGGTCAAGGCTGTGGAGACTTCCTCGGAAGAGGTGAATTCCCTTGTGACCCTTATCACCGATACGGCGGATACCACCAATCTTCTGGCCATGAACGCCGCCATCGAAGCGGCCCATGCGGGAGAAGCGGGCAAGGGTTTTGCCGTTGTTGCCGATGAGGTGCGGCGCCTGGCCGAAGACAGTTCGGAAGGGGCCAGGCAGATTACCGGGCAGATACAGACAATGGTTGATGTGGTGGGCAAGGGAGTCAAACTTTCCGAGAAAGCCGGTTCATCCCTGGCACGGGTCATCCAGGATGTGGAAGAGACGTCCCGGGTTATCGAGGGTATCGCCATGGCCATGGATGAGCAGAACGCCGGAGCCGGTGAAATCCTCAAATCCATCTCCTGCCTTGTCGATGCCACCACGACGATCAAGGAAGTGACAGCCGAGCAGAAAGAGAAAAACGAGTCTATGCGCCATTCGGTGGATATGATAATTCAGGCATTCAACGAGATTAAAACAGCCACGGACGAACAGGCCAGGGGAACCCAGGAGATTGTGGAACTGATCACAGCCCTTCAGGATGTGGCCCGGGAAAACCGGCAGATCGTTGATACCCTGGAGAAGGCCTTCTCCGGTTTTACCCTTACCTAGGAGGGAAATTCGGCGGAGTAAATCTGCCGGAGTCCCCCGGGGGTGCCGATGAGCAGGGCTCCGTCCGGGTTAATTCCCTCCACCGTTCCGACAAGCTCTTCCCGGCGGGCAGGATCCCCCAGGAGGAGGGTTTTCTCTTCTCCTTTCCAGAGAAGGCGCCGGCCGATTTCTCCGATGATTTCTTCGGCGGGCCGTGTCAGAAGCTCGAATATCCGGTTCTTAAGAGAAGGGAGAAAGAGTTTTCCGTCCACTTTCTTCCCCAGAACCCGGTAAAGAGACTGGGCCTTCTCCCTCAGTTCTTCCGGAAAGGAGGCCTGATTCAGGTTAATCCCCATTCCGCAGAGCCAGTATTTTTTCTCCGATTCGCATAGTATGCCGGCGCACTTTTTCCCTTCCAGATAGACGTCGTTGGGCCATTTGATACGGGGAAGGAGGGAAAAGTCCTCTTCCAGAGTCAGAGCCAGGGCCAGGCCCAGCAGCAGGGAGAGGGGAGGACTGGCAGGTGTTTTGTCCTTTTCGAGAATCAGGGTGAACATCAGGGCGGCGTCCTTTTCTCCTTCCCATATCCGTCCGGAGATCCGGCCTCTCCCGGCACTCTGATAGAGGGCCGTGCAGATATCCCCGTGGACGGCTTCTCCCTTCTCTATGAGACCCCGGGCGTCATTCTGGGTGGAATCGGTCTCTTCCTTTTCATAGAGAGCGGGATCTCTCATAGGGAAAAATCGTCCCATTGGAAAAAATCCGCCAGATAGAGGGCCAGGCCGTCTTCATCCACCGGCCCGGCGGTTCTTTCGGGGGGGAACTTTTCCCGCAGGGTCGGCAGCGCATTGGCCATGACGACACCCCAGCGGGCGGTTTCCAGCATGGGGAGGTCGTTGAATCCGTCGCCCACGGCCATGGCCTCTTCCGTTGTGCCCCCCAGAAGCTTCATCACCTCTTGTACCGCCCGTCCTTTATCCACATTTCTGTGGACGATTTCCAGGAAACGGGGATCGGAAAAGAAGACGTTAATCCCTTCTCCGCACCTTTTCTCTATCTCCTCTTTCAGGGGAAGCAGCGTCTCATGATCGGCAATAATGAGGCATTTCGTGAAATTCCAGCTTGTCAGGGAATCAAAGTCCGTCACCTCGCCGGATATTTTGATGCGGGCGGCGTACTCCTGTGCTTCGGGCCGTTCTTTTTCGTATATGAGCTTTCCCTCGCGGTACGCGAGAATATGGAGATCCCTTTCCCGGGCCAGATCTATCACCCGGCGGGCTTCGTTATCGGGAAGATCGTGGCGGGCCATGACGGAGCCGTCCCGCCCGTCGACGATCATGGCGCCGTTGTAACAGATGACCGGGCTGTGCAGATTCAGTTCGTTCTTGATGGGAAGCAGGGCCTCGTAGCTTCTTCCCGTGGCAATGACGGGGGCCACTCCCTCCTCTTCAAGCCGCTTAACCGCTTTAATAACCGCCGGAGAGAGGGTGTGGTCGGTACGCACAAGAGTGCCGTCAATATCCAGAAAACAGGCGAGGATTCTATTCATGTCCCCATGGTAGACTTAATTGAGGGAAACGTCCAGAGTTTTCCCTTCCTTCGCCCAGGGCAGTCCGGCCTCAAAAAAGCTGATGCCCCCCTTGTCCCACATCTCCTTCATCGCCTCGTCAATGCCCACTATAACGGTGTTGACGGCGTTCGGATCGAGCTTAACGTTGGAACTGTATCCCAGGTAGGGTTCGTGGGTGACCTTGTTGTTCTGCTTCCACTCTTCGGGAAGGTCGTTGATACCTTCCGTCGCCCTGTAAAGGTAGTTTATACAGACCGTATGCTGGAAGGCGTTGCCTATATGGCAGAGGGGACGCTCTCCCTCTTCAAGGGCGCGGAGGGTTTTCTCGAACACCGTACGGAAAAGGGGGCTCTCGCCGTTGTCGAAGGATTCGGTCAACTCACCCTTTTCGTTGTAAATGCGTGTGGCACCCTTTTCCATGGTCCAGGAAATCCGTCCTTTCTCGAAGAGGCACTCGATGTGAGGACCGTCCACGTCCTCCGTGGCATGGGTGACGGCGAAACTCAATTCAATGCCGTCGGCCGTGGTGCAGCGGATGTACTGGGTATCGGCCGATTCAATATCCTGGGCATGGTAATTTTCTCCGTAGATTTTTACGGGCAGGGCCGATTCATGGCGGGAAGGGCCGGCCAGGTAGAGAAGATTCTGCAGATAGTGGGCGTTGGCATTCTGAATGGGGGAGTCGAAGACGAAGGAATCCCCGTCCCTGATGCAGCCTGCCCAGCTGTTTCTGTCATAGTAGATGCTGGTTCTCTTCCAGCGGGCCGTACATTTAAGGGAGATCAGTTTACCCAGGGTCTTGTCCATCACCATCTCCTTTATACGCTGGATGGTGGGGCAGAACATATACTGGAAACCGATGGCCAGATTCTTTCCCGACCGTTCCTGGGCGGCCTTCATGGCCAGGGCGTCCTCTATCGTTCCGGCGGCGGGTTTTTCGCACAGAACATGCCTCCCCCTGTCCAGACAGATTTCGGCGAACTTCCGGTGAGAGGGGATTCCCGTGGGAATCGAGATCATACCCACCTTGTCTCCCTCCCTGTCCAGGAGTTCCTCCAGGGAGGGGTAGACCCGCAGATCGGGCCAGGTTTTGCGAAGTTCCGCCAGGCCCTCTTCATATTTATGGGGGCTTCTGATTACCGCCGCCTCCAGGGTGCAGAGACCCATCTCTCCGCAGCTTTTTATCGATTCCAGATGATTGAGGGCAAAGCCTCCGATTCCGATTATTCCGATTCCGGTCATATTTCTACCTCATGTGTTGGGCTTAGGGTTCGATCGGGGAGAGGTCCCCCTAATGAGCCTGATCCATTATAAAGCATCAATCCAGGATTTGTCAAACATTGCATGCAATAAAAATTGATGTTTATTCCATTTTGTCCTTCACAGGGGACAGACGGTACTCTGTAGGCGTCATACCGGCATGCTTTTTAAAAATACGGCAGAAATAGGCCGGATCGGGATAACCGCAGCTGTAGCCGATCTCCCCCAGGGTCTGGTTCGTATTCCTGAGGAGCCGGCGGGCATGAAGGAGGCGCAGGCCGGTCAGGTATTCGCTGAATCCCGTTCCCCCCTGAGTACGGAAGAGGCCGGAGAGGTAATTGGGGGTAATGCTGAAGAGGGAGGCCACCTCTTCCCTTGTCGGCTGTATCGTCCAGTTTTCCGATAGCCAGGAACAGATGGAACGGTAGGTATGATCGGCTTTACCCCTCGGTATATACTCTCCCTTTTCTTCCATTGTCATGCGGATAATCAGCCAGATCAGCTTCAAGGCGGATTTTTCCTCCCCTTCCTTGCAGGAGAGAAGGAGTTCCATAAGCACTTTCGACCTGCTCCCGAGAGGGGGAAGGACAAGGCGTGTCAGACGGCTGGCCGCCCGTCCCTGTCCGGAACAGAGAATATGGTTTACGTAGGTATGACCCCCGTCGAAGATGAAGGTGGCCACTTCCACGGGAGTATGCCAATCGACCATATTCCATACACCCCTGGGCATGAGTGTGGCCCATCCCCGCTCGGGCCGGATTGTCTCTCTTTTTCCCTTATGGGCGATCTCCATTTTGTGGCATCCCGCCAGGGGAAGGGCAATGCGGTGGGAGTGGCTGAAGTTATAGCCCTCCTTCTTATTGAGGGGAGGGGGGACCGAATCATCGGCACTAATAAGGTGTCGGGGCAGATCTTCCTCTAAAAGGCAGAATAGCTGTTCGTGAATAGAAATCATATAATAATACAATTAATAAGAGATATATACCGAATAAGTCAAGGAAAAATATGATAAAATCAATATAAATCAGGAGAGCGAAATGACATCTGAAAAACCGAATATCATCTTTTTCTTTACCGACCAGCAGCGCTGGGATACCTGCGGATGCTACGGTCAGGAACTGCCTGTGACCCCCCATCTGGACCGAATGGCCCGGGAAGGGGTCCGTTTTGATTATGCCTATACATGCCAGCCCGTCTGCGGACCTGCCCGGGCGGCCCTTCAGACAGGCAAGTATCCCTCCGAGCTGGGATGTTTCCGTAACGATAAGATATTGCCCCTGGACCAGAAAACCGTGGCCCATTACTTCAACGAATACGGTTACGATACGGCCTATATCGGAAAATGGCACCTGGCTTCGGACAAGGATAAGGGCTATCTGAACAGAACCTGCGCCATTCCCAGGGAGCTGAGGGGCGGCTATAAGGATGAATGGATCGCCTCGGACAGTCTGGAGTGGACATCCCACCCCCAGGAGGGGCGCATGTTCAACCGAGAGGGGGAGCCGATCGAGTTCAGGGACAAGTTCCGGGCGGACTGGCAGACCGATCTGGTGCTGGACTATCTGGATAAGCCCAAGGAGAACCCCTTTTTCCTCTTCATCTCCTATATCGAACCCCACCACCAGAACGACATGGACGCTTCCATAGGTCCGGCAGGATCCCGGGAGAAATGGAAGGACTTCAAGGCACCCGGCGACCTGGCCCTGAACGGCAGGGAGGGAACCTGGCGGGAGGAGTATCCCGATTACCTGGGCTGCTGCCACGCTTTGGACCGCGGGCTGGGCCGGGTGCGGGAAAAACTGGAGGAGCTGGGCATGGCCGATAATACTCTCGTGATTTTTACAAGCGACCACGGTTCCCATTTCCGTACCCGAAACAAGGAGTACAAGCGGAGCTGCCACGAGGGGTGTACCCATGTCCCCCTCGTCATGTGCGGCCCCGGCTACCGGGGAGGGAAGACCGTCGGAGATCTGGTAAGCCTGATAGATATTCCCCCCACCTTTCTGGAGACCGCCGGTATCCCCGTCCCCCCCTATATGAGGGGCTGTCCCCTGGGAGAGCTGGCCGAAGGGAAGGCAAAGGATTGGCGGAAAGACGTGTATATGGAAATCTCCGAAAGTCACATAGGACGGGCCATCCGCACGGACAAGTGGAAGTACGCCGTCGCCCATCCCGATCACGAAGGCATCACCGGAGTCAGTACGGGCGGGCACGATGTGTATGTGGAAGCCTATCTTTATGACCTGGAAGCCGATCCCTATGAACAGAACAATCTGGTGGGAACTCCCGGTCTGGAAAATGTGCGGGAAACGCTGAGAGGAATCATCAAAGGGCATATTGATGAGATCGAGGGACGGGATGTGATGATACTTCCCGTAAACATCTCTCATTATCAGTATTCCTGAATGACAGGAATCGGGTGACTCCGGGGGCCCATCCCTTGCCGGAATCATAGGGTGAACCGGTCCGAAAATCCGCCGGTACCAAAGGAGCGGATTTTCGGACCGGAGTTCTCCTTAGGCTTCGCCCTTGGCGTATTTTTCCAGCCGGACGGCAGCCGGTTTGGGCGATGAGATGACTCCCGGACCTCCCAGACAACCGCCTTCACAGCACATGACTTCGATAAAGTCTTTGCCGGAGAAGAATTTCTCATGCATTTTCAGCTGCTTGATCATCTTGCGGTCCAGTCCGTCCAGACGCACCGTATCGGCCTCTTCGCCCAGATAGGATATAAGAGCTTCGGTGACGCCTCCGGCCCTGGCGAAAGTGCGTCCTTCCTTATGGGCTTCCGGACCATCCGGTGCGGACTGGGATTCGGTTTTATCGCAGTTGGCCACTTCCACTTCGCGGGCCAGGAAAAAGGCCCCCAGCTCCTCAAAGGTCATGGTGTAGTCGATGCAGTCCAGCTTGGCCGCTTCGTTCTTCTTGGCGATACAGGGGCCGATGAAGACCGTGACGACATCGGGATCCTTCGCTTTGACCAGATCTCCCGTTATGGCCATGGGGCTGGGCGTATGGGAAATATTGTTCTGAAGGCCGGGAATATGCTTTTCCACCGTTTCCTTCCAGGCGGGGCAGCAGGAGTTCGTCAGGGGCAGGATTCCCTCGGCCCTCTTCTCTCCCAGTTCGAGAGCTTCCCTGCGGGCGGTCTCTTCGGCGCCTGAGGCCACTTCCACGATCCGGTCAAAGCCGATATTTCTGATGGCGCCGTTAAGTTTTTCCGGATCGTAGGGGAACTGACCGTAAAGGGCGGGGGCGACCAGAGCCGCCACGGGTTTGTCTCCCTTGAGGGCCATGGCAATGTCCACAATGCGGCTCCGTTCCACCACGGCGCCGAAGGGGCAGCTCCGCGTACAGTTTCCGCAGCTGATGCATTTGTCGTAGTCGATGGCGCGGGTGCCGTCCTCCTTGAGGATAATCGCATCGACCGGGCAGTTCTCACTGCAGGGGAGGGGGGTGTACACAATGGCGTTGTAGGGACACAGCTGCTGGCACTTCCCGCAGTTGATACATTTGTCCTCATCGATGACGGAGCGGCCGTTGACGATGGTTATGGCGTTTCTCGGACAATTGATCTGACAGGGGCGGGCGACGCAGCCGCGGCACAGATCGGTTACATGGTATTTTCCTCCCGCACAGGAACTGCATACCATATCCAGCATGGTCAGAGGCTTGAGGTCCTTAACCTGCTTCTTCCTGGTCCTTTCCAGGGCTCTTTTCGCATAGTCCCTTAAAAGGAGGGTGTCGTCGTCATCCTCTTCCAGGGAAAAGCCCATCACCCCCAGGAGGCGGTAGCGGATCATGGCCCTGTCCTTGTAGACACAGCAGCGCACGGAGGCTCCCGATCTGGGATAGAAGCGCGGGGGAAGGGCGTCGATCTCCTTTTCCAGGGTATCTTCATTAATCATTCTGATCACCTCAGACATGATATCCCTTTTTATATAGGCCGTATTGTTTCTCATTGCTAGCATAGGTTCTCATCTCCCAGAGTGTTTTCAAGTGTGGCGATCAGCCTTTCGGAGGACATCTCTCCCATAACGATTCCGTTGATTTTTATAAAAGGAGGCTTGGCCCCGCTCTTGCAGAAATCCTGGCAGGCGACTCCTCTGAGGGATACCTTTTCCTTCAGGGGTTCGGGTAGATTCTCCAGAACATCGAGAAGATCTGAGGCTCCCAGTAAGTAACAGGTGGTTCCTGTGCAAATTTCCAATTCTATTTTATCCATGATTGACTCCTTTCTGCGCCCCCTGAGGGGTAGGTCCGATATCTCAAATGTATTCTGTCTTCGTTTTCTTCAGGTAATTCGTTTCCAAAGCCTGGGTTATCCGTTTTACAATCGTCCGTCTTATTCCGATCTCAAAGGGAATCGACGGATCCTGATGGGCTTCATTGATTCTTGTCCCCACCAGAAAAATGGCCCGGTCGCTGTTAATCAGCAGAGAGGCGAAGCGGGAAGCCCCGTCGAAACCGGAGAGGGCCTCTTCGTCCTTCTTCTCCAGGATCTCCGCCACCCGGTTCAGGGTAAGCATCCCTTCGGTCACCAGGGATATCCCCTCCATTTCCGAAGCGGGGGGAACATTCTCCGTCCGGCTTTTCAGGTTGATCGTCAGTTTGCGCTTCAATTCCCGGGAAACCAGATTGGCCGTCGTTCCCCCGGCCACTACGGTTTTTCCGGGGAACTCGGCAATTCTGCGGGCCACGGGGGCGTCGTTGATGCTGTCCATGGGAGGCCCGGTCACGACCAGGGTTTCCCGGGGCCTTCTGAAATAGACGGACAGGGCGGTTATATCATCCATGGCGTGCCCCTTGTCCAGGAAGCGGGCCTGCCGCGTCAGAGAACGGCACAAGTGCCAGGCAGAAAGCGTTTTATCCTTGGCCATCTGTCTTTCCAGAAATTCGGCCACTCTGTTCTGCCGCCATCCCAGGGGATAGCCCGGTGTCCCGAGTCCCGCCTGGGTCACCCCGTCGGAAAAGAAGACAAGCCTGTCGCCGTATTGGAGCTTGACTTCCGAGTAGAGGATCTCTTCCTTTTTGAAAGCCTTGGGCCGATTGAGTTCCTTGCGGATTTTCTCCACCTTCCGCACTTTTCCATTTCTTATCATGATGTAGGGAGGATTGTCGTATTCCAGGATCCGCGCTTCCCCGTCGGGAGAGATGTCGCAGATCGTAAAAGTGGCGTAGCTTATGCGCCTCTCACGGCAGACGGGCAGGGTGTTCATAATTATCTCCGCCGCCCGCATGATATCCTTCTCTTCCTCCACGTATCTCTGGGCCATACGACCAGTCATCGTAGCCAGGACATTGGCTTTGACGCCGCTTCCCAGACCGTCGGAGAGAATACAGATATTTCTGTCGTCCCCGTTGGTTCGGGAGAGGAACACCGCGTCTCCGCCGATTCTCTGTCCCTCTTTTATCTGCTGGGCCCAGGCAATATCGATGAAATACTTCACTTCAAGTCCTTCTTTGCCGGCGGCTTGAGCTCTTCAATGACAGAGTTCAGGATGATTTCCGTCTCGGCGGCGTTTTCTCCCAGGAGGGAGGCGATCTGCTGCACGCTCTCAAGATTCTTCCTGATAACCTCTTCGGCCTTGGTGATAATAGTGCCGCGCCTGATGGAGGGCTGGGTTACATCCTGGAAGATGGCGCCGGCCAGACGATCCTTCTCAATGGTGAAAAAAGTCGCCTTGTAGACGGAGTCCCCGTATCTGATGCGCTCCTCTTTTTCGGTCCTGTGAAAGAGAACCTCGCTGTACTGATGGGAAATCTGACCGAAGTTTTCCACGCTCAGTCCCTTGGCCCTGTCCGTCATATCCTGATAGTCGGAGAGATCGGTCTCTGAGAAAAAGTCCAGAAAGCGGCTGTTGCACTCGACGATCTTTTTGTCATGATCCACGATAACCACGCCGGCGGGAATCGTTTTGATGAGGGCGTTGACCTTTTTCTGGGCCTGTTTCCTCATATTGCCGGCGCACATCTCTTTCTCAGCCTTCCCCTGCAGTTTGGCAATGGCGAAATCGCGGCAGGAATTATAGCCGCATCCGCCGCAGTTGAGCCTGTCGTCCTTATTCCGCTTATCCAGGCCGATCAGGGTCGCCTCGATCTCTTCCTCGGAAAACTGCACCTTGTTCAGAGGAACGGTGCTCCGGTAGTCGTGGTATACGGCGGGATTTTCCCCTCCCGGAAAGGGGGTGCGGGATTTCATGTTGTCGAAAAGGAGGGAGCTTTTTTTATAGAAGGACATTCTCCCCGTGCGGGCCGGGCCGTTTATACAGCCCCCCGAACAGGAGAGGAGCTCAAAAAAGGCACCTTCCCCGTCGTTCAGCCTTGACTCAATCTCTCCCAGAATCTCCATGACCCTGTCTATTCCCGAGATGTGATAGGAGTGGTTTTCCCCGTGTTTCCCGCTCAGACTCTGGATCATCCCCCCGTCCAGAGGGTAGAGAGAGGCTTTGCCGGACCGGACTTCCAGAAAATCCTCCGGAACGGGACCGGAGACCGTTTCGCGGAGAGGACCGCCGACCGATTCGGTCATCCATTTCTCCAGTTCCTCGAAAGTGAGAGCGCAGTCTATGGCCTGCCCTTCTTCACGGGCCTCACCCTTTTTGGCTATGCAGGGGCCAATGAATATCACTCCTGTCTGAGGGCCGAATTTCTCCTTGAGATATCTACCGTGGACGACCATGGGTGATGCCACAGCCGTCATATTGTCCTTCAGAGCGGGGTAGTAAAGGTTAATAAGCTTCACAATAACCGGACAGGCTGTGGAAATCAATTTTTTATCACTTTTCGCTTCCAGCAGCCGGTCAATCTCCCGGGATACATATTCAGCCCCGATGGCTGTTTCGGACACCCCGGCAATTCCCTTGGCATAGAGAAAAGAGAGAACTTCATCCTTTCTATCGGAAAATTCCGAAAAGAAGGAGGGGCTCATGGAGACGTAAACTGACTCTTTCAGACGGATGATTTGTTCCGCCCGGTTGAATTCCTGGGGCACTTTCTTGGCTCCCACAGGACATATTTCATAGCATTTACCGCAATAGATACAGAGTTCGGGTGTCACCAGGGCAGAGCCGTCGTTGACGGATATGGCTTTGACGGGGCAATGGCGGACGCATTTGTAACAGTCCTGACACTCTCTTTTTTCCGTATACAGGGGGTAACTGTCATTCATGGTTTTCTTCCAGGTAATGGTTTAATATTTCGATAATTCCGTCGGGGAGGAGATTGTTGTACTTAATTCCGTTGATGCGGATATTCGGCCCGTGGGCGCAGTCGCCCATACAGTGCTCTCCGTTGAGGGATATCTGGGACGAAAGGCCGTTTTTTTCTATATACTCTTCGAGAGAATTGAGAGCAGCTTCGTTGCCTCTGCTGAAACAGGAGCTTCCCATGCAAAGGGTCACTTCAATCATATTTTTTATCCTCCCTAATGGATAATTAATTATCGATAAAAAAATAGTCCAGATTCCTATCAATGTCAATACGTGAGGGCTAAACTTTTTTGGTTTTTATGACGAAAAATGCTTTCTTATTTGGAAAAAATAGTACATAATAACTCAATAAGATATATTTATAACGAAAGAGGTCGGTCGGCTTGAGTGAAGATTCGCAGATACAGAAAATAATTCCTCTCCCCACAATCAGAAGAATGCCCAATTACCTGCGGGTCACCGGAGATTTTCTTGAAGAGGGTAAGGAATGGATTTCCACTACTGACTTTTCGGATATCCTGGGGTTGAAGCCTATTCAGGTAAGAAAAGATCTGGCCTTTACGGGTTTGGCCGGAAAACCCAGACTGGGATTTGAAGTACCTCTGCTCATCAAAGCCATTAATGATCTTTTGGGGTGGAACAACTCCACCGATGCCGTTCTCGTCGGGGCAGGCGCCCTTGGTTCGGCCATCATGGGGTTCCGGGGGTTCGCCGAGCACGGGCTGAATATTGTCGCCGCCTTTGACGCCAATCCCGCCCTTGTCGGCAAGGAAATCCACGGAAAAACTGTTTTCGCCCTCGATAAGCTGGAGAATCTTGTCCACCGGATGGGAATCACCATGGGTATCATTACCGTACCCGAAGCGGTGGGACAGGAAACGGCCGATCTTCTGGTTGAAGCCGGCATCAAGGGTATCTGGAACTTCTGTCCCGTGACCCTGCGCGTTCCCGACGATGTTATCGTTCAGAGGGAAGACCTGTCCAGCGGCCTGGCCGTTCTTTCGGTCAGACTGACCGAGGGCCGCTGATAAATCAATCAAATAAGCTATTTGTGGAGGCCGCACTCCCGCTTCGTTCCCTCTTCCCACCACCAGCGGCTGGCTCTTTCATGTTCGCCGGGCTGCTGAGGTCTTGTGCAGGGTTCACAGCCTATGGAGATATAACCCCTGTCATGAAGTTCGTTATAAGGCACTTCGTGGGAACGGATAAAACTCCAGACCTTTGCCTGTGACCAGTCGGCCAGAGGATTGAATTTGTAGAGCCCCTT
Source organism: Spirochaetia bacterium (assembly GCA_963668315.1). GTDB lineage: Bacteria > Spirochaetota > Spirochaetia > DSM-2461 > DSM-2461 > SZUA-368. The sequence continues at coordinate 4,795,196 of OY764216.1, read as the reverse complement.
TCCGTCTTTTCCGACAAAGCTGTCTTCCTGGACAACATCGAGGTTCCCCCGGGTGGAGGGATTCTGATCTTTGCGCTGACCGGTAATCCAGGCCCGGTAGTCGCCCAGAGCCCGTTTCAATGGTTTTACCTTTCTGATCTGACAGCACTCTCTGTGGCCGTCTTCGTAAAAACTGTACAAACCCTTCTCTTCCACAAAAGCTTCCAGTTCCTCCCTTTCGGGTGATACGACGCGGATGGGCAGGGAGTAGTGTTTCCGTACCTTGTCGAGAAAACGGTAAGTTTCGGGATGAAGGCGGCCCGTATCCAGGGAGAAGACCGTAAAGGGCTTACCCGTTTGGACGGCCATTTCAATGAGGGCGACATCCTCCGCCCCGCTGAAAGAGATGGCGCATTCCCTTCCGAAGAGAGAGAGGGCCCTGTCTATGATGGTGGCCGGTGATTTGCCTGTCAGTTCGGAAAGCAGATTCCCCGCAGAGGGGAGAGAGGACGGGGAAGCCGAAGGGACCGATGTTTCCAGTTCTTTCTTGATGAACTGAAGGCTGCTTTTATAAAGCCTTACCTCCGGGCCTTCCTTCACGATAAAGAAAGGGGCTATCTCAATCCCGAACTCTTCGGCCAGAATCATTCCTTCCGACTGGGGATCCCTTTCATCGGCCCATACGATCCGGTCGATTCTGTCAAAGAGTCCCCTGTCCTTAAGCTGCTCTTCCACCTGCCGGCACTTGCGGCACGGTTCGCCGTCGGCCTTTCTTTTCTTTACCATGGTAATTTCTTTCATGACACTGATCTTATAGAAAGAAACCCCGGTGCGTCAACTGAGAACGAATTAATCGATAAAGTGGAGCTGCCACTCCCTGTAATAGGACGCAAGGGTAAGAGCGCTGTTTTCCCATAGCGTTTCTTCCATCCAGGGAAAAATAACGTCCTTTTTCACGGCGCTCCAGTTCTCCGGTTCAAGGAGGGGAGGGCCGAGCTGTTCTGACATAAAAACCCGTCCGCCCAGTTTGTCGGAAAAAGTCTGGGGCAGAAACAGTCTGTTGATTCTTTCCAGGGAGCTGAAACGGTCGAACAGGGCGAATCCGGGACTGACCACACCCTTATAATGGATCAATTCAATCTGCCCCTCCTCGGAAAGGAGCCAGTAGAGGAAATCACGGCTTGCCTCTTCGTTCTCCGATTCGCTGACGATCCCCCCGTATAGACAATCGGCCGGGCTGATATGCTCCCCGTCTCCGAACCATGAGTAGGTCAGGCGGGCGGTTTCCTTACCGGGCAGGGCGGAGTATTCGGAAAAGGTCATGGCGGAGAAATCAATGACACCCTTCTCGAGCAGCTTGTAGTCGGGTATATACCGGTATTTATCGGAGAAGGCCTTTTCCTTCTCCATGCCTCCGTTTTCATCGTCCACCCAGGCGCGGATGGCATTGATCCCTTCATCCAGCCTGTCCTGGTCGTACTGAAACTCCCCGTCTTTATAGAAAGAAATATTCAGGGACTTCATGTACCAGTAAAGAAATTTTCCTTCCCATAAGGGGGAAAAGCCCATGTGGGTGAAGCGGGATTCCTCCTCCCGGTTTCTCTCGGAGCCCTCTTCTTTCAGGTCGTCTCCAGTCATCATGAAGGGGATGTCCCTCTGATCCCGCGAGTAGACGATAAGGGGCATGTCGAAGGCCAGAGGAAGAAGGCCCGTCCGGCCCTTTTCGTCCTTTTCGCCGGTGAGGACAGGATAGATTCCTTCCGGTGGCGTCAGGGGAAGGAAGCGCTCATAGAAGAGGGGATTGTTCATATCCTTCCCGATGACCAGATCCGGTTCGTGGGTCAGGATATCCTCGAGAGAGATATAATCGTCGTAGATGAGACGAATCCGGCTCTTATTCTGAATGCTGTTGTAGTATTCCGATATAAGTATCATATCCTTCTGATCGGTCAGTACGGTCAGAAGGGAATAGCCCTTATCCGAGCAGGAGAATAACAGGGCGATTAGGGGCAGAAAGAGCATTTTTCTCAGCATGATCCTAATATATCCCGATTGTCCCGTTGATTCAAGGCTGAGAGTCTTGCCCTTCACGGGCCTAACCACCATAATGTCAGGGTGAAAAATCCGTACAGATCATATTCGGCCTATCTCAGAGAGAAATACGGCAGACCGGCCTACCGTGTGGGGGTAGACGGAGGGTTTACCTGTCCCAACAGGGATTCGGACCGGAGCCGGGGCGGCTGTTCCTACTGCGATCCCTTCGGATCCCGCTCCGCCTATGTGGGGGAGGGCGACCTATCGCTGGAAGGGCAGATACGCCGTTCCCTGGGAGCCATGAAAAAACGGTATAAGGCCGAAGTCTTCATGCTCTATTTCCAGGCCTATACGAGTACTTACGGAAAAACGGACGACTTGAAAGCCCTTTATGACAAGGGACTGGGGTGCTACGATTTTTCCGAGCTGATCGTCTCCACAAGGCCCGACTGCCTGGATGAGGAGAAGGCCGATCTCCTGGCGTCCTATATGCGCCCCGGATTCGATGTGTGGGTGGAGCTGGGACTCCAGTCGATTCATCCCTCCACCCTGGAAAGAATCAACAGGGGGCACGGGCCGGAAGAGTTCTACCGGGCCGATGAACTTCTACGGGAGAGGGGCATAAAAAGGGCCGTCCACCTTATCCTCGGCCTTCCCGGTGAGGATCGCGCCATGATGATGGAAACGGTCCGGTCGGTGAACGCCCTGCGTCCCGAAGCGGTGAAGTTTCACAACCTCCATATCCCCTCCCGTTCTCCCCTGTACAGGGAATACAGGCTGGGGGAGCTGACTTTCCCCGGATCTCTCAGGCATATCACCTATCTGGCCGATGCCCTGGAAAGGCTGGATGAGGATACGGTTATCATGCGCCTGACCACCGATACTCCCTCGCCGCGCAACAGTGTGCCCGGTGTTTTTTTAAATAAGTCGGAAGTGTCCCGCAGAACGGTGGAACTCCTTAATGAGCGGGGGAGTTATCAGGGGAAAAAGGCTTGATAAAATCAAATTGATAGCATAGTATTAAATGGGTATTTAAAACGAGGAGAGCTTCATTGATCGTCAAGAGCTACGAGATATTAAATCTGATTGAGAATTTATCGAATCACTATAAGATTCTCGAAAGCAACCGCTTTATACGCAATACATTGAGCGAAGTGGAAGTGGGCTACTCTTACAGGCATTATTTTGATGTTCTGCTAAATTACAGCGAGCAGTCCCGGGCAGACGGTTACAGCCTGGACGATCTTTACATGGGAATAATCGGTCTGGCCCAGTTCATTTATCAGGCCAGAACCATTGCGGAGCCGAGGGCTAAATCTCTTGTGGGCAGGAACGGCGCCATTCAAGACAGAATGGCCGTGGACAATATGTCCAACAATCTGAATATTATGGCCGATATGGCCAATGATCTCTATGTGAAGACCGTGGCTTACGACAAGGAGAAAGAGTCCAGAAGACGGCCCGCCCTCTACGGAACCATCAAGGAACTGAAGGATGTGGGCATGCTTCTCACTTCCACCAATCCGGGGCTGATTCGATGAGTTCAGATAACAGCTCCGGCGGAATCGTCGGAATTCTTCAGAAGCTTCTCGGCGGTATCCTGGGAGAGGGGGGCGACCGGGAGAAAAAGAGACTTCTCAAGGATATCCGAAAAGAGCTCAAGCGGACGGGGAAATTCTTCAAGACCGGCGGAAATATGGCTCAGCCCCAGATGGCCCGTTTCTTCTATGACTTATACAAGGTCCTCGGCCCTGTCTATACCCTCTTTTCTCCCTATATCAGTTCCGACCTTCTTAAAGTCTCCTTTATACAGATGGGTATGAAGGAGGAGGATCTTCTCCTTGACGAGAGGCTTTCCGAAACGGCAATCCGGGAGAGGGCCAAAACGACGGACCTCAAAATACTCCGGGAGGAGATAAAAAGGGATCTGGTTCAGCTTTTCAGTCTCTTCGACAGCAACCGCATACGGCTTATCAACGCCCTTTACAATTACTTTTTGTCCTTTATGGATTTTGCCGGTTACGATTATTACTTTTTTCTTAAAAAATTCGATTCCAGCCTGCCCGAGGGCGACTATGTCTATTCTCCCCGCTTCGAAGCGATTAATGGCGAATATGTTCTGGAGGATCTCAAGGATTTTCTGACCGTACTTGAACCCATCGATTCGAAGACGAACTGGGGTGTCATTTTTGAGATCATGAAGAAGTACAGGGATATGGAACTTCTTCCCGCCTCCACCTGGAAAAAACTTCTTCGAAGCTGTGAAGACGTTAGGAAAAGCCGGGTTTTCAATCTGATCATCATGCATCTGAGTGAAGATCCCTACTATAAGGTCATGCGTCTGGGACACTCCGAGGAGATTGTGGAATCCTACCTGGACAAGAAGAAGACAGAGGTGGAAAGAATCCTGCAGGCCCTTCTCAAAGAGAAGAAAATCAGCCAGATAGAAGCCCAGGTGAAAATGGTTTTCGGAACGACCGCCGTTTCCAGGACTCAGTACTACACCGATAAAGCAAATATCAACTTCTCCAAAAAAGGAGTGGACGGATTTGCCCATGTGGACGGTATGAATTACCTGAAAGCTTTTTTTCTGGATACATACAAAGGAAAAGTCCGGAACCTGATAGACATTCTGCTCATTGAAGGCAAGTGGACGACCAATGTCACATCCCAGCAGTTTTCCGAGATATACCACCAGCTCATGGATGTGGCCGATCAGGTGGTGGCCTTTGATAACGAACTGGCCGAGGACGCCAACGGCGGAATCCGTCTCAAACGTTATCTGCGCATGGCGAGTGTTCAGGACAGGACTTCCCAGAACAGTCTGGCCACGGTGGTGGGCGAGATTAATGACGAGGCGCTCAGGCTTATCAAGAAATCTTCCGCCGGATTTATCTCCCTGGGAAAAATGCTCAAGCAGCTAATCGAGGATTATAAAGTTGTAAATCACCAAGTGATTATCAACTGGAAGGAACTGGATGCCCGGAGCGATAATCATATCGAGGGCTATATGACCGAAATATATAAACAGCTCTACCATTTCGTTCAGCTTCTGCAGTATTCTCTGAAGGGCTGACTTTGGAACATACATGGAGAAGAGGATATTTGACTGCCTTAAATGTTCCCACTATTATGTGACCTGGGACAGAACTTTTCCCCACGGCTGCCGTCTTTTCGGATTTAAGACGGCGGGGAGTCCCTCCCAGGAGGTTCTTAAGGCTACCGGTCAACCCTGTCCGAAGTTTACTCCGAAAAATTACTCTGAAAGGTAAAGGTAAAATATATGGCTTTGAATTGCGGAATTGTCGGATTACCCAATGTGGGAAAATCCACTATTTTTTCAGCCCTCACGTCGGCTCCGGCGGAAGCGGCGAACTATCCCTTTTGCACGATCGATCCCAATGTGGGGATTGTCAACGTCCCCGACGAAAGGCTGGATAAGATCCATACGATCATCCAAGCGGAGAAGAAAATCCCCGCCACGGTGGAATTCGTGGATATCGCCGGTCTCGTTAAAGGGGCTTCCCAAGGTGAGGGACTGGGAAATAAGTTCCTGGCTAATATCAGGGAAACGGGTATCATCGCCCATGTGGTGAGATGTTTTGAGAATCCCGATATCATCCATGTCGCCAACCGGATTGATCCGGTCAATGACATCGAAACGATTAATATTGAACTGGCCCTGGCCGATCTGGCAACGGTGGAGAAGAGAATCGCCTCCAACGAAAGAAATTCCCGCAGCGGGGATAAGCAGGTCCGGGCGAAAGCTTTGGCTATGGTTCCTCTTCTTGAAAGGCTGAAGGGGGAGTTGTCCGAAGGGCGCTCGTCCCGTTCCATGGAAATGACCGAGGATGAAGAGCAGCTCTTGTATGATCTTCATCTTATTACCATGAAAAAGCAGATTTATGTCTGTAATGTCGATGAAGACGGTCTTTCGGGAGAAAATACCTATGTGGAAGCCGTCAGGAAAATAGCCGAAGCCGAGAATGCCGATGTGGTCGTGCTCTGTGGACAGCTGGAAGCGGATATAGCCGCTCTGGACGATCCGGAGGAGAGGGCTGTCTTTCTGGAAGAAGCCGGTATTGAGGAATCGGGATTATCCAGGCTTATCCGTAAGGTCTACCATACTCTGGGACTCAGAACTTTTTTTACCGCCGGAGGCAAGGAGAACAAGGCCTGGACGTTTAAAGCGGGAATGAAAGCCCCCCAGACGGCGGGTGTTATCCATACCGATTTTGAAAGGGGCTTCATAAAAGCCGACGTCTACCACTGCAGCGATCTCTTTGAAGCGGGCAGCGAACAGGCGATCAAAGCGGCGGGTAAGCTCCGTATGGAAGGAAAGGAATACCTCGTTCAGGACGGGGATGTCATGTTCTTCAAGTTTAACGTTTAGCCCGAACCGCGTTCCCGGTGTTAATTGGAAAGCATGCTGTTCAGGGTGGAATTGTTTCCCCCTGCGGCAAAGGCTGATACTTTTCCGTAAAGGGAAAGGTAATAACGGGCCTGAACCAGGCGGCTTTCCAGAGAGGCCTCTCTTTTGCTGAATTCCCGGAAGTCCCGGCTGTCTCCGTCAAAGACGTTTCGGCTCTGGTACTCTTTCAAAAGCTGAAGGGTGTAGAACACTTCTTCCATAAGAGGAAGGGCGGATCGCATTTTGATGACAGATGACGTGAGTGTCATTTTATCCCGGGTTGCTTTTGCCCGGGAGGGGGTGCTTCCGTCGGCCAGTATGGACTCATACTCTTTAAAGAGCATGTCGTTGTCTTCCAATTCGTCCCAGGCACTGTCAAAAAGTATGATCTGGCTGTCGAACCGACCCGTATAGTACTCCACAGACAGAGGACCGAGGGTCGTCAATGCTTCCATGCGGGCACTCCACCATCTGTTCCTGTAGTTATCCAGATCAGCCACGGAGACATTGTCATTGACGAAATCCTTGCCGTCGTCCTGAAGACAGACAGTCCCCGGCAGGGAGAAGGTTTCCATCGCCGGAGTGGCGCAGGAGACTTTTCCTTCATCGCATGTTACCAGTATTTCTCCCGTGACGGCCCGATTGACATCGAATTCGGTTCCCCGAATTCCCATGACCGCCGACTGGGTTTCCACGTTCATGCTTTCGTTGCTGGTCAGTTTACTGACTTTCAGCCCGATTGAACCGCCCAGAAGATTGACCCGGGCAGTGCTTCTTCCCGAATTTTCCCTTTTATCAAAGTAGAAAACCGTATCGGGCTGGACCTTGAGCAGACTCCCCTGACCGGGATAAGTCAGCTCAATTTCCATATAACCGTCGAAACCGGTCTTGATGACGTCTTCCTCTTCCAGGAGAAGGCCCATATCAACTTCGTTGAAAGGAAGCATCTCCCCTTTTCGGGAGATATTGACTTCTCCCTCAAGATAGATAATCTCTCCCTTTATGTCCGACTGGGCAGCCAGACCTGCCAGAGAGAAAATTGTCAGCAGAAAAATCGATATTCTTTTCATCATAGACCGGTCCGTTGCTCCTATTCTGCGTTAGCCGTGGAACTGGGGGGATTGTTATCCAGTTCTGCGTTCAGTCTTTCCAGAGCCTGCTGGGATTTGAACTCGGCAAAGGCGGCGCTTTCATTTCTCTGGAAAATCTGAGCTACCTCTTCCTCTACGGCCTTGGTCTTGTCGTATTCAACCAGAACATACATGGTATATTCGCCGTTTTTCTCGAGTACGGGGTAGGTTTCCTTGAGAATCGCATTCTTAAGGTCTACTTCGGCCACTTCCTTGGTGATCGATTCGATCATTTCGATAGCCTGGGTATTATCCCCTTCGCCGGCTTCCTGAAAGTAGTCGGTGAGCATGGTTTCTACGGTGACACTGAGCTGTTTGGCTATGTCTGCTCTTGCCCGTGAAGCCGCAATATCTTTGGCTCTGGCCATATCGGATCTTGTATCAACACCGATACCGTAAATCATATCGTCAGCCTGGGGGGGAACGAGAAACCAGTCGGGAACGTCCAGTCCTTTCGTGTCGACCGCCGTATCACCGGAATTCTCCGGTTCGGAACCGCAGGATGCGAATCCGAAGACGATAGCCGCAGTAAATAGCAAAACTACTAATTTCTTCATTGTTATTAGACTCCTTTAGCGATTTAACAATCACTTATATTATAAAACATTAAGGGAGAAAAAACAAAAACATTAAAAATATTCTGTCATTTTAACCCTTTCCCTTACTCTGTATAACAATCGGATAATCAGAGATTGTTACCGGGAAAAAAAAGTTTTTCCCCCCGGGAGGGCATCGGCGATTCCGTGAAAAGAGAGTTCCCTCACTTCCAGAAGAGTATAGCGCCTGCCGATATCTTCGGGATAATGGGCGTCTGAACCGGCTGTCAGTGGATAGGAGCCGGTCCCTATATGAGGGCGGGGCAGAGTCACTTCCAGGGCATGATAGTCATCGGGGGGAAGAAAGCCCAGCTGGCTCGCAATGCTGTAGGAGGGGCGGTCGATATGGGCGGGAATGAAGAGACCGCCGGCTGATCGGATAAGAGATCCCAGGCCGGTAAGGCTCAGGTCGGTGGCTCCCTGGGCCAGGTTGACTTCCACTTCGCCCAGTATATTTTCCTCCTCATCCAGATAGATCTGATCGCCGAACTTTTCCGGAATGTTGACGGGGCCGCGGTAGCAGGCTGCTATCCGTTCTCCGAATGCCAGGGCTTCCTCGACCTTGCTGAAAAGGGCCAGGCAGTGGAGTTCCTCCGATGTGGTCACCTCCATGCCGAAGAGGGGATAAAGTCCGAAACCGATGCAGGCCTCCCTGAAGGCGGGGCAGTTCAGCGCCGTGTTGTGGTCGGTGAGGGCTATAATGTCGAGGCCCTTTTCCCGGGCTGTTCCGGCTATGTCCCGGGGAGCCATGGAAAGATCTCCGCAGGGGGAGAGGCAGGAGTGTATATGAAAATCAGCCTTGACCAGCATCTCTCAGGCCAGATAACCCCGTATTTTCCAAGAGGCGGTGAACTGGTTGTCTGCGGTACGGAAAAGAGCGATTCCCTCCTCCCGGGCCGTTTCTATCATCTCCTCAGGGGCGGGGCGGTTGTTGCAGAGCACGATAGCCTTTATTCCCGCCAGAGTCGCCACGGCTACGGTATTCTTATGGGCCTGTATGGTTATGAGCACCGAATCGTCAGGGGCGTTCCCCATCACATCGCTCAACAGGTCGGATGTGTAACCGTCGGCTATGATCCCCTCTTCATAACCTTCCCAGAGGGGAACGTATCCCAGCTGCTTTTCCAGATCACTAATCGTCATCGGTCTCTCCTTTGTTCAGTTCTATTTCAGATATGACGGTCGTTCCCTTGCCCGGTTCGGATTGAATGGAAAAGGAATCGGATACCCTTTTGACATTGGGAAGCCCCATGCCCGCGCCGAATCCGAGGGAGCGTATCCAGTCGTTGGCCGTGGAATACCCCTCTTTCATGACCAGGTCCACGTCACCTATGCCCGGCCCCTCGTCGTTGGCCGTCAGCCGTATTCTGTCGTTTTCCGCTTCGAAGTAGAGGGTTCCCCCCTGGGAATGGACAACCAGATTTATCTCCAGCTCATAGGATGCCACGGCAACCCGCCGGATCAGTTTTCTGTCCAGTCCCAGGCCTTTCAGGTATTTCTTTATCTCCGTGCTGGCCCGGCCGGCGTTTTCAAAGTCAAACCGGTGGCATATATAGGCTTTGTGATAGCTGTCCACCCTGTGATCCGGCTCCCGGACCAGGCTGTTCTCCAGCTGGGTCATCTCCTCATTAATCCGCACGAGCAGTTTATTGATAATATCCCGGCTGGTGATAATCCCCACCAGCTCCTTGCTGATGTTGAGCACGGGGAAACGGCCGTAGCGGTATTTGTCCATGTAGTTGATGGCGAAGGAGAGAGGCATGTCCTCCTCAAGGACAATGAGATTCCTCGTCATGCGCTTCTCCGCCGGGTCATTGATGTAGCCCCCTTCCAGGGCGCGGATGATATCTTCCAGGCTGATTATGCCGAAAAGCCTCTTATGCTCCGCCACGGGAATCCCCGTCACGGCTTTCTGCTTCATCATCTGCTGTATCTCTTTCAGGGAGGTCTGCCTGTCTGCCGTCAGAAGGCTCCGGGTCATGACGTCCTTTACCTTTAACTGGAAGATCATTTCCAGAACAAAGGAGGGGGTGTCTTCATTGAGAAGGTGAAGAGCGTTCATCGGTTTGTATTATACCCCCTAAAAGGTGACCTTACAAGCGCGGATTCGAGGTAATGAACCAGTGAGGGGGATAAAGGCGGCGGTAGACGGAGTGTCCGAACCGGTCGTCTATGAGCTGTATGATCCCCCGGTCCGTCTCCTTCCTTATCAGACGGCCGGCCGCCTGGAGTACCCTGTTCCATCCGGGAAGACGGTAGGCGTAATCAAATCCGTTCATTCCCCGCTGATCATAGTACTCCTTGAGAAGTTCCCTTTCCGGGCCAATTCCCGGAAGGCCCACGCCCACCACGGTTACTCCGGTAAGAAGATCCCCGGGAAGATCTATCCCCTCTCCGAAGATTCCCCCCATGACGGCAAAGGCCAGAAGGGGCTTTTTCTCCTCCCGGGCCTTGAAAAAACGGGCCAGATACTCTTCCCGCTCCTCTTCCCCCATCCCCCCTGTCTGAACCAGGACCTCCTCCCGGGGATAGGTCTCCGTCCAGCGTTCCCGGGCGGATTCCAGATAGCGATAGGAGGGGAAGAAAACAAGATGGTTACCCTGTCCCTGAACGCGCCCCCCGTGAATGGCCCGTACGAGCTGGTCCAGGCTCTCCTCCCGCCCCCGGTAGCGGGTGTTGATATCCGTCCTGATGAGAACGGGACAGTTCCGGGGATCGAAGGGGGATTCCATTACGGCCCGGCGTATTTCCCTCTCCGTGTCCAGAAGTATCTCCCGGAAATAATCCTGGGGGGTCAGTGTGGCGGAAAAGAGCACGGCGGACCGGCATTTCTCAAAGCCTTCCTTTAATAAAGGGGCCGGATGCAGGCAGAGAAGGGCGGCCTCGCAGTCCCTTTTTCCCCGGCTCTCCAGTACAAAGCGGAATGGGTCACCGTACAATTCGGCGATGCGGCTGAAAAAACGGGTGTCCAGATAGAAGGACATGAGAAGGGAAAAGGTTTCCGGGGGAAGATCCTCCCGCAGGTTCTCTTCGGCCAGCTGGTTGAATCTCTGGATCTTGTCCAGGAGGTTTTTGTCCGGCTCCTTAAGCGCCAGGACGCCGTCTGCCCGCTCGTCGCATCTTTTCCTGTATTCGAGCAGAAGGCGATTAATCCCTTCCAGGGAGCGGAGAAGGGGGGATTTCTCAAGGGAAGGATGGGATCTCTTCAGACTCCGTTTGATTTCCAGGATCGCTTCCTTCCCCAGCCGCGCCGTAAACATGTCCCTGCCCCGGTCGGGCAGGTTGTGAACCTCGTCCATAAGGGCGGCATACCGTTCGCCCGGCCGGGCAAAGTAGCGCTTGAGTGACACGACGGGATCAAAGAGATGATTGTAATCGGCTATCAGAATATCCGCTTCCAGCCCCATGTCCAGGGAAAGTTCGAAGGGGCAGATATTCCACTCGTCGGCCAGTCTGTTAAAGACATCCCTGTCGAAAAAGCGGATCTCCTCCCTACGCTCAAGAATCTGCGGAAGTTTATCATAATAGCCTGCGGCATAGGGGCAGAACTCCGGATCGCACTGCCGGGCATCGGGGGTGCGGCAGATTTTCTCCTTTCCCGTCAACACGACGGTAAGCAGGGCGGCTCCCTCTTTTTCCATATCTTTGACCGCTTCGGCGGCAAGGAGCCGCCCCGGGGTACGGGCCGTGAGGTAGATGATCCGGTCCGCCCTGTCCTCGCCCAGTGCCTTGACCGCGGGGAACAGGGTTCCCATTGTTTTCCCCGTTCCCGTGGGTGCCTGGATCATCAGGAAGCATTCATCCCGGACGGCGCGGTACACTTGGGCGGATAAATCCCTCTGCCCCGGCCGGAAGGCACCGTAGGGGAAGGAGAGTTTTCGGAAGGACCGGTCTCTTTTCCTGAACCAGTTTTCCCTCTGTTCCCGTGCGGAGAAGTATTTATCCAGGAGATCGTCAAGGTAGAGGGAGAGCTCCATGCCGTTCATCAGCCTGGAATAACTCTCCTCCTTCTCCGAGCGCAGGTGGTAATAGGTGAGAGTCAGCTTAAGGGATTCTTCCGGTTCGGGACGTACAAGGGCTCCATAGACGAGGAGCTGGGCGCGGTGCAGAACGGGGGATTCCTCCCAGGAACCGGGAAACTCCCGTTCCACCGTTTTGATCTCTTCCAGTTCCAGCGGATCGGTGAGGAACACCCCGTCGATCCGTCCTTCCAGACGGAGGGTCAGGTCTTTTTTTGTGAAGGACCTCTCCACCTTTTTTTCCTTCTCGTAGCGGATGGGGCGGGAGGCCTGTACCTTCTTGTGTCCCAGAGTGCCGTCAACGGCTCGCCGGTTGGAAAAAAAGCCCCCTTTCATATCTCCTTCCCGGGCGGTCAGTTCAATGAATTCCCGGACCGGGAGGGAGATCTCCGTCACTGGGAGAGCCTGTCGATAAGGGGCAGTATTTCGTTAAGGTGTTCAATCTGATAGCTGACCGTTTCCCGGCGCTCTTTAATTTTCTCCGGCCAGGACAGCTTGAGAAACTGAGTGGTCAGAACGGCGTGCATGCCTGCCTGCGCCGAGGCGATGAGCTCGTCATTGCCGCCGTCACCCACGTAGAGGCACTCCTTTCCCTCAAGGCCCAGACGGTCGAGGCACAGGCGGAATATCTCCTGTTCCGGCTTCATATACCCCTCATGGCAGGAGAACAGGGCCAGATCGAAGAGTGAGCCCAGTTCCGAACCGTCCCAGCCCTCGATTTCCACCGCATCGGCATTGCTGATCAGGGCCAGTTTGAACCCGGCCTCACGGATTCTCCTTATCCCGTCCACAACGCCTTCGGGCGGATGCTCCAGGCAGTATCGGAAACGGATTCTTCGTTCCCGGGCCGTTTCTTCCAGGACTTCCTCGGAAATGGCCGGATTAATTTTCCAGGCGATATCCCTGATTATATCCACGGGCTGCCGGATGGTTCCAATCAGCCTATCCCGGGAGTCATTGAAAAGGGCCTCACGCCACTGGGCTCTGTCTACCCCCAGTATCTCGTGGGCGTTTCTGCCCGGTGCGTCGGGCAGGTGGGTAAGGGATGTCAGGGTGGAAAAAAGGTCGAATACGACAGCCTTGATAGTTATGGGGGAAGAGGTGGTCATGGAGGAATAGTATGACGGCATACTATTCATGTCAAGAACATGAAAATAAAGTTCATCCTACAAATAACGGGAAAAGTATTGTATACTGAACAGTAATAGAAAACGGTAAATCTGTGTTACCGGAAATCACGACAAATTAAGGAGAAAAGAATGGGATCTATTAAAGGAACGGAAACGGAAAAAAATCTGCTCAAGGCTTTTGCCGGTGAATCTCAGGCCAGGAATCGGTATACCTTTTTCGCGTCCAAGGCCAAGAAAGAGGGTTATGTTCAGATTAGCCAGATTTTCGAAGAGACCGCCGCTCAGGAGAAGGAACACGGCGAAAGATTTTTTTCTTTTCTTGAAGGGGGCGTCGTGGAAATTACCGCATCCTTTCCCGCCGGATTCGAAGGGGACAAGGTTGGTACGACTCTGGAGAATCTTCATGCCGCCGCCGCCGGAGAAAATGAGGAGTGGACCGATCTTTATCCCGCCTTTGCCGCCAAGGCCGAGGAGGAGGGATTCAAGGAGGTCGCCACTCTTTTCCGCATGGTTATGGTAGCTGAAAAACAGCACGAAAAACGCTATAACGATCTGGCGGCCAATCTGAAGGGCGACCGGGTCTTCAAGAGGGACGAGTCTGTTACCTGGCGCTGTATTAACTGCGGCTACCTCTATGAGGGTAAGGAAGCTCCCAAGCTCTGCCCCGCCTGCAGGCATCCTCAGGCCTATTTTGAAATTCTGGGAGAAAACTGGTAAATATCCTCCGGTCCGGTGGAGGAAATTCTTCATCCGGACCGGACTCCTTCGGGGCTCCCGCATTTTCTACCATTTTGTAGAGGAAAAAGTGGTTTTTTATTACCCGAGGGACTAAATTACTCTTTATCATCATTCATTAAGGTAGGGCAGCCTGGTTAATAAATTATGAATAAGAGTTTTATACCCCTCGCCTGTCTTGCTTTTCTTTTTTTCTTTTCCCAGTGCTCCTGTCTTTCGGAGGAATGTGTCCTTTTTACCCTGCCGCGAGAGGGTATGTGGCTCCACTCGGATGATGCAATATCCCTCATTCCCGCAAGCCGTAAAAGCCGCTCCGCCGAGAAAGACGTGACCGTCGTCATAGAACAAAAGTCGGACATTCTCTATGAAAACCACTTTACATGCCATGATCCCGTCATTCTCCCCATTCCCGGGGGGGCGCAAAGCGGCATCATGAGGATCTCCTGCTATCCCCGGGGAGAATCTGACCAGATACAGTCGGTGGATGTTTTTTTTCAGAAACAGGATTACGGGGAGCCCGAAATACTCTACTATCCTCCCGTTCCCATGGCTGGATCCATTGTAGAGGCGGTATGCTCCTTTGATTCCGGGAGTGACAATCCCTACGTCAGGTGGAGGCTTGACGGGAGAATCCTCCAGGAGGGTTTCTGCTCGGAAGGGGCGGACCGGTTCTGTTTTTACGGGCCCGGGGAAAAGGGCAACTATTCCCTCACTGCGGAACTTTTTCCCGGCAAACCCCTTAATGGAACGGAGCTATCCCCTGTCTTCGGCGATTGTGAGATCTATTTCAACGATATCCCCGATAGGGACGGTGTCCTGGAACCGGAGGAGTGGGAACATCTTTTTTATTGTGACGGAACGCGCATAGACAGGGGGCTGAGGCAGATCGGTGAGAGGGATAAGGACGCTCTCTCCTATCTCGGCTCCCATTCTCTTGTCCCCTTCTGCCTGAGAGGAGACAGCGGGTACATCTTCGGTGCAGATTCTTTCCTGCGTTTTGACGGGAAGATTCTCCAGGGGGAGGCGCTCGAAGGAAATTCGAAGCTTGCGATGCGCATCATCTTGAATAAACCTGATGATGATTCGGCCCTGGAGACGGTAAAAATCCTCGAGACTACCGATGGAACAGGGGACTACGGGTTTGACCTTTTCAGAGTGGGGAATAGTTTTATGCTCTCCTTCCATTCAGAAACGGACCGTTTTTTCCGGTCGAAGTGTGATTTTGATCAGGACCTTTATAACCGCCCCTTCTGGCTTTCTCTGGAAATATTGCCCCACGGGAAAGACCTCTTGATTAGATGGTATGTTGACGGTATTCTGGAAAGGGAGGACGTCTTCCGGTCCCTTGTCATTCCCAGGGAGTACTCGGCCGGCGGAAATACCGTCTGGGGCAGTGACGGAACGGGATATCAGTCATTCGAGGGAGTTCTCCTTGAATGGGGGTTTTCCCATTTTGAATTTAATGATTCCCCAAGGGGGAAAGGATAGGCCATGCGAATTGTTAAGGCTGCTCTGATAACGATAATTACCGTACTGATGTTCATCTCATGCGCGGGAGATGATATGGCCGCCATGGCACCTTTCTGGGTCGATGATGAAACGAAGATTGATGATGACTCTCTTCTTTTTACCGCCGTGGGCAGGGGGGCCGACAAGGAGCAGGCTCTCGATGACCTGGCGGAGAACCTTTCTGGGAAAATCCTCAGGCATATGGGGTTCTCCGAGGAGGATTTCTCTTCCTACCATGACGAGAGGGATTATCTGACGGCTCTTTTCAAGGCTTTTCTTGAGGGGGAGGAGACGATAATCCCCGGAGGGAAAACGGAGGATTTCACCTGGTACCGGGAGGGGGAAAATCTGGCCGCGGCCGTCCGTTTCCGCTACAGCCGCAGTGAATACGAGAAGCACCGCGATCAGCTGCGGACCTATTTGAGCGGCAGCAGTGAGTTTGACCGTCTCCTCGCCCGGGCGGATGATGCCGCTCAGGGGGGGTATCCCTTTTCCGCCTTCCTTTTTGATATGGAGGCGGCCCGGGAGGGGCTGAGTACGGGAGGCCTGCTTGCCGGTTATCTCAGAGGCAAAGCCTTCCGTTCCGCTTCCGGCCATCTGGAGATGACGGATGCGCCGGTGATATCCGGTCCGGATACCGTATATCTGGGAGCCCGGCGTTCCTGGACCTATGATGTGAGTATCCCTCTCGCTGCCGCTGAGAACCAGAGAATCCCCTGGACTGTGGATATGGCGGTCCCTGCGGTGGACAACCGGACGGAAAATCTGCATATATCCCTGCCCAGCGACAGGGAGGGGCTGGCGGAATTATCCTTTCCCTTTCCTTCGGGAATCGGGCAGGGGAGGGTGCTCTTTTCCCTGCTTCCGGGGACATATGACCGTTTGTTTGAGAATCTTTCCTCCCTTGAACAGGGCGCCGGAAGGGAGCTGGAATCGCAGTTAAGCCGATTCACCCTGGAAAAAAACGTCCCGGTCAGACAGGACCGGCGCGTATTGAATACCGCTGTTATTATAGAGGACCGGGATGTGGCCGGGAGAATCCTTGATTCAAAAACGACCGAGGAAGCTGTTCTGAATCGGTTAAGGGAGCAGGACTACCATGTGGAACCGGTGGATTTTGACCTGGAGACCCTGCGGGGCATGTCGGAATTGGAAATGGTGCGCGAGTTCAATTCCCATTACGGCAACAATTATGATATAATCCTCTTCTGTGAGGCGGGCATACGTAACTTTTCTCAGAAAGGAGAGTTATACCAGATGAATGCCGGCGCCGTTCTTTATGAAGCGGACCTGTGGGAGCACCGGGTGAATGTTATCGAGGATATCAGCAGCTCTGTGACGGGTAACGATCCCACCGGACTTGTGAGATCCGCTTTTTTCCAGCTGGGAAAGAATATCGCCGAAACCTGCCTGAAACTGAATAATAATTAGGAGCTTTGACTCTGATATGGACAATTACTCATATAACAGGGATGACATGATCGGCGCCCTGGCCACCCCCCTGGCCGAAAGCGCTCTTGCCGTCATCCGCTGTTCCGGCCCGGGCATAATTGAGAAATGCGCTGAATTTTTCAAGCCCGGCATTTCCCTTGTCAATGCGCCGGGCAACAGCCTGGTTTACGGTAAAATCATAGATTCCCGGGACGGTCGCGTTCTGGACGAAGTACTGGCCTCGGTCTTCCGCACCCCCCGCAGTTATACGGGGCAGGACAGCGTGGAGTTTTCCTGCCACGGCAGCCTTCCCGGTATTCAGGGGATTCTGGCTCTCCTTCAGAGGGAAGGGATCCGTCAGGCCTCTCCCGGTGAGTTTACCTTCCGGGCTTTTTTGAACGGCAAGATGGATCTGACCCGGGCCGAAGCGGTTCAGGAGATTGTCTCCGCCAAATCAGCCGCCTCTCAGTCCCTGGCTATGAACCGTCTCTCCGGGGCGATCGAGAAGGAAATCAATCGCATCAAGGACCATCTTCTGGCCCTTGTGGCCGCCGTGTCCATCTCCCTGGATTATCCCGAGGATGAGGTGGACGACAAAGTTATACTTGATAAAACCCGTCTGGAAGAGGCCAGAGCCCATATCCAGCGGCTGCTGGCCACCTACGGTACGGGGCAGATGTACCGGGACGGGGTGCGCCTTGTCCTGACGGGGCAGACCAATGCGGGAAAATCTTCCCTTTTTAACCTGATTCTGCGGGAGGAGCGGTCCATCGTGTCCGAAGTGCACGGTACGACCCGGGACTATCTGGAATCGTGGATCTCCCTGGGGGGCGTGCCTATCCGGCTTTTCGATACGGCCGGGCTGCGGGATGCGGACAATCCGGTGGAGAAGGAAGGAATCCGACGGGCCGGAGAGATTGTGGACCAGGCCCATATCATTCTCTATCTGGTGGACGGAGAACGGGGCCTGACCGGGGAAGACCGCCTATTCCTCGCAGAGCATGACCGGAAGGGGAAGGTCCCCTTGATTCCCCTGTGGAATAAGGCCGATCTGGCCAAAGGTCCCGCTCCCGAGGGATTTCTGCCGCTGAGCGCCGTGACATCCGAAGGGTTCGAGGCTCTGGAAAAGGCGGTGGGCGAGCGGCTTCTGGAAGGGAAAATCCCCGCCCAGGGCGCGGTTATCGATTCACTCAGGCAGAAGGAGCTTCTGGAAGAGGCGGACCGGAGTCTGGAACGGTTTGTAAGCGGTCTGGAAGAAAACCTTCCGATGGATATCCTTTCGGAGGATTTGAGAAACGCCCTGAATTCCCTGGGCGAGATAACCGGCGAAGTGGGAACCGAAGATATTCTGGAAACCATGTTTTCCCGTTTCTGCGTGGGCAAGTAGGATATAGGTGCCTTTGCCTTCGGAGGGCCACACTGAGGAGTTACCATGGATTTTGATGCGATAGTCGTGGGGGCCGGCCATGCCGGCATAGAGGCTTCCCTGGCCCTGGCCCGGTTGGGCTATGAGACTCTGGTTATAACCCAGAGTCTGGACTGCATAGGAAAACTTTCCTGCAATCCTGCCGTCGGGGGACTTTCCAAGGGAAATATCGTTCGCGAGATAGATGCTTTGGGCGGAGAAATGGCCCATTTAATAGATAATTCCCTTATTCAGTTCCGAATACTGAACCGGAGCCGGGGACCGGCCGTTCAGGCGCCACGGGCGCAGGCGGATAAATTCCGCTACTCCGCTCTGGCGAAGAAAACACTGGAGAATCAGAAGAATCTGCAGATTTTTCAGGATACGGTGACCGACCTGATTCTGGATGACTCGGGAACCCTGTGTCTGGGGGTTGTCACCGAGAGGGGACGGCGCTTTACTTCCCGCAAAACGGTAATTACCACGGGAACCTTTATGGAGGGTAAAATCTTCATTGGCGAATTCCGCCAGTCTTCCGGGCGTCTCGGAGAACCGGCGGCCGTGGGTCTGGGAACCAGTCTGCGCCGTCTGGGATACCAGGTCGGCCGGATGAAAACAGGAACCCCCGCCAGGGTCAGGGCCTCCTCTCTGGACTGGTCGAAAATGGAAGAACAGCCCGGGGACGACGTAATTCAGCCCTTTTCCTTTTCCCGGGAGACGGTGGACCGCCCTTCGGTTCCCTGCCATATCACTTTTACCAACGAAGAGACTCACCGGATAATCCGGGAAAACATGGATAAATCTCCCCTCTATTCGGGGGAAATCGTGGGGATAGGTCCCCGGTACTGCCCTTCCATAGAGGATAAGGTGGTCCGTTTTCCCGACCGGGAAAGGCATCAGATCTTCGTGGAGCCCGAGGGGCTGGATACGGAAGAGGTCTACCTGAACGGTATCTCCTCCAGCCTCCCCGAACTGGTCCAGGAAGCTTTTCTGCGCACCCTTCCCGGGCTGGAGCATGCCCAGATCATGAGGCCCGGTTATGCCGTGGAGTATGACTACCTGGACCCCACACAGCTTAAGGCCACCCTGGAAAGCAAGCGGCACGGAAATCTCTATTTCGCCGGCCAGACCAACGGTACCTCAGGGTACGAGGAGGCGGCGGGACAGGGACTGCTGGCGGGAATCAACGCCGGTCTCGCCCTGGGAGGGGAGGAACCTCTCATCCTGTCCCGGGCCGAAGCCTACATGGGTGTCCTGGTGGACGATCTGGTCACATTGGGAACAAAGGAACCCTACCGTATGTTCACCTCCCGGGCGGAGTATCGGCTGAACCTTCGCCATGACGCCGCCCAGATACGTCTGGCCGATCACGCACGGCGCTGCGGTCTGCTTTCCCCTCTGGCCCGGGAACGGCTGGAACAGAAGGAAAAGGACCTGGCCATGATTCAGGAACTCTTCCGAGAAAGAAAGGTGAACCGCGAAGTGCTGGAGAAACAGGCGGGAGACCGGTTCCGGGAAAATCATATGGGAAAAACCTTCCACACCGCGTTGAAGGATCCGGAGCTTCATATGGAAGATTTCCTTCCCTTTCTGCCCGAGCTTGATTCCGTTCCCCTGTCCACGGTGAATCACAGTGAGCTGGATATCAAATATGAAGGGTATATCCAGAGGCAGGAGAGGGAGATCCAGCGCTTTAAGAAGATGGAGAATATCCTCATTCCCGAGGATTTCGACTGGGAAAAAACAGAAGGTCTTTCCAAGGAAACCCTGGAAAAGTGCCGGAATATACGCCCCCGTTCCGTAGGGCAGGCATCGCGTATTTCCGGCGTACGCCAGTCGGATATCGCCGTACTTCTTGTGCTTCTCGGCAAGCAGGGCGGTTCAGGGGAGGTGAAAAATGGATAAACTGACTGAAGGGCTGACTGCCCTGAATATTGAACCTGCGGAGAAGCAGGAGGATAAACTGCGCGCTTACATCGACGAAATCGAGCGTTGGAACCCCCTTTACTCCCTGGTGAACGCCGCGGGGGACGATTTCATTGTGCGCCATATTCTGGATTCTCTGAGCGCCCTGGAACTGATCCGGGACCTGGGAAACGGACGTTCCTCCCTCCGTCTGGCCGATATGGGAACCGGCGGAGGTCTGCCCGGAATCCCGCTGGCTCTTTTTCTGGAAGACTGGACGGTGGATCTGGTGGAACGGTCGGGTAAAAGGTGCAATTTCCTTAACGATATGGTTATAACCCTGAATCTGGAAAATGCGACGGTTCAGAATCTGGATCTGAAACAGGTGAGGGAGACCTACGACCTGATCACGTTCAGGGCTTTCCGTCCTTTTATCCCCGAGATTTTAAAGGGATTGAAGAACTGTCTGGCTCCCGGGGGGCTTATCGCCGCCTACAAAGGCAAAGCCTCCTCGGTGGAAGAGGAGATCTCCCTGCTGAAGGATCATTTCAGACTGATAGATGTGAAACCTCTGGAGGTGCCCTTTCTTAAGGAAGAGAGACACCTCCTGATTCTGGGAGATCCTATCAGCTGAACATGCCCTTGATAAGATAGTCTTTCTTGCGCCATTTGGGATTGACCTTGACCCGCAGGTCCAGGCTGACCTTATAATCGAAGAGTTTTTTCAGTTCCTTGAGGGCGTCTATGCGGATCGCTTTGATCACCTGGCCGCCCTTTCCAATGACGATTCCCTTCTGGCTCTCCCGCTCCACTGTCAGGAAGGCGCGGACCCACAGTTCCCTGCCGTCCTGGCGCCACTCCATATCGGACATTTCCACATAGAGGCAGTGGGGAATCTCCTCGCTGGTGCGGGCAATGGCCTTTTCCCGTATGACTTCAGCGATACGGAACTCCGGCGTCTGGTCGGTATAGTACCCTTCGGGGTACATGGGCGGGCCTTCGGGCGAGGCGTCCAGCAGAGCCTTCCGCAGTTCTTCGAGACCGGTTTTTTCCACGGCGGAAATTTCATAGACCTTGTCTACTTTGGCGTTCAGCCGCAGGAAGGCCCTCAGTTCGTTTCGCCGTTCGGCGGGAGCGTCGCACTTATTCAGGGCCAGAACGACAGGCTTATCCTCTTTGTGGAGAAGGGTGATTATCTCCTCCTCTTCCTTGCCGAGGGGACGGGTCGCGTCTACCACATAGAGCAGGACCTCCGACTCTTCCAGGGCGGAATGGACAATATCCGTGAGAAGCTGATTGAATTTTCTTTCCGAATTATGATATCCGGGCGTATCGATAAAAACGAGCTGCCCCTCTTCATCGTTCAGGATTCCCCTGACTTTATTGCGTGTTGTCTGGGGAACGGGGGAGGTTATGGATACCTTTTCTCCGCAGAGGGCATTGAGAAGGGTGGATTTACCGGCGGAAGGCCTGCCAACAATGGCAACAAATGCTGATTTCATGGTGCCAGTTTAAACGATGGGAGGGGCTTTTGCAACTGATTAGCCGGTCTGAATTTCCGGGATATGATTTTACCCCGTTCCCTTCCCGTCCCTGACCGGCCGATGGGCTGAGTGCTTAAGCGGGAGGAAGCTGTAAATCCTTTCCCTTATATTTAATTGCTCCGGTAGGACAGCGGGAGGCGCATCTCATGCAGGAATTACAGAGTGTATGGTTAAGACTAATTCCTGCCTCTCCCATTGAAATCGCCTTAACCGGGCAGTTTCTGAGACACTTCATGCACTTGATGCATCCCCTCTCGACGCTCAGATCGGAACTCATTTTATCCCAGAGGCTCCGAGGCCGTGAAATGGATCTCATCAGATCGGAAAAAAGCGGGATTCGCCGCCAGACGGCCCTGCCCGAAATAAGATCGTCGGCATAACCGATGACGTCAGCTTGAGCCTTCCGGTTCTTTTCCGCCCCCCCGGCTACTTTCTTCGGATCCGTATTGAGGCTTGAGGCCATGGCGAATTCCTTCGCCCCCAGACATCTGTACCCCTTTTTCCTCAGGGTATGTCTGAGGGGGCCGACAATTCCTCCGGAGAAGGCCTCCATCGTATCGAACATGAATACTCCGCGCCCCCGGCCGTCGGGAAGATCAAGGATGAAATCCCAGACAAGGGGAAATGTCGACTGTACGGCTACGGGGAATACCAGCCCCAGTGTGAAATCCTCTTCATTATCTTCGTCATAGCCCTTTTCCATTTCACGGATAACCGAATCGTACCCTTTGCTGTTCAGATAGGCGGAAAAGTGTTCCACAAGGTTTTTCGTGTTCCCCGTACCGGAGAAGTAGTAGTTTTTTATTATCCGTTCAAGCATAGCGTCTCCCGGGGACAAGTTTTTCTGCCGGTTACCCTTCAGAGGGGAGTCGAACCGAATCGTCTGTTCTTCTCTTTCCCTTCTAAGAACATAAAGGGGGATAACCTCTATTCTCTTTTTAGCATTTTAGGGTCTGTCTGGCCATAGTCCCCGGGAAATTATTTCTGGAAAAGAAAAAAATATTATTTTTTCCGATACGTCCTTGACTCGTCCCTTGGGACAATCCCTACAATAGAAGTATCCCATGGGCAGGAGATTTTTATGGATGTGATGTATTCCATCGGAGAATTTTCAAAAATCAACCGGATTACCCCGAAAACTTTGAGGCACTACGAGAAAATCGGTCTGCTTATGCCCACTGAAGTGGATGACTGGACAGGCTACCGGTACTACCGGGCCGATCAGCTTCCCCGGATCAGCCGTATTCTGCTGCTTAAGGATCTGGGATGTTCTCTTTCTGAAATTGGAGAACTGCTGGATGGCCGGGTGGAAATGGAGGAGATCCTGAAGCGGAAGGAAAGGGAGATCCTTTTCTCTATGGATCGGGAAAAGGTGCGGCTGGGCCGCATCCGGGAGTATCTGGTTCGATTGGAAGGAGAGAATGAAATGAAAAATGACGTAATGTTAAAATCTTTGCCGGAAGTTATTGTGGCTTCCATGCGCACACGGGTCGCCAGTTACGACAGCTATTTTGATGTGGTTCCTAAAATGGGGGATTATATGAGATCGGTTGGCGCCGTCTGCCGGGAACCGGAGTACTGCTTTACCATCTATCACGATGGAGAGTACAGGGAAAGCGACATAGATGTGGAAATCTGCGAGGCCGTAGTCGCGCCCTGCGAAGAATCGGACAGGGTTAAATTCAAGAAGGTGGCAAAGGTGGAGAAGGCGGCCTGCCTGATGCATAAGGGGCCCTATTCCACTTTGAGGGAAAGTTATAACAGGCTTTTCCGCTGGATTGAATCGGAGGGATATGCCGTGACGGATAATCCCCGGGAATCCTATATTGACGGTATCTGGAATAAAGAGTCCCCCGAGGAGTGGCTGACGGAGGTTCAGATTCCCGTTTCAAAGAGGGAAAACTGATTCCCGGAAAAAGGGCATGATCCGGGTATGGCTGAAGGCCGGTCTTAGAGTTTTTGTCCCTTAATCCTTACCATCCGGGGAAGCGGGAGGAGAAAGATCCGATCTGTCCGACAGATATCTTTTGACTCCCAGCCAGAGCACTCCCCCCGCTTCCTTTTCCAGATCAAGACCGGCGCTATCTGACTTATCTCTGAGCATCGCCTTGAAATCGTAGCCTTCGGAGATGGTTATGAATTTCCCCCAACCCGGTTTCAATGCGTCTTTCGGACAGCCGTATAAGCATTGAAGACAGAAAACGCATTCACGGGAAAAACGGGGGCGGTTATCTACCAGGCGTATATTTCCTACCGGACAGTTCTGAGCACAGAGACCGCAGCCGCTGCATGTGTCGCTCACTGTGATCTTCTCTCCGAATCTTCCCGCTATCAGATGTTCCAGTTTTCCCAGAAGAGAAAAGATTCTGTTCCCTAAGCCGGCTTTTGTATGCCTCTCTTTTCCTGCAAGTATTTCACTGACACAATAGGATATCTTAAAAGGGAGAATGTCGAGTAAAGCATCTGTCAAAATCTTTTTGGTGGGGACGATCCAGTTTGAAGGCATGACAATCATTTTTTCGTAAATCACGCGGAAATTCTGCCTTTTCAGTTTTTTCCCGGCCAGAACACGGCAGGCCAGATTGGGAGTCACTTCACCGCCCCCCGAAACGGATATTACCACGGCCGGAGTCTGATTCGCCCCGTTCTGGGACTTTATCCAGCGGATGACCGGAAGAGGGGCGTTGAAGGCATGGACGGCGTAGCAGAGAACCAGCAGGTCGTAAGTGACGGTTTCCCTTTCATAGCATCTGCCGATTTCTGTTGTTTTGACGGTATGGTTTCTGTTTTCCCACTCCCGCCGGATTGCTTCGGCTACGTATTGGGTACTTCCCGTTCCGGAAAAAAAAGCTACTCTTATGTTCACCTTTCGGCCCCTTGATTCATTAAAGAATCAGTTTTCCAATTTATATAAATTCAGATACTCCCTCAGTCCGGAAAGGGGCCCGGCCACCCCGGAAGAAGAGGCATTCTGGAGTAATCCTTCCAGTCCGTCTATGTACCAGGAGTCTCCATATTTGACAAAGGTCATGGCACCGTCAAAATATTCATCTTCCCGCTGATAAAGAAGGGTGTACTCTTTCTTATCGTCAAATCCGTAGGAGGCTTTCTGTCTTTCCAGATTCTCCAGAAAGCGGGGACTATCCTGGATATCGGGCAGAACGTAATCCATTCTCACCAATTCCAGCTTTTTAAGGCGGCGCACATCCAGGGAGGTGAGATATAAATCGATAAGATCCTCGTCATTCAAGTACTGGGGCATGGCGGAAAGATAGTCATCGAACTCTTCGGGAAGAAGGATACTGCTGATCAGCATTTTCAACTGGGTGGAGTAACGGCCCAATATGTTCATTTTTATTAATGGCCCATAAGCCCGGGGGAGTGTGCTTCCCATGTTCTGGCTCATGATCAATGTCTGCGCCCGATGGAGTAAGGCGCCGGCGTCAAGTTTATCCACGATTTCATCATAGGAATAGGCGTTCAGGGTATAGATATGCTCAAAATCAGCCTTCTGCATGTCCTCCATGAAGGCCCGGGCCACCTCTTCGGGGGAAGAGTAACTTTGCGATTCTCCGAAAATCTGAAGGGAGAAGCCGAAAAATACCAGAAATACCAACCATTTCAGTCTCAATTTATTTCCTCTATATTTATTGATATACGGTTTGACTGTAGAGGGATTTTACTGAACTGTCAATCTATTATTACCCTCTAGGCTTAGGGATGGGAGGGGCCGCGGAGCGGGTCCGAGGGAGTCCGGCGAGCGCAGCGGGCAGACGGGTGAGGACGGAAGCCGTGAGGCGGACCCCCGGAGAGCCTGCCCCGCAGGGGAAGCCCCGGATGAAAATTTCTCCATAGAAAACTTAGGGAGATTTACCGGGCCACCGGTGACAGGAACGAAAAAAAAAGGTATAATTCGCAACTATGGGAAATGTTGTAGTTTTTGCCAATCAGAAAGGGGGCGTGGGGAAAACCACGTCCGTTTGTAACATCGGCGCCTACCTGGCAAACGCCGGGAAAAAGGTGCTCCTTGTTGATTTTGATCCCCAGGGGAACCTGACCAGCAGCGTGGGTTACGACTCGAAGCAGGAGGGTATCTACGAGGTGATTACCGGCGGGAAAAGCCTGAAAGAGGCGACGCTGAGTACTCCCGTGGAGAATCTGTTCCTTGTTTCCTCGAATTTGAATCTTTCGGGAGCCACGGTGGAACTGGCCGATGTAGACGGCTGGGAAAACTATCTGAAGAAGGTTCTGGAGCCTGCCAAGGAGGAGTATGATTATATTCTGATCGACTGTCCCCCTTCGCTGGGTGTGCTGACGATAAACGGTTTCGTCGCTTCCGATTATGTGATGATTCCCCTTCAGTGTGAGTTTTTCGCTCTGGAAGGTTTTTTCAATATGCTTTTCCAGACCGTCAAGCGCATCCAGAAGGGCTACAACAAAAAACTGAAGATAGGGGGAATCTTTTTTACCATGTACGATTCCCGTACCCGTCTGGCAAACGAAGTCATTTCCCAGGTGAAAGCCACTTTTAAATCCCATCCGGAGATCCTCTTCAAGACGGTCATACCCCGGAATATCCGGCTTTCCGAAGCTCCTTCCCACGGCGTACCCGTCTGTCTTTACGACAATGCCTGTGTGGGGGCCAAAAGTTATCAAAAATTAGCAAATGAGGTGTTGGAACGTGTCTGTTAAAAAATCCGCTCTGGGAAAAGGGCTGGGAGCTCTTCTACAGGATGAGGACTTTGATGTCCTGAACGGAGGCGACCTGACTCCTGCCGAAGGGGCAGGCATACGGGAAGTGGCCCTGGCGGAAATTTCCGCCAACCCCCATCAGCCCCGAAAGCACTTCAACGAAGATTCCCTGAGAGAACTGGCCGATTCCATAAAAAGCCAGGGGGTGATTTCTCCCCTCATCATAGCTCCCAAAGCAGTCGGCGGATACGAAATTATCGCCGGAGAAAGACGGTTCCGTGCGTCTCAGATAGCCGGGCTGGAGATGGTTCCCGCGGTTATCAGGGACGACCTGAATGAAGAGAGCCGCTTGGGCATCGCCCTGATCGAAAATATCCAGCGGGAGGACCTCACCGCCATTGAGGAAGCCAAGGCTTACAAGGAGATGATGGAGCGCCTCGATCTGACCCAGCAGGAAGTCGCCGAGCTGGTGGGCAAGAAAAGGGCTACCGTCGCCAACAGTCTGAGGCTTCTGAACCTTTCCGGGGAGATGCAGCAGGCCGTGGACGAAGGGGTTATTTCCGCCGGTCACGCCCGCTCTATCCTGTCCGTGGTGAATCCGGCGGATCAGACGCTCCTGTTCAACCGGATCAGGGACGAAGGCTACAGCGTGCGGGAAGCGGAAAAACAGGCGGGCGAGCTGAACCGGGGGATGAAAAAAGAGTCTTCCGACAAGGGCGACAACGGTCCTCTCTCCGGCAAAGACCCCCACATTCTGCATATCGAGCAGCGCTTTATCGATCATTTCGGAACAAAGGTCCAGCTGAAAGGTTCCCTGAAGAAGGGAAAGATCGAGATTGATTACTACTCTCCCGACGATCTGGACCGGATTCTGGAAGTTTTGAGTCCCGACAGCCTTTAATCTCCCGGGGAGGCGACGGAAACCCGGCCTCCCTGGAAAATTCCTTTATCTTTAATTTTACTCTTCGGTCAGTTTCTTAAGACCCGTCCTGACATCTTCCCCTATCCGGGCCACCGAGGAAACCTCGTCGGCCATCTTTTTCATGGTGCTGTTGACGGTGTCCACCACTTTGATATTATCACGGGACTGGGACTCGAGTCGCTTGGTGTACGACTCGTTCGTCTCGATGATCCTGAGCATATCCTTGTTCAGACGGCCGATCTGTTCCACTATGGATGTTATACGGTCCATGGAGGAGACCACATTGGCCACCCGTTCGCTTATGCCCCGCACCTTGTCCTCGATGTTGCCGGCTGTCTGGGCCGTCTGGCTGGAAAGGGCCGCTACTTCCCTGGATATGACGGAAAACCCTTTTCCCGCTTCATGGGCCCGGGCGGCTTCGATGGCGGAATTGACGGAGAGGACATGGGTATTCTCCGCCAGCTCGTTGATGAAGCCTATCATGGAGGAGATATCCTTGGTTATTCCCTTCAATTCATTGATCGTATGCCTGGCGGATGATGTCGTTTCGGCAGCCGTCCCGGAGACTTCGTCAACTTCGTGTACCTTGTCGTAAACGCCCGTGAGGGAGCGGAGCATTTCGCTGAGAGTGTCGGCAAGCTGGTGTGAGGAGCGGTACATCTCGGAGGTCACCATACTGGTATCAGACATCCCGATCTGTATGCCCTCGGTTTTCTCAATCACCGATCCTACCAGAGAACCGGCATCATTTATATAACGGTTGCGTCTCTCTTCGGACTCTTCCCGATTTCTGCGAAGTTTAGCATCGGCCTCCTCGGCCAGCTCTCTCTGCCGTTCCGATTCGGCCAGCATCTCACCGGCTATGTTTTGCTGTCTCCGGCTCTCTGAGAGGGCTTCCCGGATTTTTTCGATCAGTTTGTTGAATATGAGGGCCAGGTCTCCCGCCTCGGTGCCATGGTCAACCACAACACCGGCATGGCCTTCGAAATTACCCGACCGGGTTAGCTGATCCATACTGTTCGCCAGTTCCAGAAGGGTGGAGGTGGCACCGTGTTCGGTCACATTCAGCCCGATTCTTTCGTCTTCTTCGCTGACGCGTACTCCCCCCAGAAATTTATCGGTGAGGTAATAGAAGAGAAGGCCCAGTCCGAAGGCCCATAGGAAACAGGAGCCCACACCCAGGGCCTGCACGCTGATCTGATCCAACCGGGTCATGCCGTCGAGCATATCGTCCCTAATGAAAAAACCGACCGCCAGAGTTCCCCAGGCGCCGCAGAATCCGTGGACAGGCACGGCGCCGACCACGTCATCCAGTTTCAGAACCCTTTCCAGCAGGATCGTGCCGTAATAGACTATCAAACCCGATACGGCACCGATAATGGCGGCTCCCGCGGTATCCACAAAGGCGCATCCGGCGGTAATTCCCACCAGCCCGGCCAGAACACCATTGGCGATCATCTCTCCTTCAATCTTTTTTTCCGGATGAAAAATCCAGCTGAGGCCCGAACTGACGACACAGCCGAAACAGGCAGACAGCGTCGTATTCAGGGCAATCCCGGCTATGTCCGGTGTGGCGGCGAGGGTGGATCCGCAGTTGAATCCGAACCAGCCGAAAAAGAGGATAAACGTTCCCAGGAAGACAAAGCGCATGTCTCCAGGCTGAATCTTTCTGGCTTTGAGTTTTTTTCCCGTCTTGGGATCAATCTCGAATTTTTCGAGTCTCGGGCCCACCACGATGACACCGGCAAGGGCCATCCATCCGCCCACGCTGTGAACCACCGATGAACCGGCAAAATCCTTGAATCCCCTGGCTTCCAGCCATCCGGCACCTCCCGAGGCGGGATCACTGCCGTGGAGAAAGCTTCCCCAGGCCCAGTGTCCAAAAACCGGATAGATGAATATCGTCAGAATAAAGGAGAGGAGGATGTATTGCTTGAGTTTGGCCCTTTCACAAACGGCGCCCGAATCGATGGTAGCCGCCGTTCCCACGAAAACGGCCTGGAAAATAAAGAAGGCGGCGACCCAGGGATTTTCCAGGGAGATCACAAAGTCGGTCGTACCGAAAAGGCCGTGATAGGATTTGCCGAACATGATGCCGTAACCGATAAGCCAGAAACCGATCACACCCAGAACAAAGTCCGTCAGGTTCTTGATAGACACATTTATCGAGTTCTTGGAGCGGGCCATGCCCGCTTCGAGGGACATGAAACCGGCCTGCATGAAAAAGACCAGTGCGGCGGAAATAATCACCCAGACGTAATCCAGATCGGTCTGAATGACGTCTATGCGCTTTTCGTGAACCGCAAGGATCGATTTTGTCTCATCATCGATGGGAACGCTCTGGGAAAGAATAGGTACCAGGATAATTAAGGAAAGAAACAACGTTATAATTACTTTTTTAGACATATGGCGTAAATGATAGAAAAATCTACTCCTTGTTGATTTTCATAATAATGGACCTGCCGGCAAGAGAGAAAAGATACAGGATTTTTCTGGTTCAGCAGAGATAAAAAAACGGGAAAAAAAAGGACTCTTCCCGCTCAAAGCGGAAAGAATCCTTATTCCTGCAAAATTACTTTTCCTCGGTTTCCCGGGGAATGAATTGTATCCCCAGTTCATCAAGCTGGATTTTATCCACCGGAGCGGGGGAGTCGTCCATGGGGTTGCTTCCCGTATTGTTCCGGGGAAAAGCGATGACTTCCTTGAGGGAGTCTTCCCCGCACATGAGCATGACCAGCCTGTCCAATCCGTAGGCCAGTCCGCCATGGGGGGGAGCGCCGTAACGGAATGCTTCCAGAAGGAAGCCGAAGCGCTCTTCCGCTTCTTCCTCGGGGAAACCCACGATGGAGAATATTCTCTTCTGGATCTCCGGATCATGGATTCTTATGGAGCCGGAAGCCAGTTCGTAGCCGTTGATGACCAGGTCGTACAGGTCACCCTTGACTTCGCCGGGGTTCTCTTCCATGGAGTCCAGGTATTCGTACTGGGGCATGGAGAACATATGGTGGGCCGGATCCCATTTTTCCTCGTCTTCATTCCACTCAAAGAGGGGGAAATCGTAGACCCAGGCAAAACGGTAATCCTCCGGATCAGCCAGTTTAAGATCTTTGCCCAGACGGCTTCTGACGGCGCCGAGGGAAGTACAGGCTGTTTTCCAGTCCGATGCCATGAAGAGTATCAGGTCGTTCTCTTTGGCGCCCGTGAGGGATTTCACTTCTTCCGTCAGGGGAGCGAAAAACTTGGCAATTCCACCGTCCAGACCGTCGGCGGTCACTTTCATCCAGGCGAGGCCCTTGGCTCCGTAGGTTTTGGCCGTTTCTTCCAGCTCGGAAATCTTTTTCCGGGAGTATTCCGGCGCTGCTCCGGGAACGACCATGGCTTTTACCGTTCCGCCCGATTCAAGGGCCGCCTTGAAAACACCGAAATCCGCCTTGGGTACAAGGGGAGCAAAATCGATAAATTCCATCCCGATGCGCAGGTCCGGCTTGTCGCTTCCGTAGGTGTTCATGGCATCGTGGTAGGTAATGCGGGGAAAGGTGGGGACGATGTCCTTATTCAGGGTTTTCTTGAAGACATGGACCATCTGATCTTCCACGACTTTGAAGATATCCTCTTTGGAGACGAAACTCATCTCAAAGTCCACCTGGGTAAACTCGAACTGTCTGTCCCCTCTCAGGTCTTCATCCCGGTAGCAGTGGGCAATCTGGAAATACTTGTCGAATCCGGATACCATCAGTATCTGCTTGTAAAGCTGGGGAGACTGGGGCAGGGCAAAGAATTTTCCCGGCTGCATACGGGCTGGAACCAGAAAGTCCCGGGCTCCTTCCGGAGTGGATTTAATAAGAGTGGGTGTTTCTATATCGTAGAATCCCAGGCCTTCAAAGTGCTCTCTTACGGCGAAGGACACCTTATGGCGCAGGGCGATGTGCTTCTGCATTTTTTCCCGGCGCAGGTCCAGGTAGCGGTATTTGAGACGGAGAGTTTCATTCGCCTCGGAATCGCCGTCGATCATGAAGGGGAGGGTTTCGCATGTGGTGAGAATCACCAGTTCTTTGGCGGCTATTTCTATCTCGCCGGTCGCCATATCTTTATTGATCATGGAATCCGGTCTCTTGCTGACCGTACCCCTGACCGCAACGCAGTATTCCATTTTTAATGAGGCGGCACGCTCTTTCAGATCCGGGTCACAGGTGTCGTCAAAAACTACCTGAGTAATACCGTAGCGGTCTCTCAGATTAATAAAGTGTACACCCCCGTGATCACGGTTCCGGTGTACCCAGCCGTTGAGAATGACATCCCGGCCTTCATCCCGGGCACTTAATTCACCGCATGTGGCGGTTCGCTTCATTTTTTCCATTCGCACAATGTACCACGGGTTTTATATTTTGTTCAATTGCCCGAAAGGGGAAAGGGGAAAGGGGAAAGGGGAAAGGGGAAAGGGGAAAGGGGAAAGGGGGGTATATTGAAAACGGTATAACACCATCCATTTTCCTGCTATTGCAGACTTACTCCATTCTCTGAAGCGTAAGTCGTTCCCGAAAATTATCATTCCGCGGTTCGAGGCTGATATTAAAATATCTACTGACGCAATTCAATTCTATATTTATGGGCCATGAGATCCGGCCTGTAGGATTTTTTCGTCTGCCGGAGTCCTGGTTTTCCCAGATCCTGTTCCATGTTAATGTATTCGTATTTATCCTTGATCAGCTCGCAGAATTCACTGAACATATAGGCATAAATCCCCTTGAACTCAATATCGGCCTTGGCAAAATGAATGGTGAAGGTGGAAGGATTCAGCGGTTCTCCAAGAACGAATCCGGCCGGTTTCCCGTCGGCGTAGAACACATAGCCGGATAGTCCGAAACCTTCCATATCTTCCAGGGCTTCCTTGCAGGGGCCGTAGTCATTTACTTCCAGCTCGTGTATGGAGGCGTTCTGCCATAGGTCCAGAAGATAAAGAGCATCCGCCCGGTTTTCATCGGTCAGTTCCCGGGACAGAGATTCATAGGACTTGAGAAACTGATTCTTCAGGTTTTTCTTCTTATGCATCTTCTTTCCCGGGTAGGCGGCCATTTTTTCCGTAAGAAAGAGGTAATCCGTATCGCTGTCGTGGTAGGAACGGTGGAAATCTTCTTCGGGAAAACAGCAGAGCCACTCTTCGGGAATCGGAAAAATGCAGTCGTATTCCGTCTCTGTCAGAAGTTTTTTCACCCTGTTGAGGCAGGGCTCCGGATCTTCAGACGGGGCGTGAAGAGGCATGAGGTAATGTTTTTTGTCGTAGCTGACTCCCCCGATAAGGGTTATGTTTTCCATTTCCAGTACTTCATATTCATGTACATTTCTAAAAAAGTAGAGATTGGGGAAACAGAATTCAGCCAGATGAATATCGAGGGCATTCAGTTTTTCCGAAATCAGTTCTCTGTCTTTAAGGGTTAGTTCTCTTTTTTGCATAGGGGGCCGTCCTGTAATCCTAGGAATAGGGTGAAATCGTTATTCAGATAGTGTTCCACAAGCTGAATGGAATGAATATTATCGGAGAGCTTTTCCACTTCTCTGATGACCTGGTCCGGATAGAAATAGTAATATTTCTCCTCCCGTCCGGGAGAATCCCTGTGGAGGAGATTGAATACGACGGTCTCCGAGGTCAGGTGTATGAACTTCTCCACCGCTTCCAGGAGGAAATCGAAATTATTACCCGTATTGAGGTTGAAAAGTCCCGAACAGTAGAGGACATGAAAACTATCCTTATCGAACATTTTCTCCTGAAAGAGATCCCCTTGAATAAAGTGATGTTCTCCATGTCTTGCAGATGCTTCATCTATCATGGAGGGAAGAAGGTCCAGGCCGGTATAATCGGCATTAATCCCCTCTTCATTCAGATGATCTATCAGATGTCCCATCCCGCAGCCCACATCAAGAATTCTTTTTCCCTTCAGATCGACATAATCGGTCAGAATCTTGAAGCGTCTGAATTGGGATTCCCTGCTCTCCCATCCCAGATGCTCCCTCCTTTCGGGATCCTGAAGAAGCTCTTTGTCATAGTAATCGGTAATAATTTTTTTCTTTTTCATTATTTCTTCCTAAAATACAAAAAGAGCAGGGTGAATTCCAGTTTATCCGGAAAAATTATAGAAATCGTTTAGCCGTGATTTTATCAATGAGAATTTTGATGAGATGAGTTCTTTCTATGATAATATCCGGATAGTCCCACTCTTTTCTTTCCGAGTAGTGGCCCATGATAGTGTTGAAGGCATCTCTCTTTTCATCGGGGGATGTCATGATTACCGCCTTTCCCCAGGCAATGACGCTTTCGTATTTCTGGGACCATTTACAGGCCGTCTCGTCATTGGTCACCACTTCATGGGCCAGATCGAATTCGAGACAGACGCGCGGACTTCCTTCCAGAAGGGAAATCTTTCTTCCCGTCAGGGCTCCGTGAAAGTAGAGGCAATTTTCCTTATACCCGAAGTTCATGGGAACCACATAGGGTTCGTCGCCGTCAATCATTCCCACCCGGCAGACCTGGCATCTCTGAATGATATCGTCTATTTCATTTCGGTCTGTCACCTGTCTGTCCACGCGTTTCATTTCTCTTTTCAAGGGGAACTCCTTATCTCTATCCATATTATAGGAAATATGAAAGTTTTTGAACAGTACGTTCGTACATTATGTACATTTAAGGGTAGGAAATCACGGGATCAAAGCGGAATCGGGTCATTACTGATGCTTTTTCCATGCCCTGTCCCAGACCGAAACGGGGAAACTCTCTCAGGAACACCTGGCCCGATAGCTCCCGGGGACGGTTATACTCCCGGGGCTGCCAGTAATTTCTCACACTCTGCCTTACGGCCATTCTGACCGCTTCCTTACGGCTGTTCTCTTCGAGCATGGAGTATTCCCCCCTGCCGCCGGAAACAGGAAAGGCGGGACTCTCCCAGGCTTCGATTCGGGCCGCCTGGGTGGGTGAGAGGCGGTAGCGGATATGGACATAGAGTTCGTTTCCTTCAAACCAGAGGTCCGTGATGGAAAGAGCCGGATCTCCCCAGGCTACCTCTCCCATCAGCTCCCATTCAAACCGGTCCTCCACACCGTCCCTGCTGTCTCCGGGCACATAGGTGAACCGTGCCCCGTAGAGCATGAGAGAGTAGAGAAAACGGACATCTTCCATTAGCGTACGGTACAGGTTTCTCTGGCTTGTCGTCAGGTACCATTCGGGTGGGGGGGGCAGGGGAAAATCCTCTCCTTCCTTTATAAAAAAGGCATAATCCTTATTAATGGAGAAATCCCCCTCCAGCCAGGTAAGGGCTTCAAGCCGGAAGGTGAGGATTAACATCAGGAAGAGGAAGGAAAAACGGCCCATAATCAGTTTATCGAATAAAGGCGGAAACTCCTGTAGGGAATTCTGTCTATGGAAAGGCGTCCGCCCATGAACAACACCAGATTTCCCGTGGATGAGTTAAAATCATATTCCAGGATAGACGGGGCTTTCCGGGACGTAAGGTAGGGGGAGAAGTCAATTTCCCTCTCTCCCGGGGGAAGCATATCTTCGTTCTCCACGGATATGATGGGCACCAGCAGTTCCCGTCCTTTTCGGATAATCCACCAGAAGACCCTGTCGTCCAGGTGGGAGTAGACTATCTCACCCTTCTCCAGGACAGGTTTGAGCCTATCGTAGATATCCTCAAGGTTGTGATAAAACTCCAGGGATTCCCTGTCTTCGCTCCATTCAAGATTTTTCTTTTCCCTTAAGGACGCGGTCAGTCCCGATGAGCCGTCATTCAACCCCATCGATTCGTATTTACTCCTCCTGCCGCCGCCGCAGCCCAGGAAGCGGGAGAGGAAATGGTTGCGCCTGACCCGCTGGAGGGAGGACATACTGCCCCTTTCCCTGTATCCCAGGTGGTATACGATGGAAAAATGCTGACTCTTCGTGCCGTTGGCCTCTTTAAGGATGCGGTAAAACTCCCGCTGTTTCTCCATGTACTCCCTGTCCTGACGGCTAACGCCGGAGCGGTCTATGATCAGGTTGAATCCGGACTGGATATAATTGTCCACTCTCACGGGACGACCGGTGGTCATGGCTCCGGCGTATCGCTTCGTTTCCCGGCCCTTTCCTATCTGACGGCTTATCTGGCCGGGGGTGGGGGTCTCCTTGGGAAGTTCCGATTCCTCCCAGACGGCGCCCAGGGAATCGACATAAAGAAAATCTATATGGAATTTTTTCTGCCAGAGGGGAAAAATACGGGAGTAGTAGTCACCCGTATCGGGCAATTCTTCCTGCCCTTTGTCGGAGGGGTAGGTGAACTGGAAAGTGGTCATTTCCGACTTCTGGGAAGACTGAAAAAACTGGGGCCTTCTCTCCTCCTCGTCATAGGTTATGAAATAGGGAATGCCTTTGCCCCGCTGTGAATTTACGGGAACGGGAAAGAAACCCTCTTCCCGAATCAGGGGGCCCATATGATCGTAGGGTATGCCGCGGGCCAGATTCTTATCCACGATTTCTCTGATCCGCGCGGCATACTCCTTCTGTACATCCCGGGATATCTCTTCGGAAAAAGGCCGTCCTCCCTCACGGCTGTAGCGGTGCTGGGTCTCCAGTTTTATCCAGCGGAACATTTCGGGCTTATGGTAAAGAACTTCTCCGTCCCAGGAGAGGGTGAGAGGGAGATCAAAGCCGACTTTAACGCCCAGGGAGTGAGCCGCCTCGACGAATCCAGTCAATTGCTCTTCTGCGGTGAACTTCTCTCCCAGTTCGGGACAGAGAAGATCGGGGTTGATATGGGAATGGCTCAGGAGGGCATTCACGTTCTCTCCCGCCTGCCGCGTCAGGGGTGCCAGATGAACCGCATCTGACCTGAGCCCTGTGAGCAGCATGGAAGCTTTAACGAAATTTCCCGGTCTCCGGTTTTGTCCGGCGGCGCGGATGTTGAAAAAACAGTAATCGCTTTCGCACATCCAGCGGGAATCTCTCCTCCGGCTTACAGGAGAGGCATCTCCGTGGAGGGATGTGCTCCGGTGGAAAAAATCGGCGATCACCGGAAGGGACAATTCCAGTAATTCCCTATTGAGCCGGCACAAATACCCCTTGCGGCTGTACTCCTGAAAAAGATGGAGCGACAGATCCTTTTCCTCCGGAGAAGGAGGAAACAGCTTGTTCAGATTTTTCCAGAAATCACCCATGGATTCATTATATCATAACTCCAATAAAAGGCAAAAGGAGACTGATCAACCTTCGGAAATTATGGGGAATTACCGTAAAAAAACAGCGAAAACGCTTGACATCTCTTTCCACAGCCATTAATAATTGTTAAATCCGGGTGTTTTTGCCCGTTGTATTCAGGGAGGCTTCATGGCTGAAACAGCTTCGAAGGGAAAAAAACTCGTCATCGTGGAAAGTCCCGCCAAGGCGAAAACCATAAAAAAAATCCTCGGTCCTGACTTTGAAGTCAAGGCTTCGGTAGGTCATATAAGAGATTTGCAGAAAGGATGGGGAAAGAAATCCTTCGGTATCGATATAGAGAACGGCTACAAGCCCAATTACATCGTGATAAAGGGTAAGGAGAAGACCGTTAACGAGCTTAAGAAGGCAGCCAGTACGGCGAGCGAAGTCTTTCTGGCTCCCGACCCCGACCGTGAAGGGGAAGCCATCGCCTGGCATTTAAAGGAAGTGATGGAGCTCAGTGACGAGCAGGCCAAGAGGATCACCTATCAGGCTATCACTAAAAAGGCGGTTCTTGATGCCGTAAGCCACCCGAGTCATATCGATATGGATCTGGTAAATGCCCAGCAGGGCCGCCGTGTCCTGGACAGGCTTGTGGGTTTTTCTCTTTCTCCCTTTCTCTGGAAGAAAATAGCCAAGAATCTTTCCGCCGGCCGTGTACAGTCCGTTGCGGTTCGTATCGTTGTGGACAGGGAGAGGGAAATCGCCGCCTTTGTTCCCGAAGAGTTCTGGCGGATCGCCGCCCATCTTTATCTGGAAGGAAAGAAGAAGGACGCCTTTGAGGCTCAGCTGGTGGAGTGGAAGGGCGAGAAATTCGCCCTGGGAACCCCTTCCGCCAGTACCGAAGAGAGCGCCCGTGAAATCGCCTCTCGTCTTGAGAAGGCCGACTACTCCGTCGAATCGGTGAAGAGCAAAGAAGCCAAATCCCGGCTTCTTCCCCCGTTTATCACGTCCACCCTGCAGCAGGCGGCCAGTACGAGCCTTCGCTTCGGAACGTCCCGGACCATGAGTGTCGCCCAGAAGCTCTACGAAGGTATGGAGCTAGGGGACGGGAATCATGTCGGTCTGATTACCTACATGCGTACCGACTCCACCCGTATCGCTCCGGAAGCGATCGAGGAAGTCAGGAATTATATCGGGAAAAATTTTGCCAAGGAGTATCTGCCTGAAAGTCCCAACACTTACGGCAAGAGCGAAGGGGCACAGGATGCCCATGAGGCCATCAGGCCCACCAGTGTTGAATACACGCCTGAGATGGTCAAACCCTACCTCACGGCCGAACAGTATAAGTTGTATGAGCTGATCTGGAGACGTTTTGTCGCGTCCCAGATGAATCCCGCCCGTTATCTTACCACGACTGCACGGATCAAGGCGGACGAGGGTATTTTCGAGGCCAAGGGCCGTGTGACCGTATTTGACGGCTATACCGTACTGATCCCGGAAGCCCCCAAAAAAGAGGGTGATGAGGAGAAGGACAACAAGGATCAGAAACTGCCTGCCCTCAAGGACGAAGATCCTCTGAAGCTGAAGGAGCTGGAAACGGCTCAGCATTTCACCAAGCCTCCTTCCCGCTACTCCGAAGCCTCCCTGGTCAGGGCCCTGGAAAAAGAGGGCATCGGCCGTCCTTCCACCTATGCTCCCATTATCAAGACGATCCGGGAGAGGGGGTATGTCCGGCTGGAGAAAAGGGCATTCCATGCTACCGAGCTGGGAATGGCCGTGAATGATATGCTCGTCAACAACTTCTCCAATATCATGGACCTGAAGTTCACCGCCGCCATGGAAAACGATCTGGATAAAGTGGAGAGCGGCAAGGTTGACTGGGTTCAGCTTATCGATGATTTTTACAAACCCTTCGCCCAGTCAGTGGAAAAGGCTACCGAAGAAGCGGAAGCTCTGAAAAACCGTGAGTGGACCGGCGAGGAGGTTTGCCCCCAGTGCGGCGGTAAACTCGTGGTGCGTTACTCCATGAACGGTGCTTTTCTGGGTTGTGCCGATTATCCCAACTGCAAGGGACTTCTGCCCCTTCCCGGCGAGGGGGAAACCAGTGAGGACGGCGAAGAGACGCCCGAGGTTAACTGTCCGACCTGCGGAAAACCTATGGTCAAGAAAAAATCCCGTTACGGAAAGGAGTTTCTTGCCTGTTCCGCCTATCCGGAATGCAAAACCACACTCTCTCTTGATAAGGACGGAAAGCCCGTAGAGCTTCCCAAGATTGAGAGAACCTGTGATAAATGCGGGAAACCCATGGAAGTCAAAATGGGCAGAAGAGGCCCTTTTCTGGCCTGTTCCAACTATCCTGACTGTAAGAATACTCTGCCCCTCGATAAGGACGGCAAGGTTGTGGAACTTCCGAAGGTGGAGGGAATCCTCTGTGATAAATGCGGCGGGGAGATGGTGGTGAAGATGAGCCGCCGCGGCCCGTTCCTTTCTTGCAGTAATTACCCCAAGTGCCGTAATGCCAAGCCCCTGCCCAAGGACAAGGACGGGGAAGAGGATGAAGGAAAGAGCGATAGCTAAGGCGCGTTGATGCAATAGGGGAAAAAAAAATAAAAATCTTTGCATCAAATGGCGAAATGTTATAAACTAATTAGAGAGATTTTCCAGGAGGACTAGATGAAAGCGAATGCTGACTTCCCAACCATAAACGCCAAAAACCCTGATGGGCTCAACGAACTGGGCGTACCCTACAAGGTTCTTCTTATAGATGATTCCATGTTTGTTAGAAAGCAATTGTCACAGATTTTGACATCAGAGGGTTTTGAGATTGTAGGCGAAGCCGGTGACGGAGTGGAGGGTCTTGAAATGTATAAGAGCCTATCACCCAATGTTGATCTGGTAACGCTGGATATAACGATGCCGCGAATGGACGGACTGACGGCTCTTGAAAAACTTGTCGAGTTTGACAGTAATGCAAAAATCATTATGATCAGCGCTCTCGGCAAGGAAGATTTGGTTAAACGGGCTCTTATTACCGGAGCGAAAAACTATATTGTCAAACCCCTCGACAGAAAGAAAGTACTGGAACGGATTGTTTCCGTCTTAAAGGGGTAAGGGGAATTCCTTTCCCGTAAATGGGAATCTCCGTGTCATCGCTTTATGCTGTATGACTGGGGATTCCTTTTTTTATAAAGAGTTCTTTAATCATTTCCACGTATTCCCCCGAAGGAGCCGGTTTGTCGATCCAATCCCTGTGCAGCGTTCTGCCGGGGCGGAAAGGGGTTATACGGTGACTCTGACAGCCCTGTATAAGATCCGCCATATCGGAGACATCCTTCTCTTTGATAAAGTCTTCGCAAAGGGTTGTACGGAACTGGTGTTCTATTCCCGATTCAATGATCCATCGGGCTGAACGCTTCAGTCTCTCCTGATAATCGGGCATTCCGCAGCCCAGTTCACCATAGCGTAAAGGAGATGTTTTAAGGTCCATGGCTATGAAATCTGCCCCGAGAAGGGGAAGCAAATCGGGAAAGAGACCGTTCGTATCGATTTTTACGGAAAGTCCCAGCGAGTGAATTTCATTGATAAGGTCCAGGATTTTATTCCCGTGGAGTAATGGTTCTCCGCCCGTGATGACGACACCGCCCAGGACGGAAGAGCGTTTGAGAAGAAAAGCCCGAACCTCATCAAGACTGATGAGCCCCTCATCATCTCCTCCGGAAACAAGTTCCGGATTATGACAATAGGGGCAGCGGAGATTACATCCGGGTGTAAAAAGAATGGCCGCCACTTTACCCGGATAATCGAGTAAAGTGGTTTTCTGCAATCCGAATTTCATTTAAACGGCAGAGACGGTCTGGGCACTGCTCTCTATGAACTCTTTCAGGCCCTTTACGTTATCGGTCCGGAAAATCTCATTTCCCTCGGGGGAGAAGACGATGACCGTGGGGGCGGTGAATACGTTATGCTCCACTGCCGCATTTAGACCCTCTTCCTCATCCACATTGATATGCTGTCCATCCCATCCAAGCTGGGAGATCAATTCCTTTACAGGGGGACAATTGGGACAGGTATTCCGGAAAAAGAAAGAGTAGCTTCCCACTTCATCTGCCGATAAAGATACGGCGGGAGCATCGTCCATGGCGAAGAGATCGGCCTGGCTGTCATCGGCATCACTGCTTACAGTTTCCGCCGCGGCTTCCGTTACGGCAACGGCCTGTTCTGCCACGGGTGTTTCATCTATGAACTCCACATTGAGGACCGGGGGCTGGCAGGGCGTAATTTCCGGTTCCATGAAGGTTTTGCGTACTTTATACTCGGCGCTTTTTCCATTGTTCCAGTTTTTAACGGAGCGGTAATATCCTACGATGCGGCTGTAGACTTCCGTCGGTCTTCCTTCAATCGCTTTGATTCTGTTATTGATTTCGTCAATTCTGCTGTCTATGCTTTCTAATGTCATTATCTCTCTCCTCGTATGCCTTGAGCGGGTCAAGGCAGATTATTTTCCAAAGGTGTAACGAAAAACGGCTATTCCCTAACCGGCGATCGTTTCCCTGTCCTCTTCCAGCTTCTGCAATTCCTTTCTGGCCTGCTCGAGCTCCTTTTCACAGTGGGGACAGCTGAAGTGTTCCCCTTCCAGGTATCCGTGGCAGGGACAGATGGAGTAGGTGGGGGAGATCGTGAAATAGGGCAGGCGGTAGTTGTTGCAGATGGCCTTTACCAGTTCCATACAGCTCTTCCACTCTTTGATGGATTCCCCGAGAAAACCGTGGAATACGGTTCCGCCCGTATACTTGGTCTGCAGGGGATCCTGTCGGTCAAGCGCATCGAAAAGATCTTCGGTGAAGTTGACGGGCAGCTGAGTCGAGTTGGTATAGTAGGGAGAGTCTTCCGTGCCGGCGGTAAGAATCTCCGGGTAGTGCTTCTTGTCGTGAAGGGCCAGGCGGTAACTGGTACTCTCCGCGGGAGTCGCTTCCAGGTTGTAAAGGTCGCCCGTATCCTCCTGATAATCGGCCAGCCGTTTTCTCATGAAATCAAGGATCTCTTCGGCCAGACGGCTTCCGTCTTCGGTGGTGATGTCCTTCCCAATGAAATTGATGAGACATTCGTTCATACCCACGAGACCGATGGTGGAGAAGTGGTTGTTCAAGTGCTGGAGATACCGCTTGGTATAGGGGAATAGACCCGCATCCAGAAGATGGCTGATCACTTTTCTCTTCACAACCAGAGATTCGGAGGCCAGATCCATCATATGGCTCAGACGGGCGTAAAAATCCACCTTGTTCTCGGCCAGATAACCGATGCGGGGCAGATTGATGGTGACAACGCCCAGTGAACCGGTGAACTCGTCCGATCCGAAAAGTCCGCCACCCCGTTTCCTCAGCTCCCGTTTATCCAGCTGCAGACGGCAGCACATGGAACGCACGTCGCTGGGATTCAGATCGGAATTGATGAAATTCTGGAAATAGGGTGTACCGTATTTGGCCGTCATTTCGAAGAGCAGCTGGGAATTGGGTGACTCCCAGTCAAAATCCTCGGTAATGTTGTACGTAGGGATGGGGTAGGCGAAACCTCTTCCGCTTGCGTCTCCCTCAAGCATCAGCTCGATAAAGGCTTTGTTGAGCATGTCCATCTCGGCCTTACAGTCGCCGTAGGTGAAATCCTGTTCCTCTCCGCCTACGATAGCCGCTTTCTCCGCCAGGTCGGCCGGAACGGTCCAGTCCATGGTAATGTTGGTAAAAGGAGCCTGAGAACCCCAGCGCGAAGGAGTGTTGACTCCGAAGACAAAGCTCTGGATGCACTGCTTCACTTCCTTGAAGGAGAGATTGTCCACCTTCACAAAGGGAGCCAGGTAGGTATCGAAGCTGGCAAGAGCCTGGGCTCCGGCCCATTCGTTCTGCATAATTCCCAGGAAGTTGACGATCTGAAAGACCAGAGTGGAAAGGTGAGCCGCCGGCTTGGAGGTGATTTTCTCGGGTACACCGCCCAGACCTTCTGCTATGAGCTGCCTGATGGACCAGCCGGCGCAGTAGCCGGAGAACATGGACAGGTCATGGATATGCATGGCACCCGACTTATGGGCGTCGGCCACATCGGCTGAGTAGATGTTCCTGAGCCAGTAGTTGGCCGTTACCGTGCCGGAATTGTGGAGAATGAGTCCTCCCAGTGAGAAATTGACATTCGCATTCTCATTCACTCTCCAGTCTGCCTGGGACAGGTATCCGTCCATGGTCTCATTAATATCGAGCATCAGCTTCTGTGCATCCCTGATCGCTTCGTGCTTAGCCCTGTAGAGGATGTAGGCTTTGGCCAGATCCACCCTCTTGCTTTCGATCAGGACCGTTTCCACGATATCCTGGATCTCCTCCACGGCAGGGATGGAATTGGGATGGCGGCCTTCCATGAAAAGGACAAGTTTCTGTTCCACCGCGTCGGTGAGCATTGTCGCCAGCTCTTC
The DNA here is from genome assembly GCA_963668315.1 of Spirochaetia bacterium. Classification (GTDB taxonomy): domain Bacteria; phylum Spirochaetota; class Spirochaetia; order DSM-2461; family DSM-2461; genus SZUA-368. The sequence continues at coordinate 4,752,137 of OY764216.1, read as the reverse complement.
ATCGGATGAATCCTCTACGGCGGTAATGGCTTTTTCTATCGCCTCCGCTATTCTGTCCCTGCTGTATTTTTCTATAGTCCCGTCTCGTTTGATAATCCGCTTAACCGCGAAATTAGACAGGTCGGAGGAGCCCTTCTCCACTCCAAGGAACTGTTTCCAGTCCGTAGTTTCTCCCTTAGTCACGTTGTCTCCTTACAGGCATGTTAATGAACAACTACGTTGTTCTCTATTTTTTTTTGTTATTTTTTTTAGATAGATTGTGAATAACCTCGACAAATTCCTCTACGCCCTCAAACTTCTGATAGACAGAAGCAAAGCGGACATAAGCAACCTTATCAAGATCAAACAGCCTGTCCATTACCATGTCACCCAGTTCTGAAGCCAGGATTTCATGGGTCGCCCGGCATTTCATTTCGACTTCATCCTCAAGGGCATTAAGGATGTCATCGATCTCCAGCTGGGACACGGGGCGCTTTTCAATCGCTCTGAGCAGACCCCGCTCTATTTTCTTCTTATCGAATGGATCCCGGCTTCCGTCCCTTTTGATAACCTTGATGGTTATTTCTTCAATTTTTTCATAGGATGTAAAGCGGTAACCGCAGGAAAGGCATTCCCTTCGTCTACGGATAGTCGTTCCTATTCCGTTCTGACGCGATTCCAGTACTTTGTCATCCAACTTTCCGCAGAAAGGGCATTTCATGGACAAAATCCTTTATTTTTGGAGCCACTATAAGAAGTGTTAATCAATGTTAAATGCATTTTATCACACTACATGTGGTCTTTCAATATAAAATTGACAATTTATGGATATGATATTATCATTAGACATCTATTTCCTTTCTATATGTGGGAATAGATACAAAAAAAAAGAATTGATTATTATATAACGAGGTAAAAATGGGTAAATTCGGCCTTGACCGGTACACTATGGACCGTTTTCTGAAACAGTGCTGCCTAACCTATGAGAAGAGGCCTTTTCTGGCAATGGAAGGAGAATCCTTCATCAGCTACGGGGAATTCTACCGTCAGGTCGAAGAGGCCCGTGAACTGCTTTGGCAGCAGGGCTTTTCCAAGGGAGACGTTCTGGCGCTGCTCGCCGCCGGCTCTGTCCGGTGGGCTGTCATGTGGATGGCCGCCATGACTTCGGGAATCATTGCCGTTCCCATAATGGAAGATTTCGCCCGGGACGATGTCAGGCATATTCTTACCCATTCCGAAGCCAAAGGTCTCTGTCTCGATCCGCGTTTCCTCTCCTGGGAACTGGACGAGTTTCACCGGATGGATTTTCTGTATAATCTGGGAAACGGGGAAATCCTCAAATCTGGAAAAAGCATCTCTGCCATGGAGGAAAATCCCCCGGTGGAAATTGAAGAGTGTGATCCGGCGGAGTATATGTATACTTCCGGTACCACCGGTTTCTCCAAGGGGGTCATCCTGAGTCACGGGAATCTCGTCTCCAACCTTTTCGAGGGGACCGACCTGATTGATAACTGTTTTGATGAAGAGTCTCTGGTCCTTTCCCTGCTTCCCGTGGGACATACCTTCGGTTCTACTTCGGCCTTTCTTTCCACCATGTACAAGGGGCCGCGTATCGCTTTTTTAAAAAGAAAGCCCACCGTGCCCTATCTGGCCGATGCTTTCAAGCGAAACAAACCGACGATTCTGGGAGCTGTCCCCCTGATTTTCGAGAAAATCTACCAGAAGCAGATTCTGCCCGTGAAGAACAGAAACCGTTTCACCCGCGTTTTCTTCGGAAAAATTCCCCCCACGAGAAAGATCTTCCACCGATTGGCGGCAGGGAAGATCCTGCACTTTCTGGGGGGAAAAATACGCTGTATCATCATAGGAGGAGCCCCGTTCAGCCCCGAAGTGGAGCTTTTCCTTAAGGAGGGGCATATCCCCTATGTACTCGGCTACGGATTGACCGAGACTTCACCACTTATAACTTTTGCTTCCCTGGAAGAAGTGAAATCCGGTTCCGTGGGACATGGCATAGGCAATACGGAGATTCGCATCGTGAATATCTCCCGGGAAGACGGAGTCGGTGACATAGAAGTAAGGGGCCCCCAGGTCATGACCGGCTATCTTAAGGATCCGGACGCCACGAAAGCCGTATTCACCGAGGACGGCTGGTTCATAACGGGGGACAAGGGCTATATGGATGAGGACGGTTTCCTTTTTCTGAAAGGCCGCTCGAAGAACGTGATTGTCAACTCCTCCGGGGAGAATATTTACCCCGAGGCCATCGAAGCCCTGCTCATCGGAGAGCCGGCTGTGGAAGAGGTCATGGTTATGATGGAAGAGGGGAAGCTGATCGCCCATGTTTATCCCAATGGCGAATATCTGAATCAGAACGGTATGGGAGGCGCTAAAGGGCGTCTTATTGCTGTCCTGGAAGAAATCAGGAACCGTATCAACAAAAAGCTTCCTTCCGGCTCCTTTCTATATGAGGTAAGGGAAAGGAGTGAACCTTTTCTGAAAACGGCGACAAAAAAAATCAAAAGACCTCACTTCTTCGGCCCTTCGGGAAAAAGGTAATCCCCTTTCTCAAGAGAGAGATCCAGCTCGTCTCTGAGTATAAGTCTGTGGGTAATGACGGCCGGTTTATTGAGAATCTCCGGCGGATCCAGAGGCGGATCGTCATAGGTCATGATGAACTCCAGAGTCGGTTTCGTCTCCAGGGTCACCGTCAGGTCCAGATCAAGCGGGAAGAGCGGATTATTGCCTATGATGATGCGGCTTTCTCTATTGTCCGAACGGTTAATATAGGGAAAGTTGCAGTCATATATGGTTATCTGCCCCTCATCGGTATAGAGGCGTACCTCCAGGCTGATCGGTCGTCCTTCGGGCTGAAGTCTTAAGAGGAGTCTCTTTCTGTTGAGGAATGAGCTTATTTCCCCCTGGTAGGACAGGTAGGAATCGTTTAGTCTCCCATTGATGGTTGCTTCCTCGCCCAGACTGTTAAGCAGGAGGGTCAGCCCGGCGTATTTCAGCTCAACCGTTCCCATTTGCTGGGGACTCGTCAGTTCTATGGTCCGTCTCTCCGCGGCGTAATCCATCCTGTCCGTCAGGATATAGGGCTGTTTGATCTCTTCCGTAAAGGGGGAGTACAGAATAATACGGACAAGGATATAGATGGTCGCAGCGGGTACCAGGGTGAATACGGCCAGGGCTGTATAGCTCCTTCTTTCGCGGTGATAGTAATACCGGCTGTAATGGAGGCTGGTCAGCATGAGAATATAGGGCATGAGAAAGGCGGTGATGACCAGATTGCCCTCTATTCTGTCCATCAGTATATATCTGGAAAGATCGGGATAGCGTGCCAGAACCACCGTTGTCAGCAGATAGAGCATGGGGACGGGAGTCAGCAGGGTCAGAAATGTTTTAAAAATCATCTTGCGGGTGAGAGAGAAGGGAAATAGGCATAAAAGAAGCCAGAGAGCATAGTAGGTGAGGGTAATATCCCGGGATGAAAGGAGCAGGAGATCAGCTATGGCAAAAAGAATCGCCCCGTAACTATAGAAATGGGGCGAACGGGGTATGGGAATACCGCGGATAATAAACAGGAAAAAGGAAGAGAAAAGCAGGGTCAGAAGCAGTTTGAAGAAAAGAACGAGCCGGGGGGTAAGGGTCCAGAGATCGGCTATGTTCTTTTGAAGAAGGATCTCCTCCATGATGAGTGTAGAGAGGTAGAGAAGGACAAAGACCAGGGAAAAAATAAGAACTAGAACCCAGATGTTTCCCTTATTCTTACGGAAATTCAAGGTGAAATTCCGGCTCTGGAAAACGACGGTTATGGTAAAAAGGCTGAGCAGAGCTATTATCGTGAGAAGGGAGTGCCACTCCCCGATAAAGAAGAAGCTGCCTCGCCAGGAAAGGATGAGATAATTCTTCTCCCTGTTATCCCTCTCTTTCGGAAGAGGACTCTTTACATAGGACTTGAGGCTTGCCAGGATGGAGGCGGCGGAGAAGCCGGCGCTGTCGTTCGTGCCGGCTTCTCCGCCGGTAAGCAGTAGTGAGGGGACGTCCCTGGACATCCACGGGGCAAGAAGGGGATGGATAACTCCGAATCCGGCGCGGTTAAGGAGATTGGCCATCCCGTCCAGGGAGAAAGATATATCCTCCCTGTCGAGGGCCTGGGAAAAGGAACGAAGCAGCCACAAAGGGCAGTTGTGGCCCCGTGTACTGCTGATAAGCCGTAGAGAGGAAGAATCCAGATCCAGGTAGATGAGGGAATCCGTTTCCTCGCCGGTGAAATCTTCCAGAAAAGCGGCGGAGCCCACGGGAATTCTGTTTCTTTCTCCGCCCAGGAAGAGCAGGGTGATTCCTCTCTCCGGGGAATCCTCTCCCAGTATCAGAGCCAGGTTGTAAAGAATAAGGGTATTCAGATAGGAGTAGTCCGAAGAACCGTTCAATGAAAGGGCTATGTAGAGACGTTCCTGCTGTTCGGGGAGATAATCCACCCTGAGTGAACGGGAAAAAGAGTGCAGGTCATCCCTGTCGTAATAACGGATGACCGAATAATTCAGATCGTTTGCGGAAAACTCGTCGATCAGAAATTCGATAAGGGTGAATTCATTCTCCGAACCCTCAGGACAGGGGTAGTGGGCTTGGATGGTATCCTCTCCCGTCAGGGCATAAAGCCCCGAGAGGAGGAATAGGAATCCCCAAAAGGGGAGGAGCCTACGAAAGGGCATTATATACTTCCCCGGCCAGATAGAATGATCCGGTTACCAGGAGAGCTCCTCCTTCGGACAGTCCGTTTCTGGCCGATTCTACGGCATCGACGGGATCTATCAGCAGTCGGCAGGGGGCGTACTCGGAAAAAATACGGGCCACCTGGGCGGGATCGCTCTCCTTGAAGGTGCCGGGGCGGGATATGATGATTTCATCGAAAGAACCGGCCAGAACTTCCGCCATAGCCTTTGCATCCTTATCGGCGGCGCATCCGAAGAGTAAGATACGCCTGGGCGCGTCTTTTGTTATTTTCAGAAAGGCATCTCTTATCGCTTCGGTGGAACGGGGTGTATGGGAGCCGTCCAGCATGATAAACGGATTCTGTGAAAGAATTTGTGATCTGCCCGGCAGAGAGGTTCGCCTGAGACCCTGACAAACCGTCTCATTGCCGAGACCGGGGAGAAGAGTTTTTACGGCTCCGATCGCCATGGCGGCGTTCTCCGCCTGAACCGTTCCGAAGAGGGGAAGCGACACATGGGGCGGATAGGGAAGGTTTTCTTTCCATTCATAGCTAACATCCATGATACCTTCGGGAAGGTACTTCACCCGGTAGCCGTCAATAAGATCGGAAAACAGAATAAGAGGGGCATTCATTTTCCTGCTTTTCTCCGATAAAACGGCCAGGGCTTCATCCTTCTGAGGGGACAGCAGCAGGGGAATTCCCTCTTTAATTATTCCCCCCTTCTCTCCGGCGATTTCCGCAAGGGTATTGCCCAGAAAGCTAGTATGCTCTTTTTCCACCGGAGTGATAAGTGTCACTGAAGGACGGCAGACATTGGTCGCGTCCAGTCTTCCCCCCAGGCCTGTCTCCAGTACGACATAGTCACATTTCTCCTCGCGGAAGAGAAGAAATGCCAGTAGGGTCAATAACTCAAAGGTGGTGGGATACCCCCCTGTCAGTTCCCATATGTCGAGATTTTCCCTGATCCTGTTCATGAGGGTGAGGAGGAGAGTGTCCCGGGCATAAAGATCATCGGCCCCATCTTCAATAATACGAATTCTCTCGCGGTAATTCACCAGATGGGGAGAGGTATAGAGTCCGGTTTTCATTCCCTCTGAAGCGAGGATGTGGGCCGTGAATGCCGCTGTTGACCCTTTTCCTTTGGAACCGGCTATATGAACGACGGGACAGAAGTCCTGGGGGTCGTCAAAATGATGACATAGCTCCACCATCCGTTCCAGGCGGTAGGCTCGTTTCTTGTCCCTGTCATTTCTTTCCATATTGGAAAGGGATTCCATCCAGAGGAACCCTTCTTCTACCGAAGTAAATTCTTTTCCCATACGCCGAATACTATGAACGTTTTATCCTTTTTTTGCAAGCCGGGAAGGGAGCGGCAAGGGGGCGTATCTCCGCCGGCGAGGGGGTATAAAAAAACTCCCGGAGGATATCCTGCCGGGAGTCTCTTATCCTTATATGAAGGATTTATACCGATTTAGAGCTCTGCTCTGCTGGCGGGTACAACAATGGATCCGCTCTTGATGGCAGCTTTTGCGTCTTCCACAGCGTCTTTAACAGCCTGGGGAACAACGGAGTCGAACTCATGGAAAGGAGCGATTCCCACTGCGTCTTCGGCCATACCGAAATTCAGGTTGGCGGGTCCTTTGAAAGTTCCGTCTGCCACAGACTTGATGGTCTGATAGGTAGCGGCGGTGATACCTTTCATAGCGGAAGTAAGAACAGCTTCGGGGGCGGCGGCGTACTGGTCAACATCAACACCGATAGCCAGAGTTCCCTCTTCCTGGGCAGCGGCAATGACACCCATACCGGTCAGACCGGCAACCTGGAAAACAATGTCGGCGCCTTCGTTGATCATAGCCAGAGTAAGCTCTTTTCCTTTGGCCTGGTCGGCAAAATCACCGGCAACGGCGGTAAGAACTTTTACGCTGGGGTTAACAGACTTGGCACCGGCGGTAAAACCGACTTCGTATCTTTCTACGGAAGGAATGTCCATACCAAGAACAACACCCAGAACGTTTTCGTCGTTAAGTCTGTCGGAAGCACCGGCATACTCTTTGGTCATGTAACCGGCAACGATACCGGCCAGGTAACCGGCTTCCTGTTCTTTGAAGAGGATACCCTGAACGTTGGAGGGAGCGGTGGAAGTATCAACACCGATGTCGATACCGGCGTAGTAAGTTTCGGGATTGTTTTCAGCGGCTTCGATAATAGCTTCGGCCATGAGAAAACCTACGGCGAAAACAATATCTGCCCCATCTTCTGCCAGACCTGTCAGGTTGGGAACATAGTCGGTCATCTGTTTGGACTCGACAACACGGGCCTCACAGATACCGTCGGCTTCGGCCTGCTGAAGACCGGCGTAGGAACCGTCATTGAAAGAACCGTCTCCAAGACCGCCCACATCGGTGGCCATAGCGGCGATAAGGGTAGTATCTGCTGCTGCTTCCGAACCGCCGTTAGCAACCAGACCCATTACAGAAAGGCTCAGTACCATAAGCAATAAAATCGCTTTCTTCATATTCATCTCCTTATAGATAAAATAAAAAAACAATATAACAATCCGTTATCCAACGGAGAGTAATCTACATCTCTTCCTCAATGGTGAAGTCATTACCCGAATCGGCGGGCGGCCGGGAACGGCGTACCAGCCCGGCGACGGCAATAACGGTTGCGGCATAGGGAAGCATATGGAAAAATTCCGGAGGTATGTGAAAAATCCCCATAACCTGAAGCTTTAACTGCAGGGCGTCAATAAAGCCGAAGAAAATGGCGGCAATAAATGATCCAACCGCAGTCCAGCCGCCGGACACGTTGGCGGCGAGGGCTATGAAACCCCGGCCTCCCGTCATTCCCTCGGTGAAGAAACGGCCGTATTCAATCGCCAGAAAAGAACCGGCGAAACCGCACAGGAGTCCTGAGTAGAGAACGCCTATGTAGCGGATCTTCTTTACCGAGATCCCCAGGGTCTCCAGAGCCATGGGATGCTCTCCGGCCGCTCTGATATGAAGTCCCAGCTTCGTCTTGTTCAGGAGGAAGGTGGTGAAGAAGACAAAGAAATACATAAAATAAACCGTGGGGCTCTGGTCAAATAGGACCGGTCCCAACACGGGAATCTTCGAGAGGAGAGGAATAGCGCAGTTAATATCACCCAGGGTTTTCTGCACCATATCGGAAGATCCGGGGTGACCGTAGAATTCCACCATGAAAAAACGAGTCAGCCCGGCGGCCAGAATATTGATAATGGCTCCCGATACTGTATGGTTGATATGAAGCGTTACGGTGGACCAGGCATGAAGCAGGGAGAAAATCCCCCCGAATATCACTCCGCCCAGCAGTCCGAGCCAGGGGCTTCCGGTGGCCAGAGCTACCGCCGCGGCGAAAAAGGCTCCCATGAGCATCAGGCCTTCCATGGCGATATTGACGATACCGGACCGTTCGCAAACAGCGGCACCCATGGCCGCCAGAGCGATCGGAGTCGCCAGTCTCATAGTGGCCGAAAGCAGTTCAATGACAAATTCCATTAGGCGGCCTCCACGGCGGCAGCTTTCTTTCTGCCGTTGAATAATTTATGACCGAACCAGAAATAGAGATGTTTGGCCAGAATGAGAAAAAGAATCGTTCCCTTGATTATTTCCACGATGGCGCTGGGAGTCTGGGTCGTGCGGGCCATGTACTGACCGCCCGCATCCAGTATGCCCCAGAGCAGGGCGGCGAAAATCACGCCTATGGGATCGTTGTTCGCCAGCAGGGCGACGGAGATACCGTTCCAGCCGTACCCGGCGTTCAGATTCTCGTACATTTTATGCTCCAGACCCAGAACCTGCGTCGTTCCGGATATGCCGCAGAGGAAACCGGCGATAAGCATGGCTATCATAATGGACCGTCCCGCTTTGATGCCCTGAGTTTTCGCGGCAATCTGATTTTCGCCCACCGCACGGATTTCATACCCGATACGTGTTTTGAACAGTACATACCAGATAAGGACGGCTGTCGCGAGGGCAAGAAGAACGCCGATATGGACCCGGTAGTTAGCCCCGGGAATTATGGACTTCAGAGGAAGAAGCTCATTCGCTTCCTGGATGGCGTTGGTCACATAGGCATGCTTGCTGGTCGCCGGGTCTCCTCCGTTGTTTCTCACGAAAATGGTGGAGTACTTTGTGGCGATATGGGCGAACATCATGGTGGTTACAACTTCATGGGCGCCCGTGCGGATCTTCAGCAGTGTCGGGATGATGTTGTAAGCCGCCGCTGCCGCTCCCGCCAGGATGATAATGACGGGAATGTAGAGTCCCAGAGGAAGGGAGAACCGTATAGCCAGCCAGGTGGCTATCATGGAACCGATATAGTACTGCCCCTCGGCTCCGATATTGAACAGACCGGCCTTAAAGGCCACGGCTATGGACAGGCCGGTGAAAATCAGAGGTGTGGCATTGAGAAGGGAAATGTGCCAGTTCTTGACCAGACCGCCGTAGAAAAGAGCACTGTAGGCCTTGATGGGATCGTAGCCGGTGAAGGCCATGATCAATCCTCCGATGATGATGGCTACGGCAATTCCGATGGCCGGATAGAAGGCTTCCATTCCCAGGGCCTTGAGGCTCTCCTTCGCTTCGTCCTTCTCCATGGTGCGGATACTCTGATACAGATGAATCCCCATAGCCAGAAGCACCAGAAGGATTCCCCAGAACTGAGACGCCGCCCAGAATACGACGCCAACAATGCCTGAAACAACCTTCAGGCTCGTCAGTAATTTTTCCATTAATTTCCCCCCGTCATGTAAAGTCCTACTTCCTTGTCGTTCGTTTCGGCGGGGTTGAGTTCCTTGACGATACGTCCCTCGAAGAGAACAAGAATCCTGTCTGCCAGGGAGAAGATCTCCTCCAGCTCAAGGGATATGAGCAGTATGGCGCTGTTTTTGGCGCGCATGTTGAGAATCTGACTGTGAATATACTCTATGGCGCCCACGTCGAGACCGCGGGTCGGCTGGGAGACCAGAAGAAAATCCGGATCCCGGGCGAATTCCCTGGCCAGAATAACTTTCTGCTGATTTCCTCCGGACAGATTGGATACGGCTTCCTCTATGGAAGCGCACCGGACATCGAAATCCTTAACCAGTTTTTCCGAGTAACTGTTTATTGAGCCTTTCTGCAGGTTGATGCCCCGGGTAAAGGGTTTTTCATCCTGGCTGCCCAGTATGATATTCTCCGCAATGGAAAAGGGCAGAACCAGACCTTCCTTCTGTCTGTCCGTAGGAACATAGGATATGCCCAGATCCCGTCGCTTACGGGTATCCAGATTCTGAATCGGCTTACCTTTATAAAGAATCTCCCCCGATTCCTGAATCATTTGTCCCATAATGGTCTGGGCCAGTTCCGTCTGTCCGTTGCCGTCTACACCGGCGATACCTACAATCTCTCCGGGTTTGACATTCAGAGAAAGACCGTCTACAACTTTGACGTTTCTTTCGTTTATGACATTTAGATTTTTTATCTCAAATGTAGCCGCATCGCCGGCTTTATGTTTCTCTTTCTTTACGGTAAGGACCACATCCCGCCCAACCATGAGGTTGGCCAGGTCGGTTTTTGAACAGTCCTTCGTATGTCTCTCCCCGGCGATTTCTCCCCGGCGGAGAATATAGACCCGGTCGCTTATCGCGCGGACCTCTTCGAGCTTATGGGTGATGATGATGACCGATACGCCCGATTCGCGCAGCCTTCTTATGACCTTGAAAAGGTCCTCCACTTCACCGGGAGTCAGTACGGCGGTCGGCTCATCCAGAATGAGAATCCGCGCCTTTCTGTAAAGGGCCTTGAGTATCTCCACTCTCTGCTGCAGACCGACGGGAAGATTTTCCACCAGGCTGTCGGGGTCAATCTCCAGCCTGTATTTATCGGACAGTTCCTTGACTTCCTTGCGGGCCTGGCCGTAATCGATCAATCCGCCCCTGCCGGGCTCCATGCCCAGAATGATATTCTCCGTGACGGTTAAAGGATCAACCAGCATAAAATGCTGATGTACCATACCAAGACCCTTGTCTATGGCATCCCTGGGGGAGGAAAACTCCACTTCCTTGCCGTGGAGAAGGATCGTTCCCGTGGTGGGCTTATACAAACCGTAAAGAACATTCATTAATGTGGACTTGCCCGCGCCATTTTCCCCGAGAAGGGAAATGATCTCGCCTTCGTGAAGAGTGATGTTAATGTTATTGTTTGCTAATACCCGGGGGAACCTTTTGGAAATATTACGTGTTTCAAGAACAACTGTATCGCTTACAGCCATATCAACTCCGGGATGTGTAAGATAAAAGTATTTTCGCACTTTTTTCCGGCGTCGTCAATCGTCGTTACGGCTTTTTTTGTTTTATACCGAAGGGTAAAAAATGCATGTAAAGCGGAAGAGAAGGGGTTTCCGGTGGTTTTTCAGAGGGGGGAAGGAAAAAAAGAACCGCCTGAGCTGTAGAATTAATATATTATTGAAGCCTTTCCGGGAGTGGGTTTAAAATGATGTCTGAGATCTTTGCAGAGAGGAACGGACACATCGGCCCTTAGGGGACAGACTAAAAAAAAGGGGCCCAGTCAACGAAAGGGCCCCTTAAGTTAGGAAGTTTATTTTATGAAAAAAATCAGAGGTTGAAAACTGTTATGTTATCTGCCTCGTCCATATATATACCTCATCGGAAAAAAAGAATCAAGCGGATTTTCAAAAAAAATAGTAAAAAAAAGAGAAAGTTGTCCTTAAATGGCCGTAAATGGACGTTAATGTCACTATTAAATAGGAGAAGTGGGGGGTGTTGTGAGTCAGACGGAGAGAATCTTTTACATATTAAACAAGCTGCGTGAAGAGAACCGCATAACGACCGGAGAAACCGCCCGGCGCTTTGAAATATCCTCCCGGACGGTCAAGAGGGATCTCGAATATATTCGCGACCGTTTGGGCTATCGGCTTATCTGGTCCGGATCGGGCGGGTACTACAGCCTCTCCGGTGAGGATCTGGAAAAAGTCCGGGCAAGGGGGGAACAGGAGCTGCTGTTCTATTCCCTGGCCATGGGGTTCTGCCGGAACAGGAAGCTCATGCCCCTTGTCTCCCGTTCCATTGAGGAGCATCTCGCCGGAATCCTCCCGCCGGAATACCGGGAGCTATCGGAGCATATCAGCTACGGCCTGTTTGATTATCCCGAACCGCCGGATCGTTTCTTTTCCCTTATACTAAGAGCGGTCGGCTCGGGGAGAAGGATGGATATGGTTTACCGGTCCCTCGGCGGAGATAGTTCGGGGAGAAGGGTGGACCCCCTTCATCTGAAGAACTGGAACGGCCAGTGGTATCTGGCGGCCTGGTGCCATACGAGAAAGGCCATACGCCTTTTCCTTCTGAGCCGGATAGAGGAACTGGCACTTCTTGATGAAACCTTTGAATTTCCCCTGGACAGGGAGACTCTGATCGAGAGGATGAACAGCGGATTCGGCATCATGACAGAGCTGAATAATGAAGCTCCGGGAAGAACGGTGACGCTCCGTTTTACCGGCAGAGCGGCTCTGCTGACAGAGGGCGTGGTCTGGCATCCTACTCAGAAGGAGGTTTGGAACCGTGAGAAGGGGATACGGGAGTTCACCTTTCCCGTGTCCTCCTTCGAAGAGGTTCTTAACCGTGTTTTTTCCTTTCGCGAGGAGGGAGAAGTGGTTTCTCCCCCCGAATTGAGGGATATATGGAAGGAAAAGATCCGGAAGATGGCACAGAACTTTCTATAGAGGCTTCCCATAGCGATTTTTTCCTGTTAGTATATCTTTCGGTGTTATGAAAAGAGAACAATATTGTTTTACCATTGGTTATAATGGCGGCGACGCAATCGTAGACAAGCAGGCTATGGTCAGGTACGGGAAAAAAACGCCCGTTCAGCTGGCCGATCTGGGACTTTACAAAAGCGCTCTGGCTGCGGCACTCTTCGATGATGACCGGGAAGGTCGGGAGTATGTCCTCCGGAAGTTCAACGAGATCAGCGGTGCCGGAGTTGCCGACGCGGATAGCCTGGTGAAGGTATTGGGAATCATTCCATCCTGGGGTGAGGTCTCTTCGGTCAGATACGTCTAGTTTATAAAACTTGACTCTGGCCTCTATTCATGATATTTTTTCTCAATTCCCATATTAAAGAGGAAGTAGGTATGTATCAGTTATTTTCATTGCCCTTACTGCAGGCTACGGCGGCAACGGGCAGCTCGGCCATGAGCATTGTCATGCTTGTTGCCATTTTCGCAATTTTTTACTTCCTTCTCATTCGGCCCCAGCGCAAAAAAGAGAAGGAACGCCAGGCGATGATAGACGCGGTTAAGAAGGGTGATAAAATCACCACTATCGGCGGTATCAAAGGTATGGTAACCAACGTCAAGGAGTCCACCGTTATGGTTAAGGTGGATGACAACGTTAAGCTTGAGATTACCAAATCCGCCGTTTCCAGCGTTGACAACAGCAAAGAGGACCCGAAAGGCGACGAGAAAACCGCTGTAGAAGAGAACGGCGGAAACGACAAGAAAAAGAAATAATAATCGGAGAGACAACATGAACAGGGTAAGTAGACTTTCCCTGATCCTTCTGTGTATGGTTTTGGCAGTTCTTTTTCTGCTCCCCACAATTCGGTGGTATTTTTTCACCACTGCGGAGATGCAGACTTTAGCCAACGGCACCACGGACAGTATCAGGGAATATGCTGAGCATAAAGCCGGCGAAGGTTTGGATCAATTGGTAGCCCTTACCGCTTCGGAGGAAGGGCTTTCCGGCGCTGTGCCGGAGGAACTTGACTTCCTTATTGACGAAGCTAAAGCCAATTATAAGCTGGTGGGAGAGAAACTTCCCAGGGAATGGACGGTAAAAGCCGTGCTTTCCGCTTTCAGATCCGGTCAGGACGTTTATACGGCCTTGGAAGACAGCTATCGCCTGGAAATCCAGGAGCTCAAGGACGTAAAAGCCAAGGCTATTAAGCTGGGTCTGGACCTTTTCGGCGGTCTCAGCGTCGTAATCGAAGCGGACAGAGAGAGCCTCGAGGACAGACTCGGACACAATCCTACCGATGACGAACTGAACGACGCCCTCAACAGGGCCATGGAAATCCTGAACAACCGTATCGATACTTTCGGTGTAACCGAACCCAGTATCCGTAAGGTCGCCAGCGATAACCAGATCCTTATTGAAGTTCCCGGTGAAGTAGATCCCGAGCAGGTCAACTCCTTCCTCATGGGTAAAGGCCGTCTGGCTTTTCATATCATCGATAATGATGCGACCGATGCGATACTCGAATATACCGCCGCCGGCGGCCAGATCATTAACGGCAGACCTGCCGATGACAGCATCATCGACAAGGGGCTCGTGGTCAGAGGATACTATAAGAAGGATTCCTACGGCCAGGACGTTTTCCAGAGATATGCCGTTATGACCGGTGAAGTCGGCCTCGACGGTCAGCACATTGAGAGTGCTTCCGTCACCTCCGACCAGATTACCGGTCAGCCCAACGTTGTCTTCTATCTGGATAAAGAGGGCGGTGAGCTTTTCTATAAGCTGACTTCCTCCAACACAGGTAAGCCGCTTGCCGTCGTAATGGATGATAAAATCAAGAGTATCGCCACAATTTCCGAGGGTATTCGCGATTCCGTCCGTGTTACCGGATTCAATGCGCAGGAAGCCAACGACCTGGCACTGATTCTCAGAACGGCGGCCATGCCCGTTGACCTGGAAGTCAAATCCCAGAGCATCGTGGGAGCCACCCTGGGTGAGGAAACCAGAAATGCCGGACTCATGGCTATTTCCATCGGTTTCGCCGCGGTATTCATCTTTATGCTTGTCTGGTACAGACGGGCCGGATTTATCGCCGATATCGCTCTGCTTCTGAACCTGTTTTTTATCACCGCCATACTGTCGGCCTTCCGTTTCACGTTGACCATGACCAGTATTGCCGGTCTTATTCTCAACGTAGGTATGGCGGTTGACGCCAACGTAATCATCTTTGAGAGAATCAAGGAAGAGCTTCGTCTGGGCAAATCCCGTGCCGCTTCCATCGAAGGCGGTTTCAGGAAAGCTTTCTGGACGATTATGGATGCGAACATTACCACCCTTATCGCGGCTCTGTTCCTCTCCATGCTCGGTTCCGGTTCCATAAGAGGATTTGCCGTAACCCTGGCAGTAGGTATTGTCAGTTCGCTCTTTACGGCTCTTTTCGTCTCCCATTTCCTTTTTGATGTGGGAACGGAGAATTTCAAACAAGATAAGATCAAGATTGGTTGGGGGCTCAAATAATGAAAACGCAAATTAATTTTATGAAGCTCCGTACACCCATGCTTGTCATGTCCATTGTACTTATCGTCGGTTTCTGGGCCGGTACAGCCGTCATGGGCTGGTTCAATCTGGGCATCGATTTCCAGGCCGGTCTTAATGTTCAGGTTTCCATTGACGGATCCGACGTTACTGAAGGTTCTGTAAGGGACGCCCTGTCCGGTTTTGAGCTCTCCCCCCAGGTTCAGAAAGTCGGTACCGACACGATGGGCGAGTATATGATCAGACTGGGTGTTGAAGGGGATGAGACCGAATTCCAGCAGAACGGCGAGAAAAAGCTTGTTTCCGCTCTGGAAAACAGCTTCGGCAGCGGAACTGTTACGGTCAACAGCTCTTCCTTCGTAGGCGCAAGATTTGCCGGTAACCTGGCACGCAACACAGCCTGGCTCTCCATTGTGGCCCTTCTGCTTATCCTGGCTTATATCTGGATCAGATTCCAGCTGAATTATGCCGTATCGGCTATTACCGCCGTTCTGCATGACGTTCTGTTTCTGGTCGGATTCATCGGCCTTTTCCAGCTGGAAGTTTCCACGGCTACCGTGGCGGCGGTTCTGACCATTATCGGTTACTCCCTGAATGACACGATCGTTATCTTCGACAGAATCAGGGAAAACACCCGGATGATCAAAGAGTCCAGCTTTATGGAAGTCGTCAATACTTCTATCAATCAGTCCCTCAGCCGTACATTGATTACGTCTATCACGACTTTGATTGCCGTATTGGCCATCTTCTTCTTCTCAACCGGAACGGTCAGACTCTTTGCTCTTAATCTGATCGTAGGTATCGTTGTTGGTACCTATTCATCTATCTTTATCGCTTCCACCATTGTCATAGCCTGGCATAACAGCAGCGTAAAGAAGGTCTCCAAAAAGATGCATGCCGGTCCTCACGCTGCAGAAGCAGCCGCGGACAAGGAGAAGAAAAAAAATCAGCCCGAAGCGGTAAAACAGTCCGCAGAGGAAATTGCCGAGGCTACGGCAAAAAAGAAGAAAGCCAAAGAAAAGAAGAAAAAGAAAAAGTAAATATGAAAGAAGCTGTCCGGTCGGGCAGCTTTTTTCTTATAGGATGAGCCGGAAAATATCATCCGGGCGTACAGGATAAAAGAAGATGAAGAAGATTATAAAGGCCGATCCCGCCGGATTCTGTATGGGAGTCAGGAGAGCCGTCAGTCTCGTGGAAGAAGAGCTTTCCCGGAATGAAATCCTTTATACCCTGGGACCGATAATCCACAATCGGCAGGTCCTGGATAAACTGCAGGATGCCGGAGCCATCACGGCTGAAAGTCCCGATGAAATACCCGGAGACTGCACTCTGGTTATAAGAGCTCACGGTGTGGAACCGGAGATCGAGAAGGTTCTGAGGAGAAAAGGGGCGACCCTTATAGACGGTACCTGTCCCAAGGTAAAGCGGAGCCACCGGATTATCGAGGAGTACGGGGAAAAGGGATATTTCATCGTCATTCTCGGTGATAAGGATCACGGCGAGGTTAAGGGTCTGGCAGGAAGGGCTCCCTTTCATGAGGTGGTCTCTACTCCCGAAGAAGCCGAAGAGCTAACCCTGCCGGAAAAAACTCTCTTTATCTGCCAGACCACCGTTAAACAGGGGGAGTTCGACAGGATAAAAGCGATTCTTCTGGAAAAAAATCCCCGTACGGTTATCAAAAATATGATCTGTCCCGCCACCCAGAAACGTCAGGAAGCCGTAAGGGAGCTCTCAGGCAGGGTCGATGCCATGGTCATTGTGGGCGGCAAGAGAAGCGCCAATACGACCCGTCTTTACCAGACCGCCCTGGAAGAGGGCATACCCGCCTATCATGTGGAAACGGCCGATGAGATTCCCGAAGAATTGGAACGGTACGATACGATCGGCGTCAGTGCCGGAGCCAGTACTCCCGACGATATCATCGAAGAAGTGATAGACCGGCTTTCCCGTATGGGTGACTGTTAGGGTACGAGTTCAATCTCTGTCACGGCCACGTCGTAATAAAGCTCATCCCAGTTCACTGAAAAGGGAGAATCCCGATGAAAGGAAAGAGCTCTGGATTCTCCTGGCGAGAAAAAGGGGCCGTCGGGACTTACGGGAAGAACTTTCTGTTCCTGAATAATATTCTCCCTGATGTCCCTCCACCTGAATGTCAGCTCCAGAAGACGGATCTCCCGTGATCCGCTCTGCTGCAGGTCGAACGTGTAGTAGTGGACATTTCTGTCATAACCTTCCTGATTTTCCCTCTCCCTTTCCTCTAAGCCCAGTTTAACCCCTTCCGGTTTTGCCGTTTCCCAGCGCAGGGTGAGATCCTGTTCCCTGAGAGGGGGCTCAGGCAGGAGGGAAAGGCTGACCGGCGTCACCGAAAGGGAGGCGACCTCAGAGGGAGCAAAGGGGATATAGAAAAAGAGATTCACGGGGAGCGTCTCACCGGGAAGGATCAGGGCCTCGTCGTCGAGGATGATGTTTTCGCTGAAGATGAGAGAACTGTTCTTATCAAGAAAGCGAAGCTCCAGCTCGGCCCTGTCTATGGCGAGGGAAGGGGAGCTGAGTCCGCCTTTCAGTTCATAACCCCAATGATCGTTCAGTGGCATTACCCGGGAGCTTTGAAGATTCACGTCGAGATTGCTCCCCTCGAAACCGAAACTGTTTAACGGCACATCATGGGGTAACGTCGGGTCGTATGCGGGCGCAGGGGCGACACGGACGAAATCAGCTGTCGGATTACGCCTTTCCTGAATCCAGCCGATAAGGGCTGACCTCTGGGTAAAAAGAAGGATAATAAGCAAGAGGGAAACAGAGAGGATAATCAGGGTGACGGGCTTCTTTCCTTTTCCCGTCCTGTTCAGCTGCCTGTGAATCAGATCCACTTCTCGGATGATATCCGTCGGTTCCTTGAGGGAGCTGTCGAGGGTTAAGCTCTTTTCCGCCTCGCTCTTCGCCTTTTCCCGGTCGTTTCTCAAAAAACCGTAATTTTCGTATCTGTTTTTATAAAGCCTTGCCAGATTGAGGTGGATGAAGGGGTCCCGGGGTGTCAGCTGACAGGCCCTCTCAAGCTCCTCTATGGCTCCGATAACGTTATCGCGGTGCAGATAGATTTCGGCCCGTTCATTATGCCGCTCCACAAGCATATCGAGTTTTTTCAGATCACTCGGTTCCAGATGACATTGATTCTGGAGTTTTCTCAGAGTTTCCCCGCTAGGCAAACCGCCGGGTAAACTCTCCAGCCGTTCCATATATTCCTTAAGCTTATCTTCTTCCGCCATGGGCGATTTTATCATGAAGATATTGATTTTTCATAGTCCGATGCCGATAATTGGAGAGTATATGAAGATTACTGTTCTGCTTTCTCCGTCTGAAAAATCGTCCATTCCACGTCTTAAAGCTTTTTTCGACGGTAGATTTATTGCCTCAGAATATTATGTGATAGATCCCAAGTGGAGTCTGGACGGCGAAACCTCCCTGCTTAATGTTCTTAAGAAGTCCTATGATTTCCTCTTATTATGCGAACAGAAAAATCTGGACTCCCTCTGGGTCCCCTATGTACTCGGTTTTTCCCAGGAGAGAAGCAAGGAAGTCCTGCGCAGGATAAATCTTATTTTTTATCTGACATCCCTGACCGGACCGCTGCCCCTCTGGCTGAAAAATTTTCCCGTCCTTCACAGCTTTTCTGCTCTCAACAGGCACATAAGCCAATCCGAAAGCGTGTGGCACAGGCAGGATGATATGTTGGCGGCCAACCGTTTTCTGGAGATTATAGGATTTAACAGCCTGAATAAGCCTCTTCTCCTCGGGGATGAGGAGAAGGACCTCATGCTGCTTGAACTTTATGTGGAGAGAGGCGGCAGCCCCAATCATATAGACGAGAAGGGAGTTCCCCTGATCTGCGATATTATCCGCAAGGATGAAACGATCCTGGCTTCCCATCTGCTCCAGCGTAATTGCGATATAAACATTATTTCCCGTGACAGGGGCACGACGCCCATCATGGAAGCCGCCTCGCTGGGAAAGGATCTGCTTGTTAAGCAGCTGGTGGATTTGGGGGCCGACATGGACCATGAATCCAAAGAGGGACAGACCGCCCTGATTCTGGCTATAGGCAACAGACATTATGCAACGGCCAAAGTTCTTGTGGAAGCCGGTGCCGAGATAAATCACCGGGACAGCCTGGGAATGACGGCGCTTAAATATGCCAAATTATACGGTTACGATGAATTGGTAGCCATGCTTGAGGAGCGTAACGGTGAGTAACCCCGTGCTTATTCTTCATAGGGAAAAGAAAAATATGGATATATTCACCCGCCTTACTCCCAGGGAGTTCGTTGCGGCCCTTGAAAACGGCGAAGTATCCGGACAATTCGGTACCTATCCCGATATGGAGAGAATCAATCAGATCAAGGGTGAACTTTATATCCTCGGAGAAGAGGGGAGCCGGGTGATTCTCGGAGAAAAAACCTTCTATCTGAGATTCGGCCTATCCGTTCTGATTTTTCTGGGTCTTTTTTATTTTCTCACCTATCTAGTCCATGATCCGGTTCCCCTTGTCGATGAAACGGCCATTTCCCTGGCGGGTTCCATACTGTTTTCCCTCTGGTACCGACGGAGAGCCGAAAGGGGAAATAGAATGGTGCAGATGAAAATTAATGTAAAGGGAAGCATCGACGGAATCGAATTTACCGAGTCCCGCCTTTTAAAAGAGATAGAAGTATACCTGGAGACTCTTGAAGAGAGGCCCCTGGAGAACATCCTGGAAAACTGGGATAAGGAGCCTTTAAAACTGAGCGCGGAAGACCCTAAGGGGATGAGGACTGTTATCCTTAAAGGAATAGAAAGCAGACTGGGGCGGAATAATCTGGCCCGATTCCGGCGTCTTATAAACAGGACGAAAGGGTCGGGCGCTAAGAAAAGCATCCCTTCTTTACAGAACCTTGATGTGCCTCTGGCAGTTTTCTATCACAAATGCAGGGAATCTCTGGGAGTATAATCTACTCCACTGTCTGCTGTTCCCTCATTTTTTCTTCCAGTTCTATGGATTTTTCCGTTGTGGCTATCATCTCTCTGGCCGGTGTGAAATCCTTATCCAGCTCAAGACACTCCTCCCAGTAGAGTATCGCCTGACTGTAGTTCCCCAGGGAATAGGCGCCCAGTCCGGTCAGATAGAGCTCCTGAACTTTATCCCTGAGGGTCATTCTTCCGAAATCTCCCAGGTTGAGGGAGAAGGAGAGAACAATGCGGTCCACCGGTTTGAACTGGGTGGCCAGATCCAGGGTATAATTGACTCCTATGGAGAATTTTTCCATTTCCAGATCGGTTCCAACCGTGATTCTCGGTTTTCCCAGTTTCAGGAGAAAGCCGCCCTGAAGTGAGAGAAAATCGGTCATGGTCAGATCCATTCCCATGGCGTAGCTGACCGCTTCGGCATCCTCCCCGTTCAAATTGAAGGGGTAGGTCATATCCATCGCAAGCAGGAGAGGCTTGATGGGAGAGTAGGACAGGCCCCCCGTCAGCTGGGAGGGAAGGGGATCGGGATTGGTGATAAACTCGGTTCCCAGATTTTTCACCGTTACGCCCAGGCCGAAATTCTTCTCCCGGGAAGGGTAGAATTTCAGAAGGTTGAAACGGGTTAGCATTCCCACGTCTCCCATAAGAGCCAGAGCCGACTGGTCTTTGGCCAGCTCCTCGGAAATCCCGCGGTAGGCGGCTTTGCCGTTCACGCCGAAGGAGAAGCCGGAATAGTAGTAGTCGTCCAGAAAGTTATAGGACAGGTTGAAGGTCAGAATCGTTTCTGAATAAGCCCCGGAGGCGGTCGTTTCCCCCCAGGTATTGGTCGCGTCGAAGGGAAGCCAGAGAAATTTCCCCCCCATTCCCCAGCCCAGGTTGCCTCGTCGCTGCGTATAGGCTACACTCTCCAGGTTGGAATCGTCTATCCAGTCGTTGTGAAAAAAGGACAGTTCCGTATTGTTCAGGTGGGCGCTGGTGGCAGGATTGGAATCAAGGTATCCCGAATCCCGTACGACTCCCGTATAAGCCGTTCCCATGGCCTGATACTTTCCTCCCGACGGGATGAGGAGTGTCAGAAAAGAGTTTTGCCCGCTGTTGGGGTCAAGCCCGGCCAGGGCGATTAATTCGCTATAGGTATCTTCAAAATCAGCGTACGCTGAAAAGAGGCAGAGAAAAAAAAAGGGTAGGATAAGCCTTTTTCGTACCATCATATACATGATAACACTTTTTAATTGAAATATCCAGAAGGAAACGCTTTCTGCCGATATAATAGAAAGAGAGATATGAACCGGTTCAGACCTGGGGCGATAGCCCTGACAATCCTGATTTTCTCCTTTTTTTCCCTTCCCCTGACGGCGGGAGGGCAGGAGGAAACCCCTCTCTATACCATGGATGACGCGGACCGGCTTATAGAAGAGAGAAACTATTCCGAGGCCATCGACGTGCTTATCTCCCTCTCCAAGCAGGATCCGGAATTTTTTGAAATCGCCCAGCAGAAAATCCGCTATATCCGAACGATCAGGGACAGCTATAACGTCCTTTACGACGAGCTGATCAAGGTCCTTTTCGAAGAGGAGGATTATGAGCAGGCCCTGAACCTGATTCAGGAACTTGATTCCCTGGACAGCAATCCCAATGAGGCGACCCGCCTGGCGATACGGGATGCCAGAATCAGTGCGGAACTTGTCTATTACCGCAAGATTTTCAACGATATCATGGACCAGGCCCTGATTCATCTGGCCGCGGGCGAGTATTTTCAGGCCATTAAGCTTTATGAAACGGGATTTGTCCTTTTCAGGCAGACTTTCGATGAGAGCGAATACGGCAGTCTTGTCAAGGATCCCGTCTATAGAGCCTATGATCAGCTGGTCGCCCAGCTGGACAGGGTGGAAACCGACTGGAGCCGTTTCGCGCTGGACGATCTTGAAAGCCTGGCCCTGGAATCGGGCGATGAGGGAACATATAACAGCCTGCTGGCCGGTCTGACCGAATTGAGCGGACTACGCAACAGTATCTACCGGATTTCTGAAGTTTACGGCAGGCAGAATGCTCTCGTAGCCGAAGGAAACAAGGGGGTGGAGGATTTCCATCTCTCCTTTATGAACAGGCTGCTGGCCGGACGTCTCAACCAGACCGAGTGGGAGGGAATTGCCGTCGCCCTGGATTACTACCTCGAGGATTCCCTTGACAAGGCCCTGCGGATTCTGGGAGATAGCCAGAACCGTGATCTGACCCTGGCCCACCGTCAGTATGACGACGGCGACTGGGTCGCCAGCCGACGATCTTTTCAGCGGGCCCGGGAGGAGACCGATCTGCTTCTCAGCTTCTATGGCCCTGCGGTCGACCGGGTCTACCTCAACGAAAACGGCAGCCTGGACCGACTGGGCTCCCGGGTGGCGGACAAGTATTATGACGGCTGGAAAAACGCCCGGGATGTGACTGATCAGTTCGACCGTTATGACAGCCTGATCACCATGCAGCAGACTCTGGACCGGTATCAGGCTTCCTTTGACCAGGGGGTCCGCACCACCTACGACAGCTTGAGAAACAGTGCCCGGGACAGCTGGAGCAGCCTCATTCCCCTTACGGAAATTCTTGACGGGGAGCGAACCGTCAGAAGCCTCGATCCCCTTCTGAAGGACAGAAATACGTCTCCCCTCGACCGGATCTATGACGAAACGGAGAAGCTCATCCGCCGGGGAAAGGGGATGGAAGGGGATATTGTTCTGGCCATGGCCGACTGGGATATCCGCTCTCCCGAAGCTCTCCTCGCCGACTATGAGTCGCGCCTGGCCCTGGACTCCGACTATATCGGCGGGGTTTCAGAACAGGAAGATCTCCTGTTCCGCTATCCCCAGAGGGCCCTTTCCGATCTGGCTCTTCTGGAAAACCAGATGGAAACCCTCGTCCTGCAGGCATCGGGGTATCGCGATTCTTACCGGGAGGAACAGCCCCTGATTGAGGACGGAGCGGTATTGAATCCCTACCTCGAGAGGGCCGAGGCTATCCTGGAAAGGGCGGTGAGCTTCGGTCAGGAGATCGCCCTGCTCAGGGAGGACGGAGAGAATTTCATCTATCTGGCCCAGAGGGACTTCAATGCGGGGGAATTCCGGTTCTCCCAGGCCGAAAGGCAGCTGAACAACAGCAACTTCCAGCTGGCCAGGGATGAGCTGAGCCAGGCCCAGGAACTTTACGTTTCGGCCCTTTCCTACGACGAGGACAGCTTTTCCCGGAACGATCTGGACGCCCGTATCGCCGCCTTGCAGGCGCGCATTGTCGATGAGGAGAACCGCCAGGTTATCCGTGAGGTGCGTGATCTGATCAATCAGGGTAAGAACCTTTACTTCCAGGGACTCTATGCCCAGAGCGAAGCGCGGCTTATCCAGGCGGAAAATAAATGGTTCACCACCAATACGGAGGAGAACAGCGAGCTTGTGTACTGGATGAGCCTTGTCAGAACCGCCCTCTCCGTTGAATCGGGCCGTTATCTGGAAGAGAGCAGCCCCCTCTATAATGAGATATCCCAGCTTCTCAACCTGGCCTGGAAAAACTATCAGGAGGGGCAGAAACTTCTGGATAGAAACAGGAAAGTCGAAAGTCTGCAGAGCTTTACCAGAGCGGAGGACTTTCTGCAGCAGGTCCTTATACTTATGCCTCTCAACCAGAATGCCAGTGTTCTTAACCTGCGTATTCTCCAGGCCAAGGACGAGGATAACTTTGCCGTTACCTTCGCCGAGAAGTACCGCAACGCCCTGTCCAAGATGGAGTTTCAGAAAGAGCAGGCCTATATCGAGCTGAAGGACCTGGCCGAGATCATTCCGGATTATTCGAATATCCAGAGGAATATCCTTTCCCTGGAGTATGACCTGGGAATCAAAATACCCCCTCCCGATCCGGCGGTTCTCAGGCGGAGCAACGAACTTTACCAGAGCGCCCGGGCCGTTTACGACAGCGGCAATCTGAACCTCTTCGCCGGTGCCATCGAACAGCTCAGCGAGGCTATCTCCCTCAACCCCAATAACGCGGCGGCCAGTGAACTGATCGACCAGATGCGCCTCTACGAAGGGGGAGGGACGACGGTCGTTCTCTCTTCCGCCTCACTCAGCCAGTATCAGTCTGCCGAAGAGAAATTCGTGGCCGGAGACTATCTCGGGGCCTATCAGATAATCCAGGAGCTCTGGAAAGTCAAAGCCAACCAGTCTTATCCCCCTCTGCAGGAACTGAAAAGGAGAACCGAAACCAACCTTGGACTTTAAAAGAACACTTCTAGGCCTACTTTTTTTACTTATCCCGTTCCTTTTGTGCGCCCAGGTTGACTTTTTCTGGGAGAATGAACAGATTCTGACCGGAAACAGAGCCCGGTTTCCCCAGGTCGTCACCACCGATGACGAGATTCTGGCTGTCTGGCAGGAGTTTGACGACGCGGCCGGCACGGTTTCCTTCTATACCACCTCCTCAGCAGACGGTGTCGAATGGACCCCTGCTGAAAGGATTTACGAGCCCATCGACTATTACTGGGAAGACCAGGTTTCCCTATTCTCCCTGGTGGGAACTTCCACGGGGGATTTTCACCTGGCCTTTCATGAGAATGAGCAGACAATTGCCGTCTATTCCCGCACAAAGGGATCGGCGGAGTTTGTAAGGACAGGGGAGATCCTCTCCAATACCACCAATCTTGCACCCCGCCTCTTTGAGAAGGAAGAGGGAAATCTGATACTTTTCAGCACCGAGAGCAGCCCCGAGGAAGGAACGTCGATAACGTCCTCGTTGAGAATCCTCTATAGCGAATGGGATGGAAGGTCCTGGTCGGAGCCGCGTGAACTGGTGACGGACCCCGATCTGACCTGGAACTTCCTGCCCTCCTTCCATAGCTTCGGGGGACGGGAGTATGTGGTCTTCCAGTCTCTGTACACCGGAACCCGTATCACCTGGCAGATTTATCTGCAGAGCCGGGACCAGGGAAGTCTCCAGTGGTCCGACCCGGTTCTCATTACCGACAGGGGGGAGAACTTTGACGGTCTTCTCCAGGAATCTATCTACTGGGACAATCAGCGCCCCTGCCTGACATCCAACGGAGAGGAACTTATCCTCACCTGGGAAAGACACTACTCCCAGCTCTCCCCCCAGGTGTATATGGCCCGGCTGGACGGGAGCGGGGCGGTCAAAGGGGAATTCACAGCGGTGACCACGGGATACCGGTATAACGCCAATCCCTGCTACTTTCATCTTCGGGGTGAAGATTTCGTTCTCTGGTTCGACAACCGGGACGGAAACCAGGTCGTCATGACCAACTTGAAGACATCCTATCTGGGCGGGGACCGGATGAGCCGCTCCCGGGGCAACTCATCCTACGGAATCCCCATCATATTTAAGGGAGACCTGTATCTGTTCTGGGAGAACCAGTTTTCCGACAGAAACAGGCTCGTCATGCTGGCTCCCGACAAATCGGTCAATCAGCCCCGCATAGAACCAATTTCTTTTACCCTGGGGGAGCGTAATGCCAAGTCCCTGGTTACCTTCAGCTGGTCCATCCCCGTGGACTCCTCTGGTATTGAGGGGTACCGCATCGCCTGGGACAGAAATCCCGATACCGATCCTTCGGAAAACGGGGAAAGGCTCATCCTGAGGCCGAGGGCGACAACCTTCACCGCCGAAGAGGACGGGGAGTGGTATATTCACATCAGCGTCCGTGATAACGCGGGCAACTGGTCGGAGCCCCTGCATGTCCCCTATTTCAGGGATACCACACCTCCGGCTCCGGTCGTTTTCATCCGCCCCGAGACCGATGCTTTCGGTGCCCTGAGAAGCAATTCACCCGTACTGGCCTGGAAACTGCCCGGGGATGAAGACCTGGCGGGCTACTCCTATAATCTGGTTTATCTGGGCAACGATCCCTTTGAAATTGACGATTTCGATACGAGTCTCTACGATCCTCCCCGGCGAGTCATGACCACCGACAGGGCCATCAAGCTGAATAACCGGGATAACGGGTACTGGCTCCTGGCTGTGGGTTCCCTTGACGGAACGGGGAACATGGGAAAAATTGAAACCCTCCGGTTCCGGATGGATAAATACGTCCCGGTTACCTACATAAGCTGGGTGGGGTCGTCGAAAAACCGCGAGGAGAGTATCGTCCTGGACATCAGGGGACGGGGATTTGCCGAAAACGGACGGGTCGTGCGGGTCCTGGTGGACAGAAACGGCCAGGCTCCCTGGGATTATGAGTATTACCTGAACGAGGATTACCAGGTTGTCACGGACAGAAGGATTGCAGGCCCCGTTATAGACGACATGAGGGAAGGGGTTTACTATATAGGAGTGGAGCATCCGCTCAGGGGCATCGTCTTTGCCCAGAACCGGATTAAACTGGACTCCACGGGTACGGTGAAATTCGGTGATTTCACCCGGTCCTTCACCATGGACTGGACCCTGATCCAGGACCGGGCCCTGCGCCTTGCCCTGAACCGGGTAGCCTTCTACCTGGTCCTTCTCTTCCTCGCGGGGATTATCGTTCTGCTGATTGTACGGACGATACGCCTCTGGCAGGAGAACAGAGAACTGGAAATAAACGCTAACGCCCTTATCGAAGGAAGCCTGATGGCATCGGAAGCGGCGGAAGAAAGGATAAAAGCTATGAAAAAACAGGGAGTCGGACTCAGAGCGAAATTCACCCTGGCCTTCCTGGCCCTGGTCGTATCCATCGTCCTCCTGGTGGCCCTGGTCCTGGGAAACTATATGATCACCACCCAGCAGATATCCCTGGGAGAGGAGCTGGAAAAACGAAGCCTGATGATGGTGGATACCCTGTCTTCCGGAGCGGAAAGCAATCTGCCCCTGGGAAACCGTATCGAAATGAGCCTTCTGCCCAGGCAGATCTCCGCCATGGAAGAGGCTCTGAGCACGACAATAACGGGAAAAGGCTTCAACGATCCCGATCATTTCAACTATATCTGGGCTTCCAACCGTCCCGACATAAATCAATATCAGGTTCTGCCCGAATCCTACTCATCCAGGGACTACAGCCGGATTTCATCGGCCCTTTCCGAGGATGAGAACACCCTTCTTGAACAGTTCTATCTGGAACAGGACGGGCGCTACGTCTTTAACGAGGAAATGCGGGACCGTTCTTCGGAACTGGCGGCCCTGCTCCTGGAAAAAGAGCTTCTTTCCTCCTTTTCCGTGGGAAATACGCCCTATTGGGACAGCATCGAGCCCCGTCTGGCCGAAGTGGAGACGCAGATCAATTCCATGGCCGCGGAAAGCCTGAATGATATGGTACGGGACTATGACCAGCTGAACAGCGAAGCCACATCCCTCCTGCTGAGGGGAGGCTCCCAGGAGCAGATAGACCAGATCAGCGTGACGATCCGCCTTCTGGCCGACCAGATCAACCAGTCCCTGGCCGAGATTACCGACAGGGTGGGCGTTTTAAGCGAACCGGAATTCAATCCGGAGGAGCTGCTGCTTCTGGGCGAGGACGAACAGGTTTTCACCTTCTTCAAGCCCGTTGTATACCAGGAAGCCGGTTCCGATACCTATTACCGCGGCGCCATCCGGCTGAGGGTTTCGGTGGAACCGCTTATTTCCCAGATCAAGCAGTCCCGGCAGAACATCATCAAGATTACCGCCCTGATCTTCGTTGTCGCCATCGCCGCTTCCATTTTCGGCGCCATTCTGCTGGCTTCCACGATGATACGGCCTATCCGTCAGCTGGCTGATCACGTGCAGATCATCCGCGATACCGATGACAAATCGCTCCTCAAACATCAGCTTATCCAGCTCAAATCCCGGGACGAACTGGCCAATCTGGGAGAAACGATCAACCAGATGACCCTTCAGCTCGCCAAGGCGGCCGAGGCCAGCAAGGAGCTCACCATAGGTAAAGATATGCAGAAGGCTTTCATCCCCCTGGAGGAAACGGTCGTCGGCGATTCGAAAAGAAAGCTGACCACCGGCTCCAAAACCGACGGCAATCTGAAGTTCTTCGGTTATTATGAGGGAGCCAAGGGTGTATCGGGAGACTATTTCGACTATCGGAAGCTGGACGATGAGCACTACGCGGTTATAAAGTGCGATATCGCCGGAAAGGGTGTCTCGGCCTCACTGATCATGGTGGAAGTCGCCACGATTTTCGTGAGCCACTGTCGGGAGATGGAGCCCCGGAAGGGTATCAATCTTCCCCCCCTTCTGTATAATATCAATGACCTGCTTCTGGAAGTAGGGTTTCAGGGACGTTTTGCCGCCTTCAGTATGATGGTTGTCAACGAAAAGACGGGAAAGTGCGTTCTGAGCCATGCGGGGGATAAATATTTCCACCTCTACGACAGCAGCCAGAAGAAAATGAGGGAGATCGAGCTGAGCGAGGCCCCCGCGGCCGGACAGATCGACTCCTTCCTGGTGGAGATGAAAAACGGTTACCAGCAGCAGGATTTCCAGCTGAAGAGCGGAGACGTGATGTTCATGTTCACCGACGGTATCGAGGAAGCCCAGCGCCTTTTCCGCGATGATGATTTCAACCAGATAGAGTGCGACAACAGCTGTCACAGCCAGGTACCCGAAGGTTCCAAAATCAATCATCATGAAGGGGAGGGATTCGAGGAGTTCGGCATCCCCCGGATTCAGGAAATCGTTCCCCAGGTCATGAACAGGGGGACCTACGAGATGGTCAAATATCATAATCCCGACAGGGAGGCCCGCTATCAGTTTGACTTCTCCACCTGCAAGGGAACGGCGGAGGAGGCTGTGATGGCTCTGGTATCCCTGGAAAAAGTTTTCCGCCTTCATCCCTATGAGCGGGCCAAAGAGGACAGCGTCATTCAGGTGGACAGGAAAATCGATAATTTCCTGAAGGAACATTTTGTCCAGTACCGGGACTATTTCAAACATCCCGAGGATAAGCCGGATTTTCCCGAGTATGCCTATTTTCGCCATCTGGCGGAGGATGAGCAGTTTGACGACCTGACAATCCTGGCCGTGGAGAAAAACTGATGGCAAGAAGTTTCTATTGCAATCACTGCGGAAAAAAAGTGGCCCGCAATGCGGTGAAATGCCCCTCCTGCGGGCGTTACTTCGGAGCGGTTCTCTGTCCCCGATGCGGCTATTCCGGCGAGGAGAGTGAGTTCGCCGGAGGGTGTCCTGCCTGCGGATACCTTGAGGACAGGGCTGATCCTTCTCCCGGTCGGAATGATTCAAGGCACAAACCGATTCTGGATATGCCGCCACTTTTCTTCGTCGTGGGGATTCTCCTGCTGGCCGGACTGCTGTTTTTTCTGCTGTCCCTGTGGTTATAATCGCTTTATCCCGAAAAAAAGGAGCCGACAATATAAACGTGAAGAACTGGTATTTTCTCCCGGTATTTTTATTGCTTATCTCATTTCTCGGAGCCCAGGAGACAGGGGCGCCGGAGGAGGGGAGTTTCGACCCCGTCGAAGGTGTCTATCGCGACCTTTACCTGGGGATGGGGCTGGAAGAGGCCAAGGAAGCCCTTCTGAAGGACAGTTATTTCGCCTACCGGGGCGAAGCGGAAGTGACCATGTTCAATAATCCCAACGAAAACATCATAGACAGCCGGGGGACAGGATTCATAGACAGAGCCTGGCTTCAGTTCCGGGAGGATAAGCTGTTTATCATCATTCTGGAAATGGACCGGGAGTATATCGATTATTTTACTATCTATTCACGACTTGTCAAAAAGTACGGTGAGCCGGATGATATGAATCCCCAGTTCGCCGCCTGGTATTCGGACGATACCATTCTGTCCCTGGAATATCCCCTCACCGTCAAGTATCTGGACCGCGTCTCCTTTGAGGCGTCCCTGGATGAGAGCCGTGTCAGGGACAGTTTCCGTGAGACATCCCGTAAAGAATTCGCCGAGGAGTTTTAACCTACATGCACCGCAAAATACTTATCCTGCATCTTGTCGTTTTAGCCGCGCTGATTTCCTGCGCCTCCCGCGGAAGGCTGGAAGAGGCCTCCATGAAAATCAAGGGGCATGAGCTGACCGTCGAGCTGGCGAGAACCGCCGGCGCGAGGCAGACCGGCCTGATGAACCGGGAAGAGATGGATGCCGACAGGGGGATGCTCTTTATTTTTGAGGAGGAGGCACCCCGTAATTTCTGGATGAAAAATACTCTTATTCCCCTGTCCATCGCCTATATGGACAAGGAGGGGGTTATTCTGAATATAGAAGATATGGAGCCCCTTGATCTGTCTCCCGTACCCTCCGCCGGTCCCGCCATGTACGCCCTGGAAGTCAACCAGGGACTTTTTCACCAGTGGGGCGTCCGTCCCGGATATAAACTGGTGCTGCCAGGAGAAGCATTCAAATAGGGATATCCCCGTTAAATAGTTTTATTAGAGGAATTGATATATATTATTGATTACTTCTATGCTGCGGGGGCTTCGATCTGACCGTATACAGTTTCGTTTTTCTGCTTACCTCGATTCTCTATATCAATCTGGGGCTTTTTCTATTATACCGCGACGGGAGTTCTGTGCTGAGTCGCAGTTTTTTCTGGGTTTGTCTTCTGCTCTCACTCTGGGCTTTTTCATCCATTTTCGGTTACGGCCGGTTCAGCGACGAATTGATTCGCTTCTGGACTAAAATCAGCTATACCGCCCAGATCGGTTTTGTTCTGCTCATTTTAAGATTTTTTCTTATTTTCACGGGAAAATATCCCCAGGGGAGGAAGAAATATCTGGTCGTCGCCGCGATTTCGGTTCTTCCCGCTCTTATTATCTATATGAATCTTTTCCATAATGCCATTGTAAAAGGTTTTCCCACGGGGTTCTGGTTTATGCTTCTGGAATTTACCGTTTTTTTCTATAATCTGGCCTCCATCGCTCTGGTCTTCAGCTGGTATAGAAGAACCAGGAGCCAGAGGGAAAAAAAGCAGGCCCTTCTTTTTATTATTTCAGCCCTTCTTGCCGTTATGGCGGCCTGGATCGTGGATCTTATTGCCGCCCGGTACGGGAAGCCAGCTCTGTCGCCTATTACCACGCTCATCTGGTTCATTGCCCTGGTTTACATAATCCTCCGCTACCGGTTCATACAGTTGACCCCGAATCTGGTCAGTCCCGATATTCTCGATGGGGTCAACGAATTGATCATGCTTGTGGACGGTAACAGAAAAGTTATAACCCTGAACCGAAAGGGCCGTGCTCTTCTGGATGGCATGCCTGATTGTTTCAGTGACCTGAAGGGGAAAATCGACGGTTTTGACAGGATGGACGGATTTATCGATGCGGCGTTCGAGGGAACGGGCAGGGAGGAGTTTTTCCGGATTTTCCTGTCGGGAAGGGAGTCCCTTTGCCCTCTGGATATCAAAATGAAAACAGTCCCGGATCGCTTTGAGGAGCCGTTGGGTGTATTGATTGTCGGCTCTGAAGTCCCGGGAATCGAACACTTCCAGAAACAATTCGGCCTGACATCTCGGCAGGCCGAAGTTATTGTTCTGCTTCTATCAGGACTGACGAATAAAGAGATAGCCGACAGAATGTTCCTTTCGGAAAGAACAGTGAAAGGACACCTGACAAATATCTATAACAAACTGGGAATAAACAACAAAATAGAGCTGTACAATCTGAGCTCCGGTTTCAACCTGATATGAATCCCCGCTACTTTTCCATAAGACTGAAAGCCGCTCCGACATTCAGATAGAAGATCGGGGCCCAGTCAAGGAAATAGTAATTTCCGTAGTACTCCTCGGAACCGGTGACCTGGCTGAGAAAACCCGGATTGAATACCAGGATGAAATCTTTGAAGCTGCGCTGGAGTTCTATATTCAGATTAACGCCGACCCCGTCGACCTGGGATCTCGTATAGTCTCCCCAGGCATGGCGGCTTCCCACCTCGACGCCTGTTTTCAAAACGGTCTTGTCGCTCAGATAAAAACGTATTCCCAGCAGGGCGTCGAATTCAAAGAAGCTGGCGCTGGCGTCGGTATAGATATTGTCGAATGAGTAGGAGGGGGCAAAATTCAGGGACGAGCCCAGATAGAAATAGTCCACCAGATAGACCACGACATCCGCCTTAATCAGAGGGGACGTGCTCTTTGTATGCCAGTCGCCGTTGAACCAGACATCCGACGGTCCGCTGAGCCAGAGTCCGGCGCTGGCTCCCGCCTCCACATAAATATCCTTGAATTCCGATTCTTCCTGAGCAAATAGCTCCATGGGAAAAAAGCTGACCGCGAATGTGAATAAAATCATGAATCTTCTCATCTTCTCTTCCTCTTTTTCATTTTCTGAAAATTTATTGTAGGAGAAGGGGAGAAAACGGACACCGTACTAAAGTCCTGTTTTCGGTTAAAATCGTTTTTTATCGGTTATGAGGAGAGGGGAAGCGTCATGTTCTGGCATATAAGAAAGCCCCGGATGTCCGGGGCTTACTGATTTCTACTTGATGGCTCCGTCCACCATGCCTTTGATGATGTAGCGCTGGGCGAACAGATAGAGAACAATGACGGGAAGAATGGCCAGGAGGGTCGAGGTGAGGATCAGGTCCCACTGTTTCAGGTAGGCTCCGGCGAAGGCCGTTACGGCTATGGGGATCGTCTGAACCACTCCGTTTGATCCCAGAACCAGCAGGGGAAGGAGATAATCGTTCCAGATCCAGATTCCGTTCAGAATCAGCACGGTTACGATAATCGGCTTCAAAAGGGGGAAGACTATCTGGAAGAAGGTCCTCTGATAGGAACAGCCGTCTATGGTGGCGGCTTCTTCCAGTTCATAGGGAATACTCTTTATAAAACCGTGGAAAATGAAAATGGAAAGGGAAGATCCGAATCCTAGATAGGCAAAGACAATCCCCGGTATCGTTCCCAGAAGTTTGAAGTTCAGAAAATTACCCAGTACCCTCATCCATCTGACCAGGGGGTACATAAGAACCTGGAAGGGGATAACCATGGCGGCGACGAAAATCATGAAAATCCAGGTGGACCATTTCTTATGATTTCTGACAAGGACCCAGGCGGCCATGGAGGAGAAGACCACAATGATCAGAAGAGAAAAAAAGGTAATGAGGAAACTGTCTATGAAGGCTCCGAAATAATCAACCGTTTTGTTGTTGAAGATAAGGGATATGTTCGTCCATATCTGTCCCCAGTCGGAAGGGCGGGCTACCGCGTCAAAAATGATCTCCTTTGATGTTTTGGCCGAATTAAGGACAACCATGGCAAAGGGAATCATAAAAAGGATAAAGAGCAGTATCGTTACGGCTTCCAGAGCGATTCTTGAAACCTTCCGCGATGTTCCGCCCACACCTTTCTGCGGGGAGACCGGCTTTAATTTATTTGCTGTACCAATTTGGTTCATCACATTTCCACCTCTTTTTTCTTGTTTACCGCCACCTGTATAAGGGCGACGATGACCAGGGCCAGGAAGAGAACCACCGCCTTGGCCTGGGCTTCGGCCATCTTATTGGCCGTGGCCGTATCGAATATGTTCATGGCCAGGAGCTGGCTGGCCTTGACCGGGGCTCCCATGAAGCGGGTGGCCGGTCCTCCGTTTGTTAATGTAAAGTTCATATCATACTGTTTGAACGATGTGGTCAGAGTCAGGAAAAGAGAGATAGTGAAGGCATTGGCCATCATGGGAATGAGAATATGGATGACCCTGGTGATATACCGGGCACCGTCGACTTCGGCGGCTTCCATTAGGGACGCGGGAATGCTCTGGATGGAGGCGACATAGATAAGCATCAGATAACCCGAATACTGCCAGGTATTAACAACCGACATGGCCCAGATGACCGTCTCGGGACGGCTGAGGAAAGAAGCCTGAAGCAGGCCGATGGAGAGGCTTTTTCCCAGGGAGACGAAGATATTATTAAAAAGGAACTGCCATATATAACCTAAAACAATCCCGCCTATCAGATAGGGGACGAAAAATCCGGCCCGGTAGAAATTGCGGAGTCTCAGCTTGCTGGTTACGATGAGGGACAGGGTAAAACTCACCACATTGACAAGTATGACATTTATCACGGTGAAGGCGACGGTGATGACGAAGGAGTGTGCAAAGTCCGGCATGGAGAACAGTTTGGCATAGTGTTCAAATCCGACAAAGTGAATGATGGGACTTACGCCGTTCCAGTCTGTCATGGAGTAGTAAAGCCCGAAGAAAAAGGGTATCACGATTATCATTATGAACGCGAAAACCGTGGGAAAGAGAAAAAGGATATTAACTAAACGTTTATTGTTCATCCTGGGGAACTCCTGATATTTCTTAATAAAAGATAAAAACGCGCAGTTTTTCAGGACTGCGCGTTTTTATTATTTAATTACATGTTAGGAAGACCGGCGATGGCATCTTTCATATCAGCGACAAACTGATCGATATCATCGGGGTTCTGGGCAAAGAGATCAAAGATCGGGCCGAAAACATTCTGGCCGGCACCGTCGGGGAGCATTCCGAAGAATACGCCGTAGTTGCCGCCCTTGGCGTTGGCGGCCATCAAAGCCTGGCTCAGCTGTCCTGAAGGCTTGAGGGTTACCGATTTGAAGGCGGGGATCATTCCGGCTTTGTTGACGATGTAGTCCTGGCCTTCACTGGTGGTCGCCATGGCGGCGAGGAAAGCCTTGGCCTGTTCTGCCCTGGGGCTCATGCCGTTAACCACGTACCAGCTGGGAGCGAAAAGGTAGAGACCGGTCTGAGGAGTCTCGGTAAAGGCGTGGGGAGCGTAGCCCATTTTGAAGGTTACATCGAGCTGCTTCATGTTGGGATCAACCCAGTTCCCCTGATGGAGGAAAGCGGTCCGTCCCTGGGCGAAGGAGCCGACCTGATCGTCGTAGCTTCCGTTCAGCAGGATGTTCTGATCTGCATATTTATAAAGGAGCTGCAGGTATTTGGCATATTCGCGGAAACGGGGTTCGTCCATTTTTCCGGCCAGTGCATCTTCAATGACGCTGGTATCGGTAAAATCGAGACCGCCGCCCCAGTAACAGGCCAGATTGTGCTGAGCCGCTACCCACCACATACCGCCGGCCACGGAAGCAGCCATGGCTACGGGAGCATCGATTCCGAGTTCAGCCTTCTTGGATTCAAGGGTCTTGAATGCCTTTTCGTAGGCGCTTCTGGTCGTGAGGGAGGCGGGGTCGATGCCGGCTTTTGCCAGTATGTCCGCATTGTAGGCAAGACCGTATCCCTCTATGGCTACGGGAAAACCGTAAACCTTACCATCAACGACAAAACCGAGATCGGTATCTTTGACCCAGGCTTCGCCGTCCATGCTGGCGATATAATCTTTCCAGAGATTGTAGCCGCCCATACCTTCTATCTGGAAAATATCGGGCATTTCTCCGGCCTGTGCTTTCGCTTTCATGGCTCCGCCGTAGTCGGCTCCGCCGCCGAGGGTTTCCACTGATACGGTTACTCCGGGGGTGGCTGCGGAATACTGGGCGGCATAGCTGTCCAGTGCGTCTTTAATTTCAACTTTCAGCTGAAACATTGAAACCGTGACATCGCCGTTTCCTTTGGCTCCATCATCCTTCTGGCCGTTGGCATAAACCATTCCGGTTAGCAAAACTGCCAGCAAAAGCAACATGATTTTTTTCATTTTTTACTCCTTATAAGTAATTTCTATAAAAACTGCCCAACGCAGTTTATTTCATAACTAAGTCGATTCACGCACCACAATGTGGGGGAAAAGCACCTCCTGATGCCTTGATTCGTTGTGACGCTTGGCGATGAGATCCACGATTCTCTCGCAGGCCAGTTCCGCCAGTTTTCTTCTGGGCTGATGAACCGTTGTGAGGGGAGGATTCGCCAGCTCGCAAATCGGGGCATCATCATAACCGATGACTTTCATATCATGCGGGATGCTGAGACCCCTTTCCCGCGCCGCGCTGAGAAAACCGAAGGCTTGAATATCGGTCTGGAAGAAGATCCCGTCCACATTGGCCAGAATTTCCGGTATAATTCTGAAAAGGTTGTATCCCTTCTGATAGGAACTGTCGGCGGCAAAAACCAGGTCTTCCTCAAAGGGAATCCCGAAATCCTTCAGGGCCTGTTTATAACCCAGGGTCCTCTGTCGGAACTCCTCCGATTCGGAGTCCGTCGTTGACACGGTCAGGATTCTTCTGCAGCCCCTTTTAATCAGATGTTCCGTGGCCAGTCTGCCTCCCATGAAATGATCGGTGAAGAAGTAATCCAGTTCCTCCTTCTGGCAGTAGACCGGGGGCAGATGGAGCTGTACGATGGGAAGACCGGACTGTTTGATGCTTTCGTAATCCCTTTGCTTAATCAGGTCATGGACTATCAGGAACCCATCCACCTTCTGCTGCCTCAGCAGACGGCTTATGTTGCTGGAGCCGGTTTCCGGGTGGTAGCCTTCCAGCAGTATGACATCCATGTCCATCCTCTCAAGAAAATGGCGCAATTCAATAAAAAGCTGACTGACATAGAGGGAGGAGCCGAACTGATCGTGTATCGCCTGGTAGACAACGGCTATATTCCCCGTTTTGCGCCCGCTCAGACTTCGCGCTCCCGCATTGAATTCAAAGTTCATTGTTTTGGCAATATCTTTGATTTTTTCTTTGGTCGCGGAGCTTATCTGGGGACTGTCATTTAAAGCGCGGGAGACGGTGGAATGACTGACCCCGGCCACTGCAGCAATATCCTTTATGGTTACCTTCAACGATTCATCCTATGCACACGTTATCTTGTAAATTTGTTATATTCTTTGAAAGAAAGTAAATATAATATCGCAAACGTGTGCATAGGAAATATATTAAACCCGATATCCCTATATGTCAAATTAATTATTGCACCGAATGGAATGTGAAATCAGGTTTTCTATGAATCAATTCTCTCCGGGAAAGACGACAATTCTGTTACGTCCCGTTTTCTTTGCCCTGTACAGAGCCTGATCCGCCCTGTTGATGAATTGGCGGACATCAATCTGCTCTTCCCTTTCCAGGGAGGCTGCTCCGATGCTTATGGTAATGCGGCCCATGCGGGATGAGGTGTTTTCAATATTCCTTTCATAGACAGCTTCCAGAATTTTCTCCCCTATTTTCCTGGCATCCTCAGGAGATACCATCGTGAGGATCAGTACAAACTCCTCCCCTCCGTACCGGGCAAAAATATCCTGTCTTCTTATCGTTCCATTGATGGCGCTGGTAACCGATTTCAGAACTTCGTCACCCCTGATATGGCCGTAGGTGTCATTGTATCCTTTGAAGTGATCGATATCTATCATGAGAATACTCGTCCTGTCGGTGTCTTTTCTGGATTTCCAGAGATTATCCATGTAAAGATTGAAGTACCGGCGGTTGAAGATACCCGTAAGAAAATCCCTTTCGTTATCCATGGTCAGAATCTGGTTTTTCTCCTCCAGCTCATGTTTGATACGGATCACCAGGAGAAGCAATGATAGGATAATCCCCAGCATCAGAATATTGAACAGGATGCTTCGGCTGTTCTGTTCAAGGAAATGGAGAATGCTTCCATCATCCCTTGTCGAGACGGCCAGGAACCAGTCGCCGTCTTCAATTTTCCTGATAATTCCCCTGGTTCTCATGCCGTTGATGACATATTCCATTCTGACAATCTCGTTGGTTTCCCTGGCCTGCCGGAAGTAATCATCCATGGTCTCCTTTTTTTTGAAGGAGGTTTCGTACAACTCAACGTCCCGGCTGCCGTTGGTGCCCACAAGTTCGGGCCTGAGGGTATGAATGATTATGGTCCCCTCCGAATCCATGAGGTAGGTATAGATATTCTCTCTGTTTATCTGTCTGGTCAGCCAGTTGTTGATATCGTTTATAAACACGTCGGCCGAAATCACGCCGGCAAAACGGTTCTCCAGATAAAGGGGGGAACTGATCGTTACGGTCCTGTCTCCCGATTCAAGGTCTATATAGACGGGGGAGATGATCGTTTTTCCCGCTTCCACCGCTTCTCTGTACCATATTCGCTCTCTCGGATCGTAGTCCTCCGGAGGGATCCATTGGCCGCCGGTAATGAACTTGCCCGTCTCCAGGCCGATAAATATCCGGGATATATCCGGGTCATCATTATTGATATTCAGGTAGGGATTCAAGGTCTTCCAGGCGGTGATTTCGTCGTAGCTGAAATTATCAACCACATCTTTGGCCGTATTGAGAATTTCCTTTTTATCTCTGATCCATGAGGTAAAGTCCGTCGTATCCCTGTTCAGGTCGCTTATCAGGATATTGTACTGGTTTTCGCTGTTCTTTTTGCCTATATCATAGCCATTGTAGGTAATAAAGATAATTACCGATAGAAGCAATAGGAAGATGATCAGGCTGAACTGTTTCTGCATATTGTTACCCTCTATAAATTATATAGAAGACGTATCCGATTTCAAATGATCGAGGGAGTCTTGTAAAAAAAATATATTGGGGATAATGTTTTATCCGACAGCCGGATGGGAAGGGAGCATGGCTACTCTCATTATTATCTGACAACTGCGCAAGGAGAAGTCTCATGATGGAAATTACGGAAGAGTTGGAAACTTTAAAACATATCCCGAATATTATCGCGAAGTTTATGGATAATGTCCCGGAGGACAGGCTTGATGTCAGAAGAGATGAAACGGCCTGGACAATCAGAGAGCACTTTCTTCATATCGTACAGGTTCAGGAGATGCTGCTCGGCAGAATAAAGCTCATCAGGGAGAGTGAGAACCCGGTTATTGAACCCTATTTTCCGGAGGAAGACGATATAGAAAATCTGGGAATCGAAGAGGCTTTACGTAAATACCGCCGCTTCAGGAAAAAGCAGATCGAAGAAATTGAAAGCTGCAGCCGTAAAGAGCTGGAGAGGAGAGCCGATCACAAGGAGTACACCGACTACTCCATTCCGATTATTGTCAGGCACATGATATTCCATGAATACTGGCATATGTACCGGCTTGAAGAAATTCTCTATACGAAGGATGGTTTTTTCCGGTAAAGAGCTCTCTGACGCCGGGGGAAGGGAATGCCCCCGATCGCCAAAAAGGGTGGGGGATCCCCTAATCCAGAGAGAGGGTCACCGACACATTGCCGCTTCCCAGAGCGCTTTTAAGCTGAGAGGCGGTCACGTTGTCGATTTTTCCGATACGGGTGAAATTCCATGAGTTGGGAGCATAGTAAATAACAAAGGCATTTCCCTGGTAAAGAATCAGGTCTCCCGCCTCGGTGGTAATGGGTTCGTCGTTTCTGGGCAGGCTGGTCCCGAAGGAACCGACCTTTTCCATATTGCCGTAATCCCGCATATCTATGGTTATCGGGCCCTCCGATAGCATCTCCCTAAGCTTCACCGTTGTTGAGTTATCCACCAGCGTGGCGCTGAATACGGTATTTCCCACTGTTAGTTTCATTTTATTATCCGACTCCTTTGAATTGATTCCCTGACAGGACAGGTTGCTGATAAGTGCTGTTCCCGCAATGAGGAACAGGAGTATGATTTTTTTCATTTTTTCTCCTTGTTTGCTTCCATAAGTATAACCGTTCTGGAAATATTATTCAGCCCGGACGGTGATATCCACCCTGCCGGTCAGCCCGGTCACCTTGCTCAGGTCTTCATCGCTGATTCTTCCGATGATCATAACGCCGGGCATCTGGTAGAAGCGTTCTTCATGGTCCACAAGAATGGTAAACCAGCCGCCGAACCAGCCTATTTCACCGATCTTCCAGCTATTCTGTCCTTCGGAAGGATCGGAGGGCAGACTTTCGCCTACCGAACCGCACAGGTCATCGGTCGCCCGGGAAACGGTTACCGAATAGGGAAGAAGCTTGGCGAATTCCCTTGCCGTAAGTGTATTGTTAAGAGTGGCCTTGACCTCGGTGCCGTTCATAACCATTACCACCGGCATACCTTCCCGGTTTTCTGCTTCGCTGTTCACTTCTGTTCCCTCCTTTGGGAGTGCCTTATTCTGTCTGTCATCCTCTTTGCCCTGAGAGAAACATGGTATTGTCAAAGTAAACATCAGCAGGGTGAATAAACACATTCCTATGACTTTTGGTGATTTCATGTCTTTCCTCCTAAGTAAATGACCCTGCCCCTCAGGCCTAAAGGCCGAAGGGGAGAGCGCAGACGGTTATACCGGTCTATTTCTCGTCGTAAGCTGTTTTCAGAACGGCCAGGACGTCATCGGCGGTAAGTTTCTTGTAGCATCCCAGAAGCACGGTGGAATGGGCGATCTGGGGAAGCATCTCTTCCGTTGCACCCAGCTCTTTCAGGTTGGTCACGATTCCGCATTTCCTGCAGAATGCTTCGAGGGCATCGATACCTGACAGGGCTAGTTCTTCTTTGGATTTACCCTCTCCGTCGATACCCCATACCTGGGTGGCGAACCGGACAAACTTGTTCAATCCGTCTTTACAGATCATACGGTAGTAGGGGAGGGAAACGGCGGCCAGCCCCATACCGTGAGCGCAGTCTGTATAAGCGCCGAGCTGGTGCTCAATCATATGAACCTGCCAGTCCTGGGGCTTGCTGAGTCCCATAAGGGGATTCATGGCCAGGGTGGCGCTCCACATCAGGTTGCTTCTCGCTTCGTAGTCTTCGGGGTTTTCAATGGCTATTTCAGCGCTGTGGATGATGGAACGGAGAACAGCTTCTATCATATAGTCGGTGGTCACATCATCTTCGCCGGAGAAGTAGGATTCCATGAGGTGGGACATCATATCAAAGATACCGCTTACCATCTGATACTTGGGCAGGGAGAATGTGTACTCCGGGTTCAGAATGGAGAATTTGGGATAGACTTCGGCGGGGAAGACGCGGCCCATTTTCAGTTTCATGTCGTCATTGGTTATGACCGAGCCGCCGTTCATCTCGGAGCCCGTACCGGCCAGGGTGAGGATTGAGGCCACCGGTACGATTTTATTGGCGACGGGCTGAAACTCAAGCCAGTATTTTTTCCAGGGGTCATCATCGCAGTAGGCCGAAACGGAGATTCCCTTGGCGCAGTCGATAACGGAACCGCCGCCGACGGCCAGTATCAGATCGACCTGATTGTCCTTGACGATCCTTGCCCCCTCTTTGACCTTTTCGTAGGTCGGGTTGGCCATAATGCCGGTCAGCTCAACGACTTTCTTGCCGCTCTCCTCAAGCACGGAGATGACCTGATCGTAAAGACCGATCTTTTTGATGGAGCCCTTACCGTAGGCCAGCATGACGGTTTCGCCGTAATTTGCCAGTTCCGCTTTCAGATTGTCCATTCCGTTTTTGCCGAAATAGATCGTGGTGGGATTCTGATAGGTGAAGTCTATATTCATTTCTTTCCTCATGTTGATGGTGTTTTCATAGAAAATACATCCTAGACCTTACTCTAGGTCAATATTCTTTTGGGAAATAGGCCGATTTTCCTCAGAAATGTATTATCGGGCAAGAAAAATGCAGGATCTTACCTCCCAGATCTCCTGGATCTTGATGTATAGTATAACTATATATAAGGAGTTGACACTATGCTCACTAGAAAAAATCCGAAGAACGGAGATGATCTTTCTATTTTAGGATTCGGTTGTATGAGACTTCCCATGAAGGGATCGTCTATCGATGAGGAAAAGGCTATTGCCCTTATCCGTGATGCCGCCGACAGGGGCGTCAATTACTTCGATACGGCCTATCCCTATCACGGAGGAAAGAGCGAACCCCTTCTGGGAAAAGCCCTGGCCGACGGTTACCGGGAAAGGGTGAAAGTCGCCACCAAGCTTCCCCAGTTCATGATCAACAGCCTGGATAAGGCGAAAAAAATGTTCGATACACAGCTGTCACGCCTCAATATGGATTATATCGATTATTACCTGCTTCACATGCTGGCCGACGGCGCCGGTTTTGAGCGTCTGAAAAAACTGGGAATCATCGACTGGCTTGAACAGCTGAAAAAAGACGGAGTCATTAAGAATCTGGGATTTTCCTTCCACGGGGTAAAGGCGGGGTTTGAGGAGATTATCAAGGCATACGACTGGGATTTCTGTCAGATCCAGTATAATTACATGGATGAGAACAACCAGGCCGGCCGTTCCGGACTGGAACTGGCCGAATCCATGGGGATCCCCGTCATTATCATGGAGCCCCTCCGGGGAGGCCAGCTTGTCAATCAGCTTCCCAAAGTCATTACCGATAAATTTACCGCCTACGACGGGAAGAGAAGCAATGCGGAGTGGTCCCTGCGCTGGCTCTGGAATCAGCCGGGTGTCACGGTGGTTCTTTCCGGAATGAACGAGCAGGATCAGCTTGACGATAACATCAATGCCGCTTCCGCCATGGAGCCCAATTCCCTGAGTGGAGAAGAAATTA
This sequence comes from Spirochaetia bacterium, assembly GCA_963668315.1. Taxonomy (GTDB): domain Bacteria; phylum Spirochaetota; class Spirochaetia; order DSM-2461; family DSM-2461; genus SZUA-368. Next base: position 4,709,898 of record OY764216.1, on the reverse strand, counting down.
CAATCTATGATGATGTCAAACGGATCATGATAGAGAAAACAAAAGTCCCCTGCACCGGCTGCGCCTACTGCATGCCCTGTCCAGCCGGAGTCAACATTCCCCAGGTTTTCTCTCTCTATAACGAGAAATATCTCCTTGAGGGCAAGCGGGAAAAGTATAAATATATGATGGAACTGGGCGTGGGAGCCAAGAAACCGGGGTTTGCTTCCCAGTGTATTGACTGCGGTAAATGTGAAAAACACTGCCCCCAGAGTATAGAGATCCGAAAGGAACTGAAGAACGCCAGGAAAGAGCTGGAAGGCTTTTTCTTCAAACCCACCGTAGCCCTTGTGCGCAAAATGGCCCGGGTTAAATAATCCCGGCAGGGTTTCCGCGGGCAATTGGGCGGAAAAATAGTTAAAAACCCCCTTCGGGGGGTTGCCCTGGAGTTATCTCCGGATGATAGAATGCTTACTGCAATGGTAATGTTTCGAATAGCGGTCGTGGACGGCCAGGGGGGAGGAATCGGGAAGAACCTGATCCAGAACCTCAAGGATAAACTGGATAACCGGATAACTGTTGTCGCCCTGGGTACCAATGCCCTTGCCACATCAACCATGATCAAGGCCGGTGCCGATGAAGGGGCTACCGGAGAGAACGCCATCGTTCAGACGGTTGCCAGGGTGGATCTGATTGTCGGACCCATAGGAATCGTTGTTGCCAACTCCATGCTGGGAGAGTTAACGCCGAAAATGGCCGAAGCCATCGGTTCCGCTCCCTGCAGGAAGATACTGATCCCCGTACAGAAGTGCAGTGTGAGTATCGCGGGCAGCGAAAACAAGACCATGCAGAATCTGGTTGACGACCTGATTCTGCAGGTGAAAGAAATAATCAAAGACTGATTGTTTCTTCAAGAATGGAGCCAAGAAGGCTCTGCCATCATTTCATCTCACCACAACATCGACAAAGATCTGTCGGCTTCAGGAAGGAGCCCGGAACTTTCGTACAAAGGATTTTACTATGCACATGGCAGATGCGTTCCTTTCCCCCGCCGTAGGGGGAGGTATGTGGGCTCTGGCTGTCTCAGCCGGGGGCTATTCTCTCAGGAAAAGCAGGGAGACCCTGGCTGAGTCCAGCCGGATCGTATCTCTGACAGGCGTTTCGGCAGCCTTTATATTCGCCGCCCAGATGATTAATTTTACCATACCGGGGACCGGATCGAGCGGCCATATTTCGGGCGCCCTCTTTTTGACCATACTTCTGGGGCCCTATCTCTCTTTTCTCGCCATGGCGACAATACTTCTCATACAGGCTTTCTTTTTTGCCGACGGGGGGATACTGGCCCTGGGATCGAACCTCATGAATATGGCCTTTTTTATGAATTTTCTGGCCTATCCCCTTATCTTCAAGAGGATGAGGAGAAGATCGGACTCCCGGAAAAATCTTTTTACCGCTTCGGTCCTGACGGCAGTGGCGGGACTGCAGTTCGGTTCCCTGGGTGTCGTGGCCGAAACGTTTTTTTCCGGCCGGGTCACGCTGCCCTACGGAACTTTTCTGATTCTCATGCAGTCGGTCCACCTGGCCATAGGGCTTATAGAGGGACTTATTACCGCCGTTCTGGTGGGCTATCTCTTTTCCCAGGCCCCCGATCTGTTTGAGCGGTCCTCCCAAATGAACAGGTCTTCGGGCCGGGGTGAGAAACTTGTCCCCCTCCTGGGCGCCGCCGCTTTACTTACGGGCACGGTCCTGTCACTTTTCGCATCCGAGCTTCCCGACGGTCTGGAATGGTCCCTGGAGAACGTCACCGTAAGGATGAAAACCGGCCTGGGGAACAATCTGCATAACGCCGCCGAATGGCTTCAGGCCCGCCTCTCCTTTCTTCCCGATTACGGGGCGAGGAGCGGCGGGATCGGCCCTGCGACGGGGACCGTGCTTTCCGGAATCGTCGGTGTTCTTCTGACCCTCGCCGCCATCAGTCTGTTCCTTTTTCTTGCCAGGGGATTGAGAAAGAAGGGGAGTTCCGCAGGTGACATTTGATTCGGCCGATGTGCTGGCGCTGCTGGAAGAGTCTTCCGACAGAGAATCCCCTCTGGACCGGGCCGGGGCGACGGCGCATTTTATCGTATTGCTCGTGTTTATTCTGACGGTAACCTCCTTCGGGAAGACCGGATCATTGTCCCTGGGGGGATTTCTGCTGTACCCTGCGGTTATGATAGGCGTGGGAAGGACGCCTCTGTCTCTTCTTCTTCGGATTTATCTGACCGTGGTGCCCCTCTTTTTCTTTTTCTTTCTCTCCAGTCTGATTTTCGACGGCGGTTCCTTTGAAGTATATCCCGGCGTCATTATCAGGGAAGGATGGGTTACCGGGGGAACACTCCTTCTCAAGGGAACCCTGGCCATTCTCGCCGCCCTCTCCTTCATCGGGCTGAAGGGATTCGGAGGAGTGCTCTCCGCTCTGGGGAGGTTCCGGGTTCCCCCTCTGTTTATCTCGATTCTTTCCGTGACGTTCCGGTATATCCGGCTGCTTCTGAATGAGGGGAAGATCATCTACAGGCTTATAGTCTCAGGGCTCCCGGACACAGGGGGATTTACTGGAAGGATTGGGGTCCCCTGGGGGGACAGTGGTTTCTCCGGACTCTCAGAAAGGCGGAGGGCCTTCAGAACGCCATCGATTTAAGGGGAGGGGAAATCGAATATCTCTCTCCGGGCAGTCGGGAGAAAACCGGTCCTGCCGATATCCTCTGGTGCCTCTTCTGGACTGCCTACTGCTTTATTCTAAGGAGGGCTGCCCTGTGAGTACGCCTCTGAAAATCGAAGCCCTGCGCTATCGTTATACCAACGGGACCAAAGCGCTCAACGGGGTGGACTTTGAGCTGCGGCCCCTCGCCAGACATGGGATCATAGGACCCAACGGTGCGGGAAAATCCACACTGCTCCAGCTGATAACCGGTATCCTGCAGGAGGAGAGCGGCACGGTCAGGGTAGGCGGAAGGGTGCTGGAAAAATCCACCGTGAAGGAGATCCGCAAGAAGCTGGGACTTCTCTTCCAGAATTCGGATCATCAGCTCTTCTCCCATTCCGTAGAGGCCGATGTGGCTTTCGGACCTCTGAATATGGGGCTCTCACCGGATGAGGTGAAGGAGAGGGTGGACAAAGCCCTGAAGACGGTCGGCATATCCCATCTGGCCGACAGGGCTCCCCATGCCCTATCGGGGGGAGAGAAGAAATCCGCCGCCCTGGCATCGGTTTTGAGCATGGATCCGGAAATCCTTCTGCTCGACGAGCCGAGCGCCGGTCTCGACTCCCGTTCCCGCCGGACTCTGATCAATACGATTCGGGAACTGCCCCATGCCATGATTATCGTTTCCCACGATCTCGATCTTATCTGGGAGACATGCACCGAGGTTTCCGTTCTTTTCGAGGGGAGGATTGTTGAGACCGGCGATGTGGAAACGGTGCTTTCCGACAGGGGGAAAATGGAGATGTACCGGATGGAACTGCCCCTTATGCTGCAGCGCTGCGAGCATTGTGGGCTTCAGGTAAAAAAGGAGTTTGACAGATGAGTTGGCAAGAAAAGTATAAACGGCTGACAGCCTTTATTAAGAATTACCCTTCGGCGGCGGTAGCCTTTTCCGGAGGAGTGGACAGTACCCTGTTGTGCAGGGCAGCGGCGGACGCTCTGGGCGATAAGGCCCTGGCCGTAACGGTTTTTTCCGTTCTTATTCCTGAACGGGAGAAGGAGATGTCCGTTGCCATGGCCCGCTCCATAGGAATAAACCAGAAAATTATCGAGTTCGGAAAACTGGATCCGGTAGTGGCATCCAACCCGGCTGACCGCTGTTATCACTGTAAGAAAATTGTCTTTTCCTCCATTACTGCGGCAGCGGCCGAAGGGGGGATAGAAACCGTCTTTGACGGCTCCAATGTGGATGATCAGAGCGACTACCGCCCGGGCATGAAGGCTCTGGCGGAACTTAAGATCGTCAGTCCCTTGAAAGAGTGCGGTTTGACAAAAGCCGATATCAGGGATATTTCCCGGGAGCTGGAACTGGCAACCTGGAATCTGCCGGCCTATGCCTGCCTGGCCTCCCGTATCCCCTATGGTTCGCCTCTGACCGGGGAGAATCTCTCCATGGTGGAGAAGGGGGAGGCATATCTGCACTCTCTGGGTTTTCGGCAGGTCCGTCTGCGCCATCACGACCGGATCGGACGTATCGAACTGGCCCGGGAAGAGATGGGCAGAATCCTGGAGCCGGCCCTGATGGAGAAAATCTCCCGTTCCCTTAAAAATCTGGGTTATACCTATGTCTGCCTGGAACTGGAGGGATATGCCATGGGCAGCCTTAATCAATTCGATGAAAAGAAACAAGGAGCGTAATGATGGAAGAGAAAATACTCTATTTCCACTGTTTTTCCGGTATTTCCGGTGACATGACGATATCCGCCCTGGTTAATCTGGGTGTTCCCCGGGATTATCTACTCGATGAGTTAAAGAAAGTTCCCCTCGAAGGATATCATATACAGTTTGCCGAGGATCAGAAGATGGGCATATGGGGGCTTAGAACCGATGTGATTCTGGCGGATCATGATCACGAACATCATCATGACCACGAACATCATCATGACCACGAACATCAGCATGAACATCAGCATGAACATCAGCATGAACATAGAAACTTTGCCGCCATCAAAGAAATCTTTGCCCGTTCCGGTCTTACCGAAGCAGTCAAGTCCCGGGCCCTGGATATCTTTGCCCGGGTAGCTGAAGCGGAGGGTAAAATCCATAACAAACCGGCCGATCAGGTTCATTTTCATGAAGTGGGCGCCGTGGATTCCATCGTGGATATTGCGGCGGCCGCCATCTGTCTGGATTATCTGAAGCCCGACAGAATCTACTGTTCCACCATTGAACTGGGCGGCGGCTTCGTCAAGTGCGCCCACGGTCTTATGCCCGTCCCGGCACCGGCTACGCTGGAAATTCTCCGGGACGCGCCGGTAAAGACAGGAGCGGTGCCTTTTGAGACGACGACGCCAACGGGCGCCGCGATTCTGGCATCCGCCGTGGACCGGTATACCGATTCTCTTTCCTTCCGTCCCGAACGGGTGGGCTACGGTATCGGCCATCGGGATACGGATATCCCCAATGTACTCCGCGTCACCTGGGGATACCAGTCTGCCGCCGTTCAGGAGAGCGTTGAGGCGGTTATGATGGAGTGCAACATCGACGATATGAACCCCGAGCTGTATGCTCCCCTTCTGGACCGTCTGTTTGAGAAGGGGGTTTACGATGCCTACCTCACTCCCCTTATCATGAAGAAGGGACGGCCCGCCGTCAAGGTCAGTGTCCTTGCCTCTCCCGAGAGGGAAAATGAACTGGGCCGTCTTCTCCTCTCGGAAACGAGCAGTTTCGGTTTCCGGACATTCAGGGTCACAAAGCAGGACCGTCCGAGAAAAACGGAAGAGCGGGAGAGCTCCCTGGGGCCTGTCCGGGTGAAGACTCTTTACTCCGGCGGAAAAAAAGTAAAATCCAAGCTGGAGTTCGACGATTGCCTGCGGATCTCCCGGGAGAAAAATCTATCCCTGCCGGAGGTCTATCGGATACTGGGAGGCGAACTTTTATGAGACCGGAAGATTTGATGGAGGTTCTGGACTCTTATAAGGAGGGGAGCCTCGGGAAAGAGGATGCCCTGGCGAAGTTGCGGGATCTTCCTTTCAAAGATCTCAAATATGCCTGCCTTGATAATCACCGGGCCCTTCGCGTGGGATATCCGGAGGTAATTTACTGCAGCGGGAAGTCGAATGAACAGTTAAGGGGGATCATCTCCTATTTTCTGGAGCAGGGCGCCCGAATCCTGGGGACCAGGGCGTCGGAGGAGCAGTTCAATTTTGTTAAGGATCTGTCCGATCGGCTTCAGTATGATCCCATGGCCCGTACCATCACCGCCGGCGGGGACGATACCCCTACGGAAAGGGGCTCTTTTATCGCCGTGGTGACCGCGGGAACTTCCGATATTCCCGTGGCGGAGGAAGCGGCCGTTACGGCGGAATTCTTCGGAAGCCGGGTGGAACGGGTATATGATGTGGGGGTGGCCGGCATTCACAGGCTTTTCGGCAGGCTGGAGCTCCTTCAGAAAGCCAAAGTGCTTATCGTGGTCGCCGGTATGGAAGGGGCTCTGGCAAGCGTCGTGGGGGGACTGGTCAATGCTCCCGTTATTGCCGTGCCCACGAGTGTCGGTTACGGGGCGAGTTTCAACGGACTTTCCGCCCTCCTGACCATGCTGAACAGCTGCGCCTCCGGTATATCGGTCGTCAATATCGACAACGGGTTCGGGGCAGCCTATCAGGCGGACATGATAAACCGTCTATAGTGAAAATTAACTGATTTTTCATTTGCATAGATAAATCCCCTGTACTACAATTGTTTATATAAATTGTATAAGGGGTTTACTTATGAACAGCTGTGAATATCTGGAAAAGTGTCCGGTTTTTGAGAAGTGCCAGACCGGATTTATCAAGAAGGTATTTGCCATTAAATATTGCCAGGGATCGGAACTGGCAAACTGCGAGAGAAGAAAACTGAAGAGTGCCGGCATGGCCGTACCTCTGACGCTTCTCCCCAACGGAGAGCATATGGAGTCCCTGACGGACTGCTGAATATGAAAACCTCACGGGGAATTAATTTAGCTTTGCTGACTCTGGGGTTTCTTCTTCTGGTAAACGGAATCGGTAATATCATTGACGATGCCCGTGTGCTGACCTATGATATAACATCCATACTCTCCGGTCTGGGGATGATTCTTGTCGCTCTCAGGACGTAATCTATATAAGTATGAAGATTTTTCTATATGTATTAACAGCCCTTTTCATCCTCGCTGCTGTTCTGGTTATTACCGGATTATTCAGAATGCACAGGGAACGCGAGGGAAATCTCCGGGCATTGCGCGGCGCCCGTGTTTCCCATGGAAGCGGCGTTTTTTCCGATCAAGACCTTGAATCTCTTCCCGAACCGGTACAAAGGTTTTTCAGGCAGGTTCTTTCGGACGGACAACCTCCTATTGAGTCGGTCTATCTGGAGCAGAGCGGTCTTTTCAATATGGGAGAGGAGGATGACAACTGGAAATCCTTTTCGGCGGTTCAGCATGTGGTCACCGATAAACCGGGATTTGACTGGGAAGCGAAAGTGGCAGTGGCCCCCGGACTTTCGGCGAGAGTCCACGATACCTATATACGGGAAGAGGGCTCCCTGCATGTTTCCCTGCTCGGTCTGATTACAGTGGCGGATATGGGCGGTTCCGACGGAATCTCCGAAGGAGAGTTTCTCCGCTATTTCGCCGAAGCCGCCTGGTATCCCACCGCTCTGCTGCCGGGGCGGAATGTCCGCTGGCAAGGGGTGGACGATACATCGGCTATCGCTTATATGACAGACGGTCATCTCACGGCTCAACTGCTCTTCCGGTTCGGGGAAGACGGGCTTATCGAGTCTGTTTACGCCGAAGTCCGGGGAAGAACCGTGGGGGATGAAGTCGTTCCCACGCCCTGGGAGGGGCGTTGGAGCCGTTATGAGAGACATGAAGGGATTCTCGTTCCCATGGCCGGGGAGGTTTCCTGGATTCTTCCTGAAGGAGAAAAGCTGTACTGGCAGGGTGAAATCAGGAAGATTGAGTTTGAGTTTTCCCTTCAGAAGGAAAGCCGTCCCTGAGGGATCTCCCTTATACGTCCGGCTCTTCCAGTCTGTGGAGGTGCCCCTCTTCGGACAGTCCTTCGAATCCGCTCTGTCTCAACGCTTCGTAAACCAGAATAGCCACGGAGTTGGACAGATTCAGGGAGCGGGCTTCCTTTCTCATGGGAATGCGTATGTTGGTGCTTCGGTGAGTGACCAGCAGCTCTTCCGGCAGACCCCGCGATTCAGGTCCGAAAACCAGATAACAGGACTCATCGTAATCCACCTCGGCATAGGTCTTTCTGGCCTTGGTCGTGGCGAAGTAGAAGGGGCCGTCCCCGTTTTTTTCAAGAAAATCGTCCCAGTTGTCATAGTGCCGGATATCCAGAAGGTTCCAGTAATCCAGCCCCGCCCTCCTGACATACTTATCCTCCACGCTGAATCCCAGGGGGTGGATCAGATGCAAAGTTGCGCCGGTAGCGGCGCAGGTCCGGGCGATATTACCGGTGTTCTGGGGAATCTCCGGTTCGTAAAGTACTACATTCAGCGCCATTCAGTCGTCATCCTCATCATCGTCGTCGTCATCATAACGTCCGGGCGATTCATACAGGGAGTAAACCGAGGGAATGTTGCGGATGCTCTTATTGATCTGGTTCAGCTTGGATCTTTTATCCATTTCCACCGTAAAGAATCCTTCCAGATTTCCCCGGTCCGATTCATCAACGCTGCCGGAAATAAGATGGCCGCCGTATTTTTTGATAGCCCCTTCAATTTCGCTGAACAGGTCGGCCGTCCTTTTGGCCACGATATGGTAACGGCGGTAGAACTGGTTGGTGGCCGTTTCCCATTCCACCTCCACCTTGCGGTTCTCAAAGTCGTCAATCCCTTTCAGATTGGGGCAGTCCTTCCTGTGAACCGTAATCCCCCGGCCCCGGGAAACATAACCGATGATGTCGTCGCCCGGTGTCGGCTTGCAGCAGAGGGAGATTTTTATCATCATATTTTTCTCCCTGTTCAGGGAGATGGTTACCTTCTCTTCATCAAGAACCTTCTGCTCGGGGCTGTACTCTATTTTCTCCTGGGACTTAACCGGCGGAATGGGCTGGCTCAGGTTCTTCTTGTCCCGCCCGGGTTTGGCTATGATATTGCCTTCGATGATGTAGTCTTCGTTATGCTTGTTGATCCAGTGGCGTATTTTGTCACGGGCCCGGTGGCTTTTTGTGTATTTGAGCCAGTTCTGGTGGGGATGGGCCTCGGGATGGGTCATGACCTCCACTGTCTGGGTATTTTTCAGGGGTTTCGTCAGGGGTATGATATGTCCGTTGGCCCGGGCCCTGACGCAGTGGTCGCCTATGTGGGAATGGATATGGTAGGCGAAGTCGATGGCCGTGGAGCCCTTGGGGAGAACGATGGGTTCCCCCTTGGGGGTATAGACGATAATGGTGTCCTGGAGAAGGTCTCTCTTGATGGAATCCATGAACTCATTGGAGCTGTAGTCTTCCATATTCCAGTTCTTCAGTTTGCGGACGAAGTCTATCTCCCGTCCCCCGTCTGCATCCTCCCGGCCTTCCTTGTAAAGGAAGTGAGCGGCCACACCGTAATTGGCCGTATCTTCCATGTTGAACGTACGGATCTGAATCTCCAGGGGGCGGTGCTCATTGCATCTCACCGTGGTGTGAAGGCTCTGGTAGTTATTAGCCTTGGGCATGGCTATGTAGTCTTTGAACCTTCCCTCGATGGGAGGCCAGAGCTGATGGATGATTCCCAAAATATGATAGCAGTCAGTTTTCGTCCGGCACAGGATTCTCACTCCCAGGAAATCGTAGATGGCATCAAGATCCTTGCCCTTATGCTTCATTTTCCGGTAGATGGAATAAAAATGCTTGGCCCTTGTCAGAACGGCAATATCACCCACTCCTTCCGATTCGGCCGTTTCGATTATTTCCTTTTTCACCTGTTCCAGGTAGAGAGCCCGTTCGTCCTTCTTCTGATCTATGAACCGTTTGATCTGCTGATAGGTCTGGGGATGGAGATATTTGAGGCTCTGGTCTTCCAGCTCCATCTTAACCGTATTGATTCCCAGCCGTCCCGCCAGGGGAGCGTAGATTTCCAGACACTCCCGGGCAATGCGTTTCTGTTTGTGGGGCGGCATGAAATTCAAGGTGCTCATGTTATGGCGCTTATCGGCCAGCTTGATGAAGATAACGCGGATATCCTTGACCATGGCAAAGATCATCTTGCGCAGGGTCTCTATCTGCTGGAGGGACTTATCGCCCACTTCCATTATGTCGATTTTCGTTACCCCGTCCACGAGCATGGCCACTTCTTCGCCGAACTCTTCCTTTATCGCGCTGGCCCCGACATCGGTATCTTCCAGAACATCATGGAGCACCGACGCAATTATGGTGGGCGAATCCAGTTTCAGCCCCACCAGCAGGGATGTGGAGGCCACAGGATGGATGATGTAGGGTTCTCCGGAAGCTCTTTTCTGACCGGCATGAAGCTTTTCTGCCCAGCGGACAGCCCTCATGATTTCAGACTGCTCTTTCTCGCTGTAATAAGGCACAAGACTGGTTTCGAACTGATCAATAACCGTACTCAGGTCGCTTGCGGAGAGAATCAGTCTATTTTTTAAACCATCGGCCATAGGCTACCCGTTGTCTACCTGCCAGATCGTCGGCCGTTCCCAATGAGGTGAAGCCGGCGGTACCCATCATATCCAATATCTGCTCCATCTGATCGGGAGCAGCTTCTATTAGAAGATAACCTCCGGAGGAAAGATAATCAATCGACTTCAGGATTATTTTTTCAATAAGATCCAGGCCGTCGGCTCCTCCGTCAAGGGCCAGGGCCGGTTCCTTCCAGCCCTCATCCATTCTATCCCTGGTTTCCCTTTCCGTCAGATAGGGAGGATTGGTCGCTATCAGGTCGAAAATCCCTTCCACTCCGCTAAACAGATCGGAATGGACAAAGCGGGCGTTCTCGGCCCCCAGAGCCAGCCGGTTTTTTGTAAAAGCCCTTTCCGGCTCCTCGGCGATATCGGCGCAGACCACCTGAGAGACGGGGTATTCCAAAGCCAGGGTTAGTCCGATGCACCCCGAACCGGAACAGAGGTCCAGGACGGCGGGGGAGGGGAGTGGCGTAAGGAATTCCAGCGACTTCTCGACTATGATTTCCGTATCGGGCCGGGGACAGAGCACCCCCTCTTCCACAAAAAAGTCACGGCCGTAAAATTCCCGGTACCCGGTCAGATAGGCCACGGGATAGTTCCGGGAGCGCAGCTCGGTTAATTCTGAGAATTTTCGCGCAGCTTCCTCCGGAACGGGGTCGGGAAGGCGGGCGTAGAGCTGTTCCCTTTTCCAGCCCATTACATGGCACAGGAGAAGGGAGGTATCCAGGTCCACCGTATCGCTGATTCCCGATGCGGTAAGAACCTCCCGTTCCCTGCGGAGGAGTTCGGCAACTGTCACAGATCCTGCCTAGATAAGACCCTGTCCTCTCATCATCTCTCTCAGAGCTTCGCGGTGCTCATCGGTGGGAGGACAGAGGGGAAGGCGGAATTCCTCTTCCAGAAGGCCCATCATGGCCATACAGGATTTTACGGGGATGGGATTGGTCTCCAGGAACATGGCCTTGAAAAGGGGCAGGAGTTCATAATGAATGGTCCTGGCTTTTTCGATATTGCCCCGTCGGGCGGCCGTGACCATCTCTTCCATCCAGCGGGGAATGATATTGCTGGCCACGGAAATGATTCCCTGTCCGCCCATGATCGTAAGGGGAAGTCCCAGGTTGTCATCGCCGGAAAGGACGGAAAAATCCTTGGGTTTTCTGTTGATCACATCCATCATCTGGGGAAGGCTGCCGCTGGCTTCCTTGACGGCGACGATATTCTCGTGCTTCGCCAGGCGCAGGAGCGTATCCGTTTCCAGATTGACACCGGTACGTCCCTGAATATTGTACAGGACAATGGGCAGATCCACGGCATCGGCGATAGCCATGAAATGTCCGTAAAGCCCTTCCTGGGTCGGCTTATTGTAATAGGGGTTTACGAGCAGAGCGTAGTCGGCACCCATATTTTTCGCCATTTTGGTCATCTTGACCGCTTCGGCGGTACAGTTTGAACCGGTACCGGCAATGACGGGCACCTTGCCGTCGGCCATTTTGACAACCATTTCCACCACGTCCATGTTCTCTTCAATGGATACGGTGGGACTCTCGCCGGTCGTTCCCATGGGAACCAGGCCGGAGATGCCCTCTTTTATCTGAAAGTCCACAATTTTTTTGAGAGATTCCCTGTCAATTTCCTGGTTTTTCTTGAAGGGGGTGACTAAAGCGGTGAATACACCTTCCAGCATGGTTTACTCCTCCGAGCCATTTGATAGCTACATCCTGTTCCGTATGGGGCGTTGGTTTCTGATCTGTCATCCTCTTGTACTTCCGGTACACTGCGGTGTCAGATCTGAGAACCGCCTAGCCTCTGGAACGATATGTTCGCTCTGAAAAAGGCTCTAAAAATTATATTATAACTTAAAAAAGTCTTTAATGAAATCGTCTACGGTGAAGAATCCCTTTTTACCCTGGAGCCACTCAACGGCCATGACGGCACCCAGAGCGAAGCCGCTTCTGTTTCTGGCGGTGTGGGTTACTTCTATCGTGTCGGCGGGAGAATCCAGGTAAACCCGGTGAATTCCCGGTATATGGCCGCCTCGCACCGAAGCGACATGCAGCTCGTGGTCCTCTATCTGACGGTCCAGCTTTTCAAACTGCATCGTTGTTTTGCGGGGACAGCCTTTGAGAATTCTCTCTGCCGTGGTGATGGCCGTACCCGAGGGGGAATCTTTCTTCATCTTATGGTGGTATTCGGTCACCATGATATCGTAGTCGGGAATCTCGCTGATCAGCTGAGCGGCTCTTTCGGTGAGGGTAAAGAAAATATGGGCTCCGATGGAGAAGTTGGAGCCATACAGAAATGACCCTCCCTTTTCCTTTATATGAGCCTCAATTTTATCGGCATTGTCATACCAGCCGGTGGTTCCCACAACGACGGGAACACCCGCTTCGGCGTAAAGACGACAGTTATCTTCAAATCCTTCCGCCAGGGCGAATTCAACGACCCCGTCCGTCCGGGAGAGCAAATCGGCTGTGAGTTCCGTCTGGTCTCCATGGCCGCCTTTATCCACTCGTGCCAGTATTGAATGGCCCCTTTCAAGGCATATTTTTTCAACTTCCCGGCCCATGCGGCCGTATCCGGTAATGATGAGATTCATGGGACAATCATATAAGGATTACCGGGGGATGGCAAGTAAGGGAGGGAAAAAACAGGGAATTTTAGGGCAGGCACATTCCGATTTATTGACTGCGGCTTCCCATTGCATTATTCTTTTTAATATGAAAATTAAAAGAAGGATTTTTCTCCCCTTTCTTCTGATTCCGGTTCTGGCCCTTGTTTTGTGGATGACCGTTTGGGAAGGCAGGGATAAAGTCGCCGTACAGGCTCCTCTCCTCATACAGGAACGGCCCCTTGTAACTTATACCGAGGGTGAGTGTTTTTATAAAACGAAAGGCCAGTCCGACTGGACCGTACTGGAAACCGGTACCCGCCTTTCACAGGGAACCGCCCTGAAAACCGGAGAAAACGGACGGGTGGATATACGCCTGAACCGGGAAAGTCTGATATGCATGGCCGAAAATACGCTGACAGAACTTGATAAGATTTCGGTGAAAAGCGTTAGCATAGACCACAGGGAAGGAAGGCTGTATGCCAAATTCCATAAACTTATCAAAGACCAGTCCTACAGGGTTGTCACTCCCCAGGCCACGGCCGGGATCAGGGGGACGGAACTGGTTTTTGATGTAGATCCGCAGCGGACAGTGGTTTATGCCCTTTCGGGGATAACCGAAGTGAGCAGCCGGGGCGGCAAAGACCCTCTGCTCCTGAGTTACGACTCCTACACAAGGGTTAGGGAGGGACAGTCTCCCGAAGAACCGAGGAAGATCGGTGAAGAGGAGATGAGGGAGCTGCAGGACCGCCTCAACGGTATTCACGAAAAGGAAGTCCTCCATATTTCCTACCGGCTTCTCTTCGAAGCGAACAGCAGTGTGATGCTGGCGTCCTCCTCGGAGGAGCTTGCAGAGGTTTTTGAACTGATTGACAAAGGGCGCTTTCCTGTGGAAATAGCCGGACATACGGCGCTGGTGGGGGACCCGGGGGCTATGTATTCCCTGTCTCTCGACCGTGCCAAAGCGGTCCGGGAGGAACTGATAGCCATGGGAATCAGGCCGCGCAGGCTGTCTGTTCAGGGGTACGGGGCGACCCGGCCTGTCGCGGATAACGGAACCGAGGAAGGCAGAGCGCTTAACCGCCGCGTAGAGTTCACCGTTACGGAGCCTTAATGGAAAGAGAATTAAAAAAAACAATTATAAATCATATCGTCAAACGGTGCGAAACGCTGCTTGGCGGAGAAAACGTTTTACAGAGAAATGATCAGGTTAATCTTGTCACCGGCGAACCGGCCCGGTATTATCTTCGCCTCCAGAGGGAGGGGGAGGACAGACTGGTCGTGACGGAGATGGTTTTCCCCGAAGAGAGGGAGGACGCCCTTTCCTATTACTGGGCCTTTCTGTCGCAGGGAGAGGAGTGGTCTCTTGCGGCTTCCTCGAAGAACGAAGGCGCCATTGACAAGGGGCTGCTTCCCCGGGAACTCGTCGATCTGCGCGAGCGGCTGGAAATGGACGGAGGTGAAGGGAAGGGACCCTACCTGGAACTTCCCGGAAGGCACAGGACTTTTAACAATGCCCTGCGGCCCTTTGTCAGAAAATCCTACTCCCATATCTATTTTCTCGTGGCTTCCGCCGTACTGGTCTTCGGGCTTTTTACCACTCTCTTTACCGGGAATCTCCAGTATAACCGTATGGTGCGGATTGTGAATCAGCTCGACAGAACCATAGAAAAGAGCGCCACCCTGAACGAGAATGTCCTCAATGACCTGAATCATCAGATCTCGACGGTCATGGTGGATCTGAACTCTCTGGAGATGGGTCTTCAGAGAGAGCAGCAGAACCTGGAATTCAACAGGTTCAATATGTCGGAAATGGTAAAGCAGTCGGTAGGGGAGATTCCCGCCTGGCAGAAGAACCGCCGTACCGCCTATTACTACCTGGCTTCTCTGATCGAAAAATCTTCCAGTTTCGGTGAAATGTATTACCATTTTACCCGGCTCCCCCATTCGGAGAATGAAGCGAAACTGCTTCTGGCCACCGATAAGGAGAACATACTGGAACTGGACAGCTATCGCATGGTCTTTTCCCATCTGGCCTATCCCGTTCGGGATGACGGCGGAGCGAATGACGGGGCGGGATATATTATATCCAGTGGTTACTCCTCGAAGAGGGCCAGCCCTCTGGGGGAAGGGGGATATCGGCCCCATTATGCCGTGGACATCATAAATATCAGCAATATTCTGAAAATTGATCCGTCGAACCGTTCGGAAAGTCTTATCCGGGACGATGATACGCCCGGCGCCATAGTGGCCGTGACGGACGGAAGGGTTATCGTGAATGAGGAAAATCACGATTTCGGCTGGTGCGTGGAGATAGAGCATAAAATCACGTCGGAGATACGGGCTTCCTATCCGGAGGTTGTCCGCTTTACGACCTTCTACGCCCATCTGGCGAATCAGTCCAATGCCAAAAGAGGCGATCTCGTTTCCATGAATGAGAAGATAGGCGATATCGGCAATACGGGTAAATCAACCGGGCCCCACCTTCACCTGGAGGTAAGAATATACTCGGATAAGGGGAATCAGATAGGTTTTGAAGGGGACAGGTACGACGGTATAAGCCCTCTTATTATGAAATAGGTTTTATTCGTCTTCTTCCAGCAGACCGGGTGCCATAAGGAAGTTCATCTCGTCCCGGGAGATGACTTCCCGGTCCTCTTCCTTGTCCGCTGTCAGGGAGAGGGTGCTGCGGATATCCTGAATGTCCGATGTATGGATCTCCCGTATCCTCTGGAGACGGGAACGGTGTTCTTCCTCAATCAGCCATTTCCCCGGGTCCCCTTCGAGGTAGGCGGTGAGTATCTCGGTGAATTTCCTTTTTTTCTTCATAACAGAATGGAGGTAAAGGTTCCGGTTTATCAGGTAGCTGTTTTCCGTCAGGTTCTTGTATATGCTCTGCAGGGAGGCGTCGGTGGAAAACAGGGTTTCCATTATCTTCTGATAAAAAAGCTCCCTGTCCAGATTCAGAAGAGCCCCTTTTCTCAAAAGATCGATAGTCTGGGAAATAAAGAAGAGGTTATCCTCGTAATTCACGTTTTCCGTCATAGCTCTATAATCGGAAGAACCGGTGAATACTATTAACTTTTTATCACGGCGACAACAAATGGTTTATATGGCCCGGGTCCCATTGACACCATTTCGCGATCATGCTATCTTGTTCGGGCCTCTTTATTTACTCTGTAAGGGTAAATCAATAAAGTCCGCAAGGAGGAAACATGAGAAAATACGAATTAATGGTAGTATTCCGGACAAGAGAGAATAAGTACGTTACCGGTATAGAAGCGGTAAAGAAGGTTCTTGAGAAGAGATCTGCAACGATCGAATCAGAAGAGGACCGCGGTGATCGCGAGCTTGCCTACGAAATCGACAATGAGCAGCACGGTCATTACCATCTCTTTAATCTTGATCTGAATCCGGAAATCATCGTCAAACTCGAAGACGATCTGAAACTCACCGACGAGATACTCAAATACATATTTGTTAGAAAAGAGGATTAATCTATTATGGCAGACGATATAAACAAAGTAATGCTGGTAGGTAGACTCACCCGTGATGCGGAGCTGATGTATACGAATTCAGGCTTCGCACTTTGTAAATTCAGTCTCGCCGTCAATAGAAGGAGAAAGCAGGGAGACCAGTGGGTGGACGAAGCGAATTACTTCGATCTCAACCTCTGGGGCAGACGGGGCGAATCGCTCAACTCCTATCTTACTAAAGGAACTCAGGTGGCTGTTGAAGGTCAGCTGAGGCAGGAAAGATGGGAACAGGACGGACAGAAGAGAAGCAAAGTGACGATAGAGGCCGTCAACATTCAGCTTCTCGGAGGCCGTTCGGAGAATCAGTCCTTTGGCCAGGGAGCCCCCTCTCAGGGGGGAAGCTACCAGAACCAGGGATCCTATCAGCAGCAGGGCAGACCTTCCGGTCAGTCCGGGCAGAGATCCCAGTCATTCGAAAGTTATACCCCGCCTTCTCAGCCCAGCCAAGACAATTACGAAGACGATATACCCTTCTGATTGTCCTGAGGATGCCGGCCGGTTATCAAACCGGCCGACGGAAATCAAGTTAGTAAGAAAAGCTAACCCGGTTTGCTGTGATGCAGACCGCCATTAGGAGAAAAAATATGTCCGATAATATGGAAAGAGATGAAAATTCCGCTCCCCGCGAGCGTTCTGACAGACCTTCCAGAGGTCCTAAGAGAACTTATTTCAAAAAGAAAGTTTGTAAGGTTTGTGCCAACAAACTGACCCTGGATTATAAAGATGTGGATACACTGAAGCGTTTTACCACAGAAAGAGGTAAGATCCTTCCCAGAAGAATCACCGGAACCTGTGCCAAACATCAGAGAAAGCTCTCCAAAGAGATCAAGAGAGCCAGAGCCATCGCCCTTCTGCCCTTCGTAGCGCAGTAGGAATATTTGTAAGAACAGGAGACCGTAATGAAAATTATTCTAAGTCAGGACGTGGCTAATCTGGGAGAAGAGGGAGATGTTAAAGTCGTAGCCGACGGTTATGCAAGAAACTTCCTTATTCCCCGCGGAATGGCTGTGGTATGTACCAAAGAAAATATTAACAATCTCGAGCAGAAACATGCCGCTATTGAAAAGAGAAAGGACGAGAAGAGAAAGGCCGCTTTAGGTCTCAAAGATCGCCTTGCCGGTGAACAGCTGGAAATCTCCATGCCCGTCGGCGAGAAGGGAAAACTCTTCGGAGCCGTTACTTCTCAGACTATCGTTGACGAACTCAACAAACTGGGTATTGCCCTGGAAAAGAAAAAGATCGAAGTACCCGAAAATGCCATCAAACTCGTTGGCAGCTATGTCGTAAAAGTTAAACTTTACGGCGGAGAATCGGCCGATCTTAAGGTAGAAGTAAAGGGAATCGAGAAAGAGGGCGAGTAGTGAGCTCTCCGTCTCTTAAAGACAGAATCCCACCTTACAATGAAGAAGCGGAAGAGGCTGCCATCGGCGCTCTTCTGCTGAATTTTTCCGGAGATATACTCGATCTGGTTTTGAGTCTTGTCCATCCTGACGACTTCTATAAACCGGCCAACGGGAATATACTCCGGGCTATTATGAACCTTTTTGACCGAGGAGCCATTCCGGATATCCTCAGTGTCAAAGAGGAACTGAAGACCATGGAGCTGCTGGAGAAATCCGGCGGCGCCGGTTATCTGGCCCACCTGACATCATCTGTTCCGACTACTTCCAATGTCGAATACTATGCCCGTATCGTCAAAGACTGTTCCGTAAGGCGCAATCTTCTCAACGTGGCCAATCAGATGATAGCCAATGTTCATTCCGACTCCATCGATTCACGGAACTCCATCGAATCGGCGGAAAAGGAAATCTTTAAAATAAGTGATAACCAGAATCACGGTAACCTCAAGCCCGCCCGGGAAATCGTTCGTCATGCCGTGGAAATGGTGGAAGAGCGGTATAGGCAGAAAGGGGAATTCACCGGAGTACCCTCGGGCTTTCAGGAATTGGATATGCTGACTTCGGGATTCCAGAATTCGGAAATGATCATCATCGGCGCCCGTCCTTCCATTGGTAAGACGGCTTTTGCCCTTTCCATGGCGGCCAATGTGGCGGTTACAAAGAAGATCCCCTGCGGATTCTTTACCCTGGAAATGTCCGATCTCTCCCTGATGATGCGTCTTCTGGCCCTGGATGCGCGGATTAACTCCAACTCGCTGAGAACGGGACTGCTTTCCAAATCGGATTTCCGGAAACTGGCCGATTCGGCCAGTCGTCTCTACGAGTCGCCCCTGTATATTGAAGACACGCCGAATATTTCCCTTTTGGATATGCGGTCCATGGCCCGAAAGATGAAAGCGAAATACGATGTCCGCATCATATTCATTGACTATATCGGACTGATCACACCGGAGGACAAATCCACCCCCCGTCACGAGCAGATGGCCGAAGTAAGCCGCTCACTCAAGGCGCTAGCCAGGGAGCTGGACATACCTATTGTCGTTCTCTCCCAGGTAGGACGTCAAACCGAAGGTAAAGCGCCCGGTCTTGCCGATTTGCGTGAGTCCGGTGCTATTGAGCAGGATGCCGATGTGGTAATGCTGCTCCATCGTGAACGTATTGTTGACAAAAACGGTGAAGGCGACGAAAATGGTATTAGAACGCAGGTTATAGTGGCCAAACAGCGTAACGGCCCCACCGATACGGTGGAAGTAATGTTTATTCCCCGTTACACACGTTTTGAGTCACTTACCCATCAATCACCATAGAAGGAGCGAAATATCATGGCACTTGAAGCATACGACTTGTCCAACCTTAAGAATCACACGGAAGAACTGGTCTTTAGAATTATGGAAGAGGAGCTGGACAAGATTCCCGATGAGGATGTCTGCAAATGTGAAGACTGCGTCCTTGATATGGTATGTATCTCCCTGAATCGGCTTGAACCGCGCTATCGGGTCTCCCTCATGGGAACCATTTACAGCACGGCTCAGGACCCCGATTTGGAAGGAGACGTGAGAAAAGTCGTCATTTCAGCCATTCAGAAAATCAGTCTGAATCCGGCTCACGATTAATCCAGAACTTTATATACGTTAAATAGATCCCTGGCCTCTGAGGAGTAGAAATAATGGCGGTTATCGGCACCGATAGCCATCCATTCTCCTCCCTCGAAGAAGTAGGCCCGTGCGATAGGCGCCAGAGTATCCTCCCTGTAAATGACGAGGCTGTGGTCCCTGTCTATGAGAAACAGGTATCCTCCCTTGGCATAGACTTTGTCCAGGGACGATGAGGACGGGGAATCGCCCTTCTCCGAGGAGCGCCATGTCCCGTCGGGAGAAGTCACATAGAGGTTTCCGTCTCCTCCCAGTGTCATTTCACATTCGTTAGTCGTCGGTTGGGGAAAATCCATGACGCTCTTCGATTCTCCAGAAAGATCGGTAAAATCATGGTATTTGACAATGGCCCAGGATTTTCCCTCCCGCGAAGCGAACCCAAGGGAATAAAATCCCTTTCCCTCCCGGTCGGGCAGAAACTGCGTGACAATGTTTCTCTCATCGGAGATGGGAACGGATTCGCCTGTGAGGATATTGGTGAGACTGATTCCGTTGCGCCCGCCGTAGTAGGTATTTGTCCCCACGGCCAGCTGGTTCTCCGAAACCATGGCAGCCGTTTCCAGTGCGGCATGGGAGTAGGTATAGATCTCCTCCCTTTCATAGCCGCTTTCACCGGGGGTTAATCGGTAAACATGGCAGGATTTATCCTCATCAATTACTGTTTCAAGATCATTGTAAAAACTCAAATCCCGAAAACCGTAGCTTATTTCCCTCCGAAAACCAATGGGATTTTTTTCTTCGTCCCCCGTATTCTCCGGTTCAAAAAGGGCCGTCAGTTCCAGATTATCATTGAGGAAATAGTAGGGGTATTTGATCTCTTCATCGGGCTGCCAGATAACACCCCGGTCTTCGAAGGATTCAAAAAGGCTGTTTTCGAGGGGCAGCGTGAGGCTGCGGCTGGTTATATTTAGAAGGTGATTGGGTGATAAATCTTCCTGCTCAAAGAAAGGAGATTCCCAGATAGCCAGGTTATTTCCGTTTTTCAGAAGGAGGCTGTGATTGGCCAGGGAGAGATGATCGATTACCAGGGGAGAAGCTGAGAGAAGATTGCGAAGGGAGGAGCCCCTGCGGGGGAGGGAGAGTATCTCTCCCTTTTCCGTTCCCAGGAGAAAGCTATTCTGTGTATAGATGGCTCTCCTTATTCCCATTTCGCGATCGATCTTTTTCTCCGTTATGCGGGAGAATTTATCCCGTCTGATGTTATAGACCGTCAAGGACTGTTCGTCACCGTCCTCTTCCAGTATTGTGACGGTACCGTCATCGCTGCGGCTGTTATAGGAGAGGATATTCCCCTTTTCAAGGGTATCAAGGACTCTGCCCGTCTGCCTGTCTATCAGGAAAACGGAACCGTCTCTCCGGGCGGTTATTAAGCGGACATCGTCCTTGAGTACGGTCAGATCGGTAAGATCTTCCTCGGTATCGGCACGCCCTTTGATCTGGGATGTGTATCTGTCGTAATAGATCAGCCTGCCCGAGGGACTGTATCCCATAAATGTTTTCTCCGAGCCGCCGAGGTATCCGTAAGAGAGAAGTTCGGAAATCCCGTCCGGACCCTCTGCTTTATCTCCGTTCAGATGATCAAGCAGCTGGACGGAGCCGTTTCCCGTAAGAAGGAAATCTCCCGAACGGGAGTATTCCAGGAAAAAGGGGATATTTTTCTCTTCCCTCTGGGAGAGTATTTCCCCCGTCTGCCAGTTGAGGAGCGTCAGAAGAAAGGATTCGTTCTGTTCGGTCACCACTGCGAATTCGGGATAGACGGGATTCAGGGCATAAATCGCGGGATTTCCTTCCAGGGGAATTCTGTTCAGGACCCGATTCTCATCTATCTCTATGACAAGGCAATAGTTGTCTTCACCCAGAGTAAGAAGAATATCCCTCTCTTTATCCCAGCCGAGAGCAATGACGCTGTCAAGGTGGCCGTAGTTGGGAACAATACGAAAGCTGTCTGCCGAAAGACCGGCCAGGAAAAAGGTCAGAGCTATCAGTACGGCGTTTCGTTTTGCATTCATAATCAACTCCTAAGAAAAAACAGAAGATCGTTGCCGGTGGCGAAGAGGGCGAGGAATATGACAAATACCGTTCCCACCAGCTGATAATAATATATAAACCCCGGTGTGAGCCTTTTGCGGCGGAGACCGTCGATCAGATAGAGGACAATCTGGCCTCCGTCAAGAACGGGAATGGGAAGGAGATTGACAAAGGCGAGGGCGGAACAGATAAGGGCCAGGAACTGAATGATTCTGTTGAATCCCGCGCGGGCTCCCAGGCTGAAGCTGGAAAGGGCGACTTCTCCGGTCATCCAGGAGATTCTCAGGGGACCGGACAGAGCCGTATTCAGTTCGATTCCCTTGAAAAGGAGCGAAGTGCTCTGTATGGTTCTCAGAAACATCTGTCTCATCTGAGCCGTACCTTCCCTTAGGGCCTGCAGGGGGTTGTAGGCCGGGGAAAGTTTGCTCTTATAGGGAAATCCCGGGTAGCTGTCGCCCTCTATCACCAGAAGGTCTGGTGTGTAGTTTCTGATTTCATTATCGGCGGATATAACGGTGACCCTGTCTACCCGGTTATCGCTCTCTTCCAGGATGGTAAAGAAATCCATGGTGTTTTCCACGTCTCTGCCGTTGAGAGATATGATAAGATCTCCGGGAGAAAGGAAGGAAAAGACCGATTTCTCTCCCACGGAGGTAACCCGGGGCGTGATCCAGGGATAGACCCCTATATAGCCGGTCCCGTTCTGTTTGTTAAGGGCAGGAATAATCTCCTTCTCGAAACTTTCCCCGTCCCTTTCCACTGTGAAAGTGAGAGCTTTGCCCCCCGCCAGGATGACATTCTCCTGAATATCGGCAAAACGTGTCACGGGATTTCCGTTGATAGCCGTAATCCTGTCTCCCCCTTCGAGGCCTGCCTTATCAACGGGCCATTCGGTACTGTTGTCATAGCGGGAAACGGGGACAATTACCGGATCGGTATAGTTTATGGGAAAACGGATCAAGGAGACCAGAGAGAGAATCAGGGCTCCGAAAATCAGATTGGCTGCCGGACCTGCCAGGGCAATTATAATCCTCTGCCACCAGGAGGCGGAAAAAAGGGAGCCCTTCTCATAGGGAATTTCATCGCTTTTCTCTTCCCAGGCCTGGATAAAGTTCTGTTCCCCCTTAAGCCGGCAGTATCCGCCAAGGGGTAGGAGAGACAGGGCCCATTCCGTTTTCTTTCCCTTTAGGACAAGAATCTTTTTCCCGATTCCTATGGAAAAGGTCATTACATCCACTTTAAAAAGGCGTGCAGCGGCAAAATGGCCAAGTTCATGTACGGAGATAACGATCGTCAGGCCCAGAAGACCCAGAATTATCTGGACAAGAGCCTGAATGGTCATAGCATCTCTCCGATATAGCGTTCGGTTTCTATACGGACTAATCTGTCCGTTTCCTGGATTCCCTCCAGGGTTTTTCCCGGATCGGACCAATTCTTATCCAGCATGGCTTCGGTTATTTCGGCTATCTGGGTGAAGCCGATTCTTTCCTTGAGGAATGCGGCCACGGCTACTTCGTTGCAGCCGTTGTAAACTATGGGTGCCGCACCGGCGGTTCCTGCCGCCCTGTAGGCCAGGGAGAGCATGGGAAAACGTTCCATGTCGGGTTTCTCAAAGGTCAGTGCCGGACCGCAGAGATCGGTATAAGCGGCTTCCACGGGACGCAGCTCGGGATAGAACAACGCGTTCTGAATGGGAAGCTTCATATCGGGAGCGCTGAACTGACCGTACAGGGCGTTGTCCTTAGTGCGGATCAGGGAATGGACAAGGCTCTGCCTGTGGACAAGAACGGAGATGCGGTCCAGAGGGAGATGAAAGAGTTTCCAGGCTTCGATTACTTCAAGCCCCTTATTGGCGAGGGAGGCGGAATCTATGGTGATTTTAGCCCCCATGTCCCAGTTCGGGTGCTTAAGTGCCTGTGCCGGAGTAACGCGCTTCTGATCTTCATAGGCCATATCGGCGAAGGGACCGCCTGACGCCGTCAGGATAAGTTCAGAAACGGTCTCGGGGTCCCTGTTCTGGAGCAGGTGAAAGAGGGCGGAGTGTTCCGAGTCAACGGGGAGTATGGTCCGGCCCGTTTTGCGGGAGAGATCGAAAATGAGGTCTCCCCCCGTAACGACCGTCTCCTTGTTGGCCAGGGCCAGATCCTTTCCGGTTTCAAGGCTCTTGACCGAGGGAAGAAGGCCGGCAGCTCCGGCAATTCCGTTCACCACGATATCCGCCTCTGTTTCTTCCAGCATTCTGAGGAGACCGGACGTGCCCGTGTAGTCCATACCTTCGCAGGGTTCATCATGGCCGGTGAGGACAAGCTTCGCGCCGGGAAAGTCTTTCTTGAAAGTTAGAAGGGCATCCTTGTGGGAATGGGCGGACAGGGCGGCAACGGTGAAATCGTCGGAGAAGCGGGTGATTATATCCATGGTGCTGGCACCGATGGAACCGGTACAGCCTAAAACAATGACCTTCTTCAAGCGAATAACCCCAGGTAAAAACTGATGAAATAGAAAAAGACGGGCGCCGTGATCAGGAGGGAGTCGACCGAATCAAGAAGTCCGCCCCGTCCCATGATCATGTCTCCCGAATCCTTCACATTCGTGTAGCGTTTGAGCGCCGATTCCGCCAGATCGCCGAGTATTGTCGTGGCGCCGCATATCAGGGCCATGGAAACAGCCAGAATAATCGACCCCGGCTCGAGGTCGTCAATAAAGCGGGGCAGGTAGACAATAAAAAGAAAGGAGACGATAAAGGAGGCGAAAAAACCGCCGAAGAAACCTTCTCGGCTCTTCGAAGGGCTGACAGCGAAAACATTTTTCTTTTTGCCGAAGAGAACGCCGAACAGCCAGGCCGATGAATCATTCAAGTAGACAAGCAGGAGAAAGAAGACGAGGAAATAGGTGGCGTGGGGAAAGAAGGATATGCTTGTGATGTAAGAGAAAAACATGGCCGGATAGATAAGCAGAAGTATCGCCACAGGAACGGTGGATACCGCCTTGATCACATTTTCCTTGTCCCGGCAGAAGACGGGATAAATCAGATTTATTGAGACCAGGAGAACGATGAGCAGAATCATGAAGGATTCGCTTAATACCCCGGCAACTATCAAGTACTGGCAGAGAGGCATAAGACCGCTGAGTAGGGGATAGTAGGGGTTCTTAATGCCGAATCCCGCCTGGGCGAACATGATCCCCAGCTCTCTGGTGGAGAGAATGGTCACCACTACGATCGTGATGTTGGCCGCCAGGTGGTGGAAATGGGGGAGCAGTCCTATAATCGTCCCCAGTATGGGAAAAGCGAGGACAAAAAGAATTACGCGCTTGCCCGTATTACCTATTTTCACTGTTATATCCTCCCCAGCGGCGGTCTCTTTTTCCGAAAACCTGTATGGCTTCTTCCAGGTCTTCCGGTGTGAAATCAGGCCAGAGTTTGGGGGAAAAGAAAAATTCCCCGTATGCGGCCTGCCATACAAGGAAATTGCTTGAACGCATATCTCCCCCAGTCCGGATGATAAGATCCGCCGGAGGAAGAGGTCCGTTATCGAGAAAACCGTCAATGAGTTCTTCGGTGATATCTTCGGCTTTGATACCTTCTCTGACTATGGACTGAACGGCGCGGACTATTTCGTCCTTGCCGCCGTAGTTAATAAGAAGATTCACGGTAAGCCCGGTGAAATCCTTTGTCTTTTCCACAACCATGTCTATATCGTTGAGTACGTCGGCAGGAAGATCCTCCCGCCTGCCTGAGTGAATGACACGGATACGATTATCGATATAAAACTGGTATTCCTGCTTCAGGTACTGTTTGATCAGTACCATAAGAAAGGATACCTCGTCCTCCGCTCTTTTCCAGTTTTCCGTGGAAAAGACATAGAGCGAGAGGTATCTGATACCCAGATCGGCAGCTTTTTTTACTATGGCCTTGGCCCGGGTGACACCTTCACGGTGTCCTTTGGAACGCTTAAAACCCCGGGACTCGGCCCAGCGGCCGTTTCCGTCCATAATGATTCCCACATGTTCTGGGACCGGCATGGGATCGGGAGTCATTATATCTCCATTATTTCCTTTTCTTTGTCTTCGGCAACCTTACCTATGCTGGCGATGTAAGAATCGGTCAGCTTCTGCGCATCATCGGAAGCTTTCTTCTTTTCATCTTCGGTAAAATCGCCCTTCTTGATGGCGTCGTTGATATCCCTGCGGATATTTCTTACGGCGACTTTCGCCTGCTCCGCCATATTTTTGGCCTGTTTAACCAGGTCTTTTCTTCTCTCTTCCGTCAAAGGGGGAATGTTGATGCGGATAACTTTTCCGTCATTGGAGGGGTTAAGACCCAGTTCGGAAGTCTGGATAGCCCTTTCAATATCATTGAGGGCGTTCTTGTCGAAGGGCTGGATAACGATAAGTCTCGCTTCCGGAATGGAAATATTGGCTATCTGGTTCAGCGGAGTAGGGGTACCGTAATAATCGGCACTAACCTTATCAAAAAGCGATGCCGAAGCTCTGCCGGTACGAATGGTGTTGAAATCATCCTTAAGAGCTTTGACGCTCTTCTGCATTCTGCTTTCGCCGTCCTTCATAATTGTATCCATATCATCCTCCTTATATACGGCAGACCGTACACATGTAAAAAAAAAGAAAGGACCGCCCCCCTTGAGAGGCAGTCCCTGTAAATTACGTTTTACTGACCTACCATGAAGTAGGAGTAACCGGACAGTTCAATGGAACCGCCTACGGATTTCGCCACATCTTCAATGGCTTTCTTAACGGTAACTTTATCATCCTTAACGAAGTTCTGATCGACAAAACAGATCTGGGAAAGGTGCTTGTTCAGTTTACCTTTGACAATACCGGCAACGACATTGGCGGGCTTGTCCATATTCTGAGCCTGGGTGTTGAAGATTTCCTCCTGTTCCTTGATGTAATCTTCGGGAACAGCGCCTCTGTTGAGGTAGGGAGGATTGAATGCGGCACCGTGGAGGGCAAGGTCAAAGGCAAGAGCCTTGACTTCTTCCTTGGCACAGGTGGCGGGGCTGTCGCACTTGAGCTTCACGAGAACGCCAATCTGTCCGCCATTGTGGCTGTATTCCACCACGACTTCGTCTTCGGCAATATCCATAAGCTCTATCTTCTTGATTCCCATGTTCTCTTTGAGGATGGCGATAGCCTCCTTGACCATGGTATCAAGCTCTTCGTTTACTTCGCTGTAACCCTTTTCCACACAGGTTTTCGCCAGGTTGTTACCTGTCGCGAGAAACTGATCGGTCTTGGCAACGAAATCGGTTTCGCAGTTGAGTTCAAGGGCAGCGGCCTTGGTATCGGTAATATGAGTAAAAATGATACCGGCACTGGTTGCTCTGCCTGCTCTCTTTCCCGCACTGGCAAGACCTTTTTCTTTAAGGATTTTTTCAGCCTTGGAAAAGTCGCCGTCGGCTTCGATAAGAGCCTTCTTGCAGTCAAGCATACCGGCATCGGTAGCGTCTCTTAATTTTTTTACGTCAGCGGGAGTTACAGCCATTATTCTTCAGTCTCCTCTTCATCGTCCATATCGTCGTCATCTTCCTTAGGCTTGGAGGCGAAAGGAGTCTGCTCGTCTTCCTGGAGGGTCTCGATTACTTCGAGTCCCACTTCGTTATCTGCTTCGAGAACAGCGTCTGAAATCAGTTTCGTAAAAAGGCTGATGGCTCTGATGGCGTCATCATTACCGGGAATGGGATGATCAATACCTTCGGGGTTACAGTTCGTATCCACAACGGCAATGATGGGGATTCCCAGTCTCTGGGCTTCTGCCACGGCAATAGCCTCTTTTCTTGTATCGATGATGAAAAGAGCTCCGGGGAGTTCGGTCATATCCTTGATACCGCCAAGGCTCTTTTCCATTTTTGCTTTTTCTTTGAGCAGACGGGAAATCTCTTTCTTGGTCAGCTGTTCGAAAGTTCCGTCAACTTCCATCTTCTCAATCTTCTTGAGTCTGTGGAGAGACTTTTTGATGGTGGAGAAGTTGGTCATCATACCACCGGGCCAGCGGTTGTTCACGTAGAACATCTCGCATCTCTTGGCTTCTCTTTCGATAGCGGCCTGCGCCTGCTTTTTGGTACCTACGAACAGAATGGATTTTCCGTCCCGTACGGTTGCTCTGACCACTTCGTAGGCTTCTTTAATTGCCCCGCTGGTCTTCTGAAGATCGATGATGTGAATCCCGTTTCTCTGAGAGAAAATGTATTTCTTCATGCGGGGATCCCAACGTTTGGTCTGATGACCAAAATGAACACCTGATTCGAGCAGGTTTTTCATTGTTACTACTGCCATTCGGCCTCCTTGATCCGTAAGTCTTCTTACGGTCCTTCTCATATTTCTCGGGCTGGTTACCGGAAGATTTGGATTTCACTGAAATCCTTGAGGGACGGTTCTGTAAAAATATCTACATTTCCGTCCAAAAATAATTGTCCCTTAAGATGGCATAAATCCGCGAAATTGGCAACCCCATGACATTGCTCCAGGAGCCTTTTATCCAATTTATCATGATTTCCCCCCGCTGCTGGATTTTGTAGGCACCCGCCGCGTCGTGCCATTCGCCCGAGCTAAGATAAAAATCGATATCCGATTCGGACAGCCTGTTAAAGCAAACCTGGGTCGAGACGACTTCTTCGTGAAGTTTCTCTCCCACCGTCAGGACAAAGCCTGTGGAAACACGGTGTTCCCTGCCCGAAAGGAGCCGGAGCATGGAAGCCGCTTCCATTCTGTCCGCCGGTTTTCCCAGATGCCGTCCGTCAATATGAACGATGGTATCGGCGGTCAGGGCTGCGCTGAAATCGGGATGTTTCTTTTCGGGCAGGCGATGGAAGGCTGCCATTTTCTGTTTGGCCAGGGATAATGTCAGCTCGTCGGGAGAGAGGGAAGGATCGTGGAACTCTTCCATATCAACGGGGATGACAAGGGGCGCCAGTCCCAGGCGTTCCAGAAGTTCCTTTCTCCGGGGGGATGCGGAGACCAGACAGAAAGGCTTAGAAGCAGGGAGCATCGTATCTCTGGTAATCGCTGTGGAATTCGGTTGTTTCAAACCAGAGTGCCAGTTCCCGCCGGGCGCTCTCCAGCGAGTCGGAGGCATGGATAAGGTTGGACATCACCCCGATTGTTTCCTTGGCGCGATCGTAGCCCATATGGCAGAAGTCGCCCCGGATTGTTCCGGGTGCCGCTTCGAGAGGCTGGGTCGCTCCGACCATTTTCCTTACCACCTGCACCGCACCGGCCCCTTCCAGTGCCAGAATCACCACCGGACCTGATGTGAGGAGAGCGGTGAGAGGTTCGAAAAAGTACTTTCCCTCGTGTTCGGCATAATGCCTGCCCGCCAGAACCTTGTCCGCCCGGACCATCCTCATCTCGCGGATCGTCAGTCCGGCCTGTTCGAATCTGTCTATGATCCGTCCGGTCAAAGCTCTTTTGACTCCGTCCGGTTTTATCATTACAAAAGTCGTTTCCATTGTCATGCCGCCAGTATAGGGACGGGAATATTTCTGGGCAAGTCCGTAGGATTATCATGGCGGGAAAAAAAGCATCAAAACTTGTCATGCCATGAAAAAATTAGTATATTAAGGGAAATAGAATACAGTTTCGAGGAAAATATGCCCACATACGATTACGAATGCAAAGAATGCGGATATACATTTGAGAAGTTTCAGTCCATGGCTGAAGATGCTCTGACCACCTGCCCCCAGTGTAATAAGGATGAGCTTCGCCGCCTTATCGGAGGCGGAATGGGAATCATATTCAAGGGCAGCGGTTTTTATGTAAATGATGCCAAGGGTAAGAGTTCCACAACTGGTCCGGCCAAGAAATGCGAGAGCTCAAATTCCAACGGCGGCTCCTGTCCGGGGTGTGCCGCCAACAGCTGACAATACCGACTCAGCCGGTTCTTTTCCGCAGAAAGAAAAGGAAAGGACTCTCTATTACCCCTGAATAGAAAACACATTTTCAGAAGGCATGGTAAAAAACAGCTTCCGGTGTTACAATAGGGTTAATAGTGAACGGAGGGCGAGTTATGAACGACAGGATAGAAAGGCATCTGAAGGCCTTGTATGAAAAGGGCGCATTCGGTGATCTGCCTATGGAACGGGTGGAAGAGAGCTGGGAGAACAAGGAGATACTGTTTACCGGTCAGGCCGAAAACCTCAAGCTTGATGAAGTGGACAGCCTTGAGCCTGAAGAAAACAGGGCCTTTCTTGCTCTCACCTTTTCGGGATCCCTGCTTGCCTGTTATGCCGATGAAGGGGACGGATGCCGCCTGGAGTACAGCAGCATCAAGATTCGTCAGGATGTTCCCGAGATGATAGTCGAGCGGTCTATTTCTCTCGTTTCCGGTGTCGCCCGGGAAAAAAGCGCCGAATTCGAAAGCCGCATGCTCAAGAAAACATCACCCCTGTACCGTATCGCCGCGGCTCCTGAGGATCTGGAGCCGGAAAAACAGAACAAACGAATATCGGAAGCCATGATTTTCCTTTCCAACGGATTCGTCAAGATAAATAAAACCTATCTGACCGGAGTGGAAGGGGAGGGCCCCGACCATTTTACCAAGAAGACCATGGTCTCCTTTCTTTCCCAGAGGCACGGGATGACCCAGAAGGATGTCCGGGCATTTCTGGATGACTATGAGGCCATGGTGGAGACGGGGATACTCATGGGCGAGAAGGTTCCCCTGGGAAGACTGGGTAAAGTCTATGCCCAGGTCCGGCCTCCCCAGAAAGCCCGGGTGGGACGGAATCCGGCCACGGGGGAAGAGATGACTATTCCGGCTAAACCGGCTGTCTTTGTCCCCAAAATCTCTTTCTCATCCTCACTGAAGGAGAGGGTGGAAAAGATTTCCGTGCCCGGTGACGGGAACGAGTAGACCCCGGGGAGAGCGGGATGCTCCCCGTCAGGACCATCCCCTTTCCGAAAATCTCTTTCCTTCGCCTATATACTCAATCACATCCCTTATATAGGGAATCATCTTCTCGGGCAGACGATTTTTATCAATCCATGACAGCTCTTCACACTTTTCCGGTTCGCAGTTGGTCAGGGCTCCTTCCCAGGAATTCGCGGTAAAGAACGTATCCACCCTCTGATTGGTGAAATCGGAACTGTCGTTGCGGTACATGATATGAACCACCTCGGTATCCTCCGGCCTGATGACAATTCCCGCTTCTTCCCGCGCCTCCCTGACAAGGCAATCGGTAAAACTCTCTCCCCGTTCCACATGTCCGGCAATGAGGGAGTAGAAGCCGTCCATATAACCGGTGTCCTTCCTTTTCAAAAGAAGAATCTTGCCGTCCCTTTCCAGGTAGAGATAGGACGCGGGAACGGCGGTGTTTTTTCCGTTCATAATTCTATCCAGTACCAGCGGCTTTTTTCGTTCTCCTTCCAGAGCCGGCCGCCGTTTGCTTCTATGACACCCCGGGAGCCCCGGTTATCCTGGTTACAGGTTATCAGGACATTATCCAGACCTTTGAGTCTGGCTTTTTCAAGGGTCAGGGCCAGCATCCTCTTGCCGTATCCCTTCCCCCGGTGATCGGGGTGGACGGCGTAACCGATATGGCCGCCGTGTGCAAGGAGACCTTCTGTCAGATGGTGGCGCAGTTTTACCATTCCCAGAATGCGGTCTCCGTCGGTTAGCCAATAGGTCGTCTGGGGAACAATTCCATCGGGAAGGTTTACGCGGTTTGCTCCGCTCACATGCTTAAGCAGGTAGGAGGGAAAATCTGCTTCGGCGATTCCATGTCTGTCATTTCCGAAGCCGTTTTTCTCCTTTTCCAGTTCCTGCAGGAAACGCCACTCCTTTACTCCATCCAGGGGAGAGAGGGCTCTTAATGTCAGTTTCATATCCGTTCCTTTTCTGTTTGTTAAATACCGCGGCCGACGATTCTTGTAGCGGTTCCTATTATAGGTGAGCTCAATTTTACGGGTCAAGGGATAAAAAAACAGGCCCCTGGGGGCCTGTTATCTCCTGCGGGCAGGATTCTTACTTACCGTAAGCCTGGCCACGCATCTCGTCAATGTAATTCGAGGCCACGTGAGCCGCAATGGCCCCGTCTGAACAGGCGGTGATCACCTGGCGGAAGGGGGTGTCCCTCACATCGCCCACGGCAAAGAAACCGGGCAGGGATGTTTCCATCTTCTGATTGGACTTGATGTAACCCATTTCATCCAGATCAACTTCGGGGGCGGTCTGGGTCTGGGGTATGGTGCCTACGAAAATGAAAACCGCATCCATCTCCTCTTCCCGGATTTCTCCCGTGACCGTATCCTTGAGGATCACCTTATTAACCTTCTGGTCTCCTTTGATCTCTTCGCAGACCGTATTGAAGACCACTTCGATGTTGGGGTTGTTCAGAACCCGGTCTGCCACGGCCTTCTGGGCACGGAACCTGTCCCTTCTGTGAACGATTTTCACCTTGTCGGAGAGCTTGGAGAGGTAGGCTGCTTCGTCACAGGCCGCGTCTCCCCCTCCCACGACCATGATCTTCTTTCCCTTGAAGAAAGGGCCGTCGCAGGTGGCGCAGTAGGAGACGCCCCGTCCGGCGAATTCCTCTTCTCCGGGGACTCCCAGGTGACGGTGCTTGGCTCCCGTGGCGTAAATGACGGCAGGGGCTTTCAGCTCCTCCCGGCCTGTCTTGACGATGAACTCATTTCCCGCCTTGACGATCTCCTTAACGCTGGCCGATTTGAATTCGGCGCCGAATTTTTCCGCCTGGGCGCGCATGTCATCGCTAAATTGAAATCCGGTGATCCCCTGGGCGAATCCGGGGTAGTTTTCCAGGTCGTCGATGGTCAGAGCCTGTCCGCCCGCCGCCATTTCCTCCACTACCACGCACTTGAGATTGGCGCGGGAACCGTACTGCGCCGCCGCCAGTCCCGCCGGACCGGCCCCTATGATAATTAAATCCCAATCAGCCATGTTTCTCACTCCTTAGTGTAACCGGGACATTTGATGATTCATACTGCTCTTCCATCCCGGGATAATTTCTTTGTTGTCTTTATGCCTTAGAAAATACTATAAGTGGTTCAGGAAATCAAGATATATTAAGAAAAATATATATAGCTTTTGGGGCTATGGTATAAAATCATAAAATAGATAAGTTCTTGTTGTAGACGTATAGGTCATGTAATGATCATTTAGTTGAATTGGTTGTCCTCCGGAAGTTGCTGCTGTAAATTGGAGTGCACTGTTTTCAGTGAGTAATCGATGTGTGCTTCCTGATGCTACAGTAAATGTTGTCCAGTCCACAGCAGAAGATGGAGTTATTACAATCCCATCAGACATACTATTCACAAAGGTAAATTCCGCCTTGGGAATGGTTCCGAAATCGGTACAGGAGAAAAAAAGGAAAAGGAGACAGACTCCGCAGGATTTTAAAAAAACACCTCTCATACACATACAATATATCACGAATTCACAAAAAACGGTTTTTTCTGATACTTCTTTTCTTAATAGTATGTTAAAATGCCCTCCATGGAAGTCATGCGGGAAATACTCCAGGGTACAAATGTAAGAAAATTCATTCCGGAGCCTATCGATCAGGAGGTCCTTGATCGGATTCTGGAAGCGGGCCGCTGGGCTCCCTCTGCGAAAAACCGTCAGCCCTGGCGCTTTATTGTTATAAGAAAGCCCGCGCTGAGAGAGCAGCTCCGCGACTTCTGCTACGGGGACGAAAGAGTGACCGACGCGGGTGCGGTTATCATCTGCTGCACGACTAATATCGATTACAAGATGCCGAACGGCCAGCTCTCCTATCCCATGGATATTTCCATGGCTGCCTCCCATATTATGTTTCAGGCCCGCCACGAAGGCCTGGGGGCGGCCATTGTCACAACCTATCAGGAGCCGGAAATCCGTTCCCTTCTGACCGTTCCCTATTCCATGAGGGTGGTCGCCGTCGTTATGGTGGGCCAATCCGATGATGAGCGCAAACCTTATAATCGGCTGGATGAGAAAAGAATTATCTCCTACGACCACTGGTAGGTCTTCGTTCTCTTTTTCTTATAAAAAAATTAACTGGACTCTTTTCTTTAAAGGGATATCCATTATGTTTCGATTATAATAGGATAACGTTAGTATTATGGTGGAGTGTTCCCGTTAATGGCAAATAAAATGCGTAAGTCGATACTTGGACTGCCCCTTAAAGTCATTTTCAATGAAGCGGGGGTATCTTTCTTTATTAACAATAATAAGAAACTGAATCGTTTTACCACCGCCGACGGCACGGAACGCTACGGCATTCTGCTGAAGCAGTTTTCCCCCGCCTCCATCCAGCAGATGCTGATGATCGGTTATGTCGCCAGAATAGAGGTGACCCGCAGTGATTTCACTTCCTGCCGTTCCGATCTGATGGATCTGTC
Source organism: Spirochaetia bacterium (assembly GCA_963668315.1). GTDB lineage: Bacteria > Spirochaetota > Spirochaetia > DSM-2461 > DSM-2461 > SZUA-368. The sequence goes on along the minus strand of OY764216.1, from coordinate 4,676,007 downwards.
CAAACTGATTACCTACGGATACCTGTACAAGAGCTTCAACGATGAAGTCAGCCGGATCGTGATGGAGTCGGATACCATCAAGACCTGGAACCGCAATAATCCGGGCAACAGCATTGATCCCAGAATTAAAATCAACGAAAGCGCCACGAAGGTAATTCTGGAAAAAAGCAAGCCCCTGATAGAGGATATCAAGAAATCGATTTTGAAGGGTCTTATCCGCCGGATCTCACAGAATCCCTCCCTCCAGGCCGATGAAAAGAATATCCATATCTTCCTTTCGGAAAAGTATCTGGATAATCTGCCCCCCTTCATCTGGTTTCTGCTTATCAAATTCTCCTCTTCCTTTGAATGGGACACGGTATATGTGGATATGCAGAATGCCCTGGAAAACTTTCTGAGCAAATCCCGGATCGCCGAATATCTGGCCCTTATGCATATGGAACTCTGCCTCAGTGCGGAGAGCCGGAATATCAAGAGTTATGTGGAGGAGAAGTATCAGGGGGCCATCTCCTACGAGTCCATGGTATATGATCCGGATAAGCGTGAAAAGCTTGTGGCCGCCATGGAAGAGAGCGGTGAGGTGATCTCCACGGCCTGGAAAATCGGCAGCCGCACCGATTCCTCCATCGGGACGGAGAAAAAGCTGGAAGTCGTCATCTACAACAAGGGGGCCGAAACGATGGCCCTGAGGGAGAAGGTGAATAAGAAGCTCCATAGTTCCGCCGGAGATATTTCCCTTTCCGAGTTCTATCAGGCCTCCGATAATCCCACCGCGGAAATGGGGCTGAGCTACCTCACCTATCTTCTGGAAGAGTGCGAGGAAGCGGGTATTAAGTTTTCATCCCGCGTCAATGATATGGGGGAAGGGCGGAATTTTCTCGTCCTGACCCTCCAGTTCGGTTAATTCTCCACGGAGAATCCTTTAATCACAAACTGAAAGGAGGGCTTTTCTTCCTCTATCAGCCAGCTGAACCGGAAGCCGCTCCTCACCTGAAGAGGCAGGGAGAGAAAGAAGGTGTCCGCCAGCAGTTCGAACCCTGCCGACCTTTTGCTCTCTTCGAAACCCTTTCCCCCCCACTGGCTGTCATAGAAAAGTTCTCCGCTGATCCGGGGAAAATAGGCCAATCCCCCCAGGGCCAGATCGGGATAGAAAAGGGGCAGAACATATTCGGCCCTGGCCATGATCAGTTCCTTTTCGGCAACATAATCCCATCCGCGGACGGCGGGTACGAGAGAGGTCATGAGGGAAGGATTCTCTTCGTAGTAGGCGTAGAACCCGCTTCCGTGGGTCGGATGGAGCCCCGGAAGGAGCAGATGGCCCGAGGCGGATAATCTATGGCGGGGAGAGGCTTCGGAAGTATGAAGCAGGGATATTTCCGCCGACTCTTCAAAGCGGGGCTGCAGGGAGCGGTAGCTTCCGGGGCGGCTGTGGAGAAGAGTGACGGCTTCGGCAAATCCGGCGGCCCTCTCCTCATCGTTTTTTGTCCAGCTGTATAGATAAAGTGCCTCTCCGCTCAGCTCCAGGCTGAAGGTATCCTGACCGCGGGTGAATCCCAGGGGAAAGGAGAGGCCCGCCGAAGTTGAGAAATCATGTATGGAGCGGCCCTCCCGTATGCGTTCATCCAGGGAAAACCCCGTGCTGATAAGCGGAAGGAAGAGGGAAACGGCAGCCGTGCCCCTGTAGGAAAGAGTGTTCTCATTGGTATTGTAGTAGAGCCCCGCCTCCCAGGCCAGAGTCTGCATGGGGTTGATGGAAATCAGTGTAAAGGGTATCTCCAGATCGTCGTCGCTCTGGGAAAGGGTTGTTATTCCCCAGCCGACGGGATTGAAGAGAGAGAGGACCCTGTAGTCCTTTATTTCATAGTCCCGCTTCTTTTCTTCGCCGAATCCGGTAAGACCTGGCGCATCGGCGGGGGGAAGGGGATTCAGGATGATTTCGGGCCCCCGCTCCCAGCTGTCCAGCGGAAGGGTCCGTACCGAATCTCCCAGGGCGCCTTCGGAGCCGATCATGAGAAGGCGTCCTTTCTCCCGGTCCGCCACGGGCCAACCCGTTCCCAGGGGGGAATTGCTGACTCTGCGGATTACTCCGTCTTTCCAGTAGCAGATTTCCTCTCCTTCGTAACGGTCGAGTGAGAAAAACACTCCCCCGTTCCAGGGAGCCGGATGGTTCATGTCTTCCGTGGTATAGGGAATCAACGTTCTGAAGCTGTCCCCCTCCCGGCGCCAGAGGGCTTCGCCCCAGCGGTTCTGAACCAACAGAACCACCCTGTCTTCGTCCCAGGCCGGCCATGAGGCGTAGGTGATCTCTTCGGGGAAGGGTATCCTCTCGAGAATGAGGCCTGATCTGTCCAGGATGACAAGAAAGGGTTTTCGTTCCAGGGACCATTCCAGGGCGGCGATTCTGTCTCCCCCTTCATTCAGGGCGGGATGGTAGTAACGGCCGTTTTCTGTCAGTCTTACGGCGTTTTTTCCCTCCTCCTTCAGGTAGAGGTCGGTGGTCTGCCGGGTCGTCCAGGTCAGGTTCGTCCTGAGGGAGTCCCAGACAAAGGTACCTTCACGGCCGTCTATGCGCGTGGCCGGAGAGGGGGAGAAGAGCTTTTCCTCCCGGCCCATACCGTCGTATCTGTACAGGGCGGACGTATGGGAGAGATCGGCCTTCAGGCCATACCATTCCCCCCCTGTCCCGGGTATGAGCTGGGACCAGGCCGTATAGATTGGAGGAACCGGAGTCAGTCTCTCCCCCTCAATAAGGGTTCCCTTGGCGGCGATGATACGCTCCGTTTCCCCTTTCAGGTCGTCCATCATGCTGTCGTAGGCCCTGCGGGGCGTCAGGCCGGTAACCCTCCTGACAGCCCGGGATGGCCCCCAGAGGGGGAGGGGCAGTTCGGCCATCAGGCCGAAGAGAGAGTCTGCCGCAAGGGGGCCGTGATTCTCTTCTATCCAGTTCATGAGGGGATACCCCAGGGCATGGGCCGAGGGGGTCGCATTCCTGTAGGAGATAAGGAGGGTTTCGTAGTAGGAGGGGGGCGTCTCTTCCAGGGAGAGGCCGCGCATCAGTTCAAAGTAGGAGCCGAGCCGTCCCCGGCCCGAGGCGGAGTAGAGCGTTTCCGTCCGGATGGCGTCCCCCTCGTATATCCAGGAGGGGGTCATGCCTATGGTCAGGCTGTACCAGGATTCGCCCCCCAGAAGGTAGAGGATATGGCCCGCCGAGGCGTTGAGTCTGTCGAACTGTACCGTGTGGCGTCCTTCATGGACTGCCAGATGGTCATACCATTCGGTCGTGCCCGAACCGAAGCCCCGGTTGAAGCTGTACCATACGCTGCGCCGGGGGTAGATCGTGACGAAGCCGTTGCTGGTCATATCGTTTCCCGAGAGGATGACGGGGTAGACGTGGAAAAAGGGCGTGTCCATGCCCTCCGTTATGAGGGGACGGACCTGTTCCGTCAGGGCGGCGGCCCGGAGGCCTTCTTCTGCCATGTAATCGGGGAAAATGATGCGGTTGTACTCCGTGTCTATGTACTGCCAGCTGATCCGGGGATCGTACTGGGCGAAAAGGCAGGGCAGGGCCGTCAGGAACAGGCAGAGGGCGGGGATTCTTTTCATAGGGATAATATACAGCATTTCTCCGGTGATGACAGTATGGGGCGGAACGCGAAAGGGATTGCAGCGGCACCCCGCAGGGGCTCGCCCCCGAGGAGTATGAGCGGAAAGCCCGGCCGGGGACCGGAAGGGACCGGGTTCGCCCTTTATTCTTGACACCTTTGGCCTCGGCTGTTAGAATTGAACAATTTTGTTCTTTTTTTTATTCCATAGGAGGGAAAAAATGTCTGATATTCAATTCGGCGTTCATGACAAGCCGGACCTGAAGCACTGGGTTCCTTTGAGTCTTCAGCACGTATTCGCCATGTTCGGCGCGACGATTCTGGTACCCATTCTCACCGGGTTAAGCCCCACCACGGCTCTGTTCACCGCTGGTGTGGGAACGCTGCTGTATATTCTGATCACCAAAGGGAAAGTCCCCGCCTTTCTGGGCTCGTCCTTTGCCTTTATCGCCCCTATTATCGCGATTTCCACTTCCGCTGATTTCGGCGTGGCCTATGCGATGGGCGGAGCTTTCTGCGCCGGTCTTTTTTACTGCGTGATTGCTTTTATCATCGGGCGCTTCGGCATCGGCTGGATGGACAGGGTTCTGCCTCCCGTGGTTATCGGTTCCGTTATTATTGTCATCGGTCTGACTCTGGCTCCTACCGCCATGGATATGGCCATGACCGCCAGTACCGGCGACTATCATCTGGCCTATTTTACGATCGCCCTGGTCTCCCTGGCTATCGCGGTGGTCTCCTCCATCGTCCTCAAGGGATTTTTCAACGTGATTCCCATCCTTCTGGGGATCGTGGGGGGCTATGTCTTCACTTTGGTCATGGGCGCGTTCTTTCCCGTTTTTCACCTGATCGATTATACGGCGGTGAAAGAGGCGGCCTGGTTCGGCTTTACCAAACCTGTGGCCCCCAAGTTTCACTGGGTCCCCATCCTGACTTTCCTTATCGTGTCCCTGGCGACCATCGCCGAGCATCTGGGGGACACCCTGGTTCTGAGCAAGGTGGTGGGAAAGGATTTCTACAAGGATCCCGGTCTGCACAGAACCCTGGCGGGCGACGGTATCGCCACGGCGGTGGCTTCCCTCTTCGGCGGACCTCCCAATACGACTTACGGCGAGAACATCGGCGTTATGGCCATTACCCGTGTCTACAGCGTCTGGGTTATCGGCGGCGCCGCCGTCGTGGCGGTGGTTCTCTCCTTTATCCAGAAGTTCGGTGCCCTGATTCAGACGATTCCCGTTCCCGTCATGGGCGGCGTGAGCATGATGCTTTTCGGTATCATCGCTTCGGCCGGTATCAGAACGGTGGTGGAAAGCGGCGTGAATTACGGCGAGAAGCGCCACCTGACCATCTCCTCGGTTATTCTGGTCGTAGGTATCGGCGGCGGTATGATCCGGTTCCCCCTGGGGGCGGATCTGCACTTCGAGCTGGGCGGTGTCGCTCTGGCCGCGGTCGTCGGTATCATCCTTAATCTGGTGCTGCCCCAGTCTCTGGACGATATTCCCGAAGAAACGGCGGAAGAGATGATTGAGGACGGACTGAAGAAGTAGTCCTTCCTTTTACGGAATATCCCCCAGGCGGATTCGGTTCCGGTTGGGGGATTTTTTTAGTCGTCCTGTCAAAAAAGAGAGACGGTTATAGATAATTGCGCCGATAATCTCCCTGTCCCCCTCTATTCCGGGAGGAAAGGGCTAAAGGATTATCCCATGGATAAATATGTAATTATCGACATTGATATTATCATGATCATGGTGCTCCTGATCATTAACTGTGTCATCTTTCTCAAGAACCCCATCAGGACCTTTTCCACCCGGCTTTTTCTTTTGTTGAGCTGGAGCACCATTCTTTTGCTGATTGCCGACTCCCTCTCCTGGCTGACCGACGGCGCTCAGGGCTCCAGCTATTATCTGACCTATTTTACTTCCTTCATTTTCTATATGCTGGAGCCTCTCCCTCTCATCGCCTGGCTATGCTATCTGGATTATCAGCTCCATGAATCGGTTGAGAGATTAAGAAAAAGGGGATTCTATATGTTTCCCCTGGCAATATCTTCTCTCATCATGGTCTATTCCCTCTTTACGGATTTCGTCTTTTCCGTTGACGGGAACAATAACTATCACCGGGAAACGGGGATGTATGTGGTGGTGGCCATAAGTATTCTGCTTATTGTCTCATCCTTTTCTCTCTTTTTCCAGAGCGGGGTGAGGGGGGACCGGAAGGTTTTTCACACAACCTGTCTTTTCGGCTCCCTCCCCGTTCTCGGGATGATAATCCAGTGCCTTTTCTACGGTTCCAGTTTCATCTGGCCCTCCGTCGCTCTGGCGGTTATGTTTACCTATGTCTATCTTGAGACCCAGAAGGAGATCCGGGACTATCTGACCGGTCTTATCAACAGGCAGCAGATGGATGATCTTCTCCAGTCGAGAATCCGGGATGCGGGAAGGAAGGGAGCTTTCTCCCTGCTCATGGTGGATTTTAATGATTTCAAAGGGATTAATGATACCTATGGGCACAAGGAGGGAGACAGGGCTCTGGTCTCCGTCGCCGCCATCCTGTCCGGCCGGGTAAAGGGGATAGACCGGGTCGCCCGATTCGGGGGAGATGAATTTCTCATCCTTCTGGAGGAGGAGGAACCGGGGGAGATCGAAAAAATCATCCGCCGGATCAACGGGGCGGTTGAAGAGGAGAATCAGAAGGGAGGAAGGCCTTACCGACTTTCTTTGAGCATTGGATGGGCTGTTTTTCCTCCGGGGAAAGGCCTGTCTCTGGGGCAGGTGATTCATGAAGCCGATCTGATGATGTATGAGAATAAATCCCGGATCAAGAACGGGTCGAGCCTTACGTAAATCCTGCGGCGGCCCTAAAGGGCTGCCGGTTCTTTCTGGGAGATGATTGAGAACGAACTGGAGAAGTAGTTTTTCCCTGCGCTGTAAATTCCCTTTCGGAGTCGGTTCCGGGAGGGGATTTTTTTAGGGTATAATTTAAGATATTTCTGTTTATTATATTCAATTTTAGTGAATGTAAAAAAATAAAAAAAGATTTGCTATTGTCGATGTTGAATGTTACAATCTGGAACAAATTAATTTAAGGAGTATCTATGAAAGAACTCAAATTGACAGAAGGGGAAGAACTGGTTTTTAAAGTGGAAGGCGATATATACGGTGGAGGAGCCAATCCGCTTACTCAGGCACTGGCCAAATTTACGGCTTTCATTCTGAAAATCCTTGGTACAAAACGAAAGTCCACCCTTGTGGTAACCAATAAACGGGTTATTATGTACAGTGAAGTCATCACCTGCTATTGCGTTCCGAGTTCACGCAATATGAATGTTATCATGCCCAATTCCGTCATGGAAGTAGGGTATAGTCGGGTAACTACCTGCGGCTGTTTTCCCTATTATGCTTTCCATTTTCAGGGCCATACTGAAAATGCCACATATCCGGTTAAGGGAAGCAGCGAAGAGGATATGCTCAAATATGTAGAGCAGTTCTATAACGCTCTTACCCATTAGTACAGTACAGGGAGTGACATTCCGGATCGGCTTACAGAGGAATTAATGCGAACTTTCATTTTTTTGAATCTATGGGCTTTTATTCTTGATATCGGCGCTCTTCTACTGGTCGTTTTGGGGATCATTATAGACCTTCATCCGATAGCTGTAGGAGTAGGTGGGCTGTTATTAGTATTTATTATAATAAAGGCTGTAGAACTTCACAGTTCCATAGGACGCAGATATCGGGCACGAACAGTGCTTCTGGCAAAAAACCGCCATTATTTTGATGATGCCAGTTTTGAACAGTTTATGTCGGCTCCCTGCGGACGTATGATGGTGTATGATGTTCTCTGTGAACTCGGTTGCAGATGGCGCTACCGGATTATCAGAAAAAAATACTACAAAGGTTTTTTCGCGGGAGAAAGGGACAGCTCTCTGGTTATCATACCTTATCCCGCGGATAACCATCGGAGTCATGATGGCGAATAAAGGCAGTAATATATGGATAATATTGATAGGCGCCGTTACGATTGGGGCAATTCTTCTACTCTTTACTGCCGGTAATATTCTTACGGACCAGACCGAACGGTGGACTTCCGAAGTTATGGATATTCTTGAAAACAATACTGATTATGCCTGGATAAAAGATATTTCTCCCGGTGAACTGGCAGAGTATTCAGGCAGGTTTGACGAAACTATGGAAGAACTTACCGGTAAACTTCCCATCCCTTTTAATCGATATGCTCATAAATACGTTATGAAGAGAACCTATGCGGCGCTCAGGAACAAGGTCAGTACTGAGATAGGCGGTTATCAGTCGTTAGGGGCGATTATTTCAGCCGCTTCAGGGCAACTTATTCCCAAGATTTTACTATTCAGGCGTATCTTTCAGGGGATTACCGCCCTTATCGGTTTATTTCTTATCCTGTTATTGAAGCTCCATGAAAGGGGAGAAATCCGTAAGGCCACCAGAGATCTGGAGGCGCGGAACTCGGGACGGGTTATCCTTTAAAGGGCTGCCGGTTCCTCCTCCCTTTCGGCCAGCTCCTTCTTCAGCTGGAAATTCAGCTTATTGGCCCGGTCCAGCCGCTGGGCCAGAAGACGGGAGAGATAGATGCCGTAGTGGGGATAGTTGCGCAGCACGTTCAGAAAGGCTTCCCTGGTGATCTTGACCAGACGGCCCGGCACGTCGGCCACTACCGAGGCCGAGCGGGTGTTGTTCATCAGAAAAGCCATCTCCCCCATGAACACGTCGCTTCCGTCCAGGCGGGCCACCTTTTTATTACCCGCGTATACAGAGAAGGTTCCCCGGCTGATATAGTAGAGGGAGTCGCTGGTGGTCCCTTCCTGGATGACCACGTCCCCCGGGTTGACCACAAGAACCTCCTCGTTGACGAATCCTTCGGGTATGGGGCGGTCCTCCTCTTCCTTCAGGTTCAGCACCATGGTGGCGCAGTTCCCCTTTTCGTTGTAGAAGAGATCGTCGGCAATCATGTTGGCCATGGCTATGCCCCCGCCGCTGACGGAAAGGGGCTCATCGTTGGCCAGTTCCAGATTCAGCTTTGTCGTGTCGAACCCGTCGCCCTGATCGGTTATCTTGATGTAAAGCTTATCCTCCCTTTTCTCCCAGGAGAGGGTGACCTTGCGGGTGCAGTAAAGGGTGTTCTGGGATTTTATGGCTACCAGCTCGTTGGCTTCGATTCCCCGCTCCCGGGCTTTTTCCCGCTCTTCGAAACCGATGCGGCAGTTGCCGTGTTCGATGGCGTTGATGAGCAGTTCGATGAGGGCGGATTGTATCTGTTCCGTGCGCGACCACTCAATCAGGCCGTCTTTGGCCAGGGAGTGGATGAGGATCCGGGCGTAGAGGTAGAGGTTGTCCAGGTTGTTTCCTATGATGAAGGACCCGGAGATCTCTCCCGTCAAGGTGGAACTCAGAGGTTTCTGCAGCACCAGCTGGCAGTTTCTTTCTATGAGCCGGAGGGGGGGGATAAGGTCGGAATTGATCTGTTCGTAGGTCAGGGACAGAATGATGTTGTAGTCCCCGTACTCCTCCTCCAGATCCTCTTCGTTGATCTCGTCCCTGTGGTAGAGAGCGATGATTCCGAAGTCATATAGCCAGTGGTCCCCGGCGATTCTCTCCATGATACCCGAAATATCCAGCTGGAGATCGGTGAAATTCACCACGATAAGGTGGGGGAGTTCGTTGTTCAGGAACTGAACCGCCTCCTCTTCGCTCCTGAGGTATATGAAATCGTACGTCTTTCCCAGATCCGTCTCTTGCAGATTATCGAAGAGAGCCTTGACATCTTTGTCTCTGTTTATGATTCCGATAAGTCCCATGGGTCTATTCTGCCCCATCAATGAGCGGTTGTAAAGTTTTTTGTGCTGACATGTTTTTCCCGACTTTTTTAATAACTTATGTTTTATATGCCGATAATATAGCATGAAACTGACAAAAATTCTTATTCCCCTGTTTTTTTTCCTATCCCTGACATTGTACGGAGAGGCTTTTCGTTTCGGTCTGGAGAAAGGGGATAAATACAGTATTGAGTCGGTAACCGCCGAGGATGTCTACCTGAACGGCGCCTATCTTCAGTCCGGCCGTGTGACGGGCAAGGTTTCAATCGAAGTTGAGGGCGGAGACGGGGAATGGACGGAGAACCGGGGGGATTTTTACTACCTGGAGGAGGTCGCCCAGGGGAACCAGCAGATCTTCGAGCTTTCCGAACAGAGTACGATCTACTTCAAACGGGACGGCCTGGGCCGTATGGAAGTTGATAAGAAATACCTGAGTCCGGTAATGCGGAATTTTCCCCTCTTCGAGGACCGGGATATCTCCCCCGGCGACAGCTGGAAAGCCACGGGGGAAGAGGTTCATGATTTAAGCCGAAATTACGATGTGATGGAAATACGATTTCCCATAAATGTGGAGTATACCTATCTGGGAGAGGTGGAGTACGAAGGGGAAACCTACGACCATTTTGAAATGGTTTACGATATCTTTCACAATAACAGCCCCGAAGTCATTGCCGGGTACTTCTATCCGGCACGGGTACGGGGGCGTTCAGAGAGAACCATGCTCTGGGACCGTGAAAAGGGTATGCCCTATCAGATTTCCGAGGATTTCTACATAATCTTTGACATGGCCGACGGGCAGGAAGTCATCTACGACGGTGTCAGAAGCGCCGTTTATACGGTCCATGAGGATCTGACGGAACAGGCGGCGGCGGACGTGGGCGAAGCTCTCTCTGAACTGGAAGATACGGATGTCTCCCTGGAGGACGAGGGGATTACCATTACCCTGCATAACATACACTTTGATCCCGATTCTCCCGTGCTCAGGGAAGAGGAGAAGATCCGCCTGCGGGAGATAGCCAAGATACTGGATTATTACGGAGACAGGGACCTGCTTATTACCGGTCATGCCGCCGATGTGGGCGACTGGGATGCGGGAGTTATCCTTTCCGAGCAGAGAGCGGCCAATACGGCGGCTTTCCTGCGGGAGAACATGGAAAATCCCGAAAGGCTCATCATGACCCGTGGACTGGGAGCCGCCGAACCGATCGCACCCAATGAGACCGAGGCGGGGCGGGTGAAAAACCGCCGGGTCGAGATTACCATACTGGAAAATTAACCCCTTTTTCCTCCTCTTATTGACCGGAACGGCTTAACTGAATTATGATGCTCCTATGGAGAAATATAACGCATCAAAAATACGCCTGATTGCCCTGGTGGCACTTATGACGGCCGTTACCATAGTTTTCACCCTTATCGTAAGAATTCCCGTCGCACCGACCAGGGGGTATATCACCCTGGCCGATGTGGCCGTCTATTTTTCCGCCTATGCCTTCGGGCCCCTTGTGGGCGGACTGACCGCCGGACTGGGGACGGGGCTGGCCGATCTTATCGGCGGGTATCCCCACTGGATGATTCTCTCTTTCATCATTCACGGACTACAGGGGCTACTGGCCGGATTCATCGGCCGGAAGGGAACCCTGGTTTCCTATATCCTCGGAGTTCTGGCCGGAGGCGTGATCATGGTGGGGGGCTACTTCTCCGCCGCCGCAGTTCTGTACGGCGCCGGGCCCGCTCTGAGTGAGATCCCGGGAAACTGTTTTCAGGTCGCCGCCGGAGGGCTCGCCGGGATTCCCCTGGTTTACGCCGTAAGAAAGGCCTATCCCCCCCTTACGGAAATGACATCCCGCCGCAGCTGGGAAGAAGAGTGATAAGAGCGGAGGAGTTTTCCTTCACCTATCCCGTTCCCGGCGATTTGAAGGAAAAGGCCGGGGCTTCGGATTTTTTCAGCCGTCGGGCACTGGACCGCATCAGCTTCTCCCTGGACAAGGGTGATTTTGCCCTCATCACGGGGGAATCGGGCAGCGGGAAAAGCACTTTGCTGCTGGCCCTGTGCGGGATGATCCCCCATGTGACCGGCGGGAAAATAGGCGGATCCCTTTTCATAGGGGAAAGGGAAATCAGAACACTCAACCCTTCGGTTCTCTCCGAAACGGCGGGGGCCGCTTTCCAGAATCCCCATACCCAGCTTTTCACGCCCACCGTCAGGGAGGAAGTCGCCTTCCCCCTGCAGAACCGCGGAATCTTCCGAGTGGATATGGAGAAGCGGATAGAAGAGAATCTGGCTTTTGTCGGTCTTTCCGGGATGGAGGAAAGAAAGCCCCGCGAACTTTCCGGGGGAGAGAAGCAGCGCCTGCTTCTGGCTGTCCTTCTTGCCTGGGATCCGCCGGTCTATCTGCTGGATGAACCCCTTTCCGCCCTGGACCCCGAGGGAGCCCGGGAGATACAGGCCCTTCTTCTCAGGCTAAACCGGGAACAGGGAAAAACCATCGTCCTGGCCGAGAAAGAAAGGGACAGGAGCGAATACGGAGCCTCCCGCCTCTTCCGCATGGAGAGGGGAGGGCTGTCCGAAGTGAATAGTCCTTCCCCTTTCAGCTTTTCGGGAAATAGCGGCGGCTCAAAGAAAGCCTTTAATCCACCGGAACATCCTTCTCTTGTCCTGGAGAATGTCCGGTTCGCCTATCCCGGGTATCCGACTCTTTTCGAGAATTTTTCCCTGACCCTTGAACCGGGCAGGACGGTATGTCTCACCGGCGCCAACGGGTCGGGGAAGACGACCCTGGCCTCCCTGATGATGGGACTTTTGCCCATGCAGAGAGGGGCCCTGAAGTTCGGAGAGAAGGATCTTACGGGACTTTCCATCGCCGGGCGGTCCTCCTGTCTGGGGTATCTTTTTCAGAATCCCGATTACCAGCTCTTCAATTCCACGGTGAGGGAGGAGATCTCCTTCGGGCTGGATCCGGATGAGGAGACTATCAGCGGTGTTCTGGCCGAATTCGGTCTGACCGGCTACGGGGATCTGCCTCCGGCTCTTCTAAGCTTCGCCTTGAGAAAACGGGTCGCCCTGGCCTCGGTATACGCCCGGGACACACCCTTTGTCATTCTTGACGAACCGGACTGGGGACAGGACCGGTCGGGCCTGGAAGGGATTGTCCGCTATGTGAGGGAAGGAACTGCCCGGGGGAAGGGCTTTCTTCTGATCAGCCATAATCCGGCTCTTGTTGAGACCCTGGCGGACAGAGAAATCCGTCTGGGCGGGGAGAAAAGGCATGATTGATCCCCGAACCCGCATCATCGGCGTTCTGCTGGCACTGGGGGCGCTTTTTTTCTACCGCAGCCCCCTGTGGCTCCTGGTTATGCTTCTGGCCGTCCATCTTCTCTTTCTTCCTCTCTCCGGCGGCGCAAGGGTTCTTCCCTCCGTCTGGAAGAAACTTCTTCCCCTTGTTCTGTTCATACTGATTCTCTGGCCTCTCTTCTCTCCCTCCCGGGAGGGTACATTTTTCGCCTGGCGCTTTATCCGGCTGGGCACCGACAACCTCTCCTCAAGCGCCCTTATGGTCCTACGCCTCTGCGTTATTGTCTTTCTCTGCTACTATCCTCTTGCCGCGGTCAGCCAGTCGGCATTCATCCACTCCCTTGTGACCATGGGGTTTCCCTACCACTGGGCTTTTACCGCTGTCCTGGCGCTGCAGTCCGTCCCCGATTTTACCGACCGGTGGCAGAAGATCCGCCAGGCTCAGCAGGCCAGGGGAATGGAACTGGAGAACGGGCGGTTCTTCGAAAGGCTGGGAAACCTGATTCCCCTGCTCACGGCGGTTATCGTTTCGGCACTGAGGGACAGCGAACAGCTCTCCTTTGCCCTGATTAACCGCGGTCTCGATCATCCGGGGGAACGGACCTGGCTTGAACCTCTGCATTTCCGGTTCCGGGACGGAATGATTCTTATTCTCTTGACCCTCCTTCTTCTTTGTCCCATTATATTTACATGAGAAAAAGGATTTATCTTCTTCTAGCCCTGTGTTTTCTCTTCTTCACGTCCCTCTCCGCGGCTCTGCTCGCCGGACAGAACAACCGGCTCAGAAGGGAAGAGGAGAGGCTTTTTCAGTCCCGCGAGGAGCTGGCCCTGGCGGAAAACCGGATACGAAAGGATTCCGAACGCAATCTTGATCTCATGGAAGAGGTCAGGTCACTGAGCTCGGATGATTCTCCCCGGGTGATGCTGACCTTTGACGACGGCCCTTCAGCCATAACGGAAGACCTCCTGGATATTCTCAAGGATAAAAACGTCCGGGCTCTCTTTTTTATTAACGGGGTCAATGTGACCTCTTCCCGGGAGGAGCTCCTCCGAAGGGCCGTGGGGGAAGGGCATATCATCGGAAATCATACCTATTCCCATGACTACTCCGTTATTTACCGTTCCGGAGAATCCTTTATGGAGGATTTCAACCGAAACGAAGAGCTTATCTGGAAGGTAACGGGAACCCGGTCCATGTTCGTCCGCTTTCCCGGAGGATCGCGGAACTCTCTCTGCAGCGAGGAGGAAGGGGCCCTTCTTATGGCGGACCTGAAGGACAGGATAACACGGCGCGGGTATATCTATATGGACTGGAACGTCACCGATAACAGCCATGATGCCGACGAACTGATCGGCTCCCTGGAAAGGCAGATCCTCTGGAAGCACTCTTCCACCGTTCTGCTCCATGACAGGGGAGACCGGGAGGTTCTTCTGGAAGCCCTTCCCCGGCTGATCGATGAGTTAAGGGAGAAGGGCTTCGTTTTCGAGTTATACGATCCCTCCTCCGGGGTTGTCCGGTTTTGAAGATCCCCTCTTCAGGCGGCAAAGGAGCCGGCCCTCTTCCCCGGGGCGAGAAGGCAGCGCACAGCCGTTCTGCCGGAAGCGGAAGGAGTCCTGACCGCAAGGGATCTTCCGTCCCCAATGCCGCTCCCGCGGTTTTCCGGAACAGTCCCATTCTTTCATCACCCCTTGTGAGGCTGATGGGGGATCTCCTTAAGCTGGAAGCCCGTATGGACGGGGGAGAGATTCTTGACCGGATGGCCCAACTGCCCCCGGAGGAGAGAAAGCAGGCCCTGATGCTTCATCTGCTCCTTGAGAAGAGAGGCATTCGGCTTTCCCGGGCAGAGTGGCGGGATTTATGGCTTCTGGTCAGGGAAAAGAGTCTTGATCCGGCCGCCAGGGGAGAAGGGGAGGACCTTCTTCCGGGGAACCGGGAAAATCAGACTCTCCCCCTTGTCGGGGAAGAGGTTTATCTCCGTCTCTTCCGCCGGAAAGGAGGGAGGGGAGCTGTCCTTCTTTCTCTGGACGGGGAAAGGGAGGACGGCATGTCCCTCTCTCTTCAGAAGGGCGGGCGATCCTGGGAGTTCCTTCTCAGAAGAAAAAGAGACGCTCAGGGGCTGATGGAAGTCTATACCGATGACGAAGGGCTGATCGGCGATCCGCCCGCTTCATGGGAGGAATTCCGGAGGAATATGGCGGGATATGGAATTTCCGTGGAAAAGAGAATGAAAATCTTACAGGAGGATTCTTTTTTTTCCGATACTGGTAATAGAGAACCGGACCATATGGTTGACATCGTCCTATGAAAGAAGGCAGAAACAAGGCGGTAGCCCTTGAATATAAAAAAGAGCTGCATAACGCCCCCGTCGTTACGGCAAAGGGACAGGGTCATAGGGCCGACAGGATCGAAGCGAAAGCCCGGGAAGAAGGGATTCCCGTTATGGATATTCCCGCTCTGGCGGAAAGTCTGTATACTGTGGAGTTAGGACGGGAAATTCCCGAGGAGTATTACGGGATAACCGCCGAGATCCTTAGTTTTGTGTATTCTCTGGAGGATAAGGGATGAATATATTGCAAGTAGATGATCTTGAACCGGGCATGGAATTCGATCAGCCCGTTTTTCTCGAAGGCAACAGTCTTTTTGTCCCCGCCGGAATAAAAATCAAACAGAAGGATATAGAACGTCTGAGGAAATGGGGAATTACCCAGGTGGAGACGGAAGGCCATATTCGTTCGCTTCCCCCTCTTTTTCAGCCCGATTCCCAGCAGATGTGGGGCGTTCCTTCCGATACGGAGCTCTTTGAGTTCTACTCCAATACGGTGGAAAAACTGAACGGACTGATGGAAAAAATCAGCCGTATGGAAAATATCACCCGCGATGAACTGGACGCTTTGTCCGGGGAGATCGTTTCCCGGGTGAAGGAGAAGCAGTTCGAATCGGTCAGGCTGATTTTGTGCAACAACTCCTCCAATCTGGAATCGGCCAAGAGTGCCTTTAACTCCGCCATCATGGCCCTGAACATAGGAATCTCCCTGGGACTGGACGATGATACCCTCATGGAGCTGGCCGACGGGGCTCTTCTTCACGATGTGGGAATGCTCAGGGTGCCGGAGAACATCAAGTCAAAGGACGGCCAGCTGGAGAAGGAAGAGCTTCAGGTCATGCGCTCCCATCCGCTTTACTCCTATCAGATTATAACGGGAGATCTGGGGCTTTCGGACGATATCGCCCAGATAGCCCTGCAGCATCATGAAAGATGGGACGGGGAGGGATATCCCCAGGCTCTGAAGGGAGACGAGATCAACTACCTCTCACGCATTACCTCCATAGCCGATGCCTACGAGGCCATGATCAGCGAGAGGCCCTACCGGAATTCCATGGTAGGCTATGAGGCCATGAAGAATATTCTCAGCGATAACTGCCGGAGGTTCGATCCGGATATTCTGAAGATATTTATCCGCAGTATGGGAATTTACCCCCTGGGAAGTCTGGTTATGATGAGCGATTCCAGTATAGCCCGGGTCATCGGCGTTAATAAAGAGGCGCCCCTGCGGCCTGAGATTATTCTGCTCATCGATGCGGAGGGTACGGAATACCGGGGAGACACGGGGCCGACCATTAATTTACTGGAGAACAAATCCCTGTTTATCACCAGGGCTTTGGATATAAAGGATCTTCTGTCCCTTCACAAGTAATGCTTAATTACCTGAAAGGACGGAAAGGAGAAGAGAAGGCGGCCGAGTACCTACGGGAACAGGGTTACAGTCTTCTGGCGCGTAATTACATTTGCCCCGCCGGGGAGATTGACATTATCGTCAGAAAAGGTAATCTTGTGGTATTCGTGGAAGTCAAAAGCTGGGAAGTATTCACAGCGGAGGACTTACAGTATGCCGTCGACGGGAAAAAACGAAAACGGATAAGGAGGTCTGCGGAGTATTATCTTCTGGGAAACAGTGAGTTAAAATCCTGCAGAGCGAGATTCGATCTGATTTATCTGTCAGGGAGGATGGATAAGCTGGATCATTGGGAAAATGCATTCTAGGAGCCGAAAGGCGCCAAAGGGAGAAGGAGCTCCGAATGGTAAGAATTGCAAAAGAGACCGATCCGAAACGGCTTGAGGAGTTGAAGAACATGATAAATGACAGAACATACCTCAATCAGGCTGTACAGAGGATCGCAGTTAAACTGACAAATGAAATTGTCCACTTGAACGAGGAGAAGTATGAGTTCAAATAACAGATCGCGGCGTTGGAACAAGAATAAGAAAACCCCGAACCGCAGCGGAGGCCAGAAAAATAAGAAGGGAGATCAGAAGCCTGTCAAGGCGCCCAGACCGGGGATCGCCCTCAAGCCTCTGGTTCGGGAAGTTGCCGACTGCCCCGTCTGTGGCGAACCTATCAAGGATATCACATCGGCCCTTTCTCTGATGGGAGAGGGGGTTCCGGCCCACTTTGACTGCGTCCTATCCCGGATTAAGGAGAAGGAGAATCTCCAGGAAGGGGAGACTCTGATCTATCTGGGAAAGGGGGATTTCGGAGTGGTGAATGATGAGGAGTACCAAAAGGGGAAACTGGTCATTATTCGAAAAGTCGCTTATGAGCAGCTGGATAACCGTGAGGAATGGCGTTTGAAAATGCGTCAGGACGTGGATTTTCAGAGAAAGTGATGTTCTTTCGTTAAGAAAAGGGGCCGCCTGTCATGGGCGGTCTTTTTTTGGGTATCCCCAGGTGCGGTGACCGGTATAAGCCCCCCGTGCGGGAAAGGACTCGGGCCGAAAAAAAACCGGCCCTGTGAGGCCGGCTTTGTATTTTAATGGTTACACCTTTAATCTGTTTACTGCAGATTCCTGAATACTTCCATTGCTTTCTTTCTGACAACCGTGTTGTAGCCGTTTCTCATATCAAACAGCTTCACAAGCTCGGCGATGAGATACTCGTCGGTCAGCTCATAACCGTTTTCGCTCATGATCTCTATGGAGGTCAGATAGGCGTAGGCGAAATTGTTGTCGCGGTTCAGGGCCGTCTGGCTGTTCATGGCGTTTGCCATAACCTGCAGAGTGATGCCGTCCTCATCGGGGCCGATCTTGGCCAGAGCGACAACGGCTTCGGACATAACCATGGGTTCGTTTTCCTGGCCGAGTATGTCGGTGATGGCCCGGCGGGACTCTTCACCGCCGATCTCGCCGAGAAGTTCCACGGACTTTCTTCTTACTTCGGGAAAGTTGTTTTTCATCGTTCCCTGTTCCATGTAGATGCGTCCCGTACCTTCGCGGCCCATGTCCGTCAGAATCTCAATGACGGCTTCCTCATTGCCGCCCACTCCGTCTTCAATAAGACGCTCGATATCCTGCAGAGCCATCAGTTTGGCATCCCTGTCTTCCTGACCGGCCAGAGTTTTTAGTCTCTGTACTTTCTTGGCGCTTTGAAGATAGGCCTCTTCAACGGTCATTCCGTCACTCTGGGCAGCCAGAGGCAGCACTGCGAAAAAGACCGCTAACAGTGTAATCATATATTTCATTCTCAAACTCCTTGAAGTGCGTTTGCAAAGCGCCGTTTTTCCGCTGAAATTCCTACCAGACGCTGATCTTCCATGATCCGTCGATTAATTCCAGTTGGTACAGCTTAGTTTTATTATCGTTAAAAATCGTCCATGCCGTTACATGATTTTCATCTTCAAAGTCAATTTCTTCCAAATTCAGACTCATTCGAGAGGGGACAACCACGTAATCGAAGTAATCCTTCAGATCCCTCAGTATAATTTCGTTCATCTGAAGGATGGGGCTTTCCGATTTTTTCTTCAGAAGTTCCTTATCGCTGTTCGTATCGATGTATGCCTGGGAAAGGTTCTCCTTCCATGAAGTATAGTTCTTTTTGGCTATAATTTCATCTAATTTTTCTATCAGCGCACTTATTTCATCGAAAGTCTGATCATAAACTTCCTGTGTTACCTCGAAAACTTCTTCTTCCGGTTCCTGAACAGTCACTTCCTCTACAGGTTCGGCCACAACGGTCTCTTCAGTTTCCTGTACCGTGACTGTTTCCTCATTCTCCGTTTCCTGAATGACATCCGGTTCGGAAGAACAGGA
Source organism: Spirochaetia bacterium (assembly GCA_963668315.1). Classification (GTDB taxonomy): domain Bacteria; phylum Spirochaetota; class Spirochaetia; order DSM-2461; family DSM-2461; genus SZUA-368. The sequence continues at coordinate 4,657,179 of OY764216.1, read as the reverse complement.
AATAAACAGTAGTAAAAAAATCCCAGCAAAAGCCGGGAAATGTATATTCATTTTCATAAAATCAGTTTATAACTTTCTTTTTTTTTTGTCAAAGTAATAAAAAAAAAAGTGAACCTTCCTTTGACCGGATGGGAAAAAAACGTTATAGTCTTGTACTATGGTTAAAGCAGCTTTCCCCGGATCCTTTGATCCTCCGACTCTAGGACATCTGAACCTCATTAAAAGGGCATCCCGCCTGTATGATTCACTTGATGTTGTCATAGCCGATAACAATCAGAAGAAGCATCTGCTCTCCGCCGATGAAAGAGTCGAGTTCATGAAGGGAATGGTCGATAACGAGGGTCTCTCCCAGGTTAACGTGGTTAAATGGAGCAGCCTTGTTGTAGATTATGCACAGAACAACGACATAAAAGTCATCGTCCGGGGGTTGCGTCCCCTGTCCGATTTCGGCTATGAGTTCGAATTGTCCATGATCAATAAATCATTGAATTCGAACATAGAGACGGTCTTTCTTCCCACAGACCCTCAATACTTTGTACTGAGGGCTTCGGTCGTTCGGGAGCTGATTACCCTGGGAGGAGATGTCTCCAATATGATAACACCCGAGGTGGAAGACCTCCTCAAAGAAAAATTGTTATAGTAAATCCATACTGGCAAACATTTTTCACATAGTCTGCTCTTATTATTGACAATTTTTTGTCTATAGTATATTGTGATGGCCGGTATATAATTATTTGCGAGGTAAACATGGCAGTCCCTAAATATAAGACTTCTAAAGCGAGGACTAGGAGACGTCGTTCCATTAACATGGCAATGACTGCTCCCAATCTGGTTGCCTGCGGAAACTGCGGAAACAAAGTTCTCAGACACCGGGTATGTCCCAAATGTGGTTTTTACAGAGGAAAACAAATCATCGAGCCCCAAGAGATGGCCGATTAATTAAGGAGTGCTGGAATGGCAGATCTTTTTGAACAGTTACAGGAAATCATCGTAGACAAACTTGAAGTGGAGAAGGACAAGGTAACTCCCGAGTCCCGCTTCCGCGAGGATCTGGGCGCAGACAGTCTCGACACGTACGAGCTGCTTTACGCTATCAATTCCGAAATGGGTGTTAGCGTGCCCGACGAAAAGGCTACCGAATTCGAGAAAGTCCAGGACGCTCTGGACTACATCATCGAACAGAAGGGCTAATCCCTTCCGGTGAAACTTTTCGGTTCCAAGAACATTCCCTTTTCTTCGCCCCAGATTAATGCGGTGAGGAGAAGGGAATTAGCTGACTTCCAACAGATTGCATCCATTAAATTCAAGGATGAAAATCTTCTAAACCTGGCTTTTTGCCATCGTTCCTATACAAACGAATATCCCGCCTCCATAGACAATAACGAGAAACTCGAATTCCTCGGTGACTCCGTTCTTGGTCTTATTGTGGCCGATTATCTCTATCATCTCTACCCGGACAGCGTGGAAGGGGAACTTGCCAAGATAAAGTCCTACGTGGTGAGCGAGTCCTGCCTCGTCAAAGTGGCGAAGAAAATAAAGATTGATAATTATATTCTCGTCGGAAAGGGAGAAGAGTATTCGGGAGGACGGAACAAGCCGGCTTTGCTTGCCGACTGCATGGAAGCCGTCATCGGCGCGTATTTTCTCGATTCCGGTTTCAAGCTCGTTACTGATTTCGTTCTGGAGAAGCTTAAGCCCGAGATTGAGAAGGTCAACGAGAAAAAGCATTACCGCGATTATAAAACTCTCCTTCAGGAAATGATCCAGAAAAAGTATAAGTGCTGTCCCCGCTATCATGTGGTATCCGTGGATGGACCCGATCATGACAGGGTCTACAATATGGAAGTAAAAATCAACGATAAGGTTTTCGGGCCCGGTACGGGTTCCAATAAGAAGAAGGCCGAGCAGGAAGCCGCCCGTTTGGCCTACGAGTTTTTCGAAACAAGTACGTCCCGGTAATAATCCATTCCCTTTTGCAGTAAAAGATCTTCCTCATTCAGCGACGGATCGTCCAGTACTGTTTCCAGAAGGTATTCCAGAACCCGTCCCATCTGACGGGATTTGGGGATTTCTCCCCGCTTATGGAGAATGGAGCCGTTGATTTTGAGATCCCTGATGGAGAAGGCATTCTCCTCTTGAAGGACGCTTTCGATCCGCTCCTTAAGCTGATTCAGCCTTTCGTTGTTTCTTTCTTTACGGGCCGTACCCCAGATATCACCCATGCGAAGAAGGAATAGATCTTCCAGGTTTTCCACGCCCACCCTGGCGATGAGGCGTCTAACGGCGCTGTCCGTCCAAGACGGCTCATAATGAAACATATGACAGAGAATGAGATGGGATATTTTATTCATGGATTTAACGGGAAAGCGGTAGCGGAGCATGATTTTCCGTGCCATGGATTCGGATAACTTCTCATGGTTATGGAAGGTGGCAATTCCATCCTCTCCGGTTTTCATTACCCCCGGTTTGCCGATATCATGGAAAAGGGCGGCGATGCGGACTTCCTTATGGGTGGGGGGGACCCCGTCGCAGGCATAGAGGGAGTGCTCGAATACATCGTAGGAGTGGCTTCCCTTCTGTTTTACGCCGATGCAGGCATAAAGCTCGGGGAACAGTATTCTCAGAAGCCCCGTATCGCGGAAGAGTTTGAAGCTGAGAGAGGGCGTTTCGGTTCCCATGATTTTCATGAGCTCCTCGTATATCCTCTCTTTGGAGAGACCGGGAATGCGGTAATGGGTCTCTTTAATGCCCCTGAACGTTTCGGCCGTGACATTGAAATTCAGCTGGGCGGCGAAGCGGCAGGCCCTTATGGATCTGAGTCCGTCTTCGTCGAACCTCTCCTTTGCCACGCCAATGGCCCGTATCTGTTTGGCTTCCAGATCGGCCAGCCCGTTATTGGGGTCGACGAGGCAGCGGTTTATCAGGTCGTAGGCGATGGAATTGATGGTGAAATCCCGCCGTTTCAGGTCCTCTTCCAGACTGGGGCTGAAGGAGATTTTATCGGGACGGCGCCCGTCGGTGTATTTACCGTCCACCCGGTAAGTAGTGACTTCCACGTGATATTTTTTATAGATGACCGTAACCGTGCCGTGTTTGATCCCCGTGGGGATGACATGGCGGAAGATTTTGATCACCTGCTCTGGCAGGGCATTGGTGGTAAGGTCCCAGTCCTTGGCATCCCGTCCCAGCAGCTGATCGCGCACGGCGCCCCCGACGAGAAAAGATTCATAGCCGGCTTTATGGAAAATCTCGGCCATTTCATATATTTCCGGGGGTACTGTTAATTCACGGTTCATTCAAATCCTCAAAAAAACCGGCCCTGAGGCCGGTTCGTATGTCATTACGGGAATAATAACGAAAATAGTTAGGAAAACGCAATAACCGGAGTCCCCCAAATCGGGAAATTCGGGAAAAGCCGGCTTTATTACGATTACTGCAGCAAGGAAAGTACCTGCTGTCCTCTGGTATTGGCCTGAGCCAGCATAGCATTGGCACTCTGGCTGAGAATATTCTGGCGGGCATACTCGATGCTTTCCTGAGCCATATCCGCGTCGCGGATGCGGGATTCGGAAGCCTGCAGGTTTTCTGCGGCGACATCGATACCCTTCACGGCCATTTCCAGTCTGTTCTGGTAGGCACCCAGGTCGGCTCTCTGCTTATTGACCACCTTGAGGGCGGCATCGAGAACGCCGATGTTTCTGTTGGCCTGCTCGGGGGTGGAAAGGGACATGATGATTCCCGTACCTATCTGGCGGACACCCAGAGAACTGGAAGTCATGGTTCCGATGAAAACCTGCTCTCTCTGGTCCATATTGGCACCGATGTGCAGCCACATGGAGGACGTTACGGAGTTCAGTCCCGTCTCTTTGGCAAAACGGCCGGTAAGCATGTTCATGCCGTTGAACTGGGCATGGGATGCGATTCTGTCGATTTCGTCAACCAGCTGAGACACTTCCACCTGGATCTGCATGCGGTCTTCGCTGGAGTAGATACCGTTGGAAGACTGTACGGCCAGCTCTCTGATTCTTCTGAGAGCGTCGGAAGTTTCCTGGAGGTAACCTTCTGAAGTCTGGATGAAGCTGATACCGTCGCCGGCATTCCGGGAAGCCTGGTTCAAACCTTCAATCTGGGCTCTCATTTTTTCAGAGATGGCCAGACCGGCAGCATCGTCACCGGCTCTGTTGATTCTCAAACCTGAGGAGAGTTTCTCCATAGCTTTGGTTGTGTTGAGGTTGTTTACACCCAGCTGTCTGTTGGAATACAGTGCGGACATATTGTGATTAATAATCATAGTTTAGATCCTCCTTGATCTAAGAAAAAGTATGTGAACATCCCTATTCACAAAGGATTCATCCTGAATCCCTATCATCATTTTCGGATTTTGAAGAAGGGCCTTTAGTTTTTTTATGAAATATTTTATAAATAATTCTATGAAAGGCTCACTTGCTATTGTTATTACCGGGGGCGCCGCTCCTCCCCTTGCCGCCGTGGCTCCCTTACTGAAAGAGTGCGACTATCTTGTCGCCGCCGATTCCGGCCTTGACCAGGCCCTCTCCTACGGGTTCCGGCCTGACATGATTGTGGGAGATATGGACTCTCTGGGAAACAGGGCCGCCCTGGATGATTTTCCCGGGGAGCGGGTGAAGATATTTCCCGCGGATAAGGATTATACCGATACGGAACTGGCTCTTGATGAGATTCAAGGTTATGAGAGAAGGGTGCTCATCGGGGGAGGGGAAGGACGGCTTGATCATACCCTGGCCCTGCTGGCCCTGTTTGAAGGCCCCCGTGTCCCCAGCCTGTGGATTTCAGGGCGGGAGGAGATTTTCCCTCTGGGGGAGTCTATCGAGATGGACGGATCGCCGGGGGAGGTCATCTCCTTTTATCCCCTGGGGAACAGGGATATCTTTTTTCATTCCGAAGGTCTCCGCTGGCCCCTGGAGCCGGTTCGCTGGGGCCGGGGTGAGCTGAGCTTGAGCAACCGCTTTGTCGAAACAAAGGTGCGTTTGAAAAGAGAGAAGGGTTCTCTTCTGGTTATTCGGACGCTTCCAGATTTTCCGGCATAAGTTCGCTGGGAAGGTAACGGCCGAAATCGTTGTTCTTATCCAGAGCAAAGAAATCGATGAGAACGGGGTATTCGGTAAGGACTTTCCCGTACTCCTCAAGGACTTTCATTTTTTCCTCGTTGACCGCCGTTTTCGGGGCAACCCGGCTGATCATCTCTTCCAGGGCTCGGTTCTTTTCGTCCAGATAGGCGAAGTAGAGGCTGCGGGATTTTTCGTAGAACACCAGATCGGGCAGCTTCAGGGAGTCGGGGACCAGAGAGGTGATCTCCAGGTAGGGGTGCTGCTTATTCAGTTTATCCTCCAGATCGCTCCAGTAGGCGGAACTGCTCTCCTGGGGGGCATAATCCTTCAGGTAACCGTAGATCTCCCTTTCCATTAGCTCTTCTTCCTTCATGAAAAAATCTTCCAGATCTTCCGGGAAGATCCCCTCTTCTGCGGCCAGCTGGGGTACGCTCTCCTCTTTGAGGCGGTAGGTGAGGGAGACGCGGATATCCCAGTCGAAGCGGCTTGTACCCTGTTCTTCCACAAAAGCCAGGTAGATGTCTCCCGAGGGGAGGGTGCCCTTTGAGGAGAGGGTGACCGTTCTTATGTCCAGGGGGTAAACATGGAGGGTGAGATTGGTGGGGAAGAGTTTTTCCCAGCGCCAGTGAAGGCCGTCATGCACGGTGAGCGCCTTATCAAATCCGCCGGTCCACTCCCCGTCCCGATAGGAGAATTTGGTGTGTATCATACCGCCGTATCCTTCGGGAATATCGTACTGCACCCATCCCGTATAGGCGACAAAGCCGGCGAATACCAGAAATATGAGAAAGGTCAGCCAGCGCCGGAACCGCCGTATGGACTTATTCGGCTTTTTTTGGGGAGCTTTGGCTCTTTTCTCTTTCTTCTGTTTTTTTTCCTTGCGCCCTTTTTCGGGCTTATTTTCTATCTGGGTACTCACAGTAGCTCCTCAAGCTGATTAAGATCGGTCAGGATCAGATCCGGTTCCAGGCCGGTGCAGCGCTCGTCACCTTCCCTCAGGCGGAGAGAGCGCTGGTCTCCGGCGAAAAGGGCTGTTTTACATCCCCATAAACGGGATGTGTATATATCGTTAAGCATGTCATTTCCCACGTAGAGAACTTCTTCCGGGCTGATGCCTCCCGCCTTGAGTTCTTCCAGGGGGGCTTTAAACAGGTCGGGGGAGGGTTTGCCCCTTAACAGTTTATAGGACCAGGAGCAGAGCTCTTCGGTAAATCCCAGATCGGCCAGGGACCGTCCCGAGAGGGTTTCCATCGTCAGGGGCGTATAGAACTGGGCATTGGAGACGATGCCCATGGGATAGCCTTTTTTCTTCAGGGAGGACAGGAGGGCGAAAGCTCCGGGCATCTCCCAGACGGGATTGGATACAATCTCGTGGTAGGCGGCCAGATGGACAAGGGAGCGGAGGGAGTAATCCTTATCGATGAACCGCTCCGTTTTAAACCGGGAGAGGACCCTGTCCCATACGGTAATGATATCCACTTCGGGATAGTCGGCCCCCTGGTCACGCCGTTCCCGGTGGATGTCTTTGATGACATCCTTCAGGGCTCCCGTCAGGTCCTGGCTGCGGTATTCCCGGGGGAGACGGGAAAATTCCGTTCCCTCCATACCGGCGTCCAGGCGGAAGTTATTATCCTTTTCCTGGGAAATGCTGATATCGCCCGTTCCCGAGATAAGGAGAGTCCCGTATATATCGAAAAGGACGGCTTTCACGGGGAAGTCCCGGCGCAGTACTTCTGTCAGGTCCGTGGGAATGGGAGATAGGCTGACAGCCTCCCGTCCCATGATTTCCGCCGCAAGACGATGTTCCTCGGAACGGAGGTCTCTCCAGGTATAGTCAGGTCTGTCCATGGGTTCATTTTATTTTGTTTCCCCGGGAAGATCAAGCAAAAAGGAAATCGAGACAGGGATTGTACCGGAAATGAGCCAAGGATGCCCGGCGGGAAGCCGGAAACAGCATCCTGGTTAAGCGAATTGGAGGGGAAAGCCCGGCCCGCGTGAGCGGGGGCTCCCCCATGAATCGGGTCGGGGAAGGGGCCTTTCGCCTAGGGGGCCAAGGAGAGGAGGTCGGCGGCGTTGTCCCAGAGGACGGCCTGTAGTTCCTTGTCGCTCAGGTTGAGCATTTCCAGCCTTTTCAGCTCTTCGGAGTGGTCCCACATGGGAAAATCGGAGCCGAAGAGGAAACGGTCGGCGCCGTGTTTTTCGAAGATCAGGCGGGCTTTGTCGGCGGGGAGTTCCCAGAGGGTGCTGGAGGTGTCGAACCAGCAGTTGCGGCCGGCCAGATGGTCGAAGGACTCCTTCCATTGGGTGTAGCCTCCGAAGTGGGCGGCGATCATTTTGAGGCGGGGATGCCTGTCCAGAACCCGGGAGAGGCGGAGGGGACCGGAAAAGTCGTAGCGGAAATCGCCGGCGTGGATAAGGACGGGCATGTCGCGGGAGACCAGTTCCTCGTAGGTCGGGTCCAGGGAGGGATCGTCGGCGGCGACGTTCTGGAAGTCGGGGTGGAGTTTCAGGCCTTTGAGTCCGCCCGCCTGCATGCGGGTGAATTCGCCGCGGACATCGGAGAAGGCGGGGTGCATGGTGCCGAAGCCGATGAAGCGGGATTCGACCCGGCAGGAGTCGATGATGAAGTCGTTTATGGAGCAGACCTGATCCGCCTTGGTCGCGGTGGAATGGACGATGTAGTAATCGACGGAGATTTTATCCCCGCTGGCGATCAGCTCTTCGATCGAGCCGTTGTACTGGATGGGGGCGTCGTAGAAGGAGCCGATGGAGCGACTGGCTTTCCGGGCGATTTTCGGGGGGAAAATGTGGGCGTGGGCGTCGATTATGTGCATAATCCGCTATTGTATGCCTTTTCGGGGGGATGCTCAAGTCTTAGGCATTTTTACATAGAGGAGAAAGGGGGGGATTATTGTTTTCGGGGCTATTGACAGAAGTCAGACTTTTAAGTAGTATTGTCGCTCGTATAAGGGCCTATAGCTCAGTTGGTTAGAGCGCTTGACTCATAATCAAGATGTCCCAGGTTCAAGTCCTTGTGGGCCCAACTTACAAAAGTTCATTACTTGTATATAATTTTATGTATAGTAAGAACTTGGTAGTAGTCAATTTGATTATTACTTTCGACCGGAAAACCGGAGATCGTAATAAAACCCAAGGTGTTACACGTCGTGTTACACGTTTTCGAAAGAAAGGAGGTTTTATGCGGGCTCCGGTTTCCTTGTTTATAAGGAATTTGAAGGCAGGTTCTGTATGGTATGTGAGGTTTCTGAACCCTTCTACCAATCGTTATGAGGCTACCCGTTCCACAGGGGTAGAGGTCAAAGGAAAGAAGGGCCGCTGGCAGGAAGCTTACAATAAAGCTCTTGTTATGGCCGAGGAAGTGTCCTTTGAGGATTACAGCTATCTAATCACATTTCTAAAGGATTTCTGGCAGGAAGGGAGTCGGTACTGTAAGTATCGCAGCCTGGTGGAAGGACGTCCTCTTTCCGCTGATTACCTAAGGGTGAATCAATCGGGTATCAAATATTATATCGAAACCTATCCTCCCTTTAAGAAGCTGAGAATCAGTGAGCTGACCGCCGGTATGGTGAATGACTGGAAGCTCTGGCTGGTTGAGAAGGGTGTAGGGAAGAGACGGATTAATACACTTATTCAGACTTTGAAAACTGCTTATTCCTTCGCTTATAGTCGGGATGAGATTCCTGAGAATCCACTATTGAAAATCTCTCCGATTCGATACCAGGAGAAGGAGAGGGGAGTACTTACTGTAGACGAAACTGAAGCCCTTCTGGGGCTTCAAGAGGATGATTTGAGGGTTAAGTCGGCTATACTTCTTGCAGCTTTCTGTGGGCTTCGTAGAGGAGAAGTACGGGGGTTGCAGTGGGGGGATATAGACTTTGATCGGCAACTGCTGAATATTCGTCATAATTGGGTGGATTCGGAGGGACTTAAGGGATGTAAGGCTGGATCAAATCGACAGACTATACTTCATAGTTCTCTTATTCCTATCCTTCTGAATTTGAAAAGGATTTCTCCCCGAACGGGTGAGAATGATTTTGTCCATTTTTCTAAAGAGTCTGTTGATGAACCTTTTAGTAACACTATTATAAGGAAGGGATTCATTCGTCTTTTACGCAATCTGGGGATTGATGAGGAACAGCGGAAGAAACGCAACCTTACTTTCCATGGGCTTCGTCATAGCTTTGTAACTTTGGCACGAATGGCCGGTTTGCCTGATCTGGCGATTATGGCTTTGGCGGGACATAAGAGCAGTAATATGATGGATAGGTATTCTCATGCGGGACAGGTCATCAATTTCACTGATGCCAGGCAGAAGCTGGAAAGGGGTGTGGTATGAATGAGTTTTTTCCTGAGGGTACCACCCTTTATGATATCGAGGGTTTCATGAGATCCGTAGAGTATGGCGTTAAGAAGGCCATGGCTAATCTGGCTGTGGCCTTGGCGACGATTAAGATGGAAGGGTTGTACTTACAAGTAGCCAAGTCATGGAAAGATTACATTAGGATGGAGAGGACTCATTTGAAGTATCGGGAGAGTCTGAGACTTGCCCATGCGGGCGAGCTATTTTTACGTTATCAATTGGAATTGAAGGGTGAAAATATCAAACTTTCGGACAATCTTAGTAAAGTGCAGATGATCGATTCTACTATTGCTGATCGTGATCCCATGTATTTTAAGCGCCTTAAATCCATGAGTGTGAGACAGTTAAAAGATTACAATATCCGCAAGCGTGATGAGCTAAACGTATATCCTGTTATACCCGTTGACGGAATCATGACGGTACGAGGTGCGTCTTTGTACATTGGGGAGAATAAGATTAAGGGGTTTTCTCTGACTGAAGCCAGGGAAAAGATAGGGGAGGGGAAGCGTTTAGTATGTGTCTGGGTTGAGGATGATGATAATGAGGTGAGGCGGATAAGGCGAAGGTTATCCGGAATATAGGAGGGGCCTCACTTGATATTTTAGCTCGGTATAAAACCGGGCTTTTTTTATTTTTGCTTACTTTTAATTGTCTTATTATATTGTAAAAATGTTGATGGATGAATGATTTGGGTGTATTGTGAATAATATGTGAAGATATAAAAGGGGCGAAATAAGTACTTTTTGCTCTTTATCTTTCATCTTTAAACATGGCTTTGATGGTATTTAAAGGCTATTTATAGTTTTCAGGAACACAATATGGGCTGAGTATTGTATTGATACAGTATAACTGTATTGTTATGTGTATAATAAATGTTCAGGAGTTCATATGAAATTAAAAGCTTTAGAAATTGAGAATTTCAAAGGAATTAAAAATCCAATAAAGATATTAATTAATGAAATTGTTGTGCTAATTGGACCAAATAATTGTTGTAAATCGACTGTATTGGATGCATATGAAGCTTATTTCTCATTAGGTAGTGCATTAAAACTAACTGATTTCAATGATCAAGATATTTCAAAACCTGTAAGAATAACCGGCATTTTTGATGACATTACAGAAGACGATATTAAATCAATAGGTCAGGAATGGTTTATCGCTGATGATCAAGAATATGGTAATTGCTCGAAATTCCAATTTGAGTGGAATGCTCCTGATGAAAAAGGAAAGAAATTTAGTTTCAGCAATAAAACCAACACATGGAAACCAGGAGGAGCTGGAGGTTGGGATTCAATTTTAAAGAGTAAACTGCCAGTTCCAATAAGAATTAGTCCATTTGATACAACAGATAAATTAGAAACAATTGTTAAAGATTTAATTGCGAAAGAAGTATCTAAAAGCATTGCTAAGGATAAAACTAAAATAACCAAAATTGTCGATCAGATAAGAGTATTGGGTAAAGAAATTGAAAAAGAGATATCATCAGATCTTAATGAAATAAATGATTCATTAATAGAATCGATGCAATCTTCTTTCCCAGATACAGGCGTAATATTTGACACAAATGTTGGAAAATTTGAACCTGAAAAGTCAATAAAGGAAGGTAGTCAATTTATATTTACTACAAATAATATGAAAGCTCCTTTGTGTAATCAAGGATCAGGTATTCAAAGAGCATTCCTATGGTCAGCCATAAAAGCTTATGCAAGTAAGGGTATCCTTAAAAAAGGAAGAATGAATGTTACTAACAGCGATCCTAAAGTTTTATTATTAGATGAACCTGAAGTAAATCTACATCCATCTGTTGTAAGGTCTGCGAGAGAAGCGCTCTATGCTTTATCTGAAGTTGCTGGATGGCAAATTATATGTACAACACATAGCCCTGTGTTTATTGACCTCAGTAAAGATCATACAACGATAATTAAGGTTTCTAATAATCAAGAAAGTATTAGATACTTTCAAACCGAAGAATCAGAATTTTCAACAGATGAAAAGAATAATTTGAAAATGATTAATCTTTGTAATCCGTTAACAAATGAGTTTTTCTTTTATGAAAACATAGTACTGATAGAAGGAGAAACAGAAGAAACGGCTCTAAAAATTCTTTGTAATAAATATGATACTGATGGTTTTCATATATTAAATTGCAGAGGGAAAGCAAATATTCCTACCTACATTAAGATCATAAATAAATTCAAATCAAAAGCAATAGCTCTTCATGATTCTGATACAGAGACAACAAAAGCAGGGAAGAGAAATCCTATGTGGACGATAAATAAGAGAATTCTTGAAGAATGTCAAAAATCATCTGGTCTTGTATATCCAATAGTACATATTACTGATTTTGAGGATTATTACTTAGGAGAAAGTATTGAGAAAGACAAACCTTACAATGTTTATCAGCATATTTTACGTGATGATTTTGATACAAATCCAAAGTACGAAAAGCTAAGAAAACTAGTATTTAACCTTTCATCTGATGTTCATCCCAATAAGTATATTTCGGAAGATGAATTTTTAAAAATAACTGGAAAAAAACTTTAAATTGGAGGTTTCTTTGAAAAATTTCATACTTGATAACGTATCAACTATAGTTGCATTTTTAGCAGTAGTAATTTCTTTATTGACAGTCGTATATACTAGAAAAAATATAAAGACACAAAAATACATCGAAACAGTTACAAATCAAAGAATTTTATGGATTGATACACTCAGAAATGATTTCTCTCAAATATTATCACATACAAGTACTTTGAGATTTTGTCAAAAAGTTGAAATTGATGACAAAGAGGTCGGTTATCCTGGTGATGATCCTAGCTCTGAAGATCTTTATGAATATAACGACTTTGTTCGTGATATATCTCATGAAAAAAAGCTAAGAGAATCAAAAAATTATGAAATAGTGACAAAAATCGAATTATCCATTTTAAGATTGAATGATGATGATGACATTAATTTGATCAAAGATTTAGAAAAGTTAAAAAGAATTTACCAAGGAAAATATTATCTAGAAATTGATGATAAATATATTGAAAGATTAAGGAAGAATATCAAAAAAATACTAAAGGCAGAGTGGGAAAAAGTTAAACAAGAAACAGTTAGAGGAGGGTTAAAGCGTGAAAGAAAAAATAGTGAAAATATTCTGGGTTTATGAGATAATCTTCATAATCGCTATTCTTACAATATTAGCCCTAACAATAATCTTTGGTAATAATATCACTCAAAACCTAACTGTAAATCAGTTAATTCTATATGTTTCTATAATTTTTACGACAAATATATCAATGATTAGTATCTCATATTTAGCATATAAAATGCGATTAATAGAATTAGAAATATTAAAGAAGGAAAGAGACACATAACAAGGTTTTGGAGCAGTCTGTTTTTTTGTCATAGTTTTTGAGTTCTCAAAAACTACGCCAACCCTTCGGGACAAAGCCAGCAGCTCAAAACGGCGTTATACGGATAAAATCTAAAAAAGTGTAAAATTGTATCGAAGGGGGCTATTAAATGTCAATTCAATCACAGTTCAAGGACTTTCTAAGAGATATAGAACCTAGTTCAACAACAAAGGCAAATGCAAGCTCAGCTCACACTAAACTAAGGAATTTTCTTCAAGCTGATGAAGATTTTAAAGAGTATCATACCGCAACATTTCTTTCAGGTTCTTATAAACGTGATACAGCCATAAGACCACATATGAAAAATGGAGATACCGATCGCCCCGACGTTGATATAATAGTTGTTACAAATCATACACTTTCAGACAAACCAGGTGATGTTATTGAATTGCTTTATAAAACCTTAGCTAAAGAGTATTCCAATATACGCCGGCAAGCACGGTCTGTCGGTATAGAAACATCGAAAACTGACATGGATGTAGTTCCGATAATTGCCCCCAATGGAATAGAAGGTACATTATACATTCCTGATCGAAAACTTGGAGAGTGGCTTGTTACAAATCCTCCTGGCCATACTCTATGGACTACGGATGTTAATAAATCCAGTAATGGGGTATTCAAACCTCTGGTTAAACTTCTAAAGTGGTGGCGTAGAGAGAATCCTACAGTAAATAAAAAGCCTAAGGGATTTGTTATTGAAGTTATTGCATCAGAGTGTGCCGATCTTAATGAAACTCAATATGTAGAACTTTTCCTGGGAACACTCGAAAGATTTGTTGAGAAATATTCATGGGCAATTGATAGTGGAATCGTTCCATTTATTGAAGATCCGGCAGTACCAGGAAATTCAATTACAAACGGGATGTCATTTGATGCCTTCAAGGGATTCTATAATAAGGCAAAAAATCATGGAGAACTTGGCCGAGAAGCTTGTGAAGAGCAGGATGATCAGACTGCTCTTGGTAAATGGCGAATTCTATTTGGAGATCGATTTCCAACATCTGGAAAATCTGATTCAAGAGATGAGGGTCTTCTATCTGCAGCGGTCATCTCTGACGGCCTGTCTTTTCCTAATAAACCAATTACACCAAAACGACCGGGGAAATTTGCATAATGGATTTCTGGTTTTTATCTAATCCGGATCGATTGAACGAGGAACGAACGGCCATTACTCAGCTTCATCATAACAATAGTTGGCTCATCGGCACTGAGTGGACATTATCAAGTGACGGACTCGCTATTAATGCAGCTGTAAAAGCCCATGGCATCACGTACAATATTCTGATGACTTATCCGAATCATTTTCCTTTTGCGCCCCCCATAGTTCGACCGGCAAATCCTTCAGAATCATGGTCATCACATCAATACAGAGATGGTTCACTTTGTCTCGAATGGGGCCCTGATACATGGATTTCTACGGTCACTGGAGCACAAGTTCTGGAAAGCGTATTCAGACTTCTTGAAATAGAGAATCCTCTCGGATCAGAGACTTCTGTGATTGCTCCATCACGACATTATCTTACCATGGGTCAGAAACTCCGAAAGACTATTGAACGAATTTATATAGGCAATAAACTACAACAGTATGTTGGATCACTTCCAAATCTAACATCAGGAACGATTCGATACTCAAATCAGTATCAAAGAGATGCCTATACACTCCTTATTCATGAGGTTTCACCACTTTCTTTTGATGAATGGAAAGATGCAGAGATTCCCAACACACTCCGTAATAAGAGAAATGTATGGTTCAGTCAGGGTCTTATTTTCACCACAGAACTTAAACATTCTTCCATAACTAAGCTTTCGACGTTGAGTGAGATGGAAGAGGCTCTTAAAGCAGCTGGCTATAAGGATATATCTCTTTCTTGGTCAGAATCCATACCGAAATATGGACTCGAAAAACCTCCTGGAGTAATTATTATTACTGATCAAGATCATGTTCTCCATGTTTTCACGTCCTATAAAGAAGATGAACTTTGGCATACCGGCAACATAATACCTGATAATAATTCAAACCTACCCCGTACACAAGTTGAATTGCAAACCTTAGCCGAGAAACGAATTGGAATAATTGGTCTTGGTTCTCTTGGATCAAAAGTCGCTGTGTCTGTTGCCCGTATGGGTGTGAAAGATTTTTTTTTAGTTGATGATGACATTCTAATGCCTGAAAACTTATGCCGCCATGAACTTGATTGGAACAGCGTTGGAGAGCATAAAGCTGCTGCTGTTGCCAAAGCCATCGACAGTATCGTGTATGATGCGAAAATAGAGATCTCCAAGGTAAATGTTACAGGTCAAGAGAATCCTGCTGTATTAAATGGAGTACTCGATAAGTTATCTCAATGCGACATGATATTGGATATGACTGCCTCATCTCAGGTTTTCAATATAATGTCAGGAGTTTTCCGGCAAAATAAGGTACCTCTTATATGGGCAGAAGTATTTGCTGGAGGAATTGGTGGATTGATAGCAAGAAGTCGCCCGAAGAAGGACCCTGATCCTCAAGTTATACGAGCAGCTTACTTGCGATATACAGAGGAACATCCTTTTGAGGAGGGAGTCGCAACAACATCTTACGCTTTAGAAAATACTGAAGGACATGTAATAATAGCCTCGGATGCAGATGTTAATGTAATAGCATCCAATGCAACTAATTTGGCTATAGACACAGTCTTGGATCGAGAACCGTCAACCTACCCATACTCGCTATACTTAATCGGATTAAAAAGATCCTGGGTATTTTCTCAACCATTTCATAATATTCCTATTGATACTAAACACCTAAAGGAGACACACATAGGATCTAAACAGCCAACAGAACAAATAAAAAAAGATACTGTTGAGTTTATTGGTAAACTATTGGAGAAAAAGAATGATCAAAATTCTTCTGCCGAGTAAGATTATAAATCGACTGCATGATTCTCTCAAAATAGCTGGGGATAAAGAAATAGGCGGTATTTTGATGGGAGAACATGTCGCTGAAAATACATTCCGTGTGGTGGAGATAACTATCCAACACCAAACAGGTACATTTACATCGTTTATACGTGTTTTAAAAGGTTTGGCATCTACTCTCCAGAGTTTTTTCCGTAGAACAAATTTTGAATATAAACGGTACAATTACTTAGGAGAATGGCATTCCCACCCTGCTTTCAGTTTAAATCCAAGCATCACAGATGTTAATACAATGTTTAGAATCGTTGGAGATAAATCTGTTGGAGCGAATTTCGTAATGCTGCTACTTGTAAAACAATCTGGAATCAACTTTGATGCAGCTTCATATATTTTTTTCCCAGAGGGATCATATGAACCGATAGAAACTGTATTGGAGAACGACATATATGACAAAGAAAAATTCTAAACCAACTCCATCACTGCTTGAACCTCAATCTACGGGAGGTGAAATAGCTCAGAAGGGTTTTACTTTTCAGGATGGAGTACTTTTATCCCAACTTCCCAAATGGCTTGCACAAGAAGGTTTTACTGCAATTGCCAGTGAACTAATCGGTGATATTGAAATCAAGTTTTTCATTCCGGGTCAAGGAATGATTATTGATCTTTGGGAGGCAAAAGATCATCGAGTAACTCCTGCTGAGTTCTGGGACGAGATTAATCGATTCAAAGAAATTCATGCAGGATGTCCAAGTACTTATAGATCATTCACATTAGCTTCTGTTGGGATTTCACCGGAGATAGAATCTATAGAACATGCACTCCGAAGAGTGAGAGAACCATATGATTTTTATGGTTCCCAGTCATCGGTAATTAATAATACTTACAAAGAGTTTGAACAACGTGTAGCAAATACCGGACACTCAGTGCAAGATGCTCGTTTTCTTTTTGATCATGTTAGAATACTTCCAAATTTCAGCTTGGCTCGCAATGATGCAGAAGCGCTCTTCCGCCAAGGGCTTGACGAGAACCTACCAAGATTTGAAGATCTAACAAGTAGAGAGATCGGTTTATTATTCTCAGAATTTGAATCACGAATCAAAAAGCTTAATGAACCTGTATTTCGTATAGATTTAGAGGCTTCAATTAATGATGTACTGAAGAAAAAATGCCCACCAGAACAATCAATATCACTGCATACTTCTACGAATACAGAGATCTGCAATAGTACTGACTTGTGTTTTCAATGGAATTCATTTTTCGGAGGCGAAAAAAGAGAATATCCTACCCCTGAGCATTGGAACGCACATATAATTGGTGAATTAGTAGATACAATCAGTTGGATTAAGGAGAATCGTAAATCACGTAGAATCTCTTTATCTGGTAGCCGTCGTCTCTCTACTTCCTTAGCAATAGGGTCTATATTCTCTGCAGTTTCTGGATTTGCGATTGATCTCATATATCGAAATGAAATCTGGTCTACAGATTCATTTCCAAACGAAAAAACACCACCATACAAGTTCACTATCATAAAAGACAATGGTATAAGCTCCGATCTGGTTATTGTTATAGGGATCGCACGTGATATAAAGGAAAATGTAAAGCCCGCTCTACCTTCGCTAAACCTTGGAGAAGCTTCAATTCTTAGCCTAAATAGCTCATCTCCTATTTTATCACCAGAACATACAAATGTTGTGGTGAATCAGTTGAAGCTGGCAATTACCACTGAGCTTTCCAAGACTTCTATAGATAAGATACACTTATTTTTCGCGGGGCCCTCCCATCTGGCCCTCTTCTTAGGACATAGGCTAAATGCGACAGCACCTGTCCAGTGTTATGAGTGGAGCGGTGCCTGTAACTATACGCCAACTTGCTTACTTTTTGACCAGTAGCAGCAGAGATGAAGACTACTGCCAATTCCAATTTAATATGAATCAAGGAAAAGCATCCAGATCAGTTTTCGGACTTGCTTTCAAGTATGGTAATGGAGCAGAATGAAAAATAGATCAATAAGAATCACCTTCACCCATTTCCTGTGTTCCGGCGGGAGCGAGAAAGATGTGGGAAAAAGAACGGACCGTATAACAATCGCATGAACCTGATTTTCCTATGGCACAAATCCTGCTTTTCTGCTTCGCAGGCAGGATTTCTGCCATGTACGGAAAACAGGTTATGCGGGCGTTGAACTAAACCGCTGTACCCAGCGGTGGATTCAACACCATCACACTTTTCTCCACCTATCAAGATTCCCCGGTTATATAAATCCGTCACTCTTTTCACAATAGAGGCGGAGGTGTTATATGACACAAGAATTAGAAGCCATGCGCAAAGCCATGGTGATCCGCAATTATGCAGAAAAAACGATATCAACCTATGTCGCCGTACTGAAAAAGTATCTGACCCATCTAGAGAAGCCCATTGATTTGGTAACACTCGAAGATATTCATGAATGGCAATATTATCTGGTGCACCAGGAAAAGGTTTCCTGGTCCCATTTTAACCAAATGGTCTGTGCGCTCCGGTTTTATTTTCAGAAAGTAAGAGGCGTCGATTGGCCGGTGAATCATATTCCTTTTCAGAAGATGAGAAAAAAACTACCCGAGGTAATGAACAAAAAGGAAGTATCCCTGTTGCTTTCTGAAGTCCGGAAAAATCCCCGCCACTATGCTATTGTCGCCACTCTTTACAGTACCGGTTTGAGAATAGGCGAACTTGTTAATCTAAAAATCACCGATATCGACAGTAAGAATATGCTGCTTCATGTCCGCCAGGGGAAAGGCGGTAAGGATAGAAAAGTCCAGTTAAGCGCCGATTTGCTGGAGATTTTACGGGCTTATTATCGGTCCTGCCGTGTCAAACCCGATGAATGGCTGTTTCCCGGCAGAGGGGGGCATGTGAAGATGCATACCTCTACCATTCAGAGATTCATCCAAAATCTTACCGTGAGAGCAGGATTGGAGAGACATGTGACTCCCCATACTTTTCGTCACTCCTTTGCCACGCACCTTCTTGAGGCCGGAACTGATTTGCGAACGATACAGGCTCTTCTAGGCCATTCCGATATCCAGACGACGGAAAAATATTTGCATATTGCCGCCCATCATATAAGAACCGTCCGCAATCCTCTTGATTCTTTGAAGGGAGGGGAAGCGGTTCATGAGTAAATTGGGAGAAATAGCAGAGATAGGGAAAACTCTTCCCGGTTTGAACAGGAGAGAACGGGTGGTTCTGGGACATATTTCGGATTGCCATACCCATCGGATGGGTGGTAATACCTTGGTTTGCGAATGCGGGCATAAAGAAACTCATTACAATTCCTGCCGGGACAGGCACTGCCCCTTGTGCCAGGGAGCGTCCCGTGTCCGGTGGGTGGACAAGCGGCTGGAAGAATTATTGCCGGTTCCCTATTTTCATGTGGTCTTTACGGTTCCCCATGAACTGCTTCACTTGGCTGGTGCGAATCATCAACTATTCTACAAAGCTCTTTTTCATAGTGCCCATAAGACACTTCTTGAGGTATGTCAGAATCCGGAGAATCTCGGGGCCGGTGTAGGGGGATTATCAGTTCTTCATACATGGACGCAGAAACTGCTTTATCATCCTCATGTGCACTGTATTCTACCCGGGGAGGCCTCTCTCCTGATAAATCTCACTGGATTGAGGGGAATCCCAAATATCTGGTGCCGGTGAAGAAATTGTCTGTCGTTTTTCGGGGGAAGCTGCTGAGTTCACTCAGAAAATACTGTGATAAGGGGGCTCTCTTTGGCGACAGGGTTCTCTATGAGAAAAATCTACAGAGTGCCGCGCGGAAAAACTTTGTGGTTTATGCCAAAAAGCCTTTTGGAAATCCTGCTCAGGTTGTTAAGTACCTGGGCCGATATACACACCGTGTGGGAATCAGCGAGCAGCGGATTGTTGCCACAGATGGAGACAGAGTCAATTTCACATGGATTGACAGAGCCTCCGGCCACAAGAGAAAAAGGATGGTTCTCCCTTTGGAGGAATTCATTGATCGTTTTCTTCTTCATCTTTTGCCCAAGGGGATGAGAAAGATACGATATTTCGGTTATATGAGTAATCATAACAGGCGGGAATCCCTAAGGCAAGTGCGGCAATTCATAACGGAACTCCCCGATTTTTCCCATGAACCAGGAGAAAATCCAGCGAATGAGTATGAGTCGCATAAGGATGTCGAGACTTGGGACTTTGAGAAAAAAGTCTGTTGCAAATGCGGAAAAGAGATGATCTTCATGGGATTGTATGGAAATAGGCGGAGTATTCATGGTCCTGAGCCAAATCCTTGCAGGGTATCCTGAAGTGACCAGGCCCTCGGCCTGTGATAATTGTTGATGGAAAAATACGAACGATTATTCTCACCCGTGTCCTGTTCATAGGATTCGTGGGGGAGCTTTGTTCTTTTATGCCTCACTTTCCCCGGGAAAGCCCTTTTTATAATTCTTCCCAAAGGGGAATAGGGATTATTTCTTACGGTAAGTGGGAAAATCACTATTTCTTAATTAAGGGAACAGTATTATACTTTTCATGTAAGCTGGAAATTCAATACAAGACCCATGGAGAAAGCTTTTTCATACAGTCGGTTGAGTACAACGAGTTCTATCCCGCAGAAGCGGTGGATGTTTTGACGATATGGATGCTACCAGGGGGACTTTTTTTATTTGGGTTCTGCAGGATAGAAATCTTACGTTGTATAGAAATCGGGGAAGTCTAGTTTGAACAATTTTCTTTCTTACCCTCAAATAATTGATTAATGTTATTAAACATTTTATACTTAGTGAAGTAAAGCTTAAACAGGTTCTCCTCCTAGATGCCAACATAAGTTTTTATTCTTTTTTATCATAATTTTACAATTATTGCGATTCAGTAAAGAGGGGTTAGATTGCAATGAGAGGAGTATAATTATGAATGCAAAAGAGTATAGATCTTTTATCAAAAAGATCGTCAGACCTGTTTACTATTATAGTAAAAAACTAAATCCGAAAATTAAATTAAATGATTTATATGATGAGTTGATCTCTTTCGGTGGTTTAGATAACATATCGGATATTAGGTATCACTTTGGCTCAGATGAAGAGATAATTCATAGGAATGTAAATGTCGATCTTCCCCTTTTATATAAAGCCATTTCTAGATATGGTATTCCTGAAGAAGAATTATATCGTTTTTTCGATTCTTTTGAGATGAATTTATCTGAATTTTCATTATCAGAGAAAGAATGCTATTCTCGAATTTTATCAAATCATATTTCTATCCATTCTAGGTGCCAAGATGGCCTATTTTTTCTGAGAAATCCAAATATTGGGGATGCTGGTAAGCATATAGTAGTCAAAGGTTCAATAGGAATTTGGACTAGATTGTCTACTGAACGATTCATTATTGGTAGGACATTCTACAGAAGTCATTGTTTAGAATTATGTGCGTTTAATTATGATTCTGATCCACGATTTTTATACGAAATTATAGATATTATTTTTTCCACTATTTTAAATGACTTTAAAAAACTTCCAGTAATGATTCTTGAACTTAACTATTATTCCAATGACATAATCCAATACATGGTTGAGAAGGGATTGATTCTTGTTAAGGATAATTATATTCCATGTGAATTTGATTCAAGGGGTATTCTCAATCTTGATGCATTTGAAAAAAATGATCTTGGTATTCCAAGTTATTCTGATCGTCGTCTCGATGAGTAGATCTTAAGGAATTGGTGACGAAATGAATAATGAAATTGATAGTTTTGATTTTTGAGTTATTTATATAAAGAAGACTAAAGAAGCAGATTTTCAAATACGGGAAGTCTATTACAATTAAGAAGATGATATCCTCTATTGGGATGCAGAACCTTTTATCCCTTTTGGTTCAAGTCTTGAGGAATTGAAGGCATGCATAATAGATATGGGATCTGCTACAAATCGACCTGTACTAAAACTGGAAAATAGGGATAACCAGCTTAAGTTAATAGAATGAGATTATCCGCAGGGACTCGGATAGGCTGGAAGGAAGCATTTGATAAAATGCATGATCAGGGTGATGATGAGCCTTATATTTATGATTCTCTTGAGTATAAGAAAATGGAGGTGGAAGAAAAAATAATACTTGAGATCAAAAACGAAAATGATGCTATTGTGTTAACGGGCACATAAAAGCGGCCATTTTCAGACAATATTTTTAACCTTTATCCTCTATTTGGAGGATAGAGTGTGGGGAATGTACTGAAAATAGAAAAACAGCAGCAAATCAAGGCTTTATTGGACCTCGGATGGTCTTAACTTTCTACAGTACATTCGCACTATGTTGAAAGAGACCGGCCGTGCTGCGGTTTTTTTGCCCGACAATGTACTTTTGAAGGAGGAGCGGGATAGACTGTTAGAAAGCAACTATTGAAGATAGACAGAAAAATAATACTTATTCAAATGTTTCTACCTTGATAAGTTCTCCATTTTCCCAGTATTCCTTAATACTACCATAATCTGAGCTGATCGCGGCTTTTTCTTCACGGTGTAGTTTTCCTTCATAGTAGTATTCCATATGGAAATCTGGAAACTCAACTGCCGGGATTATATTTCCGTTTTCTAAACGGCTATGTAGATATCCATTGTGAAATCTTAAAATAGCTTCTCCCAGTAGATAATCTCCCTCATACGGTGAATTTGTGTTTCTATCATTAAAACAAATCCCCCAGAACTGTTTTGTACGACAAACCGAATTTTGTTCCATAAATATATCTCCAGGTAAAAAAAATAAAGATTCAATGTTTTTAAAATATCATCATTAATTGATAATTCCAACTATCTTAATTCATTATTATATAGTATTGACGATTAGGTATACTTGGTATAACGCTTTAGCGTAATAGATTATTATATTAGAAATCTATGTTCATAATAATACGTATGGTATAACTCATTTGGCTTTAATAATTACGATTTGTTTGACAATGCCTATGACAAGGCTGCTTTAGTAGATAAGAAATACTGATAAAACTCGTTGTAACGCTTGGTGGAGAAGGCAGGCTTTTTTTTTCTACTATGAGAATAGTTACAGGGAAGAAGGTCTTTAATGTAACCTATACATCCATATGACTATTGATGATATTCAATAGCGTATCATATTGTAAGGCGTAAACTAATATAATTATCTCCAATGAAGGAAGTTATAGGTTCAGTAATAAGTAACTATAGAAAAAAATCCGGATTATCCCAAGATGAACTCATAAATCGTATAGATATGAGTAAAGCTTTTTTATCCGAAATAGAAACCGGTAAGAAGATGCCTTCATTGAAAACAATTATAAGAATAGCACGTGGTATTGGATGTCCTGCGTGGGAGATAGTTAGATCAATAGAAGAAGCATTGAATGATTAGAATACATAAATATTATCCGGATGATGGATCACTAAGAACTGAGATTTATAAAAATGTTGAATATGCTATAAGAAGCGGTCAAACCAATGATCTTTTCTTCCGGGCGAAATATGCGGATTTATTTTTACCCATTCCTCAAAATCTTGAGGATGATGCATTATTCTCTTTTTATCAAGAAACATTTTTTGAAAATCAGCTTTTACAACATACTCAAATAGAGCAGAAGAACATATCAGAGGAACTAGATCAACTTGATCCATCCCAAGAGCTTCTTAAGCGCGAGTTGGATCAACAGTTTGAGTATATTGAGGAAAATGTAAAGTTCTTTACGGATGAACAGATAGAATATGAGCTTTATTTAAAAAATAGATATGATGTATTGAGCCATGAACAAAAAAAGAAAATCATTATAAGAAATGTTAATGATGCAAAGAGATTTTTAATCTTACTTGCTTCTATTCTATATCGAAATGAATCAGAGGATATTAATCCTCGTGTTATAGAACAGGTTATTCGAATGTCAGAGGAAACTTCTGTTCTTGATTTTGTAAATGCTTGTGAACTTCTTAGTTTTGCGGATATTATCCCTAGAATTCTTATTGTACTTAAAGAAGAGAGAACGGCTTTCAAGTATAATGAGAATCAGGAGTTTCTATTCAATTTGCATCTGTTACATTTGGTAGACTATGAAATCCTTCTGAATGAGATTTTATTAAAGGATGATTTAATTCATGATCCATACGAACAAGTATTATCAGTTTTGAAAAATCTAGAAAAAGAGCAATATATTAAGAGGATCGGCGATGGTCGATATCAATTAACATGTTCAATAATTAAATTCGTTCAGATGCATTATAAAGATTCTCCCGATTTAAACCCCAAAGTACATTTTCCCAATTTAATTAAAAAGACAGGGGAGGTTCTTTCTGAACGGTCTCTTGAAGATAATTGGCACAAATGTTTCCCCTTGAAATAGTGAACCGCCCAGAGATTTTTTTATTTGAGTCCTACTAATTCAGACGAACCTTTAACTCTTTTATTTTACAGCATTTCGTATTCTTAGGGAAGATTATCTACGATTGGCACCAAAAGTCTGTGATTCTTGAACCAGTCCTCCTATTCCAGAATGGCTAATTCTGAGTCTTCCATTGTTTTCCAAGAACTTCTTTTCCAAATCATCTCCGCTTAAAAACGACCATTGATTGTCTCGTCCGTGGCATTATTATATGACTAACGCTACTAACTGATGGAGAAAATCCTGATTCAGATTGGCGTTCTGAGTACCTAATTAATAAATACAGAATACCTCTGTAACTTTGATGGATAAGATTTTTCTCTTGGGATCGAGCAAAAATAGCTTGTTCCAAGGCATCCAAGGTTGAATCTGTATTCATAGATTGTAAAACCCATCAGCCAACTTTTATATGGAAGAATATAGATGATCCGCTTTTTCATGAAACTATTCTCTCAAATAATTGTGTCTCAGGAAAACACGGGGTGGCTCGTAGCTTCTTCCTCCCTGTTTTTTACCCATTTTCCACTACTTTTACACGTATTCGTAAATTGATACGAATTCTATCATTTACCCAATGATTGCAATCAATAATAATTATTGGAGTAGAAAGATGGGTAATGATAAATTTTTAACACCTACGGAAGTTACTGATAGATTAGGTATCAGTTATTCAACATTCATACGTCATATCGCAAATGATGCGATTCCACACGTAAGAATTGGGAAGCAGATACGTGTTCCCGAGTCATTTATAGATAATCTTCTTAATGGGTCATATGATGGTTGGGAGGTTATAGATGAAAGCTAAAGAACTTCTAGAAGAAATTGCTCCAGATTTTTTGGAGGTATTTCAGACTATTCCAGCGTATGGCTGTATTTCACTTAAAGTCCACCTGCATGATTCTAGACTGGTTAGGATTGAGTGGTCTGGAACTAAATCCCAAAAGATCACAGCGGATTTTCAGGATAGTAGGATTAGGGGGGCCAGATGAGATATTTTCAGCACCTGGGTACAATGAGGCATGATCCAAAAATCAGAAGAGTATTCGAAAGATATGGTATTGAAGGCTATGGATTATACTGTTTGATTATTGAGTCGATTACAGAGGCTATAGAAGATTATAGCCCTCTACCGACGTTGGAGGAAACATGTGAAGATATTGCCCAATTTTACAATGGTAATACTTCGCGAGTTGAACAGATGATTCATTTCATGTGTAATCAAGATCTATTAACCCTTGAACAATCAGGAGAGATTTCCTGTCATAAGATCTATAAATTCCTTCTTACATCAGCGACGCGTTCAAAGAAACTCCAAAAGCTGATTAAAGTCTATAAGGCACAAGTGGCAGAGCAGAAAAAGATTGGTAGGCTGGCTACCCCTAATTGGTTTGATGCGTATGAGGCTGTCTATGACATGTCTGTGACAGTCAATGACGAGTCACAGACTGTCACAGCTAGACTAGAAGAGAAAAGACAAGAAGAACCTAAACTAGAAGAGAATGAAGACCTGAAACAGAAAAAACTGGATTTTGAGAAATGGTGGGAACACTATCCAAGAAAGTGTGACAAGAATGAGACCTTAGCTTTGTTTTTGAATATTCATAATCTGCCAGTTCTTGAAGATCATATTGCTCTTGTTTCTGATTGGATGACTACTGAAGAATGGCAAAAGGATAATCGGAAATTTATTCCAAATGCCATTAGTTGGTTACGTTCTGAGAAATGGAAGGAAAGGCCTCATACCGATCCTAATCTTCCTAATCGTAGCCAGAAGTTTTCATCTTCGTTTCATTCAAGTGATAAAGAGAATCTGGCAAAGAGGTCGAGGGGGGAGTTTCCATTTAATGAATCCAATTTGAAAGAATTGAATGAAAGAGTACCATGGAAATCTGAATAGTTATAGCTTTTTTAGGATCTTTGCTAGATAAAGGGAGTATAATCGTAATTCCCTTTAGAGTAAGTATAGATTCGTAAGATAAACTCTCTATATTGTAAAACCTCATACGGGATAGAATATTATATAATGATACTTTATGAGGTTTTTACGACTTTTAATTGTTTATATAGAATAGAATAAGGAGTATAAAACTATGTCAAGTGTTAAAACTAGTATTAATATTCGTATACCAATAAATATTAAAAAGAAAATAATGGATAATTTCTGTAGTAAGAACTATACTCTCTCTGATTTTATTAGAGACGCTGCATATGAGAAATTGGAAAAGGAATCAAGCATGATTGATGTATTATCAAAATCTATTTCAGAAAGCTCTGAGAATATAAATAGATTGTATAAAGAACTAGATTTGTTCATGAAGTATTTTGATTCTTTTCTTTACGGCTTTTTTATCTATAATCCTGCATTGCCTGATAATAATGAAAAGAGGGAAGGTGCTAGAAAAAGTGCTACTTCACGTTATGAAAATTTTAGGAAATCTTTTGTTAAATCAATTTCTAAAAATAATGGAAGATTTATGCTGGATTTATTTGGAGATGTATCAGATCTGTGAGTACTTATCACATCAGGGTAGATAGAAATGGATCGTCAGCCTACCATCAGGGAGGAAAAATACGATCATTAGATGGAATGAAGCAAGAATCTTCAAAGACAATATCCCTGGCAAGAGTTCTTAATGGAGATTATAGGCTTTTTCTTTAGAAAAAATATAGACAATAATATGTTTCTTTTTGAGATATGAATATCAGGAGTATGTAGATCGGAAGGCTCTCGTTTAATGTCAAATTCCTGTTAAATCCCCAAAAAGGTCACCGGTGACCTTTTTGGGAAAATTACTTTTAATTCTGATCTTTTCTCATTCAGTTATTTAAATCTATTGTGTAATTTATATATTGATTTTCTTAACTTTATCCTTAACTGTTAGCTATGCAAGATAAAGCATGTAAAGCGCTAACAGTTAAATCTTTGTTATATGTGTATATAGTTGTAAAACAAAGGCTGTATATGGGTAAACGCTATATTGCGTAAATCTTTGTAATATAATAAAATAGCGCGCGATTCGTTTTGTAATTCTCTATGTTGTAAAGAAATAAAAAAAGTATTTCAAGCTTCTAAAACAAAGACATTAATGAACGGATGATTGACAAGCTGTTTTAAAAGAAAGAATATTGATCGGCATTGTTTAAAGGATTTAGAAGATCAGAAGAATATTTACGAAGGATAGAACGTAACTTTTGATAGGATATAAGAGAAGTATGATTATCGTTTCAGCATTGGTGATTTTATTTGAACTTATCAAATGAAAAGGAATGATACATAGAAAGATAAGTTTGATTTAAAACGGAATATAATAAAACGTTTCTTGTAAATCCTTGTCGTATAGAGCTAAACTATAATCTATATAGGATATTGTTTAAGAGACTATTTGGTGTTTTTTGATAATATCATGTTGGGAGTTAATTATGATTACTTCACTGGATAATTTTTTAGATAAAGCAAATATTTCAGTTATGGAAGAATTGACCTCTATCCAAATAAAAACTGATTCCGATGCTATTAGGGCCGAAGATATTCTTCTCCAGCTGAAAGAGTTAATTATTGAAGAAAAGAAAACCTATTTGAAAGGGTTATATCATTACATAAAAAGTCAGCTTAAAGAATATGAAGGAAATATTCCTACGCCAAAAGTATCTCCTATTGATATGTTACAAGGATTAATGGAAGAGCATCAGCATAAACAATCAGATTTGAGTGATATTGCTCCCCAATCGGTTATCAGTGAGATTATTTCGGGGAAGAGAGAACTTAATAAACAACATATTCAGAAACTTGCTGCTAAATATAATATTTCACCCGCCGTTTTCTTTGAAAAAATAGGGTAGTGGAATAGGTGCCTCTTAATATAGATTGTTTTCATAAAACCAAATCTATAGTCATCGGCCTTCGAGTTATGAGGCCGTCCTCTATTTCTATCAAGTTTATTCTACTACTATAGATAGCATATTATATCATGATTCTGGAGTCTTGGTGTAATTTGATTGGAAAGGATGAATCCCGGAAATAGTACTATATAAAAAAAAGCACCTTCCGGAGAAAGTGCTCATTATATAAAGAGCATAAGGGTCTATCTCTTACTCTGTATACTGTGCCGTTGTTTTAGGTTAGGGTGCTAAGCATGGCGTGATTTTTGTTGCGACATGGTTTTGTTTCTCATAGCATCTAAAAATAAATACAATTGATTTTCAGAGATTATTATTTATTAAGAGACATACCCATAGCAATCATTCTCATTGCTCTTTCGGCTGCTTCCACCATTAGAGGGGACGACTTATCTAAAGCCTCGTTCAAAGGCATAGCTCTGTTCACCGTACTCATTATACTATCAACCCCGTATGGCAGCACATCCATGGCGCCCGGTCCCATATCGCCGACGATTGCTAGCACAGGGAGCCCATGTTTTTTTGCTCTTCCTGCGACTCCGACGGGAACTTTTCCATTGACTGACTGACTGTCCATTCTCCCTTCTCCGGTAATAACCAAGTCGGCATCCCCGAAATAACTGTCCAATTTTACCGTATCCAGGACTATATCGATTCCCGATTTCAGATCCGCACCGCAGAAAGCGATCAAACCGAATCCAAGTCCACCGGCGGCACCGCTTCCCGGGATATTCCGGGCTTCTATTCCCAAGCAATTTTCCGCGATATCAGCCAGGCGTTCCAGGGCTTTATCCAGATGCCGTACCATAGAGGGATCGGCTCCCTTCTGCGGACCGTAAACAAAGGATGCCCCTTCTTCACCCAGAAGAGGGTTTGTTACATCACAGGCCACCATGATTTCCACATCTTTTAATCGTTTATCCACGGCGGAAACATCTATAGAAGCTAAGTTATCTAAAGAACCACCGCCTTCTAAAAGTTCAGTGCCGTCAGCATCCAGAAATCGGTATCCCAGTGCCCGGGCCAGTCCGGTTCCCCCATCATTTGTGGCACTTCCCCCGATTCCCATAATGATTTTGCGGCACCCCTTATCCAGGGCGTCTAAAATCAAATCCCCGGTTCCACGGCTTGTCGCTAACATGGGATTTCTCTTGTCATCAGGAATAAGGGGGAGCCCAGATGCTTCTGCCATCTCAATAACCGCAGTTTCTCCGGCAAGACCATAAGTGGCATTTCTTTTTTTTCCTAGCGGTCCGCAGACCTTTACAGTCTCTTTTTTCCCTCCAAGCGCATCGATAACCGAGTCGACGGTACCTTCTCCACCATCCGCAACAGGTACTTTTATGCACTGAGCATCAGGGTAAACCCTTAAAATGCCTTCTTCTATATGGCTGGCTACCGCTAGACTGGTGTTTGTTCCCTTAAAAGAATCCGGTGCTATGACAATTTTCATGAATGTACTTTTCTCCTCTATTCCTTAAATCCACAGTGTGAATACATTGGTCCCTATATCAAAAAAATCTGTTTTTTCTTATTATTCCTGCAGCATAATACTACGGGCTTTTTTCAAGTTGGCTCTGTGCATGGGAATCGGCATCAGTTTTTCGGCTTGTTCGAAGAAGGAGACCGCTTTAGCAGCATCGTTATCTTCCTGCAGAGCAATGATTCCGAGGTTGTTCAGAATCTGAAAACTGCTGGGATCTTCTTCTGCTCCCAGTTCCAGGAGGTTTCGTGCATCATCCGCTAATCCGCATTTCATTTTCTCAAGAGCTTCATCCAGCCTATCAGCTGCACAGAGCGCCTTTTGTGTTTTCGCTCCATTTTCCAGCAAGGCGATACGAATCTTCAGCCAGCATTCATCCTGATTGAGATAATCATGGAGCCTCCTGTAAAATACAAGGGCCTGGTCTCCTTTTTTCCAGCGGTAATATAGATCGCCCAGAGTCCTCAACCTTCCATCCGTGTCTCCGTAGCGGCTGAGTTCTTCCAGCAAAAAAGTTTCCGCATTGTCATAGTCATTCATGGCAAAGTGACACAAACCGATATTATGCATCAGACCAACTCTTTCCGTATTCGTATTGAGAATCTTCTCATACCAGAAAAGAGCCTTTGGATAGTCCTGACTGATATATGCATTCAGTGCAAAACGATTGAAAAAAAACAATTTGATTCTGTTCATTGCGGTTTATCCGTTTATGTAATATCATTTATATAAATCAGCAGACAGGGGCGCGGTGACATCGTTTCGCAGTTGATGATTGCACTCCTGTCGCTGGTGTTTTATCCGGATCAGCTTTAACTAGCCTTAAAGGGCAATCAAAGCAATGATCTGGATAATGACGATAGATACGACTCCCTGAACCAGGGTTACGCCCGTCTGACATTTGTATGCGGTCTGAGTATCCATATCGGAGAACTGTGAAACCACCCAGAAATAGCTGTCATTAGCATGAGAAACGGTCATCGAACCGGCTCCTATTGCCAAAACAGTCAGGACTTTAGCCATTTCGGTTGTCAGGCCCATCTGAGCCATAAGGGGAGCTACCATAGCTGAGGTTAAGATCATGGCAACAGTAGAAGCCCCCATGGCTGATTTAAGCAGCATCGCTATGATAAAGGGAATCAGAAGGCCCAGATTCATCTGGAGCAGGGAATTGCTCAGAGCATCTGCCAAGGGAAGTTCCCTTAACAGCTGCCCCAACGCTCCGCCGGCGCCGGTGATAGCAAGAATAGAAGCAGAATGCTTTATCCCTTCCGAAATCCAATTGAAAGTTTCACTTTTCTCTTTCTTTGGAATAAGGGTTGTGGCCAGTCCGATCCCCATGATCAGGGCCGTTACGGGGTTACCGATAAAGTCAAAAAAGTTCTTTATAAATCCGTCACCGAAGGGCGCAGAGGGAAAATCCGCAATAGACTTGAAGGCGATCAGGATAATGGGCAGGATAATGGGAGCAAAACTCGGAACAACACCGGGAAGTTTTCCATATTTTGCCAGGAGATCATCCAGGCTGACTTCGGGATTGGCATCGATCTGATAGCGGGCAGCCACTTTTATAGCGTAAAAATATCCGGCAAGCATAACGGGAATGGAGACAAGAAGACCGGTAAGGATGACTAGTCCCAGATCAGCGTTCAGGGTTCCTGCCATGATGATAGGGCCGGGAGTGGGGGGAACAAGGCAATGGGTCGCGTAAAGACCGGAACTGAGTGCCGTGGCCATAACAGCCAGAGATACTCCCGATTTTTCAGCCAGAGCTCTGTTGATAGGCGATAGGATGACGAACCCCGAATCACAGAAAACGGGAATACTGGCTACATAACCTGTTAGGCTCATAGTCAGCGGGGCTCTCTTTTTGCCTACAAGATTCAGAATGGAATTAGCCATGGTCAGGGCAGCGCCAGTTTTTTCCAGAATGGTTCCAATGATTGTTCCGGCGATGATGACAATTCCGATACTGCCGAGGATACCTCCGAAACCGGACTTGATGACATCGATAATCTTGTCCACCGGCATACCTGTTGCCAGTCCTATAAAGTACGCAGCCAGAATGAGCACTAAAAAGGGGTGCCATTTAAGCTTGGAGATGAGCAGAATCATCCCGACGATTGCAATGATAATTATTCCGAATAGAAATAATCCACTGGTCATAAACTTCCTCCTTGGGAATTTTGTTATTATTCAAAAAGTCAGCTGATGATCAGCGAACTTCCTGTGCGGTTGTGAAAAAATCTTTGATCGGTTTTGCTCAGAGTCTCCATGACATCCTTGCCTGTGCAGTGTGAAACGCCTATTACCTGACAGTCCAGATCGTAAAGATATCCTGTTGCGCTCTTCAGCTGTGTTTCACCGGCTTCAACAAGGTGGGTCCCTCCCAATATGGCATAGATATTTTTGTCAAAATGGCTGCAGACCGTATCAATCATATTCATAATTCCCGGATGGGAGCATCCGGCTAACAGGATTAGTCCTTTAGGGCTGTCAATAACCATCATGATTTCATCGGTAAACATATCCGGTTCCATTCCTTTGTCAGTTAAAAGGCAGAAGCGCTCGCTGATAACCTCCTCGGGATGGTTTTTTCCAAAATCGCCAACGATCCAGACACCCTCTGCAATAGTTTTAATTCCGCTATGACATGTACTGATCGGGCAACCATGATTTCTAAGGTCTTCTGGAGTGAAATCATTGCCTAGAAATTCTGCTCGATTATTATGCATGCCGTATTTGGGGATGAAAAAGCCTTTGTGGACATGAATTCTCGGAGTAAACGCGGAACCCCCTTCTTTTAAAAGGGAGGTGATTCCTCCACTGTGATCATAGTGGCCGTGACTGAGAATAATATCGCCCACACTGAAAATATCCAGAGCAAGCTTCTGTGCATTCCGAATGATAGCATCTCCCTGTCCTGTATCAAAAAGGAAGGATTTTCCGTCCTTTTCTATCAAAAATGAAAGCCCGTGTTCATGGACTAAACCGAGATGTTCTCCCTTGCTGTTTTCCACGAGAGTCGTTATTCTGATAAACAAAGTATTCTCCTAATATGAACCGAATCCGGTTAGTTATTTTCCTTCATATATTCTTTAATCTCTTTCAACGCGTTTTCCAAATGCTTCAGCATTGCTTTTTCCGCTTTTTCCGGATTGCGATCTTTTATGGCTTGAAAAACATCCCTGTGTTCCCGAATGGTTTTCCGTGCTCTGCCTGGTATTCTAAGACTGGAAATCCAGCCGTCATTAAGATTTTCAGCCATGGTTTTCATCAAAACATAAAGACTACGGTTTTTTGTTGATTTAGCCATGGAGAGGTGGAATCGCCGGTCATCTTTGATTTCACCTTCAAGGTTATCTGTTTCTTCCTGATGATTAAAACTTGAAAGAGCTTTCTCCATCTCACGAATATCCTCATCCGTAGCGTTTCGGGCAGCAGAAGCTGCCGCCTTCGGATCCAGAATCATTCTCAATTCAAAGTGCTCATCCAACTGGGAACTATTACTCTTAAGCCACGAGGCAAAACTATCTAGCCCCTGCTCAATTTTATTTTGTATAAAAATACCTCTACCCTGACGAACAATAACCCGGCCTGATATCTCAAGAATCCGCACAGCCTCTCTGACCGACGCTCTGCTGATATCAAGCATTTTGGTCAATTCGTTCTCAGAGTAGAATTTGTCTCCATTGCCGAATCCTTCCTCCCTGATCATTCGATCGATCTCTTCTACAACTTGTTCAGACAGTCTTGTTTTTCTTCTCATGTGTAACTCCAGTTACTTATAGGATGTCTGCTTATCAGATAAGTAACAATACCTGTCTTTCTTTCCATTTGTCAAAGCATTATTAGACTTTAAAGGCAAATCACCCGTCAGCTCCTTTTAAAAAAATCAATAGCGTTGTTAATTGATTCAGCCAGATTTCTCATTTCTACGGCTACTACCTTGAATGCGTTTCCTTTGCTGCCTATTTTTGCCGCCTGTATTGAGCCATTCAAAGACAGAACATTCATTGCTTCCGCTATATTAGTAATTTTTGAAACAGCCTCGTTCCTTAACACTTCTTCAGCCTTTCTTTGTTCTTCCCTGCCGATTGTCTCCTCTACGATGATCGCAGCCATTTTTTGCAGGGGCTTAACAATTTCCGGATTGCCGCCGATACCTATGCATCCGATTAAATGATTTTTATAGTAGATTCCGCCGTTATATCCAGCTTTTGTCCCTTTGATTGTGCTAGCCATCTGAGAGGTAATAGCTATCTCACTGAGTTCTCTATTCATGATTTTTACACCACCCTCGTGAGTGGTTCCTATCCGATCCGGATCGGCAGATGATATAATCAGGCCTTTTTCTACCATGATATTCACATCCCCACCTGTTATACCATGAACGATGTCTACTACACGGTCGGCTAATTCTTTTGTTATTTCGTATTCCATAAGGCACTCTTTTTACATGTTTTTAATACAGCTTATAGATAAGCTGTCCCTTCTTCATGATGAAGAAGAGTAATGATAAGTAGACATATACATAGATGATGTCTGCTTATCAGACAAGTAAAGCCTAACATGGGATTTTTTAGCTGTCAAATAAAAAATAAAAAAATATCGGTATTTTCAATCTTCCAGCTCAATCGATATTCTTTCATAGTCCTTTTCTATCCTCAGTAAGGCTTCAACCAGTTCCGGCTGAAAGTGTTTCCCTGAACCATTCCTGATAATGCGGATTGATTCATCATGGCTTATCGGCTTCTTATAGGGGCGCTTACTTCTTAAGGCGTCGTAAACATCCGCAACCGCCATGATCCTGGCGGCCAGAGGAATGTTTTCTCCAAGTAATCCATACGGATATCCTGAACCATCCCATTTTTCATGATGATAAAGTATCATTTGTATCCCGGTAGAGAGGAAGGAGGACTCTCCCAATTGCTCTATAGCAGACTGCAGCACATAAGCTCCCATAATTGATGGGTTTTCATTACTTCAAATTTTTCTTCGTTAAGTTTTCCAGGCTTAAGGAAAATCTTTTCAGGAATCTCTACCTTTCCTATATCATGAAGTGGGGCTAATCTCTCGATATTTTCTATATCACTGTAGTTGAGACCATTATTGTACTTCCTGCCATGTCTCAGCGCATCAGACAGAATCTGACAGTATTGTTTGGTCCGAAGAATATGGCGTCCTGTTTCCTGATACTTAAGCTCTGCCAGTAATGACATTGACAAAATGATCATGTCTATGCTGATGTTCTGTTGTAAAAGTGATTTTTTAAGCCTGCTGATTATTTGTAAAAAAGCTAGAATCAATAGTAAGATAATAGGGATACTGAAAAGTGTATAAAGTCTTGTCGAATTGAGGCTTCTTCAGCTAAATGGGTTAATTATTGAAGAAAAGAAAACCTATTTGAAAGGGTTATATCATTACATAAAAAATCTGCTTAATGAATATGAAGGGAATATTCCTACGCCAAAAGTATCTTCTATTGATATGTTAAAAGGATTAATGGAAGAGCACCAGCATAAACAATCAGATTTGAGTGATATTGCTCCCCAATCGGTTATCAGTGAGATTATTTCGGGTAAGAGAGAACTTAATAAACAACATATTCAGAAGCTTGCTGCTAAATATAATATTTCTCCTGCCGTTTTCTTTGAATAAATAGGGTAGTGGGATAGGTGCTTCTTAATATAGATTGTTTTCATAAAACCAAATCTATAGTCATCGGCCTTCGGGTTATGAAGCCGTCCTGCATTTCTATCAAGTATTGTCTAATTATAGCATATGTTTCGATTTAGGGAAGAGGGGAGGGGAAATAAAATAGCAGATGATGTCAGTAATAAGCAGGTTATACATGGTTTTTGGTGTCATTTTCTTGGTGTAACAGATAATGTTGATATCTCCACTAGAATTAACTTCTACTTCCTTTTTGAATAATTCAAAGAAAGAGAGCATATGCTCACGGAGTGCAATAGAGCATGCATGAAAATATAAGTATGATGAAAGAAATATCTAAAATCTATTAGATCTCTGAGTTTCGATTCGAGTCGTTCTGAGATGGTATGTTTATCTTTACATAATTCCAAAAACTCTAAATGTCAGGTATGGCTATGTGGGATGGAAAAATTTTGATCTTTAAGGTTAAGGACTGATATCTTTATTAACCGTTATCGATAGATTGAAGGGAAGAGGCTGCTGCTTGAAGTTCTGACAGGCCGAGTTTTTATAATTCTACTTTTTGTCTAGTATTGATACTACGTTGAGTCCTTTTTTTATTTGTGATAATTCATAAGAAATCTTCCTTGAATTGGAATTTTCAGGAGACACAATTTAATATCCCTTTATTAAGGATCTCGGGTGAAAAAGCGTGATTATAATCCCATCCCACGAGATCGAAGGAGTGGCTTAATGTTCTATGCAATTCTTCGTAAACATGGAAATCTCTATTATAGACAGGCACTTAATAGGTAAGTCTATATCGGAGGCTTTATTATTCACTAATGAGTCGAATGGGACTTTCTTCAAGCAACCGTTAAAAAGTAGATAATTATAAGCCTTATACAGATCCGATTCGCGGCTGCTTAAATTGATATGCTTATGTAAGTAATAATTTCATGAAACGCATCGATTCGATGGGATTGCATGTACGGCCGAGGATGATGGATAACCATCCGCTATGGTACAGAACTGGTTAAGAAATACAATTTTTCCAGACAGAACTATTATGACTGCAATATAGCATCGGGATTCGCTTTGAGCCCTTCCTCATAATAGTCTTACGTTTAATTGTTATATCTATAAGTAATATTCATGCATAACTAAAAATATATCATTTTTAGTTATGTAAATTTCTCTTTATACTCCTTCTATACTTAGGAGGCGTCATTATGTCTAAAAAAACGTTAATTACCGGATTTCCCCGTATTGGAGAAAACAGAGAGCTCAAGCGGGCCGTCGAGAGTTATTGGAACGGTAAAAGTACAATCGGAGAGCTAGAGGATAAGGCGGGAGAGCTAAGAGAAAAGCACTGGCTCGAACAGAAAAAACGAGGGATAGGTTTTATCAGCATCAACGATTTCAGTCTTTATGATAATATGCTTGATACTGTGGTAATGCTCAATGCCGTCCCGAAGCGTTTTATCCCCATTCGCAATGTAACCGAGCGTTATTTTGCCATGGCTCGGGGAGTGAAAGAGGCTGCGGCCATGGAAATGACCAAATGGTTTAATACGAATTATCACTATATAGTTCCGGAACTTGAAAATGATATGGAATTCCACCTCAATCCCGAGAAAATATTAAAGGAGTATCATCATGCAAAAAGTCTTGGAATCCATCCCAAAATAAACATTATAGGTCCCATTACCTTTACCGCACTGTCCAAAATGTCCGAGCGAAGCGATACTTTTTCCTTTTTTAACAGAATTTTCGAGGTTTACAAATCTTTAGTAAATGTACTTTCCGAACTAGATGAAGAGATTTACCTGCAGATAGAGGAACCAATTTTTGTTAAAGATCCTTGCAGAAAGTATTTGGACCTTCTTAACCCCGTTTATAATGGGCTCTCATCACTATCGACTAAAATAAAAATCATTGTCACAACTTACTTTGAAAACTCCTGCGAAGCGGTAGAGGAGTTAGCCGGAACAGGAATCTGGGGAGTTGGACTGGATTTTATAAATGGAAGGGATAACCTTTCCGTGCTGGATTGGCTTGCGGACAAGCATCTTGTCGCCGGTGTGGTGGACGGACGAAATATCTGGAGAAATGATCTTCAGAAAACGAAGGCTTTACTTTGCGAAATCGCGGAGAAGATTGACCGGGAGAAAATCATTGTTTCCACTAGCTGCTCTCTACTTCATATTCCTTACACGGTAAAAAACGAACCAGAAAATGATATGAACAGGTGGTTCTCCTTCGCCATTGAAAAAATAGAAGAAGTAGTGCTTGTCGATAAACTTTTTAGGGATGAACCTTTCTCTTCCGAGGAAGAGAAGGGGGTTGTGGAGAATATGATGTCCCACGAAGAAAGAAAGAAATCAGAATTAATTACTTGTCCTTATGTCACGGAACGGGTCAGGGCGGAAGGGAACGGCAGCAGGAAAGAGACGGCTGCCGATAGGTTTGACGTGCAGAAAAAGCTTCTCGATCTTCCTTCCATTCCCACCACAACTATAGGAAGCTTTCCCCAGACGCCGGAAATTCGCAGGGCGAGAAGGGATTATAAAATGGGGCGGATTTCCTGCGATGAGTACGAAGAGGAGATGAGAAAATACATCGATGAGTGCATTCATATTCAGGAAGTCGTCGGACTGGACGTGCTGGTACATGGCGAACCGGAAAGGAATGATATGGTTGAGTACTTCGGTGAGCAGCTGAAGGGCTTTCACTTTACGAGCAACGGTTGGGTTCAGAGCTATGGGAGCCGTTGCGTTAAGCCTCCGATTATTTATGGAGATATTAGCAGGAAAGAACCGATGACGATTAATTGGATTGGATACGCCCAGAGCAGGACCAAAAAGATCATGAAGGGAATGCTGACCGGCCCCGTAACGATTATCAATTGGTCTTTCGTCAGGGACGATCTTTCTCGCTCGGAAATATCAAAGCAGATAGCCCTGGCGCTGGCCGATGAGATAGATGACCTTCAGAACAGGGCGATCAAGATTATCCAGGTCGACGAAGCGGCATTCAAAGAAGGGTATCCCCTAAGAATGAAGAATATCCCCGAATATGAGGAATGGGCAGTTAACAGTTTCAAACTAACTGTCTCAAAAGCTAGAAAGGAAACGCAGATACATACCCATATGTGCTATAGTGAATTCAATGATATCATAGAAACCATAGAATTGATGGATGCAGATGTCATCACGATCGAGACTGCCAGAAGCGGAAACCGGCTACTGAATATTTTCAAAGAGGTCGGATATTCCAAAGGGATTGGACCAGGCGTTTACGATATCCATTCGCCTCGGATTCCTTCTATAGAAGAATACAAGGGGCAAATAGAACAGAGACTAGAAGTCATCGATAGCTCTCTTTTCTGGGTCAATCCCGACTGCGGCTTGAAAACAAGAAGATGGGAAGAAGTGAAGCCGGCTCTTGAGAATATGGTCAAAGCGGTCAGGGAGATCAGGGAGATCAGGGAGATCAGGGAAGACGGATATGAATCTCCTCGGGAGTAAATGACAACAGGCCTAACAACCAGTATTCGTAGACCGTATCATCAACGGTACTCCCCTGGGGATTGTAGTATAAGGTGAAAATTTCATTTTTTTTCTCTGTCAGCTTGAAAAGAGGGAAAATTCCAAATTGACAAAGGCATTGCTATAAATTTCCTCTGTCTCATGCTCATCGAAGTGTCCGTCCTTATCCCCGTCATGGGTAACGATAATGTTGGAACTATGAATCCTGGCGAAGTCAAAACGCATCCTTAATCCGGAAAACTCTGCGTCTTTATAATCAAGGGTGCATCCGGTAGTGATAAAAATATGGGGTTGGGGGATCAGGGGAAGGGAAAGAAAACAAAGGAAAGTTCCGAAAAACAGTGTTCTTTTCTTTTAAATACACCGGGGTAATTGGAATGGAGAAACAGACGGTTCTTTTTTAAAATTGCACATGAATTTCTTCTGGAATGAACGTTTGGAGACCGGGCTTCCATTTATTGTAAGTGGTCATATCGCTGACGGCTCCCTGGGGATTATAGTAGACGGGGTAGTTATCATTTTCTTCAATGGATATTTCCACCGGAGGAATACCCGTTCCTTCTGTACGAAAGAATGTTTCCGTTGTAAAAGCAGCAGGATCGCCCCTGTTAAGTCTGCAGGCACAGAAGAAGGTGGCGTCATAAATGGCTATGTAAAAATCTCTGTAGGGAAAATCATCAAGGGGAATTCTGAATCGAAAAAAAAGGTCATCCTCCTCCTTATACCTGGCCGAGAAATGCTCAGCCCTATCGGGAAACATGCGCTCTTTGCCCAGACGAATAAAAGTGAAATAATTATAATCCTGAAAACTGGATAATACTGATTTTTTCAGTTCGCCGGTTTCGGCATCATCGAATTCTCCATTTCCATCGGTATCATAACCCCATATTATTTCGCTGGAAAAAAACTTATCAAATTCAAACTGTATCCATAGTCCCGTTAATTCCCCATCTGTAAAATCCAGGGAACATTGAGAATAGAGCTGCATATGGGGATGCGCTGCCAGAGGGAAAAGAAAGAATAAAGAGACGGGCAAAATAAGTAAGAATCTCTTCATGCCTAATAGTTAACCCTAAGTCTCTATTCTGTCAAGGGACGATTACTGATGGTTTTTCTGTTTATGTGATATCCGTATTGACACTTTATAATGGTAAGCATATAGTAATTTTTATTCCAAATGTTTGGCAAAGCTATTTAAATATGTCATTCCTATATATTTTATGAAGGAGTATCATGAAAAGAGAAAGAGTGCAATCTATGTTCCTGTTAAGCTTATTTTGTTTGTCGGGAGTTCTGTCCGCATCGGGGCAGGGGGACGCCGGATATGAAGTAAAGGATAATTGGGGAAAAGCTGAATCAGCCTTGGAGGAGGAAAAAAAAGATTTAGATGAATCCGAAAGGATAATGGAAAATACCGAAGATCATATTACGGTCATCGATAGTTATGGGAATAGGGTTACTATTGCAAAACCGATAAATTCAATGCTCTCAACGGGAATGGGGCAGTCCTATGCCGCCTTGAAGGCATTGAATGCACAGGATTCTGTGGGAGCCGTATGTGATTACGTTACCAGAAATAAACGTTTTTTTCCAGAGCTTTCCAAGCTTCCTGCCTTTACTGTCGGGGAGCAATCCGTCAACAATGAGCTGATTCTCCAGTTGAATCCTGACTTTATCGTGACTTCACCTTTCTGGCTCTCTCTTTTCAATCAGGCTGTCCTGGATGAAATCCCCATTGTACAGTTGAATTACAATTCCACGGAAGCCTATCGGATATTGGGTTCCATATTAGGAAAAGAAAAGGAAGCGGAGGAGTTCGTTGAGTGGATTAAAAGCTATACGACCCTTATTGACGAGAGAATTTCGACTTTATGCAAAGAAGATTTTCAAAAAGTATTCATTTACTACGGGGGAGAATACGGAATGGCGTCACCTCCTCCCTATGGTACATTCGGAGAAGAGAATATTCTAAGGAACCGACTTATCGGTAGGGCCGGCGGCATTAGCATATCCGAGGAATTGGAGGGGGAGTGGATTACCGTTGATCCTGAGTGGGTCGTTGCTCAAAATCCTCCGGTATTAATCCGAGAGTGCTATATCATAAATGACCATCCCGAATTAGGATATGATGTCACTAACGATCATTACGCGTCTGAACTTATGAATAGCATTATGAGCGGACAACCGGCTTTTGAGGGCTGCGATGCTGTTAAAAACAAACGTGTACATTTGCTCTATGGCGATCTTACGGAAGATTCCTGGTTTATCAGTCTCGCCTATATGGCCAAATGGCTCCATCCAGAACTTTTTGAGGACATCGATCCCGTAGAGATGCAGCAGGAGTATATTACCCGCTTTCAAAGACTTGATTTTGATGTTAAGACGCAAGGTCTGTTTACTTATTCAGCGAAATAATAATTTTCCATAACAAATAATTATCTGTAATGAAGACGATTGTCTTTGATAAGGAGTGATTCTATGGATAAACTTAAGTTTCTGTTTTTTCTGACTTTTACCGTTATTTCCGTAATGAGACTGCCAGCAGAGGGGAATCGGGAATATCGTGATATTTCAGAACCCGGGGAGGGGCAGGACTGCTTCTCTATAACCGATTATACCGGAAGGGAAGTGCTGATTCCCCGATCCAT
Source organism: Spirochaetia bacterium (assembly GCA_963668315.1). Taxonomy (GTDB): domain Bacteria; phylum Spirochaetota; class Spirochaetia; order DSM-2461; family DSM-2461; genus SZUA-368. The sequence continues at coordinate 4,615,777 of OY764216.1, read as the reverse complement.
AAGGAAAATTGTCGTTGTCGATCCCGATGCCGTTCCCATTATTCAGGCGATAGGGGCAGAAGGACTTGTCGGCGGAATCGGTAAAATGACGGACTCCACGGAAAAAATATTCCCTTTATTGGGGGAGATTCCTAAAGTCGGAGATTATACAGCTCCCGATATAGAGAAAATACTGGAAATTAATCCGGATGTAATCTTTCTCAGTTATTGGACTCCGACAGATATCGACAAGGCCGTAAACGGAGCTATTCCGATTGTCCGCCTTCGTCTTGAACCCGAGACTTACGATGAAAATATTCGTCTTATAGGTCATATACTCGGCAAAGATAACGAGGCCGAAACTTTTGTCGAATGGTATATGGGGCAGCTGGACATCATAAAGGAAAAAATAGCTGCCGTACCGGTTGATGAAAGAAAACGGGTATTTGAATTTTACGGAGGAGAATACGGATTAACCGAAGGCCCTCCGTACGGGACCTATGGAAAGGAAAGTCCCTTGGGCAATGCGATCATTACCATGGCAGGCGGGATAAATATTGCATCGTCGCAAAAGGGCGACTGGATAGTTGTAGATCCGGAATGGGTTATCATGGAGAATCCAGATTATATTGTACGTGATGTGTTCGCCTCCCAATCGGGTGGCGATGCCATCGGTTATGATGCGCCGGATAATCACTTTGCAAAAGAAATTATGGATCTGATAAAAACCGGTTCGGCCCTTGAAGGAACGGAGGCTGTAAAAAACGGTGATGTATGCGTTATCGACGGCGGACTGCGTCAGGAATTATGGTTTTTAGGCGTGTGCTATGTTGCTAAACAACTATATCCCGATTTACTTCATAACTTTTACCCGGAAGCGATTCATCAAGAGTTTTTAACACGATTTATCAAAACTGATTTTGACATTTCAGAAAGAGGTTTGTTTATTTATTCTGAATAGAAGCTTCACGTTTTCTGAATTGTTCATGTCCCATACGTAACAATGGTTTTTTCTTTAAATTAAAACGAAAACTATTATTGGCCTAGGCATTAGGCATTAATAATATCTTTAGCAACATGCAACATTGTACGCTGAAGTTATAGATTCTTTTCTGGCGTTTTAAGGAGTTAGTATGTCTGAAATTGGGGTTCTAAGGAATCGAAGCCTCGGAATTAAGGCGGCTTATGAAAAGCATTGCTTTAAAAAAAGGCTATTTGTTTTCATCTTGATTCCGGTAGTTCTTATATTGATCGGTTTGGCTGTGGCTTTCGGGTCAGCGGATATTTCCTTTCCCGATGTTTATAGAACTCTATTCCGTAAGCTATTTCCCATGAGCAATCATGCCGGAGGGGCGGTCAATTCGGAAATTATCATATGGAAATTGAGACTTCCCCGTATTATCATGGGGGTTTTGGCCGGAATGGCCCTTGGATCAGCCGGGGCCACCATGCAGGTTGTCCTAAAGAATCCCCTGGCCGATCCCTATATGCTGGGGATCTCATCGGCCGCCGGTTTTGGTGCCTCCCTGGCTATTATTCTGGGGGTAGGCGTATTGGGCGGTTCTTATCTGATTATAGGTAATGCCTTTCTTTTTTCCCTTTTGTCTTCCGGTCTCATTCTCCTTATTTCCGGAAGAAGGGGGGCAACGCCCGAATCCATGGTGCTTACGGGACTTGCCCTGCTGTTCTTTTTTCAAGCCATGACGACAATTGTCCAATATTTCGGGGATTCCGATGCCGTGAAGGCCGCCGTGTTCTGGACGGTCGGCGACCTCGGTAAGGCGGATTGGAATAAGATCGCCATAGCGGCTCCGCTTGTTTTCCTGGGGGAAGCGCTTCTTATATGGAAATCGGGGGACCTTAATATTATGAATACAGGGGATGCCAGCGCCAGGAGCCTTGGGATAAACGTGCAGGGCACGAGAATCTTTACCATGGTAGTATGTACCGTGATGGTCGCCGGGATAGTGAGTTTTACCGGAACCATAGGATTTATAGGTCTTGTCGCACCCCATCTGGTCAGGATGATCATAGGAAACGATAACCGGGTTCTTGTTCCGGCGTCCGGTCTGGTAGGCGCCGTCCTGCTGGTTCTTGCCGATACGATCGCCAGAACGATTATGTCGCCGGTGATTCTTCCCGTAGGAGCGGTAACGGCCTTTTTGGGCGTACCCCTCTTTGTTTATCTTATCATGAAAAAAAACGGAGGACTAACATGAAGGTTGAAGCAAAGGATTTATACTTCTCATATCCCGGGAAGGATGTTCTCAAGGGGATAGATCTTGAGATAAAAGACAATGATATTGTCTGTGTCGTAGGGCCAAACGGGAGCGGTAAAAGTACTTTGGTTAAGTGTATCGAGGGACTGCAGCAACCTGATCGCGGAAAGATTTATCTGGACGGGAGCGATTCCGGTTTCCTGAGTAGAATAGAAATAGCCAGACTTATCGGTTATGTTCCTCAGATCAGTTCCCAGTTGTTTTCGGCGTCCGTATTCGATACGGTCATGATGGGGCGCAAACCCCATTTCTCATGGAGATGCAGCGATAAGGATATAGATGTGGTGGCCGATGTCCTCGAGCAGATGGGACTCGAGGACCTTGCCATGAACGAGTTCAACTGCCTTTCCGGAGGACAGCAGCAGCGGGTCCTTATCGCGAGGGCTCTTGCCCAGGAACCGCGCTTTTTACTTCTGGACGAACCTACTTCGGCCCTTGATATAGCCCATCAGCTTGAGGTGATGGAGATTATCCATAATTCGGTTCATAAGAGGTCTATCGGAGTTCTCATGGTTATTCACGACCTTAACCTCGCTTCCCGCTACGCCGACAAAATCGTCATGATGAAGGACGGCCGGGTTTATGCCTCCGGAAAACCGGAGCATATTCTTACTGCGAAAAATGTGGAACAGGTCTACGGGGTCGAAGCCGATATACATTGCCATGAGGGAGTCCTCTCCGTTACTCCCATCAGACGGAGCGGGGCCTCGCTGGTCACAGTCGTCTAATTCAACTGGGCGACCGGGAGCCTATGTAAACTGTTTAATTTAGTATTTCATTATAATGAGGTGATAATATGACCAGAGAAGTAATTGTATCGGCCTTTGCCTTCGGTTTTTTTGTCGTGTGTCCGAGAATGGCAGGGATGTCTCATATCATCAAGTCCTATTCGGCCGCTCCGATGTTCTTGGTGGCGCTTTTGGGGATTCTGGTATCGGTGCCCCTGTTGTTTCTGATGATATTCGTTTCATCGAAAACGGGAATCTGGGGAGCTCTTGCAGTTTGCGTTATAACTGATCTGGCCGCGGCACTTTTAATGAAAGAGATAAGCATGAAGGCTGGAATAGAAACCTTTGTCATCGCTCTTTTCGTTATCGCGGGGGTGAAAATCGCCCCCGTTATTTCAAATCATTTGATCGGTAGTTGAACCATGAGGCGGCATATCGGCCGGTTGTCATCTACTCCTTCTTACGTATCGTCAATACACGGAAATCAAAAGCCGATCGGGTGGGGAAAGAGGTGTAATGGTGGGGCTGGTCGGTGCTGACTTCCGGATCCCAGACGAGAAAATCGCCGGAACTGTCCAGCTCGGGGTTCAGGAATCTGACATGTTCGCCCAGAACCATTCCCCTTTCGTTTACCCGGGCAGGTTCTCCCCACCGGGTGGGATGGCCGATTACCCAGATGATGGCTCCCAGAAAAGAGTCGTCATGGATACAAAGCTCTTTAAGTTCCCCATCGGAAAGCCTTTCTTCCCTGATATCGTAGAGACTGTCCTTTTTATTCTGTTCCAGCCAATATTCGATACTCTCCTTCACTACGGGAGGATGGGTGCCGTAATTATCCCAGATAATCTCTCCTCCCTCTCCTCTGCGTCCGTGATCAATATTCAGGCAGACAAAGGATTGCTCTGGATCGTTGCCTTGGGGCATCTGCTTCAGAATCTTTTCTTCCTCCTCATCTATACCGGCCATGGCCAGAAAAAGGCGGATCAAGGCAGCCTCGCAGCTAAGGAGATGCTTCTGGTAATAACTCTGATGATTATGGGTCAGCCAGAGCGTCGCTTCGTCCTTTTTCTGAATAGGAGGTTCGGGAAGTCCCTCCTCTCCCGGAGTTATTCCGAAAATATGGAGAACCGTACCGGAAGGGATTGTTTCGTAGAACCATTTTGCATCTTCCACGGAAAGTCTGATGCAGCCATGTGAGGCGGGTTGTCCCAATAGTTCCGCCTGGGCGGGAATAACCTCCCGTTCTTCGTTCATGGGTACCGAGTGGAAAAGATAAATCCCTCCGATAAAGCCCACCCAGTATTCAGCACCTTCTTTGAATGTGCGTGAGAAAAACCATTCGCCCCGTTTCTTTCCGCTTTCGTCTATGATGAAACGGCCCTTGGGCGTGGCGTTGTCCGCCGTGGGAATTCCCGAGGAGCAAATCATGTTTTTTACGAGGCTTCCCTCCAGATAGACCGAGACTACCTGTTCGGACAGATCTACCGTGACGACGTATTCCGTTTCCCGAAGATCGAAAAATGGAGCCGTTTCTGCGGGCTTGGATTGCCCCGACAGAACGTTGGGCAGGAGAAGAAAACAAAATGTAAAGTAAATAGCACCATATCTCATAAACATAACCTTATCTTATAGTATTCGCTTCGTTATACGAAGTATTAATTCAAATTCTCGTAGGGAAAATCCGGAGCTTCCGCAGGAATGACTTTTTCGCCCTGTAAGGAGACGTACTCTTTCCCTTCCACTTTCAGATAACCGACTTTTCCTTTTATCTTATACCATCCGTCCTCTTCGATATCCTCCCCGTTATAACCTGTCACGATCAACCCGGCGGGCACTGCGTCGGCGGCGCAGCAATAGATAATAAAACGGAAGAGATAGAATGCACCTTCGGGCAGCCGGTCAGAAAAAGCCGCCTGTCCGATGATTTCCACGTCCTTTCCCTGATAGGTTTGGTCATTCATAACAATATGGGAAATATGATTCAATCCGTCGGAATAGACTTTGGGTTCCAGGGGATATTTCGATTTGAAAGTCGGATTTTGAATCGGAGTCTCTCCGGCGGTCTCGGTCAGAACAGTTTCGTCTCCCCGCCGCTTTACCGCGTCCGAACCCGGCTGGGCTTTAATGGCCGGGTGAAGAAGCAGAAGGGGGATTATGAGGAACCAGGGGGGCGGAGTCTCTATCTTTACTTCTTTACCGGAAAAAGCGAGATACAAAAAATACAAGGTGATGGCCATGAAGATGAACATGGTAAGATAGGGAATCCAGAGAAATCGGGGATGGATGAACTTTTCGGCCAGGCAATGTCCGGAGTCTCTCCGGCAGAGGGTGCCCCAGAAGAGTCCGCCGATGCTGACCATCAGCAGATGGAGAGAAAAATAATTTTTCTTCATAGGGATATCCCCCGGAAAATGCCGACCCCATCGAGTAATGAAATCCACAGGAAGACGGATAGGAAAATCGTAATGCCGAGAATAAGGATCATCCGCGGTTTGAATATGGTTCTGTACATGGCCAGAAGTTTTATATCAAGCATGGGGCCCAGCACCATGAACGCCATCAGGGCGGAGGGGGAAAACTGGCCGGAGAAGCTGCGGGCGACGAAAGCGTCCGCTTCGCTGCACAAATTCAGGATAAAAGCGGATGCCATCATGAAAAGCTTGTCCCCTCCGGGAAAGCGGTGGAATATGTCGAGAAGCCCCATGGGAACTGTACTATGGAAAAATGCCGCTATGCCCGCTCCGATAAACAGATAGCCGGCGGCTCCGGAAAATTCTTTCCACGTATGCTTAGCCATATGTCCCAATCTCTCTTTTACAGGTACCGGCCCATGGTCATGAGAATCATGGCAGCAGCTGCATCCGTTGCGGTGATTGTCTTCGGAAAGGATAAGACTGTCCCTGTTTTTCCTTAGGGGGTAAATGAAAAACATTCCTATGAGGACGGAGAGGACGTAACCGGATAACAGGCGGATAAGAACCATCTGGACGTCAGAAGAGAAAGCCACGAAAGTCGATAACCCTACGATGGAATTCACGATGGGAGCGGCTAGCATAAAGGTGATAGCCACGGCGGGGGGAGTCCCTTTTTGCATAAGCTTTTTGGCTATGGGTACTATGGCGCATTCGCAGATGGGAAGAAGCAATCCTATCAAACCGGCTATGAGTATCGCTCCGAAGGTTTTATTCCGCATTAGTCGGGGAATAGTATCTTCCGGAAGAAACTCTTCTATCACACTTCCGATTATACTTCCTATTAATACGAATCCGGCGGCTTCGATGATAAGAGAAATAAAATAAAGGGAAAATTCTTCAGTGAATGATGTAATCACGGGGAGCCTCACTTATATATGGTATTACATTGTAATACTTTTATGATATGTTATTTTTAATCTGTAAATGTGTCAACAACTTGGGTTATTTCTGATGGCAAAGCATTAACCAGCATCATACGGGGAGTCATACCGAAGCGCTTTTTAAAGGCGATCCCGAAGTCACCCAGGTTTCCGTAACCGACCTCCATAGCCGTTTCAGATACGGACCGATCTTTCTTAAGAAGGATCCTGCGGGCCTTTTCCAGGCGCAATTCTGTTAATGTCCTGTGGTAAGTCGATCCGTATGCCTGACGGTAACCGGCTTTTAATTTATAGTCGTTCAATCCGATTATTACGGCCATTTCCTTGAGGGAAGGGGGTGTTATCAGGTTCTCCTCCAATAAGGCACGGCTCTGGCGTATCTTCTCTATATCGCTCGCCGATATCACAGTACTCGCCGATTGCATTCCCCGGCCCACATGAATTATGGTCCTTTGGGCGAATTCCCGGCAAAGCGCCTCTGCTGCTTCCTTCTCCGGCCTTGAGAGAGCATTAATTATATCCAGGGCGGTTTCTTCCTGTGCCGGGGGAAGTACCGTACTGCAGTATGTAAAGGCATTTCCATTCTCTCCGGCGACAGATTTCAGGTAGGATGTCAGGGAACATTCCGAATCGTCGCAGAGACTGCGGAACAAATCCCTCCCAAAATGGATTTCCAGAAGTCTTATCCTTTTCTGTGGCGAAATTAGACTCTCCATTTCCATCTCCCCGTCTACCCGTGAAATATAACTCTGACCTGGAAACCCGCAAATTTCATGGCGATACCCTTTAATTTTTGATTCCATAATACCTTCAAGGTTTATTCCTATCTTAACAAGACCGGTTTGACTGGACTTCGTTTTGAAGCGGAATACCGTGTCCAGGGAGGCGTCGACAAAGCTTACGGAAAATCCCGGTGCAAGCGTGCGCGTGACAAAATGTCCCTCAAGACCATGAGCTTCGAAAAGCCAGGCGGCATCGCAGCTATCGTAGGGGGAGAAGTTGTTCATATAAGTCTGGAGACTGGTCGTTAATTCTCCTATTTCCCGGAATCGCATTTCCATAAGAATCTCCGCAATTAATCCCTTTTTCGGTAGTATGGGAATTAGTATGTAGAATATCCTATCGAAATAGCATAAACAAACAATATTAGTCTGCAATTCAGGAGGTTTTTATGGAATTAATGAACATAAACCGATTTTTCCGGCGTTCTGCGGAAAATCTGTTACGTTTTAGATGGCCGTTTCTAGCCCTTCTCGCGGTTATAACGATTTTAGGCTTAGCCGGTATGGGGCGGATAAAAATGGCAAGTTCCAATGAAGGATGGTTTGATGACCGGGAGCAGATACAGATTGCCACGGAAGAATTCGAAAACCGCTTCGGTAATAATGATACGGTGGGCATTCTAGTGGAAGCTGATGATGTCTTTCAGACAGAGGTCCTTGCGATGATACGCGAAATGGGGGACGAGCTCCTTCTGAAAGTCCCCTATGCTGACAGTATCACGTCTTTGACGGAAGTGGATGTGTCTGTCGGAAATGAAGAGGGCATTGCTGTTGTTAACCCTGTTGGGGATATCATTCCTTCCGATCCGCAAACGCTTCAAAATATCCGTAATTTCGTTCTGTCCCGCTCTTCCCTGGTTAACAAACTTGTTTCCGAAGACGGAACCGAAACCTGGATTAGTCTTTCGCTGAGGGAGTATCCCGAAGAGGGGGAATGGAAGAAGACCGGGAAAGATCCCATGTACGAGGCGGGTGAAGCGGCTATTGCCGTTGTGACCGATCCCCGCTGGGTAAGCGATGCTTACACTATAAAAGCGGCGGGCATGCCCTATACGGAAACGGAAGAGAGGGACTTCATGGCCACCGAAGCCAGTACCCGTGTGATAAGCGGATTCGCCGTAATGATACTGCTTTTGACGGTTTTTCTGCGTTCTTTTCGGGGAGTCGCCGTTCCCCTGTTTACTACCGGAGCAGGAATCGGCGTGGTTTTCGGGACTATGGGCTGGCTGAACATCGGCATAGATTCCATGCTCATGACTTTGCCCTTGCTTTTGGGAATGGCTCTGTCCGTGGGATATTCTATCCATCTGGTCAACTCCTTCAAAAGACTCTTCCGTCAGGGAAAAAGCCGCCGTGAAGCAATAATTTCTGCCGTGGAAAAAACGGGATGGCCCATATTGTTCACCGTATTAACCACGATCGGTTCCATGTGCTCCTTTGCCTTCATCAGGATAGAACCCGTCCGATGGCTCGGCCTGACCTGTGCAGCATTGGTATTGGCCGTTTTCCTCTATGTCATAATTCTGATACCCATCCTTTTCAGCTTCGGCAGGGATTATTACGAAAAAGGCAGAGGGTTCGTAACAGTACACAGCCGGGCGGATAAGGCATTTTTAGCCTTGGGGGACGGAGTAATGAAAAGGAGTAAACTCATTATAATGGTGTTCGTCCTTTTAGCCGTCGCCGCCGTTCCCGGAATTCTGAAGATAGAAGTTAACATGGACAGCTTCAAATTCATGGGACTGAAGATCCCTTATATCCGAAGGCTCCATTCCATTGTCAACTCCCAGCTCGGCTCCTATCTGAACTATAATGTTACCGTTAAATTCGATGATCCCGACGCTGTGAAAGAACCGGAAGTCCTGAAGCATTTCGATTCGCTACTTGGCGAGATAGGCCGGTTCGATCTGACAAAAAAAACATCGGGTGTCCCAAAGATTTTTTCTCTTCTCGACATTGTAAAGGATATGAACCAGACACTGAACGGGGACAACGGGGAATACTACAAGATACCGGACAGCAGGGATTTGATAGCTCAGATACTGTTTCTTTACGAGATTTCCGGGGGGTCCGATACATATCAGTGGGTAGACGAGGAGTACTCTCTACTCAGGGCGCAGGTCGAGATATCACGATTCGATTCTTCGGAAGTCGCCAGTGAGTTGGAAGTGATTGACCGGATGGGCCGGGAGCTTTTCCCCGAAGCGGAGCTTACGGTGGTGGGGAGCGTGGTACGGTTCGCCAGGCTGAACGATAAGATCGTCATAGCCGAACTCAAGTCTTTCCTCATCGCGCTGGTCATCATAGGCATGCTTCTCGCCCTTGTTTTTACCAGCTTTTCAACAGGGCTTATAGGTCTTATCCCCAATATCTCCCCGGTCCTTGTCATAGGGGGCGTTATGGGATATTTCAACTTCCAGCTGGATATGATGACCATGATCATCATGCCCATGCTGCTGGGGATAGCCGTGGACGATACAATCCATTTTATCAATCAGATTAAGTATGAGTTTGAGCGCTGCGGTGACTATCGGCAATCCGTTTCCAACGCTCTGGTTTCCATAGGAAAAACTCTGGCCATGACCACGGTGATACTTTCCTTTTCCTTTGCCGCCTACAGTCTGTCGCCGGTTCAGACCATGCGCAACGTTGGGATTCTTGGACCATTGGGACTGTGCGCAGCCCTGGTCGCCGATTATACCATGACACCCGCCCTTATTCTTCTGACCAAACCCTTTGGGAAGGAATACCCGGGAGATAAAACTACAAATGACAGAAAAATTACCGCGATGGGAGGATATCTTTAATGAAAAGGGTTTTACAAGTAATTATGCCATTGGCACTATTGGCCTTTCCGCTGATTTCGGCCTCGGCCGATTCTTTGAGTGGAGAGGAGATCATGAATAAAGTGGACGGGCGTTACGGCGGAGACTCGGGAAAGCAGATAACTACAATAAAGCTTATCAATGACCGGAACAGCGAAAGGGTAAGAAGCATGCTGTCCTATACAAAAAAGTACGGGGAGGACGAGAAAACGGTCATGGTTTTCAGGGAGCCGGCAGATGTGGAGGGAGTGGGGTATCTTTCCTACTCCTATGATGAAAGGGGCCGGGATGATGACACGTGGCTTTTTCTTCCCGCCGTGAGGAAGTCCAGGCGAATTTCCGGATCTTCGCGGAATGACTACTTCATGGGCACCGATTTCACCTATGACGATATGGGTGACAGGGATGTGGAGGAGGACAGGCATGAGTTCCTGAAGGAAGAGAATGTCTGCGGAGAACCCTGCTGGGTTGTTGAGTCTACTCCCCTGGAAAGCGGATACATCTATTCCAAAAAGGTCAGCTGGATACGGGAAGACGTGCTTATTCCCGTAAAAGTCGAGTTCTATGACAGGCAGGGCAATCTCATGAAGATCCTGGAGAGTTCTGAGATAGAGGAGATTAACGGAGTCTGGACCGCAAGGCGTATGGAGATGAATAATCTCCAGAAGGCCCACAGGACTATTCTTGAATTTGACGATGTCCAGTTTAACATACCTGTCCAGGACACACTTTTCGCAGTGGCGACACTGGAAAGAGGCAGGATCAGATGAGGAGTCTTTGTTCTGTCGTTTTTATCTTCATTTTCTTTGCATTATCACTGACGGCACAGACCGATTGGGATTTCGGCGGTGACCTGGATATTCTTTACGGAGGGTTTCTACGGGAGCCGCAGGCCGTCTCAGCTTCGGAGGTACGTTTCTCTCCTCTGTGGGAGGGATATGGAGGCCCGTTGTTTATCAAGGCGGAGTTACAGGGAGAATATGACCTTCTCGTTCCCGAAGACAGCCATGTAACTCTGGGAGATGTCTTTCTTGAATACAGCGGCGCCTCATTCGATATCAGGGCTGGACGGCAGGTAATCTCCTGGGGGAAAGCCGATGGGATTCAAATAACCGATATTCTCTGCCCCCGGGACTATCGGGGGGATGTTCAGCCGGTAAGCGGTATTAAGTTAAGGCAGTTTGGTATATCCTACACGGCGGAAGCCGTCTGGATTCCCCTGTTTTCCCCTTCTGAGCTGCCTGAAGATGAGAACGACCCCTATTATTCCCTCTATTTTCCCGGAGAAGCCGATCACGAAGTGGATGAGGGGAATCGTCCCGACAAGTTATCAGAAAGTGAATGGGCAGCCCATCTCTCTTTTTTCCTGCCCTTCATGGATTTAAGTTTTTCCTGTTTTTCCGGCTGGGAAGATGATGCGGTGTTCATCAGTGAATTGGACGGCTCAATGGTAAGGCTGACCCCGGAATACTACCGCATAATAATGGGTGGGGTCGATATGGCAGTACCGGTCAGGGCTATTCTTCTGCGGGGTGAAGGGGCCTTGATCGGGGGGGAGCGCTTTGAATATTCAAACGGTTCCGGTTACGGGGAAGAGACGCAGATTCTTGTCCTTGCCGGTTTAGATTGGAATCCTTCTGGCGGTTGGACTCTTACCGCCCAGTATTATGAAGATATCATTCTTTCCAGCAACGACACATACACCCGCAATCTGAGAGAACCGGCTTGTACTCTAAATGTATCCAAAACACTGTTCTGTGAAATTGTCACCGTTACGTTATCATCCATGGTACACCTGGTTGATGGAGACAGCGCTTCCTCTTTTGAAACCGAGTGGGATATATCCGATGGTTTCCATGGCACATTAGGATGCGATCTTTATCTTCCGGGGCCGACAGGCGACGGCGCATTCGGTTCCATGGAAGAAATTTCAGCTCTTTGGATCAGGGGAAGTATCAGTTTTTGAATGTCAGTCCATTCCATACTTGACTAAACATCTGTTAAGGGATATTAATAATGACCGATGGTATTTATTGGAAAAGATATGTCATGCAGATAAAAAAGGAAGAAGTCAGGGAGAAAATCCTATTATCCGCCTCAAAGGAATTTTTCGAGTATGGATTTGAGAAAGCCTCTCTCAGACGTATTGCCGACAGAGCGGAAGTAACAAAGGGCAATATCTATACCTATTTCGGTAGCAAGGATGAGCTTTTTCGGGAGCTTGCCTCTCCGGCCTATGATTTTTTAAAGGCCACCATTAAACCCCATGAAGATGAGGAATTTCTCGGGGGGATGTTGGATGCCGGTAAGGAAGCGATAGAGACGAGTCAGAAAGAATTCCTTCAGTATATAGAAAATCTTCTTAAGCGAAGAGATGAGCTGGAGCTGCTATTTTTGCACTCTGCCGGGTCATCCCTGGGAAATTTCCGTGAAGAGATTTTTGAAATCTATACGAAAAGCGCCTATGAAACCTGCCTCTGTTGCCCTAAAAGCAGTGTGGATCGAGAGGGAAGTTATGCAGAGATGTTTATACATACTATGGCTTCTCTTTATTTGCGATTTATTGAAGAGATTTTGGTTCATGAGCCTGACTCTGGTGATTTGGACTCCTACATCAAGCTTATCGCTTCTCTCGTTCGGCATAGTTATTCTTTGTTTCTGGGGGGTGAAGTGTAGTTTTTTTTAGTCACAAAGTTAGTCAAAGCTAACAATGTAATATAAGTATACACCCATTAGGAGTGTGTAATACTTATTCATGCAGTACAGAATTGAAATTAGTAACGGGAGGATTATCCAGTGAAAAAGGGAATCGTGAGGTGAAGGAAAATGAATGATAATAGGCAGGAGCTTCTTACGGGAAGCATGGGAAGGCTTTTTGTAAAAATGGCCGTTCCCGGGATGATCGGAATGCTGGTGATCGGGTTATATAATCTGGTCGACAGCATTTTCGTCGGACAGTTCGTTGGCCCCGAAGCCGTTTCGGCTGTAACGATGGGGTACGCGGTCGTTCTTGTGAACCAGGCAATTTTGAGCTTATTCGCTACGGGAGCCATGTCATTGCTTTCCCGGGCTATGGGAGCAAAAGACAGGAAGATCATGGATTCCCTATTCGGAATCGTTTTCTGGCCAGTCTCTATCTTTTCCATCCTTCTGACCCTTGTGGTCAGGAGTTTTTCAGAAGAAATCCTTCAGCTATTTGGTGCCAGCGGTACTATTCTAGTTCTCGGCGAGAAATATCTGGATATGCTCTCCCTCGGATTTATCTTCGGAGCCCTGGGACCGGCAATGAATTTTCTTATCCGCGGGGAAGGACAAATGAAGAAGGCCATGTCGATAATGGCTTCGGGAACAATCGCGAACATTATACTTGATCCGATTTTCATAGAGTTTTTCGGGATGGGAGTGGAAGGAGCAGCCGTGGCGACCATCATAGGCCAGGCGCTTATCGTCGTCGGTGATATGTTGCATCTTACTTCCGAACGTTCTGTGCTCTGCTTAGAGAGGAAAAGTTTCAGTCTCTCCTTATCTTTGCTAGCGGAGAGCCTTATGATAGGGCTTTCGGGGATGGTCATGTCCATAGCCGTGGCTTTACAACTTTCTATTCTTCTTTCTCTGAGTTCTCAATACGGAGAGGGAAGCAATATTGTCATGAGTGCTTCATTTCGGGTAATGAGTTTCTTCTATATTCCAGTATTCGGTATTTCCTATGGGCTACAACCGGTTCTCGGTACGAATTATGGCGCGGGGCAGTATGAAAGAGTTATCAGAGCTTTCTGGTATTTCGGACGAATTGCCATGGCTATTACCCTTTGTCTATGGGCGTGTTTTCAGCTTTTCGCTCCTTTCATTCTCTCCTGGTTTATAACCGACGGTTCCATAGTGGTTCAGGGAGTCCAGCGATTTCGTACATTCATGTCGAGTTTTATCCTTTATGGCTTTATCGCTGTTTGCATCATGCTGTTCACGGCGTTGGGAAAAGCCGGTAAAGGGGCACTTATCACACTAGGCCGGCAAATCCTTTTCTTTATACCTCTGGCCATTGCTCTTCCCCGTCTCATGGGTGAAACGGGGATGTGGCTTTCCTATCCATTGGGTGATGGGCTTGTTACAGTTTTAGGACTTTTTCTCGTTGCCGGAGAATTGAGAGAGCTGAAGTATATGAAACCCCTTGACCGGCGCCTATCGGTCTAAAAAGAAAATAGGAATATTAAGGAGAACAGTTATGAAAAGATGGACGATTTCACTTGTTATGTTTTTATCCGCCGGGATTTCCCTCTATTGCGGAGGGAGTCCTGAAAACTTGGAAAAAGACGGAGATCATGGGGAAGATACCGTTTCCGTTACCGATTGCCTCGGCAGAACGGTCAAGGTTCAGATTCCGGTTGAAAGAGTTGCTTTCACCCATTATGCGAGCGCCGAGGCTCTGAAGGTTCTCGGAGCCTGGGACAAAGTTGTCGGGAGAGACGGATACACCCATGACGAATTGATTTTTCCCGGTATAGATTCCTTACCGGCCGTTACGGAAATGATGGAGGGACCCTATACTCCTAATTTGGAAGCGCTCCTCGATCTTAATCCCGATCTGCTCATTCTCGAAGTCATTCCCATGCCCGGCATTGAAGAGCTACTCGCCGACTTGGAGGGAATTATTCCCGTGGTCACCGTGAAGACCTACGATCCGGGGGAAATGTTCCACAGCTTTGAGATTCTGGGGCAGTTGCTTGGGAAAGAGAAAGAAGCGGAAGATTTTTCCTTCTGGGTTAAGAGCGTTCAGAGTGCAATCCTGGAAAAGACGGGAGCACTTAAAGAAGAGGACAAAACCTCAATGTTCTATAAGACCGGTTACGGAAGCGTGGAGGACTTGATGACCTTCAGCAACGACATGTCCTATGTTCCCGCGAGAAACCGCTTTTCCGGAGCTGTCAACATTGCCGCCGATCTCCCTTCCCAGGGGGGATGGGTTCCCTCCATCGATCCGGAATGGGTGGCGCAGCAGGATTTTGACGTCCTGATTATCGGAGATCCCCTTATCGACGGATACGGTCCATTGGTCGATGATACCGGCCGTCTGGCCGAATATCGGGAAAGGGTCATGGAATTACCTTATTTTGTCGGTTCTGCCGCCGTGATGAATAATAGAGTCTATATGCTCGCCGATGAATTCTTCGGAACGTCCCGGCACATCATCGGCTTTTCCTATCTGGCAAAGTGGTTCCATCCCGACCTGTTTGCTCAGATGGATCCCGCCGAATTACATCAGGAATACTTCGACCGCTTTCTAAAAGTTGACGCAGACGTAATCAATCACGGTCAATTTGTCTATCCCAGGGAGTAAGCGGAGATGAAGTATCAAGAGGTCGAAGAATTATTTTGTCTACAAGGCTTCAAAGGAGGAAAGAATGCCTAAGCAAAGAAAACAGCACTTGTTAAAAAGATTCCTGCCCTATATGGGAAGGAAGAAAGCCCTATTGCCCCTTTCCCTTTTTCTTTCGGGATTGTCTGCCATATTGAATCTTATGCCCTTTATTCTGGTCTGGTTTATCGTTCGGGAGGTTCTGTCGGGAGCTATTACAGCCGATTTCTCGTCCATCGGGACCTATGCCTGGCTCGCTTTTGCCAGTGCTCTGGGAGGGGTCGTCATCTATTTCTTCGCGCTTATGAGTTCCCATCTCGCCGCTTTCCGGGTGGAAGTGGGCATGCAGGAGAAGGGGATGAGAGCGCTTATCGCCATGCCTCTCGGGTTTTATGATAAATATTCCACAGGAAAAATAAGGAAAATCGTGAATGACGGCGCGGGAACGACCCACTCCTATCTCGCCCATCAGCTGCCCGACCTCGCCGGTTCGGTTATATCACCGATCATTTTGCTGGGCATGATCTTTCTCTTTGACTGGAGGATGGGACTCGCCTCGCTTGTCCCCGTACTCCTCGGCTTCGTAACCATGAGCTTCATGATGACGGCGGAGGGGCAGAAATTCCAGAAGCTTTACTACGATTCCCTTGAGGAAATGAGTGCCGAATCGGTTGAGTACATACGGGGTATTCCCGTGGTCAAGACCTTCGGTCAGTCCCTTTTCTCTTTTAGGAGATTCCATGACAGCATTATCAGGTACAAGGAGATGGTTCTTGCCTACACATTGCTATGGAGGGGCCCCATGTCCTTCTATACGGCGATCATGCAGGCGGCCGTGTTCTTCCTTGTTCCCATGGCCATTCTCCTTATCGGACGGGGAGGAGCCCCGGCCGTGGTCCTGGCGGATTTTATTCTTTACCTGATTATCTCTCCCCAGTTCGCCCTGCTTATGATGAAAAGTATGCATTTCCGGCAGAATTCTCTTATCGCGGAACAGGCGATAGACCGGCTCGAAGCGCTTTTGGCATATCCGGAAATGAAGTTCATTGAAGTGGATGCGGAGATTTATGAGAACAGCGTGGAATTCCGGAATGTCACTTTTTCCTATGACGGAACGGATAAGCCGGCTGTAGACAGGGTCAGTTTCAAGATCAATGAGGGGGAAACTGTCGCCCTTGTCGGTGCTTCGGGGGGAGGGAAAACGACCATAGCCAGACTGGCGGCCAGGTTCTGGGACTCCGATTCGGGCGATGTGCTTGTCGGAGGGGTTAACGTTAAAGATATTCCCAAAGAGCAGCTTATGAATAAGGTTTCTTTCGTTTTCCAGACGACGAAGCTGAGAAAAGGAACCCTTCGCGAAAATATCCTATTCGGTAATGAATCGGCAGGAGAGACTGATATAGAAAGGGCGGTTGATCTGTCCCAGTCCAGGGAGATTATTGAGAATCTCAGAGACGGACTGGAAACAGAGATCGGCACGAAAGGCACCTATCTTTCTGGCGGAGAGCAACAGAGGATAGCCCTGGCGAGGGCCATGGTGAAAAACTCTCCCATCGTTCTGCTGGATGAGGCCACGGCCTTTGCCGATCCCGAAAACGAGCATCTTATCCGCAAGGCACTGGTTTCGCTGGGACAGGGCAAAACGACTCTGATGATTGCTCACAGGCTGACGAGCGTTACCGATGCCGACAGAATTATCGTGGTAGACCGGGGAAGGATCGCCGAAGAGGGATCCCATGACGAACTGCTTATAAAGGACGGTCTCTATCGGAGAATGTGGGATGAGTATCAGGAATCGGCCGTATGGAAGATCGGCGAAAAATCTGTGGTTTTAAGCTGAGGGAGGAGAAAAATGATTAGATATTTCCAACAAAAATACGCCATGTCAGAGAAGGGAGCCCGGGATTTTTTTCACTCGGTCCTCTGGACTATCGCTTTAGACTTGAGTTTTATGCTGCCGGTCATTTTGGGATTTCAGTTTCTGAATGAATATCTGGGCCCCCTCTTGAATATAGAGACACTGAAAGCAGGAGGGTTTCTTTCCTATGGGCTGATTTCGCTTATCATGCTTATCGTTATGACGGTCCTTGCCTATCTCCAGTACAATTCCACCTATACGAAGATATACGAGGAGAGCGCCAGACGGAGAATCAGCCTGGGGGAAACTTTGAGAAAACTGCCCCTGGCTTTCTTCGGCAAGAAAGATATCGCCGACCTGAGCAGTACCATCATGGAAGATGCCACCCAGATAGAGATGCTTTTCTCCCATGCCGTCCCTCAAATCTATGCGGCGGTAGTCAATGTTTTGATTATGGGAGTACTCATGTTTTTCTATAATTGGAAGATGTCTTTGGCCGCGCTCTGGGTGGTGCCTGTGGCGGCCCTTGTATTCCTGCTGTCCAGTAAATATCAGAAGAAAACCCATGAGAATCTCTATGTGGTCAAAAGAAATATTTCCGATGAAATGCAGGAGGGACTGGAGTCTATCCATGAAATCAAATCCTGCAATAAGGAGAAAGACTATTCGGATAATCTGGATTCGGAACTTAAGGCTTACGAAAAGATTATGATTAAGGCGGAGCTTCTCATAGGTGCGCTGATTAATCTTTCCTATGTTTTTCTTAAGCTGGGGCTTCCCAGCGTCATTATCGCGGGAGCCTATCTGCTTTCCTCCGGTTCCATCGGCATATTCACCTATCTGGTATTTATCATACTGGCCGGAAGAATCTATAACCCGATAATGGAGACGATGGATCATTTCGCGCTTTTGATATTCCTTAAGGTCAGAATCGCCAGAATGAAGGAGATGGACCATATGCCCCGGCAGGAGGGGACGACCGATTTCCAGCCGGAGAATTATGATATCCAGTTCCATAATGTGGATTTTTCCTATGAAGAGGGAATCCAGACGCTTAAGAATGTTAATTTTACAGCCAGGCAAGGGGACGTCACGGCTTTGATCGGTCCTTCGGGCGGCGGCAAGAGTACCGCCGCAAAACTTTCGGCCAGATTCTGGGATATCGATAGGGGTAGAATTACCCTGGGGGGAAAGGATATTTCCCTTGTCGATCCGGAAACGCTGCTCAGGAAGTTTTCCATTGTGTTCCAGGATGTTACGCTGTTTAATACGACTGTCCGGGACAATATCAGGTTGGGAAAGAAAGACGCCACGGACGAAGAAGTCATTCGCGCAGCCAAACTAGCCCAGTGCGATGATTTTGTCAGCAGACTCTCTCAGGGGTACGATACCATGATAGGAGAGAACGGGGAAAAACTTTCCGGTGGTGAAAGACAGAGAATTTCCATCGCAAGAGCCATTTTAAAGGATGCGCCGATTATTCTTCTCGATGAGGCGACCGCCTCGCTGGATGCGGAAAACGAAAGCCGCATACAGTCAGCTTTAAGCGAATTGATTAAGGATAAAACGGTTTTGATTATTGCCCACAGGATGAGAACGGTTCTCGGCGCCGATAGAATCGTCGTAATAAAAGACGGTTCCGTCGCCGAAACGGGGACTCCCGGTGATTTGCGTGATAAGGAAGGATTCTTCTCTTCCATGTTGAATCGACAATATAAGGCAAGTTAAAAAGGCAGGAAGCTTTCCGTTCAGATGGCTGTCATTTCAAAGGAAGGTCATCTGAACGGTGTCTTGGGGAAAATCCTTCTTTTGGGTGATATGTCGACAGCATTAGGCATGCATAATTATGATTGTAAGATCTAACTATTTCCTCTATAATCTTCCCGGGAGGCTATAATGCTGGATACAACATATACTATACATGAGCTTATGGAGGTCGTCGTAAAAATCCTGGATTCCAGGGATCCCTATACGTTTGCCCATTCCTGGAGAGTATCCGCTCTCTGTGAAAGTATCGTGGGGAAGATGGGAATCTCACCGGAATGGAAAGATGTCATCCATGTCGCCGCCCATCTTCATGATATAGGGAAAATCGGCGTACCCGATAATATTCTTAATAAGCCGGGAAAACTGAGTTTTTCTGAATTCGAAATTATAAAAAATCATTCCGAGATCGGCTACAATATTGTGAAGAATATCCCGTCACTGGAAAAAATAGCCCTTTATGTCCGCCATCATCATGAGAGATGGGACGGGAAGGGGTATCCCCTTGGACTGGCAGGGAAAGACATACCCTTCGGAGCCAGAATTATTGCCGTCGCTGATACATTTGACGCTCTGACAAGTTCACGCCCCTATAGTAAGGCACTCTCAATGGATGAGGCTATTGGTATTATAAAGTGTGAATCATCCCGGCAGTTATGCCCGGAAACGTGCGACGTCTTCCTTTCTCTTTCCTGTGAGTTAGATGCCCTCCTGAACAGAGTCAACAGTGAAATTGAGGAGAACAAGAACAGTCAGATAAAAACGCCAGCACCCTTAGTGGTTTAGGAGTCAAGTTGTGAAAAATAAAATAGAAAAAACCTATGGAGCATCAAAAAACATCTATGACGATGTATTGACCAGGGCAAATATTCTCTCAAAACTTTATATCAAACTTTTCTGGGGTGTAGACGATTTTGTGATAGCCGAAGAGGTTCTGAAGAATATCCCCGATAACTTTGACGGACTCCTGTTGGATGTTCCCGCGGGAACAGCTGTTTTCACCTGCGAAACTTACAAACGTCTAAAAGAAAGCCGTATAATCTGCCTGGATTATTCAAGTGAGATGCTGGAGAAGGCCCGGGATCGTTTTGAGAATGCCGGATTAGCCCATGTCTGCTGTTTGAGGGGAGATGTGGGGAAGCTTCCCTTCAACCGGGACTGTTTCGATATTCTCTTGTCCATGAATGGATTTCATGCCTTTCCCGAAAAGGAAAAAGCCTTTTCAGAAACGGCCCGGGTTCTGAAAAAGGGAGGGGTTTTCACCGGATGTTTCTATGTAAAAGGTGAGAAAAGAACAACCGATCTGGTCGTCTCGCAAGTTCTTGCAAGAAAGGGATGGTTCACTCCTCCCTTTATGACGAAATCTGAACTTAAGGAAAAACTTGAATCATACTATTCCTTTGTGGATCTGGAAAGCGAGAAAAGTATAGCCTGGTTCAGATGCGTTAAATAACAGAGGATTATCCGGCAATCTGTGCTGCGGGACAATCCTCATTCTTTACATTTCAGAAACTATTCGGTTCAGGATTCGGAATCCTTTTTTTCAAGCTCATCAAGGCGGGCTATAATGATCTCGAGGCTTTTTTTCAATCCTTCCGCCTCGTTTTTCAGCATCTCCCGTTCATCGACGGGAGTAGGGTAGTAGTCTCCCCCCTGGGTAAGATAAGCGCTAAAGCCGAATCCACGGCCCATTCCTCTGCCCATCCCTATACCGCGATTGCCCCGGCCCATACCGAGTCCTTGTTCCCAGCGGGGAGCTTTGTTCATAAATCCGGGAACACTGCTGCCGGAACAGTAACCGGCGCCCCGTCCTGTCATCGGACCTCTTCCTTCGGGTCCTCTTCTATCTCCGCGTGCCATAATTGTACCTCCTTATAACACTGCATGAAAATGAAAATCATTTTCATTAAAACTTAAAAAAAATTACTCTTTTCGGCAGTCCGAACAGAGGCCGTATACACGGATAACTGTTTCTTCCGCCGCAAACTGATATTCCGATTCGATACAGATTTTCATTGTATCGGTAAAAGACCTCTCTTCAGAGAGACAACTGGTCAGATCTTGAATCTTTCCGCACTTCCGGCAGATAAGATGGTGATGGGGGCCTTTGCCGCTGTATTTATCGTTCAGTTCAAAAACAGCCCTTCCGTCTCCGAAATCGTATTTTTTCACGAGGCCATTTTGATAGAGCAATTCAAGGCTCCGGTATACCGTAGTAAGACCGATTCCCGGTTCTATCCTTCTCACTTCCTGAAAAACATCGTCCGCGCTTAAATGCTCCCTGGTTTCCCTCATGACAGAGAATACCAGTTCCCGGGCGGCCGTAGGCCGTATTCCGTGGTTTTCAAGCTGTCTGCCCCATTGACGACCGCGTCCCTGTCCATTTCCGTAACCATGTCTCATTGTTTAATTCCTTTGAAAATGAAAATCATTTTCATTTGTATTGTAACCCCTCTCTCTGCAACTGTCAAGTTAAGAGCGAAACAATTTTTGATTTTTAGAAAAGCGTAATAACTAGCCGGACAATACAAGGTTCTCCTAAGAAGAGATAACAGATGATGCAGAGAGTTGAACAATTCGGAGGAAGAGACTATCTTTCCAGACGGACAAGCCGCTTGAACTGGAGGGGAACAGTGTCTCCCTCCTTATAAGCTATGCCGGTTCTGTCCCATATACGGAGATCATGATTTTCCCATTGTACGTGATAAAGGGAATAGGGGCCTTTGTAGGTTATATGACTGATAATCCCCCATCCCGCCTCCAGGAAAAGTTTTTGGCTACTTCCTTCTTTCATCTGAATATCTTCAGGACGAAGAGAAAATAGTCCTTTGGCCCGATCTATAATAGTCCCGGCGGAATGTAAAACTCCGGGGGGAAGGGAGAATATCTTTCCCCCGCAGGAGAAACAGTCAAACCCGTCCCGCCGTATGATTTCCCCTTCTATCAAGTTGCTTTTGCCCAGGAAATCGGCACAAAAGGAATTCGCCGGTTTCCTGTAGATCCAGCGGGCCGGTCCCTCCTGTTCCAACCGGCCTTGGTTCATCAGGATGATATGGTCGCTCATAGCCAGGGCTTCCGACTGATCATGGGTCACATGGAGAATTGTCAGGCGAAGTTTTTTTTGCAGGGCCCTGATTTCCTCCTGCATCTCCTCTCGGAGTAGTGCGTCGAGATTACTGAGGGGCTCGTCCATAATCAGAAGATCCGGCATAGTAATAAGGGCACGGCCCAGTGCGGCCCTCTGTTGTTCTCCTCCGCTCATTTCATGGGGATAGCGGTGTTCTTTTCCTTTAAGGCGAATAAGGTCCAGAACGGATGCAAGGGCTTCTTTTCTTTTATTTCTGTCTATTTTTCGGACACGCAGGGGATAATCGAGATTTTTTGCCAGAGTCAAGTGGGGCCAAAGAGCGTAATCCTGAAAAACGAAACCGATATTTCTTTTTTCCGGAGGAAGACTGATTTCTCTACAGCCGTCATAGAATACTCTGCCGTTGAGATTTATCCGTCCCTTCAGAGGCTGTCGAATTCCGGCAATTCCTCCGAGGAGCGTGCTTTTTCCGCATCCGCTTGGACCGAGCACGGTTGTTATCCTATGGTCGGGGATTTCTGTTGAAAAGTCAGTTAAGGCGGTATAATCCCCATATTTAATCGTCAGTGATTCAATTTTAAGCATAGATTTTCCTCATGTTCTTTTTTATTTTCCTTCCCAGACTCTGCCCGGTCATCGTTAGTACAATAATAAAAACGGCCAGGGTTGAAGTCATTTCTAATCCGTAGGATTGGGATTGCATGCCGAAAAGAAGTATCCCCAGAGTTTCCTGTCCCGAGGAGTAAAGCATAAGGGATATGGGAATTTCGCGAAGGGCAATCAGCAGGCAGACCATTACTCCCGCTTCCAATCCCGGGATGAGAAGGGGAATAAGAATGTCCCAGAGAGAGCGGAACGAACTAGCGCCGGCAAGACGGGCGGCCTGAATCGTGTTTTTTTTAATGGAATTCATAAGACCGGTGATATTTTTCAACATTATAGGTAAAAAAAGAGCCGCATAGGTCAGAATAATGGCCCATGATGTGCCGTAAAGGGGAAACACTGAATTATTCCAGGACAGAATAGCCCCCATGGCTAGAACGATGTTGGGAACAGCCAGGGGAAGGCCGGCTGTCCCTTCCGCGAATCCGGTTATACGCGAGGGATGATAAACCGAATAGTAGGAAACGATAAGAGCCGCTGTTCCCGCTATTATTACCGCAATGATACCGTAGGTCAAACTATTTCCCAGGGCCATCAGTGCTTTGGTTTCTCCGGAAAAAAGAGCTTTGTAATTATGTAAGGTAAGAAACTCTCTGGTGAGCGGGAGTCCCCACCTTTTGAGAAAGGAAGAGATAATAAGAACCGCCACCGGGAGTATTCCTGTGGAAAACTGGAAGAGGGATAGGAGAAAAAAAAGGGGATACCGCAATTTCCCCAATTTTACTATGTCTTCCCTCTGGGTTCTTGATTCGGAGGTATAGTTTTTTCCCAACAGCATTTTTTGCTGAAACATAAAAAGCAGGGCGGAGATCCCCATAAGCACAAAAGAGTAGAAAGAGGCTTTTCCCACATCCAATCGGCTTAATGCCGAAAAGATTTTGGTGGTCAGCACTTCCTTTCTTATAGGAAGGGCGAGAAGGGCGGGGATGGAAAAATTAGCCGCACTGCGGGAGAAAACCATGAGGCCGGCCGCCGTCAGACCGGGGGATATCAGGGGAAGGGTTATCCTGAAAAAGCGGGATAGGGGCGGAAAACCGCAAAGCGCCGCGGCCTGTTCCCGGTTAGGATCCTGATACCTGAATAGAGGAAGCAAACTCATAAAAACGAGGGGGTAAAGATGAATGGAGAGAATTACAATAACAGCACCGAGGGAATAGCAGGGAAAAGACCAATTGGAATATTTCATGCCTTCCTTCAGTAGACGAAAAAGGTAACCGTTTCTTCCGAGTAGTTCGATCCATGCGATTCCCAGGATATAGGCGGGAACGGAAAATGTCAGCCATACCTGTTTTTCAATCAGTTTTTTACCGGGAATATCCGTTCGCGCTGTAAGCCATGCCAGGGGGGCGGATAGGGAAATCGTCAGGATTGTCGTTAGCGTACTGACTGCAAGAGTATTAAGAACCGCTACTGTTACACTTCTATCCCAAGTTAAGATCCCCTCTCCGAGAGATTCCAGAAAGAGTCGGAAAAGGGGATATATAATAAAAAGGCAGAGAAATATGACAACAGGAAGCAATACCGTCGGATGTCTCTTTTTCTTATTCAAAAAGAGCATTGAAACTCTGTCTCACTTCTTCCTGATTTTCACCGAGGAATTCCCAGTCCATTCTGTTTATTACTGTACTTTCAGGAAGCCACACGGGTGCGGGAATATCTTTTCTCACACTGACGAATCCGGAATTTGAAGTAATTTTTTGCGCCTGCTGGCTAAGTAGAAAGTCTATAAATTCATGGGTCAGCTGTTTGTTGACTTCCGGACGGGCCTCATTTTTACTGATAGCGATGGGCCGTACGATGGCCATGGCTCCTTCTTGGGGCCAGGATATCTTAAGCGGCATGGGATAACCCTCGCTCTTTGCCTTCTTCTGCAGCCTCAGCACCGCATCGTGGGGTGCAATACCTGCCAGGAACTCTCCCTCTTGTATGCGGGAAGGAACGTCGCTGTTCTTTTTGGCCAGCATAAGGGACTGATTCTCCACCAGTCCTTTGTAGAAATCCCAATTTTCTCCCTTCATTAACCAGAGACAGGCTGTAATGGCTAAAGCGGTAGAAGATTGGGCGGGATCGGCTTGAATGACCAGGTTCTTGTACTGAGCTTCGAGGAGAGAATTGTAGGAGACAGGAACGGGATTTTCGGCAAGGAGATCCTCGTTATAGATAATAACTCCGTATCTTTCGCTGACAAATGTATAGTTCCTTTCCGTCTGGTAATCCTCCTTAACCATATCCAGGGCAGGAGAATGATACTCTTCCAGGGCTCCCTCATCGTCAAGCCTGTTATAGATAAGAGGATCCGATCCCCAAAATAGATCAGCTCGTATTTGCCCCGATTCCCACTCCGCCCAGATCCTCTGCCTGAGCGGACCACAGCCCATTTGTACAAAATCGATAACATCTCCCCGGTCTTCTTCGAAGGCTGCTTCAAGGGCTTTAAGCATATTCTCTGGACCGGAAATGTAGGCGGTGATTTTACCTGCTTCTCCAAAATACTTCTCTGACTGACCGTTGGAAAAGAGCAGGCAGGGGAGCATCAGCCCTAATAGTAGGATAGGTTTTTCCATAAGAAATTCTCCTTATATTTAATAAATTAGAATAGATTATTGCAAAGATCTTATGTTAAATAAAATATAGTGTCAACTAATAATGTTAATATAGAATATCATAGTGTGGCATGTATAAATAATAATAAAAAATAGGATAGACTAATAAAGGTAGATATGCTAAAATACCTGTAAATATGTATGATCTTGTTACGGGTGTAAAGGGAGTCTCCGACAGATTGTGGTAAAGGAGACCACTTTTTGTTTTTTGGGGAGGAGATTATGAAAGTATTTTATCATCATATATACGAATATAAAAAAGGATTGAGAAGTCTTGTCCTTCATACATTACCTTCTCCCTATGAAGAGCAGGCTGAGAAAAAACTTATTCAGAACAAGATTCCTTACCTTATCCGGAAATTAAGCAATAAGAAAATAAATATCTTTTTTGGGGAACAGGCTTGTGTGGATATTATCACCAGCTTCGGCTATAAGCCTCTGAATGAATTCACATGCGAAGAAGATTTTATTCTCGGAACCATGCTTGGTTATGGCCGCTTGCAGCAATGTCAGCGATATTTGAAAAGAAAAACAATTCCCTCTTTTAAGAGGGTAGTATAAGAGGAGTATATAATGTCAAGAATTGCAATTATTTATGGATCTACCACAGGTAACACTCAGCAGGCTGCGGAGAGAATTCAAGCTGCTCTGGGAGACGCTGATCTAATGGGGGCCGATAGAAATTCCCTTTCTCAGTTAAGCGGTTATGATGTGGTTCTTATGGGGACATCCACATGGGGATTCGGGGATTTGCAGGATGACTGGGAGGCTATATCTGGGGATCTGGGTAAACTGGACCTGAACGGGAAGAAAGTTGGATTTTTCGGATTGGGAGATCAGGAAAGTTATGAAGATACTTATGTAGACGCCATGGGAATCCTTTACGAATCCCTGTCCGGAACGGGAGCCAATTTCATTGGCGCCTGGTCTTCTGATGGGTATCATTTTACAGAATCAAAAGCCGTGAAAGGTGGTGCTTTCATCGGCCTGGCTCTCGATGAAGATAATCAGGCCGATTTGAGTGATGATCGAATATCTGACTGGACAAAACAGATTATGGATGAGATCTGATTGCTTTTCTTCCGTTAGTTGTATAATTTCCTGCTTAGTAGCAGGCCATTATTGTCTATTCTTGCTGGCGGATATTAAACCGCTGTTAGTAGGCTTTTTCTAAAAAGATGGGTAAAGGATTAATGGTTTAACTCTTCCCGAATGGACAATACGGAGAGAATAGCCAGAGGAATCTCTTGTGGAGTAGGGGCTAGTGTACAATTCTGTCTGTAAATTAGAAATAAAGGGGGCTTGAAAAAGTTAGTCAATCAGTCTTCGATTAGTTCGACGAAAAACAAATTGAGGCATCATGACTAACGAAGATTATTATAGCGTTTTCGATCAGATGATTGAAGATCTCCAGGCAGATAATAGAGAAGGATTAACAAAGGTCATAAGTTCAATAATGAATTTATCCATGCGGTTAGAGCAAGAAAAGGCAATTAAAGCCAGTCATTATGAACGGAATGACGATCGTATTGGCCATAGAAACGGGTACAAGAGCAGGAAGATTCGGACTCGAGTCGGCGAGATCCCTATCGAGATACCACAGGTCCGCGGGATGGAATTCTATCCAGGCAGTATTGAAAAGGGGTGCCGTAGCGAAAGAGCGCTGAAAATGGCCATTGCTCAGATGTAATTCAAGGCGTATCCACTCGCCGAGTAACTAAAATTGTTGAGCAGCTCTGCGGTTTCGAGGTTTCTCAATCTCAGGTGTCAGAGGCAACGACCATGCTAGATGAGGAAATTTCCAAATGGCGAATCGTCCACTGGGAGCTTTCCGCTATCTCATTGTAGATGCCACTTACGAAAAAGCTCGTGTTGATAGAGCGGTGGTCTCTGCTGCTGTTCTAATTGCCTATGGTATTGATAATAAAGGGATGAGAAGAGTTCTTGGGATTTCAACAGAACTCAGCGAGGCTGATGTTCATTGGAGAAAGTTTCTGTCTGGACAGGTTGATCGAGGACTGCATGGAATCAGAATAATAACCTCTGATGCACACAGTGGTCTGAAATTGGCAATAGAGGCCGTTTTTCCTACGGTCCCCTGGCGGCGTTGTCAGTTTCATCTCCAACAGAATGCATCCCACCATGTCCCTAAGAAAAGCATGGAAAAGGAGGTAGCAGAAGATATCAGAACTATTTTTAACGCCCCCAATGGGGTAGAAGCAAAACGCTTTCTTTCCATGGCTGTGAAAAAATATGAAGTAACCGCACCCAATCTGAGCCGCTGGATGGATGAAAATATCCCAGAATCTCTGACTGTATTTTCAATGCCAAGGACTCACTGGCGACGGTTAAGAACTTCAAATCTGGCAGAACGCCAGATGAAAGAAATAAAGAGGAGAACAAGGGTAGCCATGATATTTCCAAACAGGAAATCCGTTGATCGTTTGATAGCCGCTCTGTTAATGGAAATAGATGAACAATGGCTTACTGGCAAGCGATACTTGAATATGGAGACTGATTAACCTTTTCTGATTTTACAGACAAAAGGGTTGCTTTATCGGAATTTCGTCGGTATAAATAGAAAGACCGGCGGTTCATATCAACTCCCTTACAAGAATGGTTTTGGTGTCATTCTTGGTGTAACTGGATTTTGATAGAAACGCTGGTCTTCCGGTAGTTAGTATCATATTTCTTTTCTACAAAAGAAATAATAATATTTAGCAGGGGAAGGACTCGCCTTGCACTCGTCAGCATCCTGCTTCCTCGCTCCAGGCGCCTCCAGTCGCTGCCGCGCACGTCCTGTGCGCTCTTCCTCCCACGGGTCGGCGCTTCTTGCGTTTCGAGCCTTTCCCCCGTTTCTGTTGTCACTAATACTGTCAGATTTCGACCTAACTGTGTGATTATAACAAAAAAAAGAGTAAGGTTAAAACCTTACTCTTTAATAATTTAGCAGGGGAAGGACTCGAACCTCCGGCCTTCGGGTTATGAGGCCGTCCTGCATTTCTATCAAGTGTTGTCTAATTATAGCATATGTTTCGATTTAGGGAAGAGGGGAGGGGAAATAAAATAGCAGATGATGTCAATAGATATCATATTATACCTGAATTTTGGTGTCATTTTCTTGGTGTAATAGGGGAAGTATTATTCTTCCCATACTATTATCAATAATAGAAAAGTTGTAAAATATAATCATGAAAAGATATTCTCTATTGATTGTTTTTATGCTTGTTCTATTGGCTGGATGTTTTGATTCTGGGAATGAAAAAGATACATATGATTTGTTAATGGAATATAAAGGGTCATATATTGGTAATGCAGCCGCTATTGGAAACATTCTGTCCCTACTAGAACTTGAATACAATGGTTTTTACCTTAAGACTGATGAAGAACCCTATTGTTTAGTAATTAATACTACAGATGATGTTTTAAAAAACGAGAAAGCACTGAAGATATGTACTGCGGTAGTATTTGTATTAATTTCAAACTCAGATAATATTACTTATAATTCCGCTAATCATTCTTTGAGCTTTCATCGTTCAGAAATAGATAATAAGTATATGTTGAATCTATATGATTCAGTAAACAATAAAGAGGAATTATTGGATCTATTTCATTCCTAGAATTGAGACCGATATATCAAAGGTTCCCATTTATAATAGAAGACCGGAAAACTTCCGGTCTAAGACTGTTGGAGAGAGTTACGGGATTCTCAATATCACTTCTTTTAAAATGATATAGATTCGTTGTATAGCATTACTATTACTCGCGAATTTTATAAAGATAGTGATCCTGAAATTATGAAAAGAAGGCATGAGCTACTTTATATGAAAGACTGATTCTTTTATGATTATTTCTCATGACAGGTTTTCGACGCTGATTGTAGTGAGAAGTATAACTGATTCTCCATTTTTTTCATTTTATTTATTACACTTGAGGTCATTTGGGAAGTTTTTTGAGTACAATAATATTCCTCACCGCGCTGCCAATACATACGGCACCAAGAAAGATTAGCCAGGGATTCTCTCCCATTGAAAAATAATTGCTGACCAGGGCCCACATGCTCCAAGGCTGGAAAGTGATGACTGTCCCAAGAAGGATCACAATCGCTAGGGGAAGGGATGTACCCTTCCTGGACTTCCTCTTCTCCCAGTAGAGGCCGGGGACGATGGCCATCACGACATTGGTGAAGAGGAACCACTGGTACATGGCGCTGTCATGCATGAATATCCTTAAGACATGGACGATTCCTATGAAGATTAGGATCTGTCCAACGATTTTTATCAACGCGTTTGCCAGGGTCACTGGTTCTTCGTAGAGGTGTCCCCACAAATCCTGCCGTTCCGTGGTAACGCATTTATACAGATTGTAGACTTCGAAGAGATTCCAGACGACGAGGGAGAGGGCTGCGGCGTCGAAGAACCAGAACCCGCCTACCTCTTTTGAGGCGGAGAAAAATACGAAGATTCCCATGCTGTCATGGGCTAAATAGAACGTGTGCATCCACGGGGGAAAGGGAGCGCTCTTGTCCTTCCTTACCAGAAGGAAGCTGTAGATGTATTCCAGAAAGCCGAAGAGAAACGTCAGCCCTGAAACGATCAGTAATAAAATGAATTGTCCGTTATCCGGATTAAAGGCCCTGATAAAATCTTCCAGGGAATAGGGCGAAGGATAAATGGCGATTAGTTTGTCCAAAATGGATACCTCCGATGATATATAATTCCTTTGTCGAAAGACGCTGACAATATAAGGGGGGATTCCCGGAGGGGCAATTGACAAAAATCCCGTAAATAGGGAATATTCCACAGATGGGGAACTTTTGTGGAGATAAGCGGGTCGTCAAGACGAAAAGAAGAATCCGTGAAGTGTTTCACGAGCTAATGCTGGAAAATGATCTGTCATCCATTACTATCTCGGCTATCGCCCGGAGGGCCGAGATAGACAGGAAAACTTTCTATGCCCATTACTCTTCCGTGGGAGATCTGATCGATGAGATCGTGTCGGACCTGGAGGAAGACGTTCAGAGTCTTCTGGCGGAGATGGACCAGTTCAGCGTATCTCGTTTTTTCAATGGTCTGAATGCCATTACCCTGAAGAATCAGGTGTTTTTCAGGCATGTTTGTCGGTCTCCATCGTATAATTTCTTCCTTCTTCGTTTTAAAGGGCTTTTGAAGAAGGCTCTGTTATCTATTTTTCCCGCCGATAGTGACATCAATCCCGATGTTGGCGATATTTGTGCCGAGTATGCCTCAGCGGGCATTATATCGGTGTATAACAACTGGCTTGTCGGCGAGAGGAATATTCCCATAGAAACTTTGTCCCTCATAGCCCAGGAGATTTTTGACCGAAGCCGGATTGGTTCCGACGGTTTATACGGGGAGGCTATCCGGCAATGAGCGATTTGAGAGTCGAGAAAACAAAGGAGAATATCAGAGAAACCGTTTTGGGAATCTTCATGGAAAAGAACATCGGCGACATATCTATCTCGGAAGTCGCCTCCCAAGCGAGAATCAGCAGGAAAACCTTTTACAGCCACTATGATTCGGTCCATGATGTCATGACAGAAATCGAAGAAGCCATACTGAAGAATCTTGAGGGGATATTTTACAGAAACGATTTTATCACCGATTCGTCAAGCGTGGGCGATCTCTTCGTCTCCCTGAACAGGGAAATCGAAAACAATATCGATTTTTACAGAAGACTTGTCGTGACGGATTTCTACCATGTCTTTGTTTATGACATGAAAGAACTCTTCCGTCGGATCATCGCCGCTAAAGGAAAAGGGGGCAATGAGAAGAAGATGGGCCTGTATGCGGAATACCTGAGCGGCGGCGTTATCGCCGCCTATTTCTCCTGGTTCGAAGGCAGGATTGATCTGCCCCTTGATGATCTCTCCCGCCATACTTCCGATATCTTCTGGAAAGGAGCCGAAAAGCTCGCCGAGATTCTGGAAAGGTAACATTTTTCGCTTCTTTGTTACTTAGGATACAGGCCCGATTCTTTTGTCCTTCAATCCTTTTCAATTACACCGTAAACTTTCGGAAATTACTTAACCGGAGTTTAAAATGATTGAAACACCCGTTGCGGTTATGCCGCAGACGTTCCAGACCGTCTCTATTTTCTTTTGGGGGGGCGGAGTTCTGGCGATGCTTGTCTACAGTATTGTCAAGTATAACCAGGATAAAACCCTCTACCCCCTGTTCGTCCTGATCGGTTCGCTTATAGCGATCCCCTATGAAGCGGTCAATAATCTTCTGGGGCATTGTCTTCATCCCCAGACCGGGCAGATCGTAGCGGTCAACGTATTGGACCGACCGATCCCGGTTTGGACGATGTTGGCCTATTCCTGGTATTTCGCCATACCCGTAGTACTGATCATCGAGTTCATGCTCAAGAAAGGCCGATTTACACCCCGGAAATGGTGGATTGCCTACGCTGTATCCGTACTGGGAGCTTTTCTCGTGGAACTGGTTTTCGTTAAACTGGGCGTCTGGACCTACTACGGCTCTAACCAGCCGGTAAAGCTTTTCGGAACGGTTCCCCTCTGGTGGGGATTTGTCAATGGAAGCTCAATCCTCAGTCTGACGATTCTGGTCTATCTCTTGCATTCCCACATATTGAAAGGCGCCAGAGAATGGATATTCCTCCCCGTCCTTCCCATGCTCGTTTTCATTGTCCACGGCGCGCCGTCTCTTCCCGCATGGTTCGCTATCTCCTCCAGCATGAACAAAGCGGTTACAAATCTTGGAGCTCTTGGATCAGTTCTACTTTCCCTACTGGTCGTATGGATCGGTGTTCTGATTCTGAATTCCCAGGAGGATAAGAGCTAACCGGTTCTACGGCAATCGACGCCTTATATTCCTTCGGCGACTACCCGGTTCCTCCCCGAATCCTTCGCGATATATAGCCTCCTGTCCGCCTCTTCCACCATTTCCCGGTAGGATTCAGGAGCTTTCAGCGTACAGACGCCAAAGCTCATCGTCACCTTAAGCCCCGGAGCGATCTCCTCCCATCGCCAGGACTCTATGCTCTGCCTGATCCTCTCTATGATCCGAACCGATTCTTCTCTGTCCGATTCTGAAAGGACAATGACAATCTCTTCCCCTCCGTAGCGGGTCGTGAGATCTCCTTCCCTGACGCCCTCCTGGATAATTGCGCTTATGCGGGTGAGCACCTTGTCTCCGACGGTATGGGAGAAATTATCATTGACCTTTTTGAAATGGTCCACATCTCCCAGAACTACTGTCAGATTATGATCATAGCGATGGGCGTTGGAAGCGAGAATCTTAATCTGTTCATTGAAAAACCGGCGGTTGTACAAGCCTGTCAGTTCGTCGGTCAGGGCCAGCTCCTTTATTGTCCTGTGGGATTTTTCCAGTTCAATGCTCATTTCATTCAGCACTTTTGCCAATCGGCCGATTTCGTCTCGGGAGTTGATCTCTCTTATCTGCTGTCCCCTTAATCCTTCTTTCAGACTAGCGGCCATTTCGGTCAGGTGCCTCAAGGACTTCGTTATACCTGAACCGGATACAATTCCGACAAGAAGGGCGACGATAAGGGCAATATAAAATCCGATCTTCATGGTGTTCTTCATCGATTCTACGAGTGCTTCATTCTTCCGGGTCATGGGCGGGGGGGACAGATAATAAATATATGCTGCCGGTTTGTCTTTAACGTACAAAGGCGAGAATCTGTTCAATTCTCCGGCAGGGATCTGCGACCCCGCCGGGTATTCATCGAACCCCAGAAGGGCAAAGCCGTTCATATCGGCCAGACGAAAAAAAAGACGGTCCCCCGGAGAAGGAGGTTCGCCTGGATTATTCCGGGGAAAAGGGATATGTTCCAGACCCTCGATAAGGGTGAGGTCCTGTATAGAGAATTGCACGGCGAAGGCCTGGGCCGATTGAATTGTTCCCCAGGTGGTATCTTCCTGCTCTTGTATAAACGCAAGAAGAATAGCGCCGATTTCAGCGTTCAGATGAGTCTTTATATCTTTTTCAATTTGATTTGAAATAAAGATGGGGGTTAAAATCGTCACCGACAGGAGAACGAACAGGCAGGAACAGAAAACGATAAAAGAGATTTTGTACTGGAGGGAGATAAACATTTTTTTTCAGAACTCATACTTATATTGTAGCCGATGCTATGCCGATTGCCAAAGAAAAAAGAGCATAGGCCCATAAGGCTTATGCTCCGGAGAGATTATAATTGAGCTTCTTTCATTTGCTCCCCAGTTAGACTGGTTGAAGTATTGGATCCTTTCAGCTCCTGCTCACTATGATTCCGTTCTCCCGGTATTATCAGAGAGAACAGAATAAAGATTATGACAATCATCTACAGAGTCTCATATAATCCGTCGCCAATCCAGCATTTTATGCCTTCTTCCGGGAAACGGTTCTTAAGTTCCCTGAAGCTCTTCAAGAAAGAATCCACATCACTTCCGTCAAAATAGAGGAGGAACATGACATTCGTTTCGGGCCAGATCGCCGATCCTTCCCGGCGGCCCCTTTTGCCCCGCCCGAAGACGGGATGCTGGTAGGTGAAGGATTCTCCGTATCCCAGTTCGGTCAGAAGTTCGACTATATCTTCCTCGACGGCCTGGTTCGCTACAATTTCTATTTTTTTCATGCAATCGCCTTACCGGCCGGTTCTTCGGGACCGGCGTCGGATTTCTTAATTTTCTTTTCCCTGTTCACCAGGGTATACACGACCGGCGTGATAAACAGGGTGATGAGCGTACTGGACGTCAGCCCGCCCACGATCGTCTGCCCGATGGGCTGGATCATGTCCGTTCCTTCTCCGGGGAAGAATCCCATGGGCACCATGGAGAGAATCGTGGTCAGACTGGTCATGAGAACAGGTCTGAGACGGCTGACGGCTCCCTCCATGACCGCCTCGTCAAGACCGTAACCCCTCTTTCTCAGAAGGTTCATGTAGTCCACCATGACGATACCGTTGTTAACGACGATACCCATGAGAACAACCATTCCTATGAAGGAGAAGAGGCTGAACACGGCGCCCGATACCAGATAGATCCCCATAACTCCTATCAGAAGGAGCGGAATGGAAAAGAAGATAATGAACGGGTCGGCCAGGGATTCGAACTGGCTGGCCATGATGGCGAATATCATCAGAAGGGCCACCACGAAAACCGTGATCAGAGTGGGGACCATATCCTTGAAGTCCATCTGGTCTCCGGCGAATTCATAGGAAACGCCGTCGGGCAGAATCAGCTTCTCGTCCAGAAGGGACTGGATCTGGGGCTGGATTTGGTTCGCTCCTACGCCGGGCGTGAGATCGGCCGTGACGTGGACCGTTCTGGTCTCGTCTTCCCGGCTGATATCCTTCGGCCCCACGCTCAGGGTGTAGGTTGCCAGGTTGGATAGGGATATCTTCTGCCCCGATCCGGTGAGGATGTAGATAGCATCCAGGTCGGGCAGTCCCGCCCGGTCCTCCTCGGCCAGCTGCACGATCACGTCCAGCTCTTCCGAATCGTCCCAATAGGTGGTGGGCGTGCTCCCGTCCACGAGACCGTTTATGACGCTGGCCACTTCCTGGACAGAAAGACCGTAGACGGCAGCCCTGTCCTTATCTATGACTACGCGGTATTCCGGCGAACCGTCATCCATATCGGTTACGGGATCGACGATCTCGGGAAGCTCCTTTATGAGATTCTTTATCGTCGTAGCCGTTTCGCTGGCCAGATCCAAATCGTTGGAGTAGATGACCAGGTCTACTGGGCTACCGGAGCCGAAGTCTTGTCCCGAGTCAAAGGTTATCTCCGCATCTGGAAAGAGGGAGATATAGGGACGGAGTATGTTCTCTATCTCCGCCGCCGTAATGGTCTGGTCCTCCAGATCGGGCAGGGTTATTTCTATGGAACCCTCATTGGTCGATCCTGAACTGAACATTCCCGAGCCGCCTACAGACAAAATCAGCTCCTCGTATCCGGTAATTTCTTCGGTCACGATATCCTTCAGCTGGAGGAGGACTTCTTCCGTTTTGTCCAGGTCCGTTCCCACGGGCATCTCCACATCGATGATGACCGAATCGTCCGAATCGTCCGTGGGGAAGATGGATATGCCCAGAGTGGAAAATCCGGCGATAGAGAAGACGAGGGCGACGACGATCAAGGTGATAACCATGAGCCTGTTCCTGAGAGCAAAGCCGAGTCCGGTTTTGTATCCTCGCTCAATCCCTTCGAGAGCGGAGCTTCCCAGTCGGTCCAGTTTTGTAAGGACGTGATTCTTTATGGGGCGCTGCTTATGGGTATAGAGTTTGATGAACTTGCTGCTCAGGGCGGGGACGAGGGCCACGGCGGTCAGGTAGGAGACCACCAGGCTGATGACCACGGTGAACATCATGTCGCTGAACATCTCTCCGATCATCTCAAGGCCGTCCTTCCAGATGATCATGGGAAGGAAGACGCAGAGCGTCGTCAGCGTGGACGCGGTGATGGAATTGATCATCTCCTGGGAACCGAGAATGGCGGAAGGCTTCAGCTTGGCCCCCCTCTCCCTGTACTGGTGGATGTTCTCCAGAATAACTATGGAGTTGTCCACGATCATGCCCAGCCCCAGTATGAGCCCGGTCAGGGACATCATGTTCAGGGTAATATCGAAGAAGTACATGAACATGAGAGTAATGATTATGGAAACGGGAATGGAAAGGCCTATGATCAAGGTGCTTCTCAAGTTCCTGAGAAAGAGAAAAAGAATGGCCATGGCCAGAATGATTCCCTGCCAGGCCGATGAGTAGACCTGATTCAGAACGGAGTTTATATAGTCCGTATCGTCCACGAGTATTTTGATGCTAACCCCTTCGGGCAGGCTTTCGTTGATCGTGGGAAGAACTTCCTTGACCGAGTTGGCTACGTTCACCGTATTGGTGTCGCTTTCGTTATTTATTTCTATGGAAATAGCCGGCTTGCCGTTCACATAGAAGAGGCTTTCCTTCTCCTCGTAGCCCTCGTAGACATGGGCCACGTCCTCGAGACGGACTATGCTGGACCGGTTCACCGACTCGCCCGGTTCCAGTTCAGGGTTCAGGGTCGCCACCACGGTGCGGGCGATCTCTTCTACCGTGGCGTACTCCTCATCCACTTTCAGGTCGTAGTTGAGGTTGTCCAGATTAAGGGTTCCCCCGGACATCTGGAGATTCTGCGAAGAAAGGGCTGAAGTGATCTGGCTAACCGTCAAGCCGTAGGCTTCCAGCCGGTTAAGGGAAAGATCGACCCGTATGGCTCTCGTTTCCCCACCGGTAACGTCGGCGGATGACACACCCTCGATCCGCTCGAGGAGGGGCTGGACCGTATCTTCGGCCAGCCACTTCATCGTGTCAGCCGATTCGTCCCCCTCCATGATAAGCTTCATGATGGGTTCGCTGTTAAGGTCTATCTTCATTATGACCGGCGAATCCGCGTCGTCGGGCAGCATGTCCGTGGCCCCTTCCAGGGAATCCCGGATATCGTTGACCGCTTCGGTCAGATCCTTGTCGTAACCGAATTCCAGGACGATGATGCTGCTTCCCGAAGAGGACGTGGACGTAACCGATTTAAGGCCGCTCACGTCTGAGAGCTGCTTTTCGAGAATTTCCGTTATGCTCTGCTCCACTTCCAGGGGATTGGCTCCGCTATAGGACGTTCTGACGAGAACGACGGGCGCTTCCACGTCGGGAATCATGGCCACGGCCAGTTTGGGTATCATGAAAAAGGCCATGCTCACCAGCAGGACCGTGATGATGCCTATGGTGACCGGCCTTCTAACCGCAAGTTCCGATATATTCATTCTTGCCTCCTAATTGACAATCCGGACAGAAGAGCCGTCCACGACGCCGGATAATCCCCGGGTGATGACCTTTTCTCCCAAAGAGAGGCCTTCTGTTATCTGAACGTTCTCATCTGAGGTCAGACCCACTTCCACTTCTTGCATCCGGGCGATACCGTCTTCCACGACGTAGACTACATTCTGTTCGTAATTCTTTGTCAGAGCCGAGGCGGGAACTGAAACGACGTCGGCCTCTTCTTTGATAATGAGTCTGATCGATGCGAACATGCCTACCTTAATCCGTCTGTCTGATCCATCCAGGGACAGGGTTACCTTTACCGTACGGGAGGATGTATCCAGCACGGGATTGACTTCTGTCACCGTGGCGGTGAAGGTTTCGTCGGAGAATGCGTCGAACATGGTCTCCGCCTTAAGCCCCGTATGTATGGAGTCGGAGTACCTTTCCGGCACGTAGGTGACTATCTCCAGCTCGTTCAGGTTGCCCACCGTAGCGATAGCCGTTGAGGTCGTCACGGTCTCGCCTATGTCGTAATTCAGAGCCGTGACGGTACCGCTTATCGTGGTATCCATCTTGCTTGTGCTGTATATCTGGCCGGGTAGGGACGGATCGACCACGGCTATTGTCTGCCCTTTGTAGACCGTGTCCCCGATGGTTACGGGGACCGAAACGATCTCTCCGGATACGTCGGGGTAGAGGTTCACCGAGGCGGTGGGGGACACGTCGCCGTTCACCCGGATGTACTCCCTGATCATCGAAAGACCGACTTCCGCCGCGTCCACGGCGACCGCTTTGGTGTCGCCCTCTTCCCCGGCCATGGCCGGCATATCTCCTCCCGGCATGCCGCCGCCGGGCATTCCGCCGGGGCCGCCACTCCCTGCTCCGGGACCGCCGCCGACCATGGCTGGTATGGTGAATATTCCCAGAGCGATGAGTCCCAGCAGAACAATCTGCATAATTCTGTCGCCCAGAGGTTTTTTCTCTTTCTTTTCCTTCTTGTCCTTTTTCATGGCAATCTCCTTAATTTCGGGATGTATTCTGTGTAAAAGCTATCAGTTCTTCCGTCTCTTCCAGCCCTAGGGCCGTCCGGAGGCTGATCAGACCCGATATATAGTTATACTGGCTTAAGATATAGGACTGCTCCGCCGATTGGTAATCCTGCTGGGCGTCTTCCACGTCAAGCCTTTCCGTGGACCCCTTCGCGTAGCTGTCCTCGGTCCTTCTGTACGATTCCAGGGCCAGTTCCACGTTGAGTTCCGAAAGTGTCAGCTGGGAAGCGGTCGTCTCCAGCTGGTCCACCAGGTTGATTATCTCCGCCCGGGCCGTATCGGTGGTTTTCGCCAGATTGATGGCGACCGATTCGATGCTGTCTTCCAGGGACTGGAGCGTGGTGTCCGTTGAGGAACCGGGGACCCAGTCGTCCAAGGGAATGACGAGATAAGCGCCCAGGGAAACCCCGTCTTGCCAGGAGCCGGAATCCCAGGATTCGTTCTCGAATGCGTCCGATACGTTCGTGTTCCATCCGGCTGACAGCTGGACCGAAGGAGCCTTACTGTCAAGCGCGGTCATGCTTTTTGTGTTCTTGGCCGATTCCAAACTGTTCTGCAGGGAGCGGATATCCTGTCTGTTTCCTATGTAGGTGTCGATAAGTTTTTCCTTGTCAAACATCAGGATCTCGGTCTTCAGGTCGCCTTCGAGAACCACCTCCGTGTCCGGATTAAGGCCCAGTATAATGAGAAAATCCCTTATCTCCGCGTCGTAATCGGCTGTAGTCTGAAGGTAATCGGGCTTCAGGTTTTCAGCGCTAACCCGCGCCTGGAGAACGGAGAGCTCCGACGTGAAGCCGTTTTCGAAGTTGGTTTTCGTCTGTTCGTACCGTTTGACAGCCAGGTCGAGGTTGTTCTTTTCAATCTCCATATCCTTTCTGCTGGCCAGTAGATAGTAGAAGCCGCTTTCCACCTGACTGATCAGGCTGATTCTGGCCAATTCGAAATCTATTTGCTCGCTTTCGTAGGCGAGGCGGATGCTCTTGATGGTGTTCGCCATTCCGGCGGAGAGATTCAAACTCAGATCCAGAGACCCGGAGAAACTCCAGCTCGTATCCAAATCCCGGCTGTCGAAAAGGGAATTGCTTTCCGAAAGACCCACCGTGGCTGAAACCTCGGGTAGAAAAGAGTTCCATGAGTTCCGGTACTCTCTGTCCGCCGCGTCGAGTTCGATTCCCGATATAAGGAAATCGGGATTTTTTTCCAAGGCCAGATTCACGCAAGTATCTCTGTCCAGGACCAGGGGGTCCGACCAAAGAAAGAATGCGGTCGCCAGCAATAGAATCGGTATAGCCGTTATTTTTCTCATGCATAATCTCCTGTTTTCATGATCTATAACAAGGATCTCATTGTTTCCGGCGAAGATGTAGTGAAATTGTACAGGAAAGCTCCTGTAATAGGTCAGGAATTTAACCTGCCATAAGTCAGGTCGGCTTCCTGAGCATGGTCATGCCATAGAATGGCTTATTTCCTTTGATAGGACCGTCACATCGATTATACTTAGGAAAAAAGGAGGCCCCGTATGCAGCGAAGGCAAGGTCAGGAAACGCTGAGTTTCTTTCTTCTGCTTTTTTATATAGTATTTTCCACACCGAGTATTCTCTTCTACCTGCAAAATAACCGTTCGGATATTAGCCGCGTGAGGGATATTGTCCTTCCCAGCTTCTTTCTTTTTGTTTTCATCGGGCTGGAATTGGGAAATCTTTTCGGGGAAAAGGAGAGAACCAATCTGACCGTATCCCGAACGGTTTTTTATCTCCGGGTATTGTTGATCGGCGGGGCTTACTTCCTCGGGACGTTCTATTTCGATTCGGAAAGCATGCTGGGAATCAGTCCTCTGACTATGCTTGCGACAATGCTTACGACGGCTCTGCCCTTTTGCTCCTATTCCGTCTTCTCCCGGAAAATCAGTCTTTCCGTTCTTGCCTTCTGTCTGCTCTTTCCAACGATTCCTATGATGATCAGAGCGTCTGAACTTACCGACCAGCTTCCCTTTGACAGCAATCAGATCGGCGTCACCTCTTATCGCACTATCTCCATTCTCTTCTTCTATTTTCTGGCCTGGCTCCTGGACGAGGAAGCCAGGAAAAGGGAGAAGATACATGATCTGCTGACCGATTTGCGCAAATCGGAGAAAACCCTCCGGGAGTATGCGAACCAGATAGCCCAGACCGTGGCCCTGGAGGAGAGGACCCGTATAGCCAGGGATATCCATGACAGCCTGGGCCATGCCCTGACGGCGATCAAGATCCAGCTGGCGAAGGCGGAAGCCTATTTCGAGAGAGATCCGGGGGAATCGCAGCATGCCATCAAAGCGGCGAAAGAGACGACCGATGACGCCATGGAAGATGTCCAGACCTCCCTGGACCGGCTGAACGGAGAAATTGCCGATATATCGCTTGTCCATCTGCTGCCCCGCCTGATCAAATTGCTGGAAGACGTGGGCATCCGGGTTGATTCTTCGATTACCGGCAGCGAGGAGGGGTATAATTATTCCGTTATGATGGGGCTCTACCGGCTCTGCCAGGAAGGCGTGACGAATATACTCAAGCACTCCCGGGCGCAGAACGTTACCATAAGCGTGGAATTCGGAGATCGATATGCCACGGTGGAATTGGCCGATGACGGAAGCGGATTCGTTCCCGATGCGTCTGAAAGGGCGAAGCAATCAGGAGGATACGGGCTGATAGGCATGAGAAGGCGTCTCGAACTTGTCAGGGGCTATCTTGCAATTAACTCCGCTCCGGGTGAGGGGACTAAGATTATTGCTGTGGCGCCGAAAGATCCGGTCTCGCTGATATAGGAGGGGATGATGTCGAAAGTGAAGGTTATGATAGTGGATGATCAGCAGCTGGTCCGCGAAGGGCTGGCTTCTCTGCTTATTCTGCAGGATGGCATTGAGGTTATCGGGACAGCGGAGAACGGAAGAGACGGACTCATCGCTTACAGAGAGTTGAAGCCGGACGTGGTATTGATGGATATAAGGATGCCTATCATGGATGGGATTACTGCGGTGGAGCGGATTCTGCAGGAAAACTCCGAAGCCAATATCCTCATGTTGACTACATTTGATGATGAGGAATATGTTTTAAAATCATTGAAAGCTGGTGCTTTAGGTTACGTAAAAAAAAATATCTCTCTTGATGATTTGGCGAAAGCCATCCATATGGTAAAAAACAGGACGTTTCAGATGGAGGCGGGAGTCATGGCCAAACTTCTCAATCGTATAGATGATGATAAGGAAATAGATGCGAATGCGATTCCACCAGAAGAGCAGACTCTTTATGAGACTTTTTCAGACCGCGAAAAAAAGGTTATTAAATGTTTGGCGCAAGGATTTACAAACCGAGAGATCGCTTCTGAGATGAATCTCTCTGAAGGGACAGTGAAGAATTATGTTTCTGATTTGCTGGCTATTATAAATTTACCGGATCGTACGCGATTGGCTTTACGTGCTTTCAGAAATGGGTGGGATAAGTAAATAGAATGGTAGGAAAGATTTTATTATTAAGCTCTTTTAACTCTCAAATAAAGGATTTTAAAACAAGGTTAGGTGATAGTAATAGATACTGCTTAAATATCAATTACCAGTGATGAAGTAGTTTTAATCAAAATGCAGGAGATATTCGTTGTTGAGGATGAAATATATGTGGGAGATTTCCCCTGTTGTTACAAGTCTTATTTTCCTCTTATTTGGTGCAATTGTGATATTTGGTATAAAGAAAGAGATCGATATATCTCCTAATTCAAACATTTCGGAAATAATTACTTATACTTCCATTGAAGACTTATCAAATGCCGTGGGATATTTGGTAAAGCAAGTACATGATTTACCATTTGATGTGATATCCATAAGTTATACATCTTTTGGTGATGCATATGCAGAAGTAAAATACAATGGTGATTGTATGAAAGCCATATTTAGCATGAATCCTTTTGTCGATTTTTCGTGTACTGATTCCTCCAATTATTCTTTAGTCGAAATGATTACAATAAATGGGAATGAAGTCACGATTAAAGGGAATAATCAAAAGTTTAATATTGCTGTTTGGGAGTCAGATGGATTTTGTTTTGCTATGTATTTTTCTGAATCTATATCTAAGAGTGTC
Organism: Spirochaetia bacterium; assembly: GCA_963668315.1. Classification (GTDB taxonomy): domain Bacteria; phylum Spirochaetota; class Spirochaetia; order DSM-2461; family DSM-2461; genus SZUA-368. Next base: position 4,573,564 of record OY764216.1, on the reverse strand, counting down.
ATTTTTAAAATGATTGAAGGAACTAGCTAAGTAATTTTATTTGAACTTTCTCATCGTTTTAGTTTATGAATTGCCGTGTTCAACCTTCTTTTGAAAATTACTTTGGCAAAAAAGTTTTGATACATGTACTACGGTAGTATTTGTATTAATTTCAAACTCAGATGATATCACTTATAATTTTGCTAATCATTCTTTGAGCTTTCTTCGTTCAGAAATAGATAATGAGTATATGTTGAATCTTTATGATCCAGTAAACAGTAAAGAGGGATTATTGGATCTATTTCATTCCTAGAATTGAGACCGAAATATCAAAAGTTCCCATTTATAATAAAAGACCGGAAAACTTCCGGTCTAAAACTGTTGGAGAGAGTTCGAGGATACTCTATATCCCTTCTTTTTAAAATGGTTTAGATTTGTTGTATAGCATTACTTTTATTCGCGATTTATACTTAAGGTTTAGTTCAATAATATTGTAATGTTTTTTATATTATTGGAGCTGGCGTATTATCCTGATGTTATCCCTGGTATTAACCTTTCTTGGGATTATCTCTATATTCTCGAGCTTAATTTCTTCACAATGACGGGCCCATAGCCCACAAGCATCTACATCGCCGAAATTATTATTTTCAGGATATTCTTCGAGATATTCTTCAATTGTTTCTGGTACTTGTACCTTTTCATCATTATCTCTATAGGTCACATAAAAATTCTTAATGGCTACCGATTTTATTGGCTTGTAAACTTTCTTCGTATTATTTGAGATTAAAAAACCAGAAATTAAACTGGGAGCCTCTGCATTCTTAGCTTGTATGTTTTCTATATGGATATTTTCAATTCCTCCCCCATAGGGTCTAGGGAAGCGATCAGGGTATTCAATCCCATCTCTGTTTCTCATATTTAGTGCAATGAATAAAGGACAGGTGATATTATCCATTGTAATATTACTTACTGATACGTTTCTTACATAGGAACCATCTGCCGATTCTATGGATATACCAGATACAGATCCAGGATAGATATCAGGTAATTCGAAATGGCAGTTTTCAACTACGACATCAGAAATATCATATTTTGTCTCGGTTCCAATTTTAAAAGCATTCATGACTGTTTGAATACGGCAGTCGTTTATACGAATGTTTGTCATCTCACGTTGAGTATGATTGGGATTTTTTATAACAATTCCATCATCTGCTGTAGCGATGAAACACCTAAGTATCATTACATTGCTACTTCCTGTTATATCTATCCCATCGGTATTCGCGACATGGCGGTTGTTATTGATTATTGTATGGGAAACTATAATATCACGGGAACAATCAAAATTGAGCGTCCAAGACATGGAATCTTCCAATACAATATTTCTTATCGTTACATTTTGGCACTCCTTAATCCATACCATGTAATCCGGTCTTTTTAATGGTGGAAGTCCTTCATCATATTTATCTTCAGCATAACGAATCCTCTGTCGGTAATGGTATCTCATCGTATCTGGGACTCCATTTATATCTATGGCATCCCGAGGAGGTAGAGCACTGATATCCAAGGGCTTAAGCAGAGGTTTTTTCCTAGGTTCGTAAACATACCACTCCCCATTTCCACAAATCGTTCCTCCTCCGGTGATTGTAATATTTTCTGAATATTGGGCGATAATAAAAGCTTTGTTCATTTTTTCTGCATTTCGACTGGCTTGGAGAACTGAACCAGAAGCAATATGGAGTATCATGTTGCTATAGAGCTGAATTGTGCCACTAAGGTAAGTTCCTCCATCAATAAGTATTACACCGCCTCCAGCAATCTTGGATTCTTCAATTGTTTTATTAATCGCTTCCGTATTGAGTCTTCCATCGTCGGGAACAGCTCCATAATCCCTTATATCAAAAATCTGCATTCCATAGGATTTGTAATCTTTTTTGTATATATAATCTTCAAAGGGAATGGACTCATAATAATCTCCTAAGTAAACATTCCCTAGCTCCGGATAAGTTGGGATATCGTATTCCAAATTCTCTCTCCTTTTCATCGATAAGAAAAACCCGCCCTTCAAGGGCGGGTAGGTTTTGGGCCTATCTTTTATTAATAATAGGTGTCGTAAAGTTCTTGACTCATATCCAGGAAGCGATCAGCACCTGCATTGTCCAGTTCTTTTAAGTACGTATCCCAGTCCTTTTCTATGTCCTTAGTTCCTACTACGAATTCTGTTGCATGTTCATTAATGAGGTCTGTTAGGTTCGTATTAAGTACGCCATATTCTGCTGCCATATCGGGAGATATCGGTAGATTTTCAGGCCATAGAGTATCAAGTGCAGGAGCATACTTCATAGAGTCAATAGCATGCTTTTCAAGTATTTGGCTCTTTCCCAAGCCATCTTGATTTCTCTTGTCTACTGCAGCAGCCATCAACTCATCAAAACGATTTCCACCCCAATGCTCTACCACGAGTTCTCCCCAGGCAAATGGTGTTACCTCGTTATTGGTGATTTCTGTATAAACAGCCTTACTTCCACGATTATTTGTTTCTCCGGGTTGAGCATCTCTGTAGTGAACTCCCTTAAGCCCAACTTCCATGGTCAGACTTCCTTCTTCTCCCTGTAGCCAGTCAATCCAACGGAACGCTACTTCGGGATAGGCCGTCTCTGCAGATATTACTGTATTGAGGCGGGATGTGAGTTCAGGAGATCTCCAGGCCGCAACTTGAACTCCTTGGGGTCCCTTAAGAATGGGAACTTCGGCATAATCCATCCAGCGGTCACTTTCCCAGTTCATGGCATAGTTGAAATGCATTCCCTGAAATACACCTATCATATTGTAATCGGGAAATTGCTCGTTCAGTTTCCACTGTGTCCCTCTATCTTGTGTGAAGCTTTCCGGGTAGATCAAACCTTCTTTCCATAACTTATTCAGATACCGTAATGCATCACGGTATTCCTCAGTCGCCCGACTGATGTACACTTTCCCATTTTGGACTCCCAGAAAGAGACTCTTGTCTGATGGGGAAGTCATGAACGCAGAGATAAAGGGCCCCGAATATACCGGTCTTAAATTACAGGTTGAGAAAGGTATTTCATCACTGGGATCACCATTTCCATTAGCATCCTGTGTTTTGAAAGCTTTCAAGACATCATAGAGTTCTTCGGTTGTCGTGGGGACCTTCATTCCAACCGCATCAAGCCAGTTCCTTTCAATAAAGAGATTGTCTCTGAACTGATCTCCGCCGCTTGTCAGCCTATAGGGCCATCCATAGGTTTTCCCATCAGACCCTAAGGTCGGCTTAAACATGAGGGGTTCTTCTTTCTGCCATTCTTCCGTGTATTCGCTATACTGACCATATAAATCGCTTATTGGGTAAAAGAAACCATCTTCAATAAATTTATAGCTTTCTCCGCCTGAAAAACCTTCCATACGGATAATGTCCGGAAGATCTTGAGTATTCATCTTGATTTTTAATTTTTCCACGTAACTGCTGCGGGGAACACGAATCCATTCAATGTTTACATTCGTTTTCTCCTGATACCACTCCGTCATACCATTGGCATATATCTCATCACCAACATTCGTAAAGAGAGAAAGTGATACAGGTTCATCTACAATAGGAAATGTACCCTTGGGGTTCACTAGAGCTCCATTTTTTCCTGCGGAACTCTCTGTATCACCGTTGGCTGATAGCCAGGCAAGACAGAGAAGCAGAAGCGACAATAATAACAACGTTTTACGCATTTTTCCTCCTAACGCTATTGTCTTATGACAATTATAATATATTTTTAAGAGAGTTGTTCTCTCTCTTAACCTTTAAGTGATCCGATCATGATTCCCTTGTTAAAGTATTTTTGAATGAAGGGATAAAGGATTATAACTGGAAGGGAGCCCACTACTATCAGTGAGTATTTAAGAACCTCTTTCTCCGCCAGCGCTTTCATAAACTGTTCGTTATCAGTCAGTTCCATACTGTCAACTCCCGCAAACAAGTACTCTCTAAGAATTAACTGAAGAGGAAAAAGCTTTCCCGAGTCCAGATATATGAGCCCATTAAAGAATGAGTTCCAATGAGCAACGGCATAGTATAGTGTTAGGACAGCCAGTATCGGTTTTGACAAAGGCAGAACTACACGAAAAAGAACTTGCATATCAGATGCGCCATCGAGAGAGGCACAATCATAAAGATCGTTAGGTATCGAAGATTGAAAAAACGTCCTGGCTATTATCATATTCATAACATTAAGAGCTACAGGAAGAAGCATCGAAAGACGGGTATCAAGAAGACCCAAGTTTTTTATTAGAAGGTAGGAAGGTATCATTCCGCCAGAGAAAAACATGGTGAAGGTGAATATCGCCATGAAAAAGCCTCTTCCATAGAATACTTTCCTTGAGAGGGGATAGGCCGCAGCAATTGTAACCGAAAGATTAATTATCGTTCCGACCGTTGTATAAAAGATCGAATTATAGTATCCAGTCAGAACATCCTTATTGGAGAAAGCCTTACTATAACTCTCCAAAGTAAAATCCACGGGTAACAAAGTCACATGTCCTGACATGACAGCTTGCGCATCACTGAATGAGTTTGATAGTACATTAATGATGGGAATAAGGAATATAAAGAGGCTTAGGCCTAGTAGTATTGCATTGATTCTTATAACGATTCTATCGAATCGGGTTAGTCTTTCCTGAGTGAGTTTGCTTACCATAAACTAGTCTCCGAAATAGTTTTAGAAATCTTATTTACTGTGATTAAGATGATACTGTTGATTATAGAAGTGAAGAGCCCAACTGCTGTGGCAAAACTGTAACTTCCTGTGAGAATACCAATCCGATATACATATGTATTGATCACATCGGATGTTGCCATATTCAGGTTATTCTGCATGAGGAAGACTTTTTCGAAACCCACGTTCATAATCTTTGAAACATTGAGAATAAAGAGGATGATTATCGTGGGGAGTATCGTTGGTATGTCGATGTAAAGAATCTTTTTAAAGATGTTCATTCCATCGATTCTACCCGCATCATAGAGGTCGACATTTACCGCTGAAAGTGCTGCTAAGTATATGATACTACTGTATCCAACGGTCTGCCATATATCGGATAGAACGTATAGGGTTTTAAAAAGCTCAGGCATATTTAGCAGACTTATTCTTTCCAGGCCCATCATTATTCTTATGTTGTTCAATAAGCCGTTGTAGGATAAAAACTGGTTAAGAATTCCCACTACAACTACGGTAGAAATGAAATGGGGTAGATAGGATATCATCTGTACTGTTTTTTTATACTTTTGGTTTCTTACTTCATTTAATGAAAGGGCCAATAATACGGGAAAAGGAAAACTGGCCAGTAGAAGGTAGAATCTTAGTCCTAAGGTATTGAGGACAACTCTTTTAAATTGGTAGGATTTAATGAATAGTTCGAAATTTTTAAATCCAATCCATGGGCTTCCTAAGATCCCTTTTCTAGGTGAGTAATTCTTGAAAGCGATGAGCAGCCCGTACATAGGTACGTACTGAAAAATGATAATGTACGCAAAGGGAATCAACATTAGAAGATACAACGTCGGGTGATTCTTTAGAGATTCCCTAAGGGGTGATTTAGCTTTAGTCATGTTCATGAGAACAGGCTAGCATGAATAAAAAAAACTACAAGAAACTGTTTTTCCTATTACATTCCTATTTTCAGAATTGATAGCTCTTTTTTTAAAGTACTAGTGCAAATGTTATGAATCGGTAGTTTTTTTATCTCTGAATTCTCCAGGTGATAGTCCGAATACAACCTTGAATCTTCTTCTGAAACTTCCTGCATTTTCATAACCGCAACGTAGAGCAATATTGCCTATTGAGGTATTTTCTTCACTTAGAAGCTTCTCTGCTTCTTTCATACGACGGTTTTCCAATAATTTTCCATAGGAGACACCTCTCTGCTCCTTGAGAAAGGAAGAAAGATAAGTGACGGATATTCGACAATGGGCTGCTATGGCATTACCATTAGTCATAATATTTGAAAAATGATGATCTATATACTGATCAATCTCATTCAGGAGTTCTTCGTTGTGACTGCGTTTAGCTGCTTCTCTCCTTTTGGCAACAGAGAGAAATAATGTACATATTTTAGACTCCAGATCATCAGGAGAGAGGGCTTGGTTAGAAGTATTAAATTCGGGAATATCTATGCCAGACATGTCTATGACACGACTGAATGTGCCCATAAGCTGGCCTTGAAAGTTCTGTAGAGCTTCTAAAGACTGGCTCAGAATATCATTGTTATCACGAAAAAGAGAAGATATGAGTTCGGAAAGTAGTTGTACATTCCCGGCCAACGTAGCATTTATCAACCGATTTTCATATTCCATGGAAAAAATAAGCTTACTAGTTTCATAATGCTCTTCTTCTGTGCGTATGATTCTATTTATTGGACTGGTGTGAGAATAGCCCTTTCGGGCTTGTTGATAGGAAAAGGGAAGATCAGATAGATTTGATACAGACGGTCCGATTGAGGCTGTCAGGAGATTTCCTTCCTTCTCATATTGATTCTCCAGTTTCTTTAAATCTTCTTCTATAATTATATTTGTATTGATCCCTGTATATATCAGGGCTGTGTAATCGTCGGTAAGCTGACAGGGCGTAAGACAATGGGAGCTGAGAGACAAAGCTTTTTGGCTCTGATTAACAAGAGCTACCTGGCAGGGAGTGTCTATTGTTAGGTTAAGGTTTTCCAGTATCTTTTCTCTGTGGGGTGAATCTGACCATTCGCCATTAAGAAGCATTCGTAAGTGGTATGTATTAATCCTATCCTTCTGTAAGAGATATTCTAGATTCCTTTGAGCTAGTCTATCGTTTAGAACTTCAAATATTTCAGATATTTTATAGCTCCTTAAATTATTCATATCCACAAGTTGCAAAGAACGAGATAATCCTCGATATTGTCGTCCTGAAAGAACCCAGGCCGTGGTGGTCCCAGTTATGAGAACTATGATCAGCATTAAAAAGAGGATACGGATGAACGTATTAATTTCGTGAAAGAGATCCTTAAGCGGGATACAGGAGAGTAATACATAATCGTGAGAGACAGAAGTAAGGGAACCATAAAGATATTTTTCGCCATTGAGAAGAATCTCTCCTGATATATTGTTTACCATAAGGGTGAAATCTTTATCAGAGAACGCCTGCCAGCCATTATCTGCTGCAAGGAGTCTTCCTTTTTTATCATAGAGAGCGACTGAACCCAATCCATTATACTGGGAGAATTGGAGCAGTTCCTGTAAATAATCTTCATCCAGTAGAAAGATGGCAGAAAAACTATGTTTTATATCGCTTGATCTATTTACTATGACTGAATGTACATAGGAGATCATCCGGCTATTCTCTTTGGCATTTTCACCATCACGGCTGAGGTATATATCCATTTCAGGTATGAATTTTGATCCTGTCTCAAGCTGTATTTCATTCTCCCATTCTCCACGCGTCCAGTCTTTATAATGGAAGATATTTGTATAGAAAAAATCCAAATCTGTAATTATCTGACTATTATTCAGAACAAATCCATTGGGAAAGGTCACCAGAAAATAGTGGTAAATTAGGGCATTCTGAACAGTAAGAGGGCGAAACATTTTTTGAAACAGGATTAGCTGCCATGGACTCTCTGATTCTCCGTACTTGGGTTTTTCAAGGGATGTAATCTTCTCAAAGTCGGGAAAGTACTGCACCTGATCAACCATACGATCTATCTCGTCAAAAGTTAGATCAAGAACGTAGCCTGCCTTATTTAGGTTTTCATCCATAGTATTAATTGCTCTTTCCTTTGATAATTCAAGGAGTTTCGGTATGAAGAAGAGGAGGATTGACAAAGGAAGGATAAGGAAGATGATATAAGTACTAAGAAAATATATTTTTATTTTATTCAGGCCATCTTTCAATTTATGAATCTCCTAGGGATAAATGATTATTTCTCATACTATGAGTATTATTACTACATTCATGCTGTTAATTTGGGATAGTTACCTATTTCTAAAATATTATTATCGGGATCCATAAATGTGAAAAAGTAATAAGGTTTTATTACATTCAAAAAACAGATTTCACTAACATTATGGGATAATAACTCTATTCTTGAATGCTCGTTATTAATGTCACTTGTATGGAAAACTGGAATACATGAATTACCTGGTTTTCTTGTAGCTTGATGAGAAGTTTTGGGTATATTATTTTTATTATCGTAAGTATAGCTTAGTAAAAAAAGTTTACTATCGGGAAAAAAAGCCCAACGATCATCAAATCTTCTCTCAATTTTAACTTCTAATAGCTCTTCATAAAAAACTATTGCTCTCCCAAGGTCAGATACATAAATATCTATTTCTTTCTCTTTTGTTAAACTCAATGGTATATCTCCCATAAATGCACTTCATCAAATCACATTATTATATATTAAATATGTATTACCCTTTACTAAGCTTTAAGTAAAATTGTAAAGGGCAGAGATTCTCTTGTTTATAGCTTAACCAAGTATAGCATATTTTTTGTCTTTCTATTCTGGGATGATACTACTAAGAAATTTAGAATAGACTGTAGCTAATGGATCGTAACAGTGTGAAATGATTTAGGTGCCGTCCTCTTGAAATCATGTAAAGGAATAAATAACCCAGATCACATCAATTTTCCTGTTGATTACTCTTGACTTATAATTAAAGGACATATAAAAAGAGGTGTATGAAAGATTCTGATAAAGGTGTGAATACTCTAATTGTCAAAGAATTCAATACGAAGGTTATTCTCCAGGAACTGAAACTAAGAAAGGTCTCTACTATAAAAGAACTGGCAACCCGAACAGGTTTAACCGTAGTTACCGTTAAAGGTATTCTTAATGATTTAATAGAGCAGAACCGTGTCCTGATAGGGGAACTGACTCCTTCAAACGGAGGAAGACCGTCTACACAGTATGTCTTTAATGAAAGGGCAAAACTAGGGCTAATCATCTACACAAGAGAAATAAATGGCCTGGACTCTGTTTGTATAAGGGTTATAGATCTTCATGGCAAGGTCATAGAATCCCTTGAGCCACTGATAGATGTTTCCTGGTTATGTTTTGAGGATGCCATAACAGGATGCATAGAGAAATATTCATCAATATCCGCTATCAGTATTGGAATCCCGGGTATTGAACTCGAAGGTGAGATTGTGGTTATGGATTACCAACAGCTCATGGGCATCTCTATTGTGGAGTTGATTAAGGATAAGTTCCATCTGCCTGTTATTGTTGAGAATGACGTGAATGCTGCTGTACTGGGACATAGTCGAAAGGATGATACTGACATAACCGAGATTTATCTTTATTTTCCCAGAAAGTATCCTCCCGGTGCAGGTATTAAAATTAATGGAAAACTCCTTAAGGGAAACAGGCATTTCGCCGGTGAAGTTTCCTGGTTGCCACTTGAGATTAAATGGGGAGCTGACCTCGCTGATTCTATGCCTGATTTTTCTTCAGCAGCATCAAAGGTGATTCTCAGTATGACGGCAGTTCTCGATCCTGATTCAATCGTTCTATTTGGAGAGTTTCTCAATGATGATTATCTATTGGCAATAAAGGAAGAAGTAAAAAGGAATCTACCTGAAAGAATTTACCCTGAAATTTCACTTGCTAATGACTTCAACCTGGATTATGAAAGGGGTTTAACCAAACGAATCCTGGAAATTCTGGAACAATAAGGAATATAAATATGGCAACTCTTCTATTAATTATTATTTACATCGCATTTATCAGTCTGGGACTTCCCGACGCTCTTCTCGGCTCTGGTTGGCCGGTAATGCAGCCGGATTTGAATGTTCCCTATGGATTTGCTGGATTTATACAAGTCATCATCTCAGGGGGAACCATTCTTTCCAGTATGTTTTCCGGTCTTCTTCTAAAGCGCTTCGGCACGGGGAAGCTTACCACATTAAGTGTTGCACTTACTGCGGCTGCTCTTCTGGGATTTTCATTAGCTCCTTCCTTTCTATGGATACTTCCCGCTGCCATACCTCTCGGCTTGGGAGCAGGTGCAGTTGATGCCGGCCTCAATGCCTATGTGGCGGATCATTACGAGTCCCGGCATATGAGCTGGCTTCATAGTTTTTGGGGAGTCGGTGCACTGGGTGGACCAATGATTCTTTCCGTTCTTTTGCATAAGGGCTTTCCCTGGAGATCGGGGTACCGGAGTGTGGGGATATTCCAGTGCATTCTGGTTTTTGTGCTTATTGCCGCGATTCCACTTTGGGACAAGGTCAAATCCCGAAAATCTACCAAAGGAGTGACAGAGCCTGGTGATCAAGTTTCCTTTCTGGGAGCACTGAAAATTAAAGGAGTCCCGATGGCGCTCCTTGTCTTTCTTTTCTATTGCGGCATTGAATCTTCTATGGGGCTTTGGGGTGGCTCTTTTCTGTTTAAGGTAAAGGGATTAAACCCGGCAGAAACTGCTAGCTGGGTATCCTTCTTTTTTGGAAGTATTACCTTGGGACGATTTCTTACTGGATTCCTAACTTACAGATGGTCGAATAATACATTAATTCGCAGGGGCGCAATAATCGTACTTTCAGGTATTTTACTAATGCTTCTTCCCTTATCTTTGCCCCTGACTTTACTGGGATTTCTTATGGTTGGTTTCGGCCTTGCTCCGATCTTCCCGTCTATGCTTCATGAAACTCCCGTACGGTTTGGGAAAGAGAATTCCCAGGCAATAATGGGATTCCAAATGGCTGTTGCTTATATGGGGGCTACCTTTCTACCTCCCTTATTTGGTTTTATCGCCAGTGAAAGAACCTTATATTTACTACCTGTTTTTTTGCTGGGATATATTGTATTTCTTATTGTTTGTTTTGAGCGATTACGAATGATTACTGATGATATGGGAGCTATAGCTTATGAAAACTGATCGCATGATTTATCAAGTTGAAGAGACTCGTGAAAAGATTATCCATATCGCAAAAAAGATGTTTTTGGAGAAAGGACTAGAAACAACAAAAATGAAGGAAATCGCTGATGAGATTAATATCAGTCGTACTTCTCTCTATCGGTATTTTCTTGATAAAGAGTTTCTGAGTCTTGCTGTTTTCAAGATACTTATTGAAGATATCCAAATGTTGGAAGGTCGAATCAGAACTGCTTGTGAGAAGATGACTAACGGCTTATTGAAGGTTGAGACATTATTAAGGCTTCGTTGGCTCTCTTCTGATATGGTTAAAATATACAGATTCATTTCAGAGTTCGATACGATCTATTCAGAGTCACGTATTTCTGATGAATTTAGGAAAGAGTTCGAAGAATTATTCATCATGGGAGCGTCAGACTTATTATTGCAGGAGTATATTACTGAAGGGCAGAATGACGGATCAATTCGTTCAGACATCCCCGCACAGTTTTTTGGAGATATCATAAATAATGGAGTCCGGGCGATGCATCATCGATTTCTTTTAAGAGGAACTTTGCTATTTGAGTTTAAAGGAAAAGATCTTAATGATGTTATGGAAGAATATTTAAAGATTCTTATTTATGGAGTGAAGAAATTTTAGGATTCATAAACTCTACCCAGATAGTTTAAGTTTTTTGGTATTTTTTTTATTCTCTGTTGTATTTGTTTTTTATTCTAATCATCTCTTCTATGATAAAATATCTGATTCATCCTAATTACTTGCCTATGCAGGGAGTATAAAAATATTCATGATTTCCTATGAGAATTGATCGATTACTTGCCATCGTCACATATCTTCTCAATCGAGAAAAAGCCACCTGTGCCCAATTGGCTGGAGAATTCGAAGTATCCGAGAGAACAATCCAAAGGGATATTGATACGATTAATATGGCGGGAATACCTATAATTTCTGAGAGAGGAACCTATGGAGGATATAAAATCCTGGATACATACGGCTTTTCTAAACAATCGGCAACTGCAAAGGACATTGAGCACATTAAACAGTCCCTACTATCGCTCAATACAGTCTTTGAAGACAAAACTATTACGGATACTTTGGAAAAGATAAAGAGCCTTCACGGAGAGATTGATAATAATCCTGTAAGAGTCGATTTCTCTATTGCCAGGGAGAAGAAGGAGCAAAATGAAGCGTTAGTTACTATCAGAAAGATTATTACTAATAATGGAGCTGTTGAGTTTTATTATACAAACGGGTCGGGTAAGGGGAGCAGTAAAGTTGCTGAACCAATAGGGTTGGAGTTTCGGTGGTATGCCTGGTATATGGTTGCTTATGATAAGAAGAATCAAGACTACAGGATATTCAAGTTAATACGGATGGACAGGATTCGTGCAATTAAAGCATTTTCCGGAATCGATCATGGGAATCCGGCAAGAATATTTAATTATCTTATAGAAAAGAATGCTAGGACAGGCACAGTTGTTCATTTCTTTTGCACTAAATCTTCTCTCTCTGCTATAAAGGAGTATCTTTCAGTAGTAGACCTGGAAAAAGTTGATGATGAAACATTCAGAGGATCGGCTTATGTATTAGAAGAAGAGCGATTGTGGTTTGCTTTTCTCCTCAGTCTTGGTGATGGAATTAAAATAGTATCTCCTGAGCATATAAGAACGCGTATAGTAGAACAAGCAAAAAAAATACTAAAATCCTACGATAAGTAATCGATACCGGACAGCTAGTTGTCGGGATTTATATTCTATCATGATGGAAATACATTATCTATGGAGATTATATGTTTGAAATCATACCAAAAGAAATCGACCGAGCTCTATTCTATTTTCATTCTGCCGGATCTAATTCAAAGCAAATAGCCCCTTTTCTGAAAGAGATTGAAGCTCTTTTCCCAACGGCTTATATTTGGGCGGGAGATGGGAATTTATCTAATTCTGCACTTATGTCAGGTCATCCCACTTATGGAGGTCTTAAGGAAAGATACTGGTTTGTCTTTCCGATGGATGATGCATGTACTGAGGAGAGTTTTTTGAAAAATAAGCAGTCCATGGGAGCATCTCTACTTTCTGCCGGGTCCTTTGTTAACTATCTTGTCGACATTGTTATGAGAAGATACAATCTCTCTGCAGATAAAATCATACTAAGTGGTTTTCAGCATGGGGGAGCTTTAGCTCTATCCGCGGCTATGATGAGGAAATACGATCCATTCAACCAGGTAGTGCTTTTTGAACCTTACTTGTTGGAAGCCTATTTCATGAATCAGAATATGATAATTCCCGATACTGGTGTTTATTGTATTGATAATGAGCATATTAGGAAAAGAACATATAACTGGATCGGTGTTTATACGGATGAGGAATTGCGTAAAATGGGTATGAACGCGATAAAAGTGACTGTTCAAGGGGGGGATGATCATCTAAGTATGGAAATGATACGAAATGGTTTTGCTGCGATATTAGAATCTGAGCAGAAGAAAAAATCATAAAAAGTCCAGATAGAAGATATGTTATATAAGTGGTGAAAGGCAGCGTTCTTTTTTATGCGAGAAAATGAGATGGGATCGGAGAAAATAGAAGGATGCGATGCAACATCTGAAGTTTTTATGATTGAAAAGGGAGAAGTTATATAACTATCTCTCGAGAACTCATTAGAAACCTCCGATTAGTTCACTCCCGAGGGAGACGGCAAGATTCCACATAATAAGAGCCATTATTAGGTCGAGGGCCTTTCCGAAACGGGGATTTTCAAACAGAGGAGAAAGAAGCCTTCCTCCCAGAGACAGAGAGAAAAACCAAAGAAAAGACAATGTCGCTGCTCCCGATCCGAAAAGCAGTCTGTCCCTGCCGGAATAACGGCTGCTGACACCTCCCAATAGAATTAGCGTATCCAGGTAGACATGGGGATTAAGCCAGGTGACGGCTAATGTAAGGAGAAGGGCGGAACGAAGAGACTGGGGCCCGTCATTCCTTTCCTGCGGCGGAACCGGATTCTGAAAGGATCTGAACCGATTTATCCCGTAAAGAAAAAGAAAAACAGTTCCTCCCATTGTCCCGATGATAGTAAGAAGAGGGCGAGATGACAGTACTTCACCCACACCCAGGACTCCCGTCAGGATAAGAAGGGCATCGCTTAGGCTGCATACCAGAGGTATGGCAAGGTAATAGCGACGTCTCATCCCTTGAGTGAGAACAAAGGCATTCTGGGCTCCGATGGCAATTATAAGTGAGGCACTGATGGCCAAACCGGTAAGATAAGCGTTCATGGCTCAACTATAGTGATAATCGTAGGATTAGTACAATTAATTCTATTCATATATCATTAGCAATGCTAATATATGTGTATGTACGATTACCGTTTGCTGGAAGCCCTCGCTGCCGTCTGCGATCAGGGCGGATTCGAAAGAGGGGGCGAGGCTTTGTTTCTGACCCAATCGGCGGTCTCCCAGAGAATTAAGACGCTGGAAGATCAGGAAGGGCAAATACTCCTCTCCCGGAGTACGCCACCCGTGCCAACGGCTAGAGGTAGGGAATTGATTAAGCATCTCCGAAAGGTGAGGATGCTTGAGGCAGAAATGGACGGAGGAGAAATTGTCCGGACAATGAAAGTGGGGATTAATGCGGACAGTCTGGCTACCTGGTTTCTTGATGGGATTGAGCCGTATCTGGAGAAGAAAGGGCGCTTCCTGGATCTGAAGGTCGATGATCAGGACAAGACCAGAGAAATGCTCAGAAAAGGTGAAGTTTCCGGTTGTATTGGATCTGATAGTCGCCCTCTCCAGGGCTGCGGAGTAAAAAGATTGGGTATGATGGAGTATTGTCTTATCTGCACTCCTTCTTTTCAGGATAATTGGTTCCCCCGGGGATTAGACAAAGAAACAGTGAAATACGCTCCTGCCGTCATCTTCAACAGGGATGACCAGCTTCACGAACGGTTCCTCAAAAGGATTTTTCCCGATGGGGAATTTTCTTTTCCGGTTCATTACATACCCTCTCCGGAGCAGTTCCTGAATATGATTCTCCGGGGTAAAGCATATGGGGCGATACCACTAATGCAATGTGCTTTATATTTGGGAGGAAGTTTAAGAGAAATCGCAGATTTTCGTATTGATGTAGACCTTTTCTGGCATCACTGGAATATGGAAACAGAGGATATGAAGGATTTGACCCGCTGCCTTATTGAGCGTGGAAGCGCTCTTATACGCTAAACATTCTGGCTCTCTACTGTATCCTTTGCCGGTGTCACACCAAAGAGCCTCTTATACTCTCTGTTGAATTGGGAGGAGCTTTCATAGCCTACCCGCATCGCCGCTGCGTAGGCCTTCTCCCCCTCCTGTTGAATTATTTCCTTCGCCTTATGTAGTCTGATATTTTTGATGTATTGGAGAGGGGACGAACTGGTAATAGCTCGGAAATTGGTATGGAAAGAAGATGTGCTCATCCCTGCTTCCTGAGCCAGGGTCTGTATCTCTATGGGCTGGGAATACTCCTCATGAATTTTGCTGATTACGCGTGAAATCTGATACAGGTTCCTGTTGTTATAGGCCAGGTCTCTGAGAATCTCTCCATGCTCTCCCGTGAGGACTTTGAACAGAATCTCCTTTACGTAATTGGGACCGAGGATTTTTGTTTCGTTCTTTGATCTGAGGGCTTCCAGCAGTCTTATGAGGGAATCCAGAATATTATCGGACATTTTAGCCTGATAGATACCATGGTTTACCTGGTTTTTCGGCGGGGGAGCGATTTCCATTTCAAAAAGGATCTCTCCGATGACCTGGGGATCAATTCGCAATACCATCCCCAGCAGGGGCCTCCCTTCTTCAATCACCGCTTCGCAAATGACCGGCATCGGAACGGTAAGGACAAAGTAATTTTCCGAATCATAGGTGTAAACCTTATCTCCCAGTAAAGTATGTTTCTGTCCCTGGGCGACGAAAATAATTTCCGGTTTATAGATAGCCGGCCTGGCTTCAAACGAGGTATCCCTTCTTACCAGCGCAACGCCTTCTATATCTATGTCTTTGTGCTGATCACAGGGGAGATACTCCAGTAACAGGGATTTCATTAATTCTATCTTCTGATTCATATAATTATCCTTCCTACTTATATTATGCACTATTTTATGAAAAAAATAAGTAATTCTAATATCGGTTTGGACAAATAGGCAATTTATAAATCGGATCGTACATTTTCTTCTGGTAAATGCTCAGCTATCATTAAGTCATACCAAATGAGGAAGGTAAATTATGGTAAGCTTACAGATAATGATAAATCAGATGTTGAAGGCAGAAGAAGGATTTTATATTACTAATAATAGAGCCGCCTATGAAAGACCGGCAAATACGGAGGTTTATAATGAAAACAAGGAAATTAGGAAAAAGAGGTCCAGAGGTTTCGTCTCTTGGTTTAGGCTGTATGAGAATGACATTCGGAGACAAGCCGATCGGCACGAAAGGGGAAATGATAGAGTTTATCCGCTCTGCGGTTGAACGGGGAGTGACTTTTTTCGATACGGCGGAAGTCTACGGGCCCTATACCAACGAAGATCTGGTAGGGGAAGCTTTGGAGCTTTTTAGGAATAAAGTGGTTATAGCCACAAAATTCGGATTCAATCTTCATGAAGACGGCAGCCCAGGATGGGATGGCTTGAACAGCCGGCCCGAGAGAATCAGGAAGGTGGCTGAGGAGTCTTTGAGAAGGCTCAGGGTGGATGCTATCGATCTGTTTTACCAGCACCGTCCCGATCCTGATGTACCCGTGGAAGACGTGGCGGGTACGGTGAAGGATTTGATTAAGGAAGGAAAGGTTAAGCACTTCGGGTTATCCGAGTCGGGGCCGGATCTTATACGACGGGCCCATGCTGTCCAGCCGGTGACGGCTGTCCAGAGCGAATACTCCCTGTGGTTTCGGGAAAGGGAAGAGGATGTTTTGCCTCTCTGCGAAGAGCTGGGTATAGGGTTTGTTCCCTACAGCCCCCTGGGACGGGGTTTTCTGACTGGAAAGATCACGGAGAAAACCACCTATGCCGATAACGATATTCGCGCCAAAAATCCCCGTTTTACGGCGGAGGCTATCCGGGCCAATCAGGTCGTACTAGATCTGCTGAATGAAATCGCCCGAGAAAAATCTAAAACACCGGCCCAGATAGCATTGGCCTGGCTGTTGGCTCAAAAGCCCTGGATTATTCCTATTCCGGGAAGCCGTCATATCGGCCGTCTGGAGGAGAATCTGGGAGCGGCTGAGATCGTATTGAGTGATGAGGAACTGAGCCGCATGAGGAAGGCTGTGGAAGCGATGACTATTGTGGGAGAACGGTATTAAGGAGCGATAATGGCATTTTTAGGAGAAGAAATCAAGAAACTGGGATTCGGGTTAATGCGTCTCCCCAAAGAGAATGAAGTGATAGACATCCCTCATGTGGAAGAGATGGTAGACCGTTTTCTTGATGCAGGTTTTACCTATTTTGATACGGCCTGGGCCTATCCCGGAAGCGAGGATGCCATCAGGCAGGCTCTGGTGGAACGGTATCCCCGGGAAAAGTTCCAGCTGGCGACAAAGAATGCAGCCTGGATCAATTGTAAGACGAGAGAGGAAGCCATTGATCAGTTTGAGACTTCTCTTCAGCAGACAGGCGCCGGGTATTTTGATTACTACCTGCTTCATAATCTGGGAGAATCGCGGACAAAGTTCTTTGATAATTTCGATATGTGGTCTTTCGTTCAGGAGAAGAAAAAAGAAGGATTGATTAAGCATGTAGGCTTCTCTTTTCATTCCACACCGGAGGAACTGGAAGAGATCCTGATTAACCATCCCGAGATGGAATTCGTGCAATTGCAGATCAATTACGGGGACTGGGAGAATCCGGCGATCCAATCCAGAGCCTGTTATGAGGTGGCCAGGAAATATAATATGCCTGTCATCATCATGGAGCCGGTGAAGGGCGGGATGCTGGCCAATCCTCCCGAATCTGTTACGGAGGTCTTTAGAAAAGCAGATCCCAATGCTTCCTATGCCTCGTGGGCGATCCGGTTCGCGGCAAGCCTTGAGGGTGTCATAACCGTTTTATCCGGCATGAGCAACAGGGAGCAGATGGAAGACAACCTATCCTATATGAAAGAGTTCTCCACTCTCAATAGGGATGAGCAAAAGACAATCGATAAGGCCTGTGAAGCTCTGAACCGTATTCCCCTGATTCCCTGTACGACCTGTGATTACTGCGCGAAAGTCTGCCCGGAGAATATCGGGATCTCCGGCTCGTTTACCGCCATGAACAGTCTGACTCTGTATGGGAATAAGGTAGCTGCGAAGGGGCAGGAAGGCTGGCTCGTCGGAGGGCACGGCAAGAAAAGCGCAGCTGAATGTATTAAATGCGGTCTCTGCGAGAAGGCCTGCCCCCAGCATATTGCCATCCGTGACGAACTGCAGAAGATTACCGAGACACTGTTAAGTTAGGTATTTTGAGGAGAGCTATCATGAGCAATCTAATTGTGTTTTATACCTGGTCGGGTAATACGGAGAGGATAGCCGAAACCATTCAGGGAATGGCAGGCGGAGAATTACTGGAAATCCAGCCTGTCAACGCTTATCCTCAAAAGTATAGTGCCTGTACAGATCAGGCAAAGAAGGAGATTCAGTCAGGTTTTTTGCCGGAGATCAAGAGTTACCCCGATCAACTGGATGGTTATGAGAACATTTTTTTCGGGACTCCTATCTGGTGGGGGACAATGGCTCCTCCTTTGCATACGTTCCTTTCCCGTGTTGATCTGGCTGGAAAGAAAATATTTCCCTTCTGTACACACGGAGGCGGGGGTGAAGGGCGTCTACTCCGTGATATCAGGACGTTCTGCCCCCATTCGGAAATGGCAGAGGGACTTGTTTTGTATGGTGACGGCGGGAGAAATCTTGAGTCCGATATCCGAGATTGGATAGGGAGGAGTTATGAAAGTATTATTGGTTAATGGAAGTCCTCATGCAAAGGGATGCACTTATACTGCTTTGAACGAAGTAGCAGGAACCCTGAACAAGGAAGGGATTGAAACGGAAATCTTCCATATAGGAACGAAACCTATCATCGGCTGTACGGGATGCAGGAAATGTTCTGATCTGGGGCGTTGTGTTTTCGATGACCGGGTAAATGAATTTGTAGAGATAGCCGGTGACTTTGACGGGTACGTATTCGGGACACCTGTGCATTATGCCGCAGCAAGCGGAGCGATAACGTCATTTATGGATAGAGCCTTCTATACCATTTCCCGATCGGGGAAAGATTATTTTTCTCTCAAACCGGCTGCGGCTGTTATCTCTTCCAGGAGAGCCGGAACGACCGCGACCTTTGATCAGATGAACAAGTATTTCACTATCTCTCAAATGCCTGTTATCTCATCCCGGTACTGGAATATGGTGCATGGGGCGAAGCCGGAGGATGTACTTCAGGATCTAGAAGGTTTGCAGACGATGAGAATCCTGGGGCGTAATATGGCCTTTTTTCTGAAGTGCAAAGACGCCGGATTAAAAGCGGGAGTCGAATATCCTGAAAAGGAAGAGATCACTTTCACAAACTTTATTCGCTGATAATGAAAACGCTGAACGTAAATCTGTTAACAGACAATATCCCCAAGGCCCTGGTTTCCTTTGCCCTGCCTATTCTAATCTCGGGAATCTTTCAACAGCTGTACAACACCGTGGATACGGTCATTATCGGCCACTTTCTCGGGGACAAATCCCTGGCTGCCATAGGAGCGAGTATGGCTATTTACCAGGTGATCATCGGTGTTTCCCAGGGATTCGGAAACGGGTTGTCTGTTGTTACAGCGAGATGCTACGGTTCTATGGACAGGGATCTGCTAAAACGTTCTGTGGCGGGGAGTCTGGTCATCGGCGGCCTTGTCATCGCCGTTCTTATGCTCCTGTCCTGGTTCTTTATCTACGATCTATTGGAACTGCTTCGTACGCCAGCTGAGATTATTCAGGAAGCCTATGACTACATTATTATCATTTCCATGTGCATCGGCGTTACCTTCATGTATAACCTGCTGGCCGGACTGTACCGGGCTTCGGGTAATAGTCTCATGCCTTTGGTTTTTCTTGTCATAGCCTCTCTATTAAACATACTACTGGATCTATTCTTCGTCGTCGTTCTGGGGATGGGAATGAAAGGAGTCGCTATCGCTACAGTACTGGCCCAGAGTACTTCAGTGATACTGTCTATCGCATTCCTAATCCGCCGTCTGGGGATTCTTATTCCCGAAAGGAAACACTTCCGTCTTGACCGCCCCCTCTATCATGATCTTTTTGGCCAGGGGCTCTCCATGGCTCTCATGTCATCCATTGTCTTCATGGCATCCATCGTACTGCAATATGCTATCAACGGTATGGGGTATCTGACTATCGCCGGACATACGGCGGCGAGACGGTTAACCGGTCTTTTCCTGATGCCCATGGGGACACTCACTGTCGCAGTCAGTACCTTTGTTTCGCAGAACAGGGGAGCCGATAATAGAGAGAGGATTCTGGAAGGCGTCCGTTTTGGCCGGAAAATGGTCAGCTTTGTAGGACTTATTCTTACAGCTGTCGTTATGCTTACCGCTTCGCTGCTTATCCGGATGGTGACAGGATCGGAAAATGAGATAGTTATTAGCACAGGAAGACGGTATCTTCTATGGAACGCTCCCTTCTATCTGATAGCGGGTGTTCTGTTTGTCCTGAGACATACCCTTCAGGGTTTGGGTGAGAAAATCCTTCCCCTAATATCCAGTGTGATCGAACTGGTTCTTAAGACGGTATTTGTAATCCTGCTTATTCCCCGAATGGGATATTTCGGTGTCATTATATGCGAGCCGGTCATATGGATTGTTATGACAACCCAGTTAGCCCTGGCCTATAGAAAGAATGACTACATGTTTGGAAAAGATAAGTCTGTAGAGCGAGAATAAAGAAGGAAGTCTGGTATATGGAACTGATAAAATTAGGAAGTTCTGATTTGAATGTCTCAAGGATCTGTATGGGATGCATGGGGTTCGGTAAAGCTGCAAGCGGAATGCACAGCTGGACTCTCGATGAAGAACCTTCCCGTGAAATTATTAAGAAAGGCCTGGAGCTGGGAGTCAATTTTTACGATACGGCCATCGCCTATCAAGGCGGAACCAGCGAACAGTTCCTGGGACGGGCTATAAGGGACTTCGCAGAAAGGGACGAAATTGTTATAGCGACCAAATTCCTCCCGAGAACTCAAGAGGAGATAGCTTCTGGAATCAGCGGCCAGCAACATATCGAAAATATGATAGATCAGAGTCTGTCCCATCTGGGAATGGATTATGTAGACCTCTATATCTATCACATGTGGGACTACCAGACGCCTCTCTATGAAATAATGGATGGGCTGAACCGTATCGTTAAAGCAGGAAAGGCGCGCTATATCGGGATTTCCAACTGTTTTGCCTGGCAACTGGCCAAGGCCAATGCTCTGGCGGAGAAGGAAAGTTTTTCAAAGTTCATTTCCATTCAGGGACATTACAATCTTCTCTTTCGTGAGGAGGAGAGGGAGATGGTTCCCTTATGCCGGGAAGATAACATCGCCCTGACACCCTACAGCGCTCTGGCCGGAGGCAGGCTGGCAAAGCATCCCGGAGAGACTTCTCAAAGATTAGAGCAGGATGCCTATGCCAAATCTAAATATGACCGTACAGTCGTCCAAGATCTAGTCGTCATTGAACGGGTGGCGGAATTGGCTGAGAAAAGAGGAGTATCCATGACGGAAATTTCTCTTTCTTGGTTGTTGTCCAAGGTAACTTCTCCTGTGGTGGGAGCAACTAAACTTTATCATATTGAGGGAGCGGTTCGGGCAGCTGATTTGAAACTGACCAGAGAAGAGATCCTGTATTTAGAGGAACTTTATCAACCCCATAAACTGGTTGGGGTTATAGCTCAGAATTTTCCAGAATAAAAAAAGACCGATTATCAACCGGTCTTCTAAAACTATTTGGAGAGAGTTTTATGAAAAAAGCATTACGTTCAACTTTGTTGCTCTCATATCCGGGTTGCTCAATCCCCGTTGCTTATGATGATAGTTTAAACTGACAAGATTGCATCGGTATTACCATATAATTACAAAAGAGAAAGATATTAGCTAGGAAGCTTATACCGAGAATAAGGATACTACATAATTCATATTATAAGTTCCTCAGAGAACCTATTATATTATTAGAAATCTAAAGTATCAGTTTTTTAGGTCTTTTTTGTTACTTTTGACGATTTGGTGACATTTTTTTGGTTACAAGAATCAATTGATATAGTCCAATATTCGTCACGTTGAAAGAGTAATATCTGGTAATATTCGATAATATAATAAGATAAGGGAAACTATTGTTGAAAGATGGAGTTATGTCTTTTCCCAATCCTTCGGGTGCCTACCCCGAAGAACGTTCTCATGAATATTGGATGAGTTCTACAATAAGTAGAAGAAATTTTCGCATTAAGATAACTCCTCATGTTTTCGTCACAGCCATACTTAATTTAAAATCCTTAATGATTGGAATAATCCAATAGTGAGAAACTCAAACATAGAAATCTATGGAAGTTTATTTACATTATTTGATTCTGAAAATATGTTTTTGCTCATATTTCGATCTCTTTTTTTTGTATTTTATAAGAGTACAAACCTCATCAATATTGAAAATAAGGATAGATAAGATTTTTTGATCTATTGGCATTTCTTTCATTATATTTAAAGCCTCATGTTTATCAAGCGGTGACCTATATGGCCTTTCACCTACTAGGGCTTCAAATATATCCGCTACAGCTATTATCTTACTCTCCATAGGGATTTGATGATCTAGTAGTCCTTCTGGATATCCTGTCCCATCAGTCTTTTCATGATGATATAGAATAATATCTCGAAGGTGTTTAAGGCTGTCAAAATGCTCTATAATCTCTGCAGAATAATTTACATGTTTTTTTATTACACCAAACTCATCTTTAGAAAGTGCTCCGCTCTTATTTAATATGTTTACTGGAACTGATATTTTTCCTATATCATGAAGGAATGCTGCAACCTTGAGATCTTTAAGCCTTTTTCTCTTAATACCATACTTCTTTCCAAGGAAATGCGATATTTCAGCAACATTACGTGAATGATTAGCTGAAAACTCTTCCGTCTTTTCAAAAAGGAAGATCATGGTTTCAAGGCCATCAGAAGTATAGAGATAAGAGCGAAATCTATGGCTTATTCTTCTATGAATAATAAAAATGAGAGAACTAAACAATAAGCAAAATACAAGTTGATGTGGCGTAATTGGTATGCCCTTTGGTTTGACTCTGATTCCATAGACTAAGAGGTATGAATTGGGGGAGGTCGTTAATGAGAAGTCCTCTAGAATTTGTAAGTTTTTGAGTGTATCCCTAAGGTCATATTCCACCTGAATTACTTTATCTTTAATGTATAAACTTCCATTCTGATTTGAAATTTTAAATATGAAGAATAACTTTGTGTTTTCTGTCCGGATAGAGTAATCATTTAATGAGTTCACAATTGGTTCTTTTATTAGTGCAATATTGAGAAATAGCGGTGAGAGGTTTTGCATTTCTTCAAGAATACCTTCAAGATTCAGATCTTCACTATTAAGGGTGCGTTTATATAGTAGATCATTCATGAAGTATTTTTCGTTAAGAACTTCTGCTGTCTTATCAATAATGGTATAAATAAAGCTTCGATAGTTAGAAAGCATACGAACATTTGAGTAATCATTAGAAGCTGTAAAAATGGCTGTATTTATTATGAAAATTATCAGAAAAAGAATGATTCCAAATCTTTTGCTTTTTAATATATTATCGCACATTTCTGTCATGTTCATAGCTTATGATAAATCAGGATGTAAGAATGTCAATTCTTTTTTCGATAGAAGAAGAAAATAAATGCATACATTATAAGAAGATAAATATAGATATATTATAATATATCTATAAAGATATGTGTGTACGTATATTATAATATTAATATATTTACATATGATGAAATAAGTTACTTGTGGGGGAAGTTGGGATTGAAAAAGGAGATTACTAAAAACCTACAGTTTATCATACTTTTCTAAAGAATTAAGCATGGGGCACTATAAAGTTCGGGTCCTCATATAAACCTGTTGCAGGAAGTAAGCGCCGGTATGTTGTAATGTAATGAGCTATGGGGGTGAATTATGCTCGACTTTTGATAAAATCCGATTTTCTACTCATTTAACTCTTTAGGAAAATCCTCATAATGGGGAAAATTCTCGAGATGGTGATCCCAATTAGCTTTTTCATTCAAATAGATGTGGCCGGTAGGAACGATCTCTATATCTGTATCCAGACTTCCTGCAGGAACTACAAGCAGTTTACCATCCATTTGAATATTGGGTAGTGCAGAACTACAGTTAGGACAAAAGCTCTTTATATGTCCTGAATTATTGTGGTTATACGTTTTTACTTTTTCCTCTCCTTTCAACCATCTCAATGTTGCAGTCGTTGAAAAAAGATTTGAAGCATGAACAGAACCAGTATCTTTACGACAAGATTTACAGTGACAGAAAAAGAAGTTTTCAAACTCTCCTCGTATTTCATATTTAATATTTCCACAAAGACACGAACCTAGATGTTTCATTTTTCCTCCAATCCATACCGCTTGGCTGGCCGTTTTGCTTTTTATCATGATTTAAAGTGCTAATCGCCCTTAACGATCCGTTCATAATTGAAGTTGATCCGGCCCCTTGTGGGCTTGATAAACATCGGGAAAAGTATACCATACTTTTTTCGGGGTTTGTCAAAATATCAATTTGGATGGAGCGAAGCGAAATCAGTTATGAACTGTTATTGGCAGTTAGCGTCGGTGTGCAACCAAGTAGTGAGGCACGGATGCCGGACGGCCACAGTTTATAGGTTAATATTCCGGATTCCATTTTTCGACCAAATAGAACTCAATCAAATAACTTTTTACATTCTAAAACAATTGATTCTAACGGCTCAATACTAGAATCAAAAAGTAAAACATTTTCCAGATTTTTAATTTCCTCGAAATTAATTGGACCCAATTCTTTATTTTTATCTCGAATTAATTTTCTTTGTTCAAGTATATCCTTTGGAGCATAAATGACGACATGATTGAATTCCAATTTTTGTTCTTCACAAATCTTTTTTAGTTCTGATACGAAAGATCCACTATATGGAACCCATTCTAAAAGTAATGATTTTGATGTTTTATTCCAGAGAGATTTTATAATATCTTCATTAGTTTTCACTATTCGTCTATTAAAATCATAATCATCATTCTTTATCCAATATTTATCACCAAGAACATATTTAACATTTCTTATTTTCTTAGTCAATTCTTTACAGATCGTTGATTTACCAGAACAAGGAGGTCCTGAAAAATATACCATTTTCTTTTTGTCTTTTATCATTTTTCCTCCAAAATCCTTTTGCTAAGATACCGTCGTTTTAAGCTGCATGGATAATTAGCGGAAAATCTGCGAAAGCGGATTTTATTACAAATAGCCATGACAGTTCCAAAACTTTGTTATCTTGCGTCTTACATTATGACTTCTTTTTATATTCAATTATTTCTTGTATATCTGTAATTTGGTTCTTATTCTTTATACTGATTTGTAGAGGACGTAATTTACCAACTAATTCCATACTCTTGAAATTATCTTTTATTAATTCTTCAATTGGTAAGTCAAAAATACCCTCATAATTCTTTTCATTGAAATAGAATGTTACATTAAATCCGGTTGATATTACTGATAACCAAAATACTGTTTTTTTCTTGTATTGGGCTTTGTAAATCCAAGCCTTGCCATCGTTATAATATCTCCATTCGCCAACTAACTTGTGTGTATCATTTGTGATTGTATTTTCAAATTCTTGAAATATATCAAAATCATCTTTAAGAGCATTTCTTAATACATCATTATCAGGAAAAAGATCTTTATCTTTCAATATTGGTAAATCCACTTATTTCCTCCATTTTATCCGGCAGGACGCCGGGTTCTTCTTTGAATAATAAATGCATTGGCGCTTATTACCAATAACGTTTCGCGTTTATATTGAAGTTTAAATCAAAAACGGCTGTATGCCAATGCTGATTTCTATACAACGCCGATTTAACTTGCAGCCCGTCAGCTGGCGTGTTTTTTGCGAAAGCAAAAAGCATGACAGTAGGGATGTCAATGTTCAAATCCTTGTTGTATAGAATCATTATATACCCAGTTTATTGAACATTCACGGATTATTCTTTTTGATTTAAATTTGGCGAAGCCCGTAGCGAAAGCGGAGCATATAGACGCTGTTAGAAGAAGTTAGTGCGGGAAAGAAAACAAGTAGTGAGCCATGGATGGTGAACGGTCACACTGAAAGTTTTGAGTGAAATATTCGTAACTGCTCTTCAACACGGGGATACATTTTATATTCGCTCACGTTATCAATATTCTCATATTTCCATTCCGAAATTTCGATATTTGTATGAATTGAATCCGCTGTAATTTGACCAGAAAATAGGAAAACAATGTAGCGTTTGCCACTATGGTAACTTAAATCTGTAAATTCGAGTTTTAAATCTTGAATTTCTGCCCCTAACTCTTCTTGTATTTCCCGGATAATACACTCGTTAGGAGTTTCATAATCTTCTATCGCCCCTCCAGGTAATTCCCAATAATTAGGATATTTCTTTTTCATATCACTACGCTTAGCAATAAGAATTTGTTCATGATTGGAAGGGTTGGATAAAAAGATTGCCGCCCCCGTACTTGTTATCATCTATCATTCCTATATTTCCGCCAAGGACGGCGGAATCTTAAATTATAATAAATACATAAGCACTTATTTCTTCTAACTCATAATATATGAAATTCGATTTAATTTTGAAAAAGCGAATTCACATTAACTATCATAAACTCCTATTGAATATTCGTAAATGATAAACAAAGGATTTGATAATCAGTTGTGTAGCGATAGCATAACTTCTTTCTGCTTGGGTGAAAGCATCCTATTTAGATGAGAGGGACCATTCCAAAGCTGCTATTTTGATGGTGGACTATTTCAGATATTTTAGAATTATACCTTTCTTCGCACAGAATAGGTATTCCCCATTCCAACTTACAATTGATTCCTTACATTTGAAGCATTTCTCTTTCTCTGGATCGGAAAACTTTATAAGGTTTTTGAATTTGTCAAGCTCATCTTTCCAGAGTCTTGTATTTTCATCTGATGATCTCATTTTAAGATCAAGTACACAATCGTCGTCGCACTCCTTGAATTTATCTTTCATGGAAGTACCTCTATTTTTAAATAATATTTTAGTATTATACCATTAGTTTATTTATAAACACGAAGTCTTGACATTGTACACACGAAACACACAAAAGAAAATTAAGTTGTTGACTTATCATATGTATAGGTGTGAAGGATTATCATAAAAGTGCAGTCTAAAAATACCCGAAAATAAAAGGGGTATAAAAATGAGACAGTACAGTAAAGAGTTTAAGAAACAAGCATTAAAGCTATCCGATGAAATCGGATTAAAGAAAGCATCGGAACAGCTGGGTGTAAATTACGGAACTTTGTCCGGCTGGAGAAAGGCTCGGAAGAGAAATAAGAGTCTGTCACCAGATCCTGATACTTCTCCTCTGACAGAACGGGAAAAACAATTGATGAAAGAAAATCAGGAACTGAAAGAAGCTAATGATATTCTGAAGGATGCACTCGGTTTTTTCGCGAAGGACCGGAAAAAGTGAGTATACGGACAATCTTTGCTTATATCTTGAATAAGAAGGAAGAAATCGACCTTCCAGTCGTAAAGATGTGCAAAGTATTGAATGTGAGTGAAACAGGCTATTACAAGTGGAAACGCACCCGAAATAAGCCGAGAGCCTGGCAACTTCTTCTGGTCAAAATACATGGGATTCTGGATGAGCACCCGGATAATAAGAACTACGGAATAGAAAGGGTTCTCATCGCATTACAGCAAAAGGGAGAGACCGTTTCCAGATCTACAGTAATCAGAGCTATGCGGAAAGGGAATCTGCTTCATAAGAGCCGTAGAAACCCGAACGGCCTCACCAAAGCGGATAAAAAGGCTCAGAGGCCTGACAATGTGCTGAAGAGGAACTTCACTGCAACAAGGCCAAATGAGAAATGGCTGACTGATATTACCGAAGTGCCGTGCTCTGATGGAAAGTTATATGTTGCACCAGTCTTGGATTGTTTTGGAGGAGAAATCGTCAGCATCGCAATGGAAAACCATATGAAAAAGGAATTGTGTATTCAGGCCATTGATGACGCATATAAAAGTAGAATTCCTGGGAGTGGTGTTCTCATTCATAGTGATGCTGGCAGCCAGTATACGAGTGACCGGTTTAAGAAATTGCTCGGAGACTATCGGGCCATACAGAGCATGAGTGATGTCGGGAAATGCTACGATAATGCTCGGATGGAAAGTTTTTTCGCAACATTGAAGAAAGAAAAGCTGTATAAAATGAATACAAGGAAAATGACCAGGGAAAAAGTAAAAACCGTAATCTGGCGATATGTCATGGTTTACTATAATCGGAAGCGCATTAGTACGGTAAATATGGGAGGTTGGCCTCCAGTAATCTATAGGGAAAAGGCTACGGCAAGAGCAGTGGCTGCTTAAATAAAATTGGGGGATTTAGGGACTGTACCGATGTTGACATTTCTAATAAAGCCGGATATAGCCAGGCTCCTGAAACATGGGATGATATGATTAATGTTTCCCTTGCATTGAAAGAGAAAGGGATTGTTGAATATCCTCTTGTGTTTACATGGGGTGCAAATTATGAGCAGATAACATCCGACTATGCCATGATTGTTGCCAGTCTGGGAGGAGAAATATTTAATTCAGAAGGTGAACCTGTCTTTAATAAAGGAGCCGGGGTAGAAGCTCTTCAACTTATGTATGACATGGTTAATAAATATAAAATTGTAGATCCGTCAGCTTTGACAATCAAAGGGGGCGGAACCAGATTAAATATGTTAGCTGGTGGTCAAGGCGCTTTTGCTTTCTTGTGGGGAACTCCTCTTCTTTCGCTTAATGATCAGAATCAGAGTGACCTAGCTGGTCAATTCGCCATTTCTCTGGCTCCTGCAGGCAAAGGTGGTCCCTTTTCTATGGCTGGTCCCATGGGACTTGCTATAACTTCAACGACAAAAAACAAAGAGGCAGCCTGGGAATTTGTTTCAAGTATTGCGGGTCCTGAAGGTGAGAAATATATGTTTCTTCAAGAAGGAGCTCCTGCTGGTTGGAAGAGTGTCCTCCAGGATGAGGACGTAATGGCAAAACTTGCTGATGCAGGTGGTGATATTATGGCGCAGCAGTCGGAATATCTTGCAATCAGACCTGCTCTTCCTTATTACAGTGAATGGTCTTCTGCCTTTCAGCAGGCATTCCACAGAGTCCTTTTTGATAAACAGACTGTGAAAGAAGCCCTAGACGAACTGACTGATTATACTCTCGAGTTAAAGTCTCAGTTCGAGAAATAGAGGAAACTATGAAAAAAGATCGTTCATTCGCTGCACAGTTTAATTCTCAGATGCTGATTTT
Source organism: Spirochaetia bacterium (assembly GCA_963668315.1). Classification (GTDB taxonomy): domain Bacteria; phylum Spirochaetota; class Spirochaetia; order DSM-2461; family DSM-2461; genus SZUA-368. Next base: position 4,544,096 of record OY764216.1, on the reverse strand, counting down.
TCTTATGCCGAGTTTAGTAATCATGATGGGATTGCTTCTTTTTCCTCTTACATATTCAATCATAATTAGTTTCTTTAATTTACATGCAACTGCTCCTTGGCTTGGGAAAGAGTTTGTCGGTTTAGGAAATTACTTTGATGCTGTGACAAACCGAGAATTTCTCGCAGCGACTGGGCGAACTTTGTATCTGGCTTTTGTCGGAATAGGTTTGGGAATTCCTATTTCTATTATGTTTGCATTAGTTCTGAATAAGGAATTTCCTTGCAGGGGCTTTATTCGGGGAATACTAATCCTACCATGGGTTATTCCTGGCTCAGTACAAGGACTTCTTTGGTCTCGTATATACGATCCACATTATGGTGCTTTAAATGGATTGTTATTCAAATTAGGGATCATAAAGGAATATGTCCCATGGCTTCTCGAACCGGGGAGGGCATTATTCCTTGTTGCTCTGGCTAATTTATGGGCTACTGTACCTATGCTGACTCTTTTATATCTTGCTGGATTGCAGGGAATTCCAAAGGAGTTATACGAATCTGCTCAAGTTGATGGTGCTAATCGATTTGCCGTTTTCAGGAAAATTACATTTCCTCTTCTAATGCCGATTACTCTTATTAGTCTCATATTAAAAACAATTGATGCTTTTGCCTTGTTTGATCTTGTTTATATTCTAACGGGTGGGGGACCGGCCAATTCTACTCAGGTAACGGGATACTATCTATTCGAATCGGCATTCACTTCCCTTAACTATGGTTTTGCATCGGCAATTGGATGGCTAATTGCTATTGCTACGGGTGTTCTAGCCTTGTTCTATGTCCGCTTAACAAAAAACAGTGAGAATAATTGATGAAAGATTTTAATTTAAAAGACTTAAGTATTAAAACGGTCAGTAAAGGAATACTTCAGTTTCTTTCAGTCATGATTGTATTAATATTTGTTTTAGGTCCTGTGTTATGGCTTGTAATAAGCAGTATTTCGGCACCAAAGGAATTACTCCTCAGACCTCCTCATTTTATCCCTAGGATGATAGACTTGTCCCATTATAAAAATTTACTGTTTGGAAGTGGGCAGCAAGCATCAAGTCTAACTGATTATACCCTCAAAGCTTTCAGGTATTCCTTGTTAAACAGCTTGATTGTCTCAGTTGGAGTTACATTTTTATGTTTGTTGTTAGGCTCTCTTTCCGGTTATGCCGCTGCGAGGATAAATTCCGGTTTTGGGAAGAATCTTGTATATATCTTCCTGATCGTACAGATGCTTCCTGTCATTGTACTTATAATTCCTCTTTATATTCTCCTTTCAAGGTTGGGGCTTAATGATAGGTTGATAACGATTGTTATACTATTGACCTCGATCCATTTACCATTCGCTATATGGATGCTAAGAGGATTCTTTTTGGGATTACCGCAGGAAATTGAGGAAGCTGCATTTGTTGATGGAGCTTCCCGAAGTTATGTTTTGTTCAGGATAATTCTACCTTTATCCCTCCCAGGTCTATTTGCGGCTGGGGCATATACGTTTATGCAAAGCTGGAACGCTTTTTTGATACCATTGATTTTTACTTCCAGCGATACAACAAGAACTGTTACTGTTTCAATCGCGATGTTCGTAGGAAGGCATTATACTGATTATGGCTTGATGAGTGCTGCAGGGGTTCTGGCAACTTTGCCACCACTGATAATCGCTCTGATTTTTCAAAAGAATTTAATGAATGGTTTAACTGCAGGTGCAGTAAAGGGTTAATTGTAAAAAATATGTCTGATAAATCTACTTTAAAAGTTCAGTCAGGAAAAGACGGTTTTCTTGAAATCATCAACCCCAATGAGAATACAAGATATGATATGGGAAATAAACATACTTTTTGCACAGTATATGGAAATGGAAGATTGGGGCGCTTCTTTTTGACTGATGGTTATGACGCTGGAGAAAGTTCTTTGCAGATTCTTATTAACGGGGAGGCTGTCAATTTTTCTCTAGCAAAAGCCATAGGACGTTTTTGGCAACTTACAGGGTATTCGAATACGAAGGAGATTGAAATTGTCCTCACTTCCTACCTTTCTGATTTTTCAGATGCTTTTTATCAGGATATCCACGTAAAAAATAATACGGGGGAAGAAGCAGATATTAAGATTTGCTTAGATGTTATTCCATCCCAAAGAACGGCAGAAGAAATATTCCATGACCGATTGGGACGTGTTCTATCCCGCTTTAAAATCGCAATGTCCTGGTGGGCGAAGAAGGGGTCAAAAAGAATAATACCTCATTCTGCCACAAAGATTAGAATACTCAACGGTAATTATCTTGAGACATGTGGGGATAAGAAATTCCTTTGGGGCTCAAGAGAAAAGGTCGATCGTACTGAGAAGAAAAATAACAGAGGTTCACTTCATTACAATTTCAAAGTTCCCGTGAAGGGAATGCAAAAATTTACCTGGGCTGTATGTGCCGGTGAAGAAAGTGATTTACTGCAAAGTCTTGAGAATACCGATAAAGCATATGAAGAAGTACAAAGCTATTCAAAGTGGCTTAACCATAATTATTCGGGACCTACAGATGATGATTTTCTCCGTACTCTCTATTGCTCCGGTCTTAATGTCTCCGTTGCTATGTATAAAGAGTTTCCTGATAAATTTTCTGGGTTATTAGCAGGTACTGATTATGCTTACCCCCCTCGTCTGTATTTTCGGGATGGTTACTGGACGGCTCAGATCTTGTTAAAATCTTCTCCTGAGATTATCCGCAGTCATCTTCTTTCCCTTGCCAGGGGAATTCATCCTGATGGTTCTTGTCCTAGTGGTGTTTTTTCTCCCCATATTCTTCAGGAAAATCCAGCTATAACGTCTCTCGATTGGCTTCCTGATCATCACGATTCGCCCTCCTTTTTCATTCTTCTTGTTACCGATTATCTGAATGCCACAGAAGATTGGTCTGTTCTGGATGAGAAGATAACCTTATGGGAAGATAAAAGTCGTAACTATGAGATTAGAGAGTTGCTTCGCCTAACTTCGGCCTTTATGGTTTCATTGGATAGGGATGGAGATGGATTAATAGAAAAACCTTATAGAGCTAATGACTGGGCTGATAATGTAAAAAGAAATGTATGGGTCACCTATGATCAGGCGCTCTATTCTGCATCGCTTTATGCTATGGACCGGATTAGTTCTCATCTTGGTAATCTTGGTAGTATAAATTATGGGCAGCTGGCAGAAAAAGCTAAAAATGCTTTAAATCGAGAATTATGGGATGATGAGAAAGGTTATTTTGTTAACTATAAACGTCCCGGTTCACAAGAAGATAATTTATCTGCCGATTCTCTTGTTGTACTCAGATATAATCTGACTACACCTGAGAGAACTAAAAGATTTCTTGAAGCTGCGGCTAAGTTGCTGCAGACGAGAAATAATAAAGAACAGAAATATGGCGATTGGGGTATACTGTGCGCCTATCCTTTTTATAAATTTGGAAAGGATCTCTTTGATAAATCAGCTCAGGATTATCATTATCATAATGGTGGTGATTGGCCTTATTGGGATGGAGTTTATGCAGAAATCCTAAAGCGGGAAGGAGATAAGGACTGGATGTATGTCGCTAGAAAATGGTGGGAATACAGCATGGAACAGGGTTGGCTTACTCCTGTGGAATATTATTCCCCCGCATATCCTCACGGAGGAATGTTGCAGGGATGGAGTTCTATGCCTGCTTTATTGTTAGGTCCATAGTCAGATTCCAGAGTCTAAGTGGTAAAACACTTAAAACTACACAAAAAAAAGACTCTGAAATATTAGATCTGTAGCAACACATATCTAGTGCAATATAGAAAACCACCTCCTATGGAGGTGGTAATCAACAATTATATTTCAGTCAAGAGATATTTATTTGTGTCATATTTTTGGTTACACCGGCATTTTTCATTTAGCTTAATATTGGTATGCAACGCAGCTTCTACTTTGATAAAATATTATTAGGAAATAAAATAATATCTATACTAAATAGATGTTCCTCCCCATTTCTACATGTTTTTATTCGGGTATCGAATCCGAAGCCTGAGTAATCTGGTAGTAACTTAAAAACTGATTTTTTTAAGAACCTTACCTAATAAAATGACATTTTCTACTATATGTAGATCCAAGTAACGTGTATAATGTCAAAACATGAAGAAGACGATCTATGATGAGATAATTGAAATATTTCACAACCAATCAGGATATGCACGTACAAGGGATATTAAGGAGAAGGGGCTTCATCATGTTTATTTAAAAGAGCTTCAGGAAGAAGGTATTATTATAAAGGTAAAACATGGTTTGTATAGTCTTTCGGATAATTCCCAATTCGATACTCTAGCAGAGGCACAGTTATCAATAACTGACGGAATACTTTGTTTGGGAACTGCACTAGCATATTACAATCTGACCACTTGGGACCCTTCCGAAATTCATATTGCTATCCCAAAAGGTCGAAAAATAACCCTGCCTGACTATCCTCCAATAAAACTCTATTATTTCTCCGGTTTATTTTATGAGACAGGTATTGTAAAAGAGAAGTTGGAAACCGACCATATTATTCAAATCTATGACAAAGAGAAAACAATATGTGATGTAATACGGTACCGGAATAAAATTGGTATCGATATCATGAACGAGGCCCTGAATGAATACATAAGAAGTAAGGACAAGAATCTTAATAAACTTAATGGATATGCTCGGAAGCTGAGAATCAGTTCCGTTCTCAACAAGTATCTTGAGGTTCTCATATGAAAAATCTAACAGCATCTGTGCAGGCCAAACTAAAAAACTACTCAAGAGAAACGGGAATTGATTACGTCCTAACAACAAGACTCTATATGCAGGAAGGTTTACTTCGACGCATCTCTTTGTCAGCTTATTCTGATTCATTTATTCTTAAAGGGGGATTGCTTCTTTATTCTCTTTCTGGTTTTTCCAGTAGGCCCACAAAGGATATAGATCTATTGGGTGCAAGAGTTTCTAATGATGAATACATGCTCAGGAATATCTTGGCTGAAATCCTTTCAATCGAATTTGATGACGGTTTGATTTTTGATAATCCACCAAAATATTGACCAAGTAATAGAATGCCAACATAAATTAGTAAGTTTATAGTCAGATTAATTGACTTTTCATGTAGTTACAGTATATTAAATTCATCTGAGGTGACTATGGATGTTTCTTTAATCCAAATTGGAGATTCTAAAGGTATAAGAATACCTAAAAGCATTATAGCTAAACTTAATATCAAAGAAAAATTAAGTATGGAAATCAATAACAATGAAATAATCCTTAAACCCTTAAAAAGAGAAGTACGAGCGGGATGGGAAGAGGCATTTAACGATATGCACGATAGTGGAGAAGATAAATTGCTGATTGATGATACTCTGGAAACGACGGATTTTGAATGGGACTGGTGAACTCATTCATTCTCAACAAGCTTCACTACTAATCCTTTTTTCATTCTCTTGAAGAGCTAAGTATACAGGTCTGGATTTTTTCAAAAATCCTACAAGAGTTACACTAATACTTGATTTTATCAGTCTAATCAGACAAACTGTATATAGATATTGATAAGTAAGGACGTTTTGTCTTATTACAGAGGCGCAAGAGATATCTCTGCATATTCTCAGAAATCTTAGCAACCCATTTAGAATGAAAGATGCAATCGCAAGTGGAGTAAGTAGATATATGCTCTATGAACTTAAGGTGCTGGGATATATTAGTCAAATTGCTCGGGGATTATATATACTCCAGGAAATAGATAATCTCTCTCAAACAGATATAATAACAGTCAGCAGTAAAATTGATAAAGGAATACCCCAATAATCTTCTTCCTCGTCACTAAATTCAGGAATATTAGAATATTCTGCTATTGAATTACTATTCTTTAGTATTTTATTAAAACTAAAATCTTAAAATCCTAATGAATCATGCGTTAGGTCAATCGAGTTATAAAAATCGATCAAGTGCTTGTAGTCTCTAAAACCTATTGCTTTTGAAACAAAGAATTTGATTCTCTAGATTTTAGCTCATGATAATGTTTTATCGTTATCTCTTTGTGCTGAATTTGAAAGATCCAACATGTTTTTTTCATCTGATATTTAAATAATAATCAGTAAATTGTATAGTATTGCTGATTACTGGGAGACGAGATTATGGAAAAATTTGAGATAACATTTTCTGGACGATTCCATTATAGAAAGGGTAGCGGGATTGTTATGCATTCCCATCCTGATTATCAGATTCAGATGGTTTATTCAGGGGAAGGAATAAATAATATTGACGATGTCAGTTATACAATGTCTCCCGGTGATATATACCTGATTAAGAAAGGTTCCAGGCATAGTTACAGTGTTACCTCTTCAGAAGGTATGAAAACACTGGAGGTCAAGTTTGTCACTCTGGATGAAAGTCTAACCAAATTGCTGGCATCGGGAAATCAAAAAATAGAAGACCAGGAAAGGCAGATTTTTAACCTCTTTTCCCGAATTGTTCTCGAAGGACAGAAAAAATCTCTCCATTATAAAGAAATGTCTGAATCTCTTTTAAGGGAAGCTCTCATTTTAATGGAGAGGATTAGTATACAAAATAAGCTTTCCACGTTTGAAATGAATACCGCAGAACACCCGAATTCACGCAAAGAGAACTCTCAAGTCATTACGGTTGTAGACGACTATATAGCCAAAAATATCAATAGGAAGTTTTCCCTAAAAGAGATGGCGGATGATTGTGGGTACAACCAGGATTATTTGTACAGAGTCATCAAACGGGAAACAGGACTTTCGGCTGTTAGTTATATTAATCATATTCGTTTTGAACAGTCAAAGCTGCTTATTCAGCACACAGAACTGACCTTAACCGAGATAGCATGGAATCTTGGCTTTGAGAATATACAGTATTTTACCCGTTTTTTTAAAAAGCATAGCGGTATATCTCCTTCCCAATACCTTAAGAATGTTAGAGATACAGTAAGAACTGATTATTAAAGATATACGGAAAAGTGTAATCTTTTCTATATTTTAGCTAATGACAGAAGCGCAGGGAAAAAATATCCTTAACATATTGAATCAAGATTATGAAAAGGATAGCGTTGTGAAAACCGTCACTATATTTGAAGAAGATTTTTCTTCTTTTTCCCTTGGACCGCTTCCCTTCGATCCGGAACATTCTGCTATGGGGGAGTATCATTATTATCCCTCTCCCGGATATTCCGGTTCCTGGTATGATCCTATCGCCAATTATTCCTATAAAGGACCGTCTTGGATAATAACCAAACCTCATATGGATGGAAAATGCGTTCTTGAGCAGATGCGTGTTCAGCCAATGGATGAGAAAGCCGCTTTGCCCACATTATGTGCCGGAGAGAAAGACTGGCAAGATTATACCTTTTCTGTCACAATGAGACCTCTCACAAGAACGTTTGCCAGCGGTATCCTGTTTCGTTATCAGACTAGTATGATGCATTATGCATTCTTCCTGGTTGATAAAGGAGTTGAGCTACATCGGGTTGAAAAGTATGAGCGTACAGTTTTGGGTGAAGCAAAAGTAGATTGGGATTGTGATACCTATCAGGAGCTTTCTGTAGAAGTTAAAGGGGAGAGGATTCGATGTTTTCTCCAGGGGAAAGAAGTCTTTGATTTGACCGATAGCTTGTATAAAGAGGGAGGTATTGCCCTTTCTTCTTGCATGCCAGCGCAGTATTCTCATGTTAAAGTATCTACTGATAAAGAGTCCCGTATGGTTTGGGAAAATAAAAGAACTAGAGAGAAAGAAGAAACCCTACAGCTAAGAGAAAACTTACCCCAGCCTGTTTTATGGAAAAAGATTGACTTGGGCAATTTCGGTGCTGGTCGGCAGATTCGGTTCGGACATCTGAAAGGCGGAGATGAACTGTTTTTTGTCATATGCCAACACCAGAGACGAGTTTTCAAGGACCGTTATCCTTTCATTAGCTGTATGACTGCCGTCAGTGTGGAAACAGGTGAAGTCCTTTGGCAGATTGGCGAACCCCGTGATGACAAGGATGTGATTCAGCTTACTACCGATCTTCCTTTTCAAATTTACGATATTGACGGCGATGGATTCGATGAAGTCATTACATCATGGGATTTTACTCTGAAAATACTTGATGGTAGAACAGGGGAAGTTAAAAAAGAAATACCCACTCCCCGTAATAGTGAAGATGCTGAAGAAATATGCGGAATTGAGTTCGGAATTCATGCGACTAATCGTCTAAATGTGGACGCTATCCGAATTGTCAATGTTTCAGGTAATGAAAAACCATCTGACATTCTTATCAAAGATAGATATGCCCGTCTTTGGATCTACGATTGTGATCTTAACCTTAAATGGAAGTTTAACCATTACAATACAGGCCATTTCCCTTACTCTTTTGACATTAACGGAGATGGAAAGGATGAGATTTTCAGTTGTTACAATCTGATTGATTCAGAAGGAAATAGACTCTGGTCGCTACCTATAGAGAATGATCATACTGACGAGATTATTATCGGAAAATTGGAAGGGCAGGATGCCGAAGAAATCATTGCCATAGTTTCCGGTTGGGAAGGATTTATGATGGTCGATAAGAAGGGCACAATCCTTCATCGGGATATAAATGGTCATGGTCAGAGAATCTCTGTGGGAAACTATTGTCCTGAAAGAGATGGGCTTGAGATTTGTACGACAACCTTCTGGGGAAATCAGGGAATCCTTTATCTTCACGACTGTCGGGGAAATAAAATCTGGCATAAAGAAGCGTTATGTAACGGTAATATGATTACTCCTGTTAATTGGGATGGGTCAGGTCAGGATTTGATCCTTCTTAACGGTAATACGAAACATGGGGGACTGATGGATGGGGCAGGTCGAATTGTTGTAAGTTTCCCTGATGATGGACATCCTGATCTATGTGCGGATGTTCTGGATATTACCGGTGATAATAGGGAGGAAATTGTGCTTTGGGATAGGAAAAGTCTTTATATCTATACTCAGGATAAGCCTCTTGTAGAAAAAGATTTACTTTATTGTCCCGAAAAATATCCTATGTATAACGGTTCAAACTATCGCGGAGAATATTCATTTCCCAATTGGAAAGAGAGTCCTAAAAATAGTTAAAGAGATATCAGAAATGGATCTGGTTATGTGTGGTACATACGAAAAAGTATAAGTATTTTTCTTATTGTGCTAACGACGATTTTCATTTGCTCTTTTATACTGAATTGAGAACGAGAAAGGAGTATAAAAATATCTATTTTGATATTTTTGCTCGTTTCTGAAAAATAAGTGAGGTTGATAATGAAAAAAATTATTAATGTAGTTCTTTCGTCTTTGCTCTTTTTCTGTATCGGGTTTTCTGCTACTGCTGAAGGTAAGAAAGAAGTCAGTGATACCGGTCAGCCGATAGTCGTATTGGCAACAGCTGATAATACTTACGGGTTAAGTACTGATCCGGATTTGCAGAATGAAATCACAAAGATGATAGAAGAGAGAACGGGTGTGAAAATCGACCCTATCATTCCCCCGCTGGCAAGTTACAAAGATAAGATCGCCACATTGATTAATAGTGGCGATGTTCCAGATGTATTTGTAATATCCCAGGCCATGACAGCTATTCCTACCATGGTTGCCAGAGAGCAGATTTTAGATCTTACTGATTATATCAGTGCTTCTCCTGCTCTAAAAAGTTTAAATCCCAGTCTTTTTCAAGATTTGAAGATCGATGGGAAAACTTACTTTATCCCCTATAACTATCCTAAATCCAAAGCAATTTTTCTTCGCCAGGATCTAATGGATGAGTATGGTGTTAACCTTTCAGAGGCTCCTACTACAGAAGAATTTGCACGTGAAATGCAGAAATTTGTCGGAAAGGATATCATTCCTTTCTGTTTTCCCAAATGGGTTGATAACTTTCAGTATTTCTATAACTCATTCGGAGCTTGGGGTGGTGTATACAAGAAAGATGGCAAGTTTATAGATGGCTTCCAGACTCCGGAAATGATGGAAGCTCTTGCCTATGTTCATGAATTATACGAATCGGGAGTACTCAATCAGGAATTTATCACAACGGAAAATAGTGCTATGAGAGAAAAGACTTATACCGCTAAAGCTGCTTCTGATATTGATTATGTTACCAACTATGTTAACTATGTACAGAATACGGAAAATGCAGAGAAACCTACCGATATGCATCTGATCTATGAGCTTGTTGGTCCTGAAGGCAAGGGTGGAGCGTTAAATGAAGCAACTCAGACAGCTTGGGTTGTCTCATCCAAAACGAAATATCCTGATGCTGCTGTGAAGGTTATTGAGACTATCGTTATGGACCCACAGATCTATCCTGCTTTCTTCGGATTAGGAGTGGAAGGTACACACTATACACTTGATGGGAATCGTATGATTGTACCTACGGAGAAAGCTTCAAACTCCGGGTATAAGTATACTTTGAATTATCTTTCCGATTCCTTCATTGACATTGATTTAAATAATCTTCCCTTTGCTTTGTCCGCTGCAATGGAGAAAGGATTACCTGCACAGAAAGCTCATATAGATGGGATACAGGGGCATCTAGGCCCCAACCATGGTGCTGATGTTCCGGTAGGTGTATCTATGAATTATGATCGCGTCGCTCCTACGATTAAGAGCACAAGAGAGTCTATTGCAACGAAAATTGTTGTGGGAAGCGTATCTGTCCAGGAAGGTATGGATGAGTATGCCAACTTCTGGAAAAGTATTGGCGGCGATTCTATTCTCAAAGAGTTAAATAAGTAAAACATAAAACATAAAAAGACTCTGAGGAATCCAGTTTCCTCAGAGTCATTTGAAGCCTGATTTAAATAGACGGAAGGTAGATGAATAAGGAAAGAGCGACGGTATTGGTTTCTCAGATGACCGTTGAAGAAATGATAGATCAATTGAGATTTGACGCTCCACCTATACCCCGTTTAGGAATACCAGCATATAACTGGTGGAATGAAGGATTGCATGGAGCCGCGCGTTCAGGAACGGCAACCGTATTTCCTCAGGCCATAGGCTTGGCAGCAACATTCGATTCGGATCTCATTCGAAATATAGCCGACGCCATTGCTACAGAACAGAGAGGTAAGTACAACACTTTCTCTTCTATGAATGATCGAGGGATATATAAGGGATTGACTGTCTGGTCTCCTAACATCAACATATTTAGAGATCCCCGTTGGGGAAGAGGTCAGGAAACATTTGGAGAGGACCCCTATCTTACCGGGATACTGGGTGTGGCCTTTGTTAAAGGTCTTCAGGACGAGGGGCCCTATTTAAAAACGGCGTCATGTATAAAGCATCTGGCTGCCCATAGTGGTCCTGAACCTTTGCGTCATAGTTTTAATGCTGTCGTAAGTAGTAAGGATTTGCATGAAACATATCTTCCAGCCTTTGAACGGTGTGTTAAGGAAGGGAAAGTAAATGGTGTTATGGGAGCGTACAGCGCTTTGAATGGGGAGCCTTGTTGTGGAAGTCCTTCTCTCATGCAGGATATTTTGAGAGAGAAATGGAAGTTCGGGGGGATGTATATTTCGGACTGTTGGGCTGTGAAAGATTTTCATCTGGGGCACAAGGTCACGGATAATGAAGAGGAATCAGCATCACTTGCCTTGAACTCAGGATGTGATTTGAACTGTGGTAGTATGTACAGACACCTTTATGAGGCTTATACAAAAGGCTTGGTATCAGAAGATAGAATAAAAGAAGCCTGCATTAGAAATATGACAACAAGATTTGATCTGGGATTATTTGAAGATGACTGCCCTTATGATGATATCTCATTATTGGATGTGGATTCTTTGGAACACAGCGCCCTCTCCCTTGAAGCCTCGAGAAGATCCCTTGTCCTTTTAAAGAATGAGGATTTCCTACCGTTAGATAAAGAGCAAATTAAGGTAATTGGCATAATTGGACCAAACGGAAATAGCCGAGAAGCGCTTCTGGGAAACTACCATGGAACCTCCAGCAATCTGACTACGGTTCTTGAGGGGGTAAAAGAAATCCTTCCAGCTGATATACGTGTCCTATATTCCGAGGGTAGTGCTCTGAATAAGGATAGAGTAGAGCGTTTAGGGGAAAAGGATGATCGCCTTTCTGAAGCCATTGCCGTTACGGATCTGTCAGATGTAGTTGTACTTTGCCTCGGTTTGGACGAGACTCTTGAAGGAGAGATGCATGACGACGGAAATGGCGGATGGGCTGGAGATAAGGAAAATTTACGGTTGCCTGCCTGTCAGCGAAGACTCCTTAAGGCTGTAAGCAGAAGAAATACCCCGGTCATTGTAGTTCTTCTTTCCGGCGGTCCCCTTGATCCAGAAATTGAATCCTTTGACCAGGTAAAAGCCTTAATTCAAGCGTGGTATCCCGGTGAATTCGGGGGAAAGGCTATTGCCGAGCTTTTATTCGGACATTTCAGTCCTTCGGGAAAATTACCGATAACATTCTATTCCAGAAAGAATCAGCTACCTGATTTTACAGATTATAGCATGGCCGGTAGAACATACAGGTATATTCATGAAGATCCCCTATATCCATTTGGATATGGTTTATCCTATACCGATTTTGCCTATAAAGATTTGAATGTGGAATTACAGGAAGAGGGTGAGGTTTATATCTCGTTCCGCATTAGTAATATAGGTTCTATTAACGCTTCGGAAACGATACAGGTATATTGTTGGATGGATCATAGTGACTTCCCTCATCATCCGGTATTATGTGGAATAAAACGTGTTTTTCTTCTATCGGGAGAGGAAAAAGAGGTTTCCTTAACTATTGAGAAAGAAGCGTTTACCTGTGTTGATTCTCAGGGTGTAAGATCTTTCCGGCAGGGATGGTGGAATATTTATGTTGGTGGAAATCAACCGGATTCCTACAGTGAGAATTTAACCGGTAGCAAAGTAATGGATACCGGGTTTATATATACGATTAATAAATAAGGAAATATGCGTGATGAATAAGCGTAATGAAAATGTAAAAAACGGTTATCTCCTAAAGCAGCTGAAAGATCAGAGATATCTGTTTCTTATGATGCTACCGGGACTTGTATGGTATCTTTTATTTAAGTATTTACCCCTGATGGGATTAAGTCTTGCTTTCACAGACTATGGATTCAGGGCAAAGGTGTCATTTATTGGATTTGATAATTTTAAAAGACTGCTAACTTCCCATATATTCTGGAATGCCTTTAAGAATACTATTATCATCAGTATTGCCAATATCGTTTTTTACTTTCCGGCTCCATTAGTTATTGCTCTGTTGGTCAACGAGTTAAAGAATGCGAAAGTACAAAAATCTATTCAATTCCTTATTTATATCCCATATTTTTTCTCATGGGTTGTTGTCGGAAGTATTTTTGTCAATCTACTTTCTCCTTCTTCCGGACTGGTAAATAATATAATAACGATGCTTGGCGGTAAGCCAATTTACTTTATGGCAGACACTCACTTTTTTCGTCCTGTCCTTATATCATCTTATATGTGGAGGCAAGTTGGTTATGGATCGGTAATTTATATTGCTTCCTTAACCACAGTTGAGCCTCATTTGTATGAGGCGGCTACCATTGATGGAGCTGGAAGATGGGGGCAGTTATGGCATGTAACATTACCGGGAATCAGGTCCACAATCGTCACCATGCTTCTTTTAAATCTATCCCATGTCCTTTTGATTTTTGAGCAGGTTCTGGTCATGTACAATGCTGCCGTTTATGACGTAGCTGATGTGCTTCAGACTTATGTGTACAGGGAAGGTGTTCTATCAGGAGACCTGGGATATTCTGTCGCCGTAGGAATGTTTACATCCATAATAACCGTGATCCTGGTTTTCTCCACGAACAAGTTCAGCAGCCGGTTTCTTGACGATCCCATATTATAAGGTGCATAAAAAATGAGTAATAAAAATCATATTAAAGTTTCAACAGGCCGTCGCGTTTTCAATATATTTAACGTAATATTCCTGGCCTTCGTTTGTTTGATATTCTTAGTTCCCATCTGGAATGTTCTTATTACATCTTTTGCAAAGGATATCGATGTAATGGGAAACGATTATCTCCTCATTCCAAAATCCTTTACCCTTGTTAATTATGATAAGGTTCTTCACAGCGGTTATATGAGCGCTTTCAAAAATTCAATTTTTGTCGCTGTAACGGGAACGTTCATTTCAATGTTCATAACTCTCCCATTGGGATATGCCCTTTCTCAAAAGCATCTTGTGGGAAGGAATATTTTTATGAAGCTAATCGTTCTGACTATGCTTTTTGATGCTGGGATCATGCCGTTTTATATCGTTGTAAGGAGTTTAGGACTTATAAATAGTTTGGCTTCAATTATCTTGCCAGTAGCTATGTCCACATTCAATTTGATCATTATTAAGAATTATATGTCCAGTATCCCGGAAACCCTTATGGAGTCGGCAAAGCTAGATGGTTGTAATGATCTTGTTATTCTGTTCCGCATTGTTATTCCTTTGTCGGTTTCCGTAATTGCTGCGGTAACCCTCTTCTATTGTGTTAGCTACTGGAATAGATATTTTGAAGTGATCATGTTCATTAACGACAGTAGGAAGTATACTTTGCAGGTCGTTCTTAGGAGCCTTATGTTTGAATCGGATGAATCCCTGGGGGGAGGAAACTATGTTTATAGCAATCTTAAAATGGCTGTGATGGTCCTTGGTATGCTTCCTGTCCTTGTTATCTATCCATTTATTCAGAAGCATTTTGTCTCAGGGCTTATGGTGGGAGGAATCAAGGGGTAGTTATCTAGCTTTGTTTATTAAGTGAGGTATTATAATACCTCGAAGAGTACTAAGAAAAAATGTTATATTATAATTCTTCACTTGATTATAAGGATTATTTCAGACAAAATGTCCATAGATATTAATAAGTAAGGACGTTTTGTCTTATGACTAAGGCTAGCGAAATTTCTCTTGAAATTCTTAGAAAACTCAATAATCCCTTCAGAATGAAAGAGGCGTTGGATAATGGTTTAAGCCGATATATGCTATATTCTTTGAAGGACCTGGGGTTTATAGAGCGGGTAGGCAGAGGGCTATACATTCTTCATGACTCTGATAGTCTCTCTCAGCCTGATTTAGTAACTGTTAGCCAAAAAATAGAAAGAGGCGTTATTTGCTTGGTTTCTGCTTTAGATTTCCATAACCTTACTACACAGATTCCCCATCGAGTACATATTGCGCTTCCCAAGGATTCTCGTACCCCAAAGATGGATTACCCCCCTATTCAAGTTTATCACTTTGGTTTGGCATCATATTCGTCTGGTATTGACGAATATAAATTAGATGGAATCCCTATTAAAATATATTGTCCTGAAAAAACCCTGGCTGACTGTTTTAAGTTTCGTAATACAATTGGAATGGATATCGTTCTGGAAGCTCTTAAAATGTATCAAAGCTCTACAAAGAAAAAGAACTATCAGAAGATTATGGAATATGCGAAGGTTTGTCGTGTTGAATCGATAATACGACCCTATGTAGAGATGGGATTATGACAAATATTGCAGATTCAGTTTATCAACGACTATTGAATCGTTCCAGGGATGAAAAACGGCCTTTCCAGGAAATACTTCAATACTATGTAATGGAAAGGTTTCTCTATCGTCTTTCTCAATCAAATCATAAAGAAAGATTTATCTTGAAAGGAGCACTCATGTTACAGGTTTGGGAATCTCCACAAATCAGACAAACAAAGGATATTGATTTCTTGGGGAAGATGAATAATTTACCTGATGAAATATCTAAACGGATTTTGGCTATTATAGCTTGATGTTACACAATCTGTTACTAAAAATTACCAGATTTCATAGCCTAAGGCTCGATATCCTTTAAGACGTTTATCATACATACGTGATAAAACAGGAACTTTCAGGTCATAATAATCATAAATTATCACCTCCCGTTTCCCGTGATAATCTCTGTGAAGACGACCGGCATATTGGGCAACTGTTCCTTTCCATGAGACAGGAAATGTGAGAAATAGGGTATTCAGAAAGGGTAGATCAATTCCTTCTCCCAAGTATTTTCCTGTTGCCAAAATGACGCGTGATTCATCCTTATCAGGATTGTTGATTCTAGCCATTGTGGAAGAACGTTGTTTTTTTCCCATACGGCCTTTGAGAATAAACAGATTGGTCAGTTTTGGAGCCAGGAGTTCATATAGCTGAACTAGATGATCTGTTCTTTCACTTATAATAAGGATTTCTCTACCGGTACCTACAGCTTCCAGAATATCCTCTGCAATCATTTCATTCCTTTCTTCATTGGTCCATAAGTATCTGAATATTTCCTGAATGGTATAATCCTGTTCTGTAACAGGAAGGGTTAAGTCTGTTGGTTTACTTATGACCTTATGTAGAAAGGTTTTCTTTTGTGATTCCTTCTTTGCACTGACTTTATATCTGATTTCACCCAAATTCATGAAAATGATGGGGTGTTGTCCATCTTTTCTCTCTACTGTTGCAGAAAGACCTATTTTATACCTGGCAGGGCTCTTTCTTATCACTTGTTCAAAGGAAAAGGCTGAGATATGGTGGCATTCATCCACTATTATCTGGCCGTATTCATTTATCCAGGGTTCAATCTTCCCTTTCTGGTTTACACTTTGAATGACGGCAACATCAATTTTGCCGAATCGTTTCTTCTTTCCTCCTCCGAATTGTCCAATCTCTTTTGGGGATATTTCCATAAATTGTGATATCCGCTCTTTCCATTGTTCCATAAGTTGTTTGCGATGTACAAGGATTAGCGTGTTGGTCTTCCGTTGAGCGATGATCCATAGGGCAAGAACAGTTTTTCCAAAAGCTGTCGTAGCAGATAGAACTCCTATGTCATGTTTTAATAATTCTTGAGCAGCCTTTCTTTGTTCTGGGTAGAGTGTTCCCCTAAAATGGAAATCCTTTATTATCCCTAATTCCCTTCTATCTGTGAAACTCGGTCTGATTCCATAATGAGTTAAGAGAGCGCTCAATTTATCCCGACAGCCTATGGGAAGTGCTATAAACGTCTCATGCTGTTCATAACAGTATAGTACTCTCGGTTTATTCCATGTAGGAAGCCTCATGGCCTGAGCTTTATAGAACTCGGGATTTGGGAATGATGCCAATCGTAAGATTCTATTCCTTAAGACAGGTGGAAGTCCTTTGGAATCTATAAAGATTTGACTGGAAAGTGTAATTGATAGTTTTTTCGGAAGTGGATCATGAATTTCCGGATAGGAATCTCCCTTTTTCTCAAATTGGTCTGAAGGTACTATACTTGGGAATAAATCATTAGGTAGATGATTTATTAGTAAGTAATCAATTCTCTGATTTGATAACTTTGTTACTGTTGAAAGAAAAAGCCACTGATCTGAATAGGGTTCAAAATTTTCATCGATAAAGCAAGTATTTCCTTCTCCTCTGGCAGCTTTCTGTAAGGGTAGGGCTATAAGATTTCCAAACCCTCCCTTTGGTAAGGTATCCTGATTTGGGAAGAAACGATCAAAGGAATCAAGTCCTATTTCCGGCCGCCTGTCCAACGCAGAGGCAATCAGTGCTGATCCAAGTTTTCTCGCTTTATAAGCTTTGATCGGTTCGGTAAAGAATATCCATATATGTCCACCCATACCTGAGCGTGACCTTTCCAAGTAGGCTGGAACTTTATACTCTTCACAAGACTCAAGAAAGGATGTTGTATCACTTTGCCAATCCTTCTTATCAAAGTCGATAGCCAGGAAATAACAGGTCTCATCTGTTGTCATTGGGTATAGACCCATAACAAAAGGTTTTGTTTGTCCCTCTATTTTTTTTGAAGAGAAATAGCCTGTCAGATGACATGAGATTGTTTCATCGGTGATAGTTTTAAAGTTTTTTTGATTACAGTCAGAGCATTTAACCTTCGGTTTTGGACAGATGCCTTTCTTCCATTCATTAGAACAGGCCGGTTGATATCCTGTTTTTCCGGTCAGTTTACTTTCAAATCGGACAGCATAGATGTCATCTCTTCCCTTGAAAAGAGAACGATATAAGTTGATTTTTTCAGAAGGGGGAGAGTGGTTATCGACTGTAGAAGTATTTTTTTCTCGCAAGAGCATCTCTAACCTTTTCTTCTTTTTATTAAGTAGAGATTCGAGGTGAAATATTTCTGCTGTTATACTTTCAATCTCATCCATTAGCCCATATAATACTCTTAAATTAGAAAGAATAAAACAAATACCCATTAGCATTGTAATATAGTTCACAAAAAATACTGTTTTTTTGTGAAAAAATATAGTATTATTTAGCCATGCAATCCTTTTCAGATAAGTTACTTGCTAGGATTTATAGTCGCGGTAGGGGTTGGGTATTTTCTAAGATTGATTTTGTCCCTCCCTTATCTGATTCTCAGGCCAGGAAAGCTCTTTCAGAACTTGCTAAGAAAGAGATAATACGACGTGTATCTACTGGGATCTATTACTATCCCCGCTATAGCGAGCTTCTAGGGCAAGAACTAAGTCCGGATATGGAGCAAGTAGCCTATGCTTATGCGCGAAAGTTTAACTGGCGTATCCAACCTTCTGGTAATACAGCTTTGAATTATTTAGGACTTTCAAATCAGGTTTCCGGAAGTTTTCTATATATCTCAGATGGGCCTGATAGAAGTTATCCGATTGGGAAGCAGATTTTACAATTTAAGCATATTGCTTTGAAAGAAGCTGGTTTTAATCATCGTGAAAGTACATTAATGGTGCAAGCTTTTAAGGCTTTAGGCAAGGAGAATATAACTCCAGAAGTTATCAGGAGGATGTCTTCTTCAATGAAGGGAGTTTCAACCAGTAAGATTTTAAAAGATATTCAAAATGTAAGTGTTTGGATCTACGAAGCAGTAGAGGAAGTCCTTAAGGAGACATCTATTGGATAAAGTTGCAAATCTATCCCAGGAAGAAAGAGGTGAGATCTTTTCCGAAACAGCGGCAAGGATGGGAGCAACACCAGCAATTGTAGAGAAGGATTTTTGGGTTTGCTGGGTGTTACAGAAAATATTTCAGGCTGATGACCTTCAGAATAAATTGCTATTTAAGGGAGGCACCAGTCTCTCAAAGGTCTATAATGTCATAAAACGATTTTCAGAAGATATTGATTTGATTTTGAATTGGAACTTAGTTTCTGGTGAAGATCCACGGGATTCTCGATCAAAAAACAAACAGGATAAGTTTAATAAGGAGATCAATTCTCAAGCTAAGGAATATATTGCTTCTGTTCTCAAACCAGGCTTGGAGGAATTATGTTCTCCTCTTTGTAAATTAGTAATAGATGAGAATGATACTCATTGTGTAAATATAATATACCCCAAGTCTTTTGAAGATAGATATATTCGTTCAGAGGTTCGGCTCGAAATTGGGCCTCTTGCCTCATGGTTGCCAAGCGGTGATTTTACTATCTCTCCCTATGCCGCAAAATACTTTCCGCAGTTATTCAGCAATACGAAGGTTGAGGTAAAGGCTATTGAAGGTAAAAGAACATTTTGGGAAAAGGCAACTATTTTACATCAGGAAGCTCACAGGCCTGAGGGAAAAAATCAGCCTTCCAGATATTCCCGGCATTACTATGATCTGGCTATGTTAGCTCGTTCCGAGATTAAAGATCAGGCGTTGTCTGATCTTGAATTGCTGAAGGACGTTGTTGAATTTAAAACTAAGTTCTATCCAGCAAATTGGGCTCATTATGACACGGCGCATCCTGGTTCTTTGAAACTAATTCCTCCTGCTAGGATTAAAGAATCATTACTCCGTGATTATCGAGAAATGCAGGATATGATATTTGGTGAAGAGATTCCCTTTTCCGAGATCATGAGTATTTTAGGTTCTCTGGAGGCGGAGATAAATCAACAATAAATCGGTTCGTGTTACACAAAATGTTACTAAAATTGGTTGACATCATTGGTTTTCAGCAGTTATCATTAATTATCAAATATAGCAGACCACTTATCCTAAGATATTAGTAAAAAAGGATTTAAGTGGCCTGGAGAGCACTTAGAACGACAACGTAACATCCTGATCGGATTGACTCATAATCAAGATGTCCCAGGTTCAAGTCCTTGTGGGCCCAATGTACTTTAGCCGTCCTTTTGGACGGCTTTTTTATTGTCCAGTAAAGAATTATAATCTCTTGATGCGTAATGCGCACTATGCGTTTTTGACAATTTAAAGCAGAATTTAAAGCAAATCGTTACAAAAAACTGAGCAGAAAAGTATAGAAAAATGTTCTTTATTACTTCTTCTTACTACTTTATTATATAGAAGGAGAAGTGTATGAACCAGGTCTCAAAGTATTTCGGTACGCCCTACAAACACAGAAAGAATAAAGCAGGGAAATGGGTGTACTATGTTCATCCCTTTGATCTGGAAGGTGTCAGACTACCCGCCATCAGTACAGGTAAGACAACGAAGCGAGAAGCTCTTGAATGGTGCATACAACAGGTTGTCTCAGGTACCTTCGCCCATGATAGTATAACATTTAAGGAATTTACTAAATACTTCTGGGATTATGAGAATTGCCCCTATGTTACAGAACGAATTGCCAGCGGGTACTCCTACTCAAAAGCCTACGTAGCGGCCAAACGGAGCGAACTGGAAAGGCACTTAATTCCTGAGTTCGGTGATATGGACTTAACGAAGATCAATATCCGTAAGGTCCAGAATTATAGAAGCGATTTACGAAAATCCAAAGGGCGATATAACAAGCCATTATCAAATAAGAATATTAACAGTATTATCGGGAATCTTCGAACCATTATGGAAGAAGCCAAAAGACTTGAGTATATTCCTAAGAATCCTCTTGATAGCATCAAAGACTATAAGGTTGAAAATGGGGAGAAACTGTATTTGCCCCATAAGCAGGTGAGAGAGTTGTTCAAGGAAGAGTTATTTAAGAAAAACTGGAAAGGTAACCAGAAGATGTATACTATGAATCTTCTATCCGCAACAACAGGACTTCGCCTGGGAGAGTGTCAGGCTCTTCGTGTATCGGATATTGATTTTGATCATCATCTCATACATATCACGAGATCATGGGGACGACAGTATAATATGAAGGGGCCAAAGACTAGAAACTCAATCAGATTTGTACCCTTTCCTAAATTTACGGAGAAGCATTTAAAGCAATTAATAAAACAGGAAGGGAAGAAGGGTGACCAATTGGTTTTCTCAAGCATCAGTGATCCTTATAATCCAGTTGATCATAAAACTGTATCGGAGCATCTATATGAAGCCTTTTATACCGTTGGATTAAAAGAGTCTGATAGGTCTGAACGAAAAATTACCTTTCAATCCTGGAGACATTTCTTCGTTAGTAAAGTACGCCCTAAAGTTCCGGAGCATTTGTTGAGAGCGGTGGTTGGTCATAGTTCGAAAAGTGTTACTGACCAGTATACACATCAACTTGATCTGGAAGATTTTGATCCGGTGAGAAAAGCCCAGGAAAAACTGATTTGAGGAAATAATGTACGAAGTTCTGTTTGCACATACTAAAGAGTATTACCAGTCGAAAAAGGAATATGAAAGAATTGTAAAAAAGGTGAAAAAAGGAACTGTTGAGATGGTAGGTGAAACAATAGATAGGCTTGAATCATTAAAGTCAGATATGGTGGATACTATGTACGATGTTCCTTCATGGGAAGACCTGTTACCCTATATTGAGAAGAGAAAGTCACTTCAGAATAGGCTGCATTTTCTTAATGACCTATTTGATGAAATCAAGAACTATAGCGAGAAGTATGATTGGAAAACATTAGTTTTTGACAGAATAAACGCAGAGATTGAGGATTTAGATAAATATTATTCCTGCTTAACGAACCTGAAAGACAGAATCGCTAAAGAGATAGAATACTTGAACAAGGGATATTCCTCTGGAAATCCACAATCATTTATGAATACTGGTAGTACTGAGACATTTGTTGAGCATGACCTGCTGTCTCCTCAAAAAGTGGAAACATTTGACTATCTACGCAGTTTGACCTGGCTAACCTCTAAACAGGCGGCAAAATATTTAGGGATTACCTTAAAAACATTGCAGAATAGAATCTCAGCGAAGGAAATCCCGGAATCAGTATTTTCAGGTAGTGGAAAATCAAGGGTATTCAATCGGCATAAGTTAGAGGCTTATCGTGCTGGAAAACCGATAGATACGACTGGATTTCAGAAAATATATTGGCGGGGAGATTTCACAAAGCTGAGATCTCTCATCACTAAGTTAGAGAGGGAAGGATATATTGATTCTCTTTCAGATGTAAAGGACCATTTTTCCTTTCAAGACGCTTTACCCGAACCTGTCGCATCTGGGGTGAACTGGTTAAGCCATGAGGGAGATGATACTCTTGAGAAAACCTGTGTTTCTCTGGTCTCTCTTGTTATTTTCCTTCATGAACGGGATTGCATTACGTTGGAATCCCATGGTACGGCCTATAAGATTATTCCCTATTTGATGAATCATTTTACCATGAATGGGAAAGCCATAGCAAAGAGGACAGCCCAGAATGCAGTCGGGAAAGTTCGAAATAAGAAAAGCTATGACTTAATATTCCCTGAAACTATTCAGAAGATTCTGGATGACGTTTTTGTGTAATAGAAATATTGTATAAGTTGCCAGCCCGATAGTACAGTTTTTTCATATTTCTGAACTACATGATAATTGAGTGAAGAGTTGTATTTATTGATAATAGTTCATAATTATGTCATAATTGTGTATCGGAGGTTATTATGCCACAGATTATTCCCATTAAGGATTTAAGAGATACCCAGGAGATATCACGTCTATGTCATGAGAAAGACGAACCGGTTTTTGTTACTAAGAACGGTTACGGGGATATGGTCGTTATGAGTATGGATACCTATGAAAAGAGTATGGCAAAAGCAGATTTGTTCGCAAAGCTCGCCGATGGTGAAGACGATCTTCGGAAGGGTCATGTAATAGAAGCGGGAGTTGCACTCAAAGGTTTAAGGGAAGAATTTCTTGGGAAATAAGTATACCCTATTCTTCACTCGTCACGCTTTAGATGATATGCGGGATATCTATCGATACATCTTTGAGGAGTTGGATAATCCGAGATCTGCCATTGACTTGATTGATAGTATGGAGAAAAGGATTGAATCTTTAGAGGTTCATCCCTTTTCAGGCAGTAAGGTACTGGATCATGATCTTCTTGAGAGAGGCTATAGAAAACTTGTCATTGGCAATTATATCGCTCTGTACAAGGTTGATGAGAGCTCCCAGAAGGTCAATATTGTTCGAGTGATTTATGGTAAGCGCAATTATTCTGAATTGATTTGATTATGACGTAAAATACTACACTTAGCTCTAAGTGAGGTATATAATGTCAGAATGAACGCTACAACCCGTGAGAAGATCTTAACCATTTTCCGACAGCAATCTGGTTTTGCCACTTCCAGGGATATAACTGCAGTAGGGTTGCATCACAAATATCTTAAAGACCTCCTGGAAGATGGCACGATTATCAAGCTTAAACATGGGCTATATAGTCTTTCAGAGAATGATCAGTACAATTCTTTAAAAGAAGCTCAGGTCTCGATTCCCGATGGTATCATATGTTTAGGAACAGCTCTTGCCTATTATGACTTAACGACCTGGATAGCCTCTGAAATTCATATTGCTATTCCCCGGGGACGGAAAATAAAGTTACCCGAATTTCCACCTATCCAACTAAGCTCATTTTCAGGAGTATTCTATTCATTAGGTATTGTCTCCGTTGAAGTCGAACCTGGAATTAATATCCAAATATATGATCGGGAGAAGACCATATGTGATATTGTAAGATTTAGAAATAGAATCGGGTTTGATATCATGAAGGAAGCTCTGCAGGAATATGTCTATTGTAAAGAGCGAAATTTGAATAAATTAGTCTCCTATGGAAAAGATCTTAGAATTAGTTCTGTTCTTATGAAATATTTGGAGATTCTTATCTGAATGGTAATTTCTAAATCATATTGTGAGACGACATTCCCAAAAATCCCATAGAGAATCTTTGTAGAAGGAAATAGTATCTGAGTATGGATAAAGGTTTCCACTCAGATATTCTCTCCTGAATCAACTGCTCTGTTTATTATCTTATACTACTTATTCTCTCGAGGAGTAATTATGGTAGATAAGGTATTTATGGAGAAATATGATGCACTCATTCTGAAGATTAAAACAATTCTTTCTTTAGCTGATCTCCTATCCTGTATTGAACTGAGTTCATTACTTGATGAAACAATGGACTTCATTAGTATGCTTATAATAAAACTATGCCGTGATTCTTTGGAGATCATTGATTCCTTCTCAATACTTACTCAAGAAGAGGAGGAGAGGGGATGAAATATCAATATTTAGCTGAAAGAAGTAGAAAAGAGCTGGTCAAGGTTACGTGTCCAGCTGATCTATTACCACTTCTCAAACGCTATCAAGAGTATGAACAGGAAGCTTTTATCGCTGTCAGCCTAGATGGAGGGCATCAAGTCACGAATGTTCGCCTTATCACGATAGGTATCCTGAACCGCACATTGATTCACCCGCGTGAGATTTTTGTCGGGGCAATCCAGGATAGAGCTGCGGCCCTTATTCTTTGTCATAATCATCCCTCCGGTAATCCGGAACCAAGCCGGGAAGATAGGGAGATTACAGGCCAATTGGTTGAAGCCGGGAAGCTTCTTAGTATTCCTGTCTTGGATCATATCATAATTACCAAGGATAGAGAGTATTACTCTTTTCTGGAAACCGGCGAGATATAATTCAGGAATAGAACCTTACACAGAAAGATTTACTGGCTCTTGTATTGTGAATATTCATTTCAATTGTTCTGTTTTTATGATCAACTCTGAGACAGGAACCTCAAAGACCTGGGCAAGCTTCTCAAGTGTTTCTAAAGTGGGACTGATAAGATCATTTTCCAGTTTATAGAGATACCCCCGATTAAATCCGGTCAGTATAGACAACTTGTTCTGAGATATACCTTTCTCAATTCTCATCGCTTTTATTGCCTTTCCGATCTCCATGCTTGAAATATGAAGCAGATTGCTATAATATTTAATTGCTTCAAATATGAAGCAATTAGGCAAGTATGAAGAGAGGTTTACTTTATGACTCAGGAAAGTTATAAACTTCCGTCAGGATTATCTCCCTATCAGGAAAGTTTCTATGTACATCTGATAGAATGGAAACACAAGTATATTACGAAAGAGCCTGGTAGCTATCATGGAAAGGCTTATGATGCTATCCTTCCCGAAGGACTGCAGAATGACTATTACCCTCTCTACAGACAGATTGTAGAAAAGGTGTTCCAGGAACACTCCTTTAAACCCCATAAGCTACTAGGCGTTCATTTAGCAAGCAGTCAGGCCGCATGTATCAATCTTTTTACCCCACTCCTTGAACATGAAGAGATTGCCAATGCCATATTTCCCATTATAAAGAAGGATTTCAAACGCCTTGCTACAGATCATTTAGAAAAGGGATTCCAGTTCGAGTTCTGGGATGAGACCAATCCTCTTAATGATCATACACCTGCTGCCGGCACCGATTCAGATATTGCTATAGCCTATTATAATCAGAATGATGATCTGTGCCTCTGGCTCATAGAACATAAACTCACGGAGAAAGAGTTTTCTACCTGTGGAGGATATCGTTCTTCAGGAAACACTCATAAGGAATGGTGCCGATCATCGGCTCTCCCAAAAGATCCTGATAAATGTTACTACCAGTATAAATGTGACTATAAATACTGGTCTCTTACAAACGCCACCCTCTTTAATGAGGAAGCTTTTTCATCAAGAAATGAGTGTCCCTTCCTCGGAGGGGAGAATCAACTCTGGAGAAATCAGCTTATGGGACAGGCCCTTCAAGATAAGGGCGATTACACAACGGTCCATTTCTCTGTTGTCTATCACCATGATAATCCCCACCTTACAGATACTATGAACCGTTATCGGGAACTACTTGTAGATGATTCAGTTTTCTCAAGTTTCACATCCAAGGATCTTATTGAAGAAGCACGTAAGATTAATAATCCAGGACTTCAAGAATGGGGCGACTGGTATTCAGAACTATACAGAATTAACTAATGCTTCACCCGTAATGCCTCAGTTACTACTTAATGAATATCAATCAAGGAATAGGAGAATTATATTATGAAAAGGACCTTCAAATTAACCTTACTGGCTACCACCATTCTAGTGGTACAGAATCTTGCCATAGCCGCTCAGGATATCATCATCGACGGCACCAACAAGAATCAGGATGATATCCTGAATGAGTTTATCTTTGATGTTGCCAAATACGATGGCAAGACAGTCCAGATAGACAACTTCGTCTACTATGAGTTCGGAACCAAGGCTCAGTCTACAGGTTTTTACAAATGTAATGCCTGGTTCAGAGATCCCATGACATTCAGCATTTTACAGTCCTATAATATGTACAGTTATTCCTTCTACTTTGCCTTTCAACCCAATACCCCAGAGGGAAAGAAGTATTGTATGGACCTCAACAATCAATACTATACAGCTCCCAAGAATGTCTCCCTAAAGGGGGAGTTTGTATCCCATACCCTGAATACGGGAAAAACACTCTACTTCTTCCTCGTTGAGGAACTAACGATAAACAGTAATACTTACACGGGATCTATTCCCAGACGTATTACCGAATAACAGAAGATCAGCCCCGCATAAGGGGCATTTCTGAGCTACAATACCAGCGAAAGGTGTCAACATAGGGCCTGTACACATATATTACTCTCTGGTACTCACTGGATCAAAATCTAGCTATTTCCCTCAACCTAACGTATGTTTCCTTACTAATTAACCCGACGAAACGATCCTTGTACTCATTTGTACTCTCACTGTAGAAGGTCTTCAAGAATGAAATTAAGTAGAGAGGTCTACTCATTGTTTACTCTCACCGTACTCTCTGTTACATATACTCATAAATCGTTAAAGTAGAGACCAGTAAAGTAGAGACCCCTCCTACTCATTGTTTACTCTCTGTTACAGATTCTATACTCTCTGCTACTCTCACTACTTCATGTAAGACACTTTACTCGTAAAAGGTACTATTCAGTAGCGGAGGTTGATTCTATGCCTATGATAATCTTATAGTCATAGACTCTATATGTATTGACCAGAGACCCTTCATCCAAATGAGATCCTTCATAAAATCCAATCCATCACTTCAATCATTAAAATCCTTACTTCGAACTACAGGGGACTCCCTTAGGAAGGTGGTATCGATTTAGTCATTAACTCCACTATAACCATCCACAGGCCTCTCCTTCGGATGGTCAGGTCTTCATGATTACCAATAGAGGAGTGATCCACTTTCAAGGATAACTCATCCCACCCCATTTCTATCAGTCAGATAGTAAACGCCCTTCACACCCGAAGGCTCACACCATCATACTATCCCTGTACGCAGATCAACGCAGGACAGACTTACCGTCAGTCAGGCTATAAATCAATTAAGAAGAGGATTACACATGGGAAATATTCCCATATCCCTCTGTTAATCTGCTTTCCAGACTCAGCTCACTAGAGCTAGATAGGCCGACTATAACGTTCGCCCTTCAACTCTTTCATCACTCTCCACTCTGCAGCTAAGACATACCTGTCCAGCCTCTATTCATCTTCATCCTTATTATCCTTCAGACTACTTACTCATTATCTCAAAGATATGAGGAAGAAGTCATATGAATACACAATCCATCCAGACCACCCAGGAAACATCCTTCCCGGAGGTCAACAGAACCCAGATCATCAAATATCTGGATACCTTCGGCCTTACCAATGAACTCAATGATCTGGAGAAATCCCAGTTCATAGAGATTGCAGAAGCCTACCAGCTCAATCCCTTCAAAAGAGAGATCTATGCAGTCCCTTATGGAGAACCCCCTTATCGTAAGCTCTCTATCATCACCGGTTATGAAGTCTATCTTAAACGAGCCGAGCGCACAGGTATGCTTGACGGCTGGCACTCTTGGACAGAAGGAGATACGGAAGACACCTTCAAAGCTGTCACAGAGATCTTCAGAAAGGACTGGACGCACCCCTTCCGCCATGAAGTTTTCTGGAAGGAAGCAGTCCAAAAGAAGAAGGATGGCTCCCTTACCCAATTCTGGAAACGTATGCCCCGCTTTCAACTCCGCAAGGTATGCATAAGCCAGGCCTTCCGTCTGGCTTTCCCAGACGAGTTAGGGGGCATTCCCTATACCTCAGACGAGCTCCCGGAAGAAATGACAGTCCTTCCTTCTGATATGCAAACTCAATCACAGATTACCAGGGAAGATACATCCATAACAGAAGACACTTCTTCATCACGGACAAATGAAAAAGCTTCTACTCCTAATCCCGCACCAACGAGAGCAGATCTTCTCATTGCTAAACTCAACACCAATAGCCAATACTTCACAGAGAATCATCTATCCTGGATACAGAATCAGATTACTAACGATTCAACCGAAGAAAACCTTCAAAAGATGGAAGATCACATAGAGAAAGTCATAAAGACGAAGTCAATCATTCAGCCGCTTAAGAGAATGGAGAACCACTCAAAACAGAAGGAACGCACCACACCCCCTTTGTCCAAACCTTCCTTATCATCTAATTCCAAACGTCAGGAGGATGTTCCTATCTTCTAAAGAATCACCATTCAATTTCTTCTGGATACTCTAAGCCATCGAATCCGATATCTGATTCCTCACATCCACTGGAGAGCATCATTTCATCGATGGCACTTCTAAAGCCTTGATCCTCTTTATCTCTCTTGTACTCGACCAGCCGTTTCGTCACTGTCAGTAACTTCTTCTCCCTTTCCTCCCGAGTCATCCCAAGATACTTGAGATTCCAGGAGTCTAAGAACGGAGCCGTAATCTCATGAATATCAATATACTTATCTATGACAAGATTCTTCCACCTGGTAAAGGATGAAGGACTCAGAACTTCAGCTACAGTATCTTGAAACGCTGCCTGGAACGTTCTAATTATGGCAGTCGATTTATCCCAGATAACCGACTTATCAAGATGGGCATCGAACTTATACTTCTCCTTCACAAGCTTACTCATCCTTAATTGAATCAGCTCATTAAGGGCAATTGTCATGGCAATCATCTCGGGATACAAAACATTGCATGAGTAGTACACGTTCTCTCTCGGAATAATTCGTCCCACCTTCTTCTGATGGAAATCTGCTATCCCATTATCTTTAGTCGTGATTTCATGATCTCCTTGAGACGCATGCCGGATATCATAACACATGCCTAATACCCGGAGAGATATATTTAGATAGGGCTCACAAAATCTATCCACTTCTTCCATATCACTGATACTAACTTCATGGAGTGCTTGAACAAGACTCTCTAGATCATACCAGTCTCCGGATATCGTAACACCTGTAAGGTTTTCTGTATTTGTTACTTGAATCATAGAGGCATTATAGAATCTGTTGAGGATTAATCAAAGGGAAAGGACTAGGGTTAAGTCTAATCCTTTCCCCTTGTTTCAGACTAGAGAGAAAGAGTTGGCTCAGATAATGTGAGATTGGTATCATCCACCATAATCGAAGCGTATTTTGTTCCACCTTCGTAAACTCTGTACTGAATCCCTTCTTCCTGAAGCTTTCTTATTATTGCTTCCCACTCAGACGTTCGACTCGTTCCTACTGTTAATATCTCGTTATCAAGATGAAAGGAACCGGTCATGATATCTTTATATCGAGAACAATCCACATAATTTTCGACGGTTACATGTTTCCTCTTTGGCGTTATATGCTTTACTAGAGACTTATCCGCACTAAGAGGTCGACGGTGTGCGAACATTTTGAATTCTTTAACCCCCATAGTCTGGAGGGCATCAATCACATATTTTTCCGGGTGATTCCCAAGAGCTATTTCCAGGTAATCGAGCATATAAAGACTTTTTATCTTTTCAATATCGATTTTTTCAAAAAGATATCTTCGCCTTTCAAGGATTTGTCCAAACCGGAGGAATTTCTTCGCTCGGTGGTAACCGATTCCGATTTTTACTTCCAGGAAATCAAAGAAGTCATCAAATCCAGCAGTTGACATAAGTAATGGCCAGTTCTCCTTCAGGAGGTATACAGTCAAAACGATTAAGATTAGACTCTTTGGATCAAATACTGTACGTATCCGGTTCAAGTGATCGTCCAGAAGGACCTGGGTTGTCTTTTTACAGCCATCCAGTATATCGTAAATATACTGTCTTTTCATAAGCGCGACTTGTGTCTCATCCATGGATAGCCTCCTTTTGAACTTCGTTAATGATATTTCGGACTTTACTGATCAATACCGGATCATGGGATGGAAGACTGATAAGGTGTACCTGTTCTGCCCCCTTAGCCTTTTCCCTTATATTGCTGGATAGTCTCTTTATCTGGTTCCTCATCCGGACTTGATCTCTGAACGCAGGGTTAATGTAATCCTGGAACGCTCTCAGATCATCATTAATTAAGTGGTTGAAGACATCAAACTCGCTATAATCCCGACCCAGTTCTCTTCTTTTCACCTTCGTGGCAATATCAAAGAGGCCTAGCTTCTCATACATTCCTGGTTTATAGATTACACTCTCTGGATCGTTAGGACATAGCCCGTGAGTATGAAAGGCACATTGGTTATTCTTATAAAGGCAATAGCGCTCATTCGCCTCTTTAATATCCTCTTGAGAGCCACCGAGTTCCTCTATTCCTCTTGTCAAGAAATCCTTTTCAGAGACATATCCCGAGAGAAAGAGAAGTTCCGGGCTTCCCACAATTTGCTCTATGATTCTCATTATTGAAAACCATGCAGTTGCCATCTGACTCTGAAAAAGAGAAACCAGAATAGGCATCAGAGTCTCCAATACTTTCTTTGGATTCTCCTTGATAGCTGCTTCACTGAGATCCAACTCTTTTCCTTGACCGACGATTTCTTTCGACAATGCTTTTCTGTCATTGATAAAGCTCACTTTATCCTCCTTTAATTATATTTAAGAAGATAAATCGACTTATCTATTTTGGCCATTTTGCCGGTTTAGTTCAGTTTAGTTTGGCTCTCATGATCCTTTTTAGACTGTTGAAAATTGGAGTGTAGAACTTCATATAATATGGCTTTATATTGAGACCAATAATATCCAAACTTTTATCGCCAACACTGATTTTTTCTTTTGGAATTTCTTTCTTCTTATTATCTAATATTTTGGTCCCGGTAGAATAATAGCTATCAATATTTATATATTTCAGACTATCCTCGAAAAGAAGAAAATGGTTTTCTACAAAGGAGGGGAGGCCAATGCGTTTTTTACTTCCAATGATTTTACCACTTCCTATTAGAATTATGTTATTTTCTTTCAGTAGTGCCATCCAAATTATCAATTCTTCTAATGATCCAAGCCAGATGATGTAATCACCAGTTTTGCTTACCTTACTTGTATCAAAACAGAATCTTCGCTCTATATATTTATCCAGGGTTTCTTCCGATTGTATTTTCGGTTCATCCGGATTATCCCAAGTCGCAATTAATTCTTCAATCACTTCAGGATTACTACTTCCTGATAATATTTTATTAGGTTTGGGAAAGGGAAAGAATCCTTCATAATTATCTGTCAGGGTTTTCAAGATATTCTCTACATCCCGGAGATGATCATGCATTCTCTCTAGAGCTTCTTTGGGATCTGCATCATTGAAGTAGGGATGAAGAGGATTCTCTTTATACTTTTCTTCCACTTCTTTTATATGCACCGACCACGCATTTATATAATTCCTATGAATTGCTATTTGCTCTTCCAGGAAATCCATTCTCCTTCTTCTGCTATCTCCTATTTTAATTAGTCTCTTTGCAATTTCCTCAGATGAGGGAAGAAGCTTGGGTTCTTTGAGTCTCTCTTTGAAAAATTGTTGTACTTTTTCTTCGTTGCTCTCTTTTTCGAAAAGACCCTTCCCTTCGGCAAATAATCCATTGGTTTTCATAGTACAAAGAATAAACCGTTATGCCCTGATTGTATATCGAATAAATGGTTAAGAACTCCCTATATATGAAAAGAAGTCAACATAGGGGTAGTACACATATAATACTCACTGCTACTCACAACGTATAAAAGTCCGGTTATTTCCTGCTATTCATATTTCATAAGAGGCGTTCTTTCTCCTACTTAATCAATACAAGGAGGAATCAGTATGTCATCATCTGAAACGAAACAATTAGAATTAGAACCTATCCCCAATCTGGAAGATATTATCACCCCGAATCCGGATAGCGAAAATGAGTCATTCTCCATTGATTCAGAAGATAAAGCCGTCTGGGCTGCCAAGAAAATCCTGGATGCAGAATCCCGTATTACCCATTATTCAGAACTCGCCCAGGAATATAAGAAACGCATCGATTCCTGGTTCCAGAAGGCCATCAAGAAGGAAACCGAATCTTCCTCTTATCTGAAAGCTCTTATCAAACCCTTCATTGAAGCAGAAGTATCCAAACTCTCCCGTTCGAAGACGATTCATCTTCCCGGAGTTGCCATCCAGCTTAAGAAGAAACCGGATCGGATCGATATTTCTGATTCAGACTTAGCTCTCAGTTTCTGTGAAGCCAATCACCCGGATGCTGTCATCATCAAGAAGGAGATATCCAAATCCTATCTCAAGGACCTTCTGACCAAACAAGGCGAAATCATCCCCGGTTCTCAGATTATCTTAGGGGAACAGGAACTTTACTTTAAAGAGGAAGATTGACACCAAAATCCGTCGTATGCACGGTCATCAAACTACTGATTGCATAAATAAAAGGAGATATTATATGAACAGTCTTAACAGCATCATTCTCGAAGGAAATCTTACGAGAGACCCGGAAACACAGTACACAACAAAGGGAACAGCCCTTTGCCATTTCACCGTTGCCAGCAATCGTCAGTACAAACAGGAAAACACCGATGATTACAATGATGAAGTCTCATACTTCGATATTGAATCCTGGGGGAAACAGGCCGAAATCTGTGAGAAGTATCTCGAGAAGGGTCGAGGAATCCGAGTTGTAGGTCGTCTTAAACAGAACCGTTGGGAACAGGACGGTCATAGTCGCTCGAAGATCGTTATAGTCGCTGAGCATATCGAGTTCAGACCAAAGACTAAGGCCACTCCTTCAAACCAGGAGGTCCCTTTCCATGTCTGATAGCATTATCTATTCCTATACCAGTAAAGATGCAATCTCTGACGGTATCCTTATCGATGTCACGTCCATGGCAAGGGATGCGGGTATCAAGTATCCCGTTGCCATCACAGATACCTTGTATAATGGATACATCAAACCGTCATCCAAACTTGAAGAGTGTGGTCAGTCTCTGGATGGTCGATTATGGGATACTCTCTTCCTCTTCACTTTCCATGCAAGAAAGGCTGAGGGTGATACCATTTATTACAGCTGCCTTTACCTCATGAATCCTGAAAGGGAAGCAGAAGAGGTAAATCTTAAAGCAGTCATCGGACCCGGAGACACACCCGAACCTGTTATTACACTGATGCTTCCGGACGAGGACTGATCTATGAGATTCCTTGCTTCAGAGAAAAACAGACAGGCCGAATGGAAGTTGAGCACAAAATATCTTTCCCGACAGGCCAGATCAGCAGGTTTATACCGGGGAAGGCTCTATCCTTGGGCTCTCCCCGTCACCTATTCCGATGAGAATATCCAGGAGAGCATACGTCAGAATGCCATCCGCTACTTCGAGGAAAACAGGATATCCTGGCATATGGCAGCACAGATGGAGGGGCCGACTAATCACCTCTGCTCAAGCCAGGTTATGTGCGTGAACACTCTATTTCCGTTCTTTTATGAGTCCGATCTTCTAGGAGACTTATTACGACCGATTTTCCCCGATATGGAGAGAATGCTTCCTATTGAGTCTCCCGGTCAGTTCTTAGCTTTTGAGTGGATCGGACCCAGGAACTACCTGAACGAGGAACCCAAGCTGGGGGATACTCGTCATAGAGGATTGGGTAATACCAGTGTGGATTGGGCCTGCATGATGAAGACCAAGGATAACAAGACTAGGATGATCTTGGGCGAGTTCAAGTACGTCGAGGCCTACGCCCGGTCGAATATCCGCTATCGGAATGACAGAACCGATAGGCTGATTACCTATAAACCTTTCCTGGAAGATCCGGACTGTCCCATCAACATAACGCGACTTGAATCCCTTGATGATCTTTTCTATGAACCGATCTATCAGGCGACTCGCCTTCTCCTGTTTGCCAGGGAGGTCAGGAAGCATCATTCGGAGATCGATGAGGTTATTACCGTCCATATCAGATCGGAGCGAAACAGGGCCATTCTGAAGAATCCGTCAAAGGGGTTACCCCAAGGAGATACTGTATACGATTCAATCAGGGCTACGTTACATGA
Organism: Spirochaetia bacterium; assembly: GCA_963668315.1. Classification (GTDB taxonomy): domain Bacteria; phylum Spirochaetota; class Spirochaetia; order DSM-2461; family DSM-2461; genus SZUA-368. The sequence continues at coordinate 4,509,687 of OY764216.1, read as the reverse complement.
TCCCAGACTGCTTATTGATGTAACATATGAAGATCTCTTCAGAGCCTTCAGTGAGAATCATCAATCTCGGGAACTCAAGTACCTCAAATCCCGATACCCCTTCTAAGGAGTCAATCATGTTTATCCCTAAGAGAAAAAAGAAAGGTGCGGAGACACAACTTCAGCGAAGAGTGCAGGAGATCAAGCTTGATCCCACATTCAAATCCCTCTTCCCTATCAACAAGAGCGTCCAGGAAACCATTGAGGCTTCTATTCGAAAGGAGGGATTCAACGAAGAATTTCCCTTAGTCATTTGGAAAGAGAAGGATATCCTTATTGACGGACATACCCGCCTCGCTGCGGCAAAGGCCACTGGTCTAAAAACTATCCCCGTCTCTTACAAATCATTCAAAGAGAAACAGGATGCCATCGATTACGCTTTAACTCTCCAGTTTCACAGACGTAACCTTCAAGATTCCGATCTCTTCTCATTTATTCTCACTCTTGATACGGACAATCTTCCAGGGCCAGGACGGAAACAGGAAAGGCTTGCACGGATATGCGGTATCTCGACTACGAAAGCAGTAAGAATCCTTAAGGTGAAGAAGGAATGCACGGAGTCTCAAAAAGCCAAGATCCTTGAAGGAACTCTCTCTGTCAATTCGATTTATAACAAGCTTGCCAAGAGTCGAAACCACGTGAACCCTCGTAAAAAGTCATCCCATAAACCACAACAGAAAATTGTCTTTGATGAAAAACAACTTCTTAATAACCTTTGTTTATGGCGAGATGAAATTGATACTATCTCGAATTGGGAATCTGTCTTTTCTATTCGTCTGAATACAATCAAGAAATTACTTCCTGAAAGTACATATGTCAATCTTATGGATGAGTTACAGCTGGAGGAAAATATATAATTCATCATTCTGAAAATCCGTCTACGAAATCATGGGTATCTACTCTTTTGCGTGGTCTCATAAAAAGGGTGAAACATATTTAACAGAGTTATTCCTTTCCTGAAATTGTAAAATCCCTGTAATTGTATTTTGTTACTTACTCCTGCAAAAGGGGGATTGTTTTTAGAGAAGTATTTACTGGTATGAACATTTTAGAAGAAATAGTTAGAACCAGTAGAAACAATCGGATTCGCCAGGAAGAAGCCCAGATCTTTGAAAGTAGAGAAGAACAAGTTGACCCGTATGGGATAAACCCGAAACCAGTCAACTATACTTTTGAAACTGATAAATTAGAGGAACTACTCGATCGCCTGACGAATAGTCAGGCTAGCGGATTAGGACCTTATGATCTAGATATCCAATTAAGTCACCATACCGTCGCAGAGCCTGATTTTCCTTATAGACCAAATACGAAACCCCATTCTAGGCAACAGCCTCGAAGAGGGAAAGTCGTGAAAAAGGTAAATAAATCTTCTTTACCAAAGCAGGGTAGGGCAGTATCCATACCTGGCTGTTCAACCAGCATCAAATCACCAGATCCATCAATTTCATCTCCTCCATCTGCTAGCTCTGCTACACAGACAGAGCCCTTCAGCCTGGAAGCTCTTAAATCTACCAAGTATTGCGATGCCGCCTGGCTCTGCACTTTATTCAATCCATATCTCAGAGACTATCTCTTCAAAAGTTCCAATTCCAATGAATGGCTTACAAAGCATGCCAGGCTATACATACAGCATCTTCAATCAGCATTCGAAAAAGGAACCTCTCTCAGCTGGAAATCTTCTTATATTACTCCAGCAATTGGCCTTGATCTCGATTTCCATGATTCTGAAGAAGAATGCTGGTCTAGCTATTATCCTTCAAAGAAGCTCTCAATTGCCTATTATTCAATCATTAGCCACTTTGATCAGCAACCATCACTTGTCTGTCGTAGCCCCAGAGGCATCCATATCTACTATTTCCTTAATTCTCCTATGAACTACTTCAATCTCAAGACACTCACGGAATATCAGCTCAACTATCAAAAAATAGAGATGAAACCTTCACCTACGACAGGACTCCGTATTCCCACCCGTCAATCTATAATCAATCCCAGAACCCTCATGCCTGTCAAAGAGGGGCTTATAAAGTGGGAAGAAATCCCTCTTTACTCTCCAGAAGATCTCTTGGGTTCTACCTATCAACAGATCTTAGTCAGTCTCAATCATAATACACCAAAGGAGAAAACTTCTTTATTTCCACTATCTCAGGATCACTCCATGGAGAATGCAGAGAAAGGGAGAAATTGGGAAAATATTCTAAGATTAGAAAGTGAACTTCTTCCTTTTAAAAACGGTCATACCAACGACATACTATGTCAGCTTGTTCCCAAGTACAGGACCTTTCTTTCATTTGAAGATTCACTTGATCGTATTCATAACCATATCCTCAATTCCCTCGAATACACCAATGACTTAACAGATTATTCTATCCTTGAGAGACGAATACAATCTTTTTATAGAAATGGTCCGAGTATAACTTCTTCGAGTAGATCGATATCCAAGATCATAGAACTCCCAGAACACCTTGAGGCTATCATCCAATCGCAGAAACGTTTTGTAAAACAACGCACTAAAGGCATTCGTAAATATTTCTTTGGCCTACTCAGTTGGAAAGCTTATCATGACTCGATCTACACGAATAAGGCACGATTCTATGAGGAAGACAGTAAATATCCTTATTATGCGGTCAATCGAAAGAAAGGCTATTATCCTCTTCCATCAAGCAAACAAAAAGAGTGGAATAAAAACTATAACTCTCTTCTCCCTTGGTTAAAGGAAATTGGGATATTAGAGGAGTCAGGATTCTCCTATTCTCCAAGGAATCGGATTTGCAAATACTACAGGATCAATCTTCCATGATTTTTAATCCTGATGTCCGTTGCAGAATATGAAACAGACTAATCCTATAATTATTATATATTCAAAGCAGATAATTTGATAAATGATAGTTGATGAATTAGAAGAATTATATTCAGAGCGGTTACTGAAAGACTTGTAAATACTGTTCCTGGATGTGTGTGGCATCGGTTTTGCTATACGTTGTACACATCTTGAGAATAAGAAATATCTAACAGAAAGATCTGGAACGCTGAAAGGGCTTTGTCTTTTAATAAGTGAAATTTCGAAAAGTTGTACATATAGAGAGTGTATAGTTCTTGATTGATATTTACTGGTATATATCAATCTTGCTAGTTTCAGGTTATTATATGAGAAACACAAAAGGATTTATAATGCTGATAGACATTAAAACTTGGAAAAATGGAGATACAGTAGCTTTACATAAACCTTTACTTCTACTCTATCTACTTGGTAAGACCATAAATAAAACTGTTTTTTCTTTTTCATTTCTAGATATTGAAGATGACGTTAATAATATCTATAAGTCTTTTGGAATATCCCCCAATGTCCATTATCCATTTTGGCGTTTGAGAAATGATGGCATTTTAATTTTTGGTAAAGAAAATCAGATAAAAGTTACTTCGGCTGGAGATGCAATTCTTAAAGATCTAAGAGAATTTGGTACTGCATCATGGTCCCATAATATAATGAAACACATTACCAAGAAAGCAATATTAGCTGAGGAGATTAATGATTTGTTATATTCGTTTTTCCCAGAGTCATTACATTTAGATATATTAGATAAAACGGGCTTATATTCGCTCCATTATAGAGACCCGAATTATAAAAAAAGGGATCCAAGTTTTCGCCAGAATGTTAGTAATGCATATAATCATCAATGTGCTGTATGTCAATTTAATATGGCGATAGATGGCAGTTTTGTAATTAATGAAGCCGCTCATATAAAATGGCACGCTAACAATGGACCTGATTCGATTAATAATGGGATTTTATTGTGTCCTTTACATCATAAAGCTTTTGATCTTGGGTTATTTACTGTTAATTCCCATCTGGAAATTAATTTATCGACAAAAATATCTGCGATCGGAGTCAGTTCTAATGATTTTATATTCAAGTATAAGAAACAAAAGATACAAACTCCATTAGATATAAAAAATCATCCAAAGGAAGAGTTTTTATTTTGGCATCAGAAAAATATATTTAAGGGCTAAATACTTGTTGACCCTGTAAATAAAATTGTGTAAAGCTCCAAAAATTTGTATAAAAAGAGAGGAGCTTTTATTTTGTACGACACTGATGAATTTAATGAACTAGCCGACAAACTCGCCAGCAATCTGAAAACACCACAGGATGTTTCAGAGATGACTAAGATGTTGGCCAAAGTTGCTATGGAACGTATTCTTGAGATAGAGATGGAAGAACATCTCGGAGAGAAGAAAAACGGTCAGCGACCTTCTGGGAATTCTCGGAACGGGTATACCCAGAAAACCTTAAAGACAGATAATGCTGAAATAGAACTGGAGATTCCCAGGGATAGGGAGTCTTCCTTCAATCCCCAATTAGTAAAGAAGAATCAACGACGCAGCGAAGATCTTGATAGCAAAATCCTTACCCTCTATGCAAAGGGAATGACGACCAGGGATATTGCCGCTACCTTCAAGGAAATGTACGATGTCGATGTTTCTCATACCCTGATTTCTAAGATTACCGATGGGGTAATGGAAGAGGTCATCGCCTGGCAGAATCGTCCTCTGGATGCTCTTTATCCCATCGTCTACATGGATTGTATTGTTGTCAAAGTCCGTGAGAATAAGCGCGTCATCAACAAGAGCGTCTTTCTGGCCCTGGGCATCAATCAGGAGGGGATGAAAGAGCTCTTGGGCCTCTGGATAGCCGAGAGTGAAGGGGCTAAGTTCTGGATGAATGTTCTCACGGAACTTCAGAATCGGGGGGTTCAGGATATCTTCATTGCCTGTGTGGATGGACTGACAGGGTTTCCCGATGCCATATCAACCGTATTTCCCAAAACGAAAATCCAGCTCTGCATTGTCCACCAGATCTGTAATTTCTCACATTATCCTAAACCGACTATCCATGGATTTCTCTCTCTGAGTTAAACATTTTCTTACAACAGATAACAGACCTTTCTCATTTTATCCGAACATAAAAAAAGGAGCAGTGCCCACGACCAAATGTTCACTTGCTCCCTTACTGAAAATCCCCCCGCGAAGGGAGACAAATCTGTTACTTATTATTCGGATAAATTTAGAAAAACTTCAAGCCTTTGGTAAAGAATTTCCCTGGAAGAAGCCGGGACAATGTCCCTCCTGCCAGGGGACACGCCTCTGGGGTCACGGATTTGTCCCACGATATTTCTATGGATTCCCTTTGGCCCTCTGGATAAAACGCTACCGCTGCCCCGATTGCGGGGCCGTTCATACGATCAGACCGGTAGGGTTTTCTCCCGGATTCCACTATCCCTGGGAAACCATACGTTCCTGCCTGGAACAAAAACTCCGGGGAGAAAACTATAACCTCTCCCTATCCCGACAATGCCAGCAATACTGGATGAAGGCCTATTGGTTCCAGAGGAAGCGGACTCAGAACTGGCCAAAGATTTCTTCGGCGCTCATGAATCAAAAACAAGTGACATTTCGTCTGAATTATCATGATATAACCTACCTTCCCCAAAGTCCCTACCTGCCTTTTGCGGTGACAACCCGGCCCTTACGGATTTAGCTTTAAGTGAGAATTTTGTAAGGAGCCGTTAATGGATCAGGAAAAGAAAGAGAAAATAGCCGTCTTCCGTTTCGGGGTGATTTTCCCCCTGGTGGAATGCCGAGTGCAGGAAAATTGGGGAGAGAAAACCCGGATCTTGCGGGAATTGGTCAGCCGGGAATGGGAAATCCCCTTTTCGGATAGAACCTACATCAGTAAGGCCACAATACTTGGCTGGTTGCGCCGTTATGAAGAGGCAGGACGGAAAATCGATGCCCTCTATCCGGAGGACCGGGGAGACCGAGGCCGTGCCCGAAGCCTGGATAATGAAGCGATCGATACGCTTTTCCGCCTCAGACAGGAATATCCCAAAGTATCCGTCCCCCGACTGGTAGAGATGGCCAGGATAAAGGGAGCTTTTCCTCCTGAGGCGGATGTTTCCCTGGCGACAGTTTATCGACTGCTCAAGAAATACAAAATGAAAGCGAACCGGAAGAAGGAGGATATGAGAAAGTTCGAGGTCCAGATGCCCAATGATCTGTGGCAGTCGGACTGTATGCATGGTCCCCGTGTTTTTCATGAGGGCAGCCTCAGAAAAAGCTATCTCTTTGCCATCATAGATGATCATTCACGGCTCATCCCCCATGGCCAGTTCTATCTGGCGGAGAATCTGGAGAACTACCTGGATTGTCTCTGGACGGGGATGCGGAAACGGGGTCTTCCCCGAAAGATCTATGTGGACAACGGCCCCTCCTTCAAAGCCCATCAGCTTCAACTGGGATGTTCCTCCCTGGAAATCGGACTCTCCTTTGCCAAACCCTATCGTCCCCAGGGAAAAGGGAAGATTGAACGGTTCTTCCGTACGGTCCGATCCCAGTTTCTGCCGGAACTTCCGGAGGAACTTACCCTGGAGGTGCTGAACGAACGTTTCATGACCTTTCTGGAACAGTATCATAACAGAACGCACGGTGGTACAGGGCAGGAACCGATCAACCGGTATATCAAGGGTGCCGGTTACATCAGGAAAGCTCCGGATAATCTTCCCCGGTATTTTCGAAAGAGAGCCGTAAGAAAAGTGAATAATGACAGAACGGTCAAACTGGACGGCCATCTTTTTGAAGCCCCCCTGGGGCTGATCGGTCTACAGGTGACTCTCCGATATGAGAACTATGATCGGATAGAAGTCTTCCTGGATAATGAGTCCCGGGGATTTCTCTCGACGTTGACTCAGCAGAGCAACAGCCGTGTCTACCGGGAACAGATATCGGTCTCACCCAAAAGTGGATCTCTCTTTGAGAAAACAAGAGGGGGGTTCTGCTGGAAAGTATCCGGCATTTTTTTGGATTAAAGAAAGAACCCTTTCTGCAGGACATTCCCGTCAAGGATCTCTACCCGCTTCCCGCTTTAGCCCCTCTGAAGCAGCGGGTAACCTTCGCTGTAGAACAGAAAGCCATTTCCCTGATTACTGGCGACGTGGGATCGGGAAAATCGACCTCTCTGCGATATATGGCCCATCAGTTCAGAACCAGCGAGTATCAGATCATCTCCCTGATCGGCGGGCAGTACAGCCTGATGGAACTATACCGTCATCTTCTTCTGGCTTTCGGAGTGGAGTTTTCCTCCTATCAGATAGCCTTTATGGTAAAACTGATTCGGGACCAGATCAGTGAAATCGCCTCCCGCAATGTCACCCCGATTCTTATTATTGACGAGGCCCATCTCTTCAAGAGCAATGTTTTCTCACAACTTCATACGCTTCTTCAGTTCGAATATGACTCCAGGCCTGTTATGCCGGTAATTCTTTGCGGTCAGGAGGGGCTCATGGATCATCTGATGACACCGGCGGCTCGGCCCTTAGCCTCCCGGGTCTTGGGGCGAAACCATCTGGAAGCTATTAAGAAAGAGGTGATGGAGGAATACCTGAAACACCACCTTGAGTTGGCTGGACTGAAGCAGAATATATTCTCGGCAGAGACGGCCTTTGCCATACATCAGAGTTCCGGCGGGATATTACGCCGCGCCAATCTCATTGCGAAAACGGCCATGCTGGCGGCTGTCATGGACGAGCAGCACACGGTCTCTCCGGAGCATGTCCGGATGGCTTCTACAGAACTGATTCTTTAAGAAAAGCATCCCTGTTGGTGACGGCGGGGATGTTTATTTGGGTGTGAGAAATGGACTAACTGGACGTGAAAAGATTTGGTCAGGATAATGTGAGAAATTACACCAGGGATTGGTGGGACTACGATGACTGCCCCTACCTCACGGAGATGAGGAATCGCGGGCATCAGTACAGCAGAGCCTATGCCCACAGCAAGCGCAGCGAACTTCACCGGCACCTTATCCCCCACCTTCGGGAGCATGTTGCTCAGCATGATTTCAGTACGTCAGGAGCAGAGTTTCAGGACTGACCTTATGAAGCTCGAAGGTCGTTACAAGAAGCCTTTGTCCAATAAGTCCATCAACGGAATCATAGGCAACATGAGGACCATCATGGACGAGGCGAAGAGGCCGGAATACATTACCGGGAATCCTTTGGATAACATCAAGGATTATAAGATAGAGAGCAAGGAGAAGCAGTTTCTTCACCACAAGAAGGTGAAAGTCCTTTTTGCCGATAGCGCTCTGGAAACCATCTGGGAAGGCGATTTAAAGATGTATACCTTGAATCTACTTGCCGCTACGACAACCCATAGGTTAAGCTTTTTACTTTGGTATTCATTGGTCATTTTTTGCCGTTCCTCTCTATGCTAAAAACGTTATCCCTTGGGCAGAGTTTTATTTTTTGGAGAATAACGTTTCCTTTTCCCTTTGAAATGACTATAATTGAGAAATAGTATTCTGAAATTTAGTATTTCTTGACATTGAGCATGACGGATCTATAAATGAGGCCTGAATGTTTAAAAAAAGCAAGCCAATGGCCGTTATAGTGGCCCACCCGGATGATGAGATCCTCTGGGTCGGGGGTACTTTAATGGATAGAAGTTCCGAAGACTGTTTCATTCTCTGTCTCTGCAGAGGTTCTGACCCTGACAGAGCTCCGAAATTCAAAAAAGCCTTAAAAAGACTCGGCGCATCGGGTCTGATGGCCGACCTTGAAGACGGCCCTTCTCAGAATTCCCTTCCCGGGGAAGTCATCGCCCGCACCCTTCGGGAATTATTACCACACAGGAAATACGGCATAATTTATACCCACAGTCCTCTGGGAGAATACACCAGGCATATCAGGCATGAAGAGACCGGCCGGGAAGTACTCAATCAATGGCTGACGGGCAGGCTGTCCGCTCGGGAATTACGTCTGTTCGCCTATGATGATTCGAAAGGAAAGGGATTGCCCGGGGCAATTCCCGATGCCCCGATTCAACACAATCTGTCGGAGAAAACCTGGATGGGGAAATACGGAATTATCACGGAGCTGTACGGATTTCCGCAGGACAGTTTCGAAGCGGAGACAACCCCCCGCATTGAGGCGTTCTGGCCTGTGAGAAATAAAAAGAGCGCTGAATGCTGGCTTAACAAGGCAAGGATAGAATGAAAGTTTTGGTCCTGTACGATTATCCGCCCATGCCCGGCGGGCTGTCAACGCAGGGGGATATGCTTTTCAGAGGGCTCCGTGAACTGGGGATTGACGTCCAGGCCGCCCACTACCGGTCCTCCCTGGAAAAGGAGTGGTATTTCCGCTGGTTCAAGCCCAATGTGGTTACCGGTGTCGGTTACTGGGGCTATACGCCGGATATCATCCTCCATCCTAAAGAATTCGGCCTCCTTTCCATTCCCTGGCTCGTGGCGGACGGCTATATCGCCAATTACCAGGATGTGTTGAACGAGCTTCCCCTTATTCTTGTTACCTCCCGCTGGGTTAAGGAGATGTATGTTAGGGATGGAGTCAGGGAGGATAATATCGTGGTTCTCCCCGTGGGATGCGAAACCCAGATTTTCCATCCCGTTGCCATGGGCGATCCGAAGGTACGGGAAATCAGACGCAGTTTGGGGATAGGGGATGACGAGCTTATAATTCTGACCATCGGGGGGGATGCCGCTTCCAAGGGAGGCAGGGAAATAATGGAGGCTCTTGCCGGTCTGGGCAACAAGGTACCCCCCTGGCGATATGTCTGCAAGGTCTGGCCTCAGGGCAGAACGAAAAGACAGAATTCCCGGGACAGAGAGCTGGCGCAGCGACTGGGCATCGGAGATAGGGTAAGCTTTCATACCAGCATAATTTCCCGGAATTTCATTCCCTACCTTATTTCCGCCTGTGATCTCTATGCAGCCCCGTCCCGATTGGAGGGATTCGGAATGCCCCAGATCGAAGCCGGCGCCTGCGGCAAAGCCGTTCTGAGCATTAATGCCATGGGCCCCCGGGATACCATGGAGCATGGGAAAACAGCCATGCTGGCCGGAGTCGCCAGAGAAATTGTCATGAAGGAAACCATATTGGGAAGCGAATCGGGTTTTTCAGAGGAGTGCAAGATTGTTTTCGATCCTCCCCGGATTGTGGATTACCGAGCCGATGTGGATGATATATCCCGCTATTTGCAGGAAATGATGACGAACAAATCCCTGCGGGATAATCTGGGGAGAGAGGCCAGGAAAAGAGTGGTTGAGCAGTACGACTATCTGGTCGTAGCACAAAGATACCTTGATATCCTAAAGGAAAAACTGGAGTTGGTGTGATATGGATAAGGCGTACGAAAGGATAATTGAAGAGGCTGAATCGGCGGCTTTGGAAATCCTCAGGCACAATGCCAGGGGGCCATTCGAAGGCTTGCCCCGCACCGCGGGATGGGGTTACCCGGAACCCTATACGAGAGATCTGTTAATCTCCCTCCTGGGCATCGCCGTCAGCGGCGATGGGATGCTATTGGCCCAAATGGAAAGGGTTCTTGCAAGGCTGGCCGACAATCAGTCCCCCCACGGCCAGATTCCTTCCCTGGTCCATGAGAAAGAAAATACGGGAGCCAGCGACACCACTCCTCTCTTTCTCCTTGCCCTGGCGGTATACAGACAGACGACGGGAGAACCGGACTTCCTCGCTGCTGCCGCAGAGAAGGCCCTGGGGTGGATGGACTATCAGAGCCCCACGGATAAAGAGCTCATAGGCCAGCTCCCCACAACAGACTGGCGTGACGAGCAATGGGTCAACGGATATGGGCTCTATGTCAACTCCCTGGCATACAGTTATTTGAGGTTCTTCGGCAATAAAGAAAAATCCGAGAGAATGCTCAGAGCCTTTAAGCTTTTTGACATTACGAGTGAGAAAAAGCACACCCATGTTCACTCACGGCTCAGGGAGGGGAGTAAGCCCTATCTCGCTTTCTGGGTATTTAAGATTTACAGCAGCGAGCGCTTTGATCTGTTGGGGAACAGCATCGCCATTCTGTCCGGCCTTGTCGCCAGGGACAGGGCAAAGGAAATCGTTTTCTGGATTGAGAAGGAGTGCGAAGCTCTGGTCCGCAGAAGGGAACTGGCCATAGAGCTGGCCCCGAATTTTTTCCCATACATGACTCCCGGCGATCCCGACTGGCTGGACAGATACGGTGAGTTCAATCTGCCGGGTGATTATCATAACGGAGGGATCTGGCCTTTTGTCAGCGGATTCCACATAGCCGCCATAGTGGCCGCCGGCGAGTATGAACTTGCCGAGAAAAAGCTTGCCGTGCTGACAAGGGTGATAAAGAAGGCTTCCGATTCGAAGCTTCAATACGGCTTTAACGAGTGGATCAAGGCGCAGGACGGAACGCCCCGGGGGCAGGACTGGCAGACCTGGTCGGCGTCTATGTACCTCTATGCGGCGCACTGTGTCAGAGAGAGGAAAACGGCATTCTTTGATTTCATAGCATGAAAATAGGCAAACATTAATTGGATGGATGGCGCTTAAGATTTAATGAGGTGATGATATATGGGTATTAAAGTCAATCGGTTTAAAACCAGATTCTATCCGGATCCCAAAAGGGTAATCGCCAGATTCTTTATCGCCGGACCCCCGGAGAGGAATCATATTCTTATCCAGAAGATTCTGAAGCTGGATGACAGGGATGTGGAAGCCAGACTTAAAACAATCTTGGCAAATTATGCCAACAGGCACAGGAACATCACCAGCCATTTCCAGAAGCATTTCTCGAATATAAGGCATTTTCTCAATGATCTGGGAATTGACCCGGATTCTCTTTCTTCTGAAAGGCAGTTACTGATGGGAGCTTTCTATACCCATGAATACTCCATCGAATCGGCGGCATTCTTCAACCCGTCCGTCATTGAGGATCCCAACCAGGATCACCTCGGAGCGGGCCAGAAAAGGATCATAGTCAGCTTCCGCGCCACCGGGGAGGGGCACATTTCATCCATTGTATTCCGCAGCGGTATTATTGATGGTAAAAACAACCTGACCTTCAAAGGCACAAACAACCTTGTGGAACTGCCCGATATCGTAAAAATACGAGAGTACGACAAAAAACAATACTTAGAGAAATTGGATGAAATGAACATCCACAAAGAGATTGTTAACCAGATTATGGAATCTTTGAATGAAACCTTTACCTATGGGGAACTCCAAAGAAGCATCCATAAAGCTACGAAAGGCAAAAATGTTACCGTCTCGAAAAAGAATGTTATCAACTCGCTCATCTGGCTGGCGGACGCCCATTATGAAATTCAATTTTCCAAAGACACGACAATCTCCGAACGGGTGATTTTCCCTGTCTCCCGTTCGGAAAGCAACGGAATTGAAGATGCGAGGTTCGTCAGGTTCACCGACGAGGACGGGTCTGTCACTTATTACGCCACATTTACCGCGTACAACGGATTTACGATTCTCCCCAAGCTGCTTGAAACCAAAGACTTTTACCATTTCACAATCAGGCCTCTCCATGGTAAGGCGGTTCAGAATAAGGGCATGGCTCTTTTCCCCAGGAAAATCAGAAATAAATACGTCATGGTATCCCGTATTGACGGATTCTGTAATTATCTGATGTATTCCGATGATCTTCTTATGTGGAATGACGCGGTAAAAATCGAAGAACCGCACTATCCCTGGGAACTAGTCCAGATCGGGAACTGCGGCTCTCCCGTTGAAACGGAGAAAGGCTGGCTGCTCATCACCCACGGCGTCGGGGCGATGAGGGAGTATTCCCTTGGGATCACCCTGCTGGACCGGGAGCACCCGGAAAAAGTCATCGGTCAGCTGGCCGACCCGGTTCTCATAGCGAATGACGAAGAGCGGGAGGGTTACGTACCCAATGTCCTCTATTCCTGCGGCTCGATGATCCATCGCAACAAACTGATCATACCTTACGGTATGTCCGATTCCGCATCATCATTCGCATCCCTTAACGTTGATGAGATTTTGAAAGAACTCTTACCGTAGAAGGGACGTACGAGCCTCAAGGAGAAACATGTTATGAAGATTGCCTGTATTGGGAACTACCCCCCCCGGGAGTGCGGGATCGCCACATTCACCCGTGATTTTATGGAAGCAGTAAAGTCTGCGGGGGATAAGACGATGGAAGAAAATGAGACTTATGTCATCGCTATGAATGACCAGCCCACAGGCTATGACTATCCTCAGATCGTGACCCAGGAAATTAACCGGGACCGGCCGCAGGATTACCTGAAAGCCGTCAAATACATTAACCGGAGAAATCCCGACGTTTGTTTCCTGCAGCATGAGTTCGGTATTTTCGGCGGCAACAGCGGGATTTACATCCTGCCCCTTATACATAGGTTGAATGTTCCCCTCATCCCTATTTTCCATACGGTGCTAAAAGAACCTTCATATAACGAACGGAATATTATCATGGAAATCGGAAGAGAAGCGTCAAGGATTGTCGTTATGAATAAACTCGCCATCGGGATTCTGAGCTCCGTTTACGATATACCGGAAGATAAGATAGTGGTTATTCCCCACGGCGTGCCGGAATTTGATTTCAGCAGGAAGAACTTTCACAGGGGAAAACTAAAGCTGGATGGGAAAAAGACCCTTCTGACATTCGGCTTCCTGAGCAGGAACAAGGGGTTGGAAACCGTAATCAACGCCTTGCCCAAGGTAGTAAATAATCATCCGGATCTTTTATATATAATCCTGGGGAAAACCCATCCCACTGTTCAAAAAAATTCGGGAGAGGAGTATCGGAATTATTTAAAGCTGCTTGTCAGGAAAAACGGTCTCCTTGACAATGTGTTTTTTGACGACAGCTACATTGAGACCCGGGAGCTTCTGGGATACCTATGCGCGGCGGACCTGTACGTCACGCCCTATCTGAATGAAGCGCAGATAACAAGCGGCACTCTGGCCTATGCGGTGGGAGCCGGAACTGCGGTAATCTCGACTCCTTACTTGCACGCCAGAGAACTGTTGGCCGACGGCAGAGGGTTATTGTTCGATTTCAACGACTCGGAAGGCTTAGCGGAAATACTCAATGATCTTCTGGATAACCCGGCGAAATTGCAGGAACTGAAGACGCGCGCCTGCGAATATGGGAAGCTCACATTCTGGCCGGAGGTGGGAAAACGCTATAGGGAGTTATGCACGGAGACTATCGGCTCCTACAGAAAGACAGAAGAGATACCGGAATGGGAAATCAAGCAACTGCTCCTTCCCCAGTTCAAAATGGATCATATCGAAAGGCTTACGGACAGTACCGGAATCCTCCAGCATGCCAAATACAATATCCCCAGTTTCAAAGATGGTTACTGCCTGGATGACAATGCCAGAGCTCTATTGATGTCCGTCATGGCTTACCGGCAGCTTAGGGATACTTCGGCATTGCAACTGATGCCCCACTATCTGAGCTATATTCAATATATGCAGAACGAAGACGGATCCTTTAGAAATTTTCTTTCCTATGACGGACGTTTTCTCGATGATGAGGGATCGGAGGATTCCTTCGGCAGAACCATCTGGGCGTTAGGGTATATGATACGTTATGCCCCCTCCGAAGCCTTCCTTGAAATCGGGGTGGAACTGTTCGGAAGATCCTACGGGAAAATAGGATCGCTTGGGTCCCTCAGGGGTATAGCCAATTCCATCATCGGCCTCTACCACTGGAACAAAAGGTATAACGGCGATGAAAATGCCTTTGAACTACTGAAGGAGCTGGCTAACGGCATATTGCTCCGTTACAAGGATCATAACTCTGACGACTGGCACTGGTTCGAAACTTCCCTGACCTATGATAACGGGATGATCCCCTACGCCCTAATGTGCGCCTTCGAATTAACCGAAGACGCAGAGACTCTGGCCATCGCTCAGGAGGCGATGGGATTCCTCGAAGGCACGGTATTGCGGGAGGGCTACCTCTCCCCCGTGGGGACGGAGAAATGGTTCCGAAAAGGGGAGCAACAGGCCAAATTCGATCAGCAGCCCATCAATGCCATGTCAGTTATCCTTATGTACCAAAAGGCATACGCAATCAGCCAGGACAAAGGGGACCTGAAAAAGATGTTCGACTCCTTTATGTGGTTTCTGGGAGAAAATGATCTGCGAGTCCCTCTCTACGATTTTGAAACGAAAGGGTGCAACGACGGCTTGAAATCCTATGGGGTCAATAGGAATCAGGGGGCGGAAAGCACTCTTGCCTATCTGATATCCTACCTTACCGTTTTTTCATATTATGAATTTTCCGATTGACAATCCTTTCCTTTCTTCCTTTAGCATCCCGTGGGCTGCTCATCCGGGGGGAACTCAAAATAGGATATCAAAAATTGTTCCGCTCTCAGATTCAACTCAGAAAAAAGTCCCTCCGTATTGACAATAAGCATGAACTAAGGTAGTGTCTTATTCAACAAGCAAGTTTATTTCATTTATTCTTTTTGATTCGTTATTAAACATAAGATCCCGATCGTATCCACTTTCAGTATCCTTTATACTTTTCCGCGTCATTTATTATTTTGATTTATTCTCTTGATTAACAAGACCGGTTGACGCCGGTGTAAGGAGACAATATGTCTAGTAATATTTATGTGGGAAATCTGAGTTGGGAAACGAGCGAGTTTGATGTTCAAAACCTTTTTGACGAATTCGGCAAAGTCAATTCCGTCAAGATCATTTTGGACAGGGAGACAAGCCGCTCCAAGGGATTCGGTTTTGTCGAGATGTCAGATAATGAAGAAGCTTCCAAGGCGATATCGGCCCTTAACGGTAAGGAAGTTCTTGGCAGAAATCTGAAGGTCAACGTCTCCGAGTCGAATCCTAACAGGAGATAAACTTCCATACCATGCCCAGGCGAAGCTCCGGCTGTCGACTGGCATGGTATATCTTTCCCACCTTATCCGCATCGGGTTCGCTGGCATGGCACCTATAAGAAATGGGCTCTGCGAAACCTTTGCGGGTAATAATATCAATTCCTATTGATTTATTGTGTTTTCTGTAGTTAAATTTCTAATATATCCTTAGGAACTGATTTATTTCATTTCTTCTGCCATTCCCATAGGAACATGAAGGAGACAAGCATTAGACAACATGCTTGCAACTTTCGCCTGCCCTGCTAAAGTCTTACTAATAACTCTGAGCAACATACATTTGCGAGTGATAGGTTTATGCGGAGAGAACGCAGCAGGTTCCCTTACCCGAAACGGACGCATCCTTCTATCTTCATATCGGAACCGTAGGAGGTTCTTATGCATAATTCCACAGATAACAAAATCATCAGTTTCCTTTCGGATAAACCCTTATGGGTATGGCTGTTAACTTTTCTTGCCATAACGGGGGTTTTGTTCGGCGCATTCAGCCTGGCCCTATATCTTCTGGGCATTGTTCCCTGGATCGGCGTTCTGATTATTATCGTGACAGGATTAGTTTGGGGCGGCGCCATGTATTTGCTTCACCGCCATGATGATTCCCGCTCTGGGGAAGAAGGGCGCGGAGGGGAATGAATCTCCCCCCGGATCAGATGGGAAAGGATGAATCATTGATACAAAAGAAGGGACTCATCGTAAAGGGGATTCCCCTCTCCCCGGGAATTGTGGAAGGGCTTGTTCACACCCATCGCAATATTCTAGGGCCGATTGATGTGCCCGCCGACATAAAGCGCCATGATATCGAAGAAGAATTTTACCGGCTTGATGAGGCTACGACAAAGGTATCCGATGATCTATGCGCTCTAGCCGTTCGCGTGGAAGAGCAAGTGGATGCGAGACTGGCCAGTATTTTCGGGATCCACAAGCTGATAGTGGAGGATACTTCCTTAAGGAATGAGCTGAAAAGGGAAATAGAAGATAACCTTGTCACCGCGAGCAGCGCCGTGAAAACCGTCTTCCTGCGCTGGGAAAAGAGGTTTCTTTTAATGGATTCCCAAATTTCAAGGGACAAGGGAGAAGACATGAAGGACGTTTCGATACGCCTTTCAAACGCCCTTGCCGGAATAACAGTCCACCCCCTCGACGAAATCCCGCAGCATAGCGTGCTGGCTATCTCCCGCCTTCTCCCCTCCGATACTGTTTTTCTTTCAGGCCGTTCCATATCTGCCGTTCTCCTTGAATACGGAAGCTACGGCTCCCACGCCTCCCTTTTTCTGCGCGAGATGGGCATACCCTGCATATCCGGCATATCCGGTATCCAGTCCCTCTTTTCCGAGGAAGATCCGGCGCTTGTTAACGCCGATGAGGGGACAGTCATTATCCGCCCTATGGAAAAGCAGATCCGTATTTTCCGTGGTAAAATGGATGAGAACAGGCAAAACCGGGAGATTGTCAGGCTCAAAGCCGCCGGCCCGGCGGTTACGGAGGACGGTTTACGGATTTCCGTGCTGGCGAATGTCGGATGCCCCGAGGACACGGAGCGGGCCATGGAAAACGGTGCCGACGGAATAGGTCTTTATCGGATGGAGCGGGCCTATCTCGGGCGGATCGCTCCGCCGAAAGTCAGCGAACTGCTCTCGGAAATGAGGCAAACCTTGAGTTCCGCCAAAGGCCTGCCCGTCAACGTTCGGCTTCTTGATCTCGGAAGCGACAAACAATTGGCGTTTATGAGTTTTCTGGCCGAATCGAATCCCGCACTGGGGCAGCGCGGCATACGGCTCCTTTTCAGATACCCGGAGCTATTGAAAACCAATATGAGAGCTCTGCTCCAGTTGTCCCGGGAATTTGACATCCGCATTCTGGTGCCCATGGTTTCCCTGCCGGAAGAAATGGCCCGGGTAAGGGAAATTCTCGACCGGCTGTGCTCCGAGGAAAACATGACATCCCCGCCCCCCCTCGGCGCCATGATCGAGACCCCCGCCGCCGCATTGTCTGCGAAGCTCATAGGCGAATATGCCGACTTCCTCAGTTTCGGAACGAATGACCTTACCCAGTATTCCTATGCCGCCGACCGCGAGAACGGGGCGGTGGAGACCTATTTCAATGATTCTTCCCAAGTCATTTTCAGATTGATCGGCCTTACCCGGGGAGACGTTCCGGACATGCCCCTTTCCGTATGCGGGGAACTGGCAGGTCAGCCGCAGAACGTGGAAAAGCTCCTTTCATGCGGCATAGGGACGCTAAGCGTAGCCCCTCCCCTTATCCCCTTAATCAAAGAGGCCGTACGCCACTCGCGTCTACAGAAGCCATCTGTCGGTTTGGTCTGATATAATCATTTCACCATAATTTGCCTTCAGCAGTAAACTCCTTTCAAGCTCGGAAAGGTTCAGGGGTGTTCCCTTGTTATATCTGTAAATGGCTTTTTCGCATGCTGTTTTCAAGGTTTCCGCGATACCGGCAATATCCACCACTTTCAAGGCGATAGTGTTGAGCTCTTGATCGGTTTTGATTCTATTCATATCTTAGTCCTTTCCCCCATTATACCATACTCCCGGCGTAATCGCGCTTCTTTCGATCATCCGTGCCGATTTTCTCCCCATGGGAGGCATGGGGGACAGGGAACGGCGTTTCTTATCACGGCCGATGGCATTATTCCGGGGGATCATATATAATTGAAGGGGCAGCCAAAGGATGAAAGAGCAATTTTACGATTACCGCCTGGATAATGCGGGGAAGCTTTATCCTCCTCTTCTTTCAAAGGAGAGAACCACCATATTCCGGATTGCGGCTCTCATGGATAAGCCGGTCCGAATAGGCGCACTCGAAGAGGCGGCCCGGAATATGATGGCGCGATGCCCCTATTACCAAGTCACTTTGAAGCAGGGCGTCTTCTGGTACTATCTGGACAAGGTCGATACCCTGCCCCTCGTTCATGGGGAGAGCCAGTCGCCCTGCCAGTATATCCCCTTCAAAAGAAGGGATGTCCTTCCTTTCCGGATTATCGCCTATCGCCATCGCATCGCCTTTGAAGCATCCCATCTACTGGCCGACGGAAAATCGGCTGTAATGTTTCTGAACGGGCTGATTCTGGAATATCTGAAAATAATGGGAGAAGACGTCTCTTCCGACGGGATGGTTCTGGATTGCGAAGATGACTGCGACCCGGAGGAGTATTCAGACGGTTACAAAAGGAATTTCGACAGGAATATCCCCCGGGCGAAGCCGTGCCGGAGAGCGGCGCAGCTAAGGGGAGCACCGCTCAAGCCGCCGAGATACCGAATTATCGAGGGAATCCTGATTACAGGGGATGTAAAGATCCGCGCCGAGGCTTTCGGCGTGACCATAGGGGTCTATCTGAGCGCAGTGCTTCTTAAGGTACTATGTGACCTGGAGCGGACGAAAAAGCGCATGAAGCCCGTAACGGTGACTATCCCCGTCGACGTAAGGCAGTTCTTCCCTTCCAAAACAATGAGGAACTTCATGCTGACCGTAGAGCCCACCGTTGATCCGAGACTGGGGCGGACCACCTTGGAATATATCATCGGCCGGGTAAGGGATTACATGAGACTCGAAATGGATATCAATTACCTTAAGATGCAGATAGCCCGCAACATCCGGGGCGAAGCGAATGTCCTGTCCCGCGTTCTCCCCCTCCTGCTCAAGAAGCCGATTCTCAAATGGATTAACAGGAGAATGGGTGAGAATACCTACACCATGAGCTTTTCCAATCTCGGCCTGGTCCGCCTGCCTGTTAAGATGGGAAAGTATGTTAAAAAATACGAGATCATTCCGCCCAGGAACTCCGGCCGGATTAATTTGACGGCCATCGGCTACAGGGACAGTATCTCCCTGTTCTTCGGGAGTACGTTATGGGGGAAGGAAGTGGAAGCGGCTTTTTTTGCGGCGCTACGCAAAGAGGGCGTTTCCGTAAGTATCATGACGAATTTATTGAATTCGGGGAGGATGTGAATGCCCTATTGCCCGCGATGCGGAGTCGAAGTTGAAGACCGCCTGGAAAAATGCCCCCTCTGCGATACGGCCATCCCCGGGGAGGTCCGGAATCCCCAGAAATCAGAAGGGATTTATCCCGCCGATTCGGTGAAGGCCCGAAAGATGCACCGCTCCCTCACTCTCCGGCAGAAGAGGTCGCTGTTCCTTTCTCTGGCGGTTATGGCCTGCCTACTGCCCCTCCTTCTGACCCCGTTGCTGGATTATATCCAGAACGGCCTTATCTCCTGGTCCTATTATGTGATGATTTCCCTGCCGGCCGCATTCGGAATTGCCCTGGCGGGAGTGCTTTTTTACAGGAGGCCCGGCCTGCTTGTCAACTCCGCTGGCCTTATAATCCTCTGCTGGTTCATGCTGTTCAGGAAGCAGTTCCCGTGGGATTTCCTGCTCTCCGGGGATTTCCATATCATCCTGGCGGGAGCGGTTTCAGCCGACATTTTCGTGCTTTACATGGGCAAGGCAAGAAGAAAATGGCGGAATACCGTCAGTCTCTCCCTCCTCATGATAGCCCTCTTTCTCATCGCCCTGGAATTTATACTCTCCGGGATGATGAGATGGTCCCCGATTGTCGTCTCAGCACTTATTCCTGCCGCCCTTTTCATTTTCCTTACGGGGCTTTTCAAGCGCAGGGGACTGAATGTGGTAAGCTTATTCTTTATGCTCCTGTCCCTTATGCTGGTCGCACTGGATTTTTCTACGGTTTTTTCCGGATGGTCGCTCATCGCCTCTTTTATCCTCTGCTTTCTTGCTTTCGCCTCCCTAATGATGCATGCCGTACTGTTCCGCGACACGGACTGGAAAAAAGTACTTCACCTATAGGCGTACCGAATCCGTGAATCACGGGAGGTAGTTTCTATGTCCTCAAGCGCTGAAGCGGCAATACGAATTGTGATGCGACCACCTTAATTCAAGACTTTCTAAATACCTTCTGAGCTTTTTTTTTCAGCCCCAAGGATCTTATCAATTTCCCGATGCATCCGCTGATAGTTTTATTAATCAGAATATACTCAGGTTTCTGATTAGTGATCCCGATATCATCAGAATTAACCGTTAGCTTCTCTACTAAATGTCACGACACTTGATATGACATAAGGCTATATTTACTTGGGACGCACTATGGTTGCATTATTTAATGGTAATGATTACAATTAAGAGAGTCAGGGGATGTAAATATATATTTATGAAATATTTCCTCCTAGGATGAGACCAATATTTTTGGGAGCTTCGTCATGTGAATCAAGTATTCTATGAGTTCTTTGAAGGAATCCCTGATGACAAGATATGGAATTGAATCTGTTTCAACAGGATGGATTATTTGAAGAAAAATGAGAACGACGATGGCCGTAAATTATTTGATATAATCAGCGATAAAGTCTTTACAAAGGAGTTTATTTCCGGGATAGCCGGAGATCGTTTCCAAACGAATGAGGAGAAGGCGCTTTTTGAAGCATTACTCAATGAATCGGAGGGAGATTTTTACGTAAAGGTCCTTTTCCATTTGACCTATGAAGTGTTTGAAAAGAACAGGGCTTTTTCTATATGGAATGAGATTCTCCGCCATAAAAAAGAATTGAGCCGCCTGCTTAGCAGAAATGTGGAAATCACGGTTGCAACCCTCGATTATTTGACGAATATAAAAAAGGAGATTCTAGCCCCAAAAATAATCGGTGAATCCTTTCTCGGGAAAATTGTGGAGCTCTCATCGGTAGATACGCTGACCAAACTATACAATAGGCAGCACCTCATGCAAGTACTCAATATTGAGATCCGGCGATATATCCGCTACAAGACCCCTTTTTCACTGTTGATGATAGATATTGATCATTTCAAGTCTATTAATGATAACTTCGGGCACAATACCGGAGATAAAATCCTCATGGAAGTCAGCAGAATTTTGCTCTTGAATTTAAGAGAACTTGATATCTGTACGAGATTCGGAGGAGAAGAATTCATAATAGTTCTTCCCCATACGGAAGAGGAGGAAGCGCTCGATCTCGCAGAAAGAATAAGAATGAATGTGAAGGAAGCTTTCAGCAGCGAATACAATCTAACGATCAGCATCGGTATATCCATCATTTCCGATCGATGTGATATATTCGAGTTAATAAAAGAAGCCGACAAGGCTTTGTACCGCTCCAAAGAAAACGGGAGAGATAAGACCACAGTTTATTCACAAATATAGTGGATCCGGTGAGTCTCTGATACACAAGACAATATACTAATATGGGTTACAGGTGCAGGTGCATCTATCCCATTCAGTTGTTGGATAAGTAATATCATCTGTAGCATTCAACAAGGACCAGCTGCCGCCGAACACTTCCCTCTTTAAATTTATGAGAAGGAAGAAACATTATCGGGTCAACTTTTCTCTGTATCTTTAAGCAATGATTCTGGCTACACACAGAAAGAAGGAGTCAACGATTCAGGCTTAGATCATTTCCAGTTAACCTATCCGGGAGAGTCTCTCACCAAGGAAGATTTATTCTACTATATCTACGGCATCCTACACTCCCCGGAGTATCGGAATCATTATGCAGAGAACCTGACCAAGGAACTCCCTCGAATCCCTGCGGTCAAAGGGTATGATCGATTCACAGCTTTCTCTAAAGCAGGCCGTGACCTTGCCGATCTCCATTTGAATTATGAGACGATAGAACCTTGGCCGGTTACTCTGGATACGGGAGACTTAATGCTGGATTCATTAACGACAGATCAATTGCGAGTTATTAAGATGAAGTATCCCAAGGTGAAGATATAGTGCTCCCCCAAGTCAATACAGCCTTATGCCACATTTAAGTTAGATTCCTGGTAATAAACATCATTCGGTGAGTTCCCATTGATAGTGTACAATAGTGAACCGCCCCGGGTTTTCCGGAGACACAATTATGTGAGAGGATAGTGTCATGGAAAAGCGGATTAGGTATTCACAAGAGGTAAAAGCAAGGTCTGTCAAGTTCGTATTTGAGAGTACAGAGGAACATGGCTCCCAATGGGCAGCGATTGTATCCATTGCATCTAAGATTGGCTGTACCCCGGAAACATTACGTCGATGGGTACGACAGCAGGAGAAAGATTCCGGGAAAAGAGAAGGACTTACTACTGATGATAAAGCCCGGATCAAAGAATTGGAACGGGAAAACAGGGAGTTGAAGAAGGCCAATGATATTTTAAGAAAGGCTTCAGCATATTTCGCCCAGGCGGAGCTCGACCGCCGAAACAGGTAATGGTTCATTTCGTTGATAAGCTTCGTAAAAAATATGGAGTCGAGCCGATCTGTAGAAATCTACCGATCGCTCCATCCACGTATTACGAAATGAAAGCTAGAGAAAAAGATCTCTCTAAAGCTCCAAAACGTTTTCATGAAGATGAGTTTCTGAAACAGGAAATCCAGCGTGTCTGGAATGAAAACTGGCAAGTCTACGGAGCCCATAAAATCTGGAAACAGCTCAACCGGGAACGGATTTATGTTGCCAGATGTACCGTTGAGCGCTTAATGCGAGATTTGGGCTTACGTGGGGTTATCCGAGGGAAAGGCGTGAGAACCACTATTCCTGAAGATAAAGCAGATCGTCCTCTAGATTTGGTTAACCGTGAGTTCAGAGCCAGTCGCCCCAATCAACTTTGGGTGGCCGATTTCACGTACGTCTCCACCTGGAAAGGGTTTGTCTATGTTGCCTTTGTGACGGATGTTTTCTCCCGTATGATCGTAGGCTGGCGGGTTTCACGATCTATGAATGCAGATTTGACCTTGGATGCCCTGGAGCAGGCAATTTTCGCTCGATCCCCTGGCAATAATCTTATCCACCATAGTGATCGAGGTAGTCAGTATCTTTCAATAAAGTACTCAGAACGCTTATCTGAAGCAGAAATAGCTCCTTCTGTCGGCAGTGTTGGAGATTCCTATGATAAAGCTATGGCTGAAACAATAAACGGTCTATTTAAGGCGGAGGTGATTTGGAGACGAGGACCCTGGAAGACAATGGAAGAAGTAGAATTTGCCGTTCTGGAATGGGTGGACTGGTTCAACAATCGGAGACTTTTGGAACCAATTGGAGATATTCCCCCAAAAGAGTATGAAATGTTGTATTATAGAAGTGTGGAAGATTCGACTGAAGTAGTCGGACTCAAATAAAACAGTCTCCGGAAAACCCGGGGCGGTTCAATAGTGTCTGTAAATTGATAAAGAAGGGGGCTTGAAAAAGTTAGCCAATCAGTCTTCGATTATTTCGACCAAAAAAGAAAAGAAGGCATCATGACTAACGAGGATTACTATAGCGTTTTCGATCAAATGATTGAAGACCTCAAGACAGATAATAGAGAAGGATTAACCAAAGTCATAAGTTCAATAATGAAATTAACCATGCGGTTAGAACAGGAGAAGGCCATTCAAGCCAGTCATTACGAACGGAATGATGATCGTTTGGGACAGCGGAATGGGTATAAAAGCAGAACGATCCGTACACGGGTGGGAGAAATCCCGATAGAGATTCCCCAGGTTCGGAATATGGAATTTTACCCTAGCAGCATCGAGAAGGGTTGTCGCAGTGAAAGAGCTTTGAAAATGGCTATTGCCCAGATGTACATTCAAGGCGTATCGACCAGACGGGTAACGCGGATTGTTGAGGAGCTATGTGGGTTTGAAGTATCCCAATCACAGGTATCCGAAGCCGCCTCCCTGCTTGATGAAGAGATCTCTAAATGGGGAGATCGTCCCTTGGGATCGTATCAATACCTAGTTCTGGATACGACCTATGAGAAGACAAGAGTTGATAGAACAGTTGTTTCGGCTGCTGTCCTAATTGCCTATGGGGTAGATAATCAAGGGATGAGACGGGTTATTGGAGTATCAACAGAGCTCAGCGAGGCGGATGTTCATTGGAGAAAATTTCTATCAGGCTTGGTAGACCGGGGATTACACGGGATAAGGATGATAACTTCCGATGCACATAGCGGTCTGAGATCAGCGATTGAAGCCGTCTTCCCGACGGTTCCCTGGCAAAGATGCCAGTTTCATTTGCAGCAAAATGCAGGTCATCACGTACCGAAGAAGAGTATGGAAAAGGAGGTCGCTGAAGACATAAGAACGATTTTTGATGCTCCTAACGGAGAAGAAGCTGTACGTTTCCTTTCGATGGCAGTGAAAAAATATGAGAAGTCGGCACCAGATCTGAGCAGCTGGATGGAATCGAATGTACCCGAATCACTTACCGTATTCAAAATGCCCAAGGCCCATTGGAAACGGTTAAGAACATCAAACTTGGCAGAGAGTCAGATGAGAGAAATAAAAAGGCGGACGAGAGTAGCCATGATATTCCCAAATAAGGAATCGGTAGATAGACTCGTAT
Source organism: Spirochaetia bacterium (assembly GCA_963668315.1). Lineage (GTDB taxonomy): Bacteria > Spirochaetota > Spirochaetia > DSM-2461 > DSM-2461 > SZUA-368. The sequence continues at coordinate 4,484,547 of OY764216.1, read as the reverse complement.
CGGCGCTACTAATGGAAATTGATGAACAATGGTTTACAGGTAAGCGATATTTGAATCTGGGGACTGATTAACTTTTTCTGATTTTACAGACAAAAGGGTTGCTTTATCTTCCCATTCAAGCTCTGATGGGGCCTTTCCGTGTTATAAAATCTGAAGTATTGTTGCAATCCTTTCCGGAGATTCTTCAGTGAATCATACCGGTATAGATAAATGTCTTCATACTTCAAAGTCTTCCAGAATCTTTCAATATAAATATTATCTAAAGCACGGCCTTTTCCATCCATGCTGATGCGAACCATTTCTCCTTCCAGAAGAGAAGTGAATTCCTGACTGGTAAATTGACTCCCCTGATCCGTATTGAATATTTCCGGCAAACCATAATTCATCATTGCGTGCATCAGAGCTTCCATGACGAATGCCGTATCCATCGTATTACTCACATTCCAGGAGAGGATTTTCCGGCTGTATAGGTCAATGATAGCGACTACATAGACAATTCCTCCGGGTAGGCCAACATAGGTAATATCAGAAGCCCAAACCTGATTAGAATGAGTTATTTCAAGATTACGGAGTAAGTAGGGATACTTCTTATGGTTTTTACCCGGTTTGGAAAGACATCTCTTGGGAATGACCGCTTTAATGCCTAACTCCTTCATAAGCCTGTAAACCCGTTTAGGAGATGTTTCATGGCCAAGATTCTTATCAAGATGGGAATAAATCTGTCGGTATCCATAGAAAATATGCTTTTCCCAGAGTTTCCTGATTTTTTTCTTTTCAAGATTGTCCCAGTAAACCTGTTTGGGATCATGCTGTTCTTCATAGTAAAACCAGCTTCGGCTTTTTCCTAAGAGACGGCATTGCCGGGATATGCTTAAATCCTTCCTCTCCGGTTCAATCATTGATTTTACAGGAGCCCCATTTTCTTTAAGTTTTTTTTAGAAAATCATTCTCTGCATGAAGCTTTCCAATCTGCTTGTACAGTTCATCTCGCTCCTTTTCCAAATCCCTTTCGTTTTCCGATTTCCCATTACGAAAGGCGGAATCGGCATTTTCAAGAAGCTCTCTCTTCCATTTGGAAATCATGTTTGGATGGGCTCCCGTCTCCTGGGCAATCTCGCTGATAGTCTTCTCTTCCTTGAGAGCCATGAGGGCAATGTTCGCTTTCTCAGCATCGCTCCATTTCTTCCTCATCTGTTGTACTCCTTCTGCTGTCATTATACAGCAATAATTAATTTAGGAGCAGTACAACTTCTAGGGAGGACTATATCACGTTTACCTTCAGATGTTGAGCTAACTAAAGAGGTAAATATTAAGTTTGAGGAATAGACAGATAATTGATTATTATTTTTTGAGCTGATAATGATGTTATATCAAATCTCTCTTTTCCTATTGTTGAAAAATTGAAAATGAGAATATCCATAGAATTTAAACCAGAATTTAAAGCAAACCCAAGTATGCATATGGGAAAATATAGGAATTATTAGGCTTTTTAAAATCATATAAAATGTTTAAATATAAGGAAATAATGTGAATTCCGGGAAAGCCCTGGAAACCCTGAAATAAGGTTCAAGTCCTTGTGGGCCCACAAAAGCACTCCGTTTCGGAGTGCTTTTTTTATGTCTATGCCCTTATAATGCATGGGATTATGTTGATGGGGATAAAGCGGGGGCTGTTTCTGAAAAGACCTTGACGCCAGTATTGACGCCAGTATTGACGCCAATTGGAAATTCTTGTGGTCCTGGAATGGTGGGGAATTTCTGCTTAATCCGGAAAAGTTTCTATTTTACTCACCGCTTTGCAGGTACCGCATAATGGGCAATATGTTATATAAATACGTTGATTTATGTGGTATCGATTTTCTCATCTTGTTTCTCGAAGCGCGGATATCATTCCACTTCGTTCTCATAATTATTCAGCCTATAATTCTTGGGAGTCACGCCAACCGTTTTCCTGAAAATCCTTGTAAAGTGACTTTGATCAGAAAAACCTAGTCTATAAGCAATCTCTTTTAGATCCATTTCTTTCAACAGGAGTCTTTGTGATTCCCGAATCCTTACATCGTTCAAATATTCATGCGGTGTTATTCCCCGGTCTTTCTTGAATTCTCTTTGAAAATGAAAAGGGCTTAAGCAGGCGACAGAAGCTATTTCTTTGAGAGATAGGTTGTTGCCATAGTTCTCACTAATATACCGGCATGCCCGTACTATCGATTCATGCTGATTGTGGATTGATGGAATTGAAAATTGTTCTTTAGAGTATGAAATCAGCAGATAAGAAATAAAATCATAGAATAAGCTTTCAATCTGGATTCCCGATTCGTTTGTTTTCTGGATAATACTGGAAAACAGTTTTATCATTTTTTGTGACGCTTCCTTATCTTTAATTTGAACACATGAAAACTCTGGACACTCTTCATGTTTTTCGGTTATTTGTGACGCTATTGATTGCACTGTAGAAGAGGGGATGCTCAGAAGCATGTAGGAGTGTCTGGCTGAGGATTTAGGTTTACAGGAATGAACCTGTCCGGGATGAATTAAAAACAGTTCTCCTTCAGAAATTGAGACCGTACAGTCGCTAAGTGAAATGATACGGTCTCCCTGGTTTACAACACCAATGATGTATGTATCATGAATATGACGACGAAAATCATTGCTGATATTATTCCCAATCACGGCTTCAACTTCGGGTATGAAGGGAATTCTGAATGATCTTATGATTTCCTGTTTAATATTCATGAATTATCACCCCTTTATACCCGGTTAAATTCTTCCACTTATGCAGGGAAAAATATAGCAAATAAAGTCAAACCGCTTTTCCCTGCCCGAACCATGTGATTCTTCTTTTTCGGAATAAGAGCAAATTTGCCTAAGTGGTAATCATATGTCTTATCGAGGAGCTGGAAGGTGCCGTCTCCTGCCATGACTTCATGCAGTTCCATTTGTTCTTCATGACAATGGAGTTCGAGACAGCTCTCCGGATCTAATTTTATTAAGAGCGCACTGAACAAACCGCCTGTTTCTGCACCGGTGATCATTTTCTTCATATAGACACCTTTGAAGCTCGGATGTTTTTCCCATTTGATTCCAGAGATCTCAGAAGTTTGATCAATGTAGTGGATTTGTCCATTAGCAATGTTTTCCGTAATACTCATTTCGTTCATCAATACTCTCCTATGAATAATTCATCTTTCAAGAGTAGAATAACGAGCATTCCCTATAAATTATTGAATAATATTGCTGAATTTCTTCTCATTATCTGATATTCCCTTGCTGTAAACGATATCATGGTTCTCTTTTCAATGCCAATACTCGTCGGGAATTGCCAGGGTTTCGGCTGTCATTAATGGATTGGGAATATCGATTCTAACCCGATTATCCAGATGGGCCTGTTTAATAACGTTATCAACCACTGGATAATTATAGAAGAATTCAAGGAAACTTCCATCGGCATAGGATTCCTGAAATCCCTTTTCCAAAGCCTGGGCCAGTTCTGAATTTTCTTTATTGGTGAAGAAGAAACCGGCAAAGGGATAAACCAAAAGAATATGCTGTTCAACTGCGAGGTTGTTAAACTTTTCTTTACGTACTTCTACCTCGGTGAATCCTTCGGTTATGCCTCTGGCAAAATAATCAGAATGATTTCCGTTCACTTTGGCAAAAATCAGATCGTATCGTGTTTCATGCTGCATCAGGCCGGAATTTTCCAGGATCTGGACATCTGTCCAGCCGAGACCCTGATCGCCGGTAAATTGTTGTAAATCTTCAAGGGTTTTTACCTTGTTAAAAGCTTCCTGCCTATTCTTGTTGATAATGAATACACGGTAACCGAGTAATCCTCTCCATATGGGGAATCGTATGGGAACAAGCTCTCTTTCCAGATTTGCAGACGTTCCACACCAGACGATATTGATACGATTTTGCTTCAAGAGATCTATTTGCCGGGATTGAGTTGTTACCCCGGTGTCTGAGTAGCTGATGTGATAATCTACTCCGCTCTTGTCTAAGACAAACTTCAAGAGGGCGAGAGGGTACTCATGGCGTGCTTCGTATTCAGACTTTACCGGGACGATGACATCGAGGGCGCTAGCCGTCTGGATTACCTGTAGCAGTAAAAAAAACACGAATCCGATGCATGATTTCTTGATCATTCTTAACCTCATCTAAGGATTGGCTGTCTAAGTATATTGTTTCTCAGGTATGGTCGATTCTTATTCATAATAGTATATATCAAAGTGACATATTAATCATTTTGTTTTTTGGGGAGTGTAAGGAAATGTTTCATATGCTCTCGTAAGGACAGATTCTTCCGTTGTGACCACCGGTTGTTTACTCTATACATGTCTGGTCGAATTTGAGAGACCCCTATGGGGAACAGAATAGATCAAAACCCAGACTTACATTGATAAATCCTGTCCCTTATTGAATTTGTTAAAGACGACGAGAGATAGAGTTGTTAGTAAGGTAAGAACAGTCGCTAGAGCGGCCGCGACGCCGTAATTTCCCCGTAGAACCTGTGTGTAGATTTCTATTGTTAAAGTTCTGGTTTTTCCGGTGTACAGTAAAATAGCCGAAGATAATTCAGAAATCATTGTTATCCATGATAGAATTGCTCCGGAAATTATTCCGGCTGACATCATGGGAATGGTTATTTTCCAGAAGGTCTTGATATTGCTCGCCCCTAATGAAAGAGCCGCTTCTTCAACAGTCGTAGGTATGAGCCTTAACGTGGCGACGCTTGAACGGATGGTGTAAGGCAATCGTCTGATGATAAGGGCTATGACCATAATCGTCATGCTGCCTGTTAAAACCAGAGGGGGGCGGTTGAAGGCGCTTGCCAATGCGATACCGACAACGATTCCGGGTATTATATAGGGGATCATGGACACCGTATCTATGACGGCTGTAATTTTCGATTTCTTTCTGACTACCAGATAAGCGATAAATATGGCAATTACCAGAACAAAAAACAGGGCTGTCAAAGGAATTATAATCGTATTTCTTATGGCGCTTCCCATCTTGGAAAAAGCTTCGAAATAACTTTCGAATGAGTATCCGCTTGTAAATACGGTTCCATTGACTTTTTTAAAGGATGTGTAAATTACATAGACCTGGGGTGCTATGGACAGGGTGATCAGAAGATAAGCAAAAATATGAATGAACAAGTTGCGTATTCCATGGATTTTCACTGGTCTTATCTTATTAATGCTGTTCATGGTAAAAGAGTGTTTTTCTGAAATCCACTTTTGGGTAAGGAAGATGAACAGGGTGAGAATGATCGCGATTATGGCGATCCCTGCTGCGAATCCGCTGTTTCCGCCCAATTCCGACATATAGGCATCGTAGATCGTTATGGGGAATGTTCGGTAACCTTCACCGATCAGCATGGGTGTTCCAAAATCGCTGAAGCACCTCATAAACACAAGTAGTCCACCCGCTAAAACGGTTGGGAAAATCAGCGGTATGATCACTTTATAGAATCTTTTAACGCCAGTGCAACCCAGATTTTCCGATGCCTCCAGTAAGGAGTTGTCCACGTTGGATAATGCTCCCGAAACATATAAGAAAATAAGAGGATATAACTGCAAGGACAGAACGAGCAGAATCCCTCTGAAGCCATAGATATCAGGCATGGCTATACCAAAAAGATTTTCAAAAAACCTGGTTATAACCCCGTTCCGGCCCAATAACAGAATCCAGGAGTAGGCACCGACAAAGGGGGCGGACATACTGGATAGGATAATCAGGATTCGAAGTGTTTTCGCTCCTCTTATCTTAAAACGGGCAAAGAAATATGCGAGAACGGTTCCCAGAGTTACAGCGATAAGAGTAACGAGAACCGTAACCTTGAAAGAGTTGAACAGGGTAGAATAGTAGTACTTTTTCTGGAAGAATCTCTGGAAATTGGCCAGCGTAAACTGGCCGGTCCTCGAATCTATAAAGGAATCGGAGAGGAGCACGATAAGCGGTATGATGAGAAATATGGAGTATAAGACCAGCAGCCCCAGAGTTGAAGAAGACCAGATGTTTACTTTAATTTTACTGTTTTTCATTGGTGATCACCAAATTCTTTGAACCGTCTTCTGTAAATACATTTACCTTATCCACATTGATGGTAAGGTATACGGTTTTTTCCGTTTCCATCGTATTGCCGATCATGCTTTCTTTGATAATTTCCACTATCTGCTTATTCGGCAATTCCATAAAATAGTGCGTATTCAAACCCAAGAAAATGGTGTCTTTTATTACGGCTTTAATGGCGTTTTCATCTTCGGTGATTATGAATTCTTCCGGCCGTATCGAGACTTTCACCTGTCCCTTGTAATCCAGGTTTTTTACGAAGATTTTGTGACCTAACAGATTCACTTCGTTTTTTTCGCATTCGGCGGGAACGATATTGGTCCGACCGATAAAACTGGAGACAAATTCGTTGGAAGGGCGGTGGTAAATATCCTGGGGACTGCCTATCTGTTGAATCACTCCCGATTTCATGACGGCGATTCTATCGCTTATGGCCATGGCTTCTTCCTGATCATGGGTCACATATACTGTCGTAATACCCACTTCTTTCTGTATATTCCTGATCGCCTGGCGCATCTCGAGGCGAAGCTTGGCATCCAGGTTGGATAATGGTTCATCCATCAGCAGAACATCCGGCATAATCACCAGCGCTCTTGCCAGAGCAACACGCTGCTGCTGGCCGCCGGACAGCATTTCCGGCATTCTGTCTCTGAATTCATAAATCTGTATTAATTTGAGGAATTTATCGGCAAGCGGTCCAATCTCTTTTTTGGCATAACCGCGATTTTTAAGTCCAAACTCAACATTTTCCCGCACTGTCAAATGGGGGAATATGGCATAATTCTGAAATACCATACCGATATTTCTTTTGCTCGGGTCTAAATCATTGATGATCCTGTCGTCAAAATAAAAATTTCCCCCTTCTATGCTGTTGAAACCTGCAATCATCCTCAACAATGTTGTTTTTCCACATCCCGACGGACCCAGCAGGGTGAAAAATTCTCCCTCTTTGATATCTATTGACAAGTCGGGAATAATGACATTTTTCCCGTATGCTTTTAAGGCGTTTTTTATGTTTATTACTACACTCATACTGATTTTTTCCCTTATTCTGCACCTGATGAAAGGGATCGCTTTCTTCAGGCACAGAAAAGTTGATTTGCGATTAGTCTTAGAAGCTGGTGATCATGTCTATGTACTTGTCAACAAGATCCTGCTTATGGGCGGTTACATATTCAGAGTCTTCAATTTTCACATTAATCTGATCGAGGGGTTTCATGTAATCTGCGGTCTGAACTCCTTTGTAGACCGGTCTGTTTGTCAGTGTCATTCCATATACGTCCTGAACTTCCTTAGACGTAATAAAATCCATAAAAAGTTTGGCCGCTTCCGGATGCTTGCAATCTTTGATTATGGCACAACCGGCCGGGAGGAAGACCACGCCTTCCTTCATATAGACAACTTCTACATCCGCGCCGTCATTGATCAGCGTAAGGCAAGGATCTTCATAGGATAGACCGATCGTATATTCACCGTCTCTCACACCTTTCCACACGGCTGAACTGGAACCCAATACTTTCAGATTTTTGAAAATATCTGCCACTTTATCCCAAGCTGCGTCGCTTTCATATCCGCCGAAATCGATCAGCATATTTGTCAAATGGGCAAATGAACTTGAAGATTTGGCCGGGTCTCCGGAAACAATCTGACCCTCCAGCTGAGAGCCGTATCTGATGATATCTTCGTATCCGGTAATGGTCACGCCAGGCAGTTTTTCCGCCAGTTTCGTCTTGTTCACAACGATAACGCTGCCGTCCAGTGTGTTTTTGGTAACATAACCGCTGTCATTCTGAAATGCCGGTTCCAGTTTGGAATCATTTTTACTGACATAATCTGCCCAAAGATCTCTCCGGCCCACGATTGTGGCATAACTTCCGCCATACATGACATCGCCCTGGGGATCGTTCTGTTCGGATTCGATGCGTTTCAGACATTCTCCTGTACCGGCAGAAATGATTTCCACTTTGATGCCGTATTTTTCTTCGAAGGGCTTTTCAACGGCGTTCAGAAGACCTTCAGAGTTAGGCGAATACACAATCAATTTTTGCTCTTCCAGTGCCCCTCCGTTGTCGCCATCATCCTGAGATCCTGTAGAGAAAGCATTAAAGCTAATAAACAGAAATGCTGCGATTGTCATCATTAGAATTTTTTTCATTTTCGACTCCCTGTATGAATATAATTAATTCTACTATTGTAATTTGCAGCGCGATATACCAAGAAAAGATAAACATTAGGTGAAAAAAAGCTAATTGTGGCAGATTATCGTGTTTTTTGAACTAATTCAGTGACGGAGTATCCTGTGTAATTCTTAAATTTTGCCGAAAAGTATTTGTAATCACTGAACCCGACCATCTGCGCAATTTGATAAACCGGTGATTCGTTGAGGCTTATTAATTGAATTGATTTATATATTCTATAATGATTTAAAGTCGTATTGAATGTCAGGTTATTGTCTTTTAGCTTATTTTTTATGGAGGAAACGCTGTAGTTTAAGGCTTCTGCTACATCATTTAAGCCGATTTTCCTCATGTAATTCTTTTTAATAAAAGAAATGATAGACTGCAGTAAGGCATCTTCGGAAGGAATATCCTTGTACACTTCAGTTAAGTCTCTCATTTGATGTTTAACGTTTTTCAATAGTTTTTTATCGCTCAGATTAGTAATGGCTTTTTCCAATGATACTTTCAGCAAGTCATGATTTAAGGGTTTTACCAGATATTCCGTGACTCCATGGGATATGGCCTGTTTTGCATATTCAAAATCGCTGTAACCGCTTAATATTATAAATTCAAGACTGGATTTATCTTCAATTCTGCTGATCATTTCCAAACCGCTCATAAGCGGCATTTTTATATCGGTAATCAGAATATCCACGGGATGATCAGCCAGATACTCCAGGCAGGCGACCGGATTATAGAAATCTGCCATCACATTCAAGTTTAGACTTTGAAAGTCGAAACTGAAGAGCAATCCCTTTCTGATAATATCCTCATCCTCGCAAACGACAACATTAAACATTTCTATCAACTTCTCTAAAACTCAGCTCAAATAGGGTCGAATCCCTATCCTGCCGGACATTCAGCTTCGCATCGTGATACAGGATCATAAATCGGCGTAAAACATTATGAATGCCAATATGGTTAGTCCGATTGCTTTTATTCTTACAAATTTCATTGATTTCTTTAATCACGTCTTCGGTTAAGCCCACTCCATTATCCCTTACTCTGATATAACAGACATTGTCCACCTTATCTGCTGATACATCGATATTTACATAAAGGCTGCTGCTGAATCCTGACTTCAGACTATTGCCGATTAAGGGCTGAATTGCCAATTTAGGAATTAAAACGTCTTTCATGGCGTCGGAAATGTGAATTGAATAGGTTAATTTGTCTGTGAATCTATATTTGTATAATTCCAGATATTTGCTTATATAGGCTAGATCGTCCTTAACTGAAGAATAGCTGATGTCATTTGATATGGAATATCGCAAAATCTCATTTAGATCGAGAATGTATTTTTCCGTCCCTTTTATATCGTACTGCATGGAATAGCGGATTGTCTCCAGCGAATTGTATAGAAAATGAGGATTGAATTGTGCATCCAGCTTTCTTTTTTCAAAGATGATATTCGTCTCGCTTAACTCTTTATTCAGTCTGATTTCTCTATTTAATTTTCTCAGCATTTTATTGATGTTTTTAGCGAGATCTTTAAAATCACCCTCGATATTTTCAGAAATCCTGTGATGCAGATTGCCATTTGAAACAATATTGACATCGGTAATGATTGATTCTATGCTTTGTGAATTTTTTTTCGCAAGTCTATTCACACTTTTATTAGAGAAAACGACAACAACAAGCAATATGACAAACAGCATCGAGAATGCTAACAAGTAAGATTTTCTTAAACTGATATTTTTTTCAAGACAATAAATGGAATAATATTCCTGTTTAAAACTGGTTACATGATAAAGGGTATCATCAATTTTATAGTTTTTAGCATATGTAAAGTTAAGACTGTCATCTAATATTTTATAATTATTTGTGGCGATTATGCTGTCAAAACGATCGGTAATGATATAATCCCCGTTATTTGGCAATAAAACGTAAACAAGGTCGCTTATATCTATTGAGTACATATCAATGCCAATGAGCTTCGTATCTTTATATAATCCGCCATAATAGATTAAACTTGCCGTATGGGTGCTGAAATTCGGATACAAAATATACTTTACTGGTACATTCTCCACCACTCTATCTTTTATTATGCTCAGATAAATCTCATATCGCGGTGGCAAATGATATGATTCCTGATATATCGGATTTATGTTCAAATCGTAAATATCATAATCATACCGGATATTTATCTTTCGCGAAAACGAATAGTCCGTGCTTGAAACAAGTTTTCTGTTGACACGATTTTCCTGTATCGCCTGTAAATACTCATTATCAGAGTTATGCGATGCGATTTGCGAAGCTATTTTATCATTTAAATCTAAAAAAGATCTGTTTACCTGGGCAAGGCTATGATTTTTATTCATATTGTTATTCACTAAATTGACCGTCACCGTTACTGATGCAAAGAGAAAAGCAACTACAAGAATCAGTTTAATGGAGAAACTCATAAATTCTTTTCGCAATTTAGTTTGATAATTCATAACTTAGGACTTAATCTAAAATTCGACCTCTCATAGGATTACTGCTTAGTCCTTTCAGCATACATCCATATTTTGATGGTGTCATTCATTTTATTCTTTTCTTTTTTCTATGGATTGATGGTGGAATCCGCAATGTATAAAATTGTTGACATGAATTCTGTCCCTTCCATTTCCCTTGAAGGGCTTCTACGTCTCTAATATAGTTGACATATCAATTATAACTACCTAAGATGGCGCAGCAAAATAGTTGATAAGTCAATTAGAAGCCAGTGTCGTTATGAGAGGGGATAAAAACATGAAACGAGAAGATCCAAGTATAGGAAAGTGGATTTCTATCCTCCACAGACAAGCTCAAATCTATTTCAATAGGGAATTTAAACCTTTAGGACTGAATGGTTCTGAGTATATCTATATTGTCAATTTAAGTGAGCAGGAAGGGGTGAATCAAAAATCTCTATCCGATTCCCTTCATATTGATAACGGATTGACAACTCGTATTTTGAAGAATCTCGAACAGAAAGGATTTATCTATAGGGAAAAGGATGAAACCGATCGTCGGGCTGTCAAAGTTTTTCTTACGGCCAAAGGGCGGGAAACACAACCTAAGATCATAAAGATTCTGAATACCTGGACGGAAATGATAACGGCAGATATGGACGACAAGGATTCAAGACAATTCTTATATCAGCTTCAGCAAATGTCAAGAAATGCAAAAAACAATTCAGAAGGTAATTAAATGAATAAATTAAAAACAACCATACTGTCCTTATCTTTGATAACCGTAATGGCCGGAGCCGCGGTTTCTCCTACCCTGGGAGCGATCGGCGCTTATTTTACAGAGGCCGATCCTTTTCTGGTCAAGCAGATTATCACGCTTCCCTCTTTAGCCATTATGATGGCCTTTCTGCTTTATGGAGTCTTCTCGGTCAGATTCTCTTCCCGAATTATCGCGGTAACCGGACTTCTCTTATATATCGCGGGCGGAGCCTGTGCGGGACTGGCTCAGAACATTTATGAGCTACTGCTGTTTCGCTTTATTTTAGGATTGGGAACCGGCTTACTTATGCCTTTGTGTACCAGCCTTATCTCTTATTCATTCGACAAGTCGGAACAGGTAACATTAATGGGATACTCCTCCAGTATGAATAATCTGGGAGCGGTTCTGGCCATGATCTTTTCCAGCGTGCTTGTGGTTATTAATTGGCGCTGCAGCTTCCTTGTTTACCTTATCGGGTTACCCGTATTTCTCATGGTTTTGATTTTTCTTCCCAATGTAAAAATAGAGAACGCAAAAGAGAATAAGCTCAAGGGAAATGATGTAAAAACATTATGGCCTCTTTATGGAGCCATGTTTATTACCCAGGTTGTTTTCTATGCTCTTACCTCTAATTTCTCCCTTGTCTGCGCACAGGAGAATTTACTGCCCACATCTATGATTGGCTCCATCATGGCGTTTCAGGCCGCTGCCGTCGTTTTTTTACCGGAGTGGTTCTGGTGAGGATACTTAAAGTCTTTAAATCATTATCCCCTCTGGTTGCCGTAGCTTCCTATGTGATTGGTTATTTTGCCCTATTCACCGGACATACCATCCCCTTTCTTATTGTAGGTGTCGCACTGATCGGTTTTTCTCTGGGTTTACTTTTTCCCTTGATCAATTCGAATCTGGCTATGTCCATTAAAAAAGAAAAATCCGGTTCAGCCATGGCTTTAATGACCGCTGTCATGTTTTTCGGGCAATTTGCTTCGCCCATTATCATCGACTCTCTGTCCCATTTCATTCCCGGGCAGAGTGTGAGAACCCCCTTCCTTATCGCCATGTTTATTTCATCGATTCTGCTGTTTTTCTGCAAAAAAATTGCACCGAAAATGTAGATGAAATACGGGGTCTTTGAAATCTTCAATTCAGACCAGAGGAGTCCATTTCCCAGCCGGGATTTCACTTTTCCCCGGAGCACGAAACGATTAAGATTGGCATAAATGTTAAAGGATTAAGAAGTATATCAAGTTCTCCCACTCCTAACGTCCCCATCAGAGTCCGGGAGGAAAATCACCGGATAGGATATACCATTATAGCCAGAGCTTAATGGCAGCATAGGGGTGTATTGACTGGAGGGCTCACTATAATAAGTTCCGGATTAATGTGCTGTTCAATATGCCGTGGGAGTCATCCCGACGGATTTCTGGAATACATAGTTGAAATTGGACTTTGAATTAAATCCGCAGGCGAGACCGATAGAGAGGATACTGGACCCGGTTTCCGTCATGAGCATCTTCTTGGCGGCTTCGATCCTGAAGTCGTTTATATAGCTGTTGAAGTTTTTTCCAAAATGGGAATTGATAATTTCAGATAGCTGATGCGGGCTTATCTCCAGCCTTTCACTGAGAGCCGAAAGGCTGAGTTCCGAATCACGGTAGAGGTGTTCAAAGTCCATGAGATCATCTATGTGTGAGATCAGGGCTTCCACATTCAAGCTCGCAAGCTTAGAACGGGTGTATTTCGCGACGCTGGTCTGCATTCTTATGCGGATGTAAAAACTCGGGTCGGACGCTGTAATGACGGCAAGAACTATGACCAGAAAAGTCATTATGACAATAGCTGTTTTATAGAAGAACATATTTTCACGGGTGTCTACCCAGCTTAAGAAGATTGATGCTGCTACCACGGCGATGATAAAGATGAATGTGATCCAGAAGGTTTTATTTTTTTTCCCGAGAATACTGAGGCTGTCTTTGATGGAAAAGACGCAGCAGAGCGCATTCCACGGGAATAAGACATATCCGGATATTACACCTATCGTTCTGAAGTAGCCCTTCGGTTGCTGTTCTATAGGAAATAATGCAAGCTTTGTCCCTACGGGAAGTATGTAGTAGGGAATGAACGCTATGGCTGTAATCAGCGTCGGAAGCAGAAACAGAAGGTGCCTTCGCGTTATTTTGAATCTCCGTGTAGAATCCAACATTAATCTATCAGATTATTCTATCAATATTCCACAATAAAATATTTTTATACTTCATTTTCACAAAATAAATTATCGATAAAAAAGGGATAGCCTATTGTTCCTGCAAGAACGGCTATCCCAACCCATAAATCATAATTTATTTTCGGACGGATTTGGCTGTCCTTAAAGAGAAACATAAGAATTATGTCTGGAGGAAACCAAGAAGATGTCCTTCCTGCCAAAGTTTCAGGATCTGGGGGCATGGTTATGTACTGCGTTATTTCGACGAATTTCCGGAAGGACTCTACCTCAAAAGATTCCGCTGTCCCGAGTGCGGAGCGGTACATACGGCCAGGCCTGTTGCATATTTCCCCAGGTTTCAATCAACCGCTACAGAAATTTATCGAAGCCTTTCTCATAAGTTAGAATCCCATACCTGGTTCACATCCTTCAGCCGTCAAAGGCAGCAATACTGGTATCGGGGACTGATGAAACAAGCTGCTATTCAGGGACTGAATTTTGATCTCTCCCTTTTCCTTTCAGACAGCGTTCAGAATCGGTTCTGCTTCCCCTCACATTCGATAAATCATGATGTGAAATCGGTAGCTCTCTGCATGACCTACCTTAGCTTTGCAGTGACAACTAATAAAATACCGCCTTAAATGGAAATAAAACGTTTTAGGAGGTTTTATGACCAAAGAAGAACGAGAAAAAGTAGCCGCCTTCCGGTTTTCTGTGATCTATCCTTTACTGGATCTGAGCAGAGAAGATTGGGGTATGCAAAGGGATGTCCTTGATAAATTGACGGCTAGGGAGTGGAATATCCCTTTTTCCACCCGTACCTATATCAGCCGCGCGACTATCCTCAGTTGGCTCAGAAAGTATGAATCCAGCGGTCGGCAAATAGAGAGTCTGCATCCCAAAAGCCGGGGGGACCAGGGCGGATGCCGCATTATGGACAGGGAAACAGAACTGGCCTTCATTAATCTGAGAAAGGATTTTATGAAGGCATCCGTTCCCGTCTTGATGAGGCTGGCCCGGCAAAGAAATGTACTTCCTCCCGACTTCAACGCCTCCTCCCAATCCATCTATAGAATTCTGAAAAAACATGGACTGGGTAAGGAGAGGAAGCAGAAGGAAGATATGTTGAAGTTCGAAGTGGAGTTTCCCAATGACCTCTGGCAATCGGACTGTATGCACGGTCCTTATGTCATTCATGAGGGCCGCCGTAGAAAATCCTATATGTTCGCCATCATCGACGATCATTCCCGTCTTATTCCCCATGCCCAGTTCTATCTACGGGAGAATGTGGACAATTTTATCGACTGTATGAAGAAAGCCCTGGTTAAGCGTGGCCTTCCCCGTAAACTCTACACGGACAACGGCGCTTATTTCAAATCCCATAAGCTTCAATACGGTTGCGCTTCTCTGGGGATTGTTCTGACGTATGCGAAGCCCTACCGCCCTCAAGGGAAAGGGAAAATCGAAAGATTTAACAGGACGGTCAGGATGGAGGTTCTTCAAGCCCTTCCGGAAGAACTGACATTGGAGGAATTGAACGGGCATCTCGCTGCTTTCATTGATGAGAATTATCATATTAGGAAACACTCTTCAATCCGGGAGAAACCTCTGGACCGTTATTTGAAATCACTAACCCTTCTTCGATCGGCTCCGGAGAATCTGAATGATTATTTTCGTAAGAGACTGCTCAGAACGGTAACCAATGACAGATCGGTCAGTATCGAGGGAAAACTATACCAGGCACCCATCGGTCTGGCAGGGCAGAAGGTCTACCTCTCTTACGATGAATCGGATATGAGCCGGGTAGAAATCTTTATTGCCGATAAATCCAGAGGATTTCTTAAACCTATGGACGTGCATATCAATAGCCAGGTCAAACGTTCAGAGATTCAAGCTGATCTGAATTCCAATCCCTATAGCGGCGGACAACTATTCTCGGAGGAAGAAAACGATGATTGATATAAAGCATTTTTACGGATTAACACAGGAGCCCTATTCTCAGAAAATCAAATTGGATGATCTCTATATGCTGCCTGGACTACCGCCCCTTTTGGACAGATTTGAATACGCCGTAAAGCTGGGAGCTATCTCTCTCATCACTGGGGAAGTAGGATCCGGGAAATCCACATCTCTGAGATTGGCGTGTAGTAAGTTCCACCCGGGGAAGTACAAGATTATCTCGCTGGTCGCTACATCGGGCAGTATGATGGAGCTTTTACGGCAGTTTCTTATGGAGTTTGGGGAGGAGTACCGTTCATTTCAGCTGGCTATCGCGATGAAAAATGTCCGGGATATCATAAAAGACATTGCTTCAAAGAAAAAAGTCCCCATTCTCGTTATAGATGAAGCCCATCTTCTTAAGTCCAAGGTCTTCAACCAGCTTCATACTCTCTGTCAGTTTGATTTTGATTCAAACCCGATTATGCCCATAATTCTCTGCGGGCAGGACGGGCTCATAGACAAACTCATGGCTATTTCCGCCAAACCCCTGGCATCGCGTATCGTGGGGCGCTCCCATTTGGACAGTCTGAATCTGAAGCATATGAAAGGATACCTGGAACATCATCTTCATCTGGCCGGGATGGAGAAGCCCCTATTCGCAGATGAAGCCATTCTTGCTATCCATCAAACATCGGGAGGACTTCTAAGACGGGCTAACACCATCGCCAGGGGAGCTATGATGGCGGCGGCGAAAGAAAAAAGTCAGCTCGTTTCCGCGGAACATGTTCGCATCGCTCAGACCGAAATCATCTAACAGGAGGAAGCCGTATGGATAATGGGAAAACTTTTTTTCGCTTTACTCCTCCTGAAACTTATCTTTTCATGGAGAAAACCAGGCAGGTAGCCTATATGTTGTGGGGTAGGTGGTGCCATGAGAAATATGAAGAGGTCAGTCGGTTTTTGGATCTGACGTTTAAGGTCTCGCCGGTGAGAATGGAGGCAGCCTGTGAGAGAGCTCTCTATTATGGAAAGGTCTCTGTACCGGTAATTGAGGAGATACTTGAGAAGGAGTGGGATGAACTTTCTCTTGATCCTGATGCGGATTTTGACGGACAGTTAAGTTTGCCGTTCTAAGATTTATGGCTTCCCTTTCGGGGAAGCTGTTAAAATAATTTGGATTCCAGAATAATCTGGAAGTTTTGGTCAGGATAATGTGTGATTCAACACTCCGGTCAAAGAGGCTTTTAAAGTAGAGAAAGAAAAGCGGGCCTATAAGCATTACGATAGGGTAGTTGATGTACAGCAGGTGAGGGGCAAGGTTCTCGGTTCCGAGACGGTAATAGGGGTCGCAGAGGATACAGAATCCGAATATAAAGAAAAAGCCCGCCTGCAGATAATGGATCAGTTTTTTCTCACGGATCACGATGATCAGCATCACGGACGCAATCACCGAGAACATCCCGCCGGCGGCAATGAAGAAACTGAGAAAATAACTGAACCTGGTACTTAAATCTAACATAATCCTGCTGCCTTTATGCAGTAAGATTATATTGAATTCGTAAAATAT
The DNA here is from genome assembly GCA_963668315.1 of Spirochaetia bacterium. Classification (GTDB taxonomy): domain Bacteria; phylum Spirochaetota; class Spirochaetia; order DSM-2461; family DSM-2461; genus SZUA-368. Next base: position 4,467,345 of record OY764216.1, on the reverse strand, counting down.
TGACCAGCATTAAAAAAAGGCCGAACCGGGAATTACTCCGGGTCGGCCGTGTTAAACAGAGATATTCTTAGCTTAAAATGGAATTATATTATTATTCAATAATGGAGAACTGAAGACGCTGTCATTCCAGATATCAGTGCTCCAGCCTCCTGCAGCGACAATACCATTCATTGAGCCGGTGTAGCCGGGGTAGCTGCTGTCATATAGTTCGCCTTCGCCGTTACCGTCGGCTACTCCATCGCCGTTGATATCTCCCTTTACAGATGTCTGTCCTGTTCTTGGAGAGAAGAAGCATCCTGATGTTACTGCAGGACCTTCGATATATCCGTATAATCCACCTGTACCAGTGCCGCCGGTAATTACTCCGTCGCAATATGAGTTTGTACAGGTCACCGAACCGCTGCCGTATCCAATCAGACCTCCGGTATAGCTGCCCCCTGTATTGCTTACGTTTCCCATTGCAAAACAGTCGTGAATTATCAGACTGCCTTCATTTATTGCGCATAAGCCTGCCGCATATTTTTTCTCTGCGGCTTCAGATGCTGAAGAAATATTCATATATATATAAGATTCGCTTATTGCCAGAGTACCGCTTCCTGCAAGTCCTACAAGGCCGGCTATGCCCACTGCTCCGGAAAGACCTGGAGAGCTGCTGCTGATTACACCGGCCAGATTTACTGCTGAATTGCCTTCTGTAGCCCCGGTAATTCCTCCACAGTACTGATTTCCTTTTACATCGATAAAAGCTGTACAGGTATCTATTGTAGTACCAGAGATAAAGCCGGCCACCCCTCCTATATAGGAGCCGTAGTTGCCGGAACCTACGCTGCCTTCTATCCATGTGTCTATAACCCTGGAGTTCTTCATATACCCTGCCAGAAGTCCGCAGTACTGATTCCCGTCTGCAACGGCTATACTGGAGGTTCGGAGTTCAATATTGTGTATATAGGCAGAAGACGCATAACCCAGAAGGCCTCTGTAGTTTCCGGCCGATACCTTCATATTCGTGATACGTCTGCTGCTCCAGCTACTGTTTCCTCCTGAAATAATACCGGTAAAGGGGGCACTTTCTGTGCCGATCGGTGTCCAGCTGGAGATATCCTGAAGATCGATAGTATTATTAATGATGTAGTACCCGTTCAGATCATTAGCCATTGCCGTAAGATCAGATGCGTTCTTCACATGGTAAAGGGTTCTGAAAACATCATCTTCCATATACTCGCTTAAACCCTCACCGGGGTATTCGGTTGTATTGCCCGCGGCGTCTACCGTATAGATCAGCGGACAATAGGATTCTCCTATTGAAAGGCCGCTGAAGGTATAGGAGGTAGTTCCCTTATCGACCTTTACCTGAGGACTGTCATCATAACTGACAAGGACGTGGTCAAAACTGGGATCATCGGTTGGTTCATTCCAAATCATGGTCAGTTTTCCGCCGCCTATGGCGGTAATCACCGGAGTCACTGTGGCAGGTGCTGTTATGTCGTAATGGACGGTATAAGCGGTAAGCTCCGAGCTGTAGCCGTTGTCGGCGGTGGCCGCCTTATCCGCTGCTGTAATAACAACGGCGCCTTCAGCATCTGCTGTAACTGTGGCTGAATAGGTTTTTCCGCTTCCCGTTAAGCCGGAGAGGGTGCCGTTCGATATGATTATATCACTGCTGTCAAAACCGGTCACATCCTTATTGAAAAGGAAACTGACCGTAAACGTCTGCTCCCTGGTATAGCCGTTTTCTGCAGGAATCGATATGGCCAGTGTGACTTTTTGCGACAGCCACTGGGCGTAGAGCGTCGTATCGGCGGCTTCCATAGCAAACGTACTTCCGGCAGAGTAGGCCGTGCCGCTGCCGTCAGCCGCCGTATTCCAGCCTGTGAAGGAAAAATCGGTTTTTCCAAGGTTGCCGGTATTGTCCAGTACCGTAACGGAATCACCTTCCCCATAGAGTGCAGTGTCAACCGGAACCGAACCGGTGACGGCACCATTGCCGTCATAGCTGACCGTGTAGGTCTCCCTAACCGGGCTGTTGGTCGTACCGTCCGGGCAACCGCTTGCCAGGGCTGCTAGGAGCGTAATTAGCAGAACCGTCGTACCTCTGAATCGAGAATGTTTCTTTTTCAATTGGGTCATCTCTCCTTGAATGAAAATATGCATGAATATACAGAAAAGAATGACGCCCGGTCGTCCGAATATATATTTCGGGACTCTTTTTTTGAAAAAAAAGCCATTAGCAAGGAAATTGAAAATAACTGTATATTACGATAGAATCGGGAAATCTTCTGCATGATTTCCCGATTGTTGTTTTTAATCGTCGAAGGTATCTTTATGGTGATTTTTTCAATGGACAACAGCGCGGGTCGCCCATGTTGAATTCCTGAGAGGCATAATAGCTATATGAGCATCACGAACCGCGTGGTAAACAGGGGGATAGATTACATTCTCAGGAATCTGACCCGCGAGCTTACCGTGGAGGATATCGCTAACCACTGCCATTTCTCCCAATACTACTTCAACAGGGTCTTCAAAGCCGAAACGGGAGAGAGCATTTATTCGTTCGTAAAAAGATTGAGAATGGAAAAAAGCGCCCTTCGCCTGGGTACGGATGTAAACAGAACCATCACGGATATCAGTCTGGACTATGGCTACAGTTCGTCCAATTACAGTTCCGCCTTCAAGAAACATCACAGTCTTTCTCCCGCGGAATACAGGAAACTTAAGAGGGAGAACGCCCTTGACAGGAGGCACCCCCTGTATGATGTGGACGTCACGTACCGGGATTTTTCCTATTATGACGATAGGATGACCATAAGGGAGGAGCGGGATTTCCCTGTCCTTTATGAAAGGTACATCGGGTGCTACGGGAATATGCCCGAACATTGGGCGGATTTTGTCAGCCGGTACGGCCACCTGGCGACCGAAGAAACTCGGTTTATCGAGATAACCTATGACGATCCTAACATCACCGACAAGGACAGATGCATTTATGATATCTGTATGACCGTTAAAGACGGGGAGATCCGGGATAAGGGGAGAATTATCGAGGGAGGGCGGTTCGCCGCATACCGGTTCGAAGGCTCTTCCAGAGAGATCTTTCAAGCCTACAAAGGTATTTTCAATGTCTGGCTTCCGAAATGCCCCTATGAATTGGATGACCGGATCGGTTTTGATTCCTATAAAATGGCCGACTGTGAGAAGGACTATTTTGAAATGGGAATTTTCATTCCCGTGAAATAGAGCAGGAATTCAGAAGATAAATAAAGTATTCCCTTCTACACTCAAGAGAATTTTATGACTTAAGGAGATCCCATAAATGAATCTTGAAAAGATGAATGACCACATCCCTCAAACTGTTTTGAAGTATGCCGTACCTTCCATTGTCGCCATGATTTTAACCTCACTGATTACGATAGTCGACGGGTTGTTTATCGGGAACTATATCGGAAAGGATGCCATCGCCGCCGTCAATCTGGGACTACCCATTCTTTACCTGTATCTGGGATTTGGAATTATGATCGGGGTAGGGGGCAGTGTCATAGCGGGGCAATGGCTCGGAGGCAGGAAAAGGGAGGAGAGCATCGCCGTATTTAATCAGACTGCGGCGACGGCGGTTATCACTCTCTTGATGATGAGCGGGGTATTTCTGTTGGCTCTTGCCTCAATGGCTGACCGGCTCATCGGGGACGAAGGGGTGAGATCATTTTTCTATCGTTACTACTTCATCATGCTATTTGTCTATCCCTTTATGGTATTGAATACCGTTCTCGGAATGTTTATCAGGATTGAGGGCAAACCGGAAGCTTTTATGCAGATCACTATTCTCGCGATTGCTGTCAATATTGTTCTGGACTATCTGTTTATCGCCGTTCTGGACCGGGGGATCGAAGGAATCGCCTATGGGTCATTGTTTTCTGTATTGACAGGATTTGTCTGCATGCTGCTCTATTTCAGAGGAAAATCGGCCATATTCAGATTCGGGAAATTTTCTCCTTCACGAAAGGTGCTGACAGAAACTTTTTTAAACGGCAGTTCCGAGTTTATCGGCCAGCTCTCTATGAGTATAACCATGTTTGCGTTGAATCATGTCATACTCAGGGAAGTCGGAGTCAACGGGATCGCCGCCTTTACCATTGTGGGTTATGTCTCTTTTCTTTTCGGTATGATTGTTTCGGGCTTCGGCCAGGGAGCCAATCCTGTCATGAGTTACTCCTACGGCGCCGAAGAGTTTATATTGAGCCGGAAAGCAAGGAACGTTACCATCATCTACGTTTTCATACTGGGGCTGGTGACTTTGCTTTTGCTGAATCTTTTTTCCGGTTCCTACAGTAATCTGTTTGTAAAAAATACGGCCGTCCGTGAAATGGTAGAAGAAGGGATACCCCTCTATTCCCTGGCTTTTCTTTTCATGGGATTCAATGTTATTGCCTCATTCTATTTCACATCAATCGGCGAAGCCCGGGAATCGGCTGTCATTTCCGCTTCGAGGGGGCTGATTGTTCTGCTGATATGCATTCTGGTCTTTCCTTCTTTGTGGGGCATGACCGGAGTCTGGCTGGCCGCTCCGGTGACGGAGCTGGTCACGATAGTTTTTTCCACCCTGTTCATTTTGCGACATGACAGCTCTCACCGGATTAACGTTGACAGATAAGGATACTGTCTTTAATATAATATACAATCGATTATGCTTAAGTTGTATAAGAAGTATTATCCTATCCTAGAGACTCTTCTTCAGACGTATAATCTTGAAATAACCGACACCCATACCCATCCTCTGGAGGTCATGAACTGTCTGGACCTGGAATCGTTCCGTCCCGCCGATATGGATTTATGGGAGTTCCCATCCAACGGAAAGCCCTATGAAGCTGTAAAGGAAGGTTATCTTGACGGCGGTTTTGTGACCAATCTTAACCATAACCGGGCTGACACGATTTTGTCAAAGTTCGCCTTTTCTTTTCTGCCCTCCGAAGTAGAGAGAAGTATAAAAGATTCCTATGCCTTTATTGGGGGCAAGAGGATTCTGGATGAGATGAATGCTTCCCGTATTCGGAAGAGCATTCTGCTGGCCGTCTCGCCTTTTAACAGGATTGACGATATCTTCAGGCTTTACGGACAGAGTTACCGCTGGGATTTTCTGGGCTCTCTGGATATACACGGGATAGACGGGAAGAGCATTGAGGAGGAGATAGAGCGGCAGAAGCGGGAGTTTCACATCTGCGGTATTAAAATGCATCCCAACTTGCAGGGATTCTACCCCTATCCGGAGGATAATCCCGATGAGATAGCCGGGAAGCTCGATATCCTATACAGGACAGCGGAGAAGAGAGGTCTTTATATACTGCTCCATGGAGGCCGCAGCAACATTGTCGCCGGGGAAAGGCAAGTACAGAAGTTTCCCTATATGCTCGATAAATCGGGAGGCCATTATGGCCTGCCCCGGAATTATTATGATAAAAAGGGAAGAAGCCGACTGTTAGAGGGATACGGCTGTACCTTTGTCCTCGCCCATTGTGTCAATTACGGGATTAACCGTCCCGATGTGAAATCCCTTATCCGGTTTTATCATAACTATCCTCATCTCTGGCTGGAAACCTCAAGTATATCCGCCGGCCTGATCGCTGAGATTGTGAGAAATGCCGATTCTGAACGGATTCTCTTCGGTTCCGATGCTCTCTATAACAATCAGCTGAACGAATTGCTTATTTGCATAAAGGGGATCGAAGGGGGTAGCGAACCGGAGCTCTTTGAGAAAACCTGCTGCCGAATCCTGGGAGAAAATTATAGCCGCCTACGCAGCGGATTAGATAGATCCGTTGGAATACACCGATAATCTGACGAGAGGGATATAATGAAAAAGCAAGTTGTCGCCATTACCGGAGGCTCCAGCGGCATAGGAAAAGCCCTGGCTGTAGAGTATGTGAAAAAGGGAGCCCATGTCATTATCGGAGCCCGCCGGGAAGACGTTCTTGGAAACACGGCGGCAGAACTGGAAGAGCTGTCTCCGGAAGAGGATCGGAGAGTCTATTTTCATAGATTGGATGTGACTGATAACGAATCCGTGTTGGAGTTTATTCAATTCATTATAGGGACTTTCGGAAAGATTGATGTCCTTGTGAACAGCGCCGGATTCGCTCTGTGCAAAGAGATAGAGAATACGGCCGTGGAAGAGATAGAGAGCCAGAATGATTCAAACTATCTGGGAACGGCCCGCATGATAAGGGCAGCTGTCCCCCATATGATGGAACAGAGGGCGGGGCATATCGTGAATATTGCCTCCATGGCGGGTATATTGGGGGTTTACGGTTATACCGGCTACAGCCCATCTAAATTTGCCGTTGTGGGGCTATCCGATGTCCTTCGCTCGGAGCTCTCCAGGTTCGGAATCCGGGTTTCCCTGGTTCTTCCTCCCGATACGGACACCCCTTCCTATCATCATGAGAATCTGACAAAGCCCCTTATCACCCATAAAATATCAGGGACGGTCAAGCTTATGCAGCCGGAGGTTCTCGCTCGTCTTGTTATGAGGCAAATTGAGAAAGGCTCCTATCGTATTATTCCGGGAACCACTTCAAAGCTCGTATATCATCTGAACAGGATATTCCCTAATCTGTTTTTCCGTTATTCAAAAAGGATCATCAGAAAAGCACAAGATAGGCAATCCCGATAAGGACATAGAACTTACCATTCAGGCGGGGTAGGGGACATCATTATTACCCATTTGTAATGGGCCGGTAATCCTGTTGAAACGATACCGGTTTATATTATACCCATAAGCAGAGGGATTGGAACAGTCCCGGGCATAGGAGCAAAAAGCTCTTATGTGATGCTTTTTTCATAAAACTCTCTCCCACTATTTTAGAGGGGCTGTCGCAAATATCATTTGAGTTTTGGACAGCCTCTTTGTTCGTGATCCAGAAGGGCTTTTCCCAATCCCCTGCTTGATGGAAGGTGTTTACTTCGTCAGTACTTCTACGATATGCTCGCCGGCGAGGGCTCCGCTGTAAAGAGCGATACCTATTCCGGATCCGGAAGCGGGATAAATATTATTGAAGTAGTTGCCGAATGTCAGCTCTCCTACGGCATAGAGATTGGGAATGACCTCTCCCCCGCGGTTTACAACCTGGCAGTTTTCCGTAACCTTGAGTCCCGGAATGGAGCCTATGAAAAGCGGAAAGAGTCTGATCCCGTAAAACGGGGCTTCCGTGAGGTCGTTTGCCTTGGCGGCTGCGACAACGTTCTCTTTGTCAATCTTTAGTATGTCCGCCAGTTCTTCCACTGTATTCGCCTTTACGACAACACCGGATGCGGCATGAGAGTCCGCATAGGGACCGGATGCTTTCTCAAATACATCTGCAGCGGAATTGGTACTGTCCGCAATCCCGAAGCACATACCGTCCGTTTGCTTGTTTACCAGCGGCAGTGTCTCGCTGTAGAAGGTTGATTCCATACCGAACTGTTCACCCTCTTTGTTCACAAAAATTTGCGGATGCCAGCCAAGCCACCCGAATAAGCCGTATGCCCCATGGTTCATATTTACTCCGGTTATGCCCATCATGCCGTCACCGACTATCTCGGGTTCCAGGAATCTTGTCATCTCAATCCCGTCCCCCGTACTTCCGGCTCCGGTAAAAGGCATCACCCGCTCATATTCCGGAGTGAACTCCTTAACCATGTCCCGGTTTCTGGTAAATCCGCCGGTGGCAAGGATCACTTTCTCTGCATGGACTGTGTAGGCGCTATCCAGACCTTCAACAGCCACGCCCCTTATTACTCCCTTTTCTACTTCCAGGGATGTGACCTTCGCATTGGTTCTGATTTCAACACCGAGACTTCGGGCGGTCTCTGCCACGGACTCCAAAATATCTCTGCCGCCTTCGCTCGTCTGATAGGTCAATTCCGCATTTTTCAACGCCCATGGCACAGCAAGTTTTGAGTCCGGGTGACCAAGGCTGGGTGTCGTAATATCCACAGGCAATCCATGATCTACCAGATAGTCAAAGGTGGAACCTGCTATATCATGGAGATTTGTCTGAAGCGCCCTGTCCAGGGACTTTCCCGAACGTTTCTCCATAAAGGCGATGTATTCGTCCGCAGTCGAATCTATGCCGACATTTCTGTTCAGTTCTGATCCCATGGCCCAGACACCTCCTCCGAAAGCGCGGGACGAACCTCCGTAATAGGCCAGCTTCTCCAGCACCAGAACTTTCAGATCACTTTCCGCTCCGATTCTTATTGCTGCCGAAAGTCCCGAAGCGCCGGAACCGACAATCACCACATCGTAATTCTCATCCGGCCCTTCCTTCAGCGCCGGTTTCTCCGTCCTCTTCTTCAAAAGATCGACATTGATTCCCGACTTAGCCAAAGCCAGTTCTGAGGCCCGGAGAATAGCCATAGAGGTGACCGTCGCACCGCTGACTGTATTGCGGAATAATCGACTCCTACCTCAACGGTCAAGTCGCCTTTCATACTGACGACGGTGGCAGAATAGGTCCCCGGCTGATAAGAGATCTTTTTCGCTCCGGCCGAATCTCCCGATTCCCTGGAGTATGAGGCTATGACGGCCATTATCAGCACCATCAGCAGTAGACTAAACGCTCTTTTCATTTTTAATTACCTCCTGAATGAAATGAGTAAAAAAATATTGATTCCCCATCATACCGAAAGAAAATCATTATTATTCCCTCATTTGATGGTTACAGGCAGGAAAGGAAAAAGGTATTATGGGACTAGCGGAAAGACAGAATCATTTTGTGTTTTCAGACGGAGATTTACCCCTTGTCCATTAATAACTATCAAATTATCATAAAAGTACAGCCAAATGGAGGACACTCTGGAAAAGACAGTAAACCCGAGTCTCTATTTTTTCAACAAGGTCAGCCAATACGAGTCTTATATACAAGGACAAAATACCCAATATGCCACATACGGGAAGGGGGCCTTTTTAACGCAGTTTGGAAAGATTAATGATACGGCCTATTATATTAAAAGCGGGATTATGCAAATGGCGATTGGCCATGAGAACGGCAACGAAAAATCGATGATGCTTCTCGGTCCCGGTTCCCTATTTCCCATCGGAGTGGTTTCTCATAACAGCCTGATGGATTTTGAGCTGATTCTCCGGGCTTTTACGGATTGGGAAGTTTATAAATTTTCCTATGCCGAGTTGCGTCGAATGTCCTTGGAAAAGCCGGAACTGGCCGTATCTCTGCTAGAATCGGACTGCGAGTTCATCGGCTATCTGCTCTATGATTCGGTCAGTCAGGCATACGACCGAAGCACGACAAGAATCTGCGATGTACTCTACCTCTATATTACGAATATGCAGAGTGAGAGTAACGAAATCCCCTTCTCACAGAAAAATCTGGCTAATATCATAGGCGCATCACAGGCACATACCGAACGGGCATTAAAAGAATTACGTACGTCCCATATCATTGAAACGGCAAGAAACAGGATCATCGTTCCTGACAGGGAAAAGCTTTTGTCCCGCTGTTCGAATAATGTTCAGGGGTTCTGATCTTCCGAGCAGGTAAATTGAGATAATCCAAGGAGAAAAACATGAGAATTCTAAAAGAGCCTATTACGGTCAATCAGCTTAAACTACCCAACCGCCTGGTTCTGCCTCCCATGGCTACGGCGAAAACAGAGGATGGCAAGGTGATACAGGATCTTCTGGATTACTATGATCAGAAGTCTCGGGGCGGGTATATCGGCCTGATTATCACGGAACACAGCTATATCAACAGGCAGGGGCTGGCCCATAAGGGGCAGCTGTCCATCTCACGGGACAGCGATATTCCCGGTTTGAAAAAGCTCGTTGATGTGATTCATGGCAACCATACGGCTGTCATGGCCCAGATCAGTCACGCCGGAGGTCAGGCCGATCCCGAATTGACCGGCAGCGCGGCCGTAAGCGCCAGTCCTTTCTTCAGAAAGGGAGCCGAAGAGGGAAAAGGAAGGGCTGCGGAAGAGATGACAGGGGAGCAGATACAGGATCTTGTTTCCGATTTCGCCCGGGCCGCCGGAAGGGCCAGGGATGCGGGTTTCGACGGCGTTGAAATCCATTCCGCCCATGGCTACCTTCTCAATCAGTTTTATTCACCTTTAATAAATAAAAGAGACGACGAGTATACGGGTTCGACGATAGAGGGCAGAGTCAGACTTCATATCGAGATTGTAAAAGCCGTGAGGGATGTCGTCGGACCGGATTATCCCGTCGCCCTGCGCCTCGGGGGCTGTGATTACAGGGAGGGCGGTTCCACCCTGGAAGACAGCGTTGCCGCTTCGAAGCTCTTGGAAGAGAGCGGAGTGGATTTTCTGGATATTTCCGGAGGAATGAACGGATATCGAATTCCCGGGATAGAGGAACAGGGCTATTTCTCCGATATGACCGAGATGATCAGGAAAGAAGTATCCATTCCGGTCATGCTCACCGGGGGCATTATCGACGCCGACGGGGCAGAGAGATTGCTCGTTGAAGGGAAGGCGGATCTGATCGGCGTCGGAAGGGCGATACTGAAAGACACGGAGTGGGCGAAGAAAAGCATGGGCTGAGAGCCTATGCTTTCCAGCAGGGCAGATCGGCATGTGTGTTTTCATAGGCCCTTCTGATATCAGCGGGCATCTCCTCGGGCTTAACCTCTTTAATCCGCTCTTCCGTTTCCTCCTTCACCGCCTGGCTGTAGTACCAGGATTTAAATGTCAGCAAATCCTGAACCCGGTTCAGTTCCTCAATCTCGGCCTTAACCGAATCCAGTCTATCCAGGAACATATCCCGCCGTTCGATCAGGGTGGAATCACCCGCATGGCACCAGTCGATAAAGACCCGTATATCCTTGAGAGACATACCGGCTTTTTTCAGATACTCGATAATCCTGATGCTTTCGATATCATGACTGTCAAAGGAACGCAGTCCTGATTTGGTCCTTTTGAGATTGGGAAATAATCCCTGCTGGTCATAATAGCGCAGGGTCGGAACGGATAATTGGAACATGTTCGATACTTCACCGATGGAATACATTGTCAGGTTCTCCCGGAAATCAGATTTTCACTTGACCTCAAGTCAGCTTTAGGTTGTACGATCTGAGTATATCACATTAATGAGTCACAAGTCATTAGGAAGGAAGGTACCGATTCATGGACACCCGAGAGTGGGATTTGACAGAAGAGTGGGACAAGGTGTTCCCGAAAAGCGACAAGGTAAAACACAGTAAAGTAACATTTCACAACCGTTACGGGATAACCCTCGCCGCCGATTTATACGAGCCGGCGGAGGCCTCCGGGCGCTTATCCGCCATTGCCGTGGCCGGTCCCTTCGGGGCGGTGAAGGAGCAGGCTTCCGGTCTGTACGCTCAGACAATGGCGGAAAAGGGCTATCTCGCCGTGGCCTTTGACCCCTCCTATACGGGGGAAAGCGGCGGGATGCCCCGGTATGTGGCGTCCCCCGATATCAATACGGAGGACTTTTCCGCGGCGGTGGATTTTCTTTCCACCCTGGACAGGGTCGATCCTGACAAAATCGGGATCATCGGCATTTGCGGCTGGGGCGGTATGGCTTTGAACGCGGCGGCCATTGATACGCGCATCAAGGCGACTGTCGCGTCTACCATGTATGACATGACCCGGGTGACAGCCAGGGGCTATTTTGATTCGATGAGTCCGGACGATCGCTATGAACTGCGCAGACAGCTGAATGCCCGGAGGACGGAAGATTATAAAGAGGGCGCCTACGCCAGGGCGGGGGGAGTTCCGGACGAACTTCCCGAAGAGGCTCCCTTCTTTGTAAAGGACTATTTCACCTATTACAAGACGGACCGGGGGTATCACAAGCGCTCCCTTAATTCCAATGCAGGATGGAATATCACCTCTTCTCTCTCTTTTCTCAATATGCCCATACTTCGCTACAGCAGTGAGATCCGCAGCGCCGTATTGGTCGTTCACGGTGAGGCGGCCCACTCCTGCTATTTCAGTAAGGATGCCTTTGCACAGCTCTCCGGGGATAACAAGGAACTGCTGCTTATCCCCGATGCGGTGCATACCGACCTGTACGACAACCGCGACGTGATTCCCTTTGAAAAGATAGATCGATTTTTCAGTGAGAATTTGAATTAGGAACGACTTAAGGAGCCCGCCCTCCGGCGGGCTGAAGGAGGATGGATGAAAAGAACGGTTTTCCTGCTTTTTCTGGTGACCGCGATGTTTCCCTGCGCGGCGGAAAGGGGAGATAAGGAGGTTGGTTTGTTTGATTTTGAGACCAGATCGGTACTGTTGAACAGCGGTTATGAAATGCCCGTCATGGGGCTCGGCACCTACAGTTTGTCCGACGGGGAGTGCGCCGTGTCCATCGCGGCGCTGCTGGAAGCCGGGGGGAGGCTTATCGACACGGCTTTCATGTACCACAACGAGGCCGCCGTGGGGAAGGCAGTCCGGGAGTCCGGCATAGAGAGGGAAGAGATTTTTGTCACCACAAAGCTCTATCCCAATCAGTTCGCCCGTGCATCGGAAGCCATCGACGAAGCCTTGATGAAGATGGATATCGGGTATATCGACCTGATGCTGCTCCACCACCCCGGAGAGCATGATGTAGAGGCGTACAGAGCCATGGAGAAGGCCGTCGCCGAGGGAAAAATCCGTTCCATCGGGCTTTCCAACTGGTACGTGGAGGAGCTGGAGGAATTCCTGCCCCAGGTGGAGATCACTCCCGCACTGGTGCAGAATGAGATTCATCCCTACTATCAGGAAAACGATGTGATTCCCTATATCCAGGGGCTGGGCATCGTTGTTCAGGGATGGTATCCCCTCGGAGGACGGGGCTTTACGGCGGAACTGCTGGGAAATAGGACCATCTCTGCCATCGCTCAGACCCACGGCGTCTCTTCGGCTCAGGTGATTCTCCGCTGGAATCTGCAGAAGGGCGTTGTGGTGATCCCCGGTTCCGGCAATCCCGCTCATATCAGGGAGAACCTTGATCTTTTCGGCTTTACCTTGACAGAGAATGAGATGACCCGGATCAATGCACTTGACCGGGGCGAAAAGCACGACTGGTACTAAGTCCGGGTTCCGGGTCAGGGAAGGATGATGCTGACCCGAGGGGTTAGTACTTGCCCCGGAAGAAATTATTATGAAAAAACGATAAACCTGTTCACTAACTGTTCTTTTTACATTTGAGAGGGGAGTAGGGGGAGTAGCCCGGGATATCAGGGGCCGAATAAATTCGGCTATTGGTATTTTATCGAAATCCCTTGAAAATATTCCGGGCTTCTATTAAAATACTTAAGTACTTAAGTAAAATAGTTAAGAGGTTATCACCTATGTCAATGATAAGGAACACAGGCTCTCTGATGCTGGGTACCCGATTCTCAAGGGCCGGAAAGAGCTTTCTCAATGAGATCTGTGAAATTTACAAGTCCCTCGAAATCGATTTTGAACCCTCCTGGTTTCCTCTTTTCTTCCTTTTGGACAAAAAGGGCGATGTTCCCGTTTCCAGCATTGCCCAGGAGCTTGAGACGACCCAGTCCGCGGCCAGTCAGCTGGTGACGGCTCTGGAAAAGAAAAAACTGGTGAGAAGCGAGAAAAGCGATGTCGATAAAAGAGTCAAAATCGTCAGCTTCACCGAGAAGGGCCGGGCTCTTCAGGCGCAGATAACGCCTATCTGGAAATCAATGGAAAAGAATATGAACCTCATCCTTTCCAAGGGGGAGAACAGCGGGAAACTGCTGGTCGCCCTTGGCGAGATTGAGGAGTTGATGAGTCAAAATTCACTCAGCGAAATCGTGCTCGAAGAGCTGAGAAACAGTAAGGAGATGTCCTATGGGAAATGAACCGGTTTTCAAATACGGAGAAGAAGAACTGACTCCGGGCCTGGCGCTGGAGATCGCCAGAGGCAAGCGTAAAGGCGTCATCGCCGGGAACGCCGCCGGCAGGATAGAAGCCAATTTCGCTGCCGTGAAGGGCATTGTGGAGAGCGAGTATACCGTCTACGGGGTCAATACGGGATTCGGCCCGCTGTGTAATACCAAAATCGCTCCGGAGGATACGATACAGCTCCAGTATAATATCCTGCGCAGCCACAGCGCCGGAGTGGGTGAGCCCGTTCCCACCGAAGTGGCCAAGCTCATGATGATCATAAAGTGCCATGCCCTGTCTCAGGGGTACTCGGGAATCAATCCCAAGACCCTGGAGCGGATTATCTGGCATATCGACAATAACGTCATTCCCGTTGTTCCCGATCAGGGATCGGTGGGGGCCTCCGGGGATCTGGCGCCCCTGTCCCATCTCTTTCTGCCTCTGATCGGATTGGGAATGGTCGAAGTTAACGGGGAAACCGTTGAATCGGAAAAAGCCCTTAAAGCGGCCGGGCTGGAACCTCTGGCCCTGGGACCGAAGGAGGGACTGGCCCTGATTAACGGCACCCAGTTTATCTGCGCCTACTCCGTCAGGGCCCTGGAACGGTTTCAGAACTGCCTGGATACGGCGGATATCATCGGCGCCATGACCCTGGAAGCGTTGCTGGGATCGGTGAAACCCTTTACCCCGAAGCTTCATGAGCTGCGTCCCTACAAGGGGAACAAGTATGTGGCCGAGCGTCTGAGGCTGATGCTGGAAGGTTCGGAAATCCTCAAATCCCACGAGTTCTGCGACCGGGTCCAGGATCCCTACTCCCTGCGCTGTATGCCCCAGGTACACGGGGCTTCCCGTAACTGTTATCTCCACCTCAAAGAGATGCTGACCATCGAACTGAACTCCGTCACGGACAACCCGGTTATCCTCAGCGAATCGGAAGCGATAAGCGGGGGTAATTTCCACGGACAGCCCATGGCCCTTCCCCTGGATTATGCCTGCGTGGCAGTCAGCGAGCTGGGAAATATCTCGGACAGACGGACTTACCTTCTTCTGATGGGAGCGGAAGGTCTTCCCAAACTGCTTATGAAGGATCTGGGTATCAACTCGGGATTCATGATTCCCCAGTATACCTCGGCCTCCCTGGTAACGGAGAACAAAACGCTCTGTTTCCCTGCCAGCGCCGACAGTATTCCCACTTCCCTGGGACAGGAGGATCACGTGAGCATGGGATCGGTCAGCAGCCGGAAGCTCAATCGGGTCATCACCAATCTGGAAAATATTCTGGCCGTGGAGCTCTTAACGGCGGCCCAGGCCTTTGATTTCAGAAGGCCTCTCCATTCGACCCTGATCCTGGAAGAGTGCCATACCCTGATAAGGGAGCACATCGACCATGCCGATGAGGACCGGATTTTCGGGAACGATCTTGTAACGGCCCGGGATCTGATCAGGAGCCAGGAGCTGGCCCGTACCGCCTATCGAGCGGCCGAGAAGAATAGCATAGATCTCCAGGGCGAGAATTATGGCGATTTCAGTATTTACTAGACTTTTCGTCTGATGACACATTGCGAGGACCCTATGATAACAAGTGATAAGATACCCGAAGCCGACGGCTTTACCCTGGAACAGATTTTTACCGAACTGCCCGAACGTCCCTCTTTTATCGAGGGGATTCGCCGCGCCCCCATGCGGGAGCTGACCCTTAGGGAGAGCGAGAAAGTCCTGGCCGTCAGGAACGCCCTCCGCTATGTCCCGGAAAAATGGCATGCCGATCTGGCCCCGGAATTTCTGGAAGAGCTTTTGACCACCGGCCGCATCGTGGGCTACCGCTTTCGTCCCCGGGGGGATTTGAAGGCGAGAAGCGTCGATGAGTATGAGGGCCGAACCCTGGCGGGCCGCGCCTTCCAGGTGATGATCGATAACAACCTCTGCTTTGATATCGCCCTTTATCCCTACGAGCTGGTGACCTATGGTGAAACGGGCCGGGTTTTCCAGAACTGGATGCAGTACCATCTGGTGAAGAAGTACCTTAGGGAAATGAGCGAAGAGCAGACTCTGGTTCTCTATTCGGGCCATCCCCTGGGGCTCTTCAAGTCCCACAAGAAGGCCCCCCGGGTGATGATCACCAACGGCCTGATGGTCGGTCTCTATGACGACGGGGAGAATTGGAACCGTGCCGAGGCTCTGGGAGTGGCCAATTACGGTCAGATGACCGCCGGCGGATGGATGTACATAGGACCCCAGGGAATCGTTCACGGAACCTATTCCACACTGCTGAACGCCGCCCGCAAGCAGTTGGGCGTAGCCGATGACGGTGATCTCAAAGGGGTGCTTTTTATCTCCTCCGGATTGGGCGGCATGAGCGGTGCCCAGGGCAAGGCCGTGGAAATCGCCGGGGGCGTGGGCATCATCGCCGAGGTGGATTCCTCCCGCATCAAGACGCGCCACGACCAGGGCTGGGTAGGGGAGGTTACCGAGTCGGCGGCCGAAGCGTTCCGTCTGGCCGATGAGGCGAGTCAGAAGGGCGAGGCCCTGTCCATCGCTTACCACGGCAACATCGTCGATCTTCTCGAGTACGCCGTAGAGAACGATATCGAGATTCCCCTCCTGTCCGATCAGACCTCCTGCCACAACGTGTACGACGGGGGCTACTGTCCGGCGGGTATGGACTTTGCCGGACGGACCGAGCTTCTCGCCTCCGATAAAGCCGCTTTCCGGAAGGAAGTGGACAAGACTCTGGCCCGCCACTATCAGGCCATTAAAGAACTGACAAATCGGGGAACCTATTTCTTCGATTACGGCAACAGTTTCATGAAGGCCGTGTTCGATTCGGGAATCCCGGCGATCTGCCGCAACGGTGAGAACGACCTTGACGGGTTTATCTGGCCCTCCTATGTGGAGGATATCATGGGACCGGTCCTGTTTGACTACGGATACGGACCCTTCCGCTGGGTATGCCTTTCCGGCAAGGAGGAAGACCTGCGAAAAACAGACCAGGCGGCGGCTTCCTGTATCGATCCGGAAAGACGCTTCCAGGACCGGGACAACTATATCTGGATACGGGACGCGGAGAAAAATCAGCTTGTGGTGGGTACGAAAGCCCGGATTCTTTATCAGGATGCGGCGGGACGGCTGAAGATCGCCCTCAAGTTCAACGAGATGGTCAGAAACGGCGAGATCGGCCCGGTGATGCTCGGTCGTGACCACCACGATACGGGCGGAACCGATTCCCCCTTCCGGGAAACCTCCAACATCAAGGACGGCTCCAACGTCATGGCCGATATGGCCACCCAGACATTCGCCGGTAACGCCGCCCGGGGTATGACCCTTGTCACCCTCCACAACGGGGGCGGCGTGGGAATCGGAAAGAGCATCAACGGCGGATTCGGGATGCTCCTGGACGGGTCGGAAGAGGCCGATTTTATCCTCGAAAGGGCTATGACCTGGGATGTCATGGCCGGAGTGGCCCGGAGAAGCTGGGCGCGGAATGAACCGGCCATGGAAACGAGCCGTGAATTTAACGGGAAGACGGAAGAGTCCCACATCACCATGCCCTATGTCGCCGATGGGGCGATGATTGAGAAGCTGGTCAGAGAACGTCGTTAGGGTAGGTTCAACCGGTCCATGTCAAAGAATGGGAACATTAACTAAAGTTCGGAGGAGTGCATGAAAAAAGCCATAGTCAATATAAAGCAGCTGGTCACCCCGGGAGCAGAATCTTTTGCCGCCGGGGCGGATATGGAACGTCTGGATATCCACTCTGATGTTTCGCTTCTGATCGAAGAGGGGCTGATCAAATCGATTATTCCCTCCTCCCAGAGCGTCCCCGGGGATTATGAAATAGTCGATGCACAGGGAATGGTCGTCCTTCCGGGATTTACCGATCCCCATACCCATATCCCCTTCGCCGGGGAGAGATGCGGCGAGTTCAATATGCGGCTCAAGGGGAAAACCTACATGGATATCGCGGCGGCCGGCGGCGGGATAAACAACACCGTCACGGCAACCCGCAACTCTTCCGAAGAGGAACTCCTTGCTTCCGCTCTGGACGATCTTAAGCTGATTACCCGGCACGGCACCACTTCGGTTGAGGCCAAATCGGGCTACGGGCTGGACCTGGAAACGGAGCTGAAGCAGCTGCGGGTCATTAAAAAGCTCCGGGAAATCAGTCCTCTCGATATCAGGGCCACCTTTATGGGCGCCCATGAAATCCCCCCGGAATACAAGGGAAACAAGGGCGGCTATATGGATCTTCTCATCAAAGAGATGCTTCCCGCCGTCAAAGAGCAGGGGATTGCCGATTACTGCGATGTCTTTTGCGAAAAGGGCGTCTTCGAGATTGAGGACACCCGCCGGATTCTTGCCGCCGCGAAGGAGCTGGGGTTTAAACTGCGCCTCCATGCCGATGAGATCGTCCCCCTGGGCGGAGCGGAGCTGGCGGCAGAGTTCAGGGCTGTTTCGGCCGATCACCTTATGTACATTTCGGACAAGGGGATAAAGGACATGGTCGAGGCGGGCACGGTTTTTACTTTGCTTCCCGGTACGACTTTCTTCCTCATGGGCGATTCCTACGCTCCCGGAAAAAAGATTATCCGGGAGGGGGGCATTTTGAGCCTCGCCACCGATCTTAATCCCGGCAGCTCCCATACCCACTCCATGGGCATGATCATTACCCTGGCCTGTCTGAAAATGGGGCTGACCATAGAGCAGGCCCTGAACGGAGCCACCATCAATGCGGCCTATGCCCTGGGTCTGTCGGACAAAACCGGCTCGATCCATAAGGGAAAACAGGCCGATCTCATCTTCCTGGAAGCCCCCGGGTATGAATATCTGGTTTACAACTTCGGCGTCAACCGGGTTAAACGGGTGATGAAAAAGGGTGAGTTCATCCTTTAGCTTATCAGCTGAGACATCACCCGGGCGAACTGTTCGTTCAGCTCTTCTTCCCGGGGATGGCGGCCCTGTTCTATCACCCGGGTACCCGCCACATAGACATCGCGGATTTCCTGGGTCGTCCCGGCGAAGAGCCACCGGTTCATCCGCTGTTCGTCCCTGACCGCGCCCAGCCATTCGTCATCGGCCAGCACCAGCCAGTCGGCCCGCATGCCCGGGGCCAGCTGTCCCATTTTTACGCCGCACGCCTGGGCGCCTCCCCGGGCGGCCTGTTCCCAGAGAACTTCGCCGACGACGGGATTTCCCCGGCTGACCAGGCGGTTCCGCTTCTGATGAATAAGACGCTGCCCGTACTCCAGCCAGCGGAGTTCCTCCAGAGCGCTCAGGGAGACATGGCTGTCCGATCCGACGCCCCAACGGCCCTCCTTTTCAAAATATTCCACGGCGGGAAAAAGGCCGTCCCCCAGATTGGCTTCGGTGGTGGGGCAGATCCCTACCACGGCACCGCTTTGGGCAATCCTTCTAATCTCCCCTTCATCCAGATGGGTCCCATGAACCAGGCACCACCGGGAATCCAGATCCACCCGATCGGCAAGATAGCTCACCGGGCGCTGGCCGCTCCAGCCGAGGCAGTCGTTGACCTCTTTCATCTGCTCGGCGATATGGATATGCACGGGATATTCGACGGAGAGATCGCCCCGTACCTGAGAAATCTGCTCTATGCTCACCGCCCGCAGGGAGTGGAAGCAGATCCCCAGCTGATTCAGGGGGTGATTCATCTGCTTTTCCAGGTTTGAAAACTGATTGAGATAGGATTCGGTGGACTGGATAAACCGCTTCTGTCCGGAAGTCGCCGGCTGGGAGCCGAATCCGGAGTAGGTATAGAGAACGGGAAGCAGTGTCTGACCGATGCCGGCAGTCTGCGCCGCCCGCATCAGCTCGGCTGCCATCAGGTCTTCGGAGTAGGGATTTCCCCGGGGATCGTGGTGGAGGTAATTGAACTCCGCGACCTGGGTATAACCCCCCTTCAGCATAGAGAGGTAAAGATAGCTTGCTATCACACCCACCTGTCCGGGGGTCAGCTGATTCACCAGGCTGTACATCTGTTCCCGCCAGGTCCAGAAGCTGTCCTGGGGATTTCCCGCCACTTCGGCGAGGCCCGCCATGCCACGCTGAAAGGCGTGGGAATGAAGATTCGCCATGGAGGGGATCACCCAGCCTTGTATGGTTTCGCCATGGGCGGGTTTTTCCTCACCGCCCTTTATTGATTCGATATATCCGTCGGAATTGACATCGATTAATACCTGTTCCTTCCATCCCGAAGAAAGCAGGGCATGAGTACAAAAATAACGCTTCACCTGGTATCTATTATCTCCTGATTGTTGTATAATCTCTTCTGATAATTTATAGTAATAAATCTATTTGATCAAGATAAATAGACTGTCTTATCCATGACCGGAAAAGGAGCTTTTTATGATGGATTCCTACGAATATATTGGGGGCAGCATTCCCCTGCTCATCAGCATTCCCCACGGCGGAACGGAACTGGATCCGGAGGTGGCCGCGGGACTGAGCGATGAGGCCCGCTTGCTGCCCGATACGGACTGGCATATACCGGTTCTTTACCGGTTCGCCCGGGACATGGGAGCCCATATCCTTACCGCCCGGTACTCCCGCATGATGATCGATCTCAACCGCCCGGCCGATGATCAGCCCTTGTATCAAACCGCCACAACCGGACTGTTCCCCGCCACTCTGTTTAACGGCACTCCCGCCTTTCTTCCGGGAAAAGAGCTCTCCTCGGAACAGAAGGAAAGGTCTTTGAAAGAGATCTGGTATCCCTATCATAACAAAATACAGTCGGTTCTTGATGAGCTTAAGGGACAATTCGGTTATGCCGTCCTGTTCGACGCCCACTCCATCGCGTCCCGTATTCCCCGGCTTTTTGAAGGGCGGCTGCCCGATCTGAATCTGGGAACCAACAGCGGAGCCAGCTGTCTGCCCCGGGTTCAGGAATCCCTGGCCGATTGCTGCGGAAAGCAGAGCTACTCCTGGGTGATTAATGGTCGTTTCAAGGGCGGTTATATCACACGCGCCTACGGTCAGCCGGAAAAGCATCAGCATGCTCTGCAGCTTGAGCTGGCCCAGTATAACTATATGGAGGAGCAGCCTCCCTTCGCCTATCATCGGGAGAAAGCGGACCGGCTGATTCCGGTTCTGGAGAGGATCGTGCGTACCTTGCTGGAAGAGACGGGCAGGCACTACAGCTGAAAAATCCGGAAATCCCATTATGGGACAGCCCCTTTTTTGAGTAGACACTCTGAAAATAATTTGTTACTGTTCCGCAGAATAAAGCGTTATTTTCTCCGCCGGAAGCAGGGCAGTCAATCTGCAGCCGGATTTGACCGAGCGGGATTTTGAGATGGGAATAATAGATAAAATAAAACATAAAAAGGAAAAATAGATGATTGTATCTGAGAGAATGTATGAGTTGGGCAGCAACCGGTCTGCCATTAGAGAGCTGTTCGAATACGGAAAAAAACAGGCCGCTATCGTAGGACCGGAAAAGGTTTATGATTTCAGTATCGGAAATCCCACTGTTCCCGCACCGGACAGCGTAAACGAAACCATCAGAGAGCTCATGGCCTCTCTTTCTTCGTGTGAACTTTTCGGGTATACATCGGCACAGGGCGATGGGAAAGCCAGGGAGGTTATCGCAGAGGACCTGAATACACGGTTCGGAACTTCCTTCGGGGCGGATAATTTATATCTTACCATGGGGGCCGCCGCCGCTCTCTCCCTCTGTTTCAAGGCACTGACCACTTCGCCGGAGGATGAGTTTATCACCATCGCTCCCTTCTTCCCGGAGTATAGCGTTTTCGTCGAGGGAGCCGGCGCCAAACTTGTGGTCGTTCCCCCTGAAACGAAGGATTTCCAGATAAACTTTGCCGAATTGGAAAAGCGCATAACGAAAAATACCAAAGGGGTTATCATCAACTCTCCCAACAATCCGTCCGGTATCGTCTACTCCTCCGAGACCATTGCAGCCCTTGCCGAACTGCTTACGAAAAAATCAGAGGAGATGGGACATCCCGTTTTTATCATTTCCGATGAACCTTACAGGGAAATCGTATATGACGGAAGGGAAGTTCCCTTCGTAACGAAATATTACGCCGATACCCTGGTCTGCTACTCCTACAGCAAATCCCTGTCCCTGCCGGGCGCGCGTATCGGTTATGTTCTCGTTCCCGACGAAGCGGCCGGCAGCAAGGAACTTTATGCGGCGATCTGCGGTGCGGGAAGAGCCCTGGGGTACGTCTGTGCTCCCAGCCTGTTTCAGAAGGTTATCGAGAAGTGCGCCGGCCAGACGGGAGATATCGATCTGTACAGAAAAAACAGGGATCTGCTTTATGGGGAACTGACGAAAATGGGTTACGAGTGCTTTAATCCGGACGGAGCGTTCTATCTCTTTATCAAAGCCCCCGAGACCGATTCCGACGCCTTCTGCGAACGGGCGAAGGCTAAAAATCTTCTTCTCGTTTCGGCCACCGGTTTCGGAGCGCCCGGATTTGTCAGAATTTCCTACTGCGTGGACGAGCAGATGATCCGCCGGTCTTTCCCCGCTTTCAAAGAGCTGCTGGAATCGTACCGCTAGGGGCGAAATGTATATCCTGGGAATCGATATAGGCACGACAAAAATCGCGGGAGTCCTTCTGGAAGTTCCCGGGAAAAGAATGGTGGAGGCCGTTTCGGTTAACAGCGAAGCGGACATCCCGTCGCCCCATGAGTGGGAGAGAACCCAGAATCCCGACGTGATCCTGCAGAAAGCCGAATCGATTATCGCCGATCTGAAAGGAAAGGCGAAAGGGAAAATCGCCTGTATCGGGATTAGCAGTCAGATGCACGGGTTTCTTTATGTCGATGGGGACGGCCGTTCCTCTGGACCTCTCTACACCTGGCAGGACAACCGGGCGGCAGTTCCTGTGGAGCCGGCGGGGAAATCGGCCCGGGAACTCATACAAGATAGGACGGGAAAGTCCGTTTACTCCGGTTACGCCCTGGCTACCCACTACTACAATTTTCTGAAGGGTCTCGCCCCCGATTCCCCTTACCGGATTGTCAGCATAGGGGGATATCTGGGCATGAGGCTCTGCGGATTGACCGAAGCGACAATCGATCCGAGCGAAGGAGCCGGTTTCGGGCTTTATGATCCGGACGCGGGGGATTTCTGCCTGGATGAGATCCGGAGCTTGTGGGGACATACTGATTTCCTGCCGGCATGCGTTTCTTTTCATTATCAGATGGGATGGGACGGGGAAGGAGTTCCGGTCTTTCAATCCATGGGAGATAACCAGGCCAGCTTCTACGGCGCCATGGAGGGCCGAGAGGAGTCCCTTCTTCTGAATCTTGGTACGGGAGGGCAGGTCTCGCTCTTAATGGACAAGCCTCCCTCTTGTCTTAAGGGCCTGGAAGTGAGACCCTATCCCGGGAAATGTCTGGTGGTGGGAGCGACGCTGGCGGGTGGAAAGTCCTTCGATATGCTGATGGATTTTCTGGGCGATGTCCTCTCCTTTTTTGGTAAACCCCTGTCAAAAAGGGAGATATTGGAAATCATTGATAAGGCGGATTTTCATTCTCCCCCCGTTCCTTTGAGGGTGGAACCCTTTTTTAACGGCACCAGGGAAAATCCCGATGTCCGGGGATCTATTGGGAATATTGAGCTGGATAATCTGACCACGTCCCATCTTGTTTACGCTTTTGCCGAGGCGATGGTCGGGGAACTGAAGGATCTACTGGAAGAAAACAGTCTGGATCGGCCGGAAATCCTTCGCCATATCGTGGGTTCCGGGAACGGAATCCGGAGGAATCCTCTGGTACGCCGCCTTATTGAAGAGTTATTTCACTGCCGTCTCTTTCTCTCCGATCTCAAAGAGGAAGCGGCATGCGGAGCAGCCCTTTATGCTTATGAAGGGCTGATTAAATCGTCTGTGAAATAAGAGGGGAAACGTCCAGGAATAGCCGATGGAATCGTTCCCGTGTTCCAGAACGGGATTGACGCCCAGTAGGTTGAAATTGGCATCAACCGAGTCTATCCGCTTATTCATATAGCTCGTGTCCAATGGGAAGGACGTACCGGGGATGGCCTCCAGCCGGGCCGTTTCCGGCGCTTCTGAAATTGTTGGGATTAGCAATAATTTACAATTATAATCGTTTTTGTGAAAACATATTAAGCCTTATCATTTTTTGGAAATAGGATAAAAGTGAACAGTTATTAGTGAACTATGCAGCGATAGGGTGTGGCCCTCTGATAATGTTCCGAATTACTGACATCTAAGAGTGAACTACTCCATTTGGATGCGGGGTATCAAAATACTGCCATCCTCGAGGGCTAATTCAATTCATTATCATCGGGAATATAGCGGCTGCCTGGATATGTCAGTAATTCGGAACACTAAGTGGGGTTTCTGTTTCTTGGGTTTTAGAGTAAATTATGGTTCTGGTAAAACCTACTCCGGAGGAATAGAATGAACATTATTGATCTGAGCCACCCCCTTGATGAAAATATGCCTGTCTATCCCGGGACCGAGCAGCCCGTATTCGCCGAAGGATGCACCCTGGAGGCCGACGGGTTCCGGGAGAAGAAAATCACCTTTTACAGCCATACGGGCACCCATATGGATGCCCCTTCCCATCTTCTGCCCGACGGCCGCTGCCTGGATGATTTTCCGCTGGGATACTTTACGGGACCCGCTTGCGTTCTGAATGCCGCCGGAGGGGAGGGGAGCGTCATTACCGAACAGACCGTCCTTTCCCTGGAAAGTACCCTGCGGCAGGCCGAGTATCTGCTCGTGCAGACAGGATGGAGCCGTTTCTGGAACAGCTCCGGCTATTTCGGAAGATTTCCCGTCCTGACTCTGGAAGCCGCCCGTTTCATCGCATCCCTCGGACTCAAGGGAATCGGTTTTGACTGCATCTCCGCCGATGCCATGGACGCTCCGGCCCTTCCCAATCATAAGATCCTGCTCGGCGCCGGAATGGTTATCATCGAGAACCTTCAGGGACTGGAGCAGCTGCCCCGTTCGGGATTTTCCTTCTCGGCGTTTCCTCTGCCTATTTCAGGAGCGGACGGTTCTCCCGTGAGGGCAGCGGCCATTCTGTAGGAATATGGGCGAAAGTGAACGATTCTGATTGATTCTGCACTTTTTCCTTGTCAGATTCTCTCAACCCGGTTTATAATGGCTGCGTCTTACTTGGGAGGTACCGATTATGAAGGAATATGTTATCGCGCTGGATCAGGGAACTACCAGTTCCCGGGCGGTGCTAGTTGATAAACAGGGAGTCATCCAGGGGGTTTCCCAGAAGGAGTACCCCCAGATCTACCCCCGGGAAAAGTGGGTGGAGCATAATCCCCTCGATATATGGAACAGTCAGCTGGACATGCTCCGGGAGCTGGTGAAAGAGAAGAAGGTCGACTGGGAGAAGGTAGCCGCTTTCGGCATCACCAACCAGAGGGAGACCACCCTTCTCTGGGACCGGAAGACGGGGGAGCCTGTTTACAACGCCATCGTCTGGCAGTGCCGCCGAACGGCCGAGTTCTGCAACGGGCTCAAGGAGAAGGGCTATGAGGCGGTCATTCGGGAAAAGACGGGACTTAAGATTGACGCCTATTTTTCCGGGAGCAAGATCCGCTGGATGCTCGATAATGTGGGAGGCGTCCGGGAGAGGGCCGAGAGGGGAGAACTCTGCTTCGGTACCGTGGATACCTGGCTTATCTGGAATCTCACCGGCGGAAAGGTCCACGTGACCGATTACTCCAATGCCTGCCGTACCCTGCTTTTCAACATCCACACCCTGGACTGGGACGATGAGCTTCTCAAGATCATGGGCGTGCCCCGTTCGGTGATGCCCGAGGTCAAGGGCTGCAGCGAAATTCTCGGCATGACCGATAAAGATGTGGTGGGGGCGGAAATCCCCATCGCCGGCGTGGCGGGGGACCAGCAGGCCGCCCTTTTCGGGCAGATGTGCCTGACCGAGGGCTGCGTGAAAAATACCTACGGGACCGGCTGCTTCATGCTGATGAATACGGGGGAGAAGCCGGTGGTCTCGGAGAACGGCCTTCTGACCACGATCGCCTGGGGCATTGACGGCAAAATCACCTACGCTCTGGAGGGGAGCATTTTCATGGCGGGGGCGACCATTCAGTGGCTTCGGGACAACCTGGGCATTATCTCTTCCGCTCCGGAATGCGACAGGCTGGCCGAGACGGTGGAGGATACCCAGGGGGTATACCTGGTGTCGGCCTTTCAGGGAATGGGCTCCCCCTATTGGGACATGATGGCCCGGGCCGGAGTGGTGGGCCTGACACGCAGCGCGAACAAGGCCCATATCTGCCGCGCCGCTCTGGAGTCCATTGCCTACAGAAGCCGCGATATTCTGGAAGTCATGGAGAAGGATTCCGGTCTATCCCTGCGGACCCTGAAGGTGGACGGCGGGGCTTCCCGGAGCAATATCATGATGCAGTTCCAGGCGGATATTCTCAATTCCGAAGTGGTCCGCCCCGCGTCGATTGAGACAACCGCTCTGGGAGCGGCCTACCTGGCCGGTCTGGCCGTGGGGTTCTGGCCCTCCGTCGATGTTCTCAGGGATATCTGGGAGGAGGACCACCGCTTCATTCCGGTCATGGAAGAGACGAGAAGAGCGGATCTTTATGAGGGATGGAAGCATGCGGTCGAGCGCTGCCTTGACTGGGAGTGACGCTTCAGGAAGAGGCCCGGGCGGCTTCTTCCTGGCCCTGCCTGGCCGCCAGTAACTTTTTAATGATAAAATTCATGAGGGGGACGGGCAGTTCTCCCCGAAATGCCTGCAGCTGTTTCAAAGCATTCAGGCTGAGAGCCCCCGCGTCGCCTCTGAGTATTCCCGTTCCCTGTGAGCGGGCTTCCTTCACATAATGGTGGCTCTGGGAATCCACTTCCCAGGTAAAGGCTCTTTCGCTGTGCGGTTTCCCGTAGCAGAACTGGAATCCCTTCATATAGCCCCCTTCCTCTTCATACCATATGATGACATCAAAATATTCATTGGCAAACCAGAGACGGAATCCTTCTTCCGGCCGCTGCCGGACATTTTGAAGCTTCTTTAAGGGGCTCATGAAAATATGATAGTCCAAATTTCCTGAATTCTCAAGATTTTTCTGCCCTTTGTGAAAAGATAAAATCCTGTTTTTTTTGTTTATATTCGGTTAAATAAGATCATTTAAATTAACAGGCCTTTGATTTTCCCAGGGATATTGTGATTTCCTGATGTTAAATGATCATATATGATTGACTCTGATCGTATTGGGTGATATGATTTGATCATATGGGAAGCAGTATGATTCCCGCCGAGAGACAGGCGGTTTTAGAAGAATATCTCAGAAAAGAGGGTTTCGCCCAGGTGGACGAATTGAGCCGCCTTCTGGATGTTTCCCCTATTACCATACGACGGGATCTGGACCTTCTGGAGAAGAAGGGCGTTCTGGAAAGATCCCACGGAGGCGCCAGGGCTCGGAATTTCCTTTACAGGGAGTCCTTCTATGAAGAGAAGGGAAAGTCCCGACAGGAAGAGAAGGATGCCATCGCATCCCAGGTCGCCCGCCTTGTCCAGCCGGGGGAAACCATTTTCATCAACTCCGGCACCACCACCCGCTATGTGGCCGCCGCTCTTTCGGGAAGAAAGGATCTGCGCATCATCACCAACAACATGGCTGTTCTGCAGGTCCTTCCCAGCAGCGAAGGCCCGGAAGTTATCATTCCCGGGGGCTACTACCGCTATCCCTCCCAGTGCCTGGTGGGGGAGGATACCCTGAAATTCATCCGCCGTGTATTCGTGGACAGGGTGATTATCGGAACGGACGGGCTCTCTCTGGAAAATGGTCTCACCTCTCCGGTCTCCCAGGAGGCGGAGGTGACCCGGGCCATGGTGGAGCAGTGTCAGGGAGACGTCATTGTCGCGGCGGACAGCACGAAGTTCGGGCGGATTTCCCATTTTAAGACGGTGGAGCTGGATCAGGTGAATCTGGTCATCACCGACAGGGCTCTGGATGAGTCCCTGAAAGAAAGTTTTGAAAAGACCGGTCTCAAAATAGAAACGGTTTAAATAGAGAGGAGGACCCCATGGGTTGGTACGAAAGTTACGGAGACAGTTACAAGAATTGCGAATGGATAGATTTTCCCTTCCTGGAAAAGTTTATGAAGGATGCCCTTATCGCTAACGGCGTTCCGGCGGCGGACGCGGAGATCATCGGCCACGTGTTGATCGAATCGGACAAGAGAGGCATCGATTCCCATGGTATCGGCAGGCTCAAACCCATCTATATTGATAGAATCAACTGGGGCATCCTCAATCCCACAACGAAAATCGACATTGTCAAGGAGACCGAAACCACTGCGGTTCTGGACGGAAATAACGGCATGGGCCATGTGGTATCCAAAAAAGCCATGGAGATGGCTATCGAGAAGGCGAAAGCCCACGGCATGGGTATGGTGGCCGTACGAAACTCCACCCACTACGGCATCGCCGGATATTACGCTTCCATGGCCACGGCCCAGGGCATGATAGGCATGACCGGAACCAATGCCCGCCCCTCCATCGCCCCCACTTTCGGCGTGGAGAACATGCTGGGTACCAACCCCCTGACCATCGGTCTTCCCACCGACGAGGAGTTCGATTTTATCCTGGACTGCGCCACCAGCGTTTCCCAGCGGGGAAAGATAGAGCTGTACAGCCGGGCGGGGAAGGAACTGCCCCCGGGCTGGGTTATCGACAGAACGGGCAATACCCGTACCGATACGGATCAGATCCTTGTGGACCTGACCCAGGGTAAGGCCGCTCTGGCCCCTCTGGGCGGACTGGGCGAGATGACCGCCGGATACAAGGGATTCGGCTACGCCACCGTGGTGGAAGTACTTTCCGCCGCCCTGCAGGACGGTGCCTTTCTGAAGTCCCTGAACGGATTCGACGAAGAGGGAAAACGGATCCCCTATCCCCTGGGCCACTTCTTCCTGGCCATCAATACGGAAAATTTCATGGGCCAGGACGTGTTCAGGAAAGTGGCCGGAAACATTATGCGCGATCTTCGGGCTTCGGAAGTGGCTCCCGGGGAAGAGAGAATTTTCACCGCCGGCGAGAAGGAGCATCTGGCACGCAAGTACCGCATGGAACACGGCTGCCCCGTACCGGTAGCCCTTCAGAAGGTCATGACCGAGCTGAACGCAACATATAAGCTGGGCTACGATCTCTCCTGGGACTAAAATTTTCCGCAGAGATTCGCTTTTCCCGCCGCTCCTGCGTTGAATCGAATGCTCGGTACTCACGTACTTTGCGGAAGGGATAGAAGTGGAAATGGGCCTCCCGAGCCCGGCGGCGGTGTCAGAGCCGGATAAGCGCGGGAGATAAGCCCATTGCAGCGGAAAGCCCGGCCCGGAGGGGCCGCCCGAGATGAGAGAAATAAAATCAGCGGCATCTGTGAGATGATCCGCGAAATCATTGATAGACAAGGAAATAGAATAATGGATGAATTGAAAGAGAAAGCTCTGGCCTACCACTGCCTGAACGGTAAGCCCGGTAAAATAGAGGTGGTTCCCACCAAGTCCTGCCAGACGGCGGACGATCTCTCCCTGGCCTATACGCCGGGCGTGGCGAAACCGGTCCTGGAGATCGCCGATAATGCCGAGGATGCCTACCGCTACACGGCCAAGGGGAATCTGGTGGCGGTCATTTCCAACGGTTCGGCCATTCTGGGGCTTGGAAACCGGGGGGCCCTGGCCAGCAAGCCGGTTATGGAGGGCAAGGGGGTCCTTTTCAAGAGGTTCGCCGATATCGATGTGTTTGATATCGAGCTGGATGAGTCGGATCCCAAGAAGATTATCGAGGCGGTCAAGATGATGGAGCCCACCTTCGGAGGGGTGAACCTGGAGGATATCAAGGCCCCCGAGTGTTTCGAAATCGAGCAGACTCTCAAGAAAATGTGCGATATTCCCATTTTTCATGACGACCAGCACGGGACGGCCATTATCTGTACGGCCGGTATCATCAATGCGGCCGAGGTCGTCGGCAAGCCTCTGGAGACGATGAAGGTCGTTTTCAACGGAGCCGGAGCGGCGGGGATCTCCTGCGCCAAGATGTTTCTGGCCGCCGGCGTGAAGAGGGAGAACCTGTTCATGTGCGACCGGGAGGGCATCATAAGGAAAGACCGGGACAAGCTGGGAGCCGAGAAGGTGGAGTTCGCCCGGGATACGGAATTGAAGACTCTGGCCGATGCCCTTGTCGGCGCGGACTGTTTCGTCGGCCTTTCCGCCGCCAATGTGATGAGCCAGGAAATGATCAAGACCATGGCGGAGAATCCCATCGTTTTCGCCATGGCCAACCCGGACCCGGAAATCCGTCCCGAGCTCGCCCTTGAGGCGCGGCCCGACGTGATCATGGCCACCGGTCGGAGCGATTTCCCCAACCAGATCAACAATGTCCTGGGATTTCCCTTTATCTTCCGCGGCGCCCTGGATGTCAGAGCCACGTCCATTTCGGAGGGGATGAAGATGGCCGCCGCCACAGCCCTGGCCTCTCTGGCCAAGGAGCCCGTACCCGAGACGGTGAAAAAAGCTTACGGCGGTGCTGACTTTTCCTTCGGTCCCGGGTATATTGTACCTAAACCCTTCGATCCCCGGGTCATCGAGTGGGAGGCCCTGGCCGTGGCCAAAGCCGCCTGCGAAGAGGGACTGGCCAAAGAGCCCATCACCGACTGGGATGCCTACCGGAAAGAGCTCAGGGACCGTATGGAGAAATACTGGGAGTAGGGAATAATATGAGTTTTGGACAGCTGATACTTCTTTTAATCGGTCTATTGATCTTGTACGGGGTTTTGAAAAATTTCGGGACCCTTCTGATGATTCCGGCTTTAAAAGCCTACAGCAAGGGAGATAAGGCCAAGGGCGTCAAAGGCGTGGAGCGGGCTTTGAAATTTCCCATGGGGCCCCAACAGAAACTGACATGCGCCTATGTGCTTTTGAAGGAAGGCTGTCCTGAAAAGGCGGAGAGCATCATCTCTCCCCTGAGGACTTTCACCGCCAAGAAATTCAACCCCAGCAAGGCCCGGGTCTATTACTCCCTGATTCAGTGGAAGAGGGGAGAGCTGGATGAGGCGATTGAGAGTCTGGAGGGACTTCTGGCCGAAGGGTACCGAACGGGCATCCTTTACGGAAACCTGGGTTACTTCCTCCTGGAAAAGGGCGATCTGGACAGGGCTCTGGAAGTGAATCTCGAAGCCCTGGACTACGATCCTTCGGAAGCGGTCATCCGGGACAATCTGGGTGCCACCTATGTCAGAAGGGGAGAGTGGGACAAGGCCCTGGAGGTCTATGAAGCCCTTCTTCCCGACCTGCCCCGTTTCCCCGACGCCTATTACAACCGGGCTCTTATCCACTGCCACCATGAAGAGTGGGCCCAGGCCAAGGATATGCTTATCCGGGCGGCGGGCAAGAACTTTTCCTACCTGAGCACCATGCCGCGTGATCAGGTGGATAAGCTTCTGGAAGAGGTCGAGTCGAAGCTCAGCTGAAAAGCTCCCTCTCCGCTTTTGCAATCACATCTTCCATCTCCCCCTCTTCCGAAGGGGAGAAGGGCGAGAGCACCCAGCGGCTCACATCGCCGTGGGGAGGGCGCCCTATGCCCACGCGCAGCCGGTGAAAGTCGGCCGTTCCCAGCTGCTGTTTTATGGACCGGAGGCCGTTGTGTCCGGCCAGTCCTCCCCCGAAACGGGCCTGGACATCGCCGAAGGGCAGCTCCAGCTCGTCATGGACCACAAG
The DNA here is from genome assembly GCA_963668315.1 of Spirochaetia bacterium. Lineage (GTDB taxonomy): Bacteria > Spirochaetota > Spirochaetia > DSM-2461 > DSM-2461 > SZUA-368. The sequence continues at coordinate 4,435,786 of OY764216.1, read as the reverse complement.
GATCTCATCGGGCTTCAGTTTGAAAAAGTCCACGGCCTTTCTCACCGAATCCCCGGACAGGTTCATCATGGTCTGCGGCTTCAGGAGTATCAGCTGATCGGCTCCGATTCCCTCTTTGCACCAGAGCCCGTTGAATTTGCCCTGCCAGCTGCGGGGACGGTCGTCGGCGATCCGCCAGGCCACGTTATGGCGGGTTTTCTCGTATTGCTTTCCCTTGTTTCCCAAAAAGACGATGAGTCTGATTTTATCCTTCAATGTGCTGTCTCTCCTTTTCCGTCAATCCGAACAGCGAGGCGGTCAGACGGTTCAATTTTTCTCTATTCCGGGGATAATTTTCCCTGATGCGGGGATAGAGGGCTTTCAACTCTTCCTCCTCCCGAAGGGTCAGCAGGGGGACGGGCAGGGTCTCCAGCTGGCCCCGAAGGATTTTCAGGGTATGGAAGGTTTTTTCGAAATACTCTCCGTACAGGTCTGAATTCAGAAGAAGAACGGCTATGACCGGATCGATCTCATCGCCGGGGATCAGAAAATTTACCGAGTTGAGGGTCAGACAGCCCCGGTCGTCCCAGGCGGCCACGGGGCGGGAGGCGATGAAACGGTAAACGATCTTCCGGCTGTCATAGAGCTCCCGGGGTGCTTTCTGATGGAGCCGTACGTCGTCATAATCGATAAAGAGCTCCGGTTCCCCTATGTTGAAGGGGGAGATATTCCGTCCGCTCAGTATGGGGCGGCCCCCGGAATCAGGCAGAAGTCTTTCCCCGTTGTTTCCGGTGACGATTCCCAGGCCCCATCGGGCCCCCTCCCCGAGGAGGCGGTGTTCCCTTTGGAATAACTTTCCGAATATCTCCCCGTCTTCGGGGGAGGTGAAGATGTCCCACAGATGGAAAGGCCGGCCGGCGAAGGAGGATTTTTCCCGTTCGTACTCCTTCTCTCCGGTCCGTATGGTCAGACGGCTTTTCCCCGGGGCACTGCCGTTAAGGGTCAGGGCGAAGCATTCAGACTGCACACGGGTGAATCTGTGGCCGTACCAGTCGATTCTCTCCGTCTTCTCTCCTATCCTGTCTCTGATATCCCTGTGACGCTGCCGGTGGAGGAGGCTTTCGGGAAGGAGAAGGCAGGCCCTGCCTCCGGGAGACAGCCAGTCCAGCGAAGCCAGAATGAAAAGGGAGGCCGATTCCCCCGAGCTCAAAGCGTACTTTGAAAGAAGGAGGGCTTTCTGCTCGGGGGAAAAACGGGAGCCCCAGGGGGGATTGGTGGCGATGGCGCTGAAGGTCCTCTCCCTGAGGAGGCGGTGGGGACGGAGGAGCGAATCGCCCCGATAGACCGAGGGATCGAAGGAACGCTCAGGAAAAAGCCTCATCAGGTTAAGGCGGGCCAGACGGACGGCCAGGGGATCCCTGTCCTGGCCGCAGACCCTCTCCGGATCGCCCAGGAAACGGGCGGCGGGAAGGAGAAAGCCCCCCGTACCGCAGCAGGGATCGAAAAACGTTTCCCCCTCTTTGCCGCTCAGGACGTGTCCCAGGAGGTCCTCCACCAGATCGGGGGCGGTGTAGTAGGAGCCGTTGGCCGACTTTATCCCTTCTTTCTGAAGAGTCTGGTAGAGCCAGCCGGGAAAGTCTTCCACCGAAAGAATGGCCTCCGGATAGGGGGGACGCCCGCTCTTTTCCGCCGGGGCTATCTTTTCTTTCCAGGCGTCCATCTCCCGGGAGAAGAAGGGATTCCGGGGAGGAGTCCCGTACCGTCCGGTGAGGTCTTCAAAGGCGTAGTAGAGGGCTTCCTCTGAGGTCCATTTCTGCTGCCTTACGAAGGCCGGTATGGATTTCAGATCGCCCGACCCGTATTCCGATGGAGAAAAGGCCCTTCGGGACCGGCTTTTGTTCGCCCGGCTGGTAAGGCGGGGTTCCCTATTCCTATCATTGAGAAAATCAGATACACTCCTGTCTGTCAGGGAGGGTAGAAGACCCGTACGGCACCAGTTCTGAACGGTGGCGGGTGATACTCCCAGTTTCCGGGCTGCGTCCCGGAGAGTCAGTTTTTCTTCCATCCCCCTTATAATATGACGAAAAGGATTGTATAGTAAATATATGGAAAGAAATGTACCCGGTTACAGGATAAAGTCGGTAATGAAAGGTTCCCGAGGATTCACCCTTTCGGCTAAGGCTTTGAACGGCGGGTTTCTGCCGGGGCGTAAGGCGGTTCACTGGCCTTCGCTCAAACCGGTCCGCCTCAAGGAAGCCAAGCCTCTGGCAGCGGGGGTATACGAGCTGTCGGTCAAGGGACTGGCCCATCATCAGGTCAGACAGGGCGACCGGATACTTCCCCGGGACTGGGACAGCGGTTCCTGCCGCAAAGCCCTTTTTTACTGCCCCCGGGGCACGGAGTACGCCGGGGATTCATCCCGAACGGTGACCACCCTTGTCCGGGACCCCCTGGGCAAGAAGATGGTCAAGGTGAACTTCGAGTTTACCGGATGCCTGGCCCGGGCGGAATTTTCCGAACCTGTTCTGGGCATCAAGGGCGCCTGGTACCATTTTCTCCGGATCGACGAGCCTCTTATGCTGGTCGCCAGGGGGGAAGTGAGCCGGGCGGACCGGAATTTCGCCGGCAAGGCCCTCTCCTCCTGGAAGGACCAGGACGATCTTTTCCGGGAGTTCCTCGCCTTTGAACTGGGGCTGCACGGATTCGCCCTGAAGCCCCGGGAGTATGCCGATGTGGTGCTCCCCCGGTGCGAAGCGGGGGAGGATCTGCTCATCCGTTCTTCCCGGTACAAGCAGATGTCCGCCAAAATCCGCAAGAAGGCCTCCGCCATGGGGGGGACTTCCGAACGGGAGGGGAAGGAGCCTCTGGAACGGCATGTACGCGATATGATGCTGGAACGGGGTGAACTTGTCCAGTCGGGCGGATGGTATCTTCTGCCCGGGGCGGACCGGGAGGATTCCCTTTCGCCCATGGCCAGGAGGCAGCTTCTCCTTCTGAAGGAGGGCGCGGGCTATGGGAATCCGGATAAATCCTCCGATCGGGGGGCCCGGGAAAACTGGGAAGCCATGGGACGGATGGGCCTTGTGCGCTATGCCGAGGGGCTTGTTATGACCGCCGAAGCCTACGGTAAGCTTTCCGGTGATATCCTGAGTCTCCTCAGGGATCATGGCCCCGCCCCTCTGGGGGACATACGGGAACATTCTCCTCTGAGCCGGAGGGAGCTGCTTATCCTGCTGGACTGGATGGAGAAGGACGGTCTTCTGGTGAATCGGGGAGATATCCGTGAAGCGGCGGAATAGACGCGCCCTGACCGGGATTCTACTCGCCGTCCTGCTGGCCGGATGCACCAATAATCCTCCCGCCGTCAGGGATGTCTGGTGGATGCCGGTCACGGTAAAAGATTCCGGGGGGGAAGGTTTTTCCCGGGAACTCATGCTTTATGTCCAGGTTGATGACGAAGAGGGCGACGGGGATCTTGCCGAACTGCGCCTGACCCGGGCGGACAGGGAGCTGACATGGAAAGTCGATTCATCCGCCTGGAGTAAATATGAGAAAGACGGGGTGACCTGGCTGGGAAGCAGCCGTTTCAGGTCCACCCGGTCTGAGCCCTTTGAAGAGGGAGCCTATGAGCTTATCCTCGAGGATAAGGGAGGACGGGAAGACCGCAGGCGTCTGGACCTGGAAGGATGGCTTTCCGAGGAGGAGGCGGGATCTTTCCAGACCCATATCGACACAGAAAAGGAGACGGCTCTCGTCACGGCGTCGAAAGGGACCTGGTTTCTCCTTTCCGGGGGGGAGGACGGAGAGGAAGCCCCTGTCACCGTTCCTGTGGGCGAGACATTTTCTCCCGCCGACTATCTGGACGGAACCGGTGCTTCCTTTTATCTGATGATGTTCGACCGGTCACGAATGACCTGCTACCGTGAGGGACCTTACTTCTCCTCGTCGGTGGAGTGAACGTCCTCGCGGGTAATGAGCTTCTTCAAAGCCTTTTTCGCCCGGGCGAGAAACTGCTGCCTTTTGGATTTCCCGTATATATTGGAGTATTCCACGGCGGCTTCCTCCATCGGGTAGTCCTGGCCGTATTTGTTCTTGAGCATGTCCCAGTGCTTGACCACCCACATATAGATATCCGCCTCGGTTCTGCCGGGGAAGCGGGAGACGAGGTTGTTTTCCTGTATGATATTCTTGATGGGCTTGAAGATATTCTCGTACCAGGATTTTGCGGCTTCGGAGAAGCTTATCTCCTCTTTCTTGTCCTGGTTTATGTAGTATTTGTGTCCCAGAATATGGCGCAGCAGCTCATCGTAGCGGCCCGTAGCGGTAAAGTGAATCTCTTCCATATCGATGGCCTTATCCAGTTTGGTCGACTTCAGCACGCGTTTTCTTTCGTACTTGATCAGCTCCTTCTTGATATCCGCCATGGTCATATCCTTGGTGATATGGATATGGGCGGAGAGTTCTGTCACTTCCGCATCGATAGCTTCTATCCCCTGTGTCCTGGCGACGGAAACCCGGTGGTTGCCGTCTCTGACGAAATAGACGTCTCCCAGCTTGTACAGCTTGATGGGAGGCAGATTCACGTCTTTGTAATAGGCCGAGTCGATGCTGGTCCAGCGGTTTCTCAAATGCTCCCTTTTGGGGAGGAAGGTCTTGTTGAAATCGTTATACCTGCCCTCGCTTCCCACGATATCGCTGATGTTGACAACTTTCATTCCCTGATATGTTTCGGAGCGGGGCTTGATAAGTTCCTTTATGCTGTAGAAAGAGAGCAGTTCTCTCTTCTCAGGCCTCATGATATTGAAAATACTTTCAAAGAGGGCTTTTCCTTTCGCTTTGTCAAAGTCCTGATCAATCTGATCTCTGATGTAAGCATCTGACATAGTAATTAATCCCTTTTATAATCTACGACGATATGGTCATAGGCGTTGAGCACTATGGTATCCAGGTATCGTGTTTTTCTGATGGTGGTCTGGTCGTATATATGAATATGACCGTGAATGAGATAGGCCGGCTTGAATTTTCTCATGAACCAGAGAAAGGCTCTGAAGCCTCTGTGGCAGCGGTCCTTCTTGTCGTGAATGGCCCGGGGTGATGCATGGGTGAGGAGAATATCCAGATAACGGCCGTGAACTATCTTGTTCCAGATAAGCCTGGGAACAAGGCGGAACATCAGCCTGTACATGCCCCATTCGGTGAACTGGTTGGGACCCTTGTTGTACTTCATGCTGCCCCCCAGCCCGGCGATAATCAGATCCTTGTCCTTCAGGTAGAGAACTTTCCCCCCGATGAAGGTGGAGCCGAAATTGTTGGAAATCCCGTCGTCCATGGAGGAGCCTATGTCGGAGAAGGGCTCCTTGCCCTTGAAATGGGACATCCTTTTGAGATTGTGATTGCCGAAAACGAAGTAGAGACGCTTGTTCATGCAGGAGATGATGTACTCGTAATAGCTGATGGGGAGGTCTCCCGCGCCCAGAACAAGATCCACATCCTTGAAGCGTTCCTTAATGCTGCTGGAGTACACCAGAGGGTCAACATGGTCGGCAACACAGAGAATTTTCATTTTTCCTTGCCCTTTTTGTTCACTTCATGGAGCAGGGCCAGCAGTTTTTCCTTATCATAGATTTCGATAGGTCTGGGCTCGGCGAATTCCATGGCCGAACGGGTAAATTGAGTTCCCGAGAAGATCATGCCCCGGGTCACCTTGAAATTGGTCAGATCCTCGTGAAAATCCCGGATCACAGGCAGATCCACGTTCGATGTGTTCCTGAGGAACAGCATGAGTTTGGGGAACTTCCGGGCGTTTCTCCACTGGCCGGTGTTTTTTTCCACCACGAAGATGCGCAACCCCTGTTTAACCGTCTGTACGTCGGTCACGCTGTGGTTAAGCTGATCGGCCACGGCCAGGCAGAGGTCTTCGAACCGGGCGTTGGTGGCGGTCATGTAATCCTTCATGACGTCGTCGGAGCGGAGATCCTGGAACTGGCTGAGCTTCTCCGCCACATCCTTGAAATTCTTATCCTTGGTGTAGATCGTCTCCCACTGACTTATCGCCTGATCCAGTTTCCTGTTTTTCTCATAGCACATGGCCAAAAAGTAGCGGGCGAAAAGAATCTCCCGTTCCCCCGCCTTCTCCGTTTCTATCAGTCGGAGAACACGCTCCAGGTCTGTCATGGCCTGGTCGAAATTCTTGATCATGATAAGGCAGATGCCCCGCTCTATGAGGCACTTGATCTTGAAGACCGGATCTTTCTGCCCCTGTTCGAAATACTCTATGGCGGAGGAATAATTCTTCTGGTCCTTGTTGATTTTCCCCAGGAAATAGTAGGCTTGATGATTGGATTTGTTCAGCTTGAGGGCTTTCTCCAGAACCGTTTTGGCGTCGTTTTCCTTCTTGGCGGCATAAAGAAGCATTCCCAGATGCATATAGGCATCGCTGTTGCCGGGATCAATATTGATGGCTCTCTTATAGTAATTCAATGCCTGCACGGGTTTCTTCCGCTTTTCGAATATCAAACCCGCCTTATAATAGTGCGACGCGTCGTTCGGTTCCTTCTGTATGAGAAGAAGATACTCCTTGAGCGCCTCTTCGTTCTGATCGAATTTGAGATAGAGGTCGGCCATTTCCCGGCGGAACAGGGACTCCTTGAGGCTCCCCTTGAAATCGCCGATCTGGTTGACCGTCTTGTATTCCATGAGAGCCAGCTCGTCCTTACCGTCCTGCAGCAGGGCTTTCCCAAGGAGGTAATGGGTTTCGCAATCCCTCGCATCCTTCTGCAGGAGCTGCTTCGCCACCCGTATCGCCTGGGAGGTTTTTCCCTGGTTGACCATGGTGGCAAGACTGCCCACCTGCTGGGGCTTGAGAATCATGCGAATGATGAAGTAAATGAAAACACCCAGTCCGCCGAAGAGAACCGATGCCAAAATAATGATAACAATTGTATCCATATTCGTCCGATAAAGTAGTAAGATAATAGCTATTGCTCTATAATGTATTTAGGTTAATCCCTTTCAGGGAATTAGTCAAATAAATGGGAGGCGGAAAAGGTTATGAATAGAAAAAAATGGCTCTCTTTGATCCTTTTATGCGGTTTCTGGGCCTCTCTTCTCGCCGGGAGGTCCTATGACGACGCCGTGGAGGCTTACCGGGAATCCCGTCTTGACGCTGCAGAAACGGCTCTTAAAAAGGCGCAGGCGGAGGAACCTTCCCGGGATGATGTCTACCTGCTTCTCGGGGCTGTCTATCAGAAACAGAACCGTTACGATGAGGCGGAAGCCGCCCTCAGACAGGGAATGACCCTTTACGGGATACACAGGGAAAACCTGGCTTTCAACCTGGCGAACATGTATTACACCATGAACCGCAAGGAGGACGCCGTAACCCTCTATTCGGAAATCGCGGCCGGTTCATCGGAATACCGTTCCGGCGCGACCCTCAACAGGGCCAACTGTTATCTCTCCCTGGGAGACTACTCCGGAGCCGTGGCCGATTACACGGCCTATCTGAGTCTCGAACCGCTGACATCCCAGAGGAGCGAGATTGAAAGGATGATAGCCCTGCTTACCCAGAAGATGGCCGACGAGGCGGAAAAGGAGAAGCTTGCGGCGCAGCAGGCGGCTCTCGAAGAGGCCCGCAGGCAGGAGGCCGAGCGTCTGGCGGCGGAAGAAGCGGCCAAACAGCAGGCTCTGCTGGATGAAATACTGGCATCCCTCGAGGGGGTGGGCGAGGAGACTCAAGTTCTCGGCGCCGGAACCGAAGATATTGTCATAGAGGATGAAGATTCCGATATCGAGGAGTAATTTCTGTGGATAACAAGAAAGTGATAATCATAGGAGCTGCCCTGGCCCTATTACTGGGAACGGGGCTCTTTTTTTTCCTGCGCGGCCGAGGCGGCGACGGGGGAGATGTAACGGTTAATCAGGCCGATGAAGCGGCTGAGAGGAGGGCCAATATGCTTATCCTGGCCTCCGAATATGCCGACCAGGGCGAGTATGATATGGCCCTTGATCTTATCAATGACCTCCTGCTGAGCGATCCCCGGGATCAGGAGGCAAAGGACCTGAGGGATTCCGTGCTCCAGGCGCGCAAACAGGTCGATGAAGAGGCCCGCCAGGCCGAACTTGACGCTTTGAAAGCGCAGAATGAGGAGCTTTCCAAGGGGCTGCAGGAGCTGAGCAGCACCCTGCAGAATCAGAACCAGAATCAGGAGTCCCCCGCGGAGAAGGCGGCAAGGCTGGCCGCGGAAGAGGAAGCCCGCAGAAAACAGCTTCTCAAGGAGCAGCAGGTCTCCGACCTTATTGACCAGGCCCGGGAAGCTCTCGATAACAAGGAATACGACAGGGCGATAAATCTGGCCAAGCAGGCCCTATCCATAGACCCCGGTTCCTACGAGGCGCAGAACCTGAAGAGGGAAGCGGAAGAGCTTAAGAAAGCCGCCGAAAGCGAAGCCGACCGGAAAGCCAGGGAGGATCAGGAAAAGAGAGTCCAGTCCCTTCTCGATCAGGCCGAGGACGCCCTGGATGAAGGCGATTATGCCGGCGCCCGCCGTCTTTTGAATCAGGTTCTGGAGATGGATCCGGATAACGGACGGGCCCATTCCCTTCTGGGACAGAGCTGGTTTGACGAAAACCGTGATAATCCTGCCAACCGGGATAAGGCCAAGGAGTATCTGGAAGAGGCGCTGAGGGAGGATCCCGAGGACTGGGAGACTTACTATTACCTGGGCCAGATCGCTGAGAGCGAAGACGATGACCTTGAGGCTATTGAGAATTATATGAAGGCGGCCGGCCTGAACGGGACCAGTCCGGAGATCTACTACTCCCTGGGTATCCTCCAGTACCGGAATCAGCTCTATAAAGAAGCGCTGAACTCCTTCAAGAAGGTGGAAATGCTCAACAGCGCCTACGAGGGCAACTATTACGCCATGGGACTGACCCAGAACAGGCTGAGTGACAAACAGAACGCCCTGGCTTCTTTCCTGAAAAGCTGTCAGCTGAGACCCGATCATGCGGCCAGCTTCTTTGAAGCGGGAAAAGCCTTTACCACCACGGGTAATCTGGGGCAGGCCATCCACTATCTGACTTTGGCGACGCAGATTAAGGAGGACGCCCGGTACTACCGTTCTCTGGGCGGTGTGTATACCCTTTCCGAAGACTATATAAACGGCGTTAACAGTTACGAGAAGTCTCTGGAACTTGATCCGGGAAGGGCCGATGCCATGTCCAACATGGCCATATGCTATATGAAAATGGGGGATTACTCCTCTTCCCTCAGCTGGTCTACCAAAGCCGTGCAGGCCGAGCCGACAAACGCGGCCTATCTCTATACCATGGGGCAGGCGGCGGAGGGTGTCGGACTGGAAGATCAGGCCCTGGAAATCTATAAGAAATCCGCCGCCCTGGACGCTTCCTACGCTCTGCCGAGAATCAATCTCGGCAAGATACTCGACAGCCGCGGCGATTATATGACCGCCCTGCAGTATCTGCAGGAAGCCTACAAGGCGGATACGAAGAATGTGCTTGTCTGGAACAATCTGGGCAGTGTCTTCCTTCATATGGAGCAGTACGAAAGCAGTATTCAGTGGTATGAGAAGGCCATGACCGCCACACCGTCCGATCCGCTGATCCGCTATAATCTGGCTCTGGGGTATATAGCCATGGAAGAGAATGAGAAGGCCGTTGTCCAGCTGGAGAAGGTTATCGAGCAGGATCCGTCCTACTGGGATGCCTATTTTCATCTGGCCAATGTCTATTTTGCCATGGGTGACAAGGGCAAAGCCAGGGAAATCGCCGAGGAGCTTCTTAAGAGAAATCCCGACTACGGGAAGAAGGATCAGCTAAATCCGATTTTTTCCTCCTAGGAGCCTGTCGGGTTTAAGATTTTATTTTGGATCGAGAAGATCCGGAGATACGCCCGGAGATTCCGATCCAGAGCAAAAAGTAGTCAGAGTGATCTTCCCTCTGGCCCTGCTTTATATGGTTTGTCCGTATCTTGTCTGGGGTACCTATCTCTGCCGGTATGGATTCCACATTGGCAGTCAGTTCCTTTCTATCGACGCCGGCGTTTGTTACACGAGCTCCCGCAACCAATTGGGAACCCTCGGCATCAACCACGGTTGTAGCTGTTAAGCAGGAGAGCTAACATCCTTTGAGGGCTGGTCACAAAACTTTCAGGTTTGCTGATCGCCTATGCATCCTCAATGATATTGTGCTTTGCCTGTTCCCCTGTGGATATTATAAAATAATAGGCTCAGCGTATAAATTCCTACGGTCTTAAACCCGACAGTCTCCTGGGGAGAGAGAAGCCCGATCAGCCGAAGGAAAATGCTTCGTAATGAATCCGGCTTCTTCCTATCCCCAGTGATTTGAGAATCCCCAGTACGACGGATCTTACCGCCGGTGAGGAGCAGACGTAGTAGTGAAAATCCCGGGGCGATTTCAGGTGTTCCCGGAAATATTCTTTGTCGAACAGGCGGGAGTCTTCATCGAATACGAGAAGATGGAGACCCATGTTCCCGTTCCTTTCCATTATTCCCATGAGATCCTCGTAGAGGGGGATCTCTCCCCGGGAATTCACCGAGAAAAAAGCCTCGACCCTGGTCTCCCTCTCACGGGAATCCCACTCTCTTAAAAGGCTTATCAAGGGGACGATTCCGATTCCCGAACCTATCAGACAGACCGGTTTGTCCCCGGTGGGACGGAAATTACCGAATCCTCCGCGTATCCCAACCGGGTCTCCTTTTTTCAGACGGGCGAGTTCCCCCGTAAAGGGGCCGATCAGCCGGAAGGCGAAACGATTCAGCTCTTCCCCGCCGCTGTTCAGATAGGAAAAAGGGTGTTCCCTCTGGAAAAATCCCGATCGGCCTTTTCTCAGAAAGGCGAACTGACCGGACTTTCTCACTCGGTTGAAGGGGCCGTTCAGGGTCAATGTGGCGATTCCTTCCTTAAGGGAAATTTCTTCCACCGTTCCGGTTTCGGTAAAGGCTCCCGTTTTTGACAGTATCATCGTAAGGAAACCGGTAAGAAACAGGATAATGTAACCGCCCCGGGCCGGAGAAGGGAGCAGGGCAAACGTACCTGAAGAGAGAACATGTACGAGAATGACCCCGGAAAGAAGGAATGTCAGTCCCGTATGCACGGCTTTGAACAGGTCATAGGAGCCCTGGTGCTCCTTTTTTACCATACGGCTTACGGCGGCCCGGCGGAATTTTCTGAAACCGGGCAGAGGAATCCAAAGTACCGCCGTGAGAAAAAGAAATCCCACGCAGACGGAGAGAAGCAGGGTCACCGGGTTTATATAATACCCCATGAAAATCTTATAGACACTGTGTATGACAACGGCGGCCGCCACTCCCGCGGAAGCGAGGATATGAATGCGGATACGTCTGTCATAGGGGATGATCCTCTGAAACCAGTTCAATTTTACGGCGAAAATCTGGTTGGCGAGCATCCAGTGATAGGCGGTGACGGAGGAGATGATATTAATCAGCTCTCCCGTTCCGCCCCAGATCCCGAGTCCCTTAACGGCAGTCACACATGTCAGAATCTGAATCAGGGGGATGATTAAGTAAAAAATCAGAACAAGCAACATGGACACTTCTCCTTATGTCGTCAGTTCAGAATCCCGCTCAGTATCAGGATCCACTGGTTATGCATGTTACGTGCTTTGCGGCCGCCCCAGGCGGATGCGGCCGTTATAACGTCAACTCCCCCCTCTGCCGGTTCATTTATCACGTCAGCTACCTCTCTGTCCCGGTAAAAATTAAGCTGAACCACTCTCTTCTCACCTGAAATTGCCTCTCTGAAACGGGCGAGCTGAGGGTCGGTGCCCGATGAGACGCCCGTATTCAGAAGGATGTACAGGTCCGCATCCGCCGGAGACGTATCCTGAGAGAGGTCGATGGGAAGAAAACTGACATCCCCCAGGCTGCGCTTGTTTTCGAGGATGAACTGCAGGGCGTGGCGATTGACGCCGGTGGCTTTCTCGTAGACGAGAGCTATTGTTTTTGTTTCCCCGAAAAGGGAAGAAGCAAACAGGGCCAGGATCAGGACCCCATAGATTTTTTTATTCACGATGTTCTCCTTTTCCTTAATAGACGAGTTCCCATCCCACGGCAATTCCCATAAAGGCCAGCCCCGTTCCACCCAGAATGACATGGGAGTCGGAGGGCGCCGCAAAGGGGGCGGCAACCATCATCGCACCGCCTGCGATTCCCAGCAGGGCGTGGATCTTATCCGCCGGGGACATGATCCCGCTTTTCCCTTCCCCCCTGTGGGCGGCGTAGCCCAGTCCCAGGGTTACGGCGCTCAGGGAAGCCGTGGTTACTCCCAGAGACGGGTGGATAAAGCCGTCGTCCCCCAGGGGAGCCGTCAGGCCTGTAAGCAAACCCGCGGCCAGGGTTGAATAGCCGGCAATTTTGTGGAGCCTGTTAAGACGGATGCGGAGGAGGAGTTCATCGGAGGAGAGGGGCTTTGCCGTAAGAGCGGGGTCCGCCGCTCTCTCGGCGTAGGGAAAATTATCCGGCTCCGGGGAAATCATGGTTACCCCCCTCTCTTCTGCAAAAAGGGTGATCCTTGCTAAAAGAAGAATAAAAAACAAATACCTGAATTTCATCTTGGATACCTCTATAACAAAGAGTAGTTCAGGGAAGGGGGAAATGCAATTAAGATCATGGCGTATCTTTCAGGGCCGCGTCCCATTCTCCCTTGGCAAAGTTAGTGATTGCTATTTATATATTGTTCTGATAATATAAAAAATATGAAGAAGAACAAGCTTACGTCCAGTCTTGAAGATTATCTGGAAGCTATTTTCATACTGGAGAAGAAACACCGGGTCGCCCGGGTTAAGGATATTGCTGCCCATTTGAATGTTCAGATGCCTTCGGTCACGGGAGCTTTGCGGAATCTGCGTGATAAGGGATTGGTCGTTTATGAGAAAAATTCCTATATCAACCTGACGGCGGAGGGCCTGGAAAAGGCCGAGAAGATAACTGGCCGTCATATGCTTCTTAAAAGCTTCCTCCAGGACGTTTTGCTGTTAAGCGGTGATCAGGCCGATGATGAAGCCTGTAAAATCGAGCATGCCATCAGCCAGGAAACCACTCAGAAGCTCAGTCATCTGATGACTTTTGTCGGTGATATCCGCGAAAAGCAGAATCTCTCCCAGGACGACTGGAAGAGAGTCATCAGCGGCTGATTCATGGAACAGTTTCATTCAGAGGTCATTAGCTGCCGCGAATCGGCCCGGGATTATTATGAGCTGGTCTTTACCTGGAAGGGACCCGTACCCGAGCCGGGTCAGTTCCTCACCCTGCGCTGCTGGGACGGGGAGAATCCCCTTCTCAGAAGGCCTTTTGCTCTATCGGCCTATGATCCCTCCGAAAGGAGGGCGTCCCTTATCTTTCAGAAACGCGGTCCGGCCACAACCTTGATGACCCGGCTGCGAACCGGCGACCATATGGATATTCTGGGGCCCCTGGGGGGAACCTTTCCCCTGCCCGCAGAGGGAAGGCGTCCCGTTATCGCGGGGGGAGGAATAGGAACGGGGCCGGTGCTTTTTCTCGCCGATACCCTGGCACGGGCCGGTTTGAGACCCCTGCTCGTCCTGGGGTTCCGGGACAAGTTTTTTGTTCCCCGGGTGCATCTGCCCGCCGGGTGTGAAACGGTCATCTGTACCGACGACGGTTCGACCGGTTTTTCCGGTAATGTGATAGAGTACCTGAGAAGCCGGGACGATCTGATCAACAGTCATTTCTACGGCTGCGGGCCCAAACCCATGCTTAAAGGTCTCCATGAACTGGCCCTGGAAACGGAAAGTCCCTGCGCCGTTTCCGTTGAGGAAGTCATGGCCTGCGGTATCGGAGCCTGCCAGGGATGCGCCATTCCGGTGGTGCTACCCCAGAAATTCTTAAGGGTTTGTCAGGACGGCCCGGTTTTTGATTCGAGGATATTAAAATGGACTTAACCGTAACAATCGGCTCCTCCCTACTGCCAAACCCGGTGGGTGTGGCTTCGGGCACTTTCGGCTTCGGCGAGGAGTATGGCCGGCTTGTGGATCTTTCACGGCTGGGCGCCGTCTATGCCAAGGCCCTGACGCTGGAGCCCAGGCCGGGAAACGATACTCCCCGTATGGTGGAGACTCCTTCGGGTATGCTCAACTCCATCGGTCTTGCCAACCCGGGGTGGGAGCGTTTCAGGGAGGAGAAAGCCCCCTTTTTAAAGGCCATGCCCTGTCCCGCCGTGCTGAATATCGGCGGTAAGAAAGAGGACGATTATCTGCATCTGGTGGGCAAATGCGAAGAGCTGGACTGCCACTGGGGTTACGAAATCAATATTTCCTGTCCCAATGTCAAGGCGGGCGGGCTGGCTTTCGGTACCGATCCCGTCCAGGTGGAACGGCTGACCGGCAAGCTGCGCTCCCTGACGGACAAGCCCTTAATCATGAAGCTTACTCCCAATGTCACCGATATAGGAGAGATAGCCAAAGCTGCCGAAGCGGGCGGCGCCGATGCTGTTTCGGCCATCAATACCCTCAAGGGAATGGTTGTCGACACAAGGGCTCGCAAACCGGTTATACCCGCAGGTACCGCCGGACTCTCCGGAGCCGCCGTCAGACCGGTGGGAGTGGCCAGCGTTTACCGAATCGCTCAGTGCGTCTCCATCCCCGTCATCGGACTGGGAGGAATCTTCACAGCCGACCATGCGGTTCAGTACCTGCTGGCCGGAGCTTCCGCCGTTCAGGTGGGCACGGCACTCTTTGTGGAACCACAGACGCCTCTGCTGGTTCTGGAGGGAATCGTCTCTTATATGGAGGAGAACGGCTTTACCTCAGTAAAGGATTTCCACGGCCACTTTTAATCTTCCACCGACTCCAGGGCTTCGTAGAGCCGGGAGATTACCTCTTGAACAGCTTCTCCGATTTTAATGCCCGCTTCTGTCAGGCTGTATTCAATCCGGGGGGGCTTTTCTCCGTAATCCTTCCTGTTGACCAGTCCTTCCTTTTCCAGGGCCTTCAGGTTTTTGGAGAGCATTCTTTCGCTGATTCCTTCCACCTTCCTTGAGAGTTCGCCGAATCGGGCGGGACTCTCTTTCAGGGAAGCGATAATCAGCATTCCCCATTTTCCAAATATATTATCGAAAGCCTCCCGGGAGGGACAGTTGGAGGCGAAAACATCATAATCCAGTTTCATATCCATCATTTTTTTCCTTATTTCAGCATATCATAAAAAAAAGAGCTTGTCACTTACTATAAATAAGTACTATATTATAGTAAGTAATAATTCAAGGAGTATAAAATGAAATATGCCGTAACAGGTTCAACCGGTAATTTTGGCTCGGCCCTGATAGAATCTCTGCTTAAGAAGGGTGTATCCCCTTCGTCTGTCAGAGGGATAGCGAGGAATGAAGAGAAGGCGGCTTCCCTCAAAGAGAGAGGGGTAGATGTGAAAATCGCCGGTTATGAAGACAGGGATGCCCTTGAACGGGCATTTGAAGGAGTAGACAAAGTTCTGCTTGTTTCCGGTTCGGAAGTGGGTAAACGCTTTGACCAGCATAAAAATGTCATCGATGCCGCCGGTGCCGCCGGGGTGAAACAAGTCATCTATACCAGCATAACCAGAGCGGAAAGTTCTTCCAATATTCTCGCTCCGGAGCATAAGCAGACCGAGGAATACCTCAGAAAGGCGGGGATCGATTTTGTGATCCTCCGGAATAACTGGTACACGGAGAATTACGTGGCCGATGTGGAGTACGCCGGGCAGTCGGGAGTTATCGCCACGGCCACCGGGACGGGCCGGGTCGCATCCGCTTCAAGGAAGGAGTACGCCGAAGCGGCCGCCGTTGTCCTGACCGGTGACGGCCACAGCGGTAAAACCTATGAACTGGCAGGAACTCCCTGGGGCTATGATGATCTGGCGTCGGCGGCGTCGGCGGTATTCTCCAGAACGGTGGTGCATAAAATCGTCAGCCCCGAAGAGCGTACGGCGGGACTCGTTGCAGCGGGAATGGATGAGGGAACAGCCGGATTCTATACGGCCCTGGATCAGTCCATAGCCGAAGGGACACTGGATATTGAAAGCGGTGACCTGGCACATCTCCTGGGCCGTGAACCCCGGTCTCTCGAGGAAACTATCCGTTCTCTGGTCTAGCCGGGAATCCGCTCTCCCTTTGAAAGGGAGGGCGGGTTACTGCGCATCCTTCCCGGAAATCCTGAAGACCGAGGTGGCGGTGGCCACTCTTTCGGCTCTCCTGTGCGTACTGTCCACCAGATCGTTTACCTGATTCACTGAGATGCTGATCTCTTCCGTTCCCGAGGCCACTTCCTGGACGGCTCCCTCGATCTCCCGGGAAAGGGTCGAGAGGGCCTCCGCCCGCTTTCCCACTTTCCGGCTCTGTTCCAGCATGTTTTCGGTCACCCCTTTGACTTTCACCGTGGTATCGGAGATTTCCTGGGTTGCCTCAAGCATCTGCTTTCCCCCCACCGACTGTTCATCCATGGCGTTTTTGATATTTCCCTCGTACTCATCAAGCTGGCGTGTCAGTTCCAGCACATTCCTGAAGCGGTCCGTCGCCTCCCGGGATTCGGTATTCACCATTTCTATGGAATCCTTAAGCTGATTCAGTACGCCGGAAATCTTCTGGCCCTGGCTGCCCGAGCTTTCCGCCAGTTTACGGATCTCTTCCGCCACAACGGCGAAACCCCGTCCCGCTTCCCCCGCATGGGCCGCTTCTATGGCGGCATTCATGGCCAGCAGATTTGTCCGGGAGGCTACGGAGAGGATCACGTCCGTGGCTTCATGGAGGCCCGCCGAATCGGCGGTGATGGTATTCATTTTCTCAAAGACCGCTTCCATGGAGGAACTGCCCACTCCGGCCGCTTTCAGGAGATCCTGCACAAGGGCCGTATTCTTCTGCAGTATTCGCGCCACGGAAGAGATATTGGCGACCATTTCCTCCACCGCCGCGGAGTTTTTGGACACACTGAGCGACTGGTCGCTGACGGAATCATGGACCCGGTCAATTCCTTCCACTATGGCGTTCATGGCCTCCTGAACATCGGCGATAGCCTGGGCCTGCTGTTTGATCCGGTCGCGGATGGAATTCATGTTCGCCGCGATCTGGGTAGCCGCCGCAGCCGATTCCTGACTGTTTGTCGCCAGGGACTCGGTATCCTTGCTCAGATCGGCATTCTCCCGGGAGATCTGTTCTATGGCATCCTGAAAGGCGGAGAACATATCATTGATATCATGGGATATCCGACCCAGTTCGTCCCGGCTGTTCACCGGCACCCGTATCGTCGTATCCCGTTCGCGGGCGGCCTGTTCCACCGCTTCGGCCACTTCCGTCGCCGTTCTTGTTACGGACTTCCGGACCGAACCGTTTATGGTTACTCCCAGAAGGGTGGTAAAGAAAGAGACGATCGTTAAGAGCAGCAGGGAGATAAATGTCGTGGAGTAGGTGGCTTGCTGAAGATCCGCTCCTATGGAGGCCAGCGCTTCCGACAGGCGGGCTATTTCCTCTTCCGTCTGCCCCAGGAGCCGGTCAAACTCATTCAGGTTCTTTATGTATTTATCTGCGAGTTCCCTGATTTCTTCCAGGATGGCGTAATTGGATTCGGGAAGGCCGGCAAAGGCTGTTCCTCTGAGCTGTTCAATGTCCTTTTTTGTATTTTCCAGGGCGTCTTCAACTATTTTAAGAAGTGCCTGCCTGGCCATGGGATCATAGGAAATATGGTACAATTTCGCCTGGATGGAGAGGCTGAGTGCAATGGAGGAGTTCGCCCCCAGGATTACCTGCCGTTCCATGGTTCCCACATCGCCGGAGGTCCTGGGATCGCTAAGGAGTGCAACAATGTTCTGCAGATAATCGGCGGCGGGATTGATGGCGTTCTCCGTCAGGCGGATAATCCTGGCGATATCATGCTGATTCGTCTCTTTGAGAGTTTCCATCTGCCCTACGGTTTCCCCGATCGCGGTTATGCTCTCGGCCCAGCCGGAGGTATAGGTTTCCTCGGATAGTTTTTCCGTCAGATCGGCTATGCTGTCCGTCAGCTTTTTGAAAAGGACGGGATCCTGAATTTTCTTCCCGGAGTATTCATTGAAATAGTAGCGCACCGATTCGACCGACTCTTCTATTCCGGGAAGACTGGCTGAATGGCCGGCCATCTCCCGTGATTTCATAATGGAGCCCGCAGCGACCAGGGCGAACACAAGGGCCGCCACGATCTGAATCAGCATAGGTATGGCCAGTTTGCGCCTGAGACTGTGCCTTCTGCTGATTTTCCTCACATCGCGAGAATCTTTATTCGGTTCACCCGAATAATCGGCAATATTACTCATATAAATGACTCCCGTTTTTTCTTTATTTAAGTATTATAATGTTATTGGCCGGAGATTGCAAAATTGAGGGTGGGAGAGGATAGATCAGCGATGAAATATACAATCGGCGAATTCGCCAAGATTCTGGGGGTGACAACCGATACTCTTAGGGTTTATGAGAAGCGGGGCATTGTCTCTCCCCGTAAGGATGTGATCAATAATTACCGTTATTATACCGATTTGGACTGCCGTAATATTCTCATGAGCCGCTGGTACCGCAGCCTGGATCTTCCATTGAAGCAGGCGACGCAGTTAACCACCGATTCGACAGTGGCGGATATCCGTTCATCCGTAGAGAGAAAGAGGCGTGATCTGGAAAGGGAGATCGAGGAGAACAGAAGGCTGCTGGTCAGGCTGGAGGAGATATCCCGGGATTTCGAAGGCCTTGACGCTTCCCTGGACCGCTGCTTTCTTACGGAGAAGCCGGGTATCTACCGAATCCAGCAGACCCGGGGCAATGACCTTCTCGTAGAGGATGATTTGAGGAAGACGGTAAGCCGATGGATGGAGCTTCTGCCCCATTCTTTCTTTTCCCTGCATATTCCTCTCGCGGAGATAGATCTGAATCGGGTGGATATGGAGCATAACTGGGGGCTGGCTCTCCGGGAAGAGGATTTTCTCTACTACGGTCTGGAGGCCACCGGGGAGATTGAGTTCCTTCCTCCCTGCCAATGCGTCGCCGGAGTCATTACGACGAATAATGAGGAGCCTTTGCTCAAGGAAAAGCTGATGCCCCTTCTGGACTATGCCTATGCTCATAAATACCGGCCGGCAGGCGATATACACGGGAGACTTCTTCTTTCGGAAAGGGAAATCACGGGAAAATACAGAACTTTTATCGAGGCCGTTCTGCCCGTGGAAGCAACTTGAATTATTATTTATCGATTTTTTTTTATCGAATCCTTGACCTTAGTCCAGGACAAAGGTTTAGCATACCCTCCATAGACTGAATCACATCAGGAGGAAAAGTTACGATGAGAAGAGGATATATCGGAAAAATCATACTTTTTACCGCGGCTCTCTCTTTTGCGGCTCTGTTATTGAACAGCTGCGGGGGAGACGGGGTGGAATTCACTCCCGGGACATATACGGCCCAGGGGGAGGGACGGGAAGGAGTGGTGGATTTCGCCGTTACTTTCAATAAGCACAAAATTACGAACATTGAAGTTATCAAGCAGAGCGAGACCGAAGGAATAGGACAGAAAGCCCTTGAGACGATGAAGCAAAGGATCATCGGAGCCCAGACTCTCGCGGTGGATACCGTATCGGGCGCTACTATTTCCAGTAACGCCATGCTCGATGCGGTGGCTTCCGCCATTGAGCAGGCAGGGGCCGATCCGAGGGATTTTCAGAGGGCGGTCAGTGAGGATAAGCCTGTCAGGACAGAGAAGTACGAGGCGGATATCCTGGTTATCGGCGCGGGCGCATCCGGCGTTTCCGCCGCCGTGGCAGCCGCCGATCTAGGCGCCCGAGTCATCATTATAGAGAAGACCGGCACCATCGGAGGGGCCAGCAATCTTTCCTGGGCGGGAAAATTCTTCAACTCTTCGGTTGCCCTGGAGAAAGGGCTGGAAGTGGACGAGGAAAAGACCATTTCCGACTGGATCGAGAATAACCACTGGCGGGTGAACGCGGCGGCCGTTCGCCAGTATGTCGTGAAGTCCAAGGATACCTATGACTGGCTGCGCGAAAAGGGATACGGAACCATCTTCCTGAATTTCTTCGGGGAACAGCTTCATATGCTCCCTGCCTACGATACCCGGGAAGGACTTCTGAGAAACATGCTTAAAGATTCGGTGGAATCCAACGGCGGTATGGTGTTAACCAATACCACGGGAAAGGAACTGATAACCGATTCGGAGGGAAATGTAACCGGAGGCGTCGCGTTCAGTGAGGACGGCACCCGGCTCGAGATCAGCGCTTCGGCTGTCATTATCGCCACCGGCGGGTATGCGGCCAATGCCGATATGGTCCGGGAAGCATTCGGATTCGAAGGGGTCAACGGCGGATTAGGCCAGAACGTGGGCGAAGGACTCGAGATGGCCTGGGCCGCCGGAGCCAAAGTCCCCGATAACTTCGGGGGGCAGATGCTTCACCAGACGCTGGCGCGGGCCACGAAAAAGCTGAGGGCCCGGTATGAACCTTTTCAGGCCTGCTATCCCTTGATGATCAGTTATCTTCCCAACTTTATGAACGTGGGACCCGACGGCGCCCGTTTCCGCGATGAGACGGCCACTCTTACTTCCGTGGCGGCCGCTAATACCAGCGCCTTCAACGGTCCTTTTCACTATGTTATCATCTCAAAGGCCCAGATGGATGCTCTTAAAGCTTCCGGAATGGCAGGAATTCATGCACCGAAACTTCCCGGTATGCCTCCGGAGTTTTATGCCGATTTCAGGGATCAGTTCACCCTGGACAATCCCTGGGTTAATATCGATACCATCTTCGATGCCATGGTTGCGAACGGAGACGGTTACCGGGGCGATACCATTGAAGAGCTGGCCGAAAACGCCGGTATGGACAGAGATATTTTCGTTAAGAATTTCAGAAAATACGTAGAAGCCATCGCATCCGGTGTGGATAGCGAATTCGGCAAGGCCGGCGCATTTCTTGAGCCCATGGGAGAAAGCGGACCTTACTATGCCGTCAAGGCCGAGATCAATAACCTCGGCTCTGTAGGCGGCTTGCTGGTTAATACGGAATTTCAGGTTCTTGATGACAACCGCATTCCCATTAAGGGACTGTACGCCGTCGGTCTGGAATCGGAAGGCGTTCTGTTTAACGATACCTATGTGGGCAACGGTGTTGGCATAGGGTACTCCTTTACTTCCGGCCGCCTCGGCGGTGCCTACAGCGCTGAAGAAGTTCTGAATCTCAAGTAATTTCCGGTCTTCATCAGCTGTTCTATACAGCCCTCACTATATGTGGGGGCTTTTTTGTTGTATGGAAAGGGAAATTCTCCCAGGAAAATATTTATGAATACCTGTGTTTGCTTTTCAAAAATGCATGGCCTATGATTATTGAAGAGGCTGTTCTTTAATGACGGCCCGCGAACAGGGAGAATCTTAGGGAAAAGGCATAGCCATGTTAATAAACTGAGGATCTTTGATGTTGATGACGGTTTGCATCGAATCGGCGGCAGCCGGGAGATTGGTCCACTCCGTAAAAAGAGTCGCTGGAAATCCGGGTTGTTTGATTCTGCATAAGGCAGCCCCGGATGATGCCGTCCATGATATCAATGACATGATATCCCTTTCGGAAAAATATAAATTGAAGGAAGCTGCTCAAAAGGCGGATTATATACGGGTATTATTAAGAGGTGGTAGGGATGAATACCTTGAATAACGGGTTAATCAATGGAGCGACCCTTCTCGTTGTGGATGATACGCCGCAGAATATTGATATTCTTGTCGATGCCTTGGGTGACCGCTTTTCCCTGATTGTGGCTACAAACGGGAAAGAGGCCCTTGAGGCGGTCTCCGGGGAGATGCCCGATCTGATTCTCCTGGACATTATGATGCCTGAAATGGATGGTTATGAAACCTGTGCAAGGCTGAAATCAGACAGAAAAACCGAAGAGATCCCCGTCATATTCCTTTCCGCTCTGACCGATATCGACGAGATGACAAAGGGATTCCAGCTGGGTGCCGTCGATTATATAACCAAGCCTTTCAATGTCAGAGAAGTCCTGGTACGGGTGGAAACCCATCTGGCTGTGAAAATGGCCCGGGATATTCTGGAAAATCAGAATGAGATACTGGAAGAGCTTGTGGTCGAGCGAACCCGGGAAATCGTCAACACCCAGGATATCACAATCCGTATGGCCGCCTCCCTCGCGGAAACCAGAGATAATGAGACGGGAAACCATATCATAAGAACACAGCGCTATATGAAAAGAATAGCCATGGGATTGAAGGATAGGGAGGAGTATTCCTCCGTTCTGAATCCGAGGCTGATAGAGCTTCTGGTAAAGTCGGCCCCCCTGCATGATATCGGGAAAATCGGAGTTCCCGATGCCATTCTGCTGAAACCGGGCAAGCTGGACAATGAGGAATTTTCCGAGATGAAGCGCCATACCCTGTACGGAATGAACGCCCTTCTGAAAGCCGAAGAAGAGATGAGGGGCGAGTCTTTTCTGCAGTATGCCCGGGAAATCGCCTATACTCACCATGAAAAATGGGACGGAAGCGGTTATCCCCAAGGGTTGAGCGGGGAGGATATTCCTCTTTCGGGAAGAATCATGGCTCTGGCCGATGTCTATGATGCGCTTATCTCCAGGCGGGTCTATAAGGAACCCTATACCCATTCAAAGGCGCTCTCTCTGATAAGCGAGGGCAGGGGAAGCCATTTTGACCCGCAAATCGTCGACTGTTTTATGGAGATCCATGAAGAGTTCCGTCAGATCGCCCTGGAGCTGATGGAATCCGAAGAAGAGCGCGAGGCCGTCCGCCGATGATCCTTTGCCCACTCTTGTCTCCGAGGCCGAAGAGACACAGGTCAATGGGGATGGCGGTTCTCTTCTTTTACGGACTCCTTCTTTTCCCTTCCGCAGAGACTCTTTTTCCCCAGGATCTTACCGCAGAGGAGAGGTCATGGCTGCAGGAACATCCTGTTCTGAGGGTTTCCAATCAGATGGACTGGCCCCCCTTCGATTTTGTGCGGAACGGCTTACCCGCCGGTTATGATGTTGACTATCTGAATCTCATTGCCGAAAAAATCGGATTCCACTGGGAGTGGGTGAACGGATACAGCTGGAGCGAACTGCTGGATATGGTGAAGGCGGGAGAGATTGACGTTATCCACAGCATCGTTTACGTCCCGGAGAGGGAATCCTTTCTGAGCTATACCGATTCCTATGTGACCAATCCCAGGGCTCTTTTTGTCAAGTCGGGAGATGATTCCGTTCACGGGATAGGGGATCTCGAAGGCCGGACGGTAGCCGTGGTAGACGGTTTTAACCTGGAAAGCTATCTCAGAAAAAATTATCCGCTCCTTCACATTCAGGTTGTCGGGAGCGCTCTGGAAGGCCTGACCGAGGTCATCTACGGTAAAGCCGATGCCTATATCGACAGGCTTGTCGTGACGAATGCCCTGATAAGGGAGAATAATCTGTCCGGGGTAAAGTTCGCTTCCCTTTCGGGGGACGGGGAGGTTGATTCCGACGAAATGTACCTGGCCGTGAGGAAAGACTGGGATATACTTGTCTCCATCCTGAATAAGGGCATCGGGATGGTCGATTCCGGGGAGAAGCTTGTCCTGGAGAACCGCTGGCTGGGAATGGAGGGACAAGGGAGTATCCCTTCTGATGATTCGGGGAGGCGCGGTGTATCCGCCGGGGAGGTTTCTCCCGCGGAAGGGGGCGATCCGGCTGTGATCCGGAGCACGGCCAGAACATTGACGACGAGAGTCATCGCCGTTATCGCCATCATTCTGATGATCCTTTTCGCCGTCCAGTCCATGATTCGGCGAAGATCCGCCCGGGGTAAATATTTTGAAATAAAGCGGATCCGGATTATCAGCGTGAGCGTTCTGATTTCCCTGATTATTCTGGTTCTGATTGTTTCCCTGCTGGAACTGGAAACGATAAAGAAGCGGGAATATGAAGCGGTCCTCCAGAATCTCGAAGTGGTGGCCGCCTCGGTCAACGGTTCCGTTCAGGCCTACATAGGGAGCCGGATCAGGCATATGGAGGTGGAAGCGGCCGAACCTATTCCCCGGCGTTATGTCGAGGAGATGCTCCAGATCCCCTTTGACCGGAGAGAGCTCCTGAGGAGCGAGGAACTGGTTAAGTTCAAGACCTACTTTAATTACCGGAACCGCTATATGAATTATGAGGGATATTCTCTGATCTCTCCCGAAGGCAATATCATCGCTTCCGTCGATGAGAATCTGGTCGGTAAAATCAGCCCTGTCATGGCCTATCGCCCGGATCTGTTTGAGAGGGTTCTGGGAGGCGAATCGACCTTTATCCCCCCCATCCCCGATGTCGAGAGGGAAGAAGCAGCCGGCGGGGGGATAGAGAAAGGGGTTATGTATTATACCGTTCCCCTCAGAGACACCGAGGGGAATGTCATTGCCGTTCTCTCCCAGAGGGAAGATCCCGATAGGGATTTTATGGAATTTTCCAAGGTAGGCCGGACCGGACTCATGGGGGATTCCTATCTGTTCGACCGGAACGGAACGATACTGACCAACAGCCGTTTTGAAGACCAGCTGCATGATTACGGATTACTCGATAGGGATCTGCGCAGCAGGCTGAACATCGGCATGGTTGATCCCGGGAGGGCCCTTAGTGCAGAGAAGCCCTTTGACCGTCCTTCCGGCGAACTTCCTCCGACAAAACTTTTTACAGAGGCCATGACCGGACGGAGTGGCCGCGTGGCCGGAAGCTACCGTGACTACCGGGGGGTTGAAGTCCTGGGTGCCTGGTTCTGGAACGACAGCCTATCCATGGGGGTCGCCGCGGAACTGGATTTGGGGGAGGCCCTCTCCACGTTCCATATGATGGAGCTGCTGATCTTACTCACGCTCCTTATGGCTTTCGTCCTGGCAGGAGTCTCCACGCTGATTAATCTGATTATGGGAGAGCAGGCCAACCGCTCTCTGATGAGTGCGAATGACAAACTGGAAGACCGGGTCGATGCGCGAACCCGGGAGCTCAGCTTCGCCAAAAAGGAGCTTGAGAACACCATAGAAGCCCTGACCCATCCCTTTTACGTTATCGATGTGAAAACGCGGGACATCGTCCTGGCGAATTCCGCCGCCAGGGAGTGCGGCGGAGGAAGGGAGAGCACCACCTGCTACGGGATGACCCATGGAGTTGACACTCCCTGCGGGGGGGAGGAGCATCCCTGTCCGCTCAGCCTGGTCGTGGAGGGGAAAGAGTCCGTGACGGTCAGACATGT
This sequence comes from Spirochaetia bacterium, assembly GCA_963668315.1. GTDB lineage: Bacteria > Spirochaetota > Spirochaetia > DSM-2461 > DSM-2461 > SZUA-368. Next base: position 4,410,528 of record OY764216.1, on the reverse strand, counting down.
CCACCGAGACGGGGAGGGCCGCGAAAGGTACCTGGAGGTCTATGGGTATCCCATCTTTGACGACGGGGGGGCTGTCGTTCGTATGATCGAATATTACCAGGACATAACCGAGCGGATAAACGGCGAGCGAGAACTGGCCCGGGCCAAGGAGGAAGCGGAGGAAGCCACCAGGGCCAAGTCCGATTTTCTCGCCAATATGAGCCATGAGATACGTACGCCGATGAATGCCATCATGGGGCTGGCGCAGCTGCTTCAGAGAACGGATCTGACCGACAAGCAGTTCGATTATATCAGCAAGATAAACGGCTCCGCCCACAGCCTTCTGGGTATTATAAACGATATTCTGGATTTTTCCAAAATTGAGGCGGGGAAACTTGTCATGGAAAAGATTGATTTCAATCTGAACGAGGTCTTTGACAATCTGGGATCCATGATCAGCAAAAAAGCCTATGAGAAGAATCTTGAACTGGTCTTTCTCATTGGAACGGATGTTCCTCGGGATCTTATGGGAGACCCGCTCCGTCTGGGACAGGTACTTTTGAATCTGACCAGCAATGCCGTAAAATTCACCGAAACCGGCGAGATTGATGTGATCGCGGAACTGGTCGCTGCGGAGGAGGGGGTGGCGGAGATCCGGTTTCTTGTCAGGGACACGGGCATAGGCTTGACCGGGGAGCAGTCGGAGAAACTGTTCTGTGCCTTTACCCAGGCCGATACATCCACGACCCGAAAATACGGCGGAACCGGTCTGGGCCTTTCCATCAGTAAGAATCTGGCGGAGATGATGGAGGGAAGTATCGGTGTCGAAAGCGTTTACGGAGAAGGTTCCACCTTCTGTTTTACCGGCAAGTTTGAGATACGGCAAAGAAACAAAAAAGAGGTCGTTCCAAAAGAACTGATTGATCTGGAAGTCCTGATTGTGGATGACAACAGCACCAGCCGGGAGGTCCTGAGGGAATATACCGGGGATTTCGGTTTTCAGCCCTGCTCCGTCGATAACGGAACGGAGGCTGTAAGGGCCGTCAGAGAAAGGCTGGAGGAGAACAAAGCTCCCTTTGCCCTCGTCCTTGTCGATTACAGTATGCCCGGGCTGAACGGGTTTCAGACGGCCGAAAAGATCAATGAGCTGCTGCCTGCGGAGCAAAGGCCCCGATATATTCTCATCACCGGATACGGCCGTGACGAAATATTAAGCGGCGTGGAAAAGCACCATTTCGACGGATTTGTCCTGAAGCCGGTCAATCAGTCTCTACTTTACAATATGATCATCGAAGCTTTCGGCCACGGGGGAACCGGGGAGAGAACCCTCTCCCCGAACCGGTATCCCGAGGGTTTCGACAGGGTGCGCGGGGCCAGAATCCTTCTCACAGAGGATAACGAGATCAATCAGCAGGTCGCGAGGGAACTTCTTGAGGGGGAAGGGTTTTTCGTTGACATAGCCGATAACGGGAAGATCGCTGTGGATAAGGTCCGGAACGGCCCTTACGATATTGTCCTCATGGATCTGCAGATGCCCGTCATGGGCGGTTACGAGGCAACCGGTCTCATCCGGAATTCTCCGGGATGTGCCGATCTTCCCATTGTGGCTATGACCGCCGACGCCATGTCCGGAGTGAAAGAAAAGGTTTTTGAAGCGGGTATGAACGAGTATATCACCAAGCCGATCCATACGGAGGAACTCTGGAATGTCCTGGTTCGATGGATCGTCCCGGCTCGGAGAGAGCTTTTTACCGGAAGGACGCCGCCGGAGAGAGATGTCCCCCTGCCCGAGATAGAAGGGATAGACAGTACGTCGGGGCTTAATCACGTGGGGGGGAACAGGACTCTCTACAGGGATTTACTCGTCAGATTCGCCGGAGATTTCGGGAGCCTGGGTATGGACTTCAGCAGACTTCTGGACGGGGGAGAGACCGATGAGGCTGTACGTCTGGCCCATACCCTGAAAGGGGTGAGCGCCAATCTCGGAGCCGATTCTCTTCATCGGAAAGCCGCAGTCCTCGAGAAGGCATTGAAGGAAGGGCGAGTTCCGGGGAAGTTTCTCATCGATGTGGAAGAAGAGACCGCCGCGCTGATAAATGCCATAGGGGAGAGCGGGCTATCCGGCCGGAACAGGAAGGAACCGGAAGGGAACGGGGTCATTTCCGGAGAACAGCTTAGGGAAATGCTTCAGTCAGCTTCCGATGCGCTGAGAATGAGAAAGCCGAAACCGGCCAATGGGGTCTTCGATGAGCTTGAAGGGTATGAGCTTCCCGGGGATTTACAAGAAAAGCTCAGGGAGATTAGGATTTTGATGGGCGGCTATAAGATGAAAGAAGCCGCACAGCTCCTTGAACCCTTTCTGCAGTAGGAGGGGGAAATGTCCGGACGGGGCATTTCATAATCGGAAGGGCAGGTGCCTATGATTTTAGTAGTGGATGATACACCGGCGAATATAGATATTCTGCTGGAGCTCTTAAGCAGTCTTGATGATATTTCCGTGGCTCTGGACGGGGAGGAAGCCCTGGAAATCATGGAAGAGGAGAAGCCGCTCCTCGTCCTGCTCGATATCGTCATGCCCGGAATGGACGGGTACGAGGTCTGCACCCGGATCAAAGGCAATGAGAACCTCAGGGATGTCCCCGTTATTTTTCTTACGGGGAACGACAGCCCCGAGGAAAAAGCCCGGGGATTATCCCTCGGGGCGGTCGACTTCCTGACAAAACCGGTCGATCCTGAGGTGGTTATGTCCGTTGTCAGGAAGCAGATAGGCCGGGCTGTCTGACGGTCCGGTCCTCTCAGACGTATTCGTCCTTCGCTTCCCTGTCGTAATACTTCAGGAGCAGAAAGGTCACATCGTCATGGACATGCTCCTTTCCCTTGAACTCCAGGAAGTCCCGGCGGATTTCGGTTTTCACCTGATCTATGGGCTTGTTCAGGTTCTTATTGATGATCGTCTGCACCCGCTTGATGGAATAGAAACGCCCCTCCTGATTCGACTGTTCGAGAAGCCCGTCGGTGGGAATGAAAAGATAATCCCCCTCGTTGAGCTGCAGAGTTCCCACGGAAAAATTCTTCAGTTCCTGAATCCCGATGGGGGGATTACCCTTCAGGGGGATTCTTTTCAGCCGTCCCGTCCTGTGTATATAGAGATAGGAATGGCCCATGTCATAGATATGAACTTTGCCGGTATCGGCATGGAAATCCAGAAAAATCCCCGTTATGAAACGTTCCGATTCCAGTGTCTCGAAGAGGTAGCTGTTTACTTTTTTCAGAAAGGAGGAGAGCCCCCCGGTGAAATCGTAAATGCTCATCATGCCCCAGATCGTCGTCGTCAGAAGCGAGGCGGCGATCCCCTTGCCCGAGGCATCGCACACCGAGAAGAGCCATTGGTTCTTATGGTATTTCTTGATGAGGTAGCAGTCGCCCCCCACGTCCATAACGGGCTGGGTGGACGCGACCAGGTCAAAGTGGGACTCGTGGATACTGGTCTCCTCCCGTGAGATCTTTCTCTGGATGGACTGGGCCATGACCATATCGTTCTTTGTCATATTGCTTAGATGGATCAGAATATCCCGTGAGGAGAAAATCCCCTTGAACACATAGTCGTTGTCATGGAGCAGGTAGTAGGTTATCTCATCGTCACGCAGATTTTTCTCCAGCTCTTCCCCCACGGAGAATATATTGTCGTCTATATTGAAGGCGGGGGTTTCCCGGTTCATAACCGCATTGACCGTTTTCTTGCCGAGAATGGCTCTTCCGTACTGACGCCCTATGAGGGAATAGAGCTCCCTCAGGACGATGAGCCCCCGGTTTTTCATATTCCTGTCGACCACAGCCAGAGCATAGAGGGATGTCTCGGAACTCTCTTCCAGGGCCCGGAGAAGCTCTTCCACCGTACAGTCGTCCCTGACATAGAAGGAATCGGCTCCCAGAAACCCGACCGTCTGCTTTCTTCTTTTTTCTATGGGTATTCTTTTTATCATTTCTAATATATAAAATCGCGGGCCACGGCTATGGCATTCTTCTTATTGTTGAACACCACGCCCCTGTTCCAGTACTCCACGGCGGCGAAAAGGGCATTTCCCCCGTCCTCCTCACGGCTTTCCGGTGTGCGGTAGCTCAGATATTCCGTCATCGATTCAAAATCCCCCCGGGAAAAGCATTCCAGCCTCTTCTCGTGAAAATCCAGCCACTCCTCCAGTTTCTGAAATCCCTCCCCCTCGTCTTCCACGATGAGCCGGGCGGAACGGGCCGTGAAGTGCCACCAGATTTTGAGGGATTTGCTGATATCGTTCTTATTGCCGTGGCGTATGCCGTTTTTTATGATTTCGCTTATCTGCTGTTCAAGCAGATTATACTCGCGGATGATGTCCGGCGCGTCCTGGGTTATGATATGACTGATGTAGCGGATGCGGCTGAAATCGATATTGATGGTCTTATGGCTCATCCCCTCCCTGCTCATAAGGGGGCTGTCCTCGTCAATGCGGACAGTGGAACGGCTGTATTGGGACTTCTTCCTGATTTTTCCCTCCAGATAATCGATGGCCCGCCTTTCGGAGCTCTTAATCTCGAAAAGGGGCAGAATCCTGGTCAGTTTGATTATCTCGAGGACCTGATCCTGGATGTGGCAGAAACAGGTTTCGCAGTTTTTCTGGGTCGTCCTCTTTATCAGCGAGAGCAGCTGGCCGATACCGCTGGAATCAACATAGGTGAGATCCCGGAAATTCATCAGAAGACCCTTGGGGGAATGCTTGTCCAGCATGGCATCTATATGCTGGCGGAATTCGGTGGAATTATACATATCCAGCTCGCCGGCAAGGGTGAGCAGGATAATATTTCCCCGGAGGCTTTTTTTAATGGTCATATTTTTACCTTCTCCTCATAGAGCTCTTTCCCATTCTGCGGAAGTTATGTTAGGAAAAGATGAGAAAAGGGTAAAAAAAATTAACCGTCGTCCTAGACCGTGCGACCCACCAGCTGAAAAAGCTCGTCCCGGCTGATTTCGAACCAGAGTGGCCTTCCGTGGGGACAGCGGGGGAAGGGAAGGCGGAAGGCTCTCTCTATCAGCCTCTCTGCCGTCTCCCGGTCCAGAACCTCCCCGTCCTTGATGGCGGCCTTGCAGCTGGCGGTGGCGTAGAGGTCCTTTTCAAGCCGGTCGCCCGTACCGCCCCGGCCCTGGATGATCTCCAGTATTTCCCGGTCCATTCTTTCGGCGAAGGCGGGAACACGGTTCACCGTCCAGTCTCCCGGCCCGTGGCGCTTCAGGTCGAATCCGAGATTTTTCCAGTCATCAAGGTTTTTCCCGAGCCACTCGTCTTCGTCGTCGGTCAGTTCCAGCCGGATGGGAATGAGCAGCTCCTGCGGATGGGAGCGGTTCTGCCTGAACTCCTCGTAGAGAATCCTCTCGTGGGCGGCATGCTGGTCCATGATATAGAGTTTGCTCTCCCTCTCGATGAGAAGGAAAAGATTCATGAACTGTCCCAGGTAGCGGAAGTTCCGGGACGTCTCCTCCTGTCGGGGAAGCTCTCTGGTTCCCGCAAAGGGGGCGGTTCTCTCTTCGGGCAGGGAGAAGGGGTGGGCCGATTTGGCGGCCGCCGTCCTTTCACGGGCCACATAGCCTGAGTGACCCGGTGATTGCGGCGAGTTCAGTCTGTAGTCATCCCTCTCCCCCATTGTCAGGGATTTGAACTCTCCCTGGGGAGTTTCGCTCTGGTATCCCGAGGGGAGTCTTCCGGTGACTTTGCCAATATCATTCAGGGCCGGCCTGTCCAGAGACGTATGGCTGCGGTTGAGCTCCTCTTTGAGCATGATCACGATCCGGTGGTGGATCTCCTGTTTAATGCGGAATTTCGCCTCCCTTTTCGCCGGATGGATATTGAAGTCCACCAGGCGGGGATCGCACTGGACAAAAACGAAACAGACGGGGAACTGGCCGCCCGGCAGAAAGGTGTCGTAGCCGTACTCCACCGCCTGGACGAATCCGAACTCATCGATGCGGCGTTTATTGGCGAAAATATGAATCTGCTGCCTGTTGCGCCGGTGGAGCGCCGGGGAGCCGGCGATAATATCCACGGTAAATCCCTCGTCCTCTCCCCTCAGATGGGTGAACAGCTTTTCCTGCCCCAGGGCCGGATAGCCGGCAAGAACCCGTCTCTTCAGATCCGAGGGGGGAAGGTATAAATTCAGCCGGCCGTCCTGGAAATAGCGGAATCCCACTTCCGGGAAGGGCAGGGCCTTTTCCAGAAAAGTTTTCCGGCACTGCTGTGCTTCGGCGGACTCCCTTTTGAGGAATTTCTTCCGGGCCGGGATGGAGTAGAACAGATCGGAAACATCGATAACCGTTCCTCTGGTACCCGCCGTTCCTTCCCGCAGGACTTTCCTGCCCCCCTGAATAAGGAGTTTCTCGGCGGCGCCCGAATCATCGGTGGCGCTGACGATTTCCATCCGGGCGCAGGCCGCCACGCTGGAAAGGGCTTCCCCCCGGAAACCCAGGGTCCCCACGCTCATCAGGTCGTCCACCGTTCGTATCTTGCTGGTGGCATGGGGGAGCCAGCAGAGATCCATCTCCTCTCCGGACATTCCCGTCCCGTTGTCCACTATTCTTATCCGGCCGATGCCGCCCCCGTCTATGTGAAGGGCGATTTCGCTGCTGCCCGCATCGATGGAGTTGTCCAGCAGCTCGCGCACAACCGACGAGGGCCTCTCTATCACTTCCCCCGCGGCGATTCTGCGGGCGACCGAATCTTCCAGTACGGCTATGCGCGGTTCAGTCATGGAGCTCCTACTGCTTGGATGAGCCGACGAGCCAGAAGCTTGTCAGGAGGATGAGCTGTACCGAAAGGTTTCTGAGCCAGGAGATGAAATTCGGCTCGAGAAATCCGCTGGATATGAAATTCATGACAATGGTTATAATCCATACCACGCAGATTACGATCATACCTATGAAGACGAACTTGGTTGTTACGGGCATGAAAAATTCGAGAATCAGCAGAGCTCCCACGACAATTTCAATCACGGCAAAGATTACCGGGAGAATATTGTTGCTCCCTCCGAAGGCCTTGTTTACCGTTCTCATCAGCTCGGCACCGGTGGAATTGTAGCCGGTCAGCGCATCAAGACCGAAAGTCAGCAGTAGAAGTGCTACCAGAATTTGAAGAATCAGCATTACATTGAAGGATTTTCCTGCCATTGTTCTCTCCCCGGGAATTATATCCCTTATAGTTGGTATTGTTCTCTAAGAATACTAGAGGCGGGGCTTCCTTTCAACATGTTTTTCTGTTATATTTTCCCTATGAAAGCAGCGATAATCTTTGGTAGTAAATCGGATACGGATAAAATGAAGGGCGCCGCCCGATGTTTCGAGTCTTTCGGCGTGGAGTATGAAGCCCACGTCCTTTCGGCTCACCGGGTCCCCGAAAAACTGGAAGCCGAGCTGGAACGAATGGAAGCGGAAGGGGTCGAGGTCATTGTGGCCGGAGCGGGTCTCGCGGCTCATCTTCCCGGTGTCATCGCCTCCAAGACGATTCTTCCCGTGGTGGGGGTCCCCCTGAATGCCGCCTTTGAAGGTATGGACGCCCTTATGTCCATCGTGCAGATGCCCAAATCCATCCCCGTGGCCACCGTGGGAGTGAACAATTCCTACAACGGCGCCATGCTGGCGGTGCAGATGATGGCTCTGAAACACCACGAGTTAAAGGAGAAACTCATAGCCTTCCGCAAGGATATGAAGGAGAGCTTTATCAAAGATAACTCGGAGGGAGTGGTTTTATAGGCACGGAACGGCCGGACCGGATAGATCGGACGGCCTTCTGTCCGCCTGAAACCCATGGAGCCGTGGAAGAGGAAAAGAAAAAACATCAATATAAGCTGGAATCCTTCGAGGGGCCTCTGGATCTTCTCCTCTTCCTGATCCGAAAAAACGAAGTCAACATCTATGACATTCCCATCGCGGAAGTGACAGAGCAGTATCTGGAATATATGAAATACGCCGCCGGGGTGGATCTGGAGAATATCACCGAATTCTACCTGATGGCCTCCACGCTGCTCTACATTAAATCCCGCATGCTTCTGCCCGTGGAGGTGGATTTCGAGGATGAGCTGGACGATCCGCGGCGGGAGCTGGTGGAGAAACTCATCGAATATCAGAAATACCGGAAACTCTCCGCTCTGATGGCAGAGAAGGAGAAGGAAACCACCTGGGTGATAGAGAGAAAGAAAAGGCAGCATTTTCTGCCCTTTCAGGAAGAGGACAATCTCTGGCAGGAGGTGGAAGTGTGGGATCTCCTGCAGTGTTTTTCCGGGATTATGGAAAATCTGTCCTCGGAAAAAATCGTCAATCTCTACGAAGAGGTTACGGTCAACGAGAAAATCACCCTGATCATGGAACTCCTTGAAACGGCCGAGGAATTTCTTTTTACCGATCTGCTTATCAATCCCGATTCCCTCCTGGAGATAGTCTGCACCTTTCTGGCTGTTCTGGAGTCGGTGAAGACCCAGCAGATCCTCATCTATCAGAACCGGCTTTTCGGTGATATAAAAATCCGGGCCCGAAATAGCTCGGATGTACCAAAGGAGGTGCTGACCTTTGAGTCTTGAAAAAGAATCGGCCCTGCTCGAGGCTGTGCTCTTTCTTGAAAACGAGCCCGTGAATCTAACCTACCTGTCCCGGGTCACCGGGATGGACAAGGGTGTTCTTAAATCGGTGATGGACCGGCTATCCGAAGACCTCGCGTCTGAACACAGAGGAATCGGTCTCGCCGAGATAGACGGGGGGTACCTACTGGTCCCCAAGGATGAATTCTCCGAACTCCTCAAGGAGAATTACGGTCATAAAAATGAGGAAAAACTATCCCGGGCCGCACTGGAAACTCTTTCCATTATTGCCTACAGTCAGCCTTTGACCCGTTCGGAAATCGAGAATATCCGCGGCGTGTCTGTGGACGGGATGATGAGGCTTCTTTTGAAGAAGAAGCTTATAAAGGAAGTGGGAAAGAAAGATGTCCCGGGGAAACCGATTCTGTACGGAACAACCCGGGAGTTCTTGAGACTTTTCCGCTTGAAGAGTATTGCCGATCTTCCCAAGCTGGATGATGTGGAAAGTGACAGGTTTGAATTAAATGGATAATGATAATGAGATGAGGCTCCAGGTATTCCTGGCCCAGTCGGGAGTTGACTCCCGGCGTAAGTGTGAAGAGATAATAAAAAGCGGCAGAGTGGAAGTGAACGGAAAGGTCACCCTCTCCCCCGGTGATAAGGTTTCCCTGGAGGATGATGTCCGCCTGGACGGTCGGGTGGTCAAGCCGATGAAGAGGAAGATTTATATCGCCCTTCATAAGCCTTCGGGGTACATCTGTTCGAACAAGGATGACCGGGACCGGCCGGTGGCACGGGATCTGATTGCCGGCGTGCCCCAGAGAATCTTCAACGTGGGCCGTCTGGACTATATGACCTCGGGGCTCCTTTTTTTCACCAATGACGGCGACTTCGCCCAGCTGATCACCCATCCTTCCACCCACCTCGAGAAGGAGTACGTGATCACCACAAAGAAAAAAATACCCGAGGAGCTTATGAAGCAGTTCCTGACGGGGATCCGGGTGAACGGCGAATTCTACAAGGCGAAAAGCTACCGGCTCAAAGGGCCTCACATCGTCCATATCGTCCTTGAGGAAGGAAGAAACCAGGAGCTTCGTAAGGTTTTCCTCTCCCGTAACATCACCGTGAAGAAGATACACCGCGTCCGTATCGGATCGGTCACCGTGAAGGGACTTCTCCCCGGTCATTTCCGGAACCTGAAGGAGAGCGAGATTAAGAAACTGACCGAACTGGCTCTGAACAGGGGAAAGAAGAACCGCGCCGGTTCCGGAGGGGAGGAGAAGTCGTTATGATTGTAGCCATCGACGGACCGGCAGGAGTCGGCAAAAGCACCGTGGCCCAGTATGTGGCGGACCATTTCGGTTTTTTTAATTTGAATTCGGGGAACTTCTATCGGGCTGTGGCGCTGAAAGCCCTGGAGGAGGGAGTCTCTCCCGAGGAAGAGGAGAAGCTGACCGAGCTGGCTTCCCGGCTGGACCTGGATATCCGGGACGGCCGTCTCTTTATGGACGGCGCCGATGTGGAGGGTGAGCTGCATACCGACCGGGTCGACCGGGTGGTTTCCCCCGTCTCTGCCTGTGTTCCCGTAAGGCATATAGTGAACGACCACATCAGGCGGATCACCTCCGGTATGAACGTGGTAGCCGAGGGCCGGGACATGACCAGCGTGGTGTTTCCCCACGGGGAAATCAAGCTGTTTCTGGACGCTTCGCCCCTGGCCCGTGCCGAAAGAAGATACCGTCAGGGGGTCAGCGAACTGACCCTTGAGGAAATAAGAAGCAATATAGAAGAGAGGGACCGGAAAGACCGGAATAAGAAGGAAGGTTCTCTCAAAATTACGGAAGATGCGGAATATTTAGATACTTCCGGCTTGACCTTAGAGCAAGTTTGTGAGAAAGTATCGGGTAAAATCAAAGAATATATAGTAGATCCAGGAGAATGACCAGTTATGGCGGAAAAGGATGTAATGGCAGCTGACCAGACAGAGCTTCAGGAAGCTTACCTCAAGCCTCTAGAAAATTTAGAGGAAGGTGCAATCGTAGAAGGTACGGTTGTACAGGTGGATTCCGAGTTTGTCTACCTCGATGTCTTTTGTAAGAGCGAAGGTAAGATAAACCTGTCCGAATTCAGTGAAGCGCCTGCACTAGACGACAAAGTCAGCGTATTACTCATCAAAAAGGAAGGAAGGAATGGTGAGCCCATCATTTCTAAGAAAAAGGCAGAACAGAAACAGGTCTGGAAAGATCTGAAGGATGCCTTCAATGACAAGACTCCCGTTGACGGGGAGATTGTTAAAGAGATTAAAGGCGGATTTGAGGTAGATCTGGGTGTTGACGCCCGTGCATTCCTGCCCATTTCCAAAACAGATATAGTAAAGGTGGAAACTCCCTCCGAATATATCGGTCTCAAAGGGAAGTTCCTTCTTGAAAGACTTTATGGTGAGAGAAAAGTAAATATTGTGGTTTCCAGAAGGGGTTACCTCGAACAGATGAGCCAGGAGAACCGGGCTGAATTTTTCGAGAAGACCCAGGAAGGGGACGAAGTGACAGGTACGGTAAAAAGTTTTACCTCCTTCGGCGCTTTCATCGATCTGGGCGGGTTCGACGGACTCCTTCATATCAATGATATGAGCTGGGGACACGTAACCAGACCCCGTGACTTCGTTAAGAAAGGTCAGGAGATTAAGCTTAAGGTTATCAAGCTTGACCGTGAAGGTCAGAAAATCAACCTGTCCCTCAAGGACTTCGCCGAAGATCCCTGGGAATCCTTTAATGAAAGATATCAGGTGGACGATCGGGTCAAGGGTACCGTTACCAAGATGACCGACTTCGGAGCCTTTATTGAAATTGAACCGGGTATCGAAGGCCTGGCTCATATTTCCGAGCTGTCTTGGGTTAAGAAGATTAAGCATCCCAAGGAAGTTCTCTCCATCGGTGATGAAGTAGAGACGATGATCCTCGGTTACGACATGGACGAAAGAAGAGTATCTCTGGGCCTCAAGCAGGTCCTCCCCAATCCCTGGGATGAGATCGAAGCTTCCTATCCCGTTGGAACCAAACTGACCAGAACAATTAAGAACGTAACCAATGCCGGTGCCTTCGTTGAGCTGGAAGAGGGAATCGACGGTTTCCTCCACGTGGATGACTACTCCTGGACCCAGAAAGTTCAGAGCGCCCATTCCGTATTCAAGCCCGGTGAAGAGCTGGAAGTTACGGTTATCCGGGTCGATACCGAAGCGAGAAGAATCCGTCTTGGAGTCAAGCAGCTTTCCGATGATCCCTGGGAACAGCTTAAAGCTCAGTATCCCAAAGGTTCCATCATCGAGGGCGAAGTCTCCAATGTGGCTGACTTCGGAGTCTTTGTTAAGGTTATGGGAGATATTGAAGGTCTTATCTTCAAAAATCAGCTCAGCCCCAACAGAGAGGATGATCCCGATGAAATGCTGACCCAGTTCAAAGTGGGCGACAAAGTCCGCGCCGCTGTTTCCGAGATCAATCCCGGACGTCAGAAACTGGGCCTTTCCATCCGCGAACTTAAGTACCGCGAGGAGAGACAGGAAATCGAAAGGTATATGGATTCCGGAAGCGATGATGATAGCGGTTCCGAAACCTTTACTCTTGCCGACGCCCTGAAGAAGGAAGACTAGAGTAGAGCCTATGCCTGCGGACCAGGTCGAATCTACTGTTCGAGAGGGACGTTTCAATAAGCTCACGGAAATAAATGCTCTGATCTGCTCAGGCGATCAGAGCATCCAGCAGCTCCTATCTCATATTGTAGGAGTTGCTTCGGAAGTGTTGGGAGGTGATTCTGCCTCCCTTCTTTTAGTTGACGAGAGAGATGAATCCCTCTTTTTTCAGGTTGTTCTGGGCAGCAAAAGCTCAACGATAAGGAATCTTTCCATATCGGCGGACGAAGGTATCGCCGGATGGGTTTTTCAGAGGAAAAAATCCCTTATCGTCAATGACGTGGAGAAGGACGAAAGATTTTCACCGACTATTGATAAGAAAAGCGGTTACCATACCAGAGCCATTGCCGCTGCACCGCTCATCGGGTACGGCAAATGCCTGGGCGTCATGGAGGTGATTCTCAATCAGCTGAACCGCCGTTTTTCCGAGGACGATCTGGAATGGCTGAATTACTTCGCCACCCAGGCGGCCCTTGCCATTCTTAATGCCGGTGAGTATGCTTCCTTGCGGAGTATACGCGGTGAAGAAGCCATGGGGAAAGGCCGTAATAAGCTGATTTATTCCTCCCGGTCGGTCATGAACGGCATTGTCGCTCAGATAGACAGAATCGCTCCGGTTTTCAGTCCGGTACTGATTACGGGGGAGAGCGGTACGGGGAAGGAGCTTATCGCCGAGATGATACATGCCCGGGGGGAGCGTTCAGGCGGTCCTTTCGTGGCTGTCAACTGTGCCGCCCTGCCGGAAGATCTGATAGAATCGGAGCTTTTCGGCCATGAGAGGGGCGCCTTCACCGGTGCCGATAAGATCCGGAGAGGGCGGTTTGAAGTCGCTTCGGGAGGTACCATCTTTCTCGATGAGATTGGTGAGATTCCCATTCATCTTCAGACCAAGCTGCTCAGGGCTCTTCAGTCACGGAGTATTGAAAGAGTCGGATCGGTTGAACCGATACCCTGCGACGTGCGTGTTATTGCCGCCACTAACAGGGATCTTGAGAAAGCTATCCGGGAGGGGGAGTTCCGCGAGGATCTCTACTTCAGGATAAATGTACTTCCCGTATACCTTCCTCCGTTGAGGGAAAGGGGAGAGGATATCATGCTTCTCGCGGATCATTTTCTGAATGTTTTCGCCCGGAAGCATAACAGGCCGGAAAGAACGCTGACTCCCGCCGCTGTGGAAGCGGTCTATGAGTACGGCTGGCCCGGAAATATCCGTGAGCTGATGAATGTTATGGAAAGGGTTGTTCTTATGGGGGAGGATTCAGAAGTGAATACGGAAGATCTTCACCTGCCCGACAGGGGGGATACTCTTTCCGATATTGACGGAGAAAAGGGAAAAGACCTTACCTTGAAAGAGGGTCTGCAGCTCTTTAAAAGAGGATTTGTTGAAGCCGCCCTGAAACGCAATAAGGGGAATCAGACTGAAACGGCCCGTAAGCTGGGGATCCAGCGGACGTATCTGTCACGGCTGATTAAAGAATTGAATATAGTCAAGGGGAGTTAATTGTGAGCGATAAACTGAATATGGCAGATAGGCTGTCTATTTTCTTAACCGAAAGAAGAGCTCTGGTCATTACAGCGCTGGCCGTTGTTGTAGTTATCATTATAACCGCCGCCGTATGGGCACCGGTCAGTGATAAATTGGCCGAAAAAGACGCTCAGACAGCTGAACAGCTGGACGAACTGTTCTCCGATTGGATGTATGCCTCCGATGAGGATAAATCCGCCAAGGAGGAGGAATTCCTGGCTCTGGCTTCTCAGGTGCTCTCAAAAAGCGGTTCTTCCTATGCCGGTCAAAGAGCCCTTTTCATGAGGGGACAGTATTACATCAACAAGGAAATGTGGGATGAGGCATCGGCCGATTTTATTCTCCTGGCACATGATTATCCCGAAAGCTACCTTGCCCCTGTCGCTCTGTTCAACGGAGCTTCCACTCTGGATGAGGCGGGGAAGTCGGAAGACGCCGCCCGCTATTATCAGGAACTGGTGGATGGCTTCAGCGATGAGGCACCCGAAGCGGCCGAAGCTCTTTTTAATCTGGGACGACTGGCGGAAGAGGGTGGCGACTCCGCCAAGGCAAAGGAGTATTATGAAGCCCTTATTGCCGATTATGACTCCTCCGATTGGAAAAATATTGCAAAAACGCGTATATTGTTAATGAACTAAAGTTTTATATCGCCGGGGAGGTGACATTATGGGTGCATCGAAGGACAGGTCAATTCACAAATGGCTGGATCCCAGGGTATTTTCTTTTTTCCTTGGATTGGTTGTCTTCATCATCATCTATTTGTTCTCCTCGGTGACCGACGTCTTTTCCCGCCTGGAAAAGAACGTCATCGATGTCCATTTTCAGCTGAAAGTCCGTAAGGACAGGGAAATCGTCGAGACCGGTGTCATCGAAGAAGCCCAGGATCTGAAAATTTCCCAGGACATCGTCATTGTGGGTATCGATGTGCCTTCTCTCGATACCTTCGGGCGATGGCCCTTCTCCCGTGATATTCACGCCAACCTGATCAACTCATTTTCCCGTATAAAAAACCAGAATGAAAGAGAAAGTGCTCTTTTCCTGGATATTTTCTTTTCCGATCCCGATACGGATGAATCCCGTGACCAGCTTCTGGTGAAAACCATGGAGGAGAGCGGTACGGTTTTTCTGGAAACCATACTTGATGTCAATCCTCCGAGCTATGCCCTGAAGGACGGCAACGAGCGGATGAACGCCCTCTTCGAATCGGGCGGTCAGCTGACCCGTGTTTCGGGGGATGTTTCACAGCTGTTCACCTATTACAGCGCAGAAACGCCTCTTATTCCCTATGGACAGGCTGTTAAAGGTTATGGTCATGCCAATTTCGGCGCCGAGTGGGATAAGGTTTTCCGCAACCAGCAGATGGTCGCCCGTTTAAGCACCGATATGGGGACGATCAGGCTTGATCATCTTGATCCTGCCGAAGGGCTCCTTTCCGGTGAGAGGCTCGCGTGGCAGACTCGGGATGGAGAATGGATCGATGTGGAGATGCCCCTCACCCGGGGAATCATCGATAATTTGAGAAAGGAAATGGAAAGCCGGGCACCCTCCCGCTCGGAAGATACCAATGGTGACGGCACTCCCGATAACCGGTATTACGAACTCAAGCGGTATAAAGACACCTTTATCCCTTCCATCACCCTCTCCCTGGCGGCAAACTATTTTCATACCCCCCTGGAGGATATTCAGATCGAGCTGGGTAAATACATCCTTTTTCCCAAGCCCCTCGTTCTGAACACTGAAACGGAGGAGCTTGAATCCTACAGGATCATGACAGCCTATCCCGAATATGACGGCGAAGGAAATGTCGTTAAGGAGGCCACATACAGGGATGTTCCGGAAATCAGAATCCCCATTGATGAAAAAGGGCAGATGATGATTAATTTCATGGGCGCCCGTTCCAATCCCGGCAGAGGGGGATATCAGACCTTTCCCATCCGCTCCTATTCCGCCTATGCACGCCGGGTCCCCGGAGAAAATCCGGAACAGTGGCCCAGGACTAAGGCCGTCGGAAACAAGATCCTTATGGTGGGCGGATTTTTCCAGGGAACCGATGAGAAGACAACGCCCTTCGGGCTCATGTATGGAGTCGAGGTTCATGCCAACGCCCTGAATACCATTCTCATGGATAATTTCCTAGTACCCGTTCCGGGCTGGGTCAATGTCATCATACTTCTGGGACTGATTCTGCTGATCTCCTTTTTTTCATCAAGAATCAATACCCTTGTCTCCTTCCTCATTACTCTGATCGTGACGGCGGCCTATTTCTGGTTCGCCAATATTTTCTTTTTTGAGAACAGAAACATCCTCGTAAATTTTGCCACTCCCGTCATGGGAATGCTGATCACCTATGTCATCATTATCGTCTACCGTGTTGTCGCCGGTGAAAGCGATAAAAAACGCATCAAGGATATGTTCGGGAAGTACGTCAGCCCCGCCGTTGTCGAACAGATGATGACAAATCCCCCTGAACTGGGCGGAGTCGACATGGACATTACCATCTTCTTCTCCGATATACGGAGTTTTACCACCCTGTCCGAATCTATGTCGCCCCAGGAGCTTGTAGAACTTCTGAACAATTATCTGACCACCATGACTGACTGTCTGATCGATTACAACGGTACTCTGGACAAATACATAGGGGACGCCATCATGGGGTTCTGGGGGGCTCCGCTTCCCCAGGAAAATCATGCCGAACTGGCCTGTAAAAGCGCCCTGCGTCAGATGGAGCTTTTGGAACTGATGAACGAGAAGGCCGAACCGAATCGGAAGATCAATATCGGGATAGGTATGAATTCCGGTATCGGCACGGTAGGCAACATGGGAAGCCAGGGGCGTATGAACTTCACGGTTATGGGGGACAATGTCAACCTGGCCTCCCGTCTGGAAGGTATTAACAAGCAGTACCGGACGAGAATCGTGATTAGCCAGAGTACGAAGGATGCCATCGCCGGAGATGAGAAATTCATAACCCGTGAGCTGGATGACATCCGTGTTAAAGGAAAACTGAAGCCCGTCAGGATTTACGAGCTGGTCGGCTATGACGGAGACCTGAAAGTTGAGTTCTCCGGGAATAATAAAAAAGGAATGAAGCGGGCTTAATGGGTCAATGGAAACAGATTCTCGCCGCAGCGGTGCTTAGCCTGCCGTTTCTTTCCTGCGGTCTACCCAGTTATGAAGTACTCAATCCTCCCAAAGTCGTGGATTCCGACGGTACCGACTACACTCTGGCCTTTGAACCGGATACGGATACCGACAATTACGTCCTGGCTTATAAGCTTTACTGGGCCAATGAGACGTCCCTCATCAGCAGCGACCGGTCAAAGATTAATGATGAAGACGAGGTGGAAATCGGGTTTGATACATTGAAGAAACTGGGGTTTGTTCAAATGAAGAATACCGATGATACAGAGGTAAACGGCAATTATCCCGATTCGACTACCGATCCGACTGTCAATGCTTCATCCACGGTTACTTTGGACTTCAACCTGGAAGACCAGGAGCTTCAGGTGAGCGGAGCCAATAACACATCTGTTTTATACAGGCGGGCCATTGAACTTGATTCCAGCGGCACTACTGTCGATGATGATGTAAGAGGGATAGGCTTTCTTTCTGCTGAATATGACTTTAAGGATGACGAAAGCTACCAGGCCTATAATAATAGTGTAACGATTAGCAGTGATTCCGACGGCATAGATTCGGATGTCTACGACTTGTTTCTAAAGAGCAGCCGGTTTTACTACGGTTATGAGAACTACGACCAGCAATCCCTTGTGGTGGCCGTAGCCGCTTTTTCCCAGGGGGTTTCCACCTCTGCCTCCTCGATCGAGAGCATTCCCGTCTATCTGGGAAATGTAACCATAAATCCCGCGTATTGGGTTCCCCAATGATAAAGGAGCGGATGACATGATAAGCATGGATTTAATAACGGATTTTTTTCTTTTCATTTTTATTGGCACCGGAACGGCCTTTTTTCAGATTTTTATTATGAAAAGGGATTTTCCCGGCCGGGTCATACCGCCCCTGGCCGTATCTCTGGTCGGTTCGTTCGGAGGCAGTCTGGTCGGCTCCTTTTTTCTCAGTGATTTGCCTGTAAGTTCCTTGTGGATTCTTATCGGCTCGGCTCTCTTTTTTTCCTTCCTCTTCCTTCAGTTATTCTATACATTCAGCCGGACCCGGGATTACTATTAATTATTTCAGCTGAAGAAAAAAATGGTTGAAGGGGATCAGGATTTTTTTTAGGGTCCCCCTCTCTTTTCCCTTATTTTTTTTGTCATTTTTCTCTATAATCAAACAAAATTGTAAAAACACGAGAAAAAATAAGGATTTTCTATGATCAAAAGAATTTGTTTGCTTATTGCTGCCGTCCTCGCTCTCTTCAGCCTTTCCGGAGAAGGAAAGAAAGAGGCCGATTCCTCCCCGAGAAAGGTAAGAATCGGCGTCATGCCCGATCCGGGTAATCTTCCCCTTCTTTTAATGGATGAAGTGGAAGTTGTGCCCTTTATGAGTGCCAAAGAACGGGATGCGGCATTGATGGCCGGTGAACTGGATGGTATTTCCGGCGATATGGTCGGTCTTTTTCATTTCCAGCGCAACGGACAGGAAATGAAGATTTTAACCCTTACCGAATGCCGCTTCCTCCTTGTCGCCCAGCCTGACTTTTCAGGTGATACCTACGAAGTGGGGATATCGGAAAATACGGTTATCGAATATATGGTGGACACCCTGCTGGAAGGGGAGAATATAATTAAAAATCCCATTCCCCAGGTTCCCGTGCGTATGGAAATGCTCAGGACGGGACAGCTTCCCATGGCCTGTCTGACCGATGGAATGGCCTGGCCCCTTCTGAACCAGGGATTTCAGATACTCCGTGATCAGGCGGATACGACCATTACCCCTACCATTCTGGCCTTTTCCGGTTCCTATCTGGAAAAGAACAGCGGGATGATGAAAGTCCTGACCGAATCCTGGAACAGAACCGTGAAGGAGATCAATGATAATCCGGGCGAATATCATGGGATGCTTCTGGAACAGATTCGGCTTCCCGAAGCCCAGGACTTCCCCATGCCCGAATTTGACGGGATCACCCTTCCTACGGAAGAGAACTTTCAATCGGTTAAAGGGTGGTATGAAAACAAGTACGGTGTGGCCATCGATTTTACTCTCGAAGACATAGTGGTCCGCTGAAATGGCTTATAAGAATCTGCGTTCCTTCATAAAAAATCTGGAATCCCGGGGGGAGCTGAAGAGAATCTCCCGGGAAGTGGATCCGTGTCTGGAGATTACGGAAATTACCGATCGGGTAAGTAAGGCAATCGGTCCGGCTCTGCTCTTCGAGAATGTGAAGGGATCGGATTTTCCCGTTTTTATCAATGGATTCGGGAGCTACGAGCGTATGGCTCTGGCATTGGGGAGCGAATCCCTTGATGCCAAGGCCCGTGAGCTGGAGGAACTGATCGACTGGGCCTTTTCACAGACGGTCAAGCTGGATATTCCCAGCTTCCTCTCCAAGGCGAAATGGGCGCGCCTTTTCCTGCCCAGCAAGGTCCTCAAAGCTCCCTGCCAGGAAGTGGTGGAGAGAGAGCCGGACCTATCCAAACTGCCCGTGCTGACCTGCTGGCCCGGGGACGGGGGACCTTTCTTTACCCTTCCTCTGGTAATAACCCGCGACCCCGATACGGGAGCACAGAACATGGGGATGTACCGGATGCAGGTCTTTGATGAAAAGACCACCGGCATGCACTGGCACCTCCACAAGGATGGAGCCCACTTCTATCAGAAGTATAAGGCCCGGGGCGAGAAGATGCCCGTGGCTGTGGCTCTGGGCGATGATCCGGCCGTTACCTATGCGGCTACGGCTCCTCTTCCCGAAGGTGTCTCGGAGCTTTTTTTCGCCGGATATCTGCGGGGCAAGCCCGTGGAAACCGTCAAGTGTGTGACCTGTGATCTCCATGTTCCCGCCCAGGCGGAATTTGTTCTGGAAGGTTATGTCGATCCCTCCGAGCCTTTGCGCAGGGAAGGACCTTTCGGGGACCATACGGGGTATTACTCTCTTGCGGACGATTACCCCGTTTTTCACGTGACCTGTATCACCCGCAGGAAAAATCCCGTTTTTCTCGCCACCATTGTCGGGCAGCCTCCCATGGAGGACTGTTATATGGCCAAGGCGACGGAAAGGCTTTTTCTTCCCCTTTTGAAGAAAATGGTTCCCGAGATTGTCGATCTTAACCTGCCCCTGGAAGGGGTCTTCCATAACTGCGCCATCATTTCCATGGAAAAGCGCTTTCCCGGTCATGTACACAAGGTACTCAGTTCTCTCTGGGGTCTGGGGCAGATGATGTATACAAAAATGATCATTGTTGTGGATAAGGAAGTGGATGTTCAGGACGTGGGCAAAGTGATGTGGAAAGTCTTCAATAATATTGACGCTTCCCGGGATTTGATTTTGTCCCAGGGGCCTCTTGATGCGCTGGATCACGCCTCGCCTCTGCCCCGTTTCGGAACGAGAATGGGAATCGACGCCACCAAGAAAGGTCCCATGGACAACCACCACCGGGAGTGGCCCGAGGATATCGAAATGACCGGAGAGGTCAAGGCGAAAATCGATCGTATCTGGGGGGAGCTGGGCCTTGATTAAGAAAATTCTGGATAAAACTTCTCTCATTGGCTCGGCGGTGATGATACAGCATACACTCTTTTCCCTGCCTCTGGCGGTTGCCGCCTTTCTATTTGAAAGCAAAGGCAGACCCGATCTGATGAAAGTCCTCTGGATACTGGTCGCCGTATTCGGAGCCAGAAACGGAGCAAACGCCCTCAACCGCATTATAGACCGGCATATAGACAGGGAAAACCCGCGGACCGCCGGAAGGGACCTGCCTTCGGGACGGCTCAAGCCGATGGAGCTGTCGGTCTTTTCCTTTTTCTGTCTGGCCCTGTTTCTCTTCGCTGCCTGGAAACTGAATCCCCTCTGTCTGCTCCTGGTCCCCGCCGCTCTGGTGCTGATCTTCGGTTACTCCTTTACCAAGCGTTTCACCTTTTTATGCCACTATTGGCTGGGGGTGACCACGTCGGCCGCCGTCATGGGGAGCTTTCTGGCTCTGAGCGGACGATTTGAAATCCGTTATTTTCCCCTGACCATCGGCGCCGCCCTCTGGGTGGCCGGGTTCGATATTATCTATGCCCTTCAGGACATCGAGCATGACAGAACCCATGGCATCCATTCGGTTCCCGCCGCCTTCGGAAAAAAGGGAGCCCTCGTCATTGCGGGGCTGTCCCACCTGGGAACGCTTTCTTTCTGGGCCATGAATTTCCTCTTCTTTCCCCTTCGTGGATGGTATCTGACCGGGCTGATTCTGGCCGGATTCCTTCTGGCGGCCGAACACCTTCTTGCCTGGAAGGGGAGTATAAAGTGGATCCCCCTGGCATCGTACCATCTGAATCAGATCCTTTCCCCCCTGTTCCTTTTTTTCGCACTTCTGGATATTTATCTTCCCGGAGGAATGTATGGCTCCCTCTGAGAGACCGGTCCTTCTGGGCATTACCGGTGCGACCGGTTCGGTTTACGGAATAGAAACGGCCCGGGCTCTGGTAGAACAGGGAATCCCCGTGGAAGCGGTCCTGACCGAGCAGGGGCGAAATGTTCTGGCCTTCGAGACGGGGAAGAGATGGGAGGAGTGGAGCCGGGATATCGACGGCGGAAAGGGGCTTCTGACAACCTGCGGATTACGGGACCTGCACAGTCCCATGGCCAGCGGTTCCTATCTGACGGCCGGTATGGTGGTCGCCCCCTGCAGCATGGGGACCCTTGCCCGGATAGCCGGGGGCATCTCTTCCAATCTGCTGGAAAGGGCGGCCGATGTGACACTGAAAGAGAGACGCCCCCTCATCCTTCTGGCAAGGGAAACTCCCCTGAACGTCCTTCACTTGAAAAATATGCTGTCCGTTACCGAAGCGGGCGGTTGTATCATGCCCCCCGTCCCCGCCTTTTATCACAAACCGGAGAGCCTGGAGGATATGGTGAGGCATACCGTTTCCCGTGTCCTTGATCTTCTGGGCCGGGAATCGGATCGTACCAAACGATGGGACGGCCGGATGGGGTCTGTGTAAGGTGGTGGAGCTGGCGGATCTGTTCTTCTCCTATAAGGGGGAAGACGCTATATTTTCATCCCTTGATTTTACATTCGAAGAGGGAAAAGTCCACGGCATCATCGGCAAATCGGGCTGCGGGAAAACGACTCTCCTCTATATGATCGCCGGTCTCCTTACGCCCGGAAAAGGACGGGTCAGCGTCGGGGGAGTCCCGGCGGAAGCGGGGCGGAGAGACATAAGCATCATACTGCAGAAATTCGGCCTTTTCCCCTGGAAGAGATGCGGAGACAATCTGGCTTTGGGATTAAAAATCCGGGGGGTGGAAAAGCATGTTATCGAGGAGAAGGTGAGGCATACCTTTCAGGAACTGGACCTTTCCGGCAAGGAAAAGCGGTTTCCCTCCCAGCTTTCCGGCGGTGAGCAGCAGAGGCTGGCCATCGGGCGGGCTCTGATTCTTGAACCCCGCCTTCTTCTTCTGGACGAGCCTTTCTCTTCACTCGATTCCATGACCAGAGAGGGGCTTCAGGACAGGCTTCTGGAAATCAAAAGAAAGAGCGAGAGCCCCCTGACCATTATTCTCGTCACCCACAGTATTGAAGAAGCCGTATTCCTTTGCGACAGAATTCACATTATGGACGGCCAGGGCGGACTGCAAAGCCTGGATAATTCTCCCGGAGGAGCGGCCTACCGAAAGGAGCAGCGCTTCTTTGAGACCTGTCTGGGTGTTCGCCGGGAACTGGAAAGGATAAGCCGGTGATAAAACGAAAAATCCTCTCCCTGGTCATACTTTTTGTTCTCTGGACTCTCCTGAGTTTTTATGTGGATCAGCCCTTTCTGCCCACTCCGGCGAAAGTGTTCCTGCTTATGGGACAGAGCGATATTCTGGGAGGCCTGATGGCCAATCTGGGAATATCCCTTCTGCGGGTTGTGGCCGCGCTCGTCTTTGCCTTCATACCCGCCCTTATCCTGGGGATCGGTTCGGGTACAAATAAGGCCATGGACAATCTGGTCAGTCCCACCATGTATATACTTTTTCCCGTGCCGAAGATCGCCCTGCTGCCCCTGGTTATTCTCTTTTTCGGCCTGGGCAACGGTTCGAAAATTTTTCTCGTAGCCCTGATTGTCTTTTTTCAGTTCTACCTGAACATAAGGGACGGGGTTATGGAGATCGATCCTCACTTCTATGATTCCTTCAGGAGTCTGGGGGGCACTTTTACGGAAAGCCTCGGTCATATCATCATCCCCGCCATTCTACCCCGGGTTTTCAGTATACTCCGACTCACCATGGGGACGGGCATCGCCGTGCTCTTTTTATCGGAAACCTATGCTTCCCGGAGCGGAATCGGCTGGTACATCATGGATGCCTGGTCCCGACTGGCCTACGGAGAGATGTATGCGGGCATTCTTGTTCTGGGCATCGCCGGATTTCTGCTGATAGAATCGGTCAATCTGGCCGAAAAGCTGGCCTGTCCCTATTAGATCCCGGCGGAGACTGCCGACGAATCCAGTATCTCATCAAGCTGACTCAGCGACTCCCTTGAGTTGAAGTGGAGAATGAATTTTCCCCCCGACTCCTCCCAGGGGAATTTCAGGTTCAGTCTGTCGTCAATCAGAACGGGAACGACATCGCCCAGGCCGTTTTCGTGGAGCCAGTCCCAGGCCAGCAGATGCTTTTCCCGGGACATGCCGCATATAACCGGCACGTCTTTCCCCAGCTCCCGTCGGCACCACTCCCTTTTCTGCGGCTCCGCCCATTTTCCCAGGGGCAGACCGGTGAGAATGACCGGATTCAGATCTTTTGTCCGATCCCAAAGCTCACGGCCGTCTTCGGTCCAGTCCAGCTTGGCATAGTAATTCTTGACATGGGAGAGGACGGACCACATCTGCTTGGGGGTCTGGTCCTCCGGACTTTTCCCCGTATAAAAACGGACGCCCTTGTTGAAATCAACCAGAACGCCGTCCAGATCAAGAAAAAGCTGGTACGGCTGTTTTTCCATAATATCCCTCCCTCGCATGGTCAGTCCGGGACATCCCGGTACAATCAATATAACAAAAAAGCTCTCAGCCTCCCACCGGATAGGGGAAATTATCAAAAACTTTTCAAAAAACCTTGATAGAAAAGCAAAAGGAAAGTAATATGAAATAAAAAAGAAAGATATTGATAAGCTTTTAGAAGGATTATGGCATGTTCAGTGGTTTAAATGAGAGGGAGAAGGATATTCTGGATTTTTTGAGAGACGATCCGTCCCTGTCTGTTTCCCAGTTGAGCGAGCTCGTTGATGTATCCCGGGTCACCGTGAGGAATGATCTGGACCATCTGGCTTCCATGGGCCTGGTTTTCCGAACCAGGGGAGGGGTTCAGACCGCCTTCCACCCGGATATGCTCTCCCGGCAGAAAGAAAATATGGACGCCAAGAAGGAGATAGCCCGTAAAGCGGCCGATATGATCGAAGACGGAGATACGGTCATGATCGTGGCCGGTACGACGACGGCCCTTATCGGTTCCTATCTCCTGGGGAAGCGGGATGTGCGCATCGTGACCAATTCCACATTGATCCTTCCCTACGCCCGTATGAACCCGGCGCTGAATCTGACCCTTGTGGGCGGCGAATTCCGTCCCCAGGCCGAAGCGCTCGTCGGGCCCACCGCCCTGAAAGAACTGGAACAGTACCACGTGAAATACGCCTTTATCGGCACTGACGGCATCTCCGCCGAAGCGGGTTTTACGTCCCATCTGGTGGAGAACGCGGAAATTATCCGTGTGATGGCCGATCACTCCCGGGAAACGGTGGTTCTGGCCGATTCATCGAAGATCGGCAAAGCGGGCTTCGCCAAGATATTTCCCCTGGAACGGGTGAGCCGGCTCATTACTGACGGTCATATAAAAGAAGAAGATAAAAACCGGTTAAGCGAATCGGGCATAAAAATAGAAATGGTTTAGGAAAAAAGGAGAAAAATCAGGAATGGCAAAAGAAGTATTACTGCCAAAGCAGGGTAATTCAGTGGAATCCTGTATTATCGTTGAATGGAATAAGGAAGTGGGAGATACCGTTTCCACCGGTGACATACTCTGCCAGGTGGAGACGGATAAGGCCGTGGTGGACGTGGAATCACCCGCCGACGGCGTTCTTCTGAAAACCTTTTTTAATATCGATGACGAAGTGCCTGTCCATACTCTCATCGCTCTTCTCGGCGAAGCGGGGGAGGACGTCAGTTCCTACGAAGGCGGAGCCCCGGCGGCAGAAACGGTATCTTCCGAACCGGCTCCGGCAGAGAAGGCTGCCCCTGCAGCCGCTCCTGTCCCGGCCGCCGCTCCCACAGTGGCCGTGACTTCTGCTGCGGGACAGGGCGCCGTATCGCCCCGTGCGAGAAATCTGGCCGCCGGCAAGGGCTTCGATGCCGCTCAGCTGGCCGGTTCCGGTCCGGGGGGACGGGTTATCGAACGGGATGTGGAAGCCGCCCTGGCGGGCAAGCAGCCTCTGACCCCCGCCGCCGTACAGGCCGCGAAGGATTCGGGAATGACCGCACCGGCATCGGGCACGGGAATGGGAGGCCGCGTTCGGGTTTCCGATCTGGGAGGCGCCGCTCCCGTGGCCACCCCCGCCGAAACGGGACTGGAATTCCCCGGATCTGCTACCGAACTTCCCGTCAAAGGCATCCGCAAGGTGATATCCCAGAGAATGCACGACTCCCTGAGCTCCTCGGCTCAGCTGACACTGAATACCTCCGCCGATGCCACGGCCCTTATGGCCCTGCGCAAGCGGTTTAAGAACAGCCCCGAAGAGATGGGCCTGACAAGGGTGACCATCAACGATCTGGTCCTTTTCGCCGTCAGCCGGGCGCTGACAAAATACCCCGAGATCAACCAGCACTTCCTGGGCGACAAGATGGTCCAGTTCGACCATGTCCACCTGGGCCTGGCCGTGGATACCCCCAAGGGCCTGATGGTTCCGGTTGTGAAATTCGCCGATCTTCTGAGCCTCAAGGGCATTTCGGGCGAGACGAAACGGCTCGCCGGCGCCTGTCAGGAGGGGAAGGCCGGTCCGGAGGATCTTTCGGGCGGAACCTTTACGGTAACCAACCTGGGAGCCATGGGCATCGAAAGCTTCACTCCCGTGCTGAACACCCCCGAAGCGGGTATCCTGGGCGTCTGCGCCATAACGAAACAGCCGGCGGAAGTAAACGGGGAGATCAGGCTGCAGTCCCGCATAGGACTTTCCCTGACCTTTGACCACCGGGCCCTGGACGGGGCTCCGGCGGCGAAGTTCCTGAAGGATGTGGTTACCACCATAGAGAACATAGACCTGGCCCTGGCGGGCTGACGTATGGGGCAGGGATTGCAGCGGTTACAGGCGCCAGCCTGTTCGAGCGGAAAGCCCGGCGCCCGGAGGGCGGCCCCCCAGAATAGGAGAAGAATTGATGTATGATTTGATTGTGATCGGTTCCGGTCCCGGCGGTTACGTGGCTGCCGAAAGGGCCGGCCATATGGGTAAAAAAGTCCTGATAATCGAGAAGGATCATCTGGGCGGGGTCTGTACGAACCACGGATGCATCCCCACCAAATGCCTTCTGGCGTCGGCCAAACACTACAGCCACGCCCTGCACGGGGAGGACTTCGGTGTGACCTGCGGGGATGTGAAATTCAGCCTGGAAAAGGCCATGGAGCGGAAGGCCGAGGTGATCGACCAGCTGCGGAAGGGCATCGCCTTTCTGATGAAGTCGGGCAAGGCGGATGTGATTTTCGGCGAGGCCAGGATGACCGGCCGCTCAAGCGTGGAGGTCCTCGACGGAGAGGGAAAGGGCAGCTACGAGGGGAAGAATATCATCATCGCCACCGGATCGAGGCCCTTTGTGCCCCCCATTCCCGGCCATGACAGCGAGATCGTGGTGACCAGCCGGGAGATTCTCCAGATTAAGGAGATCCCCGGAAAGCTGGTGATCATCGGCGGCGGCGTGATCGGCCTGGAGTTTGCCAATTTCTTTTCCCAGATCGGATCGGATGTGACCGTGGTGGAGATGATGGACGAAGTGGCCCCCCTGATGGACCGGGAGTTCTCCAAAATGCTCAGGCAGCAGCTGAAGCCGGTGAAATTCCTTCTGAGCTGCAAAGTCGACGGGGTCGAGGGAAAACGGGTAAAATATACCGATAAAACGGGTAAAACCGACTACCTGGACGCCGATCTGGTGCTCATGTCCGTGGGAAGACGGCCCAATGTGGACGGTCTGGACGGGCTGGGGCTGGATGTGTCTCCCCGGGGCGTCGCGGTGGACGAGAGAATGGCCACAAACCTCCCCGGTGTCTGGGCGATCGGCGATGTGACGGGAAAATCCCTCCTGGCCCATTCGGCTTCCCGCATGGCCGAGGTGGCCGTGGCGAATATGTTCGGCGGCAGCCAGATCATGCGTTACGAGGCGATCCCCTGGGCGATATACTCCAATCCGGAAGCCGCCGGGTGCGGGCTGACCGAGAAGGACGCCGAGGCTCAGGGCATCAAGGTGAAGACGGGTACCATGCAGTTTATCGCCAACGGCCGTTTCCTGGCGGAGTACGGCAAGGAGCGGGGCATGTGCAAGGTGATCGCCGAGGCAGAAACGGACCGTATCCTGGGCGTGCATATGCTGGGCGGGACCTGTTCGGAGATCATTCACTCCGCCTCGGTTATGATTGAGGATGAGCTGAGGATACAGGATGTGAAGGAAGTGATTTTCCCCCATCCCAGCATGTCGGAGATCGTCAAGGATGCCCTCTGGCAGGTGAAGTGAGAAAGACGGAAGCTGAAGGGCGAAAGCGGAATGAAGAATGAAGAATGAAGAATGAAGAATTGAGAATTGAGAATTGAGAATTGAGAATTGAGAATTGAGAATTGAGAATTGAGAATTGAGAATTGAGAATTGAGAATTGAGAATTGAGAATTGATGCAATTTTTGATTCTACATTTTAGAAAAGAGATAATAGCCGTAACGGTAGACAAATAGAAAGGAAGGAGAAAAATATGCCACAGGTCCTAAACATAGACCCGAAAAAGATCAGAGAACCGGAAATGCTCAGCATTAAGGATATCCCCGTAAACCAGTACAAGGGAGATATCAAGAAGGAGATCAAGAAGTACGGCAAGGACAGGCTGAAAAAGGCCTATTACGATATGCTGATGATCCGCGAGTTCGAAACCATGCTGGACGACATTAAGAAGAATAACAGTTATCACGGTGTGGAATATAATCATAAAGGCCCCGCCCATCTGTCCGCCGGTCAGGAATCGGCCGCCGTGGGCCAGGCCATGACCCTGGGGGCGGAGGACTTTATTTTCGGTTCCCACCGGTCCCACGGAGAGATTCTGGCCAAGTGCCTTTCCGCCGTATCCAAGATGGACGAGAGCGGATTGACCACGACGATGGAAAGCTTTTTGGGAGGGGATACTCTCAAGGTCGTAGACAAGCACTTCAAGGGAGAGAATGTCCGGGATCATGCGGAGAACTTCATCCTTTACGGCGCTCTGGCGGAGATCTTCGCCCGCAAGTGGGGCTTCAACCGGGGACTCGGCGGTTCGATGCACACCTTTTTCATCCCCTTCGGCTCCATGCCCAATAACGCCATCGTCGGCGGTTCCGGCGCCATCGCCGTGGGCGGCGCCCTTTACAAGAAAATCAACCGGAAGCCCGGTATCGTCATCGCCAACATAGGCGACGCGGCCACGGCATGCGGTCCCGTATGGGAAGGTCTGATGCTGGCCGCCATGGACCAGTACAAGACTCTCTGGGGCGACATGGCCGGCGCTCCCCCCTATATGCTCAACGTGTTCAATAATTTTTACGGCATGGGCGGCCAGACCTGGGGTGAGACCATGGGGTACAAATATCCCGCGAGAATTGGTGCCGGCGTCAATGAGATGGCCATGCATGCCGAGCGGGTGGACGGTTTCAATCCCCTGGCCGTGGCGGACGCCATGGAGAGGAAACGAAAAATTCTGGAAGCGGGCGACGGTCCGGTTATCATGGATACCATTACCTACCGCCTCTCCGGGCACTCTCCCTCGGATGCTTCCAGCTACCGGAGCCGGGAAGAGCAGGACGCCTTTAAACAGGCCGATCCCATCGACGCCTTCAGGGAGTACCTTGTCAAAGGCGGCGTAATGAGCGACAAGGATGCCGAAAGCCTGAAGGTGAAGGTTATCAAGAAAATCGAGACCACCATGAGTCTGGCCATCAACGATGAAATCAGCCCCATGGTGGACGGCAAGTTCATCGAATCGGTCATGTACTCCAACGAAAAGGTGGAAGCCTTTGACGAAGCCAAGCCGGACGTGCTGATGACCAAAGAGGAGAATCCCCGGGTTCAGCAGCTGGCCAGAAAGCAGCGCTACGCCTTCGATGAGAAGGGCCAGGCCATTTCCGCCACCCGCCTGTATACCTTCCGCGACGGTATTTTCGAAGCCGCCCTGGACCGGTTCTACAAAGACCCGACCCTGGTGGCCTACGGCGAGGAGAACCGGGACTGGGGCGGCGCCTTTGCCTGTTACCGCGGCCTGACCGAGGCTCTTCCCTATCACAGACTGTTCAACAGCCCCATATCCGAGGCGTCCATCGTGGCTTCCGCCCTGGGTTACGCCATGTCCGGAGGACGGGCCATGGTGGAACTGATGTACTGCGACTTCATGGGACGGGCGGGAGACGAGATCTTCAACCAGCTGCCCAAGTGGCAGAGCATGAGCGCCGGAATACTCAAGATGCCCGTTGTCCTCCGCGTGTCGGTGGGTAACAAATACGGCGCCCAGCACTCCCAGGACTG
Source organism: Spirochaetia bacterium (assembly GCA_963668315.1). Classification (GTDB taxonomy): domain Bacteria; phylum Spirochaetota; class Spirochaetia; order DSM-2461; family DSM-2461; genus SZUA-368. The sequence continues at coordinate 4,380,876 of OY764216.1, read as the reverse complement.
GTCGGCCCTCGTGGCCCATATCCCCGGCCTGAAAGTGTACTACCCCAGCACTCCCTACGACGCGAAGGGCATGCTCGCCCTGGCTCTGAGGGGAACCGATCCGGTGATCTTCCTGGAGAGCCAGAAACTGTACGGCGTGGGCGAGGAGTTCGTGAAAGAGGGCGTCCCCGAAGAGTATTACGAGGTGCCCGAAGGCGAACCGGTTGTCAGAAAGGAAGGAAAGGATCTGACCATCCTGACCGTCGGACCCACTTTGTATCCCGCCATGAAGGCCGCAGCGCAGATGGAAGAGAAGTACGGCGTCAGCGCCGAAGTCATCGACCTGCGTTTCATCAACCCCCTCAACTTCGAGCCCATCATCGAGTCGGTGAAGAAGACCGGACGGGTTATGCTGACTTCCGACGCCTGTGAACGGGGGTCCTACCTGCATAATATCGCGTCCATCATCACCAAGCTGGCCTTCGATTACCTGGACGGACCTCCCGTTGTCGTGGGAAGCCGGAACTGGATCAGCCCCCCCGCAGAGCTGGAGCATATCTACTTCCCCCGCCCCGAGTGGATGATCGACGCGGTGCATGAGCAGATCCTGCCCCTGCCGGGACACGAGGTCTCCACCGTGCAGACCAATGGGGAAATCCTCCGCCAGTACAGGCTGGGCGTGTAAGGATGTGAAAGCCGACAGCGGAAAGCGGACGTGAGCGAGTTAGGCTTACGAGGCTTTCGCTTTTGGCTTTTCTCACATGTTTTAATGAAGAATTAAGAATGAAGAATTGTAAAGAGAAGATTGAGGTTGATTTTATCCCGCATCAGCGCTGATAATTAAAAGGAACCGTAGTTTCGTGCCTTTCGCGTGTTTCGCGTCAGGCGCCTCAACCGACTATTCGAATGAAGCCGATACAAGCGAAAGCCTGAATCAGCTTCATACCCCGAACCGCCCCTTTCGCGCCTTTCGCGTTTTTCGCGGTTCGGTCATAACCAATAAACGGAGCGGTAATGATTGATAGATTAATCGAAGAAATGAACGGCCCCGAAAAGGAAGGGCGGCTGGCGGCGGCCCGGAAAATGGGCGAGCTGATACGAGCCGGCGAAGTTACCCGCAGGGAAACTCCCGAAGTAAACAACCACGTCCATACCATCTACTCCTTCAGTCCCTATTCGCCTTCTCTGGCGGCCTATAAAGCCTGGGAAGCGGGTCTGCTGGCCGTGGGCATCATGGATCACGACAGCGTGGGGGGACTGGAAGAGATGGTCGAAGCCGGAAAGGCGATCGGCCTGGCCACCACCTGCGGTTTCGAGATGCGGGTGAATTTTACCGGAACGCCCATGGAAGGCAGGCGTCTCAATAATCCCGATTCGGATAACCTGGCTTATATGACCCTGCACGGCATACCGGTCAACAAAACGGCCGAGTGCGAAGCCTTTCTGAAACCCTACCGGGCCGCCCGTTTCGAAAGAAACAGAGCGGAAGTGTCTAAGCTGAACGAATTGCTGGCCGGATACGACCTCCCCGGACTGGATTTTGACAGGGAAGTGGTCGCCATTTCCCGTTACGAGGAAGGGGGAACGATTACCGAAAGGCACATCTGTTACGCCCTGGCGGCCAAGTTGGTGGAAATATCCGGCAAGGGGGCACCCGTTGTCAAGCTGATGGAAGAGAAGATGGGACTTGAGCTTAAGGGTTCCCTGAGGGAGAGACTGCTTGATGAGTCCAATCCCCATTACCTTTACGACCTTTTAGGCGTAATGAAGGGCAATTTCGTCGAGCGCTTCTTTGTTCAGCCCGATGGGAAAGAGTGCCCTCCCGTCAAAGAGGTCACCGCCTTCGCCCGCTCTGTCGGGGCCATTCCCTCCTATGCCTATCTCGGCGATGTGGGGGAGAGTCCCACGGGGGATAAGAAAGCGCAGACCTTCGAGGACTCCTTTCTGGATGAGCTGATGGATGTATTGAAGGATGCGGGATTTCAGGCGATTACCTATATGCCTCCCCGCAATACCCTGGAACAGCTCAAACGCGTCATGGCCCTTTGCGGGAAACACGGATTCATGGAGATCAGCGGGGTGGACATCAACTCCTCCCGGCAGAGCTTCAACTGCCCCGAGATCCTGCAGGATGATTTCAAGCATCTGATCGATGCAACCTGGGCTCTGATCGCCCACGAAAAACTGAGCATGAAGGACGGCCATCTGGGAATCTTTAACCCGAAGAATCCCCTGGCCGGAAAAACCCTGGCTGAAAGGTCTGCCGCCTACGCATCGGCGGGACGGTCGATGAATCCTTCCGCTCCTGAGGAGATAAGTCTTAAATGAATACATTGGCTACGAAAATAGCCCCCGTACTGAGGGGATTGAGTTTTGACGGAAACAAGGGAAAAATCGTCCTTTTTGCCGAGACCAAGCAGAATGTCATTCCCGCCGTAGGGATAAGCGGCCTCAGGGAGGATAACTTTCAGGAAATCCTGAGAAAATCCTGGAAGCCCGGCACCGGCATGGTCTCTGTGGAAGGGGTCGGCTGCTTCTACCTGGGCGAATCCTACGATGAAGCGGCCTCCCTGGCGGAGGGGAGAATCTCCTCTCCCGCCGAGACGGCGGCTCCCATGGACAGAAACAGCGTGGTCCTTAACAAAACGGCCCTGGTGACGGGGGGAGCCCAGGGTTTCGGCGAAGGAATGGTCAGGGGACTGGCCGAGGCGGGAGCCTTCGTCTATATCGCCGATATGAACCTGGAAGGGGCTGATAACCTGGCCCGGAAGCTGAACGAAGAACTGGGACGGACCTGCGCCTTCGCCTTATCTGTCAATGTGACCGATGAGGAATCGGTACAGGCCATGATGGACAAAGTCGCCCTGACCACCGGCGGGCTGGATATTTTTGTCAGTAATGCGGGAGTGCTTAAAGCGGGAAGCGTCAAGGAAATGACCTTGAAGGACTTCTCCTTCGTCACCAGCGTGGATTATACGGGGTTTTTCATCTGCACCAAGTTTGCCGCTCTTCAGATGGCCCTGCAGAACCGTGAGGCCGACGGATATCTGACCGATATCATCTGCATCAGTTCAAAGTCCGGTCTGGAGGGTTCCAATAAAAACGGAGCCTACGCGGGAGCCAAGTTCGGAGTCATCGGCCTGACACAGAGCTTCGCCCTGGAACTGGTAGCCGATAAAATCAAGGTGAACGCCCTCTGCCCTGGCAATTTCCTGGACGGCCCCCTCTGGTCAGATCCCGACCGGGGCCTGTTCGTCCAGTACCTGAACGCCGGTAAAGTGCCCGGTGCGAAGACTGTGGCCGACGTACGCCGGTTTTACGAATCCAAAGTGCCCCTGGACAGGGGATGCACAACGGAGGATGTCATGAAGGCTCTGTTCTATACGGTGGAGCAGAAGTATGAGACGGGACAGGCTGTGCCGATTACGGGCGGCCAGGTCATGCTGAATTAGCCGGAAGGGGCATCTTTTGTCGAATGCAGCGTAGTCGGAAGAACTCCGGCTCCTCATGTACCAACCGTACACTGCGGGCCGGAAACCTTCCTCCGCCTTGTCTTCAACAAAATCTGCCCCATCCGGATACCCCTTATAGAAAAGTGGTATATTTAGGGATTTAATATAAAGGCCCAAGGACGCCGAATCTTCCCCTTTGTGCCTTTGCGAGAGAAAAAACTCTGCTGGCTCTGCTGGCTCGGAGAGATACCAACTCCCTGAGCACAGACGGTCTGCAAGAGATATCAGAAAGTACGTTGAACCACCAATTCGTGGTCAATTAAAGGAGTTATTTCATGAAAACGAAAGCGGTAAGATTATACGGAAAGGGCGACCTGAGACTTGATGAATTCGAACTGCCCGAAATCAAGGACGACGAGATTCTGGCGGAGATCATTTCCGACAGCGTTTGTATGTCCAGCTATAAAGCCCAGAGCCAGGGAGCCGATCATAAGCGTGTCCCCGATGATGTGGCGGAAAATCCCATCATTATCGGCCATGAATTCTGCGGACGCCTCTTAAAGGTCGGGTCCAAGTGGGCTTCCCAGTTCAAGGAAGGGGATAAGTTTGCCATTCAGCCCGCCCTCAACTACGAAAAAGGACCGGTCGGTCTGCTTTCTGCCCCGGGATACTCCTACCGCACCATCGGAGGAGCGTCTACCCATATCGTTATCCCCGCCGAAGTAATGGAGCAGGGTTGTCTCCTTCCCTATGACGCCGAAGCCTTCTTCATGGGCTCCCTGGCCGAGCCGGTATCCTGCATCGTGGGAACCTACCATGCCCATTACCATATTCCCGCCGGTACCTACATCCATAACATGGGGATTACCGAAGGGGGCAATCAGGCTATCCTGGCCGGCGTGGGCCCCATGGGACTGGGCGCGATCGACTATGCCCTCCATTGCGACAGAAAACCCGGGCTTCTGGTTGTGACCGATATCGATCAGGCCCGTCTGGACAGAGCCGCCTCCATCTATACCGTAGAGGAGGCCAAAAAGAACGGCGTTAAGCTGATCTACCTGAATACGAGCGAAGGCGATGCGGTTGCCAACCTGATGGAGCTTTCCGGCGGCAGGGGATACGATGACGTGATGGTCATGGCACCCGTGGCTCCCGTTGTCAGGCAGGGCGATGCGATCCTGGCCCAGGACGGCTGCCTGAACTTTTTCGCCGGTCCCAGCGACAATTCGTTCAGCGTGGAAATGAACTTCTACAATGTCCATTATGCCGCCCATCATCTGGTGGGAACTTCCGGCGGTAACACCGATGACCTCAAAGAGTCCCTGGCCATGATGGCGAAGGGAGAACTGAATCCGTCGGCCATGGTCACCCACGTGGGAGGACTGGATGCGGTTGTGGAAACCACCAAGAACCTTCCCAAAATACCCGGAGGAAAGAAACTGATGTATGTTCAGAAAAGCTGTGATCTCTTCGCTCTGGCCGATTTGGAAGAAATGGGTAAATCCGACCCCTTTTATGCGGAATTGGGTAAAATCGTAAAAAAGAATAACGGTTTATGGTCTGCCGAGGCGGAGGAATATTTTCTTGCCAATACGAAAAATATTTAAGACAGAATAGATCTTTTCCGGAAGGAGGGACGCTGGGGACATACAGATTATAGCTCACGGTGAGTCAATTATATGTATGTTTTCATCTTCCTCCTTTTATTATAATATGTAACATTGAAAATCCCTTTCTGAAGATAATTTATAAGGAGTAATAAGTGAAAAGCACGAAACAGGCGAACGCCCTTAGAATTCTGGCCATGGACGGAGTCCAGAAGGCCAACTCGGGACACCCGGGAGCTCCCATGGGAATGGCCGATATGGCTGAAGTCCTCTGGAGAAGAAACATGAATCACAATCCGGCTAATCCGAAATGGTTCAACCGGGACAGGTTCGTCCTCTCTAACGGCCACGCATCCATGCTCATTTACTCTCTTCTTCACATGACCGGTTACAATCTGAGCATCGAGGATCTGAAAAATTTCCGTCAGCTCGATTCCAGAACACCCGGGCATCCCGAATACGATGAAGTCCCCGGTGTGGATACGACAACCGGTCCTCTGGGACAGGGATTTACCAATGCCGTGGGAATGGCCCTGGCCGAAAAAATCCTGGCCGCCCGTTACAACAAGTCCGATATTGCTCCCATCGACCACTACACCTACACCTTCATGGGGGACGGCTGTATGATGGAAGGTATCAGCCACGAGGCCGCCTCTTTCGCGGGAACCCACAAGCTGGGCAAACTGGTTGCTTTTTACGATGACAACGGCATCTCCATCGACGGGGAAGTCAACGGATGGTTTACCGATAATACGGCCAAAAGATTCGAGGCTTACGGATGGCAGATCGTCGGTCCTGTCGACGGTCATGACGATTCGGCTATTCAGAAGGCTATTGATGAGGCAAAAAGCGTAAGCGACAAGCCCGCTCTCATTATCTGTAAGACTACGATCGGTTTCGGCTCTCCCAACAAGGGGGGAAAAGAGGAATCCCACGGCGCTCCCCTGGGACCGGACGAGTGCGCCCTGGTTCGCAAGGAACTGGGCTGGGAGTACGATGAGCTTTTTTACGTGCCCGAGGATATTTATGCCGATTGGGACGCCAGAGCCAAGGGGGCCGCAGCCAACGACGCCTGGGACGCCCTGATGGATGACTACGTTAAGGCCTATCCCGCCGAAGGAAAGGAACTGCTCGACAGAATGGCCGGAAAATTTCCCGAAGGCTGGGAAGCAGAATATGATAAATACATCAAGGGACTCATGACCGGCGCCACGTCCATCGCCTCCCGCAAGGCCTCCCAGAACAGCCTGAACGAAGTGGGTAAGCTGATTCCCCAGCTGGTGGGCGGTTCTGCCGACCTGGCTCCCAGCAACCTGACTATCTGGTCCGGTTCCAAGGATATCACTCCCGACGATGCTGACGGAAACTACCTCCATTACGGTGTACGGGAATTCGCCATGACTGCCATTACCAACGGTATGGTTCTCCACGGCGGTTTCCTGGCCTATAATGCAACGTTCCTTATCTTCAAGGATTACGCCCAGAACGCCATCAGAATGGCCGCCCTCATGAAACAGCGGAGCATCCTGATCTATACCCATGACTCCATCGGAGTAGGGGAGGACGGCCCCACCCATCAGCCGGTGGAGCAGATTCCCACCCTGCGGCTCATGCCCAATGTTCATACCTGGCGTCCGGCGGACTGGCTTGAAACGGCCGTGGCCTGGAAGGAAGCGGTCAAGTACGAAGGCGGGCCTTCCGCTCTGGCCCTGTCCCGCCAGAATCTGGACCCCCTCCCCCGGACGGATGAACAGGTTGCTCAGGTAGCCCAGGGCGGATATGTCCTTTCCGACTGTGCGGGAACTCCCGACATTATTCTCATCGGAACCGGTTCGGAAGTGAAAGTCTGCGTTGACGCGGCGGAGCTGTTAAGCGCCAAGGGCAAGAAAGTACGGGTCGTTTCCATGCCCTGTACCGAAGTCTTTGATGGCCAGAGCGCGGCCTATAAGGAAAGTGTTCTTCCCAAAGCTGTCACCAAAAGAGTGGCTGTGGAAGCCCAGATCGGCGACATGTGGTACAAGTATGTCGGTCTCGACGGAGCTGTCATCGGAATGGAAGGATACGGCGTTTCCGGCAGTGTGAAACAGATTTTCAAGCACTTCGGCTTCACCCCCGAGAATGTGGCCGAGAAAGCCCTGGCCCTGTAGACCCTGAGGGAGCCTTTCCTCCAGACCGAGTGAAGGCTCCCTTGTAAATACTGAAGGGTAAATAAAAAACCGCCTGACTTCCGTCGGCGGTTTTTTCAGGTCCGAAGAATATATTCCTTTTAGAACCAGAGACGGAAGCCCAGAGCCCCCTGAGCATCCCAGGCGGGAAAATAGACCGTAGGTTCGAACCCCAGTCCGATTGCCGGAGCAACTTCCAGAAACAGTTCCAGAAAATCCAGAGGCATAATCGTCAGCCCCAGAGGAAAACGACCCCCCAGCTGAAAATCGGGATCCCCGTCATCCATGGTGAAGCCCGAATAGAATCCCAGGCCGATGTAGAAATCCAGATCACCCGTGAGGTCTTCCTGCACCACCCACCAGTCATCGGTTACTCCGAAACTGATGTAATCCGATCCGCTGAAGGAGAGCCTCAAGGTTTGAACCGTACCGGGGATTGCCGGAGTGCTCAGGGTCAGGACTCCCCCCATATTATTGGCTCCGTTGCTTAATCCATAGGAGAAAGCGGCACCGAGGCCAGTTTCGGCAAAGAGGGGAATCAGCATTCCTGCGAGAACTATAGAAAGTGTGCAAATCGTCTTTTTCATTTTATTAATCCATTAAATCCTTTGGGAAGATATTAAAGCGAATAGCCATCCACTCAATCCTATTTTCGGAATAATTTCCCGAAAACTTAGGGACCCATATGTTATACAAAATTTCCGGTTCAGGGAATATGCAGTCTGAAAATAGAACCGCCCCCCGGGTTGTCCAAGACCTCCACCCGTCCGTTATGAGCTTCCGCCACGGCCTTAACGAGGCTCAGTCCCAGACCCATTCCGGGACTTGTACGGCTTTTTTCTCCCCGGTAAAGTCTCGTCCATATCTGCCCCTTTTCCTCATCGGAAATACCGGGCCCGTTATCGCTGACACTGATAACCGTACCGCGGCCGTCGTCATCCTTCATCACCGCCAAGGATATTTTTCCTCCCTCCGGTGTAAATTTCATGGCATTGTCCAGAAGATTGGCCATGGCCTGATTCAGACGGACAGGATCGGCTTTAAGGCGTATGTCCTCTCCGCAGGAGCAATTCAGTTCCACTCCGCGGTCATCGGCAACGAACCCGTACATATCGGCGAACTGGTCGATCAGCTCTTTCATGTTTATCGGCTCTTCCGTTATCTCTATCAGCCCCTTTTCGGCTGCGGATATATCCATAAGCGTATTGAGCATGGTCAGAATATACCGGCTCTCTTCCAGGCAGTTGACCAGGGCCTCATCCTTTTCCTCTTCCGTTCCCCCCAGGGCCAGTTCCGCCCGCCCCATCAACCGTGTCAGAGGGGTGCGCAGATCGTGGGCGGTGTTGTCCAGAGTTCCCTTGAGACCTTCCACAAGCTCCTCTATCCGGTCGAGGAGGTGATTCATTCTATGGGCCATCGAATCGATATGATCACCCGTCCCCCGTGTGGTCAGCCGCTGGGAAATTTCCCCTGTCAGGGCTATCCTCTCTATCTCCCGGTTAAGCCGGGCAATGGGTTTGAGAGAACGGGCTGTAACGAATACGCCCGTCGCAAAGGCGACCACGACCAGAATAGTGAAAAGGCGGTAGGCCATATGGCGGAAACCGGCCATAAGTTTATACTGGGAGGCGGAAACCACTCCGCACTGGAGGGTGCTCCCGTCGGCCAGGGGAAGAATAACCGAAGTCAGCCGTTTTGTCGGATCCGATCCTCCCAGGTGGAGAAGACGGCTGTGATCGCCCGAGGCGACGGCCCGGTATAGGGGGTCGAAATCAAAGTTTTCCCATCCGGGAGGAACATAAAAGAAGATCTCCTTTCCGTCCGAATCGTTGAACCGGAGGAAAAAATTCATGTAGGGAAGATTCTCGTTTTCATTCTTCGCCCTGTCGAAAAGGTTTTCGACACCCTCCGTTTCATACTGGGCGCGGTACATGGCCAGCCTGTTGTAGAGAAACTGCATCTCTTCCCTGATCAGGGCCGTATAAGTCGTATAAATAACCCACAGCCCCAGTATGGTGAAGAGAAGTACGAAGGTAATGGAAAAAACCAGGCCTATCTTGAATTGAATGGAACGAAAGAATACCGGGTTAAACCGGTTCTTTGAGAACATAACCGGCTCCCCGGACCGTGTGAATCAGCTTGACGTCGAACTCCTTGTCTATCCTGCTTCTCAGACGTGAGACGAGAACATCCACGACATTTGTCTGGGGATCGAAATTCCAGTTCCAGATTTTTTCCAGGATGAGAGTTTTTGTCAGAACGTTTCCCTTGTTCCGAAGAAAAAGTTCCAAAAGGGCGTATTCACGGGGCTGGAGCTCAATCTGCATACCGCCTCTGACAACCTTGCGGGAGAGTAGTTCCACCTCAAGATCGGCGCAGCTCAGCTTCGTCACTTCCCGAGAGCCGCCTCCCGTCGAAGTTCTGCGTACGAGAGTCTCTATCCGTACAAGCAGTTCGGAAAAGGCGAAGGGTTTGGTGAGGTAATCGTCACCGCCGGCTTTCAAACCCTTAACGCGGTCATCCACGGTCTGTTTGGCGCTCAAGATCAGGACGGGGCAGTTTTTTCCGCCGTTACGCAGTTCCGAGAGGACTTCCAGGCCTTCCATTCCGGGAAGCATCAAATCCAGAATTACCGCGTCATATTCTCCGGACAGGCCCATCATCAGACCGTCATCGCCTCTTTCGGCCCAATCCAGTGTATGCCCTTCCTGTACAAAACCTTTTTTTATGAAGGAACCGATGCCCCGGTCATCCTCTACTAGCAGTATTTTCACGTTTCCTCCCATTCCACCCGGTTGCGTCCCTTCTGCTTGGCCCGATAGAGAGCCCTGTCGGCCGCAGCTATCAGATCCTCGGCAGAATCGCACCGCATACTTACTCCGGCCACGCCCAGACTGATGGTCACCTTGACCCCCGTCTCCTTGACCACGTTGTCGTCTATGCGCTGGCGGCACATATCGGCCATAATCATCGCATGCTCGGGGGATGTCTCGGGAAGGATGAAAACCATCTCCTCTCCGCCGTAGCGGCAGAGGATATCCATATTGCGGCTGGTCACCTTCAGAATTCTGGCCACGGTGGTAAGGACTTCGTCTCCCTTCTGATGGCCGTAGGCGTCGTTGATTTTCTTAAAGAGATCGATATCGACCATGATCAGGCTCAGGGGACGTTTATAGCGGACGGCCCGGTCAATCTCCTCATTCAATTTTTCATCCATATACCGGCGATTGTACAGATCGGTCAATCCGTCTTTGTTGGCCTTGAGGGAGAGGGATTCCCTTTTGCTGTTGAAAAACTGTTTCAACCCTTCAATCCGTCCGGCCAGATCGGGATCATTCACCTCTTTTTTCAGCTTGGAGATGCGGTTCTCGAAAATCATCGTATCGCTGGGTAGCATATCGGAAGGGGTCAGATCGGCTTCCCGGGAGCAAACTTCCAGGTTGCATGAGCCGATGCGGAATTTGGCGCTGTCGCGGAACGATCTTTCCGTAATGCGCTCTCCTTCCATATAAGTCCCGTTGGTACTTCCCAGATCCCTGAGAATGAATCCGTCACTCGTCCCCTCGAGTACGGCATGATTCCGGGATACCGACTTTTCCGGAAGAATGATGCTGTTGTCCCAGTTTCTTCCCAATGTGTAAGTCCTGTTTGGGGAAATCTCACTCTTCTTATCCAGATAATAAAGATGAAAAATCTTCATGGGTTCTATTATAGCCTATCCTTTGCCGATTAACAAGAAATGGGGGATTACAGATTTGAAAGGGGGGAAAAGGGAGAGGGCGTTATATTGAAAACAATATAATACCCTCTCCCTTTTCACAAATCGGGTAAAAAAAGTCATTACTCTGTTCTTCATGTATTTCGTCTCATCGGAAATTAGGGATGATTGTTTCTTAAAAAAACGGATATTTCTTTTTTTAGATGCCTGATCAGTCCGGCCCGGTGATAATACGATTTTGATTATACCTTTATCCATGATTTCATTGACTTTCAGAATCTCAATCGAAAGCTTAGGTAATTTCTCATTTCTTTCATGGGCATAGGGGGCAAGCAGATGTGTAGGCAATGGAATTTATTATTAGCCTTCGCTCTTGAAGTTCTTTTCAAAACCTTTTATGTTAGATGAATATAATACATATATATAAATGATATGTATAATGCAATGAGGTGTATATATGATGAAGAAAAAAGAGAGAAGAAACATCATATTTGTTGTAGCAGGAGTAGGAGTGTCTCGACTGGGTACGGCCCTTTACTCGTTTGCCATCGGATTATATGTGCTCAACCTTACCGGATCGGGGCAATCTTTCGCTATTTCTCTAGTCCTAAGTGTTCTACCCAGGGTCATAGCAGGCCCTTTTCTCGGAAACATTACGGACCGGATGAGTAAAAAGGCACTTATTGTAGGAGCCGATTTTGTCAGTGCCTTTCTCATGGGATTTCTCGTTTTCATTAGTTATACCCATAGCTTAAAGCTATTTTGGATTTACCTCGTGACTCCAATTCTCTCCTTGACTGAGATCATGCTGGAAACGGCCTTTACAGCTTCCCAGCGGGATATGGTTACCATGGACTCTTTGACTCTGCTCAGTTCTCTGCGGCAATCCGTCATCAGTTTGGTTACTCTGCTTTCTCCTCTTGTCGCCGGTTTGATTTACGTGTTCATCCCCCTTTGGATATTCCTGGCAATAAACGGGATCTCCTTTTTCCTTTCGGCCTTATCGGAACTATTCATCGATTTTCGTTTTAATTGCAGCGAGGTCGGACCGGATGAGGAGCAAAGGAAGCCTTTTATGTCAGATTTGCGGGAGGGCCTGGAATATTTCAAGTCCGACTCCCTGCTTGTATATATCTCCTTATCCGTGATGCTTTTGAATTTCTTTTTCTCTTCCCTGACAGTTCTTCTGCCCTATGGGCTCATTGAATATCTGAAATTGCCGGAGAATTTATACGGTGCGGTAATGTCCGCCCTATCCGGCGGTGCGTTTCTCGGGGCGATAATTGCGGGAAAGCTTCATATTAGGCTTACCCGGCGGCATATGATTTCCACTCTTGCTATGATAGGGCTGCTTTTTCTTTTGACTGGAATGGCTTTTTCCGCAGGAAAACATTTTTCATCCCTAACGGCTGCTTTGATAATAACCCCATTTCCTTTGCTTGCTGCTGCGGTGGCGATGATTGTGAATATACCGATCGGCGTTTTCTTTCAAGCCTATGTCGACAGGGCATATCTGGGGCGGGTAGGGTCGCTGACCGATTCTTTATGCGAGGGAATCATACCTATAGCTTATCTTCTCTTCGGTTTTCTGACGAAAAATATATCTCCCGCCATGATTCTTTCCACCTGCGGGATATTCGTGTTACTATTGTTAGGCCTCATGGGGCGAACGGAAGTATTGCGTCGTCTTGATCTGATATCCTATGGAGAGTCGGAATAGGTTATGAGGGAAGGAGAAGCCTCAGATGTCGTCAGTTATATCTTATAGCCTCTTAAGGGAATTTGTCGAGTTCCTTGAAAACCTGGCCCATTATAAAAATTTCGCTTCAAGGAACGGTTGGTCCGAACCGGATGTATTTATAAGGGAGATCGTGGGCAATGCCAATAGGGACCTTACCCCTTCTATGAAGGCAGACCTTAAGCTTTTGGTAAAAGATACGATTCTCTATACCTACCCACTCTATGCTCCTGACGTTATGGGGTGGGCTGCTAGTTTCTCCGAATACAGTACCCGCTGGCAAAAGATGGACGCACAGGAATACATTACCTTCTTTCTGGATAACAACGGTGATGAACTGATAGGTGAAGATGATGATGGGAAGATGAAAGCTCTTGAGGCTTTGCTCTCCGAAGTAGGGCAGGGTGATAAAGTGTTGACCGCATACCAGGAACTGAAGCGGTATCCCGAAGAGCAGATAAATCGGGCCCGCTCGTTTTTTTCCCGACTCTATGAAGAGTATTTCCAGCCCTATGAGAGTCGGATAGAATCCTTTCTTAAGAGCAAAGCCCGTAATCATGAGATACTCAGAAAAGAGAACCCCGATCAGTTTGAAAAGGAGCTCATCAAAATTTCCCTTGATACTGCGAAAGGTGGAGAGCTTGTCTTCGATTACCTGGTTTCCTATCTTGCGGGGGGGCGGCTCTTCTACACGCTGAGGGGGACGAACGTACTGGTATGTTACAACTATCAGATGGAGAAAAGCTTTGATCCTTCCCTTCGGAAGGTTGCAAGCCTGGATTTTTTTAAAGCCTTAGCCGATGATTCCCGCTTGTCAATAATCAGAGCTCTGGCTGAAAAACCCCGGTACAGTACGGAATTGGCGAAAGAATTGAATCTGACAAGGGGAACCCTGAGCCATCATATGGGGATTTTAAATCGATTCAATATTTTCCAAGTGGAAATGGGCGAAAGCAAACGGGTATATTACTCTCTGGATAAAAAGAAACTGGAGGATATTTTGAATCGCTTTATCGGTAGTTTATAGATTTGTTTTACCGCGATGGTCTGTCTCAGCAGGGATCTGGGATTTGATTCCTCCCTCCGGTTGACGGAAAAATCCGTGCCACTTATAATGCTCTGACAAATCATGAGAAATACCTTGAGAAAAATTACCCTAACCCTATTTTGTATCTTTGTTACCCTTTCCGCGGCCGCTCAGGTCGCACCGGAACTGACTGCGGAAAGCGCCGTCCTCATGGACTATCTGACAGGACGTGTCCTGTATGACAAGAACGGAACGGATGCCCGACCTCCCGCTTCCATGACCAAGCTTGTGTCCCTTTATCTCGGCTGCGAAGCGGTGGAACGGGGTTATATCACCCTGGATACCCCCGTTACGGTAACTGCCACGGGCTCCGCCTTTTCCCGACCGGCCGGTTCGTCCCTCATGCTGCTGGAGGAGGGGCAGACCCTCGATTATCTGACACTTCTTCAGGGAATCGCCGTTTCTTCCGGTAATGACGGCGCCTATCAGCTGGCCGAACTGCTGGCCGGGACACCGGAAAAATTTGTCGACAAGATGAATCTGCTCGTCTATTCCATGGGATATGAAGATATGCATTTCGAAGATCCCGACGGCTGGAGTGAAAATAACAAGGTTTCCCCGGTCAGTTATGCCGATTTTTCCCGCCGATACATAGAACGCTTTCCCTGGGCTCTGGAAAAGCTCCACTCCCTCGCAGTCTTTACCTATCCGAAGGATGAGAACAAAGCTCCCGACGGGCAGATCCTGACATCCCGGACAAAGAAGAATACCAATCTGCTTCTGGGTAATGTAGAAGGGGTGGACGGATTGAAATCCGGTTATATAGATGAATCGGGTTTTAATTTTGCCGCCACCGCCAAGCGGGGGGACACCCGTTTCATTACGGTTGTTATGGGAATCTTCACCGACGATTACCGGGAGGGAGTGAAGGAACGGGCCCTGGAATCGACTGAGCTGCTGGAGTACGGATTTGCCAACTGGAAAACCCGTCCCCTGCCGGATTTTTCCCTTCCCCTCAAGGTTTATTCCGGGGAGGAAGAAGAAATACTGCTGATTCCTGAAGAAATCCCCCTCTTTACTTACGGTGAACAGGAAAAAGATCTCCTTTCCCGGACATGGGAGGCGGAACCCTGGCTCAGGGCACCCTTGCCTAAAGGATCGCCGGGGGGTAAAATCAACTGGTATTTCGAAGGTGAACCGGTGGGTGAATCATCCCTTGTTACAGCCAGTGAGCTGAAAAAAGGGGGATTCCTTCATAACTTTATTGATCTTTTTGAAATCCTGTTCTATAACATATCACACAAAAATGAGACAGGTGAGGAGTAAGCAGTGAATCAAGACCAGGTTAAGGAAAAACTATTGGAGATTGATGGGGACGTGGCTGAGTTCACCCTCATTTATTCGGGAAAGCAGAGTAAGAAAGTGGATGGCCTTTACCATCCCGATAACCATGAGATTATCATCCATAATCAGAATTTCGAAGAAGACAACTCTCTCATGTATACGGCGATTCATGAGTTCGCCCATCATATTCAGTTTACCCGTTTTGCCAATGAAACCACTCCCCGAGCCCATCATACGGTCCTTTTCTGGGATATTTTCCACAAGCTTCTTAAGACAGCCGAGGAGAAGGGCATCTATACCAATGTGTATGAAAGCGATCCCCGTTTCAAGGATCTGACGGATCAGATCAAGTCAAACTATCTGGCTAAAAACGGCGAAATCATGAAAGAGTTCGGAAAACTTCTCATTCAGGCCCTCGATCTGTGCCAGCAGAAGCATGCGATTTTTGAGGACTATATCGACCGGGCTCTGGGAATGAACCGAACGACGGCCAAATCGGCCATGCAGATGTTCGCCAGGGATGTTGATCCGGAAATCGGCTTTGACAACATGAAAGTTGTTGCTTCCATAAAAGAGCCTGCCCAGAGACAAGAAGCCGTTCAGGCGTTCAAAGAGGGACAGAGCCAGAATGAGGTGCGCCAGTCAATCAAAGAGAGCCGTCCCGAGCCCAAGATGACCGTCAAGAAGCTGGAATCCCAGAAACGGCGCATTCAGAAAAGCATCGAAGATATGCAGCAGCGCCTTCTTGATGTGGAAGATAAAATCGTGGCTATGATGGCCGTCGAAGGGGATGAGGAATAAGTAGCCGAAATAGGAAAAAAAATCAGTCGGTAACTATCGACATAGAGACCGACTGATACTACTTTTTTCAGCTTTCAGCTTTCAGCTTTCAGCTTTCAGCTTTCAGCTTTCAGCTTTCAGCTTTCAGCAAATTCAGAATATAACTGCCGTAGCCCTTGTTCTCCGCAGTCTGCAGGGGAGTCTCTCCCTTGCCGTTGATCGCTTTTTTATCAGCCCCTTCCCCCAGTATGATTTCAATGACCGCATCGGGGGCCTCCGCTTCCAGAGCGTAATGAAGGGGTGTATTGCCCTCATTGTTGATGGAGTTGATCGTTCCTTCCTTGAGTATATGGTCGAGAACCACGGGGCCGACCTCTATGGCCAGGCCGAGGGGGGTGTCGCCGATTTTATTCCGGGCGAATATATCCGCCTTCCAGTCCAGAAGGAGATCTACCATTTCCCCGTTATCCATGTCCACGGCTTGAAGAACGGAGGCATGAAGCACCGTATTGCCCCGGAGATCTCTTTTGTTGATGCCTGCCCCGTTGATAAGGAGGAAATTCACCAGATCTACCGAATCTTCCATGACGGCGTAAAACAGGGGGGTGAAGCCGTTTTTGTCCAGGGGATCAACATCGGCGTCTTTATCGATGAGATAGGCGGCTCCCGTGGTGGAAACCTGCTTGATGGCGACATGGAGCGGGGTCAGGCCTTCGTTGTTGTGACTGTTTACCGAGAGTCCCCCGTCAACCAGGATATCACCGACGACCCAGTTCACGTTCTGCGCCTGGACGAGAAAGTGCAGGAGCGTGTTTCCCGCCGTATCCACCACATTCAGGTCGGCGCCGTTATCCAGGAGTATCTGTACCGATTCCAGGGAGTTTTCCTTTACCGCCGTGAAGAGGGGCGTCTGGCCCAGATTGTTCTTGTGGTCCACTTCGGCGCCGCTGGCGATGAGAAGTTTTATCAGAGGCAGGTGGTACTCACGGATCGCGTGGAACAGGGGCGTGTTGCCCGCCAGGTCGGTAACTTCCAGCAGATCGTTTCCGTCTGTAAGGAAGCGGATGGAGAAATCGCTGCCCCGGACGTAAGCCATATGAAGGGCCGTCTCACCGGCGTTGTTCGCCAGGTACATATCGGCCCCAAGCCCGGTCAGGGTATTGGCTGTTTTCCAGTAGAAACTCTCTATGGCGCTGTGAAGGGGGGTCATACCCCGGGCATTACGCAGGTTGGGATCGGCCCCCAGGTTTACCATGAATTCCATTTTTTCCGTGGTAAGCTCGTCCAGGGGGTAAGTTGCAGCGTAATGGAGCGCCGAATTGCCTTCCACATCCTGTAGAGCCAGGTTGCGGGGAGTGAAGAAGCTCTCCATAAGGGCCATATCCCCCGAAAGGGCAAGAAGAACGGCGGACTGATCATCCAGATTTACGGCAAAAATATCGGAGATCGGCGTAAGGAAGGGAATCAGGTCGTTTCTCTCCCCGAGAAGGGCATAGATGAGGGGGATGCTTCCCTCGCTGTTCCGTATATTGGCGTCGGCCCCCTTATTCACCAGGGCTTCCACCACATTACGGCTGAGTCCGTACTGCACGGCCAGATGAAGAGCCGTATTTCCGTGAACATCCTGCTGATTGATATGGGCGCCGCTGCTGACCAGAAGATCGATCATGGTGGCGTAGTTGTTCAGGCCGATGGCGGCGTGGAGAGGCGTCTGCTCATAATTGTCCGACTGATTAACATCGGCTCCCTTATCCAGAAGTATCTGAACTATCGCTTCATGACCGCCCCTGACGGCAAAGAGAAGGGGAGTTCCCCCCACGGAATCCTTGACATCCAGGTCGGGAGAATAGCGGCTGATCATCAGTTTAATGAGGCCTTCGTGGCCCATCATGGCCGCCATGTGAAGGGGGGTCACACCCTCTCCCAGATCCATGGTGATATCTTCATTTCGGAAAAGATCGGTTATATAGGAGAATTCCCTCAGGTTGCTTCTTTTGGAGCCCTGGTCAATCAGGAATTTCGCGATCAGGGCATGGTCATAGCTTCTTTTGTAACTGAGGGCTATGTCGATGGGCAGACGGCCCTCCACGTCGGCGATATCCATGGCTTTCTTGTTCAGACCCATGAAATATTCGCAGATGTCCCTCTGGCCCTGTTCGACGGCACGGTGGAGAAGGGGATAGGGCTTGTCAAAGGAGCGGGGATAGTTTTCTTCCCGAATTACCGCCTTGATGAGTTCCAGATCCTTCTCTTCAATGAGCAGTTCCGCAGGACGGATGCCGTCGGACGATTCGTAATAGATATCCGCCCCGCTGTCCACCAGATAGGAGGCCACATCGCGGTAATCCTCTTCCACGGCTATCAGAAGGGCCGATTTTCCCTCTCCGTCGGGAATATCCGGATTATCCATGACGGGAATCAGTTCGCTGACGACGGCCAAATCGTTGTTTCTAACCCCGTAATGGAGGGCATAGGTGCCGGTATTGTCGGGCAGGAGAGGGTCGGCATCCCATTTAAGGAAAAGATCCACCAGCTCCCGATTGTCCCTTTTGGCACTGAGGAGGAGAGGGGTTTCACCCTTGGTATTTTTCACATCGGGAGCCGCCATGCTGTTCAGCAGAAGAAGACTCATCTGCCGGCTGTTCTTTTCCACAGCACGGTGAAGAGGATATATCCCCTGGCTGTTGGGGGTATTCACCTGCGGGTTATCGGAAAGGAGGTAACGCTTCAATCCTTCCACATCTCCGGTATCGAGATATTCGAAAACCGCCGGTTCACCGGGCATTTCCGGCTTTCCTCCGGCGAAAAGGGGAAGAATTGTTATAAAGAGGATTAATGGTAGCACTTTTTTCATCGTTATGACGCTCCTGAGAAATCTTATCTTCATAATCGGAATTTTTTTGACCTAATATAAGGCTTTTATTGGACAATCGGGCGAAAGGATATTATTATGGAATTTGAAGGCCGGTTAACTGCCGGATAAAGGAAGACGCTATGACTACGATTGTGCTTGTTATTGATAGCTTCGGCATCGGCGCTTTGCCGGATGCCTCGAAATACGGAGACAGCGGGGCCAATACGGCAGGTCACATCTGCAGTATTATACACGGAGAAAAATGGCCGTTTCTTAAGCGGATGGGACTTGGCAACGCTTCCCTGCTGCTCGGGAATCCTCTGGACGGCCTCAAGCCCGTTGAGAATCCGGAGGCCTGGTTCGGTGTCATGAATGA
The DNA here is from genome assembly GCA_963668315.1 of Spirochaetia bacterium. Lineage (GTDB taxonomy): Bacteria > Spirochaetota > Spirochaetia > DSM-2461 > DSM-2461 > SZUA-368. Next base: position 4,361,836 of record OY764216.1, on the reverse strand, counting down.
AGCGTCACCGGGAAAGGATACCACCACGGGCCACTGGGAAATGGCGGGGCTCATCCTTGATAAGCCCTTTCATGTTTTTCCGGCAGAATATCCCTCCTTTCCTGAAAAGCTGGTGAATGCATTTATAAAGGAAACAGGCTGCGGCGGCATTCTCGGAAATAAAGCCGCCTCGGGGACGGCCATTATCGACGAACTGGGTGAAGAGCACCTGAAAACCGGATATCCCATCTGCTATACCTCGGCCGATTCCGTTTTTCAGATCGCCTGCCACCGGGAAAAATACTCCATAGAAGAACTATACGCCCTTTGCGAAAAGGCACGGAAACTGTGCGATCCCCTGAAGGTGGGCCGCGTGATAGCCCGTCCTTTCGACGGGGAACCGGGCGCTTTTTTCCGGACTTCCGAACGGCATGACTACAGCATCACCCTGCCGGGGCATTCCATCCTCGACGTACTGCAGAAAAAGGGTGTGGAAACGGTCGCCGTGGGAAAGATCGGATCCATTTTTCTGGAGCAGGGGATTGATGTCTCCTATCATGATACGGGCAATCCCGACTGCCTCTGCCGGACCTTGAAGGTGCTTAAGGAAAAGAGCGAAAAGGACAGATTCATCTTTGTGAATCTCGTCGATACGGACATGGTTTACGGTCATCGGAGGGATGTGGAAGGGTACTTTAATTCCGTTGATAAGATCGATTCCAAGCTTCCCAAAATGCTGGAACTCCTGGAAGAGGGAGACCGGCTGGTCATCACGGGAGATCACGGATGCGATCCCTCATTCAAAGGAACGGACCATACCAGGGAATATGTCCCCCTTCTTTATATGATCAAAGGACAGCCGGGCGGTTCTGTGGGAATCCGCGCCACCTTTGCCGATCTGGCAGCCACGATAGCCGAGAGTTACGGGGCAAAGATGGAAAAGGGTACGCCGTTCTTTTGACCGAAGAGTACAAATTCAGAGAGATGGAAACGGATCGTCTCCGTCTCGTGAAAATCAGTCCTGAACATCTTGAGGACATGTACGCCTATACTTCCGATGAAGAAACGGTTCGATACATGTCCTGGCCCCCCCATGAATCAAAGGGTAAAACCGCTCAATTCATTGATCTCGCCCAGGAACTGTATGACGGGGAGATGTATTATGACTGGGCCATCCTGCATAAAAAAGACAGGAAAATGATTGGGACCATCGGGCTTCATGCACTGGACAGGGAGATAAACGGAGCAGAATTCGGTTACATTATCGCCAAACCCTACTGGGGACGGGGCTTGATGGTCGAAGCGGCCCAAAGGATTCTTCAATTCTGCTTTGAAGATCTGGACCTGAGTATTATGAAAGCCTACTGTGATCTGGAAAACAGGGCCAGCGAGAAGGTCCTGAAGAAACTTTGCATGTCCTATGGCGGAACGGAACCCTACGTCCTGATGAAAAGTCCCGAGCCGGTCCTTCATAGGTGGTATTATATCCGGAAGACGGAGTTCAGAAGGACGGGAGAAGCCGGATAAGCGGGCAGACCGGGAACGTTCAGACAGGACTTCCTCATGGTTCCCAAATCGGCTTAATCAGTCTATAATTATCCCATGGCCATCGCAGATAATCTACAAAAGATAAAAGATAACTTGAACCGGACCGCTCTCAGCTGCGGGCGGGATCCTCAGTCGATCAGGCTTTTGCCTGTCAGTAAGAGAAATCCGATAGAAGCGCTGCTGGAAGCATGTGAAGCGGGGGAAACTCTGTTCGGGGAGAACCGGGTGGATGAAGCCCTGGAAAAGCTGGAGAAACTGCCTGCCGGTGTGGAAATCGATCTGATCGGGCATCTTCAGAGTAATAAGGTTGGGAAGACGGCGGGGAAGTTCCGCCTGATCCACTCGGTGGATTCCCTGAAGCTGGCCGCTAAACTGGATAAGGTCAATGGGGAAATGGGCCGCTGCCAGGACATTCTCCTCGAGCTGAATACTTCCGGCGAAGAGAGTAAAGCCGGCTACAGATCCCTTGAAGAGATGCTGGCCGAACTGGACGGGATAGGGAAACTCGGACATATCCGTGTCAGGGGATTCATGACCATGGCTCCCTTTATCGAGGAGAGGGATCTGATCCGCCGGACATTCCGCCTCTGCCGTGAATGGAGAGACGAGGCGCAGAAGCGTTTTCCCGATCAGGATTTTTCCGAATTATCCATGGGGATGTCGGGAGACTATGTGGAAGCCATTGAAGAAGGAGCTACCATTATCCGGGTGGGAACGGCTATATTCGGAGCCAGGAACTATTGAAGCGATTTACCCTTTGCTTTCTTATTCTGATTTTTTCTTTTTCCTGCGCCACAACGGGGACGCAGACGAAACAGACAGGAGAGAGTGAACCCGTTCCCTATCAGGAAGATGAGTTTTCCCCGGCTTTGGGGAAATTAAGGAGGGGGGAAGTCCTTTTTTTCGGGGCCCTGCCTCTCTTCTATATGTTCACCAGTCTGGGGTACGATATGTATTTTGACATGAGTTCCGCCTCCCCGCCTGCTGACACGAACGACGTATTGGGCCAGAAAATGAGCATAAGCGTCTCCCTTTCGGGGATACTGGCTCTGGCCGATTTTATTGTGGGAGAATTACAAAAAGATGATAAACCGTAATATCACCGTTCAGCTGCCCGACAGTATGACAGAGCGGGCCGACCGCTATATCGCCCGGGCGGAGATCCTGACCAGGGGACAGATAAAGGCCCGTGATCTTCACATCTATGATAAGGAAGGGGGCCGGGAGATCAAACTCTCCCAGAAGGTAAAGGACGGGGATAATCTTTTCCTAGTGTGGCAGGAAGAGACGGAGCATACACTGGAACCGGAAAATCTGGATCTGCCTGTTATTTATGAGGATTCCCATGTGGTGGTGATAAACAAACCGGCCGGTATGGTGGTGCATCCGGCGGCGGGAAACTGGACCGGCACGGTGGTGCAGGGATTGCTCCATCATAACAGGGAAATGGCCGAGGAGTTCGATTCGGAAGAGGGGAGGCCCGGCATCGTTCACAGGCTGGATAAGGACACGACCGGTGTTCTCATTACCGCCAAGGACAGGGAAACCCTTGAAATGCTTTCCGAACAGTTCCGGGAGCGGGAGACGGAAAAGGTCTATCTGGCCGTCATCAAGGGAAGCCCCCCCTCTTCTACGGGTACGATAGAAGGGTATATGGTCAGGGATAAGCGGGACCGGAAAAAATTTGTTCTTGTCGATGAAGAACGGGGCAAATGGTCCCAGTCCGATTATATTGTCAGGGAGCGCTTTGATAAATACACTCTCCTCGAGATCCGCATCCATACGGGACGGACCCATCAGATCCGCGTTCATATGAAATCTCTGAATAAGCCGATTCTTGGCGATCCCATCTACGGCCGGAAGGATAACCATTTTCCCGATGCTCCCCTGATGCTGCACTCCTGGAAGCTGGCCATAACCCTCCCCGGAGAGGAGGAGCCTCAGACTTTCGAGGCCCCTCTGCCCGAAGCCTTCGAACAGGTGCTGAAAAAGCTGCGGGAAACCTTCTGATTCCCCGATAGTCCATGGGCTGTATCATCGGGAAAGGCTTTTCATAAGAAATACAAACCTTTGTATTGACTTTTCCTATCTCCGTGATATGATGAATCCCGAGAATACAAACCTTTGTATCGGGAGTCAACTGTGCATAAAGAAGAGTTAGAACTGCATATACGGCGGGCGGAGAAGTTCCTTGAAAAGCTTCCCACCCTGTGGAGTCGTGAATCCGTACTATTCGAGGCGACCTTTAACCGGTCCGATGAACCCGTCCCTTTCGCCGAAAGACTGACCAATGACCGCAGCGACGGATGGAAACCTATTTCCGAGGGGGAGAGCTGGGGTAAGGAGTGGGACAGCGCCTGGTTTCATTTGACCGCCCGCGTTCCCGAAGCATGGAAAGGTTCCGCTTTGGCGGCCTACCTTGATTTCAGCGGGGAAGCTCTGCTTTTTGATGGTGAGGGGAACGCCCTTCAGGGACTCTCCGACAGTTCTGTTTTCTGGTCCGATTATACCCGACTCTGGCGTCCTCTGGCAAAGAGCTGCGACGGCGGGGAAGAGATCAGCCTGATTGTGGAAGCTTCGGCGAGCAATCTCATGGGAATCGAGAAAGAGCAGGATCCCCGCCGCCATGCCCCGAAGAGACACGGCCACTATGACGGCAAGGTCAGGCAGCTGAAGCTCTGCCGGTTCAGCCCGGAATATTTCCAGTTCACCATGGATTTCGCCTGTCTTTACCGGCTTATGATAGGTCTGCCCGCTGAATCGGTCCGCCGGGCCCGCATACTGAGGACTCTGGGAAAAGCCATGGATGCCCATTACGGACCGGAAGATATTTCCGCCTGCCGGACTATTCTGGCCGAAGCCCTGAATCAGCCCGCCCGGGAATCGGATCTGAAGGCCGTCAGCGTGGGGCATGCTCATATCGATACGGCCTGGCTCTGGCCCATCCGGGAATCTATCCGCAAATGCGGCCGTACTTTCTCCAGCCAGCTTGACCTGATGGAACGCTATCCCGAGTACATTTTCGGGGCGTCCCAGCCGCAGCACTACGAATTTACGAAGAAGCACTATCCCGATCTCTATGAGCGGATCAAGGCCAGGGTGAAGGAGGGGCGCTGGGAGCTTCAGGGCGGCATGTGGGTCGAGGCCGACTGCAACGTGATCTCCGGAGAGTCCATGGTCCGCCAGTTTCTCCACGGAAAGAATTTTTACCGGGATGAGTTCGGCGAGGATGTCCGCAATCTCTGGATACCCGATGTGTTCGGATATTCCGCCGCCATGCCCCAGATCATGAAAAAGTGCGGGGTAGATTTTTTCCTTACCCAGAAGATTTCCTGGAGCCAGTTCAACAAGTTTCCCCACCATACCTTTACCTGGCGGGGAATTGACGGGAGCGAGGTCCTGACCCATTTTCCCCCGGAAGATACCTATAACAGCAATCTCTTTGCCGACAGCCTGCGCAAGGCGGGTGAGAAGTTCGGGGAAAAAGCCTTCCTCGATGAGTTTATGGTCCTCTTCGGCGTAGGTGACGGGGGCGGCGGCCCCAAGGCGGAACAGATCGAAGCCGGTCTGAGACAGGGGAATCTGGAGGGGACGCCCCAGGTCGTTTTCGGCAGGGCCGATGATTTCTTTGACCGTCTGGCGGAGAGGAAGGAGGAGCTGTCGGTCTGGTCCGGCGAACTTTATCTGGAGTACCACCGGGGCACCCTGACGACCCAGGCTCTGGTCAAGAAGCGCAACCGCCTCATGGAACAGCGTCTCCGCCGGGTGGAGTTCCTCTACTCCCTTTTCGATCTGGCCGGTTACCCTTCGGAAAAGCTGGACCGCATCTGGAAAGATATGCTCTGTCTCCATTTTCATGATATAATCCCCGGGTCGAGTATAAACCGGGTCTACAAAGATGCCCATGCCACCTATGAGAAACTGTTCTCCGAGCTGGATGAGCTGGAACAAGCCCTGCTGACTCCCGATGAAAATGTCATCACCCTGGTCAACATTCTCTCCCATGAATATTCCGAACCGGTCGAGTTGCCCCTCTCCTGGGAGGGCTGTGAGATCCTTGACGGGGAGGGCCGCTCTCTGGAGGTTCAGAAAACGGGCAGCCGCCTGTACCTGAACGCTCCTCTGCCGCCCATGAGCCTCACAAGGATTCAAAAGGGCGCCCCGAAATCAGTCTCTACAGAGAAATCCGCCCTTGTCCTTGAAAACGGTCTTGTCCGCTATACCTTTGACGAGAAGGGCCGCATGACCGGCTGTTTTGACAAGGAGATGAACCGGGAAATGATGGCCGGGCCGGGAAATGTCTTCAGCCTGTTCGAAGATGTCCCCAACCAGTACGATGCCTGGGACGTGGATATTTTTTATGAGAATCAGAAAATGGCCGAGGGTGTGCTGACCGGATGGGAGGGTCTGGAAAAGGGGCCCGTCAGTCAGGGACTGCGCTTCACCTTTACGGTGGGCGAATCCAGGCTGACCCAGGAGATTGTCCTGCCCGAAGATTCCCCGATGATCCGCTTCCATACCCATGCGGACTGGAGGGAAATGCACAAGATGCTCCGGGTCAGTTTTCCCGTGGACGTGCGTGCCGATCAGGCCTCCTACGATATCCAGTACGGTACGGTCAAGCGGAATACCCACAGGAATACCAGCTGGGATATGGCCAAATTCGAGGCGGCGGCCCATAAGTTCGTGGATCTTTCCTGTGAAGACTACGGAGCCGCCCTCCTGAACGACTGCAAGTACGGCTACAAGGTGCATGAGAATGTACTGGATCTGAATCTGCTCCGCTCTCCCAACTACCCCGATCCCGATGCCGATTACGGGGAGCACGAATTTACCTATGCCTTCATGCCCCACAGGGGTCGTCTGGAAGAGTCTTCCGTCTATCAGGCGGGCGCCATGCTGAATCAGAAACCCTACTGCGCCGCCGGAGAACTCATGGGGAAAATTGCCGTTCCCTGTACCTTTGATTCGAAGGTTATCTCTCTGGAGGTGGTGAAAAAATCCGAGAAGGATGACAGCCTGGTCCTCCGTTTCGTGGAACTGCGGGGTAAAAATTCATCGGGCACCCTGATGCTGAACGGCGGCAATAGATCGATTGCCGAAACGGATATGATGGAGTGGAATCTCCTGGGTGACAGGATAGAAGGGAAGGATGAAGTGGAGATCTCCCTCAAACCCTTTGAGATCAGGACTTACCGGCTGTGGCAACGCTGAAAGATGTGGCCGTCCGGTGCGGTGTGGATATCTCCACCGTGTCCCGGGCGCTCCGCGGGGATGAGCGGGTGAAACCGGAAACCCGGGACAGGGTGCGGGATGCGGCTGAAGCGCTGCACTATACGCCGAATCTGGCGGCCCGGCACCTGGTCAGCGGAAAAAGCCGGACCATTGCCCTGATCGTTTCGAGCCTGAACGTTCCCATGGAAAGGCTTCCCGCCCAGTATGCCAGCACCTGGCTGCAGGAGAGGAATTACGACCTGATGATCTCCCTGACCGGCAGGAGCGAAAAGACCTTCGAAAGGCAGGTAGCCCGGCTGGAGCAGAATCTTTTTGACGGCGCCATGATCATTCCGGGAACGAACCTCTCTCCCCGGGCGGAAAAGATTTTACACCGCCTGGCCCAGAGAAATTTCCCCCTGGTATATCTGGACCGCTGGGATGGGATGCCCTCCTTTCCTGTGGTGACTTCGGATAACCGGACCGGGGGGGAAGGCCTGGCCAGGAGGCTGCTGGCCAGGGGCTGTGAGACCATCCTGATTCTTTCCCGGCAGCAGAACGGGGTGGAGGAAGCCCGTGTGGCCGGAGCCGTCGACGCCTGCAGGGAAAGGGGAGTGGAGCCGGTCATCCTGTTCCCCGATGATCCTTTCTCCGGTCCTGTACCTGTCGCGGGGGCGGACAAAATCGGGATTATAGCGACCCATTACGGGCATGTTCTTTCTCTTATGAATGATCGGGCATCCGGTCTCTCTGATAAATGCGTTTTATGCGGGGTGTTTGACGAATGGCCGGGATCGCTCTATCCGGCATCCGAAGTCTACGTCTGCGAGCAGGATTTTGAGGAGATGGCTTTCAGGGCGTGTCACTTGCTCTTAAACTATCCGAAGGAGAACAAGGGGACAGGGGAGAGGAAAATTATCGTTCCTCTGAAGAATTTCAGAATTCAAGGGGAGTAGGAACCCCAGGGTATTCCCGGGCTGTTTTCCCTAGCGGGCTGTATTCACATCAAGGAGTGCCCGGTATTTGGGCGCATCGGAGTAGTTTGTTCCTATCTGGTCAAGCGACTCCAGGTGACCCCAGGAACCGTATTGGCTCTCCCTGACTCCTATGTACGAGAAGGCCATAAACAGCTTGCAGTTTACATCCGGTTCTGCATGAACATCGAAGTTGTGCATATACAGGTCATACATCCTTTCGTTTATCTGAAAGTCCCAGAGGCGCTGATTGTAACTCCACTGGCTCCCCTGATGCCAGGGCTGCATGTGCTGTCCCCCTTCGTATACCAGGTAATCGATTCCGAAATCGGCGGCGATGGCGGCGGATTCTTCCGTCCAGACCTTACTGGTGGTCAGAAAATTTTCGTAGGTATCGCGGTAGATCTGCTCCATGGCGAGATCATTACCCAGAGTCAGCCACTCTTCGTGATTATCCTCGGAAAAACTGAAATAGCCGCCCACGGCCAGAGCGTCGCATCCGACGGCCCCGAAAGCGGCGTCATCACTGTACAGATAGTTCAGAAGTCTCCGTGAATTACCCGTCCAGGCGTGCTGACCCGTGGCGACCCTTACCACGCGGGAGGAAAATTCACTTCCGAACTCTTCAGACCAGAGAGAAAAGGCGCGGGCCATCATATAGGCGTCCTGTTCGGGAAAGCCCCCGTGGATTTCCAGGTATTCCAGATCGGTTTTTACAGAGGAGTCCACCGGTTCCGGGAAGGACTGATAGGTACCGCTTTCGTCAATCCAGTGGGACTGGTCAAAGATCCAGTTCCACATTTCGTTGGAGAACTCCAGGTAAATCGTCAGTCCCGGATCCAGATTCTCTTTCCAGAGACGGGCCAGGTGCCGGATATAGTCGTCACTGGCCATATGGGGAATACAGACCCAGGCATCGGCATGAAGTTCGTTGCATAATTCAATGGCGTAATCAAAGCTGATGCCCCTTCCGGTCGCCTGGGAGTAGTGGTTTATTGTTATGCGGTCATCACTGTAGTCGCCGGGAGTGGCGTTATGGGATGAGCCGAGGCCCCAGTCTACCTGAACGGAATTATTCGTATTAATCCAGTCCATAAAACGAAGGGCATGGAACGGAGCCAATCCCTCCAGATAGGCGGGCAGGAACAAGGGAAAGAGATCCGGGCTGTAATCGGAACTGCTGTACAGGCCGTATTCCTCGGGAATGATATGTATATTCCTCAGGGGATTACCCTGTGTGCTCTCTCTTATATCAATCCAGGTATTGCTTCCCGTTCCGGTCAGATCAATATAGAGTCCCTTCTCATCTTCCTTCAGCCGGTCCCCGCCGGCGATAAGCAGACCGTCACCCTCATAGAAGACCCGATACCGCCCTTTGTAATAATTATTAATGAGAAAACGGACATGGCTGTCATGCCCGTCGCTTGTCCTCTGGGGTAGAGAGAGGGGATAACCGTAACGGTCTTTACCAATCTCCCCGGCCAGTCCCGTATTCCAGGGAGACCCCGGTTCATCGGTATAGAAGGTAAGCAGATTACTGGCGGTTGTCATGGCGTCGGTGAAGACGGGAGCCCGGGAGTAGTAGGTCAGCCCGTGGAGATTCATTCCGACAGGCAGTCTGACAGAAGTGTCCGGAGGGGGAACAAAGGGAAGATCATCATTGTTTTCCTGAAAGCTGTCCTCCGCCAGGACTGAACATCCTGCCAGCAGAGCGCAGAAGATTATCAGAAAAAGCGGCAGCTTCCCCTTCTCGGACATCATGCAGATTACTTCTCCACCGTTGCCGTAATGGCGGTCACCGAACGGATCGCGCTTTGAGCCCTGTCTTCCGGGCCGAAGCTAATGACTCCCTTTTCGGTATTCCTGCCATGGGTGATGTAGCGCATCTCTTCGAAAATCTCACCCTTGGCAAAGGCGAGTGTTCCGGCCTCATAGGCTTTCTGATCTTCCGTGGTAAAGGAGAAGTTCCCGTAACGGGAGCGTTCGTACATGGGAACAAAGCCCAGGATAGAGAGATCATACTCCGTTCGGTCATCGGAAAGATCTATATCGGCTGCGTAAACGACCGAAGGCTGGTCCCTCATATCGTAGGCCTTTCCCGGAAACCAGTCGTTGAAGTTGAAGGACTGGTCTATTTCAAAGTACAGGGTGAAGTTCTCTCCCAGCGATTCGTTGATGGGGGCGGTCAGGGTAAAGTCCCTGTTCGCTTCGGTCGGTCCGGTGACCGCATCAACTTCTTCCCTGAAAGTCTCATCCCCCGAGTTATAGCGGTTAAGGTGCCAGAAGGGAAGGGCGGATTCATAATCGGTTATAGAGCCGTCCAGGAGACGCTCACAGACATAAAGGTTCTGAATCGCCCCCTCCTCGTTTTCCAGCCAGATGACATAGATATTCTTCCAATCGCTGGCGTTCCGGCTGTCGAAGTCAAAGTCAATCCTTATCTTCCCCTGGGAAGGAGCCGCCGAGGCGGTGCAGGAGAGAATCAGCTGAGCTAGCAGCAATAGGGTCATTATCTGGTATTTAATAGTTTTCATAACACCCATTATAGCGTGATCCCGGGCTAATTTACAGGGAAACTCGGGACGGAAAAAATTATTCCCATCGAGACCGGCCTATCTGGGTGAATAGCCACCAGGCGGCATAGGCTTTCTGATTGGCATTAACCGGTTGGGAATGGGCGGCGCCGCAGCTGTACCACTCCTCTCCCTCTGTGTGGGAATTCTGCCAGTCTACCGCCCAGTTGGCATCACGGGAACCGTCTCCGGTGCTGTCATAGTTGCAGCCGTCATCGGCCAGCTTGTCGCCGAAATAGCGCCCGTCCAGATCATACTTTTCAATATCGGCGAAATCAAAAAGCCACTTTCCCTTCTCCCGGCAGTAGTCCCGTATGGCATTATTATGGGCCAGGACGGCATTTTCTCCGGGATCGTCCGAGCCCCCTTCCAGATGACCGGTCATATAAATAAAAGTCACATCGGGATAATCCGCCTCCAGGGCTTCCATCCTCTCCAGGTAATGGCTGTCTATATCCACGGAATCAACCTGGCCGCACCAGGACCACATGATCACATTAAATTCACTGTTATTCTCGTCATTCAGGAATGCCCTGGTTTCGTCATCCCATCCCGCATAGCCGCAGTCATGATCCAGATCCCCGTCACCGTAGCCGTCACCCTCATAGAGATGGAGCCCTGACGACCCGTCACGGCTCCACTGGAACAGGTCTTCACTGTATTCGGGAAAGTTGTTATCGGCAAAGGCTGTCAGCCCTGTCATGCCGTCGGTTATCTGGCTCCCGTGGGAGGTGTGGCCGTATCCGATATGAAGGTCGTCCACGGCTCTTTGTATATCAGCCTCGGCCATCTGCCCGTCGTAAAGCTGACGAACCACCGAATGATCGGCAATAGTCTCGATATCGGAAGACTCATCCTGAGTAAAAAGCAACTGGGCGCACCCGGCCGAAAACAATGTAACCAAAAACAGTATGGCGAGATATTTCCCTTTCATAAAGAATAGGATAGCTCCCTCTGGGAAAAAGTTGTGACGGGCTTATGTGCCTTTGGGGAAGAATCGGTGAATGCGAGAGCAGGGGTAATCTCATTACGACGTTAATGCTCTCGCAGAGGAAGTTAAGCTAGCAAAGCAGGCAGAGGGTTGGGAAATCGGGAAAGTTATTTGTCCCCCTATAGACATGAGTGAAGATGAACAAGAATTAAATGAATTAAGTGGAACTATTATTGGGACGGCGATTAATATTCATAGAACATTTGGACCGGGATTACTGGAATCGGCCTATCAACAGCTTATGGCATATGAATTACAGACTGCCGGATTAAGTATTGGTTATGAAATAGACATTCCTCTTATCTATAAATCCCTATACATTCCTAAATCTTACCGATTGGATCTGCTGGTAAATGATAAAATCATCGTCGAGCTAAAATCCGTTAAAAATCTCATAGAAATCCACCCCAAACAAGTATTAACCTATCTGAGATTAATGAATAAAAGACTGGGAATCCTTATAAACTTCAATGAAGTCACTCTAAAAAATGGTATTAAAAGAATCATCAACCCCTACTACCATAAAGAATAATCCCCTAACTCCATTACTCTTCCCCTCAGCTGCCTCTGATGCCTCTGCAAAAGCCCCCGCAGCCTATCCCAAAACCCTAAATCTCGAAATCCTCCACCTCAACCCCGAGATCATCCTCATCCTCGACCCCGTCCAGAGCAAATTCATCCAAATTCAGGAAAGCCGGATTCGTCTCCCTCTCAATGGCCAGCGTCGAGGGCGGTCCGTGGCCGGGAAAGATAATCGTCTCACCGTCCAGGGTATTCACCTTGTCCGCCAGATCCCGGTACAGGGCGGCCTTGCTCCACCGGCTGTTCGGCGTTCCCACCCGTCCGGCGGAAAGAAGATCCCCGGTGAACAGCACATTCCGCACCTTGTAGACCAGGGAATCGGAGGAGTGGCCCCGTATGAACAGAGGCTCCACCCTGAAGCCGCAGCACTCGAAGGGCTCCGACTCGGAGACGGGAATGGTCTCAAAGCCCATCACTTCCGGCTCGGCGGCGTAAATATCGAAATCGTAAATCTTGCGCATGGTCAGAAGGCCGTGGACATGATTCTCATGGTTATGGGTGATAAGAACGCCCTTCACGTAATAATTATTGTCCTCGATCATCTTCAGAAGGGGGACGTCGAAACGGCTGGGGTCCACCATAATCGCTTCGCCCCCGCAGGAATCCCCTATCAGGTAGGTGTTGCTCAGGCCCACCACGGCGAAATGGCATTTTACCTTCACATATCCTCCTTCGCCTGATCCAGATAGGCATCCTGTACATTGGAACTCTTGAAGGAGACATTCCTCCGTTCCGAATGGGAGTAGTCCACCCGTTTGAGATTGCAGTCATCGAACACCACATCGGTCAGTTTCGATGAGATAAACCGGGAATAGTAGAGGTCCGAGGCCACCCAGGATGTTCTCTCCGCCTGAATACCGTTGAAATTCACGCTGATCAGGTCGCAATCCTCAAAGAGGCAATTCTGAAAAACCGATCCCGCCGCCAGGGAGTGGGTCATGCGCACCTCGATAAAGCGGCAGTTGATCATACGGCACTTCTCCATAAAGCAGATGTCAAAGTGGCAGTTCTTGAAAGTCACGTCCTCGAAGGAGGCATAATTAATAATCGTGCTGTCAATCAGCTTGTCCTCCACCACGCCGTGGGCAAAGCGGATATGGCTGAAGTTCAGATCAATGAGTTCTTTGTTGTCTATAAAGTGTTCCAACCCCTGAATCGGTTCCATAGGGTAATTATACATGAGAATGACTTTTGGTGAAAGCGTTTGTTTTCGGGGGGCTGCCGCTCCGCGTCACCGGGCTGTCCGGGGGTCCGGCTCCCGCCTCCCGTCCCTGCGTGACCGCGCTTCGCGCGCCCCTCCCATCCCTGCCCCGGTACTAGGGGGTGTCAGAAATCGTCGCAGTGATAGGACCTATGCAGCGAAGGGAACTGTTAGCGGAATCCTCCCCGCCGAAGCCATAGGTTCCGTCCCCGTTATCAATTTTATGATGGGTGAAATACCGAATCTCGCTGATGTACGTGCTCGCGTCCAGTGATCCCAATCCCGGGATCTCCGTGCTATCATACATGGTCGTCCAGCCGACCGGTTTCAAGGTATATTCCGTGGTCGCGGTATTGGTCAAATCTATGGCAACGGCATAAAGGGCAGATGGCTGGTCGTAGGTATTTCTATTGGTGAACCAATCATTCGTCTCCCAGGATTCGTCCATCTCAAAGTAAAGGATAAACTGGTCGCCCATGCTCTCGTTTACGGTCATCTCCAGGTAGGAGGGATCGGAATCTGCATCATTCTCATCGTCCGCAATTGTCATACCGTCGGTAAGGAGGAAATCCGTTCTGGACCAGGTTGGACCGGTTACGACATCCACAACCCTATTCCCGTCATTATCGAAAATACGGTCCCTCCAATATGCCAAAACATTTGCGGCATTTGATAAGGCGCCGGTATTAATCGCTCTTCGGCAGGTAAAGAGATTCTGTATCTGCCCGGTTACTTTATTCTCAAGCCAGATAGTGTAAACGTTACTCGCCATACCGGTTGAGATATATTCAAAATCGAAGGTAATGTCTTTGGATGTCGCCGTTGCCGGTTCTACCACCTTTAGTATGCAAGTATCGGACACTGCCGTATCCTCCGATGTGGCTGTAATGGTAATGGCATCGCTGGTACTGCTAACGGCTGTTACCAGTCCGGATGAACTGACAGTGGCTACGGAAGGATCGGAACTAGTCCAAGTCAAACTTTGATTGGTCGCATCGATGGGAAAAATCCCTGTAGACAATTGTAAGGTATCACCCTCTTCCAGGATATAACTCTCCGGAGAGAGGGAAACCAGAGTCACCGCATTTCTTACCATGATATCTACCATATCGGTATAGTTCCCGTCAGCGGTCGTAACAGTAATTGTCGTTGAGCCGTCGGCAAGCGCTGTAACCAAACCAGTGCTGCTTACCGTTGCTACGGATTCTTCAGAAGAAACCCAGGTTAGAGCAGTGTTTGTAGCATTGTCTGGTGTAATTGTGCCGTCTAGTTGAAGGGTTTTGTCTTTTGCCAGAATGGCACTTTCTATGGTAAGTGAGACCCCTGTCACGGGAGTGGAATTCACGGTAATTGATGCTGTATCCGTATAATTTCCATCGTTTGTCTTCACGCTTATGGTCGCGGTTCCGACTCCTTTGGCTGTTACCAGGCCGTCGGAACTGACCGTGGCCACAGTTGATTGGGAGGTAGACCATGTCACATCCCTATTCGTCGCATCGCTGGGAGACACCGTCGCCGTCAACTGAACCGTATCGTCCACCTCCAGCGCGGCACTCTCCCTGTCCAGCAGAACTCCCGTAACATCAACGGTCGCGGCCGTAACAGTCAGGGCGCAGGTATCGGAAAAGCTCCCGTCTTCAGTTGTCACCGAAATGTCGGTTGTTCCCACTGCCATAGCCGAAATGGAACCGGCGTCATCCACTGTTGCTATTGATGGTGAGGACGATGTCCAGCTAAGGTTGGCATTGCTTGGATCGGAAGGGAAAATTGTGGCGGAAAGGGATGATGTCTCGCCTATAATCATCGTTTTCGTTTCTAAATCCAGCGTCACCCCTGTTACCGGAACTATCACGGTGATGGAAACATCATCGGAATAATTGCCATCCTCAGTGGAAACGCTAATCGTGGCCGTACCTTTACCTTTGGCCGTAACGAGTCCGGAACTGCTAACCGTTGCCACTGAGCCGGCAGACGTTGACCATGTCACATCCGTATTCGTCGCATCGCTGGGAGACACCGTCGCCTTCAGCTGAACCGTATCGTCCACCTCAAGTGTGGCGCTTTCCCTGTCCAATTGAACCCCGGAAACACCAACAACTGCCGCAGTGACAGTCAGGGCGCAGGTATCGGAAAAGCTTCCGTCTTCAGTTGTCACCGAAATGTCGGTTGTTCCCACTGCCAGAGCCGAAATGGAACCGGCGTCATCCACTGTTGCCACTAAGGGCGCTGAGGAGCTCCAGGAAACGGCGGAATTGGTTGCATCGGAAGGCAGTATACTTGCCGAAATGATGAAAGAATCTCCCACTACCATATTTTTTACGGCCGGGGAAAGGGTTATTCCGGTAACCGGAACATTGATTCCCTTCACAGTTACATATGAGGTATCGGTAAATCCGCCGTCATTTGTGGTCATGCTGATTTCCGCCGATCCGGCTTTGACGGCTGTCACAACACCGCCTTCGTCAACCGTTGCAATTGACGGGGCCGTAGATTCCCAAGCCACGGATTTATCTGTAGCATTTTCCGGTGTAAAATTCACCCCTATCTGCTGTATCTCTCCCAACTCTAGTTCACATTCAAAGGGAGTTGTCGAAGCACCCGTTACCGCTATCGGATCGGACGTGCTAAAAAGAACGGACAGATCTTCACAGCCCATAAATAAGGAGGATAGTAAAAACAATATACCCATTCCTGATGCATAATTCATCTTTATCGCAGATTTCACTTCTTTTCTCCTGGAGAATAATGATTGTTTTTACATGGATTCTGATTAACATAGCGCAGTTTGACAATTAAAACCATTTAAGGACTTTTTCGGGGGGCTGCCGCTCCGCGTCACCGGGCTGTCCGGGGGTCCGGCTCCCGCCTCCCGTCCCTGCGTGACCGCGCTTCGCGCGCCCCTCCCATCCCTGCCCCAATGGGTGAAATTGTAAAATTGTCAACTTTTTTCTGAGGCCTCAGTTACTCGATATTGACTTATTGAATTATAGCTAATATGCTTACGCTTTTCGGAGTATTTAATGGGACTTTATCTTATAAAACGCATGGGATCTATGATCATATCCCTGCTTCTTCTTTCCATATTGGTCTTCTTCCTCATGCATGCCATTCCCGGCGGCCCTTTTACCGCCCAGCGTGAGCTGCCCGAGGAGGTGGAAACGGCTTTGATGGAAAAATACCATCTGAACGACCCCCTTCCCAAACAGCTGGTCGATTACATCGGCGGCCTTCTCCACGGAGACCTGGGCCCGTCCTTCAAGTATCCCGGCATGCGGGTTAATGACTTCATCAGGGAGGGATTTCCCGTGTCCGGCAGGCTGGGACTGATCACCATCCTCTTCGTGCTGATCGCTTCCATTCCCATGGGCATTGTGGCGGCTTTGAAGAATGGCCGATGGCAGGATGTCCTCTCCATGGTGATCGCCACCATCGGCGTGACCATTCCCTCCTTCGTCATCGCCACCTTTCTCATGTACGTTTTCAGCTACAAACTGGACTGGCTGCCCGCCTTCGGTTTCGATTCGGCCGCCGGCTATATCCTGCCCGTGGTCGCCATGGGTGGCTACTCCCTCTCGTTCCTGGCGCGGCTCATGCGGTCCAGCCTCCTGGAAGTGATGGGGCAGGATTACATCAGAACCGCCCGTTCCAAAGGCCTTTCGGAGTATAAAGTGGTTGTCCGCCACGCCCTCAGGAATGCCCTGATCCCGGTGGTCACCGTCCTCGGGCCCACCATTGCCTCCCTCCTGACCGGATCCTTCGTTATCGAAAAGATTTTTGCTCTGCCCGGCATGGGAAAGCACTTCGTTACGAGCATCACCAACCGGGACTATACGACCATTCTGGGGATCACCATTTTCTATGCCACCTTTCTGATCGTCATGGTGTTCATTGTCGATCTTTTTTATATCCTCATCGATCCCCGGATTAAATACGAATAAGGGGACAGGAGAATCATGTCAGAACTATCTATCGAACCATCAATGTGGGAGAAATGCGAAATCTCCCCGGACAAAAGTGAATCTCTCGGAGCTAAGCACAGAACCTATGGGGGCGATGTGTGGTTCCGTTTCCGCCATAAGCCGGCTTCCATGCTGGGAGCGGTCATCATCATCGTCATCCTTCTCTTCGCCCTCATAGGGCCCGGGCTGTCAAAACACAGTTATGAAGAGCAGAATCTGACCTTCGTCAACCTTCCTCCGGTCATGAAAGTCTATGAAGCCGGCGGGGATTTCATCTTCATCAGCAAGAACCTCAAACCGATTCTCGTCGATGAGAAGGGTTATCTCATCAAGGCTCTCCCCCGCATCAAGGAGGATCTTTTCAAGAAGAGAACCAGTTACGATTTCGACGGCGAAACCATCTTCGTGGATTTCAGCGTTAAGCCGGTCCGCCTCACCGATAAGAGCGGCGCTCCCTACGAAGGGACAAAACGAATCCTGAATAAAACCTATCCCTTCGGCAGCGACAAACTGGGCCGTGACCTGATGACCCGGCTCATGATGGGCGCCCGCATCTCCCTGCTGGTCGCCTTTATCGCCGCTTTCACCAACCTGATCATCGGTATACTCTACGGAGGGCTCGCCGGTTACCTGGGAGGCAATGCGGATAATATCATGATGCGTATCGTGGATATCATCGCCACGATTCCCCTAACTTTATATGTCATCCTGATAATGGTGATTCTTCCGGGAGATTCGGGCATCGCCAGCATCGTCATAGCCCTGGGGTCTGTCTACTGGGTGGATATGGCCCGGGTCGTGCGGGGGCAGATCCTCACCCTCAAGGAGCAGGATTACGTTCATTGTGCCCGGATCATGGGCACGTCCCACTGGAAAATCCTGACCTCCCATCTGCTGCCCAACGCCATGGGCTCCATCATCGTCACCGTCACCATGCTCATCCCCTCGGCTATCTTTATCGAAGCGTTCATGAGCTTCATCGGACTGGGGGTAACGCCTCCCATGGCCAGCTGGGGCACCATGTGTAACGATGCCCTGGAGGCCCTCCGGACCAATCCCTATCAGCTTTTCATCCCCTCCCTGGCCATCTGTCTGACCATGTTCGGCTTCAACTTCATCGGCGACGGCCTCCGGGATGCGCTCGACCCGAAAATGAAAGGACGTTAATCCATGAAGAATATACTTACGGTAAAAAATCTGAATACGGCCTTCTTCAATCAGGACGGGGTCGTCAGGGCGGTCAACGGCGTCGATCTGCATCTGGCCAAAGGGGAGACCCTGGGCGTTGTGGGTGAATCGGGAAGCGGTAAGTCGGTTACCTCCCTTTCCGTTCTCAAGCTGTTGCCCTCATCGGCAAAAATTGTCGACGGTTCGGTCGAGCTGGAAGGGGAGGACCTGGCCAAGCTGGGTAAAGTCGGCTACCGGGATATCCGGGGACGGAAAATCGCCATGATCTTCCAGGATCCCATGTCTTCCCTCAACCCCCTCATCCCCGTGGGAAAGCAGGTGGAGGAGATGATTCTGACACATCAGAAACTGCCTAAGAAGCAGGTCCGCGCGATGGTTATGGAACTCTTCGAGAAGGTGCAGATTCCCGATCCGGTCAGCCGGTATAAAAGCTATCCCCACGAGTTTTCCGGGGGAATGCGGCAGCGGGTCATGATCGCCCTGGCCCTGGCCTGCAAACCGTCGGTCCTCATTGCCGACGAGCCGACCACCGCCCTGGACGTGACCGTACAGGACCAGATACTCAAACTGCTTAAGTCCCTTCAGGAGGAGATGGAGATGTCCATCGTTTTCATCTCCCACAACCTGGGTGTGGTGGCGGAGATCTGCGACCGGGTCATGGTTATGTACGGCGGAAGGGTGATGGAGTTCGCCGGTATCGAGGATATTTTCTATCGTCCCAGCCACCCCTATACCATGGGCCTTCTCAAGTCCATTCCGGCTATAGATCAGGATAGGGCTGTCGAGCTTCAGTCTATCCCCGGATCGCCCCCGGATATGTCCAATCCACCCGAAGGCTGTCCCTTCCATCCCCGCTGTCAGTACGCCCGTAAAGTCTGCACCATGAAACAGCCTCCCTTTACCATGGTAGGGGAGGAACACGGTTCCAGCTGCTGGCTCCTCCATGATGAGGCACCCCGTGATAACAATCCCTTCGCCGGAGAAAGGAGCGCCCATGTCTGAAAAAGACCTTATCGTTGTAAAAAATCTCGTAAAGCATTTTCCCGTCCCGGGGAAGAGAAAGTCCGTCGTCCATGCGGTGGATAACGTCAGTTTTTCCATAAAGAGAGGGGAAACCCTGGGACTGGTGGGCGAGTCGGGCTGCGGCAAGTCGACCGTGGCGAAATCCCTTGTCCGGATGCATAAGCCCACGTCGGGATCGATTATGTTCGGTGCGGATGATCTGGCCGATCTCAGCGAGAAACAGCTCTCTCCCTTCCGTAAGAAGATCCAGATGGTCTTCCAGGACCCCTATTCCTCCCTGAATCCCCGGATGACCGTACTCAAGATCATCGCTGAGCCTCTTCTTTCACAGGGGATTGTTGACGGTGTCGCCCAGGCTAAGCCTCTTGTTATTGATATGCTGGAGAGGGTAGGGCTCTCGGCGGAGCATTTGTCCCGCTATCCCCATGAGTTCTCAGGCGGTCAGCGGCAGAGAATCTGCCTGGCCCGGGCCTTGATCGTCGAGCCGGAATTCGTGGTGTGCGACGAGCCCATCTCCGCTCTGGACGTTTCCATTCAGGCTCAGGTGATCAATCTGCTTCAAAAGTTCAAGAAGGAGCGGTCCCTGACCTATCTGTTTATCGCCCATGACCTCTCTATGGTCCGCTATGTCTCGGATCACGTGGGCGTCATGTATCTGGGCAAGATGATGGAGATCTGCGATAGCGAACAGATTTACCGGAATCCTCTTCATCCCTATACGAAGGGCCTCCTCAAGGCAATCCCCGTCTCCGACCCGATCAAGGCGAAAGGGAAGAAGGCCACGGCTATCAAAGGGGACATTCCCAGCCCCATCTCCCCGCCGAAGGGATGCCGGTTCCATACGCGCTGCAGCGAGTGTATGGAGATCTGCCGGGAGAAAGAGCCGGAGCTGAAGGATGCAGGGCGGAACCATCTGGTCGCCTGCCATCTGTACGGCTGAAATTAAATCAGGATATTCAATTTAGAAGAATATAAGGAGTATTACATGAAAAAGCTATTAATCTTAGCAGTACTTCTCGCCTTCGCTTCCGTGGCGGTATTTGCCAACGGAGCCGGAGATAAGGGAAAGACTTCGGGGGAGCCGGTTGAACAGAAACTGGTCTTCGCCCTTCAGAATGAACCGGACGGCATCGACCCGGGTATTACCAATAACTCGTTTGCCTCTCCCATCCTTTTCAACACCTTCGAAGGCCTCGTCACCTACGATGCGAACAACAGCATTGTCGGCGGCAGTGCCGAGTCCTGGACTATCAGCGACGATGGTCTGGTTTACACCTTCAAACTGCGGGACGGTCTCAAGTGGTCCGACGGCACTCCCCTGACGGCGGCCGACTTCGTCTACTCCTACCTGAGAGTTCTCGATCCCGCCCTGGGTGCCCAGTACACCGAAATGCTTACCGATTATATCGCGGGCGCCGCCGACTACTATGCCGGTAATGCCGAGGCGAACAGCGTGGGCATCAAGGCACTTTCCGAGAATACTCTGGAAATCACCCTCAAAGCTCCCACCGCTTACTACACCGGTATCCTGGCCATGTGGGTCTACAGCCCCGTTAACCGGGCAACCGTAGAAGCCAACGGCGACAGATGGACCCTTTCCGCCGATACCTACGTATCCAACGGTCCCTTCAAAATGCAGGAGATCTCCTTCGGTGAAGGTTACGAACTGGTCAAGAATGAGAATTACTGGAACGCGGCCAATGTGAAACTGGAAAAGCTGAACTTCCGTTTCATCCCCGATCCTTCCACCGCTCTCGTGGCTCTCGAGAAGGGCGATATCGACGGACAGTGGGAAGTTCCCCCCGCCGATCTGCCCACTCTCAAGGCTACCAGCGACGCTCTGCAGATCATTCCTTCCTACGGAACGACTTACTACGAAGTGAACTGCTCCAAGGCTCCCTTTGACGATCCCAAAGTCCGCCTGGCCCTGGCCAAGGCTATCGACCGGACCGCCATCATTGAGAACGTTCTCCAGTCCACCGACGAACCGGCCTACAGCCTCATCGCTCCCGGTTACTCCGTGGACGGCGTGGCCTACGAAGAGGGCCGTTCCGATTTCGGTCTGGCTCCCACGGCCGATGTAGAAGGCGCTCAGGCACTTCTCGCTGAAGCGGGTTACCCCAACGGCGAAGGTTTTCCCACGGTGGAACTGAGCTACTACACCAACGAAACGGTCAAGAGCATCGTGGAAGCCATGCAGCAGATGTGGCAGCAGAACCTGGGCATCAAAGTAAACGTCTCCACCGAAGAGTGGGCCGTCTACTACGAAAACATCCAGGCTCTCAACTACGACATCGGCGCCATGGGATGGGGAGCGGACTACATGCACCCCATGACCTTCTTCCCCCTGAGAATGAGCGACGCCACGGGCAACAACTCGGGCTACGCCAATGCCGAATATGACAAGCTGGTGAAAGCCGCTCAGGTAGAGACGGACCCCATGAAAGCCATGGAGCTGATGAGAAGCGCCGACGACGTGCTTATGGCCGACATGCCCCTCATCCCCCTCTACTACCGCTCCTCCCCCAAAATGATGGCCCCCTACGTAAAGGGCTGGTACATCACTCCCCTGAACAACATGTTCCTGGGCGGAGCGTATATCGAAAAATAGTCTGAAAGGCTAAAGTATAGATATTTGTTAAACCGCATCATTCTTTATTAGAGGGTGATGCGGTTTTTTAAGGAAAAAACATTGTCATTAAAAATCAAAATAAAAATGAAAGCCGGCGGAGAAATGCTCTTTGATCTTTATCCGGACAAGGCTCCCATAACAGTAAGCAACTTTATTCGTCTCATAGAAATGAAGTTCTATAACGGCCTGACCTTTCATCGCGTCGTCAAGGATTACGTCATACAGGGGGGCTCCGAGGACAATACCTGCATGTGTCCCACCGATTTTACCATTACCGGCGAGTTCGCCGAAAACGGCTTTGATACGGGACTCACCCACGCCCGGGGAGCCCTCTCCATGGCCCGGGACGATGATTTTGACAGCGCCGGTACCCAGTTCTTCATAGTGCATAAGGACGCTCATAAGCTGGACGGCAGGTACGCCGCCTTCGGACAGCTGGTCGAAGGTTACGATGTACTTGACCGGATCGCCGAAGTGGATACGGCCGGGCCGGAGGAGGAGAACCGGCCGCTGGAGCCTCAGGTAATTGAGGTGATTGAGGTGGTGAAGTGAAAAAGGGTCCCGGTTGGGGACATTATGAAAGGATTTATTTGGGACAGCGATGACATAAGATAATAATAACTTATCACTGAAATTGAGAGTTAACAAGTTATAGATATTTTAATAACATAATTAAAATTCATTCATAATTTAGGGAGTATTAACATCCATGAGAGCGCTGAATTTAGGAGCGTTAGCGTATTCTGTGCCCACTTGGTCCAGAGATTCCAAGTGGCCCCAGGAACCGTATCTACTTTTTCTTTTGCTGATATAGGAGAAAGCCATAAAGAGATCGCAGTCAATTTCAGGATCGGTTAGTAAATCAAAGTTGTGAATGTAAAGATCGTACATATAATCACTGATCTGGAAATCCCAAAGTTTTTCGTTATAGTTCCACTCTTGTTGATTATAGGGCTGCATATGCTGACCACCTTCATACACATAGTATTTTACGTCGAAATCCTTTGCAACGGAAGCGCAACCTTCGGTCCATATCTTGCTCGTTTTCAGAAAGTTTCGGTAGGTGTCCTTATAGATCTCTTCCATGGTCAAGCTATCTCCCAGGGTTAGCCATTTTTCATGATCTTCTTCGGAAAAGGAAAAGTATCCTCCCACAGCGAGGGCATCGCAGCCGACAGCGCCATAGGCTTCTTTCTCATCGGAAAGGTATTCCAATACCTTTCTTAATCGTGATGGGACCGCATGTTGTCCCGTTGCAACCCGTATAACCCGTGACGACATTGCACTGCCAAACTCATCAGCCCAGATAGAGAAGGAACGGGCCATCATATAGGCATCTTTCTCGGGAAAGTCCCCGCCCTTTGATTCAATCTCGGCAAGGGCAGTCTGAACATGGTTGTCAACAGGAAGAGGATATTCTCCGTATACGCCGTTTTGCGAAACCCATTTTGATTGAACGAAAGCCCAGTTCCATACTTCATTGGAATACTCAAGGTATATTGTAAGATTTTCATCAAGATTGTCCCGCCACAGATCCGCCATTTTCCTAATGTAATCGTCGCTGGCCATATGGGGTACACAGACCCAGGCATCGGTTTGCAGGGTGTTGCAGAGCTCGATGGCATATTCCATACTGATCCCTCGATCGGCAGCCTGGGAATAATAATCCTTTGTTATTCTATCATCAGAGAAGTCATTCGGTGTGGCGTTGTTGTAAGAATCCTCACCCCAATCAACCTGTGTTGAGCCGTTTGTATGAAACCAGTCCATAAAACGCAGGGCATGAAACGACTCCAGCCCTTCGGTATATTGTGCCAGAAAGGTGGGGATTACGGAGGAATCATAATCGTCAATGGAGAACAGTCCGTATTCTTCCGGAATAATATGAATATTTCTTATATAATTGTTTGCCTTACTTTCTATTATATCGATCCAGGTATTGCCCCCTGATCCATCGAGATCTATGAAAGGACCATGTTCGTCCGATTTGAGCCGGTGTCCTCCAGCAACCATAATCCCCTCACCATCAAAAAGGACACGATAGCGGCCTTTGTAATAATTATTTATAAGGAAACGGACACAGCTTTGATGACCATCGCTTGTGAGCTGGGGAAGGAACATCGGGTAGCCATTGTGGTCCCGCATTATTTCATTTATCATTCCGGAATTCCAAGGAGATCCGGATTCATCGGTATAAAAGGAGATCATGCCGCTGGCAGTAGTCATAACATCAGTGAAGATGGGAGCGGGAGTATAATAATTTAGACCATGCAAATTCATCCCAATGGGAAGAGATACTGATGTATCCGGTATGGGTATATTTAACTCTTCCTCCTTTCCATTAGCGCTGATATTCTCCACAGGCACAGGAAAATTGAGTAATAAAAAAAATAAAAGCGCTAATATTATGGATGGTAAACGATTCATTTCTTTCTCCTAGGAAAACATTTTATGCAATTCTTTTTCAGTGTTCGGTTAAGATGTAACCCATATGAAAATGATTATACCTTTGTTGAGAAAAAGAAAATATATTTAAATTATAGAAAAAGATAAAGAACAGTTAGTTCAATTCTACGCAATTTTAAGAATTATGCATTATAATAAAATATAAAAAAAAGGCAGGATAAATATTTGTTGTTTTCTGAACCATTTTTTTTATTTTTTTTCTTACCCTTATTGATCATTGCTTATTTTCTTGTCCCAAGGATAATGAGGAATACCCTGCTATTATTGGCTAGCCTGTTTTTTTATGCTGTGGGAGAAAAAAACTATGTCTTTATAATGGTTATCTCCATTTCAATTAACTACATCATTGGTATGGGAATTGGATTGAGCAGCAGCCGAAAAATCAGCCGGATATTTCTTTTGACCGGAGTCGTTCTGGATTTAGGAATCCTATTGATATTTAAATATGCTAACTTTTTTCTGGAGAATGTCAACATTCTTCTAACTTCACTCCATTTCAGCTCTATTACCTATAATACAATTCATCTGCCCATAGGGATTTCCTTTTTTACATTTCAGGCTATGTCTTATATTATAGATGTTTACAGGAAGGATACAGAATGTCAGAAAAACCCAGGAAAAGTTGCTCTGTATATTTCTCTGTTTCCTCAGTTAATCGCTGGGCCCATTGTCCGTTATTCCGATGTGGCCTATCATCTTGACCATAGAACGGAGACATTACATAAATTCAGTTACGGGGTAAGGCGTTTTGTTATTGGTTTGGCAAAAAAGATGATAATTGCCAATACATTAGCTTACCCGGCGGATTTGATTTTCAGTCTTCCCTCAGAGGAATTGAAATTTTCCATATCATGGCTGGGCGTCATATGCTATTCTCTGCAGATCTATTTTGATTTTTCCGGTTATTCCGATATGGCTATCGGATTGGGACGAATATTCGGCTTCCGTTTTCCCGAAAACTTCAACTATCCCTATATCAGTAGGAGTATCACGGAGTTCTGGAGGCGTTGGCATCTCAGTTTGTCCTCCTGGTTTCGAGATTATCTCTATATTCCCTTAGGGGGTAACCGCATATCCAGGGGAAGAACGTATTTCAATCTCTTTACTATTTTCTTTCTCTGCGGATTCTGGCATGGTGCCAGCTGGAATTTTCTTGTCTGGGGAATCTTTCATGGAGTCCTTTTGATTATTGAAAGGATAGGATTGAAGAAGTGGCTTGACAGACGAAGTCCCGCTTTACGGCATGGCTATGTTCTGTTTATGGTTATGATAGGCTGGGTCTTTTTCAGGGCCGAGAATTTACGTTACGCCGTTTCATACCTTGCCGTTATGTTCGGCAGGGAGACGGCATCGCCGGATATTCGTTATCTTGCCCATTATCTGAATTCAGAAGTATTCCTGACAATAATTATCGGTATATTGGCTTCTTCGGATTTTGTTAAGAACATATTAGTAAAGGATTCTTTTGGAGGTGTGATCGATAGACTAAGGCGACCTGTTACATTTATCAGTATTACCCGTGTCGTTTATTTATCGGGAATCTTCTTCTACTCCCTCGTGCTGTTGGCATCAGGCGCATATAACCCGTTTATTTATTTCAGGTTTTAGGTTTAATTATGATGAATATAATAAAAAAAATAGAGATTGCCCTTTCCCTGATTTTTCTTTTCCTTTTACTGCTTCCCCTTATCGGGCTAGTAGGAGAGGGAAAAGTCAGGATAGAAGAGCATAATACGATAAACCTCATCGATTTAATTCATAGGATTGGTAAAGCAAAATATACCTACGGCGAGAATTATGCTTTTCGTGACCGGCTCATAAAAATAAATGGTTTAATTAAAACAAAGCTGTTTCATATTTCATCATCACAGAAAGTCCTCATGGGTATGGAGGGATGGCTTTTTCTCGCCGATGAGAAAGCATTGGACAATCACAGGAATATCTATGGATTCACCGATGATGACGTTCGGTTGTGGAAAGATGTCCTTCAATTTCGGAATGATTTCTGTAGGGAACTGGGGTGTTCCTACTACTTTACCATCAGTCCGGACAAGTCTAATATTTATCCCGAATTCCTGCCGGACAAGTTTTATGAACCGGTTAGCGATCTTTCCAGAAGGGATAGCCTGGAAAATCTGATGGGGGAGTGGGGAATAGATTATATTAATGTGTTCGATTCTTTAATTTGCAGTAAAGGGTCTTATCCGCTCTATTACAAAACAGATACTCATTGGAATGAATTAGGAGCCTACTATGCCTATCTTGCCATTCTTGATTCCTTGCGCCGGAACTATCCTCAAATACGTCCAGGGGATAGGGAGCCTGATGTAATAATCGAAGGAGTAAACGGGGGAGATTTAGCTAGGCTCATGGGGCTTGATGATTCTTTGCACGATAATCTTTATCATGTCAATTCAGAACCCCATGCCACCCTGTTTAACGGTGACAAGATTGATTTACAAATGATAGACGTGCAACATGTCGGCCGGCTCCATACAAAGAATGATTCCGGTGAACTCGGTAAAGCCCTTATCTTCCATGACTCTTTCGGTGTAGCCCTGATTCCTCTTCTGGCCGAACATTTTAAAGAAGCCGTTTTTATCAGGTCCGATAATTTTGACAGCGATTTTGTTGATGAATATAAACCGGATATTGTCATTCAACAGATTGTGGAGAGGCGTTTGCTGAATTGGAAGCCCGATAGGAATGAGATTAAGTAAAGTTGGTAAATTTATAGGAATCCTCTTTTTAGAGATCCTTCTTCTTAACTGTTGTTCTGAATATTTCCATTATGAGAAGGTTAGATACAAGCTAATTAATGAGGAAAGTCTAAACTTATATATTTATCCTGCAAGAGAGGAAGTGAAGAAGGACGCTGCTTTGACTTTCTACCATGGGGGGCATGGCAGTATGGAACTCCAATGGAATTTCATAGGTATTGTTCCTATTGCTCTCAAGAGGGCTTTTCTGTTTGGGGGTACAGTACCGATTGGCTAACCGTAATAGCGCATCTCCCCGGGAGTCTCTGGAAGATTGTTATGGTGCCTATTTTTGGGTCAGAGAGCATTCAGAATCTTATAGGATTGATGAGGATAAGATCTTTCTTGTCGGTGGAGGGGTACATATGGCCTTCTGGGGCGCTGGCAGGTCTATTCTTTTCAAAAAGAAGCCCTGCGGAGTTGCCCTGTTTAATCCTGTTCTCAATACGACAGAGACCGGTTTTGGTGCCGATCTTTTAATGAATGACTCGTTTGACTTCTCTCCTCTTCATCATGTTTCTGCAAATTATCCGCCTTGTCTATTAGTTCATTCTGAAAAAGACCAGATAACAACTTTAGAGGAATCCAATGCCTTTTTTATGCAGATGAAATTACATAATAATCCCATTGAATATGTTATTCTTATAGATGCTAACCATGGGAATATTATTGGGAGAGAAAGAAAAAATAAACCTCAATCTCTCCCATTTTTTGAATATTGGTTATTTTGTCAATTACCATTTTTCCAGTGATTGATAGAACAACCATTTAAGTAAGTCTGGGTCTTGCCATACTGGGGTGGATGAATGGCCCATACCTGTATACTGACTAAATCTGAAGAACTCGATGCCATCCATATTCAATATAGATGTCGTTCTGTCATAACCGCCCATTGTATCTTCTACAATTGTTTCAGATGCATCGGTATAACAGGAAAGGCCTTTTATGAAATCGAAGGCATTTTCCGCTACAGTGAGAATATCAGAGCTATCGCTTAAGCCGTAGTTGTACCAGACACCGATCTTTTTTGCCATTTCTTCGGGTAGATCGGAATTCGAAGCACCGGCGCAGCGTATGATTCCAGCAGTCATAAGACCTTTATCTGCATAGAGTTCCTCTGCAAAGTAATAAGAGCCGGAACCGCCCATGGAGAAGCCGATGATATAGATACGGTTTGTATCTATCCTGTATTCGGATATGAGCTCTTCGATTAGATCCCGTATCCATTGGATGTCTCCATCTGTTTCGCTCCATGAACCATAACCACCATGATTCGGGGCCAGATAAAAACAAGGATATTCCTGAGCCTCTTCATCATCGTTTAGAATAACGGGGGCATAATAATGGTTTAGCAGGGATGTCCATCCGTGTAGTGCTATCACAAGTGGATATTCACGATCCGCATTATATGTTTTATAGTAATTCCAGGGTTCCTGAACTTTATAGGTTTTTGATGAATCCTCGTTATAGGTGAGAGCTGTACTGTCTAGGGTCGGTTTCCCAGAGCTGTCGAAGGTTTCTGTCCATCTGGCGTAGAGTATCATATCGTCAATTACTCTATCATTATCAAAATCCCATTCCTCATAGTAATAGTCGCTTTTATACCATCCGTCAAAAATAAAATTTGCCTTTGTTGGTTCTATCGGTTCATTAAGTAGATCGTTTACTTGAGCCGAAATTTCATCGAGAGTAGAACCTCCCATCGTATTTAAGGAGACGATACAAAGATCAGCTTGGCTCTCATTGACTGTAATAATAGATTCAGCCATGAAATCCCCGTCTTCGGTGGTGACAATAATTGTGGCTGAACCGGCTGTTAAGGCGGTAACTTTTCCATTGGTATCGACTGTGACGATAGCCGAATTAGATGTCGTCCAGCTAACATTGGTATTTGTCGCATCAGAAGGAGAAATGGCAGCTGTAAATTGAGCAGAGTCTCCTTCGGTCAGGTTTTTTGTTGGAGGTGTTACTGATACGCCTGTCACAGGAATAGTCGCTCTGACAACGGTAATCTTTGATTCAGCCGAGAAATTTCCGTCTTCAGTGGTAACTGTAATTGTGGCCGCCCCTGCTGTTAAGGCGGTTACTTTTCCATTGGTATCGACTGTGACGATAGCTGTATCTGAAGTTGTCCAGGTTACCTCAGGGAATGTGGCGTTTTCCGGGGATATTATTGAAGAAATTTGTGCCGTATCTCCAACGGTTAATATACTTTCTTCAGGAGTAACTGTAATTCCTGTAACATTAATGACTTCTGAGCTGAACTTATCAGCTAAGCCTTCACAACTGGAAAAGGACATTATTAGAATAAATAGAAGGACCTTTTCAATATAGTGAAAAGATTTTGATTGAAATAACACTTTTTAATCTCCGGTAAACAAGAGGATACAATAAAATAATTATATTATGTTTAATATACCTTAAATCTGTATAAAAAAACATTGGTGCCTTTATAATTGGAAAAATTAACAAGAATTAAAATCTATTCCGTAAACCCATTAATAATATACTCTTTTATCCTAGCGGCCGTATACTCAACGCGCCAGTTCAAACGATTCTGGAGGCGGGCTTCTTCAATAAAGGCGAGCATATTGGATTCGAGGCCCAAAGTTCCGGCATAGCTGCCCAACGTCCTTTCGGGATCTCTGTAATCCGGATTAGTGCGTTTTCCTCCATTTTCTCCGGAGATCGCCATCCACTCGTCCAAACTACGCATCGTCGGATGTTCATCATTATGACCGGTGTTGCGTGTTGTAAACATATTGCTGCTGTCGATGGAGAAATAACGGTTGTCAGAAAAACTGATGCTTTCCACCGCTCCGTCACGCACATAAACCAGAGGGAAACTGAAATCGGGACTTATGAAGGTGTTAGCCGATATGGATATGTCCGACCAATCCCTTCCCAATTGCATATAGAGGGACTGACGGCGTATTCCATAGAACATATTATTCAAAATAGTAACGCCCTGCTGTGAGTCTCCCTGCATAATGATGCCAAAACTGTTGTCATACCAGGGCTGGTTTAGAAAGTAGTTATCCCTTATCATTGTCTGGGCATTATCCTGGACATCCAAATACCAGGAGAAGTTTCGATTAGTGGGATTACTGAGGCCGATCTGGGAAAAAACATTTCCTTTGATGAGAACATCTTCAAACCTTCGGGATTCATGACTGTTGCCTCCTATACTCAGACCGATCTCTCCATCGGCGATAACATTATCGGAAATAACGGTTCCCTTTGAACCGTCCGTACCATCGGAGCGAAGTTTTATTCCCATGCTAGAGGCTCGGGTAATAATGTTTTTACGAACAATCAGACTGTCACATTCGCTAAGGTACATATTATGATTGAACATGGAAGCATCCGCCGTTTCCACATCTTCATTCCATCCGTTATGGTCGAACACATTTTCTTCTATAAGGAGATTATCCACATGGTGGGCATATAGTCCGGAGGGTCTATGGGATGAATTTCGGTTTGACGTGTCCCGATGGTAACTCTTCTCAATCACATTCCTCCGGATGGTTACTTTATCGTAATGGTAACCTCCGTAGGATTGAATGATCAATTCGCAATAGGTAAAGCGGCAGCCTTCGATCAGGAATTCCGTACCACCGCCTACATAACGCAGACCACCTTTTCCCGTACCGCTGAATTCCGGATCCGTCGGAACTTTCGGGTAATAGACGAACTCAAGATCCATTATCGCTACGTAATTCCTGGCTTTACCATTATGATTAATGAAATAACCATCCAATTCTATGCGCGGCAGTTTGTCCGATGTTCCATAGGATGCGATTACCAGAGGATGAGCGGCATCCTTACCGGATTTGAACCGGTAAAGGGATTCATCTCGCCAGGTATCCCCTCTGTGAAGGAGAAGGAAATCATTTTCTCCGTCCCTTACAAGCTCCGCCCCCCGGACAATGGTCTTTACCGGCGATGTTTCTGTTAAACCGTCATTTTTATCGTTTCCCGTGGAAGAGCTCACATAGATGACTCTACTGTCTTGAGACGGTTCATATGCTGTCCATCCTATATCTTCGGTTTGCTGAATCGTCACGCTTTCTATAGAGATACATGAGTAAAATATTATCGTTGAAAAAAAAAGAAGAGTGAATCTCATAATAAAATAACCCTTATATAATTCTAACACTATTAGAAGAAATAATGAAATATAAAAGAGGGAAATCTAATGTACAATTTCTATTATTATTTATTGTAAATTAAAGCTATAACTTTATCATAGCCTTTCTTCCTTAATAATTTGAAAAATATATTTCAATAGATTATATATCTATTATAGGGGTGAGAAAATGCAAGTACAGGAATTATTGGAAAGAAAGGCTATAGATGTACCGGACAGGACAGCGGTCTGGCATAATAGGGAAACATTAACCTACAGGGAATTGAATGAAACTGCCAATTCTCTTGCTAACTGGTTAACGGGTAGGATAAAGAGAGGTGACCGAGTTGCCTTTCTTATTGATAACTCCTTTTATCATCTTTCTGTGTACTTTGGGATATTAAAGGCTGGTGGTGTGGCTGTCGCAATGAATCCGCTTCTCAGTTCTGCTGTTCTGCACTACCAGATAGAGAATTCCGATGCGAATGTATTCATCACACAGGCTAAAACGTTCCGTAAGCTAAAGGATATGCTATCAACCTGTTCTCAGCTTAAATACTTAATGGTTGATAGAGATTTAGAGAATGATTCATTCCCTGAAGGAGAGTTAAGTATTTACTCTGATGTACTTTCAACTTATGGTTCAGAACCTTCCCCTGTGAGGGGTATCGATATAGATCTGGCTGAAATAGTTTATACATCCGGTTCGACGGGAGAACCTAAGGGGGTTATGCTGACGCATCTGAACCTGGTTTCCAACATGAGGTCGATTGCTTCTTACCTTCATTTAACGGAAGAGGACAAAGTGATGGTAGTTCTTCCTTTTTATTATATATATGGTAAATCTCTGCTCCTGACGCATTTTCTTGTGGGGGGGCAAGTTGTTATAGATAACCGTTTTATGTATCCCAATAAGGTCCTTGAAACGATGGCAGAAACCGGGGTGACAGGATTTGCTGGTGTTCCATCAACTTTTTCCATATTACTCAATAAATCCAATTTGTTCAGTTGTGAGCTTCCCTCCTTACGTTATGTGACTCAGGCGGGTGGTGCAATGGCTCCCGCTGTCCAGAAGGAAGTAGTCAAACAGTTTGCTCCGGCCGTTCTTTATGTTATGTATGGAGCCACTGAAGCGGCCCCTCGTCTTTCCTACCTGGAACCGGAGTTGCTAGAAAGTAAATGGGGGTCTATTGGAACGCCCGTGGATAATGTAGATTTGATTATTGCCGATGAGGAGGGCCATGAAGTGGCTCAAGGAGAGAACGGGGAGATAGCCGCACGAGGTTCCAATATTATGAAGGGATATTGGAAGGATCCAGAAAGTACTGCAAGTGTATTGAGGAAAGGATTTTATTTTACCGGGGATCTGGGGTATCGGGATGAAGAAGGTTTTATCTTTATTACGGGAAGAAGCAAGGATATTTTAAAAATTAAAGGGTTCCGCGTCAGTGCCAAGGAGATTGAGGAGAAAATTCTTGAACTGAATGAAGTTCATGAAACTGCGGTGATAGCTAAAAAGGATGAAATGATGGGGGAGATTGCAGTTGCATTTATTGTTATTAAAGATGGAGTTACTCTCTGCGAAGAGGAAGTGAAAAGACATTTAAAGAATAGGTTAGCTTCCTATAAAGTTCCCCAACAGATCATTTTTCTGGATAAACTCCCGAAAAATGAGTCGGGGAAAATCATGAAAATCCAGCTTGCTTCCGTCTAAAAAAAATCATCCACCAATTGGGGAGCAAGATGAAGATACCTAGTGGTTCTTCTTTTCTGCTCAATGTCACCATAGACCATCTTTACCTGTTCTACTGTGATTCCCGTTGCTGAGGCTACCTCGTCAACAGGAATATTGTTATTGAGACCGAATAGGCAGAGATCCATTTTATCGTAGGGGAGAGAAAAGTAGAATTCGTCCTGTCCCTGGGAAAGTGAGTAGGTATCGGTTGTGGGAGGACGGTTCAATATATCATCTGGTACACCCAGGAAAGCCGCCATTTTATATACCTGTGTTTTGTAGAGATGGGCAATCGGTTTGATGTCGGCTGCGCCGTCTCCCAGTTTTACGAAGAATCCCTGATCATACTCCTGTCTGTTCGGCGTTCCGGCTACAGCAAAATTCAATCTATCCGCATGGAAGTATTCCAGCATCTTCCTCACCCTCTGTTTGAAATTCGTCGCAGCGACTATGCCCATATAAGAGGCCGTAGGGAGTCTTTTTTCTATTGTATCACCCTCCGGTGACTGGGCTATGACTTTATAGACTCTCAGAGTTCCTCCTTCTATGACGTTTGGGAGAACTATTTTGAATTTCCAGTTTTCATCGAATTCGGGAATGATCTGCTTGACCGCTTCGTTCTGTCTTCTATAGCAGCCCAGAGCTTCGAGAATATCGGATATATCTTCATAGACTGTTTCAATGCCAAAGGCATCGGCAACGCTCTGGCTTAAACCAAGGGTTTCACTGGAAGAGTGTTTCTCCGGCATAAGAAGTCCGACAACTCTATCTTTGCCTAATGCCCTTACTGCGAGGCCGGCTACGGTGCTGCTGTCTATACCGCCGGACATGGCAACAACTAGGCCTTTTCTTTTAAAGTCTGATGTCATCTTTTCAGTGATCGTTCGGCATATGCGATCGGCTTCTTCTTCCCAGTTTAACTTCAGAGTATCCAATGAATAGGAATCGTTCTTTATCATATTCTTCCCCTTTCAATAATAAACTTTATATATGAAATTTAAGCGAAGCCAGTGAAAAACACAAATTCAATTTATAATTTGTAATTATTATGGGGAGAAACTAGAATTAATTTAAAGAAATAAGGAGAGTGTGATGAGCATCGCAGAATCAAAAGATACTTTGCATAATCAGTTGAGAAGTTTTGTTATCCAGAATTACCTTTTTGGTAATGAAGACGCAATGGTTAAACCCGAAGAGTCTTTTATGGAGAATGGAATCATAGATTCTCTGGGGATTCTGGAATTGATAGAGTTCTGCGAAGATAGCTACAACATAACTATCGAAGATAATGAGCTTGTCCCAGAAAACCTGGATTCTTTGAATAATCTTACAGCTTTTATTTTAAAAAAGGAATAATGTTTTTATATCCCGTTATTACTCTTGGACTTAGAATTTAATATATAAATAGCAGGAACATATCTCTTTTCGGGAGGTAGATGTGAGAGTGAAAATATTGATTTTGGGGGGAACTGCGCCGACTCAGCTTATACTGCAGGTACTCTACTGTCTGGGAAAAACTAATAAATTTACTTTACATGTTATTTGTCATAATGATAGCTATTCTGTTAAGTTTTCCCGATGGGTATCGGCTTTCTGGAGGATCTCTTTGGAGCCATCCCCGGAATTAATGGATAGAATAATAAGTATTTGTAAACAGAATAGTATACCCTTTATTCTTCCCGTTAATATCAATATGTTCCATTTATTAATCTGTCATAAAAAAAAGATATCAGAAGCGGGTATAAAAACTATAAGGTTGCCGACAAAAGAGATCTATGAACTTGCCAATAATAAAAAGAAAATATGTTATTTCCTTCGGGAAAACAATCTACCCCATCCTCATACCATTTGTGTTGATGATGATTTAATCAGTCATCTTGAAAGAGTTAATTTTCCCCTTATCATAAAACCCTCCTTTGGAGGGGGAGGCCATGGTATTAAATTTTGTGAGGATAAGGAAACTTTTCTTCAATATACAAAGACATTTAACCAGGAGATAAACCCATTAATCCTTCAGGAATTTGTTCCCGGGTATAATCTGGGGGTTTCTGTCTATTGTGTTGACGGGAAAATCCTTCAATATACGATTCAGAAAGAGTTAATACAGAAAGATAAATATGATTTTACTCCATCAAAGATTATCCAGTTTATAGATGACAGCACCTTATTTGATGTCGTTCAGAAATTGATGATGAATTTAAATTGGCAGGGAGTCGCTCATATTGATATTAGATATAACGAGAAGACAGGGGAGTACTTTATTCTTGAGATAAATCCGAGGTTTTGGGGCAGTCTATTAGGTTCCTATCATATTGGTGTGAATTTCCCTGTCATTTGCTGTGATGATATATTAACCGGTGAAATAAACGACAAGAAAAAACACACCGGCTATTATTGTACTCTTTCCGGTTATGTTTCTCTGGTGAAAAGAAGGATTAAAGATAATCGGTATATGATGGATGTAAAATTGACCGATAGTCCTTTCTTTGATTACTTGAAGGATCCTCTGGCAAGATTTCTTCAATTTTTAAAAATTTGATTGGAACGAGGGAGTGAATAGATGTGTGGGATATGCGGTTTGGTAAGTAAACGGGGGAATATCCCCGATAAGGAACTCGTAAGAGGAATGCTGGATCGCTTGTATCATCGCGGGCCGGATGGCAGGGGGTGGTTCCGGGATGAAAAGGCCGCTCTGGGGCATGCCCGTCTTTCCATTATTGATCTCGCCGGAGGGACTCAGCCTCTCTGTAACGAAGATGAGTCTTTATGGATTAGTTTTAACGGGGAGATCTATAACTATATTGAACTCAGGGAGGAGCTCGTTTCTCTCGGTCATATTTTTAAAACAGAAAGTGATACGGAAGTTATAGTTCATTCTTGGGAAAGCTGGGGAGAAGGATGCTTTCAAAAGTTTAACGGTCAATGGGCTATCGCACTTTGGGACCGCCGTAGAAATAAACTTATTCTTAGCCGGGATAGGCACGGAATCAGACCCCTCTATTACACAGAGACAAAGGACAATTTTCTTTTTGCTTCGGAGATAAAGGCTCTTTTTACCGATGAGTCGGTTTCCCGGGAGTTTTCTCTGACCGGACTTCAGGAGATTTTTACTTTCTGGGGACCAGTCGCTCCGAATACGGCCTTTTCCCGTATATATGAACTTCCACCCGGTTCATTAGCAGTCTATGACGGTAAGCAGTTAAGGGCCAAGACATTTTGGAATATTGAGTTTTCCGATGGTCATGTTCCTATCAGTAAAAAGGATTTCATCGAGAAGACCGAGGAGTTAAGGGAAAAATTGCACAAAGCTGCCCGGTTAAGATTTGAACGGAGTGACGTTCCTGTGGGAGCTTATCTCTCTGGCGGTATCGACTCTTCTGTTTCTTCCGCCATTGTTAAAAAGTACGCCCATGAAGGACTAAAAACTTTTTCTATAAGATTTTCCGATGCACAATTTGATGAAGGATATTTTCAGAAAGAGATGGTGGAGCGTCTTGGATCGGATCACCGGACGCTTTCTGTTGATTATTCCGATATTGCCGAGGTTTTTCCTCAGGTCATGCTTAACGCAGAAAGGCCTATTCTTAGAACGGCACCCGCTCCGCTTTTTCTTCTCTCTAAACTGGTTCGCGATTCGGGATATAAGGTTGTTGTAACTGGAGAAGGGGCTGATGAGGTTCTGGGCGGTTATGATATTTTCCGCGAAGCCTATATCCGAAATAAGGTTATTCTTGAGGGCCGCTCTACTGAAACGGAAGAGCTGCTTTCCCATCTCTATCCTTGGATGGGGGATAAATTCCATAAAACCCCGGCATTTACGAGATCTTTTTTCAGTAAAAATCTGATCACCGGTGATAACGGTCTTTCCCATAGGCCTCGGTGGGATAATGCTAAATTGTTATTGCCTCTGTTTACGAGTGAAGCGATGGACTATTTTAAGAAAAATGAGATAATTAACCCTCTTTTAGAGAGAATGCCCAGGGAAAAGGATAACTGGACCTATCTGCAAAAAGCTCAGTGGCTGGAGTATAATACATTATTGCCTGGCTATATCCTGTCTGCTCAGGGCGACCGTATGCTCATGGCCAATTCCGTAGAAGGAAGATTCCCTTTTCTGGATGTGGAATTCGATGAATTTGCCAATGGATTGAATACGGATTACAAACTACATGGGTGTGATCTGGATGAGAAACATATTTTAAAAGAGGCTTTTATAAATGAAATTCCTGAAGATATTCTAAAACGACCCAAACAGCCATATCAATCTCCTAATGGAGTAAGTTTTCTCTCCCAGGTTGAGAAGCTTTCTTGGCTGGAAGAAATTCTTCAGAAAGAGCTGATTGAAAAATCGGAAATCTTTAACTTCCAGGTTATAGAAGGGCTTTTTAATAAGACAAGGAATACGGAACTATCTTTATCTTTTGCTGACAACACTAGAATCCTCTTTTTTATATCGACAATGCTAGTCTTCAAGAGCTTTATACTGGAAAATTCTTTTAGTACATCCTGTCGAGGAGTTCGAGAAAACAGTTTTGATTATTGCCATACCAAGGGGATATGATGGATAAAAAAAAGACGCTTTCCATTATTATTGTCAGTTACAATACGGGAGATCTTTTAAGAAAGTGTCTGGAAGCGGTTTCCCATTCTATTGAAAATATTGAGACAGATGTTTTTGTTGTGGATAATAATTCCCATGATGATTCTGTTCAGATTGTTAAAAAGGAATTTCCTGAGTACTGCCTAATTAGAAATGCCAGAAATTCAGGATTTGCCGCAGCTAATAATAACGCGATAAAAAGATCGCACAGTCACTATGTTTTACTCCTGAATTCTGATGCTTTTCTTAATGAGGATGCTTTAGTAAAAACTATTGATTATATGGAGCACAATAGGGAATGCGGTGTTCTGGGAGTTCAGTTGCTGAATAAAGATGGAAGTTTCCAACCCTCGGCCCGTCAGTTCCCCAGTTCCTATTATAAAATTAAAGCCTTATCTGGGATCTCTGCAAAATTTCCCCAGTCAAAGCTCCTGGGGGGGCCTACGTATAGCTGGTGGGATCATAAAAGTGTTAAAGAAGTAGACTGGGTTCCCGGCGCTTTTTTTCTCATCAATTCACAATTAATTGATGATATTGGTATGCTTGATGATAGGTATTTTCTTTATTATGAAGAAACGGATTTCTGTTTGCGAGCCAAAAAAGCGGGTTGGAAAACGGTTTATTATCCCTATGCTTCTGTACTGCATCTCTGTGGAGAAAGCAGTAAGACAAAGGGAGAAATGATGAGTGAGTCGGGAAAACAATTAATTAACATCCGAATTGAGAGTGAGCAGAAGTATTATTGGAAGAATTATGGTTTGAGTAAAATGTTAATTGATTCTTTTTCTGAAATTCTATTGTCCGGCCTTATCTGTCTGAAAAACGTTTTTTTCTGGAAGCGGAAGAAAAAAACAGTTATCTATAATTATACCATTATTAAATTGCAGATGAGCTCTCTTCTGAACAGAAGATATAAAAGGCTTACTCCTGTTGGACTTCATCATTCGTAAGGAAGAGGAAAGGCTGAGCGTATGAAGAATGTTATTTTCTTTTTGTTGTGCTTTATATGTTTTAGTGGTTGTCGGAGAGGATCAGAGGAGGTTTTTGTGGGGGAGATTGATGCAGATATAATGATAAGTAAAAGAATCTTCTTTGGACACCATTCTGTGGGACAAAATATCATCGAGGGCATTATGGAAAATTACAGCTCTCTCGGGATCAACATTGTTAATTCCGGGGATATTCCTGAAAACAGGGGTTGTCTCATGCACGCAAGTGTTGGAGTTAATAAAGATCCCCTTAGTAAGATGCGTTCCTTTCAGGAAACTCTCTCCCATAATGCTCTGGGCGATAAGATTGATATTGCTTTTTTTAAATTCTGTTTTGTTGATATCAATAAGGATACCGATGTGGAATCCCTCTTTATTGAATATAAAAATCTGATTGAGGGATTAAAGGAGAATTATCCTGATCTGACGTTAGTTCATCTAACGGTTCCTGTCACTCAAGAAGAAAGAGGTCTTAAACCCTTTATTAAGAAGATTGTCGGTAAGGAACTCTGGGACACCAGCGCCAATGTGAAAAGGGAGTTATATAATAAAGAACTTCGCAGTGTCTATGCAGGTATTGATCCTATTTTTGATCTGGCCATGTGGGAGTCGACTGAACCTGACGGGAAGAGATCTCATGCTTTTTACAGAGGAAAGGAGTATTATTATCTATTTTCCGGTTATACGGAAGATGGGGGGCATCTTAATGAATTAGGCCGACGTGTTATCGCCGGAGAATTTATAAAATTTCTTAATGGAATAAAATAAAAAACAGGAAGATATTACATGGAAAAAGGCTTAAAAAGAAAAAAAGGAACAGAAAATCAGAATCCGACCGATATAGGGTATTTTGCACTGAAAAAAGAAGATCTGCAAACCTATGA
Organism: Spirochaetia bacterium; assembly: GCA_963668315.1. Classification (GTDB taxonomy): domain Bacteria; phylum Spirochaetota; class Spirochaetia; order DSM-2461; family DSM-2461; genus SZUA-368. The sequence continues at coordinate 4,322,410 of OY764216.1, read as the reverse complement.
TAATCATCGCTTTGAACCGGGTTATCTGGCCGTTCGATGTAATCGGTTCGGAAACTGGAGGATGGGTATTAAGAAAAAGATCTTCCGAATTCCTTTTACTATACTATATAACTTGGCCCATTCTCTAATTCTTAATTTCTGGGGTATCGATTTGCCCTATACGGTAAAGCTGGGACGTCGTGTGAGGATCTGGCACCATGGTAATATAATTATAGCCGGGGCTATTTCCATAGGAGATGATGTTCATATGAGACATAACACTACTATGGGACTAGTACGGAAAGAGGATGCCGAGAAGGAGGTCAGAGGCCCTATCATCGGGAATCGGGTGGATATAGGATGCGGGGCCTGTATATTAGGACCTGTAACCGTGGGGGATGATACTGTGATTGGTGCAAATTCTGTTGTTGTTAGAAGTTATCCAGCTGGGGCAACGCTCTTTGGAGTTCCCGCAAGACAGGTGAAGGTTGAAATGTAGTTTATTTTTAAAATAGGAGCAGGTATTTGATGGATTATTCACAGGTAAAAATGAAAAAAAAAATAATTAGTGCTTCTTTCTTCGTCATATTGGGATATGGATTCAGTCAATTAATTCGTCTTGTTTCAAATGTTATACTTACAAGGCTGCTCTTTCCGGAATATTTTGGAATTATTGCTATTGCTCTTGTTTTTCAGAGAGGGATTTTTTTACTCTCAGATCTGGGTATGGGACCAAGTATTATAAGAAGCAAACGATCGAATGATCAGGATTTTCTTAATACTGCATGGACTATTCAATTCTTGAGAAGTATTGGTTTATGTTTACTCTCTATTATTATAGCCTATCCTGTATCGGTTATTTATAAAGTTCCCATTCTTATGAAAATCTTGCCCATATTCGGGCTTTTCTCCATTGTTCAAGGTTTGAATTCCACATCTCTGGATTTATTAGAGAAAAATTTAAATCAGAGAAAAAAAGTCAGCGCCGAGATTCTCTTTCAATTAATAGGTACTTCCATAATGATAATTTTTGCCTATTATACAAGGAGTATTTGGGCTTTAATTATTCCATACTGTCTAAATGCTGTTCTTTTAACAGCCTGGAGTCATCGGATAAATACATTCCAGAATAGGTTATTTCTTGAAAAAGAAGCGGCTAGGGAACTTCTGTCCTTTGGAAAATGGATAATGTTTTCTACGGCCATGAGTTATTTGGCTTCCCAAGCCGATAGAATATTGCTGGGCCGATTTCTGGGGGTCGGATTATTCGGTGTTTATAATATCGCTTTGATGTTTTCCGAGTTTCCTAAAAGTGTTGTCGAATATATAAGCGCTAAAGTGGTTTTCCCTGTAATCTCAAATATTCCTTACGAGCAGATCAAGGCAAGGATAGAAAAACCACGAATGATGATTCTCTATATTTCTGCCGTAGCTTTGGCTTTATTTTCTGTTACGGCTCATTCCATTATTCTTTTCCTTTATGATGACCGTTATTCTGAAGCCGCCTGGATGCTGCCTATTCTCGCTTTGGGAATCTGGCCTCGCTTATTAGTGATGTCCATAGACCGTAGTTTACTGACTATCGGCAAGCCCCACTGGCTGGCAGCTGGAAACATAGTTAAATTCGCCTATATGGTTACCGTATTGCCGATCGCCTACTATTTTGGGAATGTTTTTGGTGCTATTATTGCCGTAGCACTAAATGATATCCCATTATATGTAATAATCAATATTGGCTTAAAAAAAGAAAAGCAGGGCTTAATCCTTCAGGATATGAAAAGCACAATCCTGTTAGTTTTAATTCTTGCAACCATATTGCTAATAAAACATATAATGGGAATGGGTTTTAGTATTATTTAGGTTTTTACTCAGAAAAACCTTTGGTTATATACTCCTTAACGGCAGACGCTGTATATTCCTCACGCCAGTTCATACGATTCTGGAGACGAGCTTCTTCGACAAAGCTGGGAATATCAGATTCAAGGCCTAAATATCCAGCATAACTACCCAGTGTCCGATTTGGATCGTAGTAATCCGGATTCGCGTATTCCCCATATGCTTCATTAGATATTGTTTGCCAATCTTCATAAGTATGGGATGTCGCATAGTCATCACCAAGACCGGTGTTCAAGGTCGTGGAAATTGTGTCACCGACAGTGGAATAGTAGCGGTTGTTTGAAAAGCTGATTCCATCGAGAGATCCATCACGAACATAAACAAGGGAAGAGCCGAATTCCGGATCTACGAACGTATTGCCGGAAACAGACAGGTTAGACCAGGAACTTCCGAAAGCGATAGAGAGAGATTGCTCTCTGATATCATAGAATGTATTATTTAAAATATTAATATCCTCCTGTGAGCCACTTTGAAGTTTAATGCCAAAACTATTAGTGTACCAGGGTTGGTGGAGAAAGTAGTTTCCCAGAACGGTTGTTCGGGCATTATCCTGGATATCTAAAAACCAGGCAAAGTTTCGTCCGCTGGCGTTACTTAAACCGATTTGGGAAAACACATTTCCCTGGACCAGTACATCTTCAAATCTTATCTCTTCACTGGTATTTCCCCCGACGCTCAGGCCTATTTCGCCATCGGCAAAGATATTGTCTTTAATTGTAATTCCCTGGGAGTCTGAAGTCTCGTCTGAGCGAAGTTTTATTCCCATACTGGATGATCGGGTAATGATATTTCTCTGTACAACCAGGTCATCACAGCCGTTCAGATACATATTATGGTTGTACATTGAGGCATCTGCTGTATCCACATCTTCATTCCAACCGTTATGGTCAAAAAGATTCTCCTCTATGAGAAGATTCTGTACATGGGAGGCGTATATTCCCGAGGGTCTGTAGGCAGAGTTCTGATTTGCCGTATTAATATGGTAGTTTTTTTCTATCACATTTCTACGTATGCTTACTCCGTCATAATGATAGTCGCCATATGATTGTACCTGCAATTCGCTATAAGTAAAACGGCAGCCCTCAACCAATATCCCTGTCCCTCCGCCGACGAAACGTAATCCTCCACCGTTTGATCCATCAAACTCCGGGTCAGTGGGTATCTTTGGATAGGATATGAATTCCAGATCCATAATGGCCAGATAATTCCTTTCTGCACCGTTATGATTAATAAAATATGTTGCTAATTCTATTCGGGGCATTTCCATAGATGTTCCGTAGGAAGCAATTACCATGGGGTGGTCGGCATCCCTGCCGGATTTGAAGCGATAAAGATCCTCGCCTCGCCAGGTATCCCCTCTGCGAAGAAGAAGGAAATCATATTCCCCGTCTCTTACGAGTGCCGCACCTCGTGTTAGTGTTTCTACGGCAGTTTCTTCTGAAAGTCCATCATTTGTATCATCCCCTACAGAAGAACTAACGTAAATGATTCTACTGTTTGAATCCGGTTCATAGGTGGTCCAAACGGATTCTTCACTGTCCGCTTCTGTAAAATTAACTGCTAATGCGCAACTATAGAGAGATATTAATAATAATGGTAATAATATTCCTTTCATAAACTTTTCACCTCAGCTTTTATATTTTGTAATAACGTTTTGAATAACTACGTATTCTTATATCAAAGTTATATAAGCTTTGTTTGTTTATTTGATGCATGGGAAATATAATAAAGATGGTAATTACTTGTAGAAAGTGTTTTATAATCTAGATAAAAATCTGTGAATGATGCTTTAATGTAGCAGTTTGTAATTGTAGAAATCAAATAACCTTGAACTAATAGGTGTATAACTATAGAATAGTTTTATTTCAATAAAATGGTTTTTATATCGTGAAGGGAATATTCATGCTCAGGAAGAACATCATGGCGAGCGAAGGGATCCTGTTTAAATGAAATTAGCATTTCTAATACTTGGCCATAAATATCCCGAAAAAATCCTTAATCTTATCGATATTCTTGGTGTGGATGGGGATCATCTCTTTATTCATATAGATAGAAGAGCAGCTGACACATTTGATAAGATTCTAAAAGAATCGGGGAAATATAATAATGTATTCTTGATTGAGAAGAGGGTGGCCCCCCGCTGGGGGCAGTTTAGCATAGTCCAAGCCACATTAAATAGTCTGTCCCTTATTAATGGAAATAATGAGACATATAGTCATGTCATATTGATATCCGGTCAGGATTATCCTTTGAAATCGATTTATGAAATAAAGGATTATTTGAATAAACATCGGGATAAACAGTTTATTGAGTACTTTTCTATTCATGAAAATAATAGATGGACGGAACAGGGATCCTATTTTCAATCCCTCAGAAGAGTTTATCATTGGCATTTTTTCTTAAGAAAATACCATATTTATATTCCTGTGAAAAGGAGAATTCCTAATGGTCTGGAACCTTTCGGCGGACACCAATGGTGGGTATTAACGGGGGATTGCGTAAACTATCTGCTGGAATATGTCAGGAATAATCCAAGGGTGACAAGGTTTTTTAGAAATACATTCATCCCGGATGAACTTTTCATTCAAACCATATTGTGTAATTCGAAGTATAAGTATAAATTAACAGGTTACAATCTTACCTATACCGATTGGGAACATCCTAACCCCTTCCCACCGCGGGTGCTTACAGAAGAAGATATTGCTTCTGCGGATGAGAGTCAGGCTTTGTTTGCCCGTAAAATAGAACCGGGTCGAAGTGATGGTTTTATTAGGTTTTTCAAGGAATCAATTCCATAGGCCGATAATGGAATTCGGGCATTATATAAACTTCTTCTGGTGAACACAAAACTGAAGCAGGTATGAATATTGCTGGAAAGGAGCATTGTTGAATATGAAATCCTCAAATAAATTAATTCATAGACATTTAAGAAATATCGCACTGATTATAGGATTCGTGGGAATGATTTTGGTATTTGGAATTGATACCTTAAAGCCGTACGCTCTGGAAGAAGATTTACCCATTTTTACTGAAGAATATCTGTTACAAAGCATACTCATCTTTATTTCATTACTGCTTTTGTTCGGATATATTAAGAGCATTGGTGATGATAATCAGGTGATAATTTTTAGTGTTGAAAATAAAAATTCAATAAATAATATATTTACATTTATTGGTTATTTTCTCTCTCTCTTCTTTTTATTGATTTTTATATTTAAGCCCTCTGCTTTTAGCAAATTATCATTAGAAGACGGTATTGTCGAATGGGGTACTGCCGTTCTATTTTTCCTAAGCAGCATTGTATTTTTTATGTCTTTTTTGAAAAATTTCAGGCATAAGAATAAAAGTATTCTATTTATGCTTTGCTTTTTTTGCCTCATCTTTTTTGTCATGGCAGGAGAAGAAATTTCTTGGTTTCAACGGGTCTTCAATATTGAAACGCCCGATTCCTTTAAAAATAATATTCAAAGCGAAATGAATTTTCATAATTTTGCCACCGATCGTCTTGAGCTCATGTTTTATTTCGGTTCTTTTCTATTCCTGGTTGTCATGCCGTTCTTAAAAATAAAAATACCCTATATAAAGAAAAATGACTTCCTTTCTTATTTCTGGCCTGGTACTTTTATAGTAGTAACCGGAGCTATTCCGTGTGCGTATAATTTTGATATGTGGAATATAAGTTTTATTCAGATCTCTTTCTGCGGCGCTGTGGTAATATTATTCTATCTTTCTACTTTAAATAAAGATAGTCAGGACAAGTTATTTTTATATCTTACAACAATTCTTGTCTCTCTTACTCAGATTTTGTTCTTGTGGAAAGGTGATGCTTTCTCTCGTATTTGGGAAGTCACAGAATATAAGGAATTCTTTATTTCTCTATCCTTCTTTATCTATGCCTTATCCGTTTATCGTAAGGGTAAAATATATAAATAAGAATTGACTATAAAGGGTAATTCTATTTTCCCAAGGACTGACTGAAAAGCCATCCATACTCTTCATCGGTCAGAAAAACCGGTCCATACTCATGACTCATGGGGGAATAGAGGCTAAACCTATACTTCTCTAACCCCGAATCATTATCCGTAAGTGATTTGGTGGTTTTGATGATTTGCCTCTCTTTGTAGCTAAAGGTAATTTCTTCATTCCCTATGGATGTGTTTGTGTTTTTGCTGTAATAGGTCATTGATTCCTGAAAGGTTTCGAATACATTTTCCAGTGAATCCCGGTCCCCTATATTATAACTCAGGGCTGTACGAAAGAAAAGCGGCTCTTTAAGGGTGGGGCGGCTCATGCCGGCGCATCGCAGAATGGCTGCGGCCATCAGACCCTGTTCTTTATAGAGGGATTCGGCAAAGTCAAATGAGCCGGAACCTCCCATGGAAAATCCTATGATATAGATACGTTCCTCATCTATTGGATATTGGACAGTCAGCTCGGCGGCGATTTTTCTTGCCCAAGCTGCCTTTTCTCCCCATCCATAGGTGGTATTGTTGGGCGCCAGGTAAATACATGGGTATTCTTGCCTATCATTTTGCTCTTCTTCGAATGGCCTGAAATAGTAATCTTCCTTTTCTGTCCAGCCATGCAAGGCTATAACTAGCGGATAAGTTTTATCAGCCTGATAATCCGCCGGAAATTGAAGAAGAAAGGATTTTTTCTTCATATTTTGTCTTAGAGTCACTATCTGGGGAGATCCTTTTCCTGGGTTAACGTCGGAAAGCCGGGAACGGGAAAGAAACATGTTATCTCCTTTGTCGCATGAAATGGTAAATAGGAAAACAGCCGTCAGGATTATCATTACTTTAGTATTCATATCTTTAGTATATCTGAGAAAAACGGTTTTTCATTTCATTCATCTAAATAATTTAGATTTTTTATGAATATTCCGGTATATTAAGTTGTGTCTTATTGTTTCGGATTTAAGAATGGGAGAGAAAAGTGAAAGATAATACTCCTTTTATTATAGAAAAGTGGGGTCATAATACATTTATCATAGACAGAGATGCAGATCTGTTCAGGGACTCATTGGATCATTATGATGAGGGGACAATCTACGGACAGTTCGCCTGTCTCAGGAGGATTGATGAAGGGACTTATGAAGGTGTAAGGGATCCCTTGGGTATCCATAAACTTTTCTACTGTCGGGACGGCGAGGGAAAATTCCATTTTTCGCGAAGATTTACTGATCTTTTTCATTGGAATACAAAGATCTGCTCCTTGCCTGCCGGTTATAAAGTACGACTCTCTTCGCATGGTTTAACTAAGCTTCGGTCTTTGGCTCCTGTTGTAGAACCTCAGGGCACATTGAACAGGGATGCCTTTGACTGGGGGGCCCTAACGGAGGATGTTAAGGACTTTCAGGATGAACTTAACCATCGTTTGAACCTTGTATTTCAGTCTATCCGCCGGAAGGAAAAAGAAGGTTGGACGGTTTTCATTGCCCTTTCAGGAGGTCTGGATAGTACAATCATCGCCTCTAAAGCCGCGGCTTATCTTGATTCTCCCATCGCGTGTACCCTAGATCTGGGTAAATCGGAAGATTCGGAAAAATCAATAAAGATTGCCGGGCATATCGGAATAACCCATAAAACTTTCCCCGCTTCCCGGGAAGATATTCTGGACGCCATGGGAGAAGCCCCCTACAGTTGTCAGGATTTTCGTGATTTTAACGTTCATTGCGCCGCCCTGAATATTCTTCTGGCCAGGAATATCAAAACACTGGTTGATGGGGATGAAAGAATTGACCGGGAAAAGGTCATTATCCTGACGGGAGACCTTATGAATGAATTCACCTGCGATTATGCCGGTGAAGTGATCGATGGCAAGGAGTATTACAAGCTGCCCCGGGTAGGGAAGAAGCAGCTCCAGCAGTATTTGATAGGTGGACTGGACACGTCGGATCGGGAAATCAGTCCTTTTACCTCTTACGGATTGGTCTGTATCCAGCCATATTCCGTTCTCTTTGATCTCTACATGTCTTTGGACGAATCGGTCCTGCTCCATGGTGATCCCAAAAAATTAGTGAATCTTTATCAGGTCGATGACGAGATTAAAGCCTTTATTCCTAAAATCAAGTTAAGAGCGCAAGTCGGCAGCAGAGAGAACATGGGTATTCTGGGATTATGCCATAGCCAGGGGTGGGATGACCGCACATATCTGACGAATCTTCTGGAAAAATCCGGTTCTCCCGAAGGGAAGGTTCCCATTTTTGTCGGACGTTATGATGTGGAGCAGTTTACCAATGCATGAGAAACGGTTAAACCTTTCTGCCGTACAGAAGCAGTTTTGGCTTCAGTACCAACAGGAACCGGAGGGTTCCGCATACAATATGGCCTCTCTATTTGAGATTAAAGGTTCTTTGAATACCGATGCGGTTCGAAAGACCCTTGATTTGCTTGTTAATAGACATGAAATGCTCCGTGCCAGGTTCATTATGGGGACGGAAGGACCGGAACAGATCGTATACGACGACCTGTATTTCGAACTCACTGAAAAAGAGTATTCTGCCGAAGGGTTGGAAGAGGATATCTGCACTCCCTTTTATATAGAAAAGGGACCGCTTTTCCGTTTTATTCTCTATAAAGACGGCAGCAAGAGACGTCTTCTTTTCGTGTTTCATCACCTGATTGTGGATCTTCGTTCCAAGGATATTTTCGGAGAGGAATTTAGCCTTATCTATAATAGTCTTATCCGGGGGGCGGAGCCTTCTCTGAGGGAGGCGGTCTCCTATGAGTGTTATGTAAGGAGTATGGAGGACTTTTCCGGTTCCGACGATTACGGGAAAATGAACGACTTTTGGCAAAGAATGAATCTTGTTTCCGATCCCCTGACTCTGACAACTGATTTCGAAAGACCTTCTTTTTCCCGGACAACAGGCTCTCGTCTTGCAGGTGAATTTTCATCAGACCTTTCCATTGCATTGCACAGGTACTGTGAAAAAGAAAGCACGTCTCCTTATCTCGTTCTTCTTGCGGCGTATTATCTGTTGCTTCATAAATATTCCGGGCAGGATAGAATTGCCGTAGGTGTACCGCGCACAAATCGGGGTAAGCCAATCTTCGAGGATATTTTCGGGTGTTTTATGAATATCCTTCCTTTGGTAATTGATTTTTCCGAAGATATGACGTTCATCGATCTGCTAAAACAGGTTCGAAGAAAGATGCTTCTTGTTCACAGGAACCAATTTGTTCCCTATCTTCAGGTTATCAAAGCGGTGAAAGGGGAGTTAGACAGGAAGTACAACCCCCTTTTTCAGGTCGGCTTTACAAATGAATACCCCATGGAATTGACTCTGGACGGCCTGACTGTTGAACCGCTTGCTATTCCCGGTCATGGTTCTCAACTGGACTTGTTTTTTTATTTCTGGGAAAGAGACGATATATATCATTGGGAGCTGGAGTTTAATGAGGCTCTTTTTACAAAAGAGAGGGCAGAACTTTTCCCTGCCTCCTTTTTAACCATTATGGAACAAATTGTTCAGGGTGTCGATTTTCCCCTCTCCCAAACGGTGTGGGTTTCTGAGGTGTGGAGACAGAAAGTATGTTATGACTGGAACAATACTTCATACCCGCCGGTGGAGTTCAAAGGAGTACATCAATATTTTGAAGAGCAAGTGAGTCAGCAACCGATGAAAACAGCTCTTCGCTTCAGGGGTGAATCCCTCTCCTATGGAGAATTGAATCGCCGGGCAAATATACTCGCCGAAGAATTGATCCGATTGGGCGCACAGCCGGAAGCGGTCATAGGGCTTTCCCTGGAAAGGTCCTTAGAGATGGTGGTTGGTATGCTGGGAATCCTCAAAACGGGGGCATCCTATATGCCGATTGAACCGACCCATCCCAGAGAATACAAAAAATATCTTGTAGAGGATACCGGCCTATCTCTTCTTCTGTCAATGAAAGCGTATGAAGAGATTCTCAGGGCAGATTTCCCCGAAGTCAATATCCTGTCTCTGGACGATAGCCGCCTTATAGAGGGGGACGATCCCGGAAATCCGGATGGGGCTGTGGCTTCCTCGACACGAGCCTACCTTTTTTATACGTCCGGCTCAACGGGGAAACCCAAGGGTGTTGAGGTGGAGCATGGAGGGCTGACTGACCGGATCCTGTGGATGAACAGGACATTCCACTTCGGAACGGAAAGAAAAACCCTATTAAAGACACCCTATAATTTTGATGTTTCAGGTATGGAGTTCTGGCTTCCCCTGACAACGGGCGCTCCTCTGGTTATCGCTGAGCCTGAGGGACATCTGGACAATAGCTATCTGACCGATATAATTCAAAGGGAGAATATATCCATTCTTCATTTTGTCCCTTCCCTCTTAAATGTTTTTCTGAATACGACGAATCCCGAAAGCTGCCCCATGATAGGGGATGTGCTTTGCTGCGGAGAAGCACTGCCGGCAGGGGTCGTAAATGATTTTTACAGGAAGTTTCCCCAAGCCAGACTCCATAACCTTTACGGACCAACGGAGGCGACCATTTTCATAACTTACTGGAATTGTGAGAAGGAATGTTCCGTCGTCCCTATCGGAAAACCCGTATCCGATACTCAGGTTTATGTTTTGGATAAGAGTTTGCGTCCCCTTCCTCCAGGGGTTCTGGGAGATCTTTATCTGGCCGGTTCCGGGTTGGCCAGGGGATACTATAAGAGGGGAGATTTAACGGAAAAGGTTTTTGTCGATCACTTTCTTGATAGCAACCGTAAGATGTATCTTTCCGGTGATCTGGCACAGTGGACGATGGACGGAGATGTTCTCTATTTCGGAAGAAGCGATAATCAGGTTCAGCTGCACGGACAGCGTATCGAACTGGGAGAGATTGAATCGACCCTGAACAACCATCCGGGGGTAAAAACGTCGGCCGTCATAGTGGACGGTGATTTCGGTACTGATCAACGGCTTATCGCTTATGTTGTGCCCGAAGACGGAGAACTAAATATTGAGGTTTTAAAAAGCCATATTCTAAAGACGTCTCCTAAATATATGGTTCCCTCCCTTATCTTTTCTCTGGAAGAGCTGCCACTGAGTGATAATGGAAAACTTGACAGAAAGAAACTGCCCAGAGATTTGACTATGATGAAGAGTCAGAACTTGGTTAAAGAAAAGATTGAAGGAGAGATGGAAAAGCAAATTGCCCAAATTTGGGAGAGGATTCTGAATGTACCTATCGGTCCCAGAGATAATTTTTTTGATTTGGGCGGAACCTCTCTTCAGATTATGGAAATGCATCGGGAACTGGGAAAATTGGCAAAAGAGGAAATTCCCGTTGCCATGATGTTCCGTTACACCACTGTGGAGAGTCTGGCCGGATATCTACGGGCAGGAGGAGGCGGTGAGCCGCGCTCTCATATCCTTTCGAGAGTGGAAAAACAAAAACAAAGAAGGATGAAAGTTGCCCGATAGGGTTTTTCTTAGGTAAAAATGAAACAAAAGTCTAATAAACGAATTGCTTTGGAGGCATCTTTCTTTACACTATTCGGGTTCGGTTCTTCTCAAGTCATCAGACTGGTAAATAATCTGATTCTTACCCGGTTGCTTGTTCCGGAGTATTTTGGAATAGTTTCTATCGCCAATGTATTTATCGTTGGGATAAATCTCTTTTCCGATATAGGGTTAGGTCCTTCTATTATAAGGAGCGATAAAACCGATGATGAGGAATTTATCAATACTGTCTGGACGATTCAAATCATAAGAGGTGTGATCCTTACTGTTATTTCTATCCTAATAGCTGTTCCGGTAGCTAAATTTTACAATGAGCCAAAGCTTATTGGCATGATTATTTTCATAGGTTCCTTTTCCCTTCTGGAAGGGTTTAATTCCACGAATCTGGCTCTGTATAATAAAGAGTTAAAACAGGGAATCCTGTCTCTTATGTATTTAGCTATTCAGATTATTACTGCTGTCATTGGAATCGCCATCGCTTATTACTTTAGAACGATCTGGTCTCTTGTTATTTCCGCTTTCTTCGGGTCTCTTTTAGAACTCTTGGGTAGTCATCTTATTCTTAAGGGAAATATAAAACCTCGTATCGTTCTGGAAAAGAAATATATTAATGAAATATTGCAATTCGGAAAGTGGATTTTTTTCGCCACTTCCATGACATTCGTGGCTGGACAAACCGACAAGATCCTTTTGGGAAAGCTTTTGTCCTTTGAAACCCTGGGGGTCTTCAATATTGCCATTATGTTTTCTGAACTTATCAAACAGGTTTTAGAGAGGCTTTCCGGAATGGTGCTTTTTCCTCTTTATAGTAAATACCAGCATCTGTCACGCAAGGACTACCGGGAAATGATCAAAAAACCGCGGAGAATCCTTCTTCTTCTTACTGGGATACTTACGGCTTTTCTGGTCTGCTACGGGGATTTTTTAATTACTATTCTCTATGACGACAGATATAAAGCGGCCGCATGGATGCTCCCCGTTTTGGCTTTGGGTATGTGGCCTTATGCCTTGTACATTTCCAACAGCAATTCCCTTTATGTTTTGGGAAAAGCCCAATACCATGCTTATGGAAATCTTGTTAAATTTCTCTATATGGTGATTCTCCTTCCTTTTGCTTATCGGTATTTCGGGCTGATAGGTGTTATTATCGCCATCGCTCTTAATGATCTGCCACCATATATTGTTTTGAACTGGGGATATTTAAAGGAAAGAATATCCCTCTTGTTCGACGATTTGATCTCTACTGTATTTCTGGCTATTATTATTGGACTTTTTATACTTGTACGTCTTATGTTCCATTGGGGACTGCCAGGGGCGCAGTTTTTATGATAGTATTAAGTAATAAAATGAACCGGGTATAGGAAGAGGCATAAGAAAGATATGATGATTTTTGCAAAATTTATGCTGATCTTTTGGGTGCCTCTCACTATTTACTGGTTTCAGAAGAAAGATGCAAGAGTTGCCGTACTTCTCTCCTATATCGGGGGCATCTGTTTTTTGCCCAAACTCTCAATAGATCTGCCTGTTATTACTTATAACAAGGAAGTCGCCATTGCTTTGGGAATTTTGATTGGGGAAGCATTATCGAAAAAGAGGGTCAAATATAAAAAAAATAACTTTGATAGAATTTTGATTCTTTATTGTTTTATTAGTCCCATTATCTCATCAGTCATCAATGGCTTTGGAGCTTATGAAGGTTTTGTTAACGGGTTAGCCTTATTTTTTTCATGGGGAGTCTCTTTCGTTACAGGACGAAAATATTTCAGGAAAGAAGAGGACTTGAAATTGCTAATTCGCTACATCTTGGCTGGGGTGTTGATATATGTTCCTCTATGCCAGTATGAATTAAGGATGAGTCCTCAGCTGAATCTTAAAATATATGGTTTTTTTCAACATAGCTGGATACAGCATTTCAGATATGGCGGATATAGGCCCATTGTTTTTATGACCCATGGATTAATGGTGTCTTTTTGGTTAATGGCCGGAGCTGTTGTTTCTTTTTGGATGTGGAGAGATAAGAACATTCGAAAAATGTTTCACTTACCTCTTCTTATCGTATTTGCTGTCTGTTTTACAACTCTAGTAATGTCCAAATCAAAGGGAGCTCTCTTTTTAGGTATATTGGGACTATTTTCTTGGTTTATATATAAAAGAAAGACTACAGAGAAATTCTTTGTATTACTAATAATTATAGTCCCCGTTTATTTTCTTCTGAGAATTCAGAGTTTAGTTACTGTTAATGATCTTTCTATTTTGATGTCACGCTTTTTTGATGAAGAACGAATCGAGTCACTATTGTTCCGGCTGAATTCAGAAGAGGTTTTATTAAAAAGTATGGGTTTAGGACAAGTATTTTGGGGTTGGAGCCGATGGGCTCGTGGGATAAATGGAGTCAACCCATTAACAAACCGAGCTGTGGTTGTCGATTCTTTATGGATTATTTCATATGCTTCCCAAGGTTTACTTGGGTTGTTGAGTCAGTTTACTCTTATTCTTGCTGGTCCTCTTACAATCATAAGAAATATGAAGAAAAATCATTTTTGTCTTGAAAGTATTGTTCTATGTTTGATTATCATACTTTTCGCTTATGATTGCCTTGTGAATGCGATGATGAATGTTATTTATACATTATGCTCGGGCGCATTAGTTAGTTATTGTGAGTATTTAGTTAATAATAAGAGAAATCTTTTAGCGGTGTAAAATCATCAATTAATAGAATAAATAATAAAAGGAAATTTAGTGGAAAGTAAAAATCATAAAAGGCTGGCGTTAGAAGCTTCTTTTTTTACCTTGTTCGGTTATGGTTTGGGACAGGTAATTCGTCTTGCTAATAACTTAATTTTAACCCGTTTACTTGTTCCCGAATATTTTGGGATAGTCTCTATCGCCAATGTATTTATTCAAGGAATTAATTTGTTTTCAGATATCGGTCTTGGCCCTTCGGTTATAAAAAGTGGTGAGACAGATAAGGAACCGTTTATTAATACTGTCTGGACACTACAAGTGGTAAGGGGGGGAATAATAACTGCGATTGCATTGATTATCTCAGTTCCTGTTGCTTATTTTTATCATGAGCCCCAATTAAAGGGGATTATCATCTTTATAGGTGCTATAGCATCTCTTCAAGGGTTTAACTCTGTCAAATTATTATTGTACAGGAAGGAATTAAAACAAGGTGCTTTATCTTGTATCGATTTATCTGCTCAAATCTTTGGCGCTCTTGCTGGTATACTTTTTGCCTATTACTATAGGAGCATATGGTCTTTGGTCATCATTTCATTGGTTTCTTCATCTCTACGACTGTTTTTCAGTCATTTTCTTTTAAAAGGAGATATCAAACCAAGACTTACAATCGAAAAACAGTACTTTAGTGAGATATTACATTTTGGGAAATGGATTTTTCTTTCAACTGCATTAACATTTGTGGCTAGTCAAATAGATAAAATCTTATTAGGGAAGTTATTGACTTTTAAAGCTTTAGGATTTTTCAATATTGCCATTATGTTCTCTGAACTTATAAAGCAGATTGTCGGAAGACTCTCTAGTATGGTTTTATTCCCTCTATTTAGTCGCTACCGTGATCTACCTAGAGGTGAATACCGGAAGATGGTTGTAAAACCAAGACGAATTCTGCTCCTTTTAACGGCAATTCCAACCATTCTTCTGACATGTTTTGGAGATTATGTAATCACTCTGCTCTATGATGATAGATATTATGCCGCTGCCTGGATGCTTCCTATCCTGGCAATTGGGATGTGGCCCTATGTTCTCTATGTGTCTAATAGTAATTCTCTGTATGTATTTGGGAAACCACAGTATGAATCTATAGGAAATTTTGTTAAGTTTCTTTATATGATTATTCTGACTCCTTTGGTTTATCATTTCTTTGGCTTATTGGGAGTTATCATAGTCATATCCCTTAATGATATTCCAACTTATATTGTCATGAATTGGGGGTTTTTACGGGAGAATATTGCCCATTTACTGGATGACCTGATTATTACCATTTTACTCATTATGGCCATTGTGTTAGTACTGTTAATACGTATGGCTTTACATCTGGGTATGCCAGGGGTAAGTTATTTTTAGAGACAGGAGAGATATATTTTTATGTGTTCCATTGAGAAATCTTTATTAATAATCCTCCCTGTTTTTTTACAAGAATGGGACAAGACTATTTGGCTGGATGAGCAGGCTTGCAACGGTCTTCGACTATGGCTGGAGAACTTTGAATCAGTTACTTTAGCCGCAGTTCTTAATCCTAGGCTGCATAGTAAGGAGGGGTATAAGTCTGTCGAACTTATTGAACGACGAAGCAGATTAGACGTTTTCCCGCTTCCCTATTCTTATACTCCTTTATCTTTTATGCGTAATTATAGAAAAACTGTGAAATTAATAGATTCTCTTATCGGTACACATCAATATCTTAGTTTTGCCATAGGCGGATTCTGGGGAGATTGGGGGAGTTTTGCCTGTCTTCGTGCATTCCGCAAGAAGAGGGTATATTCCGTTTGGACGGACAGGGTGGAGCATGATATAATTCTTCTTGATGCGCAAAATAAAAAAGGGATAAAGAAAATTTACTATTTTCTGTTAGCCAAGGTTTCACAGGCCTTGAATAACAAGGCTATTAAAAAGGCTTCACTGGGCCTTTTTCATGGAAATGACTGTTACAATACCTATTCCTCTTTGCTTAAGACTTCTTTTTGTGTTCATGATATTCATCTTTCATCCAAATACCATATTACGAAAGAGGAAGTGGAGCAAAAAGTTGATGGGATTAATTCGGGAAGGCCTTTGAAAATACTTTATGTCGGGCGGGTTGTTCCTATGAAAGGACCTGAAGATTGGGTTGAGGTAATGAAAAATCTTATAAGCGCAGGAATTCCTTTTGAAGCCAGATGGGCCGGAGTGGGAGATCTGAAAGATCAGATCACAGAGAAAATCCGGAAGCAAGGAATGGATAATACTATAAAGTTTATCGGGATGGTATCTAATCGAGAGGAACTGCTGAATATGATGAAGGAGAGTGATCTTTTTGTCTTCTGTCATAAAACTCAGGAATCACCCCGATGTCTTATAGAGGCGTTGATTTCCGGTTGCCCTATTGTCGGATACCGGACTCCCTATCCCGTTGACCTCGTTTCCCAATTTGGCGGGGGATTATTTGTTGAAAAGAATAATGTTGAAGAATTAACCGATTGCATTATTAATATTGCCAGGGATAGAGAATTAAGAATAAAACTCGTTCAGGAGGCTGCTCAATCGGGAAGTCTTTATAGTGATACAATCGTATTCAAGAACCGAAGTGAACTAATAAAAAAGTATCTGTAAAAAATGTTTTTTATATGAAGAATGTGGTAAATTGTTGGATAATAACTTCAAGCTACAAGGAATCAAGGACAGAGTAAATGAAAATCGCTTATCTTATCAATCAGTATCCTAAGGTGAGTCATAGCTTTATACGAAGAGAAATTCTGGGATTGGAAAGTCACGGTGTTAATATTACCCGCGTCACTATCAGAAAAATAGATGATATAGTAGATGAAAAGGATAAAAGAGAGCAGGAGCAGACTATCTGTATTCTGGACTTTAGTATTGTTAAAATTCTTTGGGCTTTCATCAAAGTTTTTTTTACTAATCCCTTTCGTTTCATCAGAGTCTTTGCCCACTCCCTTAAATTGGGAAGGTTGAATGAACGGGGAGTTATAAAACATATCCTTTATTTCGTTGAAGCCTGCGTTTTTAAAGAGATCTGTAACAATAAAGGTATTGACCATGTACATGCTCATTTTGGTACGAATACGACGACCGTGGTTATGCTGGGCAAGTTGCTTGGTGGTCCCGGATACAGCTTTACCGTACATGGACCGGAGGAATTCGACAGTCCCCGTTATCTGTCTATGGAAGAGAAAATCAATAATTCCCGTTTTGTATGTGCCATCAGTTCCTATGGTCGAAGTCAATTGATGCGCTGGTGTCACCCGGATCAATGGAACAAGATTCATATTATTCATTGTGCCGTGGAAGGGACCTATCTTCAGCAGGAAGATCTGCCCTTCGAAGATAATAAATTAGTATGTGTCGGCCGTCTGGCTCCCCAGAAAGGACAGGTTCTTATAATGGAAGCGGTAAAGCAGCTAAAAGAAGAAGGGGTAGATGTCCGATTGATTCTGGCTGGTGATGGAGATTTAAGGGATATTATAGAGTCTTATATAGATTCCATGGGATTAAGGGATAATGTTAAAATTACGGGATGGTTAAGCAGTGAGCAGGTTAAGGATGAGTTGCAGTCCAGCCGGGCTCTTGTTCTTCCGAGTTTTGCCGAAGGACTGCCTGTTGTTATCATGGAAGCACTGGCACTGCATCGTCCTGTCGTCAGTACCTATGTCGCAGGGATACCGGAGTTAGTAGATTCCGCTTGTGGAATCCTTATTCCCGCCGGTTCTGTCGAATATATAAAAAAGGGTATAAAAGAAATCTTAGGAAAATCCCATGATGAGCTAAGAAAAATGGGAGATGTTGGTTACGCTCGTGTCAAAGAACAGCATAACCCTTTAATTGAATCCCGTAAACTTTTAGATCTTATTGAGAATATTCTCCCATAGCCATAGTATAAGGATAAACATAGCAGAATATGTGTGGAATAGCAGGCGCTATTGGATCCGTTGATACAACGATTCTGAATGCGGTGAAAAAAATTAATAATTCTCTTGTTCACCGCGGGCCTAATGCCGAGGGAATATATTCCGATCGTCTGGATACACCTGGCGGAGTTGTATTAGCTCATAGAAGATTATCCATTATAGATTTGTCTAATGATGGTAATCAACCTTTTCTTGATAAGGACAGAGGGCTTTCACTTGTTTTCAACGGGGAAATATATAACTATCTGGAACTGAAAAGTCAGCTTGAGAAAGCAGGTCATCTTTTTAGAACCAAATCTGACACAGAGGTTCTGTTAAAATCCTATATTGAGTGGGGAGTAGAGTGTTTACAGTATTTAAGGGGGATGTTCGCTTTTTCTCTATATGATTCCAGGAAGAATATTGTTTTGGTCGTCCGGGACAGAATGGGGATTAAGCCGCTTTATTATTCTATACAGAACTATAGAGGAAAACCTGTTTTTCTATTTGCTTCAGAAATTAGAGCCCTTCTGGAATCCTCAATGATAGAGAGGAAATTGAATCCTGTCAGTCTTGAAACTTATCTGTGGAATGGGTATGTCGCCGGAACAGATACAATTATCAAAGATATCAAGAAGCTGAATTCATCTTCATATCTAGTTATTTCTTTAGATAACTTTCAGATTAAGGAACAGAGATACTGGCAAATACCTGAGCTTCCCACCAAGAGGACTGATACTCTCAAAGATCTGAATCTATTGAAAGAAACATTAATTGATTCGGTGCGCCTCAGAATGATCAGCGATGTGCCACTAGGGGTTTTTCTATCTGGAGGTGTTGACTCCAGTGCAATTGTCGCCATCGCGTCACAATTTTCCAATAAATTAAAGACTTTTAATATCTCATTTTCAGAAGACGGATTTGACGAATCCTATTATGCTCGGAGAATATCACAGATCTATAATACCGAGCATCATGAAATCTTATTATCGGAGAGTGATTTTATTGGGGGACTGCCCGATGCTCTGCATAGTCTGGATACTCCTACTTTTGATGGTCTTAACACCTATTATCTAAGCAAGGCCATCAAGGATGCGGGGATAACCGTGGCTCTTTCCGGGATGGGGGGGGATGAACTCTTCGGCGGATATGAAAGTTTTAAAACTATTCCCATGATTAAAAAGGCTAGTCAGTTATTTCGATACTGTCCCCAGTCTTTTGTAAAACCTCTAGGGAAAATTCTTGGACAAATCAAGTATGGGAGACCTGTTTATATTCCCCATCAAGCCCGTTGGGCCAAAGTCGGGGATATTCTCGCTGCGCAGGGTGATCTCCTGAAATTGTACCAAATAACTTATGGCCTATTCCGGCAGGATTTTATTGATAAGTTATTATTACCGGAAAACAGAGTTTCTAGTGTTAAATTCGGTTGGAGTTCTTCATACTATAAGTTGATGGATGAGCTTGTCTCAACCAGACATACATTACATGGAATAAGTCAGTTGGAGCTATTGAATTTTGTGGGCGAGCGATTGATTATCGATACGGATATGACAAGTATGGCTTCTGCTCTGGAAGTAAGGGTACCACTGATTGACCATGAACTTATCGAAATTATGGCGAGATATGAGCCAATGGCTCGTTACCTTCCTATCCGCAGAAAACGGCTTTTGAAGAAGATTGCCTTGGAAGGAGTGGAAGAAAACTTCTTTAACAGACAGAAGAAAGGTTTCGAATTTCCTATTGGTAACTGGTGCCATAAAAACCTTAGAGGGGAGATAGATTCATTATTTCAGGATAAAGCATTATGCGCTTCTATGGGACTGGATCAGAAACAAATTTATAATATATGGCTTGCCTTTCAGAATGATATGCCCGGTTTATATTGGTCCCGTGTCTGGTCTATTTACGTCCTTCTTTGGTGGGGGAAAACATATGGGGTATCTCTCTGATTTTCAAAAAAATCAAGAATGTATGAAAACGATATGAATCTATCGATACTCTCGCTATGGATTAATTTGTAATTAAAACTTGGTCACTTATGGCTTATATATTGGAGTTGTATAAATGGTAATGGATGAGAAACCTGATTGGGATCGCGAAAAACCGAAGCGATTTTGGGATCCCGGGCAAAGATTACTGAAATCAATTCGTGATTATCAGAAACTCAATAGTAAAAATCCTTTGTTTTTTTTCATTAAAAAAATATGTGTTTTAAGGTATCGATTTTGGTCTGTTGTATCTGGAGCAGATATTCCTCTTCAGTGTAAGATCGGGGGGGGGTTACTCATTCCTCATCCCAATGGAATAGTTATATATTCTTTAGCCGAAATTGGTACAAACTGTTTAATATTGCAACAGGTAACTGTAGGTGGGTGTGTAAGAATTGGTTCTCATGTTGATATAGGAGCTGGTGCAAAAATTATTAGTAAACATATAGATCGAGATGTAACAGATAAAGCGTGCGATCAGGATTTCCTTAACATCGGGAATAATGTGAAAATTGGAGCCAATGCGGTTGTTCTTTCTGATATCCCTTGTAATTGTACGGCTATTGGTATGCCTGCTAGAATTATAAAAAATGATTGAACAACTCGTGTAAGCTAATTGATATTTGTTATATGGAGTGCATAATGAAAATATCGAGTATTATTACCATGGTGAAATACTATAGTATTTTTGTGTTTGGTAAGGTTGTTTCAAATAAAAATAAATCTAAACTTGAATATAATGCTGACAAGGTTGAAGTAATCTCAAGCTCAGTTTCTATTCCCGCTCTTCATCCATATATGGAAGAAGAGAATTTAAGAAATATTCCAGATAATGTTAGTGATGAGTGGGGTGATCGTTCTTTTAACTCAATTTTAGAATCATTTCGTGAGGAACTCCGTGTTTTTCCTGAGTGTAAAGTCCTTCATTTTCGAAATGTATTTATTAATAAATCGTGGATGTTTACTGGAAAAATTAGTTATAGTTTTAATTGGAAAGATAAACTTCCTCTTTCTATTCCTGGTAAAATAAAAAAATATAATCTTGCCATTATGGCTAACACATATTATTCATCTAGGTATTGGGGACATTGGCTTTCTCAAGAATATCCTTTGCAGCTACTTCTAAGAAATCGAGGGCCATTCATTGGATATTTACCAAGGGAAAAGTATAGGGATGAGGATAGTTGGAGAAATCTAGTTGATCTACCACATATTGATGAATCAGAATCTTTTTTATGTAATCATTTGATTATGTGTGATGGTCAAAATACAAGTATTGCATGTATAAAGGAACATAATGAAATTCGAAAATTATTATATCAAAAAAATAATGTTAAAAAAAACAAAATATATATAAAACGTGGTAACGATGGACAACGAAGAACTCTCCAAAATGAAGAAGATTTGATTCATCAATTATCTAAAGAAGGTTTTTCTTGTGTGGATATTAATTCTGTTGTAACAGGGAACCTCATTTATCAACTGATAGGAGCATCAATAGTCATCGGAGTAGAAGGTAGTCATTTACGTCCGGCAATGTATACTCTTAATAATGATAGTTTGATGATAGTACTTCAGCCTCCTTGTCGAGTTGCAAGAAATATAACCGATTCTTGTTTAAATTTAGGGATCCCTTCTGCAATGTTCGTATGCGAGGAAACTGAGAAAAATGATAATGAAAGTTTTAAAATTAATGTAGAATGTTT
This sequence comes from Spirochaetia bacterium, assembly GCA_963668315.1. Lineage (GTDB taxonomy): Bacteria > Spirochaetota > Spirochaetia > DSM-2461 > DSM-2461 > SZUA-368. The sequence goes on along the minus strand of OY764216.1, from coordinate 4,300,770 downwards.
TATGAATTTTATTTCGCGTGCTGATAGTTGGGCTCTCAACGCAAAGAAAGACATTAAACGGTTTGCTGAAACCATTTTACAATCATAGAAGATGTTTTCTATAGGCTTCTTTATCAAGCTTTCGCCTCCAATAATGAAAAGTGGATAAGGGCAGATTATTTTGATTGCAAAATCCCTTTTGACTTAAAACGCTTCTTTCCCAGGATGAAATAATCCTATCCCACTTTTTTGAATTATGATGAGCCCTCGTGTCAAACCACTTTTTCAAAATTAATAAGTGGAATCCTCCGATATCAAGCTGCCTGATCCTTCCCAATCTATAAGGACTCATAAACATCATCAGGAGTTAAATAACCAAGCCCCTGATGAAATCTTTTCCCGTTGTAGAAGCGAAAGTATTTCTGTATCCCTTTCTTCAACTCCCGGACATTCTCATAGGATCGGAGATAGATATCCTCGTATTTTAAACTACGCCAAAGACGTTCCACATAGATGTTGTCACGCCAGCTTCCCTGACCATCCATACTGATTCTGACTCCCGCTTCCTGGAGCGGTTTCAAAAAAGCATATGAAGTAAATTGAGATAGAGCAACCCCTTTGTCTGTAAAATCAAAAAAGTTAATCAGTCTCCATATTTAAATACCGCTTACCTGTGAACCATTGTTCATCTATTTCCATTAACAGAGCGGAAACCGATAGTGTCCAGCCATGTTCGCAACTTTCCTTTCAAGAAGCCATCAAAATTCCCCATTAGGCAGCCTGACCTAATTTAATTCTTTGTTCATCAATCGATTTCTCACTGATATACCGTTTTCCCGAAGCCCAGTCTTCTGAGTATTCAATCAGGTAACAACAGACTAGTCTAAGGTAGGAGTCAATACTGGGAAAGATTCCCACAACACGAGATCGTCTACGGATTTCCCGATTCAATCGTTCCAGTTGATTGGTAGAAGCAGTTTTCCGGCTGTCTATTTCTGAGAATTCATAATACTGAAGAGAGTCTTCTAATCCGTCTTCAAGACAAGTCATGGACTTCGGAAATTGTTCTTCAAATTCCTCTATAATTCGGTATGCATATTCACGGGCCGATTGGGAGTTCGGTTGATTCCAAATCTGCTTAATTCTGCCGGCAACAGCTTCTTTATCCCTGGCAGGAAGATGGGACAGGATGTTCCTCATAAAATGGATTTTACAGCGTTGCCAGGAGCAACCGATGAGTTCCTTTCTTATGGCGGCTTGAAGTCCCAGATGGGCATCAGAGACACAGAGCCAGGCATTTTTAAATCCTCTTGCTTTAAGAGACCTGAACAGTTCGGTATAAGTGCTTTCTGATTCTTCCTGCATTGGTTCAACAGCAAGGATTTCTTTGAATCCTTGTGAATTAACACCAGATACAACCATCACAGCCATATTTCTCACTCTTCCGTTATACCGGATCTTTTCATAGAGGGCATCAACCCAGATGACAGGATATTCTGAATCAAGAGATCGATAGCGGAATTCATCTACCTGTTCATCAAGTCCCTTATTGATTTCAGAGACCTGGCTGGCTGAAATATTTTCAATGCCCAGACTCATAGCCAATTTCTCAATCTTTCTGGTTGAAACACCGTTGATAAATGCTTCCTGGACAACCTGAATCAGAGCTTGCTCGGATCTCTTCTTTTCTGTTACAAAGAAGGGAATATATCCGCCTTTTCTGAGCTTGGGGACAAGGAGATACAGTGTTCCAAGACGAGTATCAAATCGGCGTGGTCGATATCCAGAAAAATGGGTGGATCTTCCCGTAGAATGAGACCCCTTTTGAGCTCCTACTTTATTCGCCGCTTCTATTTCCATAAGCTTTTCCAGTAGCCATTTCAATAAGCTGAAAATGGGATCCGGTTCCGAAATGAATTGGAGTAGCATTTTTTCCAGATTACCATTATCATTTTCCTTAGCCATCGTTTTCTTCCTCCATGGTTTTAGTTGTGCATTACCATTCTGGAGAATTCGATGGCTTCTTTCAATAATTAAAATTGCGAACTTGATTGTACGCTATCCATACTTCTTCACCGCCATAGAAAGAAAACGGTTAGCCTCCTCTCCATTGGGAGCGTTAAAAATGGTTCTTATATCCTCCGCGACCTCTTTATCCATACTTTTCTTTGGCACATGATGTCCCGCATTCTGTTGCAGATGGAACTGGCACCGCTGCCAGGGAACTGTTGGAAAAACCGATTCTATTGCTGATCTCAGGCCGCTATGAGCATCGGAAGTTATCATCTTCACGCCATGGAGCCCCCGATCTACCAGACCGGAAAGAAAACCTCTCCAGTGTACATCGGCCTCACTGAGTTCTGTAGAAATACCCAATACTCGTCTCATCCCATTATTATCAACACCATAGGCAATTAGAACGGCTGCAGAAACAACAGTTCTATTCACTCGAGCCTTCTCATAAGTGGCGTCAACGACAAGATAAGGAAAAGCTCCCAGAGGACGATTACGCCATTTGGTGATCTCTTCATCAAGGAGAGCTGCCGCTTCTGAAACCTGCGATTGGGAAACTTCGAAGCCGCAGAGCTGTTCTACTATTTTGGTCACTCTGCGAGTTGATACGCCTTGGATGTACATCTGAGCTATGGCCATTTTCAGGGCTCTTTCGCTGCGGCACCCCTTTTCAATGCTGCCAGGATAGAATTCCATCCCACGGACCTGTGGGATCTCGATGGGAATTTCGCCGACTCGAGTCCGGATCTTTCTGCTCTTGTACCCATTCCTATGCCCAATACGATCATCGTTCCGTTCATAATGACTGGCTTGAATTGCCTTCTCCTGCTCTAACCGCATAGATAAATTCATTATTGAACTTATGACTTTTGTTAATCCTTCTCTATTCTCTGCCTGGAGGTCTTCAATCATTTGATCGAAAACGCTATAGTAATCCTCGTTAGTCATGATGCCTTCTTTTGTTTTTCGTCGAACTAATCGAAGACTGATTGGCTAACTTTTTCAAGCCCCCTTTATTTCTAATTTACAGACACTATTGTACACTATCTAAATTGACACCCCTGATCCGTATTAAAGATCGCCGGCGTTCCATATTTATCCATAGCTTCCTTTACGGCGGCGATACAGAACTCAGAATCCAAAGTAGTAGAGATCTTCCAGGTTAATACCTTACGGCTCCAGACGTCCATTATGGCTACAAGGTAGGCAAATCCCTTATCCATTTTAAGATAGGTGATATCAGTGGCCCAAACCTGATTGGGATAGCGGATTCTTTTTCCCTTTAAAAGATAAGGATAGATGGGATTCTGCTTATTGGGGATAGAGGTAAATTTTCTGGGAGAAATAGCCCGTAAGCCTAATTCTCTCATAAGACGGCGAACTCGCTTTCTGCTTGTATTATAGCCTTCTGAATTCAATTCCTCAGCCATTTTTCGATAACCATAGAATGGGATCTGAATGAAAAGTTCTTTAAGGCGAATCTTCTCTTCTATATCTTTCCGATCTTCCGGTTTGGGATCATAGTAATAAGCCGTCCTGCTGACATTGAGAATTTTACATTGCTTCCGGACAGACAATTTCCTATGATCCGGCTCTATCATTTGTAATCCTTCCCGTATAGTTGTTTGTACTTTTTTTTTAGAAATTCGTTCACATAATTAGCTTCACCCAGCTGCTTGAAAAGTTCCTGCTCTTTTTTCTTCATTTCTTCCAGTTCTTTGTCTTTTTTATTCTTTCGGACAAAGAGGGAACTGGCATTTTCCATAAGCTGTTTTTTCGATAGTGTACAATAGTGTCTGTAAATTAGAAATAAAGGGGGCTTGAAAAAGTTAGCCAATCAGTCTTCGATTAGTTCGACCAAAAACAAAAGAAGGCATCATGACTAACGAGGATTACTATACCGTTTTCGATCAAATGATTGAAGAGCTCCAGGCAGATAATCGAGAAGGATTAACAAAGGTCATAAGTTCAATAATGAATTTATCTATGCGGTGTAGAATCCAACATTAATCTATCAGATTATTCTATCAATATTCCACAATAAAATATTTTTATACTTCATTTTCACAAAATAAATTATCGATAAAAAAGGGATAGCCTATTGTTCCTGCAAGAACGGCTATCCCAACCCATAAATCATAATTTATTTTCGGACGGATTTGGCTGTCCTTAAAGAGAAACATAAGAATTATGTCTGGAGGAAACCAAGAAGATGTCCTTCCTGCCAAAGTTTCAGGATCTGGGGGCATGGTTATGTACTGCGTTATTTCGACGAATTTCCGGAAGGACTCTACCTCAAAAGATTCCGCTGTCCCGAGTGCGGAGCGGTACATACGGCCAGGCCTGTTGCATATTTCCCCAGGTTTCAATCAACCGCTACAGAAATTTATCGAAGCCTTTCTCATAAGTTAGAATCCCATACCTGGTTCACATCCTTCAGCCGTCAAAGGCAGCAATACTGGTATCGGGGACTGATGAAACAAGCTGCTATTCAGGGACTGAATTTTGATCTCTCCCTTTTCCTTTCAGACAGCGTTCAGAATCGGTTCTGCTTCCCCTCACATTCGATAAATCATGATGTGAAATCGGTAGCTCTCTGCATGACCTACCTTAGCTTTGCAGTGACAACTAATAAAATACCGCCTTAAATGGAAATAAAACGTTTTAGGAGGTTTTATGACCAAAGAAGAACGAGAAAAAGTAGCCGCCTTCCGGTTTTCTGTGATCTATCCTTTACTGGATCTGAGCAGAGAAGATTGGGGTATGCAAAGGGATGTCCTTGATAAATTGACGGCTAGGGAGTGGAATATCCCTTTTTCCACCCGTACCTATATCAGCCGCGCGACTATCCTCAGTTGGCTCAGAAAGTATGAATCCAGCGGTCGGCAAATAGAGAGTCTGCATCCCAAAAGCCGGGGGGACCAGGGCGGATGCCGCATTATGGACAGGGAAACAGAACTGGCCTTCATTAATCTGAGAAAGGATTTTATGAAGGCATCCGTTCCCGTCTTGATGAGGCTGGCCCGGCAAAGAAATGTACTTCCTCCCGACTTCAACGCCTCCTCCCAATCCATCTATAGAATTCTGAAAAAACATGGACTGGGTAAGGAGAGGAAGCAGAAGGAAGATATGTTGAAGTTCGAAGTGGAGTTTCCCAATGACCTCTGGCAATCGGACTGTATGCACGGTCCTTATGTCATTCATGAGGGCCGCCGTAGAAAATCCTATATGTTCGCCATCATCGACGATCATTCCCGTCTTATTCCCCATGCCCAGTTCTATCTACGGGAGAATGTGGACAATTTTATCGACTGTATGAAGAAAGCCCTGGTTAAGCGTGGCCTTCCCCGTAAACTCTACACGGACAACGGCGCTTATTTCAAATCCCATAAGCTTCAATACGGTTGCGCTTCTCTGGGGATTGTTCTGACGTATGCGAAGCCCTACCGCCCTCAAGGGAAAGGGAAAATCGAAAGATTTAACAGGACGGTCAGGATGGAGGTTCTTCAAGCCCTTCCGGAAGAACTGACATTGGAGGAATTGAACGGGCATCTCGCTGCTTTCATTGATGAGAATTATCATATTAGGAAACACTCTTCAATCCGGGAGAAACCTCTGGACCGTTATTTGAAATCACTAACCCTTCTTCGATCGGCTCCGGAGAATCTGAATGATTATTTTCGTAAGAGACTGCTCAGAACGGTAACCAATGACAGATCGGTCAGTATCGAGGGAAAACTATACCAGGCACCCATCGGTCTGGCAGGGCAGAAGGTCTACCTCTCTTACGATGAATCGGATATGAGCCGGGTAGAAATCTTTATTGCCGATAAATCCAGAGGATTTCTTAAACCTATGGACGTGCATATCAATAGCCAGGTCAAACGTTCAGAGATTCAAGCTGATCTGAATTCCAATCCCTATAGCGGCGGACAACTATTCTCGGAGGAAGAAAACGATGATTGATATAAAGCATTTTTACGGATTAACACAGGAGCCCTATTCTCAGAAAATCAAATTGGATGATCTCTATATGCTGCCTGGACTACCGCCCCTTTTGGACAGATTTGAATACGCCGTAAAGCTGGGAGCTATCTCTCTCATCACTGGGGAAGTAGGATCCGGGAAATCCACATCTCTGAGATTGGCGTGTAGTAAGTTCCACCCGGGGAAGTACAAGATTATCTCGCTGGTCGCTACATCGGGCAGTATGATGGAGCTTTTACGGCAGTTTCTTATGGAGTTTGGGGAGGAGTACCGTTCATTTCAGCTGGCTATCGCGATGAAAAATGTCCGGGATATCATAAAAGACATTGCTTCAAAGAAAAAAGTCCCCATTCTCGTTATAGATGAAGCCCATCTTCTTAAGTCCAAGGTCTTCAACCAGCTTCATACTCTCTGTCAGTTTGATTTTGATTCAAACCCGATTATGCCCATAATTCTCTGCGGGCAGGACGGGCTCATAGACAAACTCATGGCTATTTCCGCCAAACCCCTGGCATCGCGTATCGTGGGGCGCTCCCATTTGGACAGTCTGAATCTGAAGCATATGAAAGGATACCTGGAACATCATCTTCATCTGGCCGGGATGGAGAAGCCCCTATTCGCAGATGAAGCCATTCTTGCTATCCATCAAACATCGGGAGGACTTCTAAGACGGGCTAACACCATCGCCAGGGGAGCTATGATGGCGGCGGCGAAAGAAAAAAGTCAGCTCGTTTCCGCGGAACATGTTCGCATCGCTCAGACCGAAATCATCTAACAGGAGGAAGCCGTATGGATAATGGGAAAACTTTTTTTCGCTTTACTCCTCCTGAAACTTATCTTTTCATGGAGAAAACCAGGCAGGTAGCCTATATGTTGTGGGGTAGGTGGTGCCATGAGAAATATGAAGAGGTCAGTCGGTTTTTGGATCTGACGTTTAAGGTCTCGCCGGTGAGAATGGAGGCAGCCTGTGAGAGAGCTCTCTATTATGGAAAGGTCTCTGTACCGGTAATTGAGGAGATACTTGAGAAGGAGTGGGATGAACTTTCTCTTGATCCTGATGCGGATTTTGACGGACAGTTAAGTTTGCCGTTCTAAGATTTATGGCTTCCCTTTCGGGGAAGCTGTTAAAATAATTTGGATTCCAGAATAATCTGGAAGTTTTGGTCAGGATAATGTGTGATTCAACATGCGGTTAGAGCAAGAGAAGGCAATCCAAGCCAGTCATTATGAACGGAATGACGATCGCATTGGCCATAGAAACGGGTACAAAAGCAGGAAGATTCGAACTCGTGTAGGTGAGATCCCTATCGAGATTCCGCAGGTCCGTGGGATGGAATTCTATCCTGGCAGCATTGAAAAAGGGTGCCGCAGCGAAAGGGCGTTGAAAATGGCAATAGCTCAGATGTATATCCAGGGGGTATCAACTCGCAGAGTAACCAAAATTGTAGAACAGCTCTGCGGCTTCGAAGTTTCCCAATCCCAGGTTTCTGAAGCAACCGCACTGCTGGATGAAGAGATTTCTAAGTGGCGGAATCGCCCTCTGGGAGCTTTTCGCTATCTCATTGTGGATGCGACCTATGAAAAAGCTCGTGTGGATAGAGCTGTCGTTTCGGCAGCCGTTCTAATTGCTTATGGAGTTGATAATAAGGGAATGAGAAGGGTTCTTGGGATTTCAACAGAACTCAGCGAGGCTGATGTTCATTGGAGAAAGTTCCTCGCTGGATTGGTTGACCGAGGTTTACATGGAGTCAGAATGATAACTTCAGATGCCCATAGTGGTCTAAAATCTGCAATAGAGGCTGTTTTTCCTACGGTTCCCTGGCATCGCTGTCAGTTTCATCTCCAGCAGAATGCTTCTCATCACGTTCCCAAGAAGAGCATGGAGAAGGAGATAGTGTCCAGCCATGTTCGCAACTTTCCTTTCAAGAAGCCATCAAAATTCCCCATTAGGCAGCCTGACCTAATTTAATTCTTTGTTCATCAATCGATTTCTCACTGATATACCGTTTTCCCGAAGCCCAGTCTTCTGAGTATTCAATCAGGTAACAACAGACTAGTCTAAGGTAGGAGTCAATACTGGGAAAGATTCCCACAACACGAGATCGTCTACGGATTTCCCGATTCAATCGTTCCAGTTGATTGGTAGAAGCAGTTTTCCGGCTGTCTATTTCTGAGAATTCATAATACTGAAGAGAGTCTTCTAATCCGTCTTCAAGACAAGTCATGGACTTCGGAAATTGTTCTTCAAATTCCTCTATAATTCGGTATGCATATTCACGGGCCGATTGGGAGTTCGGTTGATTCCAAATCTGCTTAATTCTGCCGGCAACAGCTTCTTTATCCCTGGCAGGAAGATGGGACAGGATGTTCCTCATAAAATGGATTTTACAGCGTTGCCAGGAGCAACCGATGAGTTCCTTTCTTATGGCGGCTTGAAGTCCCAGATGGGCATCAGAGACACAGAGCCAGGCATTTTTAAATCCTCTTGCTTTAAGAGACCTGAACAGTTCGGTATAAGTGCTTTCTGATTCTTCCTGCATTGGTTCAACAGCAAGGATTTCTTTGAATCCTTGTGAATTAACACCAGATACAACCATCACAGCCATATTTCTCACTCTTCCGTTATACCGGATCTTTTCATAGAGGGCATCAACCCAGATGACAGGATATTCTGAATCAAGAGATCGATAGCGGAATTCATCTACCTGTTCATCAAGTCCCTTATTGATTTCAGAGACCTGGCTGGCTGAAATATTTTCAATGCCCAGACTCATAGCCAATTTCTCAATCTTTCTGGTTGAAACACCGTTGATAAATGCTTCCTGGACAACCTGAATCAGAGCTTGCTCGGATCTCTTCTTTTCTGTTACAAAGAAGGGAATATATCCGCCTTTTCTGAGCTTGGGGACAAGGAGATACAGTGTTCCAAGACGAGTATCAAATCGGCGTGGTCGATATCCAGAAAAATGGGTGGATCTTCCCGTAGAATGAGACCCCTTTTGAGCTCCTACTTTATTCGCCGCTTCTATTTCCATAAGCTTTTCCAGTAGCCATTTCAATAAGCTGAAAATGGGATCCGGTTCCGAAATGAATTGGAGTAGCATTTTTTCCAGATTACCATTATCATTTTCCTTAGCCATCGTTTTCTTCCTCCATGGTTTTAGTTGTGCATTACCATTCTGGAGAATTCGATGGCTTCTTTCAATAATTAAAATTGCGAACTTGATTGTACGCTATCCGAGAAGGAGGTAGCAGAAGACATCAGAACTATTTTTAACGCACCCAATGGAGAAGAAGCGAAACGCTTTCTTTCAATGGCTGTTAAAAAATATGAGGAAACGGCGCCCGATCTGAGTAGCTGGATGGATGAGAATATCCCCGAGTCCCTTACCGTCTTCTCAATGCCAAAGGCTCATTGGCGACGGCTAAGAACTTCAAATTTGGCAGAGCGGCAGATGAAAGAAATAAAGAGGCGAACAAGGGTAGCCATGATATTTCCAAATAGGAAGTCCGTTGATCGTCTGATCGCGGCTCTGTTAATGGAAATAGATGAGCAGTGGTTTACAGGTAAAAGATATTTGAATATGGAGACTGATTAACTTTTTCTAATTTTACAGACAAAAGGGTTGCTTTATCGTTTTTTCCACATACTGATCTGGTTCGGATGTACTTCATATTCCTCAGCCAGTTCCTGAAGAGTTTTTTCTTCCTTTAACGCTTCCAGTGCTACTTTCGCTTTGAACTCTTCATCGAATTTTCTCTTCATTGATTTTCTCCCTTTTCATATTATCATGAATCGGGAATTCCAACTTAAATATTTAAAGTACTGGTTTACCCTGTGGGCTCAGCATAGAATGCTAGTATAAATAAGGAGGTAGCATAAGTCAGTTTAGTCCTGTTTATCGGGCTATTTATTTTTAAATATATAATATCATAGTTCAACCAGTAAATATTACTCTAAGGTTCTTCTTAGTTTTATCTGATAAAAAATCCTTCTCACAAATCTTCTTAATTATATAATATTGTAAGCACATCAAAAAAGAAGCAATAAAAAAGAGAGAAAAAGATTTAACGATAAAGTTAGTCTGTATTATTGATACAAATGGTATATGCCAAAGGTATATCCACATTGTATTTTTAGATAAGAATAATAATTTTTTTATTATCCTATTATTATAGAATCTATCTCCAAAGATATTTACAAAAAACCATAGAAATAAAGAAACAAAAAGAGCATAAGATGTATAATAAATCCCGGGAGGGTACTTATATACTTGAGTTTGAATAAAATCATTGTTTTGGTGATAATAATAAATAGCCATTGTTAAAAAAATGATTAATAAAACAAAACCATATTTCAAAGTAGTTACGGAGGATAGTGAGATTATACGTATTCCAAGAAATCCAATTATAGAATACGGAATTATATAAAGAAAGATATCTGATAGTATGTGTGTGGTTGAATTATTATTAACGGTTAAAAGCCTAATTATTTCAAAAGAATATAATAGAGATATGAGAATAATAAGGAAATAAAAATCTTTATCTATTTTGTCATTTAGATATTTTAGAAAAGGAAAGCTAATGGAAACTAATAAAAAGACTCTTATTATCCAAACATAACCGATTCCCCCTTGAAGAGTAAATGAATGGATAATATCTTCCAATTCTGGTAAACCTTCACTAGTTTGAGATAAATATAAAAAATAAAAAGCAAGAAAAGTCCATGTAGGAAAAACAAGCCTCTTTATTCGTTTTAATATATAAGTACCATAAGAATAATTTCTTTTACTGGTAATGGAAAAGGAAATCCCGCTTATTAAAACCATTAAGGGAACATCAAAGTTTCTTACCTGAAATATTATTTCAGGAGTTCCTGAATGTGCTAAAATTATCATGAATATTCCGATTAATCTAAGAATATCAACTTTTTCATTTCTCACCACTATCCCCAATCTTATTACTTCTGCAAAATAGTAATTTAATATTTCTTAGGATTTTATATCAGAAAAAAATAACTTTAAGGTGTAATAAATTAGACAAATATTGAATAAATGCCTGTACAGAATATATACTAAAAATTCCTTTGTATTTTATACATTCAATTAAAATTCTAAAATAATCTGATTTCTTTCGATTTTTCAACAAGTGTTTAAATATAAGTCGAATTGGATAATCCGTCACATTTCTAATGACTTTGTCCCAAGAATAAATATCTAAACGATAACGATTTCCATTTATTAATTGTTTCTTTAAAAAAGGAAAACCATTAGGAATAATGATGCTATAATCACGAAGTGTTAGATCGTAATGTTTATTTTCAAAATAAGTTTTAAATTGAAAACCTTCATTAACCAAAATAGTGGTTAATTTAACTTCATAGTTTAAAACTATATCATCTTTCTCTTTATATATACCAACTTCATCCCAAAAGGCTTTAAAACTTTTATTAAGAAAGATACATTTATTAAAAACCAAGAAATAACTCTGAATATGCAGAGGCATTCTTTTTCGATGATCATTTTGGGTTAAACCCCAGAAATCACTTTTTGTATCTGACATTTTTTGAAAAATAGGATTCAAAGGAAAAAAAGGCCCATAACAACTATCATTACATAATAATAATTGATCATATAGAGAAAAAAGTAGATTGAAACCAATATGATTTATACCTCTCTTGTAACTACCAAAATCATATTCTCCATGTTTTTGTACAAGAATATCACTTTGCGATACTACATCATAAATCTTACTTACTTCATCTGTATATAAATTATTATCAGATACAAAAATTATGCGAGTAACTACCTCTTTAATTCTTTTCAAGTATAATAATACATAATCGTCAATTCTATTATTTTGATCATAATGTGCGAACACACAAATTCTTCTCATGCCCGTTGTGCCTCTTATATCTATTCTAATAACATGGATTCCATAATCCTGATTAATAAATATTTATAACTAATTTGATTACTGAATCTCTATTAAAATTTCCTTGTGTTTTTAGAATAATAAATCTGTTCTTTTCTCTTACCGAGAGCTGTATTTCAGTATAAATTATAATTCCTAATAAAAATCCTAATTTCCATAGTTGCTGCCTCACCAGGGGGTTGATACACCAAAGACAATACGTTTCGCGCTTTAATAGTAAAAAAACAGAAAACTCAAATCAGTTACCAGTAAATGATAGGTAAAGTTATATTTACTGTCAAATGAATTTACGTTAATAATCGATCTTTATAAAGAAATTATTATAAATTTTACACACTGGTCATATATCCTACTAACATAAATTAATTAAGTTCTCTGATCTGGATAATTCGAAGTGGGAGCTAGCGTTTCGATTTCAACTATAGATATTGTGAACCCTCCAGTCAATACACCCTTATGCTGCAATTAAGCTCTGATCAGAATGATAAATCTTATCAGGAGATTTTCCTCCCAGACTCTGATGAGGTCGTTCTGAATTATAGAACTTAATGTACTTCTTCACCCCTTTCCGTAAATCCTTCAAAGTCTCATAACCATAGATAAAAATATCCTCGTATTTCAACGTTTTCCAGAATCGTTCAATAAAGATATTATCCAACGCCCGGCCCTTTCCATCCATGCTGATTTTAACCATTACATGTTCTAGGAAAGAAGTGAAATCCTGGCTGGTGAACTGACTCCCCTGATCTGTATTGATGATTTCAGGGACACCATGTTTCATCATGGCTCGTAATAAGGCTTCCATAACAAATGCTGTATCCATTGTGTTACTGACATTCCTGGAAAGGATCTTTCGGCTATGGAGATCGATTATCGCAATGATATAAGCCGTTCCACCTGGGAGCCCAACATAGGTGATATCAGTCGACCACACCTGGTTCTTATGGATTACTTTAAGACCCCTTAACAAATAAGGGTTTTTTTTATGTTTCTTATTCGGTTTTGTCAGACCTCTTTTAGGAACAACCGCCTTAATCCCTAATTCTCTCATTAACCGGTAAACTCTTTTAGGAGAGGTTTTTGTATTTTTCTCATTAAGAAGATCAGATATCTGTATATAGCCAAGAAAGATATGTTCTTCCCAGAGGTCCTTTATTTTCTTTTTTTCCAGATTATCTCTTCTGGTTCTAGAGGGACTTTTATATGGTTTATAGTAGTACCAGGCGCGACTCTTACCAAGAAGACGGCATTGGTCCTCAATAGAAAGAGTTTTATGTTTAGGATTAACCATAGATCTCAATATCGGCCCTGTTCTTTTAATTTTTTTTTAGAAAGTCATTTCCAGCATGAAGTTTCCCAATCGTTTTATAGAGCTCTTCCTGTTCTTTTTCCAGTTCCTTCTCATTATCTGATTTCCCCTTACTGAATACAATATCAGCATTCTCAAGAAGTTCCTTTTTCCATTTATTGATCATGGAAGGATGGGCTCCTGTTTCCTGTGAAATCTCTGCAACGGTTTTCTCTTCTTTGAACGCCATCAGGGCAATCCGGGCTTTCTCGGCAGATAGAGCAACCCCTTTGTCTGTAAAATCAAAAAAGTTAATCAGTCTCCATATTTAAATACCGCTTACCTGTGAACCATTGTTCATCTATTTCCATTAACAGAGCGGAAACCAATCTATCGACAGATTCCTTATTTGGAAATATCATAGCCACCTTCGTTCTTCTTTTAATTTCCCTCATCTGACGTTCTGCCAGATTTGAAGTCCTTAACCTTCTCCAATGTGACTTTGGCATTTTAAAGATCGTGAGCGCTTCAGGAACATTCTGATCCATCCAACTGCTTAGTTCTGGCGCAGTTTTCTCATACTTCTTCACCGCCATAGAAAGAAAACGGTTAGCCTCCTCTCCATTGGGAGCGTTAAAAATGGTTCTTATATCCTCCGCGACCTCTTTATCCATACTTTTCTTTGGCACATGATGTCCCGCATTCTGTTGCAGATGGAACTGGCACCGCTGCCAGGGAACTGTTGGAAAAACCGATTCTATTGCTGATCTCAGGCCGCTATGAGCATCGGAAGTTATCATCTTCACGCCATGGAGCCCCCGATCTACCAGACCGGAAAGAAAACCTCTCCAGTGTACATCGGCCTCACTGAGTTCTGTAGAAATACCCAATACTCGTCTCATCCCATTATTATCAACACCATAGGCAATTAGAACGGCTGCAGAAACAACAGTTCTATTCACTCGAGCCTTCTCATAAGTGGCGTCAACGACAAGATAAGGAAAAGCTCCCAGAGGACGATTACGCCATTTGGTGATCTCTTCATCAAGGAGAGCTGCCGCTTCTGAAACCTGCGATTGGGAAACTTCGAAGCCGCAGAGCTGTTCTACTATTTTGGTCACTCTGCGAGTTGATACGCCTTGGATGTACATCTGAGCTATGGCCATTTTCAGGGCTCTTTCGCTGCGGCACCCCTTTTCAATGCTGCCAGGATAGAATTCCATCCCACGGACCTGTGGGATCTCGATGGGAATTTCGCCGACTCGAGTCCGGATCTTTCTGCTCTTGTACCCATTCCTATGCCCAATACGATCATCGTTCCGTTCATAATGACTGGCTTGAATTGCCTTCTCCTGCTCTAACCGCATAGATAAATTCATTATTGAACTTATGACTTTTGTTAATCCTTCTCTATTCTCTGCCTGGAGGTCTTCAATCATTTGATCGAAAACGCTATAGTAATCCTCGTTAGTCATGATGCCTTCTTTTGTTTTTCGTCGAACTAATCGAAGACTGATTGGCTAACTTTTTCAAGCCCCCTTTATTTCTAATTTACAGACACTATTGTACACTATCTCTCGGCGGCATCACTCCATTTCTTTCTCATTTGTGCTCCCTTTGTAGTAGTATACTACATCATTTGAACTTTATGATGTGTACAGACTTTTGAGATCACTATATTCGCAATGAAGGAATATATCCGCTTTTTTTTAATTTTAGGGAGCCCTTTTGTATTATATTTAAGAGGGGAAATAGAGTTGGAGGATTTTGAGTTTTTTAAAATCATATTTTTTTTATATCGAGATCTGAAAATGGGCTATTTATAGAAAGAAATACGTTTAGCGAATTATTGAAATTAATAATAGGATAATAAAAGGCTTTTTTATGGGATTGGGAAGGATGTTTTACTAATATTAATTATGGCTTACTGAAAAATCCGTAACTTTAAATATACAAAGGATTTAATGATCAATATACTATCCGTAACTGCATTGCTTCCGGCCATTTTGGCCCAAAACCCTTGCAGGGAGGTTATTGATGTATAAAGACGAATCCAAGGAACAGCAGAAATTAGAGGATTTTTACCTTCCCTTTACCCTGTGGGCTCAGCATAGGCTGCTTGAGAGACTTTTTCAGCAGGCCCAAATTACAGCAAAAATATATATTTGAAGAAATGATATATTTAATGTTTATTGTGTTTTCAGGAAAAATGTTATATTTAAATTATTGTTAATTATGTAACAAATATTAATTCCTTAGATTTTAAATATCTAATTTATATGAACGTATTGTTGAATATATGTTGCTTTATATTAACTATTATTATCATATATTATTCGGAGTTGATTTATAAATCTTTTTCAATCATATTGGTAAGTATGAAAAAGAGAATAATTGTAATCATGTTATTACTAATCTATTTGTTATTAAATACACAGTGCTCAATGATACTCAATTTTAATGAGCCTTCAAGAATCGATGCTAATGTCATGGGATGGACGGAATTTTCTCCATCCAGTAACTCGAGAATTATTTATATTTCAAATACCGGAGATGATGAAAATGCAGCTTATTATAGTTCTACAGATTCGGAAATAGGAGATGATCCATTTCAACCTACCGATGCTATACTACCATTTGCCACTTATGACGCGGCAGAAGAATACCAAAGGGATGGATACGATGATTGGTTACTATTTGAGAGGGATGGAACCTTCGAAATAACAAATGGTGCGCTTAAATCCGGGGTAGATGAGGATCATAAATCATTAATAGGAGCTTATGGTGCTGGTAATTTACCAATTGTCAGACCTACTTTGAGTGAGTCAATAACTGATTATACATGTTATGAATTTATTTTTGTGAATTGGCCTCATGATGGTGATGAGCTCGCTCATTCTGCAATTACATCGTTGAACTTTTATAATGAAGATATTGATCCGAATGTTGGAACAATAGAAAAATTTGAGGGAACCAGTGCATTATCCCTTAGATCTGGCCACTACGGTGATATGTATGACATTTTAATAGAGGGATGTCGCTTTCAATATATTGGGGCTACTATTGGCCCACTCTATGGTGATGGAACAGCCAGTGATTTTACATTCAATCGGTGTCAATTCCTTGATCGTTATGTGTATACGAACGAAGACGGGCACAGCCAAGGTATGTACGGTCAGTATATAGATGGTTTAAGATTTTATGAATGTCTCTGGGATCATAACGGGTGGCTTAATTCAGTAGACAGTGGTGAAACTGTTGGTGTTGCTACTAAGTTTAATCATAATTTTTACTTCTCTTCATGCAGTAACGTATATTTAATAAATAATATATCCATGAGACCTTCCAGTATGTGTTTCAAATTTACGGAGAACCATGAAAATCCTGCTGACTACGCATCTAATAATATTTATATGATAAATAACTTAATGGTTGATGGAGAAATAGGTGTAAGTATCGGTGGGAATACAACTGATCCCTATCGATTTAAAAATGTTAACCTATTGGATAATGTACTAACAAAATTCGGTGAGTCTAATCAAACAGGTCGAGGTGTTGCCTGGGGATTTGACTGCGTCGACTGGGAATCAGGTATTGTTGAGGGAAATTATTTAATAGATTTTTCTACTAATGCAACAAATATTTTTGGTATAGAATTAATTAGTGAGATTAAAGATACTATTGTTAGATCCAATATGGTATCAAATATCGGGTCTGGTACAGGCCATATTAAATTTATTTCAGATGAGGGTACTCTTCCCTATCAAACGAATATATATATATATGACAACGTATTATCAGAGGATAGAGAAGCTACTGTTGCTGGGTATGACAACCTTTCTCCCCTAGTTGGATTATATGGGAATTCCTATTATTCAGAATCTGAATCACCTATAGAATCTGAAGGCATTAATTATTCCTATAATGATTGGGTTTCCAGTAATGAGAAGGATGCCAAGAATAGTCAGGTAACGATAGGTAGAACTATCGAAGACTATGATAGCTTAGTTTTAGGGGGAGATGGTACTTATGACTCCTTCATTGAAAAAATACGAGAGCAAAGTCGGGATAATTGGGACACAGACTTAACGGCGGGTATGATAAATACGTGGCTTAGAGCTGGGGTTTCTAATTAAGAGGTTGTAAAAATCCTGGTTGTGAATCAACTTATTATCAATATACTTTTTCCAAGGTGTGCGTAATAATTGTTTATAAGATATCTTGTGATATACTATATCTAAAAAAGTATAGGGATGTATTAAATGTTGACAGATCACTTATCCGCTGAATTGGAAAATAGAAGCACCGTAGGGGTCGTTTCAACCAACTCAATCGATTTTCTAGAAAAGGTATTTACAGCTTATGAGAATGACGAAGTGGTTGTTCTACTTAAAAATGAGCAGGATGAATACAAAATCAAAATGACAAATGTCGAAAAAATTGTCACTCCCAGAAAAAACTATGGATGGTTTACGGAAAAAATAAATTTCAAATCCAATGACAGTATTGCCCAAATCTCTTTTTCATCCGGTACTACGGGAAACCCTAAAGGTGTTTTGCTCAGCCACAGTGCCTTGAACGATGTAGTCGAACGATTGGTTGATATTATGAATATAGATTCGTCTATTTCTGAATATGTGGGCATTCCTGTTAATTATTCTTTTGGTTTTGGACGGTGTCGCGTTGTTGCTTCCGTGGGAGGGCGTTTCTTCGTCCCTGAAGCAGGATTCAATCCCTTCGAAATTAAGGAAATGCTCCAAAAGGGAGAAATCAATGCCATATCTGCAGTTCCAAGTCTATGGCGTGTTCTTTTTGATAATCAGGAAATTTTTGGAAAAGAAACTCATAGGGTGAAATGGATTGAGATAGGTAGCCAGTATATGAGTAGTGATGAAAAACTTCGACTCTCAAAGATTTTCCCCAAGGCTACCATTGTACAACACTATGGTTTAACCGAAGCGTCCCGGTCTACTTTTTTGCGTTTGAATGATACTCCCGTAGAGTTTTATGAGTCTGTAGGAAAAGGATATGGGAAGACGGAGATAAAGTTATCCGATGACGGTCGGATTATGATAAAGGGTCCCCATGTTTCAAAGAAAATAATAAAGGATTCTGAAGTTGTTGATAATATCAGTGATGACTTGTGGCATACGACAAATGACTTGGGTGATATAAAAGAAGGCTTCGTATATTATAAAGGTCGATCTGACGATATTATCAATTGCGGCGGTATTAAAGTCTATCCCGATATTATTGAAAAGCGTATCCGGGAGATTATGGGGATAGAGAAGGGAATAGCCGTAGCTCGGGGTAATGATAAGGTCCGTGGGGAGATTATTATTATCTGTTATTTACAGGAATTGGAAGGGCGGAAACACGATATTGAGAAGGCGGCTTTACAAGCCGCTTCTGAGAATGATATCAAAGGTTCCGGTTCCGTAAAACTAATGTCTCTATTATCTTTTCCCGCAACAGATACGGGTAAGATAAAAAGAAGATTATTGACTGAGATTTATAGCGAATATGCAAAAAATCAGATAGAGACGGTAGATGAAAAAGATGGAGTTGAAGAACAGGAAAACCTTTCCGAGACTGAAGAAAAGATTATTCGAGCCTGGAAGGATGTTTTAAAAGTCAGCAAGATTAGAGCAAAGGATACCTTTTATGATTTGGGGGGGGATTCCTTAACCGCTATTTCGGTTATAGTAAAGATGAATCGTATGGGTCTACCCAAGGATCTGCTTCAGGGAATGCTTCAGGGAATGTCTGTAAGAGAGCTATCCGAGAAACTTGATCAGACTGTTACCTCTGAGGAACCTCATAGGCATACCATAAGAAATCAGGCTATAAAGAATAGTCTTAATGTAAATGCTGTTAGAGGCATTTTTGTTTTGCTAGTAATTGGTGCCCATTGGTCCGGTTTCGTTATGGATAAGTTGCCCGGTTCTCTTGCTCAGATAATATCTCCATTTCTCTCATTCTTCTTTAATATGGGTACCCCGGGATTTGCTATTGTCTATGGACTTACCGTCGGATTTTCACTTTTCGATATATCCCAAAAGGATAATAAGCGTTTTAAGTCAATACTTCGTAATACTCAATTATTGCTGGGGGCTGGGATTTTTGTTCTGGCCTTGCTTTCGTTGACCGAGAAAATTCTAATGCATGGGAATTTGACGGGTACAGAGATTGCCAATACTTTTTATTCAGTTCTGTTATTCTATTTTCTGGCTTCTTTAACTCTGCCTCTTTGGTTTCGCTTCTTTGCACGGTTCAAAGATGTGACTCTGCCTATTTTACTTACCGCTTGTATACTCTATATTACCTATCCTCTCGTTTGGGATAAACTTAGTATTATGAAAACTACGGGTATATGGGAATTAGTCAAAATGGCATTTTGTGCAAAATACAGTTATTTTAACCTAATTGGCGGGGCTTTTCTGGGATTGACTTTGGGGATACATCTAAAACGTAATGCTCTAGCAGCAAAGAACTTTCTTTCCTGGGGGCTCATTGCTATTTTGCTTGGAATGATCATTGCGTATCATGCCGATAGCATCAAATTGCTTGTTACTTGGCCTCTTACTGCTACTTACCTATGGGGATGGTTAATCTATTGGGGGATTGTGATGATATTCTTCAAAGGGATAGGATCTTTGTTAGGTTTTTATAACCGGTCAGGGGTTGTGCTTCGGGTGATATTGCAGTTCTTTTCTTTAACCGGCCTGCTGGCATTTCCTCTGTATGTTGGCCATGAGCTTGTCATACCCTTTAAGGGGATTATGGAAGCTGTAGGTGTTCCCAATATTGCAGCATTGCTGATTCCCATCATTCTGTTCTTATTAACCTTTTACTTCTTATACAGAAAGATGTATGAGATGAATTTTCAGTGGAAAAATAAATAAGGGAAAATTCTAATTCTTGGAAGTATTCATTTCCTTAATTAAGATCGGAATAATCTTCAGTCCGTCCACAAGATAGCGTTTCGCCAGTCTTTTGGGGGACTGAAGAAGCCTGAATAACCACTCAAGAGAAAGCTTTTGGATAATCTTAGGAGCCCTTTTTTCTTCTCCCGCCAGAAACATGAGGGAGGCTCCTATACACAGGGCGCTGCCCTTGGCTCCTGCTTCTTTTGCCCTTCCTGCCAAAATCTCCTGCCGAGGAGAACCGACGGCAAGAAAAATGATGGATGGGGAATTGCTGACAATCATATCGACACATTTGGTTATCTCTGCTTCCTCTTCTATGAATCCCATGGGGGGATTATAGTGAGTGAGTTTATTTAGATGATATTTCTCTTTGATTATTTTTATGGACTCGTCCCGGCAGCCGATAACGGTTATTGCGACTTCTGTATTATGTAATTTTTCAATGAGTTCCTTTGTCAGATCACTTCCGGGTATGACATTTCCCAGATCCTTACGGGCTAGTCGAGATAGCTTATTAAGTATTCTGCTGTCGTTAACACTTATTTCCGCATTTTGGTAAAGGGGCAGAAGTTCGGGAGATTCATTGGCACGGATAACATGATCAACGTTCGGGGTTACCACAGTTTGAAGAGTGCCTTTGTAGTCAAGTATATTATTGACCAGTTCCTCCCTGGTATAATGATCAAATCTTAAACTGCCGAAGTAAACTGATTTATTCATGATTAGTCCTATTTATATTCTATGAGGGATTTATTTTTATTCGTATGGTAAGTAAGTTGTCCAATGAGCATTGGGATTTTTAAAAAATGACTGTGCATGGAATAGAATAAATTGAACCCGCCGTTCATACCTTTCTTACGATTTTTCATATACGAACGTACTACAATGAGAAATCCCAGAATCAAATAGAAAATAGCAGGTAGAATGCTTTTCAAAATTAGTGAAACAAGGATTGTAATAATAGGAGCCAGCAAGTAAATTGATCCCTGTAACATAATCTTTCTATTCTTATCCACCCAAAGGGGTATCTCTCTTTTTTTTGTCATATTGGCTACAACGGCATAGGCGAAACCGCTTCTTACGGAATGCTTCCAGTATTGATGAAAACTGCGTATGCCTAAATCATGGTTTACCATGTCCTTATTAATAAACAGAATTTTAAAACCGGAGTTGATTACTCTATTGGACATCTCCGGATCTTCTCCGGCAATTATCTCCTTGTAACCTCCGATATCTCTAATGACACTTGATCTTATGAGAACATCTCCGGCTGACGTTTCTGTAAAGCCGGGAATCCTCTGGCTCCAGTCAGAACCGCACAGCCGTATATAGAGCGATTCAGGATGTATTTCGTTTCGGCGGCCGTAAACAATTGCAATTTCTTCCTTGTCGAAGTGGGGAACTGCCACAGTTAAAAAGTCCCTTGATATCTGAGTGTCTCCGTCAAGGAAAAGTATTAATTCTCCCTTGGCTTGACTTAGGCCCATGTTGCGTCCCATGGCAGCGCAGGTTTTTTCCTGTTTAAGGGTGAAAACTTTTTCAACGCCAAGCTTTTTAGCATATGCTACGCTACCGTCGGAAGAACGGGAATCAACATAGATGATTTCTTTTTTTTGAGTGGGATAGTCAAGATCCTGTACAGCTTTGATGCAGCGACCAAGACGTTCTCCCTCGTTGCGGCCAATAATAACGATTGAAATAAGTGGCTGATTCATGCTTTGTTTTCCTTGGGAATAATGCGCGCAGGTGTTCCTACTGCTAGAGAATTGGATGGAATATCTATCAGGACAACTGCATTGGCTCCAATATGAACATTGTCTCCAATAGTTATATCTCCAAGGATTTTCGCTCCGGTACCAATATCTACATTATTACCGATTTTTGGTGCTTTTAGTACGTCAGTATTTTTCAATCCTATGGTAACACCGTTTCTAATGACACAGTTATCACCGATTTCCGTAAATCCACTAACCACAATTCCCGATTGATGGTCGATTCGGAAATTCTGACCTACCCTTGCCTCACAAGGGAGTTCAATTCCTGTTTTTTCTATAATTTTTCGATATAGATATTTATATAGTAGGGAGAAGGGCTTCCGGAGAAGTGGATTCTTTATTTCATAGCGCCAATTCCCGAATCGGTAGACACGCATGACCCGGTAACCCGGAGCCCATCTGTTTCCTCCATATGTTGCTAGATCTTTTTGTAATTCACTTAGCATAGTCATAACTCGTATTGCGATAATTTTTATTTTTCATATTATCTTTATGCAGCTCAATTATTAGACGCGCATTTTTCATTTTTGTCTTTGAATCCTTCCGGGGGAATAAAATGTTTTTCCCTATGGATAATCTAAGCCATAACACTTCCACGTAAACAATACTAAGCATGCGAATAATCCCAAAATTTTTCCAATGGAATTTTTGCTCGCTGTCGACCCTTATACTTGTGATCTGTTTGCCCGCTTCAGAGACACGCTTATCCGTTTTTTTACTGCTTTCTCCTCCAAGATGGATTACCTCGGCATAGGGATAAAATATAACCTTATAGCCTTTTCTTTTGACCTGCAGACAAAAATCGGTCTCTTCGTAGTATAGAAAATATCTTTCATCAAAATAACCGACTTGCTCAGCAACATCTTTTCGGATCATGAAGTAAGCTCCCACAACCCAGTCGACATTTTTAATGGAACTATGGTCCCACCAGGAATAGTCAGGTCCCCCTAATAATCTTGAATGAGGAAAATGTTTTGATATTCCGGCTAAAACAATAAACTTTGAGAAGGAAGAAGGAAAATGCCGGGCGGATGGCTGTAGGTTGCCTTCCTTATCAACCAATTTTACACCAAGAATCCCAACATCGGAATTATTTTTCATATAATCCAGAGTTGAGTCAATCACACCCGGTTTAACGTAGGCGTCAGAGTTCAAGAGAAGAAAGTAATCTCCCTTGGCTTCTTTCATCGCAATATTATTTGCTTTACCAAAACCATAATTCTTTTCGCAGCGGATAAGACGCACATTGGGAAAATCTTGTTCTATCATATCCGGTGATCCGTCATGGGAGGCATTATCTATAATAAGAATTTCGGTATTTATATTTCCAATATCATTATATAAAAGTTGGAGGCATTTCTTCAGTATTTCTTTTGTATTGTAACTGACAATGATTATGGAGAGTTCCATGGAGTATTATTTCCTTTATTATATAATTGCGGATAACTATTTTCGGAAAATATATTACTTTCCATTTGTCATCCTGTATCACAAATAATATTCTAGCACCTTTATATAAAAATAACACATTTATAGTAAGGTATTATTATGCACTATGGTTTTATTTTTATTGTTTTTAGGGCAGATCTGATATTGTTATCAAGTAGGGATATTAATTATTGGTTAAAATTTAATTCACCAAATGTTTTCTCCTTTTTTTTGTATTAAAAGTGATATGGGTTAAAAAAAATATTTCATTTATGAATGTTAGAAAAAAATGATAATCTGTGATAACTTTATCGATAACTAATGTTTTAAGGAAAAGTAAAAAAAAGTATGACGTTCAATAGTTTGTCCTTCCTTATTTTTTTTGCCATTGTTTATGTACTCTATTTAAGTGTGCAACACAAATGGCAGAATAGAATTCTTCTAATTGCCAGTTATTTTTTTTATGGATGTTGGAATTGGCGTTTTCTGAGTTTGATCGTTATTTCCACAGTAATCGATTATATGGTAGGACGTAAACTTGATGCTTCCGTTGATAAGCTTGTTCGTAAAAAATGGCTATTTCTCTCCATGTTTTGTAATCTTGGTATTTTAGCTTTTTTCAAGTATTTTAATTTTTTCACCCAGTCTTTGATCGATTTTCTGCAAACATTTAATCTGAATGTGAATTTTTCCACATTGAACATTCTTCTTCCTGTGGGGATATCCTTCTATACTTTTCAAACGATGAGTTATACAATTGATGTCTATCGGAAAGAATTGAAGCCTTGTGACAATTTTTTTGATTTTGCTCTATTTGTTTCTTTCTTTCCCCAGTTGGTAGCCGGGCCTATTGAAAGGGCGAAAAACCTTCTACCTAATGTTACTACCGAAAGAGTTGTGACCTATGAGAAAATCCGAAGGGGATTGTTTCTCATAGTTTTCGGCCTTTTTAAGAAAGTTGTTATTGCCGATGGGGTGGCTCCCTCTGTAAATCAGATCTATAATGCTGCCGGCGGAGTTACTGGGATAGATGTCATATTGGCCACTTATCTTTTTGCTTTGCAAATCTACTGTGATTTTTCTGGATATTCCGATATCGCCAGAGGTGTTTCTAAGATGATGGGCTTTGAACTTATGGAGAATTTCCGAGTCCCCTATATTTCCAAAGATCCCAGTGAATTCTGGAATCGATGGCACATTAGTCTCTCCTCCTGGCTTAGAGACTATCTTTATATTCCATTGGGTGGCAATCGGAAAGGTTCTTTCTGTACCTATCGCAATCTGATTATTACTATGGTTTTGGGAGGACTCTGGCATGGGGCTGCCTGGAATTTTGTTCTCTGGGGTACATACCAGGGTGTTATTCTTGTCCTCTATCGGCTTTTTCAAAAGAAGAAAAGAAGAACGAAAAATCCTGCCATCAATTTGTTAGCTATTGTATTTTTCTTCCAGGTGACATGCTACGGATGGCTATTATTTAGGGCTAATTCACTAAGCCAGATAGTTCAGTTTACGGAATTGCTGATTCATCTAGATACGCTTCATTCTATTATACATATTCCTTCCATCGCAACGTTAATAGGTATAATGTTTCTGTTTATATTTGATGTCATTAGTGTTGTCCACGATAATGCAGCTTTTTATTTTTCCTACCATAAAGTCGTACGGTCTTTTATGTATGCTCTGTCTTTATTCATTCTATTTATGGGCATGACTAACGCTCCGGCTGAGTTTATCTACTTTCAATTCTAAAGGAGCTTGAATATGAGAGAAATTATTCACAAATTAGAAAGAACATCGCTGATCATTATCGTCTGGCTTGTGGTTTTTGATATTGGTTCACAGTTTTTACTGAAAGTTCTTAATAATGAGAAGCTAAATAAATTTTTTTCCTATGGGCTCTCTACGGAAATGCAAATTCGTGAAATGTTCAAAAAGGAAATTCCAGCGAATTCAGTACTTCATTCCGGTTGGATTAGCGACGAGAAATTCAGACAAAGAGGCACAACCGCAGATATTACTTTTTATGGTATGTCGTTTAGTAATCATATCGCCGATCAGCTGATAGGGTTGGATAATGAGCTTCTCGTAAGAAAGATTGATGGACCCGCTTCTCCTATAAATCACTCACTATCCTCTTTCTTGGTCGATAAGGATGTATGTACATCTAGATTTGCAGCTCTCGGAGTTTTGGATTCTTCTCTAAAGTATATTAATGCTATGACTAACGACACGATTGGGGTGGATACTCCCATGGGGTCATTTTACTCCCAGTTTGTTGTCTCTCCGGAAGGTTATGAACAGATTACTCCTTATATTAACTCCTTTGAAGATTTGCAGACGGCGTTGTCTGATAGAGAGTTGTGGAATGAAAATCTTGATTTGCTGGAGAAGTACGATAAATCCTATTCCCCCTTTATCTATAAACGTAATGTCCTTGATTATTCAATAATAGGACGTTTTATTAAACGGTGGTATAAGAGTAAGCATAATAATAATGTAACGGAAAAAGTATTCCACAATCATAAGTTTAATGAAGAGATCGTTTCACAGGCTGAAGATCTCATTTCTCTTTTCGTCAAGGAAGCGAGGGAATACGGTTGTACTCCTGTCGTTATTCTCATTGAAACGCAGAAATACAATGATGCTTTGGGAGAAAGTTTTACTTCTTTTCTTGACGATTTGGAGGTGGATTATCTTAATACCGGGGATATAGTTTCGACGAAAAATCCAGTTAATTTTAAGAGTGATGGTCATATTACGGTGGAGAACAATAAAAAGATTGCCGTTGAGTTGGATAAATTGATTCGAAAAGATCTATAGTAGTACATAGTAATAAGGATAGGAAAATGAGCCAAAGAAAAGACAAAATCGTAATAGTGTCTCCCGTGAGAGATGAAGAAGAGTACATTCAAAAGACGATAGATTCCCTAATTAATCAGGAAGGTGTTCTTCCCGTCGAATGGATCGTCGTGGATGACGGTTCCAAGGACAGAACGGCGGAGCTGGTTCGTGAGGCGAGTAAGAATAATCCGTGGATTCGGCTTATTCAGAAACCGGATCGGGGAGAACGGGCTGTCGGTCCCGGAGTGGTTGAAGCTTTCTATTATGGTTATGACAGGATCGAAAGCAAAGATTATGATTTTATCTGCAAGATGGACGGAGATATTGACTTCAAGAGTAGATATTTTGATACCCTTCTTGATTATTTTGATAAGGACCCCCAATTGGGAGCGGCCAGCGGTAAGCCCTATGTTAATGAAAACGGTAAACTGGTAGAAGAGCGTCACAACGATGAGATGGTCGCCGGCATGATAAATTTTTATCGCCGGGAATGTTTTGAACAGATCGGCGGTTTTGTTAAAGAAGTACACTGGGACGGTATTACCTTTCACCGGGCCCGTATGTTCGGTTGGAGGACGCGAAGCATCAGGAATAGGGAGCTTGAATTTATTCATCTAAGGCAGATGGGATCTTCTTTCAAAGGAATTTACACCGGTCGTCTTCGATGGGGAAGGGGACAGTACTTTATGGGGACTCCCCTTTGGTATGTCATTGCTATTTCTATTTACAGAAGTACCGAAAAACCCTATATCGTCGGAGGATTTTATATCCTCTTGGGATACCTGAAGGCCATGTTCAGCCCTATGAAAAGATATCCCGATCTGGCATTTCGAAAATCTCTCAGAGCATGGCAGAGAAGCCGCTTTAAACTGGGGGCCCGTTTGGAAAAAATCCCCGCACCTCCTGCCGGTTTATACGACTGAAATCTATTGCATAATAATGTAGGAGAAAGATCATGACGAAAGAAGCAATGGATACGCTAGTCTACCATGGGGAAAAAGTTGAGTTTGGGAATCTTATTAATCTTATCTGTCATAGGATTTCAGAATTCCCCAAAACGGGGTTAAACGTAGGTATCTACCTGGATAGAACTCCTGCTCTTGTCGCCGCAGTAAATGCTTGCCTTATTACCGGCAACACTTATATCCCTCTGGACCCGGACCATCCTGCCGAAAGGATTAATATGATTCTGGAGGATGTTAAACCGGACCTGATTCTTACTCATGGCCATTATCTGTCAAAGCTTCCTTCTGATTCTGTCAAGATTGATGTGGATTCTCTTTCCTCCGATGAGAGTGTTCCAGAACCAGTGAGCCGGGAGTTTTGCCAGGACAGAGAGAGTATTGCCTACATTATCTTTACTTCCGGTTCCACCGGTAAACCTAAGGGGGTTATGATACCCCGCCCTGCCATGGACAATTTTCTCGATTCCATGGCTAAGAAACCCGGATTAACAGCAAATGATCGACTTCTTGCTGTCACAACGGTATCCTTTGATATTTCCGTACTTGAGATTTTCTTGCCTATTCGTACGGGTGCGCAATTGTTTCTTCTGGATAAAAATGAATCACATGATCCCGATTCCATAATTTCTGCCCTGGATAGTTATGACATTACCGTAATGCAGGCTACTCCCGTAACATGGAGAATGCTTATCGACGCAGGCTGGAAAGGGAAGGATAATCTGAAGGTGTTATGCGGAGGGGAAGCGTTAACGCCGGAACTGGCAGAGGAATTATTGG
The DNA here is from genome assembly GCA_963668315.1 of Spirochaetia bacterium. Taxonomy (GTDB): domain Bacteria; phylum Spirochaetota; class Spirochaetia; order DSM-2461; family DSM-2461; genus SZUA-368. Next base: position 4,272,851 of record OY764216.1, on the reverse strand, counting down.
ACCGTTGCGGCGAGCTTTGGAACATGTATGGTCCGACAGAAACGACCGTGTGGTCTACCATCGAAAAAGTGGAGAGGGATAAACCTATATCCATAGGTGAACCCATTGATAATACGGAAATCTATATTCTTGATGAGAATATGAATAAAGTGCTCCATGGGGTCGAAGGGGATCTTTTCATAGGAGGCAAAGGGCTGGCTGCGGGTTATTTTAAAAGGCCCGATTTGACCGAGAAAGTGTTTATCCCCAATCCCTTTACCCCCGGGGAGACCATATATAAGACCGGAGATCTGGTCCGTTATATGGCCGACGGCAGGCTTGAGTGTCTGGGCCGTTCCGACTTTCAGGTGAAAATCCGCGGTTTCCGGATCGAACTGGGAGAAATCGAGAGCGCTCTTCTGACGCTTGACGAGATCGCAAGTGCAGTTGTCCATCCTCAAGTTGTCCGCAAGGGTATGAAGGATCTGGTGGCCTATTTGATAGAACGTAAACCTGTGGAGGAGCGAGTGCTGGTGGAGCATCTTTCCCGGATTCTTCCCGATTATATGATCCCCGCCTATTTCGTCCGCCTCGATAAGTTTCTCCTGAACACAAACGGCAAGATTGACAGAAAAAATCTACCCCTTCCGCAGGTGAAGGAGATCGTTCTTGAGGGAAATGGGGATGACCTGTCTTTAAAGGAGAAAATCCTCTTTGTCTGGAAAAGGGTTCTACAGCGGGAGGATATCTCGACAGATCAGAATTTTTTTGAAATTGGGGGGAATTCAATTCTGGCGGTTCAGCTTTTAAGGGAGATTGGTGAGTTCTGCGGACTGACGGTTCCCTTGGGGGCGTTCTTCATGAATCCCGTGATCGATGATATGATAAATCAGGCTAAATCCGGATCAGATAAGGAGATGACCGTGCTCCTTCTGAATAATACGACTGAAGGGGTCCCTCTCTTCTGTCTGGGGGGAATTGACATCTATTCAGAACTGGCCGCCTGTTTTGAAGGGGAGAGACCAGTTTATGGTGTATTCCTTCCCTATGAGGAACAGCTGATAGATAATATACAGCGGGGAACCATTGACGAGTGGGAGTATGTGTCCATCCAGGGAATGGCCGGGGCTTATTTAAGGGATATCCGCAAGTATTATCCCCAGGGGCCCTGTCATATTCTGGGAGTTTCAATTGCGGGCATGATAGCTTTTGAAGCATCAAAACTCATTAAAGCGAATGAAGGGGCCAGGGGGGAACTGTTTATTCTGGATTCCCATCTTCCCCATGCACGTAGACTTACGCCGTTCGGTAAGATATACTCTGCCTTAAGGTCTCTTAAACACAGATCGGGAAAACCTGGAGAGCCAAAGAATAAATTAAATCCAGATCAGGCTTATATCGAGGCGATGCGGGATTTCATCAATGATCAGGCCATCGAAGTATTTGATAAGGTAGCCACTCCCATTGACGGGGATATTTATCTGATAAGGGCTTTGACAAATGTTTACAGCAAGGGAGAAAGCTTCAGTGATGATCTGGGATGGAATGATTTGACATCCGGTCAAGTTGGTATTCTGGAACTCCCCGATGATCATATGGGGATCTTGAATCAACCCCATGTCGTTAAGCTTGCCGATTTTCTTAAAGAGAAAATAGATAGATAATCAATGCTCTGACATCTGGGACATCGTGATATTGATATGGAATAAAGGGAAGAAGGGATAAATTGGAAAAAGGGAAAGGAGAGTCAAAAATCTCACTCATACAAGAACAGTTTCGGCTCGTATCCCGTCTGAATCCGGATAACAGGGCTTACAACCTCGCCTCGCTCTTTGAAATCATCGGTCCCCTTGATCGCATTCAATTTAAGCGGGTCCTTGATATCATGTCTGAGCGGTATGATTGGGGTGGTAAGGTAGAACCTGTCTATCATGATAGTTTCTATTCAACGGAGGATTGTGCCTCGGTCATTAATACACCCTTCGTTCTGAACGAGGAACCCCTATTTCGAGCTCATCTCTGGAGAAAGGACTCCCAAATCTATCTCCTATTCCTCTTTCATCACATTCTTTTCGATCTTCGTTCCAAGGAGATTTTTTCCCGCGAGTTTAGTGAAATCTATAACTCACTATCCAAATCCCGGGAACCCGATCTGAAGCCGGTCCGCTCCTATGACGATTACGGTGTTTGGTATGAACAATTCGCCAATTCGGACAAATACCGAGAGATGCTTGCCTACTGGGAGAATGAACACCTGGAAAGTTCTTTACTGAACCTTCCTGCCGATAAAGATAGGCAGCCCATACCCTCATCCCGGGGCCATCGGATTTTTGGGTCGCTTCCCGGTCCTCTTAAGGATAAACTTGATGCCTATTGCCGGAATCAGGGCTCCGACCCATTTCTCGTGCTTCTCTCTGCTTACGCGGTTTTTCTGAACCGGTTCTCCGGTCAGAATCGTTTCTCCATCGGTATTCCTCGGACAAACCGGCCGGAAGGTTTTGAGGATACCATCGGCTGTTTTGTGAATATCCTGCCCCTCTGCCTGAACATCGGGGAGGGGATGACCTTCAGGAAACTTTTACGTCAGATCAGGGTTAAGATGCTGGGCATGCACCGTAACCAGAACGTTCCCTATCTGGAAGTGGTTAAGCTGAATAGGGGAAAGCGGGATGGCAAGTACAATCCTCTCTTCCAAGTGGGATTCACCTTCGAACACCCCATGGGATTGAAGTTGGATGGATTGGATGTTAAATCCCTGGATGCGGCTCCCGATGCGGCCCAGCTGGATCTGTTTTTTTACTTCTGGCAGGAAAACGACCGTTTCCGCTGGGCCGTGGAGTACTGTTCCGATCTTTTTACCCGGGAGAGGGTGGAGGGATTTTTTTCCTCCTTCCTGATTCTTCTGGAACAGGGGCTGGACAGGGACAGTCTCGCTGTAGGTTCCATGGGCGTGATGGATGATCGGAGCCGGGACATGATTGCTGCCTGGAATGGGACGGAACGGGACTATCCGATTACCGGCGGCGTCATTGACGCCTTTCTGGAACAGGTTCGGATTCGGCCCGAAGAAAGGGCGCTGATTTTCCGCGACGAAACCATGACTTACGGCGAACTGGCCCGGCGTGTAAGGATTGTAGCGGCTTACCTTAAGGAGAAGGGCGTCGGTCCGGAGACGATTGTCGGCCTCTCCCTGGAACGCTCTTTCGAGATGGTCATAGGTATGTACGCCATCGTTCTGGCCGGGGGAACCTATCTGCCTATCGAGCCGACTCTTCCCGCCGATTACATCGCTTATATTCGCGGGGATTCACAGCTATCTCTGATCCTCTCCAACGAGAAATACCGCCCGCTCTTTTCCGGGCTGGAAGGTTTTACCGCCCTGGATACCTTTGATTTTTCAGCCGGTAAGGAAGAGGGGCTTTTCCCGGCTATAGATCCCGATTCCCGGGTTTACATCCTTTATACCTCCGGTTCAACCGGTCGCCCCAAGGGAGTGGAAATCACCCATAGAGGTTTGATTAACCGTATCTTGTGGATGGATGAGGAGTATGAGCTGACCGGGAAGGATGTGCTTTTCCAGAAGACGCCCTATAATTTTGATGTCTCCGGCTGGGAATTCTGGTGGCCTTTGATGAAAGGAGTGCCCCTGGTCATCGCCGAACCGGAGGGTCACAAGGACAATGGCTATCTTATCGAAACGATAGGGAGAGAGAATATTTCCCTTATCCATTTCGTACCCTCCATGCTACGGGAGTTCCTAAAGAGCTGTCGTCCCGGGGACTGTCCCTCTCTGCGTGATGTGATGTGTAGTGGAGAAGCTCTGCCCGCCGCGGTGGTGCGGGAGTTCTATGAAACGCTGCCCCATGTCCGGCTCCATAATCTTTACGGGCCTACCGAGGCATCCATCGATGTAACCTACTGGCCTTGTAAGCCTGATTGCCGGGTTGTACCCATAGGAAGGCCTGTCGCCAATACGAAAATCCATATTTTGGATGAGGCATTGAATCCTCTGCCACCCGGCGTTACCGGAGAGATTTATCTGGCCGGTGTTCAGCTGGCCCGGGGTTATCTGAACAAGCCGGAGCTGACGGCGGAACGCTTTGTTCCCAACCCTTTCGATGGGGGGCGGATGTATAAGACGGGAGATCTGGGGCAGTGGAATCTCAAGGGGGAGATTCTCTATCTGGGCCGGAACGACAGCCAGGTGCAGCTCCATGGGCTTCGTATTGAGCTGGGTGAAATCGAAAATGGGATTAACGACCACCCCGCCGTGGAAACGGCCGTCGTGATTGTTCACGGAGAGTTTGGGGCCGATCAGTCCCTTGTTGCCTATATAGTCAAACGTGAAGAGCTGAGCGTGGAAGAGCTGATCTCTTTTCTGAGCCGGCGTCTTCCTCTTCATATGGTTCCCAAGCGGATTATCTTCGTTGAGCAAATCAGCCTTAACGCCAATGGGAAGCTGGACAGGAAGAACCTGCCCGAGCCGGGAATCTGCCATACCCCGTCGGATAAGCCCTTTACTCTGCCCGAAGGGGAAGGGGAGGGGTTTATCGCCGATCTCTGGAAGAAGCTGCTGGGGCTGGAGAAGGTGGGCAGGGAGGAAAACTTTTTTGAATTGGGAGGTTCCTCTCTCCACATTATTCAACTTCAGCGGGAACTCTCTGAGCGGTTCGGCCGTGCTATTCCCGTGACGGATCTTTTCATCCATACCACCGTCAAAGGTCTGGCGGGATACCTGGGACAGGAAATGAATTCTTCCGATGAGGGGATAGGTAAATTGTTGGATCGGGCAGAACGGAGCCGTCATGCGGCTCAGCGTCTGAAGAATGTAAGGAAACGATAGTATGTGCGGAATAACCGGATTTTTAGGATATTATAGAGAGCGAGAAGAACAGAAGGACACCTTGAAGAAGATGATTTCCGTTCTAGGCCACCGGGGACCCGACGGATGGGGGCTCTACACCGATTCCCATGTCGCCCTGGGCCATGCCCGGCTTTCCATTCAGGATCTCTCCGGGGGGCATCAGCCTATGTCGACGGGAAGATACGTCATCTCCTTTAACGGGGAGGTTTTTAACTTCATTGAGCTTAGGGCGGAGATGGAGAAGCGGGGTGTTCAATTCAAGACGACCTGCGACACGGAGATAGTTCTCAAGGCCTTTGAACTGGACGGTCCCGCCGCCTTTTCCTCCTTTAACGGACAGTTCGCCATCCTCCTTTGGGATAAAAAGGAGAAGGTTCTGACTGTGGCCCGGGACCGCTACGGTATCCGTCCTCTCTATGTGCTGGACCATATGGGGGTTTTCTATTTCGCCTCTGAACTCAAGTGCTTTGATCAGATTCCCGGATACCACCGTTCCTTTCACATGAAGAATCTCTACGAGCATGGTCTTCTCTGGAACACTCTGGGAGACCGGACCGTCTACAACGATATTATTTCCCTGCCCGCCGGAGATTATGCTGAATACCGCATCGGGGAAGAGCCCCGCCGGTTTACCTATTATCAGCTGGGAGAGAATTACGACTTGCCGACGCCGGATTACGAACAGGCCCGGGAGGAGATGGTGGAGCTTCTAAGCGACGCCGTGCGCCTGCGGCTTAGAAGTGACGTGCCCGTAGGGAATTATCTTTCCGGGGGAATCGACTCCTCGGTTATTGCCCATCTGACGAAAATCCACAATAAGGACCGGTTCAAGACATTTGCTGTCTCCTTTACGGACAAAGGCTATGATGAGTCGGTCTATCAGCAGGAGATGGTGGAACGGCTGAATTCCGAGCATATCGATTTGAAGATTGATTACACTATGATCAATAGTTACCTGGGCGAAGCGGCTTATCACTTTGAACGGCCCGTCTTCCGTACCGCTCCAGTACCTCTCTACCTGTTGAGCCGAAAGGTGAGGGAAGAGAACATCAAGGTCGTTTTGACCGGTGAAGCGGCCGACGAGATTCTCTGCGGCTACGATGTTTTCAAGGAAGTACGGATGCTGCAGATGTGGAGGGACAACAGGGATAACGCCCCTGTGGAAAAGCTGCTGGGCCAGCTTTATCCCCACCTCTCCCACTACAAGGACAAGACCCAGATGGGTTTCATGAAGATGTACTACGAGGATTTCCTTGATGATTTCGACAACGATCTGATGGGCCTGAATATCCGCATGAATAACAACCGGATTCTGGGGAACTACCTGAACAAGGATTATGCCGTCACCTATGAGAAGGAGGAACTGCTGGCCAACCTGAAAGAGACCCTCCCTGCGGATTATGGGAAATGGTCCCTTATGCAGAAGGAGCAGTATCTAGAGATGAAAACCCTGTTGCCCGGCTACCTTCTCTCTTCCCAGGGGGACCGGATGTCCATGGGACACAGTGTTGAGGGACGCTATCCCTTCCTTGATCACCGTCTGGTGGAAAAGGCCTTCGCCTATCCTGACGACTACAAACTTAAGGGATTTTCTCAGAAGCACATCCTTCGCGATGCTTTCCGGGATGTGGTGCCCCCTTCCATTATAGACAGGCCCAAGCAGCCTTATCAGGCGCCGGATCTGAAATCTTTCTTCTCCGACGGACGTCTGACCGACGAAGCGGCTCCCTTTCTTTCGGAGGAAGCGGTGGATATGGCCGGAGTATTCGATAAGAAATATGTGAATCGGCTGATAAATAAGTTTTCCCGCCGCATGCCAAAGCAGATAGGCTATAGGGACAATATGCTCATTACTTTCATTCTTTCCACTCAGATGATCAGCCGGGCCATGGATAATCCCCGACATGAAAGTCTGGATGAATCACTTAAACGGGTGGAAATTCATGAGAATTAAGATAAAATATCTTTCATACATTTAAGGAGCTTGAACAGTTATGGAAATTAAAAAAGGTTTACTCGAATTTATCGCGGACAATTTTATGGTGGAATTAGAAGAGATCCCCCACGATAAATCGCTCATCGATGAGGGGATTATTGATTCTTTCGGTCTGGTAGAGATATCGGCATATATGAAAAATACCCACGGATTCGAAGTGGAAACGGAAGATATGGTCCGTGACAACTTCGGTTCCGTGGACAAGATGGTTCGCTATATCGAAGGACGCCTGGCTGGCTGATTAATCATTATCAATTATATCTCTTATGTGTTTGCCCGTTATATGTCCGTAATCCGTTAAACAGGAAACATGAGTTCCGGGAACGGTTATTAGATTTACGTTTAATATATGCTTTTTCTTCCAATTGAGGGTGGGGCTGATGTCATCGCTCCACTCTTGATTCACGAGAAGGGTTATATTTTTTTTATCGTACAATTTAAGAGAATAACTCATTAACCGATACATATAAGCCACATTACTGTATTGTACCTGTTTTAAATTTTTCTGTTTTTTTCCTATGGGAAATAAAAACAATTGCAAGTGATTAATTACGGTTAACAGACGGTTAATGAAGGATTTTTCCTTGTTTTTCAGAGGTGTAATAAATTCGTCTTTAAACCTCCATAATGTTACTCGAATAGCATCCCGAAACATGGCTTTAGCCCTGGGATAGAACGTATCTATCAGTATAAGGTGTTTGACCTCCTCTCCCTGTCCTTGTAATTGCATAGCCATTTCGTAAGTAATAATACCTCCGATACATTCCCCTCCTATCAGATAAGGCCCTTCGGGCTGAATCTTTTTCATTTCTGTAATATAAGACTCCGCCATTGCTTTAACATTTTTATGGGGTTTTTCATTAAGGAAAATCCCCTTTGGTCGAAAACCATATATTGGTTGGCTCGTTCCGATGTTTTTGACCAGGGTGCTGAAGTAGCGGAAGTAATCCTCTTCGTATTTCCTCTGCCCCTCTTCCTCTGATTCATGATCATACCGGTTAAAGTACATACCAGCCACCATGAAAAGAGGTTTTTTCTCAGGATCTCCCTTCTGTACGGGAAACATCATGGGCAGGACTTTCTCTTTCGGAGAAGAAGGAGATTGGACTTCTGTGGGCTTTTTTCGGGGCAACTGTTCTTCCACTAGAGCAAGGGAATTAGCCGGTGTCGGCTCCATGAGCAGGGCTCCCATGCCGATTTCCAGATTAAAGGTTTCGTTTATTCTGGAAAGCAGCTGCGTCGCCAGGACGGAGTGCCCTCCCATATCATAAAAATTATCCGTTTCGCCGATATCATCGTTGCCGAAGATTTCACTCCAGACATGAAGAACCTTCTCTTTTACCGTCAGTTCTTCCCTTTTTTCGATATAATTTTCCTCGGTCTCCTCAATTGGAAGGGGGGATTTCTTGCTTTTTATCCCTTCTATCCAGTAGCTTCTGTTATCGAATTCATAGGTGGGGATACGGATATATTCGGGCTTCCTTTCACCGTAGAATTCATCCCAATGCAGAGAATGGCCTTTCTGCCAGAGTTTTCCAAGAGCCGTGAGGAAAAAGGTATGGTCCGGAGTTTGCTGTTTAGGGTTTCTTACCGTAGGGAGGCAGAGATTATCTCCCTTCATATCAGGATTGAGCTTTGCTAGGGTTATCAGTGTATTTCCGGGTCCGACTTCTACCAGGGTAACGTTTTTATTCTTGAGAAGAAGAGAAATCCCCTTATCAAAATCAACCGGTTGACGGAGCTGATCTACCCAGTATTCAGCACTTTCCATATTTTCCGACCCGAAAGATTCTGTGGACTGGTTGGTGATAATCGGAATCTCCGGTTTATGAAAGGTCACGGACGAAAAGCTTGAGGCGAACTCATCCAGTATGCTATCCATGAGAAAAGAGTGATAAGCATGGCTGGTCTTTAAACGGGAGTGGCGGATATCCTTTTCCGTCAGTTCTTTTTGAAACAGGTCCACCGCCTCGTCCGATCCGGATACAACACAGCGATCCGGGGCGTTAATGACAGATACCTGAAGCTGATCACCGGTAATCATGGATTCAATCGCGTTACGGGAAAGGGGGATGCTTATCATGGAACCCTTTGGTGCCGTCTGCATGATCCGTCCCCGCTCCGCAACGAGAGACAGGGCATCTTCGAATGTGAAAATCCCGCTCAGGCAGGCGGCGGTGTACTCTCCCAGGCTATGGCCGAGAAGATAGGCCGGCTGTAAACCGAGTATTATCAGATATCTGGCCAGGGCGTATTCCAAAAGAAACAAAGCTGGCTGTGTATAGGTCGTCTGCATAAGTTTCATTTCGCTTTCCTTAAGGGAAGCGGAGCCTTCAGGGTAGATAATTTCTTTGAGGGGTAGATTATGGGTTCGTTCCAGAATAGAAAAACCATGATCCATGATTTTTTTAATGAAGGGTACCGATTCATAAAGACTTTTTCCCATATTAGGATATTGACTTCCCTGACCGGTGAATATAAACGCAATTTCGGGCGAACCGTTGCAGGGAAGGGACTTTTTATTTATGAATGTACTTTCGTCATATTCACCCTTTCCGTCTGTGACCAGAAAGTCCCGATAGGGGAAGGGTACCCGTTTTTTCTGGAGCGTATAGGCCAGGGAAGGCAGGGAGATATCCTTTTTTTTCAGGAACGTAGAGAAAAGTTCCTTCTGTCTAGTCAGGGATTCCTCTGATTTAGCGGAGAAAACGAGAAGATTGGGCTTATCACCCGGTTCCGGTGAAGGTTCTTTCGAAGGAGTATATTCCTCCAGTACCAGATGAACATTCGTTCCTCCTACTCCTAAAGCGCTTACTCCGGCTCGGCGGGGTATCACTTCCGTATCCCATTTTACGGGGGTGGAAGTTATGGTAAAAGGAGTCTCTTCTATGTTTAATGCCGGATTGGGGGATGTGAAGTTTGTCAAGGGCGGTATAGTCCCTGTTTTGAGAACCATGACGGCTTTGATGAAACTGGCGACGCCTGCCGCCGCATCAAGATGGCCTATATTGGGTTTTGCCGATCCAATGTGGCAGTAGTTTTTTTCCTCGGTAGACATACGAAAGGCTTCTGTCAGGGCCGCCAGTTCGATGGGGTCACCCATAAGCGTTCCTGTGCCGTGGGTTTCAACATAACCGATTGTATCTGCCGATACATCAGCCACTGCCAGGGCGGTGGCGACGACTTCGGCTTGGGCCTTAACACCGGGAGCCGTATATCCGACCTTTTCCGATCCGTCGTTATTAATCGCCGACCCGCGGATTATGGCATGAATTAGATCTCCGTCCTCTAGGGCATCTTCAAATCTCTTAAGAAGGACAACTCCTACACCGTCACCGAAAACCGTTCCGTTTGCATCCTTGTCAAAGGCGCGGCAATGTCCATCGGGAGAAAAAATCATCCCGTCCTGATAAAGGTAGCCTCCCCTGTAGGGTACATTGACGGAAGCGCCCCCGCACAGAGCCATATCACTTTGGTAATTGAGCAGAGAGAGGCATCCCTGCTGAATGGCCGTAAGGGATGTGGAACAGGCAGTCTGCATGGTAATGCTGGGGCCCTTGAGGTTCAGTTTGTAGGAAACTTTGGTCGTCAGATAATCCTTGTCGTTACCGATCATTATCTGAAAGGCACCGGCTTTATCCGCCTGATCGCTATAAATGAGGTTTTTTAAGAGATAATTATTCTGGCTGCATCCGCCGAAAACACCAATAAGACCGTCGTAATGATCGGGTATAATATTTCCGTCTTCCAGACACTTCCAGGAGTGTTCCAGGAAAAGCCGGTGCTGGGGATCCATAAGCCGGGCTTCCGCAGGGGTATATCCAAAAAAGGCAGGGTCAAACTCCTTGGCCGATTCCAGGCCGGCGGTCCGACGCACATAAAGGGGATTATCGGAAAGTTCCTGGGGTATTCCGGCGGCCTGTAACTCTTCAGCGGTCAGATCATCAATACATTCTCTGCCTGCAAGGATGTTTTGCCAGTATTCATTAATGTCTTTCGATTTGGAGAAAGCTCCAGACATTCCGATTACGGCGATGGCGCCTTCCAAACTTTCATAGTAATTTCGATCTTTCATATGTTACTTTTTGTTAATTCCTTTTATCAGCTTACAGCTATGTTTATGAATAAAGCTTAATCCTGCTCCCCAGGCTATACAGAATATCAGAGATGCTATAACAGAGATGAAGGGTATATGTGTTATATTGGGAAGATGATCCAAAAAACGTAGAACAATATATATTAACGGGAGTTTGACAAGATAAACGGAATAGACAAAATCTCCCGCGTAGAACTGGGGAATCCTTATTCTCCAGGTAAGAATATAGTTCAGTAGAGCGGAAAAGAACAGTCCTATAAGGGGAAAAGCCAGGCAGGAAGTATTGCTGTGGTTAACTGATAATATCCCTGTAAAAGGGGCTGTTGATAATAACGCTAAAAACGAAATGAGAAGAATTTTCGTTTTTAGTCGGATAAGCAGTTCCTTAGCTTGCTTATCCTCATATAGAACCGCCAAAAGAATCCCGAAAATGAAACCGTCCATTCTAGTCAATGTGAAAAAATAGCTGAACCATGCTGTGTTTTTAAGCAAAGGAATGAAACGGCTGATAAGCACGACCGTTTCTATTATAAGCAGTATTTTCTTAAGGTTGTTTTTGTCTTTACTTATGGAAAATATCAAGAGAAAAATTAAGTAAAGTTGTACAAGGAGGGAAATCCCAAATAAACCTTCCAGGGCAACACCGCTCCAATTGCCCATGGCCATGGGGATATTCGCCGTAAATGTAAGGAAATAAAGCCAATAAGCATTGGGTAATATAAAAGTATTTCCTACCTTCCTTTCAATAAATAATCCGATCGTTAAGTATAAAATAACAAAGAGGAAATAGGAGGGGACTATTCGAAAAAAACGGCTTTTTAGGAATGAATATATATTTCCTTCATATGTATGAAGAAAAGATCGATAGAAGAAATAGCCCGCTATAACGAGAAACATATCTGTTCCCATCCAACCCCTGTCGGCAATGTAAAGAAAAAGCTCTTCCAGGTGACTGTTTCTTTCTCCCATACAAGCAACATGGTAGAGAACAAGAGCAAGAATCGATATAATCCGTAAAAGTTCAATGTTAGGATTAATTTTTCCCTCTTTTTTCATATGCCTAAGAATATACAACATTAAACAAAAAAAACAGTCCTAACTCTTGTGATATGAAGGGATGATGGGGCAAAATTGAAGAATGTGTGAATTATACTTTCCAGAAATAAAAATAAAAATTATTCCATAAATAACAATCCTCCAAGTTGATAATATGCCTTTCTATAGTAAATCAGCTTGACCCGCAAGTAAGGTAACAAGTATGATCAACCACATGAAACTATCCGACACGTTTACAATTGCCAGTGATGTCATATCAACAGAAATGGACGGCGAATCCGTACTGATGCATGTTCAGGAAGGTAAATATTTCTCTCTGAACGATACGGGAAGTCTTGTCTGGCAGAAACTTGAGAAGGGAAGTGCTTCTCTGGAGGATTTAGTCTCTCTTATCATGCAGGAGTATGATGTGGAAGAGGACCTTTGCCGCAGAGATCTTGAAAAAATTATTCAGCAGATGGTCAGTCAGGGTGTCCTTGAACAGGAAGCTTAAGAGAATAATAACTGTCTTTTCCATGGAGAGGGGAGAGCGGAAACTCTTTCGACAGGCTGTCTTTCTCCTTTTCAAAATACGCATCCTTATGACCGTTACTTCTTTTCCCAAGGTACTTGCCTGGGTCAAAAAGCAAAGTCCGCGGGTAGAGCTCCGGACGTTGTCCGATCCTGAAAGACTGGCCTGGCTGATTGAATCCACGGGAATTGCGTTTCCCGGTCTCCTTAAATGCCTTCCCAGGGCATTGGCCGGATTCATTCTTCTCCGCCGGTGCGGGTGGGATGTCACTCTTAAAATAGGAGCGCGAAGGCGTCGCCCCGGATATCCTGTCGAAGCTCATGCCTGGCTGGAAAAAGACGGGAAAGTGCTTCTGGGGGAGCTTTACGGACTGGATAAATTCGCAGTTTTCGAAGCATTTGATGGGAAATTTCTATAGATCGAAGGGAGTGACGGGGCTTTATGAAAATGAGCAAAAAAATACGGGAGATCCTATCGGGAATATTGACTTCCCTTCGATTCGTCTGGGATAGTTCACCCCTCTGGCTGGTATTGAACTTTTTACTGCAGCTGGTAAACGGTGTGTTTCCCGTGCTTCTTCTCTTCCTGTTAAAAAGGATGGTTGATGCCGTCGCCCAGGCGGCTGGAGGAGAGGGTAATTATTCCCGTATCCTTATCGTCATCGTATTAACCGGTTTAGTTACTCTTGGTTCTCATATCGCAGGAGCCCTTGCCCAATGGATCAGCCGTGAGCAGGGGAGGCGGGTGACCGATTACATGACAGGAATGCTGCTGGAGAAATCGGAAACCCTTGATTATCAGTTTTTCGAAGATTCGAAGAAACTCGATTCTCTTCAGAGGGCCCAGGAGCAGGCGGCCAGCCGTCCCCGTATGATTGTCAACTCCCTGGCCGGTATTCTGCAGAATGCCATTTCCCTGGCCGGAGTCCTGTGGATCATTGCGCGGTTTAATCCTCTCATTATACTTGTTCTCTTCCTGGCATCCCTGCCCGGTCTGGTGAATCGTCTTTTCTTCTCTTCCAAGGAGTATCGGAGGGAGAGGGAGTGTACGGTTAAGGAACGCCGCTCATTTTATTATCAGTTTATGATGCTGGAAAGGGATTACGCCAAGGAAGTAAGGCTTTTCCACCTGGGCAGAACCATTATGGAACGTTTTTACAAGGGCAGGGAGGAACTGCGTAATATCAGAAATGCGCTTGATGCAAGGCGGACTCTCTATACGATTATAAGCAATACTTTTATGGTGATTCTGGTGTTTTCTGCCTATATCTGGGTCGGAAAGGACGTGGTGAAAGGCCAGGTGTCAGTGGGTGATTTCGTCATGTTCTATCAGGCTTTCCAGAGAGGACAGGGGTTTCTGAGAGGTGCGTTGAATGGAATGACTTCCTTGTACAGTCATAATCTCTTCTTAAGGAATTTATTCGAATTTCTTAATGATGAGCCTCAGATCGTTTCTCCGGAGATTCCAGTGACGTTGAAGTGTCCCTTAAGCGGAGGGATTGTTTTTGAGAACGTTTCCTTTACCTATCCCCGATCGCAGAACAAGGTTCTGGATAATCTTTCCCTGGAGATAGGAGAAGGGGAGGTCGTAGCTCTTGTGGGGCTGAACGGTTGCGGTAAAACGACTCTTGTCAAGCTTTTATGCAGGCTTTATGAAGTCAACGACGGTGCAATCAAAATTGACGGAAACGATATCCGGTTGTTGAATTTGCAGGATCTGCGTGAAAATGTGGGCGTTATTTTCCAGGATTTTGTTAAATATAATCTGACACTGAGAGAAAATATCCATATAGGCGACTGGAATAGTCCCCTTGATAGGAAAAGGTTGGAAGAAGCTGTTAATCTGGCAGGGGCCGAAGATCTTGTTGAACACCTCGATGAGGGATACGACACCCTTCTCGGGGTTTTATTCGAACATGGTAAAGAGCTTTCCGGGGGGCAATGGCAGAAAGTGGCCATGGCAAGGGCCTTTTATAAAGATTCAGGGATTATCGTGCTTGACGAGCCAACCAGCTCCCTGGACCCGAAAGCAGAGTTGGAAGTTTTCTCCCGGTTTAGATCTATGGTTACCAGAAAAACGGCTTTGCTGATCAGTCATAGAATGGCTACGGTACGCATGGCCGACCGTATCTGTGTCATGGATAAGGGGCGTATCGTCGAGGAAGGCACCCATGATGAGCTTATGGAAAAGAAAGGCCTTTACTTCGAACTTTTTAATCTGCAGGCGGAAAATTACCGCTGATGTGTTTTTCCTATCATTCTTCCTGTTTTTTTGAAAAATTGCCAGGTCGACTGAAAGGGGTTAATGAGATAGGTTAGATAAATTAAGGGTGATTCCTTCGTGATTCCGTATTTCATGTAGCGTTGTTCCTGCTGTACCTTCGAATTAAAAAATGCCGAGAGAATCCAGAGAATACGTTTTTTTCCCCGGGCCCCGATGATAAAAGGGGCTGTCAGATGATATACATACCGATAAAAACGGCTGCTGTGGTATAGGTTTTTCATACAGGATAGGTGGTATTTCATAAGGCGAAGTTCTTTGGCAGAGAGGAGTGCCATTATCGATTCTGTCAAAGCCATCCTGTCTATTTTTTTTATCCTTTCGTAGAGATTAAGGGCAAAGGCCTGGTGATAAGCTGTCTGAGTATTCTGAACTAAGCTGATGAAATAGCTGCTATCTATCCCCCGGGAAAAGAGTATGTCCATGTCGGTTATATGGCGCAGGATAAAGGAATCATTGGCCAGGGAACGTTTAAGCGAACCGTGGAGGCATAAAAGAAGAAGACAGGCTTCCGTACAGGGAACAAAGCAGCTTAACTTGTCACTCCATGTTCTGTTGTTCTTGAAAATCTCGGGGTGATTCAGGAGTACTTCAAGGTTCTCATAGCGTATCCTGTCTCTTTCAAATAGATTGGTATGGATTTCTATTGTCAGTTGTGTTCCGGGGCTTGTAAATTGATATTGATTATTCCAGATCAGCTGCCCATTAATATCAAGTTTCTCCTTTTCGGAAAGAATAAAACTGCCTTTGTAATTGTAGCCGTTTCCAGTTAATACTGTTATTGCTTCTAGGATCTTATCTTCATCAATCAGCAAGTCTATATCAGTGAAATAACGCAAGAAAAGATCATCAGGGTCATAGGAAAAACCCTTCATCAGGGTAATGTCAAAATTGTGCTTGTTCAATAACGATACTACTTTCAGCAGTTCCCGTAATCGAAGTTTTCTAAACGCGCTGTTTCGTAGAATATCAAGTTTGGCGATTTTAAGGTACTCCGCCGGCAAAGGGATACGAGGGGAGTTCTTGAGTAATTTTGCCATTATTAAAGGACTGATTCTATGAAGAGTCAGTAAATCAAAGAATCGCATGTAATTCAAGGAGGGATGGGAGTCCATGAGTTGTCCCGTTTTTTCGTCATCATCATTCAGAAGCGCGAGAAGCAGCTCTTCTTCCCTTGTCAGCCGGGACCAGTTTTTATTCATTGGAATCATTTTATAATAGACACAGGAAAATGTAAACGAGTCATTATTATCATGATAAAAGGCGTATATTATATCGGTATCGATTTGACAATTAGAAAATGTTGATAAATTAGGAAGAAATATGTGGAATATGAAGAAAACGTGTTGTAAGTGTGCTATAATATTCCTTGTATGATAACATACTTGGAAGAAAGAGTTTTCATTTAATAATGTTAAAACGCTTCAGGAGGCATAAATGAAAAAAGTGTACAACGCTCCCGAGATGACTGATCTTGGCGAGGTAATGGATTTGACAAAAGGTGTCGGTAAACTGGGTTGGCATGACTGGTGGAGAGTTGATCTCATTTTTGATGACGATCCCACCACTCATCCCTTTGCCGATAACAAAGATTATTCCGCATCGTAATTGCTTTTGATTCGAAATCATACTGCAGCTCTTCTTCCAAGTTTTTAGGAGTTTGACATCGTGTATTACTACAAGACCTTCGGGATGACTGTCTGTTCAGATGTGGAAGTGATTCCCTTTACCCCGATTGTTCCTGTTGAGAATTACGATGTCTACTTCAAGAGAGGAGTTGTTACGATTCCGGAGGAAGTGGATCAATCCCGGTTAAGGGTCATGATGAAGGTCCCTTCCGGGATGTTTATGTACTGGAGAGAAATCGGTGTTTTCCTCATAGAGGATGGGACAACGGTTACTTACCAGCCTGCAACGGAACCGGCCCGCTGGGGCTTGATCAATTCTGTCTTTCTCGGTCCCGTTCTGGGACTTCTCATGTTTCAGCGACAGAGCCATTTTGTCTATCATTCCAGTGTTGTGGGCAAACATGATGGTAAAGGGGCTGTCGCTTTCGTCGCCAGTAAGGGTGGCGGTAAGTCCACCATGGCAACTCTCATGATACAAAACGGTTACTCCCTTGTTAGTGATGATCTGCTGGCTGTCGATCGTCATAGGGATGGCTCCTGGGTTGAACCGGGATTTCCCGGAATGAAGCTCTGGCCCGATGCGGCGAAGCAGATAAGCGATGATGTATCCAGTCTTCCTTCCATTGGAGGAAAGGATGTGGATTATGATAAAAGAATCGTTTCTCTGGAGGATCTGTATATCGATTCTCCTCTCCCATTGAATTCCGTTATTTTTTTGGATTATGGAGAAGACGAGAGTCCTCGGATAGAGCCGCTTAATAAGAAAGAGGCCCTATTCTATCTTATGCCCCATTGGTACGGTTCCATGTTTAATGGTTTATTACTGCCCATGCTGGGGAAACAGCGCCTTTTTGACGAGTGCGCCGCATTGGCTCGAACCGGCCGTGTATACCGGCTTGTGCGACCCCGTTCCCTGGAAAAACTGCCCTTGTCTCTTGAGCTGGTCAACGAATTAAGAGATCAGGCTATCTCGGAGTAATTAGTATGAGTGCCATTGCCGGTCTGATCCAGTTCTCCTCCTCTCCGGACAGGACATCTCATGTTGAATTGATGCTGAAGTCTATTATGCATAGATATACAGAGGCTCCCAAAGTCATAAAATCCGGAGCAGCCCTCTTGGGATGGGGGGCTTTTCCCGTAACCGAAGAGGAAAAGAACATAAAGGGACCTTTTTGCAAGGGCAAATTTATTCTGTTGCTGGACGGCAGGCTGGATAACAGGAGTGAAGTGTATCGTGCATGCGGATTTGATCAGAAGCCGCTGCGCCATATTTCCGATCACGAATTATTCATTGAAGCTTATAGAAAATGGGGAGAGAGTTGCCTTCAGAAAATTGACGGCGATTTTGCTTTTGCTCTCTGGGACGGAGTCAAACTGTTCTGCGGGCGGGACCGCTTCGGGGTCAAACCCTTTTTTTATTATCACAGCTCTGATTTTTTCCTCTTCGCTTCGGAAGCAAAGGCCATATTGGCTTCCGGTTTGGTTGAGAATAAATTGAATCTTGAGTATTGTTCTTATCATTTTGTTCCGGAAATTGTGGTTCAGGATCAGGCAAACTCTTTTTATGAGGGAATTTACCGCTTACCTCCGGCTCATACTCTTACCGTTAACGACGGGGCAATCGATAAAAAAAAATATTGGCAGATCGAACCGGCGCATGCCCCTGAATGCAAAACTGAAAGCGATTATTACGAGAAAATTCGGGAACTCTTCACGAAGAGTATAGCATCGAAAATGAGAGCTGCCGGAGGAGTCGGTACAGCTTTAAGCGGAGGCCTTGATTCTTCTTCGGTTACATGCGCCGCACGGGATTACCATAAAGATCACAGTCTAGGGCCTCTCCACTCTTTCTCCTGTCTTTTTGAGTCTTCATCTGATGAGACGGAGTGGATTCAGCATGTACTGCGTGAAGGTAATATCACACCCCATTATGTTTATCCCGACAGGATAAGTCCCATGGAATATGTCAAGGATATGCTCTGGCTCCATGAAGGACCCTATCTGGGGGGTAATAACGATCTGCAGATTGGTTTGTACCGGGAGGCGAGAAAGCAGGGGATATGTGTTTTTCTCGACGGGGAGGACGGCGACGGGATCATGTCCCATGGGTATGACCGCTTCGTGCAATTGGCTCAGTCTGGGGAGTGGGGAACTTTTTTTTCGGAAGCGTCCGGTGTTTCAACCAGTTTCGGGCGTGATATCCCCTTCTATTCCAGGGCTGCCTCCTTTGATAAGTACGCCTTACCCTATCTTCAGTATATGCTTCGCAAGGGGCGCCTCATGGGCTTGTATAAAAATTTCAACGAAATCCACAGGGTGACAAATGTTTCCAGGAAAAAATTACTCCGTTCTATTCTCGCGATAAAACCGGATAAACTTACCTTTGATGATTCCCTTCTTAAGTCGTCTGTGGTGAAAACCTATCATTTAGAGGAACGTCTGAGGTATCTTAGATCTCAATCGACAATAGGAAAATATCCTGCCGCCGATAACCGACTCCATTATATTGATATGGCATTATCGGGTAATGCTTATATTCTTGAGTACGCCGAGAGAGTCGCTTCTTTTTGCGGAATAGAACTGCGCCATCCGTTTTTTTCCCGTGAATTAGCCGAATTCGCCCTATCCGTTCCATCCGAATATAAGCTGAAGGAAGGGATGACCAGGCAGCATTTCCGTAGAGCAATGGAAGGAATCCTTCCGGACAAAATACGATTGAGGGGAGGCAAGGGAGATCTCAGTTTTCAGGCTTACGACAGATACAGAAATTACTGCTCTGAAATGATCGACCGGAAGCTCAGATCAATAAGAAGAGATGATCCCTTTCTGAATCTGGATGAAGTAGAGAGGATACGCAGGGCCTATATGGAGGATAAGGACGATACCAAACTGATGGATGTCTGGGATCTGACAGCCTATCAGGTGTGGAGAGAGTCTCTTTAGCCGAAGGGCTTCCGTCAGTAACTAATCACCGTGGACACCGTCATCACCCCCGTATCGATTCCCGTATAATCGCTTCCTTCCGGAGAATTTCCCTGTCCCGGCAGCAGCTGCAGGGAAGCGTAGCTGATAGTAATCACCGTCTGGGGAAACTCCAGGGCCACCGAGGCTTCCAGGCTTAGGTAATCGTCCTTCCAGTCATCAATGTAAGTCCCCGTATCACCGATTGCTGAATAGTACCATCCTTCTGTCATCAGCCTTCCCAGGGAGACGATCATATCCAGACCGGGGGTGACTGCCAGACGGGAGGGATTCCCGAAGGTATATTGTCCCGAAAAGAGGAAAGCCAGTTCCTGATGATCATCGAGGAGGTAATTTTCATAACTGTTCGTGGCATCCAGTATATTGAAGGCCTGTATGGCGCTCTGAACCTGCCATCGTTCCTCCATATAGGTGAAACCCAGCTGCAGATCCAGGGGGAACTCAGTATTTTTCTCATCATCGGTGAAAATTTGATCCCGATAGGAGTAATTATAGGTATCCACAGAAAAGGTGAAGAGACCCCTGTCAAAGGCGAAAGGCAAGGGCAGGTCCATTCGGACATCGTAAAGAAAGCCGTTTATGTCTACATAAGTTCCATCTTCATAGTATCCATCTCCATCACTGTCAGTTGTAGCCGTTCCTCTGTTGTATTTACCGCCGGAGACATAAGCAAAATCCCCGTAAATACCGAACTCGGCCAGCTCGAAAAGATTATAGGTCAGGCTGGCTCCTCCCAGGGCCATGGCATCCGCCGTGGAGCCTGTTCGTCCCGTGGCAAAATAGAAATCGTCGTCGTTGGAAGCGGTATAGAAGTTGATGTAGCCGCCGTATCCCTGAAAAAGGAGATTGTCGCGTATCTCGTAGGACGCGGTGAGGGTTCCCCCGAATTCATCATTCTGGCGGGTTGAGTCGGTGGTGCTGGAGTAGTCGTAGTAGTGCTGGGACACGACTGAGGCTTTGAGGTTGAAGAGAGGGTAGTCGAGGATGAAACTCAGACCGCCGGAATTTTCCGTTTCCGCACCGGCCCATTCCCCCTGGCCGCCCAGGGTGGTGGAAAGGTTATGGTCCAGTTCGGGCTGGCTGGCTATCTGAAAGTAGACATTCGGATTCAGGTGGATATTCGCCTCCACCGTCGGTGCCGTCACCTGCACGCCCGTATAGAGCATGGTGGAGTCATAGGTCAGCTCGTCCTCCTCATCGGCATTGTCCAGAACCGTTCTGGTATCGGCGGACTGGCTGGGAACATAGACGTTGCCCTCGTTGTCGATGATCTCATAATTATCCCAAAAATTGATACCCGCATCGTTGGAAATCACCACCCCGAAGTCGGTCAGGATAATCTCGGCATAGAGTCCCCTTCTTAAGTAGGATTGGCGGGGACTGGCTGTAAAGCTGTCCGGGCGGAAGGTAAAACTGATGTCCAGGGAGGAATCGATGGTGGTTTCGAATCCCTGGGCGAAATCATCAGCACCGTCGTCAAACTGGGTTCCGTAATCCAGACGGGCGCTTCCCGTAACGGAATACTCCATGGAAATTCCCGCTCCCGTTCCCTGGGGATTCAGACGGGTCCGCAGGTACTTCTGCTCAGGCGTCAGGTTCTCATCGGTGCCGGATGTCTGGCCGGTTAATAGGGAAAGGAACAGGATGAGAAACGCTGCTGTCAGGATTTTTTTCATAATTACCTCAGTCTATTTGTGGAATAAAAGCCGGACCTTCCGGTTCCGCCCCATTTTCCGGTTCTAAACGGTCGATGTTCAAGGTCAGAGGAAGGGTGAGTCTGCCTTCCTCGTTATCTATTTTCAAGGGGATGTTGAGGGTAAAATCTCCCCTTCTGGGACGGTTCATCAAAAACACAAAATAGCCCTCCCTTTCCTGTCCGGGTGCAATGGATTGCACCTCTTTATAGAGATTATGGTCAAGAAGCCAGCTCAATTTTGATTGGAGAGAAGCAGGTGTTTTCTCTTTCCACAGATCATAATATCCATTTCTTGTCTGTGAATAAAATCGGTTACCCACTTCATCCTGCAGATAGGACTCGCTGTATTTCAAGACAAGTTCCGTATGATCGGGTACGGTCGCTTTAAATGAAATTACACAGGGTAGGCGGGGTGGGAAAAGTCCCGATGATTGAGTAAAATAACGACTGTCCAATCCGTGTAAATCTTCTAGAAACGACGTGTCAAGGGGAATGTAGGAAAAGGATATTCCTTTGTAGGAAAAGAGATTATCATAGCGTATGGGAGCGGGCTCCTTTACCGGCTGTACCGGGTTTTTCGTTGTACAGGACATTATATATCCGACAGTCAAAAAAAGAGTCATGGCTGTTTTAAGGCATCGGATAGGTAAAGATAATAATCTCATGTTAATAATAGAATACCTAAAAATGGAAAAAAAACAACACTTGAGCTATATTTCTCCTTAATCCAGCTGATTTATGAAAAAAATCATGAAATATCCGATTTTATCTCGTTCATTTATGGTTTTATATTGAAAATTGTGGCATATTTATAGTTAAGTTGCAGTTTATGGAGAATATGTGTTTTGTGTGAAGGAAGGATAGGCTCCGTGAGTAATTTGAATACGTTTAATCCTATCGTAAAGGATAAGGCAAAATATAATAGCAGTGACGATCTCCGTCATATCATTCCTTATAAGGATTTTCTTGAACTTCTTCAGTACGAGAGGATTCGTTCCGACCGTACGGGAGAGGCTTTTTCATTATTGATATTTGAAGGAAACCGGTCCATTCGGGATGAAGTGGAACTTCGGATGATCACTCAGCTTATAAAGCCCAATCTCAGATCTATTGATCATATCGGCTGGTACGGTTCCCGGTCCATAGCCGTCATTATGCCTCTGACAGACAGCGAAGAGGCGGAAGGCATTGAATTCCGCATCAAGAGACAGCTCAAGGATACCGGCATCAATTATCCGACGGTATGCCATACCTATCCGACGAACTGGTTCAATCATAAGTATGACAACGGGGATCTGGATTATACGCCCTGGAAGAAGGATAAGCAGTTTAACGAAGTAGGGGAGAGGGTGGCTCGAAAGATTCCTCTTTGGAAGAGGACTCTTGATATTACGGCTTCCTCTCTCATTCTGCTCATCTTGTCGCCCCTTCTGATTCTGACGGCTCTTTATATTAAAATCGTTTCTCCCGGCCCGGTTTTCTTTGTCCAGGACAGAGTGGGGCATAAGGGAAAAACCTTTAAATTCTACAAGTTCCGCAGTATGCACTGCAGCAACAATGAAGCTCTCCACGGGAAGCATGCCCAGAGTTTTATCAAAGACGGCAACGTGCCCATGATCAAGCTTGACGATGCCAACGATCCCCGTATTATCAGGGGAGGCGGTTTTCTCCGCAACAGCTGTATCGATGAGCTTCCCCAGCTGCTGAATGTACTCAAAGGGGATATGAGTCTTGTCGGACCCCGTCCCTGTATTCCCTATGAGGCGGAAGAGTATCTTCGCTGGCATACTCACCGGTTTGATACGGTTCCCGGAATGACCGGACTGTGGCAGGTAAGCGGTAAGAATGATTTGACTTTTAAGGAGATGGTTCGTCTGGATATTAAATATGCCCGCCATCTTTCCCTGATAAACGACATCAAAATTCTTCTGAGCACCATTCCCACTGTCTTCGCTCTTCTGGCCCATCACTACGGGAAGCTCGTGAAAAAAGTGGAAAAAAAAATTTCCCGGGAAGAAGAGGTGGACTACGAGCCCCTCGCCATGAAGAGTTGACCAGTCCCGGTGATTAGTTGTATAAGGATAGGTATGAAAAGGTCTTTGATTGTTTATTTCTTTGCTTTGATTTCAGCGGCGGCACTTTTCGCTTCCGGTAAACCCGAACCTCAGCTTATACGGGAAGAACCTGTCATTCAGGCTGAGGAGCTCGACAGAAACGATCCTGCGGTTATCAATATCGTGGAGACCTATCCGGACCAGAATATCTACAATGCCATCGGGAGAAATACGGTGAAATCCGGTCAGCCCGAGGCTATTTATACTGTCTTTAACGAACTGCGCAGAACCTATGATCCGATCATTGTGAACTGGGAATTTATGCCCCTTGGGGAGGAAATGACTTCGGCCACAACTTCCGAGGCACTGACTACTTCTTTGAGTCAGGAGCTGATTGAATACGCCCGGGATCATATAAATCTTGATGAGAATTATGAGGTCCTGGAAACCTATGATCCCACCATGGCCAGTATTATTATCATGGTGGAGGCTTCCAAAAAAACTAACGTCATAACTCCCAAAGTGTCCATGACTACGTATAATTTTAACTATCGCCTTATTACACCCACCGACCAGATTGTCATCGGTAAAAACAACGCCAGCATCGTCAAGGAAACCTTCCGCGATATGCAGGCTATGGAAATCGGTGAGAAAGTCCTGGTAGACGTTTGGTATTAAAACTAGTCTTAAAGTAATTTAATTATAATAAAAAAAACACGGAGAATTAATGACTGCTCCGTGTTTTTCTATTTCTCCAATTCTTAATTCTACATTCTTAATTCTTCATTATTTAGTCTTTTCACTGGCATAGAAATTGATCAGGCACCCTTCGGTCACAATGCTTCGCTCCCCTTCGGTAAAGGAGGGCATGTTAAGGGTAATTTCCTCGCCGCCGACTATCTGTGCCTTCAGGGAATCGGCTCCGCTGATAACGGCATCACGAATACCTTTGATCAGGATGACCGAATCAACCGTGAATTTCCCCGCATCGTCCTTATTCATGATAAAGGGCAGCATTCCCCAGTTGATGACATTGCTGCGATATCGTTTGGTCGCGTAATCCTGAGCTATATTCGCCCAGCCGCCGAGCACTTTCTGTACCGACGCCGCCTGCTCGCGGGCTGAGCCGTCACCGGGTTTCACCGCATAGATAAGGCTTCCGAGGGAACAGGTTTTCAGGAGAGACTCATCCATGGAAGGGTAGAGCTCTTTGGCATAGGCCATGAGGGCCTCACTTTCATCGGATTCCGCTTTACCATCAATCCATTTGATGCGGATCTTTTCCATTTTCTGGATATCCTTGGCCCGTCCCACATATTCGGGATCTTTCCGTCCCAGGGCAAACTCGGCCAGGCGGAGGGGGTTGGACCGGTAGCTGGAGGTTTCCCCCGAAGGTATGAGCTCATCGGTGGTGGTGACCGGATCGGTGATATAGGAGGCCACTTTCAGAAGCAGGTTATCCGTGAGGCTGATCATCCGGGGCCAGTCTTTGATATTGGGACCGTAGATTAATTCCGATTCGGGCTTGGCTTTTCCCCAGCCGTTGTAACAGCGGTTATCGTAGATGGAACCGTCGTATTTATAGGTACAGGACGGTTCGGAGGTCATGACTTCGTCGGCGGGAGTCAGGATACCCCCGTTGGCGGCGGTGGCGGCGATGGAGCGGGCGTCCATCAGGGCTACACAGGCGGCCTGGCCGTCGCCGGGCTTGGAACCGTCCCGGTTGGGGAAGTTCCGTGTGGCATGGCGGATGCTGAAGCCGTTGTTCCGGGGGGTATCGCCCGCACCGAAACAGGGGCCGCAGAAGGCGGAACGGACGACGACGCCCGCTTTCATCAGTTTACCGATGGCGCCGTCTTCGATCAAGCCGGTATAGACAGGCTGACTCGAAGGGTAGGCGCTCATGGTAAAACTGCCCGATCCGATATACTTGTTATTAAGGATATCGGCGGCGGCCATAAGGTTCTCGTAGGTTCCGCCGGAGCAGCCTACGATGCTGGCCTGGTCTACATGAAGCTTGCCGTCGATTACCTTGGGCAGAAGATCCAGGGCTCCCTTGGCATAGCCGAGGTTTTCCACGGAATACTTTTCCACCGCTTCCAGAAAGGGCTTGGGATCGGCGGCGACTTCCCTGACGGTAAAGACGTTGCTGGGGTGGAAAGGCATGGCGATCATGGGCTCAACGGCGCTCAAATCGACCTTGATCAGGCCGTCGTATTCGGCATCTTCGGCGGGAGTCAGCTCTTTATATTCGCCTTCCCTCCCGTGGACTTCATACCACTCTCTGACTTTTTCGTCGGTAGACCATAGGGAGCTGAGACAGGTTGTTTCCGTGGTCATGACATCGATGCCGTTCCGGTAATCCACGCTCAGGCCGGTGACTCCCGGTCCCACGAATTCCATGACCTTGTTTTTGACAAATCCCGAGGCGAAAACCTTGCCCACGATGGCCAGGGCCACATCCATGGGACCAACCCCCGGTTTGGGGGCGCCTTCCAGGTAGACGGCAATGACTTCGGGAGTGGCCACATCGTAGGTCCTTTCCAGAAGTTGTTTCACCAGCTCCGGACCGCCTTCGCCCACGCCCATGGTTCCCAGAGCGCCGTAACGGGTATGGCTGTCCGACCCGAGGATCATCCTGCCGCAGCCGGCGAGCATTTCCCGGTTATACTGGTGGATGACCGCCTGATGGGCCGGTACGAATATCCCGCCGTATTTCTCCGCGGCGGAAAGGCCGAATCTGTGGTCGTCTTCGTTGATGGTTCCTCCCACGGCGCAGAGGGAGTTGTGGCAGTTGGTCAGAACGTAGGGAATGGGGAATCTTCTGAGTCCCGAAGCCCGGGCCGTCTGGATGATTCCCACATAGGTAATATCATGGGAGGCCAGGGCGTCGAACTTGATTTTCATCAGAGCCGGATCGTCGGATACGTTGTGTTCCGCCAGAATCGCTGCGGCCATCGTGCCCTGCCGGTTTCCCCGTACGTTTTCCCTGATCTCCTTTCCTCTGGAAATCACTACCTTCTTATCGAATAATTCAACCATATAGTCCTGTCCTTATTTTGAGTAATTATATGCCCGATTCCGGACATACCCGCCACTGAGAGGATATGTCCGTTTTGCCTGGAATCAATAGGCTCTTTTGTTGTTTTTTTCCACGTAGTTAATAAAAGCCGTATTAACCACTTTATTGCCCCCGGGGGTGGGGTAGTTTCCGCTGAAATACCAGTCACCCAGATCATTGGGGCAGGCGCGGTGAAGCCCTTCCAGGCTCTGATAGAGAATTTCCACTTCGGCCTTCATGTCCACGGGCTTGAGAAGTTCACCGATCCGTTCGGAAATCTCTTCGTCCGTAAAGGGAGCATAGATTTCCTTAACGTGGTTGATGACTTCTTCCTTGGGCAGATGCTCCTGCTCCTTGCACTTGCGATAGACATCATCAATGACAGACTGTCTGCCCGTCCCCTTGAGGAGGGAGATAGCCGCCTGGAACGCGACGAAATCACCCAGACGGGCCATGTCTATCCCGTAACAGTCGGGATAACGGATCTGGGGCGCCGAGGAGACGACCACGATTTTCTTGGGGCCCAGCCTGTCCAGCATCCGCAGAATGCTCTGCTTGAGGGTGGTTCCCCTGACAATCGAATCGTCAATGATGACCAGATTGTCGATACCCTTGCGGATTACGCCGTAGGTCACATCGTATACGTGGGCCACCATATCGTCCCGGCCTTCATCCTGGGAGATAAAGGTGCGGAGTTTGATATCCTTTATGGCGATCTTCTCAACACGGGGCTTGCGCTTTAAAAGCTTATCCAGCTGTTTTTCCTTGATCGGATTCTCCTTATCCAGGAGGAGAGCTTTCTTCTGCTCGTAGAGGAATTTTTCCAAACCCTCGTTCATACCGAAAAAGGCGACTTCCGCCGTATTGGGAATAAAGGAGAAAACCGTGTTCTCCATATCGTAATCAACTTTCTTGAGAATATCGGGAACCAGGCATTCGCCGAGCATTTTTCTTTCCCGGTAGATAGCCTCATCCCCTCCCCGGGAAAAGTAGATTCTCTCAAAGGAACAGGATCTCTTCTCCTGGGCCGCCCGGATCTCTTCCAGGCTGATTCTTCCGTCCTTTTTGATGATTAATCCCTTGCCGGGACCGAGTTCTTTGATGTCTCCCGTGGTGACGTTCATAACCGTCTGGATGACCGGGCGCTCGCTGGCCGCCACCACCACTTCGTCATCGATATAGTAGTAGCAGGGCCGTATGCCCCAGGGATCGCGCATGATGAAGGCATCGCCGTGACCGATCATACCGCCGATCACGTAGCCCCCGTCCCACCGCTTGCACGACTCCTGCAGGATTTTCCCCACATTCAGGGTTTTATAGATGGTCTGGGAAATTTCCCGGTTGTTCATGCCCTGTTTTTTGTATTTATCGAATTCCGCCTGGTTTTCCCGGTCCAGGAAGTGACCGATTTTTTCCAGGATGGTAACCGTATCGTTGTAATTGTTGGGCTGCTGGCCCAGATCTATGAGGGTGGAGAATAACTCCGACACATTGGTCAGGTTAAAGTTTCCCGCCACCACCAGGTTACGGGAGTTCCAGTTGTTTTCCCGCATGACCGGATGGACGTTCTCGATATTATTCCGCCCGAAGGTGCCGTAGCGCAGATGGCCCATGAAGAGTTCCGCCGCAAAGTCGACATTCTCCTTGGCCCATTCGGCGCAGTTCTCCCCTTCGGGACAGGTTCCCGCACTCATCTGCCGCTTCGCGATATCGTCGAAGACTTCCTTGATAGGGGAGGCTCCGTTCGAGCGGCTTCTGTGGAAGTAGCGCTTGCCCGGGGAAACATCGAATTTCACCGATGCCACACCGGCTCCGTCCTGTCCGCGGTTATGCTGTTTCTCCATAAGCAGATAGAGCTTTTGAAGTCCGTAATTCCAGGTCCCGTACTTTTCCTGATAATATTCAAGCGGTTTAAGGAGCCGTATCATGGCTATCCCGCATTCGTGTTTGATGGCTTCACTCATATCTGCATTATAATAGACAAACCGCCCCTTATAAACAAGCGAAACCGCTGTTCAGAAAGTCTTTTTTTCTCCTTTGCGGTAACAAATTGCCATGAAAAATCATTTTAAAAAAGGAGGCTATCTTGTTAATTTGAAAAACGCAAGATTAATCTAGAAGCGTTTTTGTCATGAAAAAAGTCCGTGTCCGTCCGCGGGCATCCCTGTTAAAAACAGAATTTCCTGCTACAATAGACACTATGGCAAGACTCCCCATAGCCTTCCTGTTTCTTATCAGCCTCATTCCGCTTAGCGCCTATACCCCTCCCGATCAACTCAAGGGTCCTGTAGAATCGGTACGCACTTACAAGATACTCCTTCGCCCCATTCCCGCCGGGACTGTTGATGAGCCCTGGCTGGTTAATGCTGATTACGATGAGCAGCAGCGTCCGGTTACTCAATGGTATTATAACATGGGGCAGGAGTACCGCCGTCATGAATTCCGGTACGAGAAGGACGGGGAAGGCCGGGAGAGAACGGTCTGGGTAACCTATTTCATCACACCCGACGGGCGCCCGCCTCTTCGTCGGCTTGCCGGATATGAGCACTGGTACACATTGCGAGAAGGGGACGATCCCTCCCTGGCGGAGACACGTTTCGAAACCGTACAGAGCCGTCCGGTGAAATCCGTCTACCGCTATTATGACGGGGAAGGCCGCTTGATCCATGAGAGCGATTCCCTCATGGATCTTGATGTGGGCATCAGTTTCAACAGCGAGGGAAAACTGACGGCGAAGCGGGGGACCCGGGAGGGGAAAATTTACTGGGAAGAGCGGTATCTGTATGACGGGGAAGGCCGCTTGGCGACTCTTATCCAGACCGATCTGAACAGGCAGCTCTATGAGCGGGGCGATTATTCCTACGGGGAAAACCGCATTACCTTTACCAAATATGTGCTGGACCATCCGGTTACGGAAACCATGGTGTCCACGGCTCCCCTGGATACGCCGGTTTTTCAGAGCATTAAGGACTATGACGGTCAAAATCGGCTTATACGGCTCAGAAACTACAACTGGAACGGTCCGGACGGGCTAATTCTTACGGAAGAGCAGCACTACGAATACGACGGGGAGGACCGGATTACCAAAGTGACGGAACCCTTTAGGAAGGAGTCCTGGTCCCTCGCTTATGACGATAATGATAACTGGGTGGAACTCAGCTACCGGGATGAACTGAACCATCCCGGCGAAGAGCCTCTTCTCTGGAAACGGGACATTACTTACTATTAGCGCCTCAGATCGGTCTTCCCGGGGAAATTACTTCAATGTCGCCTTGATAATGAATTCTCCCTGGTTAATCTTTTCAATAATCGTTTCCGTCGGGGGACTGTCCAGCTTCAGGGTGCAGACCGCCGCCTTTCCCCCTGAGAATATACTGTTTTCCATCTCCTCCACGTTAATCTGGGCCCTTCGCAGCTCATCAAGAACGGCGGCCAGTACGCCAATTTTATTGTAGTGGCGTACGACGAGATTGAAGCTGGCAGAGCTTTTATCCTGGTGGTTGACCAGATTCAAAGGCTTTCCCGTCTCTTTGAAGGCTTTGACGATATTCACCACTTCGCCGGCAATCGCTTCGGAAGCCTGTTCGGTCGAAGCTCCGATGTGATGGGTTCCCGTGATGAGAGAGGCCAGTTCTTCATGGGGGAATCTTTTATCCCCCGAAGCCGGTTCGTCCTCATAGACATCCAGGGCGGCCTTGATATTTTTGCTTTTCACGGCTTTCTTCAGGGCGTCCGTATTAACGACTTCTCCCCGGGATGTATTGATGAAAATCGCCCCTTCCTTCATGGCGTTGAAGGTTTTCTCGTTGATGAAGTGTTTCGTATCCTTGCCGGCGGCCAGGTGGACGGTCAGCACATCGGCTATGGCTGCGGCCTCCAGGGGGGTGGAGCAGTATTCCACATTCAGTTCCATCGCCTTTTCCGGTGTGAGGCTTCGGGACCAGGCGGCCACATCCATTCCCATGGCCCGGGCGATCAGTGCGACTTTTTTGCCGATGGAACCCATGCCGATGATCGAGAAAGTACGGCCTTTGAGCCCCTGGGCCTGTCCGTATAATTTCTTATTCCAGACGCCCCGGCGCAGATCTTCCGTGCCGTCCGCAATCCGCCGGTCCGCGGCAATCATAAGACCGATGGCCAGTTCCGCCACCGCGTCGGAATTTTTGCCCGGACAGTTGGCCACATGGATTCCCCGTGCGGAAGCCTCCAGCAGGTCTATCGTATTCACACCCGCTCCCGCCCTGATGATTAATGCCAATTCCCCTCCCGCATCTATGGTTTGAGAGGTAACTTTGGTGGAACGGACGATGAGTATCTCATGCCCCCCCACCTTGTCGGGCAGGTCCTCCGCTGTCAGTTCCGGCTTATAAGTGACTTTCGCCCCCAGGGACTCAAGATCCGCCACGGCTTTTTCTGATAACTTATCGGCAATTAATACTTTCATGATTTAAGCATAAGCCCGATGAAGGGGGAAGTAAAGAAAAATCAGCGGGGGATCTTTTTAGGAGTTCGCTTCCCGGCAGTATCTGAACTCCGCCTCTATGGCAAAACCCACGGCCTCATAGGCGCTCAGTGCATTTCTATTATCGGTCTGAACTTCCAGAACTATCTCTTTGCCCTCATTTTCCAGCCTTTTCACTGTCTCATATAGAACGTATTTTCCTATTCCCCGGCCCCTATGCTCCGAATCGATGCAGAAGCCGTAGATATATTTTCTTGCCGATTCATCGTAAACACCGATCATGCCGATAACGTCGTTTCCGAAAATGATGCTGTACAATACCCTTTTTGAGCTGTGATAGGACTCTTCCAGAATTTCCCGGGACTCATCTTTCCCATTGTCAAAGGCAAGCCGGTTGATTTCGACCAATCGCTCCTTGTCGGCTGTTTCCGCCGGGGAAATCCTGATCTCCTCTCTCTTCCCGAAATCCCTTTTTCCCTCTTGCCTGTATATCATCAGGAACTCCGAATATTCATAGCGGGCTTTAATGCGGGAAAGCACTTCGGTCCCGTCTTTCGAATGTGCATCGCAGACAAAGAGAATCGATTGAATATTCCTTCTTTCTATCTCCTTTCGCGCACGATGAAGAAGCGAACTGAAGTATCCCTTCTTCCTTTTATCCGGAGAGGTAAGGGCCGTCACTTCCGCCTCTTTTTTCGTCGGTGAAAAGATGGTCAGAGAAGATGCAAGCCGGTCATCCTCGTAAAGCAGAAAGGTATTGATATCCCCCTCTTCCCTGAAATCATCCTCATCATCAAAGGTGTAAGCGGTCCGGTCATGCCTGTTGCAGACGATATAGAGCTCATAAATGTCTTGAATATGTTCGGGGGTTAAGGCCGATTCTTCTATGATTTTCAGATTCATTCTCCCATTATATCGCCGGTCGTTTCCAAGGAATAGGGAGAGAATGATTCTAAGAGTCAGAGAACTGGCCGGAGGTTCAGTTCTTTTCCGCGATCAGCCGCAGGCCGTCAAGAATCAGCCAGGGTTCCCTGAACGTGAAACGATCGGTCAGGGGGGCTATGACGCCGGACAGGCCTCCGGTCCCGATCACCGCTTTCACACCGTCCAGCTCGGCGCTCATTTTGTCAATCAGCTTCTCCACAAGACCCGTATAGCCGAAGATCACTCCCGACTGGATACTGGCGGTAGTATTGGTTCCTATCGCCTTTTCCGGCGCTTCCAGCCATACCTGGGGAAGCTGGGCCGTGTTCAGGGAAAGGGCGCCCGCCGCTGACTGCAGCCCGGGGGCTATGGCCACGCCCCGGATCTCCCCGCCCGCCGCCACGGCGGAAAATGTCAGGGCTGTTCCGAAGTCAACCACGATGCAGCTGTCCTTCACCTTTTCGTAGGCGGCCACGCAGTTGCAGACGATATCCGTTCCCAGCTCGGAGGGATTGCCTATGCGGATTTTCAGTCCCGTTTTGACTCCGGGCCCCACAACCAGGGGGGGCTTTCCTATGAGGGAGGTCACCATTTCCCGGATCTTTCCTGTCAATACGGGAACCACGCTGGAGATAATCGCCTTGTCCAGAAGGTTTTTATCAATGCCCCCGTCGCGCAGCATGTCCCTGAAGAGCACGCCGTATTCATCGGGCATTTTGGAGTGCACCGTGGCTATGCGCCAGTGGCTGACCCAGGAATCACCGTCGTGTACACCGAAGACGATATTGGTATTTCCCACATCTATGGCTAAGAGCATTATTCCGAATCCTCCTCACCAAGATCTTCCAGGGAGGATTTATTCGCTCCCCGGTCTATCCGCTTCCAGGCGGTAACGACCGCTATGGTTATCAGGGTTGCCCCTATGGCTTCGGGTATGCCGTTCGCCAGGAAGATCGCGCCGAAGAGGGGCCCGAAGCTCATGCCCATCATCTCTTCCCAGTTGATTTGAGAGAAGAGTCCCAAAGAGCCGATGACCAGAACCGTATTGGTCAGGCTCCCCATGAGGGCCGCGGCGATTATGGCGGGAATTTCCCATCTCTTCAGTCCCCGGTAGACCAGATAAGTCGTCAGGCCGATAAGCACCCGGGGCAGAACGGAGATCAGAGGGTTGACAAAATAGGGATCCAGGATGCCCATGGGCTGTACGGCCGCCTTGATCAGGCTGGAAACGCCGAATATCAGTCCCACGATCATGCCGACAAGGGGACCCTCCAGTATGGCGGCGATAATGACCGGCACGTGCATGATGGTAATGGACGCCCCGGAGAACCAGGGAATCAGTCCGAAGGGGGTTATGCCCAGTACGACTGCAACGGCGGAAAGGACGCCGGCAACGGTGATTTTCTTGATACTTAATCCTTCGTTCATAAAAAACTCCTTTTAGAACGTGAGCAGACTTTCCCAGTTTCCCAGACGGAAGAGAAAAAGTCCTGCGGATAGAAGACAGATGACGATCAGGGCGATTACATCCCTGAAAGAGTAGTGATAGCTGATATAGCGGGTACGCTTTTCTCCCTGCTGGAAACCGCGGGCTTCCATGGCTTCGGCCAGCTGTTCAGCCCTCTGGAGTGAAGATATAAAGAGAGGAACCAGCAGGGGGAGGTAAGACAGAATTCTTTTAACCGGATTCCGGCCCATGCCGATCAGGGCGCCCCGGGAGGCCTGGGCTTTCATCAGGTTTTCCGCTTCTCCCGTAAGAATGGGGATAAAGCGGAAGGTAATGGTGATGATCAGGGAGAAGGCGTGGGCGGGAAAGCCGATTTTCGCCAGGGGAGCGGTGAGATTCTCCGTGCCGTGGCCTATTTCCCGGGAGGGCGTGACCGCCGTAAAAAGGGTCAGAAGGCCCATGAGGGCGAAAAATCGCAGAAATACGGAAAGGCCGTTGAAGAGTCCGGCCCGGGTCAGGGTGAACCTTTTCCACTGTGCGATGATCTCCCCGTCTCCGGCGGTGGTGAAGAAGAGCTGCATGACCGCAATAATGAGGAGAAAGGGAAGGATGGGCTTGATATTGCGGAAAAGGAACCTGACCGGAATTTTCCCCGTTTCCCCGAGCATCATGACCATGATCAGGCCGAAGAGCGAACCCAGTAAGGCAGATGTGAAAAGTAGGCCCACCGTCAGCACCATGACCCCGGCCAGTTTTATCTGGGGGGTGAGTTTGTGCAGGGGGGAATCACCGGGAAGAAACTGTCCCAGAGACGCTTTCTGGCCGAAATCCAGTTCTTTCACAGTCCCTCCTCAATGCGCTTGATAAAGGGGGCCTCGAGGCCCCGGTTCCGCAGTTCCTCTCCCTGTGAGAAGACCTGACCGGGAGAGCCGGATAAGACGATTCGGCCCTTGTCCATCAGGAGTATCTGGTGCCCCAGAAGGGCGGCTTCATCCATATCATGGGTAGCGATAACCAGGGAAATCCCTTTTTTCTGCAGTCCCGCCAGTATACGGTGCAGCTCTCCGCGGGAACGGGGATCAAGACCGGCAGAGGGTTCGTCCAGAAGGAGAACCCTCGGTTCCATGGCCAGAACTCCTGCCAGGGCGGCTTTTCTTTTTTCCCCTCCCGATAGGGCATAGACCGGTCTGTCCTTGAACTCCGCGAAGGGAAGGCCCACCGTATCCATGGCCTGCTTTACCCGGCGGGCCAGGGTTTTACCCGTGACTCCCTGCTGGCGGGGACCATAGGCCACATCGTCACCCACATAGCGTTCGAAGAGCTGTTTTTCCGGTCTCTGCATAACCAGGCCGATCTGCCGGCGGAGGGATATCACATCCTTCTCCCGGGTATGCCGCCCCAGAGGTTCGAGACCCATCAGGCGGACTTCTCCTTCATCGGCCAGAAGCAGACCGTTCAGATGCTGTAGAAGGGTGGATTTTCCCGATCCGGTCGTACCGATCAGGCAGGCCGTTTCCCCGCCTCTCAACGTAAAGCTTATGTCATCAAGGGCTCTGTGCCGAAGCAGGGTTCCCTTAAGATAGTCATGGGTCAGGTTTATCACCCGGACGGGCTCGTCCCTGTCGGCCTCCATAAAGGACCGGCTGCGGAAAAGGGGATATTCCTTCTTAAGGAGGGAGATCGCCCCTTCCCCTGCATCTCTCAGGGCAGAACAGAGCTGGGATTCTTCCGTGACGGCGGGAAAGGAGGGGAAGGCGGCATGAAGCTTTTCCGAGGCCTCCAGGGCGATGGGAGGCACGAGACCCCAGGATTCCAGGTCCCTGTCCCTGAAGAGCAGATCGGGCTTTCCGTCCCTGGCCACTCCTCCCCGGTCCATAATTATGAGCCGGTCGGCAGCGAGGATCTCCTGCTGATGATGGGAGACCATGACGACCGTCAGGCCCCTTTCCCGGTTCAGCCGGCGGATAAGTTCCATGAAGCGGTGGCGGGCCCGGGGATTGAGCATACTCGTCGGCTCATCGAGGAGGAGGCAGCGGGGATTCATGGCAAGGACTCCGGCCAGGGCCAGCCTCTGCAGCTGCCCGGCGCTCAGGGCATTCGTAGACCGCTTGCGCAGCTCGAGAAGACCGGTCAGTTCCAGGGCTTCATTCACCGCCTGCTCCATTTTCTCCCGGGGGTAGGCCAGGTTTTCCGGTCCGAAAGCCGCATCCTCTTCCACCACCGTGGCGGTCAGCTGGTTTTCCGGTTCCTGGAACACCATTCCTGCCGTCTGCCTGAGAGAGCGTATATTGGATTTAAGGGAAGTATCGTATCCGGCGGTGATCACACGGCCCGATTGGGGTATGAGAAGTCCGTTTATCACTCTTAACAGGGTACTTTTACCTGAACCGTTACTGCCGGCTATGACGGTGAATTCCCCTTGAGGTATGGTAAGTGACAGCTGCCTTATAACCGGAGTACTTTCCGTGTCGTAGGCGAAGGTTATATCTTTTATATCTATATAGTTCATAAGCCTCGTCCCGGTTCAATCGAATCCAAGCGATAATTCGAATATAATCATTCCCCCCTTCCTTGTCAAGGCAGAGCCTATATGGTATGACAAAGTTATGAAGTACCAATTTGACGAAATCATCGATAGAAAAAATACCAATTCCCTCAAATGGGAGTTTATGGGACAGCTTTCACCCAAGGCCGGAGAGACGACTCTTCCCAGCTGGGTGGCCGATATGGATTTTGCCTGTCCCCCTCCGGTCATTGAGGCCCTCCACAAGAGGGTGGACCGCCGGATATTCGGTTACAGCTCCTATGAGACATCCTCCTACTGGGAGGCGGTTACCGGCTGGTTTGAAAAACGGTTTTCATGGTCTGTTCCCAGGGAGGATATCTTTATCTCACCGGGAGTTGTCCCCGCCATCTCCACCCTGGTTCGGCAGCTTACCGGAAAAGGGAACGGGGTCATCATCCAGAATCCCGTCTATTACCCTTTCGGTCAGGTCATTGAGGGGGAAGGGCGGAAAATCGCCAATAATCCCCTGATAGAGACGGACGGATACTACACCATGGACTTTGATCATCTGGCCTCTCTGGCGCAGGATGCGAATAATGTCATGATGATCCTCTGCAGCCCCCATAATCCGGTGGGCCGTGTCTGGACGAAGGACGAACTTAAGCGGGTCGGAGAGATATGCCTGGCGAATGATGTCATCCTGGTGTCCGATGAAATCCACTTCGATCTGATCAGAAAGGACAAGAAACACCAGGTCCTGGCCGATCTCTTTCCCGGAGAAGACCGCATTATAACCTGTACCGCCCCCAGCAAAACTTTTAATATGGCCGGGATGCAGTGTTCCCATATCATCATTTCCCACCCGGAATATCAGAAAGCCTGGGAGCGCGAAAGGGGCTATACGCTGCTCAATCCCCTCTCCATAGCCGCCGTGGAAGCCGCCTATACCCGGTGCGATGACTGGGTGGAGGAAATAAATCTTTATCTCGATGAAAACATGGCTTTTATCGACCGGTACGTGAAGGAGAGGCTTCCCCTGGCCCGGCACAGAATCAGCGAAGGAACCTACCTGGCATGGCTGGATCTGAGGGCCTACGGATACTCTCCGGAGGAACTGGAGAGCCGGATGATAGAGAAGGGAGATGTCCTCTTTGACATGGGAGCCATGTTCGGCAGGGAGGGGGAAGGTTTTGTCCGAATAAACGCCGCCTGTCCCCGGCCTCTGGTTGAAGAGTGCATGAAGAGGATCGAGAAGGCTCTTTCCTGATTCCCGGGGAGGAGTCAGCTGTCCGATTCCTTCCGTTATTTATGATAGGGCGACCCCTGGATTATCGTATAGGCCCGGTAGATCTGCTCCACCAGAATCAGGCGCATCAGCTGGTGGGGAAAGGTCATCCGGGAGAAGGAGAGGGCCAGCCGGCTTTTCTCCCGCACCCTTTTATCCAGCCCCAGGGAGCCGCCGATGATGAAGGCCACGTGGCTGACTCCCCGGTGGGGCAGCTCATCCATTTTTCTGGCCAGTTCTTCGCTGGAAAGAGACTGGCCTCCGATCTCCAGGGTCACCGGCCAGGCGTCGGCGGGAAGTTTGGCCAGAAGCCGGTCCCCCTCCTTCTGGAGCACCAGCTCCTTTTCCCTGTCGCTGCCCCGGTCGGGACATTTCTCGTCGCCGACTTCAATGAGATTGATTTTTCCCCAGGCTCCCAGACGTTTGACATACTCTTCCACACCCAGTCTCAGGTATTTTTCCTTTAGCTTACCAACGGTAAGAATGGTGATCTGCATAACTTGACCTTCCCCCTCTATTAACTATAGACTTATGGGATACTTATCATCAAGTCCAGGAGCAATAACCATGGGTATGAAAAAAGCTGCCATCGATTTTTTAAGCCGCCACGGCATGTACGCCGGCGATATGGAACTAAAAGACTATATAAGGGACTTTCAGGATGAAATGGACAGGGGTCTTGCGGGGGAGAACTCTTCCCTGGCCATGATTCCCACCTATATTGACGCCCGTCCGGAGATTCCGCGGAACAAGAAGGTTGTCGTCCTGGACGCGGGCGGTACGAATCTGCGGGCAGCATTGGTGCATTTTGATGATTCCGGAAAAGGGGTCATCGAGAAATTCTCCAAGATCCGTATGCCCGGTTTCGAAAGAGAAGTCTCCCTTGATGAGTTCTACACGGTGTTTGCCGAGCGGATCAAGGATTTCGCCGATGAGAGCGACGCCATAGGATTCTGCTTCTCCTATCCCGCCGAGATCACTCCCGAATGCGACGCCATTCCCCTGGTTTTCACCAAGGAGATCAAAGCCCCCGAGGTCCTGGGCAAATCCATCGCCGAGAATCTCCTGGCCTATTTGAAGAAAGCCGGATGCCGGGGCGATCAGAAGGTGATTGTCCTCAATGATACGGTAGCCACCCTTCTCACGGGCATGGCCGTTCATCCGGACAGAACCTATGACGGATACATGGGCTATATCCTGGGAACGGGCTTAAACAGCTGCTACCTGGAAGACACGAAGAATATCCCCAAAATCAAGGGAAAAGAGGGCGGTCTGACCCATCAGATCATCAATACCGAATCGGGCGGTTACGCCAGGCTTCCCCGGGGTACAGCCGACAAGTCCCTCGATAAGAAAACCACCTGCCCCGGCGACTATTACCAGGAGAAACTCTCCTCCGGCGGCTACTTCGGCGCTATTGTACAGGAAACTCTGGACCTGGCTGCCTCCGAGGGATTTCTCTCCTCTTCGGCCGCCGGGAAAATCGCCGCTCTGGGAACGCTGACCACCATTGACGGGGACAATTACCTGCATAATCCCCAGGACGGGAGCAACCGGCTGGTTCAGGCCATGGCCGGCGAGTCCGCCGAAGAGAAAGAGAAGCTCTACTGGCTGATCGACTTCCTGCTGGAACGGGCCGCCAAGATGACCGCAGGCAGTATGGCCGCCGTTCTGCTGAAAACGGATTTCGGGAAAAATATCCTTAATCCCTACTGTCTGACCGTTGACGGAACCACTTTCTATGCCTACTGCCGGTTCCGGTTCCGGGTGGAGTCCTACCTGAAGGAGGCCCTGGGCGGAGATGATGAACGGTATTATGAAATTGTCCGTGTCGAGGATGCTCCGCTTCTGGGGGCTGCCATCGCAGCGCTGACGAACTGACGGCGGAGGTTTGTATTGACCGACGAAGGTTTACAGGGAAAATCGGTTCTGATAGCCGATGACGAGGAGTATATCCGCAAGCATATAGCCAAGGGACTCCGTTCCCGGGGCCTTACCGTTCTGGAAGCGGGAACCGGTGATGAGGTTCTGGAACTGGTGAACCGGGAGCCGGACGTCATCATCATGGATGTCCAGATGCCCGGCCTTGACGGCCTGACCGTGGCGCGGAGGCTCAAGGAGGAAGGGCAGACCTCGGCCATCCCGCTCATCCTGCTCAGCGCCCGGGCTCAGGACAGCGATATAGAACAGGGATATGCCGTAGGGGCCGATTATTATCTGACCAAACCGGTCACATTCACCCAGATCCTGGGCGCCCTGAAGGAAGCACTCAATGGCTAATCGGTTTCTCGGGGAGTCTGAACGGCGTCTGATCCAGCAGGAAATGTTCCAGCTGGAAGACCAGAAGCTGGCTCTCGAGGAGCAGTACCAGTATCTTTTTGAGAATGCCCTGGCCGGGCTTTTCCGTATAGACGTGAAATCAAACCGGGTCCTGACGGCGAACAAGGAGCTTCTCCGCACTTTCGGGGTGGAGAGGCTGGAGGAGCTGGATTACGTCTTCAACCGCTTCGGTATATTCGACGAGCTTGATGAACTGAAGGAAGACGCCTATCCCGAGGAGGAGTCGCTGACCTTCTCCACCCCCCTGCGCATAGGCGATGAGGAGAGGATGGTCCGAATCTCCGCCCGGTATAAGGAAGAGTATCATGTTATCGAAGGGGCCGCCCGGGATATCACCAGCCTGGTGAATGCCGAGAAAAGGATGCTCGAGGCTATCCGGGAAGCGGAACAGGCCAACCATGCCAAATCCCTTTTCCTCGCCAATATGTCCCACGAGATCCGGACCCCCCTGAACGGCATCGTGGGGTTCGCCGAACTGATTCAGAGGGACGGGGATGAAAACATCGCCCCCTATGCGCAGAATATTCTGAACGAGTCGGAACGTCTCATGACTCTGATCAACCAGCTGCTGGACATTTCGAAGATAGAGGCCAACCAGATCCACCTGGAGACCAGAACCTTTCTGCTGAGCCGCCTTATTCAGGATCAGATCAGTCCCTTTCTGCCTGTCCTGGACAATAAGGGGCTGGAGTTCGGGCAGATCTATGATGATAAGCTGTGGGACTGCTATCTGGGCGATGCGTTCAGGCTGGGGCAGATTCTGACCAACCTTATATCCAATGCGGTCAAGTTTACCTCCGAAGGGAAGGTGGAGCTGTCCGTCACCCTGTTTGAGCACCGGGACAAACAGGACTGGGTCCGTTTTGAGATCAGGGATACGGGAATCGGGATTCCCCTGGAGATGCAGGAAGCGGTTTTTGAAAAATTCGTTCAGGCCGATAATTCCATCGAGAGGCGTTTCGGCGGCACCGGACTGGGGGTCGCTATCTGCAAGGAGCTGGTGGAGCTGATGGGGGGGCATATCACCCTGTCCAGCCGCCTGGGGGAGGGATCGGCCTTTGTTTTCGTCATTCCCCTGAATCTCAGCGAAAAATCCCAGATCCCTCTGCCCGCCGGGGGAGAAGAGGTCAAGGCGGACCTGGGAACTCTCCGTCCGGGACGCATTCTGCTTGTGGAAGACTATAAAATCAATCAGGATGTGGTCCTTCTCCATCTGGAGCCCTATGCCATGGAAGTGGATGTGGCCGAGAATGGAGAAGAGGCCATTCTGCTTTTCACCAGGAACCGCTACGATCTGATTATCATGGATGTCCATATGCCCCTTCTGAGCGGTCTGGAAGCCACGGCGCAGATAAGGAAGATGGAAAGGGGAAAGAACATTCCCATCATCGGAATGTCCGCCAGTGCCTTCACCGCCGACAGAGAAGCCTGCCGCCGGGTGGGGATGAGTGATTTTCTCGCCAAGCCGATCCGCCGGCAGACCCTTCTCGACCATCTCTATTTCTGGCTGAACAGCGACGGTGAGGAGGATGCGCTCCATCGGGCCCTGGCCTGGGAGTGCCGCCTGCAGGAAGAGAACAACCGGGAGCGTCCGATTCTGCGGTACAGGGAGTTCTGCGAAGAGATCGAGAGCCGCGAGGACGGGGATCTGATTATCCGGGGGTATCTTGATTCCTCGGAGAACCTTATGGAGGAGATAAAGAGGGATGTGGAGGGAAAAAACTGGGAAAGAGCCCACAGGAACAGCCACTCCCTCAAGGGGGGAGCCATGAGCATTATGGCCGATGATCTTGCCCGGAACGCGCTCCTTCTCGAATCGGCCTTGAAAGAGCCGGACGGCCATGATATCATGCCCCTTTATTTGGATGTTGCCCGCAGTCTGGAGCAGCTGGAACAGGAATTTGAAGAGAAGAGTAAACGTTGAAAGAGAAATCCCTTGTATTATATAAGCAGAGTCCCGCCCTTATCAAAAGTATTGACGGAGACAAAATTACCATAGCCCTCGCCAAGGGGGAGAAAAAAGTCCGTCTGAAGGACATCCTTCCCATGCATGAAGGTCCCCTCTCCTCCCTGGGGGCCCTGGAAGTCCTGGAAGGAGATCCGGAGGAAGCCTGGGAGCTTTTCCAGGGGGAAAATCCGAGTGTTCAGGACCTTGCCGAGCTCATCTACGGCGAATACAGTCCTTCGGCGGTATGGTCCGTCTTTCTTCTGATCAACAGAACGGCCTGGTTCAAGGGGTCTCTGGACTGTATCGAAGTGACCTCGGCCGATGAACGGGAGAAGAAAGAGAGCGCCCGCAGGGAAAAGGAAGAAGCCGAGGAGAGGTGGCAGGATTTTCTGACCCGTCTCAAAAAAGAGGAGTTCCGGGAGGAGGATGATCCCTGGCTGCGCGAAGTCGAGCAGATGGCCCAGGGCTATATCAAGAGGAGCGCCGTGCTCTCCGAGCTGAAAAAGGAACAGACTCCGGAGAACGCCCATAAGCTTCTGATCAAATGGAAGCGGGTGCCTTCCCGGTGGAATCCCTATCCTCCCCGGTTCAGCTGCAAAGGAAATAACCCCGATCTGCCCGTTCCGGAACTGCCCGCCGAGGAGAGAATCGACCTGACAGGTTTCGTTTCCTATGCCATAGATGACGAGGGCAATACCGATCCCGATGATGCGGTCGGCTGGGACGGGGAGCGCCTCTGGGTTCATATAGCCGACGCCGCCGCCCTGGTGACGCCCGATTCTCCTTTGGATCTGGAAGCCCGCGAAAGAGGGGCCAATCTGTATATACCGGAGAAGACGGTGACCATGCTGCCCCCCGGCGTGACCGAGCAGCTGGGAATGGGGCTTCAGGAAAACCGTTCCCCCGCGTTCTCCTTCGGAATCAAGCTGAATGACGACGGTTCCGTGGGCGATGTGGATATCAAACTCTCCTGGGTGAAGGTGGAGAGGATGAGTTATGAAGAGGCCGACGGGAAGATGGAGGAAGAGCCTTTCTGCACCATTGAGCGGATTCTCGGCTCCTTTCATGATCGGCGGATGGAGAACGGCGCCCGGAATATCAATCTGCCCGAGGTGAAAATGCGGGTGGAGGATGAGGGCAGGGGCGATATCCTCATCTCCTCTCTGCCCCGGCTCAGAAGCCGGGAAATGGTCGCCGAAAGCATGATGCTGGCCGGAAATGCCGCTGCCTCCTATGCTATAGCCCGGGAAATTCCCGTCCCCTTTGTCAGCCAGCCCACCCCCGAGAACAACCCCCAGAAACTGGAGGGCATGGCCGGAGAGTACGCGAAGCGGAAAATCATGCAGAGAAGCCGCGTCACCCTGTCTCCTTCGAAGCACAGCGGTCTGGGGCTGGATGTGTATACCCGCGTGACCAGTCCCCTGAGGCGCTATTCCGACCTGATGACCATGCAGCAGCTCCGGGCGCATATTACCGGGGGGCATGTACGGGACGAAGAGGATATGCTCGAGGGCACGACCGCCTGCGAATCCCTGGCTTCCCAGGTGACTCAGGCGGAGCGGGCCTCCAATCAGCACTGGAAAATCAACTACCTACTGGAACGGCCT
This sequence comes from Spirochaetia bacterium, assembly GCA_963668315.1. GTDB lineage: Bacteria > Spirochaetota > Spirochaetia > DSM-2461 > DSM-2461 > SZUA-368. The sequence goes on along the minus strand of OY764216.1, from coordinate 4,230,129 downwards.
GACTGGCGGGGAGAGGCCATCGTCGTGGATAAGACGGACAAACTGGGCGTTTTTATGATTCCCGAACTGGCCATGGAACCGCGGATAGCCCTGAAGGAGAGCCGGGAGTATAACGAGAAGGTCCGGCTGAAAGTTCAGTCGGTGGATTTGCCCGAAAGGCGAGTTGTCTTTGCCGTGGATGAGTGATAGAATAACGGCCATGAAGCGTAATCTGCCGTTCTTATTTCTATTCCTGATCTCCCTCGCTTCCCTAAGGGCTCAGGATGCCCTGAATTTCGGAAGGGAACGAATCTATGACCCTTTTTACGACGCGGTGGTGGAGCTGGCGGACGGAACGCAGATTGACCTGACCGCATCCTCCTTTCATAATATGGAGGATGAGCAGAAATATTTCTTCTGGATCCGACGGGGAACCGAAACGGGTGTGGTTACCTACGCTCTGGAACTTAACAGGATTAGAGAAGTGGAGTTCACCGATGTGTTCGGAACTCCCGATAACGATTTCACTCCCGCCCGCATCACTCTGACGAACGGGAATACCTATGATATCTTCATGGATACCCTGGGCTATATGGGAGGGTTTGATCCGGATTTCGGTTCCTACGCCCGCCTTTTTCTTCATTACAATCTGGTGAAATCCATTCGCTTCAAGCAGGACGGAACCTACCGGCTCTGCCCCCACTGCGGCACCGTTTTCTACAGCGCCGAAGCGGAGGTCTGCCCCTTTGATAAAACCCCCCTTGTCGGCAGGGATGGTGTCTTAGCGGAGAACCCGCTCGGAGAATAATCCGGCCAGCTTACGGGACATCTCTCCCGGCTTGCCCGAACCTACCATGCGGCCGTCCACCGAAATAACGGGAATGATTTCCGCCCCCGAACCGGTGAGGAAGCATTCATCCGCCGTATAGAGGTCAAAACGGGTCATGACCCTTTCGGAGAAGGGGATATTTCCCTCTTCTGCCAGCTCGATCATAGTGTTCCGGGTAATCCCCTCCAGCATGCCCAGGTAGGAGGGAGGCGTATGAAGGACCCCTTTCTTTACCACGAAAATATTATCCCCCGTACACTCACAGACATAGCCTTCTTTATTCAGCATAATCGCTTCCAGGCAGCCCGCCTGCTTGGCTTCCAGCTTGGCCAGAACATTGTTCAGGTAGTTGAGGGATTTGATCCGCGGATCGAAAATATCGCCGGAAAGCCGGCGGGACGCAGCGGTCACTACGGCGATTCCCTTCTCGTAGTGCTCCCTGGGATAGAGCTGAATGGAATCGACTATCACGATTACCGAGGCTCTGGGGCAGGTATCCGGGGAAATTCCCAGGGAACCGGGGCCGCGGGTAACGACCAGTCTGATATAGCCTTCCTTCTCGCCGTAGCGGCGGACGCTCTCCTCCAGAAGGGAGCCCATCTCTTCGGCCGTCATGGGAATGGTCAGCATAATGGCGCGGGCTCCTTCGTAGAGCCTTTCCATATGTTCTTCCAGTTTGAAGATCCGGCCGCCGTAGATACGGATGCCTTCAAAAAGACCGTCGCCGTAGAGTAACCCGTGATCATACACGGAAATCTTCGCCTCATTCCCCGAACACCATTCTCCGTCGATATTAATGACTGCCTTGCTTTTATCCATGATTTTCCTCCTTATCGTGGAATACATCTCTCATGTGATGGTAATTTTCACCGAATCGGTCGATCAGCTCTTCATCAAAGCGATTGACGATCTTCATTATGTATATGTCATGCTTGATATAATCTTCCGTTACGGTCACGAAACCCCGGTTGCCGCTCCAGGCTCCTTCCACGGCTTTCTCGTCGATAATGGTTGCGGCCATGGCCAGGCTGGAATCGGTTACCAGGGAAAAGTTTCTTCCTCCCTTTTCCGACTGAAGCGTATCGGCCAGGGGGTGGTAGAACAGGGGATTCAAGTTATAGGGAGCGTCTCCGAACAGTACCACGGCCAGGGAAAGACCCTGCTCCTCCTTGAGCTTGAGAGAACCGTAAAGCACGGCCATCTCCTCTTCGCAGAGAGAGATAAGGAGACTTTTCTCCGCCCGGCCGATCATCATCTCCGCCTGCTGGAGAAATTCTTCCCTGTCATTGATATTCCAGATATAGGAGACATTGGATTCTACCCGGGTTTTGTCCATCTCCCGCTTCAGGGAAGACAGGTGGGTATTCATGCGGACTCTCTGTCTGGCGATGAATTCTTCGGGATCCATGGGAACATAGCGTTTCTTGCCGCTTTCCACCAGTTCAAGGACGACGCCCTTATCCATAAGTTTGGCCAGAACCTGGTAAATTTTCGCCGTGGGAAGCCCGCCGTTTTTCGCCGCTTCATAGGCGGTAACGGGGTTTTCCTGCAAAAGTGAGACATAGGCCCGCGCCTCATATTCGGAGAATCCCAGCTCTCCCATTAAATTGACTATATTAACTACCATGGTAGATAATATATGATGGGCACAATTATATGTCAAGAGGGATGGGGAAGGGGAAGAGAGAGAGGATTATATTGAAAACTATTTAATACACATTTTTCCGGTCGGATCGTTTCTTCCGGCCCGGCAAAAACCGGATTAACAGGAATTTACTCGTTTTCAGCTTTCCTGTAGGTATCCACCTTCCAGAAGCGCCGCCATTCAATTTCCTTGTCCTTTAGTCTGCTTTCCAGAACCCCTCTGACGAGATTCCACTCTTCATCACTCAGGTCTTTGCTCACCGAAGCACCCCAGTTTCCCGGGGACTTATCACGATTGATCCAGGTATCAAGGAGCGAGGCGGAGATAAAACGGTTCTCTCCTGTTTCTATCGTCAGGGACGATTCCCGCTCCAGTTCGTTGCCGAGCAGAACGGCGAGTCGGCTTTCGGAATTGAAACTGCCGTACAGGGACTCCTCGCGGTTTTTAATGCCCCCCAGAATTTCTTCAGAAAGAGAGCTCCCTTCGAGGAAAAAGGAGAGACGGGTCGTCCGGGTTCTTTCAATTTCGCTGCACTTAAGAAAGCCTCCCGGGATGAGACGGGAGATCATGACACTCAGAAGAACCTGCCCCATGTCCCTGCGAAGAGGTTCGGTCAGGAAGATCCCTTCCAGGTCGGGCAGAGTATCCACGGTGGTTCTGTCTATCAGGACCGGTCTCTCCGATTCGGGCAGGCTCTCCAGGGAAAAACTGATGAGCTCCCTTACCCTTTCCGAATCGGCCAGGCCCCAGACGCCGCCTTCCGGAACCTGGCGGTAGGCTTCCCAGAAGATCTGCCCCGTGACGATGGGAGCGATAAGGAGCCTGTCATGGCGGGTCAGCCTGAGATCGCTGAATAGATTTTCAAAGAGGGCGTCTGGCAGGGAGGTGCCGGCGGCCATGGTGCGCTTGAGCCATTTGTCCCTCTCCTTGCCGCCGGGGGAGTAGGTCAGGACTTCGGGAGATTCATCGAGCATAACGGCCAGCTGGGCTTCCCGCCGCCGGAGTACATCCTCCTGTATCTTCCCTTCATAGCCCTGGGATGAGGGCTGGTAGAACAGCCGTCCTTTGAGCGTATTGGGCAGATACTGCTGGGCCACCCAGTGATCCCGGTAGGCATGGGGATAATTATACCCTTCGCCGTGTCCGAAGGCATGTTTGTCACGGCTGGGATCTTTCAGGTGGTTGGGGACTTCGGCCTGTTCTTTGTCCACGGCGCGAACCGCATCAAAATAGGCCAGGGCCGAATTGGATTTAGGCGCCGTGGCCAGGTAGAGGGCCGCATGGGTCAGATGGAACTGGCCCTCCGGAAGACCCACCCGGTCAAAGGCGGCCGCCGCAGAGGTCACCACATTAAGCGCATAGGGGTCGGCCATGCCGATGTCTTCGCTGGCCGAGATAAGCATGCGTCTCAGGATAAAACGGGGATCCTCCCCCGCACGGATCATGCGGGCCATCCAGTAGAGGGCGGCATCCGGATCGGAACCCCGGATGGACTTGATAAAAGCGCTTATGGTGTCGAAATGGTAATCCCCCTCCTTGTCATAGAGGACAACCTTTTTCTGGATACTCTCCTCGCAGGTGGCCAGGTCTATATCGATTTCCGTTCCGGCCGGCGGCGGGAAGTTCGACGGGGTTGTCTCCACGGCCAGCTGCAGGGCGTTGAGAAGGGAACGGGCATCGCCGGAGGCGACGGACACCAGGTGATCCAGCCCGTCCGCGGCCAGGTTGACCTTCCATCTTCCGTAGCCTCTGGATGTATCGGACAGAGCCTGACGGGCAATGGCCCGCAGATCGTCGTCGGTCAGTTCCTTCAGCTGGAAGACGCGGCTCCGGCTCACCAGGGCGGAGTTGACTTCGAAATAGGGATTTTCCGTGGTGGCGCCTATGAGGATGATGGTGCCGTTTTCCACCCAGGGGAGAAGGGCGTCCTGCTGGCTCTTGTTCCAGCGGTGAACCTCGTCAACGAAGAGTATGGTGCGGCGGTCGTAGAGATCCCTCTTCTCCCTGGCATCGTCTATGGAAGCGCGGAGCTCTTTCACTCCGCTGAGCACGGCGTTCAGGGAGAGAAAATAGCTCTTCGTGCTGTTGGCTATGACCCGGGCGAGAGTCGTCTTTCCCGTTCCGGGAGGTCCGTAGAAGATGAGGGAAGAGAGCTGGTCGGCCTGGATTGCCCGTCTGAGAAGACGTCCATTGCCCAGGATATGGTCCTGGCCGACATATTCATCTAAAGTTCTCGGTCTCATGCGGGCGGCCAGAGGCTCGCCTGCATGGGACTGCTCCGCCTGGAATAAATCCATTATCAGTAGGTGACGATGACCGCAATCATGGTCAGATCGACCGAACCGGTATTGGTTATGCTGTGGGTACTGCCGTGGGGGGTGGCGACTACTTCACCGGCCTTGACTTTCTCTTCCTCTCCGTTGTCAATGACCAGTCCTTCTCCGCCGGTGATGATGTAATACTCCGTCTCGTTGGAATGCTCATGCTGACCGATACCCGCTCCGGGAGGGATTGTGATTTCACTGAGGAGACGGCAGTTCTTCATATTTGAATCGGCTTCCAGATGTGTCATCGTCACCGAACCGGGGCCGCCTCTCATGGCATCCCTGACCTCTGTTTTCATATCTTTTCTTCTGATAATCATTCTCGAATTCCTCCTGTTGGCCCCATTATACAAGGCGGAGTAGAAAGGGGGAAGCCATGGGGTGACTTGATTTCTACCATTTCTCTTTACATTAAACTGACAATTAGTGTATAAAATAGGGAGCACTGTATTTGTGGCAATATCTTGCCGTGTATAGACAAATCTGGCGTAAACGTAGAAGTAAGCTACGATAATCGCAAATAGTTAAAATGGAGAACTTCTGAAAGTTCCCCGGTATCTTTAAGGAGAGAAATATGAAAAAGGTTTTATTCATGGCCCTGGTCGCCATGACCGCTCTGTCTTTCGTTGCCGCTAACGGCGGTTCCGAAGAAAAGGAAGCCACATCAGAACTTAACCTGATGAAAGCTGGAACACTGGCCATCGGTGTAGAGATCGGCTATCCCCCGTTCGAAGATTTTGCCAACGACGGCGTTACTCCTGTCGGTTACGATATTGACTTCGCTAAAGCCCTTGGTGAAAAGCTCGGTCTCGAAATCGTTTTCATCAACACCGCCTGGGACGGAATTTTCCAGGGTATCGGCGTTAACTATGACGTTGTTATTTCCGCAGTAACCATCACCGATGAAAGAAAAGAGACAATGGACTTCTCCACCCCCTATATCGACAATTACCAGGCAGTCGTTGTCCGGACCGATTCTGACATGACGGTGGGAAGCTTTCTCGATCTCGAGGGCCTTGCCCTGGCTGTCCAGAAGGAAACCACATCGGACATCCTTATCTCCGACTACATTTCCACCGGTTCTCTGAACTGTACTTTGGCTCAGAACGAAAAAGTCATTACCTGCTTTACCCAGCTTGATAATAAAGAGATCGATGCCGCCGTTGTGGACTCCACCGTGGCAGACGGCCAGGTTGGTAAGAATCCCGACAAGTACAAGGTCGCTTACCTTGACAAGAGCGAACCCGAACAGTTCGGCGTAGCCATTAAAAAAGGCAATTCCGATCTTCAGGCGGCAATCAATAAAGCTATTGAAGAGCTGAAGGCCGAAGGCTTCTTCCAGGAGAGCACTGAATACTGGTTCGGTGGCTGATAAGAGTCTCCATGAAGGATTTTCTCAAGAAGCTAATAAACATTAGAGAATGGGAACAATCTGCAAAGACAGCTGCCATAGTTATTATGGCAGTTGTTATTTTGTTTATTGTTCTTTCGATTATCAATGTCTCCGAATCAGAAATGATGAATCATGCTTCCCCTCAGGTGAAGCAGATGATCGAAGACGAAAAAGACAGTTCACGAAAACGTCTTACCATAACTTATAACGATTTTAACGCCATCAGCTATCTATCCTTTACCACTTCGGGGGCAAAACCCCTCCAGGAAGCCTATGTCGGTTTTGCCGGTTCCATTTTTCAGGCCGATAGGGGTTTCGGAAAGTTTACCGGGCAGATGGTCAACTACACCTACCGTATGCTGGGTGTTCATCAGAATCTTCTGCACGGCGTCAAGCTGACCATGATGCTTACCACACTGTCCATTCTGATCGGGTTTTTCTTCAGCTTATTTCTCGCTCTGGGCAAGATTTCCGATAATAAAATCATCAGCAAGCTCTGCAGCGCCTATATCTTTTTCTTCCGGGGAACACCTCTTCTCATACAGTTGTTTGTGGTCTATTTCTCCGTCCCGGGAATCTTCGGATTCTCCTGGCGCGGTCTTTTTGATATCGCCGACCCCGAGGCTGTGTATAAGGGTGCTTTTCTTGCGGCCCTGATATCCTTTTCTCTGAACTCCGCCGCCTACTGCGCAGAGATCGTCCGCGCCGCGATTCAGTCCATTGACAAGGGGCAGGATGAAGCCGCCAAGGCTCTGGGACTGAGTTACGCTCAGACCATGACCCACATCGTCATTCCCCAGGCCACCAGAAGGATGATTCCCCCCCTGTGTAATGAATTTATCATGATGATCAAAGACGTATCCCTTGTTTTTGCGATTTCGTTGATGGACATCACTACCATATCAAAAACGATTATGACCAGTGAAGGCAGCTATCTGGTATTCCTGCCCGCTCTGGTCATCTATCTTGTTGTCACGGCCATTTTCACCTGGCTGTTCGGAAAGATGGAAGAGAGGTTATCTGTTTATGAATAAGGAAAATCAGGAATACGAATATCTCATCAGAACAGAGGAACTATGCAAATCTTTCGGCCATCTGGAAGTTCTCAAAAAAGTCGACCTGGCTGTCAAAAAGGGCGAAGTCGTCTGTATTATCGGTCCTTCCGGTGCGGGTAAATCGACCTATCTGCGTTCCTTGAATCATCTGGAAGAGATAACCAGCGGCAAAATATTCGTTCAGGATAAGCTGTTTCTCCATCGAAAACATAACAGAACGGTGCATAGAGTTCCGGCGGATCAGCAGAAAGCCATGCTTCTTGAAATGGGCATGGTATTTCAGCGGTTCAACCTTTTCCCCCATAAGACCGTTCTGGAGAACCTGACACTCGCCCCGGTCCTTATACGGAAGAAGTCTAAGGCTGAAGCCATTGAGGCCGCCTGCAAACTCATCGACCGTGTCGGTCTTTCTGAGAAGAGGGATGTCTATCCCAGCAAGCTTTCCGGCGGACAGCAGCAGCGGGTCGCCATTGCCCGTGCCCTGGCTATGGAACCGGAAATCATGCTCTTTGACGAGCCGACGAGCGCTCTGGATCCTGAACTGGTAGGGGAGGTTCTTGCGGTAATGCGGGACCTGGCCAAGCAGGGGATGACCATGCTCTGCGTCACCCATGAGATGGGATTTGCCAGGGAAGTGGCCGACCGGGTCGTCTTCATGGCGGACGGAATGATTCTTGAAGAGGGAGAGCCCAGGGAATTGTTCGAAAATCCCAAGCATGAGAAAACGAAAAACTTTCTTAAGAATGTTCTATAAAGCTATTCCGGGCTGATTACCCGCTGAAGCCGGCTGCCTTTGTGGAGAGTTCGATCCGCGAGTGGCAGCCGGTTTTTTTATAGATTTTCAAAACATGGTTTTTGACGGTACCCGGGGAGATGAAGAGGGATTCCCCGATTTTCTTGAGGCTGTGGCCCTTGATCAGAAAAAAGAGAATCTCATTCTCCCTCTCAGAAAGTCCGTAGGCATCGGCGAAGGAAATTCGGGTCTTATCCAGATTTCTGACCAGAGTCTGTTCGTCCGTGTCCTCCTCCAGCTCATCGAAACGGCTCAGGGTGAACTCGCTTTCCCCTATTTTGATGATATCGCCCGGTCTCAGGAGAGATTTCTCCGTGAGCAGATTCCCGTTAAGGCGGATCCCGTTTTTACTCTCCAGGTCCTCAATGAAAAGATCGGAGCTGTCCATCGAAATTCTGGCATGGCGTCTTGAAACGGCCTGGGAGGGAAGAATCAGATCATTACTGTCCTGACGTCCGATAGAAAAAAGGGGGCGGTCTATGGGGATTATCCAGGGCGTGTTGTCCCGAAGCTCTCCCTTCAGGCACCATGCCGTTTCGTTCTTTCGATTTTTCACACTCCTATTTTATACCAAACGGCACATTATTTCAGCCCTTTTTATGGGTTATCTTAGTTATACACAATTTGCAGCGATTCAGGGCGCATATGTAGAGACGCGCCGGAAAATGGTGCACCTGAAATAAGCGAATGTTCAGGTGATGATAATGATAGGCTGGCCGGTAGCTGTGTTACCCGCACGCCTAGGCAACAAAAGGAGTGAAATTATGAGTACAATGACAAGTGTAATCCCCCCCGCCATTGAGAAGCATCTTGAGGACGTTATCAAAACTTTCGGACTGAACAATGACGAAGATACCATGGCACGGCTGAAGTCGGGCTGGCTCGAAAAGGAGGAGTCCTTCAAGGAGCAGATGTTCAATCTGGGAATGGAGGAAGTCGACCGCTTTGAGAGCTACGATGACAGGGGAGTGCTGGCCCTTACCTATTCGGGTTCTCTCATCAGTATTGGGCCCATGACCGACGGAGACAGAAAAGTCGATTATACCAGCATCGGATTCAGGAAGGACGTACCCGATTCTCTGACCAAAGAGGGCTGTCTCCTGGCCGAGGACATGGAACTGGGCAAAGGCGTTGTCTTTGACGGCGGTCCCATACAGAAGACATCTCCCCTCTATAAGATCGTAGTCTGTCCCGATTCGCTCAATTCCGATGAGCAGGAAGATCTGATAGATCAGGCCACCACGATGATTATCGATACCTTCGCCGGTATAAATCAGGATACCCTTATTGTAGACTGATAGTTCATTTCCTGAATGGATCTCCCCAGGGGGATGCAATACACACTTTCCCGGAAAACCGCAGAAACCATGGTTTTCCGGGATTTTTTTGGCCCTCCAGAAAGGAAATACCCTTATTCCTGAATATAGGTATGAACCAGCTCTTTCAGCTCTTCCATCCAAAGGTTCACCGAAGCGTCGGAGGGCATGCGCCAGTCTCCCCGGGGGCTCAGGGCTATGGTTCCCACTTTGGGACCGTCGGGGAGGCAGGAGCGTTTGAACTGCTGAGAGAAAAAACGCCAGTAGAAGGTTCGGAGCCATTTGAAGACAACCGGGGCGGGATAATCTTCCTCGAAGGCCTGAAGGGCCAGTTTCAGGGCTTTGGCAGGGGACGAGCCGCAGCGCACCACCTGGTACAGGAAAAAATCATGCAGTTCGTAGGGACCCACGTGATCTTCCGTCTTCTGGGCAATATTCCCCTCTTCATCGGGGGGAAGAAGTTCGGGCGAGATGGGGGTATCGATGATATCGTGGAGAACCGGGGCGGCCGATTTTTCTTCGGGATGGCTCTCCTCAATGGTATGGGCCACGTATTCCACGAGGTATTTGACCAGGGTTTTGGGAACTCCCGTATTGACCGCGTACATGGACATATGGTCTCCGTTGTAGGTACACCATCCCAGAGCCAGTTCGGAGAGGTCTCCCGTTCCGATGACGATACCTTTGAGCTGATTGGATTTGTTCATCAGGTACATGGTCCGCTGGCGGGCCTGGACATTTTCATAGGTGACATCCCGGGTATCGGGTGAGTGCTTCAGCTGTGCCAGCTGGCTTCGGCTGATATCGGTAATATCTACCACATCGCAGGGAATTCCCAGGGCTTCGCACAGTTTTTCCGCGTTGCCTTTCGTCCGGGCGGTTGTGCCGAACCCGGGCATGGTGTAGCAGTGAATCCCCGAGCGGTCCAAACCGAGACGGCGGTAGGCTTCGGCCACGACCAGAAGAGCCAAAGTGGAGTCCAGGCCGCCCGAGAGCCCCAGAACCACATCCTGACAGCCGATGTGTCTGAGACGTGTCACCAGACCTTCCGACTGAATGGAGAAAATTTCCCGGCACCGCTTTTCTCTCTCTTCCATGCGGGAGGGGACAAAGGGATGTTTTACCATGGGACGTCTTACCCTGTCACGGTTCCAGACGGGGCGGGACACTTGAATTTTTCGGAATTTGAAGGACGAAGCGGCCCGGGCTTCCCGGAAACTGGAAGAGTTGTGCCGTTCGTGATTGATAAATTCCAGGTCGAAGTCAGCCATGAGGGTATCCTCCTCCCGGGAGAATCTTCCGTTCTCGCCCAGAAGGGACCCGTTTTCGCAGATAAGGCTGTGGCCGCCGAAAACCGTGTCTGTGGTGGACTCTCCCGGTCCGGCGGAAACATAGGCGTAACCGCAGAGCAGCCGGGCCGACTGCTGTCTGACCAGGTCGCGCCGGTAATCGGCTTTGCCCACCAGTTCGTTGCTGGCCGAAGGATTCAGAATGACCTGGGCACCCGCCAGAGCGGCCCAAGTGCCCGGGGGCAGGGGGGACCAGAGGTCTTCGCAGATCTCCAGAGCGAAGGTACTGCCCCTGCCGGTAAACAGCAGATCCGTTCCGAAGGGAATCTCCTCCCCGTCGAGGATCACTGTCTCATTCCTCACGGATCGTCCCGAGGAGAACCAGCGGCTTTCGTAATATTCGTTGTTGTTGGGAATATGGATTTTGGGGACGATGCCCCTGATCGATCCCCCGGAGAGAACCGCGGCGGCGTTGTAAAGGCCCCCGTCATGGGAAAGGGGGAGACCGACCACCAGAGGAACCGGCAGATCGGCGAGAGCCGTTTTGAGGCGGATCAACTCTCCGGCGGCCCCTTCAAGGAGGCTCGTCTGGAAAAACAGGTCCCCGCAAGTATAACCTGTCAGGCTGAGTTCGGGGAAGAGCACGACACCCGCGCCGTTTTCAACTGCCCGCCGGGCCGCTTCTTCAAGGGCCGCTCCGTTGGCAGTGACGTCTCCCGGTTTGACCGGAGGGACGATGCAGCAGACGCGGAGAAAATCGTACCCTCCGGACATCAGCGGGGTCCTATGGTGTCGAAACCGCAGTAGGGGACGAGTTTTTCGGGAATCCTGATGGAACCGTCCTTCTGCTGGCCGTTCTCAATCACCGAGATAAGACCGCGGGAAATGGCGATGGCCGTACCGTTCAGGGTGTGGGCATAGGTATTTTTTCCGCTGTCGTCCTTATAGCGTATGCCCAGGCGGCGCGCCTGAAAATCGGTACAGTTGGAGGTGCTGGTAATTTCCCCCCAGCCGCCTTCTCCCCGTCCGGGCATCCAGGCTTCCAGGTCGAACTTCCGGTAGGCCGGAGCACCCAGATCGCCGGTACAGGTGTCGACGACGCGGAAGGGGATTTTAAGGCCGGTGAATATCTCCTCTTCGATTTCCCGGAGTTTGTCGTGCATGGCATCGGAATCTTCCGCTTTGGTGAAGGCGAACATTTCGATTTTGGTGAACTGATGTACCCGGTAAAGTCCCTTGGAGTACTGTCCGGCCGCACCGGCTTCCCTGCGGAAGCAGTGGGAGACGCCGGCCATGAGGATGGGGCCTTCGGTAAAGTCAACAATCTGGCCGGCGTAGTAGCCTCCCAGGGGAATTTCCGCCGTACCGATGAGGCAGGTTCCCGTTCCCTCCAGGGCGTAGATATTGGACTCGGCTCCCCGGGGGTTGAATCCGGTGCCTTCCAGTATCTCCTCCCGGGCGATGTCGGGAGTAATGGTCAGGGTGAAGCCGTGCTTCTTGAGAATATCCAGGGCATAGCGGGTCAGGGCCATTTCCAGAAGAACCGCTTCGTTTTTCAGGTAGTAGAATTTGGAGCCCGAGACCCGGGCCGCTGTTTCGAAGTCTACCAGGTCCAAAGCTTCCATCAGCTCCACGTGGTCCTTGGCTTCGAAATCGAATTCCGTCGGCTCGCCGAAACGGGCCACCTCGGTATTGTCCTTATCCTCTTTGCCCACGGGAGCATCGGGATGGGCCATGTTGGGAATCCTGGAACCTTCGATTTCCAGTTCCTTGAGGGTCTCTTCCGCTTCCGATTCAAGGCGTGAGATCTCATCCTTTATTTTCTTGCCCTCTTCGATCAGAGCCTGACGGGTTTCCTGATCCATGGGGCCTTTCATTTTTTTCGCATTTTCATTACGGAGGCGGCGCTGTTCGTCTATGGCCGTGATGAAATTGTTCCGTTTGTCATACAGGGCGACTACTTTGTCTGCATCGGCCTGCATATAGCGGTTGGCAATATTGTCTTTGACCGCTTCCAGATTTTCTTTAATGAATTTGTAGTCTAACATAACCGTTTCATCCTATCAGATGTGTAGGTTTGTGACAACTCAAAAGGGGAGGGATTTTTACAGGGATTTTCAGGATAAAAGGCAAAAAACAGGTAATTTTATTCATTGAGCAGATGTATATTATATGGTAGAGTCTGACTCCTATGAAAAGAAATCGAATCCTGATGCTCAGCGGTCTCCTGTCGGTCCTTCTGAGCGGTTGTGTCAGTTATTACTCCCCGGCTCTTCTCGGCCATGACAAGATCGTGATGCCCCCTCCCGATTACGGTGAAGAGGGGTTTTCCCAGGACGGCGGACTTTTCCTCAAGATCAGTCCCGTATTAGGCGAGTATGAGGATTATTCCTCCCTGTCCCTTCAGGCGGGGCTCATGCACGGAGCAGCCTTTCCCCTCATCGGTCCCTTCTCCCTGCAGCTGGCCGGAAGCGCTTCGATCTACGGAGGAATTAACTCCCTTGAGGAGTATCCCGAAGGATCATCGGACGGGGAAAATCCGGACCTGATCCGGAAAAGTTTTTACGGCATTGCCGGCCAGGGCGACATGCGGGTATTGATCGGGAAAAGGCATAAGGTCACCGTCGGTCTCGAGGGAGTTTACGACCGGGAGTGGGGTGACTACAAGGCCTATCGGGAGGAGATCTGCGAGGTTAATGACGACTGCATTAATCTTTCTCCCTCGGGGCAGAGTTATTCCCTTATGCTGACCGAGGGTTTTTTATACAACAGGAGAAACGGCAGTTCTTTCTTCTGGGAAGCCGGTCTCGGATTGGCCGTTCCCGATATCTACGGCAACCATGCGTCCTATGACGGGGATAATATCAATCTGGATATCTGGAAAATCTCCTTTCTCTACAGGGAAGATAATCTGTGGGCCTGGGCCGCCTGGGAATCGGTTCCCTACATGAACTCAGGCCTTAACATCGGGACGGGATTCTACCTCTATTAAAGGTCTCCGCCCGGATGAGTTCCCCTATTCTCCCAGGCCACAGCACTCTCTATGGCTTCCTCCAGGGTGTAGCGGGGTTTCCATCCCGTCATTCCTGAGATTCTCTCCGTATCGGCGTATCCGCCCGCCACGTCTCCGGGGCGGGTGGGACCTTCGAGGTAGTCGACCTGTTTTCCCGTGACCTCTTCGTAGGCATGGATGAATTCCCTGACGCTGATTCCTCTGCGGAGCCGGCATTCATTGCCAGGTAGGGGGAGGCGGACCGGCTCAGGATCGAATCGAAATCTTCGAGGACCGCCAGATGGGCGAGGGCCAGATCGGCCACATGAAAGTAATCCCTGATCCCCGTTCCGTCCCTGGTCGCGAAATCCGTTCCGGTCAGGACAAAGGGGTCCCCGGGACTGTGGGAGAGCAGGCGTGCCATGAGATGGGTTCCCTCCTTTTTCCAGGGGCCGGCGGACAGGTCCGGCGCCGCGCCCAGGGGGTTGAAGTAGCGGAGAGTGATTCCCCTCAGACCGCTATCTTTTCCGGAGCGGCAGAGGTCTTCCAGGATGTACTCCTGGATCATCTTAGTCCGGGCATAGGGGCTCTCCGGGGCGGGCGGGGTGTCTTCTTTCAGTTTTCCTTCCGCGGTACGGCCGTAGATTGAAGCGGAGCCGCTCAGGAGGATCCGGCGGCAGCCTTCGGACCGGAGGTTCCCGAAAAAATCCAGGGTTTTGGAGACGTTTTCCCGATAGTACCTTGCAGGCTGTTCGGTCGATTCGGGGACGACGGTGAGGGCGGCGCAGTGAACGGCGGCGTAGGGAATCCCCTGTTCCCGGATAATCCGTTTCAGGAGCGGGGGATCCGCCATATCCCCGTGATAGAAGGGATAGGCGAAATTGATCGGCCTCTGCCCTCCGGAGAGAGAATCGAGAATAATCGGCTCATGCCCTTCCTTGCTTAGAACTCCTGCTATAACCGAGCCGATGTAGCCGGCTCCTCCGCTGATAAGAATCTTCATGGAAATCCTCCGTTTATGATCTTCCTCCATCCTAGGGGATTTAGCGGGGAAGCCCCATGTCCCTCTGTGACTTTTTCCTATCCCGATTTTGTTGTACTATTCCAACATGGCCTATCTGAGCGAAACAAAGGGAAAGCTTGTGGATTTTTCCGGGGGAGGGGTCCGGTTCACCGGGCACAGCCATCGATCGGAGTATGAACTGATACTGGTGCTGGACGGGAAAATCGGTCTTCAGACAGAGAGAAAAAGGTATTTTCATCTGTCCCGGGAAGATTGTGTCCTCATTCCCCCGGGAAAGTTCCATTGGATGTGGAACGAACAGGATCCGGGCGTATATTTCAATTTTCTCCTTCAGGGAGATCTGACCGTTCTGGCGCAGGTCTCCGGGGCGGGCCCCTTTTCCCTGACCTCCCTGGGATCTTACCTTTTCATCCTCAGGGACAGACTCAAGGGGGAGGGGAGGAAATTCGGAATGCTGAAGGATGAATTTTATTTTCTCTGGACAGCGGGGCTTCTTGAGAGAATTGACACCCTCCGGATTCATGAAAATCCCCTTTCCATGCCTTCCGGGGGGAATTTTGAACAGAGAATCAGACGGATTATGGCCGATATGATCGAGGGCAGTCCTTCGGAGAGACCGACGGTCGGAGAACTTGCCTCCCGGCTCGGGCTGGAAAGAAGCTACCTGACGAGAAAGATAAAGACCTTTACCGGGTTGAGTCTGATGGATATGTATTATCAGGAGCTTTTTTCCCAGGCCCGTCTGTTAATCGAGGGCGGCGCTTCAGTCAAAGAGGGGGCTTATTATTACGGTTTCGCCAATCCCTATCATTTTTCACGCAAGTTCAAGGAAGTGACGGGAGTAACTCCCTCCGAATGTAAAGGAGCATAAAAAAAGGCCCCGTTTTTACGGAGCCTTTGCCTTGCGTTAACAAAAAATCTATTCCATTTCGGCAAGAAGCTTAAGGGCTTCTATCGCCTCATCCTTCTGGGCTACTTTGGTCTGCTTGACCGCCTTTCTGATAACATTGTCCCACTGCTTTTCGGGAATTTCCTCTACCATTTCCATCAGGAGAGTTTCAATTTCGTCTGAGCTTTCGATATTGTAGATTTTTTGTGCGTCAAAAAAGAAAAGACCGTGCAGTTCCTTGATGAAATCACCAACGGAACGGTCCTCCTTATCCGTTTTCCGGGCCAGAACATCTTCTTTTTTTCTGGCCCTTTTAAGCTCTCTTTCTTTTCTTTCCATTTCGGTACTTTTCATGATTGTCACCTCGACTCTCTTATTCCAAAACGTCGGTCATTATATTCTTTTTTTCTGGGAAGGAAAAGCCCTTTCCCCATTTATTCATTTCTCTCCACGAGGCCCTGATCGGTGCGTTTCCCCTTCTCGAAAAGTCCTTTGAAACGGTCCCCGTTCGGCCAGGTATACACGCCGACACCGTCCATCTTCCCGCGGCGGAACGGCCCCTCATAGCGGCTGCCGTCGGACCATTCCATAATTCCCCTGCCGTGCATAATCCCGCTTTTAAAGTCGCCCCGGTACACCGAACCGTCCTTGCGGATCAGCTCTCCCCTTCCTTCCGGCTTTCCCGAAAAAAACGTACCCCGGTAGCGGCTGCCGTCATTGTATGAAAAGGTTCCCTTGCCGCTCGGGAGCCCCTCCTTCAGCTGACCCCGGTAGAACCCGTTGGAGAAAACCTTCGTGTCCTCCGTCGGTTCCGCCTTTCCCTTTTCCCGGACCGGCTGGGGTGGCTCTTCCCTGACAAGGCGCGGTTCGTGGAAGAAATTGAGGGAGCGGTAGGTCAGGGAGAGAGGTTTCTTCCTGCCGTGCCCGTTGAGGGCATACTCCTCCCTGACCAGCCAGTTGCTGTCCTCTCCCCGGGGGTATTCGTATAGGCGGTGATAAAGCAGTTCGCCCGTCCGGTCCGTCTCCCGAATCTCCCTGATCAGGCCCGATTCGGTGCAGCCGTAGAAGGAGGTTTTAATGGGGCTGCCGTTTTTGTCGGCTTCCTCTTTCTTCAGGATAAAACCTTCGTCGGTATAGGTGTACTTTATAATGAGATCGGCCTGGTCCCCGCCGTAAAGATATTCCGAAATCAGCCGGCCCCGGGAATCGAACTGTTTTCCCCGTATCCTGATCCCGTCCTTTTCCACCAGAACGCCCCGGGCCGGGTCTTCCTGAATCTCCACAAAAAGAGGAGCGGCCTCTCCCCGGTATATCTCTTTTCCCCGCAGGGTGCCCTCTTGGCCGTAGTGCCAGATTTCCCTGGATTCCAGCTGTTTCTCTCCGTTGAAGCGGTACAGGGCGGAACGGCGGAAATCCAGTTCCCTCTCCCCGGCCATATAGGCGTAGTATTCCGTATAATCCGGTTTTTCCCTTACGAGAAGCCTTCCGTGACTGTCGTATTCCCGTTTTTCGAAAAAGAGAGGGGTGTTCTCCTTCCAGAAAGGACCAAGTCTTCTGAAAGGGGCTTTTTCGATGATCATTGACCGCAGCGGGCCTGTGA
This sequence comes from Spirochaetia bacterium, assembly GCA_963668315.1. Lineage (GTDB taxonomy): Bacteria > Spirochaetota > Spirochaetia > DSM-2461 > DSM-2461 > SZUA-368. The sequence goes on along the minus strand of OY764216.1, from coordinate 4,213,001 downwards.
ATTCATAAAGTTGGTCCATAACTGCTATATATTGCCTTAAACCATTTGAAAAATCCAGTGAAATGTAATATTAATAAAGCAAATGATCTCTCAACTGCAGGTGTGCCATGGCAAAAACTATTCTTGTAATCGATGATTCTTCCCTGGTCCGGGATTTTCTCAGCAAACAGCTGAGCTTTTACGGCTTCAATGTTATATCCGCCATTAACGGACTTGACGGTTACGGGAAAATACGCTCGGAAGAGCCGGACCTGATCATCATGGATTTTTTCCTTACCCGGAAAAGCGCCATTGAAATATTGGAGACTAAGCAGAAATCCCCCCAGGTGGCGGATATCCCGGTAATCCTGAATTCCAATAAGCTCGATAAGGACATGGTCATGAAAGTGGGCCGCCTCGGGGTGAAGAAAATCCTTTACAAGCCCATCAAAATCGACGCCCTTCTCGATGCGGTTTCCGAAGCTCTGGGTGTGCCGATTGAAATAGATCAGACCCCCTGTCTGCTTGACGCCCATTTGAATGACAAAATCCTTTTCATCGAGATAGCCCAGGGGTTCAACCGGGAGAAATTCCGCCTCCTGCGATACAAGGTGGCCGAGCTGCTCAGACTCCACGGCGTTCAGATACCCCGTATCCTTCTCCTCATGACCGATATTCAGGTGAAGCACGACGATCTGTGGAAGCTGAAGGATCTTATCGTGGATATTCTGGAATTCTGTTCCACCCCGGAGCAGATCAAAATCCTCACCATTTCCCGGGAGATCACCCAGTATCTCAAGGAGGATGTGGAGCTCGACGGCGTGGAAGCCGTTCCGTCCCTGGAGAAAGCCATGGACGGCCTGCTCGGCATCAAAGGACTGGAGAAGCTGACCGCCGAACAGGACGCGGTGCAGGAGAATTTCTTTTCCGGAAGTTCCACCCTGGATAAGGAGACCTTTCAGCTCAATTTCGCCAAGGAGGCGGAGGAGAGCCGGAAACAGCAGATCTTTCAGAAAAAACTGACCCTGGCCGTGGTGGATGACGACTTCATCGTCCACTCCATTGTGGAATCGGCCCTGAAAGAGACGAATTGGGATGTCAAATCCTTCGAGAACGGTAACGATTTCCTTAGTTATATGAGCAAGGACCATGTGGAATTTGATCTGATCTTCCTGGATCTGATCATGCCGGGGATGAACGGTTTTGCCATTCTCCAGTTCCTGGCCACCTACAAGGTGGAGATTCCCGTTATCGTACTGACCGCCCTGTCCCGTAAGGAGAGCGTCAGCAAGGCGATGAGTTTCAATATCAACAGCTATCTTATCAAGCCGATCAAGCCGGAGGGGATCATCAACAAAGCCCTGGAAGTTCTTAACACGGATTTTTAGGATGAAAGATCTTTTCCACTCCTTCAGTATGGCCGATCTTTTTTCAGACGCTCCCGAGGGCGTGGCCTTTCTTGACAGGGAGGGAACGATCCTCAAAGTCAACAGCTCCTTCTGCCGCATGGTAAAAAGCCGCCCCCGGGCGGGTATGAATATTTCCCAGTATATCGCCTACCAGGACAAAAAAGCCTGGGAAACCCAGTTCACCCTCTTCATGGAGAGCCGCAAAGTCAGCCTGAACATTATCTCCCGCTTCAACAGCAGCAAGCCCGAAGGCGTGCGCTGGTGGCAGCTGACGATCAAGAAGGTGGAGAAGAACGGGTTCCGGGGACTGGTCATGCTTATTACCGATATCACCCATATCAAAGAACTGGAAGCCCGGCAGAGAAGGGCCAAAGAGGAAGCCGAGGCGGCTACCCGGGGAAAGAGCGAAATCCTGGCAAACACGAGTCATGAGATCAGAACGCCTATCCATACCATCATCGGCATGTCCGATCTGATGGCAGAGACGAATCTGGACGAGGAGCAGCAGGAATACAGCTCCCAGATCCAGTTCGCCGCATCGGTTCTCCTGTCCCTCGTCAACGATATCCTGGACATTTCCAAGATTGAAGCGGGCAAGATAGAGATTGAGTATACCGAGTTCGACCTTTATCAACTGCTGGAGGCCCTGATAAATCTGGAGACTCTGGAAGTTCACAAGAAGGGGCTCGAGCTGGCTTTCTGGGTCGAATCGAACGTGCCCCAGTATGTCATCGGCGATCCCTTTCGCATAAGGCAGATCATAACGAATCTTATCAGCAACGCCCGGAAATTCACCAGTAAGGGACAGATTATCCTCAAAGCGAGATGCGAGGGCGAATCGGGAGGCATGGTCCACCTGGTTTTTGAGGTGGAGGATTCGGGTATCGGCATTACCAGGGAACAGCAGGCCAAGCTTTTCTCGGCCTTTCAGCAGGCCGACAGTTCCACCACGAGGAAATACGGAGGAACCGGTCTGGGCCTTTTTATCTCCCGCAACCTTGTGAATATGATGGGCGGCAATATGGGCGTGACCAGCAAGGAAGGGGAGGGGTCATGCTTCTTTTTCCATCTGGATCTTCAAAGGGGCGCCAAGGAGTCTTCCATTGGCAGGGTGGCCGATGACTTCTATAAGGGTGTGACCATTCTTCTGGTGGATGATAACGAAAAGATCCGTTCCATTACGAAGGGATATCTGGAGGAGTGGGGCTGCCGCGTCGTGGAAGCCTCCAACGGGGAAGACGGTCTGGCTCTGCTCAGGGAAGGGGGCGGACCGGACAGCTACGACGTCTGTATCGTGGATCAGGCCATGAGGAAAATGGACGGGTGGCAGATGGCCAGCGAGATCCGTGCCGACGAGAACCTCAAGGCCATGCCCCTGATTCTCACTTCGCTGAAGGGCAAGGGAAGCGATGAGGCCAAGATGAAGCTTCTGGGCTGGTTTGACGATTATCTGACCAAACCCATCAGCAAGCGCGATCTGCTGGAGAAGATGTATTCCGTCCTTAATCAGAGTCCCGAGGGGGAGAGTCCCGACGAACTTATTCCCGAGCTGGAATCGGTCGACGACAGGGAAGTGGTTCTTGAGGCGGCCGTGGCCGACTGGATTGGCAAGGATATACTGGTGGTGGAAGACCATCTGGTTAATCAGCAGCTTTTCAGGACGATCCTGGAGCGGCTTTCCTGTCTCGTCCGCTGTGTGGATAATGGGAAACTGGCCGTGGAATCGGTCCGAAAATCCAGGCCCGACCTCATTTTCATGGACTGCCAGATGCCGATCATGAACGGTTACGAGGCGACGGAGGAGATCCGGCGGCTGGGTTTTGATATCCCCGTCGTGGCCGTCACGGCCAGCGCTATCTCCAACGAGCGGGAAAAGTGCGAGAAATGCGGTATGAATGATCTGATCACCAAGCCGTTCAAGAAAAGGGATATCATGGCCGTCTTGTATAAATTCTTTTCCCATGGAGAGGAAGAGGACGGTAATCCTGCTCCCGCAGCGGCTGTTTTTGACGCCGAACAGGTGGATGTCACCGAATCCGACGGGATTGAAGAGAAGGATATTTTCAATTTTGAAGCCGCCGTGGACACCTTCCTGGGCGATAAGGAGACCCTGCTGGGACTGCTCGAGCCCTTCAGGAAAAAGGTCTCCGGCCAGATGAGATCTCTCATTGATGATAAAAATGAAAATGACCTGGAAAGCATACGGGAGATAGCCCACTCCATCAAGGGGAGCTCCCGTAATCTGGATATGGCCAGGCTGGGCAATGTGGCGGAAAAACTCGAGTTTACCGCCCGGGACGGCATCAAGGAGCCGATCGCCTCTCTCATCGAAGAAATGAGAGTGGAATTCGAACACCTCTCAGCCGTTCTCGACCGGTATTAGGGGCCCTCAGGGCCGGTATTTAGAGAGCGATGAAATCATCGATGTGATTCATCAGGTCTCTGTACTCCTCCACGGCGGGCAGCTGGGGGAACTCTTTCTGAATGGATAGGGGCGAACGGAAAAGGGTGCCCTTGTCCGCTTTGAGAAGCATACTCACATCGTTATAGGAATCACCTGCGGCGAAAAGCCTGGTTCCCGTGGACTTGAAAGCTTCCACGGCTTTTCTCTTGCCGTCCTGCTGCCGCAGGGTGAAGTCGCTGATCCTTCCTTCCCCGTCGATCACGAGACTGTTGCAGAAGAGGGTGGGCCACTTCAGTTTTTTCATCAGGGGCTTGGCGAACTCCTCAAAGGTGTCGGAGAGGATGATAACCTGGGTCTTGCTTCTCAGCTCTTCCAGGAAATCCAAGGCGCCCGGCAGGGGATCCATCCGGCCGATGACTTTCTGGATATCCGGCAGTTTCAGCCCTTCCCGGTCAAGGATATCCAGGCGCTTTCTCATAAGCACATTGTAATCCGGCTCGTCCCGGGTTGTCATACGGAGCTCTTCTATCCCCGTGTCTTCGGCAAAATTTATCCAGATTTCCGGTACCAGGACCCCTTCCAGATCCAGACAGACTAAATGCATCGCTCTCTCTCCTTTTTCAATAGCGAAACCAGCCGGGCATTGTCCTCTACGGACCGTGTTCCCAGCCTCATGATATTTTGCAGGCCGAAGGACGCGCAGTCCCTGACCGTAATCAGCTCTTTCCAGAGGGCTTTCTTCAGGCTTTCCAGGTTTTCCGTTTTCACCAGGAAAAAATTGCTTCCCGTGGGAAAGGTCTCGTATCCGGCTGCTTCCACGGCCTGCCGGAACTCTTCGGTCATTCCTATGGTAATGCGCCAGCTCTCCTCAAAATAGTCCCTTTTTCTCAATGCCGCCACGCCGGCATCCTGGGCCGGGGCGGAAACGCTCCATTCCGGCTGTCTTTCGGCCAGTTTCGCTATGACGGCGCGGTTCGCCCGGACGTACCCCAGCCGCAGACCGGGAATGGAGAAATCCTTTGTCATGGAGCGAAGGTTCACCACCCCTTCCCTTTCCGTTTTATAGCGGAGGGAGCTGGGGGTGAAACAGCGGTAGGCCTCGTCCAGTATGAACAGTGTGCCCGTTTCCAGGGCGGCGTCGGCTATTCTGTGGAAATCCTCCTCGGGGAGAACCGTACCGGTGGGATTATTGGGACTGCAGAGCCAGAGGAGGGCAGGCCTTTCCCGCTTCATCGCTTCAATCAGCTTATCGGCGGAAGGGCGGAAAATATCTTCCTCCACGCTGTCAATCCGTATCTCCCGGGGGGAGCAGAGGCGGCAGGCGTCGGCATATTCCGAATAGGTGGGGCCCGCCAGAATCCAGGGGGTCGTTTCCTTTAAGTAGGCCGCAGCGATGAGGAATACCGCCTGGGACGTGCCGTTTACCACGAGTATCTCCTCTTCCGCGAGGCCGTAGGAGGCGGCGATTTCCCTTTTGAGTACATGGGAGGATGAGTCGGGATACCTTTCAATGGAGGCATTTCGGAAGGCGGAGTAAACCTCTTCGGGAAGGGGCTGGGGATTAATGCTCACGCTGAAATCTATGACTTTCTCCGGGTCTATTCCCGCTTCTATCAGCCCTTTGTAATCGAGCCCCCCATGGGTAGACGGCATTTATTTCCTCCTGAGTGGGCCTTCCCGGCCGGATAAACGCCGGAATTTTTCCGGCGCCCGTTATCTTACACTTCTTGCCCCGTGCGGGACAAGGGGAAGGCCTTTTAAAAAAAGGGGTCTTATTCTATAATGGTCAGACTTCAGAGAAGGAGCGGTATAAAAGAATTATATGAAAAAAAACATTGTCACCATCTTACTGGAATTGGGGCTTCTGGCTCTGTCTTCTCTTCTTTTTTCCCTGGCTTTTCCCAGTTTTCTCAACGATTGGGGGCTGGGATTCCTTGCCTGGTTCTCCCTGATTCCCGTCTTCGTCGTCATTCACAGGTCGGGCTGGGGAAAATCGGTTCTCTACGGCGCCTTCTACGGCTTTGTCACCTACCGCATTTTCAATTTCTGGCTTGAAATATTCAATCCCGTATCCTATGTGGTCGTGCCCGTCATCTATGCCGGTTTCTTCGCCCTCTTTTTCCCCCTCTTCAAATGGGCCGACAGTAAAGTGCCCCGCTATTCCTGGCTGCTCCAGACGCTTTTCTGGCTGTTTTACGAAGTGGTGAGGACCAAGGGATTTATCGGATACAGCTATGGCATTATCGGCTATACCCAGTATCGATTTCTGTCACTGATAGGCATTTCCGATATTACCGGCGTTCTGGGCGTCTCGGCGCTGGTCGTCATCCCCTCCGCCTATCTCGCCTGGCTGATCAACTATGTCAAACCCGGTCAATGGCTCACGTGGAAATCCCTGAAGCCGGCAGCGGTCTATGCCGCCGTATTTCTGGCGGTCAATGCCTATGGTTTTGCTTCCCGAGTGGATTATTCGGACAGCCCCGTCTGGCGTACCACCCTTATTCAGCATAATCAGGACGCCTGGCGCAGCAATATGGAGCAGTATAAAAGGTCTTACGAAGCCCTGGCGCGCCTCTCTTCCGAGGCTATAGAGAAGGACAGCCCCGATGTGGTTATCTGGTCGGAAACCTCCTTCGTCCCTTCGGTGGAGTGGCACGAAAGGTACAGGCAGGAGCCGGAGAAGCTTGTGCTGATCAAAAAGCTGAGGACTTTTCTCAAGGAGTCCGGTACGGACTTTATCATCGGCAATAACGATTCGGTCATGGAAAACGGCGAGCGCAAGAGCTGGAACGCCGCCCTGCTTTTTGAGGATGGGGAGATTACCGACAGGTATCACAAGCTTCACCTCGTGCCCTTCGGCGAGTATTTTCCTTCGCCCTACAACAAAATCTTTCCCCGTCTGGCCCAGTATATCATAGACCAGGGCGCGGCGGTTTACGAAAGCGGAGACGAATGGACCGTCATGGAACAGAAGGGGGTTAAATTTTCCGCCATGATCTGCTATGAGGATGTTTTTCCCTATCTGGCCAGAGGCTTTGCCAAGGAGGGGGCGGAAGTTTTCGTCAATATCACCAACGATGCCTGGTCTCCTTCGCCCGCCTGCTGCATGCAGCACGGCTCCATGGCGGTTTTCAGGAGCGTGGAGAACCGCCGTTCCATGGTGAGGTCCACCTGTTCCGGTTTCACCGCGGTGATCTCCCCCAACGGGGAAATCCTTTCCTCGCTTGAGCCTTTTACCGAAGGGTATCTGACCTACGACACCCCCGTATATACGGGGAGAACAACCCTTTTTACCCGGACGGGAGAGTGGTTTGACCTGGCCGTCCTTATCGCCTCCTGCGGTGTTATCGCCCTTTTTATCATAGAGAACATTCGAAAGAAAAGGAGTTCCCAATGACAGACAGAACAGAGAACGTACTGACCGTTTTCGAGCAAATTTCCTCCGTACCCCGCAAATCGGGCAACCGGGGGCCGATAAGAGACTGGATCACCGCCTGGGCGGAGGAGCAGGGATTTCCCTGTCGCGTGGACGGATACGATAATATTCTGATTAGCGTGCCCGCCTCGCCCGGTTATGAGGGCAAGCCGGTGGTTATTCTGCAGGGCCACTCCGATATGGTATGCGAGAAGACCCCCTCGTCGGATCATGATTTTGACGCCGATCCCCTTGATCTTTACCGGGAAGGGGAGTGGCTGAAGGCAAGGGACACGACTCTGGGCGCCGATAACGGAATCGCCCTGGCCATCGCCTTTGATGTGGCCGTCAATACAGAATTAGCCCATCCACCCCTGGAGATCCTCGTCACCAGCGATGAGGAGATCGGCCTGGACGGCGCCAATGCCCTGGAGCCGGGATTCCTTTCGGGTTCCACCCTGATTAATCTCGATTCCGAGGAGGAGGGGTACTTCACCGTGGGCTGCGCTGGCGGGAACGACTGTTTTTTTGATCTTGAAGGCGAATGGGAGCAGATCAGGGGCATACCCTGTGAAATTATTCTGGACGGTCTTTCCGGGGGACATTCGGGGATGGATATAAATAAGGGTAAGGGTTCGGCCCTCGTCATCATGGGCCGTGTCCTCTCCTCCCTTCTGGGGGATTCGGTCAGGCTGGCTAACCTGGAGAGCGGCTCCGGGGCCACCAATGCCATCGCCCGGAGGGCGGAAGCCCTGCTTGTGGTCGGCGGTGAGAAAATTGATTTTCTGAAGAGAGAACTGGCCCGCTGGGAGGAGATACTGAAAGGCGAGCTTGACGGGGCGGATTCCGCCCTGAAGTTCACCCTCTCATCCGGCAGGGAGGGGGAATACTCCTGCCTTTCTGTGAATTCCGCCCGTTCCTTCACCGACCTTATCGTCACCGTGCCCCACGGCGTCATGGCCCTTTCCCGGGAGATCGAAGGCCTGGTGGAGACATCGGCCAATCTGGCTGCGGTCATCAGGAAGGAGGGAGCCTTTCATTTCAGGACCAGTCAGCGCAGTTCCGTCATGAGCCGTCTCGATGAAGTGACCCTGCGGACCGAGGCGGCCGCCCGGCAAGCCGGCTGTGCGAATATCGTAAGAAAGAACAAGTATCCCGCCTGGCAGCCCGACTGGGACAGTCCGCTGCTCCGGCTCTTCAGTGAGATCTACAGGGGGCTTTTTGGCAAAGAGCCGGTCGTAGAGGTTATCCATGCCGGTCTGGAAACGGGTGTTATCGGAAGTAAATACAGGGGAATGGATATGATCTCTCTGGGACCGACAATCCTGAATCCCCATTCTCCCGATGAAAGACTTCTTATTCCATCGCTTAAAGACATTTATTCTCTGATTTCCGCAGTATTGAAGGAGATTTAATCCGAGAAACGTGGAAAAATTCTATTTCATGGCAACACTTTGCCATAAAGAATTGACTTTTTCCTAGTTTCATAATAGGGTTAGTCATTAAAGTAAAAGGAAAAGGAGAAAGTCAATGAAGAAATTATCTTTACTTCTGGTTTTTGTTGCTGTCAGCGGTCTGCTATTTGCAAACGGCGCCAGCGACACAATCAAAATCGGTGTAGGCGGAGCCCATACCGGAGACCTGGCCTCTTACGGCCTTCCCACGGTTAATGCCGTACAGCTCGTTGCTGAAATGATTAACGCCGAGGGCGGTATCGACGGCAAGATGATCGAGGTTGTCGTGGAAGACGATCAGTGTAAACCCGAAATTGCCACCAACACCGCTTCCAAGCTGGTGGGCGAGGGCGTTACCGCTGTTATCGGCCACATCTGTTCCGGAGCTACCAAGGCGGCTCTTGGTATTTACAAGGATTCCGATCTTCTGACCGTATCCCCTTCCGCTACCAACACCGCTCTCTGTGACGGTACCTACCCCAACTTTTTCAGAACCATCGCTTCCGATGACGCTCAGGCCATCACCGAAGTTGAGTTCATGAAGACTCTGGGACTCAAGAAAATTGCCGTTCTTCACGACAAGGGCGACTACGGTAAGGGCTTTGCCGAACTCGTTCAGCAGATGGCTCCCTCCGCCGGTATGGAAGTTGTTCTTTTCGAAGGTGTAACTCCCGGTGGTGTTGATTACAGCGCCGTAATCAATAAAGTCGCCAACGCCGGTGCCGAAGCTCTCGTATGGGGCGGTTACCACCCCGAAGCTTCCAAGCTTGTCACCCAGATGAAGAACAAGGGAATGACCATTCCCTTCCTTTCCGACGACGGTGTCAAGGACCAGACTTTTATCGACGTAGCCGGTGAATTCGCCGAAGGCGTTTACGCTACCGGACCCATCGATACGAGCTCCAACCCCATGTACAAGAAAGCTGCCGAAGATCACCTCGCCAAATACGGCGAAGAGCCCGGTGCCTTCTTCTATAACGCCTATGCCGCCATGCTCGCCGTCTGCAATGCCATTGATATGGCTGACAGCACCGAGTACAGCGCCATCAGAGACGCTCTGACCTCCAACTATGTTGATACCCCCCTGGGAAGCATCAGCTTTGACGACAGTGGTGAAGCCATCGGCGTAGGATTCGTTGTTTACCAGGTAAAGAACGGAACTTACGTGGAAGTTAAATAGTTAGGCCTGCAGGTCTACCAAAGAGGGGGTTTGTCTGCCTTTATCCGGCCGGCTGCCCCCTTATTGGTAAAAGGCAGAGAGGAATATCTCCGTAAGAGATATCGCTCTGTGCTTTCGGTGCTCTCCGGCGCCGGGCATTTATGAAAAAAACGAAATGGAACGTCTATCCGTTCCGATTGGATCGCTTATGGAATATTTTATTCAGCTTTTCATGAGTGGGACTGTGAAGGGGAGCATCTACGCTCTTATCGCGCTGGGATATACCATGGTCTACGGTATCATACAGCTCATAAACTTCGCCCACGGTGAAATCTACATGATCGGAGCTTTTACGGCTCTCATAATCGGCGCCACAATGGCCGCCGCAGGGGTTCCTACCATTCTCATCCTGATCGTGGCGCTGCTTTCCGCCATGGTATGGGCCGCCGCCTACGGCGTGACCCTTGAGAAAATCGCTTATAAACCGTTAAGGAACTCGCCCCGCCTTTCCGCGCTGATCAGCGCGATAGGTATGTCTATCTTCCTGCAGAATTATGTTCTGCTCGTTCAGACGTCTAACTTCGTTCCCTTTCCCAACTGGGTGCCCCAGTTCGCCTTTCTTGAAGGAATCAAGGGAATTTTAAATTCGAATCAGTTTTTCATCCTCATTACCACCGCTGTGGTGATGGTGCTCTTTACTCTGATGATTCAGTATACAAAGATGGGTAAAGCCATGAGAGCCACGGCTCAGGATAAGGATATGGCCCAGCTGGTCGGCATCAACGTCAACCAGGTCATTTCCGTCACCTTCCTGCTCGGCTCGGCCACGGCGGCCCTGGGCGGTGTTCTCATCTGTTCCTACATGGGGCAGATCAACTATTATATCGGCTTTATCGCCGGTATCAAGGCCTTTGTCGCCGCTGTTCTCGGCGGAATCGGTTCCATTCCCGGCGCCGTACTGGGAAGTTTCGTCCTGGGCTGGACCGAGAGTTTCGGAGCCGGCTATCTTTCCAGTGATTACGAAGACGCCTTCGCCTTTATCATTCTCATCATCATTCTCCTGGTACGTCCCTCCGGTCTGCTCGGCAAAAAAGAGATCAAAAAGGTTTAAGGGGGAAGTGATGCAGAATATCGATTGGAAAAAAGAACTTAAACAGTCTACTCTGGCAGCCGTCTGGTTTGTCTTTCTAACTTTTCCCCTGATGGTCATGAAAGTCGCCATTATCCAGGGGCAGGCCACCATAACCTGGCGCTGGACCAATGTACCTATCATCGCCGTTGCCTTTTTCGTGCTCTCCTTCTTCTGGAGATACATGCTGGAAAGAAGAAAGAATTCCAGCAAGAAAGAGTCTAAGAATATCATAGGAACCCTTCTCGGTCAGAAAAAGTACTCCCGCCCGTCCCTGGCCGTGCTGGCCCTGTTTCTCCTGTCCTTCCCCTTTCTCTTCTCCATGTATCAGACGAATGTTATGATTTCCGTCCTGATCTACATCATTCTGGGACTGGGATTGAATATCGTTGTGGGATACGGCGGACTCCTTAACCTGGGATACGCCGCTTTCTATGCGGTGGGAGCCTACTCTTACGGCCTCTTTTTCACCTATGTGGGGCCGAAATTCATTGAATGGGGGATTAACACGGGACTCATGTTCTGGATCGCCGTACCGGGCGCCGCCATCATCTCCCTTGTTTTCGGCTTTCTCATCTGTCTTCCCGTTATCAGACTGAGGGGAGACTATCTGGCTATCGTCACCCTGGCATTCGGGGAGATCATCAGAATGTTCCTTCAGAACGAAGGGCAGATAACCCTGGGACCGAGCGGAATCAGCCAGATACCCCGCCCCTGGCTTCTGGGAATGAAGGTGAACCCCATCATGGCGGCGAAATATATCTATTTCATCGCCCTGGCTCTTGTGCTTATCTCTATAAAGGTCGTCAAAAATCTGGAGGACTCCAAGATCGGACGGGCCTGGGAAGCCATGAGGGAAGACGAAATCGCCGCCCAGTCCATGGGTATCGACCTGACCCGGGCCAAGCTGGCGTCCTTCGCCGTCGGGGCCTTCTGGGCCGGTTTCGCCGGTGTTCTTCTCGCCGCGAAAACCACATTTATCAACCCGGAGAGTTTTACCCTCTGGGAATCGATCATTATCCTCTGTGTTGTCGTTCTCGGCGGTATGGGATCCATACCGGGCGTCATCTTCGGATCCATCCTGATGATCATGCTTCCCGAGTACTTCCGTTCCTTCTCGGAATACCGCATGCTGATTTTCGGTATCGCTCTGGTTCTGATGATGATTTTCCGTCCCGGCGGCATCATCCCGCGCAAGAGAAAAATCTATACCTTTGAATCGGAAGGAGCCGTCAAATGAAACCGATACTGGATGTAAAAGACATGAGCATGGTCTTCGGCGGACTCCGGGCTGTGGACAAGGTGAACCTCCATATAAACAAGGGAGAAATTGTCGCCCTTATCGGTCCCAACGGGGCCGGGAAGACCACTTTCTTCAACTGCATCACCGGTGTTTATACGCCTTCGGAAGGGGAGATCCTGATCCAGAGGCCGGGCGATGAAGACCAGAAGAAAATCAACGGTCTCAAGCCGAACCGCATTAATAACATGGGACTGGCCAGAACTTTCCAGAATATACGTCTTTTCAGTACCATGACCGTACTGGAGAATGTCATGATAGGGCGGCACAACGCCCTCAATTCCTCCATTCTGGGTTCTATCTTCCGGGTGAAAACCACCAAGGAAGAGGAAGAGAAGGTTATTTACGATAGCCATGAGATTCTGAAAAAGATCGGTCTGGAAAAGTTCATCAACGAGCAGGCACAGAATCTTCCCTACGGTGCCCAGCGCCGTCTGGAAATCGCCCGCGCCATGGCTACCGATCCTTTCCTCCTGCTTCTGGACGAGCCGGCAGCCGGTATGAATCCCCAGGAAACGAGGGCCCTTGTCGATACGATAAACTTCATCCGCGAGGAGGAGAATATCACCGTGCTTCTGATTGAGCACGACATGAGCCTGGTCATGACCCTTTCTGAAAGGATCTATGTGGTGGATTACGGGCAGCTTATCGCCGAAGGTTCCCCGGAGCAGATCAAGGCTAATCCGGATGTAATCAAGGCTTACCTGGGAGAGTAGAAATGTTAAAACTGGAAAATATAAATACCTATTACGGTAATATACAGGCCTTGAAAGATCTCTCGCTGGAAGTAAAAGAGGGGGAGATCATCACCCTGATCGGTGCGAACGGCGCGGGGAAAACCACAACCCTGATGTCCATCTGCGGCATTGAGCAGCCCCGCTCGGGCAGAGTCATCTTTGAGGGTGAGGATATTACCGAAACCGCTCCCGATAAGATTGTTTCCCTGGGTATATCCCAGGTTCCCGAGGGAAGAAGAATCTTCCCCAAGCTGACCGTGGCGGAGAACCTGGATATGGGCGCCTTTCTCAGAAATGACAAGGAGGGAATCTCCCGGGATATGGAGTATATCTTTGAGCTTTTTCCCCGTCTTGCCGAGAGAAGAACCCAGCAGGGAGGGACCCTTTCCGGCGGTGAACAGCAGATGCTGGCCATTTCGCGGGCTCTGATGGCAAAACCGAGACTTCTGCTTCTCGATGAGCCTTCCCTGGGACTGGCTCCCCTCATTGTAAAGCAGATCTTTGAGATTATTGAAAAGATCAATAAAGAGAACAAGACGACCGTATTCCTGGTGGAACAGAATGCCAACATGGCGCTGAAAATTGCCCACAGGGGATATGTCCTTCAGAACGGCGCCGTCACCATGACCGATGATGCCGATAAGCTCATGGCCAATGAAGAGGTTAAAGCGGCTTATCTGGGAATTTAGTATTCCCTTCTGAGGAGAATTACCAACCGGCAGGTTCAACTGCCGGTTTTTTTGTGGCCTTTTCAAAAAAAATATAGACTAACCTTCCTTCTCTTTGTATTTTGTAATTATGGAAAAGTCGACATATACCGATCTGCTCGCGAAACTGCTGGACAAGATGTCTCTCTTTGAGACTTCGGAGGAAGCAGATAGTCTTTTACAGGAAGCTCTGTCTTTGATGATGGAAAAAAACGGGTCCTCCCAGGGCGCCGCCTACCTGTATAATGACAAAATTAAGGAGCTGGTATTCCGTGTCGGTTTTGACAAGGGGGATTTGTGGAGTCATTCCCGCTTTGAGGTTGAAGTTCCTCCCGAAAGTTTCTCACTGGAAAGTGAAGAAACGGGTCTGGCCTTTACAACGGGTCTTATAAAGATCATCTCCTATGACCGTGTCAGCGACACGTCTCCCTTTTATTCCAAGGTCATTGTGCCCATCACCCGGGGACCAGAAAAAATCGGTCTCTTTATAATGGTCCACCGAAATAAGGATGCCTACCGATCGGAGGATATGACCGATCTGAAAAAGGCCGTATCCCTTTTCGGGGATATGATGGCCGATGCCTCCATACTTATTGAAAGGAAGAACCGGACCGATCAGGGGGCCTTGCTGCCCATTCCAAAAGTCATTAAAGGCATCCGTACTTCCCACGGCCTGGTGGAAGGGATTGCCCTGCCAATCTGGTCGGATATGGAAAGGGCTTCGGAAGATCTGGAACCGGCCGGGACTGTTGAGGAAGAGCTGGAGAAATTTCATTCCGCCCTGAACTGTACCCAGGCTCAGCTGAACCGGTATTCCGAATCGATTTCCAAGACCGATGAAGAGATGGTCACTTTGATTTTTACCGCCCAGCTCCTGATGCTCAAGGATGAGAACTTCACGGGCAAGATGGCCGAACTGATAGAGACAGGTCAATCCGCCTCACAGGCCATACGAGCCGTGGTTAAGGAGTATGCCGATCTATTTGCCTCCATGAGTGAGGCCCGACTGGCAGAAAAGGCGCAGGATGTCAGGGACCTGGGCTTCAGGCTTCTCACGAATATGGGCAATTCCCGGGAGGAGGGTTTCTCCTATGAGAACCATATCGCCATTTCCCGGCATATTTATCCCTCCGATCTCTACCGCCTTTTTGTGGAAGGAGTTTCCGGTATTGTTCTGAGGGGCGCTTCGGTTACGGCCCATATCTCCATTCTGGCCCAGTCACTGAGCCTGCCCGTTCTGATCACCGATGACGAAGCCCTCCTCACCATTGAAGAAGGCACCCCCCTTCTGCTTGACGGTGACGGGGGAAAGCTTTATATCGATCCGGAGGAGATTACCCGCAATGCCATACGGGAAGAGAGATTCCGGCAAAAGAACCGGTCGTCCTTCACCATCAAGGGGAGTACGGCCGACGGAACCGCCGTAAACGTCATGGCCAATGTCAATATTCTCAAGGATGCCCGTGATGCGGTGGAGCAGGGGGCCGAAGGAATCGGTCTGTATCGAAGCGAGTTCCCCTTTATTATCAAGAATGATTTCCTATCCGAAGAGCAGCAGTACAAGATCTACTCGTCCATCGTCCAGAGTCAGCAGGGTAAGCCCGTAATTATGAGAACCGCCGACATCGGGGGTGATAAACTGATGCAGGGCAGGCAGGAGAAGGAGTCCAATCCTTTCCTGGGTGTGCGGGGGATCCGTTTTTCCCTCTCCCATAAGGAACTTTTCCATGATCAGCTCAGGGCTATGCTCCGTGCCGGGTACGGGGCGGACCTGCGCATTCTGTTTCCCATGGTCACCGACGCGGAAGAGATTGTTATGGCGAAGGAAGAGATTGATATCTGCCGCCGGGAATTGAAGGCCCGGGGTGTGGAATTTAACGACCATCCCAAAATCGGCGCCATGGTCGAGCTACCCTCCGCCGCCGTTTCTATTGCCGATCTGGCGGAGGAAGTGGATTTTCTCTCCATCGGTTCCAATGACCTTACCATGTATCTTCTGGCCGTTGACAGGACGAACGATAATCTGAGCCACCTTTACAGGAGTTATCACCCCACCGTCCTCCGGGTTCTCTCGGAGATCGTCCGCGGGGCCGCAACCGCGGGAAAAGAGCTTTCCGTGTGCGGGGATATTGCTACCGATTCGCTTCTCATCCTCTTTCTCGTTGGCCTGGGAATAAGGAAGCTGAGCGTTCCCCCGACCGCCGTTGAGGGGGTCAAGGCCCTCATCAACCAGTTTGATATAGAGGAGACCGAGGGGATAGCCAGGGATATGCTCTCCCTTCGGAGAATATCTGAAATGGAGAAATACCGGGATGATTTCGAAAGGCGTTACGATCTGACCCTTTGATCCGGATGACTCATTCCTCCCTTTCCTGAAGCAGGTCGCCGGTGGTCTGCAGGTTTTCCAGCATGTCTATCATAAGCTCCTCCGGTTCAACCGCCCCTTCCATGAGGGTTATCGCCGTATCGATAAGTGCCAGGTGGGAATAGCCCTGGGGAAAATTGCCCAGAAGCTCCCGGCTTTCGAAGTCCAGATCTTCGGAAAATAGTCCCAGATGGTTGGATTCTGAGAGAAGATTGTCAAAATATTCCACCGCTTTCTTCCGCTCTCCAATCTGATAGAGAGCTTTAATCAGCCAGAAAGTACAAACGGTGAAGGAGCTTTTCGGAAGCCCGAAATCGTCCACATTGATATACCGGTACATGAGACCGTCCCGGCAGAGTTCTTTTTCCGTCTGCCGGACGGTGCTGACGTATTTGGGGTCCGTCGGATCGATAAAACCGTAGGGTGCCATGAGAAGATTCGCCGCGTCGAGGGCATCATTCTCATAACTCTGGGTAAAGGCCCCTTTCTCTTCGTTCCAGCCGTTCTCGTGAATATCCCGGGATATTTCATCGGCCAGGGCGCTCCATTTTTCACGGTAGCTCTCCTGACCCAGGATCCCGGCGATTTTACTGCCCCGGTCCAGCGCAACCCAGCAGAGCATTTTGGAAAAAACAAAGTGACGTTTCTGCGACCGGAATTCCCAGATGCCCATATCAGCGTCGCGCCAGTTTTCCGAGACATTTTTAACAAGGCTTCTGGTTGTCGTCCAGAGATCTTCGGCATTTTCCACGTCGGTTCCGAAATACTGGAAGTTCCGGTAGATGACATCGAGAAGAACCCCGTAGATATCGTTCTGCTTTTGAATATAGGCGCCGTTTCCCACTCTGACGGGGCGGCTGTCCTTATAGCCCTTGAGCCAATCGAGGGAGCCCTCTGTCAGGATCTTCTCCCCCCGGATACCGTACATGATCTGCATCTTCTCGTCCTTGTAGGAGATGACGTCGAGAATAAAGCGGAGGAAGTTTTTCGCCACACGGTAATGACGGAGCTGGAAAAGAATCTGTATTATCATGGAGGAGTCTCGAATCCAGCAGAAGCGGTAGTCCCAGTTCCTTTCCTCCCCGGCGGTTTCGGGAAGACCGGTGGTCACGGCGGCGATGATGGAGCCGGTTTTCTGGAAAGTCAGCAGTTTGAGAACCAGGGCGCTCCGCAGAATCTGATCGTTGTATTTTTCAAAGCTGACCGTTCTCTGGGCCCATTCCAGCCAGTAGACTTTGGTCTGGTAGTATTCCAGATAGACCGAGTCCATGTTCACTTCCAGGAGTTTCTGATTGTAGCTTATCAGGCAGAAGCAGTCTTGGCGCAGGGTAATTTCTCTGCTTTCGAGAAGGTCTCCAAAGGAGAGATCGGTATAGAGATAGAAGGATTCGTAGCGTCCCCGGGAAGTAAAACTCTTGATATATTTCTCATGAGTTTCGGTCTGGACCTCGTGCTCTGCATAGACGGGACGGGGATTGTAACGGAGGCGGAAACGGGGAGAGCCCCCCTTATACTTGATGAGGCGGACAATTTCGGAAGGGCAGTAGTAACTGGAGTCGCCCCGTTTGAAGCGGGGCATGAAATCGATCACATTGAAAGCGCCCTCGTCGGAGCGGAACCGGGTCAGAAGAATATTGGTATTGCGTATATACTGCTGACTGACAGAATAGGAAGAGTCGGTTTCAATGGAGAAACTGCCCCCTCTCTCATCATCAAGAAGCCGGCCGAACAGGGTGGGGGAATCGAAATAGGGAAGGCAGGCAAAGTCGATACTGCCCCTGTGGGATATAAGTGCGGCCGATGTGCCGTTTCCAATCACGCCGTAATTGAGACCTTTCTTTTCATTCACCTTATTTATCTGCATAGGATTAAATTAGCAGATGAAGAGGGGAAAGACAAGGGAAAACTTTGGTTTCGTTGTAGTAAAAAATACCCTAATTATATATAGTTTGTTCTATGAATCAGAGAGAAAGACAGTATAAACGTACTCTGGAGGCCATCAGGGCTTCGGTTGATGAAATCGTGACAGCCGACGGTTATGACAAGCTGACTATCAGGGGGGTATGCCAGAAGGCCGGGATCAATCACGGAACGTTCTATCACTATTTCAAATCCAAGGATGATCTGATTCTGGACAGGCAGAAACGTTTTGATACATATTTCATTGATCTGTATGAGGGGAAATTGAAAAATCTTCCCTGCCGGGACGCTTTGAAACTGTATACGAACGAATATATCCACTATGTGCAGACACGGCTTATCAATATGCTCCTTTCCTTCGAAAGTACTCTCCTTTCATTAAGCGCCAGGGGAAAACTGGAGCAGAACAGCGCTCAAAAGATCCTGGTGAAAATCATCGAGTCCGGTATCGCCTCCGGGGAAATCTCCGCCGACAGAACGGAAGAGAATATCTATGAATTTTTTCAGGTTCTCTTTCTCGGAGTCCGCATCAGGTTCTGCCATACCTCGGGGCGTTCCCTTCCCAGCGAGGAGACGGAAAGAGAAATCTACCGGTGGATTGATTCCCTCTTTTTATAAAAATAATTAAATATCGATAAAGCTTGACTTATTAGAAAACTCCCCTTATGATTATTTCGTCATACATGTATGACGAAATAATATCATCAAGGATGGAGAGATGAAAAAATCAGTTTCAAGACTATTTACTCTGCTTCTGCTGACAGGAATCGTGCTGTTTTCCTGCGGCAAGAGCGAAGGGATCTACAAAGCGGGAACCTATACGGGGGAAGCACAGGGAAACGGGGGGACATTAACCGTAGAAGTCAAGGTTTCGGCCGATGAGATCAAAGCCGTTGCCGTTACCGGCCATTCGGAAACTCCCGGATTGAGCGACCCGGCTATTGAGAAGGTTCCCCAGCGGATCGTAGAGAGCCAGGGTACCGATGTGGATGGGGTTTCGGGTGCCTCCATGACCAGCGGCGCTATCATGAAAGCCACTGCCGCCGCCCTGGCAAAGGCGTCTCTGACTCAGACAGAGAAGGAGAGTGTTTCTTCCCTTTCCGGAACCTATGATGTCATTGTCGTAGGTGCCGGCGGTGCCGGTCTGAGTGCCGCTGTTGAGGTCCTCAAGGCGGACAGTTCCGTTCTGGTGGTGGAAAAAATGCCCTTTATCGGAGGAAATACCATCAGAGCGGGAAGTGCCATGAATGCTCCCGTTCCGGAGAGGCAGCACCAGTACAAAATGAGCGAATCGGAGATGAAGCGCGTGGAGGAAGCTATCGCCCTGGAGCCCAGAGATCCTCTTATGGAAAAGTGGCAGGAGACCCTCAGGAAGGAGTTTGACGATTATAAGGCTTCCGGAGCGGATTATCTTTTCGACAGTCCTTCCCTTCATAAGATCCATACGTATGACGGCGGCGACTATGTGGGAGACCCCGAAATCATAGATACTTACGGAGACCATACGGTGGAAGCATTCCATTTTTTGGAAGAACTCGGCACGAACTGGACTGACCAGGTCGTGGCCATGATCGGTACGGTCTGGGTCAGAGCCAACAAGGTTCCCGGAGACCAGGGAACGGAGTTCCTCTATCCCCAGAGGAATTACGTTGAGGCCAACGGGGGAGAGATTGTGGTCGATTCAAAGGTTGAGGAAATCATCCGTGAGGGGGGAAAGGTCACCGGCGTCAGAGGGACCACTGCGGAAGGAGTTCCCTTCGAATACAAGGCCAATAAAGCGGTTGTCCTTACTTCCGGCGGTTTCGGCGCCAATGTCGAGATGCGTCAGCATTACAACAAGTTCTGGCCGACCCTGGATGCTTCTATTGAAACGACCAATCACCCCGGTGCCACGGGAGACGGAATTGTTATGGCAGAGGCTATCGGCGCCGATACGACGGGTATGGAGTGGATACAGCTGATTCCCATTTATTACTCCAAAACGTCTTCCATCTATATCGGAAATATTGAGAACGTGATCATGGTTAATCAGGACGGCAACCGCTTCGTCAAGGAGGACGGAAGGCGGGATGAGGTTTCCGCAGCCGAGCTGGAGCAGGAAAAGAAGGGTATGTTCATGCTCTATAACCCCGCCACCAATGACAAGCTGACCCCGGTACTCTTTGAGAAGTTCAAGGACAGCCCCAACTCCTACAAGGGAAGCACCGTGGCCGAGCTGGCCGCGAACATGGGAGTTCCGGCGGAAAATCTGGAAAAGGCCATTAACGAGTACAACGAGGGCAGGGAAAAGGCCGATGATAAATTCGGACGTTCCATTTACGGTGAGTACTTTGATGTGACGGCGGATACGATTCATGCCACCTGGACCCATCCCTTTGTCCACCACACCATGGGCGGTGTTAAGATTAATAACAGGGCGCAGGTCATCGATACCGATGGCCATGCCATTCCCGGTCTTTATGCGGCGGGTGAAGTCACCGGCGGAGTTCACGGAACCAACCGTCTCGGCGGTAACGCCATTACCGATATTATCGTGTACGGCCGTATCGCCGGTCAGAATGCAGTCCAGGAGTAATCGGAGCAGATAAGCTCTTTGCCGGCGGCTGCCGGTCCCAAAACCAAAAACCGGCCCTCCGGAAGATGACCTTCCGGAGGGTTCTTTATCAACCGGATATCAGGGCGTCAGTAGGCGGATACCTGCTGTCTGTCCTTGGCGGGAGTGACCCCGAAACATCGCTTATATTCCCTGCTGAACTGGGAGGAACTTTCATATCCCACCCGCATGGCCGCGGTATTGGCCTTCTCTCCTTCGTTCTGGAGAAGCTCCTTGGCCTTATGCAGTCTTACGTTCTTGATATACTGCAGGGGAGACGTGCTGGTCATGGCTTTGAAGGTGGCGTGGAACGCGGTGGAACTCATACCGGTCTCTCTCGCCAGAGCCTGGATTTCTATGGGCTGGGAGTACTGCTCATGGATTTTATTGATCACCCGGGAGATCTGATAGAAGCCCCGGTTGTTTGTCGCCAGCTCACGCAGTATATCCCCGTTTTCCCCGCTGAGGATCTTGAAGAGAATTTCCTTGAGGTAGAGAGGGCCCAGTACTCTTTTTTCGTTCACCGAATTGAGAGCTTTCAGGAACCTGACGGTAGCTTCCAGAATATCGTTTGTGAGGGGGGCATCGTAAAGGCTGGGACGCACCTGACGGGAGGAGGGGGGGTCGGTCTCCATTTCGAACAGAATCTCGCCTATCATCTGGGGATCAACGCTGATCACCATGCCCAGAATAGGTTTGTCCTTTTCCATGACCGCCTCGCATTCTACGGGAAGGGGAACTGTCTGTACATAATAATGGGAGGGGTCGTAAACGTAGCTCTCTTCGCCGAGATAGATATTTTTCTTCCCCTGGGCCAGGATGATTATCTGGGGATTATAGAGCTGGGGCCTTTTTTTATATGGGGAGTCCCTGCGGAATAGACCAACCCCTTTGATTCCCGAATCAAAAATTCCCGCTGCGGGAAGCTTCTTTTCAAGGATTTTTCTCATTTCATCTATTTTGTTATCCATTTTTACCTCTATGAGAATAGAATAGGTAATATTATATATAAAAAAAGGAAAAAAAGCATATAAATTTTGTATAATATGTAAGAATAGGCAATATATATGTGGGAATGTATCTTTTATTTTCGTCCGGTCTGTCCTATGTTTATTATGGCAGTAAATCAAGACGCTGCCCGATAGAAGTTATCATCCTATTCCAAACAAACGAGATATACATAAATGGAAGAAAAGGAGCCTAAAATGAATAGAATAGAGAAAAGCGAGAAAAAGTTTGCCGAGCTGTTCGGAGATATCAAGAGCCCTGCCGCAGCAAGCGATCCGGATTTTCAGGACATCCTGAGCCGTTTTATATTCGGTGAAGTCTCCTATCAGGGAGAAATGGACGATAAAACGAGAGAGCTGATTACGGTGGTTGTCCTTACCACCAGCCAGACACTCGACCAGCTGACGGCCCACGTCTTCGCCGCCCTTAATGTTGGGGTGACGCCCGTTGAAATCAAGGAAGCTCTTTATCAGTGCGCCCCCTACATCGGCTTTCCCAAAACTCTTAATGCCATAAACCGGGCAAACGATGTTTTCTCCAAGGCCGGTATTTCCCTTCCCGTGGAAAGCCAGTCCACGGTAACCGAGGAAACCCGTTTTGACGAGGGCCTGAAGGTACAGAAATCCATTTTCGGCGATGTTATCGATCAGATGCACGCCAGCGCACCGGAGAATCTGAAGCATATACAGAATTACCTCTCCGCCTACTGTTTCGGGGATATCTATACAAGGAGCGGGCTCGAACTGGCGACAAGAGAGCTTCTGACCCTTTGTATTCTTATTACCCTGGGAGGATGTGAAAGCCAGGTCAAATCCCATATTTTCGTCAACATGAGCGTGGGCAACAGCGGGGAAACTCTGATTACCGCCATCACCCAGTGCATGCCCTACATCGGCTTTCCCAGAACCCTGAATGCTTTGACCTGCCTGGGCGAAATCATGTCCAAAAAGGATAATTAAGAATGACAAAGGTAAAACTCTGCATAGGGTCGGATGTTACCATGGCCACTCTGAATGATTCCGTTTCCGCAAAATCGATGGTTGCCAAACTGCCCTATACGGTCAGTGTGAGCAGGGCGCATGTGGATTACTGCGGCCTGCTGCCCGAACCGCTGGAGTCTGTTGCTTCAGAAGCCGGAAGGGGCTGGAAGGACGGAGAGATCTCCTATATTCCCGGCGCCGACTGGATCGCATTCTTCTTCGGCGGCGAAGATGAGTCCGCCTCCGACAGTAACCCCCAGCATATCATCGGGAGAGTCGACGATCCGTCGGCCGTCGGTGCATGGCCCAAGGGCTCCGTTAGTGTGAAAATAGAGCGGGCCTGATTAGGGGAGGCGGCAGGGAAGGAATCACTCTTCTTTGTAGAGATCTTTCGATACCACACGGTTCCGTCCCTGCTCTTTCGCTTGATAGAGCAGGGCGTCACACTCCTCAATCAATTGGGTGGGTGTCATTCCGCGGCGGCATCTTACGGTGATGACGCCTATGCTGGCGGTTACCGTGTCTCCGGCGGAGGAGCCCTTGTTCGGTATCTTCAGCCGCATAATCTCTTTTTTGATTTTCTCGGCGATTTTTACGGCGCCTTCTCCGTCGGTCAGGGGGAGGATACAGCCGAATTCTTCTCCCCCGTAGCGGAAGGGCAGATCGGAAGGCCTCTTGGCCGTAATCTTAAGGGAAAAGGCAATGGCTCTCAGGCAGTCATCTCCCGCCACATGGCCGTAACTGTCGTTGAAAAGTTTGAAATGGTCAACATCAAGCATGATAAGGGAGAGGGGGCTGCCGTTTCTTTCATGTCTCTTAATTTCCTTCTCCATGGCTTCATCGAACAGTCTCCGGTTCGCCAGTTCCGTCATGGGATCGAAGTGGGCCAGAGACGCCAGTTCCTCAAGTTTGGATTCCAGCTCTTTCGTCGTACTGGTCAGAAGATTTTTCAGTACTTTCTGAACGATAAGTTTACGGGATTTCAGCTCTTCAAAGGATAGCCTTGCCTTCTGGACCGGTGTAATCCTGGTGAAAGAGGGGGATTCCGAGAGCATAAGCACCGTCATGGTCTGCTGAAAGGAGTGGGGCTGCCCCTTCGGATCGGTATAATACTCGCCAAAGGTGAAAAAACCGGATGAGGAGTGACAGCTGGCCAGGGCCTCTTCGTCAAAATGAATATATTCTCCCAGAATCCTGCGCCGTACCGAACAGGAGTATATGAACAGGGATTCCAGTTTATACCGATCCATTTCGTTCTTCAGATCGTGCATACTCTCCATCAGGGTAATTTCATCGCTGTAGCTGAGCCGGACCTGTTCTCCCGGATGAAGGGGCTGGGCAAAATCATAGGAGCCGTCATCGTTGGCCGAAACGGGTGAGACCGTGGTAAAAATTCCGTTCCTATTCACCATAAGGGGAAATGAATGAAGATAGGGACTGTACTTTTCCGGATCAATTCCCAGATAATGGCCGTATATTTCTCCCAGGGAAATGCCGTCTATGCTCTCTACTCTGTTTCCCTCCGCTTTGGTGATGGTCATATTCTTTCCGAGAGGTTCCCATCCCAGGGAGAAGGCGTTTTTGACCCTGAGCTGTTCCCCCGATAGGGCCGCAGCAACGTAACCGTTATTGATGATTGTCGACTCGTTAAACTGGCAGAACTCCCCATCGGGGTTGTCCGTTCCCGCCTGACCGCCGGCGATAATGACGTCTCCCATCATGTCCTTAAGCTTTTCAAGAAAAACTACGTCGTTTCTCAGTTTTATATTTTTCAGCCCCGAACCGAAGACAATAATGACCTTCGGCTTGCGGGGGGTGAAAAAAGCCGCCATCTCCCCGGCCGCGTTTTCCTGGTTCTCGTTCTGGCTGATTAGATATGACGCAACTGTCGTAGATTTAAAAAACGAGATATT
Organism: Spirochaetia bacterium; assembly: GCA_963668315.1. Taxonomy (GTDB): domain Bacteria; phylum Spirochaetota; class Spirochaetia; order DSM-2461; family DSM-2461; genus SZUA-368. Next base: position 4,188,529 of record OY764216.1, on the reverse strand, counting down.
GATGACGATTGAGGAGGTTTTTACTTTGGCATTTATCATCTCCCCGTCAGTTGTCGCCCCTATGACGGGAGACCCGGGGAAGAAGTCCCTTAGTGTTTCCTGAAGGCGTATGATTCCCTCACGATTGCCGGGAAGCCCGTAAAACACCTGAATCAGTATATTCTCAGGTTCGTATGAGGAGGCTTCTTCTCTGGCGGGAAAGAGATCTTCTTCCCTGTCGTATAGGATATTGATACTCTTCATTAAGATAAATATACACGATAGGGAAGTCGAATTCCAATTGAAAGGATCTTACTCTTTTTCTATGGTGATCTCGCCGGACATGGTTTTAATGAATTGTTCGCCCGAAGTGGCCTGTCCCAGCTCATAAAGCCCCGAGGCGGAACCGAAATTCCCGTAGAACATGACCACGTCTCCCCAGGGAGCGTAATAAGCCAGGGTGCCCACTTTGGCATTGGCCCTGGGAGTCTCGGCTGTATTGAGTTTCCGGGGCGGATAGAAAATTTTCTCATCGCTGCTGAAATTCTCCACCCCAATCGTCAGGGGAAGCTGATCGTACAGATCTGCAGCCGCCCGGCTGTCATTGAGGGTGAACAGGATCGTCTTTCCCTTTGAAGTCACTTTTATCGTCATATTCCGTTTATCCTCCCAAAAATCATTCTCGCCCTTTTCAATCAATTCTCCCTTCTCGGTGTCACGAAAAGCTTCGTTTGCGGTTACGCTGAATTTCTCCGGAGGAGGGAACACCTGCCGGGCACTCCCCGGGAACCATCAGCTCCGCTTCATGCCCTATGCCTTTCCCTGAAGTCTGATATAGCTGTTTATTCCCTCATCCAGCAGAACCAGGGCTTTTTCCACAAGAGAACGGGGACAGGCCACATTCATGCGCAGGAAGCCCTCTCCGCCGGATCCGTAATGGGCTCCATCGGTCAGGTATAGTCCCGTTTCCTTCCGGATATGCGCGTACAGGGCTTCACTGTCTCCGGTAATATCACGGCAGTCCAGCCAGAGAAGATAGGTTGCTTCGGAGGGGACCACCTTTATGCGCGGCAGCTGGCTCTTTATATGGGATCTTACCAGCTTTTTGTTCTCAAGGAGATACTCCCTCAGCTCATCGAGCCAGTCCGCTCCCCTGGTAAATGCCGTGATCGCCGCCAGGGTGGCGAAGGAGTTGGGTTCGGCGATTTCATCGGTATTAAGGGCGCGGTACATTTTATGCCTCAGCCTGTCGTTCGGCACCATGACGGCGGCCGTCTGCAGTCCGGCAAGGTTAAAGGCCTTTGTCGGAGCCAGGCATGTCACGCTGTTCATCCTGCATTTCTCCGAAACCGAAGCGAAAGGGACATACTCTTTCCCGGGATCGGTCAGATCACAGTGAATCTCATCGGAAAGAACGACGACATTGTTATCGTGGCACAGCTCTCCCACTCTGTTTAAGGTTTCCCTGTCCCATATTTTCCCGACGGGATTGTGGGGATTACACAGGATCATAAGAGAGGTCTGGGGATCTTTCAGCTTTTTTTCGAGTTCCGCAAAATCAAGGGAGTAGTTCAAACCGTCGTAGGTGAGGGGACACTCCTGTACATTCCTTCCGTTATTGACGATGGAGTTGTAGAATATGTTATAGACCGGACTCTGGATAAGGACATTTTCCCCCACCGTGGTCAGTTTGCGCACCGCGCTGGAGATGGCGGGAACCACTCCCGTGGTGAAGATAAGCCACTCCCTGTCAATGTCAAAGGCGTGACGGTTTTTCCACCATGAGCGGTAGGCTTCGTACCAGGCGTCGGGAACAAGGGAGTATCCGAAAACACCGTGATCGATCCGTTCGGCGAAGGCTTCCCGTATTTCCGGGGCCGTCTGGAAATCCATATCGGCGACCCACATGGGAATTTCCTTTTCATCGATATCCCATTTCATACTGTCCGTACCGAATCTTTTTACCGGTTTGTCAAAATCATACTTCATAAATTCATCCCCTGGGCTTGTACCGTCCGGTAGATCAGATGGCTTCCTTCATGGCTTCCTCTTTGGAAGCGCAGATGATGCGGGTCTTGGAGGGATCGATTTTATCATCCTCCATGATGATTTCCCCGATGCTGTCCGCTTTAATCGTACCGCTGGAGGGATTCTTCACGCTTTCGATATGCCCCCTGATATCCGCTTCCACGGTGGAATACTCAAAGGCGAGATCGGTGTTGAGGAGTTTGCAGTTCTTCATTACCAGATTGTCGATATAGCACATACCCTGCTCGCTCTCTATGGTGCAGTTGATGAGGGTCAGGTTTTTCGCGTTCCATCCAAGGTATTCGCCGGAAACATAGGAGTCGTAAACCGTCACGTTCTCGCTGTTCCAGAAGGCGTCCTTCGTAAGAATCTTGGCATTGCGGATTTCCATGTTCTTCACCCCGTCGAAGGCATAGCCCCCCACCAGGTTCAGACCGTCGATGGTCAGGTTCTCACTGTTCATGGCAAAATAGTCGCCCTTGGCGCTGACATTGTTCATTTTGACATTGCGGCAGCTCCAGAATGTTTCGGCCGCATTGGTGAAGTTCACGTTTTTCATGTTCACCCCGTCGCAGCGGCGGAAGTTTTTGGGCGCCTCGATAACGCTGTCTTCCACGGTGATGTTATTGGTGTACCAGACACCGGCCCGGGCCATTTCGAACCAGGAACTGTTTTTTATAACGATGTCCTTGCTGTACCAGACGGGATATTTCCATTTGAAGGCGCTTTTTGAAACATTGATATTTCGACACTCTTTCAGGGGGGATTCTCCGTTTTCAAAAATGGAGTCGGTTACGCTGACGTTTTCCTGCTGAAACAGCGCCCTCTCTCCCTGGAGAATCTCCTGTTCAATTTTTCTCATTTCCATTGTATTTTACCTCGTTTTTCATAACTTAACAGCTTGAGCTTACTCTAGGTCAAGCATATATGATCCCTTTCCCGAAATTTGCCTGTGAAAAAACGTGAAAAGATTGTTTGTAAACCGATGGGTCCTCGCTCTTTCCTACTAATATAGTAAAAAACGGCCATTATGCCCAATACTTATTTATTATATGTAACTATGCTCGAGGGGTATGGATGGAGTGAATCATGATCACCGCTCCCAGGACAATGAGAAGGGTCCCGAGAATCGGGTGTAATATTCCGTAAAGAAGCGGGGTTATCCGTTTTCTGAAGAGAGAAACCGATCCGCTGAGTATTATCCACCAGAAACATGTCCCCAGTAATATGCCCAGAATGAGTTTGAACCCCTCCCCGGGAGAGAGATGTCCCGTAATTCCGAAGGCGGCGAAGGCGATGAAAAAGGAGAGCAGGGTAGCCGGATTCAAAAGGGCGATGAGGAAGGACGGGATAAAATGGCCCATTCCCGCCTTCTCATACCCGGGGGATGGGGGGGCTTTCTTCTTTGCCGTTATATTCAGAATTCCCATGATGATTATCAGAGAGCTTCCTCCGATTCCCAGGGGAGTCTGCCAGGAGAGAAGGAACTCGGAAAGGACCGATATGCCGAAGACGGTTATGAAGGCGTAAAACATATCGGCGGCAGACGATCCCAGGCCCGTTACGAGACCGGCGAAGAAACCCCTATCCAGGGTGTTTTTTATCGTCAGGATACCGACGGCTCCGGCGGGTACTCCGAAGGCGATTCCCATGAGCAGTCCCTTGATAAGGTAATTTTCAAACATAATGTTCCTCCCCGGTCCTATTCCCCGATCAGGGAGGCCAGTTCCATCCGGCTTATCCGGCCCGATATCAGATAGGCAAAGAGGGTAAAGAGGAGAATAATGGCGGCGGGGGGAAACAACAGGGCCGCTCCCTCCGGATGGGAGGAGAAGCCGCTGATGCCGCTTGTCCGCATAACCTGATCGACCAGGGGATCGGTAAAAAGGGAACTCAGAAGGGTCCCGGCCAGGGCGCCTGCCGCGGAAACAAGAAGGAAGCGCAGGGTAAAGGAGCCCCGCAAACCTCCGACGGTATATCCCAGGGCCCGGTAGATGGTCAGATCGCGCTGCTCCCGGGCAAGGATTTTGCTTCCGCTCAGGGATAGGGCGGTAAGAATCACCAGAGCCGCAGTGACATACATGAAAAGCATAAGATTTCTCATGGAGGCGATGATTCCGTAGAGACCGGGCCAGGCGTTTTCATGGACGTGGATATCCACCTTGTAGAGTTCCTCCAGTTTCTCCATCGCCTCGATCCTTCTGGACGAATCCTCCAGAAAATAGTGGACGCACCAGATGCGTCTGTCGTCGGGGGCGATCTTCAGATATCCCTCCCGGCTCAGTCCGAAGTTATCCCCCATATCGTTGGCGCACTGGTAGAAGCCGGTAATAACAAATTCATCCGAGCCCGATGCGGCGGAAAGGGTCACTTTGTCCCCGATTGAAAGGCCCAGGTCGGAAGCGAGAAACTCCGTCAGAACAACCTCGTCATCCCCTGTGGGCGCTCTTCCCCGCAGAATATGGAAGCGTTCCGGATCGGTGATGATATTGGCCGTGTAATCCACTCCGTTCAGGGCTACGCTCTCCATGGCCAGCTCGTACTGATCGGTTATGGGACTGAAGCCGGTAATGACCGATTCCACGTCTTCCCGGCTCAGATCGCTGAATATCTGGACCCCCAGATCGTGATCCGCCGGGTTGAAGGCGTCCATAAGTCCCTCTCCGTTCGGTCCCAGCCAGGCGTTCATCCGGCCTATGAGAGACGCGAAGAATACCAGAAGAAGGGCTATGAGCAGGGCACTCACATAGTGTTTTTTGCCCGATTGGAGCTGACGCAGGGCCATCCAGAACCGTATTCCTGCTTTTTTCACGGGGGAAGAGGATTTTCCCCCGTATCCGTCAATTCCCTTCTGCATGGCCGAAACCGGATCGATATCCAGTACCGGTCTGGTCCTAAGATGGATGAACCCCAGGAGAATCAGCAGGATGACAAGGAATCCCGCGAGGAAGGGCCCCAGGGGCAGATCCCAGGGAATCAGAACTCCCGTTGTGGTGAGGGTCATCCGCGAAACTTCCTGCGATACAAGGGGGGAGAGGACGCATCCGGCCAGACTCCCCAGGACCACGGGAAGGGCATACTGGAATATCTGCTGGTTCCGCAGTCTTCGCCCGGTGTAGCCCGCGGTTTTGAGAATTCCCAGTTGGGCCGTATCCTGCTCTATGGTGCTGCCCAGAGCATGGCCCATGACAATGACCGTCGCCGTGAGCAGGATAAGCACGAAGGCCAGAATCAGGCCGGAGAAAATATTCTGAAGAAGAAGCATGAAGCCGGCCAGAACCTCCCGGCTGTGGACGAACTCCGTGTACCGCGGCAGAGAGGTCCTGCTGTTGAGAAGGCCGTTCAGAGCGGCGGCGGGCAGGGAGCTTTCAGGGCTGCGGGTAATATGGAGCATGGCTCCCTCCCGGGCCAGGGAATCGATCCCGGCCTCCCGGGAAAGACGGGCCAGTTCCCTGTGATCCTCGTCCCCGATAAGGAAGCTCTTCATTCCTATCATGGTGCTTCCCATATAGGGATCTTCGAAGAACCCCCTGATGACAAAGGACAGGGTGACTCCGTTACGGGCGGCTATTATATGAATCTCATCGCCTATGGCCGCACCGAACATGGATACCAGGGAGGGTGACACGTAAATATCGCCCCGCGGGATCGTCCCGGGAGGAGGGGTGTATCCGGTGAGGTCACCGGTAAAAAAACGGTAGGCGTACTCCTCCGGGGCGTAGGTTATCAGCTGTCCTTCGCTGTCGGATTCCTGATCGAGCAGTTCATAATGGGCATAGACAATGGCCTGGCTGCCGACGGAATCCACTTCGGGAAGATCTTCGATTTCCCCTTCGAGGGACTCTACCGCGGGAACTTTCGACGCCCACACGGTCAGGTCTCCGTAGCCGAGACGGTTCATCTCGTCATAGATATAATGGCGGGAATTGGTCTGTACTGTCAGGACGGCGCCCAGGGAGGCTGTTACAATCAGCATAAGGAAGAAGACTCCCCCCAGACTGCCCCTGTGACGTTTCAGATTCGCTTTGATTATTGTCCAGTCACGCATAGTCGTCCCTCCCTACCAGGAAAGCCCGGATAACCACCGGCTTATCTGCTCGCTCCGTTCCTTCTCTTCTTCCGGAAGAAAGGGGCGGAGAGAGAGCTCATCGAGGATTTTTCCGTCTTCGAGATAGAGGAGCCTCGTGCCGCGGACTGCCGCACGGAGGTCATGGGTCACTAAAAGGATGCTCTGGGAGGATTCATGGAGTTTCGTCAGAAGGTCGAAAACGCCGTCGGAATTACTGCGGTTGAGGGCTCCCGTGGGCTCATCGGCGAAGAGAAGGCCCGGGTTGTTGATAATAGACCGGGCAATGGCCGCTCTCTGGGCCTCACCCCCGGATGTCCGGCCGGGAAGGCGGTTTTCCGCTTCCCCCACGTTCATCATCCCAAGCAGTTCCTTAGCCCGGGTATTCACCTCTTTCTCTGTTCTGTTTCTATCAAGATAGCCGGCGACGGCCACGTTTTCCAGGAGAGTCAGATTGCTGATGAGATGGGTCTGCTGGAAGACGAAGCCGAATTCCTCCGCCCGGAGAGCGGCCATCTTTTTCTCCCCGTAGCGGCTTATCTCATCGTTTTTATAGAAAATCTGCCCCCCGGTGATTTTCTCCATGCCGCTCAGGGCATAGAGAAGAGTGGATTTACCGGCGCCCGAAGGGCCCATGATAATGGTAAAGTCCCCCTTGTAGATATCCACATCGATCTCTCTCAGGACAGGTACATCTCTGTCTCCCTGTGTAAAGGTTTTACAGACTTTTTTTCCGCTCAGCAGTATCTCTTTCATCACACGCTCCGTACATTTCCCAGGATCAGGGATTTTTTACCCGTATGGATATCGGGAAATATCTCATCTATGAAACGAAGGGAAAAATCGACATAATTCAGTCCCTTCTCTCTGAGGATACCCTCCATCTGCGCTTTCATTTCGGCCTCCACGGCGGGACGTTTGTCTACGTCGGGAACCTGGGCCAGCATTTCGAAACTGTCCTTTCCGGTCTGGCGGAACTGAAAGTCTATGAGACCTTCCAGGCAGAACCCTTCAATGGCGAGGGGATGGAGAAAATCCCGGTGGCGGTTCCCGCACTCGAACCAGAGAATATCCTCATTGCGGCTCAGGAGAACATGGGCCCTGGTGAAGGGGCCGGCCTTGCTGCGGGGCTCATCTTGGAGAACCAGTTTATCGGATATTTCATAGCGGATCAGGGGCTGGGTAAAGTTGTATAGAGAGGTGAGATATATTTTGTCCTCTTCCACTTCTATGATGTTCAGGTCATCGAACAGATACATACCGTCCGTGCTGTCAATCTCCACACCCAGTGCCAGAGATTCGCTCGCTCCGTAAACATTGACCACTCTGTCGCAGAAGACTTTCTCAAAAAAACGTCTCATCCCGGGACTGAGCGGTTCTCCGCAGGAAATCACCCTTGCCGCATCGAGGGCCACGTCTCCCTTTTCGGTCAGTTCCGCCAGTATTTTGAGGGCCGAGGGATATCCGATGATAATGTTCGGGTTGAATTCATCGATTTTTCCCTCCCATTCGTGAAGGGGGGTATTCACGTCTATGAAGAGGCGCTTTCCCTTGAGGCCGTCCACACCGCCGCCGACCGCCATCGCTCCGCCGTAGCGACCCTTCACGGCGGCAATATAGAGAATTCTGATCCCCTTTGAGAGGAGTCTGACCATGCCCGGAATGGAAAGGTCCCAGAGGGCCGCCCGTATGATGCCCAGGAGCATCTGATCCCACGCTTCTTCGTCATACACGAAATATCGGGGGGTTCCCGTGCTTCCCGAGGAGTGGACCAGGTGATATCTGTCCCTGAATGTCCGGCCTTCGTTGGAAGGGTCTTCATCGAAAAGGCGCAGATCTTCCTGCTTCAGGTCTTCGGAGGTGACAATCTCCCCGAAGTTTTCCAGAAAGGTGCTCTTATTCAGGGTCGGAAAAATGTCCAGGGGCAGAGAATCAATATTTTCTTCGGTGATTCCCTTCTCCTGAAAGCTCTTTCGATAGAAAGGGGATTGGGTATAAGCATGTCTCAGGAGTTTTCTCAGTTTTTTCTCCTGAAGCTCTTCTATCCCTTTTCTGTCTTTTTTCATATTTCCCTTAAGAAGGAACAGATTTGATAGCAGATATAAATATTTCAACGGTCCTCTCTCTTTCTCTTTCTGCCGTCAGGGCAGGGTGAAGGTATAACTGTGGCTGTAGTCTTCCCGGTGATAATACTGTGCGATCAGATTTCTCTGATCAAAGACGATACTCCATTCCGTGGAAAGAAACTCTTCAAAATTCTTTTTGCTCACGCTGCTGAGTACATCCCTGACTTCATTTCCGGTCATGGGGGTTTCCTCTTCAGAAACTTCCGCCAGTATTTCGAAGCGCCGGTGGGACTGGCGTGAACCGACCCCCTGTTTATCCCCGTCGGACAGATAGAAATTCGTCAATATGGGGCTGTCTATCACGGTCATTTCGTTGTGAACGTACTCTACGACGGCACGGTTGCCTGCCCCATCGGCCAGGGCAAAATGTACCACATAGCCGAAGGAGGCATGGAAATCGTAGGAAGCCAGAAGTTCCAGAGCCTCTTCCACATCGGCTGCCCTGTCCAGAAGGAGCCTTATGGCGGTGGTCGTGGTGATATCCGGTCTGCCCGAATCCTGATCCGGGGATTCATAGTCCTCTATCATATTCACGGCGACACAGAGGCCTTTTTCGTTCATCCCGTCAAGGGGAGCATAGAGACCCGCTATGGTGAGAACCCGGTCGGGCAGAAAAGCCATGGCTCCCCGGGTTGCCTGACGGATGAAGTCAAGATTGACCGTGGAGATGGATCTGTATCCCCGGGGGGGAACCGACTCAATGACCATGATGTCGCATTTCTGCCAGTCGAAATTTCTCCCGAAGTAGAATCCCCCCTCTGGGGAGGGGACGGAAATGGTGCTGCATCCGAACTGGCCGCCATCGAAGCTCAGACCGTCGGCGCCGGCCAGGAGGTTTCCCCTCAGAAAAGCGAGGACCTCCCTGTCGGAAGCGGCTCCCCCCTGATTGAGAAAGGCATCGAATCCGTAATCCCCTTCATAGCGTACGGCGGAAAAACCGTTTTTGATCTTTCCGATCGATGAATCGGGGCTTATCATTTCATTTCCTTCCTTTCCGGCCGGCCCTTCGCTTCGGCTGTTACGGTTCAGGGACAGGGAAGGTTCGTCAAGACCGGAAGGACTCAGAAAAAAGGGGAAACCGAAGAGAAGGAGTATCAGAAAACCGACTGATCCCTTCATAGTCTACCTTTTAACTTTAAGGATCATGCAGTTCCAGTAATCGAGTACGGGATTCTCCTCCACCGCCCTGATAAAGTCGCCGGTGGCGTCAAAGTAGCCGATTTTAACATAATCGGCCGGGACGTTCGCGTCATGAAAAAAGAGTACCAGCCGGTTGGGGTGGGAGTAATAGACTTCCCCCGCCTTTTCCGATGTGATCCTTTCCGTTTTCGAGGGTATGATGTAACGGCTCGGCACATCATAATAGTGCATGACGTCGCTATTATCAAAGCCGTCAAAACCGACGATGGGAAGCTGCCAGTCTCTGCTGCCCACATGGCGGGCGATGGCTACGGCTGTGTCGTTGTCATACAAGTGGAGATCGTAGGGTTTCCCGTCATAACCGAAATTAACGGTAAGATCCATCAGCAGTTTATCCTCAGAGAAGAGAAAAGCGGCTGCTATGAGTAAAAATAAGGCTGTTAATATCATTTTCTTCATATTGATAAGTCTCCTTTTGACCATTTCTGTCTAAACCATAAAATATAGAGCTTACTCTAGGTCAAGTGTGGAAAGATTATAAAAATGTAATGTTTATAATCGGGGAAAAACCTTGACCTGGAGTATAGTCTATGTTCTAAATTGTTAAGTATCGTAGGTTAGACTTACAATCATAACTGGCAGAAAAGCTGTTGTTTACGGGAGATAAGATGACAGGAAACAGAAATAGGATATTAGGGATAGGCGGCTTTTTCTTCATGGCCCTCCTGTCCTCCGTTACGCCGGTTCTCCGGGGAGAGACGGTCTCCGATAGTTTTCCCGAGTTGGATATTCTCTCAGAGGCTTATCCCGATGTGTTTTTCGAAGGAGAGTACGACCGCACCCTGGAAGACTGGAGAGTCGGGATTACTTCGGGCGGCGGATACACGGAACTGATCCGGGCCGAAGGAAGGTTTATTCCGGAAAACCTCCTCGGGAACAGGGACAGCTACCGAATGCTGATTTATCCCTTTCCTCTTAAGCTGATGGATCCGGAGACTCTGTCGGACGAAATGCTTGAAAGGGTGACCCGGTTCGGTGATACGGATAACCGAAGGAGGGCTCCCGTTTCCAATACGGCCTTTTTTGACGCTATCTATGATTCCCGCTCAAGGGAAGATGTGGAGAGCCATATCGTGAATACAAGCTTTCTCGGGCTTTCCGTACGGGTTCATGAGAGAATCCTCGGACCCCTTAATGGGGCGGAACGCAAAATACGTCTGGCCGCCCGGTCCGATGAAAGGGTGGAGGCCTTTATTGATTCTCTGGGAAGCGCCGGCGGTTATTCGTGGAGACAGATATCCGATACGCAGGGAAAATCATTTCACAGCATGGGGCTGGCCGTTGATCTTCAGCCGAAGGACCTTGAGGGGAGATCGATTTACTGGTTATGGGAAAAGAACAGGGGAAACGACCGCTGGATGCTTCTTCCCCTGACGGATCGCTGGATGCCTCCGGAAGCTGTCATTGATATTTTTGAAGAGGAAGGATTCATCTGGGGCGGGAAATGGCCCATATGGGACAACATGCATTTCGAGTACCGCCCCGAATTGATCGTCGCCAGAGACAGGCCGCTTGGCAGGTGATTTTTTCCTTCGACTGTGAGAGGCATGGCATTGTTGAAGAAAATATCAAAAAAAATGAAAAAAACCTTGACCTCGAGTAAGGTCTAGGAATTATTATTGGTTTACACATGATTTTCAAAGGAAAATTGGAGGAAAATTAATGAAGAAAACAGTATCTTTTATTTTAATGACGGCTTTGGCGGCCCTGCTGATGTTCAGCTGCGCCACTCAGCCTGCCGAAACAACCCAGCTTCGTCAGGGAGATGATATCTATCTGACCTATGAGTTGAGAGACGATGTTACCCTCGAACCCGTTCAGTACAAGAACCGCTACGGAGTAACCCTTGCCGGTCATCTCTTCCTTCCCCGGGACATCGACAAAACGCAGAAATATCCTGCCCTTATCATCGGTACTCCCTACGGCGGAGTGAAAGAGCAGGGCGCCGGTGTATACGCTATGAATATGGCGGAACGGGGCTTTGTCGCCCTGGCATTTGACGAGTCCTTTAACGGCGAAAGCGGCGGAACTCCCAGTGATGTTTCGTCTCCCGACTTCTTTGTCGAGGATTTCAGCGCCGGCGTGGATTATCTGGGTACTCTTCCCTTTGTAGACAGAGAGGGAATCGGAGCCATCGGTATCTGCGGGAGCGGCGGATTTGCTCTGACCGCGGCACAGGTTGACCACAGAATCAAGGCTGTCGCCACGGCCAGTATGTACGATATCAGCAGCATGACCCGTTACGGTCTCGGTTATTACATGACCGATGATCAGCGCAACCAGATGCTAGACCAGCTCGGCGAGCAGCGCTGGGCGGATTTCGAGAACGGAACTCCCGCTCTTCCCCAGGGCGGATGGCCCGTGGACGGACCTGCCTCTGCTGTTCCCGAAGGACTGCCCCCCGTTTTTGCGGAGTTTTTTGAATACTACGGAATGGAGAGAGGCTGGCATCCCAATACGATTCCCAACTTCACCCTTACCAGTGCCCTGTCTTTTATGAACTTTCCTCTGATGAGCTACCTTGATTCCATCTCTCCGAGACCGATTCTGTTCATCATGGGTGAAAATGCCCACTCCCGCTACTATACGGAAGAGGCATACGAAAAAGCGGCCGAACCGAAAGAGCTGGTTATCATTCCCGGTGCCAGACATATCGACCTTTATGACAGAGAAGACATGATCCCCTTTGACAAGCTGGATTCCTTCTTTTCTGAATATCTGAAATAGGCGGAGTTTTCTCTGCCTGCGACGGGACCGTCCTTCGGGGCGGTCCCTCTCGTTATAAAATCTGGGGGCCAGACGGAATGCTGGAATTATATAGAATGGAAGAGATCAGCTGGGAAAGGGGAGACCTTTCCCTCTACGGGCAGATCTACATCCCCGCCAGGAAAGAAAGCGCCTTCCCCGCCGTTATTATCGGTCACGGCTTTACCGGGACCTACAGGGATAATGCCTATTACGCCCGTTTACTGGCTGCCAGGGGAATTGCGGGCTGTGTCTTTGATTTCTGCGGCGGCTCCCATCGTACGAAAAGCGATGGCGATACGAGGGAAATGTCCGTACTGACACAGGTCGAGGATATGAAGGCCCTGCTGGAGTGCATGCAGTCTCTGAGTTACATTGACAGAGATAATATATTTCTCATGGGAGAAAGTCAGGGTGGTTTCGTCGCCGCCCTGGCGGCAGCCGAAAGAAAAGAGGAGATAAAAGGCCTGATAATGTTATATCCGGCCTTCTGTATTCCCGATCACGGCCGAAGGGACTACCGGTCCCCCGAAAATATCCCCGAAGAGTTCACCCGGTGGGGCGTACTGCTCGGATCAAAGTATTTTACCGATCTGTGGGATATGGATGTATATGGGAAAATCAGTGAATATCAGGGGGATGTTCTGATTTTTCACGGCATGCTGGACAGTCTGGTAGACCTTTCCTACTCGGAAGAAGCCGCCGATGCCTACGTCTCTGCCGAACTGGTTGTCTACCGGAGCGGAGGACACGGCTTCTCAGGCTCCCATAGAGTACGAACGGGTGAAAAAATCATAGATTTTATTCACCGCTCCCTGGAGAGAGCAGAAAGAAGTATCGTGTAAAACAGCCGGCCCGTCAACTTACTCCCCGGGGATCGGGGAGACGGATCGGGGGATGCTTATTCCATGGAATCCTGTGAGAATTCCCCATGGGATTCCCTGTAAAGCTCCTGTATCTCTTCGGGCATCTCCTCGAGGGGGATTTTTCTTATTTCCTCCTCCGAACCCAGTTCCAGAGCGCTATCGTAATACCAGCATTTGAAATCAATGAGCTTCAGAGTTTCCTGCAGTTCGGCGATCTGATCCAGAACGGCCTGTTTCTGCTCGTAGAACATGTCCCTTCTTTTTTCAAGGGTCCCGTTCCCTTCCTGGCACCAGTCAAGAAACACCTTGATGTCCTTGAGGGGCATGTTGGTTTTTTTGAGACATTCGACTACACGCAGACCTTCCAGGGCATCGTCATCGAATTTACGGATTCCGCTGGGCGTCCGTTTTACAAAGGGGAGAATTCCCTCTTTTTCATAATATCTGAGCGTATGGATGGAGAGATTATACTGTTCTGCCACCTGGCCTATGGAATATGTCATTTTTTTACCTCTTGACCTTGAGTTAACTCTAAGTGATCTTATAAAGTTATAATATAAAAGGGTCATATAGTCAATCTTCATCCTGTGAAAAAGCCCTTCTCATTTTGGGCGCTCCCCCCGGCCTTGCCGGGGGTCAGGCTTTTCGCAGGTTCCGTCTATGCTGGCGCATAGACCCCTTCGGGCTGCTGCAATCCGTTAGCGCATAGGGTATAAGGGAGGGGGGCGTCATGGTGAGTGATTGTAACGGCGCGAAGCGGTCTCAAGGGAATTTATTTCCTTGAGACGAGACCCGTGAAAAGCACGGCCCCGGGTGAAACCCGGGGACACGCCCAAAATGAGAATGGCTGCTGTGAAATCCCCTGTCTCGCCGCTTTCGTTATTATGCTTTGCAGGTATATTCTTGTATTTGAAATAAGTATTGGGCATATCAGGCGAATTCCACTATTCTTATAGGAAATAAAGCACATGGAATAATACTATGAAGAAAGGAGAGTATTTCATGAGGAATAGAAGAGAATTGATGAAAAAAACATCGTCCTATCTGTTTGCCCTGGCGGCATCGGTTTTTCTGATGTCCTGTGCCTCGGCACCGGAAGGCGAAGTCAGGACGCAGGTGACGGGTACCGCTCTTCCGCAGAAAATGCAGAAGGTTGTAGCCATTGCCGCCTATACGGCCAACGGGGACACGGAAAATTTGAAAAGGGCTATCAATGAGGGGCTCGACAGCGGTCTCACCGTTAATGAGATAGGCGAAGTTGTTCTTCAGCTTTATGCCTATGCAGGATTTCCCCGGAGCCTTAACGGACAAGCCGCCCTCACCGCCGTTCTCGAAGAGAGGCAGGCCGAAGGCAAAAGAGACGCGGTGGGCACCGAACCGGACTTTCTGCCCGAAGGAACAGACAAATATGCCCTGGGTGTCTCCCATCTCGGTACTCTCATGGGATTTCCTCTGCAGCAGCAGAAAGGAGATACCAACGGATATGCCAACGGCATGGACGCTTTTCTCAAGGAGCACCTTTTCGCCGATATTTTCGGACGGGACAATGTCTCCTTCACTCTGCGCGAGCTGAGCACCATCTCCGCCCTCGCCGCCATGGAAGGGACCAATTCCCAGCAGATGTTTCATATGAGCGCCGCCATGAACACCGGCCTGACCGAGGAGCAGATGTTCAACTTCGTAGAAGTTATCGGCGCCGAACTGGGAGCCGAGAGAGGGGCAAACGCCGAAGCCGTACTGACACAGGTCCTGGCCCGCAGAAACGGTTCCGGTGGAGCTCCGGCAGGGGGTGACGGGGGATATTCCTATATTCCCGAAGTATTCCCCCGGGGGGAATTGAGCGGCAACACGACGATTTTCACGGGAAATTCCTATGTGGCGCCCCTGGTCCCCTTCAATTCGGGGAGCGTTCCTATTGTCAATGTGACATTCGAGCCCGGCGCCCGCACAACCTGGCACGCCCACAGTTATATCCAGGTGCTTCTCGTTACCATGGGACAGGGATACTACCAGGAAGAGGGCAAGGAGCCTCAGAAGCTGAAGGCGGGGGATACGGTTTTCATTCCCGCCGGCGTCAAGCACTGGCACGGTTCCGCCCCGGGTGAATGGTTCGCCCATATCGCCGTCATCGTTCCCGTGGAGAACGGCCCCGAGGACCAGTGGCTGGACCCGGTCGCCGATGACGAGTACGGCCGTCTGGAATAGGCTGTCCTTCAGGAAATCCATCTATTGAATCAATGGCAGGAGCGTAGCGGTATGGAGCAGAAGATTTTCATCGCCTATTATTCATGGTCGGGCAATACCGGCCATATCGCCGATCTCATTCAAAGAACCGCCGGCGGGACTCTTTATAAGATAAGGCCCCTGGAAGAGTACTCCCGAAGCTACGGTTCCTGTCTGGAAAAGGGCCGCCGTGAAATCAGGAGCGGCGTGATGCCCCCTATCGGTCCTCTACCTGATGGCTGGGCATCCTGTGATACCCTTATCATAGGATCTCCCATCTGGTGTTCCACCATGGCCCCCCCGGTTCTGACTTTTTTATCGCAGACAGGGCGGGCCGGTAAAACCATAGTGCCTTTCTGCACCCACGGCGGGGGCGGGGAGGGACATTTTTCAAAGGATATAAAAAAGTACTGTCCCGGCTCAGCCGTAGGAGAATGCCTCTCATTATACGGGCAGGGAGGGGACGGTCTTGCATCGTCTCTTACCGGATGGCTGAGGGAAAACGGGATCGAGGCTAAGTAAAAAATGGAATTATCTATCAGTGAATCCGATGAGGACAGGGCAGAGTATTATGAATTATGATGATTTATGCGAATGCTACCATCTCTCATCATCGGTTCTGGGAGAACTGGAATCGTGCGGTCTGTTTGAATCTAAAGGGCAGTCCGCGGAAGGGGGGGATTTCTCCCGGGAAGACGTCTGTTACCTGAAAAGACTATTTACGCTGAAGGAAGCCGGTATTGAGGCCGATGTCATCAAGGAGATTATGGATCTGGAAAAGAACGGGAAGGGCACCGTCCCGAGGAGGCTGCTGCTTCTCGAAAAACAGAGAAAAAAGAAGATGACCCGGCTGAGGTACTACCAGCAGTCCGTGGACAGGCTGGATTATCTCATCCGCGAATTGAGGAAAGCATGAACAAGGCTCATGATGAGAGGAAACCGGTCCGTCAGAGAGCGAGGATCGCTGTGGATATAGCCATGACGGCCGGACTGATGTTTCTCATGGGATATATGGTCACAGGCGATCTGGCCCATGAGATAATCGGCACTCTGACCATCGTCCTCTGGGGCGTCCATGTTATTCTCAACAGAAAATGGTACTCCTCCCTCTTTACGGGAAAATACTCCGGGTTAAGAATATTCAACACGGCGGTCAACATACTGTTGATGATCACCGCCATTGGACTTGTCATAAGCAGTGTGCTCCTCTCTTCCTATGTTTTCTATTTCCTGGGAATAGGGGTGGGCATGGGGTTCGCCCGGGTTCTGCATATGGTCACATCCTACTGGTTTTTCATACTCACCGCCCTGCATCTGGGCCTGCACTGGGCGGGAGTGTCCAGGATGCTCTCGGGGAAGTCTCTAAGGGAGCCGTCACGGCTTCGCTTCATCTTTTCCCATGGTGCGACCCTGGTTCTGTCCGGTTACGGAGTATACGCTTTTTTCAAACAGCAGATCGGGATCTATCTGTTTATGAGGACTCAGTTCGTCTTTTTTGATTTCGAACAGCCGGTACTCTCATTTTTCTTTGAGTATACCTGCATGATGATTCTGTTCGCGTGGATGGCGTACTGGTTATCCGCGTTCTTCAGAGGAAGAAAATCCGCCGGGAGGTCGAGATGACAGGAAATCGGAGAGGGAAAATCGCCCTGGCTCTTATGTCCGCCGTGAGTCTTATGCCCCTTGGGGCACAGTCGGGAGATAGGATACTCATCGCCTATTTCACCTGGGCGGAGAATACGGTGATCGAGGACCGGGCCCGGGCGGTAAGGGAGGCCAATACCCATGTCTTCTCCATGGAAAGCAATGAAGGGGTGGATACGGTCACCACGGCCAGCGTCCTCCCCCCGGGAAATACGTCGCGGATGGCGTCGTGGATCAGGGAGGAGACCGGCGGGGAGCTCTATTCCATAACCGTCAGGGATAAGTACTCCTGCTACTGGGACGAATGCCTGGACAGGGCTTCCCGGGAAAAGGCGCGGAAAACCCGGCCCGAATTGACCGGTCCCGCCTTGAACATGGACGATTACGATGTCGTCTTCCTGGGATTTCCCACCTGGTGGTACACGGTCCCCATGGCCGTGGTGAACTTCGTGGAAAGCAGCGACTTTTCCGGCAAAAGGGTTATTCCCTTTCTCGCCCACGGCACCAGCGGTGTCGCCCGGTCTATACGTGATCTGGAAAAGAGTCTGCCTCCCTCGGTTGAGCTGGAGGAGGAGATCGGTTTATACCGGTCGGAAATCGGGCTGGGGAAGGGCAGGCCGGACGTCGAGAGCTGGCTGGCCGGTTTGGGTTTTTAGGGGAGGACGACTATGGAGTATGTGAAACTGGGACGGACGGGTCTGGACGTTTCCAGACTGTGCCTGGGGTGCATGAGCTTCGGAGATCCGGATACATGGATTCACAAGTGGGCCCTGCGGGAGGACGAAAGCCGCCCCATCATCAGAGAAGCCCTCGAATCGGGGATCAACTTTTTTGATACGGCCAATGTGTATTCCCTGGGAAGAAGCGAAGAGATTCTCGGAAGAGCCCTTAAGGATTTCGCGAACAGGGACGAGATCGTCCTGGCCACGAAGGTACACCAGGAAATGCGCAAGGGGCCGAACGGATCGGGCCTTTCGCGCAAGGCCATCTTGAGCGAGATCGATAACAGCCTCCGGCGTCTCGGCACGGATTATGTCGATCTCTATATCATCCACCGCTGGGATCCCCATACCCCCATAGAGGAGACCATGGAAGCGCTCCATGATGTGGTTAAGGCCGGAAAGGCCCGCTATATCGGCGCTTCCTCCATGTACGCCTGGCAGTTTCAGAAAGCTCTTCACGTCGCCGATAGGCACGGATGGACCCGATTCGTATCGATGCAGAACCATTTGAACCTGATGTACCGCGAAGAGGAGCGGGAGATGATTCCCCTGTGCCGGGAGGAGGGGATAGCCCTGACGCCCTACAGCCCCCTCGCCTCGGGCCGGCTGGTCCGGGACTGGTCGGCCACGACGAAACGCGGGGATACGGACTGGATCGCCCGGCGTAAGTATGATTCAACGGCGGATCAGGACAGACTGATTGCCGAGAGGGTCGCTTCCCTGGCCGAACGGAAGGGGATATCCCGTGTGCAGCTGGCTCTGGCCTGGCTTATGCAGAAAGACCCGGTGACCATTCCTGTCATAGGAGCCACGAAAAAGGAGCATATACGCTCTGCTCTGTCCGCCGTCCCGGTGGAGCTCACACCGGAGGAGACCGCGTATCTGGAAGAGCCCTATGTCCCCCATAATATCGTGGGCCATGTTTAGAGTGACCGATTCACAGGAAGGGAGGAAAACATGAAAAAACATATCCTTCTATGCCTCATTCTTCTTTGTTCTCTTATGATTCCCCTGGCAGGGCAGAACTCCTCCCTGCTTATCGTGTGCTTTCCCAGTTCACGGGGGAACAGCCTGACCGGAGAAGTGGATACGGTCACCTACGCCAGCGGAAACACCCTGTCCCTGGCGAAGATCGTCCATGACCTGACCGGGGCCGATATTTACGAGATTGAACTATCCGATCCCTATTCCTCCCTTTATAATACCGTATTGATGGAGGCTAAGGAGGATCAGAAAAGAAGGGCCCGCCCCCAGATCAGCCATCTGCCCGGAAATCTGGACGGCTACGATACCATTCTTCTGGGGTTCCCGAACTGGTGGGCGTCGATTCCCATGCCTATCGCCAGCTTCCTGGAGAGTTACGACCTTTCGGGCAAGAAAATCGTTCCCTTCTGCACCCACGGGGGAGGCCGTCTGGGACAGAGCATTTCCGCCATCGCCAAACTGAGCCCCGGTTCGGATATCAGAAGCGGTCTGGCCGTCTACTACGGTGGAAAATCAACCTTGGAAGAGGAAATCCGTGAGTGGCTGTCCGAAAACGGAGTACCCCTTAAATGAAGATCAACGGCAAAAAAAAGGCATTTGGTTTTTTCTGTTTTCTGGGAACGGCCCTGTTTCTCTTCGCCCAGAATGACCGGGAGTTACGGTCCTATGGGGATGATAATCTCATCCTGATCAGCGGAGGGGTCTTTTCCATGGGAAGTCCGGAAAGCGAATTGTGGCGGGAGCCCGATGAAACCCTTCACAGGGTAAGGGTGGACAGCTTTTATATGAGCCCCTATGAAGTGACCCAGGCTGAATACGAAGAGATTACCGGGGAGAATCCCAGTTCCTTCACCGGCGCCGGTCTGCCCGTGGAAGGGGTGAGCTGGTACGATGCCGTTTCCTTCTGCAACGGCCTGAGCCGCAGGGAGAACAGGCAGCCCGTTTATCAGATCAGCGGCAGGCAGGTTCACTGGGACCGGGGGGCCGACGGATACCGGCTTCCCACGGAAGCGGAATGGGAGTATGCCTGCCGGGCGGGGACGTCTTCCCCTTTCAATAGGGGGGATTCGGTCGCCGCGGAAGACGTCAATTACTTCGGCTACTATCCCTATACGGTGGAGGATCACTATTTTGACCGTTATGAGATGGAAACGCCTCCCGGAATCTACCGTGAAAAAACCGTCTCCGTGGACAGCTTTGACCCGAATCCCTGGGGACTCTATAACATGCACGGAAATGTCAGTGAATGGTGCTTTGATTTTTACGGGAATTATGACGGGGGAACTTCGGTCAATCCCTCCGGTCCGGCGGAGGGATTTCTTCGCCTGACCCGGGGAGGCGGGTGGAACGATTTTGCCAAGCATCTGAGATCGGCCTACCGGGCGGCCACCCCGCCGGACGACCGTTTTTACAGCCGGGGTTTCAGAGTCGTCCGCAACGGTGAATAGATAGAAAGGAGAGAAGATTATGGATAAGATCATCATAGAGAGGAACGTCATGGTCCCCATGAGGGACGGGGTGCGCCTCGCCACGGATATCTACCGGAAAGACGATTCCGGTCCGGCGCCCGTGCTCATGGCACGCACCCCCTACAATAAGAACTATGCCGCGGTGGATGACCGGTTCGACACGTTCCGGGCCCTGGAAATGGGCTATGCCGTGGTCATTCAGGATGTGAGGGGCCGTTACGCTTCGGAGGGAAAGTTCAATCCCCATTTCCAGGAGAAGGAGGACGGGGTCGACGCCTTTGCCTGGGCGTCCGGGCAGCCCTGGTCCGACGGGACAATCGGGACTTTCGGAGGGTCCTACCTCGGGGGAACCCAGTGGCTTCCCGCCGGGGAGACTCCTCCTGCCCTGAAAGCCATGGCCCCCTCCATCACCTTTTCCGACAGCTATGAAGGCTGTATGTATCAGGGAGGGGCTAAAGTTCTCCATGATCTTCGCTGGGTCGTCGCGAGCATTATTCCGGCGGAACTGAATCGTTCCCGAACGGAGGAGGACGGGATAGGAGAGAAGGGGCCCCTCCCCGATGTGGATGAGGCCCTGAACGAACTGCCTCTGGCCGCCCATCCCATGATCGCGTCCCATGCTTCTTTTTACCGGGAGTGGCTGTCCCATTCCTCGGGGGGCGAGTACTGGCACGGAGCCTCGCCCGAGAAGGGATACGAAGGTATTACCGTTCCCGCCCTCAATATCAGCGGATGGTATGATATTTTCCTCTGGAGCACGTTCCGGAATTTTACGGGTATGAGAGAGAGGGGCGGTTCAAAAACGGCCCGGGAGAATCAGCGGGTCATCATCGGCCCCTGGACCCATATGAACTTTTCCGGAGTATTTCCCGAGATAGAGTACGGTTCCGGGAGCAGCGCCGCGGCTATCGATCTGGCGGGAATGCATATGCGCTGGTACGACAGATGGGTGAGGGGGATCGAGAACGGCGCGGAAAAGGATCCGCCGGTCATGATTTTTCTCATGGGCCGGAATGAATGGATTTTCGGATCGGACTGGCCCCTGCCCGATACGCGCTTCCGCTCCTATTATCTCCACAGCAGCGGCTCTGCCAATACTTTGCACGGTGACGGAGCCCTCTCTGCGGATACGCCCGGGGATGAGCCGTCCGATGTCTACCTTTACAATCCCCTCAGACCCGTTCCGACGGTGGGCGGACAGGTGATTCTGCCCGGAGGGAACTCCACCGGTCCCAGGGATCAGCGGGAAGCGGAAATTCGGGACGACGTGCTTGTCTACTCCACGCCGGTTCTGGATAAGGAATGGGAAGTGATAGGGCCGGTGGAGCTGCAGCTGTATGTCTCCTCATCGGCCAGGGATACGGATTTCACCGGCAAACTGGTGGATGTTTTTCCCGATGGAAAAGCCGTCATTCTGACCGAGGGCATCATGAGGGCCCGCTACAGAAACTCCTTTGAGAGACCGGAAATGATGGAACCCGGCGAAATCTACGGGCTGACCCTGAATCTCTGGGCTACGGCCAATGTTTTCCTGCCGGGCCATTCCGTCCGGCTGGAAGTTTCCAGCAGCAATTTTCCCCGATTTGACAGAAACAGCAATACGGGGGGAACGATATCCGGGGAAACCCGGGATGAATATATGACAGCCGTGAACCGGATCCACCACGACGGGGCCCATCCTTCACGGCTCATACTGCCTATAAGGGAGAATTAATTATGGAATCAAACAATGAATCATCCGCCGATACGGCAAGGGGAGTAGGCTTTCTCGTCCTGGCCCTTTTTGTCATTTCCACCCAGAGCATCGCCGTTAAGGGACTGGGGGGAAATTATCCCGTTCTGCAGATGGTGATTATGCGCAACATCATCGCTCTTCCCTTTTCCCTGCTTTTTCTCAGGGGAGAGGGAATCAAGGGTATTCCCGGGACGAAACGCCTGGGACTTCACTTCATAAGGGGATTTTTTCTCTTTGTCTCCTATACCACCTATATGATGGGGCTTGTGTCCCTGCCGCTGGCCCAGATCGAGTCCATCCGCTTTTCCGGTCCCATCATGATTACCGTCTTTTCTATCTTCCTCCTGAAGGAGAAGGTGGAACTGCGACGCTGGGTCGTTCTGATTATCGGATTTCTGGGGGTCATCCTCATCTTGAAGCCCGGTTCGGGCAGCTTCAATATCGGGGCGGTTTTCATATTAATCAGCGTTCTCTTCTACGCCTTCATCGTTATGAGCACAAGAAAGCTGCAGACCACCGAGAGCAGCGGAACCATGGCTTTCTACAGCTCCCTGGTCTATCTGCTTGCCGCCGGCGTTATCGTTCCCATTACCCTGGCCGTGGGGGAGCTGCCCGAGGCAAATCCCAGCGTGGCTTTCCTGTTTGTCCACTGGTCCCTGCCCACATGGCGCGACGGGATCATCATGGGGGGACTCGGAATCGTCTGGGCCGTGTGGACTTTTTTCATGGCAAAAGCCTACAGCTACGCAAAGGCGTCTGTCCTTGCCTCATTCGAATATCTGGCCCTGCCCATAAATACGTTGTGGGGGTTCCTCTTCTGGAGGGAGATTCCCACTCTTTCCACACTGGGGGGAGCCGGACTTATCCTGGCCAGCGGTATGTTCATTATGTATCTGGACAGAATAAATAAGAATAAATCGGCCTGATTCGCTATTGGCGAGTCATATTTATACTGGATTTAACCTTCTTTCACTCCTCCGCGGCTGATGTTTTCCGCCGGCGGAGGTATAATAAAGCCATGGAACTCCGTGTATTGCGTTATTTTCTGGCCATTGCCCGGGAGGAGAATATCACCCGGGCCGCCGATATCCTGCATATAACTCAACCGACTTTGTCGCGTCAGATCATGCAGCTCGAAGAGGAGCTGGGAGTCAAACTGTTCTGCAGGGGATCGAAATTCTCCCTGACCGAAAAGGGAGTTCTTCTCAGGCGAAGGGCCGAAGAGATCCTGGACCTGGCCTTGAAGGCGGAGAACGAGATCAAGGCCCAGGAGGGAAGTCTGGAAGGAACGATCTACCTGGGTTCCGGGGAGACAAACGCTATGCGTATCTGGGCTCCCGTCATAGGAGAGTTCGGCAGAAACAACCCGGGAGTTGTCTTTGACTTTTACAGCGGTAATGCCGATGACCTGAAGGAGAGGGTGGACAAGGGGCTTATCGACATTATCCTCCTGATTGAACCGGTGGATATTGAGAAGTATGAGTTTATCCCCCTTCCCTCGGTGGACCGATTCGGTATCATTATGAGAAAAGACTCTCCCCTGGCGGAAAAAGAGACCATCCTGGCCGAGGATCTGGTCGATAAACCCCTTATCCTTTCGAGCCGCAATGCCATGCAGAAGAGAATGATACAGTGGTTCGGAAAACATTATGACAGCCTTGACGTGGTAGCCACCTACAATCTGATATATAATGCCGCCGTCATGGTGGAAGAGGGGTTCGGCTACGCTTTCGCCCTGGAAAATCTCATCTTTGAAAACAAGGATTCCCATCTATGCTTCCGTCCCCTGGAGCCCTCCTTTGAGGTCAGCTGTTATTTGGCATGGAAGAAGTTTCAGGTCTTTTCCACGGCGACGGAGAAATTTCTGGGCCATATTCAATCACGTATGGAGGCGGATTATGAAAAAATGGTATGACGAAGAGTATGAGTGGGAAATCGAGGTGACCGGTTTTCTCCGGAGCGACAAGACTGAGAGGTATTGCCGCAACGGAGAGGAAATCGGCGACAAGTACACCTGTACCTACGGCTGTCCCGTGAACGGTGAAGGACAGGGAATCTGCTCGAAGGTCATGGTCATGATGTTTCCGATTATGGAAGCGGTCAGAAGCGGGGGGGACCTGCAGAATATCGGGGGAGACAGCAGATACCACAAGGATATCGTCTGCCCCGACGGCTGCGTTCTGTTCAGTATGACGGCGAAGAAGCTGGGCAATGAGAATTTCCACAGGGGAAAGTTTTACGACTGATCTGCCTGAAGGGGCATACCCCGTTTCTTGCCCTGAACTTATGCAGCTCGGGCAGATTCCGGATCAGGAGCCCTGACTTGTGCGCACCTTAACTCCCTCCGGCGGGGAGACCTCTAATTTGATTTCCCCATTCTCCTTTTTCCAGGAGACATGAACCGGCCCCCGGGGGGTGCAGACCGTTCCCCTGGCCCAGGAGAGAGCTCCCGCCATGGGATGGATCTCCAGTTCGGCATATCCCGGCGAGGCGGGGCGCACTCCCAGTACCGCAGAGGGCAGTTCATAGAGGACCAGAGCTCCCCAGGCGTGGCAGTCGCTGCGGCTGAGAACCGAATCTTCTTCGCAGGTGGTCAGGTTCTTTTTCACCATATCCCGCCAGATATTCCAGAGCCCGTCGGTTTTCTCATAGGCCCCGCACTTTTCCAGGGCCCGGAACAGATAATACATCATAGCCACGGAACACTGGGCGTACTTCTCCTTATGGGAGAAAGTTTCCAGCAGGTTTTTTTTCCCCCTTTTCCCGTCGATCGAATCGGTGAGAAGGGCGAAAACCTGGCAGTGCTGACTGTATGCCTCTATAGACGGCCCGTCCTGGTACATGCCGTTTTCTCCCCGGCAGTGGCGGTTGATAGCCGCCTTAATCTCTTCTGATTCCCCCATGAGACGGCGTGACAGATCGGAAAACCCGAGGTAGTCGAAGAGGGCTGCGCCGTGGCGGAGAGCCATGACATAGTAGAAGCTCTCCATGGTAAGCGGGCCCTCTCCGGTGGCGGGGGGCACGCCCAGGGTGTCCCGCCACTGGTCGGTCCAGTCGATAAAGGACCAGAAGCGGGAAGAGAAGAGGGGGCCGCCCACCTTTCCGACGAGTCCCTTTTCGTCGATGTGCTTCCTAAAGAAGTTCAGAACCCCGAGTATGGCGGGCATATGCTCCCGGATCAGTTCCTTATCGCCGAAATACATCATATGGTCGTACACCATGGCGATGTAGAAGATACCGAAGCCGGGAATGACATGGTTTTCGTAGTTGGGAAAGGAGCAGTTGACCATACCATCGAAGCGCGCCGATCGCCTGAAATCGTCCATGGCCTGCCGGGCCAGTCTGTCATCGGCGGAAACGGCGTAGGTGTAGAGTATCTGGCTCCTCGTGTCCTGGGCGTACTGGAGCTGCTCGTAAAAGGGGCAGTCCTCATAGGTTTCGTGCATGCAGAGGCGCAGGGATCTCTCGCTGATTTCCCATATCTTTGCCAGGGACGGATCGGACGTTTCCACCGAGGTTTTTACCTCCAGGGGATAGGCGTTGCTCTGATAGGAAAAATCGGCGAGGGTGAGGGGCTCTTCGGCCGTTTCTATGGTCAGGCGGATATAGCGGAACGTTCTGAACCAGAAGGGCTCATAAATTTCGGGCGAATCGGTCGTTCCGGCACCCTTGACGCGGTAGGTATCGGTGAAGCCGTAGAGCTGCCCCCTTTCCGAATCGGTTCTATCCCCCTTGCGGGGTATGACCGGGCCGTTCAAACCCTCTATGGGCTCGTAGGCGTAGCATTCCGATGTGAGCAGGGTTATCCGGGAGTCTTTCCCCCCGGCGGTCAGCAGTTTGAGGAAGCCCGTTCTTTCCTCTCCCGCCGAGATCTCTACGATTTCCCGGCTTTCCGGCGGAATTTCAAGAATCCCGCCTTCCCGGAGCAAGCCGTCCCAACGGTCGGCGGAGAATCGGGACTTCCTCAGGCACTTGATCCGGGAAAATCGGCGGTCCTCCCTTCTCATAAAGGGAATCGTCCTTTCCTGGAGATTTTCGGGTAGAAGCCGGTCGCTAAGATCAAAGGGAGTGTAGGGATGGGCGCTTTGCCAGGAGCCGTCGTCATACTCCTTATCCCAGGCGGGCCCGTTGAGATCCGATCCTTCGGCTTCCTCGAAAATATGGAGGGGCGCGAAATGGCTGTCCTCGCCGGGCATCTTCACCGGAGCTTGCCGCCATTTCCAGCTTTCATCGGCCCGGAAGCCCTCGAGGCCGCTAAGGTAAAACCCGGGGGTAGCGGTTCTGGCGAAGGAGTAATTGCCCCCCCGGTTTCTGTCGGGGATCATCAGGACAACGGCGATCAGGATATTTCGTCCCTTCCTGAGATAAGTTCCCAGCTCGAGTCTGTCCCGGTACCAGATCTGCCTGTCTCCCTTCTGGGGTCCCGCGTTGACCAGTGACCCGTTCACATAGAATTTATAGCGGGAATCGGCTGTTATCTCAATGGAGAAATTCTCCGGTTGCTCCTCAAGGGGCAGAACCTTTCTGAAATAGACAAGTTCCGGTTCCCTGATACTGCCCGGTTCTCCGGACGTACCTATCCAGCCGATGCTTTCTTTCTGTTCCATCATGTTATTCCTTTATGCTAACTGATCGCGATAGCCCTGGGGGCTCAAACCTGTTTTGCTTTTGAAAAACCGCCCGAAATAGCCGGAACTGGAAAAGCCCAGTTCGAAGGCTATCTCCTTGATCTGCCTGTTTTTGTCGGCGATGAGGCTTTTCGCTTTGATAATTTTCAGATCGTTTATGAACTGGAGGATGGTAACCCCCTCGCTCTTTTTGAACCGGCGCAGGAGATATTCGGGACTGAGTCTTACCAGATCGGCCAGGGTGTCGAGGGAGGTGTCTCCACTCAGGTTATCATGGATGTAGCCCTTCACCTGCCTGATGACGTCGTCATTGCTTTTCGTCCGGCTGGCTTCCCTCAGTTCGAAGACAAATTCGCAGACTTCCCTTAGATAATGAAAGGCTTCTCGCCAGCTCTCATAGGCCGTGACGCTGTACAGCCGGGCAATCTCCACCCGGTTCCGGGACTCTTCGGAAAGGTGCAGGCGGTTGATATACTTGAGGAGCTTGACGGCGATGTCGCTGAAGACTTCCACGGCAAAGAGATCTTCCATATCCGATTTGTCCTCAAAGAGTTCCGAAGCCTCATTCAAAAGAGCCATCACATGGTCCCCATGGGAGTTCTCGAAGTAATAATCGAGAAGTTCCAGCCGGGACTCGATAAGATTCTCCTTCTGCTCCCTCTGGAAATCCCGGTCGGAAATATCCTCCGGAGTCTCCTTAAGAATAAGGAGGGCCTCCTCGCCGGCCATGAGCAGTTTCGATTTTATCCTGTGGAAACGGCCGGTGAATTCTCCCAGGGGGAGCGTCCCTCCGCCGAGGAGGATGGAAAGGGTCATGTCGAAATTCTTCAGACAGGCCTTCTGGAAAAGCTCGCTTCTCCCCTTGAGGGTGAGCAGATTCCTCTCCGGTGTATTCCATTTCGTCGGCTGAAGAAGCATGATGATATAGTTTTTCGAATGATGAAAAACGATGCCCTTCATAAAATCGAAGTAATACTTTTCCATGAGCAGCTGCAGGTCCGCCAGAATTTGCAGCTGCTCATCGTAGGAGTTCCCGCCAATGGGGTCGTGGCGCATCACCGCATAATAGATTCCCTCCGAAACGGTCAGATCTATCCCCAGGCGGGAGATCAGGTCGTCTGTGACCGTAGAAGTGTCTGTGAATCCCGAGAAGAGATCGTAAAGGAAGCGGTCCTTCTCCCGTTCCTTTTTCTGATCAAGAAGGAGGTCGCTGTCCCGGACAATCTGCTCCAGCATGAAATCATTCTCGATCTCTCTGACCGTCTCGGACACGGCGGCGATGATTTTCTCGTCCTCTTCGGCTTTGAGAATATAACGGGCGTGCTTGTGAACCTTATATACATAATCGAACTCGGAGTAACCCGTGAGAAAGATCACCTTGCAGTGGGGCCATCTCTCCTGAATCACATCGAAAAGCTCGATCCCCGACATTTTGGGCATCTTGATATCGGTCAGGACGATATCGATCTTCCTCTCTTCCAGAATCTCCCGGGCTTCGATGGCCGATGCCGCCGAGAAAAGATTGAGTTCCAGTTCCTCCTCCATGGAGAGAAGTTCGAAAAGGCCTTCGCGGATAATCTTTTCATCGTCGACGATCAGGAGATTGTACATAGTCTACTCTTTAACACTTCCCAGGGTCATGCCGGTTACAAAATATTTCTGAAGGAGAGGATAGACGAGGAGAATGGGCACGATGGCGATAAAGATCTGGGCCGATGTCAGGGTCTTCATGGAGATCTCTTTCATGACTTCGGCACTATTCAAGTCAAGATTCGTCGCCGTGGCGGCCTTGATAACCCCCCTGAGGTAGGTCTGGAGGGGGTAGCGGGAAGGATCGCTCACGAAGACCAGGCCGTGAAACCATTCGTTCCAGTTCATCACCATAATGAACAGCCCCACCGTGGCCAGGGAAGGCTTGGATATGGGAAGATAGATGCGCCGGAGAATCTGGAAGTGATTCGCCCCGTCCATAAAAGCCGATTCGGACAGGGCGTAGGGAATACCCCGGAAAAAATTCAGCATGAGGATGATGTTGAAGCCAATAACCGACATGGGAAGAACCAGGGCCCAGATGGTATTGTACAAGCCGATCGCCTTGACGGTGATGAAAAGGGGAATGATGGAGGGAATGAATACCATGGTGACGATAAAGAACCAGGCATAGTACTTTCTGGCGCGGAAATTCTCATCCGACTGGGAGAGGGCGTAGGCGCTGGTGGACGTGAGAAAAAGGCTGATCACCGTTCCCAGGACAACCCTTTCCACGGAGACGGCGAAAGCCTTGAAAAACTCGCTTTTCCCCAGGATATACTTATAAGAGCCTAAGGTGAAATCCACGGGATAAACGGTGACCCAGCCCGCCTGGGCCGCCGCATTGGAGCTGAACGAAAGGGCCAGGACATGGATGATGGGGAAGAGGGAGAGCAGCGTGGCCGCTCCCAGGAAAACATAATTGAATGTTATAAAAACTTTCCTTGATAAGGTTTGATTTTCTACCATCTAATAACTCCTAGAACAATCGGTAATTGGCGAATTTCTTGGCCAGGTAAAAGGACGCCGATATAAAAATCAGACCGACGAAAGATTTGAAGAAGCCCGCGGCGGTCGCCACGCTGTACTGGAGCTGCAGCATACCGGTCCGGTAGACGAAGGTGTCGATGATATCGGCCTTCTCATAAACAATCGGGCTGTAGAGGTTCATGATCTGGTCAAATCCCGCGTTTAGGATCTGCCCGAGCCCCAGGACGGAAACGAGAATGATCATCGGCTTCAGGCTGGGGAGGGTTATGTGGGTCAGCTTTTTCCACTCTCCCGCCCCGTCAACGGTGGCCGCCTCGTAAAGATTCGGGTTGATGCCGGTGAGGGCCGCGAGAAAAATCACGAGGTTGAGGCCGACGCTCTGCCAGATATGGGTCGTGACTATGACGCCCTGGATCGTTTTGTTGTTTCCCAGGAAATAGACGGGCTCACGGCCGAAGGCGGTAATCAGCGTATTGATAAATCCGCCGGAGGGAGAGAGGAGGTCTACGAGGATTCCCCCCAGGATAACCCAGGAGAGAAAATAGGGAATATAGACAATCGTCTGAACCCACTTTTTGAAATGAAGGTTCCGGACCTCGTTCAGCAGAAGCGCCATAAGGAGGGGGACGAAAATGCCCAGAACGATTTTATATAGGGCGATGACGATTGTATTGGCAAGTACTCTTTTGAAATCGGGCATGGAGAAGATATACTGGAAATTCTCCAGTCCGATCCATTCCGATTTGAAGAACTGCCCCATCCCTTTGGACGGGATAAAGTCCTGAAAGGCCATAACATTGCCGACCATGGGAATATAATAAAAGACCACGGCCACCAGAACGGCCGGCAGCATTAAAATATGCAGGGGCACTTCCCTTTTCAGGAGGACCTTATTCATACTCATGCTTTCCTCTCCTTTTCATAGATGGTTGATTACATGGGAAAATGGGGGCTGACCCGCAGGATCAGCCCCGTCATCGGATAACCCGTTATCTGCCTGAATACCAGGCGTTGACTTCTTCGGTAATCTGGTCGAGTCCGAGAGTTCCGAGAGTCTGGGCAAAATCGTCAAAGTTATCGAGACTTTCTACGCCCATGATGACCTTGGTGAAGTATTCGATCTCCTTGTCCTTGATGGTCTGCAGTTTTCTTTTCATCGTGTTCGTGGGAGCTCCGTAGAACTGATCCATCATGAACAGGTCATTCTGGTAATAGTAGTCCATCGCTTTAAAGGCGCCGTTCTCCCCGTAGGTCTTATCGGAGCCGGCCAGGGACAGATCTCCCCCTTTGTACTTGACGATGGCGTTGTAGTAATTCAGCTGTTCCGCATTCAGGGAGGAGGGATCGTTCATTTCGAAGGCCTCGCTTACTTTCCAGTAAGCCTCGAGATTTCTCAGGGCGTTGTAGGTTTTGAACATGGTGTCATGGAGAGCGAAACTGGGGATCCCCGTATCGGTGACAAGGTAGTTGGCGTACTCTTCCTCGTCGGAGAAGCCGAATTTTTCGACGAAGAAGTTGAGCAGCTTGATGAGGGCTTCGGGATGCTCGCAGTTTTTGTTCACCACGAAATAGAGAACCACATTCAGCTTGATCTGGGGTTCAGCCGGTTTGCCTGTGGCGGAGGGAATCACAAAGGGCTCCCAATCGGCCTCGGGATTGTTCTGCAGGGTGCTGCCCAGGGGCCACATGGCGTTCCACATGGCGCCGTATTGCACTCCCGCCGTACCGGAAGCGGCCAGCTCAGAGGCTTTCATCAGATCCTTGACGCCGAAATCCTGTTCTATGAGGCCTTCACTGTACAGTTTGTTCATATAGGCCAGGGCTTCCTTCATTTCGGGCTGAACGCTGCCGTAGACCAGCTCGCCGCCCTTTTCCACCCAGGCCCGGGGATAGGCGCCGAAGCCGTTGAAAAGGCCGATCCCGTCGCCGGCGTCGGAAGTCCCGCGGGTGGACATGATATCCTTCTGGAGTATCAGGCCTATGGTATCGTCCCTGCCGTTTCCGTCGGGGTCATTGTCCCGGAAGGCGACCATCACTTTATACAGATCGTCCATGGTCTCCGGTACGTCCAGGCCGAGCTTGTCGAGCCAGTCCTTTCTGAGCCAGAGGAAAGGAGCCGTGTCGATGGAAGAGTCAAGCTGGGGAATGGCGATAATCTGTCCGTTGAAAGTCGCCGAATCCATGGCGGCGGAGCCTTCCTGATACATCCACTCCTTCAAGTGGTCGGAGGCGTACTTGTCAAAATAGACGCCCATGTCCTTATTAATGAGATCCGTTTTGGAGAGAAGGGCGAGCTGTTCCTTGTTCACCATCATGAAATCGGGGATGTCTCCGGAGGCAATGGCGATGTTCTTTTTCTGGACGCTGTCCTCGTCGGACTGGTTGGCAAACCATTTGTATTCCAGGTTTATGCCGAGTTCTTCCCGGTATCTCTTCTGGAACACGTTGTTCATGATCCTGTCCTTCGTAAAGAACTCTACAAGGGGCGGTTCTATTTCAAAATAGGTCGAGACCGTTATCGGCTCGTCGTATTTGGCCATGGGATCGGATACGTCTCCGATCTCTACGGTTGACTGCTCCTCATCCAGTGCCCCGTTGGCGGCGGCGGGAAGCAGGGCAAACAAAAGCATGAGGGCCGCGGCCCCGAAGGTCAGTCTGCTTTTACCTAAGGTTTTCACTGTTAAATCTCCTCTCTTTTCGTAAATAAAAATCCTATATATGGCGATTACCTAATTTATGGTACATCCACTTCTTTCTCCTGCCTATGAAAGATTCTTGACATGAGAGTTCAATTATTGACATTAAAGAGTGTAATCCGGATCTTATTATCTGTCGGGGCGGGATGTCATATCTATGATCAGGGTGACTTTAACTCCCCCGAGAATACTCCGATCGACCGATACGCCGCAGGGCGTTCCAAATGCCAGCACCAGTCTCCTGTGGATATTGGCCAGAGCGTGGCTCGAACCCCGGATATCTACATCCAGGCTGTTTCCCATAGATTCAATCAGCCTGTCGGAAGCCTCTTCTCCATTGTCTTCCACGGAAATGGTAAAAAGAGTTCCCTTCGGTTCATAGCTTATCTTAATGAGCCCGTCTTCCAGCTTATCGGCGAGGCCGTAGTTATAAGCGTTCTCTATGACAGGCTGAAGGATCAGTTTCGGAACGGATATATTCCTGTATTCAAGGGGCAGATCGGCCAATTCCACACTTATCTTGTCGCTGAAGCGCATCTGCTGGATATCGATGTAATTGGCCATATGTTCAATCTCTTTTTCCAGAGGAATGAACGGGCTTGTTTCCTTATTAATATAGCGGTAGTAGCGGGCCAGGGATGTGACGAAACTCGTTATCTGGTCGTAGGCTTCGTTCTTGGCCATCCTGTTGATAATGAAGAAGCTGTTATATAGAAAGTGGGGATTTATCTGGGACTGCAGCTGGGCAAGCTCGGCATTCTGGATAAGATCTTCCTGCTCATATATATTGTCTATCAGCTCCTGAATATGGGTCACCGTATCGTTGAAGCCGGCGTAGAGGTAGTTATACTCGTCATGTGGTTCATGATAGATCCTCACTTCGAAATCCCCGCCGCGGATTTTGTCGAAGGCGCCCATCAACTCTTTCAGGGGTTTTATGATGATTCTTTTCGTATAGGTAAGGGAGAGAGCGTACAAAGAGGTCAGGATGACCATGACAATGGTCAGAATCGTAATATACTGCATAATAATATCCCTGAAGACCTGTTTGTCTATGAAAGCCACAACAGAGATAGGAAACTTCATGCTGTCCGATGAAATGAACTGATAATCTTTTAATTCGGCAGCCGATCCTCTGTAGTAACCGGCAACTATGGAGCCGTCGTCAATCTCTATGATATATTCCCTGTTCACCCTGAACCGGATAGCGGCACCGCTTCCTATACCATCATTGAAAGCACCCAAAGATCCTTCCAGCTGATCAGGTGACAGTACGACCTGAATGTTGAAGTCCGGTACATAGCTGTCGTTCTCCGAATACATGAGGGGATAGGTGAAATTCATGATGATTCGGTTATCATAACTGATAAAGTAATCGTATTCCGCTCCCTTTTCCACCTGTTCCCATTCGGAACCTCTATTGTAACCGTTCCTTGTCGACACACGGATTCCCTGGGAGGGGAACGTGGCGACAATCTCCTCTATGAGGGGGCTCATGCTCTGAATTCCCTGAATCGTCTTGAGAATTTCCAGAAGAAGCTGGGACCTTTCGTAATTGTCTTTGTAATAGCCATAGGCCAGCGTTGACATAATAGCCGAATTGGCCAGGCTTACTTCCTGGCTGTAAATACTGTCCAGCTGCTGTTCCAGATTGGCAAGGAACATTTTCGTCTGAATTCTTTTCGATTCCACCATTCCCTGGGACGATTGCCTGATATTATTGAGAAAAAAAGCCACCGACAGAAGGTAGATAAGAATGAGAAGTAAAGTATGGATGGCAAAGAGCCTGTTAAATACGCTGATGTTTCGTTTATTTGACATGACAATACATTGTAATATGGATTCTTTGATTAGGCACAGACTTTATAAGAATAAACCTGACATAAAAGATAGAAAATTGTAATTTATTGATTTTTGTGTTGATTTCTTGACTATTTTTTAAATGTTGGAAATCGTTATAATAAAAAGAATTAAAATGTATTCAAATATGTCAATATATGAATAGTAATGTCAATTAATTCCTATATCCCGGTATAGAAAATCCTCCCTATAATGGTTTTCACACGATCATCGTGAAATGAAAAAAGGAGATTTTATGAAAAAAATTCTTTCAGTGTTGCTTACCGGTTTGATGGCGGCCACCATGTTGTCTGCACAGGATGCGCCTGCGGATCAGGGACCTGCAAAATTACCGAGCCTCACCCTTTCCGGCTACTTTGAGACGACGGTTGAAGTTGCCAAATCCGTTGACGGAGATGAGGCTACTACGAACAACAACCTGTTTATGGGAATTGGGGGATTCGGTGCCGATGCGAATGGTTCGGGAGTCAACTACAAGGGGGCTGTATACAGCGGTGACTATGTCCCTGGTATTCCGAATAGTGCCGCTTATCAGCCCTGGACCTATGACCTCCACATTTCCCTCTTCGACCGAAAACTCTTTACGGCCATCGGAAAATTCGAAGATGAGAGTTTTATTCTGAGAGGTCCGGTTACCAGTCAGGATTACATCACGAGAAAAATGGGAAAAGATCGTGATATGGGACTGATGACAAAAGTGTCACCTGTTCAGGGGCTCGCGGCAGGTCTATATTACCCAATTCTTGAAACAGCACCCGGTACGTATTATAAAACAGCCACTGCCATACAGAAGGTAGAAGCCGCTGTGCAGTACGATCTGGATGGTATGGGTAGGATAATCGGTGGTTACAATGGATACAAGGAGAGTTTCTTCGCCAACTTCAAAACGGCACCCGGTTTCATTGAAAGGGTATCCGCCGGAGCCGGCTTTGATTACACCTATAAATCCGGTGCGACACAATCCAGAATCGGCGTGGAACTCAGCTATGCCGCTGACGACTTCGTCATGACTACGGAGAATGTGGTAGCCTTATCCGATGTGGATCCGGTCTACTCCCTGGCTCTTCGCACGGATGTACCGGTTAACAAGGATGTCGCCCGTCTGGATCTCCGCTATACCGATAACTTCGGGGAAGGCAGTTTTGAAGGCGGTTCGATGGACAATCTCGTCGTGGTACATCCCCAGTACATCATGAAGGCCGATGTCGTACCCTTCGCAGATTTGAATGTGGGATATAAATATGTAGTCAATCTTGATGATTCCGCCAGTTCATACTGGTCCGTACCCATTACCATTACTATGTTTATACCACAGTAAATCAGGCATAGAAAGGACTATTTTGGTTTTTGCGAGGGGCTCTCTTAGGGAGAGTCCCTCCTTTCGGGGAATGTTCCCAACCCTATACATTCCTCCCTTCCTAGACAGCCCTTCTATTCAGAGGATTTACCAGATCTCTCTCCCAATGAGCTTTCTGATACTCGGTGAGGAATCCCATAAAATCCTTCTCTCTCTTCTTCACCCCATGAAAAACTTCCCAGACAATCTTATTCGTTTCCTGTACTGAGAACCCGGCCGCCTGGCTATGATACTCATATTTTCTCTTGCTCTTGTTTATGCGATGGGGCTTCATGAAATTATGCCAAAAGCAGTAGCAGGTAAACCTGTCCATACTGTTATTCATGTTTCTCCCGAACTGTACCGTTTCTCTTATATATTCAGCCAAGTCCTTTCTTATCTGACGATCTATATAATTACAAGGAAATAGTTTATTCTGATAATTTCTCTCAACTCGAGAGTTTGTCTTTCTATGGATAATCTTAGGGGAAAGGGATTCATTATGGTCAAATTGATAACGGTAGATTGGATGCTCGTCCGTATCAAGGATAAGGGAAGTCATGGAAGATTGTTCTGCCTTCTGTGAAAGAAAATCCAGGATTTCCCGAAATCGACGGGACGCCGCTCTCTTCTCAAACCTGGCTTTTTCATAGAGATCTTGCTTCTTTCTCTTTTGTTCGTCTGTACAAGTTCCTTTTCGCTTGAAGTGAAAGGCATTGAAGGTATAGATGAACTGAGAGCGTTTTCCAACCAGAATATTCACGTTGGTGGGGAAGTATTGGGATAGGATAAAGTTCTCCAAACCGTCGGCTGCCATCGATTCGGAGAGCTTAAGAGAGTTGATTTCTTCTGCGCATACAGAAGTAATTCGTTGGGAAAGACGTTGTAAGCGGTGGGTTATCATATGGGGAGAACAGTTCATGGCCCGGGCCATATCCCGGATTCCCGACCCGCTGATGAGATGGCTTAGTATCCTGGCACAGGACAGACGCTTATGAACACAATGATCTATGGTGAAATAAGATAGGGAGAATGTTTTCAAACACTCCTTGCACTGAAAACGCTGTACTTTCCCGTCTCTTTTTGTGAAAGCAAAGCCTTTCTTCCAAAACCAAACCTTACCAGTCGGCGGATTATTATGATTCCTGCATTGGGGGTTGGGGCAGTAGATTTCTTCTTTCAAATCAGCCCTCCTTCTATTCGTTATCCGAATAGAGGGAGAGCGATTATTACCGGATTACCCGCATCTCAACAAAATATTGTCAATTCTTTCAAACATTATCTTCGTTTCTGAAAAACCGGGCGAATTCCCTCGTTGCTTCCTCCGATTCGGGGGAATCGACCAGGGTGAACACGTGGAAAAGGCCTTCCCAGATTTTCAGGGACACCTTCACTCCCGCTTTCTCACAGAGGCTGTAGATCAGCTTCGCGTCATCCAGAAGGACCTCTTCGCTTCCCGCATGAATGGCCAGTTCGGGAAATCCCCGGTAGTCGCCGTAGCCGGGGGAGACATAGGGGCTTGTGAAATCGGCCTTTTCATAGTAGGGAATGACCGGTTCGTAGCTGATCATGGGATCCCTGTCGTCCAGCTCTGTGTGAGAGGGAAGATCCATGTCCTGCCCGGCCACCGGCGAGAACACCAGGGCTTTCCCCGGAAGTTCCTCGCCGTGATCTTTCAGGTACAGAATGGAGGTGAGGGTGAGCATGGCTCCGGCGGACCCCCCGTAGAAGTAGATGTCCTTTCCTTCGTATCCTTTGCCCCGAAGCCAGCGGTAGGCGGCCACGCAGTCGTCCAGGCCCCGGGGATGCTCCGCTTCCGGCCACTGGCCGTATTCCACGGAAAAGGCGTCCATTCTGGCCTGTTCCAGAAGGTTATGACAATTTTTTCTGCGCGAGAGAACGGAACCGGTCATGAAGCCGCCCCCGTGTATGTAAAGGAGGACCTTCCCCTTGAGCTTGTCCGGATCGCTCTCGTCGTAGTGGTAAAATTCGCCGGTAACCCGGGGCGTCCTGACTTCTTCCACGGTGATACCTTTGCCGTTCGGCCGGTTCCCCAGGATATTATCGATATTTTTCCGGGCTTCCAGGGCTCCTTCCGGGGTGATGGCCCGGCCCTTTGATGCTTCCTTCTGCTTCCGGAACATCTCTATGGCATCCTGAATTTCCTTGCTTAACATAATCTACCTCACCTTAGCGTCTTCATTCACCTTATAGCCAAAAGGCTTAGGCGAAAATGGCAAATTCTTGACATCTGTGGGGAATTCTTGACCCTTGGGGGACCGCGTATTTTCTCAACGGCATAAATAAATTACAATTTTCACGTTATCATCCAAAGGAGTGTCTTATGGCAGAATCCCCCAATATCGTATTGATCATGACCGATACCCAGGGAGCCGATCTGGTCGGCGCCTACGGAAAGGGCCGGGAGTTGAAAACCCCGAATCTGGACAAGCTGTCTGAGGAAGGGGTCAGGTTTACCCGCGCCTACACGTCCTGTCCCCTCTGTTCGCCGGCCCGGGCGGGAATCTTCACGGGGATGATGCCCGTCAATACGGGGGTCTACACCAACGGACCGGCCCTGGGCGAGGACGTCCGGACCATGGGGCAAATTTTCTCCTCCGCCGGATACGATTGCGGTTATGTGGGGAAATGGCATCTGGACGGGCACGACTACTTCGGAAACGGTCTCTGCCCCGAAGGCTGGGACGCCGACTACTGGTTCGACGGGAAAAACTATCTGGACAGCCTGAGCGATGAGGAAAAAATCCTCTGGCGAAAGGGATTGACCAGCGAAGAAGACCTGAGGGCTCACGGCATAGACGAGGAGTTCTGCTGGGCCCATCGGAGCGGCACCAGAGCCATCGATTTTATCGGGAAGAAGAGGGATAATCCCTTTCTTCTGGTGGTCTCCTACGACGAGCCCCATCACCCCTGGACCTGTCCCCCCGGCTATCTGAGGGAGTTCGCCGACTACGAATACGCCCTGGGGGATTCGGCCTTCGACAGCCTGGAGGACAAGCCGGCCCATTACCGGGAGTGGGCCGAATCGGTATTCGGCGTATCAACACCTTCACCTGTCTTCCGGAATCCCTTCTATTTCGCCTGCAACAGCTATGCCGATTATGAGGCCGGCCGGGTTATCGACTGCGTGAAGCGGGTCTGCCCCGATAATACGATCATTATTTACACCGCCGATCACGGGGAGATGCACGGAGCCCACCGGCTGAACATCAAGGGCCCCGCCGCCTTCGAGGAGATCACCCATATTCCCTTTATCTTTAACGGTCCGCCCTCTCTCGTCACCCCCGGAGTGAACGATACGGTGGTCAGCCATCTGGATCTGATTCCCACCATGCTGGATTACGCGGGCCTTCCGGCGGCGGATAATCTGGAGGGGGAGAGCCTTGTCCCCCACGTGCGGGATGGCAGGCGGGATGATAACCGGACCGCCTTCATGGAGTACACCCGCTATGAGACGGGCCATGATGGTTTCGGTGCGTTCCAGCCCAACCGGAGCATCGTCCGGGGGAGCTGGAAGCTGACTCTTCATCTGATGGACAGGGACGAACTCTATAATCTGGAGACCGATCCGGAGGAGATGGTCAACCTCATCGAAGATCCCGCCTCCGCCGGTATTCGGGACGAGCTCCATGGCCTGCTGATTGAGCATATGGACGCTATCCGCGACTCTTTCCGGGGCAGCCACTGGGTCAGAAGATACTGGAGCCGTTCGGAACGGGACGACTGGAGCGGCCCGGAAAGGCCCAAGCCGGATAACGGTTCGGGGATACCCTTCTACGACTACAATAACGGCGTTCCCATGGAAGGCGTTCAGGAAAGGGACGGCGCCATGGACACCATCATGAAAGACAAATAGCTCCCGGAAGGGACGGAAAACGCGAATATCCGGGGAAAAGAGCAGGATTCGGAGAAAATAATCTGTTCCTTTTTTCAAATTTGGATTTATTATTGTCATCGGGGAGTACAAATGAAAAACAAATCTCAGATATTTCTGGTGGCCTGTACCTATTTTCTTGTGAGTATGCAGCAATTCGTCATGGCCAGCATTCTTGATAATATCGCCGCGGCCTTTGATGTTTCCGTGGCCCTGGCCGGTCAGGTCAACACCGCTTACGCTATCGCCTTTGCCGTAGGGACGCCCCTCCTTGTTATCGCCGGGGCCCGTCTGGATCGGAGGAGATTGTTTCTCATCGCCTTGAGCGTACTCCTCGCGGGAACCCTGTTCACCATCGGGTCCCGGGGATTTCCCATGCTGCTGATCGTCAGAGTCTTCATAGGCCTGGCGTCGGGCGTCGCCATTGTCGCCGGTACGGACATTATTACCAATATCGTTCCGCCCGAGGAGAGGGGGAAAGCGCTTTTCGACCTGGCCCTGGGAGCGAGTGTGGCCTTGATCTTCGGTATGCCCGCCAGCCGATTCGTGACGAATCTGTTCAGCTGGCAGGTCGTTTTCACCGGCCTCGCCGTACTGCTGCTCCTCCTGATCGCTGCGGCTTTTCGTCTGCTTCCCTCCACGGCCGTGGCGGCGGTCGCTCCGCTGAGAAAACAGCTCTCCTATCTGGGAAAGGGAAAAATACTCGCCATACTCCTGGCCTGTACCGTGACCTTTATCAGCTACTCCATGATCTTCACCTATATAGCCCCCTACCTTAACGGGGTAAGCCCCCGTCTCGGAGGAGGCACGAGCCTGGTTCTCATGGCGCTGGGTGTATCCTGTTTTTTCGGATCGAAGGCGGGGGGATTTCTCGTGGGGCGAATCGGACCGATGGGCACGCTGGTCCTGGGAACGGCGTCGCAGGCCCTCTTTCTGATGCTCGTCTTTTTCTCTTCATCCTCCGATCTGCTGACGGTTCTCTTTCTGCTCGGGTGGATATTCGCCGGATGGATGACCGGGCAGACATTCAGTTTAAACCTCATTATCATCGCACCCGAGGCCTCGGGGATTATGATCAGCATAGGATCGTCGGCAAATCAGCTGGGCTTTGCCCTGGGGGCCGCAGCGGGAGGCTTGGTCATAAGCTTTCTCTCGGTTCTCTCCCTCGCCTGGGTGGCGGGTGGTATTTCCACCGCGGCATTCATCATAGGGCTGGCCATTTTCGTCAGGGGAAGAAGAGACATATCCCTGTAAGGAGAGGGGTGAGCTTTTAGGTGATAACGGTCTGCCCCCGGCGGATCATAAATCCGAAGCCCTGTCCCGTTTTTCGAAGCCGATGACGCCAGGGGATCGGGTCTTATCGGGAATATGTCAATCATTCGGAACATTCCGTTCTGTTTCTTATGAGGGCGGTTCCCTATCGCTTGGGGGATCAATGGCAAATTTGACAGAGCTGGATTTCTCTGATAGTATGGCAACGTTGCCATATGGGCATGGGGTAAGGGATGGACAAACTGACAATGGTTGATATAGCCCGGATTTCCGGGGTCTCTCTGACGACAGTGGGGCGGGTTGTCAGAAAGAACGGTTATGTTTCCGGCGAGAAGCGGGAATTGGTGGAGAAGGCTATCCGGGATACCGGCTATATCCCGAACCGGGTAGCCCAGGGGCTCAAAAGCAGGAAGACGAATCTCATCGGCCATCTGACCATTTTCAATAGCAATATGCTTTATGAACGGATCAGCAAAGCCGTGAACAGCGCCGCCCATGAAGTGGGCTATCAGGTCCTGACCTATACGGTGGAACTGAAGGACGGAAACTGGGAGAATATCCTGGATGAACTGATCGCCCGGAGGGTCGACGGGATTATCATTACCTCCCATCCCTATCTGGACGAGCGGGTGCTGAGAAAGGTTACCGGCCGGAATATCCCCCTGGTCATGGTGGAGAGGACCCGGGAAGGGGATCATACGGACCGAATTGTCATTGCCGATTATCGGGGGGCCTTTGAGGCGGTGCGGCATATTGCCGACCGGGGCCACCGGCGTATCGCCTATGTCGGCAGGGAAGCGGATCATCCGGTGGAGAGGATGCGGCTCCGGGGCTACCGGGACGCTCTGAAAGAGGCGGGCCGGCCCATCGATTCTTCGCTGATCTCCCTGTGGGATACCTACGGGGTGGAAGAGGGAAGGCGCGCGGCGGAGGAACTTCTGAACAGGGATGTTCCGCCTACGGCCGTTTTTATGGCATCCGATCTTTTTGTATGCGGTTTTCTGCAAGTCTGCTATGAAAAGAGGATTATCGTGCCCGATGATATCTCGCTGGTCGGTTATGATGATACCCTCTCCATGATGCTTTCCCCGCCGATCACTTCCGTGGGGCTTGAATTGGAAAATCTGGGCCGGGAAGCGGTATCCCTTCTTCTATC
The DNA here is from genome assembly GCA_963668315.1 of Spirochaetia bacterium. GTDB lineage: Bacteria > Spirochaetota > Spirochaetia > DSM-2461 > DSM-2461 > SZUA-368. The sequence continues at coordinate 4,147,379 of OY764216.1, read as the reverse complement.
CCGCAGGGACGATTGGGATAGGGAGTCCCGGGAGATTATAAACGAGACCTATCTCGCCGACAGGGGATCGGTCAGATCATGGAAGGAAGTATGATTTTTTATGGAATATGGCAACGTTGCCATAGGGGAGGAAGAAAGAATGATTAACAGGGATGAGCTTTTGCGGTTAATGAATGACAGACATCAGCACTGCACATTGGAGATCATGGATGTGGAGAGCGGGGAGAGAGAGAAACTGCACACCTTTGACAGGGTTATCGAAGCGCCCAACTGGACGGGGGACGGCCAATTCCTCATCTACAACAGCAACGGACTGATGTATGATTACCGCCTGGAGACGGGAGAGATCCGGCAGATAGATACGGCCCATGTGCGCACCTGCAATAACGACCATGTCCTTTCCCCGGACAGCAGTCTGTTGGCGGTGAGTCATTTCTGTGATGAGGATATCGTCTCCCGTATCTATATTCTGCCCCGCACGGGGGGTACCCCCCGGCTCGTTACGGAAAAGGGGCCCAGTTATCTTCACGGATGGTCCCCCCGGGGGGATCTTCTCAGCTTCTGCGGAGAGAGGGACGGGGAGTACAATATTTACACCATTACCGCCGAAGGGAGGGATGAAACCCGGCTGACGCAGGGGGATTGGCTGGACGACGGTCCGGAGTTTTCCCCCTGCGGAGGATATATCTGGTTCAATTCGTCCCGCAGCGGGCGGATGCAGGTGTGGCGGATGAACGCGGACGGTTCGGAACAGACCCAGATGATGGACCGGGAGGAGAACTGCTGGTTTCCCCACTGCTCCCCCGACGGAGAGAAAATCGTCTACCTGGCCTACGCCGTGGGCGAGCTGGAACCGGGAGAGCATCTGCCCGATAAGCGGGTGGAGCTGAGAATGATGGATGCCGACGGGAGCCATGACAGGCTGTTGGCCGGGTTCCGGGGAGGGCAGGGGACGATCAATGTCAATTCCTGGTCGCCGGACAGCAGGAAAATCGCTTTTGTAAGTTATGAGAATTGAGGAGGACAGTATGGAAAAAATGAAAACCGCCGTAGTCGGATGCGGCGTGATCAGCCAGGCCTATCTGAAGAGCATCAGTGAAAAGTTCAAGGTGCTGGATATGGTCGGCTATTGCGATCTGGATGAGGCAAAGGCAAGGGAAGCCGCCGCGGCCTACGGGGGAAAGGTCATGACCCTGGAGGAGATCATCGCCGATGATTCCATAGGGCTCGTCCTGAATCTGACCACCGTTCCCGCCCATTTCAAGATCGTGAAGACCCTTCTGGAAGGGGGCAAGCATGTTTATTCTGAGAAAGTTCTCACCGCCGATCTGGAGGAAGCGGCGGAACTGGTCAAGCTGGCCGACAGCAAGGGTCTGGCCCTGGGTGTCGCCCCGGATACCTTCCTGGGATCGGCCGTCCAGACCGCCAGGGACGTGATCGAATCGGGCATGATCGGAGAGGTCACCTCCTTCGTCTGCTCCCTCAACCGGGACGGCGCTCTGATGGGGGAGGCCTTTCCCTTTACGACTCAGAGGGGCGGCGGCATAGGCTTTGATGTGGGAATCTACTATATCACCGCCCTGCTGAGCTGTTTCGGACCGGTAGAAGAGGTCGCGGGCATGATGAAGACCGTTCATGGGACAAGATCTTACATGAAAACGGAACGCATGGGGGAAACCTATACCCTGGAGTGCGAGAACCTGGTTTCGGGGATCATGAATTTCGAGAGCGGTGTGGTGGGGAATGTGCTCTTCACGGGCAACAGCATTTCCCAGTTCCCCGAGCAGCCCCTGCTGGTTGTCCACGGCAGCATGGGAGTGATGCAGATGGCCGATCCGAATCATTTCGGCGGAGACGTGAAGGTTTACCTGAAAGGGAACGACGGCTATACCTCCGTCCCTCAGACCCACGGATTCAGAACCGAATCCCGGGGGCTTGGGGCCGCCGAGATGGCCTGGTCTCTGATCAAGGGGAGGAAGCATCGGGTGAATAAGGAGATGGCCTACCATGCTCTGGAAGTGCTCCACGGTTTTAACAGGAGCGGAGAGAGCAAAGCCTTTTATCCTTTGGCATCAACCTTCGAGAAAATGCCGCCCTTGCCCAAGGGGTTTCTTGATTACAGCTTTGTCTCCTTTGAGGAGAGCAGCCTGATCGTTTAGAAAGAGACTCCCCGCCGGGCCTCGATTTTCTCTGCCTTCGGAATTCCCCCTAATCAGAAAGGGCGTGTCCCCTCAGAAAGAGGAGCACGCCCTTTCTCATTGATTTTTCTTGACAGATAGAAGATCCGACTTTATCATTTACACGTATCAGCTTACACGTGTAAATGGCAAAGGATCGGTAATGAAAAGGGTAACGCAGAAAAATGTGGCCGAGTTGGCCGGAGTATCAAGGGCGACAGTTTCCTATGTTCTTAACGGGAAGACAGAAGAGGGCGTACCCATATCTGAGGAGACAAGGAAGCGCGTGCTGGAGGCGATTGAGAAATCCGGTTACAGCCCCAATCAGCAGGCCCGAACCCTCAGGTCGGGCCGCACCATGACTATCGGTATCTTTCTTATCGATATCCATAATCCCCATTTCTGGCAGCATCTGGCCGGGATCGAAAGGGAAGCCCACAAGCACGGGTACATTATCATGCTTTTTCATACGGCGTTGAAGAAAAACGAGGAGCATGTGGCTCTGAACGAATTGTCCCAGAAGAGGATTGACGGAGCCATCATCAATACCTCCTACGTGCGGGATGGGGAAGAGAAGAGGAAGCTGTTGGCGAAAAGCCATCTGGCCATCGTGGACATGTCCGCCGAAGAGAGTCCCTTCGATAGGATCAAATCCGATTATCACCGGGCCACTAAGGAGCTTATGGCCTATCTTTATGGGGAGGGACACCGCCGCTTCAATTTCCTGAGCGGCCTGGCCAACGAAGAGAATGGTTACGACAGGCTTGACTCATACAGAGAATTCCTTGATGAGAAAGGCCTCGCCCCCGGGGATAACCCCGTTATCTCCTGCGAGCCGACACAGGAAGCCTGTTACGATCGGGCCAGGGAGATTCTGGAAGGGGAAAACCGTCCCACCGCCATTCTGGTGATTAATGACTATCTGGCTATGAGTGTTCTCCGGGCGGCGGCGGATCTGGGAATCGGGATACCCGAGGATCTTTCCGTCTGCGGTTTTGACAATATCCCCGACAGCGGGTATTCCGTGCCCCGCCTTACCACGGTAGGCAAGGATACGGAAGATCTGGGAGCACAGGCCTTTCTCATGCTGCTGGACCGAATGAACGGGTACGACGGCCCCCCAAGGAGCCGCTCGGCCGAAAGCAGTATCATCATCAGAGAATCGACCGGTCCCGCACCGGTGAAATAATACAATCCGTGGGCAGTGACACGGCAGAAGGAGGAAAAGGGAAAGAGAGGATAAAAGTGCCGATCGGCGGGACAAAGGGACGGTGCGCCGGTTCGGGTCATCTGAAAGCAGTCCCCCATTTTTTATAAGGAGTTAATTTATGAAAATCAGAGAAAATCTGAAAAGAGTGGCCGCCCTGTTGCTGACGGGGATGGTTATGTCGGGAGCCCTCTGGGCCAACGGCGGAGGAGAAGCCGACGGTGACAAGCCGGTGGAGCTGACCCTGCTGACATCGCAGAATCAGAACGACCAGTTAATGATAAATGCCCTGATCGATGCCTACACGGCGCAAAACCCCAACATCACCTTTGATGTTGAGGTACCGCCGGGAGTCGGTGTGGAGATCGATAATCTGGTGAAGCTCAGAGTCGCCCAGGGGGATATGAATGATATCTTCTATTACAATTGCGGGTCACTGCTTCAGACTCTCAGGCCTGCCCAGACTCTGGTTGATCTTTCCGGAGAATCTTTTATGGCTAATGTTTCCGAATCCTTCACCCCCGCCGTTTCCCAGGGAGACGGTATCTACGGTGTTCCCGTGGGATACGCCAGTGCAGGCGGTATTCTCTATAACAAAAGGATATACGAGAAACTTGGATTGGAAAAACCCAGAACCTGGGAAGAATTCGCCGCCAATAACGAAACCATTAAAGCGGCGGGTATCTCCCCGGTTCTGGCAACCTTCGGTGATGACTGGACAGCACAGTTGTTCGTCCTGGCAGACTTTTACAATGTAGCCCAGTCTCAGCCGAATTTCGCAGATGATTATACACAGAACAGGGTGAAATATTCTACCTCTTCTTCGGCCCGCAGGGGATTTGAGTATATCCAGGAGGCTTACGAGAAGGGATGGTATCAGAAGGATTTCGCTACCACGAGATTTGAGCAGGGCCTTCAGATGCTCGCCGAAGGCAGCGTGGCCCACTATCCCATGCTGACCCAGGTTATGAATACCGTGGCGACAAGCTGGCCCGATCTGGTGAATGACATCGGCTTTTTCGCCCTGCCCGGAAAGGATGTCGCCCAAAACGGCGCCACCCTCTGGATGCCTCTGGCGTTCTATATTCCGCAGAATTCCGACAAGGTGGAATTCTCCAAGAAGTTTCTGGCCTTCGCCGCATCCACCCGGGGAACCGACGCCATCAATGCCAAGGTCATTCCGGCCGGACCTTATCTCATCAAGGGGGCGAAGCTCCCCGGTGAAGTTCTCAGCTTCGTTGATGATCTGAACGGTTACATCGATTCGGGCAAGGCCTTCCCCGCACTGGAGTTTCTCTCCCCCGTCAAGGGGCCCAATCTCCAGCAGCTGTGCGCCGCCGTGGGTACCGGTTCCATGACGGCTCAGGAAGCCGCGGAAGCCTATGACAGGGACGTGGAGCAGCAGGCTCAGCAGCTGGGGCTGCAGGGCTGGTAAAAAGTAACGTCGGCCGGGATGCCTCCGGGGCTCCCGGCTTTCTCATCTATCGAACTATCGAGAGGTCTCATGAACAGCAAAAAACATTCTCAGATCATGCTGAAGACATATCCCCACTGGTTTTATATCCCGGCAGGCATCATCTTCTGCATTTTCTTTGTTCTTCCCACGGTTCTGGCATTCTATTTCAGCCTGACCCGATGGACTCTATTCGATGCCACCTTCATCGGTCTGAAAAACTATCAGACATTCCTGAGCAACCCGATGATGGTCACCAGTCTGAAGAACACCATCGTCTACGCCGTGATAACCAGCGGCTCGAAAGTGGTCCTGGCCCTTCTGCTGGCCGTTCTCTTCACTTCTTCCGCTGTTAAGCTCAAGACTGTCCACAGAAGCATCGTCTTCTTTCCGACACTTATCAGTACCGTGGCCGTGGGAATCACCTTTTCCGCCCTCATGCAGCCAAGCTACGGTCTTATTAATAATGTCTTCGCCTTTTTCGGTCTGACCGGACCGGACTGGCTCGGAAATCCCCGTCTGGCCCTCTATTCGGTGGCCCTGGTCGATATCTGGCGGGGAATAGGCATTGCACTGATCATCTATATCGCCGGAATCATCTCCATCAGCGACCAGCTTCTGGACGCGGCGAGACTGGAGGGAGGCGCCTGGGTCAAGTTCCGCCACGTCATTCTCCCGCTGAGCCGCAACTCCATGTTTACCGTCATCCTGCTCTCCTTTATCGGGGGATTGAGGACGTTCGATCTTATCTGGAGCATGACCCACGGAGGGCCCGGCTTTTCCTCGGATGTGCTCACTTCGGTCATTTTCAAACAGTACGGCGCGGGATTCTACGGACTCTCGACAGCGGGCAATGTGGTCCTTTTTCTGCTGGTGACGGTAATCGCCTATCCCATGATGTCATTCTTCAACAGAAAGGAGCTGGATTTATGAAAAAAAAGAGCAAAGCCCGATTTTACGGAGTGGATTTTCTCGTATTCATCACCATAGGTATGCTGTATCTCATCCCCTTCATCTTCATCCTGATGACGGCGGCCAAAACGCCCGAGGCGGCGGGGCAGTTCCGTTTCTCATTTCCCGAAGAGCCGCAGCTGTTCCGGAACCTGGGAGAGGTGCTTCAATTCGGGAATTACCGTATGCTCCTGGCCCTTTTCAACAGTTCTGTGATCACCGCCGGCTCCATTGTTCTGACCATCGTCTGCGCGGCCCTTGTCGCCGTTGTCCTTCAGCGGAGGAACGACAGGCTGGGGACCGTCGTCAGCGCCCTTATGCTGGCCGGACTCATTCTGCCCCCTGCCGTGGTTCCCACCATCTTCGTTTTCCGGGCGCTGGGCCTCTACAAGACCCTTCTGAGTATGATTCTGGTCAATACGGCCCTCAACATGCCCTTCGCCATCCTGGTCATGAGATCTTTCATGGGGACGATTCCGCGGGAACTGGACGAAGCCACCGTGGTGGACGGCGCTTCGCCCCTTCAGGTGTTCGGAAAAGTACTTCTGCCACTGCTGAAGCCGGCCATCGTTACGGTCATCGTCACTTCTACGGTGAATATTTTCAATGATTTCGTCGGTCCCCTCTATTTTCTTCCGGGGACGAAGAAAGTTACCGCTCCTCTGACGCTTTTCAGTTTCGTCAGCCAGTTCGGCAGCCAGTGGAATCTGGTTTTCGCCGACGTGGTCGTCGTGGCCCTGCTGCCCCTGATAGTCTTTATTTTCTTTCAGAAACAGCTGGTTTCGGGACTGGTCAGCGGCGCCATCAAGGGATAGGGGAGTTTATCATGGCAGTATCACCACTGGGCTGGATAGGTCCGAACCGGGAAGAGGGGAGGACGGGTACCGATCGGGCCAGGATCGTCCACTTTCGGAAAGTGATGGAGTTCGAAACTCCGCCGGAACATCTTTTCCTCGAATTAAGCGCCGATTCCCGCTACAAGTTATATGTGAACGGCATCTTCCGGGAAGAGGGGCCCCAGAAGGGGGACAATCAGACCCGTTACTTCGATACGCTGGATATCGGAGCTTCCCTTGTCCCGGGGAAGAATGTGATCGTCGCCTCCGTATTGATCTACCCCGAAGCGCACCGCCGGGGGAATCACTCCCTGTTCAGGACGGACAGCCCGGGGCTCTATCTGAAAGGGTATAGGGAGAAAAAGGGGGAATCACCCGACTTCATCGCCGACGGGACCTGGAAGATGAGAACCGCGCCGGTGGAATTCTACGCCGAATCGGATCGGTTCGCTCCTTTGTACATCTTTGAAAGGGCCCGCTGCGACAACGAAAGCCGGGGGATGCACTCTCCCGGGTATGATGATTCCCCCTGGCAGAGCGCCCGCGTCTATACTTTTTTCGACCTGGCGGGAGTCCTCCACCCGGTCAATCTCCAACCGCGCATGACCCCCTTTCAGCGGAGGCGTGTGGGATCTTTCAAAGGAATCAAATGCATCAGGAAAAGCGCACGGGATAGATCGTCCTGGGAATCCCTGCTTACGTCGGAATGCCCCCTGGAAATTCCCCCCGGCAGCGAAGAGATTGTCGAGATAGACGGGGAGGTGGAGAGAACGGCCTATCTCTCCCTGGCCATGGCCGGGGGAGGGGGAGCCCGCGTGACCATTCTCACCTCCGAATGCTACGCCTACGAGGGAGAGATGAATCCCGACGGTTTTCTGATGCCCCGCAAGGGCGACAGGACCGACCATGTAAAGGGAACGCTCTACGGATTCACCGACAGCTACGAAGTGGGCGGCGCGGGGACCGGGGAGGAAGCGGAGCTGTACGAACCTTACTGGTTCAGAACATTCCGGTATATCCGCCTCTCCGTGGTCACCGGCGATGAACCCCTGATCCTTAAGTCATTCCGTTTCAGGGAGACCGGCTATCCCCTGGATAGGGGGACGAAGGTGGAGACGTCCGATCCCTCTATGGAGAAAATCTGGGATATCAGCGAGCGTTCCCTTCGATGCTGTATGCACGACACTTACGAGGACTGTCCCTTCTACGAGCAGCTTCAGTACTCCATGGACTCGCGGAACCAGATCCTCTATACCTACGCCCTCTCGGCGGACGACCGGCTGGCCCGGCAGTGCATGGAAGATTTCAGGCGTTCTGTGAGGGCGGACGGGATGATCAACTGCTCCTATCCCAGTTACGAACCCAATCTGATCCCCGGTTTTGCCGTCTACTACATAGGTATGATTCATGACCACATGATGTATTTCGGCGACAGGGAGCTGGTGGAGCATCATGAGCCGGCGGTCCTCTCTGTCCTGCAGTTCTTCAGATCGAGATTGACCGGTCAGGGCATCGTGGGGAAGCTGGGGGGGCCCAATCTGGAAGGGCCCTTCTGGTCCTTTATCGACTGGACGAAGGAGTGGAACGAAACCATCGGAGCTCCCGGGGCCACAAGAAACGGCCCGCTGACCATGGAAAGTCTTCTTTTTCTTCTGGGGCTGCAGTACGGGGCGGATCTGATGAAGTTCATCGGACAGAACGATTTGTCGGCCAGGTTCGGAGAGGAGGCGGAAAGGCTCAGGGAGAATATCAGAATCCACTGCACCGGTGAGTCGGGCATGCTCAGGGACGGTCCGGAGACGGAGGAGTACAGCCAGCACTGTCAGGTTTTCGGTGTCCTTACAGGAACGCTGCATCCGCAGGAAGGGAAGGGGTTCCTGAGAGAGACCCTAATCCATAAAGAGAAATTCGCCCAGTGTTCGGTGGCTATGATGTTCTATCTGTTCCGGGCCCTCGAGCTATGCGGGCTGTACGGCGAAACGGACCGCCTCTGGGATATCTGGCGGGATATGATCGGGAAAAATCTTACCACCTGCGAGGAGGATCCGGTCACCAGCCGGAGCGACTGTCACGGATGGGGGGCGCTCATCCTCTGGGAACTGCCCTCCGCCGTGCTGGGCATACGTCCCTCCGCTCCCGGATATGGGGAGATAGGGGTGAATCCCCGGTTCGGGAATCTGGAATGGGCCAGGGGGACGGTCCGTACGCCCAGAGGACCGGTTAAGGCCGCCTGGAAGAGGGCGGGAGATAAGTATGAGCTGGAACTGTCGGTGCCCCGGGATATGAAAGTGAGGGTGGACGGAACAAGGCCAGAAGTAAAAATCACTCTACTTTAAGGGGGGGGGCCGGTTTTCACAGTTTTCTCACAACTTTCCTGTAGGGTTAGGGAAAGAAAACAGGGAGGAGGAATAGGATGAAACGAGTCTTAATGTATCTTTTTGTCTCGGCAATTGCCCTGCAGGCGTTCAGCCTGGGACATGCCGATGAGGGCGAACCGGTGACGGAAGAAACGGCGGCTTCCGCTGATAGTCAGGATACCGGAGAGGGGAAAAGGGTTACGGCGGGAGAGCTGATTCCCCTGACGGCCCTTGAGCACAGAACCGATTCCGGACAGGCTCCCGTTGTCTATATGACCACCGATATCAGCCCCGCCGGACTGATGGCCGCCTATGAGGCGCTGCAGCGCGTTCCCCGGGGAAAGGTCGCCGTCAAGCTCCATACGGGAGAGGGAGAAAACAGCAATCACCTCAGGCCCGACTTCATCAGGGAGCTGGTTCAGCAGCTGAACGGAACCATCGTCGAGTGCAATACGGCTTACGGCGGAAGCCGGATCAATACGGCCATGCATCTCCAGGTAGCGGAAGACCGGGGTTACACGGCCATCGCGCCCGTGGACATCATGGATGCCGACGGGGGGCTGGAAATCCCCGTGGAAGGGGGAGTCTGGCTGAAAACGAATCAGGTGGGAGCCCATTTCGCCGATTACGACTCCTTTCTGGTGCTCTCCCACTTCAAGGGGCACATGATGGGAGGCTTCGGCGGAGCTTTGAAAAACACCTCCATAGGCATCGCCTCGGCCGAAGGGAAATCCCTGATTCATTCGGCGGGAAAGGAGCGGACCGGTCTCAGCTTCGGTACCCCCGCCGACGACTTCACCGAGTCCATGGCTGAGGCGGCCAAGTCCGTCTCCGACTATCTGGGACACGGGGAGGATATCATGTATATCAACGTGATGAACAACATATCGGTGGACTGCGACTGCGTGGCCAACCCGGCCGAACCGGATATGCACGATATAGGCATATTCGCCTCCTTTGACCCGGTGGCCATCGACCAGGCCTGCGTCGACTATGTCTACGCCGCACCGGACGGCGGTTCGGTCATTGAACGCATCGAATCACGCAACGGGACCCATATTCTGGAACACGCCGCCGCGATCGGCTTCGGCAGCAGGGAGTACAGGCTGGTCAGCATAGATGAGTGATATTCTGCGGCGGGAAGGTATTTACTTCTGGTATTACTTTTCCGTCCAGTTCTCCCTGATTTTTCCTTACCTGATAGGAGGCATCCTTCTCGGTTCCCTCATCTCGGTATTCGGGAAGCAGCGCATACATGGTCTTTTCACCGCGCTTCAGAAAAGAAAGCTCGGAGTTCTGGGTGTCATCCCCGCCGCCCTTCTGGGGGTCCTTTCGCCCCTCTGCATGTACGGAACCATTCCCATCGCCGCCTCCTTTTCGGAAAAGGGCATGAGGGACGACTGGCTGGCCGCCTTTATGATGAGTTCCATTCTGCTGAATCCGCAGCTGATATTCTACAGCGCCGCCCTCGGCCCTGCGGTGCTGATCATCCGCATCGCTTTAAGCTGTCTGACCGGAATCGCCGCCGGAATCGGGGTGAGGATCTTCTGTCTGGGCCGGGGAAAGAGCTTCTTTGATTTTTCCCGCTTCGGAGCCTGTTCCAACCGGGATATCGACCCGAATCCGTTTTTAAGGCTGCTCAAGAATATCTACCGCAACGTGAAAGCGACCGTTCCCTACTTTCTGGCCGGTCTGGCTCTGACCGCCCTGTTCCAGCGCTATGTCCCCGAGGATGCGGTCGTCTGGCTGTTCGGGAACAACAGAGCCTTCGGGGTTCTCATGGCGGCCACTATCGGGGTACCCCTGTATGTGTGCGGAGGGGGAACCGTGCCGCTTCTGCAGGACTGGCTCTACCGGGGCATGTCCCCGGGGGCGGCCGCGGCTTTCATGATCACCGGCCCCGCCACGAAAATCACCAATCTGGGAGCTCTTAAAATAGTTCTGGGAGCCGGGGGATTCGGCCTCTATCTGGCCTATAATATGTTTTTCGCCCTGTTTGCCGGAATGACGGTGAACCTCATTCTCTGATCCCTTGGGGGGAGGATATTCTGGGAAGGGCGTTTTGGTGGTATACTGCGGTGTGAGGTGATCCTTTGAAAGGGAAATTACTTATTGTCGATGATGATCCCAATCTGAGAAGACTCGTACTCTCCTACGGGGAGAACGAGGGGTACGAGTGCGTCGAGGCCGAGAACGGTCACCGGGCCATCGGCCTGATGAACGAATCAGCCTTCGATCTGGTGGTGCTCGATGTTCTCATGCCTGTGCTGGACGGCTTCGAGACGCTGAGGGAAATCCGGACGTTCAGCCAGGTCCCTGTCATTCTGTTGACCGCTCGGAGCGAGGAGTACGACAAGCTTCTGGGGTTCGAGCTGGGGGCGGACGATTATATTCCCAAGCCCTTCAGTCCCAGAGAGCTCATGGCCAGGATAAGGGCTGTTCAGAAACGAAGCGGCCATTCCCTCCCGGACATTATGGATTGCGGTGACTTCCGTATTTCCGTCAAGGCAAGGGTCGTTGAGCTCGGCGATACCGAAGTCACCCTGCCACCCAAGGAGTTCGATCTTCTGCTGCACCTCGCCCGGAACGCGGGGCTGGTCCTCAGGCGGGAGCAGATACTCGACGCCGTCTGGGGATATAACTACTATGGGGACGTCAGGACGATCGATACCCACATCAAATCATTGAGGGAGCATCTGGGCGAATACCGCGACGCGGTCCAGACCGTCTGGGGGGTGGGATATAAATTTTCTTCTTAACCTGAAAAATCTTCCCCTTCTCTGCCGTTCGAAAATCGCCGTACGCCTCTGGCTCATGATGATGCTGCTCGTATATCTTGCCATCGCTTTCATGTGGATGGTTCAGATTGTCTTTTTCGAGAGGAATTTCATCGAATCCACCGCCTCGGAAATCAGGGAGAAACTTGAGCCTCTTCTGGAAGAGTTGGAGGAGAACCGGTCCTTCGATAAGAACATGATGACCTCCCTCTCCAGATCGGTTAACGGCAAAATGATGATTATCGACGGGGACGGCCGTCTCATCGCCCTCTACAGCGCCGGGCACGAGCTTAACGGCGATTCCATGGCGGCCATGGAGAAGGTATTGGGATATCTGAAGGAGAGCGAAGAGTACGGGGCTCTTCTGAAGGGCGTCTCCTATAACCGTGTTCTGAAAAACCGTAGCGATCTCATCGCCCTGGAAATCGGCATTCCCATAGAGTATGAGAACAGACGCTCCGCCGTTGTCTTCTACGAGACCCTTGACCAGCTTCACCGGGTTCTGCAGATGAACCGGAATCAGCTGATTCTTTTGAGTATTGTCCTCACCATTCTGACCGCGGCGCTGGCGGCCCTCCTGGCCGCCCACTTCGTCAAGCCCGTCAAGGAGATAAGGATATCGGTTGATCAGCTGGCCGGGGGGGATCTTACCGCCTCTCCCCGTGTCAGGCTGCATGACGAGCTGGGCCAGCTGTCCCGGTCCGTGGCAGACCTGTCGAAGGAGCTCAGGCGGGTGGATGTGCTCAGAAAGGAGGTCATCGCCAATGTTTCCCATGAACTGCGGGCGCCTCTCTCGCTGATATCCGGTTACGGGGAGCTTATACGGGATATCGACTGGAAGGATGATGAGAAACGGAACAAAGATCTGGAGCTGATTATCAGGGAATCCCGTCGGATGAGCGAGATGGTAGACGATATCCTGGATTATTCCCAGCTTCAGGCGGGATACTATAGGCTTAACAGGGACAAATATAATCTGCGGGAGCTCGCCGAGTCGGAGATCTCCCGCCGGGAACTGGAAACCGTTGAATACGGGATAGAGATACAACTTGACAGCTACGCCGATGATATCCCTGTCTATGTGGATGCTCTGAAAATCTGTCAGGTACTGCGGAACCTTCTTAACAACGGGGTCAACCATACGCCGGACGGAGGGCTGATCAGGGTCGTTATCAGTAAGAGAGGAGCTTCTGCCCATGTCGCCGTAATTAATCCGGGAGAACCCATTTCCGCCGAAGATTATGAGCTTATCTGGGAAAAATACCACAGAAGCCAGCATCACGGCGGGCGCAACAAGGGGACGGGCATCGGCCTCTCCATTGTGAAAACCATTCTGGATGCCCACGGTTTGCCCTACGGGGTGTCCTGTGACGGGGGGCTTACCGAGTTCTGGTTTGAATATGTCCCATAAGAGCAAAATCCGGCGGTTTTTTACGGAGGGCAGGAAAATCCTCCGCCCATCGCTTATACTGATATCATGGTTACTAAAAAAGTCCATGCAACGGAGTTCAAAGCTACCCGGGTCCTGACACGGTATATCATATACTCCTTCCTCTTTCTTCTGGTGATAAGCACATCGGCCGGCTATTTTCTTTTCATCAGAAAAGTGCTTATGTTCGAGAATATGCTGGAGATAGACAGGAAGGAGAGGGTTCAGAGAAGTATAACGTCCATGGAGGATTACCTGATAAAAACCTGTGAAGACTGGTCTGTCTGGGATGAAGCCTGGGCATTTATGAGGGAGGAAAATCCCTCTTTTATCGATAGCAATCTATCCCTTGAGACCCTCGTTACGCTGGATCTGAATCTCATGTCATTCGTCAGGGAAGACCGGTCGGTCAAATGGCAGATGACCGTTGATATTGAAAAAGAGGAGCCGGTTTTCGCCGGGGATTTCCCGGAGGATGCCTTTTCCGAGAGGCTTTTCTCTTTTGCCCTGAGCGACAGTCCCATGGGGCTGGTAACGGTCGGTCCCCGGGTTTATATGATGGTGGCCCGTCCCATCATACCCGGTTCCGATTCGGACGATGCTGCGGGGTACCTTATCCTGGCCAGGGAGATGACCGATTTGGTTGTCCACAGCCTCTCCGAGATGATTAATGTGGATTTTCAGATTCTGTCGAGAAACGATATCACAAGGATTCCCCGGATCGGCAATACCCAGCTGCTGGAAGACGGCCATCTTGTAGAGAGGGAGAAGGATGTAATCACATCCTATTGCATGATTCCCCGCGGATCGCCCGCGGTTCCCTATGATATTCTGATTATCATCAGGCATAACCGGGATTTGATGCAGCTCGGCTGGAAAACCTTTTTTTTCTATCTGGCGATAATTATCGCGGGAGTCCTTCTCGTCGCCATCGGAGATCTCAAGTTCATGAACCACCATTATCTGCTCCCCGTGAAAAATCTGTATCATAATGTTGTCCGCATTAAGGAAGAGGGGGACCTGACTTTCAGGATCCCCGTAGGGAGTGACGATGAATTCGGCCGTCTATGCGAGAGTTTCAACGGCCTTCTGGATGTTATCCAGGCTCAGACCCATGAATTGAGCAGTAAGAACAGAGACCTTCATAATCAGGCCAACAGTGATGAACTGACCGGTCTCTACAACAAGAGGTTCATCCGGAACTGGCAGGAGTCGAAGCAGTCGGACCCTTCCGGAGAGGCTGTGAGAGACGGTGCTTTTATCATGCTTGATATTGACCATTTCAAGCTTTACAACGACCGATACGGCCATCTCGCCGGCGATGTCTGTCTCCGCGAGGTTGCGGGAGTACTGGAGAGTGTCGTCACCAGGGAAACGGATTTCCCCTGCCGTTACGGGGGGGAGGAGTTTCTCATTATTCTTGAGAAAACCGATTGCCGGGGTGCCGTAAGGGTCGCCGAAAGGATTATGAAAAACATCGAGCGCCTGGCCATAGAGCATGCCGATTCTCCCACCAGCCCCATTCTGACGGTGAGCATCGGAATCTCCTGCGGTACGTTTTCCCTATCTGTGCAGAATCTGGCTAAACTTCTCTCTTCGGCCGATGAGGCTCTGTACGATTCCAAGAAAGCGGGGAGGAACAGATATACGGTCAGGGATGACTACTGACTCCGGGATCGCCGGGAATTTTTTTTCTTGAAAACAGGTTTATGGAATTTTAGAATCTATTTTATAAAATATGAAAGGAAATTATTATGAACATTTCTGTAAGGACAAAGCAGATTATCAGTTTTGTGGGAACCTCTCTGATCATTATCATCAGCTTGAGTCTCTTCTCTTTTTTCACTTCACAGCGGGCTCTACGGGCGGAGGTGGAGTCCCGTCTTGAATCGGAGGCGGATAAACTGGCCGATGGATTTGAGAACTGGATAGACAGTCAGTTCATCGAAATGAGCGCGATTACCCGCTACCTTACCTTCGACTACTCCCCGGAGATGTATGACGCACTGGCGGTTGAGTCGGCCCGGCTGGGGTTCAATTCCATCACACCCGCCGATACGAACGGGATCCTCCACCTTGTTACGGGTGCGACACCGGATCTTTCGGGAAGGGCCTATATGCAGAAGGTCCTGAGGGAGAAAGTCCCGGCTATCTCAGATCCCGTTTTCAGCGCCGTAGAGGGGGAAGAGGACCTGCTCACCGTACTGATCGCCGTTCCCATTATGCGGGACGGCGTCCTGAGGGGCGTTCTGATCGGGCAGAGAAATGCCGAATTCCTGAGCGAATATCTGCAGACGGTGGATAACGGAGAGGGAGCCTCCAACTTCATTATTTCCAGTGATCCCTGGCCGGTCGCCCATACCGATCCTGCCATGGTGGCCGCCAAGATTGATGCGACCGAACTGGAAAAAACGAATTCCAGTTTTACCGGACTCGGGGCTATCGTTAAGGATATGATGGCCGGCGGCAGGGGTATCGGTGAATACGGCACGAGGCGTGACCGTCTGTTTGTCGCCTATACGCCCATAGGGGAATTCGGCTGGGATGTGGCCATCAACATACCGGAGAAAACCGCTTTGAAATCCCTGGACAGACTAAAAACACAGATGTCCATGATAGGAATCTTCTGGGTACTGTTCGGTATCCTTCTCGGAGTCTTTCTGGGGAACGCCTTTTCAAGGCCCATTAAGGTTCTGTCGGAAAAGGTGAAAGTTCTGGCTTCGGGGGACCTTACCATTGACGTGGAAGAAAAACTGCGGGAAAGAACCGACGAAATCGGTCTTCTGGCACAATCCCTTCACGATATGGCAGGCAGTTTCAAGAAAATCGTCAGTCAGGTTATCACCGCTTCCAACAGCATCGCCAACAGCAGTATGCAGGTGAACGAATCGAGCCAGATGCTCTCAAGCGGGGCTACCGAGCAGGCGGCCAACGCCGAAGAGGTCTCCAGTTCCATGGTGCAGATGAATGCCAATATCTCCCAGAATGCAGAAAACGCCAAATTGACCGAGGATATCTCGACCAAGGCCGCCCTCGACGCCAAGGAAGGGGGCAAGACCGTTAACGAAGCTATTGAAGCTATGAATTTCATCGCCGAAAAAATCGGTATAATCGAAGAGATTTCCCGCAGCACCAACATGCTGGCTCTGAATGCGGCCATTGAGGCCGCCCGGGCAGGGGAGTACGGAAAGGGTTTCGCCGTTGTCGCCGCGGAAGTTCGCAAACTGGCCGAGCAGAGCCAGACGGCCGCCGGAGAGATTACCCAATTGGCATCCACGACGGTTTCTCTGTCCCGGTCTTCCGGAGAAAAACTGGCCAAGGTCGTGCCCGACATTGAGAAAACCGCCGATCTGGTGAAGGAAATCAGTGCCTCCAGCCGGGAGCAGCAGTCCGGCGTGGATCAGATAACCACGGCCATACAGCATCTGGATCAGACGATTCAGAGCAATGCTTCCTCTTCGGAGGAGCTGGCGGCCACATCGGAAAACCTTTCCCACCAGGCGGAACAGCTGAAGGAGCTGATGCTCTATTTCAAGCTGGGGAACACCGGGCAGACTCCCGGGAAACAGAGGGTAAATCAGACCGGGCCCGGGGCAGGCAGGAAGAGGGAGACTGCCCCAGGCCCCCTGCTTCCTCCGACCCCTGCACCCGGGGCTGAACCGAAGGAGGCGGAGAAAAGGATTTCCGAAGAGGATCTCGGAGAATTTGAGGAATTTTGATTTCCCGGTTGATGATTACTCGGAAAATGGACTGAACATAAATGTAAAAGAAGCGAACTTAAGCTACAAATTGGAAGGAAAACATATGTTGCCATTTGTTTTCCTTCTTTTTTTTTATCCCATCAATAAAACATAAATATCTATGAAATAGAAATATAGAGTTAATCCTCTCTCCCGGTTTTCCCTACTTGGCATATCTTTTGTTATAGAGAGTGTATACCAAGATACGGAATGCGTTCCGTATGGTGAAACGCAATCGGGGAGAGTTTGAAATAATGCAGAATGACGATCTTGTGACATCCGTAGCACGCGCCCTTGATCTACTGGATTCCTTCAGTTCCAGCAGACAGGAATATTCCGTTGCCGAGCTGGCAGAGCTGCACTCTCTTCCTAAAAGTACGGTTGTCAGACTTTTAGGTACGCTCAAGGCCAAAAGCTTCATTGAGCAGGACGAGGTTTCCCGGAAGTACCGTCTCGGCTTCAAGCTTTACTTTCTTGGACAGGTCTACGGGCTGGGAATGAACCTGAGAAACAAAGCGCTCCCCCTCATGAGGACGCTGAACGAGGCGACCGGAGAAACGGTCAATCTCAATGTCCTTCACTACGGCCGGAGAGTCTGTGTGGAGATGCTGGAAAGCTCCCATGAAATAAGGAGTTTTGTAAAAATAGGAGAGCGGCTCTCCCCCTGTTTCGGAGCCGCCGGCAGAACACTTCTTGCCTATGAAGATCGGGAATCCCGGAAAAGCATTATGGAACAGGATGGCCTGGATACCGGGCAGATGGAGGAATTGGAAGGGATTCTCGCCGGGATAAGGGAAAAGGGAAGTTATGTCTCCGTCGGGAACCGTATTGCCGGTCTGGCGGCCATTTCCTCTCCTCTTTTCGGATTGAACGGTAGTGTCATAGGCTGTCTGTCCCTATCGGGACCGGCCGACAGGATTACCGTGCATGTGGATGGATATATCGAGAAATTAATGGAAGCCTCAACGATTATATCCAGGCAGATGGGGCACAATAAATAATTCAGTAACTATTTCATTGAAAAGAAATAAGGAGAAAGTGATGAAATTAAGTAAGATCGTATTGGGTTTGGCAGCCTGCGCCATGATTCTGGTGACAGCTTCCTGTTCCAAGAAAGAGGCCGGTAATGGCGCGGCAGAAGTCAGCGTGATTAAAATCGGTTCTCTCCATCCCATAAGCGGTTCTTCCGCTCTGGAAGGCCAGCAGATGAACGACGCCGTTATGATGGCCGTGGAAGAGATTAACGCGGCGGGGGGAATCAAATCCCTGGGAGGCGCCAAGGTGGAAGTCGTCGTGGGCGACCATGAGATGAAAGCCGAAAAGGGTGTATCCGAAGTTCAGAGAATGGTCCGCGAAGGTGTTGTCGGTGTTCTCGGTTCCTATTCCAGCGGTGTGACTCTATCGGCCACTCAGGAGTGCGAGAGGCAGAAGATTCCCTTTGTGACGACTATCAGCGCCGTTGATTCCGTTACCGAAAGAGGTTTCAAATATACCTTCCGGCTTCAGCCCCCCGCATCGGTCATGGCCGATAATTTTCTGAAGTTCTACCCCGCCCTTAATGAGGCTTTCGGCGGAGAACTCAAGACCGCCGTCATTGCCCATGAGCAGTCTGTCTTCGGTTCCAGCATCGCCGCCTATCTCGAAGAGCATGCTCCCGAAGTGGGACTGGAGATCCTGGAGGTCATGCCCCATTCCGCCGGTGCGGCCGAGCTGACCTCCGATGTGAACAAGATCAAGTCCCTCAATCCCGATCTGGTCATCCCCATTACCTATCTGGGAGACGGAAAACTTCTGTTCCAGACCATGAAGAGTTCCAACTTCGCTCCCAAGGCCATCGTCGGTGTCGCCAACGGCGCCATCAGCAACGCCAGCTTCATTTCCGGGGAAACCGAGCTTAACCAGTACCTCATGGATGTCAACTACACCATCAACCCCAAAAGCGCCCTGGCCGACAAGGTCAAAGCCGACTATCTGGCTGCCACGGGAAAAGAGATGGGTCCCAACGCCGCTTACTCCTATGAAGCGACCAAGGTTCTTCTCCAGGCCGTAGAGGCCGCCGGTACCACCGATACCACGGCCATCATGGAAGCTCTGAGAAAGACCAGCTATACCGACCATATTCTTCCCCAGGAGGCAGTTGTCTTCGGTGAAGACGGACAGAACAAGAATGCGGCCGCCGTTATGAGTCAGATTATTGACGGAAAATCCCTGGTTGTCTTCCCCGAGGAATTCAAGCAGACCGATATCATCGTTCAGTAAATCAATTAAAAACAAGAAGAGGCCGCCTGTCGGCGTACCTGTCCGGTGGCGGCCTCTTTTCAAGGATCTTATATGGATATGAATCTGTTATTTCAATCAATTATAGACGGAATTCTGATGGGCGGTATCTACGGTCTCTTCGGCGTCGGATTAACCATGATCTTCGGAGTCATGAAGATGATTAACTTCGCCCAGGGATCATTCATGATGCTGGGAATGTACATTACCTACGGTCTCAGCAACGCCATGGGGATAAGTCCCTATATCACCATCCCCGTTTCAATTATCGCCCTTTTCGTCTTGGGACTCCTGCTGCAGGGGACACTTCTGCAGAAGACGATGGACGCCCCCGAGCACAATCAGCTGCTCGTGACCATGGGTATCATGATGGTGCTGGAGAACCTCATACTGCTGACCTGCAGCCCCGATCCCCGTTCTCTCTCCCTTCCGTCACTTCAGTCGCCCATCGAAGTGGGATCTCTTCTGATAAATAAACCCAGGGGAATTGCCTTTCTGTTCACCCTGGTGCTGACGGCTTTCCTTTTCTGGCTTTTGAAAAAAACGACACTGGGAAAAGCGATCCGCGCTACGGCGAATACCCGAAGCGGCGCGGCTATCGTTGGAATCAATGTAAAGTGGATTAATTATATGACCTTCGGTCTCGGCACGGCTCTGGCCGGTATTGCCGGTTCTCTCATCGTACCCTTCTTCTACGCCACTCCCACCGTGGGAGCGAGCTTCGTCACCAGAGGATTCGTCGTGGTCGTTCTCGGCGGTCTGGGCAACTTCGTAGGCGCCCTGGTCGGCGGCCTTTTGATCGGTCTGGCCGAATCGGTGGGAGGAGCCTATATGTCGGGAAGCTGGAAAGAGATTCTGACTTTCGTTCTCTTCGTCCTGGTTCTTATGCTCAGGCCGAACGGAATCTTCGGCGGGAAGGTGAAAAAATGATGAAAAAACTGATTTTTGCAGCAATAATTCTGGCCCTGTTCGCCTCTCTTCCCTTTATGGTGAACGATTATTTCCTTCATATGGTCATTATGCTGATGTTCTATGCCTATGTGAGTCAGGCCTGGAATATCATGAGCGGCTACTCGGGACAGTTTTCCTTCGGCCACGGCGCTTTCTACGGAATCGGAGCCTATACATCGTCCCTGCTTTTCGTGAAGCTCGGAATCAATCCCTGGATCGGCACCCTGGCCGGCGCCGCACTGGCGGCCCTGGTGGGTCTGTTCATCGGATTCCTCAGCTTCCGCTACCATCTGAAGGGTGCCTACTTTACCCTGGCGACGCTGGCCTTTGCCGAGATCTGCCGGATCATTGTGGAAAATACGGCTTTCATGAACAAGACCATGGGCGTACTGGTTCCTCTTAAGCCCGGTTTTATGAACTTCCAGTTCAATACGGGGCAGGGGTACTACTACGTTATCGGCCTCTTCCTGGTTCTGATCACCTTCCTGACAGGGAAGATCAGCCGTTCCAGACTGGGATTCGACCTGGTCGCCATCAGGGAAAACGAAGACGCCGCCCAGTCCCTCGGTGTGAATACCTACAAAAATAAGATGATCGCCATCGGGCTCAGTTCCCTTCTCACCGCGGTCGGCGGCTCCTTCTATACCCAGTACATTCTGTACATCGATCCGGTGAAAGCCTTCGGCAACTCCACCTCGGTGGATATTCTCCTTCCCGCGGTAATAGGCGGAACCGGATCGGTCTGGGGTCCTTTGGTCGGCGCTCTCTTTACGGTGCCCCTCAGCGAGATCACCAGCGCCTACTTCAGCCGGTTTCCCGGTCTCCATCTGGTCATCTACGGCGTTCTGGTAATCGTGATCATTCTGTTTCTGCCCGACGGCATCGTCAGTATTTTCGACCGGATCAAAAAGCCTCTTCTCAAGGTCTGGAGTGTTGTTAAGGAAAGAATCCCCTTTCTCAAGTCTGTTAAGCAGGGGAGGAGCGAATAATGTCTATATTGAAAGTATCCGGCGTCACAAAGCGTTTTAAGGGTCTTGTCGCCGTCAACGGTGTGAATCTGGAAGTGGAGAAGGGATCGATCGTCGGTATCGTCGGTCCGAACGGGGCGGGCAAGAGTACCTTTTTCAATACGGTCTGCGGTTTCTATACACCCGAGGAGGGGGCCATCGAGTTCAACGGGGAGGAGATCACCGGCTGGAAGCCTGAGTTTATCTGCAAGGCCGGTATCGCCCGTACCTTTCAGATTGTCCAGCCCTTCGGAAACCTGACGCTCAGGGAAAATGTTATGGTCGGCGCTTTCAACCGCATCAAGAAAGCGGCCGAAGCTTCAGAGCTGGCCCGGGAGAGGCTCCATTTTGTCGGCCTTTCCCAAAAAGCCGATATCCGCATGAAGGATCTGACCTTCGTGGAACAGAAAAAAGTCGAGATGGCCCGGGCCCTGGCGACTCAGCCTCAGCTGCTATTCCTGGATGAGGTGATGTCCGGTCTGAACCCCGTGGAGGTGGAGGAAATGATCGGCCTTATCTACAAAATTCGGGAGAGCGGCATCACCGTCTGTTTTATCGAGCATCTCATGCAGGCCGTGACCAAGCTCTCCGACAAGGTGATGGTTATTCACCATGGAGAAAAAATCGCCGAGGGCACGCCCAAGGCCGTTATGGAAGACCCGATGGTTATCGAAGCCTATCTGGGAGGAGTGTGACAATGCTAAGAGTGGAAAATCTATCTTCGGGATACGGGGAGCTGAAAGTTCTCCATGAGGTGTCCTTTCATGTAAAACCGACGGAATTCGTCTCCCTGATCGGTTCCAACGGAGCGGGAAAGACCACCCTGTTAAGAACGATTTCGGGATTTGTCCATAACAGTGCCGGAGAGATCCATTTTCAGGACCGGCGTATCGACAATATTCCCCAGAACGAGATCGTTCAGAGGGGTCTGGTTCAGGTTCCCGAGGGACGGCAGCTCTTTACGGATATGACTGTTCTGGAGAACCTGGAACTGGGGGCTTACACCTATGAGGCGCGGAGAATCAAAAAGGCCAATCTGGATTTCTGCTACGAACTGTTTCCCATTCTGAAAGAGAGAAAGGCGCAGATCGTGGGGACCATGAGCGGCGGCCAGCAGCAGATGGTGGCTATCGCCCGGGGACTGATGTCCGCACCCAAGCTGCTGATCCTGGATGAGCCTTCCATCGGCTTATCCCCCCTGCTGACGAAAGAGGTCTTTGAGACGATCAAGACGATTAAAAGCCACGGTGTGACTGTCCTTCTGGTGGAGCAGAACGCCAAGGAGGCGGTGGCCCTTTCGGACCGCAGTTATGTCATGGAGAACGGCCGGATCGTTCTGGAAGGCTCCCGGGACGAACTTCTGAACAGCGAAAAAATAAAATCCGCCTATCTGGGACATTAAAATGATTAAAGAAGCACTTGAAGCACAGGCTCAATGGATTGAATCCCTCCGGTTTGAGAATTTGAATAAGAATATCATCGCCTCGGCAAAGCGGGTGCTTCTCGATTCCCTGGCCGCCATGGCCGCCGGATCGGCTCTGCTGAAAAGTCCGGAAAGCCTGGGAGAGGGCCCTTCCTGCGTCGTGGGAAAAGAGGGAACCGCTTCGGGGGAGTGGGCCGCCTTCCTGAACGGAACGGCTATGGTTTCCACAGAACTGGATGAGGGGAATCAGTTTGCCAAGGGGCATCCGGCCTCCCATTTTCTTCCGGCTCTGCTCTCAGAAATCCGGAAAGGCCGCTATTCGGGAAAGGATTTCCTTACCGTTATGGTGGCCGCCTACGAGACGGCGGTTCTGTGGGGAAGCGCGGTTTCCCTGACCGCGAAAGTCCATCCCCACGGCAACTGGGGAACGGCCAGCGCGGCGGCGGCCGTTTCGAAGCTGCAAGGCAGGAGCCGGGAGTTTATCCATAAGGCCCTGATCCTGGCCAACAGTATTCCCATGCCCACCGCCTGGGCCAGCGTCTTCGCCGGGGCCAATGTGCGCGACGCCTATGTGGGACTCAGCAATCTTCACGGTCTTATGGTACCGGCCATGGTGGAAACGGGAATCTTCAGCGAACCGGAAGTGGTCGTTTCCCTGTTTACGGAGATCCTGGGAACCGCTCTGGACGGAAAAAAGCTGGGCGAAACGGAGCGGGGGCTTCTTTATATTGAAAAAAATTATATGAAGCTCTATCCGAGCTGCCGTTATACCCACGGCGTGCTGGACGGCCTCAAGGAGCTTATGGCTCAGGGACTGAAAGCCTGCGAGGTGGAGCGAATCGAAGTGGAGGCCTATAAAGCGGCCGCTATGCTAAGGGAAACCCGCCCCGACCAGATCCTTTCCGCCCGCTTTTCCATCCCCTTTACGGCGGCGGCCATGCTGCTCAGGGGACAGGTTACGGCCGAAGAGATGACCTTTCCCGTTATCAGAGACACAGAGATAAGAGACCTGGCCGGAAAGATCTCCGTCCGGGAGGATGAAGAACTCAATTCGTGGCTGCCCGATACGAGGGCCATGAGGATCAAAGTCATCAGGAAAGAAAAGGAACCCATGGAACTGATGATTACCGAGATCAAGGGGGATTTTTCTCTTCCCCTGAGCGATGAAGAACTTAAAGAGAAATTCCATGGAATGACCTCTTTCCTCTGGGATGAGTCCCGCAGGGAAAAAATAATTGACCTGGTGGAGCGGCTTGAAACTATCGAGGATATGAACGAGCTGCTGCCGCTGCTAGGGGCGTGATGATGATTGATTTAAAACCATTGATTAAACGGATAAGATCCGCCTCCTGGGAAACCTGCGACAGGGAAACCCGGGAAGCGTTGAAACTGACACTGATAGATTCCCTCGGCGCCCTTGTTTTCGGTAACAATACACCGGAAAACCGGGCTCTTCAGGAGAAGAGGAAGGGATGGGAGGACGGCCCCTTTGCGGTTATCGGGACTCCCGTCTCCCTCAGCGCGAAGGAGGCGGCCTTTATGAACGGATGCGGGTCCGTGGCCACCGAGATGGACGAGGGACACCAGTGGAGCAAGGGGCATCCCGGCGCCCATGTCATTCCCACCCTTCTTACCCGCGTTCAGGGCCGCTCCGTTCCGGGGAAGACATTTCTGGAATATCTGCTGGCCGGTTACGAGGTGTCCTCCCGTTTCGGCCGGGCGGTTACCCTGAATCCCCAGGCCCACGGTCACGGGGGATGGGGTGTCGCCGGAGCCGCGGCGGCGGCCATGCTTCTGGCGGAAACCGATGATGAAGCCTTTGCCGAAGGGCTCCTTATGAGCGCCAGCTTTGCCCTGCCCACCATGTGGACCGCAGCTCTGGAGGGAGCTCTGGTCAGGAACGCCTACATGGGCCACTGCGCCGAAGCGGCCATCGCCCTTCCCGAAATGGTGGAAGCCGGTTTTACCGCGCCCCGGGACAATCTGACATATGTTTTCACCGAGGCTCTGGGAAAAGGGCTGGATACGCTGCCTCTGGAAAAGGATTACGGCAAATGGGAGATCAGGGACAACTACTTCAAACCCTATGCGTTCTGCCGATACAGCCATGCTCCCATTGATGCCATGAAGGAGATCCTGGAGAAGGATGGGGTCTGCCCCGATGATATAGCATCCATAAAAGTAGAGACATACAGCCGGGCGGCCGGGCTGTGCAGTACCGATCCGAAGAATGTTCTGGCGGCCAAATTTTCCATCCCCTACGCTCTGGGGATCCTGTGCTATGGGGGGGAACCGGATCAGGACTGCTTTGCTCCTCACCTGTTTGAAGATACCCGCGTGCGTAAAATCGCCTCCCTGACCGAAGTGGTGGCCACAGAAGAGTGCGAGAAAAATTATCCCACCGAAATGCCGGCCTACGTGACCGTTGTAACGAGAGGGGGGAAGGAGTTCCGCCGCAGCTGTTCCATCGCCAAGGGAGGACCGGGCGTTCCCCTTTCCATAGAGGAGATTGAGGAAAAATTCCGGCAGCTGACCAAATCGGTTTATACCCCGGAACGGCAGAAAGAGATCCTCACAACCATCTGGAATCTGGAAGAAGAGAAAGATATGCTTTCACTGATTCACCTCTGCTCTCCCGACAGATCGGAGGAGACTTGATGGAGGATTCAAAATATCCCTGGCATCTTCTGATCGTCACCAGTCTGGGAGTCATGGTCGTTTTTCTGAATATGAGCTCTCTCAACGTGGTGCTGCCGGTTATTTCCAGCTTTTTTCATGCCGGACCGCTGGCGACCAACTGGATTCTTCTCTCCTATATGCTGGTCAATTCCATCCTGATCCTGGTATTCGGGAAGACGGCGGACATCTTCGGCAGGCGGAAGCTCTATCTGGCCGGTCTGGGGCTGGTGACTCTTGTCAGCTTCTTATGCGGATTTGTCAACTCCGTTGGGCTTTTAATCGTTCTGCGTGTTCTTCAGGCCGTGGGCGGGGCTCTGGTCGTGACAAACACGACACCCTATATCACCGATTCCTTCCCTGAAAAGGATCTGGGGGTGGCACTGGGTATTAATGTACTGGTTTCCTCCGCTTCCCAGCTGCTGGGGCCGGTTATCGGGGGACTGCTCGTTTACCGCCTGGGCTGGCGCTGGGTGTTCTGGTTCAACGTGCCTTTGGGGCTGCTGGGATTTATCCTGGGCCTTCTCATTCTCAAGCCTTCCCGGGGACGCATCCTGGATGAAAAGATCGATTACTTCGGGAATCTCTGTATTTTTCTGGGATTGGGCGGCTTTATCTTCTCCCTCTCCCAGGGAGGGGTTGTCGGCTGGAAGGCTCCTTCGGTCATAGCCGGACTGGTCCTTTTTGCCGTCTTTACAATTGTATTCATCTATTGGGAAAAACGGACTTCCTGTCCCACCATCGATTTCAATCTCTTCAGGAACCGGGAATACTGCATGGCAAACTTCTCCAACTTCCTGAATTCCCTGGCCCGTTCTTCGGTGGTGCTCCTTATCGCTCTCTTTTTCCAGGTCATGGATAAGGAGAACACCTTCGGCGCGGGGCTCAAGGTTCTGCCCATCACCCTGGGTATGCTGATCGCCTCGCCCCTGGTGGGAGTGCTCAGCCGGAAATACAGTACGGTGAAACTGTCCACTTCGGGGCTCGCCCTTGCGGCTCTGGGCATGCTGTTTCTGATCCTAAATATGCATCCCGGCGCCAGTTTTCCCTTTATCGCGGCGGGGCAGTTTCTGATCGGCTTCGGATCGGGCGTTTTCATGACGCCCAATACCAAATCCATCATGCTGACCGTACCGGTGAACCGCCGGGGTATCGCCAACGGCATGCGCTCCATGATCCAGAATATGGGTACCGTCATCAGTACGGCCCTTTCCCTCATGGTGGTGACATCCGGCCTGCCCGCCCGCCTGAAGGGCGCGGTCTACGACGGGGCCAAGGCAGAGCTCGCCGGAAATGACATGGCCCTGATAAGCCGGGGGTTCCGCCTGGCGTTCATTGTTCTTTTCTGTCTGATTCTGGTCGCCATCGCCGGGTCCTATCTGCGGGTATCCCCGCGGGAATCCCGGGAGGACGACGATGAAATAAATAATTTACTATTGGAAACCAAGGAGGTTTGACCATGAAAGTGGAAGATATCTGGAGCGATCTGCTGATCGGCGACGACGCGGAAGTCATTAAGAAGGGGGGATTCGGTAATCCCCGCGGACTGGGACAGAGACCGGCTCTTCTGGTCGTGGATCCCCAGCCCAATTATGTGGGCGACCGGGGGCCTATCCTGGATCAGCTCGATAAATACCCCACCGGAGTAGGCGACAGGGCATGGGCCGCCGTGGAAAAGGCCGTACCCGTTATCGAACTTTTCCGGGAAAAGGGACTGCCCGTGATATTTACCCGCCAGATTGCCAAGTATCTGCAGTTTGACGGTTTTGCCCGCAAATCCAGCCGCGACCGTTCCGGCTATGTGGACGGCCATCCCAATACGGAGCTGGTAAAAGAGGTGAATGTCCAGGATACGGATATCGTGATCGAGAAGACGAGCGCCAGTATTTTCAGCGGGACGCCCATTATCAAATATCTGAATCAGCTTGACGTGAACACCCTGCTGATATGCGGCGGCGTCACTTCCGGATGCGTTCGGGGCGCTGTGGTCGACGCGGCTTCCCTTAACTATAAGGTGGGCGTTCTCTACGAATGTCTCTTTGACAGAATCGAGCTTTCCCACAGGGTGAGCCTTCTGGATATGTGGATGAAATATGCCGACCTTCTGAGCGTGGAAGATGCCAAGGCTTATGTCGAAGGACTGGGGGAGAAAGCATAATGGATACAATCATCAAGAAGGGAAAAGTGGTTATCCCCTATGAAGGGATCAAAGAGTGCGATATAGCCATAAAGGACGGCAAGATCGCCGAACTGGGGGTGAATCTCAGCTGCGAAGGGGCCGAAATCATTGATGCGGCGGGCAAGCATATCTTCCCCGGAGCCATCGACGGCCACAGCCACTACGGCGTTTACGGAGATCAGGAGCGCCTGGCGAAGGATTATCGCATCACCACCCGGTCTTCGGCCATCGGCGGTATGACGACGATCGTCAATTTTGTCAGAAGCACAAGAAGCTATAAGGAACAGGTTCCCGAAGAGAAAAAAATCGGGGAAGAGAACGGCATCATTGATTTCTGTTTTCATCTGGGCGTCATGACCCGTGAACATCTGGAAGAGATGGAATCCTATGTGAAAGACCTGGGAATCACATCCTACAAGCTTTTCCTCGGTTACAAAGGATTGGAAAAATCCCGCTACGGAACGGATATTTCCTTCGACGATGAGCTGCTTATGGATATCTACGAGAAAATGAATACCATTTCCAAGGACCTGATGCTGCTTATCCATTGCGAAAACGTGGAAATGGGCAAGTATTTTAAAAAGCAGTACGCCCATGTGGAGGATCAGGACCATCTGGAGTTTTATGACAAGTGGAATCCGGGAATCGTGGAGACAGAAAATATCATAAGGACGACCTATCTGGCCAAACAGTTCGATGCCAAGATGGCCGTTGTGCACTGCAGCGCCCGTGAAAGTGTGGAGGCCCTGGAAAATCTTCCCTGGTTCGACAGGGAGAATATGCATATAGAAACCTGTCCCCACTACCTGGTCGAGACGGTGGATAATCCCAAGGAACTGGGGGGAATCGTCAAGCCGCCCCTCAGGCACAAGGCCGATAACGACGCCCTCTGGGAAGGCATTAAAAAGGGAATCATCACCTATATCGGAACGGATCATGTCTCCATTAACTGGGATGAGAAGTTCGCCAGGGGATATGCCATAGACAAGTGCGCCCTGGGATTCGGCGGAGCGGAGTTCATGTTCCCCATCGTGCTGAGCGAAGGCTATTACAACCGCGGCCTATCCCTGCAGAAAATTGCCGAGATCACGTCGGCCAATACGGCGAAAACCTACAACCTCTATCCGAAAAAGGGCGCGATTCTGGAAGGAAGCGATGCCGACCTGATTCTGGTCGATCTGGAAAAGGAAGCCGTCATCACTCCCAATCTGCTGCCGATTTTTGCCGACTGGTCCCTCTATGAAGGACGGAAAATCAAAGGCTGGCCCGTGATGACCCTGAGAAGGGGCGAAGTGATCGCCAAAGACGGTAAAACCGTGGAGAACGCTTCGGGGGGTAAGTTTATATACCGGGAGGCTAAACCGGTTTAATTATATATCCGCCCTGAAACATCGGGCGGAGTTGACATTCTCCAGGCGGGCTTCGGCCCGCTTTTTTTAATGGAAAACGCAGTGTTTTCCCTTCTCCTTGTAGAGAGTGAAGCACTTGTTGCAGCTGATGCATCGGCTCTTATACCCGTGGTCCTTCTCAAGGCGGGTGACAAAATCGGGCTCGCAGATCAGGGGACGGCTGATTCCGACCAGATCGGCGCCGTCATCAAGAGCGGCGGCAAAATCATCGATGCTGCGGATTCCTCCCGTAAGGATCAGGGGAATCGAACACTTCCCTCTAACCGCTTTCAGCGCTTCGGTATAATAGTTGTGCCGGTCCCTTTTCATCGTGATGAAGTCGTGGCCGCTCAGTTCCACGGCGGTGATATTCAGCTTTTCGCAAGTTCGGGCTACAGAGAGAAGATCGGGAGTGAAGTCGTATTCCGCCGAGGTGTTGCTGTTGATCTTGATAAGAAGGGGGTAGTCCTCTCCCAGGCGGGCTCTCATCTTTTTCAGAATAAGCTCGGCAAAGGCGAAGCGGTTTTCAATGGGACCGCCGAACTCATCGGTCCTGTCGTTCGTGGCGGGATCGATAAAGCGGGAGAGAAGGTAGCCGTGTCCGCAGTGAAGCTGAACACCGTCGAATCCGCAGTCGGCGGCCCTCTGAGCCGCATCGGCGAAAAGCCCGGCTATCCGTTCTATCTCCCCATGGTCCAGAAGGGACGGCGCGGCGTAATCTTCCCGGGCGTCGGGACGGTTTTTGGACTGGCAGCCCGCATGATTGATCTGGGCTATAAGGGGCGCTCCCGCCCGATGGACACGGGTGGTCAGCTCTTTCACCGAGGCCGGGGAGTAGCCGGCGGCCAGACTGTTCTGCGTTTCATCGTTCATTCCCTTCGGTTCGATATAGAAATTCCCGGTAACGATGAGTCCCGTACTGTTCTGTGCCAGCCGCTCATAAACGGCCATCTGTTTTTCCGAAACGGAACCGTCCGTATTCCCGCAGTATTCGTTGGTCGCCGACCGTACTATTCTGTTTTTCAGGGTAAGACGGCCCAGTTCATATTCTGTAAAAATCTCTTTGTTCATAATGGTAATCTTGAAAAAATAATCCTAATTAAATATTTTTACATCAAGGAAATAATCCTTGAGTAAAGACAGGGAATCCTATCATTTTTTCAAGATGTTTACAACTGACCGACCCCGGATTACAGGCTGTGGACCAGTTCTCCGTTGACAAAAACTTTCGAAGCCCGGCACTGGGCATCAAAGGGGTTATGGGTCCAGATTACCACGTCCGCATCCTTGCCCGGTTCAATGCTGCCGACCCGGTCGGCCACGCCGTTGAAACGCGCCGGATTGATGGTCATGGCCTTAAGGGCGGTCAGCTCTGTAAGACCTTCGCGGATCATGAGCGCCGTCTGTATTTTCGTGTCGGCCAGGGCCATAACGGGATGATCGGTCATAAGGGAGAAGGGGACCCCCGCTTTTTCCAGAATGCCGGCGGTTTTGTATGTCTTGTTTCTCAGTTCGTACTTTGATTTCGTTCCCATGGACGGCCCGACAATGACCCGGGCACCCCTACGGGCCAGTTCGTCGGCTATGAGATGGCCTTCGGTACAGTGCTCAATGGTGTAATTCAGGCCGAACTCCTCGGCTATTCTCATGGCCGTCTGGATATCGTCAGTCCTGTGGGCGTGGATCTTTACGGGAAAACCGTCGAAAACACGGCAGAGGGAGGCCATTTTGGGATCGTAATCCGGCTTGCTCTCCTCTTTTTTCAGTTTTTCATGATACTCCCTGGCTTTGATCAGTTCTGTACGCATGATTCCTGCCGAAGCCATTCTGGTGGCGGGGGCCATGCTTTTATCGCCGTAGAAGAACTTCGGGTTCTCTCCCAGAGCCATTTTTATGGCCGATTCCTGTTTTACCGTCATCTCCTCCACGCTGGTTCCCACGGTCTTCAGGACACAGAAGACGCCGCCGATGACATTGGCGCTTCCCGGTCCGGTGGCGACGGTAGTCACACCGTTTTCCAGGGCATCTTTGAAGGACACATCAAAGGGATAGACCGCATCGTAGCCCCTGAGATGGGGAGTGCTGGGATCGGTCGTTTCGTTGACATCGGCCCCTTCCCGGCGGATCGCCTCTTCCAGAATACCTATGTGGCAGTGGGGATCCATCAGTCCGGGAGTAACGTATCGGCCCTCGGCATCAAAGACTTCGGCCTTTGAGTACAGCTCCTTGTCTATATCGCCGATCTTACGGATTTTCCCCTCTTCGATGAGTATGTCTTTTTGGACGTAATTCTCTTCGGCACAGGTAATAAGGTTTCCGTTTGCTATAATAATCATGTAAATACCTCCTTAGATATTCATATTCAATTCCGTAAAAGGAAAATTCCTCCGGCTATCACCGACCGGATAGTGTAATTACTATCCACCAGAAGAATATCCCCGTCGCTGCCCGGGCGGAGCGTTCCCTTCTGCGGATAGAGACCTATGGCTCCCGCTGCGTGGGACGTGGCAAAGGAGAGAGCTTCGGGAACCGTCATTCTCCCCGAAGTTATAAGATAGCCTATCGAGTCAAACAGGGAACGGGGCGAGGCGGCTTTAAAGGAGACCAGTTCCCCTTCGCTGTTCCAGAGGGGGAGACTGCCGTTGGCATCGGTACTGAGCGTTATGAGTGATCTGTCCTCCACGGCCCCGCTTATCTCCGCCAGTTCATCGGCTGTCCTCTCCGGGTTTTCGGAGGCGGTAAAATCGATATAACCGCCCTTCCTCCCGAAGTCAATGGCATCATTCATCATTCTGGCGCAGTGGGTGGGGTGAAAAAGAGTGATGGGAAGAGAGGTATTCCTCAAAAGGGAGTTTATCGTCTTAAGGGGATTTTCATCATCGCCCATATGGATATGGAGATAGCTTTTTTTTCCCGATAGCAGACCGGCTTTTCTGACGGCGGAGGCGGCTTTAATCAGTTCCTCCTCCGTGGGATAGGAACTCCGGTGATCGGCCATGGCCAGTTTGAGCCCGAGAATTTCATCGATATAGGCAATGTCGTCATGGATGTCGCCGGTAAACGTGGGGGAAGGATAAGCGTATCCGCCTGTCAGGCAGTAGGCCGAGAGCCCTTTCAGCCTCAGTTCCTTCGTCTTGGCCAAAAGGGATTTCACCGTTCTGGTGGACGTATCGGTTCCGAGAAGCCCCACCGCCGTGGTGATTCCG
The DNA here is from genome assembly GCA_963668315.1 of Spirochaetia bacterium. Lineage (GTDB taxonomy): Bacteria > Spirochaetota > Spirochaetia > DSM-2461 > DSM-2461 > SZUA-368. The sequence continues at coordinate 4,115,345 of OY764216.1, read as the reverse complement.
CTCTTATAAAGAGCGTCGGCCCCGATCTCCGGGATCCGGCTGTCAAACCCCTTTTCTCCGCCCCCTCCCAGAATATGCACATGCTGGTCAATCAGGCCGGGAAAAGCCATGAGCCCCGTGCCGTCAATTTCTTCCAGCTCCTTGTATTTTATAGAAATATGGGGAGATATCTCCTCTATTCTGTTACGGCAGATCAGAATATCATTAACCCCCATGTCATGGGGGGAAAAAACGTGTATGCTGCGGATTATTTTCACCGTGGTTCCTCTGCCTCTATAATGGAAAAAAGCGCCCCTTCGGTCAAGCGGTTTTTCTCCTAACTCCTTTGGAGAGGGGGAATCATTGTCAAGGAGTTGCAAATCCTATATGATTCCCCTGTGACCCCATCAAGCAGAGAATTACAGGCGGAAAATACGAAGGGCAGATTACGGCAGCTCGCCATGGATATGATCAGGAAACAGGGCTACAGCCAGGTGACCATCAGCCAGATATGCAAAGAGGCCAGGGTCGCCAAAGGGACATTCTATCTCTATTTCAGTTCGAAGAAGGATATCCTTTTCGAAATACTCGCCAGCATCAACCGTGATATGTTTGCCGAGCGCTCCTGGGAAAACCAGACCGATCCCGTTCTGAAAATACAGGATTTTCTCAGCTGCTACGTGAAAATCGTCACCCGTCAGGGATATGAATTTTCCCGGGAGATTCTTAAGATCATTCTGGAGCAGAATCCCGATCCCGCCGTGGTGGAATCCAATCAGCACTGGCAGACCATATATGAAATTGTTCGGGAAGGGCAGGAGAGAGAGATATTCAGGGAGATGGAGCCGGGGCTTCTGGCCGATATTCTGCAGGACTTCCTATTCGGGTCGATCCAGAGGTGGTGTACAAAGAGCGGGGAATATTCCATTGAGGAATATGTGGCCGGCCGTTTTCAAATCCTCCTTGATTTGCTGACGCTCTAAAAATCGTTCCATTAATATCGATAATAAATTGACAATTAAAAGATGTCTCTGTAGAATGCTTCGGTGACCGCGGTCAGTGACCATGGTCATAAAAGGAGATCTTATGAAAAGAGTGTTAACAATCACGGCCATTTTAGTGTTGGCCCTGGCCCTGTTTTCCTGCGGGGGAAACAAGGTGAAACCGGGCACCTATACGTCCGAAGCGGAAGGGATGGGGGGGAATCTCTCCGTCACCCTGGACATCGATACGAAGGGAGTCATCAAGGATGTGCAGATATCGGCCCCCCATGAAACGGAGGGAATCGGTTCTCTGGCCGTGACCAAACTGCAGAAGGCGATACTGGAACGGCAGAGCACAAAAATCGATGCGGTATCCGGTGCCAGCAAGACAAGCGAAGCCATCCTGGATGCCGCTTCCGACGCTCTGGCAAAGGCGGGCATCGATCCGGATAGCATGATCCCCCAAGAGGTCGCTTCCGGTGTGGATGAAGAGATTTCCACCGATGTGGTCATCGTGGGTGCGGGTACGTCGGGAACAGGAGCCTCCCTTTCCGCCGCCCAGGCCGGGGTTAAAGTCACCGTTCTGGAAAAGCTGGATAAGGTGGGAGGTCTGGCCACGACCGGAATGGGACTTCTGGCCACCGAATCTTCCCTGCAGAAAGCCGCCGGCTACCATGTCACCACGGAAGAAATTTTCAAGCACCTTATCGAGTACAACCATTACCGATCCAACGGCCCCCTGATGAGAGCCGTGCTGGATAAATCCTCCTCCACCATCGACTGGCTGATGGAGAACGGGATCCGCCTGCATCTGGGATTGGGTATCGACCAGAAAGCCCATCTGGATTATCCCAAAACCTACCATATGTGGGATAACTCCAAGGAAGATTTCCCCGCCCTTTATGAAAGAATGCAGAATGAGTATGGTCTCGACCTCCGGCTGAACACCCGGGCCGTCGACCTTCTGAAGGATGAAGAGGGACAGATTGCCGGTGTCATCGCCGAGAAAGAGGACGGAGGCATCCTGACCGTGCGGGCCAAGAAAGTGATCCTGGCTTCGGGCGGTTTCGGGGGAAACACCGAAATGATGAAAGAGAACAGCCAGATCAATCACTACAACTACTTCGGCCTGGGAAACCAGGGAGAAGGGGTGAAAATGGCCTGGAAAGCAGGAGCGGACAAGCTGGGCAACCACGCCATTCAGATCCATCTGGGCGATATCAGCGGCTCCAAGACCATCTTCAACCGTTACGGGGACAGCGCCGTGGCCCAGGTCAAGGACGCCCCCCTCTTCTGGGTAAACAAAGAGGGAACCCGGTTTGTGGACGAAGGGGTCGCCTACGATAATGTTATCTGGGGCAACGCCACCTTTGCCGCCGGCGGTGAGTACTTCGCCGTCTTCGACCAGGCAAGCGTGGATACCTTCATGACCGAAGGACTCAACCTGACCGGCGCCTATCAGATGAACGGTTCCGGACTGATGCATCCCCAGGGAGGAAACGACGTGAATATCGTTATTGGTCCTCTTCCCTCTCTCCAGGATGATATCAATAAGCTGATGGATCAGGGAAATGTCCTTTTCAAAGGAGATACCCTGGCTGATCTGGCGAAAGCCACCGGCATGAAGGCGGAAAAACTGGAAAAATCCGCCGCCCGGTATAATGAGGCTGTCAGATCCGGTAAGGACGATATGTTCTACAAAAATCCCGATTATCTGGTGTATCCCGTATCACAGGGGCCCTTCTACGCTGTTAAGGTCAGCGGTTCCTCCTACGGTTCCATCGGGGGAGTCCGGATTAACGAAGACGCCCAGGCCATGAAGGAAGACGGGGTTGTCATTCCCGGCCTTTTTGCCGTAGGCGCCGACGCGGGCGGAATGTATGACAACTCCTATCCCGATCTGGAAGGCCTCACCATGAGCTTCGCCATGAACACGGGACGGATCGCCGGAGAGAAAGCCGCCGGAGAAGTGCTGGCGGGCGAATGATTTCTCCCGGCCTAAGGGGCTAGAGGAATCAAGAGAACACCCCATTATGAATTCGCTTTTTACCTGTTTTTAACCTATGATATTAGTAGATCGGCATAGGGAGATTAAGAGCAGGATATATGGCCAGATTCATGAAAGGGGTGTTTTTTTTCCTTATTTCTTCAACCCTATTTTTCCCTCAGGAAAGAACTGTCTCTGCCGCCGCCGGTCAGTGGGTGCCCTACGTTGATGAACAAGACGACACCGGAGGCATATCGCTGGCGATTATCAGGGCCGCCCTGTCAACTCAGGGATATACCGTTCGGATGGAATACATTCCCTGGGCCCGGGCCGAGCTGGGAGTGATATCGGGTAAATACGATATCCTTCCCGATACCTGGTACAGTGAGGAAAGGAACGGCCTCATGTATTTCAGTGATCCCTATATCACCAATACGGTGAAATTCATCAAGAGACGGGGAGACCCTTTCGAATATGAGGGGCTGGAGAGTCTGCGGGGAAAGAACGTGGGCGTCATCAAGAGATTTATCTACGATGAGGAGTTTCAGGCAGCCTCCTTTTTCAGTAAAGACAGCTCGTCAGATCTTATTACCAATATTCGCAAGCTGATTGTCGATAGAATTGATCTTACCCTCGAAGATGAACTGGTCGCCAGGGAGGTGATTCTCCGTGCGGATCCGGATCTTCTGGAAAAAATCGAATTCACAGAAAACTCCCTTTCCGTTAAGCCCCTGTACGTCGCCGCGGGGAGGGATAATCCCAAGGGCCGGGAGCTGATTGACGCTTTTAATACCGGTCTCGCCCTGATAAGAGAGAACGGAACATACCTGAGCATACTGGAAAGGTACGGAATTGAGCCTTGACTGAAAGAGCCTTTTCTATAGGCGGTACCTTGACAAAAAAGGGAATCCTTGGTAAAGAGTTGTTAATATGAATATGACCCTGGCAAGAAATTTTACTTTCTCCTATTTTTTTGGTTTCTATTTTTACTTTAGATGCCCGGGTCGTTGTACGCCGCAGAGAATGCGGTAATTTACCAGACGGTAATTACAGGACCCGGGATCAACAAAATCCCGGGTCCTTTTTTTTGCCTTCAGCCGATTCAAGGAGTTGAGATATGAGTACTATGGAACCGAAACTGATCGATTGCACCGTGCGGGACGGGGGATTGATGAACAACTGGGAATTCTCTCTGGAGACGGTCACCGGCTTATTTGAAGCCAATAAGGCCGCCGGGATATCAGTCATGGAGATGGGCTACCGGGTCAGTCCGAAAGTTTTCAATCCCGAAGAGCACGGACCCTGGAAGTTCTGCCCCGAGGAGCTGATCCGGAAAGTCGCCGTCCGGGGAAAGGGAAATATGAAAATCGCCGTCATGGGTGATATAGGGAGAGTCTATAAGGAGGACTTTATCCCCCGCAGGGATTCCTTCATCGATATCTTCCGTCTGGCCTGTTATGTCCATCAGATCGATGAGGCCCTGGAGTTATCCGATTATCTGGTGGATCTCGGATATGAGACATTCATCAACATCATGGCTGTTTCCACCGGCACTCCCGAAGAGGTGAGGGCGTGTCTGGAAAAGGTGAACCGTTCCAGCGCGTCGGGGATATACCTTTCCGACACCTTCGGTTCCTTTCTTCCCCGGGATATCCAGAGCCGTCTGGAGGAGTACAGAGCGTTCTGTCCCGAAAAAAAACTGGGATTCCACGGACATAACAACACGCAGATGGCCCTGGCAAACAGTCTTGCCGCCGTCGAAGCGGGCGCCGAATATATCGACGGCTCCTATTTCGGAATGGGGCGGGGGGCAGGCAATACGCCTCTGGAACTGCTCCTTTCCAAAATCGGGTCCTCCTCGGGCAATCTGATACCCGTTTTTAATGTCATCCAGAGGGAAATCGAACCCCTGATGAACCGGCTCAAGTGGGGATACCGGATCCCCTATGCCGTTTCGGGAATCCTGAATCAGCACCCCCGCAAGGCAATGGCCCTCATGGAATCGAATGAACCGGTCTGTTACGGTGAATTTTACGAGAAATCGGCCGGCTGAGAACACAGGGCGGCCGAAGGAAGAGTCGAATCCTTTTTCATCACAATCCTCCCGGAATGTATATTTTGAATTATAAATTGGGGGAGGATGGGAAACAAAATTACCATGGGAAAGAAAATTCTGGAAAATACGTTAACCGTTCATTAAGATTAACAGAGAAGGGAAGGGTTGTACATGAGAAGAGGAATGAACGATAAACTGAGCCGCCGGATGATTCTGTTATTATGTCTTTCCGCGCTGGTTATCCTGTTTTTTTCGGCTCTTCTCCTTCAGAATCTCCTCAAGGGCAGCGGCGTGACTTTTCAGCGGAAGCTGTTTCTTCTGGGGCTTTTGTCCTCATCCTTTATCATATATTCCGTATTGATCACTTCCGTGGTGTATTCCTGGTTCAGGAAGCCCCTTAAGGAACTGTCCCGGGCGGCAGCAAGAGTGGCCCGGGGCGATTTATCCGTCAAACTGTCCATTCACAAGCCCCGGGAGTTTCAACTCATGGGTGAGATTTTCAACCGGATGACGGAAACTCTGAAAAGCCGGCAGCGCTCCCTGGAGGAACAGGTCGCCCGGAGAACCGAAGAGCTGGAACGGTCTCTCTCTGAGCTGTCCAGGGCTCAGAAGCAGATCATACAACAGGAGCGTCTGGCTTCTCTGGGACAGCTGGCCGCGGGTATCGCCCATGAAATCAACAATCCCGCCGGCTATTTATACGGGAATTCCCAGACCCTGGCCGATTACATATCCTCCTATGACAGGCTGATTAATCTCTACAGGCTCTCTCTGACAGTCCCTTCTGACGGGGAGGAGCAGAGGAGAGAGATCCTCCGCCGGATTGAGGAGATGGAGAGGGAAGTGGATTTCGATTTCATCCGGAACGATCTGCAGTCCCTGATAAGGGATTACCGCCAGGGAATAGAGAAGATAGCCCAGATCGTCAAAGGGCTTAAAACCTATGCGCGGAAGGATGAGGAGAGAAAGGAGGAAGTCGACCTGAACGATGTTATGGAGGATGCCCTTCAGCTTGTCGGCAACCGGTTGAAATACATCGGCTCAATCGAGACAAAGCCCGGTTTCCTCCCCCCCATCCGGGGGAATAAAAATCAGATAGAGCAGGTCATCGTCAATCTTCTTATTAATGCGACCGATGCCGTGGACAGGGAAAAGGGGCGGATTTCCCTGGTGAGTTACGAAAGAAACGAAGAGGTTTTTCTGGAGATCGCCGACAACGGCTGCGGTATGGACGGGGATACTCAGAGGAAGATTTTTGAACCCTTCTTTACGACGAAGGAAGCGGGAACCGGCCTGGGCTTATCCATCTCCCTGGATATTATCAACAGCCATGACGGGAAAATAGAGGTGGAATCGGAAAAGGAGAAGGGCTCTCTTTTCCGATTATCCTTTCCCGTCTGCAGGGAACATTCGGGAGGGGAAGAATGAGAGACCTTGAAATCCTGTCTGAGATAGCCCTGAATCTTATCAACAGGCAGACCGATTTTGACGGGAGAATCAACTCGGTGCTTTCCCTGATCGGGAATCATCTCGATGTCAGCCGGGTTTATATATTTCTGGATGCCCCCGATGGATTGACCACCAGCAATACCTATGAATGGTGCAACCGGGGAATCGGTCCCCAGATTGATGAACTGCAGTTCATACCCTACGGTGCCATTCCCTCCTGGCGGAGGCTGATGGAAAGGGAAGGGCGGGTCTTCTCGGAGAATATCTCTACGCTGCCGGAGGACCTGAGGGCGATACTGGAACCTCAGGAGATCAAGTCCCTCCTGGTGTATCCTCTTATTATGGAGCGCTTTATAAAAGGGTTTATCGGATTCGATGAGAATATCCGGATCCGCCAATGGAAGCAGAGGGAGCTGGAGCTGCTCAGGACCATCTGCGGCATTATCGGCAATGCCTATTTCGCCGAACTGAAAGACCGGCAGCTGAGGGAATATTCCAATCTACTGGAAAGAAAGGTGGAAGAGAGGACCCATGAGCTGGAAGAGTCATTGGGGCAATTAAGCAGGGCCCAGACACGGATGATACGCCAGGAAAGAATGGCTTCCCTCGGAGAGCTGGCCGCCGGTGTCGCCCATGAGATCAACAACCCCACTGGATTCCTGTTGAGCAATACCCAGACTCTATCAGAGTATTTTCATGTCTATCAATCTCTTCTGGAACTTTCTGAAAGGATAATTTCCGAAAAGAACGGGCAAAAGAGAGAAGAACTTCTGGGCCTTCTGGAGAAGAAGAAGGAGGAGGAGGATTTTGACTTTATCCGGGGGGATATCGGAAGTCTTCTGGAAGACTCCCAGAAAGGGGCCAGGCGGATTAACAAAATCGTCAAGGGACTCCAGTCTTTCGCCCGGGAGAGCCATGATACAAAGAAGCCGCTGAATCTACCGGATATCATTGAAGATGCCCTCCATATTGTCGGGAACAAACTGAATAACCGTATCGAGGTGATAAGGGAGATTGAATCTCTGCCCCCGATCGAAGGGACGGAGCATAAACTGCAGCAGGTCTTCGTCAATCTGTTTCTGAATGCTGCCGATGCTATTAAGGACAGGGGGCTCCTGACGATAAGGGGATTCCTGGATAAGAAGCGTTCGGAAGTCATAATCGAAATCGAAGATACCGGTGCCGGCATACCCAGGGAACACCGGGAAAGAATTTTCGAGCCCTTCTATTCTACCAAAGAGGTGGATCAGGGAATTGGACTGGGACTGGCTGTCGCTCACGGAGTCATGGAGGCTCATAACGGCAGCATTAATATCAAAGACATCCGGGGAGAAGGCAGTTGCTTTCAGCTGCACTTCCCTCTGACCGGGGAGGATTCATGACAAAGGGGAAGGGAGATATCATTCTTCTCGTAGACGACGAGCCGGAAGTCATCTCGGCTCTTGCCAGGCAGCTGCACGAATGGGTTATCAGGGGCAACCACAGACTGATGAAAGCCTCAAGGGCTTCGGAGGCTCTGGAGATCCTCAAAAGGGAAGATGTCTCTCTTGTCATCACCGATCTGAAGATGCCGGAAATGAGGGGAAACGAGCTGCTGGAGCATGTGAATACCCTCCATCCCGACATTGTTACCATCGTATTATCCGGTTTTGTCTCTTCTTCGGATATCCCCGATTTCCTTAGACATAATCTTTTCGGTTGCATAGATAAGCCCTGGGAGAAACAGAATCTGCTGATTCATCTGGAAAGGGGACTGGAGCTCTACCACCACCGGGTGGAGAGCCGCAAAACCCGGAAGCTTCTGGAGGCGGAAAGGGAAAGCGCCCTGAGTTATCAGAAGCTTTTCAGGCATCCCGACCTTCCTCAGGTTCCCGGATGCAGGCTGGAGCTTTTTCATAGCGACGGGCCGGATTATCCCTTCGGCGGTGATTACTGGGATATTCTGAGACCCGATGATCACAGCCTTCTTCTGCTCCTGGGAGATGTGGCCGGGATGGGACTGACTTCGGCGTTTATCTCCCTTTTCCTGAAAGGACTGATCCATGGGGAGCTGCTCCCCCGTATGGAAAGTTTTACCTCACCCTCCCGAATCCTCGATTCCCTGAACCGGCATCTCTCAAAGCCGGGTTTCCTTCCCGAAGGCTCCTTTGTCTCCTTTACCGTTCTGTTCTATAACCATGAGGACCGCTCTCTCCGTTTCGCCCAGGCCGGCCAGCCGCCCCTGCTGCGTCTCAGCCATCAGCATGTTTATCTCCACGGGGAAAAATCCCTTCCCCTGGGAGTCAACGGGGAAAGCCGGTGGGAGGACGAGGAAATGACTCTGGAGAAGGGCGAGCAGGTAATCATCTCTACAAACGGAATCTTTATGGAAAGACAGATGAATAACGAATACTCCTTTGAACAGCTCCTGGAATTCATCAACATCAATGTCCTTATGGATCAATCCCTCGAGGAGATGGTGAGCTTCATCGACACCATGTTCGAAAGGCAATCCAAGGAAGCCCGGAAAGACGAAGTCACCCTTATCAAACTGAATACGAAATAGACCGGTAGGGGAGTTCGGGGAAATTGTACCAAACAGCATATGGGAAAAAAGTCCCTTCCGTGGTGAAATAGTCCCATAGGAGAGACTTATGAACAGGATATTACCGTTTCCCACAGAACATGCCCATCACAGCAAGGTCACATTCAACAGACCGGTGAAGGTCAAGGATGCAGGTTTATGCATTGGTCTTCTGGAGCTTTTAAGCATTACCATGGGGGTGGTACTGCTTATACTCATCGCCGGATGATAGTCTGAATCAGGAAGAGAGTATCTCGTAATTCCAGTTGACGATATAGGCCTGGAAGAGGTCCCTGTACCGGTCGAATTCCTTCTCGTAATCCTTCTTGTGGGCCGAATCCTTCTGAATGCGGGGGATGACCAGAAAATCGTAGTCGGATATTTTCCCGTAGGACTTTCTGCCCGCCAGGGGGTTGCTGAATTCGTGCTTTGTCAGGACAAGAATCTTTTCTCCCGTGCAGTTGTGAAGAATGGCCTCTTTCATGGCCGATTCCTCCACCGACTCGATATAGAGTTCCCCGTCCACCACACTGCTGGTCCCCTGGACGATAAAATCAAAGGGGACGTTTTCGTAAAAGCTGACATCCTCCGAGACGATGCAGTAGGTGGCGGGATCGATATTTCCTCCGGGAATGGACAGCTTTACCCTGGACGAGTTGACATCGGGCGCCAGAAGCCGGTGGATGACCCCTATATTGTGGGTGTATATATGCCATTCATGGCGGCTCTGCTGTGAATATTCCGCTATGATTTCCGCCAGATGGAAGATGGTGCTGCCCGCTCCGAGCATGAGGGTCACCGGCCGGGAATCGGGCTGCTCGTTCAGCCTGTTGATGATTTTATCGAAAACCCCGTTGGCAACCTTTATCTTCCTTGTCACATAGAGATGCTGTTTCTGGGCGAAGGAGAGCATTCTGTCGTAGATGCGCAGGTTGAACATCTGGTTGTTCCGCCCGCTCTGCTCTTTGGTGAAAAGCCTGATGCCCGCCTCTTCCTCATAGCGCTTCAGCTGGGTGTATATCCACAGGTTGCTGCGGTAGGACGTATCATGCTTCTCTTTAAGGTACTCTTTTATCCGTTCGATGGGAAGGTTAATGTCCCAGATGGATTCGGCATCACTGTTCTCATATTCATCGGCGAAGAGCCGGAAAATACTGGAGACCAGATCCTGCTGCTTTAGACGGCGTTTTCCCGGGTTATTCGTTTCCATAGACACTCACAAAATAAACTTAACAAGCATTATACACTTATTACGTGTATTTCGCTATTAATCTTTTTTCGCTAAATAAGCGGCGGGGAAAAAATCATTGTCAATTTGCGAGACTCTTTCTATAATTTTTTCTGTAAATGGAGGATTTTATGAAGAAAAAAATCATTGTTCTGTTAACGGCACTTCTTTTTGTTGTCCCGCAGGCTGTATTCGCCTCGGGCGGACAGGATGAGGGAGGACCGGTTACCCTGACTATTGCCGGCCGAGACGGCGCCTATGGTGATGCGATGCAGATGGCCTGCGATGAATATGCCGCCCTGCACAGCGACATCAGCTTTGAGATCTTGAAGCTTTCCGGCTCCAGTCTGTTTGAAAAATCCGTCATCGACATGAAAGGGGGCGTGGGAACCTATGATGTGATTCTCATAGATGACCCCAACGCCACTCAGATACAGAAAGCCGGATGGCTGGCCGATCTGGGCGCCATGTATGACGCAAAGGGCCTCACCCTGGATCCCGATTTCATTCCCTCACTCACCAAACTGGGGCGGTATCCCTACGGTGACCAGGGAACTCTCTACTCCCTTCCCCTGGTGGGAAATGTGGAGCTGTTCGCCTACAGAAAGGACCTTATCGAGAAATACGGCCTGGACGTCCCCGATACCTGGGATAAGGTTATGGCGGCGGCAAAGACCTTTGATGCCAATGAACCGGATGTCTTCCCCGTTCTCTTCAGAGGCGCCAAGGGAAACCCCATCGTAACCGGTTTCCTGCCCCTTTTCTGGTCCTTCGGCGGAAAGGTGCTGGTGGACGGCAAACCCGCCATGGACAGCCCCGAGGCGCTGGCGGCTCTGGAATTTTTCCTGGCCCTGGCCAAGTACGCTCCCGAAGGGGTCGCCATGTATCAGTCGGCCCAGGTGAAGGATGCGGTCTATGCCGGAACCGGCGCCATGGCCATCGAAGTCTGGCCCGGCTGGATCAGCGACCTGGATAATCCCGCCGTGTCCAATGTTGTGGGCAAGGTCGTTGTCACCAAGCATCCCGCCCAGGTGGAGAAATCCTCTCCCATGATCGGCGTTTGGCTGGCCGGTATTCCCGAATCGTCCCATAACAAAGACGCAGCCTTTGATTTTCTCCAGTTTCTGACAAGCGCCGACATGCAGGCGAAAATGGCCGACGCCACGGGTATTCCCCCCACCAGGAAGAGCGTTCACGAAATACCTTCCCTGATAGAGAAGTACGCCTGGTATCCCGCTCAGCTGGACGGTCTTCAGAACGGCGTTCCCCGTCCCCGGACGAATAAATGGAAAGAGATAGAAGAAGCCCTGGGCACCTATCTCCAGGTGGCTCTTATCGGTGATCTCACCGCTCAGGAAGCACTCGATCAGGTAAACGCCAAGATCGGCGAGATTGTTGAATAGGTAATTCCCCATCCCGGTCCCGAGCGGACCGGGTCATTTCCCACTATTGCAGGTATTTATGAACACTATATACTCAAAGAAAAATACGACCTTTTATACATTGATATTTATGCCCGCTTTGTTAGTCATCCTGTTTCTAACAATCTATCCGGTACTGAATACTATCATTCTTTCCTTTTTCAAATATGACTATCTTTCCGATGACCGGGGCTTCGTCGGCTTAAAGAACTTTATCTCCATAGGAAAAGATACGGTTTTCCAGACGGCCTTCCTCAATACGATCGTCTTCGCCTTTTTTGCGACGATTTTCGAGGTAACCCTGGGAATTTTTCTGGCATTGATGTTTTACGGTCATTTCCCGGGAAAACGGCCCTTCATGATAACCGTCATCTTCCCGATGATGGTGTCAACCATGGTTGTCTGTTCCGTCTGGAAAGTTCTCTATCACTATGACATCGGACTTTTCAACTATATATTAAAATCTATCGGCCTTGAACCGGTGGGTTGGCTTACCGACAAGATGCGGGCCCTCTCCTCCATTATCATCGTGGATATATGGCAGTGGACCCCTTTCGCCTTCCTTGTGATGCAGGCGGGGCTGAATTCCATACCCAGGGAGATATTCGAGGCGTCCAGTATCGACGGGGCGGGATATTTTCTCAATCTGCGGGCCGTGACTCTTCCCATCCTGAGCAGCCAGATCCTTCTGGTCATCATGCTGCGCACCATCGACACCTTCCGAATCTTCGGTAAGGTGTACGCCCTGACCCAGGGAGGGCCGGGAAACGCCACCGAAACGGTTTCCTACTATATCTACCGGGAAGGTTTCTCCTATTTCAATCTGGGACGGGCCAGCGCCTCCGCCCTCTATGTACTTATCGTTATCGCTATCATCGCTTCGTTCTACATTCGGGGCATAATGAAGGAGGACAACTGATGGCTGGTTCCGTAATGGCCCGGAAGGGCATCTTTTTCTGGATTTTTATGATCCTTGTGCTGGCGGTCTCCCTTTTTCCCATTTACTGGATTCTCATAACAGCCGTGAAGACCCCCCTGGAGAATATCGCTCCCATCCCGACGTTTTTTCCTAAAATCGTCAGTCTGGAGAACTTTGTCAACGTATTGAAAGGGGGATTTCTGACGAACCTGATGAACAGTATATTTGTGGCTTTCACATCCACGGCCATCTCGCTGGTCCTTGCCTTTCTTGCCTCCTATGCCCTCATCAGGCATAATTTCCCCTTTAAGCTGAATGTGATCTTCCTCATATGGGTTCTGGTCGTCAAGATCCTTCCCCCCATGGTACTTTCCATCCCCCTTTATACCCTGTTTTCCCAGGTGAAGCTGATAAACAACCATTGGGGCCTCATCATGGTCTATCAGGTATACACGCTTCCTTACTGTATCTGGATGCTTTTCGGCTTTATGAAATCCCTGCCCCTCGAGTTTGAACAGGCCGCCGAGATAGACGGGGCTTCCCGGATGAAGATCCTGACCCATATTGTGGTTCCCCTCTCTTCGGGGGGCATCGTGGCCACGGCGATCTTCAGTGTGATCATCGCATGGGATGAGTTCCTGTTCGCCCTGCTCTTTATCAGAACTCCCTCCCTGCAGACCCTGCCCCTGAAAATCGTCAGTTTCATTACCGAGTACGAGACCCTGTGGGGAGAGCTGATGGCCATCGGCCTTTTGGCGACCCTTCCTGTTCTGCTCTTCTCGGGTTTCTACTACAAGCACCTGACAGACGGCTTCTCCATGGGGCTGAAGTAGGAAGGAGGGTAAAATGAATCTTCTGATAACCGCCCATACCGGGTGTAATGATACGCCGCAGAATACCATAGAGTCCCTTCTGAAGGGAGCCGAGTGGGGTGCCGATGTCTGTGAGGTTGATGTAAGGGGCACCGGTGATGAAGTCCCGATTCTCTGGCATGACGATTTCCTGGAGACGAAGGAGGGGGAGAAACTACCCATAGAGAAGCTGAGCTACGATGAGATATCCGGCCTCTTCAAAAGGAAGGAAATTACCCATTCCTCTTCGTACGGAGAGATCATCCCCCTGGCGGAAGCGTTGCAGATCGCCAGGGATAAGGGAATTCTTCTTAATCTGGATATCAAGGATGATGAGTGTATCGTTCCTGTGGCGAAACTGGTGAAAAACCGCGATCTGGCGGAAGGGGTGATTTTTTCCGGATGCGGCAAGGTCAGAGCGTCCTACTTGAAGTCCAACTATCCCGAATTCCAGGTTCTCTTGAATGCCGATGAGGCGTTTATGGAGAGGAGCGATTACTCCTATGAAAGGAAGGTGAAGGGCATTTGTGACACGGCCGTTTCCGCCGGCTGCTGCGGCATTAATATCCGTCATAATCTCTACAGAAAGGAACTGCAGGTCCATGCGGATCAGCGCTTCCTTCCCATAGCCGTCTGGACTGTCGGTCCCGGGGATGACTTTGAGAAATATATAAGGGCCGGCGTTCATTCCATAACCACCATGCATGTGAAAGAACTAGTGTCCCTGAGAAGTCAGCTTCTTGGGACGTCTTAGGCAGAAGAGGGGAACCGAAGGAAAACCGTATCGATGACCTGATCTGTGGTGATCGGACGGTTTTCATCCCCTTTCCTGATCATAAACCAGTTTCTCCCATTCCGGGGAAACATTCCCGTACCCTATCGGAGAGCTTCATTATTTTTCCTTGACAGTTTGCCGTTTTGATATTATAATTACTTAAACGTTTAAGGAAGTTTGAGCCATTTTTTACAAATCTGTATAAAGAAGGAGCGATATGGTAGAAATACAATATCATAACCTAAGGGTAGGGTTTATCTATCTAATTTGCCTATAAAAAAATAGGAAATATCTTGCAGGGAGAAAAATCCCATGTCATCCGGACGGCTAATCTCGGTTTGTCCGGTCTTTAAAAGTAAACATACGTATGTCTAATGAGAATCGGATATGTCTGCGGCAGCATGATTTACCGCCTTTTTTGAACTATGTTCAAAGGGAGTTTTTTATGAGAAAAGTCTTATTGTTTTTATGTGTCTTTGCTTTATCCTTCACCCTTTTTCCTTCCGGCAGGACGGATGGCGGTGCGGTTGCCGTGGAGAAGGCAGAAAGTACCGGTTCTCTCTATCTGGGCTCGAAGGTTCCCTATCCGGAGCCGGTGGGAGCCGTGTATACACAGCCGCCGGAAGGGTATGAGGCGGAGTTTATCTATTGGCTGAACCGTCACGGGTCAAGAAATCTGTCCGGCTTCAAATATGACAAATCCTGGCTGGATATGATAGCTCTGGCCGAGTCCGAAGGGGCTCTATCCGAGGCGGGATATACTGTAAAGAAGGATATAGAGAGAATCGCAGCCTATGAAAAGGGCAAATACGGCTTATTGACGCTTCTCGGAAAGAACGAGCTCTATATGATAGGACAGAGAACCGGAGTCCTCTATAAGGATCTTTTTGATGAGGGCAGGCCCCTATTTGCCGACGCCACCTATAAGGAGAGAACCTGCGAGTCCAGGGACAGTTTCCTGACCGGACTAAGGACGACGGGATATAGTGGGGAAATAAGTGTCGTACAGAATGAAAAGAAAAAAGACCCCTATCTGAGATCCCTTGATATCGCCGGAAAGTATGATGACTATAAGGAAAACGGCGACTGGTATGAGGACATTATCTCCTTTACCGAAACCGATGAGGCAAGGGCCATCAACAAGCGGGTTATTTCCCAGTTCTTCACCCCGGAATTTGTCGATCGGCTTGATAAGGGGGAATTCGAATTTTACAGCGAGGATGACGATGTTATTATCAACAGCCTGGCAACGGCCACCAATGCTCTCTGGGAAATGTACATCATTCTGCCCGCCCTTGAGGACGACGGTTTTTCCGATGTTGATATGAGCGGCTATTTCAAAGAGGAAGAGCTTGTGCTGTTCGAGAAAGTTCAGAATGCCAAATCCTTTTACACGAAAGGACCGGGCAGGGTGAATGAAGAGCCCATCTCCCTGGAGATCATGGCGCCCCTGGCGAAAAGGATGATAAACGAGGTGGATGCCTATCTGGCGGGAGAGACGGACTACACGGGTGTTTTCAGTTTCGCCCATGCCGAGACGGTGGTACCCCTGGTCGGTTTTCTTGAGATCGAGGATTCCGCCGTGCCCAGCGATGATATTGCTGAAGCCATAGAGTATTGGGATGTGGCTTACTACGGGCCCATGGCCGCGAATCTGGAGTGGATCGTCTATACCGCCGACGGAAAGAAACCTCTGGTGAAGGTATTGCTTAATGAGAAGGAGACTTCTTTTGCCGAAACCATAAAGCCCGTATCGGGACACTACTATAACTGGTCCGATGTGAAAGCCTATTACGGCAGGAAGGTGGAGGATCTGGGTTTCGGCCTTGAGACGACCCTGGAAGAAAACATCGAAACACTGAAAGCCGACTATTAAGGGCGGGACCTGGTCTTAATTATCAACCTCCGGCGGATGAAAAAACGATCCGCCGGAGGTCTTCTTTTATGTCCCGGGGGAAGAAAAATAGAAAAAGAAAGCACACGTGTGCCTTTTTGGGTGTATAATATTTTGTGCCCCGGCTTCGGGCATAAGCAATAGGGGGAAGTGTATTCCCTAGACGAATTTTTGACTTGAGGATAATAAAGTGCGGGATTTTTTATTTAATGAACGGGACCGGAGATTACTTGAGCATCTCCCCGACAGAAGAGCAAACCAGGGGCGGCAAAAAAAGCCGCAGCCCCTTTTTAATTACCATATGCATCCGAGCGGGATCAAGGAACTGGGTGATTCCAAGGGTATACGGGTGGCGAATCTCATGAGGAATCTTCTGGATACCCTCGAAGAGGGTTCCTCTGACGATAGGCTTAAGGCGCTGCACTCACTCAGGGATGAGGTCATTTTCAGCTCCCAGGGATCGATGAGCAAGAATACGGCGCGGGCCCTTCTTTCCGTAATGAAAGATCTTCTCAGAGAAGAAGGGGATGAACGGCGCCGCCTTGAACTGGCCTATGATTTTCATAACATTTTAACGGGAAAGCCGGCGGTTGTCCGCAAATTTCTCAAAGCCTATCATCTCCTGGAAATGCCGGAAGAGTGGAATCAGCTGACCTTTGATCACCATGTCCACGATGCCCATACCAAGGGGCGGAAGACACCCTCCCATCTTATTATGGATGCCTGGATTAAGGGCATCCGCTCTCTTACCGTTGTCTATTACAATTATATACCCGCCGAAGCGGCCAAGGAACTGCTGACAGCGGCTTCATACATGGAAATCGAACTGCGCATAGGGGTGGAATTTAAAGCCGATCTGCGGGGAAGGGCCGTTTCCCTGATCTGGACCCCGCGGGGGTTCTCCGATGCGGACGGCTTCATGCGTTTTCTGGAAAGACCGGAAGTTGTCTCCTTTATGGAGGAGGGGGCTAAATTCAGCCGTAAAAGGGAGAAGAAAGTCTTTGCCGCCCTCAAAGTGTTCAACCGGGTGATGCGGTTCAACTTCAATAAGGTCTACGCCGTGGATCTTCCGGAACTGGAATCGAAGGATTTCAGGAGTTTCGTGGGTACCGGTCAGGCTTCCATGCTCCATCTTTCCGAGTACATCTATACCAGGGCCCAGCCTCTCTTCAAAAAGAGGCTGGATATCTGCCGTAAGGCGGCGGAAGGGGCCTCCGGTCCCGAAAGAGAAGCTCTGGAAGATCAGATCGATCTATTGGAAAACTGTATCTCCGAACAAATATTTGAGGAGTATTTCCGGGAATTTGACGGAGGACAGCAGGAAAAGGAGAAGAAAGGGGAGAAAAATCCCCCCCTCGAAGAGCTGATTGACAGGCTGGATTCCATACATCCGGGCTACCGATTAACTCTCAATCTGACGGGACTTAATGCAGAAGATGTGCTTGAGCTTATCTACCGGAGCAAAGGGAGCATATCAGCTCTGGAAATCTATAACCATAAGGACTGGGCCCAGGGTCTGGATCATGAAATTCCCCGGATACGGTCCTTTCAGCATCCCCTCAACAGGGGGAATACCATTGCCCTGAAGAGGGCCATCCTCTCATTGATTGAAGAGGCGGAAGAGTCGGATGAGGAGGATACCGAGCAGCGCGTGGAGAATCTGAATCATATACTCAATGACCTGCCGGGCCTTCTCCGTTATTATGAGAATCATCCCATCGCCGACCGGTGGGGCAGTGACTCTACGGGAAGGTCGAGCCAGCTGTACGGAATGGGCCTTGCCGTGATCGACACTCTGCCCAGAAAAACCCAGAGGGAGGTCAGAAAAAGGGACGAGCAGCGGCTGCTGCCCATCTACCTCCCCGTGAGAGTAAGGCGGACATATTTTCCCGCGAAGACTAAGCGTTATTCAAACTCAGAGGATAATCCTCTGATGGTCAACCGTTTCACCGAAAACAGAGAGTGGCTGGCCGAGAGTTATTCCTCCGACAGGGATGGTGCCAATAATGTCATCGCCCTGGGATGGAAACCCCAGGCCTCAGAGTCCGCTCCCGAGCGGGAGAACGCTCGGGAGAACCGATCAAGTCTCTCCTATAAATGGAAATATCTTAACAGTAATATGAAGAATGTCATCAAGGTGGCCATAGGCTTCATCCCGGCATTCCTGACCTTTTCCCTGACCAAGCAGTGGTGGGTTCTGGCCTATCTGGGAGCGCCCATCTGGTTCGGCATAACGGGGCTGAGGAACATACTGCAGTCCGTTCTGGGAGGGGACAGCCTGCGCCGTTCGCCCCTCCTTTCCTGGAACAGCTATGTGAACTGGAGCCGCGTCGCCGACTCCCTGCTTTATACGGGGTTCTCCGTTCCCCTTCTGGATTTTCTCGTTAAATCCCTCCTCCTGGACAGGGGATTCGGAATCAACACCTCCACCAATGTGCTGGCCCTTTACGGAATCATGGCACTGGTGAACGGAATTTATATTTCCAGTCACAATTTTCTGAGGGGACTCCCCACGGGGGCGATCGCCGGTAATTTTTTCCGTTCCATTCTCTCCATTCCCCTTGCTATTGCCTTCAACGCCCTTCTGGGAGGATTGCTGGGCTCCCTGGGTATTGCCGGCGTTGAGATGATACTCCAGAAATGGGCCGCCGTCATTTCAAAGGCCGCTTCCGACTGTGTCGCCGGTGTCATAGAGGGAACGGCGGACAGGAACCGTAATATCCGCCTGAGGCGAAGGGATTATCAGCGGAAGATCAGGCAGATGTACCGGTCCTTTATCAGAATGGAGCTGCTTCTGCCCGAAGACAGCGTTCTCCATCTTCTGAAGAACCCCAAGAAAGTCGCAAAGACCATTAAGATCGAAGATCCGGAGCTGCTGAACTCTTCCATTTATGATGCCCTGGATCTTCTCTATTTCTGGTATTACCAGCCCCATGCCCGGACGGTGCTCAAGGCAATGGTGAAGCAGATGACTCCCGAGGAGAGGCTGATATTCCTGAGGTTCCAGTCTGTCCTTGAGAGAAAGAAAATGATAGGCAATCTGTTCCTCGACGGATTCCTCGGTAAGAATTACTCAAAGGCCATGGCCTTTTATCTGAGCAGGGGAGATCAGTATATTGCGGCACTGAAAAAAAATCTGAAGATCGGCCGGGAAAGACAGAAACCGCTCACCTATGTGTTCAAAGGGATCGGCCAGAATCTGAAGGCCTCCTGTTTCTAAGGCGGACAGGGAAGGATTTTCAAAAAAAACTTTACAATCTGACATTGTGGCTTTATTATAACTTTAACGCACACGTGTGCTCAGGAAGTGAAAAAAATTAGAGGAGTTTTTATGAAAACAAGATTCAGATCCCTTCATGTCGGATTCATCGCTTTTTGCATTATGCTGGCCGGTATCCCCTGCACCCTGGCCGCCTCGGGAGACCAGGACGGGAGCGGTTCGAAGCGGCTTACCATCTATTGTGCCCTGCCCGAGACGGAGATCCCTTCCTATGTGGAGGCCTTCAAGGAAGATACGGGCATTTCCGTGGATTTTGTCCGCCTCTCCGCCGGAGAGATTCTGTCAAAAGTACAGGTCGAGAAGAATAATCCCCAGGCCAGCGTCTGGTACGGCGGCAACTGCGATACCTTTATCGCCGCTGCGGGAAACGGTCTTCTGGAACCCTACAGTTCGCCCGAATTGAAGAATATCCCCGAAAGCTACCGCGATCCCGCCGGGATGTGGTCCCCTGTGTATGTGGGAGCTCTGGCTTTCGCCGTGGATAAGGGATGGTTCGCCGACAGGGGACTGGCCTATCCTTCTTCCTGGAATGATCTGCTCGATCCGGTCTATAAGGATCAGATTTCCATGGCCCATCCCGGTTCCTCCGGCACGGCCTATACGATCCTGGCGACCCTTGTTCAGATGCTGGGCGAAGAAGAGGCCATGGAGTATCTCGGCAAGCTCAACAGCAACATCAGGCAGTATACCAAATCCGGATCGGCTCCCCCGAAGAACGTCGGCCTCGGCGAAGCGGCGGTGGGGCTCTCCTTTTCCCATGACTGCCTCAAGCCCGCCGTGCAGGGCTATCCCGTTGAGATCTCCTTCCCCGAAGAGGGAACGGGCTATGAGATCGGAGCCATCGCCCTTATCAAGGACGGACCCGCCGAGGAGCAGGAGAACGCCCATGCCTTCATCGACTGGGTTCTGAGCAAGAAAGGACAGGATATCTATTCACAGAACGGCTCCTTCCGTCTTCCTGTCAATGTAAACGCCATCGTTCCTGACGGGGCTGTCAACATCAAGGATCTTCCCATCATTGATTATGATTTCATATGGGCCGGAGAGAACCGCAAGCGGCTCATCGAAGAATTTACCCAGGTAGTCGCCAGCGCGGACAATCTGAAATAAGTGCCCCTTTTCCTTCTCTCTCTCCGTTTCCCTGGCGGAACGGGGGAAGGGAAGGTTCGTCAATACACAGAGACATATATGAGAAACTCACTGAAAGATCTATTTTGGAAACTGAAAATGCTCAGAAAAGAGCCGGTTCTTCTGATATTCATTATAATACTGATAGCTTTGCTGACTCTTTTCGTCATGTATCCGCTTTTTATGATACTCCGCTACAGTATTACCTCTGAAAACGGGAGTATCACCTTTGAAACGATCGGGGACGTTCTTATGAACAGATCCTACCGAACGACATTTTTCAACAGCATAAAACTGGGCGCTATATCCGCCGTGATCGCCACTGTGGTCGGCTATCTATTCGCCTTTACCATAACCAGAACCGCCGCCCCGTTCCGGGGATTCCTGAAGACGATGGCGACTCTTCCCGTTATCTCACCCCCCTTTGTCCTCTCCCTGTCGATCATTTTCCTCTTCGGAAGAAAGGGGATCATTACCAACAATCTCCTGGGGATAACCGATTTCAACGTCTACGGCATGCACAGTCTGATTCTTGTGCAGTCACTCTCCTTTTTTCCCGTGGCCTATCTTACCCTTTCGGGAATCCTTCAGGCGATCGACTCTTCCGTGGAGGACGCCGCCCTCAATCTGGGCGCCTCCCGCTGGAAGATCTTCTGGACCGTGACTTTTCCCCTCTCCCTGCCGGGAATATTCAGCGCCCTCCTTCTCGTATTCATCCAATCCCTGCAGGATTTCAGCAATCCCGCCGTTATCGGGGGGGGCTTTCCCACCCTGGGAGTGGAAGCCTACCGGGTCATAACGGGCATGTACGATTTACGGACCGGCGCCATACTTTCCATTATGCTTCTCCTTCCCAGCCTTATCGCCTTTCTTCTGCAGAAATACTGGGTAAGCGGCAAGGGGTTCGTCACCGTCACCGGTAAGCCTTCCCAGCACAGGGTTCGCCTGAGCGAGAGGCATATTGTCATTCCCCTCATTACCTTCTGTCTTCTTTTCAGCGGGATAATCGTCCTTTTCTACGGCACCGTCATCGTAGGAGCCTTCGTCAAGGTCTGGGGAATAAATTACGCTCCCACTCTGGATCATTTCCGATACGTCTTTTCCATCGGGTTCAAGCCCCTGAAGAATGCCGTTCTGCTGGCCGTTATCGCCACGCCCCTCACGGGCCTGACGGGCATGGCCATCGCCTTTCTTACCGTGAGGAAGAGTTTCATCGGCAAAAAGTATATGAGCCTCGCCTCCCTCCTGACATTTGCCCTGCCCGGTACGGTCGTGGGAATCAGTTTTATTCTGGCCTTTAACGACAGGCCTTTCCTCCTGACCGGAACGGCGCTGATACTGATCTGTGTTTTCGTTTTCAGAAATCTGCCGGTTGGTATCGAAGGCGCCTCATCGGCTCTGATGCAGATTGACCCCTCCATAGAGGAAGCCTCTGTCAATATGGGGGCCAACAGCTTCCAAACCTTTTTCCATGTGACCCTGCCGCTCATTAAAGGAGCTTTCTTCTCCGGTCTGGTCTACTCCTTTGTCCGGGCCATGACGGCGGTAAGCGCCATCATTTTCCTGGTCTCGGCAAGGTGGAATGTGGTCACCACGAGAATCTTCTCCCTCTTTGAAGTCAGTCAGTACAGCGACGCGGCCGCCTATATCGTCATTATGATCGCCGTCATCATCACAGCCATTTACATGCTCAATATTCTGGTGGAAAGAATTAATCCGGAAAAGCCGGAAAGGAAAGGAAGAAAGTCTCATGAAAAATAAAATAGAAGAAGAAATCAAAGCGAAAAGCCGCGGTCTGAAGCTGGTCGATCTGACCAAGAAATTCCCCAGCCTCGACGGCAAGGGGGAGTTCACCGCCGTGGACGGGATTAATCTGGATATCAATGCGGGGGAGCTGACCACTCTTCTGGGGCCGTCGGGATGCGGCAAAACCACCACGCTCCGAATGGTGGCCGGCTTTGAGAGCATCACATCCGGTTCGCTCTTTCTGGGGGACAGTTCCATTGAATCGGTTCCCCCGAACAAAAGGGATATGGCCATGATGTTTCAGAGCTATGCCCTCTTTCCCCATATGACGGTGTACAAGAATATCTGCTACGGCCTGAAGCTCCAGAAGCTTCCCGCGGAGGAGGTGGAGAGACGGGCCAATCAGATCATCGACCTGATGCAGATCCGGGGGCTGGAGAACCGGCTTCCCTCAAAGATCTCCGGGGGCCAGCAGCAGCGGGTTGCCCTGGCCCGGGCGGTGGTTATTGAGCCGAAGGTGCTGCTTTTTGATGAGCCCCTCTCCAATCTGGACGCGAAACTGAGGGAGTATATGAGAGACGAACTGCGGGCCCTCCAGAAGAGGCTGGGTATTACCAGTCTTTATGTAACCCACGATCAGTCGGAGGCCATGGCGATATCCGATAAGGTCGTCCTGATGAAGGACGGGAAAATCCGGCAGGTCGGAAGCCCGGCGGAGCTCTACAATGAGCCGAACTCTCTCTTCGTGGCCGATTTTATCGGCAAGTCCAATTTTCTCCCCGCGGAGGTCCTTTCCTTTACGGGGGATGAGGCGACGGTGGAAATCCTGGGGGAAAAATACGGCCTGAGCCGTCCCGGGAAGGCTTTCGGGAAACGGACGGGCAGGGGCACGGCTGTGATACGCCCCGAAGCCGTACGCCTGGCGGACCGCGGGGCGGAAAAACTGGAAGGGAAAGTGCGAAAAGCGGTATTCTTCGGGAATTTCGTCGAGTACGAAGTCGAGGTCAGGGGAAGGAGCGTGCGTGTGGAATCCTACTGTCCCCAGGAATCGAAAATTTACCGGGTGGACGATGAAGTCAGTCTCCTTCTGAATCTGGAAAGCATCCGTCTTCTGGAAGAGAACGGCGAGGAGGGTAAGTGAAAACTCCCTACAAGCTCGTGGTCTGCGATATCGACGGAACTCTCGTCAACGACAGCAAAGTCGTTTCTCCGGTGAACAGGGAAGCCATTGAGCGCTTCAGAAGGGAGGGGGGAGAACTCTCCCTCGCCACCGGCCGGATAGAAAAATCGGTAGCCTCCTATTGCCGTGATCTTGCTATCAGGGTCCCGGTCATTCTCTATAACGGCGCCCGAATCTACAACCCCCATACGGGGGAGGTCATAAAGGACCTCTGCCTCACCCCCGCGGAGGTGCGCCGGGCGGCTTCCCTTATTCCCGGCTTTCCCTTTGATTTTATTTTCTACTCCCGCGGCGAGGCCTATATACTCCGCCGAACCGATGCGGTGAAAGCCTACGAGAAGGGAGACGGTTTCACCTGCGCCGTGGTGCCGGATCTGCAGCGAATCATTGACAAGCAGATTACCAAAATCCTCATGATCGGGGATAACCGGTATTTTGATAAGTTCCGGAAGCTTTTCAGGGAAGGGACCGACTGTCGCGCCAATCTGGTGCAGTCGGAAAATACCTACCTGGAAATACTGCCCGAGGGGACAAATAAGGGAAAGGCCTTGAAGGATCTGGCTTCCCATCTGGGACTCTCTCTGGATGAGGTTATCTGTTTCGGCGACAATCTCAACGATCTGGAGATGATACAAATGGCAGGAATGGGAGTGGCCATGTCCAACGGCAGGAAGGAAGTCCGCGAAGCCGCCGATCTGGTCGCCCCCGAGAATAATAAAGACGGAGTGGGGATCGTCCTCAACTCCCTGATGGAGGAAAAAGATGTTTGATATTACTATGATCGGTCATATCTCGAAGGATATTATGATCTATGGAGAGGAAGTGCAGAAGTTCACCGGTGGTCCGGTAATCTATTCGTCCATAGCCGCCGCCCTGACCGGGGTCGATGTCCATGTCATCACGGCCTGCCGGGAAGAGGACGATTCCTCCCTGGATATTATGAGGAAGCAGAACGTCCGGGTGACACGGGTGGATTCCCGGGATACCACGAGTATTGAAAACCGCTATCTTTCCGAGGACAGGGAAAGGCGCGAGGTGACCCTGCTGTCCCAGGCCGATCCTTTCCGGGTAGACCGTTTTCCCGAATCGGACAGCCGGATTTATCATCTGGCGGGACTTTTCCGGGGGGAGATCCCCGACGAATTCATCCCCTTTCTGGCCGATAAGGGTCAGGTGGGAATTGATGCCCAGGGGCTTCTGCGCTGCAGCGAAGAGGGGGAACTCCTTTTCAGAAACTGGGACAATATCGACCGTTACATGCCCTATATCACCTACTTCAAGGCGGATGCGGCGGAAGCGGAAATCCTGACGGGTGTCAAGGACAGGGAGATCGCCGCCCGTTATCTGGCGGAAAAGGGCGCCCGGGAAGTCATCCTGACCCATAATAACGAAGTACTCCTTGTGATGGACGAGAGTCTCTACAGGGCCCCCTACAATCCGAAAAACCTTTCGGGCCGGACGGGAAGGGGCGATACGACTTTCGCGGCCTATATGGCGAAAAGGCTGACCGCCGGTCCGGAAGAATCGGTTTATTACGCTGCGGCGCTCTGCTCCATTAAAATGGAAGCGCCCGGTCCCTTCAGCGGTACCGAGGAAGAGGTGTACGAGAGAATGGCCGAAATCGGGTATAAAGGCTGAACAGGGGGCAGGTCAGTGAAATATGCCGGATTTTTCAGATGTACCGCCCTGAAATATTCCCGGTTCGGGTGCATAAAATCATTGACCTGCGGAGGAAGTGGGTGTAGAATTACTTAAACGATTAAGAAGGAGTCGGCGGAAATGAGGGTTACCATAAAGGACATTGCCAGGAAAGCGGGTGTTTCGGCAGCCGCCGTGTCAAAGGCACTGAATGGTCAGCCCGATATCGGAGAAGCCACCCGGGACAAAATCCTTAGGATAAGCCGGGAGCTGGGATATACGCCCAACATGATCGCCCGGAATCTTGTGAAGCAGGGCAATAAAACGGTGGGTGTACTGATTCCCGATATTTCCACGCCGATATATCCCGTTATCTATAAGGGAATAAATGAGAAGGCCATGGAATACGGCTATACCCTGCTGCTGGGGGATACGAAAAGGGATCTGGAAAGCGAGAGAAAGTACATCTCCATCATGATGGAGAACCGTGTGGCCGGATTGCTGGTGGGGCCCGTCGGCAATGATATCTCCCACATCAAGGAGGCCGTGAAGAATCAGATTCCCATTATCTATTTCGGGGGCAAGGTCAACGATACCATGGATGACTATGTGGGAAGCGATAATTACCAGGGCGCCATGCTGGCGGCTGCCCATCTTGTGGAGCTGGGACACCGGAGAATCACGATGATCTGCGATGATCTGAATACGAAGACCCGGTCGGACAGAGTCAAGGGATATTGCCGTGTCATGGAGGAGAACGGGCTGAATTCCGATGTCTTTATCGATGATGAGGGGCTTAAGGGGAGGGACTGCGGCCGTGACGCCATGGCGCGTATTCTCTCCGGCCGTACAGAAATTCCCACGGCGGTGTTCGCTCTGAACGATCTTATGGCCATTGGGGTGATGGAAGCCCTGAATGAGGCGGGCCTTAGGGTCCCCGACGATGTGTCGGTGATCGGCTATGACGATATCCCCTTTGCTTCGCTGCCCATGATCGGTCTCAGTACCATCCGTCAGCCTAAATTCCGGATTGGAGAGATGGCCATGGAGCAGCTGCATCACAGAATATGCGGTGATCAGCAGGGTGAAGAGAGGAAAGTCATGCTCCACTCGGAACTGAAAGTCCGGACTTCAACGGGACGTATATAATTTTTTTCGCTCGATACTAAAACGTTTAAGTTAATTTGAAGGAGTTGGAATGGAAAAATATAAATACGAAATACATGCCCATACGGCCGAGGTTAGCAGCTGCGGTCATGTTCCGGCAGTCCAGGCGGTCAGAATGTATAAGGATGCCGGTTACCAGGGGATCGTCTTTACGGATCACTTCAATGAGGAGTATTTCGAAAGGCTTGAGGAAACGAGCTGGAACGGAATGATCGACAGATACCTGGAAGGCTATCAAGCCGCCGCCGAAGAGGGCGAAAAGCTGGATATGGATATTCTCTGGGGGCTGGAACTGCGGTTCACCGAGAACAAAAACGATTATCTTGTCTACGGTCTGGATGTGTCCGCTTTGAAGAGTCTGGAATTCATCCATAGATCGACCATAGCGGATTTCATGGAGCTCGTAGGGGACCGGGAAGACCTTCTGGTATTCCAGGCCCACCCCTTCAGGGACGGATGTTCCCTCGTGAGCCCCCTGGTCGTCCACGGCCTTGAGGTGCACAACGGCAATCCGCGCCACGATTCCCGGGACCACCGGGCCGTGCAGATCGCCCGGGAGAATGAGCTTCTGATTATATCCGGTTCCGATTTCCACAGACCGGGTGATCTGGCCACGGGAGGCATATCCCTGCGCCGCCGGGTCCGAACCATCGGGGAGTTCGTCGAACAGGTGAAAAAACTGGATTGGGATTCTTTAATCGTAAAGGAGCGTATATGCAGATAGATACCGTCCTTTTTGATATGGGGGGCACGCTGGAGGATATCCACTATTCCGACCGCGTCCCGGAAATCATCGAAGGAAAAATGGAAGAAATACTGGGGATGTCCTACGGGAAAATCTTCCCGTTGGGGGGAGGGGAGTTTTACTCCTACCTGCAGAAAAGATACGGCGAGTACCGTTCTTTCCGGGAAAAAACCTGCATCGAGGTACATCCCGCCATGGTCTGGAACGACTGGATTTTCAAAGACCTCTCCATTCCCGCGGAGCTTATCTTCGATAATCACGAGAAACTGGCCTATTTCTGGGAAACGGAAGTTATCGTGAGGGAGTGCCGCAAGGAGGCGCCGGAGATGCTGGAAGAGCTGAAATCCCGGGGAATCAGGATGGGAATCATCAGCAATACGGGAAGCTTTACCCAGGTCCACAGATCTCTGGAAAAGTACGGCATGAGCCACTACTTCGAGAAAATCGGCCTCTCCTCCGATTACGGGATCAGAAAACCCCACGGCTTTCTGTTCCGCGACATGCTCGGCAGGATGCAAAGTTCCGCCGAAAAGACACTTTATGTCGGGGATACCCTCTCACGGGATGTGGCGGGTGCCCGAAATGCCGGACTCTACGGATCCATCCAGATCTGCTCGGAGTTCACAAAGCTGAGCGACGGCGAGGGCGGGGGAGAGTATGAACCGACTTACCGAATTTACAGCCTGTCCGATATCCCGAGGATTGTAGACGATATTAATCACATAAATTAAGGAAGGAAATTATGAAAAAAAAAGGAGGAAACTATGGGAACTATCGCAGAATTGACCGATAGGAGTGTCCAGAGTAAAAAATTGCGCCTCTACGGAAACAGGGCGCTGAATTATATCAGGAATCCTCAGAATCTGATTACGGTTGTGTCCATTATTCTGCTGCTCTATCTTGTGGCGCTGCCCCTGTGGGAGATCTTCACGTCCACCTTTGAGCTTCAGTTCAGGGACGCGGCGAAAACGGGACTGCCCGAAGGGTCGTTCACCATGAGATACTGGGCGACCACCTTTGCCAGTCAGATCAGCCGGGCCATGTTCTACAAGCCGCTTATCAACTCCCTGATGATCTCGCTGAGCGTTTCCTGCATCGGCATCACCATCGGGGGAATCCTCGCATGGCTCATCACGAGAACCGACATACCCATGAAGAAGTTCTTCTCATTCATCCTGGTAGTGGCCTACATGGTCCCTTCCTGGTGCAAGGCTCTGGCCTGGCAGGTCCTTTTCAAGAACGACCGGATCGGCGGCTATCCCGGTATGTTTCAGGCCATCACCGGAATCAGCCTTCCCGACTGGTTCTCCTACGGCTTCGTCCCCATCGTGGTGACCCTGTCGCTCCATTACTTTGTCTTCTCCTTTCTGCTCATTTCCTCGGCCCTCTCCTCAATCGGGGGCGACCTGGAGGAGATGGCCGAGATCACCGGAGCGAAAAGAAGCCTTATCCTGCGTAAAATCACCTTTCCCCTGGTCCTGCCGGCTATCCTCTCCTCCTTCATCCTTACCTTTTCCAAGGCCATAGGATCCTTCGGAGCACCGGCCTTTCTGGGGCTTAAGGTGAATTACTACACCCTTTCCACCATGATTTACGCCAATATCAGAAACAGGCTGACCACCCAGGCCTTTACTCTGGGAATCGTCCTTATGGCTGTGGCCAGCTTTACGGTTTATCTGAACCAGAAAGCCATCGGCAAACGGAAGAGCTTCACGACGATCGGCGGCAAGAGCACCAGAAAGAACTACATCAAGCTGAAGAAGCTGAAGCCCTTCATCACCGGTTTAGTCCTCCTTTTCGTCATCCTGGGTGTCATCATGCCCCTATTGGTCCTGGTCCTTCAGAGCGTCATGCTCAGGGAGGGGATTTACAGCCTGGATAATCTGACCCTGCACTTCTGGATAGGAGAGGGAAACCCGGCCATCGCCGACGGAGAAGCGGGTATTTTCCATAATCCGAGAATATGGAAAGCCCTGTTCAATACGCTCCGTCTTGTCTTCCTCGTCTCGCTAATCGCCACGGTGGCGGGACTCCTGCTGGGATATATCATCTCCCGGGGAAGAAAGAAGCTGAGCGGGCGCTTCATCGAGCAGATCTCCTTTACCCCCATGCTCATCCCCTCCATCGCTCTGAGCACGATCTACCTCTCCATGTTCTCCAAGCCCCAGCTCTTCCTGCCCGTCCTCTATGGAACGTTCGCCCTTCTGGTCCTCATCAGCATTGTGAAATATCTGCCCTTCGCCGTCCGTTCGGGGACCAGCAGCATGATGCAGATCAATACGGAACTGGAGGAAGCGGCGAAAATCGAGGGAACCCCCTGGGTCAGGATCTTCTCCCGGCTCATCCTCCCCCTCGCCAAGGGCGGAGTCTTCAGCGCCTTTCTCCTGATTTTTATCAGCGGGATGAAAGAACTGGCCCTGATCATGCTCCTTGTAACGCCGGAAACGGCAACACTGACGACACTCACATACTCCTATACGGAGTCCGGGTTCGAGCAGTTTTCCAATGCCATCACCACACTGATTATATTCATTATCATCACTGTGAATTTCATCGCCCGAAAAGTTAGCAAAGCGGATATTTCCAAAGGAATAGGAGGTTGATATGAGCCGGATAGAACTGAAAAAAGTCAATAAATATTATGATAGGGAACACATACTCAAGGATGTGAATTTAACCATAGACCAGGGAGACTTCATGACCCTTCTGGGGCCTTCGGGCTGCGGCAAGACAACAACCCTCCGGGTCATTTCAGGTCTGGAAAATCCCCAGAGCGGCCTCGTCACGATAGACGGGGTGGCCGTGGCCGATCCGGAAAAGGGAAAATTCGCCCCCCCTTCGAAGAGAAATCTGAATCTGGTTTTTCAGAGCTATGCCCTGTGGCCCCATATGACCGTCTTCGAGAACGTGGCCTTCGGCCTTACCGTGAAGAAAATGCCGAAAAACGAGATCAAGGACAAGGTTATGGGGGCTCTGGAGAAGATGCAGATCCATGACTACTCCGAGCGTTATCCCTCCGAACTCTCCGGAGGGCAGCAGCAGAGGGTGGCCATCGCCCGGGCCATTGTTTCCCAGCCGAAGATTCTTCTTCTGGACGAGCCCCTCTCCAACCTGGATGCCAAGCTCAGGGTCGACATGAGGGCGGAACTCAAGCGCCTTCACAAGGATCTGAATACGACAATCATCTACGTGACTCACGATCAGGTGGAGGCGCTGACACTCTCCTCCAAGATAGCCGTCTATTTCGAAGGCGTTCTGACCCAGTGCAATACACCCAGTGAAATCTACAATAATCCCTCCACCCTGAAAGTGGCGGAATTCATAGGAAACCCCAAGATCAATTTTCTCAAGGGAACCATCGGAGGAAAGAGCGGGGAATCCCTGACCGTCAACTGCGATTTCGGCGACCTGGAGTTTCTGGGAATGGCAAACAGGACATGCGGATGCGGCCTTCAGGCCGGCGGGATAGAAGACGTGACGGTAGCCATTCGCCCCGAGGATATCCATATCAGCCGCGAGAAGGAGGAGGGGCTTTTTCCCTGCGATGTGACGTCCATTCTGCCCGCCGGATCGGAGACTCTTCTCGAGCTGGATCTGGGAGGGCACCTTGTCATGGCCAAGGAGATAGGCCAGCTCCGTTATGAGATGGGACAGACCGTCTGGATCGGCCTTAAGGAGAATCGAATGAACCTGTTCGAGAACAAGGAGGGAACACTGATCGTAAGAGCTACGGATTAATTGTACGGCGGGATATCTCGGTGGTGACCTAGGAAGCGCCGCCGATGTCTATAAAATTATTAGAGGAGTTATTTTATGTTAAAAGCAAAAAAAACAGCCATCGTTCTTTGTTTTGTCACGGCCGCTCTGGGGCTATTGATGTCCGGATGCACCAAGAAAGCCTATGCCGCCTCTTCAGGGGAAGCTGAGGTCAGCTGGGAAGAGACTGTGGGGCTCGGGGAGAATCTGAGCGCCGATGAGCTGTATGCCAAAGCCAAGGAAGAGGGAAAGGTCACGGTCTATTCCATGTCCAGCCGCTTCAACGATGTCAAGGAGACCTTTGAAGCCCGGTATCCCGGCATTGAACTCGTTGCCTACGATATGCGGAATTCCGAAATTCTGGAGAAGTTTCAGAGGGAGCATGAAGCGGGGATCAGAAACGCCGATCTGCTCTTTATCAAGGATTCGGACGGCGCCGTGTACAGCGAGTTTGTCAAAATGGGCCTTGTGAAGGGATTCATCCCCGCAGATATGATGAAAACCGCCCCTGCCGAATATCAGAAAGGCGGTTACGCCCCCTATTTTGAAATGAAGCAGGTCTTCTACAATACCGAAGTCTACGATTCCTGTCCCATTGACAGCTGGTGGGATCTTACCCGTCCGGAATACAAGGGGAAGGTTATCCTGAGAAGCCCGATCGAAAATTCCGAAATCATGGGACTTTTCATTACCATGGTGAAAAACAGCGACGATATGGCTGCCGCTTACAAGAAAGAGTTCGGTAAGGATATTGTCCTGGACGGAACGGAGAACGCCGGCTATGAGTTCCTCAAACGCCTCTCCGCCAACGATCTGATTGTCATGACTTCCGACGGTGATATTGTTGAGGCCGTGGGCGCCCCGGGACAGGTGGATCCCCCCTTCGGCATCGCCACCTCAAGCAAGATGCGCAAAGCCGGACCCGACCTTCTGGTCAACGTAGCCGAAGAGCTCTCCCCCCGTCAGGGAATCCTCGATCCCGCCTATCTCTATGTCGCCGACCAGGCGGAGCATGTGAATGCGGCCAAACTGCTTATCCGCTGGGTGGGCGGAGAAGCCGACGGTTCCGGTCCCGGATTCAAGCCCTTCCACGTACGCGGATCCTGGCCTTCACGCACGGATGTTCCCACCGTGGAAACGCAGGCTCTCGATTCTCTGAACGTCTGGCCCGTGGACCTGGAATACAACTACCTGGCCGCCGATGATCTGAGAAATTTCTGGCTGGCACTTCAGTAAAAAATATCTCCGGGAGGAATTCTCCTCCCGGTTAGCTTATCAATTTAGGAAAAATCATGAAATACGATATCATTATGCTCGGCCATGTCTGTAAGGACACACTGCTGGACCTCGGAATCCGCTCGGAGAGTCTCGGAGGAGCCGTCTACTATTCGTCCATAGCCGCCGCCCGGTCCGCCGCCCAGGTCCTTGTCGTTACGAAAGCTTCGGAAAAGGACGATACCCTCCTGGATGTGATGCGGGAAAGGGGAGTAGACGTCTTAAGGCTGAATGACCCGGAGACAACCTGCATCACCCTTGAATATGATTCTCCCGACAGGGAAAGGAGAAAAATCACCCTCGATTCCCAGGCCGGAGCCTTCGAGGTGGATAATTTCCCTCCCGTTTCGGGCAGAATCTATCATCTGGCGGGGCTCTTCAAGGGGGAAATACCCGATGATTTCATCTCCTTCCTGGGACGGAAGGGAGAGGTCGCCCTGGATGTTCAGGGGGTGCTGAGATGCAGCGAGGAGGGGAGCCTGGTGTTCCGGCAGTGGGAACAGGCCAGGGATCTCTTGCCTTCCGTAAGCTATCTGAAGACCGATGCGGCGGAGGCCGAGATCCTGACCGGAGAAAAGGACCGGGAGAAAGCGGCCGTTCTCCTGTCCCAGTGGGGCGCCAGGGAAGTAATGGTCACCCATAACGAAGAGGTGCTGGTCTGTACCGGGGGAGAGCTATACCGAGCGCCTTTCAATCCGGAAAACCTGTCGGGCAGGACCGGACGGGGAGATACCACTTTCGCCGCCTATCTGTCCAAGCGAATCACCGCCGATCCCTATGAATCTGTTTTCTATGCGGCGGCGCTCTGCTCGATAAAAATGGAATCGCCCGGGCCTTTTACGGGCCGTGCCGATGATGTCTATCAGAGAATGGAAAGAATGGGATTTGCCAGAAGGTAATGTCTTTTATTCATATGGACAAGGCCTTGCCATTTCCATTAAAATACTATGGATCATAGAAATCCGAGGTCGTAATAAGGAAAGATGGCTGTTACCATAAAGGATATCGCCCGTATAGCCGGAGTCACTCATTCTACCGTTTCACGCTGTCTGAACGAGAAGCCCGGCGTTTCCCCGGCAAAACGCGAGGAAATCAAGAAAATCGCCCGCGATCTGGGATTCGAGTACAATGCGAACGCCCGAAGCCTCAATACCAGCAAGACGGGCACCATCGGCATCATTCTCAACGATGATGCCGATGACGACCAGCCCCATTTCTATACCAATACCTTCCTCAAGCATATAAGGCATCAGCTTGAGGAGGGGGATCTGGATATCCTCACCACCTTTAAGAAAAATGTCATCTCCAATAAGGATAATATCATACGACTGGTCAACCGCCGCAAGGTGGACGGATTCATTATCCTCAGTTCCTCCATAGAGAAAAAGACGCTGGAGTTTCTGAAAAAGGGGAATATTCCCTTTGTTTTTTCCCATCAGATTCCCCCGTTGGAAGCGGGCAGTGTCAATGCCGTCTACTGTGACCATGAAACCGGGGGATACATGGCTACCCGCTGTCTACTGGATAAGGGTCGGAGGAAAATCCTCTGTCTCTGCCGTCCGGAGGACCGGAGGGAGTTCTCACTGAGAACCTTAGGCTACAGGAAGGCGCTGGAGGAGTACGGCATAGGGGTCGATGAGTCTCTGATCATACAGGGCATAAATGATCTGGAGAAAATCGATGAGATGTGGGAGACCCTTTCACCCTATCTGAACCGGATCGACGCCGTGTTCGCCCATACCGATATTATGGGTATTGTCCTTATCAAGGCTCTGGAAAAGCGCGGCATAGCGGTTCCGGGAGACATCGCCGTCGTAGGGTACGACAATATCGGTCTCTGTTCTTTTGTTGAGCCGAATCTGACTTCAGTCGCCCAGCCCTCCAAGGCGATTTCCGTACAGACCTGCGAGCTTCTCATCGATCTTCTCTCCGGGAGAAGGGAAGCGCGCAAAGTGGTCATTCCCCCCGAGCTTGTCATACGGGATTCGGTATAGCCCGGCAGGACGGTACGATGTTCTGACCGTCATATATTTAAGAAGATTCTATAAGAAAATTTAAAAAGGATAGTTTATGAATATACGATTAGCCCATATGGACGACTTACAAGCCATCGTGAATATAGAAAATGCGTGTTTCCCCCCGGCAGAGGCATGTCCGGAAGAGTCTTTCAGGACACGCCTTGCCGTTTATCCCGAGCATTTCTGGCTCCTCGAGAAGGAGAACGAAATCATCGGATTCATTAACGGTATGGTTACAGACAGAAAAACCATCATTGATGAAATGTTTGATCAAAGTACAATGCATAATGAGCAGGGCGATTGGCAGGCTCTGTTCGGGGTTACCATACTGCCGGGGCAGAGGAAAAATAACTATGCCGCCCTGATTATGGAACGGGTTATCGCCGACTGCCGGGCTCAGGGGAGAAAAGGTATCATCCTTACCTGCAAGGAGCATTTCATCTCCTACTACCGGAAGTTCGGATTCAAAAACCAAGGAGTATCCAAATCCTGCCACGGCGGGGAGAAATGGTTCGATATGAGGCTCGATTTCACCGTTTAGAGGGCGGCAGTATCAATAGCCCCTGACCCTTTTCCCGCCATGGCGGATAAGACGTTCTGATGGATATAATGCCCTAGCAGCCACTATCGGGGGGACACTGGATGATCGGGGAGGAACTTTTTTTCCAATCCTTTTGAATCTGTACATAGAATATCCTAAAATGTATACAGAATCCCATGGAATATTTCAAAAAAAGGCGGTGGAATCGCATATGCAGAAACTGGGTAGGAAATATACGCTTGTCTTTATTATACTTTTTCTTTTTATTTCCTTGTTTCTCTATATAAGACTGTTTGAGCATTATTACAGCAGTCAGATAGGGAATATTGAAAATGCCGGCCTTCGTTTGAAAGGACTCATAGAGAACGGTATTGAAGTGAGGACGTACTCAATCTTTTCCATGAGAAATATGGCGGAAGAGAAACTGAAGGATTTGAACAGAGAATTTCTCGACCGAGACGGGAGCCTTCCTTTTTCCCTGCATCAAAGATTTGCCTCCCTGCCGAATAATCAGGGTTATGTCCTGCAGTTCTCCGACGACCCTTCCTCAGCGGACTGGGGAACGATAACGGGATCGGGACCCATACCGCTGGAAAACAGCCCGAAAGCCGCCGAGATGGCCATGGCCGTCAATCTGACCCCCCTCTTTAGAGCCCTCCGCGAACGGTTTACCGATACCCCTTATATTTATTATCTTTCTCTGGATCATTTTCTCTATCTCTATCCCCCTGTCGACAGGGGGACATACTTTTTTTCCGAAACCCTTTATGAAACCGATTCTTTCAAGAACGCCCTGTCCGACTCCAACCCGGCGGGCAATCCCGTCTGGACAGATGTGTATGTAAGTCCCATGGGGGGTGAAATGATTGTAACCGTCAGCATTCCCGTCAGGATGGATGGCAGAATAATCGGCATCATAGGAATCGATATCAACAAGGAAGGGATCGACGAGATCCTCTCATGGCAGGACATCCCTTTCACAGAGAGGCATATCGTTCTGGGAGATCTTTTCTGGGAAAATCCCAAGCACGGTCATCTGGCTTCTCTTGATCTCGACGCTTTTCCGGAGGGAAAAAGCATCAGATCAGGAAAAAAGCTGGTTACCCGGTATTCCCTGTCCGCCGGATCATGGTCGCTTCTCCTCGAAACGGAAAGATCCCTTGTCATAGGGGATGTCATTTTTTCCCTGGCGCCCATTGTCCTTGTGGGACTGTTTCTGGTGATCTCTCTCATCCTGAGTATCAAACTGCACAATGCCTTGGAACTGGTCGGGGAGTTATCCACCAGGGATGGGCTCACTTCCATCTGGAACAGGAGAATGTTTGATCAGATCTCCGAGATGGAGTACTCCCGGCTGCGCAGAAAAAAGGGAACCATGGGATTGATTCTTTTTGATATTGATCACTTCAAGCACTTCAACGATACCTACGGTCACCAGGAGGGGGACCGGATCCTCAAAATGGTTTCCCGGTCGGCGAATGAGGGACTGAAGAGGAAAACCGATTACCTCTTTCGCGTAGGCGGAGAGGAATTCGCCGTTCTGACAGCCGCCGAGAATGAGGAGCAGCTGATGCAGGAAGCGGAGATTCTTCGCAGAACGGTGGAAAACCTGAATATCGCCAATGGGGCGAACACATCGGGCATACTGACAATCTCCCTAGGGGCCGTTCTTGTCAAAGGAGAGGAGAGTCTTGGTTTTGACAAGTATTACCAATGGGCCGATATGGCTTTGTATAAATCGAAGAACGGGGGCAGAAACACCGTCACCCTTTCGGATAAGGGGTGATTCCCGGGATAAGGGATTACCGGCAAGGAAAGAGGATAAGATATGGAAATCATAGAAAAGAGAAGAAGTATCAGAAAGTATAAGGATACCCCGGTAGATGATGAACTCATAGAAAAAATGATTAAAAACGCATCTCTGGCTCCCTCCGAAAGCAATACGCAGCCCTGGCACTTCATCATTATCGATGAGGTGGATCTGAAGAAGAAAATTGTCGAAGTATCCCATAACCAGAAATGGATGCTCTCCGCTCCCGTGCTGATTGTCTGCGCCGCGGACATTCAGTCGAGAATCCCCGAGACCGATGGTCTGGTCCTTGACGAGGATGCCCCCTTTCCCGAGCTTAAGCAGATTATCCGGGATACGGCTTTTGCTGTTGATCATATGATACTGGAGGCGGAAGCGCTGGGCCTGGGCACCTGCTGGGTAGGCTGGTATAAGCAGAATGACCTGCGTGAAGTTCTGAATATTCCCGGGGATAAGTATGTGGTGGGAGTCATTACCCTCGGCTATGCCGATGAATCTCCGAAGCAGAGGCCCAGAAAAAATATGAATAGCCTTATCCACA
This sequence comes from Spirochaetia bacterium, assembly GCA_963668315.1. Classification (GTDB taxonomy): domain Bacteria; phylum Spirochaetota; class Spirochaetia; order DSM-2461; family DSM-2461; genus SZUA-368. The sequence continues at coordinate 4,078,415 of OY764216.1, read as the reverse complement.
GGAATGGATGGTAGGAGAGATTTCTGAAAAATGAGAGCAATCGGAACAATCCGCAGGGAAAAAGCCTATAATTAAGACAAAGGGTATGTTATGAAACCGATTCAATTCGCAGTAACTTTCTTTTTTCTGCTTCTTCCCCTCTCTCTTTTCTGCGAAGATTCCTGGGATACGGTTCGTTCATACCGAGGCTGGCAGATCTGGGAGAGAACCGATCCCATCTACAGCACCAGGCACTTCAAGTACAGTACATCCTTTGAACAGAGGGATGGTAAAGCCATGACCGTATACATGAACTTAAGGCAGCTGACCGAATCGCCCACCTATTTATTGACAATCACCTTTGAGTATTTTGAAACCCAGGACAATCCCCCCGAAAGCTGTATTATCAGATTCGGGGACTCCAAACCTCAGGTCTTTGACGTTTCCCCCCTCCTGTTCGGCAGGGTTTTGTGGATAAATAATCCCTTTAAATTCCATGGGGAAGCAGAAGCCATAAGCGGCAGGGGAATCCTCAGATATAGGATCAAGGGAACAGAAAGGGATTTCACTTTTGATTTTACCGCAATTCTCCCCGTCCTCAGGGAGGATATCGGGACGATTCTGAATAATCCGCTTAAATGACAAGCGAGGTCCGGGCCTCCCCCCGCGGCATCGATAATACCGAGGGGGAGGGGAAAAAAAAGACCGGCTGTTGACCGGTCTTTAAAAAACTAATGGAGAGAGTTTTATGAAAAAAGTATCATTATCAAGTCAATAATCATCATAAGGGGAAACTTCGTTCCCGTTGCTCTTGTATGTAATATACACTCAATGGATTGCACCACAATTACAAGACGATTACAAATGAGTCATCTAGCTGAGAAAGGGAGCTCTCTCCGCTTCCTCAGAGCTTTTCCGCCAGGGGCAGTGAAGTGCTGATTCCGAAGAAAGAGGATAACCTCCCGTCCCTGTTGCCGCTTATGGTAAAGCTTACTTCCCCCAGAATGGTATTCAGGATAAGGCCGGTCCCGAAACCGTAGAAATCCCTGTAGTTGTCATACTGCTTCTGTATGTCGTCCTCCCACAGGGCGGCATAATTTCCCCCGGCGGCGAGATAGACATCATTGCCGATTCCCAGGGGCAGGCTGGCCAGCTTTATCCGGATTTCCATTCCTCCCATGACCGCGTTCTCATCCCTCAGTTCCTGGGGATAGTATCCGTAGAGGCTGATGTAATTTCCTAGAGTGGGAGCTTCCAGGGGGGAGAGAGTCCCTGCCAGAAGCCCCTGGGCTTCCCAGCGGGGAACGGCCACGAGGAAGTCCGTCAGGGAGAGGTAAACCAGTCCGGCGGTTTTATAGAATCCGATCCGGTTTCCCTCTCTGTCAACGCCTCCCTCAACCAGGTAGACCGCATTCACCCCTTTCCTGGGTACGACCCGCCTGTCCAGGGTATCAATGGAAATGATGCCTCTTGCCCCCAGTCTCTGCCATGTCTCATCTTCCAGGAAGTCAACGCCCAGCTGATGATCCATCCAGAAAAAGTCATAATACAGAACTCCCTTAATATCGAAACGGTCAAAAAAGGAGTGTTCCAGATAGGTCTCCGCTCCCAGAATCTGCCTGCCGTAGAGTGACGAAACGGTGCTGTCCTCGAAGAAGTACCGGGTATCACTTCTGAAGTGGGCTTCCCCGCCGAGGGACATATCCCTGTCGGGGAATTTATGATCGAATTCCGTGGCAAGGGAGGGAAAATCGGACAGCCGGAGCTCCAGTTCCAGCCGGTTGCGCCTGCTGTTGTCCAGCCAGCGCTGGTAGGAGGTTTTCAGGGAGAATTCCGTTATGCGTCCCTCGATGGCCTGGCTGGAAAAATCAAGGGCCAGGCTGAAACTGTTTTCCGGAATGATACCGCCCGGCGCGTCGACTTCCATCGTGAACTTTTCCCCGTCCGCCGGCACAAGGCGGTACCAGACATGGGTATAATCGCCCCTGTCGTAAAGGGAATACAGTTTTTGGCGGATTTCACTTAACCGGGGTGCGTCACCCAGGGCCTCGGTGATTTCCTTTTCCAGTTTCTCCTCCCTGACCCTATTCCCGTCTATCGAGACATTTATGGCCGAAAGGGGAATTACCCTGTCATCACAGGTTCGGGCCTGTGATGCGAGCCTGTCCTTTTTCAGAGAATCGGCCAGAGCCCGGATCTCGCCCCGCATCCGGTCCGCCGCCTGGTATCCAAGCTCGGAGAGGCGGGCGCTCCTTTCGAAATCGGCCATGGTATACCCGGAAAGTTCGGGAGATATGATCAGGTCAGCCGCTTCCCGGCTCATTCTGTACCGTTCCAGAGTGCGGATCTGATCGGCCTGGGCGGTGACGGCCCCCACCGTATTCAGCTTGTCCATGTCTCCCTCCAAGGAGAAGAGGGAAACGGCTATGACAATGTCCGCTCCCATTTCACGGGCCACGGTCGTGGGAAGATTTTCCGCCCACCCGCCGTCAATGAGGAACCGGTCCCCGTATTCCACGGGAGTGAATATGCCGGGCACGGCCATGGAGGCCCGGATTGCCCTCTTTAAATCCCCCTTTCCCATTACGACCTTCTCTCCGGTGAGCAAATCGGCTCCCACGGCGCGAAAAGGGACGGGGAGGTCATCGAAATCCATTTCCGTCGTATAGGGCGCCAGGTAAGCGTCCAGAAGTTCCATGACATGCTGGGCCTGGGACAAGCCCGCATCGCTAACCCTGTTCTCCTTTTCCGTCCCCAGGGATATGTTGTAGGAAGGCTGGTTTCTCCTCTTCTCATAGCTGAGTTTCCTTCTGTCGTAATTGTCCAGCATGGTTTCCTTCCAATCCGTTCCAATTACCAGATTTTCAATCTCCTCCGCTGAGTAGCCCGTACAGTAAAGACCGCCCACGATGCTCCCCATACTGGCCCCAATGACCAGATCGGGATGAATGCCTTCCTCTTCCAGCACTTTGAGGGCTCCCACATGGGCGAATCCCAGGGCTCCCCCTCCGGCAAGAACAAGGGCGACTACCGGGTCATCCGATGACATCTCCTGGGAAAGGAGCGGCGGAGTATTTATGATGGTTAGTAAAAATAGGAAAGGTAATAGAACTGCTCTGTACAATGGAATGCCTCTTGGTCAAAGTTTGGTTTATTATATTCAATTTCCTCTCTCATAAACAGTGCTGATATGCCGTAAAATCGGCTGGTCCGTGAAAAGGGGAATAATGGGGAGCCTCCCGATTCTCCGTACTCTCTTTCTTGGGAAATATGATTGCAAAGAAGGAGGGATTGTACTAATGTAGTGCCATGATGAACCGAGAAGAACTTAAAGATATGCCGGTAACGGTAATGGGACTGGGACTGAACGGGGGCGGGTTGGCCTCTGCCCGATTTCTCGCCAGAGAAGGAGCCTTGGTCACCGTGACCGATCTCAGGGACCGCGATATCCTGGCTCCCACCATTAAGGAGCTGGAAGGCCTGCCCATACGTTACGTACTGGGACGCCATGAGGAGGAGGACTTCCGCAATGCCGCCATGGTCATAAAGAATCCGGCCGTTACCCTGGATTCTCCCTACCTGAAAATGGCCCGGCGGATAGAGACCGACTTGTCTCTTTTTCTGATGTTCTGCCCTAATCCCATTCTGGCTGTTACGGGGAGCAAGGGAAAATCCACCACCGTTTCAGCCCTCCACCATATCCTCAAACAGAGCTTCCCCGGCAGCCGCCTGGGGGGGAATATCACCATATCTCCCCTGAGCTTTCTGGATCAGCTGAACCCGGAGGATCCGGTCGTGCTGGAGCTCTCCTCCTGGCAGCTGGCGGATCTGAGGGGGAAAGATCTCCTTCATCCGGAAATCGCCGTTATTACCAATATTATGCACGACCACCAGAACCGTTACGAAAGTATTCAGGATTACATAGACGATAAACTGGTTATCTACAGCGAACAGAAACCCGGTCAGAAGGCCTTGATGCCGATTAAGGAGAATCATCGTGACTGGCCGAATCAGACGAAGGCCGATGTTCTTCTTTTTTCCACTGAGGATGATTCCTTTTCCGATCAGGTCAGCTTCGGCCTTCAGGGCGGGCAGGGGTGGTTCCGTAATTCCGGCGGGGGGGAGGAGCTTCTGGTTCCCGACGATATCGCCCTTCCCGGAAGGCACCTGAGAGGCAATCTGCTGATCGCCGCTTCCATGGCCCGCCTTTTCGGCATCGCCCGGGAAGAGGTCGTCAAAGCTGTGAAGAGCTTTCCCGGCGTCCCTCACAGAATGGAATTGTGCGGGACGAAGAGGGGAGTTGAGTTTTACAATGACACGGCCGCGACCATACCCGACGCCCTGGTTGCCGCCGTTGAGAGCTTTAAGGATAAACCCGTGCTTATCTGCGGGGGAACCGACAAGAATCTGGACTTCTCCGTATTCGAGGGAAAAATGCAGAAAGCCAAGGCCGTCATTCTGCTCAAGGGCAGCGCCACCGACAGCATGATGGATATTATGGATCGGGAAAAGATCGTTTACCAGGGACCCTATGGTTCTTTAAAAGAGGCTTTTGACCAGGCCGTCGGCCTGGCGGAACCGGGTGACAGGGTCATTCTTTCTCCCGGGGCAACTTCCTTCGGAATGTTTCTGAATGAATTCGACAGGGGGAATCAGTTCAAAGCCCTGGTGGATTCCCTCTCCTGAAGGAGCCTTTCCGAAGAAGGATTATTTTTCTCATTATCATAATGAAGCCGTTCTGCTGTCAGGACGGCTTTTTTTTCTTCCCCTAAGGGCTATTCCGGGCCAGCGCTTTTCTGAGGTTACAGGTTAAGGAAAAGAGCTTCATACAATTATGTAAGCCATTTAATTTTATGCAGTATAGAGAAATAAAAGATATTATGAATAAATATACATTTATGTAGTACATTGTAAAGCGTAGATATACCCTTTGTGTCTATGTGAAAACGTAGAATAGGATGATTAAAAATACGAAAAACGGTATTTCGGGTATTGATTAAAACAACCAAATTGAATAATGTCCCTATAGATTTTGAATATATATTTAATAATGCACTCCTGGCCGGACCTTAAAAGGTTCCGGTTCGGATGATTATTACCTGGTGAGGATGATATGAGTCAGACAGCAGAAGAAGTCCGGCAGGATTGCCGGTCTCAAGTGTTAACAGGACCTACGGCCGGTCTTGCCAGCGGGCATGTACAGGCAAATCTGGCCATTCTGCCGGCAGACTGGGCCCAGGATTTTCTTCTCTTTGCCCAGCGGAATCCCAAACCCTGTCCTATTCTGGAAGTGGGGGAGAAGGGGTCCCGTTTTACCGATATTCTGGCCGATCATGCCGATATCTGCACCGATCTTCCCAAATACCGTGTCTATGAGAAGGGTGAGCTGACCAGGGAGTGCACCGATATTTCCGATCTGTGGCGTGATGATTTTGTTTTTTTTCTTATCGGCTGCAGCTTTTCCTTTGAACAGGCTCTGCTGGCCGGAGGGCTGGATGTCCGTCATATTACGGAAAATGTCAATGTGCCCATGTACAGGACCAACCTGATGTGCCGTGATGCGGGCCGTTTTACCGATGTCCCCATGGTCGTCAGTATGCGCCCCTTCGAACCCAAGGATGCCATCCGTTCCATCGAAATTACCCGGGATTATCCTGCCGTGCATGGAAGTCCCGTTCATCTGGCCCATCCCGGGATGATCGGCATAAAAGATTTAAATAAACCCGATTACGGCGATGCCGTGACTGTCCGGGAAAATGAAATTCCCGTTTTCTGGGCCTGCGGCGTGACGCCCCAGTCTGCCGCCGTGGTGGCAAAGCCCCCCATCATGATAACCCACGCCCCGGGACATATGTTTATAGGAGACCTTTATGACCGTGATTTTAAAATCTGATAGTGAGAAACAGACCTGGGCTCAGAATGCCCGGTTCATTGAGACGCTTATTCAGCAGGATCCGGGAAAAAGAGGCCTGGCCGACTGGGCCGTACAGGATCATATTCTTCCCGCCACCGAATCCCTTCTGGAGGGGAAGCATATCCTCCTTACCACCGGTTTTTTCATAAAGAGCGCCGGTGTGATCGAGACGGACGGCCCTCCGGGTGCCGTCGTGCTGGCAGAAGCTCTGGTCCGGCTGGGAAAAGAGGTTACCATTATCGTCGATTCCCATTCGGTGGATATTATGAAAGCCGGATTCGCTTCTATCGGAAGGGAGATGGACATCGTCGGTTATGACAGGGAGGACGATCTCATCGCCGTGAATTCCGTACGCCCCGATACCACCCATTTCGTGGCCATTGAACGTCCCGGAATGGCCGTGGACGGTAAATATTACAACTTCCGGGGGGACGATATATCCTTTGCCGTGGCACCGGTGGATACGCTTTTCAAATACTGCGCCGCACAGGGGATCAGAACTATCGGTATAGGAGACGGCGGAAACGAACTGGGCATGGGCCTTGTTTCGAATATGGTGGATGTTCATGTGGCGCCCGGAAGGGCCTTCAGCTGTAAAACCAATGCCCACCATTGTGTCTGCGCCGGCGTGAGCAACTGGGCCGGTTACGGAAAAGCCGCCCTCCTGTCCCTTATGGCCGGAAGAAACCTTCTTCCCTCTCCCGGTGAATTCGCCGGCATTCTGAATGCCGTGGTGGAAGCCGGAGCCGTGGACGGGGTCAGCGGCGAGCATAAGGCCACGGTTGACGGGCTCGATGCTTCCTGGGAACATGATCTTTACGGACAGCTTTTTGAACTGGCCTCAGGCGCAGACCGGGAGATGTAAATGGAGCGGTATCCTCTGGGCGATTCCTGCCTCTGCTGGTCCCTGTCTCGCACGATAGATGCGGAGGTTTCCTCCCGGATCCTGTCGGTTTACCGCCGCTTAAAAGAAGAGGGACCGGCTTCACGGGGTATCCTGGACCTTGTTCCCTCATACAATGCCCTGGCTGTTCATTTCGATCCCCTGACGACGGACAGATCCGAGCTGGAAGAGTATGTCTCTTCCTGCTTCAGCCGGGATGATTCCGGGGGAGAGCAGGCGGGCAAGAGAGTGGAAATACCTGTCCGGTATGACGGGGAGGATCTTGAGCGCGTGGCTGATCTGCATAAACTTACGGTCCGTGAGGTTATCGACCTGCACAGGGGCAGTACTTTTACCGTTGCTATGGTCGGCTTTCTTCCGAACTTCCCCTATCTGATCGGTCTGGACCCCCGCCTGGAAACCCCGCGGCTCGACAGCCCCCGGGTGAAAGTGCCTGCCGGGGCCGTGGCTATCGGCGGAGCACAGACCGGAATCTATCCGCAGGAATCCCCGGGGGGGTGGAATCTTATCGGCTCTACCGATCCGAAGCATCTGCTGCTGATAGAGCCGGGCGACACTGTTATTATGAAGGAGATTAACTGATGCATATAAATTGCGACATCGGCGAAAGAGGTGCCGACCATCCCGTTGATATTGAATTGATGAAGCATATCAGCATGGCGAATATCGCCTGCGGCGGCCATGCGGGAGATGGGGAGAGCATAGACGCCTTCAAAAAACTGGCCGAAGAGAATCAGGTCGCCGTTACAGCCCACCTGTCCTATCCCGACAGGGAGAACTTCGGCCGTTTCTCCATGGATATCGCTCCGGCTGATCTTCTGAAAAGCCTCGATGCCCAGTATGAACTCATAGGCGGCGTGGACAAAGTCAAGTTTCACGGAGCCCTTTACAACGACTGCTGGGTCAGGCCGGACCTTTCCCGGATTCTGGCCGGATGGCTGAAGGAGCAGGGGATAAAGACGGTGGTAACCCCTTACCAGTCCTGTCTGGCTGCCGAAAGCCTGACTCTGGGAATGGATGTCTTCTATGAGGCCTTTGCCGAAAGGCGTTACGCCTATGATCCCCGGACCGGTCAGTTGACCCTGGTCAGCCGTAAGCTGGATTACGCCTCTATCCATGATCTGGATGAAGCGGTGGCCCACGCCATGAATATCGTTAAAAACGGGAAAATCGACGGCCATATAACCCGGGCCGACGGAACGGTAACGACAGAAGAAGTTGATATCAAAGCCGATACGATCTGCATCCATTCCGATTCACCCATCTCCCTCGAGCTGGCAGCGAAACTTTCCGGGACGGATATTGCCTGATATGTTCAAGACGGTCCAGCAGGGATTATGTAAAAGGGTTTCTCTCCCTTCCTTCGGCAATCAGGATGTGGGAATAACACCGGGAGGTGCCATGGACCTGTTTGCGTTGCAGACGGGAAACATCCTTCTGGGGAATCCTCCCGATGCTCCGGCTCTGGAAATCCTCTTTCCCCCTTCTCTGGAGTTTGAAGAGGATGGCTGCTTTGTCCTGACCGGTTCGGCCTACTGCGGCGTTACCCTGAAAGGTCCCGGAGGAACAATAAAAATAGACCACGGAACAGTTTATGCGGCCGGGAAGGGATCGGTCCTCTCCTTTGGCGAGAGGCATTACGGATTCAGAACCTATCTCTGTTACCGGGCCGCCGGCAAGGCTTTTTCGGAGTCCCCGGCAGGCCGGGAAAGGGGAGCCTTCGGTGATCTGGCGACCTGGCCCGATCCGGAAGGATATATCCGCGTCGTGGAAGGACCGGAATACTCCTTCCTGGCCGATAAGGAGCTCTTTCTGAATACGTCCTGGACCATATCGGGCGATACAAGCGATATGGGAATGCGTCTGGAAAATCCCGATGTCCGGCTGAGCGTCTCCCTGGGGAACATGGTCTCCGAAGCGGTGGCCACCGGAACGGTTCAGTTAACGCCGAAGGGGCCTATCATTCTGCTGAAGCACAGGCAGACGGTGGGGGGGTACCCCCGGATATTTAATGTGATTTCTGCCGATACGGATCTTCTGGGCCAGTATATGCCCGGACAGAAACTGCATTTTAAGAAAATCACACGGGAAGAAGCGGTTAATATTCTGCGCCAGCAGAAAGATGATATTGAAAGATTAAGAAACAGATCCAGCTCGGAGGTATAAAGATGGATATTTACTATGTTGACGGAAAATTCGTTCCTGAAAATGAAGCTATGGTTTCGGCAAAAGACATTGCCGTTCTGCGCGGTTACGGTGCATTCGATTTTATGAGAACCTATAACAGACGTCCCTTTCATCTGGAAGATCATATCAAAAGACTGAGGAATTCCTGCAATATAATCGGTCTTGATCTCAAGTGGAGCGATGAAGAGATCGCCCAGGCTGTGAACGATACCATGGATAAAAATCCCGATCTCGAAGAAGCCAATATCCGTATCGTAGTCACCGGTGGAGAAAGCTCCAGCGGCGTACTTCCCGAAGGAAAGGGAAAACTGATTGTTATGGTCACCCATAAGCATGCCTGCCCCGCGTGGTGGTATACCGACGGAGTCTCCATCATGACCATCGGTGTCGAACGGTACCTGCCCGAAGCGAAGAGCATCAACTACCTGAATGCCGTCATGGCCGGTCAGAAAGCCCAGAACGCCGACTGCGTTGAAGCGGTCTATGTCGACAGGAACAATCGTGTCCTGGAAGGAACCACCACCAATATCTTCGGCATTATCGGCAATAAAATCGTGACTCCCGGCAAGGACATCCTGGGCGGTGTAACCAGAAATGTTCTTCTCGATATGGTAAAGGATTCCTATGAAGTGGAGATCCGGGATATCAAAAAAGAGGAACTGAAGGATTTCGAAGAGATCTTTATTACCGCTTCCAACAAAGAGGTCGTTCCTGTCGTCAAAATTGACGATCTTGTCATTGGCAGCGGAAAACCCGGCGCCAAGACCAGGGGAATCATCGAATCTTTCAATGAATTAACCACGGCCTATGGGAATGCCGTAAAAGAAGCCGCTGCGGTTTAATTCTCCATGGAAGCAGAACATGTTATTCAGGCGGATATTGATTTGTCCGCTTTAAAAAACAATGTGCAGAATCTCAAGGCCCATGTCGGGCCCGGAGTGAAGCTGGCCGCCGTCGTGAAGGCCGATGCCTACGGTCACGGGGCCGTCCGCATCGCCCGGACAGCCCTGGAGAACGGAGCGGATTTTCTGACCGTTGCCCGACTCTCCGAGGCGGTCGGTCTGCGTAAGGCCGGTATCACAGCCCCTATTTTGATGTTCGGCCATACCCCGCCTTCCCAGGCTGTGGTGATGGCCGAGCATGACCTGACTCCCGCGGTCAACTCCCTGGAGGAGGCGCAAAGGCTTTCCGAAGCGGCCGCATCCCTCCGGAAGAGAATCACGGTGCATGTCAAAATCGATTCGGGAATGGGCCGCGTAGGTCTGCAGGGGGATTCGGTAGATGATATCGTCTCCGATGTCCTCAGAATACACGAACTGCCCGGATTAAATCTGGAAGGGATCTACACCCATTTTGCCAATGCCGACTCCTTTGATAAGACCCATGCCCGGGAGCAGTTCGCCTTCTTCAAGAAAGTGCTGGACCGGCTGGAGGAGAGGGGATTGAGAATTCCCATCCGCCATGCCGCCAACAGCGCCGCGACACTGGAAATGGCCGAGACCCATCTGGATATGGTCAGGCCGGGGATCATCCTTTACGGTCTGGCCCCTTCTCCCGAAGTCGATATGTCGATCGTACCCCTTAAGCCGGTGATGACTCTGAAAGGGAAGATCATCCACTTAAAAGATGTACCCGGTGATTTTAAGATCAGCTACGGCAGTACCTATGTGACGGAAAGGCCGACGAAGATCGCCACCGTATCTGTCGGGTATGCCGATGGATACAGCCGGCTTCTCTCCTCAAAGGGCGTTATGCTCGTTAGAGGCGAAAAGGCTCCGGTAGTCGGCAGAGTCTGTATGGACCTGACCATGATTGACGTGGGACATATCGGGGACGTAGAAGTGGGGGATGAGGTCATTCTTTTCGGAGAACAGGGAGACGCAGCCCTTTCCGTTGATGAACTGGCCGAATTGACGGGGACCATAAACTACGAAATTGTCTCCACCATAACGTCAAGGGTCCCCCGGATTTACAGGCCGGACTGATACGGTTCAGAGGGAAGAGGCCAGGAATATTTTCGCACACCCTATGGCATCGCTCAAAGCTTCGTGATGGTCGAGCTCTATCCCGAGATATTCGCAGAGAGTATCGAGGCGATGATTGGCAAGCTCCGGCCACCGGCGGCGGGCCATATTCAAGGTGCATTCGAAGAGGGGAAGTCTGTCGGGAATCTCATAATGCATGAGAACAGCCTGAAACACTCCGGAGTCGAAGGCCGCATTGTGGGCAATCAGGATATCATTCCCCAGAAAAGCTTTCAGGGCAGGCCAGAGTTCGGCGAAGGTGGGAGCCCTATCCACCTGGTCCATGCTGATTCCGTGGATTGACGTGAAAAAGGGAAGGATTTCCATTCCTTTCGGCGGTTTTATCAGGGAATAGAAGGATTCCCCGACTGTGCCGTTTCGGATGCGGGCCGCGCCGATGGCGCAGGCGCTGGCCCGGTGGTTGCAGGCGGTTTCAAAATCGATGGCGCAATAGGTCCTTTCCATATACATCTCCTCATCTATGAGCAGTATACTATAGTAATGGAGTAAAAAGGGAAAGAAAGAACCAGCCGATTATTCGCTGAGGTAGGAAGCGATTCTTTTGAGTATTTCCTCATCGGATACGCTGTCCAGATCCTCCACGGTGATGACGAATCCCAGAAAATCCCCTTTCCAGGAGTAAAAGTAAAAATCCCCTTCTGGGAAAAGCTCTATGGTTTGGCTGTCGTTACCGGTCAAATCGATTTGTGCATTATAGGAAGGGAAGATCAGTCTGCGATTTATCTCATCCGTTTCTCCCGTATTGAAGACCCAGGTCATCTTTCTGTTCCGCTCCATGACGATTATGGAAGGGCTGAATCCACTTTCGTCTATATTTATGACAGCCGACTGTTCCTCGCCGGATACTTCCGAATAGCCGATGTTTTCCGCTTCGTAATCCGGTATCTTTATATTTACCCGGGCCGGCTCTGAGTCGGGAGGTGAATTGAGCAGTTCCGGATCGAAAGCTGTGAGATCCTCGACTACCAGAATACGGGAGCTGATCATGCCCATCCAGCATGTAAACCCGAAGTTTCCCCCTTCCTCCGGTGTGAATTCTATGAGAGTGGAGCCCTCGGAAAGTTTCTGTCTGATCCCGAAATCCCTGGAGACAATGGCGTTGTTGCATCCCGTGATATCTCCCGGACCGGCCTCAATATTCCATCTCACCGGTATGCCTGCCTGTACAATAATCGGTTCATAGGAAGAAGGGGACACCTTTGAATTGACAATCTGAACATCTCCCTCTATCCGGGCGACAGCGGCTCCTTCTACGACTTCTTCAGAAGAACGGGGAATCAAGGAAACCCCGTTAAGGTTCAATCCTCGGCTAATCATACCCCATCCGAGGATAACAATCAGCAGGGCGCTTACTCTCATGACGTTCTTCTGCCGGCGGCGGTTGAAAAAAAGGCTGAAAGAACCGAAGGCGAACATGAGGGGTACCGTCCCCGCACTGAAAAGGAACATGGATAGGGCCCCCTTCAGAATACTTCCCGTGGACAGGGCGTAGATCTGCATGGACTGCAGGGGACCGCAGGGCATGAAACCGTTCAGCACCCCCACGAGAAAGGGACTTGCCTTTCCCCGTTGTCGGCTGATTTTTATCGAAAGGGATGCGGGAAGTACGGGGATGAGAATCTTCAGGGCCGAGAGCAGACCCAGCATGTTAAGGCCCATGATGATCATCAAAGCACCCGCGGCGATGCTTATTACGGTCTGCATCGTCAAGGAGAGATAGAGGACGGAACCCAGGCCGCCCACGATTCCCCCCAGCAGCGTATAGGATACAATCCTCCCCGTATTATAATTCAGGCTTCTTCTGACTGGGCCACGTCTGTCCGTTTCTCGGGATTTCAATCCGGACTGGGTCAGATTTATTCCTCCGCACATACCCAGGCAGTGCAGGGATGTCAGAAGACCGATGATAAAAAGAAAGGGGTAGCTCATATCTTCCCTGATTTCCGGAATTTTATTGAGCCATCCTGTCATTTTGCCTGCCCTATATAAAATGAAAATGACAATGCCTGTGATAATGAGCGGCACTATCTCCCGGCATATTTTTCTCAGCCGGCCTATTTCCACCCCTTCATATCCGGCATCGGACAGGGCGGCAAGAATCTCTTTCGCCCTTAATGATTCTCCTTCGTAATCGATTTGGAGAATTCCCTTGACGTAATCCGCCTGACAGTGCGTGACGGAGGGAATGGGCTTAATACCGCTTTCAATCCTTGTTTCACATTTCCGGCAGGTCATCCCGGAAATTCTGAAGAATTTTCTTGATTTGCTTTGATCTATCATAAATGAGCTCCGTGATATTTTTTATTTTTCGAGGGAAAAGGGGAGGCTCAAATTCTCCAGGTACAGTTTCTAATGATGATGGGAATGGTAAAATGGAAGGAATCTGTGGTGATCTCTTTGGCGGCCTGAGGATATCCCCCCTGGGGAAATATTGATTTAGGGTAATAGAAATGACAGGGAGATTTCGTCTGGAATTGACTCGAAGGGTATATTTCTGAAGTGGGGCTGTTCACCCGGGCCTCTGAGAAACAATGGATGCACATGTCATCGGAGAGAATGTTTTCCATTAACCCGGAAGAGGACATCCCGCAGGGCATGGGATTACCCGATGAATATATTCCTTCAAGTGAGAAGAGAAGCAGGCAGGTTGTTAATAAGCGGAAATAGCCCATAGGTTGTAGTTTATCACCGAAATCCCGTCCGTGGCTATATATACTACTGAAAAAGTAGTGAATAACTTTCCGCTTGAATAGATTAAATGCTTATAGAAATCTAAAATCAACAGCACTATATCTCATAAATATAACCCATACTTTATAGCATTTACCTCGTTATACGAGGTATTAATTCAAATTCTCGTAGGGAAAATCCGGAGTATCCGCAGGTATGATTTCTTTGACATCCAGGGAGACGTACTCCTTTCCTTCCACATCAAGATATCCGACTTTTCCCTTTACCCTATACCACCCGTCCTCTTTAATGTCCTCCCCATCATAACCTGTCACGATCAAACCGGTGGGAACGGCGTCGGCGGCGCAACAAATGATAATAAAGCGGAATAGATAGAAGGCCCCTTCGGGCAACCGATCTGAAAAAGCCGCCTGTCCGATGATTTCCACTTCCTCGCCCTGATAGGTCTGATCGTTCATGACAATATGGGAAATATGGTTCAATCCGTCGGAATAGACTTTGGGGGCCAGGGGAAATTGTGATTTGAAAGTCGGATTTTGAATAGTCGTTTCTCCGTTTGTCTCGGTCAGAACGGTTTCGTCGCCCCGCCTTTTTACCGCGTCGGAACCCGGCTGGGCTTTCAGGGCCGGGTGAAGAAGCAGCAGGGGAATTAAGAGAAACCAGGGAGGCGGAGTTAATATTTCTACTGTTCTACCCGAAAAGGCGAGGTGTAAAAAATACAAAGTAATGGCCAGAAAGATGAACAAGGTAAGATAGGGAATCCAGAGGAATCGGGGATGGATAAACTTTTCAGCCAGGCAGCGTCCGGAGTCTCTTCGGCAGAGGGTTCCCCAGAAGAGTCCGCCGATGCTGGCCATCAGCAGATGGATAGGAAAATAGTTTTTTTTCATTGAGATACCCCCCGGAAAATACCGGCTGCATCGAGTAGGGAAATCCATAGGAAGACTGATAGAAAGATCGTTATGGCAAGGATAATGATCATCCGCGGTTTGAAGATGGTTCTATACATGGCCAGTAGTTTTATATCCAGCATAGGACCCAGTACCATAAACGCCATCAGGGCGGAAGGAGAAAAATGAACGGAGTAGCTTCTGGCGACAAAAGCATCCGCTTCGCTGCAGAGGTTTAGAATTAATGCGGATGCCATCATGAAAAGCTTATCCCCTCCGGGAAAGCGGTTGAATACGTCGAGTAGCCCCATGGGGACGGAACAATGGAAAAAGGCCGCTATGCCCGCTCCGATGAACAGATAGCCGGCGGCTCCGGAAAACTCTATCCACGTATGGATGGCCATATGTCCTAATTTCTCTTTCAGGGATATTGCACCTTGATGGTGATGGGAACAGCAGCATCCGCTGTGGCGATTGTCTGCGGAGAGAATGAAACGGTCCCTGTTTTTCTTCAGGGGGGAAAGGAAAATCATTCCTATGAGGATGGAGAGAATATAACCGGAAAAGAGGCGGATAAGAACTATTGGGAAGTTCGAAGAAAAAGCCACGAACGTCGATAGGCTCACTATGGAATTCACGATGGGGACGGCGAGCATAAAGGTGATGGCCACGGCGGGGGGAGTCCCTTTTTGCATAAGCTTTTTTGCGATGGGTACGATGGCGCATTCACAGATGGGAAGAATCAAACCTATCAATCCGGCGATGAAAATCGATCCGAAAGTCCTGTCCCCCATTAGTCGGGGGATAGTGTCTTCCGGGAGAAACTCGTCAATAATGCTTCCTATTATGCTTCCAATCTAAACGAATCCGGAGGCTTCCAGTATAAGGGAAATGAAATATAGGGAAAATTCTTCAATGAATGATGTAATCACTTAGAGACCTCACAATACTTTAGTATTACAAAGTAATACTACGTGCGATATACTACTGATTATTTGTAAATATGTCAACATAGATGACGTGAGGATATCCTCTGCGAGGGGAAGTATTCTTCTTCTGGCATTCCCCCGAAATTGTAGACACCTGATATACTTAGAAACTAAGGAGTATTTAGATGTCAACGAGTCCTTATACAGAGGAATTCAAAGCAGAAGCAATCAAGCTAGTTATGGAAGAAGGACACAGTGTTCTTGAGGTATCAAAAGCCATTGGGATCAGTGATGTCACCCTTTATGCCTGGCTGAAAAAAGCAGGCTGGAAGTCAGGTGAATCAAAAGATAAAAAGAAGCTCTCAGAAACAGAGGAAGAGAACAAAAAGCTCAAGGCGGAAATCCGAAAATTGAAGATGGAGCGTGACATCCTAAAAAAGGCAGCGTACTTTGCGAGCGATGCCCAGTAAAGTACGCCTTCATCAAAGAACATAGATGTAATTTTCCCGTCAGACCAATGTGTAGAGTATTAAATGTTCAGCCCTCTGGATTTTACAGATGGATAAAAGAACCAGAATCTCCCCGTACCACAGAGAATAAGAAGATCACAGAATTGATTCGCTTTTACTGGGAGGAGAGTGGACAAGTCTATGGAAGTCCAAATATCCATGAAGATTTTAAAGATGCTGGATATAGCTATAGCGTAAACAGAATAGCCAAATTGATGAAAGAAGCAGGAATTAAAGGTGCTTATCGTAGAAAGAAGCATCATGTACCTTGGGTTCCTGGAGACGTTTATCAGGAGAATATTCTGAATAGGGAGTTCACCGTAGAAGAACCCAATAAAGCGTGGTGTACTGATATCACGTATATCCGTACTCATGAAGGATGGTTGTACTTGGCCGTTGTTCTGGATCTGTTCAATCGAGGGGTTGTCGGTTGGTCTATGAATTGTCATCAGAAGGCTTCTTTAGTCATGGACGCTTTATTTATGGCTGTAAAAAGGAGAAATCCTAAGAAGCCTGTTCTCATTCACTCTGATCAGGGCTGTCAATTTACCAGTAAGGATTGGGAAGACTTTTGTGAGTTTCACAAATTGGACCCCAGTATGAGCCGAAGGGGTAACTGTTGGGATAATTCTGTAATTGAATCTTTCTTTTCAAATCTGAAAAGGGAAAGAATTAAGAATAAAATCTATAAAACCAGGGAGGATGCCAGAAAAGATATTTTCAATTATATCGAGTTGTTTTATAATCCGAAGAGAAGGCATGGTCATTTAGGAAAGCTAAGCCCCATGGAATATGAGACAAAGTATTTAAAGGAATAAAGTGTCTACATTATTGGGGGAATGCCAAGAAGACGATCTGGACGAATATCTTTGACTTTGAGGGCAACGATCTCTCCCTGTCTTAAGCCGGTCTGCATGGCAACCAGATTTCCTAATCGGTTTCCAGGATTTCCAACCCATTTTCCTTTGCTGAAAAGTTTCTTGACTTCTTCATTGGAGAGTATTCCTCTCTTTTCTGATTTGCCTGAGAAAAGCGAAATCCCTTCACATGGATTTTCAGGAATGATCTTTTCCAGAAAGGCCCATCGTAGTGCTATGGTTCCTGCCTTTAGAATATTATTCATGGTGGCTGGTGCCAATTTCCCTTCCAATCTCTTACCATTTGAATCTGTCTTATATTGTTTATCAAGCCAGATATGGAAATCTTTGATTTGCTGTCTGGTAAGATCGAGAAGGGGAGTCTTCTTGAAAAACTTCTTCCAGTACTTCTCAATGTTGTTTGTTTTATTCTGGGCATGATTCTTTGTTATTCGGTTTTTATGAGCCAGGCGTTCCTGTATATAGGGTGATTTCTCATAATCCCAGAACCTTAGTAGAAAAGAGACGAGAGTCTCATTGTTTCGGTTTGATACCTTGGCTGAGTCTATGAATCCTCGATTCTTCAACGCGTTTAGAATACGAGGTAGATCATCTTGGGTAAGAGGGGCATGGTTAAGTTGATAGATTAGATTATCAATGGAAAAGAATTCTACCGGATCACGAGGATTCTTATCCTTACCAGATGGTATACCTTCATAAAGCATCTTCATGGCAATGTAGGCAGCTTCATCCCTATCTGTCTTTCCCGTCGACCTTCCATGGGTTCTTTGTTTGGTTTCCGGGTTATAAAGACGGGCATAATAGATTTTGTCACGCTTATAAAGATCAAAACGGCGCATATCATGTTCCTTAAGAGTGGCTACACTCTTGGCTACAGTGGAATGATAAAACGCCGTTGTTACGGTAGTTGTTCATTTGGCATTCATTCTAAATTATTATATTAGAATGAATTATTTAAAGAGCGTCTGATCGGAGTCGAACCGACGTCATCAGCTTGGAAGGCTGAGGTAATAGCCATTATACGACAGACGCTTGTTATGTTAACCGGTTGGTGTTCCCGATTGCGAGACATAAAATAGCAGAACAGAAAAAGAATGTCAACAAGGAGGGCAGAAAAAATCTCATTTTTTTAACCTTGATCGAATCGGTCAGAAAAACTATGATGGGGCCATGGGAAAAAAGGATAAGCTTAAGGAGTGGGAAAATCCCCGCATTTTCGGTATTAATAAACTGGAGGGCCATGCCGAGCCTGATGAATATAGATGGCAGAAGACACTCAATGGAGACTGGAGTTTTAAATATTCCCCCCATCCCGGAGTACGTCCCAAGGGGTTCTATGAGACAAATTTTCCCGCAAAAGACTGGGATACCATAGAAGTTCCCCTCAACTGGGAAATGGCCGGTTACGGGAATCCCCAGTATCTCGCTTTTGCCTATCCCGAAGCCCTCTCTACCGGTAAGAACAGCATTCCCCAAATCGATCCCAAACGCAATCCCGTCGGTTCCTATATCAGAAAATTCATTCTGTCCTCCGAATGGCTGGACAGACGGGTCTTCATTCATCTGGGCGGAGTAAAATCGGCCTTCTATCTGTGGCTGAACGGGGAGTATGTCGGCTATTCCCAGGGATCAATGACTCCCGCCGAATTCGATGTGACCGCCTTTCTGACCAAGGGGGAGAATACCCTGGCCGTGGAAGTGTATCAATATAGCGACGGAACCTATCTGGAAGATCAGGATATGTGGTTTCTCGGCGGTATTTTCCGCGACGTCTATCTCTACGGGGAGCCACTGACTTTTTTACGGGATTTTCACGGATCATGCCGTTTCGACGGGGATTATGAAAACTGCGAACTGCTGATCGAGGCCGATGTCGTCAACGGTGTCGAAGTGGAAGAAGTCGATCTGCAGGTCACTCTTACGGACAAATCCTCTCCTCTGGACAGGCGGATCCTTTTTGAAGAGCCGGCGGATCTTAACAGGGAAGGAATGACCAGGCTGCTTGTCAGGAGAGACGTGGATTCTCCCCGAAAATGGTCCGCCGAAACACCCCACCTTTATGTAATAGAGATAGCCCTTTACGACAGAAGACCGGACAGGAAGGGAATCCTCCTGGACAGAAAGAGCTTTACTTTCGGGTTCAGGCAGATAGAAATCAGGGAGGGGCGTCTGCTGATTAATGGCCGCCCTCTACTTTTTAAAGGGGTTAACCGTCACGACTATGATCCCGAAAGGGGCTGGGCCGTTTCGGAGGAACTTCGTCTGAAGGATATCCTCATCATGAAGCGCCATAATATTAATGCGGTCAGGACGAGCCATTATCCCAACCCCTCCCATCTCTATAAGCTGGCCGATGAGTACGGTCTTTATGTCATAGACGAAGCCGATGTGGAAACTCACGGAGTAAGGAGAAAAAACATTCCAGGGAGCAATCCTCTCTGGACCGATGCCGTGGTTGACCGGGTGGAGCGGATGGTTCTGCGTGATAGGAACCACCCCTCCGTTGTCATGTGGTCTCTGGGTAACGAAGCGGGAAGCGGCCGGAATTTCCGTATTATGAAATCCGCCGTGCTGGATCTGGACAATACCAGGCCGGTCCATTATGAAGGGGATAAAACCCTTAAAATAAGCGATGTCTTCAGTATGATGTATCCCTCTCCGGAAAGGGAAAAACTTATCGGTGAGAAAAGGGATATCAAGCTGGGTTTCTTTGAAAATCTGATTAATCTGCTGGCCTCGGACAACAAGGGCTTCAGGGCCGATCAGTACCGGGATAAACCGGTGATGAGCTGTGAATATGCCCACTCCATGGAGAACAGCCTGGGAAATCTTCAGGAGCATATGGATAACTGGGAGAAATATCCCGGCTGGTGCGGCGGCTTTATCTGGGACTTTGTGGACCAGGCCATCTATAGGGACGGGAAATGGCTTTACGGAAGCGATTTCGGAAAGCAGAAAAATCACGGAATATTCTGTGCCAACGGTATCATTGCCACCGACAGGACTCCTCATCCTTCCCTTCATGAAGTGAAAAAGGTTTACCAGAGCTTCGCCTTTGAAGAGATTGATCGGAACGGCAGAAAATATCGGCTGACCAATAAAAACCGTTTTCTCTCCTCCGCTTCCTTCCGTTTCCGGGGAGAGATGCGCATTGAAGGGCGGAGTGTGGACCGGCGGGAGCTTCCCGTGCCCGTTCTGGGGCCGGGGGAGAGTGCGGAACTGATACTCCCCAGGGAGCTTTTCGGCAACGAGACACCGGGAGAACGGGTCCTCCTCCTCTCCTGCCATACCTCCGGGGAGACATTGTGGTGCCCTGAGGATTTCGAAGTGGCCTGGGAGCAGTTTGTTCTGAATCCTTCCCCCCGTCCCGTACGGACGGGAAAGGGAGGCAGTGATGTGGAGCTGCTGGAGACCTTCCGTCACGTGACACTCAGAACCCAGCGGGTTACCCTGATCATCAGCCGGTCCACCGGTCTGGTACATACCCTGGATTTTAATGGTGAGAATCTTCTCCTTTCCCCCCTCAGACCGGATTTTTCCCGGGCGGCGACCGATAATGACCGGGGGATAGGTAATTTTGTTCCCCTGCTGAGACGCTTTAATGATACGGAAAAGTGGCTCAGGAGGCAGAAGCGGCTGCGTCCGAGATGGCGCTTCCAGAGGGATTTTCAGCCCGATTCAACCTGCGTGAAATTCCGTTACTCCCTTCCCGGCGTACGGCGCTTTACCATAGCCTATACCCTGTTCCGGAACGGGGAAGTCCTTGTGGAAAGTTCCCTGGACGCAAAAAAGGAACTTGTCCGTTTCGGTATGGAAACGCAGCTTTCCGGTTCCCATGACAGACTCAGGTGGTATGGACGGGGGCCGCATGAGACCTATACCGACCGTAAAAACGGTGGGAAGATCGGTCTTTTCTCCTCTTCCGTGGAAGATTTCGGCCATGATTATGTGAGACCTCAGGAGAACGGGAACCGTACCGATGTCCGCTGGCTCCGTCTTTCCGACTCCAAGGGGGCCGGACTCTCCTTCGAAGCGGTGGGAGAGCGGCTGCTGGAAGTCTCCTCCCATCCCTACGGCAGGGAGGCTCTGTGCCGTGCCGAACATATTCACGACCTGAAGAAGGACGGCCATACCCATGTCAACATCGACTGGGGACAGCGGGGCGTGGGAGGCGATACCCCGGGGGCTCTGAATCTCCTGGACAAGTACAAGATGTCACCGGGAAAAACCTATTCCTACTCCTTTCTTATCCGCCGGACAGGAAATTCCTAGGGGCAGGCATGGTCAGGGTGTAAAGCCTGTTGTTTCTGCCGTCCCATACGGTCACTTCCTTCAGAGGCTGAAGGCTCTTATTCCCGCCGCCATAAGTAAAGCGATAGATACGGCATGGAGTCCCGTTGAAGGATAGCGTCAGTTCCGCAGGACGTCCGTTTTCTCCTTTCATTTCAAGGCCGTACTCGCCCAGAGAGGTCTTTTCCTCAAAGGAAAGTCGGTCTTCCCCCGCATAAAGACCGAATCCCGAAGGGGAATAAAGGTCTGCAAGGCCCAGGCGGAGGGAAAGCTCCGGCCCGGTTCTTCTTTCCGTCTCCCCTGCCGGCCAGAGAGTAAGACAGATGGGTTTCACAGGGGTATCGCCGGTTAAAAGGGTGAGGAGAAAGAGCATAATTCCTATCTTAATCACGGTTTAATCCTTTCTTTTATCAGGAGGGGCAGGGGAAAAGGGAAAAAACCCCCAAGAATTTACCTTTTCGTTATTCTTTTTCCCCGGTAAACATGTTACATTGGTTAGCATGACTGATTTGCTGATAACCGAGATTGCCGGTAAGTTGAAGCTTAAGGAAGCAAATGTTTTAGCCGCCATTAATCTTCTGGAAGAGGGAGCCACCGTTCCCTTCATTGCCCGTTACCGGAAGGAAAAGACCGGCGGAATGACCGATGAGACGATTCTGGCTCTCCGGGATTTATCGGCAAAGCTGGAAGAACGGGAGAAACGGCGCCAGTTCATACTTGAATCCATCGAGGAACAGGGCAAAATGACCGACTCCCTGCGCCGGGATATCCTGGGCGCGGAGACTCCGGCGGAGCTGGAAGACCTCTATCTTCCCTATAAATCCAAAAGAAAGACCAGAGCCGATGTCGCCAGGGAACTCGGGCTGGAAGGTCTGAAAATAGAGTTATTCGACAGGGATAATCCCCGTATCGAGTCTCTGGCGGGGGTATATGCCCGTAAAGCCGGAATTTCCCGTGAGGAAGCCCTCAAAGGGGCCCAGGATATACTGGCCCAGGAAATCAGTGAAAACAGCACTACCCGGCAGAAGCTGCGGGATCTCTTTTTCCAGCGCTCCGTAATTGTTTCCAAAGTCCGCAGTAGGGAGAAGGACGAGCAGGGCAAATATGCCGATTATTATGACTGGACCGGCCGTGCGGCCCATGTGGCTTCCCATACGCTCCTGGCTCTTTTCAGGGGAGAGAAGGAAGGAATCCTGTCGGTAAAAATCCATCCCGACCGGGACGAGGGAATCAGCAAAATCAGTTATTACTACCTGAGCCGGACGAAAAATAACAGCACCCCTGTGGAAGAGGCCCTGAGCGACAGCTATAAGAGGCTCCTCGAGCCATCCCTGGAAAAGGAGTACCGCAATGCCCTCAAGGAAGAGAGCGACCGCTGCTCCATAGAAATCTTTTCAAGAAACCTTTCCGAAATGCTAATGGCCTCCCCCCTGGGGGAAAAAAGGATACTCGCCCTGGACCCGGGGTTCCGAACGGGCTGCAAACTGGTTGTTCTGGACAGGGACGGGGCGCTTCTCTACGACGACGTCATCTATCCCACCGCTCCCCATAACAAGACGGAACAGGCCGCCGCCAGGATCGAGGGCCTTTTCAAGAAATACCGCTTTGAAGCCGCGGCCGTGGGAAACGGCACGGCAGGGCGGGAGACGGAGGCGTTTCTCAGGGAACTCTCTTTTCTCAAGGATATTCCGATCATCTCCGTGAACGAAAGCGGGGCTTCCGTGTATTCCGCCAGCGAGGAAGGACGGCGGGAATTTCCCGACAAGGACGTCACCGTGCGGGGCGCCGTTTCCATCGGCCGCCGTCTCATGGATCCCCTGTCGGAACTGATAAAGATCGACCCCCGTTCCATCGGAGTCGGACAGTATCAGCACGATGTGGATCAGAAAGCCCTCAAATCTTCCCTGGATGATGTTGTCGAAGAGTGCGTCAACCGGGTAGGAGTGAATCTGAATACCGCCGGTGAAGCCCTGCTGACCCATATCTCGGGATTGAACAAGGCCCTCGCCGCCCGGATAGTGGCCGAAAGGCATCAGAGGGGCGGACGCTTCGGCTGCCGCAGGGAGCTTCTCAAAGTCAAGGGAATGGGAAAGAAAGCCTTTGAACAGAGCGCCGGTTTTTTGCGTATTACCGACGGTTCCGAACCCCTTGATCAGGGGGGCGTCCATCCCGAAAGCTATGATATCGTGGAAAAAATGGCCCGCAGCCTGGGCGTTCAGGTGACCGAGCTTATCGGCAATGAGAAGCTGCTCAAATCTCTCAAGCCGGCGGATTATACCGACCGGGAAAGGGGGCTGCCCACGGTCAACGATATTCTCAGGGAACTGAAAAAGCCCGGCCTTGATCCCCGGGACCCCTACGAAATATTCTCCTTCGACGAATCGGTTCACAGCCTGGAGGATTTGGCGGAGGGAATGATTCTTCCCGGCATCGTGACGAATGTGACCGCCTTCGGGGCCTTTGTGGACATCGGTGTGCATCAGGACGGTCTTATCCATATCAGTGAAATGGCCGACCGTTTCGTGAAAGATCCTGCCGAAGTGGTGCGCGTGAACCAGCAGGTTAATGTGAGGGTCATACAGGTGGACACCGTCCGCAAGAGAATCGGCCTCTCCCTGAAGGGGCTGGACGGAACAGAGGCTTCCTGTGGGTAATGAACTCCTCTGGATTCTCATGCTCATACTCAACTTCTCCGCCGTCCTGATCATCTACCGGTTTTTCGGTAAAACCGGGCTGTTCTGCTGGATTCCCATCGCCTGCATTCTCGCGAATATTCAGGTCCTCAAGCTGGTGGATATATTCGGTATAACCGCCACTCTGGGAAATATCATCTACGGGGGCAGTTTTCTCGTTACCGATATTCTCTCGGAAAACTACGGAAAGGAAACCGCCCGGAGAGCCGTGTATATCGGTTTCATCGCTCTCCTCGCCATGACGGTCCTGATGAATATCGCCCTGCTTTTCGAGCCTTCCGCCGATGATTTCGCCCAGGGAAGCCTGTCGGATATTTTTTCCCTCATGCCCCGCATCGCCCTGGCCAGCTTCGCCGCCTATCTCATCAGCCAGACCCACGATGTATGGGCCTACCATTTCTGGAAGAGGAAGAAGCCGGAAGTGAAGTATATCTGGCTGCGCAACAACATGAGTACAATCGTCAGCCAGCTCATCGATTCGGTTGTATTCACCTTTATCGCATTCTGGGGCAGTCTGACCGGGCGTCTTTTCGCCGAGGTTCTGATGACCACCTATCTTTTTAAATTAATCACCGCTCTGGCCGATACGCCTCTCGTTTACATCGCCAGCAGCTGGTACCGCCAATCAAAAGTGAAGGAGTAGAGGATGATCTGGTTTTTAATTAAAAAATCCTTTTGGGATTACTGGGACAAAATGGGGTTGATGATTCTTCTGAATCTAATGCTTCTGGCCTCGGTTGCTTTATGTGTTTACATTCCCATGATGCTTGTGCAGGCGAATCTGGTTGTCCCGTCGCTGATCAGCCTGATCCTTTTCGGGGCGCTCTTCTTTCTTATCCTGGGAGCGAACAGCCGCATGTGCAATGAAGTGGCCTATTTCCGCAGTATTTATCTGAAGAACTGGTTCACCTACATGAAGGAAAAGGCGAAGAAAACGATGTTTTTCTATCTGGTCGTTCTGGCTATAAGCTTCGTCGTCTACACGGCTCTGCGTTTTTACGGATCCACTGCGGGAAGCCTCGTTTATCTGGCGGCTTTCTTTTTCATCTTCTGGATCTCCCTGCTGCTGTTCTTTTCCGTGGGCTATTACTTCCCCCTTTCCAACATTATGGATGACCCCTTCAGGAAGAATGTCAAAAAGTGTTTCATCCTCTTTTTCGACAATCCCGGCCCCTCTATCGTGGCCTCCTTTCTCTGCCTGATACTTTTTGTGATCTCCGTCATGACGGCCCTGCTTCTTCCCGGATTTTCGGCCATTGCCATCCTCTGGGAAAACCTGATGAAATTCCTCATGCTCAAGTACGACTTCCTTGAGGAAAACCCCGAAATCAACCGCCGGAAAATTCCCTGGGACGTGATTCTCAGGGACGAGCGTGAAACGGTGGGAACCCGTACCCTGGGCGATATGATCCGCCCCTGGAAGTAGTTACTCCATCCCCAGAAGCAGGACGCCGGCGGCCATGATCGAAGCCGACTCGGTGCGCATCACCCGGGAGCCAAGGCTTACCGGGACAAAGCCCGCTTCTGCCAGCATCCCCCGTTCCCTGTCGGTCCAGCCCCTTTCCGGCCCGATGGCGGCGCAGCCCCCCCGGGATACCGGCCAGGGGCGGGGGAGCAGGTCTATGAGTTTCCCCCCTCCCGTAAAATCGGGAACAAATCTCACTTCTCCTCCGGGGAGGGATTCCAGAGCCTTCTTGAGGGAGAAGCACTTCTCGATGGGAGGGAGGAGGGTGCTTTTCCCCTGCATGGCTCCCTCCCGGGCGGCTTGGAGGTAAAGCTCCTCCCGCCAGAACTTCGCCTGCAGATAGGACTTCTCGTTAAGATCGGTTCCGGTGAATATCAGCCGTCCCGCTCCCAGGGATACCAGATCCTTCACAAGGCGCCTGGCCGTGGGCGGGCGGGGACAGCCTATTATCATGGTGAGGGGAAGGAGGGGAGGCTCTTCTCCCGGACGGGGGGTAAAGGTGTATTCAATACGGTCCTTGCCCACATGGGTCAGAAGAACATCACCCCGGGGGCCGTCGAGAATGCCCCCTTCCAGGACGTCCCCTTCGCGGGCTTTAAGGATGGTCGTGATATGTTCGTAACGGTTATCGCCTCTCTTCAGAGGTCCAGTCATTTCTTCTTTGTCAAAAAGCAGCAGGTTCATGGGGCTATTTTACGGAAAGGGGAGAGCTTGATCAATCACAGTTTTCCCGCTGGCAGACATAGCGGCTGACCTTGTCGAATTTCCGTTCCACCATTTTCAGGATAACCGGGGGGATGATCTGGTGCTGAACCTTGATTCGCAGATCTTTCAGAAGGAGGTCTTTCACTTCCCTGTCCGAAGCGTAATCGGCCGGATCCAGTTCCCCCAGCTTATGAATGAGCCCGTCCACATCAAAAAGTTCTTTTTTCATAAGGGCCAGATTTTCCATGTACACGTAATTGCTGATCTCCTCATGGTGCCTTCTCATCTCGCTCTGGGCCATGATGAGCTGTATGTCGTCTTCGAGGTCTCTTAACTCTATTTCCAATATGGTAATAAAAGCGGCGGCAGGGTTATTCATAAAAACCTCCTTTTCAAGGAAACCTTCCTATAAATAATTATAAATCATATCATTGCGAATGCAACCGCCGGAAAGAACAATTCTTGTTTATTCCCCGCTAAAGTGATATAATCCCCCAATATGAGACGAAAGAGCCGACCCGTTCCGATTGGCCCCCTTGTAATGGGAGGGGACAATCCCGTAATAATACAGACAATGTGGGATAAACCCCTCAGTAATGACCTCCAGGATGAAAAAGAGGCTTTGACGCGTATGGCGTCCATGGGCTGCCGTCTTGTAAGGTTCGCCGCACCCAACCAGGCGGCGGCGGAGCAGCTCGGCCTGCTGGCCAGGGAAAGTCCCGTCCCCCTGGTCGCCGACATCCATTTCGATTACAGAATCGCCCTTCGGTGCATGGATTTTCCCCTGGCTAAAATCCGCATCAATCCGGGTAATATAGGCGCCTCCTGGAAAACCGAAGAGGTCATCAGGAAAGCCGCCGATACGGGTGTGGCCCTCCGGGTGGGTGCCAATGAAGGCTCCCTGCCCAAGGAACTCAGGGGAGCCGAAAACCGGGCGGCCGCCATGGTTCAGGCCGCCGAAGAGCAGCTGGATATTCTGGAAAAGCTGAATTTCAGCCGGGCTGTGGTTTCCCTCAAGTCATCCGATGTGGACATCTGCCGCCGGGCCAACAGGCTCTTCGCCGAAAAATACGATTATCCCCTCCATCTGGGAGTCACCGAGGCGGGTCCGCTCATCCCCTCCCTCGTGAAAAGCACTCTGGCCCTGGGAGACCTTCTGCGGGAAGGAGTAGGCGATACCATCCGCATCTCCATTTCCGATTCTCCCTTCAAGGAGATCATGGCCGCCCGGGAACTTCTGGCCAACCTGGGAATGGGCAATGTCCCCCATGTGAATCTCGTGTCCTGTCCCAAATGCGGGCGGACCACTTTCGATACCCATAAATTCACCGAAGAGATAGAGGCTTCCCTCTACAGCATAGAGAAGAATCTGACCATAGCCGTCATGGGCTGCGTTGTCAACGGTCCCGGGGAGGCACAGCATGCCGATCTGGGCATTACGGGGATGGGTGACCAGATCGCCCTGTTCAGAAAGGGAGAGATCATAGGGAGGGCACCGCTTTGCCAGGCAAAAGAAGCATTCTTGGAAGAGCTGCAAAAACTGCTCTGACCTTACTCCTTTTTCTCCTCCCCGCAGTTCCTGCCCTTTCCGCGGAAGAACTGACCGTCGAGGAGATGGATATGCCCGTTTGGGTTCTCATGGAGAAGGGCAAGGCTTCCTACCGCCAGGGGGATTTCGCTTCCGCCCTGACCTATTTCACCTATTCGCGGAACAAGGGGGCCGTCCTTCCCGAGGGGGAGTACTGGATCGGCCGGGTCTATGAGGAAGAGGGGGAACTGCCCCTGGCTATCCTGCAGTATGAAAAAGCCCTGGAACAGGCCCGTTATCTCTACGTGGCCGGTGATAAAACCGAGATCGTCTACCGCCTGGCCGAAGCCTACATCAAGTCGGAACAGCCCGGGAAGTATGAATACCGCCTGCAGCAGCTGATCGATGAAGAGGTCCGGCGGAGCAGAACCGTTGTGGAAAGGGAGCATCTCTATGTCTCCACCCTCAAGGAGAAGGGCCTCGACGAGCTACTCTATCTTTACCGTCTGGATTACAATCAGTCCCTCAGGGCCTTCCGGGAGCTGGGAGCCTATTATTATAAAAAAGGGGAATACCGGAGCGGAGTCCTCTATAACCTCTATGCGGTCATGACTTTCTACTCCCTGGGAATCGAGCAGCTTATCCGGGAAGATCCGGAGTTCCAGTTCCCCCGGAACAGGGAGAAGCTTCTGGAGTACGATCCCCTGAGCTATTACGATGATATAGAGAACGAACTGCGACGGGTTGACGAAAGCTTCAGTTTTATCCGGGAGGAGGGGAGCCGGCGGCTTGTTAATGAGAGCGCCCAGGTCCGCGATGCCCTGAGACGGCTGGAAGAGGAGAATGTCCCCTATCACTACAGCGGTATCGGCTATGCCCTGAATCTTTTTAAAAAGAGCCGTGCCCTGCTGCCGTTTATGGAAGAGAACAATATTTATCAGTCTCTGTATTATCTGGCCTGCTCCCTGTACGGAGAGGGTTTTGAAGAGAGGGCCAGGGAAATCTGGAGCGACCTGAGGAAAGATCCCCAGGGAAAAGGCTGGTCGCGTAGGGCCGAGTCCCAGTTGGCTTCCCCCCATATAGACAAAAATCCTGTCCTGTTCTAAATTCATCCAATAAGAGGAAAACATGGACAAAATAGTTATAAAAGGTGCCCGCGAGCACAATTTGAAAAATATAGATTTAGAACTTCCCAGGGATAAAATGATCGTTATATCCGGACTTTCCGGAAGCGGCAAATCCTCCCTGGCTTTCGATACGGTCTTCGCCGAGGGGCAGAGACGCTATGTGGAATCCCTGTCTGCCTATGCCCGTCAGTTCCTGGGCCGCATGGATAAGCCCGATGTGGATTATCTGGAGGGACTCTCTCCCGCCATCTCCATAGAGCAGAAAACCACCCATAAGAACCCCCGGTCCACCGTGGGCACTGTCACGGAAATTTACGATTACCTCCGGCTTCTATACGCCCGGATCGGCATCCCCCACTGTCCCGATTGCGGGGAGGAGATCAAGGAGCAGTCGGTCGATCAGATCGTGGAAGCCATTCTTGAAGCTCCCGAGGGGAGCCGTATGATGATTCTCGCCCCCCTGATCAGAGGCCGCAAGGGAGAGCATCAGAAAATATTCAGCGACGCCCGCAATGCCGGTTTCCTCCGGGTCAGGGTGGACGGGGAAGTCCTCCTTCTGGAAGACGAAATCCAGCTGGAGAAGAACAAGAAGCACACCATAGAGGTCGTGGTGGACCGCCTGAAGGTTTCCGCCGAGACAAGGAAACGTCTGGCCGATTCCATCGAAACCGCCCTGGAAGTCTCCGAAGGACAGGTTATCGCCTGCAATCTCTCGGAGGACCGGGAGGATTTCTTCTCCGAGAAAAACTCCTGCCCCCACTGCGGATTCAGCATGCCCGAACTGCAGCCCCGGCTCTTCTCCTTTAACAATCCTTTCGGCGCCTGTCCCACCTGCAGCGGACTGGGCATGACTCTGGAATTTGATCCGGATAAGATTATTCCCGACTGGTCGAAATCGATCAACGAGGGGGGAATCTCCAGCATTAATCCCGATGCGGCCTGGGGGCGGAGCCAGATGGAAAGTCTGGCATCCCATTACGGTTTTACCCTGGATACTCCCCTGAAGGACCTGAGCGAGAAGGCGAAAAAAGCCCTGCTTTACGGAACGAAGGAGAAAATCGCCTTCCACTACGAAAACAGAAGCAAAACGGGGACATTCGATTTTGACAGGCCCTATCCGGGACTTATTCAGGATCTGAAAAGGCGGCACAGCGAAACCGGTTCCACGGGTATCAAGGACTGGCTGGAAAATCTGATGGTCCGCAATCCCTGTTCCGACTGCGGGGGGAAAAGACTCAAACCCGAGGCTCTGGCCGTGACCGTCAAGGGAATCAATATCTGGGATCTGACAGCCAGGCCCGTTAAGGAACTTCTTCCCTTCTTCAACCAGATAGAGCTGAATGAGAACGAAGCCCATATCTCCGAGCAGATACTCAAGGAGATCCGGGACCGCCTGACCTTCATGGAGAGCGTGGGACTGGAATATCTGACCCTTCACCGGGAGGCGGGAACGATTTCGGGAGGAGAAGCGCAGCGCATCAGGCTGGCAACCCAGATCGGTTCCTCCCTGGTCGGGGTGCTCTATATACTGGACGAGCCGACCATCGGCCTTCACCAGAGGGACAACGACCGGCTTATAGAGACCCTCAAGCATCTGCGGGATATCGGAAACACCCTCATCGTGGTGGAGCATGACGAGCAGACCATCCGCACGGCCGACTATATTGTGGATATGGGGCCCGGAGCCGGAGTTCACGGCGGGCAGGTCGTGGCGGCGGGGGATCTGGATTATATTCTGGATCATCCCGAAAGTCCTACGGGCCGTTTTCTCTCGGGAAAAGATGCCATTATCGTTCCGAAGGAGCGAAGAAAGGGTAACGGGAAAAGCCTTGTGCTCAGAGGCGCCCGTCAGAACAATCTGAAGAATCTTACCGTGTCCATCCCTCTCGGCCTGATGAACGTAATAACCGGCGTCTCCGGTTCGGGTAAATCCACCCTCCTGACGTCTATCCTGTTTCCGGCTCTCGCCAATGCGGTCAATAAGACGAAAAAGGAAACCGGAGCCTACGACTCCCTGGAAGGGGATGAGCATATCGATAAAATCATCGCCATCGATCAGAGTCCCATCGGCCGTACGCCCCGGTCCAACCCCGCCACCTATGTGGGGGTTTTCACGCCTATCCGTGAACTTTTTGCCTCCCTGCCCGAATCGAAGGCCCGGGGATATAAATCCGGCCGTTTCTCCTTCAATGTGAAAGGGGGGCGCTGTGAGGCCTGCCAGGGGGCGGGAACCCAGAAAATCGAGATGCACTTCCTTCCCGATGTCTATGTGACCTGCGATGTCTGCAAGGGCAAGCGGTTCAACCGGGAGACCCTGGACGTGCGGTATAAGGGAAAGAACATTCACGAAGTACTGGAAATGCCCGTGGAAGAAGCGACAGAGTTCTTTGCCGCCCAGCCGAAAATCAAGGGAAAGATGGAAACCCTCCAGGCCGTCGGTCTGGGATACGTGACCCTGGGGCAGTCGGCCCTGACTCTTTCGGGAGGGGAAGCCCAGCGTGTAAAGCTGGCCCTGGAACTCTCCAAAAGGGGAACGGGTAATACCTTCTATGTTATTGATGAACCTACCACAGGCCTCCATTTCGCCGATGTGAAGCAGCTCCTTGAAGTTCTGCAGGAACTGGTGGACAAGGGCAATACCATCTGCATGATCGAGCATAATCTGGATGTGATCAAGCAGGCGGACCATATCATCGATCTGGGGCCCGAAGGGGGAGACCGGGGCGGTACCATCGTCGTGGAGGGAACCCCTGAGGCCGTGGCCCGGTGCGAAGAGTCCTATACGGGCTTTTTTCTGAAGGAGCTCCTCGATTAAGAGAATGATCCGGTCCCGCCTTTCCCTGCTCATCGTTGTTTTTCTCGTATCGGGCCTGCCGGCGGCCGTGACGGAGCTGGCGGCACAGGAGGCGGCGGAAGGCATCTCCCTGGAGGAACAGTATTTCGAAAGGGATCTGGAGCAGTCCGGCCTCGACGAGCTGAGAATCTGGTGCCGATCCCTTTCTCTCGATGACGGGGGAAATGAAAATCAGCTCAAGGAGAGGCTCAGGGCTTACTACGCCTACGAAAAATCCGCCGCCGGAACCGAATCAAAAAGCGCAGGCCGGGACTCCAAGCTGGAAATCCACATCGAATCGGCGGACAGTACGGAGTATTATCAGATCGATGACAAGGGAGATGAGATCCACCTTACGGGAAAAGTCAAGATTACCGTAAAGGACAACGGGGAGGACCGGGACTATACCATTACCGCCGACCAGATCGTTTTTTCCCGTCTCGACGACTCCCTGACCGCCCTGGGGAATGTGGAGTACAGCCGTGCCGAGGGAGGAGGGGAGGCCGAACGGTTTCTCGGAGAGAGCATGACCTTCCACATCGAAGGCTGGCAGGGCGTTATTTACGACGGCGTATCCAGCCGGACGGACAGCGTGGGTGGCAAGGATATCGAATTCTACTTCACCGGAGAGGAGATCAGCTCTTCCGGATTTGATCTGGCCGTCATGGAGAAGGGCACCATCACCAGCGGTAAGTGGAAAGACCCGGAGTACAGCATAAGGGCCGGAAAAATCTGGCTGAACGGACCGGAAGAGTGGGGCCTGGTTAACGGCGTCCTTTACCTGGGACGCATCCCTCTGCTCTATCTCCCCTTTTACTACAAACCGGGTAATGAGATCTTCTGCAACCCTTCCCTCGGTTTCCGGAACCGGGAGGGAACGACGATACAGACCACGACCTACCTTATCGGTCAGAAAGATCCGGAGAACACCTCCTTCTTCTCGGCCGGTCTGAACAGCGACGCCATCTATGAGCTCGAAAGGCGGGGGTTTTTCCTTTTCAAAGGCGACAAGGAGGAGGAGGAAGAGGATGGCTATCTCAAATTTATGGCCGACTATTACTCCCGTCTGGGAGGTTTTATCGGCCTGGAGGGGGAGGTCTCACCGGGAAAATCGACCCGGCCGGTCGACCTTTTTACGGGAATCGCCGTTTCCAGGAGTATAGACGACGGCAATAACTACAGCGTCTTCTACAGCGAGGACAATTACCAGTCCCGCTGGAACAGCAGTTACATCGGCGGCCTGGAGCTTCCCTTCCGTTGGGGATCGGAGGTCAGTTATTCCGCCGGCAGTTTCAGCCTGAGCCTCATGTACTATTCCGATCCCTATTTCATGGGGGAGTTCACCGATAACCGGGTAGAGAACTTTGATCCGCTGAATTTTGTTCTGTCCGACCTCGGCGAAGATAATACCGACACGAGCAGTTCCACCATCAGCTCCTTTACCTGGAGCCTGAACTGGCGGAAAAATATCGCCACCGAAGCCCTCGACCCCTGGTTCGAAGGCTTCAATATCACCCGTTTCAAAAGTTCCCTCGAATGGGCCAGTATCAAGGATGTGGAGAATGACGATGAAGATTCTCCCACCATCAAATTCTTCTATCCCGAGAGCATCACCCTGCCCGATACGGCCCTCTCTCTCTCCGGAACAATCTGGAAAAGCGGGTCCGACGGGGAGGTAAATCTGAAGGCGGCCGATACGGCCAGATGGCTTTTTCCCGAAGGGGAGGACGGTGCAGGAAGCTATGAGGGGGAGGGCGGAAACAGTGCCGCCTATCTCAGCCCCGAAATCCTCGGCTCCCGATCCCTCAGTGAAGAGAACAGTTTTTCGGGCAACTTCAAATGGAGCAGCACCACTACGGCCATCATGCTGAATGATTTTGACAATTTCCTGGATGACACCTCCCAGGATGCCGCCACTCCCTCGGATATCTCCTTTTTCCTGGACAAGGGGAAGTTCTCCCTGACCAACAAGGACTCCCTCTCCCTCGACCTGGATTTCTTCGATGAGCGTCTCTCCCTCTCCAACGCCCACAACTTCAGCATCAGCGCGAGAAAATATCTTTCCCTGACCGGAGAGAATGTGGATCTGACAGACAGCGAAAGAAAAGACCAGTACTCCTATGAGTCGGTCAAGTGGAACAACAGCTCCACCCTCAAGGGGTCTCCCTTCTCCTACTACTCCCTGAAGGGTAGCTATGTTAAATACACCCTGGGACTGGACCTTTTTGAAAAGACATATCAGACCATGGACGGAAGCTCTCCCGTTTTCAATGAGTTATGGCTGGCCGACAACGGGGACGGAATAAGCCAGAGCGACCTGGAGGGGTATCTGAGCTTCAAGCCGGTCAGCTACTTTTCCGGTTCCAGCCGCTATAAAACGGCACTCTACACCGATGGACGGGATGTAACGTCCTCCCTCGACAGTTCGCTCAGCCTGACCCTGGGCCCCCTTTCCAACAGCCTGAGCCATGGACTCGAGAAGAGCGGCGACGAGGACTGGGAATCGGATCCACTCCAGTACAAGGGCTCCCTGGATTTTGACCCCCTCGATCTGACCTTCTCCGATTCGCTGACCTATGATATAGAGGAGTCCCGTTTCTCCGCCAATACCGCCACCCTCAAGGGGTACGGTTTTACCTTCATACTCGATGCGGACTATACCTACGGATATGACTGGGACCGGGTAAACTATCAGTGGGTCAGTGAGGAGCAGTCCTTTCAGCTCTCCTCGGCCAGCGCCGCCTACTCCCTGGACTGGGATGTGCCGAAATTCTGGAAATCCCGGGTCGACGCCGAACTGAATCTCAAGACGGGATGGTCGCAGAATCTTATCAAAATAAATGACTCCGTCCTGGATTTCTCCCTGGGCTCAACCCTGTCCGTCCATGAGTTCATGGATCTCTCCTTTGCCATGGTCTCCTCCAACGAGAACATGTACCTCTATCTTCCCCGGTACAGGAAAGACCTGGGGATAGAAGATCGATACAATTTCTTCGAGGATCTGGGCAAATCGTTCAACTTCTTCAACACCCAGGACAGATACGACTCCTTTTTCAATCTCAGTTCCTTCAAGGTGAATCTCACCCACTACCTGGGAAACTGGAATTTTGTCCTCGATTATACCGGTTCTCCCACCCTTGTGGAGAAGCGCTATGAATGGGAATCGGAATTCTCCTTCTACCTGACATGGGACCCGGTTCCCACCCTGAATATCGATGTGGTCAAGGACAGCGACGACGATTGGGACATCAAGGCGGGAGAAACGGACTAATCTTTTTTTTTGTTTGCAAGTATCAGTGTTATCCGTTAATCTGTAATTAGTAATTTATGAACAGACTGGAAGAAAAAAAACGGGTACTCGTTGTTGACGATGTCAGAAGCAATATTCTCGCCCTGAATGAATTCCTCAAGGATAATTACATTGTCATGATGGCCATGAGCGGGGAAAAAGCCCTGGAACTGTGCTATTCCCGGTATAAACCCCACGTCATTCTTCTGGATGTCATCATGTCCGGCATGGACGGATACGATGTCTGCCGTCAGCTTAAGAAAAGTCCCGAGACCCGGGACATCCCCATTATCTTCATTACCAGCATGAACGAAGTTTCCGATGAGCAGTACGGCCTGGAGCTGGGGGCCAGCGACTATATAAGAAAACCGGTCAACCCCGAGATCTGCCGCATCAGAATCGAGCACCAGATCAAACTGCAGGAAGCCCGTTCCCTCCTCAAGGACGACAGGAACCATCTTGAGCGGCTGGTGCAGGAACGTTCAGAAGAGCTGAACCAGACTCAGGACATCACCATTCAGTGCATAGCCTCCCTGGCGGAAACGAGGGACAATGAAACGGGGAACCACATCCTGCGTACCAGAAACCATGTCGTACTCATCGCCAAGGAACTCTCGCGGAATCCCCTCTACCGGGATTCCCTCAGCGATGAAATCATCGAAATCCTGGGCAAATCGGCCCCCCTTCACGATGTGGGAAAAATCGGAATCCCCGACAGTATCCTCCTAAAGCCGGGAAAACTGACAGAAGGGGAATTCGAGCAGATGAAGCTTCATACCATATACGGGGGAGATGCATTAATGAGCGCCGAAAAAAAACTGGGTTCCAACTCCTTTCTGAAGCATGCCCGGGAGATCGCCTTCTTCCATCACGAAAGATGGGACGGCAACGGTTATCCCCAGGGACTGAAACGGGATGAAATCCCCCTTTCCGCCCGGATTATGGCAGTGGCCGATGTCTACGATGCCCTTATCAGCACCCGGTGTTATAAAAAAGCCTTTTCCCATGCCAAATCGGTGGACATCATCAACGAAGGGGCGGGCAGCCAGTTCGATCCGATGGTCATCGAGTGTTTCAACAGTGTAAAAGAGGAAATCCGCGTCATTGCCCGACAACATCTGGATACGGAAGAGCAGTGGGAAGCCCTGGCCTGAAGGGGCGTTCAGTTTCTCAGGGCTTGAAGAATATTGCTTTCCAGCACGGCCTTCTCAATCGGCTTATGCAGAAAATCGACTAGACCGATATCATTGATATTCTCGTTTTCATCCTTGTCTATCCAGCCGGAGAGGAGAATGGCCTTGACCGAAGGATTGATTTCCTTCATGGAAAGAAACAGCTCCTTCCCGTTCATTTCGGGCATTATCATATCCAGGAGGACCAGGCTGACCGTCCTATGATGATCCCTGTAGTAATCCAGAGCCTTGCTGCTGCTTTTAAACGCCAGGGGGCGCAGGCCCATTTTGGAAATGATAATACAGGTCACCTGCAGAACCATCTCCTCATCGTCCACCACCATAATCGTTTGCTTTTCCGAATCGGCGGCAGGTAGGGACGAATTTACCCCGTCCTTCAGGGGGCCGAGGGCCGAAGAAAACTTCTTCGCGGCAATGGCGTCCATCTCGATCTGCCGCAGTCTGTCCGATAAATCCGCCGGAACAGACCCGGCTCTGAGATCCTCGATCCCCTTTATTATACGGTTGAGTTTATCCTGCATCCTGCCCAGATTGGCGAGTTTCCTTGCGTCATCTTCTTTCACATT
The DNA here is from genome assembly GCA_963668315.1 of Spirochaetia bacterium. GTDB lineage: Bacteria > Spirochaetota > Spirochaetia > DSM-2461 > DSM-2461 > SZUA-368. The sequence goes on along the minus strand of OY764216.1, from coordinate 4,041,800 downwards.
CGTTTCCCCTAATATTTATCGACAGAAAAGAGGAATATGTCAAATCCTTTTACACATGCATCTTGTCGGGGCGGCCCCTCCGCTCCTCCGTCGCTCCGGTCGGGCTGTCCGGGGCTCCGCTTCCGCTCCGGCCGGCTTCGCCGTCAGCCTTCGGCTCCCCTCCCATCCCTCCCGCGTAAGGCGGACATGGAGCGGCGTTTAGGGTGACTGGCCGGGTTGTATTGAAAACGATCTAATAACGGCGAGGAGGGCGTTATATTGAAAACGATCTAATAACGCCAAAGAGGCCGTTATATTGAAAACGATCTAATAGCGACAAGGAGGGCGTTATATTGAAAACAATCTAATAACGCCAAAGAAGCCGTTATATTGAAAACAACCTAACCACATAAAGCGTATCTCAGCAGAAAGACGACCTGGCCCCGCAGATCCCGCTGACAAGAGAAAGACCGGGAGCTCATCCCCGACTTCTTCATTTCCTCAGCGCTTTTCATGACTTTCGCGGTCAACCTCTTCTCCGGGTTCCGCCCCCATCATTCCCCTTTTGCTCTTAAATACCCCTTCTCTCTGGTCATAACGCCCCTGAACTGGTCATTTTTCAACTTTTCAAAGTTTTTTCAGAATTGCTGTTGACAGTTTTCTGCTGAACCTGTATATTCCTCCTCACGCTCTGACGGGGTGAACGAAACTCACCGCACAGAGCCGAGGATAAAGGCCGAAAAGCCTGGAACCCTGAGCCGATCGGCCTGAAAAACTTTTTCAAAAAGTTTTGAAAGCCGGTTGACAAAAAAAGCGGGTTGTAGTAAATTACTGCTCGCGCCACTGAGGAAGTCCAGAAGCACTGCGGTGCGGCACGGTACTTTGCGAGGTAAGGCAACTTGTTCTTAGAAAAAGATTTAGAGAAGGGAAGTTTGAATAACGGGAACTTGAGTATTGTTTAATTTGAATAGCAATGTTTTTTAAATAGTTTCTGTCAATTCCAAGACCATTTATTAATATAATGGCGAACAAAGTCAGCAAGACGAGAAATTGTTTTGATGTTTTGTTTTGAGAAGCAACTATTCCTAGTTGTGGATCTACTTAACTATTGATTAGTAACTGTCTTCGGACAGTTAATTATATCATGGAGAGTTTGATCCTGGCTCAGAACGAACGCTGGCGGCGCGTTTTAAGCATGCAAGTCGAACGGGATTGGAGGTGCTTGCACTTCCATGATAGTGGCGAACGGGTGAGTAACACGTAGTTGATCTGCCTTTCAGTTGGGGATAGCCTATGGAAACATAGGGTAATACCGAATACACTCTTTATTCTTTGGAGTTTAGAGGAAAGATCCGTTTGGATCGCTGAGAGATGAGACTGCGGCTGATTAGCTTGTTGGTGGGGTAATGGCCTACCAAGGCGACGATCAGTAGCCGGCCTGAGAGGGTGACCGGCCACACTGGGACTGAGACACGGCCCAGACTCCTACGGGAGGCAGCAGCTAAGAATCTTCCGCAATGGGGGCAACCCTGACGGAGCGACGCCGCGTGTGCGAAGAATGTCGAGAGATTGTAAAGCACTTTTATGTAGGAAGAATAAGGATGTCAGGAAATGGGCATTTGATGACGTTACTACATGAATAAGCTCCGGCCAATTACGTGCCAGCAGCCGCGGTAACACGTAAGGAGCGAGCGTTGTTCGGAATTATTGGGCGTAAAGGGCTTGTAGGCGGTTACGTAAGTCTGGAGTAAAAGACCACAGCTTAACTGTGGGAGTGCTTCGGAAACTGTGTGACTGGAATCAGTGAGGGGAAACTGGAATTCCTAGTGTAGGGGTGAAATCTGTTGATATTAGGAAGAACACCTGAGGCGAAGGCGAGTTTCTGGCACATGATTGACGCTGATAAGCGAAAGCGTAGGTAGCGAACAGGATTAGATACCCTGGTAGTCTACGCCGTAAACGATGTACACTTGGTGTCTGCTTTTTTTGTAGGTGCCGTAGCTAACGTGTTAAGTGTACCGCCTGGGGAGTATGCCGGCAACGGTGAAACTCAAAGGAATTGACGGGGGCCCGCACAAGCGGTGGAGCATGTGGTTTAATTCGATGATACGCGAGTAACCTTACCTGGGCTTGACATATACCGGACGGGTGTAGAGATACATCTTCTGCTTGCAGTCGGTATACAGGTGCTGCATGGTTGTCGTCAGCTCGTGCCGTGAGGTGTTGGGTTAAGTCCCGCAACGAGCGCAACCCCTATTGTATGTTACCATCATTTAGTTGGGGACTCATGCAAGACTGCCGGTGACAAACCGGAGGAAGGTGGGGATGACGTCAAATCATCATGGCCCTTATGTCCAGGGCTACACACGTGCTACAATGGTCAGTACAAAGCGCCGCGAGATCGTGAGATGGAGCAAAACGCAAAAAGCTGGCCTCAGTTCGGATTGGAGTCTGAAACTCGACTCCATGAAGGTGGAATCGCTAGTAATCGCGCATCAGCATGGCGCGGTGAATACGTTCCCGGGCCTTGTACACACCGCCCGTCACACCACCCGAGTTGGGGGTACCCGAAGTCGCTAGTCTAACCTTTATGGAGGACGGTGCCGAAGGTATGCTCGGTAAGGGGGGTGAAGTCGTAACAAGGTAGCCGTACCGGAAGGTGCGGCTGGATCACCTCCTTTCTACGAGAAAGGTACAGAATCTTAATTGATTCGAAAGTCCCAGTGATTTGTACACACTGGGCATGACAGAAACAGCACAAGTTCCCGTTGTTCAAGCTTCTCTTAATCTTAAAAGAAGCGCTATAAGGGCCTGTAGCTCAGTTGGTTAGAGCGCACGCCTGATAAGCGTGAGGTCACAAGTTCAAATCTTGTCAGGCCCATGCTTGGAAACTGTTTTGTAAAAGGCAGTTTCATTTTTTGATCTTTAAATAAACATTCTGATATATGCAGGATGATAGATACCAAGTTTTTCGGTTACTAATCCGTGTGGGTTATACCGGTAAGCGTACAGTTTCAATACTTGTAGGTATCGCGATGATAGAGAAGGGATAAAGGATAATATGGTCAAGCGACTAAGGGTCCATGGTGGATGCCTTGGAGCCATCCGGCGATGAAGGACGTGGTAAGCTGCGATAAGCCTCGGTGAGGAGCAAACATCTTTTGAACCGAGGATTTCCGAATGGGGTAACCCAGTAGAGTTAATCTCTACTATTATATAGTGAATACATAGCTATATGAAGCGATACCTGGGGAACTGAACCATCTAAGTACCCAGAGGAAAAGAAATCTATAAGAGATTCCCTTAGTAGCGGCGAGCGAAGGGGGAAGAGCCCAAACCTATATGCTTTCGGGTTTATAGGGGTTGTAGGACTGCATAATGCATTCATGACGGTTAGTGGAAAGGCCCTGGGAAGGCCTGCCAAAGAGGGTGAAAGCCCCGTACGCGAAAACTTGATTGAGCTGGCAGTATCCTGAGTACGACGAGACACGAGAAACCTTGTCGGAATCTGGGGGGACCACCCTCCAAGGCTAAATACGAGATGGCTACCGATAGTGAACGAGTACCGTGAGGGAATTGGTGAAAAGCACCCCGGGAGGGGAGTGAAATAGAACCTGAAACCGTGGACCTACAAGCGGTCAGAGCCCTTTTTGGGTGATGGCGTGCCTTTTGTAGAATGAACCTGCGAGTTACCGTGATAAGCGAGGTTAAGGAATTGTAGTTCCGTAGCCGGAGGGAAACCGAGTCTGAATAGGGCGTTGAGTTTGTTGCGGTAGACCCGAAGCCGGGTGATCTACTTATGAGCAGGTTGAAGCTCGGGTAATACTGAGTGGAGGACCGAACACTAGTCTGTTTAAAAAGGCAGTGATGACTCGTGAGTAGGAGTGAAAGGCTAAACAAACCCGGAGATAGCTGGTTCTCCTCGAAATGGCTTTAGGGTCAGCCTCATATGTTTAATTGCGGAGGTAGAGCACTTATTAGGCTAGGGCCTGTCACAGGGTACCAAACTTAGTTAAACTCCGAATGCCGCAATTCCAAGTATGGGAGTGAGACTACGGGAGATAATTTTCGTGGTCAAAAGGGAAACAACCCAGACCGTCAGCTAAGGTCCCTAAACTATGCTAAGTGGAAAAGGAAGTATGATTGCGAAGACAGCCAGGAGGTTGGCTTAGAAGCAGCCACTCCTTTAAAGAGTGCGTAATAGCTCACTGGTCGAGTAGTTGTGCGCCAACAATGTAACGGGGCTAAGCATAGTACCGAAGCTACGGATGTAATTTATTACATGGTAGAGGAGCATTCTGTATGTCGACGAAGGTGTGTGGTGATGCATGCTGGAGATATCAGAAGAGAGAATGCAGGTATGAGTAACGAAAATGGAGGTGAGATCCCTCCACACCGAAAGCCTAAGGTTTTCCGGGTAAAGGTAATCTTCCCGGAGTTAGTCGGCCCCTAAGACGAGGCGGAAACGCGTAGTCGATGGGAAACGGGTTAATATTCCCGTACTTCTGTTAATTTCGATGTGATGACGCATCAGGAGATCTGTTGCCGGGCGTTGGTTGTCCCGGTCTAAGCAGTTAGGAGTTGATGAGAGCAGGCAAATCCACTCTCAGATCTGAGCTGTTATGGGTAGTGACCCTACGGGGGAGCGAAGAATGGTGATTCATAGTGCCAAGAAATAATCACTAAGGTTAGGTTAACAGGAACCGTACCGTAAACCGACACAGGTAGGCGGGCTGAGTATGCTAAGGTGTACGGGAGAACCCACGTTAAGGAACTCGGCAAAATACTTACGTAACTTAGGGAGAAGTAAGGCCTAGCGCGTAATGGCGAGGTTGCAGAGTCCAGACCCGAGCGACTGTTTACCAAAAACACAGGTCACTGCAAATCTGTAAAGAGAAGTATAGTGGCTGACACCTGCCCGGTGCTGGAAGGTTAAGAGGATCTGTTCACGCAGAGAATTGAAGCCCCAGTAAACGGCGGCCGTAACTATAACGGTCCTAAGGTAGCGAAATTCCTTGTCGGGTAAGTTCCGACCCGCACGAATGGTGTAACGACTTGGGTGCTGTCTCAACGTGGGACCCGGTGAAATTGAAGTATCGGTGAAGATGCCGATTACCTGTGGTTAGACGGAAAGACCCCGTGAACCTTTACTGTAGCCTGATATTGATATTTGGTTAATGATGTGTAGGATAGGTGGGAAACTTTGAAACATGGTCGTCAGGCTGTGTGGAGTTGTTGGTGAAATACCACCCTTTGTTAATTAAGTATCTAACTCGTGCCGTTATCCGGTACGTGGACAATGTCAGGTGGGCAGTTTGACTGGGGCGGTCGCCTCCTAAAGAGTAACGGAGGCGCGCGAAGGTTACCTTGATACGGTTGGAAATCGTGTTGTAAGTGTAAAGGCATAAGGTAGCTTGACTGCGAGAGTGACAATTCGAGCAGGTACGAAAGTAGGTCTTAGTGATCTGGCGATTCCGAGTGGAAGGGTCGTCACTTAACGGACAAAAGGTACTCCGGGGATAACAGGCTGATTTTGCCCAAGAGTTCACATCGACGGCAAAGTTTGGCACCTCGATGTCGGCTCATCGCATCCTGGGGCTGGAGCAGGTCCCAAGGGTATGGCTGTTCGCCATTTAAAGCGGTACGCGAGCTGGGTTCAGAACGTCGCGAGACAGTTCGGTCCCTATCTGCCACAGGCGTTGGATTTTTGAGAGGATCTGCATTTAGTACGAGAGGACCGATGTGGACAAACCTCTGGTGTATCAGTTATCGTGCCAACGGTAAGTGCTGAGTAGCTAAGTTTGGAAGGGATAACCGCTGAAAGCATCTAAGTGGGAAGCCCGCCTCAAGATGAGAAATCCCTCAAGGTTTAACCTTGCTGAAGGAACCTGGAAGAACACCAGGTCGATAGGATGGCGGTATAAGTGCAGTAATGTATTCAGCCGACCATTACTAATTTTCCGTGAGGCTTGACCATATTATTCTTTATCCCTGATGGAAGCTGTAACTTCCCTTTTGAGTTCTGCTCAAATGAGAAATTAGAGTTAAGTTTTTTCAGATGATGTTTGTCTGGGAAGCTCTATCAGAAATAGTACGGATCGGCTTAGGTCGTTCGTACGCCATAACAATGTTAATTTGTCTGGTGATTATAGCGTTGAGGTTATACCTGTTCCCATACCGAACACAGAAGTCAAGCTCAATTGCGCCGATGGTACTGCGGTTCCCGTGGGAGAGTAGGTCGTCGCCAGGCTTTTTTTTGTTATAACGGATTTTCTGTCCGGGTTAACGCAACCGAAAAGCTTATAAAAATAAAACGGCAGCATCCTACAGTTTCGCTTGTCCCAAATGCTTTAATGGGTTAAAGTATGGCCTATGCGCTGGAATAGGTTAGCTTCTTGTATTTTCTCCCTCCTCTTTTCGTCCATGCTCTTTTGCCAGAGTAATGATCTTTCGCCTATGGAAGATTTTGCTTTCTCACTGGCCGATAATGTTATCATCCCCAGAGACGACGCCATTGGTTTCGTGGATGAAAATAAGGTCGTGGAGGGTATCATTTCCAATTATATTCACAACGGTGTCAGTGAAGATTACTGTGTAGGAACATCAATGAAAGTTCTCGAACACAAGTATGATTACTTCCAAACCTATTCTTATCATGAAAATCTAAAAATACGTCTGCATCTTCAAAAGGAAGGGGAAAAAGAAATCGTCAGCAATTTTAGGTTAATCGATGGGGAGGAAAAAATAAAAGGAACCATCTACCTAAGCTTCAGCGAAGGAAAATGGCTCCTCTTTGATATTGAGCTGGACGACTGATCAGGAGATTTCCAGTCCCTGAGTTTTATTGCGGGCTATTCTGCCGACTCCGATACAATTGGCCTTTTCCGTATAGACGACACCTTCATTCCAGTATTCCACGGCGGCAAAAAGAGCGTTTCCCCCATCCGTATCATCACTCTCTTCGGTGGTATAGGCAACATAGTCGGCCAGTCTTTCAAAATCATCATCCCTGAGGCAGTCCTGTCTGTTCCGATGAAATTCGTTCCATTCCTTTATTTTCGTAAAACCATCTCCTTCATCTTCGACGATAATACGCGCCTCTTCCGTGGAAAAGGAGAACCAGACCTTTATCTTCTTATTGATGTCGCATTTATTACCATGCTTTACGGCGTTTTTAATGATTTCACTTATCTGCTGTTCCAGCAGATTGATTTCCTTGATTTCCGCCGGTGCTTTCTGAACGATGAGCAGGGTAAAATATCGTATCTGCCTGTAATCGCTGGGAAATTCTTTATAAAACATATTATCCCTGTTCAGAAGAGGATGTTCATCGGATACTATAATTTCAGTGTAATCGGACAAAATGATATCTCCTTATAGTGTTCTCATTTCTTTAATGGCTTCATTTAAAGAGGGCTTGATGGGAAAATAACCCATAAGTTTCGTTAACTCTATAACTTTTTTAACTGAACCTTTTACATTCGTAATCATAAGGAATAGATTCATTTTTTTAATTGTGGAACAAATATAAATCAATGCACCGATACCGCTGGAATCGATGTATTCAACGTTATCCAAATTGATTATGAAGCGGGTGACTTTTTTCTCAAGCATTTTCATAATCAACTCTTTTAATTTATACGAATTATATAGATCCATCTCACCATTGACATCCACTATGTAGATATTTTCATTTTTTCTTATCTTAAGTTCCAAGATGAGTCTCTCCTTTAGGATAGAATTACCGGAATAAACTATCCGTTAGTGATTTTATCATTGACCGCGTCTATGGTCAATTATTTTTTTGTAAGCGGGAAAGGGTATTATAAGTCTTAAATAAGAGCTGGAAAAGAATTATTTACGCTGAGGTACGGGCAGGGACATGTGTGTCTTCATGGCCAGCAAACGCAGGGCCGTGGTAAAGAAAATGACAACTACCGGCACAAACCAGGTTTGTATATCCAGCGTTTTGAGGAGGAAGAAGAGAAGGCTGCCAAGAAGACTGGCCGTGGCATAAAAATCTCTTCTGAGTACGGCGGGTATCTCTTTTACCAGCACATCCCGTATTATTCCTCCGCCGCAGGAAGTCACGACTCCCGTGAATAAGATTCCCACCGGTCCCAAGCCCTCATTCATACCCTTTGCCGCTCCTATGAAGGTGAACACACCCAGACCCAGAGCATCCCCTATGGGTATGATATGCTTTACTTTCAGGGTTCGGGGAAGAGGCATCAGGGGTATGAAGATGATGGTAAGAAATCCCGCCGCCAGTGAACAGACGAGATACCATTCATTATGAAAAGCGGCAGGCGGGGTGCTGCCTAAAATCACATCGCGCATAACACCGCCGCCCACGCCTGTAATTGAGGCCAGAACCATAATCCCCAGCCAGTCCAACCGGTGCCTCACTGCTTTGAGAGCACCGGTCAGAGCGAAGATAAATGTTCCTGCCAGGTCCAGTATGAAGAGAATCATTCGATACCGGAAAACAGTATTTTTACTACTTCTTCATAGCGGGAGACGGGATGGAAGGTTATCCCCTTCTTGATATGATCGGGGATTTCATCCAGATCACGCTCATTCGCTTCGGGGATTATGATATCCTTGACTTTATTTCTCCGGGCCGCAATCGTTTTCTCCTTGAGGCCGCCTATGGGATGCACCTGCCCGGTCAGGCTTAATTCTCCCGTCATGGCCGTGGCCGGTTTTATCCGGGTGTTGAGAGCCAGGGAGAGAAAAGCGCTGGTCATGGTTATGCCGGCCGAAGGACCATCCTTGGGGGTTGCTCCTTCGGGAATATGAAGATGGATCGTGTTATTATCGAAGAAATCCTTATCCACGCCCATGTCATCGGCTATTTTTCTGGCGTAGGTATAGGCAATACTGGCCGATTCCTTCATGACATCGCCCATCTGTCCGGTCATTTTCAGACCTCCCTTACCCGGCAGGGCCACAGATTCAATAATGAGGGTATCTCCCCCCATGCTTGTCCAGGCAAGTCCAAGACTGGTTCCCGCTCTGTCTGCCTTCTTAATTTCCCCCTCTCTAAAGAAGGGTTTTTGGAGGTACTCCTCTATATTCTCCTTGGTTATGACCAGGGGAAGATCCTCCTGTCCGCTCACCACTTTTCTCGCCACTTTTCTGTTGATTCTGTTGATGCATTTCTCGAAATTTCTCATTCCCGCTTCCCGGGCATAACCGTCGGCAATGGCAATGAGGGCGGTTTTCCGGTAGCGTATGGAGTCCTTGTCCAGTCCGTGGGTTTTGAGAGATTTGGGGATGATATAGCGTTTGGCTATCTCCACTTTCTCATCGGTTATATAGCCCGAGAGGCGGATAACTTCCATTCTGTCCAGAAGGGGCCGGGGAATGGTATCCATGCTGTTGGCTGTACAGATGAAAAGTATATGGCTGAGATCAAAGGGAATATCCAAGTAGTGGTCACGGAATTCCACATTCTGTTCGGGATCGAGGGCCTCCAGCAGGGCGGACGAGGGGTCTCCCTGGTAGCTGGCACCCAGTTTGTCGATTTCATCAATCATAAAGACAGGAGCCTTGGATTTAACGATCTTCAGCCCCTGGATAATCTTTCCGGGCATGGACCCTATGTAGGTCCTCCTGTGCCCCTTTATTTCAGCCTCATCCCGCATGCCCCCTACGGAAAACCGGAAAAAAGGCCGGTTCAGCGTATCGGCGATGGACTTTCCTATGGATGTCTTTCCCACTCCGGGAGGGCCGACCAGAAGAACAATAGAGCCTTTGCTGTCCTTTTTGAGTTTTCTGACGGCCAGATACTCCAGTATTCTCTCTTTGACATCTTCCAGACCGTAGTGGTCCCTGTCGAGTATTTTTTCTCCCTTGGCCAGATCGACATTATCCGGTTCGGGATCTTCCCAGGGCAGGTTGACAATGGTGTCCAGATAGTTGCGGGTGACGATATATTCCGATGACTGGGGTTCCATAATGGCGAATTTTTCCAGTTCCGAATCCACCTGATCCTTTACTTCCCCCTCGAAGTCCAGCTTATCAATCATCTGCTTATACTTCTGATATTCGCTGGATCGGGCGTCGGACGGTTCTCCCAATTCCCGTTTTATTTCTTTGAGCTCCTCCCGGAGGAAGTACTCTCTCTGGTTCTTCTCGATTCTCTCGTTAATCTCGCCGGCGACTTTTTTCTGGAGTTTGATCAGGTGCTGTTCGTTTTTCATGAAAACCAGAACCTGTTCTATACGGTTCCTGACATTGAAGGTCTCCAGAATCTTCTGCTGCTTAAGCCTGTCCACATTCAATATGGAGGCAATAAAATCGGCGATTTTCCCGGGATTATCAATATTGACCATGTTCAGGCGCATCTCTTCGGTAAAAAGAGGATTGTCCTGGCTCAATTCCTTCATCTCCTGAAGAAGGGAACGGGTCAGGGCCTTCAGTTCTTCATCCGGTCCTTCGGTTATATCATCAACATAATCGACTTTCGCCATCAAAGGGGCCGAACTGTTCACAAAATCCTTAATGATGAATCTTTTGACCGTGGTAATGAAAATATTCATACTTCCGTCGGGAAGCTTGATTCTCTTGACGATCTTGGCGGCAGTACCCACCTGAAAGAGATCGTCGGTAGACGGATTTTCCTGATCGTCCTCTCTGGTCAGTACCAGTCCGATCGTATTGTCCGCTTCCATGGCCTTTTCCACCAGTTCCTTATCGTCATCGGACGAAATCATGATGGGTGTGAATATTCCTGGAAATATCGGTTTTCCCAGAAGGGGTATCACATAAAGCACACTAGGCAGGTTTTGATCAGTTTGTATAATATCTTTAGCATCCATTCCGATATTCTCCTTTGTTGCTATAGAAAATACAAATTTTACCATAGCCGGGCAACTGCTTTTTTCAGTAAATCTCCCTTTCTTTAGATTATAACAAGGTTGAGGATAATTCAAATCGGGATTTTAATTCTGCCAGGTATTAAATCCCAGAGAATGGGAAAAATCCCAACCGTCAGGATCAAAAATGGCCCTATGGGGATTGCTTAGGTCTCTCCCTGCTGGCATGGTTATTGCTTTATGGGAGATACAGGGCGTCTTTATCAAGGATTATTCAAATATGACGCCCGCCGGACGATGAAATCAGAATCTTGCGTCCGGCACTGAAAGGAGTAGTTATGGAAATGCTTATTTTGCTTGGACTGGTTTTTTTCTTTGGAATAGGATTTGTTTTTGAAGTCATCGGATTTCTGTTCCGCCTGCTGTTTTCGGGGCTTGGTGTCGTTCTGGGCCTCATTGCCGCCGCCGTTACGGCGATTCTTATCGTACCTTTCCTTCTGAGCCTTGTCGGTTTTATTATTCCCAGGGGCCTTCTGATACTGGGTGTACTTTTTTTGATAGCCATGGTATCGAACCGGACAAGAAGAGACAGAAGGCAGGAATGCCAGGGAGGCCGGAAGTACTATTACTGATTCAGGAATGTTGTTGCCTGATACTCAAAAGACCGCAGGCCGCATCGATATCGGCTCCCCGTGAATCTCTTATCGTAGCGGTCAGGCCCTTTCTGTTCAGTCTGTCCCGGAACGTCACAGCGGCCTCCCGGGATACGCCGTGCCAGGGCAGGTCGGTACCCGCATTGTAGCTGATAAGGTTGACACGGGCTTTTAAGCCGTTCAAGAGCCTGACAAGTTCATCGGCATGACGGGCGGAATCGTTCTCCCCCTCTATAAGAGTGTATTCAATGGTGACCCGTCTTTGTCCCCTGAACAGATCCCGTTTCTCCTTGAGAAGGGCAATGACTTCCCTGAGGGGATATTTTTTTTCTACCGGCATCAGGGCGGCCCTTTCCTCGGGGAAAGGGTTATGCAGACTGTAGGCCAGATGACATTCAGACTCTTCAAGGAAGCGTCTGATCCCGGGAACAACACCTACGGTAGAAACGGTGATCCTTCTCGGGCTCAGGGCATATCCCCAGGGGGATGTGAGGATCTCAAGGGCGGGAAGGAGATTATCCAGATTGTCCAGGGGCTCTCCCATACCCATGAAGACGAAATTGGTCACCCGGTCCCGGTGGGGTAGGGAGCCGTACTGATTCAGAATATCCGTGGTGGTCAGATGCTCTCTGAAACCCATGGTGCCGGTCATGCAGAACTGGCAGCCCCATTTGCAGCCGGCCTGTGTCGAGAGGCACAGGGTGGATCTTTCCTTATCAGGAATCCAGGCGGATTCGATAAAATTTCCCCCCGATGTGGGAAACAGGTATTTTTTTGTTTCATCCCTGGAACATGTCTCTTTTGAGGGGGGCGTTTTCCCCAGAATGAAATTGTCCTCAAGCATGTTCCTGAGTTTTTTGGGAAGATTGGACATCCCGTCAAGGCTGTCGGCGTTCTTCTCATACAGCCACTGGGCCAGTTGTCCGGCTCTGTAAGAAGGTTCTCCCCCTTCGACCAGTATATTTTCCAGCTGGGAGAGAGTTCTCCCGTAGAGTGTTTCCATGGGGACAGTATAAGAAATGGGGATGGTCCTGTCAAAGCGCACGGGGCGGGCTTGACCGGTTTCCCCCCTCTTTTTACAATACCCCTATGAAAAAGCGTATCGGCGGTGTTACTCTTATAGTAAAAAACAAGGATTCGGTGGAGAGACTGAACCGTACTCTCTCTGAATACGGCTCTATCATCCGGGGACGGATGGGGCTTCCCTTTCCCGATAGTCAGATCAGTGTCATTTCTCTGATTGTCGAGGGTTCTACCGACGAGATTGGTGCCATGACCGGTAAAATCGGCCGGCTTGACGGTGTGGAAGCCCGTTCTGTTCTGGCTAAAGAGATATTTGAGTCCCCATCCTGAAAAATAGCTTTACTTTTGTATATTAAAATAATACTATATACACATGTCATTCAAACAGAAAATAACTGACTTTGAACAGTTGGAGACAATTTTACAAGAGGATTCGCAATTCCATCTTCTCTATATGACTCAGCCCGATTGCGGTGTCTGCGATGTGGTCCGCCCCAGGGTGGAAGAGATGCTTTCCAGACATCCGGAGATAAACGGTTATTACATCGACTTGAGCAGCGATCCGAAAATAGGGGGACAGTATTCCGTATTCACCGTACCGGCCCTGCTTTTGTTTCGGGACCGGAGAGAGCTTTTCCGCGAAGCCAGATATATCGTTCTCGATGTCATTGAGCCGCAGCTGGAGCGCATCGTTGAAAATTTTTCATGATTCATCCTTGAGCAAGCCCTGCTCGAGAAAACTGTAATACCCTTTTCGGCTGAAAATGATATGATCGAGGAGGGGGATATTGAGCAGGCGGGATATCTCAGAAAGTCGTCTTGTCATGTTTTTATCCTCTTCGCTGGGAATGAGGGAACCGGAAGGATGATTATGGGCTATGATGATGGCCGCGGAGTTCTCTCTGATCGCTTCCAGAAAGACCTCTCTCGGCTGAACGAAAACGCGGTTCAGGTTTCCCGTGGATACGATATGCCGGCTTATCAGTTCGTGCGCTCCGTTCAGCGTCAGGGTAAAAAACAACTCCGAGCTTCTTCCTGCATAATTGAACAGAATTTTCTGAACCGTTTCGGGATGGCTTATTTTCATCCCCGAATCTCCCGTCATTCTCCGGGCATATTCATGTACGGCCAGGATCAGGCAGGATTTCGCTTTCCCGATACCCTTGATCTGTTTCAGATCTTCCGGTTCAATCCGGAAGTCTTTCCTTTCCAGAAGGCGGATAATCTCACCGGATAGGCGCATGACGTCCTTTCCCCCGCAGCCCGATCCCAGAAGCAAAGCCATCAGTTCCCGGTCGTTAAGACTCTCCGCACCATGGCTCATCAGCTTCTCCCGGGGTCTCAGGGTGCCTTCCGCCGCCGCCATTGTCCTGCTGTAGCATAATTTTTCCATATACTATCAGGAAAGGATTTTTTCCCCGAATCATCAGTTTTCCCCGGTCGTTCTGCTTTGAGGGCAGCCGGTTCAGGGCGCGCCCATTTCCCTTGATATTTCTTCCGCCGTTCTCATCACCGCCCGGGAGACTTCCTCTATCCGCTCCCTGACGAAGGTAATGGTGGTAGCCGTGATTCCCAGGACTCCGAGAAGCTCTCCCGTACTGCCGAATATACCGGCCGCGCAGCAGCGGATGTCATCGGCATATTCCAGTTCGTCCATCGAATAGCCCTGTTCTCTTATGGTTTCCAGCTCCTTTTCCAGATTTTTCCTGTCCGTTATGGTATGGGCGGTCTTTCTGACAAGGGGAGTGGCGGAAAGGTACTCATCCAGGGTGAAATCCTTCGTGTGGGCCAGAATGACTTTGCCGTGGGACGTGCAGTAGAGGGGGAAGAGGGAGCCGACGGAAGAGGCAAAACGGATGGGGTGGGCCGTTTGAACCACGTTGAGAATCAGACTCTGTCTGTCGGCGGGGACGGTCAGGTGGGTGGTCTCCCCCGTCTCTTCCATCAGTTTGATCAGATAGGGAGCCGATGTTTTCACCAGATCCCGTTCCGAGAGGGTTTTTAATCCGTAGTGTATAAGAATGCTTCCCAGGAAGAACCGGTCCTTCTCCTTTTTCACCCCATCCTCCTCGACCAGTGTATATAGTATTTTATACACCGTTGATTTCGGAAGGGCGGTGGCGGAGATGATTTCGCTCAAGGTCATTCCTCCCTCCTGTTCGGAAAGACACTTGAGAACAGCGAAGGATTTTTTGAGCACCGGAATGGTGTAGGGTGACGGCATAGGTTCTCCCGGGGGCATCATTACTTAATGTCGGTCATGGCCACATGGTCCATATCGGTAAAGGTCTTGTTTTCGCCTACCATGCCCCAGATGAAAGTATAGTTCTTGGTTCCTACTCCCGAGTGGATGGACCAGCTGGGCGAGATCACCGCTTCTTCATTTCTCATGACGATATGGCGCGTCTCATCGGGTTTTCCCATGAGATGGAAAACGACCGTATCCTCGTCCATATTAAAGTAGAAATAGACTTCCATCCGTCTTTCGTGGGTATGAACAGGCATGGTATTCCAGACGCAGTTAGGCTCGAGAATGGTCATGCCCATACAGAGCTGACAGCTCTCCAGCACCGCGGGGTGGACATACTGATGGATCGTTCTCTCATTAGACTCTTCCAGGCTTCCCAGGTGGACTTCGTTCGCTTCGGAGAGGGGAATCCACTTGGAGGGGTAGCTGTGATGGGCCGGTCCGGAGAGGAAATAGAATTTAGCCGGATTTTTGCTGTCCCTGCTGGAAAAGCTTACTTCCCGGGTTCCCCTGCCGATATAGAAGCCGTCCTTCGAATTCATATCATAGGAGGTCCCGTCAAGGACAATGGTTCCCTCTCCGCCTATGTTGATAATGCCCCCCTCCCGGCCTTCGAAGAAAAATTCGCTAGCCAGCTCCTTGGCTCCTTTCAAGGTCAGGGTCTTATTCACCGGAAAGATTCCCCCGGTTATGATACGGTCGATATGGCTGTACACCAGAGTTATTTCATCGGAGGTGAATAAATTCTGAATCAGGAATTCCTTCCTCAGCTCCGCCGTATCCATTTTCTTTCCATGATCCGGATGTACCGGGTGTCTGATATCCATCATTTTCATTCTCCCTATTATGTTTCTATATAGAAACATGGATTCTGTATAGAAACAATGATATCATGGGCTTTTCCCTTTGTCAAACCGGAGAAGTCACAGGAGAGAATGGAGGTGTTCATTTGTTCCTTTTCCGGAGAAAAGGGATAAAATATCCCCTCTCCGATAGTTTTTTACGGGAAAATGAGTATACTGCTAGTATGAGGCGTCAACTATATCTCCTTTTGACACTGGCATGTGTTTCGGTTTTCTTCCTATGGTCTCCTTTTCAGCGGGGTGCTGAGAGTGATGAAGTGAATTTGTATGCCGAGAAGGAAGGCGAACTGCTTGTGCCGCAGAGGAATGTGGTTATCGCCGTGGCCGATCTTAAAGGCAGCGGACTGGAGTTTACCAATCCCGGAGATATCGCTCTGCTGAAGCGGCTCCAGGAGGACTTTTCCTCCCTGGAAGGGCTTTCCCGGGTGGAGTCCATTTTGAATGCCTCACGGGTCATATCCAGTTATGACGATATTATTGTCCAGAGGGCCATTCCGGCTGACGCGGACAGAATCGACCGGTCCTATCTGGAAAATCTCGCCGGTGAACTCAGCGACTATCCTGAGCTTTCCCCCTATATTAATGAGAACCGGGATACCCTGCTTTTCTATCTCTACTTCGGCAACAAAACATCATCCCGTCAGATACACCTTGGAATCAAGCAGATTCAGAATGACTGGAAGGGGAGGGTCTCCTTCGAATATACCGGGAGGGGGCCCATCATAGCCGAGACCGAATCGCTACTCACTGGCGATATCGTTCTCTTCTTTCCCCTGCTGGTCATAATGGTCGTGGCGGTTTTCTCGTTTTTTAGAAGCGTACGGGTTATCCTCGTTTCCCTCTTTCTTATTCTCCTTTCCGTTACCTTTTCCTACGGTCTGGTCCACTTCATGGGAATTCCCGATTCTCCCCTCATCCTTCTGATCCCCGTTTTCAGCCTGGGGCTCCTCAGCGATTATCTCATCCACCTCTTTTACCACCATATTTTCACACCGAGAAGGGCGGGAATCGATCTGAATGTCAAGAAAGTCCTTATCTTTCCCCTCTCCCTGACGGCCCTTTCCACGCTGACCGGTTTTCTCTCCCTGAGTCTTATCAACGGCTCGGGTCATCTGCAGGTGGCCCTTATCATGGGAGCCGCCGTGATCATGACGTGGCTGGGGGTCTTCTTCTGGCTCGATTGTTCACGCTATCCCTATCGCGAAGGCCGCCTTTTCCCCCGGTTCCAGTCCATAAACGTGCATCTTTTCTCCTTCCTTGTGAGGAACAGGAAAATCTTATATATCCTGATTCTGCTCTCCGTCGTCTGGGGGGGGATCCAGCTTTTCCGGCTGACCATAGAACCCTATCCCATCCAGCAGCTTCCCGAGTCCACCACCATTAAGAAGGCCGACAGGAAAATCAACGAACAGTTCTACGGAACCGTGCCTTTTTTCCTCGAAGTGGACACCGGAGAGGGGAACGGGATATTAAAAAAGGATTCCATCCTCGCCGTAAACGAAATGCACAAGAAGCTGGAAGAGGGTGACGTGGGGTACGCCTTTTCCCTTCTTTCCGTTCTCAAGCGGATGAATTTTTATTTCATGGGAGACGAAGAGTCTTTCCTTACCAGCAGCGAATATGACGATTTTTACGATGCCCTTATAGAGCAGTATCTGCTCTATTACTCCTCCAGTGTTGATCCCCTGGAATACGAGTCCCTTCTGGACAACTCCCTGAGGTATTTTTCCATCAAGGGACTGCTCTTCTACCGCAGTTCGGAGGATCTGGAACGATTCTATACCATCACCGATGAGATCTCCGCTTCCCTGCCGGAAGGCTGGTCCCTGACCATCCACGGTATGGTCAGTCAGCTTGAAGAGGAACAGACGACCCTGAGACAGAACTGGGGACTCTCCTTCTTCTGCGGAAGCTTTCTTATCTTCATTACGGTCCTCTTCTTTTACCGAAAGCTCTCCCTGGCATTTCTCAGTCTGGTTCCGGGGGCCATCAGCATGATCATATCCTTCGGAATCATAGGAACGGCGGGACTGAGCATCGATACGTTTTCCATTATCTTTGTCGCCATCATAACGGGGCTTGTTATCGATTACAGCATCCATACCCTTGTCGCCCTGGACAAGATGGGGCCGGTGGGTTCTCTGGAAAAAGGTTTCTCCCGGGTATTCGGATATTCGGGTGTACCCATTTTCCTCAGTTTTCTGACCTCCCTCCTGTCCTTTTCCGTACTGTTCTTCTCTTCCTTTCAGGGAGCGCGGAACCTGGGATTTCTCCTAATGATTTCCCTGATACTGTCTTTCTTTTTCAGCCTCTATCTCATACCCCTTATCACCCTGCCCATTCGATTAGAAAAGGAGAAAAAAACCGATGAAAAAAATTAGCCTGCTCCTCTTGCTTACGGCTATCCTGCTGCCCGCCGGAGCTATCACCGTTGACGAACTGATGGACAATTTTCTGAAAACTCTCAACGTTCCCTCCATTCAGGGGGAGTTTAATGTGTCCCTGATTTCTCAGAAGGGGGATGTCAGGGAGATAAAAGCCCGGGTGTATCAGAAAAACATCGGCGATGAGCAGAACAACCGCCTGTTTCTGTTCGATTTCCCCGCCACCGTGAGGGGAACGGGACTGCTCATGCACTCCTATTTCGACGAAAGGGAGAACAATATGTGGATCTACCTTCCCGCCGTCAGAAGAATCAAGCGCATCGCTCTGGAGAGCTCCGGCGGCGGATATTTCATGGGCAGCGATTTCACCTACCGCGACCTAATCAGCGACGACCTGAAGGATCTGAACTTCGAAATGCTCGAAGATGCCACCATAGACGGAGTGGACTGCTACGCCGTCAAATCCTGGGGAAAGACAAACGAGGTGCAGCAGGATATCGGCTACTCCTATACGCTGAGCTATCACCGCAAGGACAACTACATGCTTCACCGCCGGGAATATTACGATTTCAACGGGGATCTGCTCAAAGTATACGAAGCCGAGGGCTTTCTCGTCTTCGGTCCCACGATCTATCCCTCGAAGGTTTCCATGACCAATGTTCAGTCCGGCCATAAATCGGTTATCGAAGTAAGTAACGCCAATACGGATGAAATCCCCGACAGTTACTTTACCACCCGCTATCTTCAGAATCAGTAGGAGGGGGCCTGTGAAACGTCTGGCATTCATTCTGGCAGCGATTGTCCTTCTGGAATCCTTTTCCCTGTACGCCCAGGAGTTCCGTTTTACCGGTTTCTGGGATTATTACGGGGGAATCGAACCGTCCGAAGGGTATGAGAACTTGCGAAGCCGGATTTACATGCGGCCCTATTTCAACGGATACGATGATGACACGGTTCTGGAGTGGACCCTTTCGGCCCGTCTCTGGACCCAGCTTGAAGGGGATGAGGAGTCCATCGAACCCGCCGATATCCTGGATGAGGCGTATCTTTTTCTGCCGGCGGGTAATTTCGATTTTTTCCTGGGGCAGAAGCTGATTACCACGGGGTTTGCCGATGTCTACGGCCCGCTGAACGCCTTGCACAGCAAAAACAGCGTTCTTTTGAGCCTGGACGAATCCTATGACAACCGCCGGGCCGATCCCCTGTTTCAGGTGAAGTACTATCCCACCTTTTCCGATACCCTGGAATTTATCTATGTACCCGTTACAAGACCGGACAGGGAACAGGCCGGAGATGTATACCTCCCGGATACACAGGATACCATCCAGTGGTCCGATGACGCCTATATTACCGACAGCCTTCATTCTTTTTTCTTCTGCTACAGCCGCTACGGTGAGAAGATGGACTGGCAGTTTCTCTACGGTAATTACGTGGAAAACACCCCGGACTTTAGCTTTGAGGTGATCGACTCCGCAACGCCGTCGGTAATCACCCCCGTTTATAACAGAAAGCAGACCATCGGACTGGCCTATTCCACCGGATTGGGAAATACCACCCTCTCCCAGGATTTCGCCCTGAATATTACGGATAACTGGGAGGGAAAGGACAGGGGCGCGCAATATTCCGATATAACGGTCAATACGCAGCTCCTGGCCAATCTTCCCTGGGGTATTCTTTCCCAGACAAGCATCGTTTACTCCTATTTCATCAACTTCGGGAAGGAGGACGACGGGGCGGACAAGGCGGCCGGAGATTATCTGGCCGAGCAGATCCGGGGATTTCATGATCAGCCCCTCCAGCAGATAGCCTTTGTGGTGGAGCATATGGAGAAAAGTTTCTTCCGTGAAAAAATGAAGGCCCAGCTGAATGCCGCTCTCCTCTATCCCCGCATCTATTTGGCTCCCCGGGCCGCCTTCAGTCTTACCGATTTCTGGTCCTTTGAAACGGGGGCAGATATCTTTCTCTCCGATCCGCCCGATGAGGATCTGCGGAGAAATCCTTCGGATGACAACTATTATCTGAGAATTATCTACCGGTATTAAGGGCCGGTTCCGTTCCTTAGCTCCAACTTGCCACGGCTTACTATTAAGGATAAGATAGGTCCATGAAAAAAAACGTACTCACCAACGATTTGCTTCTGATGCTCACATCGATAATCTGGGGAACCGCCTTCGTCGCTCAGAGAGTCGGTATGGATTATATCGGCCCCTTGACCTATAACGCCGCCCGATATGTCATCGGTCCCTTATCCCTTGTTCCTCTTATTGCCCTTCGCTGGAAATCTCTGCCGGCGGAACATCGTCAGGTCCGCCCCTATCTTCTGTACGGACTTGTCGCGGGTACGGTGGTATTCACCGCCTCGACCCTGCAGCAGATTGGCCTTGTGACGACCACGGCGGGGAATGGGGGATTCATCACCGGCTTCTATGTGGTCCTGGTTCCCATCCTGGGGTATTTTCTGGGGCAGACGATCGGGCTTATCCGCTGGATTGCGGCTCTCCTGGCACTGGCCGGTCTCTATTTTCTTTCCATTACCCAGGGACTGAATATGGGGAAGGGGGATTTGATCGTGCTCATCGGCTCCCTCTTCTGGGCGCTGCACATCATCGTGGTGGGACGGGCCTCTTCCCGGCTGGATTCCCTTCTCTTCTCCTTTGTCCAGTTTGCCCTCTGCGCCGTTTACAGCGTAGCCGGAGCCTTTATCTTTGAAACGCCGACCTGGGAGGGGATCCGCTTCGCCGCCGTTCCGATCCTGTACGGCGGAATCATGTCGGTGGGGGTGGCCTATACCCTTCAGGTTGTGGCTCAGAAACATGTTCCCCCCTCCCATGCGGTAATTATTCTGTCCATGGAAGGGGCTTTCGCCGCTCTGGCCGGGGCGTTATTTCTGGCGGAAGTCCTGACATTCCGTCAGCTGTTCGGCTGTGCCCTCATGCTGGGGGGCATGCTTCTCTCCCAGCTGGCGGGAAGGGAGAAATCATGAAGGAACTGAATCTTTTTTTATCCGAAGAGTACGAACCCTGGTTTAATCTGGCGGTGGAGGACTGGATCTTCACGCGTATGGATCCCTCCGTTCCCACCTTATATCTTTGGAGAAACGCGGACACGGTGGTCATCGGACGGTATCAGAATCCCTGGACCGAATGCCGTACGGCCGTCATGGAACGTGACGGGGTATACCTGGCCCGCCGCCAGAGCGGAGGCGGGGCCGTCTATCATGATCTGCAGAATACGAATTTCACTTTTCTGGCCGGCGTGGACGATTACGATCCCCGGGTAGGCTTTGGTATGATCTCCCGGGCTCTGAAAAAGTTCTCCGTCGATGCCTCCGTATCGGGCCGGAACGATTTAACCGTTCTGTGGGAAGGGGAGGAGCGGAAATTCTCGGGCAGCGCCTTCAGAAAGCTGAGCGACCGGGCTTTCCATCACGGCACTCTGCTGATCAATACAGATCTGAGCAGACTGAGCAGTTACCTGACCCCCCCGAAGAAGAAACTGGAAGCCAAGGGCGTCAAATCCGTAAGGAGCCGGGTTATCAACCTCGCCGAACTGAACGGGGAGATTAATCATGATGCCCTGTGCCGTGAAATAAGCCGGGAATTCGGGGAGACCTACAGGGGAGAAATCCGCACGATACGGATCGACAGGGAATATATGAGGAGCAAAGAGGGGTTTTCCGGGCTCTATGAGAAGCTGAAATCCACCGAATGGCTCTACGGGAAAACCCCTCCCTTCACCCATCGGATGGAAGGGAGGCTGGCTCTCGGCCATGTGGATCTGCTCTTTGATGTGAAGAACGGCGCCGTCAGGTCCGTCACTGTCTATACCGATTCGCTTTATCCCGATCTTATCGCTTCCCTTGAAGGGATTTTCCCGGGAGTATCCTACCGCCCCGATGCCGTAGAAGAGGCCCTGAAGGGACTTGAAGAGACTTTTCCCGATAAAAAGGACTTGCTCGAAGAACTATCTGAGTTCATAATGGGAGAAATGGAATAGGAGGAAGTTGCGTATGCCCGTTTTAGATATGCCTCTGAAGGAACTAAAGAAATATACCGGTATCAATCCCCGGCCCAAAGATTTTGACGAATACTGGGAGAAGGGTCTGAATCAGATAGACCAGCTCGACTCTCAGCTGGAACTGAAGCCCGCCCGGTTTCAGTCCCCCCTGGCCGAATGTCTTGATCTCTATTTTTCCGGCCTGGACGGTTCCCGGGTGTATGCCAAGTACCTCAGACCAAAGAACGCGGCCGAACCGTTGCCCACTCTTTTTTTCTGGCACGGTTATTCGGGGCATTCCGGGGACTGGACCAATTACCTTCCATATGCCGCTTCCGGCTTCTGCGTCTGCGCCATGGACTGCCGCGGCCAGGGAGGGAAGAGCGAAGAACTGGGAGGCGTAGCCGGCAATACCCTGTCCGGACATATCACCCGGGGCATAGACGGCGGTCCGGAAAACCTTCTTTACCGCCGCATCTTCCTTGATACGGCCCAGCTTGTGAAGATCGTGTCCTCCTTCGACGAAGTGGACGAGAACCGGCTGGGTTCGGCCGGCGGGTCCCAGGGGGGGGCTCTGGCTCTTGTGGCGGCCGCTCTGTCTCCGGGCATTAAAAAAGTTTTCAGCCAGTATCCCTTTCTCTGTGATTATCAGCGTGTCTGGGAGATGGATCTGGATGTAAAAGCCTACGAGGACATCAAAGAATATCTGCGGAGATTTGATCCACGCCATGAAAGAATCGATTCCTTTTTCAAGAACCTGGGATATATCGATGTGCACCATCTGGCCCGGCGCATCAAGGGGGAGGTTCTCATGGTCACGGGGCTTCTGGACGATATTTGTCCCCCCTCGACGCAGTTCGCCGCCTATAACAATATCAAGGCCGAGAAGAATATGATTATCTATCCCGATTACGGCCATGAAGGATATCCCGACGCCGGTGATATTCAGTATGAGTTTTTCCTCTCCTTAAATGGGAAATAGGTTTCATGCCCTGCTTTTCCTGCTGTTCCTGATTCCGCTGAGCGGATTCTGCAGCGAAAATGAAGGGGATTACACCGGGCAGAACCGCTGGGATGACAACGGGCTTTCCGTTATCTATCACGGGAGAAGGGACAGCAAGAAAATCGCCCTTACCATTGATGACGGCTGGGTCCCCGACTATGATCTTCTCGACTATCTGGAAGAAAACCATGTTCCCTGTACGGTTTTCATTCCGGGAAAGCTTATCAGGTTCCGAGCCGATTGGATCCGCCGCATGAACGGGATGGGGTTTGAGATCTGCGGGCACGGCTACAGCCACCGTCTGCTGCCCTTCCTGCCGGAGGAAGAGCAGCGGAGGGAACTGAACAAAACCGATGAGGCTTTGAACGCAATCACCGGGAAAGCCCCCCGTCTCGTCAGACCTTCGGGCGGGCGTCTGGACGGTCCCTTTCCCTCCCTCCCTGTCGTGCGTTCCGAAGGGTATACGGTCGTTCTGTGGGATAACGATGCAAAGGGTTACAACAAGAGGGACACGGTGGAATCGCAGCTGGCATGGCTCTGGGAACACCTGCAGCCGGGCAATATCATACTCAGCCACTTCGGTAGCTCCCTGCATACCCGGGAGGTTCTATCGGAGTGGATACCCCAGGTCAGGGAGATGGGGTACGAGTTCGTACTCGTTTCCGAACTGATAGAGAATATGGAGAAATAATGGGATACCGTTTATACCAGAGCAATCGCATTGAAGCTTTTCTTGAAGAGAGGGCGGACCATTTCGTTAATCCCGATCTTTTCGGACCGCCCCTCTGGTTTGTCGTTCAGAACAGGAATATGGGGGAGTGGCTGAAACTCAGACTGACCGATCTGAAGGGAGTCAGCGCCGGATTCACCTCTCTCTATCCGGAACAGGCCATCAGACAGTTTTCCGACCATTTTGACCATCCCTGGCGTCAGGACGGAACAGAACCGAGGACGGTTCTCTTTATGGACAACCTGAAGATCATCCTCTATAAGAAGCTGGAGGAGATAAAAAAGAGGAGGGACAGCCGTTACCGCCTGCTCCTTGATTTTCTGGATGACGAGACGAGCTTATACGAGATCGCCAATGTCCTGGCGGGACTCTTCTACCGGTACGGCATGAACTGCTTTGATCTGACCGCCGCCTGGGAGGAAGGCCGCTCCATCGGGCTGGGAGGGTCGGCCGAAGCCCATGAAACCTGGCAGAGGCTTCTCTGGCAGGAGTTGTTCGGTCCCGAGGCTCCCTATATACTCTTAAGCCGTATTCTTGTTTATATACGGGAAAAAGAGCTCCCCTACACCGGCCCGCAGGGAAAGGTTATTCTGTTCGGATCATCTTTCCTGGGGGATGCGGGACTCAACTTTTTCTCCTATCTCTCCCGCTATGTGGAGGTGGAGCATTATCTTTTCACCCCTTCCCGGGTTTTTCTTACCGATTCTGAGGAGAATCCCCTGGAGGAGTGGGAACCGCTCACAACCCTTATTCAGGGCGTTTCGGGCTTTTTCAAGGAGAAACCTCCCCGGGACATGGTTCCCGACGTGGGGGAGAAGATGGATTATCCCGATACGCTTCTGGGAAATCTGCAGCAGAGCCTGTGGACAAACCGCTTTCCCGGTAAACGGGAGCTGTCTCTGTTCGCCCCCCCTCCCGGCGAGGATGACTCGGTCAGATTCTTCTCCTGTACGGGCGCCTGGCGGCAGGTGGAAGAGGCCCGCAATGCCATTATCGGATTATTGCGGGATGACGATACCCTTCAGCTGACCGATATAGCCCTCATGGCGCCGGATATCAATGAATTCGCCCCGTTCATAGAGGCCCTCTTTCAGGATGATAACCTTACGCTGCCCTATAACTTCATCGATCTGAAAAATCAGTCCCAATCGGCCTATACCGATGCCTTTCTCTCCCTTCTGGAACTGCCGGGAGGGAGATTCTCCCGGAACGATATGTTCCGCCTGTTCCGAAATCCCTGCTTCGCCCAGGCCTTTTCCATCGGTGAAGGGGAGATCAGGGACTGGCAGGAAATCTGCCGGGATACGGGAATCCTCTGGGGCATGGACGGGGAGCATCTGTCCAGCATGGACCTGCCGCCCCGGGAGAACAACCGCTGGGAGAGGGGATTCGGGAGGCTTCTGGACGGCATGGTTTATGAGAGCGCCGGAGACAAGGATAATCTCCCCTATGTCTTTCCCGATGAGAGCCGCAATATCTCCGTGGGCAAACTCATCCATATCGTCCGGTCCCTTTATCAGGATTTTTACGGATTGAACAGGCAGAAGGCCCCCCTGGAAAAGTGGATACCCCGGATAGAGCAGCTCATGGAGAAATATCTCGCCGTGAGACCGGATAACCGGGGTGATGAGGGGGACAGAGAACGGATAAAGGCCGTATTCCGGAATATCAATAATGTGATGGAGGGGCTGGATTATCTGTCCTCTCTGCCCGATCCCCGCATGCCCTGGAACGTCTACCGCAGCCTCGTTCTGGAACTGATAGGAAAGACGGGACTCCGGAAGGGGGGCTATCTGACCAGGGGAATCAGCTGTTCCTCTTTGAAGCCCCTCCGGGCGGTCCCCTTCAGAGTCGTGATCCTTCTGGGCATGGACTACGGGCGTTTCCCCGGCAGTGACGAGGAATTCAGCTTTGACCTGACCGAACTGGCCCGACCTTCCGTTGACCTTTCCCGCCGGGCGGGGGACCGCTTTTCCTATCTCGAGGCCTTCCTTTCGGCCCGGGAGAAGTTCTGGGTTTTTTATACGGGGAGGAGTCATGTCTCGGGTGAAACGCTCCACCCCTCTCCGGTGATAACAGAGCTCTCAGATATCGTTGAAAAGCATAAAGAGAGCTTCGGGCAATCCGGAGAAGACCTTTATATTCCCTTGCCCCTTCAACCCTATGATTCCTCCCGCTTCGAAGGAAGCCGTGTTCTTCCCTCCTTTGATCTGACCGCCTATGAGCAGGCCCGTGTTCTGCGGGACAAGGGGGCGAGGGGAGTGGACGGAACCGTCACCGTGCTGCCCGAAAGGGAAAGTCCCGAAGAGATTGATATGAGGGACCTGATTAATTTTTTCCGTAATCCTCTCGGTTCCTTCGGAAGAAAATCCCTGCGTATCTTCCATAGGGAGGACATAGACGAGGATGGGGAGATTCTTGATCCGGTGGATCCGGCTCCCTTCGAGGATGTCCGCTTTTATGAAGAGATCATCGGGCGATGGTGCGATACCGGACCTCTTGCCCCGGAGAGTCTTGATTCTCTGGCGCAGGAGTGGTGGAGCCATTCCGTCAAGACCGGCCATCTGTCCGGTTCCGGGTGGGATAGGCCCTCTTTCCGACAGCTTTTGAACTCGGGAGAATCTCTTCTCGGGGGGCTCAACGGTATCGACCGCGCCCTGTGGGAAGGGGGAGTTCCCCGGGAAAGACGGTTTCTGAACGATGTGATAGAGGAAACGGCCGGACATACCCGCTACCTGAGAGCGGTCGAAACGGAGAGCCGCCGCGGGCCTGTCTCGCTGACCGGGGAAACGGAGCCCCTATACGGCGGTGAAATTCTGGGCTCGGCCCGTTACTGCTACGGGAAAAAGGAGAAGACGAAAGATCTTTTCGCCCCCTTCCTCAGTCATCTTTTTCTCGTTCAGCGGGAGGGACACGGATATTACGGGAGACAGGTCCTGCTGGCCGGTTCCGGTTTCAGCCGACTGGCGGGATGGACCTCTCAGACGGCTCAGCGGGGAGAATACTTCCAGCCCGTCCCGGAACCGGAGAAGATACTGGCCAAACTGACCGATCTTTATCTGAGAAATCTGACTCGGCCTCTGCCCTTCTATCCTTCTCTGATAGACGAAGCGGCGGAACTGATGGACAAGGGCAAACTGGAAAGGAGTAATCTGCCCCGGGAATGGCCCTATTTATGGAAGAAAGCCCTTACCCGGGATCAGGGGTATTTTGATTTGAAGAACTGTCCCTATCGGGAAATGCTCATGCCCGAGGGACCTGTCTGGGATGAAGGGCTCGATATCCTATTCGATGACATCGTGCCCTATCTCCTTTGAACGGCCTCAGATGGAAAAGAGGGTTTTCATTAAATCCCGATCCGCTTCCTTGTTGAGAATGCGGTAGACATTGGAAATGAGAGGGAGCTTGAGATTATGCTTATCTATCAGTTCCATGGCATAGCGGGCGGCGAAAACACCTTCGGGCAGGTAGGGAATATCGCTTATGTTTTCGATAAGATCATCAATCCCCTTGTACTTGGCCGTGATATCCTTGAGGATGATCTCCCTTCCGAAACGGCGGTTTCTGCCGTAGACGGAACGGCAGGTAACATCCAGGTCTCCCACGCCGGCTATGGAAGTAAAGGTTTCCGGATGGGTGGAGCCTAAAGCCCTTCCCAGGGTCTGAATCTCGTTGAGCCCGGCGGCGAAAAGGAGGGATTCCGTATTGTCTCCCACCAGTTCCACATCCTGTTCTTTCATGGCGTCGAGAATTCCGAAGGCTATGGCCACCACGTTTTTTATCGCGGCGCAGGTCTGGACTCCCACCACATCCAGGGAAGAGAAGATTTTAATGCTTTCCCCTGCCAGCAGCTCTCTGAAAAGAATGGAATTATTGGCGTTGAGCGAGGCACTGATCAGTCCGGTGATTTTTCCTCTTCCCACCTCTTCGGCATGGCTGGGGCCCGAAATGTAGACCAGATTTCCCTTATAGCTTCCCGGCAGGTAATTCTCCAGCGCGTCGACGATAAGCTGCGGACCGTTCTTCCCGGGCAGAAAACCTTTGGCAATGGTGGCTATCTTTACTTCCCCTTCCAGAATGGAAGGGTAGGTAAGAAGCTGCTTCATGGTTTGAACGGTAAAAAGGGAAGGGGTCGCCAGAATCATATATTCGGCCCCCGCCATGGTCTCTTCCAGACCGGTGAATGCCTTTACCGTCTCGGGGAGCTGAACTCCAGGAAGAAAAATATCATTGGTTCTTTTTTCATTAATTTGCCGGGCCGCTTCGGCATTGTGGCTCCAGAGGGAAATGGAATGGCCCTTTTTCCCCAGAACCACGGCAATGGCGGTTCCGAAAGCCCCGGCGCCGATAATCGCTACTTTTTTCATATTCTACTCCTGTCTGTAGGTGACGGAATAGGACAGCTCTTCATCGAGCATGAGCATTCGTATCAGGGGAATGCGGAAGGTGACGCTTCTGCCGGAAACCTCTCCGCCCTGCTGGCCGATGATAGGCCCCGGCACATTGACCGTAAACACCAGAGAGGAGCTGTCCAGAGCGCGGGAGGCTTCTTCCGTGGAGGAAGCGTACCCTTCGAAGGGATAGATGACCATTTCCCGGTACTCCTCTTCGCTGAGTCCTATGCTGCCGCTGGGGCCGAGCATGGCTACGGTAGGATCGGAAAAAACGGGTACGAGAACGGACATCTGATCCCAGTTGTCCCTTGTGAAGGTTATTCTAAGGGTGGTTTGCCCGCCGACGGTTTCCATGGTGAATATGGTCTGTTCCTCGCCGTCTTCGCCGGCGACAACATCTTCAAAATTGCTAAAGCTGATTTTTCCGCTGTAGCGGTAATCCTCTCTGCTCAGGGTGTGATCGGTAATTCCCTTGTTTTCTGCCAGCCCCCGGTCCGTATCGGCCAGAAGAAGATCTTCATCAACCAGATCGAAAAAGAAATCCCCGAAAAAGGGAAGGAGGGTAAAATCCATATCCATGGTGCCGGCACCCTGACTGTCCAGAGTCAGTCCGCCTTTAACGGAACAGGAAAAGAGCGCCAGTGACGCTGTCAAAACAAGTAAAGCTTTTTTCAAATGAAATGTACTCCTGTTTTTAAGTTTTTCAGGCCCCCCACAGGGACCTGCCATCTAATCATTCTAACTAGAATAGTCCAAATCGGCCCGACTTTCCAGCATTAGCCCGTAAGATATGGGCAAATCTCTGGAAAATCACCGGCAAATTTGTTATCATACCTGCCTATGGAAACTTTTATACTGGGATCAGGCGGGATGATGCCCCTGCCGGGTCGTCATCTGACTTCCGTTCTATTGAGAAGGGAAGGGGAACTGTTTCTTTTCGATTGCGGAGAAGCAACCCAGGTATCTTTGAAAAAACTGAATTTAAAGTGGAAGAAAATTTCCACCATATTTATTTCCCATACCCATGCGGATCATGTCACCGGCCTGCCCGGGCTTCTCATGCTGACATCCCAGGTGGAGAGGGATGAGCCCCTGACCATCATCGGACCTCCCCGTATCGCCGAATATGTGGAAGTGAACAGACGGGCCCTTGAGATGTTCATTAATTACGAGATCGTGATCAAGGAGATCGAAGAGCCCCACAGGGAGCAGGTCGTTTACGAAGGGGAGGGTTACCGGGTTAAGAGCTTTCCCCTCAGACACTCTCGGGTCTGCGTGGGCTATACTCTGGAAGAGGATGACAGGCCGGGGATTTTCTTTCCCGAGAAAGCCCGGGAACTGGGCGTTCCCGTGGGGCCTCTCTGGTCCCAGCTGCAGAAGGGGCAGGATGTTCATCTCGAGGACGGGACAACGGTTAAGCCCGTTCAGGTCATGGGTGAGGCGCGGAGGGGACGAAAATTTTCCTTTGTAACCGATACCAGCTATCACGATTCCATTCCCGCCTATGTCAAAGGATCGGACCTCCTTATTTGTGAAGCCATGTTTGATTCCTCCCTGGCCGAATCGGCCCGGGAAAAACGGCATTTGACGGCGGAACAGGCGGGCAGAATCGCCAAGGAAGCGGGGGGTGTCAAAAAAATGGGACTTATCCATTTTTCACCCCGTTATACCAACAGGGAGCTGGCCGTTCTGAAGGAAGAGGCCGTACGGGTTTTTCCCGATACGTTCCTTTGCCGCGATCAGATGGATATCTCCATACCCAACGAGGATTAATGGTTTTAAAAGTACAGGATGTCTGTAAATCCTATTCGTCCAGAAAGGCGCTCTCCCATGTCAATTTTACGCTGGAGACAGGGAAAATCACCGGTCTGCTGGGAGCTAACGGGGCGGGAAAAAGCACCCTGTTGAAAATACTCTCCGGATATTTTTTCCCTTCCCGGGGCGAGGCTTTTCTGGGAGAGACGTCCCTTGTCGGATCGCCCGAGGAGTTCCGACGGATGACCGGGTTCCTTCCCGAGGGAGCTCCTCTCCCGCTGAGAAAGACTCCCCGGCAGCTGCTTTCATCCTGTTATGCCCTTTATGCCGGCCTTGATCCGATGGACGAGCAGCTGGAAAGAGTTCTGGACCGTCACGGCCTGAGCGGAGAGGAGGGGGACAAGAAAATTAAAACCCTGTCCCGCGGTTACCGGCAGAGAACGGGACTGGCCCTCGCGTCCATGATGAATCCTCCGCTCCTGCTTCTGGACGAACCTTTTTCAGGGCTCGATCCCTCTGTTATCCGTAAGCTCAGGAAGCTGATCCGTGAGGAGAGTAAGGGGAGAATCACCCTCTTTTCCTCCCATATCCTGCAGGAAATATACGCCCTGTGCGACTCCCTCATCATTCTCGAGAAGGGTGAGGTGAGGGCCGAACTGGAGATGAAGGATTTTAAGAGCTGGGAAAATCTGGATGACCTGTACAGCACCATGATAGGGGAGGGAACATCCCGTGATTAGGAAAAAAATCCTCCTCTCCCTGCCATTGCTCCTGTTTCTCCTTCCCCCTTTTCTCTCTGGAAATCCAGGGCTGTACTATCCGCTTCTCTGGCTGGCCGTCATCCTGCTGACGCCTTTCTTTACGGTGCCCCTTCTGGCGGGCGAGGCGGCGGCCGGAACGGATCTTCTGCTTCTCACCGGCCCCCTTTCGGACAGAAGGCTTCTTCATGGTCTGCTTAGAAGCGGGAGTCTCTCCCTGGGAAGCTTCTTCATCCTCCCCCTATTTGTTATGTCCCTTCTTCTCGCCGCCGGCGGTGAGGATGGGGGAAAGATCCTATTCGCCATTCCCCTCTTCGGAGGGGAAATCCTATTTGCAGCGGCCCTGGGGCTGGCCGTCTCGGCACTGTGCTCCCGTACCGCCGTGGCATGGTTCCTTACCTATCTGATACTGCTTCCCCTGAATTTCCTGTCCCCCTTCCTGCCCCGTTGGACCGATCCCCTTTTCGAAGGATATCTTCCTTACGCGGTTCTTTTTCTTTTTCCCGGAACTCTCCTTTTCCTTCTGGAAGGGGCCCATACGGCCCTTGCCTGGAAACGGGAAGCGCCGGGCAGGAAGGGAAAAACCCTCCGACTGATTCCCTTTTTCCTGCTGCTGGCAGGATTCTCCTTTCTTCCCGGAGGGATGGATATGACCCTTTCCGGTCAATTCCGCCTGAATCGTGTGACCGCCCGGGCTATCCGTTCCTTGGACGATCCCCTCTATATCCGCTGGTACAGAACGGACAACTACCGGCTTTACGGCGACGGGCTGGGCGGGCTTGAGGCTTTTCTTTTCTCCCTGAGGCTTAAGGGGGGGCTGTCCGTTCATTTCCATCGGGAACGGCTGAGCGGCAACGAGATTGAAGAGAGGGGCCGGGAGTACGGCTGGTCGGTTCAGACTCTGGACAACCGGGGAGAATACGAATCTTTCTATTCTGTTCTGGAAGTGGAATACCGGGGGAAGATCGAAACGCTCCCCCTTGTGTATAATCCTCTCATCGCCGAAGAACAGCTCCTTGCCGCCCTTCAGAGACTTCGCGATGGGAAGAGACCCGCCGCAGGAATCATCCGGGGCCGATCGGACAGAACAGAGCAGAACTCCTGGACCGTACTGAACGGCGCCCTGGAAGAGTATTTTACCCTGAGGGACTTTACCGGACAGGCGGATATTCTGGAAACGGAACGGCCCGAGGCGCTTTTTGTACTGGGAGGACGTGACCTTTCCGCCTGGGAAGTCTCCCGTATTATGGATTTTGCCCGGGAAGGGGGAAGCGTACTTGTCACCCTCTCCCCCTTTATCCTTGATCCGGCCAGAACGGATATGATCGTTCCCGACGGGGAAGAACCTCTTCTTACGGAACTGTCGCAGATCGGCGTATACGGGGGGGAGTCCTTTATCATTGATCCCGCCAGGGGGCTCTATCTTGCTTCCTCCCAGGATGGTCCGCCCGATTTTTACCCCCTCTGGTTCAATACGGATAACCGGAGCCTTTTTGATTACACGGCCCTTTGGAGCGTGCCCCTTTACTATACCGGAGAGGGTGACCCTTTCTGGCGGATCGAATCAACGGACCGTGCCATGCTTGCCGGACCCCTTGCCGATATCTCACCGGCGACTCTGAATGAAAGTCCCGTGGGGGGCAGGGCTTCCTATACGACTTGTCTGGCCCTTCCCCTGGGAAAGGGAACACTTATTGTCCTTTCGGGAGACGAATCCCTGTCCGATATGATGGCCCTGGCCGACAGAAGCATGGGCAACAGCGCCTGGATTCAAAGTCTGGCCTTTTACCTCTCGGGGAATGAAGAGCTTCTGGCCTTGAGAAGGCAAAGCATGGGGGCCGGGAAATGAAAAGGTTCTATAAACTCTTAGTCGTTATCGTGATTCTTTCCATGCTGATTGTATTCGTCCGTTTATCCTCCGGCTGGAGAGACCGGGCGCCCCTCTACCGTTCCTATGATCTTTCCCGAGTGTCGGGAATCCGTTCCCCCGAAGGGGGATGGGAGATAGGCCGCCGTGATGACGGCTGGATTCTACTGAGCGGCGGAACCGAACTGCCCCTCAGTCAGTCCGCCCTTCAGATCCTGCTGGCACTTCCCGGCGAACTGGAGCATCATACCGCCGGAAAGAGCCGGGACAGCGGGAATTGGCTGCCCCGTTCTTCAATCTCTCTGAGCTATGAGAGGGACGGTAAAGACCCCCTTAAACTGACGTTGTATTACGATGACGCTGACGGGGGGGACACGGGCAGGGGATTCTTTCTGCAGACGGAAGAAGACGGCGGGAGCATCTATTTTCACCGCCTTTCCTCCGGAGAGGACTTTCCCTGGGAAAATCTGGTGGACAGACGGATCTTCCCCGATGACCTTCGGGCTGAGAATATCGTTTACTACCGACTTTATACGCCGCGGGAAGGTTCAGAAGCTCTTCAGTATCGCTATGAACTGATTCGGGAAGGAGAGGACTGGACCTACCGGGGAGAGCTGGGGGACGGACGTCTTAAGGAAGAAGAAGTCAATCTTCTTATGCTGCGTCTGGCCGGTTTGGAAGGAGAGATCGAGGAAGGGGAGGGATCTTCTCTTTCCGGATCGGAGACTCGCTTCAGAGTGGAAATTCATGATAATAGAGGGGAAAGGTATATCCTTACCGCCGGGGGCGCGGTGGAACTGATGGGAACCGAGTACTTCCGGGTTGCCCTTGATGGAGGGAAGGTGCGTTTTATGACAAGGGACGCCCTCTCCGGCATCGCCCGTCCCCTGAACAGTTTACTGGATTTCTAGACGGTATTCGAACTCATAGCCCCGCCTTTCCACTTTCATCTGAATCTCTCCGCCGCTCTCTCCGAGAATGCGGTAGAAATCCCTGATGTCGCGGGGAACCGTTTTATTCATGGATTTGATGATATCCCCCTTATGAAGACCCGCTTCCTGGGCAATGCTGTTCTCAAGGACGTTGCCGATGATCAGATTCGCCGAATAACGGGGAAGTTCAAGCCTTTCCCTCATCTCATCGGTTACTTCAGCTACGGTGAAACCAGGCCAGAGGCTGATGGCTGAGCTGCTCCGTTCTGCCCGGTCCTTACTGGAAAGCTCGATGGTTTTCGTCAGTTCCCTATCCCCGCGGACAAAGGTCAACCTTATCCTATCTCCCGGTTTTTTCCGGGAGATCAGTTCCGCCAGCTCACGGCTGTTTTCCACGGACTGTCCGTCCAGGGCGATGATCAGATCTCCGGGAAGGAGACCGCCGTCTCGGGCGGGGGAGGAGGAGTAGATATTGAAGACAAAGGCTCCCTCCCACTCTTCCAGACCCATTTGCTCCATGAACGTATCGGTTGCCGTGGACATGTTGACACCGAGCCAGCCGTACTCCACCCGGCCCTCTCTTATCAGGTCTTCCAGATTTTCCCGTACCCTGTTGGAGGGAATGGCAAAACCCAGACCGACGCTTCCCCCCGTCCCGGAGGCAATCCACGTATTGATGCCGATCACCTCGCCCCGTATATTCACCAGGGCTCCGCCGGAGTTGCCCGAATTGATGGAGGCATCGGTCTGAAGATATTCGTTTGCCCTGTCATCCCATCCGACCCGTCCCGTGGCGCTGATTATCCCCTGGGTGACGGTGGATTCGAATCCGTAGGGGTTTCCGATAGCCAGAACCCAATCGCCCGTGCGGATCGTATCGGAATCGCCCAGAACAGCCAGGGGAAGGGTTTCTTCGGAGTAAAAGGATATGAGGGCCAGATCCCTCTGGGGATCGGAGCCGGCCAGTTCTGCTGTGTACTGGCGGCCGTCATGAAGGGATATGGTAATCTCATCGGCTTTCCCCGCCACATGGTAGTTGGTAATGACGTAAACCCTATGGCCCCTCTGGTCTATAATCACGCCCGATCCGAGCCCCGTTTTGGTATACTCCCTTTTCTGAGGCTGAAGAAGGGACGGGGGGGACTGGGGATTTCCGAAGAAGAACTCCCAGGGGCTGAAGGAAGGGAGATCCTGTTCGGCCGTTTCCACCACATTGATTTCCACCACCACGGGGAGGACGCGGGCTGAAATATCCCGGAAGGACTGCTGCAGAGCGTATACCGTTGTTCTCCAGTCCCGGGTATTATCCTGGGAGAAGAGGGACAGCTCTGAAATAAGAATCAGGAAAAGTACGTGAAGAGAAAAAATCCTTCTCATGGAGTCCTTTCGTCGGCGGGCCGCTTTTTGAGGCGGAACAACTTTGAAAAAATATCTGCTCTGTCGGGCAGGAGAAGCAGAATGAGAGAATAAAAAAGAATCATGAAGCGGTTCATTCCCGCCGGTTTGGCCAGCGCCTTGCAATCTTCGTTAATTACTTGTCTATCCATGGATTCAAATCATATATCCCTTGGCTTTCCATAACATTACTCTAACATTACAAAACTGTAAGGTTGACGAATTCCTCCAGAAAAATCTGATCCTCCGGGGTAAACCGTCCCTTGAGGGGACTGTCTATATCCAGAACCCCCAGGATTTTTCCGTCCTTTCTTAGGGGAATGACGATTTCCGAAGCGCTGGCCCCGTCGCAGGCTATATGGCCGGGAAAGCTGTGAACGTCTTCCACCCGCTGCGTCTCTCCCGTCGCAAAGGCCGTTCCGCAGACCCCTCTGCCCGATTTAATACTCACACAGGCCGGAAGTCCCTGAAAAGGTCCCAGGACAAGCTCCTGTCGCTCTTCATTCCACAGGTAGAAACCCACCCAGTTGATATCGTCAAGGTACCAGTTGAGGAGGGCCGATCCGTTGGCCAGATCGGCTATGGTATCCGTTCCTTCCTGCAGGGCTTTCCACTGTTCCAGGAGCAGCTTTCTGTCTCCCCTATCTGCTGTAAACATGGGCCGATTTTATCATGCTATCCGGCTTGTGTCATCCCGATCAGCCCCGGAATCTCACGCGAAGGCGGGAAGGGGGAAGGCCGAACCGTTTTTTGTAAAGCCGGCCGAAGTAGCGGTAGTCGCAGAAGCCCACCAGGCCGGAGACTTCGCCAATGGTCAGTTCTTCCTTTTCTTCCAGAAGTCTCTGTGCTTTCTGAAGCCGTCGGGCGTTGAGGTATTCAATGGGAGTGGAGCCGGTTTCTTTTCTGAACAGGGAGACGAAGTAGTTCGGGTGGAGGTGTACGGCCCCCGCCAGATCGGCAAGCCGGATATCTTCCGCCATGTGATCCGAAATATAGGAGTTGACCCGGTGTATCAGGGACGATTCATCATTCATGAGAACAAGGGAGGGATCCACCTGTTCCAGATAAATTTTCATTAATCCCATCAGGGCGATTTTTCTGTCCAGAGGCCGGAAGAGATTCTCCCGGCGGTCTACCAGGCGGGAGAAGATCCTTTCCGTGGTTTCTCTGTCGGGCCGGCAGAAGAGAGCCTCTCTGTGGTAGGCAAAGTGTCGGCCTTCGGGAAGATCGGCCTCAAAGTGAGACCAGTACTGGATAACCGGGTCATCCGGATTCTGCCAGTGGGAATGAACCGTTCCGGAAGGGATGAAACAGAAGTCGCCCGAGCGGGGGCGGAAAATCTCATTTTCTATCTTCAGGAAGCCTTCGCCTCCGGTGAAAAAATAGAACTTATGGAAAAGGTAGGAAACGTCGTTTTCCCGCCAATCCTTCTCGCAGGCATTATAGTTTCCTATGAGATGTCTGACTGAGAAGTTTTCAAAAAAGTTATCCAATGGGCCGGTCATGGGTAATGTTACTATTATATAGTTAATATCGTCCACATATTTATTAATAATTGTCTTTTTCCTCAGAATATTACTCACTATTATGGATGGAAAGAGAGAGGAGGGCTGCCATGGCTGAAAAAAGAGAGGCTTTGATTTCCCGGATAGAAGATGTGATTGAAAAGGGCCCCTACGGGGACACATGGGAGTCCCTGGCGGAATATCCCGAAGCCCCGTGGTACAGAAATGCCAAGTTCGGAATTTTCATTCACTGGGGCGTTTATTCCGTTCCCGCCTTTGGAAGCGAGTGGTATCCCCGGAATATGTATATCCGGGGAACGGCGGAATATGACTACCACAGAAAAACCTTTGGCGATCACAGGGAGTTCGGTTATGCCGATTTTGTTCCCCTTTTCAAGGCTGAGAATTTTGATCCTGCCGAATGGGCCGGGCTGTTCAGGGAGGCGGGGGCACGTTATGTCATGCCCGTGGCGGAACACCACGACGGTTTTCAGATGTATCACAGCGAACTGAGTTCCTGGTGCGCCTCGAAGAGGGGGCCCTGCCGGGATATTCTGGGGGAACTGAAGAAAGAAGTGGAAGACCGGGATATGGTATTCGCCGTATCCAGCCACCGGGCGGAGAACTTCTGGTTTTTCGGGGGAGGGCGTAAATTCGATTCCGGCCTGGAAGAGGGCTTCCGGGAACCCTACGGGTGGGCGTCGGATATCTATCCCAC
The DNA here is from genome assembly GCA_963668315.1 of Spirochaetia bacterium. GTDB lineage: Bacteria > Spirochaetota > Spirochaetia > DSM-2461 > DSM-2461 > SZUA-368. The sequence goes on along the minus strand of OY764216.1, from coordinate 4,004,774 downwards.
CCAGGACATCGCCGCTACGGAGGATATCTATTCTGCCCCTCCTTCAGAAGCCCATCTGAAGGACTGGCTTGTCAGAACATGCGAGCTGGTGGACCGGTACCGGCCCAAAATCCTCTGGTTTGACTGGTGGATTCAGAATGCCGCCTTTAAGCCCTATTTGAAGAAATTCGCCGCCTACTACTATAACCGGTCGGTGGAGTGGGGACACCCGGTCGCCATTAATTACAAGTTCGACGCCTTTGCCCCCGGCACGGCGGTCTATGATATTGAGCGGGGCCAGCTTTCCGGCATTTCGCCCCGATTATGGCAGAACGACACGGCGGTGGCGAAAAACTCCTGGGGTTACACGGAGAACAACGATTTCAAGAACCCCGCCGACCTCATCGGCGATCTGGTGGATATTGTAAGCAAGAACGGCTGCCTCCTCTTGAATATCGGCCCCCGGGCGGACGGCAGGATTACCGACGAGGACCAGGCCGTATTAAGGGCTATGGGGCGCTGGCTGAAGATTAACGGAGAGGGGATTTATGATACGACATACTGGCATACCTTCGGGGAAGGACCGACGGAAATTGTGGAAGGGTCATTTACCGACGTGAACAGAGGCGCTTATACCAGCGAGGATATACGGTTTACCTACAAAGCGCCCCATGTCTACGCCCATGTCATGAAATGGCCGGAATCGGGCAGGGTGACCGTCCGCTCTCTAGGCATCTGCCGCAGCCATGTACCGGGGAAAAATATCAAACCCTTCAAGGGACATATCGCCGATGTGGCTCTTCTCGGCTATGAAGACAGGCCCCTCTCCTTCTCCAGGGATGAGGAGGGACTGCATATCAGAGTGGAGGGGGCCATCTCAACCCCCTATCCGCTCTGTCTGAAAGTTACGATCGATTAACCAGGGCGAGAAAGTCCTCCATGTACTCCTTCAGACCGGGAAGATCATCGGAGGGTACCTCTTCTTTTTCAATCGTATAGTCATTGATGCAGATTTCCGGACCGGCTTCGTTCATGGCGGCTTTTGCCAGAATCGCCGCCCCGAAGGAGGTCGCCTCCTCCATATTGGTGGTGAACAGGCGTGACTGGGGGTAATAACTCGCCAGAATGGTGTTATATCCCCGGTTATGGCGGAAGCCTCCTTCGACGAAAATATTCATACCCTCGGTGAATCCCGCCCTCTGAAAGGCCACGATGGACTGGGCGGCCAGGGAAAGGCGGATGACGGCGAAGCAGATGTCCCTGTCGGAGAAGAAGGCGGGAAACCGTCCGTTCTCTATCTCTTCGAGGGGATAGAACAGAGCCCCTTCCCAGACTCCCGGAGGCGTATCGGGGAACTGGCCTGATCCTTTGACCACGCTGGGCTGGATGAACATCCTTCTCTCTTCTATTACTTTCGCGTAGATATCCCTGTCGTAGTCGGGGAAATCGTTCTTGCCGTGGAGCTTATCGAATATCTTCTTATACCGGTCGAATTCCTCTCCGCCCATGAAAATCGCCGTTTTCACCGGTTTCTTGAAAGCGCTCAGGTTGTAGAATACCGTTTTTCCCAGTTCTTCCTCTTTGAATTCCACTTTGTCGGTGGGTACCATGGGAACGCACCAGGTTCCCGTGGAATTCAGGATGAACGGTTCCTTCTCCTGCAGGAGATAGGGGAGAAGGGAAGAGTTGGAGTCGTGAATCCCCATGGTGACGATGACATCCGGATTCAGACCGGTTTTCTCTGCGGCGTCAGCCGAGAGTGTTCCCAGAACTTCCCAGGATTTTCCGATTTTTTCCGGCATCCTGGCGGAAACGCCCAGCTTATCGGCCACGGCGGACCATCCGTCCTTTTCAAAGCTGTATAGGTAGGTATGGCAGCCCACATAGGTTCCCTCCGCTCCCATGTTTCCCGTGAGCAGATATCCGAAATACTGGGGATAAAAGAGAATATGGGCGGTCTTGTCCCATTCGGCGGGGAAATTCTTTTTCATGAAATACATCCCTTTGGCGGGATTTATCAAAGCCCCGATATCCGGGGTAGCCGTGCTTTTCTGAAGTTCCTTTCTGTCGCCCATCTCCCTGTAGAAATCGTCATGAAAACTGTCCGGGACGGGTGTGACGTAATCGATAACGGGCATGACATCATTTCCCTCTCCGTCAAGGGGAGCCCAGGTGGCTCCGTGGGTGGTAATGGAGATTGCCTTAATCGGATATTTGGCACCCAGTTCCTTAATTCCGCTGAAAAGCCAGGTTTTCACATCGGTCATATCGTAGAAAAAGACGCCGTCCTTCTCATAACTGTCGAAACGTGTATAGAGGGAATCGACGATTTTAAGATTTTCATCAAAGACAAGCAGCTTTTTGTTTGTCTTACCCACGTCAAAAACGAGAACAGCTTTTTCCATGATAAACCTCCGGATAAGTAAAAAGAAACGTATTGAAAAGTTAAAAGAAAGTATAGCAAAAGATTTTTCCTAAGGCAAGCTGAAAGTAGGGGAAGATGAAAAAAGCTCCGATTCCCCTGTCACTCCCTGATCCCAAAGTCGGATTTTATGGGATGACAGGAGCAGCAGGGCAAGTGATTTTTTTCTGTCATTGTGCTACTATCACCCCATGAAGAAAGAAAAATACATCAATATCCCCTTTGTGAAGGCTCCTCTTTTTCCCCTCGTCTACGGAACCATGAATTCCGCTCTGGGGCCTAATGAGAAGACTTATGCCTTTCTGGATGAGGTTCTGGAAACGGGGATCAATGTCTTTGATTCGGCCAGAATCTACTGGAACAGCGAGAAGACATTGGGGAACTGGATGGAATCCAGAGGAAACCGCGACAGGGTCATCCTTATTACCAAGGGAGCTCATCCGTCCGTGACCGGGCGGAAAAGGGTAACCCCGGCCGGGGTCAAAAAGGATCTTAAGAAGTCCCTTGACTTACTGAAAACCGATCATATTGATATATATTTTCTTCACCGTGATGATCCCGACCAGGCGGCCGGCCCCTTGGTCGAAGTCCTGAACGAACTGCACGGGCAGGGAAAGATAGATGCCTTCGGCGCCTCCAACTGGACACACCAGCGTCTGGAGGAAGCCAATGAATATGCCTATAAGCATAATCTGATCCCCTTTTCCGTATCCAGCCCCTATTTCGGGCTGGCGGAGCAGAGCGGTGAACCCTGGGGAGGCGGTTCCGTTTCCCTGGCCGGTCCGGAAGAGAAGGACGCCCGACTCTGGTACAGGGAGAACCGGATGCCCCTATTTGCCTACTCCAGCCTGGCCATGGGGCTGATGTCGGGAAGAATACAAAGCAGTGATTATCCCCGGGGTAGGAAGCTTTTGGGGAAGAACGGTTTCCGCGGATACGGCAGCAGGGAAAATTTTGAAAGGCTGAGAAGAGCCGAAGAACTGGCGGAGACGAAGAAGGCTCAAGTAGCCCAGATCGCCCTGGCCTGGATGCTGAATCAGCCTCTGACGGTTTTACCCATAATCACCACGTCCCATCCGAATCGGCTTAAAAGCAACATCAAATCCCTTGAGATAAACCTGAGCCCTGAAGAAGAGGCGTATCTCAATCTGGAAGATTGAACGGCAGACTGGATAATAAGGAGTCCCCTGTGAAAGATGACTATATTCTCGTGATCGGATTGAGCCCCACTTTACAAAAGACACTCTCCTTCCCGGCGGGCTGGAGGGGAGGGGAAGTGAACCGGACGGCCGATTCTCTTCTCAATGCATCGGGCAAGGGCGCCAATGCGGCGAGAATCCTGGCCCAGCAGGGATATCCGGTGAAATTGATTACCCAGACAGGAGGGCCCCTGGAAGGGTATTTCGTGAAAGAGATGGAAAAGGAGGGCGTTGTTGTATGCGCCTGTCCCGGTCCCACGGCGATACGCTACTGTACGACTCTCCTTTCTGAGAATCCCTTCTCCATGACGGAACTGGTGGAGGAGGGGGAAACGGTCCCCCGGGAGACGGAGGAGGCGGTAAGGAGAGAGTTCTCCCGCCGGCTTGAAGGATCTTCCCTCCTTGTCGTGGCAGGTTCGGCTTCGCCCGGATTTTCCCCCCTTATCTATAAGGATTTCATAGGGGAGGCGGGACGCCGGGGAATCCCCGTTATCATTGACCGGCACGGCCCGCTGCTCCGGGAACTTCTGGGAATCGTTCCTCTCGTGGTAAAAATCAATATGTACGAATTTCTTCTCTCCTATGATGATGAAGGGGACGTCCTCCAGGATGTGGGAGAAGAGGAGTATGAGAAAATTGCCGAACTGGGCGGGCGGATGAACAGGGAATACGGCCAGTGCTTTGTCCTGACGAACGGGGAGAGGGATACCCTGGTCATTGACGGTAAAGGGGTCGAATCAATTCCGCCGGTCAACGCCCCTGTGGTCAATCCCATAGGCTGCGGCGATTCCGTTACGGCCGGTGTGGCGGCGGGACTGAGCAGGGGGCTTTCCCTGGGGGATTCTGCCCGGCTGGGGATGGAGTGGGCGGCACTGAACCTGGCCAGGAAGGAGCCGGGAACCACCAGGTAGGAGATATTCCGGCATGATTTTCTCCCGCAGATAAAAAAATCCCCCGCTTGCGCAGGGGAATTATCACGGTGTGAAGACCGTCAGTTAGATGATCGCTTTCATCGCGGTCATATGGCTTCTGAGAACCTTTCCGACCTTTTCCACGCCGGTGCTTCTGATCGCTTCATTCACCTGAACAAGCTTCATGTTGTCCACGGAAGCGTCCTTCACATCAAGGCCCTTGCCGATAACATCCGTATCGATCTTGGCCATGAAGTCCTTCAGAAGGGGAACGCAGGCGTTGGCGAAGAGGTAATTGCCGTACTCCGCCGTATCGGAGATTACCACGTTCATCTCGTAAAGTTTTTTACGGGCGATGGTATTGGCGATGAGGGGAGTCTCGTGGAGAGATTCGTAGTAGGCCGATTCGGGCTTGATGCCGGAGGACACCATGGTGTCGAAAGCCAGCTCTACACCGGCCTTTACCATGGCGGTCATGAGGATGGCGTTGTCGAAGTACTCCTGCTCGGAAATCTCCATGGTTCCGGCGGGGGTTTTCTCGAAAGCGGTCTCATTGGTCTCTTCCCGCCATTTCAGAAGGTTGGCGTCGCCGGCGGCCCAGTCTTTCATCATGGTGGAGGAAAATTCTCCGCTCATGATGTCGTCCATATGCTTCCTATAGAGATCGGTCATGATCTCGTAGAGTTCCACGGAGAGCTCGTGGGCAATGATTTTCGCCGGATTGGAGAGACGGTCCATCATATTGGTGATGCCGCCGTGCTTCAGAGCTTCGGTAATGGTTTCCCAGCCGTACTGGACGAGTTTGGAGGCGTAGGAGGGATCGATCCCCTTTTCCACCATCTTGTCGAAGCAGAGGAGGGAACCGGTCTGGAGCATACCGCAGAGGATGGTCTGCTCGCCCATAAGGTCTGATTTAACCTCGGCGATGAAGGAGGAGTGAAGAACTCCGGCCCTGTCCCCGCCTGTTCCGGCGGCGTAAGCCTTGGCGATTTCAAATCCGTCGCCGTTGGGATCATTCTCCCGGTGAACGGCGATCAGCGTGGGAACGCCGAAGCCTCTTTTATACTCTTCCCGTACTTCCGTTCCGGGTGATTTGGGCGCCACCATGACAACGGTGATATCGTCGCGGATCTGCTTGCCCTCTTCGACGATATTGAAACCGTGGGAATAGGAGAGGCAGGCGCCTTTCTTCATCAGGGGCATAATGGAATCAATAACACCGGAGTGCTGTTTGTCCGGCGTCAGGTTAAGGACCAGATCGGCCTGGGGAATCAGCTCTTCCTGGGTGCCCACGGTAAAATTGTTCTCTGTGGCGTTCTTCCAGGACTGTCTTTTCTCTTTGATGGCCGCTTCTCTTAATGCGTAGGAAACGTCCAGTCCGCTGTCTCTCAGGTTAAGGCCCTGGTTGAGTCCCTGGGCTCCGCAGCCGACGATAACGATTTTTTTGCCTTTCAGTTTTTCCACACCGTTGAATTCGGACGAATCCATGAAGCGGCACTGTCCCAGCTCTTCCAATTGAATACGCAGGGGGAGGGTGTTAAAATAATTCATACATAATCTCCTTCGGCTGCCTGTGCGAACAGGAATCTCCTGTACCGGCCGGCCTGTCTCTTTTAGGCAAAGAGGAGGACTTTTAACGAAAGTCCCCTATTCTCTATTGTATAAAACACAATATAACATATATACTCGTTGTGTGAAACACCTTAAACTGAAAAAAACATTGAATAATATGCAACAGAGGAAGGCGGCTTATGGAATTTGAGCAATTAAAGCAGTTCCTTACACTGGTGGAGACGGAACATTTTGCCCGGGCCGCCAAAAAATGCGGACTCAGCCCCTCCGCTTTTACCCGCAGTATTAAAAGACTGGAAGACAATTTCGGATTCGAGCTTTTCGAAAGGGACAACCGTTCCGTCAGGCTGACCTACGGGGGGAATCTCTTCAGGGACTACGCCCGGGAAATTCTGGATAAAATGGGGGAGTTCGAGTTCCGGGCCGCCGGAGGCATGGAATCCCTTCAGGGAGAGATCTCCATCTTCGGTTCCATCACGGCCTGCAACAGTATTCTTCCCTCCTTTATCGCGAAATTCCGCAGGGAATACGGGGCCATTCACGTCAGACTGGCCACGGGGGAAGCCTATGACGCCATGACGATGGTCGCGGAGAACGAAGTGGACGTGTCGGTTATCATGAAACCGGACGAGATGCCGGAAACGCTGGACTTTCTTCCCATAATGGATACGCCCCTCCTTTTTATCGCCCATGCGGATTTTTCTCCCATAGATGAAGAGAATCTGGGGGATATACCCTTTGTACTCCCCTCCCGGGGGCTCGCCCGGGACAGGGCGGACGAATGGTTCCGGAATAAGGGTGTTTCTCCGAATATCTATTCACAGGTCAATAGTAACGAAGCGGTTCTGGCCCTGGTGAATCTGGGATGCGGCGTAGGTGTCGTGCCCGAGCTGGTTCTGGAGAAGAGTCCCTTCTTTCCCCATCTGCAAGTACTCGATTTCAAACCCGATCTGCTTCCTTATAATGTGGGACTGTGCATGCAGAAAAAACGGAAAATTAATCCTCTGGTCATGGCATTCTGGAATCTTGTGGAAAAGGAGAGGGGTTAGATGATCAAACTGACAGATGTATCATATAAGGCGGGGCGGAAGATTCTGCTTCAGGAATTGGATTTTTCCCTTAGCGAAGGCGATTGTCTGGCTGTCACGGGGGCTAACGGGAGCGGAAAGACGCTGCTGGGCAAAATCCTGGCGGGGGATATCCATCCCTCTTCGGGTAAGATTGAGTTCCGTCTTAAGCCCTCCTATGTCTCTTTTGAGAAGCAGGAAGCCGTATTGGAAGAGGAAAGACTGCGGGACGACAGCCGTTTTTTCGATGGAAACGGAGCCGAGAATCCCGGGAGAAGTCTGAAGGAGTGGATTCAGGAGGGACGGCCCGGAGGAGCCGGGGAGGAGCTGGAAGGCCTTCTGAAAAGTCTGGATTTATGGCGCATTGCCGATCGGGGACTGCGGTATCTCTCCACGGGTGAGTTCCGGAAGACCATGGTGGCCCGGGCTCTGTGGGAACAGCCGGAAATCCTCGTCATGGATGACCCCTATGACGGGCTGGACCGGGAGGCCGCCGCCTACCTGAAGGAGCAGATCGACCTTCTCTCCGAACAGGGGGTGACGCTGATTGTGATCTCCGGGCGCAGGGAGGATTTGCCCGCCGGTTCGTCCCACTGGCTGATCATGGAAGAGGGGAAAATAGGCTATTTCGGCTCCCCCGACGGGGGCGATGCCTTTCTTGAATCACGGACAGTCAGGACTGAGAGGGTGGAATCGCCCTATCATCCCCGGGGGGAAGAAAGGGAAGGGACGGGCCGCAGCCTCATACAGTGCCGGGCCGTCAATGTCTCCTATGGTGATAAGCCGATTCTGACGGATCTGGACTGGGTCGTCACCCGGGGAGAGAAATGGCTGCTTTCCGGACCGAACGGCGCCGGAAAATCAACCCTGCTGAGTCTGATCAACGGGGATAACCCCAAGGCTTACGGCAATGATATCTCCCTTTTCGGCAGAAAAAAGGGCACCGGGGAATCGGTTTGGGAGATCAAGGAAAAAATAGGCCATGTTTCGGGCGGCTTCCAGATGAATTACCGGGTCCGGTCGCCCCTTCTGGGGGTCGTTCTCTCCGGTTTTTTCGATTCCATCGGCCTTTATGACAAACCGACGGAACAGCAGAAGCAGACGGCCCGGGACTGGCTGGAGTTCTGCGGTCTCGGTGCCATGGGAAACCGTTCCTTTGAGGAAGTCTCCTTCGGAGAGAAGAGAATGGCCCTTATCGCCCGCTCCCTGGTGAAATCTCCCCCCCTGCTCATCCTGGATGAACCCTGCCAGGGCCTGGACGACAGACACAGAGACGAGATAGTGACCCTCTGTGAGAATCTGGGGATGATTGAGGATCTGACGCTGATCTATGTGACCCACAATGAGGGGAGCACGCCCAACTGTCTGGACAGGAAAATCAGTCTGGTCCCGAGCGACAAGGGCGGGTTCACCTCTGCCATAAGCTGATGAATGAAAAGTTGTTGATCACTTTTCCCTCCGGTGGTATCATCCCTCTGTTTATTATTTAATAGAGGGTAAAATGAAAAAATCGATAATCGGATTTCTCCTGCCGGCTCTATTCCTGACGGGGTGTGCCGATGGGACGGGAGATTCTGTCGGAACAGGTATTATTGAACCGGGTATATATGTCAGCGGTGAGTGCTGGGATAATACCTACCAGGCGCATGCCGGCTATTGGTATAACGGTGACTGGACGGCGCTTCCTGTGACTGACAGGAGCTTTGAATCATATACCCATGAAATCAAAGCATTTGAAAATGACCTATATATCACAGGCTGTCGCTTTAACGATGAATTTGGATCATCTTCTACTCCCGGGTATTGGAAAAGCGGGAACTGGTTCTCACTTCCCTTCCCGGATGGTTCAACAAGCGGAGAAGCTATTTCTCTATCCTCCTATGATAGTTCGGTTTACATTCTGGGGAATTGTATAAATGATGATACTTCAAGTAATATTCCGGGATATTGGCAGGACGGACTATGGAATGAATTACCCGTTAAGGATTCCGATAACGAAGCATTTGCAACAGATATGTATATTTCGGACGGAGATGTTTATATCGGAGGCTATTTTGTGAGTTATTCGACGGATATTTCACTGAATTTTCCGGGATACTGGAAAAACAGTGTATGGGTCGATTTGACCCCGGAATATGCCGGTGAAGATGCTGAGGTTGTATCAATGCTTATTTCCGGAGATAAAGTTTATGCATTGGGTTTTTGCTGTACAGAAGGAAATACAGGAGAAAAAAGAGCCGGATATTGGATTAATGGGGTCTGGCAGGAACTCTCTTCCGATTACGCAGACCTGGGAGATCTGACTCTTTGGGGCGACACCATCTATGTGGGGGGAATCAGCCATGTCGGCGGAGAAGAAATCCCCGGTTATTGGAAAAATGGAGAATGGGTAAGTTTAGCTGCTTTAAACACCAGTTGTTATTCCGAAGTTTATGCAATTCATGTTAATGCTTCGGATATTTATCTTTGCGGTTATACCTGTGCGGATGTGGAGGTCCCCACTCCCTGTTATTGGTTTAACGGAACCAGATATGACCTTGATCTGCCGGAAGATGCGATCGAAGGCTGGACCAGGGATTTCTGCATTGTCGAATAAAGGAAAAAACTGAATCCTCAGTTGCAGAAGAGAAGAAAAAACTCTAAAATAACCCCACCTGTTCCGGGGTATTCCCGGAACGCAACGTGCCGTATCCAGCGGTGTGTTAAAAAGGAGTAAGGCATAATGGCAAAAGAGAAAAAAGCGAACACCATCACCAACCAGTATGGCGCTAGTATGGAGAAAATCGTCTCCCTGGCCAAGAGGAGAGGATTTGTCTATCCTTCCAGCGAAATCTACGGCGGCCTTTCCGCTACCTGGGACTACGGTCCCCTCGGTTCCGAACTGAAGAATAACATTCAGAAAATCTGGTGGAAAGAGATGGTTCGCATGCACGATAATATCGTGGGACTGGATGCGGCAATCATGATGCACCCCAAAACCTGGGAGGCCTCCGGCCATGTGGCCAACTTTTCCGATCCCCTGGTGGACTGTAAAGAGTGCAAGACCCGGTTCCGGGAAGACAAGCTTGATCCGGAAGTGATCAAAAGTAAAAAATGTCCCGAGTGCGGCGGTGAGCTGACCGAGCCCCGTCAGTTCAACCTGATGTTTTCCACGAATCTGGGACCCGTTGCGGATTCCGGTTCCATCGTCTATCTGAGGCCCGAAACGGCCCAGGGTATTTTCGTGAACTTCAAGAATGTTGTCGACACCAGCCGCGTGCAGATTCCCTTCGGAATCGCCCAGGTGGGAAAGGCCTTCAGAAACGAGATAACCACGAAAAACTTCATCTTCCGTACCTGTGAGTTCGAGCAGATGGAGATGCAGTTCTTCGTCAAGCCCGGCACGGAAGACGAATGGTTCGATTACTGGAAGAAAGAGAGAATGGCCTACTACAAAAACAGGCTGGGTATTCTCGAAGATAACCTGCGGTTCCATCAGCACGGTCCGGATGAGCTGGCATTTTACGCCAAGGACGCCTTTGACGTTGAATACCAGTATCCCTTCGGCTGGGAAGAGCAGGAGGGTATCCACTCCCGTACCGATTACGACTTGGGTCAGCACAGCAAGTACTGCGGCAAGGAGATCAATTACCTCGATCAGACCGACAACAGCCGCTATATCCCCTATGTCGTGGAAACCTCGGCCGGTCTTACCCGGAGTGTGCTCATCTGTCTGATGGATGCCTACCACGAAGAGACCATCGGCGAAGACAAGGACGGGAAACCCGATGTAAGGACCGTTCTCCACCTCCATCCCAATGTCGCTCCCGTCACTGTCGGCGTTATGCCCCTGGTGAAGAAGGACGGTCTGGCCGAGCTGGCCAAGGACGTGGAGACGGAACTGAAAGAGTCCTTCACCACCTTCTACGATCAGGGAGGCGCTATCGGAAGAAGGTACCGCCGCATGGACGAGATCGGAACGCCCTTCTGCATCACCATCGACTATGATACGAAAGAGGACAAATCGGTCACTCTCCGTTTCAGAGATTCCATGGAGCAGGTGAGGGTTCCGCTGGCTGAGCTGGAGACCAGAATCCGCCAGGAAATCAAGAACTATAAAAGGGTTAAATAACCGATCCTTAAAAAAAGAAACCCCTCCGCATCCTAATCCGCGGAGGGGTTTTTTATGTCCCGTTGGATTACTTTTCCAGCTTCCCTCTCCATCGGGACAGGCCGCCGAAGTTCCATACGTTGGTATATCCCTTGCCCGCAAGGGCCGCCTTAGCCGCCGATGCGCGGGAACCGCTCTGACAGTAAACCACGATTTCCCTGTCCTTCGCCGTCTTCTTGAGAGAGCTTCCGATGGTTTCGTGGGATATGTTCTGGGCTCCCGGAATATGACCCGCGGCGTATTCCCCGGAAGTCCTGACGTCTATCAGGGTAAAGGGAGTGCCCGAATCCATCAGCTTAACCAGGCGGGAGTATTTCAGTCTTCCCGAAATAATTTTATAAAGATAGAAGGCGAAAAACAGGCCTATGATAATGGCGTAATTTCTTTCCATGGAGCCCTCTTACATTGCCTGGGACATCATCTGCATAATGCCGCCGCCGTTGGTCATATTGGTGAATCCCGCGTCCTGCAGAAATCTCATGGCATAGGCGCTTCGTGCGCCTGAGGCGCAATAGAGAACCATTTCCCTGTCTTTGGAGCCGAGTTCCTCCATTCTGACGGGAAGTTCATCCAAAGGAATATTGACCGCTCCGGGAAAGGCTCCCATTTCGAATTCCTCTGGGGTCCGCACGTCAATAATCAGTTTTCCCTCTTCCTGGATTTCCACGGTTTCTTCCCTGTCGTCCGCCCGGTCCTGAGGCATGTGTCCTTCCAGAGATTTCTCTTCTATGGGGGCCATGCCTACCTGGAGCGATGCGAACCCGAAGGCTCTCTGGTATCTTTCCAGGCTGGGGTAACCGCCGGAGATATAGCATACATCCTCAAATCCGTCCAGAATAAGAGAGCGTACCACCCGATGGGCCACTTTCCCCGTATCGTCACAGACGAGGATGGGGGTGTTTTTCTCCAGGTTGTGCAGCTGGCTGCTGACCTGCTCGGCCGCTATATTGACCGATCCTTCCACATGGCCTTTCCGATAGGTGAAGACATCCCTTATATCGATGAAGAGTATCTTCTTGCCGGCAATTTTCTCTTCCAGCTCAGAGGCGGTGATCACCGGGCTGTAGCCGGACATTCTGTTCTCCGCCACGAATCCGGCGATATTGACAGGATCGTTGGCCGAGCCGAAGGGAGGTGCATAGGCCAGGTCGAGTTCGGAAAGATCGGCCACTGTCAGTCCTCCGTAGATGGCGGTGGAAAGGACATCCAGGCGGCGGTCCACTCCGGCTTCGCCGGAAAGCTGGGCACCGAGGACTTTACCCGATTCCCGTTCGTAGATAACCATGATGGTCATCATTTTTCCGCCCGGATAGTAACCCACGTGATTTTCCTTACGGATGACAACCGATTCCGCATTGATTCCGGCGTCCCGGGCCTGCTTCAGATTGATGCCCGTACTTCCCGCTACGGCATCGAAGAAGCGGACGATGGACGTTCCCTGGGAACCTTTGTACTCCATTCCCTTGCCGGCTGCGGCGTTATTGGCGGCTATGCGTCCCTGCCTGTTGGCAGGACCGGCCAGGGGGATTCTTACGGTTTTATTCAGTACTCTGTGATTGATTTCCGCCATGTCGCCGCCGGCGAAAATGGAGGGGTCGCTTGTTTCAAGCCTGGTATTGACCAGGAGGCCGCCGGAGGGTCCCAGCTCCAGTCCGGAGTCCTTGGCCAGCTGAAGGGTGGGCCGGACGCCTACGGACATAAGAACCATATCGGCGGGAACTTCTGTTCCGTCATTAAGGACTACGTTTTTTTCTGTTATGCCGGTCAGGGCTTTTCCCGTATAGAGATTAACCGAACGGGCTTCCATCTCTTCCTGAAGAGCGGCGGCGATTTCCCCTTCGAGCAGAGGCATGACATGGGGGGCCATCTCTATGACGCTCACGGACATTCCCCGCTTCGTCAGGGCTTCCACCATTTCAAGGCCGATGAATCCGCCCCCCACCACCACGGCTTTCTTGGGGCTGTTGTCCTCTATGAAGCTGTTGATCCGGTCCATGTCGTTCAATGTCCAGAGGGAGAAGACATGGTCCCTGTCCACTCCCTCCAGTCCGGGAATGAAAGGTTTTCCGCCCTGGGCCAGGATAAGTTTGTCATAGGAATACACTTCCTCTTTTCCGGTTTTATGGTTGAGAGCGGTTACGATTTTGCTGTTCCTGTCAATCCTGAGGGCCTCGGTGAGGGTCTTTACTTTGACATTATACTGGGAGTGGAAACTTTCTGGACTCTGAAGAATCAGCTTGCTGCGCGATGTAATGTCCCCCGCTATGTAATAGGGGAGCCCGCAGTTGGCAAAGGATACATCCTCTCCGGCTTCCAGAATGGTGATGTCCAGATCGGGATTCATTCTTCTGGCTCTTGCTGCGGCAGTGGCTCCGACGGCTACCCCGCCGATGATTAACAGTTTCTCCATATATACCTCTCTTTTAATATTCCGAAATTAATATAGAAAAAATAATATATAGATTTTAAAATGTCAAGCGCAGGTCTTTAAAAAAAGTTTACTCCATAGCGGATAGGAAATCAAATATAAGTTTTTCGAACTCTTCGGCACTGACGGCATGGACCAGATCATTCCTGAGAGCCGATGATCCGGGTATGCCCTTGGAATAGGCGCAGAGATGTTTGCGTATCTCCTTGGATGCCTTCTCTTCATCGAGATAGCTCAGGGAGTGACGGTATTGGCTCAAGGCTGTTTTCAGCCTCTCTTCCGCCGAGAGAGGGGGCATATCCTCATTTTCTTTCAGAAGATGTCGGGTCTGGCGGAAAATAAAGGGATTGCCGATGGCTCCCCGGGCGAACATCACTCCGGCGCATCCGGTCTCTTCGAGCATTCTTTCGGCATCGCGGGGTGTGAAAAGATCACCCGAACCGAAAACGGGAACGGGAAGGAGGCCGGTCAATTCCCTGAGCGGACCCCAGTCGGCTGTACCGCTGTAGCCCTGACTCTTCGTCCGGCCGTGTATCGTCACGGCGGCGGCTCCCGCCTCGACGGCTATTTCGGCAGCTTCCCGGTAGTTACGGGACTGCATGTCCCAGCCTGTGCGGATTTTCACTGTCACCGGGGTATCATGACCGGTTTTCAGGGCTCTCACGATGGCTCCGATTTTCTCCGGCTCTCTCATCAGAGCCGATCCTGCTCCGGATTTGACAATTTTCGGAACGGGACAGCCGCAGTTGAGATCGATGAGGGAAGGGGAGTATTTCAGAACCTTCTCAATGGACTGTTCCGCCGCTTCCACGGTGCCTGAAAAGACCTGAATGGCGAAGTTCTTCTCCCGTTCGTCCCGGGACATCATATCCAGGGTTTTCCGGTTATCCCGGAAAACCGCCTCGCAGGAGATCATTTCCGTGTAGGTAAGATCGGCTCCCCATTCAACGGAGGTACCGCGGAAAGCCCGGTCGGTAAAACCGGCCAGGGGAGCCAGGAAAAGGTTGCCCGGTAAGGACAGGGTTCCTATGCTTACCGGTCTGTAAAGGCCGGCAGACATCTATAACCCGAAAAGACGGCAGGCATTCTGGTGAAGGGCCGTCATGACTTCTTCTTCATCTTCATCGCGGAGATCCGCTATGAAACGCGCCGTGGAAGGCAGATAAAGGGGTCTGTTTCTCTTTCCCTTGAATTCGGCGGGAATCATGAAGGGCGCTTCGCTTTCTATGACAATCCGGTCGAGGGGAAGATTGATTACCGTTTCGTGCAGATTCTTGGCGTTGCGGTAAGTGACATTACCGGCAAAGGAGAAATAGATATTGTCGTGCTGCTCCAGCACCTGGGCGGCATAATTCCAGTCTTCCGAGTAGCAGTGGAGTACACCGCCCCTGTCGGGAACGCGGTCGGATAGAATGTCGAGGATATCCTGGCCGGCCGTTCTGTTGTGGATTATGACGGGCAGATTATAGGTCTGGGCCAGCTCGAGCTGGGCGATGAAAAGTTCCACCTGGGAGCTCTTGTCGCCGAATTTCTTATAATAATCCAGCCCGGTTTCACCAATGGCGATGACCCGGTCTTTCTGGATGCCGTCATAGATGACCTGCTTCCAGTCCCTGCCCGGATGATTTACCTCGGAGGGAGAGACGCCTATGGCGAAATAGACATTACTGGCAGTCTGCAGATTATTGTAAACCTGCTCGAAATCGGCCAGATTGTTAGTAACGCTTATAATATGGGAAATATTTTCCTGTTTTGCTTCCTGAGCAATAATCAGCTGCTCTATGGGATCTTCATTGATAAGCCCAATGTGAGCGTGAGTGTCAAAAAAATTCATACGGATTTTCCTTGGGAAAGACTGTGGTAAGCGGGATTAACAATCCAGCTAAATAAAACACTTATAAAATAGATATAACACGGGAAAAGGTAATAGTCAATCGTTTTATCAGGGACTGAAAAGTTGGCTATGGCGTTCCGAGAACGGGGAGTAATTTATAAATGGTTATCTATAAAATAAATAAAACGATACCTTTTTATCCTGCCTTCAAAATATGAATTGCTCCGGCCGCTGGGGAAATCGGAGAGAAATCGCGGCCGGAGCAGAAAAAATTAACAATGAACTAAAGTTCGATTTCCAGGGGAATGATCGAACCGGAACACTTTTTCATCAGTCCGGCGAGCACTTTGCCAGGGCCCGCCTCGAAGTGATGGGTAATACCGTCAGCTTCCATCTGCCTTACCGTCTCTGTCCATTTCACCTGTCCGGTAATCTGTTCTATGAGACACTCCTTGATCGCGCTGCTGTCGCGCAGGGCGGAAGCTTTAACATTGGGATAGACATCCATGGACGCATCGGTAAAGGGGCAGGCTTCCACGGCCTTGATAAAATCCTCTACTATGGGTTTCATGAAGGGGGAGTGGAACGCTCCGGATACCCTCAGGGGAATCAGCCGTCCCTTCCCCGCCTCTTTCAGGGCAGAAGCCATGGCGTTTATGTCTTCCTTGCTTCCGCTGACAACGGTCTGCTCGGGAGCATTGAGATTGGCAATATACAGATTTTCATAGGCCTTGATGCTTTCGGCCACTTCAGAACCGGTCAGTCCCACGACGGCGCCCATGCCGACGGCGGGATCATTGATCTGACCCATAAGCTCGCCTCTTTTCGCCACGAGTTTCAAACCGTCCATAAAGGAGAAAACTCCGGCAGCGTAGAGAGCGGCATATTCTCCCAGGCTGTGCCCGGCGGTCACATGCCAGTTGATGCCCTTTTCCCTGAGGTAGTTCGTGTAGATGGCGCATACCGTATAGAGGGCGGGCTGGGTAAACTGAGTGCTGTTGAGCTGATTATCCGGATCTTCCAGAATCAGTTTTTCCATATCGTAGTCAAGACAGCAATTGGCTTCTCCCAGGATTTCATATCCCCTGGGGAATTTGTCGAGAATGTCCTTTCCCATACCCTTGACCTGAGATCCCTGGCCGGGAAATATTAACGCAATTTTCATCACATACTCCCTGTGAGCCTGACGGTAAATCCGGTACTGTCGGATCGGCTCTATTATTCTTGACAAAAAATTATCATATGTATAATTAAAAGTCAATCGCTCGACGTCTAATTGCACTTTATAAAAAATCCTGCTATTCTGTTATCCATGAAATTTCACACCGCTGAAGAGTATGAAAAATACCTGGAAGCCCATGTGCCCCTTCCTGCCGGGGTAACCGCTGCTTCCCATAAAATACGTTTTGTTCCCGGCGAATTAGCCGTTGAGGGGAAAGGCCAGGAATACCCCATGAATTTGACTCTTATCGCTCTGGAGGAGCCGACAGACAGTTTCGCGGCGCTGTTTACCAGGAATGCCTTTCCCGGTCATCCCGTCACCATCGGGCGGGAACTTCTGAAGGAAAAAGCCCTCAAGGGACTGCTGATAAACAATAAAATCGCCAATGTCGAGTGTCCCTGCGGTTACGAAAAGAGCAGCCGGCTGCGAAGAAAGGCCGAATCCCTTCTGCCCGGAGAGGGCGTCGTCTTTCCCTTTTCCACCGGCGTCATCGGTTGGGAACTCCCCGTCGAGGAGATGGAGGCGGCCTTGCCCGATCTGGTCGGGAAGAGAGAGGGCGGTTCCGCCCTGAACGCCGCCCGTTCCATTATGACGACCGATTCATTCCCCAAAGCCCGGACGGTAAGCGTGGGCGACTGCCGCATCACCGGCATCTGCAAGGGAGCCGGGATGATCGAGCCTAATCTGGCCACCATGCTTGTCTTCTTCATGACCGACGGAGATGTGGAGCGGGACGCTCTGGACCGTTACTGGCGCGAGGCCTGCTCTGAGAGTTTCAACCGCATAAGCGTGGACAGCGACCAGAGCACCAGCGATACGGCGATTATCTTCTCCACCAGGAAAAAACCGGTGGACGGGGAGGAATTCCGGCGCGCCCTGTGTGATCTGGCCGTTCAGCTGGCCCAGGATGTGGTCCGGAACGGAGAGGGAACGGGCCATGTCATGGAAGTGGAAATCAGCGGCGCCGCGACGAAGGAAGAAGCTGTTTCCGCCGGTAAGGCCCTGATCAATTCCCCTCTGACCAAGAGCGCTGTCTTCGGGAACGATCCCAATGTGGGCCGTCTCATTCAGGCCCTGGGTGACTGGGCGGGTAACGGCGGAGTCGAACTGGACAGGCAGAAAGTCAGCCTTATGATGGGAGATACCAGCCTTTATAAAGAGGGGGCTTTCCTTCTTGACAGCGAAAAGGAGAGTCTTCTCCACTCCTATATGAAAGAGAGGGCCCTGCCTCTGCCGTCGCCGGGGTTCCCTGCCCATGGGAAAAATGTTAAGATATCCGTTCGTCTGGGAAGGGGCCAGGAATCCGCAGTAGTCTGGGGTTCCGATCTTTCCTGCGACTATGTCAGAATTAATGCCGAATACAGATCATAACCGGTGAGCGAGGTTAGTGTGATAGATCAAAGTCTTAAGAATAATGTTAAGGAAGCCCAGGCCATTATCGACAGGGCCCGAAAGGAAGCGGCTAAGAAGATAGTCGGTCAGGATTCCCTTGTGGAAGGACTCCTCATGGGGATTTTAGCCGGGGGGCATGTCCTCGTGGAAGGTGTACCCGGGCTGGCCAAGACCCTGGCCGTTCAAACCTTCGCCGATATTTTGAGTATCGATTTCAAAAGAATTCAGTTTACCCCCGATCTTCTTCCCGCCGACCTGACGGGAACCATGATTTACCGGCAGCAGACCGGTGAATTCGTTCCCCGGAAAGGTCCGGTGTTTTCACACATCATTCTGGCCGATGAAGTGAACAGGGCGCCCGCCAAGGTTCAGAGCGCCCTTCTCGAAGCCATGGCTGAGAAACAGGTGACCATCGGCGATTCGACCTATAAGCTGCCCGAACCCTTTTTTGTTCTGGCCACCCAGAATCCCATCGAGCAGGAGGGGACCTATCAGCTTCCCGAAGCTCAGCTGGACCGGTTCATTGCCAAGGTACTGGTTTCCTACCCCAGTCCCGAGGACGAACTGGAGATCATGCGCCGGGTTGATAATATGGACAGCATCCGTCTGGAGAGGGTTCTTGATCCCCGGTCCATCGCCCGGGTCCGTGAGATAGCCCAGGGTATTGAACTGGACGAAAGGGTGGAGAAGTATATCGTTTCCCTCGTGGCGGCCACCAGAGAACAGAATAAAAGAAAGCTGCCCTTTATCCGCTTTATCGAGTACGGAGCGTCCCCCAGGGCCACAATCGGCATGATGCGCTGCGCCCGGGTTAAGGCGCTTATGGAAGGGCGGGCCTATGTCCTCCCGGAAGATGTTCAGGATGTGGCGAAGATCGTTCTCCGCCATCGTATCGTTCTTTCCTACGAAGCGGAGGCGGAAGAAATGACCGCCGACAGCGTTATCGATTCCATTCTGTCCCACGTTTCTGTGCCCTGATGACGGATCAAGGAGAAATAAGCCGCCAGGTCAAGAGGATACAGCTTGTTTCCAAAAGACTGGTGGACACCCTGTTCACGGGAAACTATAAGTCTCTTTTTCGCGGTCCCGGTCTGGAATTTGACGAGGTGCGGGGGTATATCTCCGGCGACGACACCCGCTTTATCGACTGGAATGTCTCTTCCCGCATGGGGGAGCCCTATACCAAGACGTTCAAAGAGGAACGGGAGATGAATCTCATGATTCTTCTCGATTCCTCCGCCTCTCTCTGTCTTGATTCGGGGGGGAGCAAGCGGGAAATGGCCGGTTATATTTTCTCCCTGATCGCCCATGCGGCCAATGCCAACAACGACAGGGTGGGAACCCTGGTCTTCTCTGACCGAATCGAACAGTACCATGCGCCCATGAAGGGCAATAAGAACATCCTCAAGCAGGTCTCGCAGGTGCTGAGTTTCACGCCCGAAGGGACCGGCTCCGATCTGGCTCTGGCCACACGGACCGCCATGGAGCTTATGAAAAGGCGGGGCATCTGTTTTATTATCTCCGATTTCAAAACGGATGGATACTGGAAGGAGCTGAGCCTGCTCGCCAGAAAACACGATGTTATCGCCGTATCCCTCTATGACAAGCGCGAGAGGGAGCTGCCCCGGGTCGGGCTGGTGGAACTCCGTGACAGGGAGACGGGCCGGGGACAGCTCTTCTACGGTGGAAGCCGGCAGCTCCGGGAGGAGTATCACGAGTTCTGGGATCTCCATTATTATAAACTGGTGGAGCACTGCCGGGCCAACGGCATAGATTACGTGGAAATCGAAAGCGGCGATGATCCTCTGGAAAGAATCATACAGTTCTTCAAAAGGAGAAAGAAAGGATGATGCGAATCCTTCCGGTCCTCCTTCTCACTCTTCTCGCCTCCTTTTCTCTCCACGCCCAGTGGGATGTGGTGGATGAAGTCTTTGTTCCGCCTACCTATTACGTGGGCGATTCCGTCCTCCTCCAGTTCCGCCTCGTCTGGGATGATGAGAAGGAACTCTCCGTTCCCGAGATACTCCCCCGGGCCGACTGGCTGGAGATAGAATCGATAGATGTGGAGCAGGAGGGATATGAAGCGCAGGTTTCCATACGGTTCAAATCTTATATGACCGGTACCCGTTCTCTTCCCCCGATCAATCTGGGGGATATCACCATAGAGTCAATGAAAATCTTTACAAACTCTCTGGTGGAACAGGAGAAAGTGCGGGAGCTGCGGGGAATACGGCCCAACCTGAATTTTTCCGGCATTAAACTGTTAATACCCCTTTTTCTCATTATTCTCATCTGTTCTCCCTATGTCTGTTTCCTCGCGGGACGATTCCTGGCGGAGAGAATCCGCATCCTTTTCCGCTGGCTGAGTCATTCGGGGCCCCGCCGCCGGATGAGCCGCCTCATCAAGAGGCTGGAAAGCCGAGTGGATGAGAACGGCAAGGAGAGAAACTTCTATATCGATATTTCTGAGGGAGTCCGTTCCTATCTATCGGAGAGAACCGGTCTGGACTGTCACTCCATGACAACGCGGGATCTGAAAAATCTGCCCCATCCTCCGGTGGATGCGGCTGTCTGGAAAGATATTTCGGAGCTGTTGAGGACGGCGGATCTTGTGAAATTCGCCGGAGAACATATCAGCCGCAAAGAGAGGGTGCGCAGTCTGGAAATCATGAAAAAATTTCTTGAAAGTCTGGAAAGGGAGGAAAAAATTGCTGACCTTTGAAGAACCGGCCTATCTGATCCTCTTCGCTTTTTTTCCCCTGCTTCTTTATTTCCTCTATCTGAGGCCGAACAGGGGAGGGGGAATTCCCTACTCCTATCGTGTCTGGCAGGGGAAAAACACGATCCGTCTCCCCCTTTCTCTCAAAGTGATCTATATCCTGACCGAATTCATGGCCTGGCTGGCCGTCAGCCTTTTTATACTGGCTCTCTCCGGACCCGCCACCGCGGTCAACCGGAAAGTGTATATTGAGAGGGGAATGGATATCATGATCGTTCTCGATCAGTCGCCCAGTATGGCGGCCCGTGATTTCGGTGCCGAGGACAGGCTGACCACGGCCCGGGAGATGGTAAAGGATTTCATCAAGGAGAGGGAGAACGATTCCATCGGACTTGTGACTTTCTCGGAAGAGGCCTTTCTGAAAATGCCGCCCACGGTGGATCATTCCCTTCTGAGCGACACCCTGGACGACGTCTCCCTTATCGATCGGGGCGACGGTACTGCCATCGGGATGGGAGTCGCCCTGGCCGTACTCCATCTCTCATCGAGTACGGCATCGGAAAAAGCCATTCTTCTCATTACCGACGGAGAGAACAATCTGGGCGAGATTCAGCCCCGAACCGCCGCGTCCATGGCGGTTCAATCCAATATAAGGATTTATGCCGTGGGTCTCGGAACCACGGGCGAGGTGCCCATCGAGTTTCACGACAGGGAAACGGGGAAAATCCTCTCCGGTACCATCAAGAGCCATTTTGACGGCACCCTGCTGGAAGAGATGGCCGACATCAGCGGCGGCGGATACTTCTATGCCCGCAGCTCCGGATCCCTCGAAACTATTTTTCAAACCATAAATACGATGGAATCCTATGAGATGAAGACGAAGATTTCCGTGGAAAAAAGTTATTTCTATCAGAAGCTGATTCTTCTGGGGCTTATCTTCTTTTTTCTCTACTGGTTTATCCGGCGGATTGTATTGGGGGAAGTGGTATGAGAATCATTGATCCCCGTTATTTCTGGATACTAATAATGATTGTCCCCCTATGGATTCTCAGCTTCGTTTCGAACCACCGCAGCCGTACCTACCTGAAAAGGCTGGGTTATGGATCTCGGAGTGTCGTGGATAACCGCTACCGGGTGAGGAGTTTTCTCCGCTTTCTTCTGATAAACGGCATCTGCCTTTTCTCGGTGCTGGCTCTGGTGGATTTTCACTGGGGACTCGAGCCTGAAAGCAATGAGAAGAGAAACCTGGATGTGGCGCTTGTGGTTGATGTTTCCAACAGTATGCTGGCCCGCGATGTGGGAAGCTCACGGCTTGACCGGTGCAGGGACGCCATGTTTCTTCTTATGGAGAATCTCCCGAAAGCCCGTTACTCCTTTACGCTTTTCAAGGGGGAGCCGGTGCTTTTTATCCCGCTTACGGAAGATACCATTACCCTGGAAAACTTTCTGGAGAAAGTCAGTCCCGCCTTCATCAGCGCTCCGGGATCCAATCTTGAAAAAGCTCTTCAAAAGGGAGCGTCCACCCTGCCGGAAAACCAGGAGAGGAACCGTGCCGTCCTGCTTTTCACCGACGGGGAGGGGCTTGAAGGAAACGGGCTGAATGCGGCCAGGGAACTTTATGACCGCAACATTCAGCTCTTTACATTCGGGCTGGGCTCGGGTGAGGGCGATTTTATCCGACTGGAAAACGGTGAACTCCTCACCGACAGGGAAGGGGAGCCCGTCGTGACAAGGCAGAACAGTGAGCTACTGAAGCAGATGGCCGACTTGACCGGAGGACGCTATCTGGATCTGACCGATGTTCACAATATGGGCGAGATTGAAACGCTCCTTTCCGATACCTACGGGCAGACCGAAGCCCGGGGCGTGGGGTTTACTTCCACAAACCGGTACAGGATTTTTGCCCTTGCCGCTCTGGTATTCATGGCCTTCTATCTTATCATGGGGAAACTGCGATGGAATTAAAGAACGGCGTACTTGTAACGATAGCAAGTTTTCTCCTTTTTTCCTGCGGATATGTCAATCCGGGACTGCTGGTGTTCTGGGGAAATTATCAGATGGATCAGGGAAATTTCAAAAGAGCGAATGTTGCTTTTCTCGACGCTATGGAATGGGGCGATAACTTGCCCCTGATCAGCTATAACATCGGAAATGTCTATTACAGCCTGGGAGAGCGGGATTCGGCTCTGATAAAGTGGGATCAGGAGCCTCCCGCGGACAGGGAATTCCTTTTTATGCTGACCTTCAACAAGGGGGTCTATTATTATGAAAAAGGAATGTACCAGGAAGCGGCTCTGGCTTTCAAAGAGGCGGTAAATCTGGAGCCCTCCGACAGGGATAGCAAAATCAATCTCGAATTATCCCTGAACCGGGTCAATTCCGGTCTGGATCTGCGCGGCGACGAAGCGGAACAGGAGAAAAATGAGAACCTTTTCGATGATACCGAAAGACTTCTGAACTATCTGAGACGCCAGGAGAATCCCGTCTGGGAATCGGCGGAAAAGGAGAAAAATCCGAGGGAGAACGACTGGTAATGAAAAGACTTTTCCTTCCGCTGCTGTTGCTGTTTTGCCTGTCCCTTTTCGCCGAAGAAACGATAACCCAGGATAAGGCCTACATCAACCGCAATTTCAAAGTATATGTCAAAACCATGGTTCCCTACTCCCGGGATCTGGAAGTGGAACTTCCCCTGGAAGAGTACGGGGCGATGTCCGTCGCCGGTGAACCCTATCTGAGGCCGTATAACGCACTCGTTGAAAACAGCGGGGAAATCATATACGAGGAGATGACCGAGGCGGTCCTGACGTTCCGCGCTTCCGCCGGAGACATTTATCAGTGTTCGGGTCTGAGATTTTTCAGGGAAAAATTCGAGATGGTCCTTCCCGATTTTCCCGTGATCGTTCACAACCGTGATGAGAGCAATCTGGACTTTCCCCTCCAGGTTTACTGGTCTCCCGTGAAAGATCAGGCCTATCCGGGTGAAATCATCTCCCTCATCCTCAACGTGCGCTATACGGAAAGTCTGGATTTCCCCGAAGAGATCCATATGGCCAAACCGGCGGTGGGAGATCTAGACCAGGTCGATTTATCCGGAGATATCGAGACCTTTGAAATCCGGGATAAGACCATTTATTCCTATCCCCTGGAAAGCTGGTATTTTTCTTCCGGTGAATCGGGCCATCTCACCATTCCCGGGGGCAGTGTCTCCATACTCGGGCTCAACCGGGATATTCCCTCTCTGGAGCTTGATATTCTCCCTCCTCCCGAGGAAATTATGAAAAGCGGGGCGGTGGGGGATTTTTCCGTGGTAACCCAGTTCTCCGGCAATCAGGCGGCTCAGGGCGAAATCCTTACCCTTAGCGTAAGGATTGAGGGAACGGGTAATTTTCACTACATGAGCTTCCCCGAGATCGTGGCCGACGGTTTTGAATTGATTAACTCCGATGAGAGCGAGGAGCTGATCCCCACGGAATCGGGATACTCCGGGTACCGGCAGATATCCTACCGGTATCAGGCGGGCGGGGAGAATAGGGGAAAAATCGTCTGCACTCCCTTTTCGTGGATGAACCCTGTGACAGGAAAAATCGAAACTTTCTCCGGTAATACCTATGATGTGGATATCACGGTTCAGAGCGGTGAAGAGAGTCAGCGGCTCCCTCTTCTCTCCTCCTTTGATATTACCCGGCTCATCTGCAAGGAAAAATTTGACAGTCCCTTTAAATGGCTGTTCATTCTGCCGGGACTTATCTATTTTCTCTTCGTCCTCTTTTCCCTCAATGAGAGAAAGAGCGACTGGCTTCCCCTGCTGATCGTTCTGCCCCTGCTTTTATCTTTCGGAAACGGTCCGGAAAGACGGGAATCCGTCGAGAAGGCTCAGGAGCTGTTCAGGGATGGGGACCTGCGTCAGAGCCTGGCTCTTTATGAGGCTCTTTATGAGAAGGAAGGTTATGCGGCCTATTTATATAATCGGGCCGTTTTGGAATTTTACCAGGGAAATCTGACCGGTAGCGAGAAGCTTTTCCGTACCGCCCTTCTTGCGCTTCCCGGTGAACAGAAAATTCTGAAAGGGCTCTATGCCATGGAAAGCCTGGCGGGGCTGCAGGATCAGTATTCGGTCAACTGGGGTATCGGCTCGGCGGATCTTTCCGGTATCTTGATCCTTTTGATCAATCTTTTTCTTGTCATGCTTGCGTGGTACCTGAAAAAGAGCAAACTCAGCCGTTTTCTTGCGGTGGCCACGCTGTTCTTTATCATTCTGGGTACCGGAGGCGCACTGCTGGCCATGAACAGGATGAACCGGCTTCCCCAGGGAGTCGTGAAATCCGAAGGCGCAGCCCTGAGCCGAATTCCCGAAGAAACGGCCGATGAGTGGCTTCTCCTCCCTCCGGGGACATCTTTCCGGCTGATAACGGAGAAGAAAGATTACTATTTTATCAAGACCGGCTATGGTCTGGAAGGCTGGCTGCCGCGGGGTAAAGTCGTTCCCGTTACGGATGAGGCTTTCTGATATGGCGGGAATGGAAGATCTTCTGAATATGTACCCCCCGGGTAAGCAGGCGTTTAAAGAGAAGGAAAAAGGGGAGAAGAGAAAAACATCCGACAGCCCCGGACGGAAGACTCTCGAAAAGATGGCCCCCCAGGTGACTCTGGACGTTCATGGTATGAAAGGAGAGGAAGCCAAAAGAGAAGTGCTGTCCTTTCTGAGAAACTGCAGGAAGAGGGGAGTAAAAAAGGGGATAATTATCCATGGAAAAGGGCTGCATTCCCAAGACGGGGCGGTTCTTAGGCCCATGGTCAGGAAGCTGCTGGACTCCCATCCCCAGGTTAAAAACTGGGGTAAGGCTCCTCGCAATGAAGGGGGAGAAGGGGCCACGTGGTTTATCCTATAGATTCCTGGTCCCTTCGTCTCCGGAAGTTTATCTTTCTCTGAAAATGATTCTGCCTCTGGTCAGGTCATAGGGGGAAAGGGCGACCTTTACTTTATCGCCGGGTACGATTCTTATATAATGTTTTCTCATTTTGCCGGACAGATGGGCAAGAATGACGTGGCCGTTTTTCAGTTCCACTCTGAACATGGTATTGGGAAGGCTTTCCTTGACAACTCCCTCTACCTCAATTGCTTCTTCTTTAGCCAAAAAAGACTCCTTGTTTTTTTTATATTTTCCACGGAATTCTATGTTAGATATACCGCTTTGTCAACATGGATTGAGTGGACATCTTGACATTTTTATTCAAATAGGCATAATTGGTGCATAATTTTGAAGATTAGGAGCCTGACTGAGATGGAACAAAACTATTCTGATAAGATGTATGAAACATTGATGAAAATGAAAGAGGACCTTCTCAAGAATCTTATCTCTGAAAATGAAGACTTCAAGGCTGCCGTAGAAGATCTCGGTCTTAATGATCTGGCCGATGTCGCTTCAAACGATATCGATTGCCGAACCCTTGAAGTTCTGGGAAACAGGGACAAACTGCAGCTTGATATGATTGAATCGGCCATTTCCCGGATAAAGAACGGCACCTACGGAATTTGCGCATCCTGCTCGAAAATGATCTCGAAGGACAGACTCGATGCCATTCCCTATGCCGCCCTATGCATACAATGCAAGCAGAAGGCAGAAAGAAACAAGAGATAAGAGTTATTTGTTGATCAGAAACTATTAATGACGGCTTCGTCCTTTCCGATAATGTAATCAGTTAAGGATGGAGAGTTATGAATGTTTCTCTGGGAATGGTTAATCCCGTTCAAATCTCATCAACAGCTCACGGGCATAACAGCAAAGTCACTTTGCCTGTAGCGCGGGGTGACTCTTATTACGCCCACTTTAAATATGTTCAGGGGTTTCCCGCATCTCACCAACAGAATTCCGTTCCCATAAAAAGGCTTGAACTGCTTAATAATATGATCGTATCCCTGCAGCGGTTAAATTCCATGGCGTCACAAAACCGTGAAAATCTCATCAAACCGGGCAGCGAGAATATTTCTCCTTCCGATACGGATCTGGAGAAAATCGGTAGTCTCATTCATGATACCCTGAGCAAAATGCCCCCGTCATTCGCTCCTGCCGATGCATCGAGTGTAACGACGGGACTGGCATTCAGTTTTCAGGCCTGATACTATTTCTGTTTAGCGTAATTGACAGTCAGACTGCGGCCTCTGTAATTGATGCCGTTCAGATTGTCAATTGCCTTATCCGCAGAAGCTTTTTCAATGGATACAAAGGCGTAGTTATCCAGTATGCGAATCTCCCCGATATGGCTTCTCTCGACTTTCCCTGTATTGATGAACAGGTGAATCAGATCCTTGGGATAGACTTTCCGGTTTTTGCCGATGCCGATGAAGAGGGTAGCCCCCTCGGTAAGCTGGGGGAGTTTAAATGATTTATCCCGGGAAAGATACTCCCTCAGTAGGTAAGCTGTCACCCAGCCGCGAAAGCCCAGGGGAACGCATTTCTTGAAATACTTTCTGTATTCGGCAAGGGTCTCCGGCTCCTTGTCATTCCTTGTCTTGCCGACTAACTCGTCAATGGCGCTGATCATGTTTTCGGGTATCTTTGCCACATGTCTCTCCTTTTCCATGGTGTTAAATTTGACGGAAGTTTCCGCTGATTTGAGCAGAGGATGATCCTCAGAACATTCTGATATGTCACCGATTATGAACAGCTGATGAAATCCGGGCATATGGGATATGATAAAAGACACGTCTCCGAGAAAAGATTCCTTATTCTTCCCGGGAAGTCTGGCTATGATCGTTCTAAAAGGGGATAAGTCGATCTGTTTCCGTCTGATCTGATCGATAATACCCGGTGTGTCGGAACCTATCAGATGATAGCCCTTTCTAATCTTTCTTGATTCCCTTAAAACATTAGCCCCTCCTGTCAGATACAGCACTCTGGCTTTGAGCGTATTTGTTATACTCTCGTATATTTTCAAACCGCTCTCATCCGACAGGACCAGGATTCCTCTCTCCTTTCTGTCCGATAACCGGGAGGTGAGAAATGTCCTTTCTTCCCTTTCATTAAGCTGGATTGCATAATAGGACGGTCTCATCTTGCTCCCTGTATTATTCCTATAATTTATAGGGAGAAAAATCCTTTGTCAATATATAGTGAACTTAGCTTTGAAATTGCGTATTTTCTTGTTAATGCGGAAGAAATTGGTTATATTAAATAGGATGATTTCGTCCAAGGAGTGAATAGTGGCCAATCTGAAGCAGAAATTAAAGGGTATTGAAGATCAGCTGGAACAATTGGATGAACAGATACAGTCTCACTGCATAGCCTGGGCACAGGAGTATACCGCCGGCCTGTCCCGCAAGGAGTGTCCTGAAGAGATAGGGAAGCTTCTCGAAGACATTGAGAGAATCGACCGCGACTATGCCGCCATAGACAGCCTTGCCCGGGAAATCGAGGAAATCAGATCGGCGCAGACGAAAATCAGAGAGAGTGAATCGGAGGAGATCAAGGCACGGGCGGATTTTTATCTCATCCTGGGAAGAAGAGCCTTTGATCTTTATAAAAAGGGCGCCCTTTCCGAAACCGAGGGACTGGACGGAATCTTCGAGCCTCTGCTTAACTGGGAAGACAAAATCAGGAATGCGGATAACGAATTATTCCGGATTAGAAGCGAGGAAGGGGAGAAGAGCTTTTTCCGAAAAATGGGGACCTTCATAAAAAAATCCTCCCAGTCCTCCATCAAGAAATCGGCCGGAGATAATCTGAATAAATATTATAAGAAAGCGGGAGAACGACTGATAAACGACGGTTATTTCAACGCTATCGCCCAGAACGGTCTGACCGATATTTATGAAGAATTCCAGTCAAAGAATGAGACCTCCCGAAAATTACGGGAAGAGCTTGAATCCCTTTCTATGAGCGAAAAGGAACGGGAGCAGAAAATTGCTGAGCTGTGCAGAGGCAACAAGCCTGCCAAAGCCCTCAAAGTTCTTGAAGACGAGAAGGGCGAAAGGGACGGTGAACTGGACAAGGCTTACCTGAGGCTCGGACAGTCCCTGTACAGCGGAGAGGAAGAGGGCAAACCCTTCCGGGGACTTGTGGATGAGCTGAAAAAGGAAAGGGAAGAGAAAAGCCGTGAAAAGGTTCTCTGTGTGACCGGAATACGCATAGAGGAGTTGGACGAACAGCTGCAGAAGAAAAGGAAGGAAGCCGACCAGCAGAAGGAAAAAGCCGAAAAGGAGCGCCTGAAATGGGAAGCCCTTGAGGGGGAAGCCGAGGAACTGCTGGTAAAGAAAACGCAGCTGGAGAGTGAGAAGGCAGAGCTCGGCCCGGATAGGTCGGAAGAAGATTAGTTCTCAGCCGATACGGATAGCCAGGAAGGTCTCGTCATCATGCTGTCCGGCCTCACCCTCGAAATTACGGATCAGATCTTCTATGAGCTCCTTCATCCTGTCGGGAGACTGATCGGTGAACTGGCTGGCATATTTTAACAGCCGGCCTGTGCCAAGTTCCTCTCCCTTGATATTTCTTGCTTCCGTTAATCCGTCCGTAAAAAGGAAAAGATAATCTCCCTTATTCACTTTGATGTTTTTATGACCGTATTCTCCCCTGATATCTATTCCCAGGGGCAGGCCTTCCGTATCGAATTTCACGAACGCCGTTTTGTCCGATCGGTAGATGTACAGGGGATGATGGGCTCCGTTGGAAAAGGAGATGCTGTTCGTGGCGTGGTTGATAATGAGTAGGGATGCGGTGGCGAAAGTGCCGCTCAGGAAGTTTCCCGATATTTCCCTGTTGACCGCCGTCAGAATCTGGGAGGCATTCATCCGGGGAGACGATACGGTTCTCAGAACCGTTCTGAACATGACCATGAACAGGGACGCGGGAATTCCTTTCCCCGAAACGTCGCATATGATGACCGCCGTTCTCTGTTTGTCCAGGGAGAATACGTCGTAATAGTCTCCGCTGACTCCCTTCGCGGGATGGGAGAACGCGGATATTCTGGTATATCCCATGGGCGGCATCCGTCCCGGAAGCAGGGTCCCCTGGATTTCGGCGGCCACTTCTATTTCCTTGTTTATTTCATGTTTTTTAACGAGTTCCTGGTATTTTTCGAAATTGTCCATGGTTATGGTGACGAAATTGGCGAAGGATTTCATATAAGTATAATCCAGGTCTGTGAAAAGGTTGTCCGGACGGGTTTTCGCCAGGGCGATAAGACCGATTTTCTTTTCCGGGGAATTCAGGCTGAGGATAATGGAGGAGCTGATAAAGTGGGAATCCCTCTTGTCGCGGTTCTCGGGCAGTCCACCCTGGTGCTCATTATCGTGTATGAAGAAGGAACTGCCTCTGTTGCAGGAATCTCCCAGAATATTACCGGTCAGGGGGATTTTCGTTGAGTCGAACCACTCCCTTATGTTTTCCCTTTTGACCCGCACGTTGCGGGGAATCTTGACGGGTGGGGGGAAAAAGCCCAGCTGGTATCCCATGGTCAGGGCATTCTCCTTTTCGTCGTAAAGCATCAGGATGGCGCTGTCCGCACCGGTACTGTCAATCGCCAGCTCCAGAATCAGGGAGTAGAGGGATTCGGCGGAGACTTCCTTCTCCACCGCATTGCCGATGTCCCGCATGATATCCTTTAGCGAATCGATCCGGAACCAGAGCATTTCGGTCAGAGTATTAAATCCCCCGGCTATCTCGCTGAACTCATCATCCCCCGCCGTTTTGAGGGTATAATGGAAGTTTCCCGAGGCCACCTGAGCGATGGCGTCGTCTACTCTTTTGATATTACCCGCTATGGAATAGGAGAGGTAAAGGGAAAGGGCAATGCTTATGGCCAGCATGACGGCTGTAACGACCAGGGCGTTTCGCACCATATTTCTGCTGAACTGATCTATTTCCCTTTCCACCATAACCGAGGTGGTTTCCGTCATTCCCGCCAGGTTTATCGTTATTTTCGTCTGAAGGGACTCCATCAGGCTGATGATGGATCTGAGCTGCAGATACAGTTCATCCTGCCCGCTCTGGTAGAGGGGCCGCAGGGAGCCCTTCATGCCGTATACGTTGAATGTGTAGTATCCGGCCAGGGGCTGGAAATCGCGTAGTTCAAGAAGGAGGGGCTCAATCTGGGCTTCCCTGATGCTTTCCCACTGATTGATCAGGAGATCGGTTCTCTCCTTGTAGCTGGACTCCCCCCGGCTCTGTTTCTGGTTATCCTTGAGCTGTACAATAAGATGATCAATGCCGTTGATCTGCTGGGAGAGTTTGTAATATCCCACAGACGGTATCTGAGG
The DNA here is from genome assembly GCA_963668315.1 of Spirochaetia bacterium. Lineage (GTDB taxonomy): Bacteria > Spirochaetota > Spirochaetia > DSM-2461 > DSM-2461 > SZUA-368. The sequence continues at coordinate 3,973,627 of OY764216.1, read as the reverse complement.
TTTATAAAGATTTATACCCAGTTCGTCGTTCAGGTTCAATACGTCGCTATGCATATTGTCAAGAAGAACAATCTGCAGGGAAAGTCTGTTTATCTCCCTGAAAACAAACAGAGCCAGGGTCAGGGTCAGAGAAAAAAGAATCAGAATGATCGTCTGAAAAAGGGGAAGTCGGGAAGATAATTTCATTAGAGTTCTCCTTCTCTTTTCAACGCGAAAATTGTCTGATCGTCCCACTGGTGGGAGTTCCGGTGGAAATAATCGAGGTCTTCTATGATTTCGTGTACCATCTCTTCGGCCGATCCTTCCCTGGCGGAGAGGGCTAATTTCTTCAGAGAGTCGATGCCGTACTCTTTACCGGCGCTGTTCCGGGCTTCCGGAATCCCGTCGGTGAACAGCATGAGAAAATCGCCCTTGTCAAGGCTTAGGCGGCTTTCCTCGTAGTCGGCTTTCTTATCAAGGCCTACGGGAATACCCTGGGGAAGAATCTCTTCGTACTCATTCGAACGGGAGCGGTAGAGCAGCATGGGCTGTGTTCCGGCCGAAGCGTAAGAGAGGCTGCCCGTGGTCTGATTATAAAGAATCAGTGAGAGGGCGGCGATGTTTTCTATCCTGATTTTCTCGGTGATATTCCTGTTCAGGGCGCCTATGATCTCGGCGGCGTTCAGTCCCGGTTTGGCCACAAGCTTGAGGATTGTCTTGATCATCGTGATAACCAGGGCGGCGGGAACGCCTTTTCCGGCGACTTCGCAGATGGTGATGAGGATGGTCTCCTTGTCATTCATGTAACAGTCGTAGAAATCCCCGTTGATACCGCGGCATGTCCGTGTCTGAAAGGACATGTCCGTATGGCGGAGGCGGGGAATCTGCTGGGGAAGAAGATTCTGCTGAATCTGCGCGGCGATGTCGATCTCCCTGTTCAGTTCGAATACGCCGAGCATCTCGTTATATTTCATCAGATTGTCAATCGATATGGCGGCCAGCTCGCAGAATGACTGGGCATTGGCAAGTTCCAGGTCGGAGAAATAGGTGTCGTCCGTATGGATAAGGCAGAGTACTCCCAGAACCACGTTTCCCGTCCGGATGGGAATGGCGATGGCCGAGTTGATGTGGTAGGGATGGTTATGGGGCCGGGCGAAGGAAGAGGAGTAGGTCCTCTTGATGATAATCGCCTCTCCCTTCTGGGCGGCTTCTCCTATGAGATGCTCTCCTACCTTGACGGGGATGTCTCTGAAGGAAGCGAGGGTTTCATCGGTGGATTTGAAGGGGAGAACGTTCTCTTTCTCCTCTCCCAGGGGGTAGGGCGGCCGGAAATCACCTACGCCATAGGTGAGAAGAAGTTCCGTATTGTCGTCATTGAACAGATAAAGGGCGGCCCCGGACGCGTCGGAACTCTTGAGGCCCAGGTAGACAATGGCCTTTTCCACTTTCTCCACGTCAATCTCATTGCTGATTGATTCACCCACGTCGTTAAGAATGCTCTGCACAGATTCCAGCTTGGCCCAGAGCGCTTCAGTAACGGCATTGAAATCCCGGGCCAGCCGGCCGAATTCATCGTTTGATGAGATCTGCAGCTTATGGGAAAATTCTCCGCTGGAAACACGGTTTATCGAGTATTTGATGCGGGTGATATTATCCAGAAAGCGGCTGCCGAATATAAAAGCAATTATGATGGTTACGATAAGGGCCAGTATGTTTCCCCCGATGATGCGGATAATGGTCCTTCGCATGACCTGGGGGATCTGGGGCTGTATGGAATCGATAAGCTCATCTTCGCGCACGTCGATTTTAATCAGCTCCTCAACGATGTTTCTGAAGAGGGACACCACCTGTTTCGTTTCCCTGTCCTCGCTGTTCTCCGAATAGGAGTATAAACCGCTTGTCTGGGTACTGTTTTCCCTGAGGTAATCTTCAAAGAAAACATGATAATCGGAGATATTCCTGTCGCTGGAGAGGATGCGCCACTCTTTCTCAATCCTGTCCAGGGAGGAATGGAAATCCCGGCCCAGCATTTTAACGGCTCTGCTGTTGTTGGACTGGCCCAGGGATATGGTCAGGGAGGTCCACTCTTTTTCCAGTTGTATGAAATCCGTAATCTGGGCGGAGGGAAAATAAAGGATCTCCTCCATTTTCAGGCGCAGCTGTTTGGTTTCTGTGTTCTTGTCAAGAAGTTCCCTGTAAAGAGTATTTATACCGGACAGGCTGATGAGGGAGTAGACGGACAGGATAAGGCTGAGAAATAGAATACCGGTTATACTACCTTCAAGGAGAAGCAGTTTTGCACGTATTTTCACTAAAACGATCTTCCTTATTAAATAAACATGGAGACAGGCACCCCGCGCTGTTTACAGCAACGCCATTTTAACATAAAATCCCCGGCATGGGAAAAACTTTTTTTTATAACATCCTGATTTTTATAACCATTCTTATGTTTACTAATTGCTCCCGCGGAGAAGCCTCCCCGGAGCGGTTTGACCGTTTCGCTTTGAACACACTGTGCCAGATCACCCTCTATGAGGAAGACAGCGCAGCTATGGCGGAAGCCGCTTTCGAAGAAGTGGACCGCCTGGAGAATACCCTGAGCCGCCATATTGCAACCAGCGAACTCGGCCGGCTCAACGGCCTGGCCGCTGAAGCCCTTGAGAGAGGAGAGGATTCCGTCTCGATGGAACTGACTGCCGAGACCGCCGATCTTATGCGCCTTGCCCTTGGTTATGCGGCCGAGACAAAGGGGCGGTTCAATCCGGCTGTCGGTCCTCTCGTCGATCTCTGGGGTATCGGGACGGAAAACGCCCGGATCCCCGGGAAGGAAGAAATCGACGGGGTAAGACCCTTTCTGGACTGGAATAATGTCGCTCTGGACGGGAATGTGGTGACCATGAAAAGCGGCATGTCCCTAGACCTGGGAGGTATCGCCAAAGGGTATGCAGCCGACCGGATAAAAGAGGTACTGGAAGACCGGGGGGCCAGAAGGGGAATCATCAACTTCGGAGGAAATGTCCTCGTTATGGGAAATAAACCGGACGGCGCGCTCTGGAATATCGGGCTTCAGAATCCTCTGGCCGCCCGGGGGGACTACGTGGGAATACTCAGCCTCGAGGCCATGTCCATGGTCACTTCGGGAAATTATGAACGTTATTTCGAGGTAGACGGCGTAAGGTACCACCATATTCTGGACAGTGCCACGGGGTTTCCCGTGAACAACAATCTGGCCGCTGTCACGATCGTGACCCCCCTGTCGGCCCAGGCGGACGGGCTTTCCACCTCCCTTTACTCCATGGGACTGGAAGAGGGCATGGCCTTTGCCGAAGACCATGACTACTTCGAAGCCCTGTTTATCACAAAGGATAACCGCATATACATGTCTTCCGGCCTGAAAGACTCTTTCAGGCTGACAAACGGGGATTTTACACTTTCCAACCTATGACGATGAGCCTTTCGGCATTGTTGTCATAGGGGTCTCCCTGCCAGGAACCGTAGATGTCTATGGAGTCGAAACCGGCCTTATAGAGCATCTGCGCCAGTTCCAGGGCGGAGAAGATTCTCTGGGAGAAGGAAAACTCCCGCAGTTCTCCGTCCTTCTCAAGGAAGAGCCAGCGGTTTTTCAGAACGGTCCAGTTCAGCTCAATGCTGTATTCGAGGAGGATTTTCGTCTCGTCCCGTTCAAACCAGGTATTCGGCTCGAATCCGCTGGCGAGAACCTCTTTGCCCGGTGTATCCAGCAGGAAGAATCCCCCCTTCTTGAGAGAGTCGTAGGCGTTTTTGATGATTTTGTCGTCATCGGCGGGATCTTCCGTATAGCCGAAGGAATTCCACATGCATATGGCGCCGTCGAAAAGGCCTTCCGGCCGGTCGGTCCGCACGTCGCCTTCAAGAAAACGGCAGGGGAGATCCTCCTCCGCGGCAGACGTCTGAGCTCTTTTTATATAGGCCGCCGTCCTGTCCATACCCGTCATGTTATAGCCCCAGCGGCCCAGCTCCAGGGAGTGGCGGCCGAAACCGCAGCAGATATCGAATATACGTGATTCCGGAGCAACTCCGGCAAGACGGATGACACCTTCCGCTTCCTCTTCTGTTTTGGACATGGTTCCCTGGTCGAACATGATGGGGCCGAAGGTTTCCCAGAACCAGTCGCTTTCGAACCACTCCTTATCGTTATTTGCCAATGACATGCGTTTCAACTCCTCGAGTATGGAAAAATAAAAGGCCATTATATCATTTTTTCGGGGGAATGTGTTATACTAGACAGATAATAATAGGAGAATGCCGTGAAAAAACATGCCTTATTTTTACTGATATTTATGATCTGTCCTATACTGGTGACAGCTTTGCCGGGATCGGCTGGTGAGCTTGAATACAACCTGGCTTCGCCCCTTTTTCTTTCCCAGGGCTTTAATATGTTCAACAGGGAAACACCCCAGGCCGTAACCATCAACCCGGCGGCGGCTGCCGGATTCCAGAGGTACATTCTGGATCTGAACTATATCAATCTGGAACAGTTTGATGATGGGGACGGATCCTACGGGGGTATGGGGCACAGCCTGAATCTTGCCCTTTCCGTTCCTATGAAAATAGGTGTTCTCACATCGGCGGTTCATGTTTCCGATATGTCCGCCTTCGACGATACATCCCTTAATTTCGGAACCGCCGTGGGCGGTGATGTCGTTTTTTCCAAAGAGCTGTACGAGGACGTTCATTTCGGATTCGGACTGAACGGGACTTACGGGCTCTCCGGAAACTGGGGCCTGGCCGCCTCCTTCGGCCTGACCTTTATGTACGGCGATCTGGGTTTCCTCAGGGACACCGAGTTCGCCGCCGTACTGAACCGGGTAGGTCTGAGCTACTCCCCCGAATCCAGAGGATTCTGGGCGGCCGTTCCCGAAAACCTCACCCCCGCCGTTGGCATGAAAGCTGTTGTCCTCGAGGACGGCGGATTTACCATGAAAGCCCGGGCGGGCCTCTCCCTGCCGGCTGTTTCCGATCTGAAAATTGATCTGGGAGCCGATTTCCTTGTGGGAGAGAGACTCTCTGTCTCCACCGGTATATCCGTTTCAGCCCAGGATCTCATGAACGATGACTGGCAGACGGTCATTCCCGGGCTGGGAGTGAACGTTGTCATCCCCCTCACTCCCGATGAGGAGAGCGATAAGCTTTCCTCTTCTGAAATGAGGCTTTCCGGCGGAGGGAAGATGCTTTATGACGGCATTGCCGCTTTCGGCGCCGGTGTAACCCTTCCCATGGGAGTCAGAGACAAGGAGTCTCCCGAGGTCACCGTTGACTACGACAAAGATGACTACGCTGTCTCCTATATCTCTCCCAATTACGACGGAACACAGGACGAACTGACCGTTCCCTTTACCGTAAAGGACGACAGATATATCGAAGGATATAAAATTACCGTCAAGGACAGCAAGGGAAATACGGTCAAAGAGATCTATAACAAGGACGAACGGCCGGAAAATGCCACCTTCTCCAACTTCTTTGACAGGCTTTTCGCCGAGAAACAGTCCGTTACCGTTCCCGAAACATTCCGATGGGACGGTGTTTCCGATTCGGGCGATACCCCTCCCGACGGAGAATACTCCTTCGTCTTCGAATTCTGGGACGATAATGAAAATTTAACCACCACAAATCCGGCCTATTTTCATATTGACAATACGGCGCCCGAACTGGCCGTTGAGGCTCCTTCGGGAACAGACCTGATTTTCTCTCCCGACGGAGACGGAAGAAAGGACAGTCTGACGATTCCCCAGTCCGGTTCTTCGGAAGAGACCTGGACCGGAGAGATCCGGGATGCCTCGGGAGAGGTTTACCGTACCTTTACCTGGTCCGACGGGGCTCCGGAGGAATTGGTCTGGGACGGTACCGATGACGAAGGCGAAGTCCTTCCCGACGGTGTTTATGAATATGTTATGGCTACCACGGACAGGGCGGGAAACGGCGTTTCCTCCTCGGTGGGAAATATTCTCATCAATACGGCTCAGCCCGAACTGGCTCTGACCATCGACCGTGCCTCCTTTTCTCCCGGTACGGAGAGCGATATATCCGAAGTGGAGATAGGTTTCAGCATTTCCACTGTGAAGGGACTGGCCGAATGGAGTCTCGATATCATTGATGACAGCGGCAGGGTCTACCGCAGCTGGAATCAGAGAAACAGCCGTGACCTCCTAACCCAGTCGGGAATTACCTTTGACGGTAAGGATGCTTCGGGAAGCTGGCTCAAGGAAGGCACCTACAAGGCGCGTCTCGACGCTTCCTATCAGAATGGATTCTCCCCCGTAGTCTATACACCTCCCTTTGTCGTTGATACGACGAAACCGGTGATACGTGTCAGTGCTTCCCCGCTGCTCTTCTCCCCCGACGGGGACGGAAACCGGGACGAAATCAAATTCAGCCAGTCCAGTTCTGAAGAACAGGTCTGGTACGGATACATACAGGATGAAGCAGGGGACACCGTTAAATCCTATCAGTGGCACGGTACGGTACCTTCCTCCCTCAGCTGGAACGGACTCTACGAGAACGGCAACAGCGTAACAGGAGAAGCCTCCTTTACCTACTATGTGGAGACAAAGGACAGCGCCGGTAATTACGGCCGGTCTCAGGATATCGCCTTTACCGCCGATACATCCAGTGTGGAACTATTCCTCACCCTGGACAGGGAATCTCTTTCGCCCAACGGGGACGGCATAAATGAGACGGTTAACATCGGAGTCAAGAGAAACAGCGATTCTCCCGTCAGCCGCCATAAACTGACGGCTCTCAACCGTGATAACGTTGAAATGGCCGTAATAAGCGAGGGCGAAGGACTTCCTTCTTCCTTCCGCTGGAACGGCGGTTCCGTTATGGACGGCTATACCCATCTCTTCCTGACTGTCGAACTGGAAAGGGGTGACTCCATCGCTGTCTCCTCTCCCGAGATCCTGATTGACCGTGTTTATCCCGAGATTGAACTCAGCGGCGATCTGACTCTCTTCTCGCCCGACGGGGACGGCAACAAGGACGGGGTTCTTCTTACCCAGTCCTCCAGTAATGAGGAGCTGTTCACCGGTGAAATCCTGAACAGGTCCGGAGAAGCCGTTGCCAGCTGGGTCTGGAAGGACAGGCTGAATAATCTTCTCTGGGAAGGTCGTGACAATTCGGGTAATATTCTTCCCAACGGTTCCTATACCTATCGGGTTGTTTCTACGGATAAAGCGGGAAACCGGACGGAAAAAAGCTTCGGCCCCATGGTCATTGACAGCCGGGCCACTCAGATTTTCCTTACTGCGGAAAGGGACATCTTTTCACCTTCGGGTAAGGAGGATGTTTCCACCCAGGAATTCGCCATGGTCACCAAGCTCACCGAAGGCATATCCGAATGGACCCTTGAAATGGTTCATCAGACCCGGGGCGTTGTCAAAACCGTAAAGGGCTCGGGAGTACCTCCTGAAAGTTTTCTCTGGGACGGCAAAGGTGATTCCGGCGTCATAACCGAAGGCGCCTATACGGCCCGCTATTCCGTTGTGTACAACAAGGGAAACAGTCCTGAAGCCGAAACGGCCCAGTTCATTCTTGACAACTCCGCTCCGGAGACCAGAGTCGTGATGAATCCTCTGCCCTTCAGTCCCGATGACGACAATGTGGACGATGAACTGACCATCACCATGGGGGTTCAGGACATCAGTGCCGTCGAATCGTGGAGCATGGAGATACTCGATCCCAAGGGTAACGAGTTCATAAGCTACGGCGGAAAGGGCAAGCCTACCGGACGAATCATCTGGGACGGCCGGAGCAGTCGGGGCGAACTTGTTCAGTCTGCCGAAGATTATACCTGGAAGCTGACCGTAACCGATGTTATGGGTAATACTTCCGTCAAAGAGGGAGAAATCCCCGTTGACGTTCTGGTCATCAGGGACGGGGACAATCTGAAGATTATGATCTCCAGCATTACCTTCGAACCCAGTCAGGCCAATCTGGAAACAACCGGTGAGAAGGGGAGCAAGAATGAGTGGATCCTTACCAGAATCGCCCAGATCCTCAGCCGGTACAACCGTTACCAGGTTGTCGTGGAAGGTCATGCCAACAGCGTGTTCTGGTACGACGCTGAAAGGGCCAAGAAGGAGGAGGCCGAAGAGCTGCAGCCTTTGAGCGAAGCCCGTGCCGAAACGGTTATGAATGCTCTGATCGCTCAGGGAATAGACAAGAACCGTCTCTCCTTCATCGGCCGGGGAGGAACCGATCCGGTCGTGGAATTCTCCGATACGGAAAACAGCTGGAAAAACCGGAGGGTAGAGTTCATTCTGGTTAAATAAAGCCGTGTTAAGGTAAAATGGGAACCGTCCTTTCGGGGGCGGTTCTTTTTTTTATAAAGAAAGAAAGTAAGCTATAATTCCCGTTTCATTTGTGTTAGAATACATAATATGAGAAAGCGCGCGATTCTTCTTGTACTGTCTTCAGTACTGAGTTTCCTGGTCATGGCTCAGGAAGTGGCAGAGGATGAGTTTCTTAACACGGAACCCATTGAGTTCATTAATTATGAAGGTCCCTATGATGTTATCAATACCCTTGAGCAGATAAGGGGTATAGGAGAAATCCTGGGACAGGATGTGAAACCCGATGTTCCCCTGACCGCCCAGTACGGCCCTTACCGGATCGTGCACTCCTATCAGCCGGAAATAAAAAACGGACTGGATGGGGATATCCTTATCATGGGCAGTTCCAGTTCAGTGGATTCCGTTGCCAACCTGCGTCATATCATCGGCGGCTATCTCGAATCGGCCTACGGCTACAGCAGGGAGAGGGCTTATACTCTCGCCGTCTTCATCACATATTACAATGCCCTCTGGTATCAGAAAATAGATCACTTTTCCTCCAAATACAAGCAGGGAGTCCTGGATAATCTGGAACCGTCTCAATGCGGTCTGGCCCGGATATGGAGCGATTGGCCGGGTAAGGCCCGCATCGTCATCCCCCTGCGGGCTCCCGGTTCCGAGCTGAGCGGGATCGATACCTCCACGATCTCATCGGAAGAAGTGGTGAGCGTTATGCAGGAGGAAGAGGACAAGCGTATTGAAGAACGGAAGGACATGGTCGAAATCCGGGAAGAGGAAAATCGCCAGGTCGAAGAAGTTCTGAAGGAAGAAAAGCAGACTCTTGATGAAAGGGATTCGGCCCTCACCGAGCAGATTAAAGAACTGGAAGAGCAGAAGGCCCCTTTGAATCCACGGGAGGAAGAGAAGCTGGAGGAACTCAAGAAAGAGCAGGAAACGGTACAGGAAGATAAGCAGGAACTGGAAGAAAAACAGGAAGAGCTGGAAAAGAATACCGAAGAAGTTCTGGATATGAGGGATGAAATCGCCTCCGATGAAAATGAGATCATTTCCCAAGGGGACCCGGACGTGGAGAAGAAGGAATCCGTATTTGTCTCCCCGGCGGAGGAGAGCGCGGTTCCCCTGTTTTTCTTCAGCCAGACAGGCAAGGAGGAGGGGTACTCCTACGGTACTATTTCTCTTTATGATCTGACAAGCGGTAAGAAAGAGAAGGAATCCACTGTCACCACTATCTACGGCCGGTCCAACAGGGAATTCGCCGGCGGATTTCTGGCCATCGCCAAAGACCGCAGAACTGATAAAGTGGTTCCCATGATCATAGACAGGGAGAACCTGGCCATCTCCCTTAAGGGGGAAGAGGAAGTTTTCCCCGGTACCCAGGTCGCCGTGGATAAGAGCAATCAGGTATATATGGTCTACAGGGACGGCAGTTCCTGGAGGCTGGGACGTTTTGACAAAGAGCTGAAGCTGACCGGAGCCTCATCGGGAAATGTGGAGCCCATGACGGACATCATGTTCTACAACGGTAAATTATATGTCCAAAGTCCATCCGGAACCGTTCTGGAATTGAACAGTAACACATTAACAGTAGATAAGGAGCTTGAATAATGGGGAATAACGGTGTTTTCAAAGGAAGATCAATTACTGTCGTAAATGATCTCTCCCGGGACGAACAGCTCTATCTATACAGAAAGGCGGCGGAGCTGAAAAGAAAATATCTGGCCGGTGAGGATTGTTCTGATTTTATGCTGAACGATCCCGACTGTGCCGCCTATCTCATTTTTCTGGAAAACAGTACAAGAACGAAGGAGTCCTTCAGAAACGCCGCTCTGTTCCATAATATCAAAATGAACAACTTTGATGCTTCCACTTCCTCCTTCAAAAAGGCGGAAAGCTTTACCGACACCATTAAGATGCTCTATGGATACAGTAAAAACTCTATCTTTATCATGAGAACTCCCGAAGAGGGTGTGTGCCGGGCTTTACAGGAGGAACTGGCCCATTATGCCGAAAAGCTGGGAAGGGAAAAACCCGGTTTTATCAATGGCGGAGACGGAAAGCATGAACATCCTACCCAGGAGTTTCTCGATGAGTTTTCCTTTCTTGAGCATAAAGACTGGAACAGCCACAGTATCCATATCGTGCTGACCGGTGATCTCTATCACGGCAGAACAGTGCATTCCAAGGTCGACGGACTGCGCATCTTCGATAATGTTAAGGTCGATCTTGTCGCTCCTCCCGAATTGGCTCTTCCCGAATATTATGAAGAGCGAATGATGGCAAACGGTTTTACGGTACGAAAATTCCGCAGCATCGAGGAGTATCTTTCCCAGAGGGATGTGGCGGATATATGGTATTTCACCCGGCTGCAGCTGGAGCGAATGGGGGATAAGATTCTGGATAAGGCCGAATCCCTTCGGGAATCGGTCACCTTTCAGGAACGGTTTATGGATAAACTTCCCGCCGGCTCCCGGTTTTATCACCCTCTGCCCCGTCACCGGGTTCATCCGGTAATTCCCTCATTCCTGGACAGAACTCCTCTGAACGGCTGGGATGAGCAGTCTATCAATGGTTACTATACGAGAATTGTGGAAATCGGTATGGTAGGAGGACGTCTGGGGGACGATTTCGAGGGAAGTCATCCGCAGGAAGAGGCCGAGAGAGAGGATTATATAGAAATCGTGCCGGTGAAGAGGAAGAGCCGGGTACAGGACAGGTATAAGGTCGGAATAAAGCCGGTTGACGAAGGAATCGTCATCGACCATATCGCCACAGGTGATCAGATTGAAGAGATATGGGACCAGATCAACCGAATCCGGCATGTTCTAGGATTAAATTACCGCGGCTCCCACGGTGTTTTTCATACCAGTGATCCCGCCCAGTTCAAGGGGATCATTTCCCTGCCCGATATACTCACCCTGGAGCAGAAGGATATTAAAAAGCTGGCCGCCGTTGCTCCCGGCTGTACTCTGAACTTTATCAAAGACCAGTCGGTGGAGAAGAAATTCCGCCTGCATATGCCTCCGCGTATTTACAATTTTGAAGAGATCTCCTGTAAGAACGAGAATTGTATCTCCCATCCCGAGGGGCATCAGCATATCAATACGATGTTCAGGAGGGAAGGGGAGTCCTTTGTCTGCCACTATTGCGAGAGAAGTTATACCTACAAAGAAATCTGGAACAGATAGAGATGGATTTCAGCCGTAACCCGGGAGGGTTATGGTTTTGAAAAAATAGTGAACAGATGTATATTCTGTGTAGTTGATGATTTTTTTCTTCCTCTGATGTATCTATATAGAGAAAGAAGGAGGTGTTCGAATGTCGAATATCAGAATTATGCAAATTGTCTTCGCTGTCTGCATGGCTTTCGCTTTTTTCGGTTGTGAGGATTCCGGTTCTAATTCCCCGTCAGGCGGCAGTTTTATCGTAGATCTTCGTATAGACGAGACTTACTGTACCTATCAGGTAGACGTGGACGGAGTACCGGTGGATTCGGTTTACATGGTCCCGAATGGCGCCACTCTGTCATTGACGGTAACTCCCAGGGATAATTATCTCGTCGATGTTATCCGGATCGTCAATGACAATGGCATCACTGAGACGGACAGTGTTTCCTGTTCGGTGAATATCAGCAGCAATACGCTTATTTCCTGTACTCTCGCGCAGTGGGTGGAGCTGATCGATGAGCCTATGACCAGCAATACAAGCTATTCCGGCGTGTCTCTTTCCGCGGCTGCGGGTAATACGATAAGCCTGTCCGATGATGCCTATCTGGCTTTTGATGATGATGAAGACACTTCCTGGTCACGATATTCCGCCAGTACGACACCGGGATATTCCTACATGTATCTGACTTTCGACGAAACAGTGACTATCGACCGTTTCTATATCGACTTGGGAGAGAACTCTTCCGGTTGCGACGGATTCTCGCTCACCTCCAGCTATGACGGCAGTACGAATTTCATAACGCGTTACTCCTCCGGGACCCTGGCAGAGGGAGGAGTGTCCATTGATATTGATCTTTCGAAAACTAATCCTCTGAGAAAATACTGGCGATTCGGGTTCTACGGATCAAGCATGACGGATCATTTCGATATAGAGGAAATGAGGATATATTCCCTCAAAAAATACTATCCCCAATAATCTTTGTTAAGTCGTGCCTGTCGAAGGGATCCCTGCTAGTCCAGCAGGAATCCGCTGACCGGCGCGTCATCGCCGCTGCTTGTTGAGCTTCCCGGATAGGAGCCGTCATTGCTGTCCGATTCTTCCGTCTGTTCAGGATCGAGTCCCAGGGAACGGGCAAAATCATCCAGAGATGATCCGACACTTTTCAGGCTGTCTTCCAGGGGATTGTACTGGGAGAATACTTCGTCGCCCAGTAGATCGATTGACCCCATGAGCTTATCGACGCTCTGCTCTTTCGTTTCAGCCGTGTAGGTGTGATAGTCGCAGAATTCGGTCGGTTCCGTGCCGGCGAGAAATACTTCTGAATAACTGTTGGGACAGGCATCGGTGGGGATTTTTCCCGACTCGGAACAAATCTCCACTTCCACAATTCCCGTTTCCGGTCTCTCAAAACTCTTCGGAGGGAGTCCCTTATGAATATCACGCATATAGGGACCCCAGTACATACCGGTTGCAGTGGAGCCTGTCAGCTCGACACCAAGGGTAGCTCCCTTTCTGTCAAAACCTGCCCACATGACCGTGGTATAGTAGGGGGAAAAACCGCAGGTCCAGGCATCGGACCAGTTCTGCGTGGTTCCCGTTTTACCGGCAAGTTCAATCCCAGGGATAATGGTACCCCATTTGGTGCCTCCCCGCAATGTACCAATCGTTGTGGTGGAGTGCAGGATGCTTGTCATAATATAGGCTTCCTGCGGCGTGAGTACCTGCACGGGGTTTTTTCTCTGTTCCTCTCGAAGATCTTTCTCGGGATTGAGAATAATGGCGCCGTTTCTGTCCTCAACATAGCGTATGGCCAAGGGGTTAACCCGGCGGCCTTCGTTGCTGATGGTGGCGTAAGCCTGGGCCATCTGGATCGGTGCAGCTTCGATAATGCCGAGTCCCAGAGGGAAAAGACGGGGGAAAACGGCAAGTTTTTCCTCTTCGTCGTCAATACCCATGAGGGCGGCTGCCATATCGATTGCCTTGACGAAGCCTATACCGTCGAGAACCTGGAGGGAGGGAACATTCTGACTGGTGGCGAGAGCTCTTCTCAGCAGGAAATGGCCGTTCCAGGTCCCTTTATAGTTTTGAGGGGTATAGTAAGTTCCGTCGGGGTTTCTGAAGGCGATGGGGCCGTCCCAGAGTCTGGTAGCCGGGGTGAATTTTCTTGAAGCGATGGCCGCCGAGTAATAGAGTGGCTTGAAGCTGGAACCGGGTTGAAGCGTGCCCAGAAGAACGCGGTTGTACTTATTATCCCGGTCGTACTGGTTACCCCCGATCATCGCGGTTATATATCCTTCGTTTTCATCCAGGTTCCCCAGGGTAAGAAGGGCAGTCTGAATGGTGGAAAGCTTTTTCCTGTCGGAATTTTTCGCGTAGGACATATTAACCAGATATTTCAGATCGTCTATCCCGAAAAGGAGGGAGATAACATCCATGACGGGGGTTATTTCATTGTAGTACTGTTCCTGGGCTTCCCGACGTTCCTGCTTGCCCGCGACGCGCAGATCATCGATATTGAAGACGAGGGAAAGAAGATCTATCATGCTGGCGTAGGCGGCGTTGGTGGTGCTAACTTTCTTGTTGAGGTTTCTCTCGTACGTCGTGGTCCAGTCTTCCCGTCCTGCGGCGAGAGTTCTGTCGGCTACGGCCTGCACGTCAAGATCCAGGGTGGAATGAACGACGTAACCGTCCCGGTAGATGTTCTTCTGGCCGAAGAGCATTTCATCCAGCTGATTACGTATGTATTCGCTGAACCAGGGGGCCTTGTCATCCCTTTCGTAAAAGGCGGAGGAGTAATTATCCTTGGACCAGTCGAAGCCCATCCAGTAGCGGTCCAGGGAGAGCATTCCCTTTTCCCTGTCTATATAGCCGTTGTCGGCCATCTCATTGATGACGAATGTCTGTCTGTCCCTGGCGAACTCGGGATTGCGGAAGGGGGAGAACCGTCCCGTGGGGTTGGCTACCTGTATTACCAGCATGGCCGATTCGGCAATGGTGTTTTCCGCTGCGGGATGATCAAAGTAGTATTCGGAGGCCGTTTCCACGCCATAGGTATTGTGGCCGAAGCCGACCCTGTTCAGATACCTTTCTAGAATTTCACCCTTTGTGTACTGCCTCTCCATCTGGAAGGAGTACCAGAGTTCCTTGAGCTTTCTGGTTACCGACACGTCGGAACGGTCGGCATAAATATTACCGGCCAGCTGCTGGGTAATCGTACTGGCTCCGCGAAGAGAACCGGTGACAACGTTCTGTATGATGGCTTTAAGGGTGCCTATGACGGAAATACCGCTGTGATAGAAGTAGCTGGCATCTTCTCTGGTGATAATGGCGTAAATGAGATTTTTGGGAAGCTCCGTCAGGGAAACATTTTCTCTCTTCTCATCGGAGAAAAATTCCGTTATGACCCGCCCTTCCACGTCAAGAAGAACGGAAGGAAGGGCCGTGGTTACTTCACCGAATTCCTCGTTGTTTTTCAAGTTGACCGTCTTTGCCACGGCCAGGCCCATTCCCAGGGAAAGCAGTACCGAGGATAACCCCATACATGCTATTAATATATATATGATAACCTTACGTTTTCCGGTGAAGAACATGGTGATTACAGTACGTGTCTGGCTCTTTTTTGTCAAGTGCGAAAAAAGGCCGGCATAAGCCGGCCTTCCCAAAACGATGGGGTTAGATGCCAGCATAGATAACTGGGAGGGGTACTATCCTGGTAGCTCTAACATTTACACCATCGGCGCCGGGGGGCCAGAGGTTTAGTCTTTTTCCAGTAAAATTTGCAGGTCTAGGGAAATAGTGACATTTTCGCCGGGAGAAAAGGTATATTCTTCGCTCAGGGTAATCTGGTCGTTCAGTCTGACGGAGACCGTATGGCGTCCCGGTTCGCAATCCAGGGGGCGGCCCTGATCGGCACGGGGAATTTCTTCCCCGTCCAGATAATAGCTTACTCCCTCTTCCGGACTGAAAATAACCCGGGGAAGGGCCCTCTGCATGGTGTGGCGGACTTCGGTGAATTTCCCCTGTTCCACGGCAATATTGAATTCCCGTGTTCCCCCCTGGGGATTATTAATTACCACACGGTGAAAACCGGGATCAAGAGAGTAATAGTCCTGGGGCCATTCCACCTCCGAATCGTCAATCATCACGGCCGTCTCCTCTTCAAGGAGCCCCTCTTCGTCATCGATGATAAGGCGTAATCCGCCCTTTTCGGAGTAAAGGGGACGGACCGTCATGGTTACGGAAGCGTTTTTACCCTGGGGGGGAAGGCCTTTTGAAATGGGAAGCATGGTGATGACGAGGGGGAAATCATCCTTCCCGATGGGGGCCGTTACCACGGAATCGGCTTCCTTCCTGAGGGTGTGGCTGCTGTCGAAGGGGATCTTCAGGGAAAATTCCGATGTATAGGGAAGAATCTGCATGAAAAACTGACTCCCCCGGTAATGGGAAATGGAGGTGTCCGGCTCAGGCTGGATCTCCCTGTACAGGTAAAGGGCAAAACTGTTACGGAAATTCCTCGTGTTTTCGGGGATGGAGAAGACGAGCTCAACTCCCTGGACGAAGGGATTGTCAAAAAGATAGTCGGCCGAAGCAAGATCTTCCAGCTTTAACTCCACCTGGGACGTTTCATGGCCGTTTTCCAGAATCAGCTGGCCTCTCATCGTACCCACAATGTTTTCACTGAAAAGGGGAAGGAGACTGAGTAGGAACAAATTTATCAAGGCGGCGGTCTTATTCAATTAGCGGCTCCCCTGGGAAACTAGCTTTGTCGGATCCACTGTAAGGCCGTTGAGGCGGATCTCGAAATGCAGATGAGGTCCTGTCGATAAACCGGTATTTCCGGAACGGGCGATCATTTGTCCTCGTGCCACACTGTCCCCCTCTTTTACGTAAATCTCGTCGAGGTGGGCGTATCTGGTTTCGTATCCCCCCCTATGCTTAAGTATAAGGATTATTCCATAATTGTCCAGTTCCGCCGCCTTGATAATTGTTCCTTTCTCGGCGGCGAAAACGGCGGTTCCCCGGGGGGCTCTCACATCGATGCCGTTGTGGTGTTCCCACTCTCCGGTCACCGGATGATTTCTCATTCCGAAGGGGGAAGTTATCTCCCAGTAATGATCGAGGGGGCTGCGGAAGGGCAGGGATATGAAGTAGAGCCTCTCCTCCCCGCTGAATGTGCGGTTGGGGAAAAATTGAAAGGATACTTTGACTCCTTCCCGGGAGAGGGTCAAGGGGAGGGCGGCACTATCGCTTCCTTCCCTGTTGCTCCTCATTCGCCTTTCCAGCTCATTCCCGCCGTCCTTTCTGATATACAATCCCGGTACGGTGGGAATGATGAGCGTATCAAGACGGTCGAAATAGGCCGATCTTTCCAGGCCGTTGAGAGACGCTATGGTATCGGGAGAGAGGGAGAAGTCCGCCGCGACGGTGAATACCGTATCGTGTTCTCCGGGACGGTAGGAAAAGAAGAAGAGCTCGCCGAGGAGCCTTTCCTTAAGGGTTTCCCGTTCTTCCGCCTCAAGAGAGGCCCCACCCATCCGGGCCATTATGATCTGGGACCTTGCCAGGGCTTCCTGATGCTGGCGAAAGAGCACATCGCCGTAGATGTAAGTGGTATTGATCTCGGGATAGGCTGACTGGGCGACGAGAAGGACAGATCCGGCTAACAGGAAAAGACTAAAGAAAAGGCGCGAGATATTCATCGGGGATCGTCCTCCCGTCGCTGCTCTTGCCCAGATCTCGGTCCTTTCTCAGATCCCCGTGATAATCGGAGCCTCCGGTGATGAAGAATCCCAGTTTGTCCGCAAGATGAATCAGCCTTTCCGCCTTGCGCCTGTTGATGCTGGGATGCCAGGCTTCCAGTCCTTCCACGCCGGCTTCCCTAATTTCCTCAAGCTTCCCCGGAAGTTTACCCCAGGAGAGGTAGAGCGAGAGAGGATGGGCGATTACGGGATGTCCCCCTCCGGTTTTAATGAGATCGATTGCCTTCTCCAGATCCAGCGCTTCTTTCCGGGTGTAGAAGGGGCGTCCCATGCCCAGGTACTTTTCGAAGGCCTGCTTGGTGTTTTTGACGATTCTCTTCTCCACCATGGCGGCGGCGAAATGGGGGCGGGCGATCAGGTCCGTATCGGCCTGACGGGTCACGTCCTCCCAGCTTATGCCCATCCCCTCCCTGTTCATCATATCCAGAATCGTCAGATTCCTCTCGTGGCGCTTCTGCTTCACGTCCTCCATCGCGACGGCCAGGGGGCCTTTCCAGTCGGTAAGGCCCAGTCCCAGGAGGTGAAATTCGCCCGGGTAGAAGTCCACTTCGATCTCTATACCCGGAATAAAGCGTAGATCCCGCTTTTTCGCTTCGGCAAAGGCTTCGTCCAGTCCGTCGGTGGTATCGTGGTCTGTGACAGCCAGCGCGGAGAGTCCTATGGACACGGCTTTCTCAATGAGTTCATTCGGCGACAAAGTCCCGTCCGAATAGGTGGTGTGGGTATGCAAATCAATCATTACGGTATAGAATAGACATAATTTCTTCACTTATTCAAGAAAAAATACCGAATAGATTATATAATGAAAGTATAATCTGAAGAGAAGAGGTCCTATGCCCCCGAAAGCTGTAACTTATAATCCTAATTCCATAGTGTATTTTAAAGGGGACAAGTCAAGCTATGTTTATGTTTTGAAGTCGGGACAGATAAGTTTGAGCTATACCGATCTTCAGACGGGGCAGGAAGTTCACGACCTCATTCAAACCGGGGAGTTCTTCGGAGTCAAGGCAGCCCTGGGCGGTTATGTCCATGACGAGACAGCCATGGTCATGGTGGAATCCCAGATCCTTCAGTTTACCGTGGAGGAGTTCGAGGCGCTGGTCACCAGGAACAAGAGGCTTCTTTCCAAGATGCTTCGGGTCTTTTCCACCCAGTTGAGGAGAATTCATAATCAGGTTCAGGATCTCATGTCAAACGATACGGCGGCCGATCCGGAACTGGGACTTTTCGAGGTGGGCCGGTATTACCAGAAAGAGGGCGATCCCCTTAAAGCCAGGGCCGCCTTTGAAAAATACCTGACCTATTATCCCAAGGGAATCTATGTGGCGGGAGTGCAGAAAGCCATGAGGGAGCTGACATCCCGGCCGGTAAGTAAGAAGGACGTTCCCCAGGAAGAGATACCCACGCTTTTCGTCTGCCGGAAAAAAATGGACAGAGGGGAGTACGAGGAAGCCTACCGCGGACTCAGTCTCATCTATAAATCGGATACGCTCACCCGTGAGGATGTTCCCGAAGCGGAGCTGCTCCTGGGGATCTGCCTCTATCAGCTGGGCAAATACAAGGATGCGGTTTTTCAGTTCACCGGCCTGGTTAAAAAATATCCCCGCCACGGTCAGCTGGATGTCATCTGCTACTATCTCGGGCTCTCCTACAGGGAGCTTGATGACCGGACCAAGGCGTCCGGGTTTCTGACAAAGGCCGCCGCCATGCTTAAGGATAATCAGAAGAAGAGCCGGGCCATGGAAATCCTCAAGGAAATGAAGGAGAACTGATTATGTTTGAAGATCTCGCCGTTTTTGACCGGTTCGCCCGAACATTCCAAAAAGAGGAAGTCATTTTTTTTGAACATGAACCGGGGGACCGGTTCTATCTGATTCAGAAGGGCCGCGTCAAGATCGTCAAAATCATAGGGAATATCGAGAAGATTATTGATATACTGAATCCGGGAGAATTTTTCGGAGAGATGGCCATTCTCGAGGAAGCTCCCCGCACGGCAACGATTATTGCCCTGGAGGACTGTACCCTCCTGGAATTCAACCGGGCCAATTTCGCCACTCTGGTGGAAGGCAATCCCCAGATAGGCATCAGTCTTCTGAAGATATTCGCCCGCCGTATTTACGATCAGAAAAGGCGTTTCCAGATTCTCACGATGAATGATGTGGAAGGGAAAATCGCCGATGTCTTCATGCTCCTGAGCGATATGCTGCCCCAGATTGATGCCTTTGAGGATACGGGAGTGCGCGAGCTGGAAGCTACCATGAGCGATATCGCCCACTGGGCGGGAATTCCTTCGGAAGACTGCAATAATATCCTTCACCATATGCAGGAAAACCGTAAGATAGAAATCAAGTCCCAGCATATTGTGGTTAAGAATATCAATGAGATGAAGCGTTTCGTCAGTTCAAAAAGGCGTCTTCAGGAGATGAACGACTCCGATTAGGAGCCGCCATACCCTTTAATCCCTCAGAAAGGAGAGTTCCCTCTCTATTTCCCCTTCGGGCACCGTATTCAGTTCAAGAAGACGGCGGAGGTGTATCATGCTGTCCAGATCGATTGACTCGAATTTCAGGCCGTATTCTCCGTCCGAGGAGATATGGACGACCAGGCAGCGGGCATTGATTTTCACTTCCGAATGGGTGAGAAGAATGGAAATGTCTATTTCCTGATTTTTCTGAAGGGTCAGCTCTTCGTCGAGATGAATCAACGCCCCCTTGAGGGACAGATTCACCACTTTGAAGGTAATCGTTTTTCCCGCTTCATTGAAGTACCCGTTGACATAGAAATCGGTTCTCATAAATTTTCTTTCATTCTGGACCATAGGTTAATTTTAATCCGCCATTCACGCAAAGTCAATATTCAACAGAGATTCCCTATGAGATTGCTATTCCTGATACAATCTTTTATACTGGAAGGGTGGATGCGATACAAAGCCTGAGTAAGCTGGATGCTCTGAAAGCCAACATAACGTCCGTCATTTACATGGATGAGAAAAAACTGGAATATCTGCTGGCGTCCCTGGTCGCCGGCGGGCATGTCATGCTGGCCGATACCCATGGGGTGGGCAAGACTTCCCTGGCGAGAGCTCTCGCCGGATCGATCGACTGGGATACCAGCGAGCGGACCCCGGAGGGAATCGAGATTGACCATTTCAACCGTATACAGTGTACGGTGGACCTGCTGCCCCAGGATATCCTGGGATACTCCCGAATCGCCGGTTCGGGATACGAGTTATCTTTCAACAAGGGGCCGGTGTTCGCCCATTTTCTCCTCTGCGACGAGATTAATCTTCTGACCCCCAAAACCCAGGGAAGTTTCTTCCAGGTTATGGAGGAGCAGAGCGTGAGCATCGAGGGGAACACCTATCACCTGCCTTCCCCCTTCTTCATCATATCCACCATGAACCTCAAGGGAGCCCATCTCTTCCCCCTTCCCGCGCCTCAGCTCGACCGATTCATGCTCAGGCTTTCCCTCGGTTATCCCGATGATGCCGACGAGAGAGCCATTGTGAGCCAGCACGGCAGGAACGACGGCTGGGCAGGACTGAAGCCAGTGCTGAGGGCAAGCGAGCTCAGGCAGTGGCAGAGTGAAGTGGACCAGGTGGGCATTCACCCCGATATGATCCGGTATATCGTCGATCTTGTCCGGGCAACCCGGGAGCACGGAGCGGTGGAGACGGGCGCCAGTCCTCGAACGGGGGTAAAGCTTTCCCGACTGGCCCGTTCCCTGGCCCTGATCCGGGGGGAAAACTATATTACCCAGGATCACATCAAAGAGATTTTTCTGGCCGCTACAGCCCACCGGCTGGAACTGAAGGATTCGGAAGCCTCGGCCGAGGACGTCCTGAATGAGATACTTAATGCCACGGCTGTGCCGGTGGTA
Source organism: Spirochaetia bacterium (assembly GCA_963668315.1). Lineage (GTDB taxonomy): Bacteria > Spirochaetota > Spirochaetia > DSM-2461 > DSM-2461 > SZUA-368. The sequence continues at coordinate 3,952,515 of OY764216.1, read as the reverse complement.
TCCTGATCCGTGTGAAATACTGGCCCTTTTCCCTGTCGGGCAGCTGCCTGGCGGGCTTTTCCCTTTATCTTCTGGGAACCTCCGTTCCGAGAGGGCAGGGCTACGGAATTTTCCTCTCCCTTCTCTTTCTCTGCTACCTGACGGGAAGTCTGATCCGTACGGGAGCCGGGGCATTCCGGTTTGAAAGGGAACACTTCGAGTGGAAGGCCTACTGGAATTACGCCTCCTCTCCGGATAAGAGAAAAAACATGCTTCTCCAGGCGCCCTCCGAAGCCGGTTGGGGCACGAGGTATCTGTTCCTCTTACGGGGAAACCTGTCGGCGGGGAAGGACACCCTTTACACCGTAAGAACATCCCGGATTTTCACACAGCGGCTTCTCTTCGGGCTGCCCCTTCCCCTTCCGGGGCTTTTTCAGTGCCGGGGAAGGCTCTACCTGACCGATCTATTCGGGTTTATCCGTTTTCCCCTTACCGATACGGAGCATAGGCAGGTTCTTTATCATCCTGCCCTGCTGGGGAACAGGACATTTCCCACACCCCGGGCGGCCGATGAAAACGAGGAACAGATTAAAAGCGATCCCTCCAATCCCGAGAAGGTACTCATGAGGGAGTACCAGCCGGGAGATCTGGTGAGGGACATCAACTGGAAGGCCAGCGGTAAGTTCTCCACCATCTACACGCGCATATCGCCCGACAGGGAACAGACCGTGTCGCGCATGACCCTTGTGCTCCGCAATGAGGGAACGGCCGATATTGCCGAGCCTGCGGCATCGGTTCTTCTGTTCGGGCTGAAATCTCTGGGAGAAACGCTGATACATGATCTGAGAAAGGCGAATCCCGCCCTGGTGCTGGAAGTGTATGTAAATGACAAAGTCTTTGACAGCCGTTCGGAGGATTTTGAGCAGGACTGCCTGTCGGCGCTCTGCCGCCTGGGGAAGAAAAGTTCCTCCAGGGGGGAGATTCCCGAAGGGGCGATCCTGTGTACCACCGAAGCCGATCGGGACGCGGGAATCCTCCGGGCGCAGTTTCCAGAAAGGGTTTTTATCTGCACCCTCAACGGGGAAGGGGAGAAGGACAGGAATATAGAGCTTCTTAACGGAAACCCCCTGCCCAGAGGTTCCCTTCTGAAAGCACTTCTCATACCGGGAAGGACGGAGAATAAAGTCTCAAAGGCCCTGGGGAGCAGAAAAATTCAGGAAGGGGCTATTAATCTGGGGGTACGGCTGTGATTCTCATTTACCGTGCCTTCCTTTACGGCCTGACCCTCCTTCTGATTCTGGGAGAACCGGCCGTATCGGTCTCCTTTGATCTGACGGGAGCGGGACTGTATTTCTTGTTGATACCCCTTTCCGCGGTACTGGCCCTTTGGGGAGGAAGGAGAAAAGTTCTATGGGAGCTCCTCCTGCTCGGCCTTTTTACCGTCCTGCTGCCCGGTATGACAAGGGAGGGCTTATTATCCATCCTGATCGGCGCCTATATCTTTGCCAGCACGTGGCTTGTCCATAACAGGAAAATCACTTTTTTTCTCAAGGGCGAGATGTTTCTCTTCGCTTTCATTCATTACCGCATGCTCCTTTTTACCTATTCATCTCCCGAAGGAGCCGAAAGTCAGGGCGGGTTCAGCAGGATACTGCTTTTCTTTCTTGTGATAAGCTTTTTCACTTACGGCGCCCTGCTTCTGCTCAGCGGCTCCCGGCCATTCGAGAAAAGAAAAGGGGAGATTCTTTCCCTGGGAGTTTTTATTCTGGGAGTATTTCTCCTTTCTTTCCTGCCGGGCGCGGAAGGAATTACCCATGACATCATACCCGAAACGGTAAACGACCCCATCAAGCATCGCCCCGAACTGCTGGATCTGACAAGCAATTCCCCCCTGGACGGCGGAAATCTCAAGGGAGACGGTCAGGATCCGCAGAGCCGGGATGAGGGAGAGGGCGGCAAGGACGGGCAGGGGGATTCGGGACCTAAACTGCTGGGAGTTCCGGGAAACTCATGGCAGGGCGCCTCATCCGGTTCCGGGGAAGGGGAGCCTCCCCGTCAGTACGCCGTGATGATTGTGGAATCGGAAAAATCCTCCACCTATCTGGCATCCCGATATTATACCGGTCATGACCGGGAGGAAGGCTTCAAGGCCGATCCGGATCTTTACCTTAACGAGATTCCCCGGATGCGTTTTGTGGAAACCTGGAGAAATTCCCATACCACATTTTTCACGGGCCGTGAAGGGATCCGTGTTTCTGTTCTGTCCATCGATCCGGAAAAGGGTGTCCCCTATTTTCCCTATTCGGTGGAACCGACCGTCAACGACCGGAGCTATTACCCCTTTGTCTATTCCTGGAACAGCCTCTCCCTTATTACGAATGAAAGGGCCCTGGCCCCTCTTCATTTCATTCCCTCCTATCCCCGGGATCTTCCCGAGGATGTGAATGACTCTCTGGCCCTTGATCTGCTTCCCGAACAGAATGAGGCTCTGGACAGCATCATCGAGTCTCTGGGCCTTGGGGAACTGCCCCCCTATGACAGGCTGCAGGCTATTCTTTCCATGTATAAGAGCTATCAGTATAACCTGGGATTTACGGAGGACTGGAGCAGCGTCCATACGCTGGATTTTCTTGTTTCCCTCAAAGAGGGGGACTGTACCGAATTTGCCAACGGCACCGCCATGCTGGCAAGGCGGGCGGGAATTCCGACACGGGTTGTAACCGGCTATCTGGCCAGTGACAACCTTCAGACGACCAACCACCGGCAGGCCCTCATGTATCTACAGGATCAGATTCCCCCCCTGCAGGGGAAAAGCCTCAATGACCTGTTTCTGGTTACTTCCTCCCACCGCCATGCCTGGGTTCAGTGCTGGTTTCCCCGATACGGCTGGATTGATTTCGAGACGACGTCCCAGGCGATGGCTCCCAGCGGCACGGGCGATCCCAATCAGCTTGACGTTGTCATCCCCATTATTACCGAGACGGTAAAGGGAAAGGCCCGCTTTATTTTTCCCTGGCGGATTATGCTGCGTTTCATGGGAGGAGGAATCCTCCTGTTTCTGGCAGGCGCCTACGCCGTCAAAGGGGGAGTCGCTATCCTATTAAGATCCCGCGGAACGGTTCCGGGCGAAAAGGGCTACAAGGCGCTCTATCGTCTCATGCTGATACGCTGGGCTGACAGGGGGTATCCCGCCCGGGAGGCCCATGTCACTCCCCGGGAATACGCGGCAGAGTGCCCCGGGCTGGAATCCTTCACCGGTGCTTTTATTGAAGGGGTGTACGGAATGAGCGAAAACAGGGAAACATCCCTTTGGGAGGCCTATATACGGGAGTACAGGCTGGTTTTCAAAAAGGACCGTTCTCTGATACGCGGAATACGGGAGATCTTCAGTTTGAAAGGATTGTACCATGGGCTCAAAAGCCGTTAGAAATATCCTCTTTTCGCTTCTCTTCCTGATCCTTTTGGGAAGCTGTTCTGAGAACTGGCTCTCCTACAGGGGGAAGGCCGGTTCGGGACGTACGGATACGGTCATCAAGCCGCCCCTGGGAGTCAAATGGAAGCTGATTCTTCAGGATAAGGACAAGCGCCGGGAGAGCTTTAATCCCCCCGCTGTCTACGGGCACTCTCTCTACTTCGGATCGGCCGACGGGAATTTATATGCCCTGGATATCGAGACGGGTTATATGGAGTGGGTTTTCCGTACGGCCGGGCCGATAAATGCGGTGCCCACCGCCGACAGGGATAAAGTGTATATCGGTTCCTCCGACGGATTTATCTATGCGCTGGACAGGGAATCGGGGAATCCTGTCTGGTCCTTCAAGACAAAGTCTCCCGTGAATTCCACCATTGTACTGCATGACAAAAAAATCTATGCCATCAGTGATGCAGACGCTCTTTACTGCCTGGACAGGGACAGCGGAGAGCTTTTCTGGTCCCTTCCCAATCTTATCTGGCTGAGAAACTCCTTCCAGATTCACGGGGACACGGTCTATTTTTCCCCCGGGCCGCCCGAACTGCCCCATACTCTTGCCGTCTTCAATACAGCGTCGGAGAGTTATACCTGGCATGTGGATACGGCCATAGATATCTATAACTGGTACTCTTTTCCCGCCATAAGGGGGGACAGGCTCTACTTCGCTGCTTCCGGTGTCATAGACGGAATCTGGGAATACCGCTTTTCCTGTCTGGATAAGGACACGGGGGAGACGCTCTGGCAGCAATTCGACCAGGCCTATCTCGATCCCCGGATAGACGGGACGGACGCCTTCAGGGACAGTACGGAACAGCTGGATTATCTGGCACCGGCCCTATATAAAAACCGTGTTTTCTTTACCGCCGGGGATATGAAGCTGAGAACGTTCAACGGGAAAACCGGAGAACTGATCGGGGAAACCCTTTTCGACCAGCCCCTTTCCGGAGCCCCCCTGGTGGGGGGAAGCCGCCTTTTTGTCGGGCTGGAAGAGTCGGAAGAGCTGGGACTTCCCGGACAGCTGGTATGCCTGAGCGCCGAAACGGGGCAGGAGCAGTGGCGTATGGAGATAGAAGGCTCCCTGCTCTCGGCGCCGGTTATCTCGGGCCGCTGGCTGATTTTCGGAACGGATCGCAATCTGTTCTATGTGCTGGAAGAAGTTTTCTAGCCTAGCAGTGTTCTCATTGTTTGACATGTTTTTTCTAATGATTCAGGTTTTCTGACAAAAAGAGCTCTCTTTCTATACAAGTCATTGAAAGAAGGAGGTATTTCATGCCTGACCAGCTATATTGTCCTAATCCTGAATGTATAAATCATAATCACCCTTCGCAAGAGGATTCCTGGCTCCGAAAAAAAGGATTTGTAACAACAAAAAGAGATGGCAAAGTTCAGCGTTATCAATGCAGAAACTGCTTAACCACATTTTCACTCTCTTATTTCTCAATTAACTACCATGCCCATAAAAAGTTATCCTATTCTACTCTTTTAAATCATCTTGTCAGTGGTTCGGGGATCAGGGATATGGCACGGGCGATGAATTATTCTCCAGGCTTGATCACGAACAGAATACAACGACTGTCTAAAAGGATCACCTCTGTTTGCGCAAAGGGAAATTATGAGTTGGAGCTTCGCGAATCTGTCGCTGCCGATGGTTTGGAAAATTTCATTCTTTCTCAATATTTTCCGACAAACATTAATATTCTGGTCGGACAGAAATCTCAATTTATCTACACCTTCAACGCCTACCATTTCAAACGAAAAGGAGCATGCACCTCGGAGCAGAAAAAACGGAAATCAGAACTTTACATATCTGCTCAATTTGAAAAGAGAGCCGCTTCCAATAGATTCAGAGAGATCCTGAAATATCTATCAGAAAAAGCAGAGCTATCTTCCATGAAAAACGTGATTCTGGACACAGACGAACATCCTATTTATGCCTATCAGGTTAAAAATTACGCATCCCTCTCTCTCAAGATACATCACAGAAGGACGAACTCCCGCAAGGAAAGGAACTATCAAAATAAGTTGTTCCCGTGCAATTATATAGATAGGCAGATAAGAAAAGATCTAGCTGAGTTTATTCGGGAGACTGTTCAATTCGGGAGAAATATAAATAACAGTATGGACCGATTTACCTGTTACAGTTTTTGGCATAATTTTCTTAAGCCATACCGAATTAACAGGAAGAATAGGACTTATGAATACCATAGTCAGGCCGCCGGATTTGACTTGAAGGATATTCAGGATATTGTTCAGAATATATTCGGGGGAATCCGAAGAAGAGAGAAAGATTTTATGCCCTATCTATCGGATTACCAGAAAGCTCACTGGAACAGAATTCTGGTAAATCCGATGAAAAGAAAAGCAGTATAGATGAGGATATGTCAAAGAATTGGAACATTATCCCAATCCTCCCCCGTCTTTTTCATAAGGGGTTCCGGGAAGTATCTCGCTCCAGAGGAAGGCTCTTTTCAAGGGGGAAAGATTTTCAATTCGTTCTACGGGACCGTAATCCTGTGATGCAATGATAGGGCTTTTCATTTCCCGGGGTAATTCCTGTCGGACCGAAAATTCAGGGGCTGGGGCGGGTGTGTGATCTGAAATCTCCTCTTCCGCCTGGTATTTGGATAAGTCCTGTGTCTGTGCCGCCTCTTCATCGGCCTCCGCTTTTTCCGCTTCCCTGGTCAGCTTCCGTAGATAGGGATTGATAAACAGAAAGACAAAGAATAGGAAGGTAATCAGGCTTAGAATGGCATCTCCTATATCCATCATTTTTTACCCGGTCCTTCTTCCTTGAGATCGCCCCCTATGCTGTTCCTCATGGAGGTATCAGCCTGGATGTTTTTCATGCGGTAATAATCCATAATACCCAGATTTCCCTTTCTGAAGGATTCGGCCATGGCTTTGGGAATATCCACTTCGGCCAGAACAACTTTGGCCCGGTTCTCCTGGATATCAGCCAGCATCTCCGCTTCCCTGGCCTTGGCCGCGGCACGTCTCTGCTCGGCCACCGCCTGGAACCGGCGCATATCCGCCTCGGCCTGGTCGGCCTGCAGCTTGGCTCCCACGTTGGACCCCACGTCCACATCGGCAATATCAATGGAAAGTATCTCAAAAGCCGTTCCCGCATCCAGCCCCTTGGCCAGTACCGTTTTGGATATATTATCGGGATTTTCCAGTACATCCTTGTAGGTCAGGGCTGACCCAATGGTGGTGACGATACCCTCTCCCACACGGGCTATTATCGTCTCTTCCGTGGCCCCGCCGATAAGTCGTTCGATATTGGTCCGCACCGTAACCCGGGCTTTAGCCTTGAGCTGGATACCGTCTTTGGCCACCGCGTCTATGGTCAGTTTGCCCTTTGACGGGTTCGGGCAGTCAATCACCTTCGGATTAACGCAGGTCTTTACCGCGTCCAATACGTCCCGTCCGGCCAGATCTATGGCGGCCGCTTTGGAGAAGGGCAGATCCAGATTGGCCTTGTTGGCGGCAATAAGAGCTTTACTGACGTTTATGACGTTCCCGCCGGCCAGATAATGGGTTTCAAGAAGGTCCGAATCGGTGGCTAGACCGCCTTTTACCAGCATAATGCGGCTGTCCACAATCTGCTTGGCATTCACTTTTCTTATCCACATTCCGATGATTCTGTTCATTTGCACCGTCGCTCCGGACAGGAGGGATCGGAACCACAAACCGAAGAACTTGAGAAATACAAGCAGAACCATCAGGCTGACGATCCCGACCACGATATAGACCGCTATAAACATGATTACCTTCCTTTGACTACGATTCGCAGTCCTTCCTTTCTCAGAACGACAATTTCCGTGCCCCTGTCTATATACTCTCCGTCGGTCTGGACTACCTGCACCCTACCGTCGAAATCGGCTTTTCCCACGGGCCGGAGGTCGGTCAGAACCACTCCCGTACGGCCCGGTCCGGGGATTGTGTCAACGGGAGATTCCGAGGGCGGAGAGGGATTCTTGCTTTCTGCAGCGACGGGGAGGGCTCCGGTATTCAGAACAAGGCGGCCGAAAAGACGGGACTGGGGCAGAACGATCATAAGGACGGCGATGAGCGCCAGAGCCCCGAAGAGGCTCAGGGAGACATAGAGAAGATTTTTCCAGAAGATCTCCCACTGCCAGGCGAACTCGGGGATGACAAAATCCTGCCGGGAGAGGACAAGGGAGAGGAGTATGAGAACTATCCCGCTGATGCCGGTCACGCCGAATCCGGGAATAACGAAGATTTCGATAAGGAGGAGAATGAGACCGCCCATGAAAAGGAGAAGCTCAAGGGAGCCCATATTTCCTATCATGACGCTGGTGGAGAACACTACGGCGAAACATATGAGCCCCACGGTTCCGGGAATGCCGAATCCCGGGCTCGTGATTTCCACGTAGAGGGCAACCAGGCCGATCATGATAAGCAGGCTTGTGGCCGCGGCGCTGCTGAGCAGGGCGATAAGAAGATCGGCCCTGTCCCTTTCGGCGGTGACAATGGAGGAGGCGGTTATCTCAAGGGTCTTGTAGAGGTTATCCCTCCCGTTGACGGTAGCCGAGGATATGCCGTATTTCTCCATTTCTCCGGCGGTCAGGGTCAAGAGTTTGTCCTGGGCTGAGACTAGTTTGCCCTGCTCCGGCCTGATGCCGCTGATCCTTTCCCTTTCTCCGATCTCCTCGGGCGTCATGAGGCGCAGCCCCTCCTCTGTTTCCACTTCGTAGAGAATCACATCGTCGTCCACCATCGCCAGAGCCACGGAGAGGGGATAGCCGTTCTTTTCCGCCAGAGCAGCCATCTGTCCCCGTACGGCACTGACAACCTTTTCCTCGGCCATTACCATTCCCTGGGGAGACTGGTATACCGGAGCGGCGGCGCCGATGGAGGTGCCCCCGTCCATGATGATCTGATTGCAGGAAAAGGAAATGAGCGCTCCGGCGGACCAGCTGACTCCCGTGCCGCCCGAGGAGGAGGGTATGTAGGCCACCGTTTCGGCCCAGTCGGCCGAACCGATAAGCGACGCGATCTGCAGGGCCGAATCCACGCGCCCGCCGAAGGTATTGAGTTCGAAAATGATGAGGGAAGAGCCCGCTTCCTCGGCTCTGGTCAGGCTTCTTTTAAGGAAAACCACAAGAAAGGGATCGATATCCTGATTGACGGGAATGATATAAACCGGGCCTTCCTGCGGGGAATGGGACTGGCCTGTCACCGGACTCATGGAAAAAAGAGAAAACAGAAAAAGCAGAAAGGCCGCTCTTTTCATTTTGCTTACCTCTATCTTTAAATTTTAAGGGAGAATCATCCATATGTCAAAAAATCCCGCCTCACCACGGCCCGATCGGCCCTAAGCTTTCATACATCGCCGTTGTCATTTTGTCTCCTCCGGGGTATAATCAAGGCATATTTTTTTCTTGGGGTGAGCGGTGTTCTTAAAACGAATGGAGATTCTTGGTTTCAAATCATTCGCGGATAAAACAGAGATTATTTTTAACAAGGGCATTACCGCTCTCTTAGGTCCGAACGGCTGCGGAAAGAGCAATATCGTCGATTCCATCAAATGGGTGCTCGGAGAGCAGTCCACCCGGAATATGCGGGCGGAGAAGATGGAGGACGTTATCTTCAACGGAACGGAGGGGCGGAAAGCCCTGAACGTGGCCGAAGTGACCCTTTTTATCTCCAATGAGGAGAATCTTCTGGAGCTGGATGTCCCCGAAGTGGCTATCAAACGGCGTCTTTACCGATCCGGGGAGAGCGAATACCTGATAAACAATACGCCCGTGCGCCTTAAGGAGCTGAGGGAACTTTTTCTCGATACGGGTGTGGGGAAATCGGCCTATTCCATTATGGAGCAGGGCCGGATCGATCAGATTCTTTCCAGCAAACCCGAGGAGAGGCGCTACATTTTCGAAGAAGCGGCGGGAATTACCAAATTCAAGATAAAGGGAACCGAAGCGGAGAGAAAACTCAATAAGACCGAAGAGAATATGCAGCAGGTCGAGAATATTCTCCACGAGGTAAAGAGAAATTATGATTCCCTGAAAAAACAGACCGAGAAGACCATGGTTTACCGGGAGCTGAAGGAGAAGATCTTTGATCTGGATCTGGACCTGAAACTTCTTCAGCTGAAGAAGTACCTGGAGTTTCGGGAAAAGCGGAAATCCGGTCTTACCGATACGGAGAAGAAGTTCAATAAGCTCAAGGAGGAGGAGGAAGAGCTCGTCCGTCTTCTCAAGGAGAGCGCCGGACAGGTCGACTCCATGGAAAGCGAGCTTATCGAGAGTCAGAAGAGGCTTTACGGAATCGATCTGGAGAAGGATAACCGGAATAACGAGATCCGCCTGATCAAGGAACGCAAGGGTGAGGCTGAATCAGCCCTGGAGGAAACGAAGCTTCAGGAGAAGGGGCTTAACGAGAAAATCCGCCAGATTATACAGGCCGTCGAGGATAAGCAGAAAGAGAAGCAGAATTACCAGGACAGGATCGGTGAGATAGAGAACAATATTCTCCAGCTGGGCAAGAAAATCGGTCGTTCCGAAGAGACGATCAAAAAGAATAATGAAGCCATCTCCCTGAGTGAAAAAGCGCAGGAGGAGGGCGAAAAAGAGCGAAACCGTCTGGAGGAGGAGATCCGCCGTCTGACCGACTCCATTGTGTCCGAGCTGGACAAGGGGCTGAAAGAGTCGGGATTTTCCCTCAAGAGGAAGGAAGAGCAGGAGGAGAAGCTCAGCGAATGGGTCGCTGCGTTCCGTATTCAGATTGACGGAAAAACGGCCATTCTCAAGGATTTCGCCAGCCTGGAAGGGGAGGAGAGCGCCAATCTTCTGAAAAGCACTCTCCTGTTTCTGCAGGACAGTCAGATCAAGCTGGATCAGCTGGAGGATCTGCTCGACTCCTATAAGGGGAATTTCCCCTATTTTATCAAGGAACTCGTTTCTCCCCAGGGTATTATCACCCGGAAGAAGGAGATTGAGGAAAAGCTGAACAAAACCCTCCAGGAGCTGAATGAGCACAGGGAGAAAAACCGTCAGAGAGCCGAGGAAAACCGTCAGCACAGCGGCAGAATCGAAGAGTTCAAGGCGGGGATGGAAGAGTTGAGAATCACCCGGGCCCGGATGACGACCCAGGTGACCGCCTGTGAGGATTCCCTGAAAAACATGGAAAAGGAAAGGGAAGAGCAGGCGAATCTTCTCAGGCAGAATCAGGAGAAGCAGGCGGAGGATCAGAAAAGAATTTCCCAGTTCGACGGGGAAATCAGGAAGATAGAAGAAGCCAAAGTTATTCTGGATAAGGAGAAGGAGGCTCTTCGGAAAAGCCTGAGCAAACTGGAATCGGGGATTAACAGCCGCAACGAGGAGCTGACGGGCAAACAGAAATCCCTCCGGGATAAGCAGGAGAAAATCAATCAGGCCAATGTGGAGATTGAAAAAATTAGGCTGGAAATCTCCCATGTGGACGAGGAGATCGAAACTCTTTCCGCAGATTTTCGAGACCGGAATTCCCGGGATCTGACCGAGTTTGAGGATCGCATTCCCCAAATAACACGGGACAGCCGGGAAATTCGGGAGGACCTATCCGCCCGGAAAATGGCAATGAAGCAGCTGGGGCAGGTGAATTTGATGGCTCCCGAGGAGTTCGCCGAGGTCAAGGAGCGTTATGACTTTCTGAATAATCAGCTTGACGATCTGCGTAAGGCCCGGGAGAACCTGATACAGGTTACCGGTGAGATCAGAAAGGAGTCGGCAGAGCTTTTCATAAAGACCTATAAAGAGGTGGAGGAGAATTTCAAAGTGATTTTCCGCCGTCTTTTCGGGGGAGGCCGTTCGGAATTCAAGCTTCTCGACCCGGATAACGTGCTGGAATCGGGTATTGAAATGTATGCCCAGCCTCCGGGGAAAAAGCTGGAGAACATCTCGCTGCTCTCGGGAGGGGAGAGATCCATGACCGGAGTGGCCCTGCTCTTCGCCACCTATATGGTCAGGCCCTCTCCGTTCTGTATTCTCGATGAGATTGACGCCGCTCTGGATGACGCCAATATTCAGCGCTTTGTCAACGTTCTGATCGATTTTGCCGACCGGTCCCAGTTCATCGTTATCACTCATAACAAGAAGACCGTTACCGGAGCCAAAACTCTGCTAGGTGTCACCATGCAGGAATCGGGAGTCTCCCGGCTGGTGGCCATGAGATTGGAGAAGGAGGAAATGGGTGGCTAATATCAGGGAGAAGATCAGGTCCTTTCATCCGGGCGATTTTATCAATATGAAGGCTTTTCTTCTGGTGATGGTTAGTTTTCTTATGCTGACTCTTCTCATCTCCGTCTCCATTATCTTTTTTTCCATGAGGAACAGAAAGATCGCCGAAGATACAATTCAGCAGCAGAATTCCTTTGTCCATTCCCTTGACCGTTCCCTGGACGATCTGACGGCAGGTGATTTCATCTTTCCCGAGCAGGAGAATCTGAAGCAGACTCAGCCCCATCTGCAGAGGGAACCGCAGAGAAACTGGTCATCCGAAGAAATCGAGCGTTATTGGGTCGATCCTGCCGACACGGGTATCGGTGAGATCAGCGAGCATAATCATTCCCTCGTGGAAGAGATGCTGGGAAGAGTCCCTTGAGAAATATGCGCCCCCTCCCGGGAATGGCTGTTCCTTTTCTTATCCTGTCCCTCTTTTTCTCCTGTCGGACCGTGGAGGTTCTTCCTGTTCTTCCCGATCTTCCCGATCTTCCCGATCTTCCCGATCTTCCCGATTATACCCCTCTTCTTCCCGAAGAGGATGAACCGGAAGAAACGGCCGAACTTCCCCATCCCGGCCTCGCACTTTCCCTCTTCCTGCCCCTGCCTGCTGAGAGGGGAGAAGATCCCTCAGAAGAGGAGCTGCCCCTTCCTGTATTTCACGACCAATCCGATGGCCTATCGTCAAAGGAAGAAGGGGATGCCCGGCTCCCGGCAGAATCTTCCGCAAGTACACCTGAAGTAACCCGGGAAAGGGAAGAAACCATTCCTGCCGTGCCGCCTGTAGAGGCCGTGAAGGGTGAACCCGCCGGCAATCCTCCGGCAGGAGCAGCTGATCCTTCCCCGACCGTACAGGATAAAAAGGAGGCAGATAATTCCGTCTCCCATGAAGAGAGGGATATCCCCGTCATCAAGGAAGAAACCTTTTCCGCCGGCGAAGCCGGGCTCATGACTCTGGACGGATCGGACTGGTTCTTTATGAAGGAGAGGGATGGCTCGGATGTCGAGTATGTCGATAGAACGACGATGGACGGCAAGACTCTTTTTTCCTTTCAGTTTCCCGGGCCGGGAGTCTACTATCTGATCTTTCAAAGGCAGGACCACAGTACGGGGGATACGGAGAAGGGGGAGATTCTTGTAACCATCCAAGAGGCCGGCGGAGCGGAGGAAATGAAAAGCGACGGTTCCGATGCCGCTCCCGCCCTGAGTAACACGATTATGGAGGAACCGGCATCGTCACCGGTAGCGGATGATCCTTCCGTTGAACAGGCTGCGGAGAGACTGGAGGTCATTGAGGACGATCCGGAGAAGGTGGAAGAGACTCTGCAGCTGCTGGAATTCCTTGTTGATGCCGCTTCTGATGACGAATCCCTGGCCGAGTACTACTACCGGATGGCCCGCACTCTGGAAAAAAACACCCGCTTCCAGGATCTGAAGCGGGCTTACGATACCTACGAATACATAGAAAAGACATTTTTCCTGACCGATTACTATGAGAAGGCAGTGGAAAGAATCCGCTACCTGGACAGGCATTTTTTCAAGCTCCGGTAGGGCTATTCGAACGTTCTAACCCTTCCCAGACCTTCGGGCAGTTCTGTCTGAGGCTTGGCGAGATTTTCCCTGTAGAGAACCTGCTTGCTGTGAAGAAGATCCATGGGAAGCTGATAGGCCTCTTCAATATGCTTCTTGGTCAGTACTTCATCGGTCTTTCCCAGCATCATTCTGTCATCCTTGTAGAAGAGAAGAGTATTGTCGCTGTATTTTGTGGACAATTCCATTTCATGGAGAGAGATAAAGAGGGATGCCTCCCTTCTGTGGATATAGTGGGATATATATTCCAGGGCCTTTTCGCGCTGTTTCTCCTCCATGGCGAAAAAGGGCTCATCCATAAAAATGATGGGAGAGCCGTAGAGAAGGGCGAAGGCGCATATGAGACGCTGCATTTCTCCTTTGCTGTTGTTCTGGAGGGGTCTGCCCAGGAGGGTCTCCAGCTCAAGGGCCGCCTTAATCTCATCGTAAACCCGGGAACTGTCAATTCCAAGGCTGCCCGCCTCAGCCACCTGCTCGAGAATTGTTCCGGCTTTTTCTTCCGTTTCGAATTCCATATTCTGGTAAACGAAGGACGCCGCAAGGTTGCGCTCTTCCTCGTCGAAATACTTATCCGTACTTTTTCCGTTCAGAATGACTTCTCCCGACTGGGGAAGAATCCGGCCTCCCGCCAGCAGCATGAGGGTGGATTTTCCCGAACCGTTCTGACCGGTCAGGGCTGTAATCCCCCGGGGGAGTTCCAGAGAAAGGGAAGTGAAAAGAGTTTCCCCTTCCGCCCATTGAAATACGACATCCTTAAAAATTACTGGTGATTCCATATTGTCCCCATTATACCGGAAAAATTACTTTTTATCTCCACCGGAAGGCTCTTTTTTTTCCCCCGGCGGAGGAATCCTGTTCTTTCCCTTTTCCCGGGGAAATTTTTTCAAGTATTCCGGGACGGTTATCATGGGGGGCCTTTCATCCTCGACTATGTTTTTTTCCACCATTTCAAACTGATTCTCCCGTACCTGAAACTGTCTGAGCATGGTGCTGATCTCCGGCAGATCCTTCAGTATACCGTAGGTTTTCATGCGGTTCAGGAAGGTCTGTAGGATACCGAAGGACATCTTCCCCAGAGCCCGTGTTTCCTGGTTTCTGTGGACGCGCTGGTCCAGATCGGTCTGGGCGAAGGCGCTCATGCCCAGTTCCCGGTAGACATCCAGCAGATGGCTGGTTTCCACCCCGTAGCCGATGGGAAAGGATATTTTTTCCAGGGTCTCCCGCCTTACGGCGTATTCGCCCGACAGGGGCTGTATGATGGCGGCCAGTTCGGGAAAAAACAGACTGAAAAGCGGCCGGGTCAGTATCTCTGTGACCCGTCCTCCGCCGGACGGTCTGATCCCGTCGGAGAAGGCCAGGGGGCGGTCGTAGAATGCCTTGACGTATTTGACCTCCTCCCGGTAGATCAGGGGGCCGACAAGGCCGTAGACGAAGCGGGGATGGATATTTTTTATATCCGCATCGATATAGACGATGATATCCCCTTTAAGCTGGTAGATGGCCTTCCAGAGATTCTCTCCTTTCCCCTTCTTGCTCTCAAGCCCGGGGAGAATATCGGACGCCAGATAGGTATCGGCACCAAAGGATGCGGCAATTTCCAGGGTATTGTCATCGGAGCCTGAATCGATAACGGCGAATTCATCAATAAGGGGAAAACGGTTCATCAGCTCCGACTTGAAGATAACCACTTCCTTTCCTATCGTCCGGGCTTCATTAAGGGTGGGGATGCAGAGGGAGATGGTAAGACCCCTTTTCTTTTTTTCATCGACCAGGGTCTGAAGATCCTCGAAATCGGAATGATGGTACGTGTTTTTCCGTATCCACTCGTTAGTTGTCATTTGCATAACCTCCGTCAATCGCCAGAATCAGACCGACCAGGAGGGTGAGTCCCTTTTCCAGCGGCTGTATCTGAATCAGCTCATCCTCCTCTCCCATGTTTTCTCCGTCGGTCAGACCTATGGTGACGGCGGGGATATTTTTCGTAATGAAGGCGGAGAGTTCGGAAGTACTGGGAGTCAGGCGGGTATTGATGTTGAGGTCGGTGAGGATCTCCCTGCCGATTTTATTCAGGGGATGGGAAAAATCCGTGCCGCCCGGTGATCTTCTCGCCAGGTTCTTGAACTCCACATGGGCTCCGGAAAGGGAGGTCATCTCCTGGGTCAGACTGTCTATCTTGTGGGCGATTTCCGTTACCAGCTCATCCGATTCGGAACGGATCTCGAACTTCAGTTTGGCCCGTATGGGGATGGTGTTATAGGAGGTCCCCGCTTCTATGGAGCCGAGGACGATGGAGGTCTTGGGTTTGCTGGGGGTGGGTATCTCCAGAATCCGGTTTATCAGATCGTTCATATTGATAATGGCTCCCTCGGAGTTGAACTTGGTCCAGTCGTAGGATTCGGGAACCCGGTAGTTGATCTCTCCCCGGAGCATGCCGATAGAGGAGTAGCTGAGTCTTCCCAGCTTGACTCCCTCCAGGCAGACGCCGGCGGAAATGGGCTTCTTGAAGTTATCAAGAAAAAAGCGGAGGCCTTCCAGATCCCCCCGGCCGAGACTGCGCGATGACCCCATGAGGATGATGTTAGATTCCAGTTCTATGCCGTAGGTCTCAAGGATGTAGGGCAGGGTGGCCAATGCCGCCAGACCCAGGCTGTCGTCGGCGACCCCCGGACCTTTCACCGTATCGGGGAGGATGGTTATGGTATGATCTACCTTTTCGGAAAAGAAGGTGTCCAGATGGGCCACAAGCAGAATATGGCGGTCGCTTTTTCCCGGAATGACACCCAGGGCATTTCCCAATTCGTCCACGTTGCAGTTCAGAAGATTGTTGCTGATATAGCGATTCACGAGACAGCGTGCCCTCGTATGCTCCCTGAAGGTCGGTGCCGGGGTTTCGCTTATCATGACGAGATTGGATAAAAGGGTTTCCTGAATTCTCTCATAACTCTCGCGGTCTTCGTGAAACCTCTGGATGAAATCACGGATTTTACTGTTCATGGTTTAACTTCCTTAATAGTGGGGGCTGCGCGGGTAAGTCAATTTTAATGATAAGGTATAATTCCGTCTCTTTCAAGAAACTTTTTATGAGTAAAGGGTTAAGGAGAATCCTCCTTATCCGGACGGCCGTTGATGGAAAGGGAATTGTTGGAATAGCGGAGATCTCCGGTCACTTCGGTACCGAACCAGCGGGGAGGTGTGAAGGAATCGGCCTGGCTGGATGAGGAGAATTCCACCTCGGCCAGAATGAGACCGGTTAAATCGGATTCGAAAACATCCAGTTCTATCGTGAGGTCCTCAAAGGGGATAAGATAACGGGTTTTGGCAAGTTCGTGCCCCTGGCCCATGGCTTTTAAGGCCTGGTAGTGGCTTTGCTCGATGGGAATCTCCACTTCTCCGCAGACCATAGGGTTTTCCCTGTCCCGCTTTTTAATGGTCAGCAGGTGGCGGGACCCGTATTTTCTCACCCTCAGGACAGGCGGGTTCCCGGGAGTACTCAGGTAGGTCTGGGAAATTTTTACCGATTTATGGGAAAGATAATCGGCAGGAGGGGCTGTTACAAGAAACTTTCTTTCAATCTCAATAAAATCCTGTTGATTCACAGTTAAGATTATACCCCGGTTCTTTTCAGACGTCTACGGTCTTTTTTTTGTCAGACGAGGTAAAAGATCGCTTTTTTTTCACTTCTAACTTGCCATATCACGTAGAATTAGGATAATATGAAAAAATGGAAAGGGAGAGACGCACTCATCGGATCAAGGAGAAAAGAGCCCATAGGATTGATGTCCGCGGCACAATTCCCCTTTTTTTCCGCCGTTATTACTTTGTTATTCTCATTGGCCGCGATACAAGGCAGGAAACACAGAAAATTGAAGCGGAACGGCGTTATAAAATCCGGAAGGTCAATAATACCATATCGGCCTTATTTCTGCTTTTTCCTTTTCTTATTGTCCTCTTCCTTCTTCTTTACTACCTCAAATCGGCCTTGGGAATAAATATCATGCCCGTACGGCATCTTCAGGATTTGACGGATATGCTCTATCGCTTTCTGGATAGAGCATTCCATCTGGAATAAAAAATTACAATAGATCCCTGTCCCAGTTAAGGTTATCCGTCTCTCTGTCCATGTCCTTTGCCGATGTATGGCTATTGTCAAAATAGCTCGAACAACCGGCCTGTCCGGGGAAGGCCGTTACCTGGGAGCCGTAGACACGGAAGAGACCGCCCTCCTGTTCAACCCGGAAACTTTTCCCCCGGGAGTCATTAATCTCTCCCAGGGCCGGTATGGTCGCCCTTGTGGAGAGCAGGGCGGGACGGCCGGAGCGGTAAATCTCCACGGGAAGGGGAGAACTTTTCACAAACTGCTTGAGGGATTTCTCCTCCAGTTCTATCCATCCCTGTACGCGGTTAAGGCCGAAGCGGCTTAATTCAACGGCAGCCCAGCTGTTGGTGGTGGGGAGGGGATAGGAGCCGGTTAACTCGAGGCCCTTGTATTTTTCCAGAAGACGCAGCTGGTAGAGGGAGGTTATGCGGAATTTTTTCACTCCCTTTTCCACGGCCCGCTCTACGGCTTTTATCAGACGGGGAAGATCCTGCTGTGAGCAGAAATCGGGAAGAATCAGTTCATTCTTTTTGCTGTACGTGTCAAAGATCCCTTTCACTTCCACCGTATTGCGGGGAAGTGAACCTGTCAGGCTGTAAATCCGGTCCTCCCCTGAGTTCCCCTTGTAAGGAGAGGGAGCCTTGTCGCGCAGTATCTTTTCCCAATAGCGCGTATCTTCCGGAACGGACTCCTCTTCAAGAAGGGGCACTATCCATTCCCAGAAATCCCGTCTGATCTGTTTAAGCTGACCCGCGGGGAAAAAGAGTTTTCCCTTCAGATCCACATCGATGCGGCCGGCCTGCCACTCATCTGAACGGGTGGCACGGAAGGCCTCCGCCAGTGCCTCTTCGGTGAGAGGGCGGTTTTCCGCTTCTTCCAGATTCAGTTCCCTGACGAAACGGCGGTCCTTTTTCAACCTCGATGAGGAGAGGGAAATCTCATGGGAGGAGAGGGTTATCTTCACGTCCGCTTTCCGGCGGGCCTGAAAGAGGGGGAGTTTTTCCCCCCGGTTATAAGTGGTGCTTTCGCCGATACGGTAAACGATGCCGCAGGTGGCGTCTTCCTCTCTGTCCCAGGGGAGGGATACTTCCCGCCCCTTTTCGCTCTGTTTGGCATATTTTCCGCCGATGAACATCTTTGTAACCGTAAAGGCAGGCCCCTCATCGCCGGAGCGGTTCTGTATGCGCAGTCTGTCTCCGAGGCGGACTGTCCGGGAAAAGCGGACTTTTACGGAATCCTTGTCCACCCGGTTTACCTCGCCCACGAGAAGGCCGGAAACCCCCATGCTTTTGTGGGAAATCACCGTCTTGAGGTCCTCTTCGGTACTGAAGCCGTGGGACCATTTACGGCCGTAGGAACCGGCCAGTATGGCCTTGGCCTTTTTGAGGTTCTCTCCCTGGTCCGCTTCCGAGGAATCAAGCATCATACGGTAGGCCTGTACGGTTTTCTTCACATAATCGGGCTTTTTGAGGCGCCCTTCTATCTTCAGAGAGGCAATTCCCATGTCCCGGTAGCGGGGAATCAAGTCGAGGGAGTATAAATCCTGGGTGGAAAAGAAAAAGCCGCTGGTCTTCTTGCCGTCGACAGAACCGTGGTAACGCCGTCGGCAGGGCTGCTTGCACCGTCCCCTGTTGCCGCTCCAGCCACCCATGGTGCTGGAAAAGAGACAGCTTCCCGAGAGGGAGCAGCAGAGGGCTCCGTGAATGAATACCTCAATTTCCAGGGGGCTTCCCTTGACGATTTTCTCAAGCTCTTCCAGAGTGACCTGACGTTCCAGAATCACCCGGCTGATACCCATTTCCTCGGCCAGTTCCACTCCCGGCAGGTTATGGATCCCCATCTGGGTTGACCCGTGGATGGTGACGCCGGGAAAGCAGGTCCTGAGCATGCGGCCCACACCGGTATCCTGAATGATAAAGGCATCCGGCTCCAGTTCGACCAGGGAGGCGGCGCTTTCCGTCACCTGTTCCATTTCACTCTCTTTAATGAGGGTATTCAGGGTTATATAAAATTTCCTGCCCAGCTGTTTCGCCCGGGCCGAAAGGCGGGACATATCGTCAAAATCAAAATTTTCGCCCATTTCCCGGGCATTGAATCGGCCCAGACCGGCATAAACCGCATCCGCTCCGTTATCGTAGGCTGCCAAAGCGCAGGCCAGGTTGCCCGCAGGGGCCAGCAATTCCGTCTTTTTCATTGCTCTATCTTAACGCTCCTTTACACTCAGTTACAAGCTGTTGTACTATCAATTCATGAAAATTACCGTACTTGGCTCAGGTACATCCTCCGGTGTTCCGGCTCTAGGCTGTACCTGTCCCGTCTGCCGTTCGAAGGACCGGAAGAACAAAAGAACGCGCTCTTCCCTCCTTGTCGAAACCGCTCAGGGCAGACTTCTCGTGGATACGTCTCCCGATCTCCGCTATCAGCTTCTCCGCGAGGGAACCGGTTCCGTCGATGCCGTTCTCTATACCCATGCCCATGCCGATCATCTTCACGGCATTGACGATCTGAGGGCTTTTTCCCTGGAGAGGGATCTTCCCCTCTACGGCCCGGCCGACGTTCTTGATGAGATCGAGAGCCGCTTCCCCTATATCTTCGGCGAAACACGTCAGAGGGGCGGGGGTAAACCGAAGCTGAAAACCGTTCCCGTCAGGGAGCCCTTCCGCCTCCTCGGAGTGAAAGTCACACCTATTCCTGTATTTCACGGCATTATTCCCATCTTCGGTTACCGTTTCGGAGATTTTATCTATATAACAGACTGCAGCCGCATTCCCGGGGAGAGCCTCGCCCTAATGGAAGGGTGCCGCGCCATGATTCTGGGGGGACTGCGCTATGAACCACACGAAACCCATTTCACCATAAACGAAGCCTGCGACGTTATAAAAAAAACAGGCCCTGAAAGGGCCTGGTTAACGCACATCTGTCACGATGTGGATCACGATACGCTGGAAAGCGAACTTCCCGGTCATATCAAGCCCGCCTATGACGGGCTCTCCTTTGTCATCTAAACTAGGCTTTCTGAACCTTGTTAGACTTAAGGCAACGGGTACAAATCTTCATAGACTTAGGGCTGCCATCGACGATAGCTTTGATTTTAACAAGATTGGGCTTGAACACTCTCTTGCTTTTAACCCCTATATGCTGACCGGCACCGCCCTTCTTCTTAGGGAGACCCTTACGGGGAACGCTGTTTCCTGCAATTGTCCCTTTTCCACAAATATCACATTTTCTGGACATAACAATACCTCAATCTAATACTATATAGCAGACAAGAAGATAACAGATTATCGGAGAAGTGTAAACCCCAATATCCTAATTTTCTTCAAGTCCCTGGGGCGACAGACCGAACTGCTCATTCTCACGGCTTGTTCCTGCCGGTTCTACATGGACCATAATATCAAAAATCCGGGGAAGCTGTCGGCGGATATTTTCCTCAACCTCATGGGCGATGTGGTGGGACTCAATGACGGTAATATCCCCTCTAACCTCAATATCGAGATCTATATCGTACAGGGTGTTGATTTTGCGGATACGGCAGCGGTGGGGATTGGACGCACCCTTAACGGATTTTACAGCCTCGAAGAGTATTTTATAGGTCTCCGGGTCTTCCATGCCGTCCATCAGTTCCGAACCGGATTCCCAGAAAATCTTGAGGGCCGATCCCATGATATACAGGGAAAGGGCCAGGGCGATTAGCTTGTCGAAGAGGGGATTTCCCGTAATGTAGCACAGGGTTATGCCGAAGAGAACTCCCAGGGAGAGAAACACATCGTTCCGCATGTTCTGGGCGTCGGCGATAAGAAGGGTGCTTTCCAGTTTCTTTCCCAGACGGCCTTTGTAAAGGGCCAGGAAAGTTTTCAAAACGATGGAAATGAGGGCGGCAACCAGGGCCGTTTTACCGGGTATCTGGGCCGCTTCTTTCGAGGCCAGCTGGCGTAAAGTGGTCAGCAACAGCTGGAACCCGGCGGTGAGCATGGCAAAGCCAATTAGACGGGTCGCTATGGTCTCCGCCCTGCCGTGACCCCAGGGGTGCTTCCGGTCCGGCGGCTCGTCCATGATCTTCGCCGCAAAGAGGGAGATCACCGACGTTACGATGTCGGAGAAAGAGTCAATGCCGTCGCCCACGAGAGCGAGGGAGCGGGAAAACAGTCCCACACTTATTTTCAGTAAGCTGAGGAGGCCGTTTCCTACGATTCCTACCCAGGAGGCGCGCTGTATGCGGCTGTTTCTTTCTTCACTCTGCGGCATGTTCTAGTCCTTAAGGTTTTCAATAAGGGAACGGTAAAGCTGTTCCGGTTCAATGGGACGGGTGATAATATCATTAAATCCCCAGGAAAGATACTGCTCTTTTTCTGAAAGGAGCAGCGGTTTTCCCAGAAGAAGACAGGTGATATTCTTGTGGAAGGAGCGGATGATGGAGGGGACTTCGGAGATATCCCCCTCTATATTCTCCCTGTTTATGAGGACCACGTCTATCTCGGGATTGTTCCGGCAGATCGTCCGGGTATCCTCCAGGTCGGAGGCGATCATCCAGTTCATCTCCTTGAGCTTGAGCAGTCTGCCCAGGGTCTCGCTGGAGAATTTGTTTTTGTCCACGATGAGGCCCAGCCTGTTTCTGAGGATATCGCTGTTCTCGGTCAGCCGGGTATAGGGTCTCTTCTCCTCATCCTCCAGGCCCGTGCGGTAGGGAAGGACAACAGAAAAGGTGGAACCCTTCCCCAGGCGGGAGTTCACGGTTATGTCGCCCCCCAGCTGCCCGGTCACCTTCTTGCTTATGGCCAGCCCCAGGCCGATTCCGCCGTATTCACGGGAGTAGCCTTCCTCCACCTGACGGAAGCTTTTAAAGATAATCTGCTTTTTCTGGGGGCTGATGCCCCGTCCCGTATCCCTGATATAGATTGTCAGGGTGTTTTTCTTTTTGTTGATGCGGTAGCCGGCCTTGATAAAACCCCGGTCGGTATATTTGAGGGCGTTGGAGAGTATGCTGTCGATAATGCGCTTGAGCCTGTCCCTGTCGGTCACGAAAATATCCTTGCCGTCTTCATAGGCAAACTGTGAAAGAATCTCCACATCTCCCTTCCCGGTTCTGTCACGCTCCTCGGTAATGGCGGCCAGCCGGTTTTCCATGAAACGGTTCAGGTTGATCCGGGTATAGTCCAGGGTGTTGCTGCTGCTCTCGATATGGGAGAACTCGATAATTTCGTCTATTACCGAAATCAGATTACGGGAGCACTTCTCGATGATTTTGATATAGTGCTCCTTTGTGGCGTAGGTGATATTCTCCTGCTTCATAAGCTGGGAAAAGCCGATGATCCCGTTCAGGGGGGTGCGTATTTCGTGGGAAATATTGGTCAGGAATGCCGATTTGAGCCTGTCGCTCTCTTCTGCCTGATCTTTCGCCTGCATCAGCTGGTTCTGGTATCTGGTACGTTCGGTGATGTCGTTAAGCACGATGGCGAAGGTATGGCCGTCGTGGGTGATGTTGAAGGAGGAGCCGAAGATGTATTTGTCCATGCCGCTGTGATAAAGCTCGAAAAGGCTGTCCACATTTTCCGTAACCGCTTCCCGAAGAGTTTCAAGCCAGAGGGGATCAACATAATCGAAAACTTCCGATTCCCTCTTCCCCACGAGTGAGGATCTGCTGCGGGAAGCTATGATCTCAAAATTGGAATTGACGTCCTGGTAAATGAAATCCACAAGTTTCCCCTTCTCGTCAAAAAGGGGATTGCAGAAGGCTATGGCGTTGACGCTTCTTCGGAAGAGAGTCCGGAACTTATCCTCCGTGGCTTCCAGGTTTACCCGGGCTTCATCGAGAAGGAGGGTGCGCTTGGTCACTTCCGATTCCAGCTGCTTGTTCTGCTGTTCCAGAAGATGGCGGGCCTTATTTATCAGAAGCTGATTTTTCACCCGGGCTTTCACTTCAACGATATTGAAAGGTTTGGTGATATAATCGGCCGCGCCCAGGTTGAATCCGCGGCTCTTATCGAGTTGATTGGCCAGGCCCGTAAGGAAAATAACCGGTATATTCATGGTTTCGGGACGGCTTTTCAGTTCCGAACAGACTTCATAGCCGTCCATCTGGGGCATCACAATGTCAAGTAAGATAAGATCGGGTATTCTGCGGCTGACGACACGGAGAGCCTGACCCCCGTCACGGGCTATGATGACGTCATAGTCATACTGCAGGGCCCCGTTCAGAAAGTCAAGATTTTCCGTGCTGTCATCTACCAGAAGAATGAGTGATCTTTTCGTTTCATCCATTCAGCTATTATAGCTCTTTAGAGGACTTTTTTCAAAGCCTCCGCTTTATCAGTTTTCTCCCAGGGGAACTGTTCCCTGCCGAAGTGTCCGTAGGCGGCCGTTTCCTTATAGATAGGCCTGAGAAGGTCGAGGGTGGTTATGATTCCCTTGGGGGTAAGGCTGAACACTTCCCTTACGGCTTTCTCAAGGGCGGCGCCGTCGGTTTTGCCCGTGCCGTAGGTATTTACATAGACAGAAACCGGTTCGGCGACACCGATGGCATAGGCCAGTTCCACTTCACACTTATCGGCCAGATCGGCGGCGACAATGTTCTTGGCAATGTAGCGTGCCATATAGGCGGCGGAACGGTCCACTTTGGAGGGATCCTTACCGGAGAATGCGCCGCCGCCGTGGGCTGCGGCACCGCCGTAGGTATCCACGATAATTTTTCTTCCCGTAAGACCCGCATCGCCCTGGGGGCCGCCCACGACGAAACGACCCGTGGGATTGATGTGGTAAATCGTATCGGAGGAGAGGAGTTCGGCGGGCAGGGCCTTTTTGATAATCTCCTCGATCATACCCTCCCTGATCCGGTCGTAGGGAACGCCGTCGTCATGCTGATGGGAGAGAACGACAGTCGAGATATGGGAAGGTTTGCCGTCACGGTAATCCACGGTTACCTGGCACTTCCCGTCGGGGCGGAGGAAATCCAGAACTTTGCCTTTTCTTACTTCCGCGGCCTTCCTCATGATTTTATGGGAGTACTGGATGGGG
Source organism: Spirochaetia bacterium (assembly GCA_963668315.1). Taxonomy (GTDB): domain Bacteria; phylum Spirochaetota; class Spirochaetia; order DSM-2461; family DSM-2461; genus SZUA-368. The sequence continues at coordinate 3,928,142 of OY764216.1, read as the reverse complement.
GCGGGCATCAGCTCGGGGGTTTCCTTGCAGGCGTAGCCGAACATCATTCCCTGGTCCCCGGCTCCCTGTTCCTTGTGGAGGCCGAGTCCCTCGGTAACGCCCTGGGATATGTCGGGGGACTGGGGATTGATCACGGACATGACGGAACAGGAGTAACAGTCGATACCGTACATGGGATCGTTATATCCTATCTCTTCCAGGGTATCCCGGGCAACTTTTATGATATCCACGTAGGATTTCGTGGTGATTTCGCCGCCTACCAGGATCATTCCGGTCGAGGCGAAGCATTCGCAGCCCGAACGGGTATTTTTATCCTGGGTAAGAGCGGCATCGAGAATGGCGTCTGAGATCAGGTCGCAAACCTTATCGGGATGACCTTCGCCCACGCTCTCGCTGGTAAAGGTGTAATTCAGTCTTTCTGACATTTTATCCTCCTGAAACCGGAATCAGTCTCCCGGGGAGGAGCATGATCGGCTTAGTAAACATTAACATATAATGATATGATAATATAAACCGACCGATCAGGCAATACCTTTCATCTCTTTTGCCTGGAGAATTTCCAGTTCCAGGCACTCTCCCGTTTTTTTGATTTCCGCATCGAAGGTCTCTATACCGTCCTCCCTCTCCATGGAGCAGTTGCGAAGAAGCGTTCCCGGTTCAAGGGCTCCCACGGCGGCCGGTTCGGCAGGGTAGAACAGCAGCCGGTTCATCAGCTCCCTTTCCACCTTCCCCGCTATGAACTGAAGGTTCGAGGGATTCATGAAAATGAGAGGACGGGGAACTTTGAGGGTATGGAATACGGGGCCGTCGCTTCTTTCGGGGGAGAGGCGGTAGCGGCTGACCAGAGATTCCAGGCGTTTATAATTTCCCCGAACCAGTTCTTCCGACGCTATGAGGGCGTTTACTCCGAGGTAGGCGGCCTTATCCGCTTCTTCCGAAGGGAAGTCCTTTTCTGTGAGAAGGACGAAGAGGACCCTTTTGCGGTTCCATTTTTCCCGGAGGGACTGGGCGGCAAGCTTCCAGTGACGGGGAAAGTCCACCCCGCTGAAAAGCACCAGATCCGGTTCGATTTCATCAAAATTGTCCATTGACTTCAGGGGCGTTTTATAATGGATGACGCTGCCGCCGTGAATATCGCAATATCCGATAAGATAATCCTTTATTTTGTCGTCGCTGGCTACCAGTAAAAGTTTCATTTAACCACCTCTATTCGGTCCGTATATTGGTTACCGCATAATCGTATATGCGCCATATCTCGTCGGTTCTCTTCAGGTAGTAGGTATAGTCTCTGACCACCTGGAAATCGTAATTTTCGAAGGAGAAATACTCCCTGACCATGACTTCCGCCTTGTCCGGGGTGTAGGAGGTACGCAGCACCTGGAAATTGAAAGGCTTGTCCACGAATGTCTGCTGCTCGGTAATATTTCCCTCTTTCAAATCGGCCTTATAGGATTCCAGGAGGGCGAAACGCTCCTCTTCGGTGACCCGCTGGTACTCGCGGGCGTTGACGGGATTATTCAGCAGGAGGGATTCCATGTCCATGTAAAGAAAGAATTTTTCCCATTCGTCCTTCTGCCGGGCGGAAAGCATGTATTCGGTGACCCTGTCGGGGGGCAGCTGTTCCGCCTTGAGGATAACGCCCGTTTCATCATCGATGATGAGCTGGGGATCGTCCCTGCGGTAGGAGGGCCTGACCGAGAGGGAGAGCCTGTTAGAAACCAGATGCTGGGGGGAAGGGGCGATCATGTTGTTGAGTTCGGGATAGAAATTCGCCTCTATCAGGTAGAGGCCCGCGTCGGAAATCTCAATGTAATCGCTCAGATTAACCACGAAGGCGAATTCCTCACCCGGTTCCAGGTTCACCTGGCGGTAGAAATAGGGGTTGGAAGAAACGAAATAGTCGGTGTACTCCTCGGCCAGGGGCAGAGTCCGGTTCTTCATATCCCTCAGGGAAAAACGCAGGTTATACTCCTTGATATCGGCTATCTTGAAGGAGTAGGGTGCGGATGATTCGTTTTTCAGTTCGACTTTGATAAGAATATCGCTATCGGGAAAGTAGAGGTTCTTGTCAAAAAATCGAATGTTCATCTCCACTTCGTTATTGCCAAAAAGGGAAAATGTCATTAATGTTAATAAAAGAGTCAGGGCCCGCCTCTTTCTCATTGCATACCTCTGTGTATCAGTCTTCTACAATTTCTATCGGCAGGTTTTCATGATTAGTTTATTTCTTAATGAACTTAATAAAAGGATAAAAGGCAATTTCGAATACAAGAAGCTGGAGAATCTCTTCTGCTCCGGTTCTTTTCCCATCCATATCACCGGATCGCAGGGACCATTCTCCGCAGGTCTTGCCGCGACGCTCAGTCCTTTCGCCCGGGATTTTTCCCTTGTCCTGACATCCACCGATCAGGAAGCGGAGGAGATGGTCAGGGATTTGTCCCTTTATAAGGAAGATGTGTACCACTTCCCCTCCTGGGGAACCATGCTTTACCGGGGCGTCTCCCCCCAGGCAGCCGTATTCGGCCGCCGCGTTCTGGCTCTGGCTGAGTGCCGTACGGGAAGAAAATCGATTGTCGTGGCCTCTCTGAGGGCCGCCGCCAGTCTGCTTCCCCCTCCCGAGTACCTTCTGAGCCGGACCCTGAATATAAAGACAGGCCAGTCTATAGATCCCGAGGAGATAGCCGCCGAGCTGAGCCGCTGGGGGTATCTGAGGGTGCCCCGGGTCAGTGTGGCCGGAGAATTCGCCCTGCGCGGTGAGGTGCTTGATGTGTATTCCCCCGGAAGGAGCGCGGCCCTCCGTATCGTCATCGATTTTGATGAAGTAGAGGAAATCCGTCTGTTCGATCCTCTTAATCAGAGTTCCGTGGGAAAAAGGGAGAGCGCCACTATCTATCCCGCCCGGGAAGTCCTCTGGGAGGAGGAGCTGATAGGCCGGCTGGAAAAGAAAATGGGGGAGATCGGTTTTGACGGAGAGGAGTTTCTCACAGAACTGCGCACTTCGGGAGAAATAAGGGGGGAGGAACTTTTCTATCCGCTCTGTTTTGAAAAAAATTATACGATTTTTGACTATCTCGGAGAGAAATCGGCGGTCTATTATATCAATCCGGAGCTGCTGAAGAACAGTGCCCAGGGTCTGAATCAGGAGTACGGGGAACTCTATAAAAGGGCCCGTTCGGAGGGATTGAATTATCCTTCTCCCGACCGGATTATGGCCGATCCCCTCGCTCTGGTGGAAAATCCCCCGGCGCGGACCCTGCTGCTCCACTCCCTCATGCCGGAAGAGCTCTCCCGGGAGGAACTGATTCAGTTCCAGGTTACCGCGGGACGGTCCTTTTTCGGGAATATGAACTTTTTCAAGGAAGAGCTCACCACCCTGGTCGAGGGGGGATTTCAGATCTACATCTTCGCCGAATCGGAATCTCAGGCAGACCGTATCTCCTTTATTCTCAAGGAATTCCCTGTTAAAATCGTTTCCGAATCGATCTCCTCCGGATTTTCCCTCCCCGAGGAGAAGCTGGTCTGTATCCAGGAGAATGAAATCTTCGGACGGAAAAAGCGCATCGCCCGGTCCGTCAAGACGGTAAAGAGTCAGGTTATCGATTCCTTCGTCGACCTGAACCCGGGTGACTACGTGGTCCATGTCAACTACGGTATCGGGCGCTTTCTGGGGATTAAGCGCATCAAGGCGGCGGGAAACGAGAGGGATTACATCTCCCTGGAATATCAGGGGGAGGAGACCGTTTTCATACCCATCGAGCAGGTTAACCTGGTCCAGAGGTATATCGGCAGCAAGGGGGCCAGTCCCCGGCTCGACAAGATAGGCGGTTCGGTCTGGGAAAAGAAGCGGAATAATGTCAAGAGGAAAGTCGAGGATATCGCCGACCGGCTGATTCAGCTCTACGCCTACCGCCAGGAGTCCTCGGGCTACGCCTTCCCTGCGGATAACGACTTCCAGGTGGAGTTCGAAGCGGCCTTCCCCTATGAGGAGACCCCCGATCAGCTCAGGGCCGTGGAGGCCATCAAGGGGGATATGGAGAGGCCCCGCCCCATGGACAGGCTGCTCTGCGGGGACGTGGGTTTCGGAAAGACCGAAGTGGCCATGCGGGCCGCCTTCAAATCGGTCATCGGGGGCCGCCAGTGCTGTCTGGTCTGTCCGACCACGATTCTCTGCGAGCAGCATTACGAGAACTTTACCGAGCGGTTCAAACGCTTTCCCATAAAAATCGCCATGATCTCCCGCCTCGTTCCCAAGGCGGAGCAGAAGATCCTCCTCGAGGGGCTGGCCAAGGGGGAGATCGATCTTCTCATCGGGACGCATCGGGCCCTTTCCAAGGATATCAAGTTCAAGCAGCTGGGCCTGCTCATTATAGACGAGGAGCAGCGCTTCGGGGTCAAGCACAAGGAGAGGCTCAAGGAGGTCAAGCAGGATATCGACTGTCTGACCCTGTCGGCCACGCCCATCCCCCGGACGCTTCATATGTCGCTGGTGAAGATCCGCGATCTCTCCCTCCTGGAAACGCCGCCGACAAACCGCAAGCCGGTGGAGACCTTTATCCAGGAGTTCCAGCCCGATCTGGTCGCCCGGGCCATCCGCCGCGAGGTGGAGAGGGGAGGGCAGGTCTTCTTTCTGCACAATCGGGTGGAGAGCCTGGAGCAGACGACCCTTTTTCTGCAGGAGCTGATTCCCGAGGTCATGATCGAGATGGCCCACGGGCAGATGACGCCCCGGACTCTGGAAGACATCATGCACCGGTTCATCCACGGGGCGTTCCAGGTGCTCGTCTCCACCACCATCGTGGAGAACGGCATCGACATTCCCAACGTGAATACGATTATCATCGACCGGGCCGATATGTACGGCATCAGCCAGCTCTACCAGCTGAGGGGACGGGTCGGACGATCCGGCCGTCTTGCCTACGCCTATATGCTCTACCCCAAGGACAAGCCCATGACCGAACTGGCCATGAAGAGACTGAAGATCATCTCCGACTTCACCGAACTGGGCTCGGGATTCAAGATCGCCATGAAGGACCTGGAAGTGCGGGGAGCCGGAAATCTTCTGGGAAGCGAGCAGTCCGGAGAGATCCTGGCCGTCGGTTTCGATATGTACATACGCCTGCTGTCGGAAGCCATCGAGGCGAGGCAGAAGCGGGAGGAGCACGAAGAACAGCCGCCGGAGGTCTACCTGGAGCTGGACTATTCCGGCTTCGTTCCCGATTCCTACATTACCGATCCCTCGGAAAAGATGGAAGTGTACAAGAAGATCGCCGCCGTCTCAAGCGAAGAGGAGCTGGAATCTTTTACCGCCGAATTGTTCGACCGTTTCGGTCCCATGCCCGACGAGCTGCAGAGCCTCCTTTCCCTTTCGGAGATCCGCATTATCTGCCGCCGCCTGTGGATTTCCTCGTTGAAGGAGAGGAAGGGCATCGCCACGGTCACGTTCAGCCGGGTGGCGAAGATATCCGTGGACAAGCTTATGAACCTGATAGGCTCGGCGGGAGGATCGGTCAAGCTGAATCCGGCGAGACCCGACGCCCTGATGCTGGAGACGGGGAAAATCGGCCTGAAGGAAAAATCGGAGTTTATCCGGGACAGGCTCAATCAGCTTCTTTAACTGTCTTCTCCCTCGGGAATATAGAGGGAGACGGTGGTTCCCTTACCCGTTTCAGAACGGATATCCGTATAGCCCCTGTGGTGCTTGATGATGCTGAAGACGGTGGGGATGCCGAGGCCCCGTCCTGTCCGCTTCGTGGAAAAGTAGGGATCGAATACTTTTTCCAGGGTTTCCTCGTCCATTCCTTCTCCCCGGTCAATGATATCTATCCGCACGTAATGGCCTGACAGGCGGGGAGGGAAGGCCCGGGTAAGAATCATTTTTTCTGCATGAATGGTTATGGCGCTCCGGGGTTCCGCCGCTTCAAAGGCGTTGGCGAGGAGAAAGGAGAAGGCGAGATTCAGCTGATTGGCATCTCCCTGGATCGTCGTCCCTTCGGGGATTTCCCTTATCACCGGCGGGCGGGACTCCTCTTCCATCCACTGTTCCACGGTTGTATCAATCAAACTCTTCAGGGAAATCTTCCGGAAGGAGGGGTGGCCCCCTTCGGCGAATGTCAGGAGCCGGGCGGTGATTCTGCGGGTGTACTCCATGGCTTCCAGAGCTCTATCCAGGAAAGGAAGGGGATCTTCCTCCGTTTCGACGCAGCGCTGGGCCAGTTCCACATTCCCGAATATTCCCATGAGAGCGTTATTGAAATCGTGGGCGATTCCTGCTGCCAGGAAACTCAGTGATTCCAGATTTCTCCGCCTCTGTTTTTCCCTGTCTCCCCGTTTTTTTTCTTCAACCATCTTGTTGGCGTAATCGCTCAGATCGTAAAACTCCCGGAACCGGATCTTTTCCTTCTGAATGGGAATGTTTTCTGTTGAGGCCTGCTTGAAAAAACGGGAGAAGTAATACAGATCCTGATTGAAAAATTTCTTAATGATGGTGAAGAAGAGAATAAGAATTACAAAAAGAATCAGGACAATCAGGCTCAGATGGGCCAGTTCCCGTCTGAGCTCTCTTTGGGAATCCATACTGATGAGGTTGATCTCCCTTTCCAGTTCATTGGTGGAGATGACGGTGCCGATAAACCAGTTCCAGCCTTCTACTTTTCCTATATAGCTGAGCCTTCTTCCGTTATCATTCAGGCTGTGGGGTATCTGGTATTCAAGAAAACCCCCCTCTTGTGCGGTGGCGAGAATATCTTCGTAGAGCTTTATCTTATCCCTGTCCCCGCTTTCCAGATAATTTACCCCCCTGTGGGAGCCGAGAAGCATATTGCCCTTCGTATCCCCGATAAAAATATGGTCAGGTTTATCGGAAAAAACGTAGTCGATGGAATTGAGGAGGCCCTTCTGAAGGCTTCTTGATATGTCTTCTTCAAAAAGTCCGGTGCCGATTATCCAGCCATAGGGCTCGAAGACTTTGTAGTATACCAGTTTTTTCAGCCATATTTCGGGATTATCCGGTTCGTACCATTCGTAGGAATAATAGTCCGATCCGTTCTGCCGGGCGTGGGAAAGCAGCCCTTGCAGCACCTCCCTCTCCCTGTCTTCCAGGGAGGAGACGGCCCGGTTTTCCTTCTCCGGTGCACTCTTGTTCATGAGAATGATTCCGTCGGTCCCTATGACAAAGTAATAGCCCGCCCCGTCAAAATAGCTCAACCCCCGGAGGGAGGTAAGGATTTCCCTCTGTAAATCCTCCTGTGAGAAGCAGTGGTTTCCCTTTTCGTAAAGGTCCAGGGTCAGCCCGTAACCTTCCAGGGATCTTGACTTCACTTGCTCCTTAGTCAGACGGCTCACCGCGGATTTCTGAAACTCCACCCGTAATAGAATGCGGTTGACCTCGTTCTTCAGATTCTCTCTTTGTTCCCGGTAATAGGATTCTTCGGCTTTTACAATATTCTCCTGGAAATTTCTTTTATGGAAGCTTATTTCCGAAAGAAAAATAAGGGCGGCGAGGAGGAAAAAAAAGATGGACGTTATCAGCCAGACCGTTCCCAGAAGGCTTTTTTTGTTTTCCATGTCTTAATTTATATTTTACATATAAAAAAAGGAGAAATGCAAAGATAGGGGCATCTTTTTTTCATACTATGGAATAAAGGGGCAAAAAGTTTTAATATAATCCCGATGAGTACTAGTAAAATTGAGAATTGTCCCTACTGGTTAGGTATAGATATCGGATCCACCACGGTCAAAGCGGCTCTGGTGGACAGTAAAAAAGAGCTGATTTATCACGATTACCGCCGCCACGGCGCCGAGCAGAGAGAGGCCGCCCACGGTCTTCTGCAGGATATTCTGGAAAAATTCCCCGCCATAAGGGTGATTCCCGTTTTCTGCGGTTCCGGTTCCCGGGAGCTGGCCGGTGAGCTAGGCGCGTCCTATATTCAGGAAGTGGTGGCCAATTCCCTGGCGGTGCGCGAGTTTTATCCCGACACCCGGGTCGCCGTGGAACTGGGCGGTCAGGACGCCAAGGTCACTTTCTTCCACAAGGATGAGAAGAGCGGCCAGCTGATCGCCTCGGACATGAGAATGAACGGCAGCTGCGCCGGCGGAACGGGAGCCTTCCTGGACGAAGTCGCCGGCATCCTGAAGCTTCCCATCGAAGAGCTGAACCAATATGCCGAAGCGGGAAATACGGTCTACGACATATCCGGCCGGTGCGGTGTTTTTGCCAAGACCGATATCCAGCCCCTTCTGAACGCGGGTATCGGCAAGGAGGATCTGGCCCTCTCCTGTTACCACGCCATTGCCAAGCAGACCATAGGAGGACTGGCCCAGGGATTGGAAATCCATCCTCCGGTTATTTTTGAGGGAGGACCTCTCCACTTTAACCCCCGGCTGGTAAAGGTGTTCGCCGAAAGACTCAATCTGCGGGCCGATCAGGTGATTATCCCCGACAATCCCCAGGTCATGATCGCCTACGGCGCCGCCCTGGGGATTCCCGCCATGTTCGCCGATGCCCCCGATGTGGATCTGAAGGATTTTCTTGACCATACGGCTTTCACCCATCCGGACAAGGGAATCGGGAGCGAGCTGGCCGAGGCCTATTTTTCCGGCAGGGAAGAAGAGGAAGCCTTTGCCGAGAGGCACAAACTGCCCCCCGTTCCCCGGTTCGAGGATTACGCGGGAAAGACCCTGGATGTCTGGCTGGGAATCGACGCCGGATCGACCACCAGTAAATTTGTACTGCTCGATGACCGTGAAGAGCTGGTTTACTCCTACTACGGAAAGAACCACGGCGAACCGCTTATCGTCGTGAAAAACGCCCTGCTCGACCTGAAGAAAAAAGCCGACTCTCTGGGTATTACCCTGAACATCAAAGGCATGGGTACCACCGGCTACGGGGAACTGCTTTTCAATAAGGCCTTCCGGGGGGACTACCACTCGGTGGAGACCGTCGCCCATACCGAAGCGGCTCTGAAATATGCCCCCGGCGCCTCCTTCATCCTGGACATAGGCGGGCAGGACATGAAAGCTATTTTCCTGGGAGAGGGGATCGTCACGGGAATCACCCTGAACGAGGCCTGTTCCGCCGGATGCGGATCCTTCCTGGAAAACTTCGCCGATTCCCTGAACATTCCCGTGGGGGAGATCGCCTCCATGGCGTTCCAATCGAAAAGCCCTTCGGTCCTGGGATCGCGCTGTACGGTTTTCATGAACTCCTCCATCATCACCGAACAGAAAAACGGAAAGACCCCGTCGGATATCATGGCCGGGCTCTGCAACTCCATCGTGGAGAACGTCTTCACCAAGGTCATCCGCCTCTCCAACATGAAATCCCTGGGAGACCGGATCGTCGTACAGGGGGGGACCTTCCGCAACGACGCCGTTCTGCGGGCTCTGGAGAGATTTACCGACCGGGAAGTTGTCCGTGCTCCCTATCCGGGAGAGATGGGTGCCATCGGCATCGCCCTGCTGACGAAGAGAAAATCCTCCCTGACCGGAGAGAGCCGCTTTCTTGACTGGAATGAGCTGGAAAACTTCTCCTATGAACGGGAGACCGGTCTTGTCTGCCCCTTCTGTTCCAACAACTGCAACAGAACCCGTATCCTTTTCTCCAACGGGGAGAGCCATATCACCGGCAACCGCTGCGAGAGAGGAGAGATACTGGGTGATGTGAAGGACGAGGAAACCCGGAAGAAGCTGAAGGAACTGAATAAGGACAAGAAGCAGAACCGTGACCTCTTCAAGGCGCGGGAGGGCTACCTCCTGAAAGATTACCCCGTACAGGTCATTTCCCCCAAGAAGGATATTACCATCGGTTTTCCCCGGAGCCTCGACTTCTGGGAAAGCTACCCCTTCTGGAATACCATATTCACGGCCCTGGGTTTCAATGTGCAGCTCTCGGCCCGTTCAACCCGGAAGATGTTCGAGGACGGCCTTTCATCGGTTCCCTCCGATACGGTCTGTTTTCCCGCCAAGCTGTCCCACGGCCATCTGAACGATCTGATCGAAAAGAAGGTGGACCGCATCTTCATGCCCATTATGAACCGCATGGTGCCGGAAAACAAATATGTGCCCACCAGCCAGCACGCCTGCGCCGTTCTCAAGGGGTACCCCATGGTGCTCCAGGCCAGCCAGGAGCCGGAGGAGAAGCACGGTATTCCCTTTGATACGCCCGTCTTTCACTGGGTGGATAAAAAGGCCCGCATCGACTCCATCGTGGCCTTCTTCAACGGTACCTTCGGCCTGCCCGAGGAGACCGTCCGGGACGCCATCGATCAGGGGGACCGGGCCCTCGCCGAGTTCCACCGGATTCTGGAAGAGGAGGGGCAGAAGCTCCTCGATTCCCTCGGGGAAGGGGAGTTCGCCATAGTCATGGCGGGCCGTCCCTACCACTCCGATCCCCTGATCAACCACAACCTCTCCGACTACTTTACCCGGGATAACATTCCCGTCCTGCCCCTGGACGCCCTGCCCGGTCTCCATGAGACAAGGCTCGATTCGGTCCGGGCGGAGCTGACGGTGAACTACCATGTGAGAATGTTCGCCGCCGCCCAGAAGGTGATTAACGATCCCCGTCTGGAGTACGTGCAGATCGTCAGCTTCGGATGCGGCCACGATGCGGTCATCACCGATGAGCTGAACCGTATCCTCTCCCAGGCCGCCGGCAAGAGCCCCCTCTCGTTGAAAATGGACGAGAGCGACGTCACCGGCCCCCTGAACATTCGGGTGAAATCCTTTATAGAGACGGTACGGACCCGCCGGGAGACCGGTGTGGTCCAGGAAATTCAGGAAGTGAAGCCCTACGACAAGCCCTACGAGAAGAAGGACCGGAAAAAGACCATTTTCGTCCCCAACGTCTCCTGGGCCTTCGCCCAGGTGGGAACCGCCGCCATCCGCGGACAGGGCTACAACGTGAAGCCCCTTCCCCTGGCGGGTGAACGGGCCATCGCTCTGGGAAAGAAGTATGTCCACAACGACATGTGCTTCCCCGCCCAGATCAATATCGGAGAGTTTCTGGCCCTGCTGGAGTCGGAGGAGTACGATCCGGAAGACTGCGTTCTGATCCTGGCAAAGGACCAGTGTGACTGCCGTCTGGCCCATTACGCCATGATGGCCCGTCAGGCCCTGGACGATGCGGGGTACGGCAATACTCTGCTCACCACTCTGGATACGGACTACAAGAATCTCCACCCCGGCTTCTCCCTGAATCCCCTCTTTGAGCTGAGAATGCTCTGGGGACTCTGCATGAACGACGCCCTGGAAGACCTGAGGCGTAAAATCCGTCCCTACGAGAAGGTTCCGGGAGAGACGAACCGTATCTTCGAGGAGACCGTACTGGCCATGTGCGACGGCTTCGACAGGTCTCTGCCCACAGCGATCAAGGCTTACGAGAAGGGCGTGACCCGCCTGATGGAGATGGATTACGACCGCAGCGCCCGAAAGCCCCGGGTTTTCATGATCGGCGAGTTCCTGCTGAACTTCCATCCCGGCTCCAACAACTACATCGAGGATTACCTGGAGCAGAACGGCCTGGAAGTGATCATGCCCAACCTCTTCTACAGCATCCACCGGGAGTACCTTCTGGAGATGGATCAGAGCGCCGAATACCATGTTTCCGTCCCGGCGGTCAAACTATTCCTCACGAAGACTACGGAAAAATACGTGAGCCACGTTATCCGCAAGGTGACCCGCATCGCCGCCCGACATCCCCTGTGGGAGGACAAGCCCGAGCTCAAGGAGATCGCCCAGCGTTCCCAGCACATCATCGACAAGACCTTCACTTCCGGCGAGGGGTGGATGATCGCCGGGGAAATCCTCCATAACGCCGAGCACGGGGTCAACTCTTTCCTCATCCTGCAGCCCTTCGGATGCCTCCCCAACCATGTGACGGGCCGGGGACTGGTCAAGGCCATCAAAAAAGAGGCGCCCCACATCCAGGTGCTGGCCCTCGATTACGATCCGGATACCAGCTTCGCCAATGTGGAAAACAGACTCCAGATGCTGATTATCAACACGAAGGAACGGGCCCGGGCTGATAGGGAAGATAATTAGGCCTTTCGGTAGATGGTCAGAAAGATCGGATAGCCCCGCATCTCTCCTTCCACTTCCCTTTCGTTAACAAAGGGGTGGGAGGTGGAGATCTTCTCAAGTCCCCGGGAGGCAAGCAGGTTTTCAAATCTCTTCACATCAAATCCGTTATAAGGGATTTCCGGGTCATGGCCATGGAACGATCCGTCCTCTTCGTCCAGATCGGAGAGGCAGAGGAAGCCTCCGCTCTTCAGATGATCCGCCAGCCTGAGAACGGCTCCGTCCGCATCGGGGATATGGTGGAGGGTCATGAGGGTGACAATGAGATCGAAACGATCATCCCCTGTTTGTGAAAAAATGTCACAGGGGCGGGCTATGACCCTGTCCCCGTAGGGCCCGGCTTTTGATTTCACCTCATTGATCATGCCCTCCGAAGTATCCCAGAACGTCATGGTGCCGAGCTTTTTAATCAGGCTGAACCCTAATAGACCGGTGCCGCATCCGAAATCCAGTGCCTCCATCTTTTCAGAGAGGGGAATCTTCTCTTCAATCGCCTGTGCCACGATCCCGGCCCGTTCAACCCTGTAGGTGTTCCTATCCCAGAAGGGAGCATTTTTATCAAAGGAATTTGTCATAATCCATCCTATCATATCCGGGCCTTCCGAATGAATTCTTTTTGAGAAACAGTCATAAAAAGTCATTTTTTTTCCCTTGATTCGAATTTCATGATAAAATGTCACATAGTGTGGCATAAATGTTCAGAGGAGAACGGTTCGATGGGTAAGGCAGATGAAACAAGAAAAAGGATTAAAGAAGTCAGTTCTCTTTTTTTTATGAGTGAAGGTATCGGGTCCACATCCATGGAGGATCTGGCTGCGGCTTCCGGATATCACAGGAGAACCCTCTACCGCTACTATCCCCGGAAGGAAGATCTGCTTCTGGATCTTGTAAATGAGAAATTAAGGGAGATCAATGCCTTCCAGAGAGAGCTGTTCGACCGGCTGGAGGGAGGAGGGCTGGAACGATTTGAAGCCTTTCTCAGGGGGCTGGTCGATTATATGACTTCCCAAAAGGAGATGGTCCGCTTTCTCGACGAATTCGATTATTTTTATAGCGATGGGGGAAAAATCTCCTTTGACGGGGATCAGACCGATGAGTTCAGGGGGATCGCCCATGAGACAGAAGCCCTGCTTCTGGCCCTTGTCACCCGGGGGAGGGAGGACCGGTCCATTCGGCTTGACCATGACCCGGGGCTCTTCGTTTCCACCGTGACGACCTTGCTCTGGGGTGCCGCTCAGAAGGCAGCCGTGAGGGGGGAGATACTGGAAAAGGAGTATGAATTATCCTTTCTGGATATGGTGAATTGCCAGATCGATCTGTATGTGAAAGCCATAGACGGCAGAGAAAGGAGTTAGGAAAGGATGATGAAAAAGAAAATACCCGCGTCACTGCTTCTCGGTTCGGCCACGGCTGCCACCCAGGTCGAGGGTGGGGATGTGAATGTGAACTGGTACGATTGGTCCCTTAAGGGGAAAGTCGGCCGGGGAGAGAGCAGTCTTACCGGCGCCGATCATTATGCCCGGTTCCGGGAGGATACGGAGATGATGGCCGAATTGGGCCATCAGTGCTACAGAATGGGGGTCGAATGGAGCCGGATTGAGCCGGAGAGGGGAGTCTGGTCCCCCGAGGGAATGGCCCATTACCGGAGCGAGCTTGAATTGATCAGGGCCCGGGGGATTGTTCCCATGGTGACGCTGCACCATTTTTCCTGTCCCCGGTGGTTCCAGGAGGCCGGAGGGTGGATGTCCCGGGAGGCTGTGGGGCTGTTTCTGCGCTTCTGCGGTAAGATTGTGGAGGAATTGGGCGATCTGGTGTGCGACTGGTGCACCATCAACGAGCCGAATGTTTTTGCCAATGACAGCTATATGGACGGAAAATATCCCCCCGGGCATGAGGGTGACATGCTATCCTATTTCAAGGTCAGCCGCCGCATGGTAATAGCCCATCTCAGGGCTTACAAACTCATCCATAAAATCCGCAGGGAAAAAAACTTCCCCGGGGAAACCATGGTGGGGTACGCCCAGCACCTGGCCTTCTTCGTCTCTCCCGGAAAAGGGCTTTTCTGTCGTCTGGGAAAGGGGCTGATGGAGCGGCTCTTTCATAAAATCTACCTCAAGGGGATGATCGAGGGAAAGCTTATTTTTCCCCTGGGAGCCGGTTATCCCGAAGGCAAGGGAATCTTCTGCGACTATCTGGGGGTTAACTACTACTCACGGCATATCATCACACCGACGGTCAGCCCGGCCAGGCTCTTTGGTACGGTGGGATTTGATCCGGACCTTCCGAAGGAGAAATTAACCGATCTGGGCTGGGAGATCTATCCCGAGGGACTGGCCGGGGTTATCACTCCTCTCTGGGAGAAGTACGCCCTTCCCGTATATATCACGGAGAACGGCCTGGCCGACAGCTCCGATGAAAAAAGGGCCGCCTTTATAAGGGATCATCTGGCGGTGGTTCTGAGACTGATGGAGGAAGGGGTGGATATCAGGCGCTATTATTACTGGTCGCTCATGGATAATCTTGAGTGGAACGACGGGTACGGACCGCGTTTCGGCCTGGTGGAGATCGACTACGATACCATGGAGAGACGGCCGCGGCCCAGCGCTCTCTATTACAGAGCTTTATGCCGGGAGAGGCTTTTATAGGAGGATTTCCGATGCTTTCGAAAAGAACCATGGCCGGGTACGCCGCGGGTGATCTGGCGAACAATCTGCTCTTTCAGATGTCCCTTCTGTATCTGCTCTACTACTATACGGATGTGGCGGGAATTTCGCCGGGAGTGGTGGGGATTATTTTCCTTATCGCCCGGATCTGGGACGGGGTGAACGATCCCATCATGGGGATTCTGGTGGACCGGACCGAGTCGCCCCACGGAAGGGGGAGGGTATTCATACGGTACGCCTCCCTGCCCCTGGCGGCGGCCACGGTGCTCCTTTTCTCCGTGCCCTCCCTGGGGCGGGGAAAGGTCCTGTTCGCAGGGGCCACCTACATCCTCTGGGGCATGCTCTACACCATGGTGAGCATCCCCTACGCATCCATGACTGCCGAGATGAGCCGGGATCCCCAGGAGAGAACGAAAATCTCTTCGGTGCGCATGCTCTTCATGCTGTTCGGTGTTATTATCGTCGCCGTGGCCACCGAGCCCGTCACAGGCGCCTTTTCCCGACCGAGCCGGGGATACACCATGACGGCCCTCTTCTATGCTCTGCTGGCCTCTCTCTTCTATTTTGTCTGCTTCCGATCCACCTCCTTCCTGGTAAAGAATCAGAGGGCGCGACCCCGTACCCGGGAGAAGGGCGCGGGGAGTCAAACCCTTTTGAGGGAGCAGGGGAGGGGCTTACGTAAGAATGGGCCTTTGCTGATACTCACGGCGGCCTTTCTTATAGGAGCCACGGCGGAATATATCCGGGAAACATCGGTTATCTACTTTGTGACTTACAATATGGGGGACAGTTCGCTCATGCCCCTTTTCATGGGGGTGGTGGTTCTTTCCATGATCCTGGGAAATCTGGCCCTTCCCGCCGTAACGGCCAGGCTTGACAAGAAAGGGGCTTATATGGCGGGGGCCCTTATCGGTGTGGCCGGGTCGGCGGTGTTTCACTATATTCCCTATGACCGTCCCGCCGTGGTTCTGGCCACGGCCGCCTTCAGCAGTTTCGGCTTTACCGTGGTTTCCACCCTGGGATGGGCCATGCTGCCCGATACGGTGGAGTACGGGGAAATGGTCAACGGCGAACGTAACGAGGGGATCATCTACTCCCTGTTCAGCTTCAGTCAGAAACTGGCGACAGCTCTGGCCGGTGGTATTGTGGCATTGACCCTGGAAGTTACAGGATACATTCCCGGAGCGGCACAGCAGGGAGCCGCCGCAGAGAGGGGTATACAGCTAACTCTGACCTATCTTCCCATTATCTGCCTGGCCCTTTCCATGATTATTCTGAATTTCTACAACCTGGACAGGGAGTCATACGGCCGTATCCTTCGTGAACTGGAGGAGAGGAGAGAGGAAAAACGCTCCTGTGAGGGGTGAATCAGGTATTGTCCCTGTTTAGAACCCTGTCCCGGTAGATCAGATCTTCCCGCTGGGAAAAACCGAGGGATTCCCAGAAACGGTTCCCCCTTTCGTTATCGGCATAGACAACCAGAGCCGCTTTATTGATGCCCTCCCGTTTGAGGGCCTCAATTACTTCTTCCACAAGGCGGCGGCCAATTCCTTTCCTTTGGAAACCGCTGTGCACTGCCATATGGTAGATATAGCCCCGCCTTCCGTCATGACCGCAAAGAATCACCCCGCAAATCGAAGGTCCCCTGCGGCAGACAAAGCAGGTCCGGGGATTTCTTTTCAGGAAGGTATCGATCCCCTTTCGGGAGTCATCCAGGGAGCGCATGCCCATGCCGGGGTTACTGTTCCAGAGGGCAAAGACGTCATCGTAATCGTCAATGGTCATAATGGTATAGATCGTGGGGCTCATCTCTTTCTTCCTATAATTTCTCATTGTCTGGTTCGATCCCTTCTATCAGAGAAATCTTCCAGATAAAGGAGTCAGCCATTTCTTTTACCAGGGAGAACCCGAGAGATTTATGTAATCCGCAGGATGCTTCATTGGATCTGTAACTGCGGCTGAGAAGCGTTTTCAATCCTTTCCTGCGGCACTCTTCCATCATATCTTTCATAAGCAAAGTGCCCCATCCCCTGTGGCGAACTTCCGGGGAAAGGGCAATATCCATCACATGGGCCGCCTTGGGAAAACGGTCTTCCCGGGGCCACAGAGAATAACGGTAGAAGCCAATAATCCTGCCGTCCCTGTAAAGGGATTTTACACTATCTGTTGCGCTGTTATAGCTTTGTTCCATTTCCTGGATTATGACCGAATCTTCCGTCTCTCCTAATTCAGAAGGCCATTCCTCCCTTATGAGATCGATTATTTCCGTGAAGTCGGGCTTACCCTCGATTTTTCGTATCTTACAGGGATACAACCAATATCGCCTGGTCATGGTCCCCTCAAAGAGAGGTCTATCCCACAGGACACCGCCGTTTTTTTCTATTGTTCCCGCCGAAGCGATATTATTTTCATCACAGGTTATCAGAACTTTCTCATAGCCTTCCTGCCAGATCATCTTCAACAAATCAGAAAGCATACGGGAGGCATATCCCTTTTTCCTTTCACTAGGTCTTACACCGTAGCCAATGTGACCACCGTTCTCTCTCAACCGTTTGTTGATATCATGGCGCAGATGGATGGCTCCCATGATTCTGTTTTCATCATCTAAATAAAAATAGAGTGTTGCGGGAACAAAACCCTTTGCATACATGATATCCGTTTCATACAAATTCCAGGCGTCGCGCAATTCCTTGAAAGAGTTGTTATTTTTTCTTGATGCGCTGGGAACGATTGTTTCGCCGGAAGCTTCCCACTCTCCGATATAATCTTCGTATTGGTCCTCGGTAATTTCTGAATACTTTACCAGCTGCATGTTCATTTTCTCACTTCCTGCACTATCAAGATACTTTCTTATGAATCGTGTAAGGCTTCGGGGTTCTCTTCGGACAGACATAACTCATAGGAGTAGTTGGCAATTGCTTTCTCAAAAACACCGACTCTCTCCCGGTAGATTTCCAATCCTGTTTTCGTTTTCAGGTATTTCTCCCGTGCCTCATATCCACCGTTCTCGATTTTTTGGAGCCTCTCAAGAACCGTGTAGAAGTTGTATTCCGTCTCCTGTATAGCTGTGGAGAGAGAATCCCACACAATGGAAATAATCCCTATTTCATCGATTATATCGGCGTCCATAACGATTTTTTCCTCCAGGGACAGTTCGCCGTCGGGAAGATGCCTCTGATTATGGTTCAATACGGCCCGGCATATCTGCTTCTTCAGGCCGTCATCGATTTCCTTATCTTTCAGGTATTTCAGAGCATATTCATAACTGATTTCATTATGGGGTCTTTCTTCATCCCAACCGATGTCATGGAGGAGAACGGCCATGGTGACGATATCCGGATTCCCTCCTTCCTTCCCCTGAATTCTTTCTGCCCATTTCAGGACGCGGAGAGTATGGCTGTGTCTGCTTCGGAAAGAATAATCCGGTCTTTTATGATTTATGAATTCCCGCTTAATGACTTCCTGCGTTTCGCTGATTAACGTTTTCAAAATATCATTCCTCCTGATTCTTCCCGGCTTTTTGATTCTTTGAAGAAAGACAGATGTTATTCTTCCCACTCCCCCTATGTCGGATTCTATCTAACGCCCCAATAGGGTACACCCTTCGAAAGCAATAGGCGGGATCTCTCTCAGGAGGTTTAGGCTTACAGTAAAATCCCCGGAGATAGAAATTATTGGAACGGCTCTCTTTCAGAACTTCTTAAGTGATGGTATGTTTATTAATATACGACATCTTCTTTCCCTGAGCAAGCCGTTCCGTTTCTAAGCCGGTTTCCTGTCCTATATGGTGAGGATTTTTTTATCCGACTTGAGTAGATCCGTAAGAGGTTCTCCCCAGTATTTGATTTCGATTCCCAGGGATTCAATTATCTCTGTCACCCCTAACTGGTCGGCGCAGGCTTTACAGGCAGAGACCTTGACTCCATCGTGAATCATCTCCTTCAGTTTTATCTGAATCGATTTATTCTCAGAAACCAGTTTTGCGGTGGCTCCCCAGATGATAACCGTTACTTCTGCCCACCACCCCCTCAATACCGCATTATGGGCATACATACAAACCATTTTTTCTGAAGTCATGATATTATCGTTGGTCCAGAGAATATAAAGTTCATCTTTCATCTCTTTTTTCATCTCAATACCTCCCTAAATGCCGGAACAGAAAGGAGTAAAATATCTCTTTTCATCGGAAATCCTTTTTTCTTTCATTCCTATATTATCACGATAAAGATGGTATTACATAGGAATATTTGTCATAATCAATCAAGGAAAGGAATTAATCATAGGTTGAGTTTTATATTATCAGTATTATTACCTGGGGAGTTACGGATATAAAAGGTTCACCGAAAGAGAGGTTTCATGAGAAGTATTCATGGGGTATTTTCTCATCTGGATTGTTTTTACCCCTCCCGTCCGCATCTCACTCCTTACTGTTATTAAGAAATCCTATGCTCCTTATCAGACGCTGATTCCAGCGGATTGCGGAGAAAGACAATATGGTGTTCGGTGTGGCAACAGGGATATCTTCTGATTACAACGAATTTTCAACGATGGGCACCCTGGTCACAGTCTTTTTACCTGAAGCATGGCATCATGGGACGTATCGCGGTGGTTAAGGATTACAGGGGCAGGGGAATAGCCGGAAAGGTGGTCAGGGCTATGATCGAGCATGCCCGGAATTCCGGTCTGGTTTCCATCGAGATTCACGCCCACCAGCATCTTCGGGGTTTTTATGGAAAACTGGGTTTCCCGTATGTACAGGAAGGTGAGCGTGTAGCCGGTCATCAGCTTATAGAGATGCTGTACCGTTTGAAGGAAATGGGCCTTAACTCCCCCTTCTAAGAGGGGAAGTAAAATGATCCGTTTACATTACCCTGTCCCCGAAGACTTCTTTCGCCGTAAGGATGGCATTGATAGCCTTGGGGAAACCGCAGTAAACGGAAAGGTGAAGGAAAGTCTCCAGAATCTCTTCTTCCGTAATACCGCAATTCAGAGCCCCGTTCAGATGGACTTTCAGCTGGGGCGCGCAATCTCCCATGGCCGCCAGGGAGGAAATGGTTACCAGTTCCCTGTCCCTCAGTCCCAGAGCCTCTCTGGTATAAATCTCGCCGAAAGCATACTCAATTATATACTTCCCCAGGTCCGGACTCACCGATTGCAGGTTTTCAATTACGTCTTTACCGCCCTTTCCGTCCACTTGCTGTAACAGTTCAACACCTCTCTGAAAATCATAGCTCATATAGCCTTCTCCTTGGATCTTTTTTTTGAGGCTAAAGTATAAAGTTTACTTTAGGGCAAGAGCTTTTTATAGAAATCGACTTTTTCATCGAGACGGATCAGATTCTGATTGTCTCTTTCAATCTTCTCCTTTAATGCATTTCTATGATTTTCAAGGATTTCCAATCTTTCTGAAATGGTTGAGTCACCCTGGTCGCGAAGTTCTGAATAGATCATGATGTCCTTAATTGCCATTCCCGTATCTTTGAGTCTGTTGATAAACAGAGCCCAGGAGATATCCTTCTCGGTAAACTCTCTGTATCCCGAGGCGTTTCTTGATAAGCCGGGAAACAGTCCCAGGCTGTCGTAATATCTTATTGCGGAAATGGAAATATCTGTTTTCTCGGAAAAATCTTTAATTGTCATAATGCTTTGTCATAGTATTTATTTTTAATATGAACTTCAAGATGATTGAAAAATACGGAGCCATCTAGCCCGTATTTATTTACTTCATGAGCGGGAAGAGAATAACATCCTTGATGTGGGACGAATCGGTAAAAAGCATGACCATTCTGTCTATCCCTAATCCGACACCCCCCGTGGGGGGCATCCCGTATTCCATAGCTTCCAGGAAGGTTTCATCGATCGAGTCATTTCTGTCATCCCCCCGTCCTCCCCTGGCCTGAGCCGTCAATAATTCCCTCTGTTTCATAGAATTCAATCATGGTGAATTCCGGATTGTGTGTCCTGTCTATCCCCTCATTTCTGAAGTCCTTTCCAATCTCATAAACCCGATTGAATCCGCCCATGATGCATCTTTTCAGGGAAAGCTCATTGGAAATCCGAAGATAAACATTCATATTCAAGGAATTTATCCGGCTGGTGAACGGCCTGGCATCGGCACCGCCGTATTGATTCTGAAGAATGGGTGTCTCTACTTCCAGATATCCCCTGCTGTCCAGATATTCTCTTACGGACGAGATGACCTTGGCCCTGATGATAAATGTATCCCTGGTTTTTTCGTTGAGAATCAAGTCCAGAGTTCTTTTCCTGTATCGTATTTCCTTGTTTGAGAAATCATCATAAACTTTGTTATTGCCCTCTGTATCGGTCGTTTTCTTGGGAAAGGGAAGGGGGTTCAGGCTTTTTGAAAGAATCTCAAAACGGGAGATCTCGATCGATTTTTCCCCGGTCTGCGTTATGAAGCACCTTCCCTGAAAAGCTATATAGTCTCCCCTGTCCAACAGTTTCAGGCCCGCATAATCCTCCGTCCTGTCCCGGGAACAGACCAGCTGGATCTCCCGGCCGTCGTCAGAAATCCGGATAAAGGAGATTTTACCCTTACCCATAATCTTCATGATTCTACCCGCCGACTGCAGAAGTTCTCCCTGGTATTTTTCATAGGACTCTGTCATTTCTTTAACTGTCTGTTTCAGTTTGTAATGATGGGGGTAGGCATTTTTGCCTGATGCGAGAATAGCCGTGAGTTTTGCCTGCCTGGCCAGGATTTGATCATTCCTGTCTATCATGATGTTCCTCCAAAAAAAAAGCCCCGCACTATGCGGGGCGTGATTACAAAACATATACAGTTAAACCTTATGTCCCCACAGGCGAAACGAGATCTTTTTCTGTTTAAGAGATTTATTCGTTATCGTATTGATAGGGATAATACACATATAAATATAATGAATGTTTATCTTTAATTAGTCAACCGTAAGGTCAGACTGAGTGAAGACTTTGAAAAGAGCGTTGAGGCGATTAAAGAAACTGCCGTGTCCGGGCTAATCCTGATCTTTCAACGTATCATAAATCGCTTCAAAATCCCTGTCGTATTCAAGGAAAAGATCGGTTATCTCCGGATCAAAATGTCTGCCCCGGCCTTCTGAAATTATCTTTTTCGCTTTTTCGTGGCTGAAAGGTTCTTTATAGGGCCGTTTACTTCTTAAGGCATCATAGACATCGGCCAGGCTTGTTATTCTTGCCGGGAGAGGTATGTCCGAACCTGCCATCCCCCGGGGATAACCGGAACCGTCATATTTTTCCTGGTGATTGAGCGCGATATCCGCCGCCATTTCCATAAGAGGCCGGTTTTTCAGGATATTATACCCGATCTGGGTATGCGTTTTCATTGTCTCAAACTCTTCATCGGTAAGTTTTCTTTCGGCAAGCAGAATATTATCGCTGATTCCGACTTTGCCGATATCATGAAGAGGGGCAAACATCTTAATATCTTCGCAGAACTTTGCGGTCAGTCCCATTTTTCCGGAAATAAAAGAGGCAAACAGCCCGATCCTCTTCATATGCTGGCCGGTTTCATTATCCCTCTGTTCAGCCAGATCGGCTATGGCCATAATCGTCTGAAACCTTATCTCTTTCTCCCTGAGGTACTGGCTGGAAATATCTATCGGGTAGCCGATAAAAGAGGTTATCTCACCCTTTTCATTTTTTACCGCATTGACATAAAGATGGACCCGGATTGTCTCTCCGGTCTTTGTCTGATTCAGCAGTTCCCCGTCCCAATGCTCCTTTTCAGGATCGACGATATCCTTCCACATGGCCGAGAAGGTGGAAGCGTAATCATCCTCGCTGAAGCCGTAATCCCTGTATACATCAATTCCCGGATTCAATATGGCCGGCGTTTTACCCAGTATCTCCTCCGATGTATATCCGTAGAGCGTTTCGAAGGCACGGTTTGAATAGATGATCCTTCCTTCCCCATCTGTTATAATAACCGCATTGGAGGAATTTTCGATGGCCTGGTAAAAGTTTTCATACTTCCGGGTCAGAAGCTCTTTCTCTGTTATATCCAGCACGACTCCGGTGGAACAGATATGTTCTCCGTCTCTGCCCCATTTATGGAAGCATTTTTCATGGACCCATCTGGTATTGCCGGTTATGGCATTAATTATGCGGTGCTTAATTTCATATCCGTATTCTCTGTTCTTGATGGAATTCTTGAATGCCAGAGAGACCATCTCCCGGTCTTCGGGATGCACATTCTCCAGAAACGTTTCGAAGGAAGGTATAAAATAATCCTTGTTTTTTCCAAAAATTCTGTAAGTTTCATCACTCCAGATTATCGTCCCATCATCGGCCTCATATTCCCATGAGCCTAAATGGGCTATCGCCTGGGAGCGCTCCGCCCTTAAGGCGGATTCGCTCAGTTCAAGAGTACGCTGTTCCAGTTCGGTTATATCGGATATTAACCCGACAACTTTCTGTCCGCCCGAATGAAGTTTGCCCCAGACATTAATCCATTTTTCCTTTTTACCCGAAAGCAGCAACTTCAACTTATAGTTGAAGGACTCCTTATGTTCCAGGACGGATTCCCTGATCGGTATTTCAATATTACTGAAATCGGGACTCAGCAGATTTTCAAATTCCTTGCTTGAAATGTAATTCTTATCAATACAGAGAATCTTCGAGATGTTTTCTGTTAAATAGATGCGGTCCTTCTCCAGATTCCACTCCCAGAAACTGTATATGCCCGTATCTTCGGCAAGGTCCAGGAAGCCTGAAGGGGGACTGCTGAAATTCTCAAGGACATTAGACTCAATCGATTCTTTTTTGCTATCCATATTAAGTATATTCTGATCCATTTTGCGGAA
The DNA here is from genome assembly GCA_963668315.1 of Spirochaetia bacterium. Classification (GTDB taxonomy): domain Bacteria; phylum Spirochaetota; class Spirochaetia; order DSM-2461; family DSM-2461; genus SZUA-368. The sequence continues at coordinate 3,904,582 of OY764216.1, read as the reverse complement.
ATCATCAACCTCAAAAGCATAACTCCCGCCATTCCCGAAGGTCATTTACCGGACAGGATCGCATGAATTCGTCAGACGGTATGGATCTGATCGGCAGGATAAAATTGACATATCCCTATTTTTTTATGCTATAATTAAACGGACGTTTAGACATTTCGGGATATTCCGTATTCGGGAACAGAAGAAACGATGAAAATCATTCAGAGCCATCCGTTTTACGTGGTTCAAGGGTAAGGGAATAAACACGATGGGGAAAGAAAGAATTCTGATAAGTCATATTCCAGCCATTCTGTATGGTGAGAAATCCGATAAATTATGCTTATATGTTCACGGCCGGCAATCATATAAGGAGGAAGCCGGAAAACTGGCACCCCTATTGGAACTCTACGGTTATCAGGTATGAATTTTTGACCTGCCTGGGCATGGGGAGAGAAAGGATGAAATGGGCTGATGTGACCCATGAAAAATTACAGGCAGAAAAGGAAATCAAAACATCATTCGGTGAAATCTTATCATGGGATTATTATCAGAATGTCAGAAACCATCCCGTCGATATATGGAACAGCAAGACCTTCATACTTTTCGGCGGGAATGATCGGTTGACTGAGAAGAGTGTGCTCGATATATTCCGGGGAAAAACATGATTGTACGGTAACAATCATGGAGAAGGGCGAACACTATTTCCATACCCGGGAACAATGGCAATTTCTGACGGAATGGGTGAACGATGTTATGCAATACAAAATAGAGGAGACATCCATGGATAAATCTTACGGTGCCGTGGTTTTTCGAAGAGAGTCGGAGGAGTACCAGTTTCTGTTGGTTCAGCATCAGAATGATCTCCATTGGGATTTTCCCAAAGGTCATCCCGATCAAAACGAACTTCCCCATGAAACGGCATTGAGGGAAGTTCTCGAAGAAACGAATTATCATATTCTGATTCAAAAGGGCTTTGAAGAAACCATAGGATACCTATTGCCATGGGGAGAAGAAAAGGAAGTAACCCTCTTTTTAGCTGAAGCCATCAGGGAAGGGGAAGGTACTATCGATAAATCCGAGATTAAACGTGTCAAATGGTTAACCTATGGGGAAGCCCTTGAAATCATCACCTATGACAATTCAAGAGATGTCCTGAAAGCCGTTCGGGATTTTTTGAAATAGAAGAGGTAAGTCCGTGCTTTTTTCCCCCGTTCGATCGACGGGGACAAAATAGCAAAATCTATGGTATCTTCTGTCATTACCGTACGGATAATGGCATTATTACGGATCTATGAGGGACTTATGCAACACTCTATAAATCCGGGGAGAGAATGATGGGAAAAAAGAGAGTATTACTGTTTCTTGCAAAAGGGTTCGAAACAATGGAATTCAGTGTTTTTGTCGATGTCCTGGGCTGGGCCAGAAACGATTATGGCCATGATATATCCGTTGAAACCTGCGGCTTCAGGAATACAGTCATAAGCACCTTTAACGTACCGGTTCTTGCGGATAAGACAATAGGGGAAATCAACGTTGATGAATATGACGCTCTGGCCATACCCGGCGGATTTGAAGAATTCGGTTTTTATGAAGAGGCGTATGACGAAAGATTCCTGAAATTAATCAGGGATTTTGACGGAAAAGGAAAGATTATCGCCACAATCTGCGTGGCCGCACTCCCCCTGGGAAAGAGCGGAGTTTTAAGAAACCGGAGGGCTACTACCTATCACCTTAGAAACGCCTACAGACAGAAGCAATTGAAGGATTTCGCCGTGAATGTTATTAATGAGCCGATAGTCAGAGACCGGTGTATTGGACATCACATAGTGTTCAAATATCCACCTACTTCTCTTACACCCTTTTGATGTAATCATACTCAAGTATATCATAGATTTTAAGCTCATGTTCATTTAAATAACCAAGCAGAAATTCCCTAAACCAGACCCTGTATATTCCTTCTCCAATATCTTCAAAACCAAGCTGTTTTTCCTTGAAAGCTGTTCCCACAAAAATGCTGTCATCCTTACCTACCCTAATGATTCCATTCTTGCAAATATTCCTAACCTTATATTCTGCGGGATAGACCCAAGGCTCTATTTTCTTAGGATAAGGACGTTTGGACTTCGCATAAACTGAAGAAGGCGTTACCATCCCCAGAGACTCATGAGGACGCTCTGTATTGTATTCCCTGGCAAACTTGTTAAACTTTATCTGCTGACTTCGAAGACTGATTCCGGGCTCTTTACAGGCTTCTGCTTTCAATATCCGGTGCATCCTTTCATGTTTTCCATTTTGCTGCGGGGAAGCAGGATCACTGAACACGGGAAGGATTCCTAATTCCATCAGCCAGACTGAGAATTGCGTATAACGCCCCAGGGCACGGACGTTGGCAAAGGGGGAACCATTGTCGGTATGCAACTGTTCAGGGAGTCCATATTCTTTAAAGACAGTTTCAAAAACTGGCTGAGACTGCTCATAATTGGGCCGGGAGAGGCCTTTTATCTTAATGATGAAGCGACTGAAGGTATCGCAGATAGTCAAAGGGTAGCAATATTTATTATCCTTGGTTTTGAATTCTCCCTTATAATCAGCACTCCAGATTTCATTACAATCATTGGCTATAAACTTAGGATAGCGCCTCTCTACACGTACATGACGCTTTCTCTCCGGAATAAGATTATTCCGCTTAAGGATAATGGAAATGGTTGATTGAGCGGGAATCCGATTATAGATTCCATCTTGGTCCAAACGCCAGCGAATCTTCTTCGCTCCCCACGAGGAATGCTCCTTCCTGATCTCAATAATCCTTTTAACAATCTCTTCTGGTACTTTGTTCGGGGAATGGTGGGGAGCGCGAGATTGAGGCTCCAGTCCCTCCATTCCTGATGTCTGAAACCTTTTTACATACTTATAGCCAGTTGTTCGACTGATCTTGAAGTCCTGACACAGGCCGGTGAACGTATAACGCTTGGAACTCCAGAGCAGAATAAATTCCTTCTTCTGATCCATAACCGTTCTCTCCATTAATGGCATGTCTGTTCTCCTAATATAAAACATTCATACCCAAAATTGTAATTTATTTACTCTGATATTTGTTCACGATGTATACGGCTCATACCCCGGAATATTATTACGTCCTATTGTCCTGAAACAGCCCCGGGGGTGGCATTTGAATTATTAAAAATGCTCACTTCTGAAGAAGAAATGTCGGTCGTGAAAAAGGCGATGGGGTTTGAGGGGTAAACAGCTCAAGAATAATTGTACCGCACATCCTGCTGCCAACTATTTCAACAGAGCCCTCTTATCCCGCAATCCCATGGTCAAGCAGAAAGGTCTCTTTTCCTTCAAATGCTCTGGCGATAGCTGCCGCTCTTTCGTGAAGAATCTCTTCATTCTGCGGGTTTACTATCTCAGGCCCGTCTGAATCAAGGAGCAGGTAGTTTTCCACGAGCTCATTTTCCAGTCTGTTGAATTTTGCGTATGCCTTCCATTCCTCATCATCCTCTATAAATACAGGTTTATAGAAGGTTGATTTGCCGTCTGTATAAGTGAATTCTCCGTAGATTTTCATCGCTTTCCAAATCCTCACCGGGTATTATATCACAGGTTCACGATAAGTGGAAAATAATTCAAATAACTTTCAGTAAATCCGGTAGGTATTTCTTCTGTTTCAACCCTTTCTTTTGAGCGTTTATCCTATTGCATTTCGCGAGGAGTCCTTTGTTTTCGAATGCCCTGGTAGGACCGGAAATTTTTCTGACAATATACATATAAGCGCCGTTCCATTCAATGAGCGGTTTTCCGCAGCAGGGACAATTGATCCTATCCCTATCCATATCAGGGAGAAGTATGATATCAACATCGAATTTTGCGCCACAGGTCTTGCATTCTTTCATTAATTTTAAATCTCTTATTAAATATTTTTCGATTACTATACATTATTATTCTGAAAAATAAAGAGAGATTACATAAAGTTCACATTCTTTTTTCCTTAAGGACGAATTCGTAAAGTGAAACTGCTTATATCCGTCCTTCTGATAAGGCGGATATCTGTCTCAGCTATTTTACTCCGGGGCAATTCAAAGAATTATAGACAATAGAAACAAAAGAGGGCATTTTAGGAATAGTGATGAATCAGAAGAAATCTGTTCTGAATTACGAATGGAATGTATCATCACCTGATCAGAATCCGCCAACAGATTTTGTATTAATTTCAGGGTATGCCTTCTCAAAGTCATTCATGTAATGGGCAAACGTTTCCTTAATCCCACTTCTGAATCTCGATGATATTGCCTTCAGGGTCTTTCGCATATACGACGGTTATCTTGCCCATCCCTTCAATGTCCGTGTCTATCAATCTCCCTACCGTGGTACCGCCCTTTGCCAGTAAGAGATTCAGCTTCTCTTCAACATCATCTACGGCAAAAGCAATATGACCAAACCCCTCCCGGTTGATCACCTTTCCCCGATTTTCAATATTCTCCTTATACTCGAAGATTTCCAGTGTAGGGCCGTCTTCCTCATATCCAGGGAGAACCAGATGCATTCCCTTTATGGTTGTTTCAGAGAGATTGGTCAGTTCATCAACCCATTTCCCTGAAAGATTCCGTTCTGGCGGTTTTGGTTTGCAATCAAATACATCGATATAGAAATCTGCCAACTTCCTCCAGTCTTTACTGATAATATTCACGTGTGAAAATTTCGCTTTCATTTATTTTCCTTCTTGAGCCGTAATGAAGTCTTTCTCGGGTAGAATCCAAACTTTTCATAGAAGCCAAATACCGATTCATGACCTGAAGCGACAGATACTTCAATTCTTTCGCAGCTGTTTGATTCAAGCCAGGTTATTCCCTTTTTTACGAGGACATCTCCAAAACCAAGTTTACGGTACTTTTTCCTGATAAATAAAGATTCTATCTCTCCGCTATTGCCTTTAAGCGCAGAGATGCAATAACCCACGGGATTCTTCTCGTCAAATAACACGTCGATCTGAATATGATCATCTTCCAAAGATACCAATGCTTTACATCGTTCTTCAAAGGTGAACTTCTTGAAATGATCCTTAAAATGAATCGAATCATTCAGGTGGACTTCATTCAGTTCTTCCCAGAGCTTCTGAATAAGATGAATCTCTTTTTTATCTATGGATTTTATTTCCATCTGTCATTACTTCCCTTAGATAGGTCGGTTGAAGACTTCTAACAACTCAGCCCTCATTCTCTCAATCAAGGATGAATCGACTCCTAAATAATTCCAATTCGGAACAGACCCCCAGGATTCATCCTTCCATACAATTCCCGCATATTCCCGATCATCCTTATACCGGGGTATACCATGAAAATGCAGTCGAGATAGACCGTTGCCCATTTGCCAATAGTTGAACTTATCGGGTCTAAATCCTCCGGCTCTACCCAAAGTAGTTTCCATTTCCTTCATGGCATATTTCAATTCTTCCGATTCCTCTGCCGTCATTTCGTGAAAATTCTCAATCTCTCTTTTGGCGAAGAGGATATAAGATCCGAGGGTATGCTGGCGGTAACTCAATTCAAGAATCCAGTGTTTATATTCCTTAAGTACTCCATGAGAATAATGACCGTTTTTATCCCAATATCTATCCATTTTGTAAACCCTAAAAAATATCGAAATACTCTTCCCGGGTGATATTGTAGTAGTGAACTGTCACGACTTTATCATTAAGCAAAGGCTTAATTTCATTGATTTTGAATTTGTAATTGAAACCGCACTTCTCAATAACCCGTCTGGAATTATCATTTCCATCAAAATGACCGCACCAGATCAAATCCAATCCGAGATCATTGAATCCCAGGGTCAGGAGCCCATTTACTGCCTCTGGTATATATCCATTTCCCCAGTATTCAGGGTTGAGTACATACCCGATCTCCCTCTGATTTGAAGTGATCTTCTCATCAGGTTTTCTGTCGTGGAGACCAATGCTGCCGATAACCTTGTTTTCTGATTTAAGAACGACGGCTAAAACATCATCATCCTTAATAAAGTTGGAGATTATCTTCTTACTCTCTTCCTCCGTCTTGTGTTGAGGCCATCCTGCATTAGGACCAACCAGGTCATTCTTGGCGTACTCGAACATGTCCGCAGAATCTTCTAATGTCCAGTTTCTTAGGAGTAATCTCTTCGTCTCCGTTTCGTTCATGGTTGTCCTCCTTATGAACTATTACTTAAAATCCCACTCTATTCTGGTTGATTAAGTTTTTACCCAGATTGATGCATTCTTTAGCTGCTTCAATTTCCAATATGTAATGGATATTATCATCTGCACAGAAACTCTGTCTTTTCGTAACCCCATCAATCACTCTTTCTATGATAGTTAACACCGCCCACTTTCCAGTTCTTGTTTTTCGGGGGGATGCTTTAATCAGATATCCGTTATAGTTTTCATATACCATAGGTCGCACCTTAATCCATCTTATCCGAAATATTCGTTAAAAGGAAACCCCTGTTCTCTAAGAGCCGGGTCTTCCGCATCGGACTTGCTTTCTATGTTCTCTACTTCTCTATTCACAAGCTCTCCATAATGGCGGGGGCTCCTGCCGATGAAGAGTTTTTTGTTAATTGCGAAATTGGAAGCCTGCTATGAATAGATTCGCCATCGAATATGAAGGGCGAATATAATTTAGGAATTGAGCTTTACACAGAAAATTTTACAATCTCAGGATTCACTTGAATCCTGAGATTGTATGGGAACAGCGGAAGAAAATGATTAAAGAAGCCCTGCTTATAGAAAAGAAAAGAAATTCATTAGTTGCCCATCCATAATTGTATTCGAGAGATCATCTCCAAATATTGATCTTATTCCACTCTCCGTGATAATTTCTGATAAAGTAGGAAGATCAATTGAACTGGTTGTCCCAGCCACAATGGCAGCAGCTATTTCGGCCGTCGTATTGGATGACTGAGAGATTATTCCCACAACGTAAGCCAAACTTGATAAGAAGTACCTATTCTCCCCAATTGGAGAGCCCCCATCCTGTCCCAGAATATTTCCATAAGCTTCTATAAATGATATTGAACGAAGTAAAGCATCTAACTGATTCAGTACCACGTTTACACTTGCTGAAGAAATATAATCGAGCATATCACTGGTTTCATAAATCATGTTTTCACCAAGAGCACAATCAGAAATCGTACTATCAAAACCTTCAACAAGATTATCAGCACTACTGGGAAGTATATATAATCCAGTAATGGCGGCATATGCCTGCATTCTGTTGCTGTCGCTTACAGTAGTATCTGTTGCAAGGGAATTTAATTCACTTATTAGGGCGTCTATCTCTGATTGACTCATATCTGTGATGATTCTCTCAGCTTCGGTGTAATTTGCTAAGATGTTAGCTTTCTCTGCCGTACTATAAGTACTGATATCAATGGATGAATTATACCAGTATGCGTATAAGGTTAAATTGTGATTCGGCATTGTTAACGTTTCGCCAGCAGAATACTCCGACTCTTGTTTATCAGGAGCAGTCATCCAACCTTCAAATGTACAGTTGTCTTTAGTCAAAGATTCGTTGTTCCCAAGAACTACTACCGTAACTCCCGCCTCATGGCTATTGGGGTCTGTGGGGGCTCTTCCGCCCGTATTACTATTTCCATCATAAGTTACAGTATATGTTGGAACCTCAAGAGTATTATCACAACCCAAGAACTGAAGAATCATGAATAATAGGATAAAATACTTCAATCTAAATCTTTGCATCCTCATTTCCTTTATTATAGCACAAGTTTATACAGATCGTATGGTTTTTCCTGCCCTTCCCATTTTTAATACTCCAGCTCTTTATAGATAACATAAAGGAGAAAATTCTGTGCTTTTAATTTGGATAAAGATAATTCTGAAGTCTCATTATTGTTTTTCAATTGACTACAATTTGGCTACACTAGACCGAGAAGCAAAAAAAGCTTTCGTAAATCTCTGCATTACAAAGACTTACGAAAGCTGCTGGGGATGGAGGTGGGGGGAATCGAACCCCCGTCCTAAAGGGCGAAAAAAAAGCCTCTACAGGTTTAGTTTACTTTAATTGTTTCGGCCGGGTCGGGAAAGCAAACCAACCTTCTCCAGCCTAGTTCGTTTAAAGTCCCCGATAGTTAACAAACAATCCTAACGAGCGAGCCCCCGGGTTGTTAAGGTAAGCGGTTCAGGGAGGGCACCTGATCCGTTACCCAGCAGCAAGTTACGCTGCTAAAGCGAAAGCTTCGTTGTTATCGAAAGCGATAACAACATCATCTTCTTTCTTGGCAATTATAAGTTGTCTTTTTAGGAGAGACACTCCACCTGCCACTCAAATCCCGGTCATCCTCCAGTCGAAACCAGTGCACCCCCAGATTGAATGTAAAGTGAATATACTACCCTTTAGGTGAAAAGTCCAGTCTTTCCCTGTCGAAATCACCGTCTATGCTCTATAATTAATAGGGAAAGTTTTGTTATAAACGTTTTTTTCTTAGGAGGAACAGCCATGTATCTTCCCCAATCATCACCCGTCCGGCTGGCTTTGAATACACTGCTGGAATCTCTGGGTAAGGAATCCATCGAAGATGAATATCAGGATCTGAAGAAAAGACGCGCCGCCTGTTTTGTATCCCTTCACAGGGAAAAAGGCGGGGAGGAAACTCTCCGGGGCTGTATAGGGACTTTGTCGCCCGTAAGGGAGAACCTTTACGAAGAGATCCGCTCCAATGCCCTGGCCGCCGCTTTTCGTGATCCCCGGTTTGACCCTCTCGAAAGGGACGAGCTGGAAAGTCTGACCGTTTCCGTGGATGTGCTGGAAGAACCCGAGTCTATCGACGGTCCGGAGAAGCTTGACCCCTCCCTTTACGGCGTTATTGTGGAGACGGACGGAAGGCGCGGGGTACTGCTGCCCGATCTGGAAGGCGTTGATACGGTGGAGAGGCAATTGGAAATTGCGCGGATGAAGGCGGGCATCTACCCCGGTGAGGATGTGGAGCTGTTCCGTTTTAAAGTAAAGAGGTACCATTAAAATGAAAGAAGGCCGCTTTTTTACTCCCCTGGAAAAGGGGCATATCGAATGCAGGCTCTGTCCCAGACACTGTGAGCTCAAGGACGGGGGAAGGGGAGTCTGCGGAGTCAGGGAGAACCGGGGGGGAAAGGGTTTCTCCCTGAATTACGGAAGTCTCTCGGCCGTCCACATCGACCCGATGGAAAAAAAGCCTCTTTACCACTTCAAGCCAGGTTCGGAGATCCTCTCTCTGGGAAGTTACGGCTGTAATCTCTCCTGCCTCCATTGCCAGAATCATTATATCGCTCAGGACGGGGATAACTTTGCCTTTGCCGCAGAGGGGGAGGAAATCGGGGCCTCCATGATTCTGGAAAAACTGGATAGCTCCCTCGCCGGTGTCGCCTATACCTACAATGAACCGGTGGTCTGGTATGAATTCATGGCCGATTGCGCCCGGGCCGTCAGGGAGAAGGGATTCGCCAATGTCATGGTGACGAACGGCTATATAGAGTCTGAGCCTCTCAGGGAGCTTTTTCCCCTGATCGATGCCTTCAGTGTCGATCTCAAGGGATATTCCGATGGGTTCTACCGGGAGATTGCCGGAGGGCATCTGGAACCGGTGAAGAGAAGTCTTGAGTCCATAGCCCGGTCTGGATGTCATCTCGAAGTGGAGTACCTTGTCATACCGGGCTACAATGATGACCCGGAACCTTTCAGGGAACTTATGCTCTGGTACGGGGAATCCCTGGGAACCGAGGTCCCCCTTCATATTAACCGCTACTATCCCCAGCATAAAATGGAGGTTCCCGCCACGCCCCTTGAAACTTTGAGCCGTCTGTTCGGATTGGCTTCGGAATACCTGGACCACGTCTATATCGGCAATGCCGATGTCAGCGAAGGGCGGGACACACTTTGCCCCTCCTGCGGTGAAAGGCTGATTGAAAGGAAGGGCTACCGGTCGGTTGTCCATCTGGGGGATCCCGTCTGTCCCCGGTGCAGCCATCATGTGAATATCGTTTTTTAAGGAGGCCCTATGGATGTCCGTTCCCCGGCTGTGGCCGGTCAGTTTTATCCGGGAGATAAACGCGAGCTGATTGAAGAAATTGAGTATCAGCTGGACAGTCAGAGCGGGAGGATCGATCTTTCCCTGTCGAAGAAGAGAATCATCGGCGGTGTCTCGCCCCATGCGGGTTATGTTTTCTCCCTTCCCCAGGCTGTCCATCTGTTCCAGATACTGAGAAGTTCCGGCGGGCCGTGGGAGCGGGTCGTTCTCCTTAATCCCAACCATACCGGTATGGGAGCTCCCCTGTCTATCGATTCCCACGCCAAATGGAGCACCCCTCTGGGGCAGGTCGATCTGGATGAAGAGGGCATAGAAAGGCTGCTGGCACTCGAGAACGGCCCGTCACTCTGCCGGGAGCCCCTGGCCCACAGGAGGGAACACGCGGGGGAAGTCCTTCTGCCCCTCCTGCAGTATTTTCTCTCCTCCTTCCGGCTCATTCCCCTCTGTATGGGAGACAGCTCATACGAAGCCGCCTCCTCCCTGGCCGGGAAGCTGGCCCGCGCGGGAGGGGAGGTCCCGGGCAGAACCCTTGTCATCGCCTCCTCCGATTTCACCCACTACCGCTCCCCCCGGGAAGGCCGGGATCTGGACGATTACGCGCTGGAAGCTCTGACGTCCCTTGACACGAAGAAGTTTTACCGGCGGGTGCAGGAAAAGCGGCTCTCCATCTGCGGCTACGGCCCCATCATGGTGCTGATGGAGTATGCCAAAAGGACGGCCGAAAAGCCCAGAGCCGTTATTCTGAGCAGGGGACATTCGGGAGAGTCTCCCTATTTTCGCGGAATCGAGCAGGCCGAGGTGGTGGATTACGTCAGCCTTCTTGTTTATGAAGAGTAGATTTGATATATTAGCCCCATGGCAAAGTTGATTGAACCAAAAGTCTTAAAGGGGTTCCGGGACTTCCTTCCGGAACAGGAGATCGAGCGGCGGGAGCTGATGACCAAACTGGAGGAAACCTACAAAAGCTTCGGTTTCGTTCCCATCGATACCCCCGTACTCGAGTATACCGATGTCCTCCTGGGCAAAGGAGGCGGCGAAACGGATAAGCAGGTCTACCATTTCATGGATCACGGGAGTCGTGATGTGGCCATGCGTTTTGACCTGACCGTGCCTTTTGCCCGTTATATGGCGGCCCATCGTCATGAACTCTATCTTCCCTTTAAGAGATACCATATAAACAAAGTCTGGAGAGGGGAGAACACCCAGAAGGGACGATACCGGGAATTTATTCAGTGCGATTTTGATATCGTCGGCGTCGATTCTCCCTCGAGCGATTTTGAGATCCTCCTGATGATGCGTGCCTCCATGGCCAATCTGGGGGTCGAGAAGTGTACCGTTCAGTTCTCCCACCGGGGCATTTTCAACCGGTTCCTGGAAAACCTGGGGATAATGGAGCTATCCGTGGAGATCCTGCGCACCGTGGACAAGCTCGCCAAAATCGGCCGGGATGAGGTTATTCGCCTCCTTACGGAGCTGGCCGATGAAGAGAAAGCCGAGAAAATTGTCTCCTTTATTGAAATGAAGGACTCCTTTGAGACGACCCTGGCCAATATGGCCGAACTGGCCGGCGGGAAGGGGGAAGATACGGAGCGGCTTGAGAAAATCTGGAAGGCCATCAAGGATATGGGGCTGGAAAAAAACTTTATGCTCAATCCCTCCATCACACGGGGGCTGGACTACTATACCGGTCTGGTATACGAAACCTTCCTGGACGATCTCCCCTCTATCGGTTCGGTCTGTTCCGGCGGGCGATACAACAACCTGGCGGGACTCTATACCAAAGAGGAACTGCCCGGAGTCGGCGCTTCGGTCGGACTGGACAGACTGCTGGCCGCTCTTGACGAACTGGGACAGTCATCCCGGAAGAAAAGCCATACGGAAGTGCTGATTTTCCAGATGGATGAGAGCCTGATGGGACACTATCACAAATTGGCCGAGGATATCCGCAAGGCCGGAGTGAGCTGTGAGGTTTACCCCATGAACAAGAAACTGGGGGTACAGTTCAAGTTCGCCGAGCAGAAGGAGATCACTTTCGGGCTGATCTGCGGAAGCGAAGAGAAAGAAGCGGGTAAGGTTAACCTGAAGAATCTGGCAAACCGGGAAAACTTCGAAGGGATAAGCCTGGAAGAAGCGGTCAGGATACTGAAAGGTTAAGAGAAGGCCAAGACTAAAACGTTTTTGAACCACGGATCTACTCGGATTATAACGATGGGATTGTTGGAGTCCTCAGCTGATTTCGGCTTTCCCATACGTGCCTGGATTTGTACTGATCCGGGAAAAGGTAAATAATTATGACCGATAAAGAGATCGCCCGGGCGGTCCATGACAGCTACTGGAAGGAAGATCTGAACTGCGCCACCGCAGCCCTGATGGTTTTATCCCGGGCCTTTTCCCTATCTCTGGATAAGCAGGTAGTCGATTCCGCTCTGGGCATGCACGGGGCGGCCTGCTTCGGCGCACAGTGCGGTCTGGTGGAGGGGCCGCTGCTGTTTCTGGGAATCTACGGCCGCCATAGGGGATGGGACGATGACGCTGTCCGTAAGGCCTGTTATCACTATGCCGACCGGTTTCAAAGCGAGTTCGGCAGTCTCCTGTGCAGCAGACTGCGCCCCGGGGGATTCTCCGATTCCGACCCGGAGCATCTGTGCGAGGACATTACAGCGAAGGCCGTCGCTTTTGCCGTGGATTACCTGGAGGAAATTCTCTCCCGGGATAACTGATTCCTAAGGGTTGAGGAGAGGACCGATGGAAACGGGTGATGCCTGTGTACAACTTTAGTTTTCTTACCTATTCTTTGTCCCGATCCATTGACAGAAACTTCTAATAGCCGGATAATGAAGACCCATGAGCAAGTATATATTTACGACGGGCGGCGTGTGTTCAAGCCTGGGCAAAGGTATAGCTTCCGCATCCATGGGAGCTCTTCTTGAGTGTCGCGGCCTTAAGGTCTGCATGATAAAAATCGACCCTTATCTGAATGTCGATGCGGGGACCATGAGCCCCTACCAGCACGGGGAAGTATTCGTTACCGATGACGGTGCGGAAACCGATCTCGATCTGGGAAACTACGAAAGATTCACCAATTCACCCTTAAGCGCGGCTAATTCCATAACTACGGGACAGATTTATCAGGAAGTCATCCGCCGGGAAAGAGCGGGCCAGTATCTGGGCAAATGTGTCCAGGTCGTTCCCCATATCACCGATGAGATCAAGAGAAGAATATATGCCCTGGGTGAAAAACCCGACATCGACGTGACCATTGTGGAGACGGGCGGTACCGTGGGCGATATCGAATCCATTCCCTATCTGGAAGCTATCCGCCAGATTATTCATGAGCGGGGAAGGAAAAACGCCTGTTCCGTTCACCTGACCCTTGTACCGGAGGTGACCGGCGGGGAAGTGAAAACCAAACCCACCCAGCACTCCGTTAAGGCGATGAGAGAGATCGGCATTCAGCCCGATGTTCTTCTGTGCCGCTGCAAGGAGCCCCTTGATGACGGTCTGAGGAAGAAGATCGCCCAGTTCACCAATATCGATTACGATTGCGTCCTGTCTGCTCATGATATCAATACGACAATCTATGAAATCCCCTCCAGCTATCACAAGCAGGGTTTCGATCATGTGGTCTGTGAAAAACTGGAACTGAAGACGAAAAAAGCCGATATCGCCCCCTGGCAGAAACTGGCTGACCGTTACAAGAAGGACGGCAAGAAGGTTAAAATCGGCATGGTGGGAAAATATACCCTCCTCGGCGATACCTATAAATCCATCGATGAGGGAATCGTCCACGGTTCCATTAAGAACAATGTGGATGTGGAACTTATCAAAATCGAGTCGGACGAGCTGGAAAACAGGGACGACTGGCAGGACCTTTTGAAGGATCTGGACGGGATTCTGGTTCCGGGAGGATTCGGCGAGAGGGGCATCATCGGTATGACCATGGCCGCCCGGTACGCCCGTGAAAACAAAATTCCCTATTTCGGTATCTGCCTCGGAGTCCAGATCATGGTTATCGAGTTCTGCCGCAACGTGCTGGGAATCGCCGATGCGGACAGTACGGAATTCCGTCCCGAAGGCAAGAATTCTGTCATCACCCTTCTTGAAGAGCAGGTCGACGTTATTGAATACGGCGGAACCATGCGGCTCGGCGGTTATGACTCCCGCCTTGTTAAGGGCACGAAGATCCATGAAGCCTATGGAAAGGACGTCATACGGGAAAGGCACAGACACCGGTACGAGGTGGCCAACAGCTACAAAGAGCAGATGGTTGAAGCGGGACTGGTCCTTTCCGGATTTTCCCCCGACGGTCAGCTTGTGGAGTCGGCCGAATGGAAAGACCATCCCTGGGGCGTCGGAGTTCAGTTCCACCCGGAATTCACCTCCCAGCCGCTGGCCGCAGGCCCTCTGTTCGACGGTTTCGTCAAAGCCGTGGCCGAAGCGTCCGACAGAAAGCATTAGACCTGATTGCGCCGGTACTCCCGGGGAGACCGGCCGGTCGTTTTTTTAAACTGATGGGAGAATTCATAGGGCGAGGGGTATCCGAGCCGGTCTCCTATCTCCTTGATGGTCATATCCGTGGCCAGAAGCCATTCACAGGCCCTGTCTATCCGTCTCTGGATGATGAACTGTCCCGGTGACAGGGTCGTGTGTTTCTTGAATATCTTTCGGAACCGTTCGTATCCCCAGTCATTTTCCCGGCAGAAATCCTCCAGGCTGATCCGTTTCTCGCAGTTATTATAGAAGTGATTCCGTGCGTAATCCACCATGGCCCTCTCGCTTTGGCTGTTCCGGCTGCGGGAGGCCAGGGTATATACCTTGTTCATGAGGGAGAGAACCTCGGGGATCATGCTGTTCAGATCTTCTTCGGGACACTGCTGCAGGGCCGTAAAGTAGCGGCTGAACAGTTTTTCCGCCGGGCCTTCCCGATTCAGAGTCAGCACGGGGCTTTCTTCCTGGATAAACCTTGTCGCCATGAGCCCTTTGCTTAAGGTCGCCCCGATATCGATATAATACTCGGCCCAGCGGCTGTCCGGATCAAGGCGGGTGCTGTGCTCTACCCCGGGGAAGCGCTGAAAGACGGTTCCCGGTCCCATATCGTAGGCATTTCCCTTTTTGTCGGTATACACACCCCGCCCCCGGACGACGTAAACCATGGCATACCGGGCGTAGGAGCGGTCAAAGCTGTCCTCCGAAAGGCCCTTCTTGTGCATGATTCCCGCTCCCAGGTATTCCCGGGAGGGGTAGCCTCCCATCGTTCTTTTTACGATTTTCTGTTCTATCAGATCGATACCAGATAACATATCTTTTTTTCCATCCATACCATGGCCATATTACCGATCCCGGCTTATACTGACAAGATAAACTATCCTTAAGAAGAGGAGACTTTCATGAAACCCTTGAATATTTCGAAGAAATTCTGGGAAATGCCCGAATTGACCCATATAAACAGGCTGCCCGCCCATTCCTGTCTAATTCCCTACGGGGACAGGGAACAGGCCCTTTCCCGTAAAAAGGAGACATCCCCCTATTTTGCGTCCCTGGACGGTACGTGGGATTTCAATCTCCACAAAACCCCCGAGGACGCCCCCGTGGAAGGCGTTGAGAAGTGGGACTCTATCAAGGTGCCGGCCAACTGGACCACCGAGGGATTCTGGGACAAGCCCATATATACCAATGTTCAGATGCCCTGGGAGAACAACTACCCCCTGGTGCCCGAAGAGAATCCCACCGGCGTCTACCACCGGACCTTTACCCTCTCTTCCGAATGGGCGTCCCGGCGAACGGTCATTCATTTCGGCGGCGTGGAGAGCTACTTCGAACTGTATGTGAACGGCACTTTCGCCGGAATGGGAAAGGACTGCCGCCTTCCTTCTGAGTTTGATATTTCCACCCTGGTGAAGGAAGGGGAGAACGAGCTGACCGTTAAGGTTATCCGCTGGTCCGACGGAAGCTATGTGGAAGATCAGGATCACTGGTGGATGGCCGGTATATACCGTTCTGTCTATCTCTATTCCACCGATCACGCCTTTCTTGAGGATATCTTCGCTCTGTCCGATTACGATCTGGTAAGCAGGGAGGGGCTCCTTCGCCTGGACGTCAAGGTGAATTTTACCGTCGATGCAGGGAAAAACCTTTATAATAACAGGAAAAGCTTTACCGGTCCCATGGAGGATTATCAGCTTACCGCATCGCTCTATGACGGGGAGGAACTGATCTTTACCCGGAGCGGAACGGTAGAAGCGGAATACCGCCACAACCGCTATCATAAGGTCTGGGAGGACAGGCTGGCGGGCATTAAGACCTGGTCGGCGGAGAATCCCCGCCTTTATACCCTTGTTTTCGAACTGACCGACAAAGAGGGCAGGGTGTGCGATGCCCGCTCCTTCCGTACCGGATTCCGCAATATCCGGATTCACGACAGGGAACTTCTCATTAACGGCCAGCCCGTCCTTATCAAAGGGGTAAACCGGCACGAACACGATGAGTCCACCGGCAAAACCGTCTCCCGGGAGACAATGCTGGCCGATATCAGACTCCTGAAGCAGTTCAACTTCAACGCCGTCAGAACCTGCCATTACCCCGACGATATGGAGTGGTACGAACTGTGCGACGAATACGGCATCTATCTTATAGACGAGGCCAATATCGAAGCCCACGACAACTATGCCCTTCTATGCCGGGATCCCCGGTGGAAGTCCGCCTTTGAGGAACGGGTCATGAATATGGTCAAACGGGACAAGAATCATCCGTCCATTTTCTCCTGGTCCCTGGGCAATGAAACGGGGAACGGGGAGAACCATTCCTCCGTCTGCGATCATGTCCGGGCCTACGATCCCTCCAGGATTATCCACCATGAGGGTGAAGTCAAACGGTTCTGGGCTCAGGGCGGCGTACCCAATGAATATACCGGCGGCTGCAACAGGGATAATGATCTGATCAACCCCATGTATCCTTCCATCCAGAGCATCATTGACCACGCGGTTAAGGCGGAAGATCCCCGCCCCGTCATCCTGTGCGAATACTCCCATGCCATGGGAAACAGCAACGGTACCCTCAAGGAGTACTGGGAGGCTTTCTACCGCTACAAGGGGCTGCAGGGCGGATTTATCTGGGACTGGGTCGACCAGGGATTGAAGAAAACCGATGACAAGGGCGTTTCCTACTGGGCTTACGGCGGAGATTTCGGTGAAAAAATCCATGATTTCGATTTCTGTATTAATGGCATGATCTGGCCGGACAGAACGCCCCATCCCTCCATGTATGAATTCAAAAAGCTCACTCAGCCCGTTGCCATGGAGGCGCTGTCCACAACGGAGGGGCGGTTTACCCTGACGAACCGGCAGTATTTCTCCTCTCTGGATGCTTTTGACCTGCATTGGAAGATCGAAGTGGGGGGCGTGCTTTTTTGCGAAGGAAAAGCGGATCTTCCCCAGATCGCCCCTCTGCACACAGCTCCCCTGAACCTATCCTACGATCTTCCCTCCCTCAAGGAAGGGGATGAAGCCTTCATCACCTTCAGCTTTACCCTGAAGGAGGACGCTTCCTGGGCATCCGCAGGACATGAAGTCGCCTGGGAGCAGTTCGCCATGAGGGGACTTAACTGCGAGAGTGCTCCATCCGTCATGAGCTGTGAATCCACTCTGACGGCCAGCGGGGACAGGCTGATTCTCAAAGGCGGCGCCTGGGAAGTCGAGGGCGATTGCGGAAAGGGCGGACTTGTCAGTCTGAAGAAAGAGGGAAGGGAGGTCTTCTCCTCCTTCCCCGAAATGAATATCTGGCGGGCTCCCACCGATAACGACGAGATCCGCGGCTGGTCGGGCCAGGAGGGCAAGCCGGCCGGACTCTGGCGCAAAGCGGGGCTGGACAGTTTGAAGCTGGTTGAAAGTACTCTTGCCGGACGGGAAGGGGACAAGGCTCTGGAAATCAAGAGAACCTACACGGGACAAGACGAAAAACTGCCCCTGGTCCATACCATGACCATCTCTCTGACTCCGGCGGGGGAAATTTCCCTGAACAGCCATTTCAGTCTGGCCGAAGGGCTGCCCGATCTTCCGCGAATCGGCTTGAAAATGGCCACCGTGCCCGGTTTTGAGCAGGTGGAGTGGTTCGGAAAGGGACCGTGGGAAAACTATATTGACCGGAATTCCGCCCCCGTAGGCCTCTATTCCGGTAGGGTTGACGATCAGTTCGTCTCCTATATTCTTCCCCAGGAGAACGGAAATAAAACGGAAGTACGCCGGATGAGTCTTTCCGACGGCCGGGAAAGTCTCTCTTTCCGCGGATTCTTTGAGTTTTCCGTCAGCCACTACAGTGCGGAAGAACTGGAGAGATGCTTTCATACGAACGAGCCGGTTAGGGCGGGCGAAACCTTTGTCACTCTCGATCTGAAACAGAAGGGAGTGGGAACGGCAAGCTGCGGACCTGACACGCTGGATAAGTACCGGGTCTATCCCGGTGAATATGATTTTTGCCTTTTATTGTCGTAAAAGAATTTGATATTTCTCTTCCGTCGCTTATAATGATAAGTGATGGAAGAGATTTTATACTCCGATGAGCTTGTCGATCTGGCCGGAGATCTTGAAATTGGTCTGATCTCCCTGGATAAAGACAAGCGAGTGGTTAATTATAATGAGTACGCCAAGCCCTATCTCGAAAAGGTTGTTGAACAGATAAGGGAGTACTGCCCCATCAGCAAGGGTGACTGCAAAAACTGTAAGCTGGGCGATTCTTTTTTCTGCCGTATGAGCCGGGACGGAAATTACCGGAATATTTTCTTTAAAATCCATTATATGGAGAATTACAATGACTCTCTTCTGAAGGAGAGTGAAAGATTCAAACGCGTCCTTCTTGATAATCTGAACAGCAGTTTTCTTATTGTCGACAGAGAAGGCAATGTCGAAAGATCCCATTTCGTCGGTGATCTCTCCATTCTGCTCGGCCAGAGAAGCGCTTCGTCCTCGCTGGAGCGGATCTTCAGCAAAGAGATTAATGACAGGGTCCTGGGAAAAATCGCGCATATGGAGCCGGGCCGCAACAGGGAGATGAGTCACTTCCGCTTTGATCTGAACAGCCAGTATCTCTGGCTGGATTTCTACATGGTGGGGCTCGGGGACAATAAATTCTTCCTTAATATCGATGACAAAACGGGTGAGCACTATCTCATGGAGCGTCTTGACCGTCTTTCCGAAGTGGAAATAAGCTGCATGAAGGTCGATGAACTGGGAGATAAGGTCGGCAATCTGGTCAGCGGCATTCTCGGTTATGCCGAAATAGCCATGAATAAAAGCGATAATCCGGTGGTCAGGGAGATGCTGGACAGCATCCGCAAGATCTCCTCGGACGGGATTAATCTGCTTAAGCTGATGAAAGGGTACACAAGTCACAGTCCAGCCTCCGAGGCGCTTATTGAAAAGCAGGGAGGCGGTCTGACGGGCGAAAGGAGAATCGGCTCCTCTTTCTATGTGGATGTGGAGAAGGCCATAGGGAATCTTGAGAATAACCGGGATCTCTACTTCACCGTTACCTCCGATTTTATTACCGATTACGGTCCCGTGCCCGATAAACTTCCCGCCCTTTACGGGGAAAATCCGAAGGAAGCCCAGATCCTTATTCACAGCATAAAAGGCGTGGCGGGTATCCTGGGGGCGTTCTCCCTCCAGAATGAAGCGAATATCCTGGAAGGTTATCTCCGAAAAGACGAGAGAGGGGAAGCCGAAGAGATGATGCCCCGCTTTATCGAAACCCTGAGGCTTGTGGTGGAGGAGCTGCGTTCCCTTAATCCGGCAAGTGAAGAGAAAGGTGATTCGGGGCAGGATGAAATTACCGGTTTCACCATCGACAGTCATCAGAAGGAACTGTTGAAAGAGAATATCCCCCTGGCCGAAGCGGGAGACTATAACGGTCTGCTTACCAATTTCAGCCAGTACGAATCCTTTGACTGGGGCAAGGACTGGAACCGGGCTATCCACCTGCTTATCGATTATGTGGAAGATATAGATTTCGACGGTGTAAGAAATACCATCGACACGCTGCTCCGATAGGGCCCCCCCTTAAATGATCATACATTCTGGAATTATTTTCTCTCCTCAATTGACAAATATGTATCTTTTATATTATAGTATTTTCCACGTGGCAATGGATTGCCGTAAAAAATATGAATAAATATACGGAGTTATTCCGGACCAGTCCGGGAGGTTGTGAATATTTATGAGTAATATCTGGTATTTGTATTACTATCGATAAAAGGTTGATTCCTACTATTCGGTAGGATTATTTCATAAGGAGTACGGAATGTTAAAAAAACGCGGTCTTTACGATCCCGCCCAAGAACATGATGCCTGCGGTGTGGGTTTTGTTGCCCGGATAGACGGTCAGAAAACCCATAGGATTATTGAAGAGGGTGTAGAGATCCTCTGTAATCTCGAACATCGGGGTGCCGTAGGGGGAGATCAGAAAACCGGTGACGGCGCGGGAATGCTCGTGCAGATGCCCCATAAATTTTTCAAAAAGGTTCTGCCCTTTGATCTTCCCGGAGCCGGAGAGTACGGCGCCGCCATGATCTTTCTCCCCGTACATGCCAAGAAACAGGCCGAGGCCGTTTCGATGACCGAGGAAGTCATTAAAAGGGAAGGTGCGGATCTGCTCGGCTGGCGCGATGTTCCCATCGATCCCGAATGCCTCGGCGAACTCGCCAGAAAAGTCATGCCCTCCATCAGGCAGCTGTTCCTGTCCGTCAAAGGCCTTTCCGGCAGAAAACTGGAAAGAAAGCTCTATATTATTAAGAAAAGCATCGAAAATGAGGCGATAAACCGCGGCTGGGAGCTGGATGAGTATTATATCTCCAGTCTTTCGGCCAATACCATTGTCTATAAAGGTATGTTCGTCGCACCCCAGTTCACCGCTTTCTATCCCGATCTTGAAGACGAGACATTCGAAAGCGCTCTGGCCCTCGTTCACCAGAGGTACAGCACCAACACCTTCCCCTCCTGGCCTCTGGCCCAGCCTTTCCGCTATATCGCCCATAACGGTGAGATCAACACCCTTAGAAGAAATGTCAATAATATGGAAGCCCGCGAAGCAGCCCTTAAGTCGGACATTTTCGGCGAGGATATCAGGAAGGTCGCCCCTGTCGTTCTTCCCAACGGAAGCGATTCGGCCGCCTTTGACAACGTTTACGAACTTCTTATTCAGGGAGGCCGTTCCCTGGAACACTCCATGATGATGATGATTCCCGAAGCCTTCGGGTCCAAATACCACATTTCCGAGGATAAGAGAGCTTTCTACGAGTACCATGCCGCCGTCATGGAGCCCTGGGACGGTCCCGCGGCTGTGGCATTTACCGACGGTTTCACCATCGGCGCCACCCTGGACCGTAACGGTCTGAGACCGGGCCGTTATACCGTAACCCGCTCCGGCAAGGTTGTTATGGCTTCCGAAACCGGCGTTATTGATATTGATCCCGAAGACGTTCTGGAAAAGGGACGTCTCGCTCCGGGGAAAATGTTCATTGTCGATACGGTCAACCACCGGGTCATCAAGGATAACGAAATCAAGAGCATGATCTCCCGCAGCAAGCCCTACCGGCGCTGGCTCAATGAGCAGAAAATCGAGCTGAAAGGTCTTCTGGGCGCTCCCCGGGCGGTTCATCACAATAAGGAAACCCTCAGCGAAAGATGGAAATCCTTCGGCTATACCTATGAGGATATCCGCAATATTATCGCTCCCATGGCTCAGAACGGTCAGGAGCCCCTCGGCTCCATGGGTAACGACTCCCCCCTGCCGGTTCTTTCCGAAAAGCCCGTTCTCCTTTACGATTACTTCCGCCAGCTTTTCGCCCAGGTCACCAATCCTCCCATCGATCCCTACCGGGAAAACCTGGTTATGTCCCTCATGAGCTTTGTGGGCAAGGAGCATAACCTGCTCGAGGAAACCCCCGAGCACTGCCGTCAGCTTAAACTGGCCCATCCGGTTCTGACCAATGACGATATGACCCATCTCAGAACGGTGGAAATCGAAGACTTCAAGGTCTGTACGGTTCCCATCCTCTTCGAGGTGACCAAAGAAGAGAATCTTCTCGAGAAGGCTCTGGATAAACTCTGCTCCGATGTGGAAAAGGAAATTGACGGAGGCCACTCTCTGATTATTCTTTCCGACAGGGATGTGGATAAAAATTACGCCGCCATACCGGCTCTCCTCGCCATTTCCTCCGTACACCATTATCTTGTCCGCAGGGGCAAGAGGCAGCTGGCGGGTATCCTGCTCGAATCGGGCGAGGTCAGGGAAGTGCATCACTTCGCCGCCTTGATCGGCTTCGGCTGCAGCGGCATCAACCCCTATCTGGTATTCGAATCCCTCTCCGATCTGAAGGAAAGGGGATATCTTCCCGAGGATCTGACCCTTTCCCAGGCTATTGAGCACTACATCACTTCCGTGAAGAAGGGGCTTCTCAAGGTTATGTCCAAAATGGGCGTTTCCACGATCAGAAGCTACCGGGGCTCACAGATTTTCGAAATCGTCGGTCTTGATGAGAAGCTGGTGGATAAATACTTTACCGGCACCTCTTCACGGGTGGGCGGAATCGATCTGGATGTCATCGAACATGACGTCATCAGCCGCCACAAGTCGGCCTATACCGAGTCGGACGTCTTCAATATGCGCCTCAATTCGGGCGGCAAATACAGCGCCCGCAAGAAGGAAGACCGCCATCTCTTCTCCGCCGAAGCCGTCGTCAGCCTTCAGAAGGCCGTCCGGACCGGTGACTACAAAGTATTCAAGCAGTATTCGGGCATTATCAACAACATCGCCAGCAACCTGAACACCCTGCGCGGCCTCTTTATCTTCAAGAAGGGAACAGCCGTTCCTCTGGATGAAGTTGAATCGGCCGAAAGCATCGCCAAGCGCTTTGTTTCGGGCGCCATGTCCTTCGGTTCGCTCAGCAAGGAAGTCCACGAGACCATGGCCATCGCCATGAACAGACTGGGCGGCCACAGCAACTCCGGAGAGGGCGGAGAGGATCCGGCCCGCTACATCCCCGATGCGAACGGGGACGACCGGATGAGCCATGTGAAGCAGATCGCTTCGGGCCGTTTCGGCGTGGACAGCCCCTATCTGGTCAACTGCGACGAGCTTCAGATCAAAATGGCCCAGGGAGCCAAGCCCGGCGAGGGCGGCCAGCTTCCCGGTCACAAGGTTAACGAGATTATCGCCAAGGTGAGAAACTCCACTCCGGGGGTTATGCTAATCTCTCCGCCGCCCCATCACGATATCTACTCCATTGAGGACCTTTCCCAGCTGATCTTCGACTTGAAGAACGCCAACCCCAAAGCGCGGGTTTCGGTAAAACTGGTTTCCGAAGTGGGCGTCGGCACGGTTGCCGCCGGTGTGGCCAAGGGGAAAGCCGATATGGTTCTTATCTCCTCGAGCGATGCCGGAACGGGCGCTTCGCCCCTCTCCTCCATCAAATACGCCGGTTCCTACTGGGAAATCGGTCTGGCCGAAACTCAGCAGGTTCTGGTTATGAACAAGCTCCGTTCCCGCATACGGGTACAGTGCGACGGTCAGATGAAAACCGGACGGGACGTGGTTATCGCCGCTCTGCTCGGTGCCGAGGAGTTCGGTTTCGGTACGGCCTCACTGGTTTCCATGGGATGCGTTATGATGAGAAAGTGTCATACCAATGCCTGCCCTGTCGGCGTGGCCACCCAGGATCCGGAACTCAGAAAACGTTTCGCCGGTAAGCCGGAACACCTGATGAACATGATGCTTTTCGTGGCACAGGAAGTACGTGAATACATGGCGGAACTGGGATTCCGGAACTTCGAGGATATGGTGGGACACGTGGAAATGCTCGACGTGAACAAAGCGGTGGATCACTACAAGGCCAGGGGCCTGGATTTTTCCAAGATCCTGACCGTACCTGATACGTCCGGCGGCGAGCCCCTCCACTGCACTTCCCAGCAGGACCACGACTTCTCCCTGAGTCTTGATCCCGAACTGGTCAAGAAAGCTCAGCCCGCTCTCGAGAAGAAAGAGAAGGTCGTTATCGACCAGAAGATCAGAAACTGCAACCGGACGGTGGGAGCCACCCTCAGTTATGAGGTCACCTCCCGGTACGGAAGGGAAGGTCTGGCAGACGATACGATTCATGTCCACTTCGAAGGAAGTGCCGGCCAGAGTTTCGGCGCCTTCCTGACAAAGGGAATCACCTTCGAGCTGACCGGTGAGTCCAACGACTACTTCGGCAAGGGCCTTTCCGGCGGCCGGCTGATCCTTTATCCCCAGGCCAAATCGACTTTTACCGGTTTCAGGAATATCATTACCGGTAACGTCAACCTTTTCGGTGCCACCGGCGGTGAAGCATTCATCAACGGTGTGGCGGGAGAACGTTTCGCCGTAAGAAACTCCGGTGCCACCGCCGTCGTTGAAGGTGTGGGTGATCACGGTTGTGAGTACATGACCGGAGGTAAAGTCGTTATCCTGGGTAAAACCGGTGTTAACTTCGCGGCCGGCATGTCCGGCGGTGTGGCCTATGTTTTTGATGAGAATCAGCTTTTCGATACCCGCTGTAACCTGGACATGGTTGATGTGGAACCGGTCATCGAAGAGGAAGATAAGAAGGAACTGAAGAGTTTGATTGAACGTCATATCGCTTATACGGATAGTAAGATCGGTAAACAGATCATCGAAGCCTGGGATGAATCTCTGCCCCTCTTCGTCAAGGTTATGCCCCTGGACTACAAAGCGGCCCTTGAGAAGATGAAGCGGGAAGAATCCAAGTTCTCCGACAGCGAAACTGTTACCGAGGAGGTATATGCCTAATGGGAAAAGTACTGGGATTTACAGAATTCGATAGATCGGAATTCGTCTATCGGGATAAAAAGGACCGGGTTAAGGATTATAACCAGGTTCGCATATTCAAAAAGGTGGAAGAACTCCAGGAGCAGGGCGCCCGCTGCATGGACTGCGGTACCCCCTTCTGCCATAACCTGGGATGCCCCGTGGAAAACCTCATTCCCGAATGGAATGACGCGGTTTACCGGGGACAGTGGAAAGAGGCTTACGAGCGGCTGGAAATTACCAACAATTTCCCCGAATTTACCGGAACGATCTGCCCCGCGCCCTGTGAGACATCCTGTACGCTGAGTATTAATGACGCCCCTGTGGCGATTAACCAGATCGAGCTGGCTATTATTGAAAAAGCCTTCGAAGAGGGCTGGGTCGTGCCCCATCCTCCTCTGGTGGAAACGGGTAAGACCGTCGCCGTTATCGGGGGAGGCCCTTCGGGCATGGCGGCCGCCCAGCAGCTGAGAAGAATGGGACACACGGTCACTCTTTTTGAAAAGGACAAGCATATCGGCGGCCTGATGCGCTACGGTATTCCCAATTTCAAAATGGAAAAGACCGTCATTGACCGGCGTCTTGAGCTGATGAAGCAGGAAGGCATCAATTTTGAAACGGGAGTGGAGATTGGAAAGGATATTTCCATCAACTATATCAAGAACCGTTTCGACGCTGTCCTGATTACCGTGGGAGCCGGCGCTCCCCGGAACCTTCCCGTGGAGGGAAGGGATCTCAAGGGCGTTCATTATGCCATGGAGTTCCTTTCCCAGTCGGCTAAAAGATCATTCAACGAGAAAGTGACCCAGGAGGAAATTTCAGCCAAGGGCAAAACCGTTCTGGTTATCGGCGGCGGTGATACCGGTTCTGACTGCGTGGGAACATCGATTCGCCAGGGCGCCAAAAAGGTGTATCAGTACGAGATCATGCCCAAGCCCATGGAGTGGGACAAATCCTGGAATCCGGTCTGGCCCGAATGGCCCCGTATCCTCCGGGTTTCCTCCTCCCATAAGGAAGGCTGCGAGCAGGACTGGCTTGTGGACACAAACAGTTTCGAAGGCAAGGACGGTAGGGTCTGCAAGGCGAACATGAAGAAGGTGGAGTGGGAAAATGTGGACGGAAGGTTCAACATGAAACCCGTTCCGGGAAGTGAATTCTCCCTCGATGTGGATCTTGTCCTTCTGGCAATGGGTTTTGTCCACCTGGAGCACGGTCCTATCGTCAATGATCTGAACCTTGAACTTGACGGCCGGGGAAATGTGGTAACCAATAACTACCAGACCAGCTGTGAAGGTGTTTTTGCCGCGGGAGACGCCATGACCGGTGCTTCTCTCGTCGTGCGGGCGATCAATCACGGCCGCTGCGCCGCCGACGCGGTGGATGAGTATTTAAGTAAATAGGATTACAGCCCCGAAATATGCCCCCGTTCCCAATTCTCTGGGACGGGGGTTATTTTTTGGGTTGACCTCTTTTCGGGGCTGTTATAATATATTTCGAGGGGTTTATGGCGAGAGGCATCGATCTATATAAGAAAGTACAGGATATGAAAATCAATAATCCTCCCACCGGTAAAGATTCCGCCGAGGAAAATCCTGTGCCCGATGCTCCCCAGGGCCGGGGCGACCGCTTCCTTGAGGAAATCCAGAAAAAACAGGGCCTTCTGAAAAAATCCGGCGCTCCGGACAATCTTGATGAAAAACTGGACCATACGGCCAAATTCCTTATGCTTCTGGGAAAGGAAGAAGCGGCCGGTATCATGAAAAATCTTCCCGAAGAGAATGTAGAGGCCATCTGTTCGCGCATCGCCTCCATTTCCCGGGTGGATGCCGTTGAATCCCAGGCTATCCTGGAGGAGTTCGGCTTTCTCAAAAAGGTGCGGCCCGATCGTTCCGCCGGGGGTATTGGAACGGCCAGGGAGATCCTTAATGCGGCCTTCGGCAGCGAGAAGGGGAAGCAAATCCTGGAAAAAGCCGTGCCCGAATCCCGCCCCGCCCCCTTTTCCTTCCTGGCGGATGTGGAACTGCCCCAGCTTTTAAATCTTGTCAAAGAGGAGTCTCCTCTGGTCCTGTCGGTATTGCTGAGTTCCCTTCCGGCGGAGAAATCGGGTCAGATTTTACGGTCCCTTGACGGGGATATGAAGAGAACGGTTATCCTCAGGATGGCCCACATGCAGAAAATCGACAAAAAGACCCTCTCCCTGATGGAAGAGACCCTGATGGACCGCTTAAACAGACAGGGCCGGATGGAAACCCTTGAGATGGACGGCCGGGGAAAGCTGGCCAGTATTCTCAAATACATGCCCCTCGCGGAGGAACGGAAAATCCTGGAAGATCTGGCCGAGGAAGACAGAAACCTGTCCGACGAGATCAAGGAGCAGCTTCTGACTATCGATGCGGTCCTCCATATGCGTGATGAGGATCTGCAGAAAGTGCTCCTGGATTTTTCCGAGAAAAATATCGCCCGGCTTCTCCGGGGCAAGGAAGAGGAGATACAGAACCGTATCCTTCAGAATCTTTCCACGAGGAGACGGCAGTTCGTGGAAGAGGAATCGGCTCTACTGGGGCCGATCAGACGGTCCGATGCCGAGGAAATGACCAAAGAATTTCTGGACTATTTGCGAACCCGCGAAGAGGCGGGAGAATTAATAATCATGAGAGAAGAAGAGGAGTACATCCAGTGAAAGAGATTAACCTGTCCGAATACGGAAGGAAGAGCCTGATTCCGGCCCCGGTGAGCCGGATGAACAGTCAGTTTGCCCTTGATTTCCGTGACGGAATTGATATAAACCTCGGCGTGGGCTACGTCAACGAGGATACCATTCCCGCCGACACCATAGGGGAAGCCTACAGGGAAGTGATAAGCAAAGAGAGCGCCTACAGACAGTCTCTGAATTACGGAAGTGCCCAGGGATCGCCCCATCTCATTGCTTCTCTTAAGAATTACTACGTGAATAAGAAAGTCGGGGGGGTGACCCGGGAAATTATGGACAAAAGGGAGATTGTCATCGGAGCCAACGGCGCCACCAATCTTCTGGAGGCTTTTTCAGAAGTCATGGCCCGGGGTATCGTTATTACCGCCGAGCCGATGTACTACATCTACACGGAGTATCTCGAAAGGAAAGGCTTTGAAGTCCTTACCGTTCCGGAAGACGCGGACGGTATGATCCCCGAAAAACTGGAGGCTCTGCTGGCTTCTCCCGATCTGGACGCCGACAGGGTCAGTTACGCCTATATTATTACCATTAACAATCCCTCCGGCTCCATCCTTTCCAACGGGAGGAGAAAGCAAATCGTCGATATATTTACGGAATTTTCCCGCCGAAGAGACCGTCCCCTTCCGGTGATATTCGACAAGGCTTACGAGGATCTGGTCCATGATCCCGAACAGGAGAAGCCCCTTTCCGGCATGCTCTTTGACGAAATGGGGATCATCTACGAGATCGGAACCCTCTCCAAGGTGCTGGCCCCCGCCCTGCGCATGGGGTATCTCATCGCCCCTCCGGGCATCCTGCTGGACGGCATCATCCAGAAAACCAACGATGCGGGGTTTTCCGCCCCCCTTATCAATCAGGATATCGCCTCCTGGCTGCTGGACCATAAGCTCGAGGAGCAGCTTGATTTTGTCAACGGCGGCTACAGGGAGAAGGCGGAGATACTCCAGCCCGCTGTCCGGGAAAAACTGGGCCCCTGGCTTGAGGAGTGTATCGGCGGCTCCGCCGGATTTTATCTCTACCTTACCTTCCGTGATATCAAAACCGGTGAGGACAGCCCTTTTTTCAAGTGGCTCAACAGGATCACGGGAGATGAAGACCTAGATATGGCCGAGGGGGGGAAGAAACCCCGGGTCATCTATATCCCCGGTGATTTCTGTGTTTCTCCCCGGGGGGAACTGAGAGAGAAGGGGAGCCGTTCTCTGCGCCTCTCCTATGGTTTTGAAAGCACGGAACATATCCTCAAAAGCCTTGATATGATGGCCGAAGCGGCCCGCTGGGTAACGGAGAGGGGTGATTGATCATAGGAGAGCGTCCCGGTTCGGCAACAGTACAAGCACGGCTGATTTTAACCGTTATCCTGCTGGCGGTAATCGGAACCTCTCATCTTTATGCCAAGGAGGAATACTGGAAAGATTTCTTCTATATGATCGACGGCAACAGCTTTGACAAAGCTCCGCTTTTTTATCATCCCATGACCGAAAGGGAAGCCCTGTCCATGGGCAGCTATACGGTGGTGTACCTGAATGAGTCGGGTATCATGACCGAGGCGCTGACCTTTCAGTCGCGGGAGCCCCTTTACTACTACTATTATCTCTATGATGATAACTTTCATCCCCTGGTCAGGGTGAGCTACTATTTCCAGCGTTCCGACAAGGCCGTCCGTAACAGCCTTGTGTATTTCTACTATTGCGATGAGCGTCTCTGCGCCTCCTCTTACTATGAGTACAGCCTTCTTTTTCCCGGCGAGAAAAACCGTACGTTCATTAAAAGCTATGACGAGGAGAGAAAGGGGCATATGATTACCGAGTTAGAGCTGCAGGCCGATCAGGAGCTTCTCAGGATCATGGGTGAAACGGAAAAAAGGGTTGATGAGGCCATGGCCGGTTTTCAGGGGGGCGAGCTGTTTCGTAATAAACTGGTTAATTAGTACGAAATCTGGTACAACCTTGTCATAATTGTCCTTTCCACACTTGCCAAGTCACACTTTTGCCGTTATTCTACACCTTAATGAATTTATTCCTCCCCCAGAGCCAAGGGGGAGGTCTGCATTAAGGAATTTGTATGACTGAAGAATTATCCTATGTCCTGGCCACTCCCTATACTCTGGCCAAATCAAGAACAGGCGGTGTGCTGTCCCGTCTTTTATCCCGCGTCGATCTTGAGCTGATCGGGGCGCAGATATTTACTCCCAGCAAGGAAACCGTAGAAGCCTACGCGGAATCCATGATCCGTTTTAACAATCCCAGGAAACCGGGGAGCGGTAAGCTCCTTTCCGATTATATTATTCGAAACATGATGCCCGAGGACAGGCCTCACCGTGTGGCCTTATTTCTCTTCAGAGGTAAGGACGCCTGCCGTAAGCTGACCGATGTTACGGGGGCACTCTTTTCGGAGAACCGGGGTGTTGAGTCCATTACGGGCGAAACGATCCGGGATACCTATGCCGACCTTATCTATGACAGGGATAATCCCGATTATCCCATCTATATTGAACCGGCCGTTCTCACTCCTCCCAACCAGGAAGTGGCTGTTCATAACCTGAAAATTTTCGCTTCCGCCATCGAGAATGCCGACAATATTGTTCGCAATATGGTTTATCCCCATCCCGAGAAGATAGAGAAAACTCTCGTCATCATCAAGCCGGACAACTGGCGCTATCCCTCGAGCCGTCCGGGCACGATTCTGGATATGTTTTCCCGCACCGGTCTGAGGATCGTGGGCTGCAAGATTTATCAGATGTCCGTAAACGAAGGTCTGGAGTTTTACGGCGCCGTAGAGGAAACCCTTAAGGAAAAACTCGGACCTTCCATAGGAGCCAAGGCTGTGGCATCCCTCGAGGAGTCCTTCGAGCTGAATCTCTCCAGAGAGACGGCCGATCTTATTAAGAAAGAGTTCGGCGATGCCTACGCCTATGATCAGTTTTCCAAGATCGTGGAGTTCATGACCGGACGCCGTCCCGATGAGTGTCCCCTGGAAGAGAGGGACGATTCGGGCAGGGTCAAATGTATGTTTGTCGTTTATGAAGGGGAGAACGCGGTACAGAAAATCCGCGAGGTACTGGGACCCACCGATCCCACAAAAGCCCCCGGCGGTACGGTCAGGCGCGAGTTCGGCCATGATGTCATGGTGAATACGGCCCATGCCTCCGATTCTCCGGAGAGCGCCGAAAGAGAGTTCAAGGTTGTTAAAATCAACGAGAACAAATGCGGCAAGCTAATCCGCCACTGGCTGGAAAGTATCGGTTAAAATCCTAGCGGTTCTGCTTGATCACCAGTCCCGTAATTCCCCTGCCTTCCAGGTCTTTTACGATGTCGTAACAGCGGGAGGCGGGGATATTTTTTATAGAGAGCCGCGTCATTCCTTCATTGGAGAGTTCCGCCGTGGGAGTATATCCCGCGTCTGATAATTTCTTTTTCAGGCTGAGGGCGTTAGCCAGATCGGAGAATGAAGCAACCTGAATCGTAAAGGTCAGGGGAGCGGAATAGTCGATGGCTTCCACCTGGGGATCAACCGTCTCCACCCTGACCGGCGCCGTTCCCGATGATATCATGCCTATGGCCTCCGCCCCTTTGCGGGAGAGGTCGATCACCCGGCCGTCCACATAGGGGCCGCGATCGTTTATCCTGACCATGACGGTCTGACCGTTATTGAGATTGGTTACTTTCACCACGGTGCCGAAGGGAAGGGTTTTATGGGCGGCCGTCAATTTTTCCGTATCGAAAATCTCCCCGTTCGCCGTTTTATTCCCCTGGAACGCGGGGCCGTACCATGAGGCGATTCCCTCCTCCTCATAGGCCTGAAGAAGGGGAGTCATTCCGATGAAGAGTATGAATAATGTTGCCGTTCTCCTGTTCATAGTACAGTATCGGCCTGTCCTTCCATAATCCTCAATCTCTTTCCCAGGTTCCCTCTCTCAAGGCTTTTCTGATTTCGGACATCATCCCGCCGGTAAACTGGGCTCCCTTGGCCGTCACGATCCTGGATGCCAGCCAGGAGGCAAAGAGGCCGGATTTTTCCAGGGAAAAGCCCTGGGTCAGGCCGTAGAGAAAACCGGCGGAATAGGTGTCTCCCGCCCCGGTGGAATCTACGGCATCCACCTTGAACACGGGAATTTTCCATACCTTGCCGCCGGAGGCGACGTAAGAGCCGTTGCTGCCGTCTTTGACAATGGCAATCTCGCAGAGGTGGGCCAGTCTCTCAACGGATTCTTCAACGGAATGACTGTCGAAGAGCAGTCTCGCTTCTTCACGGTTGGCAAAGACGATATCGTAATGATGGTGAATCATACTGAGAAAATCATCCCTGCTTCTGCTGACGGCGAAGGGATCGGCCAGGTCAAAGGCTATCTTCGTGCCGTTCATGCGGGCGGTATTGATGGCTTCGAGAAGGGCCGTTTTCTGGGAATCGGTATCCCACATGTAGCCGGTGAAGTAAAAATAGTCCGCTTCACCGATGGCTTCGCCATTCAGCTCGTTCAGGGAATACTCCCTGTTGATGCCGAGGCTTGTATTCATGGTTCTTTCCGAATCGGGAGTAATAAGGATAATGCTCGTTCCCGTGTGCCCCTTTCCGGAAGAGACATAGGACCGGACACCCTGCTCCTGAAGGCGCTTTATGTATTTCCTTCCCAGTTCATCGTCTCCCACTTTCCCGGATAATCCGCAGGCCACGCCCAGTCCGGAGAGGGCGATTGTCGTATTGGGGGCGGAACCGCCGCAGTTATACTCGCATTTCCTCTCTTTGAGGAAATCAAGAATTTTCTTTCTTTCCCCGTCATCCACCAGCTTCATGATGCCCTTGTCCAGATCAAGAGAGGCTATCTCCCCGTCGGTGACATCCGCCAGGATATCAATAAGAATATTTCCTATACTGAAAATGCGCAGCTTATCCACTATTTACCTCTTTGTGGGTACCAATAAATTATTATGTCATGAAATAAGTTTCACCGGCAAGTCCCCGCCCGTGAAAGTCGTTTTTATTACCTCGGATATCTCTATATCCTTGTCATTGAGAAAGCGGACTCTATGCTGTCTATCAACGGATGGTCAGCGTTTTTTTGATTTTTCCTGTTCTTTGGCCGTGTTCTTCAGTAAGCTCTGGTAGGAGAACCTGGCCAATTTGAAACGCCATCGGGTAAAGGGATTGGCCGTATGTTTGATAACGATATCGATATTTTCGATATTCAGCTTCAAAACGATTTTCTGAACATTCGGTTTGAGGTCCTTGAACGCCTTGCTTCCCGGCGCCTGGCCGGACTGGAGGAATGCGGTAAGGGCCCTTTTATCGGAACCGGACAGGAGCTTGAGAACGCTCTTCAGGCGCTTTTCCTGTTTCGTTTGGATTTCCTTTTGTACTTCCGGTTTAAGTTTCATAGATTTAATCTCCAGGGTGAAATATTTTTTCAGATTTGATTCAGGTGAGGAGTATACAACAAAACGGGGGAGAAGAGAAAGATGGGACCCCCTATTGTTGACAGCGGTGAAAACTTTTTCTATCCTCTTTTTTATAGAAAGAAGGATGTTATGGACAGAAATATATTTGAGAGAATGCAGGCGGGGGAGGTGGTCCCTTTCAGCGATCCTCAATACTCCCTGGTGGGAGAATCGGGAATCAGGACTCTGGAACTCCTGCTGAGATATAACAGCACATCCGATCCCGATGAATTGCGCCGTATCTGGGGGGAGATATCCGGAACAGCCATGGATCCCACAAGCTATATTCAGGTTCCTCTTATGGTGAATCACGGTGAATTTGTCACGCTGGGAAAAAATATCTATATCAACCATGCCTGTTCCATGCTGACTCTGGGAAGGATCACCATAGAGGATGATGTCCTTATCGGGCCGAAGGTGAATCTGATAACCGAAGGCCACCCCATCGAT
Organism: Spirochaetia bacterium; assembly: GCA_963668315.1. GTDB lineage: Bacteria > Spirochaetota > Spirochaetia > DSM-2461 > DSM-2461 > SZUA-368. The sequence continues at coordinate 3,871,117 of OY764216.1, read as the reverse complement.
AAGAACAACAGGAAAGCTCTCGAAGTCAAGCCCGTTGTGATTAAGAGAAACGCCTGGCTTGGTGCGGGAGTCACAATCCTGCCGGGAGTAACGGTGGGGGAAAATTCCATTGTCGCCGCCGGGGCCGTCGTAAACAGGGATGTCCCGGCGAATACCGTTGTCGGAGGAATTCCGGCGAAAATCATTAAAACTATCGATTGATCCATCTCCGGGCCGGGGAAAGGCGACGATTTCTGCTATCCTATCTGAATAAAAAGGCGATTCCCGTAAGGAGGGCAAAACCTTCCGCGAGGAAAATCAGAGAAAACAGACCGTTCCATGTGAAGGCCGCCTTCGCTGGTGAGCAACGGGCAAACCGGGCGAGGGTAATCAGGCTTCCTGCAAAGGGGGAGAGGGAATAGGAAACGGCGCTCCCCAGAAGGAGGGCCAGGGCAATCATTGTCGACTGTTCCGGCAGAGCCGATGAAAGAAGCGTCCCCATAAAAACCACGCCTATGAACGGGTGGATCCCGGTCAGGGAGAGAAGGACGATAAAGGGAGTCAGTATGAGAAAACTGAAAGGGCCCAACCGTCCGGTAAGAGAGAGAATGCCCTCCTGAATGGACAGCATGAAGGGACACTCCCGGATGACCGCCGTAAAGATGCCCATGGAGAGAAACATAGCCGCCAGGTCGGGTACGACGCTTAAGGATTTATGCCAGTACTCCCCCAGATGTGTCTTCAGATGATTTCCCCTGCGGTGTACGGCCGTCCACAGGACTGCCGTTATTACCCCCACGGCGATAACTCTGCCTGAACCGGAAAGAACGTTGTACATATCGAGGATGAGGATTCCCCCGAGTAGAACACCGGCGATGAGGAAAAGAGTTATGATTTTGAGATTATCCTCTTTTCTGTTTCCCCCGTGAATCATGGGCGGTTTTTCAAGTTTTTTCCCTTTGAACACAGTGGCCGACTCTATCCCGACGGAGGTGACCAGTCCCAGTACGGCCAGGATGATACCTACGGGGAGTACCTTGATCCAGTCGGCTCCCGTGCTTTCCAGGGTCAGTACGACACTGACCGCTCCGGGAGCCCAGAGGGTCGCCAGGGTGAAGCTTCTGCCAATGGCGGTAACGGCAAAGCGGTCCGGTTCCCGAACCATCTCTTTGAGGGGTTTGCCGAAGAAAGCGTAGAGCATGGGGACGGTGCCGAAGAGCATGAAACTTCCCACCATATGGGCCATCAGGCTTATGAATACATAGAGCGATGACTCGCTGGAAAAGCGGCCCTTGAGGTACCGTTCCAGAACCAGGTCATATCCGCCCGCTCTGATGGGGATAATAAACAGCTGAAGGGCCGTCATGATGGATACGATGGAGAGCATGGAGTTGATTCCCGTAATCAGGATTCCCGGAGCGATATGGTAGCGGAGCATCAGTCCGAAAGAGAGAATCAGGAAAACCAGAGCGGGCTTTCCGTAGGACGGTTTGACGAGGGGAATGGCGGAAATCATAACAAGAAGACCGAGAAAGCCGGTGAGGGGGGAGAGGTCGGTCGGGAGGAGGGGATTCACGGTGAAGAGAATCGATACGGATATCAGGGCTGACCGGCAGATTCCCCCTGCCGCGGTCTTAACCATATTCTTTTTTTCGGTCTCTGAATTCAAGGCGAGGTCTCCTGGATCGGTCGGGCTGCATTTTTCCCTTTGGGAAAATTGATTATACTTAGCAGATATAATGTGATTTGTAAACGTCAAGGGGGAAAAAGAGCCTCTCCGCAGGGCTGTTCCCCATGGTAATAAGTCGGCGAACAGCAGGACGGGTAGAAATCTTGACTCATCATCGGCGCGGCAGTATAATCCAGCCTAAAATTATCATGGGGTGGGGAAAATCCGCATCTTTGTCCGGCCGGTCCACTGTCTGTGCCTGTCCCGGACAGGATCTTTGCAGATTGAATGGTATGTCGTTTATCCATATTAGCATCATTGTCCTGACTCTTGCGGGAGTCGCTTTGGGACGCTATCCTGTCTTCAGGATGAATCGGGCCACCATCGCGCTTATCGGGGCCGCCCTCCTTATCATCACCGGGGCCATTTCCCTTGAAGAAGCCTACGGAGCGCTGGATGGGAATACACTGGTCCTACTCTTTTCCATGATGGTTTTGAACACCAACCTGAAACTGGCCGGATTTTTCAGGCTGATGGTCATGTACGTTACGCAATGGGCCCGAACCCCGAGGCAGCTGCTTGCTCTGGTGGTCGCGGCGTCCGGCCTTCTTTCCGCGATTTTCCTTAACGACACCATCGTGCTTATGTTCACCCCCTTGCTGATTCATATCACCCGGACTCTGAAAAGAAATCCTCTGCCCTATCTTATCGCCCTGATGACGGCGGCGAATATCGGTTCGGCAGCCACACTTACGGGGAATCCGCAGAACATGATCATCGGTATGGCTTCGGGGATTTCCTATCTGCACTTCTTTTTAAGAATCGCCCCTTCCGCCTGTTTCGGACTGGCTGTTTCCTATGGGATTATCCTGCTCGTCTACCGCGAGGAGTTTTCCTCTGGTCATTTCGAGGAAATACCCCATCATGAAGTCAGAATCCTGCGCCCCCTGCTGGTGAAAAGCTGTTTATCCACGGCGGGAATGCTCTTCGCTTTCCTGCTGGGGGTTCCTGTTCCCGCGGCGGCTCTGGCTGCGGCCGCCCTGCTTCTTTTTACCAGGCGTGTGAAACCGGAGAAAGTACTGGGCGAGATCGATTTTACCCTGCTGGTCTTTTTCTCCGGGTTATTTATTGTCACCGGTTCGATCGAAACAACCGGAATGAGCGACTGGCTCTTTCGCTGGCTTAAGCCGATGGCTGAAAAAGGGGCGTTCTTCCTTTCTGCCGTGTCTGTTATCCTCAGCAACCTCATCTCCAATGTGCCGACGGTACTGCTGTTTCGACCCTTCCTGTCCCAGTTCCCCGATCCGGAATCGGCCTGGCTGACATTGGCCCTATCGACAACCTTCGCGGGAAATATGACCCTCATCGGATCGGTCGCCAATCTGATCGTGGCAGAATCCGCCTCAAGACAGGGGATTCGCATCTCCTTTACGGAGTATCTGAAAGCCGGTCTGCCGATTACTCTGATAAGCCTCGTTTGCGGCATGTTTTTTCTGGCCCCCTGATTTAAAAAAAATAGATGATATATTATTAGCATGAAAATAAACGCTATAGCTATTTTTGCCATGATCTGTCTGTTCGTCTCATGCCCCGGTGTAAATGAAACAGCCTGAGATTCATCCGGTGAGGGAGACACTTCCGGGACGACGGTCACCGTTACTTTTGATGCTAACGGCGGAAGCGACCTGAGCTTTGCCGAGAAAGAGGTTACTACCGGTTCCGCTTACGGAACGCTTCCTACGGTCACGTTGAGCGACAAGACCTTTGACGGCTGGCGCGATGGCAGCGGTACAGAAGTGACTGCCCAGACTATCGTTACCAGTACGTCGGACCATAGCCTCGCCGCCGCTTGGAAGGATAAGACTTACCAGGTAGGTGACATCGGTCCTGCCGGCGGTCATATTTTTTATACCCGCAGTTCCGATGATGATTGGATGTATTTGGAAGCTGCGCCCACCGATCTGAGTGGTACCTACATATTCGGTCATTTCATGCTTGACAATGGTATATTCATAGGAGCCGATCCGGCAACCTCCCAAAGCATAGGCGAGGGGGAGAATAACACACTTTCCCTAGTTGCTCAGATGGGCGATAGTGCTCGTTTGACAATAAATATGTATAATAATGAGACAACCTCTTCCTATGCCGCAAAGGTATGCGATGATCTGGTATCCGGCGGATATGACGACTGGTTTCTGCCTTCCCGGGATGAGCTTATACAATTAAATGAGGTCTCCGCTCTTTCGGGGGAATATTGGAGCTCGACTGATTACAGTGCTGATGGAGCCTTTATTTTAGATGTTGACGCTGGTCATTATGACACTTCCTTAAGAGCGGAAAAATGTAAGGTCAGAGCTGTGAGAGCCTTCCGTTAGGGGCATTCAGCTAGGACGCTGTCAGCTTTGAGAGCGCAGCGATATACACTCTGAATGTATTCAATATCATGTCGGTATGGCCGCGAGTTTCAGAGCCTCTGACCGAGACTCGATTTCTATCGTTTTTCCTAGATAATCGATTGGAGGCGTCAAAGCAAAATTATCTTTCATTTTGCAGATTTTCGTAGAAAAACAGCTCCCTATTTATGAATCTTCCGCTCTTGGCGGAAGGAATTCTTAATGGGGAGAATATCATGATTTACTGTTATGCTTTCAGAGGATACGAAGGGGATCTCATCTCCGTGGAAGTGGACATGCGCCGGGGCATCCCGTCCCTGGACGTGGTCGGTCTGCCCGATTCGGCCGTGAAGGAAGCCCGGGAAAGGGTCCGTGTCGCTCTGAAACGGGGCGGATTCGAGCTGCCCCTCGAACGAATACTGATTAATTTGTCTCCCGCCGGTGTCAAAAAAGAAGGGGCCGGTTATGATCTTTCCATGGCGCTGGCCATACTCCGGGCGGGAGGAGAACTCTCCGATCCGGGAGGACCGCTGCTTGTTCTGGGAGAGCTCCAGCTGGATGGAACGGTGCGGCCTGTGAAGGGAGTTATTTCCGCCGTATCCGAAGCCTCCAGGCGGGGCATCCGACGGTTTATTATTCCCAGGAATAATCTTCAGGAAGCCCTCTCGGCCGCCGAGGGGAACGTTTTGCCTCTGGATTCCCTGGGCGAGGTAAGAGACGTCTGGACCGGGCTGATGGAAGGGAAGGGTGAAAAAAACATACCCTCCGATCCTCCCCGCTACGGAGAAAACCCCTATCCCGATATGGCCGATCTTAAAGGCCAGCCTCTCGGCAGAAGAGCTCTTGAGATCGCCGCTGCGGGCCATCATAATCTGATGCTGTTCGGTCCTCCCGGATGCGGAAAAACCATGGCATCCCGCCGTTTGCCCGGTCTCCTTCCTGAACTGACTAAGGAAGAGTCGGTGGAAGTGACCCGGCTCTGGTCCCAGGCGGGCTGTCTGGAAGAGGGAACGGGACTCATCTCCTGGCCTCCCTTCCGAATGCCACACCATTCCGCCTCTCTCCAGGGGATGGTGGGCGGTTCCTCCGCCGTGGTTCCCGGCGAGATCTCCCTGGCCCACCGGGGCATTCTGTTTCTGGACGAGACCCCGGAATTTCAGACGCCCATTCTTCAGGGGTTAAGGGAACCGGTGGAGAACGGCACCGTCCGTATCACCCGGGCAGGCCGTTCCTACTGGTTCCCCGCCGATTTCCAGCTGGTGATGGCGGCCAACCCCTGTCCCTGCGGCAACCTGGGGAGGGAGTCATCGGCCTGTATCTGTACGTCCCGTGAGATTGAACGGTACTGGCGCCGTATCGGGGGAGCGCTTATGGACCGCGTCGACATGCGTGTTCCCCTCAAGCCCGTCCCGGCGGAAGTTCTTTTGGGAAGGGGGGAAGAGACGAGTCGGACGGTGAGGGAGCGGGTGCGCCATGCCTGGGAGATACAGAGACGACGTCATGGGGGGGAAGGTTTTTTCTGGAATGCCCGGATTCCCGTATCCCGGCTTTCTCTCTACTGCCGTCTTGACGACCGGGCCGTGAAGGCTTTTATCGGGGGAGTGAAGCATCTCTGCCTCTCCACCCGTGCCAGTCATTCCGTATTGCGGGTGGCGCGGACGGTCGCCGACCTGGATATCTGCGAGACGATTGGAGAGGAACATATTCTGGAAGCTCTTCAGTACAGGCGGTACGGGGACAGGGATATTTACTGGGGCACTCTGTGAGAGAGTTTTTTACTGCCGGGATAATTTTTTGGGTGACGATAGACGGATAATTAAATCACCCATATTCATTATTTTGATGGCAATGACGCCCCGATTATGCCATAATGTAATAGGGCCGGAGGTAATTCAGGAAAGTGGATTTTAACGATTTTGTTCCCCCTATTGTAAATGTGTCATTTGTCGTATCGATTATATTTTTTTTCTTCTCCCTCATGCAGTTGATTCAGAAGAAGAAGCTTCCAGCGGATTATTTTCTTTCCCTGTTCTACTTTGCCGTTGCCATTCAGAACCTGTCCTTCTGGCTGTATTGCAGGGACAGCCCGGTTTTTCTGAGATACTTCACCTATTCGGACAGCGCCTTTCTCTTTCTCATCGGACCGTCCCTTTATCTGTTCGTTTCTTACATGACAGGCCATACCCTGATTCTCCCGAGAATTATTAGATTTCATATGGCGCCTTTTATTATCACTCTAACGCTTATAGTCGTAGTCAATATGTTAATTTCCGAACCGCAGAATAAAAATGGCCATCCCCTGCTTGTCTTCCTTATTGCCCTGTCCTACCTTTCCCTGTTCCTCTATCTAATTTTCATATACAGGACTCTTTGCAGGCACTACGGGGAAAATCGGACCCGAGAAACCAGACACCTTCTCATTTGCCTGCAAGGCAGCATTCTCTTCTCCTTCATCCTGATTCCTTCAGTTATCTGGAAGGAGCTGTTGTTTATAAGCAATATCGCTTTTATTGCCATTTCCCTTTATTTCATTTTCTTTCTCATCCGTTATCCCGGTTTTTTTCAGCATATCCGCAATGAGCTGCAAGAGATGAAATACGCCAACTCCCAGTTGCGGGGACTCGATAAGGATCAACTTTTGAAACGGCTGGAAAACCTGATGGCCGGTAAGCGAATTTACCGGAGAAGCACACTGACTCTGAAAGAACTGAGCCATGAGCTGAGTGTCTCTTCCCTGCAGTTATCAGAGCTTTTGAACAGCCATTATAATAGTAACTTTAATAATTTTGTTAACTCCTACCGGATCGAAGAAGTGAAAGCGATCCTGGAAGCGGAGCCCGAAGCGAATATCCTCCAGACTGCTATTGATTGCGGATTCAACTCAAAAACAACCTTCAACAGGGCCTTTCTGAATCATACGGGCCTCACTCCCAGTCAGTTCCGGAAAAAAAACGAGTACCAATTTATAAATTGATACGCACCTTTCTCCTTTTCAGCCTATTTTAAGACAAAATCGATTGAAAGGGAGTTTCTAATGGGAACGAAAATTCTGAAAAGAATGTGTCTATTGGGAAAACATGGTGTGGCTATTTTTTTTCTGAGTCTGATTACATGGGGATGTACCGGAACATCTCCTGCCGATCCGGATACCGGAGGGGGAGATCCGGAAGATTCAGCAGCCTGGAACCAAGAAGTCTGGGAATCACTTGGACTTGACCTGGATTCGTCGCAACAGCTGACTAACAAGGGAGAAGCCGTTACGGAGGATATGAATCCCTTTGGGAATAAGATATTCACCTATGCTACGGAATATGAAATCTTTCAGGCCGGGGCGAGCATCTCTTCCTACGGTCGCCATTTCATGGGGGAACAGGACGGTTACGGAAATGAGATGAATATTTTAAGTCAATACAATATTACAGAAATCGGCGTGGGCGCCGACTGGCTTTCCCTTCCGAAGAAGAGCGTTGCCGGAGACATGAACGGGGACGGGTATGATGAGGTCGTTACCGCCGTTTTTGACGGCGAGGGGAGTAGGATCTACTTTAAATATGCAGGGCCTGACGGCACATATAATAAGGATATTAAGGCTCTTGAAAATCTGACTTTTATGGGGGACTTCGGGTCGAGAGAATGGATCCATGACGAATACTTTATGAGGGACTTTACGGCGGGCGATTTTAACCATGACGGACTCTGCGATTTCGCCCTTTCCTGCATGACAGGAGTCATTATCCTGGATAACGAACTGAACTTTGTCGGCAGTTTCGAAGTGGATGACTCCGACGATACCGGGCGTTTTGTTCGCGTTGAGGCGGGAGATCTGAACGGCGACGATTACGATGATCTTGTCGTAGTCGACGGGGGACGAGTATATAAAGGTACCGGTATCGGTTCATACTATATTTTCAAGGGAGGGGAAGATGGCCTTGGCATTAGTAAAGAAAAAAATAATCCGACCGACTATGCGGAACTCCATAATACCCTTAAAAGCGAATCGGTTTACTTCTGCTCCGGTGAGATAGCCATAGCCGATTATAATGGGGACGGTCTTAATGAACTGGTTCTGGCGGGAGTAGAAAGCGAGAGAGGGTGGGATGATGATTACATAAAAGATCTCACCGACCACATGCATGCCAATTTGGGTTTCCGGGCTACTATCATCGATCCCTATAACGAAAACGCGGATGCTTTCATTGCCACTTATCCTGTAGCTGACTACGATTTCGGAGGAGTCACTTCTGTAAGCGGAGTACATCCCAGAAATTTCTATGTCCCACGGGTCGTCCCGGGGAAATTTAACGGGGGCGATAAGGATTACTTCAACATCCTGGATCTTATTCTCTACTTTGATGAAGAGAAAGGAACACTCGAAATATTCGACAAAGGCATGTATACCGTATCTGATATAAATGGGTTCCAATATCTGGCTTACGATCTGGCTGTGGCAGGAGATGTGACGGGAGATGGCTATGATAATCTAATTTATATGCAATTCGACATGCTTCCCTGGGATAATACTATTGCCCATCACAAACATGACAATAACATTTGTAAATTCGTCGTTTGGGGAAAATCGGATGATGGTGCATTTGGGATAATCAAGGAAATATCCCTGAATTCGTATGATCAATATCCCACCATCGCCCTGGCCAATATGGACGATGACTCTCTGGTTGTGGAATACGAAACGCATGAGTTGGTATATTCGGATCCGAAGATCTTAGCCGTATTAGCATCGCCACCTTATATTGACGGCATAGATATGGACTTGAATAATAGTTATACTGCCTATAATCTTTCACAGGATAGTGAGACATCCCATAGTGGAACATTGGGGTTCTACGTCACTACGTCCTTTGGCTTTATGGCGGAGGAAAGTGAGTTCGGCGCCTCCTTTGGCGCGAGTATAGGAGTGGATATAACCAGTGAGTGGGCCTGGAGCTGGGGACAGACCCGTATGCTGGGGCATAACATCTCACATATAGCTCACGCAGAGGGGGATGATCAGGTTATTTTTGCCGGAGTCCCTATGGACGTATACACCTACAGGATTCTTGCGGCTCCGAAAGAAGAGGGTTTTTTGGAAGAAGACGGGAGTTATCTTTCTGCTGGTGATTACCTTCTGGTAAATGTTCCCAGGGAACCTCTTATTCATTCGGTAAGCGTTGGCTATTACAACAGTGTTGTGGAAGAGGATCAGAGGATTCCCCGGGATATTCTACATCACAATATAGGAGATGCATTCAGTTACTATACCTCTTTGGAATTGGCCGATCTCGTAGCAGAAGAGAAGGATGATGAAGAGACATGGTTAGCCACACCGGATATGAACCTTGTATGCCAGGGGCATGCCACTCTAGAAGAATCCAAATTGAAAACAATCACAAGCACGAGCACTTACAATTGCGACCTGACAATCGGAGTGGAGCAAGAAAACAAATATGGCTATGCTTATATCAACTTCGGGGCAGGGATTCATGCGGGCTACGCTTATGAACACAATACAAGCGATGGTCTCGAAATCTGTGGCGCTGTGGGTAGTATTATTGGTTATGAAGATTATGAAAATAATCTATTTAAATGGGGGAGTGTCATGATTCCCCGTAGTTTCGGCGACCAGATATTCAACTACGTGACCTATTGCGTGGATCCGGTTACACCATAGGGGGAAACGACACAACACAGGCGTTACAGTTTGGCAAAATTACTCAGATGTAATAGTCATGAAAGGAAGGTGAAATCCTGGCGGTTTATATTATCCCTATCAGCCGCGGGGCGGTAAACACCCTGGACACGAGAGCAGCAGACTTGAGTGGAAGGCTTTTTCATAAGATTCTCTCCTAATTTTGAGACCGGTTAACAGCCGGTCTTTTTTTATGTTCGCCAAGTCGGGAAAAGAACTATCCCTTTTCTATAGCATAGCACGGCCGTTCGGCGGTATGATTGTCCCCATGCTCACACTATAGGATCGAAAGAATGAAGAAAATAATCCCCTTTCTACGTAATTGGACCCTGCCCGTATCAATGATAGCAGGAGCACTGGGCTATCTTTTATATGCCAGACTGAATCTGCCTGCGGCTGTACATACGGGGATAGGGGGAATCATCTCAGTATTGCAGCCCTCCCTGATTTTTACCATGCTCTTCCTCTCCTTCTGCAAGGTTGATCCGAGAGATCTGAAATTTTCACCGTGGCATGGATGGCTTGTCCTTATCCAGACCGGCTTTTTTCTTCTTCTGGGCGGGGTTTTGATGATTTTCCCTGCTATGCCTGAAAGGGTGATTGTGGAAAGCGCCATGATCTGTATGATCTGTCCCACGGCAACGGCAGCTATCGTGGTGACCGACAAACTGGGGGGGAATCCTGCGTCATTGACGTCCTACACCATCATGGGGAATATGATCACTGCCCTTATGGTCCCGCTGCTGCTTCCTCTGGTGCATCCCGTTGAGGGACTGACATTTCTGCCGTCCTTCTGGGTTATACTGAAGAAGGTTTTTCCTCTGCTGATCCTCCCTTTTTTTGCCGCCTGGTTTGTCCGAAAGTTTTTGCCCCCGTTACACAGGAAACTTATCGGGATTAAGGATCTGGCCTTTTATCTGTGGGCGGTGGCACTGGCCATTGCCATAGGGGTCACGGTAAGAGAAATCATGCACAGTCGGGTCGCTTTTATCTATGAAGCCGGCATCGGGGGGATTTCCCTGTTGGCCTGTCTCCTGCAGTTCGGTCTGGGCTGGAAAGCGGGCAGAAAGTACGGTGAACGAGTCACCGCCGGTCAGGCCCTGGGACAGAAAAATACGGTATTCGCCATATGGATGGGGTATACTTTCCTGACGCCGGTGACCTCTCTAGCCGGAGGGTTCTATAGTATCTGGCACAATACCATGAATTCCTATCAGCTTTATAAACGGCGCAAGGAACAGGGGGCCGAGGCTGATTGATCAGGATGAAGTAGCGGCCGCCGGTCTGATAATTCATGGGCTGCAGAACTGAATAATACCGATTGATATTGACGGGGAACTAAACTATAGTTAATAGGGAATTTGCTGCTTTTCTTTATTTTAAAAACAGGAGCGGAAGTGCTTTTCGAGGATTTTTCTATTTTATGGTCCATCATATTAATCTCTCTCAGCGTCTTTTGTCTGTTCCTTTCCAGTTATTCTTTACATAGAAGATATATAAACGGTGCTTCTGAACTCTCGCTTTTTCTCTTCACGGTGGCACTTTTTTCTCTATTCAGTGTCCTGGAAGTAAACGGGTTCACCCTTGAACGGATCAGTTTCTTTGTCAGGATAGGATATTTCCTGGCTTCATTTACCGTTCCCTCCTTTTTTCTTTTCTCCTTCCGTTATTTCATGGATAGAAATCTGCCCCGTTATCTCTATATCCTATTGCTCGGCTTCTCCTTTCTCGTCGGGGCTTCAGGCTGGCTTCCCCTGGATAGCGGCTTTCTTTATACACGCTACTGGCTGGAATTTAACGAGTCCGTTCCCAGTTTTCATTATGACGGGGGAATTCTCTATTACCTCCAGCTCGCCTATCTCATCTCTCTCGCCCTGTCCGCGGAATTTTTCTTGATCCTTAAGATCTTCCGGTCGGGAGGAAAGGTAAGGAAACAGGCCCTTTTTGTATTTATGGGCAGCTCTCTGCCCACTTTGAATATTCTGTTATTCCCTGAGAGGATGGGGTGGGGATTTGATACGCAGCCGCTGATTTTGGGTGTCATGGGATTTTTTATCTCCGTGGCCCTTTTCCGCTATCAGATGTTCGACATCCTCAAAGCCGCCCGGGAAAAGGCCGTCGACAACATAGGGGACGGTCTGGTTGTTCTTGATGAGGGCGGCATCATCCTGGATATCAACAGAAAGGGCAGGGAACTGGCTCCTCTCGTCGGGTTCCGGGTTGGAAAGGCCTATCCCGATGATAGCCGCTTCGGCGTGTATCTGGAGAATATCATCTATAAAGGAATCGACTCCTCCTTTGAAGACAAGACCCTTTTTAAAATGGATGACAGATACTACCGAGTGTTCGTCAGTCCCCTCGGTGAGGATCGGCATGAAAGGGAGGCGGGATTTGTCGTCATCGTCCATGACATGACGGATATCGTGAATCTTGTCAATAATCTTGAGCATCACGCCTCCTTCGATTCCCTGACGGGGATCTTTAACAGGCGGCACTGGATGGAGCTCGTGAAAAGTGAGTGGGATGAATCGGTGGCCCAGGGACTATCGGTCGCCGTTATAATCTTCGATATCGATCACTTCAAGCAGATAAATGATACCCACGGCCACATTTTCGGGGATAAAGTTCTGAGCGGTCTGGCCGGGAGGGTAAAGGATAATCTTCGCCCGTCGGAGATTTTCGGCCGATACGGCGGAGAGGAATTCTGCATCTTCTGTTCCGTGGGGGATCGCGAGACGGCCTATACCATCGGGGACAGAATCCGGAGGATCATCGGAGATGAGCCCTTTGTCTATGGACGCATATCGGTGACAATTACGGCCAGCGTGGGGGTCTACCACTCGCGGCCGGAGAGAGCAGATAATCTTGACGACTCTCTGAAAAAAGCCGATGAAGCTCTGTATCTGGCGAAAAAATCAGGAAGGAACCGCACGATCCTCTTTGCCGGTCCTGGCGACCGCAGGTCTTGACAGATCCCATTGTTAACCGAATAATACTTCTAATAGTATAGCCAACTAATAATTAGGAGATCCAATTGCTTACTGTATCCAATATCGGCCTTTCCTTTGGAAAGCGCGTTCTTTTTAATAATGTCAATATCAAATTCAATCCCGGGAACTGTTACGGCCTCATCGGGGCTAACGGAGCCGGAAAATCGACCTTTATCAAAATACTGTCCGGAAATCAGGAAGCGGATACGGGAGAAATCATCCTTCCTCCCGGCGAGAGAATGACTGTCCTTGAACAGGACCATTTTGCCTATGATGAGCATCAGGTGCTGGAAACGGTTATCATGGGCCATAAGAAACTTTATGAGATTATGAAGGAGAGGGAATATCTCTACAGTAAGGCAGACATGACCGACGAAGAGGGAATGAAAGTCGCCGAACTTGAGGGGGAATTCGCCGACATGGGCGGATACGAATCGGAAAGCGAGGCTTCTTCCCTTCTGAACGGTCTGGGAGTCGGAGAAGAGTTCCATGAGAAAAAAATGGGAGACCTGGAAGACAACATCAAGGTCAGAATCCTCCTGGCCCAGGCTCTTTTCGGAAATCCCGACGTTCTCCTTCTCGATGAGCCCACCAACCACCTTGACCTGGAATCTATCACCTGGCTGGAGAACTTTCTCTACCGGTTCAATAATACGGTTATTGTTGTTTCCCATGACCGTCACTTTCTGAACAAGGTCTGCACCCATATCGCCGATATCGACTTTCAGAAGATCAGCCTGTACACGGGTAACTATGAGTTCTGGTGGAAGGCCAGCCAGCTGGCCGCCAAACTGCGCAAGGAGCAGCAGAAAAAGGCCGATGCCAAAGCGACGGAACTCAAGGAGTTCATCTCCCGGTTCTCTTCCAATGCGGCCCGTTCAAAACAGGCTACCAGTAGAAAGAAAGAGCTGGAGAAACTGGAACTTAACGATCTTCCCCAGACCTCACGGCGCTTTCCCTATGTGGCCTTCAAGCCTGAGCGGGAACCGGGTAAAATGGTTCTGGAAGTGGAGGGCCTGACTAAGACCATCGACGGCGAGAAGATTCTGGATAATCTGGACCTTAATGTGGAGAACGGCGATAAAATTGCCTTCGTCGGCCCAAACAACTTGGCCAAGACCGTTCTTTTCGATATTCTTTCGGGAGAGATGGAACCCGATGCGGGTGAATACAAGTGGGGTGTTACGATTACCACCAGCTATTTCCCCAAGGACAATACGAAATACTTCGATACGGACATCAATATGACCGACTGGCTCAGGCAGTATTCCGAAGAGGAAGAGGAGTCCTATGTCAGAGGCTTTCTGGGGCGGATGCTGTTTTCCGGCGACGAATCCCTCAAGAAGGTGAACGTTCTGTCCGGAGGGGAAAAGGTGCGATGCATGCTTTCCCGGATGATGCTTTCCGGCGCTAATGTGCTTATCCTCGATGAGCCCACGGCTCACCTGGATCTGGAGTCCATTACCTCCCTCAATGCCGGCCTGAGCGATTTTCCCTATCCCGTCCTCTTTAATACGCATGACCACCAGCTCATTCAGACGGCGGCCAACAGGATTATCGAGTTTACTCCCGGCGGTCTGATCGATAAACGCATCCCCTTTGATGACTATCTGGAAAGCGAAGAGATTCACAAACTTCGTACCGAGATGTACGGTGGGAGCCACATCCGGCTCTCCATTTAAGACTGTCCCCAGCTGAAAGGGTAAATAAAATCAGCCGATCTCTATGCCCATAGATATCGGCTGAGATTATCCGTTCAGCTTTCGGCTTTCATATCGATCATATAACGGGGATTGGGATTGCTCAGGGCACGGAACATCGTGTCTCTGACGGAACTGTCAATGGCAAGAGCGTTGATGGCATCCCGCGCGGGATGGCGTTTGCTTGTCGTATCAAAGCTGCAGGCGCAGGAAATCTTCTTGAAATCCATCATTTCTGAAAAAGCGATTATCTCAGACTCCTGAACATAAGCCAGAGGACGGATGACCGTATAGGGATAATTATCGTATTTCAGTTTCGGCAGCATGGTGGACATCTCGCCTTTGTAGGCCATATTCATGAGAAATGTTTCCAGAATATCGTCCATGTGGTGTCCCAGGGCTATTTTGTTGCAGTTCAGCTCATTTGCCTGTCTTATCAGTTCCATTCTCCGCTGGGTGCTGCACCAGTAGCAATTCATTTTTCTGCCCGGCTTGAGACGGGCCTTTACCGGGACTTCCACCTCGCGGCAGGGGAGTCCCCACTCTTCCATCAGCCTTATAAAACTGCGGTTATCCGCCCCGTTGGGGAAATCGGGCCTGATATTAACGGCCTCCAGTTCGAAGGGAATGGGAAAGCCTTTCTGCTTTCCTATGAGATGATAGGCCATGGTCAGAGAGTCCTTGCCTCCGGAAATAGCCAGGAGAATACGGTCGTTCGGTTCAATCAGCTTAAACTGCAGTATGGCCTTGTCAATTTTCCTTGAAAGTTTGTTTTTAGATGACATGGGCCTATAATAGGCCAGGAAAAGAGTTTATCCAAGGGGAAGACAGGACGAATTTGGGAGATTCGGTGTTGACGAAACAGCTGGCTTTTTGCTAATATACCGATCGGTATCTGCCGGCGTGGTGGAATTGGTAGACACCCGAGACTTAAAATCTCGTGGGCTTCGGCCCGTACCGGTTCAAGTCCGGTCGCCGGCACTCCTTCTGTATATTGACATTGTATATAGATTTATAGTATTGTTTATGCTGCTGAAAAATTAGAGTTAAGGATGTTAAAATGTACGCTCTTGTAGAAATAAAGGGAAAACAGTACAAAGCCGAAAAAGGCGCCGTGCTGACCGTTGACCGTTTTGAGAATCAGGTTGGAGAGGCTATCGAGCTCGATAAGGTTCTCCTTCTGTCCGACGGCGACAACACGAAAGTAGGTGCTCCCTATGTGGAAGGCGCTAAAGTTAAGGCTGTTATTGAAGACTCTTTCAAGGACAAAAAGGTTAAAATCCTCAAGTTTAAAAGACGTAAGGGTTACCTGAGACAGAATGGTCATCGCCAGCAGTTGACCAAAATCAAGGTTGAGGACATTATCGGAGCTTAATCCGGTGCTCACCTGCCGGGTGTTGCTGTCCGGAGATTCCGATTGCCGCCACATTGTCAATCTGGAATCGGAAGGTCATTTCCCGGCTCAAAAAGGCCGCGTAAGCGTTGCCTGTGCCGCTATGTCGGCATTAATCAGAACCTATGGTCGTCAGGTGGAATCCTCCGGGGTTTTGACGGCTGAAATTAAAGCGGATAAAGCTGGTTACTTTCGGGTGGTGATAGAAAGTATTGATCCCGATGGAAGAGACTGGTATTCCGGCGTTTGTGATTTCCTACTCTGCGGACTGGGAGACCTGATGCGGGATTATCCGAATGAGTTTGTCATGGAACTCAAAAGGAGATGAAAACATGGCTCATAAAAAAGGTGGAGGAAGCTCCAAGAACGGAAGAGATTCCGAGTCTAAACGACTGGGTGTGAAGAGATTCGGCGGTCAGCTTGTTAAGGCCGGCGAGATTCTCGTACGCCAGAAAGGAACCAAAATTCATGCCGGAGATAATGTGGGAACCGGAAAGGATCATACTCTTTTCGCTCTCAAAGACGGCAGTGTTCTTTTTAACTTTAACAAGGGCAAAAAGCGCGTTTCCATCGTAGCTGAATAAAAGTATGCCCCTAGGTTTTGTAGACGAAACCTCTTTCGAGGTTTCCTCCGGTTCCGGTGGAGCCGGCTCTGTGTCCTTCCGGCGGGAAAAATATGTTCCCAAAGGAGGACCTGACGGCGGTGACGGCGGAACGGGAGGAAACGTTATTTTTCAGGTTAAAACCAACCTGAAAACCCTGTCACATTTATCCTATCGAAGAAAATATCATGCTCAGAACGGCGAGGGCGGCAAAGGTCGCCGGATGCACGGGAAAAAGGGTGATGATTTGGTTCTGGAAGTCCCTCCCGGCACTCTCATCAGAGATGAGGAGACCGGTGATCTGCTTCACGACTTTTCTGAAAATATAGACGGTGATTCATGGATTTTCCTCCGGGGAGGAAAAGGCGGTCTGGGGAACTGGCATTTCAGAACCTCACGGCAGCAGGCGCCCCGTTATGCTCAGGACGGAGAACCGGGACAGACTGTTGCTGTTACTCTGGAATTGAATGTCATCGCCGACATCGGGTTCGTCGGTTTTCCGAGTGTGGGAAAATCGAGCCTCCTGAAAGAGTTGACAAATGCCAATCCCAAAGTCGCTCCCTATCCTTTTACCACGAAGATTCCTAATCTTGGTATGCTCAGATTATCGGAGAAAGAGGTCGTGCTGGCCGATATCCCCGGTATTATCGAAGGAGCGTCCCACGGTGTAGGACTGGGCTTTGATTTCCTTAAGCATATCGCCCGTACGGAAGCATTGGCTTTTATGATTGATCTGGGAGAGGAAAATTTTCTTGATACATATGATAAGCTTCTCGTTGAGCTGGAGCAGTATCAGCCCGCTCTGCTGGAGAAGAAAAGATTTATCATTGGAACCAAGAAGGATATGGATGAATCGGGTGATGCGGAAAAGGCTCTCAGGGAGCGTTTTGCCGATTATCCGGTGATTGTCGTTTCTATCTTTACCCGTGAGGGTCTGGAAGATTTGAAGAAGCTTTTCTTAAGCATGGCAAAATAATGAAGCTGGCCCTTTTCGGCGGAAGTTTCAATCCGGTACATAACGGGCATGTCGCACTTGCCTCGGCCGTTATGGAAATTCTGTCCTACGATAAAATTCTTCTCATCCCCGCGCTTATGTCGCCATTAAAGAGAAGGGAGGATTATATCGAGCCTTATCACCGGATGGAGATGCTGAAGCTGGCCTTTAGCGGCAAGGATTGGGCCGAGATATCCCCCTGTGAGATTCACAGGACCGGTCCTTCCTACACCGTTGATACCATAAATGAGATTTACCGTTCCCATGAGTTTGAGGGAAAGCCCGGTCTGATCGTAGGTGACGACTGGGTAGACGGCTTCGTTCGATGGAGAAGGGTGGATGAGATCGTTGCTAATGTCGATCTCATTGTAGCCAGACGTGAAGGGGGGGCGCAGGAGTTTCCCTATCCCTGTACTTTTCTTCAGAATCCCATCGTAACCGTTTCTTCAACGGAAATACGGCAGTTGAGAAAGGAGGGGAAATCCGTCTCTGAGCATGTCCCTTCCGCCGTGGAATCCTATATGGTGGAACACAATTTATATGGATATTGAAGGGATAGTTGACAGCGTCTTTCTTTATGAACTGACCCGTGAAAGAGCAGAACACAGCAGGCGTACGGCAGAATATGCCCGTTTTCTGGCGGAGAAATTCGCCGGCGACGGAAAAAAAGCCTTCCTGGCCGGGCTCTGTCATGATCTGGCCAAGGAGAAGAAGAGGGAAGAGATTTTACGCCTCGCCGAACTTTACCGGCCGGAAGAGATTCTGGACGATGAGAGAAAGCTCCCCCTGTTGCTTCACGGCAGGGCGGCGGCGGGTTTATTGAGGGAGCGGCTTGATTTTCGGGACGATGAGATCCTCGATGCCCTTACGTGGCATATTACCGGAAAAGTCGGGATGTCCCTTCTGGCCAAAATCGTTTATTGTGCCGATTATCTGGAGCCGGGAAGAAGCTTCATTGATGACGCTTTCCGGACCATGGCCCTTTCCGGCGATATTGATTTTGCCGTAAAAGCCGTGGTAGAATCGCTATTGAAGCACAGGAAAGTGAAAAAACATAAGCCCTGTGTAAGAGAGAAAGCTCTGATGCTATCCTTTGGTTTGGGAGTCGATTGGTGAGAAAGGAAAATAATTTTGATAGCTCGTTTCTGTTTCTGCTTCTTCTTCTCGTCGTTTTTATTTCCATTGTGGTTTATCTTGTCCTGAATATTCGAGTTGATGAATTCACAGAAGCGATGAAAAGCCGGGAGAATATTGTCACGGCGCTCATTGTGTCCGATGGGGGAAAGCCGGTTTCCACGGAAATCTTTTTTTACGATAACCAGACGGGACGGGGGGCTCTCTATAATATTCCAGAAAACATGGGAACCCTTATCCGCAGCGTCAACAGAATGGACAGGCTTGACAGTCTTTTCAATGTGGATGATCCCGTTCCCTATGTTGAGAAAATCGGAGCCCTTCTCGGGGTTGATATCGATTTCTATTTCCACTGGGAGATGGATAATCTTGTTAAGGCCGTCGACACCCTGGAGGGAATACGGCTTTTTATCCCCAACCCGGTATGGCAGGTCTCCGAGACGGAAACATCCCTTCTTCCTTCGGGAAGCGTGGTGCTTGATGGAGAAAAGGCGAGAACTTACCTCTCCTATCGGCTGCCCGATGATACGGAGAACGATATCATAACGAGGAAGCATGATTTCACCAAAGCCTTTCTGTCCCGTTTAGGCAATATGTACAAGGGGCTGGAAAACGAAAGTTATGCCGACCGGTTCTATTCCTATCTGGATTCCAATCTGGACAGGCAGGCCTATCAGTCCTATCTGGAGATCTTTGAGAATCTCGATACGGACAGGCTGGTCCTCCAGAAGGTTCTGGGAAAAAACCGTGTGGTTGACGGTATGAATCTGCTTTTCCCCTATTATGACGAAAAGCTTATGCGGGAAATGACCAGGCAAATCGTTGACACGCTGGCAAATATGGATGTATATAGTGACGAGGATATCGTTATTTCCGTGGAGATACAGAACGGAACGGATATCGCCGGGCTGGCCAGCAGAACGGCACAGCTCTATAAGAGCTACGGCTATAAGATCAGCGCTTATAAAAATGCGGAGCGCAATGATTATGATACAACTCTGGTTCTCGACCGCCGGGGAAACCCCGGAGCGGCCAAAAGGGTAGCCAGTTTAATAAGATGCGACCGGATTCATCAGCTTCAGGAAGAAATTGCCGATGATACGGTGGACGTAGTAATAATATTAGGAAAGGATTTTGATGGAAGATACGTTAAAAAATAAGATTGAAAAGCTTACGGCCCTTATTGAAGATCAGAAAGGTCTTGATGTGAAAGTACTCTCCGTGGAAGGACAGTGCAGCTGGACCGATTCCATGATCATAGCTACCATTACCAGTCAGACCCATGGTAACGGTATCCGGCGGGAAATCAGAAAGTGGCTTTCCGAAAACGGTTACAACCTTTATTCTACGGGTAATTCCCAGAAGAATGATTCATGGATTCTGATGGACTGCGGTGATGTGGTTATCAATCTCATGACTGCCGATTCCAGGGAGTTTTACCAGCTGGAAGATTTGTGGTTTGAAGCGGAAGTCATTCACGGACAGGACTGATCAGTCGTCCATGTCGTCATAATCTTCCAGCATTTCTTCCATTTCCTCATCGTCAAAGAGGGGTAATGTCTGATTGTCTTCGATTAAGTCGTCGTCGTCTTCGTCCAGATCATCGGGGTTGTCGTTTTTATACTTATCAATTCCGTCGTCATAGAAATTGAATTCCCTGTCGTAATTATCTATATCCTCTTCGAATTCATCTTCCCTTTCGGATGAGGATAGGAAGAAGCTCTGGGCATTTTCATACATGTGCGGGGCTCCTGAAACTGGACTTTACTTAATAGTAAAATCTAATGATTATTCCTGTCAATAGACGTATTGTTAAGAAGATGAATTTCTCATATAATTGCGCTATGAATACGGATAATTTCGAAAAATTACTTGAGCTGGCTCTTGCCGAGGATTTACTGGAAAACGGGGATGTTACATCACGGGCCATTTTTTCCACCGAAAGAACAGAAGCTCTTCTGAGAAGCAAAGACGAAGGCGTTCTGGCCGGTATCGATTATTTCCGACGCGTTTTCGAGCGGGTCGACGATTCCATTGAAATCGAAATATATAAGAAAGACGGAGAATATCTTAAACCGGGCGACGAAATCGCCCGTTTGAAAGGGCCCACCGTTACGATACTCGAAGGCGAAAGGACGGGAATTAATTTTCTCTCCTTCCTTTCCGGTATTGCCACCGATACGTACAGGCATGTAAAAGCCGCCTCGGAGAAGGGGAACTGCATCATCCTCGACACGAGGAAAACCCTTCCCGGCTACCGCCTACTGTCAAAATATGCCGTAACCGCCGGGGGCGGGCAGAACCACCGCATGGGACTCTATGATATGGTCATGATAAAGGACAATCATATTGACGCGGCCGGCTCCATAACTGCCGCCGTCGGCAAGGTCCGTGATAAGTGGGGAGACCGGTTCCGCATAGAGGTGGAATGCCGCAACCTGGACGAGGTCAAGGAAGCTCTGGCCAATAAGATCGATGTTATCATGCTGGATAATATGGATGAATCCGCTTCTTCCGAGGCGGTGGCCCTGAGAGAGGGGGATGTCAAATTTGAAGCCTCCGGAAATATGGACCTGGAAAAAATCCGCCGCTACTCCCCCCTGGGAGTTGATTATATCTCCATAGGGCGGCTGACTCACTCCGTAAAAGCTTTCGATTTCTCTCTGGTGGTATCCTGATGAAACCGCCCGTAGTATCAGATCTAATCGTTGTAGGCTCGGGTATTTCCGGCCTCGCTGCCGCCATAGGTGCCGCTGAAGAGGGACTTAATGTCACCGTTCTGACAAAAGCCGATGAACCCTGGTACTGCAACACCTATTTCGCCCAGGGCGGGATTGTGGGAAACGGCAAAGAGGACTCCCGAGACAGCCTCGCCCGTGATATCATTCAGGCCGGTGACGGGCTCAACTGGCGGGAGTCGGTACACCTCCTGGCTTCGGAAGGTCCCGATCTGGTCGATTCCCTGCTGGTGGACCGGGCCGGCGTTCCCTTTTCACGGGATGAAAAGGGTAATCTGGACCTGACAAGGGAAGCGGCCCACTCGGTAAGAAGAATCTACCATGACCGGGATCTGACAGGGCGGTCCATAGAAGAGTCGCTCCTGAAGTATGTTTCCCGGATGGATGGTCATATCACAATCTATCCTTATATGCAGGCTCTGGATATCATTACGAACAGTCATAATTCCTCCGATCCCCAGGAGAGGTACCGCCCCCTCAGGGCAATCGGACTTTATGTGCTGGATATCAGAACCAATGAGGTCATGAATATCTATGGGGCTTCCATTATCCTGGCCACGGGGGGAGTCGGCGGGGTGTTCCAGCATACTTCCAATCCCAGCATGGCGTCCGGTGACGGCATCTCCATGGCCTACCGCGCGGGGGCGTCTATTCTCAACGCCGAATTTGTCCAGTTTCACCCCACCACTCTTTTCCATCGGGATGTAAAGAATTTTCTCATTTCCGAATCCCTCAGGGGAGAGGGCGCCACTCTTATTAACCGGGAAGGGGAGCGCTTCATGTCCCGCTATAATCCGGAGATGATGGAACTGGCTCCCCGGGATGAAGTGGCCAGAGCCATATACAGGGAGATGGACAGAACGGGTACGCCCTGTGTCTTCCTTGATGCCCGGGGGGTTGATCTGGAACTTAAGGACCGTTTCCCCGGTATTCACAACAAATGCGAATCGGTGGGGATAGACATTGCCAATGATCTTATTCCCGTTGTTCCTGCGGCTCATTATTTCTGCGGCGGGGTCAAAGTGGATCTTGACGGCTATACCTCTCTGCCCGGCCTCATGGCCGTGGGTGAAACCGCCTGCACCGGTATCCATGGAGCGAACCGCCTGGCCTCCATTTCTCTGCTCGAGGGATTGTACTACGGTTACCGGGCCGGTAAAAAATCGGCCGACAGCGGTGTGCATCCCTCGTTCAGGCTGCGCCAGTCCATACCTGAATGGATCTTTCCCGCCGTGGAGGATGATTTTGATCCCATCCTGGTAAAAAGCGACAGGGATAATGTCCGCGCGCTCATGTGGAATTACACGGGTATCATCAGGAACAGAAAAAGGCTGAACCGGGCCCTGTCGGACCTGAATTACTACAGCCACAGAATTGATAAGTTTTACCGGGAAGCGAGGATCGGCCGAAAGCTGGTGGAGCTGAGGAATACGGTGGAAACGGCTACGATTATTACAAGGGCCGCCAACAGCAACTCCCACTCCATCGGATGCCATTATGTGGAAAAGTGAGATCCTCTCTCCCGCCAAGATAAATCTCCATCTTGATGTGGCTCCGCCCGACGGCAGCGGCTTTCATCCCCTGCGTTCCCTCTTCGTCATGGTTTCCCTTTATGACAGGATGACCGTTGCCGAAGGGGCTGACGGATGTGTGATAGAATCGAACTGTCCCTTTCCGTCTGAGAGCAATATCCTCTATAAAACATGGGAACTCTGCCGGCAGAGGGGCTTTTTCTCATCCGGTCTCAGAATCTCCCTGGAGAAGAATATTCCCTCCGGGGCGGGTCTGGGAGGCGGCTCCGGCAACTGTGCCACCCTGCTGCGCCTCTTAAGGGAGCACTCCCCGTCGGACCGATCCCGGGAAGAGTGGATGGAGCTGGCGGCGGAGCTGGGGAGCGATGTCCCTTTTTTCATGGAATCGACGGCGGCAGTTGTCACCGGAAGAGGGGAGGGAATCTCTCCCCTGGCGCCGAGGACCGATTATCATGTGCTCATCGTCTTTCCGGGAATATCGATTTCCACACCCTCCGCTTTTTCCGCCCTGGACAGAAGCCGGCGCGAAACGGCCATTCCCCATGAATGGGGATTGGGGGAAGAGGAGATCGGGAGAATCTATTCCGAAGTGAATCCCGCCTCCTGGCCCTACTATAACAGTTTCGCCGAATCGACCTATAAAGAGCACATTCAATTGTCCCGTATCGCCGAAACCCTCTTGACTAGGGGGGCCGACTTCGTTACATTATCCGGCAGCGGCAGTGCCATGGTGGGGATTTTTACCGATATTAAGCGCCTAAATGATGCCCAAATCGTTATGAAGAGTAAATTTCCTGCCACTTATGCGGTTCTCCCTCTTGATATTATACCTTACGGTATTGTAATATAGCAGGAAACTTGTTTTCCGCTATTTGGAGGATGCTCGAATGGAAATTACTGATATCCGCATTAGAAAGGTTGACACTGAAGGAAAGCTGAAGGCTTACGTAACGGTAACGTTCGATGACTGCTTTGTTGTACATAACGTCAAAATCATTGAAGGTGACAACGGTGCATTCATCGCAATGCCCAGTCGGAAAACAAAAAACGGAGAATATAAGGATGTTGCCCATCCTATCAATACCGATTTCAGGAACATGCTTCAGGACAGGATTATCGAATCCTTTGAAAGCATGGGGCCGGAAGACGGTATGGCTGGAATGGAGTAAATAAAAAGATTATTGGACGTCGGCAAGAGGTTTAAGCCACCGGGTTTTGATCCCGGCATTCGCAGGTTCGAATCCTGCCGTCCAAGAACCAAAATGTTAATTTACGGTTAAGGAGAATAGAGGAATGGAGCACAAGACTCTAAGTTGTGAAGCTAGAACTGAACTAGGGAAAGGAGCTTCCAGAAGATACAGAATGGCCGGCAAAATCCCCGCCGTCGTTTACGGGCATCAGGAGCCTAAGTCGATTATCGTTGACGCTCATGAATTTGCTCAGAAGTTCAAAACCATTTCTGAAAGTACCATTATTGAATTGAGCCTTGGAAAGGAAACTTTCCAGGTACTGGTTAAGGATTTTCAGCAGAATCTTGTAAAAGATTCTATCGAGCATATCGATTTCTTCGAGATTGAAAAGGGAAAGACTCTCAAGACTCATATCCCCGTAACACTCGTGGGAAATGCTCCCGGTTGCAAGGTCGGCGGTACTCTTGAGCTGAAAATCGAGATGTTTGAAATCGAGTGTCTTCCCAAGGATCTGGTTGAGTCTATCAGCGTTGATATTTCCGCTCTTAATCTGGGTGATTCCATCCACGTAAGAGACGTGGTGAAGCCTGCAGGCGTTACCATTCTGGATGGCGAAGCAAGAACTGTTGTTACTGTTACCCGTCCTAAGGGCGAGAGCAGCGACGAGGTAGAAGGTGAAGAAGAGGCAGCAGAATAAGTCCTTTTCTGAGACCATTGTATTGGCTGGACTGGGTAATCCCGGTTCCGCCTATTCGGAAACCCGGCATAATGTCGGGTTTTTGTGTGTAGAAGGGGTTGCGGAAAGGGAGAATGTCTCTTTCAGGAAACCTTTTCTCACCGACTATCAGAAGGCAGAATTTATAAAGAACGATACACGTGTCGTTCTGGTCAAACCCCTTACGTACATGAATAAGTCCGGACTGGTTTTGCCCTCCCTCATGAAGCATTACGGCGTGGGGCCGGAGAATCTCCTCATCGCAGTGGATAATATGGATCTGCATCCGGGGAACCTTCGTCTGAAACTGAAGGGCTCCAGCGCAGGGCATAACGGTTTGAAATCCATTATTTCCGTTTTGGGAACATCCGATTTCAAAAGACTCTATATAGGCGTGGGAAGACCTGCTTCCAGCGGTAATGTTATCGATCATGTTCTGGGTGTGCCCTCCGGCGATGAACGGACATCTTTTCTTAGGGGAATCAGCCGTTCGGTTGATGCTTTCTATGAGATCATCGATAAGGGTGCAGCGGGAGCTATGAATGGGATCAACGGCAAACAAGCTTAAATCGGAAGTCCGTGACTGGTACAGACGTCACGGGATTCCCCTTGACACCCCCCAGCTTATCGCCCTTTCCGGAGGGGCCGACTCCATGGCCCTGGTGTATACACTAAAGGAACTGCTCCTTATGTCCGGATCGGGGACGGATACCCTGTGGACGGCCTACTTCAACCACAATCTCCGGCCGGAGAAGGAACTTGAAAAAGAAACGGCCCTCATTGCATCCGCGGTTACGTCCTGGGGGCTTAAACTGATTGTCGGCCAGGCCGATCCCGGGGAGATCGAAAAGAGGGCCCGGGAGACAAAAAGCAGTCTTGAGGATACGGCCAGGGATTTCCGTTATCGTTTTCTTGAAAGTACCCGCGAAGAGAAGGGGTGTCGCTATATAGTCCTGGCCCATCACGGCAATGATCAGGCCGAGACAATGGTCACCCGATTTTTCCAGGGAGCCGGAATGGCGGGGCTGAAGGGGATTCTTCCCGTGACCGGGGACAGGAGAATCCGTCCTCTTCTTTCCTTTCCGAAAAAAGAGCTTCTCCGATGTCTGGTCGAAGAGGGAGTGCCCTGGTCCGAGGATTCCACCAACAAAGACAGGGATATCCTGAGGAATCATCTGAGGGACGGTCTCATCCCGGAAATTGACCGTGTTTTTCCCGGTTATGAAACATCCCTGGTTTATCTTTCGGAAAAGATCACACGCTATGACAATTTCCTCTCCCGCCAGGGAGAGAGTATCATCTGGGAGGAAGATGACCGTGGTTTCCACCTCCCCGGCGGGGTTTTTCAAAGGCTTGATCCCGCCCTAAGGGAGTATGCCCTTTACCGTATTATCGACCGGCTCCTACAGGGAGAACGCCTTTCCGGCGGGAAGGGACGGCGCGTTCCCTACCGGTATCTCAGGCCTCTTCTGGAAGAGCCGCTTCCGGACCGTCTGGAGCTTTCCGGCCATGGGCTTCAGATCAGTCTGAACAGGGACGGCCTCTTCATCTCACGGTCTTAGAAATTATCCTTGAATCAATTTTTTGACTGGATGTGGTATGGGAAAAGTTGTATGATTATTGATAGAAACGTGATAAAATCTTTTTGAATAAAAGATCGGGACCGTTTTTTATAGGATAAACAGGGAGCTTTCGCCATGTTCGACAACAATAATAAAGGGAATTTCAACCTACCCCAGGGGGGAAGAGCAGGTTTATATGTCACTATTGCCATGGTGATCATTCTCTTTTTATTCTATTCCATGGCGCAGAATGTTACCGAAAGGGAGGTCTCCTATTCCGTTTTTCTCGAGTATCTCGAGGAAGATTATATCGTCGAAGTGGAGATCATGGATGAACGCAATATCCGGGGACGGCTGAAAAGCGATCTGGGCAACGGTACCTACGGATACCTGAAGAGCGTCATTCCCTATCCCGATGATACGCTCATGACCCTTCTGCGTGATAATAATGTGAATGTCTGGGGGAGAAGCGAATCCAGTCCCCTGGGAATGCTTCTTCTGAATCTTATCCCCTGGGCCATTACTTTTCTTTTTCTGTTCTGGATTTTCCGCAATATGCAGGGCGGGGGAAGTCAGGGTTTTTCCTTCGGTAAAAGCAAGGCGAAACTTTATGAGAAGGGCTCCACCATGACGACGTTCGATGATGTCGCCGGACAGGCCGAGCCGAAATATGAACTGGAAGAAGTGGTCGAATTTCTTAAAGAGCCCCACCGTTTTACAAAAATCGGCGCCAGGATCCCCCGGGGTGTTCTGCTGGTCGGACCTCCCGGCACGGGTAAGACTCTGCTGGCAAGGGCCGTGGCCGGCGAGGCGGGCGTCTCCTTTTTCCATATGTCCGGATCGGACTTCGTGGAGATGTTTGTCGGCGTGGGAGCCAGCCGGGTAAGAGATCTTTTTGAGAAGGGCCGCAAAAACGCACCCTGTATTCTTTTCATCGATGAGCTTGATGCGGTGGGACGCTCCCGGGGAGCCGGATACGGCGGAGGCCATGATGAGCGGGAGCAGACTCTAAATCAGCTGCTGGTGGAAATGGATGGATTCGATGCCAATTCGGGCATCATCATCATCGCCGCCACGAACAGACCGGACGTCCTTGATCCGGCTCTGCTGAGGCCCGGGCGCTTTGACAGGCAGGTGACCATCGATCTTCCCGATGTCAACGAAAGGGAAGCTATCCTGGAAATCCATACAAAACGGATGAAGCTGGCACGGGGGGTCGATCTCAGGCGGATCGCCCGGGCCACACCGGGATCGTCCGGGGCCGACCTGGCGAATATGGCCAATGAGGCGGCCCTGTTCGCCGCCCGGGGTAAAAGGGAAAGCGTGGCCCACAGGGATTTTCAGGAGGCCGTTGACAAGGTTCTCATGGGGGTCGCGCGGAAATCCAAGGTCATGACCGAGGATGAAAAGAAGATGACGGCCTGCCATGAAGCGGGACATACTCTGGTCCACTATTTTCTGACCCACTCCGATCCTCTTCACAAGGTGACTATCATTCCCCGGGGCCGGGCGCTGGGTGTGACACTTTCCCTGCCGGAAAAGGACGTCTATTCCCATAACCTCCAATGGCTGAAAGACCGTATTGTCATATGCTACGGGGGATTCGCCGCGGAGGAACTTGTTTACGGCGAAACGACAACCGGAGCCCAGAATGACATCAAGCAGGCAACGGAACTGGCAAGGCGCATGGTCTGTGAGTGGGGCATGAGCCCTGAATTGGGGCCCATGGCTCTGGGAGACGGGGACGAACCCATTTTCCTTGCCCGGGAAGTGGCCAAACATAAGAATTATTCCGAGCAGACTGCCCGGAAAATCGATCTGGAAATGAAGGCATTTCTGGACGAAGGTGTGGCCCGTGCCAGAGATATATTAAGCCAGCATAAGGATATGCTTGATAAGCTGACGGAAAGTCTTGTTAAAAAGGAAACCATGGAAGACTGGGAGATACGGGAATTGCTGGGGCTTGATAAGAAACAGCTGGACGACGGAGACGGGGAGAACACATGACGAGAAAAATTCTTCTGATTCTTCTTTTCTCTTTCCTGGGGGGAGCTATGCTCCTTTCCGGAGCGGACAGGGATATCGCCCTCGTATACCTCAGAAATATTGACGACCTCTGGTCTGAAGATGAAGAGGGGGCGTTCCGTCTGGTGGACAACGGCCTGGATTATGACGATTCCCTTTCGGGTCTCTGGTTTTTCAAGGGGCTTTACGAATACGACAAGGAACTTTTTCCCGAGGCGGAAGCTTCCCTGGACAGGGCATGGCAGAGCCATGACTGGGAAGGAGGCGATCTGGACCGGTTCATCGATCTCTATTTTCCTCTTATGAGCCGCCTGGGGAAATGGGAGAAAATCCTTGAGGCCGAGAAGGGTACGGCCTTTCATCGTGTTAACAGAAAAAGTGTGCTTCTGGCCGCCGGCTGGGCAGATTTCTCCCTGGGCCGGATAGAAGAGGCCGCCAGAAGAGGACGTAAGGGCATCGATCTTTATCCCGATGACTGGCGGTTCTATGTCCTGGCCGTAGCGGGGGGACGGACGGAATGGGTTCAGACCCTTCTCTATAACTGGGATGATGAAAAGGATGTGATGGGCCGGATATTTGAACGGCTATATAAAACGGGGACACTGGATTCCTCCCTCTATTCATGGTACAGGAGCCGGAACGACCGATGGGGAGATCTTCTCATTGCTGAGGAGAAGCTTCGCTCCGGCGGGAATGGCTCCTCCCGGATCATTTCCGATTATCTTGATACATGGAAACCCCGCGATCTTGTTATCCTGCGCCGCTTTTATGATTTAGCCGATGATCCCGCCCGGGAGATCCTCAATCGTTATCTCCTCGGGGAAGAGGGTGAATTCTCCTATGACGGGGACGGGGACGGCTATCCTGAGATCATTCTCACGGAAGGGAAGATCCTGCAGGCCGACCGGGACAGAGACGGCCGCTGGGATACCCGTATCGCGTGGGGAGAGGATGGCCGACCCGCTCTGTGGGAAAGTTCGGGACGTGATACGGGGAGCATTGAGTACCGTTTCTATGAGTGGCCCTATCTGAAGCAGTTGGTAAGGGAAAAGAGAGGGAATTCTCAGAAGTTTGATTACCTCTATTCCCGGTTCTCCCTCGCCGATAATGCATTTTTTCCCGAAAGCGCCCTTCGTGACGGGGATAATCCCCAGGTGATGGAGTTAGCCGTCCTCGTCCTGGAAGAGGATATTCAAATCCCCTATCATATTCTTCTGGCAAAGTGCCGCTCCATCGATGAAAGCAAGGGCGGAGTGGCGACCAGGAAGTACTATGTGGTGGAAGGAGAGGTGATCGCCTATGAGGAAGATCCCGAAGGGCAGGGAAAATTCACGCGGCAGGTCCTGATTGAGAACGGCCGGATATCCGCCGCCCGGAGGGATTTGGACGGGGATGGAATTTTTGATCTTTTTGAGTATTATGAGAAGGGTGTCTGGAGCGGCTATGCCGTTAATTATGAGGGAAACGGAAGTTCTGATTTCTTTGAGGACTGGTCGTTTATTCCTTTGAAAATCTGGGATTATGACGGCGACAGCCTGATGGACGGCCTTTTGACCGGAACCTACGGAGAGGTGGTCGAAACCGTGATACCCCATAGGGAAGACCCCCGTGATATGGGTGATTATCTAAGTTGGGAGAGAAAATTTGAAGCTCAATGGTATCGTTAGACTATGTATTTTTATCCTTGCACTTTTTCTGTCGGCCTGTGCCACTAAGGATGCCGGGGCCGATTATGTTTCAAATATCAAGACAAGGGAATATGATCAGGATTATTTCCGCCAGCTGATCAGGGAAGAGAGTTACCGTTCCGCTTATATGCGGTTCTATTCCCTCTATCCGCAGGGAAAAGAGGGGGAGGACTGGACGTCTATTCAGGCCGATCTCAAGGAAGGGCTGGCAGGAGAATTCCGCAGCGCCCTTGCCTCAGAGGAGTATTCGCAGGCCCTTTCCCTTTTCTATAGTCTTCAGAGAACGGGAAATGAAGATCTTCTTGAGATAAGCAGGGGCGAACTCTACTTTGACTACCTTTCCTATCTTATGGAGCAGGAGTACGCCGGTGCGGCGGCCAGCTGGTTTCTGGAGAAGGGGAGGGATATGTCCCTTGATAAAGGGCAGCTAGCCTCCCTGGAGGACTATTTTCTGGAAAACCGCCAGTCATCCTCCCTGGCGCTGCTTTCTGATATGCTTTCCGGTGAGGGGGAAACTCTTTCCGAAGAGAGTCTTGCTTTTCTGGAGGGAAACACTCAGAAAAAGGATATGTTGAACGGCACGGCGACCATCTGGGTCAACCGGGGTATACGGCTTGAAAACGGGATCGGCTATCCGGACAGAGTCATCGGCAGCGGTTTTTTTATCGATTCGAAGGGATATCTCCTCACAAACTATCATGTTATATCCAGCGAGGTTGACCCGACATATGAAGGGTACTCCCGCTTGTATGTGAAACTGAATGAGAATGAGAATGAACGGATTCCCGCGGTTGTCGTCGGCTGGGACCCCGTTCTCGATCTGGCTCTGCTGAAGGTGGAGATCACGCCGCCCTATGTATTTTCCTTCTCCCCGGAGGACGATTATTCTCTCGGTGAAAGCATTTTTGCCATCGGATCTCCGGGAGGACTATCCAACACGGTGACGAGCGGCACCATATCCAATCTGGGGCGGGAGCTGCAGGCCATGGGACGCTCCCTGCAGGTGGATGTTCCCATCAATCCGGGTAATTCCGGCGGGCCCCTCATCAATCAGAAAGGGGAAGCCATAGGCATCGTTTATGCGGGCGTGGAAGATTACGAGGGTGTGAATTTCGCCATTCCCGCCTCCTATGTGAAGGAACTTCTGCCCCGTTTATACGAGGGCGGGCAGATAGAATACGGCTGGATGGGCATAGTCGCCTACAAGGAATTCAACCGGCTGATCAACCGGTACACCGTACCGGGCACGTCCGCTGAACTGTGTTCCCTTGAGGTGGGAGATCAAATCCTGAGGGTGAACGGCGAAGAGGTTCAGGGAATCCCCGACATCCAGAATATTCTCATAGCCTCTCTTCCCGGCGAAATGGTGACCCTCGATGTTATGAGGGACGGCAGGGAGATCACCATCCCGGTGGGGGTGGAGAAAAGGCCCCGCTATCCCCTGGCCACTCTGATGAACCGGGATTCCATCGATAATTTGTTCGCCCCCATATTCGGAATGACCACGGTGAGGCTGAACAGGGGAAGAAACTTCCGCCAGTACCGTGTGGAAGAGGTCTTCCCCGGGTCTATCGCCGATGAATCCGGCCTGGTTAAGGGGGATTCCTTTACCCTGAACCGCTGGCTGAACAGCGAGGAGGATAAGGTCCTCATCATTCAGATAGTCATCAAGGCGCGAAAATCCGGATTTATGCAGAGCGGCCTTCAGCTGGGACTTCCCTATGGTATGAATTATTTCCTGTAATGCAAAGGCTTATTGATGATTTTCTGAAGATCATGTATAGTAGCCCCGATGAGTACAGCACAGGATAAAGTTCGAAACTTTTGCATTATTGCCCATATAGATCACGGTAAGTCCACACTGGCTGACCGGTTCCTCGAAAAAGCCAAAATGGTTACTGACAGGGAATTTCACAATCAGATGCTCGATTCCATGGATATCGAACAGGAACGGGGGATTACTATCAAATCCCAGGCCGTCACCATAGACTACGTGAGCAACAGCGGAGAGGTGTATAAGCTCAATCTTATCGATACTCCCGGCCACGTGGACTTCGCCTATGAGGTTTCCCGGGCCATTACCTCCTGCGAGGGGGCCATACTCCTTATCGACGCATCCCAGGGTGTGGAAGCCCAGACGCTTTCCAATATGTATCTGGCCCTGGAGCATGATCTGGAGATTATTCCTGTTGTCAATAAAATGGATCTTCCCAGTGCCGACCTGGAAAGGGTCAAGGAACAGGTGGAACATGATCTGGGACTGGACAAGGATCTCGTCTATCCCATATCGGCGAAGACCGGAAAAGGCGTTGATGAGCTCCTCGAAGGCCTGGTCGAGTGGATTCCCGCTCCCAGTGGTGATGAGAAAGCTCCCGTCCAGGCTCTCATTTTTGATTCCCACTATGATGCCTACAGAGGTGTTATTATCCATATCCGCATGTTTGAGGGAAGCATCAAGGAAGGCGATTCCATCAGGCTTATGTCCAATGAAGCGGAATATAAGGTGGAAGAAGCCGGACTTTTCCGATTGAAACTTCAGAGGACCGGTTCCCTGGCAGCGGGGGATGTCGGCTATATCATCGCCGGTATCAAGAATATTTCCGATATCCGCGTAGGCGATACCATCACGGGCAGTGCCAAACCCGCGTCTTCCCCTCTTCCCGGTTTCCGTGATGTGAAGCCTGTCGTTTTCTCCTCCATCTATCCGGTCGATACGAATCAGTACGAGGAACTCCATTCGGCCATAGATAAGCTGAAGCTGAATGATGCCTCGCTCATCTATGAAAAGGACTCTTCCGCCGCCCTGGGATTCGGTTTCCGCTGCGGCTTTCTCGGCCTTCTTCATCTCGAAGTTATTCAGGAGCGGCTGGAAAGGGAGTTCGGGCTTAACATTGTCCTGACCAGCCCTTCGGTCCAGTACCATATCATACCCCAGAAAGGGGCGCCCTATTATCTGGATAATCCGCTGAACTTTCCCGATCCCGGGACGATTCAGGCTGCGGAGGAACCCTATATCACCGCGTCCATTATCACCCCCACCGATTTTCTGGGAAATATCATGACCCTCTGTATGCAGAAGAGGGGGATTCAGACCGATATGAATTATCTCGATGAGAAACGGGTCGAGATCCGTTACGATATGCCTCTGGGCGAAGTTCTTTTCGATTTCTATGATAAGCTCAAGTCGGTCAGCCGGGGCTACGCCTCCTTTGATTACGAAGTGAAGGGGTATCAGGCCACCGATCTGGTCAAACTGGATATTCTTGTCAACGGAGAGCCCGTGGATGCCTTGAGTCAGCTGGTCTTCCGGGCTAACGCCCAGGCCAGGGGACGGTCTATCTGCAAAAAACTGAAGCAGGAGATTCCCCGTCAGCAGTTCAAGATCCCTATTCAGGCGGCTATCGGCGGTTCCATCATTTCCCGCGAGACGATTAATGCCCTGAGAAAGGATGTTACATCGAAATGTTACGGCGGCGATATCACGCGTAAGAAAAAGCTTCTGGAAAAGCAGAAAGAAGGAAAGAAGAGAATGAAGATGGTGGGCAATGTCGAGCTGCCCCAGTCCGCCTTCCTTTCTGTTCTCAGAACGGACGACGAAGACTAGGGCTGCCCATGGAACCTATCTGAAGGTTTCTCCCTTCAGATAGGCGGCCCAGACCGTCTCGAACCAGGATTCCTCCCGGGGTATGGGGCGGCATGACTCCCAACGGTTTTCAATATCCCCGTTTGCTGACCGTTTCAGGTACTGCATCTTTTTTCTCAGAACCGCAGCTTCTTCCTGGCTGCGCCACTCCTTGCCCAGTTTTTCGTTTAGCTCCTCGCCGTCTGCATTCTTGACGATGTAGGAGCCCCGGCTGCCCCCTCCCTTTTCCAGGTAGTCGCGGACGGCTTCCAGATAGAAACATTGGGCCAGTGCCATGTGACGGTTCCTCAGAGCGTAGGGGAGACGGTCATACCCCGCGAGGCCGGTGCGTTGAAATCTTTCCCGCTGCTGTTCCGCTTCCCCGCAGGCTTTCTCAACAGCAGCGGATTCCCTGACGAAAGCCGCATTCAGGCTCATTCTCTTCTGCATCTCTTCCCGGTAAAGTACCTGGGGATCGGCGGCTTCTCCCTTATCCGCGGCCGGCAGGTTATCTATAAGTCGGCCCAGTTCTTCCCTGGCGTCCCGGCAGGCGTCTTCTGCCCGGCGGATATCCAGAGTGGATCTCTCATAGGCCCGGGCGATCTTCTGGCTGGCTCTGAACGCGCCCACCTGGCCGGAGTTCAGAGCCGTCCCGCCCGGTCTGTATACGCCATGGGTTCCGTTCACTTCCCCGATGGGAAAGAGATGGGCAATATTGGTGGATTCCCACCATATATCGCCGGCCAGACCCCCGTTGTTATGCTGGGCGCATACGCCGATTTGCAGGGACTCCCGGGAGAGGTCGATATTATGATCGAGATACAGGGATATGGCCCCGGGATTGAGTTGCCGCAGCCGGTCCAGGGGTGTGGCTCCGGTAAGGCCGGATTTTTCCCAGTAATCCCTCACTTCACGGTTCAGGGACGTCGTATCAAAGGCGCCCTCCTTCCACGGATTGGAAAGGAAATCCATGTAGACGTCACGGCCGAGGATCTCCATCTCCCTGTAGACAAGTATATCAATCAGAGAGGAACCTTCATTGCTGACTTTCGCCGGATCAAATGGCCATTGATAACCCTTGAGAAAGATCGCATGGGTCATTTTTTCGGGGGAGGAGAAAAAGTCTCCGAGGAAATCAAAGGTTTCCCCGGTTTCCCGATCACGGCTGTAATAGCGGGGGAGTACCTGCTGATAGCTGCCCGAAAGGTTCCAGCGGAACTTCACGGACCCGATGCCGAATTGCGATTCGGTAAGATTCACCGCTTCGGCTCCGATTTCCAGGGCCAGGCCGATGGCTCCTACATGGACGGGAGGATAAACGGACGATTTGTAAAGACCTCCCGGTCCCCCGACTCCGAAGATAAGGTTATCACAGCAGACCGTCCTGAGGGCATCGGAACCGCGGGAAAGTTCATTTCTGTCGAGAAGGACCAGGCCGGCGATTCTTTCCCGGCCGCTGTCATCCTTCAGGGTGACAAGTTTTACCCCGTCCTGTCTGTCCCAGACGGGAATGGCGAGTCGTTCCACCTCTTTTTCCAGGTATTCCACCATCATCCGTGAAGTGTAGGGGCCCAGGGATGTGCCGCGGTTCAGAGGATCGTGATCGGTCTTATACCCCGTATATCCTCCCCAACGGTTAAAAGGGAAGGGGACGCCCAGGGCGGTAAGGTGGTAGAATCCGCTCTCCGAACCGAGTGCTTCGGCGAGGGCGATATCCCCGTGCATGGCTCCGCCGCCCGACAGGGCTTCGGCCATGGAGTAGGGTGAATCGGGATTGATGGTGGAATCGGAAAGCTTGTAATAGGTCTGTTTATCCGATCCCGTATTGCGCGAGGTGCCGCCCTTCATATTATCGGTCACGATAAGAATATCGTCGATACCGGATCGTTTCAGACGGACCGCCGCGCAGAGAGAAGCGGCGCCGCTTCCCAGTATGATGGTATGGAAATAGGGGGAACTCATAGGGTATCTCCTTTAATATATTCGCCTTCAAGGACGATCTGGCAGGGGCTTTCGTTCTTTTCTATAATCCGCTCATAAAGCCATTTTCCCGCCTCTTTTCCCAGAAGGGATACGGAAAATTCAATCGTATCGATTTTTGACGTCATGATAAGCTGGACCGGTGAGTTGTCAACACCGGTCAGGGATATCCCATCGGGAATAGAACACCCTCTATTCTGCGCCCTGTGCAGAAAAGCCAGGGCTATCATGTCGTTGAACGCAATGACACTGTTATACCCGCGGGAGAGAAGCTCATCCATATGGCTATTCAGAGTGTCTATGCTTTCCAGGCTGATTCTGTCCTTGTCATCCAGAGGAATCCCTCTTTCGCGGCAGGCTTTTTTGACGCCGGTCCAGCGCTCATCATCCACGGAGGAAAGGGGGGTAAAACCCAGGTAACAGGGGCGCAGTTTATCCCCGTGTTTCCGGTGGAGGGAGTTTACAAGTTTCTCCATGGCCTTCCCGTTATCGTAATAGATATAGGAATCACCGGTCTTTCTGTTCAGATGAACATAGGGAATCCCGCGGGTCTCCAGTTCGTTTTTCAGCTTCCTGCCGACGGTGGTAAAAGCAAAAAGACAGCCGTCGATAGTGCCGGTTTTCTTTTTATTCAGAAACGAGATGTCCCCGTCGTTCACACGGGTGGTGATATTGATGGAAACCTCACCGAAGCCCTCCTTAATCCCTTCCAGAAGCTGAGCCACATCATAGAACAGGTGGACAAAGGACTCCTGGGAAGGGGGCAGAAACAGGTGGAGGTCGAGGATGGCCCGGTTCTTCTGCTTTTTCACCGTGCGCTGCACATAACCCAATCTGTCAGCCGTCTCCCGAATGAGCCGGCTGGTATCATCGCTTATCAGGGCCGAACCGTTTAATACGCGGGATACCGTACTGGCCGAGATATTCAGTTCCGAGGCGATATCATAGAGGGTTACGCGTTTCTTCATCAGGGGAGTCCCTTGGCTTTGGCGGCATCCCGCCCTTTTTTCAGCTCCGGACGGTAGATCTCTCCGTCCCTGACGGGACAGCCGTTCCGGCCCTGGACATCCTTCATAATCTGGGAACAGAGAGAACAGGTGAGACAGCACTTCTTCGGATCCATCCCGCCCTCTTTGAGTATATCCGAAACCGACTGGGGATAGGCGAACATCTGCCGTCCCTGGCCTATCAGTTTCATCCAGCCGTTCTCCACGAGTCCGGCCATGACATAGGGTGAAAGATGGCGGAGCCAGCCCAGAGCCGCGGTGGCCAGGGGAGTATCTCCGAGAGTTTTCTGCAGTTCCCTTCCCACGGCCTGGAAACGGACGATCCCTTCCAGGGGATGCTCCGGTGGCCGGGGAGCTCCGGCAACGGGATTGTCGAAGGGTCTGTTCATATAAGGGGCGAAACGGGGGTAACCGAGGGAGTAGTTGAACACGGGCATATCACCGAGAGCGACCAATTCCCCGGCAAAACGGAGAGGTTCGGTCAGATCCATCTCCAGTGAACCTTCCTCGGCTTTGACTCCCCATCCGAAGGGGTAGGGCGACGGTTCCTGCATGGTGAGCCGTGCGGTTACAAACTGGGAACCGGAAAGACGCTGCTTCAGGCCTCCCGTACACTCCCTGACAAAGCGGGTTCTGTTTTCATAGCTGCCGCCGTAGCGCCCGGCCCTGGTATGGGCGCAGAGCATTTCCCCGGTGAAATAGCCGTGAACGGCTTTCATCTCCACGCCGTCGAAACCGGCTTTCGCTGCCAGTTCACCCTTTTCGATGAAAAGATCACGCAGTCTGTCCAGTTCGTCATCGGTGACCAGAGGGAAGGATTCGTCAATTCCCACGGCCTTGTCCAGCCTGGGGTTATGATGGATCACTACAGGGGCGGGAGAGCCCTGGGGCTTGCTCCAGCGGCCCGAGTGGGCAATCTGGAGAACCGTGACAATCTCATGGCCCCATTTTTTTCTGGCCGCTTCCCGCGTTTCCTCCACGAGCCGTTTCCAGATATCCAGGTTTTTTTCCGTCATTATCAGCTGGCGGGGATTGCTTCTTCCCTCCGGTTCCACAACGGCGGCTTCGAACCAGATAAGTCCCGCTCCGCCTTCGGCGAATCTTCTGTATCTTCTGAAGGTCAGTTCGCTGGGAGCGTAGGTTGATTCATCTCCGTCGATACCTTCCATGGGCTGGGCGACAAAACGGTTGGGAAGGGTGAAAGAGCCCATGGGGACTTTTTCTCCCAGAACGGAAAGGTTATCGCTTAAGGGTAATTCCAGATTTAAGCGATTCAATTCGCTAATCAGATCTTCCTTAGTCTTTAAATTGAAACGGGCGAACTCGGACATGGTCACTCCTGTTATATATTATTGCATGCAAATATACCACGGGAGATCAGAAAAAGCAAGGGAATATTGATCCCTCCGGTCCGAAGCGGATATAATGGGCCATGGAAATAATTCTCATCTGGGCTATGGACAGCAAGGGGGGAATCGGGTACAAGGGACGTCTCCCCTGGCATTATCCCGAGGACCTTTCCCATTTTAAAAGTACGACCCTGGGGTATCCCGTGCTCATGGGGAGAAAAACCTTTGACTCCCTTCCTTCCGGACCTCTTCCCGGGCGGATGAATCTTGTTCTCAGCCACAGGGAACTGTCCCTATACTCCGAAAGGGACAATGTAAGGCGGCTGGCCTCTCTTCCCGAGGTCCTGTCCCTGGGAGAAGAAAAAAAATGGCAGAAGCTATTTGTTATCGGCGGAGAGGAGGTCTATCGCCACTTCCTTCCCGCAGCGGATACACTGATTGTAACGCGTATCGGAAAATCCTTTGAGTGCGACCGTTATTTTCCTCCCCTGGAATGGGACAAATGGGACATGGTCTCCTCCCGAAGCTCCGGAGATTTGACCTTTCAGCACTACAGACGGCGGATTCGCACGAGATAGCCGCAATCGATCTGTCTCCCCTGATTGTCCTGAAGCACCAGCCTTTCGGTTTCCACCGGCTGGGCGGAGAAGGATTTCCTGAGGAGGGGGAGCAGTCTCTCTTCCTCCATACGGCGGGAATAGCAGTTCAGGATTATTTCCCCTCCCTCT
This sequence comes from Spirochaetia bacterium, assembly GCA_963668315.1. GTDB lineage: Bacteria > Spirochaetota > Spirochaetia > DSM-2461 > DSM-2461 > SZUA-368. The sequence continues at coordinate 3,832,441 of OY764216.1, read as the reverse complement.
TCCAGCAGAAGAAAAGAGTTCTCCAGAAGGGGCTTCAAGTCTCTTTCGATTTTCCACTGCCGCCCTTTTTTGCTGAAGCCGTAAGTGGGGGGATCCATGATGATGGTATGGTAGGAGCTTTTCCGTTTGATCTCTTTCTCCACGAAGGTCACGCTGTCTTCGCATATCCATCGGATACCATTGATCCCGGCGGCTTCGGCATTTTTCTTGGCCCAGCCGACCATGGTGTAGACCGAATCGACATGGGTCACTTTTGCTCCGGCCAGGCTGGCGGCCATGGACGCACCCCCCGTATGGGCAAACAGATTGAGAAGGCTTTTTCCCTCGGAAAGGCGGCTGAAGAGATACTGCCAGTTTTTCGTCTGTTCGGGAAAAACTCCCACATGTTTGAAGTCAGTCAGTCTCAGGAGAAAAAACATCTTCCTTGGACCGAAATCATAGCTGAGCCGCCACTCCTCGGGCAGATTCCGGAAATTCAGCCAGTGCCCCTTACCCGGCTGCTCTTCAATGAACTCTCCGCCGGCAAGGTTCTCCCACTCTTCGGAGGAGAGGGCGGGCTGCCAGACGGCGTTGATCTCCGGGCGTATCAGGATCACACTGCCGAAACGTTCGAGCTTTCTTCCCCGTCCGGAATCAAGTATTTCATACTCATTCCAGGGAGGGGCAATACAGATCTTCACTGTGAGTCATCTCCTTCGCCGGAAAGGAAATGGTCTATATAGGAGAGGTACTGACGGGCATTTTTTACCGCCTGGGTAAAATAGACTTCATTCCGGCATCCCTTTTCGATACCGGTGGTTAGTGTCAGGTAATCACACTCCCTCAGAAGTTCTTCCAGCTCTTCCGGGCTGTTGGCTTTTTCGTAAAATTCCCAGCTGCTGATAATCCTCCGGAGCCGGGAAGCCTCTCTGCGGAAAAAATCATTCCAACAGGCCGGACGGGATTCACTGTCGAGAACATGGCCGGACGGTTCTCCGTTCAGAAGGCCCTCCAGGGTTTCCTTATCGGCTGGAAGGACTCCCAGGGTTGGATAATCGCCGGAGAGCTGAAAGCAGCGGTCCCTGTATCGGGCGGTAATATCAAGAAACATACGGTAATAATCCTCAAGGACCGTATCGCTTCTGAGCGCTCGGCCCGAAATCCGTCCCCAGGCCGTACGGGGAGGACGCCTGAGGGAAAGTTCCGTCATGCCGCCGTCGGGCAGAAGCCGGTTGATTCTGTTAAGGTAAAGCTGATGATATACCGTCCCCCGGGAATGGCTTTTTCCCGGGCGGTAGGAGAAGTCCAGTCCCGTCAGGAAATAGGGACCCGTCCCCAGCATCGTGCTGAGGGAGAGCGCCGTAACGCCGACGGATCCGAGGGGGTCTATCGGATCGGGGAGAAGACCGGCGGCTTCCATCCGGCGGAACAAGTCATTGGGGGCGAACCGGGAGGAGAAGAAGAGGGGAATCACCCCGGAAAGCCTCAGGGACGCGGGAAAGGATGTTATATCCGATATGAGGTATAGGGGCTGATTCTTATGGTGGTAAAAATCATAGAAATTGTAAAACTGGCCGTCCAGGTTAAAGACGGCATCGGGGAAAATACCCCGGTCGGTCAGAACGGGATAGGCCGTATCCACGGCACAGAGAAAGATTTTATCCCTTATGAGCGACAAAAGGGGCAGGCTCTCCTCCAGAGACTCCCCGGCTCCGCACAGGACAATCGGTCCCTTTACGGTAAGGGAGGATACCTTTCTGTTTTGCCGGAGGGAGGATAGATTGCGGAATATATTACTGAACCAGAGGGGCCCCATCCTGACGACGCTGGCTCTGGTCTGCCAGTAGGTGAAAATCCTCCGGTTCAGCTCCTTTTCCAGATCATCATAAAAATCCGGTGCAAGCCGGCTTCCTCCGGTCAACTCAACGCGGCGGCAGCGGCGGAAACGGGAATAGTCCAGACGGGCCACGTATTCACCGGCGGCAGCGGGATCCTCCGTTCTAATGATTCTGCATGAATCCCCGGTAAGCAGCTCCTGGGGAAGATGGCTCTGGGTCAGCGCCATGAGCTCCTGAAAGCGCTCAACCCCCAGTACGAGAGATCCGGCAGGAAGTTTTCCGGCCATCTTCGCGAGCCCGTAACCGAGCAGAGGAGAGGGAATAAGGTAAAGGGTGTTCTCTTCGGGATTCCATAGTTCGACTCTTTTCAGAACCGATTCCAGGGGGTTGCGGGAGGAATAGAGAAATCGATTCCTCCATTTGACAGAAAAACCCTTACCCGTATCAACGAGTAAGGGCTTATCATCGGTTTCAGTCATTAAGACTCTTCGGTCGATTCGGGGGGGAATACTTTATAGTATGTATTGGCGAAATCATCCTTATAAAGGGGAGAGTCCATAATGAGGGAGCTGAAGAGCTGCTCGTGGGTCTGCTGCAGATAATTCTGGCAGGTATAATCGGAAATCAGGCTTTCCGAATCCCGGGAGTCGACAAGCTGAAGAACGATAGTGCCGTTATCCAGAATGACGGGAGAGGAAACATCCCCTGCATTCTCCAGAGAAAAGGCCGCCGTAAAAAAGTCATCCGAAAGGGCGGCGCCCTGAATAATGGAGTCCTGGGCGCTGTTGAGGCCGGTTCCCACGATGGGGGAGGAACCCCAGTTGAGGGGGAAGTAATCGGTTGTTTTCACTTCATATCCCTTGTCGGCGGCTTTCAGAATGAAATCTTCCCTGTCGGAGGTAGAAACGGAGGAGGCGAACGCCTCGGCTTCACCCATCACCCAGGTATCGATGGCTCCTGCTTCATTCCAGGACATCCAGCTTCTGATGGAAGAGATCAGAGCGTCGTCGCCGAAGTTCGGATCCTTGGCATCGCCCGTAATGGAGTAGATGTACCAGCCGTAATCGGTTTCCACCGGCTCGGCGGAATATTCACCCACACCCAGGGAAAGCACGGCTTCTGCCTTTTCCTCTCCCAGTTCATCTATCAGGCTGTAGCGGTAGACATCGCCCATGGCGCCGCCGGAAGTGGAATACATATCGGTGGAGAAGGCCGATGCCGCTTCGGCGAAGGTCTTTGTCCCGGCGGCGATCTCCTTGATGGCTTTGTCACCGTCCGATTTGGACGCCACGGTGATCCGGGAAACAGGGTAGGATGTGAATAGATCCTTATGGTTCTGTCCGTAGGCCAGTATTTCCGATTCGGGATACTGGGAGGAGGAGAAGTGAACGTATCTGAACTGCTTTTCAACCGGACTGGTATTGATAAGGCTGTCGATCTCTTTCTGGGATTTATACTGTCCGCCGAGGCGGTCGGAATTGTAGCGGTTCAGGTAAGCGGAGTTCAAAATGGATTTTTTGATCTCGTCTCTCTGGGATACGGATGTCTCCGCATAGGCTGTCTCATCAAAATTGCCGTCGTCATCGTTGTAGTATCCGCTCTGGACAATCAGCCTGCTGAGGCCCTTGTCGGAAAGGGTGTAGCCTGACTTATCCAGTTCGTATGTCTTTGCCGCATAGGCGACGGACTGCTGATAAGCGGAAGACCAGATATAGTAGCGGTAGAAGTCGAAAAGACCCTCGCTCTGGGATATCTGATCACGATACATGTTATTCATAAGATTAACCTGGGAATAGAAGTAGTTTCCCTGGGAGTATTCGATTTTCTTATTGCCGTAAGTACCGAAAACGAGATTGTTTGATGACGTATTCCCGACTCCTGTAAAAAGGGGCGCCATGACAAAAGCGACAACAACCAATACAAGTATGAGGATCAAGGGAAGCTTTCCGGCTATGCTGTTTGTTCCCTTTTTGTTGTGTTTGAAGGCATTGGAGCTATCAATTGTTTTTTTTGGAGACATTTTTCAAAAATCCTTGTTTATTAGTTTCAGAATTAACCTAAGAAAATTACCACGAAAGCGTCACGCAGTCAACCTCTTTATGGCATAATGGAATCGGTATCGGAGCAAGAATCGGGCAAGCCGGGGCGGGGGCTTGTTTTTTCCCCCGTTTGATATAGAATGTTTTTCATGAAAACTATTGCTGTTGTGGATGATGAAAAAAACCTCAGGGAGAATTTGTCCTACGCCCTGGAGAAAGAAGGCTACCGGGTGGAGTGTTACGCCAACGGAGAAGAAGCCTGGAAGGGGCTCTCCCATGGCATGGCCGACCTTCTGGTCCTCGATGTCATGATGCCCCGTATGGACGGCCTGGAACTGTGCCGGAAAATCCGTTCGGTCAATGAAGACGTACCGCTTATTTTTCTCTCTTCCCGCAGCGATGAAATAGACCGCATTCTCGGCCTGGAGATGGGGGGGGACGACTATGTGTGCAAGCCCTTTTCCCTCAAAGAGCTGATGGTAAGGATCAAGATACTGCTCCGCCGGATGGATCCGGAGAGACGCACCAGCCGTTCCTCCCGCATTATCCGGTGCGCCGACCTCGTTCTGGACAGCGACGGATGCCGGCTCTGGCAGGATGAGGAGGAACTGGAACTCACGGTTACGGAATTCCGGATGCTGGAGTCATTGATCACTTACCCGGGGGTTGTCAAATCACGGGAGCAGCTGATGCGGGCCGCCTTTCCCGCGGATAACTACGTCAGCGACCGGGCCGCCGACAGCCACATTAAAAGGCTGAGAAAAAAACTGAGCGGCAAAGAGCCCTACACGGCTATTGAGACTGTCTACGGCCTGGGCTACCGTTTCAAGGAGTCCTGATTGAGACTGACGGGCCGGCTGCTTTTTTTTAATCTGCTTCTCCTTTTTATCCCCCTCGTGAGCATGCTCTATCTGGATACCTACGAAAAGCAGCTCCTCGATACGCAGGAAAGGGCCATGGTGCAGCAGGGGCGTATCTTCAGCAGTGCCCTGAGCGCTTCCCCGGATATCCGGCTGGAAGCGGAAAAACTGCTCCACCACCTGAGAAAAAGACTGGAAGCGAGAATCCGTGTCGTCGACAAGGACGGACGGCTTCTGGCCGATTCAGCCCGCCCCCCCACGAAGGTCGAGCAGAACGGTGATTTTGAAGAGGTCAACGAGGAAGGCTCCTACGAAGAGAGCACGGCCCCCAATGAATTCAGGGTCAACATTCTTTACCGCATCGTCACCTATCCCATTATGACTTTCCGGAAGCTCTTCTTCCCTCCCGAAACGCCCCTTGTCTCGGGGGAATTCTATTCCGGGACCGAGGTTCTCATGGGGCCTGAGGTCCGCGCTGCGCTGGAAGGGCGTTACGGTGCGGCGACGCGGGTCTCCACCGGAGGGCAGAGATCAATCAATCTGTATTCCGCCATCCCCGTTTTCAATGACATGGATGAGGTTATCGGCGCGGTGATCGTTTCCAAATCCACCTACCGGATCCTTGACGACCTCTATAAGCTGAGGCTGGATATCATCCGCATCTTCCTTCTGGCCTTGGGATGCGCCGTATTTCTCTCCCTTCTGCTGGCCCAGCGTATCACCGTGCCGGTGGTGAAGCTTTCCGAGCAGGCCGAGAACGTTCTGGACAGAAGGGGCCTTTTCGGCGAACACTTCAAGGAGTATAACTCCCGCGATGAAATAGGCGATCTTTCCCGGTCACTCAAGACCCTTTCGGAAAGGCTCGAAAAAAAAATCAGCTTTATCGACTCCATGGCGGCCGATCTTGTCCACGAACTGAAGAATCCGGTGACCTCCATACGTACGTCCATTGAACTGGCGGGAGAATCGGAGGGGAAGGACCGGGACAATTTCATGAACCGGGTCTATTCGGAGCTGAGCCGCATGGAAAGGCTTCTTGACCGGCTCAGGGAGATCACCCGTATCGGCGCCGAGCTGGAAGGGGAGGAGAGAATCCCCCTGGAACTGGTCGGTTTTACCAAGGGTATCATAGACAACTACCGCTCCCGCAACAGGATTTTTCTTCTCTATACGAGGGATTCCCTCTTCCTGAAAATCAATCCGGACAGAATGACCCAGGTCGTGACGAACCTTCTGGATAATGCCCTCTCCTTCTCACCTCCCGGAGAAAGGGTGGACCTGGAGCTGGGCGAAGAGGGTAACCGGATCGTGCTGTCCGTCAAAGACCGGGGACCGGGCATTCCCAGGGGGATGGAGGAGAAAATCTTCAACCGCTTCTATTCCGACAGGGAGGAGAAGGGCAACCATTCCGGTCTGGGGCTGGCCATCGTCAAGGAGATTGTCGAGGGTTACTACGGCTATGTAAACGTACGAAACAGGGAGGGCGGCGGAACCTGTTTCAAAGTTGGCTTTCCTTCGGAATAACCCCTTCGGCGGCGATCACTTCCGCTTCCTCCGGAGGAGGATCGGGCATTTCGTACATTCTTCTCAGTTCCTCTATGAGGTAGGCAGAAATGTACGAAGCTCCCTCCAGGGTGAAGTGGATTCCGTCGGAGCGGATGAGAATCTGCCTGTCTCCCACTATTTTTTCCGAAACGTAGGAGCCCTCCTCATCGGTGAGGAGGCTGGTATAGCTGAAACGCTTGACCCCCTCCGAAAGGCAGACCCCGTCGATAATTCCGTTCAGATGGGTTATGTTCTTATTGTAGCTTTCCTTCTGCATGGGAGGGAGGACCATCCAGTAAACATCGGTATCTAGGGTCTTGAGCTCCGCGAGAAGCTGTCCGGCTCTCTCCTTGTAGATCTTCTGCCAGGTTTCGCTGAAGAGAGGGGCGTAAACACCGTCCAGGTAGAAACTCTGCATGGTGTTGGCTCCGAGGAAGATCAGGATACAGTCAGGACGGATTTCCCCGGCAAAGCGGGGGCCTTCTGTCAGCCAGTCATAATAATCCAGCCTGATGAGGTTGGAGCTGATCACTCCCTCGACGCGACAGGTCATGTCGGGATAGCTGTTGACCAGGGGCTCGAGTTTTTTCCCCACCGAATTCGCCAGCGAATCGCCGATAACCAGAATATCCAGGGTCTCCCCCTTGAAAAGGGGCGGTTCCGGCTCCGGAATGATCTCCTCTGCCGGATCGGCCTGTTCCGGTTCTTCTGTCATTACTACGGGAGTCTCCTCCTGAACGGACGGCCCCCCCGCGAAGGAGAGATTTTTCCATCTGTCAAAATCGTTCCGTCCCTCCTCTACAAAACTGTTCAGACCGATGGACTCTTCCCATTTATAGAGACCGGACAGGGGGGCGTAGAAGAGGTGGTACCCCAGTTTTCCGTCCAGGGTGAGTGACCAGGAATAGAGTCCGTAGGAGCCGAAGGCGAGGATAAGGGGTATGACGAGGAACATTACCAGCAGCACTTTTCCGACTTTATTCATCCCGGATCTCCTAGAATTGAAAATAGATGAAGGGAGCCATGCCCTCGGGGGCAAGAATCTGAAGAATCAGAAAAAACAATCCGGAAAAAAGGGCGGTTATAAGGGCGGAAAATCTATTGATGCGCTTTTCCAGTAAGGTTTCCCAGCGGCGAGGTATATATTGCATGGAAAAGCCGATGAGCAGCAGGATCAGGGTAAAGGGGGTAAGCAGCGTTATCCCCGGGCGCAGGGCGCCGAGTCCCGAAAAAAAGCTCAGCGCCGATGGAAAGTCGGGAGCACGGAAAAAAATCCAGGCGGCTGTGACAATATGAAAGGTGATGACCCGGCCCGTCCACCGGCCTATTCGGGTATGAATCTCTTTTGGGAAAATCAGCCTTTCCCCCACCAGGCCCGCACCGTGAATAGCTCCCCATAGAAGGAAATTCCACCCCGCTCCGTGCCAGATTCCTCCCAGCAGCATGGTCAGAAAAAGATTTCTGTATGTCCTGAACACGCCATGGCGCGAACCGCCGAGAGGTATATAAAGGTAATCCCTGAGCCAGGTGGAGAGGGAAATGTGCCATCTCCTCCAGAACTCCCTGAGGCTCGACGAGGCGTAGGGCTTGTCGAAATTTTCGGGAAACTGGAATCCCAGGAGATTGGCGATGCCGATGGCTATATCGCTGTAGGCGCTGAAATCGCAGAATATTTGAATGCCGTAGGCGTAGGCGGCCAGGACCAGGTCGGCCGACGTGAAATCACCGGGAGCGAGAAACGCCCGGTCGGCCACCAGGGAAGCCAGATAGTTGGCGATGATGATTTTTTTGAAAAGACCGGAGAAAATCTTTCTCAGGGCAAATCCGATATCAATACTCTCCGGATCGGGAGTACGGTTGATCTGGGGAAGAAACACATTGGAGCGGAGAATGGGGCCCGCCACCAGCTGGGGGAAGAAGGATATGTAGAGCAGTATGTCGGAAAAATTCCTTCGCTTCTCCGTATCACCCCGGTAGACGTCCACCACATAACTGATGCCCTGGAAGGTGAAGAAGGAGATTCCCACGGGAAGGATGATTCCCATGGGCTTCAGCAGGATGGGGCCATCGCCGGAAAGGAACAGATTATTGAGGGACCGGATAAGAAAATCGGTATATTTGAAAAAGAAGAGAAGACCCAGGTTGAGGATGATCCCCAGTATCATTACGCCCTTTTTCTCCCCCTTGAGGCCGATGAGCCAGTTTATAAGGGAGGAGATGAAAAGCAGCAGCGTGAAGCGGACATCCCAGAACCCGTAGAAAATATAACTGGCGGCGATCAGCAGTACCTTCCTGGCGGACCTGTCATCTTTGAGGAGCCAGTAAAGGGGAAACAGGATAAAAAAGAATAGGGCGAAGTCAAGGGTCGGAAAAAGCATTGTGGCAAATTATAGAACGGTTAGGTAAATCACATCAAGCTAAACTTAAAAAAGATCATCCAGTTCCCGGCTCAGGGCGGCGGAAACGAGCTTTACCCCTCCGGAAGAGAGGTGGATGCCGTCGTCATTCTGCATGTCCCCCGTTATCAGATCTCCCAGATCGATCTGTCGGACTCCGTGGTAGAGGCACACTTCATCGATCAGAGCCTGAAGGTATTCGGTTTTCCTCCTGAGGCTCTCATCCCTGACAGGGGGTATGGACACCCAAATCACTTCGCCACGGGCCTTTAGCTCGGTAATGAGGCTTTCCACCCTGGCCGTATAGAGGTACTCCCATTCCAGGGTGCCGAAAACTTCATCATCCGTGCCATGGCTGTTCTGGCCGTCGTTTGTTCCGAGGATGACCACATAGAGGTCGTATCCCCCCGATTCGGGGGACCGGGCGAAATTCAGCCAGTCGTAAAAATCACGCCGGGCCAGTCCGGAGGAGGATATTCCCAGGATATCGGCCTGCCATCTCGCCCCGGCCCGGTGGAAAATCGCTTCATCCTTGAGGGAATGGGCATGTGAATCCCCCATAATCAGCACTTTCCCGGGGGTATTCCCTTCCGCGCCGCAGAGGTAAAAGGGGAGGAATATCAGGGAGAAAAGGGTAAGGAAATGTTTTTTTGCGGGTCCGGCCATCACTATTTACCATCGGAAGAACCGGCCTTTGTCTTGACAAATCCTTCGGGGCCTGAGTAAAATTAACCTGTGGCTTATGCCTCAGGAGTAATTATTGAGTAACAGGCTGATGCTGGTTATTGAAGACCCCCGGATTCTGGGGAGGGTCTGCGGACCCAATGACGCCAACCTCAGAGAGGTCAGCGGTCTTCTGAACTCCCGGGTTTTTTCCCGGGGGAACGAAATCTTTTTGGAATCTCCCGACAAGGAAAATTTTCCCCTCTTCAAGTCGCTCATCGAGCAGATGGCCGACTATTCCCGCACCAGGGATCTGGACAAGGGGTATATCCGCTCTCTTTTCAAGAGCATCCATCCCGAGGGGGAAATGGAAGGGGAGGATTTCTCCCATTGCCGTATAGCCATCCCCGGATCGGACAACGAACTCTATCCTTTCAACGGCAAGCAGGCCTCTCTTATCAGAATGATGGAAGAGAAGGATATGGTCTTCGCCGTCGGACCGGCCGGTACGGGTAAAACCTATCTGGCCATAGCCCAGGCTCTTAAGGAAGTTCTGCAGAAGAAAAAAAGAAAAATCATTCTCACCCGGCCCGTTGTCGAAGCGGGGGAAAGCCTGGGGTTTCTTCCCGGAGATCTGGAGCAGAAGCTGAATCCCTATCTCAGGCCTCTTTACGATGCCATGGAGGATCTTCTTCCCAACGATCTCCTGGTGAGGATGAATGAAAATAACCTGTTTGAAGTGTCACCCCTGGCCTATATGAGGGGGCGGAGCCTTAAAAACTGTTTTATCGTTCTCGATGAGGCGCAGAATACGACCCAGTCGCAGATGAAGATGTTTCTCACCCGTCTGGGCGAGGGCAGCAAGGCGATCGTCACGGGGGATATTACCCAGATTGACCTTCCCTCCCGGAAAAAATCCGGCCTTGTCCATGCCTGCGACATCCTCAGGGACATAGATGACATCGGATTCTGTTATTTCGATAAATCCCACGTTATCCGCAGTCATCTTGTCAAACAGATAATAATGGCCTATGAATCGCAAGAAAAGTAATTCCGTTGAATCGGAAAGATACCTGTTCCCCAAATTGAAGGCGGGGGTGATGCCCGTCTGGGGAAACCCCGCCTTGAAGCAGACTCTCATCGCCGTTTTCTTCATTACCCTTGTCCTGATCCTTCTGGGGGATAACTTCCGTTTCCTGACTCAGGTCCGGGGCCGTGATGATATGACCATTGGCGATATTGCCGAGGAAGATTTCTTCTCGGAGCAGCCTTTCCGTTATATCGATCAGGAAGGCACGGAAAGACTGACGGCCCTTCGCCTGGCATCGGTTAACGGAGTCTTCGTTCGCCAGGAGGGTATCACCCAGGAAATCCTGGATGATATCGATTATTACCGGGAGGAATTCGAGAAGTTTGCCGACCGGGACGCTTCACTCTCCGCTTATCGGGTCCTCGGCTTTCCCTTCGGAGAGGAACAGATCGCCTTTCTGCTGGAGAACCGCCAGTATTCCGTCATATTCGGATTCGCCCGTGAAGTCACCCTGCAGATCCTGAACCGGGGCTATTTTAATCTTCTCAACTACCGGGAGGATCCTTCCTATGCCACGGGAGTGGCCGAGGTGGTCGGCAATGAGGGAGAGGGCATTATCGCCACTCTTCCTTCCGCCGATCTTCTGACCGGGGACAATCTGGAAGCCTATCTGGAAAAACTGCTTTCCGAGCGGGGCCTTGTTAACGGGGAACTCTCCATTACGGCGGCCATGGTACGGTTTTTTCTCAAGGAGAACTGCTATTTCAACGAGAAGCTCACCGCCCGAAAAAGGGAGCAGGTCATCAGCCAGATAGACCCCATCTTCATTACCGTTGACGCGGGGGAGAAGATTATCGGTCTCGGAGAGGTCGTTACCTCGTCGGTTCAGCAGATGCTCGATGCCTACTGGGACCAGATCGGCCGGTTTAAGCTCATCCCCCTCATAAAACCGCTGACCTATCTTGTGGGCCTAATCCTTTTCATGGTCCTACTCATAAGCTATCTTCCCATCGAGATCAGCAACAGAAAGAATTTTCTGCTTATTCTCTGGAGTATTCCCGTATTTGTCGTACCCCTGGTGCTTACCGAGAAGATCCTTTCCACGGACCGGATCTTTTTTGATGCCGTCCTTATCCCTACCGGTCTGTTCACCCTTCTGGTTTCCCAGATGGTGGTGGAGAAGAAGGGGGTCATGGTTTATGCTCTGGCTCTCTCCCTCCTCGCGTTTTTCGTAAGCGGGCTGGATCCCTATGTGCTCATCTATTCCCTTGCTTCGGGTATGGCGGGCACACTGGTGCTGACGGGAGGGGAAAAGAGAATCGATATCCTCAAATCGGGTATCTGGCTGGGAGCCATCAATCTCGCCTGCGTCCTCTACTTTGATCTCGTCGGCAAGGCGCCCCTTCCGGAGCTGGCCATGGACAACCTCTATGCCTTTCTTTCGGGCGTCGTATACTCCCTGCTGGTACTTTCCCTGCTGCCCCTGTTCGAGCATTTCATGAACGCCTGCACGGCCTATCGGCTGGCGGAGCTGGCCAATCTGAACGAGCCCATTCTCAAGCGGCTCTTTATTCAGGCCGCCGGCACCTATGTCCATTCCATCAACGTGGCCTATATGGCGGAGCCGGCCTGCGAAGCCATCGGCTGCAATTCCCTCCTGGCCCGGGTGGCCGCCTATTACCACGACATCGGAAAAATGGATCAGCCCGACTATTTCATAGAGAATCAGAAAGACGCCAACAAGCATGATGAACTCAAGGCGAACCTCTCGGCGGCGATAATCAAAGCCCATGTGAAGATCGGAGTGGAGAAGGGCCGGGAGATGAACCTTCCCGAGGAAGTCATCCACATCATTCAGCAGCATCACGGCACCAGCGTTATCCGCTATTTTTACGATAAGGCGGAGAAAGAGATAAAGGAGTCGGGAAAGTCCTCGGTGAACAAGGACGACTACTGCCATTACGGCCCCCGCCCCCAGACCAAGGAAGCGGCTGTCGTTATGCTGGCCGATACGATCGAAGCCGCTTCACGTACCCTGAAGAAGCCCAGCCGGTCCAAGCTGGAAAAATTCGTCTGGGACCTGATCATGCACAGGCTTCAGACCGGGGAGCTGAACGATTCGGGTTTAACCCTTAATGAGCTGGAGACAATCAAGGACAGTTTTGTCCACGTTCTCATCGGCCATTTTCATACCCGTATCGAATATCCCGACCAGAAGAAGGAGGAGGACTGATTATGGCCGAGGCTGATCTGATTGTGGAAGGGATGGAGGAACCATCCTACTTCGGAAAACTGAATGATTTTCTTAAGAAAGCGGTAGAAGAGCTGGGTGAACCCAACTGGGAAATGTCCCTTACCCTGTGCGGTGATGATTATATATCCGAACTGAACCGCGATTACCGCGGCAAGGAGGGACCCACCGATGTTCTGACCTTTGTCATGGACGAAGGGGACGATCCCGAAGGATTCATCCCCGATCCCTCTCTTCCGAAAAGTGTGGGCGATATCGTCGTATCCCTGGATAGGGTCCGGGAAAATGCCTCCGAATTGGGTATTTCCTTTGACGAAGAGCTAAAGAGAGTGATCGTTCACGGAATTTTGCACTTGAAAGGAATGACCCATGAGGGGTATGATTGGGAGCAGGGTATGCTTAAAGAGCAGGAAACGCTTCTGAAAAAATATAAGGATATCAGGTTTACGGAGGACGATGAAACTATTTTGGACTAAGAAACGGTCGGGGAGAGACGGCGATGTCGTTGATCATGAAGCCCTGGATGAATTGAACGGAGAGGAGAAGGAGATGATCCGGGGGATTGTCGAGCTATCCGAAACATCCGCCAAGGAGATCATGGTTCCCCGTATCGATGTGGTATTCATTCCGGAAGATCTGCCCTATGATGAGCTAATCGCCAGAATCCTGGAGACGGGACATTCCCGCTTCCCCATCTACAAAGACACCATCGATGATGTGACGGGCATATTGTACGTGAAGGATCTTCTTGTGAAGATCATCAAGGAAGAGCCCGTGACCATCTCCAGCATAATGAGAAAAGCCTATTTCGTCCCGGAAAGCATGAAGCTTGACGTTCTCCTCAGGGAGCTGAAGGAGAGAAAGGTTCATATCGCCGTGGCCGTAGACGAGTACGGCGGAACATCGGGAATGGTTTTCATGGAAGACATTATCGAGGAAATCGTCGGCGATATACAGGACGAGTTTGATAACGAGGATGAGGAGATTGTCCAGATCGCCGATAACTGTTGGCTCTGCGACGCCCGTCTGAATCTGGAAGATATCAACGATGAACTGGGGTGCAATATTCCTACGGAGGATTATGATACCCTGGGCGGTTTCGTCTTCAATCTTTTCGGGAAAATTCCCGTAAGGAATGAAAAAATTATCTGGGAGAACATCAGTTTTATTATCCAGGCTGTGGACGGACATAAAATCAAGAAAATCAAAATTGAATGGGACGGTGTAAAAGGGAGTGAAGAGGTTTAAATCGGCGGCATTAACCGCTCTGTTCTTGCTCCCTTCTCTCCTTTCTCCTCTGGACCGGGAGGCCATTGAGCTGTACCGTGCCGGTCAGAGTTCTCTCAGAACTCAGGATTATTACGGGGCTATCGATTCCCTTCAGGAGGCCCTGCGCCTCAATCCCGCCTATCTCGATGTCATCCTGGCTCTGGCCGATGCCTATTTCCGGATTGAGGAGTATGAAGAGGCCTACCGCTATATAGAAGAGGCCGCTCTTTACGGGAGAAATGATATTTCCCTTCTGAACATGAAAGCCCGTATCCTTGTGGGACGGGAGGAGCTGGACGAAGGCGAGGCGCTGTTCCGGGCCGTGCTTGCCGATGAACCGAATAATCTGGAGGCCAACCTCGGTCTGGCCGAGATCTCCCTTCTCCGGGGAGACAGGAAAAGGGGGGAGGAGCAGTACCGCAAAAGTCTCGTCCTGGCCCCCGAAAGCCGGCGCGCCCTTCTGTCTCTGGCTCTGCTCTACGACAGGGAAGGCAAAACGGCCGAGGCGGAGAACTACCTCAATCTGGCCCTGACCTACCATTCCCGTGATCCCGAAGTTTACGTGTCTCTGGCCGAGCATTACCTCCGGACCGGCGATCTGGAAAGGGCGGCCTATTTTGCTAGGAACGGATCGCTTATCTCCCCCGAGAGCCCCGGTCCCTTCCGCCTGCTCGGGCAGGCTTTTATGGAACAGGGTGATTGGCAGGAGGCCGTTGATCCTCTCATCAACGCGTTGGCGAAAAATCCGGTCGATGTCACATTGCTTTACATGCTTTCCCAGTGCTATATGAATCTCTCCATGGATCAGGCGGCGCTGAAAACTCTGGATAAGGCTCTGCGTCTGGATCCGAACAACGAAATTGTCCGTATCACCATGGAGCAGTTCCTTATCAATAATCCTTCCACTTCCGCCGATCAGAGAAGCGATCTTGCCGAATACCATCGGGAGCAGGGGCGCGAATATGAGGACTCCCTCTATTACGGAAGGGCGTATAACGAATACCGGAGAAGCCGCTGGATCGATCCCTATGACTGGGAGAGCTGGCAGCTTTACGGCAGAAGTTTCAAGCTTCTCGGTTTTCCCGGCAAATACCTGGATACCCTGCAGGCCATGGAGGAGAGCGGGTACGAGGACCGGGATTTTCTGGAAACCCTCCGTATCCTCAAGCATAGGCGTGAGAGAGGCCTGGCCGACAAGTGGGGCGTTGATCAGTATGATCAGGCAGGTTTCCCCTACGAGATTTCCCTGTTCGCCCGCTATTCCGATCAGCTTATTCATACCGGTTCCGAAGAGATCCTTACCGATTATCTAAGCTTTATACTGCTCCGTTATGCCGGAATGGATCCCCTGACGGGGACGAGGGTCAGAACATTTTCCCAGGCCTTTGCCGCCTCCCGGGAAAGTGACTCGGACTATTTCGTTATCCTGGATTTTTCCGAGACGGAAAGAACCTTTCTGTGCCGGGCCGAATTGTATCTGTCCGGTACGGGGGCGAAGCTGACGGAGATGAGCGTGATGAGGACCGGCAAGAACAGGGTTAAACTGGCCATGGAAAGACTGGCTTCCGATCTGGAATCCTATTTCGTCCCCCGGACGAAGGTCCTGGATATGGACGGGGATAATCTTCTCATAGGTCTCGGCCGGTATCACGGACTGGAAGAAGGCCGGAAGGGCGTGCTTGTGAAAAGCGGTTCCGTCGAGCTGATTTCCGGAGAGAAGATGATCAATGTGCGGGATGAAGACCTGCTGGGATCGGTGATCGTCAGAGACACGGACGAAGAAGTGGCTTCCGTGGAAATTGACCGCTACGCCCTGTTCGATCTTATCAACCGGGGAGACGAAGTGTATTTCCTTCCCGAAGAGGAGGGGGACGGCGGCGTTGAAAGCCCGGCGGCCGAAGGGGAGACCCCGACGGTCATAGACGAAGAACTGAAAACCCAGCTGCTCCGGTTGAATTAATTCTCTTCCCCTTGACCGGTCCCTTTTTTTTGTTATATTTTATCATAAGATAAAAAAATACTTTTATATAGATGATTATCTGTCCCGCTACCCCTGGGGTCGGGGCGAATGAAGGAGATGAAATGGCTGTAAAAACGGTTAAAGATCTTGACCTGAAAAACAAGAAAGTTCTGGTGAGAGTAGATTTTAACGTTCCCTTGAAAGAGGGTAAAATCACCGATGACACCCGGATGCAGAGAGCTCTTCCCACGCTCAAATACATCCTGGAGCAGGAAGGGGCTTCCCTTATTGTTATGAGCCATCTGGGACGTCCCAGTACGGCAAAAGAGCCGGAACTCAGCATGTCCCAGCTTGCCGGTCATCTTGCCGATCTGACGGGCACCAAGGTTAATATGGCTCCCGATGTCGTGGGCGATGATGTTAAAGCTATGGCCGACTCTCTCAAGGCCGGGGAAATTCTTCTTCTTGAAAATACCCGTTACTATAAGGAAGAGAAGGCGAATGATCCCGCCTTTGCCGAAAAGCTCGCTTCCCTGGCGGACGTTTATGTCAACGATGCTTTCGGAACGGCCCACAGAGCGCACGCCTCTACCGAAGGTGTTACCAAATATCTTCCTTCCGTTGCCGGTTTCCTCATGGAGAAGGAGTGCGAATTCTTCGATAAGGTTCTGGAAAATCCCGAAAAGCCCATGGTCGCCATTATCGGCGGAGCCAAGGTCTCTTCAAAAATCAGCGTGCTCGAGTCTCTCCTTGACAAGTGCGATACCTTCGTTATCGGCGGCGGTATGGCCTACACCTTCCTCAAAACGAAGGGCAAAGCTATCGGTAAATCCCTTTTCGAAGAGGACTATCTTGATACGGCCGCTTCTTTTCTCAAGAAGGCCGAAGCCCAGGGTACGACCGTTATCCTTCCCATGGATCATGTGGTCGCCTCCGAATTCAGCGAAACCGCCGTTCCCGAAGCGGTGGATTCCGAAGATGTTCCCGAAGGAAAGCTGGCCATGGATGTCGGTCCCAAGACCATTGCCGCGATAAAAGTGAAAATCGCCGAAGCCAAAACTGTCGTCTGGAACGGCCCCATGGGTGTTTTCGAGTTTGACGCCTTTTCCAAGGGAACCGAAGAAGTGGCCAATTTCGTAGCCGATTGCGCCGGTACGACCGTTGTGGGCGGCGGTGATTCCGTCGCAGCCGTCAACAAGTTCAAGCTGGGTGATAAAATTGATCACGTCTCCACCGGCGGCGGAGCCTCCCTGGAGTATCTGGAAGGAAAAGCCCTTCCCGGTGTCGTGGCTCTTAAGAAATAATATTCGCGGGTTTTCCTGAAATAAACATTCGGGGAAACCTTCTAGCCAGTATCATATTTATGTGTTACAATGTTGCAGCTCCGCAGGCGGGGCTGCGATTTTTTTAGTGAGGTAATGAAATGAGAGAATATCTTATTGCGGGAAACTGGAAAATGAATAAAACTCCCAGCGAGGCTGTTGCACTCGCCAAGGAGATCCTTCCCCTGGTCAAGGACAGCGACAACAAAGTGATGATCGCTCCCTCCTTCGTATGTATTCCCGCCGTTGCGGAAGTCATCAAAGGTTCCAATATCATTCTGGCCGCCCAGAATATGGCTACCGAACTCGAAGGTGCCCATACGGGTGAAACTTCCGTTCTGATGCTGAAAGATCTCGGCGTTGAGGTTGTTATCCTCGGACATTCCGAAAGAAGACATATCTACGGCGAATCCAATGAAATGATCAATGAGAAAGTAAAGCTGGCCCTGGCCAACGGCATGAAAGTTGATCTCTGTATCGGAGAGCTTCTGGAAGAGAGAGAAGCCGGAAAAGCCGAAGCTGTCTGTTTTGAACAGCTTGAGAAAGGTCTCGCCGGTCTTTCCAAGGAAGACATGGCCAATGTCATGATCGCCTATGAACCCGTATGGGCCATCGGTACCGGTAAAACCGCTACCCCCGACGACGCCGAAGCCATCCATGCTTCCTGCCGGAAAAAGCTCGCCGAGATGTTCGGCGATGATATCGCTCAGGCCACCAATATCCAGTACGGCGGATCCGTTAAACCCGGAAACGTGAAAGAGCTGATGGCCATGGAGAATATTGACGGAGGACTCATCGGAGGAGCCGCACTTACGGCCGATTCCTTTGACGCATTGGTCAATTTCAATAAATAATAAACGGGAATGCCCCTCCCTCGGCGGGCTTCCACTAAAACAATAAGAAAAGTGTCCTCCGGGGCACTTTTTAGGAGTTATAATGGGTGTATTAGGTGTAATCTTATTTGTGCTATATGTCATAGATGCCGTTCTTCTGGCTCTTATGGTTCTCATTCAGGATGAGCAGGGCGATTCTCTTGGTGGTATCTTTGGCGGTGGAAGCAATACGGCTTTCGGAGCTTCTTCTTCCAATGTGCTTATCAAACTGACCCGCATCTTAGGTGTTTTGTTCCTCGTCCTTTCCCTCTCTGTGGCTTTCTTTCTGCGTTCTTCCAACAAGGACAGCGTTATCGGGGAATCCCGTGCCCAGAGCGTGAATCAGGGAGAAAACTGGTGGGAAAACGAAACGGTTTTACCGGATAGCGACAAGGGAGCGGAGCTGGTCATTCCCCAGAACTGATAATGATTCAACGGAGCGAGGAAGAGGTATGAGAGTTGCAGTAGTATATTTTGAAAAGGAAGCCGGCAAATTATCCCAGGCGGCGGAAGCCCTTGCCCACGGTATCGGCGAGCAGGGCCATGACGTCAAGGTTATCAATGGTATTCTGGACAATAACGTGAAGCTTACCATGTACGAATACATAGCTGTCGGCGCCGCGCCTCTTTCTCCTTTCAGTAAAAAACTGGACGAATCCCTGATGGCATTTGTCAAAAATGCCGGAACAATTAGCGGTAAAAGATGTTACGCCTTTGTTCTTAAAAAGGGATTCCGCGCTTTTCGTGTTCTTCAGGATTTGATGAAGCTTCTGGAAAAAGAGGGTATATTTCTCAAGACGTCAGATATTATCAACTCCAAGGAAGAAGCTTCGTATATCGGCAAAAAGCTGCATATAACGAAGTAAAAGGTAAATCAATGAAGAAAATCTCCCTTTTTTTTCTATTTTCGCTACTCATGGGCTCCCTTTTCGCCCAATCCTTTAACGATAGACCTGTAGCCGTGATTAAGCTTCACAAAACCGAAGCTCTGCCGCAGACTAAATTCCGGCGCTATGAAAAGACGATGGTCCTTCAGAACAAGGGCGTCGAGCTTACTCTTGATGAAAAAAAGCAGCTTCTTGACGTCATCATCAATCAGATGCTGGTCAAGCAGGATGCCGAAAGCCTCGGTATCACGGTGAGTGACGACGAAGTGCTCCCCGCGGCCATGCAGGGCCTTTCTCTGGAACTTCAGCAGATGCATCAGATTCCCGCGGGAGCCATGCTGAATGATCCGGAACAGTTTAAAAAGCTTCTTGTGGATAATGGTCATGACTATGATCTTTATCTTGAAAATACCAAAAACAGTCTTCTTATCCAAAGGTATATAACCCAGACGAAAAAGAGTGATTTCGAGAATATGTCCGGTCCGGACGACAAGACGGTACAGGACTTCTATAATCAGAATATAGGCCAGTTCGCCCAGCCCGAGTATGTTCTCCTGAATCAGATCTATTTCAAGGCTGCAGAAGGGGATGACAGAGCCGCCGTAAAGAAGAGAGCCGAGGACCTTTATAGGAGAATCTCTTCGGGTAATGTCAGTTTTGACGACGTCAGCAAGGAAGAAGGGGATGATTTTCCCTTTACCCAGGTCAAAGGGCAGCCTTTTACTATCGCGCGGGCCGACTCTCAGGCCAATGAGGTTTTCGGACAGGAATTTACCAATTCTCTTTTTGAAGGAAAAGAGCCGTCCCTCGTTTATCTGCTGGAATCGAAAATCGGGTTTCATATCATCCGTATCGGTGACCACAAGGAAGCGCGGGTTCTGGGTATTGATGAGAGAATCAATCCTATGCAGGAGATGACTGTAAGGAACTACCTCGTTCAGATTATCACCTCTCAGATGGAACAGCAGCTTTACGGCAGACTTCAGCAGCAGGTTGTACAGGATTTACGAGGCCGTTCGGATGTCACTATCTTTGAGGAAGCACTGTAATATATGGCAAACAGGCATAAAGGACGTGTTTTAGCTTTCCAGGCCCTGTACGGTTGGGATATGACCGGCAATAGCAAGGAAGAGGTTTTTGTCTTCGACTGGCTTAAGGAAGAAGTGGCGGAAGACACTCTTCTCTTTTCCCGGCTGATGATCTCAGGAGTTCTTGATAACACCGAAGAGATAGACAAACAGATCAGGGAACATCTGCATAAATGGGATTTTGACCGTCTGGCAAAGGTCGATCTGGCCATTCTTCGCCTCAGTGTATATTCCCTTCTCTTTCAGAAAGATATTCCCCAGAGAGTTGTCATTAATGAGGCAATTGAGATTGCCAAGGAGTACGCCGCAGATGAGTCCTACAAATTTATTAATGGCGTTCTTGATGGAATAGCAAAAACCGTTCTATAATAAAATATGACGAACAAGAAGGGTGTGGGAATACTAACATTTTTAGCGGTTTTTCTTTTTCTTCTTGTTCTGATCCTTTCATTTTTTCTCTATCGATACCGCATCCCCCGGGTTGAATCTTTTCATTACTATCTCACGCAAACCGATGGTTTTCAGAGAGACGGCAGAGTGCGCCAGGCTAAAGAGACCCTTGAGAAATCTTCCTCTTTTGCCAGAGGGACGGGAGAGTGGCTGAGGATCATCAAGAGAGCCTATCTGATATCCGACGCATCGGATGACTGGAACGTCTACCGGAAATATACGGAAAGAGCCGTCAAGCTGTACCGGGGTAATGATGAATTCTGGATGTATTATCTGACGGCTCTTCTCTGGACCGGTGATTATGACAGGCTTTTCAAATACCGGGACAGAATTTCTGAAGAGAGCTATCCCACGGTCAGTGCAGAAATAAGGCTGACGGAAGAGAGTCTGGAAATAGACAGTGGACTCCCCCCCTATCAGGGGGTTATGCAGAGACTTGAACAGGAGAGGGATGCGGAGTTTTACGGTCTCGTCGGGGATATCTCCGGGATAGATGATCTGAAAGCCGATTCTCTTATGCTTTGGATGGCCCTGGGAGAGAAGGATGAAGCGGTGGAAAGGGCTTCCACCATCGGAGATGTTCAGCCCTATCTGCAACTCCTGGGGCTCCTGTACTGGGATCTGGGCGATGTGAAGACCGCCGTCGATTTCCTGAACAGGCAGGATGAGCTGGACAGGAAAAATCACAACCGAAGATGGACGCTGAACAATATACTGGGGGACGGATATTTTTTACTCGGCGATTGGGAAAAGTCGGAGTATCACTATCTGACATCCCTCGAAATACGGGGCGAAGACAACTGGAGACCCCTCGTAAACCGGGCTATGATTTATGAGAAAGCCCAGATATGGAAGGAAGCATCCCGTATCATTCTGGATACTTTGAACGAGTACGGCGATCAGCGGGAGGTTATCCTTTATTTTCTGGATAACTGGCTTGAGACGTATCCTGTCAGGGCCGAAAGGGTAGTTAATACCTATCTGAACGATCATCCCGATGATGTGGAAGTAATGCTGGAAAGATTTTCATCCTTTCCCGAGGAGCTTACGCCCGAAGCATACAGGGCTTTTATTTGGAAACTCTTCAATGAAAACAGCGCTGATGAGAAAGTGACCCGTTATCTTCTCTGGTATATGGCTGTCTCCGGCGATTTTGAAAGCATGAACATCATCATGGACAGGCATGAGAAAGTTCTTGGATACCGTCCCGACTGGTATGATCTGTATGCAGGCTTGATTCTGGCGCTGAAGAAGCCCCAGAGATATGAAGATTCGGAACAGATTCTGTCCGATTATTACGATAAGACCCATGATTGGTTCGGTGCCTGGAATCTTGCTGTCCTTCTGGATCATCAGGGGAAGAGTGAAGAGGCGGAAGGCATGAGGAAAAAGGCGGTGGATAATTGATTGCACTGAAAAATGATGAACAGATCGATTGCTTAAGAGAGTCGGGAGCCATACTGGCAGGAATATTTACGGTTTTGAAGGACTATATCAAGCCGGGAATTTCCCCCATGGATATTGATAATCTCGTGAGAAAAATACTCCGGGAAGAGGGCGCGGAAGCCTCTTTTCTCGGATACAGCGGCTATCCTGCCGCTGTCTGTACTTCCGTTAACGACCGGGTTATCCACGGGATACCCGATAAGACGCCCCTTCGAGAAGGGGATATTATAGGCTGTGATATCGGTGTCACCTATAAGGGAATGATTAGCGATGCCGCCCGTACTTTTACGGTGGGCCGGGTTTCACCGGAGGTCGAAAAGCTTCTGGATGTAACGAAGAAGTCCCTCATCGCAGGGGTGGAAGCGGTGAAGCCCGGAGCGCGTGTCCACGATATATCCAAAGCCGTTACCGGGGTAATTCAGCCCCACGGATACGGAATCGTACACTCCTTCTGCGGACACGGCGTCGGTTTCCATGTCCACGAAGACCCTCAGATCCCCAATAATTATCCCGCCCACGGAATAAATCCCCGTTTAAAAAAGGGAATGGTTCTTGCCATTGAACCCATGGTGAATATGGGAACCGCTGAAGTGGTTACTCTTGATGACAACTGGACGGTCGTTACGGCGGATAATTCTCTGTCGGCCCATTTTGAACATACCGTTGTTGTTACCGACAGGGGTTACGAGATCGTAACGGGGAGTCTGTAAATGAGAAATATCAGTAAAACGAATCTGCCTTTGATTGTCCTTTCTTCTTTTCTGGCCGGTGCCGTCGCCGTCATGGGCCTTCTATTATTTACCCGTGATGTCCCCCCGGTTTATGCCGCCCCTCCCGCCAGTGAATCCTTCGATGAAATGCAGGACATTTTTCGGCGGGTGGCTGCGGAGAATCTTCCCGTGGTGGTTGAGATCGATGTCATGAATACGAAGGAAGCCGGCCAGGAAATGTCGGAAGCTGTTCCCTGGGACGATTATTTCTCCACTCCCGACAGCTCTGTTCCCCGGGATAAATTTGAATTTTACGGATTAGGTTCCGGTGTTATCGTTAAGAAAATCGATCAGACCTATTATATCATCACCAATTACCATGTGGTCGGCGATTCGGATAAGATCCAGGTTACCCTCTATGATGAAAGGGAATATGATGCCGTAAGGGTCGGTACGGACAGCCGAAAGGACCTGGCCCTCATTTCCTTTACCACCGAAGACAGGGATATTCCCCTGGCCCGGCTGGGAGATTCGGGATCACTTTATGTGGGTGACTGGGTCATGGCCATCGGAAATCCCCTGGGGTATGAATCGTCCGTAACTGCCGGAATCATAAGCGCTCTGGGAAGGGAAGACGCCCCCGATGGAAACATCAGTGATTTCATTCAAACCGATGCGGCCATCAACCAGGGAAACTCCGGGGGAGCCCTTATCAATATGAAAGGGGAAGTAATCGGTATCAACTCATGGATCAGCACCTCCACGGGTGGTTCCATGGGACTGGGCTTCAGCCTCCCCATCAACAACGCCATCGGTTCCATTGATGACATTATCGCCTATGGCAAGCCTCTTTACGGTTGGCTGGGTGTGAGTATGGGGGACCGTTCCGTACAGCTGGCCCGTGAAATCGGTCTGGAACCGGATATGAACGGCGCCTTCGTTTATCAGGTCTTCATCGGTTCTCCCGCCTGGAAAGGGGGAATCAGGGCGGGTGATTTCATCCTTTCCATCGACGGGTCTCCCGTGAAAAGCCGGAAAGACCTGACCTATCGCATCGGTGAAATCGATCCCGGCACGACCGTGCCCATGGAAGTCTTCCGCTCCGGTCTGAGAAAGACTCTTTCCGTCACCATCGATACGAGGGAGGATGAGGATCAGATCAGTTCAAGCAACAGCCTGGCCTGGCCAGGAGTCACTCTGCTTCCCCTGAATGAATCGATACGGGAGGCCCTGGGGCTTGATGACTCTTATGAAGGAGTCATTGTGGAAGACACCTATGCCAAGACACCTTTTCAGATATCCGGTGTACAGGTAGGTGATATCATTGAGTCGATTAACGGGATGCCCCTTAAGTCACTCAATGACTTTTATCAGGAAGTGGGACGTCTTTCGGAGAATGTCTTTTCCCTGCATATAAAGAGGATTAACGACAAGGTTAATGAAATAGATTTGATAGTACAGAGGGAGAGTTATGGCGAATAAGCAATTTTTGCCCTATGATGTCGTAAGAAACGACGCTTTAAAGATGGCCGCAGCAATTTACAAGGAAGGGTTTATACCCGATGTCATCTATATCCCCCTCCGGGGCGGAGCCTATATGGGGAATGTGATAAGCGAATTCTTCAAACTGGTGGTGGAAGGAAAGAAGCCCGTTTTCTATGCTGCCGTGGTCGCCCGGTCTTATACGGATGTTCACGAGAGCGATCAGATTATGATTGACGGCTGGACCTATGATCCCCAGTATCTCAGAAAGGGAGACAAGATCCTTTTTGTCGATGATATTTTCGACAGCGGAAAGACGCTTAACTATCTGGTGGATGTCATTCTTCAGCGGGGGATTCCCCGTGAAGACGTGAAAGTCGCCGTTCATGACTATAAGGATGTACGCTACGGAGAGAGGAAAAACAATCATCTCGACGTTCAGCCCGATTACTGGTGCCGCAAGTTCGTCATAGAGAAACCGGAGGATAATCTCTGGATTCACTATATGAGCCATGAGCTCGTCGGCCTATCCGAAGAAGAACTGGAAGAGCATTACTATAAACAGGACCCGGAGCTGAGGGACGTTTTTAAAATGGTCAGAGGATGAAAAAAGCCCGTCCTGGGACGGGCTTTTCGTGATAAGGGGATCGGTTGCCGATCCTCTTTTTTTATTCCTGAGACCACACCATCGTGGTGCTGTTCAGTGTCCAGATTCCCGATGAGGTCCCGGCAAGGAGAATATAATCGGAACCGTTAAGATAGATATCCATGCTGTAGATGGCCGAATCTATCAGGTCGCTGCTGCTGTAGTTGTCTTCATCGGCAATGATGTCGCTGTCTTCCAGGGATGATATACCGGTGGCAATATCCGAAATATTCAGAAGAGTATAGCCGTCGGCGCTTGTTACGTTATCACTCATGGTGCAGCCGATCATATAGTTGTCGCCGCTGGTAAGATTCGTATCAAAGAGAAAATCATTGAAACCGTAGCCCCACGGAGCGGTTGTCCAGGCTGATCCGTAATAATAGGAAAGATTGAAAGAAGAGCCGCTGGTAGAATATTCCGTCCGGATGCTCAAGAGAAGAACGTTGTTGGACGTATCGTAATGAACGGTCTGGTAGAACCCCGCACCCTGGCCTGATTCAACAGTCGCATCGCTGCCGAAATTATCGGCGGAGGATATCAATACTCCGTGGGAGCCCAGATCGTCATAATCATCATCCCCGCTGTTTATGTCGTTGTAGATAAGCCAGGCATTCGAACCGGCATCAAAGGCCATGCTCTTGACCGGTTTATTATTAAGGTCAAGAGCCGCTGCGGCGGAAACCGTGAAATCGGAAAAATCCGTGATATCAGCAGCGCCGGCGGTGTAAAGAGCCGAACTGTAGGGTGTCAGGTCATCATCATCTTCGGTCTCAAAAATATTCAGGCAAAGGACCGAACCGTCACTGTCGGCAAATAACCGGTAGTTCACGTAATTACCGGAAACGGAGGGGCCTGTCGTAGAGTTTGAAATAAGGGAACCGACGCTCATTCCGTTAGTACCCGGATCATCAATCTTGTAGATAGCGCTTCCGTCTCCTGTTCTTACGGTATAAAGAATATCGCTGTTATATTGAACCATGGAGGAGATGTGGGTGGCCGAACCGGGAAGAGACAGGACATTCCAGGCGCTGCCGGAAATCTCTCTATACCAGATCCGCGATCCCAGGGCCACATAGTACTCATTGGTACCGCCGTCGATGACAATAACCTTTTCAAATTTCACATTTTCCATGTTATTGTCAACGATTTTTTCTTCGTTCTCAATGGTATAGAAAAGCCCTTCACCGGAACAGGCTGCCATTAATAGGGTTAAAATAAACAGGGGAAGTAATTTTTGTAAGTTTTCTCTCATGTATGCCTCTTAGAAATGATATTCAACGCCCACGCGGAGGTCCGAAAAGACACCGATGCGGCTCTGATCGTCTGCTTTGGTGATCTCGGGAATAATCCAGACAGTATACTTGGTGATGAAACTCCATTCGGAATCGTAATTCCAGTTCAGGCCGAATCCCGGCTTGACAATGGGATCTACCATGAACAGATCGTCGTAACTGTTGAAGCTGATTCCGGCGCTCAGATAAAGGGGCACCGTAAAATAGGTGTTGATATTAATGTCGTAAACGGTTTTCACCATAAGGGGAACAATATAAAACATATTCTCATTCAGGGAAGAGGCGAACATACCTCCGAATTCCCCGCCGATACGCAGATTACTGTTAAGGTATCCGCAGTAACTGAGAAAACCAGTCCCTCCCAGATTCATCTGGCCCGAAAGACTGTCGACGGCTTTGCCGGAGCCCGGAGTCGGATCAATCGTGACCATGGGGATAAAGAGTCCCATTTCGATAGAGAAAGTCTGATCACCTTTCGAATGATAGGAGAGTACAAACTCTTCATTGATGTCATCTTCCTGTGCAAAAAGAGTGCCGTACAGTGCTAATATCATAAGCAACGGAAAAAATAATATCTTTTTTATTTTCAATGCTATTCCTCTTCTCAAAAGTACTGTGATACTATCATAATTTATATTATTCATCAACAAGAGTTATGTGAGAGGTTTGTGATATATGAGTTTAATAGACGGTAAAGCAACGGCATCCCGAATAAGGGACGAACTGAAGGAGAAGGCGGCACTTTTAACCAGGCGCGGCATGAAACCGGGACTAGCCGTGGTGCTTATAGGGGACGATCCCGCCAGCCGCTCTTATGTCACAGCGAAGGAAAAGGCCTGCGAGGAGATGGGACTTTACTCCCGGGATATCAGAAAGCCGGCTGACACGACGGAAGAGCAGCTTCTTTCGATTATCGACGGGCTGAATGAGGATCCCGCCATTCACGGTATTCTCGTACAGCTTCCTCTGCCCGCCCATATCGACAGCGATCGGGTCATCGAAAGAATCAACCCCCTGAAGGATGTGGACGGATTTCACCCCGTCAGTGTGGGGAAGATGATGCTGGGGCAGGAAACTTTTCTGCCCTGTACGCCCCACGGAATCATCAAGCTTCTTGAAGAGAAGGAGATACCCACCTCAGGAGCCGAAATCGTTGTCGTCGGACGAAGCAATATCGTGGGAAAGCCCATCGCCAATATGCTGCTTCAGAAGGGAAATCCCGGAAACGCCACGGTTACTGTCTGCCATACGGGCACTAGGAATCTCAAGGAACACACCCTCCGGGCCGATATCCTTATCGCCGCGGCAGGCCGTCCCGCCATGATTACCGCCGATATGGTCAGGGAGGGGGCTGTTGTCATCGACGTGGGAGTCAACCGGGTTCCCGATGATACGAAAAAAAGGGGATACCGCCTTGCCGGTGATGTGGATTTTGAGGGTATTAAGGATAAGGCTTCCTTTATAACGCCCGTTCCCGGAGGAGTCGGACCGATGACCATTACCATGCTTCTCTATAATACCGTTCTTTCCGCCGAGAGAGCACTGGAGAGGAGAGGTTAATTGAAACGGCTACTGCAAATATTTCTCATTATAACGAGCATTGGGCTCTTCGCGCTCCTTTTTATCCAGAATCTTTCCATGGGGAAAGAGATCGATAGGCTTACGGAAAATGTAACGGGCGGACTGGAGCAGTCAAGGAATATCATAGACAGAACGGCAGAGAACGTGAACATGCTGGCCGCGGGAACGAATAAACTGCTTTTTCAGAATGGCATGGAGCCGCTCAATCTCGATTACGGGGCGGAGGAAGAGAACGGTGAAGTAGACCCCGAACTGATCAAGGAAAAACAGAAGGATGTTTTTTACGAAGCTCTGGATTATCTCTTGGAAGTGAACGTGGATTACCGCTCGAGGGAACTATTTGACGAGCAGATTATGAATCCCCCCTTTCAGCGATGGCTCCAAACGCAGAATATCACCTTCCGGTTTCAGTCAACCCTCTCCGGGGCGTTCTATGCCGGGGGCGAGGAGATCGTCAGTTTTACCGTGGATGAGGACGGTTCCGCCCGCGTCACGGACAGTTTCGGCCGGGAAGGCACCGTGGCAGACAGCGGTACGATGACGGCGTTCATCAAGGGCTATCAGGAGGAAGTGGCCTCCATCGCCCGAAAAACCGCGGAGTGGACTGCTCAGCTGTCCCAGTTTCCCCGCAGAAGCGGACTTCAGGGACTTATCCAGGAAAAGGAGCTGAATCTGAGAACCGTAGATTCGGCAGAGAGCTTCGATCTGCTTATCAGGCTTTCCGATTATATCGTAAAAGAGAAGGCCGGGGTCATCAAGAAAGAGGGGACCCTGTACCTGGGCGGGACTTCATATAATGACTGGGACAGTTTTGAAGCGGCGCTTATAGGGTACCTTGAAAATCTGGACGGCCGGACCGATAAGGAAATCCGTGATGATGAAGTTAAGGATTTCCTTATTTCCGTGATTCAGGAACAGGGCTTTGCCGATTATCTTGAACAGAGAGGGCTTACCCTGTCCCCCGAGATAAGGGAAAGCGAGGATACGGATTACAAGAACTGGGATTTCTACGATAGCCAGGATAAACGGGTAGGCTCCTTCGCCCTTCTGGAGGGCACCGGTGAGATCTATCTGCTGGACGGGGACGATGTGGTGCTCAGGTCATTCAGAACCATGACCGAAAATCATGTCACCCTTGACCTGGACAGCTCCTGGAAGGGGGAGGATGTGGGCGTCATCGATGATGTATACTCTTCCGCCGATGAGGAGACCTATATGGTCGTCGGGTCCCATGAGGGGAATGCCGATACGATCATCCTGGTTCATACCAGCGGCAAAACGGGAGACATCAAGATGATCAGTATTCCCCGGGACCTCTGGTTCAAGAACAGAAAGCTTAACAGCGTGTACCGCTATTACGGTATCGATGCCCTGGCGTCGGACGTTTCCGAGCTGTCCGGTCTGCAGATCGATAAATATATGGCCATAGACATGTACGCTTTCATCGATGTGATCAATATCCTCGGCGGGATCGATGTGGAGCTGGAAGAGCCCCTGAGCGACCCCACGTACCATATCAAGGAAAACGGCGTCTGGACAACCTTGAATTATCCTGCCGGACCGATTCACCTGGACGGCCTGGGGGCGCTGCGTGTAGCCCGTTCCCGGCACACGACAAACGATTATTCCCGTTCCCGGCGGCAGCAGCTGATAATCGGGGCCATTTTCGACAAACTGAAGAACATGGGCCTTTCCGATGCGGATAAGCTCACCGATTTCGTCCGGGCCGCCGTGAAATATACAGAGACGAATATGTCGCCCGGCACACTTGTCCGGGACGTCATGAAATACAGGAAGAACAGTCTGGACAGCCGTAATGTTATCGATGCCACCAATGTTCTTTACGAAAGCTACAGCAATCTTTACAGGCTTTCCCGAGAGGACCAGGAAGCGGCTCTGGCCGATGACAATTACTATCTGGGCGCCTGGATTGTCCTGCCCCGTGATAATAACTATAACTTGATTAAATGGCATATTCGGGAGATAATCAACGAATAGCGTCTGTAAAGAGGAGGCAGAACCGTGCCCATGAAACTAATAGGGTTTATTTTATTCATCGTCATTATCTTTGCTTTTATCGGATTTAACCTCGATAACCATACCAATATTAATATCTGGGTTAACGAGAAGGGCCATTTTGAAGACGTTTCCATTATCATCGTCGTCTTCGCCGCTTATCTCTTCGGTCTTGTTTCCACCGTTCCCTTCTGGTTCGCCCGTTCCTTTTCCCGGCGGAAATCAAAGAAGAGCGAAGGGGGGAAGAGAAAGGACGCTCCCGCTCTTATGAATGAAACTCCCGACGCAGGGGGAGAGAAAGAGAGGGAAAGGAAGAAGTCTCTTCTCGGAGGCAGAAAAAATAAAAAGAAGGAAGATGAATCATAAGTTTCTTCTGCCTCTGATCTTTTTTGCCCTGCTCCAGGGCTTTCCCCTTTTTTCCCAGCAATCCGACGGAGAAGGGGAGAGGCTGATTCTTCTTGCCGCGGAGGATCTCTCTGCGGGAGACTACACGGGCGCTCTGGAAAAGTACAGGGAAGCCGCCCCCAGACTTTCCGGGGTAAAACGCCAGCTATGCCAATTACGGATTCTTCAGATAAAGTGGGATATGGGACAGTATGAGAACCTTCCCGCCGAAGCTCTCCCCCTTACCGAGGGGGGACTCGAACCCTCAATAGTCAGAGGGGCCCTTATTATCGAAATAAAAAGCCTTATCCGTCTCGGACGGGAAAAGGGGGCCTTAGAGCTGATGGAAGACCACAACCGTCTGCTGACCGGGGAGCCCTCGGCCGCCCTATGCTTGAGCGATGCCTACCGGACACTGGGAAGGGAGGATGATGCCAGAAGGGTTGAATGGATTATTAAAAGAGACTTTCCCCAGTCCCCCGAAGGATTGATCCTTACGGGCAGGGCCGAGAGGAGGACAAAGCCCTCCCTCCTGTTCCCCTGAACCGCTAGTCGGACAGCAGCTCTATCTGTTCAAAGCGCCTTCCCACTTCCTCGGAGGGAACAAAGCCCCGTGCTGTCGTTTCTCCGGCGGTAATATGGAAACTGCGGATTCTGTGCTCCTCGTCGTCTTCTACGGAATAGGAAAACTGATACAGTTCTCTTGATTCCTTCATCCCTCTGTTATCGTAATAGATGAGCTCAAGAAGCTGCTCGCCGTTAAGGACAAAGAGGGAAAAAAAGCCTTTCCTGTCCGTATCTTTTCCTTCCTGAGAAAGGGTGAAGCTGTTCCTGTCAAAGGAGATCTCCTCTCCCGAGGCACTTTTATACTTACCCTTGAGATCGTAAAATTCCGTATTGATTTCCCGTCCGTACTCCTTGATAAGGGAGAGTTTCATCCCCTCGGTCATGCGCTTGTAATTACCCGACCAGGAGTTGTTGCGGTGCTGTTTTCCGTTGTCGAAGACATCCAGGGAAATGCTGTCCGTATCGATCATATTGATGGTCAGCTCCTTGCGGACCGAAGAAATATAGGGGCTGGTCGTATAAATATAGAGCCGGGGGGCATAGGATGATTTATGGGAAGAGTCCCAGGTGTACTCCTCGTAATTCTGCAGGGTGAGGAATTCAATCGTATTGTCCGCTTTGTTCAGATCGATCATGCGGATGACGCCGCTTTCTCCCTCTTCCTGATACCAGTAATCGGAAAGGAGCGACTCAAAGTCATCAATGGGACCGCTTATCAGCTCCAGAAGTTTTTCCTCCTGCTCCTTGGTCGCTTTTATCTTCCTTGTCGAGATAAGCTTGTAGCGGGTGGGGGAAGTGGCTAGCTCCCAGGTCGTTATGACCGAATCAAGAGGATTATCCGATTCGGGATCGGAGCGGGTAATAATTATCTCGGGAGAAATCCTGACTCTTGTTCCGTAGTCGTCGCTCAGGGAGGAGCCGGCTGTCTGGGGATAATAGAGTTCGATGGTACCTTTAACGGACTGGGTGAAGATATTCCTGAAACTGGGAGACTGTTCGGAAAGGGGGTAGAATACGTCCAGGGTGTGGTAATCCCGTGAGTCGTATCCCAGAACATACAGTTCGTACCGGCCCTGTTCGGCCGCTTCGTTTACCGTGACGGTAAGCTTATCGCCCTGTTTGCTGGAAAGCTCGCTTCTCCACGCCAGAACATAGGAGTTGGCGGACGTATTGAAATCGGCCACCCAGACTTCCAGGTTTTTATCCCCTTCCTTCGATTCAAGAAAGATCAGCTGCTCGTCGTCGGTATCGCCGTCGAGATTGGCATCCATCAGCTCGACTATATTCCATTTCGCCTCAATAGGGATCGAAGGAATCGCCTTGACCTCCTCCTCTTCTTTCTGTATGGAAAGAGAACTTCCCTCCCTCCTGGCCGTATCCCTTCCCGAATCGGGAATGATGACCTGACCCGCAGGAGGACGCTCGGTACTGACACCGAGATTACCTTCACGGCATGAGAAGAGAAGAAGAGTCAGTATGAAAGAGGCTGCAATTTTGGTCTTTATCATGAATCCTATTATGAAAAGAAATGGCCTATTTCTTCAAGCACTTCTCTTTTCATTTCTTCAAAGGAACCGCTAATCTTGAAGCCGGCCGCCGTCTTGTGCCCGCCTCCGTTGTATTTATTGGCCAGTTCGTAACAGTCGAAGTTACCCTTGGAACGGATGGAACACCTCTTGACACCCTCTTTGTTCTCCTTGAAAAGGAGGGAAACTTCGACATCCTTGCAGATAAGGGGAAGATTGATGAGGGGCTGGGCTTCTTCATACTTTGCGCCGCTGTTATCGAGAATCTCTTTCGTCATCATCAGACTGGTCACATGGTCATTCACGTGGAATTCCAGGGTTTTCATGACTTCCATCTGTAAAACCAGAAAGGCTTTGCTGTTGCTCTGGTCCAGGTAGTTGTGAATGATGAAGGGATCAACGCCGATTTTCACCAGATCCCCCCCGATGCGGAAGGTCTCGTGGGTTGTCTTTTTGAATTGAAACGAACCGGTGTCATAGACGATTCCCGTGAAGAGGGCGTCCGCCGTCTCCTTGTCGGGGGTGAAGTTCAGTCCTTCCATCAGCAGATAGACGAGCTGGCAGGTGCTGGATGCCGAACTGTCGTGGATGCCGCCGAATTTTTCGGAATAGGAGTCTTCATGGTGGTCTATGACGAAAATATCCCTGGCTCCTTCCCTCAGGAGCTCTCCCGCCTTGCCTATGTTGTAAGGGTGCGTATCGAGGACAATGAGGGAATAATCGACAGGAAGATCGGGATTATTCATATTTATCTGTGTCATAAAATGACTGGTCTTTAGGAAATCGTATTTATCCTCGGCGCTGTCGCTATTGAGTATGACCACATCCTTCTGGAGGAAAAGCAGCAGTTTGTATAATCCTATTTCCGAACAGATAGCGTCGCCGTCAGGGCTTTCATGGGATGTAATCACGATACTTTTGGATTGATCAATAAATTTTAAAAAGTCTTCAACCATTTTCTATTCCTGATAGTTATGTGTTAATGATACTTCAGAATACGGGAAAAATCCACTGAATAACATTATAAATTTGTAATTAAAGCCTCTGCCGCAGGGCGGATTCTTCTCTATTCAGGGGGCCATGAGTCTGTTATAGTGGTTGCATGGAAGAAGAGTATCTCGGGTATTATCATATAGAGGGATATGCCGATTTTAGGGGCGGAGAATTCCCTTCCGGTGCCTACAGCATCTGGTCCTGGTGTCTTGAGCCGGAAAAATGGGAGGAGACGGTCGTTTTGCTGCACGGTTTTCTCGATCATTCTTTGAGCAACAGGCTGCTGGTGAATGAACTTCTCAAGAGGGGATTCCGGGTGGTGGCGGGAGACATGCCCGGCCATGGAAGATCAAGCGGCATAAGGGGGGGCATTCTCTCTTTCCGTGAATATGCCGACTTCTTTGACGGACTTCTCCGCCGTTGGGATGTCCGCCCGGAGAGGTCCTATGCCGTGGGCCACAGCACGGGCTGTTCCATCCTGATGGATTACAACCGACGCGGTAGTGATAACTTCAAGGGAGTCGTCATGGCCGCCCCCCTGGTGAAGATGAACTATCAGCTTCTGATAGATAAAGGCATCGATCTTGCCCAGGACTGGATAAAGGTCCTTCCCGTACGGAAGACCAAATCCAGCGGAAATAAGCCGTTTCTGAAGTTCAAGTGGAAGGACCCCCTGGGGGTCAAACGCTTTTCCCTCGACTGGATAAAAGCCATGGTGGAGTGGAACCGGGAATGGGAGGATTTTTCTTCGAACCAGCCCCTTCTTCTGCTTCAGGGGGACAGAGACAACGTGGTGGAATGGAAGAGCAATACTCCCGTTCTTGAAAGATGCTATTCCCGATGCCGCACTGTCCATTACAAAAAGGGAAGGCATCACATTCTGAACGAATCGGAAAGAATCAGAAGGGAAGTCTACCGGGATCTTTTTGCTTTTCTCAGTTAGGATATCCATGAAATACACGATCTTTCTGCTTGGCGTCATTCTTCTCTTCCCCCTTTACGGAGAGGACTATTTTTCCGTAACGGAGTCGTGGATTAATGAAAAACGGGCGGAATCCGGTCTTGTGCCGCTGGAGAGGGAGGTGTTTCTTGTCCGCAGTGCCCAATCCTATGCGTCCGAGCTTTCCGGACGGAGAATCCTGACCCATAGGGACAGGGAGAACAGAGGGCCCTGGGAGAGGTACGGATTGGCGGGCGGAACGGCACTCGCCGCCGGTGAAATTCTGGGAACCAGTTCGGCCGAGGCGGCGCTGGGTGAGATCTTCGAAGCCTGGTGGAACAGCCCGGCCCACCGGGAGCAGATTCTCAATCCCCGCTGGACATGTCTCGGCATCGGGATGGAAGAAAGAGAGGGGGTTCGGATCATGGCCGTGGAATTCTCCTCCTCCCTCATGAAAAATTATCGGTTTTCCTCCGGTGAGGGAGGTACGGTTCTGGAATTCGAACCGCTCTCCTACGAGAACTCCCTGTCCTTCAGGAATGTCATGGATAAATCGGTCCTGCTGTGGGAGAAGGGCGGGGAGGGCCTTCCGGTGTTCCGCCGGGAGGATTTCCCCCTGCTTCTGGAAGCGGGAGACTCCCGGGGGACGCCCCTCCTGGAAAGGGGAAACCGCTTTGTGCTTTCTTCCCCGCCTCTGAATGGTTCTATCCGAGAAACTGATCGTGCAGTTTCTGGACCATGAAATCCGTTTTGTCCTGAGGAACGACCAGGGACAGGTTGATCGCGCTCGACCCGAGTGAAATCATTCTCAGGGGAACTCCCTCGCAGGTCTTGAATACCTGGGAGAGAAAGCCTCCGTCCTTCCACAAGCCCTGCCCGACAAGGCAGATAATGCTTTTTCCTTTCTCCACGACGATTTTTCCGATGGGTTCGAGGGCTTTCACGATCTCTTCGAGCCGAGAGGTGTCTTCAATCGTTACCGTGACGCTTACCTCGCTGGTCGTCACCAGGTCCACGGAGGTTTCGTACTTATCGAATATGCAGAATATCCTGTTCAGAAAGCCGTAGGCATTCAGCATGCGGGTTGATTCAATATTGATCAGGGTAATATCTTTTTTGTTGGCGATGGCCTTGAGCCCGTTGACGGGGGCTTTCATGGAAATAGTTGTCCCCTCATGGTCGGGGTTCCCCGAATTCAGGACCCTTACGGGAATCTCTTTTCCCACAGCCGGCTGGATTGTTGAGGGGTGAACCACCTTGGCGCCGAAGTAGGCCAGCTCTCCCGCTTCACGGTAAGTGACCGAGGGAATGGTTTTCACGCCCTTCACATAGCGGGGATCGGAACTCATGATCCCGTTGACGTCCGTCCAGATCTGGATATCCCTGGCATCCAGGGCGGCTCCGATAATGGCGGCGGAATAATCGCTTCCTCCCCGGCCCAGGGTTGTCGTCACCCCGTCGGCCGTGGCGCCGATGAATCCCTGGGCCACATAGAGTTTTTCCCGGCCGGGCTTGATCTTCTCTGCAATCAGTTTATCGGTCTTTTCGAAATCCACATTGGCGGAACCGAAGTCATCGTCTGTTATTATGAACTCACGGGAGTCGAGAAGGGAGGTTTTAATGCCCCGTTCCCTGGCCCGGGCGGCAATGATCAGGGTGGAAAGCCTTTCGCCGAAGGAAAGGAATATATCTCGGC
The DNA here is from genome assembly GCA_963668315.1 of Spirochaetia bacterium. Lineage (GTDB taxonomy): Bacteria > Spirochaetota > Spirochaetia > DSM-2461 > DSM-2461 > SZUA-368. The sequence continues at coordinate 3,796,713 of OY764216.1, read as the reverse complement.
TTCTTTTCGTGCAGTCCCTCAAGAGGACTACACCCTTAATAAGAGAAGCAAACTGGGCAAAGTAAGTGTCGAGGACGGCTATCGTGTCCGTCAGATTCGTTCCGGTCAGAAATTCTCTCGCCGTTTTGAAATGGAGGTCTTTTATATCCTCCATAAATCCCAGCGCCGGTTCTATATGACCCGCTTCTGCGGCCGTATAGGCATCAATGATGCGGTCGGTAGTCTTCCCCATGGCGGAAGAGACAAGAACGACTCCTCTCATGGACAGTTCTTTCTCTGCGATATCGAGGGCATTATTTATTTTTTCGGCGCTCTGTACGGACGTACCGCCGAATTTCATGACGATCATATTTTATCCTCCATTCGTGCGGAAGCATCATATACCAAGGAAGATGATTATTTCAATAGTAATACGCAATTGCAGGGCTGATAGGAACATAGAAGGTGCAAAGAGGGTGGGAATTTTAATTTCATGATCTTTTTCGATAAAAGGATTGACAGTTTTTCGGATTTTCGTTATTATCCGTCACAGCTTTTGAAAAGCTTAAACATAACACTTCCCGATAGTGTAATCGGTAACACTGCAGATTCTGGTTCTGCCTTTGGGGGTTCGAGTCCTCCTCGGGAAGCATTTTGGGTCCCTTCGTCTAACGGTTAGGACAGGAGATTCTCATTCTTCAAATAGGGGTTCGATTCCCCTAGGGACTACTCTAAGCAAATGAAAGGCGGCTTTTTAAAAGGCCGCCTTTTTTTTAAACGGAATTATAGATTTTTTTGATATTCACCCATATAGTTAAGATAAAGGGGTTCAGATGGGTAAAGGAAAAGACTTCCTAGTACTGGATGATGGTACGGTTTATCGGGGTTCGGCGTTTGGTGCAATACCGCCGAAACCTTCGCAGCTTTCCGGCGAAGCACTTCCTGTGAGATTTTCCGGAGAAATTGTCTTCAATACGGGAATGACCGGGTATCATGAAGTTCTGACCGATCCTTCTTATACGGGCCAGATGATTATGATGACCTATCCCCACGGGGGAAACTACGGCGATGATTCCCGATGGTCCGAGACCGGAAAGGAAATCGATCGGGATTTGAGAGAGATCAAATGTTCCGGGTTTATCCTCCGTTCTCTTTACACCGGTCCTGTTCCGGAAGGTAGGGGCACCCTTGATGCCTTTCTGAAAAAAAACGGGATTTGCGGCATCAGTGATATCGATACGAGAGGGCTGACTCTGAGGCTCAGGGACAAGGGAAGCTGCAACGGTGTTATCGTGACATCGGAGAACGGCAATGACCTGAGCGACAGTGATAAAAAGGTCCTGTCCGGCTATTTCGCCTCCATGCCTTCCATGGAAGGGGCGAATCTCATCGGTGAGGTCGGGACGGGCGCTTCCTGCGAATGCTCCCTTGACGAAGCCGAACCTGTCGCGGTGAAGACCGTTCCGCCGGTTAATAAGGAAACAGCCCATATCGCCCTTCTGGACTGCGGTCTCAAGGCGAATATACTCCGGGAGTTTCAGCAGCTCGGATGCCGGGTAACCCAGCTTCCTTCCCATGCCACGGCGGAGGACGTTAAAAAGTCCGGAGCCCAGGCGCTTTTCCTGTCCAACGGACCGGGAGACCCGGCCCCCCTCAAAGAGCAGACCGCTCTGGTTGAAGGTCTCATGGGGACGATGCCGATTCTCGGTATCTGTCTCGGACATCAGATCATCTCACAGGCTCTGGGAGCCCGGACGTTCAAAATGAAGTTCGGCCATCATGGGTGCAACCATCCCGTTCGCGACGAGGTCACCGGCAAAGTTTTCGTGACCTCCCAGAATCACGGTTTTGCCGTCGATCCCGATTCTCTTCCCGAAGGTGCGAGGGTCAGGTTTGTCAATGCCAACGACGGTTCCATTGAAGGTATTGAAGTACCGGAGAAGAAAATCCTCTGTGTACAGTTCCACCCGGAAGCCGCCCCGGGGCCTGTTGATTCCAGCTGGATATTCCAGGCCTTCCTCGACATAATAACAGGAGCGTAGTTCCCATGCCCGCAAGAACAGACATCAAGAAAATAATGATAATAGGTTCTGGCCCCATCGTTATCGGTCAGGCCTGCGAATTCGACTATTCCGGCGTCCAGGCCGTTAAGGCTTTGAAGGAAGAGGGATACCAGGTTATACTGGTCAACCCCAATCCCGCCACGGTCATGACTACGCCCACCATTGCCGACGCCATTTATGTGGAGCCTCTGACTCCGGCTTACGTGGAAGAAATCATCCGGAAAGAGAAGCCCGACGCCCTCCTTTCCACCATGGGAGGCCAGACGGCTCTGAACCTCTCCCTGGAACTGGAAGCGCTGGGGATTCTGAAAAAGTACAATGTGGAAATCATCGGCGCCAGTGCCGAGTCCATTAATAAAGCCGAAGACCGGGGCGAGTTTAAGAAAGTGATCGAAGCCCTCGGCCTGGAATCTCCCCAGTCCATTGTGGCCCATTCTCTGGATGACGCCCTTAAAATGGTAGATCAGGTGGGCTATCCCCTGGTCATCCGTCCCAGTTTCACCCTGGGGGGAATGGGAGGAGCCATCGCTCAGGACAGAGCCGATCTCGAGAAAATCGTCGAGAGAGCCCTCATGGAGAGCCCCACCCACGAAGCTCTGATTGAAGAGTCCCTTATCGGATGGAAAGAGTTCGAGATGGAGGTCATGCGCGATAAGAATGATAACGCCATCATCGTATGTTCCATCGAGAATATCGATCCCATGGGCGTCCATACGGGAGACAGTATCACTATCGCTCCCACCCAGACCCTTTCGGACCGGGAATATCAGATGATGCGAAAAGCGTCCATCGATATCCTCAGGGCCATCGGCGTCGACTGCGGCGGATCGAACGTACAGTTCGCCCTGAATCCGGAAGACGGACGGATGATCGTCATCGAAATGAACCCCCGTGTCTCCCGTTCTTCCGCTCTGGCCAGTAAGGCCACCGGTTTTCCCATCGCCCGCTGTTCGGCCAAACTGGCCGTCGGCTACACCCTCGACGAGGTTGTCAACGAAATCACCGGAGTGACCGCCAGCTGTTTCGAACCGGCCCTGGACTACTGCGCCGTCAAGGTGCCCCGCTTCGAAATGGAAAAGTTCCCCACCGGATACTCCGCCCTGGGAACGCAGATGAAGTCTGTGGGCGAATCCCTTGCCATGGGCCGTACCGCCATCGAAGCCATCAACAAGGCCATCCGCGCCGCCGAAGCGGGATTCGACGGACTAACCGAACTGACCAAATATTCGGCGGATGAACTGGAAAATATCCTTGTCACCGCCCATCCCCACAGGTTCCTCGCCGCCTTCACGATCCTCAAGAGGGACGGGGAGGACGTACTTGATGATCTGGCAGCCAAGACCGGTTTCGACAAATGGTTTCTCTATGCCCTTGTTGAGCAGGTCCGGTTCGAGAAGAAACTCAGAAGAGCCGAACTTAACGACGATCTCTACCTTGAAGCCAAAAGAATGGGCCTTTCCGACGAACGGATCGCCACTATCAGCGGTTTTTCCCTCAAGGAAGTAACCGAACAGTTCAGAAGCAGGCACGCTCCCTGTTATCATCTGGTCGATACCTGCGCCGGTGAGTTCAAAGCGGAAACTCCCTATTTCTACTCCACCTGGGGTGAAGTCGATGAAGGGGAGCCTATCGGAGAGAAGGAGAAGGCTGTCATCATCGTGGCGTCCGGTCCCAACAGAATCGGACAGGGCCTGGAGTTCGACACCTGCTGTACCCTGGCTTCTCTCATGTACAGAAAACACGGTTACAAGACCATTATGGTCAACTCCAATCCGGAAACGGTTTCCACCGACTTCAATATCTCCAGCCGGCTCTATCTGGAGCCCCTTACGGCGGAGCATGTAATTGATGTGATGCGTAAGGAAAAGGTCAAGGACGTGGTGGTTCAGCTCGGTGGCCAGACTCCTCTTAACATGGTTAAGGAGCTGGAAGACGCCGGAGCCCGTGTCGTTGGAACCAGTGTCGAGAATATCGATATGACCGAAGACCGCCGCCTCTTTTCAGACGCGGTGAAAAAACTGGGTCTGCGCCAGCCGGATAACCGGAGCGCCCGGAATGAGAGGGAAGTACGGGAGTACGCACGGGAAATCGGTTTTCCCGTACTTCTGAGGCCCTCCTTTGTCCTGGGCGGAAGAAGTATGTTTATCGCCTATGAGGACAGGGAGCTGGATGAGTTCCTGAGTCGGGGCATTACCATCTCAGACGCAAGGCCCGTTCTGGTCGACCAGTTCCTGGAAGACGCCTTTGAGTACGATCTGGATGCTGTCTGCGACGGGCATAACGTTTACGTGGGCGGAATCATGCAGCACATTGAAGCCGCAGGTATCCACTCGGGTGACTCGGCCTGCGTCTATCCCCCCTACAAATCCCAGCCGGAAGTGGAAGAGGAGATGAAGGAAGCGGCCGTCAAGATGGCCCGGGAGTTCAACGTCAAGGGACTGATGAATATCCAGTTCGCCGTCAAGGACGGAAAACTTTTCATCATCGAGGTGAACCCCCGCGGTTCCCGTACGGTACCCTTTATTTCCAAGTCCACCGGAGTCAACCTGGTGGAGGCGGCGGTCCGCGTCTGGCTCGGAGAGGACCTGGTAAGCCAGGGGCTCGTCGGGGATGACGGTGTGGGCATCGGCTCCTGTCTGACCGGCTGGTCCGTAAAAGAAGCCGTCTTCAGTTTCGATCGGTTCTCCGGACTCGATCCCATTCTGGGACCGGAAATGAAGTCCACCGGTGAGGCCATCGGTACGGGGGCGACTTTCGGCGAAGCCTTTGCCAAGGTGGAGGCCGCCGTGGGGACAAAGCTGCCCACGGAAGGACGTATCTTCGTCTCGGTCAATAAAAGGGACCGCGAGACGATACTGCCCGTTATCAAGCAGTTCCAGGACATGGGCTTTCAGATCTGCGCAACCCGGGGCACGGCGGATTTTCTCTTCCAGAAGGGAATTTTTTCCGAAGTGATCCTCAAGGTCCACGAGGGGCATCCCAACGTGGTGGATCATATGCAGGCGGGAAGGATGAACCTTCTCATCAACACGCCCATGGGACAGTTTTCCCAGATCGACGATTCCTATCTGAGGGCCGAGGCGGTTAGGAGAAAGATTCCCTATACCACGACGACCAGCTCGGCTGCCGCCGCCGTCAAGGCAATCGAGTATCTGAGGACGAAGGAAGTAGCCGTCAAACCCCTTCCCGAAGGAGATTACGAGCTCTGATATGGTGAAGTCTCAATTCGATCGGCTTGTAGCATCTCTCTCTACGACGGAACGTAAGGAGATGCTGCGGAAGATCGAAGAGACTTTTACCCTTTCTGCCGAACCGATGACTCTTCCCGAACCGGAAGAGCCGGCAGAGGATGTCGATCCCATCGAGTACTACTATAAATCTGATTTTTTTACGCGTATCATCGTCTTTTTCATCAGCCTTTTTTCCGGCCGGGACAAGGGCGATGTCATACTTCATACCTTCATCAACCGCCTGAGAAGAAAACTCGGGCGCGATTATTCTCGCTATTTCAAACTTGATAAAAAACAGGGGCTTCCCCCTTTCTATAATCTTCTCAATAATATGGACAAGTCCTATCATACCTTCCGGGAACCGCTGTTCATCGCCATGAAGGAGAAGGAGGATTTTTTCATTTTCCTGACGAACCGGGTTCTGGGGAAAAAGGAAGAGGAGATCTACCGGGAGACCGATCCCTTTTATCTGGAGGCAAGCAATCCGGATCAGACGGTCAATCAGATCCACCGGATGATCGAGGAAAACTATGAGAAGATTCTGAAAAGTCTTGACGATGAAAAACAGAGAAAACTCATGCTCTATTCATCGGTCACCAGACAGCTTCAGAACCTGGCGCAGTATGATTTTGATCGACTTTTGAAACCCTTCTATACCGATGAAGAGGGGATAACCGGTTTCGTCGATCTGGATAAGATCAAGCAGTATCTTCTGGTCCTGAACGATATTCTCTCTTCCTTCAAGCAGCCGCCGGATATCACACTTCTGGAGGCTTTTTTTCTCTTTGAATATAAATCGGAACTGACCGACGGAGAACCGGAAGGGGCTGAGAATCTGGAAGAAAAACTCCATCGGCAGATAGGAGCGGCGGTTGAAGGGCTGAGCTCCATCAGGGAATTCAACAAACAGATACCCCTTACCGATCTTCTGAAAGTTCTCACCGATAACATCAATTACCAGCCCATACCCATTACCGGAGGGGAAGGGGCACTGCGCCATTACAAGACTTTTCTGAAAAGCACCATTGATGAAAGATTCCGCCGTTTTGTGAATGACAAGAAAAAAAGGGATATGATCAGTACCCTCGGCGCCACCTGGGGGATAAAGTTTATCGAGCCTATCATGGGCTACAGGGCCGCTTCCTTTCAGTTGTCCGTTCCCTTTACTTATGAGACATCCCTTTCCGTTCTGAGCGTCTTTTTTAACAAGATCATTCAGGAAAAATATTACGGACCTTTGAATATGGTGCAGATTAACGGGGATTTTTACCGCCGCGACAACAGGGCGGAGTTTTCCGAGACCTACGAGAGACTCCAGTCGCTCCCTTCAAAACTCAGAAATTTCACCGTTTCCTTTCTTCTGGACGGCAGTTTCTACATAAGATTCCAGGATGTTCATAAAGCCGGTCTGGATACCAGAGAGGGGAAAGAGAAGCTGCTGACAGCCAGGAATATGGCCGACCGTGAGGCCTATCAGATCATCCATGACGGGATGGAAATCTTCTCCTCCCTCTCCAGTCTTCTCAAGGGCATTATCATGGGGTCGGGGGGTGCCTACGACACCCTTTCCAACTACTCCGAACTGGGGGGGACACGTAACAGGGAATTCAAAAATGATCTGATCTCCCTGGAGTTTCTGGTTTCGAGTTTTCATAAATCCCTTGCCGACATCGTCTCACTGGAAGAAAAAATCGCCAAGGGAAATTGACCGGAGCCCTTTCTATCTGGTATATTTCTGTTTTAGCGATTAAGACAAAGGATAGATTATGGCCGATTGGAATGGAGAATGGGTTAAGCAGATTGCTGAAACCCTTAAAATACTGGCTTCGGAAAAGAATATTGAATTAAACGGTGCGGAAGCACGCCTTAAAGGGGCCAGGCCTCCCAAAGCGGATATGGGTGATATCGCTTTCCCCCTGTTTCCCTTTGCCAAGGAATTCCGCATGGCGCCCCCTCAGCTTGCATCGGAAGTGGCTTCCCGCCTGGGCGAATCATCCCACGGCAGGGTGGAAGCGGCCGGCCCTTATGTGAATGTCTTCCTCAAAAGGGAGAATATCGTTTCCGAAACCTTGAAGAACGTTCTTACCTCACAAGGTACCTGGGGAAACAACGACTCTCTGAAGGGCCGCAAGATCATGATCGAATTCTCCAGCCCCAATACGAATAAGCCCCTCCATCTCGGCCATTTGCGTAACGATGCTCTGGGCGAGAGTTCCGCGCGCATTCTCAAGGCGAACGGGGCGGATGTGCAGAAGGTTATTCTTGTCAATGATCGGGGTGTCCATATCTGCAAGTCCATGCTGGCCTATAAGAAATTCGGCCAGGGGGATACGCCCGAATCCACCGGAATCAAGGGCGACCGACTGGTCGGGGATTACTATGTGAAATTCGCCCAGTGGGCTAAAGAGGATGATACGGCCGAGAAGCAGGCTCAGGAGATGCTTCAGAAGTGGGAAGCCGGCGATGAAGAGGTCAGAAAACTCTGGGAAACCATGAATAAGTGGACCCTTGACGGAATCGGCGAAACTTACAGGAAAACCAATGTCTCCTTTGATAAATACTACTACGAGAGCCAGCTCTACAAGCTGGGTAAGGAAAACATACTTAAGGGACTTGAGAAGGGTATCTTCTACAAGGACGAGGACGGCAGTACCCGTGTGGACATGTCCGAGATAGGACTGGATACGAAGGTTCTTCTCAGAAGCGACGGAACCAGCGTTTATATCACCCAGGATATCGGAACAGCCATCTCCCGGCAGAACGACTGGCCCTTTGACCAGCTCATCTATGTGGTGGGAAACGAGCAGGATTACCATTTTCAGGTCCTCTTCTACATTCTGAAAAAGCTGGGTTATCAGTGGGCCGAGGACCTTTATCATCTCTCCTACGGCATGGTCAATCTTCCCGACGGCAAGATGAAGTCCCGTGAGGGAACCGTTGTCGATGCGGATGATCTGATTGCCAATCTTTCCGATCTGGCTCTCGAAGAGATACGCGCCAAGGGAAGGGAAGAGGAAGTGGAAGACGCCCGGGCCACGGCGGACGCCGTCACTTTGGCCGCCCTCCATTACTATCTCCTTCAGGTTACTCCCAAGAAAGATATGGTTTTTAATCCCAAGGAGTCCCTCTCCTTCAACGGCAATACCGGGCCTTACCTTCAGTATATGGCTGCCCGTATCTGCAGCATGGAGCGGAAAGCCCGCGAGATGGGATGGAATACGGAAGATTCACAGGTGGACGGAACACTGCTGACCGCCGACGAGGAGTGGGAACTGGTCGGCATTCTGGCCGATTTCCCCCGGGTGGTTGAACAGGCGGGGAAGGACCATAATCCCTCCCTTATCGCGGCCGCCCTGTATAACGGAGCAAAAGTCTTTTCCCGCTACTACCATGACAATCCGATTCTGAATAATGAAAATACAACTCTGGCAAAAGCACGGCTGCAGCTTTCCCTGGCCGTCCTTGAGATGTTGAAAAACGGTTTTGACCTGATTAATATTCCGTTTCTTGCAAAAATGTAATACCCCGTTTATGGATTGTTACGGCAGGATTTAGTATATTAGGTATGAATCGGATACGGCATTATTGACTTACCGGCAGCCGTATCGCGCTACACTCAGGAGCTTTCTATGTTTTTTATAGGCCCCGTACTGGGCGGATTTATAGGTCTCATGATCGGCAGTCTCATCGGGCTGCCCTTTCTGGGGCTGGTTATTGGCGTCGTGATGGGGTCTTCGTCCCGGGGGGCTTACAATTTTCGTAAGAGGGGTACCTTTTTCGGCAATGACTTCGGTGGTCTGAACCGGGACAGCGAAGCTTTTTTCGAGAGCATTTTTTCCATGCTGGGGAAAATCGCCAGCGCCGACGGAGTCGTTTCCGCCAGTGAAGAAAGAGTTATCAGGCAGTTCATGTCAGCCCAGCTCGGTCTGAATCCCGAGAGCCAGCAGGCGGCTCTGGAGTATTTCAACAAGGCTTGCCAGGACAGGACAAGGAATTTCACCTATTGGGCGCAGCATCTCTATAACCATTACCATAATCGTCCCGCCATACTGGAACTGGCCTATAATCTGCTTCAGCAGGTTGCCGCAGCCGACGGGACCATCAGTCCCAAGGAGAAAGAAATCCTTGAAGAAGCCGCCTCTCTGTTCAAATTGAATGAGGGGAATTCCCGCAGCTACGGTTATTACAGCGGCGCCTACGGATCCTCCGGCCACTCTTCCGGCGGTTCGGGACGATCCTCCGGAGCCTCCACTTCAGCGGGAGGCGACCTGGCCAGCGCCTACAGCAGCCTGGGGCTTTCTCCCAGTGCCAGCGATGAGGAAATAAAGAAGATTTACAGAAAGAAAGTCGCCGAATTCCATCCGGATAAAATCGCCGCGAAAGGACTGCCCGCAGAGTTCACCCAATTCGCCACGGAAAAGTTTCAGGAGATTCAGGACTCCTATGAAAAAATAAAAAGGGCCCGCAGTTTCTGATGGGCGGTGAGAAAAGACCCGACGAGAAGGTCGACAGGGTATTCCACGGAGAGGGCGAAGTAAAACCTTTCGAGTTTAACGAGAAAGTCGCCCATGTATTTGACGATATGGCCGAAAGGAGCATTCCCTGGTACAAGGAAGTCCAGCGCATGGTGACGACCCTGGGAATGACTTTTTTCAAACCCGGGACCCGCATTTACGACCTGGGCTGTTCCACGGGAACCACCATGGCCCTGTTTGCGGAAGCTTTCAGGGAACGGGGCATAGACGATTACCGAATTATCGGAATTGACAATTCGGACGCCATGTGCCGTGAGGCCGGGGAAAAGATCGGGAAGCTGGAACTGGCTTCAGACAAGATTTCCGTCTATTGTGATGATCTGGAAAACCGGGAGATAGAAAACGCCTCTGTGGTCGTTATGAATTATACTCTGCAGTTCATCGACCCCCTGGCACGGGAAGAGCTGATCGGAAAAATCTATCGGGGGCTCAACCACAACGGTGTGCTGCTGGTCAGCGACAAAACCCTGCAGAGCCATACCGATGCCAGCCGTATCTTCATGGATAACTACTACCATATGAAGCGGAAGAACGGCTACAGCGAAATGGAGATATCAAGGAAACGGGAAGCACTGGAAAATGTGCTGATTCCTTATAAAATAGAAGAAGAGAAAGAGCTTTTTTACGAATGCGGTTTTGAATCGGTGGATATCTTCTTTACCTGGTTCAATTTCAGTTCGTTTATTTGCATGAAGAAGGGTAGGTCAAAATGATAAGTTACAAAGATTCCGGTGTGGATAAGGAAGAGGGTTACAAAGCGGTCGATATGATCAAGGAAGCGGTCAGCCGCACCCACGGAGTGGGCGTTCTGGCCGGTCTGGGAAGTTTCGGCTCTCTGTTTGAACTGCCGAAAAACATCAAGAATCCCGTGCTGGTCTCCGGAACGGACGGGGTGGGAACCAAACTGGAAATCGCCTTTGCCGTGAAGAATTATGATACGGTGGGACAGGACTGTTTTGCCATGTGCGCCAATGATATTCTCTGCCACGGGGCAAAGCCTCTCTTTTTTCTGGACTATCTTGCCTGCGGGAAACTGGAGGCTGAGGTCTCTTCCCGGCTGGTGACCGGAATCGCCCATGCCTGCGAAGAGGCCGGATGCGCCCTGGTGGGGGGAGAAACGGCCGAGATGCCCGGCTTCTATAAGGATGGCGACTATGATATGGCCGGTTTCTGCGTGGGCATTGTGGATAAGGAAAAGATCATCAACGGTTCGGCCATCGACAAGGGAGACGTCATTCTGGGCCTTCCTTCCAACGGACTCCACAGCAACGGCTTCAGCCTGACGAGAAAGGTCCTTCCCGATTATAATATGGATTTCAACGGCCGTCCCCTCCATGAGGAGCTGCTCAAGCCGACCAAAGTCTATGTGAGCCAGGTCCTCGAGCTCCTCGGCGGATTCAGCATCAACGGCATGGCCCATATCACAGGGGGCGGGCTTATCGAGAATATCCCCCGCATCATCCCCGACGGGCTGTGTGCCCAGATTAGAAAGGATTCCTTTCCCCGCCCCGCCATCTTCGATCTGATCGCGTCCAAGGGTGTTCCCGAAGAGGAAATGTGGGGAACCTATAACATGGGAATCGGCTTTGCCATCGTTCTTCCCAAAGAACAGGTAAAAGCGGTTCAGCAGGTTCTGGAATCGGCCGGTGAAACGTCCTATGTCATCGGTGAGATGGTCAAGGGAAAAGAGAAGATATGCCTCGTATAGCTGTCTGCGTATCCGGAGGGGGGAGCAATCTTCAGGCTCTCATCGATTCGGATGTGCGGAAGCATATTGCCCTGGTGGTGGCCGATCGTCCCGCGCCCGCATTGAAGCGGGCCAGAGACGCCGGTATTATCGATACTCTCGAATTCAGCCGGAAGAAGCTGGGAAGCAAAAGGCTTTCCGAAGAGATTCAGACAGCCATGGAGGCCTACGGGATCGATCTGATCGTCCTGGCCGGTTACCTCTCTATTTTTACCGAAGAGTTCAGCGCCGCCTGGCGGGGCAGAATGATAAATATTCATCCCGCCCTTCTGCCTAAATACGGCGGAAAGGGTATGTACGGCCGTCATGTCCATGAGGCCGTACTCGCGGCGGGAGAGACAGAGTCCGGCTGCACCGTTCACTTTCTGGGAGAGGGCGTGGACAAGGGGGAGATTGTCATGCAGGCCAAAGTTCCCGTTCTGAGAGGGGATACGGCGCTGACTCTGGCGGAACGTGTGCTGGAAGAAGAGCACAAACTCCTTCCCCGGGCCGTTCTTCAGATCATAAAAAATCTTTAATAAATATCCATAAACGTAAATCGGTTGTGTCTGTTTTCTTAATGCTTTATACTGGATTTCAGATGAGTAAAACCGGTAATAAGGCTTTGTTCCTGGACAGGGACGGAGTTATCATAGAAGATGTATCCTATCCCCATCAAAAGAAAGATCTCCACATAAGGGAAGAGATCATCCCCCATCTTCTCTGGGCTCAGTCGCACGGGTTCAAGCTCATTATTATGACGAATCAATCGGGAATCGCCCGGGGCCTTTTTACCGTCTCCCAGTACGAGGCTTTCCAGGATCTCTTGAGAGGGGAACTGGAAAAGAGGCGTGTTTTCATAGACGGTGTTTACTACTGTCCCTATTTGAAGGAGGGAACCGTTGCACCCTATAACAGAGATTCGGAGGACAGGAAGCCCTGTCCGGGAATGTTTGTAAAAGCTAGGGCCGATTTTTCCCTCGATATGGAGAAATCCTTTATGATCGGCGATAAAATCAGCGATATTATAGAGTATCCCGGTTTACGTTCGCTGATCATAAGCAGTAAATATACGGCGGGGAAACCGGAAATGACATACGATAGTTTTGACTCTCTCTTTCAGGTGATTAGAAATGAAATATGAAGCTACCATTAAAGAGCGGCTGGAGCAGGCGTTGTCCGTCAAGGAAAACATGCTCAAATCTGCCGATGTAATCGAAGGAATAAACAGCAGCGTCGAGATGATTTTGAACAGCTACCGGGAGGAGAGGGGCCGGTTGTTTCTCGCGGGGAACGGGGGGAGCGCCGCCGACGCCCAGCATCTGGCCTGCGAACTGGTCGGGCGATTCTATCTGGACCGCCGATCCCTGAGCGCCGAGGCCCTGACAGTTAACAGCTCTTCCCTGACGGCGATTTCCAACGATTACGGCTATGAGAACCTTTTCGCCCGGATTCTGGAGGGTAAAGGGAAGGAGGGGGATGTTTTCATCGGTCTTTCCACAAGCGGGAACTCCCTCAACATTGTCAATGCCGTGAGAAAAGCCCGGTCCATGGGTATTCATACGATCGGGTTAACCGGGAAAGAAGGCGGAGCCATGGCCGCTTACTGTGATATCCTTATCAAAATACCCGAATCGGATACGCCCCGTATCCAGGAAGGCCATATCCTGGCGGGTCACATCATCTGTGAACTCGTGGAGAGGGAGATGTTTCCCGATGCTTGAGAAAATCGAATCGGCTCTGGAAATCAGACGGCAATTCCTCGTGGCGGGGGACCTGATGCTCGATCGCTATGTCCGGGGGGATATCAGGAGGATCAGCCCTGAGGCCCCCGTTCCCGTATTGACCGTTTCGGAAAGGGAGAATAAACCGGGAGGAGCGGGAAATGTGGCTCTGAATCTTTCCGGACTGAACGGCTCCGTTACGCTTCTGGGATTTACCGGAGACGATGAGCCGGGCAGAGTGCTGAAAGAGTTATTCGACCGGGACCGAATTACCTTGGCTGGAGTTATCTGGGAGAGAAATACCATCACCAAAACAAGAATCACCTCCGCCAGGCAGCAGATTGTCCGGGTAGATGATGAACAGAGCGGCTCCCTGTCGGTTGAAGAGAGGGTCCGATTAATGGGAAAGCTCGGGGAAATCGATTTTTCCCGCCTGGACGGTATCCTCATATCCGATTACGACAAAGGCACCTGTTCGTCCGAACTATGCGAAACGATCATAGGGGAAGGGAGGAAAAGAGGAATTCCCGTCGTCGTCGATCCCAAAGGTTCGGAATGGGAAAAGTACAGGGGCGCCTCTCTCATCACGCCTAATGTCAAAGAGCTGGGCGACGCTCTGGGGAAAAGGGTACCGAACGAAGACGGAGACATAGGTCGGGGAGCCCGGGAGCTGCTGGAAAGGTTTGATCTCGAGCGTATCGTGGTTACCCGGAGCGACAATGGTATGACCCTGGTTGATAAGAAGGGAACCCGTCATATTTCCACCCGGGCCCGGGAAGTATTTGATGTGTCCGGAGCGGGTGATACGGTCGCCGCCGCCCTTCTCAGGTTCATGGCCGACGGGTTTGCCGTGGAAGACGCGGTCGCCGCCGCCAACCGGGCGGCAGGGATTGTCGTCGGATTTCTGGGAACCCATCCGATCTCGAAGGAGCTGCTCTGCCGGAGTCTTGCCGTCCGACCCCGGAGCCATTGGGAAACGGCCCGGGACAGGGGAATGAGAATTGTTTTTACCAACGGCTGCTTTGATCTTCTTCATCCGGGCCATATGGATTATCTGAAGAAGGCCCGCGAACTGGGCGATTTCCTTGTGATCGGTTTGAATTCCGATGATTCGGTGCAGCGCCTGAAAGGCCCGGACAGGCCGATTAATGATCAGAATTGCCGGCGGATCATGCTCGAATCCCTGGCTTTTGTGGATGAGGTTATTCTTTTTGAGGAAGATACGCCCTATGATCTGATCGAAAGGATAAAGCCGGATATCCTGGTAAAGGGGGGCGACTATGGAATCGATGAGATCGTCGGCAGGGAATTCGCCGGACATACCCTCACCATACCCTTTGTGGACGGTTACTCCTCAACGGGATTGATGGAAAGGATACGGAAATTCCGTGGGTGACAGGGGGAATGTTCTTCTGCGCCATGCGGACCGATTTCTGGGAATCCCCCTGGTTTTTCTGGCAGGATTGACCGTTACCCGCCGCCCCGTGCCCGAAAGGGTGGAGCGTATGGGGATTCTGGCTACCGCCGCCATCGGTGATTCCCTGCTCCTTTCCGCCGTATTGAATGACCTGAGAAAGGCCCGTCCGGAGACGGAATATACTCTTTTCTGCGGATCCGCCATTCGAAAGATACTGGAAATGTCTGTGACGGGCATGACTCTGGTGGAAATTCCCGTTAAGAATCCCTTTAAGGCCGTCCGAATTATCCGCCGGGAGAAGTATGATGTTTTCCTCGACTGCGGCCCCTGGCCCCGGCTTAACAGCCTGCTGGCCTTCTCCTCCCGCAGCAGATGCCGAATCGGTTTTCGTTCGTTGAAGCAGTATAGACACTATGTTTATCATATTCCTGTGGATCATCGGAACGATTGTCATGAGCTGGACAACCTTCGCCGGCTTGTCCAGCCTTTGGGAGTCCGGTCAGAATCGGTGCCCTTCCTGGGGAAGGCGGAGATTGATAAGACATATCCCTATGTGGTCGTTCACATGTTTCCCAGCGGCTTTAAAGCCCGTTACAAAGAGTGGAGCGACAGTCACTGGGTTTCTCTTCTCAACGGTCTGACCAATGCCGGCTGTCCCGTGGTGTTAACGGGAGGACCGGTCGACGCCGCCTCGGCAGAACGGATAACCGCGCAATGCAGTAATCGGGAATGGATTAAGAATCTGGCCGGGAAGACCAGCCTTCCCGAAACGGGAGAACTCTTAAGGAAAGCCTGCCTGGTTGTGAGCGTCAATACGGGAATCATGCATATGGCCGCCGCCTATGGACAGGCTGTCGTAGCCCTTCACGGCCCCACGTCCGTCAAGCGCTGGGGACCGGTGTGCCGGGAACAGGTCAATTTTACCGCCCGAACGGCCAGCGCCGGCTGTCTGCATCTGGGGTTTGAATATGACAGAAAAGATTCCCATTCCCTGGATACGATTGAATCAGGACAGGTCCTGAGGACCGTATTGTCCCTCTGGAAAGAAAGGAGCCCAAAATAATGCGTTTAACCTTGCTTATACTGTTTTTTCTGACGGCGGTGCTTACCCTGCCGGCGCTTGATATAAATGATCCGGCAGATAATCTTTACCGCGATCTCGAATATTGGCAGGAACTGGGTTATTACCGCCATCTTCCCGAGGTCAGGCCCTATTCGGCACAGCTCATCCTCTCTCTCCTCAAAAAAGTCATGCTTAAAGGGAGAGCTGATCAGGCCGCTCTGGCAGAATCCTACTACGATGATATAGACCGGGGCCTCCGTGTGGAAGGAGAGCTGGAATTGGATTCCGGTTACGGAAGGGAAGGGCTTGCCGTCACGACGGGCACGGCCAATTTTTTCCTCCGCGGCATGATAAGGGATAACCTTTCTGTCTGGGGCCAGGTAAGTGCCAACGGCCTGGTGGAGCAGGAGGAGATCTCCTACTATATGTACGATCCCTCGTTACCCTACGGAGAGAGATCGGACAGCAATGTGGTGCAGGATATATCGGTTATCGGCAACATGGCTCTTCTCCAGGCCAGCACGGGGATGTTTTCCCTGGGAACGGAGCATTTTTATACCAATATAGGGATTTCCCGCGGATCCTTCGGACCCTACTGGGGGGACAGCGTCGTCATAAGCAGCGAGGCGAAAGTCCAGGGTCACTTTGAACTGACCTGGCGGGAGGACGATTTCTCCTATACCATGCTTTTTCTGGAACTGTTCGGCTCCGATTATGAGGGAGAGGGAAACTATTCTGATAAATATATGGCCCTCCACTCCTATAACTGGGCTCCCCGCCGCTGGCTGGATATCGGTTTTTTCGAATCCGTCGTGTACGGGGACCGGCTGGAGCCCCTTTATCTGATGCCCTTTTCCTATCTCTTCTACAGCCAGGGATTAACGGGGTTTGACGATAATTCCCTCATCGGTTTGAAGCTACGCTCCTTCATGCCGGGCAATGTAGAGTATAACGGTATTCTCTATATCGATGATCTGGGATTTAACGAACTGGTGAAGCTCGATTTCGATACGAAGATCAAGATTGCCTTCGAAACGGGATTCTCCTGGACGCCCGCCGAAAGCTGGCTGGACAGGATCAGTCTGGATTATACGGCTGTCTTTCCCTACATGTATACCCATGGAGTGGAAAGTGCTTATACGGAAAGTTCCGTCTATAGCAGCATGAATACCAGCAATTACTCCCATGCCGGGGAGAATCTGGGAGTTTCCCTCAGTCCCAATTCGGACAGGATCAGTCTCTCTTCCCGCTGGCGGCTGACGCCCAAAACGGAATTGACTCTTAAAGGCAACTGGATTCGTCACGGAAACGCTTCTTCGGAAAATGTGGGAGGAACATACCCCATTACCGACGGGTCTCTCTGGGATAACGGCTTTGACAGTTCGGGAAATCCCGATTTCGCCACGGAGAACGAGTTTCTGACTCAGGACGTGCTGGAGAAAGTCCTTCAGTTGGGATTTGAGGTGCAAACTGTCCTGGAGCTTCCCTGGGATTTCAGAAATCGGGGAATGGCCTGGGAAATCGGGGGAGGCTATACCTTCGAAAGGATCTGGAACTCCGGGCGGTATAGTGCCAATGGTTTTGCTCCCGTGGAGGGGAATAACGAAATTAATCACTATATAAGTGTAAATAGCAAATTATCCTATTGAGAAAAATGTTCACAAAAAATACGAAAGACACTATAATGTAAATCATGGATACGGGTGAGTCTAGAAAGCTGGTCTATGCATTACGTTTATCAATGGATTCCGTCATGGCGCTGGCTGCCTGGTTCGGTTCCACATACATCAGGTTCCGCATTCTGGAACAGGCCGATTACGGGGAGCATCTGGCGGATATTCTTTTCTGCGCTCCCTTTATTCTGGTTTTGAATTTCTATTTTTTCCATTCCAACAAGCTGTACTCCCTCAATCGTTATACCCAGTGGACGAAAGAGATGTACATCGTCATCAAATCGGCTTTCCAGTCCTTTATGGGCAGCGTGCTGGTATTTTTCTTTGTACGGTATTTTATTTTCTCCCGCCTCTCCATGATCATATTCCTTCTCATGCTGGTTTTTTTCCTGACGGTGGGGAGAATCTTTCTCAACAACCTTATTCTCCATTATCGGATAAAAGGTTTTAATAAGACTTCCGTCCTGCTGATCGGCCAGGGAAAAGAGATGGACACCTACCTGCATCATATCAGCAGTCAGCCTTCCCTGGGCATAAAGCCTATCGGATGGTACCACCCTCCGGAGAATCATCCCGCCTCCATACCCGAAGTCAAGGAAGATTTGAGTGTCTATCTCAAATCCCATAAAGTTGACACGCTCGTCGTCTGCGCGGGAGAGGACAGCGGCGTTCCCCGCTTTGAATATCAAAGGGAAATCTATAATCTCCTCGTCCCCATAATCGTCCTGTCCGACAAGCAGTATAACTTCCTCAATACGACCGTAGACAATCTGGATACTCTTACCCTGTTCCACCAGAATAAAACAAAGTTCGACATGACCGACAGGCTTATCAAGAGAAGTCTGGATATTCTCGGGTCTCTGGCCGGTTTTGTCTTTTTCTCCCCTCTGTTCCTGATTTGCCCCGTCATCATCAAGCTGACTTCCGAGGGGCCCGTCATCTATAAACAGCAGAGAATGACCCGGGGAGGGAAGATTTTCACCATGTACAAGTTCCGCTCCATGCCCGTTGGGGCAGAGGAGGAGACGGGTGCGGTCTGGGTAACCAGAGAAGATACCAGGGCGACCCGATTCGGAAAAATCATGCGGCGCTTAAGCCTTGATGAAATCCCTCAGTTTTTGAATATCCTCAAAGGGGAGATGAGTCTGGTGGGCCCCAGGCCGGAGAGGCCGGAGCTCATTGAAAAATTCAGGGAAGAAATCCCCGGCTATATGATCCGCCACAAGGTGAAAGGGGGACTGACCGGCTGGGCCCAGGTCAACGGCTGGAGAGGGGACACGAGCCTCTATAAAAGGGTGGAATACGATATCCGCTACATAAACGACTGGTCTATCTGGCTGGATTTCAAGATTCTTTTTCTCACCCTTTTCCGAGGCTTTATCCATGAGAATGCCTATTAGGCTTACAGGAAAACGCGGAAACTGATGTTGAAGTAACTGTTGTTTTCGTCGTTTCCTTCCACCGGTCCCGTGCTGGAGTCTCTTCCGGAGTTCCAGATCCATTCATGGGTGTAACCCAGAGACATTTCCATGCCGTAATAGCGCACGTCGTCCTGAAAGGGCATATCTAAAGTTGTGGTGTATTCGAAACCGAACTGGAGAACCTTTTCCAGGGTATCCTGGGTCAGGAAGGGGAGGCTGTCCTGGAAGTATAGTTCGCCCGATGAATCTATTCCGTTATCATAAATGGTCCCGTCGGCATTTTCCGATGCTCCGGTGGATTCCGAAGCGTTGCCGTGGCGCATCCAGTTGCCGAAAAGGGTCAGTTCCGAGGCTGTGTTAGTGCGCCATCTACCGGTCAGATTGATCCGGTCCGAATTAGGACTCAGGGTCGTCCCGAGATTGGCGCCGTTGTGAGTATAATTATCCGGATTAAAATCTGTGGACACATAGGTAGAATGCCAGTCGTAATGGGTATACATGTAGGGCATGACAGCCGTGTAATCCATACTGATTTTATGAATCCACCTGTTTCCCGGTGACCAGGAGGCTCCCGTCTCGAAGGCCATTTTCATCTTCGTATCAAAGTCGCCCTTGATGATGCCGTTGAAATCCATATCATCCGTATAGATGATACCGTTCAGCTCTATGTTATGGGGCAGCAGGGTTCTCAGGCTCAGCCCCATGAGGGAGTTGTCGGCGAAACCGGCGTAGCCCTGGCTGTAAAAGAGATAACCGAAGGGAAGGAGGTAAAGAGGCTCAAAACGTTCCCCGTAAACCACCGATTCAAAGAAGCCGAAATCCAGCCAGCGGTAAGGCGCCCAGCTGTAGGAGTGGAGCACCATGTATTTATCGTATAAGGAGTCCATATCGGTATCTGAAGAATCATCGCTGTAGTTATAGCTGCCTTCATTGGAAGTTCCTATCAGACTGAGCATAGTCATGTTGTAGGAAAAATTATTGTGATTGTAAGTCAGTTCGTAATGGCCCTGCTGGTAAGCTTCGTCGCTGATGACAACGCCATCATTCAGGAAGGGACCGAAGGAGCTTCGATAGATTCCCAGGTTGAGGTAGAGATCTTCCGTTCCATAGGAGAGCATGGTGGTTGTTCCTCCCATCAGCTCAATACCGGCAATTTCACCCGCGTCCTCCTTGCGGTTATTAATAAGGCGCTGGCCGTAGGGAACGGAATCATAGTACATATAATAGTCCGGTTCTTCATAGCGGACGACCCCGCTGGCGGAGATATCTCCCCAGAGATAGAGATCGTCAAACAGTTCGCCCTGGATATCCACGTCCATGGTACCCGCTGTTTCCCCCACTTCCCCTTTGGCATAATTGGTGGTTAATTCCAGATTCAGTTTGGCAGTAAGGCTTTTATTTATCTGATCGTAGTAAAGCTGAGCGATTTCCTTATCTTTGTAATTCCCTTTTTGCAGTACTATTTCAAGGAGAGATAGGACGTACTGGGGAGAATAGGGCTTGAGATCGGGAATATGGCGGTAATAACCCTGTTCCTGCCAGAATTCCAGATCCCTATATAACATATCCGACGGATCATTTACGTCCATGGAATACAGATTAAACGAGATAACAGCGAGTACTGCTAAGAGACAAAACTTTTTCACATCTTTTTCCTTTGAATATTATGTTTATGCAAATAATGAAGCATGATAAAGAAAACCACGCCGATAATCCAGTCGGCAAAGATCAGATAGAGACCTTTTCTGGCTGAAAGATAGTAGGTCAGAACCGTACAGATTCCAAAGAAAAAAGAAAAGATGCAGACTAGAGAGAGAATCCTTCTTTCGTCAAATCCCATTCTCAGCAGTTTGTGATGCATATGGGAGCGGTCCGGTTCAAAGAAGGGAATCTTATCTCTTCCCCGGCGGATTATCGCGGCAATGACATCTATGATGGGAATGACCAGCATTGTGATAGGAAGGACCAGGGACCCGCCCGAATCGGGTTCCGCCGCCAGGGGGATCACCGCAAGGAAGAACCCCAGAAACATGGAACCCGAATCGCCCATGAAGATCTGGGCGGGAGGGTAATTATACATGAGAAATCCCAGGATGCTTCCCATCAGGGCAAAACTTAAAATGGCCAGGAGATAATTGGACTGGAGAATAAGAACCAGACCATAGGTCAGGCAGGCCATTCCTGCTATCGTCCCTGAAAGACCGTCCATTCCATCGATCATGTTCATGGCATTGACGATAGCTACGATCCAGAATACCGTAATCGGCCAGGCCCAGAGACCCAGTTCCACTTTATACCATATGAAAGGGAGCATGAAAAAATTGATTTTCGCTCCCCCCGCGCAAGCGAGAAGACCGGCCAGAATCTGCGCGAGCAGTTTTTTCCTGGCGGAAATATTACGGAAATCATCGATGAGACCTACAGCAAAGATCAGCAGTGCTCCAATCGCCAGCATACTGTTGGGAAGCATGTATTTAAAGGGAGATATGTCCTTCTTCATGATCCAGCTGGCCACGGCGGGCGCGACAATTGCTGATATCGTCAGTGAGCTGACAATGGCAATGCCGCCCAGGCGGGGAATCTGCCCCGTATGAATTTTTCTCTCTTCCGGAGGATCAAACCAGTGAAACCTGTTGGCCAGTCTGATAATTTTCGGCGTCAGGAAAAGACAGGTTACCAGGGAAAATGAAACGGAGAGAACCGTTAGCAGTAATCGAATATCATCCATATATTGGTCCTTAATTTACATAACTATCTTATACGATTAACGGATGAAAAACCATAAATCTGAATTATTATACCTGGAAAACCTTGTAAAGCATATAAACAACGGATAAAATATCTTCTATGAAAATTTTACTTACCGGAATGGCGGGATTCATCGGAGCTCACACGGCTAAAAGGTTAATACAGGACGGCCATCAGGTTGTCGGACTGGATAATTTGAATGACTACTACGATGTACGTCTCAAGTATGACCGATTGAAGATGCTGGGATTTAAACAGGATAAATTTCCCTTTGAAACCATGATTTCCCTTTCCAATGACTGCCGGTTTATCCGCATGAATCTGGAAGACGGGGAAGCCCTGACCGACTTGTTCCGGAAAGAAAAATTTGACGGTGTCATCCATCTGGCTGCCCAGGCCGGCGTCCGATACAGTCTGACAAATCCTCTCGCCTATGCGGAAAGTAATATCAAAGGGACGTTAAATATCCTGGAAGCCTGTCGCCACTCGGATACGAAGAACCTGGTTTTCGCCAGCAGTTCCAGCGTTTACGGACTGAATCAGAAGCAGCCTTTTTCCGAGAAGGACTCGGCCGTTCATCCCGTGAGTCTGTATGCGGCCAGCAAGAAAAGCTGTGAAGCCATGGCCCATAGTTACAGCCATCTCTACGGTATCGCCGTGACGGGCCTGAGATTCTTTACGGTATACGGTCCCTGGGGAAGACCCGATATGTCCCCCATTCTCTTCGCCAGTGCCATCAAAGAGAACCGGACAATCCAAGTCTTCAATAACGGCGACATGGCTAGGGATTTCACTTACGTGGATGATGTGGTGGAAGGCATCGTCCGCATTATCCAGAATCCTCCCCGGGCGGATAAAACCTGGGACCCGGAAAATCCCGATCCTTCCTCCAGTTCCGCTCCTTACCGTATCTATAATATAGGGAACGGCAGCCCCGTACAGCTGATGGATTTTATCCATACCATAGAAAAAGCTATGGGAAAAGAGGCGAACATGGAGATGAAGCCCATGCAGCCCGGGGACGTAAAGAAAACCTGGGCCGATACGACTCTTCTGGAAAGGGATTATGATTACAGACCGCAAGTTTCAATAAAAGAGGGAATCTCCCGGTTTGTTGAGTGGTACAGGGCTTATACGGATTAAAAAATCAGAATTTTCCCAGAAATCTTGATTTCCTGCATTTATAGGTGTATAGTCTTAGTTGTTCAAAAAACGAACAAAAAGCAGGGTGCGTGGATAGCGAAAAAGAAACCATCATACTGGAACAGCTTTCTCAGAACAAGGAACCGATCCGACAGCGTGAACTGGCTGAGATTGCCGGACTCTCTTTGGGAATGACAAACGGCCTTCTCAAAAGAATGGCCGATAAGGGGCTTCTGATGATGGAGAAGGTAAATTCCCGTAATATTAAATACATTCTTACTTCCGAAGGCCGACAGGAACTCAATCGGCGGACTCAGAAGTATATGAAAAGAACAATAAAAAATGTCGTCTATTATCGTCAGGCCATAGAAAACCTTGTCGGAAATGCCTCTAGAGAGGGGTATAAAGGGGTTTCTCTTATAGGGAAAAGCGATCTTGACTTTATCCTGGAATGGGCTTGTCATCATTATCGAATAACTTACATCAGAGATGAGTTAAAGGATGGTTTTTTCGTCGTTTACTCGGAAAAAGCCAATAGAAAATCAGCTGGGGAGATCGCCGTCCCCTATATTTTCCTGGACGAATTGGAAATCAAAGGAGAAATCAGCCGATGAATATTGCCGTTATCGGAACCGGTTATGTTGGATTAGTCTCGGGTGCCTGTTTTGCCGAAGTGGGAAACCGTGTGACCTGCGTTGACGTGGATGAAAAGAAAATCAAGAAACTCAAAAAAGGTGCTATCCCTATCTACGAGCCCGGACTGGAAGAGATGGTGCTTCGTACCTATAAACACGGGGATTTGCAATTTTCTACCAGTCTTAAAGAGGCTATCCAGAGTGTGGAGATTGTTTTTATCGCCGTGGGTACCCCTATGGGAGATGACGGCAGCGCCGATTTAACTTATGTTCTGGGAGTGGCTTCCGAGATCGGACAGGCCATGGAAAAAGAGCTGATTGTCGTGGACAAGTCCACCGTTCCCGTGGGAACGGCTGATAAAGTAAGGGAAACCATTGAGGCCGAACTGAATAAGAGGGGAGCGGATATTCCCTTTCATGTCGTATCCAATCCGGAATTCCTGAAAGAGGGAAACGCTGTCCGTGACTTTATGTATCCCGACCGCGTTGTTCTCGGTTCCGATTCCGAAGAGGCCCTGAAGAAAATGCATGCCCTTTACGGGACCTTTACGTTCAATCACGACCGGGTGATCTCCATGGATATACGGTCGGCGGAGATGACCAAATACGCCGCCAACTGCATGCTGGCAACGAAAATCAGCTTTATCAATGAGATCGCCAATATCTGCGAACGAGTGGGCGCCGATGCCAATAAAGTAAGACTGGGTATCGGTTCTGACAGCCGTATCGGTTACTCCTTTATCTATCCCGGAGCCGGTTACGGCGGGTCCTGTTTTCCCAAGGATGTAAACGCCCTGATCAAGACCAGCCGGGATTTCGGTTATACCAGTCGGCTGCTGGAAGCGGTGGATCAGGTGAACCATGAACAGAAAAAGCTCGTCCCTTCCAAAATTGTAAAGCGCTTCGGGGAAGATTTGAACGGCATGACTTTCGGGTTATGGGGACTGACATTCAAGCCCAATACGGACGACATGCGGGAAGCTCCTTCCATCACTCTTGTGAAGGAGTTGACTTCCCGGGGGGCCAGAGTACAGGCCTACGATCCGGAAGGACGGGAACAGTCCGAAGGATATTATCTGAAGGACGTGAAGGGTATTGAATATTGTGACAGTAAGTACGATGCTTTGAAGGGGGCTGAGGCCATGATCCTGCTGACGGAGTGGAAGGAATTTCGGTCTCCCGATTTTTACGAGATGGGAAAGCTGTTGAAAAATAAAGTGATTGTTGACGGCAGAAACCAGTATGATCCGGGAATGATGGCAGAAGAGGGCTGGGAATATATGTATATCGGGGAACCGGGAATAGAAAAAAAATAAAGTACGAGTGTTATATGGGTTTATTAAAAAGAGTTTTTAGAATATTTACAGAAAAAGAAATAAGACGTCTGTCGGTTTTTCAGATATTTGTCATTTTTGTCTCATTTATTGAAGTCTTGGGATTTTCCGCACTTGCTCCATTTTTATCATTTATTGGTAATCCGGAAATGATTCAGAGTAATAAGTATTCATCCTGGATTTATCATTCCTTAAATTTTCAAACGGAAAATCAATTTATCATTTTTTGGGGAATATTAACCGCCGCATTAATTATATTTTCTAATCTGATTATTATGCTGAGGGAATATATCAATACCGATATTTCTTTAAAACTAAAAAGATCTTTGTCTTTGCGAATGATTCGATATTATTTGCAAAAGGATTATCTTTTTCATGTTAATCGTAATAGTAATAAATTAATAAATAATTTTCATCAATTGGATATCGTCATAAGTGAGATGGTCTTTTCGATACTCAATGGAATTGGCCGTATTTTCCTTATTTTAATTTTTCTAGTAGGTATAATCGTTATTGATCCACTTTTGGGAATTGTTCTTAATTTAGGTTTTTCATCCATTTATTTATTCTTTTTTCTATATTTTAGAAAGAAAAATATCCGGGCTTCCTATGAAGTGGCAAAAACTGACGGGAAGAATTTCGTCATATTAAGTGAATGCTTTCATGGAATAAAAGATATTATTCTTTCTCATCTTGCTCCAGCTTTTGTTAAACAATATAGAAAGAATCTAGAAAGGGGAATGAAGAACCGGAGAGTCAAGAGAGTCATTATTATTGCTCCCCGTTATAGTATGGAAGGTATTTTATTTGCGACGCTTACTTTATTTATATTATTAATGTATGTTAAGCAGGGTGATGATTTTGTATCAATAATCACTAAATTGAGTTTTGTTGCTATCGCGGGATATAAAATAATGCCAAAGTTATCCGAATTATACCGGCTTTTCACAGCCTTTCAAGGGGGGGTTGGTGCACTTAGTCATGTGGAAGAGGATTTAATTGCTGCAAAGTATTTAACCACGGATAGGGTATTAAAGCATAAAACTGAGCAATTACCGGAATTGAAATTTTCAGAGAAAATCTTATTAAAAGATATACAATTTGAATATAAAGCGAGCCATCCTGTTCTTAAAGGGGTGGATATGGAGCTTACCAAGAATAAAACATTGGGGATTGTGGGAACCACAGGAACGGGGAAAACGACACTTGTCAATATTTTCCTTGGACTATTGAAACCAACCTCTGGTCAACTAGTTATTGATGGAGAGGACTGGGAATGGGATAAAATCGGTTCTCTCCAGCGATTAATTGGTTATGTACCCCAGGATATCTTTCTAATTGATAATACAATTGAGAAAAATATTGCTTTTGGCATCGAAGACGAGGAAATTGATAGAGATAGGGTTATTCAAGTTTTGAAAATGTCTGCCCTTTGGGAACATGTTGAAAAAATGCCCGATGGAGTAAATACTATAATTGGCGAAGCTGGTATTCAACTGAGCGGAGGACAGAGACAGCGATTGGGAATTGCCCGAGCTCTATACAGAGGTGCGGAAATCCTTGTCTTTGATGAAGCAACCAGTTCTCTGGATGCCAATACGGAAAAGCAAATAATGAAAGCGATAGAGGATATTAGTAACAAGCGTACAATTGTTATTATTGCTCATAGAATAAATACATTAAGAAATGCCGACAATATAATTATCCTCAAAGATGGATTGGTGGATAATACCGGATCTTACGAAGAATTGATTAACTCAAATAAAGATTTTCAGAGACTTGCTGGATATGATGAATCGGAAATGGAAAAATCTGAGGATTAAGGGTAGGAAATGAGTTATATAAAAAAAAATAGAGCCATAGTTTTCTGCGGAACGAAAGACATTTCTTTTGCTATTGCTTCCGTTATGATGGATGTTGTAAAGTATTCCAGGTTTACGTTTGATGAATTTGTTATTATTCATGATGGAATTGGGAAGAAGGATAAATTAAAACTAAGTAATATTTATCAAACGAGATTTATCAAATATGATTTTCCTTTGGATGCCAGATTATTTCATGATGGTACTTTGAATTATTTTACAAAGATGGTCTATGCCAAATTTGAAGTGTTTAAATTATTAAATGATTACCATCAAGTTATATATACGGATTATGATATTGTTCTGCGGGATGATATCTCTGAATTGCTTGATGAAAAAATATCTTTTAAAGCTATGTTTTCAAAAGAAGGAATTGTGAAGGATCAATTTCATGAGCCTGTTAAAGATTACGATATGGAGAAAGCTGGTATCAGTGCGGCTTTAATGATTCTTCATGACAGTCTTCCCGATTATATGAATATATATAATTGGTGCTATCAAAAGACAAAGGAATTAGCGTCTCTTCTGAAATATCCCGAGCAAGGTATATTCGATTTGGCTTTACAAGAATTTCATATTGATACAGAAGTAATAGAGTCTGACCCCTATTGCAGCCATCCTCTGTTAACTCCCCATGCAGATGAGGCAAAAATCCTCCACGCCTGGGGAAGAACCAAGTTTTGGAATGGATTGCAAAATGATCAGTTTGATGCCAATTATGAGCGTTGGCTTGCCATGGGGGGGAGCCGTTTTAAACAAAAACCCCGATGGCCTTTGCATGTAAGAATTAAACGGAAAATAATGAAAATAATGGGGTTAAAAAAATGAAGTCGTTAATTGTATATTACCGTATATCCGATAAGGGAAATCCCAAGGAAAAATTAAACTATGCTGATAAATTCTACTGCATGGAGAATGCCATTAAAGAATTCGGCAAGGAGAACTTTTGGGTTATCGCAGATAATTGTAACCCGGAAACTATCGATTATTTAAAAGAACACAAAATCCCCTATGAAGAGACGTCCTTGGGAAATTGCGGTTCCTTTATTTTTATGGTTGATAAGATAATTGGTAGTCATAAATCTGATGATTGTGTTTACCTTCTTGAAGATGATTATGTTCATCTTGATGGCAGCCGTGTACTTATAAATGAAGCTCTGGAGATTGGGGATTATGTGACATTATATGACCATCCAGACAAATATATAATAAATCATGATGGGGGCAATCGATTTAATCATAAAAGACTTAAACCGGTAACCCTTTTCGTGACTCAGGGAAGTCATTGGAGAACGGTCGATTCGACAACGATGACATTTGCAGTTAAAGTTTCTACCCTTAAAAGAGATTATCCTGTTTGGATGAAGTATATGAACGGCAGGATCCCCGATGATTTTCATGCTTTCATGGAACTTACTCAGAATGAGTTAAAATCAGCCTTGATTTTACTAACCATGGGGCGGAGAAGGGAATTTCTAATCGTTTTCAAAAACTGGTTATTAAAAAGAGGGCAGAGAACATTGCTCTCTGCGGTTCCCGCCCATTCGACTCATGCCGAGATAAAATGGTTATCGCCTGTGGTTGATTGGAAGAACGGTTAATGGTTTCAATAATTATCGTTAATTATAATACCTGTCAATTACTCAAGGATTGTCTTACCTCGGTTTATGAACATACAAAGAAGATCACATTTGAAATTCTCGTTGTCGATAATGCTTCTTCAGATAATTCGGTAGCAATGGTAAGGGAAAAATTTCCCCATGTTATTCTTATCTCTATTCAGGAAAATCTTGGTTTTGGGAAAGCCAATAATCTGGCAGTGGAGAAAGCATCGGGAGATTATTTATTCTTTCTCAATAGTGATACTCGTTTACTTAACAATGCAGTTTATTTACTAGAAGAATTCCTGAAAAATAATCCCGATGCAGGCATATGCGGGGGGAATTTAACCGATTTAAATGGTCATCCTGTTCATAGTTTTAATCCTTTCCTTCCCGGTCCCTGGGATGATCTCTTTCGCTTTTTCCCCTGGTTATTCAGACTGAAATACGGCTGCAGCTGGGAATATAATCATAGGGGACAGGTTATGCCCGTGGGGTATATAACCGGAGCCGATCTCTTTATTTCCAAAGAGATGTTTCTTGATGTAAAGGGATTTGATCCCGCGTATTTTATGTACTACGAAGAAGCAGATTTATCCTATTGCGTCAAAAAGAAAGGTTTTACTATTTATTCTCTTCCTCAGGTGACTATTATGCATGTAAAAGGGGCTTCTCTTGAGTTTCTCAAAGATTCAAAGCCTACAGTATTTCAAAGTAAGTACTATTATTTGTATAAATATTTCGGCCGATCTGGTATAATGATTTCGCATTTTATATTTAGTGTATATCGTATTATGAAGCAGTTCGTGAATATAATTCTTTTCAAATCTAAAACAGCCAGTAAGCATAAAGAATACAGACTGATGGATAAGAGAGAATATAAACATATGGTCAGAAAAATAAAGGGAGTGTGCTAATGGAGAATCTACGTAAAGTCTACTCATTGCGAACGAGAGTATTAGTAACCGGAGGCGCCGGCTTCCTCGGAAGCCATCTTTGTGAGAAATTACTGAATGAGGGCAACGATGTTATTTGCCTTGATAATTTTTTTACGGGTCAGAAAGAGAATATTGCCCATTTGATGGATAGTCCTTATTTTGAAGTTGTCAGGCACGATGTCACTTTTCCCTATTATATTGAAGTAGATCGTATATTTAATTTAGCCTGCCCCGCCAGTCCCCCCCATTACCAATATGATCCGGTTCAGACGACCAAGACAAGCGTTCACGGTGCCATTAATATGCTGGGACTAGCAAAGAGAACGAGCGCAAGAATCCTTCAGGCTTCCACAAGTGAAGTTTATGGAGATCCCGCTATTCACCCTCAGGTGGAATCTTATTGGGGCAATGTGAATACCATAGGGATACGTTCCTGCTATGACGAGGGAAAAAGATGTGCCGAAACTCTTTTCTTTGATTATCATAGGCAAAATGGGCTAGAAATAAAAGTTATTCGTATTTTTAATACATACGGACCGAGAATGCATCCCAATGATGGAAGGGTGGTTAGTAATTTCATTATGCAGGCCTTACGTGGCAATGATATTACTATATTCGGTGATGGACTACAGACTCGTTCGTTTTGTTATGTTGACGATCTTATTGATGGTATGATGCGAATGATGAATTCAGAGAAAGATTTTCTGGGGCCAGTTAATATTGGTAATCCCGGTGAGTTTACCATGTTGGAGCTAGCTGAGTTAGTGCTAAAAATTGTTGGCGGTCATTCAAAGATCATTTTTCAGCCGCTGCCTCAGGATGATCCAAAAAAGAGAAAACCCGATATCACACTGGCAAAAGAGAAACTTCAATGGGAGCCTAAGGTTTCTTTAGAGGATGGTTTGAAAGAAACCATCAGTTATTTTAGAAAGTTCGTGTAGCAATGGGAAAGATACTTCATCGTATTTTCTTCAATTTTGATGATGGGGAGGATCCTTTTCTTCCTTTTCTGGAGAGCTGGAAAAGGGAGTTACCAGATTTTACCATAATGGAATGGAATAAGGATAATCTTCCCCTGGATTTGAATCCATTTACGGTAAAAATGGCCCGAGAGAAAAATCATGCTTTTTTAAGTGATTATTTTCGCTGTTGGTTACTAAAACAATACGGGGGTGTTTATCTCGATGCGGATATTGAAATCTTGAAGGGATCCGTATTTCGAAATCTTTTTGAAGAGGCTGAAAAATCCGATGAATATGATTTGTTCATTGGTATTGAAAGCAGGTTTAACGGTTTTCTAACTGCCCATTCTATGGGATTGGGTGGCTCTGATAGTCATGAAATTCTTGACTTCATGATGGATTTATATGAAAAGTCCTTTTCCGGCCCTTTAAGTCACATCATTAAAAAATTTCCCATGCCACAACTAATGTCGCTCTTCTTTATTGAAAAGGAAACTTCCGGTATCCCTACGAAAGCAAAGAAAGGTCGCTTCCGGGGAATCCAGGAACCTGTCATTGATAACGGGATTAAAATTTATCCACAGGATTATTTTTCACCCGTCACTACTAGATCAGCATATAGAGGTCCTGATAAAATTATATCAAGTTATTCAGTAAATACATGCTTATGTCATCATTTTGCTGCGACTTGGGGTAATGATACCCGAGGGAGAGCATTAATTAATACCTTTTCTCAAAATATAGAATCAAAACAGTATACAGTGAACCCTGATATTCTGTTTTTTCTAAAGCTTGATTATCCCAATTGTGCGGGAAAGCTTCCCAAACCAAAATGGAAGTTAAAATCCCACAGCTTGAGATTGAGAATTATAGAACTGGTATTAAATATTCTCATTCCCTATAATTCTAAGATGTATAAGAGAATAAAAAAATCTAAAGCAGAGTATTGTGACAAGTGAAAATCCTATGTCCCTTTTTAAATAACGAAGTAAGAACCGGCGGTCAACGCCGTTATCTCGAACTCATGGATGATCTGGCGGCTCGTGGAAACGAAGTAACCGGTATTATTAGTGAGGAATTGAACTATGAAATTACAAATGCTAAGGTTATAAAAGTAAAATGTTCCTATAAACATGAAGATAAATACCCTAAATCTTTCCGTTTTGCCAAAGCTGT
This sequence comes from Spirochaetia bacterium, assembly GCA_963668315.1. Taxonomy (GTDB): domain Bacteria; phylum Spirochaetota; class Spirochaetia; order DSM-2461; family DSM-2461; genus SZUA-368. The sequence continues at coordinate 3,765,483 of OY764216.1, read as the reverse complement.
GAAAAATCTCCCTCCATCTGTGCTTGGGGAAATAAGCAGAAATGAAGTGATTATGATTCATGGGGAGACACATCTTAAAACGGCAGCCTGGTTACGAAAGAAATATGGGATACCCCTGCTTTACGCTCACCGAAATAATGTCGTTAGGTCTTTATTAATTGCGCTAAAGGAATCTTCTCCAAATCGATTAAAACTAAGAACGCTATATAGGCTGCTTGTCCATTTCTGGTATGAAAAGAGAATTACCGCTAACGCAGATTCCATAGTATTTCAGAGTCCCTATGACAGGGATGACTTCTGTAAAAGAAATCCAAAGGCTGTCGAAAAGTCTGTCATAATCAGAGGAAATATTGGTCTACCCCGTTTTAAAAAGGAATGGGAGAACTGTAATGAGAGTAAATTTCTGAAGAAAATCGTGTTTCTGGGAGCGTTAGGTGAAAGAAAGGGGATTATTTATCTTCTTAAAGCACTGGGACGTCTTAACGAAAGGGGTATCAAAGATATAGAGCTGGATGTCCTGGGGCCGGGGAAAAAAGAAATTTATCTAGGTTATATTCGAGAACAAAAGATGGAAGAGAGAATCAGATTTCAAGGTCGTGTCTCAAATCCCTTTGATTATCTAAGAGAATCTGACCTAATGGTGGTCCCTTCCATATTTGACAGTTACCCCGATACCGTGTTGGAAGCGCTTCACTCGGGAATTCCTGTTATAGGTAGCAGGGCCGGAGGTATTCCGGATATGCTGGAAAAGGATGAACTGCTCTTTCCAGTCCAGGATTCTGTTGAACTAGCAGCTACCCTGGAGAAAATGTATAAATCCCGGGAGTACTACAATCATGTGAGAGAGCTATGTGCAGAAAGACAGGCTCAATTTCACTTTGATTGGTCTGGCATGTGGGAAGAGGCATTACTGATTATGGCGAAAAAAAACTAATAGGAATACAAAAATGAATATACTTTTTCATAGTAACCAAATTTCAGAAAGGGGTACGGAAATTGCACTTTATGATTATGCATTAGGGAATCAGAATTATTTGAACGGAATATCTTTTATTGCGGCCCCAGTGGGTAATATAGTTGATCCAATAGTACTTGCTAAATTTGAAAAAGAATTTACTGTGCTATTATATAGCTCAATAAAAGAAATTGAAACTTTCATAGAGGTAAATGATATAGAATTGATTTATCAAATAATATCTGGTGTGAAAGAACCGTTACTCACGAAGAACATTCCATCCTTTCTTCATTGTGTATTTGATACAAGGTCAAAATATGGTGATTACTATGTTCCTATTTCATCTTTTTTAAATCGTTTTTACAGAACTTCTTATCCTGTTTTACCACATATTGTTAAAAAGAGTATGGGCGAAGAAGGAACGCTCAGAATGGAATTAGGGATTCCTCAAGATGCCACAGTATTTGGTGGGTATGGAGGGAAGACCCAATTTGATATACCCTTTGTTCATAGAGCTATAAAAGAAATTATAAACAAAAGAGAAGATATATATTTCGTTTTTTTAAATTTCCAGTCTTTTGCTGATGATCGAAGAATAATTTTTTTACCAAAAAATACAGATATTAAGTATAAAGAAAGGTTTATTAATTCTTGCGATGCTATGATACATGCTCGAAGCGATGGAGAAACATTTGGTTTATCAATTGCTGAGTTTTCTGTTAAGAATAAACCTATAATTACTTGGAAACCCAATTGGATGCACAATTTCAAATTTAAAATAAATACTTTCGGTCGCTACCTGAGAAATAAAAAACATATTTATGCAACCGCCCATCTAAATTTTTTAGGTAAAAAAGCATTAACTTATTCATCATATAAAACATTGGTGCGAAAAATTTTAACATTTGATAAAAAAAAATATATAGATATGGATTTGGATTGTTATTCAGAAAGATTTTCTCCAGAAAAGGTCATGAATATTTTCAGTTCAATAGTTGGATTTCAAAAGGAAGATATATGATTTACGATTGCTTTACATTTTTTAATGAACTGGATCTTTTGGAAATTAGATTAAATATATTAGATCCTTATGTTGATTATTTTGTGTTAGTGGAAGCTGATAAGACTCATTCGAACAAGGGTAAACCGCTTCATTTTAAGGATAATCGAAAAAGATTTAGTCGTTTTCTTGATAAAATTATATATATTGAGATCCATGAATATCCAGAGTATAAAACATCATGGACTTTTGAAAATTTTCAAAGAAATGAAATCCTAAAAGGATTAAAAAACTGTGATCCTGAAGACATTATCATTATTTCTGATTTGGATGAAATTGTTAATCCTAAGATAATTAAAAAATTCAATGGCGAAGGAATATATAAAATAAAACAGGATTTTTATTCTTTTTTTTTAAATTATAAAGCTGTTACTGGGAAATATTGGGATTTAGCAAATATAATGAAATATAAAGTTATAATTAATAATATGGCAGAGGAATATAAATATGAATATTCTGAGAATATGATTGATTATCTAAATGAGAATACAACCCCAACAAAGATTCGTTTTCTTGAGAATCTTCCTGTTCTCCCAGATGGCGGATGGCATTTTACCTATCTTGGAGGAATGGAAAAAATCAAGGAAAAGTTATCTTCTTTTTCCCATCAAGAATTTAATAATGCAAATTATAATTCAGAAGAATATATAAAAAAGATGATGTTGAAAGGATATGATTTAACACGGCCAACAAAAAATAGGTTTTTACCAGTTTCCGTGAATAGAAAATATCTCCCAGAATACATTGTAAATAATAAAGAAAAATATGAAGATATAATTTTTCCGGTTGATAATAAAATTATTATGAGAAGTTTTATTGCTAGGTATTTTACTATAACGAAATACTATTGTATCAGAAAACCTTTATTAAAATTGAAGAGATTTATTAAGAATAATGTATTATTAAAAAAGGATAGTTAGAATTAATGAGGAATAGTAAATGAATAAAATAACTGTTCTATCCATATACGATCGTATCTCCGTATACCACACCTTAAAACCTTTTCTTTATTCAAAACATCGAAAAAAGCAATTCGTCTATACAAGCGATCCCGATTATGTACTGAATAAGGATAAGAACGACACTCTCATCATGCTGCGATGGTTTCTCAAGCCAGATAAAGTGGATTTCGATTTTCTCAAAGCGGTACGGAAGAAATATCGACGAATTGCTTTTTTCAATGGTAACGCCGGCGGTTCTATCATAAGACCAGAAGTCTTACCCTATGTTGATCTGTTCTATAATAAATCTCTTTTTAAGGATCGGTCACTGCACAAAAAGGTATATTACGGAGACGAACTTTTCTCTCAATATTATCATGATAATTACGGTGTTATTGATGATAATCCGAGAGAACGCCAGTTACCCGAAAGTGATGAGGATTTGCAAAAGCTAAGGCTTTCATGGAACATTGGTGTAGCCGATTTTCCCAATGCCCGTTATGCTCAGAGGGCGGGAGTAGCCCTGGCAAGGATATTTCATGTTAAGCTGGCAAAAATATTCTACCATAGGGATTTCTGGAAAGGAGCTGCCCGGCCGGAAGATCCCAAGCCCATGGCAGTTAACGCCAGAATGGGATTTCCCGCTCCGAAATCCATCCACCATCAGAGAAAAATGATCGTAGAGATCATCAAGGATAATCCCGATTTTCTTTATGGACGAGTTTCACAGCATCAGTTTAATAAGGAAATAAATAAGTCCAAGATTATTCTTAGTCCTTTCGGCTGGGGTGAATTGTGTAAACGAGATTTTGAAGCTGTATATAATCGCTCTCTACTTCTAAAACCGGATATGTCACATATCGAAACATGGCCTGATGTCTTTAAGCCAGAAGAAACCTATGTCCCTTTTAAGTGGGACTGCAGTGATTTGACAGACAAAGCTCACTACTATTTAAACCATGACAAAGAGAGGCTGGAGATTGTTGAAAATGCTTTCTCTGCTTATAGAATGCAGATGGATTCTCTTGATGATCGATTTGAAGCTATCATGAATGAGATTATAGGCGAATAGATGATTATTGAGTTTACCGGTTTGCCCGGATCGGGAAAGAGTACGTTATGCAGGGAATTAGAACCTTGGCTTCGTTCTCAGGGGTATGAAGTTATAAATTGGATATATCATACCAGTAATATGAGTAAGATCCATCGGATCATGCATAAGGTAAAAGTGTCCTCATTCTTTTTATGTATTCATCCTTTATTTTTCCTGCGTATATGCAAAGTAGTAATAACATCCTGTCAAACGAGTAATAAAAATATTATTTCTCAATTATTAAATCTAGTCTATGTTTTTGCCTTATACCGACGTTATAGATTATCTAGGTATCAGAACACTGTTGTTCTATTTGACCAGGGAAAGGTACAAGCTTTCATCTCTTTGTTATATAGTTCTGGTATGAGTAACCTTCAGGATATTTGCATTGATTCACTTATGTGTTCGAATATAAATGACGCGGTTATCCAAATTGATATTTCACTTGAAGAATCTTTGAATCGGATGAATATGAGAGCGGGAACTCAAAGTCGAATAGAGAGAATCGATAGTGATGAAAGGGTTGCCGCTCTTGGAAAGTTCAAAAAAGCTGGGGCTGTTATTTTGAAAGATAATCGACTTTACAGAAAACTGTATTACTTGAATAGCTCTGGGCTTAGCAAGGATGATGTATTATGTAATGTAAAGGAACTTATTATTAAAATAATAAAGACTGATTATCACATTTCAAAATAGATTCTCTTATAGAGAAAATCCATTTTTTCATAAATACATTTGACATAAAATAAATCTTTTCTTATCATAAACTTCATGAACCCTAAAGTTAAAGTTATTGCATTCTATCTACCTCAATTCCATCCTGTACCTGAAAACGATGAATGGTGGGAGCCAGGATTTACTGAATGGACAAACGTCACCAAGGCAAAACCTCTTTATCGAGGCCATTATCAACCAAAGCTCCCATCAAGTCTTGGGTTTTATGATTTACGTGTGCCGGAAAGCCGTATGGCTCAGGCTGAAATGGCAAAACAATATGGGATCACTGCCTTTTGCTATTGGCATTACTGGTTTGGAGATGGCAAAAGAATTCTCGAAAGACCGTTTCAAGAGGTTCTTGAATCTGGAAAACCTGACTTTCCCTTTCTTCTGGGATGGGCGAATGCTTCCTGGAAAGGATTTGACTATGGTTGTGATAATGAGCGTAACCTTCTTATCGAGCAAAAGTACCCAGGGGAAGAGGATTATATAAATCATTTTAAATCAGTTCTCAAGGCCTTTAAGGACCCTCGATATTTTAGAGTAGATGATAAACCCGTTTTTTTATTATTCCAACCTAACGAGCTACCTGATTCAAAGGTATTCATTGATCTGTGGAACCGGCTCGCACTAGAAAATGGATTAAAGGGAATTTTTTTTATTGGTCAAACAGATCGTTCAAGTCAAATTTCTGAATTACACGAGCAGGGATTCAATGCTGTTAATATTAACCGTCTCTTCAATGCTTATGATGCTGGTTTTCGGAAGACACATAAAAGAGTAATACGAAAGTTGCATTTACTAAAAAGAATCCCCTATAAAAAGGCGGTTCGTTATTTTGAAGGTCCTGAAGACTCTCTTGAATATTGTTATCCTAGTGTTTACCCAAATTGGGATCATTCTGCCCGTTCGGGGAGGAAAGCATTGATACTTGAGGATTCACGACCAGAGTACTTTAAAGCTTATTTTTCTAATATGGTTAGCAAAATCATGAAGAAGGGCGAAAAACATCGAATTGTATTTATCAAATCCTGGAACGAATGGGCTGAAGGTAACTATTTAGAGCCAGATAGAAAATATGGCCCGGGATACCTTGAAGCCATACGTGATGTTCTTGATGACGAATAGGTAAAGTTGGGGGTGAAAAATTACCCGTCCTCAATTTCCCCCCAGCAAATCCCCGTAAACCCCTAGTAGCGTATCCGCACTTTTCACCCAGGAAAAGCTTTGCGCCCTCTTCAGTCCCTTCGCAATCAGGTCATCTCTGAGATTGCTGTTTGATAAAACGCCTGACATCAGCTTAGTGAGCTCCTCCGTATCCTTAGGATCTTTCACCACCAGAGCCGCATCACCCACAATTTCCGGCAGGGCAAAGACATCACTGGTTATAACCGGGCAGCCGCAGGCCATGGCTTCCACATTGGGCATCCCGTATCCTTCGGCCAGTGAGGGAAAAAGGAAAAGATCGGCCGTATTAAATAGTTCCACCGCATCCTGTTCTGATATAAATCCGGGAAATATCACTTTATCTTTAATTCCCAGTTTGTCTGCGTAGCCCTTTGTCTCCTCATTGCCCCAGCGGTTCCCGGCCAGTACCAGTTTATACTCTGTAAACCGGTCCTGTTTGAGAAGCTTGGAGAAAGCCTCAATCATCGTCCAGGGGTTTTTCCGTTCCGAATAATTGCTTATATGAAGAATAAAATGGGCCCCCGTATTCATTTTCTCTTTCACGGTACAGTTTTCTTTTTCAATAATGTGATAGTTCGGATTCACCGCATTATAGCAGACGGAGAAACGTTCCTTCGGAACACGGTAGTTATGAGAAAAATAATCCCGGCTCGTTTCAGAAACCGTGATGATATGATCCATTCTCCGGCACAGCCAGGGTTTTGTCACACGGGAATGAAACTTTGCCTTAAAGGGATACAGATGTGGTAAAAGATCAGGCTCTGCGCCATGGACAGTTCCCACTTTTTTACAGGATAAGCCCCAAATGGGAGCATAGGGGGTTAGGGGACTGTAATGGAGTAGATCAAAATTATACTTCTTTAGGATAGCCGAAGCCTTGAGAGGATTCCGGGGTAGAATGATCTCTTCCGCTTCCTTATAGATGGGCCGATCATTTTTCTCATAATGGAGGAGTTTAATCTCGAATTGTCCTTCATTCTGTTTGAGAACATGGGTCACCATTTCTAGAAGATGATGTCCGCTGCCGCTGTATCCCTGATCTATCGGGCGTGTAAATATACCGATCTTTGGTTTATTCATAGCTAGAAAATATCATGATAAAGGCTCCTTGTACAGAACCTGGATGGAGTTTATGTAACGTTAATCTAATAAGAATTGACTTGTCACAAGGGAGTTAATATATTGGGTAACAAGGAGATTCCTATCAAGCGTCATATGGGGAAAACACAGAAATTATTTAATCAGTTTGGGATTATAAATTCTCTTTTTACAAACAAACAGCGGAGGGGCTTTCAGCTTCTCATTTTGATAATGATAATAAATTCGGTTTTTGAAATGCTGGGCGTAGGGGCCGTCTCTCCCTTATTATCACTGGCCGTCAATGAAAGTAACACCTCTTCAACATCAATTAGAATCATTTCACAGATTACCGGTTTCTCTGGAAAAGAATTATTCTATTTTATGGGAATCGGATTTATCGTTCTGACCGTTGTGAAGAATGCATTCAGCTTCTTAACCTACTTAAGCAGGTCAATATTCTATACAAGATTGAATAAATCATTCAGCACCAAATTGGTAAATAACTATCTGGCTAAGGATTATGTCTGGTTTTTAAATCGTAACACTTCCGATTTTCCCCGTCTCATCATAGATGAAGTTCAGCAAATTTCGCAGAAAGTCATTAATAGTATTTTGATTATTTTCTCCAATCTATTTCTCACACTGGGACTGCTTATTGTATTGGGTATTCAAAATTGGCTTATGGCGATAATTATCTTCAGTTTTCTGGGCGGACTATACTACATTCTTTATCTTGTATTTAAGAACAGACTGAAATTTCTGGGGAAGAAAAGATTTGATCTGAACAAGGACCGTTTCATTCTTCTCAACAATATGTTTTCCGGTATCAAGGAAGTCAAGGTCAGGGATAAGGAGCGTTTTTATTTAAATCGTTTTATTGATAATGCCCGACGTATTGCCCGTAATACGGTTCGTCAGGACGCCTATACCGTTCTGCCCCGTTATACGGTGGAGACGGTTGTTTTTTGTCTGTTCGGGTTGCTGTTGATTATGATCAAATCCCATGACAGCAAACTGATAGAGCATCTGCCAACGATCACCCTCTATGCTTTTGCCGGATACAGACTTCTTCCCTCTCTTCAGCAAATCTCCCGATCCTTGAACGCCGTTGTTTCGGGAGTTGAATCGCTGAAGAATTTGCGTAAGGAACTAGTGGCAGAAGATCAGCTTCCCGCTGTCAATAACAGGATCCCCCTGGTGAATACTCTTGAATTGAGAAATATCAACTATGCCTTTCCCGAAAAGGATAAACAGATATTTCATGACTTTAACTTAACAATTAAAAGTAAGGAAAAGCTGGGAATCGTCGGGTTTTCCGGATCGGGAAAGACAACTCTTCTGAATCTTATAATCGGCTTACTGTTTCCCCAGAAGGGATATCTTAAAATTGATGATACCATTATTCATCAGGATTGTGTCTCTGGCTGGCGTCATAATTTGGGGCTGGTTTCTCAGGATGTGTATTTACTCGATGGAACCATTGCCGAGAATATCGCCTTTGGTATTAACTCAGCAGGGATTGATGAAGAGCAGTTGATGAAATGTGCTCAGGCGGCAGAAATCCACAATACGATTATGTCTCTGCCTGACGGCTATCAAACCGAAGTCGGGGAAAGGGGCGTCCGTCTTTCAGGAGGACAGGCTCAGAGAATCGTCATAGCCCGAGCTCTTTATCATAATCCGGACGTTCTCATTTTTGACGAGGCGACGAGCGCTATGGATAATTTAACCGAGAAAGCCATTATGGATTCCATTGATCGTCTTTCCGGTGAAAAAACGATAATAATCGTCGCCCATCGTTTATCAACTGTGAAAGATTGTGATAGAATTATTCTCTTGAAAGACGGTCGGATCCTTAATCAGGGAACTTACGATGACTTACTGGAACATGATCTGGATTTTCGCCGCCTGGCCATGGAGAATGATACAAAAGAATGAAGATCCTAATATTGACTAATACCTACCCGAGCCGATCCCAGACATTTATACGAAATCATGTGGAAGGGTTGGCAGAAAAGGGGCATGACGTCACGGTTCTGGCAAAAAACGGGAAAAAGGCCGATTCCTCTGTTCCGGTTAAGACACCCGTTAAGATTATATACTTCGGCTTGGGGAACCGTAAGATCGTTTTCTCAAGAATTATCTTCTCTCTTTCTAAAGCTTTTTTTCTTCAGCCGGGGCGATTCTGGAAGACCATCGGCTTTCTCATAAAAACCGGAGACTATTCTGTCCTCCGGAGCATTATGGCAGCCGATGCTTTGCGAGGTAAGTCCTTTGATGTCATCCATGGTCAGTTCGGCCCCCTGGGGAATCTCGCGTTGCTCTTGAAGAGTTTTAATAGGGAAATGGGAGTCGCCGCAACTTCATTTCGAGGTTCCGATATAAGTTCCCATTTGAAAAAATATCCCCGCATTTATCGTATATTAAAAGAGAAGGGAGACTTGTTTTTACCGGTTACGTCCGCCTTCCTTCCCATTCTCAAGAACCTGGGTTTTCCGGACGAGAAAATCCGGGTGTATTATTCCGCCATTGATATGAACGCCTTTCCCTTCAGGGCCCGGTCGATCAATGACTGTATCAATTTGCTCTGTGTCGGTCGGCTCGTTGAAAAAAAAGGTTTTCAATATGCGCTGGATGTTGTCTCGCTGCTAAGGGAAAGATATCCTGCGATAAGGTTAAGAATCGTTGGTGACGGTCCTCTCCGAGAGACTCTCTCCCATATGGCCCGGGAAAAGGGTATTCTGGATTACATTGATTTCGCGGGCTGGAAAACGCCTGAGGAAACGGCGCACATCATGGGAGAATCCCATGTCCTGCTTGGCACGAGCATCGTCTCCGAATCGGGCGATATCGAAGGAATCCCGAATGTGCTGAAAGAGGCCATGGCTTCCGGTTGTCCTGTCGTCGCCTTTAACCATTCGGGAATATCCGATCTGATAGAGGATGAAAGATCCGGTTTTATCGTTAAAACGGGCAGTTCTGAGCTCATGGCAGAGAAGGTAGGGTATGTGTTAGATCATTACAACGACTCTATTCGGGAGGTTGTTAAGGCGGCCTGCCGACGAATCGCCGAGAAATTTGATCGGTCCGTTCAAGCCGGTCTGGCCGAAAAAAATTATCGGGACGCCATAGAGAACAACAGAAAATAAGGAGAAATCTCTTGGATACACTTGAAAAAGACCATGAGCGGAGAATTGACGGCAAAATTCTTGCTTTAATGGCTTTAGGTACTCTCATTCTACGATATCTGACTCTTATGGAGGTCAATGTTGGCGGTGATAATATTGACTACTGGTATTACGGAAAATCCATCCTTCAGGGATATCCCTACGAGCTGTATTTTCACCGTTCCGTCCGATGGGGCATAATCCTTCCCACGGTTCTCGTACAGCTGATTTTTGGGTTGAGGCCATGGGTTATCTATCTTCCTTCCGTTCTGATGTGCGTTTTGCTGAACTATACCGTATTCTGGACCGGCAAGCGTTTTTTTGATAGACAATCGGCTTTTCTCTCTCTTGTCATTATCCAGTTCTTCCCCTATATGATCAGAATGGGAAGCCAGCTTTTTCTCGGTGTATTCTCCATGAATTATATCCTTCTAAGCCTTCTTTTCCTGATGATGTATCTTAATCCGCAAAATGCAAAGGAAGCGGGCAGGGGGCCCCTCTGGTTTCTTCTTTCCATTCTATTCATGTTTATATCCTACCTCACAAAGATCACGAATCTTTATTTCCTTTTCCCCTGGCTCATTCTGATTATCAGATATAAAGGATTTAAGCCGTTTTTGATTTACGGTGTTATCCTGGCGGGTCTTTACTCTGTAGAACACCTCGCGTATTTTCTTCTTCTCGGGGAACCTTTGGGACGGCTGGGAATCATTGTTCATACCCACCTTGGTAACAGCACTATGGAGATCAGCGGAGTGCATGGGGACGGTACTTTCTGGGGTCTGTATAAACGGTATAATCTGCATCATTTCCCCTTTTACTGGCAGTTTCTGTTCTGGGGAGGCTTGGCTTCATCGGCCTATCTTCTGAAAAAAGATCCCGAATCGAAGAAAGCTGTTAAGATCATATTATTGATCATCGCCTTTTTTGTGATTTTCATAACCTTCGGGGTTACTTCAATACATCCGGTAAAATCCTTTGAGAACTATCATCCCCGATATTTTTCCTCCATACTGCCCTTGCTGGCTCTCCTTGTCAGCAGGGTTCTCGTGGGAATTAATCCTCTGAGAAGACGGGGACTCCCCTCGTGGGCCGTAAACTACAGCTCCGTCTTAATCTTTACTGCTCTGCTCATGCTCCTCGTCGTTCTTTCTCTTTTCCTGCCTGTTCTCCCGAAAGCCGCTTCGGAATATCTTCATAATCCCTTTAAACCGCAGGAACATATGCTGGCGAAAATGGGATCATGGGAACGGGAAATTAACGAAGCTACCGATAATCATGTCCTTCTGAGATCGTGGCTGATAGGCCCGGAAAATATCAGAGAGAAGCGAAACAGCAGAAAAAGTATTGATACGGTTAACCGTTTGTACCTGAAACTTCCCAAGGGAGTAGGGATGTATCCGGATTATTCAGAAAAAACGGATGACGGGCTGGAGTACAGGTGGCTTGATTATGGAGGCGCTACTCCGGATTCATCTGATTCCATCATGACATTTTTCCGTGAACCCTTTGAACTGGTGAATGAATAGTATGATATCAACCACGGCCAAAAATCTTTTCATTCGTCTTTTTTCACGGAAATTTGCTCTTTTCATAGCCGGCGGCGGAGTAAGTTATCTTCTCAAGGCCTCTCTTTCCTGGCTGCTTTCCGAGAAAATGGTTTTACCCTTTGCCGCCGCCTACGGTATCACCCTCGCTATAGTTATATGTTATAATTTCTGTTATAATGTATTCGTTACGTTCAGAGTCAAGGGACGTCTGGCAGAAAGGTTTTTCCGCTATGTCCTGTTTGTGGCTTTTTTTAATGGAGCCGATTATTTTATGGTTCTGGGACTGAATCACATCGCCCCCTGGTCATACCAGATCTCCATCTTTATGGTGACGGGTGTTCTTATGATAGTAAAATATTTTGTTTTTGACCGTTGGGTCTTCTATGATAAAGAGAAGGACAGATAAATGAGTAAAGTAGAAAAAAAATTATCCATCATCATTCCCGTATATAACGAGAAGAACGCTATTATCGATACGGTAAGGGAAGTAAAAGATATAATGGATACTTCCGAGCTCGAGTATGAGATTATTACCGTTAATGACGGTTCCAAAGATGGTTCTCTGGAAGTACTGGAAGGCTTCCTGAAGGAGAATCCCCAGTACGGAGAAACCCTCAGAGTCGTCTCCCACGAAGTGAATAAGGGCTACGGCGCTTCTCTTAAAACCGGTATCCGCTCTTCGCGGTATGACAATATCTGCATTACCGATGCGGATGCCACCTATCCCAATAACCGCATTCCCGATCTTTTCGGAGAGTATGAAGCGGGTTATGACATGGTCGTGGGAAAACGATCGTTCAAGAAACTGCCCACCCTAACGAAACCGGCAAAATGGTTTATCACGTCACTGGCTAATTATCTCGTGGATGATAAAATCGAGGATCTGAATTCGGGTCTGAGAATCTTCAGGAAAGATCTCGCCATGAAATTCTTTCCCATCATCTGCGACGGTTTCAGCTTCACCACGACGATTACCCTTGCCATGATGACGAACAATTATCGAGTAAAATACATCCCTATTGATTATCTTAAGAGAGAAGGTAAATCCAAGATCAAACCTATCAGGGATACTCTGAATTTTATAACTCTTATTATCAGAACGGTTCTCTATTTCAATCCGCTGAAAGTATTTGTTCCCATGAGTCTGTTCATGTTCCTTCTAGCTGTGATTTTTTATGTCGTGGGAAAGATGGGGTATCTTTTTAGTGAAACTCCCGTCGATACGGTGACAATTCTCTTTGTTACAAGTGTTCAAATATTAGTCATGGGCATGATTGCCGATATGATTGATAAACGAATTGAAAAATAAGAGGCCCTATTGAACAGAAAAATTGCCCTAGTCAGCAATACCGGCTGGAGTTTGTATAATTTCCGAAGGAATCTCATGATCGCCCTGCAGGGAAAGGGATATGACGTTATCGCCGTCTCTCCGGCCGATGAATATACCGGAAAACTTCCTGTCCGTCATATTCCCGTTGTGGTATCCAGAAAGGGGATCAATCCGCTGGGAGAGTTAAGGCTTAAAGAGGCGCTGCAGGAGATCTATCGGCAGGAGAATGTCGATTATGTACTGCACTTTACCACGAAGCCCAACATATGGGGTACTCTTGCGGCCGCGTCCCTTTCTAAGAAGAAAAAAATAGGAGTTATTAATAACATAGCCGGATTGGGAATCGTTTTTGCCAAAAAGGGGCCGGTCCGTTTTATTCTGGAAAATCTTTACCGCTTCAGCCAAGGAAAGGCGGATAGGATTTTCTTTCAAAACCCCGATGACTGGGATATGTTCAAAGCGGCCCGGCTTGTCCCCGCCGAAAAAACGGCTCTTCTCCCCGGTTCCGGTGTTGATATCGAGCTTTTCCCCTATACCGCTCTCCCGGGGGCTAAGGACAGACTCGTCTTTATCATGTCAGCCCGGCTTCTTAAGGAAAAGGGAGTTTGCCAGTATGTCGCCGCAGCCCGGAGTATCAGAAAAGATTATCCCCTTATAACCTTTCAGCTTCTGGGAAAACCCGATCCGGGTAATAGGACCTCTGTAACCCAGGATGAAATTGACCATTGGGTAAAGGACGGGACGGTTGAGTGGATCCCCTGGTCCGACAACGTTCCCGAGTTACTCGGGAAGGCTGACTGTGTGGTGCTTCCCTCCTATTACAGGGAAGGGACACCCCGTTCTCTTCTCGAAGGGATGGCTATGGGCCGCCCCCTGATAACGGCCGATTCACCCGGATGCCGGGAGACCGTGGTCGAGGGAGTGAACGGTTATCTGGTGGAACCGAAATCCATAGAGAGCCTGGAAAAGGCTCTGAGAAGTTTTATCTCCCTTGAATCGGAAGAGAGAGAGAAAATGTCCCGGGAATCAAGGAAATTGGCAGAAGAGAGATTTGATGAGAAAATCGTTATTAGTCGCTATCTAAATACCTTAGATCTTCTTGAGGAGGATGTTGTCAAATGAAAAAATTTATCCTGTTTATTATCATGGCCATGAGTTTTTCCCTATATGCTCTGCCGGATTTTTCCACTTTGGCCGAAGCTCTTGATCAGGCTTCCCTGGATAAGCTGGAAGAGCAGGGAGACTGCCATAGAGAATCGACCCGGGAGGAGGGGCTTCTCTGGCTTCCGGATCATTTTCTGGGAAGTAAGATTGATGAAATCTATCGAGAACTGAATCCTAAAATGACGGTCGAGATGGTCATGCTTGTCCCTATGGATGAAGGGATCTCGTCTCATCCTGATTTTATTAGACAGGTAACGAATAAATTTCTCAACGTATCGGATCAGAAGGGACTTCGTTACTATTCCTCATCACGTAAGAAAGAATTGACTTTAATCGAAGATTCTTTTACGGCCCGGGAAGAAGGGAGTAAGAAAAAAACGGATGATTTCGAATTTGAATCTGTACCAGGTGTCACCGATCTTGTTATCTATCAGAAGGATGTCAATTTCGGGGGGAATTATTTCGATTATCATTGTGAGCTCTATGATGAGGGAACTTTGCTTACTACGACCAATAGAACAAATCTAACGGTCATGGCTTTTTTCACTGTTGCCAAACCGGACGAGAATATTATGGCCTATGCTTTAATCCCTTGTAATGAAGGACTTTATATTTATACGGCTGTACTTGTCAGCGATCCTCCGGAACAGGAGAGAATATTCGGGATATCCGTCAATATCCAAGGTTTCTTTCGGAAGCGTGTGAAAAAAATCGTGGAGTGGTTTTCAGATAATTTCGTTTTTCTATAAATACCTGATTTTTCTATTTTTTCTGACAGTTATGAATCTTGCTGTTTTATCTCTATTACCTCAATAGATCTGTTCCGGGGAATCTTGTTAAAGGGACTTTTCCCGAAATCATTATTGATTAGAGTTACTTTCCCGGGGGGATTATTCTGCAGCTGAGTCAGATTGATTCCGATTCCCAGAAGGTTCCCCCGGCAGTAATTACCCTCTAACGTTATATCCACAGGAACTGATGTATCGTCTAGTTTCTTCAGGTAAATATGAATGCCCGGTCCGGCATTCTCCTCAAAGCGGCAGTTAACCACACGGCAATTGACAAAGCGCTCGGTAGACCGGTTCGGCTCAAAATCGATTCCCGCCTTGGGGAGAGTTCCGCTCGTCCCCCAGCAGAGAGTATTTTCCAGGAGGAGGTTTTCCGCCGATATAACACTGATCCCCTGACGGTGATTATTGAGAATGCGGCAGTCACGAATCGTGGTGTTCAAGCAATAATTGTTCGCTCCTTCCCTTTTGGATTGTCCGATATAGATGCCGTCCCCCCCCGATTCCGCCAGGACAAGACCCTGTACTAAAATATCCTCCGTACTCCTGAGGGAGAGGCAATGCCGCCATTCTCCCTGTTTATAGGATGAACTCTGGTAGTCTTGCTTTCTCATATATAAACCGGTATTTCCTCCGGGCCCGATGAGAGAGATCTGGTTTCTTTCGGTGATGGTGATCAGGCAGTCTCCTGTGTTCTCGAAGAGACCTTCCTTTGCTTCCAGGCGGGCTTCCGGCTCAAACCATATCGTCAGGTTATCCCTGTTTACAAAAAGAGGCCCCGTATACCAGGGACCGGGAGACGAAGGGATAATAATCAGCTCGGCATCGGAATCAAGGACTGATTGAAGATAAGCGGTATTATCGGAAGTATACATCTCCCGGGAGAGAGATATTGTTTTCTCCTTTGAGAAAGCCGGCAAATCCATTTTTGAAAAAGAGAGTCTATTCCGAGCGATGGCAGTATCGGTTAATGCCGTCGTACAACCGCCATACAAAAGGGTCGAAAACAGAATGAGAAGACGGATTTGGGTTATCATGTTTTTCATAGGACTCCTAATACTCGTAGGATATATAACAGTTCCATTCCAGGCTGTTAAGCGTACCCGTGTAGCGTTTATATGTAGTTAATGGCTCACCTGAGTCAGGATCAATAGTTGTTACATCACCCGTCGTGTCAATCAGCAGATCTTCCGGGTTATCCCTCAGGAGCAGGGTCAGTCCGGCTCCGGCCAGTAGATTCTCATTCAGTCTTTTCTCCCCGTCAAGGGCAAACTTCCATTCTCTCTCCGTCACGCCGGTGGGTGTGGTGTAATCCAGTTCGTCCGTAGCGTCCGATCCGAAGGGGTAGGACGTCTTTATCGTGTTGGCCCCGTTGATGGAATAGCGTATCTCTCCTTTGAGAGACCAGTCCCGGGGGACTTCATACTGTCCGTAAAGAGAAAACACAATGCTGTCCGGCCCCTCAAAATACCCCAGGGGAGTTTCCAGGATATAACTGGTATCGGCTGAAATAAACTGTCCGTTTGTCGGTCTGGTGAAATAACCACTGTAAGTATAAAGATAAGGCATGGTATAGACGAATTCAAATCCGCTTCTGAAATAACCTTTTTCACCGGAATGGGTCGACTCATATCCTAGCTGCCATCCGAAGGCGGAGGGCTCATTCGCTCCATCGGGAAACTCGGCCGATTCGGCGGATGACTGGTACTGGTCCAGACCGGCCTGGGCGTAAAAGCGGAAATGGGGTATGGTGACATCGGCTTCAAGGCTATGGTAGGAGTTCCCGTAACCGCCGGTGAACCAGTTATGGTAGAGCATCATGGGATTAAGATGATAAAGGGTTACCTGAAAATCTTCCCCTCCCATAATCAGCCCTTCGATAAAGGAAATTCGAAAGTTGGAAAAGGGGGTGAATTCAAAGCGGTGTCCCACCATGGATTTACTGGCCGACCAGTTGTCCTTGTCATAGTCTCCCGTCAGATCATCCACCCGGGGTTCCAGGGAGGCGAAGATATAGGTAAAGGAGAATTTATCCCAGTAACCCTTGGCCCGTAAATGATCTATGTATTCACTGTTGTCGGACAGATACATATTCCCCGTGCGGCCATTGCCCCAGTTTTCGGAAAAGCGGCCCAGTGATATATCCCACTGTTCTCCTCCGGCATTGATATAGGCTCTTTGGGGAAACATAAAGTCCGTATCATAAGCTTCAGTGGGCAGGTTTAAATAATTTGATTCGCTCTTTTCCAGATCTACGACGGGAGATTCCCGAAAATTGAAACGGCTCTCCAGATACAGAGTATCAAAACAGCTGAGCTGAAAGGGTATTTCAAGAAAACTATGCCTTTCTTCGGCCGTATAATCGGCAGGGTAGGCGTCGGGAACATCGCCCATGGAGAGATATTCCCAATGATCAAAATATTCCAGGGCGAAATTCGGTTTGATCCGATAGGATAGGTTCTCCTTATCGGAAGAGGATTCCGGCTTGTTCAGAGAGCGGATTGTTTCCAGGGTCGTTCGTGAAAGGGGCGAGAGTTTTCCCATGGGGAGACGCTCTATAATATAGTTCAACTCGTTTCGGCTCCAGGGTTTCGCCAGATTGGGAATAACAAGTCCGGCTTCTCCGTATATCATTTCAGTTAATTCGTAGACTTCATCATCAAGGGGTATCAATTCCTGATCCCACTGAGCAGAAAGGGAAAACATAAAGAATAGGGAAAAAAAGGTGGTGAGAAAAATAAGCTTCAATTGATTCATGAAGCGATTATAGTCTATAATCCCCCCCATGAACAAGACGATAATCTACACAGACGGCGGTTGTACCGGTAATCCCGGGCCGGGTGGATGGGCGGCAGTCATCCTTACCGAAGAGAAGGAGTACCGCCTCTCGGGCGGAGACGAATCCACCACAAATAACAAGATGGAATTGACGGCCGTTATTCAGGCTCTTAAATTTATTCTGGCCAATAATATGGATCGTAAGGGCATCGAGATACATACCGATTCCCAGTATGTGCAGAAGGGAATTACCCAGTGGGTTGCCGGATGGATTAAGAAGGGCTGGGTCACCGCAGCGAAACAGCCGGTCAAAAACAAGGAATACTGGCAGGAACTGAAGGGGCTTGATGACGAAATCAAGCCTTCCTGGAACTGGGTGAAAGGTCACGCGGGAAATCAGTATAACGAAGAATGCGATCGGATGGTCGAGGCGGAGAGACTGAAATTTTCATAGGGGCGGCTTGTTACACTCCTGTGAAAATCCTTCGGGTAATATAATATAGGCGGAGCCTCCCGAGGCTTCGAGCCAGCGGGCTTCAAGCTGAGCGCAGGAATAGATGACGGGCACATCCGCATCTGACCTAGCCGCCGGATCAAAGACTAAGGCCCCGCCTTTTCCGTCAAAACCTTTCAATAATATGATATGGCCGTTCGTTCTTTCAATGGGAGCGTTATCTAATCGTCTCTTCGTGTTATTGTCAAAGGAGATGCTAAGAGGTACGGGGACCTTTCGCGAAAGAAGGTCCTCCAGCTGATTAAGGCGCGTAAATCGCTTGATATAGGAACGGTAGCCCAGGCTGGATGTCCAGGCAGTGTTAAAGTTCCAATTCCCGTGGCATTGTTCAATCGGGTCCCAGCATCCGGACACCGCTTCCCTGACGCAGGCTTCCGGTGAGGCTTGGGAATTCCGGTAATATTTTACAATCATGGAAAGGCAGGTGGGACTGCACCAAACATTACCTCCGTCGGGATAGACCATCTGCGAGTGAGAAGGCACGCCTTCAATATCGATGAGCTTGTACTCCACAGGAGATAGATTGTCCGATGATACGGGACGTTCTGTGCTCCAGCTTAGATATGCCCCCCTGAAAGACGGGATACCGCCAGCCTTCATGGAGCCCCGTCTGATTTTCAGCTGCAGTTTATCAACCGGTTCCCTGAATACAAGATAGTCAGGTTTTACCCGGCCTTTTTCATCTTCCATTCCGGTAAAGGAAAAACGTCCGACATAGGATCCGGTAGGGGACCAGAAAGCCAGCGGATACCAGAGCGTCCATTCTCCCTCGCCCTTCGCCCCTCTCAGGTATATTTCAGACCAGCCGTTATGGCCTCCGGTAATATTCCAGCTTACGGTGCATTCATGGAGGGGAAATTCCGAATCGACCACAGGGCTTATCCATTCCTGAATACCCAAAGTCTCCTTATGAATAATCCCCTCTGATGGTGAAAGAAAGATAAAGCCCGTTCGATAGCCCGATTCGTTTTGTAAGTAGTCAGAATTCATAGAGAAAAGATATCAGAACAAGGAATGCATTACCAGAACCAAAACCGAATTTATAGTGGTCGGCCAGGTTAATTTCGTAACGGTTAAAAAAAAAGGGCCCGCTCCCTGAGGAGCAGACCCTTCTTCTATATAAACTCAGCAGCTTACGCCGCCGAGGCTAATCCCGAATGATACCAGGAAAAGCCCGTCAGCTTACATAATTTCGCCGATCTTCTTGTAGAAGGCCATCTGCTTGGCGGCATCCTCTTCGGCTGCCTTGAACAGACTTTCCGCTTCAGCGGGGTTCGTCTTCTGCAGAGCGGTATACCGTCTCTCGCTTCTGATGAACTCCTGGAAGTCGCCGGTGGGATCTTTGCATTCCCACTTGAATTTCTCGCCTTCCGGTTTGGTCGGGTCGAAACGGTAGAGGGGCCAGTAACCGGCTTCTACAGCTCTCTTCTCTTCAACCTGGGACTTCATCATGTTGATTCCGTGGTTGATACAGGGAGCGTAGGCAAATACGATGGAAGGTCCGTCGTAAGCTTCAGCTTCCTGGAGAACGGCCTGAGCCTGCTGTCTGTTGGCACCCATGGCGATGGAACCTACGTATACATAGCCGTAGCTCATACACATAAAGCCCATTTTCTTCTTGGTCAGCTTCATACCGGAGTTGGCAAACTTGGCAACAGCCGCAATGGGAGTCGCTTTGGAAGCCTGTCCACCGGTGTTGGAGTAAACCTCGGTATCTACAACCAGAATGTTAACATTCTTGTTCATAGCTACTACGTGGTCAACACCGCCGTATCCGATGTCGTATGCCCAACCGTCACCACCGATGATCCAGACGGACTTATCGACAAAGTAGTCTTTCAGCTCGACAATCTTGTCCAGAGCTTCTTTCGTTTCACCGGAAGCGGCGCTAACGGCGGCGGGAAGAAGTCCGGCAATCTTGAGCTGATGATCTTTGGCTTCCTGATCGGTATTGTCAAAGATTTCCAGACCCTTCTTAAAGGCGGCAGTCAGTTCGGGAGTGGTTCCGGCAGCCAGAACAGCTTCCACTTTCTTTTTAAGAAGGGTTCTGTTGCTGTCTACAGCCAGTCTCATACCGAAACCGTACTCGGCGTTGTCCTCGAAGAGGGAGTTACCCCAGGCAGGACCACGGCCTTCGCTGTTTTTGCAGTAGGGGATCGTGGGGAAGGTTCCGCCGTAGATGGAAGAACATCCGGTAGCGTTGGCGGCTACCATTCTGTCACCACAGATCTGGGAAACCAGTTTGACGTAGGGAGTTTCACCACAACCGGCACAAGCTCCGGAGAACTCGAAGAGGGGCTGTTTGAACTGCATACCCTTAACGGTGCTTTCCTTGGTTTTGTCATCAAGAATACCGTAGGGGAGGGTTTCGAAAAACTCTTCGTTGGCATTCTGACCGGCGGCTCTTTCGGCCTCAAGGTTGGACCATACAAGAGCTTTCGTCTTGGAAGGACAGGTCTCTACACAAACACCACATCCCTGACAGTCTTCGATGAAAACCTGGATCTTGTATTTGAGGGGCTTGTCTTTAGACGCCTTGTAATCGATGGCTCCGAAAGTTGCAGGAGCTTTGTCCATTTCGGAGGGTTCGATCATTTTGGCTCTGATTGCGGCATGGGGACAGCTCTGTACACACTGGTTACACTGAATACAGTTGTCGGAAACCCACTGGGGAACCTGGGGGGCAACACCGCGCTTTTCCAGCTTGCTGGTACCCGTGGGGAGAACACCGTCGTAAGACATGTGTGATACGGGAATGTCATCACCCTTCAGGAGCATGGACTTCTCGATGATGTTCTTGGCGAAATCGTCGGCATCGTCGGGAATAAGCTTGGGAGCAACCATGGATTTTCCGGGGAGAGAAGCGGGAACTTCCACTTTCTCGATACCGGCGGCAGCGCTGTCGATAGCGTTCCAGTTCTGCTTTACGATGTCCTCACCCTTCTTGATGAAGGACTTCTTGGCAGCTTCTTTCATGTAGCCGATAGCTTCATCTTCGGGAAGAACGCCGGAGATCTTGAAGAAAGCAGCCTGCATAACCGTGTTGATTCTCTTACCCAGACCGACTTTCTCGGCGATGGCCAGAGCGTCGATGTTGTAGAATTTGATCTTTCTGTCAATGATGATTTTCTGATCAGCTTCCGTCAGGTGTTCGAATACTTCACTGGTGGGGATGTAGGAGTTCAGCAGGAAGGTACCGCCCTCTTTGAGGGGGCCCAGCATATCGTAACGACCGAGGTAAGCCTGGTTGTGACAAGCTACGAAATCAGCCTTCTCGATAAGCCAGGGCATGTTAACGCTGGATTTACCGAATCTCAGGTGAGAAGTGGTGATACCGCCGGACTTCTTGGAGTCGTAGTTGAAGTAGGCCTGGGCGTTCATGTCGGTGTTTCCACCGATGATCTTGATGGAGTTCTTATTGGCACCAACGGTACCGTCGGAACCGAGACCCCAGAACATACAGCTGACAACGTCGGCCGGAGCTACGTGAACGGCTTCCTTTACGGGGATGGACAGGTTGGTAACATCGTCGTTGATACCTACAGTAAAACCGTGGAAAGCGGCTCCGTCCAGGTGATCATAAACAGCCTTTACGTGGCTGGGTGTGAACTCCTTGGAGGAAAGACCGTAGCGGCCGCCGATAATCTTGATGTCAGAACGTCCCTGAGCAGCCAGAGCGGCTACAACGTCCAGGAAGAGGGGCTCACCGAGAGAACCGGGTTCTTTGGTTCTGTCGAGGACGGCGATCTTTTTACAGGAAGCGGGTACCAGAGCGGTAAAGGCATCGGCGCTGAAAGGTCTGTAGAGACGGACTTTGATTACACCGACTTTTTCACCCTTGGCAACCAGGTGGTTTACCGTCAGGTCGATCGTGTCACAGGCGGAACCCATGGCAATGATGACTTTCTCCGCATTGGGATCACCGACGTAGTCGAACAGATGATAGTGACGACCGGTCAGTTCTCCGACCTGATCCATGTATTTCTGAACAATGGCGGGAACGGCATCGTAGTACTTGTTGCAGGTTTCACGACCCTGGAAGTAGACATCCGGGTTCTGAGCGGCAACTTTGACGATGGGGGCTTCGGGCTTCATGGCTCTGTTTCTGAATCTCTCGATATATTCGGGAACAATCAGTTTCTTCATATCCTCGAAGGAGATCTCTTCCACTTTCTGGATTTCGTGGGAGGTTCTGAAACCGTCGAAGAAAGCCAGGAAAGGAATCTGGGATTCAAGAGTGGAGAGGTGAGCTACAAGAGCCATATCCATGGTCTCCTGGATGCTGGAGGCGGCGGTCATGGCGTAGCCGGTGTTGCGGCAGGCCATTACATCGCTGTGGTCCCCGAAAATAGCCAGAGACTGGGCAGCCAGAGAACGGGCGGATACGTGAAAAACGGTGGGAAGCATCTCACCGGCAATCTTGTACATATTGGGAATCATCAGAAGAAGACCCTGAGAAGCTGTGAAGGTGGTAGTTAAAGCACCACCGGAAAGAGCTCCGTGAACCGCACCTGCGGCACCGGCTTCAGACTGCATCTCAGCGATGTCTACGGTCTTTCCGAACATATTCTCCATACCGATGCTGGCCCATGAGTCAGCATACTCTCCCATGGGGGAAGAGGGGGTAATGGGGAAGATCGCAGCTACTTCACTAAAAGCATAGGCAACGTGGGCGGCAGCGGTATTGCCGTCTATGGTAACCATTTTCTTAGACATGTATGCACTTCCTTTAATATTAATTTGTTAAGTGTTCCCCCATCATAAACCTAAGAATTGAACCTTTCAATAGCGAAAATGTCAAAAAACAGTGATTTATCTGGGGATAATCGGGAAAAAATATGAAAATCGATATTATGTACAAGAATGTAAATAAGTCAAAAATATAGTAATCCTCTTGCAAGATCAACGAAGGCGTTTTATATTGCAGATTATGTCTATTATAAAAGAAAGAATTCGAAAAATAAGAGAATATATGAAGGAAGAGGGGTTGTCCGCCTATATCATCACCGGCGGGGACCCCCATATGAGCGAGTATGTCGCTCCCCGCTGGCGTACCAGGGCCTATTTCTCCGGGTTTACCGGAAGCGCCGGCCTGATGGTGGTCACCCTGACAAAGGCGGGACTCTGGACGGATTTCCGTTACTGGATACAGGCGGCGAAAGAGCTGGATGGATCGGGAATAGAGCTCTTTAAAGTGGGAATGGCCGGCACCATACCCTTTATTGACTGGATCGCCTCCGAATTGAAGGAAGGTGAGAAAGCCGGGGTGGAAGGTTCGACTCTGGCGGCGAAAACGGCCGGTGAATGGGGCGAACGGCTGATGGGGCGTGGGATATCCCTTGCCGATGCCGGTCCGCTCCCCTCCGCTCTCTGGGAGGACAGGCCCTCAGCTCCGGCCACGGAACTCTATTCCCTGCCCCTGTCGCTCGCCGGCGTGGACAGAAAGGAGAAAATCGAAAGGGTGAGGGAGCTTCTCTCCCTTCAGGATTGCCTGGGCACCTTCATTTCCTCCCTGGACGATATAGCCTGGCTTTTGAATATAAGGGCCATGGATGTAAAAATGAATCCTGTCGCTCTCGCTTTTTGCTGGATTGATGAAAAAAGGACTGTTCTTTTTACGGATCGATCCCGCATCCGGAAGGAAACGGGAGAGGAACTTTCCCGGGACGGCATCGATGTAAGGGATTATCAAACCTATGCTGATTTTTTACGTACCCTCCCCGTGGGGAAAATCTTTCTGAGCCAGGAAAAGAATTCCTGGGATATTGAAAGATCCCTTTCCCTGGAAACGGAAAGAGTCGGTGGAGTGGATCTGACGACACTTATGAAGGCCAGGAAAAATTCCGTTGAGATCGATTGCTTTCACAAAGCGATGATTCAGGACGGAGCGGCCATGGTGAATTTTATCTGCTGGCTGAAAAAAGCCGTGTCGGAAGAGTCCATGGATGAACGGGATGTGGCGGTTAAGCTGCGTGAATTCCGGGCGGCACAGCCCGGATTTATCGAGGAGAGTTTCTCTCCCATATCGGCCTACGGCGCCAACGGAGCCCTCTGTCACTACGACCCGGAAGGGGGTACCCCCGCCGCTCTTCTGCCCGGCAGCCTTTACCTGATTGATTCGGGAGGACAGTACGAGGGAGCCACGACGGATATTACCAGGACGGTCTCCCTGGGAGAGCCCTCTTTTGACGAGATACGCGACTACACCCTGGTCCTGAAGGGGCATATCGCTCTCTCCCGAGCCCAGTTCCCCGAGGGGACCAGAGGGTATCAGCTGGATATCCTTGCCCGTCAGCCTCTCTGGAACAGCCTTATGGATTTCGGTCATGGAACGGGTCACGGGGTAGGGGCTTTCCTTAATGTCCACGAGGGGCCCCATTCCATCAGCACCAAACCCATTGATATGCCCCTGCAGGAGGGAATGGTCACGTCCAACGAGCCGGGGCTCTACCGGGAAGGGCGGTACGGAATCCGCATAGAGAACCTTATCCTGACGGTCAGGGGGGGCGAATCGGAATTCGGGAGCTTCTTAAGCTTTGAAACCCTGACTCTCTGTCCCTACGACAGGGATCTGATTGACAGAAATATGCTGAGCGGTGATGAAATCTCCTGGATAAACGATTATCATAAGAGAGTATTTACCCTGCTGTCCGGGTTGGTGGACGGAGAAGCGGAGAACTGGCTCAGGCTGGCCTGTGATCCTATTTAATTAAATATTTGTACCGAAGGAGAGGACATTGTCTGTAAGAGGGGAAGAATTAAAACGGGTTACCCGGCTCAGTTTCAGCGCCGGTTTCATCGGAGTCATCTGGTTTATCGTCGCCAATCCCCAGCAGATATGGTCCATCTTCCTTACGGAGCACCTGGGAGCGTCCTCCTCCCAGCTGGGCCTCATCGTCGGCTTAACCCAGATAGTCGCCGTTTTTCATCTCTCCTCCATCTTTTTCTACAGCCGGTTCAAGCGGATAAAGACTTTCTGGCTGACCACATCGCTCATCCACAGGGCCCTGGCTTTTGCCATCTCCCTGGCGGCGGTTTTTGTCTACCGGGGCGGAGAGGAGAGGACGGCTCTGATTATGGTGGCCGTATCCACCGTCCTGAGCCTGGCCCTGGCCAATACGAGCTCCGCCGGATGGTTTACCTGGATGAGCCGTCTGGTCCCGCCCGCCTCCAGGGCTTCCTTTTTCGGGAGGCGTTCGGCCATCAACCAGATGTCCAATGTTATCTTTTTCTTTACCATCACCTGGCTTCTGGATATATTTTCCGACCGGGCGCTTATTGTTTATGCCGTGGTCTATTTCATCGCCACACTCTGCGGCATGGCCGATATCCTCCTTCATATGGGCATACCCGAACAGCCGGTGAAAAAGAAAAAACAATTCACCCTTTCCATGGTAACGGCTCCTCTCCGCAACAGGCACTTTCTCTATTTCTGCTTTGTTCTGGGGTTTTCCGTCATGGCCATCAATGTCACAAACCCCTTTCTGGCTCCCTGGTTTGTGGAAAAGGGGAAAGGCCTGGGAGCTCCCAATCTGTGGATAGGTATCAATGTGGTTATTTCCCAGTCCACATGGGTGCTGACGGCGGCTTTCTGGGGAAAGGTTATGGACCGGCTGGGCAAGAAGGGCGCGGTAATGATCGGTTCGGTTTTTCCTCTTTTCTGGCTTATCTTCTTCTTCGCCACGGGAGAAAACTATTTCATCTTCCTGCCTCTTGTGGCGTTTCTGACGGGAGTGGTCAGTTCCGCCTTTTTCGACGGGCTTCTGCAGATTACCTACTCCCTGGCCGATGAGGAGAACCAGACCGCCTATATTGCCTGGTACTGGACTTTTTTCGGTATTTTCGGAGCCGTCGGTCCCATGCTGGGGGGAACTCTGCTGGAAAGGATGGAGAAACTGGCGGCAGCCGGTTCGGGATTCCCCCATTACGGCATACACGTCAATATCATCATTTCCGCCCTTCTAACCCTTTTCGGCCTGCTCCTTTACTCTTTTCTCGATTTAAGGGAAACCTCTGTCAGAAAGATCATCAGGATCGTTATGAATCCCAATATCTTCCGGACCATGAACTCCATCGCCGTCGTGCAGAAGGAAAAAAAGACCCCCGCGAAAGTCGAGAGCAGTCTCAGGAAAATCAGCGGATCCTCCGGCGTCCTGGGGGAACCGGAAATCATCGAGCGCCTTCATGACCCGGACAGGGACGTAAGGGAAGAAGCGGCTAAAACACTCGGCCGGATTGGAACTCCCCAGGCGGTGGACGCCCTGATAGCGGAACTGATCGACCGGGATTCCACCATAAGGACGGTTTCGGCCCTGGCCCTGAGTAAGACGGGGAACAAAAGGGCTATCCCCTTTCTCATCGGCGCTCTGGCCGATCCTTCGGAGGAACTGCAGGATGTCTGCGCCGAGGCTCTGGGGAATATGGAAGAGCGGGATTCGGTTGAGAAACTCCTGGCCATCGTGCGTACGGGTAAGAGTGAAAAAGTGAAAGTCTCCGGCGCTGTCGCCCTGTCCAAAAAGGGGGAGAGGGAAGCGGCGGGAGATATTTTCAACCTGATGAAAAAATCGAACAACCGGGTTTTCCGGAAGCAGCTTGCCATCGCCCTGGCCAATATGCTGGGAAATCCCGGAGAGTTCTATATCTTTCTGCAGGGTGACTGGGAGGATTCCTTTACCCGGTTCTGCGATGAAGCGGAGAAGCTTATCGCCCGGCTTATCAAGAAAAGCTCCCCCGTTCTGCTGAAACATCTGAAAAAGAATCTGATGTCCTCCATTAAGGAATCCTACAAGAACCGGGACTATAACCGCGTTGTCCGGGAGCTGAGGCAGCTCGTGCTCGAGCTGAGCCCCGCGATGTACGAGAAGAGGGAAGAGCAGGGTGAGGAGGAAAATCTCAGCCGCCTCTTCTGGTTCCTGAATCTTTATGAACGGGTGGAGGCCTCCGAATTGGATGTACTTCTCAGCTTTTACGCCATATTGTATGGACAATATCTTAATTTTGTGTAATAAAAAAACAGAGAATAGGGGCAATTGTTGTGTTGACTGATAAGGATGAGCTGAAATTACGAAGGTCTGTCGAAAGTTATTACCTGCCTTCTCAGCTGATTCAGGCCATATCGGAAATAGGGGCCATTCCCGAGACTTCCACCGATTCTCTTGTGGGTATCGCTTTTCTCGATATCGCCGATTACACTTATCTGTCCAAGTTCCTTAGTTCCAAGGAAAACCATATTTTTCTCAACGGCCTGTATGCCGCTTTTCACTGGGTGATCAAGAAGCACGGCGGATACCTCAACAAGATTGAGGGCGACAGCATCATGTTTCATTACGGCGGGCCTATCGATCCGAACGTAAAGGGCAAAAACCCCGAGGGGGTCAGAAAATACATCGCCCGGGAGCTGTTCCTTACATGCGTCGAGCTGCAGAGGGTCTGCAATCTGTTCAACAAAGCCAACGAGACGATATTAACGATCATCAATGACCACGAGGCGCAGGAGACGGTGAAAGCCGCCTATGAAATCATTTCCGCCCTCCGTAATAACGAGGAGCTGGCCCACTCCATGAACGCCCTGTTCCAGGTACGGATCCGCATCGGGGCTTCCATAGGCGAAGTCACCATCGGTAATTTCGGTCCCGAGGGAGCCCGCCAGTGGGATGTCATCGGCGTCCCCGTCATCGATGCGAAGAGAATGGAAAGTTCCGCCCCGTCCGGAGGTCTCCGCATCTCCAGCGATTATTATCATATCCTCGACTCCACAGGAACTCTCGAGCAGTATTTCAGACGATTCCAGAGGGAAGCGAAACTCTACGACAGCATCTATAAAAATGTGACCATTGACGATGTCTTTGAAAGTCACACCATCTATATTCAGGGGAAGAAGGTTTCGCGCTATGAAACCTACAGCGTCCAGGTAAATCCCCAGCTGCCCGAAGATACCACGACCCAGATCCGTCTGCTGCTGACGAAGGGGGAGTACGGCGTCGACCGGATTATCGAGCTTCTGAAATATTACCGGGGCAACCGCTTCGTCCTGGATGAGGTGGAAGCTCTCTTTGCTGAGTATAAGATAAAAATCCGGAAGGATCAGATCTTCAAGCTTCTCCAGCCTCCCAAATACGAAAAGATCTTCCGTAAATTCAATAACTCTCCCAAGCAGAAAACCGCGGAAGCGATTGAGAAAAAGTACAGTCTCTATGATCTGGCGGAGATACTGGGGAAACTTCAGGATGCCCTGAAATACAGGGATGAGTGCGATCTGAACTGCTATGTGGATTTTATCAGCTATGACCAGTATATGGGACGAAAGCTGAAACTGACGGAAGGGTGGTTCTCCAACAACCGGTCTCCCACGTATAAGACCTACTATTATTACAACGTGATCTACCCTCTGTTCTTCACCCATTTAAAATCGAGTATGCTCGAGTATCAGGCGGCCCTTGATGAAGTCGAAGAACTCTGATCAGGCCCTCTTCCTTCCCACAACCCGTGAGGAGATGGAAGAGAGGGGTTGGGACCAGTGCGATTTTGTCCTCATATCCGGCGATGCCTATGTGGACCATCCCTCCTTCGGGACGGCTTTGATCGGCCGGGTGCTGGAAGCGGACGGTTTCAAGGTGGGCATACTGGACCAGCCCGATTGGCAGGGAGACGGACCGGATGATTTTACCCGATTGGGAAAGCCCCGTATCGCCTGGCTGATAACGGCGGGGAATATGGACTCCATGGTCAACCATTATACGGCCAACCGGCGTCTCCGTTCTGAAGACTCCTATTCCCCCGGCGGGAAAACAGGAAAAAGACCGGACCGGGCCTCCATCATCTACACTTCCCGGGCCAGGGCGGCCTATAAGGGCGTGCCCGTCATCCTGGGAGGAATTGAGGCCTCCCTGAGACGTCTGAGCCATTACGATTACTGGACGGATAAGCTGAGGAAGTCTCTGATTATTGACAGTAAGGCCGATATCATTGTTTACGGGATGGGGGAGGAGACGATCCTGCGCCTGGCCCGTGACCTGGCTTCCGGCAAGCCCGTTGAAGGGATAACCGATATTCCCGGAACCCTTTACCGCCGGTCGGTGAAAAAATGGAAGGAGGCGGAAGAAGAATCCCCCTGGGAATTTGTAACCCTTCCGTCCTTTGAGGATATGGCCAGGGATAAGTCTCTCTTCGCCGGAAATTTCAAAATCCGTCTTGATCATAATAACCCTTTCAGAAAAACAGCTCTGGTCGAAGAGGCCGGCGGTCAGATCGCCGTGGAGAACCCTCCGGCCCGGCCTATATCAAGGGAGGAGTTCGACCGGGTTTACGGCCTGCCCTATACGAGGGAATATCATCCCAAGTACGAAAAAGAGGGGGGCATCCCCGCATTGAAAGAAGTCCGGTTCTCCCTTGTCAGCAACAGGGGATGTTTCGGCAACTGCGCCTTCTGCGCTCTCGCCTTTCACCAGGGCGTTATCATCTCCTCCCGCAGCCACGAATCCCTGGTGCATGAGGCGGAGGACATGGTAAAGGATCCCTCCTTTAAAGGGTATATTAACGATGTGGGCGGTCCCACGGCCAATTTTCGTTTTCCCGCCTGTGACAAACAGCTGAAGAGCGGTCCCTGTACCCACAGGACATGTCTCGCTCCGGACCCCTGTCCCCAGCTGAAAGTCGATCACTCCGATTATGTGGCCCTTCTGCGCAAACTGCGAAAGCTGGACGGGGTGAAGAAAGTTTTTGTCCGTTCGGGCATACGTTTTGATTATGTGATGCTTGACAGGGATGATACTTTTCTCGAGGAGCTCAGCCAGTACCACATTTCAGGCCAGCTGAAGGTCGCCCCCGAGCACACTTCCGATGGGGTATTGCGGATAATGGGGAAACCGCCTTCCAAAGTCTACCGCGGGTTTTCTGAAAAATTCGCCGCGGTGAATAAAAAACTGGGGAAGAAACAGTATCTTATCCCCTACCTGATCGCCTCCCATCCCGGTTCGACCCTGAAGGATGCCCTCATTCTGGCGGAGGATCTGCGAAAAACCGGATTCGTCCCCGATCAGATACAGGATTTCTATCCCACTCCGGGAACAATCAGCAGCTGCATCTACTACTCCGGCATAGATCCCCGAACGGGCAAGCCTGTCTTTGTGGAAAGAAAGGAGAGGGAGAGAAAAAAGCAGAGAGCTCTGATACAGCATAATAAGCGGGAGAATGAAAAACTGGTCCGCGAAGCTCTGACCGATCTAAAGAGAAAGGACCTGATCCCCGTTTACACGGGAAAGGGCGGCAGGAGTTCCGCCCCGGGAAAAGGGACGGCTTCCAGAAAGGGTAATCACTCTTCCCAGTCGAAAAAGTAATCCGCATTTGTCAGCTCTTCCACTGGTTTTTCCCCGTCACAGATATAAGAGCCGCCCGTCTGATCTTCCCTGAATCTTCCGATCTGCTTCTCCAGATCGGCAATTTCCTGTTCCCAGTAATCCCGGCTGCCCCAGTGGGGAAAGGCGTGGCGGAAGGCCGGATCATCGTGTCTTTTCGCCACCCAGCCCGCGTAGTAGACCATCCTCAGAGCTCTCAGAGGCTCGATGAGCCTGAGTTCCTTCCGGTCGAAGGGGTAAAATGTTTCGTAACCTTCAAGAATCAGTTCCAGGCGCCCGGCGTAGTCGTCCCCGCCCAGGAGCATCCATATATCCTGAACGGCGGGACCGGTGAGGGCGTCATCGAAATCCAGGAAGAAAAACCTGTTTCTATCGTTCAGGAGGTTTCCCGTATGGCAGTCGCCGTGGAGGGAGATTAATGACACCCCCCGGCTTAATTCCCGGTAAGCCTCTCCGGCCTCCCGGGCCAGTTCGGAAAAACGTTTCTTCCGGGACGGCTCAAGATCCAGTCCGCCGATGATTCGGAGGGGTTCCTCTATCATTCTTTCAAGGTCAAGGCGGGGACGATAGGCAAAGGGACAGTTCTCCCCGACCAGATGAATCCTTCCCAGGTAGCGCCCCAGCATAAGGAGCTGTTCACGGGAGAACTCATCGACCTGCCGGCCTCCCGTTCGGGGCCAGACGGCGTAATAGATGTCTTCCTTCCTGCGGATGGTTCCCCCTCCGGGAAACTCCATGGGGGCGCAGACGGGGATTTCCTCCTCCGACAGCAGGGCGAGAAAGCGGTGCTCCTCTTCGATCTGTTCAAGGGACCATCTTCCGGGACGGTAGAATTTCGCCACCATGTGCCGGCCGTCCTCCAGCCCCAGGTCGTAGACCCGGTTTTCAAGGCTGTTCAGCTGAAGGGAGGACCCGTCCGGCCTGAGACCGGCTTCCTCCAGGGCCTCCATGACCGCATAGGGAGTCAGATCGTAAAAATGCGTTTTTTGATCCACTATTTGCCCTTCAGCTCGATGGATTGATCGGTTATGATCAACTTGCCCTCTTTGTAAAGAACGCCGGCTGTTTTCTTGAACATCTTTTTACTCATCTGCAAGTGCTTTTTTATCTCATCGGGGGAGCTTTTGTCGCCCACGGGAAGATAGCCGTTATTCTCTTTGAGAGCGGAGAGGAGTTTCTGGCGGGAATCATCCACGGCGCCGCGGAACCCCTGTTTCTGCAGGGCCACATCGATTTTGCCGTCCTCCCGGACTTTTTTGATATAACCCTTTTTCCGGTCACCCACGGAGAGGGGTTCAAAGGTTTCGCTGCTGTAGACCATGCCGCCGAAACGGTCTTCCACGATGACCCGGGCTCCCCGGGAATTGATATCCCAGACAAGGAGGTCCACTTCCTGGTTCTCCTCAAGGTCTTCGGGCTTCTCCTCTTCCAGGGCTCTTGTGAATTTCTCGGTGGCGATGACGCTGTTGTCTTCCACATCGGGGATAAGCCTGACAACAACATTGTCCCCTTCATTGAAATCGGTGCGGTAGAAGCGTTTGGGAAGAAACAGGTCCCTTCCCAGCCCCCAGTTCAGGAAGGCGCCGTAATCCTGTTTTTTTCTTACGGGAAAACAGCCGTATCCCCCCATGACGGCGGGAGCGACTTCAGTGGTCGCCTTGAGCATCCCGTCCCGCCCTCTATATATATACACCTGTATGTATTCGCCCTGACCCGCGCCGTCGGGCATTTCCAGGGCGGGAAGAAACACGGTCTCATTTCCTCCGTCAAGATAGCACCCGTTGATTTTCACGGTGAGTATCTGCAGTTCATTGTATTCGGCAATTTTTAACATCTCTATCCTCTGAAACTATCTTCGTTCATATTTCAAAAGAACTCAATCCCCCCGGTGAATATTCCGAAAAAGTATGATATAATTCGGTTTTGAAGAGGGAAGGGGGATAATTGATGCCAACCGTATTGGTCGTAAACTCGATAAAGCAGAAGGTATGGGCTCGGGAAAAAATGACCAACGGCTCTTCGCCTCTGGAAATGGTGGAAGAATATCTGGGCCGATTCGAAGGGACACCTGTGGTGGAGCTGATTGCCCCCGGCGGGGTGACATCCTTCCCGAACGCTTCCCCCCGTGAAACGGAGGATAAAAAATCCGCTCTGGTCGAGGCCTTTTCTGAAATCTTCGCCGATTATGACAGAATCATCTACCTCTGGTCGGATACCCCTTTTCTGGACAGGAAGCTGACCGATGATCTCCTGACCCATCATGACAGATATATGTCCCAGTATACCTTCTCCGACGGCTGGCCTCTGGGATTGACCCCGGAAATTCTGGAAAAGAGCGCCATGGAGAAGCTTGCCCTGCTTGGACGGGGTGATGATTCCCCCCTTTCCCGTGATGCCCTTTTTACCCTCATACAGAAGGACATTAATGCCTTTGATCTGGAAACCCTGATCAGTCCCGTGGATTTCCGGCTCTTGCGGCTGGAGCTGGCCGCGGACAGTAAAAGAAACTTTCTCCTCCTCGATCGTCTGCGGGAAGCGGGGCTGACGGGCGGAGAAGCGATCGCGGAGGGGCTGAACGGAAAACAGGAACTTCTGAGAACGCTCCCCGCTTTCTTTCAATTTCAGATAACCGATAGAACGCAGCAGAAGCCCTTTTACCTGCCCGAACCGGATTTTTCCGTCCGGGGAGACAGCATGCCCCGTCGTGATCTAAAGATCATGCTGGATAAAGCGGCCCTCTTCGCCGGAGACGGCGTTGTGTCCCTCTCCTTTTGGGGGGAGCCGTCCCTGCATCCCGAAATCTATGCCATGATGGGCGATGTCCTTTCCCATGAAGGGTTCCGTCTCCTTATGGAAACAAACGGTCTGGGCTGGGACCGGAATTCCCTGGATGCCCTTCTCGACGCTTTCGGTCCCCGTATCGACTGGGTTGTCACCCTGGATGCCCTGGATCCGGAGCTTTACAGGCAGATCAGGGGGGAAGGGCAGGATGAAGCCCTGGGGTTTATAGATTATCTGGGCGGGAAATCGGAAGAGAATCTTTATGTGCAGACGACGCGGATAGGTGAGAGCGAGGATTTTCTGGAAGCCTTCTACCAGGCATGGAAAGAGAAGCCGGGTAAGCTGATTATTAAAAAATACGATCATTTCTGCGCAAAACTGCCTCCCCGGAAGATTACGGAACTGGCGCCCTGGGACAGAAATCCCTGCTGGCATATCAAACGGGATATGAATGTCCTCATGGACGGTACGGTTCTTCTCTGTCAGGAAAGGCTGGACCGGGAGGAAACTCTGGGAAATCTCCTGACTGAGGAGATTTCGGATATATGGGAAAGGGGATGCCGTGTTTACGGTGACCACCTTAAGGGGGCCTTTTCCTCTTTTTGTGCCGATTGCGATGAATACTACACCTATAACTTTTGAACGAAACGATATTGAATATACCCTCATCGGGGGACCGGAGAAGACCAGCCGCCCCATGGAACCGGAGGGTTTTTCCATCCTCCTTCTTCCCCGCGGAGGGAAACCCTTCCGCAAGGAACTGCTCGGTGAACTGGGTAAGCTGAACTGCCGTGAGATCATCTCCGTGGAAAACGGTGATAGCTCCGTTAAACCCGACGGAGTCAGCCCGGCCGGGGCGGGGGATCATATCCTGAGGATAAAGGGCGGCGTCACTCCCGGAGATATCATCAACATAGGTATAAAAGAAGCTTCGGGGAAATTCGTTTTCGTCCTGTGGAGCGATATGATCCTTCATTCGGGAAAAGTTTCTTCCCGGGTATTTGAGAAGATCGATGAACGGAATAATTTCTGTACCGTTCCCGTTTTCACGGAAGAGGAAAAAATCCTTCCCACCTGTTCTGCCCCCGTGCGCAACGGCCTCAGGGATGTGGACGTCATTTTTCATAATGATACGGAAGGGTGCCATACCCTTTTCCCCGCCGATTACTGCGGCATCTACCACAGGGAAAAATTCATCTCCCTGGGCGGTTTCGACAGCAAAATCAGCAATCCCTACTGGCAGCTGATGGATCTGGGGTTCCGTGTGGCCCTCTGGGGGGATACCATCCCCTTTCAGGAAGCTCTGAAAATTTCCTATCAGGGAGAAAGCCCCGCCCTGGATATCACGACGGACAGGGATTACGGGCATTTTTTCATGAAGACCATGGCCATCGTTGTTAAACACGGACACGGACGTCTCCCCGGTTACCGTCTCTTTTCACTGCTTGCCAAGAGCCGGGGAAACGGGGTGGAGACCTACAGGGAGTTCTGCCAGATCCGTACATGGGTCAGACAGAACAGAAATCGGTTTAAACGGGATGTCCATTCCCTTTTGAAAAACTGGAATTGTCCATGACGGCTCTTTTTCTCCAGTGCCGCCTCGATTCCACCCGTCTTCCCCGGAAAGCCCTGAAACCGCTGGGGGGGATTCCGTTGATTGAAAGAGTCATGGAGGCCCTTCTTCCCGTTCAGGCTGCTCCCCGGGTTCTTCTGACAACGGAGGATTCCGCCGAAGAACTGGCCCCTTTGGCGCAGAGACAGGGATTCGAGTTGTTTACCGGTCCCAAGGAGGATGTCCTGGCCCGTTTTCTCAAGGCAGCCGCATTCTACGGGGCCGATCAGATTATCCGGGCCACCGGGGATAATCCCTTTGTCTCCGCCCTGCTGGCCAACCGCCTTCTGGAAGATCATCTGCGTAAAAATGCCGATTACAGCGGCTATGTGGGCATGCCCCTGGGAACGGGAGTGGAAATTCTCAGGACGGAAGCATTGATCAGGGCCGATGAGGAAACGGATAAAGCCTTTGATCATGAGCATGTGGCTCCCTATCTTTATAATCATCCCGATCGTTTTGTTATCAACCGGCCCGATATCAGCGGCGAGTACGGCTTCGGCCGGGAAAAAATCTCCGTGGACACGGCGGAAGATCTGGCTCTGGCAGAGACAATCCTCAGGGACACGGGAGGGGCCTTTCCCCTGGAAGTGGATATACTGGTCGACTGGCTCAGGAGGAATATCAGCCTTTGACAACCCTCATTATCCCCTCTGTAAAGAAAAAAAACGGAACGGGCCATTTAAAGCGCTGTCTCTATCTTGCCGGGCAGCTTAGGGGAAAAGGGCAGACCTGCCGTTTTTATCTCGATACGACCCCGGATGAAGCCGATGAACTGAAGAGGCGTTTTCCCTCTCTGGCCGATTATACGATTCATACCGATTTCGCAGATATCCATCCCGTTCCGGACAGAATCCTCATGGATAATAGGGAGACTTCGTTGTCTGAGTGGCTCAGGTGGGATAAGCTGGCTCCCGTCATCTCCCTTGATGAGGGGGGGGAATCGCGAAGATATTCCTCCTTCCTCATAGATACTTTTCCCTCCCTCTCAAAAGAAAAAGCCAATGCTGCGGCGAATCCTCTTTTCAGGTCGATTTCACGGGATATGACCGGAAGAAAACGGACCGGAGGCTCTCTGCTCATTACCTTCGGCGGAGAGGACCCTGCCGGCCTGACCGCTCCCGCCCTGGAAAGCATTCTGTCGCCGGGGGGGGAGAAGAGAAAAATTGGCGTCGTCCAGGGGCCTCTATGCCGAGATCTCTCCCTTCCCGACTCGGTGACCCTGTACAAAGCGCCCGAATCGCTCGATGATCTTTACGAGAGCTATGAAACTGTCATTACATCCTTCGGACTGACATCCTATGAAGCCCGCGAGGCCGGCTGCCGTGTCATTCTTCTCAATCCCACAGCCTATCATGAGAAACTCTCCCGGAGTGCCGGCTTTCTTTCTGCCGGTGTCGGGGCTGAATCCGCCGGGAAAGTGGCGGAACTTATTGAGAGAGGTCCCTTTGACTCCGCCGGCTCCGGGGGCAGGGCTCCCTTTCTGTATGATCTGCTTGATTCCCTCGGTACGGCTCCCCGGGCCGAATGCCCTCTCTGCTCCCGCGAAGCCAATCCCGTTCTCGTCCGTTTCGGGAACAGAAGTTTTTACCGTTGCTCAGAATGCGGCAATTATTATCTGGTCAACTGGAACCGGGAAGAAGAGGAGTATGACCGGGAGTATTTTTTCGGCCGCTATAAAGCCCAGTACGGGAAGACCTACCTTGAGGATTTTGAGAACATAAAGACCATGGGGGCGGGAAGGATCGCGCGGATCTGCCGCTCCCTGTCGGTGAAGTGTAAAGAAGAGATTGAGGGGCTTCTCCTTACCGATCTCGGCTGTGCCTTCGGCCCCTTTCTGGCCTCGGCATCGGAAAAGGGTTTTCAATGCCGCGGCGTGGAGATTAATGAAGACGGGGCGGCCTGGATTGAAGAACACCTGGCCATCCCGGTCATTCGGGGCTCCCTGCAGGATAGGGCTGTAGCGGAAGAATTACAGGCCCGGCCCGGGAATGTGACAACCCTCTGGTATGTCATAGAGCATATACAGAACCAGAAAGAACTCCTGGCGGAACTTTCTCTCTCCCTTCGCGCGGGAGGCGTCCTTGCTTTCGGTACGCCCTCCGGTTCGGGCATCTCCGCCAGGAGGGATCTTGCCGCCTTTCTGGAAAAAAGTCCCGGAGATCACTACGTTATTTATACGCCGCGGGGCGCCCGGCGCCTTCTGAAAAAATCCGGTTTTACCCATATTCGGATAAAAAGCGTGGGTCATCATCCTGAACGGTTCGGTCGATGGGTTGGAAAAAAAGGATCTTTTTCCTATAATGTGATTTTGCTGATGAGCCGATTGTTCTCATTGGGAGACAGCCTGGAAGTGTATGCCGTCAAATCGACCGAGTAAGGAGCCTTCTTGATGAAGCATGTAATGATATTGGGAGCGGGAATTATGCAGATCCCCGCCCTGGAAATAGCCCGGGAATTGGGTTGGAAGACTTTTTGCGTAGACGGGAACAAAGATGCCCCCGCCGTTAATCTCTGTGACCATTTTCTTCCTATCGACCTGAAGGATCGGGTGGGGCTAGCCGAAGCGGCGCAAGCCTATAAAGAAAAATACGGATTGGACGGGGTCATGACGGTGGGAACCGATTTCTCACCCTCCGTGGCCTGGGTCGCCGAAAAGACCGGACTTCCCGGAATCGGCTATCAGACCGCCCTTGACGCCTCCGATAAAGTGAGAATGCGGGCGCGGTTTGAAGAGGCCGGCGTCTCTTCGCCCCGGTTCGTGGAGATGTCTCCCGAAATGGGTCCTCTGACCCCTCTGGAAACTCTGGATTTTCCCCTGGTCGTCAAACCGGTTGATAATATGGGCGCCCGCGGTGTCCGCCGGGTGGATAACGAGGCGGAGCTGATCGACGGTCTGACAAAGGCCATCGCTTTTTCACGGACCCAGAGGGCCATCGTGGAAGAGTATCTGGAAGGGCCCGAATTCAGTCTGGACAGCCTTGTCTGCGACGGGGAGGTGGAAATCTACGGCATGGCCGACAGGCATATCTTTTTCCCTCCCTATTTCATCGAAATGGGGCATACCATGCCCACCGAAACGGATGAAGGGATGAAAGCGGCAGTTATCGAGACCTTTACGGCGGGAATCAAAGCGCTGGGAATCAATAACGGCGCCGCCAAGGGGGATATTAAGTTCTCCCGGGGCAAAGCCTGGATTGGTGAGATTGCCGCCCGGCTTTCCGGCGGATTCATGTCTGGATGGACCTATCCGTACAGTGCCGGTCGAAGCGCCGTCAGAAACGCCCTCCTGCTGTGCGTCGGGGAGAAACCCCGCTTTGAAGAAAAAGAAGAAGACCGGGTTTCCGCCGAGCGGGCATTCATTTCCATTCCCGGCAGGATCGCTTCGCTGGACAATCTGGAAACCGCCCATAATATGCAGCTTGTCAAGGATATCTTTATCCTGAAGGATGAGGGGGACACCGTCGATTTTCCCCGTAATAATGTGGAGAAGGTAGGCAATGTGATTTCCTGCGGAAAGGACAGGGGCAAAGCCATAGGCGCCGCCGAGAGGGCAGCCCGTTCCATTGTCATAAGACTGGAAACGGGGAATGAAGACACGGCCCGTTTTCTGAACGGAACCGGTGATTTCCCTCCTTCCGCTTTTCCCTACGAAGAAAAGGCCCTTGAAGATATGAAGAAGGAGTGGGGTGATCCGGACTTCCTGAATATCCCCTTTACGGGAATAGAGGGTGTTCTTCCCTTGAAATCCCTCCTGACGGAAGAGCTGACCGACTGGCAGGGACGGACTCTCTCGGAGGCCGCTAAAACCGTCATTAAAGAGTACGAGATTCCCAAAGGTAAAGACAGCCGGTTTTCTCTTTACTTCTGGCAGGCAATATTAAGAGGTTCCGTACAGGGCGCCCGCTGGCTTCTGGACAGCATCAAGGAGAAATAGAGTGATGAAAAATATAAAGGTATTCCTTACATCCCCCATGGTAACGGCAGGTTTGTTGTTTTTGGTCTTTTTTGTTTCACTTATGATATTTCTCATTCACGGCCCTGAGAAGAAAAGAGTTATCCTCTTTTTTCCTGAGGATGACTACGTTGACGTGGCCGGTGATTTTCATATACTCCCCGTGAGGGATAACAGGTCGGAAAACATGAAAGTGCTCCTGGGGGAAGCTTTGCTTGAACCCTATGATTTTCACTTGAACGAGACGGTCCCCGAGGGGGTTGTCATCAATTCTCTCATCTTTGACAGCGGGAAAAATATCCTCTATATAGACCTGTCCATCGAATTAATCTCCCTTGGCGAGGAGACTCCCCGGCCTCTGGACGGAGATAAGATGCTTGAAATACTGAAGAAAAATTTAATGTTCAACTTTCATGATGTGGCGGATGTGAAATTTACCGTGGACGGCCAAGTCCCTCACTCTCATGTATTTAGCGGGGCTTCTTCCTAGACTTGCACGTTTTTTTGAAAAAGGGCAAAAAAAAAAATAATTCGTTGACAAACCTTTTGGTGTAAGTATAATTTGAATTAGTAGATTTTTACGTCAAATTAGAAAGGAGCTAATTAATGAAGAGGTTTGTTGTTGTCCTATTAGTGTTTATGTTAATGGCTTCTGCTGTATTTGCCAAGGAAGATATCCTTATCGACTTTTCCATGCTTACAGCAGATGAATCAGGCCAGAACACCGCTACGATAATGGATTACGGTAGTGAAGCAGGTACACGCTATTCTGATGAAGAAAAATCACGGATGGTTTCTTCTCTTTATATAGAGAACTGGGAAGTAGATCTTACTTCGTCTTCCCGGACTGTTTTGAATGATCGTTATTCTTATGTTAAGGCAGTTGCTGTACCGGAAGGTGCTATCTCTTTCCCCGGTGATACTGTCATGGGTGTAAGAATTCATTATCCCGAGCAGAGTTTCAATTCCTATGGTTTTGTTAAACCCCCCTTTGAAATTCCCGCCTATGCAACTCATCCGAATGATCCTGAAGCCAGCGTTGGTAATCAGTTCAACGGATACGGTGTTCTTAAGAATGTCGGCGTTATTAAAAGCGTTGCCATCAATGTTAAGGGTATGAACTTTGATCAGGGTATTTCCGTTGTCCTGAAGAACGAGAGCGAAGAGGAAATCAATATTCCCTTCGGCTATCTGAACTTCGAGGGCTGGAAAGAGCTGGTTTGGGAGAACCCCAATTACATTACCGAAGTAAGAAACAGAGAAATGAAGAAGCATGCTCTTTATCCCAGAATGGCTCCGTCCATTTCCTTCGAGAGCATCAATTTCTATAAAGATGCCATGATGGAAGGCGGTGATTTCATTGCTTACATCAAAGATATTTCTGTAGCCTATGACCTGGCTATCCTCGAGAACGTGGATGAAGAGATCGATGATGAAGCCGTTTGGGGCATTCTTGCCGACAGGGAAGAAGACCGCCGCAAAAACGAAATCAAGAGATTGGGAAATCTTCAGGTCCTTCGTTACATTGAACAGCAGAAAATGCATGTTGACGGAGACGGCGTAACAACCACCGCTGACGAGGAAACCGCCGAATAAAATCTACTTAACCCGTTAATTACGGATTAGAATGCCCCCTGAAAAGGGGGCATTTTTTTATCTTTTTTTTCTGTAAAATTATCGTTTTTATAAAAAAAAGGATGCAATATGATGGAAAATTGTTTAGAATTAGTTGAATAGCAAATTCTATCCAAAAGCAGGTACTTATATGAGTGATTATTTTGATCCTAATAACGAAGAGTTGCTGAATGATTTCTTCATGGAGGCGACCCAGCAGATTGAACTGCTTGAACAGAATATTCTCGCCATAGAGAATAATCCGGGCGATAAGGAAGCCATTGATGAAATTTTCCGCGCCGCCCATACGTTAAAAGGATCCTCTGCGACTGTACAAATGGAAGAGTTGGCAGGTTTTACCCACATAGTTGAGGATTTACTCGATGAGATCCGAAGCGATAAAGTAGCCATAACAGGTGATGTGGTTGATGTATTGCTTAATTCGATTGATACAATTAAAAGTATGATTACGGAACGGCAGGACGGGAATCTGTTCAGCGAAGATATCAGTGAGCTGGAAAATAAACTGGAATCCTTTCTCAAAAAAGAGAGCGGCAGATCCGCGTCAGCAAAACCAGCCGCTAAAGCCGCACCTGCTGTATCTGCCCCCGAAATCGAGCTGAACGATGTGGAAACGGCCATTTCAGAGTATGAAATGCTGGAGATGAAAGAAGCAGCCGGAGAGAAGAAGGTTTTTCAGATATCCGTATCCTTTGATGAGGCCAATCCGATGAACAGCGTCGGCGGTATTCAGGTTTACGCCCGGTTGAAAGATAAGGGTGTTATTCTGAAGACGGTTCCCGATTTTGAAAAACTGTACGAAGATCAGTACTGGCCCGTTGTCGAGTATTTTCTCGCTACCGATTCGTCGGAAGAGGAGTTGAAACGGTTTGCCGCCATCAGTGATGTAACGACAGACGTGGCTGTGGCTGATCTCGATGGTGAGGATATTAAAGTATACAGTGAGCCCCAGAAAGCCCCTGCACCGAAACCGGTCGTAGCAGAAGCCGCTCCCGTCAGGGAAACCCGCGCTGCCGTTCCGGCCGTTGAAGAGGATATTCAGCAGCAGGTCGAGGATGCTCAGAAAGAGCAGGCCAGAAAGGCAAGCCCCAAGAAAAAGTCCAAGGCCAACTCAGCCATTTTGAGGGTAGACAGCAAACGGATCGATAACCTTTTGAATCTGGTATCGGAAGCGGTCATTAATAAAGCCTCCTTTAACCAGATAAGCAATCAGTTTGTAGATATAACCAGCGAACTGGGATCGGCGGAGAACGAATATAAGGAGAGGCTGAAAGGCCTTTTCGAGAATCTTCCCCTGATATTGGAAAAAGTGCAGAAAGGTTCGACTCCGACCGAAGTGAGAGACGAGCTGCTTTCCCAGTATGAGGATCTTTTCTCCGTTTTTGACAGTTTTGATTCAAAATTGAAATTTACCCTGGGCACATTCAAAAACACCGCCGCCAATCTGGGAAGGAATACGGGCGATCTGCATGAAGGTATTCTCAGAATCCGGATGGTTCCGATTAATCAGATTTTCTCCCGCTTCCCGAGACTTGTCAGGGACTTGTGCAAGACCCTGGACAAGAATGTCGATCTGGTTATCGAGGGTGAAGATACGGAACTCGATAAGTCCGTTACGGAACAGCTTCTGGATCCTCTCATGCACTGTATCAGGAACTCCCTTGATCACGGCATCGAGCATCCCCAGGAGAGAGTTGAAGCCGGCAAGGAGGAGATGGGAACACTTCTTCTGAAAGCCAGCAACGAAGGCAATATGATCGTTATCGAAGTTTCCGATGACGGTGCCGGAATCAACCCGGATAAGATCAAAGCCAAGGCTATCGAGAGGGGCGTCATCCATCCGGGCAAATCCCTGACCGAGGCGGATATCTACAATCTCATATTCGAACCGGGCTTTTCCACGGCGAAAACAATAACCAACGTCTCCGGGCGGGGCGTGGGGCTTGATGTTGTTAAGAAAGAGATCGAAAAGCTTAACGGATCGGTCAGTGTGGATTCCCAGATAGGGAAGGGAACGAAGTTTATCATAAAGCTTCCCCTTACTCTCGCTATCGTTCAGGGACTCCTGGTCCGTGTCGGTACGGAAATCTATGCCATCCCCATTACATCGGTTATCGAGAGTCACCGTATCAAGCCGAAGGATATCAAGATCATTGATAATTACGAAGTTTTCAATGTGAGGAATGATGTCATTTCTCTCTTAAGGCTTGATAAGCTTTTCAGGATAAATACCGATCAGGACAAGGAGCATCTTTTTGTCGTCATCGTCGGTTCGGGTGATAAGAAGATGGGACTGGTTGTCGATTCGCTTATCGGAGAGGAGGATGTGGTCAT
This sequence comes from Spirochaetia bacterium, assembly GCA_963668315.1. Lineage (GTDB taxonomy): Bacteria > Spirochaetota > Spirochaetia > DSM-2461 > DSM-2461 > SZUA-368. The sequence continues at coordinate 3,722,488 of OY764216.1, read as the reverse complement.
CAAGCCTCTCAAGGATAAATATACCAATTCTCCCGGTATCGCCGGGGCCACCATCCTGGGAGACGGAACGGTCTCCCTCATCATCGATGTAAGCCAGCTTCTGGACTTAGGCGTTAAGCGTGCCCAGGAGAATCGTACACAGACCGCTTTGAGTTTTCAGTAGAGGAGACCTAGATGGATAATTTGGCAATGGAACAACAGGACATACTGGAAGAAAAAAACTCCGTGGCTAACGTAGACTTTCGTATGGTAACCTTTACGCTGGCCGGAAGAGACTATGCCATTGATATAATGAAGGTCAAGGAGATCTCCAAGGATAATAAATTCACCTACGTGCCGAATGCCGCCCCCTTTGTCGTGGGTGTGTATAATCTCAGGGGTGATATTATCTCGGTGATTGATCTGCGTATCTTCTTTAATCAGCACAATATATCCCAGAGAGGAATGGACCAGAAAAATCTGGAAAATATGATCATTCTTCGTCTGGAGGATCATACCATAGCGGTCATCGTCGACACGATAGATAAGGTCGTGGGCATTCCTTCCGATTCAATTCAGCCCCCCCATCCCCTTTTCGGTGACATTAACGTCAAGTATATTTCGGGAATTGTCGAATCGGATAAGAAGCTCTATGTCATACTTGATGTGGAGAGAATCTTCAATTCCGAAGAGACGGAGGTGAGCGAGCAGGTTTCCGTGCCGGTCGCTCCCGCCGTTCCTGTTATGGCTGAGCCGTCCGCCGACGCCTCCGAGGAAGAGCTGAACATTCAGTTTATTTCCGAGTCGTTGAAGACCTTTAAGAAAATGTTTGTAACCTCCATCAATGTGGACTGGGTTAAGCAGCGCTATGCGACGTGGAGCCAGGATAGAAAGAGAGAGGGCAAGGAGATCCAGTTCAGGAATGAGGAGGATGCCGTAGCCTTTGTGAAGCCCTTCTATTCTCCCCATACGGATAATCTCTGGAACATGGATTATATTCAGTCCTTTAAAAAGATTCTTCCCGCTTCCATGGGCAGCACCTATTATATCCTCAACGGAGGATGCGGAAACGGTCTGGAATCATTTTCCATAGCCACCGTAATAAAAAAGACATTTCCCGGTACTCTTCTGAAAATCCTGGCCTATGATAATGATCTTATGGCGATTTCCTCGGCTCCTACCTTAAATGTTGACCGGGAATTCGTTCCTGAATACTACAAAGATATGCTGGTCGAATCGGTTTCGGGGAAATGGCAGTTTAATGACGCCGTTAAAAATTCCATTATTTTCGAATATCACGATCTTGTGAATGAAGCTAATCTTCCCGCCCTGGATATGGTTGTTATGAGAGATATACTTTCACTCCTGCCGTCGGAGTCTCAGTCTTACGTATTGAAACTCATTATGGAAAATCTGAAGCCGGGCGGCATACTGCTTATTGGTAAAAATGAAATGATTGATGAAAATCTGGGTTTTGATGAGACCATGGTTGACGGAATCAGAGTCTATATAAAAAAATAAATTGTAAGAATCGGTAAATTGTATATAATAGTAATATAGATAGGAGTTGAACCGAATGAGAGTTGAATACATTAATCCTTTTGTTGAGGCAGCGTTCAGTATAATGAAGGAAGTTCTTCAGGAAGAAGTTGTCAGGAAAGAACTGTACTTAAAAAAAACATCCCAGCCCGTTATGGGCGTAGCCGCCCTCGTCGGTTTAGCTGGTGATGTTGAGGGCCGTGTTCTTATTGATATGTCAAAGGAGTCTGCCCTGGGTATTGCTTCCGCCATGAACGGAGAGAAGTTAACCGAGATGGACGAACTTGTGAAAGCCACGATTACGGAACTTGCCAATATGGTTACGGGCCAGGCTGTTACGAAGCTTCATGACCTTGGCTTTAAGTTTGACCTGACCCCTCCTTCGATTATTACCGGAGACAACATGCAGGTGTCGGACATGAATGTAGAGGCTCTGATTGTTCCTTTGAGCGTTCCCCAGGGTTTGGTGGAAATTAACGTAGCCATAAGAGAGCGGGTATAAAGGAGCATTTGGGAATATGAAAACGAATAGCGATTTTCCTTCTTTGAACGAAAGAGACCCGGAAGGTGTCAATTCCGACGGAAAAGCTTATCGTGTTCTGGTCGTGGATGATTCCATGTTTGTAACCAAACAGATAAATCAGATCCTCACTTCCGAGGGGTTTGAAGTAATCGCCACGGCAGGCGACGGCGAAGAAGGGGTGGAAAAATATAAAGAACTCTATCCCAATGTAGATCTCGTCACCATGGATATTACCATGCCTAAGATGGACGGTATTACCGCTTTGGAGAAGATCATAGAATTTGATAAAGATGCCAAAGTTATAATGGTGAGCGCCCTCGGTAAGCAGGATCTTGTGAAAAAATCCCTCATGGTCGGGGCGAAGAATTATATTGTCAAGCCGCTGAACCGAAGCCAAGTGCTTGAAAGGGTAGTAAGCGTCTGTAAATAGGCGGAACAGCCTGAAGTAGACGTAATTATGAGCACCGGATTCCGAGGGATTTCTCCTGAGGAGTCCGGTGCTTGATTATTTATAACCTGATCTAATCTGAAAATGATTCTCAGTAAAAAATAAAGGCACCGTTATGAGAAACGATGCCTTTAATTGCTTCCGTTGTAATGAATTACAAAAGTGGAGGATAATGGACTCGAACCATCGACCCCTTGCATGTCAAGCAAGTACTCTAACCAGCTGAGCTAATCCTCCGTTACGCTTGAAGACTATAAAATATTATGAATTCTTTGTCAACAGCTCAGGAAAAACTCTTTAAAGATATTTTCTCCGTACCTCTCTGTCCATATCCCGTTTAACATCTCTGTCCCTGATGGAGGCTCTCTTGTCAAAGTCTTTCTTACCTTTGCAGAGGCCTATTTCCACTTTAACCCTTCCGTTGACCAGGTAGAACTTCAAGGGGATTAGGGTATAGCCCCGTTCATTAACTTTTCGTTCCAACCTCTCAATTTCCTTTTTATGGGCCAGTAATTTGCGATAGCGGTCTATTCGATGGTTGAATATGTTGCCAAAATCCCAGGGGGTAATTTGGAGATTTTTGATGAACATCTCTCCCTTGGAAATTTCGACAAAGGAGTCGGGAAAGGAGATGTGTCCGGCTTTAACGGATTTAACTTCCGTCCCCTGGAGAACGATGCCGCATTCCAGTGTTTCTTCAATAATGTAATTGAAGCGGGCTTTTCTGTTTTCTGCCAGATGTCCCGCTTTTTTCTTTGATTTAATTGCCATAACTGAAGAGTATATCAAAAAAAAGAGAACCTGTCCATTTTCAGTTGTTCTCACTCGATGTTTATGTTATCCTCCCTATGTTCAGGAGAGTATATGCCGTTCAGCAAGACACAGCACAGGTTATCGTCCCGGGACAGATTGAGTTCTATCCATAAGAGAAATATCCTAATACTTAAAGTCCTTTTGGGCGTAGTCATTTTCATAGCCTTTACTTCCTTTGTCATATCGACCATTCGCGCCGGTTCGGTTTCCATGGAGCCGGTTCTGGAAAAAGGGTCATGCTCTCTCTTTCATCCCATTCGCAGAGTCAAGGAGATGGAGAGGGGAGAGGTGGTTCTGATAGAAGCTCCCTTCTATGAGCAGGAACATTTCCTTGTTAACATACTGAACCGGGCTGTCGGTTTTTTTACTTTTCAGAAGCTTCAGGTCTCTTTTTATCCCCGTGAAGGATGGGTCAACCGTTATATGATAAAAAGGGTTGTGGCGGTTCCCGGAGATACGGTAAAAATGGAAAATTGGATTCTCCATATCAAGAAGAAGGATGAGCCCTATTTTCTGACCGAATTCGAGTGTTCCGACAGGGAGTACGATGTCCGGATCGACAATAATGACGGCTTCGCCAGCGATAATGGTCCGCTCAATGGAAATCTCCCCGAGCTGACATTGAATGACGGGGAATATTTCGTTCTGGGAGATAACAGAAGATATTCCAATGATTCCTATTACTGGGGAATACTGCCGGAAGAAAATATCAAGGGAAAACTTCTTTTCGTCTACTGGCCCCTTTCTCAATTCGGTGTCATCCATTAATCCGTCTCTCTATATTCATATACCCTTTTGCCGAAAAAGGTGCTCCTATTGTGATTTTTATTCCTGCGCCCTTTCCGCCGCACCCCTTCCCGAAGAGAGTCTCTACAGGGCATATACCGATAAACTAATCCGCCAATGGAAGGTGTTAAGGGATGAGTTCGAGATATCCGGCATAGCGACTCTTTACATCGGGGGAGGGACTCCGTCCCTGCTGCCCGCAGAAGAGCTGGGGAGATTATTGAAAAGTCTGGGATTCTCCCTTTCTGACGGGCGAGAAACTACCATAGAAGTTAATCCCGAATCTTTGACACCTGAACTTCTGGAAGCCTATGCGTCCCTGGGAATTAACAGAGTGAGCATGGGGATTCAGTCCCTGGATGAAAATATTCTGAAACGGATGGGACGGCTTGCCGGCAGGGAACAGGCCCTGGAAGCCGTCCGAATGCTTAAGGGGTGGAGTGGGACATGGTCGGCCGACTATATTTTCGCCTATCCCGGACAATCGGCAGGGAGTCAGCTCCAGGATCTTCAGCAGCTTTTAGCTCTTGAACCGCCCCATTTTTCCTTGTACCAGCTGACTGTGGAAGAGGGGACAGCCCTCTCGCAGAGACTCGAAAGGGGAACCGATATTCTTCCCGACGACGAATCCATGGAGGAGGCCTGGGAACAGGGGCTTGAAATGATTCGGTGTAACGGTTATGAGCGGTATGAGATCTCCTCATTCTGCCGTGACGGCAGGTATTCCCGTCACAATATGGTCTACTGGCAATCGGGACGGTGGCTCGGATTGGGCGCGGGTGCCGCCTCCATGATGGATGGTGCAAACCGTTTTACCGGCGGAACACTGGAAGGGTTTCTCAACGGCGGCGACGATGATTTGAAATCCTCCGGATCTTTCTACAGACGCGAATCTGTCAGTCCCAAGGAAAGGGTTGAAGAAATTATCATGATGGGACTTCGGACCAGGCAGGGTGTGGATATTTCGCTCCTGACGGAGTTTTCGGAACAGGCCGACTTAAAGTCCCTGTTTGAGAGAACTCTGACTAAATGGAAGGGGAAAGTTGTTCTTGATGATAAGACTCTGAGATTAAATTCTTCCGGTATGGACTGGCATTCTGCCGTTATGGTAGATATGTTACTTGATTTGGATAAGTTCTTTTAATATAATAGCTCTCTATGAGTAATGAGAGACCCAAGTCAACCCACTGGGCGGATGTAACCGCCGATAAGATTATAAGAGAGCGAGGCCCCAAGGCGCAGTATACATGCGCTTCCGGTATCACCCCTTCCGGTACTGTTCATATCGGAAATTTCCGGGAGATCATCTCCGTGGAGCTGGTGGCACGGGCTCTTGCCGAAAAAGGTGAGAATGTTCGCTTTATCTACTCCTGGGATGAGTATGATGTATTCAGAAAAGTACCCAAAAATATGCCTCAGCAGGAGCTCCTCGAGACCTACCTGAGAAAGCCGATTACCCTGGTTCCCGATGTCCTGGGCGAGGAAGACAGCTATGCCCGGAAGAATGAGAAGGATCTGGAAAAACTTCTTCCCCTGGTAGGAATCGAACCGGAATATATCTATCAGGCCGATCGTTACCGCTCTTCCCGTTATGCTCCGGGAATAAGAAAAGCCCTGGAAAACCGCGATACCATACGCCGTGAGCTGGATGCCCACAGAACCGCTCCTCTTGCCGAGGACTGGTGGCCCGTTTCCGTTTTCTGTACTGCCTGTGACAGGGATACAACCAAAGTGACCGGCTGGGACGGGGAATGGGGCGTATCCTATGAATGCGAATGCGGCCATAAGGAGACGGTGGATCTTCAGACAACTCCCGCTGTAAAGCTGCCCTGGCGTATCGACTGGCCCATGCGCTGGAAGGAAGAGGACGTGGATTTTGAACCGGCCGGTAAGGACCACCACTCCGAAGGCGGCAGTTTTGACACGGCCAAGCTGACGGGAAAAGAGGTTTTCGGCCATGAGCCTCCCGTAACTTTTCAGTATGATTTCATACGCATCAAGGGCGGGGCGGGTAAAATCTCCTCTTCAAGCGGTGAGGTCGTTTCCCTTAAAGACGTTCTGGAAGTATATCAGCCGGAAGTTATCCGTTTTCTTTTCGCCGGAACGAGACCTAATTCGGAATTTGCCATCAGTTTTGATCTGGATGTCCTCAAGGTTTACGAGGACTACGATAAATGTGAAAGAACCTATTTTGACAAGCCCGATTCCGAGAAGGCCATGAAAAAATGGGAAAAGCAGGCCCGTATTTATGAACTGAGCCAGGTCAGGGACGTTCCGGCCACAATGCCCTACCAGATACAGATCCGCCATTTATGCAATCTGCTTCAGATCCATTCCGGGGATATCGAGGGAGTGATCAATTATCTCGGCGATATTCAGGAAGACCAGCTGGCTAAATTCCGCAACAGGGCGGAATGCGCCTGGTTCTGGGTAAAGAACTACGCTCCCGAGGATTTCCGGTTCAGCCTGAGAGAGGTGGGATCGCCCCTTCCCGAGATGAGTGATACAGACAGGGAAGCCGTTCAGGCCCTGGGAAGGCTGATTGAAGAGACTATGGGGACCATGCCCGAGAAGGAGTGGGGAAATCTGGTTTACGATCTGATGAAAGAACGTAATCTGGAATCCGCCGAGTTTTTTACTCTGGTCTACAAGGCTCTCATCGGCAAGGAGAAAGGGCCGAGGCTTATAAGCTTCCTCCATACCATCGGTAAAGAGAAGTCCGCAGCATTGCTGAAATAAATTACACGTAAAAAAAGCCGGTTCACAGCCGGCTTTTTTTATGAGAGGGGTTTTTCCATTCTCCAGCGGAGGAGGTTTTCTATGAATGCCCTGTTGTCAAGCGGATTGCCGGGGGAATAGAACAGATGGGTTTCGCAGGAGCAGTCGCTGCAGCCGAAGCCGGTTGAGGGGGAAGGCTTTGGTCCCGAAGCGGGAAAAATACGGCCTATTTCTGAGGCTAAGAGGCACTCTCCCTCTTCCTGAGTCCGTATGGGAATCCCTTTGGCCTGGGAGGCTCTGCTTCTGAGATAATCGATATGCCAGTGGTATTTTTTCCTCTTCCTGACATGCCTTTCCAGCCTTTTCGTCAGGTTTTTTCTGGCCGATCCCACATAGATGTACCAGCCGGCGGGAAATTTCCTGGCACCCAGTGAACCGATTGTCACGGTTTCCTCATTCTCCAGTTCCAGCAGCAATAGGTAGATTCCTTCGTCACGGTTGTTCCCGGGAAGCCGTTCCAGAGGTATCTGTACCTGTTTTACTTCCGGTTTCCAGGTCAAGTCGGCATTAATGGCCGTTCCCACGGCATAGTAGTCGATTTTGCGGCGCAGTTCATAGAAAAGTTCGGCGAAACGGGGATCCGTGTGGTATTCGGGGAGGAAAAAATCAGCCTCAAGGTCCTGGATAATAAAGAGAACGGCGCAGTGATACCCCTGGTCATGAAGCCGGGCCAGTTCTTCCAGGTGATGCTGCCCCCTCAGGGTGGGGGCATCGGGAAACATGGCGGCTCTGTTCTGGAAGAGGGAGCACATTTTCACTTCCAGCCACAGGGGTTCACCCTCCCTCTCCAGAAGGAAATCGAAGCGGCTTGACGAATCGGAGGGGGACACCTCCCGGCGTAGGATATTGTACTCTTCCAGTCCCTTTACGGACCGGTTTCTCAAAAGCCGTTCGGCCAGATCATTATTCCCCAGAGTATGCAGGTAAACCCATTTTTCCTCCTTCTGAACGGCCAGAACGCCGTAGGCGTACTTTCCCTGTTTTCCGTCGGCCAGGAGTAGTGTGACCCCCGGGTAGAGAAGCTCCCACAGGCGGCCGGGATTGGGGAGGTGGGCTCTGACCTCCTCTCCTGAGGCGAGGCGGCACTCTACGACGAAGCGGTTCAGCCGATTCTGGAAAGAGGCGTATACCATCAGTTGTTCCAGGGCATGCTGGCCATGGCCCGGTCGGCCGCTTCCTCTTCGGATATGTTGTATTCCGAATCTTCCACATGTTCCAGAAGTTCCACGGGAATCTCTTCCAGGAAGGGAGAAGGGCTGCATTCCACCGTTTCGTTCATGGTCCGGCGGGTCTGGCAGTGGGTAATGAAAAGCTTTTTCCTTGCCCTGGTAATGGCCACGTAGAAAAGGCGCCTCTCCTCTTCGACCATATCCTTGGATTCCGCTACGGAGCGGGCATGGGGGATAATGCCGTCTTCCACACCGGCAAGGAAAACGTGGTCAAACTCCAGTCCCTTGGAGGCGTGAATGGTCATAAGATTGACTTTGCCGTTATCACTTTCTCCTTCGTCCTTGGTGGTAAGGGTAATCCTGTTCAGCCATTTGGTCAGGCTGGGTTCCATGTTGTCCGAGTTTTTCTCCCATCTTTCCAGAAAGTCGGCAAAGAGGAGGAGGTTGTCGAAACGGTACTTGGCGGCTTTCTCGTTGCCCGAGGCAGCGAATTCCTGCACTAGATGGCCCCAGTAGTCGATGCTTTCGTAAAGCTCTCTGACTCCCGCGGCCAGATTTGTCTGCCCCTCTTCAAATCGTTCCTGATAGGTCTCGACAAGCTCGATGAATTCGCCGAGGTCTCCCAGAGTATTTGGCCTGAGAACGCTGTTCTGCCCCTGCACAAGGCTGTTGATCGCATTATAGAGGGAGCATTTCAGATGCTCCGACGTATCCACAATCGTCTGCAGCGCCTTCTTGCCTATGCCCCGGCGGGGTGTGTTGATAATCCGCAGGAGATTGACGTCATCATCGGGATTGGTGATGACCCGCAGATAGGCGATAATGTCCTTGATCTCCTTGCGTTGAAAGAAACTCTGGCCCCCCGATACGGTGTAGGGTATGTTGTTGGCCAGCAGAGAGTCCTCCATGCTTTTGCAGAGACTGTTCGTTCTGACGAGAATCCCCACATCGCCGAATTTTATGTTGTCGCTGGCCCGCAGTTCATGGATACGGTCTATGATAAATTCCGCTTCGAGCCTCTCATCATCGGGATTGACGATTTTTATGGTTCTGTCGTGCTCCGTGTCTTCCGTCCAGAGGGCTTTCTCCTTCCGGTTGGTATTATGGGCGATAACCGCGTTGGCCGCTTCCAGTATGGTTCCGGTGGAGCGGTAGTTCCGTTCCAGTTTAATCTCCTTCAGGTGGGGATAATCCTTTTCGAACTGCTGGAGATTGTGGTAGTTGGCGCCCCGCCAGGAGTAGATGGACTGGTCATCATCGCCCACGCAGCAGATATTGCCGTACTTGCGGGCAATCAGGTCGATGAAGTGGTACTGAAGAAGACTGGTGTCCTGAAACTCATCCACCATGATGTAGCGGTACCGGTCCTGATATTCTGCCAGGACATCGGGAAACTGCTCAAACAGCTGAATGGGTACGGTGATCAGGTCATCGAAGTCCACCGCATTGTAAAGCTTCATATGCTCCAGGAATTCCTGATACAGGGGTTTGTGCTGATCGTTGGTATTGTCCCACTGTTTCCGCCCCGTCTTTATATCGGAGAAGAAGAAGGCCAGATCCTTGAGCTCCTGGAATTCATAGGTCAGCTTGAGCTCCCTGGAGGCTTCCTTGAGGCAGGTCAGCTGATCGTTCTGATCGTATATGGAAAAATTGGGCCGGTACCCCAGGTAGTGGGCTTTCCTCCGCAGTATCTGCACGCCGAAGGAGTGGAAGGTAGAGACCGTCAGGTTGGAGCACTTGCTGCCCGTTATCTGCTTGACCCGCTCTTCCATCTCACGGGCGGCCTTGTTGGTAAATGTCAGGGCCAGTATGGAAGCCTGGGGTATGCCGTGATTCAGCATATTGGCTATCCGGGATGTGACGACACCCGTTTTGCCGCTGCCGGCACCGGCGATTATGAGAAGGGGACCCTCTATGGTGTCCACCGCTTTTTTCTGCTCCGGATTCAACCGGACTTTCTTTGTTGCCATAGGGCCCTATTATAGCCCTCTCCTCGTTTTTTTCAACCTTCCTTCCCCCCTTCCGGGGAGTTATGAGGGGAAACTGCCCAAGTTCACCGGCTCCCCCGGGAGAATAAATCCCCTTGTCAATTTTTTTGAATAGGAATAAAATAGCACCATGGCTGAAAAGAAAAATGTCTATGACGAGAGCAAGATAAAAACACTTAGCTCTTTAGAACACATACGTCTGCGGTCCGGTATGTACATCGGACGCCTCGGTGACGGTTCCAATCCGGATGACGGAATTTATATACTTGTAAAAGAGATCATCGATAACTCTATTGATGAATATATCATGGGATTCGGTAAACGGATCGATATCATGGTAGACGGCGAGAAAGTCGCCGTCAGAGACAGAGGACGGGGTATTCCCCTGGGAAAAATCGTGGAATGTGTTTCCGTCATTAATACGGGAGCCAAGTACAACGATGACGTTTTTCAGTTCAGTGTGGGGCTCAACGGCGTCGGTACCAAAGCGGTGAACGCCCTCAGTTCTCATTTCGTCGTCAAATCCTACCGGGACGGTCAGTTTTCCATGGCCAAATTCTCCCGGGGAAACCTTCTGGAGGAAAAGAAGGGGAAGGCCGACGGCCATGATGACGGGACCTATTTCGAGTTTATTCCCGACAGGGAAATTTTTGGCGACTACACCTTCAATCATGAGTTCATCGAGCAGAGGATGTGGAATTATGCCTGTCTGAACAAGGGGCTGCGCCTCTACTTCAATAAGCAGAAGTTTGAATCGAAAAGAGGACTGTACGATCTTCTCGACAACGAAGTGGACGGGGACACCCTTTACGATATCGGCTACTACGAGGCGGATAAAATCGAAATCGCCTTTACCCATACGAATAACTACGGGGAGACCCATTTTTCCTTTGTCAACGGACAGTACACCTCCGACGGGGGAACCCATTTGAGTGCGTTCCGCGAGGGAATCCTCAAGGGGGTAAACGAATTTTATAAGAAGAGCTACTCCGGTACGGATGTGCGGGAAGGGCTCTGCGGGGCCATCGCCATCAAGGTTAAGGATCCGGTATTCGAGAGCCAGACCAAGAACAAGCTGGGTAACACGGATATCAGGGCCTGGGTCGTCAATGAAGTGAAGGCCGGCGTGGTCGATTTTCTCCATAAGAACGAGGAGCCGGCCCGGGTTCTGGAAAATAAAATCATCAATAACGAAAAGCTCCGCAAAGAGCTCAACGCCGTCAAGAAAGAAGCCAAGGCGGCGGCGAAAAAAATCAGCCTGAACATACCCAAACTGAAGGACTGCAAATACCATCGGACGGACGGTGAGAAGGGCAGCGGCTCCACGATTTTCATCACCGAGGGACAGTCGGCGACCGGTTCCATGGTCAGCACGAGGGACGTGTACCTCCAGGCCATCTACTCTTTGAGAGGTAAGCCCTGGAACTCCCAGGGGAAAGGGCGGACCGCTATCTACAAGAACGAAGAGCTTTATAATCTGATGATGGCCCTGGGAATCGAGAATGACATAGAGAACCTGCGCTATGAAAGAATCGTCATCGCCACCGATGCGGATAACGACGGGTTTCATATCCGTAATCTTATGCTGACCTTTTTCCTGAACTACTTTGAAGAGCTGGTCGTGGCCGGACATATTTTCATCCTGGAAACCCCTCTTTTCAGGGTCAGGAACAAACAGGTCACCCGCTACTGCTACAGTGAAAAGGAGAGGGATGAGGCCATGTCGGAGATCCGCGGTCACGAGGTGACCCGGTTCAAGGGACTGGGTGAGATCAGCCCCAAGGAATTCGGACCCTTTATCGGCGAGGATATGCGTCTCGTACCCATCAATATCAAAACCATGAAGACCGTTCCGGAGACTCTGGAATTCTACATGGGAAAGAACACGCCCCAGAGGCGTGATTACATTATGGAGAATTTAGTATAATGGCCTATATAGGAACTCTTTTTGAAAAAAACTTTCTGGAATATGCCTCCTATGTTATCAAGGAAAGGGCCATTCCCCATCTGAACGACGGTCTGAAGCCCGTTCAGAGACGTATTCTCCAGTCCCTCATGGACGTGGACGACGGAAAATTCCATAAGGTCGCCAATGTGGTGGGCCACTGTATGCAGTACCATCCCCACGGAGACGCTTCGATCTATGAAGCCCTGGTAAACCTGGCCAATAAGGAGATCCTCATTGACCGTCAGGGAAACTTCGGAAACCTCTATACGGGAGACCCGGCCTCCGCCGCCCGTTATATCGAGTGCCGTCTGCTGCCCAAAGCCAAGGATTACCTCTATAATCCGGAGATTACCGATTTTACCGACTCCTACGACGGAAGACGCAAGGAGCCTATCACTTTTCCCGCGAAAATCCCCCTGGTATTGATTCTGGGAGCCGAAGGTATCGCCGTAGGTATGTCCACTAAGATACTGCCCCATAACTTCCGCGAAGTGATGGAAGCGGTGAAATCGGCCCTTCTGGGCGAATCCTTTCAGCTCTATCCCGATTTCCCCACCGGAGGTCTGGTGGATGTTTCCGACTATCAGGACGGCATGGGAAAGGTTATCACCCGGGCCCGTCTCGATACCAGCGATGAAAAACGCATCCTCGTCAAGGAACTGCCCTTCGGCTGTACCACCGAGAGCCTCATAACCTCCATTGAAAGCGCCGCCAAAAAGAATAAGATCAAGGTGGGTGCCATCAGCGATTTTACCGCCGAGGAGGTGGAAATCGAGATTAAACTGCCCCGCGGCGTTCATGCCAATGACGTGGTGGACGGTTTATACGCCTTTACGGACTGCGAAAGCTCCATCAGCTGTAATCTGCTCCTTATCAGCGATGAAAAACCGGTCAAGATGACGGTAACCCAGGTTATTCAGCATCATGCGGGACTTCTGGTGGATATCCTCAGGAAAGAGCTGAAACTGGAAGAGGGCAAACTTCTCGATAAGATTCATATCCGGACCCTGGAGAGAATCTTTATAGAGGAGAGGATCTATAAGAACATTGAAACCATGAAGTCTCCCGAGACTATCAACAAAGCCGTTCTTGACGGTTTCATCCCCTTTAAGGATGAGATTAAAAGGAATATCACCGATGAGGATCTGGAACATCTTCTGAAAATCCCCATCCGCCGTATCTCCCTGTATGATATTGAGAAAATGAAAAGGGAAATCCAGGAACTGGAGATCCGTCTGAAGCAGGTCAGACATCATCTGCGTCATTTGACCGAATATGCCGTTTCCTATGTGGAATCCGTTCTGGAGGGCATGGGTAAAGACTTTGAGCGAAGAACGGAGCTGCTCTCCATAGAGAGGGTGGATATCCGGGACGCGGCCCAGAGGAATCTGAAGATGCATTACGACGGGGATACGGGGTATCTCGGTTATGAGGTATCCAAGGGCAAGTCTCTCTTTGATTGTTCCATTTACGATAAAATTATCATCATCCGAAAAGACGGAACCTACTATGCCACTCAGGTGATGGATAAGGCCTTTGTCGGCAAGGGTGTGCTTTACTGCGGTCTGGCCGACAAGGATGTCATGGAAGAAACGGTCTTCACCATGATTTACCGCAACGGGGAGAATAATTATCCCTATATTAAGCGGTGCAAGATCACTCAGTTCATTATGAACCGGAACTATGAATTAATGCCGGAAGAGGGCACTCTGGTGAAGTTTACCACCGCCGAAGATGTGTCGGCTGTCATTGATTTCAAGCAGAAGAGCCTGATTCAGACGGCGGATTACTTCCCCGTGGAAAACTATCTGGTAAAGGGAGTCAAAGCGCGGGGAGTCAGGATAAAGGCCAAGGAGTTCAACGGCGCCAGGTTCATCAAGACCAAGACTCTGGAGTCAAAGGAAGATTAAGCCGGCCGTCTGACAGACAGTTAAGCTGTTCCGAGGCCGCTTACTTCTCCTAATTCACCACGGTTATATTACCGCCGGTTCCGTTCGCCGGAGCCGGTGCTTCCCGGGGGACTTTTTTCTTCTGGGTAATGACCGTTTTTGAAAAACCGAATACCGCTCCGCATGCCCCGCCGATGATGTGGGATATCTGTGAGATGTCGTCACCCCGGTAGATGGCCAGGAATTCCTTCAAAAGATAAAGAATCAGCACAAGGAAGAACGTCAGGGGGATTTCTCCCCATTTGATATTGGCGAAGGATACCAGGAGGATCATCATGAAGGCGATTCCGCTGGAACCCATCAGGGCTGTCGGGAAAAGAAGGCCGTTCACCAGGCCGTTTATCAGCGCCGTGATGAAAATCATCCAGAGAAGGGGGCCGGAGTGGTATTTCTCTTCCAGAATAGGCCCCAGAAGGAGAATCAGCATCATATTGCTGAGAAGATGGTCCCAGCTTTCATGGCCGAATATATGGGTTATGACCCGGACATAGGAGGCTATGGAGTCGATGCGAAAGGTCAGAGACCCTTCCGCTGTGAAAAGGCTTTCCACAAGGCCCGGAACAAGATACAGATCCAGGGCCAGAACAGCCGTGCAGATCATCGCAAAAGTTATGGTAACTGGCGCGTTGTATTTTAATTTCATAGTACTAATATCGGGCGGCCGCCCTTGATCCTGTAGGGGTATTCACCTATAATCGTACCCATGAAAAAATACCGGATAATGTTTGTCTGTCTGGGTAATATCTGCCGTTCCCCTCTGGCCCACGGCATCTTTGAAAAACTGATAAAAGATGCTTCACTGGACCAGCTGATTGATGTGGAATCGTCAGGTACCAGCGGATACCACCAGGGTGAGATGCCCGATCCCCGCATGACGGGGGTAGCGGCCAGCCATGGTGTTTCTCTCGACCATCTCAGGTCACAGCAATTTAAAAAAGAAGATTTGGATAATTTTGATTTGATCCTTCCCATGGACAGGGAAAACCATGATCACATTAAAAAAATGATCACCAACAAAGCCCATCTGGAAAAAGTAAAGATGTTCCGGGATTACGATCCCGAAGGCAAAGGCCTTGAAGTTCCCGATCCTTATTACGGCGGGCCTTCCGGTTTCGAAAAAGTCTATTCCATTGCAGAACGTACCTGCAAATCCCTTCTGGGGAGCATAAAGCCCCTTGTCGTCTGATTTTTCCCCGCCTGTATCCTTTGATTCCCTTTCTGAAGCCTTAAGGCATATCACCGGGAATGAGGTGGCGGTGATAAACCGTGAACCTCTTACCGGCGGGGAGATCAACAAAGCCTTCAAGCTGGTGCTGAATGACGGTTCCCATCTCTTCATCAAGGAAAATTCCAGGGTAAATCTTCCCTTCTTCAGAACGGAATTCCGTGCCCTTCTTGAAATGAGAAGGGTAGGGACAATCGGGATTCCCGAACCTCTGGCTTTCGGCGTTGAGGGGGATAAGTCCTTTCTGATTCTTCCTTTCCTGCAGAGCGGGAACAGGAATGAATTCTTCTGGCAGATATTCGGTGAAGAACTGGCCCGCTTTCATCTGGCGGACAGGGAAAGCCGATTCGGTTTCTTCGAAGATAATTTTATCGGATTTTCCGAACAGCCCAACGGCTGGATGAACGATTGGGTGGAGTTTTACAGAGTCCGCCGTCTGGATTACCAGATAAGCAAGGCCTCTTCCTATATAGACGGAGCCATGAGTCGGACACTCCTCCGGCTTCTTGACCGGCTGGATTACTATCTTCCCGTTCCCGGGCATCCGTCCCTCCTACACGGTGATCTGTGGTCGGGAAACATTCTGACCGGGGATGACGGAA
This sequence comes from Spirochaetia bacterium, assembly GCA_963668315.1. Taxonomy (GTDB): domain Bacteria; phylum Spirochaetota; class Spirochaetia; order DSM-2461; family DSM-2461; genus SZUA-368. Next base: position 3,706,741 of record OY764216.1, on the reverse strand, counting down.
GGGCCTGGCTTATAGACCCGGCCGCCTACTACGGGCATCCCGAAGCCGACCTTGCTATGATTCAGCTTTTCGGAATGCCGCCGGAAGAATTTTTCCGTTCCTACCACAGCCTCTATCCCATAGAGAAGGACTTCGGTGAACGAAAGGATCTATATAATCTTTACCATCTTCTCAATCATCTGAATCTGTTCGGAACCGGTTACCTGAGCGATGTTCAAAGGGTTATCAGGAAATATTCCTGAAATTAGTTACTCCTCCAGGGCCTCAAGCTGTTCCGTGATCTCCTCCCAGCGGTAGGAGAGATCGATCTCTTCTTCCTTGATCGCTTCCAGCTCCCTGGATATCCGGGCCGATTCCTCGCCGTCCGAATAAATTTCCGGCCTGGAAAGATCCTCTTCCAGCTTTGCCTGTTTTTCTCCCAGTTCGGTTATCTGCTCGAGCAGAGTTTCCTCCTCCCTTCGGAGACGACGGATCTGGGCTTTCATTTTTTTCTCATCCTCCCGGGACAAGGAGCTTTTCGTATCCCCCCCCGGTGAAGCTGCTACCGCGGTTTCCGCGGTACTCTTCTGCTCCGGTTCGGGTTCTGATTCACTGTCGCCCTGTTCCTTTTTCCAGAGGTAATAGGAGTAGTCGCCCTGGTAGAGAATCGGTCCTTCAGGGGAAAGTTCGAGAACTTTCTCTGCCAGCTGTTCTATGAAGTAACGGTCGTGGGAGACAAAGATCAGGGTGCCCTGATAGTTCTTGAGAGCATCCAGGAGGATATCCTTGGAATGGATGTCCAGATGGTTCGTCGGTTCGTCCATAATCAGCAGGTTGAAGGGCTGGAGTAGCATTTTCAAAAGGGCAAGGCGGTTCTTTTCCCCTCCCGAGAGAAAGGAGACTTTTTTGTAGATATCATCTCCGGAGAAAAGAAAGGCCCCCGCCATTGTCCTGAGCCTGGGAATATCGGACGTATGGGCGCTTTTCTCCAGTTCCTCGATAACGGTCAGCTCCGGATCAAGTTCTTTGTCCTGCTCCTGGGCAAAGTATCCGACGGATACATTGGTGCCGTTCTTGACCGAACCTTCGTAGCGGGAATCAATTCCCGCCAGAATCCTCATCAAAGTGGATTTTCCCGCGCCGTTGACGCCTGAGACAACAAGCTTTTCCCCTTTTTCCAGGGTGAAGTTGAAATCCTTTATGATGTAATTTTCCCCGTCGTAGCTCTTGGAAAGGTCCGTCATTTCCTGGACGATCCGGCCGGAGTGGGGCGGATCGGGAAATTTCAGGGACATTTTCCGTAAATTATCGGGAATCACAATCTTTTCCATGTTCTCGAGCATTTTTACCCGGGACTGAACCTGGGACGCCTTGGTGGCCTTGGCTCTGAAGCGGCGGATAAAGTCTTCCAGCCGGGCAATCTCCTCCTGCTGCTGCTCATAGGCGGCCATCAGGGTTTCCAGCTCCTGCTCGCGCTGCTTCTGATAATGGGTATAGGTGCCTTTATATATTTTAAACTGCCCCAGAAACAGTTCTCCCACCTCTTTTATGGTGGAATCAAGGAAGTAGCGGTCATGGGAGACCAGAATGACACCGCCGTGATAGGAGGAGAGAAAGTCCCTGAGCCAGTTTCGCGCTTCCAGGTCCAGATAGTTGGTCGGTTCGTCCAGAAAGAGAAAATCGGGAGACTTGAGAAGCAGCTTTGCCAGGGCGATGCGCATCTGCCATCCGCCGGAGAAAGTGGACGCCTCTTTCTCGAGGTCTTCCCTGCTGAATCCCAGACCGGTCAGAATCCGTCCGATAGAGGCTTCCCGGTTGTAATAACCGCTTGTTTCGGCTCTCTCGTGGATCAGATGGAGAGATTCGATCAGCTCTTCGCTCTCCTCTTGCGGTAGATGGGGGTTCTTAAGTTTTTCCCCGATCTCCTCCCCGTGGGCCAGTTCTTCCTTTATTTCATCATAGGCGGCTTCCGCTTCCTCGAAAAGGCTTCGCCCCCTGTGGACCAGGCCGGACTGGGGAAGATAGCCGGTCGTGGCATCCTTCTGGATGATGATGGAGCCCCTGTCCGGCTCCATTTTGTGGGAAAGGAGCTTGAGAAAGGTCGATTTACCGCATCCGTTTGCCCCGGCTACGGCTATCCTGCTTTTTTCGGAAAGATTGAGATTGATATCCTTGAGTATATCTCTGTCGCCGAAGGCCAGGGAAATCCCGCTTATCTGGAGATAGGCCATTATTCAGTCTCTGTCGCCATGGCATCCGTCCCTTCGCCGGGAGCCGAGTCTGCGGCCATACTGATTTCCGGCGCGGAGAAGAACATGGAAATGGGATCGTAAAAATCGTCCGCCGTGACAACCGATTGGCCGTCGACATACCTGTCGGGAATCTGAAGAAGCTGTATATCTCTTCCTTTCAGGGTAAAGAGCAGATGAAGCCTTTCACCGTTGGAGAAAATCAGAGTCATTCCGCCGTCGTATTTTCCCTTGAGGGATTTATCGGGGAAAAGGTTGAAGGAGATTCGACCGTTATCCCCGGCTGCGGAAGATACGACCTGACGGGAGATTAATGCGGATTTTTTCGTCCAGGTAAAGCGCCCGCCTTCCTGGAATTCCAGGTCTCCGTAAATCTGGCTGGAATAGACAGGGCCGTTATCGATAAAAGAGAAGAGCTGCTCATCCCTTTGATCCTGTGCCTGACTTATCAAATCGCTGACCGGAGTCGTCAGGCGGACAAAGGCCTCCTTGTACTCCCTGTCTTCGTAATTATACTGGATGGAAAGAAGATATTCCGAATAAATCTCGATGCGGAACGTGGTGCCGAGAAAGGCGTATTTCTTGTATGCCGTATTGGAGATCTTCTCGTAATTGGCGGTCATTTCCCTTTCCGCCGTTTTCAGGTAAATCGTTTTTTCCTTTCCGTTGATATAGAGGCGGTAATCCTCGCGGAAGCTTCTCATATCAATACGGTTTTCATTCTTCATGTCGTAGAAGTATTCCGGTCGCCAGTTGGTATCCACAACATTCTCAAGGAAAATATCCTCTTCCTGGCGGGCGTTGAGCACTTCCCGTTCACCGTCCTTTTCATTGTAGACGGTAAGGTAGTAATCAAAGGTATAGCCCTGAACTCCGTCCTCCGTCAGAAGGCGGTACCAGTGTCCGGTCATACTTCCTATCTGCACTTCTTCCTCTTCCCTGTCTATGACCTTGAGGACCTGTCCTTCGCGAAGTTTATAAATATTTTCCGAAGAAGCATCCGGCCTCTCCCTGAGGGGAAGGTTCTGCTGGCACTGGGCGTAGGCCGAAACGTAGGGTTCGAAATCGGCCAGCGCTTCATCCCTTTCCGCCTCGGTATCGAAAAGACCCACCTGCCACAGGGCAAATTCCCTCTTCTCTTCCGTTTCGGGGAGGGAGGCAAGATAGATGTCATTAATGTCCGACTGAGTAATTACCCTGAGGGGGGTTCCGGTGGGAACGGCCGCTTCGTCATCGGACCAGTATAATAAACCATAGCCTAAATATCGATGGCAGCTGCTGAATAACAATGTTGTGAGGACAACAATTGAGAGGGAAATATTTCTGTTCATAGGTGAAATATTTTACAGAAAAAAGTAAGGATGATCAACGGCCGATGATGATTAATACCCGACCTTCCTTCAGCCAGTCGGAAAACTCGGTGCTTGACAGAATCATGCGGCCGTCCTCCCGGGAAATGATCAGGTCGCAGCTGTTGTTTCCATAAACTTCGCGGAGGGAAATTTTCATGGGTTTCATTCCTATCCTCTCCCGGGTTTCCAGAAATGTGTCGGGAATCTCCTCGCTGTACTGCACCATGCCCCATTGAAGAAGGGATTCGGGCTCCATGTAGGTCCTGTCGAAAATCCTGTTCATGTCTTCGTCGTATACGGTGGGGAAGAGGGCCGGTTTGAGCAGGGTCTGTTCGTCCGTTCCGTGGTAGGGAACGGGATCCCCTGCGTAGATGACAAGGCCGGTGAACTGCTCGTCGTCCGCCCCCATCGCCGCCAGATAGTCGGGAGACACCGGCCGTTCATGGGCCAGGAAAAGGGATACCAGGTCGGGGTAGAATTTGAGGCTGTATCGGATAATGAATTCCTTCATGTCCGGGGAGGTTTTACTGAAAATCTTATTCTGGCCGCCGATAAGCTCTTCCAGCTTATTGTAAAAAAGGACGTCCGAGTAGTAGAGGGAACCGAGGCTGTTCCGGGAATCCACCCTGAAGTTGACCAGGGCATCGGCGATCAGGCCGGGAGCTTCCGATTCGATAGTCTGCTCGGCGACAAAACGGTTGGTGGGTTTCATCTCTCCCGTGGGGAGGGTAACGGAGATATCGAAGATAATCTCGCCCCTGAGCCAATCCTCATGGTAGTCCAGGGAGAGTTTTTCCTCTCCGAAAAGACTTGATAAAAGAAGGAGAAAGAACAGGGGCAGATTTTTTTTCATGAATATTCTCCTTTTTTCCTATTAGAGGGGCTGGCCCATGTAAATACCCACCCATTCCCAGCGTCCGTTTATTTCGGGATCCTGCGGATAGTTCACCTGTTTGAAATAGAGATACCAGGGTTTGACCCGGTAGGACCAACCCCATGTCTTTAAATAGGCTTCTTTTTCATTGGAAAAACTTTCCAGGGTGGGGCTGTAATAGATGCGGGTGTACTGGTAGCTCGTAAGGTCTCCGATTGTGACATCCTCATCAAGATTCATCATCTTCTGGCTCCAGCTCAGAATGAAAAAATTATCCGACTGATAGCGGTCCAGAAGGTAAATCCTCCGGCTGCCGATAGCGTATTTGACGGCGTTTACAAGATCGTCCAGGGTCTCGAAGGTCCAGGACTTATCGGAGTTATGAAAGTTGACAAGAGCCAGCACCTCTTCATAGGCATCCACCACTCCGGGGATCTCATGATCGGGATTATTCAGATATTTATTGTAGTAGGCGAGGGAATCGTCAAAATCGCCCCTGTTTTCATAGGCTTTCGCCAGATAGTAATAGCACTCTCCCAGGTTTACCTGTTCGGGGAAATTGTCGATGAGCATATTGTAGATGGTGATGCGCTCATCGATGGTCTCATGAACCGACAGCCAGTCCTTGAGAATCAGCAGATGGATGGACTTTCCTCCCAGTATAAGGTCCTGTGTATTGTACAGAATCCTTTTATAATAATCCTTTGCCAGGGGGACGGCATCATTTTCCCGGTAATAATCGGCAATGACGGAGTAGTAATAGGCCTTATAAGGATCGTCGGGATAAATATCCAGGTAATCCTGCAGAATCAGAATCAGTTTAGCGCCCTGAGCGGTCTGCTGCAGATTTCTTATTGCCTGGTCACACAGGGCAAAACGCCGGTCCGCATCCTCTGTGTGGAACATGCTGTCCAGGAGTATATTCATGGACCGGTTATCATTCTTCAGTCCGTACAAGGATACGTAATCCCTCTGTGAAGTGCCGCAGGAGATAAAAAACGCAATCGCTGCTGCAGATATCAGGAATAATCCGCCTTTTATTTTCATGGGAAGGATTATAACACAGGGTCACGGTCGTGACAATAGAAAGGGGCTGCCCCGGGTAAAGGAACAGCCCCTCTTATGAAAGATGAGGTTTTACTACTCTACAATAGCAATGATATCCTGCATCTTGACGAGAAGATACTCGGTACTGTCGATTTTTACGGAAGTCCCTGCGTATTTGTCATACATAACCTTCTGGCCTTCTTTCACCGTGATAACGTCTTTGTCGTCACCCAGCGCTGTTACAATACCCGTCTGAGTTTTCTCCTGAGCCGTATCGGGAATATAAAGACCGGAAGCCGTTTTTGTCTCAGCCTCTTCAATTTTAATCAGTACTCTGTCTCCCAATGGTTTAACAGTCATATCTATCCTCACATATTTGAATTAAAAATTTCATCATTAATATACGAAAATCATAAATCAGGGTCAACAAAAAGTTAAAAAAATAGGGAAAATAGATCAAATAGGGACGCTTGGCGGACAGGATTCCTTCGCAACGGACCCACTCGTGTCTTTTTGACTCACCCCTGTCGGGATTATTGAGCTTTGGGCCTTTTTGACCCATATAACCTCTCCGGAGCATTCGAAAATATCCTGAAAAAAACGGTCTATAAAGGGTTGTTCTGCTTAATTTGTTTAAATATAACTAGTTAGTATTTATTGGCGGGATTTGGCACGCTTGTTGCTATATCTGGTGTATACGAAAGTCAAACTTATTGACGGGAGGATAAGAGATGAGTACTTACTATAATGAAGAATCCGCCTTATCTACTTACTTAAAAGAGATAAACAAAATCAAACTTCTTTCCAGAGAAGAGGAAGATGAAATCGCCAGGAAAGCCGTCAAAGGTGATCCCATGGCAAAAGAAATATTAATAAACGCCAACCTTCGCTTCGTAGTGAATGTGGCCAAGAAATACCAGAATCAGGGAATGACTCTGGAAGACCTGATCGGAGAAGGAAATCTGGGACTGATCAATGCTATTGAGAAGTACGATCCCGAAAGGGGCTACCATTTTATTTCCTATGCCGTCTGGTGGATAAGACAGGCCATCCTCAAGGCTATCTGCGAAAAATCCAGGATGATCAGGCTGCCCATGAACAGGGCCAATGAACTTGTGCAGATCGAAAAAACCCGCAAACAGCTGACAAGCGCCAACGGGGAAGAGCCGGAGATCGCTGAAATCGCGAAAGAGCTTGATCTTGATCCCAGGGATGTGGAAGAGCTGATGAGCCTTTCGAGGGAGCATGTTTCTCTTGAGACACCCGTCTTCTACCAGAAAGATTCTTCCGTGCTGGGAGATTTCATAGAAGATGAAGGTTATACCGCACCGGAAGAGCAGGTCATGAATCTCTCCCTCCGAGAGGATATTAACAGGATTCTGAGTGATCTGCCTCCCAAGGAAGCCCAGGTCCTCCAGTACCGCTATGGCCTGAATGACAAAAAGCCCATGTCCCTCAAAGAGATAGGCGATATATATGACCTGACGAAAGAGAGAATACGTCAGATTGAACAGAAAGCTCTGGCCCGGCTGAAACATCCCGGCAGAATGCAGAAACTGGAAGCATACGTCGCCTGATGAGTCAGGGGGTAAAAAAAGGGCTGTCCCGAAGGGCAGCCCTTTTTTTGATTGTTGTTTATTGGGAGGGGTAACAACTAATCAAGTTCATTATCTATTTCGGGTCTCCTGAAAATTTTCTTTAGCTTTTTTCCATAAACAGAATATAATGGGAGTATGGAAAAAATAAAAAATACAAATAAAAGTCTTGGACTCTTGGAGGTTTTCTGTATTGCTTCGGGAGCTATGATCAGCTCCGGGCTTTTTGTATTGCCTGCTGTTGTTTATACCAAGGCCGGTACGGGGATTATCCCGGCCTATTTTCTGGCGGGACTGATGATGATCCCCGCTCTGTTTTCCCAGGCTGAACTGGCCACGGCCATGCCCCGTTCGGGGGGGACCTATTTCTATATTTACCGCAGCCTGGGGCCCATGCTGGGGAATTTCGCCGGATTTGCCAACTGGTTCTCCATCGCCCTCAAGGGGGCTTTCGCCCTGATCGGGATCGGAGCCTTCATGCAGCTGATCTATCAGGATATCTCCATGTTTCAGATTAAGCTGATAGCCCTTCTGTTTATCGTTGTTTTTACGGTTCTGAATCTGGTGAGCGTGGAAAGTTCGGGCCATGTCCAGGATTTGATGGTGTTTGTCCTTCTGGCTATTCTGATCTATTATAATGTCACCGGATGGCCCCGGGCGGATGTAACCCGTCTGTCCTCCATGCTGGATACGCCCTTTGAAGTCGTGGTTGGAATTGCGGGCACGGTATTTATCTCCTATGGTGGGTTGACCAAAGTGGCTTCCCTGGCCGGTGAGGTCAAGGAGGCGGGAAAGATTCTTCCCCGCGGGATGTTCCTGAGCTATGTGGTGGTCAATCTTATTTATCTGTCTACCATATCTCTGACCCTGGGGCTGCTGAGTCCGGCGGAGATGATCTCGAGCCTGACCCCCTTATCGGTAGGAGCCGGGAAAGTTTCCGGGAGTTTGGGGTTGATCCTGCTCTCTCTGGCGGCGATATTCTCCTTTGCCACAACGGCCAACGCGTCTCTGATGTCCGCTTCCCGGCTGCCCGTGGCCATGGCGGCCGACGGTCTTCTGCCGGATTTTTTCCGGAAAAAGACGAAGAAGAAGGGCATCCCCTGGCTGTCCGTTGTCCTTACCGGTGTTTTTATGGCTCTGGTTATTCTGGGGCTGAATCTGGAAAATCTGGTGAAAACGGCTTCCACGATGATGCTGATTCTTTTTCTGCTGGTAAACCTGTCCGTCATTCTTATGCGGGAAAGCCGCATCGTTTCCTACAGGCCCCTTTTCAAGGCTCCCTTTTATCCCTTTTTTCCCATTCTGGGTATCGTCTTTTCCGTAATCCTGATATTTGAGATGGGCAATCTTCCCCTGCTGCTGGCCCTTTTCTTCTTTGTCCTTTCCACCGTGTGGTATGCCCTATACAGAAAGGATAAGCCCAAGGCTGAATCGGCCCTGATCAGGATTGTCGAGCGGGTCGTATCCAACGATGTGCGGACCGGCTCGCTTCATAATGAACTGACCGCTATCCTGAGGGAGCGGGACAATATAAAGGATGACCGGTTCGACAGCCTGATACGCAATGCCATTATCCTGGATATAAAAAGAGAGATCTCCCGGGATGAGTTAAGCGAGAAAATCGCTCAGGCCCTCTCTCTGCGTCTTGATATCCCCATGGAAAAGGTTCTCCGTAAACTGGTGGAAAGGGAGGCCGATTCCACCACGGCCATCAGCAAGGATCTGGCTATCCCCCATATCGTTCTGGACGAAGAGATAGGCTTTGATATCGTTGTCGTGCGATTGAAGGAGGGCGTAAGCTTTACCGATGAGATGGACAATATCCGTATCGTCTTTGCTCTGGCGGGAGGGAAGGGGGAGCGTAATTTTCACCTCCAGGCCCTCATGGCCATCGCCCAGATTGTCCAGAGTCAGGATTTCGTGGAAAAGTGGGAAAGCGCCGAGAAGGAGGAGGATTTGAGAGGGCTTATCCTTCTCGCGGAAAGGAGGCGCTGAATTCCCGGCGGAACACTATGATCCGGTTTGTCTACTTCGATCTGGGAAATACGGTTCTCGATTATCGCTCCGGACCGGTGACAGAACAGGAAAAAGAGTGCCTGGGCCTGGGGCAGATAAGAGCTCAGCTGGAAAAATGGGGAATGACGGTTTCCCTGGCAAAACTGGAATCCTCTTTTCTGAAACCCTGGACAAGGGATGTTGTGAAAAACGCTTTTTTTTCGGATAGGGAACTGAAGGCGGAGGAGTATCTATACTCCGCGGTCGGAATGAAAGGGCTTGATTATCCTCATCTGATAGACCTTTACCATGAGCCTTTCCGCCGTTTTGCCCGGGCGAAGGGGGATATCCTGCCTTTTCTCGGCGAGTTGAGGAAACGGCGAATTCCGGCGGGGATTATATCCAATACGCCCATATCGGGCTCCTGTCACGACAAAACCTTGAATCAGCTGGGCCTGCTGAATGATTTTACCCATCGTCTTTACAGTTATGATGTGGGAATGAGGAAGCCGAAGAGGGAGATTTTCCTTCTAGCCGCCGAAATATCCGGGTTCGGTGTTAATGAGATTCTTATGGTCGGCGACAGTTTCCGCGCCGACGTGGAGACTCCTCTGGCCCTGGGTATGGGGGCTTTTCTCTACGATCCGCAAGGGCTGTTTGATAGGGCTCCCTGCCTGCGGATTTCCCGTTTCTCCGAGCTTGAGAAGTATCTGGTGCAGATCCAAACTTGACAACCGGAGGAAAGGTGTCCTATTATGTTCTTATGGACAGTAACGAAGTGAAAGCCTATATAAGGGAAATGAGTGAACATCTGGCCCGTACCGATGATCCCGACCTCATAGAGGAGTTTCTTCCCTGCCTTCTTACGCAGAACGAGCTTCAGGAGGTCGCCTCCCGCTGGGCTCTTGTTAAGCTTATTGATCAGGGTGTTTCTCAGCGGAAAATCTCCAATGAACTGGGTTTGAGCCTGTGTAAGATCACCAGGGGATCAAAGGAACTTAAAAAGGATAATTCTCCCTTTAAGAGGATGATAGATCTTAAAGGCGGCGATTCGGACTGAGCGGTCCCCCCGATGATCAAAAAAAGTAAAAAAAAATCTTGATGAAAGCATAATAAATTAGTATTTTAACTCTGACTAAAAATTCAATAACCTAATTAAAGGGAGTGATAGATTAATGGCTAAACAGCTGAAATTCGACGAAGATGCAAGAAAAAGCTTGCTCGCCGGTGTGACCAAACTGTCCGATGCAGTAAAGGTTACCCTGGGCCCCAAAGGAAGAAACGTCCTTTTAGATAAGAAGTTCGGTGCTCCTACCGTAACTAAGGACGGTGTGTCCGTTGCGAAGGAAGTGGAACTGGAAGATCCTTATGAAAACATGGGCGCTCAGCTTGTTAAGGAAGTGGCCACCAAAACTAATGATGTCGCCGGAGACGGAACCACCACGGCTACCGTTCTGGCATACGGAATCGTGAAAGAGGGACTTAAGAGTGTCGCTGCGGGCGTTAACCCCATGGGCATCAAAAGAGGTATCGACAAAGCCGTAGAAGTGGCTATTGAAGAGATCAAGAAAAACGCCAAGGTTATTAAGGACAAAGAGGAAATCGCACAGGTTGCCGCTATCTCCGCCAATAATGATAGAGAAATCGGTGATGAGATCGCCGGAGCCATGGATAAAGTGGGAAAAGACGGCGTTATTACCGTTGAAGAGTCTAAAACCATCGAAACCACTACCGACTTCGTAGAAGGTATGCAGTTCGACCGCGGTTACCTTTCTCCCTATTTCGCCAATAACAGGGACAATATGACCACCACCCTGGATTCTCCCTACATTCTGATTTACGATAAGAAAATCAGCAATATGAAGGATCTTCTTCCCATCCTCGAGAAAATCGCTCAGGCCGGTAAACCCTGTCTGATCATCGCAGAAGATGTTGACGGAGAAGCTCTGGCCACTCTGGTTGTCAATACCATCAGAGGCGCTCTGAATATTTGTGCCGTTAAAGCTCCCGGTTTCGGAGACAGAAGAAAGGCCATGCTCGAAGATATCGCCATCCTTACCGGCGGTGAAGTCATCTCCGAAGAGATCGGCCTCAAGCTTGAGAATACCGAACTGGAACAGCTTGGTACCGCTAAGAGCGTAAAAGTTGAGAAGGAAAATACCACCATCATCAACGGTGACGGCAAGGAATCGGAAATCAAAGAGAGAATCGCTCAGATCCGTGTACAGATCGAGGATACAACCAGCGATTACGACAGAGAGAAACTTCAGGAAAGACTGGCCAAGCTGGCCGGCGGTGTTGCCGTAATCAATGTCGGCGCCCCCACTGAAGTTGAACTTAAAGAGAAAAAGCACAGAGTGGAAGATGCTCTGAGCGCTACGAGAGCCGCTATCGAAGAGGGTATCGTAGCCGGTGGCGGTGTTACTCTGGTACAGGCCAGCGCTTCTCTTGATAAGTTTGATATGAAAACCCTTACTGAAGACGAGAAAATCGGCTTCAAGATCGTCAAGAGAGCTCTTGAGGAGCCCATCAGACAGATTGCCATAAACGCCGGTCTTGACGGTGCTATCGTTGCCGATAAGGCTAAGAGCGAGAAGAAAGGCGTCGGTTTCGATGCCAACAAGATGGAATGGGTGGACATGGTCGCCGCAGGTATTATCGATCCTGCCAAGGTAACCAGAAGCGCTCTGCAGAACGCCGCTTCCATCGCTGCTCTGCTGCTTACCACAGAGTGTGCTGTCACTGACATCCCCGAACCTGAAGCTCCCATGCCTGCCGGCGGAATGGGCGGAATGGGCGGAATGGGCGGAATGATGTAAGCCCAGCCTGAACGGCTAAAAAAAACCGGAGAGCTTTTCTCCGGTTTTTTTTTGTCCCTGCCTATTGTTTTACAGGAGTTTTTCGGCTCCCGAATAAATTTCTTCAACCTTGAGAGCCGCGGCAGCATGACCGGGGTGCTGCTTGGGATTCCAGTTTTTCATGTCATCATAAAGGGTGCCTTCCCTATGATACTCAATCGAACCTTTCAGCTGAAAGGCTTTATTCTCATTCGTAATGAAAAGTACGCAGCCTTTACTGCCGGAGAGAATATTGGCGCGTGTCTTAGAAAAATAATTATCCGCGACAACAACATATTCATCTCCATACAAAGCCGTGCAGGTCGCATAGATCGCGTTGGGCTCACCCTTGTCGTTGGCGGTGGTCAATATAACGGGACCTTTCCTATTCGACCATGCTTCTTTGACTGAATCCGATATTCTGCTCATATGAATTACCTCCTTATATGTGCATATGCATATAATATTTTAGGATAAGTTTCCTGTCAAGACTTGTAAATATGTCGACTTAAAAGAAGGGACGTGGTATCCTTTAGGCATATGGAATGGTCAGAAATAGCCCGGATTATAAGCAGTAAGAAAAATATCATCGCCTTTACCGGAGCGGGGATAAGCACAAACAGCGGTATTCCCGATTTCAGAGGGAAGGGCGGATTATACGAAACGGTACTTGCCAAATATCATCTTCCCTACGGGGAAGCTCTTTTCGATTTGAATTATTTCGGCGAGAATCCCCTGCCTTTTTTTGATTTCTCCCGGGAGCTGGCTGCCGATGAGGCAGAGCCGACCCTTTGCCATAAATTCCTGGCATCCCTGGAACAAGAGGAAAAGCTGGAGCGGATCATCACCCAGAATATTGACCGGCTCCATCGGCGCGCCGGTTCCAGGAGGGTCTTCCAGTGCCACGGCACCTATGATACGGGGCATTGCCGGAAGTGCGGAAAGGCTTTCGAGTATTCTTCCTATGAGGATGCGCTGACAAGAGGAGAGGTGGCTTACTGCGAATGCGGCGGGGTTATCAAACCGGATATCGTATTTTTCGGAGAATCCCTGCCCCCCGAATTTTACCGATTATGGGAAAATCCTCCGGGTACCGACCTGCTTCTGGTTCTGGGGACTTCCCTCAGTGTCCATCCGGCGGCGGATCTGGCGCTCCGTATCGCCGCAAACTCACCTTCCATCATCGTCAATAGGGACCCGACGGATTATGATTCGGCATTTGACTATGTCATTCATGAAGATCTTGATGTTTTCGCAGGGCATATGATTGAACTGATCAGGTAAGTTTTCTGAGGTCGGCCCATCCGTCCTGAAGAGCCTGCAGATAATCCGCGGTGTTACCGCTTCAGCCTTGCCTAAAGAAGGTCATTGCTGTTGGCTTCCCCGGTGATATGTGGTATCCTGATAATGTGATTTCAGGTGATGACGCTTTCGTTTCCTGAGCTGATGGAAACCGATTGTCTGAGTTAACAGATCCCCGATAAAGAGGTTGGCAGCATGGGTAAGTTTTTCAGAAAACTCTTTCGGACTTTCTCCCTCATACAGAAAGTCTTTTTCTCTATTCTATTCTGGATCATTGTTGTATTGGTCCTTGTGGGGATTTTTTACGACGGAACCCCCAAGGTGAGAGAGGGGGAGGTGCTGGTCGTGGCTCCCTCCGGCTATATTGTGGAGGAGTATTCCAGTTCCCCCTATCAGCGGCAGCTCGACGGTTATCGGGGCGATCCTCCCGGGGAAACCCTGCTTTCCGATCTCTCCTGGGTTCTGGAAAGATCGGCTTCCGATGAGAGAATTGTATCCGTTCTGCTTGACCTTTCCGGTTTCGCCGGTGCCGGTCCCGCCGTACTGGAAAGTTTTAAGAATACACTGGATAAGTTTAAGGAGTCTGGGAAGCCTCTCTATGCATACGCTCCCTTTCTGGAGCAGAGCGGGCTCTACCTGGCCTCTTCCGCGGATGAAACCGTTCTGGACCCCATGGGAGATGTATTTATCCGGGGCTACGGTTCCTATCGAAGTTACATGAAGGAAGGGCTGGATAAGTGGGGAATCACTCCTCATATCTACCGGGCAGGTGAGAATAAAGATTATGTCACGCCCTATTTATACTCGGAGATGCCCGACCGGGAAAAAAGCGCCCTCCGAACCTATCTGGATGATTTATGGCAGAGCTGGCTGGAAAGAACGGCCCGTTCTCTGGGGAAAGATCCCGGGGAACTGCAGTATTACAGCGATAATTACGGTTCCCTGCTGATCTCTTCAGGACTCTCCTCGGCCAAGCTTGCCGTTCAGCAGGGACTGGCCCGGAAAATCATGAATTATGACGATTTCAATCAGCTTATGATATCCCGTGTGGGAATGGACGAATCGGGTTACGGTTTCAGCCAAAGCTACTGGACCGATTATCTGGCCCGGGAGAAGGGAAGGGATTCACTTTTGCCGGGGGATAAGATAGGTCTTCTTGTCCTCAGCGGGGAAATTCTCTGGGGGGAAGGCGACTGGTCGCGGATGGGAAGTTACCAGGTCAATCTTGTTCTGGATCAGATTCTGGAAGATTCCGATATCTCCGCACTGGTCATAAGAATCGATTCGCCCGGCGGGAGTGCCATGGGAGCCGAGGAAATCCGGAGGAAACTGGAAAAATTCCATGACTACGGGATTCCCCTTTTCGTTTCCATGGGAAATTACGCCGCGAGCGGAGGATACTGGATATCCTGTGAAGCCGATGAGGTATGGGCGGAAAATACCACTCTTACCGGTTCCATAGGCGTTTTCTCCTATTTCTTTACCGCCGAGAATTTCCTTAAGGATAATCTGGGTGTGACTGTTGACGGTTACGGCACCTCGGCTCTGGCCGATACGTACAGTATGGGAAGGGATACTTCCTCTGAAACGGATAAAATGCTTCAGGCCGGCGTTAATCAGGTGTACGGCCAGTTCTTGAATCTTGTTTCCCTGAAACGCGGTATTCCCCTGGCGCGGCTTGAGGAAATTGCCGGCGGAAGGGTATGGACCGGCCGGCAGGCAAAGGAAAGGGGGCTTGTCGACGGGATCGGCGACCTCGGCGATGTTCTGGACAGGGCGGCGGAAACCGCACAGCTGGGCCCCGATTATCAGGTGAAGGTCTTTGATGACAACCGGCTGACCCGTTACGGTTCGGGTCTTTCCCTGCTGCCTTCCATCAGTTCTTTATTCAATTGGCCGCCCCTGGTCAGGCAGGCCGCTGATCTGCCCGCTCTGCCGGAGGATAATCCCTTCGGCGATCCCAGGAGAATCAATGCATGGAGTTCCTATGAGACTTTACAGTAAAAAAGAAGTAATACTTGCCATGGGGGTCACTTTCGCCGTGGCCGTTTCGGTTTTTGTCCTGGCAGACAAATGGATCGGGGATAGGAATCTGGAAAAGCGTCTTGCCCCGTCCCTGTCGGAAGCATCCTCGGAGGATGACACCCTTTCCCGTTTCATTGAAAATCCCCTGGGAGGAGAGGACTATACCGCTGAGGAAAGGCTGAATATAAGTATTTACGAAAGACTGAATGAGGGCGTTGTGAATATCACCACGACCGTAATGTCATACAATTTCTTTCTGGAACCTATCCCCAAGGAAGGTGCAACCGGGTCCGGATCCATTATTGACGAAGAGGGGTATGTCCTGACGAATCACCATGTCGTGGAAGGGGCGCAGCAGGTTTATGTGAATCTGGCAGACGGCACCCAGTTTGAAGGGGAAGTGGTCGGGACGGATTTTGAAAATGACCTTTCCATTGTCAAATTCAATCCTGAGGGAAAGAAGCTGACGGTGATTCCCTTCGGTTCTTCATCCGATTTGAAAGTTGGTCAGCGCGTCCTGGCTATAGGGAATCCCTACGGACTGGACAGAACGATGAGCACCGGTATTATTTCGGCACCGGGAAGGCCGATCAAGAATGATGACAATCTTATCATAAGAGACATGATTCAGACCGATGCCGCCATCAATCCGGGAAACTCCGGCGGTCCGCTATTGAATACTAAGGGTGAGATGATAGGCATCACAACCATGATCTATTCGCCTTCGGGCGGGTCGGTGGGTATCGGCTTTTCCGTACCCGTTGATACGGCGCACCGTGTCGTTCCCGACCTTATCGAGTACGGACGGGTTCAGCGGGGCTGGATTGACATTGACCTTATCCAGCTGTTTCCGAACCTCGTCCGCTATGCCGATCTTCCCGTATCCGAAGGACTGCTTGTCTCTACGGTGACCCGTAACTCCCCCGCCGAGCAGGCCGGGTTGAAAGGGGGTTCCCGTTCCCGTGCCGTACGGCTGAACTCTTCGACCATCGTATACCTGGGCGGGGATATCATTGTGGGGATCAACGGTGAAAAGATCACCGGCTACAGTGATTTCTACAGCGCCCTGGAGAAAACCCGGCCCGGTGATACCGCTTCGGTCATGGTCGTTAGGGGAAAAAAAACAGTGGAACTGGAAATCACTCTGACCGAACGGCCGGAAGGAAGAATGTAGGATGGGTAAATTCAAAGTCCATTCCCCCTATGCTCCGGGGGGCGATCAGGCGCAGGCCATAGAGAGCCTTTCCCGGGGGATTGACGATAAGCTGGAAAGACAGGTGCTCCTGGGGGTTACCGGATCGGGGAAAACCTATACCATGGCCAAGGTCATAGAGCAGGTGAATCTGCCCACACTGATTATCTCCCACAACAAGACCCTGGCCGCCCAGCTTTACCGTGAGTTCTGCGACTATTTCCCCGATAACGCGGTGGAATATTTCGTTTCCTATTACGACTATTACCAGCCCGAGGCCTATGTACCGTCACGGGACCTGTATATCGAGAAAGATGCCTCCATCAATAAGGAGATCGAACGCCTCCGGCTCTCCGCCACGACGAGCCTTTTGAGCCGGAAAGATGTGGTTATCGTTTCCACCGTTTCCTGCATATACGGCCTGGGTGATCCCGAATCGTACGGTTCCATGACGATCGAGTTCAGAAAAGACGACCCCATGAATTTTGACAAGGTCATCAGACAGCTGATCGCCATGCAGTACGAAAGAAACGATATGACCCCGGGACCGGGATGTTTTCGCAAAAGAGGGGAGGTTCTGGAAGTCTATCCGCCCAACCTGAGAAGCACCGGTCTGAGAATAGAAACCGAATGGGATGAGATTGTGCGCATAGGACTTACCGATTCCCTCAATGGAACGATAACCCAGGAGCTGACCGATTTTACCCTCTATCCGGCGAAGCACTTTGTTGTGCCCGAAACGAATATTCCCCGGGCCTTGAACAATATTCGTCTGGAGCTTAAGGATCAACTGGAATTTCTGGAAGAGCGCAAGAAGATTGTGGAAGCCCAGAGATTGAAGACCAGGACGGAATACGACCTTGAGATGCTTGAGGAGATGGGTTACTGCTCGGGAATCGAAAACTACGCCCGCCATCTCACGGGCCGTGAAGCGGGTGACCGTCCGTCGGTTCTTCTGGATTATTTCCCCAGCCGATTCCTTACCTTTATCGATGAATCCCATGTCACCCTGCCCCAGGTGGGAGCCATGTACGAAGGGGACCGCTCCCGTAAAAACAACCTGGTCAATTTCGGTTTTCGCCTTCCATCCGCCCTGGATAACCGGCCTCTCACGGCTGAAGAATTCGACCGGGTGCTGAGCCAGAGGGTTTACGTCTCCGCCACGCCGGGAGACAGGGAGCAGAAAGAGTCCCAGAATACGGTGGAACAGATTATCCGTCCGACCGGACTTCTCGATCCCGAAGTGGACGTCAGGCCCACGGAAGGGCAGATGGAAGACCTGTACGGCGAGATAATGAAAAGGGTCAAGGAAGAGGAGAGAGTCCTCATTACCACTCTGACTAAAAGAATGGCAGAGGAGCTGACGGACTACCTGCTTAGCCTGGGCATCAATGCCCGCTACCTCCATTCCGAGATAGAGACGATTGAGAGAGTGGAACTTCTCCGGGATCTTCGGAAAGGGGAATACGATGTTCTTGTGGGGATCAATCTGCTCAGGGAAGGTATCGATCTTCCCGAAGTATCCCTTACGGCCATCATGGATGCCGATAAAATCGGGTTCCTCCGGTCGGAAAGGTCACTCATTCAGATAATAGGCCGGACGGCGCGTAATGTGAACGGCAGGGTTATTATGTATGCCGACAAATACTCCCCCGCCATGAAGACGGCCATTGAAGAGACAAACCGCCGCCGGGCCCTTCAGATGGCCTATAATGAAGAGCACGGGATTACTCCGCAGACCATTAAGAAGGAAATTCACGATATAATCATCAGGAAGGCCGATGAAAAGCAGAAAGCCCAGATGGTGAATATCGAAGCCATGAAAGAGCAGACCAATCTGCTTGATCCGTCTCAGAAGAAGAAGCTGCTGAAGGCCCTTGAGAAGGAAATGCTGGAAAAGGCGAAGAATCTTGAGTTCGAAGAAGCGGCTCTCCTGCGGGATGAAATTGAGAAAATTAAGAAAAATGAAGTATAAGGATTCTTTTGTATATGATTATATTGAAAGTAAATAACATTAAGAGACGAGTCGTCTTTATTGCCGTAGCGCTCTTTCTGACACTTTTTGTTTCCTGTGAAAAGAAGGCGGCCGTGGAAGTGCCCCTTGTACTGCCGCCCACCCCCATCATCACCAATGATCAGAGCTGGGCTGTGGTCATCGAGAACTATCTGAAAGTTACTGCGGAGATGGACAGGAACAGTTCCGTTGTCGCCACCCTCAGAAAAGGGGCCGTTCTCGAAATCCTTTCCTCCAAAGTGGACAGGAGCACGTCCCAGCTCTGGTATCAGGTAAAAAGGGATGATGTTGAAGGATGGGTGGAAAGTATTTCGGTGAAACAGTTTGAAAACCGGGAACAGGCGGAAACCGCCGGCCGGGACAGTGACAGGGATAAAAATTAAGTGATGAATATAACCTATCCGTCAAATCTCCCCATTTCGGAAAAAAGAGAGGAAATTATAGATCTCATCCGTAACAATCAAGTAATTGTACTGGCGGGAGAGACGGGGAGCGGTAAGACAACACAGATTCCCAAATTCTGCCTGGAAGCCGGGCTGGGAGCAAAGGGGAAGATAATCGGCTGTACCCAGCCAAGGCGCTTAGCCGCTGTTTCTGTGGCCAACCGAATAGCCGAAGAGCTTCGGACGAACTGCGGAGATCTGGTGGGTTACAAAATCCGCTTCGACGAGAAAACGGGAAGCAGAACCAAGGTCAAGCTGATGACCGACGGAGTGCTGCTGGCAGAAGCTCAAAATGACCGGATGCTAAGCCACTACGATTGCATAATCGTGGATGAAGCCCATGAACGAAGCTTGAATATCGACTTCCTGCTGGGGATTCTCCGCATGCTGATTAAGAAGCGTCCGGATTTGAAAGTCATTATAACATCGGCAACAATAGACACGAAGAAGTTTTCCCAGGCCTTCGACAATGCTCCGATCATTGAAGTGTCGGGCCGCACCTATCCGGTCGAGGTAAGATACCGCCCGCCTTCCGAGGAAGGGGGTGAACAGTCCCTGGCCGAGGCGGGAGCCGATGCCCTTGAGGAGATACTCCTGGAGACAACGGGAGGGGATGTTCTGATCTTCATGCCCACGGAGCAGGATATCGTGGAGTGCTGTGATCTGATCGCCGCCCGCTATTCCCGGTGGCAGCTGAATATACTTCCCCTCTATGCCCGTCTGACCACCGGGGAACAGCACAGGATTTTCGAGGAATCCTCCTCCCGGAAGATCGTCGTGTCCACCAATGTGGCGGAAACTTCCCTCACCATACCGGGTATCGTCTATGTCATTGATACGGGGGTGGCCCGAATTGCCCGCTATACGCCCAGTACGGGCACATTCGGTCTTCCCATAGAGAGTATCTCCCGTTCAAGCGCCGATCAAAGGAAGGGGCGCTGCGGGCGAATTGAAGAGGGTATCTGCATCAGGCTCTATTCGGAGGAGGATTATAACGGACGTTCCCTCTATACGCCGCCGGAAGTTCTCAGGACGAATCTGGCGGAAGTTATCCTGCGGATGCTGAGTCTGAAGATTTATGATGTGGATAACTTTCCCTTTGTTGATCCTCCCCAGAGTGCCGGTATCCGCGACGGTTTCAAAACCCTTGAAGAGTTAAGGGCCATACGGGAAGTGAATAACCGCGATGGGGGTAAAGAGCCCGGAGCCCCCGGAAAAATACGGATTCTCACAAAAGAGGGCTTTCGCATGTCCGCTCTTCCCATGGACCCCCGACTGGCGAAAATGATCCTTCAGGCGGGAAGGGAGGGCTGTGTTGACGAAGCTCTTGTTCTGGGGGGAGCCCTTTCTATTCATGATCCCCGGGAAAGGCCCTCCGATAAGGCCGGTACGGCCGATCAGAAGCATGCTGTTTTCGAAAATGAGGAATCCGATTTTATCACCCTTCTCAATATCTGGAAGGGCTGGCAGCAGATCGGTGAGGGCAGGATGAAGCTGGGCGCCCTGAAGAAATACTGCAAGGAAAATTACCTGTCCTTTAAAAGAATGCGGGAATGGCGGGATTTATACCGGCAGTTCCGTACCATTTTGGCAGAGGACAAGACCTTTCCCGACAATTTGCTCAAGCCTTTCAAGGGGACCGATGAAGCCCTTTACAGCGCGGTTCATAAATCGGTATTAAGCGGATTTCTTTCCCATATTTCCCACCGGAAGGATAAGAATATCTATGAGGCTACCAGGCGCCGGGAAACCATGATCTTCCCCGGTTCCGGTTTGTTCGGACGGGGAGGAGAATGGCTGGTTTCGGCGGAGATGGTCAGGACCAGTCGTCTCTATATGCGTGTCAACGGCAACATACAATCCCAGTGGATAAGCCAGATAGGGAGTCATCTGGTAAAGAGGAACTACATTACTCCCTGGTGGGATGATAAACAGGGTAAGCCACTGTGCAAAGAAGAAGAGAAGATCTTCGGTTTCCTCCTGAGGAATGACAGAACCGTTCCCTACGGTCAGTACAAACCGAAGGAAGCGGCCGAGATGTTCATTCGGGACGGTCTCTGCGGCGACGGCAGTCTCAAAGGTTCGGAGCCGGATTTTCTCAAGGCCAACAGAAAACTGTGGGACTCACTCAGTCTGATAGAAGATAAATTAAGAAGAAGGGACCTCCTCGACAGCGGTTCTGTCATGGAAGATTTTTATACCAGAAAGATACATGAGCTTAGCCAGGGTCTGGATAAGCCAATGGTTGTCTATGATATCAGGCAGCTTAACAGGCTGATCAAGATTACCGGCGACAGAGAGCTGTATCTGACGGAGGAAGATCTTCTCCGCTCTTCGGACTATGAATACAACAGGGAGAATTATCCCGATTATTTCGTCCAGGATGAGCAGAAATTCAAACTGGAGTACAAGTTTCTGCCCGGAGAGACCGAAGACGGCGTCACATTGAGAATACCTAAGAACAGGCTAAGCCAGATTGACCCTAACTCCGTACCCACCCTGGTGCCGGGCAAGAACCGAGAATTGATTACCTCTCTGATAAAAAGCCTTCCCAAGGAGAAGAGAAAGAAACTGATTCCCGTCAATGCCCATGTGGAGGAAATTCTCCGAAAGCTCGATTCCCGTTCCCAGGCGCTTCTTGTCGAGCAATTGTCTTCCATTATCTATCGGACATGGAATCTGGTCATCAATCCCTCCGAATGGGATGAGGAGAAAATCCCCGAATATCTGAAGATGCGCTATGCTCTTGAGGACAATAAGGGCAAGGTTGTGCGGGCTTCCCGGGACAAGTCCATTCTGTTTGAAAAAGTGAAAGATCCTGTCCTTCCCGAAGGTCAGCTGAGGGAAAAGAAAATGGAATGGGAAAGGCATGCCCTGAAGGACTGGAAGGGGCTGGATCTACCCTTCCGGATCAAACATAAAAGTCACGGTCATACC
This sequence comes from Spirochaetia bacterium, assembly GCA_963668315.1. Taxonomy (GTDB): domain Bacteria; phylum Spirochaetota; class Spirochaetia; order DSM-2461; family DSM-2461; genus SZUA-368. Next base: position 3,684,900 of record OY764216.1, on the reverse strand, counting down.
CTTTTTCTCTATCCCGTACTGAAGAAGGCGGGTAAGGATGTGGATATCAGGCTGCTTCAGGATAAACTGGAAGCACAGAAAGTCCACAGGGACGGAACGGCTGCTCTTTTCAGGAGGTTCTATCTGAAGGAGGAGAAGAATTTCAGAAAGTCTCTCGATCTTGTGAACCGTTTCCCCCGGGAAGTCCTTTATCTGGGGGGAGGAGAGAAGCTGGAGGATTCTCTTTGGGAGAGGGTTTTCTTTGATCTTTTTGCTGTGGACGGCTGTCGTGATGAGCGAAGTTTCGATGAACTGAGAAGAGAGAAGGGGGCCCATGTCTTTGAGACGGCGGAATCCTATGGAGAAAACCTTCTGCGGCTCCTTGATGGTTATGCCCAGTGCCGTCAGAGTCTCAAGAAAAACAGAGCCTTGGGTAAGAAAGGACGCGAGCAGTTCCTTGATGACCGGGAGAATGATCTTCTGGCGCTTATGCCGGAAGATTTTGTCATGCTCTACCATCCGGATAAATGGGCCGATATGATTCGTTATCTGCGCTCTTTGGTTCAGAGAATTGAAAAGGGTATGATAGACCCGATGACAGATAAAAAGCGTGAGGAAGAGTGGCATGTGTATTTCGATCAGTATCAGAAAATGAAAGAGGAGCTTTCCCTGCATGCCACAGGTGTGAAAATAGAAGCTATGGATGAATTATTCTGGATGATTCAGGAGTACAGTGTCGCTCTTTTCGGGGGCGGTGCTGTTAAAACCGCCATAAAAGTGTCGCCCAAAAGGCTGGATGAAAAAATCAGCCATGTAAGAAGCCTTGTTTAAGCGTGATCCAGGCAGTAGATCATGAGGGCTTTCTGTACGTGGGATAGATTCTTTTTAAAATCATATCCCACGAAACGGTGATTCTTCAGGGACTCTTCACTCAGCTCTTCCCCGCGGAAGAAGGGAGGGCAGGGGTTAAAGAGACCGTTCTCGGGCATCAGCTCGATTCTCTCTTTCGTTATACCGAAATTTTCATAGTAAGCGGGGGTTCTCAGCTCCTCGGGAAGTGAATCGGTGAGGAGTACATCCGTTTCCCGGAGAACCTCCTCTATTGCTCCTTCCCTGTTGATATGGTTCAGCTGAAACCCCGCAAGGGCGGAAAGGTTCTGCCAGCTCTGGAAAATATTGCCCTCCGCTCCCACATAGGAATACCTCAGGGAAGACGCGTTCGGTCTCAGGCGGCTGATCCCGTAGAAATCGGAGAGAATTTCGCAGGGATGGTTTAGTGATGTCATGCCGTTTATCACAGGCGTCCGGCAGGTGGAAGCAAAAGACTGGACTAATTTTTCGTCTCTGTGACGTATGATGATCAGGTCCGCCCAGTTGCTGAGGTAAGCGGCCGCATCCCGGAGATCTTCCCTCTTATCCAGGGACTCGGGTGGGAAGAGGATGGATTGTCCCCCCATATCGTTGACGGCCTTTTCAAAGGTGACCCTCGTGCGGATACTGGATTCGGGAAAGAAGAGCAGGGCGGTTTTGTTTTTCAAGTATTTCCTGTCGTCCCCTTCCCGTATTTTGTCGGCAATGGAAAAAATCCTATCAAGCTGAGTCCGAGTCAGTTCGGAAATAGAAAGAAAATGCATAATCTGTTCCCCCTAGGCAATCCTGATTTGATGGAGATACTATATCATAAATGGTTTAGCGTTACACCTTGACAGGAAAAGGAAGACGTTGTGCGTTATATTTATGGTGAATTCAGATTCAGGGGGCAGGATAATGAAAAATGAGATCACCCGATTGACCCGTTCCGATGGTTCGGAATTTGTCGTTTATAAATGGTTTGACGAAAACAGGGCAGGGCAGGATATGGCTGTTTTTCTTCCCGGTTATTCCTATTGCTCCGAAGCCCCCGGTTTCTTTTTTCTCAAGATGTCTCTTCTCGAACGGGGGTACGTGATATACAGTGTCGAGTATCGCTATAATGAAAACACAAGCTTTATAGAAAAAGGGGATGAATCGCAGGAAGGTTATATTCGAGACGATATGGGGCAGGTCGGTACGATCCTGGCAAAGCATGATCCCGCTTCTTCCCTGCTCATCGTGGGGAAATCATTGGGAACCCTTGCTCAGGTGTATCTCAATGAGAACATATCCTTCCGGAAAGTACGCAATCTCTGGCTGACTCCCGTTTTATCCATAGGCAGAGTCTATGACGCCATCGGTAAGGCCGATGGGAATTCGCTTCTCCTGATCGGCGACAGGGATTCGTATTTCGACAGGGAAAAATTCGGTTCCCTTCTGGATTCTCCCCTCTGTCGGGTTATGAAGGATACGGATCACGCCTTTATGACATCACGGCGGGACGGGGATATCGATAATCATAAAATCCTGATGACCCTGATAGAACCGTGGCTGGATAGGACGGAATGAACCTCTTCGGCTATTCAATGACAAACTGCTTTCGAATTCCCTCTCTATAGATACCCAGAAAATCGGTATTGCCCTGCCAGTCCTTTCCCAAATGAGATTTTTTAAGTATGACATGGTCCGCCAGAGCTGTAAAGGATTCCATTAAATACTGATAAAGCATGGCAGGGCTCATCTCTTTTCTCAGGGTTCCGTTTTCCTGGCCCGCCCTGATAATCCTGAAAAGTCCTTTCCCATCGGGCTTTTCGATTTCTTCCCTCTCCCCCTTCAATGCCTCCGTCGGGTAGGGACCGGAAAAATGACTGTCAAACTGAGCCTGGAGATAGAAAAGATCCCCTAACTTTCCGAGATCAATAATACGGAAGAATTCCATCAGCTGGGGAGCCCCTTCCGGAGCTTTGAGGTGCGATGAAAGGCGATTATAATAATCATTTATCTGTCGGGAGACACGCAGCTGAAGTGAACAGACAAGGTGTTCTTTCGTAGGGAAATAGCGGTAAAGGGTTCTTCTGTTTATACCGGAGGATTCGGCTATTTCGGTCATCTGCGTACCGGATATCCCTTTTTCCATGAACAGCATTCTGCTTCTAAGCAGTATTTTCTCTTCCGTCTTCATATTTTCTCCTGACCTATTGTATCATAAGGAGAGAGCCTGTGCATTCCTATTTTGCCGGACCGGTTGACAGATTTTTTAAAAGGCGTTATATTTCTGTCCACTGGTCGACTAGCTCATTTGGATAGAGCGCTTCCCTCCGGAGGAAGAGGTGGTGGGTTCGAATCCCGCGTCGATCATAAAAGTATATGATGCTAAGTCATCGTATCGTATGAACATATCTGAAAAACGGGCGTTTTGTTAATACTGCTGTCATCAAATTGACATCGGAAGGTATTATGGGACGCCCGTTTAGTCTTTATAAGCGTTACAACGGTAATACATTTATCAATCACATAAAACACGCCGGCCGGCTTGCTATCTCATGGGCTTTGGGGAAGAATTGTATTACTTGTGATCCCGCAAAGGGATTAAGACAGTTCTCACAAGTTCGCAAAAATCGAGGAAACTTAACCACACTTGGGGTATCTTTTTCAAGTCTGAAAACGGCAAGGAACAATGATTCTCGGATCGTTCCGCTTGGTTTATTAAAACACATAGAAGAGGAGTAATCCATTCTTTTAGGAAGGATCACAGCTGCAGAACGTCAAATCTTTCCTATTAGGAATGGGATCATTAAACCGTTGCACTGGCAGCAATCAAAATAGAAGGCTCTATTTCTCAGTATAGGATCCCAGTCCATTAACATATAATTCTATCTATTTCTGTATCCAAGAAGGATTTTCTTCGATCAGATAGCCGTCGTTTCCCGTATGCTGAATCAGACTTGCTTGATTAGCCTGGATACAGATGAAGTTAAGATCAGTGGAATCATCGGCTTTGAAGGCTCGTTTCCCATCTGGATCAATCCGTATAACATCGCCTTCCTTAACGCAGAATTCTTCTCCATCAATATAGGCAAGACCCTTTCCTTTCAGGAAAACATAAACTTCTTCATTCCGTTTGTGAGCATGAATAAAGGGAGAACTTTCTCCTGCCTTAATTCTGTTGATGGATATTTCTGTTCCCGTGAGATTAAGACTTTCGTTGAAAACTTCCCTGGTAAGAGTGTCAAAGTTTCCTGCATTCTTAATGGCGAAATTACTTCCCGTCTTCATAAATACCTCTCTCTGGATACCTGAAAGTACTAAGTCATATAGAGACTTGTGTATTGCAAGTTATCCTGTAAAATATTAACTTGCGAAATGCAAGTGACGAATCCAATTTAACATATCTGCTTTTATTTTGCAAGTGACTATGTTATATTTTATGTATGGCAAAGATTAAAAGACGTTCACCGTGCCCCATCGCCAGTACTCTAGATATTCTCGGAGATAAATGGACCTTGATCATTGTCCGAGACCTCATGCGCGGGTTTGCCCGCTATAATGATTTTCTGGGGGCAGGGGAACATATAACAACTAACATTCTCGCTGATAGATTAAAAAAACTGGAAGCAGAAAAGATCATCAGTAAAAATCCATACCAGGAAAATCCCGTACGCTATGAATATTTCCTGACTCAGAAAGGGAAGGATTTATCTCCTCTTTTTGAGGATATTGTTAACTGGGCTACTAAATACCGACAGGAGGTAATTGAAGGGGAGCTTTGATGAGATAATCCTTCAAGTTTACCCCTTATACAAAGATGGTACGCTTTGTTTCAGTCTGAATTTCATCATCTTGAATCTCTTTGTAGTTTTTCTTGTAGAATTCTAACCGTGAGAGAGAAGAGTCATTTCTCAGGTCATAGGAATCTCTTATTGTCCTGGCATCTTTAAAGGGGTGATGATTTTTCTCTAGTACCGAGATCCCAACTTTATTGCTGAAAACATCATCAATACGTTGCTTTTGGCCAATTAAAAGCTCATTCGGAATTTCAGAATACTCAAAGTAGCCAATATCAACACACTCTTCTTTTTGAAAGATGAGGTCATCAGTCAAAGGTGTACCACGATAGAGCATGATATGGTAGAATTTGTCATACCAGTTAGGGCGGGAATAACTTCCCACCAGATAATCTAATTGGACATGTATATTGGTTTCTTCAAGAGTTTCTCTCAAAGCTGCTTCTGAAAGGGATTCCCCTAATTCTACTCTTCCACCAGGCATACACCAGACATGAAAATCTTCACGCTTGACAAGAAGAATTTCGTTCCTGTCATTCAATACGGCGACATTAACACCTAAACTCATGTTTCCCCCTGATAATGCCTATTATACATAACTTGTTAATAAATAAAAGACTGTTCATGAAATGCCTTGATAAACCATTTGAGAAATCCCACCAGATTACAGGGGTACTTTCCTTGAATCCAACAAACTCAATTTTATAGTCAAAGAACTCGGGTGGATCGAATAGAGTCGGATTTAATACAATTCCCTTTCCATTCCCATCATTCGCGGCAGGGAAGAAAGATGTAAAACGAGGTTCCTTTTCCTGCCGCGCTGTCAACGGTTATGGCTCCCTTATGGTTTTCTATTGTACCGTATACGACGGAAAGTCCCTATTTCAAGAGATATCCCGGTTCCCGTATCGCTGATCTCTATCTGGAGAAACTTTCCCGGTTGCAGGGAAAACAGGTTTTTCCGGCAGTCCTTTTCATCCAGTATGATATTATCGGTTGAAATTGACAGATCTCCTCCCGTTTTCATGGCGTGACTGGCATTAATGGAGAGATTCAGAAAAGCATTGAGAAGGGAGGATGGTTCGCCGAAAATGACGGTGGACAGGGCCTCAAGATTCTGGTTAATCTTGATTTCTTTATTTATCGTCCGACTCAGAATGGAAATCCTCACCCCGATAATCCCGTGAATGTCGATTTTTTCTTTTCTGGTTATCTCCTTCCGGGAAAAGCCAAGAGCTGCGAGATAAGCTTGGAGGCATTTTCCGATGACTTTATGATCATATTCAGGTAATCCCGGCCAGCATGTTGTTGAAATCTTGGGCAACTCCACCGGCCAGCTGTCCGAGTGCTTCCATTTTTCTTGAGTGAGTCAGCTGCTCTTCTCGTTTCTTCATCTCCCGTTCCATCTCTTTCCGGGAGTTTATGTCTTCGCAGAAAACAGAAAAGAAAAGCGTCCGTCCGAATAGATTTTCCGTTTTGGAGACGGTGACATTCACCCACAGGTCCCTTCCGTCTTTATGTCTGTACCTTTTTTCCAGACTGAATGATTTCTTTTCATTCCTTATCAGTGATTCGATCAGATTCTTTTCAAGGGGAAACTCTTCGGAATGACTGAGGTCTTCTGTGGTTAGTGACAGAAGTTCACCCATATTGTATCCGAGCATGGATGCAATGGACTGATTGGTATCTATGATATGCCCCTACTGATCAATAATACCAATTCTCAGGGGGGGAAGCTCTATAAGGTTCCTGTACTTTCTTTCGCTTTTTTTAAGGAGAATTTCGGCATTATTAATATCTGTGATGTCCTGAAAGAGACCCTGAACACTGATAATCTTTCTCAGCCTTAATTCCATTTTTCAGTTGTGACTTCGGCATCAATATCGGCAATGGTAAGCTGTGTCCGGGTGTAACCAAGGATTTCAGCAGTCTTGGGATTTACATCAAGGATGCGGCTCTTTGAATAGATCAGGTATATGCTGCTGTCACGTCCTTCTGCACAGACGATTCGGTCCCCGAATCGTTATGAAATCCATCCCGTTGAAACTGCCAGCCAGACGGATTTCGATCTTAAGGATAAGTGATAGAGCTCCCAATCGCAAGGATAATGAAAGAAGTCCCCGGAGAGGGAGGACGTCTTAGGTGTAATTATCCCCCCGTTACAGACAGAGTGTTTCCAGGGGAGGAACAAGCTCGGGAGCTTCTATGGGGAAGCTGCGGGATTCCCTCCTCCTTTCCTCACGAATCAGGGAGTCAAGAAAATCAGGATCGGCTCCGTATGTCTCTTCCAGGTAGCGGTGATCCTCTTTGTCCAGCTCGAGATATTCATATTTCACCAGACTTTCAACCATGTCGTGAAGGCTGGGTTTTCCCGGGAACTCCTCCTCCTCCACGAGACTGAGACTCCAGTTATGACTCCCTCCGGTTTTCTCCTGGCGGTTATTTCGGGAGATATAGGCCGAACCGGTCAATTCTATGGCGCGCTGAACATGAGTCTGTTCCAGGGGCAGGTACTGATCCAGAATATGAAGAAGGTCGATTGCCAGTTCCTTCTGATCATTTATTTTGATGTTGATGTTTTCATGGGCCGTATCGAACTCTTCCAATTTTTCATATACCATCCGGGCAACGGGAAGAATCTTCTTGTTGGTGAGAAATACCTGGGAGGGGCGAATCCGGATCCCCGTTTTTTTGGTTTCCCCTCCGACCAGGCGGATAGGGCTTTTTCGGGAATATTTACTGTTCCCCCGATGGGGCGCCGATTCATCGAAAATACCATTCTCCGCCTGTCTGTCTATAAGAGTCTGCATATCCTGCCAGATTTTCAGAAATTTCCGGTAGGCTTTCTCCACTGACTGGCTGTTTCTGTACAAATTCCGGTAAAGGCTTTGAATCCGCCGCCACTCACCGTTCTGGGGAGAGGGATTCGTTCGAGCCATTTCCCTGACGGATTCGGTAATTCTATGCTGCAGTGTTCTGGCGGACCTGATCTGGGGTATGGTGGCCAGAAGCCTTTGAATGCCTTTTCTTTTCTTTCCCGGCGAACGGGGTGATAGATGCTCCGGGGCTTTTCCGCTTCTCCGGTCCTGTTTCTCCTTATAAAGCTCTTCGGCCAGGATACGTATGGCGCTGTTTCTCCGATAAATATGCTTCCTGTAATCCCTTCTGGCCCGGCTCAGCCGTTGTGCCGCTTCGCGGTACTGTTTATTTCCTTTGTATTCGGTCGTATAGTGGGGAAAGGCCCGGCTGTTGAGAAGCTCGAAGACCAGAATACAGACTTCTTCCGCATCCTGAAGAGTCATATAGTCCAGGTTGTCATTCTCGCTTGCCTGGAGTACCCGGCTTATGAACCCGGCGGTTCGTCTGCGACCGTAAGCTTTTTCATCCGGTTCCCCGGCGGCTCTTTCCCGAATCATGCGGCCTACATTTTCCGAGATTCTATTCAGATTTTCCATGTGGGGTTCCAGAAGCCTCAAGATCTCCCGGCTTTTCTCTCCTGCCTTGTAATAGAGGCCGTTACCCCGGTACACCTCCAGCGCGGTCATTTCCTGGACAAGTTCAAGATCACCCGTGATATCTCTGACGGCTAGGGCAACGGCATCGGAGCCGGCCTGGGGATTCTCCAGAAGATATTTGGCACTCAGTACATTCCGGGAAAGACTGTCCATTGAACGGAGCTGAAGATTGCGTATTTCCACTATACGCCTGGGAAGAGCGTCAAAAGTGGATTCGAGAACTTTCATGTCCTCTTCCATGGTGCTCCCCTTCGTCGCATTATAGGCAAATTTTGTCGCCAGGGCGAATATGCCTGCCACCATGGTGTAGGCTCCGAAGTAGAGAACAATCAGGGGAGACGCCGTTTCCCCATAAGCAATATAGTATCCTCCCTGAAGAGCCAGATAGGTCACCGGCCCGGCCGTCCAGGCCAGTTTAATAAATGCCCCTCCCCACTGCTCTTTACGGGCGGCCCCTTTCAAGCGTCGGATTACGGTGGAAGCCAGTTTGGATGAGGTTGAAAATCGGGCGGGCATTGTATTCTCCTTTAATGAGGTGGTATTCGAGTTTTCTATAGGATAACAAATCTTGGGAAATGGGTGAACCGGGGGGCTTGTTTCTCCGGATTAAAGTCCTCTGGCGTCCGGGGCGGTTCTATTTCCTGTTAGATTTATGGCAGGCGAAAGTAAAATCGGCTCTTTGGTATATTATTAAACATTTTTACTGGAAATTTCTTTTTATTATCGATATCATGTTCCCAACAGGAGAAACAGGTGAGTAAGATTTTAATAACCGGAGGCGCGGGGTATATAGCCTCCCATACGAATATTGAACTGATTAAAGCGGGTTATGAGCTTGTATTGGCTGATAACTTTTGTAATTCCTCCATGGAAGCGGTCAGGCGGGTCGAGGAACTCACCGGTAAGAAACTGCCCTTCTATGAAGTGGATATGAGAGATATTGACGGCCTTCGGAAGGTTTTCGACAGGGAGCCGGAAATCTCTGCGGTCATTCATTTCGCCGCACTGAAGGCCGTAGGCGAATCGGTGCAGAAACCGCTTATGTATTACGAAAACAATATCACCGGTTCTCTGACCCTCTATAAGGTAATGGCCGAGAAAGGTGTTTCCCGTCTGGTGTTCTCTTCTTCCGCCACGGTTTACGGCGATCCTGCGTCGGTGCCGGTCAGGGAGAATTTCCCCATAAGCGCCACCAACCCCTATGGACAGACCAAAGTCATGATGGAGCAGATACTGCTTGATGCAGCTAAGGCCCAGGATTGGGATATTACCATCCTCAGGTATTTCAACCCCGTGGGAGCCCATGAATCGGGACGGATCGGCGAAGATCCGGAATACCCGAACAACCTTCTGCCCTTCGTCTCACAGGTCGCTGCGGGAATCCGCGAAAAGGTGATGGTTTTCGGTAACGACTGGGATACTCCGGACGGTACGGGAGTAAGAGACTATATCCACGTTGTCGACCTGGCCAAAGCCCATGTCAAAGCCCTTGACAGACTGATGGAAAAGGGCGGGGTGTCCATCTACAATATCGGTACGGGCAAGGGATATTCCGTCCTTGAAATGATCGAAGCCTTCTCCCGAGTCTGCGGCCATCCGGTCCCCTATGAGTTCGGTCCCCGGAGAGCCGGCGATATAGCCACGGTATACGGCGATCCCGCCCTGGCCAGGAAGGAACTCGGCTGGGAAGCGGAACTGGGTCTGGAAGAGATGGTCGCCAGCGCCTGGAAATGGCAGAGTATGAATCCCCGGGGCTACAGGAGCTGAGTTGTCCTATGGTAGGCGAATATCTCCCCCTGGTTGAAAAGACTTCCATTGATGAACTTTATCCTCTTCTCGGCCTGCCTTCAGAGTGGAAGGAGGGGCTTTACGAGTTGGGGGAGGTTATACTTTCCGGCCATGAGCTGAGAAAGTTTTTTCTCCGGGCCTGCCGTTATTTAAATGAAAACAGCGAAAGGCCTGATTTTTCCCGATGGCCCGATCCGGTTGTGAACGGGCGGGAACGGCCGGATTTTTTTCTTCTCCTTTCCCTGCTGGCCGTTCGGGAAATTTGGGAAATCCATCGCAAGCTCTCCATCCCCCTGAAGATTACGAAAGAAACCTGCCTCGGCGTCGGCTCCAAATCACGGGATTTTTATTTTTTCCGTAAAGAGCCGGGCACGATGAAATGGGCTGTCCACTGGTTTCTCCATGCCATGAGGGGAGAACTGTTCAAAATAGGCCGGTTCGAATATATGCACAAGCTGGCCTCTTCCGTACATGAATCCCTTCCCGAAAAGCTGGGCGGGGATTTCTGGGTTCTTGATATGCATATCCCCGGAGGCGGGGGAATGGATCCCGCCACGGCGGAGGCTTCGTGGAAGGAGAGCCTATCGTTTTTTTCCTCCCTTTATCCCGATACGCCGCCCCGGGCCGTCGTATGCGTTTCCTGGATATTCAGCCCCGATCTTTCCTCTTTTCTGCCGGCCGATTCCCATCTTATCCGCCTCCAGAATCTTGTGAATCTATACCCTGTGGGGAAGGACTCAAGGAGGGAGTTCCCTTCATTATGGGAACGAAATCGGAAAATCCTGCGGATTGGCCCGAGGAAACCTCCCTTCAGAGGGCCTACAAAAGCCATATTCTTGCGGGCGGCTATGTCCGCGCCGGGGCAATGTATGTCAAAAGCAGCGGGTTGACTTGACATTTTTTTAAAGTAGGATTACCTTTTTTCTTACAAAATAATTCCTTTGGGGCAAGGTGCAATTCCTTACCGGCGGTTAAAGCCCGCGACCCGCTTTATTCCAACAAAGCGGTTGAATCGGTGAAATTCCGGTGCCGACTGTTAGAGTCAGGATGGGAGAAGGATATCTTTGGCATGACTGTGCCAGTTGGAATTCTCCTCCATGTTTTCCCAAAGCTTGGAGGTTCTATGTTTCATTTTAATCAGGGTAAAGCGTTTCTCATCTTGTTTACCCTAGTCATTTCGTCATTCGTTTTTCTCTCTGCGACAGGACAGCAGGAAGAGTCATCCTCGGCTGTTTACGAGATCGCCGTCTTTGTTCCCGGCATGCTTGAGGGGAGTCCCACCTATCTGCAGATGGATGGGGGAGTCCGTAAAGCGGCGGAACAGCGGGATATTGCCGTCACGACCGTGGAAGCCGGCTTTAATCAGGGTGAATGGAAAGACAAGCTGACGGCCCTGGCCGCGGAGGGGAAGTACAATCTTATCGTTACCTCCAATCCCGCCCTGTCCGCCCTCTGCCGCGAGGTGAAAACCCTTTTCCCCGCCCAGCAGTTTCTTGTCCTGGACGGTGAGAACAGGGCTGACGAAAACCTGACGGTTTTCTCCTATAATCATAAGGAGCAGGCTTTTATGGCGGGATTTCTCGCTGCCCAGGCTTCCCTTTCTTCCCTTGACAATCTATCCGGTGAATATAAGCTGGGGCTGATCGCGGGTCAGACCTATCCTGATATGGATAAGTCTATTGTTCCCGGTTTTATCATGGGAATGAAAAGCGTTGACCCCCGGTTTGAACTGGATTTCCGCGTTGTGGGAAACTGGTACGATGCGGCCAAGTCCTCCGAACTGGCCGAAAGCATGTACCGCTCCGGTGTGGATGTCATACTGCCCATAGCCGGAGGCGCCAACCAGGGCGTGTTGTCCACGGCAAAGAAAGAGGGGAAATATATCGTCTGGTTTGATTCCCCCGGAACGGACGCGGCGCCCGGTGTGATCCTGGGAAGCGCCATCATAAGGCAGGAACAGGCCGCCGAGGAGATGGTTCTGGGTATACTGGACGGCAGCCTGGAACAGGGCGACCTTCAGGAGGGGAATATCAGTGACGGTTACGTCCTCATCGATGAATCGGAGGAAGCCTATCAGAAATATGTTCCCGAAGGGGTAAAGGATAGCGTCGCATTCCAGATGGAGCAGTTTATGAGCGGACGCTATCACCTGGATTCAGAGGAATAAGCCTGTGCAAGGCACGCCGGTAATTGAGCTGGAAAATGTAAGCAAAACCTTTGCCATGAATGGTGTGACGGCCTGTAACGATGTGTCTCTTACGGCCAATGCCGGCGAGACCCTGGTGCTCATGGGGGAAAACGGGGCGGGCAAAAGCACCCTGGCTTCTCTTATGAGCGGGGTTCTCAAGCCGGACCGGGGAACTATCCGGTTCGGGGAGTCCGGTCCGGCGGCCCTTGTTCATCAGAAGCCCTCCTTCGGCAGGAACATATCGGTGTCCGATATGGTGTTCGGCGGAAACCGCCGGATAGGGGGAGGCTTTTTTTATTCCGTAAAGAAGGAGAGGGAAAAGCTCTCCGCGGTCCTTTCCCATCTGGGCGCGGTTTTTTCCGCCCATTCCTTAATGGGGGATCTTGTTCCCTATCAGCATCAGATGGTGGAACTGGCCGAATGTCTCATGGAGAATAAAAGACTGATCATACTGGATGAGCCGGAGTTTCCCCGATTAGCCGAGCTTCTCGAACTTCTCAAGAAGGGCGGGCTCACTCCCGTCCTTATCACCCATAAAATACAGGATGCCCTGCTGTTCGGAACCAGAGTGATAGTCATGAGCAAGGGACGGGTCGTTCTTGATGAAAAACAGGGGAGTAAGGGACTGAAGGAGAATATCCTCAAGGCCCTGATGGCCCATAAGTCATCCGATCCGGTACTGTCCGGTCTTGGGACCGAAAGCAGGAAGGAAGGCATCATCCGGGTTATCGCCGGATATCATGAAAGCGGTCTGTGGGACGAGGAGAATCTCCTGGCTTCCCGGATGGGCCGGGGAGAGAACGGCTATATCCCGTCCGTCAACAGGAACCGGGCCATGGAATCCAACTGGTCTCCCGTGGATAATCTGATGATTCACCACCGGCAGAAGTATAAAACCTCCCTGGGCTTTCTCAGAAGAAGGCGCTATATGGATGACGGCTACAGGGATTTGGAGAAGAACGGCATTGTGGCACGGCCCCAGGATCTGATGAAGCATCTATCCGGAGGGAATCAGAAAAAGCTGCTTCTTCTGAGGGAATTTCAGCGGCCGGGAGATAAAATCCTCCTTTCCGAACCTTCTACGGCCCTTGATCTGGCCAACCGGGAGTATCTATACGGACTGATGAGAAAGGCGAAGGAAGAGGGAAAGGAGATCACCCTTTTGACCGCCGATCCCGAGGAAGCTTTGGCCCAGGGCGATGAAATCATTCCTCTTTTCAACGGGAAAAGAGGCACCCCCTTTAAAAAAGGAGAGTGTACTCTTGATCAATTAACGGCGCTGATGGGAGGGGTGGACTATGAAAAAAATACTTAACCGCAAAGCTCCTTTTCTTCTGTTCATGATGTTCCTTGCCTATCTTTTCTCCGCGCTGGTCATCATTCTTTTTTTCAGGCCCGTATCCGGCGGATTGGGCAAATTCTTTCTGGAACCCTTTTCCTCCTTTTTCTCCACGGGAAACTGGCTGAACCGGGCCGTCCTTTATATGTTCAGCGGATCAGCCGTTGTACTCGCTTTCCAGGGAGGGGAGTTCAATCTGGGAGGGGAAGGGCAAATCTGCCTGGGCGGCATTGCCACGGTTATCATATTCCACTATTTTCAGCCCGCCAGCGGATTCTTGGGCATCGTCGTCGCCCTCTCGGGTGCGGCCTTGGCTTCCGGCCTCCTGGGGGCCCTTTCCGGGGTGATAAAAAATACCATCGGCCTGAGCGAAGTCATCACCACCTATCTTCTCTCCATGGGGACAATAAGCGCCTCCCGGTTTTTCATAACCGGCCCCTTCAAAGATTCAGACAGTTATCTGGTCACGACGCCCGCCATCCCCGAAAGGTTCCGCCTCTGGGAAATCATGGCGCCGTCACACCTTAACATCTCTCTCTTTCTCGCCCTTCTGCTGATCGTATCAGTCTATCTCTTTCTTTTTCTCCGACCCGCCGGATATGAATGGCGTCTCTGCGGTGTAAACGGGGAATTCGCCGCCTATTGCGGCATTGACAGAAAGAGACAGACCGTGAAGACCCTATTCTCGAGCGGCGCGGTGAACGGTATTACCGGTGCCGTTGTCATCCTGGGCACGAACCACCGGGGCATTCAGGACTTCTTCTCCGGAATCGGATGGAACGGCATGGCTCTGGCGCTGATCGGAGGAAACCATCCTCTGCTGGTTTTCCCGTCGGCCCTGTTCTTCTCCCATCTGGTGGAAGGTTCGGAAAAACTGGGCATAGGGGGCCAGTTCCCCTATCCGGTGGACGGTTTTGTCATGGCCCTGATTTTCCTTATTGTCACATCCGGGAGGCTTCACCGTGATTGAGTCTTTTTTTTCCCTATCCCTTCCTCTGCTTCTAGCCGCCCTCGGCGGTCTGTATTCAGAAAAAACCGGGATCCTCAATATCTCTCTGGAAGGATTAATGCTCGTTTCCTCTTTTTTCTCCCTGTGGATCGCCTCGGAAACATCTTCCGTCGCTCTGGGAATCGCCGCGGGTATAGCGATCTCCCTTTTTCTTACGGGACTCTTTATCCTTTCAACTTTGTATATGAAAAGCGATCCTTTCGTCTCGGGCCTTGGAATCAATCTGCTTGCCTATCCACTGGTGAGCACCTTTTCCCGGATCATTTACGGAACAGAAGGAACTGTGCGGCCCGAACGGGAAATCCTGCCGTCCGACTGGCTTTTTCCCCTTATCGCCGCGGCCGTACTGCTTTTCACCATGCTTTTCTTCTCCCGGTCCAATCCGGGAAGACTGATCCGTCTCTGCGGGGTCTGCCCGGACAGACTGGAAGAGAAGGGGAGGTCCGTCCGCCCGACTCAGAGCCTTTCTCTCATGCTCGGCGGCGCATTTGCCGGCATCTCGGGAGCGGCGCTATCCCTGCCTCTGGGGGTCTTCGTTCCCGGAATGTCGGCGGGAAAAGGGTGGATAGCCCTCGTAGCCGTATATCTGGGAGGTGGGAAGGCTGCCGGTATCCTCCCTGCTGTATTCCTCTTCTCCCTCTTTGATTTATGGGCGGTCAATCTTCAGCATTCCGATTTTATTCCCTCCGATCTGGTCCTTTCATTTCCCTATTTCCTTACGTTATTACTGGCCCTGATCTACTATTTTGGGAAAAAATGGTTAAAACAGCGTTAAATCAGGGTGAATAATCGACTTATTTCTAGTATGATTATCAGTATTGGTTGAGGAGATTTTTGCCCATGATTTTATTCCGACAAATTGTCGATAGTGTTTTTCTTCTGTTAGGTTCCCTGGGACTTTTCCTGCTGGGAATGAGAATGATGAGCGACGGTTTGCAAAAGGCTTCCAGCGACAGAATGGAAGCTATCCTGAACAGTCTGACATCCAACCGTTTCATGGCCCTGTTCACCGGTTTCATCGTTACGGCGATAATTCAGTCATCATCGGCGACAACGGTTATGGTTGTGGGATTCGTCAACGCGGGTCTGATGACGCTTTTCCAGTCGGTCGGTGTGATAATGGGCGCCAATATCGGAACGACCATTACAGGATGGATCGTTTCGATACTCGGCTTCAAGGTGAGCATGACCTCCCTGGCTATTCCGATTATCGGTGTCGGTATGCCCCTTTTCTTTTCGAAGGTAAGCGCCCGGCGCCACTGGGGAGAAGTCATCCTGGGCTTCGGACTTCTTTTCCTGGGCCTTTCCTATATGAAGGATGTTTTTCCCAAACCCGATGCGGAAAACGTTTCCTTTCTGGCCCCCCTCTCTTCGATGGGATTCCTTTCCACGATTATCTTCGTTTTCGCCGGAACGGTTCTCACCATCGTGGTCCACTCCTCCAGTGCGTCCATGGCCATTACCCTGACCATGGCCTACGGCCAGATTATCCCCTTTGAATCGGCAGCCGCCATGATTCTGGGCTCCAATATCGGAACGACAATCGATGCCTTCCTGGCAGGTCTCGGCGCCAAACTGAATGCGAGAAGAGCGGCCTTTGTCCACATCCTTTTCAATATCGCCGGTTCTATCGTGGCCTTGATCTTCTTCAAACCCTATCTCGCCCTTGCCCGGTTCATTATCCCCGGTGACGATATAACGGCTCAGCTTGCCGCCTTTCACACCAGCTTCAATATTATCAACACCGCTCTCTTTATCGGATTCGTCCCTCAAATCACCAAGCTGGTGAAAAAGATCATCCCCAGCCGAAATGAGGAAGAGGAGACCCGATACACCATTGAATATGTGGAGAGAACGCTGCAGAATGTATCCGATTTCAATATGCTCCGGGGACGGAAGGAAGTGGCGAATATGATAGACAAAGTCGAGATCATGTTCAGTCACTTTGTCGCCTTCATAAACAATCCCAAGGTCCGCGTTACCGATATGCTGGAGGAGCAGAAAAAGCAGGAAGACTATACGGATCAGATGGAAGAGGAACTGACCCGGTTCTTTATGCTTTGTTCTGCGGAAAATCAGGATATCGATTTTCAGACCAGAATCAGCGCCCTTATTAGAATTGTCAATGAGCTGGAGAGTATCGGTGACAGTTGCTTTAACCTCATGGTACTGGCGAACAGGAAGCAGGATAAAAAGATTGATTTTCATGAGGAAGCCTATCAGGAGATTCTGGATTACACGAAGGAAGCCCAGAAATTCCTTCTTCTCATCAAAGATTACAACCTGGAAATTCCCGATGAAGAGTCTTTGAAAAAAGCCTACGAGCTGGAAAAGAAGATAAACAGCCAGCAGAAAAAGCTCAAGAAACGGGCCCGAAAAAATATGAACAGCGGAGAAAATATTAAAGGGGAACTTCTCTTTATCGATATGGTGCGCTATATTGAGCAGATAGGAGACTATTGTCTTAATATAGCTCAGGCTTTGAAGGAAGGTTATTAAGCGCGGATGAAATCCCATGATAAGAAAAAATCCCCCGAGACCACGGCCGTTAAGAGGAGAAGAGTTCCTTCCGCCCCTGCCGGTAATGGTCAGAAGGAAGAAAAAGATAAGAAAAAGGGGATGAATCCCTTTCTTAAATACGGTCTTTTTGTCCTGGCGGGGGTGGCCGTGGCCCTTCTGTTCCTGGGGCTCTATTCCTGGTTCATCGATCCCTATGACGGGTACGGTGAGCCGGAGGAGCTCCCGCCGGTGAATGTTTCGGGCAAGGCGGTTTTTATCACGGGAATTTCCGGAGAAGTCTATATCATAAGAAATGACAGGATTATAACGGCCGACATAGGGGACTCTCTCAAAGAGGGGGATGTCCTCAAAGTCGTGGACCAGTCTTACTGTCAGATTCAGTTTTCCGACCGCGGTACGGCCGGTCTGGACAGCAATACGGTCATGCTTATGAAGAAACTGGTCAATGCCCAGAAAGAGATGCAGATAAAAACGGAAGTTCTGATGGGCTCCATGCTCTACCGGGTGAAAAAGCTGAGTGAAAGCGATCAGTTCGAAGTGGAATCTGACGGAGTCCTCTACGAGGTCAAGGGTACGGAATTTCTTGTCATGCGTTCCAAGGACGGTGTCCTTCTGGCTGTTGAAGAGGGTTCCGTTCACTATACCGTCGACGGTGAGGAGAGAACCGAACCGCTCGTCGAGACGGGAGAACAGGTCTTCATCGCCCAGGACGACCGTTCCCGTTCCCCCGTATACCCCATGGGCGAAAGCGCCTCCCTCAGAATTGATAACCTCAAACGAATGAACCAGATCAGTGTGGAGCAGGGCGCCTGGCCGGTTACCGTCGTTCTGGAAAGTTCCCCCGCCGGAGCTGATATTTACATTGAAGGGCGGAAAATCGCCACGGGTTATTTTTCCGGATTATTCGATGTGGGAAGCGAACTGAATGTTCTGGTGAGAAAACGTGGCTATCTGGACAGAACCATGCATCTGGTGATCAAGGCAGGAGAAGACAGGATCTATCTGATAAAACTGGAGCCTTCCGGTCTTGAGGAAACCATATCGGAGGAAGAAAAATCCGCCGAATCCTTTGAAGCCATTCTGAACCGAATGCGTCAGCAGCATGAAGCCGAAATAGAAGCCCAGAAGAATCAGTTCACCGCCGAGATAAACCGGAAAAACGCCAGTATCCGGGATCTGAACAATGAGCGGGAGAGCCTCCTTGAAGATAAGGAGGACCTCGAAACGGCCCTTGATGATAGAACCAATCAGATCACAGAGCTGAGAAAACTGATGACGCAGATACAGGAATTGTCAAACCAGCAGGATTAGGAGGACACACCTATGGAGAGAGTCAAGATCATTGCTCACAGGGGAGATTCCCGGTATTTTCCCGAAAACCGCTCTGCCGCGTTCAGAAGCGCCCGGCAGAAAGGGGCCGATGTTCTTGAAACGGATCTTCACAGGAGCAGTGATGACAAGGTCGTTCTGAATCATGACGACACGGTTGACGACGGATACGGCCCCACGGCGATCAGGGGAATGAACAGTACCGATTTTCTCAAGCTCGAAGGCGCCATGACCTTTGATATCTTCCTGCACCGCTATCCCAGGCTCCGCTGCAATATCGACCTGAAGGACAAGGACCCCTGGCTGATTGACATGGTGGTGCGTACTCTGCGGAAGAGAAAGGCCGGTGACCGCGTGACGGTGGCTTCCTTTTACCACTCCAATCTCAGATACTTCCGAAAGCTTTTCCCCGATTGCTCCACTTCCATGTCCCCCCGGGAAGTCATGCTTTTCTGGATCAGCTGCAAACTTAAAATCCGCAAAGGAAAACCCTATCCCATAAAGTATATGCAGGTATGTGAAACCTACGGACCTCTGCGCCTGGTAAGTCCGGCCATGATTGAATATGCCCATTCCCGCGGTGTGGAAGTACAGCCGTGGACGGTAAATGAGAAAAGTGACATGATCAGGCTGATTAATTGGGGGGTTGACGGTATATTTACTGATGACCCCGGGTTATTGGCTCAGGTTTTGGACGAAATGGGGATGAAAAATGAAGAATAACGAACACAGACATGGAAAAAACAAGGTCTTCGTACTTGATACGAATGTCCTGATTCACCGGCCCGATGCTTTTTTATCTTTCAAGGGATGCGATGTTGTTCTGCCCCTCTGGGTGCTGGAAGAACTGGATAATCTCAAAAGGGATCATCACGGAAGGGGCCGATCCGCCCGGCACGCCATACGGCGCATCAATGATGCGGTAGGCAAGGGTTCGCTTCACAGGGGGGTCAGGCTGGACAACGGGGGGACTCTCCGTGTCAGCTTGCGCTACAGTAAAAACATCCCCCCCGGTTTTCTTCTCGAGAAAATGGATAACAAGATCATTCTATGCGCCCTCGAGGAAATGGAGAAGGGGAATTCGGTCTTTTTCGTTTCGAAGGATATCAACGCCCGCATCAAGGCGACGGCCCTGGGGCTGAAAGCCGTTGATTACGAGAAGAATAAGGTGAACATCATGTCCCTTTTCGGCGGCATGACAGAAATGACCCTTGACGATGAAAACTTCGAGAAATTCCGCATAGACGGCTACCGGGAATATGCCGATCCCATCCAGCCCAATGAATTTGTAATTGTTCACAAAAAGGGCCAGGGAAAAACGGTTCACCTGGGCCGTTACAGCGAAGAGGACAAAAGGCTGAATTTCGTCAATTCACACCAGGAGTCCGTACTGGGGATAAAACCTTTGAATATTGAACAGCGGATGGCCTTCGATCTGCTCCTTGATGACGATATTCCCCTGGTCACCATGGTCGGCAGGGCCGGTACGGGGAAAACCCTGCTCGCCCTGGCGGCGGCACTGAAGAAAACGCTTAACGATAAGAAATATTCCCGGGTTCTCGTCACGCGGCCGATCATTCCCATGGGGAATGATATCGGATACCTCCCGGGGGCGAAACAGGCGAAGATGAATCACTGGATGCAGCCTGTTTTTGATAATCTTGAACTGATTATCGAGTCGGGGAAACAGCAGAATTTGAAAAGCATCGATCAGCTTCTTAATAATAAGATCATCGAGATAGAAGCCCTCACCTATATAAGGGGGCGTTCTCTGCCGAGACAGTTCATCATTATTGATGAAGCTCAGAATCTGACGCCCCATGAAGTCAAAACGGTGGTGAGCCGGGCGGGAGAGGGAACCAAGGTCATCCTCTGCGGCGATCCGTTCCAGATCGACAGCCCCTATCTTGATGCCGAATCGAACGGTTTGAGTTATCTCGTGGAATGTTTTAAATCCGTTTCCCTCGCAGGGCATATCACCCTTTCTCAAACGGAACGGAGCCCCCTTGCCGATCTGGCGGCAGAGTTGCTTTAATGAAATCATATACGCTGGAAGAACAGGACGAAATCGAGAGACTCATGGCTTTTCTGGGTGATAATGAGCGGGGAGAGTACCTTAAAGAGCTTGAAAAGGCTTTCCGGGGATGGAAGAAGGGAACCGTAACTTTTCATGACCTGGACAGGATGCTCCTGCGTTACGGGCAGATCCGCGGAAGCCGGGACCATGGCGATCCCGTGCTCATGATAGCCGATGCTCTGGCCGAGGGAAGACTGGAAAGAGATCAGATTTCCGATGTCCTCTACAACCGTATAGAGATCGTTGTCAGGCTTATGAAAAATTAAAAAACCATTGGACAAGCTCAGGTCATTTCAACTATACTTAACTTATGGAAGAAGTACGATTCTGCGCTTGGTGCGGAAAAATTGTCAACCTGAAGTTCCACTATTGTCCCTGGTGCGGCAAGAATCTTTTCAAAAGTGAAGACCCTAACGTAACTGTAGACAGAGTAGTGAAAAACCTGACTCGCGTACATCGTAACAACCAGCTGGCCACTCTTGAAAAAATGGAGAGTCAGCTGGGAGATTTGGAAGAGGAAATCAATTCGCTCATTGAAGACCGACTCATTAATAATTAATACAGATTATTTCCTGTTCCTCCGATAATTAAGTTAATGAAACCCTTAAAAACCCCTTTCGTAAAAGCCCTGTTCCTCTTCATGCTCCTTCCCCTATGGGGTGAAACCCGTTTCTCCGATCCCGATTTAAGAGAAGACGATACCCTCATGTTTATGGCCACCCACAGCGATTCCTATGGAAAAGGGAATTACGGGGCCCTGATCCGTTCAAATCTTGATGACCGGTCCCTCTCTCTCCTGACCCATTATCCCGAGGAGCATTTCTACTCCTCACGGAGCGGTGAGCTCTTCCTCTGGAACCGGTTCGGGTTTTATGTTTTCAGCGGAGAAAACACGGCTCTACCCCGGCGCATGGATATTTATCCTTCGCTGGAAACGGGATCAACGGTCCAGCTGGGAAAACTGCTTCCCATGAGCATATCTCCGGACGGCCGTTTTTTAATCTATTACCGCGCCGTGGTCTGGACGAAAGGAGACCTTCTTCTCTTCGACCGTGAAAAGGGGTACAGCAGCCTTATCACTTCCTCGGTTACGATGGATTATAAAGGAAGCAGTATAAGATGGTCGGAAAACTCCCGTTTCTTCGCCTACGTCAAGCAGGGATCTCTCTATTATTTTTCCATCGACAGGTTTCTGGAGGATAAGCTGCCTGAAGAAGAGACGAGACGTCTCGGGGAAGGAGGCGCCGGCAGCTTCAAATGGGGCGGTGACGGACGGCTCTATTTTATTGTGGGAAACGAAGTGCTGTCCGTTCAGGCAAACGAAATGTTCGCCCTGTCCTTTTACGACAGTCCCCTGCAGATCGGTACGGTGGCCGGTCAGCTCTTTTTTGATTTTAACGGTAATTTCGATGATTTCTGGATCAGTCCGGACAGAACAAAAATACTTGTGAAGAGAGAAGGGGGAGCCCTCTTTCTTGTTAATCTCGAATTCCGCAATTACAATGATTACGGCAAAATCGCCCGCTTCCCCTTCCTCAAACTGCCCGTAGGTTCGGAAGTCCGGAAAATCCTCTGGTCAGATTCAGGGCAGCTTTACCTTTTAACGGGCAGTGAACTGGCGGAAAATACCGGGGGCGTCCTGTACAAGTATGATCCCGAAAAGGCCATCGATTCCTTTGTGGAAACCAAACAGAAAGGCGTTGTCGATATGGCACTAAGTCCGGACCAGCAGAATATCGTTCTGCTCTACCGCCATGAACTGAATATTCGGGACAGCCGGAGATGGACCCTTCTGCGTACCGCCGATCTCGGTCCCAACATGGCCTGTTACTGGGCCGATGAGTCCAGGGTTATCCTTCTCGGAGAGGGAGAGACTTCTTTATACGATATCGTGACAGAGAAGAACCAGGTTCTGTTTTTCTCCCAATGCGATGATTACGGCTTCAGCCTGGACGGACACCCCCAGCTGACATCGGAAGGGAAGAATTATCTGCTTGACGAAGAGAATGACACCTGGCAGGAGACGGATGATCTTTTCTATCGGGAGAGAGAGGTCAGCAATGACAGTTACCGGGTTTTTCTGACGGACAATAACAGGCCGGTCATATATGGAAATCTTCTTATGGTACGAAAGTCCAGGGATTTCGGCACGGAGCCTCTTCTGGCAGATATGGAGCAGACCCTTATCCCCCTTGATTCAGGGGATTCCGGGAACGCCCCTTCTTTGATCTTTAACAACGGTTCACGCTCAAGAAGAAGGGAGGTATCCCTCGTTTTCAATGTGACCAATAATATAACCGGAATGATGGATATATTGAATGTCCTGGCGGAATACAATATTAGAACCACGTTTTTTGTTAATGGCGATTCCATAAGAAAATATCCCCAGGCGATTAAGGCTCTGGCCGATTCCGGCCACGAACTGGGCTCTCTTTTCTACACGGTCATAAATATGACAGACAGAAAATATAATATTGATAAGGACTTCATCATCCGCGGACTTGCCAGAAACGAGGATGAATTTTTCCGCGCCACCGGAAGGGAACTGCTTCCCCTTTGGCACGCCCCGTGGTATTTCGTCAATTCAGAAATTGTGGCAGCCTCGGAGGAAATGAATTATACTTACGTAGGCAGGGATGTGGAAACCCTGGACTGGGTGAATAGGGACGATGAATTCCTCTACTACGGAGCGGATGAGATCATAGGTAAAATCAGAGAACAGATTCAGCCCGGTTCCATCATACCCCTGAGTGTCGGTTCCGAGGCCGAAAGGGATGATTATGTTTTCCAGAAACTGGAACTGCTCCTAAATGGATTGATAAAGGAGGGATACGAGGTTGTCCCTGTCGGATTATTGATGGAACACAGCAAATAAAGGTTAAGTCACGTGAAAAGGCTTCCGATATTTACAATAGAGTACTATTCTGATGGGAGGAAATTATGAATAGCCCTTTGAGTGCCTATAAAGAAACATCTATTAAAACAGCCAGCCAGGGCAGGCTCATCGTTATGCTGTACGAAGAAGCTGTCCGCCAGTTGGAAATCGGTGCCGATCTTCTGAAAGTGAATGATAAGGCCCGTTACGATGAAGTCAATAAATGCATCACCAAGGCTCAGGCTATAATTTCCGAGCTGATGTCTTCGCTGGATATGCAGGCGGGAGGGGAAATCGCCTCCAATCTGATGAATCTGTATATCTATTTCAATCAGACTCTTCTGGAAGCCAATATAGAGAAGAGTGAAGAGAAAGTCCTTCAGATCGCCCGTTTCATGGATGATCTGCGGGGAGCCTGGGCTACTATCGAAAATCAGGTCCAGACAGAGAGATCCGTTCCCAGAACGGCCATAAATATCGCGGGATAAATGAATAACGGGGAAGCATATTTTCAGAGGATTCAGGAAGAGGAAGTGGAGTGCCTGAGGGCATACAGTCACTTCCTCTCCGTGTTTTATAAGAATCTCCATAAAGAAGAGCTGTTGCCCCGTTACGCAGAGCAGGAACAGATCGGAATCCGGAAATTGATGAAAATACGCCGGGTCATGGAAAGCATGGCCATAGCGCCTCTCACCGGAGAAAGGGATATTCTCCTGGACCATGCCGAAAGTTGTCTGAAAAAGATTTCCCATTCCCTTGACAGAATGAAGGGGGCCCTTCATGATGAGATTAGTTCGTTGAACAGAAAAAACGGCCGGATGGACTTGCGCTATAATCGTTATGACATCCGTACGGCCAAACCAGGAATGATCGATATAACCACATGAAAGAACCCCTATACCTACTGGACGGATACAGCGTTATCTACAGGTCCTATTTCGGATTCATCAGAAATCCCCTTATAAACAGCAAGAAACAGAATATTTCCGCAATTTACGGATTTTTCAATACCCTTTTTTCCTTTTACCGAAAGTTCCAGCCCAAGCGTTTTTACATCACCATGGATTCCATGACGCCTACCTTCCGGCATGAGATGTATGATCAGTATAAGGCCAATCGGGATAAAACGCCCCAGGATCTGCATGATCAGGTACAGCCCATCATCGATATACTGAAGGCCATGGGGCTTCCTGTGGTCTCCTTTGACGGTCTCGAGGCCGATGATCTAATGGGAGCCCTGGCGAAACGGGAAGAGAGAGAAGGCAACGAGGCTTACATTATTTCCGGCGATAAGGATCTGCTGCAGCTAGTATCGCCCCATATCCATATCCTCAAACCGGATAAATCCAAGTTTATCCTGATGAACGAAGAGGATGTCCTGGAAGACCGGGGGGTGAAGCCCGGTCAGATGATCGATTATCTGGCTCTGATGGGAGATGCGGCGGATAATATTCCGGGTGTCGCCGGTGTCGGTCCGAAAACCGCCGTGAAGCTGTTGGCCGAATATGGAACCCTGGATAATATTTATGAGAATGTAGAGAATATTAAAGCCGCCGGACTCCGCTCAAAGCTGATTGAGAACAGGGAGAATGCTTTTTTCAGCCGTAAGCTTGTTACTATCGTTACAGAGATGGATTATGCCGAACTGGATATTGATGAGGATGCCCCCTGCAACGGCGAAAAAGTCCAGGAGCTATTCAGAGAATGGGAAATCAACACCCTTTATTCGGAGTTTGCCCGTTTCTTTACTTCCGAAGATATTATCGTTCCCTCCGCTGAGAAGGAAGCTGAGATTGATGAGTCCAGCTCTCTTATGAATTGGGAAACCTCCGGTGCCGCCTATGAACCCATACTGACGGAAGACGAATTGGAAGCCCTGTGGAAAAAAGCCAAGGATTCTCTTTTTCTTGCCTTCGACTGCGAGACCGACGGTCTGGACGAGATGACAGCCCGTCCCGTGGGATTCTCTTTCTCCTTCGAACCGGGGAAGGCTTTTTATATTCCCGTCAGATGTAAGGGCGTGAATGTATTAGACGAGGATTTCGTTAAAAGCAAGCTTCAGGAACTGTTTAATGAGGGAAGCTTCAAGCTTATCGGACAGAACTTCAAATACGATTATAAAGTGCTGACCCGCTGGGGGCTGAAACTCCCTGAGCTCTATTTTGATACGATGATCGCCGCCTGGATGCTGGAAAGCGATGAGCGCAGCAATATGGATGCCCTGGCCCTGAAATATCTGAATTATGAAACAATCCATTTCGCTGATGTGGTTCCCAAGGGCAAGACGTTCGATACCATTCCTCTCGAAAAAGCCGTCCCCTACGCCGCGGAAGACAGCGATATTACGCTGAAACTGTTTTCGGTTCTCAAGAAGAGACTCATTGAAAAAAAACTTGATAAACTTTTCTATGATATTGAAATGCCTCTGGTGTATGTTCTGGCCCACATGGAGCTGGAGGGGATCACCTTGAAAGGGGAGGAGCTGAAGGATTACGGAGAGGTCCTGGCCGTGGAAATGGACAGGATCGAAAAGGAAATTTATGAACTCTGCGGCGAGGAATTCAATATCCGGTCAACCAAAGAGCTTCAGAGGATTTTATTTGAAGTAAGAATGCTTCCCACGGGTAAAAAAACAAAGACCGGGTACTCCACCGATATAAAAGTACTGAGCGAGCTTGCCCGTCAGGATCCCGTTCCCGAGCTCATTCTTTCCCACCGGACGCTGGCCAAGCTTAAATCAACCTATATCGATTCTCTCGGTGATCTTGTGGATGAAAAAGGGAAGCTCCATACCCATTTTGTCCAGACCGGTACGGCCACAGGACGTATCGCCAGCAAGGACCCCAACTTACAGAATATTCCCGTCAGGGATGAAAAGGGCCGGATGATCCGTATGGCCTTCGCCGCCGATGAGGGGACGGTATTCCTCTCTGCCGACTATTCCCAGATTGAACTGGTTGTTCTGGCCCATCTTTCCGGCGACGAGGGGTTGAAACAGGCTTTCCTTTCGGGGAAGGATGTGCACCGTCAGACCGCCTCCCTGATTTTCGGCAAAGAGGAGAGCGAAATCACAGCCGACGAAAGACGGATTGCGAAAACCATCAACTTCGGGGTTATGTACGGTATGTCGGCTTTCCGCCTGAGTAATGAACTGAAGATCCCCAGAAAAGAGGCCGCCGAATTTATCGATACCTATTTTGATAAATACGCCGGGATAAGGGACTTTATCGATAAAACCGTTGAAGATGCCCGCAAGGATGAGGGCGTCTACACCATGATGGGACGCTTCAGGACCATCAGGGGCATCAACAGCAGAAATAAGACGGAACAGCAGGGCGCGGCACGGGCTGCCGTCAATTCCCGGATTCAGGGTACGGCGGCGGATATTGTTAAAAAAGCCATGCTGGAACTGGCTCCCATGGTAGAGGAGAAATTCCCCGGGACGCATATGCTGCTCCAGGTTCATGACGAATGTATATTCCAGACTCCCCGGGGTGATCAGGAGAGGCTGGCTGCCGCCGTGAAGGAGATAATGGAAAAAACCGTTACCCTGAGTGTTCCCCTCCATGTGAATGTGGAGACCGGCAGCCGTTGGGGTGATATCCACTAAATGGTGGTGGGCCTGGCCGGAAAATCCTGTTCCGGTAAAAACAGGATGGGGGAGTTTCTCGAGAATAAGGGGGCTCTCCATATGGATCTGGATAAAACCACTCACCACCTTTTGGATAGGTATGCCTCTGAACTGGGTGAATTGTTCGGTATGAATCTGCTTAATGAAAGGGGCGGAATGAACAGGGTCGCTCTCTCTTCCTATGTCTTTGCAGATCCCGAAAGACTGGCCGTGCTGGAGGCTTTTATCCATCCCCGGATAGAGAATGTCGTGGATGATACCATTAAGGAGAATCCCGGCCGGCTGATAGTCGTCAACGGAGCCGCCCTTCACAAAAGCCGTATAACCGATATCATCGACGGTCTGATCTGGATGGAATCGCCCTTCTGGCTGCGGCTGGTAAGAGCGTGGAAAAGGGATAGAAGAAGTCTTTCCAATATCTTGAAAAGATTTCGTTCCCAAAGGGAATTCAATCCTCAACAATTTCCTCCTCATGTCGATATTTATAAGGTATACAACGGACTAAGTCTCCGCCGTCTCATTAAGAGATCGGAGAAAATGTACAGCCGTTGGATTATGAGAGGAGAGACGAAATAATGGATGATAACAAAGGCAAGAATACACTGATGATATTGCTGACAGCTTTAGGAGCTCTCGCCATTATTGTTTTAATCGGCTGGGTGGCCTTTTTTAATCCCATGGATAACATGGATACGCAGGAGAAGCCCCAGTTGGCCCTGTCATCCCTGAACAGCGGGGAAGCAACGGGTCTACCAGAGAAGAAAGCGGAAGATCTCCTGATTGACAGCCTGCAGAAAGGGGAGGAGACTCCTCTGATCATAGAAGAAGAGAAAGAATCGGGGATCGTCATCACCATGGAGCCTGAACCGGAAGAGAAGGAAATCCCCGCTCCCGTTCAGCAGCCCGCCGCTGTGGTTAAACCCGCCGAACCGGTGAAGACCGTTACATACAAAGAAGTTACCGAGCCCATCTACTGGCTCCAGGTTGGATCATTCCCCAATTCGGTGAGTGCCGATAAGCTTCGTACCTCTCTTAAGGAAAAGGGAATTGATTCGGTCATGCAGACACGCACCGTGGACGGTACCCTTTACTACCGCGTTCGTGTGGGGGCATTTTCCCAGAAGAATGAGGCGGAAGCCTTTAAATCAAAACTGCTGTCCCTGGAAGAGATCGAAGATGTCACTCTCTACACGGACAGCGTTACCAAGACCGTCATCGCCGACTAAAAAACAATAGACTGTTTCCTCTGCTTGATAATATTTTCCGGAGGAAGGCTGTAGACAACGCTTTCCTTCGGTATGGAATCGGTTATCCAGACATTACCGCCTATGGTGGTTCCCCTTCCGATAATCGTTTCCCCTCCCAGGATCGTTGCTCCGGCGTAGATCGTAACGTCATCTTCAATGGTAGGATGGCGCTTCTGATTGGCCAGTTCCTTTTTGACGCTGAGAGCCCCGATGGTTACTCCCTGATATATTTTCACATTATGGCCGATCACGGCCGTTTCTCCAATGACAACGCCGGTTCCGTGGTCAATAAAAAAGTTTTCCCCGATCTGGGCTCCGGGATGTATGTCAATTCCCGTATTCCTGTGGACCTGCTCACTCATCATCCGGGGAATCAGGGGAATATCCAATTTGTACATTTCATGAGCAAAACGGTGAATGGCAATGGCTTCCAGTCCCGGATAGGAGAGAATTATCTCCTCATGGGTTTTTGCCGCCGGATCTCCTTTCAAGGCGCTGCTCACGTCTTTCAGCGCCATTTCCCGAAGGGAGGGAATGGTGTTCAAGAGGCGGCAAGCCATGGAAGAGGCCTCCTTTCGGCAGTCCTTTTCACATATGACTTCCTTTTGGAGGCAGCGGAATTTTAAACTTTTGGCAATCTCAATCGTCAGGGAGGAGGCCAGCTGGTGAAGCTTATTGCCTACCGTGAATGTTATATAATCGGAATCAAGAAGTTCTTCCGATTGAAAACCGGGAAAGAGAAGGCTTTCGAAGGTGATCATCAGATTCTGAACACTTTCTCTGGAAGGAAGAGAAGATCCGGAAAGATGGTTTATTCCTCCCACTTTTTTATATGAATCCAGTACATCCTTCGTGATGTTTTCCAGTGACATGTCCATGGCATACTCCCTTAAGGGTTTAATGTATCCATTGCTTTATCAAAAGTCAAGAATAGACTATTATGTGAGATATGAAACCCCGTTTTGTGACTACCCGCAAACAGCTTGAGCAATTTATCGAACTGACCGACGAGGAGCGCTCCTATTTTGAGCAAAATGAGAGATCCCTCCCTTTGAGGGTGAGCCGGAATTGGGCCGAGCGGATAAACGGTGCGAATGATCCGCTCCGCCTCCAGGCCATCCCCCGGATATACGAACTCGATGTAAGGGAAAACGAACTGGACGATCCCCTGGGGGATAAAAGCCATTCCCCCTGCGAAGGACTGATCCATCACTATCACGACAGGGCGCTCATTCTTGTCACCGATAAGTGCGCCATGTACTGCCGGCACTGTTTCAGGCGGCATTTCACAAGCAAGGGAAAGGGACTGACAGGGGAACAGATCGCGTCGATCCTTTCCTATCTTTCCGCCCATCAGGAGGTTCATGAGATCATCCTGTCCGGAGGGGACAGTCTGATGGCTCCTCTGAAAACCCTCTCCACTCTTTTTGAAGGGTTCAACCGGATTGGACGTCCCCTGGTAAAAAGAGTGGGGACCCGTCTGCCCGTTGCCGCTCCCGAGGAAGTGAGGGACGATTATCTTGAGCTTCTTTCCAGGCAGAAGGCTCTCTGGATGGTCCTTCAGATCAATCATCCCGATGAGATGAGTCCTTCCTTTGATAAACTTGTCAGAAAAATCTCTCTTCTGGGGATACCTATGCTGAACCAGGCCGTCCTTCTCAAGGGAGTGAACGATTCGGTGGAAGTACAGAAAAATCTTTCCTATTCCCTTATCGAGCGGGGAATAAAGCCCTATTACCTATTTCAGGGCGATATGGCCTCCGGAACAGCCCATTTCCGCGTTCCCCTTGACCGGGCGCTTGTCCTATATGAAGAACTTTCACGAAGTCTGTCCCACCTGGCTCTGCCCCGGTTCAGTCTTGATCTCCCCGGGGGCGGGGGAAAGGTGAATCTCGAAAAGGGAGATCTGGTCAGAGAGGACGAATCGTATTATTATTTCAGAAATGAGAAGGGTGATATTGGACGTTATCCTAGGGAGTAAACTATGAACGATGATGAATTGATGTGGCGTGAAATAGAGGAAGTGGACAGAAGCAGCGGCCCTTTATTTGATATGGTTACCGTAAAAAGCATTTCCCATGACGGGGCCGAAGGGCGGTTTCTCAAACTGTTTCCTCCCGACTGGGTTACCGTGATCCCCGTTCTGCCAGACGGCCGTTTCCTCATGGTACGCCAATACCGCCACGGCAGCGCGTCCCTTTCCGATGAATTCCCGGCCGGTGTGATAGACAGAGGTGAAGAGCCCGTGGAGGCGGCAAGACGGGAACTGGAGGAAGAGACGGGCTATGTGGCAGAAAAGATCACCCTGATCGGAGACATTAACCCAAATCCCGCTTTTATGTCGAATACCTCATATACCTTTCTGGCGGAAGGTCTGGAGCAGATCAGCGATCAGCAGCTGGATGAACATGAACGAATCTCCTTTTTCTCTCTTTCCGAAGAAGAGATCAATGACCAGATGGGGTGTGATAACATGAAAAGCGCCATCATGGTTCAGGCGTGGTTCTGGTATCAGCAGAGGGTAAAAAGGTCCAGTTGATCATCCCCGTCCCGGAAGGCCGAGCCGGTTAAAGAGGTGACCGAGAGCCCGATGAGCCGGATGGGGCGAATGCCGATCTCTGTTTTCTCCATAAGGATCAGTGCCTGGTTTATCAGGTCCGTCCGGGTCTGTACGGCGTCGGGGAGTGAGCGGCTTCTGGTTATGGATTGGAAATCGTGATATTTCACTTTCAGTGTGACCGTTTTTCCTCCCGTTTCATAACGTTTGAGAGTTTTTTCCAGATCTTCGGCGATGGTATTAAGAATATCGATTATCTCGTTTTTTTCCAGTATATCCCGGGAAAAGGTTTCTTCCCTGCCGATACTTTTTCGGATCCTCTCCGGCTGGACGGGGCGGTCATCGACTCCTCTCACCACTTCGTAATAATAGGCCCCGGATTTTCCGAATATTTCGATCAGCTCCCATTTCTCGTATTTTTTCAGATCCCGCCCTTTCTCTATGCCCAGTTCCTTCATATGTTCTTCGGTTTTTTTACCGATTCCCCAGAATTTCCCGATGGGCAGCTCCTCCAGAAAGCGGACGGACCTTCTGGGGGTGATGACGGTAAGACCGTTCGGTTTTTCCCAGTCGGAGGCAATTTTCGCAAGGAATTTGTTATAGGAGACTCCCCCCGAGGAGGTCAGCTCGGTCCTTTCTTTTATTTTTCTTTTTATTTCCCGGGCGATCAGGGTGGATGATCGGATATTTTTTTTATTATCCGTCACATCGAGATAGGCTTCATCTAAGGAAAGGGGCTCCACAATATCGGTATACTCGTGGAATATCTCCTGGATTATGCGTGATGCTTCTTTGTACTCGGAAAAGTGGGGAGGGACGAATATCCCCTGGGGACAGAGACGGTAGGCATGGCTGGCAGGCATGGCGGAATGGACTCCGAACTTTCTCGCCTCGTAAGAGCAGGTACTGACAACGCTGCGCGACTGGGGAGGGCCGGACACAATGACCGGTTTTCCTTTCAGGGCAGGATTGTTTCTCTGCTCAATCGAGGCGAAAAAAGCGTCCATGTCTATGTGAATAATCTTCCTCACATAGAATACTATACGTATGTATAGTGGCTGTTGTCAACCCGAAGATGAATCTTCAATCCGGAAGAATTGAAGAAAAAATTCTATCAGCCCGGAGGCCAGTTCATCTGTCTCCCCCCCAGAATGTGGGCGTGAAGATAGGCTACGGTCTGCTGTCCGTGTTTTCCGTTGTTCACCACAATACGGTACCCATTCTCTTCCAGTCCCAGCTTCCCGGCGACAATGGCGGTTTTCTGAAAGAAAAGCCCCACTTCCTCGGGAGATCTTTCGATCAGTTCGGGAAAGGAGGAGGCCTTTCTCTTGGGAATGACCAGTACATGGACAGGGGCCTGGGGGCTCACATCCCTGAAGGCCAGCACATCTTCATCCTCGTAAACCTTGTCCGAAGGAATATCGCCGGATAGAATCTTATCAAAGATTGTCTCTTCCATATTCAGCTCCTTGGTAGTATGACCGGCCCTTCTCATAAAGGGACCGGCTGGAAGTTATCTTACCTGTGATACGAGGGTTGGGCAATAGGTTCGAATATGCTATTATGCTTCCATGAATATTCAGATAATCGGTACGAAAAAATGCCGGGATACCAAAAAAGCCCAGATGTTCTTTAAGGAAAGAGGGGTAAAATTCCATTTTGTCGACCTGAACGAGAGAGAATTGAGTCCCGGCGAGCTGGATAAGATTATTCAGAAAGCCGGTCGTGATAATATAATTGACAGGGAATCGAATCTGTATAAGGAGAAGGGATATGCTTATATGGACTACGATCCCCGTGAAGAGGTAATGGAGAACAATCTTCTCCTTAAGACACCCGTCATACGTCTGGACAAGGATATTACGCTCGGGTTTGTCCCCGATCAGTGGAAGGAAATCCTTTCCCGTTCATGAGATACGCTATCCTCTCCTCCGGATCATGCGCCAACTCCTATATTTTCGAAAAGGACGGTTTATGCTTCGTTATTGATAACGGGCTAAGCTGCCGCCGGTTTGAGGAGAGGTGTATCTCTTTCGGCTTCCATCCGGGGAAAATCGATTTCATTTTTTTAACCCACCTCCATTCGGACCACCTTAAAGGAGTGGAGAGACTGTCACGCAAGTATCAGATTCCCGTGGTGGCCCATAAGGATCATGGGATGGAGGAGCTGGGAGAGAAGGGGATATTTAAAAAGCTCGATGTGGAGGAGAACAGGGAGTATGAATTCCGCCATTTGAAATTTACTCCCTTCCGTGCCAGCCACGATTCTCCCCATTCCCTGGGATTTCATTTTGATCTGGACGATTTCCGTTTTACCCTGATCACCGATACGGGAAAGATCACCGAAGACATGTTCCGTTACGCCCGGGATTCCCATCTACTGTTCCTCGAGGCTAACTACTCTCCCGTCATGCTGTCCGAAGGGCCCTATCCCCCCCATCTGAAGAAACGCATCGCATCGTCCCGGGGCCATCTTTCCAACGAAGACGCCGCCCGTTTCATGCTGGAGATAACTTCGTCCGTTCCCTGTTCTCTCCAATATATTCATCTTTGCCACCTCTCAAAAAATAACAATACCGTGGAGAAAGTCAAAGAAGAGGTTTCCGGACTGTATAAAGGGGATGTCCCCTGGTCTGTCTGTCCCCGGGGGGAGCCCGTTATGGGGATTGATATGGAAAAAAATAAAGAAATCCCATCGTCTGAATTACCCCATTTCAGTCTGAGCAATCAAGGAGCATAGCCCATGCAAGTACAGTGGTTCCCCGGTCATATGACCAAAGCAAGCCGAGAGATAAAAGAGAATCTCAAGAAGGTCGATATCATAATAGAGATACTGGACGCCCGTGTTCCCCTGAGCAGCAGAAACCCCCTGCTCAAGAAGATTACGGCCCAGAAGAAAAGGATTATACTTCTGAACAAGGAGGATCTGGCCGATCCGACGGCCACGAAGCTCTGGCTTGAGTACTTCAAGGAGGAGGGAGACACCCTTCCCCTGGCCGTGTCGGCCCAGAACAGGAAGACCCTTTCCCGCATCTCCCCTGCGGCGAGGGATCTCTGCCGGGGTGCCCGGTGGATTGACAGGCGGCCGGTTAGAGCCATGATTCTCGGGATTCCCAATGTGGGAAAATCTACTTTGATTAATGCTCTGGCGGGAAAGAGAAAGGCCGGTGTGGCCAATATGCCCGGTTTTACCAAGGAAATGCAACGTTTTGACGCGGGAAAGGGTCTTCAGATTTTCGACACGCCGGGAATGCTCTGGCCCAAATTCGAAGATATGCATTCCGGATTCAATCTGGCGGCCCTCGGCTCCATAAAGGATACGATTCTGCCCATCGAAAGGATAGCCCTATTTACGGTGCCCTATTTATGTCTGCGCTATGACAAGGAACTGAGGGAACGTTACAAATGGGAGACCGTTCCTGAGGATCCGCAGGATTTCATTGAAGAGCTGGGAAAAAAGAGAGGATGCCTGGTATCCGGCGGAGTTGTGGACAGGGAAAAGACCTGTTTTCTTTTGCTGAAGGAATTGAGGGAAGGAAAGATCGGCCGGATCTCCCTGGAGAGACCCGGCGAAGAGCGTAAAGTCAAAGGCGATGAAAAAGACTAGATCTGAGGACGGGCGATAACCTTCCAGCCCGATTCCTGCCGTCTCACCATGAAAACGAGAAGGTCTTCCTGGGAGAAGAAGGGAAAGCTTCCCTCTTTCACTTTGTTTCCCATGAAGAGGAAACAGCGTCTGTCCGGCGTCCAGCTGCGGTCGTCGGCGAACCATTCGGGAAAGAGGGCGGCATATTCATCATAGGAATAGATGCGGTACTCGTAATCCCTTTTATAGTCTTCCATGGACCAGGCCGAATTCACACCTTCCGGGGGATTGATGATGAATTTACTGTGCCGCTGGCCATCGGACAAGGTATGGATTTCATTGTCAAGGGCACGGTAGAAGGAAGGGAGGTCTCCGTAGAGGGACGCTTCCACAAACTCCAGGGCGAACTCTTCGGCTTTTACCGATGAGTAGGGATCATCTCCCTTTAAAGGCTCCTGGCCTATCTCGTGGGGCTGCTGCTGCCCGAGAGGAGAGAGCAGCCGTGAACTGGCAAGCAGGGTGTCGTTATAGGAGTAGGTCTTCCTCTCTTCGGCCTTGTTAAAATCCCAGGCTTCCAGGGTTATTTTGTAGATCTTCCCCGGTTCCACCGTTCCGGGAGGAGTGATAAGTCTGGCGCTGCAGACACTCAGAAAATTCTGGGGGTTCATGCGGTCCGCCATGTACCAGTTGCTCTCCTGTTCGGAGGGAACGGAGCTGATATTATTCCAGGGCAGGGTAAAAAGAGTCGTATACCCTTCGCCCCTGAGGCGAATCTGCAGAGTTGTCTGTCCCGTGCGGTTTTCATCAAGATATTTCACCACAACTCGCCATTTGCGGATGCTTTCGCTGTCTGAAACGGGAACGCGGAAAAAATCACCCAGATCGGCCTTGCCGATATCCACCCAGCCTCTGTCGTCGGTGACTACGACCGGGTTGGTTCCGCGATCTTCGAAAAGTACCTGGGAGTAGAGTAGGGTGCTGACATATTCTTCTGAAAAAAGAAGAATACCCGCTGTAAAAAATATTATACCAGAAATAAACCTTTTCATAATTCCATTATCGGTCATTTTCACCATCCATTAAGAGTAATTGCGGGGAAGATATCCTATTTACCTTACCCTATCTTTGCTTTATGATAAACCCATGAAAAGATTAGATGATATTAACATAAAAGAAGTTTCACCCCTTATCTCCCCGGAGGACTTCAGAGCGGCTCAGCCCCTCTCTGAAGGGGGAAAGGACTCCATTATCAGATACAGGGAAGAAATAGAGAAAATTCTGAAAGGTGAAGATAAGCGGATGCTCGCCATTGTCGGTCCCTGCTCCATTTACGATAAAAAATCCGCCCTCGATTACGGAGAAAGGCTTTCCCGATTGAAAAAAGACCTTTCCGACAAGCTCTACCTGATTATGCGGGTCTATTTTGAAAAACCCCGCACCACCATCGGATGGAGAGGACTGATTGTCGATCCCCATATCGACGGAAGCTATCAGATTGGAGAAGGCCTCAAAATCGCCCGGGAAATCATGATAGAGATCAACAAAATGGATCTTCCCGTCGGCTCGGAAATTCTCGACCCCATCATTCCCCAGTATATCTCGGGATTGATCTCCTGGGCGGCTATCGGAGCCAGAACCACAGAGTCACAGACACACCGCGAACTCACCAGCGGCCTTTCCATGCCCGTGGGATTCAAGAACAGCACGGACGGGAGTTTCGAGAAGGCCATCAATGCCATAAGATCGTCCCGCCATCCCCACAGTTTTATCGGGATCGATGAAAAAGGATTGACCTCCGTATTAAAGACAAGGGGGAACAAATACGGGCACCTGATTATGCGCGGGGGAGACCGGGGGCCGAATTACTATGTGGAATTCATGGAAGATGCCCGTGAAATGATGGTCTCCCATGATATTAATCCGGCGATCATCGTTGACTGCAGCCATTCCAATTCGGGAAAGAAGGCCGACAGGCAGGAAAGAGTGCTGAATAACGTTCTCGACCAAAGAATACGGGGTATGGACGCCATTAAGGGCTTCATGCTTGAAAGCAATATCAACGGGGGGAACCAGCCCCTGTGCGACGACCGGAGTAAATTGAAATACGGCGTATCCATAACCGATGAGTGCATCGGCTGGGAAAAGACGGAAGAACTTCTGAGAAGGGCCTATGAAATCCTCTGATTACATACCCTCCGATATCAATTCCCTTGACTGGCAGGCCTGGATTCCTACGGAGGAAGCCACATTGTGCTTTATCAGGAAAGGGGGAAAGCTTCTGCTTATGACCAAGAAGACCGGCATGGGCACGGGACTGATCAATGCCCCGGGCGGCCGGATTGAACCGGGGGAGACCCCTCTCGAAGGGGCAATTCGTGAAACGGAAGAGGAAGTTCTTGTCACTCCCGAGAAGCTCGTCAAGAAGGCCGAACTCTATTTTCAGTTTACCGATGGTTATAAGCTGAAGGGACACGTCTTTGTGGCGGAAGATTACCGGGGGGAAATGGGAGCGACCGAAGAGGCCGATCCCTTCTGGATTGACGAACAGGAAATCCCCTATGACAGGATGTGGGAGGATGACCGCTACTGGCTGCCCCTCATGCTGGCCGGATGGGATGTTAAAGGATACTTCGTCTTCCGGGAGGAGGAAATGCTCTCCTTCCGGATTGAGAACGGGTCCTTTTAATCTTCCAGAGCCTCTTCCTGGGCGTTGAGTTTCAGGGCGTCGAATATTTCCCTGATCTCACCCTGCATGATCGTTTCCAGTTTATAGAGAGTCAGATTGATCCTGTGATCGGTGACTCTGTTCTGAGGATAGTTATACGTCCTGATCCGTTCTGAACGGTCTCCTGTTCCCACCTGGCTCTTTCTGTTGGCCGCCCGTTCCTTGTTCTTCTTCTCCTCTTCCGCTTCGAAAAGACGGGCTTTGAGAACACGCATCGCCTTGGCTTTGTTTTTTATCTGGGATTTTTCATCCTGGCAGGTAACGATGACCCCCGTAGGGATATGGGTAATCCGTACGGCTGAGTCGGTAGTGTTGACGCTCTGTCCTCCCGGTCCGGAGGAACGGAACACGTCAACGCGAAGATCTTCCTGCCTTATTTCGATATCCGTATCCTCCGCCTCGGGAAGTACGGCCACGGTAACGGCGGACGTATGAATCCTTCCCCCCGATTCCGTTTCAGGAACACGCTGAACCCGGTGAGCCCCCGATTCATAACGGAGATCCCCGTAGACGCTTTTTCCGCCGATGGAAAAAATGATCTCCTTGAAACCGCCTATCCCCGTTTCATTGGCTTCAATAATCTCCGATTTCCATCCTTTGGTTTCGGCATAACGGGTATACATACGGTAGAGATCGGCGGCGAAAAGTGCCGCTTCATCTCCGCCGGTTCCTGCACGGATTTCCATGATGATGTTTTTGCCGTCCAGAGGATCCCGGGGGACAAGGAGCACATTCAGATCATTCAAAAGCCGGGCTGATTTCTCTTTCAGCGAGGATGCCTCTTCCTGGGCCATCTCCCTCATATCCGGGTCTTCTTCCATTTCGGCAAGTTCCAGAGCATCCCTGTACTCGCCGGTGGAGGCGGTATACTCCCTGAAACAGTTTACCGTATCGGACAGATGGGAGAACTCCTGCATGAGCTCTTTATATTTTTTCTGGTCCTTTACCACATCGGGATCACCGAGGGATATTTCCACCTCTTTGTGGCGTGCCAGTATTCTGTCTATTTTATTCTGCATTCTCTCGTCAATCATAACCGGTAGAATAGCAGAGTTTTGCCACAAAGTAAACTATTTCCGCCCTATTGATCAAAGAGCCCCAGCTCCGGTTCCTCTCCCTTTTCCGGTTCCGGCTCGTTTAACAGAATCTCCACCTTCTTTTCTACCTTTCCCAGCTCTTTTTCAAGCTGGGCGGCCAGTTTTACCCCTTCGTCAAAGGCGCTGACCGCT
The DNA here is from genome assembly GCA_963668315.1 of Spirochaetia bacterium. Taxonomy (GTDB): domain Bacteria; phylum Spirochaetota; class Spirochaetia; order DSM-2461; family DSM-2461; genus SZUA-368. The sequence continues at coordinate 3,646,669 of OY764216.1, read as the reverse complement.
TTATCCAGGGGTGTTTCCCTGTCTTTAATCAGCCGGCTCAGTTCTTCGAGCCGGTCCATTTTTTCTTCAAAATTCTTCATGGTATAATCTCCTTGATCTCCCCTTTGGCTTCCCCCTTGTGAAAGCGTATGGAAATCGAGTCTCCTTCGGTTAACTCATCTGCATTGAATACCGTTTTTCCTTCGGGACCGGTAACCCGGGCAAAGCCTCTTTCCAGCAGGGCCAGGGGGGAACTGTTTTCCAGATCCCGCTTTTTCAGCTCCAGGGCATGCTTTTTCTCATCCAATCTCTCTCTTATGGCACGGAAAAGGTTCTCCTTTCCGTCGTCCAGTCTCAACATTACCGGCTCCAGATAGCTGTAGAAGCTTCGTTCCAGCTCGTCCGGGGAAAAGGGCCGTATAAGAAGTCTGATCTTCTCCAGCCGCCTCTCCATTTCTCTTACCAGATCGGTTCGTGCCAGGGAGATACGCTCGCGGATTTCCGACTCCCTGGCCGAAACGACTTCGGCCGCGGCGGAAGGAGTGGGCGCCCGGAAGTCGGCAGCGAAATCGGCCAGGGAAAAATCTATCTCATGGCCCACCCCGCTGATGACGGGTATCTCGCTTTCGGCAATAGCCCGGACCACGCACTCCTCGGAAAAGGGGAGGAGATCTTCAAGGGAACCGCCTCCCCGCCCCGTTATAATGACATCGGCCATGCGGTATTCGCTGACCCGCCTTATCTGGCGGGCTATTTTCTCCGCCGCCCCGTCGCCCTGTACGGGGCAGGGAAGGATGATGATATGGGCGGCGGCTCTGCGCCGATCCATGACCTGGAGGATATCCCTAACCGCGGCGCCCGTGGGAGAGGTGACGAGGGCCACTCTCTCGGGAAAGGGGGGGAGGGGCATTTTCCGGTCGCTGCTGAAGAGCCCTTCAGCGGCAAGACGCTGTTTCCTCTCCTCCAGAATCTGGAGTAAATCCCCTTCGCCGGCGGGAGAGAGATCCTGGCAGATTATCTGATAACTTCCCCGGGGAGGGTATACGGAAATCCTTCCCGAAACCTGAACCACCTGGCCGTCCCTGGGGCGGAAGTTAAGCCGGGCCGCCTGCCCTCTGAAGAGGACCGCCGATATGAGGGCTTTCTCGTCCTTGAGGGAAAAATAGATATGTCCCGTGCTGGAGGGACGGAAATTGGAGATTTCACCCTCAACCCGGACGGTGGAGAAATCCCTCTCCAGACTGTTTTTTATCAAGTCTGTCAGTTCGTATACTTTCATAATTTGTCCCTTTTATTCTAAGGGAAAGGCAAATTCTTCCGCCGCTTGGGAAAGAGCCTTTTCCGGAGTTCCGTCCCTATTCTCATGAATGATCATTTTCAGGAGGTTTGCCGTATAGTATTGATTATGGGCCGTGAAGGCAAGGGCTGTGTCGGAACCCAGTTCTTTCCACAGGCTGCGGTTTTTATAGAAAAGCTCAAGGAGAGCGACAGAGCGGGGGCCCTTCATTTTTCCTATCAGGAGGCAGGCTTTTTTATAGAATCCTTTCCATTCTTCATTGAATGGGCGGCCGATTAATTCGGAAATATACTTCGATGCCAGTCCGGGAGGGGTATGTTCATCGATAAGGCGGAAGGCGGGGGGGAAACAGTCCTGGCTACCATGGCAGAAGGAAAACAGAGCGGCATAGCGGAGGAGCTTCAGTTTTCTCGTCTTCTCCGGCCATCTGTTCCTTATCTTTTCCCCATCGAGCTGAAGACGGTAGAGAGCCCTGGAGGCCAGAGCATCATCTTCCCCTTCAATGAATTCAGCCAGAAAAGCCTGGTCGTGAGCCGTATGGCTGTCAAGAAACATAATCAGCCTGTACTGTTCTTCGGCGGTGAAACTGTTGATGCGGATAGAGAAAAGATCGGAAAAATCCCTTTTGATCCTTCCGTAGGCCGCTTCACGGACCACCTGGCGGGGATCTCCGGTGAGGCGTTTGAATATTTCATTGAAAAGTCTGGTCCGTTCCCGGTTCTCCCACTTCTCAATAACAAGTTTTCTGACAGGGTAAAAGCTGTCGTAAAAACCATCCCAGAAAAGGGGGGCATGCTTATCTCTATCAAGAGTCATCAGGCCGGCCAGACCCAGGAACCGTAATTCCCTATAGGGTGAACGGGAGAAATCCTCAAAAAGGGCTTCGTTATTATGGGCTGATTCTTTCAGCTTTCGCGGGACTAAAAAACCGTTTTTGTCAAATAGGTCGGGCATCGCCGTGAGAAAATTCTGCGGGATCTCATGCGAATAGGACGACTCATGGAAGCCGGTTTTGAAAAAAAAGCAAATTTCCCTATCGGAAGAGTAGATTTTTCCCATATTGTTAAAATGTAGTGTAAAAATTAAAAAAAATAAACTATATTTATCCTATGATTGAGAAATATTTTGTATCTACCGGCATTCAGTGGGTTGAAGTCAAAGAGGCTGACCTGCGTATTCTGTGCGGGTCGCCCATGGACAGTATCAAGCATTTGAAGGCCAAAGGATTTCTCAAGCCGTCGGAAATCGACGGTCACTATTACGAATACGGGCCCAACGTCATCCTTCTTTCCGATTTATCCACGCAGAACGGGAGTTTTTCCAATCTATCGGAATTTCCGGTTCTTCATATGATTTATAAGCAGGGAATGGGCATTCCCGGCCATCCCAACAGTGAAAAGGGCTACAGGCCTCTGATCATGGGGAATATGGAACAGGTCCTGGCCCAGCAGAATTATATTTTCCGGGGGAATACCGGGCTGTGTACTCTGGATGAGCTGGTGGAAGCCGGTTACAAGGGTGACTTGCTGGACCAGCACTGGAGGTTGAAACTCTATTTCAACGGAGGGGACGTCTCCAGTACGAATGAACTGATAGACGGTCTGATTATCGGTGAGGATGAGAGGGAGATACGGAACGGTGTGACTGTCCGGAGGGAGGATCTTAACCGTTACATATTCTCCTACAAGGGAGAGTCGGTGACCGTAGACCTTAACCTGAAAGAGGACGAGGAGTACGGGACTACCTTTGACCTCGGTTTCCATCGGATCAACCGGGAGTATTTTTCCGTTGTACACTGCGGAGAGGGTAACGGCTGGGATGAGACCCGGACCTGCATGGGATCAATCATCACTTTTCAGGATAAGATCTATCTGATAGACGCCGGCCCCCATATCGATAAAATCCTCAAATCCCTGGGAATCTGCAACAGCCAGATCGACGGTATCTTCCAGACCCATGCCCATGATGACCATTTCGCCGGGCTGACCTCCCTATTTCAGACGGGGCACCGGATTAACTATTACGCCACCACGCCGGTGAGGCATACGGTTCAGAAAAAATTCTCCGCCCTGACCGGTACGGATGAGTCGGCCTTCCAGACTTTTTTCAGGATTCACGATCTGGAAATGGATAAGTGGAACGATATTTTCGGCCTGGATGTAAAACCCCTCTATTCGCCCCATCCCCTGGAAACCACCATTTTCTATTTCAGGGCTTACGGTGAGTACGGCGAAGCCGTTTACGGCCACCTCGCCGACATCATCGGAAAAAAGGTCCTTGAGAGCGCTACGGCCCCGAATCATGAAGAAGGAATCAGCAGGGAATTCTTTGAAAAAATATGGAAAGGTTATGACAGGAAATGCGATCTGAAGAAAATCGATTGCGGCAGGGGCCTGGTACACGGAAACGCCGACGACTTTAAAAATGACGCGAGCAACAAGCTGCTTATCAGCCATACCGACTGGGCTCCTACGGCGGAAGAGAAGGAGATCGGCAACAACGCCGCTTTCGGCCAGCAGGACGTGCTTATTCCTGCCCGGGTGAATTATACCGAGATGCTGGCCCGCATGCTTCTTAAGCACTATTTTCCCCATACGCCCTTTCAGGACAGGGAACTGCTCATGAATTCCCATCGGGTCACCTATCCGCCCGGGACAATACTCATGGGAAAGGATGAACTGGCCGACTGTGTCTATCTTGTGCTGGCCGGATTTGTTGAATATATCAATTCGGAAGAGAATATTACCAGTTATCGCTCGGTGGGAAGCCTTCTGGGAGAGATGGAAGTCCTTCAGAAAACACCCCATGAGGGAACCTTCAGGACCAGCTGCTATGTTACGGTTCTGAAAATCTCGGCGCCCCTTTTTCTTCAGTTTATCAATCGTTCCGACATGGTCAATGATCTGATGAATCTCCAGGAGAAGCGCCACTTCATTCTGGATCACACCAAAGTGGGCAGCGAACTCTCCTATATGCAGATGAATCATATCCTGGAAGCAATGGTAATGGAAACTCTGGAGGGACGTCTTGTTATCCCCGAGGATGATGACCGGCTGTTTCTTGTAAAGAAAGGCTCCCTGACGCTCTACTACGGCGATAAAGTGGTGGAAAAGCTGAACCGGGGGGATCCTTTCGGCCTTCAATCCGTTTTGACACTTCTTACAGAAAAAGATAGAATACGAGCGGAAGTGGAAGTGGAAGACGGCGAACCCTGCCTGTGTTACTCCCTGTCCAGGGAGAATATCAAGGATGTTCCCGTTTTGCAGTGGAAATTTCTGGAGCTGTACAAGAGCAGATTAAAAAAGATAGAGAGAAATGATGTTTAAGATTAAAAACAGTGTTCAAGAGTACAAATGGGGAAGAAAGGATTGGCTTCCCCTTTTTTTAGCGGAAGAAAATCCCGATAACGCCCCCTGGGCCGAGCTTTGGATGGGAGCCCATCCCAAGGCCCCCTCCATCCGTCTGGAGGACAGCAGGCCCCTCGACGGGATGATCGCAGAGGAGGGAACGAAGCTCTTAGGCGAGAAAACCTATTCCCGCTACGGAAGGCTTCCCTTTCTTTTTAAGGTTCTGGCTGTGGAAGAGCCCCTTTCCATTCAGGTGCATCCTTCCAAAAATCAGGCGGAAGAGGGTTTTGACAGGGAAAACCGCCTGGGTATTGATGTGAATGCCTTTAACCGTAATTACAGGGATGACAACCACAAGCCTGAAATCATCTGCGCGGTGGAAGCCTATACGGCCATGAAAGGGTTCCGCCCCTACGAAGAGATCAAAAGGAATTTTTCGATCTTACCATCCGCATCTGCCGTGAATCTCTTTGAGGGCGGTACGATCCGGGACTTCTACTTCTCCCTTATGGGGCTGAACCGGGAAATCAAGGATCGGCTTCTTGAGGAAGCCTCCCGCCTGGGCGATGAGGATCTTGCCGTCCGCTGGGTAAAAAAGCTGATGACGTTTTATCCCGGAGACATCTCCGCTCTGGCCCCTCTTTTCCTTAATATTGTGGAGCTGGATAAGGGAGAGGCTCTGTTTCTGCCTGCCGGAGAGCTGCATGCTTACCTGAGCGGCGTGGGAATCGAGCTGATGGCCAATTCGGATAATGTACTGAGGGGCGGTCTTACTCCCAAATATATGGATCTGGAAGAGTTGGGCAAGGTCGTGCGCTTTGAACACTCGCCTGTGGAAATCCTGAAGAAGGGAACGGACGATCTCTATTTCTCCGGAGCGGACGAATTTGTTCTGGGAGAAAAGGCGATAGAGGGAAAGGGCAGGCTTGATACGGGCGGCGAAGCTTCCATCGTGCTGGTCTTTGACGGAGAGATTACCCTCCTTTCGGGAAACGAGGCGATTAAGGCGGGAAAGGGGGAAACGGTTTTTATTGAAGCGGGTAAGGAGCCCGTGGATCTTGAAGGCCGGGGAACTCTCTACTGGGCTACGGTTAAAAAGGATGCTTCCTGATTTTACCGTGTGGGTGGACAGCGATTCCTGTCCTTCCGCCGTAAGGACTATTGTTTCCGAGAAAATCCTCCTTCTCCGAAAAGAGGGCCGTCCCTGCCGGGCCGTTTTCGCGGCCAATAGAGAAATCCCCCTGCCGGAAGGAGAGGGGATTCTCTTTGAACGGGTGTCCGGTGAAAAGGAGAGTGCCGATGATTTCATCCTGTCCTCCGCGGGGCCGGATGATCTTGTTCTGACAAAGGACTTCCTTCTTGCCCGGAGGACACTGGCGAAAGGAATCCGCACCATGAACTTCGACGGTCGTGTTTTTGAAGGGGAATGGCTTGAAAAGCGGATCGAAGAGAGGAATATTATGGAAGTCCTCTATAATTCCGGCTCTCTGTCCCGTTACAGGAAAAAAGATCGGCCGGATAGGAAAAACAGGGAATTCGGTCTTTCCTTTTCCCGTGAAATAGATAAAATACTACTAAAAGGAGAGTAAAATATGAATATAACGAAAATGAACGGCCCCGTCTACAGGCTCGGCGTAAATATAAATGAACCGGGATATCTGTTTGAAGGCTTGTGGCCTGTCCCGGACGGAGTCAGCATCAACAGTTATCTTGTGAAGGGTGATAAAACGGCTCTGATCGATATGACGCAGGAAATGTCCGCCCTGATGGCAGACCTCAATCGTCAGATTGAGCAGACGGGAGTATCCCCTGAGGATCTGGACTATATAATCGTCAATCATATGGAGCCTGATCATTCGGGCATGCTTAAGGAGTTCGCCGGCAAGAACAGCAAGGCCCGATTCATCTGTTCCGAGAAGGCCGTCCCCCTGCTTCAGCAGTTCTCTTCCATTCCCGAGGACAGGATTGATGCGGTTAAGGACGGGGATACCCTCGACCTCGGGCAGGGACAGGTTCTTACCTTCTTCATGGTGCCCAATGTTCACTGGCCCGAAACGATGGCGACATGGCTGGATTCGGAGAAGACCCTTTTCTCCTGTGACGCATTCGGGTCCTACGGAAAGGTGGATCAGGAAGTCTTCGATGACCAGCTCTCCGAAGAACGGGCTGCTTTTTATGAGCAGGAAGCCCTCAGGTATTATGCCAATATTGTCGCGTCTTTCTCACTGTTCGTGGAAAAGGCCATCGCCAAACTCGCCCCCCTGGATATCAAGGTCATCGCCCCTTCTCACGGAATCGTCTGGCGGAAGGATCCGGGCCGCATCATAGGTCATTACAGCCGCTACGCCTCTTACGCCAAGGGGCCGGCCGAACCGGAAGTCTGCCTCGTGTGGGCATCCATGTACGGCAACACGGAGAAATCCGTGGCGCCCCTTATCCACGCTATCAAAGAAGAGGGTGTCAATGTGTGTGTATTCCGTGTCCCCCAGGAAGAGATAGGTTATATTCTGGCTTCGGCCTGGAAATCGGCGGGGCTTGTCTTTGCCATGCCCACCTACGAATACAAGATGTTCCCTCCCATGGCTGCTGTCATCGAGGACCTGATGGTTAAGAAGGTCAAGAACAAGAAAGTCCTGCGGGTCGGTTCCTTCGGATGGGTCGGCGGAGCAGAGAAGGATTTCAGGGCGCGGACCGAAAAGGCCGGCTGGGACATCATGGAGAGTGTCGAATTTCAGGGATGCCCCACCGATGAGGATATAAAAAGGATAAAGGAAGCCGGCCGGGAACTAGCACGGCAGGTCAAGGAATTCGCCGGTACCGGAGCCTGAGATCAGTCGGGTAAAACGGAAAGGGCTTCCTTGAGAGAATAGGGGCCCCGGCTGTCCCATTCATAGGGATAAAGAGCGACGCCTTTGAGTTCTTTATCCCTGGCCAGTCTTGTTTTCCGTTCCGCCATATCGGGACCGTTAAAATAGTAATTATCCTCTTCATTGACATCCCTTCCGGGATAGTAGTCTTCGACAATTTCCCTGTAGGGCAGCTGTTTCACCCAGTACTCAGGATCGGAGCTCCGGTACTTCCTGCCGTACAAGGGAATAGAGAGGATCAGTTCCGCCGGAGACTTGCCCTTGCGGCGTATGAAGTTTACCACCGATTCCTCGGCATTCTCATAGGTTGAATGACGTCCGGAGAAGTCATAGGCTTTTATGATGAATCCGTCGGCCGACTCCCAGAGGGGGGGGAGGGGTTTTTCCTCTCTGCTTAAGGCATAAATATAGGGGACGCTTCTGTCCTTTGCCCTGAGTACGGCGATAATCTTGGAAAAATTAACGAGCTCCTCTCTTTCTGGGCTGACATTCAAATCCCAAATCACTTCATCAAAGATTCCTGAGTCATAAAGGGGAAGAAGATTCTCCTCTATGGCTTTTATGATGTCAGCCGTCTCATCGTCGTCGAGCTGGGATTCACTTATCTGAAGCGAGGAGGACACTCTTCCGGGCCAGAGGCGATTCAGACGCTCGAGAAACAGTATCTCCGTTCCCTCCGGATGAAAATCGCCGGGTGCTATGTTAAGAACGATATCCGTCAAAGAGTCGTTCAGCGTGAAATCTGTATTCTCCCTGTCCCAGGGCCAGGGGCTCAGAAGGTAATTTCTTTCCATGTCTTCACGGGAATTGAGCAGAATCGATGGGTCGTCCCCCGAAAAAAGAGCCATGTTCCGGAATTCTTCCGCAGAAAGCAGGGCGGATATGACAAAAATTAAGCAGCAAAAAATCCGTTTTCTCACGGGATCAATGTACCCTAAGGAGTTGATTTTATCAAGAGTTCTTTATGAAGGGGACTTTTATCACGATAAAAAAATATGAGCGATAATTATAACAGGCTGGCAGGTATGATCTGGGGAGAACCGGATGATTATTCGGAAATGGAAGAGGGGAGGCGGATTATTGAAAAGATCTTTCTCAAGGCTCCGGAACTTCTCGTTGAAGGAAGGACTTTCGGTGATGTCCGCCAGGAGCTGGAAAGCCTTCTGCCGCCCTATCGATCCCTTAATCTGGAATTGATCCCCGAGGAAGAACCTTTTCACTGTTCTCCCGATGAACGGCGGGTTAAAAAAGGTGAAATTGTCACCCTTGACTGTTCTCTCCGTCTGAACAGGCTGTGGGCCGACAGGGCTGTCTCCCTCGCTGTCGGCAGGGTTGACGAATCAAGAAGAGTTCTGCTCCATGCCGCCAGAAAGGCGTTTCTACTGGTAAAAGAAGCCAGCACCGGGGGCGTCCCGTTTGTCTCTGTCTCGAACAGGCTGGAAAGATTTCTCGAAGGAACTCCCTGCTCTCTTGTGCCTGATTGCGGAGGGCACGGTATAGGAATGAGTCTGCACCAGGATAGTGACTATATATACAGCCGGCCCGATAAGGATCTTCTGATCCCCGAATGGGGGGCTTTTACGGTGGAACCGGTCATTTCTCTTGGGGTTGGCGGGAAGAAACTGTACGCCTATTTTGAAGATACGATCATACAGTCATAGGGGCAAAAAAAACTTTTTTACTTTTTTTTGAATCCTTATTGACTCTTTTTTTAAATCCCGTTATATTAACGCTCGTCGCCAAGAACGGCGGTGATGCCAACTTAGCTCAGCTGGCCAGAGCACGTGACTTGTAATCTCGGGGTCGTCAGTTCGAATCTGACAGTTGGCTCGACAGCTTAGGCTATGAAAATATTACGGGGAGGTTCCCGAGCGGTCAAAGGGGGCAGACTGTAAATCTGTTGCTTCGGCTTCGAAGGTTCGAATCCTTCTCTCCCCATATTAAGGGTCTTCTTAGGAAGACCCTTTTTTTTCGATTAACGGTTAAGTCCGGAGTACGGCGGCTGCATCCCGGGGGATACTCTTTAAGTTCCCCGGTCTGTTATGTCCGCCGGGAGGTTAGTATGGCGGAACCCTTTTATGAAAAAGGATTGTGTTTTGAGTGCCAGCAGTGCAGTTACTGCTGCCGGAATGAGCCGGGATATGTTTTTTTATCCGAGGAGGATCTCGAAGCCCTTCTTGAGAAAACAGGGCTGGGACGGGCGGAGTTTATCCGTGAATACTGCAAAGTGGCTGATCTCGGCATTGAAAAACGAATCAGCATAAAGGAAAAAACGAATAACGACTGTATTTTCTGGGGGGAAGCCGGGTGTACCGTGTATGAAGCCAGGCCTTTCCAGTGCCGCAGTTACCCTTTCTGGCCCATGATTGTGGAGAGCCGGCAGTACTGGGAAGACGAAAAGAAGTATTGCCCGGGAATAGGAAAGGGAAAGGTGCACAGCAGGGAAGAGATAGAACGCTGGCTTGAAAAAAGAATCAATCAGACTTTGATTTCTGAATAAAGTCCGTTATATTGATAGTGGTGAATATATGATTATTAAATTTTGGGGGGTGCGCGGCTCATGCCCCACTCCTTTAAGGCCGGTGGAAATTACCGGGAAAATCAGCTCGATCCTTCAGAGGCTTACACCGGAGGATCTGGAAACTCCCCAGGCGAAGGAAAAATTTATCGCCGGACTTCCCCACTATCTGAAATCCACCACCGGGGGTAACACGGCCTGTGTGGAAGTCAGGCTGGAAGATAACACACTTCTTGTCCTGGATTGCGGGACCGGTCTGCGCTCCCTCTATGAAAGTCTTTCCGCCGAAGGTGACCAGATTCGTACCTATCATATTTTCCTGACCCATTTCCATTATGACCATCTTATCGGGATGCCCTATTTCGCGCCCCTCTATAATCCGGATAATACGGTTCATTTCTATAGTCCCTATTCCCAGATGGAACGGATTATCAGGGAATTCTTCAGAAAGCCCTATCATCCCGTTCCCTTCGATGCTTTCGGTGCGGATATCCATTTTCACCGGCTGGAAAAAGAGTCGACCCGGATCGGCTCCGCCCGGATAGACTGGATCAAGAGAAATCATCCCGACGGCTCCATCGCTTACCGGATAGAGGAGGGGAAGGGGACTTTTATTTTTTCCACCGATACGGAGCTGGAAGACAGGAATTTCAAGAAAACCCGGAGAAACAGAGCTTTCTTTCAAGGGGCCGATCTTCTTGTCATGGACGGGCAGTACGATCTGGGCGAGGCGATAGAAAAGATGAGCTGGGGCCACTCTTCCTACAGCATGGCCGTGGAATTCGCGCAGGAATTTGATATTAAAAGGCTGATGATATATCATCATGAGCCCATGAATGACGACAGGCGCATTGACAAGTATCTGAAAATAGCCCGCACTTATACGGATATGCTGAACAGGAAGTCCGGAAAAAGGCTCAAGCTTGATTTCGCCAGGGAGGAGGACAGGGTTGAATTATGAAAAACTCTCCCTGAATATGGACAGGGTTACGGCTGAAAAGCTCTATTCCTTCCTTTTCCGGTCGGAAGATTCGCTTGACCATGAACTGGTTATGCTTATGGATGAAATGGAAAAAGACTTATTCAGTCAATACAGTATAGAAAAAATGAAGGAACTGACTCTTGGCAAAGAAAATTAAAGTGCTGCTCGCCCTGCTTGTTCTGGTGCTGCTTGCCGCCGCCGGATCGGGAGGGTACTATTGCATCAGCAGAAATGAAGCCCCTCAGGCCTGGACCGAGGATTATGATATTTTGATTGAACCGGGGATGACCGTGTCTTCCATAGGCCTCAAGCTGGAAAGGGACGGAGTTCTCAGGTCCTATTATGTGTTCCGCCTCTATCATGAAGTTCGGGGAAGGGGGAATACCGTTCCCACCGGTTCCTATACCCTTACGCCGGGAATGACCGGTTCGGAAATTTACCGGAAGCTGGTCTCGGGCCAGCAGAATCTCATCAGCATCACCGTGCCCGAAGGCTGGACTCTCTCGAAAATTGCCGAAAGGCTTGAGGATGTGGGGGTCTGTTCCGGTGAGGATTTTCTGGATGTGGCTCATGATAAGGATTTTATTGCCGGTCTCGGATTTTCCTCTGACAGCCTGGAAGGGTACCTTTTCCCCGATACCTACCGCTTTGTTTATGGGGAATCGGCCGAGAATGTGGCCGGCGCCATGGTTGACAATTTCAAGGAGCAGCTGGACCGCATCTACCCCGACTGGAAGGATCTGACCGATAAGCAGCTAAGGGAGAAAATCGTCATGGCTTCCATCGTGGAAAAGGAGTACCGCCTTGATGGGGAAGCGCCTCTGATCGCTTCGGTGTTCTATAATCGGCTGGACAGTCCCGAATTTCCCCATCTTCAGTCCTGCGCGACCGTGGTATACGTCATGACGGAGATTCAGGGGAAAGCCCATCCGGAAAGACTTTATTACCGCGATCTGGAAATTGCCAGCCCCTACAACACGTACTATGCAGAGGGCCTTCCCCCCGGGGCGATCGCCAATCCCGGCTATACGGCGCTGGATGCGGCCTTTCATCCGGCTAGAACCAATTATGTATTCTTTGTTGTGAAGGACAGTGCCGCAGGAAGTCATAATTTTTCCGCCAGTTACGGGGATTTTCTCAATAACAAGGGGTCCTACCTCGAGAGTTTCAGGAGCAAATAGGGTTTGGCCGAGAATCAGACGGAAGAGATCAAAGAGAAGATTAACCTGGTGGAGTATATCGGCCAGTATGTTCAGCTTCAGAACAGAAGCGGACGTTATATGGGGTGCTGTCCTTTTCACAAGGAGAAAACTCCCTCTTTTTCCGTTGATCCCGATCGGGCCTATTATTACTGCTTCGGTTGCCATAAGGGCGGCGATATTTTCAATTTCATCATGGAATACGAGAAGCTGACATTTCCTGAAGCTCTGGAGAAGGCGGCTCAGAAAGCCGGGGTCACCCTTAACAGGAGCAAGGAGCCGGCCGGTAAAAACCAGGAGCAGAAGCTCCGTAAAAATGCCATGTCCGAACTGTATAATCGTCTGACCGGAACTTTTTCCTATTTTCTCATGGAAACGGAGCAGGGCAGACTCGCCCTTGATTACATCTATCAGCGGGGAATCAGCGAAGAAACGGTCAGGACCTTTCAGCTGGGCTATGCCCCGGCCGATTCCCGGTGGCTTTACGGTTTTCTTCTGGGCAAGAACTACACCGCTCCCTTTCTGGAAGAGAGCGGGCTTTTTTCACGCAGAAGAAAAGCCTACCCTCTGTTCCGTGACAGACTTGTCTTTCCGATCTTCGCCCTTGACGGCAGTTCCGTGGCCTATAGCGCCCGCCTTCTGAATGGAGAGGGACCGAAATATATCAATTCCCCCGAGACTCCGCTTTTTAAGAAGGGAAAGCTCCTTTTCGGAATCGGAAAAACGCTGCCCTATATAAGGGAGGAGAAATCCTTTGTTCTCTGCGAAGGAAATGTGGATGTTCTGGCTCTCTATCAGGCGGGATGCCGCAACTGCGTGGCCCCTCTGGGGACCGCTCTGACCGAAGACCAGATGAAAATGCTCAAACGGTACTGCGACAGGGGCGTCATGCTCTTCGATGGCGATAAGGCGGGATTCGAGGCCACGAAAAAGGCCGCCCTTCTCTGTGAGAGTCTGGATATTGAACTCAAGGCGGGGCTGCTGCCCGAAGGGGAGGATCCCTCCGATATTCTGCAGAAGAGGGGCGGGGATTATTTGAAAAAATTGGTCCACAACTCTATCATAATATTCGATTTTTTGTTAAAATGTACAATTAGGATTAATGACGCAAATACGCCGGAGGGTAAGTCTACTGTAGTAAAAGAATTAACTCCCTATTTAAGGGCTGTCAAGTCAGAGGTGAAAAGACAGGCATACTTGGAAAGTATGGCAGATGCATTGGAATTGGATAGGCGTACCGTTATTCTGGAGTATGAAAATGGTACCGCTCCCGTCGTTATAAAACGGCAAACTCGGCAGGTAGAGACCGAGAAAATGAGCGATGAACTATACCTGGTCTTAATGGCAATAGCTAATCCATCTTGTGTTTCTGGACTTAAGGAAAAAATGCATAGCAGTGAACTGAGGGATAAACGAGCCGTCAAACTATGGGAAATGATGGAAAATTTACAAACGATTCCCCGGGATTCTGATGATTTTTTCTCAATGCTCGACGAAGGCGAGCCTTTGTTGTTTTATAAAGACTGGATAAATAAGGATGAGATGAAACTCAATGTATCGTCAGCTCTGGAAAGAGGATTGAGAATCATCAAATTGCGTAATCTCGAATTGCGCAGCCGTGAGATAACGGCTCTTTTAAATAAAAACGGAAAGAATGACGATAGGATTGAGGCGGAGCTTCTCAACGAGAAGATGCGCATCGATCGGGAAATACAGAATATTAAGGTGTTGTAGGAATGAGTGAAGAATTGCTGTCCGACCCTGAAATAGAAAAGCTATTTAAATATGCCCAGCAAAAAAGAAAATTAACCTATGAGGAAGTCAATGACTGGCTTCCCGAAGAGATAGTGAACTCGGATAAGATCGAAGATATACTGGCCCTGCTTGAAGAGAAGGGCGTCAAGATTGTTGACGGCGGTGATGTTTTCGATAATATACCCGAGGGCGTGGAACTGGAAGACGAATCGGAAAAGGAAGACGTGGATGAGGAAATCGACGATGAACTTGACGATATGAATAATGATCTTCCCGTCGTTCCCGATGCCGGCATCGGCGTGGAAAAGAGCGTTGATGACGAGGGCGAAATGTCCATGTCCGTCGAGGAAGAGGACATCATCGACGAGGATGAGCTCGATATCGACGATATGGCTACCGAGCAGGAGCAGGAAGATGAAGATTCAAGGGGTGACTCGGGTAAGCTCGTTTACTCCGACAAGGAAGCTCTCATCGATGATCCCATACGGCTTTATCTGAGGGAGATCGGCAAGGAGAACCTTCTCAGCGCGGAACAGGAAGTCGAACTTTCTCAGCAGATGGAGGAAGGGGAAAATATCATCAAGAATATCCTCAGGACATCGGGTATGATAATCCCCGAGTTCTATTCCCTCGCTCAGAAAGCTTTTTCCCGTAAAGATCCCGGCGAAATGAATTTTTCCAAAAAGGAAATCTCCGATTTTCTGGCAGAGAAACGCCGCCTGAATCAGTTTTACCGGGAGCCTTTGAAGGCCATCTATCCTCAGCTGAAACTGTATATCGAACTGAAAGAGAAAATCGCCGCCACCGATGGGGATGTCATTACCGATGAGAAGCTTCATAAAAAGAGGGAAGGCCTTCTGAAGCAGATCGAAGATATAGATATTCATCAGGAAGAGATTCTCCGCTTCTCGGAAAAGTTCATCAGCGCCGTGGAGAAGATCAAGGCCTTTCAGAGCAAACAGTTTCATATCGAGCGGAAGCTCGGTGTACGGAACATGAGAGAGCTCCGCGCCCTTGGCCGAGGGCTGGCCGTTAAAGATGAAAGGCAGAGCATAGAGAGCCGCATCGGATTGACCGCCGACGAGATAAAGGAAAAGATTCGGGAAGTTCAGGTTATGGAGAAGAAACTCCATGAGCTCGAGCTCTCCTTCGAAAACAGTATTGATAAAATCCTTTCCATGGCCGATGAAATCAGCCACGGCAGAATCATGATGAAGAATGCCAAGGACAGGCTGATCAAGGCCAACCTGAGGCTCGTCGTCAGTATCGCGAAAAAATACACCAACCGGGGCCTCCATTTCTTCGATCTGGTACAGGAAGGAAATATCGGTCTGATCAAGGCCGTGGAAAAGTTTGAATACCGCAAGGGGTATAAATTTTCCACCTACGCCACCTGGTGGATACGGCAGGCGATTACCCGATCCATATCCGATCAGGCCAGGACGATCCGTGTTCCCGTTCATATGATTGAGCAGATCAACAAAGTCGTCAGGGAGTCCCGCCAGCTCATGCAGGTCATGGGTCGGGAGCCTACCGACGAGGAGATCGCGGAGAAGCTGGGCTGGACCGTTTCCCGGGTCAAGTCCGTTAAGAATGTCGCCCGTGAACCTATTTCGCTGGAAACGCCTATCGGTGAGGAAGAAGACTCGTTGCTGGGAGACTTCATCGAAGATAAGGATGTGGAAAACCCGGCTAATCAGACCGCGTTTAAGATATTACAGGAACAGCTGCAGGACGTATTGGCGACTCTTCCCCCCAGGGAACAGGAAGTTTTGAAAATGCGTTTCGGACTTGAGGACGGATACTCCTTGACTTTGGAAGAAGTGGGATTGTATTTTAACGTAACCAGGGAACGTATCAGGCAGATTGAAGCAAAGGCATTAAGAAGACTGCGCCACCCCAAGCGGAGCAGACGACTTAAGGATTATTTGGAAAACTAAACAGGACGGAGAAAATGCAGGAAATTTTTGAGAAGTTGCAGCAGTTGCAGACGGTGCTATCGAGGAAATTCGAAATCAAAAAAGAGATCGAGGAGATCCCCAGAGCTCTCTCTACCAAATCGGAGATGCTCAAGCGTCTCAAACAGTCCTATATAGAGAAGAACGATACCTATGAAGCGGGCCAGCAGAAGATTGCCCATCTGCGCCATCTGATGGCAGAAGCCGAAATCCTTCGCGAGAGTTCTGAAAAGAAGATGGACAGCATCACCACTCAGAGGGAGTATGAAGCCCTTGATACGGAGATTCGTGATGCCGCTGAAAAAGAGCAGTCCCTGAGAAAGGATATCCAGAGGGAGGAAGCTGTTCTTGAGGAGCTCAAGGAGTCCATGGAGAGAGAGGAAAAACTCATCCAGCTTCAGGAAGCCGAGCTCACGGAGGAACAGGTTCGTGTCGAACAGGAGACGGAGGAGCGCGAAAAGGAGCTGAAAAGGCTCGTTGATGAAGAAGAGAGCGCCATCGTTCCCGATATCGATTCGGAAATCGTCTTCAAGTTTGAGAGAATTATCAGCAATAAGGCCGGCCTTGGTCTTGTTCCTGTGAAAAACGGCGTCTGTACGGGTTGCAACATGATACTTCCCGCCCAGTTCGTCAATGACGTAAGAGAGGAGAATGATGTTCTCTTCTGCCCTTACTGCAGCCGTATCCTCTTTTATGAGGAAACCGATGAAGCACTGGCCCCCGGTGAAGGGGAGCAGCCCGATCTGGGAGAAGACGTGGGAGGTCTTTCCGACCTCGCCGGAGATCTCGGGATCGAATTGGATTAAAAAATTTAGACAGGCTGACTACCGCCCGGCTTTGCCGGGAGGAAAGTCCGGGCTCCATAGGAAACGGTGCCGGGTAACGCCCGGGCAGCATACAGTGCTGACAGAAAGTGCCGCAGAAAATATACCGCCCCGTTTTCGGGGTAAGGGTGAAATGGCGGGGTAAGAGCTCACCGGGCGGGCAGCAATGTCCGCCGCAAGGTAAACCTCACCGGGAGCAAAGTCAAGCAGCAGGGGGCTGTTCCGGCCTTAACCCTGCGGGTGGACTGCTGGAGTCTTTCCGTAAGGATCGATCCAGATAGATGGTAGTCGATAACAGAACCCGGCTTATAGCCTGTCTTTTTTTTCTTAAGATTATGCCTAGACTTAACAATCGACGATCTGCATTTAATCTATTTCCCCTCCTCATTCTCGTATTAACGACTGTAATCGTCGCTTTCGGTGTCATACGGGGATTTTCAAGTTTCAGAAACAGCATAGCGCGCAACGATTCCGCGCAGGAACTATCCGTCCTTTGGGGTGATACCAATTATCCCGAAATCCTTTATCAGACGGAATTACGCCTCCAGGAGAATCCCTTTGATGAGGAAGCTCTCTTTTTTAACGGGGCTTCCTCTTTTTATATGGCCATGTCCATGGTTTCCATGGAGGATAAGATCGAATATCTCCAGCGGGCCATTACCTCTCTCAGGCTGCATATGCTTTCGCCCGGTCTTCTCTATCTGAAAGAGACCTATTATCTATTGGGTAAATGCTATGTTCAATCGGGGGCCTATTACTCCGATCTTGCCGTTGAATATCTTCTTAAGGCCCGTCAGCTCGGGTATGAGAACAGCGATATGGATGAATATCTGGCTATCGCCTATTCCCGGATGGGGCAGTTTACCAAAAGTCTGGAATATCTGACGGGAATGGCGGAAAAAACGCCTACCGCTTCGCTTTTTCTGCGAATGGGTGAAGATGCCTTCAATATGGGGCAGTACGAGCTGTCCCGGGATTTTCTGCAGAGAGCCGTGGATCTGGCAAAAAATGAACCGGTCAGGCTGGAAGCCCTGCTTAAACTGGGCGAGTTGTTTTTTAATATAAAAAATTGGCCGGAAGCGCAAAAAGTTCTTTCCCAATATCTTGATATTGACTATAATAATGCCGATGTACATTTTATGCTGGGTGAAGTGTACTTTTATATGGGCGATGAAGGATCTGCCAGGCAGGAATGGCATCGAACAGAACGGATTGACCCCCACTATCGGGAAGCTCTCCTGAGATTATATAACTGATTTTCATCCAAGCGCGGAGGATTAATGGCACGTAAAAGACTGTTTAGCGGTATTTCAACTGATATAGGAATCGATCTGGGAACTTGTAACACTCTTGTGTATGTCAGGGGTGAAGGTATAGTTTGCAGCGAACCTTCCGTAGTGGCCGTGGAAAGGGGTACGAGAAAGGTCGTAGCCGTCGGTCAGGAAGCGAAGAAAATGCTCTGGAAGACTCCGGGAAATATCATCGCCATACGTCCTCTGAGGGACGGTGTCATCGCCGACCTTGATACCACGGAGAAGATGCTCCGTTATTTTATCAGCAAGGTTATTCCCCGCAGATGGGTCGTGAAACCCAGAATGGTCATAGGTGTTCCCACCTGTATCACTGAAGTGGAAAGAAGGGCCGTGGAAGAGAGCGCTTTTAAGGCCGGGGCCCGTGACGTCAAGATCATCGAGGAATCCCTTGCCGCCGCCATCGGCGCGGATATTCCTATTTTCGAACCGGCCGGACATATGGTTTGCGATATCGGCGGCGGTACCACGGAGATCTCCGTTATCTCTCTGGGCGGCATGGTCGTTTCCAATGCGATCCGCCTGGCCGGTGACGCCTTTGACCAGGCCGTCATCAAACATGTGAGAAGTGTGCATAACCTGATTATCGGTGACCAGACGGCGGAGCAGCTGAAGATTAAAATCGGAAACGCCGCGCCGGACAAAAAGATCGAGAAGATGGAGATCAAAGGGACCGACGCGATAACCGGATTGCCCCGCAGGCTGGAAATCGATTCCGTGGAAGTACGCGAATCCCTTCAGGAACCGATCAATACGGTGATTGAAGAAGTAAAGAAAACGCTGGGTCAGACTCCCCCCGAACTCGCCGCAGATATTGTGGAACGGGGTATTGTCATGACCGGCGGCGGTTCCAAGCTTAAGGGCCTTCCCATGCTGCTCTCAAAAGAAACAGGTGTTCCTGTTATCCTTGCTGAAAACCCTCTTTTGTGTGTGGCTCTGGGTACCGGCATGTATTACGAATACTCCAAGAAAAACGAGACGCAGAGCGCCATTTACGACAGTCTGAATAATTACTGATTATGGCTGCCTTGAAAATGGGAAGACGAGGGGACGGTAAAGGTATCGTTTTAACGGTTATCCTTTTATCGTCCCTGATTATGCTCAGCTTATCCGAAGGGACCAGCGTGGAGAGACCGAAAAGTTACGGTCTCTCCTTTCTCTCATTCTTCCAGGAAATGGTTTTCAACAGCGTTTCTCTGGTGGGAGATACCTTTAATTCCATCGGAGAACTGAAGGAACTTAAGGAAAACTACGACGACGCTCTGATGCTTCTGGAGAACTATGCCGGTGTCGAGAGAGAACTGGAAAGTCTGCGCACGGAAAATGCTCTTCTGAAAGAACAGCTGGATTTTTCCCGTGAGATGGAGTACCGGAACATTTCGGCCAAGATTATTGGAAAAGAACCGGAGAATTTCTTCTCTTCCTTTATCATTAATAAAGGGACCATTGACGGGATAGGTCCTGATATGGCCGTTGTCGCCTATGACCACGGCCTATTCGGGCTGGTCGGAAAAGTGGAAGAGGCCGGTTTGAACTCCTCGATTGTCATCCCCATCACCAACAGTCAGTGCTATGTCTCCTCTCGCCTGCAGAAGAGCCGCCTCGAAGGGCTTGTCAGCGGTACGAACATCAATTCCGATAATCTTGTCATGAAGTATGTGAGCAAAAAGGCCCTGGATGAGCTTGGGGAAAGGGAGCTGGTTGTCACGTCGGGTATGCAGTCCCTTTATCCTTCGGGGCTTTTCATTGGACGGGTGGTCAGTTACGTTTCGGAAGAGTACGATACGTCCATGGAGTTAAGGCTGGAGCCGATAATCGATATGAGCAGAATTGAATACGTGTTCGTCCTGGTGGAGGAATCTGATGATTAAATCTCTCTCGATAAATATTCTGATCGTTGCTCTTGCCGTACTCCTTCAATCAACTCTTCTCTCTTTTATCGCCATTTATGACATTATTCCCGATCTTGTACTGGTCATCGTTCTCTTTATGTCCCTGAAAGAGGGGAGTCTCAAAGGGGAAATCACCGGTTTCGCCGGCGGCATTTTCGTCGACTTCCTCAGTCTGGCCCCTCTTGGGTTTCACAGCATCATATATGGACTGATCGGTTTCATTTCCGGACTGACACAGAAAAATGTATCAACCGAATCTATTTTGACGCAGTTCCTTTTCATTTTTATCAGCATGATCTGTAAATACCTGGTTTCCTCTCTGATTATTGTTGTGTTTTCCGTGGAAACCACCTCTTTTGTGCTCATGGGAAGGCATTTCTTTCTTGAGCTGGCTTATACCATGCTCATTACCCCCCTTATTTTTGCCATGGCGAACAGAGTCTACAGTGCCACCCATAAAAAGAGGGTGGGCCTTTAATGGGATTCGGCCGTTCAGACAATCTGGGTAAGGAAAATAAACTGAGAATCTGGTCTCTTGGGATCTTCGTGTTTGTTATCTTCTTTATTCTCGTGGGGAAGCTGTTCAGCCTTCAGGTCGTGAACGGCTTTCTTTACCTCAACAGGTCCAGGGAAGTCTCGCAAAGATCGACAGTGATATCGTCCCAGAGGGGGAAAATCTATGACAGAAATCATGATACCCCCCTTGTCACGAATGTCGATTCCTTTTCTCTTTACCTTATTCCTGCTGAATTGTCCGAACAGGACCCTGCCCAGATCATTGACCGTGTGGCCGATGTTATCTCCTTTCCCAGGGAAAACCTCGAAGAGGTGTACAGTAAAATCCCCCAGAACTGGCGGAATGTCTATACGCCCATCGAATTGTTCAGCGGTCTTGACCTGCATGAGATCACTCCCATCGCAGAGAACAAAAAGCTGTATCCCGGCATCAGCTGGGAAAGCAGGCCTCACAGGTATTATAATACCGAAGGAAGCATGTCCCATGTCCTGGGGTATGTCGGGCAGATCAACTATGAGGAACTTCAGATTCTGTATAACCAGGGATATACCAATAATTCCATTCTGGGAAAGAGCGGTATAGAGAAGACCTACGATAGCTATCTGCGGGGAAAGGATGGAATCAGGTACAACACCGTTGATGTACAGGGGCGGAACGTGGCCTCGGACGGCAACATCGTCCCCCCCGAAAGCGGATACGACCTTGTGCTTACCATAGACAAGGATATTCAGGAGCTTGTGGAGAAAGCCATCGGTCCACGATTGGGATCGGCCGTTGTCATGAGACCTGCGACGGGGGAAATTCTCGCTTTGGCCTCCTATCCGGGGTTCAATCCCAATCTTTTTACCCAGCCCGGTCCGGACAATTTCAATGCCCTCAGCCTGAATCCGCGCTTCCCCTTTCTGAACAGGGCCATCCAATCGGCCTACCCAACGGCATCAACCTCAAAAATCATGATGACTCTGAGTATTCTGGCCACAGAATCTTTTCCTGAGGATTCCTTTATTGACTGTACGGGCAGCATGGAACTGGGTAACCGTACTTTCCACTGCCATAAGCTGACCGGTCACGGGAGATTGAATTTAAAAGAAGCCCTGGCTGAATCGTGCAATATCTATTTCGGAACGGTGGGCGTTGATTATCTGGGAATCGATAATATCTATCACTATAATGATCTTTTCGGCTTCGGCCAGACTTCCGGGATCGATCTTGAAGGTGAGGTCTCCGGGGTAAATCCCAACCCCGACTGGAAGGAGCGCGTGTACAATACCCCCTGGACTCTGGGAGATACTCTTAACAGTTCCATCGGTCAGGGATTTATGGATGCCACCCCTCTGCAGGCGGCGAATATGTGCGCTATGATCGTCAACAATGGAAAAATGTATAAACCCCATATCCTTCAGAAAGTCATTGATCCGGAAACGGGGGAAACTATCTATAACAACGAGCCCGAACTGATAAGAAACGTCTCGGAGACGATTGATCCCGAAGTATTCATGAAGACCAAAGAAGCCATGCGCTACGTGGTTTCCAACGGAACGGCACGTCTGGGTATCTATAATGACGTGGTGGATATCGCGGCAAAAACGGGTACCGGTGAAGTCGGATATGACGACAACTGGCATGCCTGGTTTGTTTCCTTCGGCCCTTACGATGCTCCTCCTGAGGAGCAGATTGTCGTGGTGACACAGATAGAGGCTTATAACGAAGAGTGGGACTGGTGGGCCATTAAAGCCGCCGATATCATATACGGCGGTATATTCGGAGACCGGACTTATGAAGAAGAAGTCAGGGATCTGAAGAGCCGTAATGTCTGGTACGCCTGGGGCATACCGCTGGAGGAGGAAAACGATGCCCCGTAGATCGTCCGGTATTCAGGGTCCGTCACAGAAACGTTTCTCCATCATGGGGTATGACTTCGTTCTCATTTTCACCGTAATCATTCTGACGGTTATCGGAATTCTTTTTATCTATTCCAGCGGCATCACCTCTACGGGAGAAAACGTTTCCCGGGAGTATATCAAACAGATCTTCTGGGGAATCTCCGGTATTATTCTCATGTTTGTCATTTCATTCATTGATTACAGGCGCATTAAACTCATTTCCCACTATATCTATTTCTTTTTTCTTTTTCTCCTCCTGGTGACGCTCCTTTTCGGCTCGGTCCGTAACGGCGCCCGGTCGTGGATCGGAATCGGTTCTCTGGGAATTCAGGCCTCGGAGTTCACCAAAATAGCCACCATAATCTATCTGGCATCCTATCTGGAGGATAACGCCACGGAAATGCGCTCCTTCAGGGTGTTCATGATGTCCTGTGTCATTGTCGGAATCCCGGCCGTCCTGATTCTGGTGCAGCCCGACCTGGGAACCACCCTGGTGTTTTTTCCCATACTTATCTTTACCCTTTTCATCGGGGGAGCGGATATGAAGTATCTGGGGTATATTTTCCTCGTCGTTATTTTTACGTCCTGTTTCACCATTTTCAATGCCTGGGATCTCTATCTTTCCCAGGAATTCAAAGTCCTGGGAAGGCTTTTCAGCGACCGGGAAATCATGATTCCCTTTATCATAGGACTTTCCGCTTTTATTATGCTGACCGGTCTGGGAGTCGCCCTCTACCGCAAAAAGATCTACATGGGACTCCTTTATGTCTCCTCGGCGGTTCTTGTCTCTTATTTTGTCACCCTGGGGGCTTTCAAGGCGCTCAAAGGGTATCAGCTGATGCGCCTTGTCGTATTTCTCAATCCCCAGGTAGATCCCAGGGGGGCAGGATGGAATATCATCCAATCCGTTACCGCCGTAGGCTCTGGGGGCATTATGGGCAAGGGATTCCTAGAGGGAACCCAGTCCCACTACCGGTTTCTTCCCCAGCAGAGCACGGACTTTATCTTTTCCATTTTCGCAGAAGAGAGCGGTTTCATGGGAACCTTGATCCTGTTTCTTCTTTTTTCCCTCATAATCATCAGGGGGCTCTATATCGTGGCCACCTCAAAAGACCGTTTCGGGTCTCTCATCACCGCCGGGGTCGTGGGAATGATCTCCTTCCATATCATAGAGAATATCGGCATGGCCATTGGTATCATGCCCATCACGGGTATTCCTCTGCTTTTTCTCTCCTATGGCGGCTCTTCTCTCTGGACGGCATTTATCTCAATTGGTATTATGCTGAGCATACACCAGAAGAGGTATAGAGATTAAATGACATATATAGACAGAGAAGAACTCCTTTACGCCGTACAGTCTCCGGGACAGTACTCGGGAGGAGAATTCGGTTCCATTACATATGAAGAGAAGCAACCCCTGCTGATGGGGATATCCTTTCCCGACCTGTATTCCATAGGCATGTCCAATCAGGCGATAAAAATCATATATTCCCTGGCTAATTCGCTGGATGGCGTCCAGTGCGAAAGAGTTTTCGCCCCCATGGAAGATATGGAGAAGCTGTTAAGGGAAAAGGATATTTCCTATTTTACCCTGGAGAAAGCACTCCCACTGAAAGAGTTGGATCTTCTGGCTTTCTCCATTGGATATGAACTCGGTTTTACCAATCTGCTTAATATACTGGAACTGGGGAAAATCCCCCTGCGTAATGCGGACCGAAGTGAAAACGATCCCATCATTATCGCCGGCGGCCCGACGGTTACCAATCCTTTGCCCTATTCTGAATTTATCGATTATTTTTATATTGGGGAAGGGGAGGAAGGTTATGTTTCCCTCCTTTCCGAAATGGTCAGGCTGAAAAAAGCGGGCAAGGGGCGGGATGAGCTCAAAAAACTCCTGGAAGAGCAGAGTTATATCTGGTATGACGGAAAAAAAGAGAAAACCGTCATTACCAAATACTCCCGGTTCGGACAGGAACGGGGTTGGACCAGCGCACTGCCCGTGCCCACCATCGAAACCGTTCAGGATCATGGGGTTGTCGAGATAATGCGGGGATGTCCCAATAAATGCCGCTTCTGCCATGCCGGAGTTTATTATCGTCCCAAAAGGGAGAAAGACTGGGACCTTATTATTGCGGAGACTGACTTTCTTGTTAACGAGGCGGGCTACAGGGATATTACGCTATCCTCCCTATCTTCCGGCGATTTTACCGATATTTCCGGACTGGTAGATGTGTTGAATGACCGGTATAAAGGCCGGCATGTCTCATTTTCCCTTCCGTCTTTGCGGGTTAACTCACTGAGCCTTGATCTGATTGAAAAAATCGGAGAAGTGAAAAAAAGCGGATTGACCTTTGCCGTCGAGGCGGCCAGGGAGGACTGGCAGCACGGAATCAACAAGGACGTGTCCGAAGAAAAGATTATCGAAATCCTGAGAGAGGCGAAACGAAGAGGGTGGCGGCAGGCTAAATTCTATTTTATGCTCGGTCTTCCCGTATCCATAGATCATAAGGAAGAGGATGAAATGATCGCCTATCTGAACAGGATCCAGATGGCGACCAAAATCAACCTGACCGTCAATATCGGAACGTTCATTCCTAAGGTGTTTACGCCCTTTAAGGAAGCCAGACAGCTGGAAGAGATGGTCAGTCTGGAAAAAATACTCTACATAAAAAAGAATGTCGGCCGAAATATCAGGGTCAGTTTTCATTCGCCCTTCGCCTCACTGATAGAAGCCGTGCTTTCCCGGGGCGATAAGCGGGCGGGGGAACTTTTCCTTGAAGCCTACAGGAAGGGGGCACGCCTTGACAGCTGGGATGACCATCTGAACAGAGAACTGTGGAAATCCCTTATCGCTGAAGCGGATTGGGATGTGGAAGGTGTTACCTGTTCGGACCATAAGAACTTTACCGAATTATACGATTTTATCGATCTTGCCGTCACGGAAAAATCCCTGAAAAAGGAAAATGACCGCTCACTTGAAAGTTTTATTTCTCCTTCCTGCGATGATCCCTGCAAAGAGCACTGCGGTGTCTGTTCCCGTGATCTGAAAGTACGGTACGGAAAGAGCAGTATGGAGCCGTCACCTGCCTGTGTGAAAGGGAAAGAAGATTCCTATCATCCGTATCTATTGAAGGTGGAGAAAATGGGAACCGCCCAGTTCATCGGGCATCTGGATTTTTCCCGAGCCGTGGAACGGGCTTTGTACCGCTGTGATGTTCCGCTGAAAATGTCCCAGGGGTTTAATCCTAAGCCCAAACTGGAGTTTGCCAATCCCTTGTCCCTGGGAGCCCGTTCGGAAGATGAAGTTGTCCTAGTCGAAATGACCGAGAAAATTGACACGGAGAGGCTCATTGAAGAATTCAACGGGAAATCGGCGGAAGGCATCTCAATCAAAGAATTGATAGAACTCCCTGTCGTGGAAGGCCTTAAAAAGCTGACACTCATGAAAAACTGGGGAGGTGCCGATTGGGAGCTGAGTCATGGGGATCTGTCTAAAGATGCGTTGCAGGAGAAAATTACTCAGCTGATTAACACATTGGAAATTGAGAAATCCTTTACCATCCTTGATGGCAGCGGTAAAGAATCTCTTTTGATCAGACATACTTTTTCCAGGGAGAAGGTGTTATACAACAGCATCAACAAATTCCTGAGGGAAAACTTTGATGATTATTCCCGGTTCAGAATATGTCGTAAAAAAAGCTGGGCCTTGGACAGGGAAGGAAATTTTATCTCCTATAAAGATTTATTTCTCTCATAGATAAGAGACAGAGGGTTTGATTCCTTCTGTCTTATAATATAGGTAGACAGAATAAATATTATCAGAAGTAAAGCCTTGATTTAATATTAGCCTAATATTACCATAGAAAAGGAATAATTCCCCAAATAAGCCTGATATTGAATCAGGTTTCCTCAAAATAGATGGAAACATTACCGTGTATGGTTTTCTGAAGACTTTCTTTGAAATAATCAATGGCCCTGTCTTTATCCCGGTTCTTCAGGCTTTCCAGCAATTGGAAGGTATTTTCAACAAGAGCTTCTTTTCCATGAAGTTCAAAATAACGGCACCAGAGCATGGTGGACAACTCTTTGAAAGAATAAAATATCAGAGGAAGCATCGTGTTCCCCGACAAAAGAGAAAGCTCATGGTGAAAGGAAAATATGGTCTGGGCTGACTCTTTGGGATTTTGTGATTCGGTAAAATCGATATATTTTTTTTCAAGTTTACGGCAATCATTACGGGTCAGTTTTTCTACGGCCAGTTCTATGGCCAGTACTTCGATGACGAGACGAATTTCCAAAAGAGATTTCATCTCATTTTTCTTTAATTCTCCTCCCTGAAAGCGTAATATGGCCAGCAGTGTGTCAATGGAGCCCTTTCTTCTGTAATCGGCGATATAGGCTCCCTTACGGGGAATAATTTCTACGAAACCGACGTTGGAAAGTTCTGTCAGACCGGAGTTGACGACGATGCGGCTGACTCCCATTTTTTCGGCCAGTTCCCTTTCACTGGGAAGTTTTTCTCCCGTTTCCAGTTTTCCCGAAAGGATCATATCTTCAATTTCTCTAATGAAAAGGTCCTTCAACGACGGAGATGATAGTTTATTGAATTCCATATTTACCTCGAAAATCCTTGGTATGACCAAGGTCCAGTATTGAAAAATATACTTTAAAAAAAGGATAAATACAATAAATATAATTAAATAATGGGAATAAAATGTAAAAAAGATTGACATATCCAGATAAGTAAAATATTATCATCCTGAAATAAATAAAAAAATATTTATATGAGAGAGGAGTTTGTTATGTTTGTCTTCAATACAGCTTCCGGAGCAACCCTGGGTTCAACCTGGGGTATGTGGATTTTTATTCTGTTTTTGCTGTTTGCTTTTAATGAAGTGGCACGCCGCTGGAAATGGGTCGGATTTTTTACCTTTGTCGCTTTACCGGTTATTTTAACGGGAATCTGGTTTACTCTTTTAAAGGACGAGACCTATACCGACTGGTTTCATCTGGCGAAAGTTTACTCTTCCACTGCCGGCTGTATCGGATTCTGGCTTATCCGTCATCTGAAAGGAAAGGATAAAACCACCGGTAAGGAGTGGCAGCTCTCTGAGAAAAAATGGGCCCTCTATTTTCCTCCCGTTATTCTTGCCATCAATATTCTGGAAGCCTGTGTCAGGGATTTCCAGGTGGGTACCCTGTATTCGGGCGGCGGGATTACCGCTGACGAGGGAGTTTTCGTTCTCGGGGGTATCTGGAATCATATGAACGGGATTGCCGGTCTATTGAATATTATCGCCCTGTCCGGCTGGGTCGGAATTACCATCAGAAAACAAACAGCCAAAGACAAGAGCCGTGATATGCTGTGGCCCGATATGCTCTGGTTCTGGATTATAGCCTATGACCTGTGGAACTTCACCTATACTTACAACTGTCTCCCCCACCATGCCTGGTACTGCGGTTTTGCTCTTTTGTTCGCTCCCACCCTTTGTGCTTTTACTTTGGGCAAAGGCGCCTGGCTTCAGCACCGCGCCCAGACCCTTGCCATCTGGTGTATGTTCGCACAGACTTTCCCCTTTTTCCAGGATCAGGGAAAATTCGCTGTTACGTCAACTTATAAACCCGGTATCTATCTGTTCTTCGGAGCGGCTTCTCTGGCCGTCAATATCGCCATCGTTGTCTATATGATCATCAGGATGAAGAAGACCGGAAGGAATCCCTACAAGGAGGAACTCTATTCCGATCACAGGGAATATAAGGAGATCAAGGATCAGGCGGTCTCTTCAGGTTCCGCCGGAGATGAAATATCCGCCTAAACGGGACATGACAAAGGCCCGGGGTTCTGCTATGATATTTTTCGGTTATGGAAGAATATCATCATTTAATGAGGGAAGAGTTTTTCACACCCGGAAATATTCCCTTGAAAGTTCTGAGACGGAACCCCCAGCCTCCCTACCCGCTCCATTCCCATGATTTTATGGAGCTGGTCATTGTCCTATCCGGAGACGGCGTCCACTATGACCCACAGGGCGTTCTGCCCATTGAACGGGGCGCCGTTTTCGTCATAAAGGGTGATATGATCCATGGCTATAAGGATCTTCACCAGCTGAGACTTATCAATATTCTTTTTGATATCAACCATCTGGCCATTCCTCTGGCTGATATGGGCCGTTCCCCCGGTTATCACAGCATTTTCACCGTTGATCCGACTACCCGTTTCACTGACTTAAAACGTCTGATTTTTCGATTGAATGACGTTAAACTGGAGAGCCTTCTTCGTGATGCGGAGCGGCTGGATGAGATTCTGGAAAGGAATGAACCGGGGGACCAGTTTCTGGCCATTTCGCAGTTCATGCAGATCATCCATTTCGTTTCAAGGGAATTCGATAAGCAGTACGGGGGAAATCGGCCGGCTCTTCCTTACCGGATCGGTCAGGTTTTCAGTTATATCGAGACGCATCTGACGGAAAATATAACAATTGATGAGCTTAAATCGGTCGCGGGCATGTCGGAAAGTACCCTGTTCCGTTCTTTTAAAAAAATAACGGGCCTTTCTCCCCTTCAGTATCATCAGCAGCTTCGGGTGGACCGGGCCTGCTGGTATCTCAGGAACAGTCCCTTCTCCATGATGGAGATTTCCGATCTGCTCGGCTACAACGACTCCAATTACTTTACCAGGCAATTCGGTAAAGTAAAAGGAGTCAGTCCGAGCACTTACCGCAGGGGCTGAAAAATCCTATTTGGCCATGGAGGCCCGGTATTTTTCCACTTCCCAGTTGCGGATGAAATTTACATTCTCCACGGGCATGAACTGGATTCCTCCGAAAGCCCGGGAAATCACGGCGATCTTCAGGTGATCGCAGAAGAGTTCCGCCGCCGTATCCGCCTTGCTTTCCGATGTATGGCAGGCGATGATTCCCCGGCCTTTTACCGCAATGATCCGGGGAAAAAATCCTTCCTTTTTTTCAAAGGCCGATGCTTCTTCCTCGAGCTTTTGACCATCTTCCAGCCAGAGTGCCTTGTAACCGCTGTAGACAATATGGTCGGGAGTGGGGCTTTCCGCTAAGGGAGCAAAGGAATCTTTATCTTTCAGATATCCTGAAAGGACGGGGTTCCCGTAGGGCTTTGCCGTCAGTTCCGGTTTCAGCCGGGAAAGGGAATCCAGCAGATTATCCAGGTCGTCCAGGGAGGTAAATTTTTCCGGGACGGGACGGGGAGACAGGGCTTTGACCTTATCCATATAATCTGTGTAGATTCTGTCAATCTCTTCTATGCTGTCGGAGGCAATGAATATACCGTGATTCTGCAGCACCACCACTTGGGGGAAAATCCCCTTTTCCTTTTCGTAGGCGTCAACTTTCTCCTTGACGGCCAATGCCAGTATGTAGCCCGGATCAATGACGGGGATCCAGATGATTTCCTCGCCGAAAACTTTACGGGCGGCCCGCTCTCCCTCCCGGGAGCAGGTGATCCCGTTGATAAGAGCCGGATGGGTATGGATTACGTATGTAAAGGGGAAAAGGCCGTGAAGAAGGGTTTCTACCGAGGGCCTTCTGCCTTCGGGATCAACCCTTGAAGCCATCAGGTCGCTCAGAACCTCCTCTTCCCGCTGATCCTTGTCCTGAGAGTAGGATGATGTCCAAATTTTCGACAGCTTCTCCAGATCGATCTCTGTAAAGCCGTCGGCCTCTATGGTTCCCAGCTGGGTTCCCGAAGCCTTTACAAACATACGGCCCTTCTCCTTGCAGGAGGTGTTGCCGCCCCCGGCAAGAACGAAATCGGCATTGCTGCCGTACTCCCGGGAAACCCTCACCAGAGTTTCAAAGGGACTATCTTTTTGAGAGGACGTCGCTTTCATAGGACATGACCTCCTTGATCAGCTCTTTATCCAGTACGGTATCCGTTCTGCGGCAGTATTCATCCCAGACAGCTCCGAGAGGAAGGGTTTTGCACTCTTCCAGCAGGGCGAGACGGGCAAAATAGTTACCTTTCCTGTCATATTCGGTTAACAGAGCGGCCGGTTCGAGAAGAGCCGAAAGCAGTCCCTTGAGGGCGGAACGGGAACCTACCGTATAGGCGCCGATGCGATTGATGGTGCCGTCGAAAAAATCAAGGCCGATATGGGTCTTATCCAGAGAACCCGATCTGACAAGCTCCTGCATGAGAAGCATCAGCTCATCATTCATGATGACCACATGGTCCGAATCCCACCGGACGGGACGGCTTACATGAAGAAGCAGTTCGTCTTTAAAGAGAAAAAAGGAGGAGATTTTGTCGGCAACGGATTCGGTGGGATGAAAATGTCCCATATCCATACAGAGGAGAGTGTCTCTTGTCTGGGCGTAGGCCATGTAAAACTCATGGGAACCTACCACGAAGGATTCGCTGCCGATACCGAAGAGTTTGCACTCCACCGCATCCTTCACGTATTCCTTGGAGAGTTCAAGGGACATGATGTCATCAAGGCTCTCCATCAGTCTCTTTCTGTAGCCATAGCGGTCAATGGGGATATCCTTGGCCCCGTCGGGAGCCCATATGTTGTGGATACAGGGGCTGCCCAGCTCTTTTCCGATATGGGCGGCGATTTTCCGGGCCTGTTTAACATGATCAATCCAGAACTGTCTGATCCCGTCATCCTGATGGCTCAGAGTAAAACCGTCATCGGCCTTGGGGTGGGAAAAAAGAGTGGCGTTGAAATCGATTTTAATTCCCAGATCCTTCGCCCAGGCAATCCATGAATCGAAGTGCTCCGGCTGGATCTTGTCCCTGTCCACCCATCCGGTCCGGGAAAAATCGGCATAACTGGCGTGCAGGTTGAGACGGTGCGTTCCGGGAATAAGGGAGAAGGCTTTTTCCAGATCCTTCCGCAATTCATCGAGGGAACGGGCCTTTCCCGGGTAGTTTCCCGTTACCTGTATACCGCCGCCGCCGAGTTCGGCACCAGCCGTTTCAAAGCCCCCCACATCATCGCCCTGCCAGCAGTGGATTCCCAGAGAAACAGTTTTTAATGTCTCCAAGGCTTTTTCAACGTCGACGCCAAGGGCTTTATAAGCATCGCATGCGTATTTATAATTCTCATTCATCATAAACTCCTAAAGATAATATGGGATAATTATCACCCGGAATTACAATGGCCGCCTTTCATAAACGGTCTATTTTTAGCACAAATCGTTCAAGTCCCGTAGCCGTAACCTGTCTGAAGAACGATAAGCAGGGAGAGAAAGACGGAAACCACGGCCATGGCGGCCATAATCAGGATAAGCCAGAATATCCGCTGTTTTTTCAGATGGGAGACATAGCGGTTCCTGAAAATCCGACCGCCGATGGCGGTAAGGGAAAAGAAGAAAGAACAGACCGAATAGATCAGAGCCAGTTCTATGATGGCGCTGACAGAACGGTCGGAGAACTGCTGCCTGCCGGTGAAAAAGTACAGGACCAGCATAAAGACGGTCATGGTCAGGGTGTAGATGACGATTTTGTTCAGCAGGCTGGGAAACCAGATTACCCGGTAATTCCTCTTGTGTCTCATGGGAAAAGCATCACTCTTTTTCCTTCTTTTGTCAATGCGGGGCAGATTGATCGGATAGGTGTTTTATGCTATGATTCACCCTATGAGAAATATTGGAATCATGGCACATATTGATGCCGGAAAAACGACTACGTCGGAAAGAATTCTTTATTATACGGGCAAAAGCCATAAGATTGGCGAAGTCGATGACGGCAGTGCGACCATGGACTGGATGGAACAGGAGCAGGACCGGGGAATCACCATCGTTTCCGCCGCCACTACCTGTTACTGGAAGGAAAACCAGATCAATATCATCGATACTCCGGGTCATGTGGATTTCACGGCCGAAGTTGAGCGGTCCCTGAGAGTACTGGACGGTGCCGTCGCCATCTTCTGCGCTGTGGGAGCCGTGGAGCCCCAGTCGGAAACGGTCTGGCACCAGGCCGATAAGTACGAAGTCCCCCGGATCGTGTATGTCAATAAAATGGACAGAACGGGAGCCGATTTTTATAATGTTCTCGACGAAATAGAGAAAAAACTGGGGGCCCTTCCTATTCCCCTCTCCCTCCCCATCGGAGCGGAAACGGCCTATGAGGGCAATATTGATCTCTTCCGTATGGAGGAGATCCGCTGGGATATGGAGACGCAGGGGGAGAAATTCTCTTTTTCTCCCATTGCCGAGGACCGTCAGGCTCTGGCCGAGGAGTGGCGGGAGAAAATGGTGGACAGCCTTTCTGCTTTCTCCGACGAGATCACCGAGCTTTATCTGGAGGGAGCTCCCATTCCCGAGGAACTTCTTAAGAAAGTCCTCAGGAAAGAGACTATCGCCCGGAACATCGTTCCTGTTTTCGTCGGCTCCTCCCTGAAAAATAAAGGTGTCCAGCCCCTTCTGGACGGAGTTATCGATTATCTTCCCGGTCCCACCGATCTGCCTGCCGTTCCCTGCCATCATGTGAAAAAGGATGAGGAAGTTCAGCTGGAGAGGGACAAAAACGGTCCTCTGGCCGGTCTTGTCTTCAAAATTCAGCAGGACAGGGAAATGGGTTCTCTTTGTTTTGTCCGTCTCTATTCGGGCGTGCTGAAAAGCGGCACCGCCGTTATGAACATCAGCAAGAAGAAGCGGGAAAGGGTGAACCGGATTCTCAGAATGCACTCAAATCATCATGAACAGATCAGCAGCCTGGAGGCGGGAGACATCGCCGTAATCGTGGGAATGAAGCTGGCGCAGACCGGTGACACCATCGGAAGCGAAGGTTTTCCCGTACTCCTCGAATCGATGGATTTTCCCGAACCGGTAATCTCCGTGGCCATCGAACCGAAGACCATGAGCGACCAGGATAAAATGAGGCAGGCTCTCGATCTGCTTCACAAGGAAGACCCCACCTTCGCCGTTAATGAGAATGAGGAGACGGGACAGCTGGTTATTTCCGGTATGGGAGAGCTTCATCTGGACGTTCTGACCACAAGACTCCGGAAAGAGTATAAGGTCGAGGCTAATGTCGGTAATCCCCAGGTTTCCTACCGGGAAGCCATTACGGCGGCCTATGAGCACAGGGAAGTTTTTGAGAAAACCCTGGCCGGCAAGGAAAACCGTGCGGTTATCAAGTTCAGGATAGAACCGGATACCAGGGGTGCCGGCAACAGTTTCCATTCGGAGGTTCCTAAGAACCGGATTCCCCTGGATATACAGGAAGCGGTTAAGAGGGGCATGATGAACGCCCTCCAGTCGGGAACGCTGATGGGTTACGCCATGATAGACGTAAAAGCCACTCTCCTCGACGGCGAATATGACGAAAATCTGAGTACCGAGCTGGCCTTTGAAGCCGCCGCGTCGCTGGGTATGGATAATGCCTGCCGGAATGCGTCTCCGGTCTTGATGGAACCCATCATGCATGTGGATATCATGTGTCCTGCCGATTATGTGGGGGATGTGATCAGCAGCCTTACACAGAGAGGCGGGCTTGTCAGCAGCATGGAGTCGAAGCCTTCCTTCGAACTGGTCAAGGCTCAGGCTCCCCTCTCCAAGCTGTTCGGATATTCCACGTCCCTCAGGAGTCAGACTCAGGGACGGGGTACCTTCTCCATGGAGTTCAGCCATTTCGCCCAGAAAGCCTAGTCCCGGGCTATGGTAAGGGAGCGGACCTGTTCCGCTCCCCCTTCCAGTAGAACCTCGGTGCATGCCTTGATTGTCGCACCTGTGGTGAAAACATCATCGATTATGAGTATCTTCCTGGGCAGGATAATACTCTTCCGCAGATGATAGCGTTCCGGTGACTGACTGATCCTATCCGTACGATCCAGGCTCTTTTGAGACCTTCTGCCCCTGTTAAGCAGCAGATCGGCCCTTTGCCAGCCCTTCCGTTCCAGAACGGCAAGAATCAGATCGATCTGATCCCAGCCCTTGCGGAATATCTTGCCCTTTGCGGGGGGAACGGGAACCAGAACCCATGCCTCCAGACCTTGTCTCACAAGACTGCGGTGAATCTGATGGGCGAAAAAACAGGCCAGCTTTTTCTGATCCTGAAATTTGTAGAAACGGATAAGATCCTTAACGGTGCCCCGGTAGACATAGAGAGAGGTGTTTCTCACCTTGTCATTTACCCGGCGGCATTCGGTGCAAAGCTCTTTTTCCGATAAGAGATCCATTCCGCAACGGCGGCATTGTCGGTGCTGCCTGACTCCCGTCTCTTCCCGCCTCAGATCACGCCGGCATCTTGCACAAATCCCCAGAACCAGGGAGGAGCTGTCTATGGTGCCGCAGAGTAGGCAGGCGGTGCGGCCGGCCAGAATATGGAGTATTTGAATTCCCTTCATAATGAGAGGGAGAGATTTTTTTTCCCCCTACTCCGAAAGACGCTTTTTCCAGTTGCTGATTTTATTCAAGGCGTCCAGGGGGGTTATCCCGTTGATATCAAGAGCTTCCAGATCGCTGAGAATCATTTCCCCTTCGTCAAAAAGGTTAATCTGATCCGTTTTCTCCTCATGGGGGGGGATCACTTTTTTCTCGCCCCCCTCAATGGATTTGAGAATTTCCCGGGCCCGGGAGATCACTTCCTTGGGAATTCCCGCCAGAGAGGCCACATGGATTCCGTAGGAGTTATTCGATGGACCGGGGTTTATCTTTTTGAGGAAAAGAACTTCCAGGCCTCTTTCCTCCACCTGGAGGGACAGGTTTTTCATACGGGGATGATTCAGATCGGTCAGTTCATGGTAATGGGTGGCGAAAAGGGTTTTGGCGCCGATCGTATTGAGCAGGTATTCGCTAATGGCCCAGGCGATGGACAAACCGTCTTCGGTACTGGTTCCTCTTCCCACCTCATCCATGATGATAAGGCTGCGGGACGTGGAATTCCTGAGGATATAGGCGGTTTCATTCATTTCCACCAGAAAAGTCGATTCCCCCCGAGCCAGATTGTCCGTAGCCCCTACCCGGCAGAAGATCCTGTCCACAAGGGATATTTTCCCCTCCAGGGCGGGGATGTAGGAGCCTATCTGCGCCATAAGTGTAATGAGGGCGGTCTGGCGCAGGAAGGTGGATTTTCCCGCCATATTCGGCCCGGTAATGAGAGCGAAGGAGACGCCGTCGCTGTCCAGGTCGAGGGAATTGGGTACGAATTCCCCGGGGGGAAGATGGTATTCAACCACCGGATGTCTCCCGTTATTAATGGACAGTTCCGTTTCCAGGGTCAGCCGGGGTTTCACGTATCCGTTCACCGTGGCGCCGTAGGCCAGGGATTGGAGACAGTCGATGCGGGAGAAGAAGGATGAGACATGCTGGAGAAGGGGGAGTTTGTCCTTAACCTTCTGCCTGACCTCGAGGAATATCTCCTTTTCCAGATCGATTATTTTGTCGGAGGCGCTGTTGATCTCCGTTTCTATCTCTCCCAGCCGTTCCGTGGTGAATCTTTCGGAACCGACCAGGGACTGCCGGCGGATAAAGTGACCGGGGACCAGTTCAAGCTGGCTTTTGGTCACATCAAAAAAGTAGCCGATAATCTTGTTGTATTTGATTTTCAGATTACCGATGCCGGAAATTTTCCTTTCACTATCCAGGTATTCATCGAGAATCTGGCGGCTGTTCTCTTTGAGATGGCGCAGATGATCCAGATCGGCGTTGAAGCCTTCCCTGATGATTCTTCCTTCGGTGAGAAGGATGGATGGTTCATCCCTGATCGCCCGGGCGAGAAGATCGGTCAGCTCGATGAGCTCTTCCTCGTTTATAGAGGGATCATGGAGAAGCTCTCTGGCCCTGTCGTTCTGAGAAAAGCTCTCCCTTA
The DNA here is from genome assembly GCA_963668315.1 of Spirochaetia bacterium. GTDB lineage: Bacteria > Spirochaetota > Spirochaetia > DSM-2461 > DSM-2461 > SZUA-368. Next base: position 3,610,556 of record OY764216.1, on the reverse strand, counting down.
TGCAGGTGTACTGCCCGATGGATGTGCCGATGGCGAGAAGGTTTTTCCCGTGGGCCTTGTCCATGGCGACACGGGCCGTCAGTCTTTCCAGATCGAGAACCGGTTTAAGATCTTCCCGGAGGCGCTGGAGAAGCAGCTGTTCGCCATGGAGGATTTCCACACAGCTGAGCCGTTCCTGGATGGGTTCCATGTCCTTCAGGGGGTGCTGTATCCAGTTCTTCAAGAGACGGGCGCCCATGGGGGTCATGGTGTGGTCCAGAATCTCAAGGAGAGTATAGTGGCGTGAACCGTCCTGCAGGTTTCGGACAAGTTCCAGATTCTTTCTTGTGGCCTCATCCAGAGCCAGGTAATCCGACTCACTGTACACTTTCAGTGAAACGATATGGGGAAGAAGGCTCTTGGCCGTCTCTTCTATATATTCCAGTATGACGCCGGGGGACATGACAAGGGGACTGTTGGACTCAATGCCGAAAGCCTTGAGACTGTTGAGGGAGAGCTGTTTCTTGAGGAGAGCTTCCCCCGCCCGGATATCAAAGGACCAGTCGGGCATTTTGTTCAGGAAAAACTGACCCTCCCTGAGAAATTGAAAGGCATCCTTTTCCAGGAGGGATTCCTGGAGAATGAGTTCACCCGGAGCCAAACGGAACAGCTCGCTTCTCAGAAAATCCGCTCCCCCTTCCAGGGGCGTCAGGGATGTGTAAAAGGCACCCGTGGAGAGATCGATATAGGAGAAGTTGATCGTTTCATTTTCATAGCCCACGGCGGCCAGATAGTTGTTGGAACCCTTGTCGAGAAAATCTTCATCCACAATGGTGCCGGGAGTGATAATCTCCACCACTTCCCTTTTGGCAATGCCCTTCCCTTTGGGAGGCATCTCCGTCTGCTCGCAGATGGCCACTTTTCTGCCCAGTTTGAGGAGGCGGCCGATATAGTTCTGCGAAGCGTGATAGGGAATTCCGCACATCATGATTCCCTGTCTTTTCGTCAGGGTAAGATTCAACAGTTTGCTGACTTCCCGCGCATCCTCGCGGAACATTTCATAAAAATCCCCCATCCTGAAAAAAAGAACAGCATCCTTGTGCTGTTCTTTTATAGAAAGGTACTGCCTCATCATGGGCGTCGTTTCAGACACGTCGCCCCCTATCTGTTCATGATCGAGAGCCGATTAAGAACCGCATCGGTTATATCCACATCGGGCGACCACCAGACGAGATCGGGATCGCTTTTTTTCATAACGAAGGAGTAACCTTCGCTCTGGGAGACGTAGACGATGGCGTCATAAATCTCTGTCGTCATGGAGAGGCTGGACGCGTATTTCTCTTTCATGTTATTCAGCTGCGTCTTCTTGATACGAAGATAATCCTGCTGGTATTTTTTCTTCTGATCGATCATTTCGTCAAAGGAGAGAACAGACTCCTGGTCCCCGTTTCTTTCCGCATCAATCTTCTTCTCTTCCAGGTCGGATATCTCGTCCTGAATGGACGCCAGCTCTTCCATGATTTCGTTTTCGAAATCGTTGACTTCCTTGATCTTCCTTGAATCCTGGTAATACACGGAGAGCAGCCGGGAGTAATCCACGACGGCCATTCTCGTTATCTGTTGGGAAAAGAGCATTCCGCTCAAGGCAAAAAGCAGCAGTGTAATAATGTATCTCTTCATTGGTAATTCTCCCGTTATTTAATATATGTCCAACTCAAAGGCTATGACAAGATCCATGCCCCAGTCCTGGAAGGCATTGTATTCAGCCTCAGGGTTCCAATCGACCTTACCGTCTTCATCGAAGGTAAACTTTTTAACCAGGTACAGCCCGATGGGAAAGGCGGGGTTGGCAAAGCGGACACCGGCCCCGAGGGAACAGCGGAAATCGTTCAGAGACATCTCCTTCAGCGCCAGATCGCTGTTCCACATCCCGACCACGTCGAGGAAGCCGTCCACGGAAAGTATCTGGGGAATCACGGGGAACTTCAGCGAGAGCGTGCTGTCCCAGAGGGCTTTCCCCCCCGTTTCCACGTTCCATCCGCGAGCGATGAACATACCGTCAATATAGAATCCCTCATCGCTCAGATCCAGGATATAATCCTCCACCCAGGGTTTCTCAAAAATATAGGAGAAGGCACTGTCCAGTCCGAGTACCGCTTTGAAGTTACTGTCTTCGTCAAGGGGAATGTCGAACAGGGTTTTATACAGCCCCAGCTTTGATATGGATTTGAAATACTGCTTGGTAGATACCTGTGTCAGACCGGCCATGGTGAGGGACTGGCTGAAAATGTAGCCCTTATTAGGATCGTAGGTTATATCCCGCTTGTCGAGAATGCCCTTGACTGAAAGGGTGTCGAAATACTTCCAGCAGTCCAGGTTATCGGAGATCGTATCGCTGTAGGGCGTGAAATAGTCCTCGTCATAGGTCAGATATTCGATACCGCTTCGTATACTGGTGGACGCGGTAACTCTTCCCATAAAGGTAGGCCAGGTATATCCCGTGCTGAATCCGGCGGATATATAGTGGGACTCGTAGGTCATTTTATCTTCCGTAGGCACTTTGGCGGAAGCCGCTTCATATTCGGCCATCGTATCGTAGGGATCGGGAATCCCGTCACCGTCCGTATCCTGTTCCGCCGAGCTTTCCGCGTCGTGGGTATAGGTGAGGTCAAATCCGCCGGACCAGCGCAGGCCGAAAAGCCAGGGTTCGGTGTACTTAAGGGAAAGAGACTGGGTTCCGAAGGAGAAGGTACTGGAGACGCCGACGCTCTTTCCGGTTCCCAGAATATTGGAATCGCTCCACTGAAGCTGACCGGAGATGGGGAATTCATCCCCTCCCGAAAAAGTCATGCCGAAGAGAATATTCGCCGTCTGGCCCTCTTCCACATCGATAACAAGATCCATGAGAAGGTCGGTTGATCCCTGATAGGTCTGGGGCTCCACCGAAGAGAAGTACTGGGTGCTCATCAGATTCTGCCAGCCTTCGATCAGCTTCGTGCGGTTGAATACATCGCCCACTTCGAGGGGAATCTCCCTGAGGATAACATAATCCTTGGTGGTGTCGTTTCCCTTTACGGTGATGCTCTCAATATGGGCTCTGTCCCTTTCCTGAATCGTGATGTTAAAGGAGACCATGCCGGTGGACTCGTTCTTGTCCATGGTATAGTCAATATTGTTGTAGATGTAGCCGTTTTCGTAATACTGCTCGCTGACCTGCTGGAATCCGTTCTCGAAGGAGAGCATGTTCAGAGTCTGGCCGTTTTTGAGCATTTTAAAATACTCGGAAAGCTCCTCATCGGTGAAAATACTGTTGCCCGAAAAGCTGACATCCCCGAATTTGTACTCCGGGCCTTCATCGATGAGAATGGATATGACCATTTTGTTGATGCCGTCCTCTTCATCGAGAACAATATCCCTGTTTATCTGAGCCACATCCATATCGATATAGCCGCGGGAACGGTAGTAATTCTTAATGGCGGTCAGATCTTCCTGCAGGGTGCTTTCCACGTAAATACCCTTGTTGAAGATCGACTGAGGTTTCAGGCTCATAAGGCCGAGTAGGGTTCTCGAGGATATTTCGCTGCTGTTCCCCTCTATCTTTATCTGGCTGATTTTTGTCTGAATGCCTTCATCGATATTGAAAATGATTTTCGCCGTATTGGTCTCTTCGTCCACTTCGGTGAGAAAGTCTACTTTCGTATCGAGAAAACCCTTTTCGAGATAAAGGGCCGCGATGGAGTCCTTGTCCTGCCTGATGGCGGAGTTGTTGAGGATATCTCCCCGGGTCACCAGAACCGTATCGCGGAGTTCGCTTTTTCTGATGCGCTCGTTTCCCGTGTAGATGATTTCATCGACGGAAGGCTTCTCCTCAACACGGAATTCTATGATGGCCGTAGACCTGGCGCTGTCTCCGGGGTGGACCGAAGCCAGGATCAAATCGAAGTACTCAAGGGCATAGAGGCGTGCCTGAATTTCCCAGGAAAGGGTGTCCGTAAACTCCTTGCCTATGAATTCCTTCGTCACCGCTTTCAATTCATTTTCAGAAATTGTCTCCAAGCCGGTGAAACGTATATCGACTATTTTCTTGTTTAGGTACCAATCCCTGTCGTCTTCCTGCGAAAAAAGGGGCAAAACAAGTGCTGCAAAAAGCAGAGTAAGCCAGAATTTCCTCATCTTTTCTCCTACAAAAATTATTAAAGCCTGAAATTTATGGTTATGCTCGAATCACTAATAAAGCCATCCGATGAATCACGGCTGTCCAAGTCATCGGGTAAATAGGTCCAGCCTATATTAAAGAAAGGAGTCTCCATTTCCAAAGTTACATTAAAATCAAAGCCCATTCCGTTCATGACGGTACGTCTTTCATCGTAATCAACGCTTATTCCCCCGGCCACGAAAAGATCCCTTCCCAGATACTTACCCACATTGAGATAGGTATCATCCATATATCTCGCTACATTATATTGAGAACTACCATTTGTATAAACCCCCTGGCCTGCATTCAATTGATCTTCAATGATATTTTTCAAAAAGCCCGTTTCAATCGTTACCATATCTACATTGAGGGCATCTTTCAGGCCCTCCTCAAAGGGGGCGGAAAAGGTATATTTATCCGCATAAGAGCCCAGAGCAACGGCGATAGCCGTATTGTCTCCTGTCTGGAAGGGTTCCAGCATCGCCAGGATTTCCCGTTCCGAATAGGACGGTATGGAGCTGAACTGGGGATCGAAATCTCCGAACAGGGAGCCTTCATAATCGATGATGAGAGTGACGTCGTTTCCCTGGTAGGTAAGGTCGGTTTCGGCGGTAATATCCAGAAAGGGATCGAAGTTCTCCTGGTTCTCCTCAAAGGTCACATGCCCTTCGGTCAGATTGAAATTCTTGTCAAAATAAGCGATATCCCCTGTCCTGACGGCAAGGTCTCCCGTCAGGGAGAACAGCCAGGGGATATTGTCAAGCTGAAACCGGAGTTTCTGATCTATATCGAGCTGCGCTTTTACCACATGAAAATCCTCATTGGGAACGACCATGGATACATCCTTGCCCGTTATGAAGCTCACATCCACATTCAGGTCCCAGGGGTCGGGCCGTTCATTACGGGGAATATGAGGCTTTTTGGGGGTCTGGGCCAGGGACAAAACCATGCGGTCCAGGAGGAGCTCCCCAGTAATGAAGTACTGCTGGCCCGTCCCGTAGAATGAAACATCCCCCGAAGCTTCTCCGTTCAGGGCCAGCCCCTTGATGGGGTAGATCATAGGCACGGATCCGCCGTTCTTCCCTATCATACTGAAGTCGAAATGAAATTCTTCCAGGGACCAGCCGTCCAGGAGTATACCGCCCCTGAGGCCGACCGTTCCCGTCTTGCCCACATTCATTTCAAAATAGGGAATGGTTATATAATTTTCTGTTATATCCACCGCCGCCCTTGTTACTCCCTTATCCTTGGTGCTGTAAGCCGTGTTAAGCTGCAGGGGATCAATGGTCAGAACACCGTTGATATCCGGTGAAGCGGGGGTGCCCTTCAGGGTCATCTGCCCCCGGAGAATCCCCTGGTCGAATTCCACCATGGGCTTTTTACTGGCATAATCCACGGGCATGAAGGAATTGGCCTTTTTCATATCCATATAGATACGTGAAAGGGTCACATCCAGAACGTCGCTGCGCAATATTCCTCTCAAGTCAAAGGAGAGGGGCAGCAGCTTTTCCGAATTGACGATGATCTGGCCGCTTGAAAGACTGTAATAGGAATTGAAAACTTCCCGATCGTCATTGTAAAGGGAGATATCCTCTCCTTCCCTATCCATGTGAAAACTCAAGGGGGGACTGACGACGCTTCCGTTGAAGCTGATCTCCTCGGTTTTCAGAACCCCGGAAAAATTCGCTTTCTCCGGATTGAGAATATCCTCGCTTCTACCCTTGAGGTACAGGCCGGTTTTCCACTCTTTTTTTGCTAGAACTCCCCCGAGGCCCAGACTCATGGTCAGATCACCCCCATTCCTGTTGAATGTAATAAGACCGCTGTTGAACCGGGCGGAACCGAAATCCCCCTCCAGGTCCGTCAGCAAAACTCTCTCATCGTTAAGATCCAGAGAGCATGAAAGGCTTCCCATATCTTCCAGAGAAGCTTCGATATTACCCTTCACTTTGCTGTTCAGGGGAAGATCCTGAAAATTGAGACTGGCCGAAATCGTTCCTTCCCTGTCCAGGGCCTTTATTCTTTTTACTATCAGATTCTCTATATCCCCGTAACCGTTGTAATGGGAGCCGTCTTTGAAAAAGAGAAATTTATATTTCTCGTCCCTGTCCGAATCCAGGGTCAGCCATCCGTTGAACTGCCTGGAGCCTGCCAGGGGAAGGAGGAGCTTCCCGTTTCCCTGAATTTTTGAGAAATCATCCTTCCATTCCATTTTGTTTATATGCAGGGTGCTGTTGTCCAAAAGTCCCGAGAATGATATCTCCGCCGGATATAAATAGGGGCTGTCGCTGATGATTATCTTGTTTTCAAGGAAATTGACGGACCACCGGTCGGGAGATATCATTCCGCTCATCCCCAGTTTCATTTTCAGCCCGTTATCCCTGAGATTGAATGGTATGGGTGAGGAGGCCAGATTGAAATGGACCATTCCGTTGTCAAAATAGCGGAGGTCTCCCTTAAGGTCATAGGAGCCTTCTACGGCGACCGTTCTCTCCTCCTTCTGCCAGATCATGTCAAGATCGAAGGGACTTCCATTGTAGGTCAGTCTGCTCTGCAGGGTGGTGATGTCGCCCATCGCCCCGGTCAGTGAGCCCACCACTCTGTTATTTCCCTTTTCAAAGAGGAGATCGGAAACAACGATTTTTTTCCCGTTGCCGTAACCTTCCGCCGAGAACCGGAAATCGGGAGAAAGGAGGTCAATTCTATCCACCATGGCTGTCAGAACGCTGTCCGAGAGATCGAGAGACCCCCGGCTGTTCACCGTAGCATTCCGGGATAGGGACAGGAGGGGGCTTTCGGGCGAGACCAGGCCGGCCGTATCCAGGAGCTCCGGTAGATTCAAAGACTGAATGTCATACCAGGTTTTCAGGGAGAGGGAGTCGATGAAATCGGCATAGATATCAAGGCTTATATAATCGGCCAGTGGCCCTGTGTACACGGCGTTGGCCAGAATATTGCGTTTCTCCCACTGGGCTTCCCCCGAAAGGGTCAGGGAGCCGCTCTCTTTCTCTCCCAGCGTCAATGAGTCCGTATTCAGGGAGAACTGGCTGTCATCCAACAGGATGTCCCATTTTGCTGAGAGAAACAGATCGGGGGTGATTCTTCCCCGGTCGATAAGAAAAGTTCCCCTCGCCTGCCTGTCCGTCAGATGCATATCCCCTGAATAGGAGAAATGACCTATCGGAGCTTTCACATCCACCAATCGGCTGCTTATGTTCCACTGTTCTCCCGACAGAACCAGTCTCACGGTTGTGTAGCCGCCCAGATGCTCCCGTATAAAATCATTATTTCCCTTCATGACCAGATCCGTTGAATAGAGAGGGACTTTGGTCGTGCTGTCGTAGTCGCACTGAAGAGAGCCGTCCAGAGTCAGACCGAACCAGGGGGCGTAATCCTGCCATTCCCTGCCGGGGGAGAATATGTCTGAGGGCGTGAAATCTTCCGATTGATATTTAAGGGACCACAAATCGCCCTTTTTCTGAAGGGAGATATCGACGGGGAATTTATCGCTGACCTTGCTGATTCTCAGTTCATCGCCGTTCATGCCCACTTGAAAATCCAATCGGTCAAATCCAAGAATAGAGGAATCGAAGTTTTCCAGGCGGGTGGAGAAATTCAGCCTGTCCAGGGCGGTACCGACCGATCCGCGGGCGGTAAGGGCAAAAGACACGTCGTCCCCCCCGGTGAAGGAACCTTTGTGGCTGATGTTTATGGAGTCATCCTCGGCGGAACAGCGAAGCAGACCGATATTCCAGTGGTAAATCTCCCCTCCCCGGACAATTCTCACCGTGATATCCCGTAATTCCACAACGGCTGAGGGGAAATAGGCGGATATAATATGCTGGATCCGTGAAGAAATCTCCTTCGGATCGGGCGTTTCGCCAGGGGTACTGTCCGAGGGAAGGTTGATATACACCATACCCCTTTTGATGAGGAGCCTGTTGAGGCTGATTTTATGACTGTCCCGGGAAAAGGGTCTGAGACCGTAGAAAAGGGAAATCCGCTCCGAATTGAAGGAAAAATCAGCCCTCTCCCCCGAAGAGAGAGAAAAGTCCCTTATTCTCAGTGAATTGATAATCGTGGGGGATGCGGATCGGTATTTAATCTCCATCCCGTATTCTCTTTCCCAGCTGGAAATAAGCGAGCTTTTAATCTTTTCAAGCTGTTCCACCATATGGCTCCGGATGGGGAGGTAGAGTCCTATCATGATCAGGAGCATAAAAATAAGAAGGGCGATCTGGTAGAACTGTTTTTTAATCATGGGACGCCCCGCTTATGGGGGAAAAATTAATGGCGATGGTTCCCTCTTCCGCTTCTCCCGGGGAAAAAAGAAAACGGGAGAGAAGGGTTTCCAGTATTTCATCGTAAGTCTCACTCCCCGTTCCCGGAGGGATCATCCTGATATCCCTGACGAGTCCCTCCTCTGTTACAGAAAAGGCAATGCGGCAATCGGATAAAGTCCCGAGCACCGGATCCTTCATATCAAAAAGAATATCCGGAGTGGATATGATATTCCTGAGTCTGCCGGCAGAGAGCTCTATATGGTAGAGAGAGTCCGTTCCTTCCTGGGGAACTTCGTCCTGAATAAGCAGGTGGTCGAGGCTGAAATCCTCCCGGGGAATGGCCAGAGGGTCTTCCAGGGACGGAAGCGGAGAGGATTCGGCAAAGGAATAGGCGTAATTTTCCCCCAGGGCCGCCGGTTCGTCACGGGCTGTTTCGTCAGAGGAGGAAGGCAGAGGCGGTTCGGCAAGAGCTTCCTTCGGCGGCTCCGCGGCAGTCAGCTGTTCTTCCGCCGGGGTTACGGTCTTTTCTACCGGCTGCGGCTGTTCGGATATCATTTCCCGGGGGGGCAGCGGTTCCGGCTCGGGTGCTTTCTCCGGCGTCCGGTCGGGAGGGAGAGGCAAATTTTCCTTTCGGGGTTCGGCAAGGGCCGGCAAATGGGATTTTTGTTCCGGGACCCTTTCTGCTGTCCGACTCTTCACGGTGACCTTCACGACCCGTTTCTGGGGAAGCAGAGGGAGAGGCGGTGTCTTGACTATAAAATACCCCCATAGGAGTAAGAAAAGAAACAGATGAATGATTAAGGAAGAAAGGAAGCTCCTTCTCTGGACAAACACTGATTACTGACTCTCCGTTAAAAGGGTAATATCCTGCAGACCGGCCTGGCTGACCTTATCCATGACATGGACAAGAAAGGCGTAGCTTATGCTTTCGTCTCCTGCGATGATGACGCTTTCCTCACCCCTTTCCTCTCTCCTGCTTTCGAGAAAGGACGTTAGGGTCTCCAGAGTCAGTCTTTCCCCGTTGATTACAATATTTCCGTCATTCTTCAGGATCAGGGTCAGCTGGTCGCCGACCGTTTCAGACTGGGCTTCGCTTTCGGGAAGATTAATCTCAAGGGGGCTGAACCGGCTGAAGCTCGTGTTCATAACGAAAAAAATGAGGAGCAGGAACATTATGTCGATCAAGGGGGTGATCAGGAGCGGTGTCCCTTCCTGATCATCGGCCTTAATTTTCTTCCATTCTAGCTTTCTTGCGGGCATCTTCAAGCCTCTCCCTGTACAGATTCATGATTCTGTCAATGGTATGTTCGAGCTGCTCTTCCATGATATGGACCCGGTTTTTCAGCACAAGATGAAAAAGATAAGCCGGGACGGCAATGATCAGTCCCGCGGCCGTGGTGATAAGGGCCTGGGAAATTCCTCCCGCCAGTACATAGGGATCGGAACTGCCCGTGATTCTCATATTGTAAAAGACGATGATCATACCGGCCACGGTGCCCAAAAGCCCCATCAGGGTGGAGATATTGGCCAGGGCGGGCAGAAGACCTACGCGGCGGTTAATCTTCTCTATCTCCCTTATGGCCAGATCAAAGAGAAAATCCTCCCTGTCGGGGGGACTGTTCTTCTGAAAAATCCGCAGGGAACCCTTAAGAATCCTTTCCTGGGAAACCGATCTCGTCGCTTCCGCTGCTTCCTGGAGACGGCCCTTGTCGACCAGATAAAGAATCTGCGAAAAGTGCTTATCCTTCAATACACGCTTTCTCAGGGAGAAAAGCAGCTCCAGAATCAGAGCCAGCATATAGAGGGAAATAAGAATTATGGGAATGAGAAAGGTAAAGCTTTCTCGGATCATATCCAGCATTACAGAATATCTCCTTTCGGGATTTGTGTCTTCGGTTCCTGGAAACCGCATAAATCCCTGGCATCCGCTTCGGAAGGCAGAGACGTTTCATATAATATATATTCGGCTCGGGTACTTTTCAAAAGAAACTGATTCTCCACATCCTTGAAATCGGGACGGGAAAGGGGAAAGATAAGAGAAGGTTCTTTCCGTTCCTCGATGAGGATTTTCGCCTGAAAACTCTGTTCTTCAAGGGAAAAGAGAGAGGGAGTCAGCAAAACAATGAGAAAAAAAAGAGTTATCCCGAACCTTGTCACTGACAAAGGATTATAGCAGATTTTTTGCATTAGCGAAAGATGGATTACAGTATTGTAATTTTGAGTGAAATCCTGGGAAAAGAAGCCGATAATAGGGGTAATGAAGCGTTTTCTTATTATTCCGCTCCTGTTTCTGACCGTCCTCTCCTCTCTTTCATCCATACAGAAGCTCTATGCCGAGCAGTATTACAGATTGTACCATCAGCATTTCTACTATTACCCGGAAGATTCGGCGGAAAATATCAATTACCTCTCCATGGCCCTCCATTCGGATTTTGCCAATCCTCTCAATGCCCTGTGCCGTATCGAAGATGAAAAACAGTGGGAAAAGTACCGCTACCTGTTTTATATGCACGTGAATCTTCTCATCGTGGATACCTATCTGAAACTGGGATCTAAATACGATAAATTCGATGCCTATTTCTATAACTATCCCTGGAAGTACGCCAATCTTGACAGTCTCGATCAGGCGGAATCCTATTATAAACTGGCAAAAGAGTTCTGGTTTGAGGCCGTCGAGTGGTCGCAGAAGGCTTCGGACAGGAAATTCGCCTGGATGAATCTGGATGATATTCAGTACTGGGAGGATGAGAATTTCCGTATCCAGGACGGCGATTTGAACTATGAAGAGGTCATTGACCGGGAACTGGCCCGCATCGCGCGGGTGCGGGAGAAATTCCTGGCCATGGACGAGAACACCTACTGAATGAACATGGCGTCGCCGTATGAGAAGAAACGATACCTCTCTCTGACGGCTTCCGCGTAGGCCCTGTCTATCTTTTCCTTTCCCGCAAAGGCGCTGACCAGCATAAGAAGGGTCGATTCGGGGGTATGGAAGTTCGTGAAAAGCCCGTCGATCACTTTGAATTTGTAGCCGGGATAGATGAAGATATCCGTATCGTAGGAGCCCCTTTTCATGGCTCCCCCCTCATCCGTTTCCACCCAGGAGGATTCAAGGGTTCTCAAAGACGTGGTCCCCACGGCGATGACGGGCCGCCCTTCCCTTTTCGCTCTTTCCACAGCTTCGGCCGTTTCATTCGAGACAAAATAGGATTCGGTGTGCATTTTATGGTTCTGGATTTCCTCGGCTCTGACCGGCGCGAAGGTACCCATTCCCACATGGAGGGTGACAAACGCCGTTTCGACTCCCCTCGCCCTGAGGCGGTCCAGGATCTCATCGGTAAAATGCAATCCCGCCGTGGGCGCCGCCACGGAACCGGTTTCCCGGGCGTATACCGTCTGGTATCTGGTGTCGTCACCCGCCTCATCTTCCCTTTTTATATAAGGTGGAAGGGGAATATGGCCGTTGGACTTGAGATACTCTTCGGTCAGGGGACGGTCCGTGCGGATAATCCTGATACCCCCCTCCTCTTCCGCCACGATCTGAGCGTCCGCTCCGCCGGGAAGGCTATAGGTTTTACCGGTTTTCTGTTTCTTGGATTTGCTGACAAGACACTCCCAGAGCATGGTATTTTCCAGGTCCTTGAGAAGGAGAATCTCAATCTGGCCGCCCGTTTCTTTCGACCGGGCGTAAATCCGGGCCCGCCGCACCCGGGTATTGTTGAACACAAGCAGGGCATTATCGGGTAAAAGATCGGGAAAATCATTCATATTCAGATGGCTGAGGGAACCCCGGGCCCTGTCCAGATGCATCAGGCGGCATGTTCCCCTTTTTTCGGGGGGATGGTAGGCAATCAGTTCCTCGGGAAGTTCAAAAGAGAAATCGCTGGTCTTCATTTGTTTCAATCCTTAAGTGTTCATAGGCCAATGGGGTGGCCACCCGACCCCGGGGAGTCCTCTTGATAAAACCCATCTGGATGAGATAGGGCTCGTAAAAATCCTCGAGGGAATCGATTCCTTCGCCTACGGAGATCGCCAGGGTTTCGGCTCCCACGGGGCCACCGGAGTATTTCGTAATAATGGTTCTCAGAATCTCACGGTCAATCTCTTCGAGGCCCAGATGGTCTATCCGTAATCTCGTCAGTCCGGATTTGACGATTTCCTCCGTTATCGTTCCGTTGCCTTCGATCTGGGCGTAATCCCTCATCCTTTTCACGAGGCGGTTGGCGATCCGGGGCGTTCCGCGGGAGCAGCGGGCCAGAAAGAGGGACGCCTGCGCTTCGATGGGAATCTCCAGCAACTGGGCCGTCCGGCGGACGATCTGTCCCAGTTCCGTCTCATTGTAGTAGTTCATCCTCACGTTAATACCGAAACGGGTGAAAAGAGGGCTGGATACACGTCCCGGTTTCGTCGTCGCCCCGATGAGGGTAAAGGGAGGGATGGGGATCCTGATGTTCCTGGCGGCCGGACCCTGACCGATAATCCAGTCGAGGGCGTAATCCTCCATGGCGATATAGAGCATCTCCTCAATGGCCGGTTTCAGGCGGTGAATCTCATCGATAAAGAAGACGGTTCTTTCGGGAATGGTGGAAAGGAGTCCCGCCAGGTCTTTGGGCTTGTCCAGAGCCGGGGCGCTGGTTACTTTCAGCTCCACACCAAGCTCGTTGGCCATGATGCCGGCCAGAGTCGTCTTACCCAGTCCGGGAGGTCCCGAAATGAAGACGTGGTCCAGGGCGTCCTGCCTCTGACGGGCGGCGGAAATGAAAACGGACAGGTTCTCCTTGACCTCCGACTGCCCCTGGAAATCCCTGAGCAGATGGGGGCGGATAAGGTTATCCCGGTTCTCTTCCTCGCTTATGGCTTCCCTGGCGAGTATCTTCTCTTCTTCGGTGTAGTCGGACATATCTACCCCTAAACGGATGTGCTGAGATCAACTATGGCAAGACGCATGATTTCCTGTTCACGGGCCTGGCCCTCCAGGGCCTTTACGGAGGGACTTTCCAGCAGGCGGTTCACCGTGCGGGCCGCGCTCTTCTTGTCAAAGCCCATGGCGGCCAGGGCTTCGGCGATTTCCCCCCCCTCTGAAGCGGGAATCGCCGTATCCTCGTCGCTGATGAGTTTCCCGCGAAGCTGGAGGATAATCTTCTGGGCGGTTTTCTTTCCCAGTCCGGGAATGCGGATTAATCCGTCCACGTCCTCCCGGTCCATGGCTGTAATGAAATCGTCCGGCTTCATCCCTGTGAGGATCTTCAAGGCCAGTTTCGGCCCCACACCGCTGACGGCGATGAGGCTGATGAACAGCTGTTTTTCCCGGGGAGTGGAAAAACCGTAGAGTTTCATCATGTCTTCCTTGTGCTGGAGATAGGTGTAGATCCGGACTTCACTGCCGTCGCGGGGTAATTTTGACAGGGTTGAGGGGGACGCTTCAATTTCCCATTCGAGACCGCCGTTCTCCAGATACAGAACTTCGGCTCCGATGTGAGTGACAACTCCCTTTATACTATTCCACAAAAGGCACCTCCCCTGTTTATGTGACATATGGCGGCGGCCAGTGCATCGGTGGCATGGTCGGATTTTTCCTTCTCCCGAAGGCCCAACAGCAGATAAACCATATGTTCCACCTGCTGCTTTTCCGCCCTTCCCGATCCGACAACGGCCTGTTTGATCTCCAGCGGGGTATATTCCCCTATGGGAAGATTGGCGTCGGCACAGGCCAGGATCTGAACGCCTCTGGCCTGGGCTACCGGAAGAGCCGAGGTGGTATTCTTCGCAAAATAAAGCGTTTCCAAAGACGCCTCGTCCGGTTTGTACTGATCTATGATTTTTTGTAATTCGCAGTAAATCTGTTTCAGCCTGAGGCCGGAAGAATCACGGCTGGCTGTTTTGATTGTTCCCCGGGCCACGTGGGAGAGACGATTCTGCCGTGATTCGACAATCCCCCATCCCACTGAAGCCAATCCGGGATCAATTCCCAGAACCCGCATTATTCGGGCATTTCAAAGTCGTCGGGAACATCGAGGTTGGTGGCCACGGACTGAACGTCGTCGCAGTCTTCCAGCCTTTCAATCAGCCTTAAAACCTTTGCCGTTTTTTCATCATCCAGGGCTACGACATTATCGGGAACCATGGCCACTTCGGCATCCTCTTCCTGAAAACCGGCAGCCTGAAGGGCTTCCAGAACATCTCCGAAAGCGCTGGGGTCTGTCACGACTTCGGCAATGCCGCCGTCTTCGGAAACATCTTCCGCTCCCGCTTCCAGGGCCGCTTCGAACAGCGCGTCGAAATCAACCGTTTCCAGATTGTAAACGATGGTACCCTTGCGGTTGAACTGATAGGATACGGCGCCGGTTGCCGCCAGCTGTCCGCCGCTTTTATTAAGGATGGATCTTACATCGGCAGCAGTTCTGTTTTTATTTTCCGTCAGAGCGTCGATAAGAAGACCGACACCGCCTGCGGCATAGGCTTCATACTGGAGTTCAACATAGTCGACACCGTCCATGTCGCCGGTACCTTTTTTGATGGCTCTGTCGATATTGTCTTTGGGCATATTGGCCGACTTGGCCTTAAGGAGAACCGTTCTCAGACGGGGATTCGCTTCGGGATCTCCGCCGCCCAGTCGTGCTGCTACGGTAATTTCCTTAATGATCTTCGTAAAAAGCTTTCCCCTTTTGGCATCGAGGGCACCTTTCTTATGCTTAATAGTATGCCATTTACTGTGGCCGGACATAGTATCTCCTTAGAATAGTATCAATTAATAAAATCTGCCTAGAAAAATATCATTTTGACCTTCCTCCTGTCAAGGGAGCCGATATGATCCTTTTGAGAAAGGAGTGAGGGAAAAGGGGCCTTACTGCCTTTTTTCTCCTTTTTTCGTTATTTTCCGCCCCTCAGGAGGGGAAATCAGATATTTCTTGCTAAAAACGATTATTCATGGGACAATTGGATAAATATGACACATTTTCATTTTTCTCGGAGGTTTATTTATGAATGATAAAACGGGCAGGAGAGGATTGTTTTCCTGGTATTTCCAGACAAATCTGCTCCTTCGGATTTTAATCGGGCTCATACTGGGCGCGGCGGCGGGTATTGTCTTCGGCCCTTCCGTGGCTGTTGTTCAGCCGTTGGGCAGCATTCTCGTCAATCTGCTCAAGATGATCGTCATGCCCTTGATTCTGACGTCCCTCGTTGTCGGAGCGGCCAGCATACAGCCCAGGGAGCTGGGAAAAATCGGAGTGCGCATTTTTGTCTATTACATGCTGACTTCGGCCCTGGCCGTGACAATCGGCCTTCTGGTGGCCAATGTCTTTCATCCCGGTTCCGGCCTCAATCTGGCGGCCAGTGCCGAAGCGGCAGGCAAGGAACTGGCGCAGCCCCGTTTTATCGATACCCTTCTGGCTATTATTCCCAAGAACCCCTTCGGAGCCCTTTCTCAGGGTCAGGTTCTTCCCATCATCTTTTTCGCACTGATCTTCGGCATTGGGATTTCCGTAGTCCGAAACAGCGATGATCCGCGCATGCAGAAAAGCGGAACTGTCCTTTTGGATATGTTCGACGGCGCGGCGGAAGTCATGTATGTCATCGTGCGATGGATACTGGAATACGCCCCCATCGGTGTATTCGCCCTTATCGCCGTCGTCTTCGGTAAACAGGGCGCCAGTGCTTTCGGTTCCCTGGGTCTTGTGACGCTGACCGCTTATGCGGGATTTATCCTTCAGATAGCCGTTGTTTACGGTCTGTTTCTTGTTGTCAACAAGCTGGGGTATCTGACGTTTTTCAAAGGTGCGCGGGAAGCGATGATCACGGCCTTTGTGACACGTTCCTCCAGCGGCACCCTCCCGGTCACCATGAGAAACATGACGGAGAACCTGGGGGTTCCCAAGAAGATATCCTCCTTCACCCTTCCTCTGGGGGCGACCATCAATATGGACGGGACGGCGATTTATATGGGGGTCTGCGCGCTCTTTATCACCAACGCGGTAGGTATGGATATGACACTGGCGGATCAGTTCACCATCATTCTTACCGCCGTTCTCGCTTCCATCGGTTCGGCCGGGATTCCCGGTGCGGGAGCCATTATGCTTCTCATGGTCCTTAATTCCGTCGGGATTACCATAGAGGCCGGATCGGCCGTCGCCGCCGCCTACGCCATGATTCTGGGTATCGACGCTCTGCTCGATATGGGCAGGACGATTACGAATGTCACCGGAGACATGATGGGAACGATCCTGGTCACCAAGGGAGAAAAGGAACTGGATATGGCCAAATGGAATAAATAGTCCATAAAAATACCCCGGATTCTGAACACCGGGGTATTTTCTCAAAGCAAGCCGCCTCCGGGGCGGTTTTTTTTATTTAAAGCTAATAACGCTCTTGTCGTAGTCCGCGGGAGCCTCGTAACCCATAAGGTTAAGTGTCGTTGCCGCCAGGGAGCTGATACCGAGACCTTCGTTCAGGGTCGTATCATACTCTCCGTTGAACTGGGGATCGTAGATAATGCAGGGGACGGGATTCAGGGAGTGGGAGGTTTTCTGTACTTTCTTCCCGTTCTTTACCTTCACATCTCCGGTCTTCTTGTCATGCTCGAACATATCGTCGGAATTCCCGTGGTCGGCGCTGAGAATCATGATGCCGCCGGCCGCATCTATGGCTTTCTTCATCCTGCCGATCGAGAGGTCCATGGCTTCCATGGAACAGACAACGGCCTGGAATACGCCTGTATGACCCACCATATCCCCATTGGGGAAGTTCAGCTTGATCAGCTTGTAATCACCGGCTTTGATTTCGCCCAGTACCCGGTCGGTAATTTCGGCGCATTTCATAGCGGGGCGCTGCTCGAAAGGACAGTTGTCGCTGGGAATCTCCACATAATCTTCCAGTTCCTCGGAGAATTTGCCCGACTTGTTGCCGTTGAAAAAGTATGTGATATGGCCGAACTTCTGGGTTTCGGAAATGGAGAACTGCTTCACCCCCGTGGCACAGAGATATTCCGCCATGGTTCTGTCTATATCGGGAGGAGATACCAGGTACTGCTTGGGGATATGCAGATCTCCGTCGTACTCCATCAGGCCGGCATATTCCACTTTGGGGATGAACTTTCTGTCGAACTTGTCAAAATCGTCGCCCCCGTCGAAAGCCATGGACAGCTCCAGGGCACGGTCTCCTCTGAAGTTGGCGAGAATGACACTGTCACCGTCGCTCATGGAGCCGACCGGTTTTCCCGACTCATCCTCGATAACGAAGGCGGGGAGGTCCTGGTCCAGGGCTTCCGTCTCGCTGCGCAGGGTTTCGATGGCCTCATGGGCGCTGGCGAAAGTTCTTCCCTCGCCCAGGACATGGGTCTGCCAGCCCTTTTCGACCATGCCCCAGTCAGCACCGTAGCGGTCCATGGTTATCACCATTCTTCCGCCTCCGGAGGCGATGCGGGCATCAAAGCTGTCATCGGACAGGCCGGAGAGATATTCGGTAAAGGGATCGAAATATTCAAGGGCGCTTGTGGGACCGACATCGCGGCCGTCCAGAAGGGCATGTACCCTCACCTTGGATACGCCCTCTTTCTTGGCCTGTTCGATCAGTCCCTTGAGCTGGTTGATATGGGAGTGAACGCCTCCGTCGGAAAGGAGGGAAATGAAATGCATGGTGGAGCCCTTGTCCTTGACATTCTTTACCAGTTTCTGCCAGACCGGCTCGGTAAAGACTTTGCCGCTGCCGATGGAATCGTTGACGAGTCTGGCGCCCTGGGCGAAAACACGTCCGCAGCCGATGGCATTATGCCCTACTTCGGAGTTACCCATGTCTGAATCGTCGGGAAGGCCGACGGAGGTACCGTGGGCTTTCAGGGAGGTTACCGGGCTGGTAGCCATCATGGCGTCAAGGGTTTCGGTAATAGCCGCTTTCACGGCATCGCCCTCTTCGTACTTGCCAAATCCCACACCGTCCATGATACAGAGGACCACCGGTCCTTTTCTCTTGCCGTAGAAACTATTTTTTTTCAGCGATTCTACCATGTAAATATCTCCTTATGCCGGACGGAAGCCGGCTGTTCATACTGTTTTCATTACAAAAATATCTATTTTTACGGTTTATTTCAATGTTTAAACGGGTTTTTTCCGGTAAAATGGAGCAATGAAAGAGACGGATCTGTATCCACCCCTGAGAAGCTACCTGGAAAAGCAGGGCTACGAAGTGAATTCGGAGGTGAAACACTGCGACATAACCGCCCGCAAGGGAGAGGAACTCATCATTGTTGAGATGAAAACCCGATTTTCCCTCTCCCTTGTCTATCAGACGGTCTCCCGAAAAAAAATCACCGCCGCCGTTTATGCGGCGGTGCCTGTGGAGGGAAGCGGCGCTTATCCTCCGAACTACCGATCTCTCAAGGATCTGCTCAGGAGGCTTGAAACGGGGCTGATCCTGGTCCGTTTTCTGAAAAAATCAACCCGGGTTGAAGTCGTTTTACACCCCGTGCCTTTTACCGAGCGGATGGCCCAGAGAAAAAGGCAGATGATACTCCGGGAGATCGAAGGGCGTTACGGCGAATTCAACAAGGGGGGAAGCACCGCATCGGACGAAAAAATATCCACTTATAAGCAGGAAGCCATCAGAATCGCCTGGTTTCTGAAGGATAAGCCTTGCCTATCCCCCCGGGAATTACGATCCCTGGGATGCGGAGAAAAGACCCAGCGCATACTATCGGATAATTACTACGGCTGGTTCAACCGGGTGAAAAAAGGAAGCTATGAGCTCGACCCCGCCGGCCGGGCGGCCCTGTCCGGTTTTACCGAAGTAACGGCCCTTCTGGAAAATGGCACCGATTGACGAGGGACGGGAATCGACGTTATGATGGCCCCGTGAAGAGAGCCGCCGAATATTTCATCCAGAATCCTCCGTCCTGTCCTTTTTTTACCGAAGAGCCCATGGACGGTCACTGCACTTTTCATTCCGGAGGCAAGGCAGAAGTATTTGTCATACCCCGTCATATTCAGGATCTTATTGATATCAGAAGAGTATGCAGAAATCAGGGATTCCCCCTGTTTATTCTGGGGGGGGGAGCCAATATTCTCGTTTCCGACAGGGGGATTCCCGGTGTCACCCTCTCCATGGAGGGGCTCGATAATATCCGTCTGGAAAATAACGACCTTATCTGCGGGGCGGGTACGACGGTAAACGCCCTGGTTCAGGCCGGGTGCGACTACTCCCTTACGGGGCTGGAATTCCTCAACCGTCTCCCCGGATCGGTCGGGGGTGCTCTCTATATGAACGCCCGGTGCTACGGCTCGGAAATTGCCGATGTCCTCTCCTGGGCCGAGGTCCTGACAGACGATGATGAGGTAAAAATCGTCCCCATGGATAAGAATGACTGGGGTTATAAAATTTCCCCCTTTCAGAAGAAGGGCCTCATCATCACCGGGGCGGCTTTCCGCTTGAGTCCGGGCGATAGAGATCTCATAAAAGGGGAAATGTCGCGAATCGCCGCGAGCCGCCTGGAGAAGGGACATTTTAAAGCCCCGTCGGCGGGATCGACGTTTAAGAACGACAGAAAGTTCGGTAAACCCTCGGGACAGATTATCGATGAATGCGGATTGAAAGGATTCACCCGGGGAGGCGCCGCCGTCTCTTCCTGGCACGGCAACATTCTGATAAATAAGAACCGCGCCACATCGGAGGATATATCCGAGCTTATCGTGGAAGTTCAGAAACGGGTAAAAGAGGCCACCGGCTTTGACCTGGAACCGGAAGTCATAAGGGTGGGAGACTGGGACTGATAAAGGAGGCATTATGGAAAGGCTGCTCGATAACATAAGCGAATATATGGAAGACCCTTTGAATAACGGGGAGATAGCCGATTCCCTGCGGGAACTGACAGCCTCCGACCTCGTGGAACTCTGGGACTCCCTGACTCCTGAGCAGTCTCTGCAGCTGTTCCTTCTTATTGACCAGGAGAGCCGCTCCAGCCTTATGGCCGAGCTGAACCATTCCGACCAGGAAGTCCTTCTGGAAAATCTGTCCGAGCAACTTACCAAGGATCTCCTCCTCTATATGGAGCCGGATGACCTGGCCGACCTTATCCAGTCGGTTTCCGCCGATGTGCGAGAAAGCCTCTGGAATAATCTGACTAAGGACTCACGGCGGGAGATCGAATTTCTTTTACGCTATGACGAGGATGACGCCGCCGGAATCATGACGCCCCGTTACGGAGCGCTCCGGGCGGAAATCACGGTGAATCAGGCTATCAGTTTTGTCCGCCGGGATATGACGGATAAGCTGGAAACCATCTACTACCTTTATGTGGTGGACGGATTCAAAAGACTTATCGGCGTTATCTCCCTAAGGGAACTTTTGTCGGCCGATAATAACGAAAAAGTCGGCGATCTCATGGAACGCAATGTCATCTATGTCAAGGCTGATACGGACCAGGAAGAGGCCGCCCGGGTTCTGGAAGATAACGACCTGCTGGCTATTCCCGTTGTAGACAATCAGCACCGGCTTCTCGGTATCGTGACGTTTGATGATGTCATCGACGTCATTAGGGAAGAACAGACCGAAGATATCTACAAGATGGGTGCCATGGGAGGAAGCACGGACAGCTATCTGGAATCATCGGTCTTCGCCCTGGTCTGGAAGCGTCTCCCCTGGCTTATCATCCTTCTCATCGCGGGGACGATTACCACCAATGTTCTTGACGCCTACTCCGATCTGACGGTGGCGGCCCTGTTTCTGACACTCTTCATCCCCGTGATTACCCAGACAGGGGGTAACACAGGAACCCAGTCATCCACTTTGATGATACGCGGATTAGCCACGGGCGAGCTGAAATTCAAAGACCTGGGGAAAGTCATTCTCAAAGAGCTCTTCGTCGCCCTGCTTATCGGGGTGGCCACCGGTGTGGTTATTCTGCTTCGAAGCCTGTTCCTGCCCCCGGGAATCGGTTTTTATGAAGCCCTGACGGTCGCCTTCGCCCTTACCTGCGTGGTGGTCTTTGCGACCATACTGGGCTGTATCGTTCCCATGGTCATCCATCGGATCGGTCTTGACCCGACGGTCGCCGCCGGTCCCCTCATGTCTACCGTCATAGACGTGTGCGGTCTGACCATCTATTTTGAGATTGCCCGCCTCTTCCTGAAAATCTGACATGAAAAAAGATTTCTGGGCCAATACCCGAACTCCGGTCAGATTTCCCCGATCCTCCTTCGAATTGACGCCCCGCCACAGGGTCGGTTTTTTCGGCTCCTGCTTCGCTTCGGAACTGGAAGATAAATACCGGATCCTGGGACTGAATAGCACTCTCTCTCCCTTTGGTATCTCCTACAATCCCCTCAGTCTGGCCGAGTCTTTTACAAATCTGTCGGATAATACCCTAAGGGGCGCACCCTTTTATCAGCAGGGGCTCTGGAGACATTTCTCCTTTCATTCCTCCCGGTGCTATAGGGGGGAGCCTTCGGAGGGAGAGAGGGCGGAATCCCATTTCCGGGAGCTGGTTGCCCGGGGACACGAAGAGTTGGGCGAAACAGATTTTCTTGTCGTCACTCTGGGGACAGCCTGGGTTTACAGGCATATTTCCTCTTCCCGGATCGTCAATAATTGCCACAGGTGTGACAATCGGGATTTTGAACGGGACAGTTATGTAAGATGGGATGATCCTTCTTCCGGCGGTTCTCTGGGAATATCTCTGGATCGATTAAGGGAATACAATGAAAAGCTTCGCGTAATAATCACGGTCAGTCCCGTCCGGCATTTACGTAATGATGCCCGGGAAAATTCCTATTCCAAGGCTTTGCTCAGGTGCCTTTGCGAAGATATCTGCCGAGACAGGGACTGGATCGAGTATTTTCCCGCCTACGAGATCGTCATGGATGAACTAAGGGACTACCGCTGGTACGGCGATGATTTATGCCATCCCTCACCCCGTGCGGTTCATTATATTCTCAATAGATTTTTCGAATGGATCGGCGGTGAGGAACTCCTGTCCCACATCGCCGACCGTGAAAATACCATCAGAAGAGAGAGTCACAGACCCCTCTCTTAAGGGATCAGCCTGGCTGCCTCAAGATAGTATCTTTTTTCCTCCGCTTCTCCCAGGGAGAAGGTTTTTCTGGGCATGGAACCCTTTTGGTCCACAAGGCTGAAGAACTCTCCCTTATCAATGGCAGGCAGATAAATTCCTCCGTTGCCTTTCCGGGAGGTCAGTTCCAGGTATGCTTCGTCTCCGTGGATGTAATCGACGGCAATGCCTGTTTTTTCCAGCCAGGGATCCAGGAAAGCGTGAAGCCTTTCCGCTTCCAGCTCATCGGAAGAACCGGCGAGCGTGACCGCCCAGTGTCTGCCGTTCCAGCTGATGCCGATGCAGCCCTTTCGTCCCATCTCGTTTTTCATCTCCCCAAAGGAGTCGACTTCCCGGCTTTCCGCCCCGGGCAGGTTCATTAAGGCAGTGAAAAAACTATCGTCTTTCATATCAAAAAGCACTCGGTGGATAGGCTCGAACACCAGACCCTTGTCATGGATATTTTCCAGCTCTACAAGGGCATAGCGGGCGGGATGATCATCGGACGCTCCCTTTTCCTTAAGCTCTCTCCATACCTCCTTGGCGGAAGCCAGGGAGTGGTTGCCGTCCCCGATGGCAAAAAGAAGAGGTTTTCCCTGCTTCAGTTCTTCAAATCGTTCGGCAAGTGCATTCAGAACATCCCCGTCATTGACGGCGAAGCCTTTTATATGACCGCCCGATTTCATGAGATCAAAATCATAAAGGGCGGGGAAAAGGTCCTTCTTCTCTTCCAGGAGGGAAAAAACGCTGTCTTCGGGATCATCAAAAAGCACCAGAATATGGGGAAGATCCAATACGGCTTCCCTTCTCACGCTGATACGGGGAGGGAGCCGATCCAGCACGGTGGCTTCCGTGGGCCGTATGGGGGAAACCGTGCCCTTGTGAAAGTCATACATCTCCAGATCCAGAGCCGCCACAAGGCCCTTTCGCTTTTTGACGAAAGGGGTGCTTCTCTCAACGTAGACAAACCCCGGATCCTTCTCGATCAAAGTCCCGTCGTTCAGATAGGTTCTCATGGTTCCG
The DNA here is from genome assembly GCA_963668315.1 of Spirochaetia bacterium. Classification (GTDB taxonomy): domain Bacteria; phylum Spirochaetota; class Spirochaetia; order DSM-2461; family DSM-2461; genus SZUA-368. The sequence goes on along the minus strand of OY764216.1, from coordinate 3,587,041 downwards.
TTGATTTTTGCCCTCTCCGCTTCTTTGTCCGCCTTTTCCAGGTAGACTTCGGGGAAGATTATTTTTCTTGTAGACGGAGCGTCTCCCGCAATCTCTTCCACATCGCGCCAGTAAGCCTTGTCCGATGTGAACTGATCGCAGGCCACAACGGACCATTTGGAATAATCCAGCTTATCCGAAGGAAGCAGAATCCGGGGAAGGCCCAGACCGACCCGGGCCAGTTTTTCTCTCAGCTCAGACATCTCAGCCGTTCACCTTGGCAAAATCTTCCATGAAGGAAGCCAGCGCTTCCACCCCTTCTTTGGGCATGGCGTTGTAAATGGACGCCCGGCAGCCACCCACGCTCCTATGGCCTTTCAGACCGACCATTCCCTTGGCCGTCGCCTGGGCTACGAAAGCTTTGTCCAGTTCTTCCGTGGGAGTGGTAAAGACCACATTCATGAGGGAGCGGCATTTGGCGTCAACGGGGCATTTGTAGAAATCGGAGTATTGGGAAATGACATTATAAAGCACTGCGGCTTTCTCTTCGTTCATCTTTGCAAAGGCCTCAAGACCGCCCATTCTTTTCATCCTGGCCAGAACGAGTTCCGTGGCCCAGATGGGGAAAACTCCGGGTGTGTTGTAGAGGGAATCGCCCTTGGCGTGGGTTTTGTAAGCCATGTAGGCCGTAAGCTTATCGGCCTGCCTCTCGAGGAGATCCTCACGGATTACCACAACGGTCAGTCCGGAGGGGCCTATGTTCTTCTGAGCACCCGCGTAGATGACGCCGAACTGGTTCACATCCAGGGGACGGCTGAGAATATCGGAGGACATATCGGCGACCAGAGGGACATCGCCCGTCCGGGGAAAGGATTTCCACTGAACGCCGCCGATCGTTTCGTTACTGGTGATATGGAGATAGGAGGAGCCGTCCGAGGGTTTGACGGAATCCGCCTCGGGCAGGGACATGAAATTATCGGCGCTGCCGTCAAACACAACGTTGACATTACCGATTTTTTTTGCGTCATCCATGGCTTTTTTCGCCCAGGCTCCGGTCATGGTAAAATCACAGGTTCCGCCCTGCCCCATGAGGTTCATGGGTACCATGGTAAACTGGAGGGTCGCTCCCCCCTGAAGGAAAAGAATTTTATAATTATCAGGAACCTGCAGAAGCTCCCGGAAGAGAACCAGGGCATTACTATGAATTTCATCATAAGTGGCTGAGCGATGACTTGTTTCGACGAGGGAAAGCCCGCTGCCCTTATATTCCACCATCTCTTTTCCCAGCTCTTCCAGTACCTCTACGGGTAGAACGGAAGGTCCCGCATAAAAGTTAATTTTTCTGGCCATATTCAGCCTCCTTCAGTGTTATCCTGTCGTTAAATAAACTGTACAACGGAAGAGTAAAAAAGACCAGCTTTTAGTGTGATTTATTTCACAGTACGTTTATACGGCAGGCGGCGATACCGACAAAAATCCCCAGCAGGGTTCCCACGAATGTCTGCGGATAGGTATGGCCCAGCAGGGTTTTCAATGCTTTGGGCCTGTCTCCCTCATCCCAGAGATGGGCGAATTCATCCATAAGCGAGTTCAGTATCTCTGCGTGTTTTCCCGCAGCCCGTCTGATTCCGATAGAGTCGTAGATAACAATGATGCCGAAAACGCAGGATATGGCAAAGTAGGGAGTATCAAACCCGTATATATAACCGATGGAAGAAGCCAGGGCTGCTACTGATGCGGAATGGGAAGAGGGCATGCCCCCTGTGCTGCTCAGGCGGAACATTTCGATTTTCTTGTCAAAGATGATGACGACGATGACCTTAAGAACCTGCGCCAGAACAAGGGCAGCCAGACTGGCCATCAAAGGAATATTTTCATAAAGATTCAAGTACGCTAACTCCTAAGCTATTCGGATAGGTCAATCTCGACCCGGCGGTTGATCTCCTGATTCTCAGGATCTCTTGTTAAGGGAAAGTTCCCCGCTTCTCCATTCACCTGCGGAGGAAAAACCGGCTTCCAGCCTCCCTTCCGCAGCCATCTCTCCACATTAACGGCTCTATCCACTGAAATCTCTCTTCTTCCCGCTTCCGTGCCGGCTATGGCACAGTGTCCTGTAATTTTAACACGGACTGTCGGATAATCCAAGAGAAAGGATAAGACATTTTCCAGAGAATGAATGGCGTTCGGTTCCAGGTAGGAACTATTGGGTGTAAAATACAACACTAAGTCATTTTTATCAAGGAGGGAGAAATCGGGACCCGGGGGGGAGCTGATTTCTTCCGACGGACTTTTCCCGGTAATGGCTGCCGCTTCTGCCGCTTCGGGGACTTCGATTACCTGTACTTCCACGGAAGAGCTGTCAAGGGATAGGGGCTCAGATGATGTATCGAGCGCTTCTTCCTTTCCTTCATCCGATACAGGGACAGTCCTCTCTATCGTCCGGGGAGCTTTTTCCGTCACAGCCGGGGAGGATTCTTCCTTAGGCGGCTGTCCTGTTGCTTCGCTGGTTTCCCTTTCACGGGATACCCGTTGCGGCTCTGCGTAAGAGCTTTTCTGTCCCGCTCCCATGGAGGAGAAATCAAAGGTGAGGAAAAAAAACGTCAGACCGGCGATGAGAAGAACGGCCCCGAGGAGCAAGGCTATGTTCCTGTAGAATAACTTACGGGGCAGAATGGAAAAGCTTTCCCGGCAGACCGTACGGCCTGCATTTTTTATGATCAGTTCAAGACGCCGGCCGTCTCTGTTTAAAAGACATTCCATATAGGAGTATCCGTTGGACGACGGTTTCAGCTTATCCAGATAGAACGATTTTAATTCATAGGAGTTATAATCATCCATCAGACCGACATTGATTCTGGCCTGATACTGATTTTCATCAACCGAACGTAAGCGAAATCTCCTTGATGCAAGTGAATCAAGAGTTCCCAAACTTAATTTCTTTCCGCCGTCCAGATTGATAAATATCTTCTTCACATTATAAATCTATTACAGACTAGTGAATAAATCAATGATTTATTTTTTAGCGACAACTTTAATTTTGTTTTTTTTGGGAACCTCTTTTTCCTTCTTGTTCCCGGGGGCGGCGGGAAGAGAGATTTTCACCTTTTTACCAGGTTTCTTCTCGGGTGCTTTCGGGGGTGTTTGGGGAGGTTCGGACTGTTTTTCCTGCCTGAGCTTAGCCATGGCGGGTTCGTAGCCTTTGAGAAAGTCTTCCATGTCCCTTTCATCAATCAGAATCATTTCGTTATGCAGCTCAGAGGTATAATCGGACCTTTCTTCGGAAATAAAGATCGATCCCCAGCCGAATTTGTTCCATTTTACGGAGAAATGGAAGGTTCTTCGACCCGATTCCTCCCCCTTGGAGAGGGAGAGCTGGGTTTTTTCTTTTTTATTGAGATGTTCACAGGCTTCGGAGAAACCTTCCATGAAAGAGGGTAAATCTTCCCTGTAAACCATGATGGAATTCCGTTTGAAAGGGCCTCCCTCTCTTTTGCTGCTTTCCACCAGATTTAAAAATTTGTTGCCGTAACGGTTTTCCTTGATATTGAAAAAATAGGTTTTTTCCCCGTCCTTAACAAATATCTTTCTTGTGAAGATTTCTCCTCTGTGTCCCATCTATCTTACCTGCGTTCCTTCGTCATCAAAAATTATCAGGTTGTCTCCCACCTTGATGACATCGCCGGCCTTCAGGTCTTTTCGGGAAACCTCCCGGTTATTTACCATCGTGGCTTCCCCTTCTCCCGCAACCAGCGTAAAGGCCTGCTTCTTCTCATCGTAGATGATAGTGGCCGATTCCTTCTCAGAAGGGGCACCTTTGCCCGCAATTGTCATATCATGGTTTTCGCTGGTTCCTATGACGGTTTTTCCTTCATTCAGTTCAAGAACACGGTTTCTCAAGCCCCCGGGACCGATAAGTTCGATATGGGGCGCCTTGTTGACCCTTTCAAGACGAATTTTTGTCAACAGCAGCCATAGGCCTATTGAAAGAAGTAAAAACAGCAGCAGGACCAGCAGGGGGAGAGCCCCCGATTCACCAAATAGAGATGAATTATAGTAATAACGGGCTTCCGATTCAATAGAGGAAGAGGCAATTTTCACAAATACGCGGGGAGAATGAAAAACTCCGGCTTTATACGTGACCTTATATTCATCCATCACAGATTTTCTGATGCTGTCATAGATCATGGCAAGCTCTTCCCCGTTGCGGGCATCGAAAACCCTGCCGCCCGTCTCGGTGGCAATCTCTCCGAGATAGGGATCCTGCTTCAGACCGAAGTGAATGGCGTAAAGGGTTATCCCTTCCTTGTTCAGGCTTTCCGCCGCCTCTTCGGGCGTATAAAGACGTTCGCCGTACTCGGGATGGGGTTCACCCTTTATGGCAAAGTAGGGATAATTCTCTCCATCGGAGAGGACAATGATGATTTTCCTCCCCTTCTCTTCCTGGTCCTCGAAGAACTGGGAACTCCTGTCAAGGGAGGAGTAAAGTTCTGTGTAGGCCTTTGCCGGTTCGGGTTTGCTTATGTACTCAAGCTGATCGAGGAGAACGCTTCTGTTACCGGTACTTTCCGAAAGGATCCTGTAATCCGTATTAAACGCCACCAGAGCCACCCGGTCCCGGCTGTCTTCTATGGAGCCGAGAAAGGTACGCATGGCTTCCTTGGCATGGGTCATCCTCTGATCGGCGTAATTCTCCGTGGCCCTTCCGTTCAAGTCGTCGTACATACTGCCCGAATTGTCCATCAGCATGAGAAAGGCGATTCCCTCTCTGCGGTTTGCCTCCCTGTCAATGGACAGTTCGGAGCTGACGGGAATCCACTTTTCCCCGTCGGGAGATTCATAAACGGTCAGTTCGCCGCTCTCGTCAAGGGCTTTGCCCGTTTCATCGGTCTGAGTCACGTAAAGGTCCACTTTCTGCGTACTCAGCATCCCGGTGGAATCAATCCCTGTTATGACCATGTTCTCGGCCTGCAGGGAAAAGGCCGCCAAAAGAAAAAACAGCGTCTTTATATTAAACAGTTTGTCTTTCATTATTTCACCTCATATAAAAAGCGGGCTTCCCCGATACGGATGACATCTTCGTATTTCAGAACCGCTTTCTGTGTTTTTTCGTCATTGACGTAAACGTCATAACGGTGGCTGAACGGCTCCAGAACGGCTCCGTCGCTTCTCACCGATATGACCGCATGGCATTTCTCTTCCACTCCGTCATAACCGATCAGGGCAAAATCGTTGCCCTGTCCCTGACCAAGGGTAAGCTTCCTCTGGTTCAGTGCCAGTTTCTTGCCCTTCAACGGGCCGTTGAGTACCCGAAGCACGCCGCGGGAGAAGTTTTTCTCCATCAGGGCATAGAAGAAGGTAATCGCCGCTCCCAGAATGACAAGACCGGCCAGACGGGATGTCAGGATCTCCAGAAGGAATCCCCCCAGCAGACCGCCCGTCAGCCCGCCCAGAAGGCCGTAGGTCAGTTTCAGTCCCGAACGGGAGCGGAGCCCTTCGCCCAGGGACACGAACATTCCCATGATCATCCAGCAGAGGGCCTGGATAAGGGCGGATATGATGAGGGGCGCATCACCCATGGCCCTATCGAAACGGAGAAGGAGGGACTGGCCCAGAAACACGCCGACAATTCCGCCGGCGATACCCGTGAGGGTCCCGTAGAGAAGGCCGGAAAGTATTTTCTGCCGGTTGCCGTGGACGATTCCTTCGGCACTGCCCAGGACGGCGCCGATGGCAAGACCGAAACAGGCCCCCATGACTATATTGAATATCAGGTAGCTTCCGAAGCTCTCTTTCATCAGGGATATCAGGCTGACAAGTGCGAAGGCGCATAATCCTCCGATTGCCCCGATGGCTGTATATAAACCTATTTTGCCGCTTTCTGTCATCGTTCTTACTCCTCAGTTAAAAGCAGATCAGATTTGTCTTCATTCAAGTCCAGGGCCATGTTATATGATTGACCCCTTTCAAGATTAAGTTCCATAGAAGCGGTTTTCCTTCCGCTTTTCAATTCTATCAGGTAAATCCCGGGGACAAGGTCCAGGGAATTTTCCCCTTTGGTAAGAAGGGGAATATCCTTCATCATACCAACAGAGGTCCCTTCAATGTACCATTGCCTGCCGTTAAGCGTCATGGACGCTTTTTCAAGGGAGCTGTCTATGACCAGTTTCGTCGCCAGGGGAGTCATTTCCACTTCTATCGTCAGTCTTTTCTGGAAAGGATAGAGCCTCAGGGAGTATTCCTTGGGATAGTAGCCATCCTTTTCGAATCTGAACTTATGGACACGGCCGGAGAGAAGGGTCTCTTCCTCTTTATCGAAGGGGATCCAATCACCCCCGCTGAAGATTTTGATGGAAAGATCCCTATCCAGAGCCGCTTTACTGAAGCAGTCCCTGACCCTCCAGCTTACCTCCACATCGGATACGGGAAGGTCGGTAATGGAGAGGGAAAGGGTTTCCCCCTTCTCCGTCGAGGGATCCTGTTTCTGTTCCGAGCGGGGCGGCAGATAGAGGGTATACCAGTAGAGAATGTCCTCCACCTGAATCTTGAGCCGGTATCGTCCGGTCTCCAGGTAGACGGGCAGACTCTGGAAATGATAGGTGTCCTCATCGGAACTGGTGTTTCGCAGGAAGACTTTGTGATCCACCTCGGGGATGCTTTGATCGTCATCCTGGAAGATCTCAACGTTGGTATAGATCTGTTCAGCCCGCTTGTAGGCACTGGGTACTTCTATCTCCAGATTGAGGCGGCTCCATTTGTCGGTGAAAACATACTCATGGAAAAGGCCCAGCCAGTAGGCCACACTTCCGGCGGCTCCGAGAAACAGAACAAGACCGAGAGCCCAGAATATACGGGATAGGCGAAGTTTACGCTTTTTCTTCTCGGGGATTTCTTCTCCGGCGATGCGGGCCTTAAGCTCTTCCACCAGACTCGATTCATCCAGCTTTCTGAAGTAGCGGTCGAGTATAAAGAGGATCTCGTCAACGCTTCTATAGCGCTTATCCGCCTTGGCCTTCATGCATTTGCGGATAATCTTAGCGGTGATCCGGTTAATATCGGGGTTCAGTTTTCTGGGGGGGATGTATTTGTTCTTCTGGATGGCTGCTATCAGCTCGGGGGAATAACCGCCGGGAAAAGGCTTTTTGCCCGTTACCATCTGGTAGAGCATAACGCCCATGGAGTAGATATCGGCCCGGGCATCAACGCTCTTCGAGCTTTGAAACTGCTCGGGCGCCATGTAGGATGGTGTCCCCACAGTCATTCCGTCGGTAGTGAGTCCGGCCTCTTCCTCGGTTCCCTCGTGGGCGACGCCGAAATCAACAAGCTTAACCTCCCCGGAGGTATTGAACATGATATTGGCCGGTTTGATATCCCTGTGAATGACCTGATGCTTGTGGGCATATTTGAGAGCCTTACAGCTTTCCCTGAAGATATAGAGAGCCAGATCGCAGTTCAGATAACGCTCTTTGGTAAGGAGATTGTTTAAGTCCGAACCGTCAATATACTCCAGAACAATATAGTAAGAGTCCCCCGCCTTGAAATGGTCATAGAAATTGACAATGTTCTCATTTTTGAAATTCATCATCATCCGGGCTTCCCTGCGGAATCGCTCCGTCAGGTGCTCGCTGTTTTTCAAGGTCAGTCGTTTGAGAATTACCGGTCTGTTCAGAGTCGGATGCATCCCTTTATAGACGGCACCCATGCCTCCTTCCGCCACCAATTCCTCGATGGGGTATTTTCCGATTTTCGCTGGTACTTTTGCCACCTTAACCCTCTCGCTTTATTTCTTTAATAACTATATCCAAATCTATCAGTTCCTCCGGATGAATCAGAGCGACGATCTCTTTTTCCGGATTATGAATCTGAACGTATTTCCCTTCGGCCCTTGTCTGATAGAGATTCGGTACCGGCCGGTGTCCTCCGAAGTAGTAGGGATTCTCAACTTCGGGCAGAAAACTCCGCAGCATGGCGGCCACGGATCCCGGTTCGGACTGATCATTTCCTGTCCAGCTGAAGTCGAATACAATCGTCCGGTCATCCCGGTAATTAATGATCTCTTCCCTTCCGTGGAAGCATAAAGGTTCCGCATGGGAGATCAGAAAATGTCTGCCCACCACAAAAATGGGCAGGGATTGCTCAAAGGCGCTCCAGGAATCCAGAAAATCCTCGCCCAGAAACAGTTCCACCCATTCCCTGACCATGGCGCCCTCGTAGGCGTATTTACCGAAAGAGCGGTCCGATTCGTTATTTTCGTTCTTTATGTTTTCATGGTTTCCCTTGAGGAAATGAAAATTATCGGGAAATGCTCTCTTCAGAAGCATGACCATAGCCATGACGCCCATGCTGTCCGCCATTTCGCGATCCATATTCTTATGTTTCTTGAAACCCTGGGCGTACTCCTGAAAGGCTTCCTGCCAGCGCAGGGCCCCCCGTTTTTCCGTGTGAAAACCGTCTCCGACGCATACCACCTGGATCTCTTCCTTATAGAGTCCTTCCAGGACAGGACCGGGACCGTAGTTCCAGTTAAGAAAATCCATCATAAAATCCCTTCTCCCGTGTATATCGGGAATGATAAGGGTGGGGATATCATCACGGAGTAAGATCAATCCTCCCGAGAGTCCTTCCCTGTCCAGGGGACGGACCAGAGGATTTTCCTGATTCAGGAGAAAGGTCACAGAGGAGAGAAGATCCTCCAGCTGTTCCCGGGGGGGGGTGGTTTTCAAATTAGCAAATCTTTCTAGGGTTCTGATCAGCCCCGCAAAATCTTCCGGCATATTTATTCAACAATGACCGTTTTGTTCACATCCACGAATTCCTCGGTGATGATCCTTGTTGCTTCGCTGATCGTATGGCGCTGATCCTCTATGGGAAGTACTTCATCCTTAATCAGGGCAATTTTGTACAAAGGGGAACTCTTGACAATGGGGCCGCCTGCGAAATGGGCTTCCTCCCCTATCTTCAAATCACCCTTAATGGAAGAGTTGTCGGACACTGCCTGATTGGGAACATCCCTTCTCATCCCGATACTGGAGTAAATCACCTGGCGGTGTTCGCCTTCCATCGGTCCGATCCCGATAAGGGAACCGGAAAAAGTCAGCGCCAGGGCGGCTTTTTCTTCGTTCTCAGACAGGGAATCGACCTCTTCCATTCCCAGGTTGGCCAACTGTGTCGTAAAGGCTTCTTCCTTGTTAAACCAGGCGGTCGCCATCATCTCTTTATTGATTTCATTGTCTTCCAGTCCGGAAGGGGTAAGTACATTTTTAATTATGTGATTCTGAATACGTTCATCCATTTCTGAAAATTTCATGATAGAACTCCTTATTCGTCTAACTGTTTACTAAAATTATAGCACATTTCATTTTCCAGGTAGGTGCCATTTGGTATATTTATTTCTTATTTTCATAAAAAAAGCCCCTACCTTGCGGATAGAGGCTTTTCTTCTTAATAATAGAAACTATTTATTATTAAGAACGGCCTGTGCGGCTGCCAGCCGGGCGATGGGAACCCGGTAGGGCGAACAGGAGACGACATTCAGACCTGCTCTGTAGCAGAAATCAATGGATGCGGGATCTCCTCCGTGCTCACCGCAGATACTGGTCTTCAGTTTGGGTTTGGTTGTCCTTCCCTTTTCCACAGCCATTTTCACCAGCAGTCCCACCCCATGCTGATCAATCGTCTGGAAAGGATCGGCATGGAGAATCTTCTGCTTCAGATAATCAGGGAGAAATCCGTTTATGTCATCCCGTGAATAGCCGAAGGTCATCTGGGTCAGGTCATTGGTTCCGAAGGAGAAGTAATCGGCGTGCTTTGCCACATCCTCGGCGGTAAGAGCCGCCCGGGGGATTTCGATCATTGTCCCGAGCTGGTAATCAATGGAGACCCCGGCCTCGTCAAGGACTCTCTTTATGACTTTTTCCGCATTGGCTCTGAGCGGTTCCAGTTCGTTCACCGTTCCTACCAGGGGAATCATTATTTCGGGAAGCACTTTCACTCCCTCTCCGGCAACTTTCACTGCGGCCTTCATAATGGCTTCCACCTGCATGTCGTAAATCTCGGGATAGGTGATACCAAGGCGGCATCCCCGATGGCCCAGCATGGGATTCAATTCGTGCAGGGAGCTGATCTTGTTCTTAAGCAGGTTGATATCCTTGCCCGTGGCCTTGGCCAGAGCTTCGATTTCCCGGTCCGTATGGGGGACAAATTCATGGAGGGGCGGATCAAGAAGGCGGACATTGACGGGCAAACCGTCCATAATGCGAAAAATCTCCACGAAGTCACCAATCTGATGCTTGAGGATCTCCTGCAGGGATTCGATTCTCTCTTCAAGACTGTCAGCCACAATCATGATACGGAATTTTTCCAGTTTTTCTTCATCGAAAAACATGTGCTCCGTACGGCACAGACCTATACCCGTGGCACCGAACTCAATGGCTTTTGCCGCATCCACCGGCTGATCCGCATTGGCCCGGACTTTGAAGCCGTCCACCACTCCTTCCCGTTTTGCTCCCGCGGCGATCTCATCGGCCCAGGCCAGAAGGGAATTCAGGGTACCCGACAGTTCGGGCGCGACAAGTTCGATGGCCCCTTCATAGACAGATCCGTCCGATCCGTCTATGGAGATGAAATCGCCCTCTTTATATGTTTTCCCCTTCACCGTAAGGGTTTTACCGCTTTCGCTGATGGAAAGTTCCTTGCATCCCGCCACGCAGGGAGTTCCCATTCCTCTGGCCACAACGGCGGCGTGACTGGTCATACCGCCCGTGCTTGTGAGGATTCCTTCGGAAACATGCATTCCTCCGATATCCTCGGGGCTCGTATCTTTTCTGACAAGAAGAACCTTCTTTCCGTCGGAGGCCCATTTTTCCGCTTCATCGGCGGTAAAGACAATCTGACCGCAGGCGGCGCCGGGGGAAGCATTCAGCCCGACGGCTATGGAATTGAGGGTTTTCTTGACAGAAGAATCGATCATGGGATGGAGCAGCTGATCCAACTGTTCGGGGGTGACCCTCTGGAGGGCTGTTTCCCTATCGATCAGTCCCTCGGCCACCATTTCCACGGCCATGCGCACCGCAGCCGGTCCTGTCCTTTTGCCGTTTCTCGTCTGCAGAAGATACAGTGAACCTTCCTGAATGGTAAATTCCATATCCTGCATGTCGTGATAATGATTTTCCAGCCTGTCCTTGATATCGACCAGCTGCTTGTAAACAACGGGATTTTTGTTTTCCAGGTCGGTGATGGACTCGGGCGTCCTGATTCCGGCCACCACATCTTCTCCCTGGGCGTTCATAAGGTATTCGCCGTAGAAGTACCGTTCCCCCGTGGAGGGATCCCGGGAAAAACAGACGCCCGTACCGGAATCTTCAGACCAGTTTCCGAATACCATGGACTGGACATTTACCGCCGTCCCCAGAAGACCGGTGATCTTGTTGATCTCCATATACTTGAGGGCTCTTTCATTGTGCCAGGAACCGAAAACGGCATCAATGGCACCCCAAAGCTGAACTTTGGGATCCTGGGGGAAGTCTTCTTTGACCGCATTTTTATATACCACTAAATATTTTTTAACCACTTCCTGAAGGTCTTCAGCCGTCAGGTCTATGTCGTTCTCCACCCCTTTGGATTTTTTTACATTATCCAGGGCTTCTTCGAAATCATGATGGGGTACGCCCTTAACCACGTCTCCGAACATCTGGATAAAACGGCGGTAGGCGTCCCAGGCAAAACGGTCATTCCCCGTGTTCCTGGCAATACCGGCAACGGCTTTTTCATTCAGCCCCAGATTGAGGACCGTATCCATCATGCCGGGCATGGAAATGGCAGCTCCAGAACGGACGGAAACCAGAAGAGGATCATTGGCGTCGCCCAGGGTTTTACCCATGGTTTTCTCCAGTTTCGCGAGGTTTGCTTCCACCTGATCGATGATGTCCTGGGGATAGGATTGGTTGTTTCTATAATAAATATCACAAGCTTCGGTACTGATGGTAAATCCGGGAGGAACGGGTATGCCGAGATTTGTCATTTCTGCCAGATTAGCTCCTTTTCCTCCAAGGAACTCCTTCATTTCGGCTTTTCCTTCAGCTTTTCCGTTTCCGAAGAAATATACGTGCTTTTTTTCCATTTCATCTTCCTTACTTTTTTTACGTTAACAACGTACTGAACTTCGCTATTAAAGGTAGAGCATCCCCTTTCGGTTGTCAATAAAAAATAGGAATCGCCGATCATTTAAGGCAGACAAACAGAACATTTGGTTATATAGTTAGAATGGGAAAAAATTCAAAAGAGAACTTTTTGGAAGATATATTTTTATACGTCTTGCCAAAATACCGCTCTTCTGATATAGTGCCTACCTGCAAGCCAACGTAGCTCAGGGGTAGAGCAACGCTCTCGTAAAGCGTAGGTCGTCGGTTCAATTCCGACCGTTGGCTCTTTACAATTGCTTTTCAAAGCAAATATTTAAAGCCGTAATGGCTGCCGTAATATCGGACCAAGCATTACTACTGTAAAACGAGAATTTAACTCGGGAAGAAGTAGTTTTGTGATGGGCCGTTCTTCTTTATAAGAAGTTCACCACCGAATAAGAGCTGATATAATCCAGAAGTTAGAGTCACAGCTAAGGCCCCTGGCATTGATCTTCACAGCGGAATTTTAGTTGCCATTCTGCCATTCTGCCATTCTGGCAGTTGCGTAATAGCTCTTGCTTCCATCGGTGAAGTTGTTTTCAATCCCATTCTTCCCGTATTTAGCGACATTGCTTGTGCACTGGCATTGAATGAAGGAGTTTTAGGACCTACCAGTTTTTCCTGTTCATAATTTCCAGGGTAAGTTCGTCTTCTCTGCCCCCGTTTTTTACCTTCAGAGCTTTACGGAAGAGAGAATCTTCCTTTGAGAACCGGGCGAACAGGGTCATGGAGGAGACGAACTTCAGGTTATCCGGATAGCCGAAGATCTCATCAATGCTACGGGGATTGTCAATAACAGCCTGTGTCATGGAGATGAGCCTCTGGCTCAAAATCTCATCCGCAAGATATTCACGTACTTCTCCGGGGGATTTTACCCCATAGGCCCGGCTGATGGAGCTGTGTCCCAGTCCGACGATCTGGGGGAAGAAATACCATATCCAGTGGCTCCTTTTCCTGCCGTTCCGGATCTCCTGCAGAGCCGTTTCGTATATCCCCGACTGGGCGTCTCGAAATTTCTGAATGTTGTCCATAACTTAATGATAGGCCAAGGACACTCCCCGTTCAATGGGCCCTTCGCATTATCCCTTTATTTCCCTGAGCATATAGACATGGGATGGGAATATAGATAGAGTGAAGCCATGCAAATAACATCAGTTTTGAAGATTCATGATACTCTGGCTTTTATTTCCTGGATGTGTGAGAATTTTTGCTTTACAGAGCGGCCCGTCCCGACAGGAGAGTACAGGTATATAACGAACGGCAATTGCCGTATCCGGGTCTACAAAGCGGACCAACCCTGCGAACCCTTCTACGGCGACGGGGGGGCCTGTACGGGCTGGGAGCATATTGCCCTGGAAACGGCGGATATAGATAAGGCTTTTGAATACTGTAAGGTAAAAGGGTTCCGACTGGAACTCTGCGATGGAAAACCCTTTTATAATCCCAAAGTCTGGGGTACGGGCATGTGGTTTTTTAATGTGTTTACCGATTTTGGCATTAAGCTGGAGCTTTCCCAGAGACTGGACAAACCGCCCGTGGAGTTCAATCAGCTCGCCTTCGGACTGGATCATTACGGCTGCCCCGTATACGATATGAAGGAAATGAAGTCGTTTTACCTGGGCCTGGGTTTTACAGACCTTATGAGCGAAAGGCTGGGAGACGAGGGCAGCTATGTCTACTGCTCCATGATGGGCCTGGGGGACAACATCGTGGAACTGTATGAGATAGCGGGAATAACCCATAAGAAATATGAAGGCAAAGCTTTTGATTCCATCATCATTGAGGGAATGGAGGGGAAAGGCAGGGAGATTTTGTCTCCTAACGGGGAGAGAATCCGGATTATCGGAAACTAAGCAGAAGTACGTTCAGTCCGACCGTGGTTTGATCGCGGTTCCCGTGCTCTGAATAAACCTATGGCGCAGACTGTCGGTAATGAGCCGACAGTTGCCCCAGCTTAAGCTTTGAACCGGCCTATCGCCTCTTCCATATGAGTTATCAGCTCTTCGGTCTTACCGCTCAGGTTCTCTATGGTTCCGAAGCTCTCCTGTACACCCCTCACACCCTGGCTGACTTCTCTGGTGCTGGTTTCAATTTCCCTGGCGCTTACCATGATGCGGGATACGGAACCCAGAATCATCCTGTTTCCGCTGCTCATTTCCGCTGACCCGCCTCTGACCTCGGCACTGATTTCATTCATGGTTTTCAGGGCTTCCAATACCTGATTCGAGCCCTCACTCTGTTCATCCACAGCCGATCCTACTTCTTTTACAAGGCGTCCTGTGGCGTGTATGAGCTGTGCCAGAAGGGTAAAGGCCTCTCCCGTGGCTCCGGTATTCGTCACGACAGTCGAGATCCCATCCTGCACTTTCATAAGGTCCTTACCTATGGATGATGACTGGACCGTGGAAGTCTCAGCAAGCCGGCGTATTTCATCTGCCACTACGGAAAATCCTTTTCCCGCAGCGCCCGCATGAGCCGCTTCAATGGCGGCATTCATGGCCAGGAGGTTTGTCTGGGCTGCGATACCGGATATTACTTCGTTCGCTTCAATCAATGTGTTGGACAGGTCCGATATGATTTTGACCTGTATGCCGGCCTGCTCCTGAAGGGCTACGCCCTTTTCCGTCGCCACGTTGATCTCGTGGAAGTTTGAGGCAATAATGCCCATGGATTTGGAGACGGATAGCGTATTCCCCACCATCTCTTCAATCGATGCTGATGCCTGCGTTATCGCCGCCGCCTGATTCTGGATCAGTGCATCAAGGTTTTCAATATTCCTGGCGACCTCTTCTACGGCGCTGGAGGATTGTGTCACGCCGTCACCCTGCTCCTGAGCCAGGGTCATCATCCGGTCTGAGCGCTGGTCTATCTGGGAAACCGCGCTTACACTGCCCAAGACACTGGACCGAAGTTCCTCTACTATTCCCCCGAGGGATGTCTGGGTCCCCTTCAGGTTGACGATCATGGATCGCAGGTTTTCTATGAAACGGTTGAAGTCTTCCACAAGATCTCCGACCTCATCCTTTGCTTTGATTTTCAATGATCGGGACAGGTCGGCGTCTCCTTCGGCGAGGTTTCTGAACTCCGACGCTACCTGCTTGACGGGCTTTGTGATGGAACGGGCAAGAACGATTGCCAAGCAGATTGTCACAGTCATGGCAATGGCGAAGACAATCAGCAGTGTTTCCATCAGCTGGTTGCTGGCGGCATAGAAAGCTACGGTGGGCGTGTCGATGGCTATTTTCCAGTCGGGCGAATTCGGAATAGTCGCGAAACACACGGTCATGTCCCTGCCGGACTCATTTTTATAGTTCCCTATGCCTTGATCCTCCGACTGGAATTTCCTGGCCAGGGCTCGAACCGAATTACCCGACTCCCCCTCTTCCTTTACAGCCGCCAGATTATAGTTCATGATCAGATCGGTCGAGGGATGGGCGATGACCGTGGTATTCTCATCGGTAATCCATCCGTAGGAACCTTCCAGAAGAGTCATGCTCTTCACGATTTCGGAAAGATAGTCGAGGGATATCTGCATCACGATGGCGAATCTCTTCCCGTTCTGCTGAGGGACGGCCAGGGCGAACATCACCGTAGGTTTGGTGAAGGTTTGAGGGATAAGCACTTGGCTTATAAAGCGGTCGCGTCCTTCATTGAAAATGGCTCTGAAGTAGTCCCGGTCGCTGATGTCCCCGAACCCTCCGTTGGAAAGCTTTACTTTTCCGGTATCATCGAAAACCGAAATCGAGATAATATCCTTGACGAGGCCCGTTCGACGCATCGGCCCTATTTCAGCTTTCGCCCTCTCCAGATCTCCGACAGTCAGGTCTTCAAGGGAGGAAAGCAGGACCAGTTGATCCCAGTGACCGGCGATAATTTCCCCCACCTCGGCGGCCCGCGCCTCAACGATGGATTCATAGTCATTTTCCATGACCTTTGAAAGGTCGGATCTTAACCTGACTCCTACGAACACGATGACGGCACCGAGGATAACCATGACGAGTATTCCCATCGACAAAACGAGACGGAACGCCAGACCTTTTGATTTCATTTTTAACTCCTGATGAATACCGATTATGACCTGCATTTCCCAAAATGAGCCGCCGAGTGAGGCGTTAATTCTCTCTGGATTTCTTCGGGTTTTTGAATCGGAATTCATAAAATAACAGTATAGAAACTCCTATTCATTTTACAATAGACAGTGTCTAATGTAAAGAGATAACGTCCATGTTGGCGGTCGGTTTTTAAAAAAGGCTCCTCTCGGCACATCACCCTTTGGTAGAAAAACAAAGGGTATGAAACGGCTATGGCCCCTTTAGACCCGCAGCAGGAGAAGAATCAGCCTGATCTTACCAGGAGAAATTATATACTAGTGAAATAGTAATGTAATCTGCAGGAGAATCCTTGAAAGCCGTGGATCTCTCACTTATAATTAAAATGACAAAGCATTAGGATTTAACAAATTATAAGAACGATAGAATTATTCATTTTATCTGATCGGCATTAAGAGTAGCTTCAATTATCTGTTAAAGTTTTTCCTGGAACAGTATATGGGAGGATTCAGGTGCGAAAAATAATCCTTGTTATTATAATATTTCTCGTCACAGCAACAGCGGTATTCGGACAGATGGAGAATGCCAGCCTTATTGTGAGACCGGCCTTTGAACTTCCCCTTGGAGAAAACAGCGCCGTTTTCCATGAGGATTCCCTCTATACCCCCGGTGGTTCGGCCACTTTTAGTCTGCACTTCACTCCCCCGGATTTTACCAGTTTCTATTATGGCGGGAATTTAGGGTACAGTATATTACCGACCCAGGCGGAAAACCTGTCTATTCTCTCTGCCGGGTTTGAGGGAGGCTTGAGCCTTCGCATGGGAAATGCCCTGAGCCTCTCGGCCGGAGGAGAAGTGGGCTGGTATCTGGGGATGTACCCCGACGCCGACGGCGGATCGAACCCCTACGGGGGGGGCAATGTTTATCTCTCCTGGGATTTCACCCCGGGATTTACCCTCTCCGCCGGGGGCGGATACCGCTATTACCTCGGTTATGATACGGCCGCTTCATCCTATACCGATCTGTACCAGGGAGCGCGAATAACCCTGGGGACGGTGTTTCACCTGAATACGAAAAAGAACAGGAGCAGGATTAAGGTCGAGGATATTCAGTTCGATCCGGTTTTCCCCGTATTCTACGGCTTCTATGATAATAACGCCGTGGGAAAAGTCTCCGTCACGAACGGCGAGAACAGCTCCATTTCGGATATTAAGGTCTATTTCAACGTGAATCAGTATATGGAAGAGCCGAAACTGAGCGCCGAGATTTCCAGTTTAAAACACGGAGAGAGCGTGGAAATTGAACTGAAAGCCCTCTTTACCAACAGTGTGATGCAGCTGACCGAAAGCACCAAGGTATCCGCCAGCATCATAACCGAATATACCTACCTGGGAGAACGATTCACATCCACCACCCCCTATACCCTGAGAATCTATGACCGCAACTCCATGATGTGGGATGACGACCGCAAGGCGGCTTCCTTTGTGAACGCCAAGGACTCAACGGTTCTGCTTTTTGCCAAAAATACCGCCGGAATTATCCGCGAGCAGGGAACCAATTCCATCAATCTGAACTTCCGGATTGCCATGGGAATATATGAAACACTCCGTCTTTACGGCATGAATTACGTGGTGGATCCCCAGTCCTCCTATGTGGAAGCCATAAAAAATTCTCTCTTTATCGATTATCTGCAGTTCCCGGCCCAGACTCTGACCTATCGCGCGGGAGATTGTGATGATCTTTCCATTCTTTACTCGTCCCTTCTTGAATCCGTAGGAATTTCTACGGCCTTTATTACCATTCCCGGACATATTTATATGGCGTTCTCTCTGGATATGAGCGAAGACCAGGCAAAGAGTCTTTTTTCCAATACGGAGGATTTTCTTTTTCTGGACGGCAACACCTGGGTTCCTGTGGAAATCACCATGATACCGGAGGGGTTTCTCAAATCCTGGAAAATCGGAGCCAAGGAGTGGCGTAATAATACCATACACAACAGCGCCGCCATCTATCCGATTCATGATGCCTGGCAGACCTATGAACCGGTGGCCATACCGGGGGCGGCTCTTTCCTTGGTTTTTCCCGAAAGGGAGATGATCATTGAAAGTTATGAGGAGAATCTGGCAATTTTCATCGACCGGGAGATTCAGCCCAAAGTACAGGACTATCAGGAGTTGATATCGTCCAGAGGCGACAATGCCCGGATAAGGAACAGCTTCGGTGTTTTGTATGCCCGTTTCGGGAAATATGATGAGGCAAGAAACCAGTTCAACCGGGCTATACAGCTGGATTCACGTTTTATTTCTTCCCTGATAAATATGGGGAATCTCTACTCACTTAATGAGGATATCCGGAATGCCCTCAGCTGGTATAAGAGAGCCGAAGAGATCAGTCCGGAGAACTCTCTGGTCATCGCTTCCATAGCCCGGGCCCAGTATGAGCTGGAAAATTTCGAACAGGCGGAGGAATCCTACTTCAGGCTTAAGGATATTGATCCCGAACGCGCGGTGAAATACGCCTATATGAGCAATGAATCCAACTATCAAGGCAGGGCTGCCGCGGCTGACGACAGGGATATCATATTCTGGTCTGAAGAGTAAGGGAGGGAGAGGAGATGTTAAAAAACCGTAACCGGCGCCGAATTCTTATTTACGGGGTAATCCTGGCCGTAATTTCTGCGGGATGTCCGAATAATCTGCTCGATACGATCGATGAAGAAGTGGAAATCATTGTGACTCCCCCGTCGATTGAGTCCATATTTCCCGATACGGACGCAGCGAATATCGATATCGGGATAGATAACATCTATATCACCTTTACGAAGGGTATTGATTCAGACAGTGTGAACAGCGGAAGTCTGATTATTAAAAATACGGCGAATACGGAGGATACGTCCGACGACACCGCCGTTCAGGGCACCTATTCCGTATCGAACCGTACGGCGAATTTTAATCCCAGCACAGAATTGAAATACATGACCACCTACTCCGTTACGGTCACCAGCATGATAAAAGATGTGGACGGCAATAACTTTACCGAGGAATTCATATGGGAATTCACGACCAAAAGCACCCCTTCCTCTGTTCTGCCGGTGATCAGCGATTTCAGAATCGATTACGGCAGGACGGCAACAAATCAGGATACGGTCCGCGTGGATCTCCTGGCATCCAATGTGGAAGGTGAGACGGGTGATCTGGAGTACCGCTACCGTCTCTCCACGGGTGAGTGGCCGGAATGGGCTCTGCTTACGGATAACGCCGTGTCCCTGACTGACGTCTCCCTTCCCCTGAGCGGAGTTTCCTCGGAGACTTTCAATTTCGAGGCCCAGGTGCGGAACGAAAGCCGATATGTCTCGGATCTGGCTACGGCCCTGATTGAGTATGATCAGGTGGCCCCCGCTGTGACGGTGACTTCTCCCGAGGCGAATTCCAGTGATTATCCCGCCAATTCCGGGGTTATATCCCTCTCCTTTTCAGAAGCGATTGATCCGAACAGTATCACCATCTCTACCTATGATATCGACGGGCTGATAGAGACGGAAGGCAATTTCTATCTGATGAAGGGCGACACCCGGATAGAAGGTGAGGATCTTCGCTACATAGAAGCCGATCCTAACGAGATCTACCCCAACAATACGATTCTTCTGACGGGCCTTGATCTGGATCAGGGCGGTGATTACATGGTTTATCTGGAAGATAGCGCAACGGATGTCGCGGGAAATCCGATAGAGTCGGAATACAGCTGGTTTTTCCGTACCGGTGACGCCATTGATAATGAACCGCCCGTCGGGACGGTACTACTGGATACGCAGAATTACAGTGCCGACCATCCGACGGCGACGGCGACAAATTCCACGTCCCTCAATCTGGTAATAAACGCCAGTGATTCTTATAACGATATTTACGGAATGAAAATCTGGGGATACAACGACGGTAGCCTCCCCCTGTTTGAAGGTGATGCCCAGTGGGAGCCCTATTATGACGTAAACGGCGATCCCTACGGAAGCAACGGTAATCCCTATCCCTGGACCCTTCCTTCGGGGGACGGTTTTAAATACATCTACTATAAGTTCATGGATACGGACTCAAACGAAACGGAAGAGCCGGAACGTCTGAAAATCAGTCTTGATACCACGGCCCCGGTGATCAACAACGTATCCCTGAACGGAGAAGCGGAATATACAAATAATCAGGATTTATCGGTTGAATTGACTGTCGATGCGAATGATGTCACCAGCGGGATCAGCAGAATGCGCATTTCCACTGACGGGAATCTTAGTGGGGCACCTGAAATTGAGTGGATCCCGACTCAGACAATTACCCTTCCGGCGGGAGACGGAATAAAGACGGTGGAGATCGAAGTGATCGATAACGTGGATCTGACTGCGGCCGGTTCTGATACGATTATTCTCGATACCACGAAGCCGGGAATCGTTTTTGGTCTGGATGATCAGCTGATTATCAACAAGACAACCACGCAGACAGGATCTTATACCGATGCCAATCCCATTTCATCCTATCTCTGGGAACAGGTGAGCGGTCCGGGCGTTCTGACATTTTCCGATACCGCGGCCGAAGCGCCGGACGTAGAAGCCGATGCGGAGGGCGAATATGTACTCAAAGTGACCGTGACAGATGCCGCGGGAAATGAAGCCTTCGGAACGGTGCCCCTTGTATGGGATGTCACGGCCCCGGGAAATACGGCGGGGACAGCAGGCAACGGTCCGTCTCCGAATGTTACGGTCACCGCCTACAGTTCCACCAATCAGCCGGAATGGCATTGGGACGACGTTTCCGGCAGTGATTACTACAAGGTCAGTTTCGCCGAGACTCCCGATTGGGAAATTCCCGACGCTACGGGACAGACCGGGTATATCATTACTGAAATTGCCAGTTTCGCCCCTGCGGAAGGTCTGTCGGAAGGAGTGAAAAATCTCAAGGTCAGAGCCTATGATAACGCGGGGAACCATACGGAAACGGGATCGGCCTCAGTTAATATTGACACGATCTATCCCGTGATCAATAACGACGGGGCCTTTTTTACCGTCAACAGCCAGATCACCATAGATAACAGTGCGACCGTCACCGATCAGGGTACCGGGGTTGAAACCAGGTTGTGGGAACAGCTTTCCGGCACGGGAGTCGTCACATTCGGAACACCCGCGGCATCATCCACTACGGTTTCGGCCGACACGGACGCCACCTATACCCTTTCCCTTACGGTTACCGATTATGCCGGCAACGAGACAGTCGCCTATTATACCCTGGAATGGGATACCACAGCACCAGCAGTCCCCCAGATCGCCGGGCTGACCCATACTCCGAGCACGACCCCTTCGTGGAACTGGACAAGCGGCGGGGGCGGAAACGGAGTCTACCGCTACCGTCTTGACAGAAGAGCAAGGAACTGGGAATCCAATGGCGGAGCTTACACAGCTGAAACTGTCGTCGTATTCGATTGGCAGACGGAAACGGGAAATACCTCCTACATGGGAGTTTCCATTGAGGATATGTATGAATACACCCTTTACGTCCAGGAAAGGGATGAGGCGGGTAACTGGTCTGCCGAATCCTCCCATGCCATTTGGATTGACAGCGACTATACTTCCGAACCGAACCTCATCCGCGACGGAGACTATCTGCGGAACGTAAACAGCGTCACCTGGTCCTGGGAATCGGGCGCCGGAGTTGATACGGCCTCGGATTACTACAGGTACTCGACGGACGGGTCGAACTGGACGGTAACCGCCAACAACACGATAACCCTTTCCTCCCTGAGCAACGGGATTACCACTTTTCAGATAGAAGAGAGAATAAACGGTACCGACTGGGTAGGAAAAATTGCCTCAAGCAGTGTCCAAATCGATACGGCGGCACCGAACAGTCCCACTGTCAGCATGATTCAAACCGGCACAAGTGAAACCGAAACCAATGACACGACTCCGACCCTGACCTGGAACTCCGGCGGGGGCGGCATGGGCGTGTACATGTACCGTTTCAACAACGGTTCCGGCTGGAGTGCCTGGTCCGAAGAAACCACGGCGACAAGCTATACCCATACAACGGCTTTGGGAGATACGGTTTCTGCCTCGCTGGAGGTCATGGAACGTGACCTGGCCGGCAACTGGTCTGCCGCCGGAACAAGAACGATAACCATCGATACCACTCTGCCGGTCCCCGGAGCCATCTCAATCAACAGCGGAGCCGCCTATGCCACATCCACATCGGTTACTCTGACGGTCAGCGCTACCGGAGCGGATCAGATGCAGTTCGCCAACTACAGTTCACTGTACGGATGGGGAACCTGGAGCAGCTGGGAAAACTATTCCACAGGCAAATCATTCTCCCTGACATCCGGCGATGAAACAAAGTACGCCCTTGTCAAATTCAGGGATGAAGCAGGAAATGTCTCGGGATATATATACGACATTATCGTTCTCGATACAACGCCGCCCTCATTCAGTTCCTTTACTATCAACAGTAATGCCACCTCCACGGGCAGTACGTCGGTTACTCTGAACAGCAGTGTTTCCGGCGCGACTACCATGTATCTGCGAAACGGAACATCCGGAGGGTTCACGGCATACTCCTATTCCGATTCCCGATCATGGACACTTTCGTCAGGCTACGGAACCAAGGCCGTTCAGGTTTACTTTGCCGATGCCGCGGGGAATACAACCTATTCTTCCGTTTCGCCCCGTACGGACCTTATTCATTACGGGAATACGGCGCTGTACAACTCTACCAAGGGCGAAACCAGCAATGGTTATGTCACTCTGTATTATAATTCCTATGGCTCGGAATATGGAACAAACACGTATTATGCCTATTTTCACACATCACCCACTTCAAATCCCAGCGTAGGAGCCGTTGCCACAGGCAGCAGCACATCCACCGTGCCTACCTATTATACGGGAAATGTGTCGGGTACCATTTCCGAAGGAACGGTGTATTATGTATATATACGCATGTATAACAACAGCGCCGGCTGGAGTGACCGTTACAGCAATTACATCATATCGTTCAGTTCGGATATCACCGTGGTCTACAACAGCAGCGATACGGACGATACGTCCATAGCCGGCAAGATTAAGAGCCTTTTTGAGAACGAGAGTCTGACCACGACCTACAGCTCCTATATCAGCGGATCCGAACCGGTTTGGACGGTTACCATGCTGCCTCAGAACTTAATTACGAACAGCTGGACCACTCTGGATGACCGCTATATCATCTACGGCGATCCGGTCATCATTACTCCGGGAGCTTACTATACCTACAATACGCCCAATATCGCACGGAATATCGCCCACAGGAGCTACAACACCGGCCTTTCTCCCTCGACGACAAATAACAGAAGCGGCGTCATAGCCATGGGATACTCGGGAGCCCGTTTTCTGCAGCTGCTGGAGAATAATCCCAGCTGGCATTACTCAGGCTCACTGAGTTACCAGACCCAATATCCGACGGAGATAGGAGCCGGCCATGTAATGTACACGACCTCTGCTGATCTTACTATGCTCCAGTGGACGGCCAGCACGAATGTCTGGAATTATCCTCTGACCAGTACTCTATTCAGCGGCGGAACCACGCCGGTCCACGGGGCGACCACTCAATTGTCCTATACGGCGCTGGGTGGCTCGGTCAACAGTTACGACTATAGGGCCATGGTATACCGAAGCAGCGATACGAATCCGGCGAACGGTTATCTCCTCTGCGGCGATACGGCCTATGCCCATTACTTTCCCATCGCACAGCAGGGGAGGTTCCTGCAGTATGGGTTCCCGATTCTGGCGGACCGGCCCTATACGGGCAAGGTATTATTCAAGAATCTGGTCTACCGGATGTATGCCGGATTCTATTAAGCACACCCTTGCCGGCACAGGAACATGATTCAGCCTGTGCCGGTAAGAAGATCGCAAGGATCGGTGAAATGATTATTTGACATCTCTTTTACAATATGTTCACCCGCAAGGGCTCCGCTGTAAACGGAATCACCCCTCCCCGATCATTGAGGACCTGGCAGTTTTCCGAAACCTTGAACCCCGGAATGGATCCGATAATTGGGTTTTCCAGAGCCCGAGTCATCTCTATGCCGTCCCCCGTGCTGCCCGCTCCCGTAAAGGGCATGACATTTTCGTATTCCGGGGAGAATTCTTTGACTAATTCCCGGTTTCTGGTAAAACCGCCGGTGGCGAGGATGACTTTCCCGGCAAGGACGTTATAGGTCCTATCCTTTCCGCCGTAGCCCGTTTCATAGGGTTCATCCGAATTGCTTAAGGCCCACGCAATGGCAAGTCGGGAATCTTCATGGCCCACGCCCGGGGTATGGGTATCGACGGGCAATCCGTTTTTGACCAGATAATCAAAGGTTGAACCGGAAATGTCATGAATATTTGTCAGGAGAGATCTGTTCAGGGTTTTGCCGGAACGATTTTCCATAAAGGAAATGTATTCGTCCGCCGTGGAATCGATGCCCACATTTCTGTTCATTTCAGATCCCATGGCCCAGATGCCTCCCCCGCAGACCCGGGCGGATCCTCCGTAGTAGGCCAGTTTTTCCAGTACCAGTACCTTTAGATCGCTCTCCGCTGCGATTCTGACCGCGGCGGATAATCCCGAAGCACCGGATCCGACTATGACGACATCGTATATCTCATCGTCTCCCGAAGGTTTGGCCGCCTTTTTCGCCTCTGTCCTTAAAAGGTCCGTATCGGCACCCGATTTCTCCAGGGCAAGCTCTGCCCCGCGAAGAATGGCCATGGATGTCACCGTCGCTCCGCTTACCGTATCCACGGTCAATGTCTGACGGGATACAATTTCCCCGGGGATTGTCCCGACGGCCTTATCGGCGATTCCATGGGTATCGATAATATCCGTAACAGCAACGGACAGGATTTTTGAGTCATCCACTTCGACGGCAACTGTGAGATCACCTTTCATACTGGCCACAGTGGCCGAATAGGTTCCCGGCGTATAGGAAATTCTTCCCGAACCGGCGCTTTTCCCGGACTCTTTTGTGCAGGAAGCCAGGGTTATGATGACCATCATCATAATAATTCCCCGGTGCCAGACTCTTTTTTTCATGTTAATCCTCCGTCCCATAAATGGGTAAAAAAATATTGATTTCAGATCATACAGCAGTAACCGTTCTGATTAACCCTCATTTGATGGTTACGGCGCATTTAATTTTCCCTATAAATATAAGGTAATATGTGCCGTACTTTCCTCAGCGGAGAAGTACCGGCCTTGCCGTATTCCCGCTTAATTATTAAAATATCAAGCAAAGAAGAGGGAGGACACTTTGGAAAGGACAATTACGCCCAGTATCTATTTTTCCAACAAGGCCAGCCGATTCGAGTCATATATAAGAAACGAAAATACCCTCTATGCCAGGTACGAAAAAGATTCGCTGCTCACAAAATACGGAAAGATCAATGATACATCCTATTACATCCTTAACGGGATCATGCATCTTGCCGTCGGTCATGAGAACGGTAACGAAAAATCCCTTGTTCTTTTCGGTCCGGGATCGGTTTTTCCCATCGGCGTGTCCTCCCATAACAACAAGATGGATTATGAGCTGATTCTGAGGGCTTTTACTGATCTGGAGGTCCTGAAGTTTTCCTATGCCGATTTACGGCGGATGGCATCTAAGAACCCCGATCTGGCGACGGCGCTCCTGGAGTCGGACTGCGAATTTATCAGGTATCTTCTCCACGATTCGGTAAGTCAGGCCTATGACCGCTGTGTTACGAGAATTTGCGATGTGCTTTATCTTTATATGAAAAACAGACAGATTCATAATAACGAAGTGCCCTTCTCCCAGAAATCCCTGGCAAATTTCATCGGCGCCTCTCAGCCGAACACGGAACGGGCGTTAAAGGAGCTGAGAACGACCAGGATCATCGAGACGGCCCGGAATAAAATCATCATACACGACGTGGAAAGCCTCTTTTCCCGTTGTTCAAATAACGTACAGGGTTTTTGACATTACCCTTGGAAACTGACGAATAAAAAAAAGGACGCTGGTTACGACGGAGTGGAGAAACACTCCGCCCTGGGCTACCTGCTGAAGCGGATGTGATTATCAGGATGGCGGTTCAACTCTGGAGGACAGCGTTCTGCGGCCAGGGGGAAAGGATTATTTCTTCACTCCGAAAATCAGGATATTCAAATAATCTTCCATGATCCGATTGATATCCTGTCCTGAAAATTCCAGGAGAAGGCTTCCCCTTAAAAGAAGTCTGTGGTGCATGGCCCTTACTCCGTTATTAATGATATCTCCGAATAAAGGCGGGTCCAAGTCAGCACGTATGGAACCGTCTTTCTGCCCTTCCTTAATATAGTCAAGGAGCAGGGGATCGGCAGCCCCTCTTTTATTGATTATCAGGGTGAATTCTTTTCTGAACTCCTCGGATATCCGTGATTCGGAAAAGATCGTATCAAATTCAGAAAAGAATCGATAGATAGAGATCATATCCGGTGAAAGCCATCGCAGTTTCAAAAGGGTTTCCACCCTATCAAGGCCGCAGTTAAGCCCCCGGCATGTGTCTTTGATTCGATCGTCCAGATTGCGGATGTCCTCCATAAGTATCTGAAAAACGGCCAGGCAAAGGAACTCCTTATCGAGAAAATAACGGTAAAGCGAAGTCCGGCTCATGTGTGTCTTTTCGGCTAGTTCGGTCATTCGGGTCGCTTCTATGCCCTTCTCGAAGAACATGATTTTCGCTTCATGCAGAATCTTATCGCGGGTTTCATCAACCAGATATATCATGCGATCGGTTTTCATCTATTCAGATACCGCAGCTGAAGAAGGGGCAGGATCCCCTGCCCCCACTTTCTAAACGCGCAGAAGAAGTTCAAGGACTCTCCGGGCGGATTTTATGAGGTCATCCCGCGAAAGAAGTCCCTTGGCAAGGGCTTCCTTGAGGCGCGCATTGATTCCACAGGCCATTTTGATGTCATTGCCGGCTTTTACTTCCTTGTAATGCTCTCCCCTGGTCCACCAGTCGGTTGTCACCACACCGGTAAAACCCCACTCCCCGCGGAGAATGTCTTCCAGCAGCTCTCTGCACTCCGAAGTTCTGTGTCCGTTGACCATATTGTAAGCGGACATGAGGGCCCAGGGATCGGCCTCTTTCACAATAATTTCAAAGGCTTTGAGGTAAATTTCCCGGGCAGCCCTCTCGGAAAGACGGGAGTCGCTCTCCTTGCGGTTCGTCTCTTTATTGTTAAAAGCGAAATGCTTGACCGTAGCCGCGATGCCGCGGGACTGGATTCCCCTGACCATGGCGGCGGCGAGCTTGCCCGCCAGCAGGGGATCCTCAGAATAATATTCGAAATTACGGCCGCAGAGCGGACTTCTGTGAATGTTCACGGCGGGAGTCAGCCATACGGCCAGATTGTTCTCCTCCATCTCCCGGGCTCCGGCTTCTCCCACGGCGAAGAGAATATCCGGATCCCAGGAAGAAGCCAGCAGGGTGGCGCAGGGCCAGGCCGTAGTGGCCACACCGCATTTCTCTGCAATTCTCACACCGGCCGGTCCGTCCGCCGTCATGGCATTGGGGATTCCCAGGCGGGGAATATTTCCCCAGCCGTACGTATTGGCCACGCCCCGGTTGGGCTGACCTCCTAGGAGATGAATCAAATCGTCCTCATCGAGACGGTTCATGAAATCATCAAGACTCTCACGGCCCTCCCAGACATCGATCAGCCCGGGACCATCATCAACATGATTGACCCGCCGGTAATCTTCGAAACGGTTCTGGGGGGCCATTCCTTCCCACTGGGAAAAATCCTGCGGCTCCAGTCCGGTCTCACGGGGATCATTGGCCGGACCCGCGGGAAGCTCTTCATAACTCCCGTCGTAAAGGAGTCTTTTCTTCAAATCCGACGGAACCAGCCGGGGGGTCAGCTGTTCCACCACCCGGTTTTCGGTGACGACATAGGTGAAGTCCGGCACAAAACCGTCCCTCATGGAATTTCCCAGAAAAAAGGTGTACTCCCCCTTTTCGAGGACATAGGCTGAGGGGGCAATTTTTCCCAGGTCGTCGTAGGAGGCCAGGGAACTGACGGGAATCGTCAGGGTTACTATTTCCGACTCCCCCTGCTTCAGGAGACGGCTTTTCCTGAAGGCTTTGAGCTCCCGGGCCGGCTTTCCCAGTTTTCCCTGGGGAGCCTGGGAATAGAGCTGCAGCACCTCCCGGCCCTCGCAGTCGCCCCGGTTGCAGAGATTGACCGCAAAGTCGATTGTACCGTTGTTTTCCACGGCGGAAAGCAGCTCATAGGTGAAGCGGGTATAGGAAAGACCGAATCCAAAGGGATAGTTCACCTTGGCCATCGCTCCGGGTATCGTTCCAAAATAGCGGTAGCCGACGTAAATATCGTCGGTATAATCGACATAATCCCTGGATTCGTGGAAGTTTGCCGTGGAGGGATAATCGCTCAGCTCCCGGGCGTAGGTATCGACCAGTTTTCCCGAGGGATTTCCCAGGCCGCACAGAAGTTCGGCCGTGGCAAGCCCCCCTTCCATTCCTCCCTGCCAGGACATGAGAACCGCCTGTATTTTTTCGTCATCGGCGAACCAGCAACTGTCCACCATGCCGCCCACATTCATATTGATGATGACCCGGCTGAAACGGGATTTGACCGTCTCAATCAGATTTTCCTCGGCCCGGCTGAGGTAGAAGTCTCCCCGCTCGAACAGCTCCTGAGACTGGCGCGCCGTTTCTCCGACCCAGGGTTCGCAGAATATCTCATCCTGATCGGCGGAAGCCTTTCTGTCCCATCCCTCTCCGGAAAAACGACAGAGGGAGACAACGGCGGTATCGGTGAAGGCGGCCGCTTTTTTCAGAAGATCTTCGGGCAGTTCGGGCTCGGCCATAAGCCCCGGTTTTCTTCCCTCCCTGTACTGCCGGTCTACATAGGTCTGATAGAATTCACACAACTCACCGAAGAGAGTGACATTCCCGGGGAGCTGACGGAAGCCGTCGAAAATATTGGTAATGTGGGATACGGTAACGTCGCCCGAACCGCCCCCTCCTTTCACGAAATCAATGGTGGCTTTACCGAAAAGCGCCACTTTACAGCCCTTTTCCAGGGGAAGGGCTCCTTCATCATTCTTCAGAAGGACCATTCCCTCTTTGGCTGCTTTTTTAGAGAGATCCAGGTGGGCCTCCGAGGCGGTTATCCGCTCTCCCTTTGCCCCCAGGGGTAAATTGGGCTGATAGTTGATTCTCTGCCATTTTTTCATAATAGAAATCCTCCATAGGTAGTATCCTGATATTTTATTCCCTTATCTATGCCTTTTTTGACTATTGATTAGGTTGATACTGACATTTTGGATAATTCTGCTATAATGATTAAATGCTTAAGCATGAAATCGTTCTCCATGAAAATACCCTGCCTGTCAATATCAGATCCTATACCGCCTTCGACCATCTCATTCCCGGCCACTGGCACAGCCATGTGGAAATCCTTCTTATCGAGAAGGGAAAAATGGAAGTACAGTGGGACGGTCATATCCGCACATTAGGGAAAGGGGACATCCATATCATCAACTCCGGAGAGATTCACCAGACCCGGGTCTACGGGGAAACGGATACCCTTCTTCTTCAGGTCCCCTTTTTCCTGGTAAGCCGCTCATTACCGGAAAGGGAGCATATCCTCTTTGATATTTCCCCTGCGGCGGAACCGGTACGGAATGAACTGAGATCCCTCCTGAAGGAACTGCTCTCAGTGAATCGGGCCAGGGAAAGGGGCTATGTCTTTCTCTTCAATTCCCTTCTTCAGAAACTGTTGTATATACTGGTCGCGGACTGTTCGAACCGGCTCCCCCTCAGCCGGTCAGCCAGACGGGACAGGACAAAGATGCAGAATCTGCTCAGCTATATCGATGAGAACTATAACATTCCCCTGACCGTTCAGAGCGGGGCTGATTTTCTGGGGCTTCATAAGGATTACTTCTGCCGTTACTTTAAAAAACAGACCGGCTCCACCTTTCTGGAGTATCTGAATCTCATTAAACTGTATCATGTGCATCACGATCTGCTGGCGACGAATGAAACTCTGACGGAGATTCTGGATCGCCACGGCTTTACCAATTATAAAGTTTTCAGCCGGATGTTCAGGGAGCATTACCATACGACTCCCTCCCGGCTGAGAAAATCCTTGCCGTAGGGCGACTCGAGGGGGCCTTCGTTATGCGAATGCCCCTATCAGTGTTCTCTCCTCCCTTCCCATTATGCTTTCGATTTTGCTGCAGGCCCACCGGTTTTGCGCACAAATGTCAGGATTGTCATATAAAGTGGAAAAATGTCACATTGTCCGATTTTTTCATGTGTAATAAAATTAGTACAGTAAATACAAGGAGAAGAATTTTATGAAAAAGAGTTTAGTAATTACCCTTTCCCTTCTGTTATTCACCCTGCCCCTTGTCGCGGGAGGAGGACAGGAAGAAGAGGGACCGGTTACCATTACCTTCTGGACCCATGAAGATCCCAACAGAACAAACCTGGAAGAGCGGTATATGGAAGAGTTTACCTCTAACCGTCCCGATGTCACCATAGAGCGGGTGACGAATTCAAGTTCAAAAATGCCCGAGCTTTTGCTCACGGCCTTTGCCGCCAATGAAGGACCCCATATCTTCAATACCCAGATCGAAGATGCCTATGCCTATATCGTCAATGGACGGGTGGCTGCGGTAAACCCCGAATCGGTAGGATATAAGACGGCCGGAGGGATCAAAGATGCCTATATAGACGGGGTGCTTGATGCCGTCACCATGGACGGAGATATATACGGACTCCCCCTGGAACTGACGAACTGGGCTCCCTACCTCAATAAAAGAGTGTTCCGCTCAGCCGGCCTCGATCCGGAAAAGGATTATCCCCGGACCTGGGAGGATGTGGCCGCCGTTTCCGAGAAGATCGTTCTCCGTGAGGGACAGATCATTACACGGCGTGGATTTGACTTCCGTTATCCCTATTATCTGGTTTCCGTTGTTCCCATGGTGGAACAGCTGGGTGGGCAGCTGATCAGCGATGACGGCAGGAAAGCCATTGTCGGAGATGAGGCATGGCTGGAATTCCTCCGCTTCATGGCGGACTGGGGCCCCTCGGGTAAGAACCTCGGCTCTCCCACCTATACCAATGCCAGAAAACTGTTCAATGCGGACAATAATGACATGGCCATGGCCATGAGCGGCCTTTACCAGGAAGGACGAATACGCGCAGATAACCCCGAATTCTATGAAAGCGGAGACTGGATGGTCATTCCGTTCCCCCAGTTCAAGAATGCCGTCAAGGAAGTCGCCTGCGCTTATTACGGCCACTTCTATATGGTCAACAGCCAGAAGTCCGAACGGGAGCAGAACGTATCCTGGGAATTCATCTCGTACATGCTATCCCATTCCGAGGAATATCTGACCGAAGTGGGGCTTATCCAGCCGACGAAAGCGCTCATGTCATCAAAAACATTCTCCGATATGCCCTATGCCCAGGTATTTGCCGATGATATGGCCCGGGGTAATATGGTCTATTACGGTGAAAACAGCGCCAAAATTCAGGAACTTATCAAAGAAGCCATCGAAGGCGTTATGCTCAGCGGCATAGAACCGGAAAAGGCTCTTGCCTCTCTGAAAGTCAAAGCACAGGAAGTTCTGGACCAGGAATAACGTTCCTCCCGAATTGGTGTAATGTCATATCAAAGGGCGGTATCAACCGCCCTTTTTTCAAGGAAATTCAATGAAAAAAAAATACTCAGGAATAGAAAAAAAACTTTCCCGGTGGGGCTGGATCTTTGTTTCCCCCTCCCTGCTGTTTTTTTCCCTTTTCAGCTTTTACCCCATAGTGAATGCGGCCTATACCAGTCTTTTCCGAAAAAAAATACTCTCCCTTAAAGCACCCACCTTTATCGGCCTGAAGAACTATATCTATCTTTTGCAGTCCGATGATTTCTGGAACTCCATACGGGCGACGTTCGTCTTTACCATCGGGGCCTTTATTCCCCTTCTCGTGGTCAGTCTTCTTCTGGCCGTTCTCATCCTGTCCCTGAACAGGGGGCAGAAATTTCTGCAGCTGGCCTACTACGCTCCCGCCGTACTCTCCTCGGTGGTCGCCGCCGTTATCTGGATGTCCATATTCGATCCGAGGGGGCTGGGAAATCAGTGGCTTAATTTTCTGCTTAATACACCGGGTATCGATCATAAATGGCTGGCCGATTCCTTCATGGTCCAGCTTTCGACCATAATGGTCTATTTCTGGAAATATATCGGCTACTTCGTGGTTATCTTCATCGCCGGACTGGCCGCCATACCGGGAACCCTTTATGAAGCGGCCCTTATCGACGGCGCCGACCGCTGGCAGAGCTTCTGGCGCATTACCTTCCCCCTCCTGAAACCCACGGTCGTACTGGTTTCCGTCATGGCCATGCTCCAGTGTCTCAAGACATTCAGTACCCAGTACCTTTTTGTCCAATCGGGCTCACCCCAGGCGCCTATCAATGTCATTACCCTGAATATTTACAATACGGGTATCAGGGATCATATGATAGGCCGATCCAGCGCCATGAGCATCCTTCTTTTCATCATTATGCTTTTCTTTACCTGGCTTCAATTCAAAACGACAAAAGCCGATGAAGTGAGCTATTAGGAGACCGGTATGTATAAACTTAAATTATCCCCTCTGAATATCCTGACCTTCCTGATTCTTCTGGCCGCCCTCGTCTTTACCCTCATTCCCATTCTCTTTATGTTCTCCGCGTCCATGATGCCCGCCAAGGATATACTGAAGATGCCCTTCCGATGGATTCCCCGGGGATTCCACTGGCAGAATTTCACAAAGGCCGTGGCGGGAAACGACGGAAGCTACATATTCATAAGAAACATAGGCAATTCGCTTCTCGTCTCATCTGTCGTGACCGTCACTACGGTGCTTCTTTCATGCCTCACCGGATACGGCCTCGCCAAATTCCGGTTCAAGGGGCGGAATTTCGTTTTTCTGGCCATAATGGCCACAATGATGATACCCTTTGAAGCGATCATGATCCCCCTCTATCTGGTGGCGACGAAACTGCATCTCCAGAACAGTTACGCCGGACTGATCATCCCCTTTCTGGTGAATGCCTTCGGGGTTTTCATGATGCGCCAGTATCTTCTCCCTTTTCCCGACGAATTCCTCGATGCCACCAGGATAGACGGAGCCTCGGAACCGAAAATCTTCTGGCATATCGTCCTCCCCAACTGCGCTCCCGCCATAGCAACCCTTTCGATTCTGACGTTCCGAAGCCAGTGGGACAATCTGCTCTGGCCTCTTCTTGTCGCCCAGAGCGAAAAAATGAAAACATTGCCCCTGTATATCGTCAAATTCGCGGCGGAGAAATATACCGATGAAGGAGCCATGATGGCTGTCGCCGTGCTGGGCAGCATACCTATGCTGGTCCTTTTCTTTTCCATGAGCAAATATTTCGTTTCCGGAGCCTCTGTTTTTTCCTCAAGGAAGGGATGACAGAAAATCACTCTCCGGGCTCAATTCAGGAAGCCGCACTTTCTGTATTGGCCCGGAGTGATGCCGGTATATTTCTTAAAAAGCTGGGTAAAGTATCCGTTGTCATGAAAACCTGAGCGGTAGGCCGCTTCACTGATTAGGAGAGAGCGGTCGCGAAGAAGTTCCAACGCCTTCCTCAGTCTGAAAAGGGTGAGATATTCCAGAAAGGTATAACCGGTCCTTTCTTTGAAAACACGGGAGAGATACCCCTGAGTAATTCTCATCTGCTCGGCCACATCGGCCATAGAGACGTCACGGCTGTAATTCTCCCCGATAATATTCACGGCTTTCCGCACGTAATAATCCTTACTGTCCCCGGCGGAATTCATGTCATACTCTTTGAAATCCAGCAGAATGGGGCTCCCTTCAAGGGGACCCGTGCTCTCCGAATTCAGTTCATCGGCTATATTTTTGAGAAGACTGTGGAATTCATCATCGTCAATGGGTTTCAGAAGGTATTCACAGACTCCCAGACGAATCCCTTTGCGGGCGTACTCGAAATCCGAATGGCCCGTGAGAAGGATGGCCTTGGGTTTTTCGTCGCCCAGCAGCTCCTCCACCTCCTCCAGCATGGCAAGACCGTCAAGGCCGGGCATGCGAATATCGGTTATAATCAGATCAGGCCTGACCTTCATGATCAATTCAAGGCCGTCTATGCCATTGGCGGCTTCCCCGATAAGCAGGCAGCCCAGATCATGCCAGGGGGTTGTCAGGGAGATTTCCCGACGTACCGTCTCTTCATCCTCCACAAGAACCGTTTTGATCACGGAGCGACTCCTTCCTTGATAAATTCCGTCAGAGGAATGGAGAGAATAACCCTCGTCCCTCCGGTATTTTCCCTCTCTTCCATGGTGAACCGGCTCTTCTCCCCGTAGGTAAGCATGAGTCTTCGGGACACATTATCCAAACCGACCCCGCAATTCTCCCCATGGTCCCTATCCGCCATTTCCCGCTCAAGGCCGGGTCCGTCATCGAGGATTTCTATAAAGATCTGCTCCCCCTCCTTCCAGGCCGATACATCGATCCTGCCGGGGGCGATTTTCTTCTCGATCCCGTGAACCACCGCATTTTCCACCAGGGGCTGGACGATAAGTTTGGGGATGGGAAAGGAAAGAATTTCCGGTTCGCATCGGACGCTGTAGCTGAGCCTGCCGCCGTATCGGATTTTCTGAATGACCAGATAGCTCTCCACCAGTTCAAAGCTCTCCCTTATGGTGACCGTATCGGCCTTGCTGTCAATGCTGTGCCTCAGGAGGCGGCTGAATTCGGTGACGATTTTCGTGACCTGCTCCGCTTCATTCAGCTTGGCGAGGGATTTGATGGTATTGAGCGTATTATAGAGAAAATGGGGATTTATCTGGGCCTGAAGAGCTCTCCTTTCGGCGATTCGCAACTGTTCCTGCTCATCCTTTGTCTCGCGGACAAGGCTTTCGATCCGGCTGGTCATCATATTGAATCTTCTGTAGAGAATTCCGATCTCGTCACCCCGGTCCGGAACCATCCTCACCGTCAGATCGCCCGATTCAACACTTTCCATCGCAAGGGAAAGGCTGTGAACCGGGCGGGAGATGGAGCGGGAGATCAGGTAGGCCAGGGTCACCGCCAGGATCAGGCAGAGAAGGAAAATCCAGAGCGTGATCCTGATCAGATAGGCGAGATTGGACATGACGACACTCATGGGAACGGAGCCGGCTATCTGAAAGGGGGAAATCTCCAGGGGATGGTGGACAATCATCCTGTTCTCTCTGGTCACGAAACCGGGATTATCCAGGGGAATAAACGCCAGGTCGGGCATGCTACTGAAATTTCCGTCGTTCTGGTCATGATTCAGATCCACCATCAGATTGTTGAGGGGATCCACGAAAAGGATCTGGGAAAAAAACTCCCCGTTGGCCCTTTCCGCCGCTTCCGCCAGATATTTCTTATTGATATCCAGGACAATGAAGCCGATCAGACGGCCGGAAGATCCAGTCAGGGCTTTGCAGAAGGTCATCATCACCGCATCGCCCCGACTGTTAATCAGACTGTTGAACCGGGCGAAGGTTTTCTCCGGACGGGATCTGGCCTGATCAAAAAGTCCCCCCGCCGCTTCACTGCCGGCCCCCCGGTAGGAATCGGGAATTTGCTGTGTCGAAATGGAGGGAAAGGATGTGAGGCTGATGATATGAAGGGACGCGTGGTCGATATGTCCGGTAAGGGACTGGTACATTTTCTGATACAGCAGAAGAAGTTCCGGTTTGTCCGGGCTTCTGTCTCCTTCCACCGAATCAAGTATGAGTCTGTCCGCGCTCAGCTGATAGACCGTATGCCTGAGCCGTTCCAGCTGTTCGTCGAGATCTTCGCTGATCCTTTTAATCGAAATCTGCGCCTGCTGTTTATAGGAGCCCTTCATGATATTTCCCGATAGAAAGGCGAAGACCGTACTCATCAGGGCCACGGGAATGATACCTGTGAGCAGGAAGGCAATAAAAAGTTTTGTGAAATAGCGTAGCTGTTTAGCCATATCCATGTGTATTATATCATAAAAAAAACGTCTCTTCGGGTAAAAAGTCTCTTTTTTATGATCAGACCATTCAGTCAAAGTGGACTTTTTACCAGCTGCATTTTTTTCTTTGTCAGGCCGATAAACAGACCGGAGATGATAATCAGGGTGCCCAGCAGGAACTGGGTGCTTACACTCTCTTTAAAAATCAGGATCCCCAGAAAAATAGAGACCAGGGGCTGCACCGGATAAAAAAGGGAACAGATACTGGCGTCAATCCGGGAGAGGCTTCTGTTCCACAGAATATTGGGCAGAGCGGTGCCTATGGTTCCGAGATAAAGCACGCACCCCAGGGATGACGGGGAAAACAGGGTATATCCCCGGGTAATATTCAGCTCAATGAGACTGGCGGGAAAACAGAACAGTGTGGCAACCCAGATTCCCCAGGCCGTTACGACCATGGAGTCTTTCTTTTCGGTCAGTTTTTTCGTGGCCACCGACGAAGCCGACCAGGAGAGAATGGAAAGGAGGGAGAAAATCACCCCCACTTTGATCTCGAAATTTTTCTGATTGAACACAATCAGGTAGACTCCGGTCAGACCCATGGCTATGGAAATCATTTTTCTGAGGGTAATTTTCTCAGACAAATAGAGGGAGGCGAACAAGCTGATGAAGACGGGATTCAAGCTATTCACCAGGGACGCCAGTGAGGATCCGCAGAATTTTGTTCCCCATATCTGAAGCCCGACCCCGACAAAACAGCCGATTACACCGATAAATAGGATCCGGGGAATATCGGAGGGAGATATTTTCAGATTTTTTCCGGAGACTTTGATGGTTGTAAACAGTGTCAGGGAAGCGATGATATAACGGAAAAAAAGAAGAGTTACCGGGGGAATCTCTTCCAGGGCTATTTTGGTCACGACATATAAACTACCCCAGATAGATGTCGTCAGAAACAAGAAAAAATATGTCATGGCCCATTATATATCGAACCGGCAGGCCGGGCAACTGATTTTGAACTTCTGGGGGCGGATAAATCTGCAGGGACTGTCGGCCTAGAGAGCGCAATGAGCTGTTCTAAGAGGGGGAAATACTCTATAATCGTCCTTCGATACATAGGAGTACATGAAGATCATGGAAGAAAAATCACATGTAAAACGTAATTTTGCCTTGAATGCAGTCGATGGAATTACCTTCTTTCTGGGAATGTTTTTTCTGTCCCAGGAAAATATCATTCCCGTCTATATGGATGAACTGGGAGCTTCCTCCTTCTGGATATCCCTTATCCCGGCGTTAAAAAATATCGGAGCCTTTTTTCCTTCCATTTTCGTCGCCCGGCGGATTCAGGGCTTTGTCAGGCAGAAGCCCTGGCTTGTGCAGATAGGGCTTATCCAGAGGATCCCCTGGGGACTTTCCGGCCTGCTATGCTTCATCTGGGCCGGACAGTATCCCCGCATGGCGGTGGCCTCCCTGCTGATAGCCGTATTCCTTGTTAATCTGGGTTCAGGGATGTCTCTTCCTTCCTATCTGTACTACACGGCGAAGACTATTCCCGTGACCATGAGGGGGCGACTATTTGCCCTGAGGAATCTTTTAAGTTACCTCATCGGCTTTTTCTGCGGCGCCTCGATAAAACTTCTCCTGGAAACGGTTCCCTCCCCCCGGAATTACGCTGTCCTGATGCTCATCGGTTTCGCCATCCTGATGATTTATCTACCCGTCTTTCACTATATGATTGAACCGGACGGCAAAGAGGTGAAGGATCCCCGGCTGCAGAACCGTAAGGATTTCTGCCGGAGTCTTGTTCTCCTGCTCCGGGAAAATAAGAATCTGCGCCGTTATATCATCGGGCGGGTTTTCTATACCCTGGCCTACGCTTCCATTAACTACTATGCCGTTTATATCATGAAGAAATATGATCTTCCCGGGAGCACGGTAGGGTTATTCACGGTTCTCACGGCGGCGACTTTTCTCGTGGCCAATCCCCTTCTGGGACTGATCGCCGACAAAAAGGGACATCTCTTCAACCACTATATCGCCGCCGCCGCCCTGGTGGTGAGCACGGGGGTCATCGTCTTTTCTGATAGCTATATGATCTCCCTGTCCACGATCATCCTGGGAGCGCTGGTATTGTGCATTCAGAGCGTGAGCACCCAGGCGCTGCCCATGGAATTCGGTGAAGAGCATGAGATCCCCGTTTATATGGGTCTTGTGGGTTTATTTGTCGGGGGAGCTTCCCTTCTGATCATTGTCTTTGCCATGATGGCCAGAACATGGGGCTACAGACCTGTTTTTCTCATTTGCCTGGTGTGCTCTCTCTGTTCCCTCTTCTTCTTTGCCCGGATGAAGGAACCGAGGCGCCATGTGAAGAGAATCATTAAAGATGCGGTTTAACCGCGAGCATGGGGTGTATCTTCTTACCCATGTATCATAAGCCGGTTTTTACCTTCAGCCTTGGCGGAGAGAAGCTTCTGATCTGCCAGGGAAATCGATTCCCTGAGCGAGGTTCCCGGCTGCCAGCATGCCAGCCCCATGGAAATCCCCAGACAGCCTTCGGCTTCATCCAGTTCATTATGAATCTCTTCTATGAGATCCTGAAACGCCCGATGGAGACGGGTGCTTAATTTCTCGCCCTGCACTAAGTCTGTATCGGGCATCAATATGAGAAATTCATCCCCGCCGAATCGGAAAATCATATCCTGCTGGCGAAACTGATTCCTGATATGGACGGCAACCTTCACAAGAATACGGTCCCCCGCATCATGCCCGAAGACATCATTGTAATATTTGAAATTATCAAGATCGGCAAAGAGAATTCCCAGCTTACCGACGGCGTTCTTTTCCAAATCCTTAATTGTTCTTTCCAGACTGATACGATTATATAAGCCTGTCAGGCCGTCATGGGTTGCGCTTTTTTCCAATTCACGGGTTCGTTCCCTCACATGATAATCCAGCTTATTGTTAAAGGAATATCGCAGATCTTCATAAAGCCTGTCCAGATCGGACTGCTGTTTTGCCAGACTGTAGCTCATCATTATCGTATGGATTACAGTACCCGTCAGGGTGATGGCACCCTGCCTGTACATGGGTAAGGCGTCAAGATACATAAAGAGATTCTCCAGTATGGCTCCGCCAATCAGGGGAATAAAACTTAAGAGAAAGAGGCGGGAGGACAGTTTTTTTTCTACACTTTCCCGAATGATCAGAAAGAGGCAGAATAGGAGAACGGGGAGAATCATCAGATTGATGATCCGCCCCAGGAAAGGGGCGGGATTTACAAGGGAAAAGGAGGCGGCCGCGGCGAAAAGGAGAGCCATTATGGCCATGATTTTCCCTTCCCTGCTCTTCCATGACAGACTGAAATAGGATTTTAGGAAAAGCAGACTGAAAATAACAATGAGGGAAGTAAAAAAGATATAGACAAAATACCCGTAGGGTGAATCCCGGAGAAAGAGATAAGTTAAGTCTCTGTTTTTTCCCATCCGGGTCATGACCAGACATATCATAATTAAGGCGTAGTAAAGAAAGAACCTCTTTTTACCGGTGAAATAAAGGAAAAGATGATAGAGAGCTATAATGAGAATGAAACTGTAGGCAAAATAATAGAAGGCATTGTGACGGCCTATGTTCAGTAAAAAAATCCGGGGAGTTAACACTCTTATTTTAACATGTTTCTCCTGAAAGTCCCTGACGCATATGTATAGGGGGAGATCTTCTCTTTTTTCTGTCTCCACGGGAATTATTACGGAGATGTAGGGCATCGACCTATGATTCATGGCTATCTGATCGCCGGAAATCTCTTCCACCCACCTATGGGAGGACGGTGAATAGTAGTAAAGGGAAAGCCATTCCACCTGGGGCTGAAATTCCAGGATCAGACGGGATGACAAATCGGTATTTATCAAATCCACGGTAAAAAACTGGCTTGTGCGAAAGGGGGGATCTTCTGTCAAACCGTTCTGATACAACAAATGCACTTCTTCGGGTATAAGGGAATTCCACTCCTCATCGTTCATGGCAGTCAAAGTACTGAAATTACTGTCTTCCGAATCAATTTGAGAAATGGAGTAAATCTGATTCATCAGAATAAAAAAGCAGGAAAGGAAAATCATTTTTTTACATATATAAGGCATAATAATATTTATATAGAAAAATATGTAATTGTAAAGAATATTTAAGATTTTTTTTACAAATACAGCCTGATGATACAGGACCAGACATCAGAAAATCATCTTTTATAAAAATTGCTTTTCTTCTCTTTCTTTTTACATTATAGTTAAACTACTCTATGCGTGTCGTATATAATTTTTCCGGTAACTATTCCTCCCCTTCTCCCGCCCTCGGAGCCGGGAAAGGCCAGAGAGAACAGGTTCTCGTCGTTTCTGCGGAAAAAACGTCCGATACGGGCTCATCCGGAGCAATAGAAGGATTCTCCCTTTCCGACAGGGATTATGATGTGGAGATTTCCCGGGAAGCCCTTGAGAGAAACGGGGAAGTCCGGAGGCATGAAAACGCCCATATGGCAGCCCTCGGTTCGGCGGCCGATTCGGGAATTCTTTATAATACCATGAAAGGTCCCGGCGGGGAGACCATTGCCGTCGGGGGAAAAATCGCCGTCGACCTGTCCGAGATTCCCGGTGACCCGGCGGCCACGCTCAGTAAGGCCCGCACGATTATCAGTGCGGCCAATGCCGCAGCCAGCCCTTCGGGAGGGGATATGAGAACGGCCGCACAGGCCTATCGTCTGGCAAGCAAAGCTCAGGAGCAGCTGATTCAGGAACAGTCCCGGGGGAAGATCGATATTTTTGCCTGATTGCTCTTTGAAGGGGAATGGAAATTATGGCGAAGAAAGTTTTCTCCGGTTTTATGATGAGGATTCTCAACAATCTGGAAGAGGGCGCGTACCTGATAGACCTGGAACGGAAAATCATTTTCTGGAACCGCAGTGCCGAGAGAATAACCGGTTTCTCCGCAGAAGATGTTCTGGGCCGGACGTGTTCCGACAACATTCTTAACCATGTGGACCGGGAGGGACATCTTCTCTGCGGTGAACGCTGTCCCCTCATGGATGTAATGAATACAAAGGAGGAGCAGACAGCCTGTGTCTTTCTCCACCATAAGGAAGGCTACCGTATTCCCGTGAAAGTGCATGGGGTTCCCTGGTCCTATGATTCGGGTAAACTGGAAGGGGTACTGGAACTTTTCACCGATACTTCGGAAATCAGAATGGCCCGCCGGAAAATCGACCTTCTCCATGAAGAGCTGTATAAGGATACCCTGACAAGGGTGGGAAACCGGCGTTACTGCGACAAAGAGCTGGAACATTTTCTGGATGATTACCGAAATAAACAAATTCCCTTTGCAGCGGCCATCTGTGACCTGGACCATTTCAAACATATCAACGATACCTACGGCCATGAATTCGGCGACCGGATTCTTAAAATGACGGCGGGAACACTGGTTAAGGCTCTCAGAGACGAGGATATTGTCTGCCGCTGGGGAGGAGAAGAGTTCATGCTGCTGCTCCCCGGTGTGTCAGAAGAGCAGCAGATTCGCGCCGTATTTGACAGAGTCCTCATCATGATCGGGGAGTCATTCCTATTGGCCGGGGAGGATAAGGTCAGCGTGACGGCGTCCTTCGGCATTACCCTTATGAAAAGGGATGACGGCGAAGAGTCTCTTTTTACAAGAATCGATTCCCTTCTTTATCAAAGCAAGAACAGCGGCAGGAACCGTTATTCCATAGGTTAGCCACCCCTCCCCCCCTTTAAAACTGATTTTTTTTACAAAGGAAAAGAGAAGGTCTTATTGATTTTACCCTGCAAAAGTTTACAATAGAACCATGGAGAAATACAGTACAAAAAAAATGCCCCAGATCTTCGGGGAAAGATCTATCACCATTAATCCCTATATATTGAAAATCCTCGGTATAAACAGAAGCCGCTGTATTCTCCGTCTGGACCAGATCAAACTTTCCTGCGTTCCCTGCCGGATTTCAGATAAGGGATGCAAAGTTCTGCTGATACTCAGCAGGAAAGAACAGGAATTTCTGCAAGGCGAAGAGTTTTCCAGCATCACCTTTCATCTGGAAATTTTCAACCCCGAATACGACAAACCGATTCCCCTTTTTTTCAGGGCGAAGATTGAGGAATTTCAGGAATTGAATAAAAGGCATAACCAATGCCTCATCACGCTGAGCTATCAGTATGCCCCCCAGGATTACCTGCAACTTATTGAATATTATTTTCTATGGGAGATGAAATCGGCGGAAATTTATGAATCGCCCCTTTACGCGAATAAAAAATATCCCTATCGGGATCTGGCGGAAATCGGTTTTTCCAAACATCTCCAGCTCTCCCTTTCCACGGGGGAAAAAGTGACCGGCCGTATTATGAGTTCCTCTGTCAACAGAATCATGATATACGTCGATCTGCCCGTCCTGCAGCCTTTGCTCGATTCGAATGATTTACAGGCAGAGATAAGCACTTCCGACGGGGTCATCACGCTGAATGCCCGTCTCATCGACCATTCAAAATCCGCGGAAATTGCCGATGTCCACTTCATTACTCTGGAACTGGAAAGATCGTCCTTCTACATAAATCAGATAAAACCCCTGCTAAAAGCATAATTCCGATAGGCTGTGTTATTGCCCGGCCCTGCCGGTGTATTATATGATCTTCCCATGAAAAAACAGGCTTTTCCCATCTTACTTCTTTCTCTTCTCATCTCATTGTCTCTTTCCATGACCGGTTGTTCAAAGGGCTGGAATAGTAAAGAAATTCAGGTTTCCCGGGAAATCTGGGTCATTACCGACGTCCATTTCCTTTCGGGGAAACTGCGGGACAGGGGGGAAATCTTTACCCGGATGATTGAGGAGGGGGATGGAAAAAATACCCTTCAGATAGACAGGATTCTTTCGGCCTTCTACAAAAAGGTCAAAGGCGGGAGGCCCGTCGCTCTTCTGGTAACGGGGGACCTTACCTTTAACGGAGAGAAACTGAGTCACCTTGAACTGGCTGATTTTTTCAAAAAAATAGAATCTCTGGGGACCGAAGTTTATGTCATTCCGGGAAACCACGATATTCTGAATCCCTGGGCGAGAAAAATCACCGAAAAGAGGATCGGCAGGGTTGAGTCGGTGACACCCGATGAATTTACCTCCTTCTACGGTGACTTCGGATACGGAGAAGCCCTTTCCCGAGATGAAAATTCCCTCAGTTATCTGATTGAGCCTGTGGAAGGAATTCAGATTCTCATGCTGGATACCTGCCGCTATGAAAACAATCTCACCTATGATTTTCCCGTGAGCAACGGCGTTATTTCACAGGAAACACGGGCGTGGATTGAACAGACGGTGCGGGAAGGAAAGGCTGAGGGTAAAGAGATGATGGCAGCCATGCACCACCCCCTCTTGGAACACAATATCATGGTCAGCGACGGTTTTACCATAGACGACAACAGGGCGCTTGTTGATTTCTTCTCGTCCCTTCACGTCTATACCATACTCACGGGACATATTCATATTCAGGATATCATGGAAGAGACTGTTCCCGGCGGGAAAATCGTGGATATCACGACCAATTCCCTCTCCGTTTATCCCCACAATTACGGAGTCATTTCCCGGGAAAATGATCGGTGGAACTACAGGGCTGTGAGCCTCGCCGATGAGGGGACTCTTTTCAGTGAAAAACAGTCCCGGGCCTTAAGGGATTTCTTTATCGGCACTTCGGACAGCATG
Source organism: Spirochaetia bacterium (assembly GCA_963668315.1). GTDB lineage: Bacteria > Spirochaetota > Spirochaetia > DSM-2461 > DSM-2461 > SZUA-368. The sequence goes on along the minus strand of OY764216.1, from coordinate 3,543,072 downwards.
GTAAGAAAGGCCCTGGAGGAGAGTTCCTATTCACAGGATGAGATCGATGAAATGTCCCGGATCCTCAGTCTGGCGAATCTTAACTTTTTCTCCGGCCGGGAGAGCCGGGAGGATTTCAGAGAAGAGGGGCTGAACCTTTTTCGGAAGGACCCCCACCCTTTCCTTTACGCCTATCTAGACTCCATTCTGGATGACGGGGCCCCCGGCGACCAGTCGGTGGACCTTGAACTCTGAGCCCTATAGATGATAGATTGAGCAGGAAATATAGCGTAATTCATATGAAAAGAACAAAACCTACCAGTTACCGCAGCGGCGGAAATAAATCGGATAAAACACCCTGTCCTCACTTTGCCCAGTGCGGGGGCTGCCAGCTGCAGGACCGCAGCTACGGGGAAACCCTGCGTTTCAAGGAGGAGATGCTGGGTAAACTCCTCGGAAAATTCGGCAGGATCAACCCGATTCTGGGAATGGACGAGCCCTGGGGATACCGGAACAAGTCCCATTCCACCTTTCTCTTCGATCCCCGGAAGGGCGTGAAAAACGGATTATACGCGGAGCACAGCCACCGGCTGGTCCCCATTGACCGCTGCCTGATTCAGGATGAGCGGGCCGACAGTATCGTGATGACGATCAAATCCCTGATGAAATCCTTCAAGATGACCGCCTATAACGAGAAGACGGGACAGGGATTTCTCCGCCATGTCCTGATAAAAGTGGGATTTCAGAGCGGTCAGATCATGGTGGTCCTTGTGGTTACCTCTCCCCTCTTCCCGGGGAAGAAAAACTATATCCGTGTTCTGAGGGAGAAGCATCCGGAAATTACCACCATTGTCCAGAATATCAATGACGAGGACACCACCATGGTTCTGGGCCAGCGGGATATCATTCTTTACGGCAAAGGTTTTATCGTGGATACCCTATGCGGAATGAAGTTTCAGATATCCCCCGGATCTTTCTATCAGATAAATCCGGTACAGACCGAAAAGCTCTATAAAAAGGCTATCGAAATGGCCGGCCTGACCGGAAAAGAAACGGTGCTCGACGCCTATTCGGGCATAGGGACCATCGGTCTCATCGCCAGCCGGGAAGCACGGTCGGTTATCGGCGTGGAACTGAACGGTGACGCCGTGCAGAACGCCGTGCAGAACGCCAGAAGAAACGAGATTTCCAACGCCCGTTTTTTCAAGGGGGATGCGGGAAAGTTCATCACGGAAATGGCCCGGGAGGGAGAGACCCTGGATGTGGTTTTTCTGGATCCTCCCCGGAGCGGATCGTCCCAGGCGTTCATCTCTTCCGTGGGAAAGCTCAAGCCGGAAAAAGTGGTGTATATTTCCTGCGGCCCCGAGAGTCTGGCCGTCGACCTGGAAAGGTTCGGGAAAGAGGGTTACGGAGTGCGGGAGATTCAGCCGGTGGACATGTTCCCCTGGACAGGCCATATAGAAAGCTGCGTACTGCTGACCCGTCAATAAAAAAACGTCCCAAATGATAAACCCGGACGATTTCTTTTCTCCACTCTGCTATAAATCTCTCCAGAAAACATTCCCGCTTAAGGAGATCCTATGTGTAAGGGTTTCTTTTCCATGAAAGCATTAATGGCAGTGGCCGTTCTGGCACTGTTCCTCACGGGCTGTAATCTTCTGGATACAGCAGATGAAGTAAAATCAAGGGAAAAAAGCATCACAGCCTTTTCTTTTACCGCTGATACAAACACAGCCTTGTCCACGGACATTATAGCCACTATTTCAGGAACCGTTCTTACCGCGACCGTGCCCTACGGCACCGACCTTACGGCACTGGTTGCCACCTTCACCACCTCCGGAGTTTCCCTTTCGATAGTCGGTACCGTCCAGACTTCCGGAACCACCGCCAACGACTTTTCCGGCAGTGTGGTCTACACAGTTACGGCTGCGGATGGTTCCACAGCGGAATACACCGTTACAGTGACTCAGGCTCTTAACTCAGCCAAAGAAATCACCTCCTTCAGTTTAACCTCCAGCTCGAACAGCTCCCTTAAACAAGACATCACCGCCACGGTTTCGGAAAATAACCGGACCATTACAGCCGTCCTGCCTTTCTCGTTGAGCGAAACCGTTCTGACAAATCTGGTACCCACTTTCTCAACCACCGGAGTTTCGGTTTCTGTGGGAGATACTGTCCAGACTTCCGGTGTTTCGTCCAACGACTTTTCCCATGCTGTCACCTACACCGTCACAGCAGAGGACGGTTCAACGGCAGACTATACTGTATCGATTACTTTTGAGCCCACACCCTATAAAGCCATCACCGCTTTCGGTTTCACTTCGGCCCTGAACAGCTCCCTCACGGCTGATGTCACCGGCGTCATTACCGAAGACCAGAGCTACATTAAAGTAATAGTGCCTTACGGCACTGATGTGACGACTCTTATCCCCACGTTCTCTACCACCGGTGATACGGTCAGTGTAAATGGTACCGCACAGACCTCGGCCTCGACCCCTAACGACTTTACGGGTGATGTGACTTACACGGTGACCGCAGAAGACGGCAGCAGCCGGACCTATACGGTCTGTGTGCTCATAACCGTCACTAAAGATGAACTGAAAACCATGATTCTGGCAGAAAAAGATGTCACCCATGTGGATACTTCGGGCATTACAGACATGTCAAATCTGTTTAAGGACATTTATGATTCAAACCATAGCATAGCATGGAATTTCAATCAGGATATTTCCCGGTGGGATGTCAGCAATGTTACTAATATGAGTGATATGTTCAATGAGGCACGAGCCTTAAATCAGGATATTTCCCATTGGGATGTCAGCAGTATCACAACAATGTACGGAATGTTCTATTACTGCGGGATGTTTAATCAGGATATTTCAGGCTGGGATGTCAGCAGTGTCACTGATATGAGTTATATGTTCTATTATGCACGAGCCTTCAATCAGGATATTTCCGGCTGGGATGTCAGTAACGTCACTGCAATGCCATGGATGTTCCGGTCTGCCCATTCCTTCAATCAGGATATTTCAGAGTGGGATGTCAGGAAGGTCACGAATATGGATTACATGTTCAATGCTGCGTGGGTCTTCAATCAGGACCTCTCTTCCTGGGGCGGTAAAGTGGCAGAAGATATTGTCCATGACCACTTCAGTGGGGAAACCTGTGCCTTAACCAAATCTCATCACCCTTGGGACAGTTGGGCTGATGATACTGACGCTGAATAAGCCTTTAGTTTAATGATCATGCCGGGGTGAATTGCCCCGGCAGGTTTTCTTCAGAAACGGTCTGTGTATGGAAACACAGACTTCACCATGCCAGGCCATTCTGAGGGCAATCAGCACAAAGTTTTCCCCAGAAAAAGGCTGCCCCATGACTTATGGGACAGCCTCTTTTATAGGAACGGCGCCGTCAGAATCAGATCATGTCCTTCATGGGTTCGTCCACGGGCTGTTCATGAAAACTGCGGGGAAGCACGATGTTCAAAAGAATAGCCGTCAGACCGCCGGTAGTGATGGCGGAACCGAGAACGCCCTTGAAGAAGGGAGGCAGAGCCTGCAGAATCTCGGGAACGAATACCACTCCCAGTCCCATGGAAAAGGAGAGGGCCATGATAAGGACACCTCTTCTGTCGATGATGCTGGTGGCAATGATTCTGATACCCGAAGCCGCCACCGTACCGAACATGATAATGGTGGCCCCTCCGAGAACGGAGTTGGGAATAATGGAGAAGAGTCCGCCCACGATGGGGAACAGGCCGAAAATAACGAGCAGGCCGGAGATCCAGTAGCCCACGTAGCGGCTGGCGACACCGGTCATCTGGATGACGCCGTTGTTCTGGCTGAATGTCGTGTTGGGGAAGGTGTTGAATATCGCGGCGAGGGCGGAATTGATACCGTCACCCAGAATGCCGCCGGAAATGCGTTTCATGTACACGTCGCCTTCCACCGGTTCGCCGGAGATCATGGAGGTAGCCGTCAGGTCTCCCATGGATTCCACGGTGGTCACGAGGAACAGAAGGGCCATGGGGATGACATGGGGCCAGCTGACGGCCAGTCCGAAGCGGAAGGGGATGGGAAGGGCCACGATTTTGAGGCTGGATATGTTGCCGAAGTTGACCTGGCCGAGGAAAGCGGCCACCGCGTAACCGGCCACCAGACCGAAAACGATGGCTCCCATGCGAAGCCACTTGTTCCGGCTCCGGTTGAAAAGAATCACCACGACAAGAACGATACCGGCCAGCATCAGGTTGCGGGGACTGGCGAAGAGTTCCGGCTTGTTGGAAAGAAGCCAGCTGCCGCCGCCCACATCGGTCAGGCCCACTTTGATCAGGGACATACCGATAAGGGTTACCACGATACCGCTGACAAGGGGGGTGATGATTTTCTTGAGCATGGGGATAAAGCGGCTGAATATCATCTCCACGGGGGAAGCGATGAGACAGGTGCCGAATATGGCCGCCAGGATTTCCCTTTCCGATCCGCCGGCTCCCTTCACGGAAAAACCGATGCTGATGCAGAGGGACAGGAAGGTGAAACTTGTTCCCTGAATGCTCAGAAGTCCCGATCCGACGATGCCGAACTTGCGGCACTGGATAAAGGTGGCCACGCCGGAGACGAAGAGGGACATGCTGATCAGATAGGAAGAGGTTTCCGTACTGAATCCCAGGGCGCCGGAAATAACGATGGCGGGGGTGACAATTCCGATGAAGATAGCCATCAGATGCTGCAGAGAGGCAAAAAACGCCTTTCCTGCGGAGGGCCGGTCTTCCAGTCTGAAGATCAGATCCCCTCCGTTCTGTTGAGTTTTAGTCATAATACTTTCTCCTTTTATATTGCTATTAAATGACTTCTTGTTAATAGGGGCAGCGGCCTGTCTGCCCTAGAATAAGGGAGGGGTGATGGTTGAGATAAAGACCATCATGCCGGAACCGGTATTCTTTATCTGATGGGGGATATTCCCCTGGTAATAGATGGTATCCCCCTGTTCCAGGGAATATTCGTCATCCCCCACCTTGATCCACATCTCTCCCTGCAATACGTGGGTTACCTCTTCGCCGGGATGGGTCAGGGGCTCCTCACAGGTCATGGCGCCCGGTTCAAGTTCGCCCATGAACATTTCCATCTGCCGGTTAAGATCGGGGGAAAGCAGCTCATAGGTCATGTGGGAGTTATGGAAATTCAGTTTCTGCCTCTCGTCTTTCTTCACCACGATCTTCTTTTCGTCGTCATTCATGAGAAAGTAGAAAACCGCCACATTCAGGGCTTTCGCGATTTTCCGCAGTGACGTGATGGAGGGCTCGGCCAGATCCCTTTCAATCTGGCTGAGAAAGCCCGGCGTCAGATCGGTCATTTCCGCCAGCTGTCTCTGGCTCATTCCGAGTTCCATTCTCTTTTCTTTGATCTTTTTTCCCAGCATTGTCCTTATCCTGTCTGCCTTCCGGTTATCAACCGTTCAGGGCCTGTAATATTTTCTCCGGTTTTATCGGAAGGTGCGTGAACCGTATGCCGATGGCGTCGTCAATGGCGTTGGCTATGGCAGGAGCCACGGGATTCAGTCCGACTTCCCCCATGCCTTTGGCACCGAAGGGACCTTCCAGCTGGGGCTCCTCCACGTAACTTGCCACCACGGGCGGCATGGTCACGCTTGTCAGCAGCCCCAGGGAACGGAGGTTTTTATTGTGGATTTTCTCGCCGTCCACCACAAATTCCTCACTCAGCCCCAGGCCGACACCCATGGCAACGGCGCCCTCAATCTGGCCAATGACGTTCTTGGGATTTATCGCTTTGCCCACGTCCTGGGAGGCATAGACCTTGAGTACTTTCACTTCTCCCGTCATCTTGTTCACTTCCAGGGCTACGGCCGCCGAAGCGAAGCAGTAGGAGTAATGGATGTCGTAGGTGGAACGGTCCTCCCCTTCCTTAACGTTCGCATCGCTTCTGTGGGCGTAGGTCTTCGGGGGGTAATAATCGTGTTCTATTTTCCGTTTGATTCCGTCTTTCCCCGCCTGATCGTAGATCCGGACCAGATCTTCCGTTCCAACGGAATCCAGTTTCTTAAGGTAGGGAGAGAGGTTATCCCTGAGCATCATGGCGGCTTCCTTCACCGCATTTCCCGTGACATAGGTCTGCCTTGAGGCGGTGGTCATACCTCCGTCGGGACAGGTCAGGGTATCGCAGGCGATAACGTCTATCAGGCCATAGGGCACGTCAAGGACGCTTCCGGCAATCTGGGCGCAGAGTGTATCCACGCCCTGCCCCATATCGGTCGCTCCGATGCTCACGAGTATGCGGCCCTTGTCTGTAATCTCCACATAGGCTCCCGCCTTGTCCGCCAGCCCCGTACCGATGCCCACGTTTTTATAGGCGCTGGCTATACCGAATCCCAGCTTGATATGTTCCGGCCGATCCAGAGGAGTAAATTCCTCCTTCATTTTCAGAAGTCCCCGATGGGCATCCTTCAGGGTATCCAGGTACCCCACCCCGTCTTTAAGGAGCTGCCCCGTACTAGTCTCCCCCCCCCGGGCGAAACCGTTGATTTCACGCAGCGTATAGGGATCCATACCGATGGCGGCGGCCAGCTGGTCCATCTGGCTCTCACAGGCAAAACTCGCCTGGGTGCTTCCGAATCCCCGGAAGGCCCCGTGGGGATTCTTATGGGTATAGACGCCGTAGGAATCGGCTTTCACCCTGTCCACCCGATAGGGGCCGGAGGCGGTGACGGCGGAACGGAAAATGACCGGATTAGTCTGAGAGACGTAGGCGCCGGCGTCCCCGATCACTTTGGAACTCATGGCGGTAATGCGACCGTCCTTCGTGATGCCGTGCTTCATCCATATCTTCATGGGATGCCGCTTGGTGCTCATCCTGATGGATTCTTCCCTGGTCATGACCATTTTCACCGTTTTTCCCGTAAGTAGGGTTCCCAGGGACGCGAGAATCTGAATGGTAGGCTCCTCCTTGCCGCCGAATCCGCCTCCGGTCGCCATGAAAACGACCCGGACCTTTTCGTCGGAGAGGTTCAGGTTCTCCTGAATCATCTTTTTATAGGCGAAAGAACCCTGGCTCCCCGAATAAAGGGTCAGGACGCCCTCCTCCATTCTGGTCAGGCAGGATTCCGGTTCCAGATAGGCATGTTCCACGGCCTGGGTCTGGTAGACATTTTCTATGACCACATCGGCTTCGGCAAAACCCTGCTCCACGTCGCCCTTGCGGACGCTGACATGGTGGACGATATTATTCTCGCTTCCCTCATGGATGAGTTCCGCCCCGTCTTTGATGTTCTCCTCCGCATCGATAAGGGGAGTCAGGGGCCGATATTCAACACGGATCAGGGCTGCGGCTTTCCTTGCCGCTTCCTTAGTCTTTGCATAGACGCAGGCGACCACATCGCCAAAATATTTCACCTTGTCACGGCAGAGAACGGGCTGCTGGGGAACAAAGAGACCGAACTTGTTGATTCCCGGCACGTCTTCATAGGTGGCGACTTTTACCACACCCTCCTGTGCGGCGGCTTCCTCCGTTCGGATGGAGAGAATTTCGGCGTGGGCATATTCGCTGAAGAGGGGGACTCCGTAGAGCATATCCCGTTCCTTGAGATCGTCGGCGAAGATGGGCGCCCCCAGAACTTTCGCCATACCGTCTTTCTTCGGAACATTGGTACCGATATAACTGCCCCGGTCAAAACGGGGCGCCTCATAGGCCTCTTCGCCGCGCATAATGGCCGCCGCTTTTCTCACGGCCCGGAAGATGGCCTCGTAACCGGTACAGCGGCATATATTATGCCTCAGGGCATGGCGGATCTCCTCTTCTGAGGGGGAAAGATTACTGTCCAGCAGAGCCTTGGATGCCATAATCATCCCCGGTGTACAGAAACCGCACTGGACGGCGCCTTCTTCGATAAAGGCGTACTGCAGGGGGTGAAGCTTGTCCTCCGAACCGAGGGATTCAATGGTTTCGATGGATTTTCCCTCGCAGGAAGCCATGGTGACCGCACAGGAGCGTTTGGCCTGACCGTCAATGATGACGGTACAGGTTCCGCAATGGCCGGTTCCGCAGCCGTTTTTGCTGCCCATGAGGCCGAGTTCCTCCCGTAGATAGTTGAGGAGCCTCTCTTTCTGTTCAACCTGAGCTTCTATCTGTTTTCCGTTAATCCTGCATGTAATGGTTTTCATATATTGTCACCTGGCCTGTTTATTTTTTCTGATCCGTAGTCATATGGAAGGAGAGAAGATTGAGAGCCACCCGCCTTCTGTAATCCGCCGTGGACCTCTGGTCGTCTATGGGTGTCAGCAGACGGTAGAGCTTTTCCCTGAGGGCCGATCCGTCCAGATCGGAAAGAGGATAGTCCCGCCCCAGGAAAAGCTGCCTGATTTCATCGTTCAGAAGGGTCACTTTCGGGCCCATGGCTCCGAAAGCCGCGTCCATATCAATAATTTTTCCCCTTTCCAGAGAGAGCCTCAGGGCAAAGGAGGCCTTGGAAATGGCATCGGCCTTTCTGTTCCCCATCTTTTCGAAAATATAAAAATATTTATCGGAAAGGTACTCCTCCCCTATTCTTATTTTCCAGAGAAGTTCCCCCTCTTCCCTGACGGTCCGCCCCGGACCGGTGATAAAATCGGCCAGAGGAACGATGCGTTCCCCGGTGGAGGAAACCAGAACCATATCGGCTTTAAACAGATACAGAAGGGGAAGAGAATCGCCCGCGGGAGAGGCATTGCAGATGTTACCTCCCAAAGTCCCCTGATTCCGTATGGCCGGCGACCCAATCTGGGAGAGGGCCTCTCTGAAAACGGGGGGTATCTCCGGACGGGAGGAGAGGCAGGACAGCGTCTCCCCGGCGCCTATCATGAGAAATCCCTTTTCCCTGCAGATCCCCTTCATTTCAGACAGTTCTCCCAGGAACAGCGGTTTTTCTATACACGCCTCTTTCTTGAAGGGAGACTTGAACCGGACCATGAGATCCGTTCCTCCCGCCAGGGGGGTGACTTTCTCTTGGGAAGCGATTTTCAGCGCCTCCTGAAGAGAGGCCGGTCTGTATTCTACCATAAGCCCTTTCCCTCCTTAGCCGCCAGAAGGACCGCTTCGAAAATCATATTGTAACCGGTGCAGCGGCAGAGGTTACCCGATAGGGCCTCTTTCACTTCATCGAGGGAAGGATCGGGATTCTTTACCAGCAGGGCCTGGGAGGCCAGTATCATCCCGGGCGTGCAGAATCCGCACTGCACCGCCCCGCACCGGGCGAAGGCGTCATCGAGACATTTGAACTGATCCGTATGGCTGAATCCCTCAATCGTCAGGATGCTCTTTCCCGACGCATTGCCCAGGGGATAGATACAGCTGGTATGCAGGCGGTTGTCGATAAGAACGCTGCAGGCGCCGCATTCACCGTCACCGCACCCCTCCTTTGATCCCATCAAGGCGAATTCACTGCGCAGAATCTGCAAGAGCGGCGTGGCCGCCGGCTTGTCAACGGTGACAGCCTCGTTATTCAATATAAAAGATATCATCTTAATTCTCCTCCCGGTTGCTGAGAACGTCCAGTATGTATTCCGGAGTCAGGGGCAGACGGTATAGGGGGATTTCCAGGGCATCCTCCACGGCTCCCTGAACGGCGGGCGCTCCCCCGATAAACGTCAGCTCGCCGGCTCCCTTGGCTCCCATGGGGCCGTCCTTATAGGGGTTGTCATAAAGATGGCTCTCGATGGGGGAAACGTCCATGGAGGTGGGGGGACCGTAATCGGAAATACTTTTCTGCAGGATGATTCCCTCACTGTTTTCCATATTCTCCAGGTAAGCGTAGGCTGTACTCTGGGCGACCCCACCGTCAATCTGCCCGCGGATAATCCGTTCGTCAATGGCTTTTCCAATATCATAGGAGGCATCGATATGGTCTATATCGATATGTCCTGTCAGGGTGTCCACGGTCACCTCGGTCATATTAACCCCCCAGGAGTAGGCCGGATAAGCATCGCCGGTGAAACTTTTCTCATCCCAGGGAAGGGCCGATTCATCGTGGACATAGTGCTCGATGATGACCTGCTTCTCTCCGGACTTCCAGTTGTCCTTAAGGCGCAGGGCCGCTCTTTCCAGAATTTTTCCCACGATCATAATGGTTCGGGAGGCCACGGTCGGCCCGGAGTTGGGTGCGTAGAGTGTATCGGGATAGGGAAAGCGGATCGTTCTGTAATCCACACCCAGGGTGTCCCCGACGATTTTACTCATGGTGGTGAAAAGCCCCTGCCCCATATCGACATTGGCGATTCTGATGATCACTTCGTCCCGTTCATCCTTTTCCAGGCGGACGACCGCTTTGATGTGGTCCCTCTCTCCGCTGCCGGTGAATCCGCATCCGTGAAGAAAAAGCGAGGTCCCGATGCCTTTTCTGTAACGGGGGTTCTCCCGGTTGAAAAGGGCGAATTCCCTTTTCTTTTCATCGTAACGGACTCGGCTCTTAACATCTTTAATCATTTCCGACACCAGGACGGGATCCCGGAAAATGCCTCCCGTTACCGATCTATCACCCTGGGAAACGACATAAGCCTTTTTGTATTCCAGGGGATCCCGGGAAAAATCGCGGGCGATATGGGCCATGTGGGCTTCCAGGGAGGCAATGGTCTGAGGCGCTCCGAACCCCCGGAAGGCGCCGTTGGGTACATTGTTGGTAAACACCACGTGTCCCTCGGCATAGACAAGAGGAAGGGAGTACACACCGATACAGTTGATCAGGGCCCGCTGGAGAACAACGGAACTGAGACCCTCATTGGCTCCCCCGTCCAGAAACACCTCGATGCTCATGCCCAGGATGCTGCCCCCCTCATCGAGGGATGTGCGGTAACGGACAAGGGACGGATGACGCTTGGTGGTATAGGACATATCCTCATGACGGTCAAAGGAGAGAAGGACCGGTTTACCGATAACCGAAGCGGCGACGGCGACCTGGCAGGCGATGAGGGAGGGGTAATCCTCCTTGCCTCCGAAGGCTCCCCCCGTGGGAGTCTGAATGACGCGTACCCTTTCCTCCGACAGTCCCAGAATAGCCATGACGGCGTTCTTCACATAGTAGGGGCACTGCATGCTCCCTTCCACCGTAACACGGCCCTCCCCGTCTATATAGCCCATAACGGCCTGGGGCTCCAGGTAGACATGCTCCTGAAGAGGGGTCCGGAACTCTTCGGTTTTAACCGTGAAGGCCTTCTTTTCCAGCTCCAGGACGTCTTCCCGTTTTGCCCCCAGATGATAACTGACCATGTGGGAGATCCCGCGGTCGCACCGGCTTTCAAAATCGAACAGGGGGGGGATTTTTTTATATTCGATAACGATGGAATCGTGGATTTTCTGAATGATTTCCCGGTCCTTGCCGGCTATCAGGAAAATAGGTTCGCCGATATAGGTAACCCGTTTATCGGCAAAGACGGGCTGGTCATCCACGACGATTTTCACGACATTCTTTTCCCGGATATCCTTTGCGCCGATGATATAATACCCCTCGGGAAGCTCGGGGAGAGTATAGGAGAGAATCTCTGCGGCCGCTTCTCCCGAACGGTAAAGCCTGCCGAAGAGATATTCATCCCTTCTGTCATTAAGATACACCAGGGAACCGTCACATTTTTCTGAATGATCTGTTTTTATGACAGATGCGGCGGTGGATTTCATATCCAGGCATTTCCCCATATCATCTCCCCTTTTTGTTTAGTGCTATTAAATATGTATAATAGCACTAATCACTTTTTATGGCAAAGGGTTGCCGCAATATTTCTTCAAACTTTACAGTCTATCGCGTTCACCGGACAGATCGACTGGCAGAGAGTACAGCCGAAGCATTTCTCTTCGGCAAGAACAATCCCCCTGTCCTGATGGCTTAATGCTCTGTAGGGACAGACTTTAACGCATCGGTTGCAGAGCAGACACCTCTCCCCGTCAATGTCGGGCATATGCTTTTTGTAGGCGATTTCCGGAATGATCAGATCGGTGTCGACAACATCCTTTACGGAGGAAAAACCGTAATGCTCCAGCCTTCCCGGGAGAGCTTCAATAATCTTACGGTAAAGATCCACCCCATAAAGCATGGCGCCCGACAGCATCTGTACGGCGCTGGCACCGGCGAGAAGGAACTCGATGACGTCGTCGGCCGAGGCAATCCCCCCCACACCGAAGATCTCACATTCGGGGATGGCCCTTTTAATCCGTGAGATGAAAGCGAGGGCGATGGGTTTGATGGCCGGACCGGACATCCAGGATTCCCCCTGTCCGTTTCCCATGGCCACGGAACGGCTCTTCAAGTCGATGGACATGGCCGGGCCCAGGGAGTTGATGGCGACAATCCCGTTCCCGCCGTTTTCCATAACCATTTCGCAGAAGGCCACCGGATCGGGCATATGGGGGGATACTTTCATAAAAAAGGGCTTCTCCGTGAGAGACCGGATCGTTCTGACCGTTTCCCTGATGACCGAGAGATCCTTGCCCACATAGTGGGTGGAGACTTCAAACCCGTCGGCGAAAGGTTCCAGGGCGGGAATCAGTCCTGTCATGTCCGATTTCGTGTAGCCCACACTGACCAGGAGGGGAATATCCAGTTCCGGCTTGAGGGAGGGAAGAATTTCGTCCTTCCACATCTCCATGGGGTATTCCGACCAGAGTTCGGCATTGGTTATGAAGTTTTTCCCCGAGCTGATACAGGGCCGGGGGACCTGGGCCGCTTCCAGAGAGATGGTTTTGCTGACCATTCCGCCGACTCCCAGGCGGTACAATTCCATCATTTTTTCCTTGTCTCCGACCAGCGGACCGGATGCGGGCAGAAGGGGGTTTTTAAAATCCATTCCGCCTATGGTAGTGTGTAATTTCATCATACTTTCCTTATCTTATGTCTTTTTTCTCTTTCATTATAGCATTACATTTCCCGCAGGAGCACACGGCCCTGACCTTCGGGATAATAGTCCTGCCCGTCATAGAGGGTTTCCCCGTTTACCATCACATGGAAGAGTCCCGAGGGAAAACGGTGGGAATTCACATAATCCCCGATGTCCTGGAAATCGTCCGGATCAAAGATGACAATATCGGCAAAGGCCTTCTCTTCGAGGCATCCTCTTCCGGCAAGACGGAAATTGCGGGCCGGATTATAGGTCATCCGCTTAACCGCTTCTTCCAGGGTGAGGATCCCCTTTTTCCTGACAAACTGGGAAATGACCCGGGGGAAAGCCCCATAGGCGCGGGGATGGGCTTTCCCCCCCATCAAACCGTCGGTGCAGACGGACATCTCATCCCGGCGGCAGAAAAGTTCCAGATGCTTCTCGTAGCCGTAATAATCGATCATCCCCACATGGTTATCTTCCTCTATCAGAAGATCAAATACCGCATCCAGGGGACTCGTCTCTCTTATTTCGCCGATTTCCGTCAGGTTTTTTCCCACGGTGTACTGATTTCCTTCGGTGGTAACGCTCGTTATATAAATTCCGTCATATCCGGCGAATTCGATAAAGTTGTCCCAGGAAGCGTTCTTTTCGGAAACGGCGGCCCGTATTTTTTCCCGTTCACTTTCCGATTTAAGCCGTTCCAGCATCTTTGCCGTCCCGCCCCCATGAACCCAGGGAGGCAGAAGGGCGCTCAGCATGGTGCTGCCCGCCGTATAGGGATACATATCGAAGGAAACTTTGATTCCCTCTTCCCCGGCCCGGTCTATTTTTCCCAGAACCCGGTCAATCTTGTCCCAGTTGTTCCTGCCGCAGATTTTTATATGGGAGAAGTGGATTCTCACGCCGCTCTCCCTGCCTATGGTGATAATTTCATCCATGGAAGGCAAGATGCTGTTGGCTTCGCTTCTCTGATGGACGACAAAGATTCCATCGTATTCGGCGACGACCTTGCACATGGCGATAAGCTCTTCCGTGGAACCGTAGGCACAGGGAATATAAATCAGCCCGGAGGAAAGGCCCACGCAGCCCGCTTCCATGGCTTTGCGGACTTCGCCGCACATGGCCTCTATCTGGGAAGGTCCGGCCTTCTCTTCCGAGAAGCCCATAACGGCCAGACGGATATTCCCGTGGGGAACGAGATAGGCTGAATTGCTCGTGGCGGAACTGCTTCCGAGCCGTTCAAGATAGGCGGAAACGCTTTCGTAGGTCCAGTCGAAATCATCACTGTCTCCGTCCAGTCCGCCAATGTTTTTGCGCCAGTCCTCTATATAGGCTTGGGGAAGGGGGGCCATGGCCACGCCGTCCTGCCCCAGGATTTCCGTTGTAATCCCCTGCCTGACTTTCGGTTCAAGAAGGGGATTCAGGAGAATCTGGAGATCGCTGTGGCTGTGGGAATCGATAAATCCGGGCGCCACGACCATGCCCCGGGCATCAATGATCCTTTCGGCGGCGATGTTCTTCTTCTCTCTCTCTTCTTCCCGGATGATTTGGACGATTCTGTCCCCTTCAATGATAATATCGCCGGAAAATGAGGGATTTCCCTTCCCGTCCACGATTTTCCCGTTGATAATGGCCGTTTGCATTCTATAGGATCCTTTTTTATATCTGTTCAAGTGTTTCCATGATGATTTCATAGCCCTTCACCGCCTTTTCCAGCTGGTCAATCTCTATGTACTCATCAATGGTATGGGCCAGGAACTCTTCTGACGGTCCGAAGCCGATAGTTTTTATCCCTGCCTCGCCGGCATAATGACTGCCGTTGGTACAGAAATCATAATGGGTAAGACGACTCTCTATCCCCCCGCTCTTCAGAGCGTCGAAGACGGAGGAGACAAAGGTTTCCCTGCTGTCGTAGAACCAGCCGGGAAAAAAACGTTCGTCGCCGATCTTCTCTCCCGTGTAACAGGTCAGCTCCTCTGCGGCCAGGGATACTTTGACGTTCAGCCCGGAAACGGTAGACTTCAGCTTTTCCATGGCTTCGAGAAGAGGCTCAAGTACGCTCTCTTTGGTTTCGCCGACAAGAAGTCTCCTGTCCCAGGTCGTACGGCAGTAATCGGGCACCACGGAAGCCCCCGGATAGGGGGAGGAGATGATGTCCACCAATTCAAGGATTCCTTTCCCCAGATTCTCATCGACACCGGGAGTGATGACTTTCACAGCGTTAATCACCTCGGCCATCTGATAAACCGCATTGATGCCGTGTTCCGGGTTGGCGCTGTGGGCGGGTTTCCCGAAGGTTTCGATGACGATTTCGGCCCTGCCCCTCTGCCCGTGCTTCAGATTAAGATGGGAAGCCTCTCCAATGACGACATAATCGGGCTTATAGTTTCTGCTGATTTCCCGGGCGGCCACTCCCTCGAAGCACTCTTCGTGGCAGACGCCGGCGACGCAGATTTTCCCTTTGAATCGACGGTCCGTTTTCCGGGCATAAGAGGCGGCGGCCACCAGCATGGATGCCAGAGCCCCCTTCATATCCGACGTGCCCCTCCCGTACACCTTACCGTCTTCAATCTCTCCGGCAAAGGGAGAATGGGTCCATTTTGACGGGTCCGGTACGGGAACCGTGTCTATGTGGGCGTCATAGAGCTGGACAGGGCCCTCTTCCCTTCCTTCAAAGGTACCGATGACATTCCCGTACTTGTCCACATCGACCCGGTCAAAACCCAGGTTTTTCATGATATCCTTCAAAACGGAAGCCACTTCGGACTCTTCTCCGGAATAACTTCTCGCTTCGATAAGTTTCTGACAAATCTCTACCACGTCGCCGTTCTGCTTCATATTTTTTCCTCCTGCGGTTCGCTGTAACCGCCATACCATACTACGCTGCGATATACCTCAGGGTCGGTGTCCCCTTCCGTGCTGAACGCCAGAATGCGGGACGTTTCATCCAGACCGAGCATATTCTTCAGTTCCGAATATTCCGGACAGGTCATAATACGCTCAATCGCCCCGATGGAAACCGCTCCCGATTCTCCGCTGATGATCTTCTCATCCCCCGGAAGAGGATTGGCCAGGATTCTCATTCCGTTGGCCGAGGTCCAGTCGGGGGTGCTGACAAAGGCGTAGGCCAGTTTTTTGAGGATCCGGTTTCCCAGGGGATTCTGTTCGCCGCAGGCAAGTCCCGCCATAATCGTATTATGATATCCTCCTCTTGTGACGTCGTGTCCCTTAAGTGCGCTTTCATAAAAACAGTCGGCCGCTTCGGCTTCCACCACAACAATCCGGGGACATTTCTCCTTATACATCACATAGAGGGATTCGGCAATCACCCCGGCAAACGCTCCGACACCGGCCTGAATAAAAACATGGGTAGGCAGGGTCTCTCCCAGATCGGCCCGGAATTCCCTGGCGATGGTGGCGTATCCCTGCATAATCCACTTAGGGACATCCTCATACCCTTCCCAGGCGGTATCCTGGATCACCAGCCATTTCTCTTTCCGGGCTTTTTCCGCCACATAACGCACCGTATCATCATAGTTCATATCGACGATCTGTGCCTGGGCCCCTTCTTTTTTAATATGGTTCAAACGGGCCTGGGTCGTTCCCCGGGGCATAAAAATAAAGACGGGCAGGCCCAGCTGACGGCCCATCCAGGCGACTCCCCGGCCATGATTTCCATCGGTGGTGGCCGCCAGCTTGATATGGGGAAGCTTCCGGGCTACTCTTTCCTTTAAAAGGGGAAAGGGAAGATTCCCGATGGATTCTCCCAGTTCTTCGGCCAGAGCCTTGCCCACGGCATAGGCGGCGCCGAGCACCTTAAAGGAGTTGAGACCGAAACGGCTCGATTCGTCCTTGAGAAATAATTTTTCGAGACCGGTATGCCCCGCCAGGGCATCGAGCTGATGTATTTCACTCCTGGTATATTCCCAGAAAGATTCGTGAAAAGCCTTCACCTCATTCAGAATATCAGCGTTTATAAGTTCCGGGAGATAGGATTCGGGGTGATGATTTTTATTTTTAATACCTTTTATTTGCATGAAAGAATGTCCCTTTTTTGTTAACTCAGATGTTATATATTTAGTCTGGTTAAACATCCTATCCCATTTCATCGGTCAGAGTCAATAAATTGAGCTTTTTTACCTTTTTCGGAAAGGGATATTTTATTCCATAAATACCCCGGTGATTATTATTTTCTTGCATTCCCCTTTCCCATGACCTAAACTTTTATGAAAACCATAGAATTTCTATGTAAAAATCTATTTTTTAATGAGAAGGATACCTCTAGAATGAACTTTAATGTAAGAATTAAACAGATCTTTGCCTTTGTTTCCACGTCTTTTGTTATTATCATTTCCCTGAGTCTCTTTTCCTATTTCAGTTCCCGCAATGCCCTCCACTCGGAAGTCAATCTCCGTCTTACATCGGAAGCGGAAAAACTGGCCGACGGTTATGAGAGCTGGATCAATACACAGTTTGTAGAATTGAACAGCATCGCCCGGTTCCTTGACGTGGACTATTCGGACGAAATGTATGAAATCCTTGAAAGGGAATCCAAACGTCTGGGATACGACTCCATAGGTCCTGTCGATCTGGACGGGATAAAAACCTATGCCAACGGTGAAACGGTGGATATTTCAAGCCGGGACTATTTCCAATCGGTTCTTAAGGATAAGAAAGCGGTCATGTCCGATCCTCTTTACAGTCTGAAAGCGGGCGAAGAGGATATTCTCACCGTACTGATTGTGGCCCCGGTTATCCGTGAAGGCCGGCTGGTCAGTATGCTTTCGGCCAAGACGAATGCCGTTTTTCTAAGCGAATACCTCAAGACGGTGGACAACGGGGAAGGATCGTCCAACTTCATTATTTCGGAAAATCCCTGGCCCATCGCCCACACCAACCCGGAAATGGTCAAGAACCAGATAGACGCCTCCACGCTGGAAGAAGATGATCCCAGCTTTACCGGATTGGCCGCCATCATTGACAGCATGCTTGACGGAAATAGGGGTGTTGATCATTACGGTAGCAGGTACGACATGAAGTACGTGGCTTATACGCCCATAGGCGATTTCGGCTGGAACATCGCCATTAATATTCCCGCCCGGGTCGCCCTGGCCTCGCTTGACGGATTAAAAAACAGCATGATCATCATGGGGATATTCTGGCTTATCATGGCCGTAGTGGTAGGTGTGATTCTGGGGAATAATTTTACCCGTCCCATAAAAATCCTTTCCGATGATCTGCAGACCATGGCCTCGGGGGATTTGAGAATTGCCGTGGAGAAGAGTCTTCTGAAAAAAAAGGATGAAATCGGACTCCTGGCTCAGTCATTGGACCGGATGTCGGCCAATTTCAAGAAGGTCGTTCAGGAAGTGATGGACTCCGCCGGAAATATTGCGGACAGCAGTATGCAGGTCAACGAGTCAAGCCAGATGCTCTCCGCCGGTGCCACCGAACAGGCGGCCAACGCCGAAGAAGTCTCCAGTTCCATGGAGGAGATGAACGCCAATATTTCCCAGAATGCGGAAAATGCCAAATTGACCGAGGATATCGCCGCCCAGGCGGCGTCCGATGCCAAGGAGAGCGGTGAGACGGTGGAAAAGGCGGTGGAAGCCATGAACTATATCGCCGAAAAAATCAGCATCATCGAGGAAATCGCCAGAAATACCAATATGCTGGCTCTGAATGCCGCCATAGAAGCCGCCAGGGCCGGAGAACATGGGAAAGGTTTTGCCGTGGTTGCCGCAGAGGTAAGGAAGCTGGCCGAGCAAAGTCAGAAAGCCGCCGGGGAAATAACCGACCTGGCCTC
Organism: Spirochaetia bacterium; assembly: GCA_963668315.1. Classification (GTDB taxonomy): domain Bacteria; phylum Spirochaetota; class Spirochaetia; order DSM-2461; family DSM-2461; genus SZUA-368. Next base: position 3,524,437 of record OY764216.1, on the reverse strand, counting down.
TTCCACTGTCAGCCTCTCCCGGGGATCGGGAGAAAAACTGGCGAAACTGGTACCCAATATTGAACAGACCGCCGACCTTGTGAAAGAGATCAGTTCATCAAGCCACGAACAGCAGGCGGGGGTCAATCAGATTACCACGGCCATTCAGCAGCTGGACCAGACCATACAGAGCAATGCCTCCTCGTCGGAGGAACTGGCGTCCACGTCCGATCTCCTTGCCGACCAGGCGAAACAGCTGAAGGAGCTGATGCTCTATTTCAAACTGGATGGTAATCACGCCGCTTCCCCCTCCGCTCATGCAGAAGCTCCCGAAAAAAGAGTTATGAGGGAGACACCGTCATCCGCCGTACAAGCGAAAATACCGGTCCCTAACAGGACGGTGAGGCCTTCCCTTTCGGTAGGCATAGAACTTCCCCCCCGGGAGGAGTCGGACGAGTTTGAAGAGTTCTGATCCACCTCTGACGGAGGACCTCTGTGGACATGTCCTCCGGCAGGCCTGAATCTTCTATGAAAAAAAGCGGTTCTGTCTCTGGATAATGCCCATGATATTGTAAACCGTCTGGGCGGCGGTAAAATTACAGTATTCAAATGCCGGGGACGGCGCCAGTTCCACCAGGTCAAAGCCGATGATTTTTCTCTGCTCCGCCAGGGATTCGATAAGGGAAAGGGATTGATACCAGTCCAGTCCTCCCGGCACGGGTGTCCCCGTGGCAGGCATCTGTGAGCTGTCCAGACCGTCAATATCAAATGTCAGGTAGAGGAATTCGGGGAAATCATCGGGCAGGATCAACTCTTTCACCCCTTTGGCAGCGGCTTCTTTTCCGGTAAGACAGTAAATCCCCTGCTCCTTCTGATAAGCCAGCTCCTCTTCACAGAGAGCTCTTATCCCCACCTGGTAAACAGACCATCCGGTCTTTTCATGGATTTTCCGTATAACCGAAGCATGGCTGTAGGGATTTCCCTGATAATTCCACCGCAAATCGGCATGGGCGTCGATCTGAACAAGTCCCACCCGGTTTCCGAATTTTTCGTAAAAGGCTTCCGCCGCTCCGAGGGTCACCGTATGTTCCCCCCCGAGAAGGACGGGAACAGCCCCGGCCTCCAGCGTCTTAAGGGTTTGCTTTCTTATGGATTCGATAAAATCGGCCGGTTCGTCCTCTTTGATCATGCCACAGGTGTGTATTCCTTCTCGGCAGGGAAAGGACGCACCGTCCCACTCCTCCAGCTGATCGGAAGCCTCTATGATGGCCTCCGGTCCCCCGGCGGCTCCCGTGCCGTAGGAGACGCTCATCTCCATGGGGGCCGGAATAATATGGAAAAGCGCCTTGTCCGCCGGCGAATTATCCATTTCGGAAGAGAGAAAATGTTTCATGAAAGACGTCCTTTAAAGTCTTCGTAACCGAAATGACGTACCGCCCTCAGGCTGCCGTCACGGGAATCGGCGATATAGAGGGAAGGCAGTTCCACACCGTTGAATGTGTTGGTTTTGACCATGGTGTAATGGGCCATATCGGTAAAGACGAGCCGGTCTCCCCTTTTAAGGGGGGAGTCGAAGCTGTAATCTCCCGCCACATCGCCGGCGAGACAGGACACGCCCCCCAGGCGGTAGGTGTGAGCCTTTTCCCCCGGCTGTCCCGCGCCGATAATCTCCGGCCGGTAGGGCATTTCCAGCACATCGGGCATATGGCAGGGAACGGCCGTGTCTAGAATGGCCAGATCCCCCCTGTTGCGGTGGGTATCCAGCACCGTTGTGACAAGGTATCCCGCATTCAGAGCCCAGGCTTCGCCCGGTTCCAGATAAACATCCGCTCCGTAGCGGGAACGTATTTTCCATATCAGCTCGACAAGCATATCCCTTTGGTAGCCGTCACGGGTTATGTGATGGCCGCCCCCCAGATTAATCCAGCGGAAATGTTCAAGTTCGTCACCGAGGGCTTTCTCCACGGCTTCCCAGGTACGCACCAGTTCAGGAGCATCCCTCTCACAGAGGTTATGGATATGGAGTCCCTCAATCGGCCGGAGGAAACCATCGGGCAGCTCTTCCCTTATCGTCCCCAGACGGGACAGGGGCGCCGAAGGGTCATAGATGGGAGTTTCCGTTTCCGAATGGGAGGGATTGAAGCGCAGACCGTAGGAAACGGTATCGCCGTACTCCTCTCTCAGGGAAGCGAACCGTTCCCACTGGGAGGGAGAATTGAACACCACGTGATCGGAAAGCTCCATCAGTTTCCTCAGGCTCTCCTCACTGTAGGCGGGGCTGTAGCTGTGAACTTCCCTTCCCATCTCCTCTCTGCCCAGACGGGCTTCGTTCACCGAACTGGCGCACACCCCGCCCAGATAGGGGCGCATCAGATCGAAAAGGGAGAACATGGAAAACCCTTTCAGGGCCAGCAGCACGGTCGCCCCGCTCTCTTCGGCCACCGACTTCATAATGGCGCCGTTCTTTTCTATCAGAGCGGCGTCCACCACAAAGGCGGGTGTCTGGATCGGGGTAAAATCTATTCCTGCCAATCGATTACTTTCCATGGCAGTCCGTACCTGTTGAGGTCATCCATAAAGGGATCGGGATCCATCTGTTCCATATTGAACACGCCCTTTCCCGTCCATTTCCCTTCCACCATCATTTTCGCCCCGATCATGGCGGGGACGCCTGTGGTATAGCTGATGGCCTGGCTGCTTACTTCCTTATAGGACTCTTCGTGGCTGCAGATATTATAACAGTACTTGGTAAGAGACTTCCCGTCTTTTACCCCTTTGACGATACATCCGATGCAGGTGTTGCCCTTGGTCAGGGGTCCCAGGCTGCCCGGATCGGGAAGAAGGGCCTTGAGGAACTGAATGGGAACGATCTCCCTTCCCTCGAACATGACCGGATCGATCCTGGTCATGCCCACATTCTGGAGCACTTCGAGATGCTTCAGGTAGGAATCGCCGAAACTCATCCAGAACTGGGCTCTCTTCAGAGAGGGGTAGTTCATGGTCAGCGATTCCAGCTCTTCGTGGTACATACGGTAAATATTGTAGGTGCCCACTTCCTCGGGACAGGAGAAGCTTTTTCTCTCGCTCATGGCGGGAGTTTCCACAAACTCGCCTTTTTCCCAGTGACGGCAGGCGGCGGTTACTTCCCTGATATTGATTTCCGGATTGAAATTGGTGGCGAAAGGCTGACCGTGGTCGCCGCCGTTCACATCAACAATATCCAGTTCATGAATCTCATCGAAATAGTGCTTTTTCAGATAGGCGGTGAAGACATTGGTGACGCCCGGATCAAATCCGCTTCCCAGAAGGGCCATCAGTCCCTTTTCCCGGAAGCGTTCCTGATACTCCCACTGCCATTTATATTCGAATTTCGCCGTTTCCAGCGGTTCGTAATTGGCCGTATCCAGATAGTTGACCCCCGCGGCCAGACAGGCATCCATAATATGAAGATCCTGGTAGGGCAAGGCGACATTAATGACAAGGTCGGGCCGGTGTTTCTCAAGAAGAGCCGTAAGCATGGGAACATTGTCCGTATCGACGGCTTCGGTAATGACGGGCCTGTTGATGAGAGAGGCGATTTTGTCGCATTTACTGACCGTTCTGCTGGCGAGAACAATCTCTCCGAATACTTCCGGCAGCTGACCGCATTTCTGGGCCACCACGGAACCTACTCCCCCTGCACCGATAATCACTACTTTCGCCATTTAATCATTCTCCCTTTCGTAATAGGTATAGCCGCGCAGGCTTCTTTCGAAGCCTTTGACTGTTTCCTGACGCTGAACAGGGGTTATCCTCCCCTCTTTCACGGCCCGTTCCGCTTTCTTCCTGAAATTATCCAGCACGGTCTTCGGGTCGTATTCAACATAGTTTAAAACATCGGCGATCGTATCGCCCTCCAGTTCCCTTATGATATCAAAGCTGGAATCCCCGTGTATCCTGATACTGACGACATTGGTGTCGCCGAAAAGGTTATGAAGATCCCCCAATGTCTCCTGATAGGCGCCCACCAGGAAGAATCCGAGCCAGTACTCCTCATCATCGCGAAGCTCATGAAGGGGCAGGCTCCTTTCCGGATCCTTCTGGCTGATGAAATTATTGATCTGACCGTCGCAGTCGCAGGTAATATCGGCGATAATCCCCCTTCTGAGCGGTTCCTCGTTCAGCCTGGTCAGGGGCATGACCGGAAAAATCTGGTCGATGGCCCATACGTCGGGAAGTGACTGGAAAAGGCTGAAGTTCGCATAATAGATATCGGAGAGGCTGTCGGTCAGCTGCTCAAGACCGGGAGGGATCCTCTTCATCTTGTCCATCTGTTCCTGGATTCTCCTGATAATCGTCAGATAGAGATTTTCGCACAGCGATCTCTGCCTCAGGGTCACCTGGCCGTACTGGAACATATGGCGCATCTGATCCCGGTAGAAAACGGCGTCGTTGAAACACTCCTGAATATTCTTCCGGGTCATGTTTTCGAGCATTTCCACCATATTGAGAATCAGTTCGGGGGTGTCCTCGGGATAGCTTTCCGGCAGAACGGCCGGTTCGAATTTGGTCACGTCCAGAACATTGACAAGGAGAACGGAATAGTAGGCGACGGTCGCCCTTCCCGATTCGGTCAGCAGCACCGGATGTTCTATCTTCTCCTCTTCGAAGACCCCCATGAGAACGTCGATGATATCGCTGGCGTACTCGTCGAGGGTATAGTTGCGGCTGTGGGTGTAGTTGGTCAGGGATCCGTCGTAATCAACGGCCAGACCGCCGCCCATATCGAAATACCCCATGGGGGCGCCCTCTCCCACCAGTCCTCCGTATAGGCGGGCCGCTTCCAGGACGGATTGACGGATATCCCGGATATTGGGGATCTGGGAGCCCAGGTGGAAATGGAGGAGCTTGAGACAGGAAAGGCAGTCGCTCTGCTTGAGGCTGTCCACGGCATCGATGATCTGGGTGCTGGTCAGGCCAAAGAGACTTCTGTCCCCGCCCGATTCGCTCCAGTGTCCCCCCGCCTGGGCGGAAACCTTGAAACGGACGCCCAGGTTGGGTTCGATGCCCAGGGCGCGGCTCCTCTCGAGAATCAGATCGAGTTCTCCGGGCATCTCCAGCACAAGAAAAACCTTGTAGCCCATCCGGGTCGCCTGCAGGGCAAGATCGATGAATTCCTCATCCTTATAACCGTTGCAGATCAGACAGGATTCCCTGTCCTCCATGACCGAAAGGGCGGCAATCAGTTCGGCCTTGCTGCCCGCTTCCAGGCCGTGATGATACTGGGCTCCGGCCCGGACTATTTCGTGGAGTACCTGCTCCTGCTGATTTACTTTTATGGGAAAGATACCCCGGTATACGCTGCGGTAATTCTGTTCCCTTATCGCCTTGCGAAAAGCTTCATTCAATAGGGATATGCGGGAATCGAGAAAATTTTCTATCCGAAGAAGAACGGGAAGCTCCATGCCTCTTTCTGTTATGCCGGATATAATCTCCCTGAAGGGAATGGAAATGCGATCCTTGCCCATCTCCGTTTCGATACAGAGATCTCCCCCTTCGTTAACACCGAAATAACCGGCTCCCCACTCATTGACTCCGTACAAATCGGATGATTTCCTGCTGCTCCAGCTGTTCCAGACTTTATCACTGCTCATAGGATAAAACCACCTTCTGTATTATTAAAAAGATGCGTTTAGCGGAAAATCCTGCTATTTAACATTCCGCATCAGTTATCAACAATTATAGGGGAGAAGTCAAGATCTGGTTTAAAAGATTTTGCATTTATTACCCCTGCCTTTTATTTTCGCAGGGATGCCCCTTTGCCGCAAGGGCTAAAGAATGTATTTCCCGAAAATGATTGACCTTCCCGGAAAAAATAATTATTGTTGTATATAAAACAGTTGTATTTGCAACAATCGAGGCCGCCATGGAAAAAATACGCCTGGGACGGATGATTATCTCCCTGTCCCATCTGATTAAAAGAAGAATTGATGAGTCGGAAGGGCCCCAGAAAGCACAGCGGATTACAGGAACCAACGGATGGATCATCGGATTTCTCGCGAGAAATTCAGCAAAGGAAATCTTCCAGAAAGACGTGGAAAGGGAACTTTCCATAACCCGTTCCACCGCTTCGCGTATCCTTTCCCTTATGGAGGAGAAAGGTCTTCTTGTCAGACTACCCGTGGAGCATGACGCCCGGCTGAAACGTCTTCAGCTGACGGAAGAGGCCCTGCTGATCCATGAGGAGGTCCACAAGGACATAAACAGGGTGGAATCGACGATTATGAAGGGTTTCAGCGAGGAGGAAATAGGAATATTTCTGAACTATCTGGACCGGGTCAGAAAAAATCTGGAAGAGAATTAGGAGGGAATATGCTTAAGAGATTATTTTCCAGTCTGAGGGAATACAAAAGGGACACCATACTTACGCCGGTCTATGTCGTCGTGGAGGTAATCATGGAGGTTTCCATCCCCTTCGTCATGGCTTTTCTGCTGGATTACGGCATTGAACAGGGCAATATGAGGATTGTTCTCATTACGGGGCTTATCCTTGTGGCGGCGGCTTCGGTCTCCCTCTGGGGCGGCGTGATGGCCGGTTATAAAGCGGCCAATGCCTCGGCCGGTTTCGCCAAGAACCTGAGGAAGGATATGTTTCAGAACGTGCAGCGTTTCTCCTTTTCCAACATAGACAAGTTTTCATCATCAAGCCTGATAACAAGGCTCACAACGGATGTCACCAACCTGCAGAACGCCTTTCAGATGATTATCCGGATGGCCATAAGAAGCCCCATCATGCTGATTTTCGCCCTGGCGGCCGCCATGTCCATAGACAGTCAGCTCTCCCTTATCTACCTGGCCGCCATCCCTGTCCTGGGGATCGCCCTCTATTTCATCATGACCACGGTGCATCCCATTTTTGTCCGGGTCTTCCGAACCTATGACAAATTGAACAGCATCGTACAGGAGAATCTGGCGGGCGTGCGGGTCGTCAAATCGTTCCTGAGGGAAGATCACGAAACGGAAAAATTCCGCGTCCGTTCCCGGGAAATCTACGAGGACTTCTCCAAAGCCGAAAAAAGGCTGGCCTTGAATATGCCTTTGGTGCAGTTCCTGGTCTATACGACCATGATACTCCTGTCCTGGTTCGGCTCCCACCGGATAATCGCCAGCGGCAACAATCCCGCCCTGGGGTTGAGCACGGGGCAGCTCATGAGCCTGATAACCTACTCCATGCAGATTCTCATGAGCCTGATGATGGTATCCATGGTTATCGTGATGATCACGATTTCCCGCGCCTCGGCGGAGAGGATCGTCGAAGTCCTCGACGAAGAGAGTGATCTTCAGAATGGAGAGAATCCCGTTCTTTCCGTTCCGTCCGGTACGGTGGAATTCAAAGATGTATCCTTTTCCTATTATAAGGATGCGGAAAAGCCCGTCCTGTCCCATATCAATCTGAAGATCGAATCGGGCCAGACCGTCGGAATCCTGGGGGGAACCGGTTCCTCCAAAAGCAGTCTGGTCCAGCTGATCCCCCGCCTCTACGATGTGACCGGGGGAAGAGTGGAAATCGGCGGAATAGATGTCCGGAATTACGACCTGAAGACACTCCGCGACGCCGTGTCCGTGGTGCTCCAGAAAAACGATCTCTTCTCGGGCACGATAAAAAGCAATCTTCTCTGGGGCGATGAAAACGCCAGCGACGGGGAGATCGAAAAACACAGCAGACAGGCCCAGGCCCACGGGTTCATTTCCGAATATCCCGAAGGATACGACACCCCGATTGAACGGGGCGGCACCAATGTTTCCGGCGGCCAGAAGCAGCGCATCACCATCGCCAGGGCTCTGCTGAAGAAACCGAAAGTCCTGATCCTTGACGATTCCACCAGCGCCGTGGATACGAAAACGGACCGGAGGATAAGAGATTCCTTCAGGCAGGATCTTCCGGATACGACAAAGATCATCATCGCCCAGCGGATCGATTCGGTCAGGGATTCCGATCTCATCATCGTCCTGAATGACGGGATGATCACCGCCTCGGGAACCCATGAGGAATTGATGGAGAACTCGCCCATCTACCGTGAAGTATACGAGTCCCAGAGGAAAGGAGAATAGACCATGGCCCAGAAAGAAACCAAAGTTCAAAAGCCCGGTTCCGCCCGGCCCAAAGCCGACAGGGAGACCATGCTTCGCGTATTCCGCTATATGCGGGATTATCCCCTTCTGCTTGTCATCGTGGTGATCTGTATCATCCTCGGGGCAGCCGCATCGGCCGCTTCCAGCCTCTTTCTCAAAATGCTGATAGACGACTACATCGTTCCTCTCCTGGGGCAGAGAGATCCCTCCTATGCCGGCCTTTTCAAAGCTCTGTCCGTCATGGCGTGCATCTATGTCTCCGGAGTGCTCAGCACCCTGCTCTACAACCGCCTTATGGTTACCATCGCCCAGGGCACCCTGAAAAAAATCCGTGATACCATGTTCGCCAAAATGCAGAAGCTTCCCATTAAATATTTCGATACCCACAGCCACGGGGACATGATGAGCCGTTTTACCAACGACGCGGACACCCTGAGGCAGATGCTCACCCAGAGCCTGCCCCAGCTTTTCTCTTCGCTGGTCACGATTATCACGGTGTTCGCCTCTATGCTCTACCTGAGCGTCTGGCTCTCCCTCTTTACACTGATTGTCGTATTCTTCATTCTCTTTGTCGCCCGGCTGATTGTGAAGAAAAGCGGACACTACTTTGTGCGCCAGCAGGAATCTCTGGGAGATGTGAACGGATACATAGAAGAGATGATCAGCGGACTGAAAGTGGTGAAAGTGTTTAACCATGAAGAAGCGGTCAACAGGGATTTCAACGAGAAGAACGAAATGCTCTATTCCCATGCCAGGAAGGCCAACGGCTACGCCAACGTCCTTATGCCGGCCATGAATAATTTCGGCTACTACCTGTATGTGCTTGTCGCGATCGTGGGGGGATTTCTGGCCATAAGCCGCGTCCCCAATCTGTCCCTGACAGGTTTCAGTGCCCTTTCCCTGGGAGTCATCGCCTCCTTTCTGCAGCTGTCCCGCAGTTTCATCATGCCCATGGCTCAGGTCTCCCAGCAGATGAATGCGGTCATCATGGCCTTCGCCGGTGCCAAGAGGATATTCCACCTGATGGATCAGGAACCGGAGGAGGACAAAGGATACGTGACTCTGGTGAACATGAAAGAAGTGAAGAGCGCCTGGGTCGAGACGGATGAGCGGACGGAACACTGGGCCTGGAAGCATCCCCACGGAGACGGGAATCTGACCTATCAGATGCTCAAGGGAGAGGTGGAGCTGGAAAGGGTCAACTTTTCCTACTCACCGGACAAACCGATTCTCAGGGAGGTGAGCCTTGATGCCAAAGCGGGAGAGAAAATCGCCCTGGTCGGCTCTACGGGAGCGGGAAAAACCACCATTACCAATCTGATCAACCGTTTCTACGATATCTCGGACGGGAAAATCCGCTATGACGGCATCAATATAGGGAAAATCAGGAAAAACGACCTGCGCCGTTCCCTGGGGATCGTTCTGCAGGACGTCAACCTGTTCACCGGTACCGTCATGGAGAACATTCGCTACGGTAGGCTCGACGCCACCGACGAGGAGTGTATCGAGGCGGCCAGACTGGCCAATGCCCACGACTTTATCATGATGCTGCCCCAGGGATATCAGACAGAACTGAAGGCCGGAGGCAACGGCATGTCCCAGGGACAGAGGCAGCTGCTCTCCATAGCCAGGGCCGCCGTGGCCGATCCTCCCGTCATGATCCTTGACGAAGCCACCAGCTCCATCGATACGCGTACGGAGAAAATCGTGCAGGAAGGGATGGACGCCCTGATGAAGGGCAGAACCGTCTTCGTCATAGCTCACAGGCTGTCCACCATCAAGAATGCCGACGCCATAATCGTACTGGAACAGGGCCGCATCATAGAACGGGGAAACCACGAGGAGCTCATAGGGAAGAAAGGAGAGTACTACCAGCTCTACACGGGGGCTCTGGAGCTCAGCTGATTAAGATAATTATAGACCGTATGCCGTGAGATCCCCAGTTTTTCCGAAACCTGGGGAATACTCTTCTGTATGGTAAAGGCCTTCTTCTCATGGAGATAACCGATCATGCGCTTCCGGTCTTCCCGGTTGAACATGATCAGGGGCTTTCCCATCCTGTCCAGACAGTCCTGGAAAATCTGTTCAAGGCTGCCTGATTCCGATTCGTTCAGCTTCTCTTCCAGGTCAACCGATACGGTGGAGATGTCCTTTATCGCCTTCTCCGCCAGGGAGAGCAGAGTCAGGTCATAATTGATTCCCAGGGAGAAATGGAAGTCATCACCGATGAACTGGAAGGTGGAGCTTTTAATCACCCGTCCGTCTTCCGTCTTTCCCAGGCAGTTTATCAGATCGGTCTTGTTTTTCATAAACTCGCTGATCTCCTTGGGTTTTCCCAGAATATTGAAGGGATCCCCCACGGAACGTCCCGTGACATGGCCGTTGTTTATGGATAGTATGGATTCCTTGCGGTTATCCATATCATGGATGACCGTCTCGCAGGAACTGCCGAACGTCTGCGACAGACCTTCGGCCAGCCGGGATAATTGCTCCAGCATCGTTTCTCGTTTCATAAATGGTCCTTAATGGAAAATCATCTTAATATTTCACAATATGTAGAATATTATACATTTAGTTGATTATAATTTCAATATGATATAGGATGCCCCCATGGCGCACCCCATGCGCCTCAATTTCATAATCGAAATCAGGAGATACTCATGAAAATTACTGCCTTTGAAGTCCGTCCCGATGAATTGCCCTACTTTAAGGAACTAAGCGATTCCATGGATCTGGAAATTGAATACGTCCATGAGAATTTAACTATTGATAATATTGAAAGCTTGAAGGGAAGCGACGGAATAACCGTCCTGGGCCACAGCCATATCAACCGGGAGATTCTGGAAAAACTGAAGAGCTTCGCCATAGGTTATGTCTCCACCAGAACCATCGGTTTCAACCACATAGACGTACAGGCGGCCGGGGAACTGGGAATCGGAATTGCCAATTCCCATTATGCCCCCAACGGGGTGGCGGAGTTTACCGTAATGCATATGCTTATGGCTCTGAGGCACTATAAGGCGGCGTTATTCCGGGGGAATGTGAACGATTACTCTCTGGCGGGACTGCAGGGGCGGGAGATGAGGAACCTTACGGTAGGAGTCTGGGGAAACGGAAAAATCGGGGCTTCGGTCATCGACTGCCTGCAGGGTTTCGGCTGCCGGATTCTTGTTCACGGCCGAAGGGAAAATCCTTCCCTGGAAGAAAAGGCCACACATGTGGCACTCGATCAGCTGCTGAGTGAGAGCGATGTGATTACTCTCCATATCCCTCTGACGCCGGAAACCCACCATGTGATCAACAGAGAAACCCTTGAGCGGATGAAGGACGGCGTGGTGCTGATAAATACCGCCCGGGGTGACCTTATCGATATTGAAGCGGTAATCGAAGGAATCGAAAGCCGGAAAATCAGTTCCCTGGGGCTGGACGTGATAGAACAGGAAGAGGGAATATACCATCTGGACAGGAGAACGGAAATTATTGCCAACAGGGGCATGGCCTACCTGCGTCAGTTCCCCAATGTCACCATGACCCAGCATATGGCTTTCTATACCGATTCCGCCGTCAGGGAGATGGTGGAGGAGAGCCTGCAGGGACTGAAGGATTTTTACAACACAGGAGAATCGAAACGGGAGGTGAAATAGGAAGACCCCTTATTTCTCGATCCTGTTCCTCCCCTTCTCTTTCGCCACATAGAGGAGCTCGTCAGCCCGGCCGACCATCCGCTCCGAGTCTTCCCCTATGTTCTCCACCACGCCTCCGCTGAGGGTAAGCTTCCTTGTCCTGTCGAAATCCCATTCGATATGATAAAGGCTTTCCCTCAGTCGGTCGGCCAGGAGATAGGCGTCGTTTAAATCAGTCTCAGGCAGAATGACAAGAAACTCCTCCCCGCCGTATCGGCCGAGTATATCTGTCTCTCGCAGATTATTTTTCAGCATTTCGGAAATTCGTACCAGGACATAGTCTCCCACCTGATGGCCGTAATTGTCATTGATGCTCTTGAAGAAATCGATGTCATAAAGAATGACGGATACCTTGTTTCCGTACCGATGACTCCGGGAAACTTCCTCCTTGAGGAAATTGCTTATATACTTCTTGTTATAGACCTTTGTCAGTCCGTCCCTCACCGAAATATACCGCAAGGACTCGAGTGCCTTGTCGGCGATCTCCTCTTTCTCCTTCAGCCGGTCGACCATGACGTTGAAGTAATTTGTCAAATCCCCTATTTCCGTCCCGACCTCGGTCTCCAGCTTATTGAGTGTTCCTAACTGGGCATTTTCAATGATGCTCCTCATCGAGTTGGATAATTCGAGAATACTGGAGCTTGATCCGTGTTCCGCGATATTCAAGCCGATCTTCTCATGCTCCTCAGAAACGCGGACGGGAACGAACTTCTTAATGATTTTCAGGATTATCAGGGAAATGCCGAATCCCCAGATGAAACAGATGACCACGCCCAGAGCCTGCACCTCCACCAGCTTCAGCCGGCTCATACCGGTTTCGGCGAGATGGGAACTCTTAATGAAAATCCCCGTTGCCATGGTCCCCCAGACTCCCGAGAAGGCATGGACAGGAACGGCGGATACCACATCATCTATGCCGCGCTTTTCAAGAAACTCCGTTCCGAAGTAGACGGTGAAGCCCGCGCCCGTCCCGATCAGCATGGCTGCGACCGTACCGACATAGGCACAGCCCGCCGTGACGGCTACCAGCCCGGCAATGATGCCGTTGATAATCATCTCCGGTTCGGGAAGGCGGCTCCTGCTGAGAAAAAGGCTGAGGAACATGGCCGCTATTCCGCCGAAGGAAGCGGAAACCATGGTGTTCAGAACAATATTGGCCACATAGGGATGGGCACCCAGAGAACTTCCCGCATTGAATCCGAACCATCCGAAAAACAGGATAAAAGTCCCCAGATAGGCAAAAACGATATTATGGCCCTGTATCTTCTGGGGAGTGCCGTCGGCGGCGAACCGTCCCATCCGGGGGCCTATCACGATGGCGCCGGCGAGGCCCACCCACCCTCCTATGGAATGAACGACGCTGGAACCGGCAAAATCCAGAAAACCCAGCTTCTGGAGCCATCCGGCCTGATCCTCATAGAAAAGTCCGCCCCAGGCCCAGTGACCGAAAACGGGATAGATAACGGCGGATGTGATGAATGACATTAATAGGTAGGTTCCGAATTTGGCCCTTTCCGCGATAACTCCCGAATCGATGGTGGCGGCGGTCCCCACGAAGACGGCCTGGAACACAAAGAAAGTGGCTTTCCAGTTATCCTCATCGAAGGATGTGAAAAAATCGGAGATTCCCACGACTCCTCTAAAAGATCGGCCGAACATGATTCCGTAACCGATAAACCAGAAGGCGGCCACGGAAAAGATAAAGTCCGTCACGTTTTTTATGGCCACATTGATCGAATTTTTCGCCCGGGACAAACCGGTTTCCAGAGCCATAAATCCCGCCTGCATGAGAAAGACCAATATGGCGGCGACCAGGACCCAGAGAATATCACTGATGTTTTTTCCGTGGCCGACCATATCAACACTTTCCTGGGAAAATACCTGTGACAGAGAAAGAAGGAAGAGAAATACTGCCGATTTAATTTTCATTTTGTTCTCCGCGATTGAAGACAAACGCCTTTTTTTTAACTTTTATACATTATTGCAAAAACTATACCAAACTTTCCCTTTGACAGGAAAACAGTTTTATTTCTTATATTGAAATGTTTTAGCCCTTGTAGGCTTCTTATCTTCATTAATGAAAAAGCTACATTAATGAAATGGTGTATTTTTCTCTACTTTAAGGTTATAATAGTTGATATGGAAAAGAATAAAATCACCCCTTCACACGATTTGACCATCCGGTCCTATTCAGAGAGAATCCTGCGATTTACCTACGGGGAACAGCCGGAGGATATCACCGACAGCTTCAGTTCCGAACTGCAGCCTACCACCCACCGGGCGGATAAACCGATTCTTCAGTTTCCCGATTTTTCCGTTAAGATAGGCGACGACGGACAGGTTTCCATAAGGGATCTCTCGGGCCGTCCTATCGTAGAAGATGCCGGCCCCATCCTTTATTCCGCCGTCGATGACGACAGAGAGGTGGAAGAGCAGGAGTATGATATCCTCAACAGGGAGAGGGGGAAAATATATGCCCATATCATGAAGAGGAAGATCGAGTGGGAAACGGCCTTCTACGGTCTGGGCGAGAAATACGGCACTTTGAATCTGCTGGGAAGGGAAACGGAGAACTGGAATACCGATGTTCTGGGCGTCTCCCCCGTCCATACGGCGGCGCAGAAAGCCTATCATACCAACATTCCTTTCTACATCGGTACGGACGGAAAACATTTCTACGGCATATATCACCACCTTTCCTACCGGAATTCCTTCGACTTCGGCAAATATTCCGCCGATCTGACCTTTAAAGCCGACGGCGGCCTTCCGGATTACTTTTTTATCTACGGAAGGAGTCTCGGGGAGATTGTGCGCTCCTACGGACAGCTCACCGGGCGGATGCCCCTGCCCCGGCGGGATTTTCTGGGATACCAGCAGTGCCGCTGGTCCTATAAAACGGCCGCCGAGGTTCTGGAACTGGCCAGGGAGTTCCGGGAAAGAAAGATACCCGCCGATGTCATTTACCTGGATATTGACTACATGGACCACTATAAAGTGTTCACCCAGGATCCCCGGGCTTTCCCCGATTTCAGAGGAATGATTGAAAAACTGAAGAAGATGAACTTCAAACTGGTCGTCATCATCGATCCGGGTGTAAAGGTCGAAAATGGATACGCCCTCTGCGACCAGGGGCGCCAAAAGGATTACTTCATCAAAGATTCCCGGGGGAAAGATTATATCGGCCAGGTCTGGCCCGGAGAGAGTTTTTTCCCCGATTTTCTCAGGGAAGAAGTACGGGCATGGTGGGGTACATTTGTTAAAGGCCTGGAGGAGCTCGGCGTGGAGGGGATCTGGAATGATATGAATGAACCGGCCGATATGTCGAACCCATCCAAAACGGTTCCCGAAGAGTGCCGCCAGAGGACGGACAGCGGGGAAATACGCCTCCAGAAGGAGACCCATAACCTTTACGGCCATTATCACGGGAAGGCGACCTATGAAGCCCTGTGCCCTTCTTCTGAGGGCAGTAACCGCAAGCGGCCCTTTGTCCTGACCCGTTCCGCCTCCCCCGGCACGCAGCGCTATGCCGCCCTGTGGACGGGAGACAATACGTCTTTATGGGAGCATATGGCCGCCAGCATTCCCATGCTCCTGAATCTGGGACTGAGCGGTTTTACCTTTGTCGGTTCCGACATAGGGGGATTCGTCGGAGACGGGGAACCGGAGCTTCTTATCCGTTGGAGCCAGCTGGGCGTCTGTTATCCCCTCTGCCGCAATCACAGTTCCATCAATTCCCTCCATCAGGAACCCTGGGCCTTCGGCGCCGAAACGGAAAAGGCCGTTAAAAAGGCGATCAAGCTTCGTTATTCCCTCATCAGCGAACTGTATCAGCTTTTCCATAACAGCTCCGTCAAGGGTGATCCCGTCTTGAGGCCCATGTGCTATCACGGCGGCGGGGAGGGAGAGATTCTCAATATGGACGATCAGTTCTTCATAGGAGAGGACCTCCTGGCCGCACCGGTTCTTCACAGGGGAGCGCGCCACCGTATGGTATATTTTCCCGAAGGCCGATGGTACGATGTGGAAACGGATCAGATTTACCAGGGGGGATACCGGGTGATTGAGGCTCCCCTTGAAAAACTGCCCCTCTTTGTCCGGGAGGGATCCATACTGCTGCGGGACAGGCCCGCGCAGCATCTGGGAGGCAGTTATGCGGCACCGGAACTGCATATATACAGCGGCCCGGACAGGGAAAGGACCTTATATTTCGACGACGGATTAACCTTCAATTACCGGGAGGGGAAATATACCCTTGTCAAAATCTCATCCCGGGAGGGCCATATAAGCACGGAAACGGAGAAAAAAGATTTTCCCCTTGGCGACTTTACCATCGTCAGACATGGTTTTAACCAGTAAAGCCACAGGGAGCAATTCCTGATTTATCACTTTTATCCCTTGACCCTATTTACGATTTATAGTGTAAATAGGGCATCTTAAAATGAGGAGACAGTTATGTCCGGTTCACAGGTTTATTTTACCACTTTTAAAACAACAATGAGGGAAAACCTTCTTCAGAAATTAAAGCGGCTTATCAAAGAAGCGGGAATGGATACCATTGATTTCACCGATAAGTACGCCGCCATTAAAATCCATTTCGGAGAGTACGGAAATCTTGCCTTTCTCAGACCGAACTATGCGAAGGTAGTTGCCGATTACGTAAAGGAACTGGGGGGAAAGCCCTTTCTGACCGACTGCAATACCTTGTATGTGGGAAGCCGTAAAAATGCCATCGATCATATGGAAACGGCCTATGTCAACGGATTCTCCCCTCTGCAGACCGGCTGCCATGTCATTATCGCCGACGGGCTTAAGGGAACAGACGAAACCCTTGTTCCCCTTAACGGGGAGTACGTGAAGGAGGCCCGCATTGGACATGCCATCATGGACGCCGATGTGTTTATCTCCCTTACCCATTTCAAGGGACATGAGATGACCGGCTTCGGCGGAACAATAAAAAACATCGGCATGGGCTGCGGATCCCGGGCCGGAAAAATGGAGCAGCACAGCGAAGGTAAGCCCCGGGTCATGGAAGAGAAATGCATCGGATGCGGCGCCTGTCTGAAAATCTGCGCCCACAATGCGCCGGTTATCGAAAACAGGATCGCCACCATAGACCAGAACAAATGCGTAGGCTGCGGGAGATGTCTGAGCGTCTGCCCCAAAGACGCCGTCGTCACCGATTTCGGGACTACCGTAACGAATCTGAACAGGAAAATGGCCGAATACAGCCTGGCCGTCTGCCAAGACCGTCCCTGCTTTCACATCTCCCTTATATGCGATGTATCGCCCAACTGTGACTGCCATTCGGAAAACGATATCCCCATCATTCCCGATGTGGGTATGCTGGCCTCCTTTGATCCCGTGGCGCTGGACAAGGCCTGCGCCGACCTTTCCAACAAAATGCCCGTCATCGGCAGCAGCATTCTGGACGATCAAATTCATGCGAATCCCTCAGAAGAAGGGGGCGATCATTTCTGCATGACCCATCCCGATACGGACTGGAAAACCTGCCTCGAGCACGGGGAGAAAATCGGTCTGGGAAAAAGGGAATACGAACTGATCATCCTCTAAAAAAAGCTATACAACAGAAAAATATGATTATATATTATTATCCATAATGTATAATCATATGGGAGTTTGTTATGCTTGAGAAGAGAATGGATGATCTTCTGTCTTCCTTTTTGAAGGACGGTCCCAGGGGATGTTCCTGCTCTGTCGTTCACAGGGGAGAAACCGTTTATGACCGGTGCTTCGGCTATCGCGACCGGGAACTGAAAATTCCCATGGACGGGGGCACCCTTTTCCGGGTGTATTCCATGACGAAGGTGATTACCGCCGCCGCGGCTCTGATGCTTTATGAAAGGGGGAAATTCCTGATGGGGGATCCCCTTTCCGATTATCTGGCCGAATTCAAAGACATGACGGTTCTGCGCCCCACTCCCAACGGACTTCTCACCAGGGAGAAAGCCCGGAATCCCATCAGGATAAAAGATCTCTTCGGAATGACCAGCGGCTTATGCTACGGGGACGACGACGCCGGAGCCGGTCGAATCGCTGGGGAAAAAATAAAGAGACTCCGGGAAGAAGCGCAATCGGGCCGGATAATCACTCTGAGAGACTATACGGCGGCTTTATCCGAAGCCCCCCTGGCTTTCGAGCCGGGTACCAGATGGCGGTACGGGACAAGCCATGACGTTCTGGGCGCGTTAATTGAAGTCCTGGCGGATAAACCCTTTGAAGATTTTCTTCAGGATGAGATATTCCGTCCCCTGGGAATGGAAAACTCCTTTTTCCGCTTCGCCGATAAGGAGGACAGCCGGCTCTGCGCCTATTTCAAAAAAGACGAGGCCGGCCAGTATTATCCCAGTACCGACGGAGACTTCACCTATTACGGCGAGAACTGGCCTGCCATCGGCGGTGCCGGATTGCTGTCAACCCTGGGAGATTATCAGAAATTCGCCTCCATGATGGCGCAAGGGGGCATCGCAGACGGACGGCGTTACCTGGCCGGCAATACCATAGATATGATGCGTACCAATATCCTGACGGAAGAGATGCGTCAGGACTACAACTGGGCCTATCTCTCGGGCTACGGTTACGGATACGGTGTCAGAACGGCGATTGACAGAGGCAGGGGGGGCATAAACACCAATCCGGGAGAGTTCGGCTGGTCCGGTTATCTGGGGACGTTTGTTCTCATCGATCCGGATGAACAGCTCTCCATCGTGTATATGCAGCAGCTTTTTCCCAACCGGGAAGAGATTCACCAGCCCCGCATACGCTCGGTGGTCTACGGGGCCCTCTGTTAGGCTAGGCGCTTTCCTTGTTGCCCTTGAAAAAAGCGAAGGGACTGTAGCTTTCGGTGCCGATGACGTCCTGGTGTTCCCAGGATTTCAGTTTTTTCACGATAAGTACCGTGACGGGAGTCATCACGACTTCTATTACGGTCTTAAGAAGCCACTGCGTAACGATAAGGGAAAGGAGAAGCTCCACGGGGAAAACGCCAACGATAACCCCTATGCTAACGAAAGCGGTCGTATCGAGCAGCTCGCCCACGATGGTGGAGGTGATTGTTCTCAGGGGGAGCCACTTGTGCTCGGGATCCCATTTTACCATCCACTCTTTCATCCGGGCCATGACCAGGGAGTTGGCGAAACTTCCCAGCCAGTATCCGGCCATGGAGGCGGCGACAAGGCCGGGGGTGGAGCCGAGGACCATGGCAAAGGAGTCCTGATAGGTGAAATAATCGCTGTGGGGGATTTTCACCGCGGCAATAAAGATACAGGCCGCCAGGATATTAAAACCGAAGCCGTACCAGATAACCCTTCTTGACGTATGATATCCCCATACTTCCACCAGAATGTCACCGAAAATATAAAGCAGGGGAAATAGAAGCAGCGTTCCCATATCCATAGACCAGATCATTCCCAGAAATTCCGTATCGAAATATTTCTGGGAAACGATGTTGGATACGATGAGCAAACCGACGAAACCGGCGATTACCGGTTCCAGAAAACTGAATGTTTTTTTGGACATGACTGTCCCTCCTTAGTTTTAATTTTTAACGAGCGGGGGTGCCTAATAACCGGCTCGGTATGCTAAACGCATACAATGGAAGGGGATAATACAACATATCCCCGATAATGTCAATTTGGGCTCCCTACTCCCTTACCCAGACCAGAAGCTCGCCCTTACCGCGGTTATTCCAGGCGAAATAGGGTATGAAATGCATTTCCGCCTCTTCTCTTTCCGGTCTCCTTTCGCCGTACAGACGTCCGCTCACGGACCTTTCCCTGAAGCCTTCGGCCGTAAGGACATTCACGCCGCCCAGAAGATCACCCCTGAACCGGGATGAAATAGGGCCGTCCTTACGCAGAATCAGGGAAGAGAGATGACTGCCGTTGTCCGCTTCTTCCAGACAATATACGACCGGACCTTTCATCAGAGCGACCTTGCCGGCATTTGCACCGACATTGCTATTGGTATAGATACGTTTTTCTTTCATTTCCAGGGAAAGGGCGAGGGAATCACCGTTTTTCCAGATTCGTTTGATTTCCACATATCCTTTCTCCGGAACTCCCGGGAAGGCTTCCCCGTTGACGGTCAGAGTCCAGTCGTTTCCGCACCATTGGGGAATGCGGATTTTCAGGGTAAAATCAGCCTCATCCTCCATGGAAAGGGACATATGAACATTGCCGTCCCAGGGGTAGTTACCCTTCTGCTCAAAGAGGACGGCCGTGCCCCCCAAAGAGACTTTCACCCGACTGTCGCCGTAAAGATTGACCCAGAGACTGTCCTTGCTCTTAAGGTAGATATACTGCCCCAGGGAAGCAAGCAGGCGGGCGATATTGGGTGGACAGCAGGCGCAGGTAAACCACTTCTGCCTGACCGGCTCCACATGTTTCATATCATCTCTTTTATCGCATACGGAGGGGACTACTTCCAGGGGATTCACATAGAAAAATTTCTTCCCGTCCTCAGACATACCGCTCAGGATCCCGTTATAGAAGGCCCGTTCCATCACATCGGCATAACGGGCGTCTCCGTCCAGCATAATCATTCTCTGAGCCCAGAACATCAGCCCGATGGAAGCGCAGGTTTCATTATATGCCCTGTCGTTGGGAATATCGTAATCGATGGTAAAGGCTTCCTGGAAATCGCTGGAGCCGATTCCCCCCGTTATGTACATCTGCTTCTCCGTGACATTGGCCCAAAGTGTACGGCAGGCTTCGGCCAGGGCGGCATCATCCCGTTCCCGGGCAATATCCGCCATGGCGGAATACATATAGACGGCTCTTACGGCATGGCCGACAGCAACTTTCTGGTCCCGGACAGGGAGATGGGCCTGGTTATAATCAAGGTGGTTATTTTCATGAAAATTCGGCCAGTGGGTCTTACCGGCTCTTCTCTCAATCTCCCTGGTAAAGAAATTCGGTTCCGTTCCTCTTTCGTCGATAAAATAGGATGCCAGTTTCAGATGTCTGTCATTTCCCGTTATACCATAGAGCCGCATCAGGGCCAGCTCAATTTCCTGGTGTCCCGGATAACCGTGGATTTTGCTCTCTTCCCTTCCGAAAAGAGAATCTATCAGATCCACGTATTTAACCATAACGTCCAGAAGCTTTCTCTCTCCCGTGGCTTCGTAATACGCCACCGCCGCCTCCAGCATATGTCCGGCGCAATATAGTTCATGACACTCGGTGAGATTGGTCCATTTTGCTTCGGGCTCTTTCAGCTGAAAATAAGTGTTGAGGTAGCCGTTCTCTTCCTGGGCCTGGGCAATGATATCAATGACGCCGTCGGCCTTCCCTTTTAATTCGTCATCGGGTGTGACTGCCAGTTGGTAAGCCACGGCCTCCAGCCATTTGGCCACATCACTGTCCTGAAATACCATTCCGGCGAACTCACCGTCTTCCCATCCGGCAGCAATTCGGAAATTGGCCAGAGCATGACTGGGATCGGCATCTTCGACTTCATCGTTCAGGGCGAGCCACTGGTAGGGTATGACATTTTCTATAACCGTCTGATATTTGTGAGCCAGCAGTCCGCCGGTAATGTGGACGTCTTTCACATCAATCTTTTCAAATTCAGAGCTACTCTCTTTCATCTTTTTTCTCCTCATGACTGTTTACAAAACATATAATTCCGATTCGGGCCGATCCTATTCTCTGCAGGGGCCGATCGATTCCCCTTCCGCAATTTCCACGGGTATGGTAACTTTCACATGGTAATCCCGCCGTTCCTTCCTTTGCTCCAGAAAAAGCCGGAACGATGTTTCTCCCATCTCCCGGGCACGCACATCCATTGTCGTTAACGCCGGCCTGAGCTGGCTGACCAGAGGTATCCCGTCAAATCCGATAAGGGACAGCTCTTCCGGTATGGAGACTCCCCATTGGGCCGCCCCGTTGAAAACTCCCAAAGCCAGCAGATCGGATGCGGCGAAAAGGGCCGTCGGTCTTTCGGGGGCTTCCCAGAGCTTAATGAAGCTGTCGTAACCGTCGGACTGAAGCCAATGGGTGCTCACTATCAATCTCTCGTCCACATCCAGCCCCGCCTCATCCATGGCCTGCATAAACCCTTCCTTTCTCTCCCGGGCGGGTAGACTCGTCTCCGAACCCCCAATCATGGCGATCCGCCTATGGCCCTCTCCGATAAGCCGCTGAACAGCCCTTCGGGCGCCCGTCCTGTTGTCTATCAGGACCATATCCGCCTTTTCCGCCTCGAGGGACGGGCTGGTCAGCACGAGAGGAAGGTGAAAGGATGTCAGATATTGGTAGAATTCCGGACTGTGCAGTTCCCCGCAGATGATGCCGTCGATCTTCCCTTTGAACGTGTTAAGGCCGTCATAGTCGGGTTCATTTTCGTTAATGCTCCTGACAAGACAGCGGTACCCCGATTTCGCGGCGCTCTCCTCCACCCCGGCAAGAACGAGGGGATAGATAACGTCATCACTGAGAAATGAGGCAGAATGCATGCAGCGCAGAAAAAGAATGGTATCGGTACTTTCCGCTGCCCCATGGGTCTCTTCAGAAACAAATGTCCCCTTCCCCGGCCTTCTGACGAGATGACGTTCTTCAACAAGATCATTGATGGCTCGCCTTACCGTGGTTCTGCTGGTTTCATATTTCAGGCAGAGTTCCCTTTCCGAAGGGATGGAAGAACCGGAAGGATAGGTTCCCTTCTGAATAAGTGATAACAGCTCTGTCTTCAGTTTGATATAATCGAAATCCATGTGTTCCTTTCTGATGTCTTTAACGACAGCAATAGATACCGGTAATTACCAGTTATACTATCATACTTTTCCTCCTTGTCAAGGGCAAAAAAAAAGCTCCCCCTGGGGGGAGCGCTGCATAAGCAGGGCGGTTCTATCCTTTTTTTTCAATGACCGAACTTTCCATATTCCATTGCCGGTCCAGGATCCGCAAATTTCCTTTCAGATTGATGACAAACTCCCCGGAAAGATGGGCCGAACTGGTTCCGACCATGACGACAAACTCTCCCGGTTCCACAACTCTTTTCCCGTACTCAACGGTATAACTGAGGAGATCGGTGGGAATCTCAATCGTAAGTTTCTTAGTCTCACCGGGAGACAGCGTCGTCCTGTGAAACGCCTTCAGCTCCTTCAGGGGACGCACGAACCGGGCCACCCTGTCCCTCACATAAACCTGTATGACTTCATCCCCGGCAACCGATCCCGTATTGGAGACATTCAGCTCCAGCTTCACCCTGTCCTCCGTATCGTACTCCCTCTTCTCCATACGTATGTCGCTCAGAGTGAAATTCGTATAAGAGAGACCGAAACCGAAGGGGTACTCCGCTCCGAAATCCCTCTGGATGGGAGTTCCGGCGCACTTCATCTTATGGTTGTAATAGAAGGGCATGCTCCCCGCCTCCCTGGGAAAGGAGAGGGGAAGCTTTCCCCCCGGATTGATTTTTCCCAGAAGAGCCTTTGCCACGGCCGGCCCGCCCTCCTGACCGGGAAGCCAGGCCTGCAGAAGGGCGCCGCATTTTCTGTCGGCCCCTTCCAGATGATAGGGTCTGCCTGAGATAAGAACGATGACAGTCGGCTTGCCCAGTTCGAGAACCGCTTCCACCAGCTGCTGTTGAACACCGGGAAGGACGAGGGAACTCACGTCGGAGCCTTCCCCCACCGTACCGCTCTGAAAGAGCCCCGCCAGATCACCTACGGCCAGGACAATCTTTTCCGCTTTCCGGGCGCAGTCCAGGGCCTCAATGAAACCGTGCATATCATAGCTGATATAATCGGCCTGTTCTCTTCCATCCATGGGCACATCGCCGGGAAAAACAGCCGGTTTATCCGGACGGCGCGTCAGTATATCGCAGCCTTTGCTGTAGGAGAGCTTATCCCCATAGGCCGCCCCGAGAGATTCCCTCAGGGTTTTTACATGGGAGTTGCCCTCCCGCTTTTCCGAAACAATCAGATGTACGGGAAAGGCATAGCCCCCCATCATGGCCATGGGCTCGTCTGCCAGAGGGCCGATGAGGGCGATTTTCTCGTCTCCCCCCAGGGGGAGAATACCGTCGTTTCTCAGAAGAACCAGAGATTTCTCCGCCCCTTCCGCCGCCAGAGCGACCGTTTTATCTGACTGAAGCGTTATGGAATCTTCCCGGGTATAGGGATTCTCAAATAAACCCAGACGGTATTTCTCCGTCAGATGGCGGAGAACCGCTTCATCCACGACTTCTGGCTCAAGCAATCCCCTGTCCAAAGCCTTGACAATACCCTCTGCGAAAAGGGTGTTTCCCGGCAGTTCCACATCAACCCCGGCCCGGAGGGATGCGGCGGCCGCGGAGGCCTTGTCCGGCTGAACATGATGATCGGTGATAAGCTGGATCAGCCCTTCGTAGTCTGAAACGATTATACCTTCGAAACCCCAGCGCTCCCTGAGCAGGTCATTCAGATAGCGGCGGGACTGATGGAGCGGTTCGCCGTCTATATCATGGTAGGCGGGCATAACTGACCGGGCCTTCCCGTACTTCACGGCCATTTCGAAGGGAAATAGGAAGAGATCATTCAATTCCCTGTCACCCACACGAACGGGGGCGTGATTTCGTCCCCCCTCTCCGAAAGAGTGTCCCGCGTAGTGCTTGAGGGTGGCGAGAAGAGGCCGCGATTCATCCTGCAGTCCCTTCACATAGGCCGTGGCCATTCTGCCGGCCAGATAAGGGTCTTCGCCGTAGGTTTCCTCCGTTCTGCCCCAGCGGGCGTCGCGGCAGACATCAAGGACAGGAGCCAGTCCCTGGCGGGAACCCACGGAGTAAAGCTCATCCCCGATGGCCTTCCCGATCTTTTCCATAAGTTCAGGATCCCAGGTGGCGCCGTTATTAATCCCCGCCGGAAATATCGTCCCCCCCCGGGCCATCAGCCCGGAAAGACACTCCTCATGGGGCAGAGCGGGAATTCCCAGTCTGGTACCCTCCACAAGATATTTCTGTATGCGGTTGAGATTGCGCACTCCCAGAACCGGATCTATCTCCTGGCTTCCCAGAGGACGGGTTATCTGTCCCATGCCGAATTTCAGTTCCTCATATAATTCGGCCGCCCCCACGCTGTTTTCCATGCCGGAGATGGATTTCACGCAGATATCCTCTCCCTCCATATAGAGCCAGATGGAATGGAGCTGGGCGATTTTCTCCCTGAGGGTCATCTGTGCCAGCAGTTTCTTCGCCTTGTCCCGCATCATTCTACCCTTTCACCGCTCCGGCGGTCAGACCGGCCACGATATACCGCTGCAGAAAGATGTAGAAAAGCGTCATGGGCAGCAGGGCAATGGTAATAAAGGACATGATCTGATTCCAGTTCGTGGTGAATTGACCCTGGAACTGCATGATGCCCAGGGGAATGGTGAACTTATCCGGGTTGTTCAGAACCAGAAGGGGCATGAGAAACTGATTCCAGCTCTGGATCAGGGTGATGATGGTCACCGTGGACAGTACGGGAGTCGACAGAGGGAGGACGATGCGGAAGCCGAAGGTGAAAAAACCGCCCCCGTCGATACTGACCGCATCCTGCAGGTCGTGGGGGATATCCTTGAAAAAACCCGTGGTAATGAAAATCCCCATGGGAAGGCTGAATGCCGACTGAGCCAGTATGATGCCCAGCCGGGTACCTAGTAAGCCAAGATCACGCAGCTGAAGATAGAGAGGCAGAATGGCCACGGTGATGGGAAACAGCATGCCCGCTATAAACAGATTGTAGAAAAAATCCCTTCCCCTGAACTGAAGGCGCGATAAAGCCAGGGACGCCATAATGGTGCTGATCAGGGTGATGATGATGACCGCAGCGGCGATGATCACCGAATTGCCCAGAAAAACCCAAAAGGCCCTGCTCTTCAGAAGAATGAGCCGGTAGGCTTCGAAAACAAAGGGCCGGGGCAGGCCGAAGGGGTCATTCACCAGCTGCCCGTTCGTTTTGAGTCCGCCGAAAACGACCACATAGATGGGAAAGAAAAAGATCACCGCGCTGATCAGACCGGCGATTATTCTGAAATTTTTATGACTCCGATCCATCACAGATTCTCCTCTTTTACGATAAAGCGCTGGTAAACCAGATTAAAAATAAAGCAGACCAGAAAGAGAATCACCGCAACGGCGCTGCCGTATCCGAAGGAAAATCTTTTGAATCCGAAATTATAGAGATAGGTAACCAGAGTTTCCGAACTGTGAACCGGTCCCCCCTGCCCCAGGGCCCAGACTACATCGAAGATATTGAAAGCCCCGATGATGGAGAGGAAAATGGAGATGATGAAACTGTTTTTCATACAGGGGATAATCACGTGGCGTATGACCTGAAGGGGATTGGCCCCGTCCACCACCGCCGCGTCTTCCAGCTCTCCCGGCACGCCCTGGAGCCCCGCAATATAGATGATCATGTGAAAACCCAGATATTTCCAGACGATGACGAGAAGGATGGCCCCGAATGCCGTGGAGGGATCCCCCATCAGAGCAATCTCCCTGCCGGAGAAAAAAAGTTTGGAAAGTACCGTGGGCACTCCGAATTCGGGATGGTAAATGAATTTCCAGATGATTCCGGAAACAATCTCCGCCAGAATATAGGGAAAAAAGATGATACTCCGCAGTACCGCTTCTCCCCTGAAGAGATTCCTTCCCAGAAGCATGGAGAACATAAAAGCCAGGGGAAGCTGTATAAAAAGGGATATCCCGATTACTTTCAGATTATTGACAAAGGCAATTTGAAAAACCCTGTCCTTGAGAATGGCCGTAAAATTGCCCAGCCCTGAAAATTTAGTCAAAGGCCCCATTCCGTTCCAGCGGTAGAGAGAGTAATATCCCGCCTGAATGACCGGTACCACCACAAACAGAATAAAAAGCAGCAGGGCCGGAGCCAGAAGAACCGCCACCAGAGCTGTCTTTTTAAGCTTTTCGGTACGGATTTTTTGGTTAGTCGTCATATATATACCAGATGTTTGATGAGAAAACCGCCTTCCCGAAGGAAGACGGTCTGAATATTAACGGTTGGCTTCCCAGGCGGACTGAACAGCTTCAGCCATATCCTCGGGAGAAAGTACACCGGCGAACAGACCGGCGGAGGAATCGTTCAGAGTGGCTCCCACAGCGGGGGGCAGCAGCTGATCGTAGTAGAGCTGATAGTATTCAGCCTTGCCGATGGCCTGAACCATCTTGACGGCATTCTCATTGCCCTTGAGAACTTCTTCGGCGCCGGCCACGACAGGAATGGAACCTTCCACTTTGGATATGGCCATATTGTTCTCTTTGTTGACAAAGAACTTGAGGAAGTCCACCGCGGAATCGGGAGCGTTGATGCCGAGGACATAACCTCCGCCGCCTCCCATGACATCGGTGGCTTTACCCTTTCCTCCGGCAACCGAGGGAAAAGCAAACCATCCCAGGGAGTCGCCGAGACCTTCGCCGCTGACAGAATTGGCTACCTGGACGGCGGGCGCCCACTGGCCCATCAATTCCATGGCGGCTTTGCCGTTGCCCATCTGGGCGGCTTCGTCGTCATAGGAGGAACCGAGGAAACCGGTCTGGAAGGGTTCCAGAGCGATGAGCTCATTGAGTTTTTCTCCCGCTTCCACATAGGAGGGAGAGGCAAAGGATCCGCTGCCGTCGTAGGCGGCGTCAAAGGCGCTCTTGCCTCCGATTCTCATGGCCAGGTAGACCCACCAGTAATGGGCGGGCCATTTGTCACCCGCTCCTACGGCGACAGGTGTGTAACCGGCCGATTTGATACGGGGTACCGCCGCCAGAAGATCGTCCCAAGTCTGGGGAACGGAAACGCCCGCTTCGGCAAAGATATCCTTGTTGTACCAGAACCCGATGGCGCCCATATCGTAAGGGGCTCCGTAATATTTGCCGTCGTAGCTGTACACGGCCAGGGTTCCGGCTCCGATGCTGCCGGCCAGATCGTTTTTCACCATATCGCTGATATCGCGGAGCATGCCGGCCTGGGCATACTCGGCCATGACGCCGCCCCCCCAGGAGTGGAAAAGGTCCGGCGGATCTCCCGCCTGTATGGTGACCTGTATCTTCTGCTTGAAAGCCTCATTTTCCAGCATAACCAGTTCCACATTGACATCGGGATGATCTGCCACATATGTGGCAATCATATCTTTTCTGACATTTTCCCTGGGATCATCGGCTCCGCCGCCTCCGGAAAGCGCCCACCATGTGAAGGATGAACCTCCGGCTGCCGAAGCGGTTTCTCCCTTTCCATTAGCCGCAATGACTGCGGCAGACAAAGAAAGGACCGCCAAAAATAACAGGGTTTTCTTAACTTTTCCCATAAATACCTCCAAAACTCATAAAATTATAGGGCCGAAGGGGAAATTCCGGGAGAGGTATTAGGTCTGAAAATGGTATAGGTAAAACTACCTATATCGGGGGATTGAATCCGATAAGGGAGGAGTCTTGAAGGATATCCTCCAGGGGAGGTATATGATCGATATCTTCGCAGAGGCAGCGGCTGGTCGCGGCGGAAACGGCAAACAGGATGACCCGGTGCAGGTCCCAGCCCCGGGAAAGTCCTACGCAGAAGGCGCCGTGAAAAGTATCGCCCGCTCCGTTGCTGTTTCTCACCTCGATTTTCCGGGGGTAATAGAGCCGGGGCTCCCCGGAACGGTAATATCGGACAGGCCCTCCCCCGTCGGTCATGATAAGGTGGGAGGCTCCCCTTTCCTGCAGGATGTGAGCCATTTCGTCGGGATTTTCCCGGCCGGTAAACTTCCGGGCCCAGTCAAGGGAGGGAATCAGATAATCCACATGGGGGAGCAGATCTCCTATCTCTTTTTCAAGATTGGCCGGACTCACATCCATCAGGGTCGCGGCACCCTCTTTCTTAGCCCTTTCCAGCAGTGATCCGAGGCCTTCCATAATGGTGCCGTCCACGATAAGAACATCTCCTTTCCCCAAGGAGACGGTGAAATCCTCCGCTCGCTTTCTTTCCCCGTTGGCGCGGCAGGAAAGAATGGTCCGGGTTTCCCCGTGAACGATGATATTGCTGTAATCGGTATTTTCCCGGAGGACCAGGCGGTCCCGGTTGATCCCCGTTTTTCCCAGGGCTTCCCTCAGGTTTTTTCCGCTCTCATCCCGTCCCACATAGGAGTAAAGTGTCGTGGGTTCATCGAAAAGATCGGCCGCTTTTAACGCGTTGGCGACCATCCCCCCCATAACAGCCCTTGTTTTAATAATATGGACAAGGCTATTTTTCTCGGGATAATGATCGACAAATATCAGATTGTCCAGGCATAATTTACCTACTCCGTGAATCATCACATCTCTCCCTAATTGTTCAATGACTGGTACCACTTGATGGCAAAACGGCGGATCTCCGTGGAACTTGCCACGTTCAGCTTCTCCTTCAGATGATCCCGGTAGGTATGTATGGTCTTTACCGAAAGGTTCAGTATCTCCGCGATTTCCGATGCCCCGAAACCCTGCCCGATATAGCGCAGTATCTCCAGCTCCCTCTGACTCAACCTGTCTATCAATGAGTACTCTCCCTGCCGGGGCTGTCCGAACCGGGCATTGAGAAGGGTCTCCTGCACTTCCTGAGAAAGGTAGACTTTCCCGGAAAGCACGGTTTTAACCGCACCCAGTATGGTCTCCGGCGGAGCGTACTTCATCACATAGCCCAGGGCTCCCGATTCGAGGGCCTTCTGGGCATAAACCGACTCATCGTGCATGGAAAGTACGAGGATAGCCGGTTTCTCCTCCCATTGGGAGATCTCCCTTACCAGATCGAGTCCGTTCCTATCCCTGAGGGTAATATCGACGGTTACGATATCGAATCTTTCCCGTGCCAGAAGCTCCAGAGCCTCTTCCCGGTCTCCGGCTTCTCCCCCCAGGATGAATCCCCTTTCCGTGGAGAGGAGCGCCTTCATACCCTGCCGGAACAGAGGATGGTCATCAACGAGCAGAAAACGTATTTCCTTCATATCAGATCTCTCCCTCGCACCAGACTGTTGTTCCCTCTCCGCCGGAACCTATCTCAACCCGAATCTGTGCCCGGTTCCCCCGGTATTTCATGATTTTAAGCCCCATGCCGCCCTTGGTCTCATCGCCCTCTCCTATTCCTTTCCCGTAATCCTTGACCGATGCCTCAAAGAAACGCCGGTCCCCCCTCTCTTTTACCTTGAGGATAAGGTCCAGGCTCTTTCCTCCGGAGTGCTTAATACTGTTATTCACCGCTTCCTGCAGAATACGGTAAAGCTCCACCGCCCTTTCGGGGGCCAGTTCATCGGCCCTGCTGTCACCGGAGAATCGGATGGATAAGCCGCTGGACCGGGAAAGGGATCCGCAGAGAGTGTCCAGTGCCCGGGTCAGGCCCTCCTCCTTGATTCCCAGAGGCACC
Source organism: Spirochaetia bacterium (assembly GCA_963668315.1). Classification (GTDB taxonomy): domain Bacteria; phylum Spirochaetota; class Spirochaetia; order DSM-2461; family DSM-2461; genus SZUA-368. The sequence continues at coordinate 3,494,308 of OY764216.1, read as the reverse complement.
AGCCCCCGGACAATCCCCTTTGCCCGGTCAATGGAATCGCCGAGCATGCGGTTTATCTCTTCGGCCCTTTCCGCCGCCGCTGTGGATGTTTTTCCCGCTTCATAGCCCAGGGCACTGACCAGAAGAGCCGTTCCGGCCAGGTGCTGACAGAGATCATCGTGCAAATCCTGGCCGATACTCTCCATGGTATGCTTGGAAATATCGGCCACTTCCTCTTCCAGGGTGATTCTCCGGCTGATCTCTTTTCGGAGATTTTTATTAGCCCTCACCAGTTCTTTTGTCCTCTCCCTGACCTCGCCCTGAAGGCTCTGTTCATGATGGCGTACCTTTTCCAGCAGAAAAGCCCCCCTGAGGGTACTGGCCACAAGCTTCGTGAGGGATTCGTAAATCTCCGTATCGCTGTGGTTTCCGGGAAGAAGAAGATGGCCCAGGGCGCTCTCCTCAAAGAAAAGGGGGGTAAACATCCAGGATTTGACTTCTCCCCGGTTCAGTTCTTCCTCTCCTCCGGGAAGGATCCGGTCTTCGGGAAAGGGGGCATGAACATCTTCCACAAAAACACCTTCCCGGAGGACAAAGGCCAGACGTGAGGTTATACTGCGCCGTTCCTCGGGATAAAGGACTAGATAGGCCTCTCTGAAACCAAGCTGCAAAAGGCTTTCGGACAAATTCCTGAAGAGAACGGGTATATCGAAGGAGCCGGTAAGGCTGATGCTCACTTTTCGTACAAGGGCGCTGCGCTGCTCTTTGGCCACCCTCCGGCTGATAAGATCCCGGGTGCGGGTCTCCCAGATATTTCTGCGGGCGGAGAGAAGCCCTGCCCGCCACTCCTTCCCGATTCCCTCCAAACCCTTCTCTTTCCGGGCCACAGCCTCTTCCAGAGCATCAAACTCCTCCGGGGAGACAAGGGAGGAAGAGAGGATACGATCCAGAGCCGAAAGAAAAGATTCGGGTGTTTCTTCTTCCAGGAGATCTTCCAGGGGGGTGACATTCCGGTCCCCCTTCAAAAGGGGGAGGAAAGTCTGACCGCAGGAGCAGGATTTTCGAACTCTCAAAGAGCAGTCCAGCGAAATATGACGAGGTTCATTCCCTTCCATGAGGCGGTACAACTCCTTTACGGACCGGGCTCCCAGTTCGTATAGGGGCTGACTGACCGTCGTCAGGGGAGGATTGCAGTAGCGCGATTCCTCTATGTCATCAAACCCGCAGACCGGCATATCATGGGGCACGGAAATTCCCCGGCGGGAAAGTTCCTCCATGGCGCCGAGAGCCATTCTGTCGTTCAGACAGAAAAGTCCGTCTATCCTTCCTCCTCTCTCCCATAGGGCTTCAACGCCGGCTTTTCCCGATTGTTTATCGAAATTTCCGAAATACACCGATTCCCCGCCCAGGGGAATCCCCTTTCTCAAGCAGACCTTTTCCAGGGTTTTTCTGCGGTCTTCCGATTCGGGATGCTGCCGGGGTCCGGCAATAAGCCCGATACGGCGTAAGCGGTGGCTCTCAATCATATGTTCGGCCAGGGATTCCATGGCCACCCGACCGTCCACGCACACACTGCCGGAACCGGGCATGGGAAGGCCTATGGAGATTTTGGGGATGGGAGGACCCGCTTCAAAAAGGCCGCGCACCCTTTCCGGCTCCAGGTAGGTGGAGATGGCCGAGGCGATAATGATCATTCCTCCGAAAGTCCCCGTTCGGGCCAGCCGGTAGAAGGGGTATCGGTGGGACTGCCTGTCGGGGATTTCCGAACGGAATCCCATGAAGAAAACCAGCTTTTTCCCGTGTTTTTCCGCTTCTTCCGTAATTCCGCGCCAGATCTCCATCTGGTAGGACTCGTTGACTTCCGCACCGAGAACGGCAATCAGACTGCTGTCATATCCCTGCTCCGCCGCTCCCATGATGCGTTATTCTTCCCCCCATGAGAAGAAAAAGGGCTTCAGAGGCAATCCGGCCCGGTTATAAATATTCACTTCGCAGTAATCCTTCCAGGCAAATCTGATCTCTCCTCTGCCGGCTTCGCCGATGCCCCCCGCGAAAAGGGTAAGTCGGTTATCTCCGGCCAGTATACGCTCGGGAATGACAGGCTTTCCCTTGAGAGTCATCTCCAGGCAGGAGGCCGAGTTCCCCCGGATGTCCATCCCGCCGGGAGCATGATCAAAGTGCAGGACCACCCTGTCCTCCCCTATTTCGGCCCGATTGAATTCGGGCGAGTCACAGAGGATATCCTTTCCGTAGACATGTCCCTCGGCCAGCAGGGCCAGCCTCTCTCCGACGGGTCTCTTTCTCTTGGGATGTATATCCTTTTCCATTCCCCCATCCATGATGGACGCCATCCAGACCCGTGGAACAGTATGGGAAACGATCCGCTGTTTCTCTCTGAGGAGGGGGTACTCTTTACCCCGGCAGTGCAGCCATTTTCTGAAGGGAGCCAGCTGAACATACAGGAAGGGAAGCTCCTCCTTCCAGGCATCCCGCCAGCAGCTGATAAGGCGAGTCATCATCAGATCGTAAATCGAGGGCACCTTATCGTCCGATTCCCCCTGGTACCAGATAAAGCCCCTGAGGGTAAAGGGTACGGCCCGCAAGAGCATATGTTCAAAGAGGCCTCCCGGCCTGTGGGGATCAAGTGGCCCGGGAGGGGGAAACTGATCTGTGTAATCGGGGGAAGCCATAAACGCCTCCATCTCCCCGTCGGACATGCCGAACATCAGTCTCTCCCCGGTTTCATCGGCGAACAGATCGTTTCTGTAATTTTCCTTTTTGCCTTTGAAGGTTTTCTCATAGGATTTCATATCCAGCGTTTCTAGACCCTTTTCATAATTATCCAGCCAGATTGTGAGCGGTTCTTCCTGAAGACAGGTCCGGTCCATCCAGGTGCAGGAAGGGGAACCGCCCCAGTTGCACCCTATGATTCCCACGGGGACATTCAGATCACGGTTCAGAAGGGAGGAAAAGTAGTATCCCACGGCGCTGAAATACTCCAGGTTCTCCCGGTCACAGACCCTCCAGAATCCGTACAGGGAGTAGTCGGCCTCTTTCTCCTGTCCTTCGTAGGAGATACGGGGGATATCATAAAAGCGGAGCAGGGGATTTTCCCCGTCCCGCAGAAGGGTTTCCTTTTCCTCATCGTAGCGGATAAAAAACTCCATATTGGATTGTCCACCGGCCAGCCAGACTTCCCCTACGAGAATCCCGGAAAGCCTTATCTCCCCCCCTCCGCAGCGGATCACCATCTCTTCGCCTAAGGACGTTTCAAGGGGGGAAAGGGTGATCATCCATTTTCCCCGAACGACTGGGGCCCGGCCCTCTTTACCCTGAATGAAAAGGGAAACTTCCTCCCCCTCAGGGCCTTCTCCCCAGATGTTCAGAGGCTTATCTCTCTGAAGGACCATATTATCCTGAAATAAATTATCAACCCTGAATTCTTTCAATACAGCCATAGGTACTCCCCTTTGAACATTCAAGATAAAACTGAAAATCACTTTTGACAAGACCGGAAAAGTAAAATTTGCATGACCGCCGCAAGAGGCGGATAATTAAAGGAGAGTATAAGAAAGAGGAGCCGCTATGACGGTTTGGAATTACTTTTCCCTCTTGGGCGGGCTGGCTGTCTTTCTTTTTGCCATGGTGGAAATGAACCGTAATCTAACGGCCATGGCGGGAAGAGGAATGAAAACATTCCTGATGAAACTCACCAAAGGTCCCTTTCGGGGTTATCTGTCGGGATTGGGAATCACCCTTCTCAACCAGTCCTCCTCCGCGACGACAGTCCTGGAGACGGCCATGGTGGGGGCCGGTTTCATCACCTTCCAGCAAAGTCTGACCGTCACCCTGGGCGCCGAACTGGGAGCCACCCTTTTTCCCCAGCTTGTAGCCATTCCGGGACTGACGAAGTTCTCCTCCCTTTTCCTGGTAGCGGGCCTTTCCATCACGTTTGCCGCGAAAAGAAAAAAATACCACCATATAGGGGTGACCCTATTCGCTTTCGGTCTCCTTTTTCTCGGTTTGGAAATAATGTCCGATTCCCTGGCTCCCTTGAAAAACTCGCAGCCTTTCATACAGCTCATGGGAAAAGTCGCCCATCCTCTCTGGGGCATTCTGACCGGACTTGCCTTTACCATGCTCATACAGTCCGCCGGTGCCACGGTAAGCATCACCATAGCCATGGCCGTCTCGGGAACAATAACCCTGGAACAGGCCGTTCCCCTCAATATGGGAGCGGCTGTGGGAACCTGCATAACGGCGGTACTGGGAAGCCTGACACTGAACCGGGAAGCCAAGAGATCGGCTTTTGTCCATGTATTCTTCCAGTTCCTCGCCATAACCTGGATCTATCTCTTGCTGATGATCCAATTCCGGGGAGAAGATCTGTTCATCTGGTGGATCCGATGGTTCTGCCGGGAAATCCTGAATACGGAAAGTCTGGCCCGGCAGATTGCCGTTTCCTATACCTTCATCCCCCTGATAAATCATATCATACTCATTCCCAGCCTCCCCGTTATGATAAAACTTTTTAATTTTCTCTTTCCCGAACAGGATAAGCCGGAACCTTTCGGCGTCAAATATATAGATGAAATACTTATCTCCCGCAGTGTGGGTCTGGCTCTGGAAATGACACGTAAAGAAATATACAGGGTAAGCCACATAGTGGGTGAGATGATAATCAACATGAGCGCCGCCGTCAGAAGCAGCAGCAAGAGCTACCGGGAAAAAATAGCTGAACTGGATAATAAGGTGGATATGCTCCACGGAGAGATCATCACCTTTCTGGCAAAACTCTCCCAGGAGGAGCTGTCCCGGAAGCAATCCCTTCTCTGCATGAATTACATCCGGATTCAAAACGAACTGGAATCCATCGGGGACGTCATAGATAAGAACATTGTGGCCCTGGCGGAAAAGAGGGTGGAGAAAAAGCTGATGTTTTCCGAAGAAGGCTACCGTGAGCTGGAATATCTCATGGATAAAATCACCAATAACTTTGATAATTTAATCAATGCCATGGGGGAAGAGAGCGAGGGACGAAATCAGTTTATCAGAGCCGTTCTGGATGATCACCGCAAAAAAGAAGAGGAGAAGCTGAAACAGTCCCATATTGACCGTCTGCACAGAGGTCTGGCCGAATCTATCGCCACGTCGGCTGTGCATCTGGACCTAATCACCTATTTCAGCCGGATCAACGACAGTATTGTCTACATCGTCCGCCATCTTGTATAGCGGACGATACAAATTCATCTGGCGCTAAAATCAGTCGTCCTTCAAGGTAAAGAAAGAAACATTTTCACGCATAAGGGAAGCCTGTCCCTCCAGCTCCTCCGCCATGGCGGCCAGTTCCTCCGATGAGGAGGCATTCTGCTGTATGACCGTGTCGAGTTGCAGTATGCCCGCATTTATCTGTTCAGCCCCCCGGGACTGCTCCTCACTGGCCGTGGTGATTTCCTGAATCAGCTCCGATGTCTTCCTCACCTGGGGAACCAGATCAACGATAATCTGTCCCGCCTGTTCCGCGATATCCAGACTGGTGGTGGATATCTCAATAATATCCTTTGCGGCTTTTCCCGAATTTTCCGCCAGTTTCCTGACTTCCGAAGCGACAACGGCGAATCCCTTTCCCGCATCCCCTGCCCTGGCGGCCTCAATGGCGGCATTCAGCGCAAGCATGTTCGTATTCCTGGCAATATCTTCTATCACGGTAATTTTCTCGGCGATGCTTCTCATGGCCGCTACGGTTGCTTCCACCGACTCTCCGCCCTTGGCCGCCTCTTCCGCCACGGTAACGGCGATCCTGTCCGCTTCCTTCGAATTGGCCGTATTCTGCTGAATATTGGCTGTCAGCTCCTCCATGGACGAAGAGATCTCCTCCACGCTGGAAGACTGTTCGGTGGCCCCCGATGAAAGCTGCTGGGTGGTCTGGGAGATTTGCACGGAACCGGACTTCACCTGTTCCGACGAATCCCTTATGGAAGTGATGATCAGGGAGAGATTATCGGTCATATTATCCAGAGCCACAAAAAGACGCCCCGTCTCATCTTTCGATTTATTGAATGACCCTTCCACACGGTCACGCAGATTCCCCTCGGAGAGAAGACCGGCCAGTTCGGTCGCCTTAATGACGGGCAGAGCCAGACGCTTGCCCAGAAATACGGCGAGAAACGTGATAACACCGAGGCAGATGAGGTTGAATATCAGGGCCATGAGAATCCGCCCCCTGAGATAGGAAAGGACATTATCCTCTTTTTCCTGTATGATCACATCGATATCATCCACATAATTACCCGTTCCCACAACCCAGTCCAGGGGCTCAAAATAGGTAGAATAAGCCCGCTTGGGAAGAGGTTCGCCCCCTTCCCCGCGGGGGAAGTAATAATCGGAATAGCCCCCGCCGGCCAGACCGTTGGAGATGATATCACGCATGAAGGAATTGCCCCGGTTGTCCTGTGAATTAATACGGTTTGTACCTTCCGTATCCCGCCCGAGAAGGACCACACAGGTTCCATCGGAAGTATCGGCCCAGAAATAGTTGCCCCCGTCATAACGGGCTTCCCTCAACAGATGGGCAGAAAGCTCTCGCCACTCCCTTTCGGAAAATTCCCCGTCGAGATAGAGTTTGTGCAGGTTCTCCAGAAGAGAGATCTGCGTTTCCACTTCCAGCTTGACCAGATTGTCAAAATCGTCCCTGAGACTCTCTTCCAGTATGGAAATGTTTTCATTGTTGTTTTGAATAAAAGTAAATATCATAAAGGTGCTGAGAGCAAGAGAAATAACCAGGACCGACCCGATGGTCAGAAAAAGGATTTTTATTACGATACTTTTCATTTTGAAATACCTCTGCTTATTATTATAGGAAATTATACTCACAACTTTCAAATTATTTATTTTTTTTCTCAGGAACGGCGAGTTGACAGGAAACTGCAAATGAATTATTCTGTTTCCCACAGAGTACGTCAACGTTGACGTATCAGTAAGTACAAGCGTTTATGATCACGATAAAAGACATTGCAGAAAAAACAGGATTCTCCTATAAAACCGTCAGCCGCGCCTTGAACGGAGAAAAAGGCGTCTCGGAAAAATCCGCCCTTCTTATAAAAAACACGGCCGATGAGATGGGATATGTTGCCAATCCCTTTGCCGGCGGTTTAAAAACGGGAAAGACCGGCCTGATCGGGATCTTAACGGGAAGACTGGGCGTGGGGATTAAGACGGATAAACTTTATGCCATTCAGAAATCCCTTGAAGCCACGGGGAAAAGATCCATTCTGTCCTGTTCGGACCTGACCGAGGCTTCCCTGAAAGAAGCCCTTCCCTCCCTCCTGAGTTTATCCGAAGCTCTTGTTGTTCTTCAGCCGCCGGACAATGAGGATTTATTCAGACTGCTCAAGGGCATAGAAAAACCCGTACTGCTGGTGGACGGCTACTCCGAAGGACTTCCCTCTCTCACCATTGACCGGGAAAAGGGCGTTCTTGAAGCCCTCAGTCTCCTTCATAACCGGTATGACCATTTTCTCTACTTGAATTCCATGCCCGGGAAAACACAGGACGGCCGCTATAAAGGCTTCATCCGCTTTACCGGCGGGCTAAGTTCAGAAAAATCCTGGGAGATTACCCCCTGCGTCGGAGATAGCTTTAACAACGGATACGAGGGGGGAAAGCTTATTGCCCCTACCCTGAACCGTGAGAAAAGAAGTCTTATCCTCTGCACCAATGACAAAATGGCCTTCGGCCTTATGAAGGCATTTTACGAGTCCGGCATAGATGTTCCGGCTCAGGCCGGTATCATTGGATTCGACGGCGACCGATACGGCCCATTCGGTTATAAAAGTCTGGCGACGGTCAAACAGCCCGTCGATGAACTGGGCCAGATGACCGTGGAGATTCTGGAAAATTTACTCCGCGGTACGGCATTACGTAAGGAATTCCCCCTGACCACTCAATTCGTTCAGGGTGATTCGGTATAAATAAGATAATTAAGAAGGAGTCAGAAGTGAAAACAAAGTATGTCATCGTCGGACTGGGAAGCCGATCGAAAATGTATTCCCAGGCCATATTGAAGGATTATAAAGAGACGACCGAGCTGGTCGGAATCTGCGATATCAACCAGACGAGAATGGACTGGTACAATAATCAGTTCCAGGAAAAATACGGGGCCAAACCGGTTAAAACCTACCACAGCAGCGAATTCGACAGGATGATTGAAGAGCAGAAGCCCCAGAAGGTTATCGTGACCACCATGGATAGAACCCACCACAAGTATATCTGCCGGGCCATGGAACTGGGCTGCGATGTTGTCACGGAAAAACCCCTTACCACCGATGCGGAAAAACTGAACCAGATTTTCAAGACAAAGGAAAAAACGGGCAAAGACCTGATCGTAACATTCAACTACCGCTACAGCCCCCGAAATACCAAGGTGAAGGAACTTATCCAAGCCGGCGAGATCGGCGATGTGCTTTCCGTCCATTTCGAGTGGCTCCTGAATACCAGGCACGGAGCGGACTATTTCAGAAGATGGCACCGGGACAAAAACAATTCCGGCGGTCTTATGGTCCATAAATCCACCCACCACTTCGATCTGATGAACTGGTGGCTTAACGACTACCCCACGGAAGTTTTCGGAATGGGCCGTCTGGCTTTCTACGGAAGGGAAAACGCCGAAAACCGAGGGGAAACTAAATTCTACGAAAGATGCCACGGCAGTGAATTCGCCAAGAACGATCCCTTTGCTCTGGACATGGAAGACGGGGGCGAAATGGAGGGGCTCTACCTGAAGGCGGAGCATGAGGACGGCTACATCCGCGACCAGTCCGTCTTCGGCCATAACATCTCCATAGAGGATACCATGAGCCTCGTGGTAAAATACAGCAAGAAAACCGTTATGACCTATGCCCTGAACGCTTTCTGTCCCTGGGAAGGTTACCGGGTCAGCTTCAACGGCACCAAGGGCCGCCTAGAAATCGATATCGTGGAAACCGGTTACGTCTCCAGCTCGGCCTTTGACCAGAACAATCCCGATTTCAACATGACCGACGATATGAAGGCTCCCAAGCAGAAAGAGACCATTACCCTTCAGAAGCTGTGGGGCAAACCCCAGAATATCACCTGGGACGAAGGCGCCGGCGGACACGGAGGCGGAGATCTTCGCCTGCTGAGCGATGTCTTCATGGGAGCCGGAGACGACCCCCTCAAAACGGCGGCCGGTTCCATCGACGGAGCCAAATCGATCCTTGTCGGCTGCGCGGCAAACGAATCCTTCAAAAGGGGCATGCCCGTCCTCATAGACGAGCTCTTTCCCCTGAGTGAATACTGCGAAGAGGAAGAATAGAACATACGGGGACTCCTGAAGGAAAAGCATGGCAATTTGCCCGATAGTGGGATATAGTACATATATTACTTTTACTTCGGGAGTCCCTATGAAAAAGATTCTTTTCTCTTTTTTCAGTTTTTTGATTTTGCTGCTGTTTGTGTCCTGTCCTGACGGCGGGGGCACTAATGATTATTTTGAAGACACTGTTATTACATATTCTGAGAATGATTTCGACTCGATTTTTGACGAGACACTTCAATCTACCCCTTACCTCGATGTTATCAATCAACAATTATTAGGAACAAGTTCCCAGATGGAATATTCATTGGATGGAGGAAATACATGGAATCCCTGTATAGGTTCTGTTCAAGATGTGACTCTTACCTTAGGTGATCATGTTATTGTAAGAAATATTTCAGACAGCACCTGGACTCGTGATTTAGGTACGGTTTCCGCTTATTCCGGAAGGCCCGATATGTATCCTGGAAACAAATTATGGATGGGAATCAATTATTTTGATGATGACGCAATAGTGAGTGTCGGTGATGAATATGATCTGTTTTCCTATATCAACAATATCGGCAACAATTCAACATCCAATTGTGTTGTTAAATATTACTTATCCCCGGACAGAAATATCAATTCATCCGATGTAGAATTAGTTTCCGTAAATATGTCATCTATCTCTCTAGGGGAAAATAATTTCCATACAGAGGGATTCATTAACCTAACTTGTCCCAACCTTACTCCTGGTATTTATTATCTGGGTGTTATCATTGATCCTGAAAACAGCATTCCTGAGTTAAATGAAGATAATAATGTTACCCTACCCGATGATACGGCTGTTGTTATTGTAAGCAGCGGTAACGGCCTTGAAAACGGAGCCTTTAAATTAGTCAATTCCTGGGGTAAAGGAGATTGGGAAAACATTGCCGACGGCCATTACTGGATGGACTACGAAGATATGATCGCGAACAATATGTTCGTCTTTTTCTATTTCAACGATGCCGATACTGTTTATGAACCAAAGGCTGTAGCCGTTTTCAATGTATCCCATGAAAACAGAAATGATATGAAAATCACCTTGGGTATTTCTTCTACGCAACCCACCAATGCGGAAGATTTTTACTTGAGTAAAACCTTTGAAACACGTAACACATCCGATATTCCAGCAGGTGGAGATTTGGATTTTCCGTCCCATGATATAGTACTTGATATAACAGAATTCGCAACCTATCTCAACGATTACGATCTTTATCTCTATGCTGAGAATATAGGTTCTACATCAGGCAGTATTAATAGTTTTTCCGTAGAGCTCTATGATGATTACAGTAATCCCGCACTGGATACGCTTACATCAACGTCGACGGGAACTATTTCAGCAGGCAGCTCTTCCATATTCAAAATAGAAACTTCAAATAATATATCTGAAACAGATCTTTCTGCTATTAGCGCATCCCGTTCTTTAAGCGAATCCGCCTCTCTGGTCTTGTCCGAAATATCCGATGACGAAATTAAAAGCTTACTGAAAAAAAATCCAGAGAACAATGATAACGGCGTCCTTTCTTCCGGCGGCTACAGGACCGGCTGGATCAATCCTACGGAGGAAGAGTGGCTGAATGTCTATTCCCTGGATTCCATAGAAACAGAAACCACAACGAGAGGTGGGACCTTCAACGGTGCCGATCTCCCTCTGGAATTGGACTACTCCGAGTCCCAATACTTCCCTCCCATCGGAAATCAAGGCAGCGAGGGCTCCTGCGTAGCCTTTTCCACGGCTTACTATATTCATACCTTCATGGAAGCCAAAGAACACGGCTGGGACCTTTCCGGTGTATCCTGGGATTCCGATTCCTTAGGCCTTTCCAGCGGAGGCGCTCCCGACTCTTCACTGGATAAAATATTCAGCCCCGATTTTATTTACCACCAGATCAATAATGGCGTTGACAACGGATCTAGCTATATTTACGCCGTTGAAACACTCCGGCGTCAGGGCTGCGCCACCTGGGATACCATGCCCTACGATACCGGCGATTCCACCACATGGCCCACGGAAGAGGCCTGGCGTGAAGCGGTTCAGTACAGAGGCGATACGGTGGGCCATTACTACTGGGACAACTACCAAATCGGATATTTTTCCATTGAAGATGATGCCGATATCCAGCTGTTGAAGAGCCTTCTTTCCATGGGCTACATCGTAACAACAGGGATTTATGCCGGCGACGGTTCCGCTTCCGACCTCGGCCTCTACGACCATCTGGACAGCAATGATGTTTTCCAGTCGGGATACACCTGGTCCACCACCAACCACGCCCAGACGATCGTCGGCTACAAGGAGGGAAGCGCATGGAATGCCTCAAATCCGGATGCCTGATTTTTCTTCTGATGCTGGGCTCTGCTACCCTGTTCTCCTTCGGCAAGCAGGAAGATAGCTTTCAGAAAGAGAAGGGGAATATTCAGCCGGTGGAAATGCCCGTCAACGAACCGTCCCGGGACATCAAAGCCGGAGGCTATCAGGATATAGACAGGAATTCGGAGTATTCCCGGCGCGCATTCTCCGAGGCGCAGAAGGCCTGGAAAGGGACGGCCTCCGATTGGGAAAAGGCTATCGTTGTCAGGGCCGAATCCCAAGTGGTCGCCGGAAGGAATATCCGGCTGACCTTTGAAGGGCTTCCCGGAAAGAAGGGAGCCGTCGTCTATTTTCCCCTGGACGACAGCCCTCCCTCCGTTTCCTGGATTGAAGAGTAATAGCCCTAAACGATCGGGAGGATATCCTCCCATAGGACCTGCCAGTTCCTGTTTTTCGGGAAACCGGGCGAGACGGCATCGGCGCCGTCCCATCCGGCGGCCATCATTCCCATGGCAATGAGAAACCCGCCGTTCCCCGGCAGATAGAGGGGAAGATCTTTACGCCCCTCCTGCCGGTTATGGCCGTTGGGCAGGTAGATATTCTTCACGCCCGGAGCCAGAAGGAAATCCACCGCCTGTTCAGCGTCTCCCAGCCGTGCGGCCGTCATGGCCATAACAGGAAAATCCCATCCCCACAGTCTGTCGTAGCGCCAATATTTCTTTACCGAATCAAGGGTTCTCTTCATGGCTGACCTGTCAATCAGTTTTCCCGGCAGCATTCCCAAAGCACACATCATGGAGGGGTGATCATAATTATAGTCTGTATAAGTCCCGGGACACTGTTCATGGGCCCAGTAACCCTCCTCTCCCGATGACGGCCGGGCCAGATTACGGCAGATATCCTCCCACCGGGGTTCCGGGGGAAGGCCTCTTCTCTGTCTCCAGAGATTGGCGGTTTCCAGTCCGAATTTCCAGTACTCCAGTTCAAAGGTGGGATTCATGGCCATTCTATAAGGATGGTTCTCCTGGGCAGGGATGAGACCCGGCCCCAGGCAATAACGGCCCTTCCCGTCGGGAGAAGCAAAATCAGCCATAAATTCCGCCGAGCCCTGTACCAGAGGAGCGTACAGATCCAGTACATCCCGATCGGGACGGGCCCGATAGATGAGTTCGGCGAACATGATGGGATGGGGCTGCTGCCATATCAGCAGAGGGGCGATGTTTGAAGGGCTGTCATAGCCGGAGGAATCTACCATTTTGGGCCAGCGGAGTCCCTTGAATCCCTGGGATAGGGCAAGTTCCTCCGCTCTGTCCCTATGATTCAGATACCAGGGCATACTTCTGGCCAGCAGCTCGGGCCTGTTCCACTGGGGAAAATGAGCCGCATGCCAGTAGTGCATCTCCAGATGAAACTTACCGAACCAGCTGTTGCAAGTCAGACCCGTCTCCTGGGGAGGGACACTGCCCGAACATTGTACGGCTGTCAGGTACTGGGAAAGTATGGTCCGTCTCTCCAGCTCACCTGCCCGGGAATCGGTTGAATCTCCCAGATCGATGATACCGCCCCTTTCCCAAAATCGGGACCAATGTCTTTCGCTTTCCTCAAATACGGACCGGTCGGAATCTTTCTCCCCGCCATCTATGGCAGGGGAAAAGGAACAAGTGATAGTCAGGGGTTCTCCCCCCTGAGGAAAGGAAAGAACAATTTCATGCATCCCGATCCCGTCGGTCAGCAGAGTTCCGTTACTGTCTATTTTCACAAAATACCGGCAGTTATCCATAACTCTTTCAAGAATGAGTCGGTTATTATCCCTCTTTGCCACACGTGTGCTATGGATAGTGCCTCTGTTCCAGTCGGAACCGGAGATCCCCGGATCCCCATAGGGAAAAGAGATCCCCACGGTATAGCTCTCTTCCCGGGAGCATGTGATTTCCGTACACAGGATATCCCTGTAGGGATGACAAGCCGTTCTGACGGAGAAAGCATTACCCCGGTCGGAAAAACGACTTCTGATAATTCCCGAATAAAGGTCCAACTCCTGATCTACCTCCTCAGGAGAAAGGCTTTCAGAATCCTTTCCATACCGAAGGGATAGTTTTGCCAGGTTGGGCCGATGGGGATTTTTTCTCAGCCAGTCATACTCCTCTTCCTGTCCGGCGTTACTGATGTAGTAGGGCTTTCGCCCCTGGGGAGTTTCCACCATGACCGGAGCAAGATCGCTCCTGTCGGGGGACAAAGCCTCAGTACGGCTCCAGGAGTGCCAGGCCCACTGACTCTGTATGCAGAGGGGAACTTCGTCATACTGGGTATAGAGGCTCTGAAGGCCCGTTATGTCCACCGAACAGGCGAACTCCCCGTTTCCCACACTCAGGGGAGCCTGGGTATTCATCTCCCTGTATCGGGGGTTATGACGGCGAACGACTCTTTTTCTATCAATTTTCATATTATTCCCCTTTCCTATTGTCCTGCCGGAGCCATATAGACATTGCTCTTTCCTCCCATATCGGAGCCGAAGATGACGTACTTGTCATCGGGAGTGAATACGGGATGGGGATGGGAATGCTGCGTTTTCCAGGAGGTACCGTGAACACAGAGCATTTCCTGTTTGGCCAGTCCCTCTTCATACCGGACAAGGGACATGTAATTGTTTCCGTCCTCCGGTCCCCCCGGGACAAAATAGCCGTCGGCGATTCCCAAGGTCTCCCGGGAATTCACTTGGACATGCATTGACTTAGCCCCCGGCTTATACTCATACCGTCTCTCTCCGGTTCCATCGGGCTTGATAAAGAGATCGGCGCATTTCCAGTATTTATCCGCGGGAGATGTTCTGTAGCCATACTGGGTCACGATATTTCCCTTCCGGGTAAAGAACTCATGGCCGGCCCGTTCAAAATGTGTTTTCGTTTCGACGATCGGGTAATTTTCAAGGGTGTCGGCATTTATCACCCATGTCCTCTGAAGAAGGTGCCATGGGCCTTCATGATTATAGACGACGAACCTGTTATCTGCCGGGTTAGTTATAATATGGCTTATCCACCGTCTTTCTCCCCAGAGAGGCTGAGCCGATTTATCACCGACCCCCAGTCTCATGACCAGGGATGAGGGCCTGCGGAAAAAGGTCTCCTTCATATCGGAATACAGCTTCCCCGTATAAGTACTGAGGGCCAGTTTTTCCGAATAGCAGAAATCAATGAATCTCCCGTCACTCGTCATGGAAAGGCTTCCCGGCAGAAACCCCTCGGGTACCCGGTAGTACTCATCCCCTTTCAATGTCTGGCAGTCCACCGATTTCAACACCGATCCGCTCCAGTAATAGGCGATGAAATTCGTTCCGTCCAACTGGGCGGACTGGAATCCCACCTCCCTGTCGTCGGTGAGCTGCACCATGTCTCCCGTCCTGATTTCCAGCGTATACAGCTGCCATGATCCGGTCCGGTCCGAAGCGGTCAGCAGATAGCGCCCGTCGCCGGAAAAAAGCGGCTGGGTGAAGTAGGGATGAATGGTATTCCCCTCATCCCCGGTCAGCTTCCTTACTTCCACTCCGGTCAGAGGGTCTCTCCTCGATACTATGGTTCCCTTTGAGATATCTCCTATACCCATTTTTTCTACCCCTTGATGGAACCGATCATCACCCCTTTGACAAAATACTTCTGCAGCCAGGGATATACAACGATAATAGGGATGGTGGAAATGACGATGGAAGCGGCTTTAAGCGATTCGGGCATACTGGTATTGTTCCCGTCCACTAGATCGAAATTCCCGCTCATCTGGGCTAGCTCCTCCGTGAAAAGGAGTTGTCTGAGTTTCAGCTGCAGAGTAAATTTCGAGGGGTCGTTAATATACATCATGCTGTTGAAGTATTCGTTCCAATGGCCTACCGCATAGAAAAGCCCGATCGTGGCCATGATGGGCATGGAAAGGGGAAGCATGATGCGGACCAGTACCACCAGGTCATTGCAGCCGTCGAGAATCGCCGCCTCTTCCAGCTCTTCGGGAAGCTGCTGAAAAAAGGTTCTCATGACGATGAAATTGAAGACGCTGAAAGCATTGGGAAGTATCAGCGCGCCCAGGCGGTTTATCAGGCCCAGGTTCTTCACAACGATGAAGGTGGGAATGATACCTCCGCTGAAGTACATGGTAAAAAGAAAAAGGAGGGAGATAAAGTAGCGTCCCTTGAGCCTTTTCTTGGAAAGGCTGTAGGCGGACAGTGTCGTCAGAACCAGCCCGAGCAGTGTGGCGGTAAAGGTTACGAATATGGTAATCCCCATGGAATCCCAGATACTCTTTTTCATCAGCACAGCCTTATAGGCGTCAAGCTGAAACTCCCGGGGGAGAAATGTGACCCACCCCGAAAGGATGGCCCTTCCGCTGGAGAGGGAATAGGCGATAACATTCAGAAAGGGATAGACACAGGCGATAACCAGGATGGTGGTGAAAAAATAATTCAGCCCCGATCCCACTTTTTCCCCATTCAGGGAACTCCGGGCTCTTCCTTGCATTCCTGTCATACGATTCCCTCCTCTCCCATGGCACGGGTGATGCCGTTGGCCAGCACAAGTAAAATAATGTTGATAAGCGACTGGAACAGTCCGACGGCCGTGGCGAAGCTGTACTGCACCCTTTCCAGTCCCATTTTGTAAACATAGGTACTGATAACTTCCGCCACGTCCAGAACCTTGGCGTTCTGCAGGAGCAGGGGCGCGTCAAGGCCGATGGTCATCATCTTGCTGATGGAAAGAATCAGCATAATAACAATGGTCGGCTTGATGGAGGGAAGAGTGATGTACCACATCCGCTGGGCCTTGGAAGCGCCGTCCAGATAGGCCGATTCGTAAAGGGATTCGTTGACCCCGGACAGGGCGGCCAGGTAGATGATGGTCCCCCATCCCAGGGATTTCCATACCTGGGCGAGAACATACGTGAAAATCCACCAGTTCTCTTCCAGCATAAAGGGCACCGGCTGCATGCCCATATTGGTCAGCAGATAGTTTACGGAACCGTATTTGACGGAAAAAAGGTTCTGCAGAAGACCGGCGACGACGACCCATGAGATGAAATGGGGAAGGTACAGAAGGGATTGGGCCACCCGTTTGTACATTTTGCTGCTGATCTCATTCAGGAACAGGGAGAGAAGAATGGTGGCGGGAAAGGAAACGACCAGCACCAGAAGATTCAGGACCAGGGTGTTTCTCACGGTCAGCCAGAAATTTCTATCGGTGAAAATCTGATGGAAATAGACGAATCCCGCCCAGTCGCTCCCCAGGATTCCCTTGAAAAGGTTGTAATCCTTGAAGGCGATGGTTATTCCGTACATGGGAATATACTTGAAGATGACAAGATAGATGAGGGCGGGCAGACAAAGCAGATAGAGCAGGCTGTCTCTTTTCAGATAGAAGAAAGGGGTCTTTTTTTCCCATTCGATCCCCTCCCCTCCGGTTAAGGTTCTATTCATTAATGAACTCCTCTAAAGCGGGTAAGGACGGACGGAAAGCATCCGCCCGTCCTGTTGGATTAATCCAGACCGTACATGGCCTTTCTTAATTCGATGATCCGGTCCGAACCGGCCTTTTCCATTTCGTCCTGATATTCGTTCCAGATGGTATCGAACTCACCGGGCCTGCATGTGATCAGCTTCACCTGGTAATCGGAGTGAACTTTCTTGACCGCGGCGGATAGATCGTTTACTTCCTGGTCGTAGGGCTGGTGGTCGGCATTGAGATGAACGCCAGCCAGGGCATTCGCATAGTTATCTTCCACATAGCTTTCATATCCGGGGAAGGATTTCACAACGGATTTGATGAACAGTTCCTCGGTCATGCCGAAGGTCAGCGCCAGATCGTTGTTGATCCAGTCCTTGTCGCGGGCATTATAATCTCCGTCGATAGCCACGGGAACGCCGTCCACCAGGTTGTAATGCTCTCCTTCGAAACCGAAATAGACATGGAATCCGCCGTCTCCGGCTATGAAGTTCATGTACTGCACGCAGGCTTCGGGGTTCCTGGAAGATTTGGGAACGAAGGAAAGACCGCCGGAGGGAGGATAAACGGGATTATATACCTTGCCGTCGTTAACATTCCGGATGGGGGCGATGGAAACGAATTCGGCGCCATCCACGTTCTTCTGAAGATTTTTCAGAAGGGAGCCGTAGTTGGTTTTCATGTTAAAATTCACGTTCTGCTCGAAATAGCCGAGTTTGCCCGTAACAAAGGCTTCCTTGAGCCGGGCGTTACCCTTGTCGGTAAAGTACTCGGGATCGATCAGCCCCTCGTTATAGAGCTTGTTCTGCCATTCAAGGGAGTCTTTGTAGCCGGGGTCCAGATACTGCCAGTGGTTGACATAGCTGGCGGCATAGGAGGCGGGATCGGTATTCTTAAGAAAGGAGTACTCCGTCATATAGCCGGGCCAGTAGGGAATGACCTGGTCTTTGCCGACATGGCCCGGATCCTCTTCCTTGAAAGCCTTGAGCGCCGTGTAGAGCTGGTCCACCGTTTCGGGAACGTCCATTCCCAGCTTATCCAGCCAGTCCTTTCTGATGAAAACGTTGAATTTCGTTATTGTCGATCTCTTGGTGGGAATGGCGTACTGCTCTCCCTCTGTGGTTCTGCCGTCCAGGAGAACGTCGTCGCCCAGATTGGCCACGATGTCCTGACCGTACTGTGACAGATAGGGGTTCAGGTCATATATCCCCCCGTCGTTGAACCAGTTGATAATGTTATTCGTACCGTAGTGGTAGGTTATATCAGGGGCGGAATTGGACGCCATGAGAATGGGAACTTTCGCGATTTCCTCGCTTCGGGGCATGATGAAATAGGAGACATCGATATTGTAGGCCTCCATCATCTGATCATGAATCCAGTTGGTCCATTTATTATCCTGTATCGTACCCGCCTCATTGGGTACATTTCCACGGTCGAAAAGCATAACGGAAATTTTTCTCGTTTTGGCAGAGTTGGCCGATCCGGCGACCTCTTCGCTTCCATTGGCAAATAAGCTGGCAGCCATAAGGGCGCACATCATTACAAGACCAGTCTTGACATAACCTAATCTTAACCTGCTGAACATTTTCACAGCACTCCTTTTCGTTTAGTAATAAGGAACCTTATCGTATATAATTCTCCGGCCGGGAAAACCTGAATATTATGATCTCACCGGCAAGGACAGTTGTAAATTATATTGTTTTATAAATCCCTATCACTTTTTGTATAGTGGACTATCATTTTTTATCATTTTCTATTTCTTTTTAACATATGCCCGATTTCATAAAAATATTCCTTTGCCTTGTCTCTCTTTTGTTCTATTATGTTATGAATTCCGGGTGCCGATATTTTCCCGGATTTTATTCTGCCAGGAAGTTATGTTTAGAACCAAAGAACGTTACGCCACACTCTATTTACGCTTTCTCATTACCTTTCTCTGCTTCACCCTCTTCCCGGTTATTATTTTCGGTCTGATGTTCTATGTCAATTTCCTGCGGACATCACAGCAGGCTTTCTTCGAAGAATACCAGTCCATCCTTACCAATCTCACCCATAATTCTTCGGACCGGTTCATGGTCGCCGAAAGCGAACTGCTCCAGCTCGCCGAGAATAACGCCGTACGGGTCTTTAAAAAGCTGCAGGGGCCCGGCGGAGACATCCAGAACATAAGGGACCTAGACGACACTCTCATGCGGACGAAAATCAAGATTCCCTTTATTGAATCGATCTATGTCTATGACAGGGAATCGGATACCATGGCAACCTCCGTTTCGGGGAATTACGAGAGAAAGGATTTCTATGACACCCAGTGGCTCTCCCGGTTTTCCGAAGGTTTTACCGTTCTAAGGCTTCCCCAGAGGTGGAACATCGATCCAGACCTTTCCGATAAGGAGATATACAATTCGGGGATTTTCATGACACCCCGCCGTGTGATTACCCTGGCCATTGGCAATGACGAAGGAAAGATTATTGCCATAAACATAGGCAACGAGGCTCTATACCGGCTGCTGATGGAACAATACCATTTTGACGATGTCCAGTTCATGATTGCCGACAAAGAGGGGAATCTTTTTCTGAGTCCGTCGGAGGATTCTATACTCCCCCCCCTCTCCTCTCTGGACTTTCACAGGGATTTCTCCTATTACACGGACCACAGCCTTATCTATCTGGTAAGGGAAAATAACAATTACCGCCATGTCCTGACCATCCCCCGAAAGATGCTGACCAGGAACACCCGTTTTTTTCTTAACTACGTGGTCCTGATCTCCGCCCTCCTTACCGTGCTGGGGATCATCCTCTCTTTTCTCATGTCCAACATTCTCTACTCCCCCTTTAACGATCTTCTGGGAAAAATCAAGAATTTCGCCATTAACGAATACAAATACGACGAGACGAAAACGAAGGATGAGCTTCTTCTCATGAGGCAGATTTTCGGCCGTCTGACAGAGGATAAGGCCCTGCTGGAGGACAGGGTCCATCTTTACGAAAAAACCGTCAGAAACCGTTATTTTATCGATTATATCGACGGCAGATTCTCCTATGCCCAGTTCAAGACACTGCTGGAGACGGTGAACTTTTCCATAAAGGCTCCCTATTTCGCTTTCCTTATCCTGGATTCGACCAGCAAGAAGGCAGGGGATGATCCGTCCAAGTACGACAGGTACAAGACCATCGAATCCATGGACACCTACCTGGGAAAGCTGGGACAGGGACTCTTCTTCGATTACACCCGCGACAGATACGCGGCCTTCTGCTTCGCCCGCACCCCCGAAGAAGTAAAGGAGACGATAAAAAAAGTCTACAACCTTGCCTCCGAAGTATTTCAGATCTCCCCCTTCGCCGCCATGAGCCGCATTGGGACGGACAAGGAGATAATCCCTGAAACCTTTACCCACGCACAGCATGCCTTTGAGATCTGCCGCTTCTACGGCATAAGAGAGAAACTGGTCGATTCCGGAGAGATCCCCTCACGGGACATATCCGCCTGTCCCTATCCGGAGGCTCTCGAAGCCCCCCTTGTGAAGCTCCTGCTTCACGGGGAAAGGGAGAAACTGGAACCCCTGCTCACGGAATGGACATCCCGGTTCACCGATCCTCCCTATGGAGAACCGGAAGCGGTCAAAACCCATTTCAAAGGGCTGCTAACCCTGCTCCGCAAGGAATTCCCGTTACGGGAAAGGGGCGCCGGCCTTTCTTCCCCGATGGCGGAAAAAGCAGACAGTCTCTCCTCGCTGACAGATTCCCTGAGACAGCTCTGCCTGGCCATCCTCACCTTTGTGGAAGAGAAAGGCAGCAATGACAACTACTACTGCTCCCAGGTAAAGGACTATCTCGATGCCCATCACAGGGAAAACATCAATCTGACCATACTGTCGGAGCACCTGAATATCAGCTACCCCTACCTGAGCCGGGTTTTCAAGGAGACCACCGGTCTGAATATACTCGATTATCTGAACGGAATACGTATTGAAAAGGCCAAAGAGATGCTCCGTGAGAATAACGAGTCCCTCTCGGCCATAGCGGAGGAAGTCGGCTACAACAACATACAGAGTTTCCAGCGGTATTTCAGAAAATTTGAAAAGATGACGCCCGGTGAATACCGGACAAAGGAACGGCTGGGCGGATCCTGAGATCCGCCCGGCCGGAGGCCTTAGGCTTTCGCCAGACCGATTTTCACGCTCTCGTCGCCGGCGGCCGCTTCTATGGCGGAAACGGGCTCTTCCCAGGACCAGGAGGCGGTAAGGGTTTCCTGCATCAGGTAGTCTTCAAAATCGACCACCGCATCCTTCACCGTATCGGAACCGATAAGGGTCAGATTGATCCTGTCCTGCACATCCAGGTCGGACTCCTTCCTGAGATTCTGAACGGCCCGCACGATATCCCGGACGATACCTTCCTTCAGAAGCTCATCGGTGATTTCCGGATCGAGTGCCACGGTCAGGGAGCCTTCGTTCAGGACCTTGAGTCCCTCTTTCTCCGACCTCTGGATCACGATGGAATCGCTGTTCAGGTCAAGGGTCGTCTTATCCTTTCCGTCAAACTCGATGTTCAGGGTGGCCCCTTCCATCAGGCTGGTGATCTCCGAAACGGAGAGCTGCTCGATGCGGGCGGCGGCGGCTTTCATATCCTTGCCCAGCTCCCGGCCGAGCACCTTGAAATTCGCCTTGGCGTTGTATTCGACCAGATCCTCTTCGTTCTCACGGAAGATCACTTCCTTGACGTTCAGCTCTTCGGCAATGATTTCGCTCATTTCGTAGAGAATCGTCTTCTCCGCCTTGTCTCTGGTCACCAGATGAAGGGCCTTCAGGGGCTGGCGGGTCTTGAGCTTGTGCTGGGTCCGGAGGGCCCGGCCCATGGACACGGCCTGACGGGTCAGTTCCATCTTTCTTTCCAGCTCGATATCACGCCTCTCCTCGGCGGCCACGGGCCACTGGGCCAGATGGACCGATTCGGGCATATCCTCGGTTTTCAGGTTTCTGTAGATCTCTTCGGTCACGAAGGGAATAAAGGGAGCCGCCACTTTCACCAGAGTAATCAAAGCGTGCCAGAGGGTCTTATAGGCCTGATCCTTGTCCCCGTCGTTCTCGCTCTTCCAGAAACGTCTTCTTGAACGGCGGATATACCAGTTGTTCAGGGAGTCGATAAAAGCCACGATCGGGTCGATGGTCCTCTGCAGGTCATAGGCGTCGAGCTGTTCCGTGGCGTTGGCCACGAGCTTCTCCGTTTCGGAGAGGAGCCATTTGTCCAGGGGATTATCGGGATTCGTCACCGCTTCCGTGATGGTGCAGCCGTCGATATTGGCGTAGGTGACGAAAAAGCTGTAGGCGTTCCACAGGGGGATGATGATGCCCTTGAGAACGTCCCTGACCCCTTCGTCGGAGAAGCGGAGAGATTCGGCCTTGACCGCGGCGGAGTTCATCAGGTAGAGGCGCATGGCGTCGGCGGAGAACTCATTGATGATCTCCATGGGGTCGGTGAAGTTCCTGAGGGACTTGGACATTTTCTTGCCGTCCTCGGCCAGGATCAGCCCGTTGACGATGACGTTCCGGAAGGCCGGCCCGTCGAACAGGGCCGCCGCCAGGATCGTCAGCGTATAGAACCAGCCCCGGGTCTGGTCCAGACCTTCGGCGATGAAGTTGGCCGGGAAATTCGCCTCGAACCACTCCTTGTTCTCAAAGGGGTAATGGACCTGGGCGTAGGGCATGGAGCCCGACTCGAACCAGCAGTCCAGAACTTCGGGGACCCGTTTCATTTTGCCGCCGCAGGAACAGGGGATCTCCACCTCGTCCACGAAATGCTTGTGCAGGTCGTTCAGCTTCACGCCGGAAAGCTCTTCCAGCTCGGCCCGGCTTCCGATACAGGCCTTCTCGCCGCAGTCGGGACAGGACCAGATGGGGATCGGGTTGCCCCAGTAGCGGTTACGGGAGATGGCCCAGTCCCGGGCGCCCTCCAGCCACTTGCCGAAGCGTCCCTGCTGCAGGTGGTCCGGCACCCAGCGGATCGTATTGTTCGAGTCGATCATCTTCTTCTTGATCGGATCGATTTTCACGAACCAGGAACCGACGGCCCGGTAGATGAGGGGGGATTCACAGCGCCAGCAGTGGGGATAGGGGTGAAGGAGCTGATCCCTCTTGACCAGCTTGCCCTCGTCCTTGAGGCGGTTGATGATATCCTTGTCGCAGTCCTTGACGAAGCGGCCCTGGTAGTCGGGGACCTCGGCGGTAAAGCGGCACTCCCCGTCTATGGGGCAGGCGGGCTCCACCTCGGTGTTACGCAGGACTTCGTAGTCCTCCTCACCGAAGCCGGAGGCGGTATGGACGATGCCCGTACCGTCTTCGGTTGTGACGTGGTCGCCGGTGTAGACCTGGAAGGCGCCCTGCTCTTCCCGGTCGGCGAAGTAGTCGAACAAAGGCTCGTACTTCATGCCCAGCCATTCGGAACCCTTCTTCTTCTCGACGATCTCGTAGGCGTTTTCGTCCTTATAGTAGGCGGCCAGGCGGGATTCGGCCAGGATATAGAACTCGTCCCCGTCCTTGACCTTCACGTAATCGATATCCGGCCCCATACAGACGGCCAGGTTGGAAGGCAGCGTCCAGGGAGTCGTTGTCCAGGCCAGAAGATAGGTGTCTTCGGTGCCCTTCACTTTAAAACGTATGGTAATGGCCGGATCGTGTACTTCCTTGTATCCGCCCAGATTCAGCTCGTGGTTGCTCAGTACGGTGGAACAGCGGGGGCAGTAAGGCAGGATATAGTGGCCTTCGTAGATCAGGCCCTTCTCCCAGAGGCTCTTCACAACCCACCAGATGGACTCCATGTAATCGGGCTCCATGGTCTTGTAGTCGTGATCGAAGTCGACCCACCGGCCCGTCCTCGTGATGATATCGCGCCATTCGCCCGTATAGCGCAGGACGATGGAGCGGCACATCTCGTTAAAGTTGGCCACGCCGTACTCTTCGATCTGTGTTTTACCGGAGATGCCCAGCTGTTTTTCCATTTCATACTCGACGGGAAGGCCGTGGCAGTCCCATCCGAAACGGCGGGAAACGTGCTTTCCCTTCATAGTCTGATAACGGGGGATCACATCCTTGATGGTCCCCGCCAGAATATGCCCGTAATGGGGCAGTCCGGTCGCAAAGGGAGGGCCGTCGTAAAAGACAAAGTCCTCGCTCCCCTTTCGTGTCTCCAGGGATTTCTCAAAAATCTTCTCTTCTTCCCAGAATTTTAGTATGGACTCTTCCATGGCAGGAAAATTCACTCTGGGATCAACCGTTTTGTACATCTTGTTCCTCTTAACCCACTCGGGTAAAAATATTGTCTGGATATTTTAATGGATTCAAAGAAATGGTGCAAGGGTCGCCGCCCTGTTTCGGGGCCATGCCGCCCTCCTCCGTCGGCCGCCACCGGGCTGCTCCGGGCTGCGCTCCGCTCCGGCCGCCTCCGGCGTCGGCTCCGCCCCCTCCGATCCCTTGTCCTTTCGGCTCCTTCCCTCTTGACTTCCCGAATCACATACCTTACATTTGTATAGTATGACAGATAGAAAAATTCTCATGAAAAAAATACAAACGCCCCCCGACGGCCCCTTTCTGTCGGTGCCCCTTTTCGCCGAATCGGTCAAGTGCGGCTTCCCCTCGCCCGCGGCGGACTACAAAGAGGACGGGCTGGATTTCAATGAACTCCTGGTAGGCAACAAAAGCGCCACCTACTGTCTGCGCGTCTCGGGCCACTCCATGGAGGGCAAGGGGATTTCCCCGGGAGACATCCTCGTGGTGGACCGCTCCCTCTTTCCCCGGGACGGCGATGTGATCGTGGCGGCCCTGGACGGGAGCTTTACCGTCAAAACCCTGTCCCGCCCCGGAGGGGGAAAGGTCGTACTGAAAGCGGCCAATATAGACTACGAGGATATCGAGCTCAGGGGGGAGGAGGAGCTCTTCTGCTTCGGCGTGGTGACCTACTGCCTCAAATCCTTCCGGTCCCAGCCGGGAGGGAAAACCTCCCGGGGAGAAGAGGCATGGTAGGGCTCATCGACTGCAACAGCTTCTACGCCTCCTGCGAGCGGATCTTCCGTCCCGACCTGAAAGGGCGGCCCATCGTGGTGCTGAGCAATAACGACGGCTGCATCGTCGCCCAGTCGGGAGAGGCGAAAAAACTGGGCATCGCCCGGGGGGCGCCCTACCACCAGAACCGGGCCTTTCTGGAAAAACTGAATACCGCCGTATTCTCCTCCAACTACGCCCTCTATCAGGATATTTCCAACCGCATCATGGATACGGTAAGAAGACAGGTTCCCGCCCTGGAAGTCTACTCCATAGACGAGGCCTTCCTTTTTTTCCCGGAGGAAGAGTCCGTCCGGGGGATCGGAAAACTCATAACCTCCCTCAAGGAAGAGGTGGAACGGTGCACCGGCATCCCCGTCTCTATCGGCATAGGGCGCACCAAAACGCTGGCGAAAATGGCCGAACGGTACAGCAAGAACACGGAAGGGCTCTTTATCATGACCGGGGAAAGGGAAGAGGAGATTCTCCGCCGGACACCGGCCTCCTCCGTCTGGGGCATCGGCCGGCGCAAGGGGGAATTTCTCCGGTCTCAGGGAATCGAGACAGCCTGGGACCTGGCCCGGCAGGAGGACTGGTGGGTGAAGAAAAACCTGACCGTGGTCACCCTCTATACGGTATGGGAACTGCGGGGAAAGCCGATGATCTCCGCCGAGCTGGCCCCGCCTCCCCGGAAGGAGATCGTCAGCGGCATCACCACCAAAAAGCCCCTGGCCGCCTGGGCGGACGTCAGGGAGGCGGTGGCCCGCCACGCCCTCTCCGCCTCGCGCAAACTGGCCGGGGAGAAGGCGGTCTGCTCCCTGGTGGCGGTGAGTATGAACACCAACCGCTTCAAGGAGAATTTCCGCCATGCCTACAGGGGCCTATCCCTCGATAAACCCCTGGCGTACCCGCCG
This sequence comes from Spirochaetia bacterium, assembly GCA_963668315.1. GTDB lineage: Bacteria > Spirochaetota > Spirochaetia > DSM-2461 > DSM-2461 > SZUA-368. The sequence goes on along the minus strand of OY764216.1, from coordinate 3,468,239 downwards.
GATATCATAAAAGCCGCTGTCCGGGCGGCCGAAGAGATCTACCTTCCCGGGACCCCCTATAACCGGACAGCGGTCAACCTGGGAGGACTGGAGCCGTGGAAATCCCCCTCGGAAGATCTTTTCTTCCCCGAGGAAGAGAGAAAACGGGAGGAGAAGAAAAGGAAGATGGATCTGGCTCAGCAGGAACTCATCGGAAAATTCGGAAAAATGTCTCTCCAAAGTGCGGCCACCGGCCTTAAGGACAAATCGGATCTGATGAACAGAGACTACCTCTCGCCCTGTTATACGACCCGCTGGAGGGAAATCCCTCTGGTTCAGGCCGAATAAAAAAAACGGGAGGCTTAGCCGCGTACCAACTAAGCCTCCCGTTCTCTTTCCTTTAAAGATCAAATCTTTTCCTGCGATGTTCTGTTGATGATTTCATCCTGCAGGGCCTGGCCGATATCGCAGAAGTAGTCGCTGTATCCGGCGACCCTCACGATCAGATCGGCATACTTCTCCGGATGGGCTTTGGCATCCAGGAGGGTATCCCGGCTGACCACGTTGAACTGAATATGATGCCCCCCGTAACGGAAGTAGGTTCTGACCAGGCGGGCCATCTTATCGATACCCTCCTCATCCTTGATCAGATCGGGAAGCAGCTTCATATTCAGAAGGGTTCCCCCTGTCAGGGCCTGATCCATTTTCCCGCAGGATCTGACCACGGCGGTGGGCCCTTCCCTGTCGGCTCCCTGTACGGGAGAGATCCCCTCGGAGAGGGGTTCACCGGCAAACCTTCCGTCGGCGGTCGCACCGGTTTTCTCCCCGAAATAGATATGGCATGTGGTGGGAAGCATATCCACATGATACTCGCCTCCCCTCAAATTCTTCCGTCCGTCTATGGACTTGTAGAGGGAGTGAAAAACCCTCTTCATCAGATCGTCAGCCCGGTCGTCATCATTCCCGTAACGGGGGGTCCTGCGGCTGTAAACGAGACGTTTCTCCTCATGGCCCTCCCAGTCGCTGTTAAGCATTCGGATCAGGGATGAGAGGTCCCCCCCCTCCCCGTCGGTGAAGACATGGGTTTTCACGGCGGAAAGGGCATCGGTGATGCTGCCGATTCCGACGCACTGTATGTAGTTCGTATTATACCGGGCACCGCCGGCATTATAGTCCCTGCCTTTTCTGATGCAGTCGTCCACCAGTACGGAAAGAAAAGGCGCCGGCGCGTACCGGGCGAAGAGAGCTTCAATGGCCAGATTGCCTTGATACTTTATTCCGATAAAGTGATCCAGCTGCCTTTCAAAGGCTTCATATAGTTTGTCAAAGGAATTCAGGGAAGATGCCTCACCTGTGGCAGGGCCAAGTTTTTTCCCGGTTACCGGATCGATTCCGTTGTTCAGGGCCAGTTCCAGCATCTTGGGCACATTGAAATAGCCCGTGAGGATATAGGCTTCCTTGCCGAAGGCTCCCGTTTCCACGCATCCCGAGGTTCCCCCGTCCCGGGCGTCTTCCAGCCCCTTGCCCGCCCGGAGCATCTGTTCCACCAGGCCGTCGCAGTTAAAGATGCTGGGATAACCGTAGCCTTTGCGGATGACACGGCAGGCCGCCTTGAGAAAGCGGTCGCTGTTCACCCGGGAAAGCTGTATGTTCCCCTGGGGCTGGAGCAGGTGTATCTCCTCCATGACCTCGAGCATCAGATAGGAGATATCGTTCACCCCGTCCGAGCCGTCCGCCAGAACACCCCCCATGTTAATGTTGGTAAAATCGTTGTATGTCCCGCTCTCCTTGGCTGTCACGCCGACTTTGGGAGGGGCGGGATGATTGTTGAATTTAATCCAGAAGGCCGAGAGAAGTTCCCGGGCTTTTTCCTTCGTCAGGATTCCCCTTTCCAGATCCCTTTTGTAAAAGGGGTAGAAATACCGGTCGAGATGGCCCGGATTCATGGCGTCCCAGCCGTTAAGCTCGGTTATGGTGCCCAGATGCATCCACCAGTACATCTGAAGGGCCTCATGGAAGGTTTCCGGTGCGTTTTCAGGGACGCGGGAACAGACGGCGGCGATCTCCTCCAGTTCGTCCACCCGGGCCTTATCTCCCCTCTCCCGAGCCTCCGCCGCCTTTTCCGTAGCCAGAGCCGCATGCCTGCGGGAGAAGAGAATAACCGCCTCACAGGAGATAAGCATGGCTTCAAGCTCATCCTTTCTCTCCAGGCTATCGGGACGGCTGTAATCGATCCTATCGATTTCATGGAGGATATCCTCCGTAAACCCGGCCATCCCCTTCACATAGAACTTCCCGTCCAGTGTGGTATGTCCGGGGGCTCTCTGTTCCATAAATTCGGTAAAAATACCCGCCTCGTAAGCGTCCTGCCAGGACGGTTCCAGGACCTGGAAGATCTTCTCCTTCATGGTCCGGCCTTGCCAGAAGGGGATAATTTCCTCTTCATAGAGCCGGAAGCACTCCTCGGAAACCAGATAGGGGTTGGTATCCCGGCCGTTAAGAAGGGTGAGATCTTCCATGGAATGGCATGTCAGCTCGGGATAGGTGGGAACCGCCTTGGGCGAAGATCCCCGCTCTCCCACAATCAGCTCGTCCTCTCCCAGGTAGATCGTTTTTTCCAGACAAAGGGCCTTGAACATTTTCGCACGGAGAACGGGAAGGGAATCCTTCCCCAGATTCTCCCTGTAATGCCTGGTAACGATAAGGGCCCTTTCCGGATCTATGGTAACGGGCGTATGAAAACTGAGTTCCCGCAGACGGGCAATTCTTTCGGTCATGATTTCTCCTTAACAAGCTGATCCATGGGGTAAGGCTTCCCCAGTTGGGTGTATTTGTGACGACCCGTTTCATGGTAGTCCAGATAGGTGACTTTATCCGGCTTCCCCGGATATTTTTCCGACAGGGAGGCAAAGAAACGCTCCCTTTCGGTCTGGCACTCTTCCTCGCTGTTCACTCCGGGTATCAGGGGAACCCTGAGTTCCACGGGGGTTTCGGAACGAAGGAAGAGATCCAGGGTATCCAGTACTCTCTCCAGATCGCCTCCGGTATGTCTCTTATGGATGACCGGGTCGAGTGATTTGATATCAAAAAGGATTCTTTCGCAGAGAGCGGCAAGATCGGAAATCTCCCTCTCTGCCAGGGGCCGGTCGCTTTTCCAGAAGCCCGATGTATCAAGACAGGCGGGAATATCCCTGGACGCGCACCCTTCCAGCAGGGTCTTGAGAGATTCCGGCTGGGCCAGGGGTTCGCCCCCGGAGAAAGTGACGCCCCCTCCGGTTTCCTCATAGAAAAGGCGGTCTTTCTCCAGTTTATCGAGAAGCTCATCCACATCCATGTCATATCCGACGGATCTGCGGGCATCCCGGAGGCAGTCGTAGTCCCTCCTGCCTCCGCAGGCGCCGCATTGCGCGCACCTTTCCCGATCGAACAGATAACTGGTGCCGAAATTCTGGCTTTCCGGATTATGGCACCAGTCACATCTCAGCGGACACCCCATGAAGAAAACGGTTGTTCTTATACCCGGTCCGTCATGAAGGGAGTAACGCTTGATGTCGAAGATTCTAACGTCCGTACGATCAGATCTCCATCAGCTCTTTCAAAGCGACGAGGGCTTCATCCATCTCGCCGCCGCCCAGAACCTGCTTGGTCAGAATCTTTCCGAGCTGAACGCCTTCCTGATCAAAGGAGTTCAGGTTCCAGCAGAATCCTTGAAACATCACCTTGTTCTCAAAATGGGCCAGAAGAGCACCGAGAGCTCGGGGAGTCAGCTTGTCGCCGTAGATAAGAGAAGAGGGGCGGTCCCCTTCGAAATTCTTGTTGGGATTGTCGCTGGCCGATCCCTTGGCGAAGGCGACGATCTGGGCGATCAGGTTAGCCTTGAGCTTGGACTGGCTGGTGGAGCCTTCGTAATCCAGGTCAAAATCGATCTGGCTGTTTTTAAAGCCGATGAACTGGAGGGGCACGATATCCGTTCCCTGGTGAAGGAGCTGATAAAAGCTGTGCTGTCCGTTTGTGCCGGGCTCACCGAAAATCACGGGACCGGTCGAATAGGAGAGCCTCTCCCCTGCCCGGTTCACGCATTTCCCGTTGCTTTCCATGTCCAGCTGCTGAAGATGGGCGGGAAAACGGTTCAGAGCCTGGCTGTAGGGCAGAACGGCGGTGGAGGGAAACCCCAGAACATTCCGCTCGTAAACGCCGATCATGGCGTCCATCAGGGCGGCGTTTTTGGTGATATCCTTTTCCAGGGCGGCTTTGTCCGCTTCGGCAGCGCCGGACAGGAACTCTTCGAAGACCTCTTTGCCGAAGGCCAGGGCCAGAACAGCACCGCCGACGGCACTGGTGGAAGAGTAGCGGCCGCCGATGAAATCGTCCATAAAGAAAGCGGCCAGAACATCATCGGAAGAAGCCAGGGGACTTGTTTCGCTGGTGACGGCAATCAGGTGTCCCGCAGGATCAAACCCTTCGATGCCGGCTTTTTTGGACATTTCCACGACAAAATTCTTATTGGCCAGGGTTTCCTGGGTGGTTCCGCTTTTGGAAACGAGAATAAAGAGGGTTGTTTCCAGATCGACCGTCTCGAGAACGGCGTTGGCATCATCGGGATCGACATTGGAGATAAAGGAGGCATCCAGGATAGGCTCGGCATAGTGGGAGAGGGCCAGGTAAAGGGCCCGGGGTCCCAGGTCGCTTCCTCCGATACCGATCTGGCAGACCGTATCGAAGGGTTTTCCGGTGGATCCTTTTATTTCGCCCGCATGTACTTTGGCAGCAAAATCATAGATTTTCTTCTGCTCCCCCTTGTAGAAATCCCTCAGGTTTTTTCCATCGAAGAGAACATCCGATCCCTGCTGGCCTCTGGTAAGCTGATGCATGACCTTGCGGCCCTCGCCCACGTTGATCACGTCTCCGTTCAAGAGCTCCCCGTATTTCCCGATCAGCTCCTGCTCATCGGCCAGTTTCTGCAGAATGGCAACGATACTCTCATCAACGGCTTTGGCGGCGTAATTATAGGTAAGACCGCCGCCGACAGCGATATTGGCTTCTTTGATTCTTTTAGCGGTTAAATTATCTTTAAGATTGACTTTGGCAGCAGATGAAAGCTCACCGAAAGCGGCGGCCCTATCCAGGTTATTGTAGGATACACCCATTGTTTTCTCCTATGGTATGCTGAATAAATAAATTGTTTCTCACAATATAGCTTTTTCCACAGAGTCGATCAAGCGGTTGTCAGTTTAATCAGCAGGAAGAATCGGTACATTCAGAGCCGGAATCGAGGGAATCCCGCCGGAGATTGAGAATTATACCGGACAGGATGAGAAGCAGGCCCAAAAGCTCCAGACCATGGACATGGCGTATACGAATATATCCGGCGCGGATAAGCACAAAAAACATGATCACGAAAATACCGGCAAGGGGCAGCTTTGACCGGAAAATCACAGATCTCGTTTTTATGAAAAGGATGACGCCTCCGGTAAGCATGGCCAGGAATATGGCAAGGAAAAAAACGAAATAGATGAGATGCCTGTACTCCATCAACCCCAGATGATAAGTACAGAAACGGCCGACCATTCCCACCAGAATCTGCACATCAAGCTGTTTGTTGATTCCCATCAGCAGCAGAAAGAAGCTGACAAAAACCCAGAAGAACCGGAGGGGGCCCTTCTCCCTGATTCGCCCCGTATAATAGAAGGAGAGGATAATGGAAAGGGCATAGGTAAAGGTGATCACCCAGGACCAGAACGTATCATCACCGCTGCGGGAGAGCCAGATTTTTATGAATGAAAGTATCTTTTCCCACATGACGCGCCATTACTCCTTAAGAAAAATCCCGGCCCTGTGTTCAATAAACCGGTCTCCGTCCCTTTACCCTGAAGTCTTCCTATGGCAGATCAGTAGAATTTGCCCAGTCCGAAGGTCATTTCCAGATTCTTTCTCACCCTGGAAAAGGCTTCGCCCGAGCTGTCCATAAAACCGTTGCCGCTCATGCCGATGGTGATTCTTGCCTGAAAGCTCTTGGCAAAGGCCGGATAGCACAAACCGTCAACGGCCAGGGACCAGACGACTCTATCCTGATCTTCCGGAACATCCCAGAGATAACCGAGATCAAGACAGGGGCCGCCCATGATCTCCCAGAAATCCTTGTTATTCCATACGGTAATATAGAGGGCGTTATTGAAGTAGACATAGCTGCGGGCTTCCAGATCATCCCGCTCCAGGATCCCCCTGAAGGGTCCTTCTATATTGCTGCGGTCTCTCAGGTCCCGGACTGCTCCGATCCGTCCCGAATATCCCATGGGATACATATCCCTGTGAAATTGGACCTCCCCCGACAGAGAGCCGTCCCAGGCCTGCTCCGGTCCCCGGTCATCATCGATATAATAGGACCAGCTGTTATCGAGGCTCATGGCGATACCGTCACGGTAGTTATTACTGCCCCAGCTTACCTGGCCCAGACTGACGCCCTGGGAAAAACCGAGCTCCACATCATCCCGATATTCGCTGATTTGATTCAAGGGAATATAATCCTTGCTCACCGATGTGGAAAGGGAATAGCGGATATGATTTCCGGCATAAATATCCCAGGGAAGAATCATGGACGTTCCGAAAGAGAGCCCCGACCCCATATAGAAGTCATCGCCGTAGCTTTCTTCGGGAGTGTAGTTGAAACTCTGGGAGTAACTCAGATTGAAAATATGCTTTCCGATGGGAAAATTCAGCGCATAGGTCAATTCGGCTCCGAAATTGTGTTTCTGATTTTCATCATAGGCATAATTCAGGTTCAGACGGAGCGGTTCCATTAATCCGAGAAAATTATAATCCCGGGCGCGCAGACTGAATTCGAAACCGTCGTTGGAGTCGTATTTGGGATAGGGCAAGGCGATGAGGTTCCAGGAATCCTCTACGGTTACCGTAATGAGAACCGGAATTCTCTCCCCTTCCGAGGAAAGAATAGTCCGCTCAATAGCGACAGTTTTAAAGATTCTCGTATCATCCAGTTCATTCTTGACGATGGTCAAGGCGTTATCCATCGCTTTCAGGGATGAGAAGACCTGTCCCTCTTTAAGCTCCGTAACGCGGAGAAGGGATTTTTCGTTTGTTATTCCCGTTACGGAAATATCAATCTTCTCAATAAAGTATTCCTCACCGTAAAGTCCCAGAAAGACAGAAAGGAACAGCGCTGTAAATAAAACTTTTTTAAACAAATATTACTCCCGAAACCAGCAAAGGGAAGAATCGGATAGAATTTTCCCCTTACTCTGGAATATTCTTTTATAGTCCTATATTATATTGGATATCATGAAAGTGTCTAGCCGAATATTTATCGTGGGCGCCGGATTCGCCGGAAGAGCCATAGCCAGAGAACTGGCGGAAAAAGAACCGGAACGAGAGATTGTCGCTTTCCTGGATGACAATAAGGAGAAGATAGGCACCCAGTGGGAGGGGATTCCCATCCTGGGCCCTATTGCCGGATGCATCCCTCTCATGAAAGGCAGCTACAATGACGAAGTGATCATAGCCTGCCCCTCGGCGACACGTCAGCAGATTGCCAACATCCACAGCTTGCTGAGCAAAACGGATATCGGGCGCATCCGTATCCTTCCCACGGTAAGCAGCATCGTGACGGGAGACGTCCATCTTGTCCAGGCTCGGGATATCGATCCGGAAGACCTTCTGGGACGTACGCCCGTGTCCATCAACCTTTCCGAAACCCTGCGCAATATGAAGGGAAAACGCGTTCTCATCACGGGAGCGGGCGGCAGCATCGGCAGCGAACTCTGCCGACAGCTGCTCCATGCCGGAGCGGAGCGCATCTACCTCCTCGGCCACGGGGAAAACAGCATCTACAAACTGGAAAAGGAACTGAAGAGGCTTCAGGCGGGAGGGGTCGGCAAGGATGCCATTATTGTTCCCGTCATCGGCGAGCTCCAGGACAGGGACTACATCTTCTTCATTCTGGGAAGGCTCAAGGCCGATTTCATCTTCCATACGGCGGCCCACAAGCATGTGCCCATGATGGAGAAGAATCCCGTTGCCGCCCTTTCCAACAACGTATTCGGGACCAAAAACCTCATCGATGCCGCCGAAGCGGCAGGGACGAAGCGTTTCGTCCTCATCTCCACGGACAAAGCGGTTGAACCGAGCTGCGTCTACGGGGCCAGCAAGAAACTGGCCGAGATGCTCGTGCTGGAAAAAAAGAGCCGCGACTGCGATTATATGGTGGTCCGTTTCGGCAATGTACTGGGAGCGAGGGGAACCATTGTCCCCCTCTTCAAGGAGCAGATAATGTCGGGCGGTCCCGTGACCATTACCCATCCCGATATGACCCGCTTTTATATGACCATACCGGAAGCGGTGTCCCTGATCCTGAAGACGACGGGGGACGGCCTGAAAGGGGGACTTTACATGCTGGATATGGGTTCTCCCCTGCGCATAGAGGACATGGCCCGCCAGATGATTCGGTTCTACGGATTCTCCGAGGATAAAATCGGGATATCCTATATCGGCTTGAGAGAGGGAGAAAAACTGGAGGAACAGCTCTGGGACAGACTGACCGAAGAGCTTTCTCCCAGCGGAGAGGAGCGTGTCTTCCGGGTCAATCAGAAACCCGGCCATTACCCCCCCTCCGAAGAGATCCTTTCCAGGCTGCGCCCCATCTGCTTTTTTGAGAAAGATGACCGGGAGGCCTACCGTAACCGGAAAATCCTCCGTTCCTGTCTCTGCGATTATTTTCCTTCCGTTCGAAATCCCCTGGATGAGCCGGAGTATTAGGCATGAAAAAGACCATACCCTTTTCAGCACCCGCCATGGGAAGAAAAGAAAGAAAAGCCGTGGACCGCGTCCTGAAAAGCGGCTGGCTTACCACGGGCGGTGAGAACCGCCTCTTCGAGGAAGAGTTCTCCCGCGTAACCGGCGCGGAATACGCCCTTTCCGTCAATTCGGCCACATCGGCTCTCCATCTGATACTGGAAGCCCTCGGAGTCGGCTTGAACGACTGGGTCATCACCACGCCCTACACCTTTACCTCCTCCTCGGAGATTCTCCGCTACCTGGGGGCCCATCCCCTTTTCGCCGATATCGACGAAAGGACGGGGAATATCGATCCCGATGAGATAGAGCGTCTTTTGAAAGAAAACCTCAAATCGGCCAGCCCCAAGAACATCAAAGCGATACTTCCCGTTCACCTCGCCGGCCTTGCCTGCGATATGAACAGGATTATGGAGCTATCCCGTGAGTATTCCGTCCCCGTGGTGGAGGACTGCGCCCACGCTTTTCCCGTGAAATACAAACTCAAAAACGACGAGATTCCCCGATACCTCGGAACAATCGGCGCGGGGGGGGCTTTTTCCTTCTACGCCAACAAGACCATCACCACCGGAGAAGGCGGGATGGTGACGGTGAACAGGGAGGACCTGCAGAAGCGCATCTCCATGATGAGGCTCCACGGCATAGACCGGGATGTGTGGAACCGCTACTCCTCGCAGGCGGGTCATCTCTCCTGGCAGTACGATATCAAGGCTCCCGGTTTCAAATACAATCTGACGAATTTCCAGGCGGCCATCGGAAGGGTGCAGCTCAAGAAGGCGGAAGCTCTGAAACGAGAGCGGGCTGAACAGGCATCGGCCTACAGCAAAGCCTTTGCGTCCCTGGACAGCATGGAAACTCCCCCCGAAGGGGACGACCACTCCTGGCATTTGTATATGCTGCGCCTCAACCTGGACAGACTGACCCTGGGACGGGACGAGTTTCTGAAGGAGCTGTTCGACAGGGGCGTCAACTGTTCCGTCCACTACCGCCCTCTCCACATGATGTCCTATTACAGGGATACTTACGGATTCCGGAACGATGATTTTCCCCGATCCCGGGATCTCTACGAAAGGACCCTCTCCCTTCCCCTCTTTCCCGGATTAAAACCGGCACAGCAGCGGAGGGTGATTAACGCGGTCAGGGAAACGGCTGAAAAGTTCAAGAGAGCCGACTGATGGCCGAGAAACGCTTCCGGGAGAAACTTTCGGGGAGGATCCGCCAACCCGACGACGTAAGCAGCAAAACCATGCTCTACGCCCGGGCCTTCCGCTCTCCCTACCCTTCGGGAATCATTGAAAGCATCAGCCTTCCCCCGCTCCCTGAAGACTGTTATGTCATCGACTATTCGGGAATACCGGGCAATAAGACCTTCCAGTTCCCCCAGGGAGAATTCCCTATCCTGGCGAACAAGCAGATAACCTACCGGGGGGAACCGATTCTTCTCGTGGGAGCTCCCCGGAAAAAGATTCTCGACCAGCTGATGGAACAGATAGAAGTAACCATTACCCCCGAACCGGAAAGGCCCCTCCTTTCCCTGGAACTGGGAGAAAACGTCCAGTACGAACGGCACTTTCTCCGGGGTGAGGCGGAAAAACTCCTCGACAGGAACGATCTGATCAAGGACGAGGATTTCTTCACGGTGGAAGCCCAGTCCCCCACGACGCGGTTGTCCAGCCAGGTCAGCTGCCAGAAAGACGGCTCCCGCTTCGTTATTCACTCGGCGAATCAATGGCCCTCCCTGCTCAGGAGGAACGCCGCTTCGGCGTTGAAGATCCGCCGGGATCAGATAATCCTCCGGAACTACTCCTATGAAAACAGCCAGGAGAGCCGTTTGTGGTACACCTCCGTTTCGGCCTGTCATGCGGCTCTGCTCTGTCAGCTGTCCAAAAGGACGGTCAACTTTTTCCTGGACGATCAGGAGAGCGGGATTCTGACTCCCATGAGGGGGAAATCGGAGATCTACATCAAAGGGGCCCTTTCGACAGAGGGGGATCTGCTGGCGCTGAAAGTGGACTTTGCCATTGACGTGGGGGCCTACGGCATTCTGACCCAGGAGATTATCGACAGGATGAGTCTGGCCTGCACGGGGGTATACCAGTGCCGCCATCTGGAAATTACGGGCAAAGGCATCCGCACGAACAATCCTCCCCGGGGATTCTTCGCCGACATGAATGCCTCACCCGTGTATTATGCCCTGGAAACGTTCATGGACAACCTCATCCGGCTGGGAGGGTTCTCGGCCTATGACTGGAAAATGAATAACAGAATCCGCAAGGGCAATCTTTTTCTGGGGGCCAGCACTCTGGCGAAGCCGACGCCCCTCGTCAAGATTATGGAAAACCTGAAAAGGAATTCCGATTTTTTCAGAAAGCATATGTCCTACCAGCTCCTACAGGACCAGAGGGAGAATCTGGTGGAAAACCGGGAGTCCTTTCTGAGGGGGATATCCCTGACCCTTGCCTACGGGGGAAACGATTTCCTCTACAACCACACCGATCTGACCACCATGACCGTCAGAGCCGTCCTGAACAAGGAAGGCGAGCTGACCCTCTACCTCCCCCTCCACCCCTCCATGGACAGGATGAAAAAACGCTGGGCCCAGAAGGCGTCTTCCCTGCTGAGCCTGGAAGATCCGGGCAAAGTCATTTTCCAATTTGACCAGGAACGTCTTAACGGCGGCCCCCTCACAGCGGGAAGAAGTGTTTCCCATATAACCAGGCTTATCGAACTGTGCTGCGATCAGATCCAGAAGAGGCGGTTCCGCGACCCCCTTCCCCTTGATGTGACCCGCCGCTACAGCTGTCAGGACTCCCGTTGGGATAACAACAAAATGGACGGAACGCCCTTCTACAGTCTAAGCTGGGGAGGCTGCGTGACCGAAGTGGAACTGGACCAGGCCACGGAAGAACTGAAGATCAAGCATGTCTGGTTCATCATCGACGGCGGATTGATTCTGGATGAGCCCACCGCCCGGGTCACCGTGGAGAGGGGCCTCTTCCAGGCAATGGAAAACGCCCTGGGAAAGGAGTGGCAGAGAAAGCATCCCTTCCCCTCCTATGAAGTGGATTTCATCTCTTCGGGCAGTCAATCCCACGGCATAGACGGTCTGGTGCAGTGCCTATTCCCCCCTGCCCTTGCCTGCGCCATCTACCAGGCTTCCGGACGCAAAGGCTATACCCTTCCCCTGGAGGAAGGACTTCTGACGGAGGATGAAATCAGTTGACCATCAATTTTACCCTGAACGGAGAACCCCGTGAAATCAATGTGCCCCCGGGAAAAAAACTGTCCTACGTTCTGCGGGAGGACTGCGGGCTCAGAGGCGTCCACCCGGGCTGCGGCAAGGGACAGTGCGGGGGCTGCCTTGTTCTGGACGGGATTAACCCCGTCTACTCCTGCCTTATCCCCGCCTTTTCCCTTATGGGCCGTCAAATAACCACCATTGAAGGCTTTGTCCAGAATCCCCTCTTCCCCCTTATCGAGAAGGGTTTCAAACGGGCCGGTGTCGTGCTCTGCGATTTCTGCGCCCCCGCCCGCGTCCTCTCCCTGGGGGCCCTGATTCTCCAGGGGCGGAACCCCGATCCGGAGGAGATAAGGGAACAGATAAATATCGTGAAATGTCCCTGCATAGGACCGGATTCACTGGAAATGGGCATACAGATTGCCCTGGAGGAGCACTATGCCAGGGAGAGAAGATAGGATTTTCTATCCCGCCAGCCTGGGGGAACTCCATAATCTTCTGAGAACGGAGGGGACCTTTCCCTTCTATTCGGGAAGGATGTATCCCGAAGCGGCGGAAGCGCCGGGCACCTCCTATCGGCTTGAATCGGATATGATAAGCCTGGATGAGGTGGAGGAGCTGAAAAGGATCAGCCGGAGCGACTCCTACATCGACTGCGGAAGCGCCGTCTCTTTCTCGGCTCTGTTCAATAAGGCGGGCCATCTTCTCCCGCCGGTTTTCATCCATACCCTTAAGAGAGTTTACAACCCTGCCAAGCTTTGCCTCACGACACCGGCGGGGGTTCTCTATTCCGGCCGGATTCCCACGCCGGTCAATCTGCTTTTCAACGTCATGGAAGTGTCCTATGAGATTCGCAGGCTCAAGACTCACAGATGGCGGGGAATCTCATCGGTCAACCACTGGGTATACCACAATCAGCTTTTCCAGCAGGGGGATATCAAATTCGAAGCGGGGGATGTTGTTTTAAGAATGCGTATTCCCTCCAACACATGGGGACAGGCACAGATCCGTCAGATTACCCTGGGAAAACAGACCCTTTACCTGGCTATGTCGGCCGATATAAGCCGCAACTATATCTCGGACTTCCGCTTTTCCTTCGCCCTTGAGGGGGGAGATCTCTTCCGGGACAGGGAAAAGGAAGCCCATGTATCGGGCAGAATGGTGGGCAATGCGGCAAGGGAAGTGGAAGGGATTTCCAAAGGCGCCGCAGAAAAACTGGGCTGGGGCGGCCAGGAAAAATTAATCCGCTCAATTTACAATTGTATCCTGAATTTCCTTTACCAAAGGAGTGAAAACGGGGCATAATACCTCCTGGGAGGAAAACAGGATGGGAAATTTCGTTCATCTTCATAATCATTCCGATTACTCGCTCCTCGACGGAGCGGTCAAAATAGACTGGTATGTAAAAGAAGCCCAGGAACAGGGCATGAAACACCTGGGGCTGACCGACCACGGCAACCTCTTCGGAGCACTGCGCTTCGAACAGGCCTGCCATAAAGCCGGCATAAACCCCGTTATCGGGATGGAAGCCTATGTGGCGTCGGGCTCCCGGCACATCAAGGCGAAAAACACGGATGCCAAAGGCCGGCAGTACTATCATCTCTGCCTCTACTGCAAGAATGATACGGGCTACAAAAACCTTATGGTTCTGGCGTCCCGGGGATATACGGAAGGTTTTTATTACAAACCGCGGATTGATGATGAGCTTCTGGAGCAGCATCACGAAGGGCTGATCGCTTCCAGCGCCTGTATCGCCGGCGAAGTCGCCCACAATCTGATACAGGGCGATTATAATAAGGCACGGGATAAGGCCCTATACTACCGCGATCTGTTCGGAGAAGGGAATTTCTACCTGGAAGTGATGGACCACAATCTGCCCCAGGAAGATATCGCCAACGAAGGCCTTATCCGTTTGTCCCGGGAGCTGAATATTCCGCTGATCGCGACGAATGACATTCACTTCTACAAGAAGGAACATGCCAACGCCCACGACATTCTTCTGTGCATCGGTACGCAGAGAAAAAAGAATGAGACCAACCGCATGACCCTGAGCAAGGAGCTCTACTTCAAGACGGAAGAGGAGATGCGCGCCCTTTTTCCCCAGTGTCCCGAAGCTCTGGATAATACGGTCAAACTGGCGGAGAAATGCGACCTGACCATTCCCCAGCCCGGCCCCATACTACCCGATTACTATATTCCCGAAGAGTTCGGCGATCCCATGGTCTACCTGAAGCATCTGGTATTCCAGGGGCTTGAAAAGAGATACAATGAAGTAACCGAAGATATTAAAGACCGGGCCGAATTCGAACTGGCCACCATCGAGCAGATGGGTTTCCCCGGCTATTTTCTTATCGTCTGGGATTTCATCGACTGGGCTAAAAAGAACGATATTCCCGTTGGACCGGGACGCGGTTCGGGAGCCGGGTCCATCGTCGCCTATGCCCTGGGCATAACCGATATCGACCCGCTTCTTTATGACCTGCTTTTCGAGCGGTTCCTTAATCCCGAGCGTGTCTCCATGCCCGACTTCGACGTGGACTTCTGCAATGAAAGACGGGGCGACGTGGTTGACTACGTCACCAGGAAATACGGCTATGACCAGGTCGGCGGCATTTGCACCTTCGGTACACTGAAAACCAAGGCCGTACTCAAGGACGTGGCCCGCGTACTGGATATCGACTTCAATGAATCGAATGCCATTACCAAGGTCGTTCCCGAGGATAAACCGCCCAAGGACTGGAAAAAGAGCAAGGTGGAATACTTCCTCGAAAACGTCCCCGAGCTCAAGGTTTTCTACGACAGGGGCGGCGTATACAGGGAACTTTTTGAAACCGCCGCCATCCTCGAAGGCATGAACCGGAATATCTCGACCCATGCCTGCGGCAAGGTTATCGGCAAATCGATGCTTACCGATTTCGTTCCCCTCTACAAGGACCAGAAATCGGGGGAAATCACCAGCGAATACACCATGGACATCATCGAGCCCTGCGGTCTTGTGAAAATGGACTTTCTGGGGCTCAAGACTCTGGACGTTCTGAAAAATACGGAAAAGCTCATTCAGAAGACCATACCCGGTTTCCGCGTAGACGACGTTCCCGATGACGACAAGAAAACCTTCGATATGCTCTCCCGGGGGGACAGTACGGCCATTTTCCAGTTTGAAAGTGCCGGTATGCAGAAAATTCTGCGCGACGCCAAACCGGAGTGTATTGAAGACATGATCGCCTTGAACGCCCTCTACCGCCCGGGCCCCATGCAGTTCATACCCCAGTACATCGAGGGCAAGAAGAATCCCGCCTCCATCAAATACCCCGATCCCGACCTGGAGGAGCTGCTCAAACCGACCTACGGCGTTATCGTCTATCAGGAACAGGTTATGAAGGTCGCCCAGATAATAGGCGGCTTCAGCCTGGGTAAGGCCGATATTCTCCGAAGGGCCATGGGTAAGAAAAAGGTCAAGGACATGGAGAAGATGAAGGTGGAGTTCGTCGCCGGAGCCAAGGAAAAGGGCAAAGACGAGAAACACGCCACCTATATTTTCGAAATGCTCGAACCCTTCGCCGGCTACGGTTTCAACAAGTCCCATGCGGCGGCCTATTCGGTGGTGGCTTACAAGACCGCCTACTGCAAAGCCAATTTTCCCGCCGAATTCATGGCGGCCAACCTGACCAACGAAATCAGCAGCCCCGACGCGTTCAAACTTTACATGGACCACTGCGGCGACATGGACCTGGAAATCATGCCTCCCGACATGAATATCTCGGAAAAATATTTCACCGTGAACGACGGAAAGATCTATTACGGCCTTGTCGGTATAAAGGGGATGGGAAGCGCCGCCGTCGATGCCATCATGAGAGAGCGGGACGCCCACGGCCCCTTTTCGTCCTTCATTGATTTTCTGGAGAGAATGGAAACGGGGAGCGTCAATAAAAAGGTGGTGGAGGTCTCCATCCAGTCGGGACTTTTTGACAGGATAGACGAGCATAACCGCTCCACCCTTCTCCATAATATGGAAAGGATCATGGAGATCATCTCGAAGAGGAAAGATCTGGTAAAATACGGGCAGTCCTCCCTTTTCGGGGAATGCGACGAAGAGATCAATCCGGATATTGAATTCGAAATACTCGAACCGATGCCCAAGAAAGAGGTTCTGAGGCTGGAAAAGGAGAACCTGGGGTTCTATTTCTCCGGCCATCCCCTGGATGAATACAGAAAAATCTGGGAGAAAGCCACAACCCTGGATCTGAAAAATCCCGAGAGGGCCATGGCGAACAAGGAGTACACGATTCTGGGAATGATCAAGGATTATAAAGTCCTCCTTTCCAAAACGGGTAAGAGAATGGCCTTCGGCACCCTGGAAGATTTCGAGGGTCAGGTGGAATTTGCCATGTTCGGACGTCAGTTTGAAGAGTTCGGCCATCTGCTGGGCCCGGATGCCGTCATCGGATTTGCCGGCAAGGTGGATTTCCGCCGCGACGCCCCGTCTTTGAAAGTGGAAAGGCTCATTTCCCCCGAAGAGCTGAAAGAACAGTCGGTACGGGAGATCCATCTGGAAATGGAGCCGGAAAACCTTGAGGATGATGACCTTATCGATTTCGCCTCTTTTCTGACGGCCCATCCGGGGAACTGTTCCGTCTTTTTCCATCTTAGCCACAGGGACAAACCGACCATTGTCCGGGCGTCTCCCCAGTTCGCCGTTTCCAGTGGTCCCGATGCCCTCGAGCGTTACCAGAATCATCCGCTGGTAACTTCCGTGTGGAAAGAATAGACCGGAAGGATGTTTTTTATTATCTTAAAAGAAGTATACTCCAAGGAGCACACATGAACATATTTCAGACAACCATGAGGGTTATATCGGGCCTTCTCTCTTTTTATTCCCTGCTGCTGTTTATTCGGATATTGCTGACATGGTTTCATCACCCTTCTCTCGATTACCCCAAAAGACTGCTGGGCTCCCTAGTCGATCCCTACCTGGATAAATTCCGCGGCATCGAATGGCTTAGATTCGGGATGCTGGATTTTTCACCCGTCCTGGCGTTTATTCTTCTGGGCCTGGCCATTAACATCACCTCCCACCTCGCCATCGGACAGGCCGTTACCATCGGAATGATTCTGGCCTATCTGATCAGGGATATCTGGGGATTTGCCGCGTTCTTCATGAATATCATTATTATTATGCTCATAGTCTTCCTTGTGGCGAACCTTATGGGACGCAATATCATGCTGGGCGGACTGAATAATCTTCTCTATAGAATCACCGACCGGGTCATGTCCCTTTTCGGAAAACAGACCTATCACATGACCCAGGGTATCATCGTTTCCCTGGTCTCCCTTCTCGTGTTGCGGGTCGGCCTTCAAATCGGATTTACCTGGCTTGTGAATTTTCTTTACCGCCTATAGAAGTGGTATAGACGGTGTTTTTGTCTGAGCTGAAGCAAAACGTATCCCGCCTCAACGGAATAGGAAAGACAGCGGCTTCCGACCTCGCTCACCTGGGAATTCATTCCATAGGAAATCTGCTGACCCATTATCCCGTACGTTACGATGACCGGATGACCCCCCGACCGCTTTCCATGGCGAGCGAGGGGGAGGCGGTCAACACCAGAGCCACCGTCGTGGCGCATGACTGGATAGGCCATGGGAGAAAAAGAGCCCTTAAGGTTCTCGTGGAAGATGGCACCGCTACGGCATCACTTCTCTGCTTCGGCCGCAACTTTCTGGAGCGCCGCCTCGCCGTCGGAACGGAAATCTTTCTTTCCGGCAGCTTTCTCTATAAATACGGAGAGCTTCAAACCGGAGCTTTTGATTTTGAGGAAGTATCCGATCATCCCTCTGACTTCGGCATGGTCCTTCCCGTCTATCCCCTGTCAGGCAGCCTCCAGCAGAAGACGCTGCGTAAAGCGATTCGGCAGGCCTTGAATGACTGGGCCCTCAACATAGATTCGGAACTCCCACCCTCTCTTCTTAAAGAGTATAATCTTCCCGAAAAGAGCCAGGCGCTCAGGCAGATTCATCTGCCTCGCCATTTGGCAGAAGTTGACAAAGCCCGGGAAGCTCTCATACGGGAAGAACTGCTTCATCTGCAGCTGACCATAGGAAGGAACGCCCAGGTCCACCGGGCGGGGAAACAGACCCGCCCCCCCCTTCCCCGTACGCTGATGGACAAATTTGTTTCATCCCTTCCCTTTGCCCTGACCGATGACCAGGGCAAAGCGGTTGAACAGATCATAGAGGATATGGACGGCGGCAGAATCATGAACCGGCTGGTTCAGGGGGAAGTCGGGTCGGGGAAAACCCTGGTGGCCTTCATAACGGCCCTGCCCGTTATCGAATCAGGCGGCCAGGTGGCGATGATGGCCCCCACAGAGCTTCTGGCCCGGCAGCACGGAGAAAATGCCGCCAAGCTCCTCGAACCTCTTGGCGTGCGCCTGGCGTTCCTCTCCGGGCAGATAGGAACGGAAGAACGGCAGCTCCTTCTTAAGGAACTGCATGAGGGGCGGATAGATCTTATCCTGGGAACCCATGCCCTTTTTACTGAAGACGTGCTCTTTAAGGAACTGCGCCTGGTAATTGTGGACGAACAGCATCGATTCGGCGTGAAGCAGAGATTATCCCTTGCGGAAAAGGGAAATAAACCGGACCTTCTCCTGATGACGGCAACGCCCATTCCCCGGACTCTTTCGCTGACCGCCTTCGGTGATCTGGATATCAGTTCCATTAAAACCATGCCCCGGGGCCGTAAGCCGATTATTACCCATCTGGCGAAGAAAGGAAATGAATTCAAGGTTTATGACTTTGTCCATGGCGAACTGGCCAAAGGGCGGCAGGCCTATTTTGTCTATCCCCTGATCGAACAGTCGGATAAGCTCACGTTAAAAGACGCGGAGTCCATGTTCCGTTTTATCGACGAGAAAGCCTTCCCCTCCTACCGCTGCGCCCTGATTCATTCCCGTATAGGGGAAGAGGAGAAACGAGCTTCCATGGCGGCCTTCAGCAGAGGAGAAGTCAATATTCTGGTCGCCACAAGCGTGGTGGAAGTGGGCGTGGACGTCCCCAATGCCACGGTCATGGTGGTGGAACAGGCGGAACGTTTCGGATTGTCCGCTCTCCATCAGCTCAGAGGCCGCGTGGGAAGAGGAGAGCATCAATCCTACTGTTTTCTTGTCTTTGATGAAGGACTGACCGACGAGGGAAAGCAGCGCATGATGATAATGAAAGAACATGGAGACGGTTTTATGATAGCCGAAGAAGATCTCAAGCTGAGGGGCATGGGAGATATCGCCGGCTGCCGCCAATCGGGATTTATGAAACTCTCCATTGCCGACCTCACCCGGGACAGGGATCTTCTGCTCTGGGCCCGTGACAAAGCGGAGAGCATTCTTATAGGGGATCCCGGTTTATTAAGCGAAGAAAACGCGTCACTGAGGGAACTTTTTCACCGTTCTCCTCCCTTCGATATTGAATTAATTTCGCAGGGATAAGGAATTAATAAGGGCATTAAAAATTGAATAATTTTTCCTTCGAGAACTGTTGACAATAGTTTTGATCCAAGGTATATTACTGCTCGTTGCTAAGAAACAACGGGCTGTAGCGCAGGGGTTTAGCGTACTTGTCTGGGGGACAAGGGGTCGCCGGTTCAAATCCGGCCAGCCCGACTACATTAGTAAATACTTATTATTTAAGTATTTATATAGTATCATATAGATGCGACCGGAAAACCGGAGTGTTTATCATTTCTGAAGTGTGACATGAACTGTCACAAAGGGAGGATGAATATGTCCGGTTTTTTTGTGTTTAAGCGTGGAAAGTACTACTACGCCCGATTAAAGAATCCAACTACAGGTGAATGGACGAATTCTAAGAGTACCGGCCAAACCGATTTGGATGAAGCACGTTTCATTGCTCATGGCTGGTTTCATGGTACCATACCAGAGGGACAAAAAAGAGTAAAACGTGATAGCAAAGACTTCTTTAATATTGAAAGTATCTGTCATGAATTAAGAACGGCTCCTCTTACGAGTAGTGATATCCCAAAGATCCTTAATATACTCAAAGAAAGAGGCTTTATTGAAAATGCAAAATTAAAGGGTGAAAATCAAGATACATTTATTGATTTCATGTTCAAATTTTGGGATTTTAAAACTAGTCCGTATGTAGAAGAGAGAAAAGCCCACGGGAAAAGCATAAGTCAAAACCACTGCCAGAATAATACGAGTTACATTAAAAATTACTGGGAACCATATTTCAATGATAAGTTGTTATTTGACATCACCCGAAAAGAAATTAAGGACTTTTCTATATGGCTTTCCAAGGAGAAACGGAAAAAAAGAATCAACGGTGAATTAATATCATTTGATGAATTGTTGTCCACATCTTCAAGAAACAATATTTTAAAAGCCGGTACTGTAGCTCTAAAATGGGCAGCACTAGAAAAGATAATTCCAGAAAATCCTGCTATGGGTATCTCCTTCTTTTCAGGCAAAGCTAAGAAACGTGGTATATTGTCTGATGAAGAGGCTAAAAGACTCTTCTTACAGGGATATTGGGGTATTAATCCGGCAAATAAATTAGGGAATTATACAGCAATGCAGACAGGCCTAAGAAGAGGCGAGATTTGCGCACTTAGGGTCAAAGATATTCTTCCTGATCGTATTCAGGTTAAACACTCCTGGTCATCTTTTGATCATTTAAAATCAACTAAGACAAATGAGATCCGGTCTGTAGCCATAAATCCGTCACTTGCCACTACCCTACTTAATTACGCAAAAACAACTCCTCATAATTATGAGCCAAATAGTTTCATCTTTTACCATATAAACGATCCAGCAAAGCCCCATGATGGTAAACTTATGTACCGTGCTCTAAAAAAGGCCCTAGAATCGATCGGAATAGGAGAATCGAATAGGAAGTCGATGAATATCAACTTCCACTCCTGGCGGCATTATTTTGCAAAACACATGGTTGATGTACTGGACCAAAGAGCAGCTGACTTAACTGGACATGCCACACCTGAAATGCTGGCTCATTATGCCGATCATGCTGCCGAACAGGACTTTGAAAAAGCGAAAGAAGCTGTCTCAAATGTATTTGGAAATATTATCCCCTTTACAATGGAGGGCGCCATATGAAAACCGAAGAATTTGAAATTGATTATCCCTTTAAAGAATCAGTGACTTTAGCTGGAATCGAATCTGTAATGAGAATGATTGAGAATGATATCAAAATCAGTATGGCCCTTTTAGCTGTATCTTTAGGTCGAATTAAAAGAGATGGTTTATTTTATGATGTAGCTTCAAATTTTAAAGAATACATTCGTTTAGAAAGAACGAACCTTTCATACCAAAAAGCAATTCATCTTTCTGAGATTGGCCTGAAGTATTGGGAGTTTCAGACGGAGTTCCGTCAAAATAAATTAAAACTCTCGAAATGTATGTCTAAGATTAGATTAATTGATAGAAACTTAGTTGAGAACGATCCTATGTTCTGGGGCCGTTTTAAAGAGCTTTCTGTACGTGAATTGAAGGCTTATATAGAAAGAAGGAACTCTGATATAAATGTTTATACTGCCAACTCAATGACAGATAAGATAAGGGTATCGGATGCCAGTTTATTCATAGGGGAAGAGAAAATCAAAGGTATTAATTTGAAAGATGCAAGGGAACAAACTGCGGCTGGTCGAAGAGCAGTTGTATTTTGGGTAGATAATGACAATCAAGCCAGAAAGATTAGACGTAGGGTTGAAAATTTTATTTAAATATAAATCAGCTACCGTTAGCTTGAGGGGCTAGTGGTCGCAAGACCGTGGAAGTTCAAGTCTTCTCTACCGCAACGCATAAACCCTACGGGGATTATATATAGAGCACTTTCTTCGGAAGGTGCTTTTTTTTATTCAGTCCCGTTTTCGGTAATGATGCCTTTATTGACCCCTTTATTTTCGGGGTCTAGTCCTAAAATTCGGATTTCCAGAGCTTATTATTAGTCCTAATCGTCATCATCTTCCCAATCATATTCATCGTCTTCGTAATCTTCATCTCCGCCGAATGATTCATCAAGATTAGAACTTCAATCAGCTAATGAGGAAAAGTGAGGATCTTTTTCTGTAGAATCATATAGAGCAATCGCTACTCTTTCACTATTTACATCTCGGATATGATATCTTGGGTGACCTCAACTCACCTCTGATGAAGTAATTTCATGATGGCAGGTAGCGCAATGCGTATCGCCCGGTCCAACTCCTGCGCCGTGTACCCGGTGGCAGGGGTAAGGGATTCGCTCTCTTCCTGTCCTAGCTGTCCTTCTGCATTGGATTTCTGCATAGGATCGCTCCTTTCATCCAAATAATGGATGCCTTAACCGGCAGGACTTATCCTCTCTACACCTATACATATGTTAAGTCAACAACTTAATTTTCTTTTGTGTGTTTCGTGTGAACATTGTCAAGACTTCGTGTTTATAAATAAACTAATGGTATAATACTTAAATATGATTTAAAAATAGAGGTACTTCCATGAAAGATAAATTCAAGGAGTGCGACGACGATTGTGTACTTGATCTAAAAATGAGATCATCTGATGAAAATACAAGACTCTGGAAAGATGAGCTCGACAAATTCAAAAACCTTATCAAGTTTTCCGATCCTGAGAAAGAGAAATGCTTTAAATGTAAGGAATCAATTGTAAGTTGGAATGGAGATTATCTATTCTGTGCCAAGAAAGGTATAATTCTAAAATATCTGAAATAGTCCGTTGATGAAAAAGCATCTTTGAAATAGTCCCTCTCACCCATACAGAACGAAGTTATGACATTACGATACTGATAATAAATAAAGCGTTTTTATTCTGGTTTACGAATATTCAATAGGGGTTTATGATAGTTTATATAAATTCACTTATTCGATATTATAACGAATTTCATATAATATGAGTTATAAACAATAAATCAAGCAGCTTCGGATCATGTTTTTGGTCCGTCCTGGACCAAAAAGGATAATATGCAAATAAATAATTTGGCTTATTTTTCTGATATCTATATCCAAAATTACTCTGAAATTGGCGAAGTTTTTTCTGATAGGATCGAAAAAGCGAAGAAAGATTTAGATGGTGTCAATTTTTTAAATACGAATTCAGCAATTGATATAGGTTGTGGTCCTGGAGCTTACTCAATAGCTTTATCAAATCTTGGCTTTTCTGAAATTCATGCGGTTGATTTTTGTAGGGATATATTTCACCAAGATCTATTGCGCAATAATCATATTAAAATCCATACAATAGATATTCGTCAAATAGAGAAATTATCTTTTAAGGAGATGGATTTCATCTTATGCACTGGTGATACGATCCTTTACCTAAATGGCGAATCTGAAATTGATAGACTGTTCTCTCTCATTTCAGAAATGTTGAACGCTGAAGGCCAATTTTTACTTAAATTTCGAGATTTCTCCGTTGAGTTACCGTTTATTGAGCGATTCAAAACATCAAAAGCAACAGATTCATTTATCAAAAATATTGGGTTAATTTATGAAAAAGAATATCTCTATACAGTTGATTTAATAAATAAAATCGTTGATGGGAAATGGATAACAGAAAAGGGTCAGAGTAAAAAGTACAGGCTCTCATTTGAAAAATCTCTAAGTTTGTTGGAGAAAAATGGAATGAAGGTTAAAAAGTCATCCAGCAGAAATATGAACATAGAGATTCTAGCAAAGAAGGAATAATTTCTTATACATCCGTGTACAAGAAATTTTGGGGATGGAGACCCGCTTGCTTTACTGTTTATAACAGCAAATGATGCGGTTCCGCTTCGCTACACCCAAATTGCCTTTGACAAATACCCGTTCAATTATGATATAATTGAACAGCCATTTATCAACCCCTTCGGGGTACCAGGCAACTTCGCATATTTGCGAAACGTTATATAAAATACCAGATCAAAGAAAATTGAATCCGTATAAGATCGCCATCCATGGCTCATAGGGTTATTGAAATGTTATTTGCTACATCAGTTCTTATTTTACAAATATTTATTAGCATTTTTCTTATTCGAAAGAGTTATTATGAGTTAGATGAGCAGTTCAAGACAACTTTTACAAATCAATTGAAGAAAGGAAGATATTATGTTCTTGTCCTATTCGCTCTTGGAGGGTTAATTGAAGCAACAACATCCACTTACGGTAAAACCGTGACAGGTCGTACAATCGCAATTTATGGACCAGCATTTTTGGGATTTTTTATCGCAATGTATAAAGAACTTATTGTTAAACTTCGCAGTTGGTCATTTCCCAGTAAATTCATTAAAAGCACCCATGTTGCATCGATTTTAATGCTCGCTGGAATTATCTATTTTGTAATAAATGTATATATCATCGTTTTTCAGAATTATGTTTAATCAATACATCCATGTATTTATTAAAACTCTTCACGGTGAGGATCTGGTACTTTATATAACAGCAAATGATGCGGTTACGCTTCGCTTCACCCAAATTGCCTTTGACAAATCCAGAAAAAAGTATGATATACTTTTCCCTGTATTTATCAACCCCTTCGGGGTACCAGGCGACTTCGCATATTTGCGAAACGTTAGAAGCAATTTTAGATAAACAATTATATGAGTACGGACTCGCCATCCATGGCTCGTTTTTTTAAGCATATAAGGAATGGAAATGAATAATTCAGATAATCGTGAATATATAAGGCGATCCCGAATAATAACAGCTATGCTTTCAATACCAGTTTGCCTACTACTAGTTACTATCATTTTCATTTTGGATATTGATCGTACTCCAGCAAGTGTAATTATTGTCCTTTTTGCGATATCAGCAGGAGCTCTTAATAACACTGTAAATAATATTCTTAAGACTAGGCGAATAAACAGAAAAATTGAAAAGTTTATTGTTTTCATGAATGATAAGTTCTGGGGCAAATAGGCAAATATTTTCAAATACTTCCATGTATTTGAAAAACATCTTCTCACTCCATCTAAAAAAGCTTCTAACAAGAAATATACACAGCGGGCTTCGCCCTTGGCCTTCGGCAAATTGCCTTTGACAAATACCCGCTCAATTATGATATAATTGAACAGGTATTTATCAACCCTTATGGGGTACCAGGCAACTTCGTATATTTCTGAAACGTTATATGCAATTTGAAAAAAGGAGGATTGTATGACATACAAGGGCACTATTATTCTTGAAAGTCTGAAATCGGATTCTCTTGTAAGTAAATTAAATATTAAAAAAAAAGAAACTTGGAATGTTGGAAATAATGATCCTCAACAGCCTGCAATCTGGACTGCTATTTCTTTTGATAATCCCAAAGATTCTTTTCTAGAAATAATTTCTGAAATACAGGCTAATTTAAAAGATTTCTGGTACGTTGATGTTCGGGATCAAACAAACACTATAATCATTTTTCCCCAAAAGGTATTTGATTATCAAACGGGAGATATTCTTCAAAAACAAAATGCGGTTAATTACGGTAAGTCTATTGGTATTCCAGAAAGTCAATTAGATTGGCCTTGATGCATTTTCCGAAACCACTCCTTTTTTCAAACTGCATATAACACATATTAGGACCCCATCTGTCAAGGACACATATTAGGACCCCATCTGTCAAGGACAAATTTTCCCCTGTTCTATCTAGGTAGAACATTTTTATATGAAGATGAACCGGACCGATAAAGAATGAAGCATTCTGTCTTGTTTCTCAAACGGGCTGCAGAAAAGATCTGCTCCAAACACACATAGACACTTTAACTCCGTAATTTTACGGCATTATAGAAATACATCCGTACCCAATCCTGTCATAATCAATGAAAACGGATTTCTTGGGGAATCCAGTTATTTTCGTGATCAGGCTGGTGCAGAATTCTTCCAGACTTTCTCAATCCTGGTTATTTAAAACAGGTCGAAGCAGATATCCAATCAGCGAACGCATAATTCTTCTTTCAAATGATAAATACGAATGATAGTCATGCTATAAAAAGCCGTATTTACGGTCATTATCTTTTTATGATTATAGTTATACGTTAGGCTTATCTGCTCCACCTGTTATGAACAAAAACGGTCTATATCAAAGGCTTTCCTCCTTTTGAGAACATAATATACAGCTCTGGCTAATTTATGGGCCATGATGGAATAGGCTTTCCCGTTTCCAAACTTTTGCACTAATCTCTGATGATATGATTTTATCTCCGGGCAATAGCGGATGAACATGACGGCCGCTTCGGAGAAAGCCCACTTGAGATTAGCATTGCCGATTTTGGTATTTTTGGATGCATACTGCTTTCCTCCCGATTCCCTCTGACACTTGACTACGCGGCAATAGGAAACGAAGTTCTGTACACGAGGAAAACGGTTAATGTCTTCAATTTCATAGAGAATAGTCAGGGCAAGCACATCACCTATCCCGGGAATAGATTTCAACAAAGAAAATGCTAGAGGATCAGAATGATTTGCTGCCTTCAAAACACGAGATTCTATCTTCCGGATCTGTTCGGTTAACGCATCAACGACGGCTATGTCGACTTCCATATTCATTTTGACCGCCGGATCATCAAACCGTTCGAGTAATTCAGTCTTCGAAGCAATCGTAAGAGAATTGATCCCCTTCTTTATGGTATCGAAATTGTATTGGGTATTGGTATTCTGGATATGAGAAAGAAGATCTGATCTCCTGCGAACAAGATATATTCGCCGTCTGAAGAGGTCTCGAATAGCTCTGGTTTTCTGTGGGTAGACATAGGCTTGAGGGATCAGGCCACCTTTTAGCAATGCCGCTATCTTCTGGGAATCGATTTTATCGTTCTTGGTTTTTCCTCCGCTTATAGCCTTCATGTAGAGGGCGTGGCCAAGGACAAAGGGAATACTGTTTAGCTGGCAGTAATCGGCAATCCAGTACCATGTGAAAATACACTCGACACAGATGACGATATCATTAAGAAAGGGGGCGATCGCTTGTTGAAGGTGAACCGGATCAGCGATCATGTTTTTATGATAGACGATTTCGCCATCCTGGTTCATAATGCAGATATACATCTTTTTCGTGTGGAGATCGATTCCGCAGTAAAAGTTGTGTTGTTGGGTATAAAATTTCATAAGGGCTCCTTTGGTTAAGGTTGTTGGAAATTTTAACATAACCACTAGGGGTCCTTATGATTATCAGCGAATAGCTGGTTCCGCTTCGCTTCACCCAAATTGCTTCTTTGAAAAACTCCGAGAAAAGTATGGTATACTTTTGCCTGTATTTATCAACCCCTGCGGGGTACCAGGCAACTTCGTATATTTGCGAAACGTTAGATGCAATTATTGGCAATTTATAGATAAAAAGGGCTCGCCATCCATGGCTCACAAGACGAATACTACTTATTTGGAGATAAAAGAACATGAAATTTCTATCAATACTTAAATTAGTAATCATAAACATTTTTTGTTTTATATTTCCTTATTTTTTATTACGATTTATTTCCCAACTATCAAAAAATGAAGCCTTAAAATTTTCTTTTTATATTTGGTTATACAGTTTTTTTTCAGGTCTTATATTTGTAATTATTTTCTATTGGAAAAAGAAAAAATGATCATATTCATCATCGTTTACATTGTTTTGATTTATCCATCCTATCAAGCTATTAAATTCTATCAATCTTGTAGCGATGCAAGTAAAAAATGGTTAAAGTACTTTGTTGGAATATTCATCATTGGAATGTATGCAATAAATACGGTATTTATGATTCAGGATACGATTCAGTATGGACTTCGCTTCCTTTGAACCCGGCGTCTAAATACATCCATGTATTTAGACGCGCATTTCAGTCTATCCGCCAATAACAGCATCTAACAAGGCTTTTAATGCTGCGTCGCTTCGCTCCTTGGCCTTCGGCAAATTACCAGTGACAAATCCTCGGAAAATTGTGATACAATTTCCCAAGGCTTTATCAACCCCTGCGGGGGTCCCTGGTAACTTCATAAAAGCCTGAAACGTTAGCAAAATTTTTGTTTTCGGCTTCGTTATCGGTTTTCTGGCCATCCGTGGTCAGAAAAAAGAAGGAGTAACATGGAAATTCAACATCTTGAGAAATACTATAATAATATTGATGAGGATGGAAGGCTCCTTTCAAAATATGGTTCAGTCGAATTTTTAACCACTATGAAATATATTCAAAAATATCTTACGCAGGATATGAAGATTTTGGATATTGGGGCTGGAACAGGTATTTACAGCCTGGCTTTAGCTGATAAGTGTCATCAGGTTGATGCCGTAGAGCTGATACAGAAAAATATTGACATATTTAAATTAAAAATAGAAAAGCATAAGAATATTACAGTGCAAAAAGGAAACGCTCTAGATTTGAGTTTTCTGGAAGATAATTTCTATGATATTACGTTGTTATTTGGCCCTATGTACCATCTTTATACAGAAGAGCATAAACTCAAAGCTCTTTCAGAAGCAATAAGGGTAACAAAACCAAAAGGCTATATTCTAATAGCATACTGTATGTCGGATGCAACTATTTTAAATTATGGGTTTGTAAAGAAAAATATTGTGGATCTTATTGAAAAAGAGATGGTAGATACGGAGGAATTTAAGCCCCGGTCAGAACCGATAGATCTATTTGAACTTCATAGAAAGGAAGATATAGACAGCCTAAATAACAAATTTAATGTAAAAAGATTAAACTATGTAGCTACAGATGGTTTTACAAATCATCTTAGAGAAACCGTGAATAATATGAGTGACAAAGAATTTGAGATTTATATGAAATACCATTTTTTCGATAGTGTACAATAGTGTCTGTAAATTAGAAATAAAGGGGGCTTGAAAAAGTTAGCCAATCAGTCTTCGATTAGTTCGACGAAAAACAAAAGAAGGCATCATGACTAACGAGGATTACTATAGCGTTTTCGATCAAATGATTGAAGACCTCCAGGCAGAGAATAGAGAAGGATTAACAAAAGTCATAAGTTCAATAATGAATTTATCTATGCGGTTAGAGCAGGAGAAGGCAATTCAAGCCAGTCATTATGAACGGAACGATGATCGTATTGGGCATAGGAATGGGTACAAGAGCAGAAAGATCCGGACTCGAGTCGGCGAAATTCCCATCGAGATCCCACAGGTCCGTGGGATGGAATTCTATCCTGGCAGCATTGAAAAGGGGTGCCGCAGCGAAAGAGCCCTGAAAATGGCCATAGCTCAGATGTACATCCAAGGCGTATCAACTCGCAGAGTGACCAAAATAGTAGAACAGCTCTGCGGCTTCGAAGTTTCCCAATCGCAGGTTTCAGAAGCGGCAGCTCTCCTTGATGAAGAGATCACCAAATGGCGTAATCGTCCTCTGGGAGCTTTTCCTTATCTTGTCGTTGACGCCACTTATGAGAAGGCTCGAGTGAATAGAACTGTTGTTTCTGCAGCCGTTCTAATTGCCTATGGTGTTGATAATAATGGGATGAGACGAGTATTGGGTATTTCTACAGAACTCAGTGAGGCCGATGTACACTGGAGAGGTTTTCTTTCCGGTCTGGTAGATCGGGGGCTCCATGGCGTGAAGATGATAACTTCCGATGCTCATAGCGGCCTGAGATCAGCAATAGAATCGGTTTTTCCAACAGTTCCCTGGCAGCGGTGCCAGTTCCATCTGCAACAGAATGCGGGACATCATGTGCCAAAGAAAAGTATGGATAAAGAGGTCGCGGAGGATATAAGAACCATTTTTAACGCTCCCAATGGAGAGGAGGCTAACCGTTTTCTTTCTATGGCGGTGAAGAAGTATGAGAAAACTGCGCCAGAACTAAGCAGTTGGATGGATCAGAATGTTCCTGAAGCGCTCACGATCTTTAAAATGCCAAAGTCACATTGGAGAAGGTTAAGGACTTCAAATCTGGCAGAACGTCAGATGAGGGAAATTAAAAGAAGAACGAAGGTGGCTATGATATTTCCAAATAAGGAATCTGTCGATAGATTGGTTTCCGCTCTGTTAATGGAAATAGATGAACAATGGTTCACAGGTAAGCGGTATTTAAATATGGAGACTGATTAACTTTTTTGATTTTACAGACAAAGGGGTTGCTCTATCATTTTTTCACGTGTGAACGAGAAGATATGCAAGGAATAACTCATCATAGTCTGGATATATTACAAAAACAATAAAAAAATGAGGAAATACTATACATCCCTGTATAGTATTATCTTCTATCAGAAAATCCGAAAACAAAACTTCAGCTAACAGCGTTTATATGCTCCACTACGCTCCGGGCTTCGCCAAATTTAAATCAAAAAGAATTATTTAAAAAAAAAGAACAACAATTACGCTATAATAGATTCTATACAACAAGGATTTGCTACGGATTTGCCTATGTCACATTTCTTGTTTTCACAAGAAATCCGCCTATTACGGCAAACCGCAGAAATCGACGTTGTATAGAAATCAGCATATGCAAGCACGTGTTTTTGATTTAGACTGTATAGATGATCTTCCTGATTTCGTCAGGGTTATCGAATAGCGTAATCAGATTATCCCAGTTTCTAAACCAGCCTTTGCTGATTCACAGTACCCGGGTTACAAAGACCTCATAGGATTCCAAATGATAAGAATATCATCCTGTCATCAACTTAGGGAGAAAGTTATTTTTCAACTACCATTTTTTCTATGAATAAAAAAAGCCCGGAATAATAATCCCGGGCTTAACCACCATACTCCATAAGCGTATGGCAGGTATGAATTAATTCATTATATTACATCAAAACGTTAAAGTCACCCTCTCACTGAGATTTCATAATGTAATTTCTAATAGATCACTCTATGACTTCTCTGATTTGGGTATCCTCCGTCTCATCAATGAATTACTTCCCGGATAACCAGAGGTGCAAAATTGCACCTCTATAAGATCAGCCTCGGAAATATCAGACGAATTTCCTAGATAGCGTACAATCAAGTTCGCAATTTTAATTATTGAAAGAAGCCATCGAATTCTCCAGAATGGTAATGCACAACTAAAACCATGGAGGAAGAAAACGATGGCTAAGGAAAATGATAATGGTAATCTGGAAAAAATGCTACTCCAATTCATTTCGGAACCGGATCCCATTTTCAGCTTATTGAAATGGCTACTGGAAAAGCTTATGGAAATAGAAGCGGCGAATAAAGTAGGAGCTCAAAAGGGGTCTCATTCTACGGGAAGATCCACCCATTTTTCTGGATATCGACCACGCCGATTTGATACTCGTCTTGGAACACTGTATCTCCTTGTCCCCAAGCTCAGAAAAGGCGGATATATTCCCTTCTTTGTAACAGAAAAGAAGAGATCCGAGCAAGCTCTGATTCAGGTTGTCCAGGAAGCATTTATCAACGGTGTTTCAACCAGAAAGATTGAGAAATTGGCTATGAGTCTGGGCATTGAAAATATTTCAGCCAGCCAGGTCTCTGAAATCAATAAGGGACTTGATGAACAGGTAGATGAATTCCGCTATCGATCTCTTGATTCAGAATATCCTGTCATCTGGGTTGATGCCCTCTATGAAAAGATCCGGTATAACGGAAGAGTGAGAAATATGGCTGTGATGGTTGTATCTGGTGTTAATTCACAAGGATTCAAAGAAATCCTTGCTGTTGAACCAATGCAGGAAGAATCAGAAAGCACTTATACCGAACTGTTCAGGTCTCTTAAAGCAAGAGGATTTAAAAATGCCTGGCTCTGTGTCTCTGATGCCCATCTGGGACTTCAAGCCGCCATAAGAAAGGAACTCATCGGTTGCTCCTGGCAACGCTGTAAAATCCATTTTATGAGGAACATCCTGTCCCATCTTCCTGCCAGGGATAAAGAAGCTGTTGCCGGCAGAATTAAGCAGATTTGGAATCAACCGAACTCCCAATCGGCCCGTGAATATGCATACCGAATTATAGAGGAATTTGAAGAACAATTTCCGAAGTCCATGACTTGTCTTGAAGACGGATTAGAAGACTCTCTTCAGTATTATGAATTCTCAGAAATAGACAGCCGGAAAACTGCTTCTACCAATCAACTGGAACGATTGAATCGGGAAATCCGTAGACGATCTCGTGTTGTGGGAATCTTTCCCAGTATTGACTCCTACCTTAGACTAGTCTGTTGTTACCTGATTGAATACTCAGAAGACTGGGCTTCGGGAAAACGGTATATCAGTGAAAAATCGATAGATGAACAAAGAATTAAATTAGGTCAGGCTGCCTGATGGGGAATTTTGATGGCTTCTTGAAAGGAAAGTTGCGAACATGTCTGGACACTATCTTGGTCTTAGGGTGGAATGCCAAGGATTTTCACAACTATTTTGTGGATGATAAGCCTTACGAAGCTTGGCTTGAAGATGGGAAGATCATTCATATCGATCATATCATTCCACTGTGCTTGTATCAGCTGACCGGGGAAGATGATCCCAATCTGACAAAGGCTTGGCGCCTCAGAAACCTGCAGATGATTACCGCACAGGAAAACTGGGATAAACATGATGATATCCCCTGGGACCTGATTCAGGAAAGAAACCTCTTCGACTTGCTCCCGGAGAATGCGCAGGTTTCTGAGCAGTATAGGAAAGCAGAATGAAGTTAATCCCCAGCCCCGGCACCACTCCCGAGGCTGGGATAAAGAAAAAGCCGCCCCACGAACAGGACGGTAATTTTGTGTTCATTGAATAAACCTTTGATACTCTATTGGAATTAAATCATAAAATGTTTCAAGAATGATATTACTATCAAAATTCTCCTCAGGAATCGGATTTCCAATAAGAAAAATATCACAATTGTGTCCCTCATAGGAAGTAACATCTGATATTAAATTATATGCAAAGTTTATCTTACCTAAATGACAAGGGAAGTTTTCAATCTCCACCATTTTTTGTAATTTAGAATTTGTAATCTCTAAATAAGACAATTCTCTATTATTTGATAGATTAAGTTTATAGTTTTTAATTTGTGAAGACTGGATTATTAAAGCTTTCAATTCATGTAAAGGGCTAATAAAATCATAATTATCTATTTCCATAAAACGAAGCACTAATACTTCGAGATTTTTAGCTTCTTCTATAAATGAGTAGTCACTCATACGATATGCTCGATCGATGACAAGAGTTTTTAAATTTATCAACTTTTCAAGCCCAAGAACTTTTGTTGTTTTCCCCTTATTGATTCTTAACTCTTCAATACTAGAGTCAACAGTTCGATATTGAATAGTTCCATCATCTAAATAATATTCTAGAACAACATCCTCCGAAAAAACTACGGAACCAAGACATAACAATAACAAAATACTTATCTTTTTCATGATAAAGCAACCCTTTTGTCTGTAAAATTAGAAAAAGTTAATCAGTCTCCATATTCAAATATCTTTTACCTGTAAACCACTGCTCATCTATTTCCATTAACAGAGCCGCGATCAGACGATCAACGGACTTCCTATTTGGAAATATCATGGCTACCCTTGTTCGCCTCTTTATTTCTTTCATCTGCCGCTCTGCCAAATTTGAAGTTCTTAGCCGTCGCCAATGAGCCTTTGGCATTGAGAAGACGGTAAGGGACTCGGGGATATTCTCATCCATCCAGCTACTCAGATCGGGCGCCGTTTCCTCATATTTTTTAACAGCCATTGAAAGAAAGCGTTTCGCTTCTTCTCCATTGGGTGCGTTAAAAATAGTTCTGATGTCTTCTGCTACCTCCTTCTCCATGCTCTTCTTGGGAACGTGATGAGAAGCATTCTGCTGGAGATGAAACTGACAGCGATGCCAGGGAACCGTAGGAAAAACAGCCTCTATTGCAGATTTTAGACCACTATGGGCATCTGAAGTTATCATTCTGACTCCATGTAAACCTCGGTCAACCAATCCAGCGAGGAACTTTCTCCAATGAACATCAGCCTCGCTGAGTTCTGTTGAAATCCCAAGAACCCTTCTCATTCCCTTATTATCAACTCCATAAGCAATTAGAACGGCTGCCGAAACGACAGCTCTATCCACACGAGCTTTTTCATAGGTCGCATCCACAATGAGATAGCGAAAAGCTCCCAGAGGGCGATTCCGCCACTTAGAAATCTCTTCATCCAGCAGTGCGGTTGCTTCAGAAACCTGGGATTGGGAAACTTCGAAGCCGCAGAGCTGTTCTACAATTTTGGTTACTCTGCGAGTTGATACCCCCTGGATATACATCTGAGCTATTGCCATTTTCAACGCCCTTTCGCTGCGGCACCCTTTTTCAATGCTGCCAGGATAGAATTCCATCCCACGGACCTGCGGAATCTCGATAGGGATCTCACCTACACGAGTTCGAATCTTCCTGCTTTTGTACCCGTTTCTATGGCCAATGCGATCGTCATTCCGTTCATAATGACTGGCTTGGATTGCCTTCTCTTGCTCTAACCGCATAGATAAATTCATTATTGAACTTATGACCTTTGTTAATCCTTCTCGATTATCTGCCTGGAGCTCTTCAATCATTTGATCGAAAACGGTATAGTAATCCTCGTTAGTCATGATGCCTTCTTTTGTTTTTGGTCGAACTAATCGAAGACTGATTGGCTAACTTTTTCAAGCCCCCTTTATTTCTAATTTACAGACACTATTGTACACTATCTTTTTCATTAACCCTACCACCATTCTTCAGTAATTGCATAAAATGATCCATTGCGTACAGTTTCACCATTCATTGACCATGTCTTTTTTGTTTGATCATCAATTCCATTACTATCATAAGCATTATATGTATTTGGATCAGAATCAGTATTATCATAAAACATCATATGTTCTTTTGTAACCTTATTGCCATCATTATCAATAAATCCAAAACCTTTTGTCCCTTCTAATGGTGCATCTGTTTTATTTGGATATAATTTTGAGATTTCATCAACAGTTAAATCATTTCCATTCCAAGCAGTTCCACCTGGAGGAGTTGGATCTAGCCCCTGATCTTTTGCTTGATTCCATGAATTTATATCACAATGTTCGTCATTTTCATCAAACGGAGTTTGAGGAACTGGAACTTCTTTTAAAGAGTCAGGATCAAGACCAAAGTGCTCATAGTTCTGTAATTTAGTTAAATACTTATCATTTTCTTCTTTTAATTCTCTTAATTCTTGTTCTCTATCATAAATATTCTCTTCTTCAGATTTTTCTTCAGCGCCATCTTTCTTTTTTCCACTACCACTAGGCTTTTTCTCTTTCTCCTCATCAGCCTTTTTAGTCTCTTCTTCATCATCTTTAGTAGAACCATGAGTCGCTATCATCCCCGTCGGATCGGTAAACTTCATGGGGTTATTGTTGCAATAGGCATACCACAATAACCCATCCCGAATCGGATCCTCTGTGATAAATCTCCCCGTATCCGCATCATACCACCGTGCATTGAAGTAAGATGAACCTTCAAATTCCGGAAGACCCTCCCCAGAAAAGTGAGGCAAAAATTCTGAAGGCTTACTCTCCAATAATACCATGATCAGTAAACATCATATACCAAAACAGGAGGGATGACCAGCAGTGCAAAATTGCACTTCACCTGAATCAATTACCCGCCTGAAACAGGCACGCTTTGTTTCTGTTGACCTTTGGCGTGCGGAGCGATGGTTCAAGCAGGATGCATGGCCGAACAACAAACCGCAGGTTTGTGACCAGGCCCGTGTTCCGATAAGGCGCCTTATCGGAACAAAGGCGATCTGTCTGCGCCAGCAGACGAGTGAACCGGAGGGGAGCCGCCGCCGGGGGCGTGGGTGATCCGTTCGGGCAGGGAGGGCTCGGTTGGACCGACAGCGGGGAGGCCCCTTTCGCGCAGCGAATGGGGGCTTGGTGAAAACGAACAAATTCCCTGAGTGAATAATTCGCTAAAACCTTATCGTTTTCTTTTCTTTACGAAATAGATTCCTATCGATATTGCCAAAAATAATAAACTAGCCTGTCCTAAATAACCACTTATCATTGCATATGATTCGACTTTCTCTACTTTGTACCAAACAGTTCCAGGGCATTCAGAAAAATTGCCATCAAGCCATAGATAATAACGATTATCCTCAATTTTTCCCATATCAGCACTACCGCCATTTTGTGAAATAACAGATTGGCTATAGAATGCTGCAAAAAAAGTATTAGCAAGAAATAAAAAACTCAAAACATATAGATATAACTTCATTTTCATTATTCGTTATCCTCAATGGAAGCACTTATCGTAATGGGTAAAATATGAGCTGTAAATCCGACTTCATTAGTTTTAAATCCTAATCCTGCAGCGATACCTATACCAGCTGTAATATCAAGACGTGACTGATCAATAACTCTTGCTGATATAGTTAAGCTACCGCGTACAACATAAAATGCCAAATCTGCTTGAGGAAGTAAGCCATCAAAACCAAGTTTTCCTTCCGCCCCCCAAGCATCAATATTCGAAGTTAAAACAATAGGATTCTCTGGTTTCAATTCCCCAAGTTCTATATCAGCAATCTCTGCTTCACCGGATAAATAAAAATCCATATCATCAAGAGACATTGCAGCTTCTAACTCAACCCCCATGGAAGTGCTAGAAGAACCATATTCCCCCTCCCCGGTTAAGCCTCTTTCAAAAGTCTTTCAAAGATTACCTTCAAATGGATCTTTATACTCAGCTCTGATTGATTGAGTCACTTCATCAAAATATATTTTCTGATATTCACCACGTACTACATCACGGCCAGATGTTCTATCTTGTAAATCTGCAGCTTCAATATCAATCAACCCAGTTGGATCTACGTATTTAACCGGATTATTCGAACAGTAAGTATACCATAAAAACCCTGACCGAATCGGATCTTCTGTGATAAACCTTCCCGTATCCGCATCATACCACCGTGCATTGAAGTAAGATGAACCTTCAAATTCCGGGAGACCCTCCCCGGAAAAGTGAGGCAAAAATTCAGAAGGCTTACTCTCCAATAATACCATGATCAGTAAACATCATATACCAAAACAGGAGGGATGACCAGCAGTGCAAAATTGCACTTCACCTGAATCAATTACCCGCCTGAAACAGGCACGCTTTGTTTCAGTTGACCTTTGGCGTGGGGAGCGACGGTTCAAGCAGGATGCATGGCCGAGCAACAAACCGTAGGTTTGTGACCAGGCCCGTGTTCCGATAAGGCGCCTAATCGGAACAAAGGCGGTCTGTCTGCGAAGCAGACGGGTGAACCGGAGGGGAGCCGCCGCCGGGGGCGTGGACATAATTTGTTAACATAAGACTCCTTATGGTAAATTTAATTATTTCTCAACGGTCAGGTTATCAAATGGCCACGTTTTGAATTTATCATGTAACCTATAATAATCTTCATATCCTTCATTCATATTTGCATCAGATATAGAAATGACTTCATCATATCGAGAACTGAATACTTCTGAAAAAATCCAAGTATCTCCTTGATCTGTTGAAACAACTAAATAACCATTTTCGTTAACATAACCTCCACCAATATAAGTAAGTATATCCATACGATTACTTACAGAAGTTACTAAATATTGATTTTCTGAAAACTTTGTAATCGATAAAAAGGTACTTTGAATAGTAGTACTCAATTGAGAATTACTTGCCCATGTGCCCTCGTAATTAGGAGTTTCACTATAAATAATACTGAAAGTTATCAGAAACAATAATAATATAAATTTATTTCTCATATTCTACCCTTAGAAATATCTATTCGTCTTCATCCACTCTGGATTATCTTTCGTCCCTTTATTATATAAATACTCTAAAGATTTGCCCGTTTTCAACCCAAGAGGATTGATAAATCGTCTGGGATCATCAGAAGAGCCTCTATTTGCAGTCATCTCCAAATGAAAATGAGGATTAGTGCTAGAACTACCATTATTATTTTTGGGAAATGGAATAATCATCTGTGAAGGTGTAAATGAATTTAATCCACCCTTATGAACACCTTTCATTAAGTTCATTACATCTGTTTCATCACCATGCTTAATCCTCATACGAATATCAGTGCCAGGAACTGATAAGACGAAGGGCTTTGAATCTTGATTTGTTGTTGCTTTATCAAATACAGTATAGAAAGGAGTTGCGACTCCAACTCCTCCTACAAAGTCTAGGCCAGGATGCGGACTCTCAATATTCTCATAACCTTCAATAGCATCAAAATCACCAGTTACTTTAGTTCCACCATAATCCTCTACGGAGTCAGGAACAATATCCCTATTATAGAATCCCATATATTCAAGAATAGTCTTTTTAAGAACATCCTTACCCGTTTCCGTAGTTGAATTACTTTTATAGATTGATGTTAGATCATCAATGTGTTCACGTTCCTGTTGTTCAAATCTTTCACGTGCAGTCTGTAATTCTTCTTGTGATGCACCATTTGACTCTAAATCAGCATATTCTTCTCTATGTTCATCAGTCATTAACCCCGTCGGATCAATGAACTTCATCGGGTTATTCGAAACGTATGAATACCAATTTAGGCCATCCCTCACAGGATCCTCTGTGATAAACCGCCCCGTATCCGCATCATACCACCGTGCATTGAAGTACATCAGCCCCGTATCCTCATCCAGATCCTTTCCGCTATACTTCAGTCCGATTTCCTCATAAGCATCGGAATCGATCACCGAATAATCTCCAAAGGGCGAAACATCACCGGACCAAACGATCTCACCATTCTCATCAGTCATGAGTACTGTTGAATTCACATGATCCGTTCCATAGAACAATGTGCTGTCCCCCTCTATCCTAGCCAGATGCCGTTCCTTGATGAAAACATACTGTAAAGAGCCATCAGCTGAAATCTCTTCCAGGATCTTTCCGTTCAGATCAAAAACATAATCTATAACACTCTCATCACGATCGGTTTTTGAGACACGATAGCCATCCACGTCATAAGTGTAAGAGGCAACGGGGATGACCACACCCTCGACAGACTTATCAACTTGGACCAGTCTGTTCTTCAAATCGTAGGTATAACGGAAATAAGCATAATCCCCATCGGCCGTGCCGGTCAACTCATCGGGATCGGTAATATCTACTTCGTCACCTTTAACCGTTGCCTCCGTACCTTTCTCCGTAAGGTTTCCATTGGCATCATAGGCGTAATAATACTTACCATAACCGTTATTCAATAAAAGATCCGAATCGGAATAGTACTCGTACTGACTACTCTCAATATCAGT
Source organism: Spirochaetia bacterium (assembly GCA_963668315.1). Taxonomy (GTDB): domain Bacteria; phylum Spirochaetota; class Spirochaetia; order DSM-2461; family DSM-2461; genus SZUA-368. The sequence continues at coordinate 3,429,074 of OY764216.1, read as the reverse complement.
TGACATGATACTCTTCGAGATACGGTTTCCTTTCCCATCGTAGATGTAGAACTCATTTCGTCCCCCCACGATGGCATAAGCTTCCACTGCATCGGAACCGGAGATCCTAAAGCTGGCAGAACCGGTGTTGCTGGAACCATCTTCATTCAATTCATTAAAGTGGCAGTGCAGCTTCATATACCGGGCATATTGGCCTCCGGCGAACTCCACGGTTATCACTCCTGTTGCTTCATCAATGGTGATTTCCGGATCAACCACTTCATCGTAGTACCCTTCGTTGTTATACATGGAGGTAAATACGGCGAGGGTAGAGGGAGTAATTCTATGGTCCACCTCATCCGGAGTGATAATAACCTTGGATATCCTCTTCGGGTAGGTGTAGTCAATAACAAGGGAGGAAGCGGTTACATCAAGAACAACCGTATCCCCTACCAGAACAGCCTTCTCCTGTCCCAGGATATCCTCGCTCACATGTAATGCCTTCGCGTAATCGACCGATTCTTCTGTAGCTAGACTATCGCCTACGATACTGGCTGTTATCATCTGATTCTTCACATCATAACCGTAGGCATCCCCATTCCTGGCAGTCATATTTCCCGCATCATCATAGGAATAGGCATAGCCCAGAAGAGATTCCATACTGTTTGCCTTGCGATAATCCAGAGAAGCTAGAAGCCCATTATCCGTGAAGTCATAGCTGACGGAAACTCCGTTATTCTGCTCATAACTCTCCAGGTATCCCACATTATTATAGGTAAACCCGAAAGCGAAATTGGTGATTCCCTCCAATTGTCCTAGATTATTCCAACTTTGGCTGATAGTAAGTCCTCCGGCATATCCGATGTCACTCAGACGGTTCATGACATCATAGTTATAATCGGTGGTATAGGATTTTCCGTCGAAGCTGACGCTCTGGCCGGTAATAAGCCCCATCGGATCAGGCTGATAGGAACCGTCAACAAGATTATACTCCTTCACAACTCCATCCAGGGTCGCCGTCTTAACAGCTCCCGCTTCATCGTAGGTATAGGATTCGACCTGCGTTTGACTGCCATTCGTATAAGCCACTCTTCGAGGGAGCCCCGTATCATAGTAGAGATAATCGATAGTCGTCCCATTGGGATCGATAAGCTGAAGCAAACGTCCCCCCTCATCATAAGAATAGAGGGCCTGACCGCCACGGCTGTTTATCTCCTTATTAACCCGAGACAGTTCATCATAGGATGTTACCCAGGAATTGTTCCGGGGATCGGTCAGTTTGGTCCGATTACCCAGAAGATCAAATTCATAGACTGTCGTATAACCGGCTGCATCGATTTGAGAGGTCAGGTTGCCATAAAGGTCATACACAAAGCTTGTGCTGTTCCCATTGCCGTCGGTAGTTTTTATCTGTCGATCCAGCTTATCGTACTTAAGGGTAGTGGCAGCCCCTGTGGGATCCGTTGTTTGAGTCAATCGATTAAAAGCATCATAGGTGCTGGTCCAGGTTCCCATGGCATTGGTCATGGTCTCCCGATTTCCCACTCGGTCATAGGAATAGGAAGTTTCATACTCCAGGCTATTCCCTTCCCCATCTATTCCGCTCTTTGTTTCTGTGGTCGGCCAGTTCCTGAAGTTATACTCATAGGACGTGACTCCCCCATCCGGTTCGCTCCGGTTCAGAAGATTACCCCTCTTATCATAATTAAGAGTGACTTCAGGTTTGCTGCTCTGATCGGCACGTCTGGGTAGATATCCCTTTATCAGCCGGTTCAGATCATCATAATCGTACGCAATGGTGAAATCCAGAGCCGGGTAGTTCCCCGAATTCCCCCTCGGTCCCGTCATGGACAGGACACGATCCTTATCATCATAGAGATAGGTGGTTCGGCTTTCCAGAGCATCTATCTCCGCTGACACCTGATCACGGGCAGTATATTCTTTGAATGTGCTGATACCATTGCCGTCAATAGTCTCTAGCTCCCTACCCTTTTCGTCGTAGATATGTTTTACGGTCTGTGCATTTAGAACACCATCCCCGTCATGGTAGTAGTAGTTCTCACTTATCAGTTCTCCCGCCCCGTTATATTCAAACGTTTTATCCGCCAGGAAGTCAGTAGGCATCGAAGTCGGCAATCCTGAAGAGCCTTCAGCGGCAAGAACACGTTCTTCAGCAAGCTGATTCTGATTGTTATAATCAAGATGGTGCCAGTAACGACCGGTAAAATCATCATTCCCATCAAAACCCGTCATCTCGGGCTCTAATTCATCCTGGAGCTGTCCAGCCGCATTGTAGTAATACTCATTCACGAGGTTCAGGGGTGCTTCCGTTTTCAGAGGCTGGTTGGCAAGAGTATATACTGCTTGATTCGTTCTGTAAGTCCATTTGTTCGCGTCCAACTCGACTTTCTTAACAACATTCCCTCTCATATCCAGATATTCGTAGGTGATGACACCCTCTTCGTTCGTAACGGTTCTCCGGTTTAACGAGTTATTGTAGGAATAGGTCTTTTGATAATTGTTAGAGCCCGTATCTTCCCCATCGTAATAGGTTTCAGATATCAGTCGTTTGATCCCATCATAACCATACTGGGTTCTATTATTTCTGGGATCGATTACTGCGGATATATTTCCCAGACCGTCATATTCAAGTCCGGTTGTGATAGTCTCCGAAGCGGGATAGCGGTTCTCCTTTTCGATAGTAACAAGCTGCCCCAAATTGTTGTAGGAATAGACCGTTTTCGCACCCAGTGGATCGGTAACTGTGGTCGTCAGATTGATATCATCGTAATGAACAAGAGTAACCGGATTATCGTCGCGGGAACCGCCTGAAAGATCATTATCATCCGGTTTAACCGTTTTTGTCACCCGATCCAGGTTGTCGTACTCATACTCCGTTTCATATCCCAGGGCGTCATGCTGAAGGATCGGATTTCCTGTAGGAAGATCATACACCGTCCACTGGACCCTATCTGTTCCCGATGAGTCATTATGTTGAATGATATCTCGGGAAGTCCTCTTCTGAGTATAGCTACCGCTATCAAAGGTATACTCCACATCCGTTCTAAGAAGTTCATCCTCCCCGTCCATGGCGATAGAAGCTTTCAGCTGTCCCGATTCAAAACTTCCGTCCACCGGGTAATACTCATACTTTTGAGTTTTCCAGATTTCTCCGTCGGCATCATCTATGAGAGTTCTTTCCTCAGTTCGCTGCCCGTATTCGTTATAATCATACCAGCTCACTTTGTTATCAAGCGTTCTTGGCTCATCGAGGATTCCCCCGGATACGGTTTCAGAGACGACTGTTCCCCGAAGCCTATCATGGATGTGAGGACTATTCAGAGTAAGGGATCCAAAGGGATTCGTGTAACCAGAAATCCCATTATCCTGAAACTGATTGGAAATGATCTGGGAGGATGTAATCTCTCCAGCCTGTTCAGTCGTCGTTATTTTAACCTGGTTACCCCAGCCATCATAGGAATAGTTTACTTCCCTATACATATCAACGGCTTGTGCTGTCTTCTCATAGGTCAGACGGAGTCCATTGTTATATGACATCTTTTTCGTATCCAGATATTGAGAGCCGCCAACCAGATTATAGCGAGTAATACCTGTATTTAAGGAGACAACATCTCTAATCTCATGGCTATCCTGGAATATGCCTCCAGCTAGAACATCAGAAAAATCAAGACAGCGTTCACGAGTCAAAGTCTTCTTGGAATAACTGTATTCTGTACGTAAATAATCATTTGTAACAACGGTTTTACTATTATAGAATTGCTTATATCCTCCGTAAGTAAAGTTATATGAATAACTCTCATTAAAGACAAGGTTGCCATCTACATAGCGATTAAGACTGGAATAGCACGGTCTTTCCTGAGAAGCCAATTCAAAAGACATCCCTGTCGGGATGTAACCTAAAATATAATCACAATAATCATAAGCAAAATAGCTCAAGGTTGTCACATCTGTATCAAGCTTCGTCACACCGATACCTGAACCTTCAACCCGTTCAATAGGAAATATCCACTCAAACTGTACCCCTCCGTAAACGGTTAAGCCACTAATTCCTAACGCAGAGTTTATTCGGCTCGTTAATCCACCAGTCCAATAACTCAGAATATCCAAGACCAATCCTATACCATTAATTTTCGCCCCAATATTTGATGCAAGAAGAAACTTATCATCATAATCATAATCATACGTTCTCCCTTCCACATCCGTCGCTGTATCCAATAAGGGTAGAGAGAGTTTAAAAGCTGAAGTAAGCTGCTGTCCCATACAATCGGATCTATCTTCCTGATAAGTATAATTTATCTCTCTATCATCGTCCTCAACCCAAATCCTCGAAACTTGAGGAACTGATACAGATACACCATTTACCCACTGATATTCAAATCTTACCTTTCGTCCATAAGTATCTATAATATAATCAAGGAGGAGAGAATCATCATATGAAAATTCAATAACATCTCCTGTAGCATTCGTGATTGAACTAAGTCGGCCAAGAATATCAAAATTGTAGATATTTCCTTCCTTTGTATATAACGAAGCACCTACAGTAATCCAAGAGGGAATTAAATTCTCAATACTTTTAGCTAGATTTAAATAATTGGTTAATCCATTCGCGAAATCGGTATCTGAACCTATAACTTCCGTTAATGCATTTTTTAAATTTGAGACAGAATCTTTTAAGGAAGATACACTAACATCTGCTCTAATTTGAGATACTTTTAGAGTGAAATCTTCACCTTCATGATTCTCTAGTGTTAATGTTCTCGCTGCACCAATGGAAACCGACTGATCCCAGTCGACATCCATACTAGTAATATTATAAAAACTTCCTTTGGGGGTTCTAACCATCACACCCCCATTATTTGTTTTCAAATAAGGGAAGTTCAATCTCCATCCCTGACCAAGAGAATATGAGTAGTCTCCGTTATTTTGAAAATATTTCTCAATTGAACCCTCAATAGCAGAAACAGTACCAGAAAGAACATTTAAACCAATCTGTTTAATCAAATCAGAAGCACTACCAGTAATGATATCACTTAGAGAGACACTAGCATACATATTTAGTCCTGCAGCATCACCTCTTGCAGTAGCACTATCGTAGATCCTTCGGATATCAAGATCCAATCCATTCTTTCCAGGAAGTACTAACTCTGTCATAGACGTAGAAACACTACCTCCCTGAGGTGATACAGTAACAGGAGTATGGGCTATTTTATTTGAAAACTGAGGAAAGCTAACATCAGCTAATTCCTGAGGAGTAATATCCTCCATGGTTGTGGCTTGTACGGAAAATTCGGTAAAATGATCCGAGGAAAAAACAATCATATTGTGATCTACGTCAACCGCAGATCTATCCACCTTAACCCATTTAGACCAATTAGTATCGAAATAATACACGGCAAGATTGTATTCAGGAAAGCCCTCAGGAATAAGTTTCTCATTATATTCCATAGTTCCAACATACAAATCATCAAAAACAATGTGATTTTTGATTTCATCAGCTGTTAATGCGGTAAAACTATAAACAGGAGAGAGAATTGGATTTACAGCGCTCTCTTTAAACGGCTCACTCTCTAATTCCTGAACAATAACTTCCGTAACCTCATCAGGCAAAGTATCCGGTGAAATAAAAAGATTAACATCATCATACTCAACGATCAATGGTTCATCCTCTACCAAAGATACAATAGATAATCCTACTAGACCTGTGGTATCAACCGACTCACTGAGGTTTCCAGCTCTATCTACTGATAAAAGCTGGCAAGAAAGAACATCCCCCACCTCAAGATCTTCAATCCGATAGGAAAAGAGAACTATACTATTCTCTTCATCTTCTACCCCCATCTCACTCGAAACGTTGACCTCTTCATTATCTATCTGCAATATATAGGAACAAACATCATCATCCGTTTCAATCCATTTTAGTTCTAGATCATCTTTGCCCGGTATCGCTCTAAAATCTGAAGGCACATCGGCAGCTACCGTATCTATGTAAAAGTCTATCTCACTGTCCGTATAGTTCCCTAAGAGATCATAGGCACGGACGATGACAGGGACCGCTTCATCATCCGTTGAATCAGGCAGATAGGGAACCTGGTAAGGACTCTCCTGGGGGTAGAAAGCATGGCCGTTTATGGAGACTTCGTAGTGACTCAGACCGATACCCTCATCACTAGTAGAGTAGCTTATGATAGGTCTATTATTGTTCGTCCAACCACTGACATTGGAACTGACCGTAAAAGGAACAGGCCCTGTAGTATCCCGGAAGATCTGAAAGATCGGATAGACAGCCTCGTTGCCAGCACGATCCCTGGCGGTGATCTGAATGGAATTGTTTCCCTCCGACGCAAGAGGCGTCAAGGTGCGGAAAGAGGCTCCCACCGTTTCAATAACAGTTCCGTTGATAAAGAGAGTAAAGGCATTGTCTTCCTGCACATAACCGGAGACGATGATCGATGAATCCCCGGAAATCGTACCATCCGCCGGTTCTACTGAAATAATAACCGGGCTGGTACTATCCCTGTATACGGTTATCTGTACATCAAAGACATCCCCCGTATCATAACTAGCCGAAACGGTCAGAATATTCTCCCCTTCGGAAAGAGGACAGACGCAATTGAAAGTCTGACCATCAATGGTAGCCTCTGTACCGTTGACAAAGACAGAGGTCAATCCCCAGGGAATTACGGAACCGGAGACGGTAATGTTTTCCTGGTTTGTATAACCACCACTGACGGGGGATGTTACCTTAAGCCCTCCCGTGCTAGCCTGAAAGAAGACCTGTCTGACTTCCCTTTTCAGAATCGTTTCTCCGTCCCGGGCCATCAGCTGGAAGGTAAAATAGTTCAGGCCCTCATCCAGAGCAAATGTCTTAGTAAAACCGTCCCTTCGGGATACTTCAATAGTTTCCCCGTTAGCAACGAGATCAATATATCCACCCCGGACATTACCTGAGAAGGTAAATGAACCTTCCCGGGTGTAGTAGAGATCGTCATTCTGATCCAGCAGAAGGGAAATACTTTCATCTTCAACCAAAATGGGAGCGACATCGCTTCCGGTATTTCCATTGCGATGCCGCACTTCTGCGGTTATATCATACTCGCCGGGCTGATTAATCCTCAAATCCCGCATTTCAACCCAGAAGTAGTTACCACTTACCTGGGCTCTCACGCCGTTAACCGTAATGCGTCCTTCCGGATAGTCGGTGATACCTATGACCTTCTGATGGTGGGTGGAACTTTGGGGAAGTTCTACTCCCGGTTCGGGGTAGATCAGTTTTATTTGGGGAGTCAGGATTTCATTCTGAGAACCGGCGATTTCCATCTCATAAAGATCCCCCGGGAATCCCATCCCTAAGAGATCCGCCTTTCCCTCAACGGTATAGATATCCCGGTACGAGTTACTATCATGAGCGATCAAAGAAGTTCGGATTCCACCATCCTCAACGTAGACATTTTCCGAACCATTCTCACCGTGATAAAGACGAAACTCTTCAATATCCATTTCACCGGAATTGAAAGACTCCTCCAGGGGAGTCTCGGAATAATCACGGCCGCTCAGAAGCCGACCGTCGTTGAGGTGAGGATCGCTGAAGTCATTCGGATTACCCTTCCGAGTGGAAATTTGAAGAGAAATAACGTCCCTGTCATCGGTAGAATCGACCCTTAATGTATTAGCCGTATCCGTCAGAATATAATAGGGAACGGGGACCTCCCAGTAAGTCATGCCATTAGACTCAAATCGGATCCCCTCTCCCAATTCAAGACTATTCAGATAGATAGAAGGAAGGGTCTCACTGGAACCGGATTCCGCAATTTCAAGCCAATGATTCTCTTCCCGCAGATCGGGGATATCAAAAACAAGGCCCTTGCTGTTTACAAGACTGTCCGGATTCAAAAGATCTATAATACGGTTCTGATCAGGTTTATCCTTAGCCCAGAGCTCCACTTCCCCAATGCCGCCATAGACTCCGGGCTTCCAACGCTGCCGGGGATCTTCCATAGAGAATCTTATCTGGTCGATCTCTCCCAAAAGGGAAAGATCAACCTTCTGCCATCCCCTTTCCCGTTCAAGATGCATCTCCACCGCGTCGACCCAATTATCATCGGAGTGAACTGAAAGGGTTAATGTTCCCTGGGCTTCCTCGGTAAAGAAGATCTTCAGGAATTCCATCTCTCCGGGGGTAATCACATTCAGGATGAGGTCATCCTTTACTCTCCACTTTTCAAAATCATGATACCCTTCCTGCAAAACACGACGGAACATCCAGTAGACCTGATTCTTCATGCCCCTGTTTGTATTATTCCAAACGGTTCCGATCTGCCCGTCCACAAGCAGGTTATCGTTATTCAAAGAGAACCGGTTATAGCTCTGATCCTCGGGCACGAGCTCTTTCTTCTGGAGGATACTGTCGGAAGCTTCGCTTATCAATTCAATCTCATCCAGACGAAAAGCAGAAAGGTCCTCCCCTTCGATTCGGAGGATCAGGTTATCACTAACCATCCTTTCCAGGCTTACATCAATCAAACCGTTACTTCTGCTGCCGTTCACATAGCCCGAAGGCAGGGTCACGATCCGATCATCTATCTCGGTCTGGAGAAAGATCATGCCGCCCTCGGGAACGAGGCCCTCGTAGGTTAGGCCATACAGATACACAGGATCCTGAAAATCCAACCGGACCCAGGCAGATCCCGCCGTTTCGGTTAATCCATACGAAGTACTCACATCCTGATCCAGCATCAGTTCGGGGGGAGTCAGATTTCCATAATTATTGGAAAAGCTCATGCTTTCCAACCGGGCGTCTCCCAGAATCCCCGATTCATTAATCCTATCTATTTCATTCTGATTGCTTGACTGTCCCCAGACGAGGGAAGACAAGGTGAAAATCATCGTCAGGCTTAAAAGTGTTTTATTTAAAAGTTTCATCTTCATTACTCCTAGTTCCCATTTCCTGCGGCACTCATGCCTTCCGCCTGGTCACCATCCATTACGGTTTCCTCCGAATCGTAATAGTCATATCCGTTCTCGCTGAAGGTATTTCCAGAGAGCGAGGGTGTACAATCCCCTTCTTCCTTCACGCCGTAGTAGACGTTGTTCGTGAAAGTACAATCCTGGATTTCCGGGCTGTAACCCAATAGGTGAAGACCTATCAGGTTTCCGTCGAAGTTAATATTCTGAAGGGATATAACCGATTCAGAATCCAGTATGATTCCCCTAGAAGCCCCACTAATGGTAATTCCATTCAGATCACCCTCTCCCTTCATGAAAATACCCTGCCAGTAGGAACTCTGTTCGCTCCCCCACTCATAGGTAGCGCTTCCTTCATGGGATAGAGTAGCGCCTTCCTCAACCAGTAGTCCCGGGGCATCATCTTCATCGGTAAGATTCATCTTTATGCTCGCACCATCGGCGACTGTCAGGCCCAAACCTTCGGGGATCGTAACCAAACCGGTCAGCCAATGCCCATCGGACCAGTATTCATTGGTGTAAAGCAGACCTTCCGAAGTATTGTAGATATTCAGAGTAACCTCATTAGTAGAGGTCTGACCGAAACCATCGGTTGCTGTCACGGCCAAGGTATAAACGGAGTGTTGAGCCAGGGGCGTTGAATCGGGATGCCCCAGTTCAATCGTATAGTCCAGGCCCGCTGAGATTTCACTCTGATCGACAATCTCGCCCTGATAATCCAGAACCTCCAGACTGACTTCGGTCACACCGTCCGCATCGTAAACGGAGCTCCAGACATCCCAGGCCAGGGGTCGCTTCGGATTGGTGCTCAGTTCCGATACGGTTACCACAGGGGCTGCATTATAGCGGAGGGATTGTGTTTTCGTCGTTGCGAAACCGCCGGAGTCCTTCAAAGTCACAGTCAACTCGTAATTACCATTATCACTCCCTTCCGGAAGTTCGAAAGGAACGGTTATGGCAGAAAAGTTCTCCCGTCCGAAGTAATAGGCAGTCCCTTCACTCACCACTTCCCCATCCGCATTATCCCAGGAATAATCCATAATCAGGATATCGCTTTCCTCTACCACATCGGTAAGAGTAACACTGTCGGTTCCATTTACAATAACCTTACCATTCACATAACCGACGCCGGAATTCTCACCGTCTATCTCAAAGAGAGGGGCCGTGAAATCGGCGAGGAAATCACCGGAGACTCCCCATTCAGAGACAAGTCCCACTTGATTCCTGGTTTCGATATAGGTCCGGTAGGTCAGGTTGTCTTCCATTAACAGGATTCCTTCCGTATCCAGGGAGGCTTCTATGGTACTGCTTTCGATGCTATCCCCATCCAGGAGTATAAAATCGGACCATGTCAGATCGGAAGTATCATCGGTTGCCCGGACTGCCCAGCGATAGCTCTTCAGACCGCTCTCCCCATCGAGGCTGTTGATGATCAGGTTCCCAATCTCCGTGGAACTGACAATATAATCATTATCACGGGTATAGCTTTCCAGATCGGCCCCAGTCAATTCCTGATCCACCTCTACAACTCTATTCATGGATACGGTCGGGGTAGCCGGGGCTGTCCTGTCAATGATAATGGGATTGCTATAGCTGATATCCGACCAGTTCCCGCATCGGTCCACCGCCTGAACGGAGAGGAGAACGCCGTCGGCGGGATTGAGTGAATCAATGCCTCCGGATAACTCATCCTCTATAGAGATACTTCCCGAAATGACGGCAGCACTCGTATTCTTAACAACCCATCCCTGGGTCAGCAGATCGGGTTGTCCCACCGTACCGACGCGGTATCGATACCCGGCAATTCCGGAAAGGGAGTCTGCCATGGCAAAGGAATAATTCAATGTATCATAGACATAGGCGTCATATTGGAATGCGGAGACAAGGGGAGCGTCCGAATCTACCACGATGGCGTTGCTGACAACTTCCGTATCGGAGACGGTACCATAAACGGCCTTGCAGGTTAATCTAGCCCTGTAGAAGCCATCGGGTACATCGGTGAAACAATAGGTCCGGAGAGAACCGGAGACCGTCATCTCAGAAACGGTATAGCTTGATCCGAAAAGGGGTTCGAGTTCGAGATACACCGCTTCCAGGGGAATATCATTTTCCACATTCCACGTGACCATAATCGTTCCGTCTGAAGCCTGGCCCACCGCATCGGTAATGACGGGGACATCGTTGTAATTTGCCGCTCCGTTGGAATAACCGGGCATGGTAGAAGCATCACCGGTGTTGTTATAAGCCGACACTTTGTAGTAAAGCACTTCGTAATCATCTAAAGTCTCCGGGACAGTTTCGGCGATAATTTCCCCATCAGCCTTGTAAACCCGTACTTCATCACCCAGGGATTTCCACTGGCCTTCCTCATAGAATACCGGCTCATAGGCATATTCGCTGATGTCCGATTCAAGATCCAGAGAGGAAAAGGACAGGTTGAGATCTTCATCGAGGAGGTAATTCAGGGAGACAAAGTCACCTTCATCCACTATTCCCAGCTTAACTATGGGGATTTCTGGTTTTGAGGTATCCAGGATAATGCCGTTGCTGTAGCCGACCGTGGAAAGGCCCGCCCGGTTCGTTACCCGCAGAGCCATTCTGACATGGGAACCATTATCCAGAGTCAACTCGCTCCCATCGGAAAGGGTATAGATGATGTCATCTCCCTCACCCTTGGTGAGGGTGAGACTGTTTCCGTCAATAGGAATCCATTCATCCCCCGGGGACGTCCCGTCGGCCAGAATCTGGTAGGTATACTCCTTAAAACCGCTATCCCCATCTATCGGACTATGGGTCCAGTCAAAGGCAAGAGAGTTATAGAGAGGATTCACGTAATCCCCTAGATCAATTACAACGGGAGAGGGGGGAGCGCTGTCATCTTTGATACATACACCGGCCGAAGTTTCCTTCACATTCCCCGCACGATCCGTTATGCGGAGAACCACAAAGAGACTCTCCCCATCGGGGAGGTCAAAGGCAGCCGCTTCTTCCGCAGAAAAGACAGCCACATCCTCTCCCGTCTCGCCGTTACCCAGCATGTAGGGACCGGAAACAATCTTTCTGGCCGTTTTGATTTCATTACCGTCGATCTCTTCCGTATCAAAAAGAAGGTTTCCCTCATCGTCGTAATCGTAGATTTCCACCATCGCTTCCACGCTTTCGATAAACGTCTCACTATCGGAGGCGCTCCAGCTCAAGGAAAGTCCGGAAAGGGTTGAATACTCTGGGAGGGATAGAGCCTGCACGTCGGGAGCGACAAGGTCTACAATCGCCCCGCTGCTGTATCCAGTATAAGTGAGATGGCCGCTATCAAAAACGGCATACACCTCGAAGAAATAGGTATCCCCATTGGTCAGGGCATTCTCAAAGAGATAATCGGCGGAGCCTTCAGAGGTATAGTTCCATGCGGTAACGGGCTGATTCTCCGCTACACTGTAGATACGGTAGTAGTAGCCGTTTATGGAATCCTCTTCGTCAACGACAGAATCCTCCCCTTCCTTGTATTCCCAATAGGCACTAAGAGCATGGGAGTTGTTGGTATAGATACTGCTGTCTTTGACAATCACCCGTCCCTGGCTGTTATCTATGGGAAGATGAGTGTCCATTTCCGTCATAGCCCCTACGTTACCAGTATGATCAACGCCGTAAACTTGAATGGTATAATTACCGCTCTCCACATCGGGAATGTTGATATTGTAGACACTACCCGGTATATAACTGAACGCAACGGAACCATCGGACAAGTGACCCGTGATCAACTCACTGAGGGAAGGCTGGAATGTTCCGTCTTCTTCCTGCCCTATGGTTACGAAGAAACCTGCCAGATCGTCATCTACATTTTCCAAACTGAAACGGAATTGTCCTCCCGAGTAGAATGACGTGGCATTACCACCATAGACAAGACTGTCTGAGGCCATAGCAGGAGCGGTCTCATCTATACGAAGAGTAACCGGTTCACTCCAGCCGAAGTTCCCCGCCAGGTCAGCTATCCCCACGGAAAGCTCGTATTCTTCTCCGTCGGAAACACTGCTCTCGTCCAAAAGATCGGCGAGGTTATTTCCTGTTAATGTGACCTCTTCATTCTGAATCCGGTAATCAGGATCTTCGGAAGCAGGATTCACTTCGGTAAGGGATGTACTTAGGGTAACATCATTATCACGATTGAGATAATAAGCCCCCCCATACAGGCTGCCACCGGAAAGACCGGTTATCCTGATGACGGGACTTGTCGTATCAAAGACGAGAGAGGATAAAACACTCATCCACTCCGAACCGTTCCCAGCCTTATCAAAAAGGCGAACCCGCAACTCATAGATATCGTTATTAAAGGAATATCCGCTCAAAGAGCAGAAAAGATCCCAGGCGGGTTCCGACTTGCTTGAACTCCCCACGGAAGTCTTTCCCGTGAATACGTTCTCACCTTCTTGGTAAAAACGATACTCCACATCCTCCCCCCCCGATGTCCCATCGGACCAGGTTAGGGAAACAGGGACTTCTAAATCATTGAGGTAATAGGTGGAACCAAGGGGTGTCAGTTCCTTGATCCCGACGGAATCAAGAACAGGAGCGAGACTGTCCTTGGCAAAGGGGCCGATAGAAACCCTATTGCTATTACCCACATTATCTATCAGTTCCAGATAAACCGTGTTTAGTTCTGTACTATCGGGGATATCGGAGATCCGGTGACTGTATTCCGAATCGGATAGGGTTTCCAGGCTAATGAACCCTTCCAGGCTATCGCTGGTTTGGTCGTCGAGGCTGATATCCTGAAGGCCCGCAGCATTATCTGTAACGGAAAGATTGATGTCACCATAAATATAGGAGTATCCGGAATTCTTTTCATATTGATAAACCAGAGAGGGGCTCTCATTGTCATAGGTGAAATTGAAAGTCTCCGCCCCTTCATCGGCAATGCAGAAATCTCGGGACTGGGGTTCCCCATCAACCCTGCTTGTCCAGCTGTCTTCCGCAAGAAGATAGAGGGTATATTCTTGACCATTGATGACATAGTTCTTCTGGGAAGACAGTGTTTCATCATCTGTCAGGAGTGATGAAAGATCAATATTTCCCCCGTCAAGCAGGCTCCCATATTCATCCAGAGTTATCAGGTCATCCTCAGTCGGCTCCTGCCCGGAGGGAGAGAGAAAGGCTTTTATGACATACTCATCCTCCTCATCGGGATCGGTAACGACATAGTTCCAGGTACTCTCAGGACCCAGAATATAGGAATCGTCAGCGAATACGCCATTAACAAGAGAATCGCCTCTCGTGAGGACGGGGATATTATTCTTTCCCTCAAAAGTCTCTTTCAATCCGGGATTAGCCCCGCTGTTATCATAGCAGTAGCCGGAGCCGTTCTTCCCCAGCATCAAGTACTGGCCATACTCGTGGGGAACATTATGGGGATCAAGGTAATAGCCATAATCGAACTTATCATCACCAAAACTCAGGGAACTCGCACCAAGTTCTCTTCCGCCTACCTCGGTATAGCGAGAAATCTCAAAATCCACGGTATCGGTCAGTTTCTCAAATTTGAAGTTATGGCCCAATATCGCATCGTACTGATCTTCCGATAGGTGAACATAATCGGTAAAATTCATATCTAGAAAGCAGGGGGTATAAACGAAATAGTCCTGAACACTGACATTACCGGCCCTGTCCTCATAGGACAGGGTAAAGCGTAATCTCTCATTGGATGGGATGGTATCCTCTCCTGTATAGGTAATGGTTACGAAGGCCTCACCATCGGTTCCCATACTCTCTGGATCCGTATCAATAAAGGTTCCGGCTGTACCGTTTTCCATTGTTCCTATAGCATAGCCGAAAGAGACCATGGATGGTGTGATTGTACAGATTTCATTACCTGTAAAATCGCTGCAATCAAGTTTGATTCGTATCTCTTTTCCGGTGTTATCATAGGAACTGAAATAGAGATCATTCTCATCCGTATCCCGATTAGCAAGCCCCAGAACTGATCCTGTCCCGTCATCTTCTGAACGGGAGCTCTCCAAAACTATGGGATTCTTATAATCATAGTAAACTGAAGGTGATATGGTAACGTTATTTCCTGCCCAATCGTTTATACTGAGTCTAAGATCAACATTTAGATCTGTCCCTTCCTCTAGTTCATCAAGAAGAAAAGAGCCATTGAAAACAGCACCATTAAAATCATCAGTACCCCTAAAACTAAATGTTTTTTCAAAGGATTCATCGTTTGTGTAATCGCAATCAACTATTATCGATTGGATTCCACTCTTATCCGTGACAACATCCGGGAAGTGGTACTCCCAAAAGAGGTAGTTTTTCCCATCCCCATTCATATCATAGAGTATTTCAGTATTCAGCTCTCCCCCATCAAGAATAAGGGAATCATCCGATTCCAACTGAACGGAAAACGTTTTTAAAATATTCTGATCAATCAGATTACCCTGACGATCGGAGACTTGATAGGATTCTTTCACCCCAATATTACTCAGAGGATAATTACTACTGAACAGAACATGACCTGACACAATATCAATAGACTCTGCTAGCGAATTATCCTCTGCTGCGGTTAATACAAGAGTAAGTACGTCATCTTCAATATCTGTAGAGGGAAAAAGATCAATGGTATATCCGTTTTGCTGAGCATCTACAGATTCGGGGACATAAAAGAAAATATAAGAGTTCTCCGAATAACCTGTGGAGTCGTTCATAGATAATGATGGGTAGGCAATGCCCTGGCTGTTCATAACAGTTAGAGCAATATCATTCGAATCGGGAGCAAGTTCTGTATTCGGTCGCATATAATGGTACAGTACCGGATCTGAATCATTTGAGTTTTTGTACTCTCCGTATACGGAAAAGTCTATCCCCTTTTGTAGGGCGATTTCTGGAGGAATAGAAAATTCGACTGTAGCTGTTACAGTAAAACCATTATCGTCTGGTTCTATTTCAATAATATCTGACATTAATATTTCTTTACCATAACTAATATCACCATAAGAAAAATGAATAGATTCTATTCCGATATCATCATCATCATATTGCTTACCAAGCTGTACTTTAGCTATTACCGTATTACCATCTATTACAATGGGATCTTCATCCGAATCCCCGGAACCTATCTTTGGTGGTCTAGTTCGTCCAAAAACGATATCTATTAGGTTGTCTGCGACATTAAATAAATTATCAATGAAAGAGACCTTCCAGAGATACTTAATATCATATAAAAAATTATCAAATCTTTTTTCAAATGAATCAGTTAATATATATACCCCAGAAGGACTTATAGGATTATAAGGATTTGAAATAATTATTGTATTCCCTTCTTCATTTTGGTTATTTGTGATTGGAACATCATCTTCATATTGATTATTATAATTTGTTATCGTTTCAGTATCATTTACAGAAACTGATATTTCCTCAGAGTACTGATACAAACCACTACCATATAGTCCACCTAGTTTCTGAGCATCTGTTATATTCTGTGAAAAAATATAACTAAATTTATCAAGATTACGTATATCAATGTATGAAATTGTTGCTTGTTCATCCAATAGATATGGTTTGATATCATCGTTTATTGTTCTTACATTTACAAGATCAGAATAATTTGCGATATTATCCATAAATTGATACGTATTATTTATTTCCCCTGAAAATGGAAATGAAAAAAGTAAATTACCAACTTCTGAATATAGTATATCCTCATCACCATTGATAATTAAGGAATTCAAGCCAGATGGAGAATCAGTAAATTCATGAAAAAAAATCTTTTTATCTTCTTCTAGAGCCTGAGAAGAGTAATATAGAATACTATTATCATCAATAATATTAGCATAAAGATGATTCAGGGCATCATCATTATATTGAGATATAATCAATGATGGATTCAATACACTTTTATCTAATATTAATGACGTCCTGTAATAAAATAAAGAACAACTTGTTGGTTGTATTATTCCAGATGATTGCTTAAAGGCATTACCTTGTGCAGCAGCAACAATCACTCCAATAGTATCACCAGAAGTTAAGCCTTCAAAGCTTGAAAGATCAATTTCTTTTTCAAAGATTCCAGAACTATTATATGCATTTCTTGCTTTATAAAAACCATCAACACTAGTCTCATAATATCCATTGTTTCCTATATTTTCCTCAAAATAAATAATTCTATCATTACCACCACTGTCAAGTATACTAATATCTATATCAACATCATAAGCAGAGCTACTACCTATACCTGTCCAATTAAATATTTGTTTATTCCCATTGAATTCCCCATCTTTATCACTATCAAGAAAAATCATATAGCAATAATTATTATACGTTGTATTACTCTTTGGCTTCAGCCATCTAAGGAAGAATTGCTCACGAATAATCTTATCACTTGAAACGGTAATGGAAGGAGAATATGAAACATCCCTAACATTGCAGAAATTATTGCTGACATCATATTCTGCAAACAAATAATGAATAATCATTTGAAAAAAAAGAATACATAAAATTTTTTTGTTTTTCATTAACACCCCTCATGGTATTTATACAACTGTATTGTTAATGTACAATCACTTAAACAATTGAAATAGGATCATCAAAAATCATCTATAAATTCTTAATTTCTTTATTATGATCACACAGTATTATCCATCCACATCTATCATTAATAAATAACAATTCTACGAATAATTTCATACAATAAAATCAATAAACTCTGAGTATCTGCACAATTGACATATATATAACTATTTATTGTATTTTCCCGTTAAAATATCGCATTATTCATTTTTTTCAACACATAATTTTCACAAAATGGTCAAATCGGAAAAAAATTTTCTGATTACCTGAAGATTTATGTTTTTGATATTGATCTTACAATCTCACTAATATATTAATAATGTATCTTGACAATTCTATCCCAAGTTAAGAATAGAACAATATGATAAAACTCGTTTTTTATATTTCATGGTTTCTTCTCCTTTTTCTGGCTTCATATTTTGATATATCAAAATTCAAGATACCGAATAGCCTCACTTTTTTTGGCTTTTTCATCTTACTAACACTTAATATTTCCATAAATAACAGCAGATTAAATATTTCCATATTACCTTCTATTATTGCGTTAATCATCATGATTTTATTATCTCTTATCACAAAAGGTAAAATTGGTATGGGCGATGCCAAATTCACCCTCATCACCTCTGGCACGCTGGGACTCTATTACTGGTTCATTTCCCTACTCATTGCTTCCCTCTCCGGATTAGTCCTCGCGCTCATATTTTTTAAAAAAAACAAATGGACCAGAAAAACGCCTATTCCCTTTGCCCCATTTCTCTCATTTGGTGCTATATTAGCGTTATGGTTAAAAACGGAGGGTCTCTTTGTACCGTAAATTAGCTTTACTTTTTACAGTAATTCTTCTATTTAAAATAAATATTTTTTCACAAAACATCAGCGAAATGGAATTCAATGATAGCCCAGTCCGTGATATTCTTTTGGTTCTTGCCCAGACTTCCGGTCGCTCCATTATCTCGGATGAGACCGTAGACGGCTATGCCTCTTACTACTTTACCGATATGGATCTTGATACGGCTCTTGATCAATTTCTTAGCCATTACGGGATTTATTACCGATATGAGAAGGGCGTTTATTACGTTAGCAAAATTAAAACCAATCTTGACAATGGTACGGTGAGCTGCCAGGCGGAACAGGTTGACTTCCAACTTCTCATTCAGCGATTATCCCGTGATCTGGGGATAACCATTCTGCACGACGCCCTCCCCCGGGATGCCATCTCCGTTAATTATCAGAATGGCACAATCGGGGAATTGCTAGAGATTCTTATAAAACCCTATCACCAGTTCTATCTGGAATCGGGTGATAGGTATTTCTATTTGAGGAAGGAAGCGACTGTTAGTTCATCGGGGGGATCACGTAGTAGCAGAGGGGGAGAGCTCTTTACTCGGGACGGTCGGAGCTATGAGGCCGATTTCCAGCAAATCCGTTTCCGGGAAGCACTGACGAATCTGTTAGATGCGGAAGGAATAGAGTATTCTTTCCTGGGACGCAATGATAATGTCATCGAACAATTCCGGCATAAGGGACGTTCCTTTGAAGAGATGCTGAATCTTCTTCTGGAACAGGGTAATGCCTCCTATCAGGAGGCGGGCGGTGTATATTACATCTTCGATCTGGACAGGCAGAATATTCTTAAACGGTATTTCCTCACCGAAGAGATCGAATTGGAAAATCTTGATGTGGACAAATTGACCAGCCTCATCCCCTCCAGCCTGAATAATTCGGGAGCCATGAAGATTAGTTCAGAGAGAAATACGGTTATTCTCAACGGCACCCTAGATGATATAGCCCCCTTGGAGGACTTCATCAGACAGCTGGATGAACCGTCAGAAGGAAAATCCTATAAACGCTACGATCTCCAATTCATTACCCTGGATGAGTTGACTAAAAGATTGGGACCGGAGATGATGGGTATCAACATGATCCCCATAGGGGAACGAAGTTTCCTGGCTTCCTTGAATGAGAGCAAACATGGCGAACTGGCTTCCTATCTCCCACTGGTAGATTCGGTGCTTCCTGTTTTTCCTATCCAGCTTCACTATCTAACATGGGAGGAACTGCAGGATCTGCTCCCTCCCAATGTGGAAAAAGATCAAATCAAACAGACCCAGGATCCGGCGCTTCTCTTTTTCCAGGGGACTCGGGGAGAGAAGGAGAGATTCGAAGAGCAGCTCCTTCTCATGGACAAGCCCATGCCTCAGCTTCGCTACGAAGTGCTGGTTCTTCAGATAGAAGAGAATCAAGGGTTGAATCTGGATAGCAGCCTGACAGCTTCATCTGCTTCTGATGACAGCAGTACCGGCTTTACGGGAGCGCTGGCAGGCCTGGCCTCATTGAATTTCGATGTGGTCTCCCAATTCGGTTACCAATTCGCCGCCGGTTTAAGCCTTGAATTGACCAATAACCAATCCCGGGTTCTGGCCGATACCACCCTGCATGGTCTTTCCGGAGAGGAAATCAGCTTCCAGAATACCAATACCTCCCGCATCGCCACAACTACCATTGACTCCGATACGGGGGAAACGGAAGTTACCGGTTATACAGAAATCACCTCCGGTCTTATAGTAGAAATCACAGGTACCGTCTCCGGGGATGGAATGATTACCATGGAAGTGACTACAACCATTTCTAGCGAGACTAACTCCTCTAGCGACGACAGCGATACCAGTGTCCCGGCGACGACGGAAAAGGTGGTCACAACCCATATCCGCAGTCAGTCAGGAGAGCCGGTTATACTGAGCGGCCTCAAGCAGCGGGAAACGATGGAAGTTGTAAACGAGGTACCCATTCTGGGAGATATTCCCCTTCTGGGTTATCTCTTTCAGAATCGTAACGAGACCATGAAGAATACGGAGTTCATAATTACTCTCATCCCCTACAAGGAGGAGGATATTCTAGATAATCATGATAGGGTATATTCCGATACATACTATCGTTACTGCCGGAGAGATCTCTAATGACCTCCCTCAAATCATGGCTGCCCCTTCCCGAGAAGGAGCAGTTTTCCCCCGAATATATTAAGCAGCAGGGAGCTCTCCTTCTCAAAGCTGAGGGGGTCGATTATACTCTGGGAATAACGGCTGACAGCCAACTCCTCAAAACGCGTCTGAAGAACCATCTCCCCGATAAGAAGCTCGCCTTCGTCCTCATTGACAAGAGGGAGCTCTCCATCTATTTGGCCGACAAATACTCCGTAAAGGACAGTTCCGCTTCTTCCGAAAGACTGGACTCCCTGGATATAGAGAAGCTGGAGGGGGACGCTCCCATGATCAACCTGGTCAACTCCCTCATCCTGGAAGCTCTGAACAGGAAGGCTTCGGATATTCATATCGAAGCCTTCAGCCGGGAAGTTTCGGTACGGTTCCGCATAGACGGGGTACTGACCAAGGTACGGTCCATCCCCCGGGAACATTTCAACGCCCTCACCTCCCGTATCAAGATCATGGCCAATCTGAATATTATGGAACGGCGTCTTCCTCAGGACGGTAGAATATCCGTGGAAACGGGAGAAGAGACGGTCGATCTCCGGGTGTCGATTGTGCCCATAGCCCGGGAGGGCGAGAGCATTGTTCTCAGATTGCTGAACAGAAGGGATAACCGGAATACCCTGGAAGACCTGGGATTCGAAAAGGGTCAGCTGGATTCATTGAGAAAGCTGATTAAGAATCCCCACGGCCTCATCCTGGTGACCGGGCCCACAGGTAGCGGAAAGACAACGACCCTGAATGGTCTTCTGCGGGAGATGGCTTCCGATGAGAAGAAGATCATCACCATTGAAGACCCTATCGAATTCGTTATAGACGGAATCGACCAGATTCAGACGAACAGCGATATCGGCTTAACCTTTGGAACTCTCCTCCGCCGCGTGTTAAGGCAGGACCCGAATATCATCATGGTGGGAGAGATCCGGGATGGGGAGACGGCGGAGCTGGCCGTGAGGGCAGCATTGACCGGGCACCTGGTCCTTTCCACACTCCATACGAACGATGCGGTTTCCGTTATCCCCCGTCTCATCGATATGGGAGTGGAACCCTATCTGCTCGCATCGGTACTGAAAGGGGCTTTGGCTCAACGCCTCGTCAGACGGCTTTGTCCCTCCTGCCGGAACCGGCGCTCCCTTCTTCCGGCGGAGCAGGGGATTTTCAAAGCCTATGGCCTAGCCGTTCCCACTGCCCTCTTTGAACCGCAGGGTTGCCCGGAATGTTCTCAGACCGGCTATCAAGGCCGTATGGCCGTGGGGGAGATCATTATCTCCGATCCCTCCCTGGAAGAGATGATAAGCAAAGGCGGCTCGGTCTCGGACCTGAGAGACTATCTTGATAAAGAAGATTTCACCTCCCTGATCATTCAAGGGCTGCAATATGCCGCGACCGGAGAGACAACTCTTAAGGAAATAGAGGGAGCCGTTTATCTGTGATATTTCAGTGCCGTCTCTCCGATAGTCAGGGAAAAATCCTCAAAAAGAAAATCCAGGCCGATTCCCAGGATGAAATGGAAGCGCGGATTAAGGATCAGGGATATTATCTTCTGGATTGGGAGGAAGAGAAGAGCGGGAAACGGTTAAGGGGCGGTCATCAGAAGGCCATTCTGGAGCTGACCCAATCCCTGGGAATGATGATTCAGTCCGGACTCAGTCTCAAGGAAGCCTTCGAAGTGGCCCAGAAGTTATTCACCAAAGGGAAAACGGCCCTACTCGTGGAGCAGCTCAATCGACAGCTCCAAAGGGGCGATTCCTTTGCCCAGGCGATTGCCTCCCAGGAGAATCTCTTCCCTCCCCTTTATCTGGGAATGATCCGGGTCGGACAACGGCTGGGACAGCTGGATAGAATCCTCACGCCCCTCGCCCAATGGCTCAAAGAGAGAAAGGAACTGAAGGATAGGGTGACCGGAGCCCTGATCTACCCTGCCCTGGTTCTATCCATGGTTTTTATCGGCGTAACGGCGCTCCTCTTCTTCTTTCTCCCCCAGATGGAAAACCTGACACAAATGGCGGGAGGAACCTCGGAGCAAAACCTGAACAGGGCCATGACATCCGCCAGAATCCTTATCGCCCTGTTTGGTGGATTGATCGTTCTGATTCCCCTCGGATCGGTTGTCCTTGGCTTCCTCAAAAGAAAATATACCACCTTCCGACTCCTGACGGACCGTTTGATTCTGATGATTCCCCTGGTAAGGAAATTTTTCCTCACCCGGGATATGCTCTCCCTTTCCTTTGCCCTTTCCATACTGACAGGATGCGGCGTTACTCTGGAAGACAGTCTTCTCCAGTCAGCCGATGTTCTTGAGAACAGTTATCTGCGGGAGCGTCTCTTAACGCTCCAATCCCGCTTGCTCAAGGGTGATGCCCTCTCTGCTCTTCTAGCGGAGGAGACCGCATTTCCTTCTGAACTAAGCCAATGGATCGGCCTGGGTGAACGAATCGGTACTGTGGATAAGGTATTCAAGCAGCTTAAGGATTATTATCAAATGGAGATGCAGAAGATCCTCAACAACATACTGACATTGGTGGAACCGGCCGTCATTATCCTCCTGGGTGTTATACTCCTTACGATCATATTGAATATCATACTCCCCTTATTGACCATGTATGGAGGGATGGCATGACGGTCTATGCCTCTCTCAACGCCGGAGAGCCCCGGTACGTGAACAGGGAAGGAGTGGAAATCAAGCCGAACTCTTCCCATAAAAGTCAAGTCTGCCTGAACCAGAACATCTGCCCCGTCATTTCTCTGGATATCCCCCCGTTGAAGAAGGAGGATCGGGACCTATTGATACAAAGGACCCTGCCCACCCATTTCCCCGATTCCCTGGAAGAGTGGGAATGGAACAGTCGGCATTTGGGCCAGGCGACCTACGTCTTTCTCATCAAGAGAGAGATTATAGAAAGGATCCGCCGGGACTGGGGTAAGGATGCGATCTTGCTCTCCCCCGCCCTCTCCCTTCCCCTGGGAGAAGGAAAAGAAGTCTATCAGTTCAGTGCCGGATCGGGATACGATTTGTTTTTCTGTAATGGAAGCAGACTGGATCATGGAATCCATTTGGCAGAAGAGTCGGACATGCCCATTCTCGTCAAGGAGTTTCTGGGAGAATCGGCCCGCCCCCGGCTGTTCGAACTTGAGACGAACCTCCCCTCCCTCTTTGCGAGAAAGGAGAACAAAAAAGGCCGTTTGAAACTTCTTCTGGCACTCCTTCCCCTCATCCCGCTCGCCTCTTTCTTTTTCCAATGGCAGGAGAGCAGGGAACTTCTTAATCAGTACGAGGAGTGGAAAAACGTCCGTTCAGAGCTTCTCAGTCAAAGAATCGGCCAGGATGGCAACATCCCCTGGAAAGAGATCCGGAAGATACTGGAGGAAAACAGTCCATCCGACCTGTATGGACGCTTGGAGATTCTCTACCCCTATTTTTCCGGTAAGGCGACAATCCTGAACCTCTCCTTTCAAGGGCAGGACTTCCAGATTCAAGCCCGGGGAAAGGATCCCCTGAACATTCTGGAGAAACTGCGTACAGTACCCGAGATTGAACGGATAACACTGTACCAGAGCCGGGAGCAGGAGAGTCTGGAGCTCTTTAATCTGTCGGGAAGGTGGAAATGACGAGGGAACGAAAGATTCTCCTGTCCATTTTAGGCCTTCTCACCTTCATCTTCCTCCTCATGGCCATCCATGATCTCTGGGCCGGCAAAAGGGAGGATCTCCTTGAGAAGATCCGTTTGAGCCGCAGTCAGGTTGAACGCTTACAGGAACAGCAGTCGAGCGCCATAGCAGAGGATGACCAGGACCGCATGGAAGCCATGCGCCTCTATCAAAGTCAGAATCAGCAAATCCTCCTTTATCCCTTCGGTCAGGAGATAAAGGAACGCTTTGAAGCATTGGGATTGAAGGTGTCTCGCTACCAGGAGATCACATCGGGCGATAACCATTCCATCGAATTCCATCTGGAAGGTGAACCCTATCAGATTCTCACCTTTCTTCAGGATCAGGAGAAGGGATATATGAGAATCGATTCCTTCTCCCTGGATATTCAAAATCCGCCGGCGAGAATCTCACTCAGGATCACCCCCCTCTCCCTTCCAAAGGAGTTCCAAGAGGAGTGGAAGGATTTTCTTGAAAACGCATATTCCGATAGTGATGAAATATCCCCTCCCCTTTCTCTTAATAGGAATATCCCCGTAAATCTACTTTCCCGCATCTTCCCCTTAAAAACTGTTGCCGTGAAGAGTACAGTTGTGAGTCCTGAACCAGCACCGATAATGATACCTGAGCCTACAGTAGATCGGTCGTCCATCAGCTTTGTGGGAAAGGTGTCCCCCGACGGTAAAGACAAACTCCTCTATTTCAAGGATAATCGAAACGGACGGGTCTTCTCCCTTTCCCTGGAGAACCCGAATCAATCGGAATGGAAACTGAAAGAGAAGACAGACCGGATCTACCTTTTGGAAAATAACAACAGATTATATGAGGTTAACCCATGAATCAATACGGAATGAAACGAACGGGACTTATCATGTCCCTCTTCCTGACATTATTTCTCATGTCCTGCCGTACGGACGGTATGCTTCTCAGAAGGCAGAAACTTGACTCCTTTTCCCTGATGGCCAAGGTTTTTAATGGTGAGAACAGGGCCTGCTCTTCGGTTATGGTGGAAATGACCAATTCCCAAGGGAAGGAATACAGAGCCAAGACCGATGTTACGGGCAAAGCGATCTTTCCGGATCTGCCCTTCGAGCAGTATGAGGTGACCCTGTCCAAAGAAGGCTATGAGACGGTAAGCTTTGATTTCCCCTATGACAACGAGGGGCAGGCCCTGTACGGCCGTCTCTTTTCGGAGGACCAGCTTGTCCGTCTGAGCCGAAAGTCCATGGATAAGGGGGAGTGGGAGAAGGCTCTTTCCTACCTGGACAGGGCGTTCAGCATTGGGGAAGAGGATTGGGAGAGGCTCTTTCTCAGAGCGATTATTCTCTGGAAGCAGGGCGAATCGGAAGAGGCGGAGGAAATCCTGAAAACAGGAAACGGAGAGACGATGCCGGGGGAGGTTCTCCTCTTCTATGCGGATCTTCTCCAATATGACAGGAATAAACGGGATGAAGCTTATATCGTTTTAGGAAAGATTATGGCCCAAAGACCTTCCGATGATATTAAGGAACGGATAGCTCTGCTGGCAGACCAGATAGAAAAAGGACGGAAGACCAATGAAGAATAAACGTATTAAGAATATGAAACCCCTGTTGAAGAAAATCTACAGGAAGTTGAAGGATGACCGGGGGTGGACCTTCGTGGAAACCCTTATTGTCATAGCTATAGCCCTTATGCTGACGGCGATGGTCGGCCTCACCGCGTTCAAACAGGTAGGCAAGGCGAAACGGGTTAAGGCACAAACGGAAATTGAGAATGCCTCCCTGGCCCTGACCACGTACTTTCTGGACTGCGGGTCCTACCCCACAGAACAGCAGGGGCTGCAGGCACTTTCTGAAAAACCCAGCTCCGATCCCCAGCCCGCCGGTTGGAATGGCCCTTACATCACCCGGAAGATCACTCAGGATCCCTGGGGCAAGGACTACCTCTATCAGGTTCCCGGTCCCTCAGGTCAGCCCTTTGGAATTATTTCCTATGGATCGGATGGCCTGGAAGGAGGAGAAGGTGAAGCTGAGGACATTACTAGCTGGTGATCAGGGCTATCTCTATGTGGATTTGCTCGTAGCATTGACGATCATTTCCCTTACAGCTATAACTCTCTTTTCCGCTGGTACGACCCTGAAAAATGCCCGGGTAAAAACAATGACCGCCTATCACCAGGCCTGGACCGACTATGAAGAACAGATTCTGGAAAAAACTGACTGACGAAAGGGGTGTCACCTTTGTCGAAACCATTGTCAGTCTAATTCTCCTCTCCCTCCTGATGATCTCCCTGTTCCGTCTGAGTACGTCCCTCATCCCCGGCATGAAGCAGGATCTGACAGCCTTCACGGAGCATAACAGGGAACTCATGGCCGCCGATGCGTTCCGCCGCTTTCTAGGTGATGTCCGGCCTCCCTGGTGGCTTCCGGAGTATGAGCCGGAGCAGAAGGGAAACACCTGGGATTTCCCCTGGTATAAGGGTATGGAAGAGGATCATTTGGTAATCGGATTTGAAGAAGAAATGATTTCGTTCTTCCTGAACGAAGAGCTTCTTGTAACGATACCCTCACCCGGTAAGACACGTGCGGAATGGATTAGCAGCAGAAAGGATGGACGTTACTTCTTCACCCTCATCCTTGATGAGAGGCAGTTGCTTTTTCCCCTCGGTTCATCGGTGATCGGCAGGGAGGGGGATTCATGAGAGATATGCTCAGGAGGATCATCAAAGAGGATCGGGGCAACAGTTCTGTTACCGTTCTCGTCGTCATTCTGATTATTAGTAGTCTCTTTCTAGCCGTATCACTTATCGCCAAAACCTCCCTATTAAGAACCGAGAATCTGACGACACAAATCAACGGGGAACGGGAGAGGGACCTTCTTGTAGAGCAGACCATCGATGCTTTAGAGGAAGATACGACTCCGGAGTCCCATTCACAGGAAGATCCTGTATGGGATTTCATCAACGCCGATCACTCACCATACACCCTTAAATTGAAAGATATCTCCAGCCGTCTGAACATCAACTGGATGAGAACAAAGCTCTTCGAAGAAACCGATCTGAGCCGTCTCATTATCTCCGGGGAGCATCCCGACAGCATTCAGGCACGGAGGAGAGAAGAAGGATTCACAACGAATCTAGCCGTCTGGACGGAGACCTTCGGCGAAGAGAATCTGACCCGTTTCTTTACCCTGCATAGTCTGGCCAATGTGAATGTCACCTATGAAGAATCTCTTGTCGAGATTTATACAATCCGCCATGGCGAGGGAGGCGCACAGATCTTCCATGATAAAATCCAGCAGGGTTTAAAGGAGTTCAAATTATGGGACAGGGAAGAGCTTCCCCCGCTCCTGGGCATGGGAGAGAAGGATGTCATCCCTGTTATTACCGCCATGCCCCAGATGAACGTTCATTACATAGATCCTTTCCTGCTCAAGTGCCTTCTCTCTTATCCTTACAAGGAAGATCCCATAAACAATAGCCTTCTTAAGGCACAGAATATCCTGGATGCCCGGGCATCACGGGAGATCACTCCCGGCGAGCTGAAATCGATCATTGCCCCGACAGAGAAACAACTGCGAGTTCTGGAGTATCTGGGGACTCAGACGAGTTTCTGGAAGCTTACTGTTTCGAGGGGTGAGAAGAATTGGGAGTATGCTATTTTCTTTGATGGGGAGAATTGGGGCCGATTGGAGTAGATGTTTGCTTTTTGATTCGCTCCCCGGTTTATGAGAAACCGGGGGAGCAAACTAAGGTCTCAAAGTAACAACCCCGTTATCCTGACCGGACGACAGGACGATTTTGGTCCAACGGCCTCACAAGTTTCCCCAATCACCCGCTGACAGATAATTGCCCTACGCCTGTCCCACACATAATTCGGTTTTATACAAAGGCCTCCGGATTGCCTTCAGTCCTCCCTGGCTACTGGCTTAAGTTTGGCATCGTATTATATACCATTGGTCGTCCTGACCAGTTGAAGTAAAAAAAATTATCATAGAAAATATATAGGTTCCGATAGCAGTGTCCAATGGGACTTAAAATCTGACTGATATTCAGATTAGGTATCTTGAGCAAAGGTAAGAACACTATAAACATAATCCTAAAACGGTTTTATCATGGGATTCTTTATGATCTGCACTTGAATAGAATTAAGCCCTTTAATAAAATATGAATTGGTCATAAGCCCAGAATGAGATCCGTGAAACACTTCAATGTATAGAATCAAAGCGCTATATCTGGACCGGGAATTTCTTAATTGTCTTGATAACGGATTTTTAATGATTAAGAGGAATCCCCCATGTTTCCAATTGTCCATAAACATTATAGGAAAATTCTGATTAGACAATTCCCGTATCAGATCATCTATACAATTCAGGAATCTACAATACCTGTGTTAGCCATCTTGCATGCGAAAAGACAACAAGAAGGTTGAAAAAATCGTTGAGAAGGGAATTTTTCTTATACGTTCACTATAAGACACCATAATCGACATCTTTATTGTATAAGCACTGTATGCAATCTAGACTTCCCCTGCAAATAGATAAAGACCTCTCTTACACTTTTTCCATTCTAGTAAAGATTGCCGAAGCTGACAATTTTCAATGATAATTGTAAATCCATGTATGATGAGCCCACAGGGTAAGCCAGTCCTTTAAATATTAAGTTGGATTTCCCGATTCATGATAATATGAAAAAGGGAGACGATCAATGAAAAGAAAATTCGATGAAGAGTTTAAAGCGAAGGTTGCCCTGGAAGCAATCAAAGAAGAAAAGACTCTTCAAGAGCTGGCGGAAGAATATGAGGTTCATCCCAACCAGATCAGCATGTGGAAAAAGCAGCTTATGGGAAATGCCAGTTCCCTTTTTATCCGGAAGAACAAAAAGGATCAGGAATTGGAAACTCTCAAGAAAAAAGAGCAGGAACTTTTCAAACAGCTAGGCGAAGCCAATTATGAGAATGAGTTTCTAAAAAAAAAGTACAAGCAACTGTACGGCAAGGATTACAAATGATAGAGCCGGATCATAGGAAATTGTCTGTCCGGAAGCAATGTAAAATTCTCAATGTCAGCAGGACGGCTTATTACTATGATCCTAAACCGGAAGATCGGAAAGATATAGAAGAGAAGATTCGCCTTAAAGAACTTTTCATTCAGATCCCATTCTATGGTTATCGAAAAATGGCTGAGGAATTGAATTCAGAAGGCTATAATACAAGCAGAAAGCGAGTTCGCCGTCTTATGAGAGAATTAGGCTTACGGGCTATTTCTCCCAGAAAATTTACCTCTATCCCCAATAAGCAGAATCCCATCTATCCTTATCTTTTAAAGGGAAAAAGAATCCGCTATCCCAATCAGGTTTGGGCCACTGATATCACCTATCTTAAAATGGATAAGGGATTTGCCTACCTTGTAGCCATAATGGACGTCTGGAGCCGTAAGGTATTAACCTGGAAGATCTCTACTACTTTGGATTCTGAGTTCTGTATCGCCGCCGTAAAGGAAGCTATGGATAAATATGGAACGCCGGCGATCTTTAATACGGATCAGGGGTGTCAATTTACTTCATATGCTTTTTTGAAACCGCTCCAGGAAGCGGGAGTCAGAATCAGTATTGATGGTCAGGGAAGCTGGCGTGACAACATCTATGTGGAACGTCTTTGGCGTAGTTTAAAATACGAGGATATCTATCTCCGATCCGATGAGAATGTCCGGGAGTTGAAGAAAGGGATACAGAAATACTTTCGCTTCTACAACGGGAAAAGATTTCATCAGGGGCTTGGTTATTTAACTCCTGATGATGTTTATGAGTCCTTCCAGATTGGGAAGGATCAGGCAGCTTGATATCGGAGGATTCCACTTATTAATTTTGAAGAAGTGGTTTGACACGAGGGCTCATCATACTACACTCTTTATCTTGCTTTCTAAAGTAGGTTAAAAATCTCCCATTGAATACCTGGCAAAACTGAGCCAATCTGTCCCATCTAATAAGAAGTGAGAATCTCTGTCTTCTGGGAAATTACCATTTTAGGAAACTGCAATACTGTGGAAAATTAGGGGTCATTCTTATCTGTAGGAAAAGTCAAATCAACAAAAAAAGCTAAGTTTTACGTGATCACATTTATAGCGGAAACAATACTAAAGAAAGGATAAATCATTAGCTCTAGCGACTTCAAGAAAGTGATCAACCGCAACATGAAATTCTTTTTCAAAACCTTCCTGATCTTCAGAATGGAACGTTATACTACTTTGAATACCTTCTATCTTCCCGAAAAAAACTTTGTCATCTGGATCATAGTGCATCTGTGTTTTATAGCCTTTGTATTCTTGCATCGCTAATCCTACTGTATTCCTATTCTTCTAAGGAATATTATACCTTAATCTGTACTCGTCAGGGGAATATTTCAGTAAATCATGCGTTGTAATTACCCCGGCGGTAGACAGAGGCTCTGCTTCTGTCTACCTTTGGCGTGCGGAGCGACGGTTCAAGGCTTTGTTCCGATAAGGCGCCTTATCGGAACAAAGGCGGTCTGTCTGCAAAGCAGACGGGTGAACCGGAGGGGAGCCGCCGCCGGGGTGCGATATTCCATATCAGATAGTTTTAATCAATGCATATTATGGATTAGGGTTATTTTTCATCAAATCACTTGAATAATATATATTCCCGACTTTATCTATAATCGCATCCCTACCTTGTATAATAACCCGAGCATAACCATTGTAGAAATCATCGGCTTTGGAAAATTGATAATCATATATAATCTCTCCTTGTGAGTTTACATAACCATAAGTGTGCTCATCATTAGTATAAGAATATTTATGAAGTAGTGCCATTCCTTCGTTAAAACCATAACAATCATCAGCTCTAATTTCACTAGACTGATAATTTCCATTATTATCAATGACAATCCAATAATCTTCATCTTCAAGACAATTGATAATTGCTCGACCATTTTCAAAAGGAGTACTTTTTCTCATGTTTAAATCTGAAGTATCTAAAGGTATCTCAAAAACAAATTGGCCATTAGTATTCACATAGCCAGTCTTTCCTTCTTTTGTCATAGCTGGACATAATCCTTCAGAAAAGAACCTACCAAGTCTCATGAAATCTTGAGCAACGAGATTCCCATTATTATCCATAATTGCAGAAAGCCAATCATCAACCATAACGACTGCGTATCCTTCCTGAAATGAATAACCTCCATAGATAGGAGTATTTTCAAAAAGAGGCTCCCCCTCACTATTGATATAATAAATTCCGATATCACTATCATAATATAAAACAGATATTGCACTACTATCCCTAGCTCTTTCCCAATCCACTTCTGCTAATCTTTCAGCTATGATTCTCTTTGAATCAATATTGACAATTTGATATAATCCATCGAAATTAGAAAAATGATTACCTTGCATGGTAAATAATGAATCTCCGAGATAGTGCATATTATTTGAATTTGTCGAATATAAGATATTTCCATGTACATCAATCACATAAGATTTCTCATCTAATTCAACAACAGCATAACCATCTGAAAAATTTGAACCAGAATCATATTGAGGAGATAATATAACGTTCAATGTCTCATTTAAATATCCGATTTTCCCGTTATACGAAAAGGAAATCAACCCCTGAGAATAACAAGCTGAAAGGGCTATTGCTAAAAGTAATGAAACTAATATTTTATTTTTCAAACTGACCCCCATTTTTACTAAGGTTTAACTGGAATAAATATTTGAGTTTCATAGTGACCATATTTATCACCACCTCTTTTTGAGAACTTATCTTCAAAATTATCAAAATTATGCCCTTCTGGTAGTTGATTAGCATTTGTACTAGAGGAATCATAAAAAGTCCCTGATCCATCACTATTCATTTTAAGAAGGCCAGCATGTTCGTCAAGTCCAGCTTTCGATTTACCCATAAAAACAAGGCTCCAACCTTCTTTTGGTAAAGAACTTCCTAATCCTTTTTCTTGGGCATTTTCAATATCCTGAGCAACTTTGGTACCATTAGGATCACCTGCGAACAAATCAGAAGTATCAACTCCTGCATTATCAAGTCTATCCTTTGCCCAATCATCACACATATTTTTATTCCCATATAATCCACCAGCTGATCCAAGATGAGCATCTACTTCCTCTTGAATCTTATCCAATTGATTAGGATCAAGTCCAAAATCATTGTAATTCAAGGAATCAGGATCAGGGCCAAATCTATCATAGTTTAGAAGTTCTTCCAAACCATTTTCCCTTGGTTGGTTCTGATTATATATTTTTTCCTCTTCAGATATCTCTTCATCATTATTTGAACTCGACCCCGAACCAGAATCATCCGCACTTGGATTCGTATCAACACCTAAGTCATGTTCATCCAATCCCTCAGTCGGATCAGAGAGCCTCATCCCCGTCGGATCGGTGAACTTCATGGGGTTATTGTTAGCATAGGCATACCACAATAGGCCGTCCCTAACCGGATCCTCTGTAATAAACCGCCCCGTATCCGCATCATACCACCGAGCATTGAAGTAAGATGAACCTTCAAAATCCGGGAGACCCTCCCCGAAAACGTGAGGTAAAAAATCTGAAGGCTTACTTTCGGTTACCGTCATAATACGTAAACAATCATACCCCAGAAACAAGGGTATTACCAGCTCTTTTCTTTCGAGAGAATCATAGCCTTCAGCTCCTCTATCTTCCGCCGGTACTCCTCATCCACCTCCTTGAAAAACCGGTTCTCCCGGGGATGATGAGTACGATAGATCCGCTTGAGTTCCTCCTGCAGCTGGTGGGTATAGATGACCGTACTCTCCAAGGAATCATGACCCAGAAGCTCCTGAACATACCGGATGTCCGCCCCGTTCTGCAGAAGATGAACCGCCGCCGAGTGCCTCAGCGAATGAATGGTCAGTCCCTTCCGGTAGATCCCCTGATCGGCCAGATGATCCTTGAAACGGTTATTCATGGCCGGTCCCTGCAACGGCCCGGCGGTTCCCAGAAAGACGGGGCCGCCTTTTCTCCTTCCCCGGTACATCTTAATAAACGCCATGGCCGTTTCCGTAACGGGTACCACCCGGTCCCGCCGGGTCTTGGTATGCCTGATCAGAATAGTCCGTGATTTTTCGTTGATGTCCTCCCCCCTGAGCCGGGCCGCCTCTCCGGAACGCATCCCCGTGGCATAGAGGAGTTCAAAGAGAGTCCTGTCCCGGAGTCCCAGGGGTTTGTTGATATCGATATTATCCAGAAACCCGGCCAGCTCCGACTCGGAAAAGATGACCTTGGTTTCCCCCCTCTCCGGCAGAAAGGAGAAGGAGTCCTCCGCCGGGTTAATCAGGATCACCTCCTTCACGTAGAGAGCCTTGAAAAAGAGACGTATGGCGCTATGAATCAATTGCTTGGAGTGACGCTTCAATTCCGTATCGGACAGGCTCAGAAGAAAGCCGTGGATATCTTCCCGGCTCACTTCCCGTACATCTACCGGTCCCAGGTAATCGAAGAACCGGCGAAGAGTGTAAACCCGTCCCGTGACGGTCCTCTCCGCATAGCCCGATTCTCTCATGTACTCCCTCATCACATTGACCGCCCGGTCTCTCGTGAAGATCATAACTCCGCTTTCCTCTGTCGGGGATGACAGTGGTCTATGACGTTCTTGAGTTCCTCCTGATCCACCTTGGTATAGATCTCCGTCGTATGGAGTCGGGAGTGCCCGAGGAACTGCTGAATGAACCTAAGGGGACAACCGGATCGGAGAAGATGGTATCCCATCAGATGACGAAAGCCATGACAGGTCTGCACACTAAGTGTGTTTTTCTTACAAGTGTCTTTGAAGAGGTTGTTGGCTACGGAACCCAGGCGGTCCCGGGAGGAGAAGAAGAGGGTCTCCTTTCCTTCATTCCATCCGGCGGAGAGAAGCGGCCTCATCTCTTCCAAATAGATCCTTAGGATCTCACGGGTATACTCGTTCAGGTAGCAGATCCGGTCCTTTCTCCCCTTCCCTTCCCAGACCCGGACAAGGGAAGCGTTCAAGTCGATGTCCTCCGGCTTGAGGGCGGCCAGCTCGGCGATACGGAGACCGGTGGAGTACATCAGCTCCGCCATGAGGTGGACCTTGTAGTTTCTCAAAGGGATGCGGATATCCCGGGTCTCCTCCCAGGTGAAGAGGGCGGCCAGGAGCCTGTCCGTTTCCTCCTCGGAGAGAAGATCCCGGGGAAGGGTTTTATCGGCCCGGGCCTGGCGGACGGATCGGAAGGGATTCCCGGGAACCAGGCTCTTTCGTTTCAGGTATTCATAGAAGGAACCGGCGGCGGTAAAGTAGGAGTTCACCGTCCGGACGGAATAAATCTTCCCCTCCTGAGTCTTCCTTTTCAGAAGCCAGCCCTGGTAACCGGCGGCCTCCCTGATCCCTACGGTGAGGATATTTCCCCTTCTCTCCTCTTCCAGATAATGGAAGAACAGGGGAACCCGGGAGCGTACCCCGGAAAGGCTCTGCTCCGTCCGTCCCCGGACCTTTTCCTCTACCAAAAACTCCCTGAAAACCTTTTCTCTCGGTATACCTTTCTCCATAACCTGACCCACTTTCTCCTAACTCCTTTACACGCTTTAAATAAAAGTGGGTCAAAGGGCGTGACCCACTTTTGACAAGTTCTTTCACTTCTTCCGGTTTGGGAATAGACGACAGATCAAAAAGGGACAACGGCCCGTCCTGATTTATCCGGTAAAAAGCCTTACCGCCCCGGCTCTGGCCGCCTTTCTGGTTCAAATATTCATACTCCACCAGAAGGCGGATGTTCCGCTTCACGAAGTTGTGTTCCAGTCCCTCCCGCTCCCGGATCTCCCGTTGCGTCACCGACACCTCAGAAATAGGAAGGCTCTCCTGGTCGGCCTTCTCCTTCAGTATCCTCCGGATCGTCTCATACAGGAGCTGGGCGCTCTTGGGGAAGTTCGATAAAGTGGAAGGAAGGATCTTTACCATGATGTCATAGGCCACCTTATAATCTTCAAGATCACATTCAATAAGGGGACTAAGTCCCCCCTTCTGCTCAGGTTTCTGGTATTGCCTGAGATAGCAGACCGAGGCGATCAAATCAATAAAACGCTCATGGTCCCGGCGGGAGCGCATGAGGCTGGCGGGGAAGTCCAGATAGTCGGCGAAGGGGTTAATGATGACCACATCCTTCAGGAGCCTCTGGGCGGCGTGGTGGGCTTTCACAATGGAAGGAAGAGCCTCCTGTTTTTCCCGAATTCTCGCGAGCGAGTATTTCCGTCTCTGCTCCCGGTGAATGGCCCGGGTCTGCTCTTCCGTCTCATCGGTGGAGATAACAAAGCACCGGGAAGCGTTCTCCGGGTTGATATCCCCGGTGGCCGAACTCATCACGGCGGAAACGACGGCCTTCTTTCGGACTAAGCGGCTTGTCATCTTGCCGGTCTTCTCGTCCTTGGTGGTAACCAGACGGCTCAGCTCCTGGGCGGAAAGCATCTCCCTCATCTGGTGATCCACGGCATCGGAGTGAACCGCCTCTCCCATGATCAGGAACTTGTGAAGCAGGGCTTCCTCGGGAAGGTAGTTCAAGGCCTGGTCGGAAAGGCTCGTCATGGAAAGGACATCCTCCGGAGGGATCAGCTTCTTGACCGTGTCGATAAGGTAGCTCTTACCGACGGCTGACTGGCTTATGACAATAATGGAAATGGGATCGGAGAGTTTCCGGTCCCGATCCCTTTCCAGCCATTCCAGAAGGGAGATCAGATCCCGTTCCACCCGGGCGGCCTCCACCTCGAAGATGCGGCTCAGGGCATAGGCGAAGCTGCTCCGGCTCCGGGCGGAGAAGAGATCCACGTTGTCTATGTGCTTCTCCCCGTCCTTCTCGGCCCGGATGTTCACCTTCAGAGAGGAAACGAAACCCTCTTTCACACCGATCAGCCGGTAGAGAATAGAACCGACGGTAAAGAAGTATTTTCCCTCCCGTTCTTCCACCTGAACCCCGGAGCGGTATTCCAGGCTCTCCGGTTTCCTCAAGGGGGCCGCTTCTATGAGGGCTTCTATCTCCTGTTTCAGGGACGAGGCCAGAAGGGCCTCGTTCCAATCACTGACAGTTTCAGGAGGAGAAACGACTCTCACGGAAGTATCCAGCGAAAGAAGACGACCGGCCAGCTCTTCGGAGGCCTTCCGTCCCGCCTCGTCGTTATCGAAGGCTATGATAATCTCTTTCGTCCGGTTCTCTTCTATCATCCGAAAATGGTCACCGGTGACCCCGTTGGTGCCGTAGACGGGACAGACGTTCTGAAAGCCTAATGCCATCAGAGAAAGGGCGTCAATGACGCTCTCAGAGAGGATCATTCGATCTTTATAAACACCAAAGGCTTTCCCGTTGAGAAGGCCGCTATGCGGTCCCTTAAGGTAGCGGTGGGCCGGTAGGGAGCTTCGGTCCACGATCTTCCGGCCGTAGAGACTGACCGGCCGGTCCTGCTCGTCCAGCAAAGGGAAAACGATATAGCTGACAAAGGTCTCCTGTCCCTTCGGCTGGAAGATCCCCCTATCCCTGAACTCGGAGTACTGGGCTTCGGAGAGACGGCCCTTGAGGCTCCCATCGGAGAAACCGATACGGAACCTTTTCAAGAGATCCCAGTCCAGGAGGCCCCGGGTTTTCAGGTAGTTCTGGGCCTTGGTATTCCCGGCCAGGTTCTTCTCGTAATAAGACACCAGGTCATCCAGGTTTGCTTTTTCCAGAACCGAACTACCTAAGGTAGTGTCTAAGACACTCTCAACACTAGCGCCCGGAGCGGGCTCTTCCGGTTCCGGTAACGTCTCCGCCGGTTGCTGGACATCCGTCACCCTTACGGGAGACGGAGTCTCAACATAAGCCGCCAGGGGCACTTTCAGATAGGCCAGAGCCTCCTTGAAATCCATTCCCTTGAGCTTCATCACCAGGTCAAAGACGTCGCCGGAAGCCCCGCAGCCGAAACAGTGAAAGAGGCCCTTGGCCTTGTCCACCGAAAGGGAGGGATTCTTGTCATCATGGAAAGGACAGAGTCCCATATAACTGTTACCCTTCCTTTCCAGCTTCACCCCGAAGGAGGAGAACAGGGAAAGGATATCCACGTCTCGTTTGACCTGGTCCTTCTCGAACTCATCAAGGAAGCCTCCCACGTTCAGAGTCGATTCTTTTAGGCGGGCGCTCATAGACGGCTCCGAGAAATCAGCTCCATGGTCAAAAATTGAATCTCCTCCTTGATACGATCACGGGTAGAGAGTTCCAGAATTCCCTTCTTACCGGCGATAGCTTCTTCCACCCGAACGCTCTTGCTGATCACCTGGGAGAAGACCGCTTCCCCAAAGGCCTTTTCTATCTCCTCCTTTATCTCCCTCATGATTACCGGAACCCGGTCAAAGGCATTGATAAGGACACCGAGGAGTTTCAGGTCGGGGTTCAGGTTCTTCCGAACCTTGCTCACCGTGTTCATCAGGTCGTTAGTCCCTTGAAGGGAGTACATTCTACAGCTCACAGGGATCACCAGAGCGTCCGAGGCGACCAGGGCGTTCAGAGTCAGGATTCCCAAAGACGGCGGAGTGTCTATCAGGATGAAGTCGAACTTCTGGAAGCAGTCCAGTTCAAACAACTCTGAGAGTTGCTGGTAAGCATCGATCTCACCTAAAAGATTCTTTTCCAGGAGGGATAGGCGGATGTCTCCGGAAAGAAGGGAGAGAGTTTCCGAAATAGGCTCTATGATAACCATACCGTCTGTCAACGCGTCGTAGAGTCCTGTTTCATTGTACGCCAGGCTCTTGGAGAGGTTGCCCTGGGGGTCCGTATCGACAAGGAGGACTTTCTTGCCCTGGAGAGAAAGGGAGATACCCAGTTCCCGGCAGCTGGTGGTCTTGCCTACACCGCCTTTTTGGTTGGAGAAAACAATTTTCATAGCTCCGCCTCCTCTACCTGCTTCCAGAGAAAGTCACTGATTGTATCCAGCGTGGCGGGTATCTTGGACAGGCGGACGCGTGTGTCCCCCATGAAGAGACGGCGGGAAACCAGAATATTCTCTCCCTCAAGGGTGAAAAGCATCTCCTCGGCTCCCATGTTCCCCATGACCAGTTCCGCGCCGGTCAGACGATGGTGGTTTTCCAGAAGGTAACAGACTTCGGCCAGGTTGGAGGTCACCAGGCGGTCGTTTTCGGGGTTGTTCATGCCTGTACCCCCTTCTCTTTCTTGTAGACTTTCTTCGCTTCGTAAAGAACCTTGTTCAAGTGGGAGTACATCCGGCGGAAGTCAAAGAGGTTAACCTGGGCTTTGTTGTGGAAGTAGAGGGTCTGCAGCTCCCCGGTGTTTTCACCGGCCAGAATCAGCCGGCAGCTGAGCTTTCCGTCAAGTTCGGTGGTCTCCACACCTTCGAGGGTGCAGCGGTTCAGAAGGTAGTAACCCGCCTCGTACAGGTCACAGGTGGATAGTTGGTCCATAGGGACTCCTTTTGAGGAGGAACCTTTTGACCGGGGAAAGGATTTCGGGTAAAATAAAAGAGCATGGAGGATTCCTCCTCTGTGTTTTTTTGTCAGCCCTGATTCCGGTCGCCAAACTGTAGAATCAGGGCTTTTTACGATTTCAACGAAACCGTGTCAAGTATATTACTAGCCTCTATTATATACCATTATGGTATATTCGTCAATAAGATTATATACTATGACTAGATGCCACAAGTAGCGAAAACTAAACTTCTTTCAAATGAATCTCCCGAGATAAGTATAGGGAAAAGAATCTCTACTCTCAGAAAACTGCGAGGATTAACTCAGATACAATTAGCAGAGATCATAGGCATCAGTCAAAAACTCGTAACCGACTATGAAAGAGGAAGATTGCATCTTAACGATGAAATGATAAAAGGATTCTCAATTGCCCTTCAGGTTTCATCTGACGAACTTTTAGGCCTTTCCGATATTTCTTATAGAAAAGAATTACCTTTGCGCTATATGCGACGAATGAAAGAGATTGAAGCCCTTCCGGAAGCCAAAAAAAAGGCCATCCTCAAAACACTGGATGACCTTATTAGAGCAAACTCCTAACAGAGTATTTTACACTATCGCTTACACTCCATCATCATCTCCTTTCTCAGAAGATCATTCAGAAGCGTCTGGTAACCCTTCCCATGACTCTTGAGCCATAGTAGGATATCCGAATCGATCCGGGTCGTTATCTGCTCCTTCTTGGGCTTATAGATATTATGAAAGGGAACCGCCTGGGAGAAATCTTCATCGGTCCATTCCTTGATATCGCTCGTATCTATCTCAGAGTCAGGTAAGTCGGCAAGAGCGGCCAGCCTTGCCTTTGTCTCTTCGTCCATAGCACTAAAACCATTTTCCTGCTTCATACTTCCTCCTTTCCGCCGCCGTCGCTTTTCGGGCGGAGATTATTCTAACTACTTCATCACCCTGCTTCGTCCGCATCGTATAGACTGCCAAAATAAGCAGGGTGCCGCCGATATGCCCCATGATCTGCTGACGGTGTTCATCATCCGTATCGTCGTCACGGGTCACCGCATAGGGATCGGCGAATACATACCGGGCATCTTTGAATGACAATCCGTGTTTCCGCTGGTTGATTTTATCTTTTTCTTCATCCCATTCAAAGAGCATACTATAATTATATCATTGTAACTACATTTATGCAATTATATGATCAGGGTAAAAAAAACTAACAACCCCGTTAACCTGACCGGACCATAGGACGGTTCAGGTTCAACGGTCTCGTTAGTTTCCCCATTCTCCCCGCTGACGGGACAATCGCCCCTGCGCCTGTCCCACACATAATCCACGCTAATCGAAACCCTTCGGGTCGGCTCCAGCCGTCCTGGCCTCCGCCTTTCGTTTAGCTTCGTATTATGTGCCATTGGCCGTCCTGGCCAACGGTGAACTCAGGCCGTACCGGGTCGTAGCGCTGTGATTGCCCAGGATGCATGGGCGAGCAGCAAACCGGATCGGTTTGTGACCAGCCCCGGCGGTAGACAGAGGCATTGCTTCTGTCTACCTTTGGCATGCGGAGCGATGGTTCAAGCAGGATGATATCCCCTGGGAGCTGATTCAGGAAAGAAACCTCTTCGACCTGCTCCCAGACCATGTACAGATTCCTGAGCAGTACAGGAAAGCAGCTTCGGAATAATTGCCGAACCGATTCAGCTATCAGCAATCAAATAAGAAATAACCTTGAACAGAATTTTAGGAAAAAACTACGCGTCCCACAATTAGTAAAATATTTCAGGTCCAAAGCAAAAAAAGAAATATAAAAGAAGACTAACTCCTCCTGCGTTAAAGACGCTTTTTTTTATTCTAAAATAAAGCATCATATCTTTTAGCTGTCTTCTACTAAACATATCTGAATTGGATTCAAGATTTTGAGACTTTAAATAACTTCGAATGTTCTTAGAATAGAGAATCATTATGAGTGTGAAAATTATTATCCGATAAATTATACTCAATGCAATTTTAAATATCATCTATTCCAATCCTAATCCAAATATATCAATTCCTGTTTGTGAGGTATATCCAGTCATAACACTAAAATCCATAGGAATGGCGGAGTACCCAATTGAATTGAAAAACTTTCTCGTAGGTTTCTCATATCCATAGAGTTCTCCATCATAGATATTATCTTGAGCATAATTATCATTTCCTATATTTGTAAATCCTCCAGATAACCCAATTATACCAAGAACAGGGCTAGCACTAGCTGAAATACTATTACCCCAGCCAAAGAAATCGTTCAGAGTTGCATTCTTCATTACTCCAAAATTTGCAGTAAGGTCAACACCAAAATTAGTTACAAATCCCCCGTTAACTGCTACGAAAGGTGATGCTTGAACTAGTTTTCCTTGATTAAATTCAGCGGCAAAACCATAATCAGCGGAACCACTCATGAGTAACATCCCAGTGAGACTATAATTTATATATTGAACTCCACTGAAATTTTCAGGAGCATAAAAAATATCATTACTTCGAATCATTGTATCAAGAGCAGACGCTATTTGAAGATCACTATATTCAGAAAGAAGCTCTTTTAATTGATCAAGAGCAACATCCATATCGCCCTGTCCCGGTTCGAAATTAAAGATTTTTTCCCTCATTCTGACAATATCCTCATAAATTTTCCAATATTGCTTTTCATTCTCTTTTAAGGTGTGTTTTGCTTCTCTCTTTTGTTGTCGTCTTTCTCTTCTTGTGGGCATGGTATGTCCATATTCACTATCCGAATCAGCAATGTCTCTATCTTCTTCAGCAGCAGCTAAAGCTGCAGAATCACTCATCATCCCCGTCGGATCAGTAAACTTCATTGGGTTATTGTTGGCATAGGCATACCACAATAGGCCGTCTTCGCAGTAAGCCTCCTCTACGGACTACTCACCTATTTCAAAGAACCAGTAGAAGTATACAGTTATTTCCTAAAAGGTTAAAGGTCTTCGGGAAATATCTCATTCTCCCGAGGATGATAGGAGCGGTGAATACGCTTGATATCCTTGACAATATCTCGGGTATAATCAGCAGTGGTCTCAATGGAATCATGCCCCAGAAGTTCCTGGACATACCGGATATCAGCACCATTTTCAAGCAGATGAGTGGCACAGCTATGTCTCAGAGAATGAGGTGTAAACCCCTTATTCTGGAGGCCAGCCTCCTTCAACCAATGCTTGAACCGCATACGAACAGTAGAGGTAGAAAGCCTACCTCCTGTATCGTTAACAAACAGTGCACCAGACTCTTCCAGGGTAAACCATTTTCTCGCTCTCTTGAGCCAGAGGTTCAGAAAGGACAGTGCCGTATCCCCCAGGGGAACGATTCTATCCTTACGATTTTTCCCCATGGCTATAAAGACTTCCTTGGACTTGAGGTCCAGATGCTCAACATCCAAATTCACCAGTTCCTGACTCCGCATGGCGGTAACATAGAGAAGTTCGAACATGACTCTGTCACGGATCGCATACCCGGAGATAGGTTCGATGACTTCCAGAAAGTCCACTACCTGTTCCTTGGACAGTACAGCCTTGGCTCCCCCCTTCTCGGAGATAACGATCTGAGCTGCCGAGAAGGGATTTGTTAGAATAAGGGACTTTCTATGGAGTAATTCGAAAAGGTCTTTAAGGAGGGCCCTGGCTGTGTTCTGAGTGCTTCCCGAATACTCACCTGATTTCATGTAGAGGATGTACCTCTCCAGAAAGGAAGCATCCACATCACGGATATCCCGGTTATGATTGGCAAGATATTCAGAGAACCGCTTCCACTCCTGGAGCTTCCTTCTGATGGTAGCCTCAGAGAGCCCTCTGGCCTTCAAGCTATTTCTGAGTAGTTCCGTATAGTTCATAAAGCTCTCCTCTGTTCTCTGGGATGGAGATTATGGATAAGGTCTTTCAGGTCTTCCTTCACGAGATGGGTATAAACTTCTGTGGAAGCAATGTTCTCATGTGCCAGAAAGCTCTGGACCAGCCTGATCCCAGCCCCGGCTTTGAGCATATGGGTAGCAGCTGCATGGCGGAAGGAATGGCTTGTGAGCACCGGTAAACCTAACCTCATACACTCCCGCTTCAATCTCCGGTTCATCTTGCACCGAATAGTGGTATCGCCCTGTTGAGGGAAGAGGAAGGTCTCCGATAGTTCTGAAGCATTCATGATGCGAGGACGAATATCATCGAGGTAAGTTCTGATAGCTTGTATGGAAGCATAAGTTGCAGGAGCTTCCCTTACTTTTCCCGTCTTCTTCTCATGGATGGTCAGGGTCTGGGATTCCCCGTGGATATCCTCCAACCTCAGAGCCACCACCTCACTGATCCGTAGTCCGCTTCCATAGAGTATCTCGATCATGGTTTTGAGCATACGATCACTCTGGGAAAAGATACTGAAGTTCTTGATAAGAAGGTCCAGATCGGTAGGATTGGGAACAGACTTAGGAAGTGTTCTTCCAGTCTTTAAGGGCTTCTGGTAGTAGAAAGGAGTTTGAGCGATAGCTCCCTGTCTTTCGAGGAACCGATAGAACCCTTTTACAATTCCCAGCTTCCGATTGATGGTCTTTCTGTTCAGAGGAGGATTCCCTTCCACCATAGAGATGATCCAGTCCTGAGCTTCATCCTCTGTTACTTCCAAAGGTTCAATGTTCTCTTCACTACACCATTTTATGAAGAGCCTGATCTGAGCGATGAAGTCTTTCCAGCTTCTAATTTCTCTGGATTTCAGATTGGTCTCATACTCTTTCAATAACTTTTCCATATGCTTTGCCTTACCCTTTCCGGGATTTACGCCCCGGTTTCTTGTAATTAAATACAGGGCAAGGAGATATTACTTAGCTTTCGCGATACCCCGGTTGCCCCGGTTTGCTCTAAATACTTTATTTGAAACGATTTGTTTGAGATTATTATTCTTGCCCCGGTTCTGCCCCGGTACCCCGGATTAGTTGCTCCATGGCTTCAGGGGACGGGATGGCCGACAGGTCCAGAATATTCAGAGAATCCCCATGGGGAAGATAATAACGCCAGGAACCACCATAGTTCTTCCGTTTGACTTGCACATACTCATACTCACACAGGAGCCTCATGTTCCGTTTGACTATGTCATGGGATAACCCGGTCTCTTCCCTGATCTCCCTCTGAGTGACAGCAACTTCATTAAGGGAGAGGTTCTCCCGTTCCGCTTTATCCTTTAGCAACTGAGAAACATAGTCAAAGAGGAGCTGTGCACTCTTGGGGAAGTTGCTTAATGTAGCGGGAAGAACTGCGGTCATGATGCGATATGCCAGCGAGTAGTCGGTCAGGTCCACTTCGATAAACGTCTGCTCTCCATCGGTCTTCTCCTCCTTCTGGAATTGCCTCAGAAAGCACACTGAAGCAATCAGGTCCATAAAGCGCTCATGGTCCCGCCTGGCCCTCATCTGTGTGGCCGGGAAGTCCAGATACTCAGCTAAAGGGTTTACTATGATTCGATCCTGTAGAAGCCTCTGGGCGGCCAGGTGCTGCTCTATGATCTTCGGGACTTCCGTCTCCTTCTTACGGTACCGCTCCAAGGTGTACTTCTGTCTCTGGAGTTTATGGATAGCTCTGGTTTGATTCTCCGTCTCATCGGTATTGATAACGAAACACCGGGAAGCATTCTCCGGGTTGATATCGTTACTGGTAGAACTCATCACGGCAGAGACGATGACTTTTTTACGGATAAGCTTACTCATCATCCGCCCGGTCTTCTCATCCTTGGAAGTTACCAATCGAGATAGTTCATGACCGGAAAGCATCTCTCTCAGCTGATGATCAACGATATCAGAATGCACCGCCTCCCCCATAACAAGGAACTTGTGCAGGAGTGCTTCCTCAGGTAAGTAGTTCAATGCCTGGTCGGAAAGACTGGTCAGGGAAATAACCTCATCAGCAGGAATCAGCTTCTTTACAGT
The DNA here is from genome assembly GCA_963668315.1 of Spirochaetia bacterium. Classification (GTDB taxonomy): domain Bacteria; phylum Spirochaetota; class Spirochaetia; order DSM-2461; family DSM-2461; genus SZUA-368. The sequence continues at coordinate 3,384,547 of OY764216.1, read as the reverse complement.
GTCGATAAGGTAACTCTTACCGGCAGCAGACTGGGAGATAACGATCACTGAGATTGGGTCCTTCATCCTCCGGGAGGAAGCAGCCAGATACATGAGTATCTTGTTTACCGACTCTCCAACATATCCGAGGGAAGACAGGTCCTCTTCAATCCTATCGAAAAGATCAGGAGCTGTCAGGAGAGCCATTCCCAGAATCTCCTCCTGAGCCGTGAGGTGCTTCTGCACAGTTTCCTCAATCCCAGAGAGCTTTCTGTCACGGTCCGCTTCCAGCCACTCCAGGATGATCATCAGGTCCTTCTCTATTCGGCCAGACTCCTCCTGGAGTTCCCGAGATAGTGCCATAGCCAATGAGGTACGACTCCGAGCTGAATAGAGGTCTGTTTTATCGATGAATTTCTGCTCCTCCTTCTTAGCTCTCAAGGTTATCTTCAGGGAAGAGATGAACCCTTCTTTAACTCCTGATATACGGTAGTCGATATTCCCCAGGGAAAAATAATAGCTTCCCTCCCGTTCTTCAACCTGGAGGGATGCTCCCTCTGATTGGGATGCCTGGGACGGCTGGGTCACGATAGCGCCCTGCCAAAGTGAGGAAAACTGCTCTGCACAAAACCCTTCGTGCAGTGCATCATTCCAGTCTTTGTGCGGTTCAGGAGGAAAGACTTCACGGACAGATACACCGGAGGTAAGAAGCTTCTCCTTTAACTCAGCAGAAGCCATTCTTCCAGCCTCATCATTATCAAGAGCCAGAACAATCTCTTTTGTCCTAACTTCCTTGATTGCATCAGCGTGGTCACTGGTTACCCCATTAGTGCCGTAGATCGGGACAACGTTCGGAATCCCCATTACCATTAGGGAGAGGGCGTCTATAACGCTCTCTGTGAGGATGATCTGCTCCGGGTAAGCTGTAAACGCTTTCCCATTGAAAAGTCCTCTATGGGGCCCCTTGAGGTACAGGTGTTTGACTCTGCCGCTGGAAGAGATTTTTCGACCATAGAGACCAACAACTTTACCGGACTCATCGGAAAGCGGAAAGGTGATACAACCGGTAAAAGCTTCCTGGTTCTTATCAGTGAAGACACCGGAATCCTTGAGCATCTTATACTGTCGGTCACCCACTATCTCCCGAAGATTCCCCGGAGCATAGCCAATGTTCAGTCGGTTCAAAAGTTCCCAGTTAAGTAGTCCCCGGCTTTCCAGATATTCCACTGCTTCGGGGAACTTGGAAAGCTGGGTATGGTAATGCTCACAGACTGTATTCAGCTTGATATCATTAGGAAGAGTCTCTTCCTCCGGTTCCGTTTCGGGTGCCGGTAGAGGCCTTGGAGGATTTTGGGGAACAGGAGGAGATTCCAAAGCGGTACCGTTCTTCAGGTAGGCCAATGCCTCTTTGAAGTCCAGTCCCCTGAGCTTCATGACCACATCAAAAATATCTCCCGAAGCTCCACAGCCAAAACAGTGGAAGAGACCTCTCTCCTGGTCTACAGATAGTGAGGGGTTGGTGTCATCATGAAAGGGGCACAGTCCCATATAGGAGTCGCCACGCTTTTCCAAACTCACCCCAAAGGACGAGAAAAGTGAAACGATGTCTACATCACGTTTGACCTGGTCCTTCTCGAACTCATCGAGAAAGCCACTGACCTGAAGAGTTGATCCATTGAGTCGTCTACTCATAGAGAGCTCCTGCGGATCAGCTCCTGAGCAGCATCTTCAATCTCCTTTTTGATCCGGTCTTTGATAGGAAGTTCCACCACACCCTTCTTCTGGGCTATAGCCTCCTCGACCCGGATACTCTTGCTGATAACCACAGGGAATACCAGATCACCGAAGGAACGTTCCACTTCCTCCCGTATCTCCCGGGAAATAACCGGTACCCGGTCATACTGACCTATCAGAACCCCGAGGAGGTTCAGATCAGGATTGAGAGTCTTCCGAACCTTGCTGACGGTATTCATGAGGTCATTGGTTCCCTGGAGGGAATAGAGTTTACAGGCTATGGGAATGATAAGGTGGTGGGCAGCTGTCAAAGCATTAAGAGTCAGGACTCCCAGAGAAGGCGGAGTATCGATCAGGATATAGGAATATTCCTGAAACCGCTCTTGCTCCAGTAGTTCTTTAATGTGCAGGTGTGCATCAATCTCCCCTAAAAGATTCTTCTCCAGAAGGGAAAGACGGATATCCCCGGTAAAGATGGATAGGGTCGGAGAAACCTCCTCGATGATGATCTGACCGTTGTAGAATCCAACATTAATCTATCAGATTATTCTATCAATATTCCACAATAAAATATTTTTATACTTCATTTTCACAAAATAAATTATCGATAAAAAAGGGATAGCCTATTGTTCCTGCAAGAACGGCTATCCCAACCCATAAATCATAATTTATTTTCGGACGGATTTGGCTGTCCTTAAAGAGAAACATAAGAATTATGTCTGGAGGAAACCAAGAAGATGTCCTTCCTGCCAAAGTTTCAGGATCTGGGGGCATGGTTATGTACTGCGTTATTTCGACGAATTTCCGGAAGGACTCTACCTCAAAAGATTCCGCTGTCCCGAGTGCGGAGCGGTACATACGGCCAGGCCTGTTGCATATTTCCCCAGGTTTCAATCAACCGCTACAGAAATTTATCGAAGCCTTTCTCATAAGTTAGAATCCCATACCTGGTTCACATCCTTCAGCCGTCAAAGGCAGCAATACTGGTATCGGGGACTGATGAAACAAGCTGCTATTCAGGGACTGAATTTTGATCTCTCCCTTTTCCTTTCAGACAGCGTTCAGAATCGGTTCTGCTTCCCCTCACATTCGATAAATCATGATGTGAAATCGGTAGCTCTCTGCATGACCTACCTTAGCTTTGCAGTGACAACTAATAAAATACCGCCTTAAATGGAAATAAAACGTTTTAGGAGGTTTTATGACCAAAGAAGAACGAGAAAAAGTAGCCGCCTTCCGGTTTTCTGTGATCTATCCTTTACTGGATCTGAGCAGAGAAGATTGGGGTATGCAAAGGGATGTCCTTGATAAATTGACGGCTAGGGAGTGGAATATCCCTTTTTCCACCCGTACCTATATCAGCCGCGCGACTATCCTCAGTTGGCTCAGAAAGTATGAATCCAGCGGTCGGCAAATAGAGAGTCTGCATCCCAAAAGCCGGGGGGACCAGGGCGGATGCCGCATTATGGACAGGGAAACAGAACTGGCCTTCATTAATCTGAGAAAGGATTTTATGAAGGCATCCGTTCCCGTCTTGATGAGGCTGGCCCGGCAAAGAAATGTACTTCCTCCCGACTTCAACGCCTCCTCCCAATCCATCTATAGAATTCTGAAAAAACATGGACTGGGTAAGGAGAGGAAGCAGAAGGAAGATATGTTGAAGTTCGAAGTGGAGTTTCCCAATGACCTCTGGCAATCGGACTGTATGCACGGTCCTTATGTCATTCATGAGGGCCGCCGTAGAAAATCCTATATGTTCGCCATCATCGACGATCATTCCCGTCTTATTCCCCATGCCCAGTTCTATCTACGGGAGAATGTGGACAATTTTATCGACTGTATGAAGAAAGCCCTGGTTAAGCGTGGCCTTCCCCGTAAACTCTACACGGACAACGGCGCTTATTTCAAATCCCATAAGCTTCAATACGGTTGCGCTTCTCTGGGGATTGTTCTGACGTATGCGAAGCCCTACCGCCCTCAAGGGAAAGGGAAAATCGAAAGATTTAACAGGACGGTCAGGATGGAGGTTCTTCAAGCCCTTCCGGAAGAACTGACATTGGAGGAATTGAACGGGCATCTCGCTGCTTTCATTGATGAGAATTATCATATTAGGAAACACTCTTCAATCCGGGAGAAACCTCTGGACCGTTATTTGAAATCACTAACCCTTCTTCGATCGGCTCCGGAGAATCTGAATGATTATTTTCGTAAGAGACTGCTCAGAACGGTAACCAATGACAGATCGGTCAGTATCGAGGGAAAACTATACCAGGCACCCATCGGTCTGGCAGGGCAGAAGGTCTACCTCTCTTACGATGAATCGGATATGAGCCGGGTAGAAATCTTTATTGCCGATAAATCCAGAGGATTTCTTAAACCTATGGACGTGCATATCAATAGCCAGGTCAAACGTTCAGAGATTCAAGCTGATCTGAATTCCAATCCCTATAGCGGCGGACAACTATTCTCGGAGGAAGAAAACGATGATTGATATAAAGCATTTTTACGGATTAACACAGGAGCCCTATTCTCAGAAAATCAAATTGGATGATCTCTATATGCTGCCTGGACTACCGCCCCTTTTGGACAGATTTGAATACGCCGTAAAGCTGGGAGCTATCTCTCTCATCACTGGGGAAGTAGGATCCGGGAAATCCACATCTCTGAGATTGGCGTGTAGTAAGTTCCACCCGGGGAAGTACAAGATTATCTCGCTGGTCGCTACATCGGGCAGTATGATGGAGCTTTTACGGCAGTTTCTTATGGAGTTTGGGGAGGAGTACCGTTCATTTCAGCTGGCTATCGCGATGAAAAATGTCCGGGATATCATAAAAGACATTGCTTCAAAGAAAAAAGTCCCCATTCTCGTTATAGATGAAGCCCATCTTCTTAAGTCCAAGGTCTTCAACCAGCTTCATACTCTCTGTCAGTTTGATTTTGATTCAAACCCGATTATGCCCATAATTCTCTGCGGGCAGGACGGGCTCATAGACAAACTCATGGCTATTTCCGCCAAACCCCTGGCATCGCGTATCGTGGGGCGCTCCCATTTGGACAGTCTGAATCTGAAGCATATGAAAGGATACCTGGAACATCATCTTCATCTGGCCGGGATGGAGAAGCCCCTATTCGCAGATGAAGCCATTCTTGCTATCCATCAAACATCGGGAGGACTTCTAAGACGGGCTAACACCATCGCCAGGGGAGCTATGATGGCGGCGGCGAAAGAAAAAAGTCAGCTCGTTTCCGCGGAACATGTTCGCATCGCTCAGACCGAAATCATCTAACAGGAGGAAGCCGTATGGATAATGGGAAAACTTTTTTTCGCTTTACTCCTCCTGAAACTTATCTTTTCATGGAGAAAACCAGGCAGGTAGCCTATATGTTGTGGGGTAGGTGGTGCCATGAGAAATATGAAGAGGTCAGTCGGTTTTTGGATCTGACGTTTAAGGTCTCGCCGGTGAGAATGGAGGCAGCCTGTGAGAGAGCTCTCTATTATGGAAAGGTCTCTGTACCGGTAATTGAGGAGATACTTGAGAAGGAGTGGGATGAACTTTCTCTTGATCCTGATGCGGATTTTGACGGACAGTTAAGTTTGCCGTTCTAAGATTTATGGCTTCCCTTTCGGGGAAGCTGTTAAAATAATTTGGATTCCAGAATAATCTGGAAGTTTTGGTCAGGATAATGTGTGATTCAACAACACCAAGCTTATCCTTTCAGATATCTCTGGATAGCTGACTTGGAGAATCCGGTAGCCTCAACAATATCCCGAATAGAAGCGTCAGGATACTCCTGACGGTACAGAAGGACCAGTGCTTGCTTTTCCTTAGCCGACTGACCTCTCACCTCTCCTGATTTGGCACCTCCTCTCTGCCCCCGTTCTCGTTGAATCTCAGAGGTATGGGTTCGTTTCACATACTGACTCTTAGTTGTAAATATCTTTTGTATGAATTTGTTAATATCATAAGCTATACCCTTTATCTCTGAATAAGGTAGAGGAGTATTCTCTAGCTCACTATCATGAATCTGCTGAGTTACTTCCAGACAATGCTCTATCCATAGGTGTTCTTTTTGTAGATGGCTAAACCTAATCCAATCCTGATAGAGGGTCTTACGAGCTTCATCGAATAGCCATTTATGTCTCTCTCCCTGTATTGGAAAATACTCATTCTCGACATCATTCTTCAAGTAGCGCTTCTGATGTTCTTCAAGAATCTCATCCAATATTTTATCAGGAACATGATCCAACAATTCATCCAGAGTGTAGGTCAGTGTAGGATCACCACAAAGATACACTTCATGTTCACCGGAATAAGGATTTTTAGCAAACTGGTGGTTATATGCCTTATCCCCCCAAAGAGTCCGATCCAGGCCCTTCACTGTTAATTCCAGCTTCTTCTCAGCTGCACTCCTATTGCCTGAAATATAGACAGGGTCTTTCAGACGATAGAAGACATGAAAGCTTTTCTTTTTAGGGTTCAAGCACATGGCATTTTCTTCTGGGTAATTTGACCAATGTAGGTTTTCCCAATATTCCTCCGAGTCCACGTCTACGCAGATCATATTTACAAATCGTTTTGTATTCGGATTCATCAGGCCGTATTGAGGAGCATAGTCCTTCTCTACCGAAATTGGCCGTGATTCCTTGTACTCTTTCACCCTGACAATCTCATTCAAAGGAACTCGATGTTCCACATCATAGAACGTGTAAATCTTCTGTGTATTTGGTCCAGTTAGAGACTGCTCATACCACAAATTCATGAATTAACCTCCAGAGATATTTCATATGTCTCTACTTGTATTTACTGGAAAAGAGCATATTTTCAGAAAAAAAGTAAAATAAAATACTTTGCACTGTTATAGGAGGCTGGGATTACTCTGTTACAGTTTACCCACTATTAGTATTGAACCTATTTGGAGGAGATTCGTATGAATAATGATTTAGAAAAAGCTTTCCGCCAATACATCAGCGATGAATGGTCAAGGAAAGACGTTGATGCTGTTACAGAACTCGTTTATGCCACAGCATCAGCCATGGAAGTAGAGCATCTTAGTAAGGGCGCAGTATCAACGATTATGACGCGCGTACTGCGTAATAAAGGCTTTTATGATTATGACAGGCTCGTAGCCGATTTGGAAAGAAAATATGGAGATGCAATAGTATATAGATGATTTCCTGCACCAGCCCCGAAGACATACAAGGCTGGTATACAAAAAGACCGCCCAACGAATCGAAGGGCGGTCATATGGCGTTCACATGAAACTCCTTAAGGTCAGTTTCTGTATTATAGTCGCTCCGGGTCAGCACACGCAAAACCGGCCCTCCGGTCGGAGCTCTCAGGAAATTTACCGTACCCCCTATCTTACTTCAACGGTCTCCCTATATGGATATGGCCAGCGAGATACTTGATATTCCTCATAGGTCTTCCCGTCCTGCTCAAAGGTGCGAATCAGGGTTCGTTTACGTGCACCTCGCTTCTGCTTTTCATAATGAGCTATAAGACGTTCGGTTTTAGTTTTTCTCATCGAATTGCTCCTCCACTTTTCGGATGCACCCCTTTGCCGTAAACACCGGCCAGGTCGTGCAGGGTTGAATATACTTCTCTACGAGCTCTCCACGCCTATTTACCCAACGCTCTTCAACGTAGGGCTTAGGAGGAAAGAGTCGTGCATGAATGATTGCTATACGGGAGAGAAATGCTCTTTTCCTACACCGAAGTTTTAATCGGGTCATCAGTTGATTATACAAAAAAGCCGCCCCACGAATAGGACGGCCATTTAATCGTCATTAGAATCGGTGAACCGGAGGAGAGCCGCCGCCAGATGCGAACCTTAATCATCCTTTGACCGAATTCGTTACAATTACTTATGAATAATTTCAATTTCCCGACATAAAAATGAAAGATTATTTCCTGAAACATCAACCACGCGATAGTTTATTCCTTCCATTTGATTTGCGGAAATATCATCAATACTCAAAATAACATTGTACAGACCATCAAGAGTATCTATTTTTATATCAAGAACACCGCTGAACTGGAGATGTAGAAGTGTGTCTCCATAATTTGGAAATTCACATAGTGCTAAATCGAGTACATATGGAGTAGCACCTTCATCATCTATTTTTCGGGTTAATGAAAAATTCTGAATATAAGAATAAGATTTATTTTTTCTCTGTATTTCGTCTATTATCATGGTTTATATTCTCCTGGTATATGGCTTCCTGTTTCTAACGGAGTCTTTCCTGGCCCCCATTCATAAGTGTGATAATGAGTATCTGGAATTCCTTGAGTCTTGTTTCCTGCATTAAAATCAGTTCGAGCTATATTCCGACCATATTCATCATAATGTGCTGTCCAAGGTTCTACTCTACCTCTATCATTTACATATTGCCCATTTAATGTTCTAGTTCCTGGAGTAACTTGTTTAGGAGCTTTTGTCCCAAGGTATGCTCCAGGAATCTCCCCCTTGCCAAGTAACAAGCGAGTATTTGTTTTAGCAAGAGCTAACTCAGGAGCAAGAACCATAGATGCAACACCTGCTGCAATTAAATCCTCTTTAAGCCCCATTCCTGTCAATGAATACTCATCGGGAATGGCATCGTCAACAATTGTAAGTCCTCTATCAACTGCACCAAAGGTATTGGGGACCATATTGATTGCAGTTGACGCTGTGTTAAATAACCCAGCCAATCCCCCTAGGAGAACATCAGTTATTATATTCCCTGTATTCACTGTCTGGATTTTGGGAATTACATCATATTCTTGCGGAGTAGACATGGGGACTTTTGAATCGTGATCGTCATTACCGGTATTAGTTCCAGGTTTTGAACCCGAACCAAAATAATTTGAACCACTCCCAGAGCTGCTCTCTGCCTTCTTGGAAGAGCCCGGATTCGTATTTACACCCCTATCATGATCATCTAGAGGACCACTCGGATCGGATAACCTCATTCCCGTCGGATCAGTAAACTTCATGGGGTTATTATTGGCATAGGCATACCACAATAGGCCGTCCCTTACCGGATCCTCTGTGATAAATCTCCCCGTATCCGCATCATACCACCTTGCATTGAAGTAATACAGCTGAGCGTCTTCATCCCACTGCTTTCCTGTATAAAAGATATTCTTATTCTCATGGTCGCCGAAAGGATTCGTTTCATCATTGATGATCGGAGTTCCATCCTGAGCTATGAGAAGCGTTGTACTCCCCAGATGGTTCGTTCCGAAATATTCATGAGTACCATTATTATTGATTTTAGCGATGTGAGAATTGCCCATAAACACATACTGGGTAGATACCCCGTTCTCTGTCTCCTCAATCATGTTTCCGGATAAATCAAAGACATAATTAGTAATAACTTCGTCTGTTCCTTCACCTATTCGTTTTTCAATCCGGTAACCGTCAGTATCATAAACGTAGCTAGCCCGTGTCGTCAAGGCTTGACTTGTTTCATCCCAGATCTCCACCTTCTCCAGTCGGTTACGGAGATCATAAGTGTAAACCCAGCATTCACCGCTACGTGCGATGGTAACACTATCGTCGGATACGATATAATTCGTTCCCTTTTCTATCAGATTCCCGTTTTCATCATACTTATAACCATAGGTACCGTCAGCCATCAACCAGTCGCTGTTGTCATAGTAAATGTATACTGATGTTTCCATGGTTGTTTCCATAAGGGTTTTACGGGTACGGTTCCCTTTGTCATCATATACATAGAATTCGTTGTGAGCTCCTCCTTCCAGTTTATACACTGTCAACGGCTTAATGTCATCTAACCCAAGAGTTGAGTTATCGAAAGCTTTATACGTAGAGTCTCTTTCATTAAAGAGACTATTGATCTTTACATATCGGGCCACGACAGGATTTTTTAGGGTAAGAGTGATAGTGCCAACACCGTCTTCCAACTCTACGAAGTAATCGCTTACAGGACATTCAACATAGGCACCATTTCGATTACTCATGGCGGTATAGAGAACGACAGTGTCTTCAGATATCCTGCTGGAAATACCATCAGTTACATTCAAGACGATCTTACCCACATAATAAGGATACCCCATATCCACACCCAGAGAACGGGCTCCCCAATCCAAGCGGAATTCATCAGATAGTGTGGGATCGACCTCTTCAAGAGTACCGGTCCCGATAACATCGTTCTCTGCTTTACTGAAATAATTCGTATTACCGTAATCGTCAAGATCGACTTCCGTCTCTTTCTGATTATCCATTTCCATGCTGAACATGGCCATAGCCAGTCTGTCCCGTGCATCATAGGCATAGATAGTGCCATTCTCCTCAATCAGGTTATCAGTCTTGTCCCAACTGTACTGGTAATTCTTGAGAGAAAGATTGTTGTGGGAATAGCTTAAATATTCTAAACGGGATTTGTCGTCGTAGGATCGGCCCATGGAAAGACCGTTATCCAAGGTATAGCCGACCATCCTTCCGCGGTCATCATAATTTATGCTGCTCATAAATCCGGGAATTGCCTTAAGCTGCCCTACCCTATTGTATTCGTAACTGATTGTGCTGTCTGTCCCATTTGTGAGACTGGTCATCCTGTCCATTTTGTCATAGTAGTAGGAGACATCATTATATCCGGTAGTCGTTCTACGGGTTATCTTTCCCATCGGATCGGGCCTGTAGCCATCGAAGTTATTATACTCTGTCACTATTCCGTTGTCGGTAGCCCTGATGAGTGCCCCTTCTTCATCGTATTCATAATTGAGAGTTCTGGTTGATAAGCCATTCATATAATCCACCTGAACGGGGAGGTTATCCTCACGATACGTATAATCAATTATTGTTCCCCGGGCGTCTGTCATATTATCCAGATTTCCCATAGCGTCATAAGTGTATGATCGCGTCAGACCTCTCCCGTCGAATTCCTTGATCAAGCTCCCCCTTTCATCAAAAAGATTACGTCTCAAGACATCATTGGGATCGATTGTTCGAGTCACATTACCGAGGGCATTGTACCCGGTGACCCAATTCTCTCCCGTTTCGTCAGTATAAAGAATGGGGCGATTCAAACTGTCGTAGCTATAGAATTGCTCAAATCCTCTTCCGTTTACGACTTTCCTGAGGTTGTCATTATCATCGTAGGCATAACTGATTTTAACGCCTTCCGGGAGTTCGTCCTGTATCTTACGATACAGATCATCATAATGGTATATTTCGATGACATTATCGGGAAGCGTTTTCTCAATCAGATTTCCTACGGGATCGTATTTGTATTCTGTGGTATAGGAAACGGGAGCATCCGCCAAATCATCTTTTACGGTTTCCGTCTTAACCCGATTCTGTTCCGTGTAGGTATATGTCGTCACACCCCCGTCAGGTTCGGTTCGGGAACGGAGATTTCCTTCCCTGTCATATTCAAAAACGATATTTCTATTGTCCTCCCCAGCACGGGTAGGTAGTTCACCCTTAATGAGTCTGTCAAGTTCATCATAGATGTAAGTCAGTGTCCCATTGTAATCTTCATAACGGTCACTGTTTTCCCGAGCGTCAGTTATAGTTTTAAGTCTGTCCTTAAGGTCATATGTATAAGATGTAACATTCTCCAGAGGAGCGGGGCTGATCTCTTTCTCGATCATACCTCGGACGGTATACTCTTTCCTCCATTCCTTGTCCCTTGCATCAACGGTTCTCACCTCTCTGTCAAGATCGTCATAGTAATGCTCAATGGAGGCTTCTTCGTTTGAATAGTACACGATTTCTTCGCTGAGACGGCCTAGATTGTCATACTCATAGGTTTTCCTGTTAACTAATGTGCCATCAAGCAGATTTGTTCTCTCTTCGGAAACCAATCCAAGGACATTGTACTCTTTGCTGCTGACTATCCGGCTGGTTACAGATGTTTCACCGTCAGGATAGAATGTCGCTTCGGGAGTAAGGGTTTTGTATAGGTTTCCCTGTCTGTCATAGAAATACTCCGTTCGATTCCCTTCCCCGTCTATGGAAACGAGCAGATCCCCACGTACATTATAATAGTTTCGCACGGTTCTTAATAGGTAATTACTTTCGGAGAGTTCATCCGTTTCAAGAACAAGCCCCGGTCTGGCCTCATAGTTGATCCGCTTATTCTTATTTTCATCTATCCTGACGGTGGTATTGTTCTCGGGATAATAGGAGTAAGCAACGTTACGCTCCTGGCCTTCCTCCCTATAGTTCTCATTAGTTATCCGCCCCAGACCGTCATAGGAATAATTAAGGATTTTACTTTGCCCATTTTCCTTATGGATAGTTACCTGGGATATGTTGCCGAAATAATCCTGTTCAAGAGAAGTCTTCTGTAGTTTCTCATCACTCTTGTTATACTTACTTATATCGATTAATTCTCCCCGATCATTGAAAGAATACAAATTATAATTCTTATGAGGATCTATCTGCTTGACTGCCATGGCCTGGTCGTCATAATCGACATGGATAACGGGGTTCTCCATCTCTTCATCGTCTTTCGGCTTTATGAGCTTTACAATTCGTCCCAGGTTATCTCTTTCATATGTGATTTCCAGACCATCGGCCCGAATTTCTTTTGTCACCCAACCGCACAACTTATCCTTCTGTACATAAGAGGTTCTCAGGGCTTCATTTCCCATTTCGTCAGGAACGTTCAATTCCTCCGTTGTAACAAGATCATAGTCTCCATGAGAATAATCATAATCTATCTTGGTTATATGCTCCCTTGGGTTCGTTATCTTAATCAATTCACCGTGATCATTATACCCATAGAGGGTTATTGACCATTTTGGATTTCCAGCCGATACCAAATCGCGGCCAATCCTCTCCGCCTGGGCAATCAAACTGCCTTCCGCGTTATATTGGTAAACCCTTTCCTCAGGCAGTTCAACCCGTTCGACTTCACCAGTCGTTGTTACGGATCTGTAACTGCGTAGCAATCTGTCCCTAATCCTGCCATTGAGTTCAGAACTCCCCACTTCTTCGGGAGAATCCGTTTTGGTAAGCCCTTCCGGATCTTCCTGGTCTTGGGAATACCAATTGTATACCATTTCCTTGCTTGTATAATATTTATTCATCTCCTCTGTCACGATCTCGGTGGGATTGCCCCATCCATCGTATGTATAGCTTGTTTTCAGGGAAGGAGAATCAAGATTGGGGCCATAGATGGTGGTTTCCGTTCTGGGGAGTCTTTGATAGGTATAATAGGCCGTACTTTTCTGTTGAGTGAGAACATAGTCCTCATTTCTTGGGAGATATGTTTTCTTGCTCGTCTGCATTACGTTTTTTATATCAAAGATATTTGTATGACGAATTAAACCAAATAAAGAAGATGTATTAGGCTGATCTATTTTGAACTTTATCTGTGAAAAATTAAAAATTTCTTTAAGACGACCATCTATTTTAGTAGTCTGCCTTATCCATCCCTCTTTATCTATACTGTAACTATAATCAGTTGTTTTTTGGATATATCCTGTTTCATCTAATGTCTCCACTTTATGAACAGCCAGGATTTCCGTACTGTCCATTAATTCGTATTTATTGCCGATAGCTCTATAACTGTTTTCTATGTTAAGACTTGAAAATCCATTTTCATCAACAGTCCACGCTTTACCATAGGAAATCCTTTCATGACCGATTCCGGGTCCTTCCATACTAATCAAGGGATAGATAAAGCGGCTTTTTGTCTTGTTGGGATAGAAGGATATCTGTTTACCGTCATTATCTTTCATAGAATCATTTTTATACTTAGATTTTAAGTACATCTCTCCGTACTCATATGACCATATTCTACCTTGAACATCCTCAGAATTTAACAGCAAGGGTAGTCCGGCACTATCTTCCTGATCAATATCATAATTGTAGGTTACAAAGAAGTCGGAATTTTCCGCCTGCTCATTGGTCAGGATTAAAACGTCTGAATCGGGAGCTTGGATTTTATCAAAGACAGCGATGTGTTTGATAACAGGAAGAAATTTAGAATACTCTTCTTCGTCATAATAGGTAAAGAATATGGATCGGTCCATCGTATCAACAATGCGTCTTAAGGTAAGATCTTCATCATTATATTTAAAACTTATCTGATTAGCCTTTTCCTCACCTATCTTATACTGATCGGAGATTTGGGAAATCTGTCCCGTATTCAGGAATTCATAATGTTTACCATCTTTGGTATAGACATGTATGTTTGTTAGTTTATACCGGGTCGAGTGTTGAGAATTAGATTCGGTATTAGTTATTTTTTTTCTTATCAGAGTAACTTCACATTTTCCTTCAAGAGAGTCAGTATAAGTAATGTTACCAGTATTATTTTTTCCTACTCTTTTCAGTTCTTCAGTAGAGATAAAACCATACTCTGGTATGTAAATATTTACACTAGCATTCTGGAAACGAACATAGGGAAAGTCAAGCCGCCACCCTTGTCCCAGAGCATAGGATAATTCTCCCCGCTTATACATCGCCTGTCGATGTAAGGAACTACTCCAGCTTTTGATCAACTCCGTAGAATTCGATAAATACTCATCGAGGACCTGTCGGGCATTATTTTCAGCCGAACTTGTTGGTGTTTCCTGAATCAATCCTGTTATGGGATTCACTGAAAGTTCAGTATTACTGGTTTCCAAATAAGCCGTATCGCTAAGACCTATGGAATTCATGGGAAGGTTTGCACAATCCGAATCAGCCACCGTTGAACTGTAGGTTCGCCTCAAAACGAGATCAAGGCCATTTTTCCCGGGAAGAGAAAATTCCGTCATGGCCGTGCTGGCCCCTCCTCCCTGTGCGGAGACGGAAATGGGGGTATGGGTTATGCTCTCACTGGTAAGGGGATACTCAATCCCCTTTAACTGATTATATTCAATCTCATCCTGGGACGTCGGCTGCACCGAAAAATCCGTGAAGTGATCGGTCATGAAAGTTATCGTATTTGTTTCCGGATCAACTATATTCTGATCCGTGATAAACCACCGGCACCATTCATCATCGTAATAATAGACAGCCAGACGCTGTTCGGAGATATCACCCCAGTCGGGAGATTCTTTATAGGTAATCTGGCCGACATAGGGCTTATCAAAGACAACATGGTCCTCCTCTTCACCTTCATCGTTGCCAACAGAAAATGAGTATATGGGAGAAACGAGAGGAAAGACGCTTTGATCAGAAATTATTTCGTCCTCAATTTCTCGCATGAGAACCTTATCAACCACATCGGGAAGGGAGCCTTGCGGGATATACAGAACCAAGCCGTCATATTCGAGCAGGCTTGTTCCATTACTCTCCAGGTCAACCGTCACTTCCGAGGTAGTGATTGATTTTACATAAGTACGACCGACGTTTCCCGCCCAATCCACAGCTTTTATGTAGAACTCATAAGTTTGTCCGGGTTCAAGTCTTTCTATGGCTTTCTCAAAGAAAAGAACACCTTCCTCCTGGGAAAGAAAATCGTCCCGGGTGACAGTAATGGCCTCTTCAGATCCCACCTGACCAATAACATAAGCCTGGGTTTCCTCATCGGTTTCTTCCCAGCGAAGAAGGACACGATCCTTTCCGGGAACGACACGGAAGTTCTCCGGTTCATCCGGCGGGGTAGTGTCAATAAAGGCATAAGCCGTGGAATCGGTCCAGTTGCCGAAAAGGTCATAGGCCCTGACGGTTATTTCAATTTTCCCATCGGGAAGGTAGGGAAGCATATTGGGACTCTCCTGAGTCACAAAATCCCCCCCGTTTACACTAACGGCGTAGTCTCTCAGACCGATATCCGCATCGGTGGTCTGAAATTCTATCACGGGCCGTCTATCGTTTGTCCAGGTAGCCGGAGTAACGGTTACATCAAAGGGTAAGGGTCCGAAAATATCTTTGTAAATCATAAAGACGGGCCAATCAGTATGATTCCCTGCTTCATCCTGAGCGCTTATTCGAATCTCATTATTCCCCCCCAGAGGCAAGGGGACAACTAAGGAAAACCAGTTACCCGTCACGGGGGCGACGATTCCATTAACAAAAACGGTTACATCGTTCTCTTCAGAAACGGTACCGGTAATTTCCACATGGGAATCACCAACCATAGTCCCGGGAGCTGGAGCAACATCGGAGATGACGGGAGCCTGCTGATCCTTCTCTACCCATACAGTTTTCTCCACAACCACGCCAGTCTCATAGGTGGCCTGAACACGAATAGGTTTGATGACATCATCCAATGGCAAAGAGTCCAGGAAAAAGGTACCGTTATTTATTGCCGCATCAAAACCGTTAACGGTTAAAGACTCGAGCCCCCAGGGAGAGACAGTTCCACTTACGTCTATGAAATCTTTGTTCGTCATGCTGCTGTCTGTCGGAAAGATTATGGAAAGGCTCGGTTCCGCCTCCTGGCGATAAGCCTGCCTCATCTGTCTGACAAGAACACGATCCCCGTCAAGAGACATTAATTCTATCTCTATGAGGTTAAGACCCATGTCCAAAGGGAAATCATAGGAGAAACGACGGTGATTGGGAACCGATAGGGGAACTCCGTTAATTCTGAGATCTCTTTCATAACCGCTGATCCGACCGCTGATCCGGAATGTGGGGTCGATGGTTGTATAGAGACGGTCCTCCTGATCTATGGTAATATTATTGCTATCCGATTCAATATGAATCAAAGCTTTATCAACAGCTTCGTTACCGTTGGGATGTTTGACTTTTGCCTCAATAAGGTTCTCACCCGCTTCGCGGATGTTAAGGTCCCGCATCTCCACCCAAAAGAAATTATCCCTCACTTGCGCGGGGATGCCGTTCACTGTGATTTCTCCATCGGGGACATCGGTAATACCTATGACTTTGTAGTGATAGGTAACATGCTGGGGCAATTCGACATCCTGCAAGGGAAAGAGCAACTCAATATAGGGATTCACTATCTGATTCCGTGAACCCTTAACTTCGATTTCCTGAAGATCAAACAAACCGTCAAGTCCCAGTTTTTCAAGGAACTCGCGTCCCCCATAGGAGCGTTCTCCGTTGGAATCCGTTATAGGATTAAGATAATGATCTGTTCCTCCATCCTGAATATAAAGATTTCCCGGTGCCTGTTCATTAAAGTAGAGTATGATCTCCTCCATTTCAGCCTGACCGTCGAGAAGCTCAATCAGCATGGGATCGACTGATGTGGCCCGACCGGAATAGCGTCTCCCATCAGAGAGCGAGCCTTCAGAGATGAGAAGCCCTCTGTTTTCGGGAGAGATAAGATGCGCGGAAAGGATTCTTGTATCAAAAGAGGGCTCAAGCTTAAGACTGTTGTCAATTTCCTTCAGGAGATGATCCGGCGCATCAACTTCCCAGACGTCAAAACCGTCATACTCCTGACACCGGACATCGTTCAGGTTATATCCGTTCAGAAACACCTGAGGTGCCTCGACATTAGCACCGGCGGTGACGATTTCAAAGGAGAAATCCCTAGTCCCGTAATCGGGAAGAGAGAAAAGCGCATCATGATTTCCGTAGGGAGCAGCGGGAGAGATCAAGTCCTTTAAGTAGAGTCTCTCCGGATTGGTCCGTCCCCATAACTCAATCTCTCCGATCCCACCATAATTCCCCGGTTGCCAGGGCTTACTCGGATCTTCCATGGTGAGCTTAAGAGCGCCTATCTCTCCATATTCCTCAAGGGAAAGGTTTTGCCAGCCCTGCATGCCGCTTAACTGATAATTCCCCACCGGCTGCCATTCCTCACCGGTAAGGATATCAAGTTTTAATGTTCCGCTTGCCGAATCGGTGAGGTAAAACTTTAAGGTTTCCATATAACCGGGATTGGTCACATCGTAGATAATCTCATCGACCTTTCTCCATTTATCGTTGCTGTGGAATTGCCCCTGGATAACATTCTGATAAAGCCAGTAGATCATACTGCCGAATCCCCGATTCTGATTATGCCAGACCGTACCGATTTTACCGTCGACCATGGTGTAATTATCATTCAGTTCTTTCTTAGAGTATGTCATTTCACGGGGAACGAGATCTTTTTTATGTAATTCCCCGTTCTCAGGCCTTGTTATGAGTTCTATCTCATTAATCTGAATCTTTGACAGATCCGATCCGCTTATCCTGATAAGGACGTTATCTGAAATAAGCCGTTCCCTCGAAAGGTCCAGCAGATAATCCGTACCGGCATCTACAATGTATCCTGCGGGAAACGTTACGCTTTCCATATCTCTTGTCGTCTCAAGACTAATAAGGACATCATCAGGAATGATACCATTCACCCTGATACCTTCCAGGTAGACTTCCTCTTCAAAGACAAGACGCACCCATCCCTGGGAAGCCATATTCGTCAGGCCGTACCAGGTATCACTATTTCCATCGAGAAGATATTCGGCGGGATGCCCGATCTGGATATTGGGGGAATACTCCATGTCCGATAACCGGGCGACACCAAGGTTTGCCTGATTGTTCAACGTATCTAGAATATTCTGAGGCAGATTCTGTGCAGAAAGATTCAGGGAGAAGAGACCGAAAGATATAATACTTGCCAGTTTTACGATGTGCTTATTCATGCTGTTACTCTCCCGTATTTCCCGCATTGTCTGTATTCAGGGTATCAATCAGAGATGCCCCGATGGCAGCCAGATCAATATCGTAGTAATCGAATCCGTTATTCCTGAAGAAGTTACCTATCATCACAGGATTTACTCCGTTATCCTCTTTCACCCCATAGTGAAGATTATTCTCAAAAGCGCTGTTTTCCATCCAAACGGCGTCATTCAAAGCATGTACGCCCACTGTATTATCAGAGAAAGTACAATCTTTCAGGCTAACCGTATAAGACCCGGGGAGAAGTACGAGTCCCCTTTGTGCATGGCTGATGGATACCCCTTCGAGAGTCAAACCGTTCTGAGCCGTTATGCCGGCCCATGATTCCCCGTCGAATGCCGAATCAAACTCGGCTCCGACTCCCACGGCTAGGATTCCTCCCGATTCCAGGATCAACGCCTGATCATGTCCAAAGATATCCCCCGCCTGGGAAAGCACCCTCGTCCCGGGCATGATAGTGAGGCTTCGCCCTTCAGGTATGGTGACGACTCCAGTCAGGTAGTGCGTTCCTGACCAGACTTCATCAACCAGCAAAGTCCCTTCCGAACTATTCCTCAGGGTTACATTAAAAGTTCCTGAAGCGGAGATTCCCAGCTGATCCGTATAGGTTATGGTATATGCAAAAACAGTCTCCTGCCCATCCGGCTCGCTATGGACCATGCCGGGCAGGATGATGTCCTCATCCCAACCGGCCGATAGGGGGGCGGATAACGAGCTTCCTTCCACCCTAATATCAACGATACTCTCGAGGGATGTCACCCAGGATTGGTAGGACAGGGCAAACGGCTCCCCCGGACGGGCCGTCAGATTTTCCGGAATCTGCAGTAAGGGAGGCGGATTACTCCGTATGAGAAGGCTCTTCGTCTCCTTTCTTCCGAAAAGGTCCTCTAATGTAATCTGCAAACGGTGAACTCCAGTCACGGTAGGATCAAATTTAAACGCAGAAACATAATTCGGTCCTTCGGCTCTATCAAGTCCTGTTTCATTTTCATAGGCGATCTGATTCACCGGATCAAGAATTGTCAGAGTCTGTATAACATAGGGACAGGTTTCATCTATCAGCTCAACACTTATCTGCCCCTCCCCCTGGTAAACATAGACCGGTTCATCGCCGTCATTATCTACTGTTAGATGTTCCGAAGAAGAAAGGATAAATTCGGGAGCCTTGAGATCGGCGATCAAAAGCTCCGAATACCCAGTCGGAGAGTACAACCCGGCCTTATTACGGGTTCGAACGGCCAGATGGAAGGCCTGGTTGTCACTTAAGAAGAGCCCATCCAGTCTCACAGCTCCTGTATTCAGAATATGGGAATCTTCTCCCAGATTTCTCAGAGGCGACCACTCCGATTCGGATGGTTCGTTCTGGTTCGAAGACACAACGGCCCATTGGTAACCAACGATGGGTGAATCATTATCCTGGGATGTCAGGTAGATATCTTCCACTTTAACCTGATCCCCCACAAGAGGCTGTTCCATTGTTACCGATGTGGCTCCCCACATGAGCGAATTGTCCCGGGAGACAACGGGAGCGGAGGGTCCGGAGTTATCGAAAACGATTTGACACTCTTTCCAGTCGCACCAGTTGCCCATCATATCCTTTGCGGAAATTCGTAAGGTAATGAAGCGGCTGCCCCATGTTTGCATTTCTGCCCAGAGGGGAAGAGTCATCAAATCAAACTCATAACGCCAGGAGGATACGGGACTTGAAAAAACCCGACCTTCTTCCAAGAGAGTTTCCCCTCCGGACGTCATCTCCAACCGTATTTCGGAAAGAGGCTCATTGGATGAGAATTCGGCCCGGAGACGATCATAAACAAATTTGTCATAATTTAGATTCACGATGGTTGGAACCGTTTTGTCCAATGTAAGCATCGGGGAGTTCTGCACCTTGACCTTCTCCGCTTTATCGATGATTTTTACAGAAGCATAGTATTTACCATCACCTAAAGAGAGGCCTTCCAAAGAAAGAGTTCTTTTCCCGTCTTTCTCTTCATCTAAAATACGAGAGCTGATCACAGCACCGTTTTCCCGATGTATGGAAATAATCTGCTGCTCCAAAGGTAGAGTATGGGCTACGGACCAAGTCACATAAGCGGTGCCATCCTCATAGGTGAAAAGCACATCATCCAGTATCGGAGAAGTCGGATTAAAGAGTATCCCCCGCGAATAGGAAGGCAGAGAAGCCAGCGCAACTCCGTTGTAGGCCTGAACTTCATAACTTATGGCTCTGTTCTTTTCATCTTCTTCTGGTACGGGAAGTATCTTCCGAAGAATATTTGAGGTATGGGATGAGAATTGTTCTAGAGGAGAGAACGTCGCAATATCATGGAATCCGGCTCTTGCCGAATAGGACGTCACTACCGACTCTATCTCCTCTGCATCTACCTTCAGGTAAATATCCCTATCACCGGTATAATAAAGATCGTTCAACTCGTTATTTCCTTCCTCATCTGTAGTGAGTAGAACTTCTGTAATAACCGGGGCAGAAGTATCGGGAATAATGCCGTTGCTGTACATAATGCTTTCCTGTCCCGTTATAGTGTCTCTCTTGACCAGGAGGAAAAGTTCGACTCCTTCTGTATAGGAATATTCATCTTTATGAAATGTCACTTCCCTCGATGTCGTATAAGACCAACCGTCAGGGGCGATGGAACCATTTGCAGAAAGTTGGTAATAATATCCTTCTTCCCCTGATTCTGGATCTATTTGAGCCCAGGTCCACTGGAAAGTGAGATCATTCTTCTTTGGATTGATGTAATCCCCCTGATCGAGAATCTCATAGGAGGGAGCCGGGGTGTAATCGATAGGAATGAGGCCGGACACTCGGTCGGAGAAATTGCCTGCCCGGTCCATAGCAAGGATTCTGATGCGGAGTGCTTCGGCAGGAATGTCCTGATCCAGATTACTAAGTAGCTCTGAAATGTCACGGGATTCCGTCATTTTCGTGTTTGTAAGTTCAAACCAACCCAGAGAGTCAAAGGTGACATTACCATTTTCGGTTCTCACCTCTTCCAGAGAAACCTGAATAGGTTTGAGAGGTGAATCGTCAGAGACGCTCCATTCAACAGTTAGATTGTCAGGTCGGATCATTTGGGGAAAGACAATTCGTTCAATGACCGGCTTCTCAAGATCAACGGTAATCCGGTGAGATACCGTTGCCGCGAGGGACAATCCGTCCGAGTTAATCGGCTGAATCCTCAGGTATAACCATTCACAACCGGAAAGATTCCCCATCTCCGATTCAGAGATGGTTATATATTCAGTCGGGACTTCCCTCGTAACAATAGGTGAATCACTAAAACCGGAGTTGCCGAATAGTTCTACTTTGTAGTGGCTGATCTCATCGTCACCCAGATAATCCCAGAAAAGGGAAAGACTCTTTCTCTCACCAATATAAAGGGGTGCCTCAATAGCAAGAAGGTTTGTCGAAGGGGCTACAGAAAAGGATTTCTCCATGGGAGCAGATACATTACCGGCTCCATCAGTTGCGGTAATGGAAAGAGAAAGAGTGTCGGCTTCCGTTTCAGGAATTATCAGGGCATAGGATAGGGCATCTGAAGAAGTCAACTCATCCTGAAAAAGTATCGTAGTTCCTTCACTGATCTTTAAATCGAACTCTTTTACGTCGGAGTAGTTGTCAGTAGCCGCCAAAGAAATCGCTGCGGTCTGCAAAGGCTGGTAACCGTTGTTATTGCATAAACCATCAAGCAAAATATCTGTTGGAGCCTGATTGTCATAAAGGACAGGAAGCTCCATTTCGCTTTCCAATCCAGCCATATCGACGACTATAATTCTCAAACGATAATAGCCCTGTATGTCAAAATGGATTTTCCCGGACTGTTCAACGACATTTCCGTTCTCATCAATCAACTCATAAACCAAAGAAACACTCTCTTCGGAGTCATTATCTATTGTAAGATTGGGAAAAGCGACTGTGCTGATATTGGAGACATAAAAATCACCGAACTTTTCCAAATCCCAGGAATTAAAAGTCAATTCAGGAGAGGTAAGATCAAAGAGGATTTTTTTATCCAATACCCTCTTTAAACTGGCATTCCCTCCCTGATCATAAAGGGTAAGGGACAATCCGTACTCGATTCCCTCAACGATGTCCCCCCGATTGGGAGCACAGGTTAGTACATGACTTAATGCTTCATGGTTATTGATTTTCTTAGTTATAATGATGGGATCAGAGTCATCGGAGGGAATATATTCAAATGTATAGGAGTCCAAACCGCTCAGATCATCTTCAATTTCGAGTTTGACCCTAACATTGGGGGTCCCGGATATGAAGGTACCTGAAGCGCTCGTATCATCAAGAGATAAAGACTTCCAAAGAGGAGCTGTTTCATCATTCTGAACCAGGATATCAGAACTCAGGGTGGATTCATTCCCTAATCTGTCCGAACCGAAGAGAGAGATAGCCCCCAACCCTTCGGGGATCTCAAAAGTATATTCCTTATCATCGGTGCTACCATCATCCCCAACGGTCACGCTACTATCATCAAGCAATTTGTTTGCACCATCCGTACCGGTAAACACAGCCCAGATTTTTTTGAGTCCGACACCCAGATCACGAGCCTTTGCTTTCAGCTGAGTCATACCCCATTCTTTCCGGCGATCATTTACGATCATATAATCGTGCACAAGTTCGGGACCGGACGAATCATACTGGATATCTTGAATGACTTCGAAGGCATCGCCGGGTACAGCATCGGGATTCCCCTCCTCCGTCCAACGGTCTTCCGTTCTCAGGACAAGCTGATAATCGACCCCGTCCGTAAAATCAAAGTCTCCACCACTGACGGTAAAATGTTTCTCCTCGCCCGGAAGAGAGATAACTAAGAGAGGCCCAGAGCCGTTCGCTTCACTAATAATGGTATCAGTATTCTCGTTTCTCACGATGAATCGAGTTGCTAAAGTGTCCCCGTCCCTGTCATAGCTTTCATAACTGAAGCTGATACTCGGCAGAGGTCCCATAAAGGCTTTTCCCAATCGGGAAGTATAGCTGTTTTCGACAATCTCCGTCAGGGGAATATAGTTACCGACTTTATAATATAAATTATTACTTTCATCATCAGGGATAATTAAACTACCTTCTGTATTAACATATCCTGAAGCATTTACGGGGGCAAGCTTATATTGGTATTCTCCATGACTATCAACTGTTCGATCGGAATAACCGTACTTAGGGTTTAACCTATCGCTAAAAGGATTGAACCAAACTCCATCTCTGGACCTTCTCTGAATCTCTAAAGAAGACCAATTTACTAGATTCTTTTCGGGATTCCTCTCGAGAAAAAGGTGTATACCCTTAGAACTATCAAAAGCTGAATATTTCTGGCTAATAGTTCTCAACACTCTAATATCATCTAAGATAACTTCTGCAGGAGTATAAACAAAGAATGTATCAGAGATTTCGTTTCCTGATTCATCTTTAAAAAGCAAGTTAAGAGGTATCGCATTATTAGCAATATAATTTTCGGATAATATAATTTTTATGGTGTCTTCATTAACAATCTGGGTTACCGATTGAATATCTGAATTCTCATCATAAGAAAAATTTGGAGAAATTAAGCAAGAATTTAGGCCGAAATGATCCGAAACATCTATAGACCTAGAGTAATCAATGGAAATTGAATTATCTACTAAATCATAGATAGCATAAATTAATTTGTTTGAATCAACTGATATTGTCCTATCCAATTGGGATATATCAGGGATATTTCTATCTATGATAAAAGCAGTTTCACGGGGATTAGAATAAAGACCAACTCCGTCCATAATGGAACACCGGAGCGTAAATTCTTTCTCAACTGTTTCAGGGAAGGAATGACTAAAAGGCCAAGGAAATGAAATATTATTCTCATTCAAAGCGATATTCGTTGTGATTACAGCCTCTTCTAAAGAAATATTATCGCAGAAAAGAGAACAGTGTATCTGACGTATCCCAGATAAGTTTTCCTGAACACCCTTAAGAGTAATACTTTCAGGTTGTTGATTTGAGACATACAAATCATCTCCTTCGATTAACACATCACTAAACTGAGGAGATGTTGTATCCATATAAAAACGAAGAGGGAGAAGATATGATTTTGAGAAATCTGACTCATTCGTTTCTGTTATAATTCCTAGTGCAAAAGGTTCTGTCTCATTTCCTTGCCAATCTGAAACAAGAGTGAAATTTACTTCATCACCATCTAGATCATGGAATGCTTCAAAGCACAGACTATCAGGGTTGATAAACATATCTTGAAATAATTCAGTTCCAAGACTTAAGTATTTTGCTTTAACTCCTTCATTAGATAATTGCCAGCGGGTACTATATAAATCTGGATTATTATCGATAGAATAATAAATCAGATCTTTATCTGTATTATTAAAAATGAGTGAAGAAATATTATCGGAATTCTTATCTGGGGTACGATTGGGAATTGGACCATCAGTTTGATATGAATCGATAAATGTTTTATTTATTGAATTCACTGTAGTGGCTAAATCAAATTCAAAAAAACCATGCAAATAGGATGATATATCAAAAGAAATAGGGATTGAAAAGCTATCATTAGTGAAGTGCCCATCATCATCCTTAGGAAATGTATAAATTATATTCTGACTGTTCTTTGAACGAAGTGACAACCTGTCAATTAATTCTTCTCCTTTATCGCTTGAAAGGATATTTCCACTCAAAATAAATTTTTCTCCGTTCCATGACAATGTACTACTAGAAATATATGGTACAGTCGGTACTCCAAATACATTTGTGATATAAACGGAATCGTTTCCATAATTGTCTATTGCCTCAATTTTCAATTTAAAGGTCTTATTAGGAACTAAATTATCATAAGTAAACTTATACTTATTCCCGTTTACTTCAGTTGGTTCATATACAACATCTGATAATTGTACATCTTCATAATCAAGTGTGCATTGAACATTTATAATTCCGCTCTCATTATCGACAACGGTAAAATAACGATTCGTTTTAAATCGTAAGTCATGAGGATTACCAGAGATTGAATAATTATTATTATGATTTTCTTCACTTATAATTGGCCAAGTCTTATCAATATACATAACATCAGTTATAGATGAAGATTTATTACCAAAATAATCAAAAGCGGTTATCTTAAATTCTGCACCACCGGCATCAACTATATCAGGTAAATTATCCAAGTTAATTGCACATCCACAAGTTACCTTACATAATCCAGTTATAAAATCTTCAATGGTATTGAGAGAATTCCAATTAGTAGAACCTATGGTTTTATATTGAACCGTAAAATCGACAACTGGAACATAACTATCTTCAGCAGTCCATTGCAACTTCATGTTTTTATTTGTGGCATAAACTCTATCAATTGAATTATCATTATGTCCTTCTAGATCATAAAAAGATACATTTGATATAACTGGAGGTTTATAATCGTATATCATTTTCGGAATGGGTTTAAGTTCTGACTCACCATCAAAAAGGATTTGATAGCAAAAACCATAATCAGAAATATAATTTAGTTCACTATCCCTAGTACATTTATATGTTGCAAAAATAATTGAAATATTATCTTTATTATTCTGCTTATTAAAATCTGCCAAACTTAATGAAGCAGAGTGATTTCTACCTCTATTTCGTAGTTTACGGTTATACCATATACTACCATCAACAGAAACTAAACTGATAACTTCATCTGGACTCTTTGCTATTTCATCTTTCAATACAATTGAAGGTTTATTACCGACTAATCCAAATACGTCTACTACTCCATTAAATTTTCCATCTTCATCATTATCTTTATAAACTAAATAACAATAATTCTCCCACCAATCATCTTCGGGATAAGCATATGAAAATTTAAATGAGTCCTTAATAACTTCACCATCATCATATTTCTGATCGGATATATAAATTATATCACTATTTTGATCCTCATACAGTGGACCAAGCAATTTAAATCCTCTAATAAATTTTGTATCTCCATAAATTGAGAAATTTAAAATAAAAAATGAAACCAGAATAACTATTAAGAAATTTAAACTTTTTAATTTAGACAATATTACATGCACCTTTTCTAAAAGCATTGAAAAAGCTCCTTAAAACTATATTATCAATGTTTTTCATTGATTAATTAGAGAATAAAAATATCTTCAGATTGTCTAAATGAAATTAATAAAGGATTGTTTTCATGGAATATATTATTAACTTCTAAATCAATAGATATCAATATCTATTTAAATTAAATTTATTGTTTTGTCAACGTACATTTTTTTTTATAGTATGAAAAATCAAGTTGATTGTTGTCCATCTCTGCTTAGTCCATTATAATAATTTCTTCATGAAAAATACGAATTAATTAAAGTTTTTCTTCCTGTGCAAACGAGACTTCCCCTACAGATAGATTAGGACTTGGTATACAGTTCTGATCCATAGCTTCTGTCATTAATATCATACGCCTTATAATTATTCCAATCTATATATCTCAAAAGAAAATCACGGTAATAGAGTCTGTAAATTTCATTCCCCAGCGGTTCCAATCCAACTTTTTTCCCTTTCAAAGCCGATCTGACAAAGATAGCTCCATCCTTACCAACCCGGATGATTCCGTTACCACAAATATACTTTACCATATAGGTTTTGGCATAAAGCCATTCATCAATTTTATCCTTGTAAGTTATCTTAGATTTGCTAAACACCTGAGCGGGAGTGCTCATATTCAAGGATTCATGGGGACGATTCTCGTTGTAATTCTTCTTGAAGTTATTAAACCGGACCTGCTGCGATTGAAGGTTCTTACTGGGATTACGACAGGCGGCAGACTTAAGATCCCGATGCATTCTCTCATGCCTTCCGTTCTGTTCTGGGTGACCCGGATCAGAGAAAATCGGCTCTATTCCAAGATCCATGAGCCAGACTCCAAACCTGGTCAAACGACCTATTGCTCTGATGTTTCCAAAGGGTGTTCCATTGTCTGTATGCAACTGCTTGGGAAGTCCATACTCTTTGAATACACGTCTGAAAGCAGCTCTAGTTCCCTCAAAATCGGGTTTACGGAGTCCTTTTATCGCAAGTATCATTCGTGTTTTGCTATCGCATATGGTCAAGGGATAACAGACCTCTCCATTCTTCAATCTGAACTGACCCTTAAAATCGGCACTCCAGACTTCATTAGGTTCATGGGGATCGAAGATCGGTCTTCGTGGTTCCACCCGACTTCTTTTTTTCCTTTCCGGTATAAGATCGTTTCGTCGGAGGATGAGATTTATGGTAGAAACGGCAGGCAAATCTTTATACACTCCATCCTGCTCAAGCTGCCAGAGAATCTTCTTCCCTCCCCAGCCTTTCGTATGGCCTGTTGTTCTTAATTGGATGATTCTATCGACTATTTGCTGGGGAGTTTGCGTCGGCGAGGTATGGGGCCTGGTAGAGCGATTGGCCAGCCCTTCCATTCCCCATTTCTTGTATTTCTCAACATAATGATAGCCGGTGGTACGGGCAATGTTGAAATCCCTACAGAGCTTACTGAAGCTTTGCTTCCCTGAGTATGATGAGCCCAAGATTCAGACAATTCTGATTTAAAATTAAGGTGTAATCCTTGCTTTATGATATCATAGAAAGCGAGGAATAGCATGAGAAGAAAATTTGATGATGAGTTTAAGGCAAAGGTAGCTCTGGAAGCGATCAAGGAAGAAAAGACCTTACAGGAACTGGCTGAAGAATATGAAGTTCATCCTAATCAGATCAGTGCCTGGAAAAAGCAGCTCCTGGAAAATGCCAGTTCTCTCTTCGTCCGGAAAAATAAAAAGGATAAAGAGATGGAGGAAATGAAGAAAAGGGAACAGGAGCTCTATAAGCAGCTTGGCAAAGAGAAATACGAAAACGAGTGGTTAAAAAAAAAGTACAAACAACTGCATGGAAAGGAGTACGAACCCTAGATCCGAATGAGCCGAAAATATCGCTATCTCGGCAATGCCAATTACTGAAGATCAGCAGATCTTCTTATTACTATAATCCTAAACCAGATAGATAGTGTACAATAGTGTCTGTAAATTAGAAATAAAGGGGGCTTGAAAAAGTTAGCCAATCAGTCTTCGATTAGTTCGACCAAAAACAAAAGAAGGCATCATGACTAACGAGGATTACTATACCGTTTTCGATCAAATGATTGAAGACCTCCAGGCAGATAATAGAGAAGGATTAACAAAGGTCATAAGTTCAATAATGAATTTATCTATGCGGTTAGAGCAAGAGAAGGCAATCCAAGCCAGTCATTATGAACGGAATGACGATCGCATTGGCCATAGAAACGGGTACAAAAGCAGGAAGATTCGAACTCGTGTAGGTGAGATCCCTATCGAGATTCCGCAGGTCCGTGGGATGGAATTCTATCCTGGCAGCATTGAAAAAGGGTGCCGCAGCGAAAGGGCGTTGAAAATGGCAATAGCTCAGATGTATATCCAGGGGGTATCAACTCGCAGAGTAACCAAAATTGTAGAACAGCTCTGCGGCTTCGAAGTTTCCCAATCCCAGGTTTCAGAAGCGGCAGCTCTCCTTGATGAAGAGATCACCAAATGGCGTAATCGTCCTCTGGGAGCTTTTCCTTATCTTGTCGTTGACGCCACTTATGAGAAGGCTCGAGTGAATAGAACTGTTGTTTCTGCAGCCGTTCTAATTGCCTATGGTGTTGATAATAATGGGATGAGACGAGTATTGGGTATTTCTACAGAACTCAGTGAGGCCGATGTACACTGGAGAGGTTTTCTTTCCGGTCTGGTAGATCGGGGGCTCCATGGCGTGAAGATGATAACTTCCGATGCTCATAGCGGCCTGAGATCAGCAATAGAATCGGTTTTTCCAACAGTTCCCTGGCAGCGGTGCCAGTTCCATCTGCAACAGAATGCGGGACATCATGTGCCAAAGAAAAGTATGGATAAAGAGGTCGCGGAGGATATAAGAACCATTTTTAACGCTCCCAATGGAGAGGAGGCTAACCGTTTTCTTTCTATGGCGGTGAAGAAGTATGAGAAAACTGCGCCAGAACTAAGCAGTTGGATGGATCAGAATGTTCCTGAAGCACTCACGATCTTTAAAATGCCAAAGTCACATTGGAGAAGGTTAAGGACTTCAAATCTGGCAGAACGTCAGATGAGGGAAATTAAAAGAAGAACGAAGGTGGCTATGATATTTCCAAATAAGGAATCTGTCGATAGATTGGTTTCCGCTCTGTTAATGGAAATAGATGAACAATGGTTCACAGGTAAGCGGTATTTAAATATGGAGACTGATTAACTTTTTTGATTTTACAGACAAAGGGGTTGCTCTATCACCAGAAAGAAGGGAGGATGTTGAAGAAAAGATCGCATTGAAAAAGAAGTTTCTTGAGATTCCCTTTTATGGATACCGTAGAATGTGGCGAGAACTCTACGATTGTAGAATCCAACATTAATCTATCAGATTATTCTATCAATATTCCACAATAAAATATTTTTATACTTCATTTTCACAAAATAAATTATCGATAAAAAAGGGATAGCCTATTGTTCCTGCAAGAACGGCTATCCCAACCCATAAATCATAATTTATTTTCGGACGGATTTGGCTGTCCTTAAAGAGAAACATAAGAATTATGTCTGGAGGAAACCAAGAAGATGTCCTTCCTGCCAAAGTTTCAGGATCTGGGGGCATGGTTATGTACTGCGTTATTTCGACGAATTTCCGGAAGGACTCTACCTCAAAAGATTCCGCTGTCCCGAGTGCGGAGCGGTACATACGGCCAGGCCTGTTGCATATTTCCCCAGGTTTCAATCAACCGCTACAGAAATTTATCGAAGCCTTTCTCATAAGTTAGAATCCCATACCTGGTTCACATCCTTCAGCCGTCAAAGGCAGCAATACTGGTATCGGGGACTGATGAAACAAGCTGCTATTCAGGGACTGAATTTTGATCTCTCCCTTTTCCTTTCAGACAGCGTTCAGAATCGGTTCTGCTTCCCCTCACATTCGATAAATCATGATGTGAAATCGGTAGCTCTCTGCATGACCTACCTTAGCTTTGCAGTGACAACTAATAAAATACCGCCTTAAATGGAAATAAAACGTTTTAGGAGGTTTTATGACCAAAGAAGAACGAGAAAAAGTAGCCGCCTTCCGGTTTTCTGTGATCTATCCTTTACTGGATCTGAGCAGAGAAGATTGGGGTATGCAAAGGGATGTCCTTGATAAATTGACGGCTAGGGAGTGGAATATCCCTTTTTCCACCCGTACCTATATCAGCCGCGCGACTATCCTCAGTTGGCTCAGAAAGTATGAATCCAGCGGTCGGCAAATAGAGAGTCTGCATCCCAAAAGCCGGGGGGACCAGGGCGGATGCCGCATTATGGACAGGGAAACAGAACTGGCCTTCATTAATCTGAGAAAGGATTTTATGAAGGCATCCGTTCCCGTCTTGATGAGGCTGGCCCGGCAAAGAAATGTACTTCCTCCCGACTTCAACGCCTCCTCCCAATCCATCTATAGAATTCTGAAAAAACATGGACTGGGTAAGGAGAGGAAGCAGAAGGAAGATATGTTGAAGTTCGAAGTGGAGTTTCCCAATGACCTCTGGCAATCGGACTGTATGCACGGTCCTTATGTCATTCATGAGGGCCGCCGTAGAAAATCCTATATGTTCGCCATCATCGACGATCATTCCCGTCTTATTCCCCATGCCCAGTTCTATCTACGGGAGAATGTGGACAATTTTATCGACTGTATGAAGAAAGCCCTGGTTAAGCGTGGCCTTCCCCGTAAACTCTACACGGACAACGGCGCTTATTTCAAATCCCATAAGCTTCAATACGGTTGCGCTTCTCTGGGGATTGTTCTGACGTATGCGAAGCCCTACCGCCCTCAAGGGAAAGGGAAAATCGAAAGATTTAACAGGACGGTCAGGATGGAGGTTCTTCAAGCCCTTCCGGAAGAACTGACATTGGAGGAATTGAACGGGCATCTCGCTGCTTTCATTGATGAGAATTATCATATTAGGAAACACTCTTCAATCCGGGAGAAACCTCTGGACCGTTATTTGAAATCACTAACCCTTCTTCGATCGGCTCCGGAGAATCTGAATGATTATTTTCGTAAGAGACTGCTCAGAACGGTAACCAATGACAGATCGGTCAGTATCGAGGGAAAACTATACCAGGCACCCATCGGTCTGGCAGGGCAGAAGGTCTACCTCTCTTACGATGAATCGGATATGAGCCGGGTAGAAATCTTTATTGCCGATAAATCCAGAGGATTTCTTAAACCTATGGACGTGCATATCAATAGCCAGGTCAAACGTTCAGAGATTCAAGCTGATCTGAATTCCAATCCCTATAGCGGCGGACAACTATTCTCGGAGGAAGAAAACGATGATTGATATAAAGCATTTTTACGGATTAACACAGGAGCCCTATTCTCAGAAAATCAAATTGGATGATCTCTATATGCTGCCTGGACTACCGCCCCTTTTGGACAGATTTGAATACGCCGTAAAGCTGGGAGCTATCTCTCTCATCACTGGGGAAGTAGGATCCGGGAAATCCACATCTCTGAGATTGGCGTGTAGTAAGTTCCACCCGGGGAAGTACAAGATTATCTCGCTGGTCGCTACATCGGGCAGTATGATGGAGCTTTTACGGCAGTTTCTTATGGAGTTTGGGGAGGAGTACCGTTCATTTCAGCTGGCTATCGCGATGAAAAATGTCCGGGATATCATAAAAGACATTGCTTCAAAGAAAAAAGTCCCCATTCTCGTTATAGATGAAGCCCATCTTCTTAAGTCCAAGGTCTTCAACCAGCTTCATACTCTCTGTCAGTTTGATTTTGATTCAAACCCGATTATGCCCATAATTCTCTGCGGGCAGGACGGGCTCATAGACAAACTCATGGCTATTTCCGCCAAACCCCTGGCATCGCGTATCGTGGGGCGCTCCCATTTGGACAGTCTGAATCTGAAGCATATGAAAGGATACCTGGAACATCATCTTCATCTGGCCGGGATGGAGAAGCCCCTATTCGCAGATGAAGCCATTCTTGCTATCCATCAAACATCGGGAGGACTTCTAAGACGGGCTAACACCATCGCCAGGGGAGCTATGATGGCGGCGGCGAAAGAAAAAAGTCAGCTCGTTTCCGCGGAACATGTTCGCATCGCTCAGACCGAAATCATCTAACAGGAGGAAGCCGTATGGATAATGGGAAAACTTTTTTTCGCTTTACTCCTCCTGAAACTTATCTTTTCATGGAGAAAACCAGGCAGGTAGCCTATATGTTGTGGGGTAGGTGGTGCCATGAGAAATATGAAGAGGTCAGTCGGTTTTTGGATCTGACGTTTAAGGTCTCGCCGGTGAGAATGGAGGCAGCCTGTGAGAGAGCTCTCTATTATGGAAAGGTCTCTGTACCGGTAATTGAGGAGATACTTGAGAAGGAGTGGGATGAACTTTCTCTTGATCCTGATGCGGATTTTGACGGACAGTTAAGTTTGCCGTTCTAAGATTTATGGCTTCCCTTTCGGGGAAGCTGTTAAAATAATTTGGATTCCAGAATAATCTGGAAGTTTTGGTCAGGATAATGTGTGATTCAACAACGATGAGGGCTTCAGAAATACATCGGCGAAACGGATGAGGCGTTTGATGAATGATTTGGGTTTAAAAGCCTTAAGCCCTAAGAAATACACATCAATCCCCAACAAGGAACACCCTGTCTATCCCTACTTGCTGCGGAAGAAAAAGATCAGATATCCCAACCAGGTTTGGGTTTCCGATATCACCTACCTGAAGTTGGAAACGGGATTTGCCTACCTTGTTGCTATCCTGGATGTGTATAGCCGTAAAGTGCTCTCCTGGAGGCTCTCAACAACGCTGGATGCCGATTTCTGTATGGAAGCATTGAAGGATGCTCTGGCTCTTTATGGATAGCGTACAATCAAGTTCGCAATTTTAATTATTGAAAGAAGCCATCGAATTCTCCAGAATGGTAATGCACAACTAAAACCATGGAGGAAGAAAACGATGGCTAAGGAAAATGATAATGGTAATCTGGAAAAAATGCTACTCCAATTCATTTCGGAACCGGATCCCATTTTCAGCTTATTGAAATGGCTACTGGAAAAGCTTATGGAAATAGAAGCGGCGAATAAAGTAGGAGCTCAAAAGGGGTCTCATTCTACGGGAAGATCCACCCATTTTTCTGGATATCGACCACGCCGATTTGATACTCGTCTTGGAACACTGTATCTCCTTGTCCCCAAGCTCAGAAAAGGCGGATATATTCCCTTCTTTGTAACAGAAAAGAAGAGATCCGAGCAAGCTCTGATTCAGGTTGTCCAGGAAGCATTTATCAACGGTGTTTCAACCAGAAAGATTGAGAAATTGGCTATGAGTCTGGGCATTGAAAATATTTCAGCCAGCCAGGTCTCTGAAATCAATAAGGGACTTGATGAACAGGTAGATGAATTCCGCTATCGATCTCTTGATTCAGAATATCCTGTCATCTGGGTTGATGCCCTCTATGAAAAGATCCGGTATAACGGAAGAGTGAGAAATATGGCTGTGATGGTTGTATCTGGTGTTAATTCACAAGGATTCAAAGAAATCCTTGCTGTTGAACCAATGCAGGAAGAATCAGAAAGCACTTATACCGAACTGTTCAGGTCTCTTAAAGCAAGAGGATTTAAAAATGCCTGGCTCTGTGTCTCTGATGCCCATCTGGGACTTCAAGCCGCCATAAGAAAGGAACTCATCGGTTGCTCCTGGCAACGCTGTAAAATCCATTTTATGAGGAACATCCTGTCCCATCTTCCTGCCAGGGATAAAGAAGCTGTTGCCGGCAGAATTAAGCAGATTTGGAATCAACCGAACTCCCAATCGGCCCGTGAATATGCATACCGAATTATAGAGGAATTTGAAGAACAATTTCCGAAGTCCATGACTTGTCTTGAAGACGGATTAGAAGACTCTCTTCAGTATTATGAATTCTCAGAAATAGACAGCCGGAAAACTGCTTCTACCAATCAACTGGAACGATTGAATCGGGAAATCCGTAGACGATCTCGTGTTGTGGGAATCTTTCCCAGTATTGACTCCTACCTTAGACTAGTCTGTTGTTACCTGATTGAATACTCAGAAGACTGGGCTTCGGGAAAACGGTATATCAGTGAGAAATCGATTGATGAACAAAGAATTAAATTAGGTCAGGCTGCCTAATGGGGAATTTTGATGGCTTCTTGAAAGGAAAGTTGCGAACATGGCTGGACACTATCTCTGGAGTTGTAATAGGCATTATTATAAAACAAGTTTTTTCTTTCATTCTAACCTTTAATTTCTGTTTCAGTTAGTCTTTCAAATTCAACTCCCAGTATTTTTAGTTTACTTGCAAAGGGAATCAATACTAAACCAATAATTAAACCAAGCAATGTTAAATCAATTGCAGAAATATTAAAAGAACAATATTTATTTAATAACGCTATAAATAAAACAATTACTGCTAGAATCCAACATATAATTTTAAAATTATCTATAGTCCGCTCTTTTTTATGCTTTATCTCTCTTACTTCTTCAGCAATTCGGGAATTCTTTTGACCTTTATAATTTAATGAAGACATTGTATTTTCATTTTCTGTATCACTAATATCTAGAATTGAAAAATATGGCTTTATAGATTCAGGAAAGACTAGATATGTAGGAATATTTTTATTTCCTAATAACTGTTTATATTTAGAAATTTGTCTCTTTCCCATTTCAATCATTTGTTGGTTTTTTCTCGACTTTAGCTCAAAAAGTTGAATTGGGAGATTAGTCTTTGTATCTAATATGGCTATATCTACACGAGTGTTTTTTCCTATTTCATATTCAACCGCAATACTTGATTCGGGATATCCATGCATTATTAAATAGTCGATAAATCTATTTGTTGTTTCCATTTCTAATTCCACATTTACCCCTTATCCGTATAACGTCGTCTTAAGCTGATTAGACAATTGGCGCAGAAAATGCGCAAGCAGTTTCTGTGACAAGTGGCTAATTCCGCTTCAAGACTTTGTTATATGTATTCATTAATCCATTAATGTTCTCTCTAGTTCATCAAGATTAAAACCTTTTATCAATTTATCTTTTAGTTTTTTTAAATATTCATCCAACGTGTAATCTCCGCTTAAAACATAATATTTTGTTCTTTTTATAAATACAAACATTTCATTTGGAACATATGGTGAATCTCTTATGAGAATAAAGAATTTGTCAAAACATTGATTAAAAATCAATATTTCTTTTGATAAATTCAAAAGATCAATTACAAAGTTTGTGCATATTTTATATTCTAATCCTGTAATTACCTTTAGCTGTTCAATTCTATTCATTGCTGTAGAAAAAGAAGAAATTGGAATATTATTATAAGCAAGAATTAATTGAGCTCGGCATGCTTCGATTGGGCTAACAAGCAAATTTGCTTTATTTTTCCTTATTTGTTCTAATTTTTTTTCAACCTTTTTGTAATTATTAGAATCAATTTTTATTGCTGTCATTCTCATAATATTTTCAACCTCGGATGCAATCCTAATTGATGCAATCATGATAGAAAAGCATGCAAAGCAAAGCCAAGTGATTGAAAAAGCAATAAATAATTTAGGATTCCAATTAATTGAAAAGACAGATAAAATACCAGCTGCTAATGATAATGAAGCTTCTCCGAACCTTTTTGAACTTGCATATATTAATATTGATACAAAAAGAATGATAACAATAGAAAATGCTGTATATACATTTGTCCTTGAAATTCCTAAAGTGAAATAAAAACCAATAATTAAAATTGTTAAAACAAAAAAAGGATACAATTTATATAAAGAGCGTATTACTCCAATTAGACTAGAAAAAAGATTTTTCAACGTATTTCTTTGATTATTCATAATATCTAAAACCTCTTTATTATATATCAAGTTTATTTTTATAATTAATTAAATCATTTAGGAGTATTTGATATTTTTTTAATTCATATGAAGTATTATCAAAGAATTCTAGCCCATAAACTTCTATATGGGAAAAAATTGGTTTTTCTAATATGGATTTTAATTCTTTAAGATCGTCTATACTAATTCGAGGTCCTATTATAATCTCATTAATACATATAATATTAATCTTTTCTAAAATAATAGTTCTTGTGATTTCTTCTTCATCTAAATCAAAAAGAAAACGAAATTCTTTTTCATCTTTCCATTTATAACTTTTTGTAAGCATTAATTTCAAAATGTACTTCATAGCTTCATCTCTTATTCTATTTTGAATGATTTTTTCATCGATTGTCGGCCGACTAACATCATATATCACTTCATATAAATTAATTTTTTCTAGCAATTTTGAATTAAATCCAATACAAATACCTGAATAATTGTTCGCATAATGTGCCCACATTAAGTTATTTAATTCATTTCCAGACAGGCAGTAAATTGCTGTCCTTTTTTTCATCTCACTTGTAAGGTCTATAAGTATTTTTTTTAATTTTTCTGAGACATTTGATAATGATGGTACTATTTCATATGGATCATTTAATTCTTTAGGTTTTGTTATTTTTATTTTAAGGGTTTCTAATGTTTTCAGAGCATTTTCTGCACTTAAGTATTTATACAGTGTTTTATTCATCGCATTTCTTGCAATTGGGTTCACTTAAAACTCCTTAATACATATAACGCCGTTTTCTGCTGCAATTTTGTCCCGAAGGGCTGGCGCTTATTTTGTGAAAACAAAATACGTGCCAGAAAAATTGACAGTAGCAAAACTTTGTTCTATAGCTATTAATCCAATCTTCGTCCACAATCAGGACAATACTTATAATCATTATCCTTTTCTTTTTCTTCTGAAATTATCTCCATGAAACCAGAACTTATTATACCTGTAGGCAGAGCAACTAGTCCAATTCCTAACAATGCTATAATACCGCTAGTTATTTTACCAAGAATAGTAATGGGATAAACATCACCATATCCTACAGTCGTAAGGGTAGCAATTGCCCACCAAAATGATGCGATGATATTGGGAAATGAATCAGGCTGGGCATCATTTTCTAAATAATACATCATCGATGAAGCTAACAATAACAGAATTGATGTTATGAAAATTGTGACTAATAATTCATATTTCTTTTTATATAATACTTTTCCAATCAAATCTAAGGATTTACTATATCGATTGACTTTTAATATTCGAAGGATTCTCGTTAATCGTAATACTCTTAAAAACCTTAGATCAATCGGAATTAAGATAGGAAGATAAAACGGTAAAATAGCCAACAGATCAATTATAGCCATGAATGAGAAAGAATATTTAATGAATGAAAGAAACCATCTTTTTTCCGGGAACTTTAAGTCACAAGTAATTATTCTTAATAAAATTTCTATAGAAAAAATTATAACCGAGAATATTTCAAAGAATCTAAACAAGCCATAATAGGAATCTGCGATATCTTTGAATGATTGTAAAATTATTGCAAAAACATTTAGTACAATTAAGATGATAATGGAAATATCAAATATCTTGCTTGCGATATCATTATTCTCTGCTTTTTCAATTATCTTAAAGATTCTTTTTCGCGTTATCATTGCTTACCTCAAACATTATGATAATTATCTAAAAGCGTGGACCACCTGAGCTAGAGAGCAAGAACATAAAAATATCTGGTCGTCTAGGTGCCCCCCCATTACGCCATGTATGTGAGCTATTTTGCCCATCTCCTAAGAAAAGTCCACTTGATGATTTTTCTGGTGTTGAATCCGAGTATAAATTTGTTTTTGAATTATACCACCAACCGTTATACCAAGTTGTTCGTCCATCTGAAACACCCCAAGCTGCTTTGGCACTTTTCGGTCTTGGCATTGTATATGTCCATCCTTGCTCATACATCTCACAAGCAACTGAAACCTCATCTTGTGAAGCAGAAATATCTGAACGTAAATATTGTTTATTTTTATTTACTATATCTTCAATTGATAGATTATTATCTGAGTATTCAATCCAGGTATGATCATCATAGACAATGATTTTTCTTCCATCATTTAACGTGACAATTTCTTCTGAGAATAAATTTGATAAGATTAAACTTACAAATAAGATAATAATTACACGTTTCATATTAATCTCCGAAAATGGTTTCATTAAAATGGATAGCAGACGAATGTAGTATTGAATACAGCAAATCTACAACTTTAATAGAATTATACTGTTTTCAATATAACACCATTATTGCCCATCCCTTTGCTGCAGCTGAAGCAATTAATCATACCCCCAGTATAAGGAAATACAAAGAAAAAAAACCAAAAAATAATCTTCCACCGGAGGTTCGTTCCACATTCTTCATCCCTGGGGTTAAATTCCATATTTCTATTCTTTCCCC
The DNA here is from genome assembly GCA_963668315.1 of Spirochaetia bacterium. Classification (GTDB taxonomy): domain Bacteria; phylum Spirochaetota; class Spirochaetia; order DSM-2461; family DSM-2461; genus SZUA-368. The sequence continues at coordinate 3,345,912 of OY764216.1, read as the reverse complement.
AGGGTCGCGTAGACAGCACAGAATACTATGAAAAAAAACCAGAGAGGATCTCCCTCCGGGGGGGCCCTGAGTTCTCCAACGCGATTCTCCCACTGGGGTTTAAAGCCCAAAATTATTCTCCCACCCGGAGGCAGAAAACTGAATGCATGTCAAAGACCAATTTTACAAGGATGATAAATGAACATACCCTAGTCTATAGAACGCCGAATTGAGCTGATTGCCGTCCATGGCGGATTTCTTGCGAATAGCAAGAAATGTGACATAGGCAATTCGGCTCCAATTCATTGTTATACGATTTTCTTTTTTTTCTTTAAATGGTCTTTCTTTATTCTTCTATTTCTTTTCTTATTGAATGAAGTTTCATTTCTATTACGGAAGAATAATTATTGAAATCTTTGTCTGTTGTAAATATTGCAATATTTCTATTTATCGCTGCTGATGCTATCAAATAATCAATATGAGAACCTTGAATTCCTTTACTTCTACATAAATTATTGATTTCTGCTGCTTTTTCATAATCATATGATTCTAGGATTTCATCTTCAAAAGCATGCATTTTATTTTTCAATATTTCAAAAGTCATAGGATTTTTAATCCCGGACAATAATTCTTGACGAATTGGGCCTATGATTTGAACTCTTTTCTCAAATATTAATTCTTTTAATTCATTGACTATTTTATTTTCTTCATTTGTTAAAGTCTTTTTCCTAAATGCAAGGGACCAAACTGAAGTATCAACTAATATATTCATTTTCTATTTCGTTCAGATTTATAATCATAATCTTCTTCATAGTCTATTGATCCAAATAGATCGACTATTTCAATCTGTTTTCTTCTTTCAATAAATTCTTTTAGGGCAGAATTTACAGTTTCTTTTTTTGTTCTAAATCCTGCTATTTTTTGAGCTTCGATTAGAAGCTCATCTTCAATTGCTAAATTCGTTGCCATAGATATTTGCTCCTTTATATTTACATTTTCACACATTGGATTGTGTAAGTCAATGATTCTTGCCTTTTTTTTCTTCTATTCTTTGTTTTTATCTTATTTTTTCATTTTTCTTTCTTGGAATTTTTTTTATCTTTTTTTCATTAGAATATGTTCGTATATTATTCAAGAATTCGTATAACGCCCTTTTAAGTTGCAAAGCTGTCCCGAAGGGGTTGGCGTGTAAATTGCGAATAGCAATTTACATGACAACAAGATTTGACAACTTCAAAAGCTTGTTAGCCAGCCAATAAATTATCCAAATAACTCTAATTCTAAATCTGCAATTATACCTTTCTTTTGTTCAATATCATTAATGGTTTTTGGGGTTCGATTGTCAGATTTTAAATTATTTACATAGGAATTATACAATTCATTTATTCTATCTACATCATTTCTTGAATAGTATAATTCCAAAAATTTACATTTCTTTCGTCCTGCATTTGCTGATATTTTACACTCTTCTGATAAGAGATTTGCAATATCCTTCAACATTCCATCATGAGTAACAAGAATATCAATAATCTTTTCATCATTTATATGTTTAATAGAATCTCGAAACCAATTTGTAACGTGTGAAAGATCCCAAGCCAAATTCATAATTCTAGTTTTCTCATTATATATTTTTTTATATTCATGTTTATTCGAGAAGAATATAAACGAAAAATATATACAAGAAGCATCAGATTTATATTCTGTAATTATCCAATTAAAATATTCACTTATACTTTCGATTGATCCTTTATTCTCTTTTTGAATAATTGATAGTTTCAATAAATGAATATAGGCAGAATACCAACTTATGGGCGGTTCAATATCAGAAATATCTAATTGCTTAATTTGTAGCTTTTCTTTATCTGTTATTTCACTTAATTTAGGTAATTTATTTATACCTTCAAAAATGAAATCAAGAATATACTTAATATTATCCGAGTGCAGAAAATCGATAAATTGATTCCATGATATAATTTCATTTTTCGTTCTATTAGCATTCTCTGTACTATGTAATAATTCTAATACAGGTTGAGATAATTCATATTTTGCTTCAAGCAAATTTAAGTATAGAAAACAAGATAGAGCAAGTTGTTGTTGTTTGATCGTTCTGTTTTCAGATTTTATGAATTGAAAAGCATAGGTAATTATATTTCGATCGATATGAGCAATAAAATTATATTCTAATACATCTTTTGTGTAGGCGTTATGAAAAATAGAGTATTTTTTTGCTTCGTCATCAATTGCTAATATTACAAATGGATCATGATAATTTAGGATTGAAATAATTTGATCAATATATTTTTTCGAGAATGGAAAATTGGGAATTAGAATTATATCCTCATTCATCATTAATTTCACCCTTCCTTTTACTGTCTGGCTAACGCCCTTTTAAGTTGCAAAGCTGACCCGTAGGGTTTGGCGTGTAAATTGCGAAAAGCAATTTACATGACAAAAAGATTTGACAACTTCAAAAGCTTGTTCTAAAGCATTTATCATGCCATTGCTCCACAGCTATGGTAAATCTTTAATTCAATATCACTATATAAATAAATACTTTTTAAACCTATTCAATGCAGTTTCTATCATATTATCTGTAACTTTATGACCTGTGTTTTTATATTTTATATACTCAATTTTACTTTTTTCTCTATATCTCAGTTTCAATTTATTATATGAATCTTCAATTTCTTGTATTGGTATTTTATCATCTAACTCACCATTGAGCATTATTAATGGTAATTCCTGAATATTATCGATAAACTTTATTGGTTGGATTTCTGAAATTTTTTCTTCTTTTTCTTTGATAATAATATCATTATAAGATGTTTTTAGATTTATAATCATAGAAACAAAACGTTTTACAAAACTTCGCCATACCGGTGAACCTATCACTGCTATAGCAATTTTTATATTACTATGTCGTTCTTTTAAAATATGATAGTAAACAGTATGTGCTCCCATTGAAAAACCAATTAATCCTACTTTTCTAAAATCACCAATACTATTTTGTGTCATAAAATAATTTATTATAGTTGTTATATATTTAGATGTTTCTAAATATAATTTAAATATTTTTTCAATATCTTCAATCTCGTTTCTGTTATTTGACTTTAATTCTCCATGCTCATAAGCATCGAACAATACAATAAAAAAACCTTCATTCGCAAACCACTTTGCTCTATCTAGATTATCCTCTTTTCTCCCGGTTGCTCCATGTAACATAAGAATTACTGGTAATGGTTTAATAGAGTGTGAATTAAATACTTTTATAATTGGAATTTCTTTTATATATTCTTTCTCAACGATGACACTCATTTCCAAACTCCATCATCATTCGATCAGGTCAAAATGATTTCTACTATCTGTCTTACTTCTTTTATCTCTTCGATAATGATTTTTTGTCTTTAGAACGCCGAATTAAGTTGATTTCCGTAAATGGCGAAAATCCTGCCTGCGCAGCAGAAAAGCAGGATTTATGACATAGGAAATTCAACTTCAATTCATTGTTATATAGTTATTTTTTATCTCCAAAGTACCCACTAATTAATTGAGAAATTGCTATTCCATCTCTTAGATCTAACCTATAAAAATTTTCTTCTAATTCTCTGCTTTTATATATACCAGCAGAAAATTGACCAGCAGTTACAAACATAAGTTTCGGAAAATTTCTATTTGCATATAATGCACTTCTTAAATCACCAATATTAACGATAGGTTTTCTTTTCACTTCAACTGCAATATTGACTGGAAATCCTGGAGCAATTTCTCCTCTAGCTACTAGATCTCTGCCTCCATCATTTGTTTTGGGTGTTTTGAAAATTTCTAGACCAATATTTTCTAATAGTTCTGCGATAATATCTTCAAACTCAAATGGATTTAGATCTAATAGTGATTTCTTTCCGTTATGGAGATCTAAAAGTGTTTTTTCGGTACATTCCTTGTAATTATTAATAATTCGATAATTTAGATCAATATAAGATCTTGGATAAATAATTGAGTTAGCATTAGAATCTGGATTTTTAATATTCTTTGATATTGATGATAGAATTTCTTCAAGTTCAATTCTTCTAGAATCATATCCATGAAGAAGTAATTCATCATTTTGAATACCATCGAGCCAATACCATGAACCGGTTCTTGAATTTTGGAATGCATACTCAATATCACGATTCATAAAATCTTTTTTTTCTGATACACCTATTGATTCTATAAAAATATCTGTATCAATAATTGGATAGCGTACAATCAAGTTCGCAATTTTAATTATTGAAAGAAGCCATCGAATTCTCCAGAATGGTAATGCACAACTAAAACCATGGAGGAAGAAAACGATGGCTAAGGAAAATGATAATGGTAATCTGGAAAAAATGCTACTCCAATTCATTTCGGAACCGGATCCCATTTTCAGCTTATTGAAATGGCTACTGGAAAAGCTTATGGAAATAGAAGCGGCGAATAAAGTAGGAGCTCAAAAGGGGTCTCATTCTACGGGAAGATCCACCCATTTTTCTGGATATCGACCACGCCGATTTGATACTCGTCTTGGAACACTGTATCTCCTTGTCCCCAAGCTCAGAAAAGGCGGATATATTCCCTTCTTTGTAACAGAAAAGAAGAGATCCGAGCAAGCTCTGATTCAGGTTGTCCAGGAAGCATTTATCAACGGTGTTTCAACCAGAAAGATTGAGAAATTGGCTATGAGTCTGGGCATTGAAAATATTTCAGCCAGCCAGGTCTCTGAAATCAATAAGGGACTTGATGAACAGGTAGATGAATTCCGCTATCGATCTCTTGATTCAGAATATCCTGTCATCTGGGTTGATGCCCTCTATGAAAAGATCCGGTATAACGGAAGAGTGAGAAATATGGCTGTGATGGTTGTATCTGGTGTTAATTCACAAGGATTCAAAGAAATCCTTGCTGTTGAACCAATGCAGGAAGAATCAGAAAGCACTTATACCGAACTGTTCAGGTCTCTTAAAGCAAGAGGATTTAAAAATGCCTGGCTCTGTGTCTCTGATGCCCATCTGGGACTTCAAGCCGCCATAAGAAAGGAACTCATCGGTTGCTCCTGGCAACGCTGTAAAATCCATTTTATGAGGAACATCCTGTCCCATCTTCCTGCCAGGGATAAAGAAGCTGTTGCCGGCAGAATTAAGCAGATTTGGAATCAACCGAACTCCCAATCGGCCCGTGAATATGCATACCGAATTATAGAGGAATTTGAAGAACAATTTCCGAAGTCCATGACTTGTCTTGAAGACGGATTAGAAGACTCTCTTCAGTATTATGAATTCTCAGAAATAGACAGCCGGAAAACTGCTTCTACCAATCAACTGGAACGATTGAATCGGGAAATCCGTAGACGATCTCGTGTTGTGGGAATCTTTCCCAGTATTGACTCCTACCTTAGACTAGTCTGTTGTTACCTGATTGAATACTCAGAAGACTGGGCTTCGGGAAAACGGTATATCAGTGAGAAATCGATTGATGAACAAAGAATTAAATTAGGTCAGGCTGCCTAATGGGGAATTTTGATGGCTTCTTGAAAGGAAAGTTGCGAACATGGCTGGACACTATCAATAATTGCCTTCTTAATCTTCTTATATGTTTTAGTCTCTTCAAAAATTGTATTATCATCATCTTTTTCCCAATCATATTCTATATTCCATAAATATTCGTCAAAGAGAAGCTTTCTACATTCGCAGAAATGACTTGGGAAAAGTAAATATGGTTTTTCTCCAAAATAGTTAATAGGATCTATATCCATGTAATAATATTCATTACTTTTATATTCAAGAAAAAATTTTTCTAAATCATAATAATCATTTTTTGTTAATATCATTATTCATTCTTATCCTTTTTTAACCTTTCAAACTCCATGCCAAGAATTTTTATCTTGCTGGCAAATGGAATTATGAAAAGTCCAATTGATACACCTAATAAACTAATGTCTGTAGCTTCAAGATTGAATTGAGTAAATTTATTAACAATTGCCAGAATTAAAACAAATGATCCTAGAATCCAACATACTATTGATAATTTATCTATTGCTTCTACTTTATCATTTTCTTTTTCATTCGTTTTTTCAGATATCCTCGAATTACGTTGATATTTATATTGCAGAGATGTTATTGGGACATCTTTCTCAATTGCAATATTGTCATCTTTAATGACAATTTTCTCTATTTCAAAGTATGGTTCTTCATTTTTTGGAAAGACTAGGTAAAGTGGTATATCACCTTTAATGTTTGAGGACAACTTTGTGAGTTGATTCTTTCCGAAATCAATAGTGTTTTTATTTTTCTGAGATTTAATTTCAAATATTATAAGAGGTATTTTAGTTTTTGGATCGATAATAACCAAATCTGCTCGATAGCGACCGACTTGATACTCTACAGCAAAACTATCTTCAGGATAGCCATGATCTTTTAAGTACTGAATTAGTCTAGTAAGTGTATCTCTTTCTAGTTCCATTATTCATCTCCTTACTCGATCAAAATTATCTTTTTCATTCCGTTAACTATATAACGCCGTTTTCAGCTGCTTGGCGTATTTGGCGCTATTTTTGCTTTGCAAAAATCGTGACATAGCCAAGACTGCTGCAAAACTTTGTTATCAAGAACTCTTTTCTTATTCTTCATTTCCTCTATTATTGACTTCTTCTGTTGTTACGATACCTCAAGCTTCACTTCCATTGGGATTTTCTTTCATTTTTTTATTAATCGCTATTATCTCTTTAACTATTAATGTTTTATCTGTTTTTCTTATAAATAGCCATAGAAAAAATCATAATCAAGATTACATTCATTATTGTCACTAATAAACTACCTTCTAGCCCATAATCCCAACCAGTCAAAATATTATTTTTTGATGTAAATTTTATCATTTTTGGATAATCGTCTGCTAAGCTTACTTGTCCTAAAATTATTGAGCCTATAAAATTCCAAACAAAATGACTTACAATTGTTGCTGATAATGTACCGGTTAATTCCATCAACAATGTTGCCATCACACTCATAGTTATAACATTTAATATTGGTATAACACCTGCATTAATTGCTCCTCCATGCAAAGCGGTAAATATTAATGTTGTGACAATAATAGCAATTATCCAATTATATTGAGTTTTTAATATTTGGTAGATATAACCTCTTACCAACAGTTCTTGCATTACAACATTTATAAAACATGCAAGAACCCATATAGCAAAATAATCAATATTTATTTTACTAGCATAGTTAATATTATTCGTGACTAATAATATAAAAAATGGTATTGCTAACCATACTATTCCTACAATTATACCTAAACTAACATTCTTAATAAAATTATTAAAAATTACTACATGTAGCTTATTTCTTTCAATAATTATTAAGAAAATTACCGTAATTACAATTGTCGAAAAAAGTGGGAATATTTCATACCACAATCTTATAATTGCAGAGTTTTTTGTTGGCATTTCTGGCATAATTACAACAAAAACTGACCATACTATAATAAATGATAATATTTTAATGACTGTAATAATATTTCTTTTCAAAATGTTGCCTTATATTCTTACTCAAATTTCTTCTTATTTTTATTTTAGAGAAATTATAGCATTTTTCTTTAAATATTACATCGCAAATTTATCTTTTAAAGAATTCATTTTCTATTTCATCTACATTACGTACTTTCATCTAAGTGAATTTTTTTAAATCGACATAAAATCTTACACTGTACTAAAAAACTATTAATCAAGTATTTTTGTAGATATCTCGTATGTACCCTGATGTATTGAACATCACATAGTGTTCAAATATCTACCCACTTCACTTACACCCTTTTGATGTAATCATATTCTAGTATATCATAGATTTTGAGCTCATGTTCATTTAAATAGCCAAGCAGAAATTCTCTAAACCAAACCCTGTAAATCCCTTCTCCAATATCTTCAAAACCAAGTTGTTTTTCCTTGAAAGCTGTACCCACAAAGATACGGTCATCCTTACCTACCCTAATAATTCCATTCTTGCAGATATTCCTTACTTTATACTCTGCAGGATAGACCCAAGGCTCTATTTTCTTAGGATAAGGACGTTTGGACCTCGCATAAACTGAAGAAGGCGTTACCATCCCCAGAGACTCATGAGGTCGCTCTGTATTGTATTCCCTGGCAAACTTGTTAAACTTTATCTGCTGACTTCGAAGACTGATTCCGGGCTCTTTACAGGCTTCTGCTTTCAATATCCGGTGCATCCTTTCATGTTTTCCATTTTGCTGCGGGGAAGCAGGATCACTGAACACGGGAAGGATTCCTAATTCCATCAGCCAGACTGAGAATTGCGTATAACGCCCCAGGGCACGGACGTTGGCAAAGGGGGAACCATTGTCGGTATGCAACTGTTCAGGGAGTCCATATTCTTTAAAGACAGTTTCAAAAACTGGCTGAGACTGCTCATAATTGGGCCGGGAGAGGCCTTTTATCTTAATGATGTAGCGACTGAAGGTATCGCAGATAGTCAAAGGGTAGCAATATTTATTATCCTTGGTTTTGAATTCTCCCTTGTAATCAGCACTCCAGATTTCATTACAATCATTGGCTATAAACTTAGGATAGCGCCTCTCTACACGTACATGACGCTTTCTCTCCGGAATAAGATTATTTCGCTTAAGGATAATGGAAATGGTTGATTGAGCGGGAATCCGATTATAAATTCCATCTTGGTCCAAACGCCAGCGAATCTTCTTCGCTCCCCACGAGGAATGCTCCTTCCTGATCTCAATAATCCTTTTAACAATCTCTTCTGGTACTTTGTTCGGGGAAGATAGTGTCCAGCCATGTTCGCAACTTTCCTTTCAAGAAGCCATCAAAATTCCCCATTAGGCAGCCTGACCTAATTTAATTCTTTGTTCATCAATCGATTTCTCACTGATATACCGTTTTCCCGAAGCCCAGTCTTCTGAGTATTCAATCAGGTAACAACAGACTAGTCTAAGGTAGGAGTCAATACTGGGAAAGATTCCCACAACACGAGATCGTCTACGGATTTCCCGATTCAATCGTTCCAGTTGATTGGTAGAAGCAGTTTTCCGGCTGTCTATTTCTGAGAATTCATAATACTGAAGAGAGTCTTCTAATCCGTCTTCAAGACAAGTCATGGACTTCGGAAATTGTTCTTCAAATTCCTCTATAATTCGGTATGCATATTCACGGGCCGATTGGGAGTTCGGTTGATTCCAAATCTGCTTAATTCTGCCGGCAACAGCTTCTTTATCCCTGGCAGGAAGATGGGACAGGATGTTCCTCATAAAATGGATTTTACAGCGTTGCCAGGAGCAACCGATGAGTTCCTTTCTTATGGCGGCTTGAAGTCCCAGATGGGCATCAGAGACACAGAGCCAGGCATTTTTAAATCCTCTTGCTTTAAGAGACCTGAACAGTTCGGTATAAGTGCTTTCTGATTCTTCCTGCATTGGTTCAACAGCAAGGATTTCTTTGAATCCTTGTGAATTAACACCAGATACAACCATCACAGCCATATTTCTCACTCTTCCGTTATACCGGATCTTTTCATAGAGGGCATCAACCCAGATGACAGGATATTCTGAATCAAGAGATCGATAGCGGAATTCATCTACCTGTTCATCAAGTCCCTTATTGATTTCAGAGACCTGGCTGGCTGAAATATTTTCAATGCCCAGACTCATAGCCAATTTCTCAATCTTTCTGGTTGAAACACCGTTGATAAATGCTTCCTGGACAACCTGAATCAGAGCTTGCTCGGATCTCTTCTTTTCTGTTACAAAGAAGGGAATATATCCGCCTTTTCTGAGCTTGGGGACAAGGAGATACAGTGTTCCAAGACGAGTATCAAATCGGCGTGGTCGATATCCAGAAAAATGGGTGGATCTTCCCGTAGAATGAGACCCCTTTTGAGCTCCTACTTTATTCGCCGCTTCTATTTCCATAAGCTTTTCCAGTAGCCATTTCAATAAGCTGAAAATGGGATCCGGTTCCGAAATGAATTGGAGTAGCATTTTTTCCAGATTACCATTATCATTTTCCTTAGCCATCGTTTTCTTCCTCCATGGTTTTAGTTGTGCATTACCATTCTGGAGAATTCGATGGCTTCTTTCAATAATTAAAATTGCGAACTTGATTGTACGCTATCGATTTTCTTATAAATAAGGGATTATATAACATGTACCAATTTTTATGCTGTGACATTAAATTGTAACAAAAACCCTTCATTTTATTGCTATATTCTGCTATATTGTGCTTAAAGTTACTCAATACAAAATTGAGTAAATCGTTATATTTGCAAGAATTGATAAATACTGCTATATGAAAAGTTCGGAGTACTTGTCTGGGGGACAAGGGGTCGCCGGTTCAAATCCGGCCAGCCCGACTTTTAAAGTCTTGTAATCAGGTGATTTACACTTGAGAGCAAGACTTTTTTTATGCCCTGAGAGCTTGCTGGTGAAGTCACTTTCAAGCAATACAACAAAGACTTCTTCATTTACGAAAAATGCCCCTATATTCGCAGCAAAATGCTAAGGGGACATCATTATTCCCGATCCCATGCGGACCATATGAGGAGCCCTCTCGTATGATTATGCAAAGCTATTTTCATATATTTTTTCCCATCCTATTCAAAAATCAATCCATATAACAACTTATTATATAAAAAATCATTGAGAAGGGAGGCAAAACGGGGATCATCTTTGATATTATCAAAATCCTCATTATTCTTAATACTTTCCATAGAAAGTTCCCTATTTTCTTTCATGAATATATGGAGACAATCAATACCACTTTTGATTTCTGAATAGTACTTAGCTCCATTTCTCCGTAATAACATTTCCATGTCCGAAGTTCAGCCATATAATGTTCTGTCAAATTCGACATGATCTATTTTTGTCTCAGGATAATCATCAGGACTATTCTTATAATAAATAATATGGGGCTCGCCACCCCCATCAAGAAGTAGTTGAATCATTCTAAGATCTTCCCCATGCCCCCAGTAAGCGGTAGTCGTATTTGTAGAATCCAACATTAATCTATCAGATTATTCTATCAATATTCCACAATAAAATATTTTTATACTTCATTTTCACAAAATAAATTATCGATAAAAAAGGGATAGCCTATTGTTCCTGCAAGAACGGCTATCCCAACCCATAAATCATAATTTATTTTCGGACGGATTTGGCTGTCCTTAAAGAGAAACATAAGAATTATGTCTGGAGGAAACCAAGAAGATGTCCTTCCTGCCAAAGTTTCAGGATCTGGGGGCATGGTTATGTACTGCGTTATTTCGACGAATTTCCGGAAGGACTCTACCTCAAAAGATTCCGCTGTCCCGAGTGCGGAGCGGTACATACGGCCAGGCCTGTTGCATATTTCCCCAGGTTTCAATCAACCGCTACAGAAATTTATCGAAGCCTTTCTCATAAGTTAGAATCCCATACCTGGTTCACATCCTTCAGCCGTCAAAGGCAGCAATACTGGTATCGGGGACTGATGAAACAAGCTGCTATTCAGGGACTGAATTTTGATCTCTCCCTTTTCCTTTCAGACAGCGTTCAGAATCGGTTCTGCTTCCCCTCACATTCGATAAATCATGATGTGAAATCGGTAGCTCTCTGCATGACCTACCTTAGCTTTGCAGTGACAACTAATAAAATACCGCCTTAAATGGAAATAAAACGTTTTAGGAGGTTTTATGACCAAAGAAGAACGAGAAAAAGTAGCCGCCTTCCGGTTTTCTGTGATCTATCCTTTACTGGATCTGAGCAGAGAAGATTGGGGTATGCAAAGGGATGTCCTTGATAAATTGACGGCTAGGGAGTGGAATATCCCTTTTTCCACCCGTACCTATATCAGCCGCGCGACTATCCTCAGTTGGCTCAGAAAGTATGAATCCAGCGGTCGGCAAATAGAGAGTCTGCATCCCAAAAGCCGGGGGGACCAGGGCGGATGCCGCATTATGGACAGGGAAACAGAACTGGCCTTCATTAATCTGAGAAAGGATTTTATGAAGGCATCCGTTCCCGTCTTGATGAGGCTGGCCCGGCAAAGAAATGTACTTCCTCCCGACTTCAACGCCTCCTCCCAATCCATCTATAGAATTCTGAAAAAACATGGACTGGGTAAGGAGAGGAAGCAGAAGGAAGATATGTTGAAGTTCGAAGTGGAGTTTCCCAATGACCTCTGGCAATCGGACTGTATGCACGGTCCTTATGTCATTCATGAGGGCCGCCGTAGAAAATCCTATATGTTCGCCATCATCGACGATCATTCCCGTCTTATTCCCCATGCCCAGTTCTATCTACGGGAGAATGTGGACAATTTTATCGACTGTATGAAGAAAGCCCTGGTTAAGCGTGGCCTTCCCCGTAAACTCTACACGGACAACGGCGCTTATTTCAAATCCCATAAGCTTCAATACGGTTGCGCTTCTCTGGGGATTGTTCTGACGTATGCGAAGCCCTACCGCCCTCAAGGGAAAGGGAAAATCGAAAGATTTAACAGGACGGTCAGGATGGAGGTTCTTCAAGCCCTTCCGGAAGAACTGACATTGGAGGAATTGAACGGGCATCTCGCTGCTTTCATTGATGAGAATTATCATATTAGGAAACACTCTTCAATCCGGGAGAAACCTCTGGACCGTTATTTGAAATCACTAACCCTTCTTCGATCGGCTCCGGAGAATCTGAATGATTATTTTCGTAAGAGACTGCTCAGAACGGTAACCAATGACAGATCGGTCAGTATCGAGGGAAAACTATACCAGGCACCCATCGGTCTGGCAGGGCAGAAGGTCTACCTCTCTTACGATGAATCGGATATGAGCCGGGTAGAAATCTTTATTGCCGATAAATCCAGAGGATTTCTTAAACCTATGGACGTGCATATCAATAGCCAGGTCAAACGTTCAGAGATTCAAGCTGATCTGAATTCCAATCCCTATAGCGGCGGACAACTATTCTCGGAGGAAGAAAACGATGATTGATATAAAGCATTTTTACGGATTAACACAGGAGCCCTATTCTCAGAAAATCAAATTGGATGATCTCTATATGCTGCCTGGACTACCGCCCCTTTTGGACAGATTTGAATACGCCGTAAAGCTGGGAGCTATCTCTCTCATCACTGGGGAAGTAGGATCCGGGAAATCCACATCTCTGAGATTGGCGTGTAGTAAGTTCCACCCGGGGAAGTACAAGATTATCTCGCTGGTCGCTACATCGGGCAGTATGATGGAGCTTTTACGGCAGTTTCTTATGGAGTTTGGGGAGGAGTACCGTTCATTTCAGCTGGCTATCGCGATGAAAAATGTCCGGGATATCATAAAAGACATTGCTTCAAAGAAAAAAGTCCCCATTCTCGTTATAGATGAAGCCCATCTTCTTAAGTCCAAGGTCTTCAACCAGCTTCATACTCTCTGTCAGTTTGATTTTGATTCAAACCCGATTATGCCCATAATTCTCTGCGGGCAGGACGGGCTCATAGACAAACTCATGGCTATTTCCGCCAAACCCCTGGCATCGCGTATCGTGGGGCGCTCCCATTTGGACAGTCTGAATCTGAAGCATATGAAAGGATACCTGGAACATCATCTTCATCTGGCCGGGATGGAGAAGCCCCTATTCGCAGATGAAGCCATTCTTGCTATCCATCAAACATCGGGAGGACTTCTAAGACGGGCTAACACCATCGCCAGGGGAGCTATGATGGCGGCGGCGAAAGAAAAAAGTCAGCTCGTTTCCGCGGAACATGTTCGCATCGCTCAGACCGAAATCATCTAACAGGAGGAAGCCGTATGGATAATGGGAAAACTTTTTTTCGCTTTACTCCTCCTGAAACTTATCTTTTCATGGAGAAAACCAGGCAGGTAGCCTATATGTTGTGGGGTAGGTGGTGCCATGAGAAATATGAAGAGGTCAGTCGGTTTTTGGATCTGACGTTTAAGGTCTCGCCGGTGAGAATGGAGGCAGCCTGTGAGAGAGCTCTCTATTATGGAAAGGTCTCTGTACCGGTAATTGAGGAGATACTTGAGAAGGAGTGGGATGAACTTTCTCTTGATCCTGATGCGGATTTTGACGGACAGTTAAGTTTGCCGTTCTAAGATTTATGGCTTCCCTTTCGGGGAAGCTGTTAAAATAATTTGGATTCCAGAATAATCTGGAAGTTTTGGTCAGGATAATGTGTGATTCAACAGTATTCGGCCCTAAGAAATTCGGGTCGGCTCCCTTATCAATTAAGAGCAGAACAACTTCATAGCATATTCCTTAAAACCTGAGAGCCTATAGAGAATTCCCTTCCCAGGATTTGAATTTATAGCTACACATCCATTTATGCGGATAAAGCAACCCTTTTGTCTGTAAAATTAGAAAAAGTTAATCAGTCTCCATATTCAAATATCTTTTACCTGTAAACCACTGCTCATCTATTTCCATTAACAGAGCCGCGATCAGACGATCAACGGACTTCCTATTTGGAAATATCATGGCTACCCTTGTTCGCCTCTTTATTTCTTTCATCTGCCGCTCTGCCAAATTTGAAGTTCTTAGCCGTCGCCAATGAGCCTTTGGCATTGAGAAGACGGTAAGGGACTCGGGGATATTCTCATCCATCCAGCTACTCAGATCGGGCGCCGTTTCCTCATATTTTTTAACAGCCATTGAAAGAAAGCGTTTCGCTTCTTCTCCATTGGGTGCGTTAAAAATAGTTCTGATGTCTTCTGCTACCTCCTTCTCCATGCTCTTCTTGGGAACGTGATGAGAAGCATTCTGCTGGAGATGAAACTGACAGCGATGCCAGGGAACCGTAGGAAAAACAGCCTCTATTGCAGATTTTAGACCACTATGGGCATCTGAAGTTATCATTCTGACTCCATGTAAACCTCGGTCAACCAATCCAGCGAGGAACTTTCTCCAATGAACATCAGCCTCGCTGAGTTCTGTTGAAATCCCAAGAACCCTTCTCATTCCCTTATTATCAACTCCATAAGCAATTAGAACGGCTGCCGAAACGACAGCTCTATCCACACGAGCTTTTTCATAGGTCGCATCCACAATGAGATAGCGAAAAGCTCCCAGAGGGCGATTCCGCCACTTAGAAATCTCTTCATCCAGCAGTGCGGTTGCTTCAGAAACCTGGGATTGGGAAACTTCGAAGCCGCAGAGCTGTTCTACAATTTTGGTTACTCTGCGAGTTGATACCCCCTGGATATACATCTGAGCTATTGCCATTTTCAACGCCCTTTCGCTGCGGCACCCTTTTTCAATGCTGCCAGGATAGAATTCCATCCCACGGACCTGCGGAATCTCGATAGGGATCTCACCTACACGAGTTCGAATCTTCCTGCTTTTGTACCCGTTTCTATGGCCAATGCGATCGTCATTCCGTTCATAATGACTGGCTTGGATTGCCTTCTCTTGCTCTAACCGCATAGATAAATTCATTATTGAACTTATGACCTTTGTTAATCCTTCTCGATTATCTGCCTGGAGCTCTTCAATCATTTGATCGAAAACGGTATAGTAATCCTCGTTAGTCATGATGCCTTCTTTTGTTTTTGGTCGAACTAATCGAAGACTGATTGGCTAACTTTTTCAAGCCCCCTTTATTTCTAATTTACAGACACTATTGTACACTATCTTTATGCGGATGTACTAAAAGAGAATTAGTATAATTGTTAATTAATATTATTTACGTTGGGAAAGTGGTGATGGGTCCCGACTTGCGCTTTTGAGAACAGAAAAGGCGATGCATTATTTATGTGTATAGATACCATAAAGACCTCCTGATCATAGCACTTCGGGTTGTTAGAATAAATCCTAACAATTTTTATTGTTTTGTCATGTGGTGTTTTATTACTAATATAAACATCTGGCTGATAGTAAGAATAAAAAGGGCCAGTTTCATGGAAAACGCTCTGGAAATGAATATTGATATTATTTAACTGAATTAACACGGTGTCTATTCCGCAGCAAATATACGACTAGGAGTAATATGTCCGGAATGCAGCATGATATTATGGGACAATGGATTCTGCGAAATCCCCTGCTAAAATTTGAAATTCATTTTCACGACAGAAGGAGGCTCGGTTTTTCTCTTTATAGATGATCTTTTAAAAATGAAAATTTCTACAACAGGACTGATCATTTATCCGATGGCTAATCCTTTTCCCTAGAGAAGGGAAAAAAATAAATCTAGAAGAAATGATAATAAATTCTTTCTAAAGTACAAAAATCGACTTTTTATCATCGGTTTATATTTACAGAGAAAGGGCTTTTCTCCTATGTTTGGATTTGCCCATAAAACTCCTTATACAAGAGGATGACGTAGAAAATCTAGGTGTCAAAGTGATCAGATTAACGAATAAATATGATTGAAGAGATTCTCCTGGAGAATAACAAAGGATGGAGCTGGTCAGAACTGGTCCGCCGATTCAACGTAGACCGTTCCACTATCAAGCGCGATATCGACTATATTCAGGGAAAGGACCTGACTTCCTTTCTTATTGAAAATAACAGGATTTCACTGTTATTCAGCAATCATTCCCGTCTAATTCTCCGTTATATGAGCCATGCGGCAGACGGCCTGGACGAACAGGAGATGAACCGCGAATTCAACCGGCGTCCGGTTCAGCTATATAACCTATACTGGATATAATAAACTGGTTTAAATATAGACATTAGTTTATTGATTTTTTTCTTTCATTCCTTGTCATTCTTACAAAGAAACCATAGAATAACGTTATGGAAAATACAGACTGGAATAATCATGTAAAAAGACTGACGAATATGATCGCTTCTGACAAGGGATTCTTCGTTTTGGCAACCCACTCCTTTATAGAAAAATATCTGAATGAAAATTATCCCGATTTTAATGCGAATCACTTAAGTGCCTCTTTTAATGATAATCTGCATGGCTATAAACGGTATCTTATTGATACTTTCCATAAACCGATCTCGAGCAATAAGACCTTTAAACGTATTTCTGATCAACGTACCATAACCAATAAAGTTCGTCATGAATTCGGCGATACCGGGTTGGAGCAAGTCCAGATTGCCACATATAATTTTATTGAATTCTGTCAGATCGTCGGGCTTGAATCGGAAAATCTAAATGAACTGTCCGAACATTTGGATGACTGGAAGGATAAACGATCCCATGTTGAACTTTCTCAGGAACTGTTGGATACGAAGTTTAAGCTTCACATGTCCAATAGAAAACGAAAGCAATTAACGGCTGACCTTGAAAAATACGATTCCCTGAATAAGGAGAACGATCATTACAGTACGAGAATTCTTGCCCTTGATATGGAATTGGAGTTTCTTAAAAGTCAGACGGAGCAAAGGAAAGAGAAGATCGATGATTTGCGCAAAGAACGAAATGACTGGAAGCTTAAGCAGAAGGAAGCTCAAAATAGGCTGAATGATCTGGAGGATGTAAAAGAGTACTATCTCAATCTTCTGAAAATGACTCTCCTCACCACAACCCGGCTGGATTATGAACGGAGTCTGGTACAGTTAACTCCGGAACAGAAGGATGTACTGGACAGCATCAATTTGAATAATGACTTTCTGATTAAAGGGGGAGCGGGTACTGGTAAGACCCTGGTTCTTTTAGAAGCTCTGAAGCAAATCAATAGGGATATCCTGGGCCTGGATAAAAAAGAGATCCTTCTTATCACTTATACACGTACCCTTGTAAAATACGACCGCTATCTTTCCCATATCATGTCTCTGGAGAAAAGCGATATTTCCATAGAGACTTCCGACCGCATTCTCAACAATCTTTTTAATCAGCTGGGACATTACCGGATGGATTATACTAAACCCTTTTACCATTTGGATGATTTCTCCCACAGCAAACTTAATAAAAATGAACTGAAACGGGAAATTGAAGAATATATCTACGGACAGGGAATAACCCGGGAAGAGTATATAGAGAATATGATAGCCCGACGTGGATTAAAGATACGTCTTACTCAGAAGGAACGGGAAGAGCTCTGGGAAATAAAGGAAGAGTGGGAAAATATCATGCTTGATGAAGGCGTCGTTTCCAAGGGATTATCCCGAAAACTTCTTCTAGAGAGCTGTCCCGTACCTCAAACCGATTATATTTTTATCGATGAATCCCAGGATCTTTCCGTTGTGGAATTGAGGATCTATAAGCAACTGGCCCGCATCAGTCTGATTATGGCGGGAGATGGGGACCAGACTATCTACGGGATACAATCTCCCTATGCCCGGGCCGGGCTGGCCTTATCCGGCCGGACAAAGATTCTCAAACATAATTATCGCAACACCCTTCCTATCCATAGGCTGGCAGAAAAACTGCGCTTAGGGATAAAAAACTCTGAAGCGGAAAAGCCTGATAGAGAGATTGCCCCCAATGCCTTTCGTGAAGGACCCCATCCTGAACTGTATCTGGGAGAGAGATCGGAAGACCTTTATGAGCAAATGATCAATAAGATCCGGGCCTATATTACCCTGCTGAACTATGACAAGGAAAATATCTGTATTCTGGTTCCGGAAAATAAAATGATTGACCGGACGGCGGAGAGACTTACGGGGGCAGGATGGGAATCGGCCAATATCAGTGATAAGAATTTCTCCTTTGATGAGACTCCCGGAATTCGTCTTTCCACGATCCATGCCTGTAAGGGGCTGGATTTGCCCGTTACCATGCTTTTTCTTCCCCGATTGACGATTAATACGTCCGGCTTATCCGAAGAGACCGCCCGGAAACAATCACGGAATCTGCTTTATGTAGCATTAACAAGAGCCATGGAACACTTGAATGTGTTTATGAAAGAAGAACCGGGCAATCCTCTTCTGGAAGAACTGAAGGAACTTATGGAAGAGTAGCAGGAATTGACTCCTCTTCTCCAAACAGATAAACACACTACTGTAATTTCTCACATTATCCTGCCTCAGACATCCATGAATATTTCTCTTTGAGTTAAACTTTTTCTTACAACAGATAACAGACATTTCTCATTTTATCCGAACATAAAAAAAGGAGCAGTGCCCACGACCAAATGTTCACTTGCTCCCTTACTGAAAATCCCCCCGCGAAGGGAGACAAATCTGTTACTTATTATTCGGATAAATTTGGAAAAACTTCAAGCCTTTGGTAAAGAATTTCCCTGGAAGAAGCCGGGACGATGTCCCTCCTGCCAGGGGATACGCCTCTGGGGTCACGGATTTGTCCCAAGATATTTCTATGGATTCCCTCTGGCCCTCTGGATAAAGCGCTACCGTTGCCCCGATTGCGGTGCTGTTGAATCACACATTATCCTGACCAAAACTTCCAGATTATTCTGGAATCCAAATTATTTTAACAGCTTCCCCGAAAGGGAAGCCATAAATCTTAGAACGGCAAACTTAACTGTCCGTCAAAATCCGCATCAGGATCAAGAGAAAGTTCATCCCACTCCTTCTCAAGTATCTCCTCAATTACCGGTACAGAGACCTTTCCATAATAGAGAGCTCTCTCACAGGCTGCCTCCATTCTCACCGGCGAGACCTTAAACGTCAGATCCAAAAACCGACTGACCTCTTCATATTTCTCATGGCACCACCTACCCCACAACATATAGGCTACCTGCCTGGTTTTCTCCATGAAAAGATAAGTTTCAGGAGGAGTAAAGCGAAAAAAAGTTTTCCCATTATCCATACGGCTTCCTCCTGTTAGATGATTTCGGTCTGAGCGATGCGAACATGTTCCGCGGAAACGAGCTGACTTTTTTCTTTCGCCGCCGCCATCATAGCTCCCCTGGCGATGGTGTTAGCCCGTCTTAGAAGTCCTCCCGATGTTTGATGGATAGCAAGAATGGCTTCATCTGCGAATAGGGGCTTCTCCATCCCGGCCAGATGAAGATGATGTTCCAGGTATCCTTTCATATGCTTCAGATTCAGACTGTCCAAATGGGAGCGCCCCACGATACGCGATGCCAGGGGTTTGGCGGAAATAGCCATGAGTTTGTCTATGAGCCCGTCCTGCCCGCAGAGAATTATGGGCATAATCGGGTTTGAATCAAAATCAAACTGACAGAGAGTATGAAGCTGGTTGAAGACCTTGGACTTAAGAAGATGGGCTTCATCTATAACGAGAATGGGGACTTTTTTCTTTGAAGCAATGTCTTTTATGATATCCCGGACATTTTTCATCGCGATAGCCAGCTGAAATGAACGGTACTCCTCCCCAAACTCCATAAGAAACTGCCGTAAAAGCTCCATCATACTGCCCGATGTAGCGACCAGCGAGATAATCTTGTACTTCCCCGGGTGGAACTTACTACACGCCAATCTCAGAGATGTGGATTTCCCGGATCCTACTTCCCCAGTGATGAGAGAGATAGCTCCCAGCTTTACGGCGTATTCAAATCTGTCCAAAAGGGGCGGTAGTCCAGGCAGCATATAGAGATCATCCAATTTGATTTTCTGAGAATAGGGCTCCTGTGTTAATCCGTAAAAATGCTTTATATCAATCATCGTTTTCTTCCTCCGAGAATAGTTGTCCGCCGCTATAGGGATTGGAATTCAGATCAGCTTGAATCTCTGAACGTTTGACCTGGCTATTGATATGCACGTCCATAGGTTTAAGAAATCCTCTGGATTTATCGGCAATAAAGATTTCTACCCGGCTCATATCCGATTCATCGTAAGAGAGGTAGACCTTCTGCCCTGCCAGACCGATGGGTGCCTGGTATAGTTTTCCCTCGATACTGACCGATCTGTCATTGGTTACCGTTCTGAGCAGTCTCTTACGAAAATAATCATTCAGATTCTCCGGAGCCGATCGAAGAAGGGTTAGTGATTTCAAATAACGGTCCAGAGGTTTCTCCCGGATTGAAGAGTGTTTCCTAATATGATAATTCTCATCAATGAAAGCAGCGAGATGCCCGTTCAATTCCTCCAATGTCAGTTCTTCCGGAAGGGCTTGAAGAACCTCCATCCTGACCGTCCTGTTAAATCTTTCGATTTTCCCTTTCCCTTGAGGGCGGTAGGGCTTCGCATACGTCAGAACAATCCCCAGAGAAGCGCAACCGTATTGAAGCTTATGGGATTTGAAATAAGCGCCGTTGTCCGTGTAGAGTTTACGGGGAAGGCCACGCTTAACCAGGGCTTTCTTCATACAGTCGATAAAATTGTCCACATTCTCCCGTAGATAGAACTGGGCATGGGGAATAAGACGGGAATGATCGTCGATGATGGCGAACATATAGGATTTTCTACGGCGGCCCTCATGAATGACATAAGGACCGTGCATACAGTCCGATTGCCAGAGGTCATTGGGAAACTCCACTTCGAACTTCAACATATCTTCCTTCTGCTTCCTCTCCTTACCCAGTCCATGTTTTTTCAGAATTCTATAGATGGATTGGGAGGAGGCGTTGAAGTCGGGAGGAAGTACATTTCTTTGCCGGGCCAGCCTCATCAAGACGGGAACGGATGCCTTCATAAAATCCTTTCTCAGATTAATGAAGGCCAGTTCTGTTTCCCTGTCCATAATGCGGCATCCGCCCTGGTCCCCCCGGCTTTTGGGATGCAGACTCTCTATTTGCCGACCGCTGGATTCATACTTTCTGAGCCAACTGAGGATAGTCGCGCGGCTGATATAGGTACGGGTGGAAAAAGGGATATTCCACTCCCTAGCCGTCAATTTATCAAGGACATCCCTTTGCATACCCCAATCTTCTCTGCTCAGATCCAGTAAAGGATAGATCACAGAAAACCGGAAGGCGGCTACTTTTTCTCGTTCTTCTTTGGTCATAAAACCTCCTAAAACGTTTTATTTCCATTTAAGGCGGTATTTTATTAGTTGTCACTGCAAAGCTAAGGTAGGTCATGCAGAGAGCTACCGATTTCACATCATGATTTATCGAATGTGAGGGGAAGCAGAACCGATTCTGAACGCTGTCTGAAAGGAAAAGGGAGAGATCAAAATTCAGTCCCTGAATAGCAGCTTGTTTCATCAGTCCCCGATACCAGTATTGCTGCCTTTGACGGCTGAAGGATGTGAACCAGGTATGGGATTCTAACTTATGAGAAAGGCTTCGATAAATTTCTGTAGCGGTTGATTGAAACCTGGGGAAATATGCAACAGGCCTGGCCGTATGTACCGCTCCGCACTCGGGACAGCGGAATCTTTTGAGGTAGAGTCCTTCCGGAAATTCGTCGAAATAACGCAGTACATAACCATGCCCCCAGATCCTGAAACTTTGGCAGGAAGGACATCTTCTTGGTTTCCTCCAGACATAATTCTTATGTTTCTCTTTAAGGACAGCCAAATCCGTCCGAAAATAAATTATGATTTATGGGTTGGGATAGCCGTTCTTGCAGGAACAATAGGCTATCCCTTTTTTATCGATAATTTATTTTGTGAAAATGAAGTATAAAAATATTTTATTGTGGAATATTGATAGAATAATCTGATAGATTAATGTTGGATTCTACAGGTGCCGTCCATACTGTCAGACCACCGGGCTATTCTCCCGGCTTTCAATATCCCTGGGAGACGATTCACTCTTGCCTGGAGCAGAAACTCCGGGGAGAAACCTATAACCTCTCCCTATCCCGACAATGCCAGCAGTATTGGATGAAGGCCTATTGGTTCCAGAGTAAGCGGACTCAGAACTGGCCGGAGATTTCCTCAGCGCTCATGAATCAAAAACAAGTGACATTTCGTCTGAATTATCATGATATAACCTACCTTCCCCAAAGTCCCTACCTGCCTTTTGCGGTGACAACCCGGCCCTTACGGATTTAGATTTAAGTGAGAATTTTGTAAGGAGCCGTTAATGGATCAGGAAAAGAAAGAGAAAATAGCCGTCTTCCGTTTCGGGGTGATTTTCCCCCTGGTGGAATGTCGTGTGCAGGAAAACTGGGGAGAGAAAACCCGGATCTTGCGGGAATTGGTCAGTCGGGAATGGGAAATCCCCTTTTCGGATAGAACCTACATCAGCAAGGCCACAATACTCGGTTGGTTGCGCCGTTATGAAGAGGGAGGACGGAAAATCGAAGCCCTCTATCCGGAGGACCGGGGAGACCGGGGCCGTACCCGAAGCCTGGATAATGAAGCTATCGATACGCTTTTCCGCCTCAGGCAGGAATATCCCAAAGTATCCGTCCCCCGTCTGGTGGAAATGGCTCGAATGAAAGGAGCTTTTCCTCCGGAGTCGGATGTTTCCCTGGCTACGGTTTACCGGCTACTGAAGAAATATAAGATGAAGTCATCCCGGAAGAAGGAGGATATGAGAAAGTTCGAGGTACAGATGCCCAATGATCTGTGGCAATCGGACTGTATGCATGGCCCCCGTGTTTTTCATGAGGGCAGCCTCCGAAAAAGCTATCTCTTTGCCATCATAGATGATCATTCACGGCTCATACCCCATGGCCAGTTCTATCTGGCGGAGAATCTGGATAACTATCTGGATTGTCTCTGGACGGGGATGCGGAAACGGGGCCTGCCCCGAAAGATCTATGTGGACAACGGCCCCTCCTTCAAAGCCCATCAGCTTCAACTGGGATGTTCTTCCCTGGAAATCGGACTCTCCTTTGCCAAACCCTATCGTCCCCAGGGAAAAGGGAAGATTGAACGGTTCTTCCGTACGGTCCGATCCCAATTTCTGTCGGAACTTCCGGAGGAACTTACCCTGGAGGTGCTGAACGAATGTTTCATAGCCTTTCTGGAACAGTATCATAACAGAAAGCACGGTGGTACAGGGCAGGAACCGATCAACCGGTATATCAAGGGTGCCGGTTACCTCAGGAAAGCTCCGGATAATCTTCCCCGGTATTTTCGAAAGAGAGCCGTAAGGAAAGTGAATAATGACAGAACGGTCAAACTGGACGGCCATCTTTTTGAAGCCCCCCTGGGGCTGATCGGTCTCCAGGTGACTCTCCGGTATGAGAACTATAATCGGATAGAAGTCTTCCTGGATAACGAGTCCCGGGGATTTCTCTCGACGTTGACTCAGCAGAGCAACAGCCGTGTCCACCGGGAACAAACATCGGTCTCGCCCAAAAGTGGATCTCTCTTTGAGAAAACAAGAGGGGGGTTCTGATGGAAAGTATCCGGCATTTTTTCGGATTAAAGAAAGAACCCTTTCTGCAGGATATTCCCGTCAGGGATCTCTACCCGCTTCCCGCTTTAGCCCCTCTGAAGCAGCGGGTAACCTTCGCTGTGGAACAGAAAGCCAATTCCCTGATTACTGGCGACGTGGGATCGGGAAAATCGACCTCTCTGCGATATATGGCCCATCAGTTCAGAACCAGCGAGTATCAGATCATCTCCCTGATCGGCGGGCAGTACAGCCTGATGGAACTCTACCGCCATCTTCTGTTGGCTTTCGGAGTGGAGTTTTCCTCCTATCAGATAGCCTTTATGGTCAAACTGATTCGGGACCAGATCAGTGAAATCGCCTCCCGCAATGTCACCCCGATTCTTATTATTGACGAGGCCCATCTCTTCAAGAGCAATGTTTTTTCACAACTTCATACGCTTCTCCAATTCGAATATGACTCCAGGCCTGTTATGCCGGTAATTCTCTGCGGCCAGGAGGGGCTCATGGATCATCTGATGACATCGGCGGCTCGGCCCTTAGCCTCTCGGGTCTTGGGGCGAAACCATCTGGAAGCAATTAAGAAAGAGGTGATGGAGGAATACCTGAAACACCACCTGGAGTTGGCTGGACTGAAACAGAATATATTCCCGGCAGAGACGGTCTTTGCCATACATCAGAGTTCCGGCGGGATATTACGCCGCGCCAATCTCATTGCAAAAACGGCCATGCTGGCGGCTGTTATGGACGAGCAGCACACGGTCTCTCCGGAGCATGTCCGGATGGCTTCTACAGAACTGATTCTTTAAGAAAAGCATCCCTGTTGGTGACGGCGGGGATGTTTATTTGGGTGTGAGAAATGGACTAACTGGACGTGAAAAGATTTGGTCAGGATAATGTGAGAAATTACACTACCCTCTCACAGGCTTCTCAACCAGCTCCTCCAGCGCATCGACATACAAACCTAACTGCCGCTGGTAATGAGCCTTGATTTCATCGGCTCTCTCCCGCAGAAGGTCGCTCTTAAAATCCAGTATCAGCAGCTCTGCTTCCGTTTCAAGAATCAGATCTATCTGCCCATGATACTTCCTCTCCAGCATAAAGGGGATTTCCGTAAATACATGATCAGCCTCTTTTATCTTCCGGGCATAGGGTGTGGTCAGGATAATGTTAGAAATTACAGCGGCTTAAGAATATCCTTGTTTATAACGAGAGTATTTGTAAAAATGGAATTTTAAGGGGTTCGATAAAAGAACGCTCTTATAGAGAACAAAAAAAGACTAATCCGATATTCATCAATTAATGAAAAAAAGAGGAAGATAAGTATAGAAAAAGAACTATTATGATTTATACATATCATCATTTATGGTATTGTTTCTCTGTAATTTATATGTGCAACATTCAAATAATTAGGAAAATAAATGAATAAATCCGACGAATTAAGTAACGAGTTAAAAGAGGTTCTAGAGGAGCATAAAGAAATAACTAGATTAGGATGGAAATCCATTTTCGATACAAGTTCAGAAGGATGGAAAAATTATACATCCTTTGAGAAATTCGATGCGTTAAAATCAGAATTAAACTCTGCCCCAAATTCGAGAAGTGGATTTCTTCTTGCATTAAAAATAAGCTTCATACCTAAAACATATATTCCTATAGAAATGTTTATATTTTCTGCTGCGTTTTATTTAACTTATCTTTTTAATGATAAAAATGACACGATTAATGATCTTAATCAATTATATGAAAATATATTGAAACTAAAGGATGGAAGAAAAAGAAACGCCCTTATTTCTCTATATGAAAAAAAAGGTATTACTTTTACTAAATATGGAAGATCTTTATTGGATATACAAAGTCATGAATATATAAGTTCAACCGATCAAATAGAGCGATTAGATCAATTATACCATAATGGAGTAAATTTCTTTGAATGGTTTTTTCTATATTTTTACTATTACAGTAGTACTGGAACATATGATCATATTGTTAATGATATGCCTCAAGGAATATATCAACTTGTTTTTGAAAAGATTTTGACTTTATAGAATTTTAGTTATATATATCTATATTTATTTTTTGGAGAATTATTTTGAACAAACCATATTTTGTAATAGCATTATCTGAAATATTTGAAAACATGATGAATCTTGCAGAAACTAAATTTTCAAAAAAATATGACGATTACACTGATTTTGAAGAAGATTTTTATCACAATTTAAAATCATGGGAATCTTTTTATGTTAGTAGTATTTGGTCAACTTTCATTCAAGAATCAAAAATTAAATTAGGCAAGAATATTTTTCAAAACATTGAGCTTGAAGGAAGATTCTATGAACAGATCGATTACAAATTCCATTTTGTTTATAAAATATCTGGGGATAATGATACATTAGAAATTGTAATTGAGAAATTACATGAATGGAACAATCAGGAAAAAGAAGATTTTGATATATTTATACAAGATATAGATAACTATTTTTCTCCTTCTTATTCTGGGGATAATAAACAAGAGATATGGAGTAGTTTAAATGTTTCAGGTATTTATTGGCCTCCAAGAATTATTAATAATTAATCTTCACAAATCAACTACTAAGATATAAAATTAATCATGCTCTCCTTTGAAGATTATCTCTCTGCAGTAAAATCTCTCCCCTTCGGGAAGAAAGTCGGTAAAAACCTATACATCCTATGGCCCGACCTTTGTAATGAGTCTCCCCTTCTTACTCAACTTCTTGAACCTATAGGACAGCCGAATGAAACAACGCTAATAAAATTCTTCTTTGACCAGTTTAAAGTCTCCTTCTTAAATTATCCGGATTTTTTTAGCGATCCTCACCCTTCACTAAAGAAATCCTATACCATTGATTTAAGTACAGGAAAAAACCGAACGATAGATTACTCTAAACAGGAAAACCCACCTATACTCCATCGAAAAGAGACGATGATTTCACCGTCAAGATCAGAATATTCAGAATGGTTAGAACTTACAAAAAAACTAGAGGAATATGACTGTTATGCTCAATCGAAGAAAATTGGTTTCAAAAAATTCTGGGATGAGCTTCTTGCAGAAAAAGGATTAGTATATCAGGGACATACTCTAATAGAAGGATTTTCAGCCCCCAAAAAAGAAGTAAAACAGAAAGAAATAATTGATAGACATAAAACAGCTATGTCAAGATCAGATTTTTCTAGGCCTTTACAGTTACTCCTAAAACACAATCTACTCTGTAAGAATCAATCATTTTTAGATTACGGCTGCGGTCTTGGAGATGATGTAAGAGCCCTAGATTATAATGGATACCAGGCAATAGGTTGGGATCCGGTCTATGCCCCAAAAACGCCTCTCATTAAATCTGATGTTGTTAATCTAGGGTTTGTACTAAATGTTATTGAAGATCCCTCAGAACGCATAGAGGCTATTCAAAAAGCCTTCTCATTAACGAATAAGATCCTATGCATTGCGGTTGTTACAGATACGGCTCCTACAGCGAAAGATATCCGTCCCTATCGTGATGGCTTCCTCACAAGTCGAGGGACATTCCAAAAATACTTTAAACATGAAGAAGTGCAAGATCTTATTGAAGAAGTTCTGAATCATTCCGCCCATGCCGTATCACCAGGGATTTTCTTCTTATTTCCCAATGAACAGGATGCTCAGGATTTTCTTTCTACAAGACAAAGAAGAAAGGTAAATTGGAACCAACTTAACCTTCATATTTATCCATCAAAAGACGCAAGAGATGCAGTTAAAAAGGATCTTCTGTATCAACAATTTAAAGAATCTTTGGAAGCTTATTGGGAACAGCTTCTCTTTCTGGGAAGAGAACCAAGCGATAAGGAATATCCTGAAGGTAGAGATCTCAAAGATAACATAAAACTCAATGGTCGAAGATTGCAGGAATGGTTTATCGAGCGCTATGGCCAGGAAAGCTTACAGCAAGCTTATATAAATAGAAGAGAAGACCTTATTGTCTATTTAGGGTTAGCCAATTTTAAAAAGAAAGTACCTTTTACTCAGTTAAGCATAAATCTTCAAAAAGACATGAAAACCTTTTTTGGATCCTATAAAGCGGGTCAACAAGAATCATTAACAGAACTATTTAAAATAGGCGATTCAAGAGAAATTGAAGAGCGCTGTGTAGTCATTAATCAAGATAAAAGGATTGGAACGCTAGATGATCAGGCATTATATCTAAAACGTGATGAATTAGATTCGCTTGATCCCGTATTACGAATGTATGTTGGAGTGGCCGGTTTGCTTTATGGTGATATAAATGAAGTTGATGAAATCAAAATCCATAAATTGTCTGGAAAAGTGACATTCTTTATTCATGATTCCCCCGACTTAAAGCCGGGGGAATTCTGGCGGATTAAGATAGAACTAAGCAGTCAAAGGGTCTGGTATTTCAAGCACCAAAATGAATAGTACTATAATTTTCATAATGACCTCTTTAGATTATCACATTATGTAATTCTACAGGAAATACCATATCTGTCAAAGTTAACTTTCTCGTAAATAATTATTCAACAGCTATCTCATTTCAGCCAATTATCCATCTCATTAAATACTCTTTCACATAAGTGCTCAGAACGTCTGTCAATAAATGCAGAGTCCCATTTCAACCCTTTTACTCCCCGAAAAGCTAAAGGAGCCAAGTGAGGTAAATAATTAGAAGCTGCAGTAAGAGTGGAGAGACTTGGTGGAAGGTTTGTGATACCTAATGAGGACTGTAGTGTAGCACCGATTGGTCCCGTTACCGTATTTTGTGGCATAGTCAAACTCCAATAATAAAAGACCTTATCTGGCCATTCAGAAAAGATAGAAGAGTTTACTGGTGTAGATAATAACGTGAGATTTCCAATTTTATCCACGACCGAGGTATTTCCTGGATATATAGAAGTATCGAAATGAGTAGGAAACTTAGTTACACTTGGTTGATCTCGTGTTGCTACATGCTCAATAACTTCAAAATCACTTGAATGCCATGATTGACAATTGAGCATATTAGCTGAATTAGCCATACCATTAGTAAAAAGTCCTTCATTCGTTTGTGTTAAATCTGGTGCTGCATCATTAAATGAAATGAATAAGGCAAATCGACAAACTGTTTTTTTTAGATACCATGGATTTGCCTTAGCCTTATTCACCCATAGATTACATGAATTAGAAGTATTTCTAGTATCATAAATACCTTCGTCTTGAAGTGCATTGCGAAATATTTTCTTTACAAAGTTATCTGTTTGGTTTGTAGTTCCATTAGAGACTGATATATTTAATGTAGATTGAAATAGTTTCCTATATATTTGATCAGGAAAGCGTCCTTGCAATCCACCCATCTATGATGAGCCCTCGTGTCAAACCACTTTTTCAAAATTAATAAGTGGAATCCTCCGATATCAAGCTGCCTGATCCTTCCCAATCTGGAAGGACTCATAAACATCATCAGGAGTTAAATAACCAAGCCCCTGATGAAATCTTTTCCCGTTGTAGAAGCGAAAGTATTTCTGTATCCCTTTCTTCAACTCCCGGACATTCTCATAGGATCGGAGATAGATATCCTCGTATTTTAAACTACGCCAAAGACGTTCCACATAGATGTTGTCACGCCAGCTTCCCTGACCATCCATACTGATTCTGACTCCCGCTTCCTGGAGCGGTTTCAAAAAAGCATATGAAGTAAATTGACACCCCTGATCCGTATTAAAGATCGCCGGCGTTCCATATTTATCCATAGCTTCCTTTACGGCGGCGATACAGAACTCAGAATCCAAAGTAGTAGAGATCTTCCAGGTTAATACCTTACGGCTCCAGACGTCCATTATGGCTACAAGGTAGGCAAATCCCTTATCCATTTTAAGATAGGTGATATCAGTGGCCCAAACCTGATTGGGATAGCGGATTCTTTTTCCCTTTAAAAGATAAGGATAGATGGGATTCTGCTTATTGGGGATAGAGGTAAATTTTCTGGGAGAAATAGCCCGTAAGCCTAATTCTCTCATAAGACGGCGAACTCGCTTTCTGCTTGTATTATAGCCTTCTGAATTCAATTCCTCAGCCATTTTTCGATAACCATAGAATGGGATCTGAATGAAAAGTTCTTTAAGGCGAATCTTCTCTTCTATATCTTTCCGATCTTCCGGTTTGGGATCATAGTAATAAGCCGTCCTGCTGACATTGAGAATTTTACATTGCTTCCGGACAGACAATTTCCTATGATCCGGCTCTATCATTTGTAATCCTTCCCGTATAGTTGTTTGTACTTTTTTTTTAGAAATTCGTTCACATAATTAGCTTCACCCAGCTGCTTGAAAAGTTCCTGCTCTTTTTTCTTCATTTCTTCCAGTTCTTTGTCTTTTTTATTCTTTCGGACAAAGAGGGAACTGGCATTTTCCATAAGCTGTTTTTTCCACATACTGATCTGGTTCGGATGTACTTCATATTCCTCAGCCAGTTCCTGAAGAGTTTTTTCTTCCTTTAACGCTTCCAGTGCTACTTTCGCTTTGAACTCTTCATCGAATTTTCTCTTCATTGATTTTCTCCCTTTTCATATTATCATGAATCGGGAATTCCAACTTAAATATTTAAAGTACTGGTTTACCCTGTGGGCTCAGCATAATGTCCTTCTCTAATTGTAGGGTTGGTCTATGGTTGTTACCTTTTGTATAGATAACGCCCATTTAAGCTGCAAATCTGTCCCGCAGGGTTTGGCGTGTAAATTGCGAAACGCAATTTGCATGACAAAAAGATTTGTCAGTTTCAAATGCTTGTTAGCCATTTCTTCTACGGTACTGGGTCATCCTCCCCTTCCCTCTTTCTTCAATTCTTTTTTCTTCTAATAATTGTTTTAAATCTCTACTTGCTGTTGCCGTGGAAATCCCATGACACATTTCCATATATTCTTTTCTATCAAACCAATCATCTAATTTTGATAAAGCAATTGCTGATCTTTTTTTAAATTTTGGATTTTGTGGTTTTGATTCTTTTATTGTATCACGTAATGATTGATTTATGACATTTAACATAAATTCTATGAATATCGTCGATTTTCCTGTATTGTCGCTTTGCGACAATGCTTCATAATATTCTTTTTGATTATTCTTTATTAATTCTTCAATCGGAACAAATTCAAAGATTGGATTTACACTCATTAATATTCTTGTTTGCCAAAATCTTCCCATTCTTCCGTTACCATCTTCAAATGGATGGATAAATTCCATTTCATAATGAAATACACAGCTTTTAATGATCTCAAGATCCTTATCATTCTTTAAATATTGAAATAGATCTTTCATTAAACTAGGAACCATATCTGGTCCAGGCGCGACGTGAGTGACATTTTCGCCTCTCATAATTCCAACTTGTACTCTTCTATATTGTCCTGGATTTTTTACTAGTTTATCCATCAATAACTTATGAGCCTTTAAAAAATCATTCTCTTTATTTTTATTCAAATTGGTTAATAATTCATAGGCGGAAATCGCATTATGTACTTCAAGAATATCTTTTTCTGGTCCAATTATTCTTTTATTATTTAAAATTGCCGTTACATTTTCTATATTGAGAGTATTTCCTTCGATGGAAAGGGATGATTGAATGGTCTTGATTCTATTTTGTCGTCTTAATTTTGCTTCTGGTTTTACAAGCATCAAACTTTGGCATATTCCTAATGCTTCAGTTATTTTTCCATAGAGTTCGAGTATTGTCGGGGTAATATCATATGGTGGTTTCATTTTATCATGATAGTATCATTTGATAGTATCATCAACCCTTTTCTTGAATATGGCTAACGCCAAAATCACCTGCAGACCGTGAAGCTGGCGCAAATACTGCCGCGAAGCGTTAAGCAGTATTTGTGACAGTAGGGCTGTCAGGTGCATTTTATTGTTCTAAAGATTTTTCTCATTTATATCTTCATATAAAGTTTGACACTTTGAAACTGTTTTGAATAAATTTCCTAAATAATCATCTGGATAAATCTTTTCCACGGAAATATATAATCGGGAAATCGAATCATCAAGACTTATCATTATTTTTTCATTTAATGTTTCAATATCTATAAATTCCTTTTTAATATTATTCTCAGAAATTATATTTTCAATAGTTAAGAAACTCAGAAATTTATTTCCATGGATGAGAAATAAAGCATTCTTTTCAACAGCATCATTTCTTTTTTCTTCTAATAATTTATCAATCTTTCTTTGTATCTGGACAATATTCCAGAGTTCAATACTTGATAGCGTTGGGTTGAATAAAATTTTATAAGGAGCCTTCGTGACATCTTTCCACAGAACTCCTAATTCTCGTTTTGCCTGGGTTACTAATTTTATATCACCTTTATAATTAGAAAGGGTTGAAATTGCTTCTTCAAAATCAAACCCAATGCTTTCGCTTGAAAAAAGGTCCCCTCTCTTATATGAATAATAAATTCCTTCAATCTGTAATTCTAATTTTAATCTCTCTTGCTCTGGATCTTGAGTAATAAAATCTCTACTTCCTACTGTATTTTGAGTATTTGCAGCTTTTGTAACTTTAGACTGAAAATCATCCTTAGCATCCTTTAGTGATATGATTTTAACTAAAACATTTGTATTATCAAGATTTCTAGGATCTTTTTTACCTGCTCTAGCAATTGAACCAACAGTTTGTGCACCATTAATTATTGAAAGATTTATACAATCAAAAATACCTGTATTTCGATTTGTCCCACTTGTTAATTTCTTTGTAATACTTTCAGTCGTGAAAGTGATGCCATTATTAAAATAGAAGAATGATTCTGGATTTGAATTTATAGTCTCTTCAATACTTGTATTAATTTCGCTATCAGTTAGGAACGATCTAATATTTGGTACAAATAATTTTCTTTCATATTTTTCATATATCCGAGATAGAATAGAAGCATTTATAATTCCATAATAAGCTTCATATGGTTCTGAGATATATCCCCAATTTTCTAGTATTAGTTCTTCATTGATTGGAGATGTATCTGTTCCCCTAACAATTGAACGGTGTAGAAAAGATTGGTTTAAAACCTCATAGCTTATTACTTCAGATGTATCATTCATTTCAATTAAAAAGTCTTGAATATCCTCATGCAATTCTTCAGGTAAATCATTTGTAGTAGAATATGAAATTAGTAGCTTTATATTTGTATTAGGATGTTGAAGTGCCGCATCAATTGTTTTCTTAAAAGACTGTAATTTCTCATTAAATTTATCGTACCGACTATTAAGAAGATCTTTAATTCCTTTAATAAATTTTTGTATTTCGCCTTTATCTATTGTCTTATTACCACTATCGTGCCATTTGGCTTGAGAAATATATAGTATATTTGATGTATCACTATAAAAAATACAATCAATCCCATTATCCATTGAACCATCAATTACATATTTTGTTATTTTTTCAATTGGTTCATCAACAAGGCACTGTATACAATACGCTGACAAACTTCTTGTTAGTAATTGTTTTTTCTTATCTTCTGGGGAAAGATTTTCACCTAAATCCGTGATATCAATTTTATCAAAAACATTATTTTCCAGATATGATTTTATTTGATTTATATGAATTATACTCATATTTCCCCCTTTTATTTTAACTCTTACCTTTATTCTTTAGAAAGCCCATTTAACTTGCAGACCGTTAAGCTGGCGCGGTTTGTGCGTAAGCAGAAACCGTGATCAGTAGGGCTGTCAACGTTCAAATGTTTGTTATGTTTTACGATTAAAGACATAGTCCCCTTTAAAAACATTAATTAATATCTCAATGTATTTTTCTTTTGAATCAATAATAATGTACTCTTGAATAACTTCATCTGCATCTGATTTTGAAATCAAGTATTTTTCTTTTTCTTTATATAGTTCAACCTTCAAAGAAAGATTTCTTATTCCATAACAGAGAAAATTATTTGATTCGAGTTTTGAGAAATCAACTATTTGATACAATTCATTCTTAAGGTAAATTAAGTCTATAGTTTTTATTTTTTTAATTATAAATGCTTTTGTTTGATAATATATCTCAATTCTATCTCCAAGAATTTTCTTATCAATTTCTAAGTTTATCCTTCTTGTGATGATCATTGAAATTATCATTAGAAAGAAAACAATACTAATATAATTCCGTAAAATTTCAATTTTTTTTGTCTTAATAAATGGTTCTGGAATTGAAAAATTGATTTCATTATTTTCATATATGACTAATTTATAACCAGTTTTATAATCAGGAACATATAATAAATGATATCTACTTAGAAAAGAATTAAATGAAAAACTGATGTAATCATTTTTTCCATTATATTCATAAGATATAGTTGTTAATACCTTATTGTTCCTTCCATCTGATTCTTCACTATTAACGTTTGTAATTACACCCCAAAATTCCACGTGATTACTCAGTGTTTGTACTAATGAATTATAATAATGATAGTCATATAAGTAAAAACAAATCGTTATAACAACAAATATAATAAAGTATGTTATATATCTAGTAATTTTCAATAAGTTTACATCCTAAATATTTCTTATATATGATATATATATTCATTAAACATCTACAAGAGAATACATTATATACTATTATCAAACAAGTATTTATAGATTATTTAATATATTTTCAACAAGTATTTTCCATTAATTTCTGTGCTCATTATAGTATATTCAATGGACATTTCGGAAGTTATTCTATTCTTACTCTTTTTCTTTATTTTTGGATTTTCTTATTGTTTTTCTTATTCATCTGCTCTTGATATTCTTCAATGGCTTCTCGAGTTGTTACCCATTCTTTATTAAGTTTTATGGCCGAGATTCTTCCTTTTCTTGCTAATAGAGATAAATATTCCTGGGAGTAATCACAATATTTGGCTGCTTCTCGTAAATTGATAAATCCTTCTCTTTCTGATTTATTTTCTTTTACACTATTCAAATATATGATAAGACTTCTTTCTATAGATTTTCCTATGAAATTAATGAATGAATCTTCTTTTCCTTGATTAGCATCATTCAATACTCGATAATATTTTCTTCTATCCACTTTTAATATTATGGCAGGCGGAAATCCGTTTGACATTAATATCATATTCATGATTAATCGGGAAACTCTTCCATTTCCATCAATAAAAGGATGAATACAGACAAATCGATAATGCATTTCGGCAGCTAAAATTGGAATTTCCATCTTAAATTTATTTTCATAATACCAGGACATCAATTCTTCCATTTTCTTTTCGACTTTTATGGCCTGAGGCGGAAATAAATAAGCTCCCATAATCCTTACATTTTGCGTTCGATAATGTCCTGCTTCTCTATCATCAATTCCTTTTAATATTAAATAATGTAGTTCTTTGATTAATGATTCATCTAGATCTTTTTTCTTTTGTATTATCTCTTCTATTAATTCTATTCCTTTTTTATGATTAATAGCTTCGAGATGCTCATTTACGGATTTTCCACCTATTGTCATTCCGTAATTCAGTACAATTTGTGTTTCCTGGAGAGTTAAAGTATTTCCTTCTATTGCATTGGAATTATATGTCCATTCAAGTTCTAGTTCTTCTTTTAATTTTCTTGAGATTGATGGACTTAAGGGACGATATTTATCGAGTTCTTTTTTCTTTCCGATGATGCTCTTTAGTATTTTTTCATTCATATCGGATACTCCTTATTTCATCCTATCCGATATTATATTCTTAAATTTTTCTCTTGTAAACATAACGCCCGCTTAAGCTGCAGACCGTACATCGGCGTGATTTTTGCCTCGCAAAAAGCATGACGATAGGGCTGACTGCTTCAAGCGATTGTTATACGGTTATAGTACATCAATATTGTCACATTTAGGACAACGAACAACATTGGATTCAGGAATATCAGTCATAGGACTATATAATCCAGAAATTGAAACTCGAAGTGCTGAGGCCATTATAAAGTCATTATCATCAAGTAAGAAGCTATATCCACAGCTCGTACATTTATGAGCTTTTGCCCGGAAAACTGTAGCTCTTTTTTCTGTTTTTTCTTTCTTAATTTCAACTTCTATATTTTCTTTTCCATCTCTAACTTGATCTATTTGATCATTCGGATCTGTTTCATTCTTATTTTTTATATTATCTACTGCAGAATTTAATAATTTCTGTGTCTTTGAACCAAAAATATCCCATAACGCATTTGATGTATGCTTTTCTGTTGCAATTATATGATCTTTTAAAGTCTTCTTGATTTCGTCCATTTTCCAGTGGGACAACATTGAATCATAGGTAAAAATATTTATCAAACTTGTATCAAATGGGATTTTGATGGTTTTATCATCCTTTACAATGCATACCTTTTTATTAATTGCCGTTCTTATCCCTAATTCATAAAAAACATTAGGGTTTAAAATAGACATATCACAAAAAACTAAATCTGATTCAATCAAATTATTGATAATTCTAGTATGAATTATTTCTGAACCTTCGGCGATTGGTTTTATGACTTCATACTCAAGTTCTTCTAAAATAGGGACAAATAAGTTATCTAAAATATGTAAGAAATGATCTTTATCATCATTATATAACTGAACTATTTGATCTGGAGTGATAGCGTACAATCAAGTTCGCAATTTTAATTATTGAAAGAAGCCATCGAATTCTCCAGAATGGTAATGCACAACTAAAACCATGGAGGAAGAAAACGATGGCTAAGGAAAATGATAATGGTAATCTGGAAAAAATGCTACTCCAATTCATTTCGGAACCGGATCCCATTTTCAGCTTATTGAAATGGCTACTGGAAAAGCTTATGGAAATAGAAGCGGCGAATAAAGTAGGAGCTCAAAAGGGGTCTCATTCTACGGGAAGATCCACCCATTTTTCTGGATATCGACCACGCCGATTTGATACTCGTCTTGGAACACTGTATCTCCTTGTCCCCAAGCTCAGAAAAGGCGGATATATTCCCTTCTTTGTAACAGAAAAGAAGAGATCCGAGCAAGCTCTGATTCAGGTTGTCCAGGAAGCATTTATCAACGGTGTTTCAACCAGAAAGATTGAGAAATTGGCTATGAGTCTGGGCATTGAAAATATTTCAGCCAGCCAGGTCTCTGAAATCAATAAGGGACTTGATGAACAGGTAGATGAATTCCGCTATCGATCTCTTGATTCAGAATATCCTGTCATCTGGGTTGATGCCCTCTATGAAAAGATCCGGTATAACGGAAGAGTGAGAAATATGGCTGTGATGGTTGTATCTGGTGTTAATTCACAAGGATTCAAAGAAATCCTTGCTGTTGAACCAATGCAGGAAGAATCAGAAAGCACTTATACCGAACTGTTCAGGTCTCTTAAAGCAAGAGGATTTAAAAATGCCTGGCTCTGTGTCTCTGATGCCCATCTGGGACTTCAAGCCGCCATAAGAAAGGAACTCATCGGTTGCTCCTGGCAACGCTGTAAAATCCATTTTATGAGGAACATCCTGTCCCATCTTCCTGCCAGGGATAAAGAAGCTGTTGCCGGCAGAATTAAGCAGATTTGGAATCAACCGAACTCCCAATCGGCCCGTGAATATGCATACCGAATTATAGAGGAATTTGAAGAACAATTTCCGAAGTCCATGACTTGTCTTGAAGACGGATTAGAAGACTCTCTTCAGTATTATGAATTCTCAGAAATAGACAGCCGGAAAACTGCTTCTACCAATCAACTGGAACGATTGAATCGGGAAATCCGTAGACGATCTCGTGTTGTGGGAATCTTTCCCAGTATTGACTCCTACCTTAGACTAGTCTGTTGTTACCTGATTGAATACTCAGAAGACTGGGCTTCGGGAAAACGGTATATCAGTGAGAAATCGATTGATGAACAAAGAATTAAATTAGGTCAGGCTGCCTAATGGGGAATTTTGATGGCTTCTTGAAAGGAAAGTTGCGAACATGGCTGGACACTATCCTGACATTGAGAATTTTACATTGCTTCCGGACAGACAATTTCCTATGATCCGGCTCTATCATTTGTAATCCTTCCCGTATAGTTGTTTGTACTTTTTTTTTAGAAATTCGTTCACATAATTAGCTTCACCCAGCTGCTTGAAAAGTTCCTGCTCTTTTTTCTTCATTTCTTCCAGTTCTTTGTCTTTTTTATTCTTTCGGACAAAGAGGGAACTGGCATTTTCCATAAGCTGTTTTTTCCACATACTGATCTGGTTCGGATGTACTTCATATTCCTCAGCCAGTTCCTGAAGAGTTTTTTCTTCCTTTAACGCTTCCAGTGCTACTTTCGCTTTGAACTCTTCATCGAATTTTCTCTTCATTGATTTTCTCCCTTTTCATATTATCATGAATCGGGAATTCCAACTTAAATATTTAAAGTACTGGTTTACCCTGTGGGCTCAGCATAATCCAAAGGGTAAAAAAGGCTGCTGTTGCTTTACAGATCGATAAAAACTCATTAGCTGCAGAGGCTACCTTAGTAGTGTTCCCTTGAGATGAAAGAAGTTTAGCATAAAAAACACTGATAACGCTATGAGCAAATTTATGTCCAGCATCTCGAAGATAAAAAATACAGAATGCAGACATATCAGCCTGCTGAGGATTCAAACCGAGACTTAACAAGTGATTAACAAGTTTGATGTTTTGAGAGTTTTTTGGGGATTTTCTGGGACGAATAATATTATCTCGATATTCAGCTTGACTAGCAATACAACATACAAAATCTTTAGCATTTTGCCCACTTAGCGGCTGAAATGTATCAATAAGCCAATCACGTTCTTCGCTGAATCTATTACTTATGATTGAACCATCATATGCAAGAGCGGCTGAAGCAATCACTTTATCAGTTAATTCCTCTTTACCACTAGCTGTACTTTCTTTTTCAAATACGCTCTCTATTCGATCAACTTCGTCCTTGATAGTACTAGCATAACCTGTTCCATATTTCTTTACTATAACTGGCCTGAATACTTCAAATGCGGTCAAAGGGGTTCCTGTTGCATTTAAAGATTGAAACATATCAAATGCTATACCCTCATCCTGACATTCAATAACTACAAAATGACAAGCACTTTTTAAGAAATGACAAATAGCTAGAAGCATCATTCCACTGTAAAATACTTTTTGCTCATTATTTGGCAGATTATTTATATTACTAAGATTAGGCGGATAATCCATAAAGTTATTGAGACTCCCACCTTGAGTACTATTAGCACTTAATAAACTTCGAGCGAAAACCGAATCAACCGATCCAAGTTCGTTTTTAATTTGATCAATATAAGTATTTACTACGCACTCAACTCTAGAATCTTTATTTATACTAAGAAAAGGATTCCCACTGATAAATTCAGAAAAAAAGCTAGCTGTATTTGATCGATAAAAATGATTCCCACTACCTGCTAATGTCCATTGATCAGATACAGGATTTGATGTCACATCACCAGCTCTGATAATTAGTGGTTTGAGATTTGGTTGAGCTCCACCTTTTTTTATCTCGACACAGAAAAAATCAAACAGATCTAGCTTTTGATTTTGAAGTTCCTGCACTAAAGTAGCAATTTCTGATGCAGAAGATATATATTGATTCAATTCTTGAACCGTATCCTGAATTATATAACTAAGAGTACAAGCGAGCATTCCTAAAGAGGAAATCCGTTGTTGACCATCAACAACATTCGAAACTTTTGTTAAGAGATTAGGTGTGTCAGTATGCACTCCCACCTCCACATTGTTTTCATCATGCAGAATAACTGTACCAAGAAAAATACTATTGTTGGGTTTATTCAGAGCTCTCTTAACCCCTCCAATAATGTCTGATATAAGTTTACTTGCATTATCCTCATCCCAGGAATAATTTCTTTGATAATAAGGGACGTAGAAGCCGCGACCAGGTTGTGAAAAAAAACTAAGCAGACTATCCGCACTATGCTTAAATGGCTGACTCATTTAACTAACTCCATTTCTATTATGAAAAATATTTATAATAATAGATAAAATAATATTTTACATATCGACTTGAATAAATCATATTTTAGCATTTATATGACTTGTTTATTAACAAATCGGGAACTTTTATATTGCCAGATCACCAGGAATCACAATTGGAGAGACATGCTAATAATCATCCTAATTCTATATAGTTCGTTTCGTTAATAATTTTACAAATGGCAAATCGCGCAGCCTTCAGTCTCATCCATATCGGCTACAGCGAAACGCTCCTTCATTTTTTCTAATTCGACCAGAGATCGTCCTTCTACCCAAGTAAATTTTTTATCACCACGTGTTTTTTCAAAAGATTTTGCTTTCTCAAACAGATCAGGATGATTTTCTTTTAACCCCTGCCACTCCCCTATTTGCTGATAAAAGCAAAAATAACAACCGGAACGACTTCTCCAATCGTAATACTTCGGTAATCCAATTCCCGCTTCTTCCAAGATCTCCTTAACATCACTCAGCGTGATACCATCTTCTTTAAAGGGGTAAACAGGAATAATATTGGCTTTCTCTGAAAGTTTCGGTGGCTTTTTGGGAACGTAACCTTCTCTGTCTTCATCACCTCGTATACCGATATAACTAAAAGCTGTGGTATTCCCTACCCACTGTTCAAAAGGTTTAATCTTTAGAACTCCCGTACACCAACGAGATCTTGGACTAGGAAGGTATCCACCATAGAGTTCATTCAGATAAATCTCAAAAGCCTTGCGCCCTGGTTTTCTATCTATATTTAATGTATCAAGAGCATTGGTTCTATGTATTTCTTTTCCTAGTAACCCCTGTAATCGCTCTAGATATTCATAAGTCTCGGGGAGTTCACAATCTGTGTCAGTAAAAACATACTCTGCATTTATCTGGGGATATTTCTGTTTCATATAGATGGCTAACGCTGCAGAATCTTTTCCTCCAGAAACAGGAATGATATGTCTATATTCTTTATTGTCTACTGTAGCTAATGCTTCTTCTAATGTTGCCATTATATTCCTCCATTTAACTTCTCATTTATAAGACGTCTTGCTTCTTCTTCATCTCCGATAAGATCACAGACTTTCCTATAAAGGGAATCAATTCTGGTTAGTGCTAAATTAGCAAGATTCATATGTGCCTTACCCTTATGCCCCTGGGGAGTATGATTCAGTACATAATCTTCTATACGGTGAATGTTCTCTTGAAACTCTCTTTCGAAAACAGTAAATGTACTATCATCCCATTTGCTAACGGGTTTTCCGATCAATAACCCAGCAACGGAATCTATCAATAATCGATGATCTTCATAGGGCATTCTTAATCGGACTAATAAGGCTTTAGCAATAGAGTCTTTAAACCGTTTGAAGAGTTCATCCGGTAGATACGTGACCCAGGTCCCTACAGCATGACTAACACCGGATATTTCCAAAGAAGGCATTTGTAAGGTGCTCAGAATACTTTTTGCTGCTAAGTCGTAATAAGCTTCAGTTATCCCTTCTAACTCCTCTTTGCTTTTCTTAACAGCAGAAAAAAGATAATCGATATCAGTACTATTGAACTTACTCGGGATCTTTTGAAAGAAAGTATTACGAGGATCTTTTATCGATCGAATAATCTCTTGAAAAATCCTAGTATCCTGAGATATTCGTCGAGAAGTCATAGAGGCTTCAGGAAGGTTACTCTTCCACATTTCTATAGCGTCATATGTCTTTCTAATTAAATCCATTTCACGGGAACTGATATTTCCTTCAGGAGCAAACAACTCATATAATTTTGTTAATAAAAGAGTTCTCGTATCATTTAAAGATTCCACAGCTAAAAGATACTCTTCTGGAGACTCGCAAATTTTCTCCAAATCAGAAGGAAGTATATCGCTTAAATATCCTTCTTTCATATGTGTTATAGAAATGACACTCGGAAAGGCTCTTAAGGCACTGGCAATTAGAATGGGTATAACGCCTTTTCTTAATCCATAGGGAGGTCTTTTTAAATTATCAAGCAATTGAGAAAATTGTTTTTTCTCACCAGGTGTTGTAAAGAATCTCTGTAGTTCTTCCCAGACAGCTTTTAGACCTTCATCTCTGATTTCTGATGTTTTAGCAAAAACCCAAGTATCAACACCCTCCCCTGTTCCTACCTGCCTGTATAAACCAGAATTTAAGAGTAAGGATCTAAACATAGAAACATCGGGAGTAAATCCTTCAAGATTCAAATCCTTTGCTCCCGTATTATCCATAATAGCAAAGAGTAATTTCTTTCTACCATTAACAAGATTAGAACGGAGATTTTGCTTAACAATCATCTCATTATTTAAAATTGGAGTCAGATTAAATACATCATTCATGATATAAGAAAGATAATTACGTAACTCTCGGGGTGAAGAAATCGCAATTGCATCATTACTGTATATAAAAATTGGCCCTTTCTTAGATGGCTTAGTTGCTGTATCTACAAGCTTCTGAAGATACTCCATTGAATCATCTAATAGTTGATTAATTTCATCTTCGATAAAAGGATCAGATTCTAATAAAGATGTGTCTTCAAGCATATTTGTATAGCTTGCAACTTCAAGGGCTATATCATATATATCTAACTTATTATGAGGAATTGCCCATAGGATTTGATTGTGCTGTCCCTCTTCAAAAATAAGGTTTTTCCCCATCTTTAATTCATCGTCTGATGAAGGAATATAAAAAAACAATCGTCCATCGTCGTAATTATTTTTGAATAGACTATCAATTCCTTCGCTAATAAGAATCTTTAATTTTTCAAATCCAATGTACTCGCTTCTAAAATAACGATGAATCTTATTCTGATTATTATATTCAACGGGTTTCCAGTGTGTTGGCTCAAAATGGGTCTCGATATATTCGATTACATCAAAAGAACTAGATAAACGATCCTTCTCATCTCGCAATCGGCTGAATAAATCCACTTCAGTGCCATGCCAAATTGTAATAGAATCAGTATTCTTTCTATAAAGAAGTAGTTTTTTCTCTAGTAAACGATCAACTACACTACTAATTGCATGATCATCAAAACCATTTTGCTGTAATGATTCAGATAATAAATCTTTTGAGACTCTCCCCTTATCAATTGCCGTAGA
Organism: Spirochaetia bacterium; assembly: GCA_963668315.1. Taxonomy (GTDB): domain Bacteria; phylum Spirochaetota; class Spirochaetia; order DSM-2461; family DSM-2461; genus SZUA-368. Next base: position 3,302,837 of record OY764216.1, on the reverse strand, counting down.
AACGTTCAACAAACTGAGAGTTTTCAATACTTCAATTTCAAAAGGATCATCAACCTTACTAATAGCACTCTCTGTTACGGACCACTGATGGTAAACTCCACCTACAGCTGTATCTTGACTCATGGCATCGGAGAAATAATCGTATAAGACACCGACGTGGATTCTCTGCTTAAAATCTACCGCATTGAGAAAAGTAAAGAGTGTTCTCTCATGCTGGGCAATACGAGAAGATAATTTTGGCAATATAAATAGAGCGGCAGGAGATAATGGAAAAGCCTTTTTGAAGATTTCAAATAATTGTTCTTTAGAGAATTCAAGGAAAAGTTTATTCTGATGGAAGACATCAATTTGGGGAAAAGAAATAAATTTTTCTGAATCATCCTCTTTTATATTCTCTATCACATTAGCAATAAGAGAATAAATTTCCTTAGAATCATCAATGTATTGGATAGTTTCAAAACGTCCTTCTATTTTCTTCCATTCCCGTTTAACTGACTGAGGAGTTTTTCCTGCATAATTCATTAAGTTCTGATGCAAAAGAAGTCCCAATGTAAAAGGAACATCCGAACGGCTAGCAAACTCAGCAAGGGTTTGGAGATGATTTAACTGAGATGACTGTCCTTCTTCAATCAAACTCTCGATATGACGTCCAAACTCATCCCAAATAATACAGATACTATCGAATCCTTTAGATCTAACCTCTATTATACTTTGAATAGCATTATTTAGACTGTTGAACTTCAATCCTTCTAGGATTTTGTTTGAATCTAGTTTATGCCTTTCTAGACTATGTATTATCGCTTGTTTTATAGCATCATTCAGATTTTCCTGATAACCCTGAAGAGCTATCACAATTCCTTTATTTCCTTGTGTTAAACGAGATTTTAATAGTGTCCCCGCATCCGGTGAAACGTTAATAACGCGATCATGTAATGAATTTAGAACATCATATGACTCTTTTCGGTTTTCAATACTATGTAATAAATATGTGCTAGTAATAGACTTACCAGAACCATAAGGAGCAGATATAAAAAAGGCTTTGTCCTTCCTAAGACCTAGTAATGACTCTATAAGAACAACAGCTTTGCTTGTCGGTTGAAAATGAGCAATTCGCTGTGCGTTTTCTGCATCATATAAAATATTGATAGATCTTAATATATCTTGAATGTTTAAACTTTCTTTTTCTGCAATCATATAGCTTCTCTCTCTGAGTCTTGTTCAAAATAACGTTTTATCCAATGAATAGGGGAATTATTGGTGTACTGAATTAGTCTCTCTCCCGCTAAACCATGAATCGATATATCTGAAGATTTTGCTTCCAATGCTAATAAAAGCTCAAAAACACCTTCATTCCCAAGAAGAAAAACCTTACTAGGACTACTTTGCTTATTGATCATATCAAAGAAAGGAATATCAATTTTCTTAATATCACTATCTGATGGATTCGATAATGTTAATGCATATAAAAAGACTTCTGGACAAATATCCTTACTGTTCCTATTTAATTCAAAAAATCCGGAATGTCTAAATGACTTCATTAATCCTAATTCTTGGAAAGGACAATCAATCTCATCTTCCGGATCTTTCTTCATGGAAGGGATATCTACAGAATAACTGCTTAATAAACAACTAATATCCCTATCAAGGGTCGTAATGGAAGGAACTCTTGATGAATGGATTTTCTCATATCGCTCCAAACTCTTAACACATTTTTCTTTTTGAAATCTCTCCATAGAGAAATTATTAAAAAACCAATTCCATGAAGCTGCGTCACTTTCGTTATGAATGAGATTAATATGAAGAAACCACCATGTATTTAAATCAAGAAAATAGGGATCTTTATTCCATATTATTTGAGCAAGAGGAGTCGGAATTAAGTCCTTTTTTATGATAGTCTTGCCCTTTTCATTAGTCTCAGTTGCTTTCTCTGCTAAACCTGTCGCAAGCAACCAGTGGTTGATAGATTTAGCCATATTTCGACCAACACCCAAATAATCCATGGCAAAATCATCCGTTAACTTCCAGGCTTCTGTTGTATCCATTAGTAATTCAAGACCTTTATACAACCAACCATCTCGTATTGAGAATGTTTGATGACCACCAAATCTCATATTGCTCCCCGGAGGTTATAAAACCTTCTAATCGTTTCCACTTTTTCTTTAATAATAGCTACCGCTCTATCTATCTCTTCGAATGTATTATCTATAGCAAAACTAAACCGTATTGATGCAAATGCTTCATCCACAGATAGTCCCATAGCTCTTAATGTTGCTGAAGGCTCAGGAATCATACTTGTGCATGCAGAAGTTTGAGAACAATACACATCAGCCATATCTAATTGAGCAACTAAGGCTCTACCATCAATACCGCAAAATTGAATATTGCTTGTATTTGGAGTACGCAGAGTTTTTTTCCCATTTATCCTAATACCATCAATTTGCTTTTCGATTGATTTCTCGAAGTAATCCCTTAAATATTGAAGTCTCTGTTGAGAATCTTCAAAATCACGAATTCTCAACTCAATTGCCTTGCCTAATCCAGCAATCCCTAAAACATTCTCAGTCCCAGCTCTCATATGATGCTCCTGCTCTCCCCCACGTTGCAAAGGGATAAACATCTTTGGTGTTTTAACATATAAAGCACCAATACCTTGTGGAGCATGCAATTTATGACCTGTAAAAGATAAAAAATCTATATTCAACTTTGAAACGTCAATTTTACCTCTTCCAAAAAATTGTGAAGCATCTGTATGAAAGGGGATATTGCTTTCTTTACATATTGTAGCAATCTCTTCTATCGGTTGTATCACACCGGTTTCATTATTAGCCCACCCGATCGTGACTAATGAGATATCATGTTCTTCAACAATCTTCTTCAGTTGATCAATATTCACTATTCCATTTGAATCTAAACTTAGCTCAATAACATGAAAACCTTTAAATGATAGAAAGGCACAGTTCTCTTTAATTGAGGAATGCTCAGAAGGTGATGTAATTATGCATTTTGCGACATCATTACGATTCAGTACATTTTGAAGAACAGTTAGATTCGCTTCTGATGCACCTGATGTAAACATTATCTGATCATCATTACAACCTAATAATAAGGAGACATTATTTCGAGCATTTTGAATTATTTTACGACTAAAATCTCCGAAACTATGAGCGCTTGAAGGATTTCCGTAGGGTGTTACTATGACTTTTTCAAGCTCTTCTATAACTTCGGGAATTAGTCGTGTTGTGGCATTATTATCAAAATATATGCTCGAATCCATTTCTGGAAGCATAGTTTTACCCCTCCCCAGAGATACTTTATAGTATATACTCCTATTGAGAAAATAGAAAGGTTAATTTTAATTCAAGTGGTATAATTATAGAGAAGCATCATTAAGAATCTATATATTTGCTAATCATCTTCTCTGCAATCTGTCCCCACTCCATTCTAATCTGCTCAAATAATTCAGCGTCTTTATCTGATTGAAGTCTATACTTATCTTCTAAACGAGCCCATGATGCAAAGAGAAGTCTTAATATATCTTTTCCGCTCTCATCTTCATCTAGTTCTGAAATAAAATGTTTGAACGCGGGATGATTCTCATTCACAGTAACTTTAAGCTTCCCTGCCGGATAAGAGACATCAAATATAACTCTACTTGCTCTAATAGGAGCAGATGTGATTATATAGCCTTCCTTATCAAGCCAATTCTGAACAATTTGTTCAATTAATTCATCATCAAGGTCTAAACCATCAAAATGTAATTCATCAATTATTTCTTGTCTCTTATCATCTTCGGAGAGTTCTAAACTATGAGTTTCACTATATCCAGTTTCACCATCAGTCAATTTATATTCGGATGCAATTTGTTCCGATCTATCTATATTTTCAGATTGATTCTTCTTTTTTACACCTTCTGTATCTCTTTTTAATTCAGCTCTTATCGCTTTCAAATGACTTGTTATAGCATTTGACACCTGCAGAAGAATGAATCTTGCTTCATCTTCATTCTCCAAATACTCTTCAAACTCAAATAGCAACAAACCCTCATCTTCTGCTAATTCTTTTCGATCATAAGGTTTAAAAGCTGTAGCCGCTTGTTTATTATTTGTTACTCCAAAGACTTCGTCCAAACAGGGAGAAAATTCGATCTCCATTCCCCAAAATCTCTCGACAGGATCATATGCAATGTCAAAACTTCGATTTAATTCCAATTCTCTCCCTGATCGAACAATTGAGATTCCTTGATTTTTAGCACATTGTTTACCTAATGCAGTATCACCTGGGTTTTTACCTAACTCAGCAAGAGGTCTTCTTATTTCCTTTCTTGCTTTTGTAGTTCTGATAAATATTGACGATTCAGAACCTTTATATTTAACTTTAAGTTCTTGATCTGTCGGATTTATATTAAAAAAGGCAGACTCTGATGAACAATCCCAATTAATATCTTTAATAAAAGGGGCCTGCGAATTCGTCATTAAATATAATGGATCATTTGGTTTAACGTATGTTTCTGCTAATACGGTGCTATCTTTTGAATATGCTGCAAATCGAATAGAGCATTTATTATCACGAATAAAATATCTATACATTCGTCCAATAATAAATTCTGTATTTGAAAAAAATGCTTTATGCCTTTTCCATTTTAACCGTTCTAGTTTACTCCAAACAATTAAAGTTCCCGACTCTCGAATTTCAGAAGAAATTCGTTTTACCCATTCCACAGGTAAGAATTCCTTTAATACGGGTTCAGGAACAATCTCTTTTTTCTGTTCTATAATTTCATCTATATCCAAATAAGTATGGTAGATTTCGTTATTAACCCAACTCCATACATCAACTCTATCACATTGAGAAATTGAAGCATTAGGTAATCCCATTCCGAATTTCCCCATTCCTGATGAAGCATTTTTTCTAGTTCCATGACCAAAAGCCAAAGCAAAAGAAAGAATATCTTTTGTCATTCCACAAGCATTATCGTAGACAGCAATTTTCTCTATATGCGATGTTCTTCTTTCAGATAAAAATTGATCTTTTTCTATACAAATCAACTCAACTTCAGTTTTTTGACTTAATTCCTCACCTGCCTGAATGCTATTATCAATCAATTCGGCAACAGCATGAGCGGCATCTTTGTAACCACTATCCTTCATAGAATCTATTACTAATTCAGTAGGAAATATTCTATAATCCATCTATTATCTCTCCTATTACTTCCAGACATCATCCCAATGGTCAAATGACTTAACAACACTTCTAAATCCAGGAATTATATTATCAACTACCGTATAAATCCTACTATGACTATTTCCACCAGCTTTTTCTCCTCGAATTGCTCGACCAACCATTTGACTATAAAGAGTTAATGACATTGTTGGCCTTGCTATAATCGCCACATTTGTACTAGGAACATCAAAACCTGTAGTTAATACACCATAATTAACAATAACATCCAATTCTCCAGTTCTATACTTCTCAATAGTTAGCCGACGTGTAGTCTTATCCTGTTTTGAAATTACAATCCCGCTTTTTATATCCTTATATTGTAATAATGAATTTATGGCTATGGCATTTTCAACAGAACAAGCAAATATAATAATATGACTATTTAACTTAACTTCATCTAATGTTTTATTAAGCACCTTTAAGTTTCTAACAGCATCAAGCCCAAGTTTTTTTAATATTCGTATACTAATATCATTTCCACTTGAAATCTGATCTATCTCACTTTGTGTAAGCGATAGATTTTCCGAATAATATGGTATTTCATGATATTCGACTTGAGCTAAATATCCCTCATCTTGTAGATATTCAACTGGATTATCATATCCTTCAACTCTTAATGTAACTTTCGAATAATCAAAAAAAGATGCTAACCTATCATTTTCACTTTCATCAACGATTGATCTCCCTGGTGTTGCAGTAAGACCAATTAATTTCGTTTTTTGTGATACTGTCAATGTAAATAACTCTACAAGATGTTTATATGTAGGAGCAATTATTTTATGAGCTTCATCAAAAAAGACAAGACTTGTTGAAGAAGCTAATTTATAAACAACCTCTTGATTACAAGATAAAAAGGACAGCATCTTTTGAAGTCCAGAAATGATAATTCCTGTATTAATATTTTCAAAATCTTGCTCATGATCACCATAAAAACGGTATACATTCAAAGGACAAGAACCTAAGTTCTTCCAAGCCTTTATAAATTCATCAGCAGCTTGATCGCATAATTCCTCAGTATCAGCTAACCACAATACTATTTGTTTTCCACCTTTTGCGATAACACGCCTAAAAAACTGAGATATAAGATTCATACTTGTTCTAGTTTTTCCAGATCCAGTTGGCATGTGTAAAAGAACTCGATTCTTTTTATCTAGAACATTGAGAACATTCATCACCGCAACTTCTTGATGAAAGAATAGAGAATATTCTGGTATAACTTTTTGAATACATTCATTTACTGTAATTTCTTCTATAAAAGAAGTGATTTCTATTCCTAAAAAATCACTTAGGATTTGAATCCTACTACTTGAGAATTTTGTATATTGTAAATCTGTTCTAGAAGATACACTTAAAGAAATACCTAACTGTCTGATTAGATCATTTATCTCGTCATCTGTAAGAAAATCAAAAATGAGATTCCTAGAGATTTTGTTCATTAGGAAAGTCCCCATATCATTTGTTTTAAGAATCATTGATATAATAGATTTTTTATTGGGGTTTTTTTCATATAAACTGATCAGCTCATATACAACAGGATTTACTAAAACTTCCAAATCTGTAAGTCCCATTCTGAATAACACATTTTCTAATTCAATCATCTTTATTCCTAATAAATACTATTTCTGTTTTTTTACACTTCCGCTTTGTCTGATCAAAATTTGCTGGAGAATAATACGAACCTGGATCTTTATAAATATCTAGTCCCCGGCCAAGAATAATTTTCCATCCAGTATTTGTCCGAATAATTCGATCATGTAGTGTCTCATCAAATTCATAAGTAAAGAGAATATTCAGTTCATCAAGGTTTTTTCTTAATTCTTCAAGTTTTCTTTTTTGCTCCTGCTCTTTGAATGAATTATCTGAATTAGTCTTAAGATGGAACTTGATTTTATTATCCTGATCACTAAACAAAGTACAAAAGAAACCAAGGTTTTTTATTTGATGTTCCATACGAATATATGCATCTTCAAGAACAACTTCCGTTGCATTCTTTATATAAGGGTAAAATAAATTTCTATACGAATAACCTGTATCATCCTCTTCTATTGAGATTGAATCCATTTGGGGCGTTCTATTACTATTTAACTTTTCATTTGTATTGAGCTCTTCTTCAGGTATTTTTTTTTCAGGGTTATTGTTATCGTTATTCTTATCGCTAGAAGAATAAATCTCTTTTACTCTTCCAATCGTTCCATCCACTAATTCAACCATTATCCCATGTGTATGAAACTCACTTTTTGTTAGTAACTTTTTAACAATACCTTTATAAATTTCATTTCTTCTTTCTCTTGTACTAATCCCAACAGATATACCAACTGAGATATTCTTTATATACTGCCCTATATTATCACTCATATTTACTTATCCTCTGTAAAACCTGAGAATGACGTCCCGGAATAGTTATTTGGAATTCATCCTCAAGTAAATATCCAATATATGTATATATTCTCTGTAAATATTCTTTCACTTCATATCGTTTTGGGGAAGGGACGTTTTCAATCTTATCATGAAGCCATGCTGTTAATTCTCCAAATCGTTTACCATCAGAATTAAACTTAAGAAATTCTTTAATAAAGAAATGATTCCTAAATTCTTTCCTCAGTACTGTGATTAGCTGTTGTTGATTATTTACGTTAATGACATTATATAACCTAAGATCATGTATTGCACTTCGGATTTCTTCTTCACTGTAATTTTCTCTGTTAGTAATGACATCAAATAAATCTTGTGGTTTATCAAAATATGGCAATTCAGATGATAGACATCTCTCCTCCTTTGGTGGTTGTACAAACTCTTCAGGAACGTCAAGAATCTTTTCTGGTATGTTTTCAACCTGTTCTTTAATCCTCATATAATAGTCATCTGTAACAAGAATCGAATTATCTATAATCGAATCAAAATAACACTTCTCCTCAATGGAAAGATTATCCTTAATTGTTCCAAGTTCAAAATTATAATTATTAGATAATGCTAATCCTTTATTGGTTAGATTTGCAGAAGAAATAGTACAACTTCCAAAATTTCTTGATACTATACTTTTCAAATGGATCCGATTATTTATCAGAAGTTGAATATTGTACTTTTTACAATAGGGATAAATACTAAGATCAGTAACTCCTATGGCTAAATCCATAGGTTTCCAAGTAGTAATAATTGTCTCTACCTTACTTTCAGAACCCTCTAATAAAGTTTTTATGGCTGACTCTTTTATGTAGGGAGAGAATATAACGATCTTATCCATAGACATGATAAAATTTCTATAATTGAAAATCGATTGTGAATCACTTGTAAAAAACACTGTCAATCTACCTTAATATTAATACCTTCCAGCACCTCGACCTGATCCCCCCAGCTCCGCACCCAGGGCACCATCTCCTTCGGTTCGCTGATCCAGGCGCTCCATACCAGGCCGCCGTCCCCCAGCTCCTCTATTTCCTCGGACACATGCCACCGGTTTTCCCGTATCCGCTCAGCCGCGTCCGCATTAAACTTAAGCCGCACCCGTACCGGCTGTTCATGGGATACCCAGATGCCCCAGGAATCCCGGAAATACCGGTGGGGATTAAAATCAACGGGTATCTCATACCCCTCACGGGTTATCTTAACGTTTTGGATCCGTTCCAGCTTAAAATGGCTCAGCCGTTCCTTCCCGTCGCACTGGGCGATCACATAAAGCGAAACTCCGTCCGCATAGGGTTCAAAGCAGTAAATTCCGCAGGTATAGGATTTAACCGTATCCTTAACCTTGTACTGGATTTTCACCTTCTTCTGCTCAGCCCAGGCCCGGTTCAGCAGTTCCAGGTTCTCCGTGCGCCTGTGGTTCACCCGCCCCCGATTCAGCTCTTCAAACCCATCGGCTGTATCGCCGATATACCGGCTTATCAACTCGGAATGATCCGCAAAGGAAGAGGATATCTTTCTGAGAAGGGAAATAAAATGTTCAGAGGCAAAACTGCTCTTTCTCACAAGCAGGCGGGTGGCCAGATGAAGGGCCAGCATCTCGTGCATGTCCATGGGAATATGGCTCAACGAAGCGGAACAGTTCAGATAGATTTTCTCTCCCTCCAGTCTCAGGGGCAAAAGGTCCTTCTCCTGGATGCGGTCGATATCCCGCTTTACAGTGGATCGGTCCACGCCGAACCGCTTTGCCAGTTCCGCCCGGGTCCAGCCCTTGTTATTGGCCAGGAGAATCTCTTCTATCTGTTTTATCCGCTCCAATCTATCCATTTTTTTAATATTCTTTTTAACCATTTTACAAGACTCATCCCAGTCTGTCATGTAAAAAAACTAAAAAAAAACGGATATTAACCTTAATATCCCGCATAGTTGATCTTTAGAGGAAAAACATAATCAGAAACCAGCTCTTCCATCCCCCATTCCCTGTATATATTCCAATGACGAATCAATGCCTTCACTTCTTTCTCTTCCAGGGTAAAACCCGTATTTTCTTTAAATAGTGAAGTAATAATTCTGTGAAAGCGCAGACTGTGCTCCTCCATCTTCTCTTCCAGCCTTTCATTTTCTTCACGGACAACCCTTTTTAAGAAAATCAATTCACCGGAAGAAAATTCGGAGTCCCGCTCCTCAAGGGATTTTTCCATTTTATCGGCACATGTTTTTGACTTCAGAGTACTCTTCCACTCCTCAATAAAGAAAGTCCCTGCTGAAAGAATCAGCTCCTCCAGAAAGTCCTCCTTTGAAACGCCTTCAAGATGTGTTCTGAAATGAAGCCTTCTTTCCAGTTCAACGTTCAGGGCAGAATAACCTATCGATGTGATTTCTGTCCCTTTTACATAATACAATTCGGGATTATCCGGATCATCATCCTGGAACAACCAGATATCCTCTCCCGCCATCCACTCCGGTTTCATAACGACGCATTTTCCCCCGTAAGATTCCAGCCCGCTGCAATCCAGGATAAAAGTCTTACCATTTACCAATATTTCAACCCGTTCATTCATAATAGCCTCCCGCCGAAATCACATTCAGACATAAATACTCTGATTTCATAACGTTGCAGATACAGCAACGACAGGGAGTAAAGAAATACGTTTATATGGATTTAATTCGTTATATACTATACATACGGAAAGGTGATCTACTAGAATCCGCCCTGTCTATGATGACTCGATAAATTATCAGATTTAACCATTGATTCAGCTTCAAATAAATCCCTCCACTCTTCACTCCAACACCGGTCTGTTGAAAACTTGTCATGTTTCATTTTCTTCACCAAAGCACTTGTTTTCTCACGAAGCTCTTCATCGGAATCAGCAGTTATTGTTCCCAAATCCCTCTCTTCCCCGGATGACTCATAAACAAGAAAATTTTTCCGATTATGGGAATCCAGAACGAATTCAATACCGTTAAAAAAGAAATATTGAAGATGATAATAAGTGCTTAAATTGTCTATTGTTTCCTCATTCATCCTATTCATAAATACCCCTTATCCTGTTCGCCTGCCGGCTTCTTAACACTACCCGATAATTAACAATTTCCCATGATTAATGAGAGCCATTCTTCCCGGAGATATACAACTGAGACTTCTCACGGATTTCTCCTGCTCCGTAAAGGCAAGCGAAAAGACAATCTCACCTTCTCCAGAAAGACAAAGAAGCTGATCACTATCCAAGACATAGATACGACCGGTCCCGTCGACAATAGGTTTGTAATTTTTGAATGACACATCATCACTGAGTTCTCCCCCCCAGATCTCCTGTCCGTCAATAGAAAGTTTTGCAATATTCCTCAGACCGGGCAATCCAGAAATCCTGAGAATACTCAGAGAAAACAGCCGTTCGATGATAGCTGCCGATTTGTGATCCCTCTGCAGTAAAAAAAGAAGAAAGTCCATCATTAAGAGAGCCAACGACGGCTACATTATTCCGATTGATTGTCGGGAGACAATCGGCATACGCTAAAGGAGTAGACCATACTTTTTTACCCTCTCGGTCTACCCGGCAGAAACCGGCACGGTAATAACCGGAAATTGCCATCGAATTATCGGGATAAATGGCGACCGAAGGAATGTCATAGCCGAAATTGCCAAGATTTTTTACTCCCGATTGATTAATCCGCAATACATTACCCAAAAAACAACCGGAGACAATAATATCCCCCCCTTCTGTAATATTCGGAGTATCCTCCAATATAAAGCGATGGTTGTGCATAACATCATCGGAGTCATTATCAGCATCAAGAATGATAATGGGAATATCATCGGCTATGGAGATTTTTCGAAAATCGATCTGGAAAACATTTTCCCCTGATTATCCAGGATAACGATTCCATTCTCTAATGGAACGAGACAACCTCCATCCTTTATGGCAACAGGACATAATTGGTAACCGGGAACCATATCGGGAATATCACTCAACCTGACATACCACAGGAGATCTCCCTCCATAGTCAACGCAGTTAAAACGCCACGGTAAAGCACCCTTAAGTCATTGTGATCCGTGACAACGCAGCCCCACACTCCTCTGAAAAAGTCCTCGTTCTCCTCTATGGGCAGTTCAATCTCTTTTATTATTTCTCCCTTATCCGGCCCGGGAATAGAAACATGGGAACGATTTGCCCTGTCTCCTCCCGCCCTGGGCCAGCATGATTCGGCCAGCTCAACCTTATCAGTTATCCAGTTGGGTATTTTCTCTATATCTTTCATATATCCTTTCCTATCAATCTTTGCAGAGACCTCTCGATGGCCTGAATCCCCCTGGCATTAATCTCTCCCTTATCCCTGAACGCCATATAGGGTCTGGCCAGATAAAAGATATGAGGGATCGAAATAATCTCCTCCGCCCACTCCTTAGGTTCCAATATGATGCAGTACCCGTCATAAGGGGTCATAGAACTACAATCTACCAGGAACTCCTTCTCATGAACGGTTATTCTTAATTGCTCATCCATAGATAGCTCTCCCTTTCCTTATGAGAATTAGTCCATATAACCTAAAGCATCACAGATAGCTTCCGCTGTCTTTCTAATGGAATCGTCAATCTCATAAACAATCTCTTCCCCAAGAAAAAAACCATTTACCGGAGGCTTGCCCTGAATCCCATCCAACATCATTTTCATATCATTCGCCAGGGCTTCATCATATCCCCTGTCAACAAGTAATATGCACGGAGATTGGCATTCAATGCTGGAATAAAAATGGATACGGGATATCCGGTGTGGTTCTTTTGTATTAAAGTAGAAATCAATAGAAACGGTTACTCCCTCTTTCTTATCCAAAAATAGCGGATAATATACATATTCCTCACTGTCTATTTTTTCAGAAGCAGAAACATCACCTGCTAAAAGCTCACAATCCAAAAATTTACCGAGAGCTTCAGCAATTCTCTTCACTTCATTTTTCATGATATCCTTATCTGACATTATATAATCCTCCCATTTATGAATCTCCTTGACAACAAGGTAGAATAGTCATAGGACAAAAAGTGTCCTATAATAAATAATCATGAAAAAAATACGAGATTTTTTAGAAATTATTACTCTCCTCGCACGTTACAATGGGGCTTCCTATGAGGAAATAATGGATATATATGAATGTTCCTACCGCACGGCACAGAGAGAGATTGATGGTATCAGAATGATTTTTCCTCTTCAGGAAAAAAATGATGGGGAGGGAAAGAAACGATTTTATCTTTCTCTTAACTACATACGTCAGGACAATAGAGTAAAAGTTCCCTATCTGGACCTTGATGCAGGTGAAGCAACAGCTCTCATGTTCCTCTGGAGCCGTTCTGAAATTTTTAAGAATACCCAATTCAGCGAATACATCAACAGGGCTTTTAATAAAATATTTACCATAGACAGAAATCATCTTCAGCAATTTCGAACACTCTCGGAAATCATGCTAATGGGTGATACTCAGAATAAGGATTATTCCGATAAGGAAGAAATACTGGAAGATCTTATCTCCGCCATGCTTTCCCATAAGGTCTGCCGGGTAATCTACCACTCCTTTTGGGATGACAAGATTAAAACCTATAATATCCATCCCCTTCACCTGTTCCAGAGAGACGGGGGCTTCTATTTTTTCACTCAGATTAACGAACATACCGATATACGAACTCTGGCCCTTGAGAGGATTAAGACTCTTGAAATTATGGATGAAACATTTATTCGGCCTAATGGTTTTGATCCCCAAGAACTTCTGGACACGGCTTTCAACCTGACATTCGAAGAACCGCGCGAATACAAAATCCTCTTCTCAAGGAATCAAGCCCGATATATCCGGGAAAGGAAATGGGCTTCCGACCAGAAAATAAAAACCCAGAATGACGGAAGGCTCCTCCTGACAATGACCACATCCGGCTGGTACGATGTAAAGAAATGGATTATGTCCTACGGTTCAGAAGCACAAGTGATTGAACCGGTTGAGTTAAAGGAAGAAATCCTTAAGGAATGGCAGCTTTGTCTGGAAAATTACAATTAGCCCACTTAATTTTCAACGGATGGAATACACTGTGTTATATGGCACTACCCCATGCGTTTAGTTGTTCCTAAAAGCTTCCAGAGCGGTCTTTGCCCCCAGATACGAAAGAAGCTGAGATTTCAGAACTATGGGGTTCATTCCTGCCTGTATACCAATGATTCCATCAGTCAGGACAATACCTTCAAGGAGTTCTTTTTCGTTCCGCCATGAGAGGAGAATATTGGTCATAATCTGGAAGAGGATTTCCGGATCTGTTCCTTCCACCACCAGCAGCATTCCCAGACGACAGAGAAGATGTACCATTGTTTCTATATTATGATGGACTCTTTATCACTTTCGGAGTATTCTCCTGCATCCGAAAGTCTGTTGTAAATACAGTCTGGATATCTCATAGTATAATCACTCGGATTAAATACATAAAATAAAGTATCCGTTTTATTATAATAGTGGAATTATCGACTTAAGAAGTCTGACTTAAATAAAATATTCTCCGTCATACCAAGGGGCAGTTCAATTTAAATACTATTTATGTGATAATAAATTAGTAGAAAAGAAGATTCCACTTTCCAATAGAAATATCAAATGATAGTATGATTTAATAATCAATGAATGATCCCGCTAGTCAAAGTGAGGTAGCACTTGATAGAACTCAAAACAGATAGATTAATTATTAGAAATCACATTGAGGCCGATTGGAAATTCCTCTATGAATATTTGTCTCTTTCAGAAATCTATGATTATGAACCGGGGAAACCGATTTCTGTTGAAGAAGCCAAAACTATGATTGCTAAAAGATCTACCGGCAATGACTTTCTTGCGGTAGTTCGGAAAGACAATAGGAAAATGATTGGACATCTCTATTTTCATCATTCCGATCCAGAAACTTTTATGACTTGGGAACTTGGCTACATATTCAATCCCCGATTTCATAATCAGGGTTATTGCACAGAGGCTTCTCAAGCAATAATACAATATGCCTTCAACGAATTGCATGCTCATAAAGTTGAAGCTTTCTGCAATCCCCTGAATATTCCTTCATGGAAAGTAATGGAGAAAATTGGAATGGAGAGAGAAGGCTTCTTCAAACAGAAAGGATTCTTTAGAACGGACAAAGACGGGAATCCGTTATGGCATGATTGTTATGCATATGGGATTTTGGGTAATGTTGGATAAATCCATACCATATTTCAATATAATACTCATAAGGAAATATAATACTAAATACTGCGAAGAAAGATTGCCGAAATGGTTTCACTATGAATCCTTTAAGTCTGGAGATGAAGTTCATTGGGCAGAAATAGAAACCAGTGTGCTTGAATTCTCAGAAGAAAGCGAAGCAATGAAGTATTTTGACAGGGAATACTTGAAATATAAAAAAGAACTCTCGGAACGCTGCATTTTTATCACCACTGAAGAAGGTCAGAAAGTAGGAACCGCAACGGCATGGTGGAACACTAGAAATGAAATAAGAGTCCCCTCAATTCATTGGGTTTCCATCAAGCCAGATTATCAAAATATGGGATTAGGCAAATCAATTGTGAGTAAGGTAATTAAAACCTCAATAGAATTGGATGGCGATAAAGACAGCTTTCTTCATACTCAAACCTGGAGCTACCATGCCGTCGGAATCTATCTACAAGCAGGGTATAAGATCCTCAGGGATGGGACATTCGGAAAGTACCAGAATGATTATGAGGCAGCTCTCCCCTATCTGAAAGAAAAAATGGGAAAACGATTTTCTATTGAAAGGGATACGATGACTCTTTCATAGAGTGAAACCTTAAAGGTAAAGGAAGATAATAAAAAAGCGATTGACTTATATAAGAAATTTGGATTTGAAATAGAAGAGATTTAAAGATAGATGGAATATATTATGATTCTGTCCTGATGGGGATATTTATAGAATAACCCATTCATTCTCCCGAAGGAGCAAGCATGAGATACATTGTAATAAAAGAATATACAGATGCCCCACTCTCCCCTATTTCCATTAAAAAGGGAGAAGCCCTTGTGTTGATTGAGGAATCTGATCCAACTGGAGATTGGCCAAACTGGGTATTCTGTAAAGGAGAAGGGAAAGAAGGCTGGATTCCGAAACAGATACTTGCAGTCGATGGATCAAAAGCCATCACCGTTCAGGACTATACGGCAAGAGAGCATAACCTGATAAAAGGAGAAGTTCTCATCCAATTGAAGGAATTGAATGGCTGGATCTGGGGGTATAAGGAAAACGAACCAGATCTTCTTGGGTGGGCTCCTTTGAATCACCTGAAAAAAAAAGCCTGAGTAAAAGCCCAGGCCAATCAACCACACGCCAATACACATGTTCATTAGTCCGAGGACTTCATATAAAACCCAGCCGCTTCCGAATCTCTGCAAGGGAAGATTAAAGGGAGATGTCCAGATAGCAACCGAGAAGCTTGTCAAAACTCCTTGCAATATCTTCCCGGCAGGATTCCTCCGTTTTTTCATAGCCCCCGTCAATATAGGTCAGAATTATGGAGTTTATCAGCCGCAGGAAAAGGCTGCTGTCTTTTCTGAAATCGGAATATATATCTTCGGAGAGCAGAGGTTTCATAATCTTCTCCATGCCTTGATATCTGCTGCTGATCTCTGCGGGAAGCTGATTTCCCTTTAGTTCCTTTCCAAACATAAAGCGGTAGATATGCTTGTGCTGTCCGGCGAAAACGAGCATGCTTTCCGCGGCGATCTTATAGATTTCCACGGCATGGGCACGGGACTCGATGTGGGCCTGGATTCTGCTGTCCATATCGTTATGGAGGATTTGAAATCCATGATCAATGGCGGCGTGCAGAATCTCTTCCCGGCTGAAGTAGTTGTATATCGTCATGTGGGAGACTCCCAGTTTCGACGCGAGATTACGGGACGAGAAACGGGTGAACCCTTCCCTGTCTATGAGTTCGAAGGCTGTTTCAATTATGAGCCGGGGCTCGATGATTACTTTCTTTCGGGGCATGGCACATATTATGATGAAAAAAAAAGAGGGACAACCTGTGCCGTCCCCCCTATTTGAAAGATTTGGACTATTTCCGGCTTATGACGGCATTCTTTCCCGCTATCGTACCGAACACAAGAGCCCCGGTAGTACCGGCTCCTCCCGAGTATCCCTTTCCGCTCCACTGCACGGAACCGATGACTTCGCCCGCAGCATATAAACCGGGAATGACTCTACCCTCGCGGTCAATCGCCTGCGATGTGGTATTCACCTTTACTCCCCCCTGGGTGAGGAAGATGGTTCCCCTGGCTTCTATGCAGTAGTAGGGCGCTTTATTAAGGGGCATATTGATTTCCCGGCCGAATTCCTCATCCACCCCCGTCTCCGCGGCAAGATTAACTTTCTCGATAGTTTTTTCCAGGTTCCCGTAGTTGATATGGAAAGCTTCAGCCAGTTCCTCAAGGGAATCGGCTTTTCTTACCCCGAAATTTTCCGCGACCAGCTCCTCGAAATTCCTGAGGGGCGTTTTTCCGTCGTTAGCCTCAATCATTCCCTGGTCGAAGATGATGTAGGAAGTCTGATCAGGCAGGTCATCAATGGCTGTTTCCCTGGGATCCTCGTCGAATCCGTCCTCATTAATAAAGCGATTACCATCCCGGCCGACCCAGATATCTCCATGCCATCTATCGGCGAAGCCCGATGTCAGAGTCGAGAAGCTGGCCGCTTTCGTATCCTTCTGGCTTATGGCGCCGAAGTAGGCCACCAGATAATCCATATTGACAAGCTGCGCACCGATCTCTTCCGCCATGATTAAGCCGCTTCCCGTACTCTGGGGCATGGAAACCGTCATGAGTTCTTTGTATTCAGGCATTCGCTCCGCGATGAAATCATGGTTGGACCCGAATCCGCCGGTACAGAGAATCACGCTATCCGCCCTGTATTCATTTCCGTCAGAGCAAGTAACGCCTGTAACGATGCCCACTTCCCTTATAAGGGAAACGACTTCGGTGGAAGTCATGGTGGTAAGGTGCTTTTTATATTTTTTCATCCTGTCCTGGTATAATCGGCAATACTCAAAGGCGGAATTCTTCACCGGGGTGTAGGTCCTTTTAATCGAGTAAGGACTATGAACGGGATCGATGAAGGGGCTTCTCTCGCTGGGTTCAAGGCCGTTATCAACGAGCCATTCCCAGACTTCCGTAGAAGTTTCAGCGTACGTCCTCATGATATCCCTATCCGCTCGGCCTTTGCCGATTCTGTCCATATCGGCCATGAAGTCCTCGACGGAATCCTCTATCCCCTTCTCTTTCTGAAGCCTCGTGCCCGGAGCGCTGAAAGTTCCCGAAGCGATCACCGCGGACCCGCCGAGGGTCTCATTCTTCTCGATCCACCTCACATCGGCCCCTTCCGCCAGGGCATTATAAGCCGCCGCGTGACCGGAAAGGCCGGAGCCGACCACGATGACAGTCGGGTTATCCCCCGAGCAGCCTGACAAAACCCAGGCGATAAGGGCAAGGGGAATGTCTCTCCTTATAAATTTGTTCATAATTCCTCCTAATTATATTTACACCGTAAATATATAGAAGAATAGAGACTCCTGTCCATATCATTTCCCGGAAAACAGGAACTTTAACCTTTTCTGATTCAGCGATAAAACTTTAAAAAAGGAGCCGGCAGACTCAGCTGCATCCCACCTTGATAGATGTATCCATTTCCGTGTTCCACAGAGTCACCCGGTTCTTTCCGGCTGTTTTTGAGGCATACATGGCTTTGTCGGCCCGGTCGATCAAATCCTCCAGGGTAGTATCGTCACTGCCGTCGTAAATTATGATCCCGATGCTCAGGGTCATAGAAATATCGGTGTCCTCCCTGATTCGCCGGGAGATAGCCGATACGTAACGTTTTGCGAGATCCAAAGCATGAAGCTCGCCGGTTTGAAAGGGCATGACGATGAACTCGTCACCGCCGTAGCGGCCGATGATATCTCCACCGCGGGAAAGATCAACCAGGCTTTCGGCACAGACTTTCAGTACGTTATCGCCCTGCAAATGCCCCCTGTTGTCGTTTACGGCCTTGAAGTTATCCAAATCGATCAGCATCAGAGAAAAGGGAGATCCGTCTCTCAGGGACCTGGTTAATTCCCTGGCCGCCTGCTCAAAGAAGGTTCTCCGGTTCAGCAGACCAGTAAGAGGATCGGAGCCGGCGATTTCCTTGAGCTGCTCATAGGCTTCGTAAAGCTTGTTCTCGGTATCCTTTAATACCGTAATATCATGGAAATGGAGGATCAAACCAATATCCGTACTGCCCGGTGACAACAGCGGCGCGGCACTGATTTCATACAGTCGTCCGTTTACCCGTTTCTCGGCTAAATCTTCCAGATTATTCAGCTCCCCCGCCCCTTCGTAGAGCTGATCCAGTGCCTGCCCAATGGCTTTTATATGGCTGATACAGAAGATTTTCTCCGCTTCCGGATTAAGATCAAGTACTTTCCTGCTGTGGTCCAGTACCAAAACCCCACTTCTCATGTTCTGAAAGACCGAATGGTATGCCACGGGAACAACGGCAAAAGAACGGGACCGGATAATGCTCAGGCCAATCATCATCGCGCTTATGGTAAAAAACAAGGAGGATGGGTCGTAGGGTTTCATGAAACTGATACCCGCCAGATAGAGAATGTTGGGGATCATGGGGAGCAGGGCCGCCGTCAGCAGCAGGGAAATCTGGGCTTTGTATTGCTTGGGAAAACGCACCATTGCCCGAATCAGCAAAATGCTGCTGAACAGGGTGATTAGGTAGGCATATAGGGCCCATATCCAGAAAAGGGGGCCGTAACTGCGCTCAAGTGCCCACAACCCGTTCTTAAAGGTAATGCTGAAGGAGGTATAAAACCAGGGATGCCGGGAAAATGTCATGACCCCCAAGAAAGAGATGGTCGGAATCACCAGGAGAAGAACTTTCAGCTTTTTTCCGATAAGGTGGCCGCAATTCCCATAGACAAGTATGAAGTAAGACCAGGAAATAGTGGTACCCATTACCCCCAGATAAGAAAACCTCAGGAGTATCTCCTTTGCCGTGATGTCCGCGAAGAATTTCAAAAGGCCGTCGCATACCGCCCAGAGGGCGACGAAAAGCAGGGTGGCCCTCCAGATACGGCTTCCGTGGAAGGGAGGCATTTTTTTTGTCAAGACCATCAGAGAGAGGGACAGTCCGCCTGCCAGATAGTAGAGAAGCTGCAGATATTGAAATTGGAGAACCATGATTCAATTTTAACACAGATAGTTCAATGTTTCAAAGTCGATTTTATCAGAGCCGTTATTTCATAAATCTTTTAGCATTTCATAAAAAAAATCAGGTTTCAAAAAGGGTAACCCTGTTCTTGCCGTTCCTTTTGGATGCATACATGGCTTTATCGGCTCGGCTCAATAGGGTGACTTCCTTACTGTCCGATTCAAGGAATTGGGAAATCCCGATGCTGATGGTGACCCGTATGGAATCCTCATCGCTTACCAGGCACTCTTCCGATTCAACGGCTTTGCGCAGTCTTTCGGCGAGAACTGAGGCGCTCTCCAAATCGGTATGGGGCAGAATGGCAGCGAATTCCTCTCCCCCTATCCTGCCGAAGATATCACTCTCCCGCAGTTTTCCGGCACAATTTTCAGCGACTTTCTGAATGACCCTGTCACCCGCACCGTGTCCGTAGGTATCGTTGCACTCTTTGAAGTTGTCAATATCCAGCATGAGAAGGCTTGTCTGGTCCTTGTACCGCTTGAATCGGGAATAACAGGCTCCGAGGTAGGACATGAAAAATCTTCTATTGTATGTTCCCGTCAGCTCATCATGATCGACAAGAATTTTAATCTCCTTCCCTAGCTTCACTTTTTCTGTGATATCCCGTGCATTCCACATAATAAGCGGTTCAGGGAAACTCGGAAGGAACAGGGGAATGACTCTTGCCTCAAACCAGAACACATCATCGGGATGATCATTCCCTTCTATGTATATTTCCGACGGCTTGATTGAGTAGGTGACAAATTGTGGTTCTCCGGTTTCCAGGGCTTTTCCGATGATACTCTGGGTTATCCCGCAAACCCGGGCAGAAAAGAACTCCCCGTAGTTTTTCCCCTTCATCCGGTCATACCCGGCATTGAAAAGCCTTTCATTTCCCAGGTAAACATCTATCACCTCGCCCGATGCATAGACGATATAAATCTGATCCGGCGTATTGGCTACAACGGACCTTAATAATTCCAGCTCAGCTTCCTGTTTCATTTTTACATTATTCATATGCCATGGAGGATATATAATTAGATAGGCACTGTCAAATTGTTTTTCACCTCAGTTCGTCAAATTTTGCCGCCATGGTGGGATTATGCCGCGTCAGTTTCTTTACGGTTACATTCTGGGCCTTATCATTGGCAAGGCGAAGATTCTTATCCGTACTTAGAAGAGCTTCCTTGGTTTTCTGAAGATGGGTAATGGATTTGTCGATTTCATCGACCGCCGTCTGGAACTTCCGGGAAGCCAGGTCATAGTTCTTGGCAAAGGCGGTCTTGAAGCTATCAAGGTCGCTTTCAAAATTCGTGACATCAATATTTTGCGCTTTTACAAGGGCAAGCTCCGTCTTATACTCCAGGGACTTCATGGCGGCGTTGCGCATCAGTGTAATAATAGGGATAAAGAATTGAGGCCGGATAACATACATCTTCGGATAACGGTGAAAAACGTCAACAATGCCGGAATTATACAACTCACTGTCCGCTTCCAGCAGAGAGACGAGAACGGCGAACTCGCAGCCTTTCTCATTACGGTCCTTATCAAGTTCTTTGAGAAAATCTTCGTTCTTTTTTTTCGTCGCCGTGGTATCGTTTTCATTCTTCATCTCAAACATGATGGAAACGATCTCGATTCCGCTGTCATCAAAATCACGGAAGATGTAGTCCCCCTTGCTGCCGCTGCTGGCATCGTTATCCTTCTCAAAATAGGCCCTCGGAAATGCCGTCGCCCGAATTCTGTTGAACTCGGTCTCACAATGCTGTTCAAGGCTCTCTCCCACCATTTTTGTGGAGAGGCGTGCTTTCATATCCCGAAGCCGCTCAATGGCGTCATCCCTGTCTTTTATCTGGGTTTCGTATTTGTCTTTCAGGGATTTCTCGGAGATCTGCTTTTCCAGCTCGGCCTGCCTGAGCCCGTTCCTCAACTCATCCCTCTCTTTCTCTACCACACTGACAGCCGTGGATACGGCCAGTTTCTTCTCTATTTCATAGGAGGTGAGCTTTGCTTTCAATTCCAGGATCTCAGCTTCCTTCTTCGAAGCCGTTTCCTGCAGCTCCTTTGCCAGCCGGGCTTCGGCCAGTCTCTCTGCCGCCTCTTTTTCCTGTTTTTCCTGCCTGAGACTGCCGGCCAGCTCGTCCCGCTCTTTCTCCGCCCTGCTGACAGCCTGTGACACGGCCAGTTTCCGTGCCGTTTCCTCGGCGGCCAGTAATGACTTCAGTTCCTGAATTTCCCTGTCCTTGACGGCGGCGGTCTTCTGCATTTCACTTCCGGCTTTCTCCGTTGCAAGGGCCACCGCATTCAGCTTATCCTTCTCGGCCAGTTCAAGCCGTTCATGCAGCTGCTTTTCAAACTCACTGTCCCGGACCTGCTTCAGAATATCGGCATAACCGGCTTCATCCACTTTGAAAGCTTTCTTACAGTGGGGACAAATAATTTCATGCATAAAAATCTCCTTCAGCAGATAATAATCAGTCTACCGATAAATGACGTAGTAAAGGTACATTTTATCGCTTTTTCCCCCTTCTGTCATGGGTATGGGCTTTTTTCCCGAATCATAAAGTAACGGATCAGGAACAATTGGTTTGCATCTCTCCTGATCGGGGCTTATAATTTTCCTATGAATAATCCTGAAATGTGGCTGAGATTGGTCATAAACTTTTTCTGTTCCCAGTATGCCTTGATCATGTATGCCAATATTAAAAGCGAGAAGGAACACAATAATACGGAATACCGGTTATTTCTCATTTACCTCAAACTGGTCATTGCCATTCTCCTTTCCCACTCTCTTTTCGTCATCACCAACGGAAGAACGGATCTGACGGGAAGAAGGCTTCTCCTCTTAAGTTCGGTCCTCACATTCACCTTGATTCAGATTATCCCTCTTCTCTATTTCTTTTACGTAGATGCGGTAATCTATAAAACCGCCCGGACGAAGAGGAATGTTTCCCTCATCACCCTGCCCGTTTCGGTCAGTATCCTGTTCGTACTCCTTTCCCTCCGGGGGGGATACTTTTTCCATATCGATGATCAGGGGTATTACCAGAACGGCCCCTATCTCTACGCTCCCATCGTCATCGGGTTCGGTTATATCCTCTACTCTGTCTTCAGGGTAATGAGAAACAGAAAATATATGTCCCTGTGGGAATTCGAAAGCCTGATGATCTTTTCCAGCCCCCTGATCGTCTGCGGAACCCTTCAGAGCTTTTTCCAGAAGCTGCCCCTTTTCATCCCTTCCCTCATCATATCCCTGCTGCTTCTGTACACGAATATTCTGGAAAGGCGCTTCTCATTCGACCATCTGACGGGAATATTCAACAGGAAAAAGATGGAGGAGTATCTTGAGCTCCTGATAGCCTCATCCCGGAGCAGCGGCGCCCCCCTGGCGGCCTTCCTCGCCGATGTGAATAAATTTAAATATATAAATGATACCTATGGCCATACGGAAGGGGATAGAGCCCTGGTGCAGGTGGCGAAAACGATTAGAAAGGGGATAAGAAATATTGATATTCTTGCCCGATACGCGGGAGACGAGTTCGTGGCGATCTTCCCCGACTGTTCGGAAGTGGAAATAAAAATGATTATCGACAGGATACACCAGGAGTTCAGGAATTTTTCCGAGGCGAATGAGGAATATCCCCTGTCCATCAGCATAGGCTATGCCATCTATGATCCTTCCCTTGACAGGGGGATCGACGGTTTCATCAAGAGAATGGATGAGCTGATGTATGAAGATAAAAAACGATCGGGATCAGCCAGAAAGTAAAGATTCCGCAGTCAGGTCAGTTTTTTTCTGCTGAGGCTCGGGGCTTCACCGCGAAGATTTTTATAGACCCGGTTGAAGGTGCGGACGCTGCTGAACCCGCAGTCATACAGAATGGACGTGAGGCTGTCCTCACAGGAGGAGAGTCTCTCCCGGGCCTTCTCCACCCGAATGCGGTTGAGATACTCCCTGTACCCCATTCCCGTGTACCGCTGAAACAGCCGGGAAAGGTGACAGGGGCTCAGTTCCAGAGACCGGGCCATACTGTCCAGATTCACACTCTGATCGAAATGCGTCTCCAGATAATCCAGGGCTTTCCTGATATGGCGGACTCCTTTGCTCATACCCTTCCCCGGGATTTCCCCGTCCGGAAGATAACGGTAGAAAAGACCTGTCAGTTCCAGTAGGGAGGCTTTGATAATGAGGTCGGTACCCTTCTCCCCATTCTCCTGTTCCTCCCATATTTTCATGAATAGATCTCTCAGCTGACCGCTGAGGCCGGTCCGAAAAGAATCCAGTTCCTCCCGGGAAAAAAGACTCTGATTCAGAATCCCCTTTCCGGGCCAGCCATGGTCCGGCCCTATGGCGGATGGCTTGAAAACAATGATAATGATTTCCGAAGAGAGGCTTCCGCTGTCGTAATGATGAATCCTGTCGCTGGGGAAAAGGGCCAGCCCCCCGGCTTCAAGCACACGGCTCTCCCTGTCGGCGCCCAGGCGGATTTTACCGCTGAGGACATAGGCCAGCTCTCCGTCCCTGTGCCAATGGGCCAGATAATTGTTATCTTCAACCTTCTGGGCGTAGACGGGAAGATCCGTGTCGTAAAGTCTCTGTTCATGAAAGGGTTCCATGGGGGAAAAATATCAAAAAGTGCAAAAAATGACCAGTCCTAGAAAAAAATATGGCCAGTCAAATATTGAGACTTCCTGTAGATTTCATGGTCAGAATTATAGAAAAACGGGAGTGCAAAAAAAATGGAAGAACGAATGGCAGAATTAATCAGCGCCCTTACCCCGGATGAGAAAATGACCCTGCTCACGGGAATCAATATCTGGCAGACCCTTCCCGTCAAAAGACTGGATATTCCCTCCGTTGTCGTATCCGACGGTCCCCACGGACTGCGTCAGGTCCGCCTGGACGATGAGGGCAAGGAGCTGGATACCCTGCCCGCCCTCTGTTTCCCCACCTCCTGTGCCATGTCGGCCACATGGAACAGGGAGCTCGTATCCAAGGGAGCCAGGGCACTGGGAGAGATTACCGGCGCCGCCGGAGTGGATATACTGCTGGGACCGGGGGTCAATATCAAAAGGACCCCTCTCTGCGGCAGAAACTTCGAATACTATTCGGAGGACCCTTTTCTGGCGGGTGAGCTGGGTAAGGAGTACATAAAGGGAGTGCAGTCAGCCCACGTGGGGACCAGTCTGAAACATTTCGCCGCCAACAGTCAGGAATTCGACCGTTTTCAGATCAGCAGCGAAATTGATGAGAGAACCCTTCGCGAAATTTACCTGCCCGCCTTTGAGAAGGCCGTGAAGGAGGCGGATCCCTGGACGGTCATGTGCGCCTACAACCGCCTTAACGGTGTCTACTGCAGTGAAAACGGTTATCTTCTCAGGACCATTCTCCGGGAGGAGTGGGGATTCGACGGTATCGTTATCTCCGACTGGTGGGCCGTACACGAACGCAGCCTGGCCCTGAAAGCGTCGCTGGAACTGGCTATGCCCTATACCGATGACTACCTGCCCCAGCTCAAGGAATCACTGGAAAAGGGCAGTCTGACCGAAGAGGAGCTGGATGACGCCGTGGCCCGCCTTCTGACATTTATCCTGAAAGCGGCCGACAGCCGTTCCCGCCGTGCCGTATCCACCGACGAAGCGGCCCACCGTGAAATCATACTGGCCTCCTCACGGGAAGCGATGACCCTTCTGAAAAACGAGGACAGCCTACTGCCCCTGAAACCGGGAAGGAAACAGAAAATTCTTGTCGTCGGTACAAACGCCGAAAAACCCCGCATTCAGGGAGGAGGCAGCTCCGAAGTCAATTACGGAAAGATCGAAAGCTCCCTCGAAGTTCTTAAGGATATAATCGAACCGGAAGGCGAGATAGAGTATATCCCCGGATACGTTTACGAAAGGGGCATGATACAGATTGACAAGCTCAACCTTGTCATGGCGGCGGCGCGTCAGGCCGATTCGGTCATAATCTTTGCGGGAGACAACGTGTCTTCCGAAACGGAAGCCCGGGACCGGGAAAGCATCAGACTGCCCCTTTCCATGGAGCGGCTCATCGAGCAAACCGCGGGGATTAATAGCCATACGGCCGTCGTTCTCCAGTCCGGTTCCGCCGTGGATATGAGTTCCTGGATCGGCGGTGTAAAATCGGTACTCTTTGCCTGGTACGCCGGTGAAGGCAGCGGCCGGGCGGCGGCGGAAGTTCTGACCGGCCTGGTCAACCCGTCGGGCAAAACCGCCGAGACCTTCCCCCTCCGCCTGGAAGACACTCCGGCCTATTCCTCTTATCCGGGTAACGGCTTTACCGCTCCCTATGATGAGGGACTTTTCGTGGGTTACCGCCATTATGATTCGAAAAACAAGGATGTTCTCTTCCCCTTCGGTCACGGCCTTTCCTATACGGAATTCACCTATTCCGCCCTCAAGGTAAAACCGAATACGGGAGACTCTCCCTTCCCCGTGGAAGTAAGCTGCCGTATCAGGAACGGGGGAAGCCAGCCGGGAAAGGAGATCGTTCAGCTCTACGTGAGGGATTGGGAATCCCGCGTCAGCCGTCCTTTCCAGGAACTGAAGGGATTTGAAAAGATCTTTCTGAAGAAGGGAGAGGAGAAGGAAGTCACCTTCATGCTGAATGAGAGGGCTTTCTCCTACTACAGTACCGTGTTCAGAGACTGGCACTGGGAAACGGGAGAGTTCGAGATCCGTCTGGGCTCATCCTCCCGGGACATCCGCCTGACCGAATCGGTATTCCTGACAAATAAAAAAGATCTCAGCTGAAGCTGTTGAAAGGATAGCCTCCTCCCCGCTCACTATCAGACAGGAAGGGAGGCTATCCTTATTTTCCCAGTGAAGTCTGCGGCTTCCGGAAGCAGACCGTTCATAAATTATCCAAGATAAACCGCCTTTCTATTTGCTATCGGGCTTCGGTACCCTTAAAATTAATAGTGAGGTAGTTAGCATGAAAGAGAGTAAGGAACACCGCCTCAGCTCCATTAATGAAATGTGGATGCATACCGTGAATCATTACTCGACGAAACCCGCATTAGGGCTCAGGCAATCGGAAACAATAACCCTGCCGAACGGCAAAATTACCGAATCGGCGTCATTTCATTCCCTCACCTACGGAGAAGTTGAAGAAGAGATAGTCACGCTGGGTTGCGCTCTTATCGAGCTGGGCTTCCAACCGGGACAGGGGGCCGCCCTCATTGCGGAAAACAGCCGCCGGTGGCTCACAGTCGATATGGCCCTCCTGGGAAACGGCGGATACGATATTCCCCGGGGCGTTTCCTCCACGGACAGGGAGTTGATCTTCATTTTGAATCACTCCCGATGCGAAATGGCCTTTCTGGAAAATGCCCAGGTCCTGCATCGCATGCACGCCGTTTCCCGGGAACTGGAATATACGAAAACCTTCGTGGTTCTTGACCGGAATTTCGAGGAGATCGATCCGGAGAAAGGACTCTTTTCCTATGATTACCTCCTGACCCTGGGCAAGGGCTCCAATCGTTCGGACGAGTTTCAGAAAAGAAGACGAAATACGAAAGAGGAAGACCGGGCGACACTCATGTATACCTCGGGCACCACGGGAATTCCCAAGGGAATCCCTTTGAAACACGGGAATATCATGCATAATGTCCGCCATATTCCCACCCTTCTTCATGTGGACTCCTCCGACCGTTTCCTCTCCATCCTCCCCATCTGGCATGTCTTCGAACGAACACTGGAGTACATGGTTCTGAGCGTCGGTGCGTCTCTCTGGTACACCGATAAGCTTACCATTCTCAAAGATCTTCTACTGGTAAATCCCACCTATCTCGTCAGTGTCCCCCGCATCTGGATCAGCGTCTACAGCGGCGTCAAGCGGATGTTAAGGCAGAAAGGAAAAGAGGAGCTTTTCAATAAACTGTACAGACACAGCCTTAATGTAACAAGGGCGAAACGTTTTAAGCAAAACCGCCTGTGCCTTTCCATAGATGAAACGCCGGAGGAACCCCGGGCCTCCTTTCTCGACCATCTCCTCCATTTTGCTGCGGACAAGCTCATCTACAGCAAGGTCAGGGCCAAACTGGGCTCTTCCTTCAAGGCGGGAGTATCGGGAGGCGGTTCCCTCCCCGTTTATATAGACGATTTTTTCGAAACCATCGGAGTCACCCTCCTCGAGGGGTACGGCCTGACCGAAACTTCTCCCGTGCTCTGCTGCCGTACCTTTGACAACAGAATCCCCTATACCGTAGGAATTCCCGTCCCGGAAACGGAGATTCAAATCCGCGATGAGACGGGACTTACCGTTGAAGACAGCTCAATGGGGACACTCTGGGTGAGCGGTCCCCAGGTCATGGAGGGCTACTATAACAACAAGGAAGAGACCGACAGGGTCATGGAAACCGATTCACAGGGAAAGAAATGGTTCAACACGGGCGATCTGGTGATCCGCAGGAAAACGGGAGACCTGAGCATCATAGGAAGAATCAAAGACACGATCGTTCTGATCGGAGGGGAAAACCTGGAACCGGTACCGCTGGAGGCGGTACTCCTTGAGTCGGAAGCCATAGATCAGGTGATGATATGCGGCCAGGATCAGGAAACCCTTACCGCCCTGATAGTCCCCGAAGAGGATAGGCTTAAGCAATTGTGCCTTGAGAAAAACATCCGCTTTGATAAAGACAATATCCCCTCCTTAAGCAGCAATCCCGAAATCCACAGTGCTTTCAAAAAGATCATCGATGAAAAAATCTCTGTGAAAAACGGCTTCAAAGAGATTGAAACCATCGTCAACTTCGCCTTTACCCTTCCCTTTTCCACGGAGGACGAAACCCTGACCCATACGTTTAAAGTCAAACGGAATCAGGTCATGAAAAGGGACGGAAAACTGATTCGCTCCCTCTATAAGAACTACCATGAAAAGGGGAAGGAAAAAGGAGGCCTTTCATGATATCCCCCTTTGAACAAGCCGGTTATACCCTTAAGGAAACGGCATTCAGGGATCTCGACATCTATCGTCAGGAGAACATTCTCCTTATTGCCTTGCATAAGTTCAAGGATGACAAAAAACAGCATCGCATCTCGGGAAACCACCTTGATGAGAGGATGTTCAACGAATTGAACCTTATTCTGACCGAAGCGGCCGTTGATTCTTCATTGGGCGGTGTTATCCTTACAAGCGCCCACCGTGTGGCTTTTTCCCGGGGAGCGAAGATCGAGCTGCTCCTGGAAATTGATGAGAAGGCCTGCCGGGATTTTATCGAAAGGGCTCAGGCCTTAGTCATACAGATTCAGAACTTTCCCAAGCCGGTTTGTGCGGCCCTTAACGGCCTGACTCTGGGCGGCGGACTTGAAACAGCCATGGCCTGTGACTACCGCCTCAGCTCCACCCGGGAGAATGTCATGATGGGACTTCCCGAAGTCACGCTGGGTATTATTCCGGCCATGGGAGGAACACAGAACCTCAGAAAACTCATCGGCGAGGATAAGGCACGCGATATAATTCAGAGGGGATTTGCCGAAATCGGCCCGAAAGACGCCTTGGACCTGGGACTGGTCGATGCCCTGTGCGAACCGCCGGATCTGCTCAGAGAGGCATTCAACCGCTTGCGGACGGACTGGAAAAGAAAAAAAAATCCCCCTGTCAGATCGGAGGCCTTTGAAAAGGATCCCGAGGCTTTAGCCGCACTGTTCCATGATTCGTTCCGTCCCCCTCGGAATCCCTTGGAAGGCGGCCCGGCGCCGATGGCCAGGGAGGCGGTGGACTTTCTCTACCGCCATACCGATATGGGAGACTACCCCTTCGGGCTGGCTATGGAGAAGGCCCTTTTCCTCCTCCTTTTCCGCACGGAGGACTGCCGGGAAGGAATTGGGGCGCTTAGGGAGGAGAGGCTTCCCCTTTTTTCCGGAACCTAGGAGGACAGGATGGAAATACACAGGATATCCGTTATCGGTGCCGGCATCATGGGCATGGGAATTGCCAAGGCCATTTTCAAGCAGGGATATCCCGTCATCCTGTTTGATACGGATGCCGGGAAACTGTCAGATACTATTGAACAGATAAAAAAGGGCGCCCGAAGAAGCCAGAATCCCGATTTGGTAAGCGGATCGGAATCTCTCGCAGGAGCCCTTCAGGATGCCGATCTGGCCATAGAGGCGGCGGTGGAAAATCTGGAGATAAAATCTGAGATTTTCTCTCAGATGGGCCGCCTGGCTCCGTCCCGTACGATCCTTGCCAGCAATACATCTTCCCTGAGCGTGGTATCCCTTGCCCATGCCTCAGCCGTTCCGGAAAGAGTGGTAGGACTCCATTTTTTCAATCCCGCCTTTCTTATGCGCCTTGTCGAAGTCATTACCCATCCTGCGCTGGATGAGCAGAATCTGCTAAGGGTAATGAAGTTCATCGGAGAACTGAAAAAAGAGGCCGTTCTCTGCAGGGATTCTCCCGGGTTTATCGTCAACCGCATTCTCATACCCGTGGTCAATGAAGCTTTCCACAGGCTCGAAGGTCTTTCGGGGGATGACTTAATACAGAGAGCACTTGATATCGATTCTTCGGTCGCCGCCTCGGGAATTCTTCCCATGGGCCCCTTCAATCTTGTCGATCTTATCGGAATTGATACGACCCATGCCGCAGCGGAGAGACTTTATCACGGGTTCGATGAAGACAGGCGCTACGAACCGGCCCCCCTGTTGAGGGAGTACGCCCGCAAGGGCTTTTTTGGAAGAAAATCCGGCCGGGGGATTTATTATTACGCCAATACCGCGATTGATCCCGATTATAACCCGCGGCTGGACGGGAGAGGACAAAAAATAGAGGACACTCCTTCTCCCGTATTTTGTTCCGATGATCTGATGGCGGTAATCATCAATGAAGCCTGTCGTGTCGTCGAAGAGAGACTGACACCCGATTTCCTGGCGATCGACCGAGCGATGGAACTGGGGACTCGATGGACAGAGGGTCCCTTCAGCCTTCTTCGTTCGAAAGGCCGGGACTCGGTCATTAGTCGGCTGGAACTGCTCGGGCGGAATAACCCGGAACCCCGGAGATATTCGATTAGCGGGGCTCTGCTTGATCCTCCCCGTGATATAAGGAATTTTCTGGAAGAGGATGGCCGGAAGCAGGAGGACTAAGGATACACCAGGTTAGCATGTATGCGGCTTAGCCTGGTTGCGTGTTAGCCATTATATAATAACGTTGGATTAGCCAGTACCTGGATTAGCCAAAGGAGGAAATCATGGCTTTAGATGTAAATGAAGTGACCGATGACATCAGAGAGGTGGCTGCAGACTATGTGGGTCTTGATCCGGACGAACTCGATCTGAACAAAAAACTACGCCTGGAATACGGGATCAGTTCCATTGAAGCATCGGAACTGATTATGGAAATGGAGGATCGCTACGGAATAAAGATTCCCATCGATGAAGCGGTCAAGATTCTAAGCGCCCAGGATGCGATAGATTACATCATTAAGAACGGCTAGAAACTTCCATGTCCCGGTACCGTTCCTCCGATGTGGTTTTTCTGGGAGCAAAGCGTTCCCCTCTGGGAAGCCTCTCGGGCTCCCTGGCGTCATTGAAACCAGTTCAGCTGGGAGCTCCCGTCCTGAAGGGCCTCATCAGTTCCCTCCCTTCTCTCTCCCTAGAGGACTGCCCCCTTGAGCAGATAATAATCGGCCAGGCCCTCGGGGCTGGTACGGGACAGAGTCTTCCGAGACAGGTTTTCCATTCCCTCGGTCTGCCGCCTCCCTCCTCGGCCTTTATCATCAATCAGCTCTGCGGTTCCAGTCTGGAGGCGGTTCTTCTGGCCCGCCAGTCCATTCTGACCGAATGCTATTCCCTTGTCGCAGCGGGGGGAATCGAAGCACCCTCAGCGGCCCCCTACCTCCTTTCCCGGGAGGAGATCATCGGCATGCAGGAGATGCCCCTGGGAGAGGCGGAACCCAAACTCAGGCAGTCGGCGTTATACGACTCTCTCTGGTGCGCCATCCATGACACCCATACCATCGTCCACGGCGAAGAGACAACGGCCAGATGGGTCCGGGAGAGAGGGCTCAATCCCGATGAGACAAAGGCAAGAATAGACAGTTTTGCCCGGGAGAGTCATGAAAGGGCTCTCGCCGCCCGTGAGGAGGGCCTTTTCGATAAGGAACTGGTCCTTTCCGACGGCTGGGCCCGTCAGGATGAACTCCCCCATCATGTCAGCCTGGAAAAACTGAAAAGGAGGCGGGGAACGGGATTCTCCCCCGGGGGAATCTATCTGTCGGCCCATAATTCCCCCCCCCTGGCTAACGGCGCCGCCTTCGTGCTGCTCTCCTCCTATGAAGAGGCGGCGAAAAGGGATCTCCCCCCTATGGCCCGAATACTCGATTACGCCCGGGTGGGGGTTCGGGAAGAGGATTTCCTTCTGGCCCCAGTCCTCGCCGTTCGGAAACTCCTTGAAAAAACCCGGATGGTCCTCGACGATTTTGATGTCCTGGAACTGAATCCCGCCTTCGGCTCGCAGATGCTCTTCTATGAAGAAGACCTGAAAGCGGATATGAAAAAAGTGAATATCCAGGGGGACTGCCTCTCCCTCGGACATCCCATAGGGGCAGCCGGGACTAGGCTTATCACGACCCTTCTCCACAGGCTGGAAAGGGAAGATCTCTCCCTGGGGCTCGTGGCTATCTGCATGGGAGGGGGGAACGGAATCGCCCTGGCCGTGGAGAGATGTTCTTAGGAGAAACCTATGAAAAACGAAAATAGCTTTGTTATCGTCGACGCCCTCAGGACGCCGTTCTGCCAGGGAAATAAACTGAAGGATATCGCCGCCGATGACCTCCTTTCTCCCCTGTTCAGGGAACTGCTCAAAAGAAATCAGCTCAGTCCCGAACGGGTCAGCGGTGTGATAACAGGAACGGTCCTGCAGGATTCGCGCTGGACCAATATCTCCCGTATGGCCTCCCAGAAGGCAGGCATTCCCCCGGCGTCCATCGACTATACCCTCCAGGCCAACTGCAACTCTTCCTTCATGTCCCTATCGGCGGCGATGGGAGAGATACTTCAGGGCCACGGTGATCTCTTTCTCATCGGGGGCGTGGAAATGATGAGCCGGTACGGCTACCGCCTGGAATCCCGCGGTGCCGGTTTTGAATCCGGGGAAGAGATCGCCCGTGCCCTAAAAGAAGATCCGGAAGGCTTTATCGGCGAGAACGATTTCATCCATTGCCTGACGGAAGCCCTGACCGATACCAATAACGATCTTTCCATGATCGAAATCGGGGAGATTATGGCCAACCGCTACCAAATCGGCAGGGAAGAGCAGGAGGAGTATACCCGGCGGAATCTCGAACGGGCCGTCAAGGCTGTGGAATCGGGGATTCTGGACACCTATATTCTTCCCCTGGATGGCCTCCCGTCCGACAGTTATCCCCTGAACAGAAAAAGGATGCTCCGGCGGGATGATTCCTTCAGCCGGGCCGATCTGGTTTTTGCCGAGGATTCCCCTTTTCTGCCGGCATCGAAACTCCTGGAAAAACATAAGGAACAGATGAACCGTCTGGGAATTACAAATATTGAGCCGACCGTGACCATGTATACCTCCTCCATTCCCGGCGACGGAGCGGGAGCCATGATTCTTACCACGGAAAAAAGAGCCTGCGAGCTGGCTCTTCCCATCCGCCTGCGAATAGCCGACTGGGCCAAAGCGGGAGTGGATCCGGTCATCATGGGCATCGCGCCGGCCTATTCCACGGCGAGGATACTATCACCTCCTCCCCTGGCGGAAAGCGCGGGAGAGATTGATATATGGGAAATTCACGAGGCCTTTGCCTCCCAGGCGCTCTCGGTTTACAAGGAGAGCCGGGAGAATCTGGGATACACCTGGGATCAGGATAAAACCAATATCTACGGCGGTTCCCTGGCTTATACCCATCCCCTGGGGGCTACCAATATACGGCTGGTCTGCAATATTCTATCCGCCTTCGACGAAGATAAGTCGCGGCTCAAGGCTCTCGCCTGCGGATGCGCCGGTGGCGGATTGGGCGTATCCTTTCTTTTTACCCGATGATCGAAGGGCGGTCAGAAAGAACCACGTCCTCCTCACGGGATATCTTGCGGTAAGCGGCCAGGATTCTGCCTTCCCCATCGTCCATGAACTGCCGGGCGAGTAGTTTCTTCCTCCCGTCCTTTTCTCCCTGTTTTATCAAAAGGAAACTGAGAATCGTATCGGCGGTCATATCCACGATTCTCCGGGCATGATAATCCCTGAACTCTTCATCGGCCTTCTCGGCGACAATCCGGATGGATGATTTCATAATCTCCAGATACTCCCCCGCCCGTTCCGTCAAATCCGATGGGGCCGGACTATCATGATCCGCCAGGAGATCCTCTATCCACTCCAGGGGCGTACCTTTCATAATACTGCCTATGGCCGCCAGCACCTGCATCTGGGTCGTTCCCTCATAGATACTGGTGATGCGCATATCCCGGGTGATTCTTTCAATGGGAAAGTCCGTGGTATATCCGGCTCCCCCGTGAATCTGCAGGGCATCGTAGCAGAGGCGATTGCCCCATTCGGTGACAAAGCATTTGAGCAGAGGAGTAAAAAGCTGCACATAGCGGTCCATTTTTTTGAGATCCGTCCTGAGATCCTTCTTCCTTGAAGGGTCCTTTTCCATAAGTTCTTCCATCCCCTCCTTTTTATCCACCATCACGGCCGTTTCGTACAGCAGCGTCCGGGAGGCTTCGATGATGGTTCTCATGCGGGTAAGCATTTCGTAGATGGGAGGGAAGTTCTCGATTTCCCTGCCGAACTGCATTCTCTGGGAGGCATAATGGCGCGCCTCATGATAGGCGGCCTCCATAATTCCCACTGCCTGGGCGGAAACGGCCAGACGGGCGCCGTTCATAAGGGAAAAGGTATATTTTATCAGGCCCCGTTTCCTCTGTCCCAGCAGATAGGCCGGCGCTTTGTCAAACTGCAGCTCACAGGTGGGAGATCCGTGGATACCCACTTTGCTCTCGATTCTCCGTATTTTCAGGTGTTTCTCCTTCTCATAAATGAAGAGGGAGAGCCCCCGGGCATCGGGGATATCCGGCTCGCTGCGGGCCATGACCAGAATAATATCGGCGCAGCCGTTGGTTATGAAATGCTTCACCCCGCTCAGATACCATCGTCCGTCTATCTCCTCAGCTGTCAGCCGGGCGGCCGACAGATCGGACCCCGCATCGGGCTCGGTAAGAGCCATGGCCCCGGAATACTCTCCCGACGCGAAATGGGAAAGGTACTTCTCCCTCTGCTCGGGAGTTCCGAACCGGTAAATAGTCTCGGAGATTTCCTGGAGGCCGAACAGTGTCATCAGGGATGCATCCGCCCGGGAGACAATCTCGATGGCCGCGCAGTAGATGGTCTTGGGGAAATTCAACCCGCCGAAGGAGCGGGGCAGAGTAAATCCCATAAGATCGGCCTGCTTCAAATCCTTGAGCATTTCGCGGGTTTCACCGGCCAGGTCGACCCGCCCGTCCCGGCAGACGGGACCGGTTTTATCCACCTCTTCCGCCCGGGGGGCAATCTCCTCACCGGCTATCTTTCCGATAAGAGTCAGTACTTTTTTATAGTCATCCAGGGCATCCTCGAAATTCCGGGGAGCTTCGGGGTACTGCCCCCTGTCTTTAAATGCTTCCTCCTTCAACTCAACCACAGCGGGCAGATCCACCGTCAGTAAATGAAAAAGGATATCCCCGTTGTCCAGATAGAAATTGGTCATTCCGCCCTCCCCCTTGCCTGTTCCTGATAGGCCCGAATCAGCATGGGGATGATCTTATTCAGATCACCCACGATACCGTAATGGGCGATTTTAAAGATAGGAGCCTCCGGATCCGTGTTGATGGCTACAATGCGTTTTGACTCCATCATTCCCGCCCGATGCTGTATCTGTCCCGATATTCCGCAGGCCACGTAAAGATTGGGCCTTACCGTTGTCCCCGTCTGGCCTACCTGATGATCCTTGGAGAGAAATCCCCCGTCCACTATGGCGCGGCTTGCCCCCAGGGCGCCCCCCAGGACACGGCAGAGCTCTTTTACAAGGGCAAGGGACTCAGGATTTCCCGCCCCCATGCCGGCGGAAACGATGACATGGGCCTCTTCCAGGTTAACCTCCTTTTCCCTTTTAATGAATTCCAGAATCTCCGTCACAAAATCTTCCCCCCGAAACTCCACCCTTTCCCTTATGACTGCGGCTTTCTTCCCCGCGAGCGGTTCACAGACCTTCATAACCCCCGGCCTGACCGTCGCCATGCTGGGCTTGCTGCGGGGCGTCACGATGGTCGCCATGATATTTCCGCCGAAGGCCGGTCTTATCTGCATAAGAATATTCCCATAGGTGCTGCCTTTGGATGTATAGTCTCCGATAGCCAGGGCGGTGCAGTCCGCCGTCAGCCCCACCCTGAGGGCGGATGCGATCCGGGGAGCCAGAGAGCGCCCCATGGAGGAGGCCCCGTAAAGAACAATCACGGGATCGTATTTGCCGATGAGGTGGATCATAGCCCTGACGAAGGGCAAGGGAGTATAAAAGGCAAGACGCTCATCTTCGACGGCAAAAACCTGATCGCAGCCCCACTGTCCCAGATTTTCCAGGGATTCCCCGATTCCGTACCCGATGCATGCCGCCGAGACAGGCACGTCCAGACGCCGTGCCAGGCGTGACGCTTCACTGAGCAGCTCCCTTACGGAAGAAGAAAAACGGCCGCTGTTATGTTCCAGAAATACCAGAATACCTGCTTTCATTACACTACCCTATAATATGGTCTTCCCTTAACTCGTCAACCAGACCCCTGACAGAAGCTTCCGACGGTTCAATCATCCTCGATTTCCCCACCGTCAGAACGACATTTTCGATTGCCTTTACCATGGTGGGAGAACCGGCCATACCCAGAGTTTCCCCTTCGGCGATATCTTCATAGGTCCAGAGGCGCATCTCCTTATCCCGGGGGGAGAACTCCCTCTCCTTCAGGGCCAGGACCAGTTTTGCATGGGGGGGACGGGGGGTATTGGCCGCAGCCGTAACGGTGATAAGCAGGGGCAGAGGGACGCGCATTTTTTCGATTCCGTACTCCGTTGTACGCTCCAGATACAGCCTTTTTTCCGAGGGATCCCATTTCGTTACTTCCGAGACATAGGTAACCTGGTTGAGGCCCAGTTTTTCGGCCAGCTGGGGGCCGACCTGAGCTGTGTCGCCGTCGATAGCCTGACGGCCGCAGAAAATGATGTCCCAGTCTCCCAGCCGTCCTATGGCCAGGGCCAGGGTCAGTGACGTGGCGAGGGTATCGCCTCCGGCAAATTTTCTGTCCGAAAGCAATACGGCCCGGTCCGCTCCCCGGCTCAGACACTCCTTCAAAGCTTCCGAGGCGGAAGGGGGCCCCATGGACAGGACGGTAATTTCCCCTCCGTGGAGCTCTTTCAGTTTCAAGGCCTCTTCCAGGGCATTAAGATCTTCGGGATTGAGAATCGCCGGCAGGGCTTCCCGGTTGACCGTACCGTCTTCTTTCATGGCCTGCCCGGTTATATCGGCGGTATCGGGTACCTGTTTGACAGTGACTATCAGCTTAAGAGCCATAGCTGCACCTCTCTACTTAAATTTTAAGGGAGGACAGGAGGAATTGCCAGCAGTTCGGGGATAAAGTGGATTTCACTTTTTCGTAATACCGGATTTACGTTTCTACTTTTTTGTGTAAAACCAAGCGAATCCTGCCCTTTATTTTTTCTCCTATTTCTCTTTTCAATAAACACTTAGTAAATATTCCGCATATTGGCATTATTTTTGCTTCAAGATAAGGAAGGAGATTCACATGGCACAGCAAGAGGCAATTGATTTTATCAAGGAAATTGTAAAAAACCAGGAGATCAGAAAATCCCTGTATAAGTACGATACATCTTCGGAAATAATGGGCGCGATTCGGGAGATGGGATACCATTTCCGGTTTGCCGATTTTGATGAATCCATTCATCACTTAAAAACGGAATCGCCCCATGAAAGCCAGGCCGATATGCTTGATGAGCTTCGTATGTGGTGGCACATGCTCATGGATGACGGGAATCTGGAAGAAGAGGAAGAAGAATCATCCTGCTCACCCGCAAAATGCTCCAGCTGCAGCATGTGCGGCTAGGCTTTTCTACACCCGTCGGCCGCGGTATATTCCCGTCTGAAGCTCTTTTATGTACTCTTCCCTTTCGGGCATATCCGATTGGAAAGCATGTCTTACGGCTTCTTCTATGTCATAGGGGATTCGGACAAGGGATACGGACAGGGAAGCACTCTCTTTACCGTCGCAAACCCCTTCCATGATGGCATAGGATGACTGGGTGATATCCAGCGGATTTCCCACACTGCCCGCATTAAAGATCATTTTCCCTTCAAAATTTTCAATATAGGCTCCGTGAATATCGCCGTAGCCTATGACATCGGCCACCCGATCCGATGTTCCCGTCGGTTCAAACAGCCTGAGCCGCTCCCCCCAGTCGGTTCGAATATAGGTCCTGTGGAAAAGATCGTTCGGCGAGGCATGGCATAGGCGGACTAATCTGCCGCTCATGAAAAATTCATGATACACGGGCAGCTCTTTCAGATACTCAAGCCGCTCTTCTCCCAGTTGCGTCTGATGCCATTTAAGCATATCCGATTCCTTCTCCGAAAGGAAGAAGTCCCAGTTACCCTTGATTACATATTTACACCGTTCTCTGATTATATCAACGGCCAGGGAAGACGAGGGTCCCTTGCCCGCCAGATCCCCCAGACAGATAATGCTTTCAATACCCCTGCCATCGATATCATCAAGAACCGCATTCAAGGCCGGAATGTTACCGTGAATATCCGAAATAACAGCAATTCTATTCAAAAAAATCTCCCCAATCGATCCGGTCTTGGGTAAACGTTTACCCGATAATTCATTATAGCCCGTTTTTTATGTTTATTACATCTCTAAAAACCTCATTAGACCTTTTACTCCATGTCAATTTTATGTATGATTTGTTATTTCCAAGCGATCCTGGGTGGATTTTTTTTTTTATGTTTGTCAATTTTTACCGGATTGATTACAATTTAAATGGGAAGATTTATGGAAAATAACCTGTTAGACATACTGGAAAATCTTTGTGCTCTTAATGGAAAGCTTGAAGCTATTATTGAGTCAAGCACGAACGGAATTGCCGAAATCGACGTGGAGGGGAATTTCCATTCCTGGAATCCTTCATTCAAGCAGATTCTCAAAATATCGGCTAGAGAGATCAAGGGAGAGTCCCTCTTCTCCTATATTCCTGAGGAAGTACTGCTCGGTAAAGATAAATTAGACCTTTTGCATCAGGAGCACAGAGTCTTTATCAAGGATCTCATGTTCAGCCGGGAAGATCTCGCTGATATGTTTTTTCTGGAGATAAAGCTGGTTCCCTTCATTATTTCCGGTAAACAGGACTTCATCGTTATTGTAAAAGATAAAACGGATATTCTGACGGCTCTCCACAACAGAGAACTTTTTATCACGTCCCTGCTGGATCTTATTGAAGACATCAAGCTGGACAATAAGGAAACCATCTACCATCTGGCCTCCCTCGTCGAATTGCGTGACAATGCCACGGGCAAGCATCTGGAGCGTGTGGAAGCCTTTACACTGGCCCTGGCGACGGAATACCTGGTGACCTATGGGGACCGGGATTCATGGATAACCCATAACTATGTGGAAGATATGGCCGTGTCGGCCGTTCTCCATGATATAGGGAAGGTAGGCATTTCCGATTCCATTCTGCTTAAGCCCGACCACCTCACCGAGCTTGAAATGGATGCGATGAAGCAGCATACTTATATCGCCGGTAAAGCCCTGGAAAAGTATAAGGGCAAGAAGGATTTTCTCTCCATGGGCAGGGAAATAGCCCTGACCCACCACGAGAAATGGAACGGCAAGGGCTATCCGAATCAGCTTTCAGGAAAAGAGATTCCCCTTTCCGGGAGGATCGTTGCTCTCTGCGACACCTATGACGCCATAACAAACAACCGCCCCTACAAAAAAGCCCTGGATCATGAATCGGCATGCAAAATTATAAAATCAGAGAGGGGTCATGCCTTTGATCCGGAGATAGTCGATCTCTTTCTGAAAATTAACGAGAAGTTCAAGTCGATAAATATGAGTATGCAGTAACTATAAAGCCCAGGGAAAACAGAGGATTTTCTCCAGCTGCCTGAAGAGCATAATAATCAGTACTTGCTGAATAAAAACGGCCGAGATTATTCCCACTACTTTCTTCCCATAAGTCATGCATGGGAATAAGCAATAATCATACCAACAATAATAAACGTCCTCTTCCCCTTAAACACCTTTTTCCCCTGACGGAGCTGGCGTAAAAAACCGGATATTGGGAACTATCCTAAGGATTCTCACTGTTTTCCCTGTATTTCTTCTGTATAGACCTGACCTCTTCCAGCCCTTCGAAAAACTTGTCCACCACCTGGGGATCAAACTGCTTTCCCGACATTTCCCGGATATAGGCCAGTGTTTTCTCTTCCGGCCAGGGTTCCTTATAGGGCCTCTTGCTGCTGAGGGCATCAAATACATCGGCCACGGAGGTAATTCGGGCTTCGATGGGGATGTTTTTTCCCTTCAGCCCCATGGGATACCCCTCTCCGTTCCAGTATTCGTGATGACTTAAGGCGATATTGGCGGCCGTTTCAATCAGGCGGAAACTTGCTTCGGCGATATCCAGCCCTCCTTCCTTTTCCATATCGCGGATAAACTGCTCAGAACCGAGAATATTTTTCCCGAAATAGCAGTGGTCCTTCATAATACGCCACTCATCCTCATCAAGGCGGCCTGGTTTCAGGAGGATACTGTCGGGAATGCCTATTATTCCGATATCGTGCACCGGTGATGCCAGCTGAAGATTGAGGACCTGCTCATCGTCCCACCCCATTCTTCTTGCTATGCAGGCCGCCGTTTCCGATACGCGGAGAAAATGGTTCCCCGTCTCAAAATCCTTATATTCCGCGGCCTGGGAAAGAATCCCGATGATCTGCCGCCTTGAAAGATCAAGCTGCCGGTTTCTCCTTTCCAGCTGTGCCGTCCTTTCATTGACCAGATCCTCAAGATGTTCCCTGTAGTGACGGTTTTCCCTGATTAGGCGGGCTTTACTCAGGCATTGCTCAACGGTATAGCCGAGGAGATTCAGATCCTGTACCGGCTTGATCAGATAATCCCAGGCCCCCAGTCTCAAAGCCTGCACGGCATCATCAAGGCTGTTGGCACCGGAGATAATAACGACGGGGATTTCAGGATTTTTCCTGGTGATATGATTCAGAACTTCCAGACCGCTGGCCTCGGGCATCATCAAATCGGTCAGAACGATATCAGGCATTTCCCTGTCAAAAACTTCCATACCCTCCCTGCCGTTGACGGCGCAGAGCACATTGTACTCCCTGTCTTCCAGATAATAGGTGAAGACCTGCCGGATTATGGATTCATCATCAATCACAAGAACGGTAATGTCACTTTCATGGTTCTCAGTCATATTCATGCCTCTCTTATGTATCCTGCCGGTCAGCGGGCAATTTAATTATAAATTTCGCCCCCATCCCTTCTTCCGATTCGACGCTTAAAGAACCCCGGTGATTCTCGTGGATGATAAAAAAAGAAACGGATAATCCAAGCCCCGTTCCCTTGCCGATACTCTTGGTGGTATAAAAGGGTTCAAACACTCTTTTTCTTACACTTTCCTTCATCCCGGGACCGTTGTCTTCTATCTCCAATATAACCATTTTTTCCCTGTCATCATATTTTATGCGGAATATCATGCGTGATCCTACCATTGGAAGCCCCTGCCTTTCCCTTGCTTTCCTGTCATCGGACATGGCTTCCACTCCGTTTTTAATGATGCTGAGTATCACCTGCTGGATTTTTACCCCTTCACAGGGAATGGATGGGATTCTTTCTTCAATCTGCCTGATAATCGTCACGTCGTCAAAGTCAAAAAGGTTCTTCAGGTCATAATCCGTTCGGGCCAGCTCCAGAGTCTGGTCAAGAAGGTCAGGAAGATTATGGGTTGATACGGCGCTTCCTTCCCGCTTCACAAAGGTCAACATGTTTTCAATGATATCCGATGCCCGGCTGCCCGCTTCCCTGATGGAAGCAAGCATAGGAAGAATCTGCCTGTCCTCCATATATTTCCTGAGCTTTGCGATATCTATTCCGTTCTTTTCGGCCGTTTTTTTATTCGCCGGGATGTCAAGATCGCCGAGCCGATTCTGAAGCACTTCGGCGGTCTGAATCATGCCGGCCAGTGGATTATTCAATTCATGGGCCATCCCTGCCGCCAGACCTCCCACGGAAATCATCTTCTCACTCTGGATCATGAGATCCTCGATTCTCCGGCTATCCGTAATATCCTCAATACTGATGGCGGCTCCCTCATACTCCTCTCCGTCCAGGGGGAAAACCGTAATATTATTATACCTGATATTCCCCCTCTCCCTACATTTCTGTTTATTCAGACTCCTGGATTCACCGGAGCTTATACAGTCAAGGATAACATCCTCATAGACGTTGAGGAATTCATACACATCACCGACTCTCCTTTCCGTAACATCCTCCAGGCTCAATCCCAGATCATCCAGGGCTTTGCTGTTCACCAGCGTCAGGCGTAAACTCTTATCAACAACAAGAAGACGGGTGGGCATAGAATTGAAT
Organism: Spirochaetia bacterium; assembly: GCA_963668315.1. Taxonomy (GTDB): domain Bacteria; phylum Spirochaetota; class Spirochaetia; order DSM-2461; family DSM-2461; genus SZUA-368. The sequence continues at coordinate 3,260,265 of OY764216.1, read as the reverse complement.
ATATCCTTGAGAAAATTTCTCAGTTGCGCCAACCGTTCCTCTGTCATTTTCCGGCGGGTGATATCCATCCCTTCTATGATTATCTGCTCAACGGAATTCACGCCCCCCGTCATTACGGGTTTCACCGCTACGTCTACATAAATGGGGTTTCCCGCACTATCCGTATGGATTGCTTCAAAGAGGGAGGTCTTGCCGTTTCCGGCCAGTTCGAGGGCTGTGACCATAGTTTTTTTCGATTCCTCGAAATGATCCCACCAAAAAGTGTCAATCAGGGGTTTTCCCATTATGGCCGTCTTTTCCAGTCCGAAGAGTTCCAGAGCCGTTTTATTGACATCTCTGATAATGCCCCTTTCATCAAGAATACCGATAAAATGATAGGACTCATCAAAAATCATGCGGAATCGTTTTTCACTCACCATGAGTTTCCGATTGATTAATTTGTTCTTAGTACCGAGAAGGAACAGAATGACAAGAAAGAACTGGGTGAATATAACGGTGAGCTTCAGGGCTGTATATTTCCTTTTCAGAGAGGATTTACGCTCCCTCAGGATATTCTCCATGACTCCTGCTGTTTTTTCCAGCAGACCATTCTCCCTCATACCCATTTCTGTCACTTCAGCAAGCAGCTCACCAAAGACGGGAGATTCTCCTCCCTGGAAATTCTCCGCCCAGGACGTCACTCTGCCCCACAAATCGATCCTGGTACCGATATAGAGCCATTCATCTGAGTCCTTCTCCCTATCCACGGTATGGGCCTGAAATTCCTCTGAGAGGATAAGCCCGGATTCGAGGATCTCGCTCAATCTAACCCGCCCCGCCTCGGATGGACGGGCCATGAATAAATTCATAGCGTAAAGCAGCTCTTCCGTATTCCCTTTCAATGCTGAAAGACGGTACCGATATAGGATCAGATCTCCCCCTTCCGGAGAATCGGCCTCCTCGTACAGATCCTTGCTTAAGAGGAGTACAGATACCAAAAGCAGAAGAGAGACAGATAGTAACAGAACAGATCGTTTATTAACCATAGAACCTACTCTAAATATTATTCTATGCTCTTAGGGAATGCAAATAATTGAGGAAATTCCGATTCTTCATACCCTTCATCGCCTCTTCATTTTTCATAAGCAAAGTACAGGAAACGCACATGGGATTCGACTCAGAAGAGGAGTATTTTATTTCGAGAATTAGGAAAGAGACCCTGGCAACAGGGAATCCCTAACATTAAACAGAGGAGAAAGCTTTGAATTTCCTACTTTACAAACCGCTGATTTATTCGACAATTCTACCGGGAGCCCTGCAGGCTGTACTTATAATATCACTCTCATTCGTTAAGCGTGACAAATGGAGCCTGGGTTTATTTCTGCTTCCCACCGCCCTCGCCGCACCGCTCCTTCTTAAATCATCGGGATATTACATTATCGGCGAACAGATCGTTCTCTGCACCGCCCTCTCTTTCTGGAGCCTGCTAAAAGCGGTTCAGATCTACAGAAAAAAAATATACCCACCGCGAAAGATGAGCCTAGTTCCCTGGCTGACAAAGCTCTTCGCATTGAACTGGCTCATTCTCCTCCCCTTCTCCCTCTATCTCACCTCCCGCCCCGTTTCCCGTGCCCTTCCCTTTACCCTTTCCGGACTCGCTCTGGCCGCCTTGTCTCTTGTCTATGAGATGATACGCCCCCGATTGACGAAAGACGGAGCCTGGAGAGGTTTAAACGATATTTTCCATGGAGGGACACTGCTCTTTATCTGGGGGCTCTTTATTATGATAATTCCCCAGCTGATGGGCACGGACTGGATTAGTATTACCGGTCCCCTGCTTTATACATTTCTGTCAGTGCGCCCATGGGCAGCCTTGTGGTCGGGGAATAGGAAAGACCTGGGGGAGTGTGTAGAAAGTCCCGATTCAGACGGGATAATCGATCATTCCAGTCTTCCATATTCAGAATATCTTCCGTCTGGAATGTATCTTCCATTTGATCTTCCTCAAGAGTCTGAAAGTTCCGATCACACCAGGATATTTCCCATGCAGAACCGTCCTCATTCAGATAAAGCAGAGGGAGACCGTGGGTACGGCATATGAGAGGCCGGAACTCGTATAGAAGGCATTGATTTTCCCGGAGGAACGGACATATTTCTCCGTTCTTTTCCGGGGTCCAATCCTTCAGGCCGGGAATTTCACAGGATAGGGAGTACCATTCCACAGGAAGAAGCGTCAGAGACAGGCAGCAGTGCCCGCATCCTTTTCGGCATGTCAGAAAAGGGCTATAAAGCTGTGACAGCCGGAAGCACTCTTTGTCCACATCGGCGAGAAACTGCCTGTACCTGCCTATGACATCTTCCGGTTTCACGGCTCGGGATACCAGGAAGGGATGAGGGAAAGGGGATAATCCCAGTTACCCTCTTCATCGTCATCGGGCAGATTCGTCCTCAGTTCCACGGAGACCGGGCGATGGTCGGAAACCTCCCGGGAGGCTCTCTTGTCGTCATTTCCGAAGAGAATCTCGTCAAAATGATAAACGGAAGCCTCTCTTATGACTTCAATGGAGGCGGGTCCTATCCAGATATTATCATAGCTGGAGGCATCGGATATGGTGGTTTTCATATCGGGGGAGACAAGGGGTTCCCCCTCCATTTCCCATGCTTCGTCGTCACAGGGAAGATTGAAATCGCCGGTAAGGATGACATCCTCTTCCGGACCATTTTCCCGGTCGACATAGTCGATAACATCGTCGAGAAGGGCGGCTTCGGCCCGTCTAGGCGCCTTACCGTCGCCGTATACGGAATGAATGGTAATGACCGTAAAATCAAAGGTACCCGAACGGAAATGAGCCACGAAGGGCTCCCTGATGAAGAGATCCTCCCCATCGGCCAGGGTATAAGGGGCTCCCAGCAGTTCAAATACGCCGGTGCGGTAAAGAAAGGCGTAAAACTCCTTTACTCCGCGCCCCACGGGCAGACTGAGAACATAATCCCAGCCCGGAAGCATTTCCATCAGCCTGTCGAGAACACGGCTGTCCCTGACTTCCTGAAGGGCGATAAAATCGGAACGTTCAATGATCCGGGCTATTTCGGCCAGTTCGGAATCGTCCCTGGAATTGTTCGAGAGGATTCGGACATTCCAGGTGGTGAAAGTCTGGCTGTGCAGGTGAACCGCCCCGAAGGCAAGTAAAAAAAACAGAACAAATCGGGACCGTCCTCTACTGTTCATCAGAGTTTGACGACAACATCTGCCAAGGCGGGATTTTTCTTGATATTTCCGGGCAGAGCTTCTACACGGGCTTTGTTCACATAATCCCTGCTCTGGAAGGAGTAGGTGAAATTCGTATGAACATCATAGGTTCCCTGAACGAGGGCATAGGTATCCTCGGTCATGACAAGTTCCTCATCGGTGGGGATGACGAAAACCTTGATGGGTGAATCATCGGCGCTGATGCAGGTTTCGGCGTTTCTGGTAATGCTGGCGTGGTTCTTTTTGTGATCAAGCTTGACGCCCATGCTCTCCAGGCCCTTGAGGATCTCCTGGCGGTAAACGGGATTCATCTCTCCCACACCGGCGGTGAATACGATAGCGTCGGTCCGTCCCAGGGCGGCCATGTAGCTGCCGATGTATTTTTTCACCCGGTAGGCTTCCATTTCAAGGGCCAGCACGGAGCGTTCGTCCCCTTCCAGGTAACCGCTGTACACGTCCCTTCTGTCGATGAATTTTTCGGTAATGCCCAGTACTCCGGACTTCTTATTCATGACCGAATCGATCTCTTTGGCGCCCATGCCGGTAACTTCCATGATGTAGGGAATGATAGCGGGATCGATATCGCCGCACCGTGTCCCCATGATAAGTCCTTCCAGAGGGGTCATACCCATGGACGTATCGTAGCAGCATCCGTCTTTTACGGCACAGATGGATGATCCGTTTCCGATATGGCAGATCACAACATTGGTATCTTTGGGTTCCTTGCCGAGAAGAACGGAGGCTCTCTTGGATGTATAAACATAGCTGGAACCATGGAAACCATACCGTCTGACATCGTACTTTTCATACCATTCGTAAGGCAGGGCGTACATATAGCTGAAAGCGGGCATGGTCTGGTGCCAGGCGGTGTCCATGACGGCACAGTGGGGAACCTGGGGAAGGACAGCCTGGGCCGCTTCGATACCCATGACATTGGGAGGCATGTGGAGGGGCCCCAGATGATAGAGGCTCTTGAATGTTTCCAGGACGTCGTCGTCTATAATAACGGACTTCTTGAATTTCTCACCACCGTGAAGGACCCGGTGACCAACGGCTTTAACTTCGCTCAGATCGGCAATACATCCGTATTCAGGATTCACCAGAGTATCGATCACCCATTCAATGGCTTCTTTATGGGTGGGGCAGGATTTTTCCGCTTCGTACTCATCCTTGCCTTTTGTCTTATGCTCGAGATTGGACATGGGCTGACCGATTCTTTCGATCAGTCCCACTCCCAGAACTTCCTGTTTGTCCCAATCGTATACCTGATATTTGGCAGATGAACTGCCACAGTTCAGGGTTAAAATAACCATTGCACTATCCTCTCTTTAACAATTTTACAGAAAATAAAAGTATTTTAAAGACATTATAGCAAAATTTCAAGCACAGCCAAAAGGCCTGAGGATATTTTTACAGGGAAAAGAGGAGGAATTTCTCAGGAAGTGAAGAAATCGAACAGATTTCCCAGAGCACTGGTTTCCGCCTTATAGAGCTCGGTAAAACGGCAGCGAGTGCAGGAAACGGTGGTAAAAGCCTTGTTCTGCACGTCGAAAATCTTAGCGAATCCCCTGCCCGTGGCAGCGAACTGATCCGTCTCAAAGGACATATTGCCGCATTTGGGGCATTTCCAGTTATTATCCATTCATTTCTCCTGATATGATAGCATCATGAAAAAGGCGCCCTCACCGGAGCACCTTACCGCAAGACTTATCTGAACTTTATACCGCTGTCATCGGCATCCACGGTTATACGGTCGCCTTCGCTGTACCGGCCCGAGAGGATCTCCTTGGAAAGGGGATTCTGGACAAGATTCTGCAGGGTCCTCCTCAGAGGCCTGGCTCCGAAAAGGGGATCATAACCCACTTTCACCAGATAGGAACGGGCCTCATCGGTCATGACCAGTGTCATTTTCTGCTCCTTGAGTCGTCCCGCTATCTGCCCCGTGAGAATATCGACGATACCGAAGAGATTATCCTGTTTGAGCTGGTTGAAGATGACCCTCTCGTCAATACGGTTCAGAAACTCGGGACGAAAAGCGGTTTTCATGATCTTATCCAGTTCAGAAGCCAGTTCATCGGGCCTGTCTCCCATGGTGAGAATCAGATCGCTTCCCAGATTGCTTGTCATGATAATGATGGCCTGTCGGAAATCAACAACCCGTCCCTGCCCGTCCGTCAACCTGCCGTCATCGAGTACCTGCAGGAGAATATTGAAAACATCGGGATGGGCTTTCTCCACTTCGTCGAAAAGGACGACCGAATAGGGCCGTCTCCTGACGGCTTCGGTAAGCTGACCGCCCTGGTCATAGCCCACGTATCCCGGAGGCGCTCCCACAAGCCGGCTGACGGCATGCTTCTCCATATATTCGCTCATGTCGATCCGCGTCAGGGCTTTTTCTTCGTTAAAAAGGAACTCCGCCAGTGTTTTGGCCAGCTCGGTTTTTCCCACACCCGTAGGGCCGAGGAACAGGAAGGAGCCCAGGGGTCTGTCCGGATCGGCCAGCCCGCTCCTATTCCGGCGGATAGCGTCGGAAACGGCCTCTACCGCCCGGTTCTGCCCGATGACACGTTTTTCCAGTATATCCTCAAGCTTCAGATATTTCTCCCTTTCGGAGGCCATCATTTTTTCCACGGGGATACCGGTCCACATGGATACGACGCGGGCGATATCCTCTTCACCCACTTCTTCCCGAAGCAGGCTCTGCTCTCCCTGTATCCTTTCCAGCTCGCGGGACTTCTCTTCCAGTTTGATCTGCGCCTGCGGCAGCCTTCCATGTTTGATCTCAGCGGCGCCCTGGAGATTTCCCTCCCTTTCAAACATGGCTTCCTGTCCTTTCAGATCCTCGATCTCCTGCTTTAGAGAACGGATTTGTTCAATAACGCCCTTCTCGTTCTGCCACTGGAGCCTTAAGGAGTCCGCTTCGGATGTCAGGTTAGCCAGTTCCCTGTTGATATTTTCCAGGCGATCCAGGCTGGCCTTGTCGGTCTCTCTGGAGAGGGACTGCTTCTCAATCTGTATCTGCAGGATCTTTCTTTCCAGCCTGTCCAGGGCGACGGGCTGGCTTTCGATCTCCATCTTAAGACGGCTGGCCGCCTCATCGACCAGATCGATAGCCTTATCGGGAAGAAAACGGTTCGTGATATAGCGGTTGGACAGTACGGCGGCTGAGATCAGGGCGTCATCCCTGATACGGACACCATGGTGAACCTCGTAGCGGTCTTTGATACCCCGCAGAATCGTGATGGAATCTTCCACCGACGGTTCTGCCGTATAAACCTGCTGGAAACGGCGTTCAAAGGCGGGGTCCGATTCAATATGCTTCCGGTATTCATCCAGGGTGGTGGCGCCAATGGTCCTCAGCTCTCCCCGCGCCAGGGCCGGCTTCAGGAGATTGGAAGCGTCGGTGGAACCTTCGGCGGCTCCGGCGCCCATCAACGTATGAAGCTCGTCAATAAAGAGAATGATCTGCCCGTCCGATTCGGATACGGCTTTAATAACCGATTTAAGCCTCTCCTCGAATTCGCCGCGGAATTTTGCCCCCGCCACAAGGGCGCCCAGGTCAAGGGCCATGACTTTTTTTCCCTTGAGAGAATCGGGAACATCGCCGGAAACCACACGGCGGGCCAGTCCTTCGGCGATGGCGGTTTTTCCCACGCCCGGTTCCCCGATGAGGACGGGATTGTTTTTCGTACGTCTGGAAAGGACCTGCATGACGCGCCGGATCTCCTCATCCCGTCCGATAACGGGATCCAGCTTTTCCTGACGGGCCAGCTGGGTCAGGTCGCGGCAGTATTTCTCCAGGGCCTGATACTTTTCTTCGGGATTCTGGTCGGTAACCCTTTCCGTCCCCCGGATAGACCTGAGGGCCTGCATGATACCGTCTTCCGTTACACCCTGGGCTTTCAAAAGGTCTGCCGTCTTATCACCGCCCTCCAGCATGGCCATAAGAAGATGTTCCGTTGATACGTAATCGTCCTTGAGCTTATCCGCTTTCTTCTCCGCCCTCTGGAGAACCTGAAAGGATGACGGGGCCAGTGAGGTCTGCATCGTATCTCCATAGGCGCGGCTTTTTCCGTTGAAAACCTTCTCCAGCTCCTGCTGCAAAAGGGGAAGCTCAACGCCTAAACGATTGAGCAGAGGGGGAATGACCCCTTCCTTCTGATTCACCAGAGCCGAAAGAATATGTTCCGGCTCGATCTGAGAATGGTTGTATTTTCTTGCGACCTGGCTGGCTCCTTCAATGGATTCCTGCGCTTTAATCGTTAATCTGTCGTACATAGGAATAAAATACTGAAAGTTTTTTTAAAGGTCAATTTTTTCTTTATCCTTTTGGGTCCCCCGGAACAGAGCGAAATGCCCTTCGAGACAAAATATCTTTTGAAAAATGAATGAACCTATGTCATAATTATAACAATGATCGGAAGAAAGCTATTCGTCGCCCTGCTTCTCACTTCTCAATGTCTTTTTCCCCAGAGTTACCATGTCCTTTTTCTCAGTTCCTATCATCCGGCGTATTCCACATACCACAGTCAGCTGGAGGGGATTCAGTCGGCCTTCCCAAAGGACGAACTGGAGCTCGATGAGGAATTCATGGATACGAAAAGGTTGGGCGTGAGTGAGAATATCACGGTTTTCCATACCTATCTTTCTGAAAAACTGAAACATCTTCCCCCCTATGATCTCGTCATTACCGCCGATGACAACGCTTTCCATTTCATGAAGGATTACGGAGAGGAACTTTTTCCTTCCCTGCCCTGGGTCTTTCTCGGGGTCAATGATATTGATGCCGGTCTGGCCGAAAACAGCAATCCCCTATCCACCGGAATCCTGGAATTTGTTTCTTTTGATAAGAATATTGAACTGATCCATTCCCAGTTTCCCGCTTCGGATAAAATCATAGTTATCTATGATGCCACTCCCAGCAGCAAAGCGGACTACTTGAATTTTTCCCGAGCACTGGAAAAAAACCGCCTCTTCGATATTGTGGAATTCGATCTCTCCCTCCATACCTTTGAAGAGATGGAAGCATTCTTAAGCAGTCAGGACCGGGGAGTCCCCCTTCTTCTCCTCTCGGCCTTTCTCGACTGCTCCGGAAACAGGCTGGGTTTTTCTGAATGCTTTGACAGGATTTACCGTAATGCCCAGGGTCCAGTCTATCATCTCTGGGCCCACGGATTCGGCGAAGGAGTACTGGGCGGCTATATTGTGGATCACCGTGTTCAGGGCCTGGAAGCGGGAAAACTTGCCCGCCGCATCCTGAAAGGAGAATCTCCCGGAAATATTCCCGTGGAAAATAAAAGCCCCAACCATTACCTTTTCGACTGGCGGGAACTCAAGAAATGGGAGATAAGAAAAGGAAGTCTTCCCGAGGGTTCTTCCCTGATCAACTCTCCGGTCAATACCCGTTTCATCAGAGTCCTCGCCCTCCTTTCCGGAGCCATCATCATACTTCTCTTTATGCTGTTGCTCTATCACAGACTTAATATCAAACTGAAGGCCGCGAATAAATCTCTCGAAGAGAGCCGTAACCGTTTCGAAGAGCTTTTCAGAAAGAATCCGGTGATCATGCTTCTGATATACCCGGAGGACGGACAGATTATTGATGCCAATAAAGCCGCCCTTTCATTTTACGGATACACGGAAGAGGAAATTCTGTCCCTTACCATATTTGACATAAATCAGCTGAATCAAAGTCAGATAAACCGGGAAATGAGCCGGGCGTCACGGGAAAAACGGAACTATTTCCAGTTCCGCCACCAGCTCAAGGACGGCTCCATCAGGGATGTGGAAGTTTTTTCCGGGAATATCAAGCTCAACGGAAAAAGATACCTTCTGAGCGCCATTCACGATATTTCCGATAAGTCCCGCCTCCGACGGGAGCTTATTCAGCGGGAGAAAATGAATGCTCTGGGATTTCTGGCCGGGGGAATTGCTCACGATTTCAATAATCTCCTCACCGGAATTATCGGTTATTATGATCTTTTAATGATGAATGACCTGGATGAAGAAACCCGCAAACACTCGCTTGACATGATTTTCCAATCGGCCGTAAAAGCAAAGGATCTAACCGGCAAAATCCTCACCTATTCACGGAACAGGGATAAAAAACGCCAGGTTCTCCTGATGGCGGACCTCGTACAGCAGTGCCTGGAAGAGAAAGCGGCCATCCTACCGGACAATATCAAAATAAAGAAAGAGTTCAGCTGCAGCGGTAAGATATGGGCCAATTCCGCCGAAGTGTCTCAGATAATACAAAACCTGATTTCCAATGGGCTGCAGGCGATGGAAAGCTCGGGGGGATGCCTGACGATCAGGATAAACCCCTTCCATATCAATTACCAGAATTACAAAGAGTTCAAGGGGCTGTCTCTGGGGAAATACCGGCTTCTGGAAGTGGAGGATCAGGGCATAGGCATACCAAAAGAGAATATACAACTCCTTTTCGATCCCTATTACACGACCAAGGAGATGGGAACGGGTACGGGACTCGGACTGGCTCTGGTACACAGTATTGTGGAAGAGGAGGAAGGATCTATCAGAGTAGACAGCACGGCGGGGAAAGGTTCTGTTTTTAAGGTTTACCTTCCCGCCTATGAGGAGTGATTCCTACTTGGCCAGATAAGCCGCCAGGGCGTCAATGACCGGAGAGGGATAACTTTTAATACCGTTATCCACGAGGAAATCTCCCCTCTCCTTCTTAAGCCAGCGGTAAAGAAGCAGGCCTCCGTCACCGGATGAAGCGGATTTTTCCGCTATGTACACCATATCTCCGATTTCATCCAGGGTAAAGAAGACTCTTATGTTGCCGCATACGACATTACCGTACCCCTTGGCCTTACCGGACATATCGACATACACGGATTCTTCTTTCTTCTTTTTTACTCCCGTGCCGCTCTTTGACGTTTTTTTCCCTTTCTCTTCATAATTCTCCAGAAGGCTTTCCTGGTTTTTCCTGTTCATTTCCATAACGGTAGTATTATAGATGATAGTGGAAGCCTGCTGCTTTAAAAAAAGGAGTCCCTCTTCGTCTATCTGAGCCAAGAGATCCGTGATCTCCTTCCTGAGGCCGCTTTCCTTCGTCTCTTTCTTTTTCATGGAAAAATTATAGCCTCATTATTCCGTATTTTCTATTTTCCCGTCATTTTTTCCAAGGCGCTTTCATAGATCCCCTCATAACCCTCAGCCGCCCTGTTCCAGGTAAAGCTCTTTTCCATGGCCTGCTTTCGCATTTTACGGATATGGGGACGCCTCTCGTACCAGGTTTCACAGACCCACTGCATAACGCTGTAAAGGACTTCGGGATAGAGATCGTTGAAAACAAAACCCGTTCCCGAACCGGTCTCCTGATCATAATTCTCCACCGTGTCGGCAAGACCTCCGGTGGCACGAACAATGGGAAGAGTACCGTAGGACAGGGAATAGATCTGATTCAGGCCGCAGGGTTCATAGCGGCTGGGCATGAGGAAGAAATCACTTCCCCCTTCAATTCTATGGGCCAGCTCGTTGTTATACCCTATATAGACGGAGAGGTTGGGTAGTTTATCCGACAGCCGGTTGAGCTCCTCCTCGCACCAGTAATCTCCCGATCCCAGAATAACGAACTGCACGTCCATATCATGGCATATATTATAGAGAGCCCCCTTCACCGGGGAAAAAAGTTCCTGTATACCCTTCTGGTCGACGAGGCGCGTTATGATACCGACGAGGGGCGTTTTGCTGTCAACGGGCAGCCCCATTTCCTTCTGAAGCGACTTTTTCAGGGCCGCCTTAGGCTTGATATTGTCGGCGGTGAAATTATATCCTTCGATATAGGGATCGGTTTTCGGGCTCCACACAGAGTAATCAATCCCGTTCAGGATACCCGTCAGATCCTCCCGGCGGTAGTGAAGAAGGCCGTTCAGGCGAAAGCCCTGCTCATCCCCCTGGATCTCCTGCGCGTAGGTCGGAGAAACGGTCGTTATCTTGTGGGCGCTCATGATGCCCGCCTTCAGATAATTCAAATCCCCTTCAAATTCGAGAGTGGAGAGCTGGTAACTGTCCATCTCCTTCTGAATATAGCGGGCGTCCTCCAGGGCGAATATTCCCTGGTACCCCAGATTGTGAATTGTCAGAACTCCAACGGACCGGGAAAATTCCCGGTGGACCTCTTCCCTCTGCAGAAGGTAGCAGACTGGGGCGGCGGCCCAGTCATGGCAATGAAAAACATCGGGGTTCCAGTGGAGCATACGGCATAACTGAAAGGCTCCCCGGCAGAGAAGAGCGTAACGGGCGGCATTATCTTCAAAGCCCTCGTCCAGGCGGGGACCGTAAATACCGTCCCTTCCGTAATAGATCTCATGGTCAAGGAAATAGACGGGGCAGGAGGTATCCTCATCGCTCAGTGTGCCCTCGTAGACAGCGGTCCACTCCTCCTTTCCGTCTATCCAAATGGACAGAGGCTCATGGTGAAGCTTCAGCTTGTTCCGGTCTATCCGGTAATAGCGGGGCAGAAGAATTCGCACATCATGTCCCCTCCGTGACAGTTCGAGGGCCAGAGCGCTGACCACGTCGGCCAATCCTCCGGTTTTTGCGAAGGGAACCGTTTCACTGGTTACCATGAGAATCTTCTTTTTATTCATGCCATCTCCTTTCAAATTTCAAGTACGACCACTCCGCAGGGGGAGAGGATGATACGGGAGCCCCACTCTTTTCCTTCGAGACGGCCCCCGGCTTCCATGATTACCTCAACGCGTTCATTATAGTGGAATTCCCTTTCATTATAAATATCAAAATTCGCCGCCAGCAGAAATTTTCTTCTGCTCCCGTCTCCTTCCCTGCGGCAGACGATAAGGCTGTCCGTCGTGGTGGGGAGAAACTCGATATTTCCCGTTTTATGGAATAGGGGGACCTCCCTGTGCAGCTTGTTGATCTTTCCCAGGGTCTCGGAAAAATCCCAGGCCCGGTTGAACTGCATTCTCCCGGAACGGTTGATAAAATCGATTTTTTCCGGTTCGCCCCACTCGGTGCCCATCATAAGACCCGCCTGACCGGTTCCCATGAGAGCGCAGACAAAATAGCGGGGAATGAGGGAACGGGGATCGCCGAATAATCGTGTGACACTTTCCGTGTCGTGGGTGGTGGGCATCAGCAGAAAGCGCAATTCCGCAGAGGAGTGGATCTCCTTGAGATATCCTATGAGCTGGGGAACAAAGGGGTATTCCCAGCTGTTTGCCAGGAGCAGGTTGAGGCCCCATTCACTAACGCCCCGGTGCAGCTCTTCCAGGGAGTGGAAAAACTCGGAAAAAATGCCCACCCGGGGATATGCATAGCGCAACTCCCTCAGGACTTTATGGATAAAACCCTGATGGGAGGAGTGGAGATTATCCAGGCGGATGAATCCTCCGGTTTTCTCGGCCAGAGAAGCCCAGTGGAAAAGGTAGTCCCTCATGGAGTCCCAAATCTCCCGCCTGGTGCGGGGATCGGGATGCTGGTAATCGATAAGGACAAGCTCCTCCCATGAGATCCACTGCCCTTCATGCCAGCAGCCTGCCCGCTTCATTCCGTCGCGGCGGCGGAGATCTCCCTTTATCCAGTTGGCTTTCGTCAGGGCCATCCTGGAATCACAGCTGACGTGGTTTAGAACGACGTCAAAGCAGAGGGCGATTTCCTTCTCTATACAGGCGTTGACAAAGCGCTCGAACTCCTCTTCCGTACCGTAGGATTCGTCTATGGAAAAAAGGTCCTTTGCCGCGTAGGGACTCCTGGTGTAACCCATCTCGGTCAGGGGCAGAAGATGAATCGCATTGAATCCCATCTCCCGGATATGATCCAGGTCTTTAATCCAGTGAGTATAGCGTCCCGAGACTCCCGGAATAAAGGAGTACATGCGCAGATTATTCATCAGGGGAGGATCAACCAGAATATTCCTGTAGCCGCAGGGGTCCCAGAACCGTCCTTCGTCATTTTCCATGAAAAAGGTCAGGGAAAGAAAACCTCCCACGGGAAACATACCTTCATAGACCCAGCAGTTCCTATTGTCCTGGCACTGGGTCATGGGGTAGCTTTTGAACTCTTCTCCCTCCAAATTCCCCGAAAGAAAGACGCGGCTGGACAGAGAGTGATTGACGTCGACACGGATTCGGTACGATCGATTTCCTTCCAGGCGGGTCAGCTTTTCCGTGGGAAGACGCTTCTGCTCTTCCTCATCCCCCCACAGGACGGCGGTAAAGGGCTGTAAGGCTTTTCTGTCAGGAATTCCCATTCACCTTACCTTTCCCCACGGGACAGGACTGGATTTTCCATATCTGCTCGGCGTATTCCCGAATGGTCCGGTCGGAAGAAAATTTTCCCGATCCGGCGATATTCATAAGGGAGGAACGGGTCCAGCTGTCCTTGTCCCTGTAATAGGCCTCGGCCTTTCTCTGGGCTTCGGCGTAGGAAGCGAAATCGGCAAAGTGCATATAGTAGTCATGATTCATCAGATTGTCGGTCAGGGGCTTGAATATCCCCCGCTCGCTGATATTGAAATAGTTACTGTTTATGAGCTCCATGGCGCTTTTCAATTCATGGCTTTCAAGGAGATACTCCATCGGATCATAATGGCCCTTCAATCCTTCCACCTCATGGGCTTTCAGGCCGAATATGAACATATTCTCCTGGCCGACTTCCTCCAGAATCTCTATATTCGCTCCGTCAAGAGTTCCCATGGTGAGCGCTCCGTTGAGTATGAACTTCATATTTCCCGTACCGGAAGCCTCGGTTCCCGCAGTGGATATCTGTTCGGAGAGATCGGCGGCAGGAAAAATCATCTCGGCCAGAGAGACGGAATAATTGGGAAGAAAATGCATGTGCAGCATCTGGCGGGCTTTTTTGTCACCGTTAATCACGGAGGCCACATTATTGATCAGCTTGATTATCAGTTTAGCCATGAAGTATCCCGGAGCCGCTTTTCCGCTGAAAATAACGGTCCTGGGCTGGATCTCCTCACCCTGGCGTATCCGGTTATAGAGGGCGACCACGTGAAGCAGGTTGAGAAGCTGCCTTTTGTACTCATGGATTCGTTTAACCTGGACATCGAAAAGGGTGTCCGGATCCAAAGTAATATCGAACTGTCTCTTGCAGTGTACGGCCAGTGTCTCCTTGCCCGCCCTCTTGACCTTTCTCAGTTCCTCGAGAAAGCCCTCGTCATTCTTATAATCTTTCAAACGCTGGAGCTCGTAAAGATCGGTAATCCATTTATCACCGATGGCACCGGTAATCAGATCGGCCAGGGGTTTGTTCGATTTCAAAAGCCATCTTCTCTGGGTTATGCCGTTCGTCTTGTTATTGAACCTTTCGGGAAAATATCCGTAGAAGTCGGGGACAAGATTCTCCTTGATCAGCCGGGAGTGCAGGGCCGCCACGCCGTTTACGGAGTGGGAACCGAGAATAGCCAGATGGGCCATCCTGACCCTTTTTCCTCCCTTTTCCGAAATAAGGCTGAGTCTTTCCATCTTATCGAAATCCCCGGGGAAACTTCCCGCCACATCCTGCATGAAGAAATGATTTATCTGATAGATGATTTCCAGATGGCGGGGCAGGAATTTCTCGAAAAGCTCCACCGACCAGGTCTCCAGAGCTTCGGGCATCAGGGTATGGTTGGTGTACCCCATGGTCCTTATCGTGATGTCCCAGGCTTCCTCCCACTCAAGCTGCTCAATATCAATCAGAAGACGCATGAGCTCGGCCACGGCGATGGCCGGATGGGTGTCGTTCAGCTGGACAGCCATTTTTTCGGGGAACTGGTCCAGGGGAAGATCCATGGCTTTGAACCTTCTGAAGATATCCTGCAGGGAACAGCTGACGAAGAAATACTGCTGCTTGAACCTCAGCTCCACCCCTTCGCTGATCTCATCATTCGGATAGAGGACCATGGTCAGGGTTTCCGCCTTCACCCTGTCATCAATGGAGGCGTCGTAATTTCCCTTGTTGAAATCCTGAAAATCGAAATCCTCCACGCTGCGGGCATCCCAGAGGCGAAGAGTATTAACCCGGTCTCCGCCGTAGCCGACGACGGGGGTATCATAGGGCACGCCCGCCACCTTCTCCGTCTCCACCCAAAAGCTCCGGCCCATTTTGTTCCGCGCCACCCGGCCGCCGAATTTCACGGTTACGCCCAGATCGTAGCGCTTGATCTCCCAGGGGTTACCGTTTCTGAGCCAGTCGTCCGCCTCTTCCACCTGGTAGCCGTTCTGAATATCCTGCTTGAAAAAACCGTACTTATACCGGAGACCGTAGCCGTAAGCCGGATATCCCAGAGTAGCAAGGGAGTCGAGAAAACAGGCGGCCAGCCTTCCCAGGCCGCCGTTTCCCAGGCCGCTGTCCTTTATGGCATCCTGGAGCTCCTGCCAGTCGATCCCCAGTTCGGGCAGGGCCTGAAAGACATCATCGGCTATGCCCAGATTGATCATGTTATTGGTCAGGGCACGGCCCATGAGGAATTCGAAGGAAAAATAGTTAACCGATTTCCCCTTCTCCTCTTTGTCTTTTGTTCTCGTCTCAAACCAGCGGTCTATAATTCTGTCTCTGACAGCATAGGCCAGGGATATATATTTATCGATGTCGTCGCACTCTTCCACTCCCATGGACAGGTTATACTTCATATGCGAGCAATAGGCCTTAATAATACTGTCCTTACCGCTCATTCCTTCCTGCTTCTTATCCATTTATCATTCTCCATGAACGCAATAGTTCGCCCACGCTCCATGCCTGGGCGAAACAGCCTTTTCCTTCGAGGGGATTTAATCCATCGAAGACTTCGGATACGGAATCTATCCCCTGATGATCCAGATGAATAGCCAAAAAGTTATCAAGATACTCTTTCCAATACAGTTTTTCCTTGTCCCTGTCTTCACTATAGGCCAGGGCGGATTCGATCATGATGCCGAGGGGCCAGGGCCAGACCGTTCCCTGGTGGTATACACTGTCCCTCTCCTCTCCGCCGCCTTCGTAAACAGGGGCGAACTGGGGGTCCCCGGGCGACAGGGTTCTCATTCCCAGGGGAGTGAGCAGATATTTCCTGGCCATGGCCACCACCTCTTTCCCTTCCTTTTCGGGGAGAAGTCCCAGGGCCGTGGCGAACAGCATATTGGGCCTGAGTTTCCCGTCGGGCCTGCCGTAGCAAACCGTATCGGTCAGATACCCCGATTCGGGCAGGTAGAAGGTATCCATGAAATGGAGGGGGAACTTTTCCAGTATCTGCCTGGCCTTGCGGGGAAAGGGCTTTCTGAAAGTTCTGCACATATCCTGGTAGAGGCGGAGACCGGCGTACCAGAGCGCGTTGAGGTCAACGGCCAGCCCGTGGCGCGGCGTCACCGGTTTACCGTCGACCATGGCATCCATCCAGGTTAACTGCGTCCTTTCCGAACCGGCCTCGAGAAGCCCCTCTTCGGTGAGACGGGCCATGGGAACCTTGCCCTCCAGAAACGCGTCGACAATTTTTTTTACCGCCGGGAACAGCTCGTTTTTCAGAACGTCCCTCTCCACGGACTTTTCCCCGAATCCTTCCTTCATGAGAAGGGCCAGTGCCCGCAGATAGAGCAGGCTTCCGTCCAGGGAGTTATAGGAGGTAAACCCCTGCATCTCTCCCAGAGTATTCGGGATCAGGCCTTTCTCTATATGGGCGGCGTAGTCGCAGAGGACCTGGGCCCCTTTCTCGGGCTGAGTGGCGAAAAGGAGCCCGGGAAGGGCGATCATCGTATCCCTGCCCCATTCGCCGAACCAGGGATAACCGGCCACGACGGAGAGCAGACCCGCACCGTTGGTCACCAGAAAATGGCGGGACTGCTCTTCCAGCCGCTTCCAGGGAGTCTTGGCTCTGCGCAGTCTCTTGCGCCGCGATTTAATCTCATCATTGTAATTATTGAGAAGAAGAGCCTGAACCTTATCGTCCTGGGCGCTGAGTGAGGCCTGCATAATAAAGGGGATATCACGGTTCAGGGTCAAGGTAACGTCACCGGGAACGAAGCGGTCCTCGGTAAAGTCGAATCCCCTTCTCCTCTCCATAGGATACTGGATATTCCTGTCCCAGTAAAATTCCCCTTCCCGGTTAAACTCCTCGGAAAATTGAAAGCACAGGAAGGGAAGACCATAGTAGGGACTGATGGAAAACCCCTGGGGTACGGGCGTCACCTCATCGAAAAGATCTTCGTTTTCACTGGCCAGGTGGTGGCTGTTCCTGAATGTGCAGAGCAGGCGAATACGCGCCTTTACCCCGCGCAGAACGGGTCCACCAGGCTGGTCCAGAAGCGTCCATGCCGCATAAACCGCCGGATCTCCCTGGCGCATGAAGATCTCCTTTTTGATGCGGTACCCGTCTTTGGCGTAGATCCATGTGGGAAAGGGGTCGGGGCTGAATGACTCCAGATAGAGATACCCCCGGGGATGAACAGCGCCGGGATAGTGAAAGCTCCCCAGAGCCAGGCCGTCGGCCTCATCAAGAATCATCTGCGCCTCATTCAGAAGCATGAAGCGCCCTTCCTGCCCTTCCAGGGGCGTTACCAGAAGTCCGTGATACTTCCTTGTGGGGCAGTCCCCCTCGGTGGACGAAGCGAATCCGCCCATACCGTTCGTTTCAAGCCATTCCCTATCTGTCTTCAGTTCCCTTGTCATTTATAAAAACCTGAGCCGTACGAGCGGGAAGGTAAAGAACCGCTCCTTCCGACCTTATCCTTATCTCAAATTGCAAATCCCCGGGAATCCTGTTCCAGCCGCCGTACTGTTCGTCGTCGGTTGATAGGACCAGACGATAACGCCCCTCTTCGGGATACACGGCGTAATCCGGATAGGATCGTTCCGGACTCAAGTTAAATATATACAAAAGCGGTCCCCTTGTGTAGACCAGGACCTGATCGGATACATGACTCAACACTTTTTTCGCATATTTATCCGTGAGGGAGGGGGCGCAGAGGGAGACCATGTTCCGGTCGAAAGCACCCAGCTGGGAGTAGCGGAGGAAGTCATTTTCAGCAAGAGACCACTGCCTTCTGGCGTAGTGGTAGCTCCAGCCGTTCCCCTCCCGGGGGAAATCGATCCATTCGGGATGGCCGAATTCGTTACCCATGAAATTCATGTAGCCGTCTCCCCCCAGAGAGAAGGTCAGGAGACGGATCATCTTATGCAGGGCCATTCCCCTGTCAATGACAAGGGAAGGGGTATCCTTTGACATATGGGTATACATTTCGGCGTCCATCAGCCGGAAGGCTATGGTCTTATCCCCCACCAGAGCCTGGTCGTGGCTTTCGGCATAGGCTATGTGCTTCTCGGTGAACCTCCGGTTGTTCAGGGTGCCCCAGAGCTCATCGACATTCCAGAACTTGTCATCCTTCTCCTTGAGCAGCTTTATCCAGTAATCGGGAATTCCCATGGTCAGGCGGTAATCAAAGCCGATACCTCCCACCTCCAGGGGTCGGGCCATGCCGGGCATTCCGCTCATATCTTCCGCGATGGTCAGAGCCCCGGGTTTAATTTCGTGGATAAGCTCGTTGGCCAGGGAGAGGTAGGTGATAGCCTCCCCGTCCACATTGCCCCCGAAATACTTGTCATAATGATCAAAGCAGTTGCCCAGCCCGTGGTCATAGTAGAGCATGCTGGTCACGCCGTCGAAACGAAATCCGTCCAGATTATACTCTTTCAGCCACCAGGCGCAGTTGGACAGGAGGAAATGAAGAACCTGATTTTTCCCGTAGTCAAAACAGCGGGAATCCCAGGCGGGGTGGTTGCCCCGGGGGCCGGAATGGAAATAGGCGTATTCCGTTCCGTCCTGATGGCTTAAACCTTCAATCTGGTTTTTCACCCCGTGGCTATGGACAAGATCCATTATCACCGCGAGACCCTTTTCGTGACACTCATCCACCAGCCTTTTGAAACTCTCCGGAGACCCGAAGCGGCTTGAGAGAGCGAAAAAGCTGGAGACCTGGTACCCGAAGGAACCGTAATAGGGGTGTTCCATGAGAGCCATGATCTGCACAGCGTTATAGCCGGCTTTCATTATTCTCGGAAGGGTATCGGTGCGAAACTCCTCAAAGGAACCGACCTTTCCCTCCTCGGGGGCCATTCCGATGTGAGTCTCATAGATAAGCAGCGGAGCGGAGGGGCGAAAATCCCTGATTTTCCAGTCGAAATGCCCCGCTTCATAGGCCCGGGCGGTAAACTCATAGGTCCTGCTGTCCTGGTGGGAAAGGAATGTATAGGCGGGAAGCCGGACACCCTCCCCCCCTTCCCATCGCACGAGAAGCTTCAGATGATCTCCGGGGGCAAGAAATTCGTCGGATACAAAAAGCTCCCAGTCCTCCGAATTCTCACGCCGGGAAAAGCGCCACTCATTCAGGGGAGACCAGCCGCTGCCGTTGAATAGAAGAAAGACCTCCGTTGCCCGGGGGAGCCACTCACGGAGGGTCCATCCCCCCGCCTTACGCTGTATTCCGTACCACTCATACCCCCTGGCGAACTCCTCCAGGGTGCCTTTTCCGGCTAATTCCTTTTTTTTGTGAAAATGCCTATGGAACCTTTCCTTAAGCTGGTGCCGGTAAGGGGACAGATAAGGATCTTCATGAATCATCGTTCCCTTCACGCCGCACCCGCCTAGATGACCGTGCCGTCGTGAATAACCGCGTCCTTATGAATGATGATGATATTATCCACTATGTGGTAGTACCCGTAATCACCATCGGTTCTATCCCTGTTGGAGTCGATTCCCAACCGGCAATTGCTTCCTATCCGGGCGTTTTTATCTATGATGGCCCCTTTAATGACCGTCCCCGCACCGATTCCGATATGGGGGATACCCTTCTCCCTGTTCTCTTCCTTGTCCTGATCCGTTTCATACTGATCGGCTCCCATAATGTAGACGCCGTCGAGGGAAGCGCCCTGGCGGATAATGGTTCTGATTCCTATGAGGGAGTTGCTGATGGAAGAGTTGCTGATAATGGATCCCTCGGCCGCCATGGCGTTGTTGAAACTGCAGGCCAGCATTTTGGAGGGAGGGAGATTTCTCATATGGGTGTATACGGGGTTGTCCTCATCGTACAGGTTGTAGTTGGGCAGAGGGGACGCCATATTCAGATTGGCTTCGTAGAAGTTCCGTATGGTACCGATATCTTCCCAGTAGCCGTTGTAGACATAGGACTGAACCTTGTGGGTATTGATCGCTTCGGGAATGACCTGGTGCCCGAAATCGGTAAAGTCGTTATTCAGGCACTTCTCCATCGCCGAGGCATTGAAGATATAGATACCCATGGATGCCAGATACTCCTTGCGGGGATCTTCATTCTTACCGGGAACCCGCAGATCGGATATATCCTGATCGGCGGAAGGCTTTTCCACGAAATTGGTGATTCTTCCCTTATCATCGATTTTCAGGATTCCCAGTCCTTCCGCGTCGCCCCGTGTGACCGGCGTCGCGGCGATGCTGATATCCGCCCCGCTTTCAAAATGCTTTCTCATGAAGTCAACGATATCCATTTTATAAAGCTGATCACCGGAGAGGATAAGATAGGTATCGGGCTTATGGGGATGGAACCGGCTGAAGTTTTTTCTAACCGCATCGGCCGTTCCCTCGTACCAGCCGTTGTTATTATAGTTCTGGGAGGCAGCCAGGATCTCTACGAATCCTCCGGAAAATGAGTCAAAACGGTAGGACTGGCTGATGTGTTTATTCAGGGAAGCCGATTCAAACTGGGTCAGAATATAAATCTGATTCATCCCCGAATTGATACTGTTGGAAATGGGAACATCGATCAAGCGGAATTTCGCTCCGAAAGGAACGGCGGGCTTCGCCCTTTCCATAGTAAGGGGATATAGACGGGACCCTTTTCCGCCACCAAGAATAATAGTCATCACTTTGTTCATTCATTCCCTCCCGAAGGGATTATAAATATGGTTCACGCCCTCCCGGGCTTATACTTCAGTTTAGAAGGGCGTGGTAAAATTGTCAAAGTATTTTTGTTATTTTTTAATTTATATGATCTCCCTGTCCAGAAGGATCTGCATGAAGTATGTGACCCATTCCATATCCAGTTCCGCCGCATAGACATTGACGATTTCCTTGAGAAACTGCCAGTCCTTCTCAGTCAGAACGGACTGCGATTCATTCAGTTCCCCGTTATGGAGATCCTGAATATCAACGCCCTTCTGGACTTCCAATTCCAGATTCTCTCCGGCCAGGATATTTTCTGCGATTTCCCACGACATATCCTCGGGAAATTTTCCGGTCAGATGGACCAGCACTTCCTTCAGTTCTCCCTCTTTCCCGGAGAAATCCCAGCCGCAGGCCTTTCCTATTCTTTTGTATTGTCTTAAGAATTCATTGTTCATATTTGTCACCCATGCTATGATAACAGGAAATCTCCCTTTGGAGAATACGGAGGAACCCCTTTGTCCGAATATATCAGACCCACCTGGGACGACTATTTCATGGAAGTCTGCGACGCCATTGCCAAAAGGGCCACATGCGACCGCGGCCGTTCGGGCTGTGTCATTGCCAGGGACAACCAGCTTCTCGTTACCGGTTATGTAGGATCTCCCCCGGGGCTGCCCCACTGCGACGAAGCGGGCCATCAGTTTAAAAAGACAATACACGAGGACGGCTCGGTAACCCAGCACTGCGTCCGCACCATTCATGCCGAGCAGAATGCCATATGCCAGGCCGCCAAAAGGGGCATATCCCTGGACGGGGCGACCCTTTACTGCCGCATGACACCCTGCCGTGTCTGCTGTATGCTCATCATTTCCTGCGGTATTTCCCGGGTGGTCTGCGAGAGACGCTACCATGCGGGGGCCGAATCGGAAGAGATGTTCCGCCAGGCGGGTATTCCCGTTGAATACAAAGTTGATGAGGTTCTGGAGTATTCCGGGCAGAAGGCCTGATATTGGATCTCAACACTCCCTATCTGACTCAGCAGATTATCGCCTATATCGGCAATAAGCGCCGCCTCCTCAATCTCATATCACGGGGTATAGAACAGTGCGTAGGGGCAAATCCTCCAGCCAGGGGCATCCGGTTCTTTGACGTTTTCTCGGGAAGCGGCATTGTCTCCCGTTTAGCCAAGCACCTGGGATTTGAAGTATACGCCAACGACTGGGAGTACTACTCCTATATCCTCAACCGCGGTTACCTGGGGGTGAACGATTCTGACATCCCCCGCCTCTTCGGGAGCCGGGAAAAATTTCTGGCCCTGCTTGATCATATAAACACTCTTCCCCCGCCTTCCGAGGAATACCGCTATATCTCCCGCTACTACTCTCCCGGAAAGGGAGATATTAATGAAGCCGATTTCCGCAGGGAGAGGCTTTTCTATACCCGGGAGAACGGGCTGGCCATAGACAGGATACGTCAATTTATCGAGGATGAATTTTCCCTTCCCGAAAAGAAGGAGCAGAAGGACCTCCTGACGGCCCTACTTCTCTACGAAGCGGCGACCCATACCAATACGTCGGGGGTTTTCAAGGCATTCCATAAGGGTTTCGGCGGCCACGGACGGGACGCCATGAAGAGGATACTTACCCCCATAGCCCTTTCCCCCCCCCCCCTGATAGACAGTCCGAAGGATATCCGTATCTTTCAGGAAGACGCGAACCGCCTCGTCAGACAGAACGGACTGGGTCCCATGGATCTGGCCTATCTCGATCCGCCCTACAATCAGCATCAGTACGGAAGCAATTACCATATGCTCAACAGTATCGCCCTGTGGGACAGAATTCCCGCACCCCTGGAACTGAACGACAAGGGGGTTCTCAAGGAGAAGGCGGCCATAAGGAAGGACTGGATTAAGACCCGTTCCGATTACTGTTATCACGAGCCGGCCGTCTCCACCTTCCGCGACCTGCTTGAAAACCTGGATGCCCGCCATATTTTGATAAGTTACAGCACCGACGGGATCATTCCCTTTGAAGTCATGAAGGACCTCTGCGCCAGACGGGGAGACATCTCCCTGGTAACCAACGAATACACCACCTATCGGGGCGGCCGACAGAGCAACAGCCGCCGGATCAGCAATATCGAGTTCATCCTGATGGTCCATACGGACAGGAGAATCAGAAAGAGTTCTATCCGAGGGGTGGACGAACTTATCAATAGGAAAAAGCTGCTTCTCCTCTTTAAACAGAAATTCGCCTACGGGAAACTGATAACCTATGGAAAGAGTCCGGAAGAGGGATATTTCCTCTTTTCCCTGGGGAATAGGGACGTTCTCATTCCCGGCAGGGACGGCTTCTCCCTTTCCCCTCCCGCGGATCTGACCGCATTAACCATGGAGGAATCCGATCTGCTCCACAGCCTTCTCAGCCGCTGTCTCTGCCATACGAAGGAGGATGAGCTTGATGAGCTTATCCAGCTGGCGGAGCGTTTTCCCCGGGAGAAATCCACCTACTTCAAGCTCCTGCCGGATACGCTGAAAAAACTGGCCCATAAGAAAAACCGGAAAGCCTATTACCACTGGCTGGAAAAAATCGAAGGTCTGGCTGATTCTTACCCGGATGAATACGGGAAGATTGCTGGGAAGATTGAGACGATTAAAGTGCTGGCGGAGAAGAGGTTTAATAATTAGATAATGTCACAAAGATTTGACATAATTTTCTGAAAGATAGGGTTTTCCCCGCAAAAAATCCTCCCTTCTATTAGTGACTTGAAAGAAGGAGGTTCACATTGTCCAATCAGATATACTGCCCTAATCCGAAGTGCGTTAATCATCCTCATACATCTGAAAGCAATTCCTGGATACGGAAGAAGGGCTTTGTAAAAACAAAGAGGGATGGCATGGTTCAACGTTATCAATGCAAGGACTGTTTATCCACATTCTCTCTATCTTATTTCACAATAGACCATTATGTTCACAAGAAGCTTTCTTACCTCACCCTTCTGAACCATCTTGTCAGCGGTTCAGGCATCAGAGATATGGCACGGGCCATGCATTCCTCACCCAGTATCATCACGAACCGCATTCAACGTCTGTCGAAAAGAATAATTTCTGTATGTCCTAAGGAAATCCATGATTTGGAGCTCAGTGAATCGGTGGCCGCCGACGGGTTGGAAAATTTCATCCTCTCCCAGTATTTCCCGACCAATGTAAATATCCTGGCTGGTCAACGATCCCAATTTATCTACACCTTCAATGCCTACCACTTTAAGCGTAAGGGAGCCTGCACAGAAGAACAGAAAAAAAGGAAATCAGAACTCTATGAGTCAGCCTTGTTTGAGAAGGGAGCTGCCTCCCGGAGTTTCAGGGAGATACTTCGCTTTCTTTCGGAAAAATCAGAAAAATCTTCCTTGCCCTCTGTTATTCTTGATACGGATGAACATCCTATCTATCGTTATCAGTTTGAACAATACGAATTTCTTTCACACAAAATACGCCACAGAAGGACGAACTCCCGAATAGAACGAAATTATCAAAACAAATTATTCCCCTGCAACTATATAGACAGACAGATAAGAAAGGATTTAGCCGAATATATACGGGAGACGGTTCAGTTTGGAAGAAATATGAATAACAGTATGGACAGATTTTCCTGCTACTGCTTCTGGCATAATTTCCTTAAACCTTTTCGAATAAATAAAAGGAACAGAAAATACCTTACACATAGTCATGCTGCCGGTTTTACACCGGAAAAAAACAGGGCGATAATTAACGAGGTGTTCCATGGATGTAGAAAAAGAGAAGAGGATTTTATGGAGTATCTTACGGATTTTCAGAAAGCTCACTGGAAGAGAACTCTTCTGAATCCTTTAAATAAAAAAGCGGTCTAGGAACGAATTGATGTCAAAGAATAAGAACATTAAGTACCCATTATTAAGTTCCCTTTTCGCAGTCCTAATCGGGATAGACGATTCTAAAATCCCCTTTTTCCAGATACCCGCAGTTCTCATAGAGCTTCCTGGCGGCAAAGTTGTCCTTTCTGACGAAAAGGGATGTCCCCCGGTTCTCTTTCTTCAATTCCCTGCCGATATGATTCATCAGATGACGGCCGACGCCCTTTCCCCGCTCACGGGGGATGGTATATATACCGCCGATCTGGCAGTAGGCGAATCCCTCGGCGTTGGTACCGCCCTTGGCGATAGGCGTGTCGCCCCGGTATACGGCCCATATGTGGAGTTCCCCCAGCTGGCGGTGGAATCTTTTTTTCAGATAGCGTCTGTTAAGACTGTCCGGGTCCCGGAGCACCTCTTCAAGCTGGTAGGCTTCTTCCAAGGGATAAAGGGCTTCCAGATCGTCCCGTCCCGCCCGCCTGATAGTCAGCCCCGTCGGAAGAGGCTCCCTTTCGGATAGTTCATCCCTTATCATCATATCGTAGTCAATCACATAACTTTCCCTGGCACCGTAGAGTTTTTCTGCCAGTTCTATCCGGTCCTTCCGTCCGATAAGGGAAAAAAGGGATCGCTCGGTCATGATCCGCTCCAGTCTGTCCAGGTCCTCCTGCCTCAGATCGGCCGGCTCAAAACAGCAGTGAAAAGCTCCGCCCCGGCTTATATAGACCCCTCCCCGCAAGGGCTTCCTCCCTCGGTCTCTCAGAAGGTAAACCATGCCGTCGTGCACCAGGCGGAATCCTTTCTTCTCCCTGAGCACCGAGGAGAAGTGAAGCTGATTCCACTCCTCCCGCCTGACAAGCCTCACCAGGGCTTCCCTGTCCAGGGGAAGGGCTTTCTCCCAGCCGGTCATTCCCGCCCCTTCAGCGTGGCGGGCAGTTCTCCCACCGCTTCATAATCCCCCAGGATAACGCCCAGGGCCGCATCGGTGGTGTCCCAGTTATAGAGGTAAGCGAAAACAACCGTATCGGCCCAGAGCACGGCTTCGGAATAGGAGGGATTGCTGGTTATGAGTATGATGAGCTTATCGTTCCACCGTTCAAGCCCTTCGGCTATGTACTGGTCGTATCCATTCCTCAAAGTCAGGATAACCCGGTCGTACCGGTCGATGATACCGGTCAGACTGTTCAGCCGGGAAGAAAGCTCCCCGCTGCCCGGATCGGAGGGGATATCAAATAGATGGACGCCGGGGATTCGTTTTCTCAGGGCTTCCTTCACGTAACGGTCCTGGGAGACGAGTAGAACTTTTCCGGGGTTCTCCGGATCGAGAGGAAGCTTATTGTCCCTGTCCTTGAAGACGGTGATGGAGCGGGATGCCAGATTCAGGGTATGAGCGGCCATTTCGGGGTCGGGAACCAGGTCGTAAACCCGGGAAGGATCGGGAAAATAGGGAACGGCCCTATCCCCCTTCAGCCAGAGAAGTTTGGTTTTGACCACCCGGTAAGCCGCCTCACTTACCCTTTCGGCCAGCTCGGGGTCTTCGGCCATCTGCGAGCTCAGCCGGTTCCATACGGCCCTGTGTGTCTCGGGACCCCGGGATACGAGAAGCATATCCATTCCGGCCCTGAGGGACTCTTCGCAGGCGTATTCCACCGACATGGTCCCCATGATGGCGCCGTTCATGATCATATCATCGGAGATGGTCATTCCCTGAAACCCCATCTCATCGCGGAGCAGATCCTGAAGGAAAAAGGATGAACGGGATGCGGGAAGCGTATCCCCGGTTATCTGAGTATAGGCCAGATGGCCCACCATAACGGCCGGGATCCCCTCATTCATAAGCATTCTGTAGGGAAGAAGATCGTCCTTTTTCAGATCCTCCAGGGAAACGTCTATCAGAGGAAGTATCCCGTGGGAATCCTTATCGGCCCTGCCGTGGCCGGGATAGTGCTTCGCCGTGGCCACGATACCCGCATCGGCATGTCCCCTGTACCAGACGGTCGAGAGGAAAGCCGTATCCTCCGGATCGGCGGAAAAGGCCCTGGTACCCACAACCGCCGTATGGGGTTTCAGGTAAAGGTCCACATCGGGAGCGAAATTCATATTCACCCCGATGGCGGCCAGTTCCTTTCCGATGTAGTATCCCGAATTGTACGCGTCCAGGGGAAGACCGGAAGCCCCTATGGACATGTTTCCCGGGGTCAGGGATGTTTTATCGGTAATATGCCTGACAATGCCGCCTTCCTGGTCGGTTGCCACGAGGAGGGGAATCCCGAACCGGTTCCCCACCGCATCCCGCTGATACTCACCGATAGTGGAAGCCAGGGTTTCGATGTCATAGCCGTTCCAGCCGAAAACTTTGATGCCCCCCAGATTGCTCTCTTTGATCCAGTCGCTGATTTCACTGCTGGGACTGACCCCGGTCCAGCTGAACATCAGGGTCTGGCCCAGCCTCTCCTCGGCCGTCATAGCCTCCACCAGTTCCCGGGCCAGGATCTCCGGATCCTCATCATCGGTGAAATGGGGCAGTCCGTAAACGAGGCAGGGGATCATGAGAAAAACCAGGTACACTATTCGATTCAAAACGCGTTAAACTCCCAGGCAGTACCGGTTCGGTCGACCGGTGATTCTTCAGCGCTATAGACTAGCCCAAATCGCCCTTTTATTCAACGGCGGTTCCGTGGACGAAGGCGGGGAAATAGTCTATAGTGGGCCCATGACCGCAGAAGAGATAGTCCGGCAGCTGGAAGAAGCCCGGCAGGCCTATTACAACGAGGGGACACCCCTTATGAGCGACGCCGCCTTTGATGAATTGGAAGACCTCCTCAGGTCCATGGACGGGGATAATGATTATTTCCAGTCGGTCGGTACGGCCGAAAGCGAGACGGGTAACGGCAAGATCGTCCATAACCATCCCATGCTCTCCATGGGAAAAGCCAAAACGGCGGCGGAAGTGCAGAAATGGATGGACCGTCTGGCCCTGGGAGAAGATACGGTGTACTGTCTTCAGCCGAAGATTGACGGTCTGGGCGCCACATGCCGGTACCGGGGCGGCAGGCTCCTCTATACGGCGACCCGGGGAGACGGCACGACGGGACAGGACATCAGCCATGTGTCCGCCTTTATGAAGGATATCCCCTCCTCCATCGGTTTTACCCAGGCCGATATCGAGATCAGAGGCGAACTGTATCTGCCCAAGGACACTCCCTACGATACGAAGGGTAAACCGCTGAGGAACAATTGCGTCGGCCTGATCAACCGCAAGGAAGCCCGGGATGATCTGCGCTACGTCCGTTTTGTCTGCTACCAGATTGTTTCCGACGACCCTTCGGTCCTTCCCGGCAGGGAGTCGGATAAAATCGCCCTTCTCGCGAGGGAGGGATTCCATGCCGTTGAATTTCACCGGGTGACCTACGGCGATGTGGAACAGGCCTACAGGGACTATCTGGAGAAAGACAGGGATCGCTGGCTTTACGAGACGGACGGCCTGATTCTGACCATAGATGACAATTCCCTCCACGACGGGATAGACAGCCGCTGGGTAGTGGACCACCATCACCATTACGCCATCGCCCTCAAGCCCCCCGCCGCAGGGAAAGAGACCACCCTTAAGAGCATAGAGTGGCAGATAAGCCGCCAGGGAAACCTGATTCCCGTGGCCTGTTTTGAGCCGATTGAACTGGGCGGGGCCACTCTGGAAAGGGCCACACTCCATAACGCCCAGTTCGTCAGGGATCTGATGCTGGTCGGAGGGGATCGGCTTATCATAGAGAGAGCCAATGACGTGATTCCCTATGTGCGGGCCAATCTCTCCAACAAAGACAGGAGAAGGGATTCCTTTATCGACATTCTTGTTCCCCGGCGCTGTCCCGTCTGCGATTCTCCCCTGGAAGACCGGGGCGTCCATCTGCACTGCACCAACCGCTCCTGCCCGGAAAGGAGGATTCAGTCCATTCTTTACTGGGTAAGGCAGAGCGACATGGAACAGATAGCCGAGGGAACGATCAGGCAGCTTTTCAAGGAGCAGAAGGTAACCTCCATCAGGGATCTCTATACGATGGCGGAAGGGGATTTCACCGATCTCGAGGGTTTCGGAGAGAAAAAGATCTCCAATTTTCTCGCCCAGGCGGCGGCGAAAAAGCATATGACCGCCCAGGAGCTGATCGGAAAACTGGGCATCCCCCTGGTCCAGCAGAAGGCGCTGAAAAAGCTGGGAATAGAGTCCCTGGAGGATTTCCGGAACTTTTCAGACGATACCTATATCATCGGCCAGAATATCATCGCCTGGCGGGATGACAGGGAAAACGAAGAGTTTCTTGAGGAACTTCTGCAGGTTATTGAGATAGAAGAAGCGGAAGGAGGAGAGAAGGGAGAGGTCTGTATGACGGGCAAAGGTCCCCTGGGCCGGAAAGAGCTGACCTCCCTCGCCGAATCCCGGGGCTATACGGTGGGATCGGCCGTAACCAAATCCACCGTACTCCTGGTCTGCGACGATCCGGAAGGCACCAGCAGCAAGCTGCAGAAGGCCCGGAAAAACGGAATCCCCCTTATCAGCTATGAAGATTTTCTGGCGGGAAAGGATCAGGATTAAACCGTCCGGACTTTTCTTTTTCCGCTGAAGAAGAACAGCATCCTCAGAACTATGACCGCCGACATGAGCATGCCCCCTCCCCCGCCGATGACAAGGGCCGTATCGTTCTGGCTCATTCCGTAGAGGAACCAGATTATTCCCTCCGCCAGGGCGAAACACCATGTGAGCATGGACACTCCCTCGGGCCGGGGTGAACTGACGGCGGACCAGGTGGCGGGGGCGAACTGGACGGCGTAACCGAAGCCCAGAAAAAGTCCCACCCCTTTCCAGTCGGTAAAGGTCAGAGCAGCCAGGACCAGAAGAAAGGGAACGAAAAAACCCGCGGCCAGAAGAAAAAGGGAGGAGCCCCGATCTATCCGGCAGAAATGCACCGCCATCAGTCCGTAAAGAAACAGGGCGATGACAGAAACGGGAACGATACCCCAGAGCCCCAGGGCGGCTCCGTAGCTTATCCATCCCAGGTTCATGGCCAGAGCGACTCCCATCCACTGGGCGGAAAGCCCCTCGGTGCTGCCGCTTTTGTAGAGTTTGCGGAGCTGGGGAATAATCATAACCCATCCAAGAATATTGGCGATAACCAGAAGGATGGGCATTAAAAGCTTCAACATGGCAGCTATTATATCCAGACCGATATGCGTTGCCTAGGTCCCCTCAGGAAAAGGCCCTCTCTTTCTGAAGAATTTTCTCCCCCATCACATCGATCTCGAAATCGATCCCCAGAGGGAGGATAACCTGGGGGTCCGTATGGCCGAAATCGACATTGGCGACAATGGGAAGATCACTCCGGCCGAACTCCTCTCCCACCACCTCACAGACGGCTCTTTCCAGGCTGATTTTTTCCTTATCGCTGTAGTCCCTGGCTCTTCCGATGAGAAGCCCTTCGATCCGGTCGAACACCCCCATCACCCCGTAATTCCGCAGGGAGTAGGTCACGTAATCCACCGATGGCTTATCCTCGGAGGTTTCCAGGAAGAGAATCCGCCCGTCCCAGAACTTACTCTCCGGCCAGAAATCCGTGCCCTTGAGCATATCCATCACCTCGATGCAGCCGCCGAACAGGCTGCCGCGGACCGAATGCTTTCCCTGTAGAAAATGGAGGCCGTCCGAATCGCGCAGGGGATTAAGCTTCCCCGTATTGGCCCGGTCGGACCATTCGGGGTATCCGTCGGAATAGGCGGAGAAGACGGGAAGAGTTCCCTCTTCCGGGGGATTGAACAGAAAAGTCTTCAGATAGTTCCGATAGGCGGGTGTGAAACTTTCCCACTGGGAAAATCCCGCCATGACCGACGGACCGTTGAATGCTACCAGTCCCAACTGATTGACGAAGGTGGTAATCGTGGTGAAATCGGAGTATCCCATGAGAAATTTCGGATTATTCCTGATTATGTCCCTATCAAGATATTTCAGGATTCGGACGGAATCACTCCCTCCAATCGTAGAGATGATTCCCTTTACTTTTTCATCGGCAAAGGCATTATTAATATCTTCGGCCCTTAATTCCGGATGCCTATATAATTCATCCGCATCCATACGGGCAGTGGGAAATTCGACCGGCTTCAACCCCAGCTCCCGCAGGGTGTTCAGCCCCGATTCATAGATATGGGGCGCCACGGAAGGTCCTCCCCAGGAAGGGGACAGCACGGCAACAGGGTCACCGGGCTTCAGAGTTTCAGGTTTTATCAATTTCCGGCCTCCCGTATATCCTGTCCAGAACAAGGCTGACTTCTCTTCCGATCAAACCGTCCACAAGGGGCTTTCTTTTCTCCAGCAGGGCATGGGTAAAATCTTCAATCAGAGGAAGATGAACATTTTCATGGGGCGGAATTTTCTCAATCCTTTCTCCCCCATTCGTTTTTATGATCAAAGTATCTCCATTCAAAACGGGGATATGCAGACTTCCCTTTGTGCCGAATATATCCAGGGTATCCCTGGATTCAAAAGACGCATGGGTGACCCGGAGGCTGGCCTGAACGGAAGATTCAAAAAGAAGGGAAACAACCGCCGTATCTTCCACATCCCGTTCTTTTAGGGCAAGATTGAATAAACCCGCCTGTATATCACGGACGGGACCGAACAGATTTTGCAGAACTTCAATCCTGTGGCATCCGAAATCCATCATGGGACCTCCCCCGGATTTCTCCTTCTCCAGCAGCCAGGCCCTGGGATCACCCGGTTTTCTGTCAAACCATTCAAAGGCCTGTATATCAGCCATACAAGGCTCCCCTATCTCCTTTGCCGCCATGATCTCCTTCACCCGTTTAACCAAAGGATAAAAATGGCGGTAATAGGCCAGTCCCAGAGAAACATGATGGTTGTCGCAGGCTTGAATCATGGAGTCGCA
The DNA here is from genome assembly GCA_963668315.1 of Spirochaetia bacterium. Lineage (GTDB taxonomy): Bacteria > Spirochaetota > Spirochaetia > DSM-2461 > DSM-2461 > SZUA-368. The sequence continues at coordinate 3,228,347 of OY764216.1, read as the reverse complement.
CTCTTTGACGTTCAGGCCCATCGGCTTTTCGCAGAGGACATGCTTTCCTGCCATGGCGGAGGCGATTGTCTGCTCGCTATGAAGTGATACGGGGGTGGCAATATAGACCGCATCAATATCCCTGTCTCCGATGAGCTCCCTCCAGGAACCGAACCATTTCGCCGCCCCGAATTCCCGGGCGAAGGACGCGGCCCTGTCACTGTCCGCTCTGGCCACAGCCTGAAAATCACAGCAGTCCAGATCTCGCAGAGCAGGGGCGACCCGTTTACGGGAGATGTCTCCGCAGCCGATAAGTCCCCAGCGAATTTTTCTCATAGTATTCCTCCCCTGTCCTTTTTCTTAATCCCTTCTATATTGGAATGATTCCTCCGGGATGTCAACACAGCGTGATTCGGGCAGCGATTTTCCACCGATCCTCTTCTTTCTGAGAAAAGGGGAAAAAATCCCCCTCCCTTCCGGCAAGGAGTAATATATGTTCAAGAAAAAATCGGGTTTAACGTTCCCGGCAAACACGTTGGCGCTACTGATGATTGTTCTCATCAGCTCATGCTCGATGCAGGGGGGAAATGATTCCTCTCTCCCATCGACTCCCCTTGAGGAAATCAGTCTCTCGGTGAGAAACCTGCAAGAGGCAGGTCTGCTAGAGGGACTGGAAGGGTTACCGGCAGAGGATGAACTTATGGGCAGCGGAGAATCGGCCTCTCAAGTACAGTCTTTTCTGGAAGCCCCCGAATCCTACCTGAAGCTTGTCTCCGAAGAAGAGGAGCAGGGAGAGGAGCAGATGGCCCTGATAGAAGCGATGTACACCGGGGCGACGGTGGGAAGGGTAATTGAAAGGATGGAGGCCCTATCACCGGATCTTTCCCGTGAATACCGGGAAGAGATAAGTGCCTTTATCGGGAGCTCATCGGCGGATGTCAGAGGCTACATCGATTCCATAGGCGGCGTGGAGAACATTACCCTGAGCCTTATCCCCGGGGAAACGGCCCTTACGAAGGGAGCCTTTGAAAAGGACTTTACATGGAGTTCCGTCCGATGGTACGTCGGATTCAGTGCGGCCACAGCGGCGGGAGCCACAGCGGCACGATTCGGAACCCGTCCCTGGATAACCATTCCGGGAAAAGTCCTCTTCCTGGCGGGATCGAAGGCCATGGAAAAGCAGTTGAAACTATGGAAAGATTCCTCCGAATTCCAGATTCTCAGGAATGTCTGCTCCTCTGCGGCCGAGTTCTACAGCCTTTTCAAGGACAGGAACAATCCGGCGGAACTTTTCCCAGCCCTTCTGACTCTTCTTGAGGAACTGTCTCTAAAGGATGACGCCCATTCCCCGGTTTACCTTCAACTGAAAAGCATGATCGAAGAAAAATATTCCGCCTCGACCGCCGATCTCTATGGCGCGGTTCTCGATATGATAAATTTCTGTCTGGAACACAACGATACGGGAAAAAAACTGATCACCGCCGGAACCGCTACGCTGGCGGCGGGAACGGCCTGTCATTTTACAGGAAGCTTTTCCTCCGTCATAGAGTACTACAACTCCCTTCTTCCCGAAATCCCTGCATGGCTTTCGGGAAAACTGACCGGATTTGATCTGACCCCCCTCTAAAGGGATTTTGCCAACCGGGAGCATTTCACGTTCCCGGTTGATGCTTTTGCTAGAAGATCTTCATCCTTCCGAAGGGAAAGAGGAGAATCCTCAAGCGTCCGTGTACAAGATTCAGGGGAATGGTATGGGGCTCCCAGCTTTCACCGGCGGTACAGGCAAAATCTCCCTGGTCCAGAGGATCGACGGAGAAAAAGACATAATCCCCTCCCAGACGGGAATCGAGAGAGTCATAGCGGTTGTCTCCGAGGACAAAAAACTCGTCCTCGGGGATGTAGTTCCCCGCTTCGGCGGGATATTCGGGAAAATTGGCCTCGTCAAAGGGTGTGAAAATTCCAATTCCCTTGGTATACACGGCAATCTCCGTCAGACCCTTGAGGGTATCGGAAGCGAGGTCGGGATTATCCAGATTCAGAGTCCCCTCGGCAAGCTCGTTATAGAGCGAGAGGCGCAGACACTTGTAGAGCAGATTCAGGCGGACCATAAAGTCTTCATAGGGAGAGGGATCGGATGAAAGAGATCCTTCATAATCCAGCTGCTCTTCCAGGTAGCCGGGATGCTCCCCCTCCTTCTCAAGAAACGCGGACAGATCGGAAATCTCGTCGTAAAGAACCGTGGACCCGTAGTTCTGAATGAGAATCCGCCAATTGGTATAAAGATAGTCTCTATCCTGGGCGGAAAGATTCATCAGCCTTGAACGGTTATAAAGAAAGGTGGAAAAGTTGTATAAGTTCTGCTTCACCGACAGGGGATCCCTGTTGGCCAGATAATTACCGGTCTTCCCGAGAAAATCCGTGCCGTTGCCCCCTTCATAATTGTTCAGGAAATCTGCCCTCTCCTTGTGGTATAACCTCTGAAGGCTATCGAGAGACCAGGTCTCAACCCTGTCGGCCGCGGCAAGATAAAGCTCTCTTGTGTCCTTGGTCTCGAACTGTCTCTGCAGTTTCGGTTCATCGGTAAGGAACAGCCCCACTTTGCCGAATTCCCTCAATCCTTCCATATCCTCCATGGCCACCCAGCCGGAGTCGGCCGTTTTCTTATAGACCCGGTCGTTCAGAAGGCAGACCTTCTCCCCCTCCCCCGCGATATAACGCTTGACCAGCATACTCTCCTTCTGGGAGCCGTCGGGCATTCGGTCGATATCCACATTAGTCAGGGTAATCATATAGACAAAGGTTTTGAACACCCGGGAAAATACGGAATTATAGTAATAATCCGATTCGGGATCTTCCATCTTGGGGTTCGTGAAAATGATAATTTCCCCGATTTTCGGTTTAGCGACCCGGGGGAGTTTATACTTCGTCAAAGGGACATTAGGGGCATAGCGCAGCTTTTCCACCAGAACACGGTCTCCCACCTGGAAAGTGGGAAAGAGGGACTCAGAAGGGATCTGGTAGAGCTGAAAAATGAAATGATTGATAACCAGTACCCAGCAGACGGCGCCGACCAGAGGTTCCACCCACTCGGCCCATAGATTCCCCCAGATGTTCCTCTGAGCTTTCTTCTCCTTCTGCCACGCCTTTTTCTTCTGCTTATCCTTATGAATCTCCTTTCTTTCCCTGAGTTCTTTCTCGGAATATCCCCAGGCAAGGCAATAGGCGTCCCGTCCCATGAGAATCCAGAGGAGAGCCGGCCACAGGGAGGTCAGTACCGTCCATACCGTATAGAAGCCGCCGAGGCCTTCCACATGATGGAATTCCACAACGACCTGGGGAAGGATGGTAAATACGTAGGTAAGAATGATGACATAACCTGTGAAGAGACGCCAGTTATCATAAAATCGTGAATCGGGACGTTTTTTTTCATTGGTAAACCTCAGAATCCCCCCCAGGAGCGCCGCAATGATGAGCAGCCGGGCGACAACAGAAATAATGCCCGCTCCGGTCTTCCAGGCGTAGGGGGGCATGAAAACCAAAGAGAGGATGAGAAACAGAATCTCCCCGAAAACAGGTAAGGCAAGGGAAAGATTTTTTCTCTGGAAAATACGATTCACATGGGGCTCCTTAGATCACAGTTCCCTTTAAAATAGAGCTATTTGAGGATTTTATCAATCGTTTGCTGGAAAAATACCGGCGATACGGATATCATAGGGCCATGCAGAATACTCTCAAGACCTTCTACCTCGCTTTGATAACAGCAACTGTCATATCCTGTTCCACAACTGAACCGGAAAATCCCCATCCCGCCTCTTTTGAATGGAAAAACAGTGAACCGATTATCCTCCTGCACGGCCTTAACGGTTTCGCCAAGGATAATTATGACAATTTCTGGTATTGGGGCGGCCGTACGAATCTTGAAGCGGAACTACGTTACGCCGGATATGATGTCCGTACAGCCAGCGTGGGTCCCCTGAGCAGCAACTGGGACAGGAGCTGCGAGTTTTTCGCCTACCTTAAGGGGGGTACGGTTGATTACGGGGAAGAGCACAGCCTTAAAGCAGAACACAGCCGCTACGGAAGAACCTATGAGGGGATCTATCCCGAATGGGGGACCATCGATCCGGCGACCGGAGAGATCCGCAGAATTCACATCATTGCCCACAGCATGGGAGGGACAACCGCCCGCATGGTTGCCCAGCTGCTTTCAGAAGGCAGTGAGGAGGAGAGAAACGCTTCGGGAGAAGAGGTCAGTCCCCTGTTCAATGGGAAAAAGGAGTGGATCAAGTCGATAACGACCTTATCGACCCCCCATGACGGCTCTACCCTGACATACGAGATGACCAGCTACCGTCAGCGCGATCTCATTTCAAGTCTGGCGGTGGACTTTCTCATTAAGTGGGACGATGACTTTCTGATTCATAATGATATGAATCTCGATCAGTGGGAATGGACGCAGAAAAGGGATGGGGAGGATTCCCTCCAATATGAGATGAGAATCAAGGAGTTCCTCTCCCGAAGGGACTGGGAATGGACAAACAAGGATTTCGCCGATTTTGATCTGGCGCCGGAAGGGGCCTGGGAGACAAACGGATGGGTCGAAGCCCGGCCCGGCATATATTACTTCTCCTGGGGAACGCGTATTACCTATGAGAACGGACGGGGAGAGAACCGTCCCAATCCTCTCATAAGCCTCCCCCTTATCCCCCTCAGCGATATACTAAGCCATTATACAGGCTACCGCTCTTCCCTGATACAGATCGACGAAACATGGCTTCCCAATGACGGAGCGGCCAACACACGATCGATGAAAGGGCCTACTCTCAACAGCCGGGATGTGATTAAAAACTGGAACGGCCTGGGGACGCCTCCCAAAGGAGTGTGGAATTACCGGGGAGAGCTGTATCCCATGGACCACATGCAGATTATCGGGATGTCGCCGATTCTCAGTCCTCCCGGGGATTTTCCCGGTCTTGTCGAATGGTATACGGAACAGGCCGCCCTGATCAGCGGTTTGCCCTGATCTCATCCCAGACAATTTTCTTATCGGTGATTTCCGTGACAACGGCATACCAGGGATAGGTGACCATCTGGGCGACCAGATCCCCCTCCCGGGGTTTCTCAATCTGAACATAGACGGTCAGAGAATCGGAACTCTCCTCAAGGCGGGTAATCAAATTCATATAACCGCCGGTTGGCTTCTCCCCCATGAAACAGGCCAGTACCATATCTGTGGAAAAATCGATCGGGGTGAACATATCCTCGGGAGGGATATAGGCAGCCATCTCGTCCCAGCTGAAAAAAGAGCGGTACTCTTTATCCGCCGGACCGGTAAACCCTATTCCGGCCTCCTCAAACCCCCTTTCCTTCAGGAGGGAAGAGGATTCGGAGACTTCCCCTTGAGGTACGTTTTCCCCTATTCCGTTCACCACCCCCGCCGATTCCTCCGAAGGGGAAGATTCCTCCGGCTGATAGGTTGTACAGCCGGCACCGATTACCAGAACCAGAGCAAATAGAAAATAAGCTTTCATGGATTGTCTCCTGATCTCCCGTTACGGCCGGGATACAATGTCTCTGACAAATTCCTCATCGAGGGGCGTTATGGTAAACTTTCCCGGACCGGATGGCAGAATGAATCGTTTCTGTCCACCCCGGATCTTTTTATCATGCCCCATGGCTTCCATCAGGTCATCAGATGAGATATCGTAGGAAAGATTATAACCATAACCTTCAAGAAGACGAATAATCCTGTCATGATAATCCGATCCGATATCCCCCCGGCTGTAGGCTGCCTTGGCGGCTTTGGCGATACCCCAGGCAACGCCTTCCCCGTGGCTCACCCGAGAAAATCCCGTTACCGATTCGAGGGCATGGCCGAACGTGTGCCCCAGGTTGAGGCAGGCACGCACGCCGTTCTCCTTCAGGTCCTCCTCCACGATCCGTCCCTTAAAACGGACGCAGCGGACGATAAGCTCCTTAACGAGAGAAGGGTCTCTCTCCAAAACGGTCTTCTTTTCACTCTCCAGAAGCTCCAGCATCTCAAGATCTCCGAGAAGAGCCGTTTTTATGGCTTCTGCCAGACCGCATAAAAACTCTTTCTGCGGCAGCGTGGCTACATATTCGGGACAGAGGATCACCTGCTCCGCCGGATAGAAGGTTCCTATCATATTCTTGAAGGCCCCGTAATCCACTCCGGTTTTACCGCCTACGGAGGCATCAACCATAGCCAGCAGAGAGGTGGGGACAAGTTCTACCCGGCATCCGCGCATATAGAGGGACGCGGCGAAGGCGGTCATATCGCAGATGACTCCCCCCCCCAGCCCCAGAATGAGAGAACTTCTGTCCAGCTTCAGTTCAACCGCCCGGGCAATAATCTTTTCTATGGACGTAAAGGTTTTCTCCGACTCCCCCGGAGGCAGAATCACGGCGCATTCCCTTTGCTTATCCGAAAGGAATTCCGCCGTGTTGCCATCGGCCACATAAAGATCAGCGATCCTATCCCGTATTTCAGCGGGAGAAGCCAGGGAAATGAGTGATTGTGCCGTACCGAATTGTATTGTCTGAACCGATTCCATGGGCTATTCTAACTCGAATTCCACTTCTATGACAACGGTAATTTCATTCAAGCCGGTCTGAACCTGGGTAGCCGGACCGTCGGCCGCGGCCTTTTCCATAAGGGAGTAGCGTATGGGAGCCGCCGAACTGCGCTGTTCCGTCAGGGTTAGGACTTTTCCCAGTTTCCTGCCGGCAAGAGCCGCGTACTGCTCCGCCCTCATTCGGGCATTCTCAAAGGCCAGACGGCGGGCTTCCTCCCTGAAGGAGCTGGAACGGGAGACCTCAAAGGTCAATCCCCCGACACCGATGCCGTCTATTTCGGCCAGGCTGTCGATGAGCCGGTTGAGATTCGCCGCTTTTTCCTCAAGATCCACGGTGATGCTCAGAGTCTGGACGGCTTCCTGCCCCAGAAAAACTTCCTTCCCATCGTCCCAGCGTGTTTTCTGATAATAGCTGATACCGGTGGTTCTGATGTTTTCCGGAGCGATTCCCTCCCCGCTGATCACAGCGAGAGATCGATCGACGAGAACATTCACCCTGTCCCTGGCTTCAGCGGTCGTGTCTCCCGATTCCCTGAAGTTCAGGTCAAAGCCCGCCCTGTCCGGGACGGCCGCCACGGTTCCCGTTCCGGTCAGGGAGATTTTTCCCTGACCGCCCGTTGTAACACAGGAGGCGGCCATCAGGAGAGTCAGTAAGGAAATAATAATTCTTCTTTTCATGGAACTATTCTATCACCAGACCCTTTTATTTTCCACCGACCTTCTTATTTTCCACTTTCCGGTCGGCTGCGCTGAGCGTTCTTTTCCTGAGCCGGATATTCTGGGGCGTTACTTCAACCATTTCATCCTCCCGGATAAACTGGATGGCCCTTTCCAGCGTCATGGGCATGACGGGGGTCAGAACAACCGCGTCATCCTTGCCGGAAGCCCGCATGTTGGTAAGTTTTTTCGTCTTGCAGGGGTTAACATTCAGGTCATTCTCCCTGTTGTGCTCGCCTACGATCATTCCCTCATAAACCCTCGCCCCGGGAGTAATGAAAAGTACCCCCCTCGGCTCCAGGTTAAAGAGCGCGTAGGGAACGGCTTCACCGATACGGTCGCCGATAAGAGAGCCCGTGTGCCTCTCGGCGAAATCGCCCCGGTACTCTTCGTAACCGCTGATAAGGGAGTTCAGGATACCCGTTCCCCTCGTATCGGTAAGAAATTCATCGCGGTAGCCGATAAGGGCCCGGGAAGGAACGGAGAATTCCAGACGCGCCCGACCGTTTTCATGGCTGACGAAGGCGAGCATACGGCCCTTTCTCTGGGAAAGCTTTTCCGTGACGATACCGGTGTAGACCTCTTCACAATCCACATAGAGATGCTCGATGGGCTCCAGGGTTTTCCCGTCCTTTTTATGGAAGATGACTTCCGGACGGCCCACGCAGAGTTCGAAGCCCTCCCGTCTCATGGTCTCGATCAGGATAACCATCTGGAATTCGCCCCGGCCCTTGACGATGAAACCTTCCCCGTTCGTATCTTCCTCCACTTTAATGGAAACGTTGAGCATGGTTTCTTTCTGGAGTCTCTCACGGATCTTGCTGGACTGCACCAGTTTTCCCTCCTGTCCCTGGAAGGGAGAGGTATTGGGCGTGAAGCGCATACTGACCGTAGGCTCGTCGACAGTGAGTCTCTTCAGGGCCTTGGGATCGGAACGGTGACAGATGGTATCGCCGATAAAAACATCATCGATACCGGCGAGAACGACGATTTCACCGGGTTCCACCGATTCGGTCTCCACCAGATTCGGACCCTGGTAAACCTGGATTTTCGTTACGTTAAGGGGAGTCTGTTTGCCCCCGTCTCCCAGACAGATCAGCCCGTCCCGGGCTTTGACGCTGCCGTTCACTACCTTACCTACGGCCAGGCGGCCCAGATAATCAGAATAGGAGAGGTCGGAAACCATCATCTGAAAGGGCTCGTTCTCCACATAGCTGGGTCCGGGAATCTCTTCCACGATGGCATCCAGAAGACCGTGAAGGTTCTCCATCGGCTCATCGAGGGATTTCCCCGCAATGCCGTCCCGCCCGTTGGCGTAGAACAGGGGGAATTCCAGCTGTTCCTCATCGGCATCAAGATCGATAAGGAGATCATAAACCTCATTCAGAACTTCCTGACAGCGTGCATCGGGTCGGTCTATTTTGTTGATGACGACGATGATCTTCAGTCCCGCGTTCAGCGCTTTTCCCAGAACGAAACGGGTCTGGGGAAGAGGGCCTTCGGAAGAGTCGACCAGAAGAATGGCGCCGTCCACCATGGAGAGGGCCCTTTCCACTTCGCCTCCGAAGTCGGCATGGCCCGGAGTATCAAGAATATTGACCTTGACACCTTTCCATTTGATGGAACAGTTTTTCGCGGCTATGGTGATGCCCCTCTCTCTTTCCAGATCCATGCTGTCCATGAGACGTTCTTCGGTCTCCTGGTTTTCCCGGAAAAGACCGGACTGCTTGAAAAGAGCGTCAACAAGGGTTGTTTTACCGTGGTCAACGTGGGCTATGATGGCTATATTTCTTAGGTTGGAATTTTCGTTATCCTTTTTCATAAACGCGATTATATCAAAAAGGATAAACCGAAGATAGTCTGAAACGAAGAAATCTACCTTTCCATCAATATGTTTTTCACATCCTGAGAGACGGCCGGACTTTCCAGGATGAGGGAGTAGTACTCCCAGCAGGTTTCGGCGACCTTTCCGCCGTTGTAGACCATAATCTGCTCAAGGGCTATACCCGCTTCCTCGGCCAGACGGGGCGAACGGAGATTGGCCGGATTTCTGACGATTTTCCCAATGGCGTCGGCCGAACGGCCGTCCCAGTCCGAAGCGATCTGCCCCAGGGCATAGCAGGCGGCGGCCAGGACAAGAGGGTCCCTTTCCTGATTCACATGGGCCAGAAGGGAATTACGCGCAGGATAAACGGCCCAGTCTCCCAGTAGGCGGTAGGCTTCGGCCCGGACGACCGGATTATCCCGATAGCCCCTGTCCCCCACCATATAGGTACGGTCGTCATGGGTCTGGGTCAGTTTCATCATCAGAAGATCCCAGAAGGGAATGGACTCTTCCAGGAGGGAACGGTCCTCCCCGTAGGAACGGACCTCATCCACCAGGTCCATCTGGTCTTCCGGATCCTCTGTGGCGGTGAAATAGTTGTAGTAGATCCAGCGGGTATCGTCCCGGTAGAGTTTCTCCTTGGCTTCGGGAGTGAGAACGGCATAAAGCGATCCGTCCCTCCGGGGATTGGCGCGGAACTGGCTCCACCCGTCATCGGGCTTTTCTCCCCGGTAGGCGTAGAAGCGCCAGTCCGCCGCCCCGAAAAGGATCAGCCCCGCTTCGGTGACCAGAGGGGGTGACGGGACATCGGGAACGGTAAAGAGGACTTCCTCTTCTCCCGATTCGAAATCCAGAGAGACGAAACGGTTGTCCCGGTCGAAGAAACAGAGCCGGCCGCTCTCGGTAAGATAGCCCGGTGCAAGGGGCATCGGGCCCTGGTAGAAGCTCTCCGATCCGATGGAATCGGCCCGGAAAATCACCCCGTCGGCGGTCTGAATGAGAACGTCATCCTCGCGCAGAGCCAGGGAGACGACCTCCCCCGGTTCCGTGCCGGAATCCCAGAGCTGTTCGCCCGAATGGCTGAATGACCGGATGCGTCCCCGGGCCGTAAACCCGTAGATACGCCCTTTCCTATCCACTGCCAGCCGTGTGATTCCCTCCAGTCCCAGGGCCCATTTTCTGTCCCCGTCCAGATTATAGCAGAGGATCCCCTCTTCAACGGCCACATAGATCTGGCCTCTGTAATCGATAATGGGTGAGGCGGTCGGAGTCGAATGGAGCTCTTCTGTCCAGAGAATATCCCCCTTGCGGGATAGGGCCGCCATAAGGCCCCGGTCCATAAGGAAGATCAGTGTTCCCTCGGGAGTGAGGGCGGGCATCTGCCTGACAGGGCTCTCCACGACGCATTTCCATCGGGCTTCCCCGCCGGGATTGACCGCAAAAATTTCATTGTCCCGGTTCTGAATATAAACGGTGCCGTCGGGGCTGACCGCCAGAAAACTGGAGAGTCTTCCCCCCGGTCGGTACAGCCATATATCCTCACCGTTCCGGGGGGAAAGGGCATGAAGGGCCCGGTCATCACCGATAAGATAGATGATCCCGTCCGGCCCGACAGCCTGCCAGGAGGAGATTTCCCCTCCCACCGCACGCTTCCAGAGGGCTTCCCTTTGTGACTGTCCCCCCTCCTGCGCTCCTGTCTGAAAGGAAGCTATGACCATAACGGCCAGGAGAAGGAGTAAAAAAGGGGGCTTCCTCACCGGCAGCGCTCCAGATGGGCCAGCCCTTCCATGTGGGACGTATGGGGATAAAAATCAAAAAGCTCGTAACCGGCAAGGCGGTACTTTCCGGCGGTGAGTTCCTTGAGATCCCTGGCCTGCGTCACAGGATCGCAGGAGACATAGGAGATTCTATGCGGCGCCAGGGCCAGGACGGCCTCCCGGGCCGTGCGGGAAAGACCGGTTCTCGGCGGATCAACCACAAGAAAGTCAGGAGTTAAGCGGGCTTCCTTCTCAACCCACTTCTCAACGGGCTCCTCGTAGAAATCCGTCTTAGTCAGGTTCATGCGGGCATATTCGAGGGCTCCCCGGGATGATTCCACCGCGACTCCCTTCTCAAACCGGTCCTCGAGAAACATGGCAAAGACCCCCACACCGCTGTAAAGGTCTATAAAAGTTTCCCCGTCGCCGGCGAAGGCCAGAACCTTTTCGACGAGCTTCGGAAAAAGGGACAGGTTACTTTGAAAAAACAGTCCCGGATTCAGGAGGATCTTCTTACCCATCAGATCAATCTGAGCCCGCCGGTGTATCCCCTCCACCCAGCAGTTCTCCCCGTCTCCGAGGAGGGTGAACCTCTCCCGCGATGGAAATGATCCGCTTCGGCCGCGGCCGATATAGTGATTAATGCCCTCCGTCAGAAGGGGACAATGGGAAAGGGGTACCAGTTCATGGCTGTTCCGGGCTCTGAATCCCGCCAGATCGCCTCTTCTGTGAAACTGAGCCCTGTTTCTATACCCCCTGTCAGGAGAGGGATGTATGATCGGATTTTCCGAGAAAACTCCGGCGAGATTTTCCCCGCCCTGGCGTGAAAGGGTATCCAGAGCCATGTCGACCTTAGCCTTCAACTGTGCCTCGTAGGACAAATGCTGCATATTGCAGCCGCCGCATTTTCCAAAAAGGGGGCAGAAAGGTTCGGCTCTCTCTACGGAAGAGGGGGCGGTTTCCAGTATTTCTTCCGATTCGGCCCGGACAAAGCCCTTTTTATCGCTAATCGTTGTTACGCGGTGCGTCTCTCCGGGAAGGGCCAGGGGGACGAAAACGATTTTTCCGTCAACCCGTCCCATTCCATCACCGCCGGGAACGATTTTTTCAATTTTAACAATCATCACCCTATTCTACCCCGATGAGAGCGGACCAACAAGGGCTTCACAAAGAAAACAGAATCGGCCTTTCCGATAAAACGGGCAAAAAAGCCCCAATTTTTTTGTAACAATTTACCCGTTTGGGAGTATATTAAACGTATGACCAGGGAAAAGTTCTACAATGAATACCTGAAGAATCAGGAAGACTGCATACTGGCCGACCGACACTGGGCTGAACTGGAAGCGATATTGGCAGATTACCGGAAATTGAAACCGGCTCTGGAAATCACTGGTCAGACCATTGTTAACGCCCTCCTTACCTGCTCCTCCATCCATTCCATCAATTATCGGATAAAAAATGAAGAGCATCTTCTGGAAAAGATACTCCGCAAGATGAAAATCAGTCCCCAGGAACAGATAACCCGTAATAACTACAGGGATAAGATTACCGATCTCATAGGAATACGGGCGCTCCATATTTTCAAGGAGGACTGGGCCGAGATCCATGACTTTATCATTTCCGGATGGAAACAGGCAGAGAAACCGACGGCCTATGTGAGATACGGCGATTCGGAAAGAATCCTCCAGTACTATAAGGACAAGGACTGTGCCATCCAGGAGCATCAGTTCGGCTACCGTTCGGTTCACTATCAGCTACTGACCTCGCCGGGCGCCGAAACCTATGAAGTGGAAGTTCAGGTCAGAACCCTTTACGAGGAAGCCTGGGGAGAGATCGACCATAGGGTCCGCTATCCCTATACCATGGCGAATGAACGCATGCTGCGCCTCTCCTCCATACTGAACCGGCTCTCGGGCAATGCGGATGAGCTGGCGTCCTATATGCGTTATGCCAAAACCCATTCGGAGATGATGGAAAGGGAGCATCTCAGGGAACTGGAGGAGAAAAACCGGACCATAGAGAATCTGAAATCCCGGATTGAAGAGCTGGTTTCCGACAAGGAAGTCCGCAAAGAACTGGCCATGGAACTCGATTCCCTGGGGCAGCGGCAGGGGAACAAGAAACCCCAGGAGGATTTCCCCTGGCTGGATACCCTGGTGGAGAGCAAGTTTTTTACGGGCCTCCAGTCACAGCTGAACAATTTTATGAACTCACCCGATTTCGAGCCCATAGAACTGACAGAAGAGGACTGGCGTGTTCTTCAGGAATCGCAGAAGGAACTCCTGAAGGCACTGAGCAATCCGGATAAAATGGAAGAGATCCTCAACCAGAGGCAGCTGACGCTGCCCTCCGGTGAAAACGAAGAGAGCTGATAATCCTTTAGATCCGCCGTCCCTCAAGAAACCGGGCTGTTATCTGATCTCCTCCAGAAGAGGTGTAAAGATAACGGTAAAGACGGTCGGTCAGGGTCAGCTCCTCGCGATGGGGCATCCTGTCGTCAATAACAAGGGCGTCAAAGAGACAGCCCTCGTCAAAGCAGCCCGTATTGTCCCAGATGCTGAGACCTCCCCTCGTGGCCAGGTAGAAGGCTTCCTCATGGGAGAGTTCTCTGCCGCGTCCGAGAAAATGCCTGCGGGTTTTGGAGGACTGAACGGCGCTGATAATCACCCGGTTCATGGGGAGCTCATGGCCCCCCCCCACATCGGAACCCAGGGCCAGGTTTATCCCGCCGTCCATAAGGCCGGAGGTATCCATAATGCCGCTGGCCAGATTCAGATTGGAATCGGGACAGTGAACCAGAGCCGTGCCTGTCCTTTTAATCCTATCCAGATCGTCCTCGCTCATATAGATACCGTGGGCCATAAGAGTCTTTCCCTCTCTTAAAAGGCCGGCTTTATCATAAACATGGCTGTAGCTTTCACCCTCGGGAAAAAGTTCCTTAACCCAGGCCACTTCCTGGACGGTTTCGCACAGATGGGACTGAACGGGCAGATCTCTTTCCTTTGCCAGATCACCCAGCTTTCCGAGAAGCTCCCCGCTGCAGCTGGGGACGAAGCGCGGTGTGATAATGGGCATTATGCGGGAAAATCCGGCCATATCATCAAGAAATTTTACCGTTTCCCTCAGGGATTCCTCCCCCGTCTCCCGGATATAATCGGGGGCATTGCTGTCCATGTTCACCTTGCCCACGCAGGCGGCCAGCCCCCTCTTTTCCATCTCCTCGGCTAGAATAACCGTCCCCTTCCGATGGACCGTCCCGAACACGCAGGAACGGAGAGATCCGGCCTGATAGAGAGAATCGGCGAAGACCTCATAGGCATCCCGGGCGTAGGCAGGATCGCCGTAACGGGCTTCCCGGGGAAAGGTATAGTCATTCAGCCAGCCGATAAGCTCCCGATCCATCCCCAGGCCCCTCTGCAGAAACTGGGGTCCGTGAAGGTGCATATCACAGAAAGAGGGTATAATCAGTTTATCACCGTAATCGAAAAATTGCCCCTCCCCCGTATCCCGGGGCGGTGTGTCGCGGTATCCGCGGACTTTTCCCTTTTCGATAACAAGATAACCCTCTTCTCTGACCCGGAATTTCTCCGGCGAGGGGGTATCGATAAAATTTCCTTTTATTACAATTGTCATAATTGAGTGAGCAGCTCCAAAAAACGATTTAAGAGATTCAGGGAAACTTCTTTACGATAATGGGCGGTGGAGCGCTGATCGTCAATAGGGGTGACGGCCTTACCGTAAAATTCGACAACAGGGCCCCATTCTTTTTTTCCGGCAAGAGCTTTCAGAATCATGTCTTCCCCTTCGGGAAGACGGACAACCCGGGGGGCGACGGAACCGAAGGCCAGGCGCACATCTTCCACGCCCCCGCTTCCCCGGTAGACCTCCCCATAAAAGGAGAGCTTGGAAATAGCGTCCGAACGGCGTCCCCCCACTTTTTTATGAAAGGAGATATCGCTCGTTTTCAGGGGAATAACAATATCCCTGATGATTTCGTCCCCGCCCAGAAGAGTTTTCCCCGGTCCGGTGATAAAATCCGCCAGAGATACGGTTCGTTCTGCCCGGCGGCTGGCCAGAGTCAGGGAACTGTCCCGGCAATAGAGGAAGGGAAGGCTGTCCGCGGCGGGGGACGCATTGCCTATGTTTCCCGCCAGAGTGGCTTCACTCCGTATAGCGTAGGATGCCATTTTCAGGAAGATATCCTTGAGTGGCCCGGGAGTCAGGGGCGAGGCCAGCAGTTCCCTCAGGGTAACGGCGGCTCCGATACGAAGAAAACCATCCCTCTCTTCCAGGGTTTTAAGCTCCTCCAGATTCCTTAAAAAAAGCAGAGGCTGGTCAAACCGGGGCAGAAGACCCGATCGGTTTCGGTAACGCACCATCAGGTCCGTACCGCCTCCCATGGGGCGAAACCCTTCGGAACGCATCTCCAAGGCTTCCTTCAGACTGCGGGGATACGCGTTTACCATAAGCCCTTCCCCTTTTCCGAGGCCAGCCTGACCGCATCGACGATCATATTGTAGCCGGTGCAGCGGCAGAGATTGCCGGAAATGCCCTCCCGGATCTCCTCATCGTTGGGATAGGGGTTGCCGTTCAGGAGGGATTCGGCGGCGATCATCATTCCCGGCGTGCAGAAACCGCACTGCACGGCACCGCACTCGGCAAAACTGGCTTCAAGGA
The DNA here is from genome assembly GCA_963668315.1 of Spirochaetia bacterium. Lineage (GTDB taxonomy): Bacteria > Spirochaetota > Spirochaetia > DSM-2461 > DSM-2461 > SZUA-368. The sequence continues at coordinate 3,212,796 of OY764216.1, read as the reverse complement.
CTTTGAATCGTTCCGTCCGGGAGAAACCTTCAATGGTGACCACATTCCTGCCCGCCACATTTCCCAGGGGAACGATACAGGAATTGGCGATGACCCCGTCTATGAGGACGGCGCAGGCTCCGCACTCCCCTTCCCCGCATCCCTCCTTGGGACCGGTCAGGGAAAAGTCATCTCTCAGCGTATCAAGCAGCCGGGCGGACCCGTCCTTTTCTATGCTGACCGATTTGCCGTTAAGGTTGAAGATTATCTTATCCATGTCTCTTGAGCTCCATCAGATATTCGGGCACCACGGGTATCCGGTTGATCTTCACATCCGCCGCCTGTTCCACCGCCATGGCAGCGGCGGGCGCCCCGCCTATCAGGGTCAGTTCGCCCGCCCCCTTGGCACCGAAGGGGCCCAGAGCGTAGGGATTGTCAAAGAGTACATTATCCACCGGAACAAAATCGGAGGCCGTGCCAATGATGTAATCGGTCACCGTGCTCTGCTGCACCTTCCCGTCCTTCACTTCCATTTTCTCCCACAGGCCGTATCCCACGCCCTGGAGAAGTCCGCCGTCCACCTGCCCCTTGAGGATCCTGTCGTCGATCGCCTTTCCCACATCATGCACCGTCCAGGCTCCGGTCACCCTCGTTTCCAGAGTATCCCGGTCCGTATCCACCTCGATGACATTGATTCCCCATGAGTAGGCCGGGTAGGCATCTCCTTCCATCCGGTCCAGATTCCACTTGATATAATCCGGCTGGGAGTAGTTTGCCTCGACGGTACAGGCCCCCGTGCGGGATTCCAGTTTTCCGCAGGCCTCCACAAGCAGCCTTCCCACGATCATAGTGGAGCGGGAAGCCACGGTCGGCCCGGAATCGGGAACGTATTCCGTATCGGGATTCTCAAAAACGACCTGGTCCAGGGGCAGTCCCAGCGTATGGGCCACGACCTTGATCATGGTCGTCTTGAACCCCTGGCCCATATCCACATTGGAAACAAGGATATACACGCGGCCCTGATCATCCCTTTTCAGGAAGACCTTGGCCTTGATATGGTCCGCTTCGCCGCTGCCGGTAAAACCGCAGCCATGGAGGAAGAAGGAGATTCCGATACCCCGGGAATCGGAAGGATCGCCATAGAGCTTCGCTTTCTCCCGGTAGCCTGAACGTTCCAGCACATTCCGGAGCATATCTTCCATAAGAATGGGATCGCGGTAGAGTCCCCCCGTAGAAGTGGGGTCCCCCTGGCGTGCCAGATATTTCAGACGGAAATCCAGAGGGTCTATTCCCAGATGTCCGGCCAGATGGGTCATAAACGTTTCCAGGGCGAAGAATGTCTGAGGCGCTCCAAATCCCCGGAAAGCCCCGTTGGGAACCGTGTTGGTCAGATAGACCCCGCCCGTGACAAGAACGCTCTCAAAGGTATAGACCCCGCAGGAGGCGATCATGGATCTCTGAAGAACGACCGATGAAAGCCCTGACGTGGCTCCCCCGTCCAGTTTCACGTCCATCTTGATGCCGACGATGCTGTTGTTTTTATCCAGGGCAGCCTGATATTCGATGAGGGCCGGATGGCGTTTGGTTGTCACCGCCATGTCCTCTGACCGGTCGTAAACCAGCTTGATCGTTTTCTTCAGCTTCACACAGGCCACAGCAACCTGGCAGCTTATGAGGGAAGGAAACTCCTCTTTTCCCCCGAAGGCGCCGCCGGTCACGGCCTGAACGACGCGGACTTTTTCCGGTCCCCAGCCCAGGGTATTCATAACGGCGTTCTTCACATAATAGGGGCACTGATAGGAGCCGGTAAGCTTCACTCCGCCGCCGGTGAACTCCGCCGCTACGCCCTGGGGCTCAATGTACACCTGCTCCTGGCGGCCCGTGGAAAAGGTCTCGCCGTAGAAACGGATATCGGGCCCGGCGAGTTTTTCCCCGTCCCACCGGTCGATTTTATAGCTAACCACGGGGTCGGTCTTTGCGACGGAATCCTCCAGAGTCAGAATGGGCTCCTCCTCTTCATATTCCACTTCTATACGGCCAAGATAATCTTCCAGTACGGCTTTGTCCGGGCCTGTGACAAGAAGTATCGGTTCACCGAGATAACTGACCGGGCCGTCGGTAAAAACGGGCCAGTCCTTCTCAAGGATCTGTACATAATTGTTCCCGGGGATATCCCGGTGATCGACAATGAAAACATCTTCCCTTTCCTCGGGAAATCGGATGTTCTTAATCCGTCCCCTGCAGACAGCGGACCGCAAAGTCAGGGCGTAATAGAAATCCTTAAAATCGATATCGTTGAGATAGAGGCCGGATCCGCCTATTTTTTCCCCGTTATCAACTTTGTTGATGCTTTCACTGATATCCCGTCTCACAGGGGAGCTCCCAGGTCATTCCAGAGGCGGGCGGCCTGTTCACGGCTTTTCTCATAAATAGAGGAAACATCTTCTGTATAGAGGTAATCGGCCATCTTCAGCTTTCCCCGGCACCAGGTATGGGAAGGCCTCAAGGCGGCGGCGCTGCCGTAGAGCAGATGTCCCAGGGCGTTGCCGTCTCCCATGGGGGTGGGATTATCCTCGTCAATGAGGATCATATCCGCTTCATAGCCTTTTTTAATCCTACCCAGATCGGTTTTGAGCATCCGGGAGGCGTATTCGTAACTGTTGAGAATCATCCGGTGCAGATCCCCCAGATCGAACGCCATGGGATCCCTGTACTTGTAATGGGTGGAAAAGAGCAGGGCCTGCCATTCGTTGGCCACCGAAGTTCCCAGGCCGTCATTGCCGATGATACAGGGGATTCCGTGCTTTTTCAGAAGGGGGTAATCGGGCAGCCCCACTCCGTTATTCATATTGGAAAGGGGATTCAGGGCGACATAGCACTCCCGCTCGGCGATGAGATCCATCTCTTTTTCACTCAGGTAAATACCGTGTACCAGGATGCTGTCCTTGTTGAGAAGGCCGAATTTATCGAGCCGCTCTACCAGTCCCATGGCGTAACGGCTCATGCAGTCCTCCTGATCCATCCGGCTTTCGGCCACATGAATATGAACAGGACGTCCTTCCAGACGGCGGGAGATTTTCACCAGAGTATCGTCGGATAGGGTCATGGAAGCATGCATACCGAAGTGGGAGGCGCATAATCCCTCCTCCTCCTGGTCGCGGAAATCCACATTTTCCTCGATGCAGGCCTCCCGGTCGAAACGGTCGGATGTTTCAAAGCAGAACATGCCGCGAAGCCCCATCTCGTCCACCACGCTTCTCTTCAGCTCGTTGAGAGTGCCCCTTATATCCCGCCCGCTGGCATGGTGATCGATAATGGTGGTCACTCCGTGCTTGATATAGCCGAGGCCGCTGACAAGACCGCTGTAATAAATCTCTTCCCTGTCCAGGGCGGCATCCATCTTCCACCACTGCTGTTCCAGTATCTCCTGAAAGTTCTGCGGATTGAAAGGCAGGGCCATCCCGCGGGCAAAGGTGGAATAGATATGGGTATGCCCCAGCACCAGTCCGGGAATGAGCAGCCTGTTCCTGCCGTCGGTGATATCCCCGTCGGAAAGGCCGTATTTACGTCGCGCCTCATCGAATCCCTCCATCGGTCCCGTCTCGGCTATGGTTTCATCGAAAACGACATAGCCCCGGGCCTGATAATGGATAAAATCATAAATTCGAACATTGCTAATGGCTTTCAATGCCTGCCTCCCTTTCCAGAAAACGTCCTTCCTCCGGGATCACGTTTCTCCCGTCCATGACGACTTTTCCTCTCAGAACGGTCTTCTCCACACGGCCGCCCACGGGAAAATTCTCATAAACATTGTAGTCGCACCGGGAATGTCCCGTTCCTACTATTGTACTCCCTTCTTCGTGAAAAAGAAACAAATCTCCGTCGGAACCGGGTTCCAGAACCCCTTTGCGGGGGTATAAACCGAATAAACGGGCCGGATTGACGGTCATTTTATCGACAATGCTCTCTTTGAAAAGACCGTACATAAGGGGAAAAGAGTACTCTATGCCCCCGATTCCGAAGGGAATCCGGCTCAGGAGGGACCGTTTCTTTTCCGCCAGCATAAAGGGGCAGTGGTCGGTCCCTATGGAAAAGAGACGGGAAGCCTCTTCGGTGATCTTCTTTGTCTCCTTGAGAGAACGGAGAGGGGGAGCCAGGACGTACTTATACCCCTCGTCCCCCTTGAGATCCTCCTCGGTGAGGAAGAAATACTGGGGGCAGCTCTCCATGAAAAGATTTTTCCCGAAAAGATCCCCCAGCCTTTCCCTGGCATATTCCACGGAGCTTCCGCAGGTGGTATGAACAAGATAGAGGCGGCCCCTTTTCTCTTCGACAAGGGAGCACAGTTTCTCCACCATGGACCGTTCCGATTTTCGGGGTCGGCTGAAAGTCAGATCCTCCGGTCCGAACCGCGGATCGCTGACGATATGATCCTCATCCTCTCCATGAACCAGGAGCACGGTTCCCCTTTTCTCGGACAGGGCCAGAAATTCGGCCAGCTCCTTCTCATAGGTTCGTCTGTCCGTTTCGGAATAGGCCGTAAAAACCTTTATGGAAGGCATTTTCAGGCGCAGGGATTCTTCGGTAATTCCTTCGGTCTGCCCCTCGGGGTTTGCCGCACAGGTATGAAAGGAGTAATCGGAACAGCTTTTCGCGGCCAGGGCTTTTCTCCGCTCGAAAGCCTCCTCCACGAGGGAGCCCCTATTTACCGGATCGAGAAAGTCAATATAGGTTGTCACCCCACCGAAAAGACCCGCGGCGGAACCGCTGGCGAAATCATCGGCGGAACGGAAGTTCCCCACGGAGAGGGCGAAATGGACATGGGGATCGATAAGACCGGGAAATATTTTTTTCCCCTCCCCTTCAAGTGTCTCCTTTGCCCCAAACTCCCGGGAGGAAATTTCCTCAATGATACCGTCCTTAATATAGACGTGGGCCTCTTCCAACCGGCCGTTCCGGTAAACAAGACCGTTTTTGACAGCTAAATCATACATGCTTCATCACCTCATCGAGAGTACATTCCACCGGCTCGGGCAGAGAGATCCGGTCGATAACGGCCTTCATATCCTTATGACCCGTTCCGGTGAGCAGCAGCACCGCTGTTTCCTTACCGGAAATCCTTCCTTCCTTTCTGTCCTTTCTCATACCGGCCAGAGCCGCGGCGGAGGAGGGCTCGACAAAAAGCCCCGCCCCGGCGGCCAGCTTTTCCTGAGCATCGCCAATCTCGCCGTCGGACACTTCCACGGCCCATCCCTCGGACGCCTCCATGAACTGAAGGGCCGGTTCACCGCAGGCGGGAGAACAGACAGCCAGGGAATCGGCCTTTGTATCCGTTTTGTCCAGGAGGACTTCCCGGCCCTCCTTCCACGACAGGTAGAGGGCGTTGCTGCCCCGGGGCTGGACAGCCACGCAGCGGGGAAAGCGGTCGATGAACCCCGCCTTTTTCAGATCGGAAAAGCCCTTAACCATTCCCGTGTAGATAACGCCGTCGCCCGCGGGAATATAGACCAGATCGGGAACTTCCCCGCCCATCTGATTGATAATCTCAACGGCGGCGCTTTTCTTGCCCTCTATGGTCATGGGATTGTAGGCGGTGTTCCGGTTTATCCCTCCGAAACGGGCCGAATATTCCAGGGAAAGGGCAAAGGCGTTGTCATAGGTTCCCTTTACGGGAATGACCCGGGCGCCGTAGAAAACCGACTGGGCCAGTTTTTCCAGGGGCGCCGTGGCGGGGACAAAGAGAACCACGTCCAGCCCCAGGGCGGCGCCGGCGCAGCTCATGGCCGAACCGGCATTACCCGTGGAGGCCAGAACGATCTTATCAACGCCGAGCGCCTTCGCCTGGGCCGCCACCAGAAGGGAGGCCCGGTCCTTGTAGGAACCGGAGGGATTGGCCATCTCGCACTTGCAGAGAAGCCGGGGAAAACCCTCCTCCTGCCTTAGTCTTCCGGGCCTGACCAGAGGCGTGCCGCCTGCGGGAAAGGAGTCGTGAAAATCAATCTCATAGGGAAAAAGAGAGAGGGGATCAAGGGGGAGCGTCCTTCCCTCAATAATCGACGGATCAAACTCCACCAGCAGATTTCCCCTCTGAAAACCGTCCTTAACCCCTTTCGAGGAGCATTCGGGACAGCGGTAGATCAAATCATCCGTTTCATAACTTTTCCCGCAGGTTGTGCAGCGATACAATATCATACTAACCGGCCTGGACCTCTTCATTGAACTTCCTGATCATCCGGTCGATCTCTTCGGCCTTCGGAGGAACGGCATTCCAGTAGGATTTGTCATACCACTGCCTGTTGAGCTCTTCGGTAACCTTACCCTGCTGTTCTATCCAGGTGTAGTACTTGAGGTTATGCACACGGAGTCTGTCGTAATAATTAAGCTCCAGAGTCCCGTCGATTTTCTGCCCCTCCACGGCCCGGGCATAAACCCTCTGGGCCTCCTTGTCGGTGAAGGCGCCGTATTTTTCATGATACTCCTTCATACGGGAATCGTACATATCCATGGAGTCGGTGCAGACGGTAAAGATCACATCGTCACTGTCCATTTCGTAATACCTGGCCATTTTTATGGAGGCGATGAGGTTGCCGATTCCGGAAATCCCCAGGAAGGGCAGTTTTTCTCTGAAAGATTTGTCCATTCCCGCCGCTTCCAGAAAACGGATTCCCTCCTCCTCGTTGTAGAGTCTCATGAGGGAGATGCAGTCCTCGTCATCCACGGCGACGACCATATCGGTATTCCGCACATTATGAATCCAGGGCACATGCTTGTCGCCGATTCCTTCAATACGATGTCCGCCGAATCCGTTTCTGAGAAGGGTGGGACACTGCAGGGCTTCGGCCGCCCCGATTTTCATCCGGGGATAGAGGGTTTTCAGGTAATCACCCGCGGCGATGGTGCCCCCCGATCCGGTGGAGGAGACATAACCGGCCAGGGATTTCACACCCAGCTCGGCGCAGGCTGCTTCTATGGCAGATCCGGTGATCTCATAATGCCAGAGATAATTGCCGAACTGATCGAATTGATTGAAAATGACAATGTCATCGCCCCGTTCCGCATTCAGTTCATGGCATTTGTCGAAAATTTCCTTGACATTGCTTTCGCATCCCGGAGTCGCGATAACCTCGCCGGCGATTTTGGAGAGCCACTCAAACCGTTCACGACTCATTTCCTCGGGAAGGATGGCGATGGAATCGCAGCCCAGGAGGGCGCTGTTGTAGGCTCCTCCCCGGCAGTAGTTCCCCGTGGAGGGCCAGACGGCCTTCTGGCTGGTGGAATCGAAGTTGCCCGAAACCAGAGCCGGGGCGAGACAGCCGTAGGTAGCCCCCACCTTATGGGCGCCCGTGGGAAACCATTTTCCCACCAGAGCGATAATGCGGGCGTTTACTCCGGTCAGCTCTTTGGGGATTTCCATATAATTCACCCCGCCGAAGGTTCCCCCCGAAGGGACCGGTTCATTCCGCCAGGTAATGCGGAAGAGGTTGACCGGGTCCAGATCCCATAATCCGGTCTGACGCAGTTTATCCTTCACGGAAGAGGGAATCGTCTCGGGATTTTTCATCTGGGCAAAGGTGGGAAGAAGAATGCCCTTCTCCCGGCATCTCTCTATATTTTTCTTTCTAACATCCTCTTTTAACGTAAGATCAATCACAAAAACTCCTTAATTTATAGTGTAATCCGGGAGATTCCCCGGTCGATAAGCGTACGGAGCCCTTTGGCGGGATCCTTGACTTTACTCAAAAATATCATGGCGGCGATGATATAGGGTTTATAGCCGGCCTCCCTGTAGAGCGGTTCCCTGAATCTGTCGAAAACGGAACCATCCACTTCTCCCTGTTCGCAGCTGACACCTGTAATGTCTGCCGGCAGGCAGTGGAGATAGAGGGCATCATTGGTCTCTTTCATCAGTTTCTCCGAGCAGGTCCAATCCTTATGGCGGGCATTCTGAGCCAGAAGCTCCTTTTCCAGAGCCTTTATGCCGTCAAAATCACCCTTTCCGTAAAGATCCGTCCTTGTTTCCATGGCCCTGTAGGGAGCCCAGCTTTTCGGATAAACGATATCGGCCCCTCTGAAAGCCTCTTCCATGGAATTGGTCTTTTTAAAACTCCCCCCCGACGCGGCGGCGTTTCCTGCCGCCAGATCCTCCACGTCCTTCATAATCTCATAACCTTCGGGATGGGCCAGGGTTACATCCATTCCGAAACGCGTCATCAGCCCCACCACGCCCTGGGGAACGGAAAGGGGCTTGCCGTAGGAGGGAGAGTAAGCCCAGGACATGGCGATTTTCTTTCCTTTGAGGTTTTCAATGCCGCCGAAATGATTCACCAGATGGAGAAAATCGGCCAGGGACTGGGTGGGATGGTCGATATCGCACTGCAGGTTGACCACCGTCGGCCTCTGCTGGAGGACGCCCTCCTCGTAGCCTTTTTTCACGGCGCGGGAGACCTCTTCCATATAGGTATGCCCCTTGCCGATGTACATGTCATCCCTGATACCGATCACGTCGGCCATAAAACTGATCATATTGGCCGTTTCACGGACAGTCTCGCCATGGGCGATCTGTGATTTTCCCTCTTCCAGATCCTGCACTTCCAGTCCGAGAAGGTTCGCCGCACTGGCGAAGCTGAACCGCGTTCTGGTGGAGTTGTCCCGAAAAAGGGAGATAGCCAGACCGCTTTCGAAAAGCCGGGCAGAAAGATTGTCCGCCCGCATGGCCCTGAGTATTTCCGCCGTCATCAGAAGCCCTTCCAGCTCTTCCCGGCTCTTGTCCCAGGTAAGGAAAAAATCATCCCCGAACAGGGCTGAAGTATTCAATCCCTCCAGAGCTTTCACCATGTTTGTCATTTTGTTGTCCATGCCATTGCCTCCTAATTTATGCGCGTTCCGTCACGGTCTTCCAGTGCCGCTTCAAGATGTTCAGGATCGGTTATGATGACTTCCCGCCCTCCCCCATCCAGAAAATCCAGGGCGGCCTCGACTTTCGGCTTCATGCTGCCTTCGGCGAAATGCCCCTCCTTAAGGTAGCCCTTCATGGTAAGCCGGTCAATCCGTCCCAGAGCCTTTTCTTCCTCCGTTCCGTAGTTGAGGGATACCTGTCTCACCGCGGTGGATATTACCAGAGTATCCGATTCAAGCATACGTGCCAGAAGGGCGGAAGCCCTGTCCTTATCGATAACCGCATCTACCCCACGGAGAAGGTCACCTTCTTTGATAACGGGGATACCCCCGCCTCCGGCGGCCACCAGGATGAAGCCCCGGTCATAGAGGGTTTTAATCGCGTCAAACTCCACGATATCCACGGGAAGGGGTGAGGGGACCACCCGCCGGAACCCCCTGCCGGCATCCTCCTTCATCATCCAGTCCGTGTTTGTCGCCCTGAGAATATCGGCCTGCTCCTTCGTGTAGAATGAGCCGATAGGCTTGGCCGGCGAGGAAAAGGCCGGATCATCCCGGTCCACCAGCACCTGGGTAACCAGAGTGACCGCTTTTTTCTGAATATTTTCTGTGCGGAATTCATTGTCCAGGGCCTGCTGAATCTGATACCCGATAGCCCCCTGTGTATCGGCGTCGCAGCTTACCAGGGGGACACGGTGCATATGGTCTCTTTCGTGGGCGATATCGGACCGGCGCAGAATAAACCCGACCTGGGGACCGTTGCCATGGGTTACCAGGACCTGATTTTCACGGCAGATCCGGGCTATGGAACGGGCCGTCCGGCAAATGGCCTCATACTGATCTTCCACGGCCAGATGGTGACCGTCCTTGATAAGGGAATTTCCCCCTATGGCAATAACGATGCGCCTTCCCATAACATTTTCCTATAGGGAAAAGGCCAGGGAGGCATAAAAGGCGGAGCAGATGACCAGATCGTCTACCCGGTTCTTCTCATTGGGGGCATGGGCTTCCTTCTCGTCGCCCGGTCCGAAACCTATGCAGGGTATTTTGTGGCGGCCGCAGATGGCTACGCAATTGGTGGAAAAGGTCCATTTGTCCACCTCCGGCTTTTTCTGGAACAGAGCCTCATAGGCTTTTACCCCCCCCTGAACAAGGGGATGGGACTCTTCGATTTTCCAGGTAGGGAAATAAAGTTCCTGAAAATAGTCCAGATTTCGGTACCCCCTCTCCTCGTAGCGGGGCATGGTGACCGATTCGGGATATTCCCCCAGGGCCTCAAAGATGGCTTCCCTGACCTGGGAAATAGCCAGATCGGCATCTTCCCCCCAGGTCAGGCGTCTGTCGAGATAGAGCATGGCCTGATCGGGCACGGCACACTGGCTGGGCCCGGATACGGCCATCTGGGAAACGACAATGGTTCCCTTACCGAGAAAATTCCCCTCATCGGGTTTGAGGTTTTCATTCAGTTTCTCCAGGGCCAGGGCTGCGCGGGACGCTTTATAGGCAGCGCTGACACCCCGCTCCGGGGCGGAGCCGTGACTGGAAACGCCCTTGATCTTCACTTCCATCTCCATCCGTCCTCTGTGGCCCCGGTAAAGACGGCAGCTCGTCGGTTCGGTGGATACGGCGTAACTGGGCAGAATCTTCTCTTCCTCAATAAGGTACTTCCAGCAAAGGCCGTCGCAATCCTCTTCCATGACGGTAAAGGTAAAGAGAAGGGTGAAATTCCTATCGTATCCCAGTTCCTTTAAAATACGTCCGGCGGTAATCATGGAAGCGGCTCCGCCTTTCTGATCGGAGCTCCCCCGCCCCCAGACATAGACATCGTCCACATCCCCCGAGAAGGGATCCTTCTCCCAGGCACCCTTATCCCCCGTTTCCACCGTATCGATATGGGCATCGAAGGCGAGGATTTTTTTCCCCGATCCGATACGTGCTATGACATTGCCCAGTTTGTCCGTCCGGACCTCATCGAAACCGGCTTCCTCGCAGAGGGCGGTAATTCTTTCGCAAACATTTTTCTCCTGTCCGCTATAGGAAGGAATCCTGACCAGCTGGGAAAGCAGATCCGCCGTATAATCTCTGTATTTCTGCGCCATTTCCCATATTTTCTCTTCCATAATTCCCTCCCCCTTTTCGGATAACTCATCAATATCTTACGCTTGTTTATCCGTTTTGTAAAATAATTTTCCCAATTTTGTCCAATTCCATACTATGATTAAAGGGTACAGGATAACAGGGGGAACGAATTATGTCTGACCTGATGAGGCCTCTTTCTTTTTCGGAACTGATCCACCGGATTTTTACGGAATACCGCAGTTTTCATTCGATTTTCGCTGTCGAGGAGGAACAGTTTTTCCGTAAAACCAGCGGGAGCCATTATAAGGTTTTCGGAGAAAGCTGCGTCACCATTCTCGGACCGGCCGCCGGCCCCCATACTCAGCTGGCCCAGAATATCGTAACAGCCTACCTTTGCGGCGCCCGTTTCATAGAGCTTAAAACCGTGCAGATTCTTGATACGCTGGATATTGCCAAACCCTGCATTGACTGCCGGGACGAGTGCTTCAATACGGAGTGGTCCAGCGAATTTACCGTGCCCAAGGCTTACGATGAATATCTGAAGGCCTGGTTTACCCTGCATCTTCTCGAAGCGTTCTTTTTCCGTAAAAAAGAATATTCCTCCCCCTTCATATTCAATATGAGCGTCGGTTACGACCTGGAAGGAATAAAAAGTCCCAAAATCGATTATTTCATAGAGTCTCTGAAAGACGCTTCCATGCATCCTCTTTTCCTGAAGTATAAGGGTGAGCTGAAGCGGATCATCGAGAGCCATGAGGAGTTCTCCTCTCTCGAAGGGCTGGAAGAGCGCATCCCGCCGAAAATCTGTTCCCAGCTGACCCTCTCCACCATGCACGGCTGCCCCCCCGCCGAAATCGAGCAGATTGTCTCCTATATGCTCACCGAGAAGAAACTCAATACTTTTGTCAAACTGAATCCGACCCTGCTGGGCTATGATTTTGTCAGGGATCTCATCATGAAATCCGGTTATGAATACATTCGCCTCTCACCGGAGGCCTTCGCCCGCGACCTTTCCTGGGACGAGGCGGTTCCCATGCTCAGACGGCTGAAATCTCTGGCGGAAGAACATCACCGCTTTTTCGGAGTGAAACTGACAAACACACTGGGTACAATTAACGAACTGGATATACTTCCCGGGGATGAGATGTATATGTCCGGCCGGCTGCTCTATCCACTGTCCCTGAATGTGGCCGCCCGGATCAGCCGGGAATTTTCCGGTGCGATCCCCATCTCCTTTTCGGGCGGCCTGAACCGCCTCACCATGGAAGAGGTGCTGAAAACCGGCATTGCCCCGGTAACGGCGGCCACGGATTTTCTCAAGCCCGGAGGATACCGCAGAATGGCCGAACTGGCCCGCTTCATGGAAACCCTGGAGCCCTATGACGGAGAGGCCATCGATGTGAATGCCCTGGAAGAGCTGGCCCGGCGAAGCCTCTCAGATGACAATCGCTGGCTCCCTAAAAGGACGAGGGGATATACCCCGGTTAAGACCGGCGGATCCCTTCCGCTTTACGACTGCTTTCTGGCCCCCTGTCAGGTTGCCTGTCCCATCGGCCAGGACATACCGGAGTATATAGCCCTGACGGCGGCGGGAAAATACGGCGAGGCGGCTTCTTTGATATACGAGAAAAACCCCCTGCCCTTCATCACCGGCCATATCTGCGCCCACCAGTGCCAGTACCGTTGCACCCGGCGGGATTATGAAGGGCCGGTGGAAATTCGGGAAATGAAGAAAATCGCCCTGGAAAAGGGATTTGAATTGTACAGGCAGGGCCTATCTTCCCGCAAGCCGCCGGCTGGACCGAAATCAGCCGTTATCGGAGCCGGACCTGCCGGACTGGCGGCGGCCTCATTTCTGGCAAGAAAGGGTTTTCCCGTTACGGTCTTCGATGAAAACGATAAGGCCGGAGGCGTGGTGGAGCATAATATTCCCGAATTCCGCATCCCCCGGGAAGCCATTGAAAAGGATGTGGCCTTCGTGGAAAGTCTGGGGGTGGATATCCGGCTGAATTATACTTGGGATTTTTCCCTGGAATCCCTTAAGGAGCAGGGATTCAGCTATGTTTTTCTCGCTCTGGGAGCCGACAGGATACGTCCCTTTCCCATCACGGGGGACAGCTCACGCCTTCTTCCCTCCTTTACCTTCATCAATCGCTTCAACAGGGAAAGGGATTCCCTTGAACTGGGTCGTCACGTGGTTGTCGCCGGCGCGGGAGATACGGCTATGGATTCGGCCCGGGCGGCCCTTAAGGTGAAGGGTGTGGAAAGTGTCACTCTCGTCTACCGCCGTTCGGAAAGGCAGATGCCCGCCACCGAGGAGGAGTATGAGGAGTGCCTGGCCGAAAACATCTCTTTCCTCTGGCTGAGAAATCCGGAATGTCTGAATGATGACGGAACGGTGACCCTCCGCGTGATGGCATTGGGGGAACCCGATGAATCGGGCCGCAGGCAGGCCGTTCCCACGGATGTGACGGAAAGGATCCCCTGCGATACGCTCATTCCCTCCATCGGGGAAAGGGTGGACCGGGAAGAACTCTCGGCAGCCGGACTGCCCGCCGACAGCAGAGGGCACGTTATGGTTGACGGGAATAACGAAACAGAACGGTCCGGTGTGTTCATCATCGGCGACGGACGGACTGGCCCCTCCACCATCGTAGGCGCCATGGCGGATGCCCGCAAGGCGGTGAATGAACTGCTCAGAAGGGAAGGAGAAAGTCCCGTCGGGGAACCCTCTCTGCCCCCTGCCGCGACAGACAGGGGAATGTCCCCGAAGAAGGGCCTTATTCTGGAACCTTTGGACAGGAAAATCCCCTATGACGCCGAAATTTTCGCCCGGCGGGAAGGAGAACGCTGCCTCAGCTGCGATATTAGATGCGAGAAGTGCGTTGACGTCTGTCCCAACAGGGCCAACATAGCCATAGAACTATCCGACATGAAGAACAGCCGGCAGATCATTCATCTGGACGCCTACTGTAACGAATGCGGCAACTGTGCTACCTTCTGCCCCTGGGACGGCCGTCCCTACAGGGAGAAAATCACCCTTTTCTCAAGGAAGGAGGATTTCGACGACAGCCGGAACGGAGGATTTTTCATAGAAGGAGCAAAGGTGTTCATCCGTTCCGAAGGTCTGGTTTACGAAGGGAATATGTCCCCCGGGGGGAGGTGTGAAGGATCCCTTCCCTCCGATCTTACCCTGATAAGGCTCATTGAAGAGATCGGCAGAAACCATTCCTACCTGCTGGGGCCTGTGGAAGACTGAACCGCCCCATCCCCGGGATGTCCGGAAACACTCAGGGGAAGCGGCCTGTCAGTCTACACAGTCAGTCTACTGGACCGATTTGATCAGCTCTCCCACCCGGGCTTCCACGCTTTTAATGCGCGCCGAAGTGACTCTCTTCGCCTCTTCCAGATCAACACAGGGTTTCACACAGCAGGAACCGTAGAATTTAATTTTCGGTTCGGTTCCCGAGGGTCTGGCCGTGACGAGGCTTCCGTCCTCCATGACAAACTGGAGAACGTTGGATGAGGGCAGATCGATATTCTTCTCCTTCTTTCCCGTCTCCAGATCCACGGTCGTCCCGTCCTTGAAATCCATGAGAGAGCGGGCTTTGAGATCGCCCCACTCACGGGGTTTGTCCTCCCGGAGAGTCTTCATCAGTCCGGCCATAATACCCGCTCCCGCTTCCCCTTCAAAATACTGGGAAATGAGGAACTCCTCATAGTAGCCGTAGGTCTGCCAGATCTCCTTGAGGTGATCCAGAACGGTAAAGCCCCGGTTAACATTCCAGAGAGCCATCTCTGCGGTCAGAAGAGCGGCGGAGACGGCATCCTTGTCCCGGGCGTCCGTTTCCACGAGGAAGCCGTAGCTCTCTTCTCCGCCGAAGATGTACTGATACTCTTCGGTTTTGTCCCACTCGCCTATCTTCTCGCCGATGTACTTGAATCCCGTCAGTACTTTGAAACAGGCGGCTCCGTAGGCCTGGGCGATATCGAACTGGAGATTCGTCGTCACGATGGTGTTGATGAAAGCCGGCCGGTCGGGCATCAGGCCCTGTTCCTGGCGGCTCCGGAAAATATAGTCCGTCAAAAGAGCGCCCAGCTGGTTACCCGTAATGAGAGTCCAGTCGTCGCCGTCGGGTACGGCAATACCGATTCGGTCCGCGTCGGGATCTGTCCCCATGACAAGGTCGGCGCCCTGTTTACGGGCGTATTTGAGGGAGAGGTCCATGGCGGGAGTGATTTCGGGATTGGGAAAAGCCACGGTGGGAAAGTCCCCGTCCGGCTCCCGCTGTTCGGGAACGGTAAAGACTTCTATGCCCACATCGGAAAGAAGCCGTTCCACAGGTACCGTTCCGGCTCCGTGAAGAGGCGTATAAACGATCTTCAGATTCTTCCCCTTCTCCCTGACCAGTTCGGGCCTGAGGCACTGAGCCTTGCACATGTCGTTATAGGCGTCATCGATCTCTTTATCGACCATGACGATAGATCCGGCGGCAAGGGCCGCTTCCAGGTCGATTCTCCTGATATTATCGGTGACCTTCGCCACTTCGGTAATAATGCCCTTATCGTGGGGAGGAGTGACCTGGGCTCCGTCTTCCCAGAAAACCTTATAGCCGTTGTACTTGGCCGGATTATGGCTGGCGGTGACCATGATTCCCGCGCACGTGCCCAGCTTGCGTACGGCAAAGGATAAAACCGGCGTGGGTCTCAGCGATGTGAAGAGGTAGGTTTTTATCCCGTTGGCCGCCAGTACTTCCGCCGCGGTCTGGGAGAAAAGATCGGAGTAGTTCCGGCTGTCATAGGATATGACGACGCTCTGCTTGTCCGCAGGCCCGTTCGCCTTGATATAGTTGGCCAGCCCCTGGGTCGCTTTGGCCACGGTGTAGGAATTCATACGGTTATATCCGCCGCCGATTTCGCCGCGGAGTCCTCCCGTTCCGAAATCCAGTTCCCGGTAGAACCGCTCGCGCAGCTCCTTATCGTCATTATTATCTATAAGCTGGCGGACCTCATCCTTGAAGACGCTGTTCCACTCCTGGTCCAGATAACTCTCCGCTTTCTGCCTTATCTCCTGATCAGCCATAATGGCCTCCTTTTTGGTGGGAAATCTCGGGGGTAAATGTCTGTCCCCATTCCTTAAAAAATAGTACATATGGGGGGGCAAAGTAAAGGGTTGCACAAAAAAAGCGCGGGAATTCCCCCTTTCGAAAGAGAGGGGCAGGCGGGAACAAAAGGATTATCCCTCCTCTTTTATCACGGCACTGGATCAAATCCCTTTGAATATGGCATGATAGTCGTGAAAATGGCAAAAAAAGATAGAAAAACCGGAGATGTTCTCTTCGAAGAGTATTATTCAAAAAGATGGGGGGAGAGATGGCCCGCCCTGAAAACCTCACTCTATGGGGAAATTGACCATTATTCCCTTGAGGAGGATCTGCTCCAACCCTATTTTCTCGACGAAGCCTCCCTCTATCCCCCCAGAGAACTGGCCGTGGAAAAGGGCGAATCCGTCCTGGATATGTGCGCCGCCCCGGGGGGTAAATCCCTGATTCTGGCCTCCGCCCTTGGCGGGACGGGCCGGCTGACGGTGAATGACCTCTCCCCGGACAGACGGAGGAGGCTCAGACAGGTCATGGAGAACCATCTCAGACCGGAATGGCGGGAAAATATCGAATATACCGGTTATGACGGTTCCCTCTGGTACAGATACGAACCCTCCTCCTACGACAAGATTCTTCTTGATGCGCCCTGCTCCTCGGAACGTCACGTCCTCAATTCACCGGAACACCTGAAAAAATGGTCTCCCGGACGGATTAAAAGTCTGGCCCCCCGGCAGTTTTCCCTTCTCTGCTCCGCCCTGGAAACGGTCAAACCCGGAGGGCTGATCGTCTACAGTACCTGCGCTCTGGCCGAAGAGGAAAACGATATGATCATAGACAGGCTTCTCAAAAAAAGAAAAGGCCGTTTCGCCGTGGAACCGCCCCTCTTTGAAAAGGGAGAAAACACCCGATACGGACATCATATCCTTCCCGATCACGATAAGGCAGGTCCCATCTATTACTGCCGCATCAGGCGTATCGATTAGCCGCGGAGGGATGAAAGTCCCTCAGGAAACATCAGAAGTTCCGGTTGCGGCTTTCCAGGCGTTCCCTGGCCCAAAGGGCAAAATGGCGCACCTTTTTATCCGGATCTTCACAAAGATCCGCCATCATTTCATTGGTACCCGGAGTGTTCAGCCTTTCCAGAGCCTTCACCAGGGCAATTCTCACGGCTTTCTCCGGATCGCCCGCCGCCAGTAGGGCCGCTTTCAGCGCATCCTTCGTCTCCATGGCGATAAGTCCCTCGGCTGCCCCTATCCGCTGGGATACTTCGGGGCTGTTCAGCAAAGCGGCCAGACGGTCGATATAACCGCCCTCAGCCAGGATCTCCTCAATCATTTTCCGTGCCTCGGTGGACTGCTCCCTGAGAATCAGCGCCAACGACTCACCCATGGAAATCCCCAGATGAACAAAGAGATGCTTCAGCTCTTCCCTGAAGGCCGGTTCGGCTTTCAGATAGTTCCTCACCAGACCTTCTACATGAAAACGGTCATGCCTCAGGGCAAGAAGCTCGATGATCTTCGGCCTCCCCTCTTCCAGGCGGGCCATATAATCAAAGAGCAGATCAAGGGAGCCGTCATTCTCCGATTTAATCAGCCCCATGATAATGGCTTTTTTCACCGAGGCCGACTCTTTCTCACTTCTGAGAAGTTCGCCGATCACTTCCCGGACATCCTCTTCATCCAGATCCATCAAGAGAGACACGGCCGTCATCCTGACGTGTTCATCCGGATCGTTAAGCATGGGGAGTCCCCCCGATAGGGTAAGCTCTCCCATCCCGTGAAGTTTGACGAGCACCGCGTTGCGGATGTCCCAGTCCCTGCTTCCGAGCAGCTTCCGCAGACGGTCAAGAAACAACCGGGCTTCGGCCAGGGGAAGGGCATAGATGAGAGAGCGATGGATATCGCCGTCGCAGGATTCAAAGAGGATTTCCGCCAGGGAGTGGAGTTTTTCCCGGGAAAAGAGTTCCAGGGCCGATGATATCTCCAGAAGCTCATCCTCATCGAGAAGGGGAAGATGCTCCATGATCATCTGAAGGGTGTAATCGAGATGGAATTCGGCCAGAATCATAAGCACATCGGAACGGAAACGGACGGAATTGGATTCATCGAGCAGCTTATCGTTCAGCTGAGTCAGAATCAGGGCCGGTTCATATTCTTTCAACCGTTCCCTGACAAGGCGCCGGCAGAAGTCCTGTCCGTGTTCCAAGAGGTAAAAGAGATCGTCCCGATAATAGAACTCCCTTTCCCCGGGGATGGAGGCGAGCAGGATATTCATAATCCGATGGTCATTCTGGTATTTTTTCAGTTCCAGGGCTTTCATCCTGTGGCATTCATCGGAAGCCGTTCCGTCAACGGCATAGACCAGAGTTTCATATATTTCCAGAGAGTATTCCGATCCATAGGGGTCGCGGGAAAAGACAGAGGAGGCCATTTTCTCGAGGATATCCAGATCTCCCCTCCCCTTGAGAAGTTCCGCCGCCGCCAGAAGGGCCGCATCGCTCTCCCAGGGATAGTTATCGAAAAAACCGGTGACATTCACTTTGACAGCCCGCTTTAAAAGTTCCACTTTCCTGTCAAAATCATCCCTGTCCCCCAGATGCAGTTCTACGGCAAAACGGAGAAGAACACCGCGCTTCTGCAGAAATAGCGCCGATTCTCTGACAAGGGACTTATCTTCGGATTTCAGAAATTCGAGAGCACTGATTTCGTCCTTATCCGATTCGGGATCCATAAGGGTCAGATAATGGAGAGCCTGATCCACGGACATTTTTGTTATGTCTATCTTCTTTAAATCTCCGAAGTCCTTCTTTATGCGCAGGGCGGCGGCTTTTCTCACCGACTGGCTGGGATCGGTAAAAAGAAGACTTTCCAGCAGGGCATAGGCTTCGGAACGGTTATCAAAGGGCGTTTTTTCTACAAGCAGTTTCCTCACCGGGCGCGAGCTGTCGGCAAATCCCTTCATAACCGTTTTTAAAGAGAGGTCATCACCGTAATGGACAAGGATATTGTAAGCGAAAAAGCGGACATCCGCCGATTCTGAACCTATCATTTTCCGCAGGATATTTTTTCGGCTGTCCAGAAGTTCGGAAGCCGTTTTACCGTCGAAAGGCTGGGAGCCGCAGCTCATCCCCAGTTTTTCCATGGTAAGAATATCATCGGGATCGAGATTTTCCTGAAAAACCTTGAATAGTTTCCTTTTCTTCAGGCTTTGAAGGAAACAGGGATAAAGATATTCTCCGGGAAAATGGGCGGCAATGAGACGAAACCATTTGGCCCCTCCCGTCTGAATCAGCTTCTCCACCCATAGATTCCCGATCTCTTCTCTTTTGAAAAGGGGAGAGTCGGGATTGGCCATTTTCTTTTCTACCAGATGGTAATAGCGTACCAGTTCCTTTCGGGACAAGTTTCCAGAAAAAACCTCTCCCTTTTCAATTCTGTTCAGACGGCGCACAAACATAAGCCTTCTGATAAGCAGCAATAAGAGCATTATCATAATGCCCGCGGGGATCAGAAGCCAGAGGGGCGACATGTCCCGAAGCCATTCCATCATAGAGAACTCCTTCTCCTATTCCCGGCTGAAGACACGGCCCAGCGCTTCCTGCATGACGCGGCAGGAAGATTCCAGAAATAGAAGCTTTTCTTCATTATAGTACATATCCTTCCCCGAATTGAGGATGAGGATAAATTTCAATTCATTTTTTACTCTCAGGGGAAAGGCGGCTGCGCTTTTCATGGTCTCCCTGAGAAGGAGCTGCGGGAAGGGGCCCTTATCCGCTTTATGAGAAACAATATATTCCGTACATTCCCTGAGAAAATCTTCGAAATCCCCGTCTGCGACGAAAGAATATTCATCCCTTTTCCTGTGGCTCGTTGCCAGGGTATGGAACTCGGCCGCACCGGAAAGGGTGAAAACTACGGAAAAATCCGAGCCCGTCTCATAACAGGTCCGCTGTACCAGATGACAAAACATGTCCTCCTGCGTATGGGAACCTGCGATGAGCGAAGAGATTTCAGTCAGGGCCTTAACCAGCTCCATCGGAAAATTTAACCATCCTGCTGTTTATTTTATAGAGACGACCGGAATCATCTACAAGAACGAGACTGTCGTCATCGGAGACTTCCAAAACGGGATATACTTTTCCCGTTGTCAAACGACGGGCCGCCTCTTTGTAAGGGTCGTCCATATCCAGGAACAACCCCCCGCCGCTCTCCGAACATTTTTCATCAAAATCATCGGGAAGGGTCACATAGAAAAGAGGCTTCATGCTAGATGAATTCCTCCAGCTCCTGGATCTCCTTGAAACCTCTCAGTTTGACGATTGCCTTCTCCTGAATCTGCCGGACTCTCTCCCGGGTAATTCCCATGATGCGGCCCGTCTGCTCCAGGGTCAGGGGAGTCTTGTTGTTTAGGCCGTAGCGAAGTTCGATAATGCGCTTTTCCCTTTCAGACAGCTGTCCGAGCACATCGTTCAGCGTCTCGTGGACGTTACTCTTAAAGACGGCATCCATCGGCTCCTTGGTCATATCGTCCTTAATGAGTTCGGAAAGGCGGGTCATATGATCGTCATCCACGGTTGTGTCGAGACTGGCCGTTTCCTGGGAAAGCTGTATGACTTCCTTTACCTTGGCCTCATCTATGCCCATCTGCTCGGCCAGCTCTTTCTCGGTGGGGTTCCTGCCCAGTTCCTGCGTGAGTTCCTTGGCCACGTAATAGCATTTCTTAATGGAATTCAGCATATGGATGGGGATTCTGATCACCCGTCCCTTGTCGGCCAGGGATTTTATGATGGCCTGACGGATCCACCATGTCCCGTAGGTGGAGAAACGGCAGCCCCGGGAGTAGTCGAACCGTTCAACCGCTTCGATTAATCCGATATTTCCCTCATTGATAAGGTCGAGAAAAGACATGCCCCGGTTCTGGTATTTCTTGGCGATGGATACAACCAGCCGCAGATTGGACTGGATCATCTGATTTTTCAGTTCATAAAGCTCTTCGTTAAGAGGACTCAGGGCAAGATCGTAGCTCTCACTGGTAAGCACTTTTTCCTCAAGCTGCTCATCCATGGCTTCGATGGTTTCCTTGATATCGTCAATCCTCTCCCCGATGGCCTGCTCCTGATCCATGGTAAGGAGATCATAAAAGGAAATTTGCTTCAGATATAACGCAAGGGGGTCGTTTTCGCTCTGCTCGCCGATTTCATCATCCGGGTGCCTTACCATCTTACCATGAGGCTCTTTGAGCAGCTCTTCCATCCTATCCCCCTAATTCCCGGCCATGGCCAGGTCGATTACTTTTCCCTCTTTAAATACAGTAAAATACAAATTTCCCTTGCCGTCAATGTTTTCGAGCCGCCCTATTCTGGTTCCGACAGTGATTTTCTGTCCCACATTGACAAAAATATCGCTGTTGCCCCCATAGAAATAGATGTAGCCCTCGCTTTCGATAAGAGCGATCTGACCGAACTCCCAATAGGGTCCGGCCCAGACGACTTCGCCGCCCGATACGGCTTCCACATAGGTGGAGGGGACGCTCTCTATCATAACCCCTTCAAAATCGCCGTCAACCGAATAGAGAGGACCGGTGACGGGCCATTCGGGCCGGCTGGCATCCCGGCCGGTTCTTCCCAGTACGAGGGAGGGGCCGGCGGTTACGGGAAGAACGGTTCTGCCCTCTTCCCTCTTTTCGGTAACCCTTTCCGTTTCCGGTTGCGGTTCCGGCTTTACCTGTACGGGGGTGGCGGGTATGTTTTCCCCGGGGTTTGCTCCTGATACCGCCAGAGTCTGTCCGATGGAAAGGATATCACCGGCCGTCAGATGGTTCAGTGAAAGCAGGTCGGAGACGGACATCCCGTGTTTTCTGGAAATACTGTAATAGGTATCGCCTCCGACAACGGTGTAGGTCCCGGATGAGCTACTATCGGCCGGTTCGGTTCCCGGAATAATCAGATCCATTCCCACGGAGAGGGCCGAAGGATTCTCGATGTTGTTGAGGGTCATCAGTTCCTTGACCGATACGGAATATTTAAGGGCAATGGAATAAAGGGTGTCACCTCGGACCACACGGTACGATTCACCCCAGATATTATAAGTCTGAAGAAGAATAAGGGATAAAAGAAAGATTATTAGGTTATTCCGGTAATTTCTCATGTCACTACCATTTTCGGCTGTCTTCTTAATCAACTGTAGAAAGGATTTACACGGAAGAAAAAAAACAGCCCTTTGCAGTATTATCTAACGGAATGTTCTCTTTTGTCTATGCTTTTTACCTAAAATATTCGGGCTGGCCGGATTTGAACCGGCGACCCCATCGTCCCGAACGATGTACGCTAGCCGCTGCGCTACAGCCCGATAATAAAAAATGCGGAAGCGACGGGGATCGAACCCGCGATCTCCGGCTTGACAGGCCGGCGCGATAACCAGCTTCGCTACGCCTCCGAATGTGAAGGTACCATATCCTATTTTATCCAATGGTGTCAAGTGCCGGGAGAAAACTAAGCTTTTCTCTTTGCCTTGACATAGATTCTTACCGGGGCGGGATAGCCTTCCACGGTTTTGGTCTCGTCCTCTTCATCAAGAAAATGCTCCAGAGACTGAAAGCGGGCCCAGTCGGTCTGTCTCTGTTCTTCCTTCTCCAGCTTATGGGTATGGAAAACCTCAATATCGGAAAAACCTGTTCGCCCCAGCATATTCACCAGTGCCGAAGCCGTGGGAAGAAACCAGTAACCCGGCGCCTTCAGATAGCGGGACTCGGGAATGAGGCAGTAGGGTTCGTCACCGGGGATGCCCGAGCATTCCAGAATCAGCGTCCCCCCAGGCCTCATGGTTTGGGCGACAGAGGAGAGGCTGTCGATGGGGCTGCGCCGATGGTAGAGAATTCCCATATAGAAAACAACGTCGAAAAAACGGGGATAGAGATCCAGATCCTCCGCTCCGAGAAGCTCAAAGTGAAGCCGGCTGTCGTTCACATAGAGCTGGTGGAGGCGGTGGTTGAACCAGTATCTTACCATGGGGTCGATCCCCAGAAGCAGCTCCGGATCCCGGGGAAGCATCCGCAACAGGTAGTAACTGTTGTTACATCCCACATCGCACACCCTCTTTCCCCTCAGGTCGGGCAGGTGGGGCTCCACCCTCGTCCATTTGCGGTTGCTTTTCCATTCCGCATCGATGTGGGTTCCGAAATAGTTCAGGGGGCCCTTGCGCCAGGGCATGAGCGACCGGAGGGCGGCTTCCAGTTCGGCCGGATCACCGGGAAACTCTCCCGCCCGTCCTATCTGAGGATCCGCCCTGTCCAGATCGACAGAACAGGTCCCGGGGGACAGTTTTTCAAAGGGATCGCCCCAGACCCGGGAGGAATCCCTGTCCAGAGCGGCGGCGGCTTTCGACCGTCTTTCATCAATAGCTTTCCCGTCCAGCTGAGAAGGGTAAGAACGGTACCAGTCGTCCTTCAGATATTCCCGGGACCAGATCAATGCTTTCCTTCCTTGAAAAACCTCTTGAGGAGATAGGGGATTTTGTGGGTGGCCGATGTCGTAACGGGCAGCTCTTTGTCGGCGAATCCCAGAAGGTCCGCTTCGCTTCCCACGACAAGCATAATATCATCGGCGGCGAACTGATGCTCCCTCCGGTAGAAAATATACTCCCCGTCGACGCTTCGGTACGCGATGATATTGATGCCGTATGTCCGCCGGACATCGATTTCCTGACCTTCGAGCAGCTTGGCCGGCGGAGAGACCTCGGCCATGACCAGACCGTTTCCTATGGGCACATAATTAAAAAGGGAGGAGGAAAGAAGAAGAGGCGTCAGACGGCGGGCGGCTTCCCGGTCGGGATAGATGACATTATCCGCCCCGATAATCTCAAGGATTTCCCCGTGCCGATCGGAATTAACCTTGATGTGCACATTTTTAATACCCATCTTCTTGAGATAATTGGTTACCAGAACGGACGCTTCGATATTGGAACCGAGATCCACGATGACCCCGTCGATATCTGTGGGGACAAGACGGTTGATGGTCTCCTCGTTTATAACGTCCGCCACATAAGCTTCCGTCACATCGTCTTTATAGAAGTCGATGATATCCCTGTTTCTGTCGATAAGCAGAACTTCGCAGTCCACGGCTATCAGCTCCTCCAAAAGGCTTTTGGCGAACGTATCCACCCCGATTATGGCAAATTGTTTCATCCTATGAGTACCTCCCCCGTGGGCCAGTCCACATGCCGCTCCTCGACCCTGTCCCTACGGGGCAGTATCATGGTGAAGAGTCCGACTCTACCGGCGAACATGGCAATCACGATTATCAGTTTTCCTCCGGACGACAAGGAGGGCGTTATCCCGTGGGAAAGCCCCACCGTACCCAGCGCGGAGAATGTTTCGAAAACGAGCGCCCGGAGCTCTTTCGTATCCGGGGCATTATGGGCTTCTGTAAAAATCAGGGCCATCAGCAGCAGGAACAGAAATCCCACGGCCTTGAGGAAGAAGAGGGACGCCCGGTTTATGACCTCCGAGGGAATCCGCCGCTTTAAGAAGCGGACCTCACCCCGGGTATTCAGTCCGTTGACCATGACAAAGAAAATCATCAGCGCCGTGGTGACCTTGATCCCTCCCGCCGTCGAACCGGATCCTCCGCCGATAATCATCAGGAGCAGGCTGAAAAGCTGGGAAGAGAGGGAAAGATCCCCCTGGGATACGGTATTGAACCCGGCGGTCCTTTCCGTTACCGATTGGAAAAGGGCCAGAAGCCATTTCTGACCGTTTGTTATCCTCGCTCCATCAAGGGATAGAAAAAGTTTCTCCCTTTCAGCCAGATAGAAAAAAACCGTTCCCCCCAGAATCAGCACGAGAGTGGCCAGAAGCATCAGCTTCGAATGATAGCGGAGACGATGTCCGGGAAAGAAGATCTTTCGCACCAGATCCTGGAGTACCATAAACCCCAGGCCGCCGGTAATGATAAGAGCCATAACGGTCAGATTCACCGGAACATCGAGGGCGAAATCTTCAAGGCTGTTGGAAAACCGGGAAAACCCGGCGTTGCAGAAGGCGGAGATGCCGTGGAAGATACCATTGAAGACGGGTTCGGGTACCCCCCTCCTTCGAAAAAGAAGGGAAAGGATCGCGGCTCCCGCTCCTTCAATGGCCAGGGTATAGAGGAGTATAACCCGGATAATGCGCCGGGGATCCCTTTTTCCCTTCTCCGGATTGAAATCAAGGAGAATCTGGCTTCTGTTCAGTGACATGCGAAGTCCGGGGATGATGAGAAACAGGGTGGAGAAGGTGACGATACCCAGCCCCCCCAGCTGTATGAGACTTATCAGAAAGATCTGCCCTGTCCGGGTAAACAGAGAGGTATCCACAACGGCCAGCCCGGTCACGCAAACGGCGGACACGGCGGTGAAAAAAGCATCCAGCAGAGACAGGGGACGGGGCCCATTCCATGAAAGGGGGAGGAAAAGCAACAGGGTTCCCAGAAATATGACAACGAGGAAATAGGAAAAGATGATAATCCTATCGGACCGGAAAAAGCTTCGCACAGGGCGCATTATATACTAAATGCAGGGGCAGAGAAAGGGTACGGGGTAGAAATCTTTTTTCTTTTATCCTATATTTTTACCCTATCTTATTTGTGTGGGAGGCCTGAAATGCCCATTAATTTACAAGGACGCAGTCTGCTGACTCTGAAAGACTTCACCCCCCGGGAGATCCGTTATCTCCTTGATCTGTCCCATGATCTGAAAAAAAAGAAAAGAGCCGGGATCAGAGGGGACCTGCTGGCGGGACGAAACATCTGTCTTATTTTTGATAAAACTTCCACCAGAACGAGATGCGCCTTTGAAACGGCCGTTTTTGACGAAGGCGGCCAGGTCACCTTTCTCACCAACAGCCAGATGGGCAAAAAGGAGTCCATTGAGGATACGGCCCGGGTCCTCGGCCGGTTCTACGATGGCATTGAGTACCGCGGATTCAAGCAGGAAACGGTGGAAGCCCTGGCGAAGTTTTCGGGAGTCCCCGTTTGGAACGGTTTGACCGATCTCTACCATCCCACCCAGATTCTCGCCGACCTTCTTACTATCGAAGAACATGTGGCCAAGCCTCTCAACAAGGTGAAACTGGCCTACGCCGGAGACGCCCGCAACAATATGGGGAACTCCCTGATGATCGGGGCAGCCAAGATGGGAATGGAGTTCAGCGCCGTCGCCCCGGCTTCCCTTTTTCCTTCCGACGAACTGGTGCGGGAGTGCCGTAAGATGGCCGAGGAGACAGGAGCTGTCATCAATCTCTGCGAGGATATCGCCGAGGGGGTGAAGGATGCGGATATCATCTATACCGACGTCTGGGTTTCCATGGGAGAGGAGGATCAGTTCGAAGAGCGGATCAGACTTCTGAAGCCCTATCAGGTGAATAAAGCCATGATGGATAAAACGGGCAATCCCGATACGATATTCATGCACTGCCTCCCCGCCTTTCACGATCTGAATACCGCCGTGGGCCGGGAAGTGAAAGAGAAGTACGGATTGGACGAGATGGAAGTGACCGACGAGGTTTTCCGCAGCCCCCGGTCCGTTGTCTTTGACGAAGCGGAGAACCGCATGCACACCATCAAAGCCGCCATGGTGGCCAGCCTGAACTGATCACTTTCCTTTATAAATAAAAAAAAGCCGCTCCGAACAACTCGGGCGGCTTTTTTCATATCCTCTCCGTCAGGGAGTGACCCGTCTTCTGTCACGGGGAAAGAGGGAGCACTCCTTGATGTTGCTCAGCCCCATGATCTTCTGGGTCAGTCTCTCAAGGCCGATGGCGAAGCCTCCGTGGGGGGGGCAGCCGTACTTGAAAATATCGGCATAACCGCCCAGCTCCTCTTCGGTCATGCCGAAACGGGGAAGGGTCTCACGGAGCATTTCGTACTCGTTGATACGGCGGCCGCCGGTGGTAATTTCCAGACCGCGGAAGAGCAAGTCGAAACTCATGGTCTTGGTTCCCTTGGGATAGGTGTAGAAAGGACGCTTGCGGCGGGGAAATTCGTTGACGAAGACAAGAGGTGTACCGTGTTCCTCCTCGGCCCAGGCACAGAGGACTCTCTCCCCTTCCGGGCTGATCTCAAAGACACGTCTTTCCAGCTTGTCCCGGATGATCTGCTTGGCCTCGTCATGGGAGATAATCGGAGCTTTCCTCATCTGCTCTCCGGTGGGGCAGGTGGCGCCCCAGGCATCCATATCATCCTTGTTGTTCCCATTGACCTGATCGAAAATGTAGGCCAGCAAGCCTCTTTCCAGCTCAATGATATCCAGTTCGGACTGAATGAAGCCCATCTCCACATCCATGGAGACATATTCGTTTATGTGCCGGGAGGTCTCGTGCTTCTCCGCCCGGTAGGCATGGCCGATCTCGAAAACCCTTTCCAGGCCGGAAGAGACCATGGCCTGCTTGTAGAACTGGGGCGACTGGGCCAGGAAAACCTTGCGGTCGAAATACTCCACCGTAAAGACGCTGGTTCCCCCCTCGGTCCCGGTTCCGATCATCTTGCTGGACTTGATCTCCGTAAAATCCTTGCTGCGGAGATACTCTCCGAAATATTTTACCAGAGCCGCCTGCAGACGGAAGATGGAGAGGATCTGGGGATTTCTGAGGGAGATCATTCTCTGATCCAGGGTGAGCTCGATCCCCACCTTGGAGGGGTCCCCGTTAACAGGAAAGGGAAGCTCCGGAGCGGCGGCACCGAGAACGTCGAAATGGTCCAGTATCAATTCATAACCGCCGGGCGCCTTGTCGTTGGCGGCGATTTTTCCATAGGCCTGTACGACGGTTTCCTGGTTCAGTTCCACCGGATCATTGGTCACGACCTGGCATTTTCCGGACCGGTCACGCAAAATGACGAAGGTGACGCCGCCGAGGTCGCGAATACGGTGAATCCAACCGGAAAGCATAACATCCTTTCCCACGGAATCTTTTATCTCTTTAATTAGTGTTCTTTCCATTCTTCTCTCCTAGGTCAGCCCAGTTTCTCGGCAAGAATTTTCTGGACCAGAGCGGGAGCGGCCCGTCCTCCGGTCTCCTTCATGATCTGTCCGACCAGAAAACCTTTCTGTCTCTGATCGCCTTCCCCGATGGCGGCCACCACCTCGGGATTACTGCCGATGACCTTATCCACGGCCGCTGAAATAACAGCGGGATCACTGATCTGGCTCAGCCCCTTCTTCTCTACGATGGCGGCGGGATCTTCATCCTCTTCGAAGATATCGATAAGCACCTGCTTGGCGATCTTTCCGCTGATGGTCTCCTCATCGAGGAGCTTGAGAAGGGCGGCGAATCTCTCCGGAGTCAGGGGCGATTCGGTCAGGGTCATATTCAGAAGGTTCAGCTCCTTCTGCACATCCGAAGAGAGCCAGGTGTAGATAGCCTGGGGATCGGCCCCCAGGGCCACGGTCTTCTCGAAATAGTCGGCATTGACCTTCTCGTCGTGGATGAACTCGGCCTGATCTGAACTGATGGCGTACTTGCGCATCAGGTCGTGCTTACGGGCCAGGGGCAGTTCCACCTGGGATTTTTCCACCCGGGCGATAAAAGCATCGTCCGGACAGAAGGGAGGCATATCGGGCTCGGGAAAATAGCGGTAGTCGTTGGCCATTTCCTTGGTTCTCATGGTCTCGGTAATGTCGTGGTTTTCGTTCCAGAGGCGGGTTTCCTGAATCAGGGTGCCCCCGTTGTCCAGGACTTCCGCCTGTCTCTGGGCCTCGTACTGGAGTCCCCGGCGGACGAAACGGGGGGAATTCATGTTCTTGAGCTCCACCTTGGTTCCCAGTCCCGCGCCGGGAAGATTGATGGAGATGTTGGCGTCGCACTTCATGGAACCCTCGTCCATATTGCCGTCGCAGACGCCCAGGTAGCGGACGGTCCGTCGGAAGGCGCGCAGGAAGGCTTCGGTCTCCTCGCCGCTCTTCAGATCCGGCTCGGTAACGATCTCCAGAAGGGGGTAACCGGCGCGGTTGAAGTCCTGGAGAGACATATCGCCGGCGTGGATCATCTTGCCCGCGTCCTCTTCCAGATGGACGTCGTGGATACGGATTTTCCTGACTTCCCCTTCGAACTCGAATTCGATGTAGCCGTCCACTCCCACGGGCTCCTGGAACTGGGAGATCTGGTAGTTCTTGGGCATATCGGGATAGAAGTAGTTCTTTCTTTCGAAGTAGGTCTTCCGGCTCAGGCGGCAGTTCAGAGCCCGGGCCACCACGTATCCCATCTCCATGGCTTTTTCATTCACCGTGGGAAGAACTCCGGGGTAGCCGAGGCAGACGGGGCAGACATTGGTATTGGGCTCGTCACCGTAGTTGGCCTTGCAGCCGCAGAACATTTTGGTTTCCGTGAGCAGGTGGATATGGATCTCCAGTCCCACGAAAGTTTCATACTTATCTTTGATCATTGTATCAGCCATTTTTTACGCCCTCCACTCTTCGCTGTATCCGGCCGGTCTGGGTGCGGGGAACTCCTTTTCCAGGTTCTCCGCCACGTTAAAAAGCCGGTCCTCTCCGCAGGGAGGTGCCATCAGCTGGATGCCCACGGGAAGGCCCTTCTCAACGGAGGAGGGAACGGCCAGGCCGGGAGCTCCGGTCAGGTTGGCCAGACAGGTATAGAGGTCGGCCTGTTTCTGCTGGAAGGAGGTCAGGTCCGACTGGCCGTGATGGAAAGCCGCCGAAGGAAAAAGGGGCAGCATGATCACGTCGCACTCGTCAAAGATCCCATCCACTTCCTGGCGGATCAGGGTACGGATTTTCTGGGCCCGCACGTAGTACTGGTCCTGGAAGCCGGAACGGAGGACAAAGGTCCCCAGAAGGATACGGGTCTTTACTTCTTCCCCGAATCCCAGGTTCCGGCTGTAACGCATCAGGTCGTCGGGGGATTCGGCGAATATGGGAGAGAGGCCGTAGCGCATGCCGTTGAAACGGGCCAGGTTGGCGCTCGCTTCGGCGGTGGCGATGGTATAGTAGGCGGGAACCACGTACTCCATGGCGGGGATTTCGATCTCCTTGAGGATGTATCCCAGCTTCTCCAGCCGTTTCTTGCTTGTTTCGTAGGAGGCGGCCACATCATCGGAGAGGCTGCCTTCGGCGATTTTCAGGACGCCCACGGTTTTGGCTTCCGCCGAAACGGGCTCGTAGTCGATGGTGGTCTGGTCCATCTCGTCCTTGCCTCTCATGGCATGGAATACTTCTCTTGTCGTATCCACGGTACGGGCGCAGACGCCGCACACTTCCAGGGAGGAGGCGTAGGCGGTGAGGCCGTAGCGGGAAACGACACCGTAGGTGGGTTTGAGACCGTAGATGCCGCAGAAACCGGCGGGCTGGCGTACGGAGCCGCCCGTATCGGTACCCAGGGCGAAGGGAACGATTCCCGCCGCCACAGCCGCAGCCGAGCCGCCGGAGGAACCGCCGGCCACGCGGGAGGTGTCGTAGGGGTTGTTCGTCTGCTTGAGGGCGGAGTTGTCCGTGGAGGAGCCCATGCCGAACTCGTCCAGATTGGTTTTGCCCATGACATAGCCGCCGGCGTCCTGCAGGCTTTTCACGCCCGTCGCCGTATAGGGGGCCTTTACGAATTCCAGGATTTTGGAGCCGCAGGTGAGCTTGTAGCCCTCCACGGCGATATTATCCTTCACGGCGAAGGGAATGCCGGCCAGGGGGGAATCTTGGGCGGCGGCGCCCTTCTCGGGAAGCTTCCACTCCAGGAGAGAGCCGATTTTCTTCTCCCAGGTGCTGACGTATTCTTTGTATTTCTTGACCGATTCGGGAGTGGACAACACTCGCTTCCAGTCTTGCAAATCTTTCATTCTATTTCCTTGATTTTAAACTTGAGCGTACGGGGCAGGGGTTGGAGCGGTTACAGCCGCGTACGGCCCGGCGGCGGGCACAGAGCCGGATAGGCCGGACGCATGAAGGCTGTTCGAGCGGAAAACCCGGTCGCAGGGCCGGACGGAACGTCCGGGACTGGGAGCCCCCCTTCCCTTCTACAGAACGTTGGGAATGACGAAGAAATCGTCCTCCACGTCGTTGCCGTTCTCCATGATCAGATCATTATTGAAATTATTATTTATATTATTATTGTTATTATTAAGGTTGTCCGCGCGAAGGCGATTTTCTTTTTGGAAAGCGTGGGTGGTGGGCTCGAGGCCGTCCACGTCCAGTTTGGTCATCATTTCGAAGTAATCCAGCATACGGGCGACTTCTTCGCCCAGACGTTCCACTTCGCCGTCCTCCAGCTCCAGAAGGGCCAGAGAGGCTGTGGTTAGCAGCTCTTCTTTTTTCATGTTTTTATACCGTCCTTAATAGCCCGGACGTGCCGGGTAACAATAATAATATACCCGGCTATTGTATAGATATAAACGTTTTTTGGCAATAAGCTGCCGGGAGTTGACCTCCCCGCCCTACCCCTTTTTCAGGATTCGGCTTATGATCGACCGGTACAGCTCTTCCTCGTCCGATTCACAGCCGATAAAATAACGGACATCCCCTTGACTCCAGGTCCAGGAGGTATAACTGCCGACTTCGGGCTTTTCCCCCATCCCCTGAGAGACAAGACCCCATTGACGGACACGGCGAACGGGCCGGCCCAGATCGATGATCCGATCATCTATCACCCGTTCCGGAGCTTCCGGCTCAACCTCTCCCCGGGAGACGAGAACAAGGTCCACGCTGTTCTCGCCATTTTCATAGCTTATATGGAGTTTCCTGACAAGTTTCCCTTCGCTGAAGGTTTCCTCAATGGTCTTGCCCGTCATCAGAAAGGGAATAGACTCCTTTACGGCGATTTCCTCCGGCAGGGACAGGGAAAACCCCATCTCCCTGGACAGTTCGGACAACCGCGCATCGGACCGTACTTTCCAGACCGAGAGGGGGAAGGATTTCATGTCCCGCCGCTCCCCGTCCGTAGCGGCCCGTCTTACGAGCTGAGGCTTTCCCCGGCCATCGCCTTCCTCTAAAAACCAGAAGGCCTCCTGTTTGTCGTACCATGAATCGAGAAACCGCTTCTGATGCTCCGCTTCCAGGTAGGCGATCTTATCGCGGTTCTCCGGCTTCCCCTCTCCCAGACTAACAGTTCCCTCTTCCCCGGGATAACGGATGAACCACTCCTCCCGGTTAAGGTTCACCCCCTCGCGGAACATCAGGCGATCCGAGTCCCGGTCAACGGTATAGTCATATCCTTCGATGGCTAGCCGGTTATCAAGTATGACCAGCAGATCGTCATAATTCCCTATGTTTGTCAGGATAAAGGTCGGCGGCGCAGAAGGACACCCCTGAACCACGGCATAAGACGTCTCAAAGGGAACATCCTTCCGGAGTGTCAGTACCCCCTCCTCGCCGTCGTAGCGCCATTCATCGGGAGTCAGCTCGATTTTCCTTGACCGGTTGCTCCCATCCACGACAATTACGCTTTGTATTTCCGACAGTACCCACAGGGTAAGGATTTTTCCTTCCGGGGTGACTTCCGCCTTCAGGGAAACTAGCCTGTCATCACGGAAGGAACCGGTGGCGCAGGATAGGACAACGCTCCCTGTGACGAGTACGAACATGGCCAGAAAAGGCAGGACTCCAGACAGCATTTTTTTCATGTAAACCTCCTTGGATTCATTCATCCGGTGTATCCTATCGGTTTTTCCTGATTTTCCTGTATCCGCCGAAAGTATGATTCGGTCATTTTCGGCATAAAGCCGCGGCCTCAAGCCTGTTTCTCGCCCCTGTTTTTTCGAAAATTCGCGACACATGGGTTTTTACCGTGGAGAGAGAAATATAGAGTTCCTCCCCGATCTGCTCGTTTGTTCTGCCCTCCATGATAAGAGAAAGGACGTCCTTCTCCCGGGGAGACAAGCCGTAGAGTTGCGCCGCTTCATCGGCATTCTCCGCCAGAGGAAAGGGAGAGCTTAACCCTGAATAGAGGGAGCAGAGAGAAAATAGCAGAAACTGCAGGGTGATCGCCGGAAGGCCGGGTATAAGGAAGAGAAGGGAAAGGATTTCCAGAATGAAGTGAATCCCGGCGGAGGCAAGCCACAGGGTCATGATTTTCCCCATCGGCCGGGAAGGAGTTTTTCTTCGCAGGGAGAATAAGGTTACCGCCACGATAAACCAGAAGGCCGTATCGGCCATCCCCGCAAATCTCTGCAAACCCTGAAGTGACATTCCGGACAGAACGAGAACCGCAAAGAGCACCGCAGGAAGAAAGGAGGGGAAAAAGATTTCCCGGAAGCGTTTTTTTTCTTCTCCGATTTCCCGGACCAGCTGAAGAAAAAAGAAAACCGCGCAGCAGAGAAAATAGAGGCTTAAAGCCAGCAGAAACCGATGGGCGGAGGCATGGGGGAACGTATTAAACCAGAGGGGGGTTCCCCAGAGATAGAGAAAGCGAATGAGAAAAGAGAAGAGAAGGGAAAAGAAAAAAGCTATAAAGGAAAATCGTATTTCCTTGATGCGAGAACTGTCCATGGCGGTTTATTATATTCTTATCTTTCTGTTTTGTCCCGTTCGCCTATCTGATATATCTCTCCGTCAGGGGCACCGTCCTGTCATGACAGGGCTGCAGCTCCGGCGTGATCACGGTTGTTATCCCTTTGAGATAGTAATCCAGAAATTCGCCGATCACGCCATCGACGATATTTCCCGAAAGCCCATGGTCTCCCCCGGGCACCAGATACATATGAACCGGCACGCCCGCCTGTTCCAGGGCATTCCTGAGGGTACGGGGATCATCCTGGGATACCACCGGATCGGCCGAGCCGTGAAGAATAAGGAAGGGAGGTTCCGAGCCGTCGATATAGTGGACCGGACGGGCTATGGCCGCGTTCTGAGCATAGGTTTTCGTCCCCATAGGGGCACCGACAAGCTGGGAAAAGCAGTCCCCATGCTCGGGGTTTTCAATTCTTACGGCGCCGGAAAAATCCACCACCGCCTGAACGCTGTAATCGCCCTCCCCTTTTTCCCAGTTTTTATTCCCTGCCGACACTCCCATCATCTCGGCCAGATGACCGCCGGCGGAGTCTCCCGATACGGCGATACGGGACGAATCATAGCCGTATTCAGAAGCTTTTTCCTTCAGGAAGGCCAGGGCGTCCTTCAAATCATGCATCTGGGCGGGAAAAACCTCCTCGTCGGTATAGCGGTAATCCACACTGCAGATCGCATACCCCTTGTCGAGCTGGGGCATGACGAGGCACCACTCCTTGTTCAGGTCCCGCCAGCCTCCTCCGTGGATCCACAGAATCAGGGGCGGGTCGGCGTCCTCGGGCAGATAGAGATCAAGGCAAAGATCCCTCGTCTCGGTTTTTTTGTAGACTATATCCTTGTATGTTTTCATAAAATCCCTCCTGGATCATATTTATATTCCCTATCCCACGCGTCCCTTGACCGCCAGGGAGCACAGGAACGTTTTACGGGGCCGATAGAGAAAATCCGTTCCCCTGTCGATATCGTTAGGTGTCTCGCTGAAGGTCACCAGGGGCTCTTCCCCGGAAAAATCAAACTGAATATAACGGTGATTGGCCGACATGTAATGGCGCCATTCCACCTGCAGGACAGCATCGTTCAGCCATGTTCCCAGCGCCAGGATATGGCGTTCAAGCCCGGGAGTGTTCAGCACACCCTCAAGCGGCACTCCTTCCATACCCAGAGGCAGGACGGTTTCCTTCCCGTTTTCACGAAATGTCATGCGGCACGTTTCCCCGTCAAATACAAAGGAACACTCTTCTATCCCCCGGCTCGGGACGCCTTCCCGCTCCAGTAGCCAGACACGGTTTTCGGGAATCATGGAATAGTCGTTATGGGGGAAGATAATTTTTTTACCGCCGATCTCCTTTTCCCGTGCCGATCTTTTCCGGGACCGGGTAAAGATAATTTCAAGATGTCCCAGTTTTTCCCTTAATGCCCTCTCGGCCTTTTCATCTGCGGGCAGGGGGCAATCGGAGATTGACGGCAGCAGGCAGTCCCATACCAGGGTAAGCAAGGTATCGATACGCATGGTTGACGATGTCAGGGCGACTACCATATCCTGATCGGGCAGAACAAGGGCCAGCTGACCGTAGAATCCATCGAAGCGGTAACTATTCGGAATAGTGTTAAGCCATAACTGATAGCCGTATCCGGCAAAAAGTTCCTCTCCCTTATTCCATTCATTTCTCTCCTGCCTGATGTGGGATCTGGTGGCGGAGTCAACAAAGGCTTCGGGCACCAGCTGCCGGCCGTTCCATTTTCCCCTGTCCAGATAGAGCTGTCCCAGCCGGGCCATATCTTCCGTACGGAGGAAAAGGCCGCCGCCGGTATGCTCGAACCCCTCATGGGTACGGGTGCAGGAATAGCCGCTTATGCCCAGGGGATCAAAAAGTCGGGGTTTCAGGAATTCGGTCATCTGGAGTCCTGTCGCCTTAACAAGAATAAGGCCCAGCATATCCGATCCCAGGGTATTGTAGGCGAAATGGGTCCCCGGTTTATAGGTTACATCCTGTTCCAGAAAACATCGGGCATAATCAGTACCGTCTTTTCCCATAAAGCTCTGCGTTTCCCCCTCGTGGCCGCAGGTCATGGTAAGAAGATGTTCGATAGTCATCTCCTTCAGGTTCTCACTGACATGGAGAGGCAGTTTATCGGGGAAATAGGAGATAACCCTATCATTCAGTGAAAGGAAACCTTCTTCCTCGGCAATCCCCATTGCCATGGCGCTGACCGATTTGGTGAAAGAGTGCATGGCATGGGGAATTTCCGGACCGTAAGGCTTATACCAGCCCTCGGCGATTTTGCAGCCATGGCGGATAACCATAAGGCTGTTCAGTTCTATTCCCCTCTCTTCACAGGCATCGAGCAAGCCTTTGACAGCCAGAGAAGAGACTCCCTGCGATTCGGGGCTGGCCTCTTCAAACAGATTATTCATAATCCCCCCTGAAATAGTTACAAATCGCGGCAGATCATACATGCACTTCAGCGTTACCGTTCACGCATGGTAATATGCTACTCCCCCTCAGGCGGAACTGTCAATGAAAATCTTCCTTTCCCCCCGGTCCCTTCACTGACGGACCGGGGAGCATGGGAGGAAAACCGTTATTTTTCGGTCAGATTATAGACCCCGTCCCAGTTGTCCCGGGGGGGATTTTTCTGATATTGGACACAGCGTTTAATATAAACGGAAGCGGTTTTATCATCGGGGAACAGGGACTCATACTCTCGGAAAAGCTTTTCCGCCTCTTGCCAGCTCCTCCCGTTGAATAGCGTCATGGCCCGTTCAAAAAAAGCCAGCTGCTCCCGCATTTCAGGAGTGGACAGGGCCGATTCCTCCCAGAGTTCATAGAGCTGTACCGGTTCCTTGATGCCCACAACCCTGACTTTATCCAGAGGGCGTGCCACCACGTCGTCTCTGACCATGTCATAGGTATAGTGGGAGCAGAGAGTCCAGGTTCCGTACTGCTTGTTCACCCCTTCCAGCCGGGCGGCCAGGTTCACGGCGTTTCCCATGATGGTATAATCCATTTTCTGGGTCGTTCCCATATTGCCTACCACCATGGGACCCGTATTCATGCCTATTCGGGTCAGCAGGGGCTGGGGAGAAAGGCCCGAATCTCCGGTAAATTCCACGTTAAGCCACTTTTCGGCCTTCTTCATGTCCAAGGCGCTCAGTACGGCGGCGCGGGCATGATGCTCCAGATTAGCCGGGGCTCCGAAGAAGGCAATGATCGCATCCCCTTCAAACTTGTCAATCGTTCCCCTATGCTCCAGAATGATATCGCTGAATGTGGTCAGGTAGCGGTTCAGGAGCACGACCAGCTGCTGGGGAGTCAACTGCTCCGAAATGGTGGAAAACCCTTTCACATCGGTAAAGACGGCGGTCAGCTCCTTCTCTTCCCCTCCCAGGCGCAGCATGGAGGGATCGCGCAGAATAGAATTAATCACCTCCGTGGACATATACTGGCCGAAGGCGTTTTTAATAAAACCCTTCTCCCGGTTCTCGTAGACGAACTTGACGATGATCACAATGAGGGACGTAACGAACAGACTCAAAAGGGGCATGAGAAATCCCGGCCAGATACCGGTCAGACGGAAAAAGATCAGCAGGGCGGCGATGCTGATAAGGGCCAGGGACGAAGCGGTGTAAATGGAACGGGCGGGACTGCTCCGGCGCAGCATGACCGTAATGATTGCCGTCAGTACAAAAGCGAGAAAGGCGGTCATCCCGAAAGGAGCCTCTTCGAGGAAATCCCCCTGGAGCACCGTATTGACGACCGCTCCGTGAAGGCCCATATTCATATACTGATTCTCGAAGGGAGTCACCCCGATATCTTCGGTGGATTCTCCCGTGTACCCCATAATGACATAGGAATTGCTGAGAGATTGATGAATTTCCTCCCGCAGCTCCATGATCTCCACCGACAGCTCTTCCAGATTATCCATCAGGAGGGGAAGGGCGTCTCTCATATCCTCGAGCGCCCCTTTCTGGGCTTCGGGAAAATCGGGCAGTCCCAGATAGTAATCGATCTCATCCAGAGCCGCCGTCTCGAAATCACCGGAGGCCAGATCGGCAACGGCCCGGTAGGCCGCATCGCGGATGGACCGGTACTCCTCCCCTTCGGCCGATTCGTCACCGGCGAGGGCCCCCTCCAGATAGTCCCGTGAATAGCGCAGTAGATCCAGGGGATTGTCCCCCCCGTACATTCCCAGAAGGCCCCAGGATTCCAGCTGTTCCAGATTACGCATAAGGCTGTCGGCATAAATATCATGGACAATCAGTTTATAAAATGAAAGATGGCGGAAGCTCTCCCGAAAAGTGGCATGGGGCCAGTTTATGAGCATCTTCCCCTCCCCGTCCACGGGAATGGTCAGAAAAGTTCTCTCTCCCGCCGCCGGGCCGGTCATCCCCTCCAGGATAATGCTTCTGTCAGTCAGAATATAGGATTCCGGCTGAAGGAGTTCGGAGATCAGGGCGAATCCCAGCTGGGGAAAATAGAAATCCTTCCAGCGGTACAAAAGGTTGATGCGCCGGCGGACGCCGTCTTCATCGATATTCACCCGGGTGAATCCCAGGGCCAGGGCACGGCTGCTGATCGGGGAGATGGAAGGCCTGATGTCCAGGGCGGTTTCAACGGGGCATCCCCTGTCATCCACAGGGGAAAGGGCAAATGGTTTCCCCGCCTCCCGCCGGTCGTCGGTCACATAGGGATCCACATCGTCCAGGATCCCCAGGGAGATGATCCCCCTGCCGTACAGGGCCAGCCGTTCTCCGAAGTAGGCGTCCTTATCCATCACGACCTGGTCCATCCTCTCCAGGATGCGGTCTTCCATGGACCGGGAGTACTCACGGTACTGCTCCAGATAGTCGCCGGCCGCTTCGGGGGGAATCTGACCGGAAAGGAACGCGTCCACCAGGCCGGTACCGAAGGACTCCACCTCACCCACGGCTGAACTGACCTCATAGGGCATGGTATCCCTCAGATACCGTTCGTCCACACCCCGGGGGCTGATATCGATGTAGTCCGAATCGAAAACGGCGTAATCCGTCCCGTTTTCCCAGAAGAAAACGGTGCCGTCGGCGATCATGTCCCGTCCCAGGGGATAGGTTCCCGCCTCGGCGATGGAGGGGTCGTCAATTTCCAACAGGAGAATTCTTTCGTCCTCGGCGGGAGCGGGCAGAACTCTCAGGGCCTGGTCGAAAATACGATACTCCATGAACTGAAAAGCCCGGGTCTGGGAAAAGGCGAAAATAAGAAGAAATCCCGCCAGGGGGTAAAGGTACCAGCTGATTTTCCGTAATTCCATGGAAATATTTACCCCTTATACGGTTCCGTCCGTTATGGTCAATATATTATAGGGCCAGTTCCCCAGTTGGGAACGATCCACGTTAATGATCAGATTTAAATCGGGATTATAAATCTCAATGATAAGAGATTCGCTGCCCGCCGGAATATTCATAGTCCAGAAGTACGACTCAGTCGTGATATCAATGGCATACACATAGGGAATCGGCCTGCTCTTATCATCATAGAAATAGATCTCCGTCCCCGCCGGATATCCGAAATTTCCATCCTGGATTTTATATTCACCCGTGGTCATACCGGTGAATATAAAAAAACCGGATACTCCGGGAGAGAGAGAGGTATTTCCGTAGTAGTAGCCATAGGGATCGGACGAACTGTCAACCTCCTGATAATCACTCGGATCCAAAGCGGCATCGATATGGTTGTAACCGCCCTGGATTTCAATGTTCTTCCCTATGAAGAAGGAGGTGCTGGAACCGGCATCCAGAGTTTCGGAGCTGCTCAGATCCTCTTCTGTCTTGACCAGGGGATAGGAGAGAATGATGAACGTCCAGTCCCCCGGTTCCAGACCGCTCAGTTGGGCCGTATCGTCGGCGGAAAGATCAAGGATAAGGCTTTTTGCCTGGGGATTGGCCAGCACCGCATCAACGGCTTCCCAGGAATCGGAAAAGCTATATATTTCCAGAGGGAGATTGTCTTCATAGGAAGGATAGGCGATGACGACCAGACTCTGGGCTGTCCTGGAGATAACTCTGGAGGGAGATTCCGATGTCCCGGAAAGCCTTTCCGGCCGGGAGACATTAATCTCGACGGTCCCCGTTCTTTCCGTGGGCTCCATTTCACAGCCGGCGAAAAGCAGGAGAAAGGACAGTATTGTCAACGCAAGGGATATTTTCATTTTCATAGTATGCCTCCTATTGAACGGTGATGGTAAGATCGGCCAGCTCACTGCTGATCTCATCGGCCAGGTTTTCCCGGGCCGGCGATCCGTCCGTAACCGGGGTCTCGTCCTCTTCCCCTTCGGCCAGGGTCAGCAAGGCGGTGACTTCCGTCTGTCTTTTCATAGCGCTTCCCCGGCTTTCGGGCATGCCGCTACCCGAAACGGAGACCCGGTCCCCCCGGTAGGTCAGAACCGATCTCCCTCCCGACTGAATCAGAACCGAGCCATGGCGTACGGCAAGATTTCTCCCGTCGAAGGAGAATCCCGTACCCCGCACCGAAGCGGTGGCGACGGGACTGCGGACGGTAAAATCATGGCGCACTTTCTCCCGGGAGACCTCGGTATTGATGCGTCCGCCGTTCAGAAAAAGGGTCGTATGGATTGTATTGTTCCTCTCGGTCAGCTCCTCAAGGGTCAAGCGGGTAAGCTGGGACACCTCGATCTCGGCGTCGGCAGTCTTAATAAGGGCGGTGGATTTGAATCCGGTGGAAATGACCGTACCCGGTTCGAGGACCGTTCCCTGCTCTCCCGCGGTCCAGGTGACGGAATCGACGGAAACTTTCACCTGTCCCGAGACCCGTGCCAGAACGGCTTCCTGCGCAGTCAAAAATAGGGAAGGTATCATCAATAATATAAAAAAGAATAATAATCTGCTTTTCATAGGAAACTCCTTATATAGAAAGGGAAAGAACCACTTCCAGGGCATACTCCAGATCGTCCCTCGATCCGGCGAAAGCACCGTCGGACGAGGTGTCGGGGAGGAAGATCTGATTATCGATAGACAGGCCGAGATCGGAAAAAGGACGGAATATCACTTCTCCGTTAATCTCCGTCCCCAGATAGGAAGAGTCGGAGAGACTGTTCAGACCGTAGGCCTGAATCGGTCCGTTGGCCGTTCTCATATACACGGAAGAGCCCAGAGTAAACCCCACCAGATTCTCATCAAAACGTCCCTTCAGGGGGACAAATCCCCCTTCAATCCTTCCGAAAGCCAGGTTTCCCGCCTGCTCTCCCAGCTGACTGCCGATAAGGGTCCGGCTGATGGGTATGAAAAGAGAGCTTTTTCCGTCCGGTTCTACCGTAGAAACGGCTCCGGGACTGTTCTCTTCCCGCACGTCGTAACTGTCTCCGCTCGTATACAATCCGGAGAGGACGAAACGAACGCCCCTATTACGAAGGCTGTTGGGGTAATAACCGATCTCCCCGTAGAGCAGATGACCGGTCATGTCATTTTCATAAACGTCGCCCAGATAGACGGTGCTCGTTTTCCCGCCGGAATAGGTATAATCCAGGCTCATGAGAAAATCACCCGCCGCTTTGGAAGCATAGGCTCCCGCATACCAGAGCAGGAGCGGATCGTCGCTGCCGTTGAAATTCGTCTGACCGAGGAAGTGGGCGTTAACCTCCCACCCCGCCTCATTGCGGTATGTTCCTTTCAGGAAACCGATAAGTCTTTCGGGGGAAAGGAAATCATCTTCGAGGGACTCATTTTCTGTTTTAACAAGATCGGTGGCGTGATCAAAGGTCATACCGCTGTATCCGGCTCCTCCTCTCAGAGAGAGAGTATCGGTAAGGGCATAGTTGATTTTCATACCGTCCAGATTCAGGTCAAGGATATAACCGGTGGAATCCTGAAAATTAACCCTGCCCAGATCCACCGTCAGGGAGGAATTATGGTACCTGAAGCCGTATAGAGCTAGGTTGGCCGCGGCCGGGGAATCACCTTCATCGAAAACCCAGGTCATTTCTGCCTCTACCATGGTATGAAAGGAAAGATCCGCCGAAAGGTCACTGTCGACACCCAGCTCAAAGCTTGTGAAATTATAGGGATTGCTGGCGTCTCTGTTTCCGCCATTGAAGTAGTGTTCCACCGTACCATAAACTCTGCTTTCGGAAAACACCGCCATGGGAAGAAGAATGAAAAGGGAAAGGATAAGTATTTTTTTCATGTCAGAACTCCTCCAGAACATTTGTCAGGCCGCCGATGAGATCGAACCCCGAAACGGGACTGTTCCCATCGGCCGTTCCGGAAAGAATATTCAGATAAAGAAGATCCCTCAGGGCGTAGTGTTCCCAGCCGGTCAGTCTGTAAATCACTCCCCGGGGGAGTGAAAAATTATCCATCAACAGCAGGGAAAATTTTCCCCGGGTTAAAACGGAATCGGCGTCCCATCCCTTCTCCTCCAGGTATCCCATGGCCGCCGACGCGTCGGTCGACTCGTCTATCACTCCGGCTCCCGCCAGGACCAGCCAAGTCCCCTGAAGAAGGGGTATCTCTTTCTCCCCGTAAATCCCGTCAAGGATATCATCCGTATTGGCAAACAGGGACAGGGCCATTAGACAAAAAAACAAGACTAAAGCTTTTTTCAGTAGGGCTTCCATTACTTCATCTCCTCAGAACCTTATCAATTTATCACGTTCTAGTCATTCTGACCATATTGTTAATTGATAATGGGTAAAAAGAGGATTCGAGACAAGACGATTCCTATAAGCCGAAGGTCTGCCGGTGCGAGAAGGAAATCATTAAATTCTTTATTTATGACAAATACTAGAGCGTCATACAATCCTTTCCAATTTTTGGAAGGGAGAGAGAAAAGACATGAGAGAACAGGAAAAATCCGAACGTTCTTTCTGTCTGAGACTATTGCAAATCCGGAACAATTACGGTATGATAAAAACCTCCATATAATTATACAATATGGTTTTAGGCAACACACAGATTATGAAGACGTTAGAAGTAAACAAAATATCATCAGGCTCAAAGGAATTGTTTTTTGAACAGAAGGCCCCCATTTGGGATTCCAGAATCCGCACATCCGATTACATCGCGCTGGAGAGAATATTTCGATTATACCCTTTATATAGTACAAACAAAATTATTGATGTCGGTTCCGGTTCGGGCATTGCCATACCCTATTATCTCCGGGCGGGTATCTCCCATCTCTACTCGGTTGAACAATGCGGCGCCATGGTTGATATTTTGAGGGGGAAATTCCCTTCTCTGAAGATCTTTCACCAATCCTATCTTGAACCTCTCGATTTCAACCATGACATAGATAAGATCGTTATCTACAATACCTTTCCCCATTTTGATGATTTTGAGCCGGTTTTCAAAAATTCCGCCCGGTACCTGAAAAAGGGGGGAATGCTGATTATCGCCCACTCCATGGACCGGAGGTCATTGAATCTTCATCATAAAAAGCACCGGGCCGTTTCGGAGGATATCCTGCCGGGGGACGATTTTTTCCGAATAAAATTCGCTGAATACGGTTTTACAAAATGGAGGACTGTCGATCGGGACTGGTTCTACACGGCGGCGGAATTGTCCTGATCACAGCCTCCCCGATTCAGAAGGCCAGTATCTCCTTCAGATTGAATTCCTTCCCGCTGAGCAGTTCCCAGTGATCAGCTCCGCATTGGGGGCAGATTCGTTTCTTTTCGACCACATTATAAACTTCTCCGCAGTCCCTGCATTTACCGTTCGCCGGAATAATTTCTATTTCCAACGCTGTATTCTCAAGGACCGTCCCGTCCACGGCCGCCGGGTAGCACTCCCGGAGATATCCCGGAATGACGGAGGAAAGTTCACCGACCTGAAGGACAATTTTCCTTACGTCGGTGAGCTTCTCCTCCTGCATCAATTCCTGGACGGTCTCTGCAATGTACATGACAATTCCCAGTTCATGCATAATTTCAGGATACTCCGTTTCCGGCGGATTTTCGGTCCCCTTTGAAGGCAGTTTTTACCTTTCTCAGGGCGATTTTTCCCTGGCGCTTCAGCATCTGCTTCATCACAGCCGGCTTCAGATCGAAATATTCCACCCCTTCCCCGTCATAAACACGTTCCAGAGAAATGGCGTCGAATTTACATTTGGTCGTACACTGGCCGCAGCCGACACACATATAGGAGTCCACGATAGTGGCGCCGCAGCCGAGACAGCGTTCGGTCTCCTTTTTCAGCTGCTCCTCGGTGAACACGCCCCGGACATCACGGAAATGAGATGTATGCTCCTTCTCCTCTCCCTTTAGGGCAGGAAGCTGCCGGGGAGTGTTGTCATAGTTCTCAATGACGGCGGCGGATTTATCAAGCTCCTTGTAGACACGGCGATCACGGCCGTTAACCAGGCTCTGTCCGGGCTGGACAAAACGGTGAATGGATATGGCGGCCTGTTTTCCCGCGGCTATGGCATCGATGGCGAAGCGGGGACCGGAATAGACATCGCCCCCGGCAAAAATATCCTTCTCACCGGTCTGGAATGTAAAATCATCGGCGATGACAGCACCATTCGGTCTTGTCTCCACGGCGGTTCCTTCCAGAAGGTTGCCCAGGACAATGGACTGTCCTACGGAGAGCAGGACATTATCCGCATCTACCCTCAATATGTCTTCTTCATCATACCGGGGATTGAATCTTCCTTCCCCGTCAAAAACGGAAAGACACTTTTTGAACTCAACGGTCTTTACTTTGCCGTTCTCCGTAATAATCCTTTTGGGGCCCCAGCTGTTATTGATAGAGATGCCCTCCTCCTCGGCTTCGGCTATCTCCTCCTCCAGGGCGGGCATCTGCTCCCGCGATTCCAGACAAAACTGGAATACTTCGCCCTCACCGGCCCTAACGGCCGTCCGGGAGACATCGATCGCCACATTGCCTCCGCCTATCACGACGGTATTACCGGTAAGCTTTCTGGTCTGATCCTGATTAATAAGGCGCAGGAACTCAATTCCCGACATGACACCTTCGGCTTCTT
This sequence comes from Spirochaetia bacterium, assembly GCA_963668315.1. Classification (GTDB taxonomy): domain Bacteria; phylum Spirochaetota; class Spirochaetia; order DSM-2461; family DSM-2461; genus SZUA-368. The sequence continues at coordinate 3,168,291 of OY764216.1, read as the reverse complement.
CCCCTTCCACACCGATCATCCGGCCGCCCTGGGCACCGATGGCCACGTAAAACGCATCATACCCCAGGACACGCAGTTCATCGAGAGTGATATCCCGGCCGACTTCCACGCCCGTTTTGAACTCAACGCCCATCTCCCGGATTATATCGATCTCTGCTTCCACCACATCCTTTTCCAGACGGAAATTAGGAAGTCCCAGAGTCAGCATTCCTCCCAGACGGCTCTCTTTTTCGAAAACCGTAACACTATATCCGTCAAGGGAAAGATAATAGGCACAGGAGAGACCGGCCGGTCCGGAACCGATGATAGCGATTTTCTTATCGCTGTAATCATGGCGTTTTTCGGGAATAAAGCGGCAGTTCTTGTCTAGTTCTATCTCGGAAATAAACTTTTTTATTTCGTCAATGGCAAGGGGAGCGTCAATATCTCCTCTTGTACAGGCATCTTCACAGCGGCGGTTGCAGATTCTTCCGCAGATTGCCGGCAGGGGATTTTCGTGTTTGATCAACTCAAGGGCTTCCCGGTAACGGCCCTGGGCCGCCAGCTTGATATAGCCCTGTACTGCGATATGGGCGGGACAGGCAGTTTTGCAGGGCGCCGTTCCCGTTTCCACGACATTCTTCCGATTTGTCCGATACTCGGGATTCCAGAAATCCTCGGTCCATTTCAGGTCACGGGGTGTATCCCTGGTCGTGATATCGGTTACCACATCCTTTGAGGAGCAGAGCTTCTGCCCCAGCTGAAGGGCGTTCACAGGACAGTTTTCCACGCACTGTCCGCAGGCCACACAATTGTCGGGATTCACCCGGGCCACATAGTTCGACCGGACCATATCGGTGTTTTTAAACATGGCGGCAGACCGCAAAGAGAGACAGCCGCAGCCGCAGCAGTTACAGATGGCATGGGTTTTTCCGCTTCCGTCCAGATTGGGAATCTGATGCATCAGACCGTTCTCTTCGGCCTTCCTGATGATCTCAAAAGCCTCTTCCCGGGTTATCTGCCGACCCCTTCCGGTCTTGATATAAAATTCAGCGGCATGGCCCATCTGAATGCACATATCTTCCTTCAAATGACCGCATCCCTCCCCCATGGCTTCCCTGTCGGTTCGGCAGGAACATGCTGTCACGGTAAAGACATCATTCTCATTAAGGTATTTCGAAATCTCCTCATAGGAGACACTGTGACTGTTACCATCGATGGCCGTTTCGATAGGGATGACACGCATGAGTCCGACTCCGGGCTTGAAGGCGCCCGAGCTTTTGCCTCCCCGCACACGGCCGTAAGCCTCCATGGCATAGGCGACGATCGGGTATTTCTTCACATTTTCGAGATTATTGACGATAACTTCCATGGCGCCGGGTATCCACGTTTCGGCCCAGAAGACATCCTCCCCCTCTTCGGTAATAACGAAACAGGCTCCGTAGACGGCCAGTTTCATCAGCTGCTCATGGCAGTAATCCACCGGTTTATTCACTTTTTTCGCTATATCCGCAGCGGTCTGCTTATCGTAAAGCTTCAGTCCCAAACCGACCTCGGCCATCTCATCGTCGATCCCAGCTTCCAGGATTACATATTCCGGATCTTCCCACTTATATGAATCCCTGGCGCTTTTTCTGTTGCCGATGATATTGGCCAGAAACAGTACTTTCTCGTTATATTTACACTCATATCCTTCGGGAAACCACATGCCCGTCAGATCATTCTTCTCAGCTTCAAGATCAGCAAATATATTCATTCTCTAATTCTCCTTCCCGTTCAGAACTTCGTTCTTAAGCCAATCGGTCCACTCTTTCACCCCTTCCCCTGTCTTTGCCGATAGGGGAAAAACCTTGATTCCGGGATTGAGCTTTTCCACCCGTTCCCTGACGGCTTGGAGATCAAAGTCAAAAAAATCCGCCGCATCTATCTTATTCACAATCAGAACATCCACTTTGGAGAACATGGTCGGGTACTTGAGGGGCTTATCATCACCTTCAGGTACGCTGAGGATCATGGTATTCAGGGTCGCCCCCGTGTCGAATTCCGCCGGACAGATAAGATTTCCCACATTCTCGAGGATAACAAAATCGACATCATCCAACCCCAGCCCGTCCAGTCCCTGTTCGGTCATGCCGGCGTCCAGGTGGCACATCCCTCCCGTATGAAGCTGTATGACCTTTGCACCCGATCGGGAAACCGTTGCGGCATCCACATCGGAATCAAGATCCGCTTCCAGAACACCTATTCGAAATGAATCCTTGAGAGCTTCTATTGTTCTCATGACCGTCGTCGTCTTTCCCGACCCGGGGGAAGACATGAGATTCATAAGAAAAATCCCCTGCTCTTTTAGCTTTGTCTTCAGAGCCTCTGCCTTCACATCATTGCTTTCGTAGATACTTTTTTTGATTTCAATTATTTTGTACTGATTCATAAATCCTCCAAAACCGAACATTGTTCAGTTTTATTATTGCACAGGTTTCCATTTAAATCAATAAAATAATATCTATATTTGCGAAATTTTGTTTTATTGCATAACAGAGTATAATCCTTTACTATCTGCGGAGAGTCATTATGGATAAGAAAGAAACAAAGCAGATAAAATCCATCGAAACAAAACTGAAAATCACCCGAGTTGCCATTTCACTGTTCAGAGAAAGAGGTTATAAGGATGTGTCCATAAGAGAGATCTGCCAGAAGGCGGATATTTCCATAGGCAGTTTTTACTATCACTTCAAATCGAAGGAAGAGATTATCAATACGGCCCATGAACAGCTTGATTATCTCTGGGAAAATTCCATTTCCCTTCTGGATTTCAACAGAAGCACCAGGGAGAACATCCTCTGTCTTTTTGAAGAAGCCGGACGTGTCATGCAGGAACTAGGCTGGGAAATGACGGCCCAGAGCTACGTTCATCTTCTAACCAGCCATAAAAAATATGCCATTCAAAGGGACCGCCCTATTTACAGTCATTTGCAAGACGTGATTTCCGCAGGACTGGAAAAGGGAGACTTCTACGAAGGAATTGACAGGGAAACCCTCACGAACCTGCTTGTCAGAAGCGGTCGGGGGATTCTTTTCGACTGGTGCCTTATGGACGGAAGTTATGATCTTGTAAATAAGATCAGAGAAGATCTGACAATCATTCTTAACTCTTTCTGCCGATAGATAATCGTTTTTTTCCTCTCCCCTTCCCTGGAAAGGGGATTAAGAAAATGAAAAGAAATCATCTATCCCTGTAAAAAAAGTTTGACAAATCAAATCTAGTTGTTAAGATAATTATAAGGAGTAATACCATGGCGAAAAACAGAGTGGATGATATTAAGGCAGTTCTTTCAGACTTTACCTTTGAAGAATTAAAAATAATCGAAGGATACGTTTCTGACACGTTGAATAAGATTCTGGTTAACAGTTTGAAAATCGGCACAAAAGTAACGATAGAAGGTAAAGGAGAAACGGAAAAGGAAGCGGAAATTTATGGTGTAACAGCTGATTACTACATTCTTAAAGAGGGCGAAACGGTTCTCAAAAAACAGTTTACCCTTAATGATTTTCTTTCTGTGGAAGGAAAAAAAAGGAACCGGTAAATCTTCCGTGTAGAACTCATTTATATCCGCCCTTCATATCCAGCGGCGAATCTATACAGCAGGCTTCCGGGAAATGGTTCATGCCATTTCCCGGAAGCCTGCTGTATAGACGGATTGATCATTTAAAAGGGAATTGTACGTAGAGGGAATTCGCAAATCATTATTGCGTATTTGTTCACCATGTATACGGCTTATACCCTTTTTGCGCATGCCAAAAGCATGACAAAAGGAATTATCAAGTTGAACAAGTTGTTAGATGCTTTTTTCTTACTCTTTCATTACTATGTTATAAAAAATTCTTATCCTAATTTATTCCACCATCTATCATCTCAAGTTTATTAATAAAATCCATATGATATAACTTTTCCCAATGATTAATATTTAGAATCCCTTTTACTAGTTTAATTTCTAAAATACAACAATTTTTATCATTCTCATTATTCGCTAAATCATACCATGCAGCAAATGCACTTCTTAGCTTACCTCTAATTTCTGAATTTTTTGGATCTAAAACCCAACCAAGATTTTTACCTATTCCACTAGCTGTAAACATTTCTGATGCGGAACATATAGATACTTCTGGATTATTTTCTATTTGCTTCATTTTATTTGATTTTGCATTAGTAGATATATAGAAACAACCATTATCATAGAGAGCATCCAGAGCCCTAACGGATGGAAGAATAGCACCATTTTCACTCGGCTGTACCGCAATTGTAGCGACTGATATAATATTATCTTTACCACCACCAAATTTTGCATCTAATAACAAGTAACCTTCTTGAAAATTATCCATGATTCCCTCCGAATGAATTAATAGGATTATGCAATATCATTCTCTTATTTGTTTACATTTTTTTACATTCATCTCTTCGACCCGATGTGTAAACGAGACTTCCCCTACAGATAGATTAGGACTTGGTATACAGTTCTGATCCATAGCTTCTGTCATTAATATCATACGCCTTATAATTATTCCAATCTATATATCCCAAAAGAAAATCACGGTAATAGAGTCTGTGGTATGAGCCGTATACATCGTGAACAAATATCAGAGTAAATAAATTACAATTTTGGGTATGAATGTTTTATATTAGGAGAACAGACATGCCATTAATGGAGAGAACGGTTATGGATCAGAAGAAGGAATTTATTCTGCTCTGGAGTTCCAAGCGTTATACGTTCACCGGCCTGTGTCAGGACTTCAAGATCAGTCGAACAACTGGCTATAAGTATGTAAAAAGGTTTCAGACATCAGGAATGGAGGGACTGGAGCCTCAATCTCGCGCTCCCCACCATTCCCCGAACAAAGTACCAGAAGAGATTGTTAAAAGGATTATTGAGATCAGGAAGGAGCATTCCTCGTGGGGAGCGAAGAAGATTCGCTGGCGTTTGGACCAAGATGGAATCTATAATCGGATTCCCGCTCAATCAACCATTTCCATTATCCTTAAGCGGAATAATCTTATTCCGGAGAGAAAGCGTCATGTACGTGTAGAGAGGCGCTATCCTAAGTTTATAGCCAATGATTGTAATGAAATCTGGAGTGCTGATTATAAGGGAGAATTCAAAACCAAGGATAATAAATATTGCTACCCTTTGACTATCTGCGATACCTTCAGTCGCTTCATCATTAAGATAAAAGGCCTCTCCCGGCCCAATTATGAGCAGTCTCAGCCAGTTTTTGAAACTGTCTTTAAAGAATATGGACTCCCTGAACAGTTGCATACCGACAATGGTTCCCCCTTTGCCAACGTCCGTGCCCTGGGGCGTTATACGCAATTCTCAGTCTGGCTGATGGAATTAGGAATCCTTCCCGTGTTCAGTGATCCTGCTTCCCCGCAGCAAAATGGAAAACATGAAAGGATGCACCGGATATTGAAAGCAGAAGCCTGTAAAGAGCCCGGAATCAGTCTTCGAAGTCAGCAGATAAAGTTTAACAAGTTTGCCAGGGAATACAATACAGAGCGTCCTCATGAGTCTCTGGGGATGGTAACGCCTTCTTCAGTTTATGCGAAGTCCAAACGTCCTTATCCTAAGAAAATAGAGCCTTGGGTCTATCCCGCAGAATATAAGGTTAGGAATATTTGCAAGAATGGAATCATTAGGGTAGGTAAGGATGACAGCATTTTTGTGGGAACAGCTTTCAAGGAAAAACAGCTTGGTTTTGAAGATATTGGAGAAGGAATATACAGGGTCTGGTTTAGGGAATTTCTGCTTGGTTATTTAAATGAACATGAGCTTAAAATCTATGATATACTTGAGTATGATTACATCAAAAGGGTGTAAGAGAAGTAGGTGGATATTTGAACACTATGTGATGTCCAATACATGTAAATTTCATTCCCCAGCGGTTCCAATCCAACTTTTTTCCCTTTCAAAGCCGATCCGACAAAGATAGCTCCATCCTTACCTACCCGGATGATTCCGTTACCACAAATATACTTTACCATATAGGTTTCGGGATAAAGCCATTCATCAATTTTATCCTTGTAAGTTATCTTAGATGATAGAGCAACCCCTTTGTCTGTAAAATCAAAAAAGTTAATCAGTCTCCATATTTAAATACCGCTTACCTGTGAACCATTGTTCATCTATTTCCATTAACAGAGCGGAAACCAATCTATCGACAGATTCCTTATTTGGAAATATCATAGCCACCTTCGTTCTTCTTTTAATTTCCCTCATCTGACGTTCTGCCAGATTTGAAGTCCTTAACCTTCTCCAATGTGACTTTGGCATTTTAAAGATCGTGAGCGCTTCAGGAACATTCTGATCCATCCAACTGCTTAGTTCTGGCGCAGTTTTCTCATACTTCTTCACCGCCATAGAAAGAAAACGGTTAGCCTCCTCTCCATTGGGAGCGTTAAAAATGGTTCTTATATCCTCCGCGACCTCTTTATCCATACTTTTCTTTGGCACATGATGTCCCGCATTCTGTTGCAGATGGAACTGGCACCGCTGCCAGGGAACTGTTGGAAAAACCGATTCTATTGCTGATCTCAGGCCGCTATGAGCATCGGAAGTTATCATCTTCACGCCATGGAGCCCCCGATCTACCAGACCGGAAAGAAAACCTCTCCAGTGTACATCGGCCTCACTGAGTTCTGTAGAAATACCCAATACTCGTCTCATCCCATTATTATCAACACCATAGGCAATTAGAACGGCTGCAGAAACAACAGTTCTATTCACTCGAGCCTTCTCATAAGTGGCGTCAACGACAAGATAAGGAAAAGCTCCCAGAGGACGATTACGCCATTTGGTGATCTCTTCATCAAGGAGAGCTGCCGCTTCTGAAACCTGCGATTGGGAAACTTCGAAGCCGCAGAGCTGTTCTACTATTTTGGTCACTCTGCGAGTTGATACGCCTTGGATGTACATCTGAGCTATGGCCATTTTCAGGGCTCTTTCGCTGCGGCACCCCTTTTCAATGCTGCCAGGATAGAATTCCATCCCACGGACCTGTGGGATCTCGATGGGAATTTCGCCGACTCGAGTCCGGATCTTTCTGCTCTTGTACCCATTCCTATGCCCAATACGATCATCGTTCCGTTCATAATGACTGGCTTGAATTGCCTTCTCCTGCTCTAACCGCATAGATAAATTCATTATTGAACTTATGACTTTTGTTAATCCTTCTCTATTCTCTGCCTGGAGGTCTTCAATCATTTGATCGAAAACGCTATAGTAATCCTCGTTAGTCATGATGCCTTCTTTTGTTTTTCGTCGAACTAATCGAAGACTGATTGGCTAACTTTTTCAAGCCCCCTTTATTTCTAATTTACAGACACTATTGTACACTATCCTTCTCTATCATCAATTCCTTTTAATATTAGATAGTGAAGCTCTTTGATTAATGATTCATCTAGATCTTTTTTCTTTTGAATTATTTCTTCTATTAATTCTATTCCTTTTTTATGATTAATAGCTTCAAGATGCTCATTAACTGATTTTCCACCTATTGTCATTCCGTAATTCAGTACAATTTGTGTTTCCTGGAGAGTTAAAGTATTTCCTTCAATGGCATTGGAATTATATGTCCATTCGAGTTCTAGTTCTTCTTTTAATTTTCTTGAGATTGATAGATTTAAGGGACGATATTTATCGAGTTCTTTTTTCTTTCCGATGATGCTTTTTAGTATCTTCTCATTCATATCGGATACTCCTTATTTCTTCCTATCCGATATTATATTCTTAAATTATTCTCTTGTATTGGACATCACATAGTGTTCAAATATCCACCTACTTCTCTTACACCCTTTTGATGTAATCATACTCAAGTATATCATAGATTTTAAGCTCATGTTCATTTAAATAACCAAGCAGAAATTCCCTAAACCAGACCCTGTATATTCCTTCTCCAATATCTTCAAAACCAAGCTGTTTTTCCTTGAAAGCTGTTCCCACAAAAATGCTGTCATCCTTACCTACCCTAATGATTCCATTCTTGCAAATATTCCTAACCTTATATTCTGCGGGATAGACCCAAGGCTCTATTTTCTTAGGATAAGGACGTTTGGACTTCGCATAAACTGAAGAAGGCGTTACCATCCCCAGAGACTCATGAGGACGCTCTGTATTGTATTCCCTGGCAAACTTGTTAAACTTTATCTGCTGACTTCGAAGACTGATTCCGGGCTCTTTACAGGCTTCTGCTTTCAATATCCGGTGCATCCTTTCATGTTTTCCATTTTGCTGCGGGGAAGCAGGATCACTGAACACGGGAAGGATTCCTAATTCCATCAGCCAGACTGAGAATTGCGTATAACGCCCCAGGGCACGGACGTTGGCAAAGGGGGAACCATTGTCGGTATGCAACTGTTCAGGGAGTCCATATTCTTTAAAGACAGTTTCAAAAACTGGCTGAGACTGCTCATAATTGGGCCGGGAGAGGCCTTTTATCTTAATGATGAAGCGACTGAAGGTATCGCAGATAGTCAAAGGGTAGCAATATTTATTATCCTTGGTTTTGAATTCTCCCTTATAATCAGCACTCCAGATTTCATTACAATCATTGGCTATAAACTTAGGATAGCGCCTCTCTACACGTACATGACGCTTTCTCTCCGGAATAAGATTATTCCGCTTAAGGATAATGGAAATGGTTGATTGAGCGGGAATCCGATTATAGATTCCATCTTGGTCCAAACGCCAGCGAATCTTCTTCGCTCCCCACGAGGAATGCTCCTTCCTGATCTCAATAATCCTTTTAACAATCTCTTCTGGTACTTTGTTCGGGGAATGGTGGGGAGCGCGAGATTGAGGCTCCAGTCCCTCCATTCCTGATGTCTGAAACCTTTTTACATACTTATAGCCAGTTGTTCGACTGATCTTGAAGTCCTGACACAGGCCGGTGAACGTATAACGCTTGGAACTCCAGAGCAGAATAAATTCCTTCTTCTGATCCATAACCGTTCTCTCCATTAATGGCATGTCTGTTCTCCTAATATAAAACATTCATACCCAAAATTGTAATTTATTTACTCTGATATTTGTTCACGATGTATACGGCTCATACCTTCATTCTGTGGAACGCCGTTTTAACCTGCAAGCCGTTAAGCTGGCGGGAAATCTGCCTGCGAAGCAGAAATGCAGATTTCATGACAGTAGGCTTGTCAGGTTCAAAACTTTGTTATATTTCGCTTTTCAATACTCCGTCGTAGATCTTATTCCATGATACCATATTCATTTCATTTCTTATATAATTTTCTTTTCCACCATAAATTAAGAACATATTTTTTGATTCTGTTTTTGATAATTCTTTCCAATATTTTAGCGTATCAAAATATTTTTCATTTATGGTTTTACTGGATTTTATCTCAAATGCTTTTTGATAAAGGCCAAAATCTAATATTAAATCTATTTCTTTTTGATGATTATCTCTCCAGAAATACATTTCATTTCGCTCGCCAATATTATAATTATATTTTACAAATTCATTGATTATATAAGTTTCAAATAAACTGCCTTTTAGGAAATGGTAATCTATTTCTTCTTTTTTTCTTATGCCCAAAAGGCTACAGACTAATCCTGTATCTGTAAAATAAATCTTTGGGTTCTTCACTATTCGTTTATTATAATTTTTATGAAATGGTTTCAGGCGGTAGACAATAAAACTTGCTTCTAGTACAGATATCCAATCCTTAATTGTATTGTGGGATACACCGCATTCTTCACTTATTGCATTTGTATTTAATTCTTGTCCTGTTCTGCCTGCTAATATTTTTATGAATTTCAAAAAATCATCGATTTTCGTAATCAATTTTATTTGCCGTATATCTTTTTCGATGTAGGTTGATATATAGTTTTTGTAGAAGACCTCTGGTCTTATGTTTTGATCATAAATTCGGGGATAGAATCCTTTATAAATTAAATCATTTATATCGCTTTCCAGGCTTGATATTTCTTTATAGGAAAAGGGAAGCAATTTGGTTATCCCGACTCTTCCTGCAAGAGATTGACTGATTTGTTCCATTAAGAGAAAGTTATGGGATCCTGTTATTACAATTTTTCCATTTTCATTCATTTTATCTACATGGGTTTGTAAGTAGGACATTAAGGATGGAACTCTTTGTATTTCATCGAATATGACTTCTGATTTATACCTTTCCAAAAATCCACGGGGATCATTGTTTGCAAATTCTCGATGATCTAAATCTTCTAAAGTTACATATTCATAATTGGGAAATACTGATTTTGATAATGTTGTTTTACCTGATTGTCTAGGACCCAATATGGCAATTATAGGAAATTCGTCCTTGAGAGCGATTAATTCATTTTCAAGTTGTCTTTTAATCATACGATTAAGTGTAACCTATTTGTACATTTTGTCAATTCAATTATCGATCCGTACGAAATATAACGTCGTCTTAAGCTGATTAGACAATTGGCGCAGAAAATGCGTAAGCAGTTTCTGTGACAAGTGGCTAATTCCGCTTCAAGACTTTGTTATATTTCAATGGGAATCAACGCTTTGCCATGCTGATGCTGCCCCTCTACGCCCGGGTATGGGTTCTATTAATTCTCTTTCTTTTAATCGAAGGAATACATTTTTCATAGTATTCTCACTTTTTATACCTGTTAGATCTCTTGCAATTCTATTGGTTATTTCACTATTAGTTGCTAAATACTCAAGAACCAATTCTTCAGGAGATGCTAAAGACTCATGAGGGATAATAACTAATACAGAATTATCATTTTCTTCAATTATTGGGGGTTTTAATCGTAAAGCTTCCATAGCTGAAAAAGCTGTATTAAGACCTTCTCCAACATCTTGATTAGGAGGATTTGGAAACTTATTAATTAATCTAACAAGAGTTGGATTTCGAGCACTTTGTGTATCAAGTATATTTTGAACTGTGACATGACCAGGGAGCTTTCCAGGGCTTTCAATTTCTATTCTATTATCAAAGATTCTGATCTGCGTATCCGCGACAATGCTATAATCCCTATGAAGAATCGCATTTGTAATTATTTCATGTAGTGTTTCATTTGGATATTTTATCTTCTCTAATCCTTTACTTCCCAATTTTTGAATGCCTTCAATTATTTCGACTGTTTTAGCCACACTTTTATATACAATATTGTAAGCATCTCCTTCAATTGTAATTGGAATACCATCAAGAAACTCTCGACCAATATCATCATCCTTTGTTTTATAACGCATTATTTTTATGCTACATCTCTTTGGTAGATATATTGCAGGTTCGTCACAAAACAATAATACTCCAGAAACTTTGCACTGAGTTTCATTTATTAATTCTTGGTTATTTAAATAGGTTTTTGGTTCAGAGTTCGGAATAATGTTCAGAATAAAATTTATAATAGATAGACTATTTTCAATCTTTTCGATTTTTACATTTACCCATTCATCTTCAAAACTAGAAATTCCTTTATCAAGTTCTAAACGTTTTATTTGTTCCTCACTGGTTAATTTCATTTTCCCAGCATTTACTCGATAAAAGATTTCACCTTTTGTCGATTTTACAATTTCTTTTACTTTTGAAACTGTAATATGCAAAACATAGCCATTTTGATTGTTATTTTCTAAGAATTCAAATTTCAAATGGTTACCAAATGAATGTGCTGATAACAAAGTCGAAAAAAAATCATTAGCGTCCTCAACAATATTAAATCCATTCCATGAACGGGGATTTCCTTTGCCATTTTCAGAAATCCCTATATATAAGTCACCTCCACCAGCATTCGCAAAAGCTGAGACAGTTTCCGATAATTTTGCTGGCTTTATTTCTTTTGCTTTTAGATCATTCAAAAAATTTTCTTGTATTTCTAGAATATTACTAACTTGATCATCATCAATTTTATAGACTGGATACATAAGTTATTAACCTCTCTGTAATAATAATATCATATAATTGATCATTTTATTTTGCATTTTGAAATATAACGTCCTTTTAAGCTGCAAATCTGTCCCGATGGGTTTGGCGTGTAAAATGCGTATTGCATTTTGCATGACAAAAAGATTTGTCAGTTTCAAAAGCTTGTTCTGTAGTTCTTAATATATAGCGTTTTATTAGAAAACAGCGTATTTTACAATTTAATATATCAATCTCAATAATATAGTAAAAAAGAACTTATAAAATCATTAGAGAAATTATTTTTAAAATAACTAAAACCATGATTCATTTCATGTAATACTATTTTCTCTTAAATTATATATTTATTAAATTCGTTTTGGAGATAATCCACAAACAGTGAGGAGATGATTTAACACTTCATCTTTTGCATAAATGGTATTAGGAACTGATATTTTTTTCTTATTAACAAGAGTAATCTCGATTGCAAGCCCTAATGCCTTTTTTCTGAATCTCGCCAATCGTCTATTTGAGAATCCTTTAATTATATCTGTTTCACAATATTCAATATCGTCATACCCAAATTCTGTAATCAATCCTGAATCTTTATAATAAAATCGTTTTAATGACGAGTTATAGGATAAACTTTTAGGCAGATATCTGACTATCCAAAATAACGGATATAATGAACTCAAGATTAGATAGAAGAAAAAGAATTCTCTGGATATATTCTCCTGTTTTAAATATAAATAAATAAAAGCAATGAGAATAGAGAAATATAACCAAAGAGTATGTCTTAATACTAGCCAGAAATTAAATTTATGATAGCGTACAATCAAGTTCGCAATTTTAATTATTGAAAGAAGCCATCGAATTCTCCAGAATGGTAATGCACAACTAAAACCATGGAGGAAGAAAACGATGGCTAAGGAAAATGATAATGGTAATCTGGAAAAAATGCTACTCCAATTCATTTCGGAACCGGATCCCATTTTCAGCTTATTGAAATGGCTACTGGAAAAGCTTATGGAAATAGAAGCGGCGAATAAAGTAGGAGCTCAAAAGGGGTCTCATTCTACGGGAAGATCCACCCATTTTTCTGGATATCGACCACGCCGATTTGATACTCGTCTTGGAACACTGTATCTCCTTGTCCCCAAGCTCAGAAAAGGCGGATATATTCCCTTCTTTGTAACAGAAAAGAAGAGATCCGAGCAAGCTCTGATTCAGGTTGTCCAGGAAGCATTTATCAACGGTGTTTCAACCAGAAAGATTGAGAAATTGGCTATGAGTCTGGGCATTGAAAATATTTCAGCCAGCCAGGTCTCTGAAATCAATAAGGGACTTGATGAACAGGTAGATGAATTCCGCTATCGATCTCTTGATTCAGAATATCCTGTCATCTGGGTTGATGCCCTCTATGAAAAGATCCGGTATAACGGAAGAGTGAGAAATATGGCTGTGATGGTTGTATCTGGTGTTAATTCACAAGGATTCAAAGAAATCCTTGCTGTTGAACCAATGCAGGAAGAATCAGAAAGCACTTATACCGAACTGTTCAGGTCTCTTAAAGCAAGAGGATTTAAAAATGCCTGGCTCTGTGTCTCTGATGCCCATCTGGGACTTCAAGCCGCCATAAGAAAGGAACTCATCGGTTGCTCCTGGCAACGCTGTAAAATCCATTTTATGAGGAACATCCTGTCCCATCTTCCTGCCAGGGATAAAGAAGCTGTTGCCGGCAGAATTAAGCAGATTTGGAATCAACCGAACTCCCAATCGGCCCGTGAATATGCATACCGAATTATAGAGGAATTTGAAGAACAATTTCCGAAGTCCATGACTTGTCTTGAAGACGGATTAGAAGACTCTCTTCAGTATTATGAATTCTCAGAAATAGACAGCCGGAAAACTGCTTCTACCAATCAACTGGAACGATTGAATCGGGAAATCCGTAGACGATCTCGTGTTGTGGGAATCTTTCCCAGTATTGACTCCTACCTTAGACTAGTCTGTTGTTACCTGATTGAATACTCAGAAGACTGGGCTTCGGGAAAACGGTATATCAGTGAGAAATCGATTGATGAACAAAGAATTAAATTAGGTCAGGCTGCCTAATGGGGAATTTTGATGGCTTCTTGAAAGGAAAGTTGCGAACATGGCTGGACACTATCAAATTTATATAATTGATTCATAATGAATGACATATTAGTTTTATTAACTTCATATACATCTATTGTATTCTTAGTTTCTGAATTTAATTCTGGAAATCTAGTGAATATTTCATTAATAACGCATCTGTATGGTCCTGTTCTATCATTTTTTTCAAGATACTGCTTAACTTCAATCAAATCCCCATAAGTGTAATTCTGATAATCCGGATTCATTAACTAATTCATATCTCCTTTATATACCAAATATTATTATTCGAACGCGTCGGTAAATTCTGCAGAATATTGATTATATTTTTTCAATATAACACCTTCATGCCCCATATTTATTCTTCCGCCGGAGGCTTATACTCCAAAGCCTAATCCTCCATCGGAGATTCTATTCCAAGACTTCAACCCTGGGATCAAATTCCTTATTTCTATTCTTTTCCCAAGGTAGCGTAGACGGCACAGAATACAATGGAGAAAACTCCAACGCTAATCTCCCACCGGAGGTTATATTAGAATTCTCCAACGCCTTTCTCCCACTGGAGTTTATAGCCCAAAACGATTCTCCCATCCGGAGGCAGAAAATAGAATGCATTTCAAAAATCGAAATTTACATGGCTTAATAATGAACCACACTCTTAATCTACAGAACGTCCATTTAACTTGTGAGCCGTCAGCTGGCGTGGTTTTTGCGAAAGCAAAAAGCATGACAGTAGGCGAATCAAGTTCAAATGTTTGTTATAGTGCTCTCTTTATTTTACAATGGGTTATTCTTTATAGAAAGAGAATTAATTCTTATTTATTGCTTTTCTCAAATTCTGGCGGAAATTTTCTTATTTCTTATTTCTTATTTCTTATTTCTTATTTCTTATTTCTTATTTCTTATTTCTTATTTCTTATTTCTTATTTCTTATTTCTTATTTCTTATTTCTTATTTCTTATTTCTTATTTCTTATTTCTTATTGTAAATTGAAAATAAGCCTTAAACCATAATCAACTTCATTCATTGTCGTTTGTGAAAGTATGGAAACTTTCTCTAATAATCGTTGTCTATCCAATGTTGTTATTTGTGAAATGTTTATTACACTATCTTTTGATAATTTTGATTCCCCTTTTTCTAAATAAATATTGCCTGGAGCATCAGCTAAATTTATATTTGATGTTATCGAGGCAACAATTACAGTTTGTATTTTGCTTTTGTTAAAAGAATCATCTTGTATTATCAAAACAGGTCTTTTGTAACCAGGTTCACTTCCAAATGGAATTCCTAAATCAACCCACCATATTTCACCACGTATCATTTTCTGTAGCCTTTCTTAATTGTTCAACACCAATATCTAAGATTTCATTATCATTCACCTGTATTGAATAAAGTTCATTCAATTTCTCGGTAATTTTATCTTTGTTATGATGTTCAATATATTCTTTTATGGCTTTTACATAGAGTTGACTTCTAGCTAGACCTAACTGTTTTGCAGTTACTTCAGCATCATTGAATAATTGATCTGGAATTGATATTGCAGTTTTCATATCTAAAGTATAACTATAGTATTACATTTAATCAATTTCTATGTGTTATTTTTCTCTATATTATTTGTAAATATGTTAAATTTCTTGGTTTTGTCACTATAACGCCCTTTTAAGCTGCAAATCTGTCCCGAAGGGTTTGGCGTGAAAAATGCGAACCGCATTTTACATGACAAAAAGATTTGGCAGTTTCAAAAGCTTGTTCTGTTGCCCATCTAAATTCTTGTTTCAATGATAAACCCGTTTTTAATAGAATTATACTGTTTTCAACATAATACCTGGATTTTTTTACTCTACCCGCTTAACGGTCATTGAATAAATCCATATATGATAAATCTCCAGGTCTTTTCCCCAACGCATAATCTTCCACCGGAGGTTCTCTACAGAGTTCTTCTACCACTGGGGTTCTACCCTAAATTTTTGCTTCCGCTGGGGCAAACAGAAAATACCGTACTTTTTGTTATTTCAAGGGTCTTAAACACAACGCGAAAATCTTTAGTCAACAGAACGCCCTTTTAAGCTGCAAATCTGTCCCGAAGGGTTTGGCGTGAAAAATGCGAACCGCATTTTGCATGACAAAAAGATTGATAGCGTACAATCAAGTTCGCAATTTTAATTATTGAAAGAAGCCATCGAATTCTCCAGAATGGTAATGCACAACTAAAACCATGGAGGAAGAAAACGATGGCTAAGGAAAATGATAATGGTAATCTGGAAAAAATGCTACTCCAATTCATTTCGGAACCGGATCCCATTTTCAGCTTATTGAAATGGCTACTGGAAAAGCTTATGGAAATAGAAGCGGCGAATAAAGTAGGAGCTCAAAAGGGGTCTCATTCTACGGGAAGATCCACCCATTTTTCTGGATATCGACCACGCCGATTTGATACTCGTCTTGGAACACTGTATCTCCTTGTCCCCAAGCTCAGAAAAGGCGGATATATTCCCTTCTTTGTAACAGAAAAGAAGAGATCCGAGCAAGCTCTGATTCAGGTTGTCCAGGAAGCATTTATCAACGGTGTTTCAACCAGAAAGATTGAGAAATTGGCTATGAGTCTGGGCATTGAAAATATTTCAGCCAGCCAGGTCTCTGAAATCAATAAGGGACTTGATGAACAGGTAGATGAATTCCGCTATCGATCTCTTGATTCAGAATATCCTGTCATCTGGGTTGATGCCCTCTATGAAAAGATCCGGTATAACGGAAGAGTGAGAAATATGGCTGTGATGGTTGTATCTGGTGTTAATTCACAAGGATTCAAAGAAATCCTTGCTGTTGAACCAATGCAGGAAGAATCAGAAAGCACTTATACCGAACTGTTCAGGTCTCTTAAAGCAAGAGGATTTAAAAATGCCTGGCTCTGTGTCTCTGATGCCCATCTGGGACTTCAAGCCGCCATAAGAAAGGAACTCATCGGTTGCTCCTGGCAACGCTGTAAAATTCATTTTATGAGGAACATCCTGTCCCATCTTCCTGCCAGGGATAAAGAAGCTGTTGCCGGCAGAATTAAGCAGATTTGGAATCAACCGAACTCCCAATCGGCCCGTGAATATGCATACCGAATTATAGAGGAATTTGAAGAACAATTTCCGAAGTCCATGACTTGTCTTGAAGACGGATTAGAAGACTCTCTTCAGTATTATGAATTCTCAGAAATAGACAGCCGGAAAACTGCTTCTACCAATCAACTGGAACGATTGAATCGGGAAATCCGTAGACGATCTCGTGTTGTGGGAATCTTTCCCAGTATTGACTCCTACCTTAGACTAGTCTGTTGTTACCTGATTGAATACTCAGAAGACTGGGCTTCGGGAAAACGGTATATCAGTGAAAAATCGATAGATGAACAAAGAATTAAATTAGGTCAGGCTGCCTGATGGGGAATTTTGATGGCTTCTTGAAAGGAAAGTTGCGAACATGTCTGGACACTATCAAAAGATTTGTCAGTTTCAAAAGCTTGTTCTGTTGCCCATCTAAATTCTTGTTTCAATGATAAACCCGTTTTTAATAGAATTATACTGTTTTCAACATAATACCTGGATTTTTTACCCTACCCGCTTAACGGTCATTGAATAAATCCATAAATGATAAATCTTCAGATCTTTTCCCCAACGCATAATCTTCCACCGGAGGTTCTCTCCAGAGCCCTTCTCCCACTGGGGTTCTACCCTATATTTTTATGATGAGCCCTCGTGTCAAACCACTTTTTCAAAATTAATAAGTGGAATCCTCCGATATCAAGCTGCCTGATCCTTCCCAATCTGGAAGGACTCATAAACATCATCAGGAGTTAAATAACCAAGCCCCTGATGAAATCTTTTCCCGTTGTAGAAGCGAAAGTATTTCTGTATCCCTTTCTTCAACTCCCGGACATTCTCATAGGATCGGAGATAGATATCCTCGTATTTTAAACTACGCCAAAGACGTTCCACATAGATGTTGTCACGCCAGCTTCCCTGACCATCCATACTGATTCTGACTCCCGCTTCCTGGAGCGGTTTCAAAAAAGCATATGAAGTAAATTGACACCCCTGATCCGTATTAAAGATCGCCGGCGTTCCATATTTATCCATAGCTTCCTTTACGGCGGCGATACAGAACTCAGAATCCAAAGTAGTAGAGATCTTCCAGGTTAATACCTTACGGCTCCAGACGTCCATTATGGCTACAAGGTAGGCAAATCCCTTATCCATTTTAAGATAGGTGATATCAGTGGCCCAAACCTGATTGGGATAGCGGATTCTTTTTCCCTTTAAAAGATAAGGATAGATGGGATTCTGCTTATTGGGGATAGAGGTAAATTTTCTGGGAGAAATAGCCCGTAAGCCTAATTCTCTCATAAGACGGCGAACTCGCTTTCTGCTTGTATTATAGCCTTCTGAATTCAATTCCTCAGCCATTTTTCGATAACCATAGAATGGGATCTGAATGAAAAGTTCTTTAAGGCGAATCTTCTCTTCTATATCTTTCCGATCTTCCGGTTTGGGATCATAGTAATAAGCCGTCCTGCTGACATTGAGAATTTTACATTGCTTCCGGACAGACAATTTCCTATGATCCGGCTCTATCATTTGTAATCCTTCCCGTATAGTTGTTTGTACTTTTTTTTTAGAAATTCGTTCACATAATTAGCTTCACCCAGCTGCTTGAAAAGTTCCTGCTCTTTTTTCTTCATTTCTTCCAGTTCTTTGTCTTTTTTATTCTTTCGGACAAAGAGGGAACTGGCATTTTCCATAAGCTGTTTTTTCCACATACTGATCTGGTTCGGATGTACTTCATATTCCTCAGCCAGTTCCTGAAGAGTTTTTTCTTCCTTTAACGCTTCCAGTGCTACTTTCGCTTTGAACTCTTCATCGAATTTTCTCTTCATTGATTTTCTCCCTTTTCATATTATCATGAATCGGGAATTCCAACTTAAATATTTAAAGTACTGGTTTACCCTGTGGGCTCAGCATATTTTGCTTCCGCTGGGGCAAACAGAAAATACCGTACTTTTCGTCATTTCAAGGGTTTTAAACACAACGCGACAATCTTTATGTATTGAACATCACA
The DNA here is from genome assembly GCA_963668315.1 of Spirochaetia bacterium. Classification (GTDB taxonomy): domain Bacteria; phylum Spirochaetota; class Spirochaetia; order DSM-2461; family DSM-2461; genus SZUA-368. The sequence continues at coordinate 3,149,174 of OY764216.1, read as the reverse complement.
TAGTGTTCAAATATCTACCCACTTCACTTACACCCTTTTGATGTAATCATATTCTAGTATATCATAGATTTTGAGCTCATGTTCATTTAAATAGCCAAGCAGAAATTCTCTAAACCAAACCCTGTAAATCCCTTCTCCAATATCTTCAAAACCAAGTTGTTTTTCCTTGAAAGCTGTACCCACAAAGATACGGTCATCCTTACCTACCCTAATAATTCCATTCTTGCAGATATTCCTTACTTTATACTCTGCAGGATAGACCCAAGGCTCTATTTTCTTAGGATAAGGACGTTTGGACCTCGCATAAACTGAAGAAGGCGTTACCATCCCCAGAGACTCATGAGGTCGCTCTGTATTGTATTCCCTGGCAAACTTGTTAAACTTTATCTGCTGACTTCGAAGACTGATTCCGGGCTCTTTACAGGCTTCTGCTTTCAATATCCGGTGCATCCTTTCATGTTTTCCATTTTGCTGCGGGGAAGCAGGATCACTGAACACGGGAAGGATTCCTAATTCCATCAGCCAGACTGAGAATTGCGTATAACGCCCCAGGGCACGGACGTTGGCAAAGGGGGAACCATTGTCGGTATGCAACTGTTCAGGGAGTCCATATTCTTTAAAGACAGTTTCAAAAACTGGCTGAGACTGCTCATAATTGGGCCGGGAGAGGCCTTTTATCTTAATGATGTAGCGACTGAAGGTATCGCAGATAGTCAAAGGGTAGCAATATTTATTATCCTTGGTTTTGAATTCTCCCTTGTAATCAGCACTCCAGATTTCATTACAATCATTGGCTATAAACTTAGGATAGCGCCTCTCTACACGTACATGACGCTTTCTCTCCGGAATAAGATTATTTCGCTTAAGGATAATGGAAATGGTTGATTGAGCGGGAATCCGATTATAAATTCCATCTTGGTCCAAACGCCAGCGAATCTTCTTCGCTCCCCACGAGGAATGCTCCTTCCTGATCTCAATAATCCTTTTAACAATCTCTTCTGGTACTTTGTTCGGGGAATGGTGGGGAGCGCGAGATTGAGGCTCTAGTCCCTCCATTCCTGATGTCTGAAACCTTTTTACATACTTGTAACCGGTTGTTCGACTGATCTTGAAGTCCTGACACAGGCCGGTGAACGTATAACGCTTGGAACTCCAGAGCAGGATAAATTCCTTCTTCTGATCCATAATCGTCTTCTCCATCAAAGGCATGTCTGTTCTCCTAATATAAAACATTCATACCCAAAATTGTAATTTATTTACTCTGATATTTGTTCACGATGTATACGGCTCATACCTTAGTCAACAGAACGCCGTTTTCAGCTGCAATTTTGTCCCGAAGGGTTGGCGATGTTTTTGAGTATTCAAAAACAGTGACAAAAAAATTGACTGCTGCAAAACTTTGTTAAATGTCATTCCTTACAAGACAAAACGACGCCGTTAAAGTCTGGATTTTCATAAATTTCTTGCTCATTTTTCAGATATTAAAATTATGTTTAAATATTAGGTTAATCTATCTGTTCCATAATTTTTTTTGCATTATTCGTCTCTTTATTACAATTTGGAGATTCTATAAGTCGTTTATAAAAATTTCTTACGTCTAAATCCCCTAAAATATAACATACTTGACTATTTTCATTTCCTATTTCTAACAACATTTCTATTTCTTTATCTGTCCAATCTTGAATATGTTTAATTTTATCAATAACGGTATGAGTATTAGTAAAACTAAGACTGCTTTCAAGTGCTAAAATACCATTTAACCTTTCTTTATTTTGTTCTTGAGTCTCTTCATTTTGTGATTTATCATTAGCAATTTGTTCTAAAATATTTTCTGAATGTAAGACTTCAAGTTGTTCATTGGAAACAGTTCTTACAATTATTGCTTTTATTAATTTGTCCAGTTCTGAATCTTCAGAATAATCAGATGGCGAGAAATATTTAATTCTATTTTCCCTCATCATTTTGTATACTTTAGTTTTATCCTTCGTTTCAACATTATATACACCTATCGAATGACCTCCATAAGAATTAACTAATTTCATACACGGAATATCAGTATCACTATCACCAATATATATTATATTTCTGAATGGCACTCTAATTTTATTAGATGAGAAGCTATCATTTACACCTTGGTCATTAATGTCCAAAACTCCCTTTTCAATTCTGAATAAAAACTGAGTTTTATTTGTATAATTTATAGCTTGTGCGGGCCACTTCGCAATATCATATTCATCGAAATAAAAAGAACTTGCATATATTTTCTCAAATTCTTTTGCAACCGATGTTCCTTCAATCATTTCTTTTAAACCAGAAGAAATGATATAATGTTCAATTATAACATCGCGTTCAATGCCATAATCTCTTATTCTTGAAAACCAATCTTCTACACCAGGAAAAAGTGTCACTTTTTCACCATATTCTCTTAACACTTTTTTTGTTACAGACTGCATTCCTACTGATGTTTGAAGCATTGTATACATATATGCAAGATTTTGGTCCATTTCATTATCAGTAGCAAGCTTATTTGATCTCTCCCAAAAAGTTTTAATATCATATCCTACCGACTGTATAAATCCTTGAGCCTGCATATCGTCTGGAGAAAGTGTTTTATCAAAATCATAGCAAATCGCTATAACAGGTTTTTCTTCTTTTTTTCTTCTTGAGAATTGCTCTGACATATCTTTAGATTCTCCTCTTTACTTTTTATATTCCAATCTTATTCATTATTATTATATTCATAACGCCCACCAGCCGAAAATCCAGGCGATTTTTTCCACTTATTTTAAACCTTTTTTACAATTTTGAGTTTAAATTTTATTGCATCATACCTTTTGTACATTTAACGCCGAATTGAGCTGATTACCGTTCATGGCGGATTTCTTGCGAATGCAAGAAATGTGACATAGGTAATTCGGCTCCAATTCATTGTTATGTTGTGGTTTATTATACCATGTAATTCAAATATTTCGGTTTTTCTTTATTGTATTATATTTCTAGAGCAAATATCTCAATTTCTACTTGATCATCATCAAATAGATTTAATTTTTCTCTTAATTTATATTTACAAGCTATTTCCAATAAGGATTTCGGATGATTCTTATTCAACCCTTTTTCATTATTATCAGTTCTTAATATAAAGGCATCAACACCATTAATCTTACACGGTAAAATATTGATGGATACTGAGCCTCCATATTCATACCCTTCTATCCTGATACATTTATCAGGAAAGGAAAAATCTTTTTTGATATTAATGTTGAGTGTTCCAGGATAAAATCTCATTTTTGTTTTAGTATAATATAGGTCCAATAATCCGGAAATTGATTCCATCTTCTTTGAAAAGTCACCAATTCCAGTCTTTACATATCCTTTTGTTTTTAAAATTACTTTACTCATTTTATTAAGTGGCCTTTTTTCTTTATTGTTTTTTTGGGGACAATATTTTAAAAATCAAATATATATAAATTTAATCTATACAGCGCTTTCTAATTCATTTTCAATTATTTTTATCATTCCATCATCACCTTCCGTCATATTTGATAAAATATTTATTATTATTTTCTTGGAAGGGATATATGTTGAATTAAATCCAACTCCAGCATCACACCCTTCTGCTGAATAACACGTTTCATCATTAAAAATGGATGTATAAATTCCTAAACCGTAACCTGATTTCTTTGAATTTTCTCTTTGGTTATGAATCATTTTTATCAAATTTTCTTCTTTAATGATCTTATTCGTAAATAGATTTTTCCAGAATAATTTTAAATCTTTAGTATTTGTGTACATTCCCCCATCACTAGCTCCACGAATAGGTAACTTATAGATGTTTGATAAATAATCATTATTATCTTTTATATAACCAACAGCAACATTTTCTGGAAGATTATTGAATGCATAAAATCCTGATGACTTCATTCCAACTGGCTCAAGAATGTTTTTCCATATAAAATCCCGAAATTTCATCTTTGATAATTTTTCAATAATTATTCCTAGAAAAATATATCCACCATTAGAATATGAAAATCGCAATCCGGGTTCGAATTTATATTTCTGAGATTCGAATAACGGATAATAATCATAAGGTGTTTCGAGTTTAAACCATGGGATTGATACTTCAAAATTATCAAAATCAATTATTTCTTCCTCATCATAATAGTCAAAGATTCCTGATGTATGACAAAGAAGTTGTTCTATTGTTGCCTTGGAGTGAATAAAGGATAGATTTTCATTAAATATTTCATCAATGGTTGTTGAATAATCAATTATTCCTTCTTCGATCAATTTTATTATTCCGATAGCAGTAAATGTTTTGGTTCCTGAGGCAATTCCAAATATTGTTTCAACATTGTTTTCAAGATTATTTGATCTTTCACGCAATCCAAAAGCATTATTATATATAACTTCATTTTCTTTAAAAACTGAGATTACACCGGAAAAATTTTGGCGAATACAGAACGTATCAATTTTGTCCTTTATTGACATATTTTTCTCATTCCTTTCCCCATTTTATCTATTTTGGAACAGATTTATTAATACCCTATATTAAACAGACGCTTATTTCAACATAACGCCCGTTTAACTTGTGAGCCGTTAGCTGGCGTGTTTTTTGCGAAAGCAAAAAGCATGATATGCTGAGCCCACAGGGTAAACCAGTACTTTAAATATTTAAGTTGGAATTCCCGATTCATGATAATATGAAAAGGGAGAAAATCAATGAAGAGAAAATTCGATGAAGAGTTCAAAGCGAAAGTAGCACTGGAAGCGTTAAAGGAAGAAAAAACTCTTCAGGAACTGGCTGAGGAATATGAAGTACATCCGAACCAGATCAGTATGTGGAAAAAACAGCTTATGGAAAATGCCAGTTCCCTCTTTGTCCGAAAGAATAAAAAAGACAAAGAACTGGAAGAAATGAAGAAAAAAGAGCAGGAACTTTTCAAGCAGCTGGGTGAAGCTAATTATGTGAACGAATTTCTAAAAAAAAAGTACAAACAACTATACGGGAAGGATTACAAATGATAGAGCCGGATCATAGGAAATTGTCTGTCCGGAAGCAATGTAAAATTCTCAATGTCAGCAGGACGGCTTATTACTATGATCCCAAACCGGAAGATCGGAAAGATATAGAAGAGAAGATTCGCCTTAAAGAACTTTTCATTCAGATCCCATTCTATGGTTATCGAAAAATGGCTGAGGAATTGAATTCAGAAGGCTATAATACAAGCAGAAAGCGAGTTCGCCGTCTTATGAGAGAATTAGGCTTACGGGCTATTTCTCCCAGAAAATTTACCTCTATCCCCAATAAGCAGAATCCCATCTATCCTTATCTTTTAAAGGGAAAAAGAATCCGCTATCCCAATCAGGTTTGGGCCACTGATATCACCTATCTTAAAATGGATAAGGGATTTGCCTACCTTGTAGCCATAATGGACGTCTGGAGCCGTAAGGTATTAACCTGGAAGATCTCTACTACTTTGGATTCTGAGTTCTGTATCGCCGCCGTAAAGGAAGCTATGGATAAATATGGAACGCCGGCGATCTTTAATACGGATCAGGGGTGTCAATTTACTTCATATGCTTTTTTGAAACCGCTCCAGGAAGCGGGAGTCAGAATCAGTATGGATGGTCAGGGAAGCTGGCGTGACAACATCTATGTGGAACGTCTTTGGCGTAGTTTAAAATACGAGGATATCTATCTCCGATCCTATGAGAATGTCCGGGAGTTGAAGAAAGGGATACAGAAATACTTTCGCTTCTACAACGGGAAAAGATTTCATCAGGGGCTTGGTTATTTAACTCCTGATGATGTTTATGAGTCCTTCCAGATTGGGAAGGATCAGGCAGCTTGATATCGGAGGATTCCACTTATTAATTTTGAAAAAGTGGTTTGACACGAGGGCTCATCATATGACAGTAGGCGAATCAAGTTCAAACGTTTGTTATAGTGCTCTTTTTATTTTACAATGGGTTATTCTTTATAGAAAGAGAAATAATTCTTATTTATTGCTTTTCTCAAATTCTGGCGGAAATTTTCTTATTTCTTATTTCTTATTTCTTATTTCTTATTTCTTATTTCTTATTTCTTATTTCTTATTTCTTATTTCTTATTTCTTATTTCTTATTTCTTATTTCTTATTTCTTATTTCTTATTTCTTATTTCTTATTTCTTATTTCTTATTTCTTATTTCTTATTTCTTATTTCTTATTTCTTATTTCTTATTTCTTATTGTAAATTGAAAATAAGTCTTAAACCATAATCAACTTCATTCATCGTAGTTTGTGAAAGTATGGAAACTTTCTCTAATAATCGTTGTCTATCCAATGTTGTTATTTGTGAAATGTTTATTACACTATCTTTTGATAATTTTGATTCCTCTTTTTCTAAATAAATATTGCCTGGAGCATCAGCTAAATTTATATTTGATGTTATCGAGGCAACAATTACTGTTTGTATTTTGCTTTTGTTAAAAGAATCATCTTGTATTATCAAAACAGGTCTTTTGTAACCAGGTTCACTTCCAAATGGGATTCCTAAATCAACCCACCATATTTCACCACGTATCATTTTCTGTAGCCTTTCTTAATTGTTCAACACCAATATCTAAGATTTCATTATCATTCACCTGTATTGAATAAAGTTCATTCAATTTCTCGGTAATTTTATCTTTGTTATGATGTTCAATATATTCTTTTATGGCTTTTACATAGAGTTGACTTCTAGCTAGACCTAACTGTTTTGCAGTTACTTCAGCATCATTGAATAATTGATCTGGAATTGATATTGCAGTTTTCATATCTAAAGTATAACTATAGTATTACAATTAATCAATTTCTTTGAGTTTTTTTTCTATAATATTTGTAAATATGTTAATTTTCTAGGTTTTGTCACTATAACGCCGTTTTAACTTGTGAGCCGTAAAGCTGGCGTAGAAGGTGCGTAAGCAGCTTCTATGACAGTAGGCGAATCAATGTTCAAAACTTTGTTATATGGTATATTTTGATTCAATGTTTTTTATTATGGTATTCAACGCATTTCTTTTTTTGGACCTATTTTTTAAATATCCAAGCCTTTCTAGTTTTATTTCAATTACATATTTGGAAGCCCTTGTCTTCTGCCTAATCATACTAACTATTTTATTCAGATGTTTTCGATTTGCATTCTGATGATCAACGTATATTAATCCAAATCCTTTATCAATTAATTTTTCTTTCTTTATAATTTCATCCATTATTGAATGTAAAACTTCATCGGGTAATAAAATATTTGCAGCGAACTTATTTGCTTGAAATTCTACTTTTCTTATTGATTCAGGTTTTAAATTTAGATTTTGATTTTCTAAATCTACATCAAGATGCTTTTTTGAATACTGTTCAAACCATGGTTGATTCATATGAAATAATTTATGAGCTAATTCATGATTTAAAGTAAAATGCAACCTACCATCATTGTAATTTATCTTACTCGAAATATAGATATTACCTTGTGATATTTTTCCAATTACAGGATTACAATTTCTATCAATTCCTAAATCACAATTAGACGTGATGTTTAAATCATGAACTAATTTCTCCATCAATTTGTCATATTCTTTTAAGTAATTATAAGGGTTATATTGACACTGATTATCTTTGAATAGATCTAATATCTGTTCATGGATTTCATTCTCTGTTATAAATGGCGGAGTTATTTTAAGTTTAAGTAAATTTGAATGATCTTCTTTTATTTGATAACCGATGCTTTCCAATAAACTAAGTATTGAATATGAGTATTTATAGTTATCTATGTAACAGAAAAAACCTTCAGGAATCTTAACTTCATCATCAGTAAGAGTGTTAATAATTCTTGATTCAATATCTGATGATTTAATTTGCTTATTCTGCATTCGACACAGATCCCATATTATTTCATCAGTGGGAGAAATACGAGCAAGCGCAATTCCATTATTTCGTGCAAAAGGTATACAGCTCTTCTGAAATCCCTTTGTTGTACATACAATTCCCTTATGAGCACCAACTTGTTTAAGTTTATTAGAAAATTCTTCTATATCATCGATAGGAACTTTAGAATTAGAATACTTTTTACATTCAATTATTGTTATTAGTGATTTTTGATTCAATGAAATATTTTCTGTTTCTATGGAGATATCAAATTCAATTTCGGCCTCTCGATGAATAGAATGATATCTTGGTTTTCGTATAAGTTTAGAAAATTTCTTATTAATAAAGAGTTCATCATTTTCGAGTAAGATATTAAATTTTTCAAAGATCTTATCTTCGAACTTGTTTCCTACCTCTACTGTATTCATGTTACACTATATATCTTTCCTTTAATCCATATAACGCCGCCATCAGCTGACCAATTGTCCCGAAGGGTTGGCGTGCTTTTTGAGTGAAGGAACGGTCAGTGACTGAACGGCCGAAGGCAAAAAGCATGACAAAAATTGGTTCTGTTGCATGGCTTTGTTATCTTTCATATTTATTGTCTATTGTATTTGTCGTATAATTCTCTTAATTTAAAATTTCCTACTTTTGCACATTCATTGCTAACTTTATCAGCAATACCTTTTTGATTATTTAAGTATAAGAACTCAATTAATTCATTAATCTCATTATACATGAATCCATCTGATTCTCCTGATATTAATTTCTCAAAGATTTGCCCGATGTAATCTGCGTTTTGATTCTTATTTCCAATTTCCTTTAATCTATTTAACTCATTAAAAAAAGTCCTAGTCTGATAATTGAAGATAGAAAGTTCATCTATTGATCTTATAATTAGATCAAAATGAAATGGTGTAAATTCTTCAACAAAGCAAATATACGCTAATAGATTACTTTGAGTATTGGCTATTTTTTTCTCTATTAAATAGTTCCACAATTTAAATATTTTGCTATATATAGACTCTCTTTCTTCTTCATCAGAAATATTTCTAATTGAATCTTTTTGATTAGTTAGCCAATGACTAATATCATTTACTTCAACGCTATTTATAGTTTCGAGAAAAGGATTCATAATCATTTCATTTTCAAAATCAATAAATCCCCACAAGTAATACAGGATAATAGATTCTGGTATTCGTTTCGTAATGTTCGTTTCAGAATCAAATCTCAACTCAACATACTTTCTAATATGTGGTTTAATCCCTAAGAACAACTCCTGAATTTTTCTAACATTTGTATAACTCAATCCTTTAATAAAAGGCCACCAATACTTATCATCAATTTGCTCATAATCTTTTAGTAAATCTAAGATCCATACTTTGTCTAAATAATAAAATTGGTTGATGTATTGTCCAGTAATTATATAAAAATCAACAACACCTTTGGTCCTGACAATATCAAACAGAGTTTTAGTATTATCCTCCCATTTAATATCATGATCTTTTAATTGATTCCTTCCAATAAACAATGCAGTATTAACCATTGCATGGATTACTTTGCCAGCCGTTGAATTTAGAGAATAACTTGGCCAATCTCGATAGTTTGGATCTATTTCTTGATCTTTAGGGATATATGAAATTAAATTTCTTAGAATTGTAACTGCATCATTAACATTCTCTAAAGGAATAGAATTATCATCTTTTGCTGTACCGCTTTGGATTAATTCTGCGATTGCACCTATTATCCAATTATTATCACAATTCCATAAATCACCTTCAATTATAAATTCATTACTCCTCAATCGCTCACTTGATAAATACTGGTTGATAAAAGAAAAAACATTATTCCAGTTAATCATCTTTTTTTCTTCCCAAGCTTTTCGTAAGCCCGATAAGATTCCATAAAAATATAGATATGGAAGATTGTAAAAAACATTCATATCTTTTGACATCTTCTCGGGATAATTACTACTTAGAGTTTCAAGTGTTTTCATTAATCCACTTGTTGATGGCCCTTCAAAATGAGATTCTTGTTTAAAATCAATTACTCTTTGCACTATTTCCATATTGCTTAATACGAGTAAATCTTCGATAGCGTATGGAGAGATCTCTCCAATAGTTCTAAATCCGCCCAAAATACTACTATTTTCATCATCAGTATCAGGTTTAATATCAAGAGAAGATTTCCAAAATTTTTCCCATCTTTCTGTATAATCTTCTGGAAAATCTTTTAAAATCGATTTAGGTCCTTGGCTAATAATTTTGTTAATTCTTTCTTTATCAACTGTTGATAAAATATTATTATTTTTAGAAATAACATTATATATGACATGTCGATATGCATCTTTAGTAAAGTAGTTTTGAGGATCGCCTTCGCCTATAACATACCAAAATACAGTATTAAAATGCTCGACCCAATATTTTCCAATAACGTAGAAACCAATATTTTTAAAATATGGATAATTAAATTGTGGTTCGGTAAATAGCTTTTCTATAATCTGAATAACTATCTCCGAACGATCAAGTATAGCTAAATCAATTATCTTAAGAATTGACATAGTAATGAATTCCTTAGAATCTCTTTCAATATAGGAATCATCTGTCCTATCAAACATAGAATTTAACCAAATCCATGAATTCTCATCAAATATTAAATCGACTAAACTATCTAATTCAAATGTCAATAATTCTTCTTCTAGTTCTCTGCACAGTACTTGCCTTATTTCTTCTTCTTTCAAGGAGTTATATCTTTCAATAATAATTTGTCTATCTTCTTTTATAAAGAATAATTTTAAGTCATCTTCAGTATATGTGATTTTTATATTGCTATCTTCTGAGTTAAATATGATATCTTTCTCAATATCATAATTAAGGAGTATTTTTTTAATATTTAAACATGCATTTACAATGATTTCTTCTATATCCAATCTTGCAACTAAACAGAATAAATCACTTTTTAGGAACTCATTCAAATAATATAAATCAATATATGATACATAATATTTGGGAGTAATAAATGTGTTCTCAGACTCAACAAAATCTCTCTTCTTAAGAGATAGCATTAGATCAATTAGTATTCCAGCCTTTTCAACATCATCAACAGTAGATACGTTTTTCAAAAATTTAGGTAATAATCGATCCATGAAATCAGAGGATTGTGTTAATGGATCAAATTTACCAGAAAAGCATATTTCTATTTTTCTTAATAATTCTTTAGGAACTTTTTCGTTTGGGAGGTCTGAGATTATCCGAATTAGACTAGTCCAAGTATGGTAATTATCTTTTGGGTTCTGAAATATGCTAAGTACAAATTCCAATAATGCTTCAAATATATCTAAATCATTTTCGTCTTTTGCTTTTCTCGATATTTTTTCTAAATATGATAGTATTGTCCAAAAAGGAGTTTGAAAACCTTTCTCTGTTTCAATCAGATCAGGATTCTTATTAGGCTCTAAATACCCTCTCTTTTTTAGAAGTTCTAACCATGAATATGAATCAATTCTATTAAGGAAATAGTTTTTATAATGATCACTACTTTCTATTAATGTGAATGCAAATATCGTTTCTTGTTTTGTTGGAGTATCTTTTTTTATTATCAAATCTAGATGAGCAATGTTTTCAAGATAAATATCTGGTAGATCTGCAATTTCTTCCTCAGCTTCAGAACTAATGAAAGAGACAACTCTTCTATCACTTGCTTGAGTTAATACTATATTTCTTTTCTTAAAATGGTCATCTATTCTATAAAGCGCTTCATTGTGATCAATAAAGTATTTCACCTTGTATTCTGTAAAAGGCTCTGCTAGATCTGGATGAATTATTTTTTTATTTTCCCTTTTTGTTTCCTTACTGAAATCACTTGTATTTGAGCTAATAAAATATGCTTCCAGGATTTCATTACTTTTAATATAATCTACAAATGCTAAATAGATGAAAGCATCACAAATACTATTTGTTTTTCCATGGAAAGGTGCTTTATGCTCTTCTGCTAATTTCGTTGATTTGATTTTAATACTATCAGTAATTTCTAATTTAATTGAAAAGTTATTAATTATATCTTCTATTTGTTCAAATCGGGAATCAATGTTCTGGCTAATTATTCCAGGTTTTTTATATTGGCTTAAAACACCCCTATCAATTATTTTTTCAGCCATTACAAAAAAGTTATTCCAATTTTTCCTTAACTCTTTTTTCTTCTCCTCCTTATGCCTATCCCATTCAGTTAAAATAATCTCTGGTAATAATAATTTTATATAATCTTGACGAACATATTCGAAGAAGTTTGTAATAAAGTTTTCATTCGAAGAATTAATTTCAAGAAGATAAATCCAGATATTTGTATCCAATAGAACATATAATTTCTCTTCTTCCATTAATTTTTCCTTCTGTTGAGCATTATTTAGATTAACAATACTATTCTCATTAAGAATCAAACCTTTTGTGCAAACTAGACTTCCCCTACAGATAGATTAGGACTTGGTATACAGTTCTGATCCATAGCTTCTGTCATTAATATCATACGCCTTATAATTATTCCAATCTATATATCCAAGAAGAAAATCACGGTAATAGAGTCTGTAAATTTCATTTCCCAAAGGTTCTAAACCAACCTTTTTCCCCTTCAAGGCTGAGCCAACAAAGATTGCTCCGTCCTTCCCTACCCGGATGATTCCGTTACCACAGATATACTTTACCATATAGGTTTCCGGATAAAGCCATTCATCAATTTTATCCTTGTAGGCTATCTTTGATTTACTATAAACCTGTGCTGGCGTACTCATATTCAATGACTCATGGGGACGATTCTCGTTGTAATTCTTTTTAAAGCTATTAAAGCGGACCTGCTGCGATTGCAGATTCTTACTGGGATTACGACAGGCGGCAGACTTAAGATCACGATGCATCCTTTCATGTCGTCCGTTCTGTTCCGGATGGCCCGGATCCGAGAAAATAGGCTCGATTCCAAGATCCATGAGCCAAGCTCCGAACCTGGTCAAACGACCTATTGCTCTGATGTTTCCAAAGGGTGTTCCATTGTCTGTATGCAACTGCTTGGGAAGTCCATAATCTTTAAATACACGTCTGAAAGCGGCTTTAGTTCCCTCAAAATCGGGTTTCCGGAGTCCTTTTATAGCCAGAATCATTCTTGTTTTGCTATCGCAAATGGTCAAGGGATAACAGATCTCCCCATTCTTTAATCTGAACTGACCTTTGAAATCGGCACTCCAGACTTCATTAGGTTCATGGGGATCAAAGATTGGTTTTCGGGGCTCGACCCTACTTCTTTTCTTTCTTTCAGGGATGAGATCATTTCGTCTGAGAATAAGATTTATAGTAGAAACGGCAGGCAGATCTTTATACACGCCATCCTGCTCAAGCTGCCAGAGGATCTTCTTACCACCCCAACCTTTCGTATGGCCCGTTGTCCTAATTTGGATGATTCTATCGACTATTTGTTGGGGCGTTTGTGTTGGTGATGTATGGGGCCTGGTAGAGCGATTGGCAAGCCCGTCCATTCCCCATTTCTTGTATTTCTCAACATAATGATAGCCGGTGGTACGGGCAATGTTGAAATCCCTACAGAGCTTACTGAAGCTTTGCTTCCCTGAGAGCCATAACAAAATGAATTCCTTCTTCTGATCCATAATCGTTATCTCCATAAGTGACATATTATCCTCCTAATCGGAATCCTAATATGTCTATTAATTGTAAGCGATGTCCTTCTCTATTTGTAGGGTTGGTCTATGGTTGTTACCTTTTGTAAAGATAACTTATTCCTTGACTTATTTTCCCCATAATTCATAAAATAAACAGAGAATATATGAAACATATTAACCCCAATTCCATTTTTTGACAATTTATCCCTCCTATTAACTATTAGATAGTTTCAATATAAGGGGATAAATAAGCTATGGAATCACGCTTTGATGAATATATTCACTATTTAAAGTCTCTCAATCATATACCAGCTGAAAAAATTAAATACTACATCATGTGGACCGAACGGTATCTGACTTTTCTAAAGACAGGTGATCATTCAACTAAGGCATTGCAGAAGTTTCTATCTTTTCTGGAACTCTCACAACCTGACTGGCAGGTAAAACAAGCTGCGGAAGCGATTAATTTGTTCCTTATCAGTGAAAAGAAGACCCCTACTGAAGATACTGATACCCCAATTACAACATGGGAATTTATGGAGAAAACATTACGGGAAAAAATGTTTTTAATGAGACGAGCCCGACAGACCATCGAAAGCTACTGCTTCTGGCTGAATCGGTTTAAAGTGTATACCCAAAAGGAGGCGGACAAAGTTGATATAAACGACTATGAACATTTCATCACCAATCTAGCCGTTGTAGAAATGGTCAGTCAGTCAACTCAGAACCAGGCTTATCATGCGCTTCTCTTCCTGTTTCGCTATATATTACACAGGGATACAACCAAAATGAATATGCCCGTCAGGAGTCATATTCCTCCGAAACTGCCCGTAGTTCTGACGATTGAAGAAATAAAACAGATCTTTTCCCTCATGAAAGATAATTATAGATTCATGGGCAGATTGATCTATGGATCGGGCTTACGTCTTAACGAATGTCTAAGCTTACGAATTAAAGATATGGATCTGAATAAAAACGTGATTCATCTCTATGGAGCCAAGGGAAACAAAGAAAGATTCACCGTTCTCCCCGAAACATTGAATTCCGATTTAAAGAAAGCCATGGCAGAAGCGGAAAAGCTCTATAAGGAAGACAGGCTGTATGACAAGCCCGGCGTATGGCTTCCTGACAGAATTCACAAAAAATATCCAAATGCCTGCAAAGAATGGAATTGGTTCTGGCTTTTCCCCTCATCGCGAGTCATCATAGACGATAATTTTCAGAGGCCATGCCGATATCATCAGCATCCATCGGGCTTACAACGGGATTTCCATAGATCCCTTAAGGAGAGCGGAATCACAAAAAAAGCAACGATTCATACTCTCCGTCATAGTTTTGCGACCCATCTGGTGGAAGCGGGATATGATATCAGAACCATACAGGAATTATTGGGTCATAACGATGTTAATACGACGATGATCTATACCCATGTTGCCCAAAGAAGATCACTAAGCGTTATCAGTCCTATAGATAAACAGTTTTCAATATAATCCCACTTTATTCCCGAGATAAATAGAATCGATTTAATACCCGTTCACACTCTCTTAGTTCCCTGGAAAATACCCCAACCGGATACCGCTCATTCCGCCATGAGTCCTGCAGGATAAATCACCCGTATTCCATAAATATTCCGCCCCGGACCGGAGCCCCACTCATCGGCTATATTATAGTAGCCGTTAAAGGAGTGCTGATCGGGGATTTCCGGATCATTCATCAGAAAATCCCCCCCCTCATAACCGGTCAGGACCACATAGTGAGGAGCTCCGCGATATTTTACTTCGGCAATGACCGGAACTCCTTTACCAAGATAGTACTGGATAAGCAGGAGATCCGCCGGCTGGGCCTGCCAGTCAAAACGGGTATAAACATATCCTGAACCGTAGGATGCCAATGCGGGCCAGTTGAGAACGACTTCTCCCAGATATTGACTACCCTCCCATCCGTCTTCAAATCCGCCGTTTCTTTTCAGCCAGGCGTTCATATCCGAGGGAGTTCTCGGATCTTCACTGAAATGGGATATGACCATGGAGATACATGTTAACGCACAGCCGTGGGTGCGAATGGTTAATTCCGATTTATTGCCCAGTTTATCCTCTGCCCAGGGAGCGTCTTTTCCCTGTTTGTAGAAGGGCACATTGATTCTATATGTTTCTGCCGCTAAAGTTATTACCGTCAAGCCTAATATAACCGCAAGGTAGAGAGTTCTTTTATTCATAGGAGTATTATAGAGCGTCTTTCATCTTTTTTCAAAAGAGACCCGCTTCCATGCTATGACAGATTTATCCCCAATTTTCTTTGTTTTATTTACAATATGCGATATATTTCTTTTCTTTGGATGAAAGAACCGAATTATGATGTTTAAATTTACCAAATCCAGGGATAACATGTCCTTCAAGTCAGTCAGGCCTCATATAGAAAAAAATCTTTCCCGGTGGGAGATTGAGCATATTCTGAAATATGTGCCGGAACTAAAGAATCCCTGTATCGATGAGTGGACGATTTCTTCCCTTCCCAAGGAGTTAAACTGGCTCCTCCTCCCGGATATCAAACAGCTGGAATTAATCGATCAGGAATATGTTATTTTCTGGAAAGACGGTCATAAGCGCAGTCTGACCGATAGTGAGGCTTTGAAGATTGAAAATTATCTTAAGAATAAAACAACTTTCCGCAAGAAAACCATCGATTATAGAGATCTGCCACGGGATCTGCAAAAACTATGGGATGTCAGGTAATAATACCCCCCATTCCGTTCAAACTCTTGGAAAAATACCCCTATCAGTATAAAATGATATCATGAGTGAAATGTATCTTATAAAGATAGGTGAAATTACCCTGAAGAAGGGTAATAAAAAAATGTTTGAGCGGGTGCTCAAAGAGAATATAAAAGCAAAGTTCCGCGGCTACAAAAATAAAGTCATCATAAGATCGGGACGGTACTACCTTGAGGTGGAAGACTGCCCCGACGAAATTGTCTCCCGGAATCTTGGAACGACTTTCGGAATCGTGGCATTCTATAAAACCCATCACTGCGGTAAATCTCTCGAAGAAGTACTCGAGAAGGCGGTACTCGTTGCCGAATCAAACCTTAATGCGCAAAGGGGTGTAAAGTTCAAGGTTGAAACCCGACGAATCGATAAAAGCCTTCCCCTGGACAGTTATGCTTACTCTTCGGAAATAGGCGGAGCTCTGCTGGACCGTTTCCCCTCCCTCGTGGTTGATGTGAAAAATCCCGATTGGATCGTCCATGTTGAGCTTCGTGAACAGGGCTATGTCTATGGGTATGGAGAAAGGGGCGCCGGCGGACTTCCCGTGGGCACTGCGGGAAAGGCGGTGCTTCTCCTTTCCGGAGGAATAGATTCACCGGTGGCCGGGTATCTGATCGGAAAAAGGGGAGTAAAACTCAGCGCGGTATATTTCCATACCCCTCCCTACACTTCGGAAGATGCGATGACGAAGGTTAAAGATCTGGCCGCAGGCCTGGCTCCCTGGTCGGGGGGGTTACGTCTCTGGGTAGTGAATTTTACGGAGATACAGATGGAGATCAACAGATCGGTACCTCCCGAAGCAACGACTCTTCATACGAGAGCCGCCATGATGCGTATATCCCAGATGATTGCCGAAGAGGAGAAAGCCGGTGCTCTTATCACGGGAGAAGCCTTAAGCCAGGTTGCCAGTCAGACCATGGAGAGCCTGAGATTTACCGGCAGTGTTGTAGATCTGCCCGTTCTCCGTCCATGTATTGGCATGGATAAGGAGGAGATTATTCTGATATCCCGGCGCCTTGAGCTTTTTGAGACCTCAACCCGGCCCTTTGATGACTGCTGTACCCTGTTCTCACCGGAACACCCTCTGATAAGACCGGATTTTGAGACCATTTCATCCCAGCATAGAGAGCTCGCAAATCTGGATGAACTTCTCAAAACGGCCTGTGCATCCAGGGAAAGTCATATTTTTTCCTGATTTTTATAAAGTTTAAAGAGTTGCCGTCCGATAAGAGAAGTGATGAAGAAGGCTTTTTTTCTTATACATCTTATCCTGATCTTCCCCTTTCTTTTTTCCCAGGAGAGGGGGACGGCCAATTTTCCCACAGAGATCTCTGCCCGGACAGCTGGAAGTGAAGTAATCCTCTCATGGAAAGATTCGGAAAGCCTTTCGGGGGAAGTTTACCATATTCACAGACACAGGGTTCCCATAACCCGCAATAACCTGAGTGAAGCATCCCTGATCGATACGGTGCAGGAAGGGGTGGAATTATACCGAGATTCCCCTCCCGCCGATATTGACTGGTATTACCTTATTACGATTGAGGATAACCGGTCCTATTTTCCCATAATCATCCCCTATGCCAATGCTACGGTCCGGGGTATAAAAATCGACAGAAAAGCCGTCTCTCTCACAGAAGCGGTAACGGTTACCAATCTTTCCGCCCGACCGGCAGAGGGAGAAATTCATATTACCTTCAACCGTGATAATAATCTCAGAGCCGTATCCCTCTACCGGTCGACCTCTCCTATAACCAGTATGGACCAATTGAAAGATTCCCTTCTCATATCCGTGCTGGAAAGGGATCAACACTCATGGAGTGATAATCCCATCCCGGGAATCCCCTATTATTACGCCGCTGTCGACAGGGAGCTGCTCTCCTTCGGCGACGATGAAGCACTGCTATATACGGGGAACCATACGGTAGATTCCGTTGAGCTGCCCCTGTCGCAATTTCTGGATAATCCCCGGTCAGCTCTTCCCGTGAGAAAAGCCCCCTTGCCGACTCTCCAGCTGGAAAAATACTATACCGGTCTTCCTCCCCTTGACGTTGTCTTTCCTCCCCAACAGACTCTCAGCCAGACATTGGAGAGAAGACTGAAGGCTTTCCTTTCCCGCCCAGACGATGAACGATCCGTTACGGTGGAGCCGCAGATCCTTCCTGAAGAAGAAGACACGAAAGGCGCCACTCTGCTGGAATCAAAATTGAAAAAAATACTCGGTGAATATTTCCTGAAAAACCGATGGGCCCATGCCGAAAGGGCGATGCTTATCCTTCTTGATGAGGTGGAAGATAATCAACTCAAGGAGCGCATTCACTTCTATAGGGGGCAGTGCTTTTACTTTCAGGAAAAATATGAATCGGCCTATCTGGAATTTCTCCTGAGCCGTGACGGTTATTATCAGGCATCCAATGAATGGATGGAGAAGAGCCTGGATCAGCTTTTGTGACGGCCCAGTTTAAGGGAGATGGTGATCTCCTTCTTTTCCAACGGGTAGAGAATAAAATCCTGCCAGGGGACAAGGGTCGTCGTATTCTGATCCATCCGATACCAGAGGTCCATATCCTCTCCGAAATCCAGCTGAATATCGGTATTATTAACTTTATCGAGAAGCATGACCGAGGAACAGTGGGCAACACTCTTTTTACCTATATCACTTTTATCCTTTGATGTGACAAAGGAGAGCTCGCCGTTATCGGGCTCTGAACCGATCAGGGACAGGTTGATTTCCGTTCCGAACTGATATTCCCGGCTCTGTTCCGTAACATTTTCAATGATGTAGGACACGACAAACCAGTTGCGTTTGAAGAGATACTTTTTCGTAATGCGCACGGTACAGGGTTCGTTCTTTTTATCATTAACGTCTATCTCACCCTTGAGAATTATCTGCTTTTCGTCCCGCGAGGCATCTTTAAGCCGATAGGAGTAAACGCCGGCTCCGTTCAACGTCGCCCTGCGTTCAAAATAGTTATCTTCGTTGAATCCCTCGGGCAGGAAACAGTCGATAAAACTCTTCCGTCCCGCCCGGTTGAAACTGTAATTCCAGCAGGTAGGAAGGTAATCCAGCTCATAAAGAGTTCCCCCTTCCAGATGGACGCATCCGTTATAGATAAGGCCCTGGAAAACGAATTCGCTCTGACCGTTCAGATCATAATCGATTTCGATGATGGAGCTGTTGAATATTCCCTTCTCCCTCGTCGTCTTCTCGGCATCAATCAGGCTCATATAACCGGCTCTTTTTGTCTTGAGGGCCGTATCGCCGGACCAGAAACTGTAAAGGTTCTGGGCTTTCCAGAGGTTTTCCCTGGCGCTTTTTTTCCTGGCCTTGTCGCCGCGGATAGAATTTATGAGAAGAGTCACGTAGTTAAGCCGACCGTAATAGAAGGCCTGCTGCTGATTCGTTCTGAGAATGGCTCGGTAGGGATCGTTCTCGCCGGGAGGATTCACATCGGGTAGAAAATCCGTTTTATCATGGAAATATCTCTTAAGGTCCCCGTATGTGGAACTGTTGAAGTAAACCCGGTTCCAGCTGTTTTCACAGTTTTTCATATACTGATTGGGAATTTCGCAGTCGATCCATTCCTGATTGTCCGCCACCAGATCGAGAAAGAGGTCCAGCCACTCCATTTTCCTTTCATCGGCGAGAAACTCCCCGGGGAAAACAAGGTTAACCAGCCTGTCCTCATGGCTTTCATTGGATATTTTCTTCAGAGTACCGATTATGTTGGGAGCCGGAGCATTGATGGCCGATTCGGAAAGAACCCTGTGGAGGGGAAAAATGGCCACTTCCCTGCCCTGGTCGTCGGTAAGGACCGGTTCATACAAAGACTTGATTCCGGACTTCTCAAACTGCTCCACTTCCAGAAAGGTATAATTGATACCCGCACCGGAGAGATTGGACGCAAGGGAAGGCTCCCAGATGAAACCGGGAAGCCAGCAGCCCCTGAACCGTTTTTTGAAAAGCTTTCTCAGATAGGTCGTCGTTTTTTCCAGCTGCCCCAACCGGTCGGATACGGGAATGACGGGCAGCATGGGCTCGTAGTAAGGCCCGTTAAGTATTTCCACCTGTCGGCGCTGAACGAGCTCTTCCAGGACGGTAATATATTCGGGATGTTTTTTTTCGATCCAGGATAGAAGACGGCCATTATAGTAAAGATAAAGCTTGGCGCTTTTCTTATTATACAATTTCGTCAAATACTGCTTTAAGGACTTATCATATATATCACTCATCTCCTCCTCAGTCAAACTGGGAGAAAATGAGTTATAGATACCAATAAACAGTTTTAACTTTCCCATCCCCTATCCTATCACTATCCTATACGGTAGATTAATTCAGATTACATTTTAACGATGCATTTAGCAGGGCACTTTTCTGCCGCTTCGCTTCTGCTCTCTTCCCTGTCCTTACTCGCATAGTCTATCACACATAGGTTGTCTTGAACAATAAAAGCTCCCTCGGGGAATTTCTTTTCACAGATTTTACAGCCGATACAACCGACGGAACAGTTGGCTTTCGTGGTTTTACCCTTATCCTTGGAATTACAGGCGATATAGTAATCCACGTCAAAGGGAACCATTTTCATAACACCCGTAGGACAGATATCGACACATTTCCACAGGAGATACAGAGGTCCCTGTCCACAACGACCAGGCCGTCGCCGGTTTTGGAGATGGCGCCCACGGGACATACTTTCACGCAAGATCCCAGTCCGAGGCAACCGTATTCACACTCTTTGAATCCCTTAAACTGACTCATCGCCGCCCGGCAGTCCTGCAGACCGGCATATTCGTACTTCTTGAGGGCTTTCTCGTTATTTCCCATACAATGGGGCATGGCGACAAGCTTTGTTCCGCCCGCTTCCACGGCGATACCTAAAATCTCGCCGATAGCATCAAGAGAGCTCTGTCCGCCCGGTTTACACTTCGTCAGATCCGTATCGCTGCCGTCGGCCAGCGCTTCGGCGTAGCCGGAACAGCCGGCATAACCGCAGCTTCCGCAGTTCAGTCCGGGAAGGGCATTTTCCAGATCTTCCACAACCTTGTCTTTTTCGATGCTGAATTTTCGGAAGGCGACAGCCAGTCCCATGCCGAGCAACCCTCCGAAAAGGAGAGTAAAAAGAATTCCAAGTACAATTCGCAAAATATCCATATTCTCTCCTATCCTATAAGATTCGTCAGCAGGGCTTTGTCAAAGGCCATAAAGGCCAGTGCCATCAGTCCGCCCGAGATAAAAGCAATGGGTATGCCTCTGAATGCCCGGGGGACCCGCTCGGTTCTCATCTGGACTCTGATGGAAGACATCAGAATAAGGGCCAGCATGAAACCCAGACCGCCGGCCATACCGGCGATAAAGCTTTCCATAAGGTTGTAGCCTTCATTTATGTTAATGAGGGCGATACCCAGAACACCGCAGTTTGTAGTGATAAGGGGAAGATAAATACCCAGAGCTTTGTACAGAGCAGGAGAATATTTCTGGACAATCATCTCCACCAGCTGCACGAGAGAGGCGATGGTAAGGATAAAGGTCACCGTCTGGAGATATTCCACATTCAGGGGAATAAGTATCCAGTGGTAAACCATCCATGTCACCAGCGAAGCGATGGTCATGACAAAGGTTACGGCGAAACCCATTCCTGAAGCCGATTCCAGGTCTTTCGATACTCCGATAAAGGGGCAAAGCCCCAGGAACTGGCTTAAAATGAGGTTGCTGATAAAAACGTAAGTTATTAAAATTCCAACATAAGTCATGGCTATTTTCCTTTCTTCTCGTTGATGGTGTTGATGATAGCCTTAAGGTATCCCATCACCAGCAATGCACCGGCTGACAGCGTCATGACCCGGGCAGGAGAATTGACCAGACCGGGAATGCTGATCTCGCCGTTGAATCCGATAGATTCGATGGGGAAAAGGGTAATGGTACCCGCACCCAGAGTTTCCCTGATCAGGGCGATAAGACAAAGGCTCAGGGTAAAACCGATACCCATACCAATGGCATCCTTAATGGAATCCCATACGCCGTGACTGCTGGCAAAGGCTTCGGCCCGGCCCAGAATGATACAGTTTACAACGATCAGCTGTACGAATACCCCCAGAGAACTGGAAAGGGCGGGAATGTATGCCTGCATAATCATATCCAGTATGGTCACGAAGGAGGCAATAATAACGATATACGCCGGGATATGAATCTCATCGGGGATAACATTTTTTAAAAGGGAGATCATGATGTTCGAACAGATGAGAACAAACATGGTACCTACTCCCATTCCTATGCCGTTGACGACCTGAGTGGTAACGGCCAGGGAGGGACAGAGCCCCAGGACCAGAACGAAAATAGGGTTTTCCCTGTATATACCTTTTGTTAATTCTTTCATTTCAACTCCTCCCGCACATAGTCGGATCCGGCGGCGAGCGCCCGGGAGACTCCGGTAAAAGTAATGGTGGAACCGGCGACGGCATCGGGCTTTTCAAGCTGCGATTTCATCGTGGGAATGGGGCTGCCGGTTTTTCCCTTACCCAGGAATTTCTCCATATATTCGGGTTTTTCCGCTTTCTTTCCCAGTCCGGGAGTTTCACTGTCCTCCATAAGAATCGCTTTTAAAAGCGTTCCGTCCAGAGAGTAGGAAGCCAGAATCTTCAGTTCTCCGCCGTAACCGTTTCCCATGAGGGTGAGAATACAGCCGATTTTCTCTCCGCCGTCCATAATGGGATAGAGCTGTGTCACCAGAGAGTCGTCCAATTCCTGGACCTCTCCGGCCTGGCCGGTCACAACAAGTTCATTAAGGGCTTTCTGGAGTTCCTGTCTTTTATGCTCTTCAATAACGGGGGCTGTCATGGAATTGATGACACCCAGAAAAAGGGCCGCGATACTACAGATAACGGCCAGTCTTATAGTTCTGTCTGCGATGGGGCTCATCTGGCGGCCTCCTTGGATTTAGCGCTCTCCTTTTTCCGGGGGACTCCGAAGGTTACCGGTTTGATAAATCTATCGATGAGGGGCACGAAAATATTCATAAAGATAATGGCCAGGGATACGCCTTCAGGGAATGAACCGAAGAAACGGATAAGGAAGGTCATAAAACCGCATCCCACACCGTAAATAATCTTTCCCTTTTTCGTTACGGGAGAAGTAGCCATGTCGGTTGCCATAAACAGAGCGCCCAGCATAAAACCGCCCGCCAGAAGGTGGAACAGGACATCGCCGGAGAAAAAGCCGGTACCGTAGCGGTTTCCCCCGAAAATCCATACAAGGAGGGAAAAGGAAGCGATGTAGCTTACCGGAATGTGCCAGCTTATGATCTTTCTTAAAAGGAGGTACAACCCGCCTAGCAGGAGCAGGAGAGCCGAGACTTCACCGATACAACCGGGAACATTTCCCATGAAGAGGTCCTTATAGGTCACGGGAACGCCTTCGCCAGCCAGAAGCTGGAGAGGACCGTGAATCCCGTCCACTCCGTTAAGAAGACCGGTTTTAAGGGAACCGAGGGGCGTGGGGCCCGTGACGGCATCGAGGGCGCCCGTGCTTCCCAGACGTCCGGGAAGGGTCCAGGTGGTCATTCCGCCGGTCCAGGACATGAAAACAAAGACACGTCCGGCCAGGGCGGGGTTCATCCAGTTGGCACCCAGTCCGCCGAAAGTCCATTTAACCACGAATATGGCGAAAAAAGACGCGATAATCGGGATAAACAGAGGAACGGCGGGAGGCATATTCATGCCGATGAGCAGACCGGTGACCAGAGCGCTTCCGTCGGTAAGGGTATTGTCACTGTTGGTGATCTTACCCAGAACGAACTCCGTCAGCATCGCAGCGGCTATAGAGACCAGCAGAACCAGAAGGGCCCGCCAGCCGAAAACATATATCCCCCACAGGGAAGCCGGAACCAGAGCCAGGGAGACATGTCCCATGACAAAGGATGTGGACATACCACTATGAAACTGGGGGGATGAGGTTATCTGAAAATTATTTTTTGGCATTTTTTCTAATCTCTCCCTTTCCGACGCGGAACATCTGTACGATGGGCAGATGGGCCGGACAAACATAGGCGCAGGATCCGCATTCAACGCAGTCCATAAGCCTTTCAGCGCTGGCCTCTTCGACCATTTCAAAATCCAGATATTTGTAGAGCTTTGTCGGATTCAGGCCCATGGGACAGGCGGCAACGCACTTTCCGCAGGACAGACAGGGAGTGATCCTGCTCTTCTTGACATCCTTGGCCGTCAGAGCCACTACGCCCGAAGTCCCCTTGGTAACGGGAGTATCCAGATCGAAGAAAGCGAATCCCATCATGGGGCCGCCGGAGATAATTTTTTCCGGCTCCTCGATAAAACCGCCGCACTCCTCGATAAGGGAGCGGATGGGGGTGCCGACCCGTACTTTGAATACGCCGGGATTTTTCACGGCGCTTCCCGATACGGTGACAAGGCGCTCTACCAGAGGCTTATTGTAGACGACCGCTTCATAAATGGCAAAACAGGTACCCACATTGGCATTGATAACACCCACTTCCAGGGGGAGCTTTCCCGAAGGGACTTCCCTGCCGGTGATGGCTTTGATAAGGCTTTTTTCCGCGCCCTGGGGATACTTGACCTTCAGAGGGGCCACTTCTATATCAAGGCCCTTCTTCCGGATGTACTCTTCCAGCAAACGCGCCGCATCCATTTTATTCGCTTCTATACCGATGATGACTTTTTCAGGGCTCAGAAGCTTCCTGATGATCTCAATCCCTTCCAGGATCTCGTCGGTCTGGGTCAGCATAAGCTTATGGTCGGACGTCAGGAAGGGCTCGCACTCTACGGCATTAATGATAAAATACTCGCAGCTCTTCCCTTCGGGCAGTGACATCTTCACATGGGTGGGAAAAGTGGCTCCTCCCATGCCGACAATACCGCGGTCCATGATCCGGGACTTGATGACGTCCTTTTCCATGGCACGCCAGTCCTCTTTGACCGATTCCTTGCCCAAGCGGCTGAATTCACCGGAAAGCTCTATGGTCACGGCCTTTGACTTCATGCCGTTCGGAAGATAGATTTCCTTGATCTCACTTACCGTTCCCGGTATGGATGAATGAATATTGGCGGATACAAAACCGGAGGCTTTACCGATAAGGTCCTCTTCCTTTACCGTATCGCCGGGCTGAACAAGACATTCTGCCGGCGCTCCTATATGCTGCGAAAGGGGTATAACCGCGACAGGAGGAAGAGCGGCGGTCCGTATTTCTTCCGATTCGGTCAATCCTTTTCCCCCCGGCGGATGTATACCCCTGGGAAATGTGGCTAGTGATT
The DNA here is from genome assembly GCA_963668315.1 of Spirochaetia bacterium. Lineage (GTDB taxonomy): Bacteria > Spirochaetota > Spirochaetia > DSM-2461 > DSM-2461 > SZUA-368. The sequence goes on along the minus strand of OY764216.1, from coordinate 3,123,590 downwards.
TCATGCGACTTCACGACCTCTTTTAATAATTTGAAGTGATTTTTTTTCCTTACCGGGAATCCTGCGTTGGGAGGAGACCAGCTCGGAGAGAAAAAACATGATGATTATAACAAAAATACGAAATTTGTAAAAGGGTAAAGTAAAATTAATTGGGATAGATTCCATGCCTGTCGGCAGGGAAAGAAGAAAGGAATCGGCATATCCTTGCCCGTACTCCGATTTGACCTCCGCCATCCATTCGGGGCTAAAGGAAGCGATCCTTTTTTTCTGTTCGAGAATGGCGCCCGTATCGCTGTCCCAGGTGAAATCGGAGGTAAAAACCGGATCACGGGATCCCCAGGGGGAAGAATAGAGAATATTCTGCTGATAATACACATGATCATAAAAATCGCCCGGACCGGGAAAGGTGAAGGGGGAATGATGTTCAGAGGACTGGGGAACAAACAGCAGAGGAAGGGACAGAAGCAGAGTCGGAATGAAAAGCTTTCCCCGCAAGGTGGCCGCGGGAGTCAGGGAGCTTGAGACCGCAGGAACACCCATACCGAAGTACTTCGGTTCAAAAAGGTCATGCTCCGTCTTTCGGGAAAAGAACGGGAACCTCCTCTTTTTTATTACGATTCTCCCGGCTTCCCCGTTCCCCTTTTCCGGTGTGTCGGGGAAAAAACGGAGTTTGAGAAATAACCCTACGGAGAAGCTTAAGGCCAACATAAGAGAGTAAAGCATAAGTGTGGCGCCGGAAAACATAACAGCCCCGGAGGCGGCAATCAGGAGAAAAAGGAGAAACGCCCTCCCCCATTGCCCCCAGGATTCGATAATCAGAACTTCCCAGAAAACGATTAGCGGCAGGGCGGCCAGAGAATAACCCGGTTCATAAAAGTAGAAGGGAATCCAAAGGACCTGCACCATGAGGGGCCAGAGAAAAGCGCTCCCGTGGCGGTAGACATTCACCCCGAGAAGAATCAAAGCCATAGCGGCAATCAGAATAAACGAGAGGGGGGATACGGCCTGTTCCCAGAGGACTTCTTGTCTCAGGGGAAAAAGCATCCTCTGCAGGGATAACTGAGACAAATCGGTCCGAAAAAAGACTCGGTTTCCCCGGGATGTCGTAAACAGATCGCCCAGTTCCCTCAGATAGGGATCATAACGGCGGTCCTCCTCAAGAAATCTCCGGGGGACATCTTTGAGGGGAAGTGCGGTAAGGGCGGTAAAATCGGAATAAACCACCGGCTTTTCCCCATCGTAAAAAGGACCGACTCCCTTGCCGGCGAGATAAGCCTCCACCTCTGCCGTTTTCTCCTCCGGTACCAGAAGGGAAACGTAGCTTTCTTCCCCCCGGGACATTCTTTCCGAAAAAGAGACGAGTAAACCTGCCGCCATGAGCAGAATGGCAAGGGAGACAAGAGGCCTTCTGATCATAAAAGTTTTGCCTTGTTGAGAAATTTCACAAATAAATCGAAGAAAATGGGATCAAGTTTTAAATCGTTATCGATCATCGTTTTTCTCATGAAACTCAGGGCTTCCAAGGGCGACATGGGCGCTTTGTACAGGCGGTCCTTGTCTATCAGGGCATCGTAGACATCCACGATTTCCAGAATTTTCGCCGGCATATAGGCCAATGAGCGGTAATTCACCAGATCCTCATACTGACAGGACATGATGCAGGCGAACTGATGGCCGGAATGTTTTTTCCGGTGTTCTTCATATAGATCCCTGAAGACACCGTACCCCTGGGGATGGCCGTAATATTCATGATGCAGCCCGGCGAGGGAGGCGATGGGCTGACGGTAGGCCGATTTTTTCATCAGCATGAAGTACCCGTCAAAGGCATGGCCCTCTATAATTTTCCTGTCGTAATCCTCCGCTCCGTCGAAATAGAGGAGGTTTTTGTTCTTCCCCAGGTCATGAAGCAGAATTCCCAGCATGATCTCTTCCATCAGATTATCGGAAAAACGGGGAGACACGGGAAAGACAACGGAGGCATCGAACTTTTTCAGGGGGTACCGGCTCCTCAGAGGCTCGTAAAGGGGCAGATAGGACCTCATCCGGCTCTGCAGTCTCTGGTAGAGGCCGGCATATTCAAACTGATGGCGCAGATCGTCCAGAAAACGTATGGTCAGAAGAAACACCCGGGTCATATGCCGCGTGGTGACGCCCTTGGTCTGATTGGTTATCGACTCATTCGTATGATTCAGCTTATGATCGCCGGAAAGGGCCTTCAGAAAGGAGCCCATGAGCTCCTCCGTTTTGGAATTGATCTGAATCAGATACCTCTGGGCCAGGCGATCCTCCTGGTCCTCCATCTCTTCCATACTGACCTTGTTGATCAGGGTGGAATAGATGGCCGCGTCGGTCATGATATCGGCCAGTTCGTGGGATGCCACGTGGGGACGGCCCAGCGCTTCATCAAGGGATACGATGGAATGGGCGATTCTCTTTTCCCGATCATCCAGGGACATGGATGAGATTTCCTGATACTCCTTACCGAAGGAAGGCGGCAGAGCCTCATTCATCTTCTCCGGAATATGGATTTTCTCAATCTTCCCCCTGATTTTATTCGCCTTTTTGTTCATGAGATCAATCAGAATTTCCCGATCTCCCCTCGACAGAAAGAAATCCCAGTTCTTCGCCTCCCAGAAACGGCTGTTGTTTCTGAAGAGAGCGGAAAAGCGGGCACTTCGCTCCGCTCCGGTTTGTGTATTCCGGCAATGGAGAATGATATCCTGATCTTCCAGCACGTCTAAAAGACCGGGATATTGAGAAAACAGGTCATTAAGGGAAATCCACTCTGCATCCATCCCGTGAATCAATCCTCCGTCAGGCTTATCGCCCGCACGCTGCGAATAAAGAGGATCGGGGGCAGCTGGTTATATCGCCCTATCTCCTTATTGAAAAAGAATTCATTCATACGGAAAAGGGAACGGTTCTGTTCCACATAATTCCCGGGGATACCCATCATAATGAGGGAGGCATCGGCCGATTCGGCGGACAGAATATCCGTGAAGGGGATATCCTGATGGGGGAGGATTTTCACGTCCCCGTTGATTCTGGCCTTTGAGAACAGCTCTTTCAATTCCATCTCGGATTTTTCCACATTCTCCCCCTGCCCTACCATGCGAAGGATTCTTATATCGTATCTTGATTCCTTTTCCTTTATCCCCTCGTTTATAATATAAGCCAAAAGGGCCATAAAATTCCCGTTTCTTTCTCCTCTCCACCAAATATCCAGTCTTTTATTCCTGACTTTTACCAGCCGGCTGTCTACTTTCTCGCTGAAACCCTTATAGAGAAGGATATTTTTATTCTTCTCGGAGATGACATTCAGCAGCTGTACGGAATCCACCTTTTCGCTGTATTCAAGAAGGATGGTGTTGGATTCCAGCCCGGTTATCTCCGAAGACTGTATGATGGCGGACACGGCTTCCGTCGGATTGGATGTGCTTATGACAGATGTGTTCTCTTCCAGCTCCTCCGGCCGGGGCGGAACATCAAATTTCTTGGAAGAGATAAGGATATTGCGGCTGACAAGGCCCTGATAGGAGGAAATGCTCCCCACAATTTCGTCCATCTCCTTCCACCACTGTTTTTCCGTACCGTAGGAGATGGAAACAACCACGGGGCGCCAGTTCCTGGAGCCCTGTACGATGGAACGGATTTTCTTGAGAGACCCGGTGATAAGGGTAAAAAGTACACCCCACCAGACACCTTCCATTTTCCCTTCCGATTTAAAACGGAGGATGAGAAGAAACATGAGATATTGGGAGACGACTATGATGAGGCCCACCATCCAGTTGAAAAGACATATTGTGACAAAGCAGGCGAGGAATCCGTAGAGGGATACGGTCCAGTGTCCCTTGAACGTCGGGCGGAAGGAGGGGTTCCGGCTGAACCTTTCCAGAAAGGCGGCCAGATTGACCCAGCCGTATACGACCAGAAACAGAATACCGACAACGGTGGCCGCCAGATTGATGCTTCCCATCCAGATAATGGCCAGGCCGAAGAAAAAAGTCACAATGACCGCGAAGCGGGGCTCATCCCCTTCGGGTTTGAAATCCTTCTCCAGAAAGTTCAAAGAGGCGGGCAGGATATTGTCCCGGGCCAGGAACTGTACGGTCCGGGGACCTGTCATGAAGACGCTGAGAGCCGACGAGCTTGTGGCGAAGAGAACTCCCAGAAGGATAAGAAACCCCGGGATATTCTGGGGAAAAGGCTTTCCCCACCCGAGGAGCTCCGTCAGCAGGACACCGTAGGGGATGCCCCCTTCGTAGCCCTTGATAAGGATGCTTCTGTCCATTCCGGAGAAAATCAGGGCGACGACCAGATACACGCCCATCGTCAAAAGGATAGCGTAGAAAGTTCCTTTCACGATACTTTTCCGGGGCGTTTTCAAATCCCCGCTCATGCCGATTCCCGTACTGATTCCCGTGACGGCGGGAAAAAACTGGGTAAAGGAGAGAAAAAAGATAGCCATCGTCAGCGGCCGGGCGCTGAACATGGTGATACCGCCGGTAAAAAGGGGTTTGCCGCCGTACTCTATCCCCAGAAAGGGAGAGAAGAAAATGGAAAGTACACTGAGAATAAGAATGACCAGAATGGCCGATTGTATTTTCAGGGTAAAATCAGCCCCCGCCATAACCACAAAAAAGAAAAGAACAAGAAAAAAGGATGCCAGCAGCTGCTTCTGCATCAGAAGCGCTTCGGGAGTATGCAGAGTGAAAAGGGGGATAAAATCAAGATAGGGAGCCAGAATGGGATGGAGCGGTTCGGCAAAACCGATGCAGTAGAACCCCACGCTGGCGGCCTGGGCCAGATAAAGAGGGATACCGATGGAGCCCCCCATGGCTTTACCCAGAGACTTCTTGGAGAGGGCATACATACCGCCCCCCTCGATTTTATTCAGGTTGGTGGCGCAGTCGGCCAGAGAAAAAGCGGTGGACAGCGTTACCGTATGTGAAAGCAGTATGATGATGACCATGGGCAGAAAGCCCAAATCCGCGGTCAGGAGAGGGAGCAGAAGAAATAGCACTGTTCCCAGAATAGCTTCCGTAGAGGGGACGAAAACCCCTCGAAATGTTCCGAATTTTTTACCCATGACGACGGATTATATCACAGAGAAAGAGATAAGGACAAGTTTCCCTACCCCTTTGAAGAATTAATCAGCTCTTCCGCCTTTGCTCTCAATTGGGAATAGTGGAGCAGACGGTCAAACTCGACAAGACCGGAAAGAGCCTTGGATATAACTTCTATGCCTCCCTCATGGGCCACGGAAACGGAATTCAAACCTCCGGCCACGATAAGTCCGCACCTCTCATGGGCAACGGGAATATCCAGAAGGCTCTGGCCGGGAAAACCGATTTCGATGATCCCCCCCATGCCGATTTTCTTCAGTTCCTCGTTGATGGAGACAACATACTCCCGGCTGCTAGCGGGTATCTCCCGGAAGCTGGCGCCCACCTGGCCGCTCCCCTCTTCCACGATACCCGTGCAGTTGGTCATGCCGCTTTTTATATAAATTTCCAGAGGATCGAGGCTGGTTCCCTCGTATTTAATAATGGCCGTAAACCGCTCCGCCTTGCCGTTGTCCACCTCAAGGAGACCGCCGAAGATGGAAACCACCGGAACACCGGAGGACAGAAGAATCCCGTTAAGCGTGATGGAGCATACCGTTCCTATGCCCACATAGCCCTTGGGGATGACGGTCTCGCCCAGGTTTTCCCCCTCCCGGAAGAGGGCGATCATCTCTCCTGTGGCGAAACGCGTTTTCAGGTAGGGGACCAGCATGTCTACCGATGCGAGGAGATCATCGTAATGAACAAGGCTGATGTTCACCAGGACCTTCCCTTCGCCCGTATGATAATTATAGGACATGCGGTAGGTCATATCATCGATTTTGGAAGAGAGAAATCCGACTTTTTCGTAGACATGACTGCGGGATAGTTCCAGGAGCCCCTTGGGCGTAATGTAGCGCCCTTTTTTCTCTTTATAGGCGGTAAACCCCATATTATCCAGGGCCTGCAGATGAAAACGCACCGTTCTCTCACTGATTTCCAGTCCCCTTTCCGCCAGGAGTTCCTGGATTTTATGGCTGGAGATGGGTTCGGTCGATTCTTTCAATATCTGGAGTGTCATCAGTCGTTTACGTTCGGCTCTTTCTTTCATTATTCCTATTTTAACATTATTCAGGAAACTATTCCATATGGAATACCCTGCCATTTCTTCCGATTTTCTCTTGACCCTTATCCCTTTATGAATATAGAATTAGCTTCCTTTATCAAAATAACGCAAAGTCACGGACGTCCTGTCCGGTGCGGGAGAGTGAATATGGCAATGACAGACAAGGCCCTGGTTAGAACGGATGATTTCCCTATCCGTCACAAAGGGGATATACACAGCGGCAAGGTCCGTTCCGTTTACTGGCTTAAAGACGAGGACAACGCCAGGCTGAATGAAAAGTATGGTATTCAGGGCGAAGAACTGGCCCTTATGATCATCAGCGACAGGATTTCCGCCTACGAATGCATCTGGCAGAGCGAAGGCGGTCTTAAGGGAATCCCCGGCAAGGGAGCCGCCCTCAACGCCATTTCCCGGTACTGGTTCACCCGCTTCGAGGAAGAGGGAGTGGCGGGAAACCATATAGTGGATGTACCCCATCCTCTGGTCTGGCTGGTCAGGAAAGCCCGTCCGGTCATGGTGGAAGCGATCGCCCGTCAGTATATTACGGGAAGCATGTGGCGCTCCTACGAAAAGGGCAACCGCACTATCTGCGGCATATCCCTTCCCGAAGGACTGAAGAAGAACCAGAAGCTGGATTCACTTCTCATCACCCCTTCCACCAAGGGAATCATCAAAGGCGTGGAAGGCGTGCCCGAAATGGACGACGTGGATATCACCCGCGATCAGATTATCAACAATCTCGATGCCTTCAAATTCCGTTCCGCCGGGGATGTAAGTCAGTATGAGAAGCTCCTGACACAGGGTTTTCAGCTCATAACCGGAGAACTGGAAAAAATCGGCAAAGTCTTCGTGGATACCAAATTCGAGTTCGGCTATATCGGACAGGGGGAGGATTCCCGCCTGATCTATATCGATGAGATCGGCACACCCGACTCTTCCCGCTACTGGGACATAGAGCTTTATAATAAGGGAGAGATCAGGGAAGAGTCCAAAGAGTACTTCAGGGAGATTCTCCTGAACAGCGTTCCCGACCGTGACGTGCTGGTCAATAAGAACCGTATGGAGGAAAGAAAAGCCCTTGCCGGGGAATTCCGCCTCAAGGACGAGCAGATGATGGATGTCAGCCGGCTCTATGTGGGGCTGGCGGAAAAAATAACCGGAGCCCCCCTCTCGAGGTCCGAATCACCGAAGCAGGATATCCTGGACGCCCTGGCTCCCCTGGGACTCGTCAAATAGCAATGAAGAGATCTCTCCTTCCCCTTGCCTTTGCTCTCCTTGCGACTCTGCCTCTCACGGCAGGGGACGGACTGCTCTATCAACCTGAATTCGGCCGTTTTGACGAAAGAGCCCGGGAAAACTTTGTCTTCCCCTACCCCCTGGATCTGAGTGACTCCTATCTGACATTTTCCTACTTGTCCGATACAAGCTGCCGCCTGACCCTGAGGGGGAAAACCGAAGTAGAAACGGCAGAACTCCCCCCCCTGGACGGAAGGCGGCCCTACTCCACCCGGGTGACACCTGCTTACCGCCCCTCGTTCCCCCTTTTTTCAGTCAGCCTCAGGGACAGCCGGGGGAAACCGGTCCCCTTCTCCCTCTTCCTTACCCAGAAGAAGGATTACACCGACCAGGCCCAAACCGCGTCCCACGAAAGGATTCTGTCTTCCGAATATCCCGATGAGAAGGAGTATCTCCTCTACCGGTGGGATAGGGGTAACAATATCCTGATTTTCGATTTCCGCGATTACGAAGTGCAGGACCGTTACCTGAAAAGGCTGGCCTTCTTTATGGAGAAGCCGGGATACCGCGGGACGCTTATGACCAACGAGGAGATGGAAGGACTCCACGGCTGGAATGCCCATGATTACAGCCGGGAAGGGCTTGCCTCGTTCTACAACCTGGCGAATGAATCGGATTTTACCCTGAACGACGAGGAGTATGAACTGCGCCAGATACTTCTGACCCAGGGCATTCTCAGTTTCAACGGCAGTGAGTATACCGTGGGAGAGGGGGCGATTGTATCCATTACGAGGGAATCATCGCCCGTACTACGCCAGAGGTTCATTACCCATGAAACTCTGCACGGACTCTTCTTTACCGACGAGGATCTCAGGGAATCCATTCGCCGGTACTGGCTCGGCATGCCGGAGGATTACCGTGAAATCTGGCGTTTTTTCATGAAGAATAATTTTTACGACCCCCGGGATGAGGTCCTCATGTATAATGAAATGCTGGGATACACCCTTCAGCTGAGCCGAAAGGAAGTGGCGGGTTATTTCGTATGGCGATTCAACAGGATTGCGGAACTTCATCCGGAAGATGCCCCTTTCATTGAAAGGATATCTCCCTATCTGCCTGACGTTATGCTGGGGATCTATGACCAGCTGGAATATATCGTCAGCCGTCATTACCCCTATTCCAACGGTTCCTTCCAGGAAGAAGGAACCGCGGAACAGCAATCTTAGGATTTAATCTTCCAGCTCACTTCTCTTGGAAATGATTTTGGAAACGAGACCGTAGGATTTGGCTTCTTCGGCGATCATCCAGTAATCCCTATCGGTATCCTTGGAGACCTGCTCCTCCGTTTTTCCCGTTTCAGAAGCGATAAGCTTGTTGATTTTAATTCTCAGCTTTTCAAGCTCATTGGCGTGGATCTCGATTTCCGTGGCCACGCCTCTGATCCCGCTCAGGGGCTGGTGAATAAGGTAGTGGGAGTTGGGAAGAGCAATTCTTCTCTCATTGGGAACGGCAATAAGTATGATGCTGGCGGCGCTGGCAACCAGTCCCATGCCGATACAATATACCGGAGCATTGATAAAACGGATCATATCATAAATGGCAAATCCCGCATCAGCGTCCCCGCCGGGGGAATCGATGAAGATCTTGATGGGCTTATCCGAATCGGCCTCCAGCAGCAGAAGCTGTCGTATAACTTTTTCGGCTAATTCCTTATTTATCTCTCCGGTCAGAAGAATAGTCCTTGTCTGAAGCATTTTCTGCGTCAGGTCGGGAGTCTCCTGCTCGTTTTTTTTCTTTTCATCCTTTTCGGCCATGATAGCTCCTTAAGTGAGTATGGTTCCAAGACATAAATATAGACATTTACCGGGAAAATGGCAATGCCGTTTTTCCCGGTAAAGCCTTACTTCCTAATACACCGGCTTCCCTTTTTCCATATTTTTGATGGTTTTACTCAGCGTTTTGCCCTTTTTCCGTTCATCCAGGCGGCCCTTCTCGCTGCGCCGGGAGTCCAGCCAGTCCATTTCCCTGCGCAGTTCCAGATAACTGGCATAGCGGTTCTGATCAAGTTCTCCCTCCCGCAAGGCCTCCATTACGGCGCACCCCGGCTCTCCTTCATGGCGGCAGTCGCTGAAGCGGCACCGGCCGGCCAGCTCATCGATCTCACTGAAAGTGTCTTCCACCCCCTGTTCATCTCCCCAGAGCTGAATCTCTTTCAATCCTGGAGAATCGATAAGCCAGCCCCCTTCGGGCAGAAGGAAGAGCCTTGATGAGGTCGTCGTATGCTTCCCCTTCTTATCCCCTTCCCTGTTGGCCCCGGTCTGCTGCGCCTCCCTTTCCAGCAGGGCGTTGGACAGGGCCGATTTCCCCACTCCGGATGGGCCGACCAGCACGGCGGTTTTATCTCTGAACCGCTCTCGGAGTGCATCGATACCCGTACCCTTTTCGGCGCTCGTAATTATCACATCAGCTCCGGGAGCGGCAAATTCCGCTTCCCTCATATAGGAATCGGCATCGTCGTTCAAGTCGGCCTTATTGAGAATAATCAGGGGGACGGCGCCGGAATTCCAGGCCAGAGTCAGGTATCTCTCTATACCGCGGAGAGAAAAATTCCTCCCCCCGTCCAATCCCTGAACGATGGCCACCAGATCGATATTGGCTGCCAGCGGCTGCTCCTCCGTGACCACGCCGGCGCTTTTGCGGCTGATAACGGTCCGGCGGGGCAGGACTTCCTCGATAAGACAGAACTGCTCATTCCTGACGCAGCACACCCAGTCCCCGACCACGGGGAGCTCTCCCTGCCGGCTTTGAAACCTCAGTTTTCCGGTCAGTTCCCCCCTGATGGGGACATCGGAGTCTTCCCATCCCAGATGATATATTTCTCTGTTCACCCCGACAATGCGGGCGCGGGATATCCCGTCCCGGGCTATTTCTTCACTATTTCCCCAGAGACCCATTCGGCACCTCCCCTGTTGCGCTTAATTGTCTAAGTTTGTCCATCGCCTTTCCGGACGGAAAGGGCAGCCGCGTCAGCGGTTCCATGGCAAGCGTGATGAGCATGACCTCATTATCGTCGGCAGCGATGCGGTTTGTCCTGATCATGCCGCACTTTTCACAGCGATGAATAAGAACTCCTTCCCTGTCGGACTTGATCCATATTCCGATGGGTATCATGAGACCGCGGCAGCCTGAACGCCGGTCTCCCGTAAGAATATCGACATGTAGACTGGAAAGACAATGGGGACAGTGATTGCGGTGACTCCCTCCCCATGTAAGGGGCAGCACCGTCCTGCCGCATGAACCGCAGACAAAGCTCTCCCCGGGATTATTTCTGATAATCGTTTTTCTGGACATTTTTTTCCTCTGAATTAGTGTTTCTTTAAACAGCGGATGAGGATGTCCTGCCCTATCAGGAAGCCGGGTCAACCGGCGGATATCCTTAAAACAGGACACCCCTGATGCAAAAATCGAACATATACGCCTCCTTTTCTTATCTGATATAATTTTCATCAAAAGGAGGCTCCCCTTCAAGGGATTCTTTATTTATATTTTTTTTATACCAACAGGTCATCCATGGAAGAGAGCAGCCATGTCGGTTTGACGTTCAGACTTTCCGGATCATTCGGTCCCCAAAGAGCAAAAGCCGTATCCGTTCCGGCGCCATGGCCGCTTTCCATATCAACCGAAGCATCCCCTGTAAAGAGAGTCTTCTTCCCGTCGCATCCCAGTTCTTCCAGGGCGCAGAGCACCGGTTCGGGATGGGGTTTGTGGCGGGATGTTTTTTCCGGTGTAATGAGAATGTGGAAATACTCTTCCAGCTCACAGTGGCGTAAATATTTTGTCAACGATCCCAGAGTTCTCGAAGTAACGACACCCAGAGTTTTTCCCCTGTCCTTCAGTTCTTTCAGGACCTCGGGAACCCGGGGAAAGGTCTTCAGAACATCCCTGTATATCTCTTCCTGATAATCTCGGTAATATTGGATAATCTCGGGAAGCCTCTCCTCCTGTTCTGTGAAGAAAAGCCCCATCTGCACGGGAAGGGGAATTCCGACCTTCGACAGGATTTCCTCACGGGTCAGAGACGGGCCGGAATAACGGCGCAGGGTTTCCCTGTATGTGGTATATATCAGATCCATCGTATCTAGAAGCGTTCCGTCAATATCAAACAGATATGTTTCATAATCTTTCATAGTCCGATTGTAATGAATCGGACATAATTATTCAATTATGCTCTGTTTACTGGCAATAGGAGGGCGGGTGAATTAGAATAAAGAAACATAAAGAACAATTAGGAGATAAAATGAAAAAACTGATCATGTTTCTTGCCCTTACGTTTTTCGCCCTCACTTTTGCTGCGGCGGAAGATATCGATCTGGGAAATTTTCCCGTGGGAAAATGGATCGACGAACAGTACAATGCCGTATGGACCTTCTCCACGGGAAATATTCAGCTCTATATGACCGACGGTTCACTCGTCTTTGATTTTGACGGCAAGGTGGAAGATTTCAACGTGGGCGGCAGCCTTTCCGGCGTGGAACTCACCTTCTCCTGCGACGAAACGGGGCGCAAATATAAATTTGTGAAAGGGGTTTCCAATCTTGATCTTGAAATGATCATAGACAGGGATAACGGTATTCATTACGAAACCAAACTGTCCTTTCAGAAATAATTTCCCCAAAAATCCTCTTCCATCTTTGTAAATCGACGGATTATTGATTGACAAAGGGGCTTGAGGATTTTATTATCCCTTATGTTGAATGATTCAACATAAGGGATAATATGAAACGGGGTCAGATACAATCAGCCATTACTCAGACACGGGTCCTTCAGGTCATCCGTGAGAAAAAAGAGGCGAGCCGCATTGAGATTTCCCGGGCCCTCTCCATGGACAGATCCACCATCACCCACGTGATCAATGATCTTCTGAGCAAGAACATTATCAGGGAGGAGCGGGGGGTATCTCCGAAAAACAGCGGGCGCAGGCCGGTCTGCCTCTCCCTGAACGGCAGCTACGGTTCCGTACTGGGCATGGAGATACAGCCGGGATTAGCCCGTTTGTCCCTCCTGGATACTTCCGGAAAGGTACTGATGACAGAAAGGGTCAACGGGCAGGAGAATTGCCTGCCGGGGGAATTTGTTAGCCGGTACCTTGAAGACAGGGATTTTTCCTCCTACCCTCCTTTGCTCGGCATATCCCTGGCACTGCCCGGAACAGTCGATCCCTTTCAGTCGGTTCTTATCGATTCCCCCCCCATGGACCTGAAGAATATCTCCCTCCCGGGGCATATCGCAGGACTCCCCCTCCTGGCGGATAACGATGCCAACTGCTATGCCCGTTCCCTCCTGCACAGCGATGCCTACCGGGAAGTGAAGAACATGCTGTGCCTCTGGGGTGACAGCCACCGCTACGGAAAAAAGGGGTTGACCGCCCGGGACGATATCGGTTCCGGACTTATTCTCAACGGTTCGGTCTATTACGGAAGCCACTGTATTGCAGGGGAGCCGGGAGGCACTCCCTTTTACGGAAAATCCCTGGCTCTCCTTACCAGAGATGAGGAGAAGGACTATCTGAACGCCCTTCTGGCCTCCTTTGAGAATACCCTGTATCTCCTTGATCCGGAGATTTTCCATATCGGGGGAGAACTCGCCACCCTTGAAAGAGATAACGAAGCCATCAACCGCTTCGCTCCTCCGGACTGTCTCATCCGGTTCAGTCATGACAGCCCCTATGAAGCGGCCCGGGGCAGTGCCCTTCTTTTTTTAGACCAGTTATACGCCCCGGCCCCGCCGGGATGTGAAAATAACCACTTGGAAACCATCAAATGGGATAATCTGCCTGGTGCGGATTCCCGGGAGGATAATAGATGATAAAGGGAAACGCCCTTCTGGGGCAGTCGGGCGGACCGACATCGGTAATCAACGCTTCATTGGCAGGACTGATCGAAAGAGCATCCCAGGCCGATGAGATAGGAAAGATTCTCGGCATGCATTACGGAATCGAAGGGTTCCTGGAAGAGAAGATTTACGATCTTTCCGCCCAGAGCCGGGAGACGGTCGAAGGTCTTCTCACGACTCCCGGGTCGGCTCTCGGTTCCTGCCGGTATAAGGTAAAAGATGATGATCTTCCCCGTATTCTTGAGCTGTTCAGGAAATATAACATCAGGTATTTTTTCCTCATCGGCGGAAACGACACCATGGACACCATTCATAGGGTGGAAGCCTACTGCCGCCGGGAAGGCTGGGAATTGGGAGGAATCGGAATTCCCAAAACGGTGGATAACGACCTTTACGGAACCGACCACACCCCCGGCTTCCCTTCGGCCGGCCGGTATAACGCTCTCTGCGTCAAGGAAGCAGGACAGCTGGCCCGGGATATGCTCAAGGTAGACCAGTTCGTCGTGTATCAGACGATAGGAAGGGAAGCGGGCTGGCTTGCCGCGGCTGCCGCTCTGGCCAGGGATAAAGAAGGGGACGCCCCCCATCTTATCTACATGCCCGAACGGCCCTTCAACAGGGAGGAGTTTCTGGAGGATGCCCGTAAGTGCGTAGAGAAGTACGGATGGGTGTCCGTGGTCGTGTCGGAAGGGCTGCTCTATGAAGACGGGACTCCCGTTTCGGCGGCTTCCACCCAGGATAAATTCAGCAATACCGAGTTCGGAGCCATGGGCGGCGCTTCCGTAGGCCTCAATGTTCATAAGATTCTTTCCGAAGCCACCGGCTGGCGGGGTGAATTCCAGATTACCGAATCCCTTCCCATGAGCGCCGTGGACAGAGTTACCGAAAGGGACCGGGAGGAAGCCCGTCTATGCGGTGTTAAAGGGGTGGAGCTGGCCCTCGCCGGTGAAACGGGCTACATGGTCTCCATGGAAAGAAAAGGGGGAGCGGAGTATGAAATCGAATACACCAAGGTCCCCCTTTCCGAAACGGCGGTCCGGGCCAAAGCCATGCCCCCGTCCTATATAAACGACCGGGGGAATGATGTCACTGAGGAGTGCATCGCCTATCTGCGGCCCCTTATCGGGGATCTGCCCCGCTTTACCCGGCTTGAACCGGTATTCCACAGGGAGGACTGAGATGGATAAATACAATAAGCACGTCTTGTGCATTCAGGCCCATCCGGACGACACGGAATCGTGGTGCGCCGGACTTCTGGCCCTTATGAAGAAAAAGGGATACACCGTAACGGTCGCTTCCATGACGGACGGCCGTCAGGGGGGTATAGGCATGACCGCCGACGAGACGGCATCCTGCCGCTTTGAGGAGGCCAGGGGGGCAGCCGCCGAACTGGGTGGCGTTTTTTACTGTCTGGGGGCACCGGACGGCTTCCTTTTCGATACGGAAGAGATGCGTCTGAAGACCATCGCCCTGATCCGCAGGGTACGCCCGGGAATTGTTCTTTCCCATGTTCCCTTCGACTACCATTCGGACCACAGGACGACGGGGGCCATCACCGAGACGGCCTGCCTCCTTTCTACCCTGCCCAACGTGGAGTGCGGTGAGGAAGCCCTTGATATTACCCCCCTGTTCTACAGGACGGCGCCGCTGACCCTGACCGATACGCTGGGTTTTCCCCTGCCCCGTCCCCATTTCTACCTGAACATTACGGATGTCATGGAGAGCAAAATGGCGATGCTCACCCATCACCAATCGCAAATCGACCTGATGAAAAAGATGCATGGGATGGATAATTTCTTCGAATACTGCCGTGAATATAACCGGGAGATAGGAAAAGAGGCGGGCGTTCCCTTCGCCGAGCTCTACTGGCAGCATCTGGGCGGGGGATTCAAGAACACCCCCCTCATACAGGAACTTCTTAAGGACTATATTATCGATAACAGAGGAGAGATAAATGAATAACAAGGATACAAAATATACCGATTACGCCCTTTGCCGGGAGATGTGGGAAACCATCGATGTGGTTAAAAATCTGGATATGAACCCCATCATGGCCGACGGGGACAAAGTCAAAGACAAGGTTCTGCTTTCCGGAGAAGGTTCTTCACGGATTTTCCCCGCCAAGAATACGATCTACAACAGTCTGCGCCTGGGCTACTCCCAGAGAATCGTAACGGAAGGCTCCACCCAGGCTCTGGAATACAAACTGGCAGATCATACCGTGTTTGTAGCGTCCAACTCGGGAAGGACCAAGGAAGGAGTCCGCCTTCTCCGTACGCAGCGTGAAAAGGGACACCGGAACATCGGCGGTATCGTTGCCGGTGCGGGAACTCCCATCATTGGCGAAGCGGATTTCGGCTATCTCCTGACCTGCGGCAAGGAAGAAGCGGTAGCCGCCACGAAATCGGTGGTGGAACAGGCTCTCTACTATGATATTCTCTTCCGCCATAAAAACGGTCTTCCCCTGCCCGACCTCGCCAGACTGGCCGATCTTCTGGAAGAAGCCCTCTCCCTTCCCGTTCCCGGGGAGATCACCGACACGCTCTGCAAGGCGGAACTCCTCTACTGGGCGGGCAGAAACAACGGCGCCGCCGAAGAGCTCAGGCTTAAAACCAATGAGATCACCCGGAAAAAATCGGATTTTCTGGAAGGGACCTACGCCGCCCACGGCATCGAAGAAGTCATGTCCGACAGAGAGGCCCTGATCGCTGTATCTCCCTTCGAGGAAGAGGAAAAGAAGTTCGAAGAGGTATTGAAACAGGGAGTGGGACTTCCCATCATCGCCCTGTCGAGAAAAGAAACGCTCTTCCCCACCCTGATCCTTCCCGAGGGAGGAGATCTGAACCCCTATATCGAGCTGGCTGCCGGATGGAATCTCCTTGTGGAGATCGGCCTGGCCCTTAACATCAATCTGGATAAACCGGTCAGAGCCCGCAAAGTGGGCAATGAGATGGTGGATTGAGAATCCCCATAAGACGGGAATAAAAAAACCGACGGAGGGGATGCCTGTCCGTCGGTTTTTTATTTTATGGATTATCTTAAAACTTACTAAAGACCTAATTCTTCAGTAATGGAATCGGCGATTATTTTCCCTTCATAGATAGCACTTCCCACCTGCGAGCCGGAGCCGGAATAGGTTCCGTAAAACATGTTTCCGCTAATTAGCTCACCCGCTCCGTAAAGATTAGGTATGGGCTGCCCCTCCTTGTT
The DNA here is from genome assembly GCA_963668315.1 of Spirochaetia bacterium. GTDB lineage: Bacteria > Spirochaetota > Spirochaetia > DSM-2461 > DSM-2461 > SZUA-368. Next base: position 3,107,081 of record OY764216.1, on the reverse strand, counting down.
GAGGATACGGCAGAATCCATCCGTTTTCAGTCCGGCAAGACTGAAGGAAGTCACGGCTTTCGTCTTGACCGCATAGAAAGGGGCTTCTACAACCGGGACAAGGGCGTTGTTCACAACTCCAAAATCAGGATCATCTTCTCCCGATTCGGCGGCGGCATTGTATCTTGCTATGGTATCCGTAAAGGTCTTCGTATCAATTCCCAGCTTATCCGCCAGCTCTTCCAGCGTATCGGCCTTGACCACATAGTTGAGTTCCACCGCTTCTTCCAGAGAATCAATCATAGCGTTGCGGCTGTCGGTTATCCCAAAACTGATTGCATCGGGCTGAGAGACAAGCTGAGCGGGGCTATAGGAGTAATGATCCGTTTCTGCGGCAAATCTCACGCCGTTTTTATTGACAAGGGGCCCCACAAGCCATACAAGAACGCCCAGATGTCCCTGATAGCCGAATCTTTCATCCAGCCCCCTGGCACCGCCGATACCATAACCGACCGTTTCCGCGCCGAGTTCCCTGGCCATGAGAATTCCGTCTCCGGTACTTCCGGCTCCGGTAAAGGGGACCATCTCTGTATACTCCCCTGCCAGTTCCTCCACCAGCTGGGAGTTACGCTGAAAACCGCCCGTTGCCAGGACGACTTTTTGAGCCTTGATGCTGTACTCCTTGTCCCTGTCTTCCACAACAACACCGCTGACTTTACCGTCGGAATACACAAGCTCTGTCGCCTTTGAATTCAGTCGGAGCTCCACCCCGTACTCCTTCGCCCTATCGATAAGGAAATCGGTCAGAGTTCTTCCCGCACCCGATTCCCAGGGTGTATCATAAAACGATTTGACCCAGCAGACGGGCATTTCATTCAGATTGTCGCCGAATGTGTATCTCGTCAGATCCCAGGGAGCTCCCATATCCACATAATCGGAGAAGACATCGGCGGACACTTCCGCAACATTCCGAATCAGCTCTTCATTCAATGTCCCCGGTTCCGCCCCTGTCGTCGCGTACATATGCGCGACAAGTTCATCGGGGTTGTAGTCAAATCCCGTCATTTTATTGAATTCGCTTCCCCCGACAACCCAGGCGCCCCCGGATGAATGGGCCGATGTGCCCCCGAAATATCCGAGCTTTTCCAAAAGGACAACATCCTCAACACCGTCTTTTGCCAGCTGAATGGCCGTGGACAATCCTGCAGCTCCCGAGCCGACAACGACTACGGTCTTTTCTTCCTGATACCCCGTAGTCCTCTCCACAGGAAAGACCTTTTTATATGCCTCGGTATCGGCACCCGCCTGCTCCAGGCATTTTTCCACCCCCCATTTCAGGACAGAACTGGAGACGGTCGCACCGGTAACGGAATCAACAGCAATGCTCTGTTTCTCAATAATCTCCGGAATCAGATGATCTATGACCGCTTGCACAACCTGAACCGTATCGACCGTGTCAATCTCAATCCCGGTGATCGAGTTTTCATCTACTGTGACATGGACGGTCATGTCGCCTTTCATAGATGAGACAGTAGAGCTGTATGTCCCGGGTATCATGGCCTTATCCGAACGGCACGAACCAAAGCCGGACAGAATGGCCAGAAGAGCCAATAGAGCGAAAAATTTTTTCATGAGTTTTCTCCTGAACTTTTTTTTAAAATCAATAATCTTTTATCTAATTAATGTCAATACCTTTCTATTACTATTACGTATACATTCTAGAACGCGTTCTAGTTTTATCTCAAATTGACTTCATTCGATTTATCAGTTATGATTTTGATAAAAGTAAGCTGGGAAATACATGTCATCAAACAATAAGTCAGTTTCTGTACCGCGTTCCATCAGAAGTCAACAGATAAAAGAGTCCATATATAACGCAGCCATGGATCTACTCAAAGAGTACGGCTATGAATACATCACGGTAAAAAATATATGCAAACTTGCAGACGTCTCGACGGGAAGCTTTTACCATTACTTTAAAAGCAAAGATGATCTTATGTCCAATTTTTTCTTCGAAGCATACAGGAAATTCTCTCAGGAAGGGAAATTGACGCCGAAGGAGAATATTCTGGACAATATTCTGCTTTTCTTTGTCCTCTACTCGGAATTCTGTCAGGAGCAGGGTCTGGATTTTATTAGAAATTTCTATACCCCCTTCAACAGAAGTATGGATATGAGGCAACTGATCGATCACGAGGGAAAATCCAGCCTCCCCTCCATGGCCGTTGCGATAAATTATATCCTTGAAGCACAAAAACGGGGGATTCTCGCCGACACGATCCCGGCTCAGCGGCTGGCCGATGACTTATGCACCATAGAGAAGGGCTGCATTTATGAGTGGTGTGTTTCCGACGGGGATTTCAATATCCGAGATCTTGTTGAAAGATTACTGAAAAACTATCTCTCTTCCTACAGGATAGACAGTCAAACGCCAACGGAATAAGGAAATATCTGATCAGTTCAGAACGTGGATCTCCCCTTCAACGATGGTAAGGGTTATGGGAAAATCATTCTTTTGCAAATAGACGACTTCCCCGTCCAGTTCCATGAGCAGAGGGGCGGGGTAATCGAGAACCATCTTCTCGGTCCTGAAAAAACTGACCCGCCTTCCTCCCGGCCAGTGCCGCCCTTTCATAAAAAGCCCCTTCAGCATAATCCTTCCGGGCAGGCGCAACATGCCTGTTACAAGATGATTTTCCGGACCGGGCAGAATTTTCTTCCCTCCCCCGTAGGTCGTCAGCCCCCGGCGGCCGAATACATTGATAAGTATCCTTTTCTCAATCCTCACGGGATGGACGTCCCCGGAATCCCCTTCCCTGACGAACAAAGTCAGCCGGGAGACTCTGGTGCGGTGATAGAAATCATAGAGCAGAGTGGAAAGGTCAACCATGACTTTGTAGATATCCCCTTTGACCTTACCCTTCCATCTTTCCAGGAGGAGACAGACATAGGCGTCGAGACCGAAGCTGACCACATTTAAGGCGTAATCCACCTCTCCGCGGGCTGTCTCCGTTCTGATATAGCTATCGGCGACGGGCTGAACACCTTCCCTTATTAGGTTCAGAGCATTAAGCGGATCGGGGACAAGGGGAGTATCATTTCCCGTCCCGAGGGGAAGACGAAAAAGAGTAATGTTCCTGAAGGCAAGGGGCATCTCCTTAAGAAGATGGGTGACGCAATCCTTGTGGAAACCGTCGCCCCCTGCGGTAAGAAGCAAAGAACGGTGGGATTTCCCCCCTTCTGTCTCCCGGGAAAATTGTTCCAGTTTCCCTACTCCTCGGACTATTTCACGTAAATTCTCTTCCCGGCTCCCCGTACGATGAATCTCTACGGAGACGGTTCTCTCCGGGCTTTCATCGATCTGAAGGGGGGGATTTTTTTCCCAGGAAGCCAACAGGGCGTCCAGACGCTTCTTATCTCCCAGAAGTCCGGCTGCCGGATTCAGGAAAACCTCAATCATCAGGTCCTCCCCGGGAAAAAGACGGGTCCTTTTAAGGCAGGATTCGAGTATCCCCAGAAAATCCGTCATTTGACAAGACGGGGTCCGGTGTACTCCTCCTGGGGAGGCGGAACATCATCCAGATAGCAGACAATCGCCTTGGGATCGTCTTCGTGCTTGCCCACCATGATCCGGTGCCCCCCCTCCATGGATTCCATATGGATGACGATTCTGTTCTGCTCGTCCAGCTCAAGGTTCAGTTCTACGCCGGCTCCGGTAACAATCCCCAGACCGGCCTTATCAAGATTTATCGTTTTTGCCATAATATTCTACCAGGTTTTCCTTACGGGAACCCCTTCCTTATCCAGATGTTTTTTTATATCGTTAATCGTATAATCGCCATAGTGAACCATGCTGGCGACCAGGGCGGCATCGGCCTTACCCACTTTGAAAACTTCGGCCAGATGCTTGGGAACTCCGGCTCCACCTGAGGCCACCACAGGAACGGAAACCGCTTCGGAGACCAGGCGGGTGGCGTTAATCTCATAGCCTTCCCTCACTCCGTCGGTATCGATGGAATTCAGAACGATTTCCCCCGCTCCGAGTTTAACGGCTTCCCTGGCCCACACGAGCATATCCCACTCGGTCGGTTTTCTTCCTCCGTCAATAACGACGCGGTAACCGGAAGGCATGGCCGGGTCGGCCGCGGCGTCCATTCCCAGCACGATACACTGGGCACCGAAGTGGGAAGCGCCCTCTTCGATCAGGGACGGATTCCTCACGGCGGCGGAGTTTATGCTGATTTTTTCAGCCCCCGCGTTGATCACATCCTTCATATCGGAAAGAGTCCTTATTCCGCCGCCCACGCAGAAGGGGATGAAAATCGTTTCCGCCACCCGGGCGACCACGTCGATCATGATACCCCGTTTTTCCGCACTGGCGGTGATATCGTAAAAAACCAGTTCATCGACGCCCTGCTCGTAATAGCGGGCCGCCATTTCCACCGGATCACCTATATCCACATTACCCTTGAATTTTATTCCCTTTGTGGTTTTGCCGTCTCTCACGTCAAGACAGACGACTACCCTTTTCTGAAACATGCTGACCTTCCTATAAGTTTATGAAGTTACGGAGGATTTTCAAGCCCGGTTTTCCGCTCTTCTCGGGATGAAACTGGGTAGCCCAGACATTATCCTTCCTGACGGCCGCGGTGAAACTGATGCCGTATTCGCTCTTTCCCAGCACCAGATCCTCCGAAGCGGGAGAGACATAATAGGAGTGGACAAAATAGAAAGAGTCCTCCGCGGAGAGGCCTTCCACCAGAGGATCGTCGCGGAATTCCACCGTGTTCCACCCGATCTGGGGAATTTTCATGCCCATATCAGAGGGAAAGCGGACGACATTACCGGGAAGGATTCCCAGACAGTCCACATCCCTCTCCTCGGAATGATCAAAAAGGATCTGGCTTCCCAGGCAGATACCCAGAAAGGGGTTTCCCCCGGAGGCGTATTCCCTCAGGGCGTCGGCCATGCCGGAACCGTTCAGATGCCCCATGGCCTGAACCGCTTCTCCCACCCCGGGGAAAATAACCTTATCCGCCCTGGAGAGCTCATGGGGATCTTTCGTGACGAAAAAATCCGCCTTAAGAAATCTCAGAGCCGATGAAACACTTGTCAGGTTTCCCGCATCATAATCCACTACGCCAATCACCATTTCCCCCTAAATACCAATCATATCCAATAAGAAATCCAAATCCACCGAAACATCGGAAATGGAAGCAAAATCGTTTCCCGTCTCCATGGGAGAATTCATAACGCTCCGCCCTACCGAAGCCAGCAGGAACAGTTTTAACGCCGTGCCCATAACCCGGCCGCTGTTCTCTTCGCCCCGCAGAGACACATCCATGAGAAGCAAATCATCCTCACCGGGAGAAAGGGCCATCTCTGCCGATTTAAAGGGGATTTTCAGAAGCTCCTGCATGGGAAGGAGATCGCCCTTGTCCAGGGAGAGGCGGAGCAGAAGGGACTCGCTCTTCTCCCTCTCGGGAGTAAAGGGGTAATGCACACTCCCCCCGCCGTGATAGGCTTCCAGAAGATCGGAAAGATTTCCCTGGCTTATGAAAAAAGTCCGGCTGTCCGGAAAGGCCAGCTGCAGAGACGTGCTCTGCGAATAATAGGTCTTGAAGGGTCCGATCTTCTCCTTCTTCCAATCCCGGTTCGTCCTCAGGACAAAGCTGATAAAACCCGTATTATAATCACCTTGCCCCTGAATGAAAAGGGCTTCTCCCCGGGTGACCAGATAAATACGTTCCGTGGCTTTCAGAAGAGGCTCTATCGACTCATAATCATCAACGCCGAAGGATTCCGTCATGGGCCTGAGAAAGGCCTCCGCCTTTGAGCCGTCCAGATAAAGGGTGCGGTCCCCGTCATCGGGAAGATAGTAGGCTGCCCCTTCATTGACCGGCACAGTCCGGCAGGAAAAGAAAATAAGGGAAAGCAGAATAATCAGGATAGGGAAAATGTTTTTTTTCATATGTTTATCGCACCGTTCCTTAATGGTAAATCAGATAGTTCGCCCGAACCAGACGAAATGCGTCCTCATCGCTCCGGACTCTCCTCTCAAGATCAGCAAAGGGAGCCAGCTCTTCGGAAAGAAAAATATCGCTGACCCAGCTGTTCCCGATAGCCTTGTCAAACCTCGCCCTGTCGGTAAAACCGGCATCACTTCCCCGATGATAGAGCTCCTCCCAGGTATAGATAATGGCCAGAGTCGACAGGGTGGAATGGAAATCTTCCATGCTTGTTATCTGAAAATGGAGGATATCCCACCGCCCCGTATCGCCGTTCTTCAAGGGAACAAGCTGAAGGCCGGGGAAATCCCAGTTCTCATAACAGCGGTCAATGAAATAGAGAATCTCATCCTTATCACGGATGCGGGGGAGCTGGATGTCCTGAAACTGAACCAGCCCCAGATTGCGGTAATCACTGACAATCTCTCTTATCTCATACCCGTCGAACAGACCATTTCCCTTGTAGCAGAGAGCCGCCTGGGGCGTGGGGATATTGGGCGAAGTGGAGATCCACTCCCCCGAAGTCACCCCGGGCTGCCAGAACCCCTTTCTCCGGTCGTAGTTCACCATCTCCACAACCTGAAGATTCAGATCGGCTATAATGGAGTACTCCCCCTTCCTGTCATAGCGGCCCCCGTCAAGAAGCTCCGGCTCCGAGAGAAACATCTTCGCCAGTTCTCCCTGGGTCATACCGTGGGCGTTGGGACCGAAAAGGCCGATGTAGCTCTGGTATTCTCCCTCCAGAAGGGGACCTTCCACCATATCTCCTCCCGCATTGGGCCGATCCAGAAGGATGAAGGGAATGCCCGCCTGGGCACAGGCCGTCATCTGCAGGTAGAGGGAGGTAAGATAGGTATAATGGCGGTTGCCGATATCCTGTATCTCAAAGACGAGACAGTCCAGATCGGATAGATCCCGGACATCGATTTTTCTCCTGCCCGGGGCGTAGGCGCTGATAACGGGGATATTCCGGTAGAAATCGTCCTTTACGGAGACGCCGGCCTTAACCGTTCCCTCCAGTCCATGCTCGGGGACGAAAACCTTGACCACTTCCACGCGGGAATCATCGATCAGGCGGTCCAGCGTATCCCGGGTGGTCCGGTTACCGAAAAAACCGATGCGCTTTCCCTCCACGAGGTCGAAGCGTTCGCTGAAAAGGCGGTCCCTTCCCAGAGTAAATTCACTTGTACCGGCGAAGAGGGGCGCCAGGGTAATAACTCCGGCAAAAAGCTGTAACAATAAGCCGATACCGGCCCGGCGAAAATACATAGGCCATGTTAGCATATTACCCGGTCTTGGTGAAGAGCGCCCCTCTTCCCTTTATTTTCTATCCCCCAGGGGAGTATATTCGCAGACGCGGCTGACGCTTTTGTAAGCCGGCCTCATGATCCTTCCGCCCGAAACAAGCTCCTCCATCCGGTGGGCGCACCATCCGGCGATACGGGAAACGGCGAAGAGGGGGGTAAACAGTTCGGGGTCGATATTCAGGGCGGTATAGACAAATCCCGAATAGAAATCCACATTGGCACAGAGGGGCTTGTCGTTATTCTTGACCCGGGCGAAAATCTCCGGGGTCAGTTCTTCCACAAGGCAGGAAAGGGCGTATTCTTTCTGCCTTCCCGTCGCCTCGGCCGCCTTTTCGGCTTTTTCCTTCAGCAGCACCGCACGGGGGTCGGAGAGGGTGTAAACGGCATGGCCCATACCGTAAATCAATCCCTTCCCGTCAAAGGCCTCCTTCCTGAGTATCTTCTCGAGGTAGGAGGACACTTCCTGTCTGTCTTCCCAGTTTTTGACATTGCGCTTGATGTCTTCCATCATCTTGTGGACCATGACATTGGCACCGCCGTGCAGGGGTCCCTTGAGAGATCCGACGGCGGCGGAAATCGCCGCATAAATGTCCGTTCCGGAAGAGGAAACGACATGGGTAGTGAAGGCAGAGTTGTTACCACCGCCGTGTTCGGCATGAAGAATCAGGATCAGATCGAGGATTTCCGCCTCAAGCTGGGTATACTCCTTATTCAGCCGGGTCATGAGAAGGAAGTTTTCCGACGTACTCAGATCCTCCACCGGGCTGTGAAGGAAGAGGCTTTCTCCGTCGTAATAGTGTTTCTTGGCCTGAAAGCCGTAAGCCACCATAGTGGGGAAACGGGCGATCAGCTCGACGCACTGGCGCAGGTTATTCTCCACCGACGTATCATCGGGATTTTTATCGTAGGAGTAGGATACAAGGACAGAGCGGCCCAGCTTATTCATAATGTTCTTACTGGGACTCTTTAAAATGGAATCCTCCGTAAAATTGGGGGGCAGTCTTCTGAGTTCCCCGAGGGTCGTATTGAAGGAGGCCAGCTCTTCCTCATTGGGAAGATAACCGAAGAGAAGGAGAAAGGCCGTTTCCTCAAAACCGAACCGGCGGTCTTTCTGGCATCCGTGAACCAGGTCCCTGACATCTATCCCACGATAACTGAGTTTACCTTCGACAGGTTTTTTCTCTTCGTCATCCTGAATATAGCCGTAGACGCCGCCGATTTCCGTCAGACCGACAAGAACACCCGTGCCGTTTGAGTTTCGGAGACCTCTTTTAACATTATATTTGTTATAGAGTTCCATCCCGATACGGCTTTTATCCAGCACGGCAGTATACTTCTCGAAAAACTGATCAGTCAATTTGGACATATTACCTCCTTAGGTTCCGATGAGAAATCAATATGAATATTTATACAAAGAAACTTTATTTTTTTACGAAATAAACCTCATGAATTTCATGAGATTTCTTCAGTCCCTTCTGCTCGAAATTGGTTAATGGACGCCACTCCTGATGGGCGGCGAAACCCTCATAGCCATTTTCCAGCAGACTATTGGCAGAAAGAACGGCTAACATCTGTTCGGCATACTCTTCCCAATCGGTTGCGGCATAAAGATAACCGCCCTTAACGAGCCTTTTCGACAGTTCCGTCACAAAAGGCTCCTGTATGAGTCTACGCTTATGATGTTTCTTTTTAGGCCAGGGGTCGGGAAAGAAAATATGTATTCCCCCCAGAGATTCGGGGGGAATCATTTCCCTGATAACCTCACAGGCATCATGCTCGATAATCCTGACGTTGGTAAGTTCTCTCTTGTCTATTCTATCGAGAAGCTTTCCCACACCGGGTTTATGAACTTCCACACCGATATAGGCCGCATCGGGATTTTCCGAGGCTATCTGATGGGTCGCATCGCCCATCCCGAAGCCTATTTCGAGGACGACCTTATCCTTGCCGGGAAAAAGAGTAGGAAAATCCAGCAGGCTCTCCTCATAGGGAAGAGACCATCTCTCCCTAAGTTCCCTGTAGGCCTGCTGCTGGGCCGGACTCATCCGCCCTTTTCTAATTACATAACTTTTTATGCCTCTATTTTCCATTACGTATAAATATACATTATTAATATATTCTCGTAAAGAGGTAAGGCATATTTCTTCTCAATCAGCTTTTCAGGGCTTGATCCAGATCGGCCAGGATATCGTCGATATTCTCAATCCCAATGGAAAGGCGGATAAATTCCTCCCCGATGCCTCCGCTCTTCAGCGCTTCGGGCGAGAGCTGGGAATGGGTGGTGGAAGCGGGGTGGATAGCCAGACTCTTGGCATCGCCCACGTTGGCCACATGGGAGAAAAGTTCAAGGCTCTCAATAAACTGCCTCCCCTTTTCCCGTCCGCCGCGGATGCCGAAGACGACCATGCCTCCCGCTCCCAGGGGCAGATACTTCTTATTTTTCTCATACTGGCTGTCCCCTTCCAGGCCGGGATAACGCACCCACTCCACCTGGTCATGGGAGGACAGATAGCGTGCCACCTTCAGAGCATTTTCCGAATGCCTTTCCATTCTCAAGGCCAGAGTTTCCAATCCCTGCAGGAACATCCAGCTGTTATCGGGAGAGATACACCCCCCCAGGTTTCTCAAGGGGACCGTCCTCATCCTCATGATAAAAGCCAGGGGATTCAGCTCACCCAGATCATGGGCGAACCTCAGGTCATGATAACCCTTGTCCGGCTTGTTATAGAGGGTGAACTTTTCGTCGGTCCAGTCAAAATTCCCTCCGTCGACCACGATACCTCCCAGAGCCGTACCGTGACCGCCGATCCACTTTGTCAGGGAGTGGATAACGATGTCGGCACCGTATTCCAGGGGCCTCAGAAGATAGGGAGTGGTGAAAGTGGCATCCACGACCAGGGGGATTCCATACTCCCGGGCGATGGAGGCGAAAGCCTCCAGATCGGCCACATCCAGGGCGGGATTCCCCACCGACTCGACATAAAGGACGCGGGTCTTCTCATTGATGAGCCGGCGGAAACTGTCGGGATCATTCACATCACCGAACCTGGTGGTTATGCCGAACTGGGGGAGAATAGCATCAAACATGGTATAGGTGCCGCCGTAAAGCCCTGCGGAGGAGACGATTTCATCTCCCTTGTCGCAGATATTGATCATCGTATAGAAAATGGCATTTGTTCCTGACGCCAGGGCCAGGGCGGCCTTACCTCCCTCCAGCTGAGCCAGTCTCTGTTCGAGTACATCCTGCGTGGGATTTCCCAGACGGGTGTAGATATTTCCCAGTTCCTTCAGACCGAAGAGATCCTGGGCATGCTGGGCCGAATCAAAAAGGTAGGCCGAAGTTCTGTAAAGGGGGACCCCTCTGGACTTGGTTCCGTCCACAGTCTGTCCCGCATGTAATGCTATTGTTTCAAATTTCATAATTTATACCTCATTTCTCAAAGAGCCAGGTGCTCAGATAGCGTTCCCCCGTATCACAGGCTATGGTCACAATTCGTTTCCCCCTGTTTTCCGGTCTCTCAAGCAGCATTTCAGCAGCTCTCACATTGGCTCCTGCCGATATTCCCACAAGAATGCCTTCCTCTTTGGCGAGTCGCCGGGCCATGGCACCGGCTTCCTCTGCCGAAACGGTCAATACCCCATCCAGAATCTCACGGTTCAAGACATCCGGGATGAAACCGGCCCCTATTCCCTGGATTTTATGGGGCCCCGGTTTTCCTCCGGAGAGGACCGGCGAGCCGGCGGGCTCGACGGCATAAACCTGGATGGAGGAGTTCTTTCCCTTGAAAAATTCTCCGTTACCCGTTACCGTCCCCCCCGTTCCCACGGCGGCGAGAAAAATATCGAACTGTCCTTCCGTATCATCCCAGATCTCAGGGGCCGTCGTCCTCTTGTGGGCGGCGGGATTATCCTTATTGGCGAACTGCTGAAGAATCAGGCTGTCCGGTATCGACTGGGACAGATCCACGGCCTTGTCTATGGCGCCCTGCATTCCCTTGCCGGCAGGAGTGAGAACAAGCTCAGCTCCCAGATGGCTCAGTAACTTTCTTCTTTCTATACTCATGGATTCGGGCATGGTGAGAATAAGCCGGTATCCCCTCTGAGCACAGATAAAAGCCAGGGCGATTCCCGTGTTGCCGCTTGTCGGTTCTATGAGGGTGGTTTTTCCGGTCAGGAGACCGCTTTTCTCCGCCCCTTCTATCATGGATTTTCCGATACGGTCCTTCACGCTTCCCAGGGGATTGAAATACTCCAGCTTAAGAAGAATCTCTCCCTCTTTCCCGATGCGGTTCAACCGGACCATGGGCGTCCGGCCGACCAGTTCTGTTATATTCTCGGCAATATTCATAGGTACCTCAGATTTCGCTCATCGGATCATCCGAAGAGCTGATCATATCCAGAAGAACATCCAATGTATAACGGGCCAGGGTCATCTCCATGGCTTTCGTTACATCATCCCAAACCCGGTAGGTTGTACAGGATGAAGTCCTATCACACAATTTGTCGTCCTTGAGACAGTGAACTATCTCCACCCCGCCTTCCATGGCATTAACGACATCCAGAAGAGAAATTTCCTTTATGCTTCTACTCAGCTTATACCCTCCCCTGGCGCCTCGGACCGACTCAATCAGTCCCGCTTTTCTCAGGGGAATAACGATCTGGCTGAGATATTTCTCGGAAATATTTTCCTTCCTGGAAATCTCATTAAGCTGCAAGGGATCAAGGCTGCTATCCATTGCCAGGCGTATCATAAGCCGGGATGCATAACGGGATTTAGTGGATAGTTTCATATTAACAAACCTTACCTTTCCTGCAATATACTACTATTTTACTAGTATTTATTCAGGGTAATGTCAAGATATCTTTGGGGAATTATACACTTTCACCTTGTAATTAGGCAATGTTTAAACCGATTTTCCCCTGAAAGTGCTTGTAAAATGAGAGGAAAAGAGATACATTTTCTACATCAGACCTCTGTCGATGAGTTTGTACGTTTTATTTTTCGGTGGAGTCTTATTAAACGTACACGTGTTTTAAAGGATCTTTATGAATATCTATGCTGGAAATCTTTCCTATGCTTTGACAGAGGAAGAATTGAGTCAGGCCTTTTCCGAATTCGGAGAAGTCATTAGTGCTAAAATTATCATGGACAGAGACTCCGGTCGTTCCAAGGGTTTTGGTTTCGTGGAAATGGGAAACGACGACGAAGGCGAAAAAGCAATTGAAGCCTTGGACGGCAGCTTGCTCAAAGGAAGAAACCTCAAAGTCAACCAGGCAAGACCCCGCTAAGAATTTATTTCCCGGTCCGAATTATTCAGCCAAAAGGAAAAGAAACTTCCCTTTTTTTCTGTTTTTGTATTATATTAGATATGAATGAATAAACAGAAAATAACAGGATTGCTTAAAAATACGGTAAACAGTATTAAGTGGTCCATGGCGGGTACAAAAGTTTTTGCTCTGGTTGGAAAAAGCGGAACCGGGAAGAGCTTTAGAGCACGCCTGGTTGCGGAGCACTATAATATTTCCCTTATGGTTGATGACGGGCTTCTCATTAGAGATACGATGATCATCGCCGGTCGATCTGCCAAAAAAGAACCTAATTATGTCGGAGCTATCAAAACGGCTCTTTTTGATGATATTCCCCATAGGCAAGAGGTTCTTGAAGCCATAAAAAAAGAGAAGTCACCCCGCATACTCCTCATAGGCACATCGGAGAAGATGGTTCAGAAGGTCGCCGTTCGGCTTGAACTTCCCCCTGTCTCCAAATTCATTAAAATAGAAGAGATTTCCAGCGAAGAGGAGATAGAAAGGGCCATCAAGTCCAGGAAAGAGGGAAAGCACGTCATTCCCGTTCCCAGCATAGAGATAGAAAAGGACTATTCCCGGATCTTCCTCGACTCCATAAAAGTTCTGTTTAAAAAGAATTTTGGAAAAAAGAAAAAATCCACCATCTATGAGAAATCCGTCGTACAGCCCGACTTCGACTCCAACGGAAAAAGAGGCACCGTCACTATCACCGAAGCCGCCCTGACACAGATGATTCTTCATTGCATCGATGAATTCAACTGTGAAATCAAAGTAAGAAAAATCAAGGTCCGCCACCATAACGGTGCCTACAATATCAAAGTATATATTGAAACTTTCTACGGCGATAATATAACAGAAGAGTTATACAAACTCAGAAAGTATATAGCCGAAAAAATCGAACGTTTCTCCGGCATCATTCTGAATGAAGTGTCCCTTTCCATAGACTCCGTATCAAACAGGAAAAAAGAGAAATGAGAAAATCCTTCCTCCTCTGCTTTTTTCTTTCAGTCCTCCCCTTTCTGGTATTTCCTGCAGATCTGAATGAATCCAGTACGGAGCATTATCACATCAGGACATCCTACTCTCCCCAGTATACGGCACAGCTGGGCCTTTTAATGGAAGAACTCTATTCCCGGTTCACCCGTTTCACCGGTGAGCCTTCCGTAAATCTCCCGGCCCTTTATGTTACCGAACTCTCATCTTCCGGTGAATGGAGCGATTTTCTGGGGATTTCTCCCCGGGACGAGCGGAACTGCTACTCTCTGGTAAGACAGGGTGAGTCGGGCCAGGGGGAAATTGTTTTTTATGACGGGGACAGGGAGAGAACGATGGTCGCTCTTATACAGCTGGCCCTCTTCCAGTATCTGGAAGCCTGCAACAGCGAGTCTCCTTTCTGGATCAAAAGCGGTCTGTCAAGGTATTTTGAGACATTTGCCTCCCAGGAGAGGGATACCGCCGATATACCCTTCAACTGGAGTGCCTATGAGGACTGGACGGCTCTCGGGAATGAACAGGTTATACCTGCAGAAACTCTCCTGAATCTTCCTGAAGAGGAAGCCGTAGATAACAGATCCTTTCAGACATCGTCCTGGGCCCTTGTCAATTATCTGATTCAAGCTCCGGGACAGGAAAGCCGTCTTCTCTGGGAAACGATCTCCATGATCAGAACGGGACGGAAAGGTGAATGGATCAATTCGGTGGATCAGGACTTGGACGGGAATATCGTAACCTTCATGGCTGGCGTCATTAAACCTGAAAGTGACGACTCCGCGTTGAAGTCGCTCTATGACAAGGGCGACCGGGACGGGGTGCTGAGCTACCTTTATGAAAGGGATCTAAACGAATCATGGCTCGGTTATTATTACACCGGGCTCATCCATTACGACCGCGGTCTATTCACCGAAAGCCTTTCAGACTTTATTAAAGCCGAGGAAGCCGGGGCTCCCCAAGCGGATGTCTGGTTTTCCCGGGGGCTCTGTCTCTGGCAGCTGGGAGAAAGGAGCGAAGCGGAAAGGCTTCTGAAAAAAGCGGAAACCCTCAAAGAGGGAATCATACCCGAAGAGCTCAGCCGCCTTCTTGATTAGGCGTATTCTGCTTTCCCTTTCTTCTCCGGCTTCGGGTTCTCGTCGTCTTCTGATTATTCCAGATTTTTCTTTGACGAAGGATCTGCTTGACCGCTTCGTCAATTTCCCGGTTGGGAGCGATAAGCGGTTTCAAGGCGCCCTTTGAAAGCTTGATAACTTCCTTGAAGGATGTCTGTTTACCCCTGTCGAATGCTCCGGTTTCCTCAAGATAGGAGTCCAGAAGAAGGTAGAGCATGTGATAGCGTCTCTTCTCTCCCCCTTTCACCTGCTTGTCCAGGGCCTCCATGGCTTTGAAAAACTTCGTTTCGTAATCATGGCCCTTCTCATCCATGAGAATGGAATACTGGGGAAGTACGGTTTCAAAAAGGTTCAGTTCACGAAAAGTCCTGAAACACTCCTCGGCTGTACCGGACTTGAGGATCTTAAACAATTCCTCGGACATCCGGGAGATGGAACAGTCATGCAGCAGAGCCGCCGATTTCCTGATTTTTCTTTTTAACCGATAGGGGATGCGTGCTCCCGTACCGACCGAATACTTAACCGCCCTGATCATCCGGACGGGATCTTCCTCAAAGGTGACATTCAAAGGGACGACACTTCTGAGGATGCCTTTCCTGATGTCCTTGACACCGCCGACGAAGTCGAGGATCTCTTCGTTATCGGGATCGTAAAAAAGAGCGTTCAGAGAAAAATCACGTCTCAGAGCGTCTTCTTCCACCGTTCCGAAGATCTGCTCATCCCTCTCTCCCGAATCGATGGAGCGGAAAGTCGCCACTTCGATTATCTTATCATTGGCAAAATAAATATGGACAAGACGAAAACGTCTCCCGATGATCCGCGAATTACGGAATACCCTCTTTATCTGATTGGGGGTAGCATCGGTGGCGATGTCAAAATCCTTAGGTTTTCTATTCAGAAGAAGATCCCGAACGGCTCCTCCGACCAGATAGGCCTCATAGCCGACAGAATGCAAACGGGATATTATTTTCCTGGCATCCCGGTCAATCTGTTCCCGGGATATGTTATGTTCATCAAGGGAATAAATCTCTGCCTGACGGATAAGCTTTCCCTTCTCATTCCTACCGTAACGTATTCTCATATCTGCCTTACTTTACCACGTTTGGAAAGAAGAAACAATGCTAAATCAGCAAGGAGAGAGCTCTCGTGACAGCCTTTTTATTCTTTCCAGGTCTTCCCTTGTAAACTTCTCCCATTCCATGGAAAAAAAGGTGCTGTTATGATAGACCGGCTCCTCCTCCAGGGGGAGGGAACTGAAGGCCAGGCTGTCCTTCCAGAGGGCCGAACCCGGCACGGGGGAATACTGGGCGATACGGCAGCGGATCCCGTAGGAAGAGCCTATACGCACGGACTTATCCACGTCTTCCCATCTCTGGCCGGGCAATCCGGCCAGCACGTAGGCGGCACAGTTTTCC
This sequence comes from Spirochaetia bacterium, assembly GCA_963668315.1. Classification (GTDB taxonomy): domain Bacteria; phylum Spirochaetota; class Spirochaetia; order DSM-2461; family DSM-2461; genus SZUA-368. Next base: position 3,090,963 of record OY764216.1, on the reverse strand, counting down.
AGGGGAAAGGTGGATTTTTTGATTCGTTCTATGGTGTGTTCAAAGACATCCCGGTCGATTTTCCCGTCATGGCGGGCATGAAAATCATCGGAAGAGCTTTCATAACCCATCCGTATTTCGCGAAAGCCCGTACGGGCCATCAATTCCAGAAGCTCCCCGTCAATGAATCGGGCATGAACGGCATTGGGAAGAAAAAAAGAGACCTGCCCCCCCCAGTTGAGAATCTTCTCCAGAAAAGGCTTAATCAGCCGGTCACTGTGTACGAGCAGCGCATCATCATAAAAAGCGAAACTACCCGTTCCCCACTTTTCATAAAGGTATTTAACCTGCTGGAAGGCGGCATCAGGATCGCCTGGCAGAAATCTCGGTTCAAGAAGACGGGATGCACAGTACTCGCATTTCATCGGACACCCACGGTTCAGCCTGATAACGGCGCTGTCCTTCCAGACGGGATCATCCCAGTCCGCCTCGCAGGTCAGGGGCGCCTCCGGCAGGGGGAAAAGTGCCCCCAGAGAGGTCCTCACGGCCTGCTCCCCTTCCCCGGTCAGCACATAATCGGGCTGACAGACTCTGCGGCAATGCTCTTCCATCAGAGTCGCATAAATTCCCCCCACGGCGATGGGAACGCCCGGATGAATACGGCGGCAGTGTTCAACCGACTCCCTGACTCCTTCATACCAGTATGTCATTCCCGAAGTGATCAGAATAAGATCCGGCCTGGTTGAGGCGATTTTTCTGGACAGGGAATCCTCGGTAATGCCGTAGCGGGCATAGCGTCTGCTTCCCAAAGGGATCCGTTCTTCGGGCCATTTCCGGGTCTGACGGAAAATCTTTCCCGTACCGTTCGCTTTCCTTTTCACCGGTCCCAGGGTCTCCACCGAGTCCCTGTCATGGGGATCAAGGGCATTTACATGAACCGTTTCCCATCCGCCCTTCTTCAGCCAGGCCCCCAGACGGAGCAGCCCCAAAGGTTTGGAAAAGAGATCATAATAGGCAAAATCATAGATAGGCGGATTGATCAGAAGAGCCCGCGGTCTGTCGCCGGCTGTTATTATTCCAGAGATTTTGCTTCCCTCCTGACCAGTCCGTTCACTTCGTCCCTGTCAAGATTCTTCACATCGCCGTAAAGGGAATCCAGACCGTTAAGACGTATCCCCCGAATTCCGTATATCTGTATGTAGTTGTCCCCATGGCTCAGCATTCTCCTGAAAAGCCGGGAAAGATCGGACCACTCCGTCACGGAAGCCTCCTGACAGCATCGTTTCATAAACTCAAGCTGTGCATCCTTCTTATCCCAGTGAAGAGCCATGACCTCCTCCAGAGCATTCACGGTCCGGTCGATTTTTTTATTCAGCAGAACCTTGAGGACTTCCAGGCGGATTTCAGCGGAATTGCTCTCATTCTGGAAATAGTCGATGAGGATTTCTCCCGCCGGCCCGCCTCCGTACTCCCCCAGGGCCCTGGCGGCGGCTTTTCTCACATTGTTCTCCGAATCGCGGCGCAATTTGAAATCCAGGATTTCCACGGCTTTCTCAGATTTCATACGGGCCAGCCCCTCGCAGGCCGTGACACGGATTTTCCAGTAGGAGTCTCTCTTTAATGCCTGGAGCAGCAGATCCTCCACACTGTCATCTTCAAAATACATCAGACCGGATATGGCGAAAGCCCGTACCATGCTGTCACCGCCCTCATCGTTATAGAGGGTGATCAGCGGTTCAAGGGCGACAGGGTCACCCAGTTTCCCCAGGGCCACGGCGGCGTATTCCCGCTCCGTATTCGAGGCGGAAGAGTCCTCAATAATCTCCAGAAGCGTATCCAGGGCGGGACCGAACGCCATATCTCCCCAGGCAGAGATGATATTCATGGAGATATCGTTCGAGCTGTCCCCCTGGTAGGTTTCGTAAAGGTCTTCCAATTCTCCGGCCCGGGAGGAATCTCCAATCTTCCCCAGATTGAGGATGACACGTCCGGTCAGCCCCGGTTCATCTTTTTTCGCCAGATCATAGAGGACATCCACGGCTTTTTCGCTTTTTATATCCCCCAGATAGGTTATCGCCGCTAGAATTCTCTTTTCCTGATAGCGGTAATCATCGAGCACGGCTTCCAGTTCGTTAATGGCCATCTCCTCGGCCCGGCTGTCTTCGAAGGAAGAAAGAAGGCCGTAGATGCTTTCCGAAAGATTGGGATTTTCCGTCTCTCCCAGAATCGACATAAGCTCCTCATTATAGGAGTCGTCCTTCTCCCTGGTGATCTGCCCGATGACTTCCGTCACCTCCGATTCAATGCCGTATAAAAGAATCTCCTTTCTATCATCCCGGATGGAACGGACTTCCTCTTCCTTATCCTTTCCGAGATTATCCCCCACAAAGGCAGCGCCGCTTGTATCATAGGGATCCTTTTCCTGAGCTGTGAGACAGAGAATAGACAGATAAAATATAGAAAAAAGAAAGGACAATCTTCTCATGGCGACTCCGGGGGAACTATTTTTTCCCTCTTCTTATTATCGACAGAAATTCCACACCGGTTAAAGTATAGCATACCAGAACGATGAGGACAAATCCCGCTCCGTAAAGGAGAAGCTTTCCGAGGGCGGCAAGAGAGCTACCCCCCATCCACCAGTCCGATCCCATAAAACGGTTCAGCAGCAGTACCCACAGCAGGGCCGGAACAAGGGAAACCACGATCTTCCCCGCCGATTTTGCTAAGGAGATCCCCCCCTTAAGGGGAATACGGCGGGCCAGAAAAAAGATATAGAATATGATCCCTGTCAGATAGGCCAGGGAGTTGGCATAGGCCAATCCTTCCACTCCCCTGTGCCAGAGGAAAAGGAAGAGAACCGTAAAGAGTATATCAATGGAGACAACGATGAGCGAAGCCATGATGGGGGTTTTATAGTCGCCCAGGGCATAATAGACCCGCTGGGTGTAGTTATAAGCGCCCACGAAAAGAAGTCCTGTTCCATAGGCGAAAAGGACGCGGGAAGCGAGGATGGTATTGGCCGCTTCAAAGGCCCCCCTCTGCATAGCCACCGAGATGACCGGGGCTCCCAGCAGCATGAGACCGGCCGCCGAAGGAATCAGAAGAGCCATGAGGCCGTTCCAGCCGTAATAGAGAGTCTCCCTTAATCCGTCATACTCCCCCTTCGCTGCTTGTCGGCTCATTTTCGGATAGGTAACGGTGATAATGGAATTGACGAAAAGTCCGAAGGGAAGCTGCCAGAAAACGATGGCATTATCCAGGGCGGAAACACTTCCCTCGGGCAGCATGGTGGCAAAATATCCCGCGATAAACTGATTTACCGAAAAAATGGAAGAGGTCAGAAGAATCGGCCCCCATTTCTTCATGACCCGGCGGAACTCGGGAGAGGAAAAATCCAGGGAAGGCTTCAAGGAGTAGCCCAGCTTCCGGAAGGTTCCCACCTGGAAGAGGATCTGGCCGATCCCCCCGGCGATGACGCCGACGGCCATGGCGAATATCCCCAGAGACTTATGAAAAAGCAGGATGGAGCTGATGACGGCCACGGAAAAAAGAAAGGGCGTCGCGGCAGGAACGAAAAAGCGGTTATGGGAATTCAAAACCCCCATGAGAAGGGCGCTGATACTGACAAACAGGATATAGGTGATAAGATAGGGAAGCAGATTCACCGCCAGCGCCGTCTGATCCGGATCATCAAAACGGGTCAGAAGGTTTATGGCCGCTCCGGGGAAAATAATAAAAAGGAGGGTCAGGGGAATCACGATGAGGAGAAGCAGCCCCATTATGCTCGCGGTGAGTTTTCTCGCCTTATCCCCCGATTCATCCTCGATGAGCTGACGGGAAAGTTCGGGGATGAACGCCGACGAAAGAGCTCCTTCGGCCAGAAGCTTGCGCATATTGTTGGGGATGCGGAAAACCGTACGCAGAACATCCGCTTCGCTCCCGGCGCCGAAGATGGCATTAACCAGAGCCTCCCTGACAAATCCCAGGATACGGGTACCCAGAGTACAGAACATGACGATATAGGTCGAAGCGAGGCTCTCCTTCCTGCTGGTCTCTTTCAAGTTATTTGTCTCCCCGATAATAACGGTCGAGAAAATCAGCCTTGAAGCTCTTAAAGGTTCCCGCGCTGATACTCTCCCGGGTTCTCTCCATGAGCCGGTACATGAAATGAAGGTTATGCTCAGTCGTCAGCATGGGCCCGAGAATTTCCCTGGTCTTGAAAAGATGGCGGATATAAGCCCGGGAAAACTGGCGGCAGACGGGACAGGTACACTCCGGATCGATCGGACCGAAATCATTCTTGAATCGTTCATTCTTTAGAGCGATGATTCCCTGGTCGGTAAAAACCGAACTGTTCCGGGCGACTCTGGTGGGATAGACGCAATCGAAGATATCAATACCCGCTTCCACCGCTTCCAGCATATAATCGGGCGTACCGATGCCCATAACATAGCGGGGTTTCTCATCGGGAAGATATTGGGCCGTATAGTAAAGGTACTCCTTGAAGACTTCCTTTTCCTCACCCACGGAAAGTCCGCCGATGGCAATACCGGGAAAGTCGATGGAACAGATCTCTTCGGCGCTTCTTTTTCTCAGATCCTTATAGAAGTTTCCCTGCACAATACCGAAAATGAGCCCCTCATAGGAGGGATCTCTCTGTTCCCACCGTTTGTAGGCACGTTTTGCCCAGTCGGTGGTGATTTTCAACGCGTCTTCCGCTTCCCTGTGCTCTATGCCGGGAGGCGTGCATACGTCCAGTACCATCTGGATATCGCTCCGGAAAAATTCCTGAACCTCACTGACGCTCTCCGGAGTGAAAAGATGGCGGGACCCGTCTATATGGGACTGAAAGCGGACCCCCTCGGGGGTGATTTTTCTCAGCTGGGAGAGGGAGAAGACCTGGAATCCCCCGGAGTCGGTCAGAAAATTATGCTCCCAGCCGGTAAACTGGTGAAGTCCTCCGGCACCCTTGAGTATTTCCATACCCGGTCTCAGGTAGAGATGGTAGGTATTTCCCAGAATCAGGCGGTAACCCATTTTTTCCAGGGCGCTGAACAGTATGGCCTTTACGGTACCATTCGTTCCCACCGGCATAAAGGTGGGAGTTTCCACTGTTCCGTGGGGCAGTATAAGATTTCCCCGTCTGGCATTTGTCGCCCCGTCCCGGGCGGTAATTTCAATCATTTAATTCTCCTTAGCAGGATGAAGTCCCATCAGGTGGGAGCATGGCGAAAGAGGATTATACCTCCCAGAAAAAATAAAATAAACCCCAGCCAGGCCCCCATAAGGGGTGTCACCGTCCCGTATGTCGCCATCAGGGCGGTAATCATCTGCATAATATAATACCCTACGGACAGTCCCAGACTTGTGAGGAGACTCATAAGGAGGATATTCTTCTTGAACCGGCTTCCCAGGGCGCAGGAGATGAGGGTGACGATAAAACTGGTCATGGCAAAGGAGAAACGGCGGTAATAGTCGGTCAAAGACTCCTTGTAGGGCAGACCCGCCCTCATCTGTGACTGGATCCACTCCCGGGCATCGCGCAGCGTCATCTCCTCCACGTTACGGAGGTCCCTGCGGAAGGTTTCGGGAGGTTCGGCCAGGAGCGGATCGGTATAATCCTTCACCTGGGTGAGCTTCGGCCCCTTTTCGCCGTTAAAATCCTCATATATTCTTACATTGAGAAATTTCCAGCCCTCCCCTTCCCAGACTGCCCTGTCCGCTTCAATCCGTCTTACAAGCATTCCGCTGCCGTCGCGCTCAAGCACCATGGGACGGCTCAGCTCCCGGGAGGTATCGTTGTAGAATACGGCATGATAAATGCGGTCACCCCTCTCGGTCATGATGGTTACCTGGCTGTTATTGTAGTTGACCCGGCTTCCGGTGAGTTCGCTGGTCATCTCGTTTTTCTGGCGGAAGGTTTCTATGACCACATACTGGTCAAAGAGGAATGAGCCCAGACTAACGAACAACCCCAGGAGCAGTACGGGCAGGGAGAGACGGAAAAGAGAGATGCCGCTGTTCAGAATAGCGATAAGTTCGTTATTGGCATAGTAGTTGCCCAGGGTATAGGTTACGGAGAAAAGGATGGATACGGGCAGGACATAGGAGACGCATTTGGGCACATAGAGAAGGGAGATGCGGAATACCGTTGCCAGAGGTACTTCATTATTCAGAAATTTCCACAAATTGTTGAAAATATCAAGAAGCTGAAGAACCATGACAAAAAATACCAGTGCCACCAGAAAAACGGGGATGAGGTCTTTGAATATCATTTTTGTTAATGTTCTCATAGGTCTATCCTCTCGTTTTCCTTCGAAATAGAATCAGACCGACAGCTGTTAAAAGAATATTGGCCGACCAGATGGAGAAAAAGGGAGAAACACCGGACCGCATTGTCAGATTCCGCCCTATGATCAGAAAAGCCCAGTAGAGAAAAGCAAGAATCAGCCCGAGAATGAACCCCACGGCCCGTCCGCTTCTCCGAGAGACGACACCCAGGGGAAAGGCGATAAGCATGAAGGGAAAACAGGAAAAGGGAATCGCGAATTTCTGAAAAAATTCCATTTTCCACTGGTCAAGCGTCCGGTCTCTCGGACGTGACTCCCTGACGGATTCCAGATTGGAACTGAGATTCTCTATCCTTTTATCGGAATCACTTTTTTCCTTTTCGCTCGGTTCCGTCATCTCCTCCCGGGCCGTCACGGCATCCTCCAGATCCTTTTCGGCTCTGGTCAGCCGTTCCTGCCATCGGCTGACTTCCCCATCGAACACTTCCTGCTTCTCCCTGATCTGCTTCAGAAGGTCGACCGACCGAATCTCCTGGGGAGAGAGGGTGGACAATCCGCCGAGAGAACTGAATAGGAAATTCATGGAAAGATGATCGGCTCTGGTATATGTCTGAGTCATTCGATCTCTGTTATCAACACTATGCTCTTCCACATCGTCCATAATAATGGAAAAATTCCCCAGTTTCTCCGGATGATTCTCAAAATATCCCGACGGTGAGAGTATAAGCGTCCTTTCATTCTGCCGGCCGTTTTCAATGATGAGTATCGGGCCGAAATGATTGTCCTTCACCTCGGAAGTGACCACGATTTTATTATCAATAAATTTGACGGAATAGGGTTCGAGTTCCAGAGAGGGCATGACCGTAAAGATTTCCCGGCTGATCCGTCGGTAATGGACAGCCCCGAGAGGCAGGAGATAATCGTTGATGTAGAAAGAGATGAAACAGAAAACGATTCCCACGGCGATCAGGGGCCGCGACAGGGTTTTCATCGAAATGCCCGCGCATTCCATGGCAAGGATTTCCTTCTGGGAAGAGAGGCTGCCCAGCGCCATAAGGGCCCCCACCAGGGTGGCGAAGGGAAAGGAGAGGGCAAGAATAGACGGAAAAGTACAGACGATAAGCTGCAGTACATACTTGATCGGAATTCGGTTTGAGAGGATTCTCTCCGCCAGAAGAAGAATCTGGTTAACGAAAAAAATGATAAAGAAAAAGAGGAAGGAGACCAGGAAGGAAAAAAGGAATTCCCTGGTTAGATAGAGATAGATGGTTTTATATCGCCTTTTCAATGATTTCCTCATCTATCAGTAATATCCCCTGCCCCAGGAGAGACACATAGAGGTAGTTTCCAAAAACCGTCAGGGCAGCGGCGTCCAGAGATTTCAGGCCCTCCCCCAGTCCCAGGGGGATCCATTCCGCGTCCCGGCCCCAGTTGCTCCGGTCCAGAGCATATAGTCCACCGCCCAGTGTACCGGCAAAGAGCCACCTTCCGCCGATGTAGGTGCAGAGAACGTAGTTGGAGGAGAAGTCCCCCCCGTCCACCGAAGAATACCGCAGATCACCGCGGGAACGGTCCAGCACATAGCACCCTTCGCCGTAAGTTCCCGCCAGAAGAATATCATCCTCCTCGGAGAGAGAAGTTATGTTCCGGCCCGTAAAGGAGGGGTATAAAGTCCTGAGATTGGTAAAATTGCGGCCGTCAAAACTGAGGACCCCGTCGGAAGCCGTCCCGATAAGAAGACAGTTCCGATTATCCGCCATAAGCGTATTGATGCGGTTCAAACCGGGAATATTTGTTCCTACGCGGCTCCAGCCGCCTCTGCCGTTCTCCACCCACAGGCCTTTGTTGACGGTGGAGGCATAGAGCTTTCCCTTGAACCGAGCCAGGTTATTAACCCGTTCCATCTCTTCGGGAAAAGATCGTTCAAACAGGGAAGAGCGTTTTTCATAGCGGTATAAATCGGAATAACCGGCGATAAGGAGATCACCGTCCCTTTTCTCAAAATCAGAGATTTTCTCGACCCGCAGACTTTCGGTCGAATCCCTTAAAACGGTGATTTCTTCCAGGGGGATGGAATAGCGGGCGATTCCTCCTGTCCATGTCCCCATCCAGAGATCGTCCCCGTCGACATAGAGAGCGGAGATATTCCGGTCGGGAAACCCCAGCTCATCCAAGGGAATCATTGAGGTATAAACCAGGCGGCAGAGCAGCTGATAAAGCATGCGGCGGTCGTCAATTTCCAGACTCATTTTATCGACACGGTCCAGGCAGTAATCGGTCTGATCCCTGTCATGAAGAGTAAACCAGGCTTCCTGAGCCAGGATCAGCCAGTCGGGCCCCAGGTCTTCGTCCCGGCCCCCATCAAAGGAGGAAGGGGGATCAGCCTCATCCGACTGTCCCTCCCCTTCGTAACCGGCATCTGCGGTCAGTCGGTTTGAATCCCCCGGAGGGGCCCACGTACGGCATCCTGCAAAAAGGAGAATCAATAGGAAAATCGCAAGATATTTATACACCGGTGGAACCGAATCCTCCCTCTCCTCTATCTGTTTCGTCCAAAGAGTCAGTCTGAATGAATTTTCCCTGTATATAGGGTGCAATAACCATCTGGGCGATGCGGTCTCCATGGGAAATCAGGACTTCCTTGTCTCCCAGATTGATAAGGAGGATTCTCACTTCGCCCCTGTAATCACAATCAATCGTCCCGGGGCTGTTCAAAACAGTCAGTCCCTGTTTCCAGGCCAATCCCGAACGGGGACGTATCTGCGCTTCATAGCCTTCGGGCAGAGCAATGGACATACCGGTGGGGATCATTACCCTTTCCATGGGCTTTACGATTACCGGTTCATTAAGATGGGCATAAACATCTGCCCCTGCCGCACCGTGGGATTGATAATGGGGGGGAGTTATGCCCTCTCCTGTATAGTATATTTTCACTTCATTCATCATTAAACCCTATTTTATCAGCATTGTCCGATTCTGACAATTATGGGCAAAAAAAAAGCCCCCGTCAGGGGACTTCTTTACCTAAAGGTGTTCAGCGTCTTCCACCGCTGGAAGGACGACCGCCTCCCCGGGGTTTCCAATCGGGATTCTGAGCATCTACAATACTCAAGTTCAGACGTCCGACCCTATCGACTTCGATAAGTCTGACTTCCACTTCCTGATTTTCCTGAAGAACATCGGTTACCTTTTCTACGCGATCTTTCGATATGCGTGAGATATGGCAGAGGCCTTCCTTACCGGGAAGGATCTCAATAAAGGCTCCGAAATCCATGATTCTTTTAACAGTTCCATGGTAAATCGTACCCACTTCCGGTTCTTCCACAATGGCGCGAACCATTTTTTCGGCTTCTTCGGCTCCCAGTCTCTCTTTGGCAGAGATGGTAACCGTACCGTCGTCGTCAATATTGACTTTGGCTCCGGTTTTTTCGGAAATACCTTTAATGATTTTTCCACCCGGTCCGATAACGGCGCCGATTTTGTCTTCCTCAACCTTAAGGCTGATAATCTTCGGAGCGTACATGGAGACATTCTCACTGGGTACGGACAGGCACTTGGCCATTTCCCCGAGGATGTGGAGTCTGCCCAGACGGGCCTGCTCCATGGCATTCTTCATAAGATCAACGGTTACATGGGAGATCTTGATATCCATCTGGAAAGCGGTAATACCCTTTTCCGTTCCGGCTACCTTGAAATCCATGTCGCCCATATGATCCTCTTCACCGAGAATATCGGACAGAACGGCATATTTATCGTCACTTTCAGAGATAAGCCCCATGGCGATTCCCGCAACGGGAGCCTTGATGGGTACACCGGCATCGAGCAGTGACAATGTTCCCGAACAGATCGTTGCTTGAGAAGAGGAACCGTTTGATTCCATAATCTCGGAGACGACCCGGATGGTATAGGGAAAACTTTCCTTGGGAGGAAGGATAGGTTCCAGGGCTCTCTGGGCAAGGTGACCGTGTCCGATCTCCCGGCGTCCTGTAGAAAGCCTTCCCGTCTCGCCTACGGAGTAGGGAGGAAAGTTATAATGGAGCATAAAGTTTGTTCTTCTGTCTCCATCAATATCATCCATGATCTGCTCATCCATTACGGTACCGAGGGTTGTCACACCAAGAGACTGGGTTTCGCCCCGGGTAAAGAGAGCCGATCCGTGAGCACGGGGAAGAATATCATTCTCACAGGTAATAGGCCGGATTTCGTCGGTTTTTCTACCGTCGCACCGCTTATTATTCTCCAGAATGGATTTTCTTATGATCTCTCTTTCGATATCTTCGAATATCCCGTCAAAAAGCATTCCGTTTTCATCGGTGATGTATTCGGAATATTTGACTCTCAAGCCGGCTTTGATCTCTCTGACGCCCTGATGTCTCAGGAGCTTGTCATCAAGAAAAAGAGCCTTCTTCATGGGTTCAAAGGCTTCATTCCAGATCTCATCCTTCTTTTCCAGCACGGTTGTCACTTCCACGAGGGGAAGTTTTTCCTTGCCGCAGCGGGAAGCGAAATCTTCAAGGAACGCACAGATTTCCTTAATGGAAACCTCAGCCTTGTTGATGGCCTCGAGCATCTGCGCTTCCGATACTTCGTGAGCGCCGCCTTCTACCATGCAGATACCTTCGTTCGTACCAGCCACGACTATGTCGAGATCGGCTTTTTCGATCTGTTCGAAGGTAGGATTAATCAGGTACTCCCCGTCAACCAGTCCCACTCTTACAGCAGCGACAGGTCCGTTGAAGGGAATGTCGGAAACCATGACAGCCGCAAAGGCGGCGATCATACCCACCATGTCGGGGGGATTGATCTGGTCGGTTGAAACCGTCATGGGAACAACCTGGATTTCACGGCCGAAAGCCTTGTAGAAAAGGGGTCTCATCGGTCTGTCTATCAGACGGGAAACGAGGATTTCCTTATCCTTGGGCCTGGCCTCTCTTTTAAGAAATCCGCCGGGGATTTTACCGGCAGCGTAGTACCTTTCATTGTAATCCACGGAAAGGGGAACGAAATCCAGCCCTTCCCGGGGTTCGGAACTGCAGCAAACGGTGGCATTAACCACCGAGCCGCCGTAGCGTGCCATAACAGCACCATTAGCCTGCTTTGCAATTTTTCCAGTTTCGAGGATTAACTCTTCCTCTCCAATTTTTAATCGAGCAGTTTCCATTTAACTTCCTTTGTCTTACTTTCTGAGTCCGAGTTTGCCGATGAGGGCACGGTAACCATCAAGGTCTTTCTTCTTGAGGTAGCGGAGAAGTCTTCTTCTCTGACCTACCATTTTCAGAAGTCCTCTTCTGGAAGCATGGTCTTTCTTGTGCTCCTTAAAGTGATCGGTGAGATCTTCGATTCTCTTAGTCAGAAGGGCGATCTGTACTTCTGCAGATCCCGTATCATTTGCATCCTTGCCGAATTCGGCAACAATATTTTTTTTGTCTTCAACTGTCAACATGTGTGTCTCCTCGGGATATTTTCATCCCTTTACGTAAATTTTGATTTGCGGACAAGGTAAATCCGGCCTTTTCCCGATCCATACCGTTTAAAAGGAAAGTAACACCTTCCAGGAAAACAGAAGTCCGAAAAAAGCATTTGATTCAATTTATATCAATGGCCCCATTAAGTCAAGGAACAATAAGACTTAAGAAACCAATTACCTACATGACGAAACGATATTTCAGCCTGTTCTCCCGCTTTTCCATTAGGGCAAGCAGATCTCCCTCTTCACCGAAAAGAGGATAGAGGCCTTCATGATAATCGACAGGGGCGAGAAATCTATCCACCGGAACACCGTAGCCGACCAGAGCTTTCTGCGTCCCGTCAAGAACCACTTTTCCGGCAAAAGGCATTCGATCGGCCGTATCGGCAAGGGAAAAGAGACCGGGAGGATCGGCCTCACCATCAATATCGCAGGCTTCGGCCAGGGTGAACTGTCCGACCCTGGTTCTTACCAGCCCCGTCAGATACGCCCTGCTTCCGCAGGACAGAGCCAGGTCTCTGGCGAGAGAACGGATATAAGTACCGCTGGAACAACTGACTCTCAGACCCAGTTCGGAACCATCCCAGTTAAGAATCTCAAGGGAATCAATCCGCACAGGGCGGCTTTTCATCTCAACTTCCACCCCTTCCCGGGCCAGTTTCCAGGAACGTTTTCCATTAATATGAATGGCGGAATAACGGGGAGGGATCTGATTCTGATTTCCGAGAAAACCGCTTAAGGCAGATTCAATATCCGAAAAATCCGGAACGGGAGCCTCAGCGACAATCTCGCCTTCCGGATCAAGAGTATCCGTCTCGGCACCGAAACGGATGATGGCCTCATAGGTCTTATCCATACCGGTAAATATGGCATTAAGCTTGGTATATTTTCCGACAAGAACAATCATAAGGCCGCTGGCGAATTTATCCAGCGTACCCGTATGTCCGACTTTCCTTGTGCGGAAAACTTTTTTAACGGCCCCCAGGGATTGAAACGATGTTCTCCCGGCGGGCTTGTTCATTAGAAGTATACCCCGGGGAGTATTTTCCCGGGGATTTTCTGATTCAGGGATTGTCCCCATTCTCTTCCTTGCTCTCTATATTCAATTCGTCCAGCTTTCTGCTTATCTCAAATCCCTCCTTAAGGGAAAAATCAGGATAAAACTTCAACCGGGGGGTGGATCTCATCCTCAACCCCTTACCTATGGTGTTCTGAATGAAGCCGGCCGCATTATTCAACCCCTTCACCGCTCTATTCAGAGCGTCTTCACTCTCTATGGAAGAGACGTAAATTCGGGCTGTTGTCACGTCCTTGGCCGTTTCAACCCTTGTTATGGAGATAAAAGTGGAAACCCGGGGATCTTTGATCTCACCGGTCACGATGAGCTGACTTACCAGATCTCTGATCAGGCTTTCCACCCTCTTGCGTCTTACCTCATTCATTCGCGGTAGGCTCTCCCAGTTTACGTGCGGTTTCCTTCATTTCGAAAACCTCCATCTCGTCTCCGACCTGGATATCCTGGAAGTTCTCCAGAGAAATACCACATTCGAATCCTTCACGGACTTCCTTGGCATCATCCTTAAAGCGCTTGAGCTGACTTACGACGCCCGTATGTATCTCAATCTCCTCTCGGATGAGATGGATATTGCTCTTTCTGGAAACGGTACCGGAAAGAACCATACAACCGGCGACAAGACCAACCTTGGGCACCTTGAAGACTTCACGTACCTGAACACGTCCGACGACTTCCTCGGAAAGTTCGGGAGCCAGCATTCCTTCCATGGCGCTCTTGATATCCTGCTCGGCATCATAAATGATGTTATACTTGCGGATTTCAACCTTTTCCTGCTCGGCGACAGCCTGAGCCTTTGCCGTGGGTCGGACATGAAAACCGATAATAATCGCATTGGAAGCGGCCGCCAGGGTTACATCACTTTCAATAATGGCACCGGCAGCGGCATGGATACATACCAGCCGGATTTCCTTGGTGGAAAGTTTCTCGAGGGTTGCCTTAAGGGCTTCCACGGAACCGTGAACGTCACCCTTGATGATGACCTTAAGTTCCTGAACCTCTCCATCCTGAATAGAGTCATAAAGATTGTCCAGAGTGATTTTCTTGACATTCTTCGCTTCTTCTACTTTCTTGAGCTCCTGACGCTTCTGGGCATAGGACTTTGCTTCCCTGTCGTTTTCCGTAACCTGGAAGGGATCGCCCGAATCGGGAACTCCCGTGATACCGATAATCTCGACAGGAGTGGAAGGAGTCGCCTCATCTACCCGCTGGCCGTGATCATCGAACATGGCCCGGACCTTACCGGCGAAAATACCGGCGACGAAAGAATCCCCTACTCTCAGGACACCCTTTTCAATAAGCACGGTGGAGACGGTACCCCTACCCTGATCAACACGGGACTCAATAACCTTACCTTCGGCACGGCAGTTCCAGTTGGCTCTGAGATCGAGCATTTCCGATTCCAGAAGAACCGTATCGAGCAGTTCACCGATACCTTCTCTCTTAAGAGCGGAGATATAACAGAACTGATTGCTTCCGCCCCAGTCTTCAGACAGAATCTCATATTCAGAAAGCTGCTGTTTGATCTTGTCGGGATTTGCATCGGGGAGATCCATCTTATTTACCGCAACAATGATGGGTACACCGGCTTCCTTGGCGTGATTGATTGCTTCTCTTGTCTGGGGCATAACACCGTCATTGGCCGCTACCACGAGGATGACAATATCGGTGATCTGCGCTCCCCGGGCTCTCATGAGAGTAAATGCCGCATGACCGGGAGTATCGAGGAAAGTGATCTCACCACGGCTGGTGTGAACCTTATATGCTCCGATATGCTGCGTGATACCGCCGAACTCTCCTGCCACCACATTAGTGGTACGTATGGCATCGAGAAGTTTCGTCTTACCATGGTCGACGTGTCCCATTACGGTTACAATGGGGGGACGGGGGGTGAGATCCTCTTCCTTGTCTTCCACGCTTTCGATAATCGTCTCTTCATAAAGAGAAACAATATTGACCTTACAGCCGAATTCGTCCGCCAGGATCGTGGCTGTTTCCGCATCGATCTGCTGATTTATGGTAACCATCATTCCCATGCCCATGAGCTTGGAAATGAGATCGGAAGCTTTGAGATTCAGCTTTCTGGCCAGTTCCGAGACGGTAATGACCTCCATAATATCAATCTCTTTGGGAACAGGATTGGTCTGATTGACGGCTTTCTTCTTATACTGGAGTATCTTTTCGGAAGATTCGTCTTTTTTCTTATGGTAATCCTTCTTCTTGGATTTGAAAAATTTCTTAGACCCGCTGCTCTTTCCCTGGTTCTCGGGAATGGGAGAAGCACCGCCTCCGCTTCCGCCGCCGGGACGGTTGAAACCGCCGGGCCTGGGACCGCCTGTCCGGTTATTGTTGAAACCGCCGCCACCGGGTCGGTTGTTATTATAACCGCCACCGGGTCTGTTGTTGTTAAAGCCGCCGGGTCTATTGTTGTTGTAGCCGCCGGGACGGTTATTATTAAAACCACCGCCGGGCCTATTGTTATTGTAGCCGCCGGGACGGTTATTATTGTACCCGCCGCCGGTTCTGTTGCTGTTATACCCGCCGGGACGGCTGTTATAGCCGCCGGAACGATTTCCGTTATACCCGCCGGAACGGTTGTCATTGTACCCGCCGGAACGGTTGTCGTTGTAACCGCCGGAACGATTATCGCTGTACCCGCCGGAACGGTTGTCGTTGTAACCGCCAGAGCGGTTATCGTTATACCCGCCGGAACGTTCCCGGGGAGCTCCCCCTACACGTCCTGCCGAACGGGGACCGCCTACGCGGCCTGCGGACCGGGGCGCGCCGGTTCTGCCGGCTGAGCGGGGAGCCGTCGTTCTGGGAGCGGAATCGGACGTTCTGCTGCGAGAATGGGACGGGGCACCGTCAGAAGAGGGTTTTTCCTTGATGTTTTCATCACCCTGATTGCGGGTTTGTTTTTTTTCGGTAGAGTCAGAAGACACCTTTTCCTCCCTGTACTCCTTGGCTTTTTTTTCCTGAGAAGCTTCGCCCTGGGGCGATTCTGTTACTTTAGGAGAAGGCTTGGAAGATTTCTTCACAACTACCTTTTTCTTGACAACAACCACCTTCTTCTTTTCCGTGGGCGATTCGCTGGCGGCGGCCGCTTCCGGTTTCTGGTGCTGATGCTTAATCAATGTTACTTTTGTTTTTTTCTTATCCTGTTCTTCTGACATATACCCCTGATTTAAGGCCGGTTTCCGACGGGAGATAATCCGGCGGACCTATTCCTCATCTTCTCCCTCATCATCTAATGTTTCGTTTTCTTCGTCTTCAATCTCGAAGCTTAATCCCACACCGCAGTTGGGACAAACCTCCATATCGAGAGTAATCACGCCGCCGCATTCGGGACATTCATACTCATCGCCTTCCTCTTCGTAGACATCGTCCTCTTCGGCTTCGACGTCTTCGGATTCCATGTTTTCCTCATAGGCACCCTCTTCCTCGACGATCTCCACAGTCTCTTCAATGATACCGCGGATTTCATCGATATCCTCATCGGTTATACCCTGTATGGAGGATAGCTCATCCAAGTTCTGAGCCACGAGAGACTCAATCATCTCAATGCCGTTTTCAACCAGTATGGAACCCAATCTCGGAGAAAGACCGGGCAGCTCGGAAATGCGGGTGATTTCCTCACCCTCTTCATCCATATCTTCAAAGAGAGAGGATGCTTCGCGGCTGATTTCCTGAGAATATTCCATCTCGGAGAACTGCTCTTCGGTTTTCACATCTATGTTCCAGTCAGCCAGCCTGTTCGCCAGTCTGACATTGAGCCCCTGCTTTCCGATTGCCAGGGAAAGCTGATCATCGGGAACAATGGCGAGCGCCTGTCTCTTGGAACCGCTGAGGACAATTACATCGAGAACCCTTGCCGGAGACAGAGCATTTTTGATAAAAACCGTCGGTTCCGGATCATAACGGAGAATATCGATCTTTTCCCCTTCAAGCTCTCTTACGATGGACTGGATTCTCACTCCCTTAAGGCCGACGCAGGCGCCAATGGGATCAACTTCATCCCGATTGGAATAAACAGCGATTTTCGTCCTGTATCCCGGCTCCCGTACAATTTTATGAACTTCAACCGTATTGTCATAGATCTCAGGCACTTCCAGTTCAAAGAGACAGCGGACAAATTCCGTATGAGTTCTGGAAAGAACGATCTGAAGACCGCTCTGAGTCTTGTTCACTTCAAAGATATACGCTTTGATTCTGTCTCCCTGGGTATACTCTTCACGGGGGGACTGATACTTACGGGGAAGAATACCTTCCGTCTTACCGAGGTCAACGAAAATATTTCCGTTTTTCTCCCTCTGATAATAACCGATAATCATTTCACCCTCTTTATCCTTGAACTCTGAATAAAGAGTATCCTTCTGAATCTCCCGGAGATTCTGACGGGCTTTCTGCTTGGCGCTCTGAACGGCGACACGATCGAATTCGCTGGTGTCGATTTCGATAAGGAGCTCATCGCCGAGTTCACACTCTTCACTGAGTTCCAGAGCCTCCTCAAGAACGATTTCGGAGACCGGATCATAGAAGTCATCCTCATCGACAATCCGCTTCTTCGCATATATGGCTACACCGGTATTCTCCAGATCAAACTTGACAACGGCATTTTCATCAGTGCCGAATTTGCGCTTGTAAGCGGCCAGCAGAAATTCCTCTACGGTCTTAAGGACCAATTCCTCGGAGATTCCGCGCTCGTCCTGCAATCCTCTGATAGCATCGGCAAAATCAGAAATCATTTCCGGTTCTCTCTTTCATAATCAAATTTCCCCTTTTTTATCGTACTAAAGGCTATATTCAACGTCTCTCCCTCCGGAAGAGTCAGGGTTACACTTTTATCATCGACCTCGGATATAACACCCCGGTCCCATTCATTCATGCCGTCCCGAAGGACTTTGACAGCCCTTCCCTTAAAGGCGGCATACTCTTTCTCGGACTTGAATTTCCGGCTTAATCCGGGAGAACTGATCTCAATATAGAGATCGGCGGGAGCCATTACCATTTCCAGCCGAGGAGTAAGGGCTCTGTGAATTTTGGTACAATCGTCAATGGATACGCCGTCCTGCTTATAAACAACGATATGAAGAGTAAGGCTTCCTTTCCGGGAAGACTGAGATAATTCCACAAGAGAATACCCCATTTTCTCGAGAAGAGGCAACACTTCATTTTTTTCCAGTTCATCAAGGGTCATAACACGTTCCATTCCATCGCAGGGATGATAAAAAATAAAACCATAAAAAAAAGAGCCTTTTGCAGGGCTCTTCTTCTCCGGTGCTTAAATTGTAATTAGATAATACCTTGCCGCAGCAAAAAAGTCAAGTGATTGCCGAAGATTTATGCAGCTTGCTTCGAATCCGCCGTTTTATTGAAATTCATAATACTGAATCATGTCGAAAGTCACCAGCTTGACCCCTTCCATTTTTTTATCCTTGAATCGGGAAAACTGTATGAGATACTCATTCAGAACCATGACCAGCCCTGCCTTAATATGAGCCTCATCCCGGGTCAGAGACTCCTCTTTCGTCATGGAACTGAAATAAGAGCGTATCAGCCCCCCCAGGGCTGCTTTGCTGGCATTTAAAATTGTCTGAGTATCTTTTTCATTAAAATTATATCCGATATTTACTTTGATCGTGTAATACCAGTTACCCTCATCGTCGGCTGTCTGACTGGTGATACTCGGAATATTCTTATAATAGCTGAAAGAGGATTTGGCGCTATGGGGCGGATCTCTCTGGATGAGGGATATGATATTCCTCTGAACGTTTTCCAGCGTACCGCTCAGCAACTCCCTTTCGTGGTAATACATGTTTTTCTTGATTTCATCATAGATCCGATAGGAGCACACAAGAAAATCATCCATTCCTTCATAGAGGGAGAACCGTCCTTTTTCCAGCGCTTCAATACGCTTGCCGTTCAGCTCATAGGATTCGGAAATGAGTTTCTCCCTCTCCCGGGCCATTTCATCACGGCCGCCCTGCAGATTCTTAACCAGACGGTCTCCCTCGCCAAGCCCCTCAAGGATTTCCTCCGATGTCAGATTCCTGCCGCTTAAATCCTTGACGGTTTTTTCCAGAGTTTTCATATCTTTTTCCAGGGACTCGTACTCATCGAACGGATCATTCCCGCACGATACGAACCCGAAAAGCATAAGCGAGAGTAAAACCCCTACTTTTATTCCAGTCATAGTTCCTTATCGACTCCCCCCTATTTGACCTTAACCCCCTTTTTAAGGTATAATAGTACCCATGGCAAAGAAAATCACCACTTTTTCAGAAGGGGATTACGTCGTTTATCCTCTTCAGGGCGTAGGCAAAATAGAAAAAATCGAAGAACGTGTTTTCAAGGGCAACAAACTCATGTATTACGTTGTCAATCTTGAAACAAGCGATGATATGATCGTTCATATTCCTGTTAACAAGGTGGATGATTTAGGAGTCCGGCCTGTGGTCACTCCCGCTGAAGCGCAGAAAGCCCTCGATGAAATCAATAAAAACGTGACTACCGCACCTTCCGACTGGAAAGAACGGTACAATATGAACCTGGACCTTATTAAAAGCGGTTCCGTCACGGATATCGCTCTTGTTGTAGCCCGTTTATATCACAGAAGCAAGAACAAAGAGCTTCCCGTACAGGAACGTAAGCTTTTCGACAACGCTCAGAAACTTCTCATTGACGAAATATCCTCTTCCATGGGAAAGTCCAAGAAAGAGATTGAACAGCTGATCCTCTGTCAGCTTGAAGCGGACTGATAACATCATGAATGTGGCTGTCATTCTGGCCGCAGGCTCCAGTTCCCGCATGGGCCATGGTATCAAAAAAGAGTATATGACCTTTCGCAATCGGCCCCTGCTTTTTCACGGAGTGGAAACTTTCGTGAAAACAGGGCTTTTCGAAAGAATTATCCTTGTCTGCCGCACGGACTACCTTCCCGTTACGAAAGATATTCTCAGCACACTTGATGGGATAGAATTTATTTCCGGGGGACAAACCAGACAGGAATCGGTGATGAACGCTCTGGTATACCTGAAAGACAGCCCTCCGGATAATATCCTCATTCACGATGGAGCCCGCCCGTTCGTTTCGGCAGAAACGATTGGTGCGGTGCTTGAGAAAACCAGAGGCATGCAAGCCTGCATACCGGTTGAGCCGGCGACAAATACCATGAAAATAATAGACGGCGAGGGAAAAATCGTAACCCATCTGGACCGCCGCTTCACCAAGGGAGCACAGACGCCCCAGGGCTTCAAATACGACCTCCTTCTTGATGCCCACAGGAAGGCCTCCCTGTCCGATGTTCTTTTTACCGATGATTCTGAGATATGGGACCGTTTTGTGGGGCCCGTCTATACGGTCGAGGGAAACCTGGAAAATGACAAAATCACTTACCGCTCCGATCTGGCATCCCTGGGCATTACCCTTCGGGAAGAGGAGAGCCTGTGACGATACGGATAGGTCAGGGATATGACATTCACCGGCTCACCGAGGGAAGGCCTCTTATCCTCGGCGGGGTGGATATACCCTCGTCAAAGGGATGCGAGGCCCATTCAGACGGAGATGTTCTGATTCACGCCCTGATTGACGCCCTCCTTGGTGCCGCCGCTCTCGGTGATATCGGAAGCCATTTCCCTCCGAGCGATGTTCGCTGGAAAGATGCAGACAGTAAAATGCTCCTCTCCTCTATTATGGAATTACTCAGGATTGAGGGATGGAGACCGGTGAATATAGACAGCTCCGTTATCCTGGAAACCCCGCGTCTGCGCCCTCATATCGATGAAATACGCTCATCCCTGGCCCGCTTGACGGGCCTTTCCCTTTCGGAAGTTTCCGTCAAAGCGAAAACAAAGGAGAAACAGGACTCTACGGGCCGTGGCGATGCAATAGAAGCCCAGGGAATTGTTCTCATTGAAAAAATTTAGTTTCCCTTACTGGCAGAATGTTCTTGGAAGGATAGAAGAGCATGTCAAAGGGGAATTGCCCTCTGTCTCTGAAATCGGCATGGCCTCATCCGATCCGTTCAAAGTACTGATATCCACGATCATCTCCCTCAGGACAAAGGATAAAGTCACCCTGGAAAGTTCTTTAAAACTCTTCGAAAGAGCCGATGGGGTAGAAAAAATGTCTCGGTTAACCGGGGAAGAGATTTCTGAACTGATCTATCCCGCCGGGTTTTTCAGAAAAAAGGGGGAAACCATAAGGGAGATATGCCTTATTCTTATCGAGAGTTACGATGGGAAAGTCCCCCGGACCCGAGAAGATCTTCTCTCCCTGCCCGGAGTCGGACTTAAGACGGCCAATCTCGTATTAAGTCTGGGCTGGGGAATTCCGGCGATATGCGTCGACATCCATGTCCACCGTATAGCCAACAGAATGGGGTGGGTAAAGACCTCAAAACCGGATGATACGGAAAAAGCTCTCCGTATGATACTTCCCGTTGAATACTGGATTTCCCTTAATGAAGACCTCGTACTTTTCGGGCAGAAAGAGTGCACACCCCTCTCCCCCCACTGCTCCCGCTGTCCCCTTTCACCCTTCTGCCCCCGTATCGGCGTGGAAAGACACCGGTAGAACCATATCCTTTAATGGCAAATTAATTGTCAAGCCGGAAGGTTTCCGCTATAATGAACCTATTAACATAAATGGAGATATACGATGAAGAAAGTCATCATAGGCAATGATCATGGAGCCCTGGATCTTAAAAGGGTGATTATTGAACACCTGAAGAACCGGGGCTATACCATCGAGGACTGCGGCGTGAATACGGCGGACTCTATGGATTACCCCGATAAAGCAGAAGAAGCCTGCCGCAGATTTATTGAAGAGGGGGACTATGAGTTCGGTATCCTTCTGTGTACGACCGGCATCGGCATTTCCATTTCGGCTAATAAAATGCCCGGGATCCGATGTGCCCTTCCCCAGAACGCCTGGGCGGCGGGCATGACTAAAAAACACAATAACTGTAATTTTATAGCCTTCGGCGGCAGTCCTCACATCTCCTATCCAGAACCGGTTTCCCAGATAATCGATGCTTATATCGATGCGGAATTCGAGGGGGGAAGGCATCAGCGTCGTGTCGATAAGATGATGAAGATCGGACAAATATGAAAAGACATATCCTCCCCACAGTCTTTCTGATATTTTCAATTCCCCTCTTTTCCCTTGATATCTGGATTAATGGAGAATTTTACGATAGCTACGACCGGGAGGAATTGATTGATTACGCTGTTCCGGATAATCCCCTGCGAGAGGGCTCGGTGGTGGTTTCAGAAATCATTCCCCTCTTCGAAGATGTATACCGTATTGAGGCCTATGGGGGCAGGAACAGCATTATACTGGAAGAACCGGAAAATCTCCTGAAGACGCTGAAGCTTGTTTTTTCCGACGGGATTTATTACCTTTCCCGGGGTGATAATCGCCTTGAAAATCCTACCCGGATAGATATCTGGGGCAGGATTTCCGAAGAGACAACTCTCACCGTATTGCTGCCTGAGAATGATACCTTCACCAGGGACAGGCTGGAGGAATTCTGCCGTTTCCATAATCTGTCGTTCAATCCTCTGCTCTCTGCTTATCCCGCCAGAGATCTTATGAACCGATTTAATCAGAAAAAAGAGATACCCCATCTTATTGTTTTCCCCGAAGAGACACGACCCGATCTCGAAGGTAAAACGGAGATTCCCAGGGACTATGGCTTTTCCATAATATCTCTATT
Source organism: Spirochaetia bacterium (assembly GCA_963668315.1). Taxonomy (GTDB): domain Bacteria; phylum Spirochaetota; class Spirochaetia; order DSM-2461; family DSM-2461; genus SZUA-368. The sequence continues at coordinate 3,068,437 of OY764216.1, read as the reverse complement.
TGCTCCGAAGCGCTCAAACATACGCCCCATGGTTCTGTCTGATATTCTGGGTGAATCCAGTCACAGTTACAGCTGGAATGTATATGATTACAAGACTTTCTCCCTTTTCGAAAACTATTATAATAGCTCCCCTGACCTCAGCCGTGAAGCTCTCAAGAAAGCTCTCGTTTTAAACCGAAGCTTAAAAGAAATGGGCATTCTTCACTCATCGGCCGATCCTTCCGGAGACGGGGCCGATTTTTTTATTGAATCAACCAGCAAAATAGCTCTTGATGATTATACGTGCTACCCCGATTTTATCACTCCCCTTTACGATTACACTCTCATTGCCCGTCCCCTCAGAGATAATACGTCCCTTGTAGCTCAGGCGGCAGAAGATTATCTTCTCTCCCGCTCGGTGCAGAGCATTATGGGCTGGAGCAAAACGGGTCTCTACCCTGCCCTCAGCCCAAAAGAATTTGTTAATCCATCGGATCCCTGCCTTATCCTTCTCAATAAATACGGCGAAAAGGGATTACGCCTCAGTTACTCAAGCGAAAGGCTTAATCTAATGGAAAACTGGGAGACCCTGAGCAGGCTGGCGCTGAACAGCGCCCTTTCCATTGACGATCTGATAATCAGCTCTCTAAATGAAACAAAAGGAGTTTTCTGATGAGTGAACCCTGCGTCGGTATTTTCTGGAGTTATGACGATAAACTGTTCCATTGCGAATACAGCCCCCTGTCCGAAGGAGTGAAAACACGGATTAGTATTGACTATGAAGTCGGACATTACGCCGCCTGGTTCATAATGGCAAAAAGGGGAATACTTGAGAAACTGCCCCAGAATCTAAGGGCCGAATATGATTCCATCCCCAGGGGGAGAGTCGTCTATCTTCTGAAAAAGGAAAAGTTCGTTGTTTATCATGGAGATGAGTTTGATGATGATCAGTATGAGAGGATTAAAACCCTGTTCCACCTTCCCCATGAGAAGACGATTGAACGTATTGATATGCACTATAATCCCCTTCCGGAAGATTTTACATTTTAGACTTTTTTTTACAAAAGGGTGTGGACATTAACGGATAGATCTGTTATATTCTTCCTACATTCAAATGGCGCCGTACCCAAGCGGCTAAGGGAGTGGATTGCAAATCCATGATTCAGCGGTTCGAGTCCGCTCGGCGCCTCTTAAATAAAAAAAGACTTCCCAAGGAAGTCTTTTTTTATTTCTCTTCGTCGTATAATTTTATTCTTCATCATCCAGGGGAATCAGATTCTCTTCCCGCTTGGCTTTAATCGTTTTGAGAAAGGTAAAGAGAAAGGCAAGGGCCACACCGAAAAAGAAGGCTCCCATGGTGCCCTGAATGCATATCATGCTCCTTTTGGGGCCGTATTTCTCCAGGGGGACTTCCGCCGGCTCGAGTACGGTCAATGCCAGAGACCCGTTCCCTGAAAGCTTCAGCACCTCGTATTGACTCGTCAGAGATTGATATATCCCTTCCTGAATCTGAAGGAGCAGCTGGAGCCGGTTGAAATCCAGGGCCAACTGGGGCAATTCATCAACGGGAGGAAAAACACGCCCCCCCACGGGCAGACCATTTGACAGGCGATAGAGGGTATTGGCAATTTCGTCCCGCTGCGCACGCAGTGACTTGACGGCGCTGGTCTCGATGGGGGAATAGGAGGATTGTGTGCTTGTCTGACGGCTGATCTGGAGATCGAGATCCAGGAGCTGTTCATTCAGACTGTCACTCAAGGACTGACGGGAAGCAGCGAGATCTTCGATATTCAATACGCCATATTCAGTCTGAATTTCCTTAATCTGATCTTCAAGACGGCTGATTTCCTTGGAAACATCAAATATTTTTGATTCGATATTGCTCAGCTGACTCTGACTGGCCACGCCGCCCTGCTCCATGAACCAGTTCTGCAGCTCGGCCAGCATGGCTTCCACGACTTCCGTGGCAAAATATTTATCAGTGCTGTTATATGATAACTGCAGAATTCTCGTTCTATTGTCAAAGGAGAAACTGGAACTCGCATAAAATATCCGTCGTAACGCTGTCTTATTATCCGGTTTGGTATGATATTTTTCGGGGAAATTCATTCTTTCCGCTACGCTGTCTGCGTAGGGGAAACTGGAATAGACCATTTGGGCCAGGTTTCCGTTCGTCATCTGCTGACTGCCCGACGAACTGAAGCCCATCATATCCATCATGGCAGCAATGTTATCTCCCCCGGACGAGGAGCTTTCCTGTATGATAACCCTTGTATAAGAGCGATAAACATTCGGCATAGGGCTTTCTTCGACGGGCAGACGTATTGTCATCACGGCAAAACCTACTGTTCCAGCGGCCCCCAGAAATGTTAAAATAAATATCAGAATCCTGTAGCTCCATACGATGTTCCAGACAAAAAGGAGCATTTCCAGGAGAGACTTTTCTTCCTGCTGTTCTTCATGGTCCATGATAGAAATATTATCATGGACTATCGAATCTTGTAAATCTCCGTCACCCACTATTCTTCCGCCACTTTCAGAAGATATTGGCCGTAGGTTGATTTTTTATATTTCACCGCCAATTTACGGAGGGCTGCTTTGTCGATGAAATTCTTGCGATAAGCGATTTCTTCGATACAGGAAATTTTCAGATTCTGTCTGTCCTCGATGGCCTTCACATACTGGGTGGCATCGGCGAGGGAATTGTGCGTTCCCGTATCGAGCCAGGCGAACCCGCGCCCCATCAGAGTAACGCTCAATTCACCCTTTTCAAGATAAAGCCTATTCAAATCGGTTATTTCCAGTTCTCCCCTGGCAGAAGGAGCAAGATTCTCCGCCATTTCCACAACACGGTTATCGTAAAAATAGAGACCTACCACCGCGTAATTCGATTTTGGTTTCTCCGGTTTCTCCTCGAGGGAAAGGACACGTTTATTTCCGTCGAACTCCACTACCCCGTACCGTTCAGGATCGGCTACATTATAGCCGAAAACCCGGGCGCCCTTTTTCTGTTCCGCCGCCTGAGTGAGCATTTCCGGCAAACCATGACCGTAAAAAATATTATCACCCAGGACGAGACATACGGAATCACTTCCGATGAAATCCTTTCCAAGGATAAATGCCTCGGCAAGACCGTTCGGCGCCTCTTGAATTTTATAGTTAAGGGAAAGACCCAGGTCCGATCCATCTCCCAGCAACTCTTCAAAACGGGGAAGATCCTCGGGGGTGGAAATAATGAGAATATCCCTTATCCCCGCCAACATCAGCGTGGAAAGGGGATAATAGATCATCGGCTTGTCATAAACCGGCAGCAGCTGCTTGCATACAACCATGGTGGAGGGGTACAGCCTTGTTCCGCTGCCCCCGGCGAGAATTATACCTTTCATTAAACATCCTGTGCGGTTCGGGCAACCTCTCGTTCGCCGTTGTACGTTTCGATCCTATAGGAGACGGGCTGACGGGCAACCCCGGAAAAGGAATGGATTTTATTGAGAAACTGTTCCGCCCCGTCCCTATTGGTACAGGGGAGCAGGATTCCCACATTTCCTTCACCTCTCCATCCTATATGATCAACGGTCCTGACTGTTTTTTTAACGCAGTCCAGGTATCTTTTCAAACCGCTTTTATTTTCTTCACTCTCCCCGAACGAACATGAGACAAGGGCGAATGTGGATTCATTCCTTTTGGCCCTCTGCTGTTCATAATCTATGACACGGGAAAAGCTGCTTTTTGAATAGATATCACCTTTCTCTTTCTGATTCAAGCAAAAGATACTGAGTGGCTTCCAGCTTTCTTTAGAGTAGTTAGTTCCTAAGGTTTTCTTCTTCATATTAAACACACACTCCCTTGTTATCTTCACTGTTGCTACACATTATAGCGCACTTAATAAAAAAAAACAGTTGATTCCAGCTTTTTTTTGCTTTTTTTTCTCTCATTTTTTATGTTATCATGTCGTTTATGAAGATTATGTCAAATCTGTTGATTCTGACCTTTCCTTTCTTTTTACTGGCAGGATGCCGTACTTCATCAGTAAGCGATCAATACCCTAAAAGATCAGCGGACTATGGCAATTCTCGTTTTTTCGTCATCAGCGATATCCATTTTCTTGCTCCCGCTCTTTATGACAGCGGATCGGCCTTTCAAAGGCATATGCTATATAAAAAAGGGAATTTAACGGAATATGGCGATTCTATTCTGGCGGATTTCAAAGACGAGGTGCTCAGGGAAAAGCCTGATTTTATCATCGTTCCCGGAGATCTGACCAACAATGGCGAAAAAGAGAGTCATATGGTTCTATCCCGGTATTTTTCCTCCCTGGAAGCAGAGGGAGTAGATGTTTATGCCATACCGGGCAATCATGATATTGACAATCCCTACCCCCTTGCCTTCCGCGGAGATAAGGCGATAGATACGGAATCATTGAGCGCGGGGGAGTTTCTCAGCCTCTATCGACCCTTCGGTTATGATGAAGCCCTTTCCCGGGATATCTATTCACTGAGTTACGCCGTGGAAGTCAATGAAAAAACCCTTCTCATCGGCCTGGACAGCTGCCGATACGGATCAGGTCCTGGTTATTTGCATGAAGAAACGCTCACATGGCTGGAGGAGACTCTCAGTGAAAGCCGGCTCAGGGGCCTATCTGTTCTGCTATTCATGCACCACTCCCTCCTGGAACACTATCCCGGTCAGGATAGGGATAAAGGCATGAGACTTATTAATCGCAAGGAACTTCTATCTCTCCTCATGAAATACGACGTCAATGTCGTGTTCACGGGCCATTACCATTCACAGGATATAGCCATTCAGACCCAGGAGGGGCACAGTCTTTTCGATGTGGAAACGGGCTCACTCATATCCTGGCCCTTTGCGTATCGGGATATTATCTGCGAGGGTCCTGACATAACCCTGCGGGAAGGCAGACTGGAAGCAGAATTTCCGGAAGGGAACGGATGGGAACTCTCCTATGAGAGAATTAATCGATTCGCCCGGAATTTTCTCTATCGCTACGGCGTCAGGGAAGAGGACAGGAAAAAAATAGCCGATTATGTCTCGCGTGTCCTTCTCAATCACTACCAGGGAGATGAAACGGCAGAGAAGGAGCCCCGGGTCCCGGAGAATCTCTCCCTTAAAGGCCGCATGGCGCTCGTTGCAGGCAGGAAATACTACAGCGGCCGCCTCATTGATGAAGGGCCGCAAGACCGGGAGATCAGGATCGACGCAAAAGACGGCTCCTGGACTCCCCTTTACTGAGACACATTAACGGGAAGTGTAGTTCTTCTCCATCCAGTTCCGGTATTCACCGCTTTTCACATTTTCGACCCACTCCCGGTTATCCAGGTACCAGTCCACCGTTTTTCTCAAGCCCTCGGAGAAATCAAGGCTCTGCTTCCAGCCCAGTTCTTTCTTGAGTTTGTCGCAGTTGATGGCATAACGTCTGTCATGGCCGGGCCTGTCCTTGACGAAGGTAATCAGTTTTTTATAGTAGTCCCTGTCTTTTCCCTTTTTTTCTGCCATCAGTTCGCACAGTCTATGGACCAGCTTGATGTTTTCCCACTCGTTTTCTCCGCCGATGTTGTAGGAATCCCCCGTTTTGCCTTCATTGACAATTTTCCAGACGGCGCTGTTATGGTCTTCCACAAAAAGCCAGTCACGAATATTCTTCCCGTCTCCGTAGACGGGCAGGGAATTTTCCTTAAGGATATTCTCAATAATGACGGGAATCAGTTTTTCGGGAAACTGAAGAGGACCGTAATTGTTGGAGCAGTTGCTTAAGGTGATGGGCAGGCCGTAAGTGTGGAAATACGACCGGACCAGGTGATCGGAAGACGCCTTGGAGGCGGAATAGGCGCTGCGAGGATCGTAGGGAGTCGTTTCATAGAAAAATCCCGTTTCCCCCAGCGACCCGTAAACTTCATCGGTACTGACATGGTGAAACAGGCACCCATCCTTTCCTTCCCAGAAATGCCGGGCCGCATCAAGAAGAGTAAAAGTTCCCATGACATTGGTCTGAACGAATACTTCGGGCCCTTCGATGGAACGGTCAACATGGCTTTCGGCGGCAAAATGGATAATCGTGTCGATATCGTATTTTTCAAGGGTCTCCTCAACGATTTTTCTGTCACAGATATCCCCCTGAACAAGAAGATATCGGTCTTCCCCAAAGTTGTCGCTCACCCCTTTCAGACTTTCCGGATTTCCGGCGTAGGTCAGCTTGTCGAAATTAATTATCCTTCCGGTGAAATCGCCACTATTAAACAACCAGTTGATGAAGTTGGCGCCGATAAAACCGGCTCCTCCGGTAACCATGATATTTTTCAGTTTTCTCATTCTGCTAATCCTCTTTCAAAAAAATGATCAAGGCTCTCTTCCCAGGGAGGAACCTCTCCTTTGAGTATGTTTTTCACCTTCTCCTTGGAGAGAAGGGAATAGGCCGGTCTGACCGCGGCGGAAGAGAACTCCCCGCTGGTACAGGGACGGATATCGCACTCCCCTTCCAGAATCCCCCTTTCCCGTCCCTGCCGGTAAATCTCCCGGGCGAAACCATACCAGCTAGTCTCTCCCGATCCGGAGAAGTGATAGATGCCGTAATGTTCAGAACCGGAAGTGATAATTCTGAGAATCAGAGAGGCCAGATCGAATGTCCAGGTGGGAGAACCGATCTGATCATCGACGACTTTTATACTCTCTTTCTCTTTCATCAGACGCAGCATGGTATAGACGAAATTCGCCCCTTCCCGTCCGTACAACCAGGCGGTTCGGAGAATAAAAGTCCTGGGATTTCTCCGCTGCAGGGCCTTTTCTCCCGCCAGCTTGCTCTCTCCGTACACCGAAACCGGTCCGGTTCCTTCCTCTTCACCGAGGGGATAGTTTTTTTTGCCGTCAAAAACATAATCCGTGGAGATATGAATCACGGCAGCGTCCAGTTCGGAGGCGACAATACCGATATTCTCCGCTCCCTTTTCGTTAAGCAGGAAAGCTTTCTCCCTCTCCTCTTCAGCTTTGTCCACAGCCGTGTAGGCGGAACAGTTGATAATCCACTCAATATCTTTTCCCATGGCGAAGTCTCTCAAGGCCTGCACATCGGTGATATCCGTATCCCTGTCCGTTCCCAGGAAGGCAAGTCCCCTGTCCTTAAGCAGGGAAGCGACCTCCTGCCCGAGCATTCCCCTGTTGCCGATAAGCCAGATCATATACCCGCCTCCTTGCGCCAGTCGGCGAAAAGGGGAAGCTTATCATCCTTGGGTGAAACCAGCGGATCGGTGCCCTCGGGCCACTCTACCGCCAGATCAGGATCATTCCACCGAATTCCCCCGTCATTTTCGGGTGAGTAATAGGCCGTGCATTTATAAACGAAGTGGGTGTCGTCGGCCAGGGAGATGAAGCCGTGGGCAAAACCGGGCGGAATATAGAACATTCTGTGATTGGTATCGGATAATTCGACTCCGAACCACTTCCCGAAACTGGGAGATCCGGGTCTGAGGTCTACTGCCACATCCCAGACTGCACCGGTGATAACTGACACCAGTTTTCCCTGGGCGGCCGGATCACGCTGGAAATGAAGCCCCCTCAGAGTTCCCTTTGAAGAGAGAGAGTGGTTATCCTGGACGAACTCTTCCCCTATTCCGTTTGCGCGGAACTGATCACGGCGGAAAGTTTCCAGAAAATATCCCCGATCGTCCTTGAAAACCGCCGGCTCAACGACAACAAGACCGTCAATATCCGGAACTGTTTTAAATGTAAATGGCAATTTCAACTCCTGATAACATTATGTAAATAATTTTAATTTCGATTTATATTACTATAACACAACCGGAAAGAAAAACCCGTATTTCAAAAAGAAACTGGAGAACCATCACGGTATTTTTGTCTCCATATATGCTTTGTCCTTGAGAAGATCCGAATTCGTTCCCTCCACAGCCAGAGCCTCTTCTAGAATCTTCCGGGCCTGTTCATAATCGCCCCGGTTCATCAAGGCCGCCCACTGATTGTGAATGACCACACTCCAGTTCTGTTGGTATCTGTTTCTATGATCGGAAATCCCGGGAAGCCGCCTCTCCTCTTCCGGCAGGGAGTCAAGAAAATCCATCGCATCCCGATACGCCTGATCCCTTGCCATTCCCGGGGCGTTCGCTATCTCCATGGCTTTGTTCTGATGAAGCCAGGTAATCAGCTCATCGGACCTCATACGGGGAAGAGAGCCGTCATCTCCCATCCGCCTGATAAGGGCGAGCGCATCGGGATAGCTTTCCCTCTCCACGGCGGTTTGTGCTTTTCTGTCATGAATCTGCGCTCTCTGTTCTCCCGCCTGATCGGGGCTCAGCCATTCTGACCATTCATCGAAAAAAGCTTCTGCTTCTTCAAAACGGCGGGAATTAGTCAGGCTGATAAGCTGATTCTGAACAAGGATTACGATAAGGTCTTCATTCTCCTCTGTCAGCCCCAGTTCTTCGGAGAGGGGAACGAGAAAGGAGAGGGCTTTACCGAACTCATTCCGGCTGTTCAGAAGCGAAACATAATTACGGAAGGAATCATTCATATCCTTTCTGTTCCTGTCGTTCGGCAGGAAAACCCAGCGGTCCACGGCGGGGCCGGCTGCATTTCCGTATTCACCCCGTCGCTGCAGAAGGGCAATCCGGTTCTGAAGGATCAGGCTTATCATCTGTTTATCCGATGCCGGCTGCCGGCGGGCGTAATCCCCCGGTTCCACATAGGCAAACCCGGTCCGCCCGGAAAATTCCCGGGAGAACTCTTTTTTAGTACCCGGATCGAACCCCAGAAGAGTGGTAGTTTCGATATCCACCGACCGGCCTGATTCAAGACGAAGAGTGCAAAAGGCATGATCAACAGTCTCTTCACCTGCCGTAGCCAGACCGGCCGCCCGGGTGAAAATAAGGTAGAGGATAGCCGAGGATACGCAATTATAATCCCCCCTGTCCATAAGGACGTCCATGCGGGTCTGATCGGTTCTGTATCGGCCGGTCAGATAGGTTTCATGCATCCACATCAGTATGGCTTCTCCCCTTTCACGGCTGTTCTGACCACTGATACGGGGAAGATATTCGCTTTGAAAATTGTCCAGGGAAGCCATGAGCCTCTCGAAGTATCGGGACAGATCCTCTCCCTCGAGACCGGAAGCCGCGAGGGAGGACTCGACAAGCTGATTAACGGAGAGAGTCTCGGGCCATGATGACCCGTTATGCCAGAATTCAAGTGGTTCCACTCTCACTTCATCGGCATAAAGGGAGAAGAAAGCCACCATAAAGAGCCACAGGACTATTCGTTTCAGCCCGGCCATGCCATCAACCCTCTTGCAGCCCTGAAAGACGAGGCAAAGCAGCCCTGGAGCATATATCCTCCCGTGGGCGCATCCCAGTCCAGCATTTCCCCCGAAGCGAAATATCCGGGGATTTTTCTGATCATAAGGTTTTCATCAAGCTCCCCCATGTCGATTCCTCCGGAACTGGAGATAGCCCTTTTGATATCGTTGATACCCGTAATTTTCAGGGGAAGGCTCTTTATGCAAGCCGCCAGGAGGTCTGTATGATCTCTCTCTTCGGGAGAGGTAAATTCCCAGAGAAGGCTTTTCTTGACGGGACTTAACAGGCCCTTTGTCACGAGGTAGGAGGAGAGGCTTTTTTTGCGGGGTCTCCCGTCAAGAATCGCCCTTACTTTCTCCCGGGACAGATCGGGCGTCAAATCCATGGCGATTTCCGCCCCGCCCCTTTCTTCCAACTGCTCCCGCAATTTCAGGCTGAACCAGTACAGGGGGCTACCCTCGAGACCGGATGGGGTAATTACCAGATCTCCCCTTTTCCTCTCTTCTCCCATGACGAGGGCGATACCCTTTACAGGCTCATCCGTATGCCTCTCCCGAACAACAGCAGACCAATCCACATGAAAACCGCAGTTCATCGGCTTGAATTGATTGATGCGGATACCCTTCATCCGCAGATAGTCCCCCCATGTCCCATCCGAACCGGTGGCGGGCCAGCTTGCCCCCCCCAGAGCGAAGAGAACGGGCTTCTCCTTTATGATGCGTTCGGAATTGTCCTTCACCAATAGAAGCCCTTCATCCCGCCATCCCTGCCAGACCCAACCTTCCCGGAGACGGAACAGACCGGTTTCCCTCAGGGAATCAAGCCAGATGTTCAGGATCTTTTTGACGGACATACCGTCAACGGGGAAAATCTTTCCCCCGTTCCCACGGAAGGTTTCCACTCCCAGTCGGCGAAACCAGGATCTCATATCTTCCGAGGAAAAGTCCTGAAGCAGGGGGAGGAAAAGCGCTTCGTGACGGCCGTAACGGCCGGACATAAGGGGGGGAGCCTCATCGTTGGTCAGATTCAGCCCCGACTGCCCCGCCAGAAGAAATTTCCTTCCCGGCGAACGCATTTTCTCGTACAATTGAACGTTTATGCCCTTTGCCGTCAACTGAGAGGCGGCGAAAAGCCCGGCCGGACCTCCCCCTATGATGACGGCGGTTTTCTGCTTTTCCAATCAGTCCTTCCAGGTTACCCGTGAATCGCTGTACCGGGTTCGGGGTGCGGGAGATTCAGCCGGGTATCCCAGTGATACGACCGCCAGGGGTATCATGTTCCCGGGGATATCCAGAAGACGGACCATGCCTTCCATTCTGTCCTCATTGGGATAGACGCCGAGCCATACCGCCCCTATCCCCAAACCATGGGCCGAAAGGAGTATGTTTTCCACCGCGGCGGAACAATCCTGTACCATATAGCCGATTTCCCCCCGGTTAGCCTCTTCGGGGAGTCCGCAAACGACGAGGGAGGCACCGGCATCCCGGAGCATCTTCCCGTAGGGCAGGACGTCCGCCATACCCTGCAGAATATCTCTGTTGCTTACGGCGTAGAAATACCAGGGGTCTTTGGCCACGGCAGAAGGAGCCGCCATGGCCGCCTCAAGGATCTTCCTGAGTTCTGAACGTTCTATTTCCCTGTTCTGGTACTTCCTTATACTTCTTCTCGACAGTATCAATTCCTGAAAATCCATTTTTTCCTCCCGCCGTCAGCTGTAACTTAATAAAGGGAGAAGCAATTGTCAACTTTCTCTCAACCGGGGAGGATAAAAAATCGATAAAGAAAGAGTAGCGCGGCGGATTTGCCCTTCCGCAAGCCATGAAGGAGGCCGGAAATCAAAACCATCCCATTTCTGACAGCTTTATGTTTCCTGTTGACACTCACCCTTACCGCTGAAGAGATACATCGGGTGGCTAAGGATGAAACGCTCTATTCCATCGCCTCCGATTACGGGATTTCCGTGGACGATCTTATGGCGGCGAACCGCCTGGAGGGAAGCTTTATTAAAGAGGGGGACGAACTGGAGATTCCCCTGGGCGCGGGAGAGAGCTACTGGATTGTCAAACCGGGAGATTCCCTTTCAAAAATTGCCTGGGAGACTGATATATCCCAGGAAGAAATACGTCAGGCAAACCATATTGACGGGGAAAAGATTCTGATAGGCCAGAGGCTGATTCTTCCCCGGGAGGAAAGCTCTGACAATACCTATACCGTTGCTGAAGGGGATTCCCTGTGGAGAATCGCCTCGGATTATAATACGACCACCGATGCCATCGCCCGCCTGAATGATCTGCCTTCGGAAAGGATTTTTCCCGGGATGAAACTTAAACTTCCTCTCCTTTCCCGCTTTTCCCGGGGAGTCAGCGTACTCAAGGCGATGCTGAGCGACAGGCGTGAACCGGAGATGGGCCCCTGGTTCAACGGAGAGCCGGAAAGGCTGACTCAGCCCTCGCTGGAATACGGGGAACTTTCCCAGAACAGTACGGTGGAAAACTACGCCATGGCCCGGGATGTCCTTGCTAGACTGGACCGGGAAGTGGACAAGGCCGGTCTCCTTTCCCGGGATCTGAAGGGTTGGACGATTGTTATCGATCCCGGTCACGGCGGACTCGACCCGGGTGCCGTGGTCGAAACGATTGACGGTCAGGGCCATTCCGCCTTCGTGGTAGAAGATGAATACGCCTATGATATCTCCCTGAGGGTTTACGCCCTTCTCTGCCAGCACGGCGCCGATGCGGACCTGACCATAATCAGCCCCAACCACCACATCCGCCATACCCCCGATGCTTCGATAACTTTCGTCAATGAAAAGAACGAAGTGTACAATTCCCCCTCCCTCAATGAGACGGGAGCCTGGAGCGAATGGCCGGCAGGGGGAAGCGCCGGACTGGAAAAAAGACTGATAACGGCCAGGGAGATTATCGAGAGGGAAAAGAACAGGCACTCCCTTTTCATCAGCATCCATTGCGACAATACCCCGGGCGGCTTTGCGCAAAGCGGCGTTCTGACCTTCGGGGAAGACGACGAGGAAAGGGAAAGGTCTGAAAAATTCGCCGAAGCCTTTATTGAATCCTTCCCTGCCGGACTCTCCATCAAGGAACAGAATCTGCATGTACTCAACGGTAATCCCGCCCGCGACGGCGCCGTTCTCATGGAAATCCGCAACATCAATTACGACAACAACTCCTGGGCCCTGAGGAACGAAAATCTCCGTGATCAGGATGCTGAGAAAATTGTCGATTCAATTCTGCATTTCGTAAGTACATATTGATTTTACCTATCTATCCCTATAAAATGGACCATCAAGGAGAATATTTTGAGTCAAAAGTTACGAGTTCCCCAGGGAACGGAAAGCTTCTTTCTGGAAGAAGCGGTAAGGCATAAAGATATTTTACGGCAGATTGAAGATCTGTACCATTTATGGGGCTATCTGCCGGTGCAGACCCCCATGGTGGATTTCTATGACAGCTACAGCGATCTGCTTGATAAAAAAAGGCAGGAAGAGAGCTACCGGATGATAAGCCGGGAGGGAGATCTTCTCATACTCAGATCGGACATCACTCTTTTTCTGGCACGGCAGATGGCGCTGACTCTGGAAGAAAAGCATCTGCCCGTGCGCGTATTCTATTCCGACAGTATTCTGAGATATCAGAACAATGAGGATATTTCCCATAATGAATTCTTTCAGACCGGCTGTGAGCTCATAGGAAAAGAGGAACTCGAGGGTGATCTGGAAATCATAATGCTTCTCCATGACCAGCTGACAGGGCTGGACCTTCCCCCTTTCCGCATTCATATAGGTTCACGGGCTTTTTTCAGGAAGATTCTCGAAATGCAGGGGCTAACGGGAAAGGAGAAGGAGATCGCATTCCTTCTGGACAGCCGGGACTATGGGGGCATGTGCGAACTGCTCCCCAAAGCGCTGGTGAATCTTCTCTTCTTCATAGGAACGTTTGAGGAATTCCGCAGGGAACTGCAACACCTCGATTCCGGCCTCATCTCCCCCCTCGCCGATTCCATCAAGGGCTTTGAGTCATTGATCGACCAGCTGGAGAAAACCGGTAAGGCAGACAGGTTCCGTATTGATCTTTCGGAAATCGGGGGACAGCCTTATTATACGGGTTTTGTGTTCCAGGCCTACATGGAAGGAGCAGACCGGGCCGTGGCTTCGGGCGGCAGATACGATGACCTTTTCGGACGTTTCGGACGGAATGTATCCTCCGTCGGATTCTCCCTCCTCCTCAGGAAGATCGAGAAGCTCCTGGAAAGACCGGCTTCGTCGGCTCCCCTGCGCATAGAAAACAAAAACAAGGATTTCGCCGACCTTTATAGGGAAGCGGCGGAACGGAGAGACCGGGGTGAACCGGTGATCTTAGGATAGGATGTCATATATGAATAACGAACCCTTAACCATAGCTCTTCCCAAGGGGCGCCTGTTCGAACAGGTCCAGGAGCACTTTTCCTCAAAGGAGCTGAACTTTAAATTCGAAAAACGTAAACTCGTTTCGTACGATGATGAGGGTCTGCTGAAAATTTACCTGGTGAAAAACAGCGACCTTCCCGCCTACGTCAATTCCGGGATAGCCGGACTGGGCGTCTGCGGTGACGATGTGGTTTATGAATCGGGACTGGATTTTTACAAACTCCATACTTTCGACTTCGGCGGGACCCGCCTTTCCATGGCCGCCCTGAAAGAGGGAAGGCCCGAAAAGGACACGGAGGAGCTGACCATAGCCACCTCCTATACAGCCATGACCCGGGATTATTTCCATAACAAGGGGATTTCGGTCAACATCATTAAGCTGAACGGCAGCGTTGAACTGGCCCCCTCCCTGGGACTTGCTCCCTACATCGTTGATCTGGTGGAAACGGGCAGTACCCTCAAAGCCAACGGTCTGGAAGTCATACAGGATCTCATGACGATAAAGGTCAGGATGATATCCAATAAAGCCTACTTTAAGCTCAACTACGATAAAATCCGGAATTTGCTGGAAAGGATAGGAGGCTGATTCCATGTCAGAAGAAACCATAACCGTAAAAAGGAAAACCAAGGAAACCGATATCGAGGTAGCGCTGGATCTGGACGTACGGGGAGAGATTTCCATTGATACCTCCCTCCCCTTTTTCGACCATATGCTCCATGCCATGACTTTTCACGGGGGATTCTCCATGAACCTGAAGGCCTCGGGCGACATCGACATAGACCCTCACCACCTTGTGGAAGATACCGGTCTGGTTCTCGGTTCCGCCTTCCACGCCTATCTTGAGAAATTCTCCCCCCTTGCCCGCTACGGTCATTTCCGAGTCCCCATGGACGACGCCCTGGCTGATGTCACCATTGACGCCTGCAACAGGCCCTATCTGGTTTACCGGGCGGATTACCCGCAGGAACGTTCGGGTAACTTCGATATGTTCCTTCTAAAGGAATTTTTCCAGGCCTTTACGTCCAACAGCAGAATTAATCTCCATATAGACTGCCCCTATGGAGAAAACTCCCACCACATGTCCGAAGCGATTTTCAAAGCCTTCGGACGGGCCCTTAAATACTCTTTTACAAGAATTTCACCGAAAAGTGGAAATTTGTCTACAAAGGGTCTATTATAATACTGTGTTCTTTCTTTTGAGAACCTGATACATCAACAGTATGGATATTTTAAAGAAATTACCCAAGGAAGGGTTTCTAAAAACCACCGTCGATAAGCGGGATGACTTAACTTCTCAGCAGAGGATCCAGCTTATCAGGCGGGGCAATGAATTTTTCAACGGCGGTAATACGGAAATGGCCCGGAAGATTTTTCTGACCTTGGGATACAAGGACGGAATCATCAGGCTGGGCGATTTTTATTATGAAAAGGGTCAGCCCCTGGAAGCATTGCGTATGTATATGCAGGCGGAGGACCAGAACAAAGTTGATGAAATGGTAATCAGGATGGCTCAAGTAATAAAGCAATGGCTTAAATAAAATGTAAAGATAAGGATGGGTGAGATGCTGACTACTAATGAATCTGATGAACTGAACGATGTCCAAACAGAAAGCCAGGACGGTCTGTCTCCGGATGATCACAACCGGATTACGGAACTGTCACAGAAAGGGTACCAGCTCTTAAAGGAAAATCTTACAGAAAGAGCTGCCGATTGCTTCAATACGATTCTGGAAATGGAATCCAGCAACAATTACGCTCTTGTTGGTCTGGGTGACGTTTACAGAAAGGAGAGGCGGTACCATGAGGCCATCGGCCATTATCAGAAATGCCTGACCTATCACCGGGGGAATAATTATGCCCTCTTCGGTCTTGCCGATTGCTACAAAGCCCTGAAACAATTCAACAGAGCCATTGATATCTGGGAGGAGTACCTCCATCATGACGACAAGAATATTACGGTTCTTACCCGCATTGCCGATGCTTATCGCAAGGTGAGAGACTTCAACCGGAGCAAAGAACTCTACCTGAAAGTCCTGGAAATGGAAGCAAACAACTCCTATGCCCTGATCGGCCTGGGCCATCTCCATTATGACTTCAAAGAGTACGAAGGAGCCTTGAAATACTGGACGAGGATGCTGGAACTTTCCAACAGCCGCGTCGATATCCGCGTACTGACATCCATTGGAAACTGCCACAGGAAAATGAAAACCTTTGAACAGGGTGTCCCCTACTTCCAGCAGGCCCTGGATATTCAGCCGAACAATTTTTATGCTCTCTTCGGACTGGCAGACTGCTACCGGGGCATGAATCAGCAGAATAAATCCCTGATATACTGGAACAAGATTCTGGACAACGACAAGAGAAACAAGGTGATTCTTACAAGAGCCGGAGATGCCTACCGCCACATGGGAGATCTTGAAAGGGCGGAACAGTACTATAATTACGCCCTCAATATAGAATATGATCATTACGCGGTCATGGGCCTGGCTCTGATCAATAGAGACCGCGGCCATTACGATGAAGCAATTACGTCTTTGACCAAGCTGATTTCATCGGATCCGAAGAACTGCCGGTTCTGTATTGAGTGCGCCAGCTGTTACGGTGAGATGGGAGAGAAAGAACAGGCTATCAAGGTTCTGAATAATTACCTGAATATCGGGGGAATCAAGAACAGCAAAGTGACCAGTGAGCTTTCCCGCCTCAAAGCCGGAGCCTGAGAAACAGAGTTTCTTTTTCATGATTCTTATAAAGAATAAAGCCCGCCTTCTTTAAGGTCGGGCTTTTTTTGTATCGGTCTTGAGCTATTCCAGTACTGCTCTGATCCGCCGCACTCCCCTTGATGAGGACTGCTCTTTCTGAATTTTAAAGCTGCCCAGTTCGGAAGTATTTTCCACATGGGGTCCGCCGCATACTTCAACGGAAAAATCACCCATGAAGTAGACCTTAACCTGCTCATCATATTTACCGGAGAACAGAGCTCTGGCATTCAGATTTCTGGCTTCGTCGAGAGTCATGACTTTCATGGTAACAGGCAAAGCCGCCTGGATTTTCTCATTTACCATATCTTCTACCTGCTGAATCTGTTCCGGCGTCATGGGATCGGGATGGGAGAAGTCAAACCGAAGTCTCTCCGAGTTGAGATTGGAACCCTTCTGAGCCACATGCTCTCCCAGAACGAGTCTCAAAGCCTCGTGCAGAAGGTGAGTCGCCGTATGGTACCTTGTCGTCATGACGGAATGATCGGCCAGTCCGCCTTTAAAGGCTTTGTCCGCACCCTTTTTGGATGCTTCCTGATGCTTTTTGAAAGCCTCCTCGAACCCTTCCCTGTCGACGGTCATCCCGTTTTCACCGGCCAGGTCCTCGGTAAGCTCCACGGGAAACCCGTAGGTATCGTAAAGCTTGAAAGCCACTTTTCCGCTTACCATCTTTTTAGGATTTTTCAGAAGATTGGGAAGCAGTTTTTCAAACTCCTTCTCTCCCTTGACCAGAGTGGTACGGAACTGATTTTCCTCACGCTCCAGCTCTTCTTTGATCCTCTCTTCATTTTCCCTGAGTTCCTTATAGACACCCTCGTACATGGCCAGAACGATTTCCGAGAGCTCCACCAGGAAATTGTCTTCGATACCGAGCTTCTTTCCATGGCGGATAGCCCTTCTGAGCAGTCTCCGCAGAACGTAACCCTGTCCGACATTGGAAGGGCTGACGCCCTTCTCGTCTCCCAGGATCATGCAGGATGCCTTGATATGGTCGGATATGATGCGTATGGACATATCCACATCTTCCGACTGGCCGTACTTTTTCCCCGTCAGGGATTCCACTTTTTCTATAATAGGGATGAAAAATTCCGTTTCGTAAACCGATTTCTTTCCTAAAAGCATGGTAATGGTCCTTTCCAATCCCATTCCCGTATCGACGCAGGGAGCATCGAGCTTCTTATAGGAACCGTCCTCCTGCTTGTTGTACTGCATGAAAACGTTATTCCAGACTTCAAAATATTTCCCGCAGTGACAGCCGGGTTTACAGTCGGGACCGCACGGTTCCAGCCCCGTATCCAGAAACATCTCTGAATCGGGACCGCAGGGACCGGTGGTACCCGCAGGCCCCCACCAGTTATCTTCCCGGGGCAGGCGGTAGATCCGCTCATCGGGGATTCCGCATTCCCTCCAGTAACCGATGGATTCCTCATCGGCGGGCACTTCGTCGTCCCCTTCGAATACCGTTACGGAAAGTTTCTCCCGATCAGCGCCGAGATAATCGGGTGATGTGAGAAATTCATAACTCATGGCAATAGACTCTTTTTTGAAATAGTCGCCCAGAGACCAGTTTCCCAGCATTTCAAAAAAAGTGAGATGGGAAGGATCACCGACGGCATCTATATCCTGAGTCCTGATGCACTTCTGATAGTCGACAAGCCTCTTTCCCGCCGGATGAGGCTGTCCCAGCAGATAGGGGACCAGCGGATGCATACCCGCCGTGGTAAACAGCACGGTGGGATCGTTTTCGGGAATCAGGGATTTTCCGGAAATTTCCTTATGTCCCCGCTCTGTAAAAAAGGTTATGTATTTCTCTCGAAGTTCTTTGGCATTCATGGCTGTATAATATATTAAGTCGGATTTCTAGGCAAGTAAAAGCCGGTTCCGCCATGATAAGTTTTTTCAATCCCGTCTTGAAAGGCAACATCCCCTCCCTTTTTTCCCTCTGCCGATGGATTTTAACCCTATCTTTGCCGATAATAGAAGGAAAAGAGGCTTTGACTCCTGCAGTTAAATCCTGAGCGATGGAAAGAAAGTGGAAAGAGAAAAGAGCAGCAAACAACCTTTATCCCTGAAGAGAGAAGCGGGTCACCATGTACGTTCTCTTCTTATGGAACACAAAAAATTAAAAACAGCCAAAAGACCTGATATCGCTTCGCTGAAAGAGGAATTCCGCATTCTTTCTTTTCTGGGGACTTTTATGGGCTTGTCCCCCCTGAACTCCATGGCGCAGCTGGGACTCACTTTCACCTCGGAACTGGCCGAGAGGAATTCCCCGATTTCAACGGAAGATTACCGCCTTCTCAACCGCCTTATCGAACATATCGTCCGCCTCTTCCGGGTGCTGGAAGAAAAAAAAGCCGAAGGACTCTTCGTCAATGTCAGGGAGTCCGTTCTCACCGGAGAGTCGATCGATTTTGATATATCCGCCATGACGAGGCTTTTCCACAAGCGGCTGATTGATACGGAACTTCAGTGGGATCTCAAAACCCTTTCCATCGGAAAGGATGAGGATTTCACCCACGCCCTGCGTATTCCCCGCCATTATCTCGAGAAGGCAAGGCCTGATGAGTGGCGCATACTCTTCTACCTTGATCTGAACAGACAGGACGATCTTCTGCAGACAATAGACAGTCTATCCTCCCTGACGGCAAAGGGTGAGATTCCCCTTATGGGCCCCCTGGATCTTCCCTACGAATCGGTCCGGGACGATCAGGTCCGGCAGCCTTTGTATTTTCTCTATTCCGGACAAGAAGAAGGAAGCAGACTTCTTGAGAAACTGAAGATCAGGGGAAGCATTCTGAAGATTCTGAAGAAACCGTCCAGACGTCCGGAAGAACCGGCGGCTTTGCCGGTCAGCCAGGGCCCTGCGAAGGTCGAGATAAAAGAAATAATCCGGGAGGTGGCCATTATGCCTCCCGATCTGATTAAGAAAATCGACAGACTCACCGAACAGAACAGCAAGGACGAGGAACTGCCCGAAGAACTTGATCTGAAAAAGCCAAAAAGCCGAAAGCTGGGGGTGCGCTTCTCCATCGGCTTCAAACTTATACTCATCATTTCCACCGTGATCGTTCTGGCCATGAGCTCCATGTCGGTAATATCCTTCTCCCTCTTTGAGAAGACCCTCTCCCGCGAGATAGAGCAGAACAGCCTGACCGTCGCCGACCTGCTCTCCACCAATACAAAAAACAGTTTCAACAGCCTTCGGGAGACACTCAGAGTCCTTCTCAACAATAACAGGGCGAATCTGGAAGATACCCTGATAAACGATTATCCCTATATTCTTTACTTCGAACTCCTTTCCAGCGATGTGGTCTACAACTCTCCGGGATACTTCAGCAAGGACTATATCAGCAGTGTTCTTGAGGAGAATTATGCGTCCATGACAGAAGAGGCCTGGCAGGGGGATCAGAACTACCGGAGGACATTCAACCCCTCCTTTTTTCTGACGGACACGAGAAATACCGAACCGGTGACGGGCGTAATCCTGACCTACTGGGATGAGAGCGATAACAGGCAGAAACCCCTGATCATCATTGTTCAGACGGCGGAACTTCTCAACGATATCATCAACAGCTCAGGCAGCAGGACCATTTTCGTTCTGAACGGTATGGGAGAGATGATCGGACATCCGGACAAGACCCTCGTGACATCCTGTCTTCCCGGGGATTATGAAAACCATCCCATTCTCTCCTATGTGAGAGAGTCGGGCTCAACTTCCAACCAGCAGATAAGCTATCAGCAGACGATAATCGGTACTGAGGAAACAGAGCCGGAACCGGGGGAGCAGATGCTGGGAGCTTTCACCATAATCAAGGACTGGGACCTCTTTTTCGTCTCCGAAATAAAAAGGTCTGCCGTTTTCGGCCCCATCAACGATATTCTCAGGCAGAATCTTTACCTGATGATCATGATACTTTCTCTGACGATCCTCATCATCTACTTCTTTTCCAAGACGATCTCCCTCCCCCTCGCCCGTCTCATGGTAGCCACGAAACTGATTGAAAACGGGCAGTACGAACTGAAGCTGAAAGTACGCAACCGGGATGAGACGGGAGTTCTGACCCAGGCGTTCATCGACATGGGACACGGTCTTCAGGAACGGGAGAGAATGAAGGACGCCTTCGGCCGCTTTGTGAACAAGGAAGTGGCCGAGATGGCCGCGAAAGGAGAGCTGAAACTGGGGGGAGAAACAAAGGAAGCCACGATTTTCTTCTCCGATATCCGCTCATTCACAGCCATTTCGGAAAAGCTCGAGCCCGGTGAAGTGGTGGAGTTCCTGAATGAATATATGACGGAAATGGTCAAATGCGTCAACGACACCATGGGCCATGTGGACAAGTATATCGGTGATGCCATCATGGGCCTGTGGGGCGTCCCCAAATCCCATGGGAATGATCCGGAAAACTGCGTCAACTGCGCCCTTGCCATGAGGGAAGCCCTGATCAGGTTCAACAAAGGACGGGGCGGAGACAAAAAACCCATTATCAAAATCGGCTGCGGCATCAATTCCGGCCCTGTGGTATCCGGTCAGATAGGCTCGGAGGACAGAATGGAATATACGGTTATCGGCGACGCGGTAAACCTGGCTTCCCGTATCGAACCTTTGAACAAACCTATGGGCACGGACATTCTCATATCCACGGACACGTATAATCAGGTGAAAGGCATCTACGATGTGGTTCCCATGAACAAGATCAAGGTGAAGGGAAAGAGCGAACCCCAGCAGATCTACGCCGTTCTCGGACGGATGGATAATCCGGCCAGACCGAAAGATCTGGATGAAATGCGTTCCTATGTGGGAATTGAAGGAGATTTCAGCGACGTTCTGAAGAAAGATGTGGATGAGAAAGAAGTAAAATATGAGATTATGGATTAAAACCCTTTTCAAAGATCTTCTTGCCCTCGCCCTCCTTCTCTCGGTATTCTATTTCGCCGGAACCCGGTATCTGGAAATTATCTCATCGAAAATTCGGGGGGCCGGAGAACCGATTGGCACGGTTTCCGATCTGTCCTATTATCCCAAAAGACAGATTTCCGGAGACGATTACACCTACAATCTCAATAACCAGGATGATCTTTTTGACGGGGATACCATCAGTTCCGACGCCTTTTCCTCGATCATGATGAATCTTATTGACGGTACGGAGATTTCGCTGGAGAACAGCTCCCGCATTGTTCTGAGTCTCATGGACAATACCATTTATTTCGACGGAACCATCAGCGCCCTTTCGACGGAGGAGAGAAGCGAACCCCTTAGGCTTATTAATCTCCGTGAGGAGAATCCCCAGCCCATCATACTGGGTAACGCTTCGGAAATAACCCTCTCAACCGATGATAAGGGCATCTTCAATATGTCAGTGCTCGCCGGCGACGTGTCACGGGGTGAGGAGAAAATTGAGGCCAACGAACAGTTCCGCCTGACGCCGGAAGGGGAAACCAGCGTGGACAGGATGAGCTTCATCCTCTCCACTCCGCCCAACAACAGCAGCTGGGTGACTTTCGGAGAAACCCAGAAGATGCGCTTCGCCTGGATTGAGCCTCAGCCGGCGGAAACACGATCCCTCTGGATAGCACTGGACACGGATTTTGAAAGGATCGTTTTTCAGGCCGATGATCTTGAGGAACAGGAGTATAATCTCGACCTTCTTCCGGGCGATTACTTCTGGCGTGTCGGAACAGAAGAGGACAGCAGGTTCAGCTCGACCGGTAAAATCAGAATTATGGAGAATCTTCCTCTGAAAGCACTCCTTCCTCTGAATGAAACGGAATTAACCTACCGGGATCAGGTTCCTTCCCCCACCTTCTCATGGCAGGGAGCGGAAAATGCCGAATACTGGGAACTGGAAATGGGATTGATGTCGGATATGACCAATCCTGTCATATCCCGGAGAACCCGGTATAACCAGATGAAAATCGACGATCTGACAGAAGGTGCCTACTGGTGGCGTGTCACGGCCCAGTACAACGGAATTGAAAACATCGGAAGAACCTCCCCGACGGAGGACAGGATCCTTATGGTCATCAGGCAGGAAGAGCTTCAGCCTCCCGAACTGATTTCTCCCGAGAATGAGGCGTCCCTTTCGCCCGAAGATTTTTCCAGGGGTGTCAGGTTCAGCTGGAAAGGGGACCCGGAGATTCCCCTTTATCAGTTTATCCTCTCGGCTGATTCCTCCATGGAAGGGGTTCTGCGCAGGGAAAATACGTCAAGGAATTATTACGACGCAGCAGGCGGGCTGGAGGAAGGAACGTATTACTGGCGGATTATCCCCTTAACCGATGGATCGGTTCCGGTTGACTCCTCTGAAATACGAACCTTCCAAAACAGGGAAAAGGTCAAAACCATTGAGCTTCTGAGCCCCGAAGCGGATGAAGCGATCACCCTCTCCCCTGAGGACATATCCTTTATATGGGACTCTTCAGAGAGGGGGAACTTCCGTTTCAGACTCTGGAAAATCACCGATGGAAACGAGAGAATTATTGCCAACAGCCGCCTTGATCATCCTCAGAATACCCAATATATCGGGGAAGAGGGCGATTTTCTCTGGCAGGTCGATATCATGGATGAAGAGGACCGCGTGGCTCTCGGGGGAACACGGAGAGCCTTCTCTGTAAGAAAGCCCTTACTGCCTCCCGATTTGACATATCCCCGTCCGGACAGTACTATTGAAGTGATCGGAGAAGAAAAATTGACATTATCATGGAGTGACATTGCTAACAGTATCGCCTATGAGGGAGCCCTTTTCAAAGAGGGTGAAACGGTCCCTCTGGTTACACTCCCCGGCACGGATATTCTATCCTACGACATTGATGTGTCCCTCCTATCGGAGGGAGACTACAGGATGGAGCTGAGATCCCTGAGGGAGGACGAGGGAAAGGGGTTTCCCGCGGCAAGTGCTGTTTCCCGGTCCACCTTTTCCATTGGTTCGATCATCAATTACCAGGCGCCAGTGATCACGTCGCCTTCCGATCAGTTCTCGGCAAACCGGCTGGAAATTCTTCAGGACGGTCTGTTGATCCGGTGGGATTCCTCCTACAGATTTCCCGACTATTCCCTTACCCTGAGACAGAAGGATTCGGGGACACTGCTTATGAGGAGGGAAACGAAGCAGAATTACTACCGTATAGACGATCTCTATCCGGACGATTATGTCATCGAAGTAAACGGAATCGACAGCCGCGGGCGTACGTCCCCTGCGGGCAGGTCGGAAATGACCATTGAACCGGTTACATCGCTGAATGCGGTAAGGATGGTCTCTCCCACGGAGGACGGGATAATCGATATGTCCGATCAGGATGACCTTACATTCCGGTGGGGACAGGTTGAAGAGGGAGCAACATATACCCTTTCTTTATATGACCAGTCGGGAAACCGGATCTTTTTCCAGGATAATTACCGCGGCACAGAATTCGTATTCAGGGACCTTTCCAAACTGGACGTGGGCCAGTTCGTCTTTACCGTTAAAGCGGTCATTGATTATGGAAATATCGGGATAGTACGGACATCTCCCGAAACAAGGACCGTTTTCTCCATCACTCTGGATACCATCGAAGAGGCTCCGGTGATCCTTTCGCCGGTAATACAGTATGCAGACTAAAGTACCGGTCTGTCTGCTTTTCCTTTTCTCCTCCCTCGTTCTTACGGCGCAAAGCACCGAGTTTCCCGCGGAAGAGAAATTACTGGAGTGGGCCCCTGTTGAGGGGGCCCGTTATTATCTGGTGGAGATAGAGGCGGGTGGCGTCATACTCTACTCCATCAGAACGGAAGAACCTTCCCTCCCTCTGTTTCTGAATCCCGGTACCTACAACATCAGGATATCCGTATTTAATAAATTCGAAAAAATGGCATCCCGCAGCGACTGGAGCCCGCTCCAAGTCTATCCCAACCCCCAGCCCATCATAGACGGGTCCTCGCCTTATCTTTTCTACAGTGATGAAGAGAGCATCACCCTGGAAATAAGGGGCAGAAATTTCGATGAAATGTGCCGTTTCTACCTTGTAAAAGGTCAGGATAGAATAAGAGGCTATGAAGAATCCCGCGCCCCCTCTGGCGAAGGGCTGGAGCTTGAAGTTGTTTTTCAGGGAGAGATGCTTCATGAAATCGGTCTCTGGGATCTGATTGTTATCAATCCTTCCAATAAGGAATATGCCAAGGAAAGGGCCGTAAAAATAACGGAGCGCCGTCTTCCTGTCATAGAATCGATCTCTCCTTCCGTCATCCACAGGGGAGACAGCCCCGGGAAATTTCTCATCAAGGGAGAAAACTTCTCCTCCCGGGCCCGCCTTGTCATAGACGGGCCCTCCCCTGCCGGATATGAGAATATGGAGACCTTTTACGGGGAGGAAATAACATTCTACCTCGATCCGTCGGAGCTGGCGCTGGGAACATACAGGATTTCCGTTGAAAACGAGGGCGGTGTGGTTTCCAATGAAATAGATCTCGCCCTGGAAGAGAAAATCATCAGCCAGGAGGAACAGATCCGCATGAAAAGAGAAACCTCTCCCCTCTTTTTCGGATTTGCCTACCATCTGTCCGCCCCCATGGACAAGGACAGCGACCGATTGTTCAAGACTTCGTTTCTCGGGTTCACCCTGAATGGCAGACGAAAATTCCAGAATTCCGGAATATACACTCTCCCCCTACTTAGACAATCGGGTTATGCCGCGGGGATCCATTATACCCAGTACAGCGATGCCATTGCCGATTATCTTACCCTGACACAAGTAGTCCTTGACGGAAGCTTCTTTTATCTCTCCGACTGGGGCACCCCGGTGAATCTCTTCCTCTCCCTCGGTTTCGGATCGGCCTATTCCCTCTATTTTTTCAATAAGGGGCGTGTTGTCAATTCTCTGGATTTTACCAACAGGATTGAAGCGGCGCTGCAATATACCAGAAAAAAAATGACCTATGAGCTGGGCTATTCCATAGACTGGACACATTTCAAGTCCCACTCCATGACCGCCTTTTCCCCCTATCTTCTCTTAGGATGGAACGGATAGATGGCAAGAAAGATCATCTTTCCTTTTATATTCCTTCTGTTCATTTTCCCTCTCCCGGGACAGGAGGGGATCAAGCTGGAGTGGGAAGACCTGCCGGGCCATACCTTCCTTCTGGAACTGAAAAAGGATAACCGGCTCCTCTTTGAAAGAAGAATAAGCGATCCCCTTATCTATCTGGACCTCTCCCCGGGAGAATATGAATACCGGATCAGCTTTCTGAACAAATTCGAAAAAACCGATGCCGTGACAGACTGGATTACCCTGACCGTATTAAAAGATCTGGAGCCGGTCATCATCGACGTCCCTCCCCATACCATCTTTGCGGGCGAGCGCTCTCAAAGAGTGACGGTTCATACCTCTGATATAATGGAAGGCGCCCTCATCCGACTGGAAAGGGACGGTAAGGCGGAAAATCTTGCCTATGAGAAAAAGGGGAATAATACAATAGAAATTGTTCTGGAAACGGAACATCTAGCCGCTGGTCAGTACGATCTGCGTATTATAAATCCTTCGGGCAGCGAAACGGTGAAAGAACGCTGCATTACCCTTAAGGAAAAAGTATCCCCCCGAGTGACGGAGCTGGAACCCCGCACCGCTTTGCTTGACACCCAGAATCCCCGGGTGATTCTCAAGGGCTCCAATTTTGACAAAGATATCGTAGCCTTTCTTGAAAGGGACGGTCAGCGTCACCGTCTTCCAATCAGCGAATATATCAGCGAGGATGAGATAATTCTCTGGTTCAATCTTGTCGGGCTTAAGGCGGGATCCTACGACCTGGTTCTGATCAATCCGCCCCTGGAAGAGATGGTTCTGACCGGTGCATTTACCATTGTGGATCCGCAGAAGATCAGGGATGAAGACTATTACGAAAATTTGCGTTGGGGAACCGACCTTCTCATCGGCCTTCCCCTTGCGGATGCCGTTTTCGACCAGTCGGTTACCAATTTTACTTTCGCCGAAGGAGCCGGTATACTAACCCCTTTTAATGAGATAGAAGCGGTTCTACGGGCCGATATCAACAAGGATCTCCCCCTTATTAACTTCCTCGGCTGGACCGGCCGCGTTGCTTTCCTTGCCCCCAACGACAGGGGGGACTTCTTTACAACCGTTACTATGGGCCTCTACGGAAGGACCAGGTTTCCCTTTCCCGTCAATCTTTTTGCCGAAGCACAGATGGGGTCCCGCTGGATGGGTATGCATGTGGAGGGAGAGCGGATATCCACGGCCGGAACCCTCCTCACCTGGGGCGGAGGGCTTGTCATTAATTATGATAGACTCCTCGTGGAAGTGAGTCAGAGAAACGATACTTGGATCATACAGGACGGACAGGTGGATATTACTCAGATATCACTGCGCCTGGGGTATCGGTTTTAGTTTTTTTTGACATTTTGTTTTTTCTATTTGTATTTTCAAGGGCTGTATGTATAATATTAATGAAGAAATAATGTAATAATATGGGGTAATTATGAACAGAATTAAAAAGTTTTCCTCATTATTCTTATTAGTCGCTCTTGCTTCCTGTGATGATTTTTTCAACCGGTACGATCCGGTGGAAGAAGCAGGATATGTATTCGATTTCGAAAGTTTTGTCTTCGAGAGCTACAATAATACGGCTTTCTATTTAGATTCCTACGGCAATATAGACAGGGACAATAAGAAAATAAGCTTTACCGTCCCCCCCTCTCTGGATTTTACCGCTCCCCATACGGCCTCCTTCGCCGTAAGCAACCGGGGACTGGGCACTTCATTTTACAATTATATAACCCTGAGCAACCGCTACTGGCAGTCCTCTCAGAATATGACTCTGACCAAAGATTTTGTCGGATATACCGGAACGGAAGATACCTATTATGATCTGACCTATGAGATCAATCTCAACAGAGGGCTGACCTCTCATTTTTACGGTTCTCCCGACTATACTATCAATACATCACCCTATCGTATTTTCAAGACTGCAACTCCCTACATAACCCTGGAGTTTAACGATTTCATCAGCAATTCCACACTGACTGTCGAAGATTTCACGTCGAATTATCCACTTGCCGCCATAACATATCCAAGTATGGAAGACAGGATTTTCTCCATCGATCCCAGCGGATCACTGTCTGAAGGGGAATACTTCTTATCTCTCAACGGAGGAAGCTGCGAAGCCGGAACGTCCGGATATTATAATCAGCCTTCCGCCCCTTATACTTTTCTCTGCGACTACACGGCTCCCGCAATCTCTGACATAACAGTTGATGATACGGGATCCGACTGGATTCCCGCGGTAGCCCAGGATTTTGTACTGAACCTGAGTTTTTCAGAGGCCTCGGACAGCCGGGCCGCTTCATCGGATCTGCGCTACAAGATTGTCTATTCCACGGTGGCTCTTAATGACGTCTCCGATGTTAATGTCATGTATTACTCCTATAATTACATTCCCGTGGGCGGACAGGAATGGTTTCCCTATTCCGGTTCTCTCTCCTTTTCCTATGGGCAGCTACCCTACTATTTCCAGGTCAATATGGTGGATAACACGGTTTACTTCATCAATATTCTTGTCAAGGAATTCGACGATGTCATGGACAGGTGCTCCCTCTACTCCCCCCTTCAGCGGACCTATGAAGTACCCGACCCCGTAATATAAGTGAGATAGCCCCTAATTCGGTAATTTTATATTCCAATGTCTTCACCCATTATTGACCAAGTTCTATGGGTTTATTATATTTATAGAAACGATTTTCCGTTAAACATATGGTCGATGATCCATCGGCTTGAAGGAGATATAAATGACTAATTACAAAGATCTGGGACTGGTTAACAGCAAAGAAATTTTTGCCAAAGCCATCGAAGGCAAATACGCCATTCCCGCTTACAACTTTAACAACATGGAGCAGATGCAGGCTATTCTGCAGGCTTGTGTTGAAACCAAGTCACCGGTTATCCTGCAGGTTTCCTCAGGAGCCAGAAAGTACGCTAATGCAACCCTGCTGAGAAACATGGCAAAAGGTGCTGTAGAGTATGTGAAAGAACTGGGTTACGAAATTCCCATCGTTCTTCACCTGGACCACGGTGATACCTTCGAGCTCTGTAAAGATTGTATCGACAACGGTTTTTCCTCCGTTATGATCGACGGTTCCCATCACTCCTACGAAGAAAATGTAGCCCTGACGAAAAAAGTCTGTGACTATGCCCATGCCCACGGCGTAACCGTTGAAGGCGAGCTGGGAGTTCTGGCCGGTGTTGAAGACGACGTTGTCGCCGATAAATCCACCTATACCCGCCCCGAAGAAGTGGAAGACTTCGTAAAGAAGACCGGAGTTGATTCTCTGGCTATCTCCATTGGAACCAGCCACGGAGCCAATAAGTTCACCCCCGCCCAGTGTACCAGAAACGCTGACGGTATCCTTATTCCCCCTCCCCTTCGTTTTGACATCCTCGAAGAGATCGAAAAAAGAATCCCCGGATTCCCCATCGTTCTCCACGGTTCCTCTTCCGTTCCCCAGGAACATGTTGCCACCATCAATAAGTTCGGCGGCGCTATGAAGGATTCCGTCGGTATCCCCGAAGAACAGCTCAGAAAGGCTGCTTCCTCCGCAGTCTGTAAAATCAATATCGACTCTGACGGACGTATCGCCATGACTGCTGCCATCAGAAAAGTATTCGCAGAGAAACCCGATGAATTCGATCCCCGTAAGTACCTCGGTCCTGCCAGGGATCTTCTGAAAGAACTTTATATGGAAAAGAACAAAAACGTTCTTGGTTCCGCAGGAAAAGCCTAATCGTTTTTCTATAAGAAAAAGGGTCTGCTCCGGCAGATCCTTTTTTTTACCGCAGAGGTTTTATGAGCAAAAAAAAATACCCTCCCTATCACGTCTATCAGGGTCTTACCGATTCCCATACCCACCTTCTTCATATGAAAGAGAAAGGTATCGATCTGAATGAGCTTTTTGAATATTTATCTTCCCGCGACTTTTCCTGGATTCTGGATGCCGGCGTAAAAGAGACTGATTTCAGCGAAAGGCTTGCCCTCTCATCACTTTATGAGGGACTCTATTTCTCAGCAGGTATACATCCTGAAGATGCGGGGGGAAATCTTACCGACCGACGGGAGATTCTCAGAAATCAGTGCCGCCATGAGAAAGTCATAGCCGTCGGAGAAATCGGACTGGATTATTACTGGAAGGATATCGAACCGGCAGTGCAGAAGGATTTTTTCGCCGCCATGCTGGAACTGGCTTGTGAAGAAAACCTCCCCGTCATCATCCACAATAGGGAGGCGGACCGCGACTGTCTGGATATGTTAAACTGCTATTCCCTGCCAAAAGGCGGAGTAATGCACTGTTTTTCCTCAGACCGATCCTATGCCGGAAAAATACTGGATAGGGGTTTTTACCTCTCCTTTGCCGGTAATGTCACATACAAAAGCGCCCTCAATATTCAGGAAGCGGCCCAATATACACCGAAAGACCGTATTCTCGTTGAAACGGATGCCCCCTATCTTTCTCCACAACAGCGAAGAGGGAGAACGAACCATACGGGACAGATCGGTTATACCTTAGATTTCCTTGCAGAATTGCGACAGGAAACACCGGAAGAACTAACGGACAATACCCGGATAAATTTTCAGAAGCTTTTTCTCGAAGCCATGAAAAACTAATGGGTCAAAGGAAGAGTAAGATGGACCTTCGTCCCTTCTCCCTCGCGGCTCTTGACAGAAACAGAACCGTCATGAACTTCCACGATATTTTTAATGATGATCATACCCAGTCCCGTTCCCCTGTCGCTTTTGGAATAGAACGGTTCAAACAGATGGTTCAGAGTTTCCCGGGACATTCCTGATCCATTATCCAGAAAGACCATATGCAGTATATCCTTATCTTCCCAGGTCTGAATCTCAATGGAACCTCCCGGGGCAACCGCTTTTCTGGCATTCGTGATCAGATTAATAATCACCCTTTCAAATCTTTCCCCATCGATGAGCGCCACGCCCTTATAGCGGCAGTCAAGTTTTACTTTTATACTCTTGGCATTTAGCGCCGGCATCTGATCTTTCAGAATTGTTCTGATAAATGAAGTAACCTCAATTATGGAAAAATTCAGGGTAATCTGACCTTTGGAAAAATCCAGCAGATCGGCGGCAAGAAAATTAAGCTTCTTGGTCTCTCCTATAATATGGGAAAAGTACTTAATCAGATTATCATCCATTTCAGCCCCGTATTTTTTAAGGGCAAGTTCGGAATAGCTTTTTATTACTGAAACGGGATTTCGTATATCATGGAGTATCATAGAAGAGAACTGGCCAATGGTGGCCAGCTTTTCTTCCTGATGAAGCTTCTCCTGTGTGGCAATCAGTTCTTTATAGGTGGTTTCTATTTTCCTATTTTGTTCTCTCAAGGTCGTAACATAACTCTGATTACTGTTCCGTACGATTTTAGATAGAGATTTCATAAGAATGACAGCGATACTGGGACAATTGAGAATGATTTTCTCATAGCTGCCCCTGTCTATGTAATAGGTCCGGACTTCAGAGGCGGCAATCAGGGTTGCGCTTCTCGGCAGACTGTCAATCAGGGCCATCTCACCGACAATACACTTCTCCTTGCTGATTGCCAGAAGATCCCTCTCCTTTTCCCGGAAATCAGACCATATTTCCACCTGGCCTTCCACAATCACATAGAGGCAATCCGCTTCTTCGCCTTCATAAAAAAGGACATTACCTTTCCGGAATGTTCTGGTAAGGCAGAACTCGGAAACATAAGATAAATCTTCCTTTGACAGACCGGAAAAAAGCTCGATTTCTGATAATTCTTTAAGCTTATCATCCATAGGATAAAGTTTCGGGCAAAAAAAAAACCCGTCCGGAGACGGGTCCTTTCCTACCAGCTGTCTACCATGTCGTCGGCGTCGCGGTTTGCTTCAGCAAAAAGGTCCGTAACGGCTCTCAGATCATCGAGATAGAGGTAATAGTTACCATAGGTATCGTCCAGATCACATTTGATATTAAATGCACTGACGCTTACACCCATCTTGTTATTATAGTGGTAATCCCTCTGAACAATATTGGGAGGAACAGCAATGGTAAGCTTTTTCCATCCCATGAAATTGAGCTTGCCCATATCTATAACAGCATCGTTTCCGAAATGGTCGGTAATGACGATTTCAAGTCTGTGGTTGGTATTTCTTCCGCAAACCCAGAGCGACACGGTCTTTGTAATTCCTTCGATGGGAAGGGGCCGTACGGGCTTAATGGAGAAATTGATGACACCCCGGTGGAAAAAATACACCTTGGCGCCGAGAACGAAATTATCACCTTCCATGATCATGCCGTCCTGATCCAGAGTGACAATTCCCGCTTCAACCTCTTCGGGAAGCGCTTCCTTATCCAGAGGATTTCCGGGGAAAGAACGGAGGAAAAGCAAACCGTCATCCCGGGGAAACAGACCATACCAGAATCCGGCATTCTCAAACTTGCTTACCGAGACTTCCTTGAGCTTCTGCTGAGCGGAAGTGACACCGGTTTTTGTGGGATCCGGACCGTTTACCTGAGCGGCAGCAAAGGAAAGGGCCAGAACCAAAATCGAAACAGTTAGCAGGATTTTTTTATTCATCAGACTACTCCTCATCCTGAGCTCCCCAGATTTCATCCCTTTTGGCGCCTTCCTTCAGTTCATAACCGTCGAAAACGCTTTCGTGGGTGTCAGTCAACATCTTAAGATGATCCAGATAAAGATAAGAATCGGTAACTTTCTCTCTGGGATCGGTATACACAACAAACTTGGTGATTTTCATATTGGCATTCCGGGGCTGATAGGTCACTTCCTGATCAATATAATTGGGAATGTCAATGAAGAAGTTCTGCCAACCGGAATAATTCAGATTGGACTGGATCTTTTTTCCCGTGAGCTTGTCAACTCTGACAGGAAGCAGCTGATATTCGAAGCCTCTGTGGTCCATGACATAAATCTCAATGTAGTAATTGAAATTAGAGCCCCATACCCACCAGTCTATCGTTTTAACTCTTCCGTTAAGCTCAATCGGTTTCTGAACCCATTCACCGTCGACTTCTTCTCCGGCGACTATCTCATACTGATTGTTGCCCATTCTGTCAAACCTGGTCCATACACCGAATACACCAAGGCTTTCCCTGTCTTCGGGATATGCACCGAAAAGGTCGTTGGGCCAGGTATCCATAGCATAGGTCTGTCTGGGGAAGTTTGCGGGATCATCAATGTTATCGGGTACGGGTCTCGTGGAGAACTTGCTCCCGAAAACCTTCCAGACGATGGGAGCTCCATCATCGGCATAGGTAGCCGATCCCTCTCCATCGAAAGTATCGATAACAATCGACTCATAATTCAACACGGATTCGTCGGCAAAGATATATCCCGTCGCCAGAATCATTAGGCAAAGCATAGCCAATAGCAGCCGATAGCGTCGTTTCATTCTGAACTCCTTCACATATATAAAAGAAAACATTACTCTCTTTACGTTGAATTATATTTCTCAGGGGTAAGAGTGTCAAACGTTTTTTTTTAATTCATCCCCCGTAAGGATTTTTTTTACCCCTGCCCTATTTTTTATAATACTTTACTGAACCACCCGGAAGATTCCCCCCCAGTTCGGCTGTAAACACGAAAAAAGAACCGATAAAAAGGACAAGACCTATAATGGAGGCAATAAGCGGCCTGTTGTAAGAAAAAAGCGCCGGTACAATATTATGAATAAAAATAGTGATCAGAGAGAGACAGAAAAGGAGTATTTTTCCGGGAAGATAGAAGTGATCCATACGGACCAGCATAACGGCCAGCAGGATAATCATCCCTATATTCCCCAGGGGAAGGAAAAAAAGTTCATACCACCCGTACCAGCTTTCGCTTATTACGGTACGGTAAAGGGACTCCCCGAAAAAACCGGCGCTCAGCATGAGGATAATCTCTCTTAACCGATAGTCGTCAGAACCTTTCCGCGAAATCAGCACGCTGAGAAAATAGATAATGACCCACAGAGAGGAGGACATACCTCCGTAATAACGGAAATTATATAGGAATACCCCCATCGGGGTAACCTGTCCCAAAACCAGTTTATCGGAAACAAACCAGGACACAAGAAGAGCCACCACGTAATACACGGCTCCCTTTCCAAGGGGAATAAAGTAATCCCTTTTTCTTATCCCTTCATTTTGAAAGAAAGAATTAAGAAATAAAAGCCAGCAGGGTACCGAAAAAAGTAAGAAGACTATCATAATTAGAAAATATCCGATTTCCCGATTTTACTCAACCCGATCAGGCTCTTATTGCGCAGAGGAGAGGGGGGATACGAGTCTGTTGGCGACAGCAATGAACTGTTCCACTTCCACCCTTTCCGGTCTCGTTTCCAGGGGAATCCCCTCATCGAGAAATGCCTGATACAACTGTTCCTTGGGATAGTTGCTGAATCGCGCTGAACAGGCGGTATTTATATTGTTCTTCAGGGTCTTTCGTCTTGACTGAAACATAGCCCTGACCAGCGTAAAAAAAAGTTTCCTGTCAGCGATTTGACCCGATCTGTCCAGGGGGACCATCTCCATGACTCTCGAGGCGACCCGAGGAGCCGGATAGAAGGAGCCGGCACTCAGTACTCCCCTGTCTTTTATCTGGCAGCCGAACTGACACAGTATGGAAAAGGATGAGTAATTTTTCGTTCCGACCCGTGCTTTCATTCTGTCGCCCATTTCCGACTGAACGGTAAAAACCATTTTGCCCGCCGTCTTATCATTTTCTATAAAGGAAGAGATAATGGCTGAAGCCGCGTTATAAGGTAGATTCCCGATAATCCGATCGGGTGCCTCCACCTCATACTGATTCTGCCAGGTTTTCATAACATCTCCGGGAATAATCTGCGGATTCTCCTCTTTATATGCCATGGAGAGATATTCGCAGTAGCCGGGGTCAATTTCAAAGAGAGTCAGCCGGGATGTTTTCGTCACCAGAATTGATGTCAGAGCTCCCAGGCCCGGACCTATCTCCCAGATGATCTGATCCGGCTCTACATCGAGCCAGTTTACGATTCTTTCCCTGGCACCGCTGTTAATCAGAAAATTCTGTCCCCATCTTTTCCGGGGACCGAGCCCCATCATTTCCAGAAGAGCTTTGATTTCCGAGGGGGAGTCATAATTCAGCTTGAGAATTCTTTCTGACAAATTGTATTTCCTTTATAATTAATAGACTTAATAGACCTAGTATAGCAGATATCGACAGGAATAATAAGATCTTTCCCGACGGCCTTGACAATTCAAAGCAGGGAAACCGTCCGAATATGAGACTGATTTCTTCCAACACTCCGTATACGGCCTGGAAGGGTATGTAACAGATCCCGGCAAAGGCCGGGAACGCCAGGAGAAGAGGAAGCAGAACAATCCCGCCGGTAAGATAGAAGGTAATCAGGGGAGTCATGACAAGACCTGCCGCAATACCGGCCGGGCGGAATGTTCCGAATCCCAGGAGAATCAGGGGGACCAGAGCTGTCTGGGCGGCCAGGGAAACTCCCAGGGGATAGGCGCACAGATCGGGAAGGATCCTTTTGCACAGGGGCAGCCAGAAGGAGCTGAAAAGGACGATCCCTCCCATGGCCCCATAGGAAAGCCAGAAAGACCAGGAGGTCAGACAATCGCTCCATAGCACGGACTGTAGTACCGCGGAAGAAAGAAGCAGCTTCAGCGGGGACAGCTTGATTCCCCACGGTTTCAGAAGGGAGACAAGGCCGAACATGACCACAGCTCGCAGAAAAGAGTAATTCAACCCCACAAGCCACGCATAGAAAGAGAGGAAAAGCAGGGTCACGTAATTTCGGTAACGGGAGGGAACGAACAGCCTCAAAATGGTATAGATAACACCGGCGACGAGTCCGACATGAAGTCCCGACAGGGCGAGAAGATGGCTGACACCGGCGTTCCGGAAAAGATCATTCATATATTCCGCTCCGTACTTCTTTCCCAGAATAAGTGCCTCAAGAAGCATTCCCGGAGATCCCAGGGAAAGAAACGTCTCTTCAAGCCTCTCCAGTATCACTCCCCGGATACGGTTCAGGCCATTCATATACTCCCCTTTTCTGAACAGGAGGATATGTCTTCGCCTTCCTCCGCCCTCCTCCGTACGGAAGCTAATAATCTCACCCCGATAATGGGGTTCATTAATTTCGGGGAGAAAAATTTCGGAGACAAAATCAGCTCCGCCGCGAATATCCTCCCCCTTCCCCAATGCAAAACAGCGGATCCGTGTTTTCCGGCTTCCGGGGAAGATATCCTCTGTCAGGACGGCTTCTCCCCGGTCATACAGGGCAAAGGGAATATAGGAAGAGTGTCCCGAAAGGGGGAGAAGGAATTGAGTCAGGATAATAACGAAAAAAAGCCTCATACCCGCTGGGGCAGAGGCTTTTTATGAAAATAACCGGAAATTACGGCTGTAATTTCTTAAGAGCCGCCGCAGCTGCTCTGTTTATCTTATTGGAATAGCCGTAAACTTCTATTTCACTTAATACGGGAGCCGCCAGTTCGTTACCGGAGATCTCCAGTCCGTAAATCAACTGGGTTATCAGGGTGATTTCATCGTTATTGGGATTCAGACCGCTTACCATTTTCTCATGAAACGTATTCAGCCAGTCCGACATAAGCCCCACGGCTTCATCACTCCCATTCGTTCCCACTGCCTGAACGATTAGGATTTTTTCCTCCAGTTTTTCCGCTTCACGATAGGCTCTTTCCAAATTCACGAGAGAGTCGGGGTCGGAGATGCCCATCTGATAGCAGGCTGTCAGAGCGGTAATCCTAAGCTGGTAGAGATTTACCTGATCATCGGGATCGGATGAGTATAACTCCACTCCCTGTTTCAGGGCGTAAAGAACGACCTTGGATTTTCCTTCAACGGGAGCCGTAGATTCAAGTTCCATATTCAGAGCCACAAGCTTATTCTTGTAATCCGCATCCCTCATAATTTCCAGAATCTGCTCTGAGGGATCTTCCAGCATACTTGCCAGAACGTCCTTGGCAAGTCCTCTGGTACGACGGGAATACCAACCGACATGGGCGTAGAAAACAGGGGAATATCCTTCTATGACCTTCATCTTTCCCAAGGCATAAATAGAACTATAGGCTTCCAGCTCGGCGGCGCTTTTATCGGGATCGTTGTTCATATTGAGATTTCTCAGGAGCATGGCTATGTCGCCGGCATAATCCAGAGCTCTCATGTCACCCAGCGCCATGATGGCATCGGCTTTGATAATGCCCGAATACTCATTGACGACCTGCATCAGTAAATAGGCGGCGTCGAGGGCGTTCAGCTGCGCCAGTTCATTCATGGACATGCGTACCAGTTTTTCCCATGTATAGCTCATCGGTCCGGTTGCATATTTTACCATTTCTCCGTTCAGAAGATCATCGAGGGCGGAAGTAAAAGTCAGTTCAAGGGAAGGATCATCAAGCTGAACCATTTTTTCCATGGCGGTGACCTTCTGCTCAACAGAAGTGGTTCTCGCATAAAGGCGGGACCACATTTCTCCCCTTTCTCCTGCGGACAGGGAAATAACCGAGAGGGACACCATAATCATTATCAAGATTTTTTTCATCATTCTCCCCCTAATTTACAAGAACCGATTCTTCGTTCTGGAACATGATATATTCATATTCTGTATGACCGAGAAGTTTCTGCGACCGGTTGTAGGTCACCATATTGACCATATTGCCCGAACCGTCATAGTTCAGTTCGTTCACACGGGAAAGACGGCCAAGCTGAAATATTTTCTCCTTGGCGATCTGATCGCCGGAATATTCATACTCCGTGCGCCGCTCCTCTTTTCCGCTTCCATTAATACTGACTTCTTTCATTAGCTTACCCTGTTCATAGGTATAATCATAGGAACCGTCGTCTTCGTTGAGGGGCGTCATAAACACGATCTTCGTGAGATCATCGCCCTTATAGATGTATTCGGATTTAAGAACGAGAGTCTTTTTATCGTCGAAGGACTCCCATAGAATCCTCCTCCCCCGGTTATCGTAGTCATAGCGGGAACCGGAAAGAAAAACATCCCTGTGATTATAATACTCTTCCGAAACGAGCTGATTCTCGTCATCATAGGCATAAACGGTATAGGAAGTGAGCCCCTCGCTGTCATACAGTTCGGACCTGACGGTCTGCCCTTTCTCGTTCAGAGTGAATTTTTCTTCAAAAAGGAGTTCTCCCGAACCACGGTAATTGGCGATATCAATCAAAAAGCCCCTTTCGTCATAAGCATACTCCTTGTAACCGTTCTCCGAACCGTCGTCAAGAAAGTAGCTTTCCTTGGAAACCTTATATATATCCACCATCCTGGATTCATAGGTCGCTTCTTTAACCGTTTCTTTTTTTTCAGTAACCTCTATACCGGTTTCCTTCTGAACCGTCTCTGTTTCTTCAGGACTGCCGGCACAGGAATAAAACATTCCGAAAATCATCATACCGGCGAAAACCGGTGAAATTTTCCTAATCAAGTTCATCTCGACTCCTTTCGTCATTTCTCACATTTTAATGAATTAAACCGGAAAAAACAACAGTCTATTCCAATTCTTCCTCGGCCGTGATCTCCTCTATATCCAGCATATCCCCGGCGATTTTCTCCTTACGTTCCCTCTTGTTTTCCTCCAGGGCCATCTGTTTTCTCTTCCGGCTCCTGTCGACATCGTAAACATAGGAGAGTACGGCAAACCGGCTGGACTCATCCAGGGGCATCAGCTCAATATGGAGGATGGACTGATCCTTATCAAAATCGTAATCAACACTTTTAACCACCCCGTTCATAACGATCAGCTGATTCATTATCTTGAACTGAAGCTTGAGGGACATCCCCTTTTTACCCCGTCCCCCTACCCTGACGGCGGCGCCGTCTTCGGATATGTCGGTGACCACGCAGAACAGACCCGGATTGGTCTCGATCTCATTTGTGAATGAGGCGGATGATTTAAGCCTGTACATCTGGGCTGCGAACTGGGCATCGGCCCTGACCGACTTTCTTTTCTGGCTTCTCAAAAGATAATCCGAATGGGCCAGACGAAAGTACTTGTTATCCGAATCCCGGTAGGAATCAAGCAGTTTGCTCTGAAAAAAGTAGCCCGCGTCATTATCACGCCAGAAATAGAAATTAAGGATCCTGCCCCGCCAGGTAAACCCCATGGGAACCGCCTCACCCTTCGGATAGCTGATGACCACGTAGGTATCGGTGTTGCCGCAGACGGTGGTGGT
Organism: Spirochaetia bacterium; assembly: GCA_963668315.1. Classification (GTDB taxonomy): domain Bacteria; phylum Spirochaetota; class Spirochaetia; order DSM-2461; family DSM-2461; genus SZUA-368. Next base: position 3,029,729 of record OY764216.1, on the reverse strand, counting down.
ATGGATTCCCGCTTCGGAAGTGCGTATTTTCATGACCTGATTCAGAGGGATGTCCCTCGTCGTCTTCAGTCCCCTTTTATACCGCGGCTTGCTGAACTCAACCTTCTTCCGGTAATCGAACAGCTTCCCCACAAGTTCCTTTATCACGGGATCGCCGGGACTCTTCTTATCCAGTACGGCATATTTCCGCGTAATAACATCTATGCAGTTATCCAGTTCGTCGAGGGAAAAATAAATTTTTGACGGGACGTCAACATCGGCGAGAACAGCCGCTTTCCAGAGCAGAGAGATCTCGCTCCACTTGAAGCCGGCGTCTTTGCCTTTTGAATAAAACTGAACGATCTGAAAGCTTTTCGCACTTCCCGTTGAACCGTTCAGCAGTAAAAAGGCGGTTACCATAATCAATAGAATGATTAATATCCACATAACAACGTGAGAATTATACCGTTACCCACTGATTATTAAAATACTTTTTTTGCAAAAAATCCTTTTTTTTGGTATTATTACTTCTATGAACCGCCCTATTTTAATCGTAATTTATCTATTGCTGGCCTCTTTTATGGTTTATGCAGAAGCGGACAGTCCCGCCTATAGAGATAATATCTCCCGGCTTGAGCTTCTGGGATTTCATTATTTTCCCCAGCCCCAGCCGCTTATTCCGGGACGGCTCATCTCGCCATCGGGAGAATCGGTGTCCGTTAACGGCTCTTCCCGTCAGATAATGCTCATTATCTTTCTTTCCGGGGGCGATCCCTTTGAAAACGATTTGAAAGAGGATCTGGCAGAACTTTCGGAACACTATGCCGGAGCCCCGTTTGCAATCATTACGGTGTCCCCTTCCGAAGAGGATTACAAGGACAGGGAGAACCGTTCCGCCGACCGCTGGGGGGTGATGAACTACCCCACCATACTCCTTGCGGATCACAATTTTCTGCTAAGAGGATCGTCGGAAGGGATTTATCCCGATCTTACATCGGAAGGTTTTTTCAAGGTGATAGATCAGCTACTCCTTGATATAAAGTCTCCCGGTATAATCAACACGCTGCAGTAGGGGAACGATCTCCCTTCTGCGGAAGTATTCGTCCACTCCCTTGGCGGCACCCCGGAAATGACCGTAATCGTCCAGGAGAAGGACTCCCCCTTGCATCAGCCTGGGAAAAAGCACGTCCATCTCTTTCTTCGTAGATTCATACCAGTCCGTATCCAGTCTGAGAAGAGCGACAGGGGAAGAGGGAATACGCTGTTCCAGGGTTTCGCAAACGTCCCCTTTCACCAGTTCAATCAAACCGGCGTCGTATCCGGTTCCGGCCAGATTCCCAGCCACCTCTTCCCGGGTGACGGCCCACCATCCCTTAGGATTCCTTTCGGAAACAGGCTGGCCGCTGGCGGCAATAATATCTTCCCCGGTCGGTTCCGTCATCCCCTCAAAGGTATCGTAAAGCCAGATCTTACGCTTGATATATCCCCGTTCCTGGATCAGGCGGGCCGCCAGCATACAGGCGCCCCCTTTCCAGACGCCGCACTCGACGATGTCCCCTCCGATACCTCTCTTCTCGAGGTACTCAAGGGCCTGACAGATGGCATATCCCCTTTCCACGGAGATCAGCGTATAGGATGAAATATCCTTCCATATGGCCTTGAAATCGTCTTCCATGTCGATGAGATGAGTCTGGGGCGTTATAAGCCCCCAGCCTCTGGCCTGCAAAAATGAGACGGCTTCTTCCTCGGTCAGCATAGGCGCTACCTGTTCAGGAAGGCATCGGCGAAACCATTGGCTTTCATGGCGTACAGCAGGATGCCCACTTCATCGCGGGAAACCGGACCGACCATAAGCTTCAAAGTGCTTTCGCCCTCGACGGGAAGCAGGATCATAGGCAGATAGGGAAAGGATTTCTGAAGATTCACCATGTTTCCGTAAATCAGGGAATAGTCTTTTCTACCAAAGCTGGCAACCTGTACATAACGTGAACCGTCTTCCAGGGTCTCCCGGATGAATTTCTCCAGTTCCTCCAGCTCAACATACTGGGGTTCGAAGTGGATTTCCGGCTCGATGACCGGACTTTCCGCTGCTTCCTCTTTTTCAGAGGGATCGGCAATAAGAATATCACCCTCAGAGAGGTCCGCTGCGCCTTCTCCAGCCTCGGGGGAAGAAGCGGTCAGAGAGAGGGAATCCTCATCCTTTTCCCAGACGGGAAGAGGAGCTTCCTCGTCTTCCACAGGTTCTGGAGGTCTGAGCTCGGCGGGGGTCAGAAAGTAGATGACACGTCCCGGATCTACGGGAGGAGAGTCCCTTTCCTCCGGCGCGGCTTCCGGTTGAGCCGGCTCGGATATCTCCTCTTGACCGTTTAAATCGTTGAGAGTCAGATCCTCCGCGAGAAAGGGGGTTCCCTCCGCTTCAGCTTCACTCTCGGCGGGCTCTTCAACAACCGCAGGAGATGGGGTCTCTTCAACGGCTGTTTCCTCTACCGCGACCTCTTCGGCCTTCTCTTCCTTTGAGTCTCCGTAGTTGAGAACCGCATCATAGGTGTCTTCACTGTCCGCAATAATAATATCTTCAAACTCCCGGGATCCGTCTGTTTCCGGAACAACTATCTCTTCTTCCGGAATATCCTCTTCCCTAACAGCGGTCACGACCTCTGTCTCTTCATTCTCAGGAGCGGCATCCAGGGTTTCGGTATCTTCAGCGGCTTCATCCACGGAAAGCAGAAGAGTATCCCCGGCGGGTTCGGCTTCTACGGCCTTATCATCGGGAATGGACGGTTCATCGGCTGCCGCAACAGCGGGTGTATCCTCAACCGGGGCGGGCTGCTCTTCTTCAGCGGCAGATTCTTCGATCGCTTCGTAGCCCATTCTGTCCATTTCCCCTTCCACATCCACGGTTGCCGTGTTATCGGGGTCATTCTGCCGGGGAGAAACGATTTCGTCGTTCAGACTTTTCTTAAAGCGGTCCGGATCGGCGCTGTAATCGAGAAAGGGATTGCTTACGGAGCTTTTTTCCCGTATTTCCACCATGATGACTTCGCCGGAATGAATATCGAGAGCATCGGAAGCCGCGGAATTCAGCAAAAGGAAGATGCCCGGTTTTCCCTGTCCGGCCACAATGGTGACATCGACCGTCTGGCCGTTTTTCTGATTTTTAACCTGAACCAGTGTTCCTTCGGGAAGAGCCAGCGACATACCCGCCGCTTTTCCCGACGTCCTGACCGACGCCGGATAGATATCGTCATTTCCCCGAGCGGCATTTCCCGCCCAAAGAGCGTTCTGGGCGAAACAGACTGCCGATACAAATATAACCAGGCAAAGGCTTAGCAATAGCTTTTTCATATACTCTCCTACTCTTCTTAGCGATTCATAAAGGCCAGGATTCCCATTCCGGCGCTTTTCCCGGCTTCAAAGAAAAATTCTTCCCGGGTCATATCATCACTTCCTGCTATGTCATCCTGATTTACCTCTCCTTCCCCCAGAAGGGCGAAATCGGACAATTTATAAAACCACCAGTCGACTCCGGTATCCGCAAGTCTTAAGCGGAGGAACCAGCCGGCACCGGCTCTTTTCGCCTGATCCAGCGATTTGCGTCCCAGGGCGGGATCCAGGCTTCCGTTGACCGTAAACATATTGAAAAAGAGATGGCCTCCGTCGAAAAGCGCATCCATAACACCCGTCTCCATCTGGATGATCACATTCTGCGTTTCCTCTTCCAGATCACCGAATTCAAATCGATCCACCGTCTCGATCATGACGGTCTCGCCGAACAAGGCCCAGGCAATGATGAATAAAATAGCAGAAAATGAGGTTTTTTTCATGATTCACTCCGAGTTTTTCCGGTTCTATGTTATATCTTCGTCATTCCAGGCGGGAAAATGAGAGATTATCCTTTTAAATCATGATTAATTCGCGGAAACCGCCGGTCCAGTACTCCTCGCCGTAATCAACGGTTAGCTGTTCACCCACGGCGATGGGACGTTCAGCCAGGAGGAACAGCACCCATCTGCCTTCGACGAGGGTATGTTCCATCCGGCAGTTGGGAGTAAAGCTGTGATTGATGAAGCGTGCCTCATTTCCGCTGATACGCCCGTTGACTTCCAGGCTGCGGAATCCTTTCCTTTCCGGATAGGTCCAGGAATAATCCGTTTCATAACCACCGGAACTGTCCTTCACGGGACGGCAGGGAGAAGCGAACTGAATGAGTCCGGCATACTCCCCTATGAACTCATCCGTTCCTATCTCCTGCTCGGCGAAAAGACCTCTGCCCAGGGAGGAATCGAGATACCCCACCGATGAAGCTATGAAACGATGCTCAAGAACAGATTCGGAATACTTCTCCGTCAAGAGCAGGAATTCGGCCCTGTTCCTTTTATAATAGGAAGATTTCTCGTAATGAAAGGTCGGGGAGAGACTGACGGTTTGTTCAGACCGCAGAATGTAACGAACGGAAAGGGAGCGGAAAAGTTTTTCCATCTCTCCGCTGCGGGAGAAGACTCTTTTATCCATAGTTCCTCCGGACAAAAAAAAACCGTTCCTCAGCAAGGAACGGTTATTAGTGGCGAAGGGATTTGAACCCCTGACCGATCGGATATGAGCCGAGTGCTCTACCTACTGAGCTACGCCACCAAAAAAGCTTCCATAATATATCTATAATCAACTTTTCTGTCAACATCTTTCACAAAAAAATTGAAATTAGTTTTCTCAGAGGAATTTCTTTCTGTGAGCTTCCTCTATTATTTTCTTGTTCCACCAGTTTTTATTAAGAAAATCCAGCTTCTTTCTCTGATTATCAAACCGTCCGGCCCGGGATTGGAGTCTTTCAATCGCCCTGCTCAGAGCCGCCAGACGTTTATCATCTCCCGACAGGGAAACATCCCCCACGTTAAGAATGGAAAAGTGGATATAGCTGTATTTATACGAATAGGGCTTGAAAGGATAATCATCCTGGCCCCCTTTACGGGAAAACAACTGCTTTGCCTCATCCTGTCTTCCCGCCAGTGCGAGGACATGCCCGTGAAGGGCGTCAATCTGACCGGTCAGAACATCTTCGGTCACCTCAGCAGAAGAAAGCCGTCCCTCTATGCTCATATAGCCGTCGTGCCAGACATCCTTTTCGGAGTAGCCGAATGAAGTTTCCTCCGGTAACCCCCCGGCACTTTCCAGTTTCCTCAGGGCGGCTTCGTAGAGGGAAACCATAAAATCCGCCTCGGCGAGAAAGAAAAGACCTTCCCGGGTTTTATCCTCAGAATCAAGCCATCGGAAGGCGTCACGCCGTTTATCGTCATATATCAGGCAGCGTCCGATCCAGCGGGCTGCGGTACGGGCCCCCTCTTCCATCCCTATCTGTCTGCCCAGATGGTAGCACCTCTCAAAGAGCTCCGCCCCTTCCCGGTAATGACCGTATTCGAACTGAATCCGGCCTGAGAGAAATGTCAGAAAAAAGATGCGTCTCCGGCTTCCGTTCTGTCCGGCCAGCTCCAGGGTCTGGTCAATGATATCCTCTGCCTTTGACATGTTTCCGAAAAGATAGGCGGTAAGGGCGCCGAAGGTATGGGCCGTGATAAGAGAATAGTTATCCTCGATCTGATAGCTGATTCTTCGGGCTATTTCAAAATAGTCCATTCCCATCTGTACTTTTCTCTGTCCGAGGAAGGCGAAGGCCAGTTCTATATTCGCCAGGCTTTCACCCAGATGATAGCCGGTTTTCTGAAAACGGAAAAGGCTGTTCTTCGCGGCGTTTATCGTCTGCTCCGTATTTCCCTGACAATAATAATAACGGGCGAGCTGCAGATAGAATTCTCCGGCGAACTGTCTTCGCTCAGAAACCTGGGACAGGATACCGTTGGCCACAAGATTATCCAGAGCCGGCCCCTCTCCTTCCAGCATGGCCAGTCTCAGACGGCTGGAAAATAGAATGTTCTGAAGGGCTTCCAGGTACTCCTCCTCCAGATCCTTTCCGGCGAAAGGAGGTGTCTGGATTCTCCGGTCCGCCTTCTCTCGGAATCCGTTATTGATAAGCCAGTTCATGATATTGTTGAAGTACTCCAGCGCTTTTCCGATCTCCCCGTGTTCCTCCAGGAAATCGAAATACCGGAAGGGATTCAAGTCTCCTCTTCCCTTTAATAAACCGATGAGCCCCTTGACGACGGCAGCATGGTTTTCCCTGTCACGATCCCATGAGGGCAGATTCGAATAGAGCTCCCCCTTTTCCGTCTCATCGATCAGGGTAAGGGCCTTCAGCCTTTCTATCCGTTCAAAGACCAGGGAGGAATCCTCCTGATCGTCGGCCAGGAACCGGGCAAGTTCCTCCTTCCCCACCAGTCCCCGGGCAAGGTGAATATAGTGGAGAATCCTCAATTCCCTGGCGGAGAGGGCGTCAACCATCTGGTCCAGGGCGTTCTTTTCCTCCGTCATCGGCAGGCCGTGAAAAAGGAGCCAGGAGTAAAAGAATACAGAGCGAAGATCGACGCCGATATCCCCCAAAAGCTGCTGGCGGATCTCTTCCGGCCACTCCATTGAGGGATAGGCTTCCTTAAGCCTTTGTTCCAGGATGATTTTTCCAGGCTTTTGAAAGGAGATCTCTTCATAAACCATAGTGTCCTTGAGAAAGGGGGGCTTTTCTCCTTCGGAGATTAGGATGGTTCGATACCTTCCGTCGGAGAGGATTTTCTCCAGCAGCCTCCTGCTCATGGGAGAGAAGCTTTTTCCCTGTTCCACAATAATAAAAAGAGAGCGGGACCTTTCCCGGGCTTTACGGTACTTTTTCTCAAGAAACCCGAGAAATGCCTTTTCGAAATCATCGGAAAAAAAATCGGAGCAGCGGCTCATCATCTTCCCTTCCAGCAATTCCAGAAGGAAATGATCCGGTTCCATCCCGTCGACAACCATTTCATCTTTAAATAAGCAATCCATAAAGGGATCGTATATGTAGTCTTTGCTTCCCCGCAGTCTCAGATGGACGGCGGAGTTTTTTTCGCCCCCGTAATACCCTTCCATGGCCGCATCGAGGTTACTCTTCCTGCCGTTTCCATGGCGCCCCGTAATGAGAAGGACCGGCCGGGAATCGTCTTCCAGCCATTTTGTGATCTCAGCCTGCTTCTCGTCGTCATCCCACAGGACGGAGAGGCGCTCGCGGGAGGTAAGATCCAGTTTCTTACGCCCCTCCATACGGTACAGGCAGGATTCCTTTTCCAGGGAGAGAAAAGAATCCAGTTCCGCCCGGCATTCGGGATCAATCCAGATTCCCCCGTCTTCGAGAATCTGAAAAACGAGGAAATCCAGGCGTTTCTGAAGCTCATAGTTCCTTTTATCCGATTTGGTGATAATGATGTTATAACCGTCCAGACTGTCTTTGTTCAGCTCAAGAATGTCTAGGCAGGAACCGGCAGCTTCAATAATATTATTCAGGGTTTCCCGATAAAGGGCGGCATACCGGAATACTCCCTCCATACCGGGCACGGGATTTCCTCCCTGACTCCTGTTGATTCCTGTAATCCGATCGGCCAAACCCTCCATTATCGCCGGTTCCATCTGCATCAGCTGACCGCGGGAATAGATTTTGACGTAAAGATAAAACATGATTGAATTCCTTGTTTTATAAGCTATAATAAAGAACAGGCCATGCATCATTTGATCTATAAAACAGAAATGTACAGGAACCTCATTTTTAATATATCGGACAAAGCGCCACTCAATGCAATATTAAAATATATAAATCTCGTCCAATCGGGCATTTCTCGGGACCGGGAAGAACACATTCTCTACTCCACCATTGAGCTGATTAATAATTCGCTCAGAGCCCAGAGGGAGAGGGGAAACAGCCATAAGCCGATACGTCTGAAGTTCTCCGCCAGGGAGGAGTATCTTCATATCGAGATCAAAGATTCGGGCGGAGGATTCGATCCGGCCATACTTCCCTACGACCTGAACCGCCCTCCGACCGAAGTGGATCTGGAAAGTCCCTCCTTCCAGCGTTACCGGGAGAAGTATGAGTATAAAAGATTCGGCATGGGGATTCTGACGGCCCGGCAGCTGGCCGATACGTTCAGCCTTCAGTTCCACAGCAAGGGGAAACGCACGAGCCGTTACGAAGGGGATACAACGGAAGGAACGATCGTTACCATGGGGATTAACTGGTATGACTAAAAAAACAAGGACCGACGACAGGGATATCTGCTTTATAAGGGCTTTTGCCAACGGCCATTCCGGCCAGGTCAGGGATATTACGTCCCGGGGTATGAAAATTGCCCTTTTCGGACAGCCGGACATAAACAAGGGAGATCCGGTAAACGTGAGGCTAATACCGGAGGAGTCACTGAAAATCGACTCATTCTACGTAAGGGGTACCATCCGCTGGGTGAAAAGGGAAGCCGCTCTGGTCAACTTCGGTTTTCACTTCACCGAGGAGGCCAATATGTCGGCCCTGGTACCCCTTCGTGAGATCATAGGTATCTGGCGGTAGCAATCTCCCCTCAGGGAAGATACTTTTTAACCGCTTCCCCATTCTTCGCATTGAAGAAATCGGTGCCTTCCTCTCCGGTATACATGCCTTCAATCCTGTCCTTATAGTATTCCACCACTTTGTGTCTGACCAGCTTGAGGGTGGAGTTGATAAGCCCCTGATCCTCTGAAAAGGTCTCTCCTATGATGGCGAAGGTCGAGGGGATCCACAGGGGAGAGATTCGTCCCTCCTTCTTGAAGGCATAGACGGATTCATGAAGGGCCTTGAGGAGTTCGTCGACATTCCCAATTCCCTTCTCCTTCACCAGCTTTCTCACATTCTGGTCATTCAGGGTAATTAATCCGGTGGTGTATTTTTTCATATCGTTATAGACCATGATCTGATCCACCAGATCACAGGAATTTACCACAGCCTCTTCGATCTCTTCGGGAGAGTATTTTTCCCCGTCCGCCGAGATGAGGAGAGCTTTCGCCCTGCCGGTGACGACAAGGAAACCGTCCTCGTCCATATATCCCAGATCGCCCGTCCAGAGCCAGCCGTCCCTGAGAGCCTCCGCCGTGGCTTCGGGATTTTTAAAATAGCCCTTCATAACGTTTCCGCCCCGGATGACGATCTCACCGGCCTCTCCGGGAGCCGCCTCGTCTTCATCAGAGGCCATGATACGGCACTCCACAGAGGGCATGATGACACCGGATGAACCGAATTTCACCTTTCTGGGTGAATTGGCGCAGATAATGGGGGCCGCTTCCGTCAGACCGTAGCCCTGATAAACGGGCAGCCCTATGGCGCTGTAAAACTCCTGCTGCTTCACCTCCAGGAGGGCGCCGCCGCCCACGCAGAAAGTAATACTGTTTCCGAAGACCTGTCTTAGCTTGGGGAATACGAGCAGGGAAGCCAGTTTATAGGGAATGAACCCGGCGATTTTAACCCCCAGGGGCGTACGGTTATATCCATTACCCTTGATCTTGATTCCCCACTCGACGCCCTTTTCAAAAAGTCTTCTGACAAAGGGGCTCTGGCTTTCGATCCCCTCTTTCATCTTCTTCATGAAATTACCGGATAGAGCAGGTACGGTAAGAAGAAAATAGGGATTTCTTTCCTTCAGGTTGACTGTCAGATTTCGCAGGGAAGCCATTCCTCCTCCGCGATTGTCAATGAAACTCATGGACAATCCCCGAAGCAGGCTGATATATATTCCCACCGTATGGGCAAAAGAGTGGTCAAGGGGCAGGATAATGAGAGACCCTACTCCTTCGGGGATATCAACGATCTGAACCGCATCATGGCTGTTTACCCAGTAATTTTTGTGGGTGAGCATGATGCCCTTGGGATTTCCCGTTGTGCCGGAAGTATAGGAGATAGTGACAACGTCATCCTCCTCAATCTGCTCTTTGCGCCTGGCCAGTTCACCTTTGGTCTCCTCGCTGCTGTTCTTGCCCAGGGCGATGAACTCCTCATAGCCGATTAAATCCGTCCCTCTTTCCAGTCCGTATTTCCCGCAGAGACGTTCCGTCAGATCCGTATCGTTGCTTAATATGAGAAACAGGGGCTTTTCCTGCAGTTCACCTGCCATACCGGCGACACTTTCTAGGGTATATTCGGAGAGGATAACGGCCTTTGACTCGGAATGATTCAGCCTGAAGGGAATCTCCCCCTCCTTCAGCTTGGAAGAAAGAGGAACAGAGTAACAGCGGGCTTTGAGAACACCGAACTCGGCAATAATCCAGTTGTAGCGGCCTTCGGATAGGAGAGCGATGGAATCCCCGGCGGCGAAGCCCTTTTCGATCAGGGCCGCGGCAAAATAATCCGATTCCCGGTCTACATCGGCGAAACTCCATTCATGCCAGGCCCCCTCTCCCTGTCCCGTTTTCTGACAGACATAGGGCATGGTTCCGTATTTTTCCGCCGCCTGAGTAAGCATTGTTACAACAGTCTCTTTCATCTCATCTCCTTTATTTGGACATTTTATCATAATCTGTTCAAATGTCAAGAAAAGGGGGCCAGAAAAAAAGGTGAGGGATTTTTCCAAAAGAGCTTCTTTTCCAGCGTTCCTAACCCATTCCTAACAAAGATCTGACAATCATATAGCTGAATGGTAAGAACAGGAGTTATTTAAAAATGAAAATCAGAAAACAATCGACTCTGCTGGGCATATTCGGCCTGCTGACGGTGGGAGCCATAGGCTTCCTTATTCTTATTCAACTGCATAACAGTACGGCCCTGTCCCGCAAAATGCAGAAACACCAGCAGGCACTTGTTCAGCTGAACAGCTATCAGGTTACGGCCATTACTCAGATACTCTACAGCGTCGACCTGATCAGGACAGGAGATATCAGCGGGGACAGGATCATCAATTACCGTATGTCCGAAACCCATCTGTCCAGAGAAGTGGAGAACCTCGGAAAACTCATCCCCGCCGCCCCTTCCCTCTCGGAGGATTTTCTCACTCTGCAGAGAGAGGGGGCGGATCTTTCCGAGCTTTGCCGAACGGAACTCATGGAGCCACTCTACTCCCATATCCCCCTCAGGGAGGGCATTATTGACCGGCTGATCTATACTGAACTCGCCGGGCTCAACACCCGCATGAACGGCATAGAGAAAAGGCTGAACGATATTATCAGTGACGATCTCTCCCGGCAGATTGATCAGGAACGGTTTTTCAACAGAATCGGCCTCCCCTCTGCCGCCGCTCTCCTCATACTGTATTTCCTTGCCAGCCATCTCATTCTCCTCCGTTCCCTGAAACATATCAACCGTACGAGACATTTCCTGGGCGAACTGGCCGACGGCAGCGGCTCTCTCGATGCTTCCATGCCCGAACGGGGCAACGACGAAATAACCCAACTCAGAAAAAACTTCAACCTGTTTATGGAAAACCTCAGCAGAAGGCATCAGTCTTTGAAGGGGATAGCAGCGGACCAGGTGAACATGGGAGAAAGGCTCAACCGTCTGGCTCTGGAACACGCGGCGGCCTCCCAGCAGCTCCACCGGAGCCTCAGTGCCGTCAACGGCAGATCGGAAGAGATCACGGGCCAGGTCGACAGTTCACTCGGAGAGATGCGTGAAATAGCCCGGGCTATGGAAAACCTGGAAGATCACACCGGTTCCCTGGAAGATGGGATAACACGGATGACTCGGCAGGGGGAAAAAATCCGGGAATCGCTGGTATCACAGGAGACGGCCGTAACGCAGCAGGTCAGTCTGACGACTAAGGTCAAAGAAGAGTCGCTGAACAGCAAAAGAATCCTCGATCTGCTCAAGGAACAGATTGAAGAGATGATACTCCAGTCCTCCTCCATTGCCGACGCCATTCTTTCCATTGAAGATCTTGCCGACAAAACGGATATACTGGCGATTAATGCCTCCATTGAGGCGGCCCGATCCGGCTATCAGGGCAGGGGGTTCGCCGTCGTGGCCGGAGAAATGGGAAACCTTTCCGTTAAGGTCCGTAAGAATGTCCTCACCATATCATCCCTCCTCGGCTCACTAAACGATAAGCTCGCCCTGATGGCAGAAGAAGAGAATGAGAACCAGCTCTCCCTGAAAAAACTGATCCAGGAGAACATGAGAGCCGAATCCGCCGTGGAGGATCTTCAATCGACAAACAGCAGAATCGGAAAAGCGGTGACAGATTTCTTTACCCTGGTGGACTCCGTCAGAGGGGAAGCATCGTCCGTTCACAGGGAAACGGAATTGGCCAAGGGGAGGAGCGGTGAGATAACCTCTCTGATGGACAGCATCAACAGCAGCCAGAAAACAGTGAGAGGAGAGACGGAAGAGATGCTTCATGCCGTCAATCAGCTTCTCCAGGGATCAAGGGCCATGGAGAAACTCAGCGAGGAAAATATCGAGACGGCGGGAGATCTGGACAGGGAAATCAATAAACTCGGCAGCTGATCATTATCTTGCCGCGGGGAAGAAAAGGGAAAATTCCGTCCCCCTTCCCGATTCACTCCGCATTTCCAGTCTCCCTTTCAGACTCTCTACCAGCTCCCTTACCACATAAAGCCCCAGACCTGTTCCCGAGTCATGCCCCTTTGTCGTATAGCAGGGCTCAAAGATCCGCTCCCTGTCGCTGTCCAGAATCCCCGTACCCGTATCATTGACCCCTATTCGTATCTCCCCCGATGCCGTTTCTTCCCCCACGAGAATCAATCGGCCGCCCCTCTCCTCCATGGCCTGGAGAGAATTGGTGCAAAGATTCATGAGTATGCGGTGAAGCTGATTATCATCGGACCAGAGTTTATTCTCCGTTTCAATGGTAAAGGAAAAATCGATGGAAGGTTTGAGGAGGGGGGTGACATATTTCTCGACATTGCTGAAAACGTCCCGTAGATTGACAGGTTTCAGAACAACGGACTCATCTCTTAAGAAGGATAATATCTCCCTCGTCATAGTCTGCGCTCTGTTGGTCACCCGGAAAATCTCTTCCTGGTAGGAGTAGGCGGGGGAATCTTTTTCCGTTTCATGGAGAGACAATTCGCTGTACCCCTGAAGGGAAGTAAGCATATTGTTTAAATCATGGACGATCCCACCGGAAAGGGAGCCCAGAATTTCCATTTTCTTCTTCTGTTCTTTACTTTTTATTTTTTCCTGATCCAGAAGATGACTGAAAAGATAGCGCTGACGCTGATTGATCTCGTTCAGATAACCGGCGGCCAGACAGACGAGTACGGATGATAGGAAGAAAAACTGATTATTTAATTGCATCTGGGGGGATAGTGTCCCATAGACCAGAATGCCGAACTCATAGGTCAGGACGATCATGAATGTACAGAAAAAAGCCCAGGGGAACAGCAGCTGAAACCCGAAGGTGAGGGTGATGATTATCAGAATCAGTCCGACATAATAGGAAGAGGATGCGGGAGACTGACCAGCCGCAATGATCATCAGAATAATGCCGACGGCACCCAGGTATGAAATGAGAAACAGCAGGAGCTGGGAATGGTGGGTAAAATTCTTACCATAGGACAGAAGATACATCAGAATGGCGCAGGGGATGACAACGGCATAACGGATGATCCAGACAACTCCTAAGGCATTCTGAACCATAAAGCCGTCGAGCAGACCGAAGAAGCCGTAGAGAAAGGTGGTGAGAATTATGACGACCCTGATTCTTTTGAGTGATTTGACAATGGTATCGTTAAGATATTCCTTCTCGAGGGAAGCACGACTTCCCCTGAATGAGAGGGTAAAAGGATTCATATCTTTAACGAATTTCATATGAGCCTCTATCTATCTACTATACGATATAAAACACGGGATTTCATTTTTATTCCCCAAAAAAATAAAAAATCTGAGGAGAGGAATAAACAGCTGATGACAGAGAGGGGATAATTATAAATAAAAAGACCGGTAATCATAGGAAAACCGGTCTTCATATATTGAATCTAATCCTTTGCAATTAAAAGGATTAAGTATGGGCGATGACGGGCTCGAACCGCCGACATCCTGGGTGTAAACCAGACGCTCTCCCAACTGAGCTAATCGCCCTTGTTAATTGCTGATGGCAATATAACACAGGGGATATTTTTCGTCAATAGGTCTTAAAATAAATCTTGAAAAAAATATTTTTTCACGCTATATTCAATTTATGAGATATAAAAAAGCGCTTCTATCTATCATTTTGGCAACCCTCCTTTCTCCCCTTTCCCTTATCTCGCAGGAGGCAAAAGTATCCTCCTCCTTTTATATGAATAATAAGGGAAAGGGAACCATCCTTGTCAGCTATGAGATTCCCGAGGGATTGCATCAGATAGATAACAGAACATTCTTCACCTTTTCACTCAACGGGGAATTCCCCTTTTCTCTGGGCGAGATTCAGTATCCTCCCGCCCGTTCATATGGGGATTTTGACGGTTATGAGAGGACGGTCGTTCTTCAGGCGTCCCTATCGTCCCCTTCGAGAGGGAACCTACCCGAGAGTATTTCCCTCAAAGCGTCTTACCAGCTCTGCGATGAAACAGGAACCTGCTTCCGGCCGGTTACGGTGGAACTGGACTCCGTCAGATCAGAGAATTCCCTTCTGGCTGATAATGAATCGTTCGGCTCTCTGTGGCTTTTCCTTCTTTTTGCTTTTCTGGGCGGAATCATATTGAATATCATGCCCTGCGTTCTTCCCGTCCTATCCCTGAAAGCCCTCCATCTTGTGGGACAGAGCGGAGACAGCCGCAGGAAAATCCTGTTGAACAGTCTTTCCTACGCCGGAGGGATTCTGGCGTCCATGGCCGCCCTGGCCGTCATCGTGATAACAATAAAAGCCTCGGGTACGGCACTGGGTTGGGGGTTTCAATTTCAAAATCCCCTTTTCGTCCTCATACTGGCATCTCTGGTCTTTCTCTTTTCCCTGAGCCTGTTTGAGGTTTATTTCATCAATCCGCCGCAGAAAGCCGGCCAGGCTGCCGCGGGAAGCCAGGGAGGATACGGCGGGTCCTTTTTCACAGGAGTCATGGCCGTTCTACTGGCGACTCCCTGTACGGCGCCCCTTCTCGGTTCCGCCCTGGGCTTCGCCTTTATGCAGCCCGGATGGCTTATCCTGGTTTTCTTTATACTTATAGGGCTGGGCCTTGCCCTTCCCTTTATTCTCCTGGGGCTTAATCCGGGCCTTGTAAACAAACTGCCCAGACCGGGGGAATGGATGAACCGTTTCAGGGAGGTCATGGGATTTCTTCTGGCGGGAACTTCGGTTTATCTTCTGTCGGTTCTTCAGAGACAGCTGGGAGGAAACTTTTCCGGAATTCTCTGGTTCTTCCTTATACTGGCCCTGTCCGCCTGGCTCTTCGGCCTGGGACAGCGCAGGGGAAAGAGGTCCCGGTTTCTTCTTTATGGAGCGGCCCTTCTGTCCGCCGTGGCGGGATTCCTTCTTTTTGTCAATCTCGATCCCGGGGAGATCGGGAGCACCGGTTATTCATCCGGCGGAGACTGGATTGAGTTTTCGCCGGATAGGGTGGAAGAGTTACGCATGAAGGGAGAACCTCTGTTTCTGGAGTTTTCCGCCGACTGGTGCGCCACCTGCCGTTCTAATCATCTGGCGGTTCTTGACAGAGACTTTCGCAGAACCCTTTTTGAAGAGAAGGGAATTGTGTATATGAAGGGGGATTTCACCCTGCCCGATCCGGTCATTAATGAGTGGCTGCAGAAATTCCATCGGGCCGGTGTACCTCTCTACGTTTACTATCCCCCCGGCGGGGAACCGGTGGTTCTGCCGGAGATACTGACGAGAGCCCTCCTGGAAGACGCTGTCAGGGAAAACTGACGAGGGCGGCATCGCCCTCTTCGATCCACCCTTCCGAACCGTCTGCCAGCTCTATGCGGTACCAACCGGAACGGTCTTCCTCCAAACGGAACTCCGTTCCCCCTTCGAGGGGCCTGTTGAATGCTTCTTCAAAGGATTCTCCGTCACCCTTTCTCGCCACGGTTTCCGCGAGGATAACACCGGCAGGGTGGTGATTCAGATTATGACGGCTCACCGTGATGGAGATCAGCAAGGCACATAAAAACAGTCCTGCCACCACGGCAGGCCACAGAGGAAAGGTCCTTCCCCTTCTTTTCACAATGACAAGAGAGGCCAGCAGGAGCCAGAAAAGGATGTTTACCACAAGAAGCATCAGGGCTCTGAGACGCAGGGAAAGGTCGTAATGCCAGAAAAAAAGGACTCTGAGGAGCTCCCCCTTGCTGCTGCTCCCCTTCTCCTCTCCGCCCAGGGCTCTTATGAAGCTCAGATTCCGTTTTATATCGCCGTCTCCCGGTTTGAGATACTCCGCTTTCAGATAGGAGAGATGAGCCTTATGTATCTCCCCCGCCATGAACCAGCTGTTCCCCTGGTTGTAATAAAGTTCACCATTCACCGCTCCCCTTTCGGCCGCCTCCTGATATAGGAGGGCAGACTCTACGTATTTTTTATCCCGGAATGCCTGATCCGCATCGGCCAGAAGCTGGTCCTGGGCTGTTTGCGAAAAGAGGACAAACCGGGCGGCGAAAAAAAGCAGGATGCCGATCTTTCTCATAATTTCTTCTCCAGTCTCTCTGCGGTATCGATAATCTCTTCATGTCCCACGGTATCGGTCCCCCCTCCGAAACGGCCCTGCTCAAGGCGGAGATAGACATCTTCCAGATTCTCCAGTACCAGGGCCTCCGCTTTCTCCTTCAGTTCGCCCCTTTTGAAAGATCTGCCTCCGAAAAGGCGATGTCTGATATAGCGTTCATAGGCGATAAGGGAATCCTCTCCCGCGGCCAGGGATTTTTTCAGTTGCCTCAGGGAGTTGCTGTTTGCCTTCTCCCGACTCCTTGTGAAAATATGAAGGGCAAGCAGAATCATAAGATAGAGACAAAAAAGGAAGGGAGGGATAAAGAACGTAAGACGATAGGGTACGGATGCCATGAATGAGGTTCCCCGCCTGTCTCCGGCGGACAGCCTGTCCAGGGATTTGTTCTGCCGTATTCCCCTGTCATTCTCCCTCAGTTCCGCTGCACCGCCCGAGGAGTTCTGAAAGCTCTCCACATCGGTCATGGACAGGTCTCCGGCGGAACTCATGACCAGGGGGATAGGCTCGGTCTGAAGATGCTTTACCCTTTCCTCATCCAGATCATAATAGACAAAATCCAGGGAGGGGATCTCCCTTACCGCCACGCTGACGGGCCTGACTGTCTGGGTTATAATCAGACTGTCCCCCTCGGCCTTCGGCCGGCTCCTGTCCTTGGGCAGGGAAAAATGACTCTCTATACCGGTAAACTCCGCCAGGGGGGGAATTTCACACAGCTCAGGATGATCAAGGGGAGAAAGAACAATCCGGAGGGTGAGAGGATCACCCGGCCGGGCTTCCTGCGATGATAAGGTTACATCCGCCTTCAGCTCACCCCGGGACAGAAGTATGCCGTTGGCGCTGTTTTCAATCTCGGCCGGCAGTTTCCCCACGGCCAGTCTGCACTCCCGGGAGGGGATGACATGATCTTCCGAAACGGTGCGGGGCCAGGAGCCTCTCTGGGAGGTGAAGGCGACAGCGGCGTTATCCAGGACGATTTCTCCCGAGCGAAGGGGGACTATCTCCAGAGGAACGGTCAGGACGGTATACTGGGATCCTCCTTCCATACGGGAGCCTACATAGCCGTAGAAGACCCGGTCTCCCACGGGAATCTGTCTGATATTGTGGGAGTTCTGATCGGGGATTTCACTGTCCAGTATGGTAAAATCCACACCCTCCCTGCTCCCCTGCTTCCCACCGGGCAGGGTAAATTTCAGATTTCCCACTTCCGAAGAGACGTAAAAGTCCATGTTCACCGTTACCGGCTGTCCCACGATGACCTTCTCCTGTTCCGCCTCTAGGACCAGGCGGTACCCCTCCACTTCCCGGGGAGGGACAACGGAAATTTGCCCCTCCGGGGTTTGATAGACCTGATTTTCCAGTTTTACCGGAATGGAGGGTATCGTCAGCGTCCCTTCCCTCAGGGGCGTCAGTTCCCAGCTGAACATCACCGTTATCGAGGTGGATCTCTGTCCGTTAAAGTTGAAGGCCTGGGTGGACTGGGTCTGTCCCTTGAATTCGATGTCAAATCCGTCAAACCCCTCAAGCTGGGGGACATCGGCTTTTTTCGTGTCGGTGATGGTAATAGTATAATCAAGGGGAAGACCGACATATCCTTCCTTGCTGCTGATGGATACTCTGACGTCCTGCGCCGAGAGGAGAAAGGTCAGTACAACCCACAGGAGAGCAGGCAGATATGCTTTTTTATGAAAACGTCTCATTTACCAGTCCTTATCAACATCATATATCCCTCCCGATACGGTGAGGGTAGAATCGCGGTCATCCCTGTCCTCCTGCTCCTGATCAAGAATCTGCTGGGCCAGATCGTCCTCGGAGTCCTGTCCGCCCCCCTTGTCCCCGCCGGCCTGCTGATCGGGGGATGGGCTTCCCTGAGTCTGATCGTCACTGCTATTCCCGTTATCACGGGAGGAAGAAGCATTCTGCGGGTCCTGGGAACCGGAGGGATTCTGTGAAGCACTCTGATCCTGCGGATTGCCCTGATCCCCCTGCTGACCGTCACCGCTCTGATCATTTCCCTTGCCATCGGATTGATCCGAATCACCCTGCTGATTCGGGGGGTTGTTCTCCTGGTTTTTCAGAAGCAGCTCCAGATTCCGGGCGGCATCCTCGAATCCCGGATCCAGTTCCAGGGCCCGCTCATAGGCCTCACGGGCCTGGGATGTCATCTGCGCCGCCCCGGAAGGATCGGCTTCGGCTCCTTTCATCAGGGCATTTCCCCGGTTGAACAAGGCCCGGGAAGCCTTTTTCCTGTCAAGCCGGGAGGCGGCGTCCCCGAAGGCACCGGCCGCCCCGGTGTAATCGCCCTGCCGGTAGAGAGACCGCCCCTGATTATAGGCGATTTTCCCTTCCGAAGCCCCCTTCTCCTTCAATTTGTCATAGACACTGTTGAAGGAGTCCCAGTCTCCCGTACTGAATGCCTCTTCCCCCCGGCTGAAAAGATCGGCCCGTCCCTCTCCGTGAAGAGGAAAGGAGAACATCAAACCCAGGAGGGGAATAAAAAACAGGAGAGAAGGAGAAAGGGCCGTACTCTTCCGGGCCAGTTTACCGAAAATGTCCCTGCGCCAATCCACAGGACCGATAATTCGCAGAGCCTCCAAAAGGAGGAAAATAACGGCCAGGGCCAGAAAAAACTGATACTTTTCCTCATAAACGAGGCTCTCTTCCTCTCCGGTACTCTCTTTGGCGCTGTTCCCGACCAGGCTGCGGTAGATGCGGGGAAGGGAAAAGTTCGCCACTCCCGCCGGAACATAGGTCCCCCCCGGCGTGGCGGCGGCCATCTGCCTGAGGATTTCCCCGTCCATGCGGGACCAGACTTCCTGTCCCTCATAGGTCAGGTACTGCCCTTCCCCGTCAACAACACGGGCACCCTGGACATCATCACCCAGGCCGATAATAATCAGCCTGATGCCCTGCTCTCCCAGACTTCGGGCCGCTTCCACGGGAAAGGATTCCTGATCTTCCCCGTCGGTGATAAGGATAATATCCCTCTCTTCCCTGGTCTGGTCGTCAAAAACCTGACTGTCCACCATGCGCAGGGCATCGCCCAGCTGCGAACCGCCCCGGGAAACGCTGTTAACGGAGATATCCTCCAAAGCTAGGGAGAAAAATCCGTAATCCGTTGTGAGGGGACATTTCACCACGCTGTTTCCGGCAAAGGCCACCAGAGCCACCCGGTCGCCCTCGATGGCCTGAGCCGTCTCGGAAATCTCCAGCTTGGCCCTCTCCAGACGGGAAGGAGCCACATCCGAAGCCGTCATGCTCCGGCTCACATCCAGAAGGAATACGACATCGCGCCCTTTACTCTCCACAATTCTCACAGTGGGATTCCAGGAAGGCCTGAGTATGGCGGCCAGAGCGAAAAGACAGGCCAGAAAAAGATAGAGGGAACGCTTGATCTGGTCCCTTCTCAGAAGTACATTGTCCGATCGGCCCTCCAGGAACTGCCGCTCCTGTCTCCGTCGCAGATAATATTCTCCCACCAGAAGGGGGATAAGTCCCAAAAGCAGCCAGATAAGGGGCATGAGGGACTGGTTTTTTAAAAAAATCATACTTCCAGTCTCCTGAACAGTGTGGCGGAAAGAACGCCGTAAAGAATGAGAAAGATCAGACCGGTCAGAGCAAAAGGAAGAAAAACTTCCCGATACTGCCGGTAGGAATAGGCTTCCACTTCTGATTTTTCCAGTTTGTCTATCTCGCCGATAACGTCTCCCAGACTTTTTTCATCGCCGGCGCGGAAGTATTGCCCCCCCGTCTTCTCAGCGATATTCTTCAAGGACGCCTCATCCACATTAAACCGCCCCGTTCCCAGCAGCTGACCGATCACGGTGGGCTGGCTGAATCCGATGGTATACACCTTGATGCCCCATCCGGCGGCCAGTTCCGCCGCTTCCTCCGGCGTCCTCCGCCCTGTATTGTTCACTCCGTCCGTCAGCAGGATGATGATGCGGCTCTTGATATCGTACCCCTCCTCCTCGCGCGCCGTATGAAGCCGGGCCGCACCGAGGGCCAGGGCGTCACCGATAGCCGTCCCGTCTTCCGACTCCTCGGTAACAAGGGAAATGGTATCGATGAATTTCGGCAGGACATCGTGGGCCAGAGTCAGGGGAGCATGGGTATCGGCATAACGGGCGAAGGAGATCAGGCCGATCATATCGTCGGGCCGGCCGCCCACGAACTCCTTGAAGATATCCTTGACCACGTCCAGCCGGTTCCGGCTGTTATCCACCTGGGCCCCCATACTGCCCGAACGGTCAACCACCATTTCGACGGCGATTCCGTTCGTGACCTGCCTCTCTTCGGAAAATCCCCTCTGGGGACGGGCCAGGGCTATGATGAAGAAAAACAGGGCGAGAAGCAGGAAAACCTCGGGAAGGTAAACCAATCTTTCGCGCCACGTTTTTCTTTCTCCCGACAGCATGTCAAAGGAGGGAAAGGCATATCCCCTTCCGGAACTTTTCAGTTTGAGATAGACAAGGAGGGGAATCAGCAGAAGCAAAAGGAAGGCCTGGGGTGAATGGAAAATCATGATTTCCCCTCCCCTTCGCCTCGGGCCTGTTCGGCGGCCCGGTGCGCAAAGCGGACTGCTTCGTCCAGATCTCTCAGCGCCGTATCGCGGGAAAAGCCCGTTCTGGCGAATCGGACCATATCGGCCCTTTCAAAAAAGGCGACAAACCAGGCTTTGAGATCTCCCTCGTAACGGGAGGAATGGAGCAGATCTGCCATAAACTCCTCCCGGGTTCTCTCCCCGGTTTTTTCTCCGTAAACCCCGTCCAGGGCTTTCTTCACCAGAGAAACGGAACGGTCATAGAACTCGTCCCCCTCCCCTTCAAGAAGGGAAGCGTCACTCTGCAACAGGCCGATCTCTCTCTCCAGGATAGTCCAGACTGGTTCGGGGGGGATAACTTTCACCCTCCTGCGCCAGTAGAGAAGCCAGAACAGAAACAGGCCCATCAGGATAATCAGTCCCGCGGCAAGGGCGATCTGTCCCCGTGTCAGAAATCCGATAGAAAGAGCCGGGGTTATATCGGCCATCTCCTCCTGACCCTCTCCGGCCAGGGAAACCACTTCGAATTCCACGGGACGGGTGAGCAGTTCCACCCCGCCGCTGCCGTTGTCAAACAGAACATTCAGGGGGGGGATGGCATAGGCGCCGGATTTTTCCGCGGCGACAGTCAGGGTAAGCAGATTATCGTCGACCCGGCACTCCCGCAGCTGGAGTCCTTCGGGGAGAAAATCCTGTTCTATTGCGGGGAAAAGTACATCATCGTCCTTCTCGCCTTTCATGCGCAGTTCCACGGTGAAGGGAACACCCACCCAGACTTCTTCCGGCCCGGCGCTCAGGGAAAGACTTCTGTTCCCCTCTCCCCGTATTTTCTGATTCAGAGAAGTATCATGCCCGGAACAGGAGAAAAGGGAGAGAACGGTCAAAACAAGGAATATTTTTCTCATTCCACAGCTCCGTTTTGTTTTTTCAGGAAATAGAGGCTCAGGTCCTTTATCCAGTCTCCCGAGCTATCCAGATCGACCAGAGGGATCCCCTTGCCGGCCATGGTACGGGTCAGTTTATCCAGACGCTCCCTGCTTTGAGCGGCCCACTGGCGCCGAACCTTTTCCGACCCGCTGTCCACGATGCGGCGGCGCCCGGTCTCTCTCTCGATAAGGGAGATCAGACCCGCCCGGGGCAGTTCCCGTTCTCTCCTGTCCGTCAGAACCATGGCGGTCATGTCATGCTTCAGAGCCAGGGGGGAGAGCCTCTTTTCGTAATGACTGTCGTAGAAGTCGGAAATCATGAAGACCACAGCCGTTTTCTGCTGGACCTTGCCCAGATATTCCAGAGCGCAGTTAAGGGAGGTACCCCGTCCTTCGGGCTTATGCCCCAGAACATCCCTGATGATTCGCAGGGCATGGCGGGAGCCTTTGGCGGCGGGAACGAAAAGCTCGACTCTGTCGGTATAGCCGATAAGCCCCACCCTGTCATTATTTCTTATGGCGGAAAAGGCGAGTACGGCGGCCAGTTCGGCGGCGGTCTCCCTTTTCGCCTTTCCCGTCGAACCGAACAGGCCCGATTCGGAAAAGTCCACCAGGAGGTAAACGGTCAGTTCCCTCTCCTCGCGGAAGCGCTTTATATGGGGCTCGCCCGATCGGGCGGTCACGTTCCAGTCTATGTCGCGGATATCGTCCCCCGGCTGGTAGAGGCGCACCTCTTCGAACTCCATTCCCTTTCCCTTGAAGGCGCTCTGATACTCTCCGGCGAAGGTGGAGTTTACCCGCCGTCCGGTAACGATCTCAATGCGGCGGAGTTTTTTGATTAGTTCTCGTTCCATTCCGGACTCCCCCCCTTAAGGAACCTCCAGATGGTCAAAAATAGAGGCGACGATCTCCTCGGAGGACTTCTCTTCCGCCTCGGCCTCGTAGCTGATGATGACCCTGTGACGGAGAACATCCATACCGATGGATTTCACATCCTGAGGGGTCACGTAGGAGCGGCCGTTCACAAGGGCATATCCCCGGGCGGCCAGAGTCAGATAGATGGCGGCACGGGGAGAGGCGCCGCAGCGGATAAGATCGGTCAGCTCCTCCATGCCGTAGGAGGCGGGATCCCGCGTGGCCTGTACCAGGTCGACGATATACTCCTCCACACGGCTGTCGAGATAGACACGGTCGAGGGCATCTCTCAGGATCAGAATATCCTCCGGCCTGATAATCGCATTCACCGAGTTGTCCACCCGGTTCTTCCCCTGGGCTCTGAGGATGGCCAGTTCCTCATCCCTTTTGGGATACCCGACTTTCACTTTCATCATGAACCGGTCAACCTGGGCTTCGGGCAGGGGATAGGTCCCCTCCTGCTCTATCGGGTTCTGAGTGGCCATGACCATGAAGGGATCGGGCAGAGGGAAAGTACTGTCCCCGATGGTGATCTGCCTCTCCTGCATGGCTTCAAGCAGAGCGCTCTGTACCTTGGCGGGAGCACGGTTGATCTCATCGGCCAGGATAATATTGGCGAAAAGGGGGCCCTTCTTTGTGGTGAAGTCTCCTTCCCGGGGATTAAAGATCAGCGTTCCGAGCAGATCGGCCGGCAGCAGATCGGGAGTGAACTGCACCCTTTTGAAATCACCGGAAATCACACCGGCCAGAGTATTGACGGTTAGAGTCTTGGCCAGCCCCGGCACCCCTTCAATCAGCACATGCTGATTACAGACGAGGGAAATGAGAAGCCGTTCGATCAGCTCTTCCTGACCGACAATAACTTTCTCCATTTCACTTTTGATTTTTCCGAGAATTTCGCTGTGCCTTGACAGTTCGGTCTCATTCAAGCGTTCCATATTGACCTCTCAGCAGTTAGCGGCCGGCCGGAGCTTTCCGATGCCATTCCTGAAACGTCAGGCATCCATGTAAAAGCCCCTGAATTTTTCCATAGGCGGAATAAAAATATACCGGCTTTTCTGTATGTTATTTTCGGTTTTTCAGAATAACAAAGATTGAAAATCTTGTGAAGTTACAGTTTTGTAATGGACTGGAATCAACTACTTGTCAGGATTTTTATATTTCACTAAAATACCCTTACTATGATTAGAGTTAACGAAAATTACGACAAGCTGCAGGCATCCTACCTGTTCAGCAATATTGCCAAGAAGGTAGCCCAGTTCCAGGAAGAGAATCCGGAACGGGAGCTGATCAAACTGGGAATCGGTGATGTAACGCGCCCCCTTCCTGCCGCCGTCATTAAAGCGTTCCATGAAGGCGTGGACGATATGGCTAAAAGCGACACATTCAAGGGTTACGGTCCTGAACAGGGGTACGAATTCCTGAGAAAAGCTATTGCCGAAGGGGATTTTGCCAGCCGCGGCTGCGATATTGCTGCCGGAGACGTTTTCGTAAGCGACGGCGCCAAATGCGATACGGGTAATTTCCAGGAGCTCTTTGCCGCCGATGCCGTCGTTGCCGTTCCCGATCCGGTATATCCCGTATACGTGGACACCAATGTCATGGCGGGAAGAACAGGTCAATCGGAGGACGGCCGGTACGAAGGCCTCGTTTACCTGGAAAGCACCGAAGAGAACGGTTTTGTTCCCCTTCCTTCCGACGATCTGAAAGCCGATCTTGTCTACCTCTGCTTCCCCAATAACCCCACCGGAGCCAACGCGACGAAGGAACAGTTGAAAAGCTGGGTGGACTGGGCCCTGGCCAACAAGGCTCTCATCCTTTTCGATGCCGCCTATGTTTCCTTTATCCGGGACGACTCTCTGCCCCATTCCATCTTTGAGATCGAAGGCGCCCGCAAATGTGCCGTGGAATTCCGGAGCTTTTCCAAGAACGCCGGTTTTACCGGTACCCGCTGCGGCTACATCGTTCTCACCGATGACTGTACCGTTTACGATAAAAAAGGTAATGCCCGTGCTCTGAAACCCCTGTGGAACAGACGGCATACAACGAAATTCAACGGAACCTCCTATCCCGTTCAGAAAGCGGCCGCCGCCGTTTATTCCGAAGAGGGAAAAGCCCAGGTTAAGGAACTGACCGATTACTACCTGGAAAATGCCAAGATTATCCGGGAAGGAATGGAATCCCTGGGTTACAGCTGCGTGGGAGGAATCAACTCTCCCTATATCTGGGTCAACAGCGGCATGGACTCCTGGGAAGCCTTTGATCTTCTGCTCAGCAAGGCCGGCGTTGTCATTACTCCGGGCAGCGGTTTCGGAAAATGCGGGGAAGGTTACTTTCGCATAAGCGCCTTCAACGACCGTGATAAGGTCATCAAGGCTATGGAGAAAATCAAACTTGCCCTTTCCTAGGTACGTGTTCTTCATAGGGGGAGTGCTGCTCTTCCGGCTGACTTCCCTTTTCTCCATGGCTACGGGGGATCTGGAAAAGGATCCCCTGGTTATCGGAGCGGTCCAATTTGAGGTTTCTCCCCAGATATACTCGTCGGGTGAAGCGTTCCGCCAGGCCATTGAGGATAAGATCATCCGCCTCGATGAGGCGGATTTCATCATCTTTCCCGAATACACCTCTGTTTATGCAGGCTATCTTTTTATCAACAGCCTCAGCAGGGAAGAGATAACCCGGACCGAACCCAAAGTGCGGGAGTTCCTTGACAGGGAATGGGGCCGTCTGGCCAGGAAATACGGGAAGTACATCCTGGCAGGCACCTACTACGCCGTGGAAGGGGATAAAATCTACAACAGGGCCCTGATTTACGGTCCCGAAGGCGCCCTTTACCATACGCAGGACAAAGTTTTTCTGGGTGATATAGAGATAAATGCCGTCGGCCTTGACCGGGGCGACATAGACAACGCCGTACCCTTTACCATACGGGGAAAAACATTTTTTCTGACCATATGCCGGGATACTTATAATGAGGCATGGGATTCCATCGTCCCTCCCGTGGATCTTTGGATCGACATAAAAGCCAATGAACTCCCCTATACCAGGGAGTATTATTCCGGCGCCCTTCCCTCACGGCTCCCCGAAAGCCAGGCCGATCTGGGACTCACCGTATCTCTTACCGGTTCCATCGGAGGATATGTTTTCGAAGGATACTCCACCCTTCAGAACGATTATAATGAACTTAAGGCCACCTCCCGTTATGACGGGGAAGACGCCTTTCTTTTTACCCTGGAATAGAAATGAGATCCTTTCTTATCCTGTTTCTGGCATTATCCCTATCGGCCCTCTACGGACAGACGGATGATTTCGCTGAAAAAATGGAAGAAATCACCGGGCTGGACAGGGATAATTTTCTCATCCAGGGCTTCTCTCTGACGGACAGATCGCCATTTCTCCCCGAACGGTTCAAGGATATGGCTGATATTCCCGTGGACATTCCCCTCCGCAAGGGTGTGTCCGCCCTGTCACCCTCCACTCTGATAACCCTTCTTTCCAAGGCGGGACTTCAGGAGGATTTCCGGGTATTAATCGTGGGTGAAGAAGGCTCCTATTGCGCCACGGCTCTCTCAAGGGCTGGAATGGAAGTGTTCCTTATTGATCCGAACGGCAGAACTTCTTCGGCTTACAGTCTGAAAAAGGAATTGAACAACCTGAACAGCTGGATATCCATGGCCCCCTTTGATTTCATTCTCTGCCTTAACCCCAGGGAGGAAGTGCCCAATCAGCTTCTCAGGCAGTTGTCGGGAAGAGGAATTCTGGTTACCCCCCTGGCAGCGGATGATCTTACCCAGTGCTGGTTCAGCGCCGAAAGCAGGGGAGAAGATTTTATTTTAAAGATGATGGGAACCGCATCGGCTTTCCCGCGTTACTGAAAGCCGGAGCTCCCTGTCAGCGTCGTGAGGCTTCCCTCTGTTTCTTCCGTAATGCCATTTTACGGTAGTAATCGGCATTCTTCTTGATTTCCATAACGTCATCGGTGTGAAGCCGGTTTTCCAGAATACTCATTTTACATTCGTTCATCAGCTTTTCCAGAGCCGGACGACCCTCCGCATTCTGAAGGCCCACCATTTTAATGAGATCCTCCGGCCCCAAAGCAAAGGTGTGACTGAGTTTGGGTGTGAATTTCACCCGGTTTTTCTCAAGCTCAATCAACAGGGCATCGGTCATTTTCGCCGCGGGCTCCTCAATGAGGGCATTGGCCAGCTGTTTATAGAGAGCCCAGATTCTCTCGGCCAGAAGAGTTGTCAGACGGGTGGTCATCTTAGGTTCCTGCTGAACCATTTTCACAAAATTCTTCTTATTAACCGCCATCATCTTAGTTTCCCCGCCGGAGATGGCCGAGGCCGACCGGGGCTCATTGTTCAAAAGAGCCATTTCTCCGAAGATATCACCGGGCTTCAGAGTGGCCAGCAGAACTTCATTATCGTTGACGATTTTCGTAATTTTCACGCTGCCCGACTGGATGATAAAAAGCTCGGAGCCATCCTCGCCCTCGCTGAAAATCATGGTGTTATCGGGATAGGTCCGGATAAAATCCTCTCCGTTGGAATCAAGATAAACAGCTTTCTGATAGGGCTTTATCTTACTCATTGTCTGCCGGGCATGGGCGACACCCTCCCCTTCGGGACATGTCTGAATATACCGGTGGTAGGCGTAATAGGCCTGGTTGTACTTATTCTGCTTGGCGTAGTAATCGGCTACGATGACCAGATGGTTTTTATCAATCTCTGCGGTTTTTTTAAAGGTGATGCGCGTCAGGGCTTCATCAAGATTCCTGAGCCTTTCGGAAAAGCCGTTGATGATTTTCAAGGCCACATCGCTCTTTTTCTGAATTATCGCCGTGTACTCGGCAGCCTTGATGGCGATGATCTCGCAATCGGTCACCGCTACGGCTGTATCGATATGAAAATGCTCGGAAAGAGCCGAGACGACCCCGAACAGATCTCCCGGTTTAAGAACGGAACGATCCGACTCTCCATCGCCTACCGCAATATCCCTTTGAAGTTCTACAGTTCCGGACCTGAGAATATAAAGATTATCTGCCATCTTTCCTTCAACAACGATATAGGCACCCTTGTTGAATTTCATGAGCTGCAAAGTGTGACTCCTCCAGGCTTATATACCTATTATATTTTTTGACTTGCCCTCTGTCAATCGGAAGATTTTTTTTCTTCCCCCAGGACGGTGATGTCAACGATTTCGGGAAGGGGCCAGCGGCTGCGGTAGTAGGCGATGTTCCCCAGCTTCTCTTCGTGTACCGTCTGGTTGCTGTAGTGATCATTCCACTTTTTTCTGACAGTTCTGTCGTCAAGTTCCCCGCAGTCCACTTCTCCCCGGGAAAATGCCAGGTGCCCGTTTGTCACCCCGCCCCAGTAGTAATCACTGTCGTAGCCTTCCATCTCCCAGGCTCCGTCGGCCAGGGCGGGGTCACAGGGGAACCATCCTGTCCTTTCAAAATAGATCTCGACCCAGGCGTGGGAACGGACAGCTCCGCTCTCCCGATCAATGAGAACGCCCCTGACTTCCCGGGCGGGCAGTCCCTGGGACCGGAATAGGGCCGTCAGGGCCCGGGCGTAATCGGCCGCGTTCCCCACCCTTCCGTCAACAACATCGAGGGCCGTTCCACCGGTGCTCTCCTCCTGCCAGCTGATACGGCTGACCAGGAAATCGTAGATGGCCTTTGCCTTGCTGTAAGGATTTCTATAACCGCCGGCTGCGTAGGCCGCCCTATTCCTGAGGGTCCGGTCGGCAAGGCCATACTCGGGTTTATCCGCCGTATATTCCCCGTAGAGGACGCGGTTCCGGTCATATTCAAGGGGGATTGACGGGGGATCACAGACAATTCTTCTGTCGTAAAGATCGGCAACAAACTGGCGGGACAGTTTCAGGGACTGGCCCGAAAATAGCTCGTCAAATCGGTAAAGTGTCTGATTCTCCCGTGTCAGAAAGGGATCGGCCGACTCGGAGAGGAGGGAAATATTCCTCTGATGGCCGTCCTCGGGAGGCTGGGGCATCCAGAGAAAGAGAGTATTGTCCTCCCACGCGCCCACCCGGTCTATCTCCACAGACTGGAGAAACTGGTAACGCACGGGATTCTCTCGCCCGGCGACTCCTCCCCGCTCGACGACGTCGAAATAGATGGGATTACTGTATCCGCGGTCGGTATTAATATACAAAAACCCCGATTCCACTCCTTCGGGAACATAGAAGGCGATACGGTTCATGTTCCAGCTGACGTAGTCCTCTGACGAAAGGGTGATGAAATCCTTCGGCCGGGGGGTATCGAAAAATGCCAGATGGTTATCCTTCTTTCCGTTGATCATAATGGTGCTGTTCCGCCGGTTATCGCCGAAATTCGATCCCTCGATGGTAACAAGGGTTCCGCTCCCTCCTTCGCTGGGATCGATAAACTCGATATAGGGCAGTTCGGGGAGAAAGGGTTCCAGTGAGAAGCTGGGGAAATCGTTGACATTATACAGAACAAGGGGGTTGCTTCTGCCGTGTTCGGTCTCGACTGTCACCAGAGCTGAATTACTGAAGGGGGGTACCAGAATTGTCACGGTCCCGTCGCTCCAGGTCTCGATATGGGAGAGATTCAGCTGCCGGTCGTCAAAATACACTTCGGAGAGGGCCCGGTCATTGCCGAAACGACGTCCGGTGATTTCAATGCGGTCACCCGGCTCGGAGAGCAGCTTGCTCAGTTCATCAAGCCGGGGCGGCCGGCGGTTCATCATGGAAAATATAAAAAATGCCGCCACCGACAGCAGTAAAAGCAGAGACATTATGAGAAGATTTCGTTTGGGCATAAATTTCAGATATTCTCTTCTTCCAGGGGATTTACAGTCAACTCCATGGAAAAGAGGGTCCCCCCTTCCTTGTTTTCGTCATTCTTTCCGAGGGGATAGTATACTACTTTTTCACCTTTTTTCAAGGAAATGGATTTCAAATTGGCAGAAACGGAGGGAGAAGAATCGCCGCCGTTCAGCTGAAAGCTGCTTCCCGCTACGAGCAGAAGCTCATCGTCCCCTATGGGATGGAGGGAAAGTGTGACCTTCAGGGAACCGTTGGATGCGGAGAACAGAAAGGATTCACTTTCATCGGCGGAGAGGGTTCTCTCAAAGGTATTGCTCCATACGGGCTGACCCAGTCCGTTGAGCGTATTGACTTTCACTTCCAGGATATAATCCTCTCCGTACAGGGGTATAAGGAAGATGAGGAACGCCCCTGCCAGAACCGCCCCCCTTCTCATTGGGCGATCCTTTCAAAACTGGCGGTTTTCAGAAGCTGAGAATCGCCGTAATAGGAAAGGGACTGCTCGGGGGGAAGCATGATCGGTATCAGTTCCTCCATGGCGGTCAGGTCCGATTCCTCGGAAAGGGCGATCTGTTCGCTGACAGGCCTTCCCGTATGGGAAAAAGAGGGAAATACCAGAGCGATTCCCAGGATCACCGCCGCGGCGGCAGCGGCCGGCCAGGGAACCGATTTCTGCCAGACGGGCAGTATGCTTTTTCTCCGGTGCTGATGCATGACCTGCCGGTAAATCTCCCTTTTTTTGTAACGGGAAAGCACGATATCGTCATTTTGCAGAAACAGAGAGAGATTCTCCAGTTCATCAACAAGGGCGGAGCAGTGTTCGCACTGTTCTACATGCTTATCCAATTCCTCATTCCAGGGGGATTCCACCTCACCGTCATACCAGGCTGACAGAAGAGCTTTATCGGGGCACATGATAATCTCCTTTGGTCAATATTTTGGAAAGCTGTTCCCGGGCCCGAAAAACCCGGACTTTTACGTTGGATTCGGACAATTTCAAAGATTCTCCAATCTCCTTATAACTCATTTTCTCATATTCCTTCAGAATCAGAACAATCCGGTATTTCGCCGGCAGTCTGTCCAGGGCAGCTCGCACCGCATCGCGGCTCTCCTCAAGGAGGATTTTCTCCTCCCCTTCATTGGTCTGCTCCACTTCAGGCTCCCGCCCCAGCTTCCAATAGGCGTTGCGCTCCCTTTCCTTACGCTTTCCGTAATTCAGAGAGAGATTTTTCACCACCCTTATAAGCCAGTAACGGGCTTCCGTTCCTTCGGGGACGGAGCCGATTCTCTCATAATAACGAAAAAAAGCTTCCTGGCAGACATCTTCCCCGGCTTCAACGGAGCCGGTGATTCGCGAGGCGATTCTTATTAGAAGAGTAATATTCTCATCATAGACCTCGCGGAAAATAGTCTGCCTGTCTTTTTTTCCTCTCATTTAAGTAAACAATCTCCGAGAAATATGGTTACACTTTTTCCCAGGTTGTTCCCTGAGGTGTATCGACAATCCGGATTCCCCGGGCCAGGAGTTCATCGCGGATCTCATCGGAACGGGCAAAGTTTTTCTCCTTCCGGGCCTGATTTCTCTCATCAATCAGAGCTTCCACATCGCCGTCCAGTTCCGCTGTCTCTTCTTCGGCCCCGGCCGACTCTTCCAGATTCAATCCCAGCAGACTGTCCATTCGGAAAAGGAGAGCCAGCTTCTGGGAGGAGCTCAGCTCCTTATCCTTAAGAAGGCTCCACATATCCGCCAGACAACGGGGTGTATTGAGATCATCGGCCAGGTGCTCTTCAAAGGCGTTCATATAAGCCTGTGCCTTATCCCCCAGTTCCCTGTCCGCTTCGCCCTCCTGAAGAAGGGCCTTTACCTTTCGAACCAGCGACTCCCTGGCGGAACGGGCCGCATCCAGGGATTCCCAGGAGAAAACGAGCTGGGAGCGGTAGTGGCCCCCCAGAAGGAGATAACGGTAATCCAGGGCGTCATAACCCTCATCGACCAGACTCTGTACGGTGAGGAAGTTCCCCTTACTCTTGGACATTTTGCCTGTTTTCATGAGAAGGAATTCGTTGTGTACCCAGTAATTGACCCATCGGCAGCCGTTGGCCGCCTCGCTCTGGGCGATCTCGTTGGTATGATGGATCGGAACATGGTCGATACCGCCGCAGTGGATATCGAACTGCTTGCCCAGATATTTGGTACTCATGGCGGAACACTCGATGTGCCACCCCGGATACCCCTTGCCCCAGGGGGAGTCCCAGACCATAGCCTGATTCTCGAACTTGCTGTTGGTAAACCAGAGGACAAAGTCGGAGTAGTTCCTTTTGTTGTCGTCCACGCCGACCCGGGCTCCCTCCTTCAGTTCCTGTCTGTCCAGAAGGGCCATTTTTCCGTATTCGGGAAACTTTGACGTATCGAAATAGACATTGCCCCCCGAAATATAGGTGTAGCCCTTCTCTTCCAGGGTTTTGACCATTCCTATCATATCCTCGATATGGTCGGTGGCCCGGCAGCTGACGGTAGGGCGGGAAATATTGAGCCGTTCCAGATCTTTCCAGAAGGCGTCCTCGAAGAAGCGGGCGATATCCCATACGGACATGCCCTTTTCACGGGCCGCCTTAATCATCTTGTCTTCCCCTTCGTCTCCGTCGTCGGTCAGGTGGCCCACATCGGTGATGTTCATGACATGGGTCACATCATAACCGAAATAGGTCAGAGCTCTCTTGAGAACGTCTTGAATCGTATAGGGGCGCATATTGCCGATATGGGCGTAGTTGTATACCGTGGGTCCGCAGCAGTACAGACCGGCCTTTCCTTCCTGAATCGGTTTAAAAACTTGAGACTCACGGCCGTCCGTGTTGTACAAATGCATTTCCATGGTTTCACTCCTTATTCGTTTAAACATAGGCTTGTATAAGAGAAAAAAGTATAGAAATTACGATAAAATAGCAAGTAAAACCGTTAAGAATCGATGAACTTCCCCGGAGAAAGGTGCCTTTATCTGAGCGTATCGCCGGGAATGACCTGAACCGGACTGGTTCCCCGGATTGAATCAATGTTCTTTTCTATCAGATCGATCAGAGACCCGGCGCAGCCGCGGCCGTCCCGGGAGGTGGGAAGATCGAGATAGGCCGGAGCCCCCCGGGAAAGGTCGGCCAGTTCCGTCCTGTCAACGCCCAGGAGACCCGTTTCAGACGGCATGGCCAGGGGAAAGCGGAGGATGTGATGATAGAAGGAGAAAAGGTCCCTCCCCATGGGAACATAAAGGGGAAGACCGTCCCAATGCCTTTCTCCCAGCCATCGGGCAATCAGCAGAGGCTTGTCGGGCCCTTCATACACATAGTCATCCCGGACGATCACGCCCCTTTTGCCCGCTTCCCGACGGAAAGCTTCAAAGCGGTATTTTCCCAGGCCCTCCCCGTTGTATATCACACCGCCCGCTTCCCGGTACCCCCGTTTGTAAAGATAATCCGCCGCCAGAGAGGCGATTTCCTGTTCATCATACAGCCAGGTATTCCCTTCCCGCGGGGGACGGTAGGAGGAGGAACCGTAGAAAAGGAGGGATATATCCCGCCCGCCAAGCATCTCCTTCAGGCGGAGATAGGAAGGGAAATCCCTGAATATGATAATTCCCTTTATATCGGGATAGGAAATTGTCAGACTGTCCGGATCCTCCATAAAAAGGGAAAGGGGCAGCAGCACCGGCAGATAGGAGCGGTTGTTCTGAAAGAGATACTTCTGGGCCCCGTCGAGGAAGAGAGCCGATTCGCGGTAAAAACCGTCTCCGGGATAAAGGATGAGAATCTTCCGGCTTCGTACGGGGGGAGAGACGAAGGTTCCCTTTCCGTGAACCGAATAGATCAGTCCCTGCTTTTCCATGGAATCAAAGGCCCTGGTGACTGTGGCGATAGAATAACCGTATCTGTCCCTGAGCTCTGCATAGGAAGGGAGAGAATCGTGGGGAGCCAGCTCCTTCTTCCGGATTTTTTCAGAGAGATCCTCTTCAAGGATTCGATATCGGTACTTCCGCGACATATTACTATTAAATCACAATAAGTTTTTTCCGGCACGAACAATTTTGTTAATGTCACAAAGATTTGACATAATTTTCTGAAATATCGGGTTTTCTACTCAAAAAATCCTCCCTTCTATTAGTGACTTGAAAGAAGGAGGTTCACATTGTCCAATCAGATATACTGCCCTAATCCGAAGTGCGTTAATCATCCTCATACAACTGAAAGCAATTCCTGGATACGTAAGAAGGGCTTTGTAAAAACAAAGAGGGATGGCATGGTTCAACGTTATCAATGCAAGGACTGTTTATCCACATTCTCTCTATCTTATTTCACAATAGACCATTATGTTCACAAGAAGCTTTCTTACCCCACCCTTCTGAACCATCTTGTCAGCGGTTCAGGCATCAGAGATATGGCACGGGCCATGCATTCCTCACCCAGTATCATCACGAACCGCATTCAACGTCTGTCGAAAAGAATAATTTCTGTATGTCCTAAGGAAATCCATGATTTGGAGCTCAGTGAATCGGTGGCCGCCGACGGGTTGGAAAATTTCATCCTCTCCCAGTATTTCCCGACCAATGTAAATATCCTGGCTGGTCAACGATCCCAATTTATCTACACCTTCAATGCCTACCACTTTAAGCGTAAGGGAGCCTGCACAGAAGAACAGAAAAAAAGGAAATCAGAACTCTATGAGTCAGCCTTGTTTGAGAAGGGAGCTGCCTCCCGGAGTTTCAGGGAGATACTTCGCTTTCTTTCGGAAAAATCAGAAAAATCTTCCTTGCCCTCTGTTATTCTTGATACGGATGAACATCCTATCTATCGTTATCAGTTTGAACAATACGAATTTCTTTCAGCCAAAATACGCCACAGAAGGACGAACTCCCGAATAGAACGGAATTATCAAAACAAATTATTCCCCTGCAACTATATAGACAGACAGATAAGAAAGGATTTAGCCGAATATATACGGGAGACGGTTCAGTTTGGAAGAAATATGAATAACAGTATGGACAGATTTTCCTGCTACTGCTTCTGGCATAATTTCCTTAAACCTTTTCGAATAAATAAAAGGAACAGAAAATATCTTACACATAGTCATGCTGCCGGTTTTACACCGGAAAAAAACAGGGCGATAATTAACGAGGTTTTCCATGGATGTAGAAAAAGAGAAGAGGATTTTATAGAGCATCTTACGGATTTTCAGAAAGCTCACTGGAAGAGAACTCTTCTGAATCCGATAAATAAAAAAGCGGTCTAGGAACGCATTGATGTCAAAGAATAGGAACATTAAGTGTTTGTTTTGACAGATAACCGGACCTATGATATCCTATCTCTTACGTAAGAGTCGGGAGGCATTATGAAGAAAAAATCCCTGTTCCTTTTAGACGATTCGGCCTTAGAAAAAATCTACGGCCCCGAAGAATGGAAACAGATTGAAGATATGGTTGAAATTATCGGAGAACCGCAGACTTCCGATTCCATTAAAAGGAATTACCCCCTTCTCGAAGAGACGGAAATCATCTTCTCCGGCTGGGGCATGGTCACCATGGATGAGGAGTTCCTTTCCCACGCCCCCCGGCTTGAAGCGGTATTCTACGGCGCCGGCTCCCTGAGGGGCTTCATGACCGAGGCTTTCTGGGAGAGAGGGATAACCATAACCAGTTCCTATGCGGCCAATGCCGTCCCGGTGGCGGAGTTCTGTGCCGCCGGCCTGATCCTTGGTCTTAAACAGGCGCCATTCTTCATGTCCCGCCTGGCCGGAGGATGCCGGGAAGATTTCAGCCAGGGAGGGACGACCATACACGGGGCTTACGGTTCCACGGTGGGACTGGTCTCCCTGGGGATGATAGGGAAACATGTCCTTAAGCTGATGAAGAACTACGATGTGAACATCCTCGTCTACAGCCAGAGCATGACGGCAGAGCGGGCCCGTGAAGAGGGGGTTGAATCGGTTTCGCTGGAAGAGCTCTTCCGCCGTTCCGACGCCATTTCCATCCATACGGCCAACCTGCCCGAGACCAGGGGCATGATAAGGGGGGAATTGATCGGGTCCATGAAACCCCATGCCGTCCTGATCAACACCTCCCGGGGGGCGGTCATCGAGGAGGAGAGGATGATTGACGTACTGAAGGAGAGACCCGATCTGACGGCCATGCTGGATGTCACCGATCCGGAACCCCCGGCGGACGGTTCGCCCCTGTACACCCTTCCCAATGTCTTCCTGACGCCCCATATCGCCGGTTCTCTGGAAAGGGAGTGCCGCCGTATGGGCCAGTATGCCATTGACGACTGCCGCCGTTATCTGGCGGGAAAACCCCTTGCCTACGGCATTGACAAAAAAACCTTTGAGAGGATGGCCTGAGATGATTGTAAGCGGACTCTGTTCCATCAGTTTCAGAGACAAATCGGTGGATGAAATTATCTCCCTGGCCGTGGAAGCCGGCCTGGAAGCGGTTGAATGGGGCGGGGACGTCCATGTTCCACACGGCGAAGTTGAACTGGCCCGGGAAGTCCGGAAGAAAACCCTGGAAGCGGGGCTGAAGATCAACAGCTACGGCTCTTATTACAACACCGGGGGGGAAGGGAATCCTCCCTTTGAGGACGTGGCGGCCACGGCCCGGGCACTGGGAGCCGAGACGATTCGCATATGGGCCGGCCCCTGCGACAGGGAGAAGGCCGATGAAGCTCTGGTCCGCAAAGTACTTGAAGACATCAGCCGCTGCGCCGACAGGGCCGAAGCGGAGGGCATGACCCTCTCCTACGAGTACCATATGAACACCTTCACCAATACCGATGCCAACGCACAGCTGCTGGGAAAGGAGATTGACCGGGAAAGCGTCCGTTTCTATTGGCAGCCGCCCCACCATAACAGCGATGGGGAGAACCTGAAAGGCATCTCAGCTCTCATAGACCGGGTGACCAATGTGCATGTTTTCCACTGGCTTCTCAAGCAGGACGGCAGCATAGATCGGAGGATGCTCGAAGAAGGCCGGAACAGATGGATCTCCTTTCTGCGCCCCTTCCTCGGGAGGAAAGGGGATACCTACGCTTTTCTCGAGTTCTGCCGCCATGATGACAGGGAGAATTTTCTCAAGGATGCGGCGGTTTTCAGGGAGATTCTCAGCTCCCTTTAGCAGAATGGAATCGGGGGACGGCGCCTGAATATTCCGGAGGGGTATCAGGATGCCTTCTTACGGTTTTCCCCCTCGGACCCTCTCTTTTTTCCCCGGGACGGAACGATGCCGTTGCCGATAAGTTTGG
The DNA here is from genome assembly GCA_963668315.1 of Spirochaetia bacterium. Classification (GTDB taxonomy): domain Bacteria; phylum Spirochaetota; class Spirochaetia; order DSM-2461; family DSM-2461; genus SZUA-368. The sequence goes on along the minus strand of OY764216.1, from coordinate 2,992,763 downwards.
CGGAAAATCCCATGGGGCAGACGGTACACCAGCTTCTTTCCTTGTAGAAAAAGCCCATCAAAACGCTGATGACAGAACTGACGGCTATCATACGGAACATGGCAAAGGCGATCTTATCAAGCTCTCCCCCGGAACGGGAGAGGGAGAAGGCGAACATCCCCATCATAAAGGCAAAGAGGGCCCAGCGGAATTTATCCGACCGAAGGGGTCTGGGAAGGGTATTCTTCAGGGAGACACGGCCCAGGAGATTTTTCAGGAGGGAAGCCCGGGGACAGAGGCTGCTGCAGTGTTTCTTTTTTTTGCCCGCAAGGGCGAAAAGGACGGGTGACATCATGCAGATAAAGCCGAGCAGGCCGAAGCGGATATCCACCAGAGAGAGTCCCATAAAGAGAACAAACAGTATCCAGGACCAGGAGAGGATATTGCGTTTTTTCAAAGTATATTCCTTGGTATTAAATAATTTCCGAAATATATACTATTTATTATATATTATGTCAATACGATTTATCTTTTCAGTCCTGTATCATGACAAATCCCTGCAGGTCGTCTTCGGTTTCCCGGGCATAGATGCGAAGCTCTCCGTCGGGAATCCGGGCAAAGGCTCCCAGAGTGGTGGACATATCCGCATTGATATCCCGGGAATGCCTGACATAAGTGGTCTGATAGAAGGCGAGCTTTTTCTCCGGGTTGAGCCCCATCTCGAGCAGCACCCGGGCCCCTTCCCTGATAAGACGCAGCTTATAGAGCAGATCGTCCTCGTCCCGTACTTCCCAGACGCCGAGGAACAGCGGCTGGGAAAGATGGTTGATGTCGCCCACGAACTCGCCGCGGAGAAGCTTCTCCTTATCCCCTCCCAGATGGGGGGCGAAATCCAGATGCTCCGCCAGCCTTCGGTCGGTGGCCAGGAAATTCCCCGTCGACGGGTTCAGGGTGAAGATGATGACATTCCCCAGGGCCTGTCCCCAGCTCTTGATGAGGGAACCCCGGAATTTTCTGACATCCACCCCATGGTTCAGGTAGTCCCTCCGCTTTTTCACTTCATCGGCCATGGTGACGATCCATTCCCTGAGCACGGGATAGTCGTTCTTCCATTCGGCGGAAGCTCTCACGAATCCCTCCCTGTCGAGACTGTCCATTCGGTAGGAGAGAAAAGTGCGGTAGATATCGCGGATATTGTTATATTTACTAAACTGGCAGATCACGTCGAAGAGGAATATTTCCATCTTCCGGAGCTGCCAGATGTAGGTGATGACCTTCTGCCTCTCCTCCTCGCCTGAGAAGACCAGATCGTCCATCAGCATCTCAAACTCGTTATAGCGCCGCTCGATCTGAATAAACCATCGATCCTGCTCATAGGAGAATTTGTCCAGCTCTATCTTCCAGGTGGTGCCCACCCCCTGTTCGCTCTCCACGGAGATATTATCCGGGCCGAAGGTGGTATAGATCTGGGTAGTGCCCAGACCTTCGCCCCGGTGTTTCCCCTTGGTTGTCCGGCCTACGAAAGCGGGTATACCCTCGTGATCCTTCTTCATTTTCTCCGGGGCGATGCCGATGCCGTTATCCTCGAGGATAAAAAGGACTTTGCCGTCCGTCTTGTCGAGGGTTATGACAATCCGCCCTTTCCTCTCCGCCTCCCCTATGGCTTCGAGAGAGTTGGCTATGAGGTTTATCAGGGCCCTTCCTATATACACGTGGGAGCCGAGAACGACGGGCTTCTTGATCTTCAGGATCAGCTGGAATTCGCACTTGAGTTCGGAGGCTTCGATATAGGGGATGATCCTCTCGGTGATCAGGTCCTTGATATTGACCTTATGCACCACGTCCATGCTGTGGCGGTAGGAATTCAGCGTATTGATGAGGGAGGTGGTCTCCCTGTTGATATCCTCGATGATGCGGCTCCCGTTATCCACGGAGAGCATATCCACCATGCTCGAGAGAAGCCTCAGGGTCTTGCGGGCGTCGTGACGGGTCCGGCCGATCTCCTCGGCGGGGCGGCTGCTCTCCCCTTCCCCCTTGCGGGAATCGATAAGCACGTCGTCTTTCCGGGCGGAAAGATGGATATAGACGAGATTCCGGTAGACCAGGGGTTCCCCCTGAACAAATCCTTTTTTTTCGAAGAATTCCACCGTATCGGGCTGCCTCTGCCAGATGTAGAGATAGAGATAGGCCTCTTCGGGAAGATGCCTCACCAGGTGCTCGATCAGAAATGTTCCCACCCCGCGCCCCCTGCCGAAGGGGCTGGTGACAACTTTATAGATATGGTATGTACGGGATTTAAGACGGGAATAGACCAGGATATAGCCCATGATCTCCCCTTCCTCGATCCAGACAAAACTATGATCGTAATCCTTGGTCAGATCCTTATCCTGTATATAGGGAGAGGGGATAATGAAGGTGTCGATATTCAGGAGGGGATTCCTGGAAATACGATTCTCCAGCTCCTTGCTTAACGGCCTGATGGAAACATACTTCTCCATGGAATCCTCCCGATAAAACGGTCAGCAGGGGAAAATCCCCTGCCGGCTCTCTTATTTTACTATAATACGGAAAAAGCGCTTTTTCCCGGCTTTCAGGATGATTTCTCCCTCCTGCACATGGGACGCATTGATCAGCCCGTCCACATCGGAGAACTTTTCGCCGTTGACGGCCGCTCCGTTCTGGGAGACGAGGCGCCTTGCCTCGCTCTTGGAAGCGCACAGTTCGGTAGAGGCGAAAAGGTCCAGAACATTGATGCCCTGCTCGAAATCGGCGGCGGACATCTCGCAGGAGGGCATGCCCTCCTTATCGCCCCCGGCCCCTCCCGAGAAGGCGGCTTTGGCGGCGGCGCGGGCTTTTTCCGCTTCCTCTTCGCCGTGGAGCAGCTTTGTCACTTCGTAGGCCAGTCTCTCCTTGGATTCGTTGATCGCCTGATCCTTGGCCGCCCCCAGCTCCTTACACTCCTCCACGGGAAGGAAGGTAAAGGTAAGGAAGAACTTCTCCACATCTGCATCGGGAACGTTCCGCCAGTACTGGTAGAAGTCGTAAACCGACGTCATTTCGGGATTCAGGAAAACGGCGCCCTTCTCGGTCTTGCCCATCTTCTTTCCGTCGGAACGGGCGATAAGGGGAAAGGTCAGTCCGAAGCTTTCCACGCCGTCTTCCATCCGGCGGATAAGCTCCATACCGGCTACGATGTTGCCCCATTGATCGTCACCGCCGATCTGGAGGGTACAGCCGAACCGTCTGTTAAGCTCCAGAAAGTCGTAGGACTGGAGAAGCTGGTAGTTGAACTCGATAAAGGAGAGTCCCCTTTCCAGGCGCTGTTTATAGGCTTCGAAGGTGAGCATTCGGTTGACGGAGAAGTGGCGGCCGATATCCCGGAGAAAATCGATGTAGTTCAGGTCGGCCAGCCAGTCGGCGTTGTTGGCCAGAATCGCATCGGAGCCTTCGAAATCTATGAGCTTGGCCAGCTGAGGCTTCTGACCTTCGATATTCCGGCCGATTTCCTCATAGCTGATCATCTTTCTCATTTCCGTTTTGCCCGAGGGGTCGCCGATACGGGCCGTTCCCCCGCCCATGAGGCAGATGGGCTTATGGCCGGCTTTCTGGAGATGGGCCATGGCGTAGACCGGTACGAGATGGCCGATATGGAGGGAGGGTCCGGTAGGATCAAAGCCGGCATAGAAGGTGACCTGACCTTCGTCAAACTTCTTTCGAAGCCCCTCTTCGTCGGTACACTGTTTGAAGAATCCCCGTTCTTTGAGGATGTCTAAGGCATTTCTCATGTTTCTACTCCTTGTGTTGGCGAAGGGAAAAGCCGCGTTACGGCCTGCCGGCTCCGCTTTGGCCCCGTTTTCCGGAATCCCAAAAAAAAGCCCCGTCAAACGGGGCTGTTGTTTCTTTTTTACGGTGATTACCGTGCCGACAGCCCCTGGTTGGTTGAGGAATAATAATAGTAATAGCTGTTGACGTTGATAATCTTCATAATAGGTCTTAAATCTAGACCGAACCGGGATTTTTGTCAATTGCCGGAAAAGTATGGGACCCGTCGGGTATGAGCCAGTAGGAAAGTTCCTTTCCCCCCGTCTCTTTCTGGACAAGATCCAGGGCGTCCTGGAAAGTCTCACATGTCTCAATATCGGCCTTGACGAGGGAAGATTCCTTCATATCAGTCACCAGGATGATGCGGTAACGGGACGCCAGCTCGCATCCGTAATAGGCAATGAAGCGCCCTATGGTGTAGTTGTCCCTCAGAAAGGCTTCCCGTTCCTCAATGGAATTGAACTTTGTGATGAGCTCTTCCATGAGAGGATTGCCCAGCCCTTCGGGAGACTGGGTCAGGAGAATCAGCGTGCCCCCCGGAGTCAGCGCCTGACAGACATTTATCAGAGATTTGACGGACTGGTAAAAGTTGATGTCCCCGGGAAATCCGCCCGCCGAGGCGATGACCAGCTCCCTGGTGCCGGGAATGGGTATGCGGAAGAATTCCCGAAGAAGACGGCAGCCCTCTTTATGGGCCTTGTCGTAATGACCGGCGACGGCGGCACCCGGTCCGTCGACTCCGGGAACGATGTTGACGAGAAAATCGGGTTTCACCATCTCCAGTGCTTCCATCAGATCCTCATGGAGGGGATTGTTCGTAAGCTTATCACAGCCGATAAGCGGATGGGAGCCTTTTCCTTTTTCCGGATGGAGGCTCAGGGAATGATTCTGGGAAATGGTTTTGCGGCTGCTGATTCCGGGAAGAAGGGATTTCCGCCCTCCCGCATAGCCGGCCATCAGGTGAAAGACGATTCCCCCGGTGATAACCAGCCTGTCCGCTTCAACGGCCAGACGGTTCAGTTCCACCTCCGTCCCGCGGGTGGTTTCTCCCACTTTAATCATATTCTCCCGGTCATCGCAGTTGTGCTCCACCAGGGTGTATTTTCCATAAAGCGGCCCGAGAAGCCGCATCTTCTCCTCTTCGCTGTGGGGTCTGTGCGTACCCATGGCGCAGAGCAGGGTAATGTCCCCGGGCAGAACGCCCCCCTGTTCCAGTTCCCCGATGATGACGGGGAGATAAAGGTCGGTCCGCTGCCACGAGCGGGTGATGTCGGAAAAAACGATACATACCTTCTCTCCGCCATGGACGATCTCACGCAGAAGGGGAGATTCAACGGGTTCGGCCATGGCCGTCCTGACCATCTCCACGAGGGTCGTCCCGGCCTTGCCGCCGGAACATTCTATGGAATCCCCCCTCCACTGATCGGGGATGATTCCTTCCTGTATATCTCTGCCGTATTGAAGGGTATGCTTGATCATGCCCCCATTCTAGGTGGGAACAAAGATTATGTCAATTTTCCCGAAACAACTATTGACAAGAAGTGAAAGCGACGTTACTATCCAAAGAAACGTTTCTTCGAGAAGATACATTTGGAGGATAATATATGAAAATCAAGTTTCTTACAGCCCTGTTACTGACCTGCGCTTTTCTTTCGGCGAACGGCCAGAGTGAAAACGGATCTTCGGCAGAAAAGGGTCTTTCCATCGGAGTGTCCCAGTTTGTCCAGCACCCCGCGCTTGATGCCGTCTATCAGGGAATCGTGGATGAAATGGAATCCCTCGGTTATGAAAATGTAAAATACGACTACCAGAATTCCAACGGGGATGTGAACACAGCCCGTCAGATCGCCACGCTCTTCCAATCGAAGAAAATGGATATGGTCGTGGGCATCGCGACTCCCAACGCCCAGGCCCTTAAAATGGCCGTAACCAACGCGCCGGTGGTATATTCCGCCATCACAGACCCCGTTTCCGCCGGTCTTGTGGAAAGCCTTGACAAGGGTGATCCCGGAATGAACGGAACCTCCTATAAAAACCCCTTCAAGGAGCAGATTGAGTTCCTCACCTCCCTCCATGAGGTGAAAGCCCTGGGCCAGGTTTATACGGGAAACGAAGATAACGCCATGTTCCAGGCCAAACAGGTTCAGAAAGCCTGCGAAGAGCTGGGCATCGAATACGTGGGCACGTCCATTATCTCCTCGGCGGAAGTCAAATCGGCCACGGAGACCCTGATTGACCGGGTGGACGCCCTTTACGTGACCAACGACAACACGGTTGTTTCCGCCCTGGGGGGACTGACCGAGACGGCCAACCGCCACAAGGTTCCCGTTATCTCCGCCGACACCTCCTCGGCCAAGGAGAACCCGGTCCTGATCGCCTGGGGATTTGACTGGTACTATATCGGGCAGGAAACGGCCCGCGTGATGGACAGAATCCTCAAGGGTGAAAAACCGGAAGATATGCCCACCGCCGTCATAAGCGATCCGAATTACATGGAGATGCTGCTGAACCTCAAAGTGGCCGAAGAGATCGGCATGGATATCCCCTCTTCCGTCAGGGATCAGGCGGACATACTGATTACTGAATAAACAGACCAACCGGCCGTTCTGCCGTTTGATCCAGGGGAATTAATAAGGTTCTGTCCATCGGACAGGACCTTTTTTACTTGTGGAAAGTTGTTTTTCATGATTAAGTGAAGAAAAGGAGTGTCCTATGCATTACAGAACAATGGGAAAAACGGGTGTCAAAGTCAGTGGTCTGGGTTTCGGCGCGATGCGCTTGCCTCTGCTCGAAGGATCGGAGGGCGAAATTGACGAAAAAGAAGCGATCCGGATGATTCGCGCCAGCATTGACCGGGGTGTGAATTACCTGGATACGGCGTACCCCTATCACGGCGGGAATAGTGAATTGCTCTGTGCCAAAGCCATGAAGGACGGCTACCGGGAAAAAATCAACATAGCCACGAAGCTCCCCAGCTGGGAAGTGAAAACCTACGATGACATGGAACGGCTTCTTGATGAGCAGCTGGCAAAGCTGGATACGGACCATATCGATTTTTACCTTCTCCATGCCATGACCCGGGACAGATGGGACACCTACCGGAAAGTCGATTATAAAAAGTTCCTCCTCAAAGCCCGGGATGAAGGGAAAATCCGCTACATGGGTTTCTCCTTCCATGACGGGATTGATCTTTTCAAGGAAGTCATTGACGACTTCGACTGGGACTTCTGCCAGATCCAGATGAACTATCTGGACGAGAATTACCAGGCCGGACTGGAGGGGATGAAATATGCCGCCCAAAGGAACATCGGCGTTGTGATCATGGAACCCCTGAGAGGCGGGATGCTGGCCAAAGAGGATATTCCCGATGACCTTACCCGTATCTGGGATAAATCGCCGACGAAGCGTTCACCCGCCCAGTGGGCCCTCCGCTATATCTGGGATTTTCCCGAAGTCAGCCTTGTTCTGAGCGGCATGTCGACCATGGAGCAGGTTGAGGACAATCTGGCAACGGCGGAAACGGCCCTGTCCGGTTCGCTCGGGCAAGAGGAGAAGATGATAATCGGCGAAGCCAAGGAGTTTTACCGCAGCCGAATCCGCATAGGCTGTACAAACTGCCAGTACTGTATGCCCTGCCCCTCGGGGGTGAATATTCCGGAACTCTTCTGGGGCTACAACCACGACGGGATGTTCGATGATTTTGACAAAGGTCAGTATTGGACCACGAAATTCATCAAACCGGAGGCCCGGGCCTATAACTGCGTCGAGTGCGGCCAGTGCGAATCCCAATGCCCCCAGGGTCTTCCCATCATGGAACATCTGAAAAAGATCACCGAGCTTTACGGCCGGGGCGAGGAATAGACGGGCCGTGCGATTCAAATGCCTGATTCTTGACCATGACGATACGGCGGTCAACAGCACTCCGACGATTCACTATCCCGCTTTTCAGAAGACCCTGGCCACCTACAGGCCGGGGCTGTCCGTTTCCCTGGAAACCTGGCTGGAGAAAAATTTCCGTCCCGGGTTCATGGAATATGTCCAGGGGGAGCTGGGATTCAGCGAAGAGGAGCTGGAAGGGGAACTGGCCATCTGGCGGGAATTCACGTCCACCCGGATTCCCCCCTTTTTTGACGGGTTCCTGTCGATCATTGGGGATTTCGTCTCCCGGGGCGGAATCGTCACGGTGGTGTCCCACTCGGAGGTTCCCATGATTGAACGGGACTACCGGGAAGCCGGAGCCGGTCATCTGATAAGCCGGATCTACGGCTGGCACAGTGACGGGGAGAGAAGAAAGCCCCATCCCTGGCCGGTTGAGCAGATTCTCGAAGAGTTCGGTTTGGAAAGCAGGGAGGCGCTTATTCTGGACGACCTCTACCCCGCCGTGGAGATGGGACGGGCCTCGGGAGTCGCCGTGGCAGGCGCCGGCTGGGGCCATAGTGTACCCTCCATAAGAAAAACGATGCAGGAAGAGGCGGACTGGTATTTTTCTTCCCTGGAGGAATGGGGGAAATGGCTGCTGGACGAGAACCGGCAAGGCAGGTAACATTATGAAATATTTAACAAAACGGTCTCTGGTTTTCTCCCTTCTGCTCACGGCTCTGACGGTCCTTTGCGGCCAGGCCCGGCCGAAAGAGATTACCGTGGCCCTTATCGACTTTGAGAACATGGACGAAGCCGATGATTATGACTACATGGGCACTCTGGCCATGGCGCTGATCAAGGAAGACCTGACCCGGAACGATGATATCATCCTCGTGGACAGGGACAGGCTGAAGCAGATAGTGGAAGAACAGTCCCTCCAGCTTTCGGGGATCATGGACGAGGAGACCACCGTGGAGATTGGGAAGCTGCTGGGATGCGATTACCTCTGCTCCGGCAATTTCGTCGTCATGGGGGATGAGGTTCTCCTTGATATGAGCCTGACCGAGGTGGAGACGGGACGGGTGACCTCTTTCTCCACCCGGGGGGACAGCGAAGACCTGTTTCATCTGGCGGCGGAAAAGCTCGTCAGACAGCTGACCGGAAAAAATGTACTCTTCAGGGATTCCGGCTCGAACAGCCCCATTCTCAAGCATATACCCAAAGATCCGGGAACCCTGAACTTCTACTCCTACCTCATAGATGCCCGGATCTATATCGACGATAAATTCTACGGCTATACAACGGGAGACAGGACGGTCCCCAAAGTCATAGAACTTCCCCCGGGAGAACATACCATCATGGTGGATCTGGGACCGAACTTCGGTTTCGTGGTACAGCCGGAGATCACCTTTGAAAAGTGGCACCAGACCTTTGAGATCCAGTCACGGGGCAATCTGGTTATGGAAGACAAAAGCCGCCACTTCAACGACTGGCTCCGGGAACTTCACAATCTGATTCGCGATGACGCCGATTTTTATCAGGGGGAGGAGCCGCGTCTGGCAGGAGAACCGGTCCCCTTCTCTTTCATCGACAGACAGGGCCGTCCCGTAGACGGGGCTCTGACCGTTTCCCTGTCACCGGGTGAGGAGAACCGGGGGATTGCGGCTCTGATAACCCTGGAATACAACGATTTCCGGGAGGAAATGGTTTTTGAGTGCCCCCCCGGGGAAGAGAGGGAATTCCAGTATACCCACGGGCTGGCGGATCTGAAACTGACCCTCTCGGCCCGTTATGAAGGAAAGGCAAGCGCCGACTGGGATCTTACCAGAAACGACGTTTACCAGGGCATGCACAGGGAGTGATATTCCCCTATACCCGTTCCAGGATCATGAGGCCCCAGGCCAGAACGATCCAGATAAGGGGATAGAGAATATTTCCGGCCCATGTTCCCCCTTTTATCTCTCCCGCCTGACGCGGCTCGGGAATGGCGTGGAGGGGAAAGATTTCCTCCAGGATCCTGTCCAGACTCTCGATAAAGTTCCGGGCGGAAATCTTCTTTTTCCCATCCAGAATCAGCTCGAAATAGTAAAACATCCTTCCCAGCAGACCGCCCAGCTTACCGGGCAGCTTCAGCGAAGGGGTAACGGAAAACAGGGATATGAAGACCAATCCGGCCAGGGAAATCCCCTTGGTGAATCCCGAGACCAGAGAGCCTTCGGTTATATGGAAAAAACCGAAATCCCAGAGAATTCTTCCATGGGGCGTCAGCAGATGGAAGAACGTGATGGAAAGGGTCATCATCAGAAAATAGAGATAACGGATTTTCTTCCCCGCCAATGAAGCGGTGATGGTAAAAAAGATAAGGAGAAATACCTTCAGGAGGGGCGCCTGTATCAGGAGATAGGCAGGAATGATGAGAATCCCTGTCCAGAATCGAATTCCGCTGGCCACAAGAGGCAGCAACCGGTCTTTTCTCTTTTTTCGTACTTTCTTCTTCACGCAGCGCTCCTCATACCGGCCCACCATCGGGATTTTTCCGAAAATGTCTGGGCGAAAAATCCCATGATAACCCCGGAAACCAGGCCAATTCCCAGAAAGAGGGGCAGGATGCGCCAGGCGGTGGCTCCGAAGATAAAGTAGATGGACAGGATGATCTGAGCCATGTTACTGATCAGGGCGCCCAGTATGCTTATCCCGATAAAGGAGATATGGGGCTTGAGGAATCTCCAGGCCAGAAACATGATGATTCCGCTGGCAAAGGAGCCGGTCAGGGAAAAAAGAAAGACATAGGAAGCCATCGTTCCATTAATTATCCCCTGGCCCAGCACTTTCATGAGGATCAGAAGAAAATAAGCCATGGTGGGCAGAATCCCCTCTTCGCCGTTCTTTCTGTCCGGCAAAAGATCCAGGCAGAGGATGACGGGAATATTGGCCAGTCCCAGTCTCATAAAGGGAATGGGCCGGGGAAAGAGGTACTCCACGGTCGAAAGGAAAAGGCTCAACGCCCCCAGCATGGCAATACGGTTAAACTGTTTTTCAGAAAACATGGGCGTCCACCTCCCGGATATCTCCGCCGCGGGTCGAAATAATCACTTCATTGGGCAGACAGGCCGCCCACTCTCCCGGTCCGGAGATGGCTCCCGACTGAACGCAGAGTTCGTCGGCACAATCGGAATGGATAAAGCGGGCTTCTCCCTCGGATATCTGGATGACCGATTCTCCCACCGGCCCCTCCACGGTGATGGTTCTATCTTCGGAAAGAGGGTACAGGGCGGAGCCGTCCTGGTCTTCCACCAGTAAATAGAGGGTGTCTTCCCCTCTGTTCCACCCGAAGAAAGTAAATCCCAGGAAAAGGAACAGGGAAAGAAAAAAAGCCACCCAGTCGAATATTTTCAAATTTCTTTTAAAAAGGCGCAATTGTTATCTCCATGAGGGCATATATTAAGGATTTCCCTCCTCCTTGTAAAGGGAATAGCGGCCCGCTTCGTAACCGGCGATTTTGCCGAAGACAAGGGCATCGGTAAGGGAGTTTCCTCCCAGCCGGTCTTCCCCGTGAATTCCCCCGGTGGCTTCCCCGGCGGCGTACAGTCCGGGCAGGGGAACTCCTTCCCTATCCAGGACCTGGGCCTTCCCGTTGATGGCAAGCCCTCCCATGCAGTAATGGATCCCCGGCGTGACCCTGATGCCGTAATAGGGAGCATGATCCAAGGGCACTTTCAGATCGCTTCGGGAGAAATCCTCATCGACCCCCTCCCGGACAAAACGGTTCCACCTGTCAAGGGCCGGGGCCAGTGTACCAGCGGGAAGTGATAATTTCTCGGCCAGCTCCTCCGGATCATTCCCCGAGAGGGTCAGCTGATTCCTTATGTAGTACTCCGATGCCCTGAGGCCTTCCCGCACGTTCTGATCGAAAATCAGCCAGGCGAACCCGTAGCGCTGCTCCAGTATACGGCGGCTCAGATCCTCCCGGAAGGCCATCTCATCGGTAAACCGCTCTCCCCGGTAATTGACGAGGATTCCCCCGTTACCCCGGAGCGCTTCTGTGATAAGCGTGCTGAACTCCGGCTCCACCGTGGGATGGGTCTGAATTTTGTCCATATCTATCAGCCGGACAGGCAGCTTTTCGGTCAGAAAGATGTAGTCACCGCTCGTGCTGGTCTGGTTGGTCGTATGAAAGCCTTTCAGGCGGGGATTATAGGCCGCCACCAGCCGGGGGTTTCCCCCGAATCCGCCGGTGGCGATGATGACGGCGTCGGCCCGGATGGTATATTCCCTGCCCGTTCTGTTCGCCACTCTCACGCGCCACTTCTTTCTCCGCTCCACCAGGAGGGCACGGTTTTCGAGGCGTATATCGATTCCGCGTCTCTCGATGGCATGCTTAAGGACGGACGTGACTTCCACCCCCACGGGTGAACCTCCGGAAGGCCGGTAGGTTCTGCTGCGGCTGTGCCCGGCCAGGAGTCCCCGATCCTCCAGGTCGGCTCCCATTTCCCGCAGGTCATAAAGGGCTTCTGCGCTTTTACCGGCCAGTATGGCGATAAGCTCCGGCTTTCCCAGATAAGCCCCCGCTTCCCGGGTATCCCGGATATAGTCTTCCAGATCACTCTCTTCGGTCACCGCATTGAACCCGGCCGTGGCCTTATGGCTGTTTCCTCCGGGATAGGGCATTTTTTCCAGCAGCACCACCTTACCGGTATGGCGGTGCGATTCGATAGCCGCCCGCATACCGGCTGCTCCGGCCCCGATGATAACCACATCGGCTTTCTCGGGAAGGTAGCCGGGCAGGACGATAAGGAGAAAGAGAGTGAGAATAAGGGCAAAGAAAACCGAAAGCGTCCTCATAACAGCCCTTTCCTCCGGTAATAGTGCTGGGGCCGGCCGATTTTCCCGTACTGCAAAGTAACATCCAGAAGCTCCTGCTTCTCCATAAAATCCAGATAGCGCCTGACGGTCACCCTCGCCATCCCGAGCCGGGCGGCCAGCTGATCCGCGGTAAACGCCCCGTTCATAGCCGCAATTCCCTCCCGGACGATATCATAGGTCTTATAGCTCATCCCCTTATCCAGGTCTCCCTTATACGAGGAAACGGCCGCTTCCCCCTTACGGAAGATCTGATCCAGCGACTCCTGGGAAAAATCCTCCCCCGACAGGGAAATCATTTTTCTTTCCGCCTCTTCCATGGCCGATCGGAATCTCTCAAAGGTAAAGGGTTTGACCAGGTAGTCCAGGGCCCCCAGATGGGCGGCCCTCTCCACGGTGGCGCGGCTGCCGTCGGCGGTTATGAATATGACATGGACAGGAATCTCTTCCTTCCGGATCCAGGCCAGCAGTTCCGGGCCCCGTCCTTCGGGAAAATAGACGTCAAGCAGAACCAGATCATAACTGTCCCTGACCAGAAACTCCTTCGCCTCTTCCAGGCTTCCCGCCCGGTCACAGCGGCTGACAAATGACAGTTTCAGGGCGAATTTCTGATTAATCTCCCCGACCATGGGATCGTCTTCCACGATGAGAACGTTCACCCCTTCTGCCTCCTTTCCCCGGGCAGGACGACCGTAAAGACCGTATGCCCCGGTTTGGTTTCCAGGCGGATCTCACCGCCCTCGCGCAGTACATTTTTCTTTATAAGATAGAGCCCGAGACCGCGGTCAGCCCCTTTGGTGCTGAACCCCTTTTCAAAGGCTTTTTCCTTATCTTCGATACCCTTTCCGTTATCACTGACTTCGATCAGGCAGCGCCCCGATTCCCGGCTGATCTTCACCGTGAGGGCCCCGCCGGAAGATTTTTTCAGTTCATCCAGGGCATTCTCGATCAGATTTCCCAGGACAAGATTTATCAGGTCGACCTTGGCGGAATCCTCGGGCAGATAACTCTCCTCATCCAGCCGGAACCGGATTTTCAGCTCCTGTGCCTTATTATATTTCCCCAGAAGAAGGCCGGCGACGGAGGGCTCCTTTATCAAACGGCCCAGTTTCGCCGTCATTTCCTGCCGGTTATGGCTGATGCCGTTGATGAACTGCACCGCCTCCCGATGCTCTCCCAGCTCAATCATGCCCGAAATGGTATGGAGTTTATTCAGAAACTCGTGATTCTGCGCCCTGAGGCCTTCGTTCATCTGCCTGATTCCCGTAAGCTCCTCGGCGCGGGCCCTCACTTCCGTCAGATTTTCGAAAAGCATGGTCACCCCCAGAAGGCTATCGGAGTCCTTCTCCTCAATGGGCTCCATGCGGCACTGGAGGGTCAGCCCCTCCGGGGTAATCATCTCGGAGATCATCGTCCTTTTCTTCTGGAGGCAGGTGAAATAGTCATCGCCGAAGAAAAAGGAGTGTACCGGCTTGTTCAGATCCCCGTCATTCAGCCCAGTCAACGTCCGGGCGGACCGGTTGAAATAGATAATGCTGCCGTACTGGTCTATGGTGACAATTCCTTCCTTCAGATTCTCCAGGGTCATGGCCCTCTGGCCCAGAAGGCGTGCGATCTCCCGGGGTTCCATTCCGTGCATGGATTTCTTGATATTGTCCGCCAGCTTCCCCGATGAAAACAGGCTGATAAACACGGCCAGGATAAAAAAGAGCAGCAGGGACTGGAGATTCAGCCTGATATCCTGAAAGACCCTTCCGTTCAGCATGCCGGCAATGACAAGCCCGGCGAACTCCCCCTGATAATAGACGGGAACGACAGCCTCCACCGAAGGCAGCCGGGAAGATTCGGTGGAACGGACGACACTGTGGCTCGAAGTATTCTCCAGAAGAGCCAGAAGGAAGGGGTCCTCCTCCCTGGTTCCCAGCTGGGCGGGAAAGGTATGGGCATAGTAAATGCCCCGGGTATCGAGGATATGGATATACTGCACGCGGGTGGAAAGTTTGAGCTCTTCGGCGAGCCGCTGCAGGGGAATGGCCCCGTTGGAACGGGTCAGGTTATATTTGACCTCTCCCATATCGGCGATGGTTACCGCCAGATCCTGGGCGGAGAGCTCCATCTGCCTTTTCAGGGTACTCATCCACTGGATATAGACGATCAGGCCGATGATAAGAATCATGGTGGTGGTAAAGAGGCCCGAGGAAAGGGATATTTTCCGGTTCAGTTCCATGGCTTTCATTATAACCGCAGTGGAGGTGAAATAAAAGGGGGACAGCCCTGAGACCGTCCCCTGTTTATCACACCAATGCGGATGTTTATTCGGCGAAGGCGGCAGCCTGTGTACCGGCTATCCTGCCGAACGTCGTAATATCGGACACGGCGTTACCGCCCAGACGGTTGGCTCCGTGAACACCGCCGGTAACTTCTCCGGCTGCGAAGAGTCCGGAAACCCATTCGCCGTCGGTATTGTATACCCTGGCTTCCGTATCGATTTTGAGACCGCCCATACAGTGGTGAACGGCAGGACCGACTTCCACCATGTAGTAAGGTCCGGTTTCCAGGGTTCTGGGAAGATCGGAACGGTCGAAATCGGGATCGCTTCCGGCAGCAACATAACCGTTATAGGTATCGACCGTCCCTTTCAGAGCGGCTCCGTCCAATCCGAGGGCAGAAGCGACTCCTTCAACCGTATCGGCCTGGGTCAGAAGACCGGATTTGGCGTATTTCTCGATGGCGGAGAGAGATTCTCTTACACCCTGATCGAAAAAGAGGAACGCTGTCTGTCCTTCCTGGGCCAGCTCGGCATCGGAAACGACGTCCCGGGTCTGGAGTTCGGAAACAAATCTCTTTCCGTCACGGTTAACCAGAATGGCGCCGTTTCCGCGTACCGCTTCGGTAATCATCGTATTCTTCACGGGGACAACCGTGGGGTGAGTCTGGATCTGCTCGATATCGACGAGGGCCACATTGAGGGGCTTCACCAGATCCAGAGCGTCTCCGGTGGCGCCGGGCTGGTTGGTCGTGCCGAAACCTTTCAGTTCCGGTTTGTAGGTTACGACTTTCTCCTGGCTGGCTCCGAAACCGCCGGTGGCGATAACCACGGCTTTGGCGCTGATGTGGTAGGCTCCGTCGGCGGTTTCCACGTCGACACCGTTTACGCCCTTATCGTCATAGGAGAGAGCCACGACTCTGCTGTTGGTTCTGATATCGGCCACTTCTTCGGCGGCTTTGTCGAGAACGCTCACCAGGTGAGCACCGACGCCGGCGCCTCCGGTGGGTCTGTGGGTTCTGTTATTGGTGGAACCGCCCATTCTTCCCACGTCGCTCAGATCGGCGCCCAGGGAGATCAGCCACTCCACGGTGGAGGCGGAATTATTGGCCAGAACCCTTACCAGTTCGGGATTATTCAGGTTCTTGCCGCCCTTCATGGTATCTTCGTAGAACTGCTCAACCGAGTCTGTGATACCCTTGGCTTTCTGCTGTTCCGTATAGGCGGCGTTCAGACCGCCGGTGGCGTAGTTGGTGTTTCCTCCCACAAAGGCCATCTTTTCCAGAACGATTACCTTGGCTCCCGCTTCGGCGGCGGCTTTGGCAGCGGAGAGACCGGCACCGCCGGCACCGATGATCACTACGTCGGCTTCATCGTCTTCCAGGACGGCTTTCTCTTCGGATGTATCGGAAGCCACAGCCGCTTCGCCGGTGGAAGCCTTGGAAAGGGCATCCTGGATGGCCTCGATCATCCCCGCAGAGGTTTCGGAAGCGCCGGTAACACCGTCGATGTGACCGTGATTGGCTTTCTTGGCTCTTTCTATAAGCGTTTCCATGGGTCCCTGGCTGAAATCGGATTCGGGATTCTCCACGATCGTAATTGATTTGATGGCTTTCTTGTCAACCTCAACGGAAACGACGATGGTACCGCCGTGTCCCTTTCCTTCTCCGGTATAGGTACCGGCATTATAAACGGCTTTACCGCCGCAGCTGACGATCATGAGGGAGGCCAGCATCAGCACACCCAGTAAACGGATCATAAACTTCATAAAATCCTTCTCCTTATGGATATTTAATTATCGATAACAAAATACATCCAAAAGGAAAAAGGGGGAAGATTATGGGACATATTGGCCTTTTTGGTCTTAATGGTCTGGGATTAGCTTTCAAAGAGGGATGGCAGCGGAAATAAGCCAGGGAGGCCCGGCGGCGGCGACAGAGCCGGAGTGAGCCGACCGGTTAAGCGAATTGGAGCGGAAAGCCCGGCCCCCTGCGTCATTTGACGGGCAGTTGCGACAGAAAGTCAGGGGGCTTTGCCCGATTATTCTATCTGATCGTCCTTCAGGGAGACAAGAAGCGCCCCCAGGAGGGAGAGTCCGGCCAGGAGCGCCATGGCGATTCCCAGACCCATTCTGTCGACGGCGATGCCGAAGAGGGGGGAAAATACCGCCACGAAGAGGGTCTTGAGCTGGCTCTCACCGGAAAGCCCCGTGGCCATGACGGAGCCCTTGATCTGGTCGCTCAGGTAGCCGAGCATGAGGGGGCGGCGGAGATTTTCCAGAAGGTAGAGCCCGATAAACAGAATGACCGCCGGCAGAGTGACGCCCGCGATGAGGGAGAGGGCGATGCCGCCGATAAGGACAAACTGCACGAGGAAGGTGCCGTTCAGCCCCCGGGAGATGCTGGAAAAGCGCTCGCTTATGAGGGAGGAGTGCCGGGCGGCCAGACTGGTCATCAGGTAGAGCAGGAAATAGAGGAGCCCCGATACCACGGCGACCCGCTGGGTGCCTTCGAGGATTCCCAGAAGGGGCAGCGTAAGGGCCAGGCCTTCGAGAATGGGCTGGATGTAGTCCTTTACGGACTTGAAAAAGCTTCCGAAGAGGCTGGAGCTGAGAAGGGCCCGCCGGATTTTCTTCGTGGTGAATAGTTCCAGGAAAGCCTTAAGAGTTTTCAGGATGCCCTCTTTCTTTCCGGTTTTCTCCTTGCTCTCCCCTTCCTCCCGGGAAAAATCCAGCGACTTCGGATAGGAGAGGATCAGGATCATGCCCAAGAGATAGGGGGCGATGCTGTAGAGAAAGACCGAACGGTAATCGCCGGTGAAGAAGACCAGGAGGCCCGCCGTGAGGGCCATGACGGCCGAGCCGATCTGCGACCAGCTGCGGGTATGGCCGTAATAGGCGACTTTGTATCGGCTCAGGTCATTCTGCTTCAGGTACTCCATGATCATCGCCTTGTGGGTGCCCGACCGGAAGCTCTCCCCGAAGGCGAAGAAGACCATGGCGATAAGGAACACATAGTAGGAGGGAAAAAGATAGAATAGGGCGAAGCTGATGATGTAGCTGATAAAGGCCAGCACCATGGCGGTTCGGCGGCCTATGGTATCGGCGATGACGCCTGTGGGAATTTCGGTAAGATTGGTGGCGATCTCCCGGACCGAGTAGAGAACGCCGATCTGGAAGAAGCTTATGCCGATTTCCCGGAAGAACAGGACAAGGAAGGGATCAAAGAACTGCAGGTTTTTCAGAAACCCGTACAGACAGAATTTGACGTACTGCGTGTCTTTCTTAAATCCTCCCCCGCTGCTCATGACAGACAGACCTTTCCGCTGATGTGTTCCAGGAACCGTCCCGACGAGGTGTTCAGAATCAGCTCCTCCGGGTAGCCGATCTCTTCGAGAAGCCTGCCCGACTCGGAAAAATCTCCCACGGAACGGGAGAAGTGGGCGTCGCTTCCCATGATCACGGGGATTTCGGCGCGGAGGCACTCTTCGAAGATCTTCCTGATGTAGCCGTCCCCTCCGGGCCGGAAGCTGGTGGGCTTGAGGGAGCTGTTGTTCACCTCGAGCAGGGTGCCCGTGGCTTTGGAGGCGGCGACCACTTCCCGGATATCGAAGGCGTAGCGGGTGTCACCCGGATGGCCGATGGCTTTAACGGCGGGATTCTCCATGACTTTGACAAGGGCCCGGGTATGCTCCGCTTCGGTTCCGAACTTGAGGCAGGGGGGATGCATGCTGGCGATGACAAACTCCAGGTTTTCCATATCCTCCCCGGTCAGGTCGATGTTTCCGTCATAATCGATGATATTCGCCTCGGCTCCCTTGAGGACCCGGATACCGTTGATAACGGGGGGCAGTATTCGTAAATTCAGAAAATGAAAAAGATGGGCGCCCCCGGGCATGGCGGGAGCGTGATCGGTCATGGCGATGAGTTCGAGGCCTTTCTCTCCGGCGGCTTTGATATTTTCCTCCAGGGAGCTGTAGGCGTGGCCCGAGGAGACCGTGTGGGTATGAATGTCTAATTTGTAGTTCATGGGCTCATTCTATCTCTATTGACAACGCAGCTCAATAGGAATGGATCGGGGAAACATGTTTTTGGGGAAAATCTCTTTTTCTTCTTTACCTATATAGATTTCTTTCACCGATTATGCTAAAAATGGGAAAAAATAACCCTTTCGGCTTCTGACGGGCCGAAGGCATTGTTAAATATGAGGTAGAAAATGTTAAAGACCGGTTTTATCGGATGGCGCGGCATGGTTGGTTCCGTTCTCATGGGGCGGATGCAGGAAGAGAAGGATTTTGACGGGATGGAATCCCACTTCTTTACCACAAGCCAGACAGGACTGAAGGGTCCCGGTTTCGGTACCGGACCGGAACTTCTGAAAGATGCCAATGATATTACCCTTCTTAAGGAGATGGATGTTATCGTCACCTGCCAGGGCGGCGCTTACACCGAAGAAGTCTACCCCAAACTGAGGGCCGAGGGATGGAAGGGCTACTGGATTGACGCCGCCTCCACCCTGCGCATGGCGGACGAATCGATTATCGTTCTGGATCCGGTGAACCGCCATGTCATAGACAAGGCCCTGGCCGCCGGCACCAAGACCTTCGTGGGGGGCAACTGTACGGTCAGCCTGATGCTCATGGGCATCGCCGGTCTCTTCCGGGAAGGTGCCGTGGAATGGCTCTCCTCCATGACCTACCAGTCCGCCTCCGGCGCGGGCGCCCGCAATATGCGGGAGCTGGTCAAGCAGATGCAGATTATCGGCAATACTCCCGCGAAGCTGGATGATCCCGCTTCGGCCATACTGGATATAGACAGACAGGTCTCCGATGTGATCCGTTCTGCTGCTTTCCCCACGGAACAGTTCGGTGCCCCCCTGGCGGGCAGCCTGATCCCCTGGATCGACAAACCCGTGGCGGCGGGCCAGACCAAGGAAGAGTGGAAGGGATTCGCCGAAACCAATAAAATCCTCCAGAACGAAAAGCCCATCCCTATCGACGGATTGTGCGTGCGGGTCGGCGCCATGCGCTGCCATAGCCAGGCCCTGACTATCAAGCTGACGAAGGACTACCCCCTGGATGAGCTGGAAGATATGATCAAGAGCTCCACCGAATGGGCCCGCTTCGTTCCCAACGAGAAGGAGGCCACCCTGGCCGAGCTCTCCCCCGCCTTCGCTTCGGGCACCCTGACCGTTCCGGTGGGACGGGTACACAAGATGAATATGGGACCCGACTACCTGACCGCCTTTACCGTGGGAGATCAGCTCCTCTGGGGAGCGGCCGAACCGATCAGAAGAATGCTGAAGATTGTCCGGGGCGACCTGTAAAGAGCGTTACCCGTTAAAAAGCCGCCCGTGAGGGGCGGCTTTTTTATTTCCGTCTAGCGCCGAGTTCTACAGCATACCTGCCCTTCCCCCGACATAAACACCCTCTATATTGCCCTTATTAATCATTACTTTGACAAATATTCTTGAAGGCCGATTCATGGCATGACCCTGTTCAAACTCGAAAGAACAATCGCTGTTTTTATCGCCGTATTTCACCAAATAACAGGCTAACGCTCCATTTGACGTTCCTGTTGCCGACTCTTCCTCTATTCCATACCTTGGTGCAAAATTTCTTGTATGTCCATCAGCCTCATTTACTGATTCAAGACAAAAGGCATGTATACCGACCACATCATATTTTTCACTTATCCTGGAAATACAATTACCATCAGCTTTTAGCCTAGTTAAGGTATGTAAACTTCGAATGGGAAGAATAATATCCCGTAATCCAGTTGATACAATCTGGACAGGCATATCGGAACAGAAGGCATTATCATCAACATCAAAGCAATTACTAAGTTCTTTCCCATCGATAACATCTCCGAAATCAGGAATATTCTGTTCCATATAAACAAGTTCATCCTGTATTTCAAGCTGCAGTATCCCCGCTTTCGTCTCCTGGGTATAGCGGCCCATCTTGATCACATGAAGATCTCTTAACAAGCTAAAAGCGGCAATGGTGGCATGACCGCATAAATCGACTTCAGCAACAGGAGTGAAAAACCTGACTTTGAAGTCAGCATTCAAAGACTTCATAATAAACGCTGTCTCCGAATAGCCGACGTCTTTCGCAATGCTTAACATATCCCTCTCGGATAAGACATCAGCATCCAATACGACACCAGCAGGATTGCATCCCCTATGATTATCCTGAAAGGCTGAGATTTTATATATGCGGCCATTCATAAATCAGGACTCTTCAAAGGGATTCACCGCCTTTGTCAGCCGGAATTCCAGAGACTCCACGTCCAGTCCGGTATGGGAAAAGAACAGTTTGAAAAAATGATTCACCCCGAAAACCATTCCCAGATCGATGACGGCCTCCTTCCTTTTCCCCTCCGCTCCCTTAAGTGAAAAGGTTCCTTTATTAATATTATCCATATAGAGGCTCACCGGCAGCTGGGCCAGCTCCCCCAGGGAGGACGAATAGGTCATGACGGCTTCATAGAAGCCGAACTGCTCCACCGTAATACCGAACACTTCCGCTGTCCCCTTGACCGTTGTAAAGGTCGAGCCGTCTATCATCACCCGGTCATCGGAACTGCGGTAATAGACAAGATCACCGGGATCAAAGTCGCTCTCCCGGTCCTGCTTCATATCCTCCAGTTCTTCCGCGGATATATCCCCCATAAAGTGTTTCATCGCCAGGGAACCAAGGAGGAAAGCCAGAATATTACGGCAGTTTCTCTGCAGCTCCCCCCGGGTTATAACCCCTTTCCCCAGCATCTCCAGGGTGTTGTCGCCGGCGGAATTGGTTTCCGCCTCATTCACGCACATATAGAGGTCATTCTGGGCCTTTACCATGGCGGCGGTATTGCTCCGGGAAGAGCCCTCCCCTTCCCAGTTCATCGCCGCCCACCAGTCGGTCATCACGATGCCCTCAAATCCCCACTCGTCCCGCAGGATCCGGGTGCACAGATCGTAATTCCCCGCCGTCCAGATCCCGTTGACCGGTCCGTAGGTGGTCATGACCGCATAGGCCCCGCCCTCTTTCACGGCGATCTCGAAACCCTTCAGGTAAATCTCCCGCAAGGCCCTTTCGGAAACAACCGAATCGGCCCTGCTCCGGGCGGACTCCTGGTTATTGGCCGCAAAGTGCTTGATCGTGCCGGTCACGCCGGACCGGGCCAGTCCCTTGAGCTGGGCGGCGGCCATCTTACCGGTGAGCAGGGGATCTTCGGAAACGTATTCGAAATTCCGCCCGTTCAGAGGATTACGGTGGATATTCAGCCCCGGCCCCAGAATCGTATCGATTTTGTTAAGCCTCAGCTCCCGCCCCAGGAAACCGAACAGCTCCTCGACCAGGGCGTCATTGAAGGTACAGCCCAGGGCCGTCCCGTTGGGCAGACTGAACGCTTTGGTTCCGCAGTCCATGCGGATACCCGAAGGACCGTCGGCACAGCAGGCGGCGGGGAGCTCCTTTTCGCCCAGGGACGGGCTGAGCCCTCCGAAGGCGGCGGCCACACCGGGAGTCACCTTGGGGCTGCACATTCCCTCGCCCCGGATCAGGGCGGCCATCTCCTCCTCGCTCAGGCCGGCGATAAAATCGTCCAGGGAGGCTTCCTTCCGGTAAACCTGCCCCAGAGTCACAGAACTTGACGGCGTAAAGGGGATTTCCCCCACGGGGGCAGCCTCTCTCCTCTCCGGACGCAGGGGAACATCTTCCCTGACGGCTCGATAGACGCCTTGCCCGTTCCCTTCCGGCCTGATCCGGGTAAAGGGCAGAACCGGCGCACAGGCCGCTTCTAGCGGCTCAAGCACCCGCCCTTCCAGTACAAAGGAACCCGCCGGACGGGTGTCTCTCACATTGTTTCCCGCGAAGAAGGCATAGGTCCCCTCTTCCAGAATCCAGGCCGATCTGTGCCCGGCGGCTCCTCCGTCATCGTAGGAAGCCAGCAGGGAAAGGGGCAGGTGAAAGGCCAGCTCCTCCGACTCCCCCGGAGCGATCACGCCGGTTTTCCCGTAGCCGATAAGGACACGGGCGGGCTTGCCCAGCCGCCCCTGGGGAGGTTCGCCGTAAATCTGCACCACCTCTTTTCCCTCACGCCCTCCCCGGTTCGTCACCCTCACCGTCAGGTCAACCGCGTCATCCCCCCGGGAAAAGGAGACGGTATCCAGGGTAAAATCGGTATAGGAGAGTCCGAAGCCGAAGGGATAGAGCACCCTATCGGGAGCAAAGGTCTCGAAGTAGCGGTACCCCACGTAGATATCTTCGGTGTAGAAGTTCCTCTCAAGACCGCCGAAATCAGCGGTGGAGGGGTAATCGGCGATCTCCCGGGCGATGGTATCGGTCAGCTTTCCCGAGGGAGAAACGGAACCGGTCAGAACGTCCATGACGCCGTTTCCCCCTTCCTGACCGCCCTGCCAGGCATAGAGCACAGCCGAGGGGTGATACAATTCCACCCAGCCCATATCGATGATATTGCCCACGTTCAGAACCACGGCGGTCTTCTCAAAGGCATCGGTCACCCGGCGGATCATATCCTCTTCCACCGCGGTCAGGCGGAAGCTCCCCGCCTCGTCCCGGATATCCTGATCCTCCCCGCCGGTCCGTCCTATGACAATCACCGCCCGGTCCGATTCGGAAGCGGCCCGGGAGACCAGTTCGTCGGTCAGGGGCATCTCCTTCTGCGACCAGGGCACCTTGCCCCAGCCCTCCCCTTCGTCAAAGGGGTTATCCTCCCGCCACGCCTCGTAGGCGGCCAGAACCCCTTCGTTCAGCCGGACTCTGCCCGACTCCCTCAGGGCATCCAGAATCCCCGCCACATAATCCGTATTGACCAGTCCCCCCGATCCCAGGCCGGCCTTGTAATAGTCAAACTGGATACGGCCGAAAACCGCCACCCTTCCGCCCTCGGGCAGAGGAAGAGTCTCCCCGTCGTTCTTCAGAAGCACACAGCCTTCGGCCGCCGCCTGCCGCGCCGTACGGGCGTACTCTTCCCGGTTCAATCGGTAGGGATTCATAACGTTTTACTCCTTGGAAATTAAAAGGGCAGGAAAGTAACCACAAGGCCGATCAGACCGCCGAAGACACCCCCCCAGACGACCAGCCATCCCAGATGTTTGCGAATCATATTCTGCACGATCCGCTTGACCTGCTCTGGGGTCAGTTCCTCCAGACGGGCCTGCACCAGATCCTCCACTTTTTTCTGTACCATGGAAGGGATATGGGGCATATCGCCGCTCTCCAGCAACGCGGCGGTCTTCTCCGGGGTAAATTCCCGGCCGATATACTCGCGAATCTTGGAAATGGCCGATTCCCGGTACTTCTCAAGAAGGGACCGTCCCCCGAACATCCCCAGCATACTGCCCACGCCGGAGGATAGCACCTCATCAATCAGGCTGTCGTAGATGGGATTAAAGTCGATTTTATCGGCCATCCCGGCAATGTTGATCTGCCCCACCAGAGCGTCCCGGCTGTCGGCGAAGAACTGATCGATTTTCTCATCGGAGAAGAACTCCTCCATCACCAGATTCTTCAGGCCCACCTTGATATCTTCGAAATGGCGGGGAATAACGCCCGAACCGTACAGAAGGGGCACCCGCTCGAAAAGCATATACACGGCCAGCCAGTTGGTGATGGCGCCGGACAGAGCGAAAATGCCCACCGAAAGCAGCTGATCCCCCGCCCAGGGAGAAAAATATCCCGCCCCGATAAAAACCAGGGCTATCAGATTTGTGACGAGACTCTTGTTCATGGATGTAAGATACTGAGCGGATGGAAAAAAGTAAAGCCTAAAGCGGTCAGGAGAAGCTTCTTTGGGGGCCATGGCGCTCCGCGCCACCGGGCTTTCCGCTTGTACTCCTCGCCTGCGGCTGCGGGGTATCGCTTCAATCCCTTGTCCGGCAGGGGAGCCGGACCAGGCAGGAGCGTCGAATTAGGAGAATTCTTTACCAAAAAACTTGCAATTCGTCAAAAAAAGACTATTGTTTTAATAATAAACACATAGCCCGCCTGCCTTACCCATAAGGGAGCATTTATGAAAAAGAATATCTGGAAGCTTCGGACTCGTATTCTGGTTATCATGGCCTTGACTCTCGTTCTGGTCGTCGGTTCTCTTTCGTTCTACAATATCTACTCCGATCTGAAAGAATTCCGGGAACAGAAGATTCAGTTCCGCAGTGAAGAACTGGCAAAGATTCAAAAGAAAATCAGCGATAATGTCGATCTGGCCTGGCAGGTTCTCCAGACCTCCATGGCCAACAGCCGGGACAGGGATTATCTGATTCAGCGCTACGGGCCCTCCCTTGAGAATATCATGGACCTGGCCTGGCGCAGCATAGACAAGTATCAATCCCAGGCGACGGCCGGCCTCATCAGCGAGGAGGAGGCCCGCCGTCTCGCCGCGGAAGAGATACGGGATCTGCGCTATGACAAGGGCTCCGGGTATATCTGGATCAACGACAGGGGAAAGCCCTATCCCCGTATGATCATGCACCCCACGTCCCCCGCCCTTGAAGGCGCCGTTATGGACGACCCCCAGTACAACTGCGCCTACAGGAGCGATAAATCTCTCTTCCAGGCCTTTGTCGAAGTGACCGACAGCGAGGGAGAGGGATACGTGGATTACTCCTGGCCCAAGCCGGGACCGGACGGGCTGACCGAGGACAAACCCAAGCTTTCCTATGTCCGGCTCGACGAAGAGTGGGGATGGATCGTGGGAACGGGGATCTATGTGGACGACGCGGAAGCCGACGCCAGAAATCAGGCGAAAAATGCTATTCAAAACATGAGATACGATGAGGGCCTGGGATATTTCTGGATTAATGATACCCGGGAACCCTACCCGTACATGATCATGCATCCCACGTCTCCCGAGCTGAACGGCCTTCCCATGGACAGCCGCGATTATAACAGGGAGACCGGAACGGGCAGGAATATTTTCCAGAGATTCGTCGAGATCGCCCTGGGAGAGGGAAAGGGATTCATCGATTACAGCTGGCCCAAGCCAACGGATACCGGACTGACCGAAGAGATGCCCAAAACATCCTATGTCCGGTATTTTGAACCCTGGGGCTGGATCATCGGGACGGGCGTATATATTGATGAAATTGAGGAAGCCCTGAGGATTAAGGAAGAGGCTATGAACGCCCAGATACGCCGTACCATCTGGCTTTCCCTGTATATTCTGGGCGGCGCCCTGGCGCTGGGTCTCCTGAGCGCGGTCTATCTGGCGCTCTCCACGACCCGTCCCCTGGGAGGCGAGCCCCATGAAATCCGCGATATAGCCGAATCGGTCTCCCAGGGCTATCTAAAGGTTCTGCCACCCCACGAAATGAACAGACTGCGGGGCGTTTTTCTTGATCTGCACCGCATGTCGGAACGGCTGGAAAACATCGTCAGCACCATACAGTCATCGGTCAGAAGCAACGCGTCCAGCAGTGAAGAGCTAAGCGCGGCGGCGGAAGAGCTCTCTTCCCTCGCGGAGGAGCAGGCTTCCGTCTCCGAGGAAGTGGAAGCGTCGGTCAATCAGATTTTCGAAAACATCAAGGATCATGTCAATAATACGGGCGCCGCGGCGGATCTGGCGGACCTGGTTAAAGAGAAGTTGAATGAAGCCGAGAAGATAATGGACGAGAATCATGGAATGAATCTGAATATAAGCGAAAAAGTCGGCCAGATTGATGAGATGGCCCATCAGACCGGTCTTCTCTCCCTGAATGCGTCCATCGAAGCGGCCAGGGCGGGAGAAGCGGGTCGCGGGTTCGCCATAGTGGCCCTGGAAGTCCGCAAACTGTCGGAACGGAGCCAATCCGCCGCCTTGGGGATCCACGAGATTACCCAGAATAGCTCCGCCCTGACGGAGAGGGCCGCGGGACTCTGCCATGAAATCATGTCGGAGATGGAGAGGCTGGTACGAAATATGAATAACATCAACAGCTCATCCCGTGATGAATTCCGCCAGATAGAAGAGATCAAGAAAGCCATGGCCCAGTTCAGCCATGCCGTCCAGCAGGAATCCATCGCGGCGGAACAGCTGGCGGCCATGGCGGAATCCCTGACCAGTAATACCGAAGAGGTCAACCGCAGAATGACATTCTTCAAAGTGGAGGACAATAGGGAAAAGTTGATAGGCTGAAACCTCCCGCGTCACCGAATGAGAGGTAATCCTTTCTCAATTATCGGAAGAAGCCTTAGGGTGTATTCTTGAAATAGGAACTCAAATATATGATAAATATTCCGTTACTTATTGAACTCCGTAATCTATAACAATTCGCTCTTCTTTTTTTATTCCCCCAAGCACTTCTCTCTTAATGAGAAATTCCAATAAAATACTTTCTTCATTTTCAAATAATCTGGAAAATACAATTTTTGCATTTTGTGAATCAATCCATTGAAATTGAAAACTCGGAACTTCTTCAGATGAATAATTAATCGATTTCATAGTCAAATGCTCTGAATCAATTAACATTTTTTGATTAAAATGGATATAAACGGTCTTATCTATCTCTTCTATATTCATGGATTTATTTGGCCTTACAGTATAGACAAAATTATCATTATTAGTGTCCAGCACGATAGTGTACAATAGTGTCTGTAAATTAGAAATAAAGGGGGCTTGAAAAAGTTAGCCAATCAGTCTTCGATTAGTTCGACGAAAAACAAAAGAAGGCATCATGACTAACGAGGATTACTATAGCGTTTTCGATCAAATGATTGAAGACCTCCAGGCAGAGAATAGAGAAGGATTAACAAAAGTCATAAGTTCAATAATGAATTTATCTATGCGGTTAGAGCAGGAGAAGGCAATTCAAGCCAGTCATTATGAACGGAACGATGATCGTATTGGGCATAGGAATGGGTACAAGAGCAGAAAGATCCGGACTCGAGTCGGCGAAATTCCCATCGAGATCCCACAGGTCCGTGGGATGGAATTCTATCCTGGCAGCATTGAAAAGGGGTGCCGCAGCGAAAGAGCCCTGAAAATGGCCATAGCTCAGATGTACATCCAAGGCGTATCAACTCGCAGAGTGACCAAAATAGTAGAACAGCTCTGCGGCTTCGAAGTTTCCCAATCGCAGGTTTCAGAAGCGGCAGCTCTCCTTGATGAAGAGATCACCAAATGGCGTAATCGTCCTCTGGGAGCTTTTCCTTATCTTGTCGTTGACGCCACTTATGAGAAGGCTCGAGTGAATAGAACTGTTGTTTCTGCAGCCGTTCTAATTGCCTATGGTGTTGATAATAATGGGATGAGACGAGTATTGGATATTTCTACAGAACTCAGTGAGGCCGATGTACACTGGAGAGGTTTTCTTTCCGGTCTGGTAGATCGGGGGCTCCATGGCGTGAAGATGATAACTTCCGATGCTCATAGCGGCCTGAGATCAGCAATAGAATCGGTTTTTCCAACAGTTCCCTGGCAGCGGTGCCAGTTCCATCTGCAACAGGATGCGGGACATCATGTGCCAAAGAAAAGTATGGATAAAGAGGTCGCGGAGGATATAAGAACCATTTTTAACGCTCCCAATGGAGAGGAGGCTAACCGTTTTCTTTCTATGGCGGTGAAGAAGTATGAGAAAACTGCGCCAGAACTAAGCAGTTGGATGGATCAGAATGTTCCTGAAGCGCTCACGATCTTTAAAATGCCAAAGTCACATTGGAGAAGGTTAAGGACTTCAAATCTGGCAGAACGTCAGATGAGGGAAATTAAAAGAAGAACGAAGGTGGCTATGATATTTCCAAATAAGGAATCTGTCGATAGATTGGTTTCCGCTCTGTTAATGGAAATAGATGAACAATGGTTCACAGGTAAGCGGTATTTAAATATGGAGACTGATTAACTTTTTTGATTTTACAGACAAAGGGGTTGCTCTATCTCCAGCACTTTCTTAGCTACAATTCCGGTAGCAATAAAATTCATGAAAAGGATGATAAAGAGAAGTACAATTGAAATAGATTTATAGCTGTTTGTTTTTTCAATTTTCCTATTATCGAGAATAAGCAAACTATTTTTTTCAAAATCCTTTCTCCATAAAATCAAAAAAGGAACTGTCATTGCATATGACATTAAATGAACAGTTTGTCCAAAATTTTCAAAAAAACCCATTTTTAGAATGGTAACTTCGTAAATTGGTAAGCCGACAATAGAAAATGTTGCCAATAGAATGGGAATGATGACTTTTAGCAGTGTATTCCTCGACATTTTATTATTCTCTATGGCAATAACAATAAAAAAAATAAAGAACATAATATAACCAAAACAGATTCCCGAAGCGCCATGGGTATAACCGCCACTATTTAAGGAATGAAAATAACTAAGGGAAGTGGTTGAAATAAAAGTAAATAGTGTTAATAGAGCGAATCTGGAAGAACCAAGTATGATTTCAACTAATCCGCCAAAAAGAATGATTACCAATAGATTTCCAGCTAAATGATTTATGAAAATATGAGGGGCGTGGGTAAAAACGGGTAATGTTATGAGATATATCGATGTTAGACTTGGAAACTGCCCAGTTGCGAAATTATATAATGGGGGTAAAATAAGTTGAGGAATCGAAGAAATCAAGCAACTTATAACCAGCAATATTGAGATAATGGGAAATCTTTTTTTCATTTGAATAGAAATATTCATTAATTTTCCTTTGTACGTGAAAATAGAATATTAGCATATTCAAAAAAAGAATTCTGTTTTATA
Source organism: Spirochaetia bacterium (assembly GCA_963668315.1). Classification (GTDB taxonomy): domain Bacteria; phylum Spirochaetota; class Spirochaetia; order DSM-2461; family DSM-2461; genus SZUA-368. Next base: position 2,963,295 of record OY764216.1, on the reverse strand, counting down.
AATACAATCAGTTCAGATTTTTCGGGGGTTTACTTTACAGCTTTTCCGTCAGCGGCAGCCCCAGCTGCCCGGCCAACTCTTCGGCCTTTACCTGACCTTCCTCCCCGAAGGGAACACTTATCAGGGAAAGCTCGGAAAAATCCGGATCTTCATGGAGAAGCACCAGCTCCCGGGAATGACGGCCGATCAGAGATCCCCTGCCCCGAATCAGTTCATTCTCCCCGATCCCGGAAAAAGTGTTGAGTCCTATGGATCTATCCGTACGTTTCCCCGGGAAACGGCGTATCACACGCACAGTGCCCGAATCAATAATGATTCTCTCCCAGCCGAACTCTCCCCGTCCCAGATAAATAAGGGCGGCCCCCATAAGCAGGGGAAAAGCGGATATCAGCTTTTCATAAAGGGCCGCGTCCCTGGTCAGTGCAAATCCCATGGCGAGAATAAGGATTCCCCCGAGCACAAGCAAAAGGATCCCCATAAGCAGATTGCCCCGGTGTTTCACATCCAATATCTTCCCCGTACCGGCAGGAACCATGACACCTGCGAGAATCTTCTTCTCCGCCGATCTCCGGGCCCGCTCCAGCGCTCTCGTCCTATCCCCTTTTTCAGAGAGAAATCCGGCTATCATCAGAATAAAACCGGCAAGAGGAGCCACGATGCCCACGATAAAAGCATCCTGCCTCCCCTTAACCGCTTCGGCCGGATAATAGTCCAGAGGAATATCATACTCCCCTTCGATAAGGTAAAGTTCAATGGATTTCCCCTCCTCCCATTCCCTCGGCTCTCCCCAGGAGACAATGTCGCCGCGGTAATCCATTCCATTATAAGAATAGGAAACCGTGGCAAAAGTATTTATATTCAACGGAACCGAGGCATGTTCGGGATCTTCCGAATCCACCGGAATATGCTCAAATCCCAGAGGCCTCACTTTCTCGGTTTTCAAGGTCTCAACGGTACCCTGCACGGTGACTACCCCCGTTGCAGAATCGGGATCGAAATAGATGAGAAGACCGTAATACAGTCCTCCCGCCACAAATAGCAGTCCCAGTACTTTAAAAGCCCGGTTAACGGATAATGAGATTCCTTTCCCTGTCATTTTCAGCTCCTTGCTTATATTATAGACAATCCTGCGCCTCTTTCCTCCTAATATATTACCACTCCATTTTTTCCGATATATACAATAAAGAAAGGGAATTACACAGAAGTAAAAAACAGCAGTCAGGCGCTATGTCATGGTGTACAATCATCGTCAGCGTATCAGCACTGTTAATGAAGGAGGACTGCTCTCATATTGACTTTTCCGCTTTCCATCCCCGCAAAGGGGGGGTATATTTAATAAAGACTGGGCAGTAGTAAAATCCCTGTGATAGTCGAAGATTCTTATCCCAATGTTTTCAGCCAATAGATAAAACAAAAGATCAAAAGGCCCCATAATAGGCAAAGAACGGAAAGATTGATAAGGAAAATGAGTAGGGCGGGAAAGGGATTTTTTGTAGTTTCAATGACCGAAATTTCCGGATTGTCCCTATGGACGAATATATCAATTTCCTGATTAATTTCAAATTTGGATAATTCCAACTGGGAATGTTCTATGGGGTTTGAGAAATACATGCCCAATCGATAGGTATCATTCATGTACTCCTTATTTTGAAATTTATATGAAAAGGCCAATGCCTTATCAGCACTCTCATCGTAAAGCCCCCATTCGCGCTGGGTGATAATCCCTTTGGCGGGGACTAATTTCTCACGATGGTAAATCAGATACAGATGCTCGCTAATTATACCCAAGGTTTTAATGCAGGTACGATCCAGAGCCATATTTAGAATGAGGAGAATTGCCATGGCTACAAGTAACATGGTCATGAATCATATACTATTCCCAGAAACATTGCACCTCATTTTTCCCCTTCCCCGGGCCTGTCAGATTTTTTGTGTAAATGGCTTTTCGCCTTTACTCTTACAGCCTAACCCGATCACCAAAATGAATGGCAAACTGGTGAATGGCTATGTTCCATCCCCTAACGGGGAGCGTCCATTTTTTAGCTGCTTTCTGTGATGCCAGAAACATAATTTTAAAAATAGCATCATCGTTGGGAAATGCCAAGCGGTTCTTGGTGACTTTCCTAAGACTGAAATTCAATGATTCAATGGCATTGGTTGTGTAGATGATTTTTCTTACTTCATCGGGGTAATTGAAAAACTCATTCAGATCCTCCCAATGGCGTGACCAGGATTGTGAAATTGTGGGGTACACATCATCCCATTTTTCAGAGAATACTTTCAATTGAGACAGAGCGGCGTCTTCCGTAGCACTGGAATAAATAGCTCTTAAGTCAGCGCAGATTTTCTTACGATCCTTAGCCGCTACATATTTTGTAGAATTACGAACCATATGGACGATACAGAGCTGGATTACGGTTTTAGGAAACACCGCTTGGATGGCTTCAGGAAATCCGGTAAGCCCGTCGGTGCAAGCGATAAGAACATCTTCAACTCCCCGGTTTTTGATTTCATTGAGCACGCGCATCCAAAACTTTGCCCCTTCATTTTCTGATATCCAGAGCCCCAATATTTCTTTTTTGCCTTCCATATTAATGCCTAATACGACATAGACAGCCTTTTTTGTGGATTTGCCGCTTTCCCGGCTCTTAACGACAAGGGCGTCCAGATAGAGAACAGGGTAGAAGGAATCCAACTGCCGATTCTGCCATTCCCGGAAATCGCCAATTACGGCATCCGTGATATTGCTGATCATATCCGGCGAGGCATCGATCCCAAAAAGCTCCTTCAGATGAGACTGAATATCCCGAGTCGTCATTCCCCCGCCATAGAGCGACAGAACCTGATCATTGAAGAGGGGAACCCGTTTTTTATGTTTGGGAATAATGACCGATTCAAACTCTCCGTTCCGGTCTCGCGGAATATTGATTTCCACCTGCTAATGAGGAGTCGTTACCGTTTTCTTGCTGGTGCCGTTTCGGCTGTTCCCGGAATTATTCCCGGCTGGACTGTTTTTGGAATAGCCTAAATGATCATCCATTTCAGCTTGAAGGGCTGTTTCAAGGATTCTTTTTGTTAATTGAGCTGTTAATCCATTTTGCCCTAACAGCTCCTCCTGTGTCATGCCTTTCAGGTTAAGCGACCCGATCAGCTGGTCCAATACTTCGTTGTTCAACTTGTTGCTTGTCATAATTTTCTCCTTGTACAATAGCATATTTTTTGCTATTTACACAAAGTTTATGACAGGCCCCCTTCCCCCGATACTCGGAGGCTTTTTACAATTCCCCAGATTTTGAATGGCTCCTCCTTTATTATATTTTTATTTCCTTAACAAAAGTGGCAGTACCCTTAATCCCTACATAATGTATATCATTATTAACTCTGACATTTACTTCAATGATTGCATCTTTACCAATTTCTTGGCCCTGTTCAATTTTAAGATTTACATTTTTATTTCTTTTTATATATTTTGAATAATACGCACCCATAACGCCAGAAGCTGTCCCTGTCGCAGGATCCTCTATCGTTCCTGAATATGGGGATGAGAAATGCCGTCCATGCATATCAACATCATTATATGTACTTAGACTGAATGGATGAATCGATGCTTTTTTATTTTGTGTTAGAATATCGGGAAAAATATTATTCTTTGGTTTCATTTTTGTAAATGTTTTTATGCTTTTTATGGGAACAAGTAAAGTCCATATTCCAGTGTTCCCATATACAATAGGTAAAGTAGAATCTATTTCTCGAGCATCAATATCAAGTGATTCGGCTAAATAATGAATATCTCCAATAAAATCAACGAATTGCGCTGGTTTTTGTTCCATTTTGATTTGAATATCACTATCTGTTTGATCAATAGCGACATTCAATATACCAGCATTTGTTTCAATTGAATTTATATTCTTTATAATTTTATTATCTATAGCAGCCACTAATGTGGCAATTGTTCCATGTCCACATAAATCTATCTCATGACCTGGTGTAAAATATTTTAGTTTTATATCAGCCTCAGTAGATGGCAATAAGAAAACGGTTTCATTGAATCCGACGTTTCTAGCAATTTCTTGCATTTCAGAGGTATGTAATTTACTCCCATCAAGCACAATTCCTGCAGGATTGCCCATATTAGGGATTTTTGTAAATGCATCATAATGTAAGATTTTCATATTTTATTTCCTATATATGTTTTCCAGATTAAATATAACGCCGTTTTCAGCTGCAATTTTGTCCCGAAGGGCTGGCGCTTATTTTGTGTAAACAAAATACGTGTCAGAAAAATTGACAGTAGCAAAACATTGTTCTATAGTCTTTAATAAACATTATATCTATTTTAGCATCATTTTCTCAATTCTTATACTCAGTTCAGCCTAGCTGTTATAAATTCATTGGGAAAATACCCATAAATACTATAAAATAATACACATAAGGTAAAATCACTTAACTAATCTATTTCACTACTGTTTAAAAGACTTTTCCTTAATATATTCTTGATCAATTCATCCATAACAGTATGCCCCTATATGTAACAGATAAGGATGAATCTATTGACTTATTCATTTCATAGTCTTATGTTAACACCATAAGCGTTACATGCGTAACGCATAGTATTATTTATGAGGTTAAACATATGAGATTGAAATCGGATACAATATTAATTACAGGTGGTTCATCAGGAATCGGTCTTGAAATGGCCAAGCAGCTTATCGGAATGGGAAACACAGTCATAATCACAGGAAGGGATATGACTAAATTGGAAAAAACGAAAAAGGATCTGCCCGCAATCCATATCTATCAAAGTGATGTCAGCAATCCGCAATCTGTTATGGAACTATATTCTAGAGTGTCGGCAGATTTTCCCAATCTAAATGTATTAATAAACAATGCAGGAATCATGCGTACAATCGATTTTAACGATACGGACTACGAAAAGATCTGCAGTGAAATAGATATTAACATGAATGGTCCCATCCGTATGGTTCAACAATTTTTACCTCTATTAAAAAAACAGCCGGAAGCCGCCATTGTTAATGTTACTTCCGGACTTGCTTTTGTTACCTTCCCTGCAACACCAATTTACGGAGCGGCTAAAGCTGGCCTTCACGCATACACTAAAACGCTTCGTCTTCAGCTTGAAAATACAAATGTGAAAGTATTTGAACTTGCGCCACCAAAAACTTCTGCAGCCCTCATTGATCGTACTGAATCAGGAGGAAAGAAAAATAAAATGCCAACAATGAAGGTGTCAAAGGTGGTTAGCGTAGCAATCAGCCAAATAAGAAAAGATAAATTCGAAATCCTGCCCGGTTTAAGCAAAATGCTTAAACTTGTCGGAAGGGTTCAACTTTAGCCCAGAAAAATCATATAAATATTTATAGAACAGTATATTGCTGTGATTCTATCACAAAAAAGCAAGAGGATTTATTAATTTGAACATAAGAAAAGCAGAATATAAGGATATACCAAAACTAAGCATTCGCTTCACCATTATACCCTTTGTTATTCAGGCAGTTAGTATTTTTATCCGCCTAACATATTCGTGTATTTCCGACAACTCATTCAGTCTCAATTCTGGACTTTTTCCCTTCGTGGGACTGTTTTTTGAAATAGCTGCTGTAACATTGATGATCCGCAGTAAGTTGATGAATACAGCACTATTATTCCTAGCGGTATTATACTTAATGCTAATGATTGCGTACACGCTGATTTTTATCATTTGAAGTATGTATGAGCATAATGAGAATAGAATGATACAAATTAAATTAGATAAATGCACGAAATGCGGAATATGTACCAGAGTTTGTCCTATCGGGACTATAATTATGACTGAGAGCGGACCGGTAGCAAAAAGAATAAATTGCATTAGATGCGGTCATTGTGTTGCAATTTGTCCGCATAGTGCTCTTGAAAATATGTACGCCCCTCTGTCAAATCAAATACCCATCGAAAGTAAAACCTATCTGGATGTAAGTGACGCTTCTCATTTTCTTCGGAGCAGACGGTCTGTAAGGGTGTTTCAAGAAAACAAGGTAACAAGAGATAAGATCAAGCAACTTCTTGATATGGCAAGATTTGCACCTTCAGGCGGGAACACCCAGGGAGTATCATACCTTGTGATTGACAATAGTAAAACACTCGACAATATAACAGAGGCATACTATGAATGGCTGGAAATTGTAACTAAGAAACCACCTTATGCAGGGTCCCCTTATGAAACAACTCTATTAAGACAAATAGAAAACTATAGGCAGAATGGTGTTAATATCATACTTCGAAACGCACCATGCCTGGTGATATTTACCGTTGAAAAAAGTTCATACGAGACCAGTCGTGACAGTTCTCTTTTTTCCCTGGCCTATGCAGAACTATTTGCACCTACCCTTGGACTTGGTACAAGTATCTCCGGATTCTTTGAAAGATTTGCCTCCTCCGGCTATCGTCCCTTATTCGATATTCTTAAAATAAAGGAAGGACGCAAAATTACAGCTGGACTTCTGGTAGGATATCCTAAATACAAGTATCAAAGATATGTGGACAGAAATCCGTTGGATGTCTCCTGGAATTAAATTTTATATTTCTTGATAGATTACGAAATGCCCCATAAAGAGCCAGTTGCTGTCAGATAGCAGAGATCATCAGCAGGTAAATTTATTAATCAGGCCTGCCATGGTCTCTGCACTCTCCTGTGATCCCTTTGATATCCATTCTATCAGTACGTTGTACAAGCCGCCGGCATCAAACTGCGCAAGATAGGTTCCATATTCAGGTTTGTTTTTATCTTCTATACCTTTGAAGAAATCTAATAGACTGGAATTAAGTTTTTCTTTAAAGATATAGATAAGACCGGAAGCCATTAATGTGGTGATAAAGTCTTTTCTTTCCTCAAAGAAAGTGAAAAAGCGGCATAGAATATCATACTTAGAAGACGCCTTCAAATCAGAAAAACTTTCGTAAAAATCAGTTACCATATCATCAAGATATATGGCAATAATGTCTTCTTTTCCTTCATAGTTTCTATAGAAGGCCATTCTGGAAACACCGGCGATTTTCGTAATTTCAGTGATGGTTATGTCTTTGAAGCTTTTACTTTTTAATATCCTGATTAATGCGGTGACAATGCTCTCTTTTGTAATTTTTTTTTGTGTTTCGGCATATGAATCACGCATAATATATTCCTTCCATATTGAAGTTTCCGGAAGAAATATTATAGCAGGATATTTATAAATATGACAGTTCCGCGCAGGGATGTTTATAGGCAAATAAAATAAAATGAGAATAATCATTTTCTATAAGATCCTGAAGATTTTCACTCCGAAGAGATCTGGAATGAATCCTTCGAAGCACAATCCTCCAACGGAGGTTCTCTCCAAAGCTCTTCTTCCACTGGGGTTAAAGGCCCTATTTCTATTCTAACTCCCAGAGGGGAGAAAGCAGAGTGCATTTTAAAGGCCCAATTTTACAGGGATGAAAAAATGAACTATCTCTTTAATCTATAGTACACCCCCTTATACTGTTTTCAACATAACACCCCAAATTATCCTATTAGCTAGTTTTCAACATAACGCCCTCTCCCTTCCCTCTTCGAACTTCACTTTTCTGTTGCCAATCCCCCCCGAAAAGCGTACAATGCCCCCATGAGAATCAAAGAAATCATGCAGAGCAATCCCTCCGACCAGGCCATTACCGCCCGGGGCTGGGTAAAAACCAAAAGAGACTCCAAGAACGTCTGTTTTCTGGAGGTCACCGACGGCTCCACCATGAAGGGGCTGCAGATCATTATCGATAAATCGGGAGACATTTCCGAACAGGCCCTGGCCGAAGCCGCCACAGGCGCCGCCGTCTCCTGCGAAGGCATCCTGGTGGAATCCCCCGCCAAAGGCCAGAACGTGGAAATGCAGGCCACCGGCCTCACCATCGTGGGCACCGTCCCCGCCGAGAACTACCCCCTGCAGAAAAAGCGCCACTCCTACGAATTCCTCCGTGAGATAGCCCACCTGCGCCCCCGGACCAATACCTTCGGCGCCGTGGCCCGGGTCAGAAACGCCATGAGCTACGCCATCCACAGCTTCTTCCAGGAGCGGGGCTTCCTCTATGTCCACACCCCCATTATCACGGGAAGCGACACGGAAGGGGCCGGCCAGATGTTCCAGGTCACCACTCTGGATCTGGACAATATACCCAAAACCGAAGAGGGCGCCACCGATTACGGCCAGGACTTCTTCGGCAAGAAGACCCACATGACCGTCTCCGGGCAGCTCCAGGTGGAGAACTACTGCTGCGCCCTGGGCGACGTGTACACCTTCGGCCCCACCTTCCGGGCGGAAAACTCCAACACCACCCGCCACCTGGCCGAGTTCTGGATGATCGAGCCGGAAATGGCCTTCTGCGAGCTGGAAGGAAACATGGAACTGGCCGAGGACTTCATCAAATACATCCTCAGCTACGTTCTGGAACACTGCCCGGAGGACATGGATTTCTTCAACCAGTGGGTTCTCAAAGGGGTAAAAGACACCCTCCAGCAGGTCATCGACACCCCCTTCAAGCACATGACCTATACCGACGCCGTGGCCGAGCTTGAGAAGGCCAACGACAAGTTCGACTTCAAAGTCTCCTGGGGGTGCGACCTCCAGACCGAGCACGAGCGCTACCTCACCGAAGAGGTCTGCAAAGGCCCGGTCATCGTCACCGACTACCCCAAGGAGATCAAAGCCTTCTACATGAAAATGAACGACGACGGCAAAACGGTCCGCGCCATGGACGTCCTCGTCCCCCGGCTGGGCGAAATCATCGGCGGCAGCCAGCGGGAGGAAAACCTGGAAAAGCTCCAGGCCCGCATCGCCGAAATGGGCATGGACGAGTCGGAATACTGGTGGTATCTGGAACTCCGCCGCTTCGGCACGGTCCCCCACTCAGGCTTCGGCCTGGGCTTCGAACGCCTGATCCAGTACGTCACCGGCCTGGGGAACATCCGCGACGTGATCCCCTTCCCCCGCACGGTGAAAAACATCGATTTCTAAATCATCATTTTTCGGGGGGTTCCCGCCTGAGCCCTGCTCAGACGGGACCGGGCTGTCCGGGGGTCCCGTCCCCTCTCCGAGGCGACAGGCTTCGCCTCCCCTCCCATCCCTACCCCGTTCCCAAGGAGACACCATGTTACAGGCAGAAAGAAATATATACGGCGGCATGCTCATCGATCCGGAAACCCTCCCCGCACGGGATGACGTACTCCTTAAGGAACTGACCGAATCCCTCTCCCAATGGACCGAAGAGGACGCCTCCCTGGCCTGGCTGACCCTTCCCGCCGAACGGAACGCCCTGGTTGCCTCTGTCATGGCCATGGATTTCGTCTGGCATAACTGCTCCGCCGAACAGCTGACTCTGGTCAAGCGGCTCAAGCCGAACGCTTTCATCCCCTCCTTCGCCACCCATTACGTCGGCGCCGGCGGCGTGGTGATCAACGACCGGAATCAGCTTCTGGTCATCACCGAAAAGGCCCATCATACGCGGCACTATAAACTGCCCGGCGGGCTTCTCGATCAGGGGGAGGATATTTCCGTCGGGGTCGCCCGGGAAGTGTTCGAAGAGACCGGCGTCCGGGCGGAGTTCCAGTCGGTGGCCTGCTTCCGCCATACCCACGGCTACCAGTTCGGCAAGTCCGATTTCTACTTCGTCTGCCGCCTCAAACCCCTCTCCGAAGAGATCACCATCGATCCCCGGGAGATACACGAGGCTCTCTGGATGGATGTGGAGGAGTTTCTGAACCGGGAAGATACCCATATTTTCAACAAGACCATTGTGAGAGCCGCCCTGGAGGGGGCTCCCCTGAAGAAATCCGAAGGGGTGGATTATTCTTTTCACCTGAAGAATATAGAGGTTTATCTTCCCGAAATGGATCGTTAGCCGCTGGCCTTTCGGCCCGGTCAGTCCTCTCCCGCCGTCCTGATCAACTCAAGGGCCATATTGCGTGTATTGCGGCTGAAGCCGGTATAGGCCCGGGCGCAGAGATTCAGTCCTTCCATGATCCCTTCATTCTCATAAACCTCGGGATAATCCTCTCCCAGCCTTCCTGTGGCTATCAGAACATTCTGGATCAGCATCTCATCGGAGTAGACATCCCGGGTCTGGTTCAGGATACGGCTGAAGGCGGTAATCACATTATCCTTATCGGGAATATTCATGGAAGCCGCCCCTATGGCCGCGCTTCCCATGACAAAGGGATCATTGCCGTAGAAGAGGACTTCCACAAGGGTTCTCAAAGCTTTCTCACCCCCGTAGTTTCCCAGCAACTCCGCCGCTTTGGCCCTGGCCGTGCTGTAAGGATGCCTTTTGTCGTTCCCCTCATAGGTCACGCTGTACAACCCTTCATGCACCATGGCCGTCAAGATCCCCAGAACCCTCTCTCTGTCCTCTTCCACAGGGTTTTCGGCCAGAAATCGCTCAGCCTCTTTCAGGGCCAGCTCCTTCTCATCCATGCCCCTGGCCTGGGATAGATCTCTGATCATGAGCAGACGGGTGGACCACTCCTCCTCGTCCTGGCCATAGAGAATGGCGGAAAGACATAAAAGAATCAGTATGAATTTCACTTTCATAGACACCTTCCTTTATCCCCTGCTGAAATTTTACGACAGATACGCTCTCAATGCGAGACTTTCCCCGGAAAATGTCGGTATTTCCTCCGGGCGAATCAGGTTTTCTCCCTGGAAAGCCCCGCCTTTCTGATTATATCGGAAGCCATATTCCTGGTATTTCTCCCGTAGCCTGAGGAACTCTGGGAACAGAAGCTCAGGCCGTCCATGAGGTCTTCGCTCTCCAGGATCTCCGGCCTTTTTTCCGCCCAGAACTCCACGGCGGCAAGGACTTCCTGGATCAGCCTTTCATTGTCATAGACTTTCCGGGTATTTTTGAGGACGCGGCTGAAGGCCAGCACCACATTGCCCATATTTTCTCCGTCTATTATAACGACGGCCGAGGCGGCGCTTCCAATGGACAGGGGATCGTTGTCATAAAAAATAATATCCACCAGAGGGCGAACAGACTCTTCCCCGCCGTACTGTCCCAGCAGGGCGGCCGCTCCGGCCCTGACCGTCCCGTAGGACATCCCCGGCGCCATTCCTTCATAGGTAAGGCTGGTCACCCCTTCATTGGCCAGAAATGCCAGTATATCCAGAACCTTAAGCCTCGCCTCAGGGGAAGGATCTTCCTTCAGCAGCGTTTCCGCTTCCGAAAGAGCCATGGTTTTCTGCTCCCTATCACTGGTTTCTGCCAGACTCTTTATCATCAGAAGCCGCGGTGTCCAGCCGTCATCGACCTGGCCGAAAAGTGAAAAGACAGATGAGAGTGTAAGAAATAAACATAACGTTAAGCGCATAATATCGGGCCCCCTGTTACGGGGAATTCTACGATAAACGGGAGGGATTTTCTATCACTTTTTTCTTACCTCCCTCCTTTCAGATAAATTCGGCCCGGAAGGATAAAAAAACCGGCGGATTGGGAACATCCGCCGGTTAGGTTAATCACGTGTATACAATCAGCCTAAAAAATGTTGGCCGAACGTCCCCAGTCGTAATCAATTTTCTTCAGCTCATCCAGCGTAGGCATGGGGTAAAGAACAATTCCCCCCCGGGCCGCGACATAGATGCCCGTATTAATCACCTGATAGGCGAATTTGCCCGCATAGGAACGGTCGACAATCTTGGTGATTTTCCCCTTGCCGTCCTGGAGAGATTCGATACACATTTTCAGATGATCCAGGTGTTTGTCGTAGACGTCGCCTAGATTTCCGCTGTTCTCGTAATCCTCCGGGTCAACCACTTTCATATCGGCGAAAACCATGGCGGGCACGTTCACCTTGCTTAAGGGAGATGTCATATACTCGGCGAATTTTTCCGGATTATTCACCGATACGACCAGAGGATTGACGGGACAGAGCTCTTTGTAAAGGGCGAATCCCTTCCACTCCTTCGGGTGGGCATACTCCTCCTGGGAGAGCTTAAGGGAACGGCCGTCCCTGGTCGTCAGGTACAGATCGCCCAGGGCATCCACGGGAATGTGTTCGAGAACGCGGTAGACCCCCAGGTAAACGGAGTTTTTCTGCCGTCCGTCATGGTGGGACACACACTTTTTTCTGGCGTATTCCCAGTCAAAATAGTCACCGAACTCCTTAGTGACCTCCATAAAGATCAACTGTTCGGCCGATCCTTTTTTCTGTCCCAGGGCCATGTAGGAAGCGAACTTCTCCGGTTCCAGTTCCGAGGCAATCATGGCTTCCATGGGAAATACGGTGAAATAGTAATGAATGGCCATATCTACCCTCCTTAGAATATCAGGTCAAAAAGATTATACTTGCTGAATATCGAAACGGTAATCAGAGATACGACGGACATGATTTTGATGAGGATGTCCAGGGACGGTCCCACCGTATCCTTGAGGGGGTCGCCGACCGTATCGCCCACGACGCCCGCCTTGTGGGCTTCCGAACCCTTACCACCGAAATGGCCCTGCTCGATATACTTCTTTCCGTTGTCCCAGGCGCCTCCCGAGTTGGCCGTGAATAGGGCCAGCATGATGGAGGAGAGGGTGGTACCGATCAGAAGACCGCCCACGAACTGGGCGCCGAATACGAAACCGGCGATGAGGGGGATGACAACGGAAATCAAAGCGGGAAGCCTCATCTCCTGGATGGCTCCCATGGAGGAGATCTCGATACACTCCTTGTAGTTGGGTTTGTCCTCGCCCGTGAGGATTCCCGGCTTCTCCCTGAACTGCCTTCTCACCTCGTCCACCATCTTCCGGGCGGCTTTGGCCACCGCTTCGATCAGGATTCCGGAGAAAAGATAGGGAAGCGCCGCTCCGACGAGACCGCCGGCCAGGGTCATGGTGTTGATCATGTTCAGAACCAGGGAGAAATCGGCATTGATGCTCTCCCCGCCCAGGGCGTAGAGAAAGGACGCGAAAAGGGACAGGGCGGCGAAGGCGGCCGAACCGATGGCGAATCCCTTGCCTATGGCGGCTGTGGTGTTGCCCACCGAATCCAGGGTGTCGGTGATTTCCCGCACTTCCGGATCAAGAGCCGCCATTTCGGAAATACCGCCGGCGTTGTCGGCGATGGGGCCGTAGGTATCCACCGATACGGTGGTGGCCACAAAGCTTAACATACCGATGGCGGCCATGGAAACGCCGTAAAGACCGGCCACGCCATTGGCGGCGATGATGGCGGCGGCCAGCACGATAACCGGATAGAACACGCTGAACATGCCCACGGCCAGTCCCTGGGTAATGGTCAGGGCGGCGCCCTCATGGCTCGCGGCGGATATGGTCTGGGTCGGCTTGAAGTCGAAGCTCGTGTAGTACTCGGCCAGCTGGCCGATCACGATGCCGCTGACGATTCCCATCACGGCGGCGACCCAGGGGCTGATGGCTCCCAGATTGAAGCCGACCACGGTCAGATCGAAACCCTTGAAGTAGACGGCGGAGAGAACGCCCGCGCCGATCAATGTTAACCCGGCGGAGATCCAGGTGGCGATGTTCAATTCCCTGTGCGGATTGGCCGAAGCTTTTTTCAACACCAGGGAAAGAATGCCGATTATACTGGCCAGCAGTCCCATGGCAGCGAAAATGATCGGAAAATAGATCATTTTAGTGACAAGAGCTTCGGGAATGGTAACGCCCGTGTGGGTGGACGCGAAATACATGTAGGAAGCCAGAATCACACTGGAAACGATGGCCCCGACGAAACTCTCCAGAAGGTCCGCTCCCAGTCCGGCCACGTCACCCACGTTATCGCCCACGTTATCGGCGATGGTCGCGGGGTTGCGGGGATCGTCCTCGGGAATACCCGCTTCGGTCTTTCCCACCAGATCGGCCCCCATGTCGGCCGCCTTGGTATAGATACCTCCGCCCACGCGGTTGAACATGGCGATGATGGAACAGCCCAGCGCGTAGGAGGTGACGGTCATGGTCAGCGGAATATCGCTGATACCCAGCCAGTTGGAGTGGAATGTCAGATGATCCGGATCAGCCTGATGGAGAAACTTACCGAACACAAGATAGACGATTCCCAGACCGAGAAGAGCAAAACCGGCGACGCACAACCCCATGACGGAACCGCCCTGGAAGGCGACTTTGAGGGTCGAGCCGATGTCTCGGGTCCGGCGGGCTTCGTTGGAAACCCTTACGTTGGCCAGGGTGGCGATCTTCATGCCGATCCACCCGGCGGTGGCGCTCATACAGGCGCCGATGACGAAAGCGACCGCCGCCTGCCATGAGACGACGATCAGCAAAAGGCCGACGATAATCAGGCCTATTCTCAGGATGACCTTGTATTCATGGGAAATGAATGCATCGGCTCCTTCCTGGATGGCACCGGCGATCTCCTTCATGGAATCCGTACCGGCGTCCCGCTTCTTTACGGCGGTAAAGTTGACGGCCGCGAAAGCCAGAGCGGCTACGGCGGCGATAAAAACTAAACCCAGCATTTTATAATACCCCTTTTTTACCGGGCGTCCGATGGAATAGTGCCCGGGAGGGCTCCGGCTTCGGCTCGGCGTTTATTAAACATCAGGGGAAAATCAAAGGCTCCCCCCTGATATCTGCTACTCTGCGGGACAGCTCTTCCATCCTGTCCTCGTTTCCCAGGCCTTTCCAGGCCAGGAATGCTCTGTCGTAGTAGAGGAGAGCCTCCTCTGTTCTGCCGTCATGTTCCATAACCAGCCCCAGGGCCAGCAGGTCGGCGGCGATACCGGGTAGTAATTCGTAAAAACGGTCCTTTTCCAGGGCCGTCAGCAGGGATATTTCGGCGTTCGCGTAGTCTTCCATCAAAGAGTAGGCCGAACCCATCAGGTAATGATTTGTCCCGATCTGAACGGAATCGGGTATGTCTCTGTCTATGGTCAGAGCTTTTTCATAAAATTCCAGGGCCTTCCCGTAATCCCCTTTTCTTTTGAAAATCGTTCCTTTAAGTCTGTAGTGTTCCGCCAGGACCTCGGAAGGTTCCTCCGGAACAGAACTGCGCAGGCTCCACTCTTCCGCTCCGTCAAGATCGCCGAGGGCCAGATAGCAGTTCCCCAGATGATTGGCCGTATCCAGCAAAAGGACGGAATCATCCAGATTTTCCGCCAGGGGAAGGGCCCACTCGTAACAGCGTAAAGCCCTGTCGTAATCCCCCATTGTCACGGCGGTCCGGCCGATGGCCAGAAACGCCTTGATCACCCCCCGTCTCTCGTCAAGAACGGCGAACTGATTAAGGGCGGCTTCGAAATTTCCAATAGCCGCGGGATATAATCCCTGGTGCAGCTGATTTTCCCCCAGTTCGTATGACTGGGCGGCCGCTTCATACTTTGCCGTGACCGGTTCCACCCCCTTGGGCAGGGAGGAGCAGGCGGAAACAATTAAAATCATAATAACAGAACATATGACATAGCGCAAATAAAAACGGTTTTTTTTATCATCCGGTCGATAATTCCTGCCAGCTGCGTCTCTTAGGTCTCTATTCTCCGTCATTTCAGAACTCCTCATTCCTCATCGCCGCCCCTCCCGAAGGGGGGATTTCCCTGTTTTCTTCGATTCCCCCCTTAAGGAGCGGGTTATTCTTCAATCCTTCCATCACGTCCTGGGCCCTGTCCAGAGTGACCGCCAGCTCGGAGAGGATCAGGTCGATTTTGGGACTGTCCGCATGAAGAGCGCCGGTAAGGCCGGAAAGATTATTCAGGCTGACCAGCACCTCGTCGGTCAGACCGGTAATCCGCCCGTAAAAATCCGCTTCATCGGAGAAGAGACCTCCCACCACTCCCTCGGTACCCACAAGGGCGGGAAGTATGTGCTCCGCGTCCTCCAGCTGTCCGATAAGGGAAGCCAGCTGATTCACCAGGCCTTCCGCCTCTCCCACCAGGCCGTCCACATCCCAGAGGATGCTTCCCACCGGTCCGGCGGCCGGATCCCCCTGAAGGGAGCGGTCCAGAGTCAGGATGAGACTGTTGACAGAGACCACTGTCTGGTCGACATGGTCAAGAAGCTCGGGAACGGAGGCGAGCAGTTCGCCCACCATATCGCTGCCTCCCTCCTTGAGGGTATACCCCTCCTCCACGAGGCGTTTGCCTTCGGGGAACTGGGTGGAGGGGATAAAAGCCCCCTCCTCGGGACGGGGAAGATCGTTGTTCCCGGGATAGAGGGTGAGTCCCCCTCCCAGCCCCAGGGGGTTGGAGGTAAGTTCCAGGACGGAATTGGGTCTGAGCTTATCGATATACGCCTCGTAGATAACGATCTCCGCATCGATGGTATTCTCGTCGTTCAGGCTGATAGACTTGACCGACCCCACCTCGATCCCCTTGAAATCGATAGCCTTGCCCACACTCAGCCCGGCGGCCGAAGAGAACCGGGAGTAGTAGTGATATTTATGGGCGAACCACTGCCTGTTCACGCCGGCGACAATCAGCATAAACAGGACGAAAGAGAGAGCGACCAGTATGAAAATACCAACGATCCTATCGGCATAGCGAAATTTAAATGTCATGGCTGCACACTCCTACCCCTGAAAAAAGTCATCTATGAAAATCCGTACCACCGGATCGCGGCTGGCCATGATGTCTTCCACTTTACCCGCGGCGACGATCCGGCCTCCGTTCAGCAATATGAAATAATCGGCCAGCTCCCTGGCGAAATTCGTGTCATGGGTCACGCCGATAATCGTTTTGCCCTCTTCCTTGAGAAGGCGTATTTTATCCTTGAGGAGCCCCACCTTGTTCCTGTCGATAAAAGTGGTCGGCTCGTCCATAAAAAAAACCTCGGGATCGGTCACAATGGACCGGAGGAAGGAGAAGATCTTCCTCTCCCCGGCGGACAGGGCGGCGGGCCTCTGGTCCAGGGATTCGGTGAAATTCATGATCCCCGTCGTCTTTTTCACGATATCATCCAGCTCTTTCCGGGAAATCCCCGGATTAGTGACCAGAACGGGCAGGGTCAGGTTATCATAAAGGGACATATTGGCCCAGAGGGCGCTGTCCTGGAACAGGAACCCCGTCTGCCTCTGCATGTGCTGGTACTCCTTCTCATTCATCCGGGAAACATCGTCTCCCCGGAATAAGACCCTGCCCTGTATCTGCGGGTACAGCCCGGCGGCCACCTTCAGAAGGGAGGATTTACCGCAGCCCGAGGGGCCGATGATGATGGTGGTGCTCCCTTGGTAGAAGGACAGGTTGATGTCTCCGATAATCACTTCATCGCCTACGCCGTAGGTCACATTTTCCAGCTTCAGAACTTCTTCCATATCTCTCCCTACAAAAGCGCGGCGATGATGATCACATCGGCCAGGATACAGTAAACGATGCAGGACCCGATGGAACGGATCGTCCTGACAGGCACTTCCGTCACCGCCAGATTGACCTTGAATCCGTGATAGACCGACACGACGGCGATTATGATGCCGAAGACGAAACTCTTGACAAAGGAAGCGATGACATCGACCGCCTCCATCTGCATAACGAGGCCGGTGAGATACTCCTTGAAGGGAAAGGGGGAGATCAGGTTGGCCACCATATAGGATCCGAGGAGTCCGAAAAGATTAAAGTAGATGTTCAGAAGGATCATGGCGGTGGTCACGCCTATCAGACGGGGAACTCCGAGCTGGGAGATGGGATTGATCCCCACCGACATATAGGCTTCCATCTCATGGGAAATGACCATGTTGCCCAGTTCGGTGGTGATGGCGCTTCCCGAGCGGGCGGTAATGATGAATGCCGTCATCAGGGGGCCCATTTCCCGCATGATCACCGTGATGAGGATCTCATAAAGCAGATTGGGGTCGCCCAGGAGGGGAAGAATGGAGTTTCCCTGCACAATGAGTACCGCTCCCGCGCCCAGGGAGATCAGGGCGATGACCGACAGGGCTTCCACGCCGGTGAAGAAAATCTGCATAATCAGAACACGCAGACCTATCCTGCGCTTCTGAAGAAAGAGAAAGGTTTCCTTGATAAGAAAGAGGAAAAAACCGACCGCCTCGGAAAAGACGGCCAACCGGAGCCTAGCCCACCGTCCAATTGCCGATACCATGGGACAATTATATAACCTTCGCGAAGGGGCGAACAAGCGATTTTTATCCCATAATACTTTTTTTTTTCACCGATAGGTGTTAATCTATCCGGCAAAGTACCCCCCGCCGGGACCCGTAAGGAGTAAACAACTTGTCATTATATAGAGTCCATTTCAAATGGAACGGGAAGGATCATAAACTGAAGGCCAGAAGTCTGGATCTGACCCATCCCTATTTTGTTTCCATAAAAGATCTGGTATTCACCCGGGAAAGCAGTCTTATCATCAATCCAGGCGAAGATGACCTGAAGAAGGAATTCGCCGGAACCGACCATCTCATGATTCCCTTTCAGTCGGTCTCCCTTATCGAGGAGTTCCGTGACGACAGCAAGGAAGCGGCCACTCTGAGGTTTGTGAAGGGGGAAGATAAATGATGAGACGGATGGCGACAAGAATCGGCCTGCCCCTTTTCCTCCTTCTCCTTCTCTTTTCCTGCCGGGAAGAGGAAGCCGTTCAGCCCTACAGCGCCGACGAAGCGGAAAAACTGGCCGCCGAGATCCGGCGGCACAGCGACAAGCCGGACCGGTGGGTCATCGAAGCCCTGGAAGGCACCGATACGGTGAATCTGGTGGACGGCGCCGCCTATGGACAGGGACTGGAAGTGCTCAAGTACCTCCTTCCCCTGCTCCACAGCAGGGGTATCACGAACCTGGATCTCTGGTTTATCCCCGACGACGGCCTCCTCCAGGCCAATGCCCTTCTCCGTGCCTCCCGCTTCTTCGCCGATTCGGCGGCGGAATTAAGCGGACGTACCGGTTACCTGACACTTTACGAAGAACATATTGATTTTCTCCGCTATCTCTATGATTTCAACCATAATCTGGAAGAGGGGGAGGAAGGAATCACCTTGGCCGTTCTGCCGGAAGAGGGAGAAAAGGGAATCATCTACTCTCTTGAAGGAAAAGAGGATATCCCCAATCTTTACATACAGAATCCCCTGCTCCTGGACAGTCTGGAGGAAGGGGGAGAGAAAAACCTGAAGGGCAAACTGAATCAGCTTATTCCCCTCCTGGAGGGAAGAGCGCCCTTTTTCCTGGCCGGCGAAGGACATTTTCTCTGGGACGGGGAGGCTCCCTATCCCCTGCTCATAGTGGACAAACCGGGCAACATAGCCCCCTGCCATCCCTTTGAGGGAGGCATCAACAGGGAGAATTTCGACAAGGCTCTGGCCGATTTTCCCGACCAGATGATCAGGAAACCGCCTTTTCTTGCCGTTTTCTTCATGGAGAGGGCCCAGCGGATTTATCTGAGAAATCAGATATAGGGCCTATCGGAGAGAGGCGAAATCCTTTAACCCCAGATTAAGGCAGATCTCTTTGGAGACCCGGGAGTTATTCAGCGTGTAGATATGCACGCCGGCGACCCCGTTATCGATAAGGTCCCTGACCTGTTCGGCGGCCCAGTGAATCCCCGCCCGGGAAACGGCTTCGTCCTCATCGGCCCTGTTGACAAGCCTGAGGAGAGGAGCGGGGAAACGGGCATTGGCGGAAAGATCGGCCATGCGCAGCATCGATTGACGGGATGTGATGGCCATGATACCGGCGACTACGGGAACTTCAATGCCCACAACGCGGCAGCGGTCGACAAAATCATAGAAATCACGGTTATCGAAGAACAGCTGGGTCACGATATAGTCGGCCCCTCGGTCTATTTTCTCTTTCAGGTAATCGATCTCTCTCAGACGGTTGAAGGCTTCGGGATGGCCTTCGGGAAAACCGGCCACACCGATACCGAAGTGGGGCTTCCTTTCCTTGATGAAGGCAACCAGATCGGCGGCATGGTCAAAACCCTGCCCGGAGGGGTTCCACTCGGTCATTCCCCTGGGAAGATCACCGCGCAGAGCCAGGATATTCTGAACCCCCGCCTCGTCATAATTATCCAGAATACGGGCGACTTCGTCCCGGGTGGAACCGACGCAGGTCAGATGGGCCACCACTTCAAAGCTTGACTCTTTTTTTATGCGCGTCACAAGCTTATGGGTATTCTCCCTGGTTGATCCGCCGGCCCCGTAGGTAACGCTTACATAGGAGGGTTTGAGAGTGTCCAGCTCTGACATGGTTTCGTAGAGTTTCTGGAAGCCCTTTTCCGTCTTGGGCGGGAAAAATTCGAAACTGACCGATGTCTGATTTCCCGATTTCAAAATATCTACGACTTTCATGGATAATACTCCTTAGGACGCCTGGCGGCAGACCTGGTTAAATTCGATTCGGAACACCATATTATGATTTGTTGATATTAGTCAAGAACCCTTCCCTGGTCTTTCCTCTCCCGGGAAGAGGAAGGTTTCCTTTCCCATCCGCCTTCTCAATCCGTTCAATCCCTTTTGAATGATTGACAGGGACAGGATACGGTGTACCAGCCGGGTTTTCCCGGGAAATCTCATAAGAACCAGACCGGCCAGCATCGTCAGCAGCCCCTGACCGGGCATGAACAGCATGACAAACCCCATGGTAAAAAAAAGCAGTCCCATGACATTCCTAGCAATAAGGATGAGAATAGAGACGACAGGATGGGATTGCTCCTTCTCTTTTCCTCTCAGAAAAACGTCCCGGGGCAGAGAGCCAATGATCCAGGGCATGGTAATAAGAGCTGCCAGGAAAAGCACAAACGAAAGGATACCCACGATAAGGACCAGGGGAGGCAGGTCTGTATTCATAATTCAAAACTATCATAAAATCGGCTCATAGTTAAGAATAATTCTTCCTTTTCCCCTTGCTTTTCCCCCCTTTTGGCCTTAATCTTTGAGAAAATCCAATAAAGGGAGGACCACTATGGCCCACGTAATTGATTCCAGTGAATGCGTAAACTGCGGTGCTTGCGAACCGGAATGTCCCGTCGAAGCTATCAGCGAAAAAGACGGAGTAAGAGTTATTGATCCCGATTCCTGTACCGACTGCGGCTCCTGCGTAGACGCCTGTCCGGCAGACTGCATCAGCCAGGCCTGATTTGCACGGCTTTTCAAACATTTGGGAGGCCGCCCGTTTTCGCTCCCGGGTATACCGCACCATAAGAGATTTTTTCATGAGCCGGGAATACCTGGAAGTGGAAACCCCCCTTCTCTCCCCCGATCTGATCCCCGAAAGCGCCATAGAGATTTTCAAAACGGAAAAATTTGATTTTCTCGGCCGGAGCGCCGATCGCTACCTCGTCCCCTCTCCCGAAGTATGGATGAAGAAACTCCTCTCCCAGGGATCTCCCAGCCTGTTTCAGATAAGCAAATGCTTCAGAAACAGCGAACAGTCCGGCAGGCTCCACAGCAATGAATTTTCCATGCTGGAGTGGTATGCCATAGACAGGGATTACCGGGATAACATAGGCCTGACCGAAGAGCTCTTCCACGCCCTCGCCCCCCTTGCCTCAGAGGAGATGCGCTCCTATTTTACCGAACCCTTTCTCCTTATTTCCATGGAGGAGGCTTTCATGAAATGGGCCGGATTCAGCCTGGAAGAGAGGGGGAGCATTGAGGGCCTTCAGAGGGAACTGAGCTCACGGGAGATCCCCTATGACGGGGATGATGATGAAGAGGTTCTCTTCAACCGGGCCTTCCTGACCCTGGTGGAACCCTCCCTGCCGGAAGACAGGACCGTTGTGCTGACCGATTACCCCGCTTTCGTACCGACCCTCTCCAGGAGAAAGGAAGGGACATTGTGGTGCGAGCGATGGGAAATGTATATCGCCGGAATGGAAGTGGCCAACTGCTACACAGAGGAGACAGTGAAATCCCGGATTTCCGAATACTTTGCCCTGGAAGGGAAAGCAAAGGAGTCCGCCCGGGTCCCCCACGGGATAGATTCCCGTTACGGAGATTATTTCCATAAGGATTACCCCGCCGTATCGGGAAACGCCATTGGCCTAGACCGGCTGATAATGGCACTTTCCGGGGCAGATTCCATTAAGGACGTGCTTCTCTTTTCCGACGGTAAGCGCTGAGACGGGAGGGACTCCGTTTTTCCTCAGGGCCTGTGCCGCTCCGCCGGAAAATTGCGAAACGGGGAGATATAGCTTTATTCTTTCTTTTTTTTCTGATATACTGTTGCTCCGAAACAAAAAATATGAGATTCCCCCGCCGATCCCGTTTTTACGGTTCGCGGACGGTTTCTCCGTATAAAAGGATATGAAAATGGGTGTAATTAAAGCCGGTGCTCTCGATAACAGCATGTTCATAGAGGAAAAGGGTGATCCCTATTCCGTGGTAGAGAGGGAGTTCGTCAATCCCGGAAAAGGCTCGTCCTTTGTTAGACTTAAGCTGAAGAACCTGAAAACCGGAGCGGTACTCAAGGTAACGCATAAAGCTCAGGACAACATGGAGCAGATCGATGTTTCCGATGTGGCGTCTCAGTACCTCTTCACCGACGGTGAGTCTTTCCACTTCATGAATAACGATACCTTCGACCAGTACGAAGTTTCCGCCGCCGTTCTGGGGGATAAAAAGTACTTCCTCATTGAAGGCGAAACCTATCGAGTGGTTCAGTGGGAAGGGGAAACACTGGATATCAAACTTCCTCCCAAGATGGATCTGATCGTCACAGAAGCGGAAGAAGCCGTCAAAGGCGATACGGTAACGGGCGCCACCAAATATGTTGTCGTGGAAACCGGCCTGACCGTCAAGGTTCCCATCTTCATCAAGCAGGGCGAAAAAATCCGTATTAACGTTGATACCATGGAGTATCAGGAGCGCATCAATAGCTAAGCAGGATCTCTCCGCCCTATCCAATAAGACGGTTCCCTTTCAATTTTACGGACAGAAAATGAAACTGGCCCTGAGCATGGGCCTTTTTTCCAGCAACGACGTAGACTCGGGAACTCTCCTTCTCCTCAAAACTCTGGCCAAGGAAGTGGATCTCAAGCAGTGCCGCTCCCTGGCCGACATAGGATGCGGAGTGGGAACGATCGGTCTGGCCCTGAAAAAATATCTGCCCGAATCCCGGGTAATTCTCAGGGACCGTGACGCTCTGGCGGTGGATTTCTCCCGCTGGAACGGAACCTTGAATAAGATCACTCCCGACCGGATAGAACAGGAGCTGATGCTCTTCGGACTGGAAGAGAACAGCCTTGATCTACTTGTCACCAATATCCCCGCCAAGGCGGGGGAAGAGGTGATTGAGGACTTTTTCCTCCGTTCCACCAACTATCTGACGGACAGGGGAACCGTTGCCCTGGTTATCGTTTCCCCTCTGCGCGAAGAGGCGGAACGGCTCATGGAACGCCACGGGGTGGAGGTGACCTATTCGGAACATACGAAAATGCACTCGGTCTACCACTATAAAAGAGCCGATAACAGAGGTGCCGACGAAGGGTTGACGCCCTATATCCGCCATAGGGCCGACTATGAACTGGAAGGTCGGCGTTACGATCTGGATACGGTTTACAATGTTCCCGACTTTGATATGGTAGGATGGCGGCATAAGCTGGCAGCCCGCCTTCTGAAGCCCCATTCCAAAAGCGGCACCTGGTGCTTCTGGAATCCCGGACAAGGCCATCTGGCCGCCTGGTTCCAGGAGAAATGCCGCCCCTCCGCCGACCGCATCATCCTGTCCGGCCGTGACCTTCTCCAGTGCCGCATCACAGAGCATAATCTGAAAAAAAACGGCTTCGAGGGGGAGATACAGCTTCAAAGCGTTTCAACGTTCTCTTCCCTGGAAGAGAGGCTGGACGAGGGCACCCTTGATTTTTTTCTGGCCGATCTGAATGACCTCATTCCCCGAACGGACTGGTATACCCCCCTCAAAGAGACGGGAAAAAATCTGCTGAAAAAGGGCGGTCTGCTCGTTATTTACGGCAAGAGCAACGATCTTCATCAGTTTATGAAGGGCGGCAACCGCGGCTATACCCCGCTGGCCGATGAACGGAGCAAGGGTAACCGCTGCCTCATTCTCAGAAAAAACTAACCCCTCTTTTGAAACCTTACGGCCATTCCATCCCTGCCGGGCAGATCGATACGGCATTGGCCCGAGAAATTTTTCCCCAGGGATTTAACGGTCATATTCCAGGTATCGATGACATCGATTTCCCATTCCCCCTCTTCCGGCAGGGTCACTTCCCGGAAGGAGGGTTGTCTCACGCCCAGGTAGTAGAGGCCGAACTCGGGATAAACCCCGTACCCTTTTCCGTCCATGAAAGCGTTGTGCCTTTCAAAGGGGGCCGAGTTTTTAGTGGGGAACGCCTCGATGACCTGCCGGAGGAATCCGATTCTCTCGGGGCTGTCCCCGTGAAGCGTCCCCCCCTTGCTCCACCAGAGGGTATCCTCCGGGTGCATATAGGTTTCCCCGTGGCCCACGTACCCCCCCTGGCAGAAACCTGACCAGAAGCGGTGAACCATCTCGCGGGGGGAGAGATTCCCCCAGTCCCGGTCGATATTGCCTTCATAACCGCACTCATCGATGACCACCGGTTTCTCGTAATCCTCCAGCCACTCCTTTATCAGGTCGAAACGGTCGGACTGAATGCTGCAGTGGGTAATCCAGGGCTTGTGATGGTCGTAAAATTCCCGGCAGTTATGGATTGAGCGGAGATGGCCGTAGGGATCGAGCTCCTGCACGAACCGGATATAGCGGTGCCATTCATGGAGGGCTTTGTTCTGGAAGAGATCATACTCATTGGCAAAGGACCACCAGATATTCCGAAAAGCCCCCAGGCGGGCCACCAGGTATTTCAGAATGACCCGGTTCTTCTCTTCCGGAATACAGTCGAAACCCCAGGCCCCGAAATCATAGGGGTGAAACAGAATAAGATCCGCTTCGATGTTCCTCTCCCGCAGGGCGAGGACACACTCGTCTATATGGCGGAAGTAGTCGGGATTCAATTCATCAAAGTCCCAGAAATCCCGGGGCTTGGGAGTATAGTCATCCTGCTCCTCCCGCGTCCAGGCCCTGTCGATTTCTCCTTTGAAGGGGTAAAGGGGCGGTTCGTTATGGTTGAATGTGTATCTCTTGGGATAGACGCAGAAACGGATTTTGTTGAAAGGCGATGATGCCAGGGAGCGAAGGGTTTTCTCCTCCAGCTCCGGCCCCTGGAGGTTCCATACATAGCAGGTCGTGCCCACCGGATAGTAGGGCGTGCCGTCGGAATAGGCGAAATGGATCTTATCGGCCACCTGCACCATGCCATGGTTCCCCTCTTCCCGGCCTTCGCAGAGAATCTCCCCTTCACTGCCGTCAAGGGCGGGAAGAGTGGAGGAAGTTCGATAATGCCATCTTCCCTCGGAGGGGGGCATGAAACGGATTTTCCACTCATCCTTTCCATCGTAAAACCCCTGAACGGTCACACTCTTTCCTCCGGAAGTAAAAAGAGCTGCAAAGTCCACTTCGGAAAAGGGATTTCCCCCGAATCCGGCCGTTATGCATAGTTCCGTGTAGTCCCACAGGGACACCTTTTCTTTGCTGATTTTCCCATTCATAAAACACCCATCCTTTTTTCCTATTTACATAGTTAATAAGAAAGGGAAAAAATTGTCAAGCCGAGGTCTTTCTTTTATTTTTTCTTTGTTTTGTTTTACTGACGTTTACCGATTCTTCGGGGAGGATTTCTCCCGTTTTTCCAGAACAGAGAGAAGAATGAAGACGGGTACCAGCAGAAGAAGACAGAAAAAGGCCGCCCTCTCTTCAAAAATCCGGCTGGCATAGGCGCCGAAAGCGACCCCCAGGGCGAAGAAGACGATCAGCGCCAGGTATAGCAGTGACAGCACCCCCGACTCCCGCTCCCTGGTCAGGATAAAGCGATGGAGATGGACCATCAGGGTTCTCAGATTCCCGGTAATCATCGTGGAAGCGAAACTCCCCCCCCTTAACTGGTCGAAGGAGGATACCTGCAGAGCGGCCACATAGGCAATCAGGCTAATGGCTATCAGATTGTTCAGATTCTTTCCCGCCAACCCGATTATGGCAAAAAAGACGATCTTGATAAGCATGATGCGCTTTCTCCTTCCGGTCATTTTTTCCGCATCGCAGCTGCTTTTGATAAACTCCGAGGTAAGTATGCCCAGGGAAAAGAAAATGACGGGAAGTATATAGCGAATGAGCCGGTCATACTCTCCCCTGACCAGGGATAGAACGAAAAACGTGACATTCCCCGTCTGCATGCAGGCGAAAACGCCTCCCTTGAGAATATAGGAGTAGGCATCGAGAAAGCCTCCCAGAATCATGAGAAGAAAGGCGATGAAATACTGAATGGGATTCTGATTCTCTTCGGCCTTAGACAGAACTGCCGTCTCCCGGGAGGTTGACCGGTCTCGTGGGAAGGGCCTGATCCTTGACATGAACATCCATCTGGGGATAGGGGATCTCTATTCCCTCCGCCTTGAACCTTCTCCAGATCTCCAGATTGGTCCAGGCGAAAGCCTTCGCCCTGTGGGTAACATCATTCACGGTCACCCAAAGCTCCAGGAGTATACCCGAATCGTCGAAAGAGCGGATAAAGGAACGGATTTCCGATCCCTTCACATACCACTGATTATCCTTTCCGATCCGCTCAAGGACTTCCAGGGCCTTCTCGATATCCGTGTTATAGTGAACTCCTATGGTATTCACCAGCATGACCTGCCGGTTGTTATAGGAAAAATTATTGACGACCTGATTAATAAACTGGGAGTTGGGGATTATGATATTTTCATTTTTCAGGGTGGTGACCGTGGTGGACATGAGCTTGATATCCGTCACATTGCCCTCCACATCGTTAACCAGTATCCGGTCATACATTTTGATCTGCCGGGCAAAGAGAAGAATAATGCCGGCAAAAAAGTTTGCCACCAGATCCTGAAGACCGAATCCGACACCAATTCCCAGGGCACCGAATACCACTCCCAGAGCCGTCAGATCAATACCGATCATGGAGAGCATGAACAGCAGGACCAGTGAAAGGGTGGCGAAACGGGCGAAATTTCCCATGGAGCTCTTCCGGGCTTCGTCCAGGGTGGTTATTTCGGGAAAGATATTCTTCTCCAGCAGATTCTGCACCAGCCGGCCGGCCCAGGCAGCCAGATAGAATATGGGGATCACCAGGATGATGGTAATGATGGAGATGGACGTTCCTCCCGTTTCAAAGAAGGGGCTCTTCAGAAACCGGAGGAAGTCGTTGATGTACTTATAGGCGGAGATTCCCAGCAGGGAGCCGAGGGCTCCCAGGATACCCAGGAAGAGAGCCAGCTTCAGAAGCATCCGGCTCCATTTGAGCACCCGGTTGGAAACGATCTCCTCCGCCTTGGCAATTCTGAGGATCTTTCTGACCGCCATCATGATGAGGGAATAGCCCAGTATCATACCCGCCACGGGCAGAATCAGCTTGAAAATGACAGACATAATACTGATGGAGATGACAAATTCTCCTATTTCCATGGTAAGCGGGGCGGTCAGAAAATCCATACTATTCCTCCCGGGCGTAGGTGAGCATCGACTCCAGCTGGTCCTTATCGATCAGATCCTTCTCGTGACAGGGAACCAGGAACTCTTCCACATGGGCATAGGCGTGAAGGCTGATGTCCACGGCGGTCATGTCCTTGCGCCCCTGAGCCCCCCTCTCCAGAAGGACAAAGAGATCTTCCACAACCAGTCCCTCCTCGCGGAGGATATCGATGGCTTCAATCTTGCTTTTGCCGGTGGTGATGAGATCGTCCAGAAGGGCGACTTTCTCTCCCTTTTTCCACTCCCCTTCGATGCGGTTTCCCGTACCGTGGGCCTTCATGGTCATGCGGGGGTAGATAAGGGGGATTCCCGCTTCCAGAGAAACGGCCGTGGCCAGAGGCAGGGCGGCCAGTGGGATACCGGCCAGGCGGTCATACTTTTTCCCCTTGAGGAGGGAGGCGTAGGCTCTGGCGACTTTCGCCAGCAGGGAGGGATCGGAGGAGACTCTTCTCAGATCGATGTAGAAGGGAGATTTCTTCCCCGATTTAAGGGTGAACTCCCCTACCCGGAAACATTCATTTTCGATCAGGCCGTCAATGACTTCCCTTTTCTGTATCTCCTTGATATCGGCACCCTGAACGGTTACGGAAGCCTTCTCGCGGGCCTTGTTCAGGCTGTCGACAAACTCCCTGGCCGCCTTAGCGGGGTCATCCGCTCCGGCTATTCCCCGGGAGACGTTGGGAAGGATTCCCAGCCCGTCCTTTCTCTGTCCGGCGGCCACGGCGTCGACCATGGAACCGCCCTGACTTCCGATGCCGGGAGTCAGGAACCAGGTATCCGGGCAGTAATAACGGATTTTCCGCAGGGCATCCAGATCGTTGCCGGCCACAACCAGCCCCACCCGGTCAGACCAGGAGGTGCATTCAATAGCGGTTTTCACATACATCTCGCCCTGTTCCCCGCCGGGAAGGGTTACCATCAGATCCTGGAACGCGGGGGCTCCGGGATTCGTCGTTCTTGCCAGGAGGAACATCCCCCGATCCTCCCATTTCAGGAAGGGGTCTACGGCGTCGCGGCCCATGTAGGGCGAAAGGGTGACGCAGTCGGCGTTGTAATAACCGAAAAGGGCATCCGCATAGGCCTGCGCCGTGGAACCGATGTCATTCCTTTTGGCATCGATAAGCACGGGGATCTCTTCGGGAACCGTCTCCATGACCTTTTCCAGGGCTCTGAGTCCCTCCGGACCGTAGGATTCGAAGAAAGCGATGTTCGGTTTATAGCATATGGCGTAATCGGCGGTGGCTTCGATGATTCTTTCGTTCCATTCCACCAGGGGACGGTAGGGAGAGGTTCCTTCCTCCCAGTCGATACGCGGATCAAGGCCCACACAAAGGAGACTGTTTTTCTCCTTTGCCAGTGTTTCGAGTCTTGTGAAAAATGTTTTCATATTTCCTCCAGGGATTTAATCCTATTTTAGATAAGGGGAGGAAAAAAAGCAATCCTCAGGGGATAAGATAAAGACGGAACGTTGATGGACGATATCCCATATCAAAGGCGGTGATCAGATGTGAAAACTGGGGTTTTGATCTTGCGGACCTTAAATCGAATGGGATAATGGAACACAGCCTGGACAGTGAGAATATTCCCTATGTCACGGCCGAAATGACAGCCGGATTCTTAGGTAATTGCCGGTTGATAAGACGGGAAAGGGGCGGGCATTTTTCCCGGGATTTACTGGACAGTTTTCTCAGGAAAACCGTTATAAACGGGAAAAACTGAAAGCAGACAGAAAAGCCGGGAAATTCCCTTTCAGCTTTCGCCCATCCGCTTTCAGCTTTCACACTTCAGTTTTCAACCGTCGTTTTTAGCTCAGATCCTTCAGATAGGCTTCCATTTTCTCTATGGCCTGGGCGAACTCGTCCAGTTTCTCCTTCTCCTTGGCGATAACATCGGCGGGAGCGCGGCTGGTAAAATTCTCATTGGCCAGCTTCTTTTCGGTCTGGGCCTTCATCTTGATATTTTTCTCAAGGGTTTTCTTCATTCGGTCAATTTCCTTATCCATGTCGATGAGATCACGGATCAGGGCATGGGCTTCGAACCCTTTGCCGACGGCGGTGACCGCGCCGGAGAAAGCCTCTTCTCCGGTGACGAACGTGATCTCCTCGGCTTTGACCAGAGAGGCGATCAGATCACCCGCTTCCTTGAAGAATTCGTAGAGTTCTTCGTCACAGCGAACGGCCAGTCCGATCTTCTTGGAAGGGGGAATGGTAAACTCGCTGCGCAGAGTTCTGACCTTCTGGACCAGATCCTGGAGAAGTTCGAAATGGGCGGCCAGAGCCTGGTCCTCCCTTGCCTCCTCAACCTGGGGATAGCGGGCGGAAATGATGTTTCCCCGGGTATTGGGAAGCTTCCGGTAGATCTCCTCGGTCAGGAAACTCAGCATGGGGTGCATCAGCCGGAGGGACTCTTCCAGTACGTTGAGGATGACCGTTACGGCCCGGTTCTTCTCCGCCTCGTCGTCGGAATAGAGGTAAAGCTTGGTGGCCTCCACGTACCAGTCGCAGAAGTCGTTCCAGAAATATTCGTAGATACCGTGCCCCATGTCATCGAACCGGTAGGAGTCGAAGGCCTTCTCCATGGATTTCACCGCCTCGTTCAGCCTGTGGTAGATCCATTTGTCCACCGTTCTGAGCTCGGGATTTTCCACCAGTTCCCGGCCTTCCAGATTCATGAGGATATAACGGGTGGCGTTCCAGATCTTGTTGCAGAATTTTGATCCGATCTGGAAGGTGTCCATGCCCACGGGGATGTCCTCCCCCTGGCTTGAAAGATAAACCAGGGTGAATTTCATGGCGTCGGCCCCGTACTTATCGACGATCTCCAGAGGATCGAGTCCGTTCCCCAGGGATTTACTCATTTTACGTCCCTGGGCATCCCGCACAAGACCGGTCATATAGATATCGCGGAAGGGCACTTCCCCCATAAACTCAAGGCTGGCCATAATCATGCGGGCCACCCAGAAAAAGATGATGTCGTATCCCGTAACCAGGGCGGTGGTGGCGAAGAATTTCTCCAGATCGGCCGTTTTCTCCGGCCATCCCAGGGTACTGAAGGGCCACAGCCAGGAGGAGAACCAGGTATCCAGAACATCGGGATCCTGCTGAACATTTTTGCTGCCGCACTTGGGACAGACGGTCAGATCGTCCCGGGAAACGGAGAGCTCGCCGCAGTCGGAACAGGTCCAGGCGGGAATCCTGTGGCCCCACCAGAGCTGCCGGCTGATGCACCAGTCCCGGATGCCTTCCATCCAGTGGGCGTAGGTGTTCTCCCATTTACGCGGATAGAAGCGGATCTCATCCTTCTTCCAGGCGTTCAGGGCTTTCTCGGCCATGGGCTCCATCCGCACGAACCACTGCTTGGACATATAGGGCTCCACCACGGTCTTGCAGCGGTAGCAGTGCCCCACCTGATGGGGATTGTCCTTGCTGCCCTTGAGGTAGCCGCCCGCTTCCAGGTCGGCCAGTGTCTGCTTCCGGGCGGTCTTGGCGTCCATTCCCTGAATATGGGCGGGAGTATTCCCGTTCATGGTCCCGTCGGGATTCAGAACATTGATTCTCTCCAGATCATGGCGGAGTCCGACTTCCCAGTCATTGGGGTCGTGGGCGGGGGTCATCTTAACGGCACCGGAACCGAAATCCATCCGGCAGTAGGAGTCTGCGATGATCCTGATTTTCCTGTCGGTCAGGGGCAGGTCGAGAGTTTTGCCCACCAGATGGGTGTATCTTTCGTCGTCGGGATGAACGGCCACGGCCGTATCGCCGAACATGGTTTCCGGGCGAGTCGTGGATACGATAATCTCACCGGATCCGTCGGACAGGGGATAGGCGATATCGTAAAGCTTTCCCGGTTTCTCCTCGTGGTCCACTTCGTCGTCGGCCAGGGCGGTGCCGCAGCTGGGACACCAGTTGACCAGATACTCGCCCTTGTAGAGAAGATCCCTTTCGTACAGGGTTACAAAAACTTCCCGTACCGCCTTGGAAAGGCCCTCGTCCATGGTAAACCGCTCCCGGCTCCAGTCACAGGAGGCTCCAATCTTCATCAGCTGTTTTTTAATAATGCTGTGATGCTCCTCCTTGACTTTCCAGGTCTCTTCGATAAACTTCTCACGGCCCAGATCGTGGCGGCTCTTCCCCTCTTTCAGCAGTCTTCTCTCCACGACGTTCTGTGTGGCGATACCGGCATGGTCCGTTCCGGGAACCCAAAGTGTCGGTCTCTGCTGCATCCGGTGATACCGGATGAGCACATCCTGCAGGGAGTTGTTCAAACCGTGTCCCATGTGCAGGACGCCGGTAACATTGGGAGGGGGGATCACAATGACGAAGGGATCTTTACTGTCGTCTCCGGCGGGCTTGAAACAGCCTTCGTCCATCCAGTCTTTGTAAATCCGGTCTTCGAAATCTTCCGGGTTGTAATTTTTCTCCAGCTCTATCGCCTTCATGTTCCTGTCCTCCTGTAATCGCCCCAAAAAAAAAGCCCCGCCAGAGCGGAGCCTTATGCCTTTATGGTTGCTTACTCTCCGCTAAAAATGTCTTTTTTCCTGCCGACCACGCTGACGACGACGAGTGAGACATTCGATTTTCCTGCGGAAAGAATAATTTTCATGTCTCTTTTTATATCGACAAAATCCCGCTTTGTCAAGGATTTACAATTTTTGACTGTACATCGGACTATTTCCTGCTACAATATTACTTACAGGGAAGGAGAAACGGATGTATCTGGCCATTCACACGGATGCCCTGGGAAGCCTGGCGGGGGCGTTCCTGGTATTCCTGTTCACTTTATACAGCCTCTTATACATAAGAATGAGACATACCATGATTCTGACCCTGGATTTTATTCTCATCCAGCTGTCCCTTTTCATTTTTCTTCTGGGATATGCTCTGTACACATCATCCCTTGAGGCAGAAAATGTTCTGCTCTGGACCAGGATCTGTTACGCCGGGGCGTCCCTTACTCCCGGTGCCTGCAGTTTACTCGATGATTCTCTCAAAGGGAGAAAACACGGCCTGACGAGCCGTGTCTACGCCGTCTTCTCCCTGGCTCTGACGGCCATCATGTTCCTTCCCGGCTCCTATATTTTCACCGGCAGTCTTAATCCGGAAAAATCCCATCATTCCGTCATCAAAGGTCCGCTTTTTCCCTATTACATCGGCCTTTTGATTCTCCTTTCAGCCTTTGTTCTCATCAAAATGATTATTTTCATCCTCAGAAACCGGAAACGGCAGCCCCGGTTGAAACCTGTCGTCTTCGGGATGGCGGTTTTCTTTCTCTCCGCTTCCTTCGATGGGATATATTCGGCGGTTCTGTCCCGGGGAAAGCCCCAGCTCTGGGTAGGACCGGCCGCCCTGGCCTTTTCCCTGGCCCTCTACGTATCCCGCAGCGTCCATGAAAACCACGAGGAACTGGAAAGGCTCAGAAAGGAGAGGGCAAAAATCTATCATAACCTCATCCATGACAATCTTACCGGTGTCTACACCCGGGATTATCTCTATGAAACGATTCATCAGGTAAACAGCCAGATTAACAGAAACATCCACGAATGCAGTCTGCTCTATCTCGATGTGGACAATTTTAAAATTCTCAACGACGAAAGAGGTCATGCCGCCGGGGACGCTCTCCTTAAGGCCCTGGGAAACATACTACTCGACAAAACGAGGAATTATGATATTGCCGCCCGTATGGGGGGAGATGAATTTGTCGTGTTTCTTCCGGACAGCTCATCCGCGGGGGCAGAGAAAGTGGCCCGCCATATCCAGAAGCTTTTCGCCTCCCGGAGGGAAGGCGATTTCTCCGACTGGAGCAACAGGGAGAGTCTCTCCCTGAGCATAGGAATCGTCAGCCGTGAGTACTGGACCGATTCCCCCAAGGAGCTGGTGTCCCGCGCCGACCGGGCCATGTATCAATCCAAGAAATCGGGAAAAGACCGAATCACCCATTACAGGGGGGACGGGACGTGACCGATTCCTCTTCCTATATCCATATCCCCTGCGACAGCGCCATCAGCCTGCTCTCGGCTCTGATCATCCTCAGCTTAACCCTGGTTCTGGCATCACAGGCCAGAACCATCCGCACGGACAGGCCGATCGGGGAGATCATTCTTATTCAGCTGGCGATTTTTCTCCATCTATTCAGTTTTTCCCTCTACTCCTGGCTGCCGGGTATTCCTTCGGTACTATTCTGGACAAGGATGAACTACACGGCCATCCTTCTCATCGCTCTGACCGGCGCCCTTTTCAGCAATCGGATAAAAAAAATCCCCCCCATCACTAGGGCGGGGCTCTTCACGGTCCTCATTCTGCTGACCCTTTCGATCTGGCTGAAGGGAAATCACTACTTCCTTCCCGTTCTGAATCCTGCAAAAAACCATAACTCCCTCGTCAAAGGAGAGTTATTTTCCCCCTTTATTATCCTCAACATTCTGATCTGCGCCTATCTGGTCATAAGAACCTCTCTCTCCGTATTCCTGAGAAAGGAAGCCGGGGAATTCCGCCCTTTAATGATCGGTCTGGCAGGAGGCTTTCTTGTACTGGGGGCCTACGGACTGCTCTCAGCTGTGTTCTCCCTGGCCAGAACCCAGTCCTGGATCGGCATGATCATCATGACCGCCTGTTTCACCTGGTACACCCAGTCCTTCATCTGTAAGGATCAGAAGGAAAAGGAGATTCTGGAGCAGGAGATGACCCGGTATCTGGAAGATCTCATCCATGACGGTCTGACCGGTGTCTATTCAAGGGATTATATCTGGGAAAGCCTCTCCCACTGCATATCCCAGCTGAGGAGGAATTTCCGCCTCTACGCCCTACTCTACATCGACCTGGACGGGATGAAGGAGATCAACGATGAAGCGGGTCACGAAGGGGGTGATGAAATCCTTAAGATTCTGGGCGAGGTTCTCCTCCATGAGACCCGGGAAAGCGATATTCCCGCCCGAATCGGCGGGGATGAGTTCCTCCTTCTTATGGATGACTGCCCTCCAGAACAGGCTCTGAACGCAGCGGAAGGCATCCGAGACCGTTTTCAGGCTAAAAGCCGGGAAGCCCTTTCCGACCTGGGATTCGACCGGCAGCCTACCCTGAGCATGGGAATCCTCTGCAGCCGCCACTGGGAAGGGGATGAAAAGAACATTATCAGCAGGGCCGATGAAGCCATGTACCAGTCCAAGAAGAGGGGAAAGAACCGCATCACCCTCTATTCCCGTGATTTATAGCGTTTTTTCCTTTCTCCCCGGGGGATAATCCTTAATAAACTTGACGTAATTCTCCCCTGCGTCTAGGATATGTCCCTATGACGGAAACAGTGCTTCTCTCAGCCGCCATGTTCGGCTTTCCCGTAGGAGTCCACTATGCACGGACGACCTACCCCCTTCTCAGAAAGATCAATCCCATAGTGGCCGCCTACCTTTTCGGTCTGATTCTGGTGAACGCCGGCATCATCGGGGAGGAGGCCGCCCCCCTTCTGGACACTATTGCCACCGTCACGGTGGCCCTCTCCATCCCACTCATGCTCTTCTCGGTCAATATCCGTACCTGGTTCGCCGAATCGGGGAAAACCGGTATTGCCATGGCCCTGGCCGCCTGTTCCATTGCACTGACTCTGGGAATGGGCCGGTTCTTCTTCGCCCCCCGGCTGGAGGATTTCCCCCGCCTGGCCGGCATGCTTGTGGGGGTATATACGGGGGGAACGCCCAATCTGGCGGCCATAAGATCGGCCCTGTCCGTTCCGGCGGATCTCTACCTGGCCGTCCATGCCTCGGATATTCTTCTGAGCTCCCTCTACCTGATGTTCGTCATTACCGTCGCCCGCCCCGTCCTCTCCCGCGTCCTCAGACAGGAATCGATAACGGAACGGGAGGATGAGGGCCGGGACTACGGGGAGGAGCTGAAGCCTCTCAGGGAAGTTTTCACCCGGGAAAAAACCGGGCCTCTGGCATTGGCGCTGCTGCTGGCGGTTATCATATTCGCCGTGGGAGCCTCTTTCACCCTTTTCGTCGGCCAGGAGAATCAGACCCTCGTTGTCATACTTGTCATCACCACTCTCAGCCTCCTGGCTTCACTGAATGAAAAGGTCAGAAATATTCCCGATACCTTCGCCTTCGGGGAGTATTTTATCCTGGTATTCAGCGCTTCCACCGGGGCTATGGGGGATTTTTCCCGCATCCTGGGCTCCACTCCCGGCGTGTTTCTCTTCGTGGCCTACGCCCTCTTCTTTTCCATGATCGTCCATGTGGTGCTCTGCCGGATTTTCCGGATAGACGTGGATACCATGCTCATCGCCAGTACGGCGGCCATCTGCTCCCCTCCCTTTGTGGGCGTCACCGGCACGGCCCTGAAAAGACCGTCCCTCATCGGGCCTGGCATAACCGCCGGCCTGATGGGATACGCCCTGGGGAACTACCTGGGGATTCTCATGTTCAAACTGATGTCAGCCCTCTAGCTCCTTAAAAGCCAGGGCAGCCTTCTCCACCGTTTCGGCGATATCCTCCTCCTTGTGAGCCAGGGAGAGGAACCAGTTGTGGTGGGGGTGAAGATAGACGCCCCTCCGGGCCATGGAGGCGGAAAACTGCTGACTCAGATAGGAATCGGGATCACGGTCGAAGGTCATGAAGGGGATGGAATCGGGACCGGACAGGGTTACTTCATGGCCGGCGTCGGCGGCAGCCTGCTTCAGGCCGTCCTTGAGCAGACGCCCCACCCTCAGAACGTGATCCTGCACCTTCTCCTCCTCCATCACATCCAGACAGTGCATGGCGGCGATCATCGGCACAGAAGAGGTCCAGAAGGTTCCGGTGATGAAAAAGCCCCCCGCCGTGGATTTCAACTTCTCCGTTCCCATCAGGGCGGCGATGGGATAGCCGTTGGCCAGGGATTTCCCCATGGTCACCATATGGGGACGGGCCCCGAAGTAACTGTGGGAACCGTTGAGGGAGAGACGGAAATTCGCCCGGATATCATCCATGATGAAGAGGGCTCCCTCGGAATCGCAAAGGCTCTCCACCCTGGGGTACCAGCTTGTTTCCGGCAGTATCTGATTTCCGTAAGTCGGATGGTGATAGGGGGTGAGAATGATACAGGCGATCTCCCCCTTATACCTCTCAAACAGCTCTTCCAGGGCCGCTTCGTCTCCGTAGGGAAAGGTATGCACATGGACTTTGTCATCCAGAACGGGATAGTCGTTGGTGGAGCACCAGTTGGCCGAACCGTGGTACGCCCCCCGGGCCATGAGAATGCGTTTTTTCCCCGTATGCACCCGGGCCAGGGATACGGCCAGATTCGTCGCATCCGTCCCGTTTTTGGCGAAGACCGTCCAGTCCATGCCGTCGATCAACGAGGCCAGCCTCTCCGCCAGATCCACCATGACCGGTGAAGGGCAGTCCAGAAGGTCCCCTTTCCTGAGCTGTGCGATGGCCGGCTCGTCCACCCGGGGATGGCCGAATCCCAGAAGCATCGAACCGAAACCGCACAGATAATCGATATACTCGTTCCCGTCGGGATCCTTGACCCGGCAGCCCTCGCCTTCGGTAAAATAGTAGGGGAACTGCCCCGGCACGGTGAATCCGGGACTTTTCGACCCGTAAATCCCCCCGGGTATGCACTTGATGGCTCGTTTGTATATTTCCTGACTTTTCTCGTATCTCATCCCATTATCTCCCCGAATCTGTCCAGCAGGGGAAAAAGCCCCTGTATCATGGGCAAACGCCCCCTAATCATCACCCGTCCGTCCCCCAGCGCTCCCAGGGCCGGTTCGGCCCCGGTCAGAACGGCGTAGCAGACGGAGGGGTCGCGGAACTCCAGCACCGCATTGACCCGGTCGGTATAGTCCCTGCGGCTCAGGGTCATGGTCTTACCGTCAAGGGTCAGAACCCCGCACATATCGGGCCGGTCCGCGACCCTGACGCCGATTCTTCCCGCAGGAATATTCCGGGCTTTGACATCGACCCAGTGGTCGTAATTGTATACTTCGCAGACCCCCCTCAGCGCGGCGGTCAGTAAAAGGCGCGTCTTTTTCTCAAGCCCCTCCACATCGCCGTCAACGGGCTTTTCCCCCATGGCGGAGGCGACGGCTCCCGCCGCCTTCTGAAACGCCTTGACCGCCTTGGGGAAAGCGGTGCCGGAAGGGAGGGGAATAACCGTCCCCTTCTCTCCGGAAAGAAGGGAAGTCATATTTTGCCACCGGGGAAAAAACAGGGAGACCCCGCTCCTCCCTCCGTTGAAACTCACTTTCCGGCGAAGACCCTCCGGAGCGGACAGGGCGACGGCGTACGCACCGGAAGGCAGGGACGCTCTGAGCCCCTCATCGGACTCCAGCATTTCTTCAATCAGTGAAACGACCACTCCCGATCGGACGGCGGCTTCGGTTTTAGGTTTGGGCTCTCTCATACAGTAGTCTATCCTCCGGTGAACACCTTATCATGAATAGGATGAAATGGCCAGTTTTTTCGGAAATCCCCCTAAGGGAGCGGGGCGAGATTTTGCATCCCCCTTCAAAGTGGATTAAAATTCAATCAGTACATCTTCCTTCAAGGAGTATCAATATGGAAGAGACGACTCTTATGACCAGAGACGGGACGGAACTTTTCATACGCTTTTTCGATCCGGAGGAACCCCGGGCCTCTTTAATTCTCGTCCACGGAACGGGTGAGCACGGGGGAATGTATGAAGAGGCATGCCTGGCCCTATCCGAAAGGGGAATCGCCGTGCTGGCCTATGACTGCCGGGGAGCGGGCCGGTCGGCGGGCAGACGAATGTATATTTCCCGCTGGGAGGAGTACCGCAGCGATCTCGCCGAGGTGATGTTCCTGCAGAAAAGGCGCTATTTCCATCTCCCTGTGTTTCTTCTGGGATTCAGCATGGGGGGAACCGTTGTCCTCGACTTTGCCCTGGGAAGCAGAGAAAAATCGGCCGGAGTCATCGCCTCTTCCCCCGGTCTCGGCACCGACAATGTCCCTCCCTTTCTTGTTATGGTCAGCTCTCTTATATCCAAACTCTTTCCCGCCCTGCGCATAGATATCGGCCTGAAATCAGATTATGTCAGCCGGGAGGAACAGGTCGTCCGTCGGTATGATGAAGACCCCCTCTGCGACGGAAGAGTGACGGCCCGCTGGGGCAGCGAGATGATCAAAGCCCAGAAGCGGCTGCTGGCCGGAGCGCCGGACTTCCCGACGCCCCTTCTCATTGCCTATGGTTCGGGAGACAAAATGGTTCCCCTCGAACCGATTTCCCTATTCTACGAAAAGGCTGCTTCCGATGATAAAACCCTGAAGGTATACCCCGATGCCTATCACAACCTGATAAACGACAGCTGCGGGGATGAGGTACGGCGCGATTATGCCCGGTGGATTCTGGAGCGGGTCTGAAATATCTTGCCAGCGGGGTAAAACCATAGTACAGTTAATGAAACGGGGAGAAAAAAAATGATCTATTTTTCCAAGGGATCGCCCACCGATGATCTGTCCGATTCCGATTTGAGGGAAGGCCTGGAAGAGGCTTTCGCAAAGCTGGGTTCAAGAAAAAAGGTCCTTGCCCTTCCTCCGGATTTCACCCGGTTCCATTCAAGGGCGGGAGATCTGACCAGAATGGCCTGGGAGCACTACGGAGACTCACTGAGCGACGTC
Source organism: Spirochaetia bacterium (assembly GCA_963668315.1). GTDB lineage: Bacteria > Spirochaetota > Spirochaetia > DSM-2461 > DSM-2461 > SZUA-368. The sequence goes on along the minus strand of OY764216.1, from coordinate 2,924,205 downwards.
ATGCCCGCCCTGGGAACCCATGCCCCCATGTCGCCGGAACAGATAGGAAAAATGTTCGGTCCCGTCCCTCTCTCCCTTTTCCGGGAGCATCAATGGAGGGAAGACCTGGTGACCCTGGGAAGAGTTCCCGCCTCCTTTATCGAAGAAGTTTCCGAAGGGAAGCTCCACTACGACTGGCCCGCCCAGGTAAACCGCCTCCTGGCAGAGGGGGGCCATGATCTCATTCTCTCCATCGGCCAGGTGGTTCCCCATGAAGTCATCGGCATGGCCAATTACACGAAAAACGTCTTTGTGGGCACCGGAGGGGAAGAGGCCATTCACAAAAGCCATTTCCTGGGGGCCGTCTACGGTATGGAGAGGATCATGGGTGAGGCGGATTCCCCGGTAAGAAGGGTTCTGAATTACGGAGCGGATCATTTTGCCGCCCATCTTCCCCTGGTGTATGTCCTCACCGTCATCGGCGCACGGAAGGACGGTTCCCTGGCGGTCAGGGGTCTTTTCATCGGCAATGACAGGGAGTGCTATCTCCGGGCGGCGGCCCTTTCGAAGGAGATCAATTTTATCCGTGTGGACAAGCCCTTCCGCAAATGTATCGTCCGGCTGGACGGGGATGAGTTCAAGTCAACCTGGCTGGGCAACAAGTCCATCTACCGCACAAGAATGGCTATGGCGGACGGGGGAGAACTTATTGTTCTGGCTCCGGGGGTCAGGGAATTCGGAGAGGACAAGACCATAGACGGGCTCATCCGCCGCTACGGCTATAAGGGAACGCCGCGCACTCTGGAACTGGTGGAGAAGGAGGAGGATCTTGCCGCCAACCTGAGCGCGGCGGCCCATCTTATCCACGGTTCTTCCGAGGGACGGTTCTCCATTACCTACTGCCCGGGCGGCCTTTCAAGGGAAGAGATAGAAAACGCCGGTTTCCGCTATGCCGATCTGGCGGCAACCGAATCTCTCTACGATTCCGACAGGCTTAAGGACGGCTGGAACAGCGTGAAGGGAGAGGATATCTATTATATATCCAATCCCGCTTTGGGATTATGGTCGTGCCGGTGAAACCCCCGGCCCCGGCCGTGACGGCGTGATCCTGGGCGTCTGCCCCTGTTTCCCGCCCCCCGCTCCCGGGGCAGTTCGTTATCAAGGTCTTCCGTAAGCCCGAGAATCTTATCTCCCACCGATTCGTCCAGGGCGATATGGGTCCCTTCCACTTCTATGACCAGAGCCGGCCGTGTCTGATGAATTTTTACCGTTTTTCCCGGTCGGATCTGCATCCCCTCCAGGATATGCAGCTCCCTGTCGTTCTGGGTTTGTATGTAGAGGATTTTCAGACTCTCCCCCGGCCGCAGGGAAGTAAGGGAGTGAACCGCCTGGTTAACGTGGCTCTCCTTTTTGATGCAGCAGTCTCCCGGGGGAATGGGAAGGCCGTGGGGGCACTGGGTCGGATGGCCGAGAAGAGTACACAGCCCGTCGAGGATCTCCCGGTTCATGATATGCTCAAACTCACAGGCTCCCACTTCGTAATCGCGTAAGCCCAGAACATCGTTCAGGAGACGCTCAGCCAGACGGTGGGCCCTTATGAGCCTTTTCGTATAGTCCTTCCCCCCCTCGGTCAGGAGAAGGCCTTTTAACAGCCCCCTCTCTTCCAGTCTCTCCATAATGGACGGATCATACTGGCCTCCCAGTCTTTCGGACAGGGCCCTCTCACTGGAAAGTCCCTTCTCCTCCAGAAGCCAGAGAACTTCCAGATGCTCATCTTCCAAACGTGTGATATTTGTCATTGGGCCCCCTTCCAGACCAGCTGTATCAGAAAATTAAGCCCTCCCGCCAGAAGCAGGGAAGAGATATTGATGGCCAGAATCATTAAGAGGCCGATTTTTTTTCCGCTTTCCCGCACCATGGCGACCATATTGGCGAAACAGGGAACAAACATGGTGGTCAGAACAACGGCCAGAATCGTCTGCCGTACGGTCAATCCGCCCTCCGATGCCAGGCGCAGGATGTAACCGGCACCCGCTTCGTTCCGAGCCAGAATGAGAAGCAGCCCCTCCACCATGTCTATCGGCAGGCCCAGCCAGTGGACGACGATGGGCGAAGCCAGCCTTTTCAGCGCCAGCAGAAGGCCCGTAATATCCAGCAGATAGAGACAGATCGCGGCGATAAGGAAAACGATGAGAGATTCCTGCAGAAAATTCATAATGCGGAAACCGGTTTTCCTGAAGAGCGCCGCCGGGCGGGGCCAGCGGAAGGGCGGCAGTTCCTGAATAAAGGGCATACCCGACTGTTCAGGGAGGATACGGTTGAGAATCAGCCCCGCTCCCGTTTCCGCCATGACAAGAAAAATCAGAGCCACGAGGAAGGCGGCGATTCCCGCCTGCCCCAGGATGGCCATATTCAAGCCCATCTGAGCGGAACAGGGGATGGCGAAGCCTATGAGAAATATGGCGATGAGCTTCTCTTTCCTGTTGGATATGGTTTTCGTAGAGAGGGTGGCCATGGTCTTGCAGCCGAACCCCAGCAGCAGGGGCATAAGGGATTTACCGGAGAGGCCGAGCTTTTCGCCCATCCTCCGCAGAAGAACCATGAGATTGGGAAGATAGCCCGTATCTTCGATAATGGCGAAAAAGAAAAAAAAGACCGTCAGGACAGGAAGGACCGTGGCCAGGGCGGCGATAAGTCCCAGGGTGATGATGCCGTACTCCCCGACCAGCATGTCCCTGAGAAAAGGCGGATTGATCCGCGCCGACAGATAGGTGACCAGGGGATCAAAGATAAAACCGGAAAGAAGCCCTTCCAGGAAACCTGCCAGATTGACGACAAGAAGATAACCGGAGACAAGGGTCAGAGCCAGAAGGGGAAGACCGTACACGGGATGACGGCTGATGGCCGCCAGCTTTTCGGGAAAATCCTCCTTCCAGGAACCCTTGGCCCGGAGGCAGGCTTCGGCCAGCAGATCCACCCGTTCCTGCCGGCTCCGGAGAACCTGGGCGTTGAAATCCTCCCTTGTCCTCCCGAAAATCATATGCTGCCCCAGTCTTTTCAGGCGGGCCAGCTCTTCGCCGGTAAGGGAAAGGAGAGAGGGTTCCAGAGTATCATCGTTCTGGAGCATAAGAAGGGCCGTCGTTCTTTTAAAGGGAATGTTCAGGGGGAAAAGATTCTCTTCGAACTCCCCGAGCAGACGCTTTTCCCGCTCAGGCAGATCGGCCGGTTTAAGGAGGGATGCCTCTTTCAGGGCGTTGCCGATAACCGCCGTCTCCCTGAATGAGAAGGTATCCTCCTCGACCACGGGTATCCCCGTTTCCGCGGACAGTTTTTCCGGGGAAATGATCATTCCCCCCGAAGCGGTGTTATCCACATTGTTTATGACGATAACCATGGGAATGGACAGGGTGGCCAGATCCAGGGCCAGCAGCAGGCCCTGTTTGAAACGGCCCGTATCGATGCAGTGAAGAAGAACATCGGGCTTGTTCCTGTAGATATACTCGCGAAGGAGCATCTCCTCCTCGGAATGAATGTACAAGCCGTGAAAACCGGGACTATCGGTCAGACACCACTCCTCCCCGGAGAGAGTAATCACTCTTTCGCGGAAATCCATGGTGGTGTAGGCATAATTGGCTTCGATGTCATAGCTTCCGGTCAGGCCATTGAATATATGGGTTTTCCCGCTGTTCGGGAGACCGGTGAATAGTACATTCTTCACGAATTACTTCCTTATTCCTTTGTTAGTCCCATCTAATATAGTGATGCTAGGAAAGTTCGTCAATCTCCCGGGGAAAAATAATTATTTTCCCTTGTTTCTCCCTGCGAAGAGGATGAGATAACTGATCAGAGAGATAAGTGCAAAGAGGGCCGAGAGTCCCGCCAGCAGGTACATGACGATCAATCCCGCCTCCTGGAAGGAGGTTGTTAATCGGGAAAGGGTCACATAGATCATTCCGGCCAGTCCGGTAAGGAAGTAGAATACCGCCTTGAATTTACCCCAGAAACGGGCGGCCAGGGCTGTCCCTTCCTTCATGAGAAGGGTACGGATGAACATAATGGTGAATTCCCGCCAGAGAATAATCATGACGGCCCACCAGGGAATCCAGCCGGACGCGGCGAAGCAGACAAAATAGGTGACCCGGAAGATCACATCCGCAAAGGGATCCATCAGCTTGCCCAGATCGGTAACCTGGTTGTACTTGCGGGCGATATGTCCGTCCAGAACGTCGGAAACTTCGCTGACCGCGAAAAGTATCCACAAAAGGATCAGTCCCGCCGGGGAAGGTTCTCCTCCTGAGAGGTAGATAAAAAAATAAAACCCCAGAAAGAACAAAGGGGTGATGATAAAACGCGAAAGGGTAATTTTAGTGGCCGTATTCATAGCCCCGAGTATAAGGCGTGCCTAAATCAATGTCAAGAAACGGACAAAGGGGAAGAGCCTGACGGCTTGATCTTTTTTTCTCTTTTGGCTATTCTTTTTTCAATCCCTGGGGTGGTCCTTGTTGAGGGCCTGAGATGAAACCCATAGAACCTGAACCGGATAATACCGGCGTAGGTAGCGGATTCCCATCCTTTCTATTATCATCACATCGGGGACATATTTTCCTTATCAAAGGAGCTTTTCTTATGAAAAAGTTATGTCTTTATTTTTTCTGTATCCTTTCGGGATTCTCCCTTTTTTCCATGGCGAAAAGTGAAGAATCATCCACCCAGAGTCAGCAACCGGCACAATTGACCGTTTATTGCTACGACTCCTTCGCCTCCGACTGGGGCCCCGGCCCTATTATTGCGGAAAATTTTGAAAAAGAGTACGGAATCAAAGTGAACCTCGAAGCGCCCGGTGACGCGGTTACCGTGATGACTAAGGCCATCATGGAGAAGGCGGCTCCCCGGGGGGACGTCATTATCGGCCTGGACAACAACCTCCTGACCAGAGCTCTCTCTGAGGATATCCTCTCTCCCTATAAGCCGGAGGGGATTTCCGGAGTGGCGGAGAATCTGATTTACGACAAATCCTTCCACCTCGTCCCCTTCGACTGGGGGTTCTTCGCCCTCTGCTATGATACGGAAACCCTGACCGATCCTCCCCGCTCCCTGACCGAACTGACCGATCCCCGCTTCAAGGACAGCGTTGTCCTCATGGACCCGCGCACCTCCACGCCGGGCATGGGTTTCCTTCTCTGGACGATAGACGCCTTCGGTGAAGACGGCTGGAAAAGCTACTGGGAACAGCTGGCTCCCAATATCCTCACGATCAGCGACAGCTGGAGCACGGGCTACGGTCTTTTCACGGCAGGGGAGGCTCCCCTCGTTCTCAGTTACAGCACCTCGCCGGCCTACCATGTTCAGTGGGAGGACACAACAAGATACCAGGCGTTGATGTTCGAAGAGGGGAACTATATCCAGATCGAGGGAATGGGCATCCTCAAGGGCACGGCCAACAGGGAGGCTGCGGAAAAGTTCATCGATTTTATGCTCACCGAAGAGTCGCAGAATACCCTGGCCATGTCCAACACCATGTTCCCCGTGGTCTCTTCCACCCCTCTCCCCCCTTCCTATGATTACGCCCTGAAATCGGATAAACCCCTCATGCTCTCCGACGAACTTATCGAAGCCAATTCGGAAAGATGGATCAGAGAGTGGGTGGAGACCGTTTCCCGCTGATATGATTCTGCCCCGCCTTGTCCGGAAGATTCCCGGGTCAGCCCTCCTCGGCTGGCTTGCCCTGTTCTACCTGCCGGTCCTGATGATCCTCATTCAGGCGTTCTTCCGGGACGGCCGGCCGGGCTGGGGCAATTTCGCACAGATTCTGACAGACCCCTACTACGGCAGGCTGGCGCTCGTCACCCTGGGCCAGGCCCTTCTGAGCGCCCTTCTGTCTCTGGCGGTGGCATTTCCCTGCGCCGCCCTGTTCGTCCATTACGATTTCACCGGAAAGAAGGCTCTCCTCTCATTGACCACCCTCTCCTTTATACTCCCTCCCATCCTCGTGGTTCTGGGCTTTGTCATTTTCTGGGGGAACAGGGGAACGGTCAACGGCTTCCTCATGTCCCTTCTTCACTGGGAGGAACCGCCCCTCTCTCTCCTCTACTCCTTCAAGGCCATCATCCTTGCCCATGTTTTCTATAATGTTCCCCTGGCGCTCCGCTATCTCTACACCCAGTGGTCATCCCTTCCCCGCAGCCATTACGAAGCGGCCTCTACCCTGGGAGCATCCCGGTTCCAGACGTTCCGCCATGTGACCCTGCCCCGCCTTGCCCCCTCCGCCGCATCCTCTCTGCTGATCATCTTTCTTTACTGCTTCCTCAGTTTCGCCATCATACTGGTCCTGGGGGGAGGCCCCCGGTACAGCACGCTCGAAGTGGAAATCTACCGGCAGATAAAATTCAACCTGGATTTCCCCCTGGGTAGCGCCCTGGCGGCGGGAGAGACCCTGATCTGTCTCCTGGCCATTTTCTTTTATCTGAAAAAGAGCAGTCAGGAGGAGGACCTTTCCTCGGAAGAAACCCTGCGTCCCCGGAAAATCGGACGCAGAGCCCTGCCTCTCCTTCTTCTCTATCTCCTTCTCTCGGCACTGTTCTTCGGCGGTCCCATGCTCTCCCTGATAGCCCGTTCCTTCCAGTACACCCCTTCCCGTACGGCGGAACCGCAGTTATCCCTTTTCTGGTACAGGCGGCTCTTCTCCCCCACGGGCAGAACGGGAGCGGAAGTCACGTTCCGGGCGCTGAAAAACAGCCTTTTTTACGGGGGATGGACGACATGCCTCACCCTGATGACGGGAACGGGAGCCGCTTTTCTCTCTCACAGGAAGAAAATGATCCTTCCCGGTCTTACCGAGCTGCTCCTTCTCCTTCCCATGGGGATCTCCTCCATCGTCACCGCCCTGGGCTATCTTCTGATCTCCTCCCGCCTGCGAACCGGTCCCTTCCTGTCCGATCTGTCCGTCATTATGGCCCATACGTTCATCGCTCTGCCCTTCGTCTACCGAAGTATAGCCACCGCCCTGGGACAGATGGACAGGAGCCTCAGGGAATCGGCCCTTATCCAGGGAGCCGGAGAGTGGCAGACCCTCCTGTACATCGAGCTTCCCCTGTTGGCCAGGTCCCTGGTTTCGGGGGCGATCTTCGCCTTCGCCCTCTCCATGGGTGAGATCAATGCCGTCCTTATTCTGGCCCCCCCCAACCGTATAACCATTCCCATTGCCGTTTACCGGCTCATAGGCAGTTACAACTATCCGGGAGCCTGCGCCATGGGAACCCTTCTTATTCTGATCTCCCTGGCGGCGTTTCTCATCATGAACGGATTGGACCGGGAATAAAGCTGTTGCCAATCAGGATGCCATCGGCTATGATTGAATGATGAGCATCCTGTACCCGAAGGAGAAAATTACTCCTCTCGACTACCTGAAAACTCTCCTGAAACTGATCATCAGCGACAGGATACCGGCGAAAGCGTCTTCACTGGCCTATACGACAATTCTTGCCATGGTGCCTCTCATGGCCATGCTGATCTCCTTCGGTTCCCGGGAGCTGGTGGAAGGGCCCATCAAAGACTATATCACCATGACGATCCTGCCGACCAGCCAGGAATATATTTTTGACCAGCTCACATCCTTTGCGGAAAACAGCCGCAAACTGGGGTCATGGGGTCTGGCCATTACCATTGTGGTGGTTTTTCTTCTCATCAACAAGATCGAGATCGATGTGAATGCCCTTCTCAGGGCCCGGCCGAACAAGAGTCTGCTCACCCGTCTGGCCATCTACATAGTAACGTTAATTGTCGGAACCCTTACCATAGGAAGCAGCTTCTCCCTGACCAATGACTTAATAGAGATCATGACACTGAAACTGCCCGAAGAGTTCACCACCTTCAGGATGGTTCTCTCATCGCTTGGCTCCATCGTCCTTATTGGAGTGACCATACTCCTTCTCATGATGTTCGTATCATCGGCACGGATGAAATGGAAAAGCGCCCTTACCGGCGCCTTTACAGGGGCTGTCGTCTGGGAGCTGGCAAAGAAAGGATTTTCCCTCTGGGCGACCTATTCCATAAGAAATTCGGTTATCTACGGCTCGCTCTTTCTGATTCCCCTCCTGTTCATCTGGATCAACCTGGCATGGATAATCATATTATCCTCCCTGGAGATTGCCTATCTCCACCAGCACCCGAAATACCTTCTCTATTTCGAAGAGAACAGATATGCCCCGTCACTGCAGACCGTCATGGCCATGGAGGTTTACATGGAGGTGGTCCGGGAATTCAAGGAGAAAAGGAAACCGCCCCAGCTTGAGGATCTGGCGGCCTTCACGGGCCTTCCCGAAATGGAACTGCTCGTACTGCTGGACAGGCTCATCCGTTACGTTCTTATTATTAAAACAGATCAGAAAGGATTCGTCCCCGCTTCGGAACCAAACGATGTGACATTTGAAGAACTGCTCAAAGCCGCCCTTGATGAAGAGAGCATAGAGTGCTGTCTCTCCGAAAGCCGTGCCAAAGAGCTCTGGACCGAATTTCTCAATTCCAATATCTACCGGAAGGAGTAGTCTATCCCCATAAATGTCGTCCATGAGGGATAGGGGGTATTGTCAACCATCAGGTTTCGGTAAAGGAATTTGGCCGTCAGATCCAGACGGCTTCCGAGTTTCACCGTACCGCCTCCTCCGTAAGCGAGCAAATAGGTCTCATCAAAAAAGGTAATCTGGAACGTTCCGTCCACGGAAATGTTCTTCAAAACCGGGGATTTGAAGAATCGGTAGAAAAGCGGATCGTGGAGAAAAACTTCGGAACGGAAGAAATTAAGCAGCCGACGCTCTTCGGCATCAACATTCTCCTGAAAGAAAAAACCCACATTGAAATGGGTTCCGATAAGGGAGTAGGAACCGGGCTGCTCATTGAAATAATTGCGCAGGACAAAACCGCAGTAGGCTTCATCATAGAGGTTGAGCTCATCATTCACTTCCATGGAAAAACTGCCGTATCCCCCTTCCACCCCCATGGTCCTGTTAAAAATATCGGGGAAATAGGAGAGACTGTAGGAGAACCCCTGGAAGACCTCTCCCGTCTGCCTCAGATCGTTATCCACCCGGGGGTCGCCGTTGGATGAATTCAGAAAGGGAAAGCGGAGAGTAATCAGCCCCACCACCCGATCTAGGCGCGCTTTTTCCTTATTCTGTTCCTGGGTGATAAAATCGACTTCCCCTTCGACAGGCTCAGATTCCTCTTTCTTCTCATCGCGGGTTTTCTCCCGTTCCTCGATGAAGCGGTCAATGCTTTCCGAATCGGACTGGTAATTCTCAAGGGTGATAAGACGGTTCAGAGACGTGATATACCCTTCTATCCGCTCATTCTCCCCGTCCAGATCGCGGGCGAGAAGGAATTTCTGGAGGGCGTCCCCGTAGCGCTCCGCCTCTATAAGAGCCAGTCCTTCCTCCGCAAAAGCCTGGGCGGCCGGTATATCGGAAACCTGGGCACAAAGGAGAGAGGCGAGGAGAAAAAGGAGTACCGCCGCGGCGTGCCTCATTGAGCCGCCTTGATCAGGTGGGTGTACTTTCCCCAGTTGCCCTTCCAGGTCTTCTGCTTGTTCAATGACCGGTCCAGCTCTCTGAGAAAACGTTTGCGGGGAAGATCCTCCGCCCCCAGAGACCCCAGATGCTCCGTATGCTGCTGGCAGTCGATCATATCAAAATCCAGCTCCCTGAGTATGCGGGCCAGATAAATGAGGGCCAGCTTTGAGCAATTGGGCTCCAGGGCAAACATGGACTCGCCGAAAAAAGCCGCGCCCAGGGAAATCCCGTACAGGCCGCCTTTCAGCTCATCATCCCGCCACACTTCCACGGAATGGGCATATCCGTCCCTATGAAGCCGTACATAGGCGGCTTCCATATCATCGGTAATCCAGGTGCCCCCCTGCCCCTTCCGGCGGATCTCCTTGCAATTCCGTATAACCCCGGGAAAATCCCTGTCCAGGCTAAGGGTGTATTCCCCTTTTTTCATGAACTTCTTCATGGAACGGGATATGCGGATATTACGGGGGTAGAGGACGAAACGGGGGTCCAGGCTCCACCACAGAACCGGCTCACCCTCATTGAACCAGGGAAAGATGCCCTGGGAGTAGGCGCTTAACAGCATGCCGGGAGAGAGATTGCCCCCTACACCGACAAGTCCGTCCCTGTCAGCCGTCTCGGGATCGGGAAATTCCACCCGGTCCTCCGTATCGAGCCAGGGGAAGTCCCCCTCACTCACCGGTTTCCACGATATCGATGCGGATATCGTCCTCCTGAACGGAGACACGGGCCGTTCCTCCCCTGGAAAGATCCCCGAAGAGTACGGCATCGACGAAGAACTCCTTGATTTTCTCATCGATGATCCGGGACACATTCCGGGCACCGAACTCGGGGGAGTAGCCGCTTTTAGCCAGGAAGGTGACGGCCTGCTTGGTGATCTGAAGCATGACGTTTTTCTCTTCCAGAACGGAGCGGAAGGCCTTGATCTCCTTGCGGACAATATCTTCCACCACGTCCTGGGGAAGGTGGGCGAAGGGGACAATACGGTCCAGCCGGTTGCGGAACTCGGGGGAGAAAGTCTTTTCCACCGCTTCGTCGACCACCCCCCAGTCAGCCGTACTGCCGGTAAAACCGATGGAAGGCTTCCCGATGTTCCTCGCCCCTGCGTTGGAAGTCATGATGAGGATAATATGACGGAAGTCCGCCTTCCTGCCCTGATTATCCGTTGCCGTGGCGTAATCCATGATCTGAAGCAGTATATTATAGATATCCTGATGGGCTTTCTCTATCTCATCGAGAAGAAGAACCGCATGGGGATGCTTCCTCACCCCTTCGGTGAGAAGACCGCCCTCTTCGAATCCCACATATCCCGGAGGCGATCCGATCAGTCGGGAGACGGTATGTTTCTCCTGGTATTCGCTCATATCAAAGCGCAGAAGGGTGATGCCCAGCTCATCGGCCAGCTGGCGGGCCAGCTCCGTCTTGCCCACACCGGTAGGCCCGACGAAAAGAAAGGACGCCACGGGCTTCTCCTGCTTCCCGAAGCCCGCCCGGGAGCGCTTGATGGCCTTGACCACGCTGTCCACCGCATTGTCCTGGCCGAATATGTTCGCACAGATTCTGTCTTTGAGATCCTGGAGCTGTCCCCTTTCATCGGAGGATACGCTTTTCTCGGGAATACGGGCGATGCGGGCCACCACCTTCTCCACATCCTCCAGTGTGACGATACGGCTTTCATCGGAAGAGGGAGGGCTTTCGGGGAGATCATCCTCGGAAAAAAGGTCTCCCCCGTAATCCTTCTCTTCCTCACTCTTACCCGTCTCCTTCCCGCGGGAGGGATCTCCATAAAGCACTTTCCATGAGCCGGCTTCGTCAATCAGGTCGATAGCCTTATCGGGCAGAAACCTTTCCTGTATATGAATGGCGGAAAGCCTGACTGCCCCTTCGAGAGCCTCATCGGTATAGGTCACGTGGTGATGCTCCTCAAAGGCCGACTTAAGCCCTTTGAGAATCTCCAGAGTCTCTTCGTGGCTCGGTTCGGGGACATCGATTTTCTGAAAACGCCTCGCCAGGGCGTGGTCCTTTTCGAAGTACTTTTTGTACTCCCCGTAGGTGGTGGAACCGATACACTTGAGCGAGCCGCGCACAAGAGCCGGCTTCAGCAGATTGGAAGCATCCATGGAACCGCCCGAGACGGAACCGGCTCCCACGATGGTATGTATCTCATCGATAAACAGAATCGCCCGCTCCTCTTCGGCCAGCTCGGCCATGACAAGCTTCATCCGCTCTTCGAAGTCGCCCCGGTATTTGGTTCCCGCCAGGAGAGATCCCATATCAAGAGAGTAAATACGGTAATCCCTGAGCTGCTCCGGCACGCTTCCTTCGATGATGCGCTGGGCCAGCCCCTCGGAGATAGCCGTTTTACCAACACCCGGCTCTCCCACATGGAGGGGATTATTCTTCAGACGGCGGCAGAGGACCTGAATCGTCCTTTCCAGTATTTCACGCCGCCCGATGAGGGGTTCCAGCTTACCCTCCTCCGCCATGGCGGTCAGATCAACGGTAAAACGGCTGAGGGCGGTTTTCTTCTTCTTTTTCGCCCGGCCGATTCTTTCGCCCAGTTCTTCATCGTCAAAGATGGTATCGGCATAATCTTCGCCGTCGTCCAGCCCCTCATCCTCAAAGTCGTCGGGTTCCTCCTCTTCGTCCAGCCCGTGGGACACGACATTAAGAAGATCAAGCCTGCCCAGACCGGCTTTTTTCAGATAGTAGGCGCCGTAGGATTCGGCTTCATCGTACAGGGCGACAATCATGTCGGCGGGATAGACTATCTCCCGGCCGGACGCGGCGATATGGGTCACCATCCGTTCCAGGACATCCATGAGACCGGCGGTCTGCATGGGTTCGGAACCGTCGTCGATCAGGGGAAGATGCTTATCCATATAGGCCAGAAGATTCTTCTCCAGCTCTCTGACGTCCACATCGCACTGGACGAATATCTCCTGGGGCGTTTCAAATTCCAGGGAGCTGTAGAGCAGATGTTCGGGTGTGAAATACTCATGTTTCTTTTCTTTGGCAAAAAGAAAGGCTTTATTTAAAATGGCCTGTACTTCTTCATTCAGTTCAATCATTAAACCTTCTCCAGTATGGATTTAAGAGGATATCCCCTTTCCCTGGCCAATTTCGATACCTGCTGGACTTTGGTGGAACCTATGTCGTAGGTATAGACCCCCACAATCCCCTTCCCTTTCTTATGCACATCCAGCATAATCTGGGTGGCCTCAAGGGGGGGCTTATGGAAAATGCCGCTCAGAATTTCCACAACAAAATCCTGGGGCGTATAATCATCATTAAGCAGGACGACCCGATACATGGAAGGCTCTTTCAGTTCTTCCTCTTCGAGCACGCCGCTGGAATATTCATAATCTGACATACCTATAATTTACCTCTTTGCCGGCATTTTGACAAGGTAATGTTCATGGGTCGGAACTAAGGGGACGGGCAAAAAAAAACCTTCCCCCTTTAAAGGAGAAAGGTTTCTCAAGCGCTTAACGCGGTATTAGAGCAGGCCTTCGATGGTAGAAACCAGTACATCCTCACTCTGAACCCCGACAAACTGCTTTGCCACCTGACCGTCCTTGAAAACAATCAGAGTAGGTATGGAAGTAACGCTGAACTTCTGAGCAGGAGCCTGCTCTTCGTCTACATTGATCTTCGATATGACAGCCTTGTCGCCCAGAGTTTCGGCAACCCTTTCAACGATAGGACCCTGCATCCGGCAGGGACCGCACCAGGGAGCCCAGAAATCCACCAGGACGACTCCCTTCTCTATCAGTTTATCAAAGTTTTCCGATGTTACGTTTATTACACCATTTGCCATATATCTCTCCTTTTTACGGGAAACCTAATCACCCGTCCTATATTCCTTTTTTATTATATTGGGAATATAATCATTTTTCAACCGAAAGGCAAATTCTTTTTTCCCCTTCTCCGGAAATGAAAAAGCCGCCCGGGACGATAAGACCCGGACGGCCTGGATAAATTCCGTTTCAGACAGGATTATCTGTGATAAACGGGTCTCTCCTGATACTTGGTATGGAGCAGCTCATGGGACTTGTGGCTCATGGGCTTTTCCAGGAACTCTTCATAAATCTGAAGTATCTCGGGGTTCTGGTGGGAACAGCGTACTTCCGATTTCTCGTCGTCCCTGTACAGGCCGGCGATTCTCTTTTCTCTTACTTCATCGGTGGTGCCGTAGGGCTGACCGCCTCCGGCGATACAGCCGCCCCGGCAGGCCATGACCTCGATGAAGTGGTAGGGAGCTTCCTTGCCGGCGGCCTTGGCTTCGCGCACCTCGTTAAGAACGGTTTCAATGTTGGCCAGACCGTGGGCAACGGCAACTTTTACCTTGGTGCCGCCCAGGTCGACTTCGCCCACCTTGATGCCGTCCAGTCCGCGTACCGCTTCCACTTCCACCTTCTCCAGTTCCTTTCCGGTGACCAGCTTGTGAGCGGTTCTGACGGCCGCTTCCATAACGCCTCCGGTAACTCCGAAGATGGTTCCCGCGCCGGCGTAGGCACCGATGGGGCTGTCCGCCTTGGTATCTTCATCAAGACAATCCCAGCAGATGCCGGCCCGTTTGATGAGTCTGGCCAGCTCGCGGGTGGTAAGAACCAGATCCACGTCATTAAAGCCGGAAGCCTGCATGTTGTCGTCACGGCTGATCTCGTACTTCTTGGCCGTACAGGGCATGATGGCAACACTGAAGATGCTGGCGGGATCCACCTTTTTCTTCTCGGCGTAGTAGGTTTTGGTAATGGCTCCCTGCATCATCATGGGCGACTTGGCCGTGGAGAAGTGGGGAATCATATCGGTGGCATATTTTTCCATGTAGTCCGTCCAGGCGGGGCAACAGCTGGTAAGCTGGGGAAGATCTCCCCCCTTGGTCAGTCTTTCCACCAATTCGCTTCCCTCTTCCATGATGGTGAGGTCGGCGGAGAAGTTGGTATCGAACACGGCGTCCACACCCAGGGCGCGAAGGGCGGCGTAGATCTTTCCGGTGGAGATATCCCCGGGCTCCTGGCCGAAGGGTTCACCAATGGCGACACGCACGGCGGGGGCGATCTGAACGGCGACATGCTTGCTCTCGTCCCTTATGGCGGACATGAACTCCATGGTCTCATCTTTCTCATAGATGGCTCCGACGGGACAGTGGGCCGAGCACTGACCGCACTTGATACAGGGGCTCTCGTTGAGCATGATATCACCGGCGGGTTTGATAATGGTTTCCTCTCCGCGGTTGATGAACTCAAGGGCCCAGACACCCTGCAGCTGCTGGCAAACCTGGGCACAGCGGCCGCAGTTGATACACTTGTTGGGATCGAAGACCAGGGACACGGTGGAGTGGTCCTGGGGGAAATCCTTCAGATTCTTCGGGAAGGGAGTCTCCCGGATGGCAAAGTCGGAAGCCAGCTGCTGCAGTTCGCAGGTCTGGTTCCTTCCGCAGGAGAGACAGTCGTCCGGATGATTGGACAGAATCAGCTCCAGAATCGTCTTTCTGGTCTCCTGAAGGTCCGCATCATGGGTGATATAATCCATACCGGGGACAACCTTGGTGCAGCAGGCTCTCACCAGCTTGGGACCGATACCCCTGTCCGTCTTAACCTTGACCACGCAGAGACCGCAGGCGCCCGAAGGCTTAAGGTCCTCATGGTGGCAGAGAGTGGGAATCTTGCATCCCAGTTTTTTGGCAGCTTCCAGGATGGTGCTGTCCGGACTGACACTGACGTCGCGCCCGTTTATCTTAACATCTACAGTTGACACAATTCTACTCCTTACTTAATGACAATGGCGTTGAACTTACAACCTTCGTAACACTGACCGCACTTGATACAGGCTGACTGATCAATCTCATGGGGCTTCTTCTTCTCTCCCGTGATACAGTTGACGGGACACTTTCTGGCGCAGACGGTACAGCCGATACACTTGTCGGAAAGAATCTCGTAATGAACGAGAGCCTTGCATTTACCGGCGCGGCACTTGCCCTCCTGGATGTGTTCCACGTACTCTTCGCGGAAGGCTTTCAGGGTGGAAAGGATGGGGTTGGCGGCCGAACCGCCGAGCATACAGAGAGCCGACTTATGCATATGCTTGCCGATTCTCTCCATGTTCTCCAGATCTTCCATCTGCCCTTTGCCCTTAGTGATTTTTTCCAGGTAGTCGAGAAGCTTTCTGGTACCGATCCGGCAGGGCGAACACTTTCCGCAGGACTCTTCCACGCAGAAGTCCATGTAGAAACGGGCCACGTCCACGATACAGTCGTCCTCGTCCATAACGATCATACCGCCGGAACCCATCATGGAACCGATGGAGAGGAGGCTGTCGAAGTCCAGGGGCATATCCAGCATGTCCTCGGTGATAACACCGCCGGAGGGTCCGCCGGTCTGAACGGCCTTGAACTTTTTGCCGTTCCTGATGCCGCCGCCGATATCGAAGATGATATCCCGCAGGGTGGATCCCATGGGCACTTCCACAAGGCCGGAGTTCTGAACCTTGCCGGTCAGGGCAAACACCTTGGTTCCCTTGGATTTTTCCGTACCGAACTGGGCGAACCAGTCGCCGCCCTTGCTGATGATTACGGGTATGTTGGCGTAGGTTTCCACGTTGTTGATAACGGTGGGTTTCTGCCAGAGACCTTCCACGGCGGGAAAGGGAGGCTTGGGAATGGGCATACCCCTGTTTCCTTCAACGGACTGAAGGAGGGCTGTCTCTTCACCGCAGACGAAAGCTCCCGCTCCCAGTCTGAGTTCGATATCGAAATCGAATCCCGAACCGAGGATGTCCTTGCCGAGAAGTCCCAGATCACGGGCCTGGCCCATGGCGGTTTTCAGACGGTTGATGGCCAGGGGATACTCGGCGCGGATATAGATGATACCCAGATTGGCGCCGATACACTTACCGGCAATGGTCATGGCTTCCAGTACGGAGTGGGGATCCCCTTCCAGTACGGAGCGGTCCATGTAGGCGCCGGGGTCGCCCTCGTCGGCGTTACAGGCGACATATTTGACATCGTTGTCGACCTGCTTGGAGAAGTTCCACTTCATCCACGTGGGGAAGCCGGCACCGCCCCGTCCTCTCAGCCCGGATTTCTTCAACTCTTCGATGATATCGTCGGGACTCATTTCGAAAAGGACCTTTTCCAGAGCCAGGTAACCGTCTCTGGCGATATACTCATTCACATTTTCGGGATTGATGAGACCGCAGTTCCGCAGAACGATACGAAGCTGTTTCTGGTAGAACTTGATGTCTTCCCCTTCGTTGTTCTTCATTTCGGTCATGTTCTCTTCTTTATAGAGAAGACGCTTGACCGCCCTGCCCTTCAGAATATCCTCGGCGATAATCTCCTTGGCATCTTCGGGAACGACCTGTACATAGAAATGGTCATTGGGAAGAACTTTAACAATGGGTCCCTGCTCGCAGAAACCGAAACAACCGGTTTTAACGATCTGAACGTCATCGCTGACGCCCTGCAGTTCCGCCTCCTTATGGAGGTTTTTGTATATGTCGTCCGCGCGGGAGGATTCGCACCCCGTTCCGCCGCAGACCATTACATAAGTTTTAATAGCCATTTTCTCGTCTCCTACTGTGTGATATCGGCGGCGGGTTTATCGAAAACGTGCTTATCAACCAGCCTCTTGTGCAGAATATGATTTTCCACGATCTCCTTGGCCACTTCGGCATTGACGTTGCCGTAAATCGTGTCGGCCATGCCGGCCATCTTGATTTCCACCGTAGGTTCGGCGTAACAGAGTCCCATGCAGCCTGTCTGTCTGATGGTCACGTTCTGAAGCCCGTTACTGTTGATGCAGTTAACAAAGCTGTCCATGGTATCCTTGGCGCCGGCGGCGATTCCGCAGGTTCCCATACCAATTATAACCTGAACTTCCTTGCCCTCTATATCTCTGTTGCTGAGGGCCTGTTTTTCGCCGGAGCGAAGTTTACGGAGTTCTTCAAGGGTCATCTTAGCCATTATTGTCTCCTTGTTCGTCTTCTATTCATTTTCCTGGGATGCGATAAAATCCCTGAGCAGCGCCATATTGCCTGCCCGGTTCAGATCACCCAGGATCTCGCTGAGCTGGCTTCTGACCAACTCATAACTCTCTCTGCCTCCAGACGGGAAAACCCTTCTGATAATCAGCTCATAGGAGCCGTCGAAAGTCATGGCCTGTAAGAACAGCGATACCAGGTCCCCGACAGGGGGAGTATCGATATGGGACGTATTGAAGAAAACGGATACTTCCGTTCCTCCGTTCTTCTTTGATTCTATATCAAATCGCCCCTCTGTGGATTCGGCCATCTGAATAAGAAAAGGTATACCTAGCCCGACTTTCCGGGCCTTATGCTTAACACCGTCAGTATAAAAGGGATCTTTTGCTTTTTTCAGTTCTTCTTCCGTCATGCCGCAACCGTTGTCCCTGAGGTTCAGCGTCAATCCGTTGTACCTTTCGGCCAGAATAAGTTCAATTCTGTCCGCTCCGGCTTCAATGGAATTCTGAACCATATCCAGGATATAGTCGCAGACGGCAAAGTGCATCTACTCGGCGTTCCTGTATTTTGCCACGATTTCCGCCAGCTGATCGGTGGTCAGCTTTCCATAAACATCGGAACCGCAAACCACAACGGGAGCAAGACCGCAGCAGCCGACACAGCGTACAGCTTCCAGGGAAAAGAGACCGTCCTCGGTCGTTTCGTTAACACCGATTCCCAGCATGGTCTCCAGCTCGGCAATCAGATCGTCGCCTCCCCTCAGGTAACAGGCGGTGCCCATACAAACCTGAAGCTTATGCTTACCCGGCTTCACCAGTTTGAAAAAATGATAAAAGGTGATAACTCCATAAATTTTTGCCAACGGCACTTCCAGCATACGGCTTAATTCGATTGCCACCGGACGGGGAATATAACCAAATTCCTCCTGGACACGATGAAGAATCATAATAAGGTTACCCGGTTTGACTTTCCATTCACCGATGAAAGCCAAAAGTTCATCGGACATTTTAAGCTCTTCCGCTTCAGCTACTGCCATAGGACCTCCCTAACATATAGTGATCTTGTTTTTGACTAATATTGTATAAAGTCAACGATATTTTACGGTACTTTACCTTTACTGCGCAAGGAAAATCGTTAAAACTTTAGCCTTATTGATACGGTTATGTTTTATATTGTTACTTATTTCACAACAAAACAGCCAAAATTACATAGGTCAACTTTATACCTAATATACTTAGTTGTTACTTACATTAAATTACAACTTATTGATATTATTTGCCTTTTAATGTACTATATTTCACAATATTAAAATAAGGATATCATCTGATGGAACAAAAGGACCTGATGCTTCGGCTTATGAAGTACAAAAGGATACTTCTTCAGTTTAAATCACTCGGCCTGGACAGGGTCTATTCAAATAACCTGGGGGACGCTCTTGAGATTTCCGCCGCCCTTGTCAGGAAGGATTTCTCCCATTTCAAGATTGAGGGAAACAGAAGAGGAGGTTACAGCATCAACCGTGTGCTGGACAAACTGAACCACCTCCTCGGGGATTCGGGCCTCCAGGAGATCGTCATCGTGGGATGCGGAAATCTGGGTAAGGCCCTTATCAATCATGATTATATAAGGGAAGGCTTCCGTATCGCCGCCGGTTTTGATATTAATCCGCCCCAGGCAGAAATGAATAATATTCCCCTTTACCCCCTGGAGATTCTCAAACCCTACGTTCTCGAACATCATATTGATGTGGGAATCATAGCCGTACCCTACTCTGCCGCCATGCAGACCATGGAGATGATGGTGAACTGCGGCATAAAGGGAATACTGAATTTCGCCCCCCTTCAACTGAAGAGCAAAGAGGGCTGCCGTATCCATAATGTGAATATCGGTCTAGAAATTGAAAATCTTTTCTTCATGGTTAATCAGGCCGAAAAAAAGGCCCTCCAATCCCGGGGGGAAGAACTACTTTAAAGGGAACGGGCCTAAAGCCGCCATGAAAAACAGACAGGACCACAGCGAAAGACTGAAAGCAAACCTACCCAAGAATTATCTTTATCTTGGACTGAGTTACATAAACCTCACACAGGGATTATGGATGATATGGCTCTCTCTGAGGGGCTACTCTCTTACGGAGCTTGGTATTCTGGAGGGGATTTTTCACCTGACCAGTTTTCTGATGGAAGTTCCGACCGGTCTTGTCGCCGATCTTCTGGGAAGGAAAACAAGCCGTCTGTGGGGGCGTATCCTTTTTCTCATAAGCCTGATCATACTCTACTACGGCCGGGGATTTACCGTGCAGGCGGCCGGTTTTATTTTCTGCGCCCTGGGATATAACCTGGAAAGCGGTGCCGGCGAAGCTCTCATCTACGACTCCCTCAAGGAACTGGGCCGCGAAGAGGAGTACAAAAAGACTGCGGGCCGGAATAACTTCATTTTCGAGTCGGGAGCGATAATCAGTTTTCTGGCGGGAGGCTACTGCGCCCACTACCTCGGCTATGCCTGGGTATTTCTTCCGGCTTTCGCTCTGGCAGGCTGCGCCGTCATCGCCTCCGGTTTCTTTGAGGAACCCCGGCTGGGCGGAGAAGAAAGGGACCGCCTTCGCATGATGGGCGGCTTCTGCGCCCTGAAGGTACAGACGGTAGAGAGTCTGAGAGTTGTCAGGGAGAAGCCCAGAATAGCCTTTCTCATCCTCTTTACCGAAATGATTATGATGTTTATCACCAGCCTCTACTTCTACCTGCAGACCTACTGGAAGGGAGGGGGCAGAAATGAGTTCACCATAGGGCTTATTCTGGCATGTGGTTCCCTTCTCAGCGCTCTGGCCGGATTAAGAGCCGAGAAATTCGAAAAAAGGATAGGACCGGACCGGGTGTTCCTCCTTTTTCCCGTTTATCTGATTGTCTGTTTCTGGGGAATCGCCCTGACGCCCTGGGCTCCTTTTTTTTACTGCCTGACCGGCTTTGCCCAGGGGATTCTTTATGTCGCCGTACAGGACTATCTGAACAGACTGATCCCCTCGGAAAGAAGGGCCACCATTCTCTCCTTCCAGAGTATGGCGTTCAGCTTATATATGATTATTATCTTCCCGCTCATCGGTATTACCGGCGACAGGTGGGGCCTGAAGGCATCCTTCAGCTTCCTCGCCGCCATAGCGACCCTGTTCTATCTGATCTATCTGCTCAGGGGCCGCATCAGTTCCGATCGAGGGAAACATCGATAAGGCCGTCTGAACGGATTTTCCTGATATACCCCTGCTTCTTGTCTCCGAAGCGTATGGAATCGGCATTTTCATCCCGGTAAAGGAGTCCGCGGTACTTATCATTGATGATGACCCGGAACCCGATATCCTTGATACCGCAGATAAGGAGCCGGGCCTGCTGATTTTTCTTGAGTTCCTTTCCGGGTTTCTCCTCAAGATAATCGTCGAGCAGGCAGCTGCCGATGACGCTTCTGTCCTGTTCATCCAGAACAAGACGGACGATAAGGGAGGTACCCGGCTCGGGTTTGTCCTTCATAAAACGGTTGGGCACGAAAAGATCCTTATCGATTCCCCAGTCAAGGAACATCCCGAAGGAGGCGACATCCTTTACTTTCAGATAGGCGAACTGATTGACCTGGGCATAGGGAACGGCCGACGTGGCGCGGATCTCCCCCTTTCCCTTGTTGTAAACGAAGAGTTTAACCCGATGGCCCACAATCGTCCCCGGAGGAAGCTCTCTCTTGGGAATAAAAAGCTTCTCCCCCGCCTCTTCTATATACCAGCCCCGGTTGGTACCCTGTACCACACGGAAATTATTATACTGACCCACTTTCAACATGTTCCCTTCTCCTTAAATGCACGGATGGACGGCCCAAAGGGCGATTTTGCCCTTAACGTGCAGATCTGAACCCCGGCGCTGTTGAAATCGGCAAGGCCCGGTTTATAATGCAACAGCGGATCATACCACTTTCGGGGAGTAAGAAACCAGTACTCCGGCCATGATTTGGAAAATTTACGTCCATATATCAGCGTTTATCTTCTCCCCCATCAGAAAGGGCCGCTCCAGCCCCTTTCTTCCTGTCATAAAGAAACCCGTAGAGGCAGGGAATGAAAAGCAGGGCCGTAAGAGTCGAAAAGAGGAGTCCGAAGACGATGGTACCCGCCATGGGGCCCCAGACAACGGACTTGCCCCCCAGGCCTACCGCCGTGGGAAGGAGCCCCCCAATCGTCGTCAGGGAAGTGAGAAGAATGGGCCTCAGCCTTGTCAGAACCGCCTCCTTCACAGATTCGGAAATCCCCCTGCCCTCGCTTCTCTCCTCATTGATGAAGCTTATAAGTACAATGGAATCGTTCACGGCAATGCCGGCCAGGGCCACCCCTGCGTAGATAACGGTGGTGGAAAAGGGATTTCCCGAAAGGACCAGGAACAGAATGACCCCCATGAAGGCCAGCGGTACGGAAAAGAGGATGATAAGAGGCTGGGTATAGGAGTTGAACTGGGATGCCAGAATGATGTAGATGAGAAAAATCCCGATAAGGAAGATACGCAGTATCTGAATGAGAAGGTCGCCGAATTCGGAGAACTCTCCCCCCAGCTTCAGCGTCACATCGGGAAACCGGGGGGCGATCTCCTCGTCGAAGACCCGCTGTACGGCCCGGTCGATGACAGGCAGGTTCTCCGTGTCATAGGCTTCGCTCGTTACCTGAATCTGTCTTTTCCCGTCGACACGGCTTATGGCCGAAGGGGATGATTTCGGCTCTATCCGGCAGAGAGCCGAAAAGGGGATCCTGTCACCCCGCGGGGTAATGAGATAGAGCTGGAGAAGATCTTCCAGGGCTCCCGAACCGGCCCCTTCGTAATATACCACCACATCGATCTCTTCGTTGTCCTTAAAGTAGGAACCGGCCCCGTAGCCCTCCAGAGCCTCCTGAACGGCTAAACCGACCGTGAGGGGCGTCATACCGTATGAAGCGGCCCGCTCCTTGTCCACGGTGATCTGCAGTTCCGGCGTACCCGGTTCGTAATCATCGCGGATACTGAACAGTTCGGGAAATGTTCTCAGCTCCTCCTGGAGTCTCTCAGAAGCCTGCACCAGTTCCTCCCGGCTGTTTCCGAAGAGACGGAAGGCCACCGGGGCATCGGAGGGGGGACCGTTTGTCGCCTTCCGGTATTCCACATACTCCGGCCCGGGGATATCCCCCGTAAGAGTCCGGACATCCTCCATGATATCCGTAATGGAACGGGTTCTCCCCTCCTCCCGTTCCGCCAGGTCCACGGTCAGCTGACCCACATTATTTCTGACGCGGCTGCCGCTGTCGCTGCCGAGAAATCCTATTGAGAGGGAAAGGGAGGTAATCTCCCCGTTCCCCACCAGGGGAAGGAGTCTCTCTTCAAAGCGGCTCAGGACCTGTTCCGTTCTCTCCTGCGTCGTTCCGGGGGCCATCTCCACATCGATATAAAAAACCGTATAGTCCTCGGCGGAAAACAGATCTGTTTCCAGGAGGGGGACGAGGGTAAAACTCAGCACCATAAGCAGCAGAATGATAGATACGGTCAGCCCTTTTTTCCCGTACAGTTTTTCGAGAATCCGGCCGAAAAAGTCCCGGAACCTGATCCACCGAACCGAATCATTCCTCCTTTTCCGGTTTCCCGGCCAGTGGGCGAAATGGGCGGGAATAAACAGCAGGGCTTCCCCGGTTGAGAGCAGGAGGGCGATGGAAACGGTAAAAGGAATGACCCGCAGGAATTTACCTATTGTCCCGGGCAGTATCATAAGGGGAAGAAAGGCGGCGACCGTCGTAGCCGTGGCGGCGATAACCGGTACGGCCACCTGGGAGGTCCCCTTCACGGCCGCCTCCCTTGGGCTGAGTCCCAGCTCCTGCATGCGGTAGCCGTTTTCTATAATGACGATGGCGTGATCCACCACGAGTCCCAGGACTAAAACCAGGCCGAAAAGTGTATTGGTATTGAATGTCTCCCCGAAGATTTCCAGCACGATGAAGGTAGCCGCAAAGGTAACCGGGATACCCAGAGCCGTCATCAGACTGTTTCTGATTCCCACGAATAGAAAGAGGATTCCCACGAGAAGAAGCAGCCCTATGAGGACATTATTGCGAAGGACATTCAAACTGTTTCGTATCTGTATGGTGGAATCGTTGACCAGGGTGATGGATATCTGGCGGCCGGTCTGTTCCCGGTACTCGTCCATGAGGGATTTAACCCCGTCGATGATACCCACCCCGTCCCCGCCGGGCACTTTGGTAATACGCAGGACAAGGGATGTCTTTCCATTGAAGCGGGCCTTTGTCCCCTCCGGATCAAACCGCTCCTTCACTCGGGCCACCTGATCCACCCGCAGGATGCCGCCGTTCCCGTTGCCCCTTCTCACGATAATATCCCCGAGCGATTCTATTCCCTCAATGCTTCCTGTCGTCCTGATAAGATACTCCCCCTCATCGGTGACGAAGGTTCCCCCGGGAACGGTCATATTGGCCCCCCGGATGGCCCGGGCGACCTCTTCCAGAGTAATGCCCCGCGCTTCCGCCGCCGCTTTGTCCAGTTCAACGGCAATCTGCTTATCCCGGGCTCCGACTATCTCGACACCGGAGACATCGGGAATCGCTCTGATATCCGATTCCATCTGCTCCGCCGTACGGATGAGCCGGGCGTAGTCCACATCACCGGAAAGAACGACTTCCGCCACGGGAATGAAATCGGTGGAGGAGAAGTCATCGATAAGTTCCTCCTGGACGCCGTCGGGCAGGGAAGCCTTGGAAAAAGCCGTTCTCACATCGCTGAAAAGCTTATCGAATTTCGCCGCCGAAATCCCGTCGTCAAACTGAATCTGAACAAAGGAGAGCCCCTCCGACGACAGGGAGGAGACCTCCTTAAGTTCATCGAGGGACTGCATTTCATTTTCTATGGGTATGGTGACCTGCCTTTCCACATCCTCCGCGCCCGCCCCCGGATAGGGAACGGTGATGTTCACGAAATAGAAGGGAACCTCATCATACTGCTCGCGGGGCATCCTGCCGGCGGAAAAAAATCCGAACACCAGAAGGGCGATCATCAATATATTCAGAAAAACCTGATTATTTACGGAAAACTTTGAGATACTCATATGCGTGTCCTACTCGTTCAGGTAGCTCAGCTCAACGGGAGCCCCCGGGTAGAGGGTCGTCAGAGCCGAAATGATAAGGGATTCCCCCTCTTCCAGGCCTTCATCAATGCGTATCCTGTTTCCCAGCCTGCTGCCCGGCTGTATCTCCCGGGGATAGGCTTTTACCCCATTATCTTCCGCAAGGGCGACGAAAACCCATTTCTTACCGTCCCTCTCCAGAATGCTGTCATAGGGGATGATTATGCCTTCCTCCCCCCTTTCGGCCTGCAGTTCCACCCGGGCGGTCATTCCCGGTCTGACCAGGCTGTCCCACTCGTTTTTCCAGACGACCCTTAAGGGAAAACTGCCCGTTTCCCCGTCGCTTCCGGTGGAGATGTCCAGAACCCTTCCTTCGGCCCGCAGAACCGTATCCGCCAGCTCAATAGTGACAGCGACAGGAGAATCCAGGGTGACCAGGCCGACTTCCCTCTGTCCCAGGGCTATATTGAGGAGAAACTCATCGGTATTGATGATCTTCATGACCGGAGTCCCCCGGTTCAGAATGTTCCCCGCCGTCAGCGTCGTATCCATCTGGGAGACATGGCCGGAGATAGGAGCACGGAGAGTGCAGTTTTCATAGGCCTGCAGAGCGGTTTCATAGGCGGCCCGGCTGGAAAACCAGGAAGCATAGGACCGGTTGTATTCGATTTCCGATACGGCGCCGTTCTCAAAGGAGTTCTTTTTGCCCCGGTACTCGAAATCGGAGGTTTTAAACTGCTGTTCCGCCCTTTTCATCTCCCAGTAAGCCAGGTTGTCCTCCACTTTAATAAGGGGATCCCCTTTGCTGACATAATCGCCCGGGGAGACATAGACTTCCACAATCGTCCCCTGGGTCTCCGAGGTACTCCACACCTCGTCACGTCCCCGGATGATACCCGATCCGCTAACCCGCTTTATCAGCTTATCCCTATGAAGCTCTACGGCTTCCACCGGCCGGGGTTCTTCTGTACCGTCCCCGTGATAACTGGCGCTGGTCACCTGGTCGGACTCCTCCCCGCAGGAAACAAACATTCCCGTCAGCAAGACACATACTATTGGTATGTACAACTTCCCCGGTAGATTCATAATAAACTCCTATTTCTTTCCTTCCCCTATCAGAGAAAAGTATTGATCCAGGCTATCGACATATTCCGCCTCGGCAGAAGGTCCTTCTCCGGTACCGCCGATCCAGCCTCGTCCCCCTACAATAATGCGTGACCTCTTCAAGAACACCGACAGTCCCTCCAGATACTCTTTCAGTATCTTACCATGGTTTTTCATGGTAATGGAAAAAACCAGGATATCCGGTTTGTAACGCCTGACCATCTTCTTCAAATCGTTCAGCGGTATATCCTTTCCCAGATAATTGACATCCCAGCCGCTCAGTCTCATAAGCTGGCTTATCATGAAAAGCACAAGCTCATGCTGCTCACCGGGAGCACACAGTCCCATCCATTTTCTCTCCCTGTCGGGAAGAATATGCTTTTCCTCCATCTCCTCCCTTACCAGCCTGTCTATAAGCAGCTTGACCTTATCGGTAATGATATGCTCCTGGGAGATGTATATCTTTTTCTCCTGCCAGAGGTCGCCCACCCGCTCAAGGAGGGGAATGAGAATATCCCGGAAAACCCCCATGCTGTCGTATTTCCTCGACAGCTGCCAGTGTCTCAGGTAAACCCAGCTTCGTTCCATCGAATCGGAGTGGAGGAGCTCTATCAGCTCATCAATGGAATAAAGGCCCTGGCTTTCCGCCTCTTCCTTTACCTCAAGGCCCATCAGGGAATCGACTGACACATTCAGAACCGATGCCAGCAGGGCCAGTTTTGTCCCCTTGGGAAACCTGTTTCCCCTCTCATAATGGGCAATCGTCACCTGGGAAACGCCGATCATCTCGGCAAGCTGTCCCTGTGTCAGCCCCTTCTGCTTTCGAAAATAACGGATTTTCTCTCCGAACTGTTTTCTATCCACAAATAAAATATAACTCTTTGTTATATTCCTCGTCAATAAAAAGTTTCATAAGTTCTCAGCCAAGGAGATAAGAAAGAATTCTCGCCCCTTAGCCGTTCATGGGCTATACTGATACAAACGGAGGTTCGCCATGTTTCCCGAATTCCTGTCCTATACGATTTTACCGGCCGCGTCCTTCCTGTGCGGCTCACTCCCTTCGGCTTTCCTCGTGGTGAAAATTTTCTTCGGAAAAAACATCTACACCCTGGGAAGCGGAAACGGAGGAGCGACGAACGTCTACCGGAATTTCGGAAAGCTGCCCGGCGGGGCTGTGCTTCTCCTTGATTTTGCCAAAGGTTTTCTTCCTATCCTGACCGCCGTCCGCTGGAACGAGCCCCGTCTCCTTACTCTTGTCATGATCATATTTCTCATGCTGGGACACTCCTTCCCCCCCTGGACCCGATTTAAGGGAGGAAAGGGTGTGGCCGTCACGGCCGGTGGAATCAGCGCCCTTATCCCCGGAGCGGTCCCTTTCTGCCTCGCGGCCTTTCTTCTGGCAGTCCTGATAAGCGGCTACGCGTCATTAGGCTCTCTCCTTGCCGGAATGACTCTGCCTCTCTACTACCTTACTGCCCATCTGATAACCTCCCGGGAGGATTTTCTTCTGACCGAATTTTTTCTCTCTCTCCTTTTCCTCCTCATCCTTTTCTTGCACCGCTCCAATATCCGCCGGATAATCAGGGGGGAGGAGAAGACATGGAAAAGGGTCAAACCGGATAGAGCAGCTTCATCTCCAGAGGATGGGGATTGAGGAAATGCTGCCCCATCAGATACTCCCTCCCGTACTTACGGCTGAAATGCCTGATGAGAGTCAGGGGAACAAGCAGGGGAAGCCATCCCTTGCCGTAATCCTCTATAATCCGCCCCAGCTCTTTTCTCTCCTCCGGATCCAGATTCTCCCGGAAGTATCCTGCCATATGGAGCAGAACATTATAGTTGTTTTTTCTGTCCTTTTCACTTTTTAGGATTTCCAGAAGCAGTCGGTAATAGCTCTCCTTCGCCTTTGCGAAATTATCCCACCCCAGATTGGACATGACCGGTCCCATCTGCCTGAGGATTTTCTGATTTCTTGCCATAAAGGTGTACTTATGGCGGCTGTGAAACTCCACCACCGCCCCGGCCGTGCCCTCAGCCAGAGCCTCCCGCCAGCGCTGGAGAACAAAGAGGGTCTCCACAAAGTTCTCCCTTATGCCCGGATCGTTCAGCCTCCCCTCGTCCTCCACGGGAAGATCGGGGAATGTCTCTGTAAATATCCGGGCGAAGATTCCCTGGCCGTCCCTATGGATGACGTCTCCTTTCCCGTTATAGACCTTGACCCGGCCCAATCCGCTTGAGGGACTCTTCGTCTTGAAGATAAAGGCTGCCAAATCCTCAGAAGCCAGGGATTCACATTTCTCACGGCACCACGTCTCCATTCGTTCCGTATGATCGACGCCGCTCTTCCAGGTGACCAGCCTCGGCTTCTCCCTGCTGCCTACGAGACGCATTGCCTCACGGGGAATGGACAGGCCGCACTCCACCTCGGGGCAGACCGGTACGAATTCACACCATTGCCCCAGAACGTCCGTCAGAAAGGGATCTTTTTTGTGCTGCCCGTCATAGCGCACCCGATTCCCCAAGAGACAGCTGCTTATACCTATGCGTATCTTCTTTTCCATGACCCAGATTCTCCCTTATATAGTCTTTCACCGGAAACTTCCTCCGGCATCCCGCCTCATTCATATAGCGGATTTTCCCGAAAACGGGCCGCTCCTGCCAGGCCCTGTCATGAAGCCCCCCGATGGCCCAGGCGCAGCCGGCATAGCCGTTGGGGTCCTCCCCGTCAAGGGAGTATTTATCATTAAGATAGACGGCCCGTTCCATGGCGGTTCCCGCCGAAGGGCTCCATTCCAGTATTTTCTTAGCCCAGTACATACGCATATAGCCGTGCATCTTCCCCGTATCAACCATCTGCTTTTGGGCCGCGTTCCAGAGATCATCATGGGTGACCCCTTCTTCCAGTTCTTCGAGATTGTATAGATAAGGCCTGGGATCGCCTTCATGCTTGGCCAAGGTCTGCCGGGCCCAGTCGGGAAATCCCTCCTCCCTGTCATAGCGGGCGTTATGAAAACAGAAGTTGTCACTCAGCTCCCTCCTGACGATTATCTCGTCAAGAAAGCCGCCTTTCAGCGTGGTGATCCCTCCCAGACGGGCAGCCTCGAAGGCGGCGGTCTGCGGGGAGATCTGACCGAAATGAAGATAGGGGGAGAGCCCGGAAAGAGCCTCTTTTAC
Source organism: Spirochaetia bacterium (assembly GCA_963668315.1). GTDB lineage: Bacteria > Spirochaetota > Spirochaetia > DSM-2461 > DSM-2461 > SZUA-368. Next base: position 2,895,280 of record OY764216.1, on the reverse strand, counting down.
CGGATTATTCCGCTCCGTTCCGTAAAGGTCCCACTTCTTTTGCAGAAAATGGTAGAGCCTCTCCATTCCTCCCCCGTAGCCCGGTTCGCCCGGATATATCGGTTTGGAAGAAATCAGCCTCTCCAGATTCTCCGTTCTCATAATGAAGGGAGAGTAGGTCTCCATTCCCTCATCGGCTGACCGGGCAACAGCAGATCCCGGAAACTGCGGAGGGGGGATCTCTTTCAGAAACCCCGTCAGGAGGGGGGCGATTTTATTTCTGATCGTATAGGCGGCGAACTCCTGCTTATCCGATAGATAACGGCAGGGGACAATATTGTGCCCGTCCACTTCCCGTACGGGGATATCCAATATCCCTGCGATCCTCTCCCTCTTCTCGCGGAATTCCTTCAGAGGATAGAAATCACAGACCAGTCCTCCCAGCATTCCCCTTCCGGCCCTCTCCCTGAAGAGATCTTCCGGATCACAACGATGCAGTATATACAGGGTAAATCCCTTCTGAAGGGCTTCCTCTTTCAATCTTACCAGTCCCCTAACCATGAAATCGTAGGACTTCACGGCGAATCCCTCCCGCCGGGGGGGCAGGAAAAACAGGATTTTCAGGGAGCGTTTTTTCAGATCCGCCCAGCGGCAGGCATAATTCAGGGCCCAGTTGTCCTCAAGCCGCTGCTCACGGGTCATCCAATAGTAAATATCCCCCGGGCCCTCCTCGGCAATCCGGTTGAGGGAGAAGACTCTCTCCCGGTCCATATCACTCCTCACGTTCGACAATTCCTATGGCCACCGCCCCTTTACCGGAATGCATCCCCACAATGGGGGATATTTCCGAGATATAGGATGGCTCCTTTCCGATTACCTCCCTGACAAGACGGGAAAAAGTCTCTCCCCTTTCCCTGTCGGAAGCATGGACTACGGCATACTCTTCTATCCCCTTTCCCTCCTGAATGTCCCTCACCAGAGCCGTTACCTTTTTCATCAGTCCCCCTGAGGAAAAGGATTTATCGAAGGCTTTCCCCTTTCCCTCTTCATCCAGGGTGATGATAGGTTTGAGGTTGAGTAATTTGGCCGCCGCTCCCTTCAGGGGAGTGACTCGGCCTCCTTTCACCATATACCGGAAGGTCTTCACGCTGACAAAAATCTTTATTCTCTTTCTCAGGGATTCGGCCAGCAGAATCAGTTCCTCCAGCCCCGCCCCCTGAACGGATGCCCTCGCCACCCTCTCAACCAGCAGCCCCTGGGCGACGGAATTCAGCCTCGTGTCCACCACGGCGATGCGCTTCTCCTGACGGTTGAATTTTTCCGCCGCCAGAGACATCTGTTTCCAGGTACCGCTCAGTTCCCTGGAGACGGACAGGACGATGACACCCTCGTAGTGTTCGAGCAGAAAGGCGAAATAGTTCTCCACCCGGGAAGCGGAGGGCAGGGAACTGGCCGGAAAGGAGGATCTCTCTTCCTGCATGGCATAGAAGGTACCGGGCCTGATGGTAAGCCGGTCCAGATACTCCTCATCATCCCAGATCAGGGAAAGACTTAAACTGTGGATCTGATACCGGTCCATCAGTTCCCGGGGGATATCGGCTATGGAATCGGTCAAGACGGCTATCTTTCCCGCCCGGGCCGATACGACTTGCTCCTGCCTTTTCATGTCATCCGCTTTCTGCTGTATGACCCTCCCCAGACGGCGCAGGGTATCCACCACTCTATCCGGCTCATCCGTATGGATATGTATCCGGAACTTTTCACTTCCTTCAGCTACAATCAGCGAATCTCCCAGGGGGGAGAGAAGAGCTCTCAGCTCATCACGGTCGGCCTCGCTTTTCTCCAGAAGAACCTCTGTACAGTACCGGTAGGTGAACTTACCGCTTCCGCCGTGCCCCTCTTCGAGGCCATAGGACAGGGTGCTGCGATCCGAATCGGCCAGAATCTTTTTCCGCATGCTCCCGTCAACAAGCCCCGTGTCACCCAGTTTATCCACCCCTTCCAGAAAGGAGACAAATCCAAGGGCGCCCGCATCCACCACCCGGTTATCCTTCAGGATATCAAGCTGTTCCGGTGTATGTTCCAGAGCCTCCCGCGCTCTCTCCAGTGATACTTCCATGAGGGATTGGGGAGAACGGTGCATGGCGCAGAGGGAATGGAATTTCTCCGCCCAGGCGGTCATGACGGAAAGGATGGTTCCCTCCCTCGGCATGTCCACCGCTTTATAGGCGTCCTCCACGGAAAGGTTGATAATATCCGCCAGTTCGCACAGACTCAAGGTGGACTTCCCCCTCCCGTGGCGTGCCATTCCGTTCAGATACTGGGTAAGGATCATACCCGAATTGCCCCGGGCCCCCTCCAGGGAGAGTTCGGCCATCCGCTCAAGAAGCTTTCCGGCGGAACGGCAGGATTTAAGCCCCGCGGCTACATTCTTCATGGTACCGACCATATTCGAACCGGTATCCCCGTCCCTTACGGGGAATACATTTATCCGGTTCATTTCCTCCCTGTTCTTTTTCATTTCGAAATAACCCGCCAGAAAAGCCTGATAGAGATGAAAACCGTTTATCTCATTGGTCATCCCGTCCCTCCCAGTTCTGCTCCATATAAACAAGATCATCCATTGTATAACCCCGTTCTTCCATGCGCCGGATAATCCCCTCCAATAAAAGAGGTTCCAGGTCGGGCTCCCGGGACATTATCCAGAGATAATCGTAGTTATTGGTCCCAATAACCGTATAGGCGTAATCATTCCCCACTTCCAGAATGTAATAGGGAAGCTTCAGAGGCCAGAGCGGTCTAACCCTCCACTCCGCATTGGTATGGGTATCAACAATCCAACCGCGCTGGTACATGACCTTTTCCTTACCTGAAGTATTACCCTTTCTGAATGTATAGGTAACGCGAATCTCTCCGTTTTCCCTGAGGCTGTAGTTCTCCACACCGTTGGCAATACTCTTTTCCATAGGAGTGGGCAGCAAAGCAATGACAAACCAGTCTCCCAGAAAGCGGTTTATATCCACCCTTTCCGCTATGGGCTGAAAAGGCTGATCCCCTTTGTAACTGACGCAGGATGCAAGATAAATCAGTATCATAATCGGAAACAGTAATTTTCTCATTAGTCCTTCCTTTAATTCTATTCTAAGTCAATTCATCTGGAATTGCACATTTTAAATTATAACATATTGTTATATTTATTCAAGTTTTATTTGACATAGAGAGGATATTATATTAAATTTACACTACATTCAGATTTGATAGGAGCTTTAGCATGTTTCCCTTTGATATATACAACATCCTTTTATCCCTGCTTATAAGCATGACGGTTCAAGCGGTCTTTTTTACCTTTGCCTATCTGCTGAGGACGGATAAATTTACCGATTTCACCTATAGTTTTACCTTCATTCTCCTTACGGTTCTCCTCAATACGGCCAATCCCCGGCCCGATCTCCCCAGGGTGATTCTTTCGGCCGCCGTCATAGTCTGGGCCCTCAGGCTGGGGACTTACCTGCTCCTGCGTATACTAAGCATGGGCAAGGACAACCGCTTTGATGATAAAAGGGATCATTTTCTCCGTTTCATGATCTTCTGGGTACTCCAGGGGGTAACGGTGTGGATAGTGATGATGCCCATGGCCGTTATCCTCTCCGCACCGGGAAGCACGGAAGTGAATGCCCTTTTTCTGTGCGGCCTGTTTGTCTGGCTGGCGGGATTTCTCGTAGAGGCGGTGAGCGATTTTCAGAAATACCGGTTCAAATCACGAAAGGATAACAAGGGCTGGATTGAAACAGGCCTCTGGAAATACTCCCGCCATCCCAACTACTTCGGAGAGACACTCCTCTGGTGGGGCATTCTTTTCATGGTGCTTTCCCTCCTGGGCCCGGCCTTCCTGTGGCTGGTCATCAGTCCGCTATTCATTATGTTCCTTTTACTTTTCGTCTCCGGAATTCCCCTTCTGGAAAAAAGCGGGGACAAAAAATACGGAAGCATTCCCGGCTATTCGGAATACAAAAAGAGAACCAGTCTCTTTGTTCCCTGGTTTCCCAAAAAGGAGTGACACCCAATGAAAAGAGGAGAAGTGCTTTTTATCCTTCTGTTTTTCCAGGCGCTCACCCTGTGGGGAACCGACAGCTTCACCGCCCAGGTTTTCCGTCAGGGGCAGGCAGGGGAAGGACCGCTGTTCCTTCTGGAAAACGAATCGGTTATCAACGGGGAATCTGCCCTTTTCATCCATAAATACTATTCCATGGACGGGAATCTGTTTGCCGAAGAGAGACTTGAAAGCCTTGAATCGGGGAAACGGGTTCATAGCACAGTCTTTTATGAGATAGGAGAGTATTCACGGCTCGAATGGGACGGAGACAAGATTGAGATCACATTCCGTCGGGGGGAAGAGGAGAAAAGCAAAATTATCGACAACAGGGAAGATCTTCTCTTCGGACCGACACAGCAGCAACTGATAAGGGACAGATACGAAGACCTGGCACAGGGCGATAAGGTTTTCTTCTCCCTTCCCGTTCCGGAGTTCACCACTACGGCGTCTTTCTATTTCAGAAAAGTGGAAGGGTCAGAATACGAAAAAGAAGGCTTTACGGTTCTTGAAATGAAATCAAATAATATTATCGTCAATCTTTTTATCGACAGAGTCTTCTATGTCATCGATGATTCTACAAAATTGATAAGAGAGATTCACGGCCCTTCACTCCTTCGGGAAAAAAACAGAGATAAATGGGTACCCATAAACGTGGATATCTTTTTTTCCTATAAATAAACAGGAAATGCTTGCAATCTTATATATTAATAATAGACTTATTATTAATCATTTAAAAAATGCTTATTTTTCACTTATAGATTGCGAGGTGCAGAATGAAAGTAAGAACAATGCTCCTTTCCAGCTTTCTAGGAATGGCATTTATAACATTCATAGTTGGTTTCGTGGCTTTCACTATCAGTTCATCAACACTCCAGGACAACAGGGATGTCATAGAGCTGGCCAATGTGACTTCCGAGCTTATTACAGCCATGTCGGCTCACAACGAATGGAAAGCGTCCCTCGAAGAGACCTTTGTCAACAATGAGAATGAACTTTCCGTACAGCTTGACGGACACGACTGCGGTTTCGGGACTTGGTACTATTCGGGGGGGCTTGAGAAACTCGCCTCCTACAGTCCGGAAGCCGCGGCGGCGGTAAAATCGATCGAAGCGGCCCATCTGGCCCTTCACAGCAGCGCGGAGAAAATAAACGGTCTCTGGTCGGCTACACACGAAGGCCTGGGGGAAGAGCTCTACCTGAGGCTGAGCGACCATACCAGCTGGGCCGCGCAGCTTCTGGCTGATATCATCAACAACAGGCAGAGCCGGGTGGAAGCCGATCCCGACCTCTGCGGATTCGGCCGTTTTCTGGACAGCGACAGAAACAGGGAGCTTGAACAGAGTTGGCCGGAATACAGATCGCTCATGAAAGAAATCATAGTTCATCATGATAACCTTCATGAAGCTGTCCCCACCATCAACGCAGAGAGGACCGTGGGGGATAAATACTCCGCCTATGTAAATCTGGTAGCACCGGAACTGACCTTTATTGAGGAAAACTTCCAGCAGATTATCGATATGGAGAAGGCTCTGGAGCAGGGTCAGAACGAATCCAAGGGCATATTCAGAAACGAAACTCTTCCCAACCTGGACAAGGTCGTTACGGGTATCCAAAACAGCATCGGGGTTATCGAAGAGGAACAGGCCCTTCTGCAGGCAAAGGCGGACAGAAAGGGCATGGTCCAGACAATGGTGATCTGGACGGGAATCGGCATCGGCGTTATCTTCGGCATCATCATAGCCATAGCCATAACGAAACTCCTTACCGGGAAGCTGGGCGGCGAACCCAATGAGATTTCGGAAATCGCCGAGGAGATAGCCCGGGGCAATCTGACCATCCACTTTGATAACAGAAATGAAGTCGGCATCTACTGCTCCATGAAAAACATGGTCCTATCCCTCAATAATACTCTGACCGATATCAACAGCGCGGCAGCCCAGGTCTCGACCGGTTCCAACCAGATATCCGCTTCGAGTCAGCAGATATCCACCGGGGCGTCCGAACAGGCCTCCAGCACGGAGGAGATCTCGAGCTCCATGGAACAGCTCACCTCCAATATTGAGCAGAATACGGAGAACGCCCAGAAGGCCGATGCCATATCCCGCCAGACGGCCCAGAACGCCGCCCTGGGCGGAGAATCGGTCAACCAGACCGTGGATGCGATGAAGAGCATTTCCGAAAGAATCGGGATCATTGAGGAGATCGCCCGGAATACGAATATGCTGGCCTTGAACGCGGCCATCGAAGCGGCCCGGGCCGGAGAGGCGGGAAAGGGATTCGCTGTGGTGGCCTCGGAAGTCCGCAAGCTGGCGGAGAACTCGGGAAAGGCCGCGGCGGAGATCACGGAGATTTCGGTGAACAGCGTCAAAGCGGCAGAAAAAGCCGGTACGATTATTAATGAGCTGGTCCCCCAGATACAGAATACGGCCGATCTTGTTCAGGAGATAACCTCGGCCAGCGAGGAGCAGTATCGTGGAGCCGAGCAGATAAACTCCGCCCTGCAGCAGCTCGATACGGTGATTCAGCAGAACGCCTCCGCTTCGGAGGAGCTGGCTTCCATGTCGGAAGAGCTGAACAGCCAGTCGGAAATGATGAAGGCCAGTATCGCCTATTTTCAGCTGAATAAGGGAGGGAAAATGCCGTCAAAAAGCATTAAGGGAGAAACCGCCCGAGAAACCGCCCGGCCCTCGCGCAGCGAATCGGTCGTCCAGGCGCCCCGGGAAACTCCCGCCAAGGATGTTCCCCGGCTGGAAGCTATCCCGGATATTCCCGCGACAGAGTCCACCTACGACCATGATTTCGAAGAATTCTGAGAGAGCCCCTTTAACAAGGGGGTTCCCTTAGGTTATATTTCCTCCATGACTGTCAAAGAGCTTCTTGATGAATACGAACTGGAAATAGACGATGTCCGCTGGTATCTTGCCACGTACATGTCCCGTAGACTTCTCTCCTATCAGCATGAGCCGGATGAACTGGCACGCTATATCTGGTCCGGGGAGATGGAAGGGGATTTCTATAATATGGAAGAGAAGCTTATCGACGATCTTCAGGATCAGCTTGAAAGAGATCTGACCGATGAATCCCGCCTGCGAGAACTGATGGCCGAGATGAATTACCTCAGAAAGAAGAGGCAGAAAAAGGGTTATTAAACCCTATTCGTACAGAAAATTCTCCATATCCATGAATAACTCCCGGCTGTGCTTTACCGACCTCTGCGTTTCGGGAAGGCTGGAGAGGAAATACCGTCCGTAATTTTTCTGGATGATACGCCCGTCCAGGACGAGCACGATCCCGCTGTCCGTCTTGCTTCTCATCAGCCTGCCGAATCCCTGTTTGAACTTCATGATGGCCTCGGGCAGGGAAATCTGCATGAAAGCGTTTCCCCCCCTGGCTTCCAGAGCCTCCACGCGGGCCATGAGGACCGGCTCGGTGGGCACCCTGAAGGGAAGGCGGCAGAGTATCAGCTGCCGGAGCGACTCGCCGGGGACATCCACGCCCTCCCAGAAGGAGTCGGTGGCCAGGAGAACGCTGCTTACCTCGTTTTTAAACCGCTCAAGCAGACGGGCCCGGTCATCGTCGCCCTGGGCGAAAAGGGTAATCCCCGCCGATTCGAGATCGAATTTCAGATACTCGTAGGTATGGCGCAGCATTTCGTAACTTGTGAAAAGAATCAGACTCTTCCCCTCCGAGAGGAGCACCGCCTCTTTTATGAGGGGCAGGGAGAATTGAATCCAGGCGTCCTGATTATTGGGCAGGGGAGCGTCCGCCGGAATGGCCAGCAGCACCCTGTCGCGATAGTTGAAGGGAGAATCGTATACCCCGCTGATCAGCCGTTCCTCCGGAACCAGGGAGGCGCCGGATCGGTCCATCCAGTAGGAGAAATTCCTGTTTACCGCCAGGGTGGCCGATGTGCATATAACGCTGTCGAAGGGCTCGAATACCGCTTCATACATGAGGGGGGAGATATCCAGGGGTGTCACATAATAGGTGATAAACTCCTTGCCGTCGGGAAGCCGTCCTTTCTGGAGCCAGAAAATCTTCTCCGAATGTTCCCTGTAATGGCGGAAGACCTCCATAAAGGCGGCCATGTTGTCAAAGCGGGTCATAAGACTGCGGATTTCCAGGGGCACATCCCCCTCTTCCTGGTCCTCGGGGACTTTCTTGAGCAGGCGGGAGACCGTGCCGACCAGATCGAGTATCGCCTTCTGGAGGGTGAGCATGGGCTCGAGGATTCCGTAACCGATATTCTGGGACTCCGGTCCGTGAATCCAGAGAGATCCCCTGAAGGGGTTCATGGCCAGGGTGGTTTCCTCCAGCAGCACCGACTTGGAGAGGATTTCATCGATGAGGGTCGGTACGGCGAGGTACTCCTCGGACGTACCGGTGATTTTCTCCAGTTTGAGGATCAGACCGCCCGGCCCTTTTCTGCTCTTTCTATAGAGCCTGTTCAGATAGCGGGAACAGGAGAAGCGGTTGAAGCTCTGGGAAAAGAAGCTGGTGGCGCTCTTCTCCATATTGTGGGCCTCATCAAAGATAACCCTCTGGAAAGGGGGCAGTACGGCAAAGGCCTCGAAGCCGAATCCCCCCACGCGCAGGGAGAGATCGGCGAAAAGCAGATGGTGGTTGACGACAAGAATACCCGCCGCCGAAGCTTCCCTGCGGGCCTGCATAACGAAACACTGCTCATGATAGCGGCACCGCACTCCCGTACAGAGATCGGCCTCGCTGTTGATCTTGTTCCACAGCTCACCGCTCGGCTTGAAGGAGAGGTCGGAAAGGGAGCCGTCCGCCGTAGTTTCGGACCACTCCCTGATCAAGTTTATCTCATCCTTGTCATCACGGAAAAGGGAGCCCTCCTCCATCTCCTCGGAAAAACGCTTGAGGCAGAGGTAATTTCTTCTTCCCTTGACGAGAACCGCCTTGACCTTGCTTCCCAGGAGCCTCTGCACCAGGGGAATGTCCTTGTCCATCAGCTGCTGTTGAAGATTGATCGTTCCCGTGGAAACGACGATGCGTTCCTTGTTTTTCTCCGCCCAGAGAATGGCGGGCAGCAGGTAGGCAAAGGATTTCCCCACGCCCGTTCCCGCCTCGACGGCCACTACCTTATCCAGATTGAATCCGTCCACGATCTGCTTGAGAAGCTCTATCTGCGGCTCACGGGGCTCATAGTTGGGAAGAAAGCGTGAAAGCTCCCCCTCAGGTTCCAGAAAGGCGCCGACGCCCTCCCGGTCCAGGGGCTGTATCTCCCGGGCTTTCACCGGTTCGGCCACGATATAGATGCGCTTGACCTCGTTATCCACGATGAAACAGCCGATGCCCTGGTTTCCCAGATTCGTAGCGACCCCCAGATCGGCGGAACTGGGAGTGAGGAAACCGGAAGGATGGTTATGAATGATGACATCCCCCTTGGTCATATGGGGGAAGAGGGCGGGAACGGAAGATTCATCGCCCCGGGCGGCGGCCTCCACTTGACAGACACGGCTCTCCTCGTCGAGTTTACCCCACCAGAGGACCTCGTTCCCCTCCGCATCGGCGATATCCTCCGCCATTTTCTGCCGTACTTCGGCGGTCAGCCGTCTATCGCTCAGCATCAGACCGCTCCCCTCTTTAGTGTTCCGTCGTTCTTCCGGTAGGGATTCTGGACGTTTTTACGGAAAGCCTTATAGTAGCGGCAGGCGTCGTAATAGCCGTCAAGCCCGTTGAAGGAGGAAGAGAGATCACAGCGGTACAGTTCCAGAAGGACCGGGAAAAGGGGATCTTCGATCACTTCCTTTTTCTTGTGGTAGGGAAGGCGCTCAATGGCGGCGGGCATCATATGATTGGCCACCAGGTAGACGGTTTCGTTCATCAGCTTATCGGGAAAATCCCACTCATCCAGGAGGGAGGTCAGCTGTCGGGCTCCTATCTGGGCATGGCCGTGAAAACGGTTCTGCCCGACCTCTTCGGCCTGACTCTTTCCAAGATCGTGAAAAAGAAGAGCCAGAGAGAGATTCGCCGGTCTCTCCTTTCTGTATTTCAAGGTTTCCAGGGTATGTTCCCAGACATTGCCCTCGGGATGGAACTCCTTGTTCTGCTCCACATCTGCCAGGGCCGCGAGGGAGGGGAAAAAAGTTTCTATCCACCGGGAGCTGAAAAGGTATTCCAGGGCTTTATCCGCCCGGGGACCGGTTATTACGTCTTCCAGAAAGAAGCGGTCGTTTTCCCTTGAAAAGAGAGAGGATATATCATCGAAAGAAAAAGAGTCTTCCCGGTCACACCAGGCCATCCGTCGGACAAAATGGCTCCAGTCTCTGTATGAAAGGGGCTCCCCTTCCACAAGGCCCCTGCGCATCAGGTCATACTCCCCCTCACGGTCTACGTACTTTCTCTCAGACGGGGAATAGATCATATTGAAGGGAGCCGGGGAGAAGCGGGGGATGGCACCGGATGAATCGACAATGGTGAAGAGCAGGGTGACTCCTTCGACGGTTACGGCGGCGTCGGCTCCCTCCAGGCCGGGAAAGAAAAGTCCCTCGAAGGAAGCGGCCAGTTCGCCCAGTCCGGCTGTGGTGGCGACACTTACCACCAGGGGGGAGTTATTTTCATACCGGTCCAGGGCACTTTTGCCGAAATACCAGAAATCCCCCTGAGTCTGCCGGAGAAACGCATCTACTCTTTTCATCGGTGTCAAGAATAAACTTTTGCCGTATTTTGCTCAAGGGCCGGATCTGTCCCGTAATTGACAGGAGCACCCGGGGCCGTTATGATGAATTATAAAGGGGACAGCAATGGCCGGCTCGGGTAAATTCCGCGCATTAACAATATTCCATTACCATCTTCTGCCCGGCGGAGTGACCGATGTTATCATCCTTTCGGCAAGGGCGGTTTTCCGCCATCTGCCGGATATTGAGAAGATCACCATTGTCTACGGCCGGGAGGAAAACATTGACCGGGTCCGCGGAAGAATCCTCGAGGCCATGGGAGAGGATCTGTCGGACAGGCTGATTCTGTATCATCTTCCGGAAATAGACTACCGGGAAAAGGTTGACCATCTCCCTTCCGCGGAAAGGCTCCTTTCCCTTATGGAGGAACGGTTTCCCCGGCAGGATAATCTCTGGATGGTCCACAACTACCACCTGGGAAAAAATCCTCCCTTTACCCGGGCCATGCTTCTGGCGGCGGAGAGAAGAGACAGGCCTATTCTTTTTCAGATACACGACTTCCCCGAATGCTCCCGCTACGCCAATCTTGCCGCATTGCGGGAGGAAACGGACAAAACCCTCTATCCCCAGCGGGAAAACATCGCCTACTGCGTGATAAACTCCCGGGACAGGAATAATCTGATAGAAGCGGGAATGGAAAGGGAGAATATCTGGCTTCTGAATAATCCCGTACCCCTCGACAGAACGGTGGAGGCCGATCCGGAGCAGATAAAGGACGCCCTTTTCCAGAAGTACCGCGGAGATTTTCCCGCCCTTGTTCCGGGGGGCAAACTCCTTTTTTATCCCGTCCGCACTATCCGCCGGAAAAATATTCTGGAAGCGGCCCTTCTCGTCAGACTGATGGAGGGGAAGGCCAACTTGATGGTAAGCCTCCCCGGCGTCTCCCCGATGGAAAAGGCCTATTCGGATCTGGTGGAAAGCGCCTTCCGAGAGGGGCTTATCCCCGGTCTCTGGGGAATCGGCGCCCAGGAAGAGACGGATCTGTTGAATTACTCCCATTTCTGGGCCGCCTCCGATATGATTGTCTCCCCCTCCATACAGGAGGGATTCGGCTATCTTTATCTGAACGCCCTCCATTGGAAAAAGCCCCTATTTGCACGGCAACTTGATATAATGGAAGGTTTTATCGATCTTTTCGACAGGGATACCTCCCATTTTTACCACCATGTGTACATTCCGCTGACCAGGGATGAAAGAAGCACTCTTTCCCGGCAGTACGAAAGGAAATTCCGTATTCTCTCCGAACATATGCCCCGGGAAAAGGAAGCGGCCCTGAACCTTCAGATGGAAGAAATGCTCTCCCGCGACCGGTTCTGCTTCTCCTACCTTTCCCCGGAAATGCAGTATGAGATTTTGAAAAAACTGGATTCGGCCCCCCTCTTCCGGAGTGAAACGATTTCCATGAACAGGGAGAACCTGGAGGAACTGGACAGATTATCCTCTGCCACCGGGGAAGACAGGGACAGCCGTCTAGAAGGAGTGTTCGGCGAAAAGAAATACGCCGCTACTCTTCAATCCATTATGAACGGCCTTTCCCTGGGATGCCGAAAAGCCGATATTGATACTATACAGAACGGGATGGAAGAGAAGTTTTTCTCCCTTCCCTACCTCAGATTATTATATGGAGAAGGTAAATGAAAGGCATTGTAAGAATTATTCTGGGAGTGATTATCCTGGTAACGGGCTTCCTCGGTTTTTATTTTATGAAAGATGTGGGCCTCGAAGGGGAAATCCAGCTGCTGGGATTTACCCTGTCCCCGTTAATGCTTATAATAACAGCCATCATTCTGGCATTTATTCTCTTAACGAATTTCTTTGCCTGGATAGCCATAGGGGCCGCCATTATTCTTCTGATACTCTATTACGGCTTTCATAAAACGGTAATAGAAGGGCAGCAGATGATGATCATATACTTGCTCATTTTCGGCCTTGTGGACATATGGATCAGTAAAAAAGACTAGGAGTTACCCGATGAACGTAACCGATGCGGCCCGCAGTGCCAGGGAAGGGGCCAGAATCCTGGCCGCTCTGAAGGGAGAAAGGAAAAACAGCGCTCTCAAGGCCATTGCCGAAAAACTGCAGACACGAAAAGAGGAGATCTTCTCGGCTAATGATAAGGACCTGAAACGGTCTGAAGAGGAAAATCTGGCCGCCCCCCTCCTTAAGAGACTGACCTTCAAGGAAAGCAAACTGGAAGAGGTCATACGGGGAATCGAATCGCTTGTAAAGCTGTCCGATCCCGTGGGAAAAGTTCTCAAAGCCACCGAACTGGATGAGGGGCTTAACCTATATCAGGTGGCCTGTCCCATCGGCGTTATCGGCATGATCTTCGAATCCCGCCCCGACGCCCTTGTCCAGATAGCCACCCTCTGCCTGAAAAGCGGCAACGGTGTCCTCCTCAAAGGGGGAAGCGAGGCAAGGGAGACAAATCGGATTCTCGCCGCCATCATCCATGAAGCCAGCGTGGAAGCGGGCTGCCCTTCGGGATGGCTACAGCTGGTGGAAAGCCGGGAGGAAGTTCAGGAGATGCTGGCCCTGGACAAGCTTATCGATCTGATAATACCCCGGGGATCGAACAGTTTCGTTCAATATATCATGAAAAACTCCAATATTCCCGTAATGGGCCATGCCGACGGAATCTGCCATGTCTATCTGGACGAAGAAGCCGATCCTGCCAAAGCCGTTCCCATCGTGGTGGATTCCAAAACCCAGTACGTGGCGGTATGTAACGCCCTGGAAACGCTTCTGGTCCATAAGAACGCCGCCCCCGCCCTGCTTCCCCCTCTGAAGGAAGCCCTGGAAGCGAAACACGTGGAGATCCGGGGCTGCGGAGAAACATGCCGGATCATCGATGTAAAAAGAGCTGATGAGACGGACTGGGAAACGGAATATCTCGATTATATTCTCTCCATAAAGATCGTTTCCTCCATGGATGAAGCCATAGACCATATCCACCGTTTCGGTTCGGGACACACCGACGCCATCGTCACGGAAAACGCCGTTCGGGCCGAGGATTTTATGAACAGAGTGGACACGGCCGACGCCCTCTGGAACTGCTCCACCCGGTTCGCCGACGGTTTCCGTTTCGGACTGGGAGCGGAAGTGGGAATCTCCACCGGGAAGATTCATGCCCGGGGACCGGTCGGCATGGAAGGGCTGATGATTTACAAATGGAAGCTCTATGGAAAAGGACATATCGTGGATGACTACAGTACGGGAAAAAAATCCTTCACCCACAAACCCCTTGACCTCCCCTCTTGAATTACCGGTGGGATAGGATGAAGTATTCACTGCCTCTCTTATGTATCCTCCTCTTTCCGCTGGCCCTTTATTCCCAGGGATCGGGAGAAACGGCCGGTCAGCCGGACAGAAACGGGAAAAAGATCCCCGAGAGGGTCGTTTCCCTGGGCCCCAATATAACGGAAACCCTCTTTGCCCTGGACAGGGGGGATCTGCTTGTGGGACGTACCGATTACTGCGACTACCCCGAAGAAGCCCTAGCCGTTCCCTCGGTAGGCACCATATCCGATCCTTCCCTGGAAAAGATTCTCTCCCTGAATCCCGATCTGATTATTGCTTCGACCCACGCCGGGCCGGAAACCCTCACGACCCTTGAGGAGACGGGAATCCCTGTTCTCTCCCTCTACTCGGAAGAGAGTTTTGAAGGGGTTTACTCCCTCATAAGAGAAGTAGCCTCCGCCGTTGACGCCTCCCGGAAAGGGGAAGAGCTGATCGCCGGTATGGAAGACAGGGTAAACCGTGTGGAGGCCAGCGTCGCCGGCAAACCCCGCCCCAAAGTCTATTATGTGATAGGATTCGGCGATTACGGCGACTACACGGCCGGGGGAAATACATTCATTGGAAAAATGCTGGAGATGGCAGGAGCCGTCAATGTGGCCGACGAACTGGACGGCTGGCGATACAGCCTGGAGGAACTTCTCCTCCAGGACCCGGATCTCATTATCTGCTCCCGTTACGGCCATATACCTGAACAGCTGAAGGAAGCGTCGGGGTACAGGGAGCTTACCGCCGTACGAGAGGGAAAAATCTTTCCCATTGACAACAATAAACTGGACCGCCAGGGCCCAAGGCTGGCCGAAGGGCTTCAGGACCTGGCAAGGATTATACACGGTGTCGATTTTTAGAAAAAAACCGTCCCTTCTTCTGTCCTCCGCCTGGCTGTTATTCGCCCTTATCTTTCTGATCTCCCTCTCTCTCGGAGCCGTGAAGGTTTCTCCCCGGGAGATTCTGCACATCCTCACGGGGACCGGGCAGGAGGGAACGGCGGTCCTTATTATTCTGAAGCTCCGCCTCCCCCGTATTCTCCTTGCCTCCCTGACCGGCATTTCCCTTGCTCTGGGGGGAATGGTATTTCAGGCGGTATTCCGGAATCCCATGGCGGAGCCCTATATCCTGGGAATTTCCTCAGGCGCCGCCCTGGGTGCGTCGCTGATCGCCCTTCTGGGAATACAGATCACTTTCTGGGGGATTTCCGCCCTGGGTGTGGGCGCTTTCGCCGGAGCGGGCGTCAGTTTATTCATTCTTTATATCTTTTTCGGGAAAACCGGAGGTGAAAGCCGCATCGGACTGCTGCTGGGTGGGGTCGTCCTCAGTTTTTTCCTTTCCTCCCTCATGTCTCTGATTCTGAGCATGGACAGAAAGCTGGCATCCTCCATTCTGTTCTGGTCCATGGGAAGCTTTACCACGGCCCGGTGGGAGAAGATTCTCTTTCTTGCCCCCCTGACATGTCTCTTCACCCTGAGCCTCTTCTTCAGGCGGAACGCCCTGAACTTACTGACAGTGGGAGAAGAAACGGCCCATACCTTGGGGCTGAACGTTAAAAGAACCTCAAATCTTCTTCTCCTTGCGTCCTCCATGCTCACCGCCGCCTCGGTAGCCTGTTCGGGAACGATCGGTTTTATCGGCCTTCTCGTCCCCCACGCCGTCCGTATTCTGACGGGAGCCGACCACCGGCGGCTTCTACCGGCAGTCATACCCGCCGGGGCTTCGGTCATGGTACTGGCCGATCTGCTCGCCCGTACGGCCCATCCTCCCATGGAAATCCCCGTGGGTGTAATCTCAGGACTGCTGGGCGCCCCGCTTTTCCTCTTTCTCCTGAAAAGGAACGGAACGGCCCCTATCATGGGAGAACGGGAATGATCAGCTGCCGGAATCTCTCATTTTTCTATGGCTCTGCGCCTTTTTTCTCCGATTTCTCGGTGGATTTTCCCGAAGGGAAATTCACGGCTCTCCTGGGGCCGAACGGATCGGGAAAAACCACTCTTCTCAAGCTTCTTCTCGGCTTGAAGCAGCCCCGGATGGGCTCCCTCTTTCATGGGGATCTGAATCTTTCAAAACTCACGCCGCCACAGCGTGCCTCCCTCATCTCCTATGTACCCCAGAGCATGGAAAGAACCTTTGATTTTACGGTGGAGGAAACGGTTATGATGGGACGTTATCCTCACAGGGGGGAGTGGCAGCGGCAGAACGACAGGGACAGGAGGGTAACAGAAAGAGCCATGGAGCAGATGGAAGTCTCCTCGCTCCGGGAGAGATTCGTACACAGCCTTTCGGGAGGGGAAAGACAGAGGGTCCTTATAGCCAGAGCTCTGGCCCAGGAGACTCCGGTCATGCTGCTCGACGAGCCGACCGCTTTTCTGGATCTGCGCCATCAGCTCTCTATTATGGGATTACTGCGTATGATTACGGAGACCGAGAACAAAACGGTCATTTCCGTGGTGCACGACCTGAATCTGGCCATGAACTACGCCGACCAAAGCGTTTTGCTGAGCCGGGGCTCTCTCAAGGGATACGGAGCCCCCTCGGAAGTTCTTACCCCCGGTCTCATAAAGGAAGTCTATAATGTGGACACGGAACAGATTGCCCGGGGAGATAAAAGATACATCGTGCCCCTGGGAAATATCGATGACGGACGGGAGGGGAACCTTCTATTCGAGCCACCCGGAGAGAAGAGCCGTTAATTCTCCCACTCCCGTTTTTTTCTCTGCCGAATAGGGAATCAACAGAGCGGGGATATTCATGGCAAGCAAGTCCTTCTCAACCTTCCTGATGGTCTTGGCTTGTTCATTTCTGCTCAGCTTGTCCGCCTTGTTCAACACAAACGCAAAAGCCTTCCCCCCTCTACGGACAAGTTCAATCATGTCCCGGTCCAGGGCTGTCAGGGGATGGCGCATATCCATGAGAATGACAACCCCTTTGAGATTGTCCCTTTCTTCTATATAGCGGGTCATTTCCCAACCCCATCGGTCCTGTTCCTTTTTGGAAACTCGGGCATACCCGTATCCGGGTAGGTCGACAAGACGGTACTTATCATTGATGGAAAAGAGGTTTATCTCCCTTGTCTTACCGGGGACACTGGAAGATTTGGCCAGTTTATTCTGGCCGGCGAGGGAATTAAGGACACTGGATTTGCCCACGTTTGATCGTCCGGCAAAGGCTATTTCGTTTATGTTATCTCCCGGAAGATTTTTATTTGACGGACAGGACATCATAAAGCGGGCGGTTCGGAAATTTATCATAACTGGTAAATTATCATATATTCACGGACTATCCTAGAGGTCAGTCCTGATCAAAAAGAACAATGCTTCCACTCTTCTTCGCAGGAATACGAATTTCACTCTTTTCATCCAGTGAAGAATTTTTCTCCCTCTTCAAAAGAACTTTAAAACTATGAGGGAAGAGGTAGATCCTCCTTGGCCGTTCCCCTCCTGTATCCTTGGCAAGAATGGGGATGTCCTCATTCTCCAGAAAATTCAAAGCGTAAATAATATTCTGATGCCCGATATCCATAGATTTTCCCGGAGCTGTCTGCAGAATGCGGCTCCCCCCGAAAACCTTGGACTGCAGATCGGATTTACGGCTGCCCGTTCTAATGAATTCATTCAAAAGAGATTCCATCGCATAGGAACCGTATCTTTCTGAACGCATCATCTCCCCTAAATTATCAAGGCTCCTGGATTCGACAAGCATGAAATGGTTCAAACCGGCCATTTTTCTCCGTGGATCATAAATGCAGACCGAAACGCATGATCCCAAAACCGTACTTATTATCACATCTTCCGCGGAAGCGATATACTCGCCCGCTGAAATATCAATTATATCTTTTTTAAACTTGTTATTATAGTATTTATACAATCCTTACTCCCCTATAAATATAATTCCGGAGAGAAGAGAAAGCAAATAAAACCGCTTCCCAGAGAGAAGCGGATATATTCAGCTTGCAGGACGTCACCGTAAGCGGCACAACATTTCACTCTCATATTTCCAGGAATTCCCGGGGGCAGGCTCCAGGATAGGAATTAATTCTTTCCGTATTTTTTGTTGTGCAGAAGAAACGCACCCAGCTGTTCCCTCAGCTGCTCCTGCGTCATAATGTGCTTGATCAGAAAATATTTTCCAATGGGAAGTCCTACGGATCTCTGCTCTCGAAGCAGTTCCCGGCACCTGTCTATCGTCAGAAACCCCTTGTTGACAGCGGCCAGTCCGAAACGTTCGGAAGATTTCTTGTACCGCAGAAGAATGAGTATCTCCTCTTCTGTCATCCAGCCCTTTGAGCGGGCCAGATCTCCCAGCTTTGGCCTGTTGGTAAACTGCCAGCACAGAGCCGAAATCAGCTGCTCCCAGGTAATTCTTTTTGTATAATACATATATTCTGCAAAACGCAGTTTCTTTTCGGGAAGACGGCCCTTATAGAAACCCACGGATACGGACTTCTCACGGGTCTCTTTCTTCTGTTCTTCCGGTCTTATTTTTACCTTGCAGGTTCTAAAGGCTACTCCCTTATGGATCATTATACGATCCATAAGCAGACGATAGCTGTCATTTATGCTCTGAAAAGCCTCTTTCATTCTTTCCGGATCGGCACCTCTCGCGGCGGCTCTGTCCGGATGGGTGGAAAGGGCCTGCTTCCGATAATGCCGGCGCAGCTGATCTTCCCTTTTCACGAGCTGATGTGTATCAAAACAATCAAATACACCAAGCAGCCTCAAGGCGTTTTTTTCTTCTTCATTCAAGATCGTCGACATGTTTTCTTCTCCCAGTTAAACAATTACCCCACAGGGAAGCGTTCCCTGATACCATTATCGGAGAGAGAAAAACTACACCTTAGCCTCACATCACCTAAAAAAGCGTTATTTCGCTGGCCCCTGCCTGTTCGGCATCAAGAGAACTCTGGTCTCCGTCACCTTCGCCAGTCATTACTTTCTTATGGATGAAGATGGTAAATTTCTCAATCAGTTTTTTAATTCTGTCCCCCTCCAGGGACCAATCGGTATAACCGGCCTCCTTAAGCTTATCTTCCAGAATGTTCTCATATCCGATCCTCTCATTCTCAAAGGTATCCCGGATACGGTCAATTTCCCGGATCAGCATCGCCATATGCTCAAGATGTTCATCCACCATTCCGGTAAACTGCTTGAAATCGTCATTTACTTTCTCAAACTGCAGGAAATGATTCTTCAGATTTCCCTGAAAATCCCTTACGGCGGCGAGAACCGGTTCCAGCCTCATCATGCTGTCCTGAACCTGATTCTGGACCTGCTCGGAATATTCCATAAAATCGTTGATAATGGAACCGCTGGCTTTTCGGAACTCATCGACCGATTCGTCAATCTGAGACAGCTGATCTTCCATCTCCCCCACCGTCGTATCGATATTGGAGATAATGTTATCCATGTTCTCCAGCTTCACCAGCTTCACCACTTCTATCCTGGAAGCCACGTGGATACTTCTTATGGAGCTCAAGACCTTCTCGTACTGCTCAATTCCGCCGTCGAGGTCATCAATCAGCTCATCAAAGTGTTCCGATCTCAATCCTCCCTTGCTGAAGCTGTTATTCTGTACGAGGAAATATTGGGATACGGTCCGGCTTATGGACTCGATTTTTTTCTCAAAATCATCCCGACCGATCTCCTTCACCTTAACGGCCATTTCCTTTCCCAGATTATTGAGGATACCGATAACGTCTTCCTTCTCTCTGGTGAATTTTTCAAAGGATTTATTGACGCTCTCCCTTATGTCATCAATGATAAAGCGGCTCAGCTCATAAACCTGACAGGCGAACTTGAGATTATTCAATTCCGCATCGCCCTCATCATCCCATGAACTGTCGTGTATCTCTTCCAGGGAAATAATGATATGGTTGACAGACTGGCGTACGATATCGTGCTTCTGAACTTCCTCGATAATCATATAGAGGGGGGAACGCATTTTATTTACCGCGTTATCAAGAATCTCACATAGATCGCGGAAGGATTTATCATAGAAAGAGAGACCGGAAATGATCTGTTCCAGAGTCTCATAGATTCCGCCTATATCCTCCCCCGTTTTTTTCTGACTTGCCCGGACATTATCGATTAATTTTGAATATTCCCGGTCAAGATTCTGCCCGTACATGCGGATTCGGTTGCTGTTCTCCCTCGATAGGCGGGAGACTCTCTGAAGCTCGCGGGTTATATAGGGAAAAGCTCCCCCGTTATTACCGGCTTTAAGAGCGGAGACCATGGCGTTGAGAGAGATCAGCTCCAGATCTTCCGAGCACTCCTCCATACCGGCAATACCCTTCTCAATAAGGCTCAGTTTCTGAAGCTCCCTGTCAATGGTACTGATAAGACTTTTTTCCCTCTCGCTGTTCTCCCGGGAAAAATCATTCTTTTTCTCCAGTATATGACTGACATCTTCCGATACGGAAGCCAATCCCTCCTGCCCGTCATCATCACCGGTATAACAGGCGAATTCGTTTTCCAGCCGTTCGAAATAACGGGGATACTGATCGGACATGCCCAGATAAATCTCACCCAGGTCTTTCACAATATCATTCAGTCTTTCAATCATGTCCGAATTTGTCATCAGCGGCTCTCCTGACTTTTCTTTATGGCTGCAGGAGCAATCTTCTCCAGAGGCAGTACCGTGTCCACCCCTCCATGGGCGATAGCTTCCTTGGGCATACCGAAAACGATACAGCTGCTCTCGTCCTGGGCAAAGTTATAGGCTCCCGCTTTCTTCATCTCTTCCATGCCGCGGGCTCCGTCGTCCCCCATGCCTGTAAGGATAACCCCTATGATGTTCTGCCCCCCGTAACGGGCGGCTGAACGGAAAAGGACATCGACCGAAGGTTTATGCCTGCAGACAAGGGGGCCGTCCTTGAGCTCCACCGAATAGGTTTTTCCGGTGCGCTTCAGGAGCATATGGTAGCCTCCGTTGGCGATCAGGGCCTGCCCCGGCACCACTTTGTCTCCCATTTCCGCTTCTTTGACCTTTATAACGCAGAGCTCGTTGAGCCTGTCGGCAAAGGATTTGGTAAAATGCTCAGGCATATGCTGAACAATGACAATCCCCGGACAGTCTGCCGGCATGGCCTGGAGGAATACTCTCAGCGCTTCCGTACCGCCCGTAGAAGCTCCCACGGCCAGAACCTTTTCGGTAACGTCTGTGGAAATTTTCCCCGAGGCGGGCATAATCACATCGGCCGTCAGCTTGGGACTGACCGTCTTGGGAACGACGGGAGCAGCCGGCTTAACCGGTGTTTTCCCCGTCGATCCCAGGCCTCTGCCCTTCGTGGCATTGGCAGCCCGGATGGCATTGGAGATAGCGATTATCGATTCATTGAGAAACTCACGGGTTCCCAATTTTGGTTTAGTAATAATTTCAACGGCACCCAGTTCTATGGCCGTAAGAGCACTCTTGCCCCCGGAATCGGTCTTCCCCGAACAAATGATGGTGGGAATGGGATTCTCAGCCATCAGTTTCTTCAGAAAGGTCAATCCGTCCATGCGGGGCATTTCAATATCAAGAATGATAACGTCCGGATCAAACTGCTTGATCTTTCTTTCACCAATTATCGGATCGGGAGCCGTGGCAACGACTTCAATGCCCCTCTCCTGTTTAAGGAGATTGGTGAGAGTTTCTCTCACCACCGCGGAGTCATCAATTATTAATACCCTTATGTCATCTTGCCCCATCGCATCCTCTTAAGCTGTTACATTCCGTTCAGACTTGGCCAGAACGGTTATTTTATTTAAATCCAGAATCAATGCCATAGTTCCGTCACCCAGAATTGTCGCTCCGGTTACAAGCTGCAGATTTTTATAGAGTCGTCCCAGATTTTTGATAACCGTCTGATAATCACCGATTACCTCATCCACAACAATACCGAAAATCCCGTTCTCCGTCTGAGTCACCACAAGGTGCTCCCTGTCGGGCAGCGCGCTTCCGTTCAGGAAAAGTTCCCGAAGTCTAATGTAAGGATACATGGAACCGCGGAATTCGAACAGCCTTTTTTCTCTGTGAAGCTCCCTTTCTTCCCGGCCGAGCTCAAGGCAGGCCTGTACGGATGCCAGAGGCACGACAAATTTTTCGTCCCCTATACGCACCAGGAGGCCCTCGATAATGGCCAGAGTCAGGGGAAGACTTAAAGAAATGACCGATCCCTTTCCCAGTTCGCTTCTGATGAATATGCTGCCCCCCAGACTCTCTATCTCCCGGGAAACGACATCCATTCCCACGCCCCGTCCGGAAACATCGGTAATCTGCTTGGCCGTGGAAAAACCGGGCTGGAGTATCAGTTTGTATACATCATTATCGCTCATGACCTCCTCACCGGAGATAAGGCCCTTCTCAAGGGCTTTGGAAAGGATTTTCTCCCGGTTTAAACCGGCACCGTCATCACGGATTTCCAGCACGACATTGGCTCCGGAGTAATCGGCCGAAAGGGTTACCGTACCTTCCGGCGATTTTCCCTTTCCCTCTCTCTCTTCGGGCAGCTCGATCCCGTGATCCACCGCATTCCTTATCAGGTGGACAAGGGGATCATTCAGCTTATCAATAACGCTCTTGTCAAGCTCGGTCTCTCCGCCCTTGGTCACCAGATTTATCCTTTTCCCCAGGGTCTTGGATAAGTCCCTGACAAGGCGGGCGAATCGGGAAAAGGTCGAGCCGATGGGAACCATTCTCAACCCCATGGCGTTATCGCGCAGCTCTGTGGACAGACGCTCAATCAGCTCAGCCAGAGCATTGAGGGAGGGATCATCGTATTGGCTGGATATCTGCGACAGCCGGGCCTGGGCCGTCACCAGCTCCCCGACCGAATCGACAAGACTGTCAAGCTTATCGCTCTTGACGCGAATGCTGCTCTCCTTTTCGGGGACCGCCCTCTCGCGAAGCTTTCTTTCCGACTGCTGCTGTCTGAGCGCCGCATCCACATCGGCCTTGGAAACAAGACCGCTCTCAACCATGATCTGGCCGACCGGTTTCTGCTCATGGAGAGCGCCGTTCAAATCATTATAATTGATAATGCCCTTATCTATCAGGATTTCCCCGAGTTTTTTCTCTTCGTAGCCTTCATCCAGTTCGCTGCTGCTGGCGATAACGGAGATTTTCAGTTCGCAGGAAGATTCCACAAAAATGAAAACATCCCTGATCTCGTTCTCCGACGCTTCGGATATGAGGAAGATCTCCCAGCGTATATAGCAGAACTCAGGATTATAATTTTCCAGAGAGGGTATATCCTGGGTATGGGAGACGATATTGATCTCCCCCATTTCGCTCAGCTCTTCCATGAGGGCTATAAGGTTCGTCCCGGTATAAAGGATCTCTTTTTCCGGTATAAATTTAATACTATAGAGGGTGGATTTTTTCTGTTCCTTTTCCTCTTTGGTTTTGGGGGAGCTCCCTCCATTGTGATCCTGTTCATCCATGCCGGCCAGCTGGTTGAACTGCCCGATAAGCTCCTGGGACACTCTCTGGAACTCCGGGGATACGTCACTGGGGGCCGATATCATATCCTGAATATGATCCCGGCTTTTCAAAGTCAGATCGATAAGGGTGGGACCGACTTCCAGTTCTCCGTTTCTGACCTTATCCAGAACGGATTCGACAACATGGGTGAAATCCACGATTCCCTTGAAATCGAACATGGCGGCCGATCCCTTGATGGTATGCATGACCCTGAAGACCGCATCGACAATTTCCTTGTCATGGGGAGATTTCTCCAGAGTCAGAAGATGATCCTCCAGGGTACCCAGCAGCTCTTCCGCTTCTTCTATAAATACTTGTTTAAATTGATCCATTCTCTCCTTCCTTCAGCAAATCTTGAGTTAAGCCGCAAAGATCAATCTTCTGCACGATGACAGGAGATGCGTTGGTAATGGAAAAATCCAGTTCCTTCTCTTCACAGGAACGCATAAGACTGTAAATAAGCTGCAGCCCGGCATAATCAACGTTGCTCACTTGTGACATATCCACCACAACCGGACGCTCTTCATTAATCACTTCCACCAATTCCTTGTACCTTTCGTTTATCATACTTATCTGAAATTCGTCGGGAAGATTAACGATCACCGGATTTTTCTTACGAGCCATATCAACCTCCAAGCACTTTCTTGATAACTGCCAGCACTTTCTGACTGTCGAAGGGCTTCACTATCCAGCCGGTAGCCCCGAGGGATTTCCCCTTTTCCATGATAGACTGCTGAGACTCCGTTGTAAGAACAAGTACGGGGGTAAACTTATGTTCCTCGCTTTTTCTTACATTTTCCAGAAGGGTTAAACCATCCATATTGGGCATATTTACATCGGTAATAATTAAATTCGGCTTAGCCGTCTTCAGAACCTCCAGAGCTTCCATGCCGTCGGCTCCCTCCAGGACATCATAGCCTCCCTCTTTAAGAAAGAACTTCAGGCTGTCCCGAACGGTTCTGGAATCGTCTACAATCAAAATCTGCTTCAATGTTACCTCCTACTCGCCTTCTTCGGCCGCACTTACCATGTTCAGCTCATTGGCTGTCAATATTTTTTCCATATTCAGAATAATGAGGAATTCATCATCCTTCTTTCCCATTCCAAGGATGAAAGCCGTATCGATCTTGGCTCCCACATAGGGAGTGGGCTCGATCTCGTTCTCATCCAGGTCGATTACTTCTCTCACGGAGTCGGTGAGGAGGCCCATCACTATGGTTTCCTCTTCCAGAACCATCTCGCAAACGATAATGCTCGTATCAATCGTTTTCTCCGTCTGGCCCATACCGAATTTAAGCTTCAGATCGATAACCGGTACTATGCTTCCTCTCAGATTGATGATGCCCCTCATGAAATTGGGCATTCTGGGAACCTTCGATATCTGGGAAAATTCCAGTACTTCCCGTACATTTAATACATTAAGGGCATACACCTCTTCGCTAACAGTAAATGTCAAATATTGATTAGTCTTTTTTTCATCGGCCATGGAAAGCTCCTATTTGTTAATATCACTCTAATAAAATTATAGTCTTGTCACTGAAAACTGCAATATATTCCTGAATATTTATGGAAATTTGCAGGAAATTCTCACTTTTTCTGGAAGATCGACGAGGCGACGCCGAGTAAACTGCTGTTCACTCCCGCCATGCTTTCTGAATGCCCCAGAAAGAGATAGGCCCCGGGATTCATGTGATTGACGATCCGGCTTATGACCCTGGCCTGATTTTCCTTATCAAAGTAAATCAGAACATTTCGGCAGAAAACAATGTCAAATTTGTCTCTGAGACCGTACTCGTCCTTCATGAGATTTATGGACTGGAAATGGACCTTATCCCTGAGAAAGGTCTTTATCTTCACCTGATCCGATTTAGGATCCTTGCTTTTCAGAAAATACTTCTTCCTGAAGGCGGCGGATACGTCGTCAATATCCTTCATGGCGTAGACGGCGTTCCTCCCTTTGATCAGGCAGCTTTTGCTTATATCCGTGGCGGTGACTGTATAGTCCACCCTGTTTCCCAGAGACCGGAACTCTTCCATGAACATGGCCAGGTTATAAGGCTCCTGACCGGTGGAACAGGCGGCGGACCACAGCTTGATCCGCTCTTTTCCTCGGGTGACATCGGGGAGAGCTTTGTTTACGAGAAAATCGAAATGGGCCGGCTCCCTCATAAAATCAGTCTTGTTGGTGGTTATCGCATCGATCATCTCAATAAGTTCCTGCCGTGACTGCTCAGTAAAAACGAAGTCGTAATATTCCTTGAAATCGGAAAGGTTCAGAACTTTCAGACGCTTCTGCAGGCGGGATTCCATGAGAATTTTCTTGGCGGGAGGCATCCTTATTCCCACTTCGGTCTCAATGAATGTACTTAATTTCTTGAATTCCCTCTCTTCTAGTCGAGGCATGCCGTTTTCATACATAACTGAATTTTAAGGTATTAGTAAGGGGATTTCAAGAAGTTTTCATTACTTAATTTTTGCGAATGTCATAAAAAAACGGGCGCCCTGACCGGGAATACTTTCGACACCGGCTCTTCCCCCGTGTTTCAAAGCGATATGCTTGACGATGGAAAGCCCCAGTCCCGTGCCGCCGATTTCACGGCTTCTGGCTTTGTCTACACGGTAGAATCTTTCAAAAAGCCGTTCCTGCCGTTCCAGGGGAATACCGTTCCCCCTGTCGATAACGGAAATCACCGTCTGGCTTCCCTCTTCGGCGGCCCGTATGGTGATGACGTCATCGGAAGGACCGTACTTGATCGCATTATCCAGATAGTTGACCAGAGCCTGGGCGGTCAGATTTCTATGGCAGCAGAGGTTGAGGTTCTCATCGAAGTCGTGGATAAAGCGGATATTTCTTTCATCGGCCCTGGACTGGCAGACCGACTCGGCCTCGCGGACAATATCGGCCAGAGGGACCGATTCCTTCTCAAGGGAATGACCGTCCTCCAGGGAGGCCAGTGCCAGCAGGTCATTGACGATCTCGCCGAGACGCTGAGACTGGGTGTGTATGATCTCCAGAAATTTCTCCTGCTGGGCCGAACGTTCCCCCGGCATGAAGCGCAAAGTCTCGACAAAGCCGATAATCGATGTGATGGGAGTCCGCAGTTCATGGGAGACGTTGGCGACAAAGTCCTTTCTCAGGAGTTCCATCTGCTTGATATCGGTCACGTCATTCATAACCAGAAGCACGCTGGAATCTCCCTCCTCATGGGAGTCAATCGTAGTACCCTGGACCATATAGTGATGACTTTTGTGGCTGATGACCTGAGAGACGGGAGTGTCACTCTCCAGGCACTCCTCGGCCAGGCGGCAGAGATCGATATTTCTTATGACCTGGAGAAGATTCTTTCCCAGGCACTGGGAGAAGGAGCGGCCTATCATCTTCAGGGCGGCCTGGTTGATATCATGGATAACAAGGTTGCTGTCAAGATAGATCACCGGCTCCACCATATTGTTCAGCATGGCTTCGCTCTTGTTGCGCTGAATGGTGACCGTCTCAATTTTCTCCTTCAGCTGCCGCCCCATGGCGTTGACCGCATCGCCCACTTCCACCGCTTCGCTGAAGCCGCCCAGGTAAAGGTTCTGGTGGAAATTCCCGCCGGCGTAGTCGCTGACCACGGCGATGATGGATTTAAGCATGCGGTTGATGGAGTTGGTCTGGCTGAAACTGACGATAAGGGCGAAGAGGAGAACAATTATCGTAATAAGTCCCGTGCGGAATGCCATCTGGGTCACCATACGGTCGATATTCCCCACCACGGTGGAAACCCGGAAGACAAGCCCCGAAGGCTCATGATATATAGCCGTATAGAGGAGGGATTCCCGCAACGTGGCGCTGAGCCGCTTGGAGGTCCCCTCACCCTGCCCCAGCGCCTGAATGACTTCGGGCCTGTTGCCGTGGTTATCCATAAACCGGTAATCGGCCGACGTGTCTCCGACGACGGTTCCGTCCGCTTTAATCAGTGTGATGCGGAACCTCTCGTCCAGGTTCAGGGAATTCAGATATTCCTGGATATCCCCTTCCCTCAGCTCCGCCTCCAGATACATGGCTCCCAGCGTTCTGGTAAAAAGGAGCTGCCTCTCGGTATTGTCGCTGAAGAGGAAATGATTCATGGAAATGATGCCGGATATTCCCACGGAGAACAGGGAAACCAGGAGTATCATCAGATGGGCGGTAAAATATCGGGAAAAAAAACTTCTCATTTATTCCACACTTACCATACGGTAGCCGACGCCGCGGACCGTTTCGATGCAGTCCCCCAGATCGCCCAGCTTCTTTCTGATTCCCAGAATCTGAACGTCCACGGAACGGCTCGTGACAGGATAATCCTCCCCTTTCACCGCATCAATGATCTGGCTTCGGGAGAAGACCCAGCCGGGATTCTCGGCAAGGAAGAAAAGAATGCTGAATTCCGTGGCCGACAGGGTAACGCTTTTACCCCCTGCCCGCACTTCATGACGGGCGGGATCGATGGTTATGCCGTGGAGGGAGACGACTCGGTGGCTGGTGGTCTCCTTCAGGACGCCCTTGCGCCTCAGGACCGCTTTGACCCGGGCGACAAGAACACGGGGGCTGAAGGGCTTGGTCACGTAATCATCCGCTCCCAGCTCCAGTCCCTTTACCATGTTCTCCTCTTCCGAACGGGCCGTGAGCATGATGATGGGAATGGAGAGAGTGGCCTTTTCGGAGCGGAGCCGTTTGCAAACCTCGAAACCGTCGATACCGGGGAGCATGAGATCCAGAACTATCAGATCGGGATTTTCGGAACGGGCCTTTTCCCACCCCTCCAGACCGTCCGAGGCCCGGATGACTTCGTACCCGCACATTTCCAGATTAAAGGAGATCAGTTCCCTGATATCCACTTCATCCTCCACGACCAGCAGCTTTTCCTTTTTTTCCGGATGATCCATCTCTTCTCCTCACTCCAGCCGCGGCTCCTAAAGGTCCGCGTGCTCTCCCCTTTCTGAAAAAATAACCCATTCGCAGATATTTTTCACATGGTCTCCGAACCTTTCCAGAAAACGGGCCACATTTATCAGCTCGATACCCTGCTCTATCTTGGTATTATCCTCCAGGATATAGGTAAGGACGACACGGGTCACCTGGTTGTACAGCTCGTCAATCTGACCATCACGGGAGGCGATCTCCTCGGCGGCTTCCGAATCCCTGTCCACAAAGGCGTTCAGGGCATCGACCAGCATCGTCCGGCCGATCTCCTCCATCCGGGGAAGATTAACGATGGGCGAAATATAGGTCTGATCGGCCAGAACGATGGCCTTTTTCGCCAGGTGGACACCATGATCGGCGATTCTTTCCAGCTGGGTTATGATCTTTATGGCCCCCACGATATGGCGCAAATCGGACGCCACGGGCTGCTCCTTGGCCAGCAGAATGGCGCAGTGATCACAGAGAGCGTTCTCCATGCTGTTTATTTCATCATCATTGTCTATGACAATCCGGGCTTTCTCCCTGTCCTGACTCTTGAAAGATTCCATGCCGTTCTTCACGGCCTCTTCCACCAGAAGTCCCATTTTCAGGATTTCCTTGTTCAAAGATCCTATTTCATCGTCAAAGTGTTGTCTGATACTCACTTCATTTCCTCCGTATACATTACGCAAACTGCCTTTTCAGGTAATAACTGTCCTGTCCGTTCCTGGTATATCAACCGAATTTTCCCGAGATATACGCCTCTGTCTTTGAACTTTCAGGATTAAAAAAGATCTTGTCTGTGGCGCCGAACTCCTCAATATAACCATTCAGAAAAAAGGCGGTTTTATCGGAGATACGGCCTGCCTGCTGCATGTTGTGAGTCACGATAACAATAGTATAATCCTTTTTCAATTCGTGAACCAGATCTTCAATCTTCGAGGTGGACACCGGGTCCAGAGCCGAGGTGGGCTCATCCATAAGGACGACTTCCGGCTCAACCGCCAGAGTCCTGGCCAGGCAGAGTCTCTGCTGCTGACCGCCGGACAATCCCATGGCGGGAGAGTGAATCCTGTCTTTGACTTCATCCCAGAGGGCGGCATGATGAAGGCTTCTCTCAACGATGATATCCAGTTCGGCCTTATTCTTCTTACCATGGATGCGGGGGCCGTAGGCGATATTGTCGTAGATGGACATGGGAAAGGGATTGGGCTTCTGAAAAACCATGCCGATTCTCTTGCGCAATTCTATGACATCGTATTTCTCATTGTAGATATTCTCGCCGCCGTAGTAGATCTCACCGTCGATCCGAACGCTGTCAATAAGGTCGTTCATTCTGTTTATCGTTCTGATGAATGTGGATTTTCCGCATCCCGAAGGTCCGATGAGGGCTGTAACCTCATTCTCTTCGATCTTCATATCGATCCCGTGGAGGGCTTTGAAATCGCCGTAATGGAGATCCAGTTTTTTTACTTCTATCATAATGGACATGGTATTTACTCCTATCCGGGCCTCTAGCGGCCCACCATCTTCTGATTTTTTCTGATAAGACTTCTCGTGAGCAGGTTGGTGATCAGCACGATTACAACCAGAACCGTTCCTGTGGCAAAGGCCCTGTCAAAGGAGATGGCCTCCGAGAAGAGAAGGTACAAGTGCAGAGAGAGAACACGGGCCGGGGAGTGCAGATTTCTGATGAGGTCATAACTGGACCCCAGGGTGTACAGCAGAACGGCCGTTTCCCCGGCGACCCGGCCGACGGCCAGGATAACGCCGGTGAGGATTCCCTGGCTCGCCGCGGGGAGGACAACCCGGAATATAGTCTGCCATTTGGTAGCACCCAGCCCCATGCTCCCCTCCCTCAGAATGGGGGGGACCGACTTGATAGCCTCTTCCGATGTTCTGACGAGGGTGGGAAGAATCATCAGCGTCACCGTGAGGGTGCTGGATATGAATCCGATGCCCATCCCGAGAATATTGACAAAGAAGATCCGTCCGAAAAGGCCGAAGACTATGGAGGGGATTCCCGCCAGAGTTTCCGTACCCATTCTCAAGACCTGAACCAGAGGCCCCTGCTTGGCGTATTCCACCAGATAGATGGCCGCCAGAATACCGACGGGGGCGGAAAAGATCAGGGTCATGAATATCATGAGCAGAGTATTGACGATGAAGTAGGATATACCTCCCGCATCTCCCTCGGCGGGTTTTTCTATGAGAAACCAGAAGTCCAGGTTCAAGCCCCTTTCTCTTCTCTGAACGGTTACGGTATCGTAGGCATCGGAGGGGACATAGCCCGTATAGTTCACCAGCCCCACCGCTCCGGGATTATGGGACATGAACTGATAATAGTCATCCATGGAGGAGAACTCCTTAGCCTTGAACCCCTCACCGAACCAGGACCGGACCAGGGAGAGATCCACATTGGGAGCGACGGCCGTAACCGGTGCGAGGGAAAGGCCCCCCACCGCGGTCATGCTGATTATCCGGCCGGTAAAGATCTGTTTGAGTGTATCCTCGGTGTATTCCTGAAAGCTTTTGTTGTTTTCAACGGCCAGAGCGGCCTGATTCATCATGACCTGAACGGATCTGACGGGGATCACAACAACATCATCGGTGAGCAGATTTCGGTCCCCGGCGGGGATATATCCCAGAGCGCCCTTGGTGGAACCGACCCGGGAGATCATATCTTCCGAATCCTCGGCGAACAGGGTATAGCTTTTCCAGTCGTCCAGGCCTTCCTTTTTCAGAAGAAAAGTCTTGACACTCCCGTCCAGGGGACTCCCGTCACGGAAAGCAAAGGGCTGGCACAGAAGGGCCTGTTCGGTAAAGTCGGACCACTTGTTCAACTCGCGGATTACCCGGCTATACAGTTCCTGCAGATTATCGGGAGTCATATCCTTGATGCGTACCTTGTCATTGGCGATAAAAATGACCTCAGAACCGTCATCCAGGGTGACCACATCGTCACTGATATCGGCAAACTCATAGCCGACCATATTATTGGAGTAGAACCCTTTGACCAGTATAAACCCCAGAATCCAGACGAGGATGACAATCGTCAATCCGGCGAATCCCCAGATAAACCCCCGGGCAATGTTTTCGTTTCGATGTATTTTCTTGGTATTTGCGGAAATTTCCATCAGGAATTGTTCTCCATAGAGTGCTTGATAAATATCTGTACCACAAGGTTTAGGGCCAGTATGAAAACGAAGAGGACCATACCGGTCGTGAAGAGACTGACCCAGTGGTCTCCCGAAGCATAACTGATGCCTGTGGCGATATTCATGGTCAGGGTTCTTGTGCTGGATAGAATTCCCCTGGGCATGGTGGGACTGTTTCCCGCCACCATGAGAACCGCCATGGTCTCACCGATGGACCGTCCCATGGCCAGAATAACCCCGGCGGTAATACCCGACTTGGCGGCGGGGACCAGTATTTTCACAATGGTCTGCCAGTGGGAAGCTCCCACCCCCATGGAGCCCTCTTTCAGATGCTCCGGGACGGCCCGGAGAGAGACTTCGGTAATATTTATGATGGTGGGCAGGATCATGATAGCCAGGACGATGGCTCCCGTTAGAACCCCCATACCCGTGTTGCTGCTGGTCAGATTTCTGATGATCGGGGCAATGGCGATATAACCGAAAAGCCCGTAGATGACCGACGGGATTCCCGCGAGAAGCTCTATGACGCTTCTCAGGATTTCAGCCATCCGCCCCTTGGCAAACTCGGCCATGAAAATTCCCACCGCCAATCCGATGGGTACGGCGATGACCATGGAAAGAAGGGTCACAAAGACAGACCCGACAATGAAGGGGAATATTCCGAAAAGCGGTTCTTCTCCCTGGGGGTCCCATTTTGTACCGAAGAGGAACTCCCCCAGACCCACATGTTTAAATAGGGGCATCCCTTCTTTAAAAATAAAAATGGTCATGAAAAGAACACTGATAATTGATATGAAGGCGCAGAGCATGAGAACTTTTTCCATGACATTCTCGCCCACTAACCGCATTTTATTCAATGGTCGACTCCTTTGCGGCCAAATATATGAGACAACGGTTAATTCTCTGTTTATGAATTGTTAGTTTTCTGTTAGGATTGTCATGTTCTTACCCTTTCAGCCCTTCCGGAAAGTACCGGGGCTTTGATAAGGGTGAGAATCCAGGTATAATTCTGTAACCATGATCCGCGGAACAGGGGACAAGGAAAGGGGAAGTTGCTTTGAATAAGGAAATCGGGGCGGTAATAAGACACAACAGGGAGCTCTGCGGTTTCAGCCTGAGAAGCCTGGCGGAAATGACGGAGCTCTCCCCCAGTTATATTTCCCAGATAGAGAATGGTAAAGTCTCCCCTTCACTCGCTACTCTCGTGAAAATAGCCAACGCCCTGGGCACAACGATTCAGATGCTTTTTGAAGAGGTTTCCCAGAAAGACGAGAATCCGGTCATACGCAAAGACAACAGACGGCTGGCTTCGTCTCTCAATAATGACGTGGCCATCTCCTTTGCGACGAACAGCGTCCTTTCCAAAAGAATGGAAGTGGCCGTTGTGGAGCTTCAGCCGGGAAGCAGTACGGGGGAAGAGACATCCTCATACAAACGGTTCGGCAGTCAGGTTATGTTTGTCAACAAGGGGAAGGTGGAAGCCCGATTGGGCGACGAAACCTTTATCCTTAGCAAGGGGGACTCGCTGAACATGGCTTCCCAGGCGCCCCATTCGGTCCGTAACATTCACGAAAAGACCTCGGAAATCATATTCTTTATCGTCCCCCATCACTAAGGGTTACTCATCCGTTCCCAGAAAATCCAGAACCGTGCCCACCATGGTGATCATCCCCGTCTTCAAACAGCTTTCATCACTGTAATAGGTGGGAGAGTGCATGGAACCGTAGGGGCCGCCGGGGGTTCTGCTGCCCAGCCGGATGAAAGCCCCCGGTTTCTTCTCGATAATATACGCAAAGTCCTCCCCTCCCATGGACGGGCGTTCCATGATAATGACATTCTCCGGGCCCAGGAGCTGTGTTCCGGCCCGACAGACCCGTTCGAACCACTCTTCGCTGCAGATAAGCGGCGGCGGCCCCATACTGATGCTGCAGGTGATCTCCGTTCGGGTCGTTTTGGATACCCCTTCGCAGACATCGCTGATGCGCTGATGCATCAGTTTTCTTGTATCCGGATTCAATGTCCTCAACGTTCCCGATAGAGTGACTTCTTCGGGGATAATATTGCTGACAGCGCCGCCCTGTATGGTGCCGAAGGAAATGACCGAAGAGTCGGTGGCGGAAGTATCCCGGGATACTAGAGTCTGCAGGGACATGATCAGCTGAGCCGCCGCGGTAATGGGATCACGGACCGTATCGGGATGGGCGGCGTGTCCCTGTCTGCCGTGGATAGTGACTTCCAGGAGATCGGGAGCGGCCAGAATCGGTCCCCGTTTTATGCCGATGGTACCTGCGGGGATCTCGGGAGAGACATGAAGCGCCACGGCGCCCTGAATCTCGTCAAAGGGAAGGGAAGAATCTTCCAGCAAGGTCCTGGCACCGGAGAGGGTTTCCTCCGCGGGCTGGAAAAAGCAGAAGATCCTGCCGGAATACTTATCCTTAATGCCATCCAATACCCGAACCGTCCCCAGGAGTACGGATGTATGCACATCATGACCGCAGGCATGCATCACTCCGGGATTCTGCGACGCATAGGGGAGTCCCGTTTCCTCGGTAACGGGGAGGGCGTCCATATCTCCGCGGAGCAGCATGGCTTTCCCTTCTCCGGGGATTTTTCCGATAATCTCGACAAGAAGACCCGTTTCTCCCACCTTGTAGATGCGGTCAACGCTAGTCTCCTCCCGCAGGATTTTCTCGACATAGGCCGATGTCTGAAACTCTTTCCCGCTTAATTCGGGATTTCTGTGGAGATGCTTCCAGGTTTTGACAGTATCGGCCTCAACCTTCTCCACTTCCTTTTTTATATCTATCATTCTTTTTTCCCTCATAAAAATTACGCCGGTCCAGGGAGCAACGGAGAGAGCTCGCGAAACCGGCGGAAACATGATTCAGCGAAGAGGTTTTACACTCCCGTCCAGCCGATTGTCTGCAGGATGGTTATGGCCACAAAGCCGATGGCCAGCTGCATGACGAGAAGGGGCCAGACCCATTTGAAATATTTGGTATAGGAGACCTTGGCGAACCCCAGTCCGCCCATGAGAGTTCCCACGGTGGGTACAATGATGTTGGTGAAACCGTCTCCGAACTGATAGGCCTGAACAGCAACCTGGCGGGTGATACCGGTGATATCAGCCAGAGGGACCATGATGGGCATGACCGAAGTGGCCTGTCCGGAACCGGAGGAGATAAACAGGTTGATAATGATATTGGAGAGATACATCATATTGGCGCCGAAAACGGGACCGAAATGTTTAATAGGAACAGACAGGGAGTTGACGATCGTATCCAGAATAAGGCCGTTGGACATAACGATGGTGATGCCCCGCGCAAGGCCTACGATAAAGGCGGCAAAAACCATCTGCTGGCATCCCTTGATAAATTCCTTCGCCGTGCCGTTCACCCCGAATCCGTTGATCAGTCCGACAAAGACAGAAAGGATCAGGAAAACGGTAGAGTACTGGGAAACTCCCCACTTCCAGTTCAGAACACCGATAATAACAAAGGCGAAACTGATGAAAATGGCGATCAGACTGACGGTCTGTTTCCAGGTAAGGCTGGTGGCGTCAGTATGGGTGCCCTCTTCCACAGGAGAGAAAACCTCGCTGACGGTCATTCCCTCTTCATAGTTCAAGCTCTTTGTATGGTCTTTCTTAATGGCTCCGGCATAACGGAGGACAAAGAAATAGCAGAGAGCGAAGTTGATGATATGGATATAGACACGGACGTTCATACCGGAAAACATGGGAATTTCCGCAATGTCCTGGGCAATTCCGATGGTCCCGGCATTGGCCCATCCTACATTGAAACCGGAGAACATACCGAAGAAGACAATCGCAAAACCCAATGCCTTGTCAAAACCCATGGACTGGGCCAGTAGAATACCTATGGGGACCATGGCCAGGGTGGCATTGCTTATGGCTCCCGTAGCACCTCCCAGGGAGAGAACCGCCATAACGAGAAAAATAGCGATCCACTCTTTTCCCTGAACCTGATTGGCCAGCTTTTTGAAGCTTACTTCAATGGCGCCGCTGACCTGCAGCATATGAATGGCCGCACCGGCAAAGAAAATCATGAAGATCAGCGAGGCGGATCCCTGAAATCCGAGAGTAATGGAATGAAAAAGAGCCCATGGACCCTGAGGATTTCTCTCAACGAATTGAAAAGAGTCGGGAACAACCACGTTTCGGCCCCCCATTTTCACTCTTTCAAACTGACCGGCAGGAATGATCCAGGTCAGTACAACGGCCAGCAATACCATCATGAAAAGTATGACATAGACGTTGGGAATACCCAGCTTTTTTTTGCTACTAGACATTGAAACTTTCTCCTAAAAAACAATTTGGATTTTACATCTTTTTCAAAACCGGAAAGGGCCTCATCATCTGGGGACACCCGGAATCAAAGTGTTTTTATTTAATTTTTTTTCAGTATAATTAAACAGCATAAGTGTGTATAGATATACAACAAATATTTTCACTATTTATTAATACCCCGTCATATAACGGACAACCATAAAATATATTATTTCCTTTAATGCAAATATTTTATACTCACATAACCCGGATCAGATCATATAAAAGTGCTTTTCCATAAAATAATCTCAACCGCCTTTTTTCTATTTTTATTACACCGCCGGGAAAATTATGAAGATTTTATACGCCCCTTCCCAGGGAATATATGGTGAGAAAACCTTATTCTTTCATTCTCCCCTTTCATCGATTATAATTTATATTATGATAACATTCCAAGGGAGGAACGGGCATGAGAATCGGGATGATCAAATCGGTAATGCTAATTATGATGATTCCTTCCGCCCTGGCTGCAGAACAGGGAATCGGTTTAATCCTGGGGGAACCTACGGGAGTAACCTGGAAAAGGGAAAACATCGTTGTTGCGGCCGGTTTGTCAGGGATATCCAGTTACGACAACCGCCTTGACCTGATTACAGACTGGTGGCTGATAAATGATCATTTCGCTGAAATCTTTGACTGGTATTTTGCGGTAGGTGTAGAGGCAGGAATGAAAACCGGCCTGAGTAATGACAATTCCCATACTTTCTACATGGGCGCCAGAGTCCCCTTGGGGATTCAATGGTGGATGTCAACGGGGTTTGAACTTTTCGGAGAAATCGCTCCGACCGTAATGGCCTATCCCGGCGTCGATCTTGAAATCAACGCCGGGATAGGATTAAGGTACCATTTTTAGATTAGTCGAAAGATAGGCTCCCTCATGGTTCCCCATCTTCCCCAATGATAGTCCGTTCCGATTAAAACTCTTCAAAGCCGTCGGTATCACGGCTTTCCCTGTTACGACCAGGAGGGAGGGAATAGATCCTTGATGGAGAAGAGGGATTTCTCTTCTCCTCTGTTTTCCCGCTGACAGGACTCTTTCTGTCACGGGACAGTCTGTCTCTCCCTTTCATATCTTCCTCGTTTAATTTGAAATAGGAGATGACGTCAACGAGCATCGTAGCCTGGCTAGATAACTCTTCAGACATGGCAGAAGATTCTTCCGCCGAGGCGCTGTTGCTCTGGATGACCTCATCAAGCTGTATCATGACCTGATTTACCTGAGCTGCCCCGCTGTTCTGTTCGACACTGGAAGCGGAGATTTCCTGAACAAGCTCGGCGGTTTTCTGAATATCGGGAATAATCTTCGAAATCAGCTCCCCTGCCTTCTCCGCCTTGGCTACACTTGAACTGGCCAATTCAAAAATTTCCAGAGCCGCCTTCTGGCTGTTGGCCGCCAGCTTACCGACTTCCGTTGCTACGACGGCGAAACCTTTGCCATGCTCGCCGGCCCGGGCCGCTTCAATGGAAGCATTCAAGGAAAGCATGTTGGTATTCCTTGAAATATCATCGATAAGTTTGACTTTTTCGGCAATCTCTCTCATCGCCTCAACCGTCTCATTGACAGCCTGTCCACCCTCTTCAATATCCACAGAAACCTGGGAGGCGATCTTACCGGTCTGAACGGCGTTATCGGCGTTCTGCTGAATGGCGGATCCCATCTCCTCCATGGAAGAGGAAACCTCTTCTGATATGGATGCCTGCTCCGTTGCTCCCCGTGACAGCTGACCCGCCGTGGCGGACAGCTGATTGCTTCCCTGGGAGACGTTATGGGCGGAAGAATTAACATCTCTCACGATCTCTCTGAGCTTGAGAATCATGTGTTCAAACGCCCGGGATAATATTCCCAGCTCGTCTTTTCTCATAAGATGCTTCTGCTCAGGAGTAGCCGTAAGGTCTCCTTCGGCGATTTTTTCAGCACTTTCCGCAGCAGCTTTCACCACATTAGCCAGACTGGAGACCAGAAACCATATGGTGGAGATCATCACCGTGAGGGCGATGAGAATCAGGATAATAACCACCCTCAGCACTTTCTGTACTCCCGCATAGAGTTCCGCGTTCTCGGCGCTCGTTATGACAAACCAGCCTTGAATCGCGGTCTGGCGGAATGCCATGGTCTTTTCGATGCCCCCGTAGGTGTAGACATGCACGCCATTTCGTTCATTGAGCACATACCGTCCCTGATCCGTATTGTGACCGTTCGCCTCGGCGGTCAGCAGAAGCTCCTTATTGGGATGGGAAACCATATCTCCGTTCTGATCCATCATATAGACGTAACCATGCTCCCCGATGGATACGGGATCAAAGAATTTTCCGGTGAAATGCAGCAGATCGGAGACAGCTATGACAACACCGATAATCTCTTTTCCTTTATATAGAGGACAGGCGGATGTGTTGGTCGAATTGCCCGTCACACTGCTCAAGACCGAAGTTCCCAATGAGATGTTCCCCTTTATCGCATCCTTGAAGTAATCCCGGGAGGAGACATTGGCTCCTATGGCCGCTTCATTACTGCAGGCTACGACAGTTCCTGATAAATCCACCAGAGCAATATTCTCATATCCCTCTTTCAGATCGAGGAAATCCTTGAGCTGGCTATTGACGATATTGACATCCTCCCCGGATCCGGTCAATAAAAGACTTTCATAATAGGGGGACTGGGCGAACAGTCTGACATCGGCAAGCAGCGACTCATGGTAGTCATCCACACTTCTGACAAGAGCATCGGCCATCTGTTCCATCTGACCGATGACGGAGCTCTCAATTTCATGTTTTGCCGACTGGTACAGCAGTGTAGACACACTCAGCATGGCAACGCAGGAAAGCGCGGTTAGGGGTAAGATAAATTTTGTTTTGAGTTTCAAGGAATTTTCTCCTTCTTCCTTCATTTAATATTTTTTTTTGCATTTTCAGTATCCGAAAGAGATTCGGAGACTAGTTCTAGAAATTAACGACCATTACATCGGAAAAAACCAATGTTTTTTCCGTTTTTTTGGGAACGATTTTTATATAATAGCTTTGTCCTATATAAATATTAATCCATTTTATTTCTTGATAGAAAGTTAGCTACTAATCCGATAAAAAAGAGCAAATTATCGTTATCCTTGCTTATTGTATATCTCTTGTAATAACGGATCTTCATCTAAAAACTCAAGTTTGAATTTATCCGCCAGTAAATGCTTAAATTCAACAAAATCCCGAATATCAAACTCTTCTTTATTTCCATTGGCAGTTATAGTTATTCGGCCCGGTCTTATTGAGATTCTTCCCTTTGGATTTTCGATAGAACAAAACAGTCTTTTTGCAAATATTGATCCTTCGGAGTGACAAAACCAATTCATTCTTTCCTCGAATTCCTTAACATATCTCGTAACTAAACGGAATGTATAAGCGCAAACATATTCGTTATCTGTCTTGTGCTCCAATCTATATGTATCATCGGAAACTTTTTTTATTCTAAAATAGCCCTTCACATCTTGTTGAACAGCATGGCAGTCAAACAATATTGGTTCGAAAAAATTATCCCCGAATCCGACATCAACTAGATATCTGACTGATTCAAGGGTAACCAACAAAAAGAGATGATCGAACTCAGAATCCCCTTCATCCAATACACTTCCAGATAGGAGTATAACATCATAACCTAGTTCTTTTAGTAAATTATACAGCAGATAATTCAGCTCATAGCAGATTCCCCCCCTACGCCTAATTACAATTTTCTCATATAATTTATCAAGAGCCAAATCAAGTTTCCCATACATATGCATGTCAAAATTTTCAAAGGGAATCCGTTGCAGATGATTCCGATGTATCGTCTTTAGTAAATCCAGTCTATCACCTTGAATACTGGAGATATTCAATAATTCTAAATATTTTTCTATATCCATACTTCTTTTATTATCTATTTCCTACAAAATACAATCATATCGGGCTTATAGAGCTCCTGATCAAGTATAACCCATTGCTTCAATAGACTTAATCAGCAATATAATTCCTAATCTCAGATAGAAATATTTCCCCATAAACTTCCAGTTTCTTCTCCCCTACTCCAGAGACTTCAAGCATTTCGGAACCTGTTTCCGGTTTCATACGAGACATTTCAGCAAGTGTCTTATCAGAGAAAATCACATATGGCGGAACTCTTCTTTTTCTGGCCAATTCTTTCCTTATCTCCTTTAACTTCGATAAGAGATTTTCATCTGCCGGCGCTAATGTCCGTTGAATAAGAGAGTTCGTCTTATTTTTAGTTTCTTGCGATGCCGTAGTATCACTGATAAAAAAGGACTCCTCTCCAAATAGGATTCTTTTTCCGGATTCATTCATTTTCAAGATGTTGTATCTCTCACTATCCTGATAGATCATCTGCTGACCAATTAATTCATCCACAATTCCCCGCCACCATTTCTTACTTTTGTCCTTTCCGACTCCATAAGTTTTTAAGCTCTCATGCCCTTTTTCCCGTATTTTGGCCGTATCGGCTCCAGAGACAATATCTATGATATGGGAAATGCCGAATCCTTCTCCTGTTCTTGCCATGGCAGAAAGGACTTTCTGCGCATCTACAGTGGCCTCAACTTTTTCAGTTGTGTCAGTACATACATCACAACTGCCACAGTTCTCTTCTAACTCCTCTCCAAAGTGAGAAAGGATTTGTTTTCTCCTACAGACATTTACCGTGCAAAGGCGAACTAGTTTATTCAGGTTATCAAGACTATTTCTCTGCTCTTCCTGGCTTTCAAGTTGATCTATGAAATACTTCTGACGGACTATATCGCCAGAACTGAAAAAAAGAAGACATTCGGAATCCATACCATCTCTTCCTGCCCTACCTGTTTCCTGATAATAAGCCTCCATACTCTTAGGGAGGTCACCATGTATGATAAACCTGACGTTGCTCTTATCAACACCCATGCCGAATGCATTGGTCGAAACGATCACCTGGACATCATCATTATTAAACAACTCTTGATTTAATGATCTCTGATCTTTATTCATACCGGCATGATAGGGCAGAGCGTTTATACCCTTATTCCTTAAATACTCTGTCGTCTTATCCACATCCTTTCTACTTAAGCGATATACGATTCCGGCATCATTCGGATGATCTTTTATGTAGGTTGAAATCTGAATCAAAATATCTTTCTTGGGTTTTATATTGTATGATAGCTCCTTTCGATTAAATGATGCCCTAACGGTAAAGGGATCATCCAATTTCAGGATACGTATAATATCACTCTGAACCTTCTCTGTAGCAGTAGCAGTGAAAGCAGCGATGGGGACATGGGGAAACTTCTCCCTGATACGGGAAAGGATTAAATAATCCGGTCTGAAATCATGCCCCCATTCGGATAAACAATGGGCCTCATCGATCGAAAAGAAACTGATATTCAGCTCAGCGAGCCTGTCCATATAACCTTCGACGGCCAGCCGCTCAGGAGAAATATAAAGAAGCTTTATTTCTCTCTTGTAGAGACGTGAATATATATCGGAGACCTCCTCAGCCTTCAAAGTACTATTCAGGAATGCCGCGGGAATCCCCTTTGAAACAGCATCATCCACTTGATCCTTCATGAGGGCGATTAGTGGACTTATGATAATAGTAAGTCCATCAAATACGAGTCCGGGGATTTGATAACATAAACTTTTTCCTCCGCCCGTGGGCATGGAAGTGAAGACATCGTTCCCATTTAATATGGCTGAAATAATCTCTTCTTGGTTGTCTCTGAACTTGCTATAACCAAAAACAGATGAGAGGATCATTCTTGCTTTTTTTAAAGATGTATTACTCACGTACTACAATAACCAACCTTAATATATTAATATTGTATATTTTCCTGATTTTCCCAGAAATTATCCCATCCGAAGCGGCGTTTAAGAATTTTGTACATAACTGTCTATGGCCTCCTTCAGGGCAAAGAAATCCTGTCTCTTGGAAAAACGTCCGAATGAAACCCGCAAAGACCGGGATGACCGGGCCGAA
Source organism: Spirochaetia bacterium (assembly GCA_963668315.1). Taxonomy (GTDB): domain Bacteria; phylum Spirochaetota; class Spirochaetia; order DSM-2461; family DSM-2461; genus SZUA-368. The sequence goes on along the minus strand of OY764216.1, from coordinate 2,853,347 downwards.
GGAACACCCATGGCGTTCAGAACGGCCGATTCCCCCTCCACTTTCCCCGTACAGGCGGAAAAACGGCTAAGACAGATACGCCTCTCACCTAAATGGAGGAAGAATTTTTCCCAATCCCTCAGTTCGGGAAGGGAAAAACAGAGAATCCCGGGAACGCTGTCCGACGGGGACTCTCTGATTATTTCCGTCCGGCATCCGGCGAGAATGGACTCCCCTTCCCTTGTCAGATTTTCCAGGATCCTTTCGTTTACCGTCCTGTCCCTGTCCAGTAGTTCAAGTCCCTTGCCGAGCAGGGCTATTCCCGGAGTATTGGCCGTTCCGGGAAAGAGGGAGGAGCCGTTCCCGCCGCCCATCCGGAAAGGGAAAATTTCAATATCCTCGCGGACATGGACCATGGCGATTCCCTTGGGCACATGAAATTTATGCCCCGAGATCACAAAGCCGTGGCAATAGGGGGCCCACTCTTCCGGTCTGAGGCGGTACGCCGCCTGAACCGCATCGATGAAAACAAGGGCCCCGCGGCGCTGCGCCGCTTCATACAGGGCTTTGCAGTTCTGCCTGGCGCCGGTTTCGTGGTTGACGGGAGAATAGAAAAGACAGGCCGGCCCCTCCTTTTCCAGAAGGCCCTCAAGCCATGGGGAGTCGATCCGGCCCTGTCCGTCGATCGGGATAAACCGGTGTTTTTCCCTGTACTGGGTTCCGGCGGTCTGCACCAGAACGGAATGATCCGCTTCCGTGGTGATCAATATCCGGTCTCTTGCCTCCGTTCCGGCCAGCAATCCGGATATTCCCTCGCATCCGGAGGAACAGAATTGGAAGGTATCCTCCCCCTTTCCGAACAGCCGGGAAGCGGTCTGCCTGGTCTCCGTCTCCCTCAGATAGGCTTCCCCCCCCTTCAGGTGAAGGCTGGAAGAGTTTCCCCATTCGCGCCTCAGAAGACGGTCCATATCCCCCAGCAGCGCGGGGTCGGTGGGAGTGGTGGCATTATAATCGAGGTACACCGGTTCGCCCCGGAATTCCCGCGCCATGAGAGAGAGGCGTTTCTTTATTTCGCAGTTGCAGCCCATAGGTCATAATAACACAGAGAAGACCGTTTTCTCAATCTGACCTGGGACATTGTTAAAAGCGACAGTACCGGCTATAATATTTCCATGGTAGACAGTGAACAGCGTAAGATCAAACTTCATCCCTCATGGCTGACTCCTTTGCAGGAGGAGTTCAGCGCCCCCTATATGGCCGATCTGCGCCGTTTCCTCCAAAGGGAAAAGCAGCAGGGAAAGCAGATATTCCCCCCCGGCGACGAGTATTTCAACGCCCTCAATACGACTCCCCTGGAGAAGGTGAAGCTGGTCATTATCGGTCAGGATCCCTATCACGGCCCCGGACAGGCTCACGGCCTCTCCTTTTCCGTACGCCCCGGGGTGGATGTTCCCCCCTCCCTCAAGAATATCTATAAGGAACTGGCCGCCGAAACGGGCTTCGCTCCCGTGCGCCACGGCTGTCTTATCCCCTGGGCGGAACAGGGCGTCCTCCTTTTGAACTCCGTCCTCACGGTGGAATGCCACCGGGCCGCCTCCCACAGAGGGCAGGGCTGGGAAAGGTTTACCGACAGGGTTATTGAAGTGATTAACAGGGAGACGGAGAATACGGTTTTTCTTCTCTGGGGTTCCTATGCGCAGAAAAAAGGGGCCATCATAGACCGATCGCGCCATCTCGTCCTCGAATCGCCCCACCCTTCGCCCCTTTCGGCCAACCGGGGATTCTTCGGCTGCGGCCATTTTTCCGCGGCGAACGACTATCTTGAAGAAAAGGGGAAAGGCCCGATTAACTGGCAGCTGCCCGAAGAGTATTATCTCTGATCGGCTCCTGAAGGGGGGACCCGCCGGATTCCCTTCTCGCCCCATTCAAGAATAAGGACCAGGAGAAACATGGAAAGACCGACCACCAGGGCCAGGACGCGGAAGAAGGCGCTTCTGTCCCCCACAACGTAATCTGTTCCGGTGCGGATAATGGGCAGGCCGTAACTGATGCTCTGAGCCGGGCTTCCCAGGTCGGTGTAGATGATTTTCTCCCCTTCCCGGATATAGCCCAGTTTCCTGGCCTGAAGGGTTATGGACTGGCGATCGTTCTTCAGCTGATCAAGATGAATCTGCACATCCCTGTTCTCGCCGGTCAGAATATCCATGTTCTCCTCAAGAACGGCGCGCTCCGCTCTCAGGGCGGCCAGGGCGTTCACCCCCTGGGTACCCCAGAAAAGGTTGAGGATGAGATAGACGGTTAGTCCGGCGTATAATGCCAGGAAAAGACTTTTCTTGACCATGACTTTTATAACGGATAGTAATGGAAAAACTTGATGATTTGTTTTAATATGATTCTATAATGACCATGGGAGACGTTTCTATAGCTAATTCAAGCTTTTTTTATTGATGTTTCCCCCGATTCGGCCGATAAGTTTAGAGAGATTGTACTGAGGAGATATCCATGGCCAAGGATAAGGGAAAGAAAGAACGGGAAGATGACAACCTGGAACAATTCGGGGTATGGGTTAAAGCCGGCTCCGACGGCATTCAGGAAATGGAATCGGAACCTATTGAAATCGATGATGATTCCGAAAGTGATCAGCTTTACATAACCGAAGAGGAAGAGGACCTCCTCAACGAACTACACTCCAATGAGGATGATGAAGAGATTGACTTCGAGAATCTGGGAGATGAGGATTTCGATTTCGAAAGCCTTGATGCCGGTGATATGGATGATGATCTCGATTTCTCGGATGTGGCCAGTATCGAGGATACGATTGAGGATTCCCTTCCCAATTTTGATGACATACCCGAAAGCGAACCCCATCCCCTCGAAGACGCGGTAGATAGACTTGAAGCTCAGACGGAACTCCTTGAGGAGTCATCCAGGCAGTTAGATATCCTGGCGAAGATAGAGGGAGAGCTCTCCACTATCCGCGATGAAATCAAAGATCTGAAAAATGAAATCAGTACAATCCGCCTGGCTCCCCGGGACGAAGGGGATAAAGTTTCCCCCGAAAGCATTCCCGTCGACAGTGAAGAGCAGGGAGCCGGCTTCTTCGATGACAGCGATCTGGATGAGACAATTGCCCTGACCGGTGACGAGCTTGATAATATCCTTGACGGCACAGCCCTTGAGGAGGAACCGGAAGAGGAAGAAATAGAAATTACCCTTCCCCCCGGGGAAACTCTTCCCGAAGACGAATACCAGGATGAGTCGGACCTACTGGCCGATACCCCTCTGGAACTTGTCGATGATATGGATCTTGCCGAGCCCGACGAAGATCCCGCCCTCTCCATGCTCACCAACCTTGGCCGGGAAGATGAAGAAAGCATGGCGGAAGACGACATGGACTCCCTCGAGATTACCATTGACGATCAGGGTGATGTGGATGAGGAGGAGATCAGCTTGGACAATCTTCTCGACGATGAAGACATTTCCCTGGAAGAAGTCTCCCTTGATGATCTGACCGGTGACATGGAAGAGAGTGATCCCCTGGAGCTGTCCAATGTGGACGATCTCGATGAAGTAGTCAGCATAGACGATGTGGAACCCTCCCATGATGTGGAAGAAATTGACATTGAGGATATGGTGGAAGCTTCCCCCGATGACGATCTGGTGATAGAGGAAGTGGATCTTGATGATCTGGGGATTGATCTGAGCGAATTGGGCGGCGATGAGGACGAACTTACCTCGGAAGAAAGCGAAACGGCTGATTCGGAAGATGACGATGAATTGTCTGCCGCCGGAGAAAATCCCGATGAAACCATTTTCGATGAGGGGGAAGAGGTCTCCTTTGATGACATGGACGGGGATATCGTCTTCGAGGAAGAGGGCTCCTTCAGCGAGACCGATGAAATTGAAAGCGTTGACCTTTCAGAGTTTTCCGATGAGACTTTTGATTCGGAGGAAATCGATTCTCTGGAGGATATTCAGCTTGACGAAATATCCCTGGACAGCATTTCCGAAGAGGATGAGACCGATTCTGTAGAGCCTCTTTCCGATCTCATGGAAGAGGAGAGCTCCATAGAGTTCGAAGACGCCTCCCTTGATGAATTTCTCGATCAGACCGTGAATGAAGGGGATGATGAGCCCCTTGAATTTCCCCGGAGTGAAGAGGAACCGGAATTTCCTCTGCCTCCCGCAGGTTCCGATGACGACACCCTTATTGACGGCATGATACCCGAAAATGAGGAAATCATAGATGAAGAGATTGAAATAGAAGATCTCGAGGATAACGACTTTACCCAGATCGATATTCCCGAGGAGATAGGTGAACTGGTCCTTGAGGATGAACTCTCCCATGAGGAGGAACTCGTCATAGAGGAAGAGTTCGTTATCGAAGAAGAGACTTCCGAAGATGACGAAGAGCTCGTCATTGAAGAAGAGACTCCCGAAGAAGACGAAGAGCTCGTCATCGAAGAAGAGATTCCCGAAGAGGAAGCCGATGAAATCTTCTTTGACGATGAAATTATCATTTCCGATGAGGACGAAACCATTCTGGATGAAGCTCTCGGGTTTACCGATGAAATCTCCGATGAGGAAGACGAAGAGGAATCCGACGGGTTCGAGGATATGATCGAGGCTGCAGAAGAAAAGGATGGTTTTGACCTTGATGAAAGCCTTCTGACCCAGGATGAGGAAGTTGAGGACGATTTCCTTGATCTGGATCTGGACCTCGACCTTGATGAGGAGCCGGCACTGGATGATCATCTTTCTGCGGAAAACGAAGAAGACGAAATTACTGACGAAGACTCGGGCAGCTTTTCCATAGAGATTGAAGACGCCACTTCCGACGAAATAGAACTCACTTCCGACGAGCTGGAGACCATACCCTCCGAAGATCTGAGCATTGACGATGAGAATATAGACGAACTTCTGGAAGGGATTTCCCTTTCCGACGACCTGGGTGATTTTTCTCCGGAGAACCGGGAAGAACCGGAACCGGAATTGGCGGAAGAAATTGAAGAGGAAGAAAATGAGATGGAATCAGTGCTTGATGAAATCCCCTCCTTTCCTGATATATCCGCCCTGAGAGATTCCGATGAACTGGCATCCCTCCCCTACGACCTTAAAGAGGAGATAAAGGAAGTTCTCACCTATATGGATCAGCTTCTTGAAGCTCTTCCCGAAGATAAGATTCAGGAATTTGCCAGAAGCGAACATTTCGAGGTATACAAGAAAATCTTCAGTGAACTGGGAATAGCCAAATAATGGGCCTTCTGGATCGGGTTGTCTCTGCAGCATCCCTTCCATCTCTTCACTCTGATAAAGAGGGCGGTCCTTTCCGCGAGGGGATGGGCGTTCTGGAAGGGGCTCCCCTTTTCCTGAGCTGGGTTATCGAACACTGGCAGACGGAAAAGGCGGCCCTCCTTATTTATCATGAGAACACCGATTCCTTCCTGCCGGTGGAAACAAAGGGATTTGACGTCACATCGAAACGTCGTATGATCTTTGAAAGAAAGATTATACTCTCCTGGCTTAAGGGAAACCACTCTTTCGAGTTGACCGATTCTTCTCTCTATCAGGACTATTTCTCCCGCCGTGAAACCGGCCGGTCCGGTTCTCTGATAGGATTATCCTGTCAGCTGGATCAGGAAATCTTCGCCCTGGTTATCGTTTTGCTTGATGAGGACGATACAAGAAAGCTGAACAGGGAAAACCTGACCGTACTTGACGATAGACCGGTTATGGAGCAGCTGAAAAAGGCTCTCTTTCCCGATGAATCGGGCAAAAAAAATACAGAAGACCGTCTCGGCCACGAAGATGTACTGCGGCGAATTCTCACCGAAGGTGAAGGTAAAGTCCTGACGAAACTCTCTTTGGATATCCTTATTGATAAGGCCGCTTCTCTGGATCCCCTGAAGGATAGACATGATTGCCGTGAAGAAGTTATCTCCCTCTTTTCCTCCTTTTTCAACGAAAGGGTGACTCTTTTGCGTGATGACAGCAGCCAATTATTTATATTGCAGCCCTCTGAGCTATTTCCCGGTTCAGCCTTGCTGAAAAAACAGCTCCTTCTCGGTCTGGGCCAGCTCCTCGGCAATGAGCTTGAGGAGGAGGATCTTCCCATGGAGCGACTGGACAATCCCAGTGAAGAGAAAAAGGTTCTTGAACGTTTTCTAGCCCCGCAATGAAGGAAACCCCGTCTTTTCCCAACGTAAAAATCAAAGGAAATTACCTCCACTCCCCCTACAATCCTATCAGGGAAGCTGATCGTATCATTGACAGGGGAGATTATGGGGATAAAACGGTTTTCATACTTTTCGAACCGGGACTTGGATATGCCGCCGAGAGGCTCCTGGAACGCACTCCCCGCGGAAAGATTCTGATAATTTCCCCCCTTGATCTACTCAGTCCGGCACTGAAAGGAGATAAGAGGATCTCCTACTGGACAGGAGATCTGGACTCGGGACTCAAGAAATTCCTCGCCGAACATATCCATGAAAGCGACATCGACTCTCTTGCCTATGTGCCATGGCCCCCTGCGGTCAGGCTTCTCCCCGAAGAGGCTTCACTGGCCGGGCGTCAAATTTCTTCGGTGATAAAAATACTTCAGGCCAATCATTCCCATGTGAAAGGTTTCGGCAAGGCCTATTTCAGAAATACGGTCATCAATTATCTGAGTTCTCCTTCTCCCCGTATACCGGCCGTTACGGGCAGACCGGTACTTATCTCCGCTTCAGGCCCCAGTCTTCAGGAGAACATGGGGGAGTTGGAAAAACATCATCGGGAATATTTCCATATTGCCCTTCCTTCGGCTGTCAGAGCACTGCTGGGCAGCGGCATCCGTCCCCATATGATACTTTCTACGGATCCGGGTTATTGGGCCAGCCGTCATTTCAGGCACTTTCCCCCGGATATTCCCGTCGGGATCAGTTTGAATGGAAGAACCGATAACAGGAAAAGGGCTTACTCCTATCCCGTTATCAATCAGCAGACCTTTCTGGAAAAGGCCCTGCTTGAGAACTGGCATCTTCCCCGGGTGAACACAACGGGCTCCGTGGCGCTGACCGCTCTGGAGCTTTCCCTTGCGCTGGACGCCTCATCAATCACATTTGCCGGATTTGACCTGTGCATGAAAGATATAAAGAGTCATACCTCTCCCCACAGTTTCGATAATTTTCTTCTGTCCGGGACGGGACGTTTTTCCTCAATACTTCAGGTTCACTTTGAACGGGCGGCGTCGATGACATCATACAGGGAGGGTTCCCTCAGGTTCGGATTTGCCCTGGAGCAGTACAGAACATGGTTCCGGGGACGAGACTTTCCTATTCCCCTCTACCGGCTGTCCGGCCATACCCCTCCCGTGGAGGGCTTGGAAGAGATAACCGCCCTTAAGCGCCGACAGCCTCTTAAGGAAAAGTGGGTGGAGTTGGCCATCCCTCCCCTGCCGCAGCGCCGGGAGAAACTGAAATCGGTTATCAGAACCTGGACAGAATCTTCGGAAGAACATTTCAATAATCCGGACCTGTTTCTTTCTCCCGACACTGATGATCTCAAAGACTTCCTCTATACCCTGGCATCGGAAGAACTCAGCTTGCTGAAAAAAGAACTTATCCTTGGGAGAGACATTAACAGGTCCCGCAGGGCTGCCGAAGATAAAATTAAGACTCAGTTCAGGGAAATGGAGGTTCTGGTTGAACGATTTTCTATCGGTTAATCTCAACGCGGCGGGAAACCGGTTTAACGGGTTCCCCTCAATAACCGATCCCATGGACTCGGCCAGGGTGAACGTGACCCTTTCCCGTTCCGGCGATCCGGTACCCAGAATTAACCGGGATGGACGGGATTTTCCCATGCACTCCCTTTTCGATCCCCTCAAGGAGGGGCAAAAGCTTACAACAACTTATCCCCTCAAGGGTATGAAAATCTTTTTCGGCCTGGCAGGGGGCTATCAGATCCGTCCTTTTCTGGCTGATTCAAAAATTCTGATAATTGATCCCGATGGGTCCCTCCTGAAAAGCCTGCTCACGGCATTGGATTTTCACGATCTCTTATCGAACAGCCATGTATACCTTCTTTGTCGTCCTGACCACGAGACCCTTTCATTATGGCTGAAAGAACTATATAACCCTCTTCTAGACGGGAATCTCCAGGTTATTCCCCATCGCGCCTATAGGGAAAAGGAAACATTTTCCCCGTATGAAAGAATGATCAGATCAATCCTCGGGGAGATATCTTCCGACTGCTCCACCCAGAAAAGACTGGGCAGACAATGGCAGAGGCACATCATTCTTAACCTCTCCCGGGTATGCCGCACCCCTTTCACTCCTGATCTGCTCCAGGGATTTGACAGGGCAGTTATCACGGCTGCCGGTCCTGGACTGGAGGGTGAAATGGCCCGGTTATCCCGCCGTTCTCCTGGAACCTTCCTGCTCTCGGTGGATACGGCGCTTCCCGCCCTGCTGGAGAAAGGCATTGTCCCGGACGGGGTTATCACCATCGATCCCCAGGCCATTGGCTATCTGCATTTTATGAAAGACCTCCCTTCCTCCTGCCGGGTTTTCGCCGATTGGGGGGCTCCTCTGCCACCGGGGATTGAGGAGTCACGTATTTTCTGGTTCTCCTCTCCCCATCCCCTCTGCCGTTATCTCAGGAAGAAAGGTCGCCTTCCTCTGCGGGAAATTGAAACGGGTGGAAATGTCACCCAGGCGGCACTTGCCCTAATCAGACACAGTTCCATTAATGAGATAACCCTTCTGGGTGCGGATTTTTCCTATCCAGAAGGAAAACCCTATTGCCGAGGCAGCTATTTTCATTCCTGGCATCTCATAAGAGGGAGGCGCCTTTGTCCCTGTGAAAACAGTCTGCTCCACTTCGTTCTGGAGCGAAGTTCTCTTACTGAATCACGGGAAACCGGGACTTACACCTCTCCCCTGCTGCGTCAGTATGAAAAGAACCTCGGGGACTATGTCGCGAATACGGGTGGCCGGATGAAAAAAGAGGGTCAGGGAAAATGGACAGTAAATTGGAGCCCCTTGGCAGAGGGCTTTACCGACCCGGGGATACCCTGTCGGGCCGATGAATTGCTGGATCAATATGCAGAGGAGCTGAATGCCCTAACGGGGACAGAGGGCATCTCAAATTCTTCCGTATCCCCCACGCTGATCCCCTTGGGCTACTCCTTTTATGATGATGAAGGGGAAAAAGCCCTGCAGAAATCACTCCTTCATACCCTGAAGATCATAAAGACGCGGAATTCTTAAAAAAAATATACACTTCCCTTTGAAATCATTCGATACTATAAAGTATGAAGAAGTCCGCAGTAACAACATATTCATTTCTGGTAGTTCTTATCCTGATTATCCTTGCCGGTTGGATAGGATATACGTTCTTCACAGGAACAAGCGATAGTCAGGCCGATTTCAGGAAAAACCTTCCCGAAGTTAATAGTAGGATTTCGTCACTTCTCAAGGAAACGGGCAATCCCGGTTCAGACTCCTTCAAGGGCGATATGGAAGAATTTCTGCAGAGCAGACCAGAGATAAAAGGGCTTCTCATCTATTCCGATGATAACAGACTTTTTTATACTCGTCTGGAAAGTAAAAATAACCGTCTAATGGACAATCTGCAGAAAAATGAACTATTTCTTCTGGAACAGATAGAAGAGGGCACATATAGACCGCCGGTTGGAATTGCCCAGGACGCGTCATTTCTTATGTCCCTTAACGGCACCAGTCTGAAAATCAGTTACCTCCATGAAACTTTTTCACCCCGTCAGATTTACGATCTGCTGCTGATGGCGATATATATCATCTCCGGGCTTTTCCTTTTGACCCTTATACTCCTGGTCGCCACTTCGGTAAGAGAAAAAAAGAAAGGGGTGGGACAGAATGATGACTTTTTTGAACCGCCCTCACCGGATCCTTCGCAGATTAATGAGGGCTCACTTGTTTCGGAAGAAAGGGAAAATGATGATTTCGCACTGCCCGAAGACAAGGAAGATAACGATCTAAGCTCATTTGACATGAATCTTCCCGATGAGGACCTCGGGAGCATGGATTTTGATATGCCCGAGTCCTCCTTAGAGGAAAGCGACCTAGACTTTGAGCTACCCGATATGGCACAGGAAGATGATGAGCTGGGATCCATGGATTTCGACCTTCCCGAAGAATCTTCCGATGATGAGCTGGGAGCTATGGACTTCGATCTTCCCGAGGAATCTTCCGATGATGAACTGGAAACCATGGACTTCGACCTTCCCGAGGAATCTTCCGACGAGGATGAGCTGGAAACCATGGACTTCGATCTTCCCGAAGAATCCTCCGACGAGGATGAGCTGGAGACCATGGACTTCGACCTTCCCGAAGAATCCTCCGACGAGGATGAGCTGGAGAACATGGACTTCGACCTTCCCGAAGAATCCTCCGACGAGGATGAGCTGGAGAACATGGACTTCGACCTTCCCGAAGAATCCTCCGATGATGATGAGCTGGAGACCATGGACTTCGACCTTCCCGAAGAATCCTCAGACGAGGATGAGCTGGAAGCCATGGACTTCGACCTTCCCGAAGAATCCTCAGACGAGGATGAGCTGGAAGCCATGGACTTCTACCTTCCCGAAGAATCCTCAGACGAGGATGAGCTGGAAGCCATGGACTTCGACCTTCCCGAAGAATCCTCAGACGAGGATGAGCTGGAAGCCATGGACTTCTACCTTCCCGAAGAATCCTCCGACGAGGATGAACTGGAAGCCATGGACTTCGACCTTCCCGAAGAATCCTCCGACGAGGATGAACTGGAAGCCATGGACTTCGACCTTCCCGAAGAATCCTCCGACGAGGATGAACTGGAAGCCATGGACTTCGACCTCTCCAATGATGATTCTATGTCACTTGATGAGGGAGGTGATCTATTCAACGATTCAGACGCCCTTGATGGGTCACTTGAAGATGATGAAGAAATGGAGGATCTCCCCGATGAAGTGGATGATCTGATTGAAGAGCTGAGCGATGAAGATATCCTTGGCGAAGAAACCCTTGAAATAGATGATACCGAGGATATTGAAGACCTTCCCGATCTTGAAGATTTTATGGCCAGCGATGGTCTTATGGAAGAGTTGGATGATGAAAAGGAATCTTCCGCTGATTCTTCTGATATGGATGAGTCACCTCAGTTATACTCTCCCCGTTCACAGGTGTGCTGGGAAAACTTCATTGATGACAGGCTGCCCCAGGAGATTGAAAGGGCCGCCGGGGAAAATGAAGATATAAGCTTTGTCTATCTCAGGGATAATACGGTGGAAAATGATGATGACTACCGCTCTTTCGCCGAAGACTTGACTAAAGACTTTCCCTATAGGGATATGATTTTTGAGTGGGGAGACCAGGGTTTTGCCATGATTTTCCCCAATTCTGATCTGGTGGAAACCCTGGAAAAACTTGATGTGTTTGTCAATGAAAAACCCGAACGGGATATACGGATAGGCGTAACATCCAGAAACGGCAGGCTTCTCGACAAGGAGCAGCTTATTGAAGAGGCTTCTGCCGCCATCAGCCGTACGTCGGTTGATAATAAAATCGTCGGTTTCCGAGCTGACCCGGAACGTTACAGACAGGTTCTTTCCGAAGAAGGGGAAGAATAAAATAAAGCCGGTTCGATTGAACCGGCTTTTTATTTTTAAAGCCCGATATCCGTTCTGTAGACAGCTTTTTCAAAATGGATTTTTTTGACATCCCCATAGGCTTTCTGCCTGGCTTCGTCCAGATTTTTCCCCCGGGCGACCACATTTAAAACCCGTCCGCCCGAGGTTTTCAGCTTGTCACCTTCCATCTCGGCGCCGGCAATATACACCTTGCTGTCCAGATTCTTGTATCCGGTAATCTCATAACCCTTGCCGTATGACTCGGGATACCCGCCGGAAGCCATTACCACACAGCATGAACAGCCTTCCTTCCAGCGTACGGGATAATCAGAAGCCCTTCCTTCCAGGGAAAGGGAAAGAAAATCATACCAGTCCCCGTCAAACATGGGAAGAACCGTCTGGGCTTCGGGATCCCCGAAACGCATGTTATACTCCAGCAGAAAGACGCCTTTTTCGTTTATCATCAGTCCGAAAAAAATAATGCCGGCAAAGGCCATCTCTTCGGCCTGCAGGCCTTTCACCGTTGGTTCCATGATATCGCGGACAAACTGCTCCCTAATGTCATCGGTTACAATCGGATTGGGCGCTATGACGCCCATCCCCCCCGTATTCAGGCCGGTCTCCCCTTCCCCAATCTTTTTGTGATCCTTGGCGGAAAGAAAAGGAATAATGGTTTGACCGTCATAAAGGGCCAGTATGGATGCTTCCTTTCCCTGGAGAAACTCCTCAATAACGACCTGAGAACCGGCATCACCAAAGGCTTCCTCCACCATAATCTGATCTATGGCTGTCACCGCCTCTTCCCTGTTCTGGCAGATGATAACACCCTTCCCCGCGGCCAGGCCGTCGGCCTTAACAACAAGTGGATAAGAACAGCTTTCAAGGTATCCAACCGCCTCATCCCTTGCGCTGAACTTCTCATAGGCGGCGGTTTTCACATTATGCTTCTTCATAAAGTCTTTTGCCAGGGCTTTTGATCCTTCCAGCATGGCGGCATCCCTGTGAGGACCGAATATTTTCAATCCCCTTTTCTGAAAAAGATCAACGATACCGTCGCACAGATAGATTTCCGCACCGGGGATAGTCAGATCGATCTTCTTCTCCTCGGCAAAATCCGCCATTCCCTCAAGAGAATCAAAGGGGATGTTCACGCATTTCTCTTCCAGAGCGGTTCCCCCGTTTCCCGGTGCGCAGTAAACAACCTCTACCTTTTCACTTCGGGCTATGGATGCGGCCAGGACATGCTCCCTGCCACCCGATCCAATTATGAGCACTTTTTCCATTATTCCATCCTTCAGTCCGGTTCGGACAGTTGATCGCTGTATTTTCTATATAAACCGCGGAACTGATCATAGGTTATACCCAGCTGTTCCGCGGCTTTCTTTTGATTAAAACGGGTTTTCTCGAGTGCTGACTGTACATAAGCGATTTCCAGCTCTCTCACAGCTTCCTTAAAGCCTCCTAGATCATCCGTATCGAAACCGCTTTTCTCATCCCGGACATAGGGATTCTTGAACGGATCGAACCTCACCTGGGAAATGGGAAAGGAATCGGTGCTGTATACGGCCCTCTCAACCACGTTTTTCAATTCCCGGACATTCCCGGGCCAGGAATAGGAATTAAACTGAAACAAAACTTCTTCCGTGAATTCCACATTTTCCCTGATCTCCAGTTCCATGGCCATATGATTGGCAAAGTAAAAGGCCAGCAAATTGATATCGCTGGTCCGTTCCCTCAGGGGAGGAATAAACAACACCTCAAAGGAGAGCCTGTCCAGTAGATCACGCTTGAACTTTCCTTCATCGCAAAGGGCGGGAAGATCGGCATTGGTTGCTCCCACAATGCGTACGTCCACTTCGATGGGCTTCGAAGACCCGACCCGCTCAAAGGAGCCGTATTCCACAGCTCGGAGGATTTTCTCCTGCACTTCCAGGGGGATCAGACCTATCTCATCAAGAAACAGAGTTCCCCCGTGGGCTTCCTCAAAACGGCCCTTACGTCTGGCGGAAGCTCCCGTGTAGGCTCCCGATTCATGGCCGAACAATTCAGTTTCGATAAGCGAAGGAGGCAGGGCGGCACAATTGAGCGTGACGAGAGGCCCGTCCCACCTGTTGGAGAGGTAATGGATACGTGATGCGGCCAGTTCTTTACCGGAACCCCGTTCTCCTATGATCAATACTGAACGGTCAACCCGGGCGGCGCGACTTAACTGACTTTGAAAATTGAGGAATTCCTCAGATTCGCCTAATCCTTCCTGTTTATTTCTATCCCTTTCGGCCATAATTGCCTATTATAGTCAACTTATGGTGCCTTGTTAAGACAATCCTTTTCACCAATTGCCCATTAACGGCAGTAGATCTGAATAAAATCATCCTCATCCTCCACTTCTATGGCAACATCTTCTACCGCCTTGATAAATTCCTGTACATTGCCCTCGGAAAGGCTATTCAGATTGAAATCGATATTTTTCTCTTTCAGTTTGCTGTCAATGTTCTCTTTGGCCTCTTTGGGAATCATAGCCATGATATTTATTCCCGCCTTAAGAAGGGTAAAAGGGATTCGGATATGGACTTTCTCTTTATTCTCCTCTTTTTTCTTCGACCTTACGTCAATATAGAGACTCTTATTCTTAAAATCGGGAACTTCATCATCTTTCCGCTCATCTGACCTGCTCAGTGCATCAAGAAGTTTTTCTCCCTCTTCCGGGGTGATTGTCCCCGCCCCGATCATCTCCAGAATTTTTCTTTTATCATCACCCATTGTCAATTCTCCCTTATTTAATGAATAATCTTAGCCGATCACTCTCATCTTCAAAGAAAAATGATAAGCCTCTCGCACTAAACAGCATTTCCCATAAAGACATATTTATGGCGAAATTTTTCGACTCCTATTTCCTTTTCCTACAATCAACAAAACCAGAGCAGAAAGCATCAAAGGTAATATAAATACAAGCAGAAACAGATACACCAACAAAAGAGGAATCAGAAAAAGAAATCCCCTTCTCCCACGGGAGCCTATTTGGAGTCCTATCCACACAGGAATCACTTTTTTATCTCCTCAATCGCCTGATCAACTGAAATATCCCCCCGAGACAGCCTTTCAAGGATTTCGGACGAATCCGGTTCCTCCTCCGTTACGATGTTTACCATATCAAGTTGTGAGGCGATTTTATTCAGCCTGTTTTTCACGGTAGGATAGCTGATCCGAAAAATCTTCTCCATCTGCTTGATAGATCCGTGAGTCTGGATAAAAGCCGATACGAAGAGCTGATCCTCACCGCTGAGCCGGGCAAGGGGCGGCAGTTCGAAATCCCCCTCCACAGAGATATTTTCCGAGGGGATGAAAATCTGTTTAATACGAAAGAGATTTCCCCCTGTCAGGCTTAACAGTTTTTTCCAGCTGTGTACCAAAACTTACCACTCCTAAATTGTAAACTGGCCGAAAAAGGACATCATCTTGTCACTCTCTATTCCCAGGTCGCAACTGTTTCTGCATTGAATAAATTTCCCCGATCTAAATACCCGAAAGAACCTGAACCAGAAACTCAATAATCGTTTTCGTCTAATCTTCATTATCCGCTCCTTTATCACCGCATAAAGGAAAGGGAATGTTTTTCCTCTTTCAGAATAGACCTGAAATTCATTTCCGTCAACGAATAATTGATATTATTAATTTAATATAACTTTTTTATTAATTATATTAATTTTTTCAAATCTATAATTCAATATTTAATAATAGGACAAGCGGTTGGCCCTTTCCCCTTTTTATGCTAGGTTATCCCTATGAGAATTACCGGCGGAAAATATAGAAGCAGGCAGATTAAATGTCCCAAAGGAATCATCCGTCCCGCCATGGATAGAATGAGGGAATCCATGTTTTCTATTTTGGGCGATTTGAACGGATTATCCTTTCTCGATCTTTTTACCGGTTCCGGCTGCATCGGCATAGAAGCGGCTTCCCGGGGAGCATCACCTGTCCACCTGGTTGAAAAGGACATGATCAAAAGGAAAGTGATTCTGGAGAATCTTTCCCTGGTTGATGAAGAGCACAGACTTTTTATGATGCCGGCGGAAAAGTTTATCCGACAATGCGAAAGGGATTATGATATCATCCATCTCGATCCTCCCTTCCCTCTCAAGGGAAAGGAAAAATTCCTTATGGCCTGTGAAGAACAGGGAATACTGAAAAAAGGGGGTGTCCTGATGATGCACTACCCCGACGAGGAATCCTTTCCCGAACAGATAGGGTCTCTGCGGCAGTTTGATCTGCGCAAGTACGGACGTTCCCAGCTGATCTTCTATACACGGGATTAGCGTATCCCTTAAACAGAAAAACCCGCCTATCGGCGGGTATTTTTTTGAAACTCTATTTTATCTTAAAGCTTGATGAACTTGTTGGAGGCAGCGATTTCCTGACCTTCAGCACTCAGCAGGTAGTCCAGGAAGAACTTCTCGAAAGAACCTTCGGCAAACTTCCCTTTGGAGATGACATTCAGTTTTCTGGAGATGGCATAGGAACCATTCAGAACATTGGCTTCCGTTGCAGCCACTTCGTTTACCGTGACAGCTTTGCAGCCGGGATCTTTCGTGATGTATCCGAATCCACAGTAGCCGATGGCATTGGGTGTGGAACCGACTTTGGCGACCATGTCTCCGTTTCCCGTCGTGATCAGAGCGGTTTCGACAAAGCTTTTCTTGGCAGCCTTTACGGTTGCACCGTTGAAACAGTCCCTAGTTCCGGAAGCCTCGTCTCTGTTGATGACAACAATCTCGCCATCGGCTCCGCCCACTTCCTTCCAGTTGGTAATTTCACCGGCGTAGATAGCGGTTACCTGCTCCAGGGACAGATTATCTATTCCGACAGAAGCTTTATTTACGACAACAGCAACGCCGTCCAGAGCGATGGGTGTGGCAACAGCTCCTTTTTCAATCTCACTGGATTTCAATTCACGGGACGCGCAGCCGAGAGAATAGGTACCGTCGATAGCGCCGTTTACACCGGCGGAAGATCCGGGAGCGTCATAGGATATCTGTACACCGGGATAACGGGCCTGCATGACTTCAATGGCGTCGATGATAATGGGTTCAAGAGTGGTTGATCCGCCGAAAGCGAAGGAACCGCTCCATTCTGCCTTGGTTGTTTCTGAAGCTTCGGAGCCGCCGTTGGCAAAAAGGGCAGCCGATACAATGAGGGCCAGTGCGATAAGGGCAATCTTTTTCATTTCATTCTCCTTTTACGGTAACCTGATATATGGTCACGATAAATTATTTTCCTTAATGATGACTGTAATATGCCTACTCCAGGTAAGGAAAATGTTATCGCATTGTTAAAGTACGGTTAATTTGACCTTTTTGGGAAAGAGAACGGGAAACCATGAAAAGACTTATGGCAGCTTTAACCATCCTTTGGGATTTTTCCTATTCATTCAGGTAACATAAGGAGCGGGAACTGCCCAGAACACGTCTAAGGATATTGGCACGGCTTTTGCTTTTATATTTGTACCAAGAAAATTAAAAATCACCGCGAGGAGGATGAAATGGGTGTTTTTTCAAGATTCAAAGATATAGTCAACGCCAATATCAATTCAATATTGGACAAAGCGGAAGATCCGGAAAAGATGATTAACCTGATGATGCGCGAGATGGAGGACACTCTTGTGGAACTGAAATCTTCCTGCGCTTCCAAAATGGCGGAGAAAGCCAAAATCGAAAGGGAGAAGGTCTTCTTCGAAGAAAAAGTAGCCAGCTGGGAATCGCGGGCCAAACTGGCTGTTGAAAAAGGACGCGACAGCCTTGCCAGAGAGGCGCTGCAGGAAAAGCAGAAGTGCTTCAGCGAGCTGGATTACCTGACAAAGGACTGGGAGCACCTTGTGCGGATTGTGGATGAGTCCCGCTCGGAAATAGCCCAGCTCGAAGAGAAACTGGAACAGGTCAGACAGAAACACCGTCAGCTGGTTCAAAGGGGCAGACATGCTCAGGAAAAGAAGAAGGCCCGTGAATCGATGCGTCAGGCTTCTTCCGCCTCGGCTATGGATCGTTTTGACCGCATGGAGAACAATATTGAGAGGATGGAAGCCGAAGCCGACCTGTACGGCAAGGGAACGGGAAGCAGTAATATAGAAGATCAGTTCGCCGATCTGGAGAAAAATGACTCCGTTGAAGAAGAGCTGGAAGCCTTGAAGAAGAGTATGAAAAAATGACCCACAGCAGATACTATTACACCGGAGGAGAAAGAAGGATGACCCACAAATTATACAGATCAAGGAACGGCAAATTCCTGGGCGTGTGCCAGGGTATTGCGGACTGGAAGGATTTTCCCGTCCAGTATGTCCGGTGGGGTTTCGTGCTGGCAGCAATATTTCTGAATGTTCCCGCCCTTCTCATATATCTTATATTGGCGTTTTTTCTGGAACCTGCTCCCCGGGATGGTTTTTCATCGGAAAAGGATGAATTCCCCTATGACAGGGAGGACGGCACTTCACGGTTTAAAAACCGTTTCAATTCCATGAAAGAGGACCTGAACAATAAGGAGAAGGACTGGGAAGACCGCTTCAAAGATTCCTGAGGATTCTCAAATAAACAAGTAATTACACGAGGGCGGCTTTGAGGAGCCGCCCTCTATTTTATCCATCCCATATGTTCCAGACCTTCCATAACCCCATCGGCAAATCTTCCATCCCTTCCTTCGCCCGCGGTGATATACTGACCGGGGGATTTCAGAATTGTTTCCTTTTTCAACTCTTCCGGCGTATTCTTCACGAGAATGGATGGATGATCGGACAGGAAGGCGCTTCTATCGTTCCAGTTATCTCCTGCGAATACATAGGGAGCGTTAATTTCGTGGGCGGCAAGATAGGTTAAAGCCCCTTTCTTATCAGCCTCCATAGCCATGATATCAAGATAGCACCAGCCCAGATCCGGTTCGGGATAAATCTGCATAGACAGGGTGTCCAAAAGATTCCCCAGAAGACTCTCCGCCTCTTTCAACACCGGACGATAATCCAGGGTGTGCAGATAGAAGGAAATTTTGTAGCGGCCCTGATGGATTTCCGCCTGATATTTTAAATTTTCGATTGGCTCCAGCCGCCTCAGAATGGCATCCCGGTCCCAGCGGGGGTTCTGTTTTTCCAGATAACTCCCGTGCTCGCCGCAGGGTACCCATTCATCCTTATTTTTTTTATAGAGAATGGAACCGGCCGAAGAGAATATCAGTTCCGGTTCAGGAAGGGGGTAATCATCAAGAGCCTGGAAAATGTTGGGAAGGGAACGGCCCGTCAGGATTATAAATCCCAGGGAGAACTCTTCCAGTTTTCCTTTAAGTTCTATCAGAGACTGGAAACTTCCCAGACGGTTGGCACCTTCCCAGGGGATCAGAGTCCCGTCAAGATCGGACACCAGGTATTTTTTATCATTCATATCAGTCCTGTATAGAATTCTACTTCTCCGCTTCGGCGAACATGCGGTTCAATGCTGCCAGGGCTTTGATACGCGTGCTCTCTTCCACATGGATAAACTCATCCTCACGGGGAGATTTCAAAGCTCTGAGAATATTCTCCAGGGAATTGCTCTTCATATATTTACAGAACATGCAGGAGCCTACGATATCGAAGGGACCCTTTTCCGCCTCCAGCCGGGAAGCGAGACCGCACTCGGAAAAGACAAGATAGCTGGGAGTATTCCCTTTTTCGACCACGTAATCATACATCTGGGTGGTACTTCCCACATAGTCTGCCTCATCGGTAATTTTGGGATCGCATTCGGGATGGGCAAGTATCTGCAGGCGGGGGAACATTTTCCGGGATGACTCGATAATTTCCGGATCGAACTCTTCGTGAACATAACAGGTGCCGCTCCAGAGCCTGATATCCTTTTTCACGCCCCTGTGCTCCATTTCCGCCCTGAGATTGAGTCCCATTAGACGATCGGGGACAAAGAAGATTTTGTCCGTATCCAGCTTCTCCACGATATCATAGACATTGGAAGAGGTAACGACCACATCACAAGCGGCTTTCACATCCACGGTGGTATTGATATAGCATACGAAGGTATAATCGGGATTTTCCACCCTGAGTTTTTCCACATCCGCCCCGGTTATGGAATCGGCGAGTGAACAGCCACCATCGTCGGCAGGCACAATGACCTCTTTGTCGGGGCTGAGGATTTTAGCCGTCTCCCCCATGAAGCGAACGGCGGAAAAAATGATAAGGTTCTCCTTGGCATCCCGGGCGTTTTTACTCAGCCCGTAGGAATCCCCCGTATGGTCGGCCACTCCGTAAATAATCTCCGGCGGAACATATGTATGAGCAAGGATAAGAGCATTCTTCTGGGCCTTCAGCTCTCTTATTTCATTAATAACGGGTATTTTTTCTTCGCAGAACCGGCGAAGGTCATCGCGGTTCTCACTCTTCTCGAAGCGTATCTTCTTTAATTGATTGTATAGTTGATCGGCTGTCATGGCGTCTTAATCTCCTTCGTGTTCTAATCTGGGACTCCTTATCGGGATATCCCATAACACGTGCCAGTATACTCAAAGATTCCGATTGTTCCAACATCAATTTGACGCAAACCATCATAGGAACGGATAAAAGGCTTCCCGGAATACCCCATATATAGCCCCAGAAGACCAGTCCAAAGACTACGGTGACCGTATTCAGCCTGAGTTTATCGCCCATGATCTTCGGATCCATGAAGTTCCCTATGGTCATCTGTGTGGCGGTCAGAAGAGAAAGGGTGACAATCATGGGAGTAAAGGTGTCGTACTGAATAAACGCCATGATGACCGGCGGAATCGTCGCGATGATGGAACCGATACTGGGGACAAAATTCAGAAAGAATGTCAGTACACTCCAGAGAAAAGCAAACTCGATATTCATAATGGTACAGATGAAAAAAACGATAAGTGCCGTGGCGAGACTGATGGCGCTTTTTATAGCCATATAGGTGGATATGGAGTTCTGGACCGAACTAATGGTCAGCATAAGCCTGTGATCATCCTGGGCCACGAAGTCCACATACTCCCGGTAGCCGGAGGAACCGGCGAGCAGGAAAATGTAGTAAAGCATAAACAGGAAAAAGGATCTGCCGAATGAGCCGACACCGGAAGCGGCGGTCCTGACCATGGATTCCACCCGATCCACATCGAACTCTCCCACAAGCCAGTTAAAAGCTTCCTCTCCGCTCGTATTCAGGGAATACTTGAGATTGATCAGGTCGACCAGGCGGTTAACCTTCTTTTCCAGCATGATATAGAGTTCGTCCTGCTGTCCCACGACTTCCGTAAGGGCATTAATGAAAATGGAAAAAATGAAAAAAACCAGAGCCAGGGTAATAAGGGCGATGACAGGGACAATAAGGGCGAGGGGCCACCCTTTATCTTTCAGCCAATAGATCAGAGGAAGCACGATGAGCGTCAGGAGTATGGCCATTACCAGAGGGAGAATAAGGGAAGATAGCATCTTCAGGACAAACACCAGCCCGACGGCCATAAGCAGAATCATCCCGTTTCTTATGGAGCGGGTCGTATGGAAAATTCTGTCCAGGGTTTCTTTCATAATGATGAATATACCCGATTCTTATTATTTACCCTAGAGAGGGAGGGTTCTTTTTTTAAAAACCTGCCGATTGGAAAGCCAATCCTCCCTCCAAAGATCCACCGGAATCTGAACTTACATCTCCCGCTCCCCCGATGGAGAGGGAGAGAGTTCCCGGAGGAAATCCCTCCCAGGCGGCTTTAACTCTCCAGTCCCTTCCGGAAGGAGCCGTTTCCCGCCGGCTGTCCCAGAGGATTTTAACTTCCCCCTCCCAGAGAAATGACCTGCCCTCCCGGGAGATCATTCCGGAAACTCTCCTGTTCCAGGAATCATTCCGGTTGCTGACTTCCCAGCCGGCTCTTCCCTTTATTCCCTGCCATTCAGCCATACCGAAGATTCCCCCCTTCGACCGGAGCCCCGTTTCAGGGGAATCATCCTCCCCTTCCCAGTAACATGAGAAAAGGGGAGAAACGATTTGTATGCGCTCTTCCCATAGGGGCGGAATCCCCCGGGGATCGACTCCCGGCCCGACAGAAAAACAGCCCGGCTGGTAAAGAGCTCCCCGGCTGCGGCAGACTACCGAGCGGACCCGGATTTCCCCCTCCCAGCAAATCCCCCGGGACCAGTCAAAGCCCTTCCCCTCGGTAGTCCTCATATAACCCTTGTTCTCCTGCCATGACAGACGGATATCCCAGGATTCTCCTTTACCCTCCCCGTAGAGATAGAGGGCGTAGCCGGGTAGAAGAAGGGATGAATAGAGTATCTGACCCGCACCCGCCATCCGCCACTTTACGGGTGATTCGGATAATTCGTACCGGATCCCGGCCACACCATGGAGAAGAGGTTCCCCCGTTCTTCCATCTGATCCTTCAAACCAGGCTGATTCTTCACTATTGTCAGCGCACTCGTTCCAGGAATAGAGACAGACGGTGCTGATGCTGAGGGAGGAGAAAGAGCTTTGCCAGCAGATGCCCGCCTGGGAGTACTCCCTGCGGTTAAGGCCGTGGAAGATGAGATTATCCCGGCCGGAGTGAAAAGCCGCCCCGTATCTGTCAAGAAGAGAACTTCTTTTCTCAAGAATAAACCGCCCCTCCTCCGTAAGAAGGGAACTTCGGGGGATTCTCTCCGATTCGGCCAGATCGTACAGACCCTCCAGACGGATGACACCGGCGCTGACATAGGTCGTATCAAGAGTAAAGCAGAGGGAATCAAGGGCGGCGCCCTCACTCCGGCTGTCCGGGACAACCGAAATATAGAGACCGGCCGACGCCGGATTTAAGGAGTGACGGGAAAGATGCCACTCCCAGGAAGTGTTCACCTCCGTTTTATCATCTCCCCTTTCCCCTTCTATACCGCCGTAGACGGTCTGCTCCCACTGGGACCAGAGCAAGATAGAAGAGCCCCATAAAATTAAAACCATAAACCCTTTCATGGAAAGGGGGAGAAAAATTTATTCCCGATTTATCAGGAAGGGAGATTTTCCTCGATAAAACCAAGAAAATCACGGAAAACTTCATTCCTGTTTGTTTCATTAAGAGACTCATGACGCCCCCCGTCATTAAGGCGGCAGGAAATGCTCTCCATTCCCAGGGAACGATAGAGAGAGACCACTTTATCCACCCCGCCGGCTTTGCGCCCTCCTACGGGATCTTCCGTACCGGAATAGAAGAATACCGGAAGCTCGCGGGGGGTTCCGGCGATGCGTTTTCGATCGATGATGCGCATAAGTCCCCGGGAAAGGTCCCTGAAGAACGCACTCGTACAGATAAAGCCGCAGAGGTCGTCCTGAATGTATTTATCCACTTGATTCTCATCCCGGCTCAGCCAGTCAAAGGGAGTTCTGTTCGGAAGGAAAGAACGGTTGAACTGGCCGAAGGAAAGATTATCAAGAAAAGCGCTTCTATGCCTGTCCCCTTTCAGTTTCGCCTCTCCTGAAGCCAGAAAATTCATGGTCCGGCAGAGTACCGCAGGAGTATATCCTGTTCCGGAAATAATGGCCCCGGAAAAGTCAGAACCTTTTTCACAGAGGAAATCCCTGGTAAGAAAAGACCCCATGCTGTGGCCCAGAATGAAAAGGGGGAGCTCGGGATGCTCTTTCTTCACCAGATCGGTAAGAACGGAAATATCAGAGAGAACCTTCTCCCATCCCTGACTCTTATGAAAATACCCCAGTTCATCTGTGGTAGCCGCCGTTTTTCCATGGCCCCGGTGGTCTTCTCCCCATACGGCTATGCCCGATTCATTGAGAAAAAGGGCAAAGGACTCGTAACGGGCGATGTGTTCCGCCATACCATGGTTAATGATCAGAACTGCTCTCAAAGGACCTTCCGGAATCCAGCGAATTCCGGAAATAATGCTGCCGTCTTCTCCGTTAAACTGAAATTCCCGCCCTTTCATTAATATCTCCTATAACATCTTCTGCCAGATCGTGACATCGAGAAACTGATCAAATTTATATCCCGCTTCCCGGATCTGCCCTGTCTGCTCAAAACCGAGCTGTTTATGAAGTTTCATGCTGACTTCGTTTCCCTCGGTGATAAGAGAAATGATGGTATGCAGACCGGCCTGGGCGGCACGCTCGATAAGGTCTTCCATAAGAGCCTTTCCTATGCCGCCCCCCCGGGCATCGCGGTCAACGTAAACGGAAAGTTCTACCGAACCGTCATAGGCGGGTTTGGAATTCCAGCGGGAGAGAGAGGCCCAGCCGGCCAGCTCATCCCCCGTTTCAGCAACGATCACAGGCCGTACGCTGTCATGATTCCTGAACCACTCCTGTCTCTCTTCCGCCGTTACCGGCTCAACATGAAAAGTGGCGGCCGTATTAATGACAGCCTCATTGTATATTTTTGTAATGGAAGGAATATCTTTCTCCTCCGCTCTCCTGATAAGGAGCGCGGAATGGTTTCGCATATCTTCACTTTTATCTGACATAGGTTACTCCTGTAAGGGGGACCGGCCTTTTTCCCGACGGGAAGGGCCTATGAAAAGATCTGTTCCAGAGTCCTTCCTATCAACTCCGTACTGGACGGTTTTGAAAGAAAGGCTGCCGGCTTCGTTCTTTCCGCCCGTCTCATTGTTTCTTCGTTATTATAGGCAGTTAGGTAGATAAGGGGAATATCCTTAAGCAATTTTATCCTTTGCGCCACATCTATCCCGTCTATGAAGTTGGAAAGATTAATATCCATAAAAATAGCATCGGGCTGCTCCTTGATGACAGCTCCAATGACTTTATCGGCGGAACCAACCGGTTCGGGAACATAATACCCCATACTCCTGAGAGTTTCACAAAGCTCCAGAGCCGCAATAGACTCGTCTTCCACTACCATTATTGTCTTCATCATTTATTTTTACCTCATTAATCTCAAAAAAGATCAATTATTATGTAAACATAGGATAACACAGTTTTTACCATAGAGCCAGTATTTCCGGTTGTCCGAATGCCTTTTATGCCTTATCATCTACTTGTGCACAGGGCAGATAAAAAAATTCCATCATCTCTCAATCCGGGGAAGAAAGCGATACTGACCCTAGCAGGCTATATCATTTATGCCTCTTTATTTCTCCTCATAGAATTACGGGGTGGGATTGCTACGAATTACTTAATAATTTTTCCCATTATTATTTCCTCCTATCTGTTCGGTTTGTGGGGAGGAATCATATCCGGAACGATGGGCCTTCCCTGCAATCTCCTTCTTTTTTATGTGAGAGACGCGCTTAACTACGCTCCTTATAATCTGTATGTCGCCCAGATTTCCGGGATTGTCATCGGCACCGGTCTCGGGCTGGCGGGAGCCTATTTTGACAGAACGGGAAAAGAGATCGAGCAGCGGAAACTTCGCGAGGAGGAACTGAAAATAGCCCTTGAGGAAAGGGAGATTCTCTACAAAGAACTCAACCACAGGGTGAAGAACAATCTGAATATCATGAAAAGCCTCATTCAGCTTCAAATGAACCGCACAGAAAACGATGACTTCCGTCAGGAGGGAAAAAAACTCGTCAACAGAATTCTCTCCATTTCCCTGGTCCATGAACAACTCTATTCCGGCCAGCTGAATAACGAGCTCAACCTGAGGAAATATCTGAGCGATCTGGCGGAGAGAATCCTTGCCGGTCATGCAGAGGCGAAGATAAATCTGTCTGTTCCCCAGGGAAAGGGTCCCCTGACGATCCCCCTGGAAAAAGCCCTTCCCGTGGGAATTATAATCAATGAGATCATAACCAACAGCATCAAATACGCCTTTGAAGAGGAACCGGTTAACTCCCCCCGGATAGAATTGAGGGCCCTTAACTGTCACGGCGGAATACGGGTCGAAGCAGAAGACAACGGGAAAGGCTTTGTACCCGGGGATGGTCATACCGGATTGGGGACGACATTAATTCAGACACTGACCAGACAGCTTCACGGAGAGTATTCCTACCTTCCCGGCAACGGGGGAACCCTGTTCGCCCTCACCTTTCCCATGTAGAAAATGGGCAAAAAGAAATAGTAAACCTTTTTATTGACAGTCCCCTTCTTTTTCCATTAGATTGGAATACCATTATCTGTAAAATAAACGGGAGTAATTATGAAACCTTCTTCTGGTTGCCTTAGAAATTCATTTTTAATAACGCTGTTGCTGTTTTCCGGTATTGCAATGGAAATAGCGGCTCAGGAGTCCACTCTCAACAACCGTATTTATGAAGAGAATAAAGAGGCGGTATTCTTTGTATCCCAGGCCGTTTTCATTGATGAAAGCAAAATAGAGCATATTGAGTTATTCCGGAAGCTCGAAGAGTCCATGGATGTGGAGCTTTTGAATCAGTATATTCCAGTGGTTACCGGTTCTGCCTTTCTGATCAATAGCTCGGGCTACTTTATCACGGCCGCACATGTGACGCAGTATGTGGACAGAGATGATGCCATTGATGCTGCCATATGGATATTTGAGGAGTATATTTTCAAGAAATCCATTCCCGGCTATCTGACAAAGGCGGAGCTTCATACGGTATTCCGGGATTATGTAAAAGCAGTTACTGACAGCCAGTTTGTCATAACGCTAAAATCGGTTGACCGGATTGATTACAGAGCAGAATTGATCGACGAAAATATGTCAAATGATCTGTCCCTGCTAAAAATTGATATTGAAAAGGATATTTCCCCTGTTGTTTTCGGTTCCGGAAAACCGGTCAATGTGGGAGACAAGGTTTTCACCATCGGCTACCCCCTGCAATTCGTCATGGATACATTTCTGGATGATTTCAAGCCAACACTCACCGACGGAATCATTTCTGCCATCAGGAGCGACAAATGGGACCTTCAGCATACGGCTTCCATCAATTCCGGGAATTCCGGCGGCCCCCTTTTCGGAGAAGGGGGAGAGCTTATCGGAATTAACCTGGGAACACTTAGCGATGCCAACGATATTTATTTTTCCACCAGCTCAAAGAGAATAAGAGAATGGCTGGCTGATATAGGCCGGAATGAATTACTAACAGAAGAAGTAAGGGACAATCAATGAAAAACAAAAAAATATTAACTATATTCTGCAGTTTACTTTTTGCGGTTGGCCTTTCAGGCTGTCTCAGCTCGGGAATGCCGGCACCCAGGTCAGAGTATGATTCCCTTGTTGTTGTTCCCGTTATTATAATTGACGGCAAAAACACCTCATTCAACGGGGACCTCAGATTTAAAGTATATATGGATAATGTAGAGACGGGAGAAACGGTCACGTTTTTTCTATCCATAAACAATCACGGATATTTTTATCTGAGGAATATCCCCCCCGGAAAATACTCCATTACGAGTTTCAGAACCTTCGGAATGAATCATGAAGAAACATATGATCTTGATTTCAGACAGTATCTTGAAGTCAAAGAAGGGGCACTGACCATTTTCCCCGGTAAATTGACCGTGTATATTTTCAGTGCAGGCTCCCATAAGGATGAGACCTATGTCGACTACTGGATCAGAGAGATAGACGAAGAACAGCTGCAGCGGATGGAAAATTATCTAAAAACCGAAGAGATGTACGGTCTCTGGCAATGATGCCGGGAGTCCCGGATCAGGGCAAATCGGATTCGGGACTCATTCAAAAAATCCCCCCCGATCCACTTGACCCCGCCCATGAGTCCTGATATGATATCCGAGATTCGCCGGCGTGGTGAAATTGGTAGACACAGTAGACTCAAAATCTGCCGCCCTCTGGGCATGTCGGTTCGACTCCGACCGCCGGTAATATCCTTTCCAAAAGATTCCCCCTATCTTAATTTTTATACCTTCTCCCTTCTTTATTAGGCCGCCAGCGAGTTCTGACTTAAGCTTCAAAGGAAGTTGTTATCCTCTTTCTTGTCTATCGCCGAATTTCTTGCTATAATAACTCTTTATGACGAAAAACGACATTCCCCCGCTCATCGTTCAGGGCGACAACACAATACTTGTAGACGTACATACCCTTCTTTTTGAAGAAGCCCGTGGAGAACTGGGACGTTTTGCCGAGTTGGAAAAATCACCCGAACATATGCATACATACAAGATATCTCCCCTTTCCCTCTGGAACGCCGCTTCCAGCGGAATGGAATACGGAGAGATTCTTGAGATTCTGGATAAATACGGACGTTTTGCCGCTCCGGAAAATGTCCGCCATAATATCAAGGAAACCCTGCTTAGATGGGGCAAGATTCGCCTGGAAGGGACGGGTGACGAAAGCATTCTTTTTCTCCGTGTGGAAGATCCCTTTCTGCATAAAGAGCTTTCCACGGCCAAGTCGCTGACAAAAATCCTCACCCGGGGAGAAAAGGGCTTTTTCCTGGATATGCTCAACCGGGGAACGGTAAAAGCCGAGCTAATCAATATGGGCTGGCCCGTGGAGGACCTCGCCCCCCTGGTCGAAGGGGAAAATCTTGAGGTTAACCTCAGGGACCTGGAGATCCGCGAATACCAGAAACACGGAGTAGAGGCTTTTCTGGGAAACGGGAAACCGGGCACCGGTTTCGGTACGGTTGTCATGCCCTGCGGGTCGGGAAAAACAGTGATGGGTATTGCCCTCATGGCGGAAATGAAAAAGCAGACTCTCATCCTCACACCCAACGTGGCATCCCTCCACCAGTGGCGCGATGAGCTCCTCAGCAAAACCGATCTCACGGAAGATCAGATCGGCGAATATTCGGGGGAACAGAAGATCATTAAACCGGTTACCCTGGCCACATACCAGGTTCTGGTATGGCGCAAGGATAAGAACAGCCCCTTTACCCATTTTTCCCTGTTCAAGGAAAACGACTGGGGACTGATCATTTATGACGAAGTACACCTCTTGCCCGCTCCGGTCTTCAAAATCACCGCAGAACTGCAGGCTCGCCGAAGACTGGGACTTACGGCCACTCTGATACGGGAAGACGGCGCGGAAGGACACGTATTCTCCCTTGTGGGCCCCAAAAGATATGACATTCCCTGGAAGGAACTGGAACAGCAGGGATGGATCGCCGAAGCCTACTGCCATGAGATACGTATTGACCTTCCAGACAATCTCCAGCTGCCCTACGCCTCGGCGGATAAAAGGAAAAAATACCGCATAGCCGCAGAGAACCCTTTGAAGCTCAATGAAGCGGCAGAGCTTGTGGAAAGGCACAGGGATGAACAGATACTGATCATAGGCCAGTACATAGACCAGCTGGAAAAGATGGCGGCAAAACTCAAGGCTCCCCTGATAACAGGAAAGACCCCCAACGGGGAGAGGGAAGTCATCTACAGCCGCTTTAAAAAGGGTGAGATAAAGGTCATCGTGGTGTCCAAGGTCGCGAATTTTGCCATTGACCTGCCCGATGCCTCTGTGGCCATTCAGCTCTCAGGCGCCTTTGGATCACGGCAGGAGGAAGCCCAGAGACTCGGCCGTATTCTCCGGCCCAAAAAAAAGAACTCCTATTTCTACAGCCTTATTTCCCGTTTTACAACCGAAGAGGAATTTGCCATGAACCGTCAGAAATTTCTGACGGAACAGGGCTACAAATACCAGATCGAAGTACGGGGAGAACCGCTATGACAAAATGGGAGGAGAGCCTCTTTGCCCTTGAGGAGAATATCTTTCTTAATCTCATGAAAAACTATGTCGTCAATCTTACCACTCCCTATAACAAGCAGGAAATGATTAAGAAACTCTCCCTCTGGCTCAGCAATGAAACAAATGCCCGGGCTCTCATCTCACGAATAGAAGAGGAAGAGAAAATCATCCTCTCCGTTATCCATTTTCTGCAAAACGTACCGGGTGATAAACTTCCCCTGGAATGGTCGGATGAGAAAAAAAACAACCTCAAAGAAAGGCTGCTGATTTATGAGGATTCCGGCGCCTTCTACATAACACCGGAACTGGAACCTTTCCTCCATGAACAGGGCGTTCTGCGCTTCTCCCTTTTTCTCGACATACGGAAGAGATCCGGCGCTGAGACAGTTCCATTTCGCCCCGATGACCGTCTCCTGATGGGTTTTCTCTCCTACTTTTCCGAGGAGAAATCCTTCTTCCTGAACGATGGGACTCCCCGGAGACGCATTATTGAAGAACTGCAGGAGAAACTCCCCTACCCTTCCCATTGGGAGGACAGTTTTTTTACCGAACTGGCGGAGCTGTTTCTGACGGCCGGATTACTGGAGAAGCGCGGGAATGGCCTCATTATCGGTCCGCGTGAGGAACTTGCCCGCTTTGAATCCTATTCCGCCGGTGACAGGATAATGTATCTGGCCCTCTTGAACGGACCGGAGCGGGAAAGGGGAAAACTGAGGTACCTTCTTGACCACCTGAATGATTACCTGCCTTCGGAAGGTGCCATCTCAGCGCTTGGGTGGACAAGGCTTCTCTATTTTGTTACGCCCCAGCCCTCACGCCATGACCTGCAGAGGTGGACTGAGCTGCCCGCCCGTCTATCCCTTCTGGGAATTTGCCATAGGGAGGAGGAGGAAATCACCTTCTATTCTCCCTCATATACCGAACCGGATGATCGCCCCAAAGTACTTGTTCAGCCTAACGGAGATATAGATCTGCCGCCGGCAACTCCTTTCTCGGCAAGTCTGGTTCTTTCCGGTCATCTGGAGAAGGGGGAAACCTTCTACCGTTTCCGGTTAACCAGAGAATCCTTTGAATCGGGCCTGCGCCGGGGAAATACCTGCGATTTCCTTGTTAACGATCTGGAAAAGATGACGGGCAGTCCGCTGCCGGGAAATCTGGTGACCAACCTCAAAGAGTGGGAAAAACAGCTTTACTCCCTGAAGAGGGTTTCAGGCATTCTAATAAAAGCAGTCGGTTATCCCCGCCGTCTGATCAATCAGATACCCCACCTGGAAGAACATATTATCGAGTCCATCGGCGAGGAGTGGCTCCTCATGCGGGAAGATACAGAGAAAACCTGGAAATCACTTCTGGCCGATGTGGGACTGAATCCTTTCGAGGAACATAAAGCTCTTCCCCAAGGTACCGTCCTTGATTTTCCGGAAGCCTCTTCCATCCATATTCCGAGGGAGAGTGGGGCGGATATTTCCACGATCCCGTTTGCGGAAGAGGATCGGGCAGCCCTGATGGACAAACTTATGACCCTGAATCTGCCGGAGGAACAGGAGAAGGAATTTCTCCACCGTATTGAAAGGGGCGTCGTCATTCTTCCCGAGCAGATTTCCCCTGCCGTTCTCCGCAGCGAGCCATGCAAAGCGGGCGGATTGGATTTCAACGGCAAACTGCGTATTGTTTCATCATCCCTGGAATCGGCTTTTCCCCTTTTGGAACTGAAGCTGCCGGGAAAAGGGGGGCTGAGAACGGTTCGGGCCGTTCCCCTGGAACTGCAGAACAGCCGGGAGGAGAGCGATCTTGTATTTCTCAACGAAGAAACCGGGGAAGAAGAGACGGTAGCGGTGAGGAAAATACTGGAAGTGATCAGTTTCCACGGTTCCCTCCTTTCTTGACCACCGGAAGCCTTTGGGGTACAATCGGCCTATGAACAAGATGAACACCAAAGAAGTGCTGCTGACCATTCTCTCCCTGGGCATAGGAGTGTGCGTAATCGGCGGGGGAGCCCTTTTCCTCTGGCTGATGTTTACCCTTTAGGGACAGGCAGCCCCGTGAACAGCTCGAATTGAACCTTTCCCTGTTCCCTGAGCATTTCCCAGCCGCCCAGAGTCCGGCAGCCCGACCGGGCCGCCCTTTTCATAAGAACCGTTTCGGCGGGTTTATAGATAATATCATAAAGAAATTCCTCGCCTGAGAAATGGTAGAAATCCACCGGATCCCTCTCTTCCATGGGAGCCATTCCCATGCTGGTCGTCTGGACGATGACATGGTTATACTCTCTCATCAGTTCCTTCGATTCCGGTCCCAGAACGGCGGCCCGGGCACCGAATTCATCGGCCAGTTTATCTGCCTTCTCCACTGTGCGGTTCAGGACCAGTACATTGGCGCCGGCCTGAACCAAAGCAAAAAGAACACCCCGGGATGCCCCGCCGGCTCCTATGAGAGTACATTTCATTCCTTCGAGAGGTCTTTCGCTATCTCTCTCCAGCCCCAGACGGTCAAGGAGGGGATAAAGAAATCCCGGAGCATCGCTGTTTTCTCCCATGACGGCGCCGTCCTTCCTGTAAAAAGTATTGCAGGCTCCGATCCGTCGTACCCCTTCGGAAGGGCTGTCCAGAAAGGGAATAATCTTCTCCTTAAAGGGAATCGTCACGGACAAGCCCTGAAAACCGAGAAGTTCGTCGATCCGGGAGAAATCCGCCAGATCATCGAGGAGAAAAGGCACATAGACGCCGGGAAGGCGACTCTTCTCCAGCCAGCCGTTATGCAGCTCCGGTGAGCGGGACTGAATGACCGGGTTTCCTATTATCCCGAACAGGGGCCAGTCGTTCCGGATTTCCCTGTAGCGGTAACGGGAAACAAGAAGATCCGGATCCAGATGACCCGAGGCTCCGGCCGCACCTTCGGCGGGCGAAGTAAAAGTCAGATATGACTGGAGTTTCTCCGTCAGTATCCGGGTAAAGAATCCCCTCTCTCCCATGGCCAGGAGAATCTTTTCCACCCCTTCCAGTTTCCGGCAGGCTTCAAGAAAGGGAATCATGTCCCTGGAATGGGAAAAGGTAACGGCCCCCTTGGGAAGGTCTCCCTTCTCCCCGTTCCGCCTTATCCTTTCGGCAAGGTCTTCGGGCACTCCCCTGAAATCATGAAAGGACCTAATTATCCTGACGCCTGAGGAACGGGCCAGTTTTTCAACCGGGCCGGAAAGGGTGCTCTCCAGATCGTCCTCCAGATCGGCATAGGCGAACCCCAGACTGACGAGATCGGCCATAAGGGCTATACGATCCTTCTCTGACCCTCTGTAAAAGCCCCCGTCGGCTGTTCTCCGTATTGTAAGGATAAGAGGAACGGAGGAGTCACGGACAAAGGCTTCCACCTCATCTGTATTCACCGTTCCTTTCTTTCTTAACGAATCAAGGCAGTCCAGGCGCAGCTCGGCCAGATCGATTCTGCCCTCATAGGATTTCAGATATCCCCTGTCGGCGGAAAGATCCGTGCCGGTAAGGCAGAGAGTAATCAAAGACATGACGGCTCTCCTTTCCCGATTTTGAGAAGAGGATCGACCAGAGTTTTCACTTTTTCGAATATGACCGGTATGGGCAGGACATTCCTATTTCCGTCCTCACAGTTTATAAGTTCGTAACTGTCCTTCACCCCCAGGGAAAGGAAATAGTCCCGGACATCTTTCAGATAAGAGCTGTCCTGCTCGTGAATATCGTGGGAAAGATCGGTATAATCCCGTTTCTGCTTCCGGGCGACCTGTTTCGCCGAGTTCTCCACTCCTATGTCAAAAATAATGGAGAGGTCCGGTCTGGGGATACGGTTTATCTCAAACTCCAGCTGTTCCAGCCAAAGGACAAAATCATCTCTTTCATCGGAAGGAACCCGTCCCGCCTGATGGCCGATATTGGACGGAACATAGCGGTCGCAGAGAATGACATCCCCTTCCAGGCGGTTTTTATCGAAGAAATCCTTCCGGTCCATGGCAAAAAGCAGAGCGGCCAGTTTGGGATTGACCTGTTCCAGCGTCCCGTACCTGCCGTTAAGATACTCCCCCACCATAGATCCGAAAAAAGAGGAGTACTGGGGAAAGGAAATGAAATCAACCTTCAGTCCCTTTTCAGTTAAGTAGTTATATAAAAGCTTTGTCTGGGTTCCCTTACCGGAACCGTCTATTCCGTCAATTGCAATAAGCATGGCCGTCTCCCGGATATACGACTATAGCCCGTATGGCGGCCGCCGTCAACCGGAACGGGTATGCCTATAGCCTCTCCCCGTTCACGACGGCACGGACATAACGCCTGGTGGAGTTGGGGATATCTCCGGCCAGCATGGAGCGGTAGCCGCAGTTATAGGCCGTAACCGCCGCTTTTATATCTCCGTCGGTCAGGCTGTTGAGATGGGCCAGATAGGCCAGTCCCGTCTGGATGTTATGTTCCGGATTATAGGGATCAAAATCCTCAGGGTTTCCTTCAAAATAACGTTTGGCATAATAGTCGATGAAGTTGGAGTTCAAAGCCAGTACTCCTATATCGAAGGAGCCGTCAAAATTGGCATGGGCGCTGCGGATATACTCTCCATGATTGCTTTCCACTTCGGAAAGTCGGACAACAACATCCAGGGGAAGTCCGTATTTAACAGAATACTTCAACAGTAAAACTTCAATATCAGATGGTACATTATCCGGTATGTTATAGGAATCGGCAGGTTCAACCGCCGATACGGACAGCTCTGCGGCCGTCCTTTCCTCCTGGACAGTTTCGATTTCATCCTGTCCTATTATTTCTTCGTATGCCGGCTCGTCAGACCATTCGATCTCCCGGCTCTCCATTGTTGAAAACAACAAAGGGACCATCTGGACCAGAGCAAAAAAGTTCACACAAATTCTCCCGTTTTTTACATATAAATGAGTGGGGAAAATATCATGAAGGCCAAATAATTGTCAAGAAAAGACATAGGGAATTTGAAGATTATATGAACATTTTATAGATAAATGTAAAAAAAAGCTCCCTCACGGGAGCTGTCTTTATACTTTTCGTCATAAAATGACTTTTTTAGATCATATTTAAATGCATCTTTTGTTTATACACTAATAAATACCATTTTTGGAAAACATGATCAAGTACTATCTTCACATAAAACACATTTTTATTCACTTTTTTCACACTTTTACATTTTTTTTACAACTCTTTACATCTCTCTGACAACCCCGGACTGGAAGGGTAATACACTATGAACAGATCACAAAGAGAGGTGAAAAAATGAAAAAGACCAGCTTTATTTTATGGATAACCCTGACCGCAGCCGCCCTGAGCGCCCAGGTATCGCCCTATGACGGTTACCCCGGGAATACCCCCCTTATCCAGGTGGCCCTCCTTCTGGACACTTCGAACAGCATGGACGGCCTAATCAACCAGGCGAAAAGCCAGCTATGGAAAATCGTTTCCCATACGGCCCGTGAAAGGAGACGGGGAGAACAGCCACGCCTTGAAGTAGGACTCTACGAATACGGCAATGACGGCCTATCCGTTCTTGACGGCTACATCCGGCAGGTTGTTCCCTTCACTT
This sequence comes from Spirochaetia bacterium, assembly GCA_963668315.1. GTDB lineage: Bacteria > Spirochaetota > Spirochaetia > DSM-2461 > DSM-2461 > SZUA-368. Next base: position 2,818,621 of record OY764216.1, on the reverse strand, counting down.
CGGATCTGGACTATCTCTCCCAGGTTCTGTTTTCCCTCACGACTAACGGGGGAAGCGAATACTGCGGGAATGTTATTGCGGCCGCCACCGGAGAACTGGACTGGGATAACCGCCCCGAAACCCTGCGTCTCATGTTTATCGCGGGGAATGAGCCTTTCAACCAGGGACCGGTAGATTTTACCCGGGCGCTGCGCCTTTCCTCACGTAAGGACATTACCGTTAATACCATATTCTGCGGAGATGCCGAAGAAGGACGGCGCACCTTCTGGGAAGAGGGAGCTTTTCTGGGCGGAGGAGCATTTATGAATATAAACAGCGATTACGTCTCCCGCTATATCCGTTCTCCCCAGGATGACCGACTTGAGGAGCTGAACCGGCTTCTGAATGAAACCTATCTGGGCTATGGGTCATCGGGTTATGAGAAAAAGGAGAGGCAGGAAGCCCAAGATGCCAATGCCATGATGATGGACAGGGGCAGTTTTCTGGAAAGGGCCAAGGTGAAATCTTCCGAAAGCTACAGCAATGCCGACTGGGATCTGGTGGACGCCTACAGTGAGTCGGAGGAAGTCCTGTCCCAGGTCATGCCGGCGGAATTGCCCGAGGAGATGAGAAATATGAATAATGAGGAGAGGGAGGCTTACCTCACGGAAATGCAGCGGAAACGGGCGGCCCTTCAGGAGGAGATAGGCAGATTGAGCACTGAAAGGGAGGCTTATATCATCGAGCAGCAGGCCCTTCTGCAGGAAAACGACGAGTCCACCCTGGATTCGGCTATCATTGATGCCATAAGAAATTCGGCGGAAGAAAAAGGTTTCAGCCTTGAATAAGAGAAGGAAATGGCTAAAATGAAGGGAATGACAGGCCGACAGGGACAAACGGTATTAGCCTTCCTCTTTCCTCTGATTCTTATTCCCGCCTTTATTTTAGCCTATTTCGCCTTCGGGGCGGTCAACCAGGAGGAGATCATACAGAGACGCCGCCTGGAAGACAGTCTTCTTCTGGAAATTGACCAGACGAACGGCCGGATTGAGTTTTACCTTGATGATCTGGTGGAAGAGCTTTTCCGTTCTCTGCCCGAAACAAGTCCGGCCGTCTCCCCTGCCCTCTGGGCGGAAGAGTGGAAAAAGAATCAGCCCCTGGCCGGAACGGTTTTTACCTTGAACGAAACGGGGGATATCCTGTATCCCGAACTTGACGGTTCCGACGGGGCGAATCTTTTCTATTGGCGCTACCTGAATTTCTTCGCCGGACGTGAAACCATACCGGTATATCAGAGCATAGCCGAAGAGTACGGCAGCGAGATTCTGAGTGAAGAGCCGCTTCCCGAAGCGGAGGAAGAGCCCGATATGCCGGCCATGGCTCCCCAAAGCGCCATGGAATCCTTCTCCATGCCGATCCCGTCCGACTCGGAGGAGGAATACGCCCCGGAAGCTCCCCTTTCCGAATCGTCCGATCAAATCGCCCCGGAAGCTCTTCTATCCGATAACCTCTCCTCTGCCGATGAATTCCCCTCCCTCCGTTCGAAAAAAATCGAAGGGCTTTTTGAATCGGACCCGACAGTCCAGGAGAAGGTCTACCGCATGGCCGAAGAGGAGGGGCAGCAGTATCTGGAAAGAAATGTCCTTCCCCAGCTTAACGCCGATCCCCGGCAGGAAGAGACACAGACCGTCGTGCGCTCGGTTTATATGGAATCGACCCGGTATTTTCAGGAAATCGTCAGTTCATCGGAATACGGGATCATTCCCCGGCTTTTTGACAGCAGCTTCATACTTCTCTTCTGGGCCAGACAGGGCGATCTCATTGTAGGATGCGAACTCTCCATGGAGAGAGTAAAAGATCGGCTGGTTCAGGCGGTGGCATCTCCCGCCAATGGAATCCGGTACCTGAATATACTGGACAGCGGGGGAGAACCGCTTATTCCTTTTGAGGGGAAAACGCGGGACCTGTGGCGCCGGCCCTTCGTCGCCAAAGAGATAAGCCGCTGGCTTCCCTACTGGGAAACGGCCATCATACTTAACGATCCGGAAGCCTTCCAGAAGGAACTTGACAGGACGCGTCATTTTCTTACTTTCCTGATAACCGCCTTGTCGGCTATGCTCGCTGTGGTCATGATCGCCGTATTCCGCCTCTCCTCCAGGCAGATGAACGAGGTGCAGAAGCGGGTCGGCTTTGTGACGAATGTTACCCATGAACTTAAAACCCCCCTCACATCCATCCGCCTCTACTCGGAAATGCTTGCCCAGGGACAGCAAGACGATCCGGAAAGAGTAAGGAAATATGCCGGATATATAGCCAGAGAGAGTCAGAGGCTTACCCGGCTGATCGGTAATGTGCTGGATTTCTCCAAATGGGACAGGGGTTCCAAAAAACTGAACCGTGAGACCATCGATTTGAATTGCCTGGCCGGTGAACTGGTGGAAGAGATACGGGAAGAGTATGAAAAGGACGGCTTCATCCTGGATTTCCGTCCCGTGGATGTCCCCCTTCCCGTCTTCGCCGACAGGGAAGCTGTTATTCAGGTTATACTGAACCTCCTTTCCAATGCCCGCAAGTATTCGGAAGCCCGGAAAGAGATACTCATTGAAACAAACAGGGCGGACAGGGAAATCACCCTCTCCGTTGCGGACAGGGGCATCGGCATTCCCCGTCCATTCCGCAGGAAGATTTTCCGGGAATTCTACCGGGTGGACACGTCCATCACCTCCCGCTATAAAGGGACCGGACTGGGTCTTGCCATCGCCGCCCATATCATGAAGAACCACGGGGGCCGCCTGACATGCACCCCCCGGGACAGAACAAACTACCGGCGCGGCAGCCGCTTTACCCTGTCCTTTCCCCCAGCTGCGGAATCGGGAGATATTGTATGATACGCATTCTCATAGCGGAAGACGAAGAACCCATAAGGGAAGGTCTGATAGACCTTCTGAATGACGAGGGGTATGGGACGATCGCAGCACCCGACGGTCGTTCCGCCCTGAGTCTTTTCAGGGAAAAGGGAGCCGATCTGGCTCTGCTGGATATTATGATGCCCGGGATGAGCGGCTATGAAGTATGCCGGGAAATCCGCCGATGCGACAGCCGTGTACCGGTGATCTTCCTCTCAGCCCGGGAGGAGGAGATAGACAAGGTTGTGGGACTGGAGATGGGAGCCGACGATTATATCGTCAAACCATTCGGGGTTCGTGAGCTTCTGGCGCGGATAAAATCCGTGCTGCGGCGAACCATGCCGACCGAAGAAAAGGAAGAAAGTACGGGATGGCTGCCCCGGGATGAATTTCCCTTCGCAGGAGGGGCTGTCAATCCCCGGACACTCCGCTTCCATGCAGAGGAGAGGGAGGAAGAACTGACCGAAAGGGAAGTCGCCCTCCTTTTCTATTTCGCATCCCATCCCGGAGAAGCCCTGTCCCGGGATAAACTGCTGGAAGATCTCTGGGGTGTGGAATACGGGGGAACAACGAGGACTCTGGACCAGCACATAGCCAAACTCAGGCGGAAAGTGGAAAATAATTCCCGATTGCCTCGATATATAATTACAGTCCACGGAAGGGGATACAGATACATTCCCCTTCCGGACGCCCCATAGAAAAAGATTATATACGTTTACTGAGTTTTTCTCTAGACATTGTCCTATATTATGATAAAAAGGGGATGTTCCGGTAAGAGGAAAAACCGGGTCTGTTTTATCATATCCGGGGGGAAGCAGATAAGAGATAGGAAAGAGGGCGTGTTCGTTTGTAAAAGGATGACCGTTCCATTCCCCATTTTTGCCAGGAGAGAGCAATGACAAGAACATTTAAACGAAAGGATCTTCTTTATCTGAAAAGAGTCCTGGTCAACAGGGATCTCAGTCAAAAAACCAGAAGAATTGTTCTCGGGGTATGCCGATATCTGAATGACAGCTCTTACCGCGAGGTTGCTCCTCACGAAGAGGGCAAAATCATCATTAACCGCTGATCTAGCGGATCCCGCCGGATCTCTCCGGTTTTATTCCTGGAGTGCTATCCACTCCTTCTCACTGTCGCAGAACTGTTCCGCTATGTGTCGGAACTGATTATTAACCGCTTCAAAGGTTTGGACCATCAGAGGATCGAAATGGGTCCCGCAGCTCTCCTTGATAATGGCGCAGGCCTTTGAATGGGAAAAGGGCGGTTTATAAATCCGGGTGGAGATCAGGGCATCATACACATCGGCAATGGCCATAAGCCGTCCTTCCAGGGGGATATCCTCACCGGCAAATCCGCAGGGGTAGCCGGAGCCGTCCCATTTCTCATGGTGGGAATAGGCGAATTTAATAGCATGGGACAGAAAACAGCAGTTTCCCATGCCCCGGTTCGACTTCACCAGAGCCTCCTTCCCCAATTCGGTATGCTTTTTCATAAAATCGAATTCCTCGTTTGTCAGCTGTCCCGGCTTCATGAGGATACGATCGGGAATCCCCACTTTGCCGATGTCGTGGAGGGTGGCGGATTTGACCATAAGTCCTTTTCTCTGCTCCGTCAGAATCTCCCTGAAATGCCCCTTGCCCGTCAGTTCCTCAATAAGCGCCTGGATATAGTTTCTCGTTCTCCTGATATGACTGCCCGTCTCGTTATCCCTTATCTCGGCCAGAAAGGCCAGGCTGTTTATGGTTATGTCCTGCGTGTCTTCCAGTTCACGGGTCCGCTCCCTCACCTTCTCCTCCAGGAGTTCATTCTGCCTGGCTAACTGCCCCGTGGCTTCGTGAAGCAGAAGCTGACTTCTCACCCTTGCTTTTACCTCGGGAATCTCAAAGGGCTTGGTTATGTAGTCAACAGCTCCCAGCTCGAACCCCTTCGTTTTATCGGCGAGCTGATCCATAACGGTCAGGAAGATAATGGGAATATCACTGTAGCGGGGGTTATTCTTCAGTAACCGGCACATATCGAAGCCGCTCATTCCCGGCATGACGACATCGAGGAGGATTAGATCGGGAACAGTATTTTCCAGAATATCAAAGGCCGATTCGGCATCCAGGGCGACGCTGATTCGATAGGAGTCCTGCAGGGCATACATGAGCATGTCCAGATTACTCTCCGTATCATCTACAATCAAAACATCCTTATCTTCCAACGTAATCATAAAACCCTTCCTGCTTGCCTGAGGATCTGAATGGATCCTCCTGAACGGACAGAATTAAAACCGCTCCAGGATCTCCGACACAAGCCGGCCGGCGTCCCGGAACCGATACCCGCTGATAATGGCATATAGTTCCTGCATATCCTCTCGGCAGTCCTCCGGGAAATGCCGGCTGTCCCATTTGTCCAGAAACGCCGCACACCGCTTCGGCTGCCTTGTCTTGATGATCTCCCGAAGCTCCTCAAGAAGTGTACGGGCCTCATCCCGGGAGATCGTCCTGCCCGACGTCTCAGCGGGGATTTCCTCTTCCCCGACCAGGCCGCTTTTTTCCAGTGACTCGCCCAGAAGCTCCAGGGCTTTTTCAAGATTGTCAAGGAGTAAAGCCTCGGGAACCGCCCCCTCCTTCTTCAAAACCCGATCCAGTTCTGCCGCCCGATTCTGCACATCCTCGGCACCGATGTTCCCCGCCGCGCCTTTGACCGTATGGGCTATTCTCTCGGCGCCCTTACCGTCTCCCCGGGAGAGCCGCTCCCTTATGTCAGCGGGGGAAGATAAGAAATCCCTGATGAATTTACGAAGAAGACTGAGATATAGCGTCCCGTTTCCGTTCAGCCGCCTCAGACCAGCCTCGCTGTTCAGTCCCTCGACGGCCAGGGTGGAGAGAAGACTTCCCCCCCCATCGGCGGAGCCTGCTCCTTCCCTGTTTTTCCTTACTGGCACCGTCCGGTCTCCCTGGGGAATCCACCTCACGAGGGCCCTCCAGAGCTCCGAGGGATTAAAGGGCTTGGTGACATAGTCATTCATTCCCGCTTTCAGTGTCCGCTCCTTCACCCCCACCATGGCATCGGCAGTCATCGCGATAATCGGAAGATCCCCAAAGGATGCTTTCTCCCGTATTTTCGCCGTTGCCTGGTATCCGTCAAGAACGGGCATCTGGAGATCCATGAGAATGCAGTCATATGGGGTCAGAGACGCTTTATCCACCGCTTCCTGCCCGTTATCGGCAAAATCGACAATGAAGCCCTCCTGCTCCAGGGTCTCTCCTGCCACCTGCTGATTGATATCGTTATCCTCTGTCAGCAGTATGCGGGCGCCCCGTATTCCCTCAAAACCCTCAGGTTTAGCCTCTCTCTCCTCACGGAGGTTAGAGAAGACCTGAATTTTTCTGCCGAAAACATCCATGATGGTATCAAACAGCATGGACGGACTGACGGGTTTGATGAGAAAGCCGTCCAGGGAGATTTCATCGGCCTTCCAAATAATCTCTTCCCTGCCCATGCCGGTAACCATGATAATCTTCGGGTCTCTGATATTCTCCAGTTCCGTACGGATTTTCAGGGCCGTTTCGATACCGTTTATTCCGGGCATTTTATAGTCCATCAGCACCAGGTCGTACTCCTTCCCTTCAGCCGCTTTCGCCGTAATAATCTCACGGCATGCCTGTTCTCCGTTCCTGACGGCATTCACATGGAAGGAAAAATCCTCCAGATAGGCGCAGAGCACATCACGGGCTGTCTCGTTATCATCCACGACGAGAACATTAAGCCCCTTCAGCTCCCGGGGAGGAATACGGCAGACCTTTTCCCTTCCTATCCCCATAATTGTGGTGAAATAGAACGTGCTCCCCTTTCCGTATTCGCTCTCCACGCCGATGGAACCGCCCATCAGTTCGGACAAATTCTTGCTGATCGCCAGTCCCAGACCAGTTCCCCCGTATTTTCTTGTCGTGGACGTATCCGCCTGTGAAAAGGACTGGAAAAGCCTATCACTCTGCTCCCGGGTCAGGCCGATTCCCGTATCGGTGACTTTAAAAAGAATCGTTACGTCCCTTTCACTCTTCTCCACCAGGGCGGCGGAAACAACGATCTCACCCTTTTCGGTAAATTTCACCGCGTTATTGGTAAGATTCAGAAGGATCTGCCCCAGACGAAGGGGATCGCCTATCAGCGTATGGGGAATTTCCATATCATAGTTGAAAACCAGCTCCAGGTCCTTCCCGCATACTTTCTCTCCCACCAGACTGGAGAGGTTATCGAGAACTTCATTAAGCTGAAAGGGCGTCTTCTCTATGGCCATTTTCCCCGCTTCAATCTTGGAAAAATCAAGGATATCATTGATAATTCCCAGAAGGCTCAGGGCCGAATGGCTGATCTTGTTAACATAGTCCAGCTGCTTTTTATTCAAATCCGTTTTGGCCAAAAGGGAATTCAGGCCGATTATGGCATTCATGGGGGTTCTTATTTCATGGCTCATGTTAGCCAGAAAGTCCCCCTTGGCCTTAGTGGCGGCCTCGGCCTCTTCCTTCGCTTTTTCCAGTTCAAGATTCTGTTTCTGCAGTATTCTGAAAAGGGAATCCTTTGTCGGCTCGGAAAAACGTCCCTGCCATTTTCCTATCAGGTCCGAATCCCCCATCACAGTGGGATCGGGCAGCTTCTTCAAAAGGGTCAGAGAGAGAGTTCCCCCCTCCTCCCGGGCAAAAGACTCGTCAAAAAAGGCGAGATAGGGATGATGCCTATCAACCAGATCCAGCTCTCTCAACGTTATTCCCAGATGGGCCTGTCCATGTCTGTCCTCAAGGAAGATGGTAACGGGTGTCACCAAATATTCATCCCTTCCCGTTTTTACCAGTTCCGAAGAGTAAGCCGCCCACTGGGTTGCCTGAATATCGGAAAAACCGTAATCCATGGCCAGATTGATAATGAAATGACCGAATTTATACTTCTTTCTGCAAGACTCGGGAAGGATCTGGCCCAGGTTTACCATGGCATATACCTCAGAACCAGGCAGGAGGCATCATCTTCCCTTCTGAATTTTTCCATAAAACGATCGGCAATCTCTCCCGCCGTTCCCCTCAGAAGATTCTGATACCCGTCCCGGCTGATATGACTGGACAGGCCGTCGGATGTGAAGACCAGGATATCCCCCCTTTCCAGGAGGACGGTCTCCGTACGGGGAGAGGGCATATTAAATCCCAGGACACCATCCCGGGAGACAAAGGTTCGGCCGAAACTGCCATAGAGACGTACCAGGATATTTCCTATGCCGCAGTAGCTGAACTCCCCCGTATCACGATGGAAGCGACCGATACCCGCGACGGCACCCACCGATCCCTTCAGGTTATCATGAAGGCCCAGGAGCAGGCTCTCCAGGGATTCACGGTAATGCTCTTCCAGGTACTCTTCCACCAGGACCGCCGCCCTGTGGGCTTTTGCTCCATGGCCGAGACCGTCAACCAGAGCAAGAAGCAGCTTATCCTCATATTCCCGGATAACCCCCGTATCGCCGCATTCATCGTCGCCGCCGATGAAAGCCTCCTTTCTCAGGGCGTAATCAACGGCGTCCATCAGTCCTCTCTCCACTTTCGAACGGTGACGCAGGTCCCCTTGCCGACAATCGTAGTCAGTTCAAAGGAGTCCATGATTCTCTTCACCGCCGGGATTCCCAGTCCCAGACTGCCCCCGGTGGAAAACTGTTCCCTCATGGCACTTTCAGGATCGGGTATGCCCGGCCCGGAATCTTCTGCGGAGATTTCAATTCCCGTCCTTCCGTTTTCGCGGATAGGACGGAGGTGTATGATGCCCCTACCGGCATATTTTATGATGTTTGTCGTCAGCTCCGATACGGCCGTAGCGATCAGGGTTACCGGAACGGCCTGAAACCCCAGGTCTCCGGCAACCTTTCTGGCCACCACGACCGCATGGGCATTGTCTCCGGGCCAGTCTATGGCGACGGATTGTTCCCGGGGCTCCCGATCATTCATGAAAGATCTCCGCTGACAGGTCATCCAGCAGGGACATTCCGTCTTTAAGATCGAAGGCGGTAACTATATCGTGGATATCCACATCCAGATCAACAAGGGTCACTGCCACTCCGGGCTGAAATCCCACAAAGACCGTTCTGACACCCATGAGCTCTATCATTTTCACCATCTCATAAAAAAGAGAGAAGAGAAGCCCCTCCAGCACCGGGACCGCAGACATATCCATGATAATGCCCCTTACCGGCTGTTTATCTATACCTGACAGAACCCGCGCTTTAAGCTCATCGACAAGGGAGCGGTGAATAAATCCCGGGACAGGGACGATCATGCAGCCGTCCATCTCATAGATACCGCAGGATGAGTAATCATCATGGGGACCGGAGGAAAGGGACGAAGCCATTATTCACTCTTACTCACACGGTAATGGAGCATCTGGAAAGCATCGGCAAGGGCTTCCTGCAGGTCGGAATTGGTTATTATGGAACCCATATCTATTCCCAGCTGCACCAGGGTCTGAGCGACGGAAGGGGATATTCCCGAGATGATGCAACGGCAGCCCATCAGGCGGGTCGCCTTGGCGATTTTTATCAGATGATTCGCGACAGCTGTGTCTACGGCAGCCACGCCCTGAATATCAAGTATGATTATTTTGGAACCGGTATCCTTGAGCTTGGTGAGCATGGAATCCATCATCTGCTGGGCCCGGAAAGAGTCGACCACCCCTACGATGGGCAGAATAAGGATTTTTTCCCATAGTTTGATGACGGGTGTGGATATCTCCAGAATCGTACGGCTCTGCTCCTTCAGTTTTTTCTCCTGCCGGACTTTCTCCGTGATATCGATTATGTATTCAAGTCCGCCGATGATATGCCCCTCCTCATCCTTCAGGGCATCGGTGGTATATTCCACGGGGACCATCTGGCCGTTTATGCTGAGGGAGTTCCTCACGGTAAGCGACTCCCCTCCCTCCATGACCTGAGTCATCCGGCAGTTCTTCGTATTGCAGTGTTCAGTACGGGCGATATCGTAGCATTTGCAGCCCCTTACCTCTTCCCATTTTTTCCCCAGGAACCGGCATCCGGAATTATTCAGAAAAATGATATTCATATCCCTGTCCACGGCCATTACCGGCGTGGGAATCTGATTCAAGACTATCGACGACTGTTCATCGCCTAAATCGGCATGTCCTCTTTTTTCCATACAACTCAACTCCTAAATGACTTTTTCCGCCATCTGCCGGAATGATAAGTTTTCAATCACGGAAAGATATCATTTGCGAACAAAGATATCCCTATTAAAGTATTGTTTACGGGAAGAGTAATTGCAAATTTTTTATACCCCACTTATCAAAATAATGCACAGAATGTCACATCTGCCAGGGGAAAAAGAAAAACCGGGAGGCTTTGAGGATATCAAGAACGCGTAAGTTGCTCCCGGCTCTTAAAGGTCGTCCCGGGAAGACTCTTCATCGATCCTGAAGTGGAGAATCTTTCCATGAAGCTTTTCCATCTGCTCCCTGCTGTCCCTGGCGGAGTCGGCCACGGTACGGGAGCTGTTCATTATATCTGTGAGAGCCAGGGATATCTCTTCAATTCCCCGGGCCAGACTGAGTATCTGCCCGTTCATATTTTCCGATTCGGTATGTATGGCTCCGGTCTCCCCGGAGATTTCGCCGGCCATGCCTGAAACCGCTTCGAGCTCATCCTTCATATGCTGTGATGCTTCAAGGACATGGGTCGAACCGGCCGCCATTTCATCCATGGAGCCGACTATCTCTGAAAAGGAGTAGGTAAAACTCTGAATGGCGTCCACAATGCGGTCGAAACCGGCCGTACTGCTTTGGGAGGAGCGGGCGACCAGGCCGATCCGGTCTGTGATATTCCCCAGCATCTGGCCGATCTGAGACGCATTTGTTCCCGACGATTCAGCCAGTTTGCGGATTTCATCGGCCACAACGGCGAATCCCCGCCCGGCATTGCCGGCATGGGCCGCTTCGATTGCCGCGTTCATGGCCAGAAGATTTGTCCGTGCGGCAATTCCGTTGATGACACCGATTATTTTGCTTATCTCCTGGGCGAGGCCGGATATTTCCTCCGTCAGAACCCCCGTTCTTCTGATATCCTCCCCGCTTGCCCGGGCAGTTTCCAGCAGTTCCGTGATGGTTGACTCCTTCTTACCTGAGATATCGCTGACATTTCTGATATTGGCGATCATCTGCTCAATGGCGGATGTCGTGTCCCCGATCCCGGAACTGAGGCTGTCGATCATGGCATCAAGCTGATTGACGCCGCCGTTGATTTTCTCCGTGGCCCCCAGGGTCTTACCGCTTATCTCGGAAAGGGTCACCCCCATGTCCTTCAGGGAAGAGAGATTGGCCTGAATTTCCACAATGGCCGTCTGGGTCTCTTCGCTGCCCGAAGCCAGATACTCGCTGGTTTTCCTGCCTTCCCGGACAACGGAAACCGATTCCCTCATGAGGACGGCAAGGGCCTGGGAGGCGGAGTTGATAGCTCCGATGATATCCCCCATCTCATCGTTTCGCCTGTAGCTCCCTTCATGGGTCAAATCCCCCCGCGCCAGGCAGTCGGCACTCTCAAGGGCCAGCGTCATAGGCCTGCTGATGCGCAGGACCAGAGCCAGAGTCATGAAAAGGGCCGCCAGCACAGCCAGTCCCGAAACGAGGAGGGTGAGGAGCCGGGTCCGGGATATATTTTCCAGGATAAAACTGAATTCGAGATTCTGCTGATTCTCCACATCTTCCAGAAAGGAGTCTATCTCCCTTTCTATATCGACAAGAAGAGTATCCCTCTGATCATTCAGCTCCATCAGCTCGTCATTAATCTGAATCAGTTTTCCGAAATCCGTCTGGTACTGTTCCAGGATATTCCGGAGGGAGAGGCTGATTCCTGACGAACCGTACCTGCTCTCTATCAGGCGATCAAGCTCAAGCACCGCATCATGATTCTTTGCGACATACTTCTTATCGAGCCGGAGGAGATAGTCCTTCTCATGTCTCCTGAGCATAAGATAGGCCACCATCATGGCATCATCGCTATGCTCCTCAATGACGGCCTCCAGATCATGGGCGGCGTCACGGAAGGCCCCTCTCAATCCCACATCCTGGGTCAGTCCCTTTGTCACGGTTCTGTCACGTATGGAAACGACAAGCTCACCCATCCGGGAGAGGTAATTCTCGAGGGATTTCACCCTTTCCAGGTCTCCGGAGCCGGTAGAATTCCGCTCCATTTCTTCCAGCCGGGCCAGAATGTTGCGGCTCTCGCCATAGGAGTCCATGGCCAGTTCATGGAACCGGTCATCCAGATTGCTGCTGAATTCCAGTTCCAGAAGCAATGTTCTGTTCAATTCGGCATCCAGAGCGAGCAGATTGGATTTCCTGGCGACGACGCCCTCCATGACATTCTGATAGCTCTTTCTCATCTGGTTAGCCTTAATAATATTATAGGCGCTGCTTCCGGCTATGAAAGCGACCAGAAGGGATGTGACGAGAACGATCTGTATTCTTAATCCGAACTGTTTAGTTATCATGACACCAACTCCCGGGGGTATTTATGTAAATTGTTATTCACATAAGGGATTATGTCAATTTATTTCATCACGATCTTCTATGGGGATGACCTGTCGCGTGGCCGGATTATCGCCGTGACTAATAGGCTTCGGTACTTCTGTGAACGGTCACCTTTTCCCTCATATCCGCCACAGCTTCGGAGAACCGGGCCATATGACCGGTTTTAAGGTGGGCATCCAGGGCATCCTGACCGGACCATTTCTCATAAAGGGTAATGCGCCTTTCGTTGTAGTCTTCGCCGTTCGCATCAAGATCACGGGTATGATCGTACATAAGACAGCCCTCCTCGGCCAGGACCAGAGGCCGGATTTCACGGCAGACTTCCAGAAAATCATCCATCCTTCCCTCTTTGATAATCATTGACACACTCAGATAAATCATATGTTCTCCTTTTCATACAATAATAGCAGCAAAGGAGTATTTTTCAAATCCCCGGGGGAAGGGGGAAACACTCAGTTTCTGTTATTCTCTATCACCGAATCGGTCACAGAAAGGGGGGTGTCGCTGTGCATGGAAATCCCTTCGTACCTGGGATACCAGGAGCCGCCGTGATTGGAGGAAATACGGCTCGACTCAATAACGATATTTCCCGTATGGTTGTTGGAGACAAAGAACAGAGCGCTTCCGTAGGCGTTGACGCTATTCTCTTCTATTATCGAATTCCTTATGGTCAATGTCATTTCGTTGCCGTCGTTGTATATGGCCCCGCCGCTCCCGCCGCCCGGAGTGCCCTCTTCGGCGGGATTCCCGCCTCTCCCGGTGGCAAGGTTATAGGAGAAAAGGGAATCGATGATAGTCCAGGAGACCCCGATGCTTGAAAGGGCCCCGCCGTTAGAGGCGCTGTTCCCCTTGTTCTCTCCCCCGCCGAAGGTGCAGCCGTTGATATAGACGGGAAGATCCTCGTACTGGTCGAACACCCTGATGGCCCCGCCCCCCGTATCGGGCCCTTCCGATTCGGCCCTGTTACCGACAAAGGTACAGTTCACCGCCTTGAAACGTCCTCCCCGGGCCCAGATAGCCCCGCCCCCGCTGTACGCCTCGTCTGCAGAGGAGTTGCCATGGGCGAAGGTGAGATTCTGGACGGTGAGCCTGGGGTGGTCCTGATTATCACCGTGGGATGTGGTCCATGTGAGCCGGGGATCGCAGGTATTCATATAGAGGATTCTCGTGGTATCCCCTCCGCTGAGGGTGACAAGTCCCCCTCCGTCTATGACCACATCCGGAAGACCGTCATTGTGAACTTCGGCCTGAGAATCGAGGGTAAGGGTAAATGGTTCCGTTCCCCCGTTGAAGGTGATGACACCCCCCTGCGCGACGGCATCAAGAAAATCCCGGGCCGTACAGCTTTCCGGGGTTCCCGTCCCTATGACATGGTTCGGAACGGAAGAGTCTTCGGGACCGGCGGAGGAAAGATCCGTCCCGGAACTTTGCGGGTCATCGAGAAAAAGGTACCCGCAGCCGGTGGTCAGCCAGATTAGGGAAAGGGTTAAAAGCAGGGCAGTATATTTCATGGAAGAAATATACTGCGCCAAGGACGGAATTTCCGGAAAGGGACGAAAAACAGAACAGCCGTTCCCTTACTTCGTCCGCTATTCGGAGAAATCCCCCTGACTCAGAAGCACCTGCCCTCCCTGGATTTCCGGCACTCCTCCCTTCCGCACTGGTAGCAGATCTCATTGGGGAGATCTTTCTCCTCGGTAAAGTCGCGGATATTCGCCAGGGTGGTTCCGGCGATGCTGTCCAGAGCCTCCTGGGTGAGAAACCCCTGATGGGAGGTGATGAGTACGTTGGGAAAGGTGAGCAGTCTGGCCAGATTATCGTCGGAAATCACCTGGTTGCTGTAGTCCTCAAAAAAGTACTCCGACTCCTCTTCGTACACATCCAATCCGGCGGCTCCGATTTTTCTGCTTTTCAGACCGCCGATAAGAGCCTTTGTATTAATCAGTTTTCCCCGGCTTGTATTAATGAGGAACACACCGTCCTTCATCATTTCAATGGCTTCCGAGCTGATAAGATGAACCGTCTCCGGGGTCAGGGGACAATGAAGGGTAATAACATCGGAATTTCTGTACAGCTCTTCCAGAGTGGCATAGGAAAGGGGATACTTCTCTTCGAGCTCCTTTCGGGGGAATTTGTCATAGGCCAGAATCTTCATCCCGAAACCGGAGAGAATGGAGACCATCCTTTCCCCGATTTTTCCCATGCCGATAACCCCGGCGGTTTTCCCGTACAGGTCCATTCCCGTCAGTCCGTTAAGGGTGAAATTCATCTCCCTGGTCCGCAGATGGGCCCGGTGGGTCTTTCTGTTCAGGGTCAGCAGCAGGGCCGCGGCATGTTCCGCCACAGCGTAGGGCGAGTAGGCGGGGACGTGAACCACGTGGATTTTCCCGTAGGCATACTTAAGGTCCACATTATTGTATCCTGCGCACCTCAGGGCAATGAGCCGCGTTTTTCCCTGTACCAGAAGATCCAGCACATCTTCGTCAATTCTGTCATTTACGAAAACGCATACCACATCGTAATCCCGGGCCAGCACAGCCGTATCACGGTGCAGTTTCATATTAAAAAAAGTTATATCAAATCCAAAATCCCTGTTTTCCCTTCGAAAAGAGTCTTCGTCATAGGGTTTCGTGTCAAAAAAGGCAATTCTCATGGCATATACTCCTTTGTGTTCCTTAAGTGTAGCATAAACGGCCGGCTTTTTCCTGTTTCCCATCCGCCCCGGGAGGGGGAAATAATTCCTACCACCTTTTTTCTTTGTGGGGTATAATACCGGGACAGCTTTCCTAAAGAGGACTTCACAGGAGAATCCATGCTGATAGACAGTCACTGCCATATATTCCCCCCTGCCGTCGCCGAAAGGGCTCTGACCAGTCTGAAGACAACCATGGCCCGCCATCTCCGGTGCGACCCGCGGGAAGTGCCCCTCTATCATGACGGGACGGAGGAAGGATTGAAATCCTCCCTGTCCCGGTGGGGTACGGACCACTGCGTTCTTCTGAATATTGCGACCAAAGCCAGTCAGGAACGGTCCATCTACGACGCGGCTCTTCTTAATAACAGCCGCAGGGACAATACGACCGCTCTGGGTTCGGTACATCCCGACAGTCCCGAGGCACTCAGTGAGCTGGAAAGGCTGAAGGAAGGCGGCGTCCCGGGGATTAAACTCCATCCGGACTATCAGAATTTTCATATTGACGACCCGAAGCTTTATCCCGTCTACGATCTCTGCCGCAGCCTGAATCTGACGATTGTCTTCCATGCCGGCTTCGATCCCCTCTCACCGGATATCTGCCATTGTACGCCGGCGGGGGCTTCCCGGATGAGGAGAGACTTTCCCGGATTGAAGACAGTCCTGTCCCATCTGGGAGGTATGAACCGGTGGGATGAAGTGGAAAGGGAGCTTTCCCCCTCGGCCGGTCTTTTTCTCGACACGGCCATGCTTTACGATAACATATCCTCCGGTCAGGCTCGGCGGATTATCCGCAAGATGGGGGCGGAACGAATCCTCTTCGGAAGCGATGCCCCCTGGCACAGCCCTGTGAAAGAGAGGGATTTCATTCTCTCCCTGGGGCTGAGCAGCGGGGAGGAAGAACTGATTCTGGGGAGAAACGCCTCGGAACTTTTCGGAATATAAAGGAAGAGATAAAAAGAGGGATTTTATGAAGGAAATTATGGATTTACGGGAAGTATCGCCCAAAAAGGTTTATCCCCTGGGCCCGGATTTTGAGGGGATCTCCCCTGCAGACGGAAGACTCTCTTTCACCAATTACTATATGGAACGGGAAGGCCGGCCCTTCTACGGCATAAGCGGTGAGTTCCACTATTCCCGTTACCGTCCGGACGCCTGGCGGGACGAACTGCTTAAGATGAAGGCGGGAGGGATTAATATCGTTTCCACCTATGTGTTCTGGAATCACCATGAGGAGACGGAAGGAGTTTTTGATTTTTCCGGCAGAAGGAATTTACGGGATTTCATAAAGCTCTGCGCCGAATCGGGCTTCCTTGTCATCGTGAGAATCGGTCCTTTTAACCATGGGGAGGTACGCAACGGGGGCTTTCCCGACTGGCTGTACGGCCAGCCCTTCGAGATACGTTCCACCGGGAAAGGCTTTATGGAATGCGTCGCCCGGCTCTATAGGAAGATCCATGAGCAGCTGGAGGGTTACTATTTCTCCCAGGGAGGCCCTATCATCGCCGCGCAGCTGGATAACGAATATATGCACTCCGCCGCCCCCTGGGAGATGACCACCGGCGTGTCAAACGAGTGGATGGGAACAGGGACAGAGGGGGATGCCTACATGCTGGCCCTTCTGGACCTGGCCCGGAAGACCGGCATTGACCTGCCCTTCTACACCTGCACAGGCTGGGGAGGAGCCGCGACTCCCGATAAGCTGATGCCCCTCTGGGGAGGCTACGCCTTCCGGCCCTGGATCTTCTATTCCCACCGGGGGGAGCACCCCGCCACGGAGGAGTATATCTACCGGGACAATCATAATAACGCCATCCCCGCCACCTATAACTTCGAGCCCGCCTATGAACCGGAAAGCCGGCCCTATCTGTGCTGTGAGATGGGCGGAGGAATGACCTGCTGCTATTACTACCGTTTCCAGCTGCCCTATGAAAGCGTGGATGCCATGGCCAATATAAAAATAGGAAGCGGCTGCAACATGCTGGGCTACTATATGTATCACGGGGGCACCAATCCGACGGGAAAAACCGTTCCCTTCCTTAACGAGGGACAGGTTCCCAAGCTCTCCTACGACTACCAGGCGGCCATCGGCGAATACGGTCAGCTCCGTCCCTCCTACCACCGCCTTCGCCTGCACCATTATCTGATAGGGGAATTCGCCGATATCCTCTGCCGCAGCCGAACCGTACTCCCCCGTGACGCCCGGATGATCCAGCCCGAAGATCCCCTCCCCCTCCGCTATGCCGTGAGATACAATCCCGGAGAAGGGGGATTCCTCCTTATCAATAATTATCAGGACCATGCCCCGATGACGGATAAAAGCGAGATAGACCTAAGCCTTATCCTCCCAGACAAGCGGATAGAGTGGAAGGGGATCGGCCTCAAAGCGGGAGAAAATGTCATTCTGCCCTTTCATTTCGTATGGGGAGGCATCCCTTTCGAACACGCCCTGGCGCAGCCGGCGGGCTTGCTGGAACGGGACGGCCGGAAATACGCCTTCTTTTTCTGTCCCGAAGGAATGACTCCCGGCTACACCTTCGCCCCGGGGGTCTCCCCGGCCGGAGAGACGGACGGCGGCGCCGGACAGGAAGGAGCCGCCCTGACCGTCAGTCCCGGCTTCCGGTCTCCCTTTACGGTCCGGTATCAGGGGAATGAACTGACCGTGATAACTCTGACCCGGGAAGAGAGTCTCAGGTTCTACCTGCTGGATACACCGGAGGGCCGGACGGCCGTGATGACCGGCGGAGCTCTTCTTTTCGACGGAAGGGAGATGAGAGTGGAATCCTGCGAGCCGTCCTGTTCCCTCAAGGTATTTCCCTCCGGAGCCCTCTCCTCGGACCGGTTCTCCTTCAAAGGGGAGAGGGAGGGATGGGATGAGTGCCTTATGGAAGCGGAACCTCTTCCTTTCACTCCGGAGTGGGAGGAAACCGGCCCGTTCCGCTATAGGGTGACACTCCCCCCCCTTCCCGAAGGAGCCAAGGAGATTCTTCTTGAGGCGGAATATACCGGGGATATCGCCCATGCCTTCATCAACGGCAGAATGGTGGCGGACAACTTTGCCAACGGAGCCCCCTGGACCATCGGCCTTAAGGAGTTTGAGTCTTCCCTCTCATCCCATCCCCTCGTACTGACCATAACTCCCCTTAAGGAGGGGGGAAGAGTCCAGGCAGAAACGCCCATGGCGGGAAGGCGGGAGGAAGGAGGCAGGATTTCGGCGGGTCTCATAAGTCTAAAAGCTAGGATTGTGTATGAGTGGCGCCTTTAGCGGGAAAGGAGTACAGATCGCCCACGACCCTGTTGCGCCCTGACCTTTTGGCAAGATAAAGATTTTTGTCCGCCTTTCGGAAGAGAGAATCGGCCGTGTCATCCCTCTCCATTTCGCCTACGCCGATACTGACAGTGACATCCCGGTTACTGATTACGTTCAGATCCTTCTCTATCGCTCGCCGCACTTTCTCGGCGAGGAGGATGGCGTGCTCCATGTCTGTTCCCGACATGAGTATGACGAACTCCTCCCCGCCGATCCGGAAAATGAAATCATTTTTCCTGACGAGGGATGAGACAAGTTTTCCCAGGGCCATCAGAACCTGGTCACCCACATGATGGCCGTAGGTGTCATTAATGTCCTTGAACAGGTCGATGTCGAAAATCAGCAGGGAGAAGATCAGATGATACCGCTTATACTGGGCTATCAGTTCGGAAAGACGTTCGTTATAGGCCTTCCTGTTGCCCAGCTGGGTCAATTCATCGGTAACGGCCTGTTTTTTTATGATTCTTTCCCGGGCGATCCTTTCCGTGATATCCATAACACTGCCTACCGTCTTGATCAGACGCCCCTCTCCGTCATAGAAATGCCTGCCCCTTTCGTCAACGATTTTCCTGTTCCCCTTTTCGGTAATGATATCGTGAACGACAGAGTAATCCCCCCTCTTTTGAAAAAGCATGAATTTATGTATCAGATCATCCTTCTTCTCGGGGGGAAGAAAGGTAAGAAAGCGCTCCCTGTCCATGGGGGAGGTTTTATCATCCACTTCAAAGATATCGTATAGCGCTTCGTTCCACTCCACCTTACCGGAAATCCCGTCAAGCTCCCAGAATCCTATTTTCCCCACCTTGGCAGCGGTATTCAGCATGATATTCAGTTTGTTCAGCTGCTCAATATAGTGCTTCTGCTCCGAAATATCCCGTTGGGAGGCATATATGCGCTTTTTACCGTCGAGCAGTATATCGGTTGCGCTGATTTGAACATCGAAAAGGGTTCCATCCTTCTTTCTGTGCTTCGTCTCAAAGGTGATATCCGATTTCAGGAGCAGTTTAATGGTTGCCCTTATCTGGTCCTTGTCAAGATTAGCCTCCCAATCGGTGATGTTCTTGTTCTCCAGTTCATCATATTCATAGCCCAGACTCCTGGCAAAGGACCGGCTGTAATAGAGCAGATTGCCCTTCTCGTCCAGGATATGAATGCCGTCGGAAGCATTTTCAAGGAGAGATTTAAAAATCAGCTCCCCCTCTTTCTGTCTGGTGAAATCGTAGATAGTACCTACCGATTTCACAGGGTTTCCGCTCTTATCGAACTCTGTCTTAAGATGCTCCTCAATCCATTTGACCCGGCCGTCTTTCATCAGGATCCTATGGATGATTTCCGTCTTTCTGCGGGTATTCAAACTCTCTTTCTGCTTTTCCAGGACCATCTCCCTATCCTCGGGGTGGATCAGATCCCAGAAAGCTTCCCGGGTGGGAGTTGTCCTTTCCCTGTCCTGCTCTGTAATATGATAGATGGTATCGGACCAATAGAGTTTCTTCGATGAAATGTCATATTCCCAGACCCCCATATTGGCGACCATAAGACCCCTTTCCAGCTGCTCTCTCACCTGGACCAGCTCTCTCCGTACTTTGATTATCCGGGAACGGCCGTAGAAAGTGAGTGCCAGCAGCAGAATAACGAGGGATGGCAAAAGGATCATCATTCTCCACGGCTCCGGGGAAAGTCCACCCAGAATGTGCTGCCCGCACCGGGAGTGCTCTCGGCGCCGATGTCTCCCCCGCACAGCCCGGCCAGCTCTCTGCATACCACCAGCCCCAGACCGGTACCGCTTTCGTCATCGGTACCCCGGCGCTGTCTGCTTTTATCGACGATGGAGAAAAGGCTGTCCGATACCACCTTTTCCATGCCCACCCCGGTATCGGATACCTCCAGCCTCACCATGTTCTCCCGTTCCCCGGCTCTTATGGATACCCTGCCTCCCCGGGGAGTGAACTTCACCCCGTTGTTCACCAGATTCCGGAGAATCGTATCGGCCATGGAAGAATCGGTATAAAGGGCCAGTCCTTCGGCGGTTCCCTCGGCAACTAGCTCAATTTTCTTTTTTTCCGCCGCCATCCGGTACACGCCTATGACCTGGTCAATAAGGGTTCCCGCCCGGATTTCTTCGGGACAGGGGACAAGGGCACCGCTCTGGCTTCTGGCCCAGAGGAGGAGATCTTCCGTCAGGTCATAGATGTTCCCTATGCTTTTGTTCATGGTGGAAATGAGCTTCTCCGAAGGCTGGATCTTTCCCTCGTCCATGAGCTCCATGAACTTGGCCACCCCGCCCAGGGGACCTTTCAGATCGTGGCCCAGAATGGACAGGAGCCTATCCTTTGTCCTATTGATTTTCCTGAGTTCCCCGTCGGCCCTGAGAAGCTCCTTGTTCATCTCTTCCAGTTCTTCCGTCCTCTCCTTAACTCTCCGTTCAAGGGTTCCGTACAGTTCGGCATTGAGAAGGGATACGGCGATCTGGGAAGAGAGCATCTGAATAGCCTCACGCTTTTCCCTGGAAAACAGCCCTTTCACGCGGCGATGCTCCAGGTAGAGGATTCCTATGGTTTCCGAATGATTGAGGAGGGGAACAACGATTGTGGAGAGGGGACGAAACTTTTTGAAGTAGCCATCGGAAAGGGGAATGCTGAGTTCTTCGGGGGTAATCTCATTTTTTGTCCGCACGACATAATTAACAAGGTCCGTTGATACGGTCTCCGTACTGATGTTCTTTCTTGTCAGCGAAACGTCCTTGTCGGCGATTCCCAGGGACGCCTCGATAAACCACTCCTCCTCACAACGGATAAGGTGGCAGATTTCTGCCCCGGAGAAATCCAAAAGCATTTTAAGCATCTTTTGAATAAGCATATCGAGCCTTGTTTCCCGGGCCAGCAGGTTTTGCGCCTTTATGATGCTTCTGAGATCTATATTTTTTCTCTCGACCTTCGCAGCAAGCCGGCTGTCCGATCTGAGGAGAGCGTTCAATTTCAGAACGGCTCCCCATTTCCGATAGGATTCACAGGCCTGCTCGAGCAGGGTGAAGGACCATTCGCCGCTCCCCTGTTCAAGCCAGTATTCGGAAAAAAGTTCCTGGGCGAGGGCCAGATCCTGAATGAATCCGTTCTGTTCGGCAGCAATGATGGCCATGGTATAGAACTGGGCCGCCTCGATGGAACGGCTTTCGGAGAATCGGATGGATTCCGCCTTTACCAGATAATATTTCTGCAGCCAGTTCTCGGGAACGGCCCCGGCCCACTCTTCCAGCTGGTCCATATAGGTTCTGAGCTTAGCATCGGAATCTGAATCCTCCCCGATACCGCGGCACAGGAGAAGGGCCCCGTAAAAATAGAAAGTACCCACCGGAATAAAGGCCGTAATACAGTGAAGAATCTTCTCGGCCCTGCCGGCATAATCGCGGGCAAGGCCGTACTGTCTGTTTATGAAGAGATACTGGGTTTTATAGATGTATAGATAGGCCTGGGCTACAAAATTGAGGCTGTTTATCTCCAGGAACTCCTTCTCCCTGAATCCGTTATTGATAAAATCGTTCTCCGATGCATTCCTGGACATCATGGAAAGAAAGAACTGTTCATAAACCTGATAACCGCCCAGGGCATGGAAATTATTTGTTTTTCTCACATAGTCCAGGCCGCGGTTAAGCTCATCGAGACAGTCGGACAGCCGTTCTCCCCTCTCGAAAAGGCACCCCACCGTGCTGGCGAAGATAAATCCGGACATTTGAATATCTCCCCCTTTCAGAAGGAGATGAAAAGCATCGCGGGCGATATCCAGACAGCGGTTATCCTTAAGGGGGCGCTT
The DNA here is from genome assembly GCA_963668315.1 of Spirochaetia bacterium. Classification (GTDB taxonomy): domain Bacteria; phylum Spirochaetota; class Spirochaetia; order DSM-2461; family DSM-2461; genus SZUA-368. The sequence continues at coordinate 2,796,372 of OY764216.1, read as the reverse complement.
CCATTGCCAGCTGGTCAGGATAAAAATATGCTTGGCATGCCCCAGGGATCTTTTATCTATCTGAGAAATATTGATCGCGTATTTTCCATAGTCGAATCCCCTGAAGTAGTCGTTCTCCGTAAGGATAAAAAGGATGGAAGAGAAGGACAGGGGATAACCCATGGCCGGGAAGACCCCATAGATCATGGCGAGCCGGATTGTCTCCAGTATCAGGAGAACGGACAGATTGGGAGAATAAAAGAAGGAGCCGGAAAGCAGGGCGGAGATCATCCCGCAGATAAACTCCATTTTCCCGGATGATCTTTTTTCCACCGAATCAAGATCATCCACCCTTTCTATCCCCAGCTGTTCCGCCAGTTCCCGGTTTTTCCGCAGCCCCTCCGTCAGAGCGTTCCGATCCGGGTTATGATCGAGGGTGATATCCAGTTTTTCCAGTATGGACAGGCCCAGCTGTGTGGCCTCGCCATACTTCCCCAGCATGCTGTCCTGGGAAACTTTGGCGATATAATTCTCCTTGAAAAGATAGATATCGGGATCTTCCCTGATTTCCCTTTCAAAAAAATCATCGGCCTCTTCATATTCTCCGTTCAGATGCAGGGCCAGATGATATTCGCTCAGGCATTTTTTCCTGCGCTCCCCGGTAATATCCGGACATAAGAGCCGGCGCCCATGGCCGATATAATGCAGATACTCCTGATAGGCCGAAATCTTCCGGCTTTTCACCGCCGCGGCAAGGTATATATCAAAAAACCGGGCCGGCTCCTTAAGAACGAAGGCGAAGCTTTCATTCAGATGGGAAACCAGGCTGAAAAGATCATCCGAATCGGAGTAGAGCCTATTATCCATAAGCAGGCAGGCCAGAGCGAAATGCTCCCGCCCTAGCTGATTTTTCCCGTTGAGCTGGTAACAGGCCTGCTGGATTTTATCGTGGGTGAACCGGAGGGCTGTCCCCGTATCGGTCATGAGTTTCTGGGCCAGTACCTCCTTGAGCCGTATTCTTATTTCTTCCCGCCCTTTTCCCAGGAGCAGTTCGAGAGTTCTGTCATCCGTCTGATGGCCGAGCATGCTGATCTTTCTGAGTATATCGGTCACTTCCCCGTCATAATTCTTCAGAAGGGTCTGCATAAAATCCACCACGTTCTCGCACACTTCCGCCTCCATAACGGAAGCTGTGTCTGCTTTCCAGAGATGGCTGTCGCTCTGCCGTTCAAGGAGCTTTCTCTCTATAATCATGTTCATATACTGGTGAACATAGAAAGGATTTCCCCCGGTCTTCTCAAAAACGGCAGCGGCCAGTTCTTCATAATTGAGGATTCGGCTCTCCCGGAGCATTCGGGAAATATCCCGGCATGTCAGATCCTTCAGCCTGATCTCCTTAACACCGGGGCAGAGGATAGGGACATCCTCAATTAATGCCATAAAGGGATGATGTCCGGATACTTCATCATTCCGGTAGGAGATGCCGAGAAAAGTCCAGTCGAGTCTGGCCCGTATAATCTGCCGTATAACATGCAGGGAGGCGGTATCGGTCCACTGGAAATCATCGAGAAACAGGATCAGAGGCGATTTCCGGTCGGCGATAATCCGGAGGAACTCGAGAAAGGTCAGAATGAAGCGGTTTTCACCCTGGACGCCCGTCATGGGATATACGGGAACCTGTCTGCCCGTGACGGTCTCAAGCCGGGGAAAGACTGTCGTGAGGACGGCCCCCTGGTCGCCTATACGGGAAGCGAAATCATCTCTGAATCGCTCCAGTTCTTCGCTGCTTCCTGTCAGGAGCCTGTCAATGAAACCGGATAAGGCTTCGGAAAGGGCCAGAAAGGGAATATTGGTTCTGTACTGCTGGAATTTTCCCCTGAGGAAAATCATTCCCCCCTGCCTTGCGGAACGGAAGAACTCTTCGATAAGTGATGACTTTCCCACACCGGCATGGCCGCTCAGCAGGATGGCCTGAAACCGGCCGGAAGCCGTCCCGGCGATCTCTCCGGTCAGAAGCTCCCTCTCCTTCTCCCGTCCATAGAGAGTGCGGGAAAGGCGGAACCGGGGCTCATAATCTCTCTGGGCGGGAACAAAACCGGGAGGGGAGAAATATTCCAGATCATAAATAAGACCGTCATGGGACCGGTAGCGCTCCTCCGGCTCCTTGGCCAGAAGCTTGAGGATTATTTGTGAAAGACCGGCGGGGATATCCTTTCCGACAAGGACGGGGTCGACGGGTTTTCCCGCCATATGGAGGGAGTATAATTCGGTGAGATCATCTGAGTGGAAGGGGTATTGTCCCGTAAGAAAACGATACATCAGAATGCCGAAAGAGTAAAAATCGCTCTGCTCCGACAGGGGGAGCCCCAGTTTTCCTGTCAGTTCGGGCGGCATATAGTGGGAATTAACCGCAGAGACCCTTTCAATGATCCCTTCTTCCTGACTGTATTTTCTGACGATATTCTGGAATCCCGTCAGAAGAACGGAACGGAAACCGCACAGATATGAGCTTTCAAGGTTCAGGTTATTGAAAATATAGCCCTTCCCGTGAATTTTCTTCAATTTATGGAGAATGTCGGTCAGTAGTTCCACTTTCTCTTGGAGAGAAAGCTTATCCTCCAGGTTTTTCAGGCTCCCCCGGAAAAGCCTCGCCTCATAGACAATATGAAAACGGCTCCGGATAGACTCCCTGGCGATGACTATCTCGGGAGAATCGCGGTACAGCTCCACGAGAAAGGAAAAATCCATCCCTGCCCTGCCCATTGCGTCACAGTCTTCGATGATATATTCCCGTCCGTTCTCCCTTTTTCTGATCTCTTTCATCTCATCTGTATTACCCTCATTATTACAATTGTAGGATGCCGGACCGGCAAAATCAAACATCTTTTCATTAAATAAAAGGGAGGGGACAGGGAGATTGGGATGAATTATGAAGTCCGGCGGTACCTCAGATTTTTATAGTGGCAGTGGCTTCCCCCATGGACGCTCATACCGATCTGACCGTGGCTGAGAGGATCTGCCTCATCAAGAAAATCGATCAGTGTCTCTCCTTCAACGGAGCACAGAATATGCTCTCCCTCCACCCTGACGGAGAAAGCATAATCCCGATACCGCTCATAGGGGTATTCGATATCTTTCAGGAGGGTATAATCATGATTCTTCTTGAGAAGCGCCAGTCTGTTCCGTCCGCAGAAGCCGAAGGCGTAGCTTCTCTCGCCCCCCTGTACCCGGAAATTCATCAGATGGGTCTCTCCGTACTGGGGATTGATAATAATATCGTAAATATAGTCCCTGTCCCGGTAGAGCCCCGTGTAGGCTTCCCCGCTTTCGCAGCAGCTGCCGCTCAGATACTCCCCGTCAAGCTCCCACAGCCCGCTTTTCTGAGAGAACTGGCTTATTTCCCTGTGTATCCCCGTATGTCCGGGAATATACTCTTCCGTCCGCTCCCGGGAAAAATCGATGGTGAAATCGGCTTTGCCCGTATACTCCACATAATCGATATAGACCGCACCGCCTGTACAGGCCCCCTTCCCGGACTCGAAGAGAAACCCCGCCTCTTTGATCAGGGCTCCCTCTGCGGGAGGAAGGGTAAAATCGATTTCCGTCCACTCCTCCCGGATCTCGAAAAAGGGGGAGCTGTAAAGGGCATTATTATTTATGTCCCGCCCGTAAAGGCAAACCTTCAGAGGAGAACCGCCGGTATAACAAAGACAGCTTTTAACGGTCTGACCGGGATAGAGGACAGGGGTAAAGGAGGGATCATATCGGGAATCGTACAGGTCGGCCGGCTGATAATAGGTTTTCCGGTACACCCGGAAGGGGCGAGACACCTCGGGCCCTCTGTTCTGTATATCGATTTTAAGGCATCTTCCGAAGCTGCGCGAAACTTCATCCGTATTGGACAGGAAGATCCCTTCGTCATCTGTCCTCATACCCTGGAGGGATTTGGGCAGATGAAAGTGAAATAGCCGGCTGTCCCGTTCCCAGATCTCCTTCCAGGGGGCTGGCGGCACTTCATGGGCGATTCTATACCCGAGGCGGCAGTAGGTATTAATATCCCGGGAAGCGGTGGAGATATTCAAGGACCCCAAACAGGAGGAGTAGAGAACGATATCCTTAATGGGAGTGATCCATTTGTCGTCCATATTCTCTATGCCCGAAAGAATTCCCAGAATGGATCCGACGTTTCCCCCGTTGCAGTCCGTATCCCAGCCGCACATATTCACGATGCATATAGTCTCGGAGAAGTCGCCCTTCCCGTAGAGCATGGCCAGAACCATGACGGCGCTGTTCGGGATGATATGGCAGTTCCCCGGGTACTTGTCATAGCCGAAATTATCATGGATATAGGAGAAGCAGTCCCTCCAGTTTTGTCCTTTGTCCCGGTCGTAGAACTCGATGACCTTCCGGGCGACCCGGAAGTATTCGCTGCTCTCCGGGATATGGGTGAGGGCCTCCTCGATAATCGTCCTGATATCATGGCGTATGTAAGCCAGGCTGATGCATACGGCCACGAAGACGGCCCCGTAGATCCCGTTGCCGTCATGGGAGACGGAAGCGAATGTCCGGGCGAACCGGGCCGCCAGATAGGGACGGCCCGGGGCGACGTAGCCGCAGGAGTCGATGAAGATCTGTCCGCCGATCTGCTCGGCACAGGTGCTCCCGTTCTGTTCCATGGAACCGGACCGGGGCGCTTCCAGACCGTTTTTCAAATTGTCATAGGCCGTATGCTCCGTGGAGATACCGTACCCGCCCCACCAGAAGAAGCCCCTGCTCTCGGACACGTAATTCAGCCAGGTCTTGCCGACCATGGCGGGGGTGAGCTCTTCCGGGTCGCAGGTAAAATCTTCCAGGGCCTTGATAAAGAAGAAAGGACCGTTGCTGTCGTCATCGGCGGCATAATCGTTGTAATCAACGGGATAATCGCTTATCTCGCCGATTTCCTCACGTATTTTCTCGTAAGTCCACCCTTCTATGTGGGAACCGAGCCGGATACCGATGATCTTCCCCAGCCATCCGGCATAGGTTTTTACCACATAGTTATCTACCATAACTCAGCTGAGGCGGTAGACACGGGCCTCATAGGGCCTGAGCCGGGCGGGATCGCTCTCTTTGCCGGGATAGTTCTGTATAACCAGGTCGTACTTATCCGATTCAAAATCGAGAGACTGCTCCTTGCCGGAAAAATTACTGGCCACAAAAAAGGAGGCTTCCCCATCGGTTCGGTAATGGGCGAATACCGCCTCGTCTTCGGGACAGGCCAGTTCGAACTCTCCGTAGACGAGGGTGGGGTTATCCTTCCTGAAGCGGATCATTTTTTTGTAAAAACTCAGAACCGAATCGGAGTCGGCCCTGTTGGCTTCCACGTTGATCTCTTTATAGTTGGGATTGACCATTAGCCAGGGTTCTGCCGTGGAGAAACCTGCATTCTGCCCGGCGTTCCACTGCATGGGAGTACGGGCATTGTCCCGTCCCACCTTGTTATAAGCTTTCATTAGCTCTTCGGGATCTTCCCCCCGGGCCGTCGCCTCTTTATAGTGGTTCAGGATCTCAATATCGCGGTAATCCTTGATGTCGCTGACGGGAATATTGGTCATACCGATTTCCTCCCCCTGATAGATAAAGGGGGTGCCCCGAAGAGTCAAAAGAAAAACAGCGAGCATTTTCGCGCTGATTTCCCGGTACTCGCCGTCATCGGCATAGCGGGAGAGGGAACGGGGCTGATCGTGATTCATAAGGAACTGGCTGTTCCAACCGCCGCAGTTCTGCATTACTCCGTCCCACTTGGCAAGAATCTTTTTCATATCCGAAAGCTTCCAGGGCTGGATATCCCACTTGCCTCCGGGGCCCTCCCCCAGCTGGACATGCTCCATCTGGAAAATCATGTCCAGCTCGTTCTGGTCGGCCCCGACGAGCTTCTCTGCCACATCGGGGGGGGTGGCAAAGCATTCGCCCACGGTGAAGACATCGTAATGGCTCATGCACTTGCTGTTCATCTCCTTGAGGAACTCGTGCATCCGGGGGCCGTTGATATAGGTTTTCTGCTCCCACTCCGGCTTTCTGTCGGGGGAATAATCAAAATCGGCATATTCGGGATATTTGGAAATCAGGTTGATAACATCCATGCGGAATCCGTCTATCCCCTTGTCGAACCACCAGTTCATCATGTTGAAAACTTCGTCCCGGAGCTTCCGGTTCTCCCAGTTCATATCGGGCTGTTTCTTCGAGAACAGATGGAGGTAATACTGACCGGACGGCTCGTCGAATTCCCAGGCCGACCCGCTGAACGAGGATCGCCAGTTATTGGGAGGAACGGGTTTACCTTGGCTGTCGATCTTCGGGTCCTTCCAGATGTAATAGTCCCGGTAGGGGTTGTCCTTCCCTTTTTTCGATTCCACGAACCAGGCGTGCTCGTCTGAGGAGTGGTTCACAACCAGGTCCATAATCAGCCTGATGCCCCGGGCGTGGAGCTTATCGAGAAGTTCCTGCCAGTCCTCCAGGGTTCCGAACTCCTTCATGGTCTGCTGGTAGTCGCTTATGTCGTAGCCGTTGTCATCGTTGGGGGACTGGTAGACCGGATTCAGCCAGATGATCGTGATGCCCAGCTCCTCCAGATAATCCAGCTTATCGATTATACCCCGGAAATCGCCTATGCCGTCGCCGTTGGCATCCATAAAACTTCTCGGGTATATCTGATAGACAATTCCTTCTTTCCACCATGTCTTTTTCATAATGATCTCCTTATGATTCAATCTTTTCAATAATCCGGTCACTTTCCCTTAAGAAAGTACCTATCTCGGACGCCGCCCTTCCCGGTCGGGCAGAGGGGGAAAATCGGTGTGCGGTTCGCTCTGGTACCAGTAGGCCGTGGAGCAGTAATCATCCTGCCGCTCGTAAAGGCCGTTCCCGGTCAGCCCGATCTGCTGCACGGTGATGCGGATATCCTCCTTAAAGCAGACGGGATCGGGGATATGCCAGCGGTAGAAACTTCTCATGGGAACGAACACGTCGTCAAAGCCGTTTCCCCGGCAGTTTCCCGGATTGTTCAGGTAGGGATGGCCCAGATAGGGGGAATGATAGGTCTGCTCGGTCTCCCCGGGATTCTCCACGAACCCCCAGGCGCCGCCGAAATAGTCTTCCACGCCGGTGCCGCAGATCGTGGGAAACTCGTCATCCCCGTCGATGAAGAACTTGACTTCTCCCTCGCCGTACCAGTTTCTCTCCAGAGGAGCTATCCCCAGGTAGATCCCGGCGAGATGGCCCTTTCCCCGCACTCCGTCGAGGATGGCGTAATCCTTCTTCAGTTCCGTGACGGGCTGACGTCTCCACTGGGCATGAAAATAGAGGGAATCCGGGACGGCTTCTCCGACCAGGGCATAATCGATCTGAAAAAAGAAGTCGGTGATACGTTCCTGATGCTGATTCTCGATGGTGATTTTCGCCCGTTTTTTAAAGGGCATGGGAAAATAGCAGTTGAACCCTCCGTGGGGAATAACGCTGACCGGTTCGGAGTAGACCGGGGTTTTAACGGCGAAGCCGTTGCAGAAGAAGTCACCCAGGGGCACTTCCACGCTGGGCTTTTCCTCGTTGTCCCAGTACATCCGCAGAATGAGATTCCTCAGTACAAAGGGGTAGTTTTCCGTTTGGTCCGTCACGGTCATCCAGATATGGCGGATCTCTCCCGGACCTTCGGTAATATCCGCCAGAGTGACGGTTTCTCCCCGGGGCAGGGTGATATTGGGCCTCCCTTTGCGGCCTTTGCCCAGGGGGCTGACGGCCTGTCCGCCGAAGCCTTTTCTGCCTTCCGGATTTTCTGCATTGATCGAACGGGTCTCCTCATCGCGGAACAGGGATAATCCTCTCATATGATTCTTCCTTTTTTAAACTGAATCGGGGGCGAATTTTCTTTGCCCCTCCCGTAAAGTCCACAGCTCCATGGATTCCAAGGCTGCCGTACCATTCAATGTTCTGAGGGAAACACACCTTCCCGGTCCCTCTCCCCAGAGTCCCCGGGAAACCACTTTCCGTCCACCGTCCAGGAAAACTTCGATGATCCCCCGGTCCACAATGATATGAATATCGAAGGTGAGAACCGGATCTCCGGCGGCGTAATAGGTTCGGGTTCCCCCCACATCCAGAAAACGGCCGTCAAAGCGGATGGTAAAGGCAGGCTTTTCCTCCGGCTCCCGGGACAGGCCGATTTCAAGGATGGCCGAATTTCCCAGCGTAAAATGGCCCTGGACTTCCAGAGGAGAATCGGAGACTCCCTCTGGGGGGTAAATTCTCTCTTCGGTAATAGTCTGTCTTTCCAGGGAAACATGGTTCTTGCGGAGTTCGGCGATCTCGGCGGCCGGTTTCTGCCGGGGAGTTCCTTTTTCATCAAGGGAGAGCTCGCGGGGAAAAACCATCTGGCCGCACCAGCCGTTCCTTTCGTTGAAGCCGCGCATCCAGGCGAACAGGATTGTTCTCCCGTCCGGGGAAAGGGCGGTATTGGTGGCATACAGTTCCACGCCCCCGTCCAGCTCGCCGTGGCTTACCGGAGAAAAGGAGCCCCTCTCGGCATCGAAATCTCCGGCGTAATACTCGACAGTCCGGTAGGTTGAAGTCAGGAGAAGCCACCGGTTCCGGAACTGAATGAGATTGGGACATTCGAAAAATTCGATTTCGTACCTCGGGCGTCTGATAAGAATCGATTTGTACTCCCAATGGAGAAAGTGATCGTCCGCCGACTCATAGAGAAGAACGACCGAATCGCCCCCTTTCTCTTTTGTCAGCCTCGCCCCGAGAAGGAGAAAATGTTTTCCTTCGGCAGAAAAGAGATAGGGATCGCGCCAGTCGCCCTCGATTTCCGGTCCCCCGTGGGTCCGGAGATCCAGTACGGGATGACCGGCCCCCTTTCTCCACTCGATCAAGTCATCATCGGAAAAGAGGAGACGCTGATCCCAGGGAGTCTCACCGGGATCGCGGGCGACGCTGGTATAAAGGATGGCGGGTATACCGGCGGGCGTGACGGCGCAGCAGCCGGAGAAACAGGACGTCTCTCCCGTGGCGCCGTCGGGAATAAGGGCGGTGGGCAGATACTCCCAATCCACCAGATTTCGGGATCTTCCGTGCCCCCAATGGATAGTTCCCCAGACATCGTCATGGGGGTTGTGCTGATAAAATAGATGGTAATATCCGCCGTGCCAGATTGTCCCGTTGGGATCGTTTATCCAGCCGGCGGGAGGGATGAAATGGCAGAGAGGCCTCGCCGGGTCGTTTTCGGCGGTCCGATTTCTCTTTTTCAGCGAACTTTGCAAATCTCTGATTTTCCGAGAGCCTTCTGCCCCCCGTTCTTCCTCTTTGCTTTTCATTTTTTCCCGTGTCAGCGGTTAATCCACTTCATGACTTTTTGAATCTGATCGTCCCAGAAGTTCCATTCGTGTCCTCCGGGACCTTCGGAGTAGGTGTAATCGAGGCCGGATCTTTCCATATGAGCCTTGAAATCCCGGTTCATATCATAAAGGAAATCCTCCGTGCCGCAGGCCTGATAGAATTTCATCTCCCCCAAGGCCTCTCCCTGCTTTTCCATGAGCCGGTAGAGATCGTGATCGCTCTCCCCTATTTTACTCAAATCCCCGAAAAGTGAGGTAAAATCGATTTTCGCCGTGGAATCGCCCGAAACGATGCGTTTGATATCCAACGCACCGGAAAGGCTGGCGGCGGCGCTGAAAAGATCAGGCCGGGACATGGCGATTTTGAAAGCCCCGTATCCCCCCATGGACAGCCCGGCGGTAAACCGGTTTTCCCGCCCTTTGAGGAGGGGAAACATTTTCTCCGCGAAGGGGACGATTTCCGAAACGACATAGCTGAAATACCTGTGCCCCGGACCGTAATCGGAATAGAAACTGTTCCGGCAGTTGGGCATGATCACGGCCAGGTCATTCTCCTCGGCATAGCGCTCTATGCCCGATCCCCTGATCCAGTCGCTGTCGTCACCGGTGTAGCCGTGGAACAGGTAAAGGGTACGGTACTGCTTCTCCTCGGGATAGTAAGAGTGGTCCAGGTGGACACCGTCATCCTCCCACTGGGCGGGTATGATAGCATGGATCTGACTGTGTCCGAGCAGATAGGTCGATCGAAAGTTACATTGAAATACGGCCATGTTTCTCCCTCCTATATGGTCAGTTTCTGCTGAGACTTTGTCTCATCGGAGTAGGTAACGGTAAAACTGAAATCGCCAAGATCGGCACTCAGCTCGGCGAAATGTTCTCCTTCCTGCCGCCGGATAACCAGGCTGGCTTCGTCGGAGGGCATGATTTCACAGCTTCCTTCAAAGGCGGGATGGCTGTTCCGGAATCTCATTAACCCGTTAAGCTTTTTGATCAGAGCCCTCTCCTGGTTCTTCTCAATCTCATCGAGGGTGTAGTAATGGCGGTTGATATCCCGTCCGTTTTTCGTCTTTTCCAGCAGTTCGATATCATTCTCACCGGCCAGAAGGCCCACATAGTAGACCTGGGGGATTCCGGGAGCGAAGAACTGGATCGCCCGGGCCAGCAGATATTTGTCATCGTCATTTCCCAGGGCCGAATAGTAGGTGCAGTTGATCTGATAGATATCCAGATTGTTATACTCGGCGGAACTGTACTTCTTTTTGACATTGGCGCCTATCTCGTATAGGGAAGCCATGGCATTGTCGATTTCCTCATCGGACATCAGATCCTTTACATCGACCACGCCTATGCCGTCATGGGTATCCAGAGTGGTGAACTGCTTGCGCGGACAGATCTCCAGCCAGTGCTTGAGCCGGGCGGCGCTTCCCGTATAGAGGGTATGGAGAACGAGCATGGGCAGGGCGAAGTCATAGACCCAGAAATCCTGCTCGGCCAGCTCCATCTGGATGGAGTAGTGCTCATGGATTTCGGGAAGAATCATGGCCCCTTCGGCTTCCACCGTCGCCTGGATCCCCTTCAGATAGTCCCAGATCTCCGGCTTCACGAAAAAGCAGTCCGTGCCGGATTTCTTGATGCAGTAGGCGAATGCGTCAAGCCGTACAATGGCGGCGCCCTTCTTCACCAGATCCTTCAGGGTGCCTTCAATGAACTTTCTGGATACACCGCTGTTGACGTCGATATCCATCTGCTCCTCGCTGAAGGTACACCAGAGGGATTCGGTCTCATTATCCTTGAAGCGGATCTCTTCGAAGGGCGGCTTATCCTTTCTCTTGTAGATGAGGTCGATCTCTTCGGCGGTGGGCATCCGGCCGTCCCAGGCTTTTTCCACCTGGAGGAAGAGGTCCTTCCACTCCGATTCGTTATGTTTTTCCTGATAATCCAGAAAATAGGGTGACTGGCGGGAAATATGATTGATCATGAAGTCAAACATCAGGTAGTAGTCCCTGCTCAGTTTTTCCACGTCGTCCCATGTGCCGAAATCGGAAAGGATCATATCGTAGCGCTCGGGGGCGAATCCCCGGTCTCCGGAGGAAGGGAAAAAGGGAAGGATATGAACACCCCCTATGGCCCCTTTATACCACCTGTCCAGAACGGAAGTCAGATCCTTGAGATTATTTCCCAGCGAATCGGCATAGGTGATAAGCATTATTTGGTTTGTAATATTTTTCTGTGCATCCATTGTTTTTTCCTGTCTACTCTATCGATATCATGGTATGACCGTTAATTTCCGGAACGGTAAAATTCAGGCAGATGCCGTCATGATCCCAATCCAGCTCCCTTTCTTCGGGGACCGTCTTCACCAGGGAAGGCTTCTCGCCGCACCGAATCGTTATATTTATATCATATAAGGGAATGACATCTTCCACAATATCAAATTCCTTTCCTCTTCTTTCGGGTATGTAATGAAGCAGATGGAGGATCTTTCTTCCCCCTTCGTTCTTCTGTACTCTGAGCTGCACCCGCAGGGAGGAGGGGCCGTCATGTCTGACAAGCGGCGTTTCCAGCAGGTAATCCAGAGCGTTACCCACCAGGACCTTGCTCCACCGGGGCGCCCTCTGGTAATAGAGGGAGAAGTGGGGATGGGAAAGATATACCCTATTCCCGGCCCTCACAACGGCCGGTCCTTCCACTTTCCCGGAGGAGGGCGTCTGCTTATGGGAACAGAAATGGCGCCAGTCCCGGTCGAAATGGGAAAGCACCGTCCATCCTTCCGTATGGGCGCTGCCGTTTTCGAGGGAACGGACTTTGTATCCCTTGCGGTACTGAACGTATTCGGTGTCTTTCAGACCGGCGGCGAAGGGGCTGTCCTTTTCCATCTTCAGGTACTCGGCGTACTCGTTTCTTTCCCCGGGGATCACGTTTCTTTTGGGAATGCCGTCCTTCGTCAGGGGCTGGGTTTCCTCCTCCTCCACCTGGAAAAGGGCGGCAAGTTCTTTCTTCTCCATGATGGATTCGAAAAGCCCCAGAAGTTTTCCCCCTTTATCCGCGTAGTCCCGAAGCTTTACCGCCGTATCCTCTCTCACGGACACGTTGTCGGGCAGAATAATCAGCCCGTAGGCGGAAAAATCGGCATAGGAATCAATAATATCGAACTGATGGCCCAGCTCCTCAAGCATGCGCACCGCTCCCAGCATATCCTCGGGAAGAATGATATGACCGTCCCTCCCCTCTTCGGAAGTGAGTATGGCCATATCGGTCAACGCTTCGGAATTCACGCACCAGGGTTCCTTGGCCTTCACGCTTTCGTAGACGCTTCCTATGAGGTCATAGGTCTCTTCATTAAGGGCGCCCCCCGGCAGAAGCTGATCGCCTATGGAGCACCCCCCTCCCAGGGAGAGCATGGTGAAGCACTCGTATTCCAGGGCGGCCTGATTCTTAAGGGAGTGGAAATCCCCCCAGCAGGTATGGAATTTTCCGGTCATCCCCAGAAAGGGCTTCTCAAGAGTTCTCGTATAGCGGGAGGTGTAGGGAAAGTGTATGTATCCCCAGTCACCCGCCGGCAGCGATTCAATTTCGAAGTGGGAATAGGCGTTCTTCAGCTCATTCGACCGGGGGCCGATGTGACTGCTGTTGTAAAAAATCGTGCAGTCTTTGTTCTTCTCCCGGATAAAGGAGGTCATCTCATGGCAGAAACGGGATATCACTTCCCGGTTATAAGCCATACGGTCCGATTTTTTCTCCGGATCGTATCCCTTCTTGAGCATCCCCTCCACGCAGTGGCGGCAGACACACTCCCGGTAAAAGATAATGTCAAAGAAAAGCCCGTCCACCGGTAAGGTATCCAGGACTTCCCCGGTTATCTTCTTCACATACTCCGTGTAGGGCGTATTGAGGCAGAGATACCGGTAGAAACCCGCTTCGAAGGGCTTCGTCTCGTAGAGTTCACCCTCGGGGGAGAGGATCGTCCATTCCGGATGTTCCGCGGCGATCAGGTGATCGAACTGCACGGTGATATAGATCGGTACGCGGATATTCTCCTTATGGCACGCCTCGATCTGCTCCTTCAGAAGGTTCCTGTTCTCCAGATGGGGATGAACATTCTGAGGATAAGTCTGGGAATCGTAGTAGAGCCAGCCGTGATGGCACCGGGCGAAACAGGTCACCGAATCAACATTCGCCCGGGAAAGTGTCCGGGCGAAAGAAGGGGCGTCAAACTGCGAAGCTATCCCTTCGATAGCCTCGCTGGTATGGAAATCCAGGTGCACCTGCCGTCCCCGCAGCATCGCCTGAGGATTTTTACATTCTTCGGTCATTCTATTTGATGGCTCCCTGCGCAATACCGGAAATAATCTGCTTCTGAAGGAACAGGTAGACGATGAGCACAGGCAGAACCGTCATCATGAGACCGGCCATTAAAAGTCCGTATTTAACCGTATAGGTCCCCATAAAGACAAAGGTTGACAGGGGAAGAGTCCTTTCCGCCGGGGAAATAAGCACCAGACTGGGAAGAAGGAAGTCGTTCCATATCCAGAGCATATCAAGAATCAGAATTGTCACCGATATGGTCTTAAGCATGGGGAAGACGATTTTTATGAAGATCTGCCAGCGGGAACAGCCGTCGATAAAGGCCGCTTCCTCCAGTTCCAGGGGAACGGATTTGAGGAAACCGTGGTACATGAATACCGCCAGGTTCACACCGAAGCCGACATACATATAGATGAGGGACCACTTGCTGTTGAGCATGTTCAGAGATCCGTAGATCTGAACGAGGGGAATCATGATTGCCTGGAAAGGGATGATCATGGAAGCGATCATCAGAAGGAAAATATACTGATTTATCTTCCAGTTGTTCCTCACGAAAAACCAGGCGGTCATGGATGCTATCAGGGTGATGAGAAAAATACTGATGACCGTGATGATCAGAGAGTTCGTGAAACTCGAGAAAAAGTGCATTTTGTCCGCGGCTTGCACGTAATTGGTAAAATCCAGAGCCTTGGGAAAGGTCACGGGATTCAGGAGGAAATCCCTGGTCGATTTGAAAGAGTTGAGTATGACGAATACGAAGGGCCAGACAAAGAGAAGGCAGATGATCGTCACAATGACCGTTACGCCGATATTTTTTGTTTTCATTATGCTTTTATCTCCAGTTTTTTCGTGAAATAAACCTGGGACACCGAAATAAGGGCGACCATAAGAAAGAGGAACAGCGCCTCGGCCTGCCCGCCGCCGTAGTCCTGGGTCAGGAAGGCCCGCTGATAGACGTGCATGGATATGAGTTCCGTGCTCCGGTAGGGTCCTCCTTCGGTCAGGGCGAGGTTCACATCGTAAACCATGAAACATCTCTGAAGGGAGAGGAATCCGCAGACGATGAAAGAAGGCACCATGAAAGGCATGACGATGCTCTTCATGCGTACGGCGCCGTTGGCCCCGTCTATGCTGGCCGCTTCCATCAGCTCCTTGGGAATATTCATAAATCCGGCGATGTAGATAATCATCATGTAACCGGAATATTGCCAGACGGTGACAATGACCATTGACCAGAACGCTTTGTTGGGATCGCCCAGCCAGGAGGTGGTCAAAGGGGCGAAGTTCAAGGCTTCCCCGATAAACACCAGGGCGTTCGAAAAGAAAAAGCGCCAGATGAAACCGGCCAGAATACCTCCCACAAGATTGGGAATAAAGAATCCCATTCTGAGAACACTCTGAGCGGGTATCCCCCTGGAGAGTATGTAAGCCAGTGAAAATCCGATAAAGTTGATTAATATGGTAGAAATAAACACGTACTTTACCGTGATCCAAAAGGATCCCCAGAATTCCGGATCGGTGACGACGTTTATATAATTTTCAAATCCGACGAGGGAAAAACCCGAGGATATTCCATCCCAGTTCGTAAATGTCAGGAATAATCCGTAGAGAAAAGGGATGATCATGACTGTGAAAAAAATGAATGTGGCTGGGGCAGCAAATATCATAAAATTCTTAATATTGTCTGAAGCCCCGCTGTCCCGTGACATATATATCTCCTTGTATGAAAAGAACCTTTCGGCTCCCAGACCGCTGAATCGGTCTGTAGTAAAATCCTGCCCCCGAAGAGGCAGGATGGATAATCTACTTATTTAAATATCTTGTTTTCGAATGAACTATTCCAGATTTACCCAGTAGTTATCGATGGAAGAGAAAAGCTCAGCCTTGGTCATTTTGCCGGCAAGATACTTCTGCATGAAGGCTCCGACTACGGACCAGTGATCGGGGGGAGAGTTTACGAAGGGGATCGTATTACCCTCACCCAGGTACTTTTTGATGTCCTTTCCAAGGGGATCCATGGGCTGGAGAGTCACGTTGTTGAAAGCGGGAATGACGTTACAGCCGTTGACAAGAGCGTCCTGCCCGTCTTCGTCATAGACCATCCAGTTCAGGAATTCCTGGGCGGCTTTCTGCTGGGCTGCATCATTCTGGGTCATGTCGAGGGCAACGAACTTACTGGGGCTTACGGAAATCTGAGTGTTGCCGTAATCGGCGGGGTCGTTGCTGATGGGAACGGGAATGAAACCGAATTCCGCACCGGGCTCAGCAAAGCTTTCGATCTGGGGCCAGGCCCAGTTGCCCATGAACCAGAAACCGATTTCGTCCATACCGAGCAGCTCGGGTCCCTTTTCGTAGGTAACGGCAAGGGGATCTCCGGCTCCGACATTGTGCTTGATCATAACATCGAAGGTATTGATGATTCCCTTGGTTCCCTTGTTGTCGGCCGTGGAAACGGCACCGCTCTTGAGGTCTTCGAAGAGCGCAGCATAACCATCGGCATCACCCGTCTCATAACCGATTCCCAGGTAGTGGGCGGCCAGAGACCAGTCCATGGGAGAGATAACGAGGGCGCCCTTTCCGGAGGCTTCCACTTTCTCGAAAGCTTCTTCCAGTGCGTCAATGGTGTTGATGGAAGACGTATCCACACCGGCCGCCTCAATAACACTCTTGTTGTAGATGAAACCGAATCCTTCCACGGTCAGGGGGAAACCCAGAACCGTATCGCCTTCGGTAACGGCGGTAAGCATGCCTTCGGAAGCGTCGGCGATCCATTTCTCTCCGGAGAGATCCATGAACTTATCCTGAAGCTTGATCAGGTCCATGGCATCGCCCATGTACAGAGCGGGAGCATTGCCCGAAGCATAGAGGGACAGGATCTTCTCAAAGGGAGACTGTCCGGCACCAAGACCCAATATTTCCAGGTTGGCCCCGGTTTCATCATTGAAAAGGGCAGCCATTTCTTCGAGAGAAGACTGGATTTCACCTTTAGAGTTCAGCATCTGTATAGAAACGCCGGCAATCTCTGATTTTTCTTTTGAATTTGTGTCGCTTTGTCCTTCTGCCGCGAGAAAAGCCACGGGCAGAACCAGTAAAAAGATTAATAATCTTTTCATTTAAATCCTCCTATTAAATCTGAACTGTCAAAGACAGATCGTAATTACGTTGTTACTCGTTCGATGACTTCCAGATCGAAAGTGATATGCTTTTGTTTGTATTCTCCGGTTTTAAGAATATCAAGCAGCATATCCGCCGCCATACTGCCCGAGTCATCCAGGGCCTGTCTGACGGTAGTTATTCCCATATACTCGCTGACATCGATATCATCGAATCCGATGATCCCGAGCTGGTCGGGAACGGAGATATGTAACTCCCTGGCGACCTTGAGGGCCACCATGGCCTGCAGGTCGGAAGAAAAGAAGATTCCGTCCGGCCTGTCACGGCGGGAAAGCATCTCAGATATGCACTCCTCGCTGTTTTCCAGCCCGTAAAAGTGATGCCGGACATTTCTGCTCTGGAGTTTTTCACCCCTTCTCTCTATCTCGTCACGATATCCGTCCAGCCTCTCTTTGTTGTTATGCAGAGTATAGGCCGGCTGTCCTTTCTCACCGATGAAGGCCAGGTTCTTATAACCCTTATCCAGAAGATGGGACGCTGCCAGCTTGCCGCCCAGGTGGTCATCGATGGTAATACTTGATACGCCGGGAAGCTCCGTTTCTATGCTGATGATAGGGATGCTGTTGTCAAAAAAACGGTCTATCTCTTTTTTCGTCAAGGGCAGAGACATATTGATGAGCCCGTCAATCCGGTTAGAAACGGGCAGCATATCCAGGTTGGACTTCAGATGTTCTTTGCTTTCCACGGAATAGGTGACCAGGTCATACCCGGTCTGCGCTATGACCCGCTGGACCCCTCTGATTCTCTGAATGAAGGAGGGTGCCGTGAAATAGGGGGAAAGAATCCCGATTCTCTTTACGCCCTTCCGGGCCTTTGCCACGGCTTCCGCATTGGGGGAAAAGTTCAATTCCTCCATGGCGGCCATGACCCGCTCCCGGGTTTTGCTGGAAACCTTCTCCGGCGAATTCATCAGGCGGGAGACGGTGGCGATACTGACATTCGCCTTTTCGGCAACCGCGTAGATATTTGCTTTCGGTTTCATACTCCCCCCCCTTTTTTGCAAGTGCTTTCATGTAAGCACTTACATCACGATAACAGGGAATTTATATTCTGTCAATTTTTTTTTACAAATATTTAACAGAAGAGTTTCTATACAGAAAACCGTTGTCATTATCATGAAAAAGCGATGATCAGAGTAAATATTATCTTTATTTTATTTCGTTATATTAGAATCATTTAAAAGACATTCGGATATTTATTTATAAATAAACAAAAAATATCATCGAAATCCATTTTTTTTACACTCCCAGTGATTGGAAATAATTTTTCTCCCTTCATCAGGGAAAAAAGGGAGAATAATTCTTATGGAAAAACCATCGTTTTCTTACAATTTTCAATCAATTTTGATATCGAAGGGAGCCAGAAGATTCAGAACTTCCGGGGAGGAAAAACGGGCTTTTTTCACCTTGTTGACCAAGGGATCGATATTGTACCCCACGGCATTGGTAAAATCGGCCTTACTAATGTCGCTGTTATGAAATAGGGTCTGTGAGAATTCGGAACGGGAAAAATCGGCTTCCGCCAGATAGCTGTTCTGAAAATAGCACTCCTTCAGAGTGCATCCCAGAAAGCGGCTTTTTTTCATTTTCAGATCGGAAAAATTACACAGGGTCAAATGGGAACGAACCATTTGAATATCAAAGGAGTAGCTGCTGCATTCGAAGAACTTGATGCCGAGGAGCTTGGATTCCTGAAATTCCACGCCCAGGAATTTGGCATCCCGCAGAGAGGCATTACTGAGATTGCAGGAGATGAAACGGCAGGAATCAAGATAAATTCCATTCATGATGGTGTTCGAAAAATTACAGTCCCTAAAGAGGCAGTCGCTGAACTCCCTATCGGAAAGATCTTCCCCGGAAAAATCTTCATTCGAAAAGCTGGCCTCTTCATAGTGATCGTCGTCAAGATACAATTTGCTTACCCCTTTTAGTGGTTGAAAGTATAAAATTCAATTCAGAATATCCCGGGTGAACGGCATCCACGTGCCGTGTAACGGATCAGGCTCGGGCAGGTAGTATTCCACCGTATTCTCTCCCAGGAAGAGTTTATAGTCCATCTTGGGATTCCCCTGAATGACATAACCCGGATAATACCAGGCGATCCCCTGCTCCCGGCAATAATCCAGCGTCTTCAGTATCAGATATTTTCCGGGACTGAAACGGCGGTATGCGGGATCGAAAAAATGGAGAATGGAAGCGACCGACCTCTCTCCCCGGTGAAAAATCCCGCAGGAGACGAGGGTCTCCCCGTCCCGTATTATAATTGTTTTGGTATCATAGATATTACGGCCGTCCCTTTTGTATGTGGCCTGGGAGATATCGGCATATCCGTCGAAATCCACCGAATCCAGATACTTGCGGTAAAGATCGTCCAGACGGCTGTCATGGCTGAAAGAATCGACAATTTCCGCCGTGAATATCCCGTTTTTTTTCCTGATCCGCCTGTGGGAACTCTTTTCGCCGACCGACGGGACGGAATAACGGAGCCAGTGAACGCGGGGCGGAACCGATCCGTCATCCCGGAAAAGATGGGACGTGGTGAAGATACTCTGCTCCATGGGATACCACCCCAGGGAGAGGAGGATATCAAACTCGAGCCCCACACATTCAGCCGGATTCAAAACTTCATAATAGGTCATCAGTTTACCCGGTTTATCGCCTTGCCTTCCATGAAAGCTTTCAGATTGTCCACGGCAATCTTCATCAGGCGGGCCCTTGATTCCAGGGGAGCCCAGGCGATATGGGGGGTGATGAAGCAGTTCTTTGCCCTGAGAAGAACATTGTCCTCCCCGATCGGTTCGGTGGAGACGACATCCAGTCCGGCGGCTCTGATTTTTCCTCTGTTCAGCCCGTCGGCCAGGTCCTGTTCCACCACAAGCCCTCCGCGGGCCGTATTGATCAGGATAACCCCCTCCTTCATCTTCCCGATGGCATCCCTGTTGATAAGCCCTTCCGTCTCGGGAAAGAGAGGGCAATGGAGGGAGATCACATCCGATCGGGACAGAACGTCCTCCAGGGAAGCGAAGAACACGTCATCCCTGCCGTACTTCTCTTTGCGGCTTCTGCTGTAAGCCAGAACGTCCATTCCGAAGGCCCGGGCGATTTTTGCAGTGGCCCGGCCTATGCGTCCGTAGCCGATAATTCCCATGGTCTTGCCCGCCAGTTCCGTCTGGGGAGTGAGCCAGTAGCAGAAATCAACGCTTTGCGACCAGCGCCCTTCGTGGACGGAACGGGAATGATCCTGGACACGGTGGCAGATATTCAGAAGCAGGGCGAAAACAAACTGGGCGACCGCATCGGTGCCGTAGCTGGGGATATTGCATACGGGGATTCCCCGGGCTGCCGCCGCATCTCCGTCCACCACATTATATCCCGTTGCCAGGACACCTATGTATTTCACGGAAGGACAGGCTTCCAGGATTTCTTCAGTTATGGGAGTCTTATTGGTGATAACAGCTTCGGAGATCCCTATCCGGCTTATGATATCATCCGGTTCCGTCCGGTCATAGTAAGTAAAATCACCCAGGCTTTTCCAATCCTCCCAGGATAGATCCCCGGGATTCAGCGTATAGCCGTCGAGTACCACAATTTTCATGACTCTTCCTCTTGCACGTAGCGGTTGATGGATGGGGAATTTTATCATATTCATCCCGGGAAAGGAAGTCCCGCCCGTTTCAAATCCGGACCGGCTGTAAAAAACGTCCCATTACAGAAAAAAAAGGGGAAAATACTGCAAGAGCATTTTCCCCCATTCTGTTTAGTTAAATAACGAAGCGGAAATGTTATTTTCCCGCCGAGGCTTCGGCCAGAGCGGCGGCGGCAGCCGTCTTAACAGCGGTAGTAGAGATGGTAGCGCCGGTTACGCCGTCAATATCGGCGGACTGCTTTTTAATGATCTGCTGAGTCATGGTCTCGTAAGCTCCGGCGGCAAAACTGTTCTCCTCCCCGCTCTCTTTGATGTCGACACCGGTGATTTTCTTCTCACTGACCGTAAGAGTTACCGTTACATCGCCGTGTACGGCTTTGGAAGAAGACGAATATTCACCGGGAGTGTAGCTGCTTCCGCCGCAGCTGGTTGTCATTAAAGCCACTGCGCAAACCGCGAGAGAGAGAGCAATCAGAAGGAAAGTATGTTTTTTCATGGTAGGATTCTCCTTAATATTTTCGGCCTCATCAAAGGACAAGGCATACTGGTAATCATGATGATCCCGATTGGGGAAAACGGACAATAGGCGGAACGTATCAATTTCCTCCATTTTGTTGCAATTTACAAACTCCCATGGGAAATTTTACAGAATGGACGGAGGGAAATCATTGAATTGTGACCATAAAACAATGTATTCTACCGGTCACAGAATGGATGATTTGAAAAATACCCTGACCAAAGACTATTTTGACATAAACTTCTACCGGCTCCTGAAAGGGCTGAGCCATAAAGAGCCGGAAACTTTCGAAGAGCACTGCCGCAGGTCACTCGCTTTTTCCGGTCCCATCTATCTCTGCTGCGTCACTCTTCTCAGCAGCCCGTCAGATAGGGATTCCCAGCCGGAAGGTCCTGAAACGGCCCAGGCCATCGCCCGGAGGATAGAGAAGAAAATCAGTATGAGTGGTCCCTCCTACCGGCTCATCCCCCGGGATGACATAATCATCCACATCGTGAATCTAACCGCAGAGGAGGAGAAAAACCTCCTTATGAAAGGGCTCTCTTCCCATTCCCTGTCAGCCCCCCCTATTTCGGCCGCCCTAGGTATAGGCCGCTGCGTAGAGGGGCTGGGGCATTTGTGGAAATCCTTCAGCGACGGGATAAACGCCGTAGAAAAAAGGGAACCGATAAAGGCTCTGCAGGTAATTGATGCCGACTGGATCACTATTTCCTACGAGATCAACTACACCTTCAAGCAGGAGAACATGATCGTCAGTTATCTGGGCAGACAGGACGGGGACAAAATAACGGAACTTTTGAAGGAGATTGTCCTCTCCAATGAGGCAAATGACCTCTCCTATAAACACATGAATATTCTCTTTTCCCAGCTCTTCGACAAGGCGGTACGCTATGCGGGAGAAATGGGTTTTACCATACAGAAGATCGCTGACGAGGAGGAGATGCTCCTCTTCAACTCCGATAATATTCCCATTTGTTCCGCAAAGGATAAACTGGACAGACTTATCGCCATCTACAAAAGGGTCCTACAGTTAACACGGCCCAGCGGCGGGGAGATACCGGAGAATACGGTCGCACTTATCATTAAATATGTCGAAGAGAATTATCCGAAAGGCCTGTATCTTGAAGACATCTCTTCCCACCTGGCGCTTTCCAAGAACTATACCGCCCGCATTTTCAAGGAAGAGACCGGGGAATCCCTGGTGGATTACATCGGTCTGGTTCAAATAAGAAAAGCGAAAGCCCTTCTTCTGGGAACCCGGAAAAGCATCGAGGATATCGGGCGGATGGTCGGAATTCCCAACAGGGTCACGTTCTACCGCTTGTTTAAAAGATACGAAGGGATAAGCCCCTCCTCCTTCCGCAAATCCGTGGCGATTTAAGCCTTCGGAAGTCTTATCCCGCCCTTTCCCGATTCATTCAGCCGGTGGCGTCTATGGATTCGATCTTGATATCCAGGGCGACACCGTTCAGGTCGGTTTTCCTCAATCCTTCGTCCCCCACTGAGTCAATCAGTTTTCTGACGATCCTTTCTGCCAATATGACCTTATAGGGCCTTCCGAAATAGGGGCGGACGGTATTATCCAGAGGGGGAAGCCCTTCCGCCCGGTTATGCAGGTCTACGACGGTTTCATAAAGATCGCAGAGTTTCTCCTGAATGGGCTCCATCTCATTCTCCCTCAGGATCGATGAGATCAGGGGCAGAAGGACTCGGGAATTTTCCGTCCTGCCGTATAGGGTTCCGAACCACTTGCTGTAGGGAATGTAGCGCCCCTCAAGATAGAAGGAGATCTTCATGATAGTGGAGACGATTCGGCCTGCTATCAGTTTCAGCCCGACAAAATCACCCAATTCAATGCACCGGCCGATAAAGGCCTCTTCGTTTGAGAGGGAAAGCCAGAGGGAGGCCAGCTTTACCTTAAGCACATCCACTGGATAGAATTGCAGTCTGGCCCTGATGGGGTTGAGCTTTCCCAGTCCGTCATAAAAAACGTCCCCCGAAGTCAGTTCCAGAAGAATCTGGTCCTTGAAGAAGAGCCAGTCGGCCGGAGAGATCTCCTCCGGATTATCCAGGGAGAGCTGCTCCCGGAAATAATCGGCGATATTGACAATTTCAATCAGATGCCTGAGGGGATAGGAAGCCTTGAACATCATGGACTGAGTCCCATCATACCGGGGATCGGTAAAATTTGTAGGGAAGGACTCAAACTCGAAGGGCAGACTGTTCCGAAGAAACAGATCGATGTCCTCCTTACGGTCCCAGTCCCTGTCATCGAGAAAAAGGGTGAACCGGGGCCCCCAGTTATGATCCATGGAGGTCCGGTTATCAAGCCCGAGAACATCCGACCCGTACCCCAGCAGGGAAGCGGAATAGGACAGACCGGGAAAGGCCCTGTCCAGAAGAGGCTTTACCGCTTCGATGTAGTATCTTCTGTTCAATGTCAGTCCCGGCATAAAATCCATCGATTCCCCTCCCCCTTTCATTATATCCCGTTTTTCAGATTCTCCCTTCCTCTCCCGTTCTATCGCTTCCCCCGTGTAGCTGGGGATAGTAGCTGGCGAAAAGGTAATCGGGGTTCCCGTCAAACTCCATCTTAATGACCGAGACGCCCGTATGGGAATCGGGCTTTTTCCCGGGGAGGTTCTTAATGAGGATCCGGTGCCCCCTGTGTTCAAAATCCAGAGACCGGCCATCCTTGAGCAGAGTGATTTTCCGGGGCGCTTTCCTGTAGCCTCCGATCCCCATGGTTCCCGAATCGGGCCAGATGGTATTCCACAGATATACCGAATTATCCCGGCAGGTGGACCAGCAGACCCCGTTTCCCCCGAACTCCCCGTTCAGGAACCCTCCGTTTCGGTTCAGCCTGCCGTAGACCGCCTCCCCGTTCTCCTCGAGCCACCTTCCCACCTGCATCAGAGGCTCCACCGCTTCCTCGGGAACGGAGCCGTCCGGGCGGGGGCCGATATTCAAAAGCAGATTCCCCCCCTGCCCCGCGCAGGTATTGAGCATTTTCAGAATGCGGGGGGCGTTATAGCTGAAAGGCAGGGCCTGGCTGCTGTCCAGGTAGCCCCAGCTGATGCCGTTAAAGGTCATGCACGCCTCCCAGTCCCTGTCCGATGCCTTGATATGCTCCTCGGGTGTTCCGAAATCCTCATCCAGGCGGGACCGGTCATTGATGATGAGATGGGGCTGAAGGGACCGGAGATGCTGATTCATGGCCAGGGAATTCCACCCTTCCCAGGTCTCCATGGGAAGGGCCACGTCGTACCACAGGATATCGATTTTCCCGTACTGGGTCAGAAGCTCCGTGTTCAAATCCCATATATACCGGTTAAACCGTCTTCTGGCTTCGGGATCGAAGGCGCATTTCCATCCGTCCGGGTGATGCCAGTCCATCAGGGAGGAGTAAAAGCCGATTTTCAGGTCGTATTTTCGGCAGGCCTCCACAAATTCCCTGACGATATCCCTCTTTGCCCCGAAGTTCACCGAGTTATAAGGGTTAGTTTTGGAATCCCACAGGCTGAAACCCTCGTGGTGTCGCGTGGTGAGAACCATGTATTTCATGCCCGCCTTCTTCGCCAGAGCGGCCCACTCTTCGGGCGCCCCCGGCTTGGGCAGAAAGGAATCGGCCATTTTCTCATACTCTTCAATGGGTATGTTTTCCAGGGACATGACCCATTCGTTCCTTCCTATCTGCGTATGAAGCCCGTAATGGACAAACATACCGAACCGGGCTTCCCTCCACCAGGCCATTCTCCGATCCCTGGTGGAATCGATCATCTCTTCATAATCTTTTTTCGCCAACATAAAAAC
This sequence comes from Spirochaetia bacterium, assembly GCA_963668315.1. Lineage (GTDB taxonomy): Bacteria > Spirochaetota > Spirochaetia > DSM-2461 > DSM-2461 > SZUA-368. Next base: position 2,771,565 of record OY764216.1, on the reverse strand, counting down.
CTCCCGTTCCCCTAAAAGAGCCGGCTCCCGTAAGAACCGGCTCTGCAAACTAAAATCCGGAGAGAAGAATCAGCCCCCGTACTGAGCGTCGTATGCCATCTGCTTGAGTTCAATAAGACGGCTCAGCCCGACACTTTCCATTTCCGTCAGGTATTTGTCCCAGTCCTGCTCCACATCCATGTCGCCGGATATGAAACGGGCGATGGTCTCGTTCAGATAGTCGTTGACTTCCGTGACCAGCTGGGATGTCTCATCCACGTACTCGGGGATGGGGAACACCTTGGGATAGATGAAATTCCAGGGAGGAGCGAAGGGCTCGTAAGTCTGGCTCTGGACAAAAAGCCTGGTTTCATAACCGTTGGAGGAGTACATATCCTGATCGTAACTCCAGGAGCGGCGGTAATTGGCCGAACGCCAGCTGGGTCCCATCTGGTAGTAATGGACATTCTGAATCTCGTTGTACTTGTAGGTTGTTTCCAGGCGGGCCCACTTGGCCTGCTTGCCTTCCAGGTCCAGTTCGCCCGGTTCGGCATCGCGCCACTCCACGCCGGGACGTCCCGCTTCAATATAGCGGAGGGCATTATCCAGACTGTAAAGGTCGTCGGCGTAGCGCAGGGCGGCGGCGGGATTCTCACAGGCGTCGGTGATAACAAACTCGCCGTGGGTGAAGGAGTAGGGATAATAGGCGGAGGCCTGGAATCCCTTGGGGCCTTTGAGGGGAGGCAGGGCGGCGTAGGCCTTCATGTTCTCCCCTTCCAGGCTGGTGAAAACGCCGAACCATCCGGAGGCGACGGCGCCGAGAATCTGTACATCCGGATGTTCGCCCAGGGTCTGGAGCTCGGTCTGCTGCTGGGTCATGGCCGAGGGATCAACCAGTCCTTCCCGGTAGAGCTTGTTCAGATAGCGAAGGCCGTCACGCCACTCTTCCGTCACATAGGGGGCCCAGACCTTTCCTTTCGCATCCACCATGAGCCTGGCATCGGTGGGGCTGAAGGTAAAACCTTCGGAGTTATTGTAGGTAAAGGCATTCATAATGAAACCGTCGATATTGGTGTGCCAGTTATCCACCGCACCGGAGAGGGGGATTTCATCGGCGATGCCGTTCCCGTTGGGATCCTTCTCTTTGAAGGCTTTCAGGACTTCATAGAACTCATCGGTCGTGGTGGGCATATCCAGTCCCAGATTCTCCAGCCAGAACCGGTTTATCCACAATTTCTGGGAGAACATACAGTGGTAGCATTCATTCACCTGGGGAAGTCCGTAGATATGGCCGTCCGGCGCCGTGATGGAGGGTTTGATATAGTCCACCTCGTCAAACATTTTCTTTATTTCCACACCGTACTTGTCAATCAGATCGTTAAGGGGAATGAAAACACCGTCGTTCACACCGTACTGCAGCTGTTCCGATTCATTCATATTCGTTCCGAAGAAGACGTCGGGATAATCGCCCGATACGATGGACAGCTTTTTCTTCTCGTGATAGGCATTCTCGGGGGCCAGTTCCCAATTAATATGGATATTGGTCTTCTCCTCGTAATACCTGGTGAATTCATTCGTCTCCAGATCCTCGACCTGGGAATTCTTCCGGGCGAAAAAAGTCAGGGTAACCTTGTCATCCACAATGGGAAAGGTTCCGGCGGGATTAACTTCCACCGACCCCTTTGACGAACCGGCTTCCTCCTTCCCGTTCCCGAAGACGGACAGGCCGCCCATCAGACAAAGAATCAGCACGACAGCGATCTTTTTCATTAAACTTCCTCCTATTTTATTCCGACTCTACGAATCGGCTGGAATCCGAACAGGGGATCATCCCTTCAGGGCGCCTATCATAACGCCGCGGATAAAATATTTCTGTACGAAGGGATAGATAATCAAAACGGGCAGGCTGGCCACTATGATAAGAGAATACTTAAGAAGATCCCTCAACCCCTGCATTCTCTTGATACGCTCGATATCCTGGAACATCTCGGGATCGAACTGATTCTCGATGAGAATATTCCGGAGAATGATCTGCAGGGGAAAGAGCTGATCCTCCTTCAGGAAAATCATGGCTTCAAAATAACTGTTCCAGTGATACACGGCATAGAAGAGCACCAGAACGGCGATAATAGGGCCCGAAAGGGGAATCACGATGCGGGTCAGAACATAGAGGTCGGATGCACCGTCAATCTCGGCCGCATCATAGAGGGCCTCGGGTATGTTCTGCCGGAAATAGGTCAGGGCGATCATCAGATTCCAGACCTGGATGGCCTGGGGAAGCAGCATGGCCCAGCGGGTATTGAGGATTCCCACATTCCTTATGACCATGTAATAGGGAATCAGACCGCCGTTGAAGATCATGGTGAAAACAAACAGGGCGATGATGGGGCCCTTCCCCACCAGATTCTTCCGGGACAGGGGATAGGCGGCGGCGATGGTAAAGCTGATATTGATGATCGTTCCGAACAGGGCATAGAAAAAGCTGTTGAAATATCCCGACCACACATCGTCATGCTTGAAAATGGCTTTATAGCCGTCCAGGCTGGGTTCCACGGGAAAAAGCCAGACCTGTCCCGAGATGACAGCCTGGGTGGAACTGAAGGAAGAACTGACGATATACAGCAGGGGATAGGCGATAACGATGAACCCCAGGATGAGGAGAGTCGTATTGACATGGTTGAAGATGACGTCGCTTCTGGTTTCTCTAATATTCATGGGTTCCTCCTACCAAAGCCCTTTGCCGGAAAGCCTGGTCGCGATTTTATTTACCGAGACGAGGAGAATCAGATTCACTACGGAATTGAAGATGCCCACGGCCGTGGAAAAGCTGTACTGGGCGCTCTCCAGCCCCATGCGGTAGACATAGGTGGCTATGATGTCGGAAGTACGCATATTCAGGGGATTCTGCATGAGGTAGACCTTCTCGAAGCCGATATTCATGATCTGGCCCACGTTGAGGATGAGCAGTATCACCACCGTCGGCATGATGCCGGGAATGTCGATGTACCAGATTCTCTGGATCTTGATGGCCCCGTCGATAATGGCTGCCTCGTGCTGGCTGGGGTCGATGGAAGAGAGGGCCGCCAGATAAAGGATGGCCGTATACCCGGTGAACTGCCAGGCGCTCGACCAGACATAAAGTGACTTGAAGTATTCCGGGACTCCCATGATATTGACCGGGTCCTTCTCCATGAGCCGGTATACCATGGCCATAAGTCCGTTATGGGGGGAAAGGACCTGCATCATCATGGAAACCAGAACGACCGTGGAGATGAAATAGGGAGCGTAGGTCACCATCTGCATGGTCTTCTTGAAGGTGCGGTTTTTAACTTCATTCAGGGAGATGGCCAATATAATGGGAAAGGGAAAGGTGACAATAAGCTGATAGACGCTGATTCCCAGGGTGTTCCCGATGAGCCGCCAGAACTGGTGGGAGGTGAAGAAACGCTGAAAATGGGTGAATCCGACCCAGGGGCTGCCCCAGATCCCCTTTTTTACGGAAAAATTGCGAAAGGCGATCTGGGCTCCGTACATAGGGGCGTACTTGAAAACCGCGAGCCATACCAGGGGAAACAGGAGCAGAAGATACAGCTGCCAGTGTTTCCTGACACTTTTAATGAGTATGGTTGATTTCTTTTTCTCTTTGGAGAATTCTTCCAGCGCATTTGACATTCCCGGCCCTCTTTTCCTTCAATAAGATAGGAAAATTGTAAAAGGGAATGATCAGACCGCACAGTACCGAACATCATGGGAGTATGTCATAGATTTGTCATATATCTGTCATAGAATGCCCTGCTCAATGGCCCAGATTATGACCGCGGACCTTTTATGTACGTCCAGGGCGTTATAAATTGTATGCACGTAATTCCTTACCGTGCCTTCGCTCAAGTTGAGCTCGCAGGCGATTTCGGGGTTTTGTTTCCCGTTGAGCATCATCATGAAAATCTGGATTTCCCTTACGCCCAGCTCCTTCAGCTGGGGATGCTTCCTTAACTGGTTGGAGTTCAGCCCTCCCGTCTCCCCCGACTGGCAGCGCGTCTCTTCCTCAGAGCCGTGGCCTTTGTAAAGCTTCTGCATAATGAGGTTGTTCATGGCCGTCTGGCCGCTGTTGACCAGGCGTATATCCATGACGACCTCGTCCAGGGGAGTTTCCTTGAGGACATACCCGTTGATGCCGTAGGCGAACAGCTCTTCAATCAGATGCTGTTCGTCAAAGGTGGTCAATATCATTATTTTCGCCTTGGGATCAATCGCCCTTATCTCCTTGGCCGCCTCGATGCCGTTTTTCCGGGGCATGCGGATATCCAGAAGCACGACATCCGGTCTGTGCCGCACATAGGCGTCTACCGCTTCATATCCGTCTCCCCCCATTCCCACGATATGAATATCCCTATATCTCGATTGAATGACGGAGGAGATCCCCTCCAGAAAGATAGGATGGTCATCGGCTATAACAATATTAATCATCGGGCTTTCTCCTCCTCAAAGGGGATATCTATGTAGAGGGAAAACATCTTCTCCCTGTTGTTAACGATCAGGCATCCCCCCAGGGACTCGACCCGTTCTCTCATTCCTGTCAGCCCTGAACCGGGGACCGGGTTATCGCAGCCGATACCGTTGTCGGCAATCTTCACCAGCAGCAGATTTTTCTCCCGCTTGACCTTGAGATGGATGGAAACGTAACTGGCGCTGCCGTGACGGTAGGCATTGGTAATCCCCTCCTGAATACAGTGATAGAGCATTTCCCCCTCCTTCCCCGGCAGGGAAATAGGCTCGTCGCTGGATAAATTAATCCTCAGCCCGGTACAGCCGGAAAAGGTTCTCATGAGCGTATTGATCTCATCCAGCCAGTCGTTCACCCTGGGGACGGTTCTGGCCTTTCGCATCCCCTTAACCATGAGCCGCGTTTCGCGCAGAGTCATCCGCGTCAGATTCTCCAGCACCCTCACCTTATGATAGAGTTCCTCTCCCTTCAGATCATGGAGCGCGTTCAGCTGGACCTGAATTGCCGTGAGGGAATACCCCACCGTATCATGGATCTCCCTGGAAAGGCGGACCCGTTCCGCTTCCCGGGCATTGGCCATTTCCACTTCCCGGAAATTCGTGATTCTCTGAGTCAGGGTGGAAAGCTCGGCGGCCGCCCACTTGGCCTTTTCAAAGGAGGAAAACAGCACCTGGGAGGATTTCTCAAATATGAAAAAGCGGATTTGAATGAAAAGAAAATAAAAGCAGATCAGAAAAAGATAGGAGTGGTCCATGCCTTTCTCGAAAAGAATAAAAAAGAAGGCGACGGCCGATCCGAGAATCAGGGAAAAGGAAAAGGTAAATGCCAGGGAGAGAATCAGAAATATATTAAGGAGACAGACATAGGGGAAACTGTCGGTGAAGGGAGTTATGGCCGAACAGATCAGTAACAGGAAAATCGAAAGAAACGGTAGGGAGTGCCACTCATTCTTTCTTTCAAAATCCTTTTTGAGAAACAGGCGGAGGATGAGATGGATATTATTGACCATGACCAGGATAAGAGAAAAAAGAATAGCCAGGAGGCCGTTTCGGCGGGATATGGGGATTTCAGAATCAACAAGATTTCTGGAAACATGCAAAGCCTGAAGCAGATAATAGGGAAAAAAGAGAAAGAGGATGCCCATGAGCAGGAACATATAATAGCGGCCCCATTTTGGAACAAGCAATACCATGCCTCCGGCGACCTGAATCCCGGTTAAAACAAGATTTGGTCAGTAAAAATGATAAGGGCATATCCCCATATTGTAAAGGATTTCATGAGGGAGTCTCGGAAGAGACTCCCTCCATCACGACGTCACCTCTTCCGAGATCCGGGCGGACGGAATCTCAGGAGAACTGTTCGGGGAACTCCCTTCTGAGCCTTTCCGCCTCCTCTTCCCGTCCTGTTGCCTCCAGCCGGCGGGCGTATTTCTCCAGATCGTACCGGCAGTGGCAGGGGAGCTCCTTCATAACATACTCCATGGGATCCTTCTTGTCGGCGAAGGGCATACTCTCCATCATGTCAGTATGCCAGGCCTCGTATTTCTCTCTTGCGGTTTTCACCAGATCGGGGCGGGATTCGGCCAGATTGAACCGCTCGTGGGGGTCCTCCTCCAGATCGAAAAGCATTTCTCCCTCGAAGCGGTGATATCCGTCGTGCCAGGTCCGCAGATAGATCCATCTGTCCCAGCGTACACTCCTTTGGCAGCCGTGGGCGAACTGCCCCAGGATAAGCTCGTCCCGGCCCGTGTCCTCACCCCTGGTCAGGGAGGGGGCGTAACTGGCCCCTTCCCAGCTGCTCCGGCTATCCCGTCCGGTCAATTCGGCCAGGGTGGGGAGAAAATCCAGATTATAATGGAGCCCTTTGTCTACGGCGCCGGCGGCGGTTTTTCCCGGCCAGCGGATGATCATGGGAATGCGGTGGCAGATGTTGTCCGCCGTGCCGTGCTCGGCATACATGCCCAGTTCACCGAAATTCTCCCCGTGATCGGAGCTGACAATAATAACGAGATCATCCTTGATTCCCTGCTTTTCAAAGGCTTCCAGCACTTTGCCTATATGCCCGTCCATATAGCGGATGCCGCAGTCGTAACCGTCGATCAGCTCCCTCATCTCCTCCATATTGGTAACATGGCCGGGCTGGCGGGGAAATTCGGGCCTGACCGCGTCGTCGTACATGCTGATATCCTGTATCGTATGGGGACCGCCCATCTTCATATGCTCGTCGATAAGTTCCTGATCGAACCATTCGGGCAGCGGGTCATGTTCAAAGGGATTGCCGAACTTTTCCGGCACCCGGTAGGGCGTGTGGGGATCCCAGTAGTTGATATGAAGGTACCAGTCCTCCCTGCCCTTGTTCCGGTCTATCCAGTCCATGACGTAGGGGGTGACATCCTCCGCCGATTCCATCCCCCCCATTCCCGTATCGTGGATCTCCCGGAACCCCGCGTAGAAAGTCCAGCTGGAGTGGCGGGCGCCGAACCCGCCGATGTAACAGGTATGAAGCCCCAGATCCCTGTTCAAAAACGCGGGGAGGGAGTTATGGCCCAATTCGTCCTGGAAGCCCCGACCGGGTCCCTGGGCTCTCATATCCGCCGCCGTGCCGCTGTGGTTGACAACGCCCGTATGAATGCCGAACCGCCCGGACATCATGGCCGCCCGGGAGGGAAGGCAGGGTGCGTCGGAGGCATAGTAATTATTAAATCGGATCCCCTCCGAGGCGATGGCGTCGATATGGGGCGATGTGTTCCTGTGGTAGCCGTAACAGCCGAGATGGTCGGGCCTGAGCGTATCCAGATCAAAATAGACGATTTTCATAGGGGATTCTCCTTTATTCTGTAATTCTACAAGTATTTCACGGCCGGAACGGACGAATAGGCGCAGATACCGGCCAAGTTTCTCTTCTCTCCGGTTATGACGAAGCGCAGTGTATGGTGGATCCGGTTTGAGGCGGAACCGACCATGATATCCATATTCCCCGGTTCCACGACGAATTCCCGGTCCTCATTGAGAAAGCCTAGCTGGGCCATGGAAAGTTCCAGGGAGACTTCGCATTTATCACCGGGGGCAAGAGTCACGCGCGTGAAGCCGACCAGTTCCATGACAGGCCTCGTGACCCGGGCCTCCCTGTCACGGATATAAAACTGAACAACCTCGTCGCCTGTGACATCGCCGATATTCTCCACGACCGCCGTAAGAGTCGCCGAACCGTCGCTGGGTACTTCCTCGGAGGAGATCTCCGCCCGGGGATAGGCAAAGTCCGTATAGCTCAGCCCGTAGCCGAAATGGTAGAGGGGATCGCTGGGTATGTCTGTATAGCCCCCGCCGAATAGCTTCTCGAGACCGATGGCGCCTCCCGTGTCCCGCCTGTATCCGGCACCCCATTTATGGTCGTGATAGAGGGGGCACTGGCCGGAGGACCGGGGAATGGAGATGGGCAGTTTGCCCCCCGGATTGATCTCACCGAACAGGGCCTCGGCGATAGCCTGCCCTCCGTGAGGACCGGGGAACCAGACATCCAGAATGGCATCCGCCTCCTCTGACGCCCTGTTGATGGAAAGGGGGCGCCCGTGGAAAAGGACGAGAACCACCGGTTTTCCCAGGGCCTTCACACGTTTGAACAGCTCCTCCTGCACTCCGGGGAGATCCAGGCTCGTCCGGTCCCGGCCCTCGCCGCTGGTTGCCCTATTGGTCCACCCCGACTTCCCTCCCAGGGTCATGATGATTATATCCGATTCCTGCGCGGTCCCGAGAGCTTCATCGAACAGGGAAGTATCCTCATCATCGATTTGGCAGCCCTTCGCATAGAGGACTTTTCCGCCGGCTCTCCTCTCCATCTCCCCGGCCAGGCTCATGACTCCGTATTTCGACCGGCAGTAGCCGTCTACCGCCGTGGGGGGAATAACCCCTTCTTTCTGTTCTCCGCCGACACCGGCCAGGGCTTCGTTCACTCCCAGCATGCTGAAGCCGCTTTCCTTGTCTGTAACGGCTTCCAGCATGGAGGGAAAGGTGTATCCCCCGAATAAATCGATGATGCTGTCGCCGTGGGGACCGATGACAGCCAGGGTTTTCCCATCCTTCTTCAAGGGCAGGATATTTTTGTCATTTTTAAGAAGGATGAGGCTCTTCCGGCTCAGCTCCAAAGAAAGAGCCCTGTCCTCTTCCGTGCTGATGGTAGTTTTTAAAGCCTCCGTATCGACATAGGGAGATTCAAACAGCCCCAGCTGAAATTTCTGTCTGAGAACCCGGGCGCAGGCTTCATCCACATAGGACTCTTCGACCAAACCCTCCCTCACCGCTTCGGGAAGAAAGATGAAAGCTTCCGTCCGGGGGGCGTCCGCATCAAGACCCGCCTTGAGGGCCAGGACGGCCGCTTCCTTTAGATCAGCGGCGGCATGCTGGGTAAAGCAGGCCCGTTCAATGGAGCCGCCGTCGCATATGGCAGAACCGGTGAAGCCCATTCTTCCCCTGAGGAGGTCCCGGAGGATCTCGGGAGAGAAACTCACCGGCCTACCGTCGATTTCGCTGTAGGTGCACATGATGCTCTGAAGGGATGCTTTTCTGATCATCGCTTCAAAGGGTTTCCCGAAATCCTCGTATATTTCCCGGGTTCCGGCCATGACGGGAGCGCTGTTGAGTCCGCCCTGGGTCGTGCTGTAACCTAGAAAATGCTTCGCGCAGGACTGGACTCCCCGGGTCAGATCCCCGTCATGCTGGAGCCCCCTGACCATGGCCATTCCGAACTGGGCATTCATATAGGAACTCTCCCCGAAAGTCTCATAAACCCGTCCCCATCGGGCATCCCGGGCCAGGTCCACCACCGGAGCCAGGGCGTTGGCGCCGTTCACCATGGCTCTCATCTGCCGCCCGATGACATGCCCCATGGTGCGGACTGCCTCCGGCTCCCAGGAGGAAGCTAAAGCAATAGGAGACGGGAAAGCAGTGGCATCCACGGCCACCACGCCGTTCAGACACTCCACCTGCGCCATAACGGGTATACCGAGCCGGGTCTTTTCCACGGCATACTTCTGAACCGCATTATAGGCTTTTCCTATCTGATAAGCATCCTTATGGAAGGGCATGGGAAACTGGGGGATACGACCAAGCCCCTCACCCGCATACCGCATCAGCAGCTCTTCGGAGACCTCTCCCCCTTTCAGAAGCATCTGCGGCAGACAGGCGCTCAACTGAGCGACCTTCTCTTCCAGTGTCATACGGCCCAGAAGATCACTGACTCTCTTTTCCAGGGGCTCCCCGGGATTTTTGTATATTTCCATCTTCTCTCCATTTTTATATAGCGGGATAATATATTGTCTGACGATATATTATCCCCCAACGACTCCGTCCCTTATTTCGAACGGCTTCCATCAGTAAATAAACTTCTCTAAAACCATATGGGAGGCCCCAATGGCGAAATCCAGCACTTCCAGTTTTTCATAATTTATTTTGTGATCGATTCTCAAAGAAAGCATCTCAGAGAGGGCTTTATCCACCATATTGGCGAACAGAGCGCCCCCGTCCCCGAACTGCCCCGCAATGGTAATCCGTGAGATGTTAAGAATCAGAAGCAGGGGCATGATGGCCCTGGCCAGGATCCCGCTCCGCCGCTCCAGTATTTCCCTGGCCTGGGGAATCCCTTCGGCGGCCAGTTTCATCAGGACGGCGGGAGGATTGGGAACATTGACCGGCTCCCCCGCTTCGGCGGCGATCCTGTAATAATCTTCCGACAGGATATGATAGTTCAGCCCCGTTTCCAGACAGCCCGTCTGGCCGCAGCGGCACAGTCCTTCAAGACCGGGTATAAAGGTATGGCTGATCTCGCCCGCCATATGGGATTCGCCCCGGTAAAGGCTGTTATTGAGAATTATTCCCAGTCCGATACCGGTCCGTACGGTCAACACGACATAATCGCCCTCTATGTTATGCTTGAAACGCTTATAGAGGGCAAATCCTCTCACGCTGCTGTCGATATGAATCGGCAGATGGAACCTGTCGTTCAGGATTTCCTGCAGGGGGGGGTAAATATCCCTTTTATCGGGAAGGAGGAAGGCAGGCGCTCCGATCCCCACACCGTGGATTTCCCACCCTTCCCTATTCGCCTCCAGAGTCTCTTCGATACAGGACTCCAGAAAGGAAGCTATATCCTCCACCGTCGACAGAGTAGGATTGGAAAGGGTTTTCTGATAGAGGATCTGATCGCTCAGATTGGATACGATGATACTTGTCTCGCTATATCCCAGATCGATGCCGATAGCGGTGGGATTGTTCCTTTTCAATGCGAAAACGGCCGAATCCACTCCCTGGACATTCTTTCGTTCCGGCCTGCCGGAGAACTTGATATACCCGGACTGCTCCAGCCGCTTGGTTATCTTCACAACGGTCGCCCAGCTGAGATTCAGTGAATCGGCTATCTCCTTTTTGGTCATGCTCCCGTTCCGGGCTATCACATGCAGAATCTTTCGTTCGTTATCAATCATCCCTTTGCCGCTGCTTTCCTGTACTCGCCTTTTCTTCTAAGCTGTAAATCCATCATATACTTTTTGGACCTGTCCCGCAATAATCGTCAGGTAAATAGGCAAAAGGGAACGGCTTCCGCTTTTCCGGTTCCGCTCCCCGCCCGGACACCGGATTATTTCAGTTCCCCGTAATCCTCATTGGTATAGTTGACCATGGGATCCCAGTTGGGAAACTCGAAAACACCGAAATCCAGACCGATGGCCTCGGAAGCTCTTTTCCATTCGGCTGTGAGCTTATCGGAGAGTTTCGTCAATTCTGCCTCGTAATCGGGGATACTGCCTGAGAGAACACCCTGAAGAATGATACCCGCGCTGGGCTGTACATCCACGACCTCGCTGTAGAAATCATAGGCCTTCGGATCCCGTGACGCGGCTTTGGGGTAGATAACCGCCTCTGCTTTCGACGTTTCGTAATACTGCCTGACCCGGGGGTTGGTCAGATTTTTCTCGGCAACGCCCTTGATGATGGAGATCTGCCCCCCCTTGGCCGTCAGATCGTCCTGATAATGATAGGCGTCGCTGCCGTAGTTATAGGAAGCGATAAGATACTCCGCCGCTTCCCTGGGGTGCTGGGACTGGCTGTAAACACCCATCCATCCGTTATAATGGGGCAGATAAAGCTTCCCGGAGGCTCCCCCGTCGGGCTTGGGAACGGGCATAACGCCGAAATTCATCTCGGGATGGGTCTTTTCCCAGATACCGATACACCAGATTCCCTGCATAATGAAGGCCGCCTGCCCCTGGGCGAAATACTCCCGTGCCTCGGGAGCGGATATATTGATGGAATCGGGATGTACCGATCCATCTTTGAAAAGCTGATCGAAGAGAGCGAAGGCGCCCAGAACGGCGGGAGTGTCATAGCTTATCCGACCGTTATGGGTCAGAGCGTAATTGAAGGGGGGAAGTCTGCCCCCCGCCACATTGGAGAAGCCGGCGACAAGCCCGTAGAGCCGGTTAACCTGCTTCCCCCCTTCGATAAATCCGTAATATTGCCCCTTGCCCGCCTCGGAGATTCTCCTGTTGACATCAAGGAATTCCGAGTAGGTCGCGGGGAGCTTTTTAATGCCCGCGGCATCGAGTACATCCTGGTTATAGAAAATGAGTTCGTTCGACAGAGGAGCCACTTCGGGAAGAACATAATAGTTCCCGTCCATGGAACCGACTCCTTCGGCAACGGCGCCGGGATCCACGGTGTCCCAGAAATCAGAGGGGACCAGATCGTTCAAAGGGGTAAACCAGTCTTCGGAAACGGCCATGGGAAGATTGAATCCCACCGGATAGGGGAAAAGATCGGGAGCCCCTCCGGATTTAATCGAATTGATGACAGACGTCTTGAACTGATCGATCGTCATAACGGTATATTCGATGATAATATCCGGATGATCCGCCATATACTGCTCGTTGAACTGTTTTTTATATTCAGCGGTACTGTCGCTCCAGTCTATCACTCTCAGGACGGTTTTTCCCTCCGTACCGCTGTCCTCCTTTGATCCGTTCGCCGGCAGAAAACCGATAATCAGAATTCCGGCCAACAGGGCCAACAAAAATTTTTTCATAAAATTTCCTCCAAAAATAAACTTTTATACAATTTCCCCGCTCTGCCGCGGAAAAGTGCACACCCTATTATATTTTCCTATGTTCTTAATTTTTGACATGTACAGCTCAGTACCGGATTCAAGATGCAAAAGAGAGCCCTTTAACTCTTCACAGCTCCGGCCACGCCGTCGACGAAGTACTTCTGAAGGGAGATGAACAGTATGATGACGGGCACGATGGCAATGGTCCCCCCCGCAGCGATGCCGGTCCAGTCAATGATATTCTCCCCCTTGAACGCATAGAGTCCCACGGCGAGTGTCCGTGCGGAGGGATTGTTAAGAGTCAGGACAAGGGGTCGTAGGAAATCGTTCCAGGTCCAGACCGATTCCATGATGATGACCGTCGTGGCGATCGGCTTGGCAAGGGGGAACATGGCGTGGCGGAAAACCTGCCAGAAATTGCAACCGTCCATCATGGCCGCCTCCTCCAGAGCTTTGGGGAGCTGGCGGAAATAGGACATGAAGAGCAGGAGGAATATGACATGGGCACCCCCCGCGGAAGCCAGGATCAATCCCGTTCGCGTGCCTATAAGCCCCATCTTCCTGACGATCTCGTATACGGGGATCATCGTGCTGATCATGGGGATCGTGATGCTGGATATGAAAATAAGGAGTATAATCTTCCTTCCGATGAAATTATACCGTCCGAAGACATAACCGGCCATAGCCGTGATGGCCAGAACAATAAAGACAACCGACACGGTCACGATAACCGTATTCAGGAAGTAAATGGAAAAATTATCCATGTTCCATACCCTCAGAATATTCTCAAAAGTAGGTGCAGCGGGCAGAAGCTTCAGCTTACTCCCGAAAAACTCCTTTTGAGATTTGAAGGATGCCGTAATCATCCAGACAAAGGGGTAGATCCACATCAGGGCCAGAGAGATGAGAATCCCATGGGCCAGAAGGCCCCTCAGGCTTTTCATAGACAGCAATGAGGCACCCTTTCCCGATCTTATTTTCATCTTGACATTTGACAAAGCGACACTCCCCATTTTTTATATCATCCTGCTCGATTCGAGGCGATTCTTCACCGTATTGGTGAGCAGCCCGACTAATATGACAACAAGCCCGAAAACGGTAGCCCCGGCGCTGGCATACCCCAGCCGGGGAAGGCCAATCTCACTGGAGAAAGCCGTCCTGTAGATGAAGGTGGCCACCACATCGGTCGAATAGAAGGGTCCGCCGTCGGTCATGGTCTTGATGATATCGAAAACCTTCAGGGCGTTAATGAAACAGAGAATGGCGATCACACCCGCGATGGGCTTGATGAGAGGCATAATGATGGAATAGAAAATCCGTCTCTCCGACGCTCCGTCGATAGTGGCCGCTTCAATGACCTCCCGGGGCACGCTCTGTAGTCCGGCCAGCCAGTAAATCATATAGATTCCCATGTTTTTCCAGATGGAAATGAAGAGAACCGTCCCCAGGGCGGTGCTGCTGGTCCCCAGGAAGTTCAGGGGCCTCTCGAAGAGACCACTCTGCATGAAGATAAAATTGACGGGTCCCTGTACACTCCAGATGAAAACCATAACGATACCCACGATGGCCGGTGTCGTTATGACGGGAACAAAATAGAGGGTACGGTAAATCCGCCGCCCCTTCAGGGTTGTCTTGTTAAGAACATAGGCGAAAAGAAGAGAAACGACCAGCATGACGGGTACAAAAAGGAGAGCGTATTTAAAGCTGATGGCGAAGGCATTCCAGAATTGCTCATCCCTGAATAGATTGAAGTAGTTATCCAGTCCCACCCACTCCGTAGCCGTGGTGAGGCCTGACCAGTCAAGAAAAGAGTAGTAGACGCTTGCCGCAATGGGCCATCCCTGGAAAAGGACATACATCACCAAGGCGGGCAGCAGAAAGGCCCAGCACCACAGGTTGATTCGCACCTTATTTCTTCGGGATAGTGATACAGTCCTTCCCAGTTCAGGGGCTGTCGCCGATGATTTCAAATCGATCCTCCCTTGAAAAAATCATACTCTGAAAAGTCGATCTTCTCTTTATATCGCACCATTACATATTATACCTCTATAAATTATCTGTCAATTTTTTTTACGCCCTTTCTTCAAACGTTCATTTTTGTATAAATGACAGTATATCTATATATATGAGATATTAAATAAGTTTCATTCTTTCATTTACTTCTTGACTCCTTATTATATCGCGGTGTAATATATCGCTATACGACGCATTAAGACAAGGAGATTTTTTCTATATGATAGACAAACAGCTGACAGAGAAGATAGAACAGTTCGGCGCTTTGCTGATGGACCAGGAAAAGGCTTCTGTCATCATTCCCGCCCAGGAACAGAAGAGCGGCTTCTGGTTCGGAGGCGGCAACATGATAGAGTGGAAAGGCAGTCTTTACGTCTGCGGCCGCTACCGCAGCGGCGGTGATTCCCGAACGGGAGTGAAACTGGGAACCAGGGGCTGCGAACTGGCCATCTGGCGATCGGACGACGAAGGGAAGAACTGGAAAAAAGTCGTATCCATGAACAAGGCAGACCTGAACGTGGGTGATCTGGAAGTGCTCTCCATAGAAGGATGCGCCCTGCACAGAACGGCGGGAGGAGACGTGGAACTGTTCATCTCCACAGAGAAGAAGGGACGCGTCTATACGGGGGAGTTCGCCGATTACCTGAAACCGGGAACGGGTATATGGAGCATCGATTATAAATCCGCCCCCTCCGTTGAGAAGCTCCAGAACTCCCCGGTCAGAGAAATCCATCGCAGCGAAGATCTCACCACCATCAATGTGAAAGACCCCTTCGTCTATGACTGCGAGAACGGAGACACCTGGCTTCTCTTCTGCCATCACCCCTTCTGCTGGAGCTCCTCCGATACGGGGTTCATGGTGCGTCCCCGGGGAGAGAAGAAGTTCCGAAGGGCGTCATACAACATTTTCCCCCGGGGCAATACCTGGGATGTGGCCATCACCCGGGGGACCTCCCTGATTGATCTCCCCGTTGAATCGGATGAAAAAATCACCGCCCTCTTTTATGACGGCGGGGAATCGCTCAGACAGCTGGACGAACATGCCGGCGCCGTGAAAAGGCCGCGGGGATTCTCCTGCGAAGAGATCGGAGGACTCGCCGTTATCTCAAACGAGGATGTGACCACCTTCGAAAGGATTTCCCGATACAAACCTTCTTTCCTGAGCCCCATGGGCATGAGAACGAGCCGATACGCGGACGTATTGGAATTCGGGGATAAGTATTATGTCACCTGGCAGCAGAGCCAGGATGATCTCTCCCAGCCCCTGGTTCTCAATGTGGTGGAGAAAAGGGCCGCGGAAGGGATATTCAGGAAGAACTGAGGGGACAGCGCGTTCTTTTCCCCCAGGCGAAGAGCGGACCGTATAACGAAGGGACCGCCGGATTTATTCCCGGGATGCGCCCCAGTTCCTGCGATAGGACATTTTTCCCTGAATTGCAGTAGAACAGCCGGGATTTTTCCCGTAAACTATAGTTATGAGTACCGAGGAGAGCCACAGACCGTTTATTCCCAAAAAAGATATCCGGATCGTTTTTACCCCGGCCGATCTCAATCGTCTGACCCCCTCCTGCAGCGTCTGCCTTTTCCCCCTCTTCTTCACAGGGAAAGAGCTGCTTTCCGCCATGGAATTCTTCAAGATCAAAGAGATCAGATCCACCGTCATTGTCAATGTCCAGCCGGAAAGGCAGGATGAGATTGAGAAAATATTACAGCCCTTCCGCTCAGCCTTGCGCTTTGCCTCCACTCCGGAAGAGTTAATCGATCCCGATGATCCGGACTCCCTCTTCGATGAACTGAAGGAGTCGCTGAACAACCTGAGCGGCAGCTCCCATTTCAACCTGGTCAATACCTGCTCCCTTGTCATGGCCGTTACAGGAATTGACCTGATAATCCTGGGGCAGGACAAGAGGCTCTTAACCGACACGAGGGTCAACAGGCCCCTGTCCATTCCCTTCCAGGACTGGTCGGTCCATCTGGACAACGAACTCTCCTTTTCGGGTACAGGCACGGAGGAAATACTCTTTCATCATGATACAAGCAGATGGTACGGCTACGTTATGATGTCCTACGGACACGTTTCGGGTTATGTGTTCTTCCAGGCTCTCCCGACGAATATGGCTCCCGATATCCTGCAGCGGAAACTGCTCAGGCCCTATCTTCTCATGGCGCGCATCGGCGATTCCCGTCTGCCCGTGCAGGAGAAGAAGAAAAAAAGCGAATTCCTCATGAGCATCATCTACGGGCTGATTTCCCACAGGGACGGGGTCAAGAAGGAGTGCGACATCTACCATATTCCCTTTGAGGGATTACGGTATATCTGGATTCTGAAGCTGAGGAACTTCAACAGGTCCGTCCATAACCCCGATGTGATTATCCATCTGTGCGAGAAGGCTTTTCCGGACAACTATTTTCTCTTTGACCAGGAGCAGGTCATCTCCATCCACGAGAAGGGCGATGAGAGCGATGCCACTGCCGCCAACCGGGTATTCGCCCTGATGGACAGAATTGAGAGGAATTATCCCCAGCTGGAGTGCGTCGTCGGAAACAGTCGGGCCTACCAGGATCTGTTTGACCTCCGCATGGCTTACCAGGACGCCCTGTTCAGCCTGCGGGTCGGTCAGTCCCTCTTTCCCCACAGCAAGAAATTCCTCACCTTCAACGATCTGCTCCTCTACCACTTCCTTATCGGGCAGAAGGATAATCCGATTCTTCAGAGGCTCTATAACAACACGATTCTGACTTTGAGAAAGAACGATGCCGAATACAATGAGAATCTGCTGAAGACCATGGATATTCTGGCCAGGAAGGAGTTTCACATATCCGAAGCATCCGAAGAGCTGGGGATCCACAGAAACACCCTGTACCAGCGGATGGAGAAGATCAAATCTCTTACCAGCCTGGACCTGAAAAGCCAGGAAGGCATTCTGGTAATGCAGCTGGGATTAAAACTGGACCTAATCTATTCCGTGGAGTCCTGAGAAAAAAAAAGAGACTCCCCTCCCCGTCAACAAAAGGGAAGGAAGTCTCTGGAGAGAACTATTTACCGGGGTTGCTCAAATGTTCCATTGAGCCGTAGCGGGAGATCAGTTCCCGGAAGTTGTCTTCGCTGTAGAAGGAGCAGATTCCCTTGCTGATATCCTTTGCCACTTCCACGACAAAACGGGCCGCCTGTTCAACGCTGATGAAGCTGGTGGCCCCCGTGGCACATCCCGCAACGGGACTTTCCGTGGTTACCGCCACTCCGACGACTGGGGCTTTGGTCGCCGTCGCCGGCTGGAGAATGCTGTTTACGTGGGGCATTTCGTTGCTGTAGGGGGTAATATCCTGGGTAGAGAGGGCGAAAACGTCCGGTTTCGAACCGGTTACCCTTTTCATGACATTGAGAAGATCATAACTGACGGGAAGAATATATCCTTCCTTCACCGTGGGCGAAAGGGCGATGCCGTTTACATTGATGATTTCGTTTCCCTTGGTCGTATCAATGGAGAGGATCATTTCCATGGCGGGGTCAATCTCCTCTTCATTCATCTGATCCATGCTGATGGGAGAGTTCATGAAGGGAACGGGATAGTGCTCCAGGGTCGGGGCATCGGGGCAGATATGGGTCGTGATGATGACATCACCCTCCAGGATATCGCCGCGGCTGTGCATCTCGCCCAGCTTGAGAGCCGCCGCCAGAGCCGCCAGAGCCCCGTCTCCATCGGATACAAAACCGATCATCTCGGGACGGGCACCCAGCCCTCCCAGACGGCCGATAATCCCCAGCGTGGGAACCGATCCGCCGGAACTGCGGCCGTTCTTGCCATTAATAACGACTTTGATGCAGTCTGTCGTTCCTTTGGATCCCTTCAATTCGGTGATAGTCACGTCATTGATATCCCGGGTCTGGAAAAAATCCTTTATAATGTTTCCGCTGGCCGAGGGGCTGTCCAGAAGATCAAATAATTCGATTACCTGTTTGATTAGCATGTCAATTCCTTATTTTATATTTTTGATTTATCAGTATTCGGGACAGCCGGGACATATCCCGGCACTCCCTGCTATTTTTCATCCTGCCGGTCTGACTCCAGCAGTTCATTGATAATTCTTATTATCAGCGTTCGGGGAAGAATGACCCGGGCTCCGGTTATCTTCTCAACAATTTTCTTCATCTCAACGGTGTAGCCCATGCAATCCAGAAAAATCAGAGAGGGTGACGCTTCTTTCAGCCGGAACCCCGCATCTCTGATCCCTTCCCTATCCAGGTAGGGAGAACCGGACGCAAGGGAAAGACGGGCGGTTTTTCCCTCCCAGCGCATCCGAGCCTGGGAGATCTGTCTGCTGTCGGGAACCATCACGCCCAGGGGAAGTCCGTCGGCTATAAGACCGACGACCTGATTCAGCAGTTCCTGCGGCCGGATAAGAAGGGCGCTGTGCCTGAAGGGAGGAAACTCTCCGGTACACAGAAGGAGGATGATGGAACATCCCTTCCCTTCCAGAAAGTCGATCCCCTCCTGCATGAGAGGGAGCAGCTTCTCCTCCGCCAGCCTGACCTGGGAGCCGTCCTTCATGCGGGTCACGAGGAGATGCCCTTCTTCGACGGGGGCCAGTTTCTCCACAGCCGCCCTGTCCAGATTATCCAAAGCTCCCCTCTCTACGACTTCCGTCCCTTCCTTCAGAAGAGGCAGGATATCCTTCGTCAAGTCGACTCTCGGGGATTGACCGATGGTCAGTATTCCAAGTTTCATGGCTTAAATATTGTCAATCGGGAATATTTATGCAATGTGCAGTTGCCACTTATATCCCCGGGACATACGGCAGGAGAGGATTCTCCCGGGGATAAGGAGGAGGGATTTTTCCATGATTCATGACTCTTCCCCCCTCCTTTCCTAGGGATATCCGCCCTAACTTAACGGCAAACCATTGCCGTTTCGCCAAAATTATCACGGATTTTATTAAGCATTTGCACATTCCGAATATCCCATAAGACTATCTCCTGAGGCTGTTATTAATTGAACGGCGGGGGAATCAATCCCTTCTAGAGAGATATTCTTCGGATTTTAAGCAAATATCATTTTATTGAATCGCGGAGGAAGCTTTTGCCCCATTTCATTGTCGCCCAGGGAATAGGCAATTGCACATTGTTCTAAGTTTTTTTTTACGGCAATATCTCTTTCATTCATATCATAGGAGAAAAAATACCAATTCTCTCTCTTGATATCCGGGGCATATGCCCCAAACTATTATAATAGGAGTAAGAAATGAAGAAAGTAGGAATGTTAATTCTCACTGCCATTCTTAGTTTCGCTTCCCTGTACGCCAACGGCGCAGGGGAAGGCGATTCCGCGGCCCAGGCCGACAGTATTTCCAGAAAAGGCCGGGGTAACGTACTCACCCTGGCTCTGGCATCGGTTCCTAAGAATCTGGATCCCATCAAGTACACCGGCGTCTACGAAAGCAACATCATCAGAAGCGTTGCCGATACGGTAGTCGCTTACAACAAGGATCTTTCCGACATCGTTCCCGCCCTGGCCGAAAGCTGGACGGTAAGCGAAGACGGTACGGAATACACCTTTAAACTCAGAGAGGACGCTTACTTCCAGAAAAGCGCATACCAGGACGGCAAGAACATGACTGCCGAAGATGTGGCCTACTCTCTTGAACGTTCGGCCAAACAGTCCGCCATGAACAGACTAAGCATGCTCGTATCCGCCGAAGTGGTAGACAAATATACCGTTAAATGTATCCTCGACACCCCCAACGCCGCTTTCCTGACGGTTCTGACCGACGCGGGCAACGTTATCGTTTCCCCGGAAGATGTGGAAGGATGGGGAGACAGCTTTAACACTCACCTTGTCGGAACCGGTCCCTTCGCTCTCCAGGATTTCAAGAACGACCAGGAAGCCATCCTCGTCCGCCACGACAACTACTGGGGCCCCAAGGCCAACCTCGACGGCGTCGTTTTCAAGTTCATCTCCGATCAGAACCAGATGATCAACGCCCTGAGAAGCGGCGAAATCGACGTGGCCACCGACCTGGGCGGAGAGAACGTTCAGCTCGTCCAAGAGAACCCCGCTCTGGATATCCAGGAAGTTCCCGGTCTCCACGTGGCTTACCTTTACATGAACCTGATGCACGGCCCCACCGCCGACATCCGTGTCCGTGAAGCCATCATCAAGGCTATCGACATCGACACGATGCTCAAGGGAATCTATCCCAACGGCGAAGCCCAAAGAGCCTACCTTCCCCTTCCTCCCGGATCCTGGGGCTACGACGCTTCCCTGGAATCTCTCATTCCCGCGTACGATCCGGAAGGAGCCAAGAAACTTCTGGCCGAGGCCGGATACCCCGACGGCGGTTTCACCCTGTCCGTCTACGTAACCAACAAGCCCGCCCGTGTGAAGATGACCACCATCATTCAGGCTTACCTCAAGAAGAACCTCAATATCGACCTGGACATCAAGACCACCGAATGGGGAACCTTCAGCGAAGTGGCTTCCAGCGGTAAGGCCGATATGTACGGCATGTCCTGGACCTGGTATCCCGACCCCTTCTTCTTCCTGAACAAGATGTTCCACAGTTCCGAAATCGGTGCTCTCGGTAACGGCCAGGGATTCAACAGCCCCGAAGTGGACGCCCTTCTTGACGAAGCTCTGATCGTTTCCGATCTTCAGGAGAGAAAGGCCCTTTACCAGAAGGCCCTCAAGCTGATCGTTGAGCAGTACGCCCGGATCAACTACTCCAATGAGAAAGTTATCTACGGTTTCAATCAGGCTGTTCAGGGATTCCACACCAGCTCGGACAACACGATCACTATCGTTTCCCCCGAGATTAACGTATCCATAGAAGAATAAATAAAACATGACAGGAATAGTAATAAAGACATTTTTAAAGCGGCTCTGGCAATTGATTCCCATACTGCTGATCGTATCCACCATCATTTTCGTGATCACCAGGATGATTCCCGGCGATCCGGCGATGACCATGCTGGGGCCCCAGGCCTCGGCCGATGCGGTGGCCGACCTTAAGACGGAACTGGGATTGGATAAGAATATCGGGATTCAGTACCTTATGTATCTGAAAAACGTAGTCCGGGGAGACTTCGGCACATCCTATGCCTACAGCGAACCGGTAACCAAACTGATTCTCGAGAAATTTCCCAATACCCTGCTTTTAAGTGTTTTTGCCCTGTTCCTGGCATCTCTGGTGGGAATTCCCGTCGGGGTCATCTCGGCGACGAAACAGTACTCTCTGTTTGACTATGTCGCCATGATGCTCGCCCTGGTGGGGGTTTCCATGCCGATTTTCTGGCTGGGCCTGATGCTGGTTCTCGTATTCAGCGTCAACCTGGCCTGGCTTCCCGCCCTGGGCATGGGAAGCCTGCAGTACGGCCTGGGAGACGTCATCAGCCATATGATCCTTCCCGGCTTCTGCCTCGCCACCATTCCCATGGCCACCTTCGCCCGTATCACCCGCGCCAGCATGCTGGAAGTGGTGAATCAGGATTATGTCAAAGCTCTGCGCGCCCGGGGGATCAAGGAATCCATCGTTATCTGGAAGCATGCTCTGAAAAACGCCTTCCCCCCCATTCTCACGGTGATAGGAATGCAGATTTCCTACCTTCTGGCCGGCGCTATCTTAACGGAAACCATTTTCAGCTGGCCCGGCATGGGCAGACTCATCTACGACGCCATTGAAAACCGCGACTACCTGCTGATCCAGGGGGCTGTCCTGTTTATCGCCATTATCTATGTGGTGATCAACCTGGTCGTCGATATGATCTATATGGTCATCAATCCCAAAGTGTCCTACAGCAATACCAAGGGATAACGGGATATTATCATGAAAGAAAAAAAGATAAGAGAAAAAAATACCAATACACCCTGGCAGATGCTTCTGAGAAATAAGACGGCCCTTTTCGGCTTCTTCATCGTCATTGCCATCGTATTCATCGCCGCGGCCGCCCCCCTGATCAGTCCCTACGAACCGGACGAGATGGACCTGGCCAATATGTTCGCCAAACCGGGATCTCCCCACCACTTTTTCGGAACCGACGAGTTCGGCCGGGACATCCTGAGCCGCATTTTCTTCGGCGCCCGGGTCTCCATCGTGGTCGCCTTCGGAGGGACACTGGTAGGCGCCGTGGTCGGAATCCTCCTGGGACTCCTTTCCGGCTACAAGGGCGGATGGGTCGACACGGTCATCATGCGCTTCATGGACGGCATGTTCGCCTTCCCTTTCGTCCTCCTGGCCATTGTTCTGATGACCGTACTGGGCGACGGCTTGAAGAACGTGATCCTGGCCATCGGCATCGCCAATATCCCCGGCTGCGCCCGCATCGTCCGCGGCCAGGTGCATATTGCCAAAAACGAAGAGTATTGCAAGGCCATCGAGGCGATTGGCGGTTCGGGAAGCCGGATTCTGTTCCGGCACATCCTGCCCAATATCCTCTCGCCGGTCATTGTTTACATAACCCTCAATATCGCGGGGGCCATCATTTCCGAAGCGGCCCTCAGTTTTCTGGGAATGGGAATACAGCCTCCCCAGGCCTCCTGGGGAAATATCCTCCGGGCCGGCAAGGACACGCTGAACACGGCCCCCCATATCGCCACGATTTCCGGTATGTTTATCCTGATCAGCGTATTGGGATTCAACCTGCTGGGCGACGGTATCCGGGATATTATGGATCCCAAGATGAAGAGGTAATCCATGAGTGAGATAAAAAAGGAAACTCTTCTCTCCGTAGAAGATCTGAAAACCTATTTCCATACGACCCGGGGCACGGTGAAAGCCGTAGACGGCGTCAGCTTTACCCTGTCCGAAGGGGAAACCCTGGGAATCGTGGGCGAATCCGGCTCGGGTAAGAGCATGACCGCCCTGTCGGTCATGAAACTCGTTCCCAAGCCCACCGGCAAAATCGAATCGGGAAAAGTCCTCTTCCAGGATAAGAATCTGCTCGATCTGAACGAAAGACAGATGCAGAAGCTGCGCGGCAAGGACATCTCCATGATCTTTCAGGATCCCATGACCTCCATCGATCCGGTGTTCACCATCGGCCAGCAGATGCTGGAGATTATCGAGACCCACCTGGGGCTGAAAGGAGCCGAAGCCCGGGCGAAAGCCGTGGAAGCGCTGCGGATGGTGGGAATCCCCGATGCGGAATCCCGTCTCGACAGCTATCCCCACGAGTATTCCGGCGGGATGCGCCAGAGGGTTATCATCGCCATGGCCATCGTATGCGAACCGAAGGTGATTATCGCCGACGAGCCCACCACGGCTCTGGATGTGACGGTCCAGTCCCAGGTTCTGGAGCTTCTCAAATCGCTTCAGAAAAAACTGGGAACACCCATTATGATCATAACCCATAATATCGGGGTTATCTGGGATATCTGTACCTCCGTCATGGTCATGTACAAGGGAAAAACCGTGGAGCACGCCAGCGTGGGCGACCTTTATACGAATCCGGTCCATCCCTATACCTGGGGTCTTCTCGATTCTGTTCCCCGGATGAGCCAGGACATCTCCAAGCCCCTGGCCGTTATCGACACGATTGCCTCCGATCAGGAACCGGGCGAAGAGAGCTGCGTGTTCTGCGAGCGTTGTCCCTACCGTCAGGATATCTGCTTCAACAGCACTCCCGGACTGAAAGAGGTGGCTCCCGGCCACTGGGCGGCCTGTCATTTTCAGGGCGAAGGGCCCGGCCTGACCCGGAAAGGAGATTCCCGAGATGAGTGATAGCCTCTTAAAAGTAAAAGACCTGACCACGGTCTACGATATAAAAAGCAAATCGATCTTTGAGAAAAGCCGCGTTCTGAAAGCGGTGAACAAGGTGAATTTCGAAGTACGCAAGGGGGAGACCCTCGGCGTTATCGGAGAGTCGGGCTGCGGAAAGTCCACCCTGGGGAAAGCCCTCCTGAACCTGATTCCCTCACGGGACGGTTCTGTCAAATTCAAGGATCAAGAGATCCTGGGCAGGAACAAGGGGGAGATGAAAAGCCTTCGCAAGGATATGCAGATTATCTTCCAGGACCCCTACTCCTCCCTCGATCCCAGGAAAACGACGTTCCAGCTGATCGAAGAGCCCATGGTCATCCACAAGATGTACGATCGGGCCGAACGGGAAAAGCGGGTCTACCAGCTGCTCGAGGAAGTGGGCCTTGTGAAGGAACATGCCCATCGCCATCCCCACGAATTCTCCGGAGGCCAGAGGCAGCGTATCAACATTGCCCGTGCCCTGGCGCTGGAACCGGAATTCATCGTCTGTGACGAGCCCGTGTCCGCCCTGGATGTGTCGGTGCAGGCCCAGGTGATCAACCTGCTGGCACGGCTCCAGAAGAAACACGGCTTTACCTATATGTTTATCTCCCACGATTTGAGTGTTGTAAAATACATCAGCGACAGGCTGATAATCATGTATCTGGGATTTATCGTGGAGGAAGGACCGGCAGATCAGGTATATAAAGATCCCTGCCATCCCTATACCAAAGCCCTATTCGCTTCCATACCTCCCGAAAGTCCCTTTGAAGAGAAAAAAGATAATATTCTGGAAGGCGAACTGCCCAGCCCCCTGAATCTGCCCCCCGGCTGCCCCCTGTCGACACGCTGTCCCCTGAGCCGGGACATCTGCCGCCAGAAAGCCCCCGAACTGCAGACTATCAACGGAGAACACAGGACAGCCTGTCATTTTCCGGAAGAAGGAAAACAACTATGACGAAACAAGAAATACGGGATCTGATCGAAGAGAAGAAAAGCGATCTCATAACCCTCTGCTCCGAACTGCTCCAGATCCCCAGCGAAAATCCCCCCGGAGAGATGGAAGCGGTAACAGCCTATATTACCGATTACCTGAAAAAGGGCGGCGTGGATTATACCATTGTGGGACAGGATGAGGCCCATCCCAATATCCTGGCATCCTACGGCAAAGCCGACGGCCCCGAAGTGCTGTTCAACGGCCACTCCGACGTGGTTCCCGCCGGCGACCGGAGCCAGTGGGACTTCGATCCCTACGGCGGAGAGATCACCGATAAAGTCATCCGCGGCCGGGGCGCCTCGGATATGAAGTGCGGTCTCGCCGGCGCCCTCTTCGTCATCCGCCTCCTGGCGGAACAGAAGACCGAGCTCAAGGGTAAGGTAAGCCTTCACGTCGTTCCCGATGAGGAAACCGGCGGTCATCTGGGAACCCAATGGCTGGTTGACCACGGGTACGCCAAAAACGCCTCCTGCGTTATCGTGGCGGAACCCACCTCTTCCAACAACTGCGAAGTGGGCCAGAAGGGCACCTTCCAGGGCAAGGTTATGATCAAGGGCCAGTCTGCCCACGGGAGCCTGGGCAAGTACAAGGGGGTCAGCGCCATCCGGGAGATGATGAAGTTCATCGCCGGCCTTGAAAAGCTTGAATCCATGACGGGAAACTTCACGGAAAAGCAGCTCCCCGTATTAGCCGACTCCAAGAGAATCGCTCGGGAGGCCCAGGGTACCGATGGTGTGGAGAATATCATAGACCACGTCACGGTCAATCCGGGAACCATCAAGGGGGGCACCAAGACCAATATGGTGGCCGACTACTGCGAAATGGAAGTGGACATCCGTATTCCCATCGGCCTGGAGATGGATAGGGTCAGGGAGGAGTTCTTCTCCATTGCCGAAGAGCAGGGTATCGAGAATATCAGCTATGACATGAAATGGACCTCCGGGGCCAACTATACCGATGTGGACGAACCTCTTGTCAAAACGGTCATGGATAACGCCCTGGCCGTATGGGGAGAACCGATCGTTCCCGCCTATCAGTGGGCCTCCAGCGACGCCCGATGCTACCGGGAAGCGGGAATCCCCACCATTCAGTACGGTCCTGCCAACACGGCGGGAATCCACTCGTACAACGAAGACGTGGACATCGAAGACGTGGTCAACTCCGCAAAAATTTACGGGGGAATGATTCTGGACCTGATAGGTTCGGGAGAATAGCCTATGACGACCCTTCTTTCCGGAGGAGAGGTTTTTCAGGACGCTCCGGGGGAATTCCTTCCCCTGGATCTTCTGATAGAGGGAGAGAGAATCGCCGCCCTGGTTCCCCGGGGCGAATTGAATAAACACTGGGAAGGAGAGCTCGACAGCGTCATCGATGTGAAGGGCATGCAGATTTTTCCCGGTCTCATTGACGCCCACAGCCATATGGGTACCTGGGTATCCCGCCCCCTCGGCAACGACTCCAACGAATGCTCCGCCCCCATCACGCCCGGCGTCCGGGCCGTCGATGGGATCAATCCGGCCGATCCGGATATGAGGAAGTCCCTCTCCTGCGGTCTGACAACGATGATGCTTCCCCCGGGAAGCGGAAACCTGCTGGGAGGCCAGGCCGCCCTCATACAGCCCTACGGCGCCACGGCAAAAGAGATGACCCTCCATCCCTACAAGGCCCTCAAGGCCGCCCTGGGGGAAAACCCGATCTCCGTCTACGGGCCGGAGGGGAAATCCCCCGCCAGCCGCATGGGCAATGCCCGGGTTCTGGAAGAGACTCTGGAAGAGGCCTACCAGTACTGGCGGGGCCGGGAACAACGGGTACCGGAAGAGCGGAAGCCCTTCTGGGAAATCTTCATGCCCGTGTTCAACGGGGAAATCCCACTGAAAATCCACTGCCATCGGGCCGACGACATCCTAACGGCCATCCGGTTAACCGAACCCTACCCTATCCGCATCACCCTGGATCACTGTACCGAAGGTTATCTGATTGCCGACGTGCTGGCGGAGAAACAGATTCCCCTGCTCACCGGTCCCCTTTTCATGTTTAAAACAAAAGAGGAACTGCGCAACAAGTCTGTCATGAACCCCCTTGTTCTGACCGAAAAAGGCTGTTCCGTCTCCCTCATTTCCGACCATCCCTTTGCCAATGGGCTTTATCTGGGTCCCCAGGCAGGCCTTCTTCATAAGGGCGGGATGTCATGGAAGGATGCGCTGTACACGATCGCCCGCAACCCGGCCAGGGCGCTGGAGATCGACAGCGAGCGGGGCTCCCTGGACATCGGGAAAATCGCCGATATCGCGGTTTTCGACGGATCGCCCCTGGAGATGCGCAGCCGCTGCCGCCATACCTTCCTGGGAGGAAAGCTGGTTTATACCGAAGACAAAGGAAAAATCCAATGCTGCTGAAAGACGGTTTGATATATACCGCGGAAGACGCCCCTTTCCGGGGTGATCTGCTGATCAGAGACGGGAAGATTGCCGCTCTGGGGCAGAATCTAGCCGCCGGAAACGAAGAGATGCTGGACCTTAAGGGTAAATCGGTTGTTCCCGGATTTGTCGACATAAGCACCAATCTGGGCCTTATGGACGCCGGTCACCGCCTCTCCGAAGGAATGGGAGTTCCCCCTTCCGATAAATACCAGGCTACAGCCAAAATGATAAACGGCATCAACTGGCGGGATGAGTACTTTGAAAAGGCCTGGAAAAACGGCGTTACCACGGTGGTGGTGAACTCGCCCTATAACCGTCCCCTCGGCGGTCAGAGCTGTGCCCTGAAAACGGCGCTAGCCGGCACCAACCCGGAAGACCGGGTGATCAGCGCCTATGCCGATATGCACGGCACCATGGGCAACAGGGCCAAAAACGATTATGACAAAGTCCGTTTCAGCCCCCTTTCCCGCATGGGACTGGCACGGGGACTCCGCGACGCCCTGACCCTGCAGGATTCAGAGCACAGCCAGCCCCGTCAGATCAGCCAGGCGGAAAGATCCGTCATAGAAGCGCTTCAGAAGAAACAGGTTCCTCTGAAGCTGACCGCTGCCCAGGAGCAGGATATCCTTTCGGCCCTTGACCTGGCGGAAGAGCTGGACTTGTCCCTCATACTGGATGGAGTTGTGGAATACCCCTCTCTTGTGGAGAGACTGAAGAAAAAGGGTACTCCCCTGGTTCTGACGTCCCTTCTGGAAGACGGCTCCTTCGAATACCTGCTCAACCGGCGGGACAATCATGCCGCCCTTCTGGAGAAAGAGGGTATTCCCTTCTGCCTTTCCACCCATCACCCCGATATATCGGTCGAACTGTTTCATCTCTCCGCCTGCCTCTTTGTCAGGGAAGGGGTCAGCGAAAGAGCGGCCCTGGAAGCGATGACCATCAATCCGGCAAGGGCCCTGGGGCTGGACGGCCGGATCGGCTCCCTGAAGGAGGGAAAAGACGGGGATATCCTGATTTTTGACGGAAATCCGCTCCATAGCCTGAGTGCTCTTGAGTATGTTTTTGTGAATGGGGAGAGGATGGGCTAAGAGCGTTCCAGACGGGTCGATCCCTGCGGAAAGAGTCACACCTGCCTACAGACAGTAGTATTCAGGTGTGACTTTTTTTATTTGATGGCGCCGGACGAAAGCCCCTGGATGATATACTTCTGAAAGAAGATAACAATCAGAACCGGCGGGATAATCGCCAGAATCGTCGCTGCGGTCATCAAGTCCCAGTGAACATAGTACTGTCCGATAAACTCGGTCATGGTAACGGTCAGGGGCTTGGATTTCAATGTATACGTCAGGACCAGCGGTCCGGAAAAAAGATTCCACGTATGAAGGAAAGAAACGATCGATACGGCAATAAGCCCGGGCATGACCATATGGATACATACCTTGGTCAGGGTCTGCAGCCTCGTGCAGCCGTCGATTCTGGCGGCATCCTCGATTTCCGAGGGAACCGCTTCAAAGTACCCCTTCATGAACCAGGTTTCAAAGGGAAGCCTGAAGGTGAAGGACAGCAGTATCAGCCCCAGCTTCGTATCGAGCAGATGAAGATAGCTGAACTCAGAAAACAATCCTATCAGAACCGGCCAGGAAGGCAAGGCGATGATGCCGATGATCAGGTAGAAGAACAGATTCTTCCCCTTGAATCGCAATCGGGAAAAGGCGTACCCCAGGAGAGGAGCAAAAAACATGACCATTGCCGTGGTTATGATGGAAACGATGAGGGAATTGGTGATTCCCTTTCTGAAAAGCTGGGCCGCCGCGATGCCGTCCCCTCCTCTGAAGCTCTCACCGGTGATCAGAACCTTTTTATAGGCTTCCAGCGTGGGCTGATGGGGAAACCAGTGGGGCGGAACGGAATACAGCTCGGTTCTCGGAGAGATGGATGAGATGAAAATCCAGAAGAGAGGAGCCAGGGACCAGAAAAGAATGAGGACAACCATAATGGCCAGAAGGATTTTGCCCGGTATTTTCGTTCTCATCACTTGTCCTCCTTGAAACTGAGTTTTATATAGACAAGGGTGAGAAGGAACAGGAAGAGTCCCACCGTGTAGGCCATGGCCGAGCCTTTGCCGAAACGGCCCATGTCAAAGGTTAACTCATAGTTGTATATCATGGGGGTTTTGGTCAGCTCGCTGAATTCGGTAAGCGCATAGATATCATCAAAAACATTGAAGCTGGCGACGAGGGTCAGAACCACGGCGATTCCCCCGATCTGGGAGAGGAACGGAATGGTTATGGAGTAAAGACGCCTGAATGCTCCCGCCCCGTCTACTTTCGCGGCCTCATATATCTGCTCCGGGATGGACTGGAGAACTCCCAGGAACAGGATGGTGATGAAAGGAGTATACCGCCAGACAAACAGAAAGACAGCCATATTAATGGCTACGGTAGGATCATTCAGCCAGTAGTGATAGTCCTTGATGATGCCGAACTGGTAAAGCAAACCGTTCAGAGCTCCGTAATCGCCGTTGAAGATCCATTTCCAGAGATGGCCGTTAACAACAGGGGGTATGGCCCAGGGAATGATGACAATGGCCCTCAGAAGCCCCTTCCCTTTGAACTCCTGATTGAGCACCTGGGCGAAGCAGAGAGAGAGAAAGAGGACCGAAACGGTCGCGACGACCATAAAATAGAGTACCCTGATCACGCATGTGCGGAATACGGGGTCCTTTAGCACATATATATAATTATCCAGTCCCACGAAATGAATCTGATTAGGCAGCTTGAGATTATACTTAAGCAGGCTGAACCGGAATGATTGTACGGCGGGAAAGTAGGCAAAAACCAAAAGAAGCAGTAAAGCGGGAATAAGAATCGTCCAGGCCAGATGGGATTCGTTATCCAGCCAGGAGGATAATTTTTTTCTCATAGTCAATTTCTCCAGATTATCGATGGGGGAAGAGAACTGTGACGTTCCCTATAAAGAAAAACCTGCCCACCCTTAGTGCGGGGTGAACAGGTATATTCAGCAAAATCGAAATCTATTCGTATTCCTTCTGAAGCTCGCGCGTGAAATCTCCCAGATCGGCGATGGCCGTATCCGCATCAACTTCACCCCGGGCTACCCGAAGCAGGGAATTTTTCAATTCAATTTCAAACTCTCCGAACCAGGGAGTGCTGTAGGGCAGAGGCTTGACGTATTCGCTCTGCTCCGCCATCGCTTCCCAGCCGTCGATAAGGCCGCTGTCACCGAGGGATTTGAAAACGCTCTTCTCGGCGGGAAACATGCCGTTTCCTTCATAGCAATACATCTGCGCATCCTTTGAAAGCATGAACTCGATGAACTTGACGGCGGCTTTGGGGTATTTCGTATAGCTGGAAACGGCCAGGCCCGCCGGCAGGGACCAGGTGTAGTGCTGCTCGGGAAGAACCAGGTAATCCGCATTGGGAGCGACCTTGGACTTCTCCGGATTGTTTCCTATGGCAAGGGACCCCTGCCATGCCTGGTGAAAGCCGGCGTCTCCCGCCCAGAATTGGGGGTGGGCGTTGGGGGAAGTAAGCCTTTCGGGGGAAATCAGACCTTTCTCATACCATCCTATCAGCCTTTTGTAAGCGTCGTAGGCGGGATCTTCCGGATCGTCGAACAGGGGAGTTCCGTCTTCGGCGAAAAGGGTGGATCCTGTGGAAAGGGCGATCAGGTACCAAGACCAATGGCGCACCGCAAAGCCCAGGGGATATTCATAAAGCCCTTCCTCCTTCATCCTGACGGCGGCGTTTTCGAAATCGTCCCAGGTTTTAATGTCCGCGGCGGTTTCTCCGATTTTTTCCAGAGCCGATTTATCGTAGTCGATCATAACCATCTGCTGGTACAGGGGAACGGCATAGGAAACGCCGTCGGCGACAAAAAAGTCCGAGCCGAGGGTGCTTTCGCTCAACTCCCCGGGGACGAGCCCTTCCAGATCCCTGAGGATTCCCGAAGCGGCGAATGTACCGAAATGGCTTATGCCCACGAAGATGATATCGGCCGGATTGACCTTTCCTCCGGCGGCCTGCATGACCTTATTCCTGAGGTCCTCATCCTTCAGAGTCGAGACTTCGACCTTGATTCCTGTCTCGGCTTCGAACTCGGCGACAAGCTCCTCGGAAGGGGCTCCCCAGGACGGCGTGATATACACGAGTTTATCCGGTGTACCTTCTTCCTGTTTACCTTCTGCAAAGGTAAAAGTGCAGACAAAGAAAAGAGCAAAAACTGTGAGTATTGTTTTTTTCATGTAGTCCTCCATATTTTAGTTTCCAATTATATGCCCCCCCAAGGGCTTAGTCAATAAAATTATTTTTCATTATTTCCCCTTTTTCTTGAAATTACTTTTTATTTTATTTTGACAAAGATCCCATATATACGCATAATATTCCCATGAATGAAGAAATTCTAATTGGATTGATGTCGGGGACTTCGGTTGACAGCATAGACGCTGCCGCCGTTAAGATCTCCTCCAATGGAAATACTGCTCCCGAGTTTCAGATGATCGGCGGGCTCAACTGGCCCATACCGGAGGATCTCAGGGAGATTATATTCAGGCTATTTGAAGACGGCCCCGGTTCACTCAGACTGCTGTGCCTTGCCAATATCCGAATCGGCCAGCTCTTTGCCGAAGCCGTCAATGAACTGTTAAATAAACTGTCCCTGAAGAAAGAGGATGTGTCCCTTATAGGCTCCCACGGGCAGACCATCTACCACGTGGCCTCAAAGGAGATATTCTGCGGTGAGAACCTACGGGGCACCCTGCAGATTGGAGAGGCTTCGGTCATCTCACAGAAGACCGGTATCCCTGTGGTCTCGGATTTCAGGGTGGCCGATATAGCGGCGGGCGGTTCCGGCGCTCCTCTCGTTCCTTACCTGGACAGATTCCTCCTGGATATCCACGGGGAAGGTACGGCATTTCAAAATATAGGGGGGATAAGCAATCTCAGCTATTTTGAGAAAGGCGCCAGGGCCTCGGCCTTCGATACAGGCCCCGGCAATATGATTGTGGACCGGCTGGTCTCGGAATTTACCGGGGGGAAGCTCTCCTATGACGACGGCGGCAGGATCGGTAAAAAGGGGCAGATAATCGAAGAGTTACTGGAGAGATGGCTCTCCCACCCCTATCTTTCGGCCGACGTGCCCAAAACAACGGGCCGCGAAGAGTTCGGAACCGATTTCTACGACAACTGGATATCCGGTTATGAAAATGGACCGGATCTCATCAGAACGGCCGAAGAGTATACGGCCCTGACAATAGCCGATGCCTATGGAAGATATTTTGCCAAAGCGCCCGATAAGCTTATCGTATGCGGGGGCGGAGCGTTCAATCCGGTGATAATGGACGGTCTCAAGCTATATATGCCGGAAACGAAAGTCATGACGGGCGACGAAGCGGGGATAAGTTCCGATTACAAGGAGGCCGTTGCCTTTGCCCTGCTCGCCTGGAGCTTTTCCCGCAACAGGGCAAACAATGTAACCGAAGCCACCGGAGCAGACTATCCCGTTGTCATGGGAAAATTATCAAGACCGTAAATAAAGGACATAAAATGGATAATATGGAAGATCTTGGAGAGCTGCAGACAGAGCAGCCTAACCCTGCGTCAAAGGATATCGATACAAAATCGGTTGACGAAATCCTTAAGATCATTAATGACGAAGATAAATTGGTTCCCCTCAGGGTTGAGCCGGCGATACCCCAGATAGCCGCCGTGGTGGAAGCTACGGTCCGGGCCTTTAAACAGGGCGGGCGGCTTTTCTACGTCGGGGCGGGAACCTCCGGCCGGCTCGGCGTCCTGGATGCATCGGAATGCCCTCCCACCTTCGGCGTGAGCCGGGAGTTGGTGCAGGGCATCATCGCCGGCGGTCAGGAAGCGCTGACCCGCTCTATTGAGTGGGCGGAAGATAACGAGGAGGCGGGCGCCGGAGATCTCGCGGCCAAGGGGATCAATTCGAAGGACGTGGTCGTCGGGATAACGGCCAGCGGGCAGGCTCCCTATGTCATCGGCGCCATGAAAAAGGGCCATGAAGCCGGAGCTGTTGTCGGAGCCATCAGCTGTAACAGGAAATCGAAAATCTTCCAATATGCCGACCATTCCATCTTCCTGGATGTCGGGCCGGAAATCGTCGCCGGCTCGACAAGACTGAAATCGGGAACGGCGCAGAAGCTTGTCCTTAATATGATTACCACCGCCTCTATGATCCGTATGGGGAAGGTATACAATAACCTGATGGTCGATCTGGTTCCGGTGAATAAAAAACTTGTCGAGCGCTCCATAAGGCTTATCGTAACAGCCACGGGCTGCGATCGGGATTTGGCGGAAAAGGCCTTTGAAGCGTCGGGCCATCACCCCAAATCGGCAATCGTCTCGGTGCTGCTGGATATCCCGGCGGAGGAGGCGAAGAATCTTCTCGATAAAAACGAAGGCAGAATCGGCATGGCCGTTCAGAACTTCAAAGCGCAGGCATAGACCCCATGATAGAAGAGCTCATCGAAGAAAATATCCATGATGAGACCTTTCCCGGCATGGTACTTATCATCGAAAAGGACGGAAAGAAAATATTTGAGAAATGCGCCGGCCTGACCTCTGTCGAGGAGGGGCGCCCCATGTCTCCGGATACGCTCTTCGACCTCGCCTCGCTGACAAAACCCCTGGCGACCACCCCTACCCTGCTGGCTCTTCTCGAAGGGGAGAGCTTGGGCTTTGACAGGAAAGTCTCCTATTTTCTGGGTGATGTCAACGATCGGATGGGAGACATAACCCTTTCGCAGCTTATGACCCATACCTCCGGGCTCCCTCCCGTTCCGGAAATATTCAGGCTTTTTAGAT
This sequence comes from Spirochaetia bacterium, assembly GCA_963668315.1. Classification (GTDB taxonomy): domain Bacteria; phylum Spirochaetota; class Spirochaetia; order DSM-2461; family DSM-2461; genus SZUA-368. The sequence goes on along the minus strand of OY764216.1, from coordinate 2,736,984 downwards.
CGGAAAGTGAGATAAACGAGGAAAAAGCGCTGGCCCGGCTCTACTCACTCATACCGGAAAAAGAGCCCGGAACGGAGGTCATTTACAGCTGTACGGGCTATATACTTCTTACCCAAATCATAAGAAAAATAGCGGGATGCTCATTAAAGTCTGCCTTCCGCAGGCTTATCATCGAACCTTCCGGAATAGAAGATCTTCTCTTCACTCCCGGTCCCGAGGACAAAGAAAGATGCGCCCCTACGGAATACTGCCCCTGGAGGAAGAGAGCGCTCAAGGGGGAGGTTCATGACGAGAACTCCTGGTGCCTTGGCGGAGAAGGAGGAAACGCCGGTCTCTTCGGAACGGCAGAGGCGGTAACCGCTATTTCAGATATGTTTCTCCACGAAGGTGTACTCAGGGGTAAACAGCTCCTGAAACCTGAGCACGCGGCTCTTATGAGGACGCCCCAGAACGGTTCGGTTCGGCCGCCCCGGGCCTTTGGTTTTCTCACCCAGTGCGATGACTCATTCGCCGGGCCCGGCTTCAGCAGGAAAGCCTTCGGCCATACGGGATTTACCGGCACAAGCCTGTGGATTGACCCTGACCGAAGGCTTAAGGTTACCGCGTTCACAAACAGAGTCCATTACGGCCGGGACTATACCGCCGAAAAGATTAAGAAATTCAGATTTGATCTCCATCAGGCGATATTGAAGGGCGATTCTTCAGCTCCTTAAGCTCCCGCACCTTACTGGTTCGTTCCAGATAGTGTTTAATCTCCGAATAATTTTCCGAAGCGATGGCGGTAAAAAGAATATCGATAATATTCAACTGGGCGATACGGGAAGAGCTGGCGGCAGGCCGCATGCTTGTTTCCGGCGATGAAATCTGAAGACAGATATCCGTCTTGCCGCTGAGAGTATTGTTTCCGTATTTCGTGATGCCGATGGTCGTCGCACCGGATTCACGGGCCAGGTCGGCGATATCAATAATATCTTTCGTTTCCCCCGAATAGGAGATCAGCACAGCCACGTCGCCGGATGACAGAATCGTAGCGGCCGTCACCTGGAGGTGGGTGTCGGAGAAGGCGTTGGCAATGCGGTTTATTCTCATGAATTTCTGCTGCCCGTCCTGGGCGACGAGCCCCGAAGCGCCCGTTCCGTAAAAATCGATCCTGCCGGCATTTTTCAGAGCCTCCACCGCCCTTTCCACTTCGCGAAAATCAAGGACCTTGAGAGTATCGTCAATGGCCTGTTTGTTATTATGGGATATGTTTCTTATAATCGTGTCCAGATCGTCGCCGACCTTGATGTCCGTATAGAGCTTATCACCGGATTTTTCCCGGGAAACGGCGATATCCGACGCGATTTTAATCGAAAAATCCCTGTATCCGTCAAAGCCCAGAGTCTTGCAGAAACGAATAATTGCCGCTTTGGACGCACCGCTTAATTCGGCCAGCTCCCCGATGGAAAGCCCCACGGACTTTGCCGGATTCTGAAGGATGAAGGACGCGACTTTCCTCTCCGACGGCGTCAATCCCGAATAGGATTCTTTAATTTTTATCAGGCATCCGCTCATAACACTCCTCTCCCGTCTTATCCGCCAGTATATTCATGGCGTTCTTCTGCTGTTCCGGTGTATACCCATAGGTGCAATAAGCGTTATCCACCCCTTCTATATCGCTATCCCAGGGATTCCTCAAAGCTATAAGATGGAAACTTTTCGAAACCTCGGCGAGGCGGGTGATCAAGGAAGAGACGCTTCTGTCCAGATGGGCGTTCTCCGTAAAGGCGAGATTCACCTTACCGGCGGCGGCTTCGACCAATTCCTCCTCCCTTTCTATTCTACCATCCAACAGGTGGATAGTGTGAAGGGGGCACCGGGCCATCCGCGACGCCTTCTCTGCGACATAAAAATTTCTCCCCCCCTCTTCCTCCACCATGACAAGCCGCTGCCTCTCCATGGAAAAAATATTGTCCAGTTGAGAAAGCCCGGGAAGGGGCCGCTGTTTTTTTATGCACGTAAAACTTCTTTGTGAAAGTTCCCTGACCATACTGAGGCTTTCTTCTGACCTCAACTTTGACAGGTCCTGTTTCAAACCTCCCATGGAGGGAGCCAGTACTCTGTTTATTCGTTCCATCGATTCGGTATAACGGCCATGGACGAACTCATCCTCTTCGATGGCCCGGGATAAATATCTGAAGGCCGAAAGCTGATTCTCCGATCCCTCGCAGATAGAGAGGATATCCATTCCTGCCTTGAAAGACGCGACTGTCAGTTCCGGAAGAGAGAGGTTCTCCGAAGCGCCCTTCATATTAAAATCGTCCCCGAGCAAAACTCCCCCGAATCCAAGTTCGCCCCGGATAAAGCTTGTCAGGACTTCCGAAGAAACTGTAACCGACTCTCTCCTGCTCTGGAGGGAGGGAATATGTATATGGGTGGGCATCCAGCAGGGAGAATCGATTTCCAGGAAAGGTCTGATGTCCCTCTGCAGAAGCTCTTCCTTTGTGCAGTCCACCACCGGCATGCTGAGGTGGGGATCGGCCGTAGCCCCGCCGAGACCGGGAAAATGCTTCAGACAGGAGAGGATACCGGCCTCTTCAAGTCCCCTGACAAAGGCTGCGGCGCAGCCGGTGACCTGCTCCCGCTCCTCCGAAAAGCTCCTTATCCCGATGCCCCGGTTCTCCCTGTTCCAGTTGATATCGGCCAAGGGCGCGAGATCCCAGTCAATACCGACGGCTTTCATCTCAAGCCCCAGAATGCGGGCCCCCTCGTAGGCGGCCTCTTCGCCCCCGGCCTGGGCTAGGGCCATCGGCCCCGGAACGATGGTAAATCCGTGGGTCAGCCTTGTAACGACTCCCCCCTCCTGGTCGATGGCGAAGACCGGTTTTCTTCCCATAAACGAAGAGATTTCGGCGATAAGCCGGGAGAGCTGTTCGGGAGACTCGATATTTCTGCCGAACAGTATGATTGACAGGGGATCAATCGTCTCAAGGAGCCTTTTTGTCCCGTCATCCAATAGGGGACCGGGAATGCCGATCATGAAAAGCCTTCCCCCGTTGATCTTAGAATTTTTCAATTATCCCACCCCAAACCAGGTTTTTCTCAATATTAATTCCGACGGATACGGTCAATATCCATGGACAAATAGTAACACTATTATTCATATTAGTGCAATATTTCTAAAACTTTTTACCATTCACAGTCTACATTCCCGTCCTTTTTGTGTATGATAATCCAGGACAGGCGGAAATGATGAGGCGACCCCTTTTTTCATCATGTGATTTGGCCTATATTAATAAGGGAATAAAGGTTGTTTATGGGAAATATTGTTTTATATAATGCAACTGTCTTCACTGGTTTTACGAAAATTAATAAGGGCGCTGTAGTCATAGAGGACGGGCGGATTACCGATGTTTTCAGCGAAAAAAGATTCAATCAGAAATCATTTGGAGCCGCCACGGAACTCTGGGATCTGGAAGGGGCCTTTCTTACTCCCGGCCTGATAGATACGCACATACACGGCCTCAATGGATACGGGACCGATGATCTTTCCACGGATTCCGTCCATGAAATGAGCAAAGCCCTTATAGAGTACGGGGTCACGTCTTTCTGCCCTACCCTCTACCCCCTGAATGACAAGGATTTTCTCAAGTCAATACAGACTTCTTCCGGAGCCATGGGCGGGGAAAGCGGCGCCGAAATCATCGGTCTCCACCTTGAGGGCCCTTTCATTAATCCCGAAAAAAAAGGATCACTTCAAGGGGAGAGCATAAAAAAAGTCGATATTGAACTAATGGAAAGCTACTATGGCGCGGCCCAGGGCAGAATAAGCAATATGACGGTGGCGCCGGAACTGAAAAACATGAGGGAGCTGGCCATCTACTGCAATTCAAAGGGCATAACCCTCCAGGCAGGCCATTCCAATGCGAGTTACGACCAGATGCGGGAGGGAATGGAAGCGGGGATAACTCACGCGACCCATTTCTTCAATGCCATGAGGAGCATACATCACAGGGATCCCGGGATCGTGGGCGCCATTCTTATCCATTCCGAACTGACCTGTGAATTAATCGCCGACGGAGAGCATGTCCACCCGGCTATCGTTCAGCTGCTGATTAAGGAAAAAATGGCCGACAAGATCTGCCTGGTGACGGACGCCATAAAGCCGGCATGTCAGAAATCCGGGAAATTATACGCCAATAAGGAAGAGGTGTATCTAGGTGACGATAATGTCTTTCACCGGAAAGAAGATCATGTCATAGCCGGTTCCGCCCTGACACTGAACAGAGCCGTAAAAAATATGGTCGATTTCGGAAGCTCACCGGAAGAAGCCTTCCTCATGGCCAGCTATACGCCGGCGGCGATCCTTGGATTAAGCAAAAAAGTAGGTTCTCTGCTTCCCGGAACGAAAGCCAATCTGGCGGTATTCGACAGGGACTACAACTGTCTGGCCACGATTGTCAGGGGCGATTTTAAAATGAACAGGATGTGAGGCTGAGGATTTTGGGAAGATCGGGATCCTGCCTGTCAGTCATGACACACTCCCATCAGCCATCCAAGATAGCCCTGACCTTGTCGCTCAGTGTCTTCAGGGAGAAGGGTTTCTGGATAAAATGAACCCCGTCATCCAGAATACCCTGCCGGGCAATGACGTTGGCCGTATAACCGGACATATATAGACACTTGATCGCGGGAACAAGTTCATGAACACGGCCTGACAGATCACGGCCGGTCATATCGGGCATGACCACATCTGTGATGAGAAGGTGGATTGAATCACCTCTTTCCCTTACCATCTGCAGGGCCTCCGACGGTGTCGCCGCCTTCAGAACATGATAGCCCTCTTCTTCGAGAAGCAACGCCGCCATGGCGAGAATCGCCGGTTCATCATCGACGAGCAGAATGGTTTCACGCCCCCGGGGAGGAGCACTCTTCTCCCCGTCCCCTTCCCTCTCCTCTATCCTTTCATCGCCATGGCGGGGCAGATAAATCTTGATCGACGTACCGTGACTCTTTTCGCTGTAGACATTAATAAAGCCGCCGTTCTGTCTGACCACACCGTAGACGGTTGCCATACCCAGCCCTGTACCTTTTCCCAGTTCTTTCGTCGTATAGAAGGGTTCAAAAATATTCTCCAGCGTTTCCCGGTCCATGCCGCAGCCGTCATCGCTTACGGCCAGCATCACATAATCCCCGGCATGAAACTCCATATGCCTTTTGCAGTAAGCCTCGTCAAAATGGGCCGATCCCGTTTCAATGGTGATTCTGCCGATGCTTTCAATGGCATCCCGGGCGTTTACGCACAGGTTCGTCATAATCTGATCGACCTGGCTGGGATCGATTTTCACGGGAGCGATCTGCTCATCGGGAAGCCAGACCAGATCGATGTTCTCCCCGATAATCCGCTTGAGCATATCGATCAGTCCCGATACGGATCTGTTCAAATCCAGAATCCGGGGCTCCGCCGCGTCCTTCCGGGCAAAGGCCAGCAGCTGATGAGTCAGGGCGGCCGAACGTTCAGCCGCCTTCTGGATGATTTCCAGATTATCCAGAAGGCTTCCATAACGTCCCTTCCCTATCTTCCCGATAGCCAGTTCCGTATGGCCCAGAATAACCCCCAGCATATTGTTGAAATCATGGGCCACTCCGCCGGCGAGTCGGCCTATGGACTCCATTTTCCGGGCCTGGGAGAGCTGAACCTGCATCCTCTCCCTCTCCCCTTCCGCCTGCTTCCGTCCGGAAATATCCATATGGGTCCCGAACATCCACTCGGGCTTTCCCTCATCGGTCCAGGTGATGACTTTTCCCCGGTCGATAACCCATACCCAGTGACCGTCCTTATGCTTCATCCGGCACTCGCAATCGTAGAATTCCCGTTTCTGTTCAAAGCAGAGTTTTAGGATACGCTCCGATTCCTCCCTGTCATCGGGATGACAGAGCTTCCCCCAGGTCTCTATGGTTAGGGGGGACAACTCATCCAGAGTATAACCGACGATTCCGGCCCAGCGGTCGTTGAATATCGTTTCACCGGTCTGTATGTTCCATTCCCAGGTACCCACGTCCGTTCCCTGAATAATATAATTCAGCCGCTCCTTCTGACGGGCCAGTGCTTCCTCGGCCAGTTTACGTTCACAGTTTTCCCTCTCCAGCCTCATCTTAGAATAACTGACATTCGAAATATAGGAGGAGAACTTCACCATAAAGTCCATGAGCGACCGTATCTCTTTTCTGCTGTACCGTGGAATCCGCCGGAACGCTTCCATATAGGAGTCCTTGTCGAAACCGTACTCTTCCGCCTGGCGGAGAAAGCGTTCCTCATCAATCGGATCGTCATCATAGAAAAACTGACCGGTATAGATATTTCCCCAATGCCTGGCGCCGATATACAGGGGCGTCACGACATCCCAAAGCCCGTTTTTACACCGGTAGTCTATATACTCCCCCGGTTTGAGATTATTCACAAGATAGAGATCGCTTTCGGTACAGTTCCTGGCCGTATGCCTGTTCACCCGGTGAAACTTTGTACAGAGATCCTGCCACCCGGTCTTCTCAAGAACCGTGCCTTCCATGTCGAGTATGGCAGTGACCATTCCGGTTAAGAGATAAAAATCATCCATGATGGACTGAAGCTCTTCAGCATTGATGATCTCCCCCAGAAGAGCCGAATTTCCCGCCATCTTCTCTCCCGAATAAAGGTTCTCACCATTCATTTCTGGAGACATAACTATTTCTCCTTTCTATAATCATATGATGATTATCTCTCAAATGCTAACCGGGAAGACGATTTCCTTAAAAATATATTTTCATCAACCGATGGAGGGAACGAATTCCTTCATCCCCTCTTTCATCCGCCTGGTATGAGAGCCCTCCCGCAGTAAATCCGTCCAATGAATCCGGCCGGTCCCCCGATCCCCCGCCCCATCCTGTTGACAGTCATTTTAATGTTTTCTATTATCCTGATAATGATACTGCGGTGACCCTGTAGTCCGGATTTCCTTCTTCCATTCTGACTGCTTCTGATATCGTAGGCAAGGAAAGCACAGTCAGGAGTAACGACATGATAGATTTACATTCTCATACAAATATTTCCGATGGGGCGGCAAGTCCCGTGGAACTCATCAGGACAGCCAAAGAAACGGGCCTTACGGCTGTAGCCCTGACGGATCACGATAATATCAGCGGCCTCGATGAAGCCCAGGGGGAAGCGGACAGACTGGATATAACCCTTGTGAAGGGGATTGAATTCAGCGTTTCCTACGGGGAAAACCGCCTGATTCATATCCTGGGTCTGGGAATCGATCCCCTGAATGATACCTTTTTGGACATCTATACCCGGTACAGAAGACTCAGAGAGTCCAGGCTAGACCATGTGTTCCTTGAACTGCGGAAAAGGGATGTTTTTCTTGAGAGGGAAGATGTCATCCCCTATCTGGTGGATGACCATATGGACAGGCAGGCTATCGCCCGATGCCTTGTCGGCAGGGGATATGCCCCCATGATACGAAACGCCTGGATAAACTATCTGGATAAGATTCCCTATATCCCCGGAGAGCTGATTCTTCCGGAAGAGGCTTTTGAGGCCATTCATGCCGCGGGGGGGAAAAGTTTCATGGCCCACTTTCATCTGCCTATCGGCCTCAAGGGCTACACCGACGAAGAAGCCCGCCGGCGCCTGGGTCAATTAAAAGAATTCGGTCTTGACGGGCTTGAATACTACTACCCCTCTTTTACCGGAGAAGACCGAGAGCGCTGCGCCTGCTATTTGGAAGATTTCGGTTTTCTGAAATCGGGAGGGACCGATTACCACGGGGCCAATCGGCCCCATATAAAGCTGGGCATCGGGGAGGGGGATTTCTCCGTACCCGATGAACTGCTTGACAACATCCTTCCCGCCGGAAGATTCGCGCTCACGGTCTGAAAGGAATAGGGACGGGAGCCCGGTGAACAGCCCGTCACCGACCCGCCCTTGTCATGACAAATGATTCAGTATTTTCTCATAACAGTAAAAAGGCTTTTCCTTGAATTCGAAAAAAACCTCCCCCTTTTTTGAATATCCCGAGCTTTCATATAAGGAGACGGCAGACATGTTTTCGCAATAGGCGTCCAGTCTGATGCTGGAGCGGCCATCAGCAAGGGCGTATGTCTCTGCCTGCTTCACCAATTCTCTTGCATATCCCCTTCCCTGGAATCCGGGATGAGCGGCAAGACGGTGTATGACCAGATGCTTATTCCGACTCGCCCAATTAATGGCCCCATATTCCGCCGGCTCCTCTTCATTTATCGCGATATATGCCTGAATGCAGTCATCTTGAACGATAATAAGAACACAGCCGCTCACAATGTCGGATTCGATGATTTCCCTGTTCGGATAATCACTGTTCCATAAATATAGTCCGCCCTCTTCCATAGATGAGACACATTTCTCGAATATGTCCATGATCATCGGAATGTCAGCTACAGCGGCCCTTCGTATCTCCATGCTTTTCTCTCTCCTAATACAGCAGGGTTCTGCCCGATTATATTATCTCATGGCTATTTTGTCATTCGAAGGCCGGATTTACAAAAAGCGGAAAAAAGTCTGTTTCTTATCCGAAACTCCCTCCCGGGGCAACTGATACATTTCTATAAATCTGATAATATAAAAAATAATCAGAATGAAAAGGCAGAAAAAGCGATGAGCATAATAACATATAAAGACGTATGGGAAGCCCGGGAGAAAATCAAGGATTCAGTGATTCAGACTCCCACCATCAAGGCCACAAGGCTTTCGGCCAGTCTGGGTATAGATCTATACCTCAAACTGGAAAATTTGCAGTATACCAATGCCTTCAAGACCCGGGGGGCGCTGAACAAGCTGCTGACCCTCAATGATGAGCAGAAAAAACGGGGGGTTATCGCCTGCAGTGCGGGAAACCATGCCCAGGGGGTAGCTTACAACGCCACAAATCTCGGTATTCCCTCCGTTATTGTCATGCCGAAATTCACGCCCTTTAATAAGGTGAAAAGCACGGAAGACTACGGAGCGGAAGTCGTGCTTTACGGAAAAGATTTCGATGAGTCGGTGGGAGAAGGCCTGCGCCTGGCGGAAGAAAAGGGGTTAACCTTCATCCACCCCTTCGACGATCCGGCCGTCGTTGCCGGACAGGGAACCCTGGGACTGGAAATGATGGAGCAGTGTCCCGGCCTTGACGCCGTGGTCGTTCCTATCGGCGGAGGTGGTCTGATAGCGGGGGTGGCCACAGCCGTCAAAGGGGTGAATCCCCATGTGGAGATAGTGGGAGCCCAGACGGAAAACATCGATGCCATGGTGGCGCTCAAAGAGAGAAGAACCTTCGAATACGGAGGAGCGACCATAGCCGAGGGAATAGCCGTCAGAGAACCCTCCGTCAATGATTTCGCCATAATTGATAAACTGGTCGGCCATATTTTCAGTGCCTCCGAGTCGGAAATCGAAGAAGCCATTTTCGCACTTCTCTGCGAAGAAAAGCTTGTAGCCGAGGGAGCCGCCGGAACTGGTCTGGCCGTAATCAGAAAAAATATCGACTATTTCAGGGGCAAAAAGGTCGGCATGGTCCTTTGCGGAGGAAATCTTGATCCCCGTATCCTGTCCACCCTCATTCTGAGAGGACTCATCCGGGACAGGCGGATAACCCGCTTGAAATTTGTGATTGACGATACTCCGGGCCAGCTTTCCGAGATCCTTCGCATTATCGGAGAAAGCGGTGCCAATGTGATCGAAGTCGCCCATCACAGAATGCTGCATACCGTTTCTCTCAAACGGGCGGAGCTGGAAGTTCTCGTGGAAGCCCGGGATCAGAAACACGTGGAAAGAATCATCTCTTCCCTGGAAAACGTGGGCTGCTCGGTCACGACGGTACAGGAGGCATAAATTCGGCTCTCCCTCCTGTGCATCAAGGTAAGGCTTCGCCCCGGATTCTCTGTTAAATATTCCGTAAAAATTTTCATTTTCCCCATAACTCGTTTATAATTAAATAATTACGTTTATATCAAATTGTTTTATTTCAATTTAAGAACGGATTGTCCGTGGGTATCGAAAATGTTGAATAGTCTATTACATGATGACATGAGGGAGGAAGAGTATCTTTCCTACTATTTTGATGATGAAGCCCAGAAGATTCTTCCCCGATTTAATCTGACCTTGGTACAGCTTGAAAATTTGACAGAATGGCTGCGTGAGGAAAATGACAATAGAAGGAGTCCCCTCTATATCCTGGAGACTCTTGTCATTTCCGATTATAAAAAGGAAGCGACAAAGATCTATGACCGTTCCCAGCCTCATGAACTGCATAGAAGGGTGAGTTGAAAAAAGTCTGTCCGCTTCCATCCTGATTCATACGTTTATACCACCGGGAAGGAGAAGATCGTTTTAATTACTTGAACCCGTAACCGTGACAATCGTTGTAGGAATGGTATTAACGATGGTGTTATCCTCAACATTCCAATAGCGTGATTTTGTTACTCTGCCCTTGTCGTCTGTTTCTATACCTATAAGCAAGTTCCCCTCAACCATTCTGGAATAGGATGGAAAATCCGAAATGAACTGCTTAATTGCCTTAATCTGACTTGATCCTTCATTCTTCTGCCATTGAAGCTGTGCGTAGGGCATAGGAGGATTTAGGTCTTTTGTCATGAAAAAATGTGTCCGGTAAATAGTTTCTGCTGAACTGATTGCATTCTCAATAACAGAAAAGGGATGATACATGTCTTCTGAGTCATATTTTTTTGCAAGAGTCGCTATTCCACTGCCTTCTGAGCTTATACTATGAATATTAGCACCCGTTATGGCGTACTCGCCGGGTGACAAACTATCTATAACCATATAACCATCTTTCAGAGGGATTTCAAATTCACCTATGAATTTCTTAGATTCCCTTTCCTCAATCGAGAGATAATAGCTGATATTAAGCTCTTTTTCAGTTTCATTTGCATAAAACACCGGTATAACAACAATATTATCTGAAGATTCGGTCTTAGAATCTTCTGTCTCAAGAACAGGTGCGCTCACACAGCCCCACAGCATGAATATTCCCAGAACTAAACACTGTTGTCTTTTAATTTTCATCTTAACTCCTTTATAGAAATGATCTAAAATCAAGTATTTATATTAATGAGAATTATGGATGTTCTTAAATTATTGTATTAATCTCGAAAACCTCAGTCAATAGTGAACAATATAGATAAATAATAATTATCCAATCTTACACATAATTATTGCTTTCCCGGAATCAAATTTCCATCAAAATCACCCTATAATCTGCCATAATAAAGATGACGAATAAAAGTAATCCATGAAGGGAAACAGCTTAGAAAGCTGTTGTACCTAGAGGACTCTCTTCATGACAAAATCATTCTGAAGCTCATCCCCCATTCGAAAGGTATGGGTATCGGAAATTTCAAATCCCATCTTTCTGTAGAAGTGTATGGCTCTCTCATTTTTTTCCCAGACCCCCAGCCAGACATAACGGCATCCGTATTCCTTTGCCAGGGAAAGGACCTTTTCCATCACATACCGTCCGTATCCCGATCCCTTGAACTCCCCTTCTATTTTTTCAGGGCTGAAGGATTCACTCAGATACATTTCCATGGTCTCAGGACGGTTCATGGAATGGAACGTCTCAGAATAGGTTTCACGGCCTATAGAGATGACATCATCCAGATCTTCGGGACGGCATTTATACAGCTTCATATGATTGTCCTCCCCTATAGACACGCTCCGGGAATGAATGGGTCCCCTGATTAATGGATTTTCACCCCGAGTACGGCACGGACGAAATTCGGATCAAAATGCTTAACAGCCTCACCGACATACCCCTTATCGAGGGAACCGATTTTCTCCATTTCCTCCTCGGTCAGAGAAAAATCCCAGATGAGAATATTCTCTTCAATTCTCTCCTTATGTGTCGATTTCGGGATGACCGTTACCCCGCGCTGAACATTCCAGCGCAACATAACCTGAGCGATAGTTTTTCCATGGGATTCGGCGATCTGCTTCAGCAGTTCATCTTCAAAGGGTTTATATCTTCCTCCGCCCAGGGGGGCCCAGGCTTCGGGATGCACATGATAATGGCGCATCGTTTCAAGGGCACTCTCCTGGGTAAAAAAGGGATGCATCTCCACCTGGTTTACCATGGGCTTGATTCTTACGGTCTCACAGAAATTTGCCAGGACATTGGGATAAAAATTCGAAACGCCGATAGCTTTCAGCTTTCCTTCCTCATAGGCCTCTTCCATGGCGCGCCATGCACTGAAGTAATCGCTTAAGGCCTGGTGCTGCAGATAGAGATCAATATACTCCAGCCCCAGCTTTTTCAGAGAACTGTCAACGCCTTCCTTCGCTGTTTCATAACTGGCCATATCCTGAACCCAGAGCTTGGAAGTGATGAATAATTCTTCCCTTGTGCAAAGGCCTTCCGAGACAGCTTCCTTTACCGCTTCTCCCACGGCTTCTTCATTGCCGTAGACAGCCGCTGTATCGATTAAGCGGTAGCCGGCACGGATGGCATCCAATACGGACCGCTTACACTCTTCCTTATCGGTAACCCGGAACACTCCGAATCCTTCCAAAGGGATTATTACATTGTTACTTAACAGAGCATATTCCATTATTGAACTCCTTCCTCTTAATTTCTTCCATCATAACATAAAAATTCCTTATCCGATATAAACCGATTGAAATTTACCCTATTCGGGATAACCCTACCCATGAAAAGCCACCTATTAGATCAAAGACTGATAAAAACCGGCGGAAAGAGAATAGTTGTTTACATATGATGTAATAGGGACTAATATCTATCCATCAAAAATCTTATGGAGATAAAATATGAAAAAATTATTCCTCTTTTCCATTCTGCTGCTGATCGGAACACAGCTTTTTGCCTTTGACGGAGAACGCAAGGGTTTCATTCTTGGTCTAGGCCTGGGAGGCTCCGGCTACAGCTTCACCCAGACAATAGATAATGGTTACAGCAGCAGTACGACTGACCCGGAAAGTGATTTTGGTCTGGCAACGGATTTTACCATCGGCTTTGCCCCGAACAATCAACTTGAGCTCTTTTATTCCTCAAAGGTAACCTGGCTCGAAATGGTGAATATCTATAATGAGGAGGTAACAATAACCAGCGGTATCGCGGGTTTTGGCATCTCCTATCATTTTGTAGACAGCAGGACCTGGTCTCCCAATCTCTTTGTCAATGGCTCCGTCGGTTTTTCGACCTGGACGGCTCCTTTTGAAAGCGGCTCGGATATCTGGATAGGGACGGGTTTTACATGCGGCATCGGCTTTGAGTTTATCAAGCACTGCTCCCTTCTCGCCAGCATAAAATACGGCAGCCCGGAAACAACGGTACTGGGTCTCACAGAAACCACGGATACTATCGCAGCGGATATCCTATTTAATGTATTGGCCTATTAGGCCGTTCCCGGAAAATAAAAAAACCGCTTGAAACAGGCAAAACCCGTTTTAAAGCGGTTTAGACGTACGCCCAAGAGGATTTGAACCTCTGACCCACGGCTTAGAAGGCCGTTGCTCTATCCAGCTGAGCTATGGGCGCATATTGATGTCGGGATAGCAAGACTCGAACTTGCGATTTCCTGCTCCCAAAGCAGGCGCCTTAGCCACTAGGCTATATCCCGCCTCTTTCATCGAGTGGCAATTATATAGAGATCGCCCCTGCGGGTCAATAGATTTTCAAAGTTTTTTCCCATTCCCGCTATTTTCTTTTTTCCCGCCCCTCTCCTTTGATTAAAGGAGGGTAAGCATCGTTTTTTTTAATTGACTTCCCCCCTTATATTCTTTATTCTTTTTATTAGAAGATTTGTAAATTTTCATGGGGAGGCTTTACATGTTCCAGATATATTTATTAACCGTTCTGGCGAACTGCCTGGCCGGTTTCATCATCGCCGGTTCTTTTTTCAGGGAAAAACAGGAGTTGTGCGGCAGTATCCTGGATTTATTCGTGGCTCCTAACGTACGCCTTTCCATCGGACTGGCTAGCGTGGTAATAGGAATTGTCTCTCTTCTGAAGATGTCTCCCAACGATATCGTCTTCATTGGTGATCTGCTTCCCTCTCTCGGGGCGATTCTCGGAGGGTTGATTCTCGGAGCCGGTTCTCTGGGAGAAAAGATGGAGGAACCGCCCCGTCTCGTTACCTTTTTTACCGAACTGGGGGGATCTGTCTCAACACCGATCGGTTTCTCCCTTATGGCCATAGGTCTGCTGCACGCCATCGTTCCCACCGCTGTCATACTGTAATTCCATGGTTCAGAATTCGGTAGCCGGTATTGCAGCCAGGGGAAACACCTACCTGATCATGAAAAGAAAGCCGGGAGGCTCCATGGGGGAAACATGGGAATTCCCCGGCGGCAAGGCGGAACCGGGGGAATCCCTGGAAGAGGCCATGCACAGGGAGTGGCTCGAGGAACTGGAAGTGGATATCACACTGGGAGAAGAACTGGCCCGGGTGGAGTTCAGCAATAACGGCAAAGATTATCTACTCCATGGTTATTTTGTCACTCCCGACAGCGAGGATTGGGTTCTCCACGAACATACCACTTATTTGTGGGCGACCAAAGAGGAAATTCTGGAACTGCCCCTCTCCGATTCGGACAGGAGCCTGGCTCTCTACCTTTCCTGACTGTATTTGTTCACATCGTATCCAACGAAGAAGGAGATGTTTCTATCATCCTGAGCGGGTGCTTCCTGTCCCTCTTCTACCCGGACGATACCCAAGGTGTCCTTCTCATCGACGAAGATCTCTTCCTGGCGTTCATCCTTCAGTTCTCCGTGATTCAAAAAGGCTTTCACATCCTCCAGATATTCTCTGTGGGGGGAAAGGGCGAACCGGCCGTAACACTCACCGTTCAACAGAATATCCCGGAAGGCGTATTTTCTGGGGGACAGGGGATCGACCAGTTCGGAAAAAGTTCCCCGGACGCCTCCGTAATAGGCCAGGTTCGTTTCCAGAAGGACAAGGTTATAGGAATCGCGGTGATAAATCTGATACACACCGCTCTCTGCGGGGATTTTGTTTCTGATCAGGTACTTCTCCAGACGGTAATAGGGAGACCAGTTGACACTATAATAGAAATTACCCCTGCGTTCTCTGCGGGAAATAGTGTAGCTTTCACTCATATGTGATAGAGTATGATTCATCGTTTATAAGGTCAAGCGCTTTATTTGTCATTTTATTGACAATTACGTGAGCGCCGTGATTAAATAAATTTAATTTAAATAAAAAAGCTATATAGGAGTAAACCGATGGATACGGTAATACAGAGATTTATACAAGTGGCGACGGAATGTGCCGGGAAGACTGCCCAGTTTAGTAAGGACGGGAAGGGCGATTTCTATCCCACCACCTATGGAGAGCTTTTAGATCAAGTCAAAAAAGCGGCCGCCGGATTTCATGTATGCGGCATAAAGAGAGGGGAATCGGTAGGTTTTATCTGTGATAACAGAAAAGAGTGGGCCGTTTGCGACTTCGGACTCCTTTCCATCGGCGCCCATGACGTTCCCCGCGGAACGGATACCATGGCCGGCCCCATGTCCCAGATCCTGGGAATCCCCGAATGCCGTTCCACCCTTCTGGAAAACGAGCAGCAGCTGAATAAACTGCTTACCGTGAAAGATGACCTTCCCAGGCTGAAAACGATCATCCTCATTGATCCGCCCGCCGACAGAAAGGAAACGGAAAAAAAAGCCAAAAACTTCGAGATACTCACCTATGGGGAAATTCTGGAAAAGGGAGAAGCCTTTCTTGAGGAGAATCCCTCCTTTTACACGGACGAAGTCGCCCAGGGAAAATCGGATGATCTGGCCACGATAATTTTCACATCCGGAACGACGGGGGATCCCAAAGGGGTTATGCTGACCAATGAATCCTATCTCCTTCAGGCCGAGGGTATCCATAAAAACGTTCACATCGGAGAAGATGAACTCTGGCTGACGATCCTTCCCATCTGGCACTCCTTCGAAAGGGCGATCAACTACATCGTCTTTCTGAATAAAAACGCCGTGGCCTACTCCAAACCTATAGGTCAGGTGCTTATCAAGGATTTTCAGAATATCAAGCCGTCCATGATGACCGCCGTCCCCCGGGTCTGGGAGGCTCTTTACAACGGAATCGTGCGAAACATTAAGTCCAAGGGACCGGCCGCCGAAAAGATGATGAACTTCTTCCTGGCCAACGGGGCAAGGCACGAATGGCTGAAAAGAAAGATCCTGGGAAGGAATTTTCAGTATAAACGTCCCATTCCCCTCCTGAATCAGATAGTGTTCGCCCTGCCCTATGCTCTCCTTTCCCTCGTCCGCCTTGCGGGTAACGGCCTGATTTTCAATAAGGTACGGGAATCCATGTTTCCCAACTGGTTCGTCGGTATCTCGGGAGGCGGAGCCCTGCAGCCGAAAGTGGACCAGTTCTTTGCCGCGGCGGGGATTGCCCTGGTGGAAGGATACGGCCTGACCGAGTCGGGACCGATTATTTCCGTGCGGGAAGCCCATAACCCCGTAGCCGGGGGTGTCGGCGTTCCCCTTCCCTCCTTCGAGATCAAAGTGGTGGACGTGGAAGACGGGGACAAACCGGTCAAACCGGGAGAACGGGGCGTACTGATGGTGAAGAGCCCCCAGGTTATGTCCGGTTATTTCGGCAAGCCCGACCTCACCGCCAAGGTTATCAGAAACGGCTGGCTGGATACGGGCGACATAGTCGTCACCGACAGGAGGGACAACATCGCCATTGTGGGCCGTTCCAAGGATACGATAGTCCTCCTGGGCGGGGAGAACATCGAACCGGTGCCCATCGAACAGAAAATCTGCGAATCGCCCTATATCGACAATGCCGTCGTGCTGGGGCAGGACTGCAAATATCTGACGGCCCTCATCGTCCCCAACTTTGAGAATGTGGAAGAGTTTGTCACCAAGAATAATATCAGCTATAACGACACGTCCCATCTGGGGGATGTCCCGGAAGTCCAGGAACTTCTGAACAGCGAAATCTCCCAGCTGGTCTCAGAGAAAAACCATTTTGCCCCCTTTGAAAGAATCTATAAATTCACCGTACTCCATGAGAGCTTCGAAGTCGGCCGGGAACTTTCCTCGAAGATGGAACTCCTCCGCCGGGTGATCTATGACCGCTACAAGGAAGAAATTTCTGAATTGATCAAGTAAACCTTGCACTCTCCTATTCGTGGTATTAGAATTAATTATTATCACGATAGGAGCGTCCTATGAAGGAGAAAAGCGACTATTTAAAAAATAACGGTTATGAATTCGATTCGGAGACGGAAAATTTCATCAACTTCAGTCTCAAGAACGTCTTCACACTGGATTTCCTATACGATAATACAATAGGAAATATTAAGAAAACCCACGAAGGTTCCGATTCAACCCATGTTCAGTTCTTTTCTGACGGCGCGCCGGACAGGCATATGGCTGAAGAGCTGCTCAAAAAGTATGATCTATAACAAAATGACCATCCCCTATATGGTTCATGCCTTGTGATTCGCTCCTTGACATCGTTCCTATAGGGGGATTATGCTGTTTTTTGTGAATAATAACGAGATTAGGGAAACGGAAGTACTGCTTCCCCTTGCCAACCCGGACAATAGCATCTACCTCATAGACCTGGCAAACAGAATGAACAGGGAAAAGGGAAAGAAACTTCTTCTCATGCGGCTCATCGGTTCGCAGGATGAAAAGGAAGAAGCCTCCCTCCATCTGCAGAAAAGCGAAGATCTGCTTAGGGAAAATTTCACCGTAAGCCGGAAAATACTCATTGGGAAAAATCCCGCTAAGAGCATCGTTGAAGCCGCCCGGGAAAGCAAAGCCCAGAGCCTTATCGTCGGCTGGCACGGCGAGCATAGAAGAAACAGCCGGAAAGGACGCGTTCTTGATCCGGTTCTGCGTAAATCGCCCTGTTCCGTCATAATCGGAAAGGGGCTGGAGCATCTTTCCCGGGAAGCACCCCGTCAGATTCTTGTTCCTCTGACAGGAGTCCGGGAGAGCGATATACTTGCGTTGAAAGCAGCGGAATCGATGCTTGATCCCGTAAAGGGCGGCAGAATTACCATACTCTACTTCAAGCGCTCCCCCATCAAGCTCAACCACATCAATTTCCTGCTGACCCAGGTTATTACCTCGCCCAATATCAAGCTGGACGGGATCGCCTCGGACAGCGAAAAACCCGTGAAGACGACTATTCTCCAATCACGGGATTTCGATCTGATTACCATCGGACTCATCGTTCCCTGGCTTTTCCGGCGGGGGAAGCCCTCCTATTCGGAAAGAATTGCCCTCGAGTCGGAAGGGGCTATGATCATGGTCCGTTCTCCCCAGCCGGTCCGTTCGCGTATTAACTTTTTTACCTGAAATCGCCCCTTCGGTGGTTATAAAGTTTTCCTCCTCTCCGATATACTGGAGAAGAGAGGTTTATTTATGTCTTTGAAGAGGCTGTTTGTCTTTGCCAGGCCCCACTATCCCCGCATGGCAGGCGGGGTGATTCTGGCCCTTTCCGGTGTCGCCTGCGCCCTGGTCCCTCCGGCCGTTTCCCGGAGAATTGTGGATACTGTCTTTAATGAGAACAGACTGGACCCCGCCTACTTTGACGAGGGATGGCGTTCTCTGAGGATTCTTATTCTGATTATGCTCGCTTCGGTCGTCTGCCGGTCGATCAGCATTTTCCTGCGGAATATCCTTCTGGAAAGCTTCGGTCAGAAGGTCGTCAAGGATCTCAAGCAAACCCTGTACGACCATCTGCAGAAACTCAGTTTTGATTTCTTCCACCAGAACCGCACCGGAGAGCTGATGGCCTGCATGACCGCCGATATCGATGCGATACGGGATCTTCTCGCCCAGGGAATCATCAAACTCAGCTTCGGCATTTTTTATATTGTTCTGACAACCTTTGTACTTTTCCGCCTGAATCTGACCCTCGCCCTCATGGCCGCTCTGCCCGTCCCGTTTGTCGGCATTACCGCCTACTGGGGGGCAAAGAATATCCGGCCCCGCTTTAAAAGCGCCCGTAAGCAGTACTCCTCCCTGAATGCCACGGTCCAGGAGAATATATCGGGAATAAGGGTCGTCAAGACCTTCAACCGGCAGGAATTCGAACGGGAAAAATTCGACAGGGAGAATGAAAAACTCACCGGCTGCCGGAACCATACCCTGAAAGCCTGGGCCATCATGATGCCCATCCTGGAATTCCTGAGCAGCATCAGCACGGTGGTATTGATACTCTTCGGGGGAATCATGGTCATAAACGGGACCATAACCCTGGGGCTGTGGGTGCAGTTTTCCGGATACCTCTGGATGCTCATCATGCCCATGAGAATGACGGGGGAAGTGATCAACGCCTTTTCCATGGCCTCCGCCTCGGCGGACCGGGTCTTCTCTATTCTGGAGACAGGTTCGGACATACGCAATATAAGGAATCCGCGCAAACCCGAAAAGATTCTCGGACAGGTGGAGTTCCGCCATGTCACATGGGAGCGGAACGGCCAGAAGATCCTTGACGATATCAGTCTGAAGGCTCCCCCGGGAAGCGTCATCGCTCTCATGGGGGCCACCGGTTCGGGGAAAAGTTCACTGGTGAACCTGATAAGCCGCTTTTACGATCCTACCGAAGGGGAGGTCCTCGTTGACGGCATCAATGTCAGGGAAATGGAACTGACCACTCTGCGCAGCCATGTGGCCATGGTGATGCAGGAACCCTTTCTCTTTTCCGAAACGATCTCCAACAACATCAGCTACGGCCGGGAAGACGCGAGTATGCAGGATATACGCCGTTCCGCTCGGCGAAGCCATGCCCACGGATTCATAGCGGGCATGACCGACAGTTACGACACGATCGTGGGGGAAAGGGGCATGGGGCTTTCGGGCGGCCAGAAGCAGAGAGCCTCCATTGCCAGGGCCCTGATCAAGGAAGCCCCCGTACTGATCCTCGATGATTCCACATCGGCCGTCGACATGGAGACGGAAGAGCTGATTCAGGAATCGCTCCGCCACGAGGAGAAGGATACGACCACTTTCATCATAGCCCACCGCATCAGCTCGGTCATCAATGCCGATGAGATAATCGTCCTGGACGGAGGGCGCATTGCCGAACGGGGGACCCATAGCGAACTCCTGGCTCTCAAGGGCATTTACTACGACACCTATGTGACCCAGTACGGCACACGGGGGCTTAAGGAGGTGATCAATGGCTAAGAACCGATACTTCGAAGACGAAGAGCTGGATACGATAAATACCCATACCCTTAAAAGACTTCTCGGTTCCCTGGGACGGTACAGGCTGACGATCATCCTCTCCCTCCTTCTGATGTTCGTGGCGGCGGGGGCGGGACTCATCGGTCCCTGGCTGACGAAAATCGCCATCGATGTGTATATGAAGAACGGCGATGTCTCCGGACTCATCCGCATATCCATTGTCTATCTGGTTCTCATGCTGGCCAACAGCCTCTGCCTGCGCTACCGGCTCCTTCTTATGGTGCGCATGGGGAACGATTTCATACAGCGCCTGAGGAGACAGGCTTTCATCCATATCAACACCCTCTCCTTCCGTTTTTTTGACGAGAGGCCTGTGGGCAAGATTATCACCCGGGTCATGAGCAACGTCGACAGGATACAGCAGATGGTCAAACACGGCATCGTCAATATGATTACCGACCTTCTGAAGCTGGTCATTCTCTTCGTGGTGATGTTTGTGGTCGATTCACGCTTGGCCCTTGTCGCCCTGTGCATGACTCCCCTTCTCGTGCTTTTCGTGATGGCCGTTAAAAAACCGATACGCCATGCCTGGCAGTCGGTCCAGAAGAAGGGCTCCAATCTGAATGCCTGGATCAACGAAAGCATCACCGGGATCCAGGTGACCCAGTCCTTCGTCCGGGAGGAGAAAAACAGCCGGATCATGGAAGAGCAGCTGCAGGAAAATTACGACTCCTGGATGAAAGCCGTCAAACTGTCCGTCTCCCTTTTCCCGGTGGTGCTGATTCTGAACAACATCGGGGTCAGTGCTGTCTATCTCCTGGGTTACCGCTATCTTCAGTGGGATATGATCACCCTGGGCACGTTGATCGCCTTTACCCAGTACCTCTGGATGGTGACCGATCCCATCATCAATCTGAGTAATTTCTTCAATGAGATTCTGGTTGCCCTCTCGGGGGCCGAACGGGTCTATGATCTTCTCGATACGGAACCTGAGATTGTGGACAGGGAAAACGCCGCTGAGCTTCCTCCCTTGAAGGGCGATGTGGCCTTTAATCATGTACACTTCCGGTATGAAGAGGATAATCCCGTTCTGAAGGATATGCATTTCCAGGTTGAGGCGGGCGAGACGATTGCCCTGGTGGGTGAAACCGGTGCGGGCAAGAGCACCATTATCAATCTGATTAATCGCTTCTACGACATTCAGGAAGGCTCCCTGACCCTGGACGGTTTCGATATCCGCGATGTGACCCAGAGCAGCCTGAGAAGCCAGGTGGGAATCATGATGCAGGACTCCTTCATCTTCTCCGGGACGGTAAAGGACAATATCCGCTACGGAAAACTGGACGCCACGGACGGGGAAATTATCCGTGCGGCCAAAGCGGTTCACGCCCATGACTTCATCAGCCAGATGGAGAACGGCTATGATACGGAAGTCAAGGAAGGGGGCAGCCGGCTTTCGGTAGGACAGAAACAACTGCTTGCCTTTGCCCGTACCCTTCTCTACGATCCCCGGATTCTGATCCTGGATGAAGCGACATCGAGCATAGATACCCATACGGAAAAGCTGCTGCAGAAAGCGGTGGATGCGGTGCTGAAAAACCGGACAAGCTTCGTCATTGCCCACCGGCTCAGCACCATCCGTCACGCGGACCGCATCTTCGTCATACAGGACGGACGGGTCGCCGAACAGGGCAGCCATGACGAGCTGATTAAGAAAAAGGGACTCTATCATAACCTGCATGAAGCACAGTACAGAAAGGTAATATGACGGAAAAGGGCATGACCTGCGGATAAACAGCCCATGCCCGTTATTTCTTACTTTGCGGATTCGCAGCTGCCTTTCACGGGACAGCCGGAGCAGCCGGAACAGGCTTTACCCGCTCTTTTATCCCGGATGATTTTCCCTACGGCCAGCGACAGGGTGGCCAGAAGAAGAAGGGATACCACAATATCGGCAATATTCATACTTAAGCCCCCTGGGGTACGGCCAAGACCGCCGATTCCCCTTTCGTTCTGCTAGAGAGGAAGAAAACCACCCCAACCATGGCAGCTACGGCGATTAAGCCTGGCAGAAAACCTGCTCCGAAAGCACCGGTGGTAAAGAGTGTGCCGAACTGATATACCAGAAAAGAAATCGTATATCCCATGCCCAGCTGAAACCCGATAGCTCCCCATAGCCACTTGGGAGACTCCATCTCGGAATTCATAGATCCTATAGCGGCGAAGCAGGGAGGAGTGAACAGATTGAATACCAGATATGAGAGAGCGGCTACGGCTCCGATTCCGAAAATACCCATTACCTCGGCGCTTCCCGAAACCAGGGCCAGCTCTTCTACATCGATGAAATTGGTAATGGAGAAAGTTACAGCCAGGGTTCCGACGACATTTTCTTTGGCTATGAATCCGGTTATGGCGGCGGCCGCGAACTGCCATACGCCGAATCCCAGAGGGATGAACAGCACGGCCAGAGGTGAAGCCAAAGAGGCGAGGATACTAGATTCGGGCATGCTTTCCGGAACGACGCTGAACTGCCAGCTAAATGTCTGAAGTATCTGAACGACGGCATTGCAAACCAGAATGATTGTACCCGCCTTGATGATAAACGCCTTGGCCCTGCTGAACATGGAAACGGCGGCCCTTTTCAAACTGGGGAAGCGATACTCGGGAAGTTCCATGATAAAGTAGGATTGCGAGGTATCCCCTGTGATTTTCCTTATGACAAGTCCGCTGAGAATAATCATGCCGATTGCCAGGAAGTACATAGCCGTTCCCACCCAGGCGTTGTCATTGAAGAAGACACCGGCGAACAGGGCGATTATCGGCAGTTTGGCACCGCAAGGCATGAAAGGAGTCAGCATAGCCGTTGTCCTTCTCTGTCTCTCGTTGCGTATGGTCCTTGTGGCCATGATGCCCGGAATGGCGCATCCCGTGCTGACTATCATGGGGATAATCGATTTTCCCGACAGGCCGATTTTTTTGAAGAAGCGGTCCATGATGACGGCGACGCGGGCCATATAGCCGGAGTCTTCCAGAAGGGCCAGCATAAAGAAAAGAACCATGATAAGGGGAAGGAAACCGACGACGGCGCCGACTCCTCCTATGATACCGTCCAGGAGAAGGGAACTGAGCACGCTGTTTACCCGATCTCCCAGTAATCCCTCTACGAGGCCGTAGAAACCGTCAATCCAGCCTACGAGGATATCGGCCAGCCAAGGGCCCACCCAGGACTGGGAAACGGAAAATACAAACCATATGATCACGGCGAAAATGGGAAGTCCCAGCCATTTATGGGCGATGATTCTGTCCGCCCTGTCCTGAGCCGTCTGTGCCGCCGAGTCCAGTTTGCGCCGTTCAACCTGGGAAACAATGGCGTCAACAAAGGCAAATCGCTTTTTGTCCTCTTTCTCCATATCCTCCTTGGAAGAGATCTTTTTCTTTGGCGCAGCAAAGACCGCCTGCTGGCTTCTGCCGCTCTTATAAACCTTGACGGCGGAGTTGATCAGTTCGGACAATCCCTTGTCGTTATTTTTCGTGGCGATAGTTTTGACAACCGGACACTGCAGAGACTCTCCCAGCAGACCTGAATCTATGGATATCTCGTTTTTTTCATTCATATCGCTCTTGTTAAGGGCCACTACTACTGGTATGCCCAATTCCATGAGTTGGGTAGTAAAAAACAGGCTGCGGCTCAGACTATTGGCATCAACTATATTAACGATGACATCGGGCGATTCATTTTCCACGAATTCCTTCGTGATGGACTCTTCGCTCGTATAGGGAGACATGGAATAGGCTCCGGGAAGATCTATAACAGTGATCTTTTCCCCGCTTCCCCTGGAGAGGGAATTCCTGACGATACCCTCCTTCTTCTCAACGGTTACACCGGGCCAGTTGCCCACATGCTCGATTTTCCCCGTGATAGCGTTAAACAGAGTCGTTTTACCACTATTAGGATTTCCGGTCAATGCAATTTTCATTGTATCTCCTTATCTCTATATAATATTATTATGCGTACCTAACTTTGGGATTAAAAAAAAGCCTATGAACTAGACGATTTTTCTCAAGTCATCCCCTTCTCTTACCAGGATGGCTTTTGCGAGAGAATCATCAATACTATATCTGGCATTTTTAACATTGATGACATAATTTGAAGAGATGTGAGACAGCACTGTTATGCTCTCTCCGGGATAGCAGCCGAGGGTAAATAAAAATTCCCGCATACCATCCTCTTTGGCTTTGATCTCATCGACTACATAGGTAACGTTCTTTTCACCTTTGCTCAGATTCATGACTGCACCTCTCCTGTGGGAATATCGTTAGTAATCAATAACATTATTACACCTTCCAAGTCAATAGTAGTTTTAACTAATTTTAATATTTTATGCGAATATTATATACTTCCACTTAGATACCCACCTTTCCATATTGACTATTATAATTCAAAAGGCGAAAATACCCCTTTATGAAACTGTTAAAAATAATTATTGTTTCTTTTATATTTGCCCTTCCCCTCTCCGCCCATCCCCATATGCTCGTTCATACGCAGAGCACACTTGATTTCACTAACGGTCAGGTAGGGGGCATCTGGGTTCAATTTGAATTTGACCGTTTTTTTTCGGGTGAAGTAATCTGGGGTTATGACGAAGATAGAAACGGGGTTTTCGATGAGCGGGAATCGGAATACCTCTATGAAAACGTTTTCTCCAATTTTGCCGATTTTAACTATTTTACTTTTATCCGAATAGGCAGCAAGCGGATTCTACCCGATCATGTGGAAGACTTCAGCGCCTGGTGCAAAGGTAATGAAATCCTCTTTTTCCGCTTTTACATTCCCCTCGAATCATTTACTTCCCGGGATTTTTATATAGCCATTTACGACTCATCCTTCTTCTGCGCCTGCCGGCTTAACGAGGAAGACCCTATGAATTCCACTACGGAGGACTTTTTCCACACGGAAGGTACGGAAATACCGGATGTAACAGTCTCTGTGGAAAAAAACGAAGATTATCCCGTCTATTACGATCCGAGCGCCCCCGCCAGCGATCTGACCACATACGATAGTTGGAAACCGGGTCTGCAGACATTCATACCCGAGGAGATTCATGTTCAATTCTAAAATCGGCTTTATTCTTCTGATACTTGTTTTGGAAGCGGCCGCTCTTTTCGCCAATCCCTTTATCAAGCCCCATGATGAAAAACGGCCCGAATCGGTCCGCCCTCCCGCATTCAGCGCTTCCGCCGGACTGATAGACGCCCAGCTGCGTTTCAGAGAGGCCATAGCCGATTTCTTTGCCGCCTGGCGGGATGAGAAGCGCGCCGGAGCCATACTATCCCTTGCGGCGGCGGGTTTTATCTACGGCGTCCTTCACGCGCTGGGGCCGGGGCACAGAAAAACGGTCATGTTCTCCCTTTTCATCGCCCGGAAAGCCCGTTTCCACGAACCCCTTCTCGCCGGATTTCTCTCGGCCCTTCTCCATGGGATGAGCGCCGTCTTTATCATTCTATGTTTCCGTTCCCTCTCCAACAGGCTATTGATTGACAAAGTAAACCTGACAGCCATTTACCTGGAAGGCTTTACCTACCTTCTTCTCGCGCTTTTGGCGGCCGTTCTTATGATCGTGGAATTAGCCGGACACAAGGAGGAGCAACAAGGAAAAAACAGAAGCCTCTACGGAACAATCGCACTTACCAGTATCTTCCCCTGTCCAGCGGCGATAATGATCCTGATTTTCTCTCTGAGCCTTGAGCTGTTTCCCCTCGGGATCCTTACGGTAGGGAGCCTTTCGCTGGGAATGGGCATTACCATTTCCCTCATCGGATACCTTGCCTGGGGAGGCAGAGAATCCCTTTTCAGGCGTTTTCAGGGGAAGGAAAAGACAGTAACCCTGATTTCCCATATTCTGGAAGGTATCAGCTATTCATTCCTTATCCTCTTTTCCCTGTGGATGGCTCTGCCCTTCCTGGTAAGTCTTCCCAAGCTGCTCTAGCTCTCTGTCAGAAGCGCCGTCACCTCTCCGGGGCTATCTACGATAATATCCGCCCCGGCTTTCTCAAGTTCATTCCTGTCCCGGAATCCCCAGGTGCATCCCACTGCCAGAAAGCCGCCGTTCCTGGCAGTCTGAATATCGGTAGCCGTATCCCCCAGGTAAAGGCACTCCTCCGGTTTGATGCCCCATTCCCTTATGATTTCAAGGGCCTGTCCCGCATCGGGTTTTTGAGCGAGCCCCTCCACCTGGCCTCTGACAGGAGAGAGTTTCCATTGTGTAAAAAAATGGGAGCAGACCTCCTCGGCCGTATCCTGGGGCTTATTGGTATAGACGGCCATGGGCAGATTCAGCTGATTCAGGCACGTCAGCATTTCGGGAATACCGGGATAAAAAGAGGTCCCCCCAATGCTGCACGCGTTCAGTGCACTTTTGTAGGCTGTCAAAATTTGATCCCGGTTATATTCGGGGGGGAAGATATCTTCCACCAGTTTTTTCGCTCCCTGACCTACCAGGGCGGCATACTCCCTTTCGCTTTTTTCAGAAAGCCCGTAGACTTTCGTCAGGCTGTTCATGGCGCGGGTAATGCCCCCTATGGTATTGAGAAGGGTTCCGTCCAGGTCGAACATGACACCTTTGATCGTTCTGTTTTTCACCCCTTCATTCTATCCGTTCTCCTGCCCGATAGATAGGGCCAAATGGGTAAAAATCCCTCTTCTCCCCTTTAAACAAATTGTAAAAAAGAATATTCTTAAGAAAAATTAGTGTAAATTCCTATCATCCACAAGGAGTCATGTCATGTCATTTACAGAAAATATGAGAGCCAAAGCCCGCGAAATGGGCAAAACCCTCGTTCTTCCCGAGGGAACCGAATCCAGGACCATTCAGGCGGCCCGGATTCTTCTGGACGAGAAGATTGCCAAAGAGATCACTCTTCTCGGAAAAATAGCCGATATCGAAGCGGCCGCCCAGACTGCGGGAACCGATCTTTCCGGCATTAGCCTGGTTGATCCTTCCACTTCCGATAAAATGGATACCTACGCCCAGGAATTCTATGAGCTGAGAAAGCACAAGGGCGTTTCCCTGGAAGACGCCAGAGCCAAAATGATGAACACCCTTAACTGGGGCGCCATGATGGTACGTCTCGATGACGCGGACGCCATGGTAGCCGGTGCGGAGAACTCCACCGGTAAAGTACTGGTTTCCGGTTTCACCATCATTAAAACCGCTCCCGGCGTCAAGTCCGCCTCCTCCTGCTTTGTCATGGATCTCCCCGATAAGAAATGGGGAGCCGACGGCCTTATGATCTTTTCCGACTGCGCCACCATTCCCGATCCCACGGTGGACCAGCTGGCCGAAATCACCATCCAGTCCGCCGAATCCTGCCGGACCTTCTGCGGTGCCGAGCCTCAGGTGGCCATGCTCAGTTTCTCCACCAAAGGCTCCGCCAGCCATCCCAACGTGGACAAGGTGGTAGAAGCTCTGAAAATCGTCAAGGAGAGAGCTCCCGAGCTGAACGTGGACGGAGAACTGCAGCTTGATGCCGCGGTAGTTGCTTCCGTTGGGGAGAAGAAAGCTCCCGGTTCTACCGTTGCCGGAAAAGCCAATACCCTTATCTTCCCCGATCTTCAGTCCGGAAACATCGGTTACAAACTGGTTCAGCGCTTTGCCGGAGCCGGCGCCTACGGCCCCTTCCTGCAGGGATTCGCCAAGCCGATCTCCGATCTGTCCAGAGGCTGTTCCGTGGATGATATCGTTAACACCTGTGCGGTAACCCTGACCCAGGCCAGATAATGATGAGGCCCCGTTCAAGAGAACGGGGCTTTTTTACGGGAATTATCCGGTCAGAGCAACCAGTTCGTCGATGATTTTTCGGTATACCGCCGGTGAGGCCAGGTTCGCCAGTTCCCCCGCCATAGCCCAGAACCCTTCCCCTTCCCTCAGGGCGGATGAAGGAAGCTGTTCCATCCCTTTTCCCTCCACAGGTACCAGAAGAACCGGCTTCAAGGTTTCCCTGAACTTCGTATAATTGTGAGTCCTTACTTTGAGTTGTTTCTTTTCTCGCCACCCTGCGGGGAGCGGCATGCCGCCGTCCATGCGGGGAAATGTCCAGAGCCCCTTTCCGATGCCCTCCCGTCTCTGGATAATCCACCAGAGAGTTCTTTCCCCCTCCCTAGTCTCATAGATGAGGACATGGGAGTCCAGTTCCGTGACAACTCGCTTTTTTTTCAGAGGAATCAGTCCGACGGTTCCCTCCTTCAGAGCCCTGCAGCTTTCTGCCAGTGGGCAGAGCAGACAAAGAGGAGAGCCTATCCGGCAGACAAGCTGCCCCAGCTGCATGAGAGCCCCGTTGAATCTTCCCGGGTCATCGGTTTTTTCAATTATGGTCTGCAGCTCTGACCGCCAATAGCGTTCCGTCTCCCGGGACCACTCCCTCTGGGAACCCTGTCGCTGGCAGATGCGTTTGACATTGGCATCGATGACGGGACGGTTCTGGCCGAAGGAGATACTCAGGATGGCTCCGGCGGTATAATCCCCGATGCCGGGAAGGGCGGTGAGAAGATCATAATCATCGGGAAATCGTCCCTCCGATTCTTCTTTCAGCTGTTTTGCGGCCTTTAATATATTCCTTGCCCGGGAATAGTAGCCCAGTCCCTCCCAGTAACGGAGGACCTCCCCCTCTTCTGTTCGGGCAAGCTCTTCCAGGGAGGGAAAACGTTCCATCCAACGGCGGAAGAAGGGAATAACCGCGGTGACGACAGTCTGCTGAAGCATAACCTCGGAGATCCAGACTCGGTAGGGAGACCTGTCCTCCCCCCAGGGATAGGCGATGCCGTCCCTGTCGTACCAGTCAAAGAGACCTTTCCAGTCCATTCAGCTTCCTAGAGGAGTTCGGGATCCATTCTTCTGAGCCAGATATTGGAGGGATCCTTGAAGCGCCGGTTACCGGATAGAAAAAGATAGAGGATAAAGCAGAGGACCAGATAAAGTCCGTACATTCCGAATGTCAGCCAGGTGTTTGTGAGAGAGCCCGCCAGGGCACCCTTAGCCGGTGCATTGGCCGTCAGGATAATGGGAATAACCAGGAGGAAGACAATTCCCGATGCGTACATGTAGTCCCTGGAGGCCGGTGTCTCAAACTTGGGGTCGATAATGCGTAAAAGAGCCAGACCGGTAGGCAACGTCCCCGTTATGGCGCCGTAACAGAGAACGCTTCGGTAGAAGGCGTTGTCCGAAAAAATACGGGAACTGAGCCATATATGTGTGATGGTGGACATAACGCCGCATACTACTCCCAGTATGAGAATGGGCATCCAGTACTCACTGATAATGGTCACCGAAATGGCTCCCACCGCTGCGGCAACCATGAAATCCACGGAAAACCCCGAGATTCTGGTCATGCGGTCGTTATCCACGACGTACTCTATCTTCATCATCCCCATAAAAGCCTTGACCAGCATCGCCGTCAGAGCGGAGAAGATGAACATGATTCCCCAGAGATTGACGGCCAGTTCCGAACCCATGGTGCCGGCGAAACTGAGAAGCCAGGTGATAACCTTCAGAAGCAGAAAGGTAAGCAGATAGGTTCCCAATACCAGGGCCAGATTGAAAGAGAGGGGGTCGATCGCCTCGGGAGTCGTAATATTCGTAACGCGGCTTGTCTGGGGTTCACCCTTGCGCCGCTGAACACCGACCCGCACGGCGTCGTCATTGATCTTGTCGTACTTGCTCTGCTCAAGCCAGCCTTTGCGCAGGCCGTAATTGACCAGGAAGATACCGCCGAAGCAGGCCCAGACAAAGCCGAGGGCTCCGAAGGTCAGACCCACATCGCTCAGGCCCGGAAATCCCAAATGCTCCCAGCCCTTTCCTATGGCAAAAGCCTGCCCCGGTCCGAGGGAGTACCCGAGGGTGGGAAACAGACCGAAACCGGGAAAAAGGTCGGGCATAATGGTAAATATCATAAGGAGCACCAATCCGGTTCCCAGAAAGCACTGCAGGGCGTACTGGGTCGTAAGAGTGACGGCGGTAGCCATAACATCGGGATTCTTTTTATTCGCTCTCTTGGGAGAAACCCGGAGGATCATGGAGATAAAGGATAGATTGAGAAAATGGAAAACAATGTTCTCCAGATTGACCGTATCCATCCCCAGATTCGGAGCAATCCAGTTATAATAGGGAAGCAGGATAAAACCGGCAGTCAGGTTATTCGGTATCAGATATTTCTGAAAAAACCGTACCCGGGTACGGATTAATGTTCCCATGAGCAACGCAAAGGAGATAACTCCAATATCAAGAAAAATAGTCCATTCGAATTCCATCAGAATCCCTCCTATCCTATATTGTATAGGATGTTACCGTACGAAAACAAGCTCTTTTTTGACAAATAAAAAATCCCCGTCCCAATAGGGTCCGGGGATTTTCCCATGTACCGGGCTCAAGCCCTCAAACCTGATTAATCCTGATCGGATTTATCGGTTTTATTCTCGATGGTCCGGAAATTGTCACCCTGCCCTTCTCCGGCGGCAATCTTCCGGCGCAGTTCTTCCTGCTCCTTTTTTTCTTTCTCCCGCCTTTCCTGTTCGAGCCGTTCCCGCTCTTCCTCTTCCTTCTGGCGGGCAACCATACGTGCCTTGATCTCTTCGTTCCTTTTGCGCCCCTTCTCTTCGGCACGGACCGAAGGAGTCATATCCGCTTCCCGGCGGGCTTTCAGCTCTTCCGCTCCGGCTTCATCGGCTTCAAGGATCTCCATGAACTCCTCATTGGATAGCAGTTCCGCATCCATGAGATGATCGGTTATTTTCTCCAGAAGGTCCTTATGCTTGGTCAGGAGTCCCTTCACAAGAGAGTAACGTTCATCCATGATGCGGGAGATTTCCGAATCCACATAAACCTGGGTTTCCTCGGAATATTCCCGGGACATGGGCCCCTGATCCAGAAAGGAACCGGAGCGTTTCGTAAGAGCCACATTCCGGAACTTCTCACTCATTCCGTAATCGGAAATAATGCTTCGGGCAATATCGGTCGCCTTCATTATGTCGTTGGAAGCGCCTGTTGAAACCTTTCCGTATATGATCTCCTCGGCGGCCCGGCCGCCCAGAAGAATATCAATCCGCCCGATAAGCTCATCCTGGGTCATGAGGAAACGATCCTCCGTGGGAGTCTGAAGGGTGTATCCCAGAGCGCCCAGGCCGCGGGGTACGATGGAGATTTTCTGAACCGGATCCTGATCGGGCGTAAAAGCCGCCACCAGGGCATGTCCCGTCTCATGGTAGGCCACGATCTCCCTCTCCCGGGGATTGATCAGACGGTTTTTCTTTTCCAGACCGGCGATTGATTTTTCAATGGCCTCGTCAAAGTCAACGGGAATCACTCTGTCACGGCCGTTCCTGACGGCCAGAAGAGCCGCTTCGTTAACGATATTGGCCAGGTCGGCTCCGACAAAGCCGGGCGTCGCCTTGGCGATCTCCTTCAGATCGACGGAATTATCCAGCTTCACGTCTTTACTGTGGATTTTCAGAATAGCTTCACGGCCCAGTAGATCCGGTTTGTCCACCAGAACCTGGCGGTCGAAACGTCCCGGCCTCAAAAGAGCTGGGTCCAGTACTTCCGGCCTGTTGGTGGCGGCCAGAATAATGACACCGGTCGAAGAGTCGAACCCGTCCATCTCCACGAGAAGCTGGTTCAGGGTCTGTTCTCTTTCATCGTTGGTGGAAATGTTGTTCGCACGGCTCTTTCCAATGGCATCAAGCTCATCGATAAAAATAATACAGGGCGCCTTTTCACGGGCCTGCTTGAAGAGATCCCTTACCCTGGCAGCACCCACGCCGACAAACATCTCGACAAAATCGGCACCGCTCATCCTGAAGAAGGTAACGCCCGCTTCACCGGCTACGGCTCTGGCAAGCAGAGTTTTACCCGTTCCGGGAGGTCCGACGAGAAGAGCCCCCCGGGGAATCTTTCCGCCGATTCTGGTATACTTCTCGGCATTCTGCAGAAAGTCGACCACCTCGACCAGTTCATCCTTGGCCTCATCGCATCCAGCCACATCGCGGAAACGGGTCTGCAGATCCTTTTCCGCGACAATGCGGTTCTGCTGATTCTGGCCTATGCCCATGAAATTGGCACCGCCGCCCATCCGTTTCATGAGGACGCGCCAGATGATAATAAAGAACGCGATGGGAAAGACCCAGTAAACCAGAAGTTCCAGCCAGAAACCGCTGTTCTCATGAACGGCATAGTATTCCACATCGTTCGCTTCCAGAAGTTCAAGAAAACCGGGATCATTTATGGGAACCGTTCGGAATACGGTGCTGTTCATGCCCGACCGGTCGGCCTGCAATTCTCCCAGAAGGGCCAGGGGGTCCTGCTGATCCACTTCACTTTTCTTATAGGTATATCCGGTATAATAGGAGGAAGTCAGCTTAACGGTCTGAATACGGCCGCTGGAAATGAGCTCCTTGAAACGGCTGTAGTCAATGGTCGTGTTATCGGAAGATCCCATCATGACCATGTTGATGATCCCCAGAACGGCGACTACAAGGAAAAAGTACCAGATGGAAAAACGGAACTTCTTCCCTCCCCCGTTATTGTTATTGTTGTTATTGTTATTGGGCGGCTGAAATCGGCTTCTCCAGTCTTCCGGCCCTCCCTTATCATTTTTCGGAATTTTAATATCGTCCTTATCATCCTTGTTGTCTTTGGGCATCCTTTACCTCTTTATAGTACATTGTTTTTAATATACGGACTAAAGGGGGAAAAGTAAAGAACGAGTTTCCCTTGAGGGATAAACTGTTTGTTAATAATTCAGTTTTACCGTTCTATCGGCGGAAAACCCGAAACGTTCCTGAACAGGCTCAACCAGGTCAGGTCTCACAGATAAGTAGAGCTCTCTGTCGGCGCGGCCATGCTCTTTTACCATGGAAGAGAGCAAGGGGGCCAATCCCTCTCCGGCCATTTCCAGAGGACCTATCTCGTCAAGAACCCACGTCCGGAATGAATCGTCTTCCAGCTTCTGCTGAAGGAACTGCCGGGATTTCCTGAAAACCCCGTTATAGAACAGAAAGGGACCGAAAAAGATATAATCTCCGCCGCTCTCCTCCTTAACCTTGTGAATGACCTTTTCGAGGGAAGAGCCGGTCCTCCTTTCCCTGACAAGAACCGATCGGCCGCCGTGGGGGAAAAGCTCCATGTCATAGCCGAGGAAATGATCTTCATAAAATGCTTTTGGAGCCAGGCAGCCCGCACTTCCCTCTTCATTGAGAAGGGACCGCAGATAGGCCGTCTTGCCCGAATCAGGGCTGCCTGAAACAATCACAATTTCCATAAAGTGATTGTACAATTACTTTTGACGGCAGTCAATGAAAATAAGATTCTCCCCTCACAGGGAGCGGTCTTTTCACCTTAGATAGAACTGTCATATACCGCTGTCAGAATCAGCTTGATCCCCAAAAGACCGATGACGGTTCCCGCCGCCTTATCCACATAAAAAACCGCCCCGGAAAAGGTTTTCCGGACATGTCGGCGGGAAAGGATCAGCAGAATGAAGCTGTCCCATACCAGAACCATCCCGGTCATCCAGATCCCCAGCCCGATTTTCAGAGGAAGACCCGTCCCCCCCGTCAGAACCATGGCAAACAGACTCAGATAAAATACCAGATTCTTCGGATTGGAAATCCCCGAGATAAATCCCGTGAAAAACTCCTTCATAAAGCTGGTTCGGGAGAGGGAAGGAATATCTTCGGCGGATAGATCGGGATAGTCGTCCTTCCCGGCTCTTAATGCCTTCAGGGCCAGGTAGAGAAGGAAAACACCCCCGAAAGCCTTTAACGCCCGAAGCAGCAGGAGGGAGTGGGCCAGAAATGTTCCCAGTCCGGCTATGCAGAGGGTAATGTAGATGCCATTGGCGCAGCTTATCCCTAGGGATACTCCCATAGCCTTCCTGATCCCGTTTCTGATTCCGCTTTTCACAATGAGCATAAAATCCGGCCCGGGGCTCAGAAGGGCGAGAAAATGGGCCGTCACAACCGTCATGACCAGAGGGAGAACCGATGATCCCATGACACTTACCTCAAAAGGGGAAGGGAGCCGGTCATCCGTGAGACTTTTCTGTCGGTGCCCGCCAGTGCAATACCGCTGAATGATACGGCTTCCGGCACCGCCCTTGCCAGCTCCTCTTTATATGAATCGTAATCCCTGCTTTTCTGGGCAATCTTTGTAAAGGGAATCAGTTTAAGCATTTCATCCGACTGGGCGGCCTGAACAATCTCCCTTAATTTATCTTCCGATGCGGCCAGTACGGGAATGACCTGACTGGTAATTCCTGCATACTCATTGCCCGCGGAATCAAAGGCAGGTTCTCTGACTATATCGGGAAAAGCCTCACCCAGAGAAATCCCCAGAACAGCCGCCGTATTGGCCGCCAATCCATTAGGAAGCGATTCGTCTATTATAATTACTGTCTTCATAGGGACAGGATAGGCGTTTTTAGTGATTCCGTATTGTAAAAATGTGCGGGCGGGTCAGTTTCTAAACTGCAACGGAGTAAGGCCGGTGTACTGTTTGAAGGTTTTCGTAAAATGGCTTTGGTCGTAAAAACCGCAATCCTGGGCAATATGAACGAGAGGGTCCCCCTTCTCAAGCCCTTCCTTCGCGGCTTCGATCCGGAGGATCATTTCCATATTCTTATCTCCCATACCGTAGCGGCGGCAGTTTCTGTGATACCTCTGGTAACGTGAAAGGGAGTTATCGCGGGAAAGGCAGAGACTATCCGCCTTCAGTGATATATCGGACAGAGACACCGCGATAGGTTTCATTTCCGATTTTCCCAAGGTAACTTCCAGCAGATCCAATGCGGTACCGAGAGCGGCGTAATCGCCTGCCTCCCGCAGCCGGTCGGCCAATTCTGCCAGATCTGACTCAGAGCAGGAGCCGGAAAAACAATGTCGAAACAGACGGCCATCCCGCTCCTCCAGTAACGGCTCGGGAAGATAGATCACGGCGAATCGGAAGTTATCCCTGTCCCGGGGATCACACAAATGGGGGACGTGGGCGGGAATAGCCAGAAACTGATTCCCATGCAACCTGAACTTTTCCGTTCCGACGGTCACGACGGTAGAGCCGCTGAGGACAAAACTGAAGGACCAGCAATCATGCACATGGCAGCGAACGGCATGGCCGGCTTGCCCCTCTTTGTATGCGATGTCCCTATATGTACGGTTTCGAAGTATTCTGGTTTTCATTTTCCTTCCAGTGAAAGTATACCCGGGAATCCCAAACAGTCAATCTATCTGCGGATCAGTGATTATTCCATATTGATGACAACCTTCAGGGCATCTCCGCCGGCAGCGGCTTTTTCAAATGCCCGGGAGATCTCTTCCAGAGGGAATGTATGGGTGATCGTATTGGTGACGGGAGTTGTCTTGCCTAACAGATTGTCAATGACTTCGAGAATATCTTTCTGTTCGTAACCCTTTGAGCCCATTATCGCACATTGGGTACTCATAATTTCGTGAAAACTCATGGTCACAGGCTGTTTATAGACGGCGATGCAGGTGAAGCGGGACATCGGCTTCGCATGGCGCATAAACATATCCAGGTAGGAAGGGATCCCGGCGCAGTCGATGACCACATCAATATCGAAAATATCGTTCCGGGCGACGGCGTAGCCCTTATCGGTCGGAGTGATTCTTGTATTTTTCCCCGGCAGAATGCCGAAATATTCCCCAAGGAAGTTTTCTGTTTCCAGAGGGTCGGATGAATTGTATGCGGCGCAACCGAGATTCTCTGCCGCTTTAAGCCGACTTTCTACGATGTCCAGGACGGCGACGGTTTTATTCCCCTGAGCAATGAGGCTGGCCAGGGCAAACTGTCCGATGGGACCGGCCCCGATGACCAGAACTTTCTCATGGGGCTGTGCCTTCGCCCTGTTTTTTCCATGGGTCGCCACGGCAAAGGGTTCTATGAGCGCCGCCTCGTCAAAACTCAAGGAATCGGGAAGTTCATAAATATTGCGGTTCAGTTCGGCCTTGCGCACCCTGGTATACTGGGAGAACCCTCCGGCCATCATAGCTTCCTGGGGAATCCCCATGGCCAGAATGGGCTCCACGAAAACTCTCATGCCCACCGGGATATCCCGGACATCGGCTCCCACAGCATGAACGATCCCTGCCATTTCGTGGCCGAATTCGGTTTTATTTCTCATCCCCATTTTATCTCCGCCGTGGAGGTAGGCGGTTACATCGGAACCGCAGATAGAGGCCCTCATATTCCGTACGACAACATCCTCACTCCCGCATACTGGCATATCCCGGTCTTCCACGGATATACTTTTTTTATCATTAAATATCGCTGCTCTCATAGCTTACTCCTTGTTACCGCCCTTGCGGTGTTAATAAATCGAGTAAAAGATATGTGCATCAGGTAACATTTTGGTAAACATCAAAAAAAAAAAGAAAAAACTTCCGGGACAGGTGATCAACGCCCCCGGTTGTATATTTTATATAACTCCTGTGCTATCTTCTTATCATGAACCGTCTAAAAAGAGTTCTTCTCTCTATTTTGTTATTCTCGGGAGTGTGCGGTACCGCCATGGGACAAGATCAAATTTCGTTGAATGAATTAAGAAACTTCTCTGGAAATACAGCAGAATTTCAAGGAAAAAGACTCTCCTATACGCAGGAAGAAGCGAATCATATCGGTATAGGAACATACGGAAAAGCGGGTTTTCTGATAGAGAGATTTTCCTATGGGA
The DNA here is from genome assembly GCA_963668315.1 of Spirochaetia bacterium. GTDB lineage: Bacteria > Spirochaetota > Spirochaetia > DSM-2461 > DSM-2461 > SZUA-368. Next base: position 2,700,049 of record OY764216.1, on the reverse strand, counting down.
ATTTCATCTATCTGTTTCTGCTGGACTCTTCGGACAAAACGATTATCGACGCCATCATAAAAGAAAAAATCTGCCCTTTCCATTTCTTCGGGGACAGTGAGTTGAGTCTGGATGGAGGTGAATTCGAGGATTACCTGGTGGAATTCACCGCCGACGAATCGGGAAATGAATTAACCTACCTTACTATATACGGCATAGATAAAGCCGAAGAAAAAATTATTACTATAGATTATACTGAATTGATAGAAATGCCCCCCCTGGAGCAATGATACACTAAAAAGAATTAAACGCTCCCCGCCGCCCCAAGCCAGTTCCGCAGGAACCGCGAGGCACGCAAAACAATCCTCCCGCGATGCCCCGAACCACAGCGTACATTCTCACGAGCCGAAACAACCCGACCCCCCCCCGGCCAGTTCCGCAGGAACCGCGAGGCATGTAGAACAATTCTCCCGCGACTACCCGAACCAAAGCGTACATTCTCACGAATGGAAACGGTTCGCGGGCGAAGCCGCAAAGGCGAAGCGGTACAAAAGTACCGTGAGCCTGCCGCAATGAAGCCCCCGGGCCGTTACCGCCGCCCGAAGGGCCGGGGCTGCGAAAGGAAGGAGCGGGAAAAGACGCGCCACGTCATTTCCCGAACCGCACGGCAGCAGTCCCGGTGAGAATCAGTAGCGGTAATGTTCCGGCTTGTAAGGCCCCTCCGGCTTCACGCCGATATAGTCGGCCTGCTTCTGTGTCAGAGTCGTCAGACGGGCGCCCAGTTTCTCCAGATGGAGCCTCGCCACTTCCTCGTCCAGCTCCTTGCTCAAGCGATACACCCCGACCTCTTTTGGCTGAGTCCACAGATCTATCTGCGCCAGGGTCTGGTTCGTGAAGGAGTTGCTCATCACAAAGCTGGGATGACCCGTGGCGCATCCCAGGTTTACCAGCCGTCCCGATGCCAGAAGGTAGATGGAGTGGCCGTCGGGGAAGGTGTACATGTCCACCTGGGGCTTGATATTGGTCTTGACGATGCCCGGCCAGGTTTCAAGGCGGGCCACCTGGATCTCATTATCGAAATGTCCGATATTGCACACGATGGCCTGGTCCTTCATACGGCTCATATGTTCGGCGGTAATGATATCGCAGTTGCCCGTGGTGGTGACGTAGATATCCGCCAGGGGAAGGGCGTCATCCACGGTACAGACCGTATAGCCCGCCATGCAGGCCTGGAGGGCGCAGATGGGGTCCACTTCTGAGGTGAGGATGCGGCACTTCTGGCCGGCCAGGGAGTCGGCGGACCCCTTGCCCACGTCGCCGTAGCCGCATATCATGGCCGTCTTGCCCGAGAGCATCACATCCATGGCGCGGCTGATGCCGTCGACCAGGGAGTGGCGGCAGCCGTAGAGGTTGTCGAATTTGCTTTTCGTGACCGAATCATTCACATTGACCGCGGGAAAAAGCAGAGAGCCCTCCCTCTCCCTCTGATAGAGCCGGTGGACTCCGGTGGTGGTCTCCTCGCTGGCCCCCTTACACTGGGGAACGACTCGGGCAAACCAGCCGGGAGACTCGGAGAGGGTCTCCTTCAGAGCGGCCAGGATAATGCGCTCCTCTTCGCTGCCGGGCTTCACGTCCAGCAGGGAGGGATCCTTTTCGGCGTAATAGCCCATGTGCAGAAAAAGCGTGGCATCCCCGCCGTCATCCACGATCAGCTGGGGACCGGAACCGTCGGGCCAGGTTATCGCCTGGCGGGTACACCACCAGTACTCCTCCAGGGTCTCCCCTTTCCAGGCGAATACGGGGGTTCCCGTCTCGGCGATGGCGGCCGCCGCGTGGTCCTGTGTGGAGAAGATATTGCAGGAGCACCACCGCACATCGGCGCCCAGTTCTTTGAGGGTTTCTATGAGTACGGCTGTCTGGATGGTCATATGGAGGCTGCCCATCACTCTGACGCCCGCGAGGGGTTTCGTCTTCCCGTACTTTTCCCGGGTGGCCATCAGACCGGGCATCTCCTTTTCGGCGATGCCGATCTCCTTTCTTCCCCAATCGGCCAGAGAAATGTCCCTTACCTTATACGGCAGATCCTGATACCCCATACTCTCCTCCTTTCATCAACTGTCCGGTTTATACGCCATGACAATCAGCGACTCAATCTCTTTATAATCCACATCGGTCTGATGCCGGTGAATACGGATATTCTCAAAGCCCGCCTCTTCCAGCCAGCGGGTCAGCCTCGCCGGGTCGAAGCCCAGCCAGAAATCGCCGAAAAGCTCCTTGAATCCCTCCTCGCCGTGCTGGGCGATATCGAATATCAGAAGCCGCCCGGAGGGTCTGACCATGGAGCTGACAACCTTGAGAGCCCTGGCGGGATTGGTCAGATGATGAAGCGTCTGGGAGAGTATGGCCAGATCAAAGAGCTCTTTCTCCGAATCGGGATTCTCCTTCTCGATATCCCAGTAACGGAAATCAAGGCGTCCCTCGCAGTCATCGGCAAGGCCCCGGGCCAGTTCGAGCTGCTCCCTGTCGTTGTCAAAACCGGTGACCCGGTTACCCCCCGCCGCGAGAAGGGCGGCCAGACGGCCCGAACCGCAGCCCAGATCGGCGATGCGCCGCTCTTCGACCAGACCGATGAATCCCCGGGCAAATCCCTCCCAGGACTCGCCGGGGCAGGGGCCGGTCCGGTTTTTTCTCCGTGAGAACCGGGAGAGCGACTCCTCCCGTCTTTTGTTCAGAACCGACTTCAGGGCGTTCAGATCCTGATGGAAAGAATTCTCCTCTCTGCCCCGGTTGAATATTTCGGAAAAAAGGGAGGAGGAGGGCCCTTTGATTATATCATCAACCAGTGAATAGTAGATTCGTTTGCCCTCCTTCCTGTTTTTTACAATACCCGCTTTTTTCAGGAAGGAGAGCTGATTGGAGACGGCGGACTGATTCATCTCCAGAATCTCCACGATCTCGTTAACAGCCAGCTCGTCCTCATGGAGGATGAGCATTATGCGGAGGCGCGTGGAATCGGATGAAGCTTTAAGTATATCGGAAAGAGCGAAATCGTTCATATCATATCATCGTAACACAATATGATGATGTCGTCTACAGAAAACGGAGACTTCCCGGAACCTTGAAAGCTCCGGTCTACCACTCGAGAATGACTTTTCCCGACCGGCCTCCCGCCATCAGCCTGAAAGCCTCTTCATAATCGTCTATGGAAAAATGGTGGGTGATAATCCCGTCGATATTCAGCCCGGAACGGATCATGGCGGCCATTTTATACCAGGTCTCGAACATTTCCCGCCCGTAGATGCCCCGCAGTTCAAGACCTTTGAAGATGATCTGGTTCCAGTCCACTGGACACTCCCCGTCGGGAAGTCCCAGGAGGGCGACCCGCCCCCCGTTGTTCATGAGCCGGAAAATATCCTTCTGGGCCGCAGGGCTGCCGGACATTTCCAGGGCCACATCGAACCCCTCCAGCATATGGAGTTCGGACATGACGTCCTCGAGCTTCTCCTTCGACACATCCACCACATGGCTGAGCCCCAGAGAGCGGGCCAGTTCCAGCCGGAAGGGATTGACATCGGTCAATATGACATAGCGGGCGGCCACATGCTTTGCCACCAGGGCCGCCATGATGCCGATGGGTCCCGCTCCGGTGATCAGCACATCCTCACCCACCAGGTCAAAGGCCAGGGCGGTATGCACTGCGTTTCCCAGGGGATCGAAGACGGCCGCCTGGTCATCGGAGATATAATCGTCCAGCTTGAAGGCGTTCCCGGCGGGGAGGACGAACCTTTCGGAGAAACAGCCCGTCCGGGTAACCCCCACGCTGACCGTGTTATGACAGAGATGGCGCTTCCCCGCCCGGCAGTTCCGGCAGTGGCCGCAGGTGATATGCCCTTCACCGGACACCCGGTCGCCCGGAGAGAAGCCGGTGACCTCGCTGCCCATGTCCAGTACGACCCCGCTGAACTCATGGCCGGTCACCATGGGGACGGGTATCGTTTTCTGCGCCCAGAGATTCCAGTCGTAGATATGGATATCGGTACCGCATATGGCCGTTTTCCTTATGCCGATGAGGAGATCGTTCGGACCCATGACAGGCTCCGGTGCGTCGATCATCCAGATGCCCTTCTCTTTATTCGTTTTGGCCAGGGCTTTCATTTCATGACTCCCAGTTCACGGGCGGATTCTCCGATGGCTTCAATGGTTTTATCCAGATGATCCCTTGTATGGACGGCGGAGACTTGAAAGCGGATGCGCGCCTCGCCCCGGGGCACCACCGGATAGGAAAAGCCGATGGCGTAGATTCCCTTTTTCAGAAGCAAATCGGCCATTCTACCCGCCAGAGCGGCCTCGCCCAGCATAAGGGGAACGATGGGATGGGTGCCTTCGATGATTCTGAAGCCTTCCCCGCTCAGGGCACCCCTGAAGTAGGCGGTATTCTCAAAGAGCCGCCTCCTCGGGGCCGGATCCCTTTCCAGCAGCTCCAGGGTTTTGAGACCGGTGGCGGCGATGACCGGAGCCAGGGTATTGGAAAAAAGGTAGGGCCGGGACCTCTGCCTGAGCCACTGGATTATCTCCTTGCGCCCCGAGGTATACCCGCCTGAAGCGCCCCCGAGAGCTTTACCCAGGGTTCCCGTGATGATATCCACCCGGTCCGCCACACCGCAGAACTCGGGAGTTCCCCGGCCCTCAGGCCCCATGAATCCGACCGCATGGGAATCGTCCACCATCACCAGGGCGTCGTATTTGTCGGCCAGGTCGCAGATGCTCTTCAGGTCGGCGATGATCCCGTCCATGGAAAAAACGCCGTCCGTGGCGATGAGCCGGAACCGGCAGTCCCGGGCCTCCTTCAGCTTCTCCTCCAGATCGGCCATATTCCTGTTGGCATAGCGGAACCTCCGAGCCTTGCAGAGCCGGACGCCGTCTATGATGCTGGCGTGGTTCAGGGAGTCGCTGATAATGCCGTCCTCCGGCCCCAGCAGGGTTTCAAAAAGCCCGCCGTTCGCATCGAAGCAGGAGGAGTAAAGAATGGTGTCGTCAGTCCCCAGAAAGGAGGAGATCCCCGCTTCCAGCTCCTTGTGGATCTCCTGGGTGCCGCAGATGAACCTCACGCTGGAGAGGCCGAACCCGTACCTGTCCAGCGCCTCTTTCCCCGCCCTTACCAATTCGGGATGGTTGGATAGCCCCAGGTAGTTATTGGCGCAGAAATTGATGACCTGCGCCCCGCCCGCCAGGGTTATCTCCGCCTGCTGGGGAGAGGCGAGAACCCTCTCGTCTTTATAAAGACCCTGCTCCTTAACCTGATCGATCTGATCGGTGAGATACTCCCGAAAGGATGCCATAACGCCCTCCTCTATTCACTTTCTAGTTTAATTTTCAACCCGGCCCCTTCCCCTGTCAAACGATTCCATTGGCTTTTTCCCGGTTAATCCCTTAAAATTTACTTAGTGTCCGCTCAGGGAATACTATCCATAACCTATAAACGAGGAGCTGTTCCATGACGATCCCCTCTCTTTTTTTAGAAACAGTGATTAAAGATCCCGACCATATCTGCCAGTACAGCCGGGAAGGAGATGCCGGTCATTTCAAACCCAGGACCTATGGAGAACTCTACGAGAAAGTCGAAGACCTGGCCTGGAGCCTCTCCCATCTGGGGATTAAGGAAGGGGACAGGGTCGGACTGATTTCGGATAACAGAAAAGAGTGGCTGACCACGGATCTGGCGATACTCTCCCTGGGGGCGGCTGATGTGCCGCGGGGAAGCGATACCATGACGGGGGAGCTTCTTTACATACTCGATTTTTCCGAATGCCGTGTGGCCGTTATGGAAAATGCCGCTCAGCTGGAGAAAATCATCCCCTACGAAAAGGAACTTCCCTATCTGGATAAGATTATCCTTATCGACTGGCCCGAAGAGCCGCCCCGGGTATCCTGGAAGCTTCTGAGCTATGGAGAGCTTCTGAAAGAGGGGGCGGACAAGGGGGAACGGAACTATCTGACACCCATCATAAGAGAGGAGAGGGGAAAGGATCTGGCGACTCTGATCTACACCTCGGGCACTACGGGAGAACCGAAGGGGGTTATGCTCTCCCACGAAAATTTTCTCTGCCAGATCAGGGATATCCACACCCAGGCCGATCTGGCGGTGGACGATATCTGGCTGAGCGTGCTTCCCGTCTGGCACTCCTTCGAGAGGATCGTCCAGTACATAGCCATAGGAGCGGTCAATGCCATCGCCTACTCCCGCCCGGTGGGGAAGATCATGCTCATGGATTTTCAGGAACTCAATCCCCAGTGGATAGCCTCGGTTCCCCGTATCTGGTCGGCCATGGAGACGAGTATCCTGCGGAATATCAAGGCAAAGGGAAAAACAGCCTGGCTCTTGTTCCGTTTCTTTCTCTCCCTGGCGATGGTCCACCAGGCCATGGAAAACCGTCTGCGGGGCTGCGTGGCCGATTTCAGGAAGAAATTCACCCTGCCCCTCTATATTGTCTACCCGCCCCTCTGGCTCCTTCTCTACCCCTTGAGAAAACTGGGAGATCTCCTCCTCTTCAGCAAAATACGGGAGAAGACCGGCTCCCGCCTCAAAGCGGGGCTTTCCGGCGGGGGCGCCCTGCCCCCCCGGCTCTACCGCTTTTTCCAGGCCATAGGGATACAGCTTCTCGAAGGATACGGTTTGACGGAAACGGCGCCGGTGGCGGCCTTCACGCCCCAGCATCATCCGGTCATGGGCGTCGTCGGGCGGCCCTATCCGCAGGAGACGGAAATCAGGGTTGTCGATGAACAGGGGAACGAGCTCCCCCCCGGAAAAAAAGGCGCCGTACTGATCAGGGGGCCCCAGGTCATGGCGGGCTATTTCCAGAAGCCCGAATTCACAAGGGAAGTACTCGATAAAGAGGGCTGGTTCGATACGGGCGACCTGGGGATCAAAACGATTCACGGCGAGCTGAAGATCGTGGGCAGGAAGAAAGATACCATTGTCCTGCTGGGCGGAGAGAACGTGGAACCGGTCCCCATGGAGATGAAGCTGACCGAATCCCCCTATATCGACCAGGCGGTGATAGTGGGACAGGATCAGAAATATCTGGGAGCCCTCATCGTCCCCGACTACGACAGACTGGAGGAGTACGCCCGGCTTAACAATATTGCCTATGAAAACCGGAACCATCTCTGCGATGTGGCGACGATTCTGGAACTGCTGGAAGGCGAAATCAGCCGGCTGATATGCGATAAGAACGGCTTTCGCCCCTTCGAGAGGATTTTCCGTTTTGCCGTACTTCGGAAAGCCTTTGAAACGGGCAGGGAACTGTCGGCGAAGATGGAAATGAAGAGACATGTCATCGCCGAGGAGTATAAGAAGGAGATTGCCTCCCTGTTCTGATCAGAATCCCGCCCGGGTGTCTGCGGGAGGATCAGCCTTTATACATGTGGTCGAGGAGCCAGTTCCGGTTGCTCCGGTTGACCCGTATTACCTCTTTCTTCACCCTGTCCAAATCCCATTCCAGGCGGTGCCGTTCAAGGCGGTAGCGCTCCCCCTCTACGGTAAGGGTCATGACGATCCGGCCGTCTTCGGCATACTGGGAAATCCCCGTGGCTCCGGGGCAGATGAACCGGGGATCGGCTCCGGCATCGACATAACGGTGGATATGGCCGAAAAACCAGATCTCCCCCTTCCCGGCTCCGAACGCCTCGGAGAGTCCCGGCTCGTCCGTTTCAATCCAGGGTTCGCAGACACGTCCGTTTTTCAGGGGAAAATGCTGGAAGCGGAAGTGGTGAGGCCCCTCCCTGTAGCTGTGGCCGTAGGGCATATTTTCCAGGAAGTCAATGGAATCGGCGGAGAGCTGACTGGTGGTCCACTCATAATGGCTTCTCTCGTCCTCTCCCATCCTCTTGTCGATAACCGGTCCGAATCCGTCGCTACAGTGGTACTCCTCATGATTCCCCTTTACCATGACGACATTCCTGCTGCGCAGAAACTGAAGGGTCTCTTCGGGCCAGGGCCCGATATCCAGGGAATCCCCCAGATTAACATGAAGGTCGGCCCCCAGTTCCGCCGCTTTCCTGTCCGCTTCTTCGGCGGCCAGGATATTGGAATGAATGTCTGTGGAAATCAGTATACGCATGGACTTATCCTAACCTATTAGCAGAAGGGATTCAACATTTTTTTGATTCGTTTGACTTATGCCTCCCCAGGTCCTAGACTTTAATTGAAATAGAAATACTGAAATGTGAAAATAAGGATTGATTGAGATGAAAGTTTTAGTCGTTGACGATTCCAGAGTAGCCCGCATGTTAATCATGTCCATCATCAGAGAATTCGATGAACAGATCGAATTATTTGAAGCGGAAAACGGCGAAGAGGGTATTGCCCTTTATAAGAAGGAGATTCCCGATCTTACCCTGCTGGATCTGACCATGCCGGTCATAGACGGTTACGAAGCCCTTAAGTCGATGAAGGCCATCAATGGGGAGAAGCCCATCTACATTCTTACCGCCGATACACAGAGAAAAGCGGTGGAGCTGTGCCTTTCCCTGGGAGCTGAGGATGTCATAAATAAACTTCCCCGGAAGGAAGACCTCTTCAAGGTGCTGGAAGGAATCCGGAAAAGAGGGCTCTGATGGATAGTTCGAAGAATAACCTGTTTAGCGAACTGGAACTTGATGCTCTTCGGGAGACGATGAACATGTCCTTCGGATCGGCCACGGCCGACCTGGCGGAGGTCATGGATATATTTGTCAAACTGAATATCCCGGAAATAGAAATTCTCTCCGGGAATGATCTGATTTCCCAGCTGAACCACGATATCAAGGACTTCGGAACATGCAATATTATCCATCAGGAGTATTTCGGAGATTTCCATGGAAGGGTTATGCTTATCTTCCCCTGGGGAATCGAAAAGGAGCTTCTTTCCTACTTCCGCCATCCCGATACGACCTCCTTTCAGTCGGACGAACTGATTAATCTCGAAAAGGAAGTGCTTCTGGAGATCGGGAACATTCTCATAGGGGCCTGTGTGGGCCGATTCTTTGATTTCATCAACAGCCGCATCTCCTACCTGCCTCCCCAGTGTATCCAGGGACGGCAGTTCAGCAAAGTATTCCGGCAGGCGCACAGTTCGGAGGAGACTCCCTTCATATCCATAAGCACCCACTTCGCCTTTGAAGACCGAAGAGTCGCGGGTCATCTTTTTCTCATCAACCGGGCCGACGCGGCGGAATATCTGAAGAAGGCCCTGAGCCATTTCCAGGAGAACCGGCAGTGAAGGATCAGGATCAGGTACTGGATGTTTTAAATATGGGAATCGTCATTATCGACGGATGCTACCGGGTCTATCACTGGAACCGCTGGATGGAGATACACAGCGGATACGACAGAACGGATATGGTGGGGGAAAGCCTCTTTACCCGCTTTCCCAATCTGAGCACCCCCCATTTTCTCAGAAGCTGCAAGGCGGTGATGAAATTCGGAAACTACGTTTTCTTTTCACAGAAGCTCCATAACTATCTCTTCCCCTTTCATGCGACGGGAATCTATGCCGACTACTTCGATCAGATGCAGCAGAGCTGTACCATGACGCCCATTAGAGAAGAGGGGAAAATCACCCGGATCGTTCTGACGGTCCAGGACGTAACGGAGAATGTCTATCTGGAAAGGAACCTCAAGGAACTGACCCAGCAGGACAGTCTGACGGGAATACACAACCGCCGCTATCTGGATGAGCGCCTCACGGAAGAACTGCTTCGCTACAAGCGCCACGGCAGCCCTTTCAGCCTGATCATTTTCGATATAGACGACTTCAAGAAAGTAAACGACACCTACGGACATCATTTCGGAGACCGGATTCTGATTAATCTGGCCGGGCTCTGTTCCACGGTCATAAGGGGCAGCGATGTGCTGGCCCGGTTCGGCGGGGAGGAATTCTGCATTATTCTGGCCAATTCAGAGGGAGAAGGGGCCATTTCCTTCGCCGACCGGCTGCGCTGCCTTGTGGAAAATCAGGTGACCCGTTTCAACGACGAAAAAAATGTGTCCATCACCATCAGTATAGGGGTGTCCACCATATCCGAATCAACTCTGTCGGTAGATCAGCTTCTGGTCCAGGCGGATACGGCCATGTATCAGGCTAAAGAAACGGGTAAGAACCGCGTGTGCCTGTACAAAAAAGACAAATAAAGAATACAAGTGAAGACATTAAAGGACCCGGGGGGTTAAGTCTAGACAATTTCCTCCTATATGGGTAGTATTCTCAAGAATACAGGATCTATTATATAATAATCCTATTGTACAGAAGCCCTGTGGCTTTTTCTCCTGCGGGAGCCTATTGACGAGGAATGGGAAAAATGAAATATAGACTGGGGATCGATATCGGATCCACCACAGCGAAAGCGGCACTGACCGACGGAGAGGGAAAGATCCTCTTCCACAGATACCGCCGCCATAATACGGAAATTGATAAGACAATCTGGGAAATCATAGAAGAGGGAGCCCGGGAGTTCCCCGATATGGATTTTGTTGTGAAACTGACGGGTACGGCCGGCCTGGGAGTCAGCGAAAGATGCGGACTGCCCTTTACCCAGGAAGTCGTCGCCTCGGCGGAAGTCATTAAGAAGTGCTATCCCGATGTGAGGATGCTTATTGACCTGGGCGGCGAGGATTCCAAGGTGATTTTCTTCACCGATCCGATCAAGCCGGATATCCGGATGAACGGAAACTGTGCGGGGGGAACGGGGGCTTTCATAGACCAGATGGCCGTGCTTCTCAACCTCAGCCATGAGGAGCTGGATGGGGAAGCTTCCCGATCGCAAACGACCTACCCCATCGCTTCCCGGTGCGGGGTATTCGCCAAAACGGATATTCAGAACCTCATAGCCCGGGACATTCCGTCCAGCGATATCGCCGCCAGCATTTACAAAGCGGTAGCCTACCAGGTCATCAACACCCTGGGACGCGGCACGGCCCTGATGCCCAAGGTCATTTTTGCCGGAGGGCCCCTCACCTTCTCTTCCGAACTCAGAAAGGCCTTTATGGAAGTTCTGAATCTGAAGGAATCGGATCTCTTCGAACCGGAGTATCCCGCCATGCTGCCCGCCATGGGAGCCAGCCTCCTAACCGATAGCGATAATGACGAGACCTTTACTTTCACCAGCCTTCTGGAAAGAATGAAAGCCAGTCCTGCGGGAATGGGAAAAGGGTCTGACCGGCTCGATCCCCTCTTTTCCGATCCGAGCGAATTCGCCCCGTGGGAAGAGAAGAAAAACAGCCATCCCATGGCCGAGACGACCCTGGAGGAAGCTTCGAAGGGCTCCCTTTTCCTGGGAATCGATTCGGGTTCCACGACCACGAAAATTGTCCTTCTCGACGAAGAGGGACGTCTGGCCGCACGGCATTACCGCAACAACAGGGGTAATCCCATTCAGGCGGTGAAGGCCGGCCTTGAGGAGATCAAGGCGGAAGCGGCCGGCAAGGGCCTGGCATTGAACATAGCCCGCACGGCGGTTACGGGATACGGCGAAGACCTTATCCAGTTTGCCTTTTCCATGGACGAGGGACATGTGGAAACCATCGCCCACTTCAGGGGAGCCCGCTTCTTCGAACCGAAGGTATCCTTTATTCTGGATATCGGCGGACAGGATATGAAGGCCCTCTTCATAAGGGACGGCATCATCCACAATATGGAGCTGAACGAGGCCTGTTCCTCCGGATGCGGCTCCTTCATCGAAACTTTCGCCAACTCACTGGATATGAGCGTTCAGGAGTTCTCCCAGGCGGCCTGTACCGACGCTCCCGCTCCCTGCGATCTGGGAACCCGGTGTACCGTCTTCATGAACTCCAAGGTGAAACAGGCTCTGAGAGAAGGGGCCACCCAGGGAGAAATCTCCGCGGGACTGGCCTACTCGGTCATCAAAAACTGTTTCAACAAGGTTCTCAAACTGACCGATTACTCCCTCCTGGGAGACCATGTTGTCGTACAGGGAGGAACATTCCGTAACCAGGCAGTGCTCCGGGCGACCGAACAGGTACTGGGCCGGGAAGTGGTCCGTCCGCCCCATTCGGAACTGATGGGGGCATGGGGCGCCGCTCTGATCGCCCGGGACAACTGGAAAATGAATACCACGGCCACCGCCTTCATCGGCCTGGACGATCTGGAGAAAGCTTCGGCCTACGAAAGAAAGCGCATCAAGTGCCAGGGCTGCGAGAATTTCTGCCAGGTGACCCGGATGACCTTTACTGAAAACGGCGAATCCCGCTTTTTCTATGCGGGAAACAAATGTGAGAAAATCTTCTCCAACCGACTCAAGGGTAGCCGGAACGGCACCAATATGCATCAGCTGAAAAGGGAGCTTCTCTTCGACCGCCCCCTGAAACCGGCGGACAGGGAGAATCCCGTTAAAATCGGTATTCCCCGGGTACTGAATATGTGGGATGATTTCCCCTTCTGGTGCGAGCTGTTCGTGAAGAGCGGGTTCGAAGTGGTCCTCTCCGACCCCTCCAGCATGGCTCTGGCGGCTACGGGTTACGGAACGGTTATGAGCGAAAACATCTGCTTTCCCGCCAAACTGACCAACGGGCACATCTTCAATCTCCTGGAAAAGGGCGTGGACAGAATCTTCTACCCCATGGTGAGATACAGCCGGGACGAATTCGACGGGGCGGACAATCAGTATAACTGTCCCGTGGTCACCGGTTATCCCCAGGTCATCGAGTCGTCCATCAACCCCGAGGCCCGGGGCGTTCCTTTCGACAGGCCCCCCCTCTCCTTCGGATCGGAGAAACTGATCAGAAAATTCTGCCTCTCCTACCTGAAAGGTCTGGGTGTTGACGAGAAGACGATACTGTCCGCTTTCCGCTCCGCCCTGAATGCCCAGGACGACTACCGCCGGGAAGTCCGTGAGACGGGAGCGCGCATCATGGATGCCGCCCGGAAAGAGAACAGGACCGTCATGATGGTCCTGGGACGGCCCTACCATGTGGATGCCCTGATAAGCCATAAGATGGGTGAAATGATTACCTCCCTCGGTCTCGACCTGGTGACGGAAGACTCCATTCCCCACTCCGAGCTGGCGGCCCTGGACGATGTGAAGGTTCTGACTCAGTGGACATTCCCCAACCGTCTCTACGAAGCGGCCCTCTGGGCGGCCGAACAGGATAACGTGGAAGTCATTCAGCTCAACTCCTTCGGCTGCGGTCCCGACGCCTTGACGGTGGATGAAATCAAACCGCTTCTCAACAGATACGGGAAGAATCCCACCCTTGTGAAAATAGACGAAATCACCAGCCCCGGCTCGGTGAAACTGCGTATCCGCTCTCTTATCGAGTCGATCAAGATGAGGGGGGACAGCTACACGCCCCAGAAGCTGGAAAGAGTCAACACGGCTGTTTTCGGTCTGGAAGACAAGGGCCGGAAGATTCTGGCTCCCGTGTTCTCCCCCTTCTATACGGATTTTCTGGTCAGCACCTTCCGGAATATGGGCTACGATCTGGAAATACTTCCCGGACCGGACAGAAAGAGCATCGATACGGGGCTGAAGTACTCGAACAACGATATCTGCTACCCCGCGACCATTGTCATCGGCGATCTGATCAAAGCCCTGCAGAGCGGCAAGTACGATACAAGCAACATTGCGGTGGGCCTGACCCAGACGGGCGGCCAGTGCCGGGCCTCCAGCTATGTCTCCATGCTCAAGAAAGCCCTTATCCGGGCGGGATTCGCCGATGTTCCCGTCGTCACGATCTCCACCCATGCGGGAGGAGAGAAACTCAATCCCCAGCCGGGCTTTGCCATACCCTCCACCTTCCGTCTTGACAGCCTCTTCGGCATTATCTATGCCGATGTACTGGCAAGGCTCTTCTACAGCCACGCCAGCCGGGAGAGGATCAAAGGGACGACCTGGGCGATCGCCGAAAAGTACATCTCCCTCGGCAAGGATCGGGTCGACTTCAAACGGCCCGGACGGCTTTACGCTCTCCTGAACGAAGCGGTTGAAGAGTTCAACGCCATCGATGTCGATCCCGCCCCCCTTCCCAAAGTGGGTATAGTGGGAGAGATCTACGTCAAGTTCAACCCCTTCAGCAACGGCCACATGACCGACTGGCTCATGGAACAGGGAATAGAGCCGGAAGTTCCGCCGCTGATCAACTTCTTCCTGACCATGTTCATCACCGAAGAGTACAACTGGAAGAACTTCATCAACGAGTCCAATCAGCTTAAACTGAAGGGGCTCCGTCTGGCTGAGATGTTTGTCGATCACCATATCAGCAAAGCCAACGCCATTCTGGCCAAGGCCGTTCAGCCCACGCCTCCCATCCACCGGATACGCCATCTGGCCGATCATGCCGAGAAGATGATAGAGCTGGTGAACCAGTACGGCGAATCCTGGCTTATCGCAGGCGATATCGGCTCCTTTGTGGAGGACGGCATTACCGACGTGGTCTGCATTCAGCCCTTCGGCTGTATCGCCAACCACATCATCGCCAAGGGAATGGAGAAGAAGATGAAGGAGTCCCACAAGGGCCTGAATATTCTTTACCTGGACTGGGATGCCGGCTCGAGCGAGGTCAACGCGGTCAACCGGCTGGATTTTCTGGCCCGGGGCGCCAAGGAAGCGTTCTACGCCAGGCAGAAAAAGGCGGGCGGCCCGGAAGAAACAACCGGACGGACTGAGGAGACCAAAGAGGCGGTCCTGACATGAGTCAGTCCGTAGCTCTCCTCGGCTGCGAAGGGTACAACAGGGAACGGATAGCCGAACAGCTGTCCCGCCTCCCCTCCCTGACCGATTTTCCCGATGTTAAGGGGAAGTCGGTTCTTCTCAAACCGAACCTGCTCTCGGGCAGTTCTCCCGAGAAGGCGGTAACCACCCACCCCGAACTGCTGAGGGGAGTGATCAATCTCGTAAAGGAGCTCGGTGCGTCTTCGGTCCTCGTGGGGGATTCTCCCGGAGTGGGATCACCCGCGGCCGCCGCGAAGAAGGCGGGGCTCTGGCAGGTGTGCGAGGAAACCGGCGCCGAATGGGTTCTATTCGACAAAACCGAAACGGCCGGAAGCGATGACGCCGTTCTCCACCGACAGTTCCAGCTGACCCGGGAAGTTTCCCGGGCGGACCTGATCTTCTCCCTTCCCAAATTGAAGACCCACGGGCTCATGTACTTTACAGGAGCCATGAAGAACCTTTTCGGACTGATCCCGGGACTGGGTAAATCGGGCTTCCATATGCGTTATCCCGAAAAGGAAGACTTCGCCCGCCTCATTGCCGACCTCAACCTGACGGTGAAAGCCGACTACGCCATTATGGACGGAATAATCGCCATGGAAGGACGGGGTCCGGGAAACGGGACTCCCCGGGCCATGAATGTCATACTGGGGTCGGCCGATCTGCTGGCCCTGGATATAACCGCTTCGGAACTGATCGGTTACGACGGGCCATCCCTGCCCATCCATGCCGTCATGCTTAAAAGCCCCCTCTGGATCAATTCACCCGATGAGATAGAACTGACGGGAGAGGAAAGGGACTCCTTTGTCTGCAGCGATTTTAAAAGGATCCCCCTGATACCCCAGTATGTAGGCATGGTACCCCCGTCTCTGAGACCCCTTTTGAAGAATTTGATTGTACCCCGCCCCTTCTTCCGTCACAGGAATTGCATCAGATGCGGAAAATGTCTTGAAATCTGCCCGGCCCAAGCCCTCTCCTTCACGGGAGAAGGAAAAAAGAAAAGGGTTACCATCGATTACGGGAAATGCATCCGCTGCTACTGCTGCGACGAGGTTTGCCCTGTGGGGGCGATAAAGTTGAAGAAACGTTTCTGATATGGTCGAAGACGAAGATCTGTTCCCATTCTGCCGCCCCGGCTGCGACCGCTATCTTTTTCTGGAAAGTTGGTTCAACAGGGAAAAGATCGAGGCTTCCATTATCAGAACGGGAGAACTCCGCCATTTCCTCATCCGTCCCGGAGGGGAAAAATCCTACGATAAGCGGGGCTACCTGAAAACGCTTGTGGCCCATTACGACCGGGTTCCCGGCTCTCCCGGTGCCAACGATAACGGCGCTTCCGTTATTCAGCTCCTCCGGCTCTGCCGCTATCTGGAAGATGCCCGCTATACCCATAACTGCCAGATTCTTCTGACCGACGGGGAAGAACTGGACAGGAAAAAAAAACCTGCCGACCAGGGTTCCTACCTCCTGGGCCGTCTCTTCAAAAACAACGGTCTGGATAAGACGGTCATGATTATTCTGGATATGTGCGGGATCGGCGATACCATGGTCTACTCGACGGGCAGAGAAAAGCTTACCGGATCGGCCACCCTCCGGGAGAAGGAACTCTTCCGTCCCGTCATCGACCTGATTCCCGCCTACAGCCGGGGAAAAGCCCTTCCCGCAGTGGAGAAATATTCCGACGACCTGGGATTTCTCGCCCATGACTTCCTGACGCTGCAGGTCTCGCTGATACGCTGGAAGGAGAGATTCAGCCTTGAAGAGGGCAAACTTCCCGAAAGCTGGCGCACCATGCATACCCCCGGAGATTATCCGGAGGATTTGGAAAAGCAGTCATTCCGTATTATGGAAGGCTTTTTGAAGGGTGTCAGCAAAGCCCTCATCGGAACATGAGTTTCTCGTACTGATAGGGTTCCCTTCCCTTTCTGTACTCTCCCGGCGTCAGACCGGTGAGTTTCTTGAAACAGCGATAGAAATAGTAAATATCGCCGAAGCCGCACTGGGACGCCACCTCCTTCACGGGGATATCGC
This sequence comes from Spirochaetia bacterium, assembly GCA_963668315.1. Lineage (GTDB taxonomy): Bacteria > Spirochaetota > Spirochaetia > DSM-2461 > DSM-2461 > SZUA-368. The sequence continues at coordinate 2,683,333 of OY764216.1, read as the reverse complement.
TGTGCCAGAGCAGCTGCTGGGACTGCTCAATTCTCCTTTTGACCACATAACTGCGGGGGCTCAAGCCGAATTTTTTACTGAACGCGTTGGAAAGATAGGTGGGATGGCAGCCCAGTTCCCCGGCCAGACCGGCAATTTGGATATCCTCCTCCAGATGGGCGTTCAGATAGGTAAGGACATTAAACAGCCAGTGACCTTCACCGAGCCTGTCCTCCACGGGCACGGTGGAGCGGGAATCTCTTATATAGGGGACGAGAAGAAGATTAAGCAGGGGAAGACAATTGAGATATTCCCCATGCTCCGGTCTGTTCCAGAATTCAGAAATCTGTGTTATGTATAATGCTTCCCGATCTTCGGCACGGCGGGGTGTGAGCGGAGGGGTGATTAAATCGAACAGGGGGAGCCCGTCTTTTGTTTTGCAGTCAAAATGAATCCAGACATGGTCCATTCCTTCCGCCTCTCCCAGCTGGAACGGATGTCCCCGGGGAATCAGCACAAGATCTCCGGGTTTCAGAATGATTTCCTGTCCATCCACCCTTATCTGTCCCTGACCGTCCCTTACGAGGTAAAGGCGGGAATAACCGTCCCTGTGAATGGAGCGGAAGGATTTCCAGTGGTCGGTAACAATTGTCCGGCCTGCCAGGAATATATCCAGAATAAGATTCTGATAGGAGAGGTAATTCACCGGTATATTTTATTTATTTTCTGTGATTTAGACAATACGAATCTTTCTTCATTCCATTTTTTTATGCCCTCACCGACTTTATACTGGAACAAAGAATAATACAGGAGGCATTCATGTTTCATCCGGAAAATGATACGCAGGGAAATACCAAATGGTTTGTTGAAGACCGCTTCGGCATGTTCATACACTGGGGTCTTTATGCCCTTCCCGCCCGGCACGAATGGATAAAGAACAAAGAGGAGATCACCACTGAGGATTACCAGAAGTATTTTGACCACTTCGAACCGGACCTTTACGATCCCAAAGCCTGGGCCAAGGCAGCCAAAGCGGCGGGCATGAAATATTTCGTGATCACCACCAAGCACCATGAAGGTTTCTGCCTCTGGGATTCGGCCTATACCGATTACAAAGCACCCAATACCCCCATAGGGAAGGATCTTCTCACTCCCATGGTCAACGCCTTCCGGGAAGAGGGATTGAAAGTAGGATTCTACCACTCCCTCCTGGACTGGCATCACGAGGACTTTCCCATCGACTCCCTTCATCCCCTGAGGAATGATCCGGAGGCGGAAGAGAAAAATAAAACAAAGAAAATCGAGAAGTATACCGAATACCTCCACGGCCAGGTCAGGGAGCTGCTGACCAACTTCGGCAAAATCGACATCCTCTGGTTCGATTTCTCCTACAAGAAGAATTTCCCCGACCTGGGTAAATTCCCCGGAAAGGGCAAGGAGGAGTGGCAGAGCGAGAAACTGATTAAAATGATCAGGGAACTTCAGCCCGAGATTATCCTGAACGACCGCCTGGAGATGGGCGGCGATCTGCAGACTCCCGAACAGTACCAGCCCCAGGAATGGGTGAAAGTGGACGGGGAACCGGTAGTCTGGGAAACCTGCCAGACCTTTTCAGGCTCATGGGGGTATTACCGGGACGAAACCAGCTGGAAAAGCCCCGAACAGCTCATCCAGATGCTCGTCAATTCCGTGGCATGCGGAGGCAATCTGCTGATGAACGTAGGACCCACGGCCCGGGGGGAATTCGATTACCGCGCCCTGGAAGCGCTGAAGGTATACGGGGAATGGCTCAAGCGCCACGGCAGGGCCATCTACGGCTGTACCCAGAGCGAGTTCACCCCCCCCGCCGACTGCCGGTATACCCAGAAGGGGAAAAGGCTCTATCTGCATATCTTCAATTGGCCCTTCCGTCATATCCACCTGGACGATATGGTGGGAAAAATCGAATATGCCCAGCTTCTTAATGATGCCTCAGAAGTACAGTTCACCGAAGCAAAAGAGAGTGAAGAAGCGGCCAGTTATATCGGAGTCAGACAGAAAGCCGGTTCGGTAGTTCTGGAACTGCCCGTTATCAAACCGCCTGTGACCGTTCCCGTAGTGGAGATTTTCCTGAAATAGCTACCCGAACAGATCCAGCTGCTCCCCCTGGATAATCCCGTCGAAGGTCAGTTCCAGAGCGAACAGGACACCGTCGGCCAGGGGGCGGATCTGTTTATCCAGATAGTGATTGTAATCCAGCTCTTCAGGCCTGAGCTGGACCGGCACGGGGCCGGAGGGCGTCATATAGTACTCCACGTCACGGCCGTGGGCGATGCCCGCTTCGTCCAGCAGGCGGACCGCTTTGACATGGGGCGGGGTACTTTTAGTATACCCCTCGGCGCTCTTGGTAAGCCGCTTTTTATAGACCAGCTCCCCGTCATACCGGCCCTCTTTCAAATCATCGGTAAACCGGCGGATCCACTCTTTAAGCTCGTGACGCGGCTCCTCCCCGGCTCCCTTCTTCTCTCTGTCCAAAAGACGAAAAACCCGTTCGAACAGTTCAAACTGAAATCTCTTGGCCAGTGCGGTCCAGTCACTTCGAACAAACTCCAGCCCCTTCAACTCTATCTCTCCGTTTGTTTTCAACCCGGCATAGCGTTTCGTGGCCCCCTCCTTGCTGCCCCGAATGGGGGGAATGAGAAAATGGCGGTAGAGTTTCTCCCACTCCAGTTCCAGGTGGGATTCCAGGGTGAATTCCTTTTGTAGCCGGTCGGCCCACCAGCTATTCACATCGGCGGTCAGTCGGGCCGCTTCCTCCTCGTGGGAAACAGCCGGATTTTCGGACAGGCAGACAAATAGGGAGTCCGTATCGCCGTAGATCACCGCAAAGCCTCGGTCTTTCAGATAGGCTGTGCTCTCCTTGAGTATCCACTGCCCCGTCCCGGTGATGGCCGTGGGCAGGTCTTCGTGGTAAAAGCGGCACCCCGTGGTGCCCATGACGCCGTAGAAACTGTTCATGAGGATGTTTACAAAGTATTCATTGCAATAAATTATATGTTGAGATGATCCCCATATCAGATGAATAGCCCCTTGAGATCCTCCGTATCCGTTTATATCTACTCCCGCCACCCCAATGAGCATCCTAAGTAAAATGAATTGAAAAGATCTCTTTATCCTATTATAGTTGTTGTATTATTCTATATAGGGAGATATTTATGGAATCAAGTAGTTTCTGGTTTGCCCTTGGGCTTACCCTCTTCGCTGGCCTTGCCACGGGAGTGGGAAGTCTCATGTCTTTTCTATCAAAGAAATTCAACCCTAAATTTCTGGCCGGAGCTTTAGGATTTTCGGCTGGCGTGATGATTTATGTCTCCATGATCGAGATATTTGTCAAAGCAAAGGATTCCCTGGGGGACGTTCTGGGAGAAAAGAAAGGATATGTTTTAACAACCGTAGCTTTCTTTGCGGGCATTGCCATTATCGCCCTGATTGATAAATTGATACCCGAATACGAGAATCCCCACGAAATCAGCAACATAGATCTGGAAGATGAAAATACGCCTGTTTCCCAAAAGACAGATCAGCGCCTGATGAGGATGGGACTGTTTTCCGCTCTGGCCATCGGCATTCATAATTTCCCCGAAGGGCTCGCCACATTTATGGGAGGATTGACCGATCCCACAATGGGTATCAGCATTGCCGTGGCCATTGCCATACACAACATACCCGAAGGAATCGCCGTTTCCGTGCCCATCCATTACGCGACGAAAAGCCGCAGAAAGGCGTTCTGGCTTTCTTTTCTCTCGGGACTGGCCGAACCGGTCGGAGCCCTCCTGGGGTATTTTATCCTGCGTTCCGTTTTCAATGAGACCACCTTCGGGCTCATTTTCGCCGGAGTGGCGGGGATCATGGTCTATATATCCCTGGATGAACTTCTCCCCACGGCGGAAGAGTACGGCGAGCATCATGTCGCCATAGGGGGGCTTATCGCCGGTATGGCTGTGATGGCAGTGAGTCTGCTGCTTTTCGCCTGAATACCGCAGAGGCTGAAAGGATATACAAGTCAGCCTCTGACAGCAGCGAAATCAGTAGTTCTCTTTTCTCACTTCGAAATAGCTCTGGGAATACTTGCAGATGGGACAGACTTCAGGGGCTTTCTTCCCCATGACAAGGTGACCGCAGATCCGGCATTCCCACATGGTTTCTTCCCCTTTCTCAAAAACCTGCTGCATCTCCACATTCTTAAGGAGAGCCCGGTAGCGCTCTTCATGGGCCTTCTCTACCGCGGCGACCCGCCGGAATCTTGCTGCCAGTTCGGGAAATCCCTCTTCCTCGGCGTCTTTCGCAAAACCGGCGTACATATCGGTCCATTCGTAATTCTCGCCTTCCGCCGCATGAAGCAGGTTCTCAGCCGTCTTTCCCAGATTACCCAGTTCTTCAAACCAGATCCGGGCATGATACATCTCGTTTCCAGCTGTTTTCAGAAAGATTTCCGACAACTGATCATACCCTTCTTTCTTAGCGATATCCGCAAAATAGGTGTACTTGTTACGGGCCTGGCTCTCTCCGGCAAAGGCTTCCATCAGGTTCTGTTCTGTTTTGGTACCCTTGTATTTATTGACAGCTGGTTCATTCTCCCCAATCAGTTCGAAGACCGATGCGGGCTGGCCGCACTTGGGACATTTGAAGTCCTCCGTCAGTTCTCCCTCATGGATGTATCCGCAGACTGTACATTTGTATCTTTTCATTCCCTTCTTCTCCTTCTCCCCATTATTCTTGCTTAATTTCCCTATTAACTTCTCTGCCGCTTCCCTCGGAAAAGATTCCGAGCTATCAGAAGCGGACAGCTTTTTAATCAGATTCAGAGCTTCACCGCTCTGGGGCAGCATGAATCCCGCTTCACGCAAAAGGTCCTCCGCCATGACACGGTTGGACAGGGCCAGAGCCTTCGAGAACTGTTTGACCAGGGGATCTTCGGATGCCTTTCCTATTTCCCGGGCCAAATTTTCCTGCTCTGTTTTGCTTTTGGACAGAATACCCAGAGCTTTTTTAACATCTTCCGATTTCTTCTGCTGCTCGGGGAATTCCTCCGGTACCAGAGAAATGGCGTGGGAAGGACAGGCATCGACGCACAGGCGGCAGCCACTGATGCAGGTATCAGGATCAATCTGACCGGTTTCCGTATCGGTGGCTCCGGTGGGACAGACGTAGAGACAAAGACAGTCTTTCGTACATAATCGGATATTTCTTACGGCATGCATACTAGGCCCCCCTCCTTATCTGCGTCATTTTCATACTGGGAACCTTGCAGACCGGACAGATTTCCGGTTTTTCATCGCCTACGAAAAGGAACCCGCAGATCTCGCAGACATACACATTGGTATTTTCGATATAGGAAGGAGTACCCGATTCAAGCCGGCCCAGGTGCGACTTGATCATTTTGGAAACCTGTTCGGCCCACTTCAGGGCACGGAGAGATCCCCGGTCATGACTCTTGCCGGCTATCCCATTGGCAATAGAAAAGCTGGTATCCAGATCCTTCTGAAGAAGAGTCTTCATACTTTCGAAATCTGCCTTTCCCCCGTATTCCGACTTTCCGCCGTAATAGGATGACAGCTGATTGTAAAGTTCCGCCGTTTCCGGATCGTACTGTTTTTCGCAGCCCTTTGCCAGATTGGAGAATATAGCGGACAGTTCAGTCGATGTGTAGCTGAGATCTTCCGGCAGAGCGACGGGACTTCCCGGATCAACCGGAGCAGCCGGAGAGGAAGAAGCTTCCTCCCTTTCATGAAATTCCGCTTTGGAGGCGCCGCACAAGGGGCAGACAAAGGAAGATGGAACATCAGGCCAGAGCGTACCCGGCGGAATATTACCGTCGGGATAACCGCCGGCCTCATCATATATGAAGCCGCAGATAGAACAGACAAATTTACTCATAATTTATTTATCCCCTTTTTTTACATTATAAAGGGAAAATGAGCATATGCAAATTATTTTGTCTTATTTTTTTATATAATAATTTACTATCAATAAGACAGACTATAAAACATCCAGTTTTCCCTCTGTCAATCCAATTTGAATTCCTCATTAAATTTTTTCTGAAGGGAAAAATGTATAAAGGATCGGATTTGATTTTTTGACTTATGCAGCTTGTCATCCGTAAAGAGAATAACGAATTTGAGAGTCCCATCAGGCATATTTCTCTGCCCCAGAACAACTCCGCCCGTATGAATGAGAGTCCCCCGCAGCTTCAGCTGGATATCCGGCACCATCTGGTTTTTAACCAGGGAAACCTGGGGCGACAGGATCCGGCAGGCCATCCCCACGGAACTGATGTCCTCGATAGCCCCCTTTATGAAGCTATCTCCCACTTTGAAGTTCAGGGAAACCTGATCCGATTCTCTGCAAGAGTACCGGACATACTTACGCCGCCCCTTGGCTTCATTGACCTGCAGAGTCTTAAGCAGCATCTCCTCCGCCGCCTTAGCCCCCTGCTTAAGCTGAATAAATCCGCAGTTCACCCCATAATCAAGAACGTAATGCTGGATCTGTTCCGGGCTCGATACATTAAAGGACAAGAGCCCTAACTGGAGGTCGGCAATCTCCAGTTTGATTTTCTGAATGAACTGCTCCCACATATCTTCCTTCAGACCGTCGTCAAGATTCAGAAAGAAGATACTCTCCCCGTAGGCGGAGGCTATCTGCCTGACCTTCTTCTGGTCCCTCAGGGAGTAGACTTCGAATTCATTCTCCGAAAGAACAACCATCAGTTGCTGCTTTACCACTTCCGGAGGGTATACAAATATGATTTTTTTGCCTTGGTTCGACTTTTTTGTTTCCATACATCACCAGATAATCACAGCTACTCCCTTATACATTTCCGGGGACGGTGTGATCACTTTCCCCGTCCGCTGCCATCATATCCTTCGTCAGCGTCTTTATACTAACCAGGTAAACCGTGACCCCCAGGGCAATAACCGCCAGCAGGATACGCAGCCAGAGCAGGCTGACAAAGAAAAAAACCGACGAGGCGATAACAATCCAGAGAGCTGCGATAGAGATGATCTTGGCCCTGACCGTTATCGCCCTGTAAAGGATGTAGGAGCGTATGTAGAGTCCCAGAACGGGATGATGAATCAGCCAGTTGTAGAGTCTCTCCGAGCTCTTCACGTAGCAGGCCGCTGATAGAAGAAGAAAGGGGGTAGTAGGCAAAACGGGGAGAAAAACCCCTACAATTCCCAGAGAGAGGGAGATATTTCCGGCAGCCAGAAGCAGAACTCTTTTCATAATTTTTCCCCCGGGGACGGTAAATCCCGCGAACCCGGGTCAGGTCTCCTTTCAATAAGCCATACTAATTCAAATCGAACCGGTCAAGGTTCATAACCTTGTCCCAGGCCTTAACGAAATCTTTCAGGAATTTTTCTTTGGAATCGGCACAGCCGTAGACCTCGGCCTGGGCGCGCAGCTGGGAGTTGGAGCCGAATACCAGATCCACCCGGGAGGCGGTCCATTTATTTTCACCCGTTTTCCTGTCAAAGCCATAGAATTCGTCGCCGTTCTTCCCCCTGGGCTTCCATTCCGTTCCCATATCAAGAAGGTTGATAAAGAAGTCGTTGGTAAGCATCCCGGGGTTATCCGTAAAAACACCCTTTTTAGAGTTTTCATAATTAGCCCCCAATACGCGTAGTCCACCGATGAGGGCTGTCATTTCCGAAACGGTCAGAGTCAGCAACTGGGCCCTGTCGATGAGCAGTTCTTCGGCGGATACGCTGTATTTTCTCTTCTGGAAATTTCTGAACCCGTCGGAACAGGGCTCAAGATAGGCGAAAGAGTCCGCATCGGTCTGATCCTGAGTGGCATCGGTGCGGCCCGGAGAGAAGGGAACGGAGACCTTGCTGCCCCCGTCGGAAGCGGCTTTCTCTATAGCGGCGCATCCACCCAGGACAATCAGGTCCGCCAGGGAGACCTTTTTTCCGCCCGGGGAGGAACCGTTGAACTCCTTTTGGATATCCTCCAGTTTACCCAGTACCTTGCTCAGTTTTGCAGGCTGATTCACCTCCCAGTCCTTCTGGGGAGCCAGACGGATTCTGCCGCCGTTGGCTCCGCCCCTGTAGTCGGACCCCCGGAATGTGGAAGCGGCGGCCCAGGCCGTGGAAACAAGCTGTGAGACAGACAGGCCGGAAGCGAGGATTTTTCCCTTCAGCACTTCCCTGTCCTTATCATCTATGAGCTTATAATCGGCCCGAGGAACCGGGTCCTGCCAGATCAGATCCTCTTCGGGGACTTCCACTCCCAGATATCTTGACCTGGGCCCCATATCGCGGTGGGTAAGCTTGAACCAGGCCCGGGCGAAGGCGTCGGCGAACTCTTCCGGATTTTCCAGGAAGTGACGGGCGATAGGTTCGTACGTCTTATCGTACCGGAGGGAGAGGTCGGCGGTGGTCATCATGGGGCGGTGCGTTTTCTTCGGATTGTGCGCATCCACGATCATGTCCTCTTTCTCCACATCTTTGGCCAGCCACTGGTTGGCACCGGCGGGGCTCTTAACAAGTTCCCATTCATACTTGAACAGAACTTTCAGGTATCCCATATCCCATTTAACAGGATTGGGCTTCCAGGCGCCTTCGATCCCGCTGGAAATGGTATCGCCCCCTTTTCCGCTCTTGAAAAGGCTCTTCCACCCCAGGCCCATATTTTCCATGGGAGCGGCTTCGGGTTCGGGCCCCACATGGGAGGCGTCCCCGGCACCGTGGCATTTACCGAAGGTATGCCCCCCGGCGACCAGGGCCACCGTTTCGTAGTCATTCATGGCCATCCGGGCGAAGGTATCCCTTACGTCCCTTCCGGACAGCACCGGATCGGGATTCCCGTCGGGTCCTTCCGGGTTCACATAGATAAGCCCCATCTGCACAGCGGCCAGGGGATTGTCCAGGTCCCGTTCCCCGGTATAGCGGCTGTTCTCCTTATCGCTTGTGGCGAGCCACTCCTTCTCCGAACCCCAGTAGACATCCTCTTCGGGCTCCCAGATATCCTCGCGGCCGCCGGCGAATCCGAAAGTCTTGAAGCCCATAGATTCCAGGGCGCAGTTTCCCGCCAGAATCATCAGGTCCGCCCAGGAGAGTTTCTTCCCGTACTTCTGCTTGACCGGCCAGAGCAGGCGGCGCGCCTTGTCAAGGTTCACATTGTCCGGCCAGCTGTTAAGGGGGGCAAAGCGCTGGTTTCCCGTATTGCCCCCACCCCGGCCGTCATTAACGCGGTAGGTCCCGGCGCTGTGCCAGGCCATCCTTATGAACAAAGGACCGTAATGGCCGTAATCGGCGGGCCACCAGTCCTTCGAATCGGTCATGACTATGTAAAGATCCTCCTTGACGGAATTCAGATCAAGGGATTTGAAAGCCTCCCTGTAATCAAAGCCTTCGTCCATTGGATCCAGTTTCTTCGGATTCTGGTAGAGGATTCTCAGGTTCAACTGGTTGGGCCACCAGTCTTTGTTTGTTGTACCCTTACTACCCGGTCTTGTTCCTACGGCACCAGTCACAGGACACCTGCTTTCTTTTTTCATTTTATCCTTCCTTTTCTTTTTATAAGTAGAACAGCGAAGAAAATCAAATACAACGTATTGTATAAATTTTATACGATAAAAGCAGTAGATACAAATTTTTCGGTTCTTTCGTCTGCGGTCTCTCTCAATAGAAAATATATTGGATTTATGGGAATCATCTTTACCGGGCCTATGCCCGTTCTCAGGCCGTTTTAAACACTCCCACTCTCGTATTAATCTCTTCAAAGCTCTCCAGAGTCTTCTGAACAGCTGAACCGGACTCATCAATTGACTCTACGATTCGTTCAATCATTCTGAGGATTTCCATGGTATTGTTCTTCATGGTACCGGAGCTTTCCAGTAAATGGGCCACCTCCTCCAGAATGCCCTGACCGCCTTTAAGCATCTCATTGGAACCGCTGTGAATCTCGCTGGTGATCTGGCTTATTTCGGAAAGAGCCTGCATCACCTGTATACTCCCGGCGGATTGCTCATTCAGGGCGTCCATAATTTCTTTCTCGATGTCTGTAACTCTGTTCATAGACACCTCAATTTCGCCGAATGAAGAGGACATCCTTTTCGTAAACCCGGCAAAGGTCTGGACAGTCTCGCTCAAAGTCTTAACATTCTCTCCAATGCTTTTCGATTGAGTATTTGATGTTTCGGCCAGCTTTCTGATCTCATCTGCCACAACGGCAAAGCCTCGCCCCGACTCGCCCGCATGGGCCGCCTCTATAGCGGCATTCATAGCCAGCAAATTGGTTTGCGAAGCGATATTGGTAATAATCCCGTTGGCCTCAATAACTTTTTCTGCCCGCGCGGTAAGATCGTCCACAAGGCTTGAAAGTTCACTAATGTCATTAGCGCCGGTATGAACGGAGTCATTCAATCTTGTAAACTCTTCACTGTTGGCATTCAGATTCCTGGATATGGACTGTATATTCGCCACCATCTGCTCTACGGCTGCGGAGCTTTCCGTGATATTAGCCGTCTGGGACACTATCTTTGCATCCTGCTGCTCTATGGTTCTGACAATTTCCTCCATGGTGGACGATACTTCTTCAACCGATGAGGCCTGGCTGACAACGCTATCCTTCACTTCTTCCGTCAGCCCCGCTATATCCCTTGAAAATTTTTCCGTCTCCGCCATATTATCTTTCAGGGAGTGGCTGATATGTATCGTATCTCCCGTGCTGTTCTTTATGCCGGAAACGATCTGGTGAAGCTTATCCATAAAGGCGTTGAAATAGTAACTCATTTCCCCCGCTTCATTGTGGCTCCGGATATCAATGCGCTTTGTCAGATCACCGTCCCCTTCCCCTATATCACGGAAGGCATTGGTAGTCCTCTTTATGGACCGAGAAATGACATTTGACAGAAAAAAGGCTGCGATCAATGACAGGAGTAGAGCCAGAGCAGAAGCAAAAGTGATAATGATTACAGTTCCTCTTATAGCACTGTTTATTTCATTTACGCTCTGTCTGGATACTATGTTCCAGTCAATATCGGAATGGGAAAGGGGCATATAGGAAGCAAGAACATAATCTCCCGAATTTTCATCCATGATTGTTTTAATACCGTACTCTTTTTCTTCCAGACTTTTCCATAGGGAAGGCAAACCGGGAGAATCTCCCACGACATATGTCTTCCCGGAAAATTCCAGATCGCTTCTCATAGCCAGGGAACCATCCTCCGCAAAGCCGGTCAGTATGGTTATCCCCGTTTCTCCCATCCCGGTTTTCTCATTCACAATTTTATTGATGTAATCATGGGAAATACTAAAACCCACATGGCCTATAAGATCGCCCGATTCCCAATCGGTCATCCTCCCCACCAGAAACGCCATTGGTTCGCCGCTTTTCGGATCATAGGGAGCAAAATCACTTAATACGATTTCCCGCTCGGGATTATTCTGAAGAAATCTAAAGGCCTTGCCAAAAGAAGTATTCTTAAGTTCACCATCGTTAACAAATAAACCAAGATCGTTATTCTTATTTTTAGTATAAACGATACTGCCCTCAGGACACATCAAGATGATGTCGTCTATCCCCAGATCCTGGCAGATATCCCAAAAGATAGGGTCGTACTTCTCTGCCCTGCTTCGCCAGTCGTCACTATCGATGGTATCGCCATGACTCATAAAAGCGTCATCCATATCGGTTAAGGCGGACTGCACAAAAGGATTGTCCTTGATCACATGGAGTTTTCCCTCCATTACGGAGAAATAGTCTTCCAGCACAACCTTTTTCACTTTCGTAATGGACTCCAGATGATGACCGGCGTAGTCCAGGTTATGAGCTCGTGTCCTGCTTATGCAGATTGCAGCGATAATGGAAATTACCGTTAGAGTTATTGCCAATACCATAATCATAAAGCTTTTACAAATACTTCGATTAAAACCACTCACTTCCATTTACCTACCTTAATTGTCTGTATATAAACGATATTGAGATGTTTTTTAGTACTCATTTTTGAAATGTCCCCACAAAAGCCTAAGATATTACACTCCTGTTTTCAAATTTTTCTAAAAAACTTTTTATTTTAATCTATTTTTTGCAGACATTATTAGTATTGACTAATATCCTTTACTTTGAAATACTTTTGTAGAAATGACAGCAATAAAACGACTAACAGGCTTACTACTCACTCTTTTTGTATACGCCGCTCTCACAGGCCAGTCAAATCGGGATGTAAAAATCATTTCACCTTTTAACCTTGCGGAAACGGAATACGTGGTCACCGTTGATTTGTCACAACAGCGGGTTTTCGTCTACAAAGAAGGAGAAATGATCAGAACCATGGTCTGCTCCTCGGGAATCCCAACGGCTGACAATGCCACGCCCACCGGCCGGTTTATAATTGATAAAAGCGGAAAGAAACGGGGTGAATGGTTTTTCTCAAAGACATTTCATGAAGGGGCGGAATACTGGGTAGGGTTCATCGGGGGTATTTATCTTTTCCACTCCGTTCCCATGACAGAAGATCGGGTGGTCATTCACGAACAGGAAACACTTCTGGGCAGACCGTCCTCCCATGGCTGCATACGATTGTCCGTGGAGGATGCACAATGGTTTTACGAGAACGTCCCTTCCGGATCGATCCTCCACATTTACGGGATCACCCCGGGGGAGGAGTGGCTGCCCCATCCTCCGATAACGGAAAAAAAAGATGCCGCAGACTGGCTTACACATAACCACCAGAGCTATTATCAACAGCATGTCCTAAGCTGCGAAGCCGCCCTGATCCGCCTTTTCCTCGCTATGGCGGACATTGAAGAGGATGAGGATACAATCCTGGACCGGATGCCGAAGGGTTTTGATCCGGAGACGACCTTCGTCTGCACGAATATAGACCAGGGACGCAGGGGAAAGGACGGGGAGATATTGTGGGATAATTATGGTGCCCATCCCCCGGTAGTCAAGGATAGCTTGGAGTACTGGCTCTCCCTTAACGGCAAGGATGACCTTTACGAGATCAGGGAGGAGATTCTGAGCGATGGGGAACTGAAAGACCTGTGCCTCCATGACGAATCCTTTCTGGGAGCGATCATCTGGGTTATAGGACATCCGACCCGCTGGGGCCCCAAAATCAATGAAAGGGGAATGGTCCTGGGAGAACATGTGAGGTATCTGAATCCGGAGCTGGATGATTCGGGGGATTTTCTCATCTGGGACCCGGAGATCAGTACCGATCAGCCCAGGCATTACACCGAATTCCCAACACGCGCCGCCTTTGAAAATCGCGTTCTGACAATCAGAACCAGGGAATAATTCATGGTCAGGTTCAGCTCCCTTATCGGAATCATCCTCTTCGTCATTTTTCCCTTGATAGAGGCCCACAGTCTCAGCTACGAAGTAAAAAAATATGACACTTTGTCCGGCATATCTTCGAATTTCAATATATCCCTTGACAGGATTATGGTGATAAATCATCTAGAAGAGGATTCCATAGCTTCTGGGCAGAAACTGATAATTCCCGAATGCAGGGAACAGAGAGAATATACGGTCATGCCGGGAGATTCTTTGTCGGTCCTGGCCTATGCCTTCGATGTTTCCGTGGAGAAGCTCATGGGAATCAACAGACTGGAAAAGATGGAAATAAACATCGGTCAGACGATTTATCTGCCCAGAATTCCCAGGCGGGGAGAAACTTATACCGTTGAGAAGGGGGACACCCTGTCCTGGATATCACTCCTGTACGATATAGGAATCGGCGAACTGAAGGAGTGGAATAATCTTGCCTCCGGAAATATCCGCGTGGGAATGAGTCTGTGCCTGGAACCGCCTACAGCGGATGAACCGGCAGAAATAGAGAAAAGGACCGTTCAAGCCGATAACCGGGCCTCGGATGAGTACTATTACCAGGTTCCCGCTGGCGATCGTCAGGAGAGCCTTAACTATTATGAAATGCCCACTCAATCCATAAGGGAGGATTACTCCCAGGCCAGGGAACTGCTGGAATCCTATGACCGGCAAATATCCGCTTTACCGAAAAGGGGGAGCGAACTGAAAGACTGGGCAATTATTCTGGATCCCGGTCACGGGGGTTATGACTCCGGAGCCATTGTCTCTGGAGAAGACGGCCTGGGACGTCCAATTTTTGTAGTGGAGGATGAATACGCCTACGATACGGCCCTGAGGCTGTACCGCTTATTGAAGCTTCACGGCGCGGAGGTACACCTGACGGTGATAAGCCCCAATCATATTGTCAGAAACGGGACACCGGGACTGACCTTTCCCCATCAGAAAAACGAAGTATACAATACGGTAAATGTTCCGGGGAGCGATGATTTCAGGCCCATTGGAACAAACAAGGGTCTTGAAATGAGAAAAACCCTGGCCGGGGAGTACCTGAGAAGGTCTTCAAGACAAAAATCCCTTTACCTGAGCATCCATGCGGACAATTCCCCCAATCTTCCCGAGGGGACGGCTGTTCTTTACTACGGCTCTGACGACGGGGAACAGCAGAGATCGGAATCCCTGGCGGAGACGCTTGCTTCCAAGCTGGGGCTGAACGCCTTTTCCCACGAGGAAAACGTCTGCGTACTTCGGGATAACCCGGCCGATGCGGCCGCGCTGATCGAGACGAGAAACCTCTACTTTAAGAGAAACTGCTGGGCGATCAGGGATCCGAACCTCCGGGAGGAACAGGCCGAAATGCTTACTGACGGGATTCTGGAATACGCGGCAGGCAGATGACAGAAAGGAGGAGACAAGATGCCATAACGACAGCTTAGGGAGCTAAGAAGCATTAACTCTTAATAAAGAAATTTATGGAATCGGCAGGTCTGAGCCATATAGCCATCCATAAACATAAGCCGCCTTCTATTCAATATAATTAAACTTTACATTATAACATACCAGGCTTATGGGCAACCTTCCCTGTTTTCAGGCATTCCGCTAAGTGGCGCACCCTGCCATTTTCAACCGATGAATGCAGGACGGCCTTATACCCCCAAGGCCGGAACGATCTAATATTATTCAGATTTAATCCAACCGCCTTCAACCGTCAACTTTTGCCATTCACCCAAACAAATCCAGCTGCTCCCCGTCGATTATCCCGTCAAAGGTCAGCCCCAGGGCAAAGAGAACCCCATCCGCCAGGGGGACGATCTGCTTTTCCAGATAGTGGTTGTAATCCAGCTCCTCCGGGTTCAGCTGCAACGGGACAGGCCCGGCCGGGGTCATCACGTACTCCACATCCCGCCCGTGCACGATACCAGCGTCGTCAAGCATCCGTATAGCCTTCACGTGGGGAGGAGTACTCTTAGTATATCCTTCCGTCTTCTTCGTTAACCGCCGCTTATAGACCAGTTCTCCGTCAAATCGACCCGCCTTGATATCCTCCACAAAAAGGCGGACCCACATTTTGAGTTCATGCCGTTCTTCTTCCATGGGCGTACCCTTTTCCCTTTCCTGGAGATCAAAGAATCGTTCGAACAACTCATACTGAAATCTTTTCGCCAAGGCGGTCCAGTCGCTGCGGACGAACTCCAGCCCCTTTAGTTCCAAGGTGCCGTCGGTCTTTCTTCCCGCATACCGCTTGGTGGCTCCCTCGCGGCTGCCCCGGATGGGGGGAATGAGAAAGTGGCGGTAGAGCTTCTCCCATTCCAATTCCAGGTAGGATTCCAGATCAAACTCCTTTCTCAGCCGTTCAGCCCAGTACTTGTTGATATCAGCAGTTAGACGAGCCGCCTCTTCTTCATGGGAATACTCAGGATGCTCGGAGAGGCAGACGAAGAGGGAGTCCGTATCGCCGTAGATGACTGAGTATCCCCGTTCCCTGAGGTAGGCCGAACTCTCCTTGAGAATCCACTGACCCGTGCCCGTAATGGCCGTGGGAAGGTCGGCGTGGTAAAACCGGCAGCCCGTGGTCCCCATCACGCCGTAGAAGCTGTTCATGAGGATTTTTACCGCCTGTGACAGATGATCGTCCCCGTCCCTTTTCGCCTGGGCACGGATCTCCATCAGCTCTTCCAGAAAATCGGGAAGGATCTCTTCGGTCCGTGAGAAGACCAGTCCCGTGGGAGTGCTCAAGGGATCTTTCCCGCTGTTCAGCCGCGACCAGGGATCGATATGGAACGTTCTTATGATGGAGGGGTACAGGCTTTTGAAGTCAAGCACCGCCACGTACTCATAGAGGCCTGCATCGGAAGAGAAAACGTAGCCCCCCGCGGCCTGGTCTCCTGAAACGATATCCGACGTATCGGGAGCGACCATGCCTTTGCGGTGGAGTCGGGGGAGATAGAAGAAGTCAAAGGAGGCAACGGACAGGGAGACCCGGTCAAGGGCCATACCGGAAATGAGCGAACGGGTCACCAGCTGATCAAGAATCGCCGTTCGGGAGAAAATATCCGTGACCAGTACGCAGTCTTCGAGATTATACCGGGCCAGAGCCTCCTTGTCCTCCCGGAAACGCCTCTCTATCTCGGCGATTTTATCTTCGTCGGGACGGATATCCTTCCCCTTCCCTAAAAGTTCGTGAGCCACCGTTTCGAGGCTGTAATTCTCAAACTTGTAAAAGGCCGCTCTCAAGGTCGGAGGGCCGTCGATAACAAGTCGGCCGGAAAGGGAAGCGGAATAGATGCCCGAACGCTTCTCGGAGAGAAAGGGAGTCTCTCCCTGACGGCCCAGGGCAAAGGGAATATTGTGCTCGCGGCACTTTTTTTCCAGGAACATCAGATCAAAGCCGATGACATGCCAGCCAATGATAATATCCGGATCGAAGGAAGCGAACCAGTCCAGGAAATCGGTCAGTATGATCTTCTCATCCCGGACGTCATCGGCCATGAAACAGCGGGTCTCCCCTTCGCGCCCCATCTCGGGCGGTACGCCCCTGCCCGTTCCCTGAACGGCTATGGAGTAGAGTTCCCCCCGCTGGCCCGTTTCGATATCGAGGGAGAGCAGACGAAAATCGGGCTTGTAGGTAAGGGGTCGGATTTTGGGATTACGGAAGACAAGAAGCTCCCCCTTCCCGTTCCGTACGGGCTGGAGGCGTCCCTCCCCTTCGATTTCCGCCGCCCCCCGGATAAACCGTTCCATAAGGAAACGCTCGGGAAGACTCACATCGGACTCGTACAGGGAAACGCCGTTGTTTTTAAGGAGATCCCTCCCGCTGAAATAGTCGCTTTTGGAGGAAAAATAGAGGCAGTCCACCGGTTGCCGGAAAAATGTCGTCAGCTCCACCGGTTTTCTCAGAACCTTCAGACCATCGGGGAGAACGGACTGCCGCTTAATGAAAAACAGTGGCTTCTGATTATCCACGATAATCAGAAAAGGACCGTCTTCACCAATCCCGTGAAGGTGAATCTGCACCTGTCCGCCCTGATCGCGGTACTCATGGGTCAGAAGAAATCCTTTCACTGCGATCCCCTTCTATCCACGGGTCAGAAACTCCTCCTCCAGACCGTAGTCATGGATTTTCCTGTGCAGAGTCTTTCTTCCTATGCCCAGGATTTCCGAAGCCCGGCTCTTGTTATTGTTCACCCCTTTCAGGGTCTGCCGGATTATGATTTTCTCCGCTTCAGCCATGGATGTGCCGAGTTCGATGCGGATAACCCCCTCTTCTTCATTTGTGCGGACTCCGGGGGGAAGATCGTCGGGTCCGATGATATGTTTCTTGCAGAGCACCACCGCGCTCTCCATACAGTTGCGCAGTTCCCTGATGTTGCCGGGCCAGTTATAATTATAGAGCATGGTGGAAGCCTTGTTCTCAATTCCCTCGATGGCCTTTTCATTCTCCGCGGAAAACTGTTCCAGAAAGGCCGAAGCCAGGAGGGGGATATCGTCCTTGCGCTCCCTCAGGGGGGGCACATGGATATTGACCACGTTCAGCCGGTAGTAAAGATCTTCCCGGAAATTGCCCTTTTCCACCTCTTCCTTCAGATCCCGGTTGGTAGCGGCGATGATACGGGTATCCACGGAGATTGTTTTTTCCCCTCCCACCCGCTCGAAGGTTTTCTCCTGGAGAACCCGGAGGATTTTTATCTGCACGGAAGGATTGATCTCGCCGATTTCATCGAGAAAAATGGTCCCTCCGTCGGCTAGTTCAAACCGGCCCTTTCTCTGGGCCGACGCCCCGGTAAAGGCTCCCTTTTCATGGCCGAACAGTTCGCTCTCCAGGAGGGATTCGGTCAGGGCGGCGCAGTGGACTTTGATAAAGGGTTTATCCTTACGGGGAGAGGAGTTATGAATGGCGTCGGCCACCAGCTCCTTACCCACACCGCTTTCTCCGGTTATCAGAACGGATACCTTCGTCTGCCCGACCTGCTCCACCAGTTCCAGAACCCGGTTCAGCGCGCTGGACCGTCCGATAATGGCCTGGTTCTTTTTTTTCTCCAGCCTCTCCACCTCTTTCTGGAGGGCCTGGTGCTCCACAATCAGCTTACGGTTGGAGAGAGCCCGCTTGGCCAGCAGACCCAGTCTGTCCAGATTCACCGGCTTGGTGAGAAAATCAAAGGCGCCGTTGCGCATGGCGTCCACGGCATTCTCCACCGTACCGTGTCCGGTCAGGATAATCACCGGAACCGTGGGATAGGCATTCGTCAGCTTCTTGAGAAGTTCCTCCCCGGACATGCCGGGCATTCTCAGGTCAGTCACAACCAGATCGATACTGGTCCTGAGCATCTCCTTCATGGCTTCATTGCCGTTTTCCGCCAGATAGATCTCGTAGCCTTCCATCTCCAGTGACTTTCCCAGTCCCACGCGGATATTTTTCTCGTCATCAACAATAAGTATCTTAAACGTCATCAGTCACCTCTTCGGATGATTTATCGTCAAAAATCAGCAGTTTCTCCCCCTCCTGGGGAACGGGGAAGGTGATCCAGAAAGTCGTACCCTCCCCTTCGCGGGAACGGACATCGATATCGCCCCCGTGCTCTTTTATGATTTTATAGACCACGGTAAGGCCCAGACCGGTACCCGTGTCCTTGGTGGTAAAGTAGGGTTCGAAGATCTTTTCCATCGCCTCCCGGGAAATCCCCGAGCCCGTATCCCCTATGGTCAGAAGAATCTGGTCGTCCTTGTTCACACAGTTTACCGTAAGGGTTCCGCCCCCTTCCATGGCATGCTGGGCGTTTTTGATCAGATTAAGAAGGGCCTGCTTGATCAGATTTTCATCAAGCTGTATCCAGGGGAGATTGTCGTCTATATGGTAGTCCACCTTGATACCGTCGAACTCCATCTCCTTGCCGATGAAATCCATAACCTCATTCAGTACTCCATGGATATCCCTCTTGAGGAGGGTGGCATCTATGGGTTTGACGGCGAAGAGGTAATCCACCACGATGGAATTCAGCCGGTCGACCTCCTCGTTGACAATATCCAGGTAGCTCAGGAGTTCATCCCGGGGAACATCGCCATCCTTTTTGAGCATCTTCTGCATCAGCTGAATATAGATGGCCATGGAACCGAGGGGATTTTTAATTTCATGGGCGATTCCTGCGGTCATGGTGGAGAGGGAAACCAGTCCTTCCGCCCTTCTGAGCTGGGCTTCCTGGTTCTTCAGGCGGGTGACATCTTCCACATAGAGGAGATTCCCCCGGATGCGTCCCTCGCTTACCAGGGGCAGGATGGAGAGGCGCAGGATGATGGTCCTTCCCGAAATATCCAGTATGTATTCCCTGTCCCGGACGGTCTCCTTTCTCAGAAGGCTCTCATGGACGAAATCGGCTATCTCGTCGTCTTCGATAATCTCCCAGCTGTAATACTCCGTATAATTCACCCTTCTGACGGGCATCATGCGATGAAGGGGACGGTTCACATGCATGATACGGTGCTGATTATCGGAAATGATCATACCCGCGTCAATGGAGGAGGTAACCATGGCCAGTAGCTCATTCTCATCGACCATGTCGAAAAGAAGTCTCTGAACCTGACCGCAGTCAAGTTTGTCCACTCTTTTGATCGTCTGCCGGATAAATTTGTTCATCAGATCTCCCTCATTCGGTAATAGGACGCCTCAAGAAGCATGAGAGGATTCTGATTAAGCATCTCCACGCCGTGGTAGCTCTCCCTGAGAATAACGTTCCATTTCTCCAGAACCGACAGAGGGAGCCCCCCGTCGCCCTTGAAGGATCGTCTCTGCCAGAGGCGCAGGGTCCGGAACAGTTCCTGGTAAAAGGTCTGCAGGTCGTCCGGCTCCATTCCCTCAAAGATGCGGGAGGGAAAGGTTTTCTCCCGGCTGCACAGATCGCGCAGAAAGGATTCGGCCAGCTCGGCCAGCCTGGATTCCCCGGAATGGCGGAAACTGCCGAACCAGTCGTCCAGGGAGTGGATATCCGCCTCGGTCCGGTACAGGCGCGAGACAATATCACGGGAGACCCGGGCGCTGCGGCCGGCAAAGGAGTAGTTCCTGACCCGGGAGAGAATGGTGGGCATAATCATGCGCTTTCTCTCGGTCAGCATGATCAGGTAGAGGTCTTCCGGCGGCTCCTCAAGAAGTTTGAGAAGGGCATTGCGGGAACTGTCCTGCATACTCTCTGCCCTCTCCATAACCACCACCTTCACATGATCCACGCCCCCCGACGCCCGGTGGCTCCAGCTGCTAACCCGGCGTATCTGATTGATAGGAATGGTGGCGGGAATCAGTTTTTCCAGATCGGGCACGGACTTTTCCAGAAAGTCGAGCCCCTCCTTTTTCTCCTTTTCGGAAAGCTCGTTCCTGCCGGGCTCTATGGCTATGAGAAAATCGTTTATATCCTGGACCGCTTTGCTTCCCTTGGCTATTTTCTTCTCCTCCCCGTCCCAGAGAACAGAATCAAAACGCCTCAAGAGTTTCCTGGTGCTGCGGATCAGTTTATAGCGGGAGGAATCCCGGTCATCCCGGCGGAAAAGATCGGCCGAAGCGGCGATATCCTCGTAAAAGGAACGCTTTCCCAGAAGCAGCAGATGGGGCTGCAGGAGAAGCCGGGAGGCCTGACAGGCATGGCAGTCGCATCCCCAGGGGGCATTGCTCTTCCGGCAGTTCAGTACCCGCATAACCTCCAGGGCGGCGGTCATTTTCCCGGAGTAGGCAGGACCGGAAAAAAGAAGGGACGGAGGAAGAGCGGAGTGGGAGATATCCCTGATTATCGTTTCCTTGAAACGTGTCTGTTCCAGTAAATTTTCAAACATAAAACCTCATAAAAACCTGCAGCAGAAGGGCCGCATGATTAAAAACGGTCCCCCCCCATCGATATATCAGATCACGGGAGATCCAGGGTTGGAGAAGCAGAAGCCAGGTCAGGGCCAGGGAGAAAAAGACACCGGTGAGGAGTCCCATGAGAAATCCCCCCATTCTGAAAACAAGGCCTTTCTTCTCTCCCATTCCGGAAAGGCTTTTTTTGTATAGAACGCGAAAGAGCTGTGTAAGAATGATCATGGGAAGGAGATAGACGGGTACAAAGAGAGGAAACCAGGAACTCAGGCTGATCGCCGCCTTCTCCGCAATGAGTTCTCCCACCGAAGGAGTAAATACCAGAGCGAAGACAAAGGGAAAAAGGTGGGCGGCAAAAAACGTCATGGTTCTGAGCCCGCCCTTTCGTGTTCCGAGGATCAGAGAAATGAGAATAACGCCTAAAAACAGTCCTTCCCAGGGGGCGAAAATCATGGGCGGAGATCCTCCCCGATGGTACTGAGGATAATATCCTGCGCCTTGCCCATTTTCAGCTTTTCTCCGATGCCTTCCCAGTCGGGACTCTTTCCGGTAAGGATCCCCTTCACTTTCTCAATAAAGCTCTCCTTATCCAGTTCCTCTTCTCTGAGGATCACGGCCGCTCCGGCCTGTTCGAAGATCCGGGCGTTATAGACCTGGTCTCCCCGGCTCCCCTTGACCAGGGGCAGAAGAAGCATGGGCGTTTTTGAAGCGGCCAGCTCCCAGATAGCCGCGGCTCCCGCCCGGGAAATCGCCCCGTCGGCGGCGGCGATGATGTCGAAAAGCTCCTCATTGAAATAGGGAGCACGGAAATAGTTTTCCCTCTCCAGGGGGGTGTAATTTCCCTTTCCCGTCTGATGAACGACAAAGCAGAACTTCGTCAGTTCATCCAGGCGGTCTTCTACAAGGCGATTGAGCTGTTCCGCCCCCAGGCTGCCGCCCATAACCAGAAGAACGGGAAGGTTTCCGGAAGCTCCTATAAAAGATCTCCCCCTTACGGGATCGCCTGTGAAGAAGTTTTCCCGTACGGGGTTTCCGCTGACAACGCATTTATGCCTGTAGGGAGCGGCGGTATACTGAACGGACTCCTCGTAGGGTAGGAAGATCCGATTGACAAAGCGGCTGTTGATGCGGGTGGCCAGACCGGGAGTGACATCCGATTCATGGGTGTAGACCGGAATCCCCAGGCTTCTGGCTGCCAGAACAGGGGGGACAGAAACGAAGCCTCCCTTGGAAAAGAGAAAATCCGGCCTGTACTTTCTTAAAACACGGCGGGCGATAAAGAAACCGCGGAGAATCCTAAAAAGATCGGTAAAATTCTTCAGATCGAAATAGCGCCGCAATTTACCGGAGGGGATACCGTAATAGGGAATGTCCCAGTCCTTGAGGATAGCCTCTTCCATTCCCCCGGAGGAACCGATCCAAAAAAGGGATTTTTCCGGACTTTCCCTGAGAATACGGTCGATAATCGGCTTGGCGGGATAGACATGTCCGCCCGTTCCGCCTCCCGTGAAAGCGATAGTTCCGGACGCTGTCTGTTCAGTGATGCTCATGCCTATAGAATAGCCGTTTTTAGCGGGTGAATCAACTGATCGGGTAATGTCACAAAGGTTTGACATAATTTTCTGAAATATTGGGTTTTCCCCTAAAAAAATCCTCCCTTCTATTAGTGACTTGAAAGAAGGAGATTCACATTGTCCAATCAGATATACTGCCCTAATCCGAAGTGCGTTAATCATCCTCATACATCTGAAAGCAATTCCTGGATACGTAAGAAGGGCTTTGTAAAAACAAAGAGGGATGGTATGGTTCAACGTTATCAATGCAAGGACTGTTTATCCACATTCTCTCTATCTTATTTCACAATAGACCATTATGTTCACAAGAAGCTTTCTTACCCCACCCTTCTGAACCATCTTGTCAGCGGTTCAGGCATCAGAGATATGGCGCGGGCCATGCATTCCTCCCCCAGTATCATCACGAACCGCATTCAACGTCTGTCGAAGAGAATAACTTCTGTATGTCCTAAGGAAATCCATGATTTGGAGCTCAGTGAATCGGTGGCCGCCGACGGGTTGGAAAACTTCATTCTCTCCCAGTATTTCCCGACCAATGTAAATATCCTGGCCGGTCAACGATCCCAATTTATCTACACCTTCAATGCCTACCACTTTAAACGTAAGGGAGCCTGCACAGAAGAACAGAAAAAAAGAAAATCAGAGCTCTATGAATCAGCCTTGTTTGAGAAGGGAGCTGCCTCCCGGAGTTTCAGGGAGATACTGCGCTTTCTTTCGGAAAAATCAGAAAAATCTTCCTTGCCCTCAGTTATTCTTGATACGGATGAACACCCCATCTATCGCCATCAGTTTGAACAATACGAATTTCTTTCACACAAAATACGCCACAGAAGGACGAACTCCCGAATAGAACGGAATTATCAAAACAAATTATTTCCCTGCAACTATATAGACAGACAGATAAGAAAGGATTTAGCCGAATATATACGGGAGACGGTTCAGTTTGGAAGAAATATGAATAACAGTATGGACAGATTTTCCTGCTACTGCTTCTGGCATAATTTCCTTAAACCTTTTCGAATAAATAAAAGGAACAGAAAATACCTTACACATAGTCACGCTGCCGGTTTTACACCGGAAAAAAACTGGGAGATAATTAACGAGGTGTTCCATGGATGCAGAAAAAGAGAAGAGGATTTTATGGAGTATCTTACGGATTTTCAGAAAGCTCACTGGACAAGAAATCTTCTGAATCCGTTGAATAGAAAAGCGGTCTAAGAACGAATTGATGTCAAAGAATAGGAACATTAAGGCTGGGACAAAGATCCCGGATTCTGAGACGTCAGCACCAGTTCCCCCCGATAATTCCGTATCAGCCACCAGGAATAGAACAGGTCATTCTCTATGGGCCCGACAAGAAAGAGGTCCCGCCTCATCCCCGGCCGCTCCGTAACGGTCGGCATCTTCATCGTCAGCCGGACCATCCTCTCCCCATCGGCCGACGCCCCATCCCCGCTGTCATGGGAATTGAAACCGACGGGAAATTCCCGGGGCGTCAGAAAGAAAAGCCGCCAGTCCCAGCTGATCCTCTCCACGACAAGGTAATCGCCGCAGCCGGTCACGGAGGATTCCCGTCCGTCGCTGTAAACAATATGGTAACTGCGGCCCGCAGCCGTATCGGGATAACAGGTAACCTTCGCCGGATAGATCCCTTCTTCCAGGGAATATACCCCGGATGTTCCCCAGATGAGGGGAATAAGGGAAAAAAGCAGAATGAGCGCGGAAGGCAGAACGGCCAGCCGCAGGGAAAGAACAAAGAAAAAAGCCGTCATGGGCAGGTAGAAAGGAATAAGCCTTTCGGCAATAAAACCGCTGACGATAAAATCAGTAAAAATAAAGGCTCCCCCCAGGGCGAGGAGAAAAAGAGAAAAACCGGCCATAAGCCAGATCCGGCTCCTCTCTTTCCTGACGAGAGACGACAGGAAAAGCCCCAGGCCCAGGGCGGCGAAAAAAAGCCACCCGTAGGGAGAACCTTGATTCATAGAGCCTTACGGCATAGCCTTCGTATCGATTTTCTCCTGAATCAGCTTAATCGCCTCATCCAGGGAAAGACCGTTGATCTGCTCGCCCGAGCGGGTACGGAGGCTCACCTTGCCCTCCTCCTGCTCCCTGGCTCCCAGGACGACCATGTAGGGAATCTTCTGATTCTGCGCTTCCCGTATCTTGGCGTTCATTCTGTCGTCGCCCAGATCCTTCTCGGCCCGGAACCCGGCGGCCCTGAGCTGCTTCCAGACGTCATTGGCATAATCGTCGAAGTTGTGACCCACCGGAATAACCTGAACCTGAACGGGACAGAGCCAGACCGGGTAGGCCCCGCCGTAATTCTCCACCATGACACTGAAGAACCGCTCCAGCGACCCCAGAAGAGCCCGGTGAACCATGAAAGGCCGCTTCTCCTTGCCGTCCGTATCCACAAAGGTCATGTCGAAGCGCTCGGGCAGGTTAAAGTCGAACTGGATGGTGGAGAGCTGCCACTCCCGTCCCATGGTATCCTTGACCTTCAGGTCGATCTTGGGACCGTAGAAAGCGCCGCCTCCCTCGTCGATCTTGTACTCAAGCCCTTCCTTCTCAATGGCGACACGCAGAGCTTCCTGGGCCGATTCCCAGTCCTTCTCCTCGCCGACGCACTTGCCTTCGGGCCGGGTGCTCAGATAGGCGGAGATCTCATTGAACCCGAAGGACTTGAGCATGAACAGGCTGAAACGCAGAACTTCGGTAATCTCGTTATCCATCTGATCGGGGGTACAGATGATATGGGCGTCGTCCTGGGTAAAGCCGCGCACCCGGCTCAGGCCGTGGAGGGTACCGGACTTCTCATAGCGGTAAACCGTACCCAGCTCGGCCCAGCGGCAGGGCAGATCCCGGTAGGACTTCTTGCCTTCGTTATAAATCATGATATGGAAGGGACAGTTCATCGGCTTGCAGTAGTAGTCCGACTTATCCATCTCCATGGGGTTGTACATGCTCTCCTTGTAGAAATCCAGGTGGCCCGAAGTTTCCCAGAGCCAACTTTTTCCCACATGGGGAGTAAAAACGATCTCGTAACCGTTCTTGTAGTGCTCATCCCGCCAGAAATTCTCAATGGCCACGCGCATGCGTCCGCCCTTGGGGTGCCAGTAAACCAGACCGGGGCCGGCGTCCTCATGGAGACTGAAAAGGTCCTGCTCCTTGCCGATGCGGCGGTGATCCCTCAGTTTCAGCTCTTCCAGATGCTCCAGATGGGCCTTCAGCTGCTTGGGATCGCCGAAAGCGGTGGCGTAGATTCTCTGAAGCATGGGCCGTTTCTCATCGCCCCGCCAGTAGGCGCCGGCAACGGAGAGAAGCTTGAAACCCTGGGCATTCAGCCGGGACGTACTCTCCACGTGGGGGCCGCGGCAGAGATCGGTAAAGTCTCCCAGCTTGTAAATGGAAATGACCTCGTCCTCGGGCAGCTCGTTGATAAGCTCCACCTTGTAAGGCTGATCGGCGAACAGTTCCAGAGCCCTGGCCCGGGATACCTCTTCCCGCTCGATGGCCAGATCCTGGGCGATGACTTCCTTCATGTTCTCGGAAATCACCTCAAGATCCTCCTCCGTCAGAGACCGGGGCAGATCGAAGTCATAGTAAAAACCGTTTTCGATGGACGGGCCGATGGCGATCTTCGCCTCGGGGAAGAGTTTCAGAACTCCCGCCGCCATCACGTGAGCCATGGAGTGGCGCATGGTGGCCAGTTTCTCCAGCTTTTTCTTTTCTTTAGATGACAATTCCGCCATACTAAGTACCTCCTGCGGGACGGCTTGAATCCAGTTCAAAACATCCCGTGGGCGAAAAAAAAGAACCCTCTCCTTCTCCGCCCTCTCGTTTAACTAACAAAGGACGAAGAACGCAACGGTTCTCCGCGGTACCACCTTTTTTCGCCTGGGACAGTGTCTCGCTCCCCGGCGCACTTAGCTCCCCCTTGTCGCGGGGTCACGGCGCGGTCTAATAACCGTTTCCGGCGTTCGGCGCGCGGCTCGGGAGGGGTATTCGGAACGCTTCCGACGGTCTTCTTCCAGCCTGCCGGTTCCTCCTGGGAAGAACCGATCCGGAAAACCTCTCTGTGACGGAGTGTGAACCTACTCGTCTCCTTCAATGCCTTACTAATTATATACGGATTTTCACCCAAAAAGTCAAGAATAATCCGGGGAAATCCCGGCGGGGGCCGCCGGGACCGGGCTTGGTCCGGGCTCCGCTCTTCGCTCCGGCCCTCCGGTCTGCCCTCCCGGGCACCCTCCCCATCCCTTTTCCATACGAAGCGGATTGTTACTATTCTCAAGCCCGGGCCACGACATTCACAAAGGAAGCGAAAGACTAAGCTAATGTTCCGATTTTTTGACATGGCCAGGAATCTCATGGCAAAACCTATAGATAGAATAGATGGGCAGAGCATTTTCATGTAATTTCAAGGATAAAAGTCACGGTATAAAGAACCATGTCAAAGAATGGGAACACAAAGAGGGGATTGACTAGACCGGTCCCTCCGGTAGAATATATTACCCGAGGAGCCCCACGCCCCTCCCATCCCAGGAAAGAGGTTTTCCCTTGAAAATATCCACAAAAGGACGATACGGACTGGAAGCTCTGGCCGACCTGGCCATTCACTCCGACGGAGGTCCGGTCAACCTGCGGGATATATCGGAGCGCTGCTCCATCTCCCACTCCTATATGCTTCAGATTTTTCCCAAACTACGCCGGGCGGATATCGTTAAAAGCATAAGGGGCGCCCAGGGAGGATACCTTCTATCCCGGGAAGCTTCGGATATTACGGTCCTGGAGATACTGGAAGCCCTGGAAGGCTCTCTGGCTCCGGTGGAGTGCCTCAGCGACAGGGACTCCTGCTGCCGCGTCGACATCTGTCCCACCCGCGGTTTCTGGAACCAGCTCTGGTCTGTAATGAACGAAACGGCCGCATCCGTCTCCCTGGGTGACATTGTGGAGTGTTACGCCAGGGAAGAATCCTCCGGACCGGCTTCTATGGACTTTTTCATATGATTTGTTTACCATGCCCCTGGATTCCACCCCGCCGGGAATGGACCGAACCGGAGATGAGGTCATGAAGATTTCCGCAAAAGCAAGATACGGCCTGAGGTCTATGATCGATCTGGCTGTGAATTCCCAGAGAGAGCATGTTTCCCTCTTCAGTATTTCCGACCGTCAGGTCGTTTCGGAAAATTATCTGGAGCAGATTTTCTCCGCCCTGAGAAAAGCGGGCCTTGTCAAAAGCGTCAAAGGGGCCAGCGGAGGATATATCCTCTCCCGTCCCCCCCGGGAAATCCTGGTGGGAGAGATACTGCGCCCCCTGGAGGGCTCCCTCTCCGTGGTGGACGAAGAAGAGCAGGAGTCGCCCCTGCAGAGATGCATCAGAACCCTTGTCTGGGAAAAGATAAACGGTAAAATTGATGAACTGGCCGATTCGCTGACGCTCCAGGATCTCGTAGACGACTACTTTAAGTCGAACAGTAATTATTACATGTACTACATCTGATTTCTTCTGTTTCATATATGAGTATATTGATAGGTTTTATAGTATTTGGTATATTTATAGCATAAGCTCCCCGAAAAAAGATCAATCAGGAGAAAAAGAGGAGACAATATATGACAGATGTAAATCCAGAAAAGCTGGAAACCCTCCTTGTTCACGGCTACAGCCGCAGCGAGGAAAGAACCGGTGCGGTCAGCTTTCCCATTTATCAGAGCGCCACCTTCCGCCATCCGGGACTGGGCGAATCCACCGGCTATGATTACTCCCGCCTTCAGAACCCTACCCGGGAAGAACTGGAAAGAACGATGGCCCTTCTGGAAAAGGGGAAGAAGGGGTTTGCCTTCTCCACGGGCATGGCTGCTGTCGCCGCCGCTCTCTCCCTTTTTTCCCGAGGTGAACACATTATTGTCTCCGAAGACCTTTACGGAGGCTCATTCAGGCTTATAGAAGATCTGAGGGAACGGGAAGGCATAGAGTTCACCTATGTGGATTCCAGCGATACGGGGGCCCTGAAGACGGCCATAAGACAGGAGACAAGGGCTTTCTTTATCGAGACACCCACCAATCCGCTCATGAAAGTGGCCGATCTGAAGGCCATTGCCGCCCTGGCCGATGAGAAGGGGATTCTGCTTCTGGTGGACAACACCTTTCTCACCCCCTACTGTCAGCGTCCTCTGGAACTGGGGGCCCATGTGGTCATTCACAGCGGTACCAAATACCTGGGGGGGCATAACGACACCCTGGCCGGGCTCCTGGTCGTCAGCCGGGAAGATCTGGCCGAACGGATCGGGTTTACCCAGAAAACAACCGGGGCCGTCCTTTCTCCCTTCGACAGCTGGCTGATACTCCGGGGCCTAAAAACCCTCGCCGTCCGGATGGACAGGCAGCAGGAGAATGCCATGAGAATCGCCCGCTGGCTCGAAGGGGATGAAAGGATCAGAAAGGTTTACTACCCCGGACTTCCCGGGCATAAAGGCCATGAAACGTCCCGTACTCAGGCGAGCGGATTCGGAGCCATGATCTCCTTCGAAGTGGATAACAGGGAGACCGTGGAAAAAGTCCTGAAGGGGGTGAAGACCATCATGTTTGCCGAAAGCCTCGGAGGGGTGGAGACTCTGATCACCTACCCTGCCGTGCAAACCCATGCTTCCATTCCGGAAGAGAGAAGGAACAGCCTGGGAGTTAACGAACGCCTCCTCAGGCTTTCCGTGGGACTGGAAAGCCCCGATGATCTGATCGCCGATCTGGACCGGGCGCTCAAATAAGGAGAAAAAATGACCAACGACTTTGATAATTACACCGAAAGAAAAGGCACCAACTGTTTGAAATGGGACTGCTGCGCCCAGCGTTTCGGCCGGGAGGACATCCTTCCCATGTGGGTGGCCGATATGGATTTCCCCTCCCCGCCCCCCGTTGTAAAGGCCGTCACCGAGCGGGCGGCCCACGGGATCTATGGCTATACCGTTCCCTCGGATAAGCTCCCGGGGCTTATCAGGGACTGGATGAAAAAGAGGCATGCCTGGGAGATCGATCCCCGAAGCATTGTCCACAGCCCCGGCGTGGTCACGTCGGTCAATACGGCCGTTCTGGCCTTTACGGAACCGGGCGATAAGGTTCTGATGCAGACCCCGATCTACTACCCCTTTTACTCCAGCATTGCCGACAACGGAAGGGAACTTGTCAGGAATCCCCTGAGCCGTTCGGGGGACAGATACGATATCGATTTTGAAGATCTGGAAAGAAAACTCGCATCCGGAGTCAGGCTGATGATTTTCTGCAGTCCCCACAACCCCATCGGCCGCGTCTGGAGCCGCGGCGATATAGAAAAAGTCACAGGGCTGTGCCGTAAATACGGTGTCATACTGGTATCCGATGAGATCCATTCCGATCTCATTTTCAAGGGGTACAAACATGTCCCCGCCTCCTCGGTTAAGGGAGCGGAGTCCGGACGCATCATAACCCTCATGGCTCCCTCCAAAACATTCAACGTGGCGGGACTGGCCGAATCCTTCGCCCTTATCTCCGACCCTGACCTGAGGCATAGTTTTACTGCGACTATGAAGAAGAACGGCTCCGAACCGCTCAACGTGTTCGGCCTTTCGGCGGCGGAGGCGGCCTATGAATACGGCGAAGAGTGGCTGAACGATCTGCTGGTCTACCTGGAGGAAAATCTGAACTTCATGGAAAATTACTTCCGAGAGAAGATTCCCTCCATCAAGATGATCCGTCCCGAAGCGACCTACCTTGCCTGGCTTGACTGCACATCTCTGAACATCAAGGGGAATCTTAAAGACTTTTTTTCAGGGACAGCCCGGGTCGGTTTGAATGACGGAGAGACATTCGGTGAAGAGGGCCGCGGCTTTGTCCGTCTGAATTTCGCCTGTCCCCGTACGACTCTCGAGGAAGGACTCTCCCGGATAAAAAAAGCTGTGGACAGCCTCTGACACTTCTCCTATGCACCCGTTCCGGAGGTTATTCTCCGGATAAAAAAATCCCCCGGCAGGGATTTATCCTCGCCGGGGGATTTTTCTTTAAACAGGAGGAATGATCCGCCTACTCCTCGGTGAACAGGGTGGTGGAAAGATACCTCTCCCCCGTATCGGGAAGGAGGGCGACAATGGTCTTTCCCTTATTCTCCGGTTTCTTCGCCAGCTTGACCGCCGCTGCCAGGGCCGCCCCGGAGGAGATGCCCACAAGAACTCCCTCTTTCCGGGCCAATTCCCTTGAGGTCTCAAAAGCTTCCTCATTGGTTACGGTGACAATTTCATCCACCACGTCCCGGTCGAAATTATCAGGGACAAAGCCCGCCCCGATTCCCTGTATTTTATGGGGACCTTTGCTGCCGCCGGAAAGAACCTTGGAACCGTCCGGTTCCACGGCCGCCACATGGATCTTCGGATTGCGGCTCTTGAGGGCGCCGCCCACGCCGCTCACCGTGCCTCCCGTACCCACTCCGGCCACGAAAATATCCAGCTCCCCGTCGGTATCCTCCCAGATTTCCACGGCCGTCGTATTCCGGTGTATCTGCGGATTCGCCGGATTGGAAAACTGCTGGGGGATAAACGAATTGGGAGTTTCCGCCGCCAGCTCCTCCGCCTTTCTGATAGCTCCTCCCATTCCCTCCGAACCGGGTGTCAGCACCAGTTCGGCACCCAGGGCCTTGAGAAGATTCCTTCTCTCGAGACTCATGGAATCGGGCATTGTCAGAATCAGCCTGTACCCCCGGGAAGCCGAAACAAAGGCCAGGGCGATTCCCGTATTGCCGCTCGTCGGTTCGATGATAACCGTGTCCCCGTTGATCAGCCCCTTCTCCTCGGCGTCCTTGATCATGGCGTAACCGATTCTGTCCTTTACGCTCGATGCGGGATTAAAGGACTCCAGCTTGACGACAATCCTTGCCTGGGCTCCCTTTTCCCCGGCATATCGGGACAGTTCCAGAAGAGGGGTGTGTCCTATCAGATCGGTAATTGAACTTGCTATCTTTGCCATATTCTACTCCTGTAATTTCTATTCATTATTATTCCGACTTATTTAGTCATATTTGAAATATAATTAATGATGTCCCCTTTGTCAAGAGAAAAATCCCTATGAAAGTCAAAACAGGAGATTCGAATCAGCCTCAGAAAATGATATCAGCCTTCGTCGTCCCCTTCGGTTCAACGGAAAGACCCGTCGCGGCCTGACCATTTACAACAGTTGGTACACCGCTGTCCCACTCGACCAGAACCAGATCATAGGTATAGTTCACCGAGAGAAAAGCCAATCTGTAAGCCCAGTATCCTTCGGGGCACAGCTTGACATGGGCACTGCTCACGGCGTTTTCAAAATAGAGATCGTCCGCAGAGAGTTCCGCCTCTGAATCGTCATAAGTACCCTCTTCATAGGCAAAGACGGTCAGTTCCCTTCCGTCCAGGTCTGCTGTCTCATCGGTTACAGTACCCGTGATCATGCCGGAATTGTCCTCTCCGACGACCCGAATGGCCGGTTTCAGAAAATAGCCGGAGCTGTTTTTCCCCAGGGATTTCCGGACGTCAAAATCCAGGACAAGATGAACAGAGTCATTCACAGGTACATCAAAGCCCCCGACGGCCTTGAATCCACCCGAAGAGGAAACTTGAAGGGGATATTTATAATCATCTTCCGGCTTCAGAAGATAGCAGCCCGACTCCTCCAGCCAGACCCTTACCTGGGTCACCTTTCCCGAAGGAACGGAATAGACACCCAAGTCCTCGGTTATTCCGTCTGCCAAAGCGAGAAGCTCCACATCGACTGGCTCATCCCCGAAATCCATCAGAGAGACCCACTGATCGGGGATGTGAATGTCAATCCTGGAAACGGCCACATGGACTTCCCCGATCTCCTCCCCGGAAACGGGGGCATCGGTGATTTTCAAGTGAATAACGCCCTCGGAATCGCTTCCTTCCAGGTCATTGCAGGAGAAGAATGTCACGGCCGGTAAAAAAAGGATAAGAACGGTAAAAAAGCGTATGAAATTTTTCATGAAATACCTCTTATCTATAATTATAGTCTCCCAATAGGGAAGAGCAAGGATTCCGGTTGTTTGATCCTTGTATATTATCTTTCTATGAGCCAATATAAAACTATGGAAACCTATGTGATTCTTTTCAGAGGTATTAATGTAGGGGGGAAAAATAAGATTCCCATGGGGGAATTGAAGGAAATGCTCCAGGAATTGGGCTTCACCGGGATTATGACCTATATAGCCAGCGGAAATGTCATTCTCCGGTCTGCCATGGATCGCCGGGAGACGGCCGCTCTGATAGAGAACCGGCTTCCCCTCCGCTTCAGCCTGGACAGGGATCTTGTCCGGGTTCTTGTTCTCTCCCGGACATTCTATCTTTCGCTCATAGAGAACCGCCCCGCCCGGTTCGGAGAAAATCGGGAGATCTACCTCTATGATGTTATATTTCTCATGGATATACCCGGTCAAATAGCGCTGCAGAGTTTCAAGCCCCGGGAGGGAGTGGACAAGCTCTGGACCGGAGAGGGGGTCATCTACTCCCGCCGACTCGGTGCGGAAAGAACAAAAAGCGGCCTTAACAGAATAATAGGAACCGGGGTATACCAGAATATGACCATAAGGAACTGGAACACCGCAATAAAATTAGCAGAGATGCTCGGGGAAGAATAAAAAAAAGCCGGCAGGAAATAACGGAGAATTCCCTGCCGGCAAAAAGTAAGAAAGGACGACTCCTAGGATACGGCCTTCTTCTTCTGCAGAGTATCAAAACCGACGGCGAACATAAGCACAAGGCCCTTTACGATCATCTGCGTATAGGAGCTGATGTTCAGAAGCACCATGCCGTTTGTCAGCACGCCGATAATAAGGACGCCGGCGATGACCCCGGAGATTTTCCCCAGACCTCCCATAATGGAAACACCCCCCAGGACGACGCAGGTGATAACGTCAAACTCGTAGCCGAGACCGGCGGTGGGCTGGGCAGAATTGGTCCGGGACAGCATAACGATTCCCGCCAGGCCGGCGAAGAAACCGGAAAGGGCGAAGATCAGGTACTTGATCCGGCCGACGCGGATACCGGAAAGCTCGGCGGCTTCCTCGTTCCCGCCCACGGCGTAGAAGTACCGGCCGAAATAGGTTTTGTTCAGAATAAACGCGCCGGCGAGAAAGCAGGCGGTCATGATGATAACGGGAACGGGAACCGGCCCCACATACCCCTGGCCGATCACCTTGAAACGGGGATCAAAACCGTAGATGGGCGTCCCGCCGCAGATCAGGTAGGCCGCGCCGGCGAATACCGTCTGTGTGGCGAAAGTCGCAATGATGGCGGGAATCCCCACAGTGGAGACAAGGAACCCGTTCAGAACGCCGATGGCCGTGGCCATAACGACGGAGACGGCCACGGCTTCCGCCATTCCCATACCCATATTGACCATAAGGAAAGCGCATACCACGTTGACAATCGTGATGATGGTTCCGATGGAAAGGTCGATGCCGGCAATCAGGATAACAAAAGTCATGCCAATGGAAGCGATACCGTACATGGAAACCTGCCGGGCGATGGTGAAAAGATTGTTCATCGATAAAAACCGGGGGTTGGCCGAGGTAAAGAATATGACCAGAAAAAACAGTACCAGCCAGATGGCACTTTTCTTTATGCTGTTTATAATACTACTTTTCACTTTTTTTATCCTCCTGAATATCCGATGCCATCTTCAGTATCAGATGCTGTTCAAATTCTTCTCTCTTCAATTCGCCCGTAATCCTTCCTTCGGCGAACACGACAATCCGGTCTGACATACCAATCAGCTCTTCCATCTCCGAAGA
The DNA here is from genome assembly GCA_963668315.1 of Spirochaetia bacterium. Classification (GTDB taxonomy): domain Bacteria; phylum Spirochaetota; class Spirochaetia; order DSM-2461; family DSM-2461; genus SZUA-368. The sequence goes on along the minus strand of OY764216.1, from coordinate 2,648,819 downwards.
GATGAGCAGAACCGTTTTTCCGGTCTCCACCAGCTGGTTGATCAGCTTATAGATTTCGAATTTGGCCCCCACGTCTATACCTCTCGTAGGTTCATCGAGAAGGATGAGTTCCGAATCGGCGGCCAGCCATTTCCCCAGAATGACCTTCTGCTGATTTCCCCCGCTCAGATTCTTCACATTCTGATGGATGGTGGGCGTTTTAATAATCAGCTCGTCCTTGTATTTTTCCGTCACCTCCCTCTCCTTCTTCTCATCGATGACGGAAAAACGGGAGATGCTCTTGTAGATGGGCATGTTGATATTGTTTTTCACGGATATTCCCAGAAGGGCGCCGTGCCGCTTTCTGTCCTCCGGAACCAGGGCGATTCCCAGATCGATGGCGTCCCGGGGGGATTTAGGATGGATCTCCTTCCCCTTCAGGAAAAACTGACCCTCCGTTTTCTGCACATCGCCGAAGATCATCTGGGCCAGCTCCGTCCGGCCCGCCCCGACGAGGCCCCCGAGCCCGAGGACTTCTCCTTTTCTGATTTTCAGATTGATGTTTCTGTCGCCGTTCCCCGATACATTCCTGGCCTCGAACAGGACCTCGCTCTCTTTTTCGTAGTCAAAGGGCTTCCGGGGAGGGAAAGTATCCTTCAGCTCCCGTCCCACCATCAGCTTGATCAGCTCGTCCACACTGCTTTCGGCCGTAATCAGGGTATCGATGTAATTTCCATCCCGCAAGACGACGATACGGCTGGTCAGATGGAAAATCTCCTCCAGTCTATGGGATATGTAGACGATGGAGACCCCCTTGGATTTCAAAAGTTCGCAGACCTTGAAGAGGCTCTGAACCTCTGAGTTGGTCAGGGGCGCGGAGGGCTCGTCCATAATCAGCACTTTGGCGTTCTGCTGAATGGCTTTGGCGATTTCGATCATCTGCTGATAGCCGACGGTGAGGTTTTTCACCAGGGCCTTCGGATCTATCCTGATGTTCAGCTGGGCGAAGGCTTTCTCCGCTTCCCTCTCCATCGCCTTCCTGTCGATAACAAGTCCCTTTCTGATGGGATTCCCCAGAAAAAGGTTTTCCGCGGCGGACAGCTCGCCCACGTTATTGAATTCCTGATAGATGATGGCTATCCCGTTCTCCTTGGCCAGCTGGGGGCTCATGGAGGAGAACTCCTTTCCGTTCACCACGATTTTTCCCGAAGTGGGGATAACCGCGCCGGAACAGGTCTTGATAAGAGTGGATTTTCCTGCCCCGTTTTCCCCTATCAGCCCCAGAATCTCCCCCGGCCGAACTTCCAGGGTAACATCCTTAAGGGCCACAACGCCGGGATACTCCTTCCTTATGTTTTTTAACTGCAATATATAATCGTCACTCATGGCTTTCTCCGTTAAATAAGAAACGGCCGCTGCATCACACACAGCGGCCGTCTTCACAGTACCGCAAATCCTCCGGTTTATTTGTAGTCGGCCAGATACTCGGCGGCGTTATCGGCATTGATAACCAGAAGGGGTCTGAAAATATTCTGATCCGCAAAGGTTTCGCCGTTCATAAGCTTTTCATACAGGGCGACACAGGCTTCGGCGGTCTTTTTGTTGGACCCTTCGAAACCGACCGAAGCTCTTGACGCTTCACCGTTGACGATAGCCTCGAGCTGCTGCTGGGTAGCGTCGGCGGAGAAGATACCCACGTCGGCGGGGATTTTGCCGCCCAGCTTGGACATATACGCTTCGTTGGCACCGATGTCACCGCCGGCTCCGATGGAACAGACGACTTTTGTATCGGGATAGGCCTGGAAGATGGATTCCATATGTGAAAGGGCGGTAGCTGCATCGAGGGCGGGCTGCTGGGCCACGACTTCGTATTTTCCGGCGGCCTTATCTTTCAGAGCGGCCAGGATACCCGTTTCCCGCTCCAGAAGGATGGGAGTCTGGGGATAGTTCATAACGGCGATCTGCGCTTTGGATGAAGCGGAGTAATGATCGTTGACAAATTCGGCGGCGGCGCTTCCGATGGTATATCCCAGTTCGGTATTGTCCAGAACCCAGTTAACGTCCGTATTGGTCATCTTGTCATCCCAGCACATAACTTTGATACCCTGCTCCCGGGCGGCGGCCAGATAATCTTCCAGAGCGTTGGGATCGGAAGGATGAACCATGATGAGATCAACCTGATTGGTAATGAAATTCTCTATCTGCTGGATCTGGGTAGCCGAATTGTCCTTGCAGCTCAGAATGGTATAGTCCCAGCCCTTGGCGTCCATTATCGCTTCCACCTCTCCGAAGACACCGGCCCAGTAGCTGTTTTCCAGGGACTGAATGGTAATACCCACTCTCATGACGCCGTCATCTTCGGCGGCACCGTTGGCAAAAAGCCCCAGGCCCATAAAAGCGGCCATCAATACAATAATCATTTTTTTCATTTTATCCTCCGATTTTCCGGGAAAGGCTGATCATCCGATTCCTCTCCTTTTCCCTTAATTTACTTTCCTAACTTTCTCTTGCCTTTCCCTTAACCGCCGCCCGGATACAGACGCCTGGTCAGCGGGAAAACCAAAACCGATCTTCCTTTTACACGCTTCCTTTTTTAAATACGAATAAACCTCCCCAATTTTTATTTAATGAATATTATTTACGAAACTACTTTTGTAAAGCGATTTAACAAAACCTATGCTACGGCCATTTTTTCGAGTTGTCAAGAAAAACTTTCCCATTTGACAATTTATCGTAGTATTCATTCTATTTTTCCCTATCATATATAGTTACAGCGTCTTATTCCGATATTTATTTATCTATTTAAAAATACTTTTCCATTGACATAGAGGAAAAGGAGAACTATTATGAATGCATATTTATAAAACTACTTTACTTTTTATTTTCACAGGATAAAGGAGAAAACATATGGGTATAATTGAAAAAATGAGATTGGACGGCAAAGCCTCTTTTGTTACCGGAGGAGCCAGAGGAATAGGAAAACAGATAGCCATCGCCCTGGCCGAGGCAGGCAGCAATGTGGCCATAGTGGACATAGATATTGACGAAGCCGAGAGAACCAGCGATATGATCGCCGGGAATCTGGCCGTGCAGACCGTAGCGATCAAGGCGGATGCCACCAAACCGGAAGATGTGGAAATGATGATGGAAACCATTCTGAAGACCTTCGGCAAACTGGATGCGGCCTTCTGCAATGCGGGTATCTGTATGAATATCCCCTGCGAGGATATGACTCTGGAGCAGTGGAAAAAGGTGATAGATATCAATCTCACCGGAGTGTTTCTCACCGCCCAGGCGGCTGCCCGGCAGATGCTCAAACAGGGCTTCGGCTCTATCATCAACACCGCGTCCATGTCGGGCACCATTGTGAATGTCCCCCAGCCCCAGTGTTCCTACAACGCATCCAAGGCGGGGGTCATGCAACTTACCAAATCCATGGCCGTAGAGTTCGCCACCCGCGGTGTACGGGTGAACAGCCTCAGCCCCGGCTATATGGCCACCGAACTGATAACCAGCTCGGAAAGCCTCAAGCCCCTTATCGCCAAATGGGAAGAGATGAGTCCCATGAAAAGGCTCGGCAGCCCCGAAGAGCTGCAGGCTATCGCCGTCTATCTTGCGGGCGATGCCAGCTCATTTACCACCGGTTCCGACTTTATCGTGGACGGCGCCTTTACCTGCATTTAAACGGGATTTCCCCCAGACACTGTGTTTTGGGGGAAATTCCCGGAGGTTTAGACAATTTCTTCTTTTATATTTTTTCATATTGTGATATTTTTTGTAAAAATAGAGATAGAGAGAAAAACCTTTCCCGGTTATTAACTGCTTACTATGAAAAACATTACCGTTACGGACATAAAAAAGAACAATCTCTCGCAGATTTATAAGCTGATTTATCATTCCGGAAAGATATCCAAACAGGAGATAGCCGGTCAGCTCGGGTTAAGTCTCCCCACGGTAACGCAGAAACTTGTCAAACTGGAAGAACAGGGACTGATAAGAAAGGACGGCCATTTCGAATCATCCGTCGGAAGAAGAGCCGTGGCCTATACGATCAACGCCAGGGCCCGTATCGCCATCGGCGTTAAGGTCCTGCAGAAGAGAATCCGTATTCTCTGCGTTGATCTGACGGGAAATATCGGCATTACGGTCGATCACGATCTGATCTATGCCGACGAAGATGATTACTACAGGGAAGTGGCCTATAAAGTAAAGGACTACATCCTGGAGGGTAATTATCTTTCCGATCAGATCCTGGGCGTCGGATTTGCCGTGGAAGGGCTGACGTCCGTGGATAACACGACCATCACCTACGGGAAAACCCTGGGTTATACGGGGCTGAATATTTCCGCCTTCTCCCGCCATCTCAACTACCACTGCTCCTTTTTCCATGATGCCAAATGCGCCGCCACCACGGAACTCTGGTTCGCGGGAGGCCTGAAGAATGCCCTCTACCTTTCGGTGGGGAACCATCTGGGCGGGGCGATGATCACCAACGGTCAGATCCTCATGGGCGACAACGGCCATTGCGGAGCGGCGGAGCACATGCAGCTCGTTCCCAACGGCAGAAAATGCTATTGCGGAAAAAGCGGCTGTATCGAAACGTACTGCTCCATCAGCGCCCTCCTCAATGACGAGGAGAAAACGGGCGATTTTTTTGAAGCCCTCAGGGGGGGATCTGCCGGCCACATGGACCGCTGGAACGAATACCTGAAAAAATCGGCCGATGCCATGAGCAGTCTCCACATCCTGCTGGACAGGATCATCATACTGGGCGGGGAACTGGCCCAGTACGTGAATGAAGAGGATCTGGAGAAGCTGAAGGTCCTTTCAAAAACCGATTCCCCTTTCATTGATACGGAACATTTTATTACCATAAGCCGGTATCCCGGCGACTCCGTACCCGTGGGGGCCTGCCTCTACTACATACAGGATTTTATCAATCAGATCTGAGGGGTCCCTTTCTACGAGAGGGCGACCAGCTCTCCTCCGGGTATCTCAATGACTCTCTCCCCTTCGGCCAGCCAGGCGCTTCGGGCGGAAGGATTCTGGACAAAGGACAAATCCACGCTGAATTTCAAATTGTTCAGAACGGTGAAATAATCGACAATCTCAAGGTTGGTGGCATACCATATGTCATCCCGCCGTCCGGCCCGTCTGCAGAATTCCTCCATGAGATTCCAGTTATCATCCCTGTCGAATTCATAACTGTGTCCCCAGACGTACATCATGTAGAGATACTGGGATTTATAGAGACTGACGAAGTCATCGGTCAGCTCAAGAAGATTTTCATTATGATGGCAGGTGGGATGCCATTCAAGAAAATTGTCGGGAAATCCGAATTCCCCCGTGCTTCTGACCGTCCGGGCATATTCGATGCCAAGGGCGGGAAGGGTCCCGATGATTTCCCTGTTGTAGGAGCCGTTGGGATAGGACAATCCTCTGACCGGATACCCGGCGAGACGCTCCAGATTTTTCCTGTCTTCCATCACCTGCCTGACAAGCTCCTCCCGGGGAGACCTGCCGATAGTGGGATGGGTCAGTGTGTGGGCAGAAATCTCATGGCCTTCATAGAGAGAGCCGATCTCCCCTTCGGGGATTCTTTCGGGAGTGCTGAAAAGTCCGGAGTTCAGATGAAATGTTCCCTTGAGCCCGTACTCGTTGAAAAGGGAGACAAGCCTTCTGTCAGCTTCCTTACCGTCGTCATAACTCAAAGTGAGTACTTTGAATTTCCCCTGGGGAAAACATTTGAAAATATTCATAGGCGAACTATATCATATTTTCAGAGAGAGGATACAGCCGCCATCCTTCTCTGAAAAAAAAACAGAAAAAAGCGTATAACAAATGTTTCCGCCTCCCCATCCCCCCTAATTGGGACTATAATTACGCATAGAAAAGGAAGATATAATGGAAAACCAGAAAATTGCCGGGATCGCCAATCCCTTTATCCCCTACAGAGCCGATCCCTGGATCTTCAGACATGAAGACGGATTCTACTACTTTACGGCCACTGTCCCCGAATACGATCTGATCGAGCTTAGAAAGAGCCCTACCCTGGCGGGTCTGGCGGAGGCACAGGCGAAAGTGATCTGGAGAAAAAGAGAGAGAGGAGAGCTGGGGTCCCATATCTGGGCGCCGGAAATCCACTTTATCGGGGGGAAATGGTATATCTACTTCGCCGCTGGAGATTCGGAAGATGTCTGGCATATCAGAAAATACGTCCTGGAAAATGAATCGGCCGATCCCCTGGAAGGAAACTGGAGGGAAAAGGGGGAAATAGAGACGGGGGATACGACGTTTACCCTGGATGCCACCACCTTTGAGTGTCGGGGCAAAAGATATCTCGTCTGGGCCCAGAAGCCTTCCGCTACTCCCATGATCAGCAATCTCTATATCGGCGAAATGGCCGATCCCTGGACACTGAAGAGCAAGCCCGTCCTGCTCAGCGCTCCCGAATTCGACTGGGAAAAGCAGCTCTTCGATGTGAATGAAGGGCCGGCCGTTCTGATAAGGAACGGAAGAATATTCCTGACCTATTCGGCCAGCGGCACGGACCATAACTACTGCATGGGGCTCCTGACCGCTCCGGAGGAGGGAGATCTTCTAGACCGGAACACCTGGGAGAAGAGTCCCGTCCCCGTCTTCCAATCCTCCGATGAAACGGGCATCTACGGGCCCGGGCACAGCTGTTTCACCCTCACCGAAGACGGAAAAACCGATATTCTTGTCTACCATGCCCGGAACTACCGCGGGATCAAAGGGGATCCCCTGGAGGACAGAAACCGGCATACGAGAATGCAGAAAATTTTCTGGGACGGAACGGGCAGACCCGTTTTCGGAATTCCGGTCAGTGAGGACTGATTCCCCGACCGGGGCCGGGCGAGAGGCCCCTCAGGATGGATTTTATGAAACAGAGAAACGAAATCCCCCTTCGGGCAGGGACGATGGTCCTGCTCATGACAATAATGCTTCTTGTCTCCTGCCGGGGATTCAGGCCCGCCGGGAGGGAGGAGATAAGAAGATCCTCCTACATGGCGGGAGTTTCCGTCCACGACCCTTCTATAATCAAGGCGGAGGGGAAATACTTCATTTTCGGTTCCCACATGGAAGCGGCCGTTTCGGAGGACCTGATAAAATGGAAAAGAATCGCCTCGGGCGTCACCAAAGGCAACCCGCTTTTTGATAATCTGTTTACCGACTTGAGGGCCTTTGACTACGTCGGCCGTAACGAGCAGGGAGGGTATTCCGTCTGGGCGCCCGATGTGATCTACAACAGAAAAACGGGCAAGTATATGATGTATTTCTGCACCACCTCCACTTATATCAAGTCGAACATCTGCTTAGCCCTCTCCGATTCGGCGGAAGGACCCTATCATTATGTGGACAGGATTCTCTCTTCCGGCTTCACCGGAAGAACTCTGGGGGAGACCGACGTGGAAGAGATCGTCGGAAAGGGACAGGCAGAAAGATACTTCCCCTCCGGCGGCTACCTGAACACCCGCTGGCCCAACGCCATCGACCCGGCCCTTTTTTATGACGAGGAGGCGAGACTCTGGATGACCTACGGTTCCTGGTCGGGGGGAATTTTTCTTCTGGAAATAGACCAGGAGACAGGCTATCCCCTCCATCGGGAAAACAATGGGGTAACCCGGACCGATGCCTACTTCGGAAGACATCTGGCGGGAGGATGGCATAATTCGGTGGAAGGTCCCTATATCATCTATGACGAGCAATCGGGCTACTACTATCTCTTTGTCTCCTATGGGGCACTGGTGAGTATCGGCGGATACCAGATCAGGCTCTACCGGTCGGAAACGCCGGAAGGCCCCTATGTGGACAGACGGGGGGAGGAACTCGACCCGGCCAGGCCCTCTCACTATCCCTACGGATTAAAAATGATGGGCAACTATATGTTTCCCAGCCTGCTCATGCCCTATATGGCTCCCGGCCACAACTCCGCCCTGATAGACGGAGATAAGATATATCTGGTACACCACACCCGTTTTGACGACAATTCGGAATACCATGAACCCCGGGTCCGCCGTCTTTTCAGAACTCCCGACGGATGGCTCACGGCAGCCCCCTTCTCCTTTACGGGTACCGAGAAACTTGCGGTGGGCCTTTCCCCCCGGAGCGCGGGGGGCCTTTATTTCGTGGTAAATCACGGGACGGATATCGGCCCGGCTATCCACGGGGCTGAGGAAACGCTCTTCAAAGCGGGCGGGGGAATTGAGGACCGGAAGGGAAAAAACCTGGGCCGCTGGCAGTATGAGAAAGAATCGGCAACCTTCACGGTCACCCTGGACGGCGAACTATTCACCGGAGTTCTTCTGAAACAGAAGGATGAGGCGGGAAACGATGTGACGGCCTTCTCCCTTATCTCCGACGGCAATGAAACCCTTTGGGGTGTGAGGTACGATTAGAAGGGAAAGCCCGGTCCGGGGTTGAAAGGTTTTCCGTTCTATGAGAAAAAGAGGGGAAAGCAGGCAGGCCCCGGCCTTCCCCGGCCGCTCCGGAAAAGGAACTATCCCGATGAAAGAAAGAACATCCATACTGAACTATCTGAACAATGAATTCACCGACCCCGTACGGGATCCCCTGTGGGGGCACATCTACCTGAGCCCTTTCATGCGCCGGCTGATTCAAACGGAGGACTTCAGCAAACTGGGACGGATCCGTCAGCTCGGTCCCTCGGTCTATGTCTATCCCGGAGCCACCCACACCCGTTACAACCACAGCCTGGGGGTTTACCACATTGCCAGAAAGCTGATTCACCGCATTGTGTCCCACGAAGCCTGCCCGGACCTGACCCTGACGGGGGTGAAGGCTTTTCTGAACGCCTCCCTACTCCATGACCTGGGCCATTTCCCCTATACCCACTCCCTCAAGGAACTTCCCCTGACGGATCATGAGCAGCTCTCCGGCCGGATAATACGGGAAGGGGTTATCGGAAGGATCATCGCCGGGGACGAGGGGAATTCTGCCGAACTGACCGCGGCGATAGTCGACCAGGAGATGGCTCTGAGCGGCTTCGGTTCCGAGCTGGCTTTCTACCGCAGTCTTCTTTCGGGGGTTCTGGATCCGGATAAGCTCGATTATCTGAACAGGGACGCCTTTTTCTGCGGCGTTCCCTACGGCGTTCAGGACACCGATTTCGTTCTGTCCCAGATCATTCCCACCCCCGGAGGCATAGCCCTGTCCGCCAAGGGTTCCCTGGCCGTGGAGAATGTACTTTTTTCCAAATATCTCATGTACAAGGCGGTTTACTGGCACCGGGACGTGCGAATCTCCACGGCCCTGGTGAAGAAAGCCCTCTATCTGGCCCTGGAAAGGGGCGAGCTGCGGGGTTCCGATCTTTACGGGCTGACCGATGACGATTTCCGTCTGAAGGTGCGCGATCTCTTCCCGGAACTGGAAAACCTGATCATCCGCTCGGAAAATCCCCTCTCCTACCAGGCGGTCCTTGAGAAGGACTTTTCCGAAGACAACCCCGTTCACCGGAGCCTCGAAAAACTCCCGTCCCGCGTGGAATTTGAAGCGTCTCTGGCCTCAGACCTGCGCGGGGCCGGCATGGATATAAGCGCCGAAGAAGTAATAGCCGATGTGCCGGAGAAAATCTCCTTTGAAGTGAATCTGCCCCTGCTCACCGAGGGACGGTTCGTTCCCTTTACCGAAACGGAATCTCTCTTCAGCGGTCCCTCCGTCAGGAATCTGACGGGAGTTCTGAGAAAAGTGAGGATTTTTCTTCCCCGGGAAAAAGTGTCAGATCTTGAAAAGGTCCGTCAGATCGTTCAGATCTAGGGCGGGTTTCTCCTCCCCTTCCCTCCTGACCGTCCGGGCCTTCAGCGGAAGGAACTCGTTATTATAGCTTTCGGACAGGCGAAAGATATCGTCACTCCTGTAATTCTCGGGAATGGCCACCTCCAGGTTGTACTCCTCTTCGTTCAGCCCTTTATACATGATATTGATCGGATCGGTCACATTAATGGCGAAATGGGTGCTGTAGGTGATCATGATGACCAGAATCACGAAGATAATTTCCCCGAAGACGACCAGGCTGTTCCAGGCGTCGGAGACATTGATCGGCTTGAGATCATAGTAGAAGCCGTACTCCCCGGAGGAGAGATAGGCGTAGTCGCTGAAGCCGTAGGAACGGGTGTATTCGTCCTGGGAATAACGGCTGTAAAGATCGGCACGGCCCTTTTTGATAATGAGAAAATCTGTCTGATCCGTGCAGTAGTCCGCCAGCCGGTCTCCCCCGTCCTCCAGCATCCCGCTGGACAGCAGATAGAGCATACTCTCCCTCTGGTCCTGTTCGTAGCGGCTTGTCAGATCGTCGAAATAGAAAAAGGAGGCCGTAAAGGACATAACCGTGAGCGCCAGGATGACCGAAGTGACCACGGTGGTGACGATCCGCGACGTGTGCCTCTGGGCCATGACGGAATCGGCATATTTGATGTGCTTGAAGATCTTCAGAACCCTGAGAAGCCTGAGAAGACGGGCGATGCGGATCGACTTGACCACCTTGAGAATATTCAGAGAACCGCCGAATCCGGCGATGACCGAACCGGTCAGAAGGGCGAAGAGCTCCGGGGTGGAGCTGAAAAGCAGGAGGGGGATGGAGACGATCAGGTCGACCCATCCCTGGCGGTAGAGAAAATACCTTTTCACTTCGCCCCTGCCGTTATACAGGGCCCCGAAGAATCGGATGAGAAATTCCATGGTAAAGAACAGATCGAAGCCGAAGGCGGACCAGATCATTATCCGGCGGAAGGACCACTCCCAGTCGGCGACCACGGCCAGATCGGCCAGAAAAGTCTGGACGAGGACAAGAAAGATAACGGCCATCACCAGATTTTCCAAAAACGTATTGAATCGGTTCTTCATTCTACCACCCCAGTTCCGATGCTATATTATACAACTCCAAAAGCATGTCCAGATCGTATCCGTAATAGCGGTAATTTTTCCTTGTTATGCTGAACCAGCTCTTATCGGATGTCTCGGCACCCCTGTCGATTTTCTGAGCCGGATTCCAGTGCAGGGCTCTCTGGGTAAAGATTCCCGCCAGCCGGCTTGTGGCCGGAAGATTTCTCTCATCCTGAAACGACACGTTGGCCTGAATGATCCCCTTGAGAATCGGCTCCGGCAGGGAGGGATACTTGCGGCTCAGCTGATGGGCGATGACATTGCAGTAGGGTACGGAAATACAGCCGTTCACCAGCTCTCCCGTGTTCGTAAGGAAGGTATACACAATCGGCTTGAGAAGAACAATGAGCTTCAGATAGTCGATAATATTTTCCTGTACTTCCTTGAATCTCTGCACCATGCGGATTTCAAAGGAGATATATTTCTGTCTCTGTATGATCTGGGGCACGTAGCGGTCGAAAATGGGTGAATCGATAAGGGTAAGAGCGGGGACCAGGGCTTCCCGTCCCTCCTTTGAATCAAGGATGAGGGTAAAGAGCTTCCACAGGGTCTCTCTGAGCCGGGTCACATCAAGGCCCGGGTCGCCCACGGCACTGACCAGAGCGGCAGGCCTCAGGCCGGAAGAGAAAAACTGCCTGATCCGGGGATTCAGCAGTTCCCCCGTCATGCCTCTCAGGGCCGATTCAAGGATATTATATATTTCGCCGGGAGTTTTGCCCGGGAAAAAAGCGGGGGATGACAATGTGGGAAGAAGCTGACTCTCATTCACTTTGAGAAAATACCGGATCTGCTGTTCCTTTTTCAGGGGCGCCATTCCCTGGAGCGCCGGATTGGACATGAGCCTGGTTATAAACTGTTTCGCCTTTTCTTTGGTCAACTCATCAATCTCATTCATCACTCAATCCATTTCACCTTGATTTTTCATCCCGGTTCATGTAAATAATAATACATAGTGAAAATAAAAGCACACATTTTTTTTGCCCCCTTGCTTTTTTTCCTTCTCTCCCTCCCCCTTCTCCAGGCCGAGGACGAAGGGGATACGGAAGAAGCGTCCCCCTATCTCTGGACATATCAGATGGGCGACCAGAACGTCGATTTCTACTGGGACGGCTACTGGCGCTTCCATTTCTCATCGGGACTGGCCGTGAAAATAGAGGACGGCGGATATGACTGGAACGCCTCCTTTGACGACTATACCACGGGCTTCCGTTTTCTCCAGACCCCCGATCTTCTCCTCTCCCTCTGGATAGACGACCGGTATTTCTTCGAGACAAGCGTCGTGGAGGATTACGATAAAAACACCTATCTCCTTGGCTACCAGGGGACCGGGGAGGAGTACCTCCAATCGGTGAAACTGGGCAACACTTCCATTACCACCGACAGCTACGCCGGCCTTGATGTGTCCAGCCCCCTTTACAATACGCCGGGCATCACCCTCAAAGGGGCCGGCGACAAAATGCAGAACGAACTGATGATACGCTTCGACGGGACCTGGGAGGAGAGCAAAACCTATATCGGCACCTATGAAGCGAACGAAGAGTACCTGGAACTCTACGACTATCTTCCCAACCGCCGCTTTCTGCTCCCCGATACCGACATAGCCAACCTGCGCGTCTATATCAGGGACGACGACGGCTCCTACCAGGGATCGTCTTCCTATTCCTACCGGCTGGCCGAAGAGGGGGACTACCTCATAGACAGCACGGAAGGTATCCTTACCCTGGAAGAGGATTTTGACGGGCCCGTGGCGGTCTACTATACGTCGGGCGGCCTTCCCGTAGGGCATATTTCCCTGGGATCGGGCGCGGTCATTCCCCCCACGTCCGACGGCTCGGGAATCCCCGATGTCGCCGCCACAGCCGAAGCTTTCAGCTGGACGGCCGACGACCCGTACGACACGCGGGGCGGGACATACGGCGAGTCCCGGCAGGAGACGATTAACGGCTACCCCTGTCTGCTTATTTATGAGCCGGAAAGGTTCTCCCCCTTCGCCCAGTACAGCCGCTACTCCTACGGTCTGACCCTCTCGTCCAACAGCCTGAAAAATTCCCTTCATCTGGCCGACCGTTATGGATCGGAGACCGATGACCCTTCCGGTTTTTCCTGGGAAAGCGCTTCGGATGATAAGATTCTCACCCTCTACAGGACGGGGGCCGGCACAAGGGATGCCCTTAACCGCTACCCCCTGGGCGACGTGTTTCCCGAGGTTTACGGAAACGCCCCGGTCAACCGAACGGAGCTGGTCTCCCACCGGCTGCATCTGGTGAGCAAAACGGGAAGCAGCGGGTACCGTCTGGGGACGGGCGTAGTTCCCGGCTCTCTGTCGGTCACGGTCAACGGCAGTCCCGAATACAACTACACCCTGGACAGCGACCGGGGAACGGTGAGCTTCAACCGCTATATCTTTCCCGATGACCGCATCGAATTCTCTTACCGCCGGGAAACCCTGAATTTCGAAGGGCAGGAGATGCTCATCTACCAGGGGAACCGGTTCACCCTTTCGGAGAGGGATACCCTGGAAACGGCGGAATCCTTCAACTATGTTTTTCCCGACGGAGCGGACAGCTCCACCGAAGACGGGGGAACCGTCCAGCTGGGCGTGACATGGAACCATAGGGGGGACGACCTTTCCCTTAAGGCGGAGCTTACCGGAGAGGCCGACCTGGGAGACGCCGACGGCATAGAACGGATACTGGGCATGGAAGACGCCCTTTCGGCCTATCCCGTATACGAGGAAGCCCTGGCTGAACCGAAAGCGGGAAACAGCGAAACGGACAATGATTTTCCTTCGGCCGACTACGTGGTCATGAACAGTTCTGCCGGTCCTCTGGTGAACGAATCCCCGGGTGGTGCCCCCTTTGAAGATTATGCCCTGGACGCCTCGTTCACCCTGGCCTCGTCGGAATGGACCGGTGCCGATCTGCACCTGACCTCCGACGGAACGGCGGACTACTCCACCCTGCAGGAGATCAGATTTTACGTAAGAGTCCTCTCGGGAACGGCGGGGGACCTTATTCTCAAGCTGGGGGAAACGGGGGAGAAAACCGATTTTGACGAGGACGGTTTTATCGAGGATTACGACGAATCCCTGGTGGCGACGGAAGTCATTGATTCCACCGAGTTCGACAGCGGCTCCTGGGAACAGGTGACCTGGAACCTGGACAGCCTCGACCGTCAGGCTCTGACCAAAACACGGTCCCTCCGCTTTCTCTTCTCCAATACGGACGGTTCCCTCACCGATCCCGATCTGACGGTCGATTCCTGGGGCACGGGAAGCCATCAGGTTCTCATCGGAGGACTGGAGCTGGTGGGACAGACCTTCGCCCTCTCCGTGGAGAACGAAATCACCAGCAGTACCGCGGAAACGGGTATGTCCGAAGTCACCGATTCAACCCTGGAATCGGCCTACTCCGATGAGATAGAGCAGTTCCATAAGGACGGCTCCGATCAGCGGGTGACAAGAATCGACTGGACCGGATTTGACCCCACGGAAAGATGGAAAGCCGTCAGCTGGATTGACGCCAAGGATCTCACCCGCTTCGGGAAAGTCCGTTTTTTCATCAGGCACGATGGTTCCGTCGGCTCCTACTCCCTGAATCTGACCGACACCGATGACAAGGGCGTCCATCTGGACTGGGACACAGACGGCTCCGAAACGGCCTGGCAGATGGTCACCATAGACCTAACGGAAAAAACCGCCCGTTTTGACGGGGGAGTCGCCGATTCGGCCCTGACCATAGACAGAGGTACGGCGACCCTAAACCGGATAGCCCTCACAGGAGAGGGAGATCCCGACGGGACCGGCTCTTTGTGGATCGATGAGATCTACTTCGAGGAACCGGTGGTGGCTCTGAACGGGAAGACCACCGTCAGCCTGAACTACGCCAGCGACGCCTACCTGACCGGCGCTACCGGATTCCGCTGGCTGGGAGGGACCTTTCTGGATCTGACCACATCGGGATCGCTCTCGGGACGCACCGGCGGCGTTGCCGGCAGGGAAGGCTCCGTCTCCTTTCAGGGGCAGACGGGTACGGAGGTCATGTATCTGGGACTGAGCCTTCAGGGTGACGGCAGCTGGGACGGAGAAGATTTTACCCTGTGGGGCGGTCACGGACTGACATTTCCCACAGTCGATTCCCCCCTGGTGCTGGAGGAGAATTTCGCCCGGGGGGATGACAGCGACACTCCCCTTCTGAGCCATACGGCGTCGGCCGGCCTGACCCTCCCGGCCTCGGTGAAGATCAAGGGGGATCACGAAGCGGTCCTCGACCAGGAAGAGCTGACCCAGGACTGGAGCGGCAGCCTCACCGCCTCCTCGGAACAATGGCAGCTATCCCTGAAGAATACCTGGGATTCCCTGTCGGAGGAAACGTCTCCCCGCAGACTGGATTATTTCTCCCTGTGGGGAAATTCCTGGGGTTACCTCATTCCCGACGGAACGGACGTGGAGAACCGGTCCGCCTCGGGTGATCTGAGTTATTCCTGGAAGGGAGAGCGCTGCTCGCCCAAGCTGGCCCTCTCCTATGGGACGAATCTGGTCAGAAGCACCGCGTGGAAACAGACAAGCGATCTTTCCTCATCCCTGTCCGTTCCCATCAAACTGGGCACTGAGCGCACCCTGACTCTGACCCCCGAATACAGCCGGGACATAAGCCTGACGGACATACAGTCCAAGACAAATACATTCGCCGACGATTACGCCGCCTGGTCGGACAATATCATGCCCCTGCTTCCCCTGTCCCATTTCGTCCCTCTCTATGAACTGGCTGTCAGCGAAAATGTGATGAATCAATTACCCGAAAGGGGAACCTATGCCTACAATCCGGCTTTTTCCCTGGCATTGAACAGGCCCTACGGGTCACATATTTCCGACCTGTTCCTCCCCTCTCTGGCCGAGGCGGAGATCAGCCGGCTCTACAAAGGAGAAACGGACAGCCGATACTACAAGACAAGCTGGGATTTCACCCTGCAGCAGCGCGCCCTGAATGTCTTCGGAAGCTTCGGAACCACTCCGGTATTTCCCTTCTACGCCACCGAAGAGATCGCCAATACCTATACCTGGACCCTTTCGGGGAAAAACAGCGCCGTCCCCGCATGGGAGAGCCTTTCATGGAACTGCTACAGTCGATTTGAGGGAGAGGGAGGAGCGACATTCACGGCGGAAAACGATCTGACCTACAGTTTTGAGGAACAGGAACTGGAGGAACAGCTCTCCGTCTCCTATCTCTGGAAAACCGATCGGAAACCCTATCGGAAGATACCCTTCTCCCGCTATATTATTTCGACGGAAAGCTATGTGCAGAACAGCGAAACGCTGAGTTACGAGTTTGAGAACTCCGGGGACGATTACTCCCATGAAACGGGGGCTGTCCACAGATCGGTGCTCTATATCGACGACCTGGGAACTCTGGCCGGCTGGATGAAACTGGGAGTCAACTGGAACGAAACCCGGACCAAAGCCGGTTCGGAACTGGGCGTGGAACTGACCCTGACCTTTTAACAAAACCTCAGAAAAAGAATCACCGCCCGAAAAAAAGGGCTCCCCATGGGGAGCCCCTTTCAATAGCTTCCTAGAGGAAGTATCCCACGCCTCCGTCGAAGAGTGGCTGGTTCTTCTCGCCCGGGATATTCCGGAAGAGATTTTCTCCGTAACGCTCGGAATGCCCCATCTTGCCAAGAACCCGGCCGTCGGGAGAGCAGATTCCCTCCACGCCATTGACCGAACCGTTGGGATTAAACCGGCGGTCCATGGTGGGACGGCCATCGCCGTCGGCATACTGAAAACAGACCTGACCGCCCGCCACGAGGCTCTCCATAACATCCGGTTCGGCGTAAAACTTACCCTCCCCGTGGGACAATGCCACATTATGGAGATCTCCCACTTCCATGCGGGAGAGCCAGGGAGAGAGGTTGGAAGCCACCCTGAGAGTCGCCATGCGGGAGACGTGCCGTCCGATATTGTTGTAAGTCAGGGTGGGGGAATCCTCCTTCTGGGGGGTGATCCTGCCATGGGGCAGAAGACCGCTCTTCACCAGAGCCTGGAAACCGTTGCAGATTCCCAGAATCAGGCCGTCCCTGTCCAGAAGCCGGTGAACCGCATCGCTCACCGCGCTGTTGGAAAGAATATTGGCGATGAATTTTCCCGACCCTTCCGGCTCGTCACCGGCGGAAAATCCACCGGAAAGCATGAGGAGCTGGCTGTTGTCCAGTTCTCTGACAAGCCGGTCGAGAGACTCCTCTATCTGACTGGCCGTCCGATTCCTGAAAAGGAGGATCTCCCCGGCGGCCCCGGCTTTTTCGAAGGCCCGGAACGTGTCGTACTCGCAGTTGGTACCGGGGAATACGGGTATGATGACCCTTGGCTTGGCTTTGAGCGAAAGACCGGCGGATTTTACAGCCGCTCCTCCGGTGTAATCCCGGGGCGACAGAGTTTCACCGCCGTCGGACGTCAGGTCCTCAAAGACATGCTGCAGAACGCCGGTCCAGCGGTTGATACACTCATCCAGGGAGAGGTCGAAAAGGACCTGATTCCCATGGGACAGGGTAAGGCGGGAAGAGTCTTCGGTTGCTCCGATCTCCACAAGGTGTCCGGCATCAAGGCCTGTTCCTTCCAGGGACAGGGTTTCCTCGGTCTCCAGAATAAAAGAACCGTAGGACAGGGCATAAAGCTCTTCCGGTACCAGAGCGGTGACCTTCACACCGATTCCGTTACCGACGGCGCCCTTGAAAAGGGCCTCAGCCGCTCCTCCGGCCTTCAGCGACTGGGCGGAGAGAATGACACCCCCCTCAATCCAGCTCTGGAGGGTATCGAAAAGAACCCCCATTTCAGAGGAACGGGGCATATTGTCTCCGTCGGGAATATTCTTCAGGAGGTAGAGCCGATGACCGGCCCCTTTGAAATCGGTGGAGACCGTTTGGGAAGCCTTACCGGTCGTAACGGCAAAGGAGATAAGCGTGGGGGGAACATTCAGTTCGCCGAAGGAGCCGGACATGCTGTCCTTACCGCCGATGGCGGGGAGTTCCAGGTCCCTCTGGATTTTCAGAGCCCCCAATAGGGCGGCGAAGGGGAGGCCCCAGTTCTCAGGGTCATCTCCCAGACGGCGGAAATACTCCTGGAAGGAAAACCTCGTCTCCCTCCATTTCCCGCCCGCAGCCACCAGACGGGTCAGGGATTCCGCCACAGCCCAGGCGGCCCCATGGAAGGGACTCCAGCTGGAGATATCCGGATTGTAGCCGCAGGATATGAAACTGGCCGTATCGGTGCTTCCCTTGAGCAGGGGCAGCTTATGAACGGAACATTCGCTCTCGGAGAGCTGGTTCTTTCCCCCGTAGGGCATGAGAACCGTACCGGCCCCGATGGTGGAGTCAAACATCTCCACAAGACCCTTCTGGGAAGCCACTTCCAGGGAGGCCAGATGGTTGAGGAATTTCTCCCCTCCGTCGGCTCCTTCGGGACTTCTGGCAAAGGGATCGGCGCCCTTATCGTCCAGTA
Organism: Spirochaetia bacterium; assembly: GCA_963668315.1. GTDB lineage: Bacteria > Spirochaetota > Spirochaetia > DSM-2461 > DSM-2461 > SZUA-368. Next base: position 2,630,425 of record OY764216.1, on the reverse strand, counting down.
CGACCTTGACGGACGCTTCGGATCTCACACCGTTTGTATCGAGAAAAGCCCTGTCGATATTGACGATTTCCCTGTCCCTCCAGGTCATGCGCAGGCGGTTGTCATCGGTGACGACAGCCACCTCCACCGCCTCCAGATTCTCCTTATCGGCCAGGGAGAGAAAAGCCTCCCGGTCCTTCTTCTCCACGACGACGGCCATTCTTTCCTGAGATTCGCTTATGGCCAGTTCCGTACCGTTCAGTCCGAGATATTTAACGGGGACCCGGTCGAGCCGGATATCCAGGCCGTCGCTCAGCTCTCCGATAGCCACGGACACGCCGCCGGCACCGAAGTCGTTACACTTTTTAATGAGGGAGGTTACCTCGGGATTCCGGAAGAGACGCTGAATCTTTCTTTCCTCCGGAGCGTTGCCCTTCTGCACTTCGGCACCGCATGTCTCCAGCGATTCCGTCGTGTGGGCCTTGCTGGAACCGGTGGCGCCGCCGCAGCCGTCACGGCCCGTCTTGCCTCCCAGAAGTATGACCACATCACCGGGCCGGGGAGTTTCCCTTCTGACCCAGTCGGCGGGAACGGCACCGACGACGGCTCCCACTTCCATTCTCTTGGCCCGGTAGCCGGGATGATAAATCTCTTTGACGAAACTGGTGGCCAGACCGATCTGGTTGCCGTAGGAGCTGTAGCCCCGGGCGGCGCCTTTGGTTATGACCTTCTGGGGAAGTTTCCCCTCCATGGTCTCCTCAATGGGAACGCGAGGGTCGCCCGCCCCGGTAAGGCGCATGGCCTGGTAGACGTAGGAACGACCGGAAAGGGGATCGCGGATGGCCCCCCCGATACAGGTGGAGGCTCCCCCGAAGGGCTCTATCTCCGTAGGATGGTTATGGGTCTCATTCTTGAACATGAGAAGCCACTTCTCCATGCGGGTTTCATCCCCTTCGGTGATGTCCACATCGATAAAGACGCTGCAGGCGTTAATCTCCTCGGAGACTTCCATATCATCCAGCTTTCCCCCGCGGCGCAGTTCCTTGCCGGCCAGGGTAGCCATATCCATCAGAGTCATGGGCTTTTTTCCGCCGTGAACATTTTCCCGGGCGGTCAGATAATCGTCAAAGGCTTTCTGAAACAGGTCTTCGTAACGGCCCCGGGGAAGTTTGATATCGGTCAGTTCCGTCTCGAAAGTGGTGTGGCGGCAATGGTCCGACCAGTAGGTATCCAGTACTTTAAGCTCCGTCTCGGTGGGATCCCGCTTCTCCGTATCCCGGAAATAGGTTTGGACGAAGGCCAGATCATCGTGGGTCATGGCCATGCCCTGGGCGCGGCGGAATTTTTCCATTTCTTCGCCGTTCCAACGGGTAAACCTTTCAATCGTTTCAACCGGTATGATATCGGCAGGGATGTCTTCAATTTTCAGGATGGAGAGGTCCTTATGACGCATTTCCAGGGGATTAATGAAATATCCCTCGATGCGGGATCGTTCCGCTTCTGTGATATTTCCTTCAAGGACGAGCAGTTTTCCCGTTTTCACCCGTCCGTCCCAATGGGGATGGAGGAGCTTGAGGCACTGGGCCGCCGAATCGGCTCTCTGATCGAACTGCCCCGGCAGAGCTTCCACCGCAACGGCTCCCTGCGGCACGGACAGGTCATAGTGAACCCTGTCCACATTCCTTTCGGAAAAAATACTGTCAACCGCCTGCCGGAAGTCGGCTTCATTCATGGAATCGACATCGTAAATATTCAGCAAGCGGACCTTCTCAAGGCCCGCAATACCCAGGGTTTCCTGAAAATCGGTTTTCAAATGAACCGCTTCCTGATCGAATCCGTCTCTCTTCTCTACAAAAACACGAAAAAATCCCACCAAAAACTCCTTTGTTGAAGAAAGTATAGCCGAACAGGACTTATTTGGGAAGTATGGCAACGCTTCCATATTGACTTAAAACCTCCTATTACCTATATTTCTTTGTAGGACGATCATGGACATTAGAGGACTTTTATGATTAATGATGAGATACTGACTTTGGCTGAAACAGCAGAATATCTGAAGGTTGCAGAAAAGACCATACAGCGGATGATTGCAGCCCATAAAATACCCTGTACCCGGGTGGGAAACCAATGGCGATTTATCAAATCCATACTGGACGACTGGCTTCTTGAATCCATGCAGGAAAAGGACGAAGTCAAGGGTGATATATCCCGTCTCATAGAATCGGGCGAAGTCAATGTCAATCTGTCACGCATGCTCTATGATACGGTTATCCCCCTCAACCCGGGCAACCGCCGGGAGATTCTCTCCCAGCTGGCCGCCCCTTTGATCAACAGTGATCTCATAAAAAATCCCGACGGCTATCTAAACAAACTGGAAGACCGGGAAAACATGCTCTCCACCGGCATAGGCGAAGGGATCGCCATCCCCCATATAAGAAATCCCCGGGAAAACGATCAGGGAGAGCCTCATATTGTCCTGGGAATGTCGAAGGAAGGACTGGATTTTCAATCGATCGACAATAAGCCGGTTCATCTTTTCTTTCTCGTCCATACAAGCAGCGAAACCATTCATCTGAGAATACTCTCCCGCATTACCAGCCTCATCAAAAAGGGTACGGTGAAGGAGTTTCTCGAATGCCGTACCAAAAGAGATGTGGAAACTCTCCTTATAAAAAAAGAAACCGGCTCCCATTAAATGGAAGCCGGAAGGGGGGAATAGGAGAGATTATGAAAACAGCAACATGCTGCATCCAACATCTTCGTAAGATTTTCTTTACCTTACATCTCAAAGCTAATACATTTTAAGGCGCTTTGCAAATTTTTCTTTAATAAATTTTCTTTTTTCTTTATGCATCTTGACAAAAACCCTGTTTTTCCATAATCCACGGGTTTTTATCTGGATAAACCCTTCCCTTTCATACCATTCCAGGACATCGGCGATCTGTTCTCTCTCCATATCACCCAGCATTCCCCATCCGGTCAGGCAGCGGGAGAAACCCCGGCCGTAGCCCTTGAGAAAATCCATCCACTCCTTCTTTGACAATGCCGGGCAGTATCGCTTCATGATTCTCATTAACCTCTCCTCCCGGGCTTCGGTGACCGGAATATACCGGCCCGGGGAACAGACATCGCATCCTCCGCAGTAACCGCTCTCCCGTCCCAGCTCTTCCATCAGCAGGGCCCGGCGGCACCTGTCCCTCCGGTTGATAAAGGGGGCGATCCCCTCATCTCCCTCAGGGACCGACGGCACCAGAAGAAAGGCCCGGGCGAGTTCTCCTCCCCTCCCCGCACGACCCGATTCCTGGATATAGGACTCGACGGAATAGGGGAGATCCCTGTGGATGACCGTGCGGAGGCCGCGGCAGTCCACCCCCATTCCGTAGGCCGATGTGCTGCAGAGGACGGCTCCCCCGGCCTTGAGAAACCAGGCTTCCACCTCCTCCTTTTCATCCTTCTCCAAACCGGCGTGGTAGAAGCGGACTCTGCCGACTCCGCCCTTCCCGCCGATCCTTCTCTCCAGGTATCGGGCCGTCTCTTCTGTCTGGGAACGGGTGCGGCAGAAGATAAGAATCGGTTTTTCCTCCCCCAGGCAGAGTTCTTCCAGCGCAGTGAGTACAAAGCGGGTATAGAGGACATGGTAGTGAATGTTGGGCCTGTCCGGATCCGCCATGATTTTGCGGTAGTTTCCGCCTCCGAATACCAGAGAGCCGATCTCCTCCTGAACCCGGGGAGAGGCGGTGGCCGTAAAGGCGGAGACCACCGGAAAGATTCCTTTTTCCACCAGATCCGCCGTTTTCAGAAGCCCTTTGCGGAAGGACGGACCCCACTGGGGAATGGTGTGCACTTCATCGATTACCAGGTGAGCCAGGGGCAGAGAGGCCAGCCGCTCCAGAAACTCCTCCGAACCGACCGTTTCGGGATTGGACAGGATTATCCGGCTTTTTCCTTCTGCCAGCGCGGTCCAGCCCTCTTCCCTCTCCCGGCGGGTTTGTCCCCCCCGGAAGACAACGGGATGATGCCCCTCTTCGGTCAGCCTCCGAGCCTGATCGTTCATAAGGGCCAGCAGGGGGTAAAGGACAAGAGTAATCCCCCGGGTAAGCAGGGCCGGCATGAGAAAGCAAAGGGTTTTTCCCGCTCCCGTGGGTAGAATGACAAGTTTCCTTCCGGACGATTCCTCTCTCAGTTCCTCACCGAAATACCCCATGCCCTCCAGGGTATCGGCGATTACCAGCCGCTGCCAGGGATAGAGATAGTCAAGGCGGAACAGCTCTTTTACTTTTTGGTTATAGAAATCATTCATACCCCGGGAGAGGGGGAAAATTGACAAAAAAGGCGCAAAAGCCCCATTTTTGTTGTATTTTTGACCGAACCATGGTAAATAATGGCTAGTATGAAACACATAGTCCTTATTTACGGAGGCCGTTCGGGGGAGCATGAAGTATCCCTGAGATCGGGAGCCTTCATCTATCACAATATTAAGAAAAGCGGCCTGATACCCCATCCCGTGGGCATAACACCGAAGGGAATCTGGTATTATCAGGAGTATTCGAAGGAGCCCGCCGACATCCTTCCCCTGGAAGAGAAAGAGGAAAACCGTCTTGTACTGATCCCCGGAATAGGACTTCAAACCGTTAAGGGAGAGCCGGTTCCCTGCGATATCGTGTTCCCCGTCATACACGGGACCTTCGGAGAGGACGGAACCCTCCAGGGCCTTCTTGAAATGATGGACATTCCCTATGCTGGGGCCGGTCTGGAGAGCAGTGCTCTGGGAATGGATAAAATCTGCGCCAAGGAGATATGGGAAAATGCCGGTCTTCCCGTCGTTCCCTACGAAAAAATGGACCGCCACAGGTGGGAAAAGAGCGGCTTTGTAAAAAATGCCTTTTACCGGACATGCTGCGAGAAGCTGGGGCTCCCCCTGTTCATCAAGCCCTCCCGTGCCGGCTCATCGGTGGGAGTTACCCGTGCCGAAGACGAGGCCTCCTTTCTGAACGGTATAGAATCGGCCCTCCTTTACGACAGGGAGATACTGATTGAAAAAGCCGTCAATGCCCGGGAGATAGAGTGCTCCTTACTGGGAAGGGACGATCCGGAAGTGTTCGGGCCCGGGGAGATTGCCCCGCATCACACCTTCTATGATTATGAAGCCAAATACATCGATCCCGACGGAGCGGCTCTCCTGATTCCCGCTCCCCTTGATGACGCATTGTCGGACAGGATAAAAGCGACCGCGAAGAGTGCCTATCTCGCCTTGAATCTGAACGGTCTGGCCCGGGTCGATATCTTTCTCGAAAAGGATTCGGAAAGGTTCTATATCAACGAAGTGAACACGATGCCCGGATTCACCAGCATCAGCATGTATCCCATGCTCTGCGAAAAGGATGGGCTGAAAGGCCCCGAATTGATAATGAAACTTCTTGAAGCGGGAATGGAAGAGTACAGGGAGAAAAGCTCTCTCCTTTTTGAAAAAAAATAAATCCCGGCTTTCTCATGATTTTAAGAAAGTACCGGGATCGGGATTACAAAAACGGTGATGATTAAGCGGTTTTGATCATATAATCCAGAAAGAGATCGGCTGCATCATCGTTATACTTCCGCTCATTCTGGAGAATGGTGTTAAGGCCGTTTATGATAGCATAAGCAACGGGTCTGGCGATGGATTCGTCAAAACCTTCTCTCTCGGCGAACTGCTCCATCAAGGCTTCGGTAACAAGACTGTAAATGTCGTCTACCACGCGGGCATATTTTGACCCTTTTGTGGTATTGAACAGGATTAGCCATTCAGCCTTATTAGCCTTCTGGAGCTCTACGAGACGATTCAGAAGGAACTTTATCTGTCCTTCCTCCTCAGGAATATTTTTTCTGAGATCCCGAAGTTCCCCGTAAAGGTCACCTACGATAGCTCCGAACATATCTTCCTTATTTTTGTAATATCGATAAAGATTACCCACTGTCATTTTTGCCGAATCGGCTATGTCTCTCATGGAAGCTTTATCGAAACCATTGTTTTTGAATTCCTTTTTAGCAGACTTGATTATCCGCTGTCTTACTTCTTCTTTTAGTACCTGCATTATATACCTCCGTTTTTATATATTTCATTTTTTAAATGAACCCTATAAAAATAATATACGAAAGTTTATATCGAATTGCAAGGAAATCACTCATTATTTTTCTGTTTTTATCATAACTTTCACAAATAGGGAAATCTCCTTTCACACATATTACCGCGTAGTGACTTTTTTCCTCTTCTATGTTGTAATAATGACTTATGAAAAAAGTGATGGTCTTTGGTACATTCGATACTCTTCACAGGGGACACCTCTACTTTCTGCGCAACGCGGCCGCCCTGGGAGACACCCTGGTAGCCGTTGTGGCCCGTGACAAAACGGTGGGTGAACTGAAGGGAATTACTCCCATGCACTCCTATAACGACCGCGTAGCCCATCTCCTTAAAACAGGAATTGTCAAAAAGGCCCTGCCCTCCGACGAAGAACGGGGCAGCTGGCAGGTACTTCAGAAGGAACGGCCCCAGGTGATCTGCCTTGGCCATGACCAGGACAGGATGGGCGATAACCTGAGAAGCTGGCTGGAAAGGCAGAGCGACTACTCTCCGGAAATACAAATTCTTCCTCCCTACAAAAGAAACGTCTACAGTTCCACCGCGGAGAGAAAACGGCGCAGCATCCTCTTCTATGCACTCCTCGTACTTTCCATGACGATTATGGCCCTCAGCTGGGTATCGGGAAAGATCGTTTCAGAGGAAGCCCCTTTTCCCGTTCTGATATTCTGGCGCTTTCTCTTTTCCCTCCTGCCTTTTCTTCCCTTTCCCCCTCACCGGGACCGCCTGAGCCTGACGCCGAAAGCCGCCGGCTATACCCTGCTTTCCGCTCTGTTTCTGCTCTTCTATAATGTTTTCTTCTTCACCGGACTCAGCATCGGCATGGCCGGAAAGGGGGGCGTTATCGTGACCACCCTGAATCCTCTGATTACCACGGCCGTAATTATTCTCGCCGGCAGAAGGAAACCGGAAAAATCCATGGTCCTGGGACTGGCCCTGGGCTTTATTGGCGGGGTGGTTCTTCTGGAGCCGCAGCTGGCCGGCGGAGTATTATTCCGGAGGGACAGCGCCTTTTTTCTGGCCGCCGCCGGATGCTGGTCCCTCATGACAGTCTTTTCGGGCAAAGCCCAGGAGCACATAAACCTGAAGAAGTACAACTTCTACCTTTATCTTTTCGCCGCCTTCGGTTCCCTGATAATGGCCCTCCCCTACGGGCCTTTCCGGCTCTCAGGATTCACCGGTTCCTTCTGGATCAACATTCTCTTTCTCTCCTTTTTTGTGAGCTCCCTGGCCACATCGCTCTATTTCAGGGCTGCGGCAAAAATCGGTCCTCCGAAGGCAAGCGCTTTTACCTTTCTCATACCCCTTCTGGCTTTGCTCTTAAGCTGGATAATTCTGGGAGAGACACCCCGCCTGCTTACCATCGGCGGCGCCGTTCTTTCCCTTACCGCCCTTTATCTCATCAACAAGAAAGCCCCCAGGAGGGAATATGAACAAAATACGTAACATCCTATTGCTGCTGACGGTAATTCTGATACCTCTCGCCTCCCAGGACAAGCTGGGCCGTATTCAGGTCAGTGAAGAGGAGGTTCAGAAGGAGCTGGAGAGGCTGATTATCCAGGGCCGGCTCCAGGAAAGGGATTATGAAGAGGAGGAGAAGGACCAGCTCAGAGAAAATGTGAAAGAAGGCATTATCATGAGAAAGCTCCTCCTCACTCTGGCCGATTACCGGGGAATAGAAGTCCCGGAACAAGAAGTGGAGGAAAACCTTTCACAGGCGAAGGGGGATTACCCCGATGAGGAGTGGGCGAAACTTCTCGAGGGACAGCTCTATACACAGGAGAGTTTTCGCGAAGTGATAAGAAACAGCCTCATAATCGACAAGGTGATAAAAACCGAAGTGCTTGATAAAATATCGGTGAGCGACGAAGAAATCCAGGCATATTATGATGCCCACAAAGAGGACTTCACCTCTGACCAGGGCCTGCTTTCCCTGAGCATAGTCAGAGGAATGATTGAACAGACCCTGAGGGAAAACAAAGGCCGGGAAGAGACCGCCCTGTTCATGGACAATCTCTATTCCCGGGCCATGTTCGTGGAGGGAGAATCTACTCCCACTCAATAGTGGCGGGCGGCTTGGAAGAGATATCGTAGACCACCCTTCCGATCTCAGGAACCGAATTGGTGATGAGGGAGGAGATTTCCAGAAGGTCCTTGGTGGGGAAGTCATACACGTCGGCGGTCATTCCGTCGGAGGAGACAACGGCTCTGAGGGCCAGGACATAACCGTAGTCCCGCGCGTCTCCGGCAACACCCACAGACCGGACCGTGGTCAGCACGCTGAAGGCCTGCCAGATCTCCCTGTACAGGTTTCTCTTATGGAGCTCCTGGATATAGATGTAATCCGCATCCCGCAGGATACGGCATTTTTCTTCGGTCACGTCGCCGATGATTCTTATGCCCAGTCCGGGCCCGGGAAAGGGATGGCGGTGGACGATCTTATCGTCGATGCCCAGAAGGGTACCGAGTCTCCGGACCTCATCTTTATAGAGCATTTCCAGGGGTTCCACGATGAGCCCCTTCTCCCTTTTGGCTTCCACAAGGGGGGTTCCCACGTTGTGATGGGATTTGATGACGTTGGCCTTGTTGCCCACGCCCTTGCCCGATTCAATAAGGTCGGTATAAAGGGTTCCCTGGGCCAGAAAGTAATCTCCCTTGATATGGGCGTTGATCTCCTCTTCCTGGACCTTGATGAACATATCACCGATTATTTTGCGCTTCTTTTCCGGCTCGGAGGCACCTTCCAGGGCGGTAAGGAAACGCTCCCGGGCATTAATGAGAAATAGGTGCTTCGCTCCGAGCTGCTTCAGGTTCTCCGCCACCTCTTCCGATTCGCCCTTGCGCATCATGCCCGTATCGATGTACATGAGGTAAACCTGATCGGGATCAAGGGTCTTCAGAAGCAGACCGCCTGCCACGGTGGAATCGACTCCGCCGGATATGAGAAGAAGAACATCCTCCTTGCCCACGCGCTCCCTGATGCGGTTTCCCTCATCCTCGATATACTTATCCATGGACCACTCTTTCTTCGCCCCGCAGATAGAGCAGACGAAATTTTCCAGAATGTCCAATCCGTTCTCGCAGTGGGTCACCTCGGGGTGGAACTGCAGACCGTACATATTCTTCTCTTTGTTGAATCCTACGGCGGGAAGACCGTGTTCGCTCTCGGCGACCAGGGTAAAGCCGGGGGCCATTCTATCCAGGGAATCGCCATGGCTCATCCAGGAGACGAAACCGTCGGGTATTCCCGCCAGCAGCTCGTTCTCCTCCTTGAAGGAGATCCGGGACCGGCCGTACTCTTTTTTATCCAGGGGAGCGACTTTCCCGCCGTGGTCCTCGGTCATTCTCTGGAACCCGTAACAGATACCCAGCAGAGGCACATCAAGATCGTAAACGGCCTTATCGGGCTTCGGAGCGCCCTCTTCATAGACGGAATAGGGAGAGCCGGAAAGGATGACGCCCTTGACGTCACTGGTAAGGATATCCTCCGTCAGGGTGATATCTCCGTGATAGATTTCGCTGTAAACGCCGAAATCTCTGATTCTTCTGCCGATTAACTGAGTCGTCTGACTGCCGAAATCCAATATTATGATCTTATCCATGGGTTCCTCTGAATTCTAACTGAATGATGGGCCGTATTTTATCAGATTGAGAGGGGGCTTTCAATAGGATCGGGGCTCTGTGAGATATCCCTTCCCGTAAAGCGGTACCCCACTCCCCTCAATGTTTCGATGCAGAGGGGGATTTTTTTTCTCAGATTCTTGATATGGGCGTCGATGGAGCGGTCGTACCCCTCATACTGGTATTCAAAACAGCCGCTGAGGATCTCCTCACGGGAGACGACATGGCCGTTTTTTTCGCTGAGAAGGCGCAGGATGTTCCATTCCGTGGGAGTCAGATGAACTCCCGCGCCGTTGACCAGAACAAGGCGCCCCCGGACATTCAGGGAGATTCTGTCCTTTCCGATCATCCAGCTCGTCAGGGACTCATTCCTGTTTTTTCCGTAAATCCGTATAAGATTATCCATCCGGCTCATCAGGGTGAAAACCCTCTCCGAGCAGACCTTCCGATCGATTATATCGTCGGCCCCCTCAGAGAAAGCCTCCATCTGCGATGTCTCCCGTACATTGTCCATCAGCATAATGAGGGGCAGGACAGAGCTGTTTTTCCATTCACGGATGCTTTTCATCCTGGCACGGTTCATCAGGGGATAATCCACCAGCATAAGCTGAAAATCCTCCGGGGAGATGTTCTCGGAGGAAAACGTCTCGCTGTCCCCTTCGACAAGGAGATAATTGTTTATCCGGCAGTGCAGGCTGAAGTCTTCAAGGGAAGGAAGGGTACGGTTTTTCAGGTACAGAATCCTCCTTCTCTCCATTAACTGGCTTCTCCCCTGAGCCGGTATCCGTAACCGCGGACCGTCTCGATCAGCTCCGAGGATCCGATGCTCTGCCTCAGGTTTTTCATATGGTTATCCAGGGTCCGGGTCTTCCGGTTTCCCTGGGCGAGGCATTCGTTCAGAAGATATTCCCGGCTGACCGCCCGATTGCCGTGGACGGCGAGGGTACTGAAGAGATTCCACTGGCTGGGGGTAAGTTCGACATTTTCCCCGTTCACCCTCAGCCGGTGCTTATCCTTGTCCAGGGCGAATTCCGTTCCCTCGTAGAACCACTGGATTTCGTCTTTTTCCCCTTCGGCGGCATGACGTCTCCCCAGGACGGCCCTGACACGCATGGCTATGACCCGGGGATACCAGGGCTGTTCCACAAAATCGTCGACTCCCATGAGGTAGCACTCCTCCCGAACCGGTCCGGAGTTTTCCCAGGAAAGGACGATGACCGGCTCCCCCCGCTCCTCAATGAGATTTTTGACAAAGAGGAGTCCGCGCAGATTTCTGGGGTTTATCTCAACAATCCAGAGACGGGGAGACGGACAGGCGAGGATCTTCATTTCATCGTCTCTGAGGGAGAAGGTCTGAACCTGGAAATCTTCCAGAGAAGCGGTCAGCTCCATCTCAAGTACCGGACTTGATGTATTAAGGTATATGGTGTTGTTCATAGCAGAAGAGTTACAAATACCGTGCCATCTTTTAAAGGGCGGAGACCCCGTTTTTCGGTTATCGTTCCTATGCATATTCTGCACAGGAAGCATTTTTTTCCCACCTTCCAGGCGGATTTCACCACCGGACACCTCTATCTGTGTTTAATCTGTTCTTTAGGTAACTCTCCCCGTTCTCTCCTTACTTTTTCTTCAGTTTATCATCATTAAAAGCCAAGACAGCTCGGGTAGACTTCAAACAGGTACAGTTTATCTGTATCAGCCCAATATATTTCATAGGAGAGACCTAAATGAAAGTTTTGAGAAGATTAGCAATTTGTGCGGTTGTATTGATGGTAGTTTCCACCAATGTTTTTGCCGATGGTCTGGATGTCAGCGCCCAGATGAATTACGCCTTTGATCAGGATTCGGACATGGGTGCTTTCGGCATCGGAGACGGAGATATTGTTTTCAGCTCCACACAGGACGACATCTACTACGAGATGGAGCTTGAGTTCAAAGACACAGGAACCGAGAACAACATCGAAGAGATGTTCTTCGCCTGGGATATCAGCGAACCCTTCGGTTTTAAAGCCGGTAAATTCGGAACAGCCTGGGCTCCCGTTAACGCCGGCGGTACGGAAAAATGGGGCGTCGAGATTTACGGCGGCATTGACATGATCAGCTATGAAATCGATGTGGTAAACGGTACGGACGACAATTTCGAGATTCAGCCCGTCCTTTACGTATCCCCCGTGGAAGCTCTCACCCTGAACGTTTCCGGTCTTTTCGACCTGGGCGAAGATACCAACAACGCGGCAGCAGCCGGAGTGGAATTCGAGCTGGGAGTCTTCTACGCCTGCGGTGAAATCGCTTACGTCATGGATTCTGAAAAATCGGACATCTATGTTGAAGCGGATTACACGATTGCCGACGGCGTCACCCCCGGTGTCTACTATGAAACATTTGACAATGACAGCGAAAACACCGACTATATCGGCGTTCAGATCGACTATACTCCCCTTGCCATCGACTTCTGCCCCTCCTTCGAGTACTATATTGCCGGTGCTGATGAAGAGAACTGGGCATTCAATCTCAACTTCGAGTATGACTTTTCCCTCTAGTCTTACAGGCTGAACATTATTTAACTGATTTATAGGCGGTCCTTCCAGCGGAGGGGCCGCTTTTTTATGCTATAATAGCTTTATGGATTCAGAAATTTTCCAGGCCCTTATCAATTGGTGCGGTGCAGACGGGAATGTCCGGGCCGCCGTACTGACAAGCTCCCGGGCCCGCCATGACGGCACAGCCGATGTTCTCTCCGACTTCGATCTGGAACTCTATGTGAGGGATATCTCCCCTTTTTCCGGCAGTGACAGCTGGCTCGAACGCTTCGGAGCCGTCCTGGTCCGCTGGCCCCTTACGGCGCAGCCTGACTCTTCTTCGGAATGGCTGACAAGGCTCGTCCAGTATGAGGAGGGTACACGCATCGATTTTCAGATAACGACCCGTCCTCTGGCCTACCATGACAGTTTCGACGCGGGGTATGAAATCCTCATAGACAAGGACGGCCTGGGGAACGGGATGCCGCCTGCCCGGCGGGAGCGGCTCTTCATAGCCAGACCGACGGAAGAGGAATTTCTGGACCGGGTAAACTCCTTTCTCTGGGATATTCTCTATATCCCCAAAGCCCTGAAGAGGGACGAGCTCTTCTGGGCAAGTTACATGAGGGACAGGGTTATCCGCTTCAACTGCCTCATGCCCATGCTCGAATGGTACGCTGCCATGAACCATGGCTGGCAGCTGGACACGAACAAATACGGACGCTGGATCAAAGCCAGTCTCCCCGGGGAAATCTGGTCTCTCTGTGAAAGGACATTCTCCGGGTCAGATCCGAAAGACAACAGTCTTTCAGTCCATGCCATGGCGGCCCTTTTTTCCCGCCTGGCCCGGGATGTGGCGAGAGGGCTGGGCTACTCTTACCCGGAGGAGCAGGAGAAGAAGATTCTGGCCTACATGGAAAAAATTGAGAACACGAATCTCAAGGGGACATCACTATTGAACAAGCCCGCAGAGCCCGTGTAAAATATACGCCTATGGGCAATAAGGTATTCCCCTTACTAATACTGATTCTGACCTTCTCGGCTCCTCTTTTCGGAAACGTCACCCTTAATGCCCTGATGGAAGAGACGGGCACCCGGCTTGTCTGGGACAGCGAACTGTCCCTGGGGATCCTCCGCCGGGGAGATGACAGGGTGGTTTTCTCCACCGATGCCCCTTCCCTCATACTGAACTACAATCAGACCGTTCCCGCCGACCCCGCCCGGTATGAAAATGGGGTGGTGACCTTCACCGATGAGACGGCCCGGCGTATCTATGATTTTTTCACCTCCCGGAGGCAGGAGAAAAGCTATGAGGTCAGCGTGATCCTGCTGGATCCCGGTCACGGGGGAAAGGACTGGGGGGCCTACCGCCAGACGATTGTGGACGGCCAGGAGACCTACCTCAAGGAGAAAAACGTCAATCTGGATATGGCCCTGCGCCTGGAAGCCATTCTCAAGGAGAAATATCCTGACAAAACCATAGCCCTTACCCGCCGGGACGATACCTTCCCCACCCTGAAAGACCGGGTGGCCATAGCCGAATCCTATGATTTTTCCCCCCAGGAGGGGATGATCTTTCTCTCCCTTCACTCCAACGCCTCCATGAATAAGGAGGCCCGGGGCTTTGAGGTCTGGTACCTGCCGGACAATGTGGAACGGGAACTCGTGGAAGAGGGGGAATCGGGAGAAGTCAAGCAGGTGCTGAATTCCCTGTGGGAAGGGATATTCACGAGGGAGTGCTACAACTTCGCCCGTTTTCTCTTAAGCCGGGTGGACGGAGCTTTTCCCGACAGCTTCCCCAACCGGGGGCTCAAAAGGGAACTGTGGTACGTCCTGCGCAACAAGAACATGGTTTCCGCCCTGGCCGAGCTGGCCTTCGTGTCCAATGACCAGGACGTTCCCCTCCTTCAGGACGAGGAGTTCCTCGATACCTACGCCCATGCCCTGGCCGACGGGATTGGCGATTTCATCGATTATTTCGAGAAATAGCCCCCCCTTACGATTGTCATATAGAGTTCATTATTTCGTCACTCAGGCAAGGATCTCGTCACTTTATACTGAGTGATTCCTGTCCGTTTTACTCCTTTAGCTACTCGCCGGAGACAACTATGAGATAAGTTCAACCGTTCCCGAAAAGGAGGGTTCCCTCTTTGAAGGCCGGTCTTATAATTCCTCAGTCTATCGGCCCGGGATTCGTTCACTCTGCCCGATGGGGAGATAACGCTCACCGCTCTGTGGACGGAGATAGCCTGAATATGGATGATAGGCTGCAGGACAGGCATATCGGAAATTTCGATACACGTGATTTCTACTGGACTTCCAGCGAACCGATTGGCTCCGGAGGTAATTTAGGTAGTCATTAGATTTTATCCCGATGGCGGCGGTTATACAGATCGCAGCAAAGCCTGCCGGGTCCGGCCGGTCATGCGCTTCATGGATTAGTTGATGACAGACGTCCGGGAAACCAGATAGGCCTTAAGCGTCTGGGCCGTTTCCAGGCTGACCCCGGCGGCCGCCGCCAGTTCTTCCGCCGTCGCCGCCGCCATCAGATCCAGGGAGCCGAAGGTCTGCATCAGCTTACGGCTCCGCTTCTCCCCTATGCCGGGCACCTTCTCCAGAGAGGAGAGGCGCAGTTCCTTCTGGCGGAGCTTCTGGTTATGGGAGGTGGCGAAGCGGTGGGTCTCGTCCCTCACCTGCTGCAGGACGCGGAGGGCCGGATCCCCTTCGGGAAGATCCACCGGTTCGCTCTCCCCGGGCAGGTAGATCAGCTCTTCCCTCTTGGCCAGGCCGCACAGGGCGATGCGCTTATCAAGGCCCAGGGCGGTAAGGACCGACCAGGCGGCGCTCACCTGCCCTTTTCCGCCGTCGATCATGACCAGGTCGGGCATCTCCCCGTCCTCGTTTAGAAGGCGGCTGTAACGGCGGGCCACCGCTTCGGAGATCGACTTGAAATCGTCTATCTCCCCGGGGGCCAGGCTCTCCATGGTAAAATGGCGGTAGTTTTTCCGATCCGGATTCCCGTCCTTGAAGGAGATAAGGGAGGCCACCGTATATTTGCCGTGGAGCTGGGCGATATCGAAACCCTCGATGCGACGGGGTATTTTTTTGAGGGACAGGGCCGTTTTGAGTTCCTTCAAAGCCGAAAGGTCTCCTTCCTTGCGTAATTTCTTATCCAGCTCGCTGAGACCGTTCTCCCGGGCCATATTCATGATGGAAATATCTCTTTTGGAACGGGCTTCCCTGACGCGCACCTGCTTGTTCAGCCGCTGGCTGAAGAAGTTTTCCGCCATCTCCCGGTCTCCCCCTTCGGTAAAGAGGGTCTCGGGCAGCTCCCTGTTCTCCACGGAGTAGTACTGCACGATAAAATCCAGCAGGGCCTCGTCGTCATCACCCAGAAAGGAGGTGGTGTAAACATCCCGTCCCGTGGCTTTGCCGTCCCGGAGCTGGTAGACCACGAACACCTGGGTATTACCCGATGAAAGGGTGACAAGGTAGTCCCTGACCTTCCTGTCGAAATCCACCACCGACTGGTCGTACTGCAGGAGCTCCACCGACCGGATGAGATCACGCAGCCGGGCGGCCTCCTCGAACTGGAGACTCTCGCTGGCCGTTCTCATCTCCTTCTCCAGCTCCTGGACGAGCATCACCGTCTTGCCCGACAGCAAGCTGGCGATCTTGCGGATATGTTTCCCGTAGTCCTCCTTGCTGATCTTGCCGCAGCAGGGACCGGAACACTTGCCTATATGGTAGTAGAGACAGGGATTCTCCCGGGGCTTGAGTTTCTGGCAGCGGCGGATGGGAAAGAGGCTGTTGATGAGATCCATATACTTCACGGCGCCCATGCCGTCGGGAAAGGGGCCGAAATAGCGGGAGCCGTCGTTGATAATATGACGGGTCCGGAAAACCCGGGGAAAATCCTCATTGGTGATGCGGATGGCCGGATAGCTTTTGCCGTCCTTGAGCAGAATGTTGTACCGGGGGGTCCACTTCTTGATAAAATTGTTCTCCAGAAGGAGAGCTTCGAACTCGTTATCCGTCTCCACGTACTCAATTGTGGCGATTCGGGAGACAAGGAGGGCGGTCTTCCCCTCTTTCTTACCGTTGAAATAGGAGGAAACCCGGTTCCTCAGTTTCTTGGCCTTTCCCACATATATGACCTCCTTCCGGCTGTTTTTCATAATGTAAACACCGGGAGTCAGAGGGAAGTTTCTTACCTTTTCTTTCAGTTCATCTTTATTTTGTCCTGACATATACCGATACTCAATGTACAGAACCATGAGAAAAAAACCAAGCCTTTTCCTTATACTTTTCGCTCTTCTCCCTCCCCTCCTGGCGGCTCAGGATACAATTATCCTGGGAAGAGAGGACAACTGGGCCGAATCGTCCATGAAGAATATTCTTCTGAAAAAGGGCTGGGAAGGCCATATGGACCTGAACGTCATGGGTTCGGTCTACCGCCCCGATGCCGGTACCGACCTGCTTCTTCCCTTCGATGAGAACGGCCTCTTCGACGAAACGGGGAACTACACCCTCCAGTCTCCTCCCGTCCTTACCGAATACGAGTACCGCCGCGGCAAAAGCGCCGCCGTTCTCAAAGAGGGCTCCCCCCTTGTCATTCTCCCCGGCGAGAATTCCCTCTTTTCGGGGCATGCGGAGTGGATCGACTTCAGTCTGGAGTTCCAGCTCTATCCTGCCCTCCTCAGAGAGGGGGAAGTGGTCTTCCACTGGAAGGGGCTCTACAGGCTGGAAAAAGAACTGATTCCCCAGGAGATAACCTGCCAGGTCTCCCGCAGAAGACTCGTCTGGACATTCCGCAATATTTTCGCCGGCCATGATACGCGCCTCACCACGTTCACCCTGACGGGCGACGCCCTTGTTCCCCGGCGCTGGAATCATCACCTGGTTCGCTTTGACAGCAATACGGGCCTGCTGGAGTACCTGATCGACGGAATTCCCTCGGCCATGACCTACACGACACCTTCCGAACGTGAGGATAACCGGATTTTCCAGCCTCTGATGAACCAGGCCGAACCGACCCCCCTCACCCTGGGCCCGGAATTCACCGGCTTCATAGATGAAGTCCGTCTGAGCAGTTCCTACGTGGAGAATCCCCTTCTGGACGACTACGAAGACCGGGGGGAATTTCTCTCCCCCATAATCGACCTGTCCTACCAGGATTCCCGGCTCGAATCGATTGAAGCGGTCGACCGGATACCCGGCAACAGTTCCCTTTACTACTACTACGCCTTTTCCGACAGAAAGGAGGAACTGGAGAAACTCCGCCGCGAATTCTCCCGCTCCGATTTTTCCTTTGAAAAGGAGGGATGGCAGCCCTTTGATTCGGGCAGAGAAATGGAGGAGTCCCGGGGACGCTATCTCCTTATCGGCGCCCTGCTCTACCCGGATCTCGGCGCCTCCCAGACACCGTCCGTATCGGAATTCCGCATCAGCTATCAGCCGGAGCTTCCCCCCGTCCCCCCTCTGAACATCGCCGTGTCCGCGGAAAACGGAGAAGTCACCCTGAGCTGGGATTACTGGAAAACCGAGGGGATGGGAGGATTCCAGATCTACTACGGAGACAGACCGGGCCACTACTTCGGACCGGGAAGCCCCATTCTTGTCGGCCCCGGGGAAAGGCACTATACTATGACCGGACTGGAACCGAAAAAACGCTGGTATTTTTCCCTGGTAGCCTACAGCGATTCCGACCCGGCCCAGTACAGTTCCTTCTCCCAGGAGGTATCCGTAAGGCCTTAAGGTCTGGACGTTATGAACAGCAGGGACCGGCAGAATAAATATGCGAGACTTCTCAAACTCTTCATGCTCAAGGATTACGAAAAGGCCGAGCAGATGGGCGATTCTCTCAAGGAGGACTTCTCCGACGACTTCCGTTTCCATATGCTCATGGGCAATGTCTATACCATGGAAGGGAAAAACCGTGATGCGATTGCCTCCTTCCGTCTTGTCACCAATCTGAATCCCCGCTGCACCGAAGCCTATAACAATCTGGGCCTTATCTACCGAAAGCTGGGACGGTTCGAGAAGGCGGCGGCTTCACTGGAAAAAGCCCTGAACCTTGACCAGGACAGCCCCGACGTCCATTACAACCTGGGCAATCTCCATAAGAGCATGGGAAACGGCGTCATGGCCATAGAGGCATACAAAACCGTCCTATCCCTCAAGCCCGACTACCTGCAGGCCTATAATAACCTGGGGGCCATTTATGAAGCCCGGGACGAGAGAGATCTGGCCCGGCAGACCTATGAGGAAGGGCTGACCTTCGATCCGTCTAACAGCTCACTGCTCTATAATCTGGGAGTGCTCAACCAGCAGGAGGAGAGATGGGAAGAGGCGGAGCGCTGCTTCAGGGAAGCCCTGAAAAAGCGGCCCGGCTGGACGGACTGCCAGAACAACCTGGCCATTACCCTGCAGGAGCAGAATCGTCTGGAAGAAGCCAAAACCCTCTTCTACTCCATCCTGGAGAAGGATGATACCAATCCGGCCATCTTCAACAACATGGGAGTCGTCCAGTCTCGGCTGGGACAGCTTGAAGAGGCGGAGAGGGCATACGATTCGGCCCTGAAGCTGGACAGGGATTACAAGAAAGCATCCCTTAACCTGAACCGGGTTTACAAATCGCAGAAGAATTTCACCGAATCCCTGAAAGAGCTGAACCGGATGGTCACCGTCTACCCCTTTGATATGGAGATCAGAAACGAACTGGGCGAGACCTTGATCCGACTCAATCAGCTTAACGAAGGGGAACAGACCTTCAAGCATATCATTCAGCGGGATCCGGAGAACAGACAGGCCCGGAAAAACCTGGCGGAACTCTATCTGAGACAGGGGGATGAAACCAAGGCTGCCAATCAGCTCAAGCGGGTCGGTACGGAGCTTTTTGAAGACGAAGACGCGGTCCTCCGCATCACCGATGCCTACCGGAAGAACAATAACGACGAAGAGGCGGAAAAACTCCTGAGGGACCTCCACAGCTTTCATCCCGACAGTCTCAGGGCAAGAGAATCCCTTTCCCGGGTACTGGACAGCCGGGGGAAGCCGGAGGAAGCCCTGGAACTGATGGAGCAGCTGGACGGCGAGGAACCGGATAATCCTGAACGTCTCGGTGAGATGGTCAAGCTCTACCGGGAGACGGACAGAAAGATGGAGGCCATGGCCCGCCTCGACCAGCTGATGAATATTCACGGGGAACGGGGTACTTCCGATGATCTGGACAGGATGAAAGAGGTTCTGGAGATCTACGAGAGTACCGCCGAGGACCTGTACCGGGAGAACAGAAAGAACTGGGAAGAACGGGTGGACAGGCTGGTCAGGCGGGTCAGGAACAATATGCCCGTCGTTCCCCGCAAGGGCGTCAGAGACGAGCTTGTTACGGCCGACTCCTTTGCTTCCCGCTCCCTGGTGGAGCAGGACTCCCTGTCCCTTCTGGACATGACGACCATAGACCCGGTCATCACCATAAACGAACAGGAGGAAGTGCTCTATCTGGAGGACTCCCCGGAAGATTTCTCCGAGATCTATACGGAAGTCATGCAGGAAGAGGAGCGCCGGCGCCAGGAAGAGGCATCCCGGGCTTCCAGCCAGCCGGGAGGTGCCGGTCAGCAGCCCATTATCATCCCCGTTCCCCAGAATATTACGGTACAGAATCTGCCGCCTGCCCCGGAAGAGCCTTCCGCCGTGGAGGAAGAGGAGGAGTTCCAGGAGTATACCCTGGAGGAAGAGCCTGAGGTCCTCCCCGAAGAGAATGGGGCCGAAGAGGAGACGCCTCCCCTTCCCGTGCCGGAAGAGCCTGCTCTGCCAGAGGAGCATGGGGAAGAGGCTTTCCCCGAAGAGAAAAAGGAATCGGATAAGCTGGATAAGAAGTCTGTCATCGGTATGCTCGATTACATCTACAGCCTGACCGATGACCTGCCGGAAGAGAAAAAAGCGAAAATGATCCAGGATGAGGTTCCCCTCAAACTGGAATGCGTCCGGTCGAAGCTGGAGGGCGACAGAAGCCTCATGGAGGTGGCCCAGCAGTACGACAGGCGCCAGAGAACCCGCTCAAACCTGGTAATAAACGATGAAAAACTGGAAAATTCCCTGGGCTTCCTCAAATCTATGAGCCACAACTATCCCGATCTGAAAGTCTCGGAAAGTTTTGATTCCAAACTGGGAAAGATCCTTGAGAAGATAAGAAACCATAAAAAAGGCGAGGCCTGATCCGCCCCGAACAATTCGGCGGGACGGATACGCCGGTTACCCCAGAATATCCTGGAGTTCCTCCCGGGAAAATTCATAGGAACTGCTGCAGTTATGACAGCGGATTTCCAGAGGGAAAGGTCCCTTCTCCCGGATATCCTCCCTGTCGGATTTCTTCAGCCCCTTGAGATAGGGAACATAATAGTCCCGGCTGCAGGGACAGAAAAACTCCACCGTTTTGGAATCGAGTATATCCGGTTCAAACTCTTTCAGATTATTCTGCAGATACTGACCGGGAGTCACTCCTTCGAGAAAACGCACTCCCGGAGAAGGCAGTGAAAGGGCTTTCTCCTCCAGGGCCTCAATCCTCTCCTCCTCCGTGCCGGGCATGACCTGTATGAACAGGGCTCCCGCCGAAGACACTTCGCCTTTCCCGTCGAACTGGATGCTCAGATCGAAAAAAGAGGGAACCTGCTCCGATTCGAGATAATAGGCGACCAGATCCTTTCCCATGCTTCCGTGTTGAAGCATGACCTGGCTGATATGGGGCTGTTTCATACTCCCCTCCAGCCGGCTCACGGTCATAAATCCCGGGCCGTAGAGGGATGAGAGATCCAGGCTCTCGAGAGGCTTTTCCAGGGGGATGGGGTTCTCCTTGAGATAGCCCCTCACCGTTCCGTGTGAATCGGCTTCCACCGATAAACCGCCTATCGGGCCGCCGCACTCGATACTGAGCTGAATGCGCCCTTCCTGTTTCAGATTGGAAGCCATGATGAGGGCCCCTAGATAGGCCCGTCCCAGGACAAGAGTTTCCAGCTGTCCCAGTTCGTGGTTGGCTTTCATCTCCTGAATGACCCGCGTGGCATGAACGATTTTTCCCCGGAACTCCCCTCCGGAGAGGAGAAAAGAGTAGATTCTGTTCCGGTGACGTTCCTTATATTGCTCCTTGACCGTCTCGTCAAGCTTGAATTTCTTTATCATGGCACAAGTATAAGAAAAACTTCAGGCCGGGGCAAGTACATTCGCTCCGGCCCTGGTACGGTTTAATTCTCCCTGAATCCGTTCTGCCGGGAAAAACCGGCCGCCACGGGGACAAGGGTCAGACTGAGAATATCCTCATCGTCGATGGCGACACCCGCCTCCCTGAGGTTGGAGAGAAATTCCCGGGCCTGTTCCTTGCTTCCGATCTGGGCCTGAATCAGCAGAATGCTTCCCGAATCAAACTTATCGGAACGGAAGAAGCCGGTGAAAAAGGTCTGCTCATCGGATAGGGCGCCGGCTATATTCTGGGCATCCAGAGTAATGGCACGCTGCACGCCGATACTCTGCAAAGCCAGATAGATATCCTCACGGTATGATGAATCGTATACTTCAACTAATAGATAAAACATGCTTTCCTCCCTTGTCATTCCTGAGCTCCGACGGTTATCTCTCCGGCCTTCTTCAAGGCAAAACGGGTGAGCATCGGTCCGACGATCTCTGTTATAATGGTTGTGAATAATAAAATGTTGATGATAATGGTCGCCATCTGATTCCCCATATCACCATATACGGGTTTTGTGAACTCCTTGCTGATGGACAGGGCCAGAGCCAGGGCGACTCCGACCTGGGGCAGCAGGGTGAATCCGATGTATTTCTTAACTGTTCTGGGAGCTTTCCCCAGTACGGCGCCTATGGAGGCCCCGCCCATTTTTCCGACACTCCGGGAAGCGAAATAGATGAGCCCCATGACCCCGATCTGCTTCAGAAGACGCAGGTCCAGGTGGGCTCCACCCAGGAGGAAAAACGCCGCAAGAAAGATGGGGGAGAAATTCTCAATGAGACCGCCGCTCCTTTTCGCCAGCTGGGGTGCGATATTCACCAGAACACATCCGAAGGACATGATAGAGAGCAGCTCGCTGATCCCCAGGATTTCGCTGACCCCGAGAAGTCCCATTATGACGGCGGCCAGAAGAAAGAGGATCAGCTCCGTCTCCCTCACCTTGTTCAGAAGGAGCTTCAGAAGAAAGGCGCAGATGGTACCGCAGACGATTGACTCCCCGATGGACAGAAGGGTGCTTCCCACGATCATAATCATCTGGGCGTGTCCCCCGGTCAGGCCTGCCTTCACGATACTGGAGGCAAAAACATATATAATGAGCGCCATGGCGTCATCAATACCCACCACGGCAATAACCGTAGACGTAAGGGACCCCTTGGCTTTGTACTGCTTGATGACGGCTATCGTGGCAGCCGGAGCGGTGGCAGAGGCGACCGATCCCAGCAGCAGCGCCAGATAGGGGTTGTCCGGATAGAGCAGCATCAGAACAAAATAGACGATGGCAAAGGCTCCCAGACATTCGAAAAGCACGATCATTAAAACCGATCGTCCCAGTTTCTTGATGACATCCAGCCTCAGTTCGACACCGATGATAAAAGCGATGATGCCCAGAGCGACAGTACTGATGCCCGATAAGCGTTCCACCGTCTCGGGGCTGAGTACGTGCAGGAGGGAAACTCCCAGCATCACGCCGACCAGCACAAATCCGGTTACTTCGGGGATCTTTATTTTTTCCGTAACTTTCTTGGTCAAGAAGGCGGCCAGAAAAATAACCGCCAGATAGATAAACGAGGGGATCTCTTCCATGGCTTAATTTCTCGATATGAATAACTTGATGACATCCTCAGGAGTGGAAGCTTTCAGAAGTCCTTCATGGCGGTCGCTGTTTTTGGTGAAAAGGACCAGCTTTGAAAGAATACCCAGATAATCCTGCTGTCTGTTATCGGGACCGCCTATCATGAAAACAAGAGAAACGGGCTGATCATCGATAGCCTGCCACTCCACGGGATTTTTCAGGATTCCGATGGTAACGAAAAACTCATCGATCCCCTTCAGCTTGGCATGGGGCACGGCCAGTCCCAGTCCGAGGCCGGTGCTCATAATTCCTTCCCTGTCGAAAATAGCATTCTTGAAGCTATCCAGGTCCCTTATCTTTCCGTTATCAAAACTCAGCTGTACCATTTTTTCCAGTACTTTTTCCTTAGAACTTTCCTGGATGAAACTAATATTCTTAACATCCATATAGGAATCTAATTCATACATTTTCCTGACTCCTCCTAATCTTTATTTAACAAGTATAAAATATCATAATTTGAATTTCTAGGGAAGATTATTCACCCCTATTTTCCCCTATTGACCATAAATGTCCTCATTTGTCCATTTCGTCCGGAAATATTATTCCTTTCCGAACCTCATTGTTATTTCCAGGAACTTACTTTAAGATGGAATCATGAACAGTCCTGATGATTTTAACACACTTTTTCCGAATCTTACAGAGGAATTAACCCTTCTCCGCCGCGATCTTCACCGTATCCCCGAAATCGCCCTGGAAGAACATAAAACAAAAGCAAGACTCATGGAGGAACTTTCCGGTCTTCCCCTGATTTTCCACGAACCCTATATAGGCACGGATATTGTTGCCGATCTGCTCCCTTCGGGGACCTGGGAGGATACGGTCATTCTGAGGGCCGACATGGACGGCCTGATGATTACCGAAGAGGAGGAGAGGGGCTGGAAATCCGTTCACGAGGGCAGAATGCACGCCTGCGGACACGACGGGCACATGGCCATCCTGGTCGGAGCGGCAAAAGCTCTCTGTTCCCGGAGAGGGCATCTCACCCGGAGGGTTCGCTTCGTCTTCCAGCCGGGAGAAGAGATGCGCTGTGCCGGACGGACTCTCGCGGAAAGGGGGGCCTATGACAACTGCACCGAGTCCTACGCCCTGCACGGATGGCCGGGAATCGGGGAAGGACAGATCAGAACCCGAGAGGGCACCCTGATGGCCGCCACCGATACGTTCTCCTTTACCTTCACCGGCCGGGGCACCCACGGAGCCACCCCTGAAAACGGACTCAACCCCCTGCCCTCCGCCGCCCGGTTCATTCTGGACGCGGAAGAACTGCACGGCCGCGTCAACGGTGAGACCGGTTCGGTCGTATCCGCCTGTATCGTATCCGGAGGCTCCAGCGCCAATATCATCCCCGACAGATGCACCGTGGAAGGCACCACCCGCTACCTGGCACGGGAACAGGGGAATCACCTTTACGGCGAATTGAAAAGGCTGGCGGCGGAAGAAGCGGTACGGAGCGGCACGTCCGTAACCGACAGTTTCGACAGGCGGTATGATCTGCCCGTTATCAACGATCCGGCCCATGCCGACAAGGTACTCTCCCTGGCGGGTTCCCTCTTCGGGCAGAGCTCGGCCGTTCGGGCGGATAAGGCCGATATGATAGCCGAGGACTTCGCCTTCTGCCTGGAGAAAGCTCCGGGATGTTTCTTTCAGCTGGGACTGGGGGCTGACTGGCCGTCCCTCCACACGTCCCGGTTTGATTTCAACGACAGGGTGATCGCCGCGGGTGTCACCCTCTTTACCGCACTTGCAGGAGGAATATGATGGGGCGATACGACAAAATGGAATACAGAAGATGCGGACGGAGCGGGCTTAAACTCCCCGCCCTCTCCCTGGGGCTCTGGCATAATTTCGGTGCCGGGGATGACATTGATAAATGCGAGGCTCTTGTCATGGGAGCCTTTGACCGGGGAATTACCCATTTCGACCTGGCAAACAACTACGGGCCTCCTCCGGGAAGTGCGGAGAGCACCTTCGGGAAAATCATGGAAAGATCCCTTCATTCCCACCGACATGAAATCATCCTCTCCACCAAAGCGGGCCACCCCATGTGGGAAGGTCCCTACGGAGACTGGGGAAGCCGCAAACACCTCATTACCAGCCTTGATCAGAGCCTCAAACGCATGAAGCTGGATCATGTGGATATCTTCTATTCCCACAGATACGATCCCGATACCCCCCTTGAAGAGACCATGACGGCCCTGGACTATGCGGTAAGGTCGGGAAGAGCCCTTTATGCGGGCCTGTCAAAATATCCGGCCGCCGCCGCCAGCAGCGCGCTGGAGATACTGAAGTCCCTGGGAACGCCCTGTGTGGTTTATCAGGGCCGCTATAATATGCTGGACCGCAGCCTCGAAGGCATGCTCGATCATGTTCTGGAAGTCAGCGGCACGGGCATTACCGTGTTTTCTCCCCTGGCCCAGGGCCTTCTGACGAACCGTTACCTGAACGGTATCCCCGGAGATTCCCGGGCGGCGAAAAATCTGTTTCTGAAGGAAGCCAATATAACCGAAAGCCTCATCGAAAAGGCCGGGGAATTGAACGGCCTCGCCCGGGAGAGAGGACAATCCCTCGCCTCTCTGGCCGTCACCTGGGTTCTGCGTCATAAGGGAGTTACCTCCGCCATAGTGGGGGCCAGCCGTATGGAACAGCTTGAAGACAGCCTGACGGCACTGGAGGCACCGGCTTTGAGCGGAGAGGAACTGGAGAAAATAGAGGAGATTCTCAGGAAGTAGAAGCCTGACTGAACACAGCCGCGAAAGGCTGTTATAAACTGATAAGGGCCGTCCCGCATATGCCGGGACGGCCCTTTTAATTATTCCCTGCCGGAAAATCAGCCCTTGAGGGAAGCTTCAACGGAGTTCAGGAATTCGGTCAGCTCGGAAGGAAGCTTGTCGCCGAATTTGGGATAGTGATTGTCCCGAACGTCGGCCAGCTCCTTGAGCCATCCTTCCTTATCAACGGAAAGGAGTTCCTTCATATCCTCGGCAGAAACACCTTCGGGTCTGTCGATAGCGTCAATGGTGGGCATGTTGCCGATGGGAGTCTCAACGAAATCACCGGTGCCTTCACACTGCTGGAAAACCCACTTCAGAACGCGGCTGTTGTCACCGTAACCGGGCCAGAGCCATTTGCCTTCGGCGGTCTTGCGGAACCAGTTGACAAAGAAAATCTTGGGAAGCTTGTCTTCGGTGGATTTCTTGCCCACTTCGATCCAGTGCTTGAAGTATTCTCCCATGTGGTATCCGCAGAAGGGAAGCATGGCAAAGGGATCGCGGCGGATGGTACCGGCCTTGATGTCCAGAGCGGCGGCGGTTACTTCCGAACCTACGATGGAGCCCATGAAAACACCGTGGTTCCAGCTCTTGGCCTGGTGAACCAGGGGAATGGTGCTGGGGCGGCGTCCGCCGAAGAGGATAGCGTCAATCGGTACACCCTTGGGATCTTCCCATTCGGAAGCGATTACGGGACACTGGGAAGCGGGAGCGGTAAAACGGGCATTGGGATGGGCCGCGGGAGCCTGTTCCTTGTTGCCTTTGTCCTGAACCCACTCGTTGCCTTTCCAGTCGATCAGCTTGCCGGGAGCGTCGTATCCGATTCCTTCCCACCAGATATCCTTGTCCTCAGTGAGGGCAACGTTGGTGAAAATGGTGTTTTTCTCAATGGATTTCATGGCGCTGGGGTTGGAGTCGTCCGATGTACCGGGAGCAACGCCGAAAAATCCCGCTTCGGGGTTGATGGCGTAGAGTCTTCCGTCTTTACCGTACTTCATCCAGGCGATATCGTCACCGATGGTTTCCACCTTCCAGCCGGGAATGGTGGGGATAAGCATGGCCAGGTTGGTTTTTCCGCAGGCGGAGGGGAAAGCGGCTGCCACGTTCTTGACAACGCCTTCGGGGCTGGTGATCTTGAGAATGAGCATGTGCTCGGCGAGCCATCCCTCATCACGGGCGACAACGCTGGCGATTCTCAGGGCCAGACACTTCTTACCCAGAAGAGCGTTTCCACCGTAACCGGAACCGTAAGACCAGATCTGTCTTGTTTCGGGGAAGTGGGAGATATATTTATCTTCGATGGGAGCGCAGGGCCATTTGCCCTCGTCGCTTTCGCCTTCGGCCAGGGGCTTGCCCACGGAGTGGAGACACTCGATGAACTCACCGTCGGAACCGAGAACGTCCATAACTTTGCTTCCCACGCGGGTCATGATGTGCATATTGGCTACAACATAGGCGGAGTCGGTGATTTCAACACCGATCTTGGCGATGTTGGAACCGACAGGTCCCATGGAGAAGGGGATCACGTACATGGTTCTGCCCTTCATACATCCCTGGTAATAACCTTTCATCGTGGTCTTCAGTTCTTTGGGATCGATCCAGTTGTTGGTGGGACCGGCGGCTTCTTTGGTCTCGGAAGCGATATAGGTACGCGCTTCGACACGGGCCACGTCGGAGGGATCGGAAGAGAAAAGAACCGAACCGGGTCTCTTCTTCTCGTTCAGGGGAATAGCCAGACCGCCATCCACACAGATTTTAATCATTTCATCGTATTCCGCCTGACTTCCGTCACAGAGAACTACACTGTCGGGGGTACAGAGATCGGCGATCTCCTTAACCCATGCATTCAATTTTGCATGTTTTGTTTGAACAGACATTATTTACTCCTTGTCCCGGCATGGTCATATTTTTCCAAGCCTGCCGGATATTGTATAATCCCCTATCTTAGCAGCCGCCCGGATATTCCGGACCTATGCAAGCCTTGGGTTGGAAAGGGCTGCGGGATTCTTAGGAGAACCGGTTTATTCAACCCTTTCTCCCCTGAATACGAGCAAGGATCATTTTAATCAAATATGGCTTTTCGTCAATAAACCGGACGCCTCAATTATGATTCTGAAAGAAATAGTTTTCCATCCAGGGAGAATATAATAATCTTCTCCCCCGTCTTCGTACTCAAGTCGGAATGCACGGAAATAACACTCTCCCCGGTTATATTGAAAATCGCCGCTTCCAGCAGGGGCCGTCCCTTCTCCAGGAGCGCATGGCGCATTCTCTTTATAAGGACTCTTCCGTCGTTGGGGTCGTCCGACTGGGCCAGCTTTTTTTCCGCGGGGGTCAGAACATCTCTGAGCCTGACGATAATCATATCGTCGAGAATATAGCTTTTTGTTTCAAGAGGCCCTCTTCCCATAAACTCTTTTTCAAAGCGGATTACCGCTTCGCTTATCTCCGCTTCCATTTTTCCTTTTGTTTTTTCCATCCCGCCGGACCTCGTTTTTTTTCAAAGTATTTTTTTATCTATTTATATCCCAGATAAAAGTTTCTGTAAATTCCATCCCCCTCCTTTTCCCTACATCATACCGGCTTTACGACGGGGTTGCCTTTATCATTGACTTTTTATTCGTTTTCTGTAAAGCTATATAATGAAAAGCTTAAAGATTTAGATTAAATAAACACAAAGGAGTTAAAATGGCTGATTACACCGATTTGTTAAAAAGCAAAATGAGTGGCAAGAGCTTTGCGAAACTGGAAGCTCTTAAGAACGACAAGGTTATGGAATTTATTGGTTCCTTTGCCGAACACTGCAATCCCGCCTCAATTTACGTGTGCGATGACAGTGCAGAAGACGAAGCCTACATCAGAAAAGTCGCCCTGGAAAACGGGGAAGAACATCCTATGGCCCATTCCGAGCAGACCATCCACTGGGATGGCTACGGCGATCAGGCCCGCGACAAAGTCAACACCCGGTACATGGTTTACCCCGAAAACATGGAAAAGATGAAAGCCATGAACTCCCTCCCCTACGACGAAGCCCTGGAAGAGATCATGGGAATTGCCAAAGGCAACATGGAAGGCAAGGAAGCCTACGTCAAGTTCTTCACCGAAGGACCTGCCGAATCCCCCTTCACCATCCCCTGTATCCAGTTCACCGACTCCTCCTACGTAACCCACTCCGAAACCATTCTCTACAGAGCCGGTTACACCCACTTCCTGAAGAATCCCGGCTGTGACGATTTTTTCCGTTTCATCCACTCCGCCGGAAAAGTCGATGAAAGAGGATGCTCCGTCAATCTTGATAAAAGACGGATCTACATGGACACCCAGAACAATATCGTCTACTCCATGAACGCTCAGTACGCCGGAAACTCCGTCGGCCTGAAAAAGCACGCCATGAGACTGGCTATCAATAAGGCCGGAGAAGAGGGCTGGCTCTGCGAGCACATGTTCCTCATGGCCTGTATCGGAAAGGGCGGAAGAAAAACCTATTTCTCCGGCGCCTACCCCTCCGCCTGCGGTAAAACCGCTACGGCCATGATCCCCGGCGAAAAAATCGTCGGTGACGACATCATCTACGCCAGAAATATCAACGGCGAATTCCGCGCCGTAAACGTAGAGCAGGGTATCTTCGGCATCATCAAAGATGTTAACGCCGAGGACGATCCGGTCATCTTCGAGAACTGCATGAAGAACCAGGAAGTTATCTTCTCCAACATCCTCCAGGGTCCCGACAAGATGCCTTACTGGCTCGGCCAGGGCGTTGAAGCTCCCAAGACCGGAATGAACCACTCCGGTGAGTGGGCCGAAGGCAACAAGGACGCCACGGGCAAGGAAATCGGCGTAGCCCACCCCAACTCCCGCTACACCATGAGACTGGACTACCTCGAAAACTACGACAAAGAAGGTTTCGAAGCCAAGGAAGGTGTCAAGGTTTCCGGAATTCTCTACGGTGGACGGGACAGTGACACATCCGTACCCTGTGAAGAATCTCCCAGCTGGAAAGACGGTATTCTCCTCAAGGCCTGTACCCTCGAGTCCGAAACCACCGCAGCTACCCTCGGTGCGGAAGGTGTCAGAGCCGCTTCTCCCATGGCCAACATGGACTTTGTCTCCTACCCCCTCGGCGAGTACACCATGAACAATATCAAATTCGTGGAAGGCATGAAGGAAGAGCCCAAAGTTTTCTCCACCAACTACTTCATGAGAGGCCCCAAGGGCGAATTCATGACCAGCAAGCTGGCTAAGAAAGTATGGGTACACTGGGCCGAAGGCAGAATCCACGGCGAGTACGATGCGATCGATACTCCCTCCGGCAAGATTCCCAAGTTTGAAGATCTGGACGCCCTCTTCAAGGAATTCCTTCCCAATGAAGGCTTCACCAAAGAGAAGTACGACTACCTCTTCACCTTCCGCTGTACCAAGCTGATCGAAAAACTGGAAAGAACCAAGAAATTCTTCGCCAGCAAGGACAGCAACGTTCCCGCGGAGCTGAACGAGTACTGGGACGCTGCCATCGCCAAGTACAAAGCCGTTAAGGAAAAGTACGGCGACGAGATCCTTCCCGGAGCTTACAAGGGTTAATTCCTAAGGGATTATCCTGATTGACAAGGGCTGTCTCCTTAGCGGACAGCCCTTTTTTTATGTCCGACCCCCCCTATGATTTACCGTTTCCTAACAAGACCTTCATGTTTCCTGAACGGGAGATCCTCATAATTGCTTTCATAAAACGGTTCGTTCGTTGGTGGAGAATTGAGAAAACCAACGTGTCCGTAAACAGAGCTTCTCTTCTGTTCCCCTTGTAGGAAAGGGGTTGCTACGGCCATCATCAATTCCCTTTTTTCTAATCTAAACGGAAAACAGCTCTGCCATAACTATGTACTGTCCCCGGCGATAACACTTTTTAGCGGGGATAAAATATTTGAGGAGAGTGAATATGTTTAAGAGAAGTATGATTCTGACAATTCTCATGATCTTGACCATCGGATTATGGGCTAATGGAAATCAGGAAAAGGGCGAATCCCTTCCGACCGGTCCTGTTGAACTGACCATGTACTACCCCATTTCCGTGGGCGGTCCCTTAACCGAAGTTATTGACGGAATGGTAAACGGATTTATGGCGGAGAATCCGGACATCAAGGTAAATGCCATCTATGCGGGAAATTACAATGATGCCCGCATCAAAGCCCTGGCGGCCCTGGAAAGCGGCAAGCCCGCCCAGCTTTCCGTTCTTTTTTCCATTGATATCTATGATCTCATGGAGAAGGATGTGATCGTTCCCTTCGATGACATCGTGAAAACCGATGAGGAGAAAGCCTGGCTTAACTCCTTCTATCCCGCCCTTATGGAAAACGGACAATACAAAGGAAAGACCTGGGGAATTCCCTTCCAGAGATCCACCATCGTCATGTACTACAACAAAGACGCCTTCCGTGACGCGGGACTTGACCCCGAAACACCTCCCGCGAACTGGGATGAAATGATCTCCATGGGCAAGGCGCTGACAAAGGCCGACGGAAGCCGCTGGGGTCTCATGATTCCCTCGACCGGTTATCCCTACTGGATGTTCGGAGCCCTGGCCATGGAAAATAACCAGGTCCTTATGAGCGGCGACGGCACGGAAACCTATTTTGACCGTCCCGCCGTTGTAGACGCCCTGAAATTCTGGCTCTCCCTGGGCCGGGATCATAAGATCATGCCCGAGGGCACCATCGAGTGGGGAACTCTCAGACAGCAGTTTCTCGAAGGGAAAACCGCCATGATGTGGCATTCAACGGGAAATCTGACAGCCGTCAAGGAGAACGCCTCCTTTGACTTCGGAGTCGCCATGCTGCCCTCTTCCGTCAGAAGGGGCTCGCCCACGGGAGGAGGCAATTTCTACGTGTTCAAGAACTCCACCGAAGAGGAGAAAAGGGCTTCCGTCAAACTTATCCGCTATATGACATCACCGGAAAACTCCGCTCTCTGGAGTCAGAAGACCGGATATATGGGAATCAGCCCCGCCGCCTATAATACGGAGGCACTCACGGAATACACCGCCGGTTTTCCCGCCGCTCAGGTCGCACGGGATCAGCTGGAGTATGCCACGGCCGAACTTTCCACATTCCAGACGGGCCGCGTGAGAAAGCTCCTCGACGATGCGATCCAGGCCGCTTTGACCGGTGCGGAGACTCCCGAATCGGCACTGGCAAACGCCCAGGAAGAAGCGGACAAACTGCTTAAGCCCTACCGCTAGGAGAATCGCTTATGACGAAGAAGAACAGAGAATCCCTGTTGGGCTGGCTGCTCATCACGCCCGCCCTGATGCTCTTGCTAACTTTTACCCACTGGCCTATTCTGGCGACTTTGTTCTCCTCCGTTTACGATCCGGGAACGGCGATGAGGCCTTCCCGCTTCCTGGGGCTGGAAAACTATGCGACCCTGGCGGGAGATCCGGTATTTCAGAAAGCCCTGGCGAATAATCTCCTTTACGCCCTGTTTACCGTTATCCCCTCGGTCGCCCTGGCGCTGGCCATGGCCCTGGCGGTAAACGGGAATCTTCCCTTCCGGGGAGCCGTGAGGCTTTCCTTTTTCACGCCCACCATTCTGCCCATGGTGGCGGCGGCCAATATCTGGCTCTTTTTTTACACCCCGGAGATCGGCTTTGTGAACCGTTCCCTTTCCCTCATAGGGATTCCCGGCCCCAACTGGCTGGGGGATACCCGAACGGCCCTTCCCGCCATGATGATTCTGGCCGTCTGGAAGGAATCGGGGTTTTTCATGGTTTTCTATCTGGCCGCCTTACAGGGGATTCCGGCCCAATACGCCGAAGCCGCTGGCATGGAGGGAGCCGGCCCCTTTCGTATTTTCCGGTCCATAACCCTACCCCTTTTGACCCCCACCACTCTCTTCGTATTGATCAATGCCACTCTCAATGCCTTCAAGAGAGTGGACCAGCTTTTCATCCTGACAAAGGGTGGGCCCAACAACGCGACAAATATGCTGCTTTACTACATCTACGAATCGGCCTTCTCCTTCCTCGATACATCCTATGCGGGGGCCCTGGCCGTCATACTTCTTTTAATACTGGGAGGAATCTCCTACTTCAATATGTCCGTTATGGAGAAAAGGGTACACTATTCATGAAAAAATACGCTATGATTCTGATTATATCGGCGGGAATTCTCTGGCTCATTCCGCTGATGTTTACTATCTGGGCCGCCTTCTGTCCTGCGGAGTATGTGACGTCCCCCGCGTTCGCCTTTCACATTACGGGAGACAATATACTCAAGGCCCTGGAGTACGCTCCCTTTTTGCGGTATACCTTCAACACGACAGTTCTGGTAATGGGAGTCGTCACCGGTCAGTTCATCATCTGCTCCCTGGCGGCCTATGCCTTCGCCCGCTTCGAATTCAAGGGCAGGGAGATAGCCTTCGCTCTTGTGATGATTCAGCTTCTGATCACGCCGGAAATACTCATCGTCCAGAACTACCGCACCATCTCCTTTCTCCATCTGACCGATACGATCCGCGGGATTGCTCTCCCCTATATCGCCAGCGCCTTCGGGATTTTCCTTTTGCGGCAAAGCTTTAAAACCATCCCCCGTGATTTGGAGGAAGCTGCCATTATCGACGGCTGCGGGCGGGTGGGAATACTCCTGAGAATATTCATTCCCCTTTCCAAATCCACCTTTCTCGCATACGGGCTCGTATCGGTGAGCCACCACTGGAACGATTTCCTGTGGCCCCTCATCATCACCAATTCGGTCAGAGTCCGCCCTCTCACCGTGGGACTGGCCATTTTCGCCGCCCCCGAATCGGGAGTGGACTGGTCTGTGCTTTCCGCCGGAACTCTGATAGCCGTACTGCCCCTTCTCATTCTCTTTCTCGCTTTTCAGAAAAGATTTACCGAATCGTTTGTCATTACGGGAATGAAATAACTAAGCCATATGGCTAAAATCTTCATGCCACAGTTCGCTGCGGCTCATGGAAACGGCCTGAACACCCCTGTTAAGTGCATTGACGACCTGCTTCCGCTCGCTGATCAGTCCGGAGGCGATAAGGGGGCAATCGATCTCGCCCCTTACCCGCTCAATGATATCCAGGGCGATACCGGGCATCAGCTCCACCCCGTCGGGCTTGTTATCCCTTATGGATTCCAGAGAATTTTCCAGGGACGAATGGTCTATGAGAAATACACGCTGTATTACCGTGAACCCTTCCTTCTTGGCATTGCGGATAAGATTCCCCCGGGTGGAAACGAGACCGGCGGGACGGATGAAATCCCGGAGGAATCGTATCGACTCCCTGTCCCCCGACAGCCCTTTGATCATATCGGCATGGAGGAATAGAGGTTTGTCCCCGCATTTTCCCGGAAAATCCGGCTTGATCAGCTGATTGAGGGAGCACTTCATGAGCAGGATGATTGACGCTCTGCTGCCGGCGGCTTCTTCCATGTTATCCAGATTACAGGCTGCCATAAGGGGATTTTTTTTAAAATGAGTTAACAGTTCCGACATAGCGCTCTAAACCAGCGTAACCTTGTCGCCGGGAATCAGAACCCTGACAATACAGTTAGCCTGGGACGCGAAGGACTCTCCGGCAAGCATGGTCGACTCGCTGTCTCCGTAATGGTAGGGTATTACCAATTTAGGCTTAATGACCTTGACGGCCTGAACTGCTTCTCTTACTCCCATAACGGATCCGCCTCCCACGGGAAGCAGGGCGACATCTATCGGTCCGAGGTTCTCCATCTCGGCGATATAGTCCGTATCTCCGGCATAGTAGATCCTCTTGCCGCGGATCTCAATAATAAAGCCCAATCCCTTGTCGCTCTTCTTGTGCCTTTCCGAACGGCGGTTATAGGCGGGGACCCCTTTGATTCTGACATGGGTATCCAGGATTTCCCTGTCCGGCAGAAGAACCTTGCCCTGTCCGTTTTCCAGACTCTCTATGACCTGGGAGGGGCCCAGTACCCGGGTGCTCGGCACGCCGATTCTCTCAATATCCATGGGAGAGAAATGGTGATGGTGATCATGGCTGACGAGAATGAAATCCGCGCCTATCTCCAGCTGTCCCAGCCTCCAGGGATCAATGTAGACAGCGGCTCCCCCTATTATCGCGAATGATGAATTTCCTAAAAACTGAATTTCCAAAGGCATTTTTTAACTTAGTCAGAGGTGTTCATGTATAGATTCAAACACGCTCTCCTCCCTATCTTCAAATTTAACACATTTATATATAAAAGTCCAAATATAAACGGAAGCTTCCCCGGCCGGCCCGGGGGCAAATGTGCCCGGCGGCTCTTTTTCCCCTTGAAGGGATAGGCCGGATTGACTACACTGGGGCCATGCGAGATGTTAAGGAAGACCTTGAATACCTTTTGCCCCTCTACCCTTTTACCTTCGGAGAACAGGAAAAACTTAAACTCTGGCTGGGAGAACTGGCCCAGTGGGATTTCCCCCCCCTGCGGGATTGGTGGAGGACTCCTTCCGAAAAACTGAAAGGAAAGGATCTGCGAAAGGCTGCGCTGGCTCCCATTGAAGAAAAGTGGCTCCGGGCCAAGAAAGACGGTCCCCTCTGGCCGGAGGACAGAAAGCCCTTTTCTCCCGCAAAAACGGAATTTGAGAGGATAGAGGATACAAGAAATATACTGGGTTCCTGTCCTGTGGCCTCGGAAAAGACCAGATGCTGTAATCTGATGACCCTTGATGCGGTCTTCCGGTGCGGATTCGACTGCTCCTACTGTTCCATCCAGTCCTTTTATTCCCAGGGGAAAATATCTTTTCACGGGAATCTCCGGGAAAAACTCGAAGATCTGGAAAAGACCCTTGTGAAGGATAAGATCTACCATATAGGCACGGGTCAGTCTTCCGATTCCCTTATGTGGGGGAATCATCCCACAGGAAACGGCCAGGGACTCCTTGA
Organism: Spirochaetia bacterium; assembly: GCA_963668315.1. GTDB lineage: Bacteria > Spirochaetota > Spirochaetia > DSM-2461 > DSM-2461 > SZUA-368. The sequence goes on along the minus strand of OY764216.1, from coordinate 2,594,646 downwards.
AGAACTGGCTCGCTTCGCACGGCGTAACCCCCAGGTCATACTGGAGATGAAAAGCAAATCGGACAACCTGGGCTGGATAACAGATAACCGGGAAGCGATTCCTCCCAATATTCTTTTTACCTGGTCCCTGAACCCTCCGGCGGTCATTAAAAACGAGGAAAGGGGCACGGCCACCCTGGAAAGACGGATGAAGGCAGCCAGGACCGCCGCCGATATGAATCTGCCCGTGGGGTTTCATTTCCATCCCATGGTGTATTACAGGAACTGGAAAGAAGATTACTCCGCTCTTTTTGAAAAGGTCGTTTCCCTCTTTTCACCGGAAGAACTGGTTCAGATCTCCTTCGGCACCCTCACTTTCATAAAACCCGTCCTGAAAAAGATCCGCAGCCGCTCCTTTTCCAGCCAGATACTCAGAATGCCCCTGGAAGAGACGGCGGGCAAGTTTTCCTATCCCCTGGAAATCAAGGAACAGCTCTTCCGCCATGCCTATGATTCCTTCGGCGAATGGCACGGTAAGGATCTCTTTTTCTATCTCTGCATGGAGGACATGGCCCTATGGGAACCGGTTTTCGGCCGCAGCTACCCTTCTAACGAGGCCTTCGAAAAGGATATGCTGGAGACCTACCACAGGAAACTGGCTAAAATTGCCCGCCCGTTATAGAACCTTCACGTCCTTACCAAGAGCCAGCAGTATATAGAAAAGGCACATCCACTTGTATCCCGAGGTGGATTTTCCCTCAAAGTCCAGCCGGTACAGCTTCTGCTTATAGTGGAACTCAAGGAAATGCTGCTTGAAGACATTCAAGCCCGTAATCCCGCTCAGGATGAAGGTGATCGGCTCCCCCTCGGCGGGAATGAACTCGATTCGGTCCGTATAGAACCGGGTACTTCCGTTGGCGACCCGGGCCAGAGGCCTCCGCCTATGTCCCGTTCTCAGCCAGACATCGCTGTCTTCCAGCAGAGGTTTGGCACTCTTTTCTTCCAGAGCCTCAAAGGCCATATCCCTGAGATGCTTCTGCTGCCACTCATTCCAGTGGTACATATACTCGAAGTACTTTTTTCCCTCGCCCCAGTCGAAGAACCCGTAGCGGTCCACATCCACATGGAAACCGCAGGACGTACAGCCCAGGCGGTTTCCTTCGGAAGCCAGGGTACCCATTTTTTCACACTGGGGACAGGTGAACAGGGTAAGCTCCATGTTTTCGGCCCGTTTCTCTCCGGAAAGGGGAACCATCTTCTCTTTCTGAACGGCATACTCATCATAATCGAGAAAGCGGTTCAGCCGGTACTCTATCTCGGAAAGTTTCATGGAAGCGATCTCTTCACCGGTGATTCCCACTTCATAGCGCAGGTAGATGGGCCTTCGGTTATGGCCCCAGTTCCAGCGGGCTTTGGAGAGATAGGCACCCTCGGAATAGACGAAAACCACGGGCAGCTTGAGAAAACGGAGCAGCTTGGCCGTTCCCGGTACGGGGGGAAGCCCCCGCCCGTCCCAGGTCTGCTGTCCCTCGGGGAAAATCCCGATACGGCCGCCGAGGGCAGCAAACATGCGTATCAGCTTGATCGTCTCCATATCGGACATATTCTTCGTGGTGGGAATGCAGGCGCACAGGTTCCTCATGATCCATCCGAGCCCCTTTTTACGGAATATGGCATCGGTGGCGACCCAGTGGGGAGCATGCTTTCCCCCCAGGGTAATCAGAACCGGATCCCAGGCCAGCTGATGCTGGCCGAAAACCACGTAGGGACCTCGTATTTTCCTGTAGTCACGGGACCAGGAAATCTTAACCTTGAAAATAATGAAAAACGGGATGAGCACAATGAGCCTCGCCAGATTATATACGATCGCCTGCGATATCCGCCTGATTACCAATACTGCGTTGCTGTTCCCCATACTCACCCTTCCGAAACACCGTTCCGGTCTCTCTCCCTGTTATATTCCGATATTAGTCTGAAAAGCATCAACCATTTATATCCCGACACGGATCTTTCGGTGAAAGTGAATCTGTAGAGGAGATGGTCATGGTAGAATTCCGTATAAAACTGCTTGAATACGCTGAAGCCGACAATCTCATCCAAAGGCATCACCAAAGATTTTTTCTCCGATTCAAACTCGATCCGGTCGCCGAAAAACCGGGCCGTGCCGATGCCTTCGTTCTGCATGGAACGCCCCTTTTTCCCCCGGGTCAGTTTCACCGTTCCCCGGTTTTCCCAGAAGAGATGCCCGGAAAAATCACCGCCGTCTATTATCCCCCGATAATAGGCGATCTGCCAGAGATTCCATTCCCTGACGGTTTCGAATCTCCTGTCTACCGGAAGGACCGCCCGGCTCCCCTCCGGCCAGATGAACCGCATGCGGTCATCCACGCGCCCTTCCAGACCACAATGGGAGCAGCGGAAATCATTCCCCCCGGAGCGTATGGTATTTACCGAGTGACAGCCAGGGCAGGTAAAGCAGACCAGTTCGCAGTTCTCCGCCCTTTTCCGGCCGGGAAAACGGAAATCCTCCTTGCGGCTCAGGGCCCACTCATCGTAGGCGCCGGCCCTTTCCATGCGCTTTCTGATCTCCGAAAGGGGCAGATTCTCCACCTCGTCCCGGCCGATTAGCAGCTCATAGCGTACGGTGATTTTTCCTTTGTTCCGGGACCAGGACCAGCGGGGATGGTCCAGATACGCCCCTTCCAGATGGGCGTAGACCACGGGGATCTTAAGAAACCGGATCAGTTTGTCCGTTCCCGGAACCGCCGGCAGTCCCACCCCGTCCCAGCTTCGTTCCCCCTCCTGATAGACGCCGATGACACAGCCCAGATCGGCAAGGAGCTTCATGCGGCTCAGGGTGACCAGGTCGGAGCGGTTCTTGGTTTTGGCGATCGCGCCGGCAAGAAAGGTCATGACGAACTTCATAAAGGGGGTGCGGAAGTTGGCGTCCGCCGCCACCCAGTGGATCACGGGCCGCAGTCCCAGTCCGTTGAAAAAGGGATCCATGATATGGACATGGTCGGCCAGAACGATATAGGGCGTACGCAGGCGGCCCACTTCTTTCGGTTTGATGTAACGGGGATGATATTTGATCCGGATAAAAGTGCCGACGGTAAGCCGCAACAGCAGATAAAACAAGGCCAAAAACACCCGATGCATTATAAAGAGGATTTTAATCGGTAGGGATGCTTTTTTCATTAACCTGATTTTACAGTAAAACCACAGGGCAATCAAGTTTTTTCTTCTTCCCCCGGCTGCCGGATAGAAACGGCCCCTCCCTTCTCCCGGGAAAAGAAACCTCTACGCCTACCTGTAGATTAGAGAATCGGGGAGGTGAAAAGAAAAGAGCTGGAAATCCGCTTCCCCGTGCCACTCGGTCTCCCGGCTGTCGAAAAGGGACATGAGGTAGATAATGATGTTCCTCAGATTCCTGTACAGGAGGATGGTGCTTTCCAGCTGCCCCCGTCTGGGATAGGTTTCCAGGGAGAGTTCATCGGTAAAAGGCCTCCTCAGCGTACCGTTCATATGAAAAAGATAACGGTATATTCCCCTTGTCAGATCATAATAAATATTATAGATGGCATGAAGAGCCGGGTGCCTCTCCATGCGGATGGACTCCATAAAGGGGCCCTCCTGGTCAAAAAGATCTCCCAGAGTTCCGGAAAAATGGCTCTTCCCATCGAGGAAGAGGGAGAGGAGAGGCCCAATGCTTTCGATGATCTCCCATCCCGTCATGAAGGCCGTCTCGCACAGGGTTTCGTTCAGACTCCGCTCTTTGTATTCTCTCAGTTTCGCCCGGGGAGCCATCATTTCGGCAAAGGCCAGACTGCCCTCTTCAAATCCCGCCAGTCCTAGAAGATAACGGCCCGCCATGAACCGCTCCTTCAGTCGGTTGAAGCCGGAAACCAGCTTGTAGTAGTTCCCCTCTCCCCTCTGCAGCTGGAAGCGGCGGGAATCGAAAACGGCCCGGTCCCCCACGGAGAAGTCGCAGCGGCAGCAGAAGCTGCAGATATTCACGTATAGGCGTTTTTTCACGCAGAATCCCACATAGTAGTGGTGAAAGGAGTCCTCCGTTTCCAGGGTTCCGGAAGGATAAATACCCTCCTCTTCCTTCTCTTCTCCGCTCAGGATTCCTTCGAGGTAGGAGATCATGGCCTTGAAACGCTCCTGCCGGTCGTAATCCTCCCTGTCGGCCATGACCTCCCGGGCCCTGGCGAACACTTCCCTGAAAAGGATCTGACGGTTCTCATCGTTAAAATGGGCCATTTCCAGCATGAGGGAGCATTTCTTCTCCAGAAAATGCCTGTCCGTTTCCCTCTGGCTCAAGGCGTGCTCGTAGCACTCCAGGGCTTCCCAGCGCCGGCCCAGATTCAGATAGACCGATGCCAGATTCCCGTAGATTTCCCCCTTGAGGGCGGGCTTAAGGTCATCCGCTTCCAGTGCTTTCAGGTAACAGTTCTTCGCCCTGTCCAGTTCGCTTTCCCGGTAGAAGGACCAGAAATCGTCATTATAGGAGTATAGGGCTCCCATATTGGCATACTGATTGGCCAGATTGATATAAACAAAGGGAGTATACTCCGGAACGAGGGCGATTTCCTCTCCGTGGTTTTCCAGGAGATAAATTCCGTAGCGCAGCACCTTCTCGTCCCTGAGGACAAAACCTATGTCGGTCAGACAGGCCACTTTGTTAAAAAGGTCGCGGGCGTCTTCGGCCGGCACATCGATAACCAGATCGAATGCCTTGCGGTACTCCCCGTTTTCCATCAGTTTTCTTGCTTTGAAGATAACTTCCCGTAGTTTCAATTTCCCCATCGGTCCCTATTATAGCCCATGTCTTATCAGGGGACAAGCGTTATCGCTTGAACGGCCTGCCCGGATGAAATCAGGAGAGCAGAGAATCAAGCTGATCCAGAAAAAAGGAGGCCTCTGGACTGAAGATGTCCTCCCCCTTCCGCCTCAAGAGAAGAAAGGGAGCCGTCGGTTTTGCCAGAGTATCACCGATAGCTTCCGGATCCCCTTCCCACCGGCGGTATAAGTTCCTGCCCGCGGCCTCTGTGTCAACTTCCTCCCGGAACTGTCTGCCCAGCTGAACCAGTCCCTTCCGGTCCGCCCGGGCGGCGGCCGCCAGAAGAGTCTCCATGGCAGAGAAGTCTTCCTCCCCCTTGACATCCTCCTCTGCAAGCAGGGAAACCAGGCCGTTGATCTGTATTTCCCACAGGGCATAAATAAAATCCATATGCCGTCTTATGGGAAGAAAATTCTTAAGGTAATATCTTTCCAGATTCTGATGCCTTTTCAGAAGGCAGGTAAGAATCAGTTTAGCCACCTGTCTCTTCAGATCCGCCGGACCGAGGGAGCAGGCGTAGGAGGCATCCATCACCGGGGGATCGGAGTCTTCCGCGCCGTCGCCGAAAAGGGCCAGGCAGATGGTGACGTCTTTCCCGCCGGCTGCAGGGGTCAGCCAGTGCGCGGCTTCTGAGATGACCTCCCGGCCCGCTTCCTCCGCCCCGTTCTTCAAAGTTTCCAGCCCATGAGAATCGGGCAGGGTCCGTTCTTCGCCCTCCCTCCCCAAAGACTCAAGATAAACTCTGATTTCCCGATTCTTCCTGAAACCGCTTTCTGTCAGGGTCTTGACCCCCTCCGTCCGGTATAAGGATCTCCATGCCGAAGAGGGAACGGTACTCCCCTTTCTCAGGATGCCGCAGATCTGAACAGACTGTTCGGCGGCCGTCATATCAATATGGATAGTCACATGTATTCTCCTGCCCCCATTCTATCCGTCACGGAATGAAATTTCCAGCGCCCCCCGGTCCTGATCGGGTAAAATGTGCCGAAGCGGCTGCTTCTCGCCGGGGATATCTCCCTAATCGGGTGAAGGAGAAAAGACCCTCAGGGTCTGTTCCGTTTATAGAAAAAACACAGGACAATCATAAAAAATAATCATTCCTGCCACATTCCTGCCATATTTATGGCCGATAAAGTAGAAGATATCAAGTAAAAAGGAAAGGATAATATGTTTTTACTGATGACCTTGTCTATGCTCTCCGTGATTGTACTTATGCTTATCAAGGGATGGAATAAGGAAGAAAACTAGTGCCAAAAGGATTTTACCTGCTGCTCCTGACGATTTTCGCCCTGTCCCTTCAGGCAGAAGGGAAAAGCGACACGTCCCCGGCTGTCCCGGAGAAGGTGATCATGAAGACGGTGTATATCGAAGGTGAGGTAAAAATCAATAATGAAACGGCTTCCCTGGGGCAGGATGTCCCCGCCGGTTCCTCTGTGACGACTGGTCCTGCCGGTTTCTGCGAAATCCGTTTTGCCGATAAAAATATTTTCCGCATCGGTCCCGATACGGTTACCCGGCTGGACATCGGCTCCGGCAGGGGAAATATCCAACTGGAGAAGGGGCAGATGGCCCTGCTCCTGGAAAAACTTGATGCCCTCCTTCTGGACGACGGCGGTTTTACGCTTACGACAGCCCTGTCGACGGCAGGAATCAGGGGAACGGCTTTTTTCGTAAAAGTGGAATCCCCCGAATCTGTTTACCTCTGCTGCTGCAACGGTTCTATCGATATGACCGACAAGAGGGGCGGCACGCCCTACTCCCTCAAGTCACGCCATCATCAGGCTGTCCGCTATACCTACGACGGGAAATCCTACCGGGCCGACGCCGCGCCCCTTCTCTACCACGATGATGAAGTTATGGACAGGCTGGGAAATAGCATAGATTACACCATCCCCTGGGACTCTGCCTATTCTGGTTATTAACCCGTAAGAGGCTGTTTATCCTTCCCTTGACTGTTTCCCCAAGATAAGGGATACTTTTCCGGGTATGAGACAAAGAAATATGCCCTTTACCATAGTAATGGTAGTTTTTATCATCGGGTTTGTCATTGTTCCTTTTTTCAAAAGGAACTCTCTGGACAGACCGGGAGCTTCCAAACAGACAATCGAACGACTGATCGACTATCGTTCTGAACACGATATGACCCCCGAAGAGATTCTGATGTCCCTTCTGACGGATCACCAGATAACCTTCATAGGTGAGCCGGGTAAATATCATGAAACAGCTGCTTTTGTCACGGGCCTTCTGCCCGACATGGGAGACGCGGGGGTAACCCGGCTGGGTGTTTTCTTTCTGAATTACGAAGACCAGGAAGAGATCGACGCTCTCCTTTCCGCCCCCGAATTTGACGAATCCCTTGCCAGAGAGCTCCTCTTTCACAATCTTGTGATGAACGGATACAGGGAATACCTGGATATGATGAAAGCCGTATGGAATATCAACCGGAGCGTTAATGAAGCCGAAGGGCTGCGCCTTATCGGCCTGAGTCCCCGGCAGAACTGGTCGGTGATACAGACGGGTAAAGACTCGGAAGATCCCGCCGTCATCCACCGTGTCTATGCCGCCGGTGTGCCCGATACGTATATGGCAGAGGTCATTAAAAAGGAAATCATTGAACCGGGCCGAAAAGGGCTTGTCTATACGGGTTTTCAGAACGCCCTGGCCACTCTGCAGTTGGAATCCTACCGGGAAAACATGATAGAAAACGGCTTTCCCGATGATACGGAAAGGACGGCCTGGCTTGTCAGACAGATGGAAGGCGTCACAAGCTGCACTCTGTTCATCCATGCCCCCTGGACGGTTAAGAATTCCAAATACGGCATCGATTACCCCCTGGGCGGCGTACTGGATTCTTTTATGGAGAAATACGAAGGTTCTGACCGTTCCTTCGGTTTTCTGACAGAGGGAACACCCTTCGGGGAATTGCCCGCAGCTCCCGGCTCACTGGGAACGAAGAACAGCCATAAACTGAAGGAATTTTGCGATGCCTATATTCTTCTGGGGCCGCTTGGGAACTATACGCCCTTCACGGCCATCCCCGGCTTCATCAACGGGAACAATTTTGCCGAAGCCACGGAGAATTTTCCCGGGCCCAAGGAATCCATGGCCCGAACGCCGGAGGAACTGAACCAATTCATTGCCGGTACAGCCGCCAATGTCACAAATATACTGGAGAAATTCAAGAAGTAGATGGAAAGAGATGAAAGGGAAGAGATCATAGCCTATCTGGAAGGCTTCGTAACAGAGAACAGAAGAGACAAAATGGCCCGGGTGCTGGACAACCGGACCCGTCAGCTTACGGTGGTAATGGAAAATATATTCCAGCCCATGAACGCCAGCGCCGTTCTGCGCCACTGCGACGCCCTGGGGATACAGGATGTCCATATTATCGAGAACAGCAACAACTGGAAAACCAATGCCGACGTAGACCTGGGAACGGCCCAGTGGCTGACGATCAACCGCTATAACAAAGAAGAGAACAACACGGTGGCGGCCCTTCGCTCCCTTAAGGAACGGGGATACCGCATTATCGCCACCTCCCCCCATCCGGGAGGGTATGAACTGGATGAGACGGATCTTTCCCGGGGAAAGGCGGCCATTGTATTCGGCACGGAAATGCACGGAATCAGCGATCTGGTCAAAGAAGAGGCCGATGAGTTTCTCAAGATTCCCATGGTGGGTTTTGTGGAAAGCTTCAATATCTCCGCATCGTGCGCCATTATTCTGTATACCCTGCGGAACAAGCTGGAGAAACTGGAAACGGACTGGCGCCTGGGAGATGAGGAGAAGAGAGACCTCTATCTCTCCTGGCTCCGCAAATCCATAAAAAACGTCAGGCAGATTGAGGCGAGGTACCTCCGAAAAACTCCATAACACAGGGGAAGCCGGCTTTTAACATGTAATTATCCACCAGACGCTTTGTCTCTACCATGGCGTCGCTCAGCTGCCTCTTGTACTCCTCTGAGATGATCAGCTCTATATGATCAAAGCCGAAATCGGTGAACTCCGGGGATACGGGCGACATTCCCTCGTAAACCAGGGAATAGAACTGGGTCAGATGGTCGAAAATCTCCCCCACGGCCATATTGCTCTCAATCCAGGTGGAATTGGTAAGGGCTCCCTGGAGGGAGTAACGTTTTTTTGTTCCTACTGCCATTTTCAGGCCTCCTTAACGGTTCATGTGGTGTATTATGAAATCGGCGCCCTTTCTGAAAGAAACGGAAACCGGACGGTATTTGAATCCCACGGTGACGCCCAGCCCGCTGTATATGGTCTCATGGAGAAAATTGCTGAACAGCTTGATATAGGCCGAACGGTTCACCTTCCCGTGACTCTCCATAAAGAGCAGGGATTTTAAGCCGAAAGCCGTGACTATCTGGGCCAGCTGCCTCTCCATGACGGGTCTCAGCATTTTAACCAGTTCGAGATACTTTCTCTTGTAAACCGAATCGTTCCGAACCAGATTAATGATCTGACGGTGCCGGTCCCTGACCTGCTGGCCCCGACCGTCGGAACGCATGGGGATAAAATCCATGACAAGCTTATGGACCGTCTCGGACTGGAAGAGCTTCAGAAGGGTGAAATTAAAAAGAAGCATGGCCGCCATGTTCTTCAGAAGGGGCATTCTGTCGATATCCCGGGCGCAGGCCGAGAGGAACTGGACAAGAATTCTGTCCACATAATGGAAAGCATCGCCCAGACTGTTCTCGGCTCCGGAGGAAAACAGCCGTTCCGCGTTTTCCAGCTCTGCAAGCCTGGCCATGATCATCCGGTAGGCGCTGACCATCTCCCTGCGGAGGGGAGTTTCCTGGATTCTTCCGATATAGGCGAGAACCTCCTCCCTCTGCTCTTTCTGGAAGAAATTTCCCCCCGCCGCTTTTCCCATGAGGGAGAACAGATAGGATTCCAGATCGTCCACATAGGAGCCGGGCTCCTTGATCTGGGGATGCTTTTTGATATAGTAGCGTATGACCCGGTACCCCTTGGCTCCGACGACACTTTTCGCCGGGGGGATGGGCAGACTCAGTTCCAGCATGACCTGGAGATTATCGATGATATTTCTGAGGATATTCAGGCGGATGGAGGGATCGCTCCGCAGAAGGTCCAGAGTGGGATCGGGAAGTATGCGCGCCACATCTATTGTCCTTATCTGCTCCAGCCTGTCCTCTTCGGGAACGTTTCTATTGTAGTTCCCCACCACATCGGTGGGATTGAAGCCCGTGTCCGCCGCTTCTGTGTATTTATTGTGCCAGATGAGAAATTCCCGGCGGTTCTTGCTGTCCCGGGCCTTTTTCATATAGCCTCCGGCGGAGACATGGGCGGTGGGCTCCGGATTGGTGACAATGAGGATCTGATTCATCCTGTCCAGGTATTCCATGCTGTCCCTGTCATGAACCCCGGCAGGCATGTCGAAGAGGAGGAAATCGTAACGCTTATCCACTTCTTCGGCAAAATCATCATAGAGCTTCCCCAGCAGGAGGGAGACATCCTCCGGCCCCTTCTTGGACTGGGGAAAGATCAGGTCGAGATTGTGGATAATACTGATGACGCCGTCATCGAGTGTAGCCAGCCTGTCAAGGGGGGGGAGGCGGCTCTCCTTTTCCTGTACGTCCAGCAGAGTGGTAATGTCCGACAGGGGATCGGCATCGATCAATCCTACCCGGTGCCCTTTCTGCGCCAGATAGATCGCCAGGTTGGTGCTGGTCATGGTTTTTCCGACACCGCCCTTTCCCGAGGCAACGGCCAGGGATTTTCCTTTGATCGATTCCAGTTTTTCTAAGCCCATTAATATCTCCCGCAGGCGGGGAATCGCCCCCCCTATGGTTATATTTTCGGCTTTCTGCGGGAAGAATTTAGATTTACCAGTATGATTCCCGCACTTACCAGAAGAAGGGAGAAAACCAGGTCGGCCGTAAAGGGTTCGGAAAGAAAGATGACGGAGAAAACCGTTCCGAAAAGGGGTATGGCAAAAAGGTAGACCCCGATCTCACCGGCCCGGTTGTATTTAAGCAGATAACTCCAGAGGACAAAGGCCACGGCCGAGAGAAAAGCCGTGTAGAAGAAGATAACCACCCCTTTGACCGTTAGCACGAAGGGAGCATCGGGGGGAACGGCCAGGGTCAGAAGCAGTAGAAGGAGGGAACCGAAAAGAAGCTGAATTCCCGTAAGGAAATAGGGAGAGACCCGGCCGGAAACTTTTTTCACCATTATCCCTCCGGCCGATCCGGACAGGGCGGCGGCCAGTATGAAAAGAACTCCTGTCGTCAGAAAACCGCTGCCCCCTGCTCCCCTGTTGGCCATGAATATTCCCCCCATGCCCAGGATGACCCCCAGGGCCTTTCTGAGGTTGATGCGGTCGTCATGAAAAAACAGGTGCGCCAGAATCAGTATAAAGAAGACGCGGGAGGAGTTGACCACCGAAGCGACCGTTCCGGGAGTGATCGCCACACCGGAATAGAAGAAGAAATACTGGAAGGTTGTCTGGGTGAGACCAATGAGGAACAGGGCGCCCCAGAGAGAGGGCCCCAGTGGGGTCCGTTCTTCCCTTTTTCTTCCGAAAGCCATGACCCTTCCGAAGGCAAGAAGCAGCAGAGAGGCCGTCAGAAAGCGGCAGCCCGCCATCAGGATAAGCCCTCCCCTGTCATCGGGGGCCAGCTGGAACTCCCCGTAGCCTATCTTCAGGGCGGGAAAGGCGCTGCCCCAGAGCGCACAGCAGAGAAGAGCGATGATGGTTCTGTAAAAAGGCCGGGTAAAAAATCGGGACATGAAACCACTATATACGCCCCCTCTTTCTTTGACAAGCACAGGTAAATAGTTGATTGTTGTCACTTAAAAGACTATAGTATTTTTATGGATAAGAATATTGCAATTTTATGGGATATAGAAAACGTTACACCGGGCAGCACTGATAATCTCTTTGTTCAGTCCCTTATGGATTATGCCGAATCACTGGGCAGAGTCGTCACCTCTTACGCCTACGCCGACTGGAGCAAGCCCGGATTCCGTTCCCTCGGTCCCATTCTGGCTACTTATAACTTTTTTATGCTTCACGTACCCTATAAAAAGGTAAGAAGCAATAAAAACGGTTCCGATATGCAGCTTGTATCGGACGCCTTCGATCTTCTGCGGTTTTATCAGCATATAGACACTTTCATTCTGATAACCGGAGACAGCGATTTCCGTCCCCTCCTCCGGTCTCTCAGGAAATCGGGTAAGGAGATCCATATTGTCTGCGATTTCAAGACCGCCGCCAAGGATCTTCTCGAACAGGCCGACAGTTTCAAGGATTACCGGGAACTGAGACCGGACGACGATGATGACGATTCCTCCGAGGACGAACAGAATAACGCCAGCGACACCCGCATCAACAACAACAGAGAGTACTGGTATGAAAGGCTCGCCGAATCGGCCGCCCAGCTTCACCGGGAGCAGAAGACCTGTAACATGGGAACCGTCAAAGTACAGATGAAGATCCTCAACCGGGGATTTGACGAGAAAAAGCTCGGATTCCGCCAGTGGAGCAACTTTATCGCCGCCGCGGTCAAAGCGGGTTACGTGACCATGCATGAGTATGAAAAGGGAACGGAAATCCTTCCCGGTACGGGTTATGAGAAAAACAGGGATAAGGGATCTCTCCAGGGAGCTTTCCGCATACTCATTGAAACGCTCACCGAGCTTGATAACGGAGGAGCTCCCGATTTCCACCGCTATTCCGTTCTCTCCTCCAGGCTGAAAGAGAAAAAAGTGAATACCCGGGATCTGGGTTTTGCCAAGTTCAAGCTGTTCATATCCTCTGCAGAAGCCAGAGGTCTGGTAGAAACAAAGGTGGAAGCCTTTTCCAGCTATCTGAAAAGACAGGTTTAAAAGTAACACTTCCCCTATAGAAAGTGGTTTATAAATGAATTTCAAAACTCAAAATATCAGTATAAAAAAAGGTACTAAACGTCTTTTTCTCTTCTCTTTTCTGAATTTCATTGTCATTCTGATAGCTGTCATTCTCATATATTTTTCCAGCTATTTCTATAACAGAATGGAGGACCAGAGTCGGAGTGTCACCTATAAGGTAAATCACCTCATCGTTCTCCTGAATGCGCAGATCAACGAAGATCTCAAACATAACCCGGGAACGGAAGTGCTGAAGACCATAGATGATATTACGAAGGATGTTCATCACCTGTACTACTTTCTTATAAAGGATAAGGAGTTTCCTATGCCCTTATATGAAAACAGAGAGGAACTGCAAGCCTATTACGACGAGGTGGCTCTCTTTGTCATCACTTTACGAAAGAATATGATCAGTTTCAGGACGAAGACCTTTCAGATAATATGGGCAGAACTCATTCTCTCTGCCCTGTTTTCCATTTTCAACATGTGGGAACATATACGGTGGCGGAGGAATAATCTCCGCTTCATGGATGACATAAGGATGGGGCTGGTAGACATAGATCATATTCTCCGCAATCAGAGCCCGGAGATGGACTACCGCTCGCCGATAAAGGAGTCGCAGCACTTCTTCAACTACATTCTTGAAATTAACCGGAGCATCGAATTCAATAAACGGATTCGTGATTTGTCGGTATTCGGAAGTCTGGACGACATCATAGAGTATGTCTACTCCCTTGTTTCCGTACGAATGCCCTGCGACAGGGTTGCTCTGGCATTCCTGAATGAAGACAGAAATGTCATCGCGGAAACTTTTTATTCGGCGTACAACAACGTCCATCTGGAACAGGGGTTTACCCTCTCCCTTGATAAGACATCCCTGGGAGCTGTGGCCGCCTCTCAGAGTTTCCGCATCATCAACGATCTTCCCGAGTATTACCGCAGCAGGAAAGAAAGCATCTCCACAGAACTTGTTCTGCGCGAAGGGCTGCGCTCCAGCATAACCATTCCCATGTTTTTTCAGAGCAGATGCATCGGTTTCGTATTTTTCTCCAGCCGCGAGTTGACTGCCTATAATGAAGAACAGGCCACCTACGCCAAGAGGATCATAGATCTGCTCAAACAGAAACTTTATATCGAATACATTCTTCAGAACGTTATTGCCGATACGTCCCAGTCATTCGTGACGCTGATGAATAGAAAGGATAATGAGACAGCCCAGCATATCAGCCGGATGTCCCGTTATTCCTATATCATTGCCAAGAAATACAGCGAACTCTATGAAAGACAGACCCCGAAATTCATCCGGGAAATTTTCTGGTACTCTCCCCTGCATGATATAGGCAAGGTGGGAATACCGGATAACATACTCCTCAAGGAAGGCTCCCTGACCCGGGAGGAGATGGACGTGATGAAGGGCCATGTTACCATCGGTGAAAAAGTGATTGAAGAGATAAACCGGCGTATGTCCCGCTCTTTCTCCATTCCCGCCCTTAACACGGCCGTCGAGATCATCAGCGGCCATCATGAAAAATATGACGGCACCGGTTACCCCCGGGGCCTCAAGGGAGAAGAGATTCCACTGGCGGGACGGATAGTTTCCATGGCGGACGTGTTTGATGCCCTGACGTCCCACAGACCCTATAAGGAGGCTTTCAGCATAGAACAGGCTCTGGATATCATAGAGAAATCCATGCTGGAACAGTTCGACCCGAAGGTTTACAGATGTTTTCTTGAATCTCTGAAAGAGATAAAAAAAATATACGACCAGTACGGGGATTCTTAGGGAAAGGAGTTATTTATTATACTCCAGTATGTCCCAGCCCCACTCCCCGGCACGGGCCTTTAATTCCCGGTCGGGATTGACCGCCACGGGGGAGCCCACCATCTTCAATGTGGGAAGATCATGAATGGAATCGGAATAGAAAGCGCAATCGGCCGCTTCATACCCCATTTTGACCATATAGTCCTTCACCAGCTCTTTTTTCCCCGAATCAAAGGCAACCTTGCCGTCGAATTTGCCGCTGGTGACTTCCTTCTCGTCAAAGGCCAGTTCCGTACAGATGAGATGATCCGCATCGAGATAACGATAGTAGGGTTCCACCACGAAGCGGGGACTGGAAGTGGCGAGAATAACGGGAATTCCGGCATTTTTATATTCGCCGATAAGCTCAATCATCTCTTCATAGAGATCTTTTTCATGGAATTTTTCAAAACTCAGGGAAGCCATGGCATCCAGATCTTTCTTTGCTATGCCGTCCATTCCCTTCATCATACTGTCGCAGTTTTGTAAATTCATAGTTCCCTTTTTATATTTGAAATAGGGTCCCACAATGGAAAGACAGAATCGGATGGGTACATTAAACTTAATCAGGTTGGCCATGATGCAACGGATGGCTGTAGAGTGCCTTGTCAAAGTATGATCGATATCAAAAAAGGCGGCACTTACGTTTTTCTTCAATTAATTTCCTCCAGTTGGGCAGGATCGATATATAACATAGACTCAAGGTTTTGTCGAGACACGCGGCTTTCCAGAAGCAGTTCATCGGCTAACAGGGCGTAACTTTTGGTGAGATAGGAAACGATGATGACAAAATTCGCCCTGCGCATCGCTTCGAGTCCTCTCACAGGACGGTTAAGTTCATACAGGGGGATGTGCACTCCCTCGTGAAGATAAAAAAAGCGGTTTTTCCTGTTCCGCTTTAACTGCCTCTTGTCCAGTTCCAGCTCTTTCTCAATGAAATGGCGGGGAAGGGTGGCGATCTGATCATCCAGCCGAAACTGGAGAATGGGAAGAACATCGGGAGGGGGCAGATGAATAAGGAAGGCCAGATTTTTCCCGTCTCCGTCGTGTTCAACGGTCAGTTTGCCTCCGATCATCTCGGTATTATGCCTGACGAGATTCAAACCGATCCCCCGGCCGGAAAGAGTATCGGGACGGTCGGAAGTGGAAAAACCGGGCCGGCAGAGAATATCGGTAACGGATTCGCCCGGCTCACCGGCACGGCGTACTTTCTCAAGGTCCAGACCGCGTCCGTTATCGGAGTAGCGTATAATGCGTTCTCCCCCGTCTTCAATCCCGGATAGGTGAACCGTCCCCTCACCGCTGATGCCGTGGGTCAGACTGTTTCTGATCAGCTGCTGAAGAATTTCGGTCAGAGGCTGAATCCATCCCAGGGAGAGCATCATATCCCCCCCGGTAACGACCATATCCGCCTTCCTGCCGTACCGTTCGGCCAGTTTTCTCAGGTAGAGATCGGCTCCGTCACCGATCGTTCTGAGAGGTTCATACATAAGGGATTTTAAAACCCGGTTGATCCCACCGGCCAGGGCAATCAGCCGCTGTCTGTCCTTTCCGCCGGACCGACCGATCTCTTCAAGATAATACCTGATCTCGTCAAGACGGTCCATCTCCACACTTACCGGGTGGCGCCTCGCCTCATTGCGGACGGTAAGGATGTCCCCCTCACCGGGATCTTCGTCATTACCGGAATAGGATTCGATACGAATCTCATTGATCCTGTCCACGTCGACGGCCCGGCGGACGGCATCTTTTCTCTCTTCGGTGGAAAGATAGAGGGTAAAACGGGAAAAATCATCCTCACCGCTCAGCGAAGGGACGGCCTTTATTACGTTGAAGGAGAGTTCAAGATTATTCTGAATAAGAAAAGCACGGGCTTTTTTCATGGGCTCCGAAGGATCAATCCGGCAGACAACGCGGTAAACATTCTCTCCCCGTGACCGGGCTTTTTCCATGATCAGCTTTTCCCTCGGCGTAAAGACTTCGGGCACGGGAGGTTCAGCCAGATCGGCTCCCAGACTGTCGAGGATTCCGTCCAGGTAGCTTTTCAGCATAGTGCCGTCGGATTTCCCCTTCCGGACCTCCTCGATCCCGTCTTCGGCGAAATGGGCCCGCCGTTCCAGGTCGGCCATATCCAGAAAGGCGGCTCCCGATTTAAGGGAATGGATCATACGGTAGAGATCATCCAGCTCATCTTTTTTCTGCAAAAAGGTATCCCAATCTTCCAGTATGAGAGAAAGATTCAACTCTATCTCCCCGGCAATTTCCAGAAACTGGGTCCTGTACTTCTGAGCTTCTTCCATGGCTAACCTTTCTGATTCAATGAGATAATAAGATCCACCTCTCCGCGGGGCAGACCGGTTGCAGAGGCGATCATCGAGGCATCCATACCCTGCCTGTAAAGTTCCAGCGCCCTTTCCCTTCCGTCAATGACTTCGATTTCAAGATCATTCACCGCGGGCGTGACGCTGATAATATCCTGGGCAGGCAGGACTTCCCTTTCCGTCTCGGGGGGCATCTGTTTATCCCGGAGCTCCGTATAAAGAGGGACGATCCGCTCCCTTTTCTCCCCCTCCGTTTCTATGAGGCGGATAATGCGCTCGCCCTCCTTGACCTTCTCCTTGAGGAGTTCGATCCTGTCTTCCAGAATGGCGACGTTCCTATCCGTCGTGCTGTCCAGTTCGATGATCAGCTGTTCAATCTCACGGCGAACATTTTCAATCCGGTTCTCCCGGGAAAGCTCTTTCCGTATCTGCAGACGGAAATAGAGAAACATCAGAACCTGAACGGCCAGTAAAACGAGTATGATTGTGAGTTGTCCCATTTTCCCTCCCTGTCTCTCTCATCGGCGTTCCCCTAGCCGATCAGATCTATATGCTGTCCGAGATTCGGATCCCTGATATATTCACGGTTATCCTTCTCGTCCTTCTCTTCCTTATCGTTTTTTTTCTTCTTTTCATGGCCTTCCTGCTCATTTCCGCCGGCCTTCTCCTGCTTATCCTTGATCCGGTTGTCCATCTCCTCCTGTTCGGCACTGGGATTGACGGAGCTGTCCTTTTGAATTTCCTGATCCACAAGCTTCTTGGCTTCCAGGGACTGTTCCTGTGCCTCAGCTCCCTTGATATGAGCCTGTTCCCTGTTCACTTCATTCATCTTTATGAACAGAGTCTGTAAATCCAGCGGCGTCAGGGCCATGACCTACCTCCTGCTCAGCTCCTCCGATATCTCTTCATAATCGGCGGTTCTGACTACTCCATCTTCCTGGAGGAACGTTACGGGCTGGTCAAAAGGTCTGGTAACATCGTAGGCAGCGTCCCTTATGCGAATTTTAACACCGGGAAGGACCGATTTTCCGGCCGAAATTCTTCCCACATTCTTCAGACTGTTCAGGTACTCCTCACGCTTGGCGATAGCTTCTTCCAGCTCCTTTATGCGGGCGACCCTGTCGTTATGTCTGTCCTTAAGCTCTATGAGCATCTTTTCCTTATCGGCGGAAAGCTTCTTTCTCTGTATCTTCTTCTGCCTGATCAGACCCTGGATATTCCTGTCCACTTCGGTCAGTTCATTCTCGTAGGCGGTTCTGTTCTTGAGCATGGTTTCAAGCTCTTCCTTGGACCGGGGATCATACCCCACTTCGAGGATGGTTTCGGTTCCCCCCTGGGAGCCGAGAATAGAGGCGTTGATCTCCTCACAGGCCCGGATGACGCCGCCCACAATCTGGGCTCTCTTTCCCTGGCAGAGGATCTTATGGAGACAGGTGATGTGGCTGTTAACGATTCCGTCACTCACCACGATAAGCTCACCCGCTTCAACGCGGGCATTCTGAATAAAACTGGCCCAGACCGATTTCCCCGCCTTTATGGAACCCAGCTCTTCATCGTCGCTTCCGTTGATGCCCTTCTTCACAACGATATCCGCGCCGGAGGTGAGATTGGCTTTACCCACGATACCCAGAACTTCAATATTACCCTGGGCCGTAACGGCGTAACCGTCCTCCACGTTCCCCTTGACGATAACGGCTCCCAGGGCGTTGACGTTACCGGTCTGCATATTGACATCACCGGGAATGACCATGACCGTTTCCACGATAATCTTATCCCTGATAAGCATGACCTGTCCGCTGGCCGCGGCAATGACGGTACGGCCGTTATCTATGATGGATACGTTCTTGCCAAGGCCGATTTCCCTGTCCCTGCCGTCCCGGGCGGGAAGGATTTTCCCCTTGACCGTACGTCCGTCCTTGCCCGCTTCGGGAGGAATCTTCCTGGCCAGAGGCTGGCCTTCCACCACATTCTGTATGAGGTTAAGCTCTTTGAAGTTGATGGAACCGTCAACTCTCTCCTTAAGCTTGACCTGGGTGGGATCCACTTCAAAATTGTATATGATCTTGGCATCCTTCCCGTTAACGGGAGGCGTTCCCTGAGCCATGAGAATCGGCTGACTATAAACAGGATGCTTTTCAAATTCCCTTACCGCATCCTCCATGATTCCGTGAACCACACCGTTGTTCTGAAAAAAGACGGTAAGATCATCGGCCCCGTAATCGCTCCCTCCCCTTCCCGGGGGAACGGCGGTTATGTAGACCTTCATATCCTCTTCCTCGATGGAAATGGTGAGCATCGTATCGTTTATGGGATTGTAATCGTATTCACCGATGCGGACATAAACATCATCGCCCCTTTCCAGAGCCTCATCCAGGAGGTCCTCATGGGTTACCCTGACCTCTCTCTCGGCGATCCGTTCCAGAATCTCTTCCCTGGTAACCGGCTCGCCTCCATTCCGGGGTGCAGTCACGCTCAGGTAGACCCCGTCCCTGGCCAGACGAAGGGAAAAGCTGCCATTCACCGGCGTCAGGACTTCCCTGACCTCTGCGGAAGAGCGTCTCTTGCTGACAACCTGGAGCAGTCCGTCGTCATCGACAACCTTATCCCTGACATAGGCGATGATAAGACACTTCTTATTTTTCCCCAGGAGGGAGCGCTTGCCCTTATCGAGGATTTCGTAATCGAGGAAACGGGGATTGACATCCAGTTCCAGACCGGCCTGTTTCAAGGCGTCTTCAAGGGTATCACCGGAGACCTGAATGCTGTTCCGCTCCCTGTCCTCTTCGCTGAGAAGAGACATCCGGTCTCGGAATTTTTCCAGGTTTACCATGATCAGAAAATCCCTTTCTTGAGATTTGTCAGCTTTGCCCTGAGCCGGGAAATAGCCTTTGTATGCAGCTGGGAAATACGGGACTCGGTCACTTCCAGAACCTGCCCTATCTCCTTCAGGGTGAGGTCCTCATAATAGTAGAGGACGAGAACCTTTTTCTCCTTCTCGGGCAATTCGTTTATGGCCTCGACAATAACACGCTTGATCTCTTCTCTTTCCGCGATGGAATCGGGTCTCAGACTTGAAGGAGACTCGATACTGTCGGCGATGGAGATCTTATCGTTGTCATCTCCGGCAAACCAGACATCGTTCAGGGAAAGCATGGAAGTTCCGGATATCTTAAGCAGGACCTGGTTGTACTGGTCCAGCTCCATATCCATCTCCCTGGCGATTTCCTCATCGGTCGCCGCCCGGCCGAGGGTGGATTCCAGCCTCTGGACCGCTTCGTCGACCTCTCTGGTCTTCTGCCGGACGGACCGGGGGACCCAGTCTATGGAACGGAGTTCGTCAAAAATGGCGCCCCTGATTCTCGTTACGGCATAGGTCTTGAATTTCACGTGCTTTTCGGGATCGAATTTCTCAATGGCGTCCATTAGTCCGAAAACACCGAAACCTACCAGATCGTCAAAGTCAACACTCGCGGGCATCCCGACGGACACTTTTCCGGCCACATATTTGACAAGGGGCGCATATTGCGTGATTATGGCGTCACGTATAGAGAGATCCCTGGACTTGCGATATTCCAACCAGAGCTCACTTTCCGCTTTACCATTAATAATGTTTTCATCCATCGGTGATTCTACCCCTTTTCATCACTCTTTAGCATTGTCCTTACACCTTTAGCCAACTCTTCGGCGGTGGTATTATTTTGAAAATACTCGATTTTTTCCTCATCATTCGTCTGCATGGCAGAATATCGGGAACTTCCGGACCCCGACGATATATTACTGGTGGTAGCGCTCTCACCATCATCCAGGTCTTCCGGTTCGTCCTCATCATCGCCGAGGGAGGAGAAAACCCCGATATCGGGAAGGGCCTTGCTTCCGCCCTTTTCCCTATCCTGAGCGAAGGCACTGCTCCCGGCCGCCGGCTCCGAAACCGGTACGCTTTCACGGGAGGGATATCCTTCGCCGTCACCGAGCGAATCGTCCTCTTCTCCGTCAACCTGCTCCTGGCCATAGGAGACGGGAGATCCTTCTTCCCCGTCATCCATGACAATATTTACATTCTGTCCGCGGTTCTCCTCGTTCTCCCCTTCGGTTTCGTCGGGGCCAGCAGAACTTAACTTCAATTCGGGTAAATAGGTATCGACAATAATATTGACGAGAACCGTACCCAGAGCGAACAGCAGGGAAAAGAGCAGAGCCCTTATCAGCAGAGTTCCCATGGGTACTCCGCCGATACCCCCGGCAGCCACCGAAATAACGGCGGCCAGGGAAGTGACAATAATAACGGATCTAATGTTCACTCTATCGTACAAACGCATCATCTCCCCACTCTTAGATTATTCTAAAAAGCGTCTACCGTCAAGCTCCCGGAATCGGGCCTATTCTCCTCCGCCGAACAGCTTTCGGACAAAACGTCCCATACCCCCGCCTTCCCGGGGATCCACCTTTTCCAGCCTGTTGACCATCGTCTGTATACAGGAAGCGGCCTTCCCCTTGGGATCGGCGATGGAAAAGGGCTGCTGCTTCTTAACAGCCAGGGAAACACCGGGATCATCGAAGACAAAACCCAGGTAATCCACTTTGATATTGAGAAACTGACTGGTGATGTTTATGACTCTCTGGGACACTTTCTTCGCTTCCACCACACTGCCGACCCTGTTGACGATGAGCTTGAGCCCCATGTCAAAGTCCTCTATTTCTGTGGAAATGATCTTTATGATTCCGTAGGCGTCGGTAATGGCCGTCGGTTCGGGTGTGGTCACGATAATGGCCTCATCGGCGGCTTCCACAAAATCCAGAACGTTCTGCCCCACCCCGGCACTGGTATCGATAATAATGATATCCGCATGGCCCAGGGCTTTCATCTCCGCGATGAAATCCTTCCTTTCCGCCTCGGTGAGATTGGCGATACGGGAGAATCCCGAAGCACCGGCGACGATCTGAATACCGTAATCCGTATCGAGAATAATATCCCTCATATTCTTCTGCTTGCGGATGACATGATAAAGATTATATTTGGGGATAACACCCAGAATGACGTTAACGTTGGCCAGGCCGAGATCGGCGTCCAGCACGATGACTTTCTTGCCCATCCGGGCGTAGGCGATGGCCAGGTTGATGGAGATATTTGTCTTGCCGACCCCTCCCTTTCCGCTTGCCACGGCAATGATCTTCGTCTTGCCCGTCCCGTTCTGATCGGCGGCCTTTGCCTCGCCGCCGCTTTCCGAGGGTCCGGACTGCTGCTTCATGAACTCTCTTAACTTCTCTGCCTGATCTTCCATAATTAATTCCGCCTTGCCGGCCTGGAGGCCTGTCTCGCTAGTATTGTATTTATCCTGTCCATATCAAAGTCCAGGTTTCTGAGCTTATCCATAAGATAGCCCACAATATTGTCCCGTTCAATGTCGCTGGGAACGCTCTGCCCCGTGGTAACGCAGAAAAGGGGTATCCCCCTGTCGGCCAGTACGGAAATAAGATTTCCCACACGGGTTGTTTCATCCAGCTTGGTGATGACAACCGCTTCGTAATTGAAAAACTCGAACTGCTTGAGTATCTCCCTGATGTCCGCCGTCTTTGTGGTGGCGCTGATGGCCAGGTGAATCTCACTACCCGTGCCGGCCCCTTCCAGAGTCTTTCTCATCTCCGCCAGTTTCTGATAATCCCCCGGCCCCTTGCCAATGGTGTCGACCAGAATAAAATCCACATCGCGGTTTTTCTCGATGTAGGACCTGAGGTCTTCGTAGTTATCGGCCAGTTCCACGGGTATGTTCATGATATCGCCGTAGATCTCAATCTGAGCCCGCGCGCCGATACGGTAGGAGTCGATGGTAACAATCCGTATCCGTCTCTCCACCGCCTTATTGGGGGAAAGCCCCTGAAGGGCGGCCAGTTTGGCCACAGTGGTTGTCTTTCCCACTCCCGTGGGGCCCACAAGAATCTGGATCAGGGGAAAACGGGGACCGGAGGGTTCATAGATATTGATGGACCGGGCGATAAGCTCGGCCACGCTCTGCTGGACAAGGGCGAAATTATCCAGATCGTCCAGGGCGAATTCCCGTCTCAACGTTTCGAGAACCGCTTTCACAAAGGACGGGGAGAAATCATTATCTTCGAGAATGTCCTCTATCTTTTTCAGAGAGGGATGCTTCTCCTCGGCGGGTATGCCGGCGGATACGCTCTCCTTGATCATTTTGATATCCTGGGCCAGCTGCTGAAACTGTTCGTCCTGGTAGCCGACCATGGAGAGGATCTCTTTCTTTGACTGCTTGTCGTTCTTTTTCTGCTGTTCCTTCTCCAGGGAAGTCAGCCCGCTGGACAGATAGCAGGTACACTCCAGCCGACGCTGTCCGAACAGGCCGAGGAGACCGCTGGCAGGCACCTCCTTCCTCGTGAGAATTCGGGCTCTGTCGCCGTAATCATTGAACAGTTTCCGACGGACGTCTTCATAATCCTTGCCGCTGACGACAAAATAGTTGGGGGATGTCACGAATTACCTCTTTCCAGGGTTATAGTCCCTAAATTTTCGCTTTTAATGTCCCTTACCAGCTCCAGAGAGGAGAGAACGGGGATGGACGGGAAGGCGCCTTCCGTGGTTGATCTTACCAGAGGACGGGCAGCTTCGCTAGTCATAATGACCGGATATATGCCTTTTTCCTGCTCCTCACGTATCTTATTGGCAAAAGCATTGATCCACTGCCGTTCGAAATCGGGATGCAGTCCGGCCTGATTCATTCCATCGATGCGGGCCTCGATGAACTGCTGCTCCAGGGCGGGGTCGAGAACCAGGAAGCGGAGGACCTTGTCGGCGCCGCAGTAGGAGAGACAGATCTGCCGGCCCAGAGCCTGGCGCACCTTTTCGATAAGATAGCCCGTATCCTTCGTCTGTCCGCCCCAGTCGCACAGGGTTTCAAGAATGGAGACGAGGTTCCGGATGGAGACCTGTTCACGCAGAAGCCCCTGAAGGACTTTCTGGATTTCTCCGGTATTGAAGAGCTTGTTCGCCTCGTCCACCACTGCCGGATAAGTTTCGGCCAGGGTGTCGAGCATGCTCTTGATCTCCTGCCGTCCCAGGATATCGGCGGAGTGAATCTTCAGGACTTCCGTCAGATGGGTGGCGATAATGGAGGGCGGATCCACCACGGTATATCCTCCCCTTTCGGCCTTTTCCCTCTGATCGCCGGAAATCCACAGGGCGGGCAGATGATAGGTGGGATCGGTGGTCTTCTCCCCCACCAGATCGCCCCGGGCATTTCCCGGATTGATGGCCAGGTAATACCCCATGCGGATGGAGCCGCGGCCGACTTCGACCCCTTTTATCTTGAAGCAGTATTCCGACGGTTCGAGACGCATGTTGTCCACGATACGGATCGGAGGCACCACAAGCCCCATATCGATGGCCGCTTCCTTGCGGATCTGCTTGACCCTTTCCAGCAGTTCGGCTCCCTGCTCCTGGTTGACCAGGGGGATGAGGCCGTAACCCAGTTCCAGAGACAGGGCGTCAAGGGGAACGATTGGCTGCGGTTCCGATGACGAGCTGGGAGCTTTGGCGGCGGCCGCTTTCTTCTGGACCTCCTCCCGGGCCTTCTCCTCCTTGATATGGCCGGAGCGGTAGGCGAGAAAGCCCACGGCGCCGGAGAGGGGAAGAAGCAGGTAACCGGGAAAACCGGGGAGTACACCGAGGATGAACATGAAGGCGGCGGCGATCCAGTAGACCCGGCTGTCCCGGCTGAACTGGTTCTTGACATCCGAACCGAAGCTGTCGTCAGAGACTGACCGGGTCACGATAAGACCGGTGGCCATGGAGATGATGAGGGAGGGAAGCTGGGAGACCAGACCGTCACCTATGGTCAGAGAGGTATAGATGGACATGGCGGAACCGAAGGATTCGCCCCTCCGGGCCACACCGATGACCAGCCCCCCTATGACGTTAATAAGGGTAATGACTATCCCCACCTTGACCGTACCGGAAACAAACTTCGTGGCACCGTCCATGGCTCCGTAGAAGTCACTGGTCCTCTGAAGGTCGGATTTTCTCTGGCGGTACTCATCCTCGGATATGACGCCGGAGGAAAACTCCTGGTCTATGGCCATATGTTTGTTGGGAAGGGCATCCAGGTTGAACCGGGCGGCCACTTCGGCGACACGGGAGGAGCCTTTGGTGATAACCATCATCTGCACGGCGATGATGATGATGAAAATGATGGCTCCGATGATGATTCCGTCCGTACCGGTCGCTCCCGTCACAAAGGTGGCGAAAGCCTTGACCACATTTCCGTTGAAGAGGGGTCCCTTAGAGAGAATCAGCCTGGTTGAGGAGACGTTCAGGGCCAGCCCGAAAATGGTGGACACCAGGAGCATGGTCGGGAAAATGGAGAACTCCAGGGGATTCCTGTTGTAGAGGACAATGAGCATGATCGTAATGCTGAGCATGATATTGACGATCATGAACAGGTCCAGCAGCACGGCCGGCATGGGGATGATCATCATAAAGACGACCATCAATACGGCGGCCGCCAGAAGAACATCGGCGTTATTCCCCCCCGCTATACGCTGGAGAAGAGTAGTTCTGTTTCCGGATCGGGGTACATCAGCCATTGAGACCTCCTTTATGGGCCCGGTGTTTCAGGCCCGTCCGCCATGGAAATAAACTCTTATCGGGCACGGCGTTCCACCTCCATAAGAGTGCTGAGGATGTCAGCGACCAGGCGCCAGTACTCTTCCGGTACGGGATCGCCTATCTCCACGCTGGCGAAGAGCGCCCGGGCCAGCGGCTTGTTTTCCACAATGGGTACGTGATTCTCCCGGGCTATCTCCTTAATTCTCTGAGCCATATTGTCCTGTCCCTTGGCAATAACGACGGGAGCGATCATCGTCTCCTGCTTGTACTCCAGGGCGACGGCGAAATGGGTCGGGTTGGTTATGACCACATTGGCATTGGGGACGTTCTGCATCATACTGGCACGGCGGATTTCCTGCATCCTCTGACGCAGCTTGGCTTTGACATGGGGGTCTCCCTCCATCTCCTTATACTCTTCCTTCACTTCGTGCTTGGTCATTTTGAGCGATTCCCTGTGCTGCCACTGCTGGTACAGCATATCCGGTATGGCCAGGACCAGAAAGAAGAGAGTGGCTTCCATGAGGATGCGGAATCCCGCCCCCAGGGCGACGGTGACCGCATTGGACAGGGGCATATTGATGGTATTGGCCAAACGGGGAATCTGATTTCTTATATTCAAATAGGCGATAACCCCGATCACGATAACCTTGAATATTGTCTTGAAAAAATTGAACGCCCCTTCGGCGGAGAATATCGTTTTATTGATCCAGTTCTTGAAATTGGGAGCGATCCGGCTGAAATTGGGAGTAAGGACCTTTGAAGTAAACCGGAAGCCCACCTGGACGATATTCCCCAGAACAGCGGCGGCCACGGCAATGAGAAAAATAGGTCCCACCAGCTTGAAGTAGTAACTGTAGAAAGCGGAGCCGACGATACGGGTGGATGTCACATCTATGGTGCAGGACTGATTGAAGAAGAAACGCATCATCTCCATAACCTGATAGATCATATAGCGCCCCAGAAGGGCGATCCCGGCAAAGGAAAACAGCAGGACCAGTGCCTGAACCAGTTCGGAGGATTTGGCGACTTTCCCTTCGTCCTCCCAGGCTTTTTTCATTTTCCTTTCGGTCGGGTCCTCCGTCCGTCCCTCATCCTCGGCGGCGAACCACTGGAGGTGCATGGAAAGGAGAGCGCTTTCCCCGGGGAAGGCGTAAAGTTCTTCGGGATTGAGGAGTTCTTCGGGCAGTCCCGTCACGGTCACATCACACCTCCCCGGAAATAGTAGAGCAGAAGGCGGTTGATCATGTCGAATCCCCAGTCAAAAACCACTCCCATTTTGGAAATGATGAAGGGGGCCGCCATATACAGCATAAGGAAGCCGAGGCCGATCTGAATGGGAAAGCCCAGCATGAGCAGGTTCATGTTGGGAGCCGCTTTCGCCAGAAGACCGGTGGTCAGGGAAACGAGGAAAAGGGTTCCCATCACGGGGAATGCGATGAGGACGGCCTGCCGGAAGACCCCCCCCAGAGCCCCGGTGAAGAGAAGCTGGAGAAAATCGGGATGGGCCAGTATATCCGCACCGTTCAATGCCTTGAAGGAGTTGTATATCCCTTTGAGGAAAAGATTTCTCATTCCTCCCACGGTAATAAAAAGATGCATGCCCAGCAGGTTAAAAAACTGACCGACCAGGGGCATCTCCACCTGGGAGAGAGGATCGTAAGTGGAAGAGGCGCCGAAACCCATCTGAACGCTGAACATCTGCCCGGCCACCTGGAACACGGTAAAGACAATCTGCATTATCAGCCCCATGACAATCCCCAGAAGGGCTTCCAGAATCAGCATCACGGCAAAGACTATCCCGTTCTGGGGAATGGCAAAATCCACCAGAGGATAGCAGGCGGCGGCGGTAAAAAAGGCCAGAATGACCCGGGCGTATCCGGGAAAGGCGGAGGAAGAGAAGAAGGGAGCCACCATGAAGAGGGCCATGATACGGGCAAATATGAGTAAGGCGGTTTGTCCGTTCTGGATCAGTTCGGCGAACATATCTCTTCTCCGTCTCCTTCTCAGCCTATCTGACTTATGGTGGAGAACAGATTCTCGGTAAATGTGACGAGCTGACTGAAGATCCAGCCGGCCAGCATGGCCAGGGTTCCCAGTATGGCCAGGACTTTCGGAACAAAGGTCAGAGTCTGATCCTGTATGGACGTGGTAGCCTGGAAAATGGAAATCACCAGACCAACGACCAGAGCCACAATGAGGACGGGTCCGGAAAGCATAACCACCTCGGTTATGCCCAGTCTCATCAAATTGACAACATCACCTATAGACACTATCTGCTCCTTGTTTTAGAGAAAACTCTCGATCAGCTGGCGGGTCAGAAGTGACCATCCGTCCACCAGCACGAAAAGAATCAGCTTGAAGGGCATGGAAATCATAACCGGCGGCAGCATGATCATACCCATGGACATAAGAATGGATGCCACGACCATATCGATGATAATAAAGGGGATATAGATGAGAATGCCTATTTGAAAGGCTATCTTCAGTTCGTTCAGGATAAATGCGGGTATCAGCACATAGGTCGGCACGTCGGCGAATGTTTCCGGCTGGGGCAGATTCTGCATATTCATGAAAAGGGCGATATTCTCGGGATTCTCCCTTACCTGACGGTACATGAAATAGCGGATGGGGCCGGCCCCCCGGTCGACCATCTCCTCCACGGTGATCTCCTCGTTGACAAAGGGGAGGTAGGCCTGCTGGTAAATCTGCTCGAAAGTGGGCCACATGATGAACAGGGTGATGAAAAGGCTGATTCCCATCAGGACGCTGGCAGGCGGGACCTGCTGCAGGCTCAGGGCTCTCTTGACAAAGTCCAGCACCAGGGAGACCCGCAGAAAGGAGGTCATGATAACGACGAGGGAAGGAGCAAGGGTCAGGACCGTAAGGAGAACGAGAAGCTGGATGGAAAAGGCCATATCCCGGTTCGTATCGGGCTGTCTGACCGAAACATCCAGAAGGGGAATGTTCAATCCCCGGACCTGTGCCGCCCCCTGACCGTCATCGCCGGCATCCTGGGCAGAAAGAAAAACGGAGAAAAGCAAAAATATGATCAGGACGGGCAGGAATCTTCTCATCCTACAGATCCTTCAGCCTGTCGCGCTGGCGCTTAAGAAAATTCACCGACTGAACCGAAGCGTCCTCGCCGGGCTGGCTGTGCCCCTGGTTCATACCGGAGACCATTTCCCAGAAGCTTTTTCCCTTTCTGTCATGGTCGCGTGAACTTTTCAGCTTAAGCGAATCGATGGTCTCCTGATCTTCGATCCTGGTTATCAGGGCCACATTGCTCTGGGAAGCGCCCAGGAGGAAGTAGCTGCCCTCCACTTCCACCACGTGGAGTGAGGTCTCGGCCGTCAGTGTCTGGGAGCCCATGACATTTATCATTTCCTGATCGCCGAAGCGATTTCCGGAATAACGGCGTAAAAGCTTAATAAAAAGCCATATGATGACGATAACGATAATAAGAAAGAAGATCATTCGGATATAATCGGACGCGGAAATACCCGCCCCGGTGAGATTTTCAGAGAGAGCTCCCCCCTCAGCCGCTTCTTCAGGAGCCGAGTCGAAGGTGAGAGTGCTTTCATCTATAACCGGATATTCCTTCTCCTCCCCGTCCTGGGGAAACGCCGAAAAGGTCATGGCGAACAACAAGAGAACAAGAACTTTTTTCATACCCCTCCCAGAGTTTTTTGGCGTATAGGATTCTAACCTTCGGTCATCTTATCCATACCTGATACAATCTCCGTAACACGGACGCCAAAGTTTTCGTCGATAACTACGACCTCTCCCTTGGCAATGAGATTATTGTTAACAAGCACGTCTACCGGCTCACCGGCCAGCTTGTCAAGCTCCACAATTGTACCCTCGCCCATGCCGAGGATATCCTTAATCAGCCATTTGGCCCGACCCAGCTCTACGGTCATCTCCATGGCCACGTCCATGAGCAGGCTGATATTTCTCTGCTCCGAACCGCTCAGGCTCTGGGTAAAGTCGGGAAACTGGACACTCTGCACATTGGGTGTGGGCTGCATTCCCATCATGTTCATCATCTGGGGGTTCATACCCATCTGACCCATGCCCATCTGGCCCATCTGGCCCATGCCCATCTGGTTCATCTGGCCCATCTGATTCATCTGCCCCATGCCCATCTGCTGGTTCATCATATTCTGCTGGTTCATCTGATTCATCTGCCCCATGCCCATCTGCTGGTTCATCATATTAGGCTGCTGCATGCCGCCCATCTGATTCATCTGCCCCATGCCCCCCTGCTGGTTCATCATGCCGGGCTGCTGCATGCCGCCCATCTGCTGACCGCCGTAGGGATTCTGCTGGGCTCCCGTATCGGCCGGTTCGGCCGATGAGGCGGTGGCGCCCATAAGGGCGGCCAGTTCCCGTATCATATCCAGGGGAAAGATCTCATAGACAGTCTGGACAGGCTCCCCCTCAATGCTTAAATCATAGGTAATGCGGACAAAGGGACTTCCCGGAAGATTGAGCATGGCCTTGGGCTCGCTCTGTCCCTGGGGGGATTCGGTCATGATGCTCCGTCCCACACGGTCGCCGATTTTCGTGACCGCCGCGCCGGTGATCTGGGAAACCGCTTCGCTGACCGAAGAGATGGCCGTAGCGTCCAGTTCCAGATCGGTCTGCCCCATCATGGGCTCGGCGATTTTAAGGGTCGTTTCCGGGGTGAGGACAAAAAGGTGCCCCCCCATGAACCCTTCGGTATAATCGGCTTTGATCTCCACGACTTCATCGGGCAGGGTGGAGAAAAAACTCTCCTTGTCCAGTATATCGAACCGGGCATTCCCCAGGCTTACCGTGGTCACCATGATGCCGGAAAGGCTGGCGGACTGTCCCTCGTTGACCTCTCTGAAGAGACCGGAGAGAACCTCCACTTCCGAATCACTGAGGCTGTTTCCGCCCGCACCGGGAGAAGGGGCGGCGGCACCGGTCATGCTGTCATCGGAATCACCGCTCAGCAGAGCATCTATTTCATCTTGTGTCAGAGAGCCGTCACTCATTACTCTTCTCCTTCGGATACGAGCTCTTCGAACTCGTCCTGGTCAATATCTTCTATCTTGCGTGTCACCTGTACGGCCATGGATTTACCCACGAGTCCGGGGCGGCACTCGAATTTCGGCCGGTTGCCGATTTTTATGCACAGGGGATCGTTCACCTTCGTATTGGAAAGGCGGATGACGTCCCCTTCTCTCAGATTCAGCACGTCCTTCATGGAAACGCTGACGTTTCCTATCTCGGCGGACATGGTTATGCCGATTCCCGCCAGCCTGTCCCGGAGAATATTCAGGTTCTCCGTGGTGGTGCCGCGGCGGACCGTGGAATACCAGTACTGGGCGGACAGTTTGGATATGATGGGCTCGATCGTCAGGTAGGGAATACAGAAGTTCATCATGCCCTCCACCTGCTCGACCTTGGTCTCCAGGGTTACCAGAACCACCATTTCCGTGGGGGGCACGATCTGGGCGAACTGGGGATTCGTTTCGATCTGCCCCAGCCTCGGCCTCAGGTCGATCACCTGGCTCCAGGCCTCTCTCATGTTGCCCAGGATCCGCACGATAATCGATTCGATAACGGACCTTTCGATTTCGGTCAGCTCCCGGGTGATCTTAGAGCCGTCTCCCGTACCGCCGAACAGACGGTCGATAATGGAAAAGGTGATGGACGGATCGATTTCCAGAATGGCCGATCCCTTCAAGGGGTCCATATTGATGACCGCAAGAGCTGTGGGCGAAGGGATGGAGCGGATGAATTCCTCATAGGTCAGCTGATCCACCGAAGCCACATGAACGTGAACCAGACTTCGGAGCTGCGCCGAAAGGGAGGTTGACGTGAGACGGGCGAAAGTCTCATGCATGAAGTTGATGGTTCGTATCTGTTCCTTGGAAAACTTGTCGGGACGACGAAAATCCCAGATCCGGATGTTCTTCCGGTCCTGGGGCTGCTGGGTTTCCATGGGTTCCGTGTCCCCGGCGGAGATAGCAGTGAGAAGCTGATCAATTTCGTCCTGGGACAGAACTTCCGTCATATCCTAACCTACCCTTCTATTATCTGGAATTCCTCAAACACCACATCCTTGATGACGCCGGTTGAGAGAATCCCGTTTACCATGCTCTTAAGCTCTTCCTTGAGGACCTGCTCCTGGTCCGGCTTAAGTTCGCTTACCGTTTTCTTGCTGAAGTAGTTCCGTATCATGTCGGTCAGGGGAGCCACCTTGGAAGTCAGCTCCGCTCCCACCGTGTTGTCCTTGTCCGTGTCGTAGCCCAGAAGGACCTTCACGATGACATTGCTCCTCGTGGGATCGTTGGTGGTGGTGCGTATCTGGTTGATCAGGCTGAAGTAGGTGTAGACTTCCGGCTTGGTTTCGTACTCCTTGGAGACGGAGGGGAAGTTGCGCGATACGCTGTTGCGGTCCATGATTTTATAGGTGACCACGCTGACCGTCACGGTCACGATGAGGCCCACCAGAATTCCCACGGTCCAGATAAGGATACGGGCCAGTCCCTCGGAGAGACCTTTTTTTTTCTTCTCCCCCGTAATGTCCCCATCCTGAACATCGACCTGGCTTAAATCTAATTCTTCATCACCCATGGGGCTTCACTCCTTAACTGCACGCGGGATAAAATTATACGGTTTTTCAAAACCTTTAATTTTGATAAACCCAACCCGAACCAAATTTTATCATTTTTTTCACATTTATGCAATTCATAATGTCATGCGATTGTTTACAAATGACCGTCGGTCAGAATAATCACATCCACCCTTCTGTTTTCCGCCCGGGCTTCCTCCGTATCGTCGGGATAAACAACGGGTGACGTATGGGCTGCCCCCATGATCTGGAACTGAAATTCATCGCAGCCGAAATCGGTCAGATAGTGCAGGACATTGGCCGAACGGGCGGCGGAAAGCTCCCAGTTGGAGGGCCAGGGACCGTCCGGATCGGTGGGGCTCGAATCGGTATGCCCCTCGATGCGGAATTTCCTGTCCGCCAGGCTGTCCATGGTCAAAAGGTCGGCCAGTTTCGTCAGGACGCTCCGGGCCTGCTCCATGTTCAGCTCCGCGCTGGCCGGCCGGAAGAAGACATCCGACGCCAGCGTGATGACAAGCCCCCGCTCGTCCTCGGTTATCTTGACTTTGTCGCTCTGGACCTCGGGCTTGAAGAGGGAAACCGCCGTCTTCCGGGCCTGATCAAGCCCTATCCCCTTGCTCTGGGAGGGCATGGACATGATGCTGTTGCCCAGTTCGGCCAGCTCCCCCACTTCCAGAGTATTGCCCCCCGCCAGCGGACCGAGTCCGTTGAAGGAGTACATGATCAG
This sequence comes from Spirochaetia bacterium, assembly GCA_963668315.1. GTDB lineage: Bacteria > Spirochaetota > Spirochaetia > DSM-2461 > DSM-2461 > SZUA-368. The sequence continues at coordinate 2,561,867 of OY764216.1, read as the reverse complement.
CTCCATACGAGCCCCGTCCACCGCTTCGGGATTCATCAGCAGTACGAAAAAGCAGAGCAGCAGGGTCACCATGTCGGAGTAGGTGGTCATCCACTCCGCGGCTCCCTGCTTGACTATGACACACTTTCCCTGTTCTTCATCATCGGCCATAGGCGTCTCCTATTCCCCTCCCTCTTCGGCGGCTTCCCTTTCATTGGGAGGCAGGAACTTCTCAAGTTTTTCCTTGAGGAGATTGGGGTTATCGCCGGACTGGATGGAGAGGATGCCCTGGACCATGATTTCCATGACGATCATCTCTTCCTTGTCCCGGCCCTGAAGCTTGGTTTTAATGGGAATCAGTATAAGGTTGGCAAAAATCGATCCGTACAGAGTGGTGATAAGGGCAACGGCCATGTTGGGACCGACCGAAGCGGTATCTTCCAGGTTCGCCATCATACCGACCAAACCAAGGAGGGTTCCGATCATTCCGAAGGCCGGAGCTACGGCGCCCCACATATCCATGAAATTGATGCCGTCTTCATGGCGCCCCTGGATCTGCCCGATATCGGCATAAAGGATTTTCTTGATGATATCCGGGTCGGTACCGTCCACGACAAGACGGAGTCCGGAACGGAGAAAATCATTTTCCACGTCATTCAGAGCATCATCAAGGGATAGAAGGCCCTCTTTACGGGCGCTGTCGGCAAACTGAACCAGCTGATCGATAAGTTCCCTTTTATTATAGACCTGAATATTCAGGGCTATCTTTATAAAATTGAAACTGTTGAGAGCCCTTTCCAGGGGAACACCGACCATACAGGCCGCAAAAGAACCCAGAATTACGACGACGAAAGAGGTGGGATCAATGAACATACTGATCGGGTTACCCGCTAAAACGATGGCTCCGACAATTAGAACAAATCCAGCTCCGATACCACCTATCGTTGCAATATCCATAAATACTCCTTAAACTCTCTCTTACTATTCCGAAATGGAAATGCCGATACGCCGGCGGTACTCCACAATCCTGTCGACTATGGTTTTCTCATTCTCCATGACGGCGTATTTCTTTCCCGAAAGCAGGGTAATAGTTGTCCGCTCCCCCTCAGTCTCGATATATTCGATCTGATGGGGATTCAAATAGATCTTACGCCCCTGTTTTCCTTCCATCGTAATCTCTATCACGGCTTACTCCTGCTTGTCAAACCTTACCGTTTCAGGCTCAGAATCGTATCGAGCAAGGTATCGGAAGTGGTAATGGTCTTGCTGTTGGCCTGGAACCCCCTCTGGGTCACGATCAGGTCCACGAATTCGCTTGAGAGGTCCACATTACTCATTTCCAGGGCGCCGTTGACGAACTTTCCCTTACCGGCGATGCCCGCTTCTCCCACGTTGGCCTGTCCTGAGTTGATGGACTCGGAGAACATGGTTTCCCCCTGTTTCTCCAGACCGCCGGGGTTGACGAAGGATGCCAGGGCGATTTTCGCCAGCTCCCTGTTGCTGCCGTTGGAATAGACGCCGGTTACGACGCCGTTGGGGTCGATGTTGTAGGTTTCCAGGTAGCCCATGGTATAACCGTTCTGAAAGTAGGCTTTGGTGGAGGAGGTTTCGGCGAACTGGGTTACCGTATTCACATAGCTTCCCACCTCTCCCAGGTTCAAGTTGAAGGTCTGGGTCATGGCTTCCGCCCCTTCGGGAGGAGTACCGCCGGCCACGTCAAAGGTAATGGGAACCTGCAGACGCCCCTCGTTAATCAGATTGCCCGCACCGTCGAAGGCCGATTCAAGGGATCCCAGGTTGTCGAAGGTCATGGTAAAGGTATTGTCCGCAGCGGCCCCGCCTCCGATGGAGAGATTGGTATTGGTCGTGTCGGTGGGAACACCCTGAGCGTTCACTTCCGGGTCGACATAGACGGAGACATCCCACTGGTTGTTCACCCCGTTCACCTTAGTGAACTGGACACGCATGGTGTGCTCTTCTCCGAAGCTGTCATAGATTTTCTTGTCCAGCGCCCAGGTCCCTTTCAGAACATCGGCGGGACTGGAATCGGCGGTTACTTCGGGCAGCCGCTTGTCCAGGTTACAGGCCAGGTCCACATCGCTGGTGGCCCGGGCGGGATCCTTGCTTCCGATGGGTATCATGATGTCCTGCACATCGGCAGCGGTCTGAATGATCGTCTCGCCGTTGATGTCCTGGGCCTGCCAGCCCTGTACGCGGAGACCGTTGGCCGGATTGACCAGCATGCCGTCGGCGTCAAGCCCGAAAGCGCCGGCACGGGTATAAAACTCCTGGTCGCCCTTTCTCATGATGAAGAAACCGTTGCCCTGAATGGCCAGGTCGGAGGTAACGCCGGTGGTCTGGAGGGAACCCTGGGTATGGATGGTGTCGATGGTGGCCACCTGAACACCGAGTCCGACCTGCTTGGGGTTCACACCGCCGATCTCCTCGGTGGGACGGGCGGCTCCCGCCTGCATCTGGGATATCATGTCCTGGAAGTTGACGCGGCCCTTTTTGAAACCGATCGTGTTCACATTGGAGATGTTGTTTCCCACAACATCCATTCTGGTCTGATGATTCTGAAGTCCGGAAACACCGGAATATAATGATCGCATCATAGGGCTCTACTCCTTATCCTCTATCGTGTTGCTTACCTGAAGCACGTCGTTCATATCAAAATAGCGGCCGTTGACCAGCAGCTGGGGGTAATCCCCTCCGGTGACGGCATCCACCGTTCCGGTCATGGTGTTTTCCCCTTCCTGGTACTGGACCGTCCGGCCGAGAAAATTCATGGCCGAAGAAGCGCTCAGCCTGTTTGCCATGTCCCCGAAAGCCTGATTCATATTGGTCATCTGCTCCAGGGAGGAGAACTGGGCCATCTGGGAGATGAATTCCTTGTCTTCCATGGGTTTGGTGGGGTCCTGATTCTGGAGCTGGGTGATGAGGATCTTCAGAAAATCATCCTTTCCCAGCTCGGAGGACTTCACCTTTCCGTCATTCAGGGTCTTGTTAAACGAATTAACCGTCTGATCGAGAATGGCTTTCTGCGCCGAATTCATCTGGTTGGATACGTTGTTGGATTCAAACATACCGCTTCTCTCCTAAATTACCAAGTTTACCTGGCCCATGTCCGATCCCTCGGCATAGGCCGTCTGGGGGACACTCTCGTCCAGTCGTTCCAGTCCTTTGACCGAACGGAGGCGTTTCTCCTCTTCCCGGTCTTCACCCTGTTCCTGCTGATTACCGTTGCGGCCGTCCTGGCCGACCCAGACTTCCAGGGAAGCCGTTTCGTAACCGTTGTTTTTAAGCAGGGATGTCAGCTGGTCCATATTGTTGAGGAAAATATCCCTCACACTACTATTGTCGACAATTATTTTCCCGGCTATATGGTTTTCGTTCAAAGAAAGATTAATTCTCACATTACCCAGGGCCTCGGGCTTCAGAATCAGCTTGATTTCCCCCTGGTTATCGTTCTTGAGGATAAAATCGATCTTCCTGACCAGTTCCTTGTTGCCCGTTTCATTCATATAGTCGCGGAAAAGCCGGGAGACTTCCTTCGTCACCGGAGCTTCGAACCGGCCGCCCGCCCCTTCGGCGGAAAACAGTTTTTCCCCCGGTCCCGCGAGCAGATCATCGACCGAGTCCCTATCGCCATGGCCGCTGCCGGCTTCTCTGATATGGGAAACTTTTTCCTGGAGCGCGGCGGCGGCAGCCCCCTGTTCGGCGCTGACGGTCCGCAGATCGGAGACGTTAATCTCTATCTGGACCTGGTTGGCTTTCCCTTCCCCCTTGGACAGATGGGCCGATTTTCCCTTTTCCGTCTGAAGGATCTTGTCTCCGGGGACCTCCTCAAAGTAGATAAGTTCGCCGTCTTCGGTCAGAATTCCCTTCAGAAGCTGGTCCTCGCCGCTACCGTCCTCATCAGAGGGGATATCCCTTATCCCGAACTTATCCTCGGGCAGAGAAAAGAGCAGATTTTCCCTGTCTCCCTTTCCCTCCAGGGCCACCAGTTCATCCAGCTCTTCGGGGGAGAGTTCCCCTTTGAGAAACCGTGAAATGAGAGTCATTTCATCACTGCCGTCCGAAGATGACTTTGATATATTCTGTACGGCAGCGAGTCCCTTGAAACGGCCGTTAAGTCGCTCAGGGGAGAATTCGAAGGATACATTCTTTTTGTCCAAAAGGGAAAAATCAGGTCGGGAACGGGTATCAATCAGGCCCTCTTCCTGCCCTTTCTTAAGCAGGTCGGCGATTTTACCCAGGGAATAGCTTTTGGACTGGACCGGTTCTTCCGCCCGGGCGGGCTTGATATTCCGATCGGGTCTTTCGGCTTTACGGGCCGAAGGGTCTTTGCCGGCGGAGGCGGCCTCAGGGCTGTCGGCTTCATCCTTAGCCAGCAGCTTGTCAAAGGGAGAGGGTTCTCCCTTTTTCTTAACTTCAACGGAGGAATCGGGCGCGCTTTCCCTCAGGGGAAGCATCTCCATTCCTTGTACAGCTGTCATAGCACCTCCTGGAGGAAGTCTATTCCTCCGCGTCTCTGGTCATTAGCCTTTGTATCTCGGCGGCCCGGTCCGGCGTCATCTGGGAAATCCAGAAGGCCACCAGGGAAGCCTCTCCCGCTTCCTGAGCCAGTCTTTCCGATGTTCTCAATACGTCGACAACGTCAAGACTGTCCATCTGGTCCATGATACCCACGGCGGCAGCAGGCTGCATGCCGCCCAGATATTTAGCCATTTGCTCCAGGTTCGCATTTTTATTGTCGTACATTTCGAGGGCCTCATTTAGGGAATTTTCTTTTTCATCCACAGCTTTTTCTCTTTCGGTGAGTTCCTCCGACCACTGAAGCAGCTCATTGGACCTGACCTGCTGTTCTTCCTGGGCCATACGGATCTCTTCGAGCTGCAGATCGACAGCCTGCTGACGTTTCTTCAGTCTCTCCTCATCAAGAAGCCAGGGACTGTCGATTTCGGCGGCGGGCGGCTCTTCCGGCTCAATGCCCATCACATTCAGAATCAGCTCAAGGGGTTTGTGTGAATCAAGAATACCCAGGTAATCAAACCAGAGAATGCCGCCGACCACGACGACAGCCAAAAGAAGCAAAAGAAAAATCACTTTGAAAATACCGCCGGCCCGACTCATATTGCCGCCTCCCTCGCCGCTTTGGCGGCACTTAAGTCATCGAGTCTTTTAATTTCTTCCTTGTTCAGATACTTTTTATACTCTTCCAATTTCTTTTCCTTCAGGCGGCTGATGATTTTCCTGTCCCGGGACGCTTCCAGGAATTTATTCCGGATTCTCGTCCTCTCCACTTCCTTGGCGGCCAGGGCGCTGAGAAGCTGGGTTTTGCGCGATTCCAGGCGCCACCGGTATAGTCCCCAGGCATGGGTTTCTTCCCCGGGAGCCGCCGACATACCGTCCAGGGCACTCCGGGCGCTTCTGTCAATCTCCTCGATATCGGCCAGAATCTTATTATACTCACCGTTGACCCGGCCCAGCTGGATTTCCCACTCCTCTTCGATATCACGCCGGTACTCCAGGACTTTCTCAAGCGAGAATTGAAAGGACTTCATTCTCCAGCTCCTCTTCGCTCATGGGATTGTCGGCGATCTGTCCCAGCTGCCGGAAGACTTCCTTGAGCGGGGTCTTCTCCTTTATGGCCTGACGGAGAAAATTATTGATCATATCGTGCTTCGCGATGGCCTTGTCCACCTCGGGACTCGACCCTTTCACATAGGCGCCCAGGCTTATCAGGTCCTCCTTCTCATGGTAGACTGCCATGAGATTGCGGATGATACCGATGCTTTCCAGGATTTTGGTAGAGACGATCTTGTTGGTCAGACGGGAGACGGAGGAGAGAACATCCACGGCGGGATAGTGGTACCGGTTCGCCAGAGCCCGCGAGAGGACGAGGTGGCCGTCCAGAATACCCCTCACCGCATCGGAGATGGGTTCGTCCATATCGTCGCCTTCCACGAGGATGGTATAGAATCCCGTGATGGTGCCCTTGCTGCTCGTTCCCGTTCTTTCCAGAAGACGGGGCAGCTGGGTGAAAACAGAGGGGGGATAGCTTCTGGTGGAGGGAGGTTCCCCTATGGCCAGCCCCACTTCTCTCTGGGCCATGGCGAAACGGGTGACCGAATCGAAAAGGAGCATCACGTCCTTTCCCTGATCGCGGAAATATTCCGCAATGGCCGTGGCGGCGAAGGCTCCCTGGATACGGGCCAGGGCGGGAGAATCGCTGGTGGATACCACGATGACCGACCGTTTGAGCCCCTCTTCGCCCAGATCGTTCTCAAGAAACTCCCGCACTTCCCTGCCCCGCTCGCCGATAAGGGCGATGACATTGATATCGGCCGCCGTGTTCCGGGCTATCATCCCCAGAACGGTGGATTTACCCACCCCCGAACCGGCGAAGATCCCCATTCTCTGACCCTTGCCCACGGAAACGAGGGAATCGATGACCCGTATCCCCGTTTCCAGCTGCTCATGGATCATGGGCCGTGTCATGGGATCGGGAGGGGTGGCGTTCAGGGGGTACTTTTCTTCGGCCCGGACAGGTCCCCGGCCGTCGACCGGATCGCCCAGGGCGTTGATGACCCGGCCCAGAAGTTCGGGACCGACTTTCACGTTCAGGAGCTGGCCGGTGGCCCGGACCTTGCACCCCACCTCGATCCCCGTTTTCTCTCCGTAAACCATGAGCTGGACATGATGATCCTTGAGAGAAACAACCTCGGCGGCGATGTCCGTATCGTTGTTATCCACATGGATATGACAAAGCTCGCCCACCATGGCCTGAGGACCGAGACTCTCGATCAGCACGCCCTGGACTTTGGTTATGTGTCCCTCGTATTTGATAGGTTCGGTCATTCCCACCGAATTCAAATATTTCTCAATCATGGTTTGCCCTCCCAAACTTGCCATAAAATCCTATTGTCCCTGATGACGCGGGACCTGCGCCGCCCCTAATTCTCTCCCTTGACCCGGATGGGAGCCAGTTCCAGAATGGATTCCTCAATCTCCTTAAGCTGACTGGAAACGCGTGCATCGATCTGCCCGAAATCGGTTTCGATAACACATCCGCCCCGGTCCACCGTGGTGTCTTCCAGGACCGAAATGGACTGCACGTTCTCCACCATGGAGATGAAATTGTTCACGTTGTCCGTTGTCAGCTCCAGGTCGGCCAGATTGACGTGGATGGCCACATTTCCCCGGCTCTTCAGCTTGCGCAGGGCCTGAACCACGTTATTGATAACCACGTTCTTCTGGTTATCGGAAATCACCTTGACCACCTTCTGGCTGATAAGAAGCACCAGATCGATCAGCTGGGACTCGGCCTCTTCGATGATATCGTTCCGCTTTTCAATAGCGCCGTTCAGAATGACATGAAGTCTTTCCACAAGACGCTTCACCTCGGCTTCCCCTTCCTGGTAGCCTTCCTTGCGTCCCGCTTCGTAACCCCTTCCCCGGGCATCCTCCTCGATCTGGCTGACCCGGCGGTTGGCGTCTTCCACCAGCTGGGCCGCTTCGTTCCGGGCCTGTTCGAGAATTCTCTCCACTTCGGCATCGGCCTGCTGCTTTTCGGACTGTGCCGCATCGGTTTTCTTTTTCACCTCTTCGAAGGCGCTTTTCTCCGCGTCCTCACGGATTTTTTCCGCTTCGGCCCGGGCGTTGGCGTACATCTGGGTTTTCTCTTCCTCCCAGTGCTCCCGGAAGGCTTCCGCCTCCCTCCGCAGATCGTCGGCGGTGGGTCCGGTGTACTCTTCCAGAAGATCCTCAGGCTCATCGACATGAAAAACGGGCGCTTCGATGCGCACCTTGCGGGAAAGGGTCATATTCATAACTTCCGTGGGGCGGAATACGTTCCTAGCCATTGATCAACTCCCTATACAAAACTGTCTTCCTCGCCGTTCCGGGCGATAACGATATCTCCCGATTCCTCGAGCTTGCGGATAACGGCCACGATCTTCTGCTGGGTCTCCTCCACATCCTTCCGGCGGGTGGGGCCCATGTAATCCATATCTTCCTTCAAAAGCGCGGCGGCCCGTTTGGACATGTTCCGGAAAATCTTTTCCTGAACTTCCGCATCCACCGCCTTGAGCGCCTTGGCCAGCTCGGGGGAGTCCACCTCGCGGAGCACCCTCTGAATGGCCCGGTCGTCGAGCATGACAATATCCTCGAAGACGAACATTCTCTTCTTGATCTCTTCGGCCAGTTCGGGATCTTCCTCTTCCAGGGTCTCGATAATGTACTTCTCGGTTGTTCTGTCGACCAGGTTGATGATATCCACGATACTCTCCACACCGCCGGCTGAGGTATAGTCCTCCTGGGACAGGCTGGAGAGCTTCTTGTCCAGAACCCGCTCTACTTCCCTGAGGATTTCCGGGCTGGTCCTGTCCATGGTGGCGATACGACGGGCCACGTCGGACTGCTTGTCCTGGGGCAGCTGGCTCAGGATGGCCGAGGCCTGGGCCGATTCGATATAGGCCAGAATCAGGGCGATGGTCTGGGGATGCTCCTGCTGGATAAAGTTCAGCAGGTGCTGGGGATCGGTGCGCCTGATAAAGTCGAAGGGCCTCGTCTTCAGCGAACTGGTGAGCCTGTTGATGATGTCCGTGGCCTTCTGATTTCCGAGAGATCTCTCCAGAAGTTCCCTGGCGTAATCCAGACCTCCGGAGGAGATGAAATCCTGGGCCATCATCAGCTCCTGGAACTCCTGGAGGACGAAATCCCTGTCATCCGCCTCAATGTGCTCCAGACGGGCGATCTCCCAGGTCAGGGTCTCAATCTCCGAATCGTTCAGATGCTTGAAAATTTCCGCGGAGATTTCCGATCCCATGGTAACCAGGAATACGGCGGCTTTCTGCTTGCCCGAGAGTTCTTCCTTATGTTTCTGTCCCGCGTTTCCCGCGTTGCTCGATGCCATTCTAATTCTCCTCCGCCAGCCAGGTCCTGATTAGCTTGGCCACGTCTTCAGGATGCTCTCTGGCCATGTTCATGGCATTCTCCTGAAGCTCCAGGCGGGCCCGTTCCTGTACGGACATCTCCACTTCGATTCCCTCTTCCTCGGCATTCCGGAGAGCCTGCTCGCGCATGGCCTGATGCTGTCTGGCCAGCTCTTCCTCTCTCTGGCGCCGTCTTCTCTCCATCTCCTTCGAGATCAGGCGGAAAGCGATGAAGAAGATGATAATACCCAGAAGGGCGACGATTGAATAGAGGAGCAGCCTCTGTATCTGCTTCTGCCTCAGATAATCCTCATCCTGCTGCTTGAACTCCTCGCTCCGGTCAAAGGGAATATGTTCAACCGTCACCGTATCGCCCCTGTTGGCATCGTATCCCACGGCATGCTGAACCAGGCGGAGGGCTTTCCCCAGAAGTTCGTCGGAAACGGGCTCGTACGTCCGCCTCAGCGTTCCTTCATCGAAAATATACTCCCCTTTGTTGTCCCTTTCCAATGTCCAGACACCGTCAATGGCCACGGCGACGGAAACGCGGGCTATTTTGTAGGGAGCCATCTCCTCCTTGCTGGTCTGGGTGTTATAGACATAGTTGGTAATGTTGTCTTCCTTGGAGTAATTTCCCACCAGATTGGTCAGGTCTTCGTACTGGGGAGGGGTCTGCCCTTCCTGTCCCGGAGGACCCTCGGGATTGAAACCGGTACCCTGGAAATTCTCGCTGACCGTCTGCTGGCTCTCGGTAAAGGTGGGAACAACGACCCGGTCCGAGTAGGGGGTGGAAGGATCTTCCGGGGTCATTTCTATGGGGAAATGCTCCTCCGTCTCCACCTCTTTGTCTATGAATTCCAGATCGATATCCATATTGACGATGCGGATTCTCTTACTGGTGAAGATGCCCTGGAGCTCTCTGAGAATCTGACTCATATAGCGGGCTTCCAGAGCGGTTTTCTGCTTGAGCATCCTCTCGGTGATTTCCAGGCGGTCCACTTTCTCGAGGCCCTCGAAGTCGTTGAGATGGCGGCCGGTCAGATCGGAAACCACGATATTCTCGGCATTCAGGCCTTCCACCGCGAACTGGATAAGCTTGACGATTCCTTCGATCTTCGTGCGGTTCTCGGTTATGTCGCTGCCCGGCTTGGGGGTGATGATGACGCTGGCGGTGGTGGGATTCTGTTCGCTGGCGAAAAGGGATTCCCCGGGAATGACCAGATTCACATCGGCCGAATCGATATCGTCCAGGGCTTCCAGATGCTGCTCGAGGCTCTCGGTTATGGCCCTCTGGAGATTGACGTCCCTTTCGAAATCGGTCAGGGTCCACCTCTCCATATCCATGATGGCCCAGGGATCGGTATCCTGGGGAATAAGATCTTCCCGCACCAGCACGGCTCTCATCTGGCGTGCCACGTTATCGTTGTCCACATAGATGATGCCCCCCGATACCCGGTTGGACACGTTTTCCTCGTCAAGCCTGTTGGTGATCCTGGATATCTGATCCTGATCGGTGATAGCCGATGTCAGAAGCGGCACCATGCTCGGGGAAGAAGAGACTCCCACCAGGAGGACGACGCCCACAATGACAGCCGCGACGATCGCGCCCAGTATGAGCTTCTGGATAAGACTCCATTTCCCCCAGGCCGCCTTAACGGCTTCCCACATTTTCGTAAACCATTCCATTTTACCCCTCCCAAGGAACGGATAGTTTCCTCAGGGCCGCCGTGATTAAACAATCCTGTCGGCCCCTATCGTTTTCTATCTAAGATTTATGATTTCCTTATAGGCGGAAACCGCTTTATCCACTACGGCCTTTGTCAGTCCCAGGGCCATCTCCGCTTCCGCCATGGCGATGGTCACCTGGTCGGAGGAGACCGAATCGGGATCGGTGATCATGGCCTCATAGAGTTCGTTCACATGGGTCTGCCCTTCGTTGACCCTGTCCAGCCGGGAAATCAGCAGATCGGAAAAACTGCTTTTGCCCGCGTTTACCGGATCCCCCGTGACACCTTCCGAATTGAAATGACGGGTGCTTGTTCTCTTCAGAACCACCTGATCTCCCATGGCGGCTACATTCTTGACGTCCATTCAAGGCCTCCTTGATTTACCTTAATATTTCCAGGGACTTCTGAAACATGCTCTTGGCCCCTTCCATAAGTGATACGTTCGCTTCATACGCCCGGCTCGCCGAGATCATATCCACCATCTCGTTGACGATGGTCACATTGGGATATTCGACGTATCCCGTCTTGGGACCGGTTTTTATGGCGTCCGGGTGGGTGGGATCCCATACAAGCCTCAGGTCGGCGTCCATATCCTTCTCAATGGACTCCACCTTGACCCCTGTCCCCACTTTCTGCTCCATACTCTCCGGCAGGAACGGACTGCGCCAGTAGGGTTTGTCCGTTTCCGATTTGAAAACGACCCGGCTCCTTCTGAAGGGGCCGCCCTCTTCGGTTCTCGTTGTATTGGCGTTGGCTATGTTGTCGGCGATCACATCCAGGCGGAGTCTTTCCGCCGTCAGTCCCGTGGACGCCGTATTAATCGTGCTGAAAAGTCCCATACTCACCTACCTCTCTATTTGATGACCATATCGATCATGTTGAACTCGTGCTTGACCGTCTCCATGACCAGCTCGTAACGCATCTGGTTCTTCAGAGCGTTCATCTCTTCCACTTCAATGTCCACATTGTTGCCGTTATTCTTGGCCGTGGTCAGATAATCCAGATTGATCCGGGGAGACACATTCCGGTAGTCCAGGGGCTTATTGAAATTGATGTGCCTCTCGCTGGACGTTTTGGCCTGGAGACCGCCCTGGTTCTCCTCAGACGCCAGAGCCCGGCCCAGTTCCGATTCAAAGGAAACGTCGCTTCTCTTGAAGTCGGGGGTTTCCACATTGGCGATATTGTTGGCGATTACGCCCTGGCGCATATTGGACACATCCAGGGTGCGTTTGAGTATATCAACTGTCTTTCCAAAACTGGAATTATCAAACATCTCTTCCTCCAGCAGGGGTTTACCCCTCTTTTTTTACCATCGGCCGCTTATAGCCTTACCTTAGCGTTTTCTGTCCACTCCGTAACTTTTCATTCCGTTTTTACAGAATATAACGGCTCAGATCCTGGTCCTCCACCACATCGGCCAGTTTCTCATTCACCATCTCGGGAGTGATTTCCACTCTCTGCCCGGCGTAATCGGCGGCGTCAAAGGAGATATCCTCCACCAGAAGCTCCATGATCGTGTGGAGCCGGCGGGCGCCGATATTCTCCGCCTTCCGGTTCACTTCGGCCGCCAGCTCGGCCATGCGCCTTATGGCCGCATCGGTGAAAACCAGCTCCACATCCTCGGTCTTCATCAGGGCGGCATACTGCTTGGTCAGGGCGTTCCTGGGCGAGGTCAGGATCTGCTCGAAAGCGTCCGCATCCAGGTCCTCCAGCTCCACCCGCAGGGGAAAACGGCCCTGAAGTTCGGGAATCAGATCGGAAGGCTTGGCCAGATTGAAGGCTCCGGCGGCGATAAACAGGATGTGAGACGTATCGATCATGCCGTAGCGGGTATTGACAGTGCTTCCCTCCACGATGGGCAGGATGTCCCTTTGAACACCTTCGCGCGACACATCCTGTCCTCCCCGGGACGCTCCCTCCCGGCTGGCGATCTTGTCCATCTCGTCTATGAAGATGATTCCCATATTCTGAACCAGATCCCGTGCCTGATCCACGGCGCTTTCCGTATCGATCATCCGGTCGATGTGTTCGGCCAGAAGCAGTTCACGGGCTTCCCTGACGGTCACCTTCTTTTTTTTCTTTCCGCCGCCTCCGCCGAACAGGGAAGAGAGGGCGTCCATATTGATATCCATACTTTCCATACCGCCCGCTCCGGCGAACATATTCAAGGTTCCCCCGCTCTGTTTGGAAACGGTGATTTCGATCATCTTGTCTTCCAGTTCTCCGGCACGGAGTTTTTCCCGGAAAGTTTCGCGCAGATGGGCCTTGCGGGAGGCTTTCTCCTCATCCTCGGGAGGGGGAAGCTCTTCCCTTTTTTCCTCTTCCTGGCTGAAGCCTATGGGAGGAGTGGTTCCGGCGCTCTGGATGCCGTTGGGCCCCAGGGTGATCGCTCCGATCTGAATGCCGGGAAAACCGCCCTGACCGGCATGGCGCTTCTCGGCCTTTCTCTTCCCCGAACCGGGAAGAAGCAGGTCCAGAAGCTCCTCTTCCGCCGCTTCACGGGCCGCCGGCTCCACATCGCCGCGCATCTCGCTTTTGACCATGCTGATGGCCGATGACATGAGGTCCCGTACCATGGATTCCACATCGCGGCCCACGTAGCCCACTTCGGTGAACTTGGTGGCTTCCACCTTCAGAAAGGGGGCGCCCGCCAGCTTGGCGAGCCTTCGGGCGATCTCGGTTTTTCCCACGCCGGTGGGGCCGATCATGATGATGTTCCGGGGAGCCACCTCGTCGCGGATCTCCTCGGAGAGTTTGGAACGGCGAATCCGGTTTCTCAGGGCGATGGCCACCGCCTTCTTGGCTTTGGTCTGGCCGATGATATATTTATCCAGCTCCGTGACTATGTCGCGGGGTATCATATCCGACAATCCGGTTTTCATGACAGCTCCTCCACAATGATGCTTTTATTGGTGAATACGCAGATATCCGAGGCGATTTCCAGGGATTTCCGGGCGATTTCCCCGGCGTTCAGGTTCGATCCGTCCAGATAGGCCCGGGCGGCGGCAAAGGCGTAATTCCCCCCCGAACCGATGGCGATGCATCCCATTTCCGGTTCGATCACGTCTCCCGTGCCGGAAAGGAGAAGGGTTTTATTCTTGTCGGCCACGAGAAGCATGGCTTCCAGCTTCCGGAGCGCCCTGTCGGTTCGCCAGTCCTTGGCCATTTCCACGCTGGCCCGGAGGATGTCGCCGCCGAACTCGTTCAGTTTGCCCTCGAACCGTTCTTCCAGGGTAAAGGCGTCGGCCGTCGAACCGGCGAAGCCGCAGATGACCCGGCCGCCGTAGAGACGGCGCACTTTCCGGGCGTTCCCCTTCATGATGACCGACTCTCCCATGGTAACCTGACCGTCTCCGGCCATGGCGACCTGTCCGTCCTTTCTGACGGCCAGAATGGTGGTGCCCTTTATTTTAATTTCCATTATTCACTCCTATTGTCTCGTTTCTTTCCGTCCCGGTCCGTTCGATGCTCCTCCCGTGGGGATGGCTCTGCCGGTAAACCTGACGGATTCTCTCTATTCCCGTATGGGAGTAGATCTGTGTGGTGGAGAGGGACGAATGGCCCAGCATCTCCTGCACCATCCGAATCTCCGCGCCTTCATTAATCAGCGACGTGGCAAAGCTGTGCCTGAAGGTATGAGGCCCTATCTTCTTACCGATACCCGACAGGGCGGCATATTTATCGATCAGAAAAAAGACGCCCCGCGCTGTCAGCCTGAATCCCTTGAGGTCCAGGAAGAGAGCGCCCCCGCTCCTGTCATTCATAAGGGTTTTCCCGTCCCGGAGGGGCAGATACTCCTTCAGAGCTGCCCGGGCCGCTTCACCCAGGAAAACGATACGCTCCTTCTGTCCCTTACCCATGACACGGATTTCATGACTGTCCAGAGACTTCCGGTCCAGGGAACAGATCTCGCTGACACGGCATCCTGTGGAATAGAGCATCTCCATAATCAGCCTGTCCCGTTTTCCCGCGAAATCCTCTCCCGTCAGCTCGATAAGCCGCTCGAATTCCTGATCGGTCAGGTAGGTGGGCAGGGCTTTCTGCTTTTTCAGGGATTTCGTTCTTCGGAAGGGATTGTCCGCCCGGTCTGTTTTCAGACAGGCCCAGTCGTAAAATCCCCTCAGGGAAGAGAGCCTCCTGTTAACCGAGGAGGGAGTCATTTTCCTCAGCGCCATATTGGCCAGAAATCCGCGCACACAGATTTCATCGGCCCTGTCCCAAAGCTCATCCTGCTCTTCCAGCCAGAATTTCCAGGCTTCCAGGTCGTTCCGGTAGGAGCGTATGGTGTGGGATGAGAGACAGCGTACCTTCTCCAGGTAGGCCAAATACTCTTCCACGGCTTCATTAAGAGACACGGTAGTAACGGCCGCCATGGCTGATCACCTCCCCTTTCAGTTCTTGGCTCATATAGGAAACCAGATCCTCCCGTCCCTTCGGCTCGGGCAGCCTGGGTTCAACCCAGCCCCTGGTATCAATATTCAATTCCTTGAGAATATCAAAGGCCGATTCCACCACGGGTGCCCCGGAGCGCAGCAGTCCGGCCGTACCTTCGGCCCAGATGCCCGCAGGGGTAATGACCACGTCCCGTCCCTCGTCCAGGGCGAACTCCGCCGTAATCAGGGCTCCCGACCGGCGGGGCGCCTGGACAACGACCACGGCCTGAGAAAGGCCGGCGATGATTCTGTTACGGGCGGGGTACCTCCAACGGGCGCCCGGTGTTCCCGGGGCATACTCGCTCAGCACCGTTCCGCCGTTCAGCAGGATATCCTGCCCTATACGGCTGTTGCGGGCGGGTGTCAGAATATCGACACCGCTCCCCAGTACGGCCACGGTCCTTCCATGCCCCGCCAGAGCGCCCTTATGGGCTTCTCCGTCCACTCCCAGGGCCAGACCTGAGATGAGGGGGCACTCCATGGAAGCCAGTTCCAGACCGAACTGAAAGGCCTCGGCTTTCGCGTTCAGAGTGGGAAGGCGGGTTCCGACGACGGCAACGCCGTCCCAGTCACGCCGGGGAGACTCCCCCCGGAAGTAGAGCCGGAACGGGGGATCATGAATGGCAGCCAGGTTCGCAGGATAATCATCATCTCCCCGGGTAAGGCAGCCTATCCGGTCCCGTTCACACCTCTTCAGGATCTCTTCGGCCTCTTTCAGAAGCTCCGAAGGGCTTTCCTGCAGCCGGGGCCTTCTTCCGGTTACATGGGCCAGAAAAGAGGAGGAAAGCTCGAAAAGATCTTCATAAGAGCGGATTTTTTCCGCCAGGACGGTTTTTTCACCGCTTCTGAGTGAGCCGATCATATCTATGGTTTGACAAATCAATTCTCTTTCCGTCACGTCATCCTCC
This sequence comes from Spirochaetia bacterium, assembly GCA_963668315.1. Taxonomy (GTDB): domain Bacteria; phylum Spirochaetota; class Spirochaetia; order DSM-2461; family DSM-2461; genus SZUA-368. The sequence continues at coordinate 2,545,881 of OY764216.1, read as the reverse complement.
CAGAGCGGCCGCCCGCTGAATGGCTTCCTGCTTGATCTCTTTATCCTTTCCGTCCACCTGGAGCCTGTGATAAAGCTCAAGAGCCCTCATCTTATCCCCCGCCGCCTTGTAAAGTTCGGCCCGCAGAAGAATCGCTTTCTCGTTGGAGGGTTCGATATCCATCAAGCGGTCGAGAACCGGTTCCGCCTCACGGGCCCTATCCAGCTCAAAAACATAGAGAATAGCCAGCCCCCACAGGGGCGAGGTATAGATGGGGTCCAGTTCGGCAGCCCTGAGATAATCGAATTCGGCCCTTTCCAGCAGCTCCTGCCTGAGGTTGCGGTTGCTTTCGCCGACCCCTGACTGGCCCAGACACACGGCCCGGTAGTAGTGCAGCCGGGAGTTGTCGGGGTAAACATTCAGAGCCCCGGAAAAAGCCTCCACGCCCTCGGACCACATGTCATAGTCCATATACTTGAGCCCCAGAAGCTTATAGTAGGTTCCCCGGTCCCGGACCTTCTCTATGGTCTCTTCGATCTCCTTGTCGACCCGGCGGATATCAGCCTTCAGCTCCCCGATTCTCTCATCATCAGCCTGATCGGTCCCCTCCTCTTCCAGGTCACCCATGCGACGGGCCAGATTATCGTAATCGGGCCTCTCCCAGGGGCACCCCGCAAGCAGGGGGAGAAGAAAAAGTACAAAAACCGCCATAGCCGACTTCACCTTACGGAGTTTTCTGCTCATAACGTCCCCCTGGGATGGTACTTTCTGTGGGCTTCTGCCAGATCCTTCCTGTTAAGATGGGTATAGATCTGCGTCGTGCTGATATCCGAATGGCCCAGTAACTCCTGAACGCTGCGGAGATCGGCACCGCCCTTAAGGAGATGGGTCGCGAAGGAGTGGCGCAGAGTATGGATTTTTCCTTCCACCTGCGCCCGGAGGGCGATCTCCTTGAACCGCTTCCACATGCCCTTGCGGGACAGTCCCTCTCCCCGGTTATTCAGAAACAGATGGGGATCCCGCTTGCCCGGTTTCACAAGCATGGGACGGACTTCGGCCAGGTAGCGCCTTATCCAGTACTCCGCTTCCTCGCCCAGGGGAATCAGTCTCTCCTTATCCCCCTTTCCCAGAACCCGGATCAGCCCTTCCTGAAGAAATATGCTGTCCAGAGTCAGACCCACCGCTTCGGAAACACGCAGTCCGCAGGAGTAGATCATTTCAAAGAGGGTCCTGTCCCTGATTCCGTAATTGTTATCCGTCTCAATTTCGTCCAGGAACCGCTCCACTTCCTCAATGGTCATAACCTGGGGAAGAGTGTGGGTCAGGGGCGGCGGCTTTAACCTGTCCAGAGGATTGTCCTTCCTGATTTTTGAGGCAATCAGAAAATCGAAAAACGAGCGGAGGGAGCTCATGATCCGGGAGACAGTCCGCGAGGAGAGGCCTTCATCCTCTTCACCGCCGGCGCGCTGGCGCGTTTCGATATACAGGGATATGTCATCGGAAAGAATCCCCGCAGGGTCATGTCCCGACGAACCCGCCCAGAAGAGGAACATGGAGGCTTCCCCCGTATAGGTGGAGACACTGTTCTCCGCCATACGCATTTCGAGAATCAACCAGTCCTGATACTCCCTGAGCAGATCCCTTCCTTTCATCAGCCCTTTCTCTCTCTCATGAATGTGGGAATCTGGAGATCATTTTCACTGAACCGCCCTCCGAAAAGGGACTCCTGCCTTAAGTTGGAAGCCTGATCATGGCGGACAGTTTCCTTCTCCCTCTCCGTATCACGGCTCTCCCGACGGGACTCTCCGCTCATGAGGCCGGCGAAGGCGTCATAACTGAGGACCCTCTGCTCCGGTTCTCTCCGGGCCGGTTCACTCTGAACGGCCACGGGAACCGTATCGGCGGGGGTTTCCCGGTGCTTCTTCTCAAATCCCGTGGCGATGACGGTGACCTTCACCTCTTCTCCCATGTTCTCGTCGGCTACCCAGCCGTGCTTAACCAGAGCGTCATCCCTGACGCGGGAGCTGATGCAGTCGATAATTTCGGTGTACTCGATAAAGGAGAGTTCCTCGCTGGAGGAGACATTCACCAGAAGTCCGGTGGCCCCTTCCACGGTGACATCATCCAGCATGGGGTTTTCTATGGCCTCGGTGGCCGCATCGATAGCCCGGTTGTCCCCCCGGCCGATGCCGATACCCATCAGGGCATCTCCCTGGTCCTTCATAATGGCCCGGACGTCGGCGAAGTCTATGTTCATGGCGCCGGCGCTTGTTATTACGTCGGAAATACCCTGCACTCCCATGCGAAGGACGTCATCGGCCGCCAGGAAAGCCTCGGACATGGATGTCCTCCTGTCGATGACTTTAAGGAGATTGTCATTGGGGATCACGATAAGCGAATCCACCTCGGCCCGGAGCCTTTCGATCCCCGCCTGGGCCAGTTCCATCTTCCGCCCCCGTTCAAAGGTAAAGGGCCGGGTGACCACACCTACGGTGAGAGCCCCCAGTTCCCGTGCCAGACGGGCAATGACCGGAGCCGATCCGGTTCCCGTTCCGCCCCCCATACCGGCGGTGATAAAGACCATCTGAGCGCCCTTGAGAACACGCTCCAGACTTTCCCTGTCCTCTTCGGCGGCCTGTTCCCCCGTTTCGGGACGGCCGCCCGCTCCCAGACCGCGGGTAATGGAGCGGCCGATGGGAATTTTACAGGGCGCCTTGGAGCGGTTGAGAGTCTGGCAGTCCGTATTGACCGCCACAAATTCCACGCCCTTGACGCCGAACTGAATCATGCGGTCTACCGCATTGCTTCCGCCCCCGCCGGCACCTATAACCTTGACTACCGTCTCACCGGTCAGTCCTTTCAACGGTTCTTCCTGAAGAACCTCAAATCTATCCATCGACATTGTGTTTCCCTCCCAAACGCAAGTTTCTATCGATAAGGGTCGTACCCTAGAAAAATTCCTTAAACCAGTCGACCAGTCCCTGGACCGGCCTTGAGACCCGGGCGCCCACCTTTTCGGGAACCCGTTCTCCTCCTTTACCGAAAAGATGACCATACTGCACAAGCCCCAGCACGGTGGCATAGGCAGGATTACGGTATTCCGGCTTCAGATCGCCCGGCCCCAGGGGATAACCTATCCGCACGGGCAGATCCAGTATGGCGGAGGCCAGTTCGGCCGTGCCGTTCAGCAGGGCGCCTCCTCCGGAGATCACCGCTCCCCCCCGCAGGCGGGGCAGGAACCGGTTCAGCTCGGCATCCTTTTTGATGAGGGAGAAAACCTCCCTCATGCGGGCTTCCAGGATGTCGCAGATTTCCCGCACGAAAACCGTCTGGGGCGGCAGATTGGCCACTCCGGGGACAATTACCCCTTCGTCCCGCTCTATCATGCCGTGGTAGCAGCACCCCACTTCCCGCTTGATGTTCTCCGCCGCCTCCACGGGGGTCTTGAGAACGCAGGAGATATCATTGGTGACCAGATTCCCCCCCACGGGAAGAGATCCGCACAGCCAGGGAGCACTCCCTTTGATGATGATCCAATCCGTGGTGTCCCCTCCGATATCAATATACAGAACCCCGCTCTCCCTCTCCTCCGCCGTAAGAACCGCGAAGGAGGAAGCCCAGGTATCCATAACGATCTCGTTGAGCATATAGCCGCTTCTGTTGACGCAGCTGATGATATTCTGGGTCGTGGCGATGGGCGCGGTTATCACATGGACTTCCGCTCCCAGGCGCACCCCGATCATATTGACAGGATCGGCTACGCCTTCCTGGTTGTCTATGGAGTAATACTGGGGCAGGGAGTGGATAATCTCCCTGTCCATGGGCACCACAATAGCGCGCGCCACATCCAGAACCCGTTCCACATCCTGCCGGCTCACCTCTTTGTTTTTTGCTGAGACGGCGACAACACCCCGGGAATTGATTCCTTCCAGGTTCGCCGCCGGAATGGAGACATACAGCTCCTCCACGGTGCGCCCCGCCTCCTGCTCGGTTCTCTCGATACACTCCAGAACCGCGGCTCCGGTGGAATCTATATTTACGATGGTCCCCTTTCTCGTACCGCCAACGGGCAGTACTCCCAGTCCGGCTATTCTCAGGTTTCCCCGGGTATCATATTCCCCTATGGCCGTACAGACCTTTGTGGCGCCTATGTCCAGACCGACGAACAGTCCTCCCTCAAACACCTTCTGCCTCCCTTTCCTTGTAAACAATGCTGCCCGATCGCAGATCGATCTCCTCTATCTTCCGGTCCAGTCCTTCCTTTTCCATAACGTCGACGACCATAACGGCCTGATTCATTTTGTCTTCCGTCACGGGCAGGTCCAGCAAAACGGGGATTTTGTGAGTCGTAAGATGCAGCTCTATATCAAACATGCCCTTCTCACGGGGCTTCAGTGTAATTTCCGAAATAATATTGTAAAGATTCTCCGAGTCGGATTTCAGCTTCTCCAGATCTTCCAGCAGGGGAAGGACATCCTGGGAAAGCAGCGCGCCCGGCTGGCTCCAAGAGGAGTCTATGCCGCCCAGGAGGGGCAGATTATAGGAGAATACGTGGCGTCCCGACAGAAAGACGACGCCCTCTTTGTCGATAACCAGGGGATCGAGTTCGCCCTTCCCCATGGAAAGGGACATGACCAGAGGCCGCCGGGACCGGAGGCTTATGATTATCCTGTTGGGGAACTGCTTTGTCACGCGGGCCTCTTCCACCATGGCCAGCTTTTCAAGGGAATCCTCAAGCTTCTCCACATCCAGGGAGAAATACCAGTTGTCCCGGTCCAGCCCCGTGATGTTCAGGAGGGATTCGTCATTGATAGGGATATCCGATTCCAGCGCGACGGAGCGGATTCTCAGCCGGGGCGCCAGGAAGAGGTTAAAGAGGATTTCCATGATAAGAACGGCCGCCAGCAGAAAAGAAAGGACTGTCAGGATCTGTTTTTCTCTCATTCCTCGTCCTCCTGGTAGGAAAAATTGAAAATCAGTCCGAAGAGTATAAAGGACGTCAGGGCCGAAGAGCCTCCCGAGGAGAACAGGGGAAAGGGAATTCCCGTAACGGGGAAAATACCGCAAACCACGGCCATGTTGACCATGGCCTGGAGGAAAAAGGACGAGACCAGCCCGAAAATAGCGTAATAACTGAAGAGATCCCGGCTTCTCCGGGCCATTTTATACCCTTCCAGCAGGAAGAGAAACAGAAGGGACATCACGGCCAGGATACCGACAAATCCCGTTTCCTCCCCCACTACGGCCAGCACAAAGTCCGACTGGGCGGCGGCCAGCGTCGTCTTCACCTGTCCTTCCCCGATGCCGATTCCCCAGAATCCGCCGTTCTGCAGAGCATCTCTCGCTTTAAGTATCTGATAACCCGACCCGGAAGGATCCAGTTCCGGATGAAGCCAGGCGAGGAAGCGCTCTATCCGGTAGGAGCGGGACAGAAGCATGAGGAGGAAAAGAATAACGGAGCCGATGACCACGGGAAGGATACTTTTCATATCCGCACCGGAGACAAAGAAAAGGCTCAGGGAGAGAATGAAGATAAAAAGGGCCGTGGAAAAATCGTTCTGCAGATAGACGGCCACCGTAAAGGCGATGGTCACCAGGAAGGGCGGCAGAAGGGCATTCAGCCGGTCATCGAGGCGCAGCCGGTTCTTCTCCAGCATCCGGGCGACATAAAGGACAAGGACCAGCTTGGCCATCTCGGAAAACTGCAGGGAAATACCGAAGATCTCAACCCATCGGCGGGCGCCGCCCGAGGTATAACCGATGCCGGGGATGGCGGTGACAAGGTTGAGGACAAGGGTAATCAGAACCAGAAAGGGAATGCTTCTCTTAACGGTAGCCTTGGGAATCCGCGCCACGATAAGGGCCAGGACCGTTCCCAGGATTATCCATTTGATCTGCCGGGTAATCATATAAAGAGGATCGTTCAGATAAATACGGCAGAAACTGTATGAGGAGCTGAACAGAGCTGCCGCGCCCAGCCCGGTCAGGGCCAGAATTATGACAAGCATCGAGTCCTCTTTTCTGTTTTGCTGTTCGCTGTGAAGCCGGGGGGCGCTCCACATTTTACTCCAATCCATTCCTCTTATTATTTCCTTACGCTACTGTATTTTAAGGGTAGACAAACCCATAATGGCAAACATGCCGCCCATAATCCAGAACCGGGTAACCACTTTGTTTTCCGCCCAGCCGAGAAGTTCGAAATGGTGATGAATGGGAGCCATTTTAAACACCCGTTTCCCCGTTTTTTTGAAATAGAAAACCTGGATCATGACCGAAAGGGTTTCCATGACGAAGATCCCCCCGATGATGATAAGCAGCAGCTCCTTTTTCAGCATGAGGGAAAGAACCCCCAGAAAGGCGCCCAGCATCAGAGAACCGGTATCGCCCATATAAATCTCCGCCGGATGACTGTTGAACCAGAGAAATCCGACGCACGATCCCAATACCGCGAAAATGACGACGGTAAGCTCACTGCCTCCGGCGATACGGGGAATCTGGAGATATTCGGCGAAAACCGCATGGCCCGACAGGTAGGAGAGCAGACTGAAGGCGATCAGGGCGATAATCATCAGTCCCGTGCAGAGTCCGTCCAGTCCGTCTGTCAGATTCACGGCGTTGGAAAACCCGACAATGAGAAAAATGGCCAGGGGAATGTAGAAAAGCCCCAGGTCCAGCACGGCTCCCTTGATAAAGGGGATAAACAGGAGAGTGGTCTGACCGTCCCGCAGAAAATAGAGGACCAGCACCACCATGGTGGCCAGGCCTATCTGACCCCAGAATTTGAAACGGGCCTGGAGGCCGTCGGAATTCTTGCGGGAAATTTTCAGGAAATCATCAAGAAAACCCAGACCGCCGAATCCGACGATGGTAAAAAGGATAATCCAGACGAGGGGCTCATGAAAATCCTGCCAGAGCAGAACGGCCAGTACGGTGGACAGAATCATAAGAACGCCGCCCATGGTCGGGGTGCCCGCCTTGGCCAGATGGGACTGGGGGCCCTCCTGACGGATGACCTGTCCCATTTTCAATTTTCCCATGTATTTGATAGTCCGCGGTCCGAACAGAAAAGCCGTGAGCAGGGCTGTTATAAACGCGAAAGCAGCCCGGAAGCTGATATACTGAAAAATATTGAAAAACGAGACATACTCCCACAGGGGATACAGAAATTCCTTAAACATACATACTCTCCTTAACGTTCCAGAAGAGGTTCGGACAACCTCTCCAGAGCCATTATTCGAGAACCTTTGAGCATAATCAGGTCATTTTCGCGGATATTCTCCAGCAAATCTGCCTGTAAATCATCAAAATCCACATGGGAACGGACTCTTCCGTCCTCTCCTTCGGCCCGTTCTTCCCAGACCGTCCGGAACGTTTCTCCCAGAAGAAAAATCCCGTCCAGAGAAAGGCTCAGGGCCTGATCCAGAACCGTCCGGTGAACCGCGGCGCTCTCGTCGCCCAGTTCTCCCATATCGGCCAGCACGGCGATCTTCCGCCGGCCCCGGTCCGATCTTCCGAAAAGGTCCAGGGAGGCGGCCATAGATTCACCGTTGGCATTATAGCAGTCCCTGAAGAGGGTTACAGACTTCCCTTCCAGGACCTCGGCCCTGCCGAACTGTCCGGCGCAGTGCTCCAGGCCCCAGATGATATCATCTTCGGAAAAACCCAGTTCCCTTGCCACAGCCACGGCGCCCAGGGCATTCACCACATTAAAAAAGCCGGGAAGAGGAAACTGGACCTCTTTACCGGACAGACGGATTTTCTGTCCGTAGATTCCCTCATCCCGGATAAAGTCGTACCCCTCGGTAACCCCAGGTCCATATTTAACGATCCTTCCCCTGACGTCTTCGGAAAGAAAATCGCCAAAGGGATCGGATTCGTTCAAAAAGGCCGTCTGTTTTCCGTCAAAACGGGAAAAAACGGCTTTTTTTTCTTCAGCTATACCCTGCCGGCTGCCGATCATACCGATATGGGCAGTGCCGACGTTTGTTATCAGGGCAAGATCGGGCCGGGCCACCCGGGCCAGAGAAGCCATCTCCCCGATCCGGTTCATACCCATCTCAAGCACGGCGTAACGGTGGGTATCCCTGATACGGAAAACGGAAAGGGGCAGACCCGAATCGGAATTCAGATTTCCTTCGTTACACACCGAAGCACCCGAGCGTGACAGAATGGACTGGATGATCTCCTTTGTCGTGGTCTTCCCGTTGCTTCCGGTGACTCCGATAACGGTAAGATTTTCAAAACTATCCCTGTAACCGCGGGCCAGATCCTGCAGTCCGAGTAGAGTATCATCCACGGCGGCGAAACAGGCTTTGTCCTGCCATTTTCCAATAAGCTCCCCGTTCTTTTCCATCCATTCGGGAGAACAGAGAACCGAAGACGCCCCGGCTTCCAGTACATTTTCTATAAAACGGTGTCCGTCGGTTCTCTCTCCCGAAAGAGCCGCGAACAAGCTGTTTTCGCCGGCCTGACGGGAATCGAGCACCACCGAATCGACACGAACCGACGGGCAGCCCCTGAATCGGCAGGGTCCCGTCAGCCAGGATTCCATTTCTCTTCTTCCGAACATACTAATCCCGCTCCTTTTTGAGGACCTGTACGGTCTGATCGGGACGGGCTTTCTCCAGCCCCAGAATATCATCGGCCAGAGCTTCCAGCCGCTCGGGAGACTCAAGAATGGCTATTCCCGTACGGATCCGGCGGTTTTCTTCGTATTTTTCCTGCTGGCTTACTTCCAGATCCTCTATCAGGGCCACTTCTTCCTGATACAGATAAGCCTGCCTTACATTCAGAATAACCAGGAGGGAGAATACCAGGGTCAATCCCAGGGCGATTAAATTTCTCATAAAGCCCTCTCCTGGTCGGTCAGTTTCTCGATAACCCTGAGCTTGGCGCTTCGGGAGGGAGAATTTCTCTTAACCTCTTCCTCCGTCGGGCCGATTGGTTTTCGGGTAACCAGTTTCCCCCGGTGAATATCGCCGCAGGTGCAGCGGAATGCATCGGGCGGGCACAGGCAGTTCCGGTCCAGGTCGCGAAAGAAGTTTTTCACCATCCGGTCTTCCAGGGAGTGAAAAGTAATAATCCCCAGTTTGCCGCCCGGCTTGAGAACGCGGAAAGCTTCCGTCATAACCCGCTCCAGCCTGTCCAGTTCGCCGTTGACGGCAATGCGCAGAGCCTGAAAGGTCCTGGTAGCCGGATGGATGCGCCCGTGACGGGCGGCCTGCGGAACGGCATGCTTCACCAGCTCGGCCAGTTCGTCAGCCCTTTCCAGGGGAGACTCCTCCCGGCGGCGGCAGATAGCCGAAGCGATACGGCGGGAATAGCGTTCCTCCCCGTAGCGGTAGATAATATCGGCCAGATCCTTTTCGGGCCAGTTATTGACAATATCCCCGGCGGACTCCCCCGCTTCGGGATTCAAACGCATATCAAGGACTTCCTCTTTGCCGAAGGAAAATCCCCGGGTGCTCTCTTCGTAATGATAGACGGAAATTCCCAAATCCAGCAGAATGCGGTCCGGCCTCTCCCGTTCGCCGTAGGTGGCAAAGTAGTCATCGAACCAGACATTCCGGAAGGAGATTCTCTCGCCGAAGGGTTTCAGTCTTTCCCGGGCTTTACTCTGAATATTCCTATCCGCATCCAGCCCGATAACGGAAAGATCGGCGAAACGGGAGAGAAAGGCCTCGGTATGGCCCCCTTCCCCCAAGGTTCCGTCGATCATCAGAGACGGCTCTTCGGAGGGCGCCAGAAAGGACAGGGTTTCTTCAAGCAGCACGGGCAGGTGGACGATTTTCATGCTTCGCCTCCCCTATTCCCCATCTGCCTCCAGGTATTCTTGACAGCGGCTTTTCTCTCACGGCGTATTTCGTCGTAACGGGTTTTATCCCAGACTTCTATGCGGTCGCCCATGCCGACAAGGCAGCAGTCCTTCACAAGGTCCACCGCTTCCATCTGGGGAGGGGGAAGTTTCACCCGTCCCGATTTGTCTATGGCGACTTCCTCGGCCGGGGTTATGACAAAGCGGAGCACATCCTGCTCATCCACATTGAAAATGGAATTATCCCCTTCCACGGAGTTCACAAGTTTCTCCCAGGCATCGGGCATGAAGATCCAGAGGCAGTCCTCCAGACCTTCGGTTATAACAAGGGTATCCGTTTCCAGCTCGCCCTTAAGTTTGGCGGGCACCATGAAACGGCCTTTATCGTCGAGAGTTACATTGAATTTCCCACGAAATCCCCTTAAATCCACAGATTCCCCTTATTTACCACTAAATTCCATAATTTTCCCGGTTTTTCCCAGTTTATCCCCATAAATTCCTCCGGTCAAGTTCGAGGGAATATTTCATCCCCTTTTTTCACAAGTAGACGGAAAAAGTACTATACATACGACAAGCTTACGCTGGCTTTTTCGTTTTTTTTATAGTAAAGGCTGTTCATGATAAGGGACGGAAGGCGTGGCGATGGGGAGGAAAAATCCGTGAACGAAGAGAATCGGGTCATCTTCGGCAAGGTCCCGGATCGAATCCTTGCAAAATGAAAATAACCGTTGATGGCGGCTTATTTTTTAACTATATTAATGACAATATTTTTACTAGTATTTGATCCGTGTCTTCATCTTCAATAAAGATTTCCGGCCGATACAGTAATAACGAACATCGATTTCTCGATTAAGGAGAAGGTTATGAGAAACATAAACATATATGCCGTAAGCGGCAGTTTAAGGACGGATTCCACAAACACGGGGCTTCTCAGGTTTGCCCGGGATAACGCTCCCGAAGGGATGCACATCGAATTGGCCGAACTAGGCGATGTACCCTTTTACAATCAGGATATAAAAACGCCCCCCGAATCGGTGCAGGAACTGCTGAAGGGCTTTAAAAAGGCCGATGCCTTTCTGTTTGCCGCCGCCGAGTATAACTACTCACTGGCTCCGGCTCTGAAAAATGCCCTTGACTGGGCCTCCCGCTCTGATGATAAATCTCTTCTGAACGGCAAGGCCGCCGCGATACTGGGCTCAGGGGGCGGCATGGGAACCTCCCGGGCCCAGTATCATCTACGCCAGGTTTTAACCTATCTGGACGTCCACCCCCTCAACAAGCCGGAGGTATTCTGCCATGCCTTCGGAGGCAGCTTTGACAGCCGGGGGAACCTGCTGGACGAGGCTGCCGGAAGCCTTATCATCGAACAGCTCACGGCCCTAAGAGCCTGGTCTGAGAAAATCAGAGGCTAGCCGGAGCCTCTCTTCTGCTCTATTCGTTAGATACCAGGGCGGGCTTACCCTGACTTTCTTCCCCTTCAGGAACGGTCCGCCTTTGTCTCTCCTTCCATCGGGTTTTCCCCTGATCCATCAGCGAAAGGACGCAGGGCAGCAGAATCAAGGTCAGAAAGGTCCCGAAGAGCAGACCAAAAGCAACGGATATGGCTATGGGAATGAGGAACTGCCCGCCCATGGACTTCTGAAAGATGAGGGGCGCGAGCCCGATGGAGGTTGTCAGCGTCGTCATGAGAATGGGACGGAAACGTTTTACTCCCGCCGTATAGGCCGCCTTCAGAGGATCAATCCCTTTATGCCTGACCATTGTGTTATACGCATCTATGAGAACCACCGAATCGTTCACAATTATCCCTCCCAGAGCCAGAACGCCCAGAAAGGAGATAAAGCTCAGCGGTTCCCCCATGATCATATGTCCGTAGATAGCTCCGACCAGCCCCAGGGGAATCAGCGACATGATAACGAGGGCCTGACCGACGGAACCGGTGGCAATCATCAGAATGGTGAACATGACGATCATGGCGCCGACCATGGTGAATATCATGGAGTTCATCATGCGCTGCACCTCTTCGGCCTGGCCCCCCGCGCTCAATGTCACGCCGGGAATATCTGCCAGGATGGCCGGGACAATTTCGCTGTTGATCCGGCTCAGAACCACATTGAGATCGTTTTCGCTGCTGTCAAAACCGGCGTTGACCCGCACGGCCCGGTAGCCGTTTTCCCTTTTAATCCACGCCAGTCCCCTCTCGACGGTGTAATCCATCACGTCACCCGCCATGACCCAGGCTCCCGAAGGCGTACGGACGGGAAAGCGGTCAAGCTGATTCAGGCTTCTTCTGTCCTCCCCGGACATTCGAAGAACCACGGGGATCTGACGCGTCCCGTCGGTCAGGTGGGTCACTTCCTTTCCATACCATCCGTCACGGATCTGGGAAGCCACATAGGCGGGAGTCAGCCCCAGGGCACGCCCCCTCCGATTGACCTCAAAAATCAGTTCCTTGGACCCCAGAGGCTGATCATCCCCTATATCCTTAATCCCTTTGATATGCCTCAGTTCCTCCTTGAGACGGTCGGCCGCTTCGGACAGGGCCTCAGCATCATTCCCCGTAAAACGGATCGATACGGGATAGCCCCCGAAGGCACTCTCCTCGCCGATTTTCACGCTCTCCGCTTCCACAATAGTGCCGAGCCGTTCATTCAGGGCGGCGGAGAACCGGGAGACCCGGTAGGGACGCACTTCGTTGGGAATCATGATAAAATACACATAAACGCTCTGGCCGCCGCCCCAGGAGAGAAGATCCACCACTCCGTTGGGGTAGCCCTTCCCGGGAAGATTCCACTCCGGCTCGGAACCCAGTTCGCGTGCCTTGTCCGACACATAGTCGCGGACCCGGTTCACCACCGCCGCGGAAGTACCGGCGGGGAAGGAAATCTCCGCATAGGAATAGGGCATTTCCACTTCGGGGAAGAACATGGACTTGATATGGTTCCCCGCGAGGGCCCCGATGAGAATCATGAGAAAAGCAGCCATGAGGGCCAGGGCCAGCCCCCTGTGCCTGAGCGCCGCCCGCAGCAGAGGGGCGTACATCCGGTGGATCAGCCGCTCCTGAAACCGGTCCAGAACCCGGCGCGGCCTGCTCACTTCCTTGCCTGAAACGGTAAGCGCCCGGGAATGGGCCAGGTGGACGGGCAGAATAATGGAAGCTTCCAGAAGGGAGAACCCCAGGCAGAGGATGATGACAAGACCTATCTGGGACGTATACTGTCCCATCTCCCCGTAAAGGAAAAAATAGGGGGTGAAGGCGATCATTGTCGTCACGATGGAGACCGCCACAGGAGCCAGCACTTCCCTTGTCCCCTCCACTGCGGCCCTGAGGGGATCCTTCCCCTCCTCTTTCCAGTGGGAGAAAATATTCTCCCCAATGACGATCCCGTCATCCACCAGAATTCCCAGAACCATGATCATGCCGAAGAGTGACATCTCGTTAATCGTGATATCCAGTATCCATTCGATGAAAAAGAGTCCCAGGAAGGAGAAGGGAATACCGAAGGCGACCCAGAGGGAAAGACGGAGGTTCAGAAATGTTCCCAGAATGATAATAACGAGAAGAAGGCCGAGAAGTCCCGAGGTGCTCAGGGTCCCCAGGCGCTCCTCTATCTGGTCTGAATCGCGTATAAAGGGCTTATAATGGACCAGGCCGCCGTATTTCTTCTCCGATTTCTCAATGATCCCGTCCACCGTCTTCGAGATGGCGATGACATCCTCCGAGTTGGAGTACATGATATCGAAACCGACGGCCGGCTTTCCGTTTGCCCTGGTGTAGACCGTCTCCTCCGGCCACTCCTCGCTGACGGAACAGACAGTGCCCAGGGAAAGGATCTCTCCTCCCGCGTTGAGGGGGATCTGCTCAATGGCCTCCACGGAGGTTCTCCTGCCGTAGGAGCGTATTTCCAGATTTTCCCGACCCGTATGGATCGATCCGGCGGCGATATTCAGATCGGAGGCCTGAACGGCGCTGCTGATATCATCGGCGGTCAGGCCGTACTCCCTGAGAATATCGGGATTGACATCCAGGCGGATCTCCCGGCGGGGCATTCCCCAGGTATCAATCTGGGTCACCTCACCCGAGGCAAGAAGCTGATCGCGGAATTCATCGGCCACCTGTTCGAGAACATTCTTATCCTCCGGACCGTAGATAAACAGAAGCATTACCCGGTTCCACGAATCAAGCTGACTCACGAGGGGCGCGTCGGCGTCCTGGGGATAGGAGGGAACCGATTTGACCGCCGTGCGGATACGGTCCACGGTCTTGTCGATGGGAATGCGGGGATCCGCTTCAATCCAGACATTCACATACCCGTCGCCCGTGGTGGATACGGTCCGCTCGACTCCTTCCAGTCCCCTGAGCCTCTCCTCGATGGGAATGGTCAGCCCCTCCTCCACTTCCAGAGCGGCAGCTCCGGGCCAGGAGACATCCAGGGTAATGTAGTCGTAGTCCATCTGGGGCCAGACCCGCCTTCTCAGCTGGGTAAACCCGAAAACACCCGCGGCCATGACGATGAGGAGAAGCCAGTTCGTTACCATTCTGCGGGTGAAGAAATATTCGATCAGCCGTTTCATGAATCCCCCTCCCTATCAAGAAGCATTCCTTCCATGGGATTCTGAAGGACGGTTGCCACATACTCCGTTCCCGGGGGAAAATCCGGAGCGATAATCACATCGGACCCGTCATAGGCCCAGAGAGAGACCTTTCTGAAAACCAGCGTTCCCTCCTCATACAGGGGAATACGGTCCCCGGAAAGAATTTCCCGGGGAACCCGGCAGGCCGCATCAAAGCGCTTTCCCCGGATACGGGCCGAGACAAACGCTCCGGGCAGCCAGCGCTCTTCGGGGGGAACATCGAGGGAGATGTGTATCTGAGCCGTCTGCGAACCGGCGCTCAGAAGGGGTTCGATTCTCTCAATGAGACCGAAGAGCCGGCTGTCGTCCTCGGGTCGGGTTATGACAACACCGTCTCCGGGCTCCACGTGGAGTACATCCTCCGCGGTCAGGGAGAGGGTCAGTTCCAGCGCCCCCGATTCAACGAGACCGGCCAGAGCGACCCCCGGAGAGACCCAGGCTCCCTCGGAAACCCCTTCCCCGGTGAGAATTCCCGTGAAGGGGGCTGTCAGGAAATGATCGGTCAGATCCATGGCGGCCCTTTCCAGGGCATAGCTCCCCGCATAAACCCCCTTGGTCACCGCCAGCTGTTCAATCCTCCCTACGGCCTCCGGCAGGGAGGGAAGGTTTTCAGCGCCGGAACGTTCCAGACGACCGAGATAGGTCTCCCAGAGGGGCCGTTCCCGTTCATCCAGCCCGGCAACGGCCAGAAACTGATTTGTCGCCTGAATCATATCCGCCCGGGCGCCCAGAAAGGCCAGCCGCGCTCTTCTGTCGTCAAGGGACAAAAGCAGATCCCCTTCCTCAACGGGAACACCCCCTTTGAGGCCTTCCTTTACGTAGACAGCCTTTCCCGCAACGGGAACTGACAGATCAAGCTGTCTCCTTGCCTTGAGAAAACCGTCCGCCTCAATCCAGACAGTCTCTTCTGCGGGTATCAGCGTCCCCGTTCTGACGCTTCTTGCTTCACCGGTCTCCTCGGCAAGGGAGGGTTCCGCCTTATTTGAAGACAGCAATACCATAATGAGGCCGCCGCACAGCAGAACCGCCGCGACCGAAAGGATGGAAAATAATTTCCTGTTCATCCCAAATCTCCCCGGGGGATACATCGATCCACCCGTTTTCTTATCTATATGTAAAAATCTTTAAAGCAAAAGCTATGCCATTTCTCGGGAAAGACTCATAAGACCCGAATATGCCCGCAGAATCCGGCAGGAGTACTAATAATATAACTCTCTTCATTGGATTTTCTGTTACTTTTCCCCCAAGTTTACGGTCTATTTTGCCAGAGGTTGGGAAAAAGCCCAAGCAGGCCTTTTCCCTGTTCTCTTCCGGGAGAGGAGAGACCGATGGCGCCGATGTCTGGAAAAAGTATGTTTTTTTTGAATTGTTACTTTTCATCCCTTATACTTTTAATGAGGAAGAGAGGTTATGATAGATTCGGTTCGCTATTGCCCTGTCACATCGCTCACGATCGAAGGGGATAGAAACTTTTGTGCCCAGAGACTGGGCCCGCAGTACAAAACGGATTTCTCCCTCCTGGGAGGGACCTTCATCTACTCAAAGCCGGAAGGATATGCCAATGAGAAAAATCTCAAAGGGGCCCTGAAGATCAATCAGTTTCTCATCAATGAGATTCTCAGAAAAAGGGAGTCCTATATTCAGATAGAGGACTATTCCCACCTTTCCGATACATCCTCCCACAGCCGCCGGATATTCGCCTCCTTTCTGGAAAAGAACCAGAAGTGTTCCGCCGTGATATTCTGCAACCTTTCCCTCCCCCTTAAAACCGCCGTGAAACTGGGACTTCTGCAGAAGAAAAGCCATTCCCTCATTCTGATCGCGCAGGACTACGCCCAGGCAGTTCATATGGCTCTGGAGATTGCCGAAAGGGAAGAACTTCCCCTGGAGACGATAAACCAGCCTTTCTCCTATTCGCCCCTGTCGAAGAATCTTTTTCCCATTGAACTGTGCCGACTGACCTACCGTTACGAGATGAGGGGAACCCGTATTATTCTCCTGAACGACAGGGTGCTTCATTTCATTATGGGGCCTGTTATTGACCAGGACATCATCATGTTCTTCGATGAGACCTTCCGGGAACTCATGGAGTCACGGGGCCTAACCCTGGATGACGCCCAGTATTTTCTGGTTGACTGTGCCGCGATCAAGGAATTCAGACCGTCGATCAGAAACTTTGCGGTCAAGCGGATGAAGAAGACCCTGGAAGGAAGAAAAAATCTTCAGATTCTTCTCTATAATATGAACAGCCGGTTTTCCGCCTTTATCCGCCTGGTGACCCCCCTGGTGTCTCTGAACATGAAAAGGATGGCGAATGAGGAGGAAGCGTGCCGCATGGCTCTGGAAAAGCCCTTTTTCCAGGCTGTGGAAAAGAAAAACCGGAGTAGAAGTATCCGGGATGACAGTCTGGAAGAGTTCCTTAAAATAGCGGCGAGCGTACAGTGGGATACCCCCGGGATCAGACTGCCCGAAACAGATTCGGACGACGAAAGGCTCCTCCTGGTCAAAGAGATAATCAGTCTCATCAAGGAGGAAGTGGATTCCCTCTTCTACGAAAAGGAGAAGGCCGAAATCAAGATAGGTAAAATGGCCGAGGAGAAGCTGGATACACAGAGAAAACTCAACCAGATAGAAAAGTATGCCGCCCTCGGTCAGCTGTCTGCGGGGATGGCTCACAATATAAACAACACCCTGACAGTGATTCAGGGATTCGTCGATCTTCTTATGGGGGGCAGCAACCTCAAAAAGGAGCAGAAGGAGTACCTCTCCCATATTACGATCCGGGTGGAGCAGTCGGCGAAAATGATCAGTCAGCTCCTTTCCTTCAGCCAGAAAGGACAGTTCCAGCCCTGTGATGATGACCTGAACAGCTATGCCGAATCGGTATACAGAACTTTCTTCCCCCGAATTGACCGGAATATGAAACTGACCATGATAAACGACAGAAACACCCTTCCCGTGAATATTGACCGGGACCGGCTGAATCTTGCCATGGAAAATCTGATTGAAAACGGATTTGATTCCATGCCCGAGGGGGGGATGCTGACCCTGGAAACCAGTAAAGTCAGTGAGAAAGGAGAAAAAAACTGTTCCTTCTGCCACACTCCCCTGAAGGGCGAATGGGCCGTTCTGGCCGTCAAGGATAAGGGACCGGGTTTTTCGGAAAAAAACATGCACCGACTTTTCGAACCATTCTACTCCACCAAGGAGTTCGGAGTGGGCCTGGGGCTTTCCCAGGTTTCCGGCATTATCTCCCAGCACAAAGGCCATATCAGAGTGGAAAACAGAACCGAAAAGGGTGCCAGCATCTACATCTATCTGCCCCTTCAGTCCGCCGATCGTGACTGATTCCCTCTCTTGAACCCGCACGGGACACAGGCTCCTTGCCTCGGGGAGAAAATTGAACATTTTTTGACATTTTCTGCATATCCGTATATAATTCTTCGAAGAAAAAAAAGCCTGAGGAGAGACGAAATGGCTGACAAACCCATGCATACCTTTGATAATTCCTGGGACTATCTTGAACAGTTCAGACCTGACAGAGTAAAGGGAGAGTGGCCTACCCTGTCGGAAATATTCCATATCACCGCCGCCGCATATCCGGATAAGAAGGGTTTTGTCGCCTATCACAAAGAGGGAGAGGAGTGCTATACCTTCTCACAGCTTGAGGAGCACGTTAAAAGAGTATCCCAGCATCTTCTTATGAAAGGGGTGAAAAAGGGCGATTCCGTCGTTCTCACGGGAAAAAACAGTCCCCGCTGGGGCATTGCCTATCTCGCCATCGTAGAAATCGGGGCCGTTGCCGTTCCCATAGACTACCAGCTGGATATTCCCACCCTGACAAGACTGATCCATTTCGCCGATGCGGACATACTCTTCATAGATAAGGAGAAGTACGGCCAGATAGACAGGAAGGCGGCGGGCGTTAAGGAGATGATCTCCCTGGACCGGGATAAGGATAACTTCATCATGGACCTGGCCTTCCGGAAAGAGAAGGAGTACGAGCCCCCCCTATGCTCCGATCTCATGGCCATACTTTATACATCGGGAACAACGGGAAATGAAAAGGGCGTCATGCTCACCCACGAAAATTTCATGAGCGATGCCCTCCAGGCGACCCACAGGGATTACCTGGGACCGGACACGGAGGATATCTGGTACGCCCTGCTTCCCCTCCACCACAGCTACTGCTTTACCTCGGTATTCATCGAGTCGATACTGAACTGCGGCACCTGTGTCTTCGCCGCCAGCCTTTCAGTGGGGGCCATGATGAAAGATCTCCACGACGGGGGTGTTACCATTATCAGCGGAATCCCCCTTCTTTACAACAAGATACTGAAGGGCCTGATGAAACAGGTCAGGAGCAAAGGCCTGGCGGTGCATCTTTACATAGGGCTGATGATGAGGGTATCCGGTTTCTTTAAAAGGGTTCTGGGAATCAATGTGGGCCGCGCCCTCTTCAAAACCCTTCTCACCAAGGCGAATCTGATCAACGTGAAATTCCTCATCTGCGGGGCCGGCCCTCTGGCACCGGAAACTTTCCGCCGTTACCAGGAACTGGGACTGGATTTTGTCCAGGGATACGGTATGACCGAAACTGCTCCCATCAGCACGCTGAATCCCAAGGATCACTTCAAGCTTAAATCGGTGGGTAAGGTCTTTCCCCTTGTGGACATGAAAATACTCGACCCCGACGAGGACGGGATAGGAGAGATCGCTCTGAAGGGAAATATCTGCTGCAAGGGATATTACAAGAACGAGGAGGCCACGAAGGAACTCTTCACCGAAGACGGATACCTGAGAACGGGCGATATGGGTTACCTGGACAGGGAGAATTATCTCTACCTTACGGGAAGGGCCAAATCCCTTATCGTGACCGAGGGTGGTAAAAACGTCTTTCCCGAAGAGGTGGAGGACCACTTCCAGCTTTACCAGCAGATAGAGCAGATTATGATCCGCGGATACATCATGGACGAATCCACCCGGTCGGAGGGTATCGAAATGGTGGCCTTTCCTTCGGAAGAGCACTACCGCACCATGGGTATGTTCGATGAGGAGAAAATACGGCAGGACATCATTCATGCCGTTAAAGAGGTCAACCGGGAGCTGCTGCCCTACAAGAGGATAAGCCGGCTGCGCATCGTGGAAGAGCCCCTGGCCATGACCACGACGCAGAAAATCAAAAGGAACGCCGTGGAGAAATGGCTCGGCACCATAGAAGACAAGAGCTTTCCTGTCTGAGTTCCGGCGCCCGGGGAATTATCTTCCCCGGTGCTTTTTCTGAAAACTGGGGGGCATGACCTTCTGAAGATCCACCATCTGATCGGTCAGCCCCTTTATCCGCTCCCGCAGCAGAAAGACGCATCCCGTTATATCGGTACGGCCGGTTACCACGTCCTCGGCGAAAGCCTGGCAGGTGGGAGCACCGCAGGAACCGCAGTCGATTCCGGGGAGTTCCCCCAGGATATCCTCCATCTTTTCCATGAGCACGACGGCCTTATCGAAATCTTCGTCCAGCTGATAGGCCGCAACCGGCGGAGGCATTTTCTCCCATGTCAGTGTTCCCGCAAAAGGGGGAAGCCTGCGGAGGCCTGCCGGATCGGGATCGCCGGAGATCTCCCGGTCCTTCATATTCGCCGCCCCTTCATAGGGATTGATGACCGCCAGGGGACCTCCCAGACAGCCGCCGGGACAGCACATGAACTCAACCAGCTCGAAGCGGTCCCAGGAGCCGTTCTCGATCTGCTCCAGCCCCTCCATTACCCGGTCTATCCCGTCGATGGAGATATAGTGCTTCGATGAGTCCTCCCCTTCCCCTCCGACGCGGGCCCATTTGCGGCCGGCAGGAGAGGCCGAGGCCAGCGGTTCGGGCTCCCCGATACGGGCCAGAGAGGCTTTAACCGCCCCGAAGACATCCCGGAAGCCGATGACTCCGTCCAGAGCGCTTTTCTCCAGCCCCCGGGGATGACGCACGGCCGTGACTTTTCCCGAACAGGGAGAGATAAAGAAAACCCCCGTATCATCGCCGGGGTAGAGAGTCCGGGCGATGCGCGCCGTGATTTCCATGGGAGAGACAACGGGCAGAAGATTCTCCAGCAGTGAGGGAAAACGATTCTGGATGAGCCGCACCACAACGGGGCAGGATGAGGTGATTCGGGGAAGGGGCCCCGCCTCCCCTCTTCGGGAAGAGGTAAGGATCTCCTCCGCCTCCCGGGCCGCCAGATCGGCTCCCTGGGCGACTTCCAGCACATCGGTGAACCCGAGGCTTTTCACGGCTGTCAGTATTTTGTTAACCGGTACAGTACCGGGGAACTGGCCATAGAAGGAGGGGGCGACAAGGGCTATCTTCGTAGTATAGGACCGGATGAGGGAGAGGGGGTCGGACACGGCCAGTTTGGCCTGGGAGGGACAGGTTCGTACGCACTGCCCGCAGTCGATGCAGCGGTTATCCAGTATGTAGGCATGGCCCTGGCTGACGCGGATAGCTTCGGTCGGACAGCGCTTTATGCAGTTTGTACAGCCCTGGCACTTGTCCAGATCCAGAACGATGGAGTGACTTGAATCGCTGCTGTCCACCGGATACCCCCTATTTCACATGCAGAACGAAGCTGACCGTAGTCCCCTTGCCGGGGGTGCTTTCCAGGGAAAACTCGTCGGAGTTACGCTTCATATTGGGAAGGCCCAGACCGGCGCCGAACCCCAGTTCCCGGGCCTCTTCGCTGGCCGTAGACCACCCTTCGGTCATAGCCAGTTCCAGATCCTCGATTCCCGGTCCCTCGTCACTCATCACAACGGAAATTCGTTCCGGGGAGATATCCACCTCGGCCTTTCCCCCGTGGGCGTGAATCACCATATTGATCTCTGCTTCATACATGGCGACGGCCGTTCTTTTGATCACCGGAGAAGGGACATTCAGCTGCTTTAGCTTTTTCTTGATATCGCTGGAAGCAAATCCGGCCTGAGAAAAATCATCTCCCGGTACGTCGTAGGTAAATTTCACAGTTTCTTCCTTAGCTATCAATAATACCTTCGATCTTTCCCTTGTCAAGCAAAAAACCTTGAGGAAAAGGGTAAAATACGTTACCCTCTCCCCACCGGAAAAGCAGGATAAAAGGGTGTTCCGGAAAAAGGGAAATCTCCGGGAGAGGGAAAAGTGGATCTTATAGAGTGGAATGAAAAATACTCCGTGGGAAGCGGAGGCATAGACGGGGAGCATAAAAAACTCTTCTCCCTGATAAACGATCTTAACCGCGCCATGGGCGAGAGAACGGATAAAGGGGCTGGGGAGAAAATTCTTCTCTCCCTCCTGGAATATACGGAATACCACTTCGGTAATGAAGAGGAGATTCTGGCGAAGTACTCCTATTCCCAGCTGGAACAGCATAAAATCGCCCATAAAGGTCTTATCGGAAAGGTGAAGGAACTGATGGACCGCGTCTCCCGGGGGAGGGAGGTCACGGGGGATATGCTCATGCTCCTCGAAGAGTGGATCTGCCAGCATATTCTTCTGGTGGACCGCCATTACAGTGAAGAGCTGGCCCCTTATCTGCGGGCGGAGTAATAGAGCAGAGGAACTTCCATCTCGACCGGAGTCATACCGGCGTGATGGGCCTTGAAGAGGGGCGACGACTTCCCCTTCTCCGATTCATATTTTATGCCCCGCCGCCCTGTGGCAACGGCAATGTAGTCCCCGATCAGTTTATCAAGCCGGCCGTGGCTCTCCACTCCCGGAAGTTCGGGTCCCAGCCAGCCCTCCTTTCTGAAGGTGTCCCCCTCCATAAGAAGAAAATCCTCACCGAGCAGCCGGTTGAACCGCTCCCTGAACTGCTCTTTCATTCCATCCTTCACATGAAAGGAGAGCATGCGGGACTCGGGAAAGGGGGGGCGTTTGAGCAGGGAGAAAAGCTCCTCCCCCTCCTTGAGGACATAATAGCTGTCCATGCCTGTCATCCCGTGATCGGCCGTCACCAGAAGAAGGGTGTTCGTCCCTTCTATCCGCTGAATCAGCTTTCGGAGCTGGTCTCCCAGAATGGTCATGAAATCCTTCAGGTGGTTTGTATCCACTCCTTCGGGATGGAGAAACTTGTCGGGGTCCACATTATACACCATGGTGTAGGAACGGCCGTGCCGGCTTTTTCTGACCGAAGAGGCCGTCGCCCGAATCATATCCTTGAACCGCTTGTAGGGGACCATCTTTGCCGGACCGCAGGCTGCCAGGGTATAGCGGCTCTCCTGAAAGGCCCGGGGGGATACGAAATAGAGGGATAGATCCTCATCGGCCGCCCTGAGCTTCCGGGTGAAGGGATCCAGGGGCATAATGTCGTAGATATCCCGGGGGGAGCCCACCACCGTCCGGTTCGTCCTGCTGTCCGTTCCGGGAAGGACATTCACGTACCGGTCCTCCAGCTCCTCAAACCAGAGGCTCCATCCCAGATAGCCGTGCTCCCGGGGGGAAGAGCCGGTATAGAGAGTCGTCATGGCCGCCGCTGTCGTGGGGGGGAAGACGGTGGAGAGGGGCAGATTTTTCATACCCTCCGGAAGATTCAACTCTCCGGAATAACGTTCCACAAAGGACTGCCCCAGTCCGTCGAAGACCATGAAAATGATATGGTCATAGGGTTCTTTCATAAGGGAATCCAGTTCGGCAAGGGACGGATGGGGACTTTTTCCCCCGAAATTGGCAAGAACCGAAGCAAGTACATTGAGCGTTGAACGATTGTAGTCGGCAGTCATAGATCCCCCTGAAAGTCCATTTTACCATATTTTTTTTCCCTTGCCAGCGAAATCGGGGGAAAGCCTTGGCATTAAGGGAGAAAAAGTCCTAATATGAAAAGTTATGGGAACGACGCATTTTTTAACTTCCGATGAAAAGGAGACCGGGTTCTTCTATCTTCTCAAGCACAGCATCTGGAACGGGCTGGGCTACAGTTTTCTGACCGAAACCGTCATCTATCTGATGGCTATCAACTTCGACGCCACCAATGTCCAGCTGGGCTATATCTCCTCCACCCTGGTCCTCTCCGGTCTGGTGCTTCTGATTGTTCCCCATCTCTTCGGCGGTCTCGGCCTGAAGGAAATTTTCGTCCACACCTGGTTCCTCCGAGGCTTTGTCTGTCTGGCGTACCTGGCCCTTTTTTTTCTCAAAGGGCAGCCGGCGGTCTGGCTCATCATGATAACCTACACCCTCTTCTGCATCTTCCGCACCCTGGGGGTCGCCGCCAATCAGCCCATCGTGAAAAATCTGATGAGTTCCTCAAGCGAAGGAAGCCGTCTTTTACAGCTCAACTCCATTGGTAACCGGTCGGCTCTGATTTCCCGCACAATCAGCTTTATCTTCCTCTCCCTCTCGTTCCTTTCCGGCATTCAGGGACTGATTATCCTGACTCTGCTGGGCGTCATCGTCAACACCATCTCCAGTCTTTACATTCTGAAAATACCCTCCCGGGAAAGGGTGGAAAAAAGCCGCCATACCAAGGGAATCATCTCCCTCCTGGTCCAGTACCTCAGGGACAGTCATACCAGACGACATCTCGTTATCCTGTGGCTATTTATGTCGGTCAGCGTCCTTAACGGATTTCTCATTCCCTTTCTTCAGAGGGACGGGCATATCCCTTCCAACTTCGTGTTCCTTTTCTCCATGCTCACCGTTGTGGGCGGGCTTATCTCCAACTACTTCATCAAGCCCTATATAGACAAAACGGGGAGCAAACCGCTGCTGATGCTGGTTTCTCTGATTCTGGGACTGTTATTTGTTCTCTGGTCCCTGATTCCCCCCTCGGCGGGGCTGATCCTCTTCCTGCCGCTGGGCATTCTCCACAGCTTCTTTATGAACCTGGGATACAATCTGACAAACAGGCTTCTCTACAAGATCATGCCCGAAAATAAAAACCGCCTCGGGTTCTCCTCGATGAACAGTTTCATCGGTGCCATCCTGGCCCTCATCACCGGTCTCTCGGCCGGGAAAATCGCCGATACCATACGGATTGAAAGCACTCTGCTTCCCCACACCTACTCTCTGGTCTTTCTCATCGCCGGCGTGCTGACCCTGCTCATTGCCCTCTGCACGTTTTTCCTCAGCGACCAGGGAAGCATTACCGTAAAGGAAGCTTCGGAACTTATTTTTTACACCAGAAACAGAAGAGCCTTCCTCTGGACCTATCAGCTCTCCACCACCGACGATCCGCAGAAGCGGGAAGCCTCCCTGCTGGCTCTGGAGAAAAGCTCCTCCAACCTGGCGACCCGGGAGATGGAAAATCAGCTCAACAGCCCCTACAGCTGGGAAAAGGAGAGGATATTCCGGTCCCTTTATCACTACCCCCGGCCCGAACTGGCCGAACTGGTTCGTAAGGAAGCCTCCGATATCCACTCGTACAACCGGGGGGATGCTCTCTTCGCCCTGGCCCGTTTACCGGGAGAGGAGACGGAACAGGTGCTCCTGAAAGCCCTGGATGACCGGGACCCCCGGATAACCAGCACGGCGCTGAAAAGCCTCTGCCGGGTGGACAGGGAGAAATACGCCCCCCTGACCGATGAGGTCTATCCCCGCATCTGCCATTCAAGCCAGGCGCTCTGCGACTGGTTCATTGCCTGCTGCGAATCGGACTCGGCCGGTCATCATCTGCGGAATATTTTCAGCCTTGCCTCACCGGAAAAGGGCTACCGGTTCCAGCAGCTGATCTTTTGCCTGGCCGCCCGCTACTACGGCAGGGAGATTCTTCTTGCCCCCTATTACCAGCTGTCGAATGCCCGGAGGGGGGACGGTCTCTCCTCCTTTCTAGAGGAGATGAGGGATCAGTCGCTGTTCCACGACAACGAAGAGAAGATTGAACAGTGGTTCCACGGGGGAGAGGGAAGCAGACTGGCGGATATGATGAAAAAGAGCCTGCCCTATCCCCGGGGAGAGAAGCCGGTCCGCTACCTCAGGGAGGCTGTGGACGGCCTTACCCCGGAGCAGATGAACAGGTCCTCCTTCCTGGCCCTCCTCTACTTCTCCTATCAGATTCTCCGCTTTTCCCTCGGGGAAGACGGAGAGGAGTCATGAAAGAAGTGAAAACCGTTGCCGTCGCCGCGGCATGGCTGAGGGATAATAAGAACCGTATTCTTCTCTGCCGCAGGAACGAGCATAAGACACAGGGGGGATTGGGGGAATTGCCCGGAGAGAGATTTTTCTGACCGGCCATTCGGAGATCCGGTGGTGCTTCCGGGACGAGATAAAACATCTTGCTCTCGCCCCGGCGGACAGGGAAATTCTGAAAGCTTTCGCCTTTATTCCTTCCAGGTAAGGATAGGCTTACGGGCGGCGGTGACTTCGTCCAGCCGTCTTACCACCGTCGTCACCGGAGCTTCGTGAAGTTTTTCCGGGTCGTTCCTAGCTTCGTCGGCAATCTTCTTCATCACGTCCACAAAGCCGTCCAGAGTCTCTTTGGATTCGGTTTCCGTGGGCTCTATCATAATGGCTTCCTCTATGGTCAGGGGAAAATATATGGTAGGCGGATGGTAGCCGAAATCGAGAAGCCGCTTGGCGATATCGATGGTATGGATGCCTTCGAATCCCTTACCGCTCAGAACGAACTCGTGCATACAGCTGCGTTCGATGGGAAGATGGTAGAACTCCCTGAGCTGCTTCTGCAGGTAGTTGGCATTGATTACGGCCGTCTCACCCACAAGCTTCAAGCCATCCGATCCCATCATCAGGATATAGGCATAGGCCCTGACCAGAACACCGAAGTTTCCGTACCACCTTCCCACGGAGCCGATGGAGAGGGGCCTGTTCCTGTCAAAGTAATAGGCACCGTCCTTTTCGGCAATGACCGGACCGGGCAGGAAATCGGCCAGCTTTGCCTTGACGCCTACAGGACCGCTTCCCGGTCCACCGCCGCCATGGGGGGTGGAGAAGGTTTTATGCAGATTCAGGTGGACCACATCAAAGCCCATATCGCCGGGACGGCAGTGGCCCAGGATGGGGTTCAGGTTCGCTCCGTCGTAATAGAGCAGTCCCCCCGCCTCATGAACCAGAGCGGCGACTTCCAGGATATCTCCTTCGAAAAGGCCGAAGGTCGTCGGATTGGTGAGCATAAGACCGGCCGTCTCATCACTCAGTGCCGCTTTAAGGGCTTCCAGGTCCACCATGCCCTCCGGTGTGGACGTGATTTCCACCACGTCGAAGCCGCATACCGCCGCGCTGGCCGGATTGGTGCCGTGAGCCGAATCGGGTACAATGATTTTCTTGCGCTTAACATCCTTCCGGTTCTCGTGGTAGGCCTTGATGATCATAAGCCCGGTGAGTTCGCCGTGGGCTCCCGCAAAGGGAGCCGGGGTAACCGCGTCCATGCCGGTAATGGCGCCCAGTGATTCGCAGAGCCGGTAGACCAGTTCCATGGCCCCCTGGGCATCCTCTTCTCCGGCATCGGGATGAAGGCGCACGAAACCGCCGAGACGGGCGAGGTCCTCGTTTATCTTGGGGTTGTACTTCATGGTACAGGAACCGAGAGGATAAAATCCCGTATCCACACCGAAATTTTTATTGGAGAGGTTCGTGTAGTGCCGGATGATATCGATTTCAGAGACCTCGGGAAGATCGGCGTCCTTTTCCCTTCTCAGGGAAGGGGGCAGCATTTCATCGAGGCCCACTTCGGGCACATCGCAGGGAGGCAGGGTATAACCTTTTCTCTCCGGCCGCGACAGCTCCTTTAACAGCAGATTATACTCTTTCATCACAGCTCCCCCATTATGTCGGCTAAGCGGTCAATCTCTTCCCGGCTCCGTTTCTCCGTGACGGCCACCAGCCTGGCGGGGCTTTCAAACCCCTCCGGCTCACCGCCTCCCAGTATACCGGCTTCTCTGAGCCGCCGGTCAACGTCCTTGAGATCCTCTTTGCTTCCCGTCAGGGGCCTCACGGCGAATTCCCGGAAAAAGGGACCGGGGAAAAGGGGTGCCCACTTGCCCGTCGCCACGATTTGATCCAGGGCGTAACGGGCTTTTCTCAGGCACTGTTCAGCCGCTTCCTTGAGCCCCTCCTTTCCCATGGAGGCCATATACACGGCAGCAGCCAGGGAACAGAGGCTCTGGTTGGAGCAGATGTTGCTCGTGGCTTTCTCACGGCGGATGTGCTGCTCCCGGGCCTGGAGGGTCAGAACAAAGGCTCTTTTCCCGTCTTTGTCCACGGTCTGACCGCAGATTCGGCCGGGAAGCTTGCGCATCAGCTTATTCGTCGTTCCGATATAGCCCAGGTAGGGTCCGCCGAAGTTGAGGGAGAGCCCCAGAGGCTGGGCTTCGCCCACGGCGATGTCCGCTCCCGATTCACCGGGAGTTTTCAGAAGGGCCAGGGAGAGAGGATCGGCGATCTGGACAAACAGCCCTTTACCCTTATGGACGGCTTCGGCCATTTCAGACGTATCCTCGATCAGCCCGAAATAGTTGGGGCTCTGCAGGACAAGTGCCGCCGTATCGCTCCCCAGAATCCCTTCCAGCTTTTCAGGATCGACCTTTCCCTCCTTAGAGGGAACAATATCCAGCTCAATGCCGTGAAAACGGGCGTACGTCTCCAGAACGCGGCGGATGCCCGGGTTGACCGTTTCGGCCAGGGCGACCCTTCTCCTTCGCGCCGCATGGACAGCCATGATCATGCCCTCCGCCGCGGCAGTAGCCCCGTCATAAAGGGAGGCATTGACCGCGTCCATGCCGGTCAGCTCGGCTATCATGCTCTGGTATTCGAAGATATACTGAAGGGTTCCCTGGCTGATTTCGGGCTGATAGGGCGTATAGGCCGTGTAAAACTCGGAGCGTGAAATGACGCTGTCCACCACGGCCGGTACAAAATGATCATACACACCTCCCCCACGGAAGCAGACCAGGCGGGACGCGTCATTTCTGTCCGCCATGGCCTCGATACGCCGGGCCGTCTCCCATTCGGAGAGCCCTGCGGGAAGGGACGATTCCTTCTGGACCGCGCCGGAAGGGATATCCCTGTAGAGATCGTCTACGCTTTCTACACCGATCAGGGAGAGCATCTCGTCCCTGTCGCGCGGGGTATGAGGGATGTAGGGATGGATCATTTACGCCTGTTCCTTCTCACAGAAAGCACCGTACTCTTCGGCGGACAGCAGATCATCCAGATCCCCTTCCTCCCGGACTTTGATCTTGACTATCCAGCTGCCGTAGGGATCTTCATTGATAAAGGCGGAGTTGTCCTCCAGGTCTTCATTCACCTCAATAATGGTGCCGCCGACGGGCATGAAAATATCACTGGCGGCCTTAACCGACTCGATAGTGGAAAAGGATTCATCTCCATCGAATTCTTCATCCACTTCGGGCAGCTCAACGAAAACGATGTCGCCCAGCTCTTTCTGCGCGTAATCCGTAATTCCCACAGTAATTACATCATCCTCGATCTTCACCCATTCGTGTTCTCTGGTATATTTGAGATTTTCCGGAATATTCATGGCTTCTCCTCTCATCATATGATCTATAGAACTATCTATACCATATATCAGGGTAAAAACCAAGGGAAAAAAAGACGGATATTCCCATAGAATATCCGCCTGGAGAGATTATATAAATTTAAAAACTAAACCCTTTCCTGGGGACCTTCACCCAGCCAGCATTTGATGCCCTCCTGGGAGAATTCCTCTTTGAGCTTTCGAATCCCCGACAGAATGGCATCCACCCTGTCATGATCGATATAAACAAGAAACATCACATTCGTCTCGGGCCAGACGGCGGAGCCTTCCCGTCTTCCCTTTTTTCCCCTTCCGTAGACAGGATGAAAATAGGTAAAAGATTCTCCGTAGCCGGCAGAAGCCAGAACCTCAATAATATCATCCTCCACGGCCTGATTGGCTATGATCTCCAGTCGCTTCATGCAATTTCCTCCTCAATGCGGGACTCATCCTCGCTATCGATCTTCTTCTTATCCCTGTTGACAAGAGAGTATACCACGGGTGTGACGAAGAGAGTAATAAAGGTGCTTCCCGCCAGTCCCCCTACAATGGTCTGACCGATGGGCTGAATCATCTCGGTTCCGTCTCCGGGGAAGAATCCCATGGGGACCATGCCCAGAATCGTGGTCAGACTGGTCATCAGTACCGGCCGCAAACGGCTCCGGGCTCCC
Source organism: Spirochaetia bacterium (assembly GCA_963668315.1). Taxonomy (GTDB): domain Bacteria; phylum Spirochaetota; class Spirochaetia; order DSM-2461; family DSM-2461; genus SZUA-368. The sequence goes on along the minus strand of OY764216.1, from coordinate 2,516,344 downwards.
TCGAGGACCGCTTCCTTAACGGAAGCCCCCCGCTTACGGAGAAGATTCATATAGTCCACCATGACGATACCGTTATTCACAACGATACCGGTAAGCACCACCATCCCGATGAGGGAAAAGAGGCTCAGTGCCTGTCCCGTTATGGTATAGACCAGCACGACGCCGATCACCAGCAGGGGAATGGAGAAAAAGATGATGAACGGATCCACCAGCGACTCGAACTGGCTGGCCATGACGGCGAATATCATCAGGATGGCCACGATCACCACCGTGATCAGGGTGGGAATCATACCGGCCATGCTTCTTCTGTCACCGGCGAAGTCGTAGGTGACGCCGTCGGGCAGAATCAGCTTCTCCCCCAGCATGGACTGGATCAGGGGCTGGACCTGGTTGGACGCCATGCCCTCGGCCAGATCGGCGGTCACGTGGATCGTTCTCGTCTCGTTTTCCCGGTTGACCGTGAGGGGTCCGGTGCTCAGCTCATAGCTGACCAGATTGGACAGGGACACTTTCTCTCCGCTGGAGGATAGCACAAAAATGGAGTCAAGATCCAACAGCTCTGTTCTTTCGTCTTCAGCCAGCTGGACGATAATATCCAGCTCTGTGGCCTCATCCCAATAGGATGTGGGCGTATCACCATCGACCAGAGAATTGATGACATTGCCGATTTCGGATACGGTGAAACCGTAGGCAGCGGCCCGGTCCTTGTCTATGGTTACCTTGTATTCGGGAGTCCCTTCGTCCAAGTCGGTCACGGGATCAATCGCCTGGGGGATATTCTCCCTTATCAGGTCGCGGATATCGTTGGCCGTTTGTTCGCCAAGCTCGGTATTGTCGGAGTAAATCACCACGTCGATAGGAGAATCGCTTCCCCAGGACCGTCCGGAACTCATGGTTATCTCCGCATCGGGGAACTTGTTTGTGAATGGTCTGAGTACCGTCTGCGCTTCACTGGGAGTCATGGTCTGCTCATCCAGATCGGGAAAGGAAATCTCGATGGAGCCCGAGTTGCTTCCCGAAGCGTTGGGCCCCCGCTGGCCTCCCACACTCATGCTGATATGTGTATAACCGGTCACATTCTCCTCGATGACTTTGACGAAACTGGTTATGATCTTCTCGGTATACTCCATGCTGGTACCCACGGGAAGGGTGACGTCAACAGTAAGGGAATCGTCCGATGTCCCCTGGGGCATCATGTTCAGTCCCATGTTGGATATTTTAAGCACAGACATGACCAGAATCACCAGAACCAGCGTAAGAACCATCAGACGGTTTCGCAGGGAAAATTCCAGCATGCTCTTGTAGGTCTTTTCAATACCGGTCAGAATGCCTTCCCCGAACTCGTCTATTTTCTTGAGCGCAGCGTTTCTGATGGGCTTTTGCTTATGGGTATAGAGCTTAATGAACTTGCTGCACATAGCGGGTACCAAAGTCACGGCGATGAAGAAGGAGACAATAAGAGAAATTACCACCGTAAAGATCATATCGCTGAAAAGCTCGCCGATCATCTCCAGTCCGTCCTGCCAGATAATCATGGGGACGAAAACGCTCAAAGTCGTCAGGGTCGAAGCGATAATGGCGTTGAGCATTTCATGGGACCCCAGGATAGCGGCAGGTCGCAGTTTCGCCCCCCTCTCCCTGTACTGATGGATATTTTCCAGGATAACGATGGAGTTGTCTACGATCATGCCCAACCCGAGAATCAGCCCCGTCAGGGACATCATGTTCAGCGTAATATCGAAAAAGTACATGGCCATGAGGGTTATCATGATGGAGATGGGAATAGCGATGCCGATGATCACCGTACTCCTGATGCTTCTGAGAAACAGAAAGAGCACGAGCATAGCCAGAATAATTCCCTGCCAGGCCGATTGGTATACCTGGTTCATGACTGATTTGATATAGGACGTGTCATCGGAGAAGAGCTCAATGGAGATGCCCTCGGGCAGCTCCTCGTTGATTTCGGGAATAGCGGCCGCCACTTCTTCGGCGATCTGTACCGAATTGGTATTACTCTCCTTTGAAATGGAGATGGAGATGGCTGCCGTACCGTCTATATAGTATATGCTGTCAACGTCTTCCGTTCCCTCGTATACGTCGGCCACGTCTTCCAGGCGGACCACGTTCGATCTGTTCACCGAAGAAGTGGCATCGGCGGCGCTTATGGTGGCGACTACGGTCCGGGCAATATCTTCCAGCGACTCGTATCGCTCGTCTACGCGAAGGTCATATTCGGTTCCGTCGGTAGTCAAAGTACCCCCGGAAATCTGAAGATTTCTGGCACCCAGGGCGTTAGTCACGTCGTCTGCGGTCAGACCGTATGCTTCCAGCCGGTTGGAGGACAGATCCACTCGCACGGCCCTTGTCTCACCGCCGGAAACGTCTGCCGAGGAGACTCCCTCGATTCGTTCCAGACGGGGCTGAACGTTATCTTCGGCCAGGCGCTTGAGAGTGTCGGCCGTCTCATCCCCTACCATGATCAGAGTCATAATGGCTTCGCTGTTCATATTGAACTTCATGATAGTAGGTGATCCGGCGTCATCGGGGAGTGAATTTTTGGCCTGATCCAGGGAATCACGGATATCATTGGTTGCCTCGTCCATGTCCTTGTCGTAGCCGAACTCCAGCATAACGACGCTTCGTCCTTCGCTCGAGGTGGAGGAAATGTCCTCCAGCCCACCTACGTCGGACAGTTGCTTCTCCAGTATTTCGGTGACGCTCTGCTCCACTTCTTCCGGGCTGGCGCCTGTGTATGTCGTTACCACGATCATCATGGGAGCGTCTATATCCGGGGTCATTTCCACAGCGATGCTGGGAACCATAAAGGCGGCGATGCCTAACAGCAAGGCCACGATAACCGCTATGGTCACCGGTCGGTTAACCGATAATTCAGAAAGATTCATCCTGCCTCCCCTTATTCTACCACAGAAACGAGAGTACCGTCGGAAAGGTTTGATATCCCCCTGACGACGACGGTCTCGCCCTCTTCAAGACCTTCGGTGATCTGAACTGTCTCGGAGGAACTAAGGCCTATCTGAACGGACCGCCTGACGGCTTTTCCGTCTTCCACCACATAGACAACGTCTTCATCATAATAAGTGGTGAGAGCCAGCTTGGGTATGGTGATAACATCGGCTTCCTCTTTCACCACCAGCTTCACCGAGGCAAACATTCCCACTTTAACGCGGCTGTCCGCTCCTATCAGAGCCAGAGAGATCTCCTGAGATCGGGAGTCCGTATCCAGAACGGGGCTGATTTCTGTGACCCGGGCCTGAAATACTTCCCCTTCATAGGAATCGAAGGAAACCTCAGCGGTCAGCCCTTTCCTGACAGAACTGACATATCTTTCAGGGATATAGGTAACGATTTCCAGCTCATCCAGATCGCCAATGGTGACGATCGCCGAACCGGTGCTTACCGTTTCACCTTCGTCGTAGCTTACTTCCGTTATGGTTCCGCCTATAGTCGCTTTGACTGCGCTATTACTGTAAACCTGACCGGGCTGGGAGGGGTCAACCATAGCCACAGTTTCCCCGCGCTTCACTTCATCGCCCAGCGAAACATTGACAGATACCAGCTTACCGGCCATATCGGGGTAAATGCTGACGGAAGAAGCGGACGTCACGTCTCCGTTCACTTTAATGTATTCCCTGACCGTATCTTTGACGACGGGAGAGACCTCAACGGCCGTTCCTTCGGTTTCTCCCTCACCGGAGGCATTCATTCCGGCCATGCCGCCTGGTGCTCCCATGCCGGGAGGGCCGCCGGCGCTGCCGCCGGAACTGTTACCCATCATAAGGGGAAAGGTGGCAATACCGGCCGCAATCAGGACCAGCAGGATTATCTGTACGATTCTATCGCCTCTGTTTTTTGAGTTATTATTCATGGAAAGGTAATCTCCTTATCTATTTTGTTAATTCATCAAGGTTTTCAAGGCCCAGTGCATAGCGCAGGTCTATCAGTCCGGTCAGATAGTCGTACTGACTTTCCAGATAGTCCTGCTTGGCGGAAAAATAGTCCTGCTTGGCATCTTCCAGATCGAGCTGCTCCATACCGCCTTGCTGAAAGCTCTCCTCGCTTTTCTCATAGGTCGATTCGGTCAGCTCCACATTCAGTTCGGCCAGCTCCACCTGGGCCGCCGCCGTTTCCAGCTGGGCCACCAGGTTGATAATCTCCGTCCGGGCATCGTCGATCATTCCCTGCAGGGTCAGCCGGGCGGACTTGACGGAGTCCTCAAGTCCTTTGATCTCAACGTCTTTAGACGATCCGGGGACGAAATTATCCAGGGGGATTTCCAGGGCGATTCCTACGCTGAAAGAGTCCTTCGACGGGGTGAGGTCAGACCATGAGCTGCTCTCTAAGGCATCGCTGACCGGTACCGCCAGATTGGAGGAGAGCTCAAAGGAGGGAACCACATACCCGCCGGCCACGGCTTTGTTCTTCTGGTTAACGAGGACCTCTATCTGGTTTTGCTGGGCCTGAATATCCCGTCGGTTCATGATATAAGAATCAATGAGGCTATCCCTGTCAAAAGCAACCGATTCCACATCCAGGGACCCGTCAAGAACAACGTCCATTTCCGGCTCCATGCCGATGGCCGAGAGGAACTCGCGCAGGGCGATCTGATAATCGGAGACGGCTTTGAGATAGGTCGGCTTCAAATTGGCGGCGGAAACCTTCGCCTGGAGGACAGAGAGCTCCGTGACAAGGCCGTTGCTGAAGTTCCGTTCGGCCTGGGCATACCGCTTCTCAGCCAGTTCCAGATTGGTTTTCTCTATCTCAATATCCGCCTGGGACGCCAGAAGGGAGTAGAAATCCTTCTCCACCGAGTTGATAAGGGTCAGCCGGGCTGTTTCATAGCTGATGCTTTCCCCCTCATAGGCCAGCTTCAGACCTTTCAGAGTGCTCGAAAGAGACGATGTCAAAGAAAGGCTCAGTCCGATGCTCCCCGTGGCAGTCCATGTCAGGGAGCTCTCCGGTTCCGTTATGCTGTTGGAACCGCTCAAATCGGCTCCTGCTGTCACGGAGGGGAGGAAGACATTCCAGGAATTATCCGCTTCCCTCTTCGCCGTATCCAGATCTATGCGGGATATCTGAAAATCCAGATTGTTTTCCAGGGCCGACGCGATACTTCTATCGATGGTCAGGACCTCGGGTTCGGCCCAGAGTCCCACCGTCACGGGAAAAACAAGAAACAATAAAATAACCCTTCGATTCATGGAAAACTCCTTAAAATTGTCCAGCCCTCAGGAAAAGGGACTCATCCTTCGGCCGTGGCATCATTACTCCTCCAATCTCCCATATTCCTGAAAAAATAAGAAGTGTCCCGGGAAAGAAGATGATATGAAAATTCTCATTTCTTTCATGACTATGGTCATATGGAAAAATGCGCCTCTTCCTGTACTACCGGAATAAGACCTGCTATACTTTAATATCATGAAGGATACCACCGCCAGAAAATCGGGACTCCATGAGAGCATCAGGCTCATTACGGTCCTCCTTTTTTTCCTCTTTCTTACCCCCGGGCTGCTGCTCCCCCCGCGAAGACCGGGTTTTCCGGACAGCAGGGCCTATTACCTCGCCTATGCCCTGATCTGTCTGATTTTCCTCGGAATGGAACTCACCGAGTACCTCCGCTGGTCCTACCGTTACAAGAAAACGCTCCAGCCGAGGATTTTCTTCTTCATCCGCCTGGGCCTTATTCTCCTGCCCGTGCTTCTCTACCTTCTGAAAATCACCACGCCCGAATTCTTCTGGCATTTACATGCAAGCCAGCTCTTCATTCTGATGAGCCTTCTTCCTTTCTACGCCTATTTCGCCTTTCCCCGGAAAGTAAGCCTCGCCTTTCTGATCGTCTCGGTCCTTCTCTCCCTCAGTTATGAACTTCTTGTCAAAGGGGCGGGAGACTGGGAGGTCGTCAAGCTGGGTTTTCTCATGTACCGCACCCTCACCTACGTCATTTTCTATGCCCTGGCCTGGCTCCTGGACCGGCAGAAAAAAGATTCCGAAGAGAACCGGCAGCTGATGGAAGAGCTGAGGGCATCGGAAAGCCGCCTCCGGGAGTACGCCGGACGCATTGCCCATACGGTGGCCCTGGAAGAGCGGACTCGCATCGCCCGGGATATCCATGACAGCCTGGGCCATTCGCTCACGGCCATCAAAATCCAGCTGACAAAGGCCATCGCCTATGCCGATGTGGACCGGGAGGAAGCGGACCGTGCCGTAAAGGCGGCAAAGGCCACGGCCGACGACGCCATGAGCGACATCAGGGACTCCCTGAAGGGACTCAACGGAAAGGAAGCGGTCATATCCCTGAAAGATTCCCTGCCCCTTCTCGTCCAGCGACTGGAAGAGAACGGCATAGAAGTGGATTACACCTTTGAGGGGAGCGAGAGGGATTACAACTACTCCGTGCTCATGGGGCTTTACCGCTTCGTCCAGGAAGGGGTGACCAACATTCTCAAACACGCCTCCCCCGGGAGAGTTAAGCTAACCGTCACTTTCGGACAGGAAGAGGGAATGATCACCCTGGCCGATGACGGACGGGGGTTCACCATGAATGAAAAACACCTCTGGAGCGAAGAGGCCGACCATTACGGCCTGATGGGTCTGGTAAGACGCATTGAACTGGTCCGCGGCCGTATGACCGTGCAATCATCACCGGGCGGGGGAACCGTCCTTTCGGCATCCGTTCCCCGGGATCCGGTGTCCCTCCTGGGAGAGAAGAAATGAAAGACATTCGGGTAATTATCGTGGATGACCAGCATCTGGTGAGGGAAGGCATCGCTTCCCTCCTGGCCCTGCAGGAGGGCATTGAAGTCGCGGGAACGGCGGAAAACGGGCAGAAGGCCCTGGCCCTGGCCGACGAAGCAAGACCGGATGTGATTCTCATGGATATCCGCATGCCCGTAATGGACGGGATCGCCGCGGCCCGTCAGCTGCGGGAGAAGGGAAGCGAGGCGGTCATACTGATGCTGACCACCTTCGACGATGAGGAGTACGTCATCAAATCCCTCAAGGCGGGAGCCAAGGGCTACCTCATGAAGGACATTCCCATTGAAGACCTGGCCCGGGCGATACAGATGGCCCATAAGGGCCTCTACCAGATGGACAGGGAGATCATGGGCGATCTGATCGGCCATCTGGAAGACGCGGGGGAAACGGCTCCCCGGGTCAGCGAAGAACATCTGGTTCTGTGGCAGAGCCTCTCGGAAAAGGAGCAGGAGATACTCAGGCTTCTGGCCCGGGGCGATACGAACCGTGAAATATCCCGGGAAGTCAATCTGTCGGAAGGAACGGTGAAGAACTATATCTCCAATATTCTGACGTCCCTGGGGCTCAGGGACAGAACGAAAGCAGCCCTTCTGGCGCAGAAGAACGGCTGGACCCTGGACGGCTGACCGGCTGATTCAGGAGCGCGCCGCCGTACCGGTGGAATCCCTTTCCACGATACGGCACTCCAGAAGGATTTTTCTCTCCGGCGGGGTTTTCCCCTCAATTTCCTCCAGAAGGATTTCGGCTGCTTTATAGCCTATATCAAACAGGGGAAGAGAAACCGTCGTCAGGGAAGGACGGCAGACCTCGGCTATCTCCCTGTCATCAAAACCGACAAGATCGAGATCCTGTCCGATCCTGATGCTGTTCTTATTGCAGTAATCTATAATGCCCAGAGCGATAAGATCATTATGGGCGAAAACGGCGGTCACCCCTTTCTCCAGAAGAGCCTCAATGCTGCGGTATCCATGGTCCCGGTTCCATTCCCCATAACTTATCAGATTGGGATTATAGGGGACCCCCCCTTCAAAGAGAGCTTCCTGAAAACCGAGGAGACGATTCTCCGTATGGATGGAATCTTTCTCACCCGCGATAATGCCGATCGTGTGATGTCCTTTGGCCAGGAATAATTCGGCCACCGAGCGGGCGGCGGATCTGTCGTCATAAACAACGGAGGGGATTTCGGGATTTTCACTGTAGGAATAGGAACAGGCGAAGGGTAGATTCCCCATCCTTTTGAGATTGGCGACCTGATGGCTGTGGCAGCCGATGTAGAGGATCCCATCGACCTGCTTGGCGAGCATTTCATCAAGCATATCCCGGACCAGCTCGGTTTTCTCCTTTTGCAGACCCGGCCGATGGCCGAATCTTTTATCAAAGCGAAGATTGCCCAGAATATAGTGATACCGATGGGCATCGCAGCACACCCCGACCCCGTCCACGATCCCCGGCGTATTGAAAACGGTCAGATCCTCCGCGATAATTCCGAGGGTACGGCTCATTCCCGTCTTTAAGTTCCTGGCGCTGAGATTCGGTCTGTAATTAAGATTCTTGGCGACTTTCTCGATAGCATCGCATGTCTGCCGGCTCACCCCGGCCTGATGATTAAGAACCTTTGAAACGGTTGCAATGGAAAAGCCTGATTTTTCCGCTATTTCCCTTATTGTTGCCATCTGAAACCTAACCTATTCTATTATAGAACGATATTACCAGATAAACGTTTAACTTCCTAGTCCTGCCCCCTGTAATTTATCTGAAAAAGGATCAGCGAGAAGGGGGATTTGTAGGGATTTTCCCGATTTTTCTTTACATATCAGGAAAAGGGGTATATGTTACTAATCGAAATATTTAAACGTTTAACTTTCTGCCGATTAGAACAAGTTCTAAGTTTATATTTTTACATTTTATTTAAACGTTTAATACAAATAAAGGAAGAGTATGCACAAGGGTTACGATACCGTAGAGTATAGGCGAATATCAATCACCGATTCTTTTTTCTCCCATTATGCCGATCTCATTTCCACCGCCGTTCTGCCTTACCAGTGGGAAGTACTGAACGACCGGATTGAGGATGCGGCGAAATCCCATTGCCTCGAAAACTTCCGCATAGCCGCGGGGAGAAGTACGGGGAAACACTACGGCGTGGTGTTCCAGGACAGCGACGCCTACAAATGGCTGGAAGCCGTTTCCTACTGCATCGCCGGCGGCAGGGGAGATCATTTCCTGGAGGATGCCGAGAGCGTTGTGGAGCTTATCGCCGGAGCCCAGCAGGAAGACGGATATATCAACACATATTACACCATTGCAGAGCCGGAAAAACGGTGGTCCAACCTTCTGGAGGGTCATGAATTATACTGCGCCGGCCATCTGATTGAAGCGGCCGTGGCCTACTTTCAGGCGACGGGAAGGAAGAAACTGCTTGATGTCTCCTGCAGAATGGCCGATCTGATCTGCCGGACATTCGGAAAGGGCGAGGGGCAGATTCCCGGATATCCGGGACACCAGGAAATAGAACTGGCCCTGATGAAACTGTACAGGACTACGGGTGATGAGAACTATCTGAACAGGGCCCGCTACTTTCTGGAGGAGCGGGGCAGAAAACCCAGCTATCTTCTCAAAGAAATTGAAGACCGCGGCGGGGAGTTTCTCTTCCCGGAATTCAGAAATTACGATCTTAAATACTCACAGGCCCATATGGCCCCGGCCGAACAGACGACGATGGATGGTCATGCCGTCCGGGCCATGTATATGAGTGCCGCCATGGCCGATCTGGCCCTGGAGGAGAAAAACGGGCCCTTTCGCCGGACAACGGAAACCCTCTGGCGGAATGTAACGGAAAAAAGGATGTATGTAACGGGCGGACTGGGTTCTTCCGGTTTTCTCGAACGGTTTACCGCAGATTATGACCTGCCCAACGATCGGAACTACAGCGAGACCTGTGCATCGGTCGGACTGATGATGTTCGGTCAGCGGATGGCTTCCCTCACGGGGGAGGCCCGGTATTACGAAGGGGTGGAAAGAGCCCTCTACAACACGGTTCTCGCCGGGATCAATGCGGACGGAGAGAAATACTTCTATGTGAATCCCCTGGAAGTCTGGCCGGAGAACTGCCTCCCCTCCACGTCGCTGGATCATGTAAAACCGGTCAGGCAGAGGTGGTTTGATGTAGCCTGCTGCCCCACTAACATAGCCCGGACCCTCTCATCCCTGGGACAATACATCTTTGCCCTGGAGGAGGACACGCTCTGCATCCACCTTTTCATTTCCTCCGAAATAGACTTGAAGGACAGTCTGGGTTTCTCCCTGAAAATGGATGCCGACCTTCTGGGAAAAGGCACCGTCAGATTGAGGGCTGACGGACCGGCCAGACTGAAAATCCGTATCCCCTCCTACGGAGAAGATGGGACAATAGAACGGGGGGACGAAGAGAAGCCCTTTGCGGGAGAGAAGGACTATTACTGCCTGGAACTGAAGAGCGGGGAAGAAGCGGTAATCCGTCTGAACATTACCCCTCAATGGATAGCCGCCCGCGGCGAAGTCCGGGAAAACTCGGGGAAGGCCGCCCTGGCATACGGTCCCTTTATCTATTGCCTTGAAGAGATGGATAACGGAGCGATTTTGTCGGAGATCTTCATTGATCCCCGGAATCCCGTTTCCCAGGAAGAACCTTCCGACAGCCTGCCCGGCGATATCCCCAGACTCAGCTATGAAGGATACCGTCTGAAAAATTCCGTGGAAAGCCTTTACGGAAAACCGGACTGGCACTGGGAGCCACTTAAACTGAAGGCCCTGCCCTACTGTCTCTGGTGCAACAGAACGCCCGGAGAGATGATTGTCTGGCAGAAGGTCAAATTATAACCATAAGGAAAATCCAACAACTCGCTTGTTGATTTGTCTGCGATATATCGCAAAGGGAGATATTAGTTATGAAGAAAAAAGCAATGCTCATGTTAGTCGCCGCACTTTCAATGGTATTGAGTCTTTTCGCCAATGGTTCCGCCGAGTCGGGAGATAAGGACCAGGGTCCGGTAAAAATCACCTACTCCTTCTGGGGAACCCCGGATGAAGCAAAGGCCGTCCAGGCCGTGGCCGACACCTTCAACAGCAGCCAGGACCGTTCCGTGGTGGAAGTCATGGCCATACCCCATGAAACTTACGTCACCAAGCTCAATACCCTGGCCACGGCAAAAAGTCTGCCCGACTGCGGAATTATGAATGAAGCGGGAGTTCTGCAGTTCGCCGAAAACGGCCTGCTTCAGGATGTCTCCTCCATGTACGGCACGGGCGAGTCCAAACCTCTCGAATCGGTCACCTTCAAATACAAAGGGACCCCCGTTGCCTATTCGGCAGCCAATGAGATCCTTCTGCTTTACTACAACAAAGATATGTTTGATGCGGCCGGCCTCGCCTATCCTCCCGCCGATGCGGACAATGCCTGGACATGGGATGAATTTGTGGAAGCGGGGAAAAAGCTGACTCTGGACGTAAACGGAAATAACGCATCGTCCCCCGTTTTCGATTCGAACAACATCGTCCAGTACGGCGCCATGGTGGAGAACCTGACCTGGCAGCTGGAAGTATGGTGCCTGAGTAACGGCAGCGGATTCTACAATGCCGACGGAAGCGCTGTAACCATCAACAATCCTGCCGCGGTGGAAGCCATTCAGAAAGTCGCCGATCTCTACCTGGTCGACAAAATCGCTCCCCTCTCCATGGGAATGACCGATGACGGACTCCAGAGATCCCTGATTGCCGGGACCTGCGCCATGGCCACGGGCGGCGCCTGGAACGTGGGAACCTGCCTGGCATCCGCCCGGGACGAAGGACTTAACTACGGTGTTGCCGTTCTGCCCTACATGAAGGAGAAAGTAACCATCTGTACGGGCGGTCCCAACGTTGTCTTCAGCCAGAGCAAACATCCCGAGGAAGCCATGGAATGGATCAAATGGTACGCCCAGGAAGAGAACAGCTGGGGATTGATAGAGTCGGGTATCTGGATGCCCGTTCTCGAGAAATGGTATACCGATGAATCGCTGACGAAAAAATGGGCGGGAAATCCCAACTTCCCCGATTATGACGATTACAAATCGGCCGTGGTTGACTACGCCATGGATAATTCCCGTTCCACTTCCTGGTACTACGTGAATAATACGGTAGACTTCAACGCTCTGCTCGGTTCACTTCTGGGCGATGTATGGGGCGGAACCAAGACGGCAAAAGAAGCCATAGGCGAAGGCTACAAGGCCCTGGAAGCAGCCTATCAATTCGGTGGCTGATCTTAAGAACCTGACTATCTAAAAAAAAGACCGGGGACGGCTTTCCGCTCTCCCCGGTCAAGTATACAAACGGGAGGTTTTCCATGTTATTTTCCCCCAGGGGAATCCAATCCAGAGACAGCATGATAAGGCAGGAGCGCAGAGCCGCCTTCATCTGCCTTTTTCCTTCGCTGATAGGTCTGATTTTCATAACCTACCTGCCCCTGATCAGCGTGTTTATCCTGAGTCTCTTCAAATGGGGAAAAGGGGCGCCGACACCCCGGTTTACGGGAATTGAGAACTACATCCGTCTGTTTACCTTTGATCCCTATTTCAAAGATTCCGTAGTGATTACGGTGTATTTTTCCATTATTGCCGTCATAGGCAGTCTGATCTATTCTCTCTTTATCGCCATGCTCCTGAACAGGAAAGTGCCGGCCCGGGGATTTTTCAGGGCCGTATTCTATCTGCCCTATGTCCTTCCGGCCATGGCGGTATATATCGGCTGGTCCTGGCTGTACGAGGCGAATTTCGGCCTGTTCAACTATTTCCTGACACTCCTGGGGATGAATAAAGTCAGTTTCATTGCCGATCCGAAACTGGTTCTCCCGTCCCTGGCGCTCATAGCCGTCTGGCTTTCGGGGAACCTTATCGTCATTTTCCTGGCGGGACTTCAAAACGTCCCCAGGACCTATCATGAAGCGGCCGAGATCGACGGGGCCAACACCTGGCAGCGTCTTATCCATATTACCCTGCCCTGTATGACGCCCATTATCTTCTACAATCTGCTGATGGCGCTGATAACGAATATGCAGATCGTGACCCCCGCCCTGGCCCTGACCAACGGCGGGCCGGGAACGTCTTCCACCTTTCTGACATTCCTGATGTACCGCTATGCCTTCATAAGCAACCGCCTCGGATACGCCTGCGCCCTTTCCACGGTATTCTTTGTGATAATCGCGGCCTTCACCCTGCTGCTTTTCGCCACCAGCAAAAGCTGGATTTTCTATGAAGGAGATGACTAATGATGCACGGCAGAACCTTACCCTCCCTGATCCGCAGGGAACATCTCTCCTCAGGCCTCACGGCCCTGATTCTCTCCCTTCTGGCATTTCTGGTCATCCTGCCCATATGGTGGATGTTCCGTTCCAGCCTGATGACCAATGCGGAGCTCTATGCCTATCCGCCGGCCTTCCTTCCCGGAAAGTGGCGCTTCTCCAACTATCCGGCGACCCTGGATAACTTCCCCTTCGGAAAATACTTCCTCAATACCATGAAAATCATCGTTCCCGCTGTGCTGGGGGGAACATTCACAGCCACGCTGGGAGGCTATGCCTTCGCCCGGCTGAATTTTCCCTTCAAGAAGATACTCTTCACCCTGTGCGTGGGATCCATGCTGCTGCCCACCATGGTGACGCTGGTCCCCCTGTACATTATGTGGACCCGGGGACTCAGGCTTTACGATACCTACTGGCCGCTGATTCTGCCCCATTTCTGCGGGGGAGGCGCGTTCAACATTTTCCTTATCCGGCAGTTTATCAAAACAATTCCCCGCGAACTGGACGAGGCGGCGACCATCGACGGGGCGGGCCCCCTCCGCATCCTCTTCACCATCATCATGCCCGCCATCAAGGCTGCCATGATCGTTATCGCCCTGCTGCTGTTTATCATGCTCTGGAACGATCTTCTCCAGCAGATTATCTATATAAACAGAGCGGAAAATTTTACCATAGCCCTGGGATTATCCCAGTTCAAGGGTTCCCTCAAAGCGGACTGGTCCAAAATTATGTGTGCCACCTGCATGTCCTTCGTTCCGGGTGTTGTGTTCTACCTGATAGGACAGAAATATTTCGTGGAGGGAATTGTCATGACGGGGCTTAAAAACTGATACGAAGGGGCAAGGGGTAGGATCGGCATCATACCAGCCGACGACCTCTCCTCTGATGGCTATTGATAATAAACAGTCTCCCAGAAATCTCCATCATGAAATATGATGGAGAAACGTCGGATGGAATTATATTGTTTTCCCCTTAAAATCCCCATCTGCTTATTTCCTACCGGATGGAGATTTACAGCCATTATCATTCAGATCAATCAAACCAACCGGCAGGGGACATCTCTTTTTGAGTTAATAATTTTTCCACACAGTAATTTATATCAGCGGATGACTTTATTTCCCAAGTATGAATACCGAAATGAGACGCTTTATCCAGATTTATCCTCATATCATCCAGAAAAAGCATATCTTCAGGGCGGATATTCTCCTGCTGCTGAATATCCTTAATTAGAATATCCCAATATCTGGATTCGGTTTTCAGAGCTTTCGCATCATAGGAAAAAAAGAACCCGTCGAAATTATCTTGAATATTCAACCGGGAAAGTAAAAAATCTTTTCTATAATAATTCTGGTTAGAGGCGATAAAGCATTTGTAACCTTTCTCTCTCAGATTTTGAATCTCTTCGATCAGTGAATAATCAATATAATTACTTTCAAACTCATACTGAGCATTGAAATATTCTTTATTTGATCTGGTCCATCCGATCCTGCCCAGGAAGGGGATGATCTCCTCCAGGGGATCCAATACTCCCTGATCACATTTGAGATTGATATCGGTTGTTCTAAATCCTCTTAAAATTTCCGTGGGATTTGTATAATTTTCTTCTTCAAGCTTAGCATCAAAATAGGTATCCTGCCTGATAAGAACTCCATCAATATCCCATAGGACAGCTTTTATCACTCCTTCCCTCTCCTCCGGCTTGGCCCCTTCGTCTTTCTACTTCTTATACTTCTTCGTGTAGAACCGCTTCTTACAAACCACAGCGGAAACCCGCTTCTTTCGAATTCCGATCAGGATTTCCGATCCCTGAGCGGCTGATGAGATATCGATCAGGGCCAGTCCCACGGTCTTCCCTACCGTGGGCGCCGCATAGCCGGTAGTAACCACACCGATCTCCCTCTCGTCCGAGTCAAAAACGGGATAACCGTGACGGGGAATGCCCTTGCCGGTCATCTCAAAGCCGACAATCTTTCTCTTGAGACCTTCGGTTTTCTGCCTTGCCAGGGCGTCTTTTCCGATAAAATCGTCCCCCTCAAGTTTGACGAAGATTCCCAGTCCCGCTTCCAGCGGGGAGATATCGTCGCCCAGTTCGTTACCGTACAAAGGAAGAGCCGCCTCGAAGCGCAGGGTGTCCCGGGCCCCCAGACCGCAGGGGAGGAGCCCCCGTGTGGAGCCGGCCTCCATCAGGAGAGTCCATAATCCGGCGGTGGATTCGGCGGGACAGTAGATCTCAAAGCCGTCCTCGCCGGTATATCCGGACCGGGAAATGACCGCATCACAGCCGTTCAGACCGGTCTGAACGAAATGGAAGAAGCCGATTTCCGAAGGATCAAAATCGACGAGACCGGCCAGGATGAGCTGGGCTTCCGGTCCCTGTAGGGCCAATTGTCCCCATCGGGATGATTCATTCGTCACGGTCACCTCAAAACCGGCCGTATGGTCCGTGATCCAGGCGACATCCTTATCCGTATTGGAGGCATTGATAATCAGGAGAAAATCCTCCGCTCCGAAGCGGTAGACGATCAGATCGTCCACGGTGCCGCCCTTTTCATTGCACATGGGGGAATATAGGATCTGCCCGTCCTCCATGGATGAGGAATCATTGGTAATGAGATAGTTCACAGCCTTCCCGCTTTCAGGTCCGGTAATGCGGCACTCGCCCATATGGGAAACATCAAATAGACCAGCCTTCTCCCGGACGGCGTTATGTTCCTCGACCAGGCCTGAATACTGGACGGGCATATCCCATCCGCCAAAATCTATCATTTTTGCTCCCGCTTCCCGATGCAGGCCATTCAAGGGAGTTTTCTTTAAATCGGACATTCCTATCTCCTGAAACAAGCTTTTCCCTATCATAATCTCCTTTTCCCACTTGAGCAACGGTATCCCGCTTCCCGGCGCTTCATCCGCCCCTTTATGGAATCGGCGGAAAAGGCTATAATTCCCCATGGTCAAAAACGCTCTGAAGATTGTGCCACCCCTCGCATGCAGCATCATCCTGATTATCCTGAGGCCCTGGCTTATCGGATTCTTCTCTTTCAGCGCAGGCGGCGAGGCGGCTGTGGAAAAGATAACCCAGATACTCGTCCTCCTCAGCGTGGCCTGGGCCATTCTCGTTCTGGTTCACTCCTTCGACGCTCTTCTCTTGAGCCGGTTCAGTATGGACCGGGAGGACAACCTGAAATCCCGGAAGGTTCATACCCAGATAAAACTGATGGAGAAGGTGATCAATTTTGTTGTCTTCCTCCTTACCATGGGCATGATTCTATTAAGCTTCGACAGCCTCAGACAGATCGGGGTAGGCCTTTTCGCTTCAGCCGGACTGGCGGGAATCATCCTGGGATTATCCGCCCAGAAGGTGGTGGGAGCCTTTCTCGCCGGAATACAGATCGCCTTCACGCAGCCCTTCCGCCTGGACGACGCCGTGGTGGTGGAGGGGGAATGGGGCTGGATTGAAGAGATCAATCTCACCTATGTGGTCGTCCGGATCTGGGACAAGAGACGTCTCATCCTGCCTTCCAACTATTTTCTTGAGAACCCCTTTCAGAACTGGACGAGGAACAACGCGGAACTGCTGGGATCGGTATTTCTCTATGTGGATTATACAGTCCCCCTTGAGGAACTGCGCCGGGAGCTCAGGAGTATTGTCGAGGGAACCCCCCTCTGGGACGGGAAGGACTGCGTTCTTCAGGTGACGGACTCCACGGAGAAATCCATGGAGCTGCGGATCCTCGTCAGCGCCAGGAACTCTCCCGCCGCCTGGGACCTGCGGGTTCTCGTCAGGGAAAAGCTTATCGCCTTCCTTCAGAGGGAGTATCCCGGGTCTCTTCCCAGAATCCGCTACCAGAATGCCGCACCCCTTCCCGAAGGGAACTGAGATTTCCCGTTTCTTCTTAATAAATACCCCATAGTTATCGATAATACTAACTATGAAAACGATTAATCCCGATTCGGAAAAAAAGATTTTCTGGGAACTGTTCATTCTCCTCCTGACCGTGCTCTGTACGTTTATCCTGCCCCTGTCGGTCGTGTTCAACCGGGGCGATTCGGCGGCCATGGTCATATTCGATATCCTCGTGACCATCTTTTTCTCCGTAGATATCTATCTGAATTTCCATACGGCCTATGAGGAAAAGAGGCATCTGATAACCGACGGGAAACTGATCGCCCGGCGGTACGTAAGGGGATGGTTTTTCTGGGATCTGATAGCGACCCTCCCCTTCTCTCTCGTTTTCTCCGGGATTTCCGGTCTGTTGCTGTCCCGGCTGTTCCGCCTCTTCCGGCTGACCCGTCTTTTCAAACTGTTCACCACGAACCGCACCCTCCGGCGGCTGAACGAAGTGAACAGCGGCATCAACCCCAGCGTCATACGCATGATCCTCATGGTATTCTGGATCTTCGTGGCCTCCCACCTGGTGGCCTGCGGATGGGTGGCCCTGGGAGGCATTGAACCGGGCCAGAGCAACGGGGACACCTACCTCCAGGCCTTCTACTGGACCATTACCACCCTGACCACCATCGGCTACGGCGATATCTCCCCCGACCTGGCCATCCGCTCCCAGGTCATCTTCACGATCATCACCCAGCTCCTGGGAGCCGGTATGTACGGTTTCATCATCGGTAACATATCCAACCTTATCGCCAACATGGATATTGCCAAAACATCCCATAAGGAGAAGGTGGAGAGAATCAATACCTTTCTTAAATACAAAAACATTCCCGCTCCCCTGCAGAGGCGGGTGAATAACTATTACGACTATTTATGGGAGAGCCGCCGCGGATATAATGAAACGGCCGTCATAGAGGAGCTTCCCCTCTCCCTCAAGACGCAGATCACCCTCCAGATGAACAAGGAACTCATCCAGAAGGTCCCTCTTTTCGAGCATGCCCCCGATTCCTTTCTCAAGGAGGTCATCCTGAATCTGGAACCGGTTATCTTCACCCCGGGGGACTACATCATGGAAGCGGGGGAAATGGGTTACGAAATGTATTTCATCTCCTCGGGCAGGGTGGAGATTCTCTCCGCCGATGAATCCATCACCCTTGCGACCCTCACCGCCGGCGCCTTCATAGGGGAAATGGCCCTGCTTTTGAGTACCCCCCGGACGGCCACGGTCAAAGCGGTGGAGTACTGCGACCTCTATATGCTGACAAAGGACATGGTGGATTCCATTCTGACCCGCTACCCCGCAATCGCCCTGACCATGGAAAAGGAAGCCGAGAGGCGCCGGCTTGAAAACGAAGCCAAGGCAGAGGCCGGCCATAACAAGCAGCCGAAGGGAAGCCTCCCGGCTGATACGGACGAACAGACTCCCGGCGGGGACAAACAGAAAACCCTCCCCCGCATTGACGAAGTGGCCTTCTCCGAAGTGGAGGGAGAGGATATCATCAAAATCCGGTGGAACGAAATAGATAACGTCAATTACTATCAGGTCCTCAAAAAGGCCCCTCTGGAAGAAAAGTGGTCCTTCGCGGCCTCCCAGCTGAACAGCAATGAATTTATCGACCTCCATCCCTTGAACCGGGAAAGAAACATCTATAAAATTAGGGCGGTAAACGAGAACGGGCCCGGCCCCTGGAGCCGCGGGTTTTACTACTCCTTCACGGAAGGGGCGGGCACCGAATAAGGAAGAGAAATGACACACCACCCAATCTGGCAGTATTTTACCGATGAAGAACTTCTGACGGAGCTGATAACCGCCTTCCCCACCTGGACCCTTCTGCTCATCATCGCGGCGGGAGTGTTTCTCCTTTCCAAGGGAGCGGACTTCATGATCGACGGCGTGGTGGATCTGGCCGAGAGGACCGGTCTTCCCAAAGTCGTCATAGGGGCGACGATCGTCTCCCTGGGAACGACCATGCCCGAGGCCTTCGTTTCCGTTCTGGCCGCCTTCCAGGGCGATCCCGGCCTGGCCCTGGGAAACGGGGTGGGTTCCATCATTGCCGATACGGGGCTGATCTTCGGCCTGACCGCCCTCATCTCATCGGTCCCTCTGAACCGCTATATCCTCAACCGCAACGGCTGGTGGCAGGTGGGCTCCGCCACACTTCTCGCCGTTTCATCGGCCTTTCTCCTGCTGCTGCCGGCGGAAAGGCGCTTCATCGGCCGTCCCATGGGGATTGGGCTTCTCATTCTCCTTGGCGTGTACATGTATATGAATATGCGCTGGTCCCGGAACCATTCGGAGGAGGAGATGGGAACCGATATGGCCGCCCATGAGACGGACGCCCCCATGTGGCTCTGCTGGGTCATGATCGTGGGCGGAATTATTATGGTGATTACCGGAGCCCGTCTTCTGATTCCCGCCGCCAGCGAGCTGGCTCTGCGCATGGGCGTTCCCCAGGATGTTATCGCCGCCACGATGGTCGCCTTCGGCACCTCCCTTCCGGAACTTATGACGGCCATTACCGCCGTACGCAAGGGGCATCCCGAAATAACCGTGGGAAATGTCGTCGGTGCGGACGTTCTGAACTGCCTCTTCGTCATCGGTGCGGCCGCCACGGCCCGCCCTCTGGCGGTACCGCCGAACTTTTACCTGATCCACTTTCCCATGATGCTCGTCGTACTCTGGTCCTTCCGGCTGTTTATAACGGGAAACAAGGGTAAGATCTTCCCCCGATGGCAGGGAGCCTGGCTCCTGCTGCTCTACCTGATCTACGTGATCATTCAGTACACCGTGCTATAGGAAGAGATCAGGATTCTTTTTCTTCCAGATAAATTTCATAATAGTCCTTTAGCTCCCGGGGGATTTTGGGCTCCATCTTCTTCATCTTGGATTTGACCCGCAGGATTTCCTTCTGCCTTCGATTCTGGAATTTCATCTCCAGTTCGGCGTAAAGGGGCTTGACCGCCATCTCGGTTCTTATCTCCTTCGGATAGGGACAGTAGCGGTAGAAGATTCCCCGGACGTAGGGATTCAGTTTAACCCGCCCTTCAAATTCATGGGTCAGCCAGCTGGCATAATCCTGGGAGAACCGGTCCTTGTCGGATTTCGTCCGGCGGATAAACTCCTCCAGCCGTTTCCTCGCTTCCGGTGTGATCTGGGGATTTTTCTTATAGAACTGTATGTAGTCATAGTAGGAACCCACCACTCCCCCCTCCACGGGATCGGTCCAGTTAAATCCGGCGATGCTCTTCTGCAGTTCCCACCGGTACTCGCCCAGCAGGTTCAGCAGGGTCTCCTCCTTCTTTCCCGAATAGAAAAGGGGAAGGAATAAACGCCCGGGGGTGTTTTTTCTGTTCCCGTCCATCTCCTGCCACATGACGGCCCGGTTCCCGAAAAGGGGATAGAGGACAAAAAAGGGAAAGACCTCACACTGTATGATATCCCGGCCCTGATCATGGGTGATGAGCATCTCCCTGTAGAACATGGTGTAATCCCTCTGCCGGTAATTGCCGATCAGTTCGGCCCCCTCATCGGGAGCAAGGAAAAGCCTCTCAAGCTTTCCTTCAACGGCGGCGCTGTTAAGAAAGGGAAGAAACCGTTTTTTATTTCCCGAAAGCAGACCGGCGAGATCCCCGGAGATTCTGCTTATTTCATAGTGGATCCTGTCCTCCGGTGTGTCTTTGTAAAAGTACTCGACACTTTTTTTCTCCCGGGGCGTCAGCTTTTCCTGCCGCTTGAGAATTTCTGCAAAGGATTCTCCCATTTCCGTCAGGGAAGGCTTGAGGGGAGAATTATAGATCTTCTCCAGAAAATAGGGAAAGGTCAGGACGGGAACGGGGTCATGGGAGTAGAGATTGGAGGCATAGAGCCGGTCAACGGCGGTCAGCTCCTCCCGGGAGAGGAAGCGTTCATCCACCACTCCCATATGTAGCATGATACCCGGCACGAATCCCTTCAAATCGGAGTCGATGACCTTGAGAAAGCAGCATTCGTAAAGCCGCCAGTATAATCCGTTCACCCTTTCCCTGAGAAGGGACGCCTCCTCCGAAGCCTCCAGGGGGTCCTCCATCCCGGCCAGACGGTCCATGACAGAGTGGAATTCATCCCGGAAATCTCCGGGAAGACCGGAAAATTCCAGAATCCTATCCAAAAGCCCCTGGTACTTTCCCAGTTTCTTGTCGCCCGGTGAAACCGCTTTTTCTCCCGACTCTTCCGCGGGTTCCGGACTGTGGAGCACCGGTTTATAATGGACGAATTTCTTCAGATCATCAAAAACGGAAAAGAGGGAAAAAATATCCTTTCCCAGAAGATTCATGCCGTCCTTACGGCAGCGGGAACTGAAGATATAAAGATAGTAGAGGAACTGACTGCTTTCCGATTCACAGACAGCCCCTTTCTCATAAACCTCTCTTACCCATCCTCCCTCGCCGAAAATCTGATTCATCAGCTGCCAGATCTCCCGGGAAAGGTCGGCGACGGCCCCCTGGACTTTACTCTGAACCTGTGAGATGAAATCGAAGATATAGAAGTTCAGCGGCTCGTCCTTGTGGAAAAGAGCGGAAAGGATTTTCCTGTCCTTCCCGATGATCCTTTTGATAAAAAGGTACTGGCGATGATCAAAGAGCTCTTCCACCTGCAAAGAATCGTGTACCTCATAAAGACGGAGGAGATCCTGAATCTCCCCCTGGAAAAGATTGGCATCCCACTCATGAGGCTCGGGACAGCCTTCCGTATTCTTTATCAGCCCGTGGAGGGTCACGCTGTATTCGTTAAGTCCCGACCCCATGCGAGGGGCGGTCAGGGAATCCCTTCCCATCTCCTCCGGACCGTACTCCCCCGGCCGGGAAAGGGCCAGGGAATCGGCAATAAAAGCCACCTTGTGCCAGAGATACTTGTAATTCCTATAGAGGTAGATACCCGATTCAATCTGGGTCAGCATATCCTTGATAATTCTTACATTAAGGGACATATTGCGCTGTACCCGTTTGGCCATATCCTCCGAAGTGACCGGAGCGGAACTGATAATGCAGTCCGACACGGTCCTCAGGGAATAGAAAAAGGGGACATTCACATCCAGCAGAGCAGCCGCTTCCAGAATAGCCTCACCCTTGACCAGCCCTATGCGGATACTTTTTTCAAGGATGTCCCATTCACCCATTCCCTCTTCGACATCATCACAATAAAGGATTTCCACCAGGCCCGAATGGAGGACAACGAATTTCTTTACGGAACTGCCCTGAAGAAAAATAAGAGTTTCCCGTGGGATTTCCTGTTTATCGTAATTTCCCGTCTCGTCTAACGCAGCCATGATCTCTCCTTAATCTCATTATAGGGAAGGTAACAGATCATTGCAATTAATTCCTGGCCGCCCCCTTAATATTATTGACCGGTACGGTCCGCCTTCCTATACTGAATGGGTTATTACTTCCTATCGAAGCGGAGGCCCATGGACAGCGAAGAGGAAAGACAATCCATCCCCCATATTTCTCCCTCTATACTGGAACAAAGGGGCATTCTCGAAAGGAAGATCTATCCAGATATGGATGTCAGTTATTACTGGTCCGACTGCTGGACCCCGGAATTCTATCGAAACCTGGCGAAAAGGGGATTCATCTCCGTCGCCATGGATCATGAGTCCCTCGGATCTCTTCTTCTCCCGGAGATGCAGAAATCCTATGCCCTGCTGGACTGGCATAACCTGCACGTATCCGGTCATGTCAGAAAGATCCTTAATCGCGGCTCCCTTGAGGCACAGGGGTTTTCTCTCCGTCTGAGCGGCGATCCCCGAAAGGTCATAGGGGCGGTGAAAAATCAGTTCGGCTCTGACAACTGGATAAATCACGATTATGAGGAGCTCCTTATCCGTCTTGCCTCCCCCGAAGAGAGGGGGGATAATTTTACCCTGAAGACGACGGAACTCTATGAGAAGGGTGAGCTGGTCGCCGGAGAACTGGGTTACACCATAGGCAGGACCTACACCAGTCTGACAGGTTTTTCCTCCCGCAAAAGAGAACACAGGAACAGGGGAACTCTCCAGCTCGTCCTTCTGGCCCGTTTACTGGAAAAGCGGGGGTACGCCTTCTGGAACCTGGGCCATCCCTATATGGAGTATAAAGTAGCCCTGGGGGCTGAAATACTTCCCCGGGAGGAATTTCTTTACCGATGGTTAGGGGAAACCAACCCATACTCAACGCGATCCATCCACTTTCCACCGAGGAACTGATGACTCTTTTTATAGGCTTCTCTGATAAAACCAGCCTTTATCATGACCTTCTCAGACCCCTTATTGCCCGCAAGACAGCCCGTTTCCACTTTAACGACATTGCCTCTGCCAAAGGCATAATCGACTACAGCCTTCACAGCTTCGGACATAATCCCTTTCCCCCAATACACCTTTAAGCTGAAATATCCGAGATGAACCGATTTCCCGTTTTCCCGGTCCTTTGAAGTAACCGTGTATCCTATCTCCCCGACATATTCTCCCGTTTTGAGAAAAATGGCAAAAAAATATTTAGTTCTCTCCTTACCCATAGCAGACTCAGTTATCGCCTCATCCAGAGATTTCTGTGAGAATAGTAGGGATGTGCTTAAAAGATCGGGAAGAAAGAACATCACCTCCGGATCGGAAATGAGACGATGATACTCCCGAATGTCTTCCGGCTTATGATCCCTGATGAAAAGACGTTCTGTGCTGATTTCAATCATTTACATCCCTCTTCGCAGGCCATTCATCTCTCAGGAATTTAACAGTCCGTCCATAGAGCACCAACTTTTTCCCACCGGCTTCGCATCTCATCCGCTTTCTGATTTTTTCCGAATATCCCCGTATTCTGAAGTCATCCCAGGGAATAAAGATCGGCTTATGAAGGAAGGCGAAGAGAAACAGGACCCTGAACTCTATCCCTTCTGTGAATATCCCTACCCTCAGACAGGATCCGTAGGAAGTGAGAAGTCCCAGTTTCATGGACTGCAGGTGGAATGTCTTTACTTCTTCAAAATCCCTCTTTTTCCCCGCAAACCGCTTTGCCAGGAAATACCATCCCCCCGTGAAAGAGATGAGGGCCGTTGCAGCCTGCCAGACCGCAATAAAAAAGATCAGAAAGAAGAGGGGACTCCATTCATTTTCCATTTTTCAATCTCCCATGGATAAAGCCGATATTCCGCTTAAGCAGCATTACTGTAATCATCCATTCACTATATCACCTGAAAGAGGGGGAGAGCAAGTGAGTTCTGTCTACCCCTTATGTCAGCTTAACCGGTCTTGATGTATCGTAAACAAGTTCAAAATAGCAATTTTCATTGTATTCAAACTCTTTGACAACGGTTAAGCCGAGTTTATCAATATGAGCCGCAGCAGAACGGGGATTTTTCATTATAATTATTCTCGCCGTTGACAAATCCTGAAATTAATTTAACACTGTTCATATATTTAACACTGTCAAGATACAAACAGGAGGTTACTATGGCGCCATCCATCAAGGAAGAGCGAATGAAGGATTTTTTCATACAGGCCGCCGAGGAGATTATCAGGGGCGAGGGGCTTCAGGCGGCTTCCGCCAGGAATATAGCCGAGAGAGCCGGGTACAGTTACGGAACCATCTATAACTATTTCAAGGACCTGCCCGATCTGTACGCCCATGTGGCCCATTCCATTCTGAAGGACTGCGGGAATTTCATAAAAGATCAGGCAGATGAGAAAGAGACTCCGGAAGAGAGAATCTACGAAAGGGCCAAGTGGTTTGCTCTGTACTTCATCCAGTATCCCGCGCTTTTCGGGCTCTTTTTCGAGAGAGCGGTTTCATCCGCGTCCGGCCCGGGGCTGGACGATTTCTTCCGTGATACGGTCGGAGAAGAGGGAATCGGAGAATCCCTCCCCTTCCGCCGCTACACACTGGCGGTGCATGGTCTTTTGCTCTTTGCCCTGAACCGGGGGAAGAATATCTCCTACGGGGATATGCTTCATGACCTGGCCCTTCTCCGTCTGACCTGACCACGGTTCTATTCGTTTATCCGGTAGAAGAGCCGGTTGAATCCTTCAAGCTCCCTCTCCAGATCGTAGTCGACCCTATCGGGATAGAGCAGATCCTGCAGCCACAGGATTCCGGCGATGCGGTTGACAGAAGGGGGCTTGGCGAATATATCAAAGGGGATATGGGGAATCACCGCCACCTGGGCGTTCAGGGCTTTCCAGGCCGGCCGGTTATAGACGCTCCCTTCGTTAGCCGGGGTGTTGGCGAACGATCCGGCCAGGATAAAATCGGGGGCCCATCCCGCGAGCTCCTCAAAGGAGACGGACATATGGCCCAGCTTTTTCGTATAGGGAACGTCGGCCACATTGACGGCTCCGCAGAGTTCCATATAATCGGACAGGGATGTGCCGACAGGATAGGTATTCAAGCCGTCCGAATCGAGAGAATAGAACACGGTCTTCCTTTCATCCCCGCCGAGTCCTTCCGTCAGGGCTGTGGCATTGTCGATCACCCGGCGGCAGTAGGCGCCCAATTCCAGGGCCCTTTCCTCCCTGCCGCATATCTCGCCCAGCAGGCGATAGGCCCCGTCCAGGGCCTCCAGGTCCCCGTCAAGAACCACCACGGGCATCCTGAAGCGGTCCGCCAGCTCATCGGCCCGGGAAATCAGTCCGGGAGTCACTTCCCCCATGAGAAGAATAAGCTGAGGATCGGCGGCGAAGACCTCCTCTTCCCCGATAGCTTTGCCATTCCCGTAGAGGGTTCCGTAATTCGGAAGGTTCCTGACCGGAGCGGGGAGCAGGGATTTGACGCCCTTATAGAGGGTCAGATTCCACCCGGCCATTCTCTCGTAATCCAGGGTATAGAGGAAAACGGATGCCGTCGGATTACCCGTGAATATGGTGATAATATCCTCAGACCGGGGAAGTTCCATCTCTCTTCCGGCCATGTCCGTTATTGCCCTCTGTCCGTAAACGGACAGGAGGGAAAAGAACAGTATCAGCGGGATCAGCGTTTTTTTCATAGTATCATCTCCAAAGTATTTTCTATCCACGATTTCTTATCACCCCCGTCAGGGCTGGTCCGGGAATTGACAAAACGCGGTCCGCAGTGGGCCATCCCGTTCTCATCCCTGAAAACCGATATAGCCGTGCCGTAGACGGCCGAGAGATTCTCATCGCTTATCACATCGACCGCATTTCCGGCGGCCAGGACCGTCCCCCCTTTCAGAATGACGGTCTCCGCCCCCAGCCAGAGGCTGTGCTCGGGGAAATGACTGCTCATGAGGATACCCGTTCCTTCCCGGGCAAGTTCGTCCAGCACCTTGAGAACCCGAATCTGATTTCCCAGATCCAGGTTGGAAACGGGCTCGTCAAGCACCATGTAATCGGCGTCCTGGATAAGGGCCCGGGCGATAAGGACCAGCCGCTGCTCCCCTCCGGACAGAGCCGTAAAGAGATCATCCGCCTTGCTGTCCAGTGAGAAGCGTTCCAGGATCCCGACGGCTCTGCGGTAATCCTCGGCCGCCGGCTCGGCAAAAATCCCCCGGCAGTACTGCCTTCCCAGCACGATCATATCCCTGACGGAAAGGGGAAGTCCCGGTTTGTGAGACTGGGGGACATAGGAGATACGGGCGGCCCGTTCGGCGTGATCCATGGCCGTCAGATTTACCCCGTTGATCTTTACGCTCCCCCTCCGGATCTTCTTTATGCCGCAGACGGCCTTGATAAGAGTGGTTTTCCCCTCCCCGTTCGCCCCCAGCAGGGTCAGGATCTGCCCCTTTTCCAGGGAGAAGGAGACATCCTTCACCACGGTTTTCCGTCCGTACCCCAGGGAGAGATAGCCTACCGAAAGAGTGCCGCCGCTCATTGGGCGCCTCCTTTTTTCCTGAGAATGACAAAGGCGAAAAAGGGAGCTCCTATCAGGGCCGTCATGATTCCCAAGGGAAACTCCAGGGGCGTTAAGGTTCGAACCGCCGTGTCGATGATCAGCAGATAAGCCGCGCCGCCCAGAAGGGAGCGGATGAAAAGTTCGCCGAACCTCTCGTTAGGCCACAGAAGCCTTGCCAGATGGGGAACGACCAGACCGACCCAGCCGATGACGCCGCTCTGGGCCACCGCAGCGGATGTCATGAGAGAAGCCCCGATGAGAACGGCATAACGGCAGGGCACCGGGTTAATGCCCATGGTCACCAGTTCCTCCTCATCCAGGGAGAGGGCGGTAATTCTCCATCGGAGCCCGTAAAGGCTCACGGCGCAGATGATAACCACGACACCCGTAAAGAGTGTTCCCTTCAGATCACCTCCGGCCAGGGACCCCATAAGCCAGTACGTTATAGCCGGCAGGGTGTTCAGGGGATCGGCGGTAAATTTGACCAGGGAGATCAGGGCCGTGAAAAAAGTGCTCACCAGCATGCCGGAAAGGACCAGCATAAGAATCCGGGAGCGGCGTGTGGAAAAGGTTGCCACGCCCACGGCCGCCATGACGGCCAGCAGTCCCATGAGAAAAGATCCGGCCTGCACCATCCAGGGAGAAAGCCCCAGGAGAATGGCCAGGGCAGCGCCGAAGGCGGCCCCCGATGAGGCGCCCATGACCGAAGGGGAAACCATGGGATTTTTAAATACGGTCTGAAACAGTACACCCGCTCCCGACAGGGACGCCCCGATAAAAAGAGCCGACAGGACGCGGGGAAGCCGCACATTCAGCAGTATGATGGACGGGGCGGGACTGTCCGCCTGTCCCAGAAGAATATCCCTTATCTGAGACAGACCGATGGGATAGCGCCCCAGCAACAGGGCGAGGAACGCCAGAATTAAGAGAACGAGAGTCCCTCTGACGCACAGGATAGCCGCGGGACGTGTTTGCAGGGTGGCAGCGTAATCGGTCATACCGGTAAATATGCAAAAACCGCGCCAACCGGAAAGAACCTTCCCGTCTCCCTGAAGGGGATTATCCGCTCTGCTTCGTCCCCTTTTTTATACATATATGTATGCAATGAACCATACATACAGACAGGTAGGATTTATCTATCTCCCTAATCCCCCGATTCCCTTAACGGCTGTGATCACTCCCATGAGAGCCAGCAGGACTAGGATGCCTCTTTTAAAGGAGACTTCCCCCAGTTTCCGTGAGAGCCCGATCCCGCCTGCCGTACCGATGAAAAGGGGAAGACATCCCATAAGGGCCGTTTGGCCGGCGGCCGATGTCAGAATCCCCCCCATCGCGAAAGCCGCAAGGGCAAAAATATTGGTGATGATTCCGTAAAAAGTCAGGTTTGCCCTGAAGCTGTTTTTATCGTATGACTCGTTTGTCAGAAAAAGGATGATGGGAGGGCCGCTCATGGAAAGGCTTCCTCCCAGCACACCGCTTAAGAGTCCGGCAGTGATAAGGGAGAGACCCTTTCTGCGGAAAGAGATTTTCCAGTCAAAGAACAGGGCGGCCGATGTACTGAAAATGATGAATCCCACAAGGGTTTTCAGAAGCTCCTGATCAAAATTTTTCAGTCCCCAGACTCCCAGGGGAATACCGGCTGTACCGGCTATCAGGAGGGGAAGGATTTCACGGATTTTCAGGGACTTCCTCTGCTCCCACGCCACAAAGACGTTCGTGACCGTACTTAGCATAACGATGACCGGAACCACATCCGTCATGGGCATAAAAAGAGTGAGCAGAGGAACCGCCAGCAAGGCGAAACCGAATCCGGCTGTACTTTGAATAAGGGAGGCGATAAGTATAATCAGGGATATGGGAAGCAGTTCGTCCAAGGCTGACAAGAGGAATAGGGCTTCCCGCAGTATGACCTGCGGGAAGAGACCCTAAGAATTAAATGATCCGGGAGGTAGGTCTCTGACGGATTTTCAGTACCGTGACAGCCCCTTCTCCGAAGAAGCTCTCCATAAAGGCTTTATAGTCTTCCCCCCTTTCGTTGGGAACATAGACCTGAATGGTGCCGGCGAAACCGCCCCCGTGTACACGGCAGGCCCCCTCCCCGTCCAGAAAACCTTCGGTAAGGGCCAGGGCCAGGGAGAGACCCTGCTCTTCCGGATGGCTGGCGGCATACACGTTCTGCAGGTATTTATAGGAAGAGTTACCCGAATCGTTCACCCCTTTCAGATAGGCGGGAAAGTCATCCCTCTGCAGGGCTTTTTCCATGGCGCTGACCCGCTCGTTCTCCCTCATGAAATGGATTCCCCGTAGAAGCGCACGGTCTCCCTGCTCCCCGCGGATCTTGGCGAAGGCGGCCAGCAGGTCGACCTCTGTCTTTTCCCGGCAGACCTCTACCCCCATCACCTGGGCGGCCCCCTTCATTTCGGCGGGAACGGCGGCGTATTCCGGTGTCAGATCGGCATGGTTTCCCCCCGTATCGACGACCATAAGGGTATAGCCCTTCTCCCGGAAGTTATAGGAGACCGGTTCGATCACCGGCTTTTTGGGATCCTTGAAATCGATCATGACGATGCCCCCGTTGGCGCAGGCCACCTGGTCCATCAGCCCGCAGGGTTTGTTGAAGAAAACGTTCTCGGCATACTGACCGTTCTGGGCGATCTCGGTGGTGCTGAAGTCCCCGCCGCAGTAGAGCTCGTTCAGGATCGTTCCCACCAGGACCTCCAGGGCGGCGGAGGAGGAGAGGCCCGATCCTTTGAGAACGGAGCTGGTCGTGCTGGCCCGGAAGCCCTTGAGTGCATACCCCTTCTCGGTCATGATGGCGGCGATCCCCCTGAGGATGGCGTGGGCCGTATTCTCCTCTTCCACCACGGGAATCAGGTGAGTGATATCCACGGAAGCGGGAGGATAGCCCTCGGAAAGGACCTCGATATTGCTGTCGTCGGTGGGGGTTACCACGGCGATCGTGTCCAGCTGAATGCTCGCGGCCAGAACGCGACCGTGATTATGGTCCGTATGGTTACCGGCCAGCTCGGTTCTTCCCGACGTACTGAAAACCATGATGTTGTCGCCGCCGTAGTTCTCCTCGTGGGTGGTCAGCAGTTTCTTATACCGTTCCTTCTGGGGGGCTATCTCTGCCTTTCCATAGATTTCCGCCAGAGTCTCGTCGTAATCTCCCCGGTCCAGTCCGTTTTTTATATCGGCGCAAGTCATCAGTTTTTCTCCTTCATGAAATGGATTTCCGAACACTCCCGCAGCTTGGCCGCGGCCATTTCGGCGGTGATATCCCTCTGGGGCATGCCCAGCATCTCGTATCCCACCATGAACTTCTTCACCGTGGCCGAACGGAGCAGGGGCGGGAAGTAGTGAATATGAAATCGGCTTCCGGCCCAGGCCTGGCCGTCGGTGGGTTTCTGATGGAGGCCCATGGAGTAGGGAAAACTCGTCTTGAACAGGTTGTCATAACGGGTTCCCATACGGACCAGAGCATCGGCCAGATCGGCGGTTTCCTCTTCGGAAAGGGTGGTGATGTCGCCGTGGTGCTTACGGGGGAGAATCATGACCTCATAGGGCCAGACCGCCCAGAAGGGGACGAGGGCGACGAAGGATTTATTGGAAAAAATCAGTCTTTCCCCGGTTTTGAGCTCGTAGTTCAGGTAATCCTCCAGAAGGGGGGAACCGTGCTCTTTGTAATAGGCTTCCTGATGGTCAAGTTCCTTCCGGGGCAAATCGGGAATAAGTTCCTCGGCCCAGATCTGGCCGTGGGGATGGGGATTGGAGCAGCCCATGACGGCGCCGCGGTTCTCGAAAATCTGGATATGGTTGATAAAGTCCCTTTTGGCCAGATCACGGAACTGCTCCTGCCAGGTTTTTACCACGCCGGCAACGTCCTTCTTCTCCATCAGGGAGATGGTCAGGTCGTGGCGGGGCGAGAAGCAGATCACCCGGCAGATTCCCCTTTCGGTCTTCGCCTTGATAAAGGGGGCGTCGGTGAACTCATTCTGGCTCGTATCGGAGAGCAGAGCGGCGAAATCGTTGTCGAAAACATAGGTTCCCTTGTAATCATCCGTCTTGATTCCCCCCGCCCTTTCGTTACCCGGGCAAAGATAGCATTTGGGATCGTAGGAGGGCCGCTCTTCCACCGCTCCGTCTTCCACCTGCCCCTGCCAGGGACGCTTTGTTCTGTGAGGGGACACTTTCACCCACTCTCCTGTGAGCGGATTGTACCTTCTGTGGGGATCTTCCTGCAAATACATGGCATACTCCTTCCGCCGGCTTCCTGCCGGCACGTTCAATCTATTTCTAAATACCGGCAACAGGGGCCGTACTGTTTCTGATAATCAATTCGGGAGAGAAGAGAATCCTCTGCGGATCGGTTCCCCTCCCCTCTATCCTGTCGATGATCCTGCGGGCGGCGGCGCCTCCCAGCTCGGACATCTTCATCTCCACCGTGGTCAGGGCGGGCTTGACCAGGGAGGCGTAGGGCGTATTGTCGTGGCCCACCAGGGAGATATCACCGGGCACATCGAAGCCGGCTTTCTCCAGTCCCCGCAAAGCGCCCAGGGCCATGAGCTCATTGCAGGCGAAAAGGGCCGAAGGCTTCTCCTCCAGACGGGAGATCCAGGAATAGACCGACTCCTCCATCTCGACCAGAATACGGGAGCGGTTCACTCCGGCAAAGCGGACGATAAGCCCCGGATCACCGGTCAGCCCCCTCTCTTCCAGCCAGGCAAGGTAGGCATCCATCTTGACATCGGCGCTGGCTTCCCTGTCGGCCCGGAAGAAGGCGATTCTTCTGTGCCCCAGGCTGTAGAGGTAATCAAGCACCTTCACCATGCCGCTGGCCTGGTCGGTCATGACAAGGTCTACGCCGTCCAGGGAGGGAGACCCGTTTATCACCACCAGGGGAAGCCGGCCGGCCAGGGCAGAGAAAAAACCGTTATGGTTGTTCTCATCGGTTCCGTCCACCACGATGATGCCGTCCACGCCCCTCCGGGCCAGAGTCTCCACCACTTCGCGCTCCCGGGCGTCGGACCGATCGGCACCGGTGCTCATCAAAATGCCCAGATAGCCCACTCCGGTCAGGCTGGTCTCAATACTCTCCACGATCTCGGAAAAATAGGGATTGGTCAGGGAGGGAACGACAACGCCTACGGTTTTGCCCCGCCCCGTATTCAGTCCCCGGGCCAGGAGATTGGGTTCCCACTTGAGTTTACCCATGGCGGCGATGACTTTTTCCTTTGTCTTTTCCCTCACCGGATGATTATTGATAACCCGGGAAACCGTAGCCGTGGAGACTCCGGCCTCACGGGCCACATCCTCAATTCGTATTCCCATTCCGTTTTCCCATATCAAATGTAATATTTTTGTAAGCGTTTACATTCATCATAATAAACCGGGAAACGTTCCTTGTCAAATGTTTCCTTAATGATAGGGCAACTTCTATTTTGGGCGCTCCCCCCGGCAAAGCCGGGGGTCAGGCTTTCCGCAGGTTCCGTCTATGCTTTTCGCATAGACCCCTTCGGGCTGCTGCAATCCTTAGCGCTTGCCTTATCGGCGAAATCGCGGGCTTAGCGTGATGGATTGCAACGGTGCGGAGAAGGGAACTATACCTTTCTCGTATACAGCCGCCAGCCGTAGGGAGCCAGCTTCACCTGCTTTCCCGGAGCCTCTCCCGTAAAGAAATCGGCAAGACCGGGCTCATTCACATCGGATACAAGGATATCCCTGTTCAGGAAGTTCATCAGAAAAACGTAATCCTTCTCGCCGTCCGTGCGGTACTGGGCGGTCACTCCCTTAGGGAGATCGGCCTTGAAATTCACCGGCAGGCCGGAACTGATTTTTCCGTAGAAAGCATCCAGGAAATCCCCTCCCGTCCGGGCGGCGATGTAGTAGGCCTTTCCCTTCCCGAGGCGGTTGACCGTCAGGGCCGGGCGGCCTGCGTAAAAATCGTCCCCGTACTCACCGAGAGACTCGGCCGTCTCACAGTGAATCAGATCGCACAGTTCCCGAATCTCATACTCCCCGCCTTTCAGGAAATCCCTGGATACGAGGCGGTTTGTATCTTCCGGGTAGAGGGTATCGGTCTCCTCGGCCCAGATCCCCAGCACTTTCCTCAAGGGGCCGGGAAATCCCCCCAGATGACACAGGTCCGTGTCCCCTACACAGCCGGCCAGATAGGTGGTGACGAATGTGCCCCCCTCCTCGACAAAACGGGTGATTTTATCGCCCATCTCCTCCGTGACCAGATGAAGCATGGGGGCCACGACCATATCGTAGCCGGAGAGATCCTCGTCACGGGCTATGATATCCACGGAAATACCCCGTTCCCAGAAGGGTGTGTAGTGGGCGATGACCGTTTCGGTGTACTTCTTGGCCTGATTGGCGGGACCGTGGAAATCGTTGATAATCCACTTGTTCTCCCAGTCGTAAATAATCGCGACCTTCGGCTCGGTCAGGGTTCCCACCAGGGAGTCGAGCTGCTTCAGGACCGCCCCCAGTTCGGCCACGTCCTTAAATTCCCGGGTATTCTCCGATCCTTCATGGTCCACCACGGCCCCGTGGAATTTCTCGCTGGAACCGCGGCTCTTCCTCCACTGAAAGTACTGAACCGAGTCGGAACCGTGGGCCACGGCCTGGAGGGAGGAGAGCATATGCATGCCCGGCCGCTTGAGCTTGGGATAGGGCTGCCAGTTGGTCTTGCTGGGCACGCTCTCCATCAGCAGAAAGGGCTGCTTGAGCATGGACCGGTTCTGGTCATGGACAAAGGCGATGGCCGGAGCCAGATCCCCGTCCCGGTCGTCTCCCTTCCACCAGGGATAATTGTCCCAGGAGACCAGATCCAGCACTTTGGCGATTTTCGGATAATTCAGCCCGTCAAAGGTTCCCATCATGTTGGTTGTGATGGGAATATCCGGGGTTACCGCCCTCAGGGGCTCCTTCTCCGTTTCGATAAAGTCGATGGTGCGGTCCGTGGTAAAGCGCATCCAGTCCAGGTTCAGACCGTGAACTCCCACTTCTCCCCTCCGGGAGGGGGGATTGATCTGCTCCCAGTCGGTAACGGTATGGCTCCAGAAGGAGTTCCACCAGGCGTGATTCAGCTCATCCAGGGTACCGTATCTCTTTTTCAGCCACTCACGGAAGGCCCCTTTGCAGAGGTCGCAGTGGCAGTTCCCGCTGTATTCGTTGGAAAGGTGCCACATGATCAGCGCCGGATGATCTTTATAACGCTCGGCCAGCTTGCGGTTTATGATGGCGGTTTTCTCCCGGTAAACCGGAGAGGAGAAGCAGTGATTATGCCTCCCGCCGAACTCGTCGCGTACGCCGAATTCATTGACTCTGAGAACTTCGGGATATTTCCGGGCCATCCAGTTGGGCCGGGCTCCGGTGGGCGTGGCCAGGATGACATATCCCCCGCTGGCGGCGATCTTATCCATAACTTCGTCCAGCCAGGCAAAATCGAATTTCCCCTCTTCCGGCTCCAGTTTGGCCCAGGCGAAAATCCCCACGCTCATTTCGTTGCAGCCGGCCAGCTTCATCAGCCTCATATCCTCATCGATAACTTCGGGATACCTGTCAATCCACTGGTCGGGATTGTAATCCCCGCCGTGAAGCATGGAAGCGCATTTGGGATACACCCTTTTCTTTTTCATATAAACCCCTCTCTATAAACGGCCCTTCCCCTCTTGGTGAAGGGAAGGGCGATTCATTCATTATTCCACCACATGGGGCCGTTGTAAATAATCATTTTTTTGGGGATTAACGGTTTTTCAGAGGGACAGGATCCGATCAGGAGGGAAGGACGGAAATTCCCTCTCCCCGCCTTTTCTTCTCTGCCTTGACTTCATACATGCGGGTGTCGGCTTCTTCAAGAAGCTCATCGACGGTCATGTCGTCTGTCCCCCCCACTTCCAGATACCCCATACTGAAGGAGATCTTATAGGCCCGGGCCGACGCCGCATTGAACCGGCCGATCTCACTTTCGATTCTGTCCGCCATAAACATAAAATCATCCAGGGATGTCTGGGGGCATATGAGAAGAAATTCATCTCCCCCGATGCGCCCCAGAATATCATCTTCTCTGATCCCTTTTTTAATAATATCCACAATATCCAGAAGATACATATCGCCCTGTTTATGACCCAGAATATCATTCACCTGCTTCAGAGAATCGGCATCGACAAAGGCCACGGTCATGGGAAAATCCCGTTTGCGCTTCTGCTCCAGGGCATCGTCCAGGTAGGAGTAGCAGTAATGACGGTTGACCATGCGGGTCAGGGCGTCATAGTTGGCCTTTCTATACAACTCCTCGCTTTTCACCTTCTCCTGATGAATCATCTGCCCGAGGATCAGAAGCTCCCGGGAATCAGCCGTATTGCGGCGGCAGTAGAAGCGGAACCAGAGCCATCGCCCTTCATGGAAAAGACGCAGTTCAAGGGTTTTCTCATTAATCTCTTCGTTCTGGAACTCATTGAGAGCGTCTTTAATGAGATGATGACCGTTGGGATGGATGAACTCAAGGAAGAAGTCCTCCAGCTTGACAGGCTGATCGATCCGTTCGGGCGACTCCCCCTCGAAGGTGAAGTTCGTCTCCTGAATAATCGTCAGATCCTCCAGATTCAATAAAACCAGGGTGAGATTGCTCGCCTCCAGTGCCGCGACAAGACGCATATTCAGGCGGGCGTACTTTTCGGCCTTGATTTTGCTTTCCTGGGTTCTCTCGTAAAGAACCCTTTCTAGCTCCCGCCTGTGGCTGGAAGCCTCATGTCTTGTGACAGCCAGCTCCCCGTTTCTTTTTTTCAAAAGAATCACATAGCTCTCCACAATGACAGAGAAGACGATAAAAAGCAGGAACTCCACAATCTTATTAAAAAAGGCATGCTGGAACAGCTGCCCCGGAGTTACGTCGACACAGGACAGATAGGGACGGCCCGCCGGACTGGCGAGGGGCAGAATAAGGGAAAAGGAGCATCCCCAGGTATCTCTGTAAAAGGCGAAGGTCTTTCGGTTCTCCTTGAATGCCCGGAGAAAATGATCGGGAATGTCCTCATAGGGAAAGTAGTACCACCTGTCCCTTTCCGCCGCTTCCTCTTCGGTTACGGTGGGAGAGGTAAAGTAGAACCGTCCCCCCTCCTCTACCAGTGTGTAGACCCAGTTCAGATTGAATTGATCCCTGATCCCGTTGAAAAGCCTGCGGTTTCTCAGCTCCTCTTCATAGGTGATGCTGTCCGGTCCGGTGGCGCGGTCCTGAAAATCATCGTCCAGCAGAACGGGAAGGGAAAGGGCGACATGGACCATGAAACGGCGGACCCTTATGACTTCAAAGGTTACAAGGATTGTGAAAAGCAAACAGGCGACCAGAGGAAAGACGACTGTTATGGAAAGGATATTCTTTTTTAATATGACAGATTTTTTCATTCAATAATGATCCCGGATTAAAGAATAGTATACCCCTAACCCCCTTTTTGCACAACTTTTTTCAGGGAAAACCACCGGGAGAAGTATAAAAGACCGCTTAATTCACCAATATAAACTTATTTCCTTCATATTTTGTTTATAGATTCGGAATAGCCTATACTAAATACATACCGTTCATCATTAAGGAGTTTTTATGAGAGAAAGAAAGGGGAAAAAACTGAGACGGGTGATTCAGATCGTTTTTTTTCTGTTCATAGCCCTGATTGCCGTCAACCATACCCTCGCGGAAGCGGGTAAGGGCATTCCCGTCATAGGGGAAGCGTCCCTCCATTCGATCTGTCCTTTCGGGGGAGTCGTCACCCTTTACCAGCTTGCGGCGGCGGGAACATTTGTCAAGAAGATTCACGAGTCAAGCCTTGTCCTTATGTATATTGTCTTTGCTTCGGCTCTTCTTCTCGGACCGCTTTTCTGCGGATGGATCTGCCCCTTCGGCACCTTCCAGGAGCTGACAGGAAAAATCGGGAAGAAGATATTTCCCAAGAAATATAACCGTTTCCTTCCCTATTCTGTAGATAAATATCTGCGTTTTCTCCGTTATTTCCTGCTTATCTGGGTTATTTTCATGACCGCCCGGTCCGGCCAGCTGGTCTTCTCCGATGTAGATCCCTACTACGCCCTTTTCCAGTTCTGGACGGGAGAAGTCGCCGTAACGGGATTCATCTCCCTGGGTGCCGTCATTCTGCTCTCCCTCTTTGTGGAGAGGCCCTTCTGCAAATACGCCTGCCCCTACGGAGCCGTTCTGGGCCTCTTCAATCTCTTCAGAGTCATTCCTCTCAAACGGAACGGCTCCACCTGTATAAACTGTAAAAAGTGCGACAAGGCCTGTCCCATGAATATTCCCGTATCACAATCGGGCACGGTCAGAAACCATCAGTGCATCAGCTGTTATCAGTGTACCAGCGATGACGGGGTCTGTCCGGTAGGGGGAACCCTGGAGTTCAGAACCGGCTCCTTCGACGAGGCCGTAAAGGAGGCGGAATAATGAGAATATCAGCAAAAACAGCCGCAGTCGTACTGCCTGCCTTTTTCCTTCTGGGAATCGGGTCCACCATGATAAGCGGATACTGGAGCACCGAAAGTTCCAAGGAACCGGTCCGTTTCGAAACGGGAGAATTCGCGGGCCAGTACAATCCGGCGGACATTCGGGGCTCCTACTCCTTCGGTGACATTGAGACAGCCTTCTCCATTCCCGTGGAGACAACGGCTAAGGCCTTCGGGTTCTCCGAAGCGGAAGATCCCGCCTCGGTGCAGGCCAAACTTTTCGAGGAAGTATACGGTATCGTGGACGGGCGGGAGATCGGGACGGACAGTCTGAGACTCTTCGTAGCCCTCTATCTGGGACTGCCCTATACGCCGGAAGAGGATACGGGTCTCCCCCAGCCGGCCTTCAATATCCTCAAGAAAGAGGCCTCTCTTTCGGAGGAGATGATAGAGGAACTGACGCCCATGATCGTATCCCTGGAAGAGCTGAAGGACGTGGCGGAAGCGGATGCAGCCGAAATAAGCCATGAAGAGGCGGAGGAAACGGATATGACCGTCAAGGGGAAAACCACCTTTGCGGATCTCTATTCCTGGGGACTGACAGAGGAGCAGGTCAGGGACGCTCTGGGAGGGATCGACCCGGGGACCAGGAGCATGGCCGTCAGGGATTACTGTCTTGAGATCGGGATGGAATTTTCCCTGGCAAAAGCGGCGCTGCAGGAAATGATTGACGCAGGTCAATAGAAAAATATGACGATAGTCATTGTCAAAAAAAAGGAAAAACAGGAAAATAGCCCCATGGCAGAGATTCTGGAAAAAGTAAAAACATCAAGAGAGCTTCAGGCGGAGAAATCCAAGAAGAAGATCTATGAAACCGCCATTCAGCTGTTTACTGAAAAGGGTTTCGAAAACACGAAAATCACAGAAATCTGCCGTAAGGCATCCTGTTCCGTAGGAGCCTTCTACCACCACTATCCTTCGAAGGAAAGCATCCTGGACGACACATTCTTCATGGCCGACAGGAACTTTGAAGCCTGGGCGGGAAAGGAAGATTCGGGCGATTCGGGCCGGGAGCTTATTCTGGAATATATGGACTCCTATACCGACCTGATTCTTGATACAGGACTGGACTTCACGAAAATTTTCTTTACCCATATGAACAAAACCTTTGTCCGTAAAGGACGTCCCATGCAGACCAGATTAACCGGCCTGATAGACAGGGCGGTAAGGGAAGAGAGGTTCTCCTCCTCCCTCCCTCCCGAGGAGATCTGTGAAAGCATCTTCATATGCGCGAGGGGAGTCGTCTTCCACTGGTGCCTCCATGACGGTAAATTTGACCTGAGAAACCGCATGACGTTCATTCTGAACAATCTGCTGCTCGGCATGGAAAAATAGGAATTCCCGCCCTCCGGGACTTATCCGGGGGCAAAAAAAAGCGCCGTCCCCGAAGGAACGGCGCCGTTTCTATCTAACGTCTGTATCTGGCAGGATTATTCCGCCGCGGCGTTGGCGCCGGCGATCTTACCGAATACGTTGATATCGGCCAGAGCGTTTCCACCGAGCCTGTTGGTTCCGTGGATTCCTCCGGTGGCTTCACCGGCGGCATACAGACCGGGAATCACGTTGCCTTCCTTATCGATAACCTGAGCTTTCTCATTGATCTTGATACCGCCCATGGTGTGGTGTACGGTGGGCATTCTTCCTCCGGCGAAATAGGGAGGCGTATCCATCTTGTACTGAAAAAGAGTTCTGCCGAATGAATCGGGTCCGCCCGTTTCCACAGCGGCGTTGAACTCGGCAACGGCGGCTTTGAGGTTTTCGGCGGGAACGTTCATCTTCTCGGCAAGCTCGTCAAGGGTATCGGCCATGACAGCTCTGTTCTGGTCAACGAGTTCCTGAATGGTTTCGTTGAAGTTGTTCTTCGTATCCATGGTGGGATAGTTGTGAGAATCCAGAACGATCCACATGAAGGTATCTTCCTGCTCAAAAAGAGCCCGGGTCATAACGTCTCTTCTCTCGCCCTCATCAACGAAGCGGTTACCGTCCTTGTTGATGAAGATACGGTTTTCAACGGCCTGCTCGATGTTTCCGGAAAGACTTCCCGTAACGGGGTCTCCCATGGGGAGGAGCTGGATGTACTCGAGACCTACAAGATCGGCGTTGACAGCTTCGGCCAGAGCCAGACCGTCACCGGTAGCGCCGGGATGGTTCGTGGTTCCGATATTAGCCAGAGAGGGCCAGTGCTTGTTGTACTTCTCTCTCAGCTCGACGCTGGCACCGAAACCGCCGGTAGCGATGATAACGGCCTTGTGGCCCTGAGCAACAACGGTACCGTTCAGGCCCTGTGCCTTGACAACGCTGGCTCTTTTCACACCGGAGCCGTCATCTTCCAGATAGATATCGGTGGCTTTGGTGTCGGTGAGAACGGTAATGCCGTCGTGGGAGTTAACATAATCCATATAGGTTTTCAGGTAACCCGTACCGAGGGGCATAACAGGCTTGTGCGCACGGGGCCAGAGACCGCCGAGAACGGTAAAGACATGGTCTTTGAACTCCATGCCCAGACTTTCCAGCCACTGGAGAGTGGGATAGGCGTTATCGGTAAGAGTTTTCACCAGTACGGGGTCGCCCATGTTGTCTCCGCCCTTAAGGGTCTGCTCGAAATGCTTCTCGGGAGAGTCTTCGATGCCCTGGGGAATCTGGCGGGAGGGGTCGGCCGCATTGAAGGCGGAGCCGGAAATGATCGTGTTACCGCCGACCTGGGGCATCTTTTCAAATACGATGACGCTGGCGCCGTTCTGATTGGCGGAAACAGCAGCGGCAAGACCGGCACCGCCGGCACCGATGATAACGATATCGGCATTAAGAACTTCCGTTGCAGCGGTAACGGCATCGGCTTCCTCGGCTTCACTGACAAGAAGGCTGAGGTCGGCACCGGCCGCTTCGAGGGCTTCTTTCACAGCCCCGAGAATGGCGTTGCTGGAGTAGGTGGCACCGGCTACGGTATCTACGGCCAGGGTCTGGCCCTTGATAATAGCTTTGGGAATCCTGTCGAAGGCAGCATCGGAGACACCGGGTGTCTCATGATTCTGAATAACTTTAATTTCCTTGATTTCCTTCTTGTCCACGGTTACTTCAAGAACAACATCTTCTCCGTGAATACCGGGAGCTCCCCCCTGGTACGTACCGGGAGTAAAGGATACCTTACTTCCGCAGCCCATCAAAGTGACAGCCATCACAGCTGCCATGAAAAACGGGATAAATCGTTTCATTTCTCTTCCTCTTTAACTAACAGAATTTTGTTCACCGAATCAATTCTGTGAACTTTTTCAATAATAATTTATCGATTCGAAGAATTCAATACGAAAATGTGGAAAATCATCCATTTCCTGAAAATTTCCCCGCACGATCTGATTTACTACTATTTTTATAGATATTTTTAGCTAATAAAAGACAATTAAAAATTGACTAGGCCAGATGTAGTGTTTAAAATAAATATAAAGGAGAATGTATATGATGAAAAAACTATTTTTTCTCACCACTGTTATGTTAGTTGTATTGGCTTCGTGTGCCCCGAAGCCTGAAATGGCTTCTGCTCCCGCAGCAGCCCAGCCTTCCGCAGCTGTCTCTGACGGTTCGGAAGACCTGACGATTGATTATCAGGTAAGTCTGGCCGGAAACGCTTCGGAGAACCATTTTAACTGGAAAGGCAACGTAAGATACATGGCTGCCGAAGACAGTTACGATGCCGTTTCGGGAGCTTCCGCCGCCGGTTCCACCCATCTTTTCATGATGTATCTCTACGATGTGGAAGCCAAGGAGACCATGACTTCCGGTCTGAGGGGACTTTTCCTTTTTGGCTGTAACAGCGGCGAGCAGACAAAAGGCGACAACCTGAATGCGGTAAAAGCTTCGGACGGAACAATTACCATCCAGTATGTACACAGAGGTACGGCTTACAAATTCACCACCGACAAGAACGGCGTTCTTTCCCTGCCCAACGGGGATATGGTAGCCCGTAAGATCGGTACCCCCCAGGAACTGGAAGCGGCATTTTCCTCCGACGGAACCGCCCGGGGCGTGGATTTCGGTAAGGTCTGGTCATCGGATGTTATGAAAATCGGTGCCGATCCCGCCTCCATGTATTTCTGGGACGGAGATCTGCAGTTTGCTCTGACCGGAAATACCCTTTCCGCCAAGGGTGTACTCACAGCTGTTAAGCGCTAAGTACAACCGATACTGACAAAGGCTGTCCCCGACGGGGCAGCCTTTTTTTTCTTCCCGCCTATTCGGAAACGGAATTCCTTTTCTTCTTTGCCCGGTACATGGCGGTATCGGCCCGCCTGATGAGGGATTCCAAATCCTCATTCTCCTGTAAAGAGGCAACACCGAAACTGCAAGTCATGGCATTATCCTCTCTCCAGGGATGTTCTTCAAAGGCCTTGCGCAGTTTATCCGTCAGCCTTAAAGCCTTATCATGCTCCAGCTCGGGATAATAAATAAGAAATTCCTCCCCTCCCCACCGTGAGATCTGATCGCTCTTCCGCAATCTCTCTTTCAACAGTCCCACGGCATAGCAGAGAGCCCTGTCCCCCTCTTCATGGCCGAAGGTGTCGTTGATTTTCTTGAAATAGTCGATATCACACATCACCAGCGTAAAGGAGCCGCCGTATCGTTGTACCCGGGCATAATTCTGTTCCAGCAGTTTTAACATGCCCCTCCGGTTCAGGGCGTCGGTAAGGGGATCGTAGGACACCAGCCTCTCAATCCTGAGAAGAGCCGCATTCAGTTCCGCCGTCCGTTCCTCCACCATATGCTCAAGGTTCTCCATCATCTCCGCCCTTACCTTCTGCTTCTCCCCGATCAGCCTGATGACGGCGATGGTGAAAAGCAAGATAACCCACGTCCCGATGATCACGACGGATAGGCTGATCAGACGGCGCTGCCTCCATATTTCCAGCTGGGGACTCATATCGTAGCGGAGGCCCAGTTGAAAACTGAAGTCCTTGATCTGTATCAGAGTGGTCAGATGATCGCCGGAAAAAACGGTGGCGATACCGCCTACCATTCCGCTAACCCCCGATTCCTCCAGCTCCTCCCGGGTAATGCCGAGGCAGGAGTACAGGCCTTCCCTCTCCCCTTCAGCCCCGTCAGCCCGGATAGCGGCAAAGACACGGGCCTCTTCATTAAAGAGGACGGCATTGCTGAGTATCATGGAGTCGGAATACTCAATATCATCGAAGAGCATGGTTTCAGAAATCTCAGCCGCCAGGATGCCCGCCAGACTGCCGTCGGGATTATCAATTCTCCGGCTCATGACAAGGTAGGATTCATTTTCCCTGATCCAGGGCATAACGGCAAAGGAGAGAAGCTGATC
The DNA here is from genome assembly GCA_963668315.1 of Spirochaetia bacterium. Taxonomy (GTDB): domain Bacteria; phylum Spirochaetota; class Spirochaetia; order DSM-2461; family DSM-2461; genus SZUA-368. Next base: position 2,473,684 of record OY764216.1, on the reverse strand, counting down.
TACGTGGCTGAACATCAATCCCTCATACAAACGGCGGCACTCTTCGCAGGGTGGTTTTGCATCGGTGGTGTATTTCATCCGTCCCCCGGAATCGAGCATAAAGATTTGATTGACCGGCGTCAGAAGCAGGGCCCGGTTTTTGAGATATCGGTAAAACTGCCGTGAGTTTTCCTCTTCGGAAAGATTATACCGGAGTGAACGGTTCTCCAGCATCAAAAGGAGAAGGTCCAGGGAGGAGAGCCTGCCCCGTATCTGTTCCGCCACAAGTCTGCCGTGCAGCTGGGACGTGCTTTTCATTCCTTCGCAGAGCCGGTCCCTGTAACGGCTGAATCCATTAAGCATGGTGATAAAGATTCCCGCCCCTATCAAAAGAGGGAGAAGAGCTAGAAGAATCAGCGGGGGACCTTCGCCCGGTCGTCCCCTGAACCCCGCCGGCTTCATGGATTGTCCCCCTCTGTGCCGACGAATTTTTCCAGCATGGAATACACTTCTTCGGAAATACCGATGTCCCGGGCGATTTGGGGACTGCCTTCGACAAGTTCGGCTCTCTTCTGAGCAAGATAGTCATGGGAAGGGACAAAGACCTGCCCCCCGGAGCGGATAAACAGCTCTTTGGCACGGATCTGCGCCTCCGCGGCTTCGGCCCGGGCCGTTCCGACCCCTTCCTGCCAGGTCTCGATGAGAATGATCCGGATATCTTCGGGAAGCCGGCTCCAGAACTCTTCGGCTATCATGGGGACATACTGGCCGAAATACTGGTTATCCTCAAAAACGCTGTTAATGCCGTAATCCCACAGGGAGGCGCTCTGTACGGATTCATAGGTGGTCAAAACGCCGTCGGCCTTTCCCTGGTTGAGAAAAAAAGGGAGATCGGGAAAGGCGATGACCATCGGTTCTCCTCCCAGGAGGGAGATACGCAGCTGGTTTCCCACTCCCCCGGCGACCCGGATACGCCGGTTTGCTATATCGTCATAGCTTTCAAAGGAGTCGCCGCAGCTGAACAGCTGGGCCGGGCCCAGATCAATCCAGTCGCCGAGAACCTTAACACCCAAGCCGTCCTCTATTCTGTTATTTATCAAATCACCGAGGGGACTTGCCATAACCTGGTAATTCAACCAGGGGCCCAGGCCGTAAAATTCAGGGAGCAGAAATAGCCCGGCCTCGGGTATTCTCCTATCTATCTGCCAGGTACCCGGAACCGCCATTTCCACCCGTCCCCGGGCCATTCCCCCGAAGACATCCTGATCCCTGAACAGGGCGGCTCCGGAATAAAACTCTATGGTGAGCCTGCCCTCCAGCCGCTCCTGCAGTTTTTCAGCAAACCGTTCCACCGCCCTGGTCTGAACATGGCTGGGAGTGTTCTCCACGGAAATTCTCATAACCGGCTGAGCTCCGAGCAAGGCGGTAAAGAAAAAAAGTACGATTATTTCGGTAATGTTTCTCCCCATAGTAAAAGTGTAGTAAGAGAAAGGGGGAAAATCAATTTTTCAAAGAAGATTTCAAGGTTTTTTCTCTTCTTCGATGGGGCCGTCCCCAGAGGGGGGACAGCCCGTTAATAGGGAAATTATCAAGCTTCTCTGACGACGTTTTTCCCGGCCACATAACCGTAGAAGACACACATGGAGTGGCTGATCCCCCGCAGGGAGATGGGATACTCCACGGAAAACCGGTTTCCCTGAACATTACCTGTAACATAAAGTCCGGGGATAATATCCCTTGCCGGGTTATCGGGAGATCCCGCCGTAAAGGTATGGCAGTTTTCATCCGATTCCAGCCCCCCCAGGCAGACCAGCATGACCGTGGTTCCCCAGCGGTTGGCATAGAAAGGCCCTTTCTCCAGAGCGAACATTCTCTTGCCCGACTTGCCGAAATCTTCGTCAACACCCTTTTTCGCCAGTTCGTTATACCGTTTGACGGAGGCCAGGGCTTTCTCAAAGGCCTTCCCTTCGTAGCCTATCTGCTTAAGAAGATCTTCGACCGAATCGGCTTTGAAATCGTAGGAGCCTTCCTTCTCTTTGGCAGAGATTTTCGTGTACTGCCGGTCGGCGAAGTTGGGGTTGCTCTCGTCTTCCTCTTCGGGGATGATGTAGCACAATCCGCCGTGGTTGGCGGGCATGAAAGGAATCTGCTTTCCCCAGTCGGCATCATAGATCTGAAAGGATGTGTGTTCGGGCTGAAGCTCTATCTGATTTTCCAGCTGCTGCCCGGGGATACACTCGTTCATAAAGCGCTCCCCGTGCTTGTTCAGCTGAAGAAATGGGGTGACCCCCACGGTCTGGCCGACATTCCCGCCGCCCATATGATGAGTCATGGGAGCATGGTAGTCCTGAACCTTGGCTCCCGCCCAGGCCCCCATTCTCAGACCGTCTCCGGTACTGATGGGATCTCCCTTGGCATCGACGCCGAGCATACCCATGGCGGCCATTCTGCCGATATTCTTTTCCAGTATCTCAGGGGTGAAGTGCTTGAGGATTTTCTCGTCGGCCGAATTGTCTCCCGTGGCCAGGACGACCCCCTTTTTCGCATTATATTGTGTGAACTTACCGTCCTTTTCGGCTATGACACCGGTAACGCGTCCGCCTTCGTCCTTAAGAAGTTTGCGCCCGAATGTCTCATAGATGACTTCAGTGCCGTTTTTCACTGCGTCGTTAAGCTGGGCTTCCACCATAAACCCCTGCTGATCCCTCCGGCTGGAACGGAACTCCATGGATGAGGGATAGGTGGGAAATTCTTCTTCCTTATAGTCGTACTTTTCGGGAAGAGGCCAGGAAAGGGGAACGAGGATACCCTTGTCAAACTGCTCCTGAGTTACCTTCTGACGTGTGGAATCGCAGATTGTCAGATCCGGATAGGCACCGATAAACCAATCCATGACTTCATGAGCCTCCTCGGCCCACCGGCTGTGAATCGATCTTTTTGATCGGTAGGTGGATTCGTGCATCTCCCTGTTGACAACCGTATCTGCACTTACAATATTCTCACGGCCCCATCTCTTGTTCAGGGTCCCGTTAAGAAGGGCATACTCCCCTGAACGGCAGTTAAAGCTTTTTGATTTTTCAATCAGAATAACCTTGGCTCCTTCCTCTGCGGCGGAACGGGCGGCACAGATACCCGAAAGTCCGGCCCCGACGACCAGAACATCACACTCTTTTACCCCGTCGATCTTACCGATGTGGGGCTCCTGTCCCAGCCAGTCGTCATCCTTTACCTCTTCGGAAGCTCCCGTTACGGTGGAAACGACGCTTTCTCCGCGCGCCTGGGCAATGCAGTTATCCACAGCGCTCTTTACGGCGTGGGAGGTAACGGTCGCCCCGGATACGGCATCAATGTCGGAGGACTGGGCAGCCATAATGGCTTTTTTCAGACTCTCCGCCGCAGCCTGGCCGATATTCTCCGTCTCCTGTGATACATCCAGAACCACATCGGTGATTTTGCTCTCGGAGAAAGTCATGCTCACGTTGACCTCTCCTATTCCCCTGGCGGTGGCCTTGTAGGTTCCCGGTGTGTAAAGCCCTTTATAATTCGGCTTACATCCGGCCAGACTGCCGATGGCGACGGCCCCCACAGCTCCTGCGGCGCCCTTAAGGAAGTTTCTTCTTGTTAATTTTTCTCCCATGATGATCTCCTCCGTTATGCTTTAACCTTTCTTTTTTTGGACGATTTTGACTCAGCGGTCTCTTCAACGGCGGCTGTGACGTCTTCGTCTTCTTTTTCATAGCCTTCCTTCATTCCCTTCTCCAGCTCCTTTTTCGCCTGTCCGATGGAGCGGGCGAATTTCGGGATGGCCGAAGCTCCGAATAAAATCATGCCTGTTGCGGCTATAACGACTATTTCCGTGGTCCCTATCATATTTGACCCTCCTGTAAATATTTATGCGATAATTTTTATGTTTAAGACCCGACGGTCTTATCTTCCTTATGACCCTTTCCCTCTTCCCCTCCCTCATCGGGGATTTCGAGGTTCACGATCGAATCCATTTCCTTCCTAATCATGTTCTGATAATCCCTGAAATTACGAAGAAGCCGTCCCGCCTTTCTGGCGATGAAAGGTATATCCTTCGGCTTGATAACGAGCAGGGCGATCACGGCCAGAACAAGTATTTCCGACAATCCGATACTAGGCATGTATGTCTTCCTTTCCGAAATTGAATATGTATGCGATGAGCAGAGCCAGAAAAAAAAGCACCAGAAGCGGAACGGCAATGGCTATCTGGGACACGAAATCGGGGGGGGTGAAAAGAGCGGCCAGCAGGAAAGTCCCCAGGATGACAAATCGGCTTACCTTGAGAAGCTGCTTTCTGCTCACCAGATTCATAATAAGCAGGACTTCCAGAATAATGGGGAGCTGAAAGACCAGAATCCCCCCCAGCAGAAAACGCAGTATATAGAATATATTCTTATCGAAACTCAGAATCATCCCGACCCCTTCGGGTATAAAACCGCTGCCCGTCAGGAAGTTGATGGAGATCGGTATGATATAGAGATAGCCGTAAAAAAAACCCAGAAAGGAGAGAAGCACCGCCGCCACCAGGCACACCCCGAGAATCCAGCGCTCTTTTCCCTTCAGTCCGGGAAAGAGAAAAGCAAGTATATTGAACAGATGGATGGGGGATGAAACAACCGCTCCGGCGATGAGAGAGAGTTTAAATTTGATAAGAAATCCCTCGTAGATGAAATTGATGAAAAGCCGTTCCCCCATGGTCTCTTCAAGTACCGCAAAGGGCTGAAACAGAAAGGAGAAAAAACTGTCGTAAAAGGAAAAGCACACCGCCGATCCTGCTATAATACCAAAGAGAGAAACGAATATTCTCAGGCGGAGCTCTTTCAGATGCTCCAGGAGGGGCATCTCGTCTCTGCTTTTTCCCATAAAGGAAACTCCTGCTCAAGGACGGCGTCTCTCTTCTCCACAGAAACAGAGAAACCGTCTTTCTAGATTTTTCTATTTTGTCTGATTAAAACCGCCGGAAGAATAGGTTCCTTCCGACGGTATCCGGAAACCATGTCTCCGCCCCTAGGCTTCGGCCAGCTGTTCCCCCAGAAGCATCCCGTGGGTCATGGCCATGCCGATGGAATTACCCGCCACAGGAGTCGCATAGGCCACGGCGTAACGGCCCCCCAGACAGTTTCCGGCGGTATATAATCCTTCGATGGGTTTACCTTCCCCGTCAAGAACATTGAAGTCATCATCCGTGACAAGTCCCGAAAGGGTGACCAGTCCGACGCTTGCCCTGGTATTGTCCGACCGGTAGCCGTAGAAGGGAGCCGTTTCAATGGCCTGCATGACATCGGCGGGCTTGCCGAAATCGTCATCGTGGCCTTTGCGGCAGAGTTCGTTATACCGCTCGATGCTGGCGAGAAAATTCGTCCTATCCTCCCCGGCGTAACCCAGGTAATCGGCCAGTTCCTCCAGGCTTTCGGCGCCGTAGACGGTCCCCCGCATTCTCTCGGTGATAGCCGTATTCCTGACGCCATACCCATCTTTCCCGGCAGCAACGACATGCTCCATATCCTCTACGGCCTGTTCAATGAACTCGGGTACGGCGAAGTCGGGGTTTCCGTGGTTGACAGAGTTTTTGCGCATGATCCTCAGCCAGTTCTTATCCATAACGCAGCAGATGGCTCCCAGAGGCTGTCTGTTGATTACGGGAGGCTGGCCGATGGCGATATCCTCGTTCATAAACCGCTTTCCCTTCTTGTTCAGAACAAGAAAGGGCGTCATGCCGAAGGGTCCTCCGGCGCCCCCCATGGTCATGCTGGCCCGGGGGCTGGTTTCCATCCGCCCACCTGCCCAGATGCCCATTTTGTGTCCGTCACCCTTCCTGCCCCAGCCGGTTATGCTGGCCGGATCCTGCCCTCTGAGCGCGGCTTGTTCGGCCACCTCGGTAATGAGGGCGTTGCACATATCGGCGTTGCCGGCAAAATCGCCCGCTGTCAGGACAACCGCTTTCGATGCCTTGAATCGGACATATCCGCCGGAGTTCTGAGCGATACAGGACGTAACCCGGCCGCCCTCTTTCTCAAGCACGACGCCGGTATGTCCGTTATAGAATTTAACGCTCCGCGATTCGCAGTCGTCCACCATCATTCTGTTGATGAAGGGCAGCTGGGAATTGGCTCCCACTCCTTTCATGGGCTCGGAAAAAATCTCTCCCCGGAACTGGGCACAGCCGGACCAGGTCTTATAGCCGCTGCGCTCGATGGGATAGGAGGGTTTGCCGTAGGCCTGATGCACATTCAACGCATTGAGATAGGGGCTGTCTTTGGGTACGAATGCGTAATACTGATCAAACATGCGCCCGGAGTTTCTGACATATTGGGAGATGAGAGCGGGATTCACACGATTGGCGCTGCACTTCATAAACTCGTTGATAATCTCCCCTTCGTCATAGGGGCCCAAACCCTGATCGATCAGGAACCGGGAATTGAAGTGTCCTATCTGCTCGCCGATCCAGTGGTACTCTTCCCGGGACTGGGGTTCGATAACACTGGTTTTAATGTTCTTTTTGGAAAGGGCCCAGGCAGCCTGAAGCCCGGCATGGCCTCCGCCTATGATGACCACTTCCGACTCGACGGTCTCCTTTATTTCCGATTCGGGAATGACCGGGGCTTTCCCCAGCCAGTCGGCGTTGACGCCCCCCGTATGGACGGCTTCGGAAGCGCCGGAAACTTCGTCCGCTCCCTGGCCGGAAGAGGGCTCTGTATATTTGGGAGCGCAGCCGGTTACCACTCCGGCGACGGTAACGCCGGCGATACCGACGGCGGTTCCCTTGAGAAAATCCCTTCGGGATATAGCTTTCTCCGATTTTACTTCTTTCTTTTTATCCATGCAAAACTCCTTCTTCCCACCTGAGATTGGTTTTCAGGAGAGATTAAGATAAAAAAGGAGCGATATCGTTCCATCCGATAGGATGAGACCCTATTGAGATGTTTTTTTTCTCCGATTTTCCCGGTATTGGGTGGGAGTGCAGTTTTTTTCTTCCTTGAAGACTTTATTAAAGGTGGGCTTTGAGTTAAATCCGGAAGTGAAGGCAATATCAAGAACGGTCATTTCCGTACTTTCCAGCAGACGGCAGGCCTCTCCGATACGGTAGCGGTTGATAAAAGAGTGATAGTTGATTCCAGCCGACTGATTAATCACCTGGGAGAGATGGTGATAGGAATATCCCGTTTTCTCCGCCAGGGCTCTGAGATCCATATCAGGGTCGGACCAGAGTTTCTCCTTTTCGATAATCCGGCAGAGCGTCTCAAAGATTTTCCGGTTCTCCCCGGAGCTGAGGCCGGACTTCCGGTATTTCTCCCCCGGTTCTCTCGCCGGTTCAACAGGCTGGCTCCCGGACATCAGGAGGATGTAATTGTAGATGCAGATAACAAAAATCGGGAAATCCAGAATAAGGCGCAGATAGGAAAAATCTCTCTGCGGATAGTACTTGTAATTCAGAAGATTGTAGAAGGATGCGGACAGACAGATAAGGATAATGAGATAGAAGAGAAGAATATTTCTGATTTTTCGGATCTGCCCCGATTCATAACGGTTCTTCCTCCGGTAGGAGGAAACCATGTAAAAACATGCCAGTAAATAGAGAAGATACTGGATAAGCCCGAGAAGAGTCATATCTATTCCCAGAAGGCGCGGCGGCGGAATCGTATTATCCTGGAAGAGGCGTATCTTATCGGCTGAAGACATGAAAATATGGGGCAGATGGGAATAGGCGATAACGGCGAAGGGAATAAAGTGAAGAGTCTGGAAATACTTTCCCTTAAGGAGGCTCCGGGCGCCCACCATTTTTTTCACATAAAGAAAGAGTATCGGCGGTACAAGAAAAAGCACAGGAAAATCGGTGAAGAGGAAAAAGGGAACCATGCGGTAGATCCCCGTGGGGATGAGAAGGTCGGTCAGATAGAGATACAGGGTAAGGAAAAAAAGGATATTGAGAAGGTTATCGCCCTTCTCCCTTCTGCTGCGCCGGAAGATAAGGATACCCGATATTGTCGCGGCCTGGCCGAACCCGAGAAAAAGCATCAGAGTCAGAAAGGAGAAACTGAATGTCACAGAAAAACCTTCAATCCCGCTTTATACTGCATTCCCATATTAAGAAACTCATTTCTGTCCCTGCGGGATATGCCGGTAAAGGGAGAAAACTTGTAGCCCGTATAGAGATCGACCATGAATGTATCATTTATTCTGATCTTCCATCCCAGATGGGGAATAAAGGAGATGACCGTGTCTTCGGTGTCGAACTCGTTATCATCAAGATATTCGACGAAATCCGCCCCGTTTGTGATTCCCCCGTATATCCCTTCGAAAGCGGGTCCGAAGGGATAATAGTTCAGAGCCAAGGTCACGCTTACCGTGGTGCAGGTGAAATCGCCATGGCGGTCCAGAAAGGTCATGTGGCCGAATCCCCCTTTCGCCGTCAGGGAGGGGATGATCTCCCTGTCATAATAAACGCCCAGTCCCCAGCCCCTGTTCAATACACCGGTCAATGCATAGTCCAGGTCCAGGGAGAAGATCTGCTTCCGTGAATCGGGGGCGCAGAATAATGCATAGGGCAGAATAAGGAGCAGGAGTATCACCTTAAGTTTCATTTAATTAAATATATACAATGGGGAAGATATTTTGAAGGGGAGATCCCTGTCTTTTCATCGGTAAATGGGATAGGATGTAACTGAGAGGATGAAAGAATGGACAGAACGGATATTCCCACCCCCCTGGGGACTGTAACGGCCTTTGCCGATTCACGGGGACTCACAGGATTATACTTCAAAGAGTACATGACCGTTGAAATTCCCCGGAAGCTTACGGACCTGTCGGAACTACGGGACGATGCGGGATATTTCCTGTCCCTGCGGAGGTGGCTTGCCGACTATTTTGCCGGTTCGAACCGTCCGGTGGATCTCCCCCTTGTCCCGGAGGGCACTCCCTTCCAGAGGCGGGTGTGGGAGAGGCTCCGATCCATACCCTACGGGGAAACCTGTACCTACGGAGAAATTGCCCGGGAGTTGGGAAAAGCCAAGTCGGCTCAAGCCGTGGGCGGTGCGGTGGGACGGAATCCCCTGATGCTCCTCATTCCCTGCCACAGGGTCATAGGAAGCGACGGAAGTCTCACGGGATATGCCGGGGGAATCGAACGAAAAAAAGCCCTTCTGGAACGGGAAGGAGCCTTAGGGACAGACGGATAATCGGGCTTCCTACTTGAGAATGAGGATAGCCTTCTCCCCTTCCCAGTTGAGCTGCCTCATGATATCCTCGGGGATTCCGACGGCGGGAGGGGCTGAAAGGATGAAAGAGATCGGACCCTCATCGAGAGACTCGACGTGAAGACTCAGCTTGACCGGTTCAAAATCCTCCACCACCCTGTCGGAGACTATGATTCGTCTGTCGTAATGAATGAAATAACCGCCGCCCGGGCGAAAACCGTGGGACAGCAGGTACCATTCATTTTGCTCTCTGTACATGAGTGTAATTTAATACAATCTTTCCCTGTTTTCAATATGAATCCTGCCTTTTCTGTCTTATTCAAGACGCATGGGAAGCGGGCCTGATACCGGCGAGATCCCCCGCATTGTTGAAAACTCCCCCATGATTGGCCGCCATTACCCTGGAGATAATCCGACACGCCTTCAGAGGCATCAGCCGGGAAAGGAGATCCATAGTTTTCGTATCCCTGCCTATGAGGATTTTCGCCTTGCCCTTTTCCAGTCCCTTGAGAATAGACCGTGCCGCGTCGCCGGGCTGAGTCAGGGAGACCCCGGCCGATTTTTTCTGCTCTTCCCGGCTTTTCTCTTCCTCTTTCAGGCCGGAGTTCTTCTTGATATCCGTCTCCATCCCCCCGGGAAGGATCAGGGAGACCTTGATATTCGTATCGGAGAGTTCCATTCTCATCCCTTCGGTGGCGATTTTTACCGCCGCTTTGGATGCCCCGTAGATGCTCTGTCCGGGCACGGGCAGGAAGCCGCCCAAGCTGGAAACGTTCCCGACAAAGGCTTCCGGCGCTCTGGCCAGTAAGGGAAGAAAGGCCCGGGTCATATATATCATGGCGTAAAAATTGATATCCATGAGTCTCTTGACCATGGCCATATCCATTTCGGCCACGGTGATGAAGGGCTGGATAATTCCGGCGTTATTGATAAGGCCGTCGACAGTCCCGTGGGCTTCGAGCACCTCGCCGGGCAGACGGGCGACCCTTTCCTGGCTGGTGATGTCGGCTCTATGGAGGGATACCTTCCCCGCGAGGCGGCCGGCGCTCTCCCTCGTCTTTTCAAGAGCATCCGTATTGATATCCACGGCGGCCACGGAGGCGCCCTTCTCCAGCAGCTACAGAACCAGTTCCCGTCCGACTCCGCCGCCGGCACCCGTAACGACTACGACCTTATTGCTGTAATTCATATATCTCTCCTTCGGCTGTATCAGGCCCGACCGGGTTTTTCCCGGCCGACAGGAAGAATATAAAAAGCGCAGGTAACAGGATGGTAAACTTTTTAAGAAAAAAACTACAAAGGCAGAAAAACGGTAAAACGGGTCCCCTTTTCCGGACGGCTGTCCACCTCTATCCGGCCTCCGCAGAGGGTGAGAATCCGCTTGACGATAGAGAGGCCCAGCCCCAGTCCCCGGGACGAGACGGTTCTTGCCGTACTGGCAGATTGAAAATACTTCTGAAAGATTTTCTCCCTGTCCTCTTCGGAGATTCCCGGTCCCCGATCCTCCACGGAGAATACCGCTTCATGACCCTTTTTATTCAGAGACAGGAAGATCTTTCCCCCTTCGGGCGAATACTTGATGGCGTTATTGATCAGATTGATCCACATCTGCTTCATGATGTCCCCGTTCCCCAGATAGATGACGGGCATGAGATCCTCCCCGTCCAGCTCCAGATTCTTCAGATCCCATTCGGGAGCGAGGAGTATGACGCACTCCTTGATCTGCTCATCCAGGGAGTAGTACTTTCTGTCGGGGATCATTTGCTGGTTCTCCAGCTCGGTAAGGAGCATGACCGAAGCGGAAAGATCGGACAGACGGTTGGCTTCCTCCCCGATAATTTCCAGGTACTGGCTCTGCTTCTCAGGGGGCAGCTCTTTCTCCTGAAGCAGACGGGCGAAACCGCTGATGGAAGAGATGGGCGTTTTGAATTCGTGGGAAAACTGATTGACGAAGTCGTCTCTCAATGTCTGGACGCCGCTCAGCTCCCCGATCATCTTATTGAAATTCTCGAAAACCGCCCTGTAGGGACCGCCCTCCTTAGGGTCGAGCTTCAGGGTAAAATCCCCTTCGGCCACAGCGTTGATGCCGTCTATCAGTTTTCCGAAATAGCGGTTCATGTTCTTAAGGGTCCGGCGGAACATCAGACCGACGATGAGCGCCATGGGAACGATCATGCCGATGCCGTCTATGGGATCATAGGCCACCCCTCTCCGGGAGGGCAGCATGATATGGGTGAAGTACTCCACCAGCTCGAACATGCAGACCGCCCCGATGACGATCCCCACGGTCTGCCAGACCATTCTTCTTCTCAGACGGCGGACGGTTATCTCTCTTGTATCGGAATTTCTCATTTTACCTCCACTTTGTAGCCGATTCCCTTGATGGCGACCAGGGAAAGCTCGGGGAAATCCTGTATTTTCCTTCTCAGGCGGCTTATATGGGTCTTGATGGTATCCTCCGTGCTGTCGCTGTCATATCCCCAGACTCTTTCCATAAGCTGATGCTTGGTGAAAATGCGCCCCGGTTCGGAAAGGAACATATAGAGGAGGTCGAATTCTTTTCGGGGAAGGGAGAGGGAAAAGTCGCCCCGGGACAGCTCATAGGAAGCCTTGTCTATCCTGATTCCGCCGATATCGATATGGTTTTCCTGTTTAATCTCGACCCTTCTGAGCAGGGCCTGCACCCTCCAGAGAAGCTCATCGTTATCGAAAGGTTTGGTCAGGTAATCGTCGATTCCGGTGGAAAAACCGGTTCTCTTGGCACTGAAGGCCTGGTTGGCCGTCAGCATGAGAATGGGAATATCGCCGTTCTTTTCCCGGACCTTCCGGGCCAGGTCGTAGCCGTTCATTCCGGGCATGGCGATATCGGTTATGATGAGATCGACGGACTGCGTCCTGAACTGCTCCCAGGCTTCGCTGCCGTCATGGCAGCACAGCACGGAATAGCGGGTTGTCAGTTTTTCCGAGATGAGCAGACACAGATGCCTGTCATCCTCGGCGATCAGTATCGTTGCCGCCATAAATCCACCCCCCTTTTATCTTAGGCCCATACGGATAAGTTTTCAATACGGGGAAGCATCTCTTCAGGCGGGTATCAAAACTCTCCGGGAAGGCCCTGATAGAAGGACTCGCCGTTCCGGTATTCCCGGGGGGATAGGCCGGTGATTTTTTTAAAGATGCGGGAGAAGTAGAAAGGGTCGTCAAAGCCCAGGGCGCGGGCCACCTCGTTAATCGGCTTATTGGTCAGGCGGAGGATTTTGCAGGCCTTCTGAATCTTCAGGCGGATGAAAAAATCGATGGGCGAATGGGGGGTCAGTCGGTTGAACAGGTCTATGAGAGAACTTTTTGACAGCTGCATATAACCGGTCAGTTCATTCAGGGCTATCGGCTTGTCCAGATTCCGGTACATGTACTGTATCGCCTTGGTCAGAAGGCGGTGCTGTCTGTCTACGGCCTCGTCGGAACGGCGGAAGTAGACTTCGCCCAGGATGACCGACAGCAGGCTTGAAGCGCAGATGAAGTTGCCCTGGGTATAGCTGCCGTCAAGAACACCGAAAAGCTGGATGAAATATCCCTGCAGCCTTTCATGGACCGCCGGAGAGTTCAGAGGAACCGGTTCCGCGGCGGCTATGGGATATTGGAACATCTGCTCCCCCTTGAAATGGATCCAGAAGATGCTCCAGGGATCTTCTTCCGAAGCGTAATAGCGGTGCATCGTATGGGGGGGAATGCAGAAGGCCGTTCCCTTCTCTATCCTGAGCTTCTTCATGGGAAGTTCGATGTGGCCCGAACCGTCGGCGCAGTAGATGAGGATAGCCTCCTCTATGCCGATCATCCTCTCCCGGTAGTGGTGCTCGGCCCGGGGGAAATATCCCGCGTCGGAAACATGGAGCGCTCTGATGAGGGGATGCTCCCAGCTCTTGAGAATAAAGTCGGAGGGAATGTTAAAAATTCTCTCTTCCTCAAAACTCTCCCCTTTCTGGATTACTTTCATCCGATACTCCTCCCATTGTGGAATATAATCCATTTTATAGTATTATTTGACATTTTTCTGCCCCTTTTCCCATGATATCATCCAGCTAAAGGAGACTATATGCCATGAGTGATGTCATGTTATGGGAAGAGGATGTCACCATTCCCACCTATACGCTTACCGAACCGGATAAAAACCCCATGTTCCTTGAAAAAAGAGCCTATCAGGGCAGTTCGGGCAAGGTCTATCCCTTTCCCGTGATAGACGGCCTTACCGATGAGAAGATAGATAAAACCTACAAGGCGGTATTCCTGGAGAACCGCTACCTGAAGATCATGATCCTCCCCGAACTGGGCGGGCGCATACAGCGGGCTCTGGACAAGACGAACAATTACGACTTTGTCTACTACAACCGGGTGATCAAACCGGCCCTTGTCGGACTGGCGGGCCCCTGGATCTCGGGCGGCATCGAGTTCAACTGGCCCCAGCACCACCGCCCCTCCACATACGCCCCCCTGGACTATGAGATGGAAACGGGAGAAGACGGCCGGAAGACCCTCTGGTGCGGCGAAACGGATAAGATGTACGGCACCCGGAGTGTGGTGGGATTCTCCCTCTATCCCGAATCGGCCTATCTGGAAATCCACGGACGCCTCTCCAATCCCACCGATCTGCCCCAGACGTTCCTGTGGTGGGCCAATCCCGCCGTTTCCGTGAACGATCACACCTATTCGGTCTTCCCCTCCGACGTGAAAGCGGTCATGGACCACGGGAAGCGGGCGGTCTCCTCCTACCCCATCGCCACGGGGGAGTACTACAAGATGGATTACTCCGCCGGAGTGGATATCTCCCGGTACGCCAATATTCCCGTGCCCACCTCCTACATGGCCCACCGGTCGGATTACGACTTCATGGGAAACTACGACGAGAGCCGGGACGCCGGGCTTCTTCATGTGGCGGATCACCATATCTCGCCCGGGAAAAAGCAGTGGACCTGGGGCAATGCCGATTTCGGCCGGGCCTGGGACAGGAACCTGACCGACGAGGACGGCCCCTATATCGAGCTGATGACCGGCGTCTTCACCGATAACCAGCCCGACTTCACCTGGCTGAATCCCCACGAGGAAAAGGTGTTCACCCAGTATTTCATGCCCTATAAAAAGGCGGGCCGCGTCAAGAACGCCACGAAAGAGGCCGCTCTCAACTGGACCTTTTCCGAAGGGAAGGGAACGATCGTCCTCTATACGACGGCGGTCCGCGAAGAGGCGCAGATAAGCATAGAAAAGGGAGGCAAAGTTCTCTGGAAGCAGCAGGTTTCCCCTTCCCCGGAAGCCCCCGTGTCTCTGGAAATGGAGCTGCCCCTCCCGTGCGATATGGGTCTTACCGTAAGCGTCCATTCGGCTGCGGGCGAACTTCTTGTCGACTACACGATTAAAGAGGAGAGCTACGAATCCCTGCCCGATCCGGCCGCCGCCCTCCCCCGCCCGGAAGACCTGAGCAGCGCCGAAGAGCTCTTCCTCGCGGGACTCCACCTGGAACAGTACCGCCACGCCAGCTACGAGCCGGAAGCCTACTACCGGGAAGGGCTCAAGCGCTTTCCCGACGATATGCGCCTGAACGATGCCTGCGGTCTTCTCCTCTACCGGAGCGGGCAGTTTGCCGAAAGCGAGAAATACTTCCGCAAAGCCGTGAAAAGAGAGAGCTGGCTCACGGCCAATCCCTATACGGGCCTGAATCAGCTCCACCTGGGCCAGTCCCTCTTCATGCAGGGAAAATACGATGAAGCCTATGACGCCTTTTACAAAGCCACCTGGTGCGAAGACGCCCAGAGCCTCGGATTCTACTATCTGGCTTGCCTGGCCAGCCGGAAGAAGCTCTGGAAGGAGGCCGACGGTTTTCTGGAGCGTTCCCTTATCTATAACGGACATAACATGAAGGCTCTCATTCTCAGGACGGCTCTCAAACGGATAACCGGAGATGAGAGGGAGCCCCTGCTGGAAACGTGCCGGAAAATCGACAGACTGAATCCGGGGCTGCTTTTCGAGTCGGGCGCCGCGGGACTCGGCGTGGAGGAGAACCTCTATCTGGACCTGGCCCTGGATTACGAAAGGGCCGGACTTAACGAGGATGCCCTGGCCGTCCTGGAGCTGGAGAAGGATCCGTCTCCCCGGGTTTTCTTTATGAAAGCCTGGCTGTGCGACATTCTCGGGGACAAGGAAAAACGGGATGAGTCGCTGAAACGGGCGGAATCCATGGACAGCGCCTACTGCTTTCCCAACAAATCGGAAGAGATTGCCCTATTAGAGAGAGCGATCAGCACGAATCCCTCGGGAGCGAAGGCCTGCTACTATCTGGGCAATCTGCTCTATGACAAAAAACAGTACGCCCGGGCGGCGGAGTGCTGGAAGAAAGCGATTGCCCTTGATCCGGCCTTCCCCACAAACCACAGAAATCTTTCCATTTACTATTACAATAAGGCAAAGGACGGCGAACGGGCCCTGGCCTGCATGGCGGAAGCCTTCCGCCTCGATAAGGGGGACGCCCGCCTCCTCTTCGAATACGACAACCTCTCGGCCCTCTGCGGCAGGCCTCTGGAAGAGCGGCTGAAACGCCTGGAAGAGAATGAGGCCCTGGCCCTGAAAAGGGACGACCTGGCCGTGGAGTATGTCACACTTCTGAATACGGCGGGACACTACGCGAAAGCCCTGGAGATCCTCTCTACGCGCCGGTTCCACCCCTGGGAGGGAGGAGAAGGCCGGGCGAGCCGCCAGTATGCCCTGGCTCTGGGAGAGCTGGGCCGGGCGGCAACGGAAAAGGGAGACCTGGAAAGGGCCGAATCCCTTCTGAAGCAGGCCCTGACCGTTCCGGAGAATCTGGGCGAAGGCAAACTTCCCAACGCGCAGGATAACATCGTCCACTACTACCTGGGCTGCCTCATGGAGAAGGCCGGCCGGAGGAACGAGGCAGAAATCTGGTGGGAAAAAGCGGGCGCCGGGCTGGAAGAGCCCTCGGAGATGCTTTACTACAACGACCAGCCCTCCGATACAATCTACTATCAGGCACTGGCCTGGGAGAAACGGGGAGACAGGGGGCAGGCGAAAAAGCGCTATCACAAGCTGATGAGATTCGGCGAACAGATGAGCTTCAAGCCGGCGGTACCGGACTACTTCGCCGTATCCCTGCCGGAGATCACCGTCTTCCAGCAGGATGGGGACAGGCTGCGGCTGGCCAACTGCGCCTACCTGAGAAGCCTGGGGTATGAAGGTCTGGGAGAAACGGCCAGGGCCATTGACGAAATCAAGGGCATTCTTGAGTTCATGCCCGATCATCAGGGTGCGAATCTGCACGAAAGAAACATCAAATCAGGAGAAAAACAGTGAGTAACATCAACTTAGCCGGAGACTGGTCCGTATATCTGGACAGGGAAGACAAGGGACTGGAACTGATGGGAACGGATGCGTCCTTCCCCCCCGCCGAAGGGGTGATCAAAATGCCCGGCTGTCTCGAAGAAAACCGACTGGGCGATCCGATCGGACCGGATACGGACTGGGTGGGCTCGCAGGTGGGAAGCGAATTCCTCGGAGAAGATCTCTATGCCCCCTACCGCACGGCGGAAGATTTCAAATATATCTACTGGCTCCAGCCGGATACCCGTTTCGTCGGGCCCGCATGGTACAAGAGGACAATAGAGTTCCCCGAAGGCGGGGAAGTCCTGACCTGGCTCCTGACCCTGGAACGCACCCACTGGGAAACCCGAGTCTGGTTCGACGGAGCTCCCCTGGGGTCAAGGGACAGCCTGTGTACGGCCCATGAATACATCCTTACGCGCAAGGAGGGTCAGAAAAAGGGCGAACTGGTCATAAGGGTCGATAACAGGATGATTTACGACATGGGCCCGAACGCCCACAGCGTCTCCGACCACACCCAAGGCAGCTGGAACGGCGTGGTGGGCGAGATGTCCCTGGCTCCTGTGACCTCCTGCCGGATTGAAAAATGGGACATATTCCCCGTTTCCGGCCGAAAGTCGGCCATCGTGAAGCTGACCGTGACCAACCGGGAAGAGACAAAGGTGAAAGCCGAGCTGACCCTCACGTCTTCGGCCAAAAGGCCGGACTCCCCCCTTAAGGAGAAAACCGGTGTGACCCTCCTTCCCGGATCCGGGGAGATTTTCCGGGAAATCGAGTTCGACAGGGACCTTGGCCTCTGGGACGAACACAACCCCCAGCTGGTAACGCTGGACCTGTCCCTGACCAGGGGAGGCGCCCTCCTGGACAGCCGCACTCTGACCACCGGGCTCAGGGATGTTCAAACCGACGGTCACAAAATCCTCGTCAACGGCCGGGCGATTCACCTCAGGGGAACTCTGGAGTGCTGCGTTTTCCCCAAAACCGGCCATCCCCCCACGGACGGGGAGAGCTGGAAAAAGATCTATGCCAAACTCAAGGATTACGGGATGAACCATATGCGGTTCCACTCCTGGTGCCCCCCGGAAGCGGCTTTCAGCGAAGCGGACAAAGCGGGGGTCTATCTCCAGGTGGAGTGCCCCCTGTGGAAAAATCAGGGTGTGGAATTCAAGGGCGACGCCGATCAGGATGAGTGGCTCTTCAGGGAATCGGAGCGGATCATCGGGGCATACGGCCATCATCCCTCCTTCATCCTCTTCAACAGCGGCAACGAACCTTACGGCAGAGACAAGGATTTTCTGGCCGCCTGGACGACTTACTGGAAACAGAAGGACAGCCGCCGCCTCTATACCTGCTCTTCCGGCTGGCCGGAGAACGAAGAGAATCAGTTCCATGTCACACCCGATCCCCGCCTGCAGCGCTGGGGAGAAGAGCTGAAGTCCCGGATCAACGGCCGGGCGCCGGAGACGGTTACCGATTACTATGACTTCTGCCGCAAGCGGGATGTCCCCGTCATTACTCACGAGAACGGCCAGTGGTGCGTCTTCCCCGATTTCAAGGAGATGAAAAAGTACACGGGCTTCCTCAAACCGAAAAATTACGAAGTGTTCCAGGATATCATGAAAAGGCGGGGCATGGCCGATAAGTCGGAAGCCTTTCTTTACGCCTCGGGGAAACAGCAGCTCCTCTGCTACAAGGAGGAGATCGAAAGCAATCTCCGGACCGAGAATATCTCGGGCTTCCAGCTTCTGGGACTGACCGATTTTCCCGGCCAGGGCACGGCTCTGGTGGGCGTTCTGAATGCTTTCTGGGAAGATAAGGGCTACTGCGAAGCGCAGGACTTCCACCGTTTCTGCAGCGAAATCGTGCCCCTGGCCCGGCTGCCCCGGAGGATTTTCCGGGAGAACGAGACGATAACCGCCGATCTGGACCTTTACAACTATTCCGACCGGGAGTATGAAAATGCCGAGCTCACCGTCTCAGTGAAAGACAGCAAGGGAAAAGCGCTGAGCACGCAGAAGCTGGGGAGCGGGAAAAGCCTGACCCGGGGGCTTAACCGCCTCTCGCCCTTCTCTTTCTCCTTTGAAGGCCTCGAGTCTCCGGCGCGCTATACCCTGGAAGTGCAATTCCCCGAAACCGGCGCCGTGAATAACTGGGATGTCTGGGTCTATCCCAAAGAGATTTCGACCGCCGAAGGAGATGTCTACCGCTGCTATACACCCGCAGAAGCTCTGAAAGCCCTGAAGGAGGGGAAAAAGGTTCTGCTGACCGCTCCCCCCGCCGCCGTGGACACCGATGTGGCCACGGGATTCTCCTCTGTCTTCTGGAACACCTCGTGGACGCGCCATCAGGCCCCCCATACCCTGGGGCTCAGCTGCGATTCGGGACATCCCGTTTTCGCCGGTTTCCCCACGGAGGACTACAGCAACTGGCAGTGGTGGGAGCCGATGCACGACGCGGCCTCCCTGGTTCTGGACGATCTACCCGGAGAGCTCGAACCCCTGGTTCAGCCCATCGATACATGGTTCAGAAGCCACAAGCTCGCCATGCTCTTCGAGTGCCGCTGCGGCGGAGGGCAGCTGATGGTTTCCAGCATGAATTTCGACAATCTGGAGGGTAAGGCCGTTTCTTCCCAGCTGCTGGCCAGTATCTGTGCCTATATGAACAGCGGGGATTTCCAACCCGCCGTAGAGATTGGCGCCGGAGAGCTGGAATCTCTTTTTAAAAGCTGATACCGGATCTGGCCGACCGATACCACCTATGGACATGGGGCAGAACTATTCGTAGAATAGGCCCATGCACAATATTACCATTTTCGGCATAGGGGGAATCGGCGGCTATCTGGGCGCAAAAATCGGTTCCCATCTGCCCCAGGCCCGGCTGAATTTCATCGCCCGGGGCAGACATCTGGAAACTATCACGGCCAAGGGGCTGACCTACAAACACCCGGACAGCCCCGACGTCGTCGTCCATCCCGCCGCGGCCACTTCCTCTGCGGAAAATCTGGGAGTGCAGGATCTCATCTTCCTTTGCGTGAAGTCCTATGACCTGGAACAGGCCTGCCGGGAGATCGAACCGCTGATCGGCGAGCGGACCCTGCTGATCCCCATTCTCAACGGGATGGATATTCCCCTGCGGATCAGGCAGCATCTGGACAGGGGGATTCTCCTCTCCGGGGCCACCTACGTCTCCTCCTATATAGAGGCGCCGGGCGTTGTCAGATATCAGACGGGACGGGAGCTCTTTGTCTTCGGGAACAGCCCGGGAAGCCCGGATTTCGATCCCGCGCCCTTAACCTCTTTTCTGGAAAAGGCCGGAATAAACGCCCGGTGGTTCGACGATCCCCGGCCGGCGATCTGGCGGAAATTCCTCTTTATCTCACCCTACAGCCTCCTGGGAGCCTGGAGCGGCAAAACCATGGGAGCCCTGCGGGAAGATCCCGTGCTGGACGGCACGGTGAAGACCATGGTACGGGAAGTGTATGAACTGGGATTGGCGGCGGGCGTCGCTCTTACCGAAGAGGACGTTCAGGATGCGGAGAGATTCACAAACGGCCTTGAATATAATACGACGACCTCCTTCCAGAGGGATTTCGCCGACCCCTCGAGGAAGAACGAGCTTGACCTTTACGGGGCCGCCGTCGTAAGACTGGGAGAATCGCTGGGAGTCGCCACGCCCGTTACGAAACGCATCTGGCTGGAACTCCGCGATTCTCCCGCCGGAAAATAGCCTAACCCCGGGGCAGCTTGCCGCCGAAAACGGGCATCATGCTGGCGTCGCCGTAATCCTTGATCTTCTCCATCTTTTTAAGGACGTCCATGTCTCCTTCGGAGATGACAAAGTCCACTTCGGCGTTGTTCTTCATATGGGCGGGATTGGCCGTCTTGGGCAGGGGCAGAAGTCCCAGCTGCAGATCGTAGCGGATGCAGAGCTGAGGAACGGAAACGGCGTACTTGGCGGCCATGTCGATGATTTTCTGATTCTTCATCAGCTCCCCGTGTCCCACAGGCGAATAGGCTTCGACCAGAAGCCCCTTGGACGTGGAGTAATCGATCAGATCAAAGGGAGTATTGCTGACATGGGCCAGAATCTGGTTGACCATGGGCTTGACGGTGCAGGATTCCAGGATATTGTCCAGGTCCTCCTTCAGGAAGTTGGAGAGGCCGATAGCCTTGATTTTTCCCTCTTTGTAAGCATCTTCCAGAGCGCGCCATGCCTCTTTGTTTCCCTCGAAGCAGCGGTCCTCGTCGGCGCCGTACTCCATCCAGGGCTGGGGGCTGTGGATAATCATCATGTCGATATAATCGAGCCCCATCACCTTGAGGGATTCATCGATGGAAGCGGCGGCCACATCGTAGCTCTTGGCTTCGGCGGCCAGCTTTGTGGTGACGAAAATCTCCTCTCTCCTCAGTCCGCAGGCTCTGACGCCCTCCCCTACGCCGCGCTCGTTGGCATAGGCCTGAGCCGTATCTATATGGCGGTACCCCAGCTCTACCGCATCCTTGACTGCCCGGGCGACAGCGTCATCGCCGATCATCCAGGTTCCCAGCCCCAGTTTGGGGATCTCCACACCATTTTTTAAAGTATAATTTTCATCTAAAATCATAAAATATCTCCTTGGGATTAATTTTAAGCTCTCAAGCCGAGGAATGCTAACCATCGGCATGTTTTATCATGTTGATTTTAAAATACGACCTTGAGGTTACTCCAGGTCAATGTTTTTTTTCATTTTTTTGACGATTTCCCGAATAGCCGTCTCATTGAATAAGGAACTCGATTGGGATATGATGTTCCTATCCCCCGGGGAAACATCTTTGAAGGAAATCGGGAATGCTGAAAATCGCTGTAGTAGAGGACGAGCAGGAATACAGGGAGAAGATTGTCCAGTATATCAACGATTACATGGCGGAAACCGGTTCGGAAGCGGAGATAACCCCCTTCAAAGACGGCAGTGAGATTCTGGCAGGCCCCACAAACGGCTATGATATCATCTTCCTTGATATAGAAATGCCCGATATGAACGGCATGGATACGGCCCACGAGATCCGGAAATCCAACGGAGAAACGGTGATTGTCTTCATCACCTACATGGCCCAGTACGCCATCAAAGGTTACGAGGTCGATGCCCTCGATTTTATTCTCAAACCGATCAACTATTTTACCTTCACCAAGCGCTTCGCCCGGGCCATCGACAGGATAGACAGACATAGATCGAAGAAAATCACCCTCTCGAGCCAGGACTTCATCGTCACCCTGGATACGGAAGAGATCTATTACGTTGAGAGCAGCAACCGCTTTCTCCACTACCATCTGCGCGATAAGACCTATTCGGTCAGGGGGACCATGAAAGGGGTGGAGGATGAACTGTCCCCTTATAATTTCGTCCGTTGCAACCACTGGTATCTGGTCAATCTGGAGCATGTCAGCAATATCAGCAACAGCACAGTGACCCTGGGCGAGTTCGAGCTGGAGATAAGCCGGCGCAACAAAGCGGCTTTCCGGGAAGCCTTCACCCGCTTTATCCAGGGGGGCAAATGATCAGCTCCATCCTGCCCATCATGTCCCTCTTCGACTTCGCCGCCCTGGGGGGCACCACTCTTGTCTTCCTGTTCCCCGTCACCCACAGGAAGAATATCGTCCTCCGCTATGTGATGCTGGGATTTTTCTATCTCCTCGCCGGAGCCCTTTCGGCCTACTTCCGCTTCGGCAATCCGGCCGATTGGCTTCTGGAATATCTCTTAACCTTCCTGGCCGTGGATTTCTGTGCCGAGATGACCAGAAAGGGCGTTATCTACCATACCCTATGGATCGTCATCGTTACGAGGCTCTTCATGTCGGTATACAGATTCCTCGAACTTCTGCCCGGGGGACCCTTCTTCCAGCCCTTCGGAATACAGATGATGCTGATAATCCTCTACATCTCGGCTTATATCTTCACCCTGGGGATATCCGTGGCCCGGTCGCTGCTCCTGAACCACACGTTCCGCATCGGGCCCCGCCAGTTTTCCTCGGCCCTCCTGCTCATGGTCATATACGAAGTGCTGGGATATTTTCTGGAGAGCACGTTCCTGCCCGCGGGCAATGTTCCCCTCTCCCTTCTCATCCTCATGTGCCAGGCCTACGCGGTGACCGTGCTCTTCCTCCAGAACGCCCTGTTCTCCAAAAGCGCCATCCAGCAGGAACTGGACAAGCTCAACTACCTCTGGCACCACCAGAAAAATCAGTATGACCTCTCCAAGGAGAACATCAGCCTGATCAACAGGAAGTGCCACGACCTGCGCCACCAGGTGTCGGCCATCAGACAGATGGAAGGGACCGGCGACAAAGACGGCTATCTCAAGGAGATCGAAGAGTCGATCAACATCTATGACTCTCTGGTACGGACCAACAACGAGGCGCTGGATACGATCCTGACGGAGAAAAGTCTCTACTGCCAGTCCCATGACATCCATATCAACTGCGTGGCCGACGGGCTGAAAATGAACTTCATAGCCCCGGTGGATATCTATACGATTTTTGGAAACGCCATGGACAACGCCATCGAAAGCGTCATGAAAAACGAGAACAGGGAGAGCCGGTTCATAGACGTGATGATTTACACGAAAAACGATATGCTCATCATCAACATCATCAACCCCTTCGACCAGAACCTCGAATTCGATGAAGACCTGCCGCGCAGCACGAAACCGGCCAACGGCTACCACGGCTTCGGTCTGAAGAGCATCCGCCATACGGTGGAGAAGTACAACGGCTTCGTGACCGTGGATACCCGGGGCAGGTCCTTCACCCTCTCCGCCGTGATCCCCCTCTCCTGACGATCTATCCCGACCAGTTTAACCATTTCCCCTACCACTTATGTCCCCCCATCTATGATTCTGACGGATATATGAGATGATAACGTTCCATTTATTTTTATTAGGAGATATTAAGATGAATAAAACGGCTTTCACGCTATTTCTGTCTGCCATGGTCTGCTTCGCCTCGTTAAGCATGATTTCCTGCGGGTCCGATTCGGGGACTTTGGAAAATATGTATATGCTCAGTGTTCCCTCCCAGATGGAGGGGATCGGATGGTATAATCTGGATAACTACTCCCTGGAGCTTCTTTCGGGAGACAAGTACAGACTTGTATACAAAACGGATATATTCGGGGGCTCCGACATGATCATGAAGGGCAACAGAACACTGATGTACTGGGGCGACTTCACGTCAGTACCTTCCGCGGACGGCGAGCCTTCCCATCTTGATATCGCTCTCCAGGCCCCCACCCGGATTTTCTATGAACAGCATGGCAAAAGATGGGGACGGGGCGTTGACTTCCTGACCGGCGATCTGCTAATCGATACGGCCGCCTGGACCGACCTTATGACTCAGATCTACGATCCCGAAACCACCTCCAAGGGAGCCGAGGAATTTCTCGCCGAGAATGCCCATCCCATGACTGTCACCGTGGAAAATCCCTCTCTCTCGCCGGAAGACACCTCCCTCGTATACAGGATAACAGAAGCTCCGGTCTTCCAGTTCAAGGAATAGGGGTCTATGGGAAAGAAAAACCGAAAGAAATTTTGGGGGACCCTTGCCATCATATCCGCTGCCGTTCTGCTTGTATTTATCGCCGCGACGGTACTCGGATATAATTTCAGTTCCATCGTGAACATGGTGCTGAATGTGGAAGCGACAAAAACCGTTGGTGACCCCGGAAAAATCTATTACGAAAAAGATTTCGCCACGGGACCGGAGCAAACGGCTAACGCGGAAAGGCTCTGCGAAGAGGTGATTGCCAAAGGGGCCGTTCTTCTCAAAAATGAAGAAAGGGAAGGTCAGCCGGCCCTACCCGTTTCTCCGGGAAGCCGGGTTTCCCTCTTCGGGAAGGGAGCCGCTCAATTCATCTATGCGGGAACCGGTTCGGGGGGAATGGATACATCAAAGGCCATCACCCTGAAGGACGCCCTCGAAGAGAATGGGTTCCTTGTCAATGACACCCTCTGGAGCTTCTATACCGACGGAGCGGGCAAGGACTACCAACGTGAATCCCCCGCCGGCTCCATGAACAACCATATATTCGATAACTCCGGCTTCAAAGTCAACGAAGTACCCCTGGATGCCTACTCCGAAAAGGAGTGGGACTCAGCAGGAAGGTTCGGCGATGCGGCGGTCGTCGTCTTTGGACGGCAGAGCGGCGAAGGTTACGACCTGGCCTGGTTCAATTCGGGCGACGAAGGCAACGGAGGAAACCTCCTCTCCCTGACACGGGAAGAGAAGGATCTTCTGCGTAAGATCGCCGAACTGAAAAAGGAAGGGGCCGTGAAGAAAATCATCGTCCTCCTTAACACGTCCAACTCCTTCGAACTGGATTTTCTGAATCCGAGTATCGGCGGGGAAGATTTTGGAATCGATGCCTGTCTGTGGGTGGGCGAAGTCGGTCAGACCGGAATAAGGGCCATTGGAAAACTGCTTGACGGATCGGTAAATCCCAGCGGGAAACTGGTGGATACCTTCCTTTATGACAACCTGACCTCCCCGGCCCTTCAGAACGCCTTCGTTACCTCTTTCACCAACGCGGAAGAACAGGGCCTGGCTTTTGACAAACTCTGCAATGAATACTATGTGGTCTACCAGGAAGGTATCTACGTGGGCTACCGATATTACGAGACCCGTTACGAAGATTATGTTCTGGGAAACCGTAAGGTGGGTAATTACGACTACGGGAAAACAGTAGCCTACCCCTTCGGCTACGGTCTCTCCTACAGCGATTTCAGCTATGAAAACCTGAGTATGGATGAGAGCGGCTCCGCCTTTGAGTTCACCGTGGATGTCAGGAATAACAGTTCCATCGACGGAGAAGAGGTGGTTCAGATCTTCATGCAGGCCCCCTATACTTCCTACGACCGGGAGTACGGAATAGAGAAAGCTGCGGTGGAACTGGTGGGCTACAGGAAAGTAAAAGTACCGGCCGGTGAAACGGTGAAAGGGGTAAAAGTTTCCGTAAACAAAACAGAACTGCGCTCCTACGACGCGGCCAACGCCGGAACCTATATCCTGGAAGGGGGTAACTACTACTTTGCCCTGGGTAACGGCTCCCACGAAGCGCTGAACAATATTCTCGCCGCTAAAGCCGACTCGGGCGACGATGCAAACGGCTCGGTAATGGTCTCGCGGATGGACGGAAAGGGCGATTCGGCCCTGGCAGTTCTTTATCATCTGGAATCAGCCGTGGACAGCTCGGTCTTCGCGGTTTCGGCCAACGGGACAGCGATTACCAATCAGTTTGACCATGCGGACCTGAATAAGTTCGACGACGATCCTTCCAACGATGTGGTTTATCTGACCCGGCAGGACTGGGCGGGCACCATGCCCAAGGCCTATCTGACCGAGATCGCTTACGAAGCGGCCGTCCAGATCGCCGCCAACGATGAGATCGTGGCGGCCATGAATGAAACGTACCAATCGGGTGCTTCCGGAACCATGCCGGTCATGGGCAAGGAAGGAGATCTGAGATTGGCCCAGTTTATCGGAGTTCCCCTGGACGGGTCTATCGAAAAGGACGGGGTGGAGTATACCTGGAACGATCTGATGGATCAGGTGACCTTTAACGAGATGGCCAAACTAATCGGCCTGGGATTCCATAACACCATGGTGGTGACCTCCGTGGCCAAGCCCTCCACCAAGGACGAAAACGGTCCCCTGGGCATCACGGCCACCCTTACCGGCGGTGGCTCTTCCATGAGCTACACCTCCAAGGATGTGCTGGCGGCCACCTACGATCAGGAGCTGATCGAAGCTATCGGCGTCAGCATCGGAAACGACTGCCTCTTCGCCAACCTCAAGGCTTACTCGGGAATCTACGGTCCGGGCGCCAATATTCACCGGACTCCCTACAGCGGAAGGAATTTTGAGTATTACTCCGAAGACCCCTTCCTCACCGGCCGGGCGGCCGCCGCCGAGGTCAAGGGTATTCAGTCCAAAGGCGTTTATGTCTACATCAAGCATTTCGCCCTGAATGACCAGGAGACCGGCCGGGACGGTATCGCCGTCTGGGCGAATGAGCAGAGCATACGGGAGATCTACCTGCAGGCCTTTGAAACGCCCGTTACCGAATCGGGTGCCTACAACGTCATGACCGGCTTCAACCGGATCGGACCGGTCTGGGCGGGTGCCGACGGTAATCTTCAAAACAATGTATTAAAGGGAGAGTGGGGAATGAAAGGCTTCTCCCTGACGGACTACTCCAACTCCAACGACTACATGGACGTTTACAGGGGGCTCATGGGCGGAAGCGACTGCTGGGATGCCAACGATACATCAAAGTGGACGGTTAAACTCAAGGATGGCAAGGATGATCCCCAGCTGGTGACCGCCATGAGAGAGTCCTCCCAAAGGATACTCTACACGGTGGCCCAGTCCAACGCCATGAACGGTATAAGCGTGAACCTGGAAGTGATTGAGATTATGCCCTGGTGGAAGATCCTTCTTCTCTCCCTGGATGGTCTTTTCGCTATCCTGACAGGCGTGACGGTTTTGCTCTTTTTCAGAGCTGAAAAGAAACAGTAATACTTTCCTTCAGAAAACAATAAGGACCTCTGCCGTCATTTCGGGCAGGGGTCCTTTTTTTGAGGGAACGGCTTGCGGATATCCGTAATTCTTCGTATACACCAAGGTAACGCCACTTCTGCAAGCTTAACAACCACTTCTGCAATCGTCCCTATCGGGATCGGAAAAACGGCTTTACACTGTCCCTGTATTGTGGTCTGACCATCGGAAAGGCCCCGTATTGGAGGAAAAATGAATATATCAGAGAAAGACAGGACATGGGGATTCTACCTATCGGGGATACTCTCGTTTCTTTCGTTACTAACGCTCATCACCTATGGCATAGCCTACAGATCATCGGATTACATTTCGTGGATATCCTTTGCTTTCCTGGCGGCTGCCGCGGCAGTCAATATCGTTTTCTTCGTCATGAACAAAACGCGTATCGGCCGTGTACCCGGCGCCGTTCTCTCGGGGGTAGCCTTCTTTTTTTACCTGTACGGGATGTACTTTTACGTTTCCGTTGTCATGGTGGGCATCGACATTTCCAGTTTCGACGGCCGGTTCATCATCAATACCGCCCTGTTCACGATCCTGTTCGTTCTGAGCGTGATGAATATTTTTCTCGGGAATAAAACGCAGAGTTCCGTCAAAAACTGGAAAAGGGGACTTTCCGTTTTCTCGGGGATCTTCCTCGGCCTCCTTCTGCTCTCCACGGCGATCGTCAAGGAGAACGAAGGCATTATCAGCGCCACCCTGGGAGTAAAAACCTACCGCATCATCGAGTCGGAAGACGGAGAGATGGATAAGGAGTACTTCAAATCCCGGTACGATAACCTGAAAGACCTGACGGAAGCCGGAACGGTTATGGGCGAGCAGGCCGAAGCGGAAGGCGTTGTCCTTCTTAAAAACGAAGCCGGGACACTCCCCCTGAAAGAGGGTAACCGGAATGTGAGCCTCTTCGGCATCACTTCGGTGAATCCCGTTTACGGCGGCACCGGTTCCGGCTCGGTCGACACGGCTTCGGCCCCCACCTTCAGATCATCCATGGAAGAGGCGGGCTTTGCTCTGAATGGCGCTCTGTGGGATTTCTATTCGGCGCACAGCGAGGAGTACGGTCGGAAACCCCTGCCCGGCTCTTCTCCCTGGAGCACGAACGGCTTTACCATCAACGAAGTCCCCTGGAAGACCCTTTCCGCCGCGACTTCCGATTCCTACGCCTCCTTCGGAGATACGGCCATCTTCATCGTGGGCCGCGTGGGCGGAGAAGGGTCCGACACCCATCGCGAGGGACTCCCCGACGAAAGCGCCGTGGAGGGCAACTATCTGAAGCTTTCCACCGACGAGCGGGATACCCTTCTGGGACTGGCGTCCCAGAAAGGCGATGTCTTTGACAGGATCATCGTTCTTATCAACTCGGCCAACCAGGTGGAGACGGATTTCATAGACGATCCGGCCTATAAGATCGACAGCGCCCTCTGGATCGGCAGCGTGGGCCAGGTGGGACTGAATGCGGTCTCCCATATTCTCGCCGGCGACATCGTTCCCTCGGGCCGTCTCTCCGATACCTTCTGGAACGACCACAGTTCCAATCCGGTCAATGCGAATTTCGGCGTATTCACCTACGAAAATGCCGGGAACTTCGCCATCCATGACGGCCGTTTCAGCAACTACGTCGTTTACCAGGAAGGCATCTACCTGGGATACCGCTATACGGAAACCCGGTACGAAGATATGGTGATGGGCACCCCCCATGCGGGTAACTTCACCTACGCCGATGTAGTAACCTACCCCTTCGGATACGGTCTCTCCTACACGGACTTCTCCTATTCAAACTTCAAGGTTTCCAAAAAAGGCCGGACCTATACGGCGTCCCTGGACGTTACCAACAAGGGGACTACCTATTCGGGAAAGGAAGTCGTCCAGTTCTATGTCCAGAAACCCTACACCGATTACGACAGGGAAATGGGCATAGAGAAGGCCGCCGTGGAACTGGCGGAGTTCGCGAAGACCGATGAACTGGCTCCGGGGGAAATTCAGACGGTGACAGTGACCATCGACGAGAGGGCCTTTACCTCCTATGATGCCAACGGAGCTCAGACTTATATCCTGGATGAGGGAGAATACTATATCGCCGCGGGAAGAAACGCCCATGACGCTCTGAATAACATTCTGGCGGCGAAAGGTTACACTACGGGAGACGGCATGGATGCGGCGGGAGACGCCTCTTTCACAGCCCGGTACAGCCTGGATTTCGACGATAGGACCTATTCTGTTTCCAAAGCGACGGGGAGCCCCATATCCAACCTGTTCGACTCGGCCGACATCAACCGCCTGGAAGAAGCCGGCGGCAATGAAATAAAGTATCTATCCCGGAACAACTGGGAGGAAACGGTGGTTCTGGACAGAAATGCGGTCATCACCATGAACAAGGAGATGTCCGATCTTCTGAACGCCCAGACGGCCCCCCTGGAAGAGGACGACACGGCCTATCCCGTCTACGGAGCGGAAAACGGTCTTAACCTGATTGATATGAGAGTGGACAGCGACGGACAGAAGATTGGCTATGACGATTCATCCTGGGATCTGTTCATGGACCAGCTCTCCTGGGACGATATGACTTATCTGCTCTCAACGGGCCTCAGAAAGACGGGTGCCGTGGAGTCCATCGCCAAGGCGGAGACCCTGGACCACAACGGCCCCAGCGGCCTGACGGAAAAGTACTCAAGCGGTCCCATGGGACTGGCCGCGAAAACCGATGATCCCCTCAAGGATTCCCACGCCATGTGCTACCCCTCCAACGGCATCATCGCCGCCACGTTTAATAAGGATCTGGCCCATTCCATCGGCGACATGATCGGCGAGGACGCCCTCTGGGCGGGTTATGCCGGTCTCTACGGGACAGGGGCCAATATGCACAGAAGCCCCTATGAGGGCCGGGCCTTCGAATACTACAGCGAAGACCCCCTCCTGAGCGGTTCCATCATTTCCCGGGAATCGGAGGGAATCCAGTCCCACGGCTGCTACGTCTACTTGAAGCACTTCGCCCTGAACGAACAGGAAGCGAACAGAACCGGAATCGGCACCTGGGCGAACGAGCAGACAATGAGAGAGATCTACCTGAAGCCCTTCGAAATTTCCATCACCGAAGGGGGCGCCAAAAACGTGATGACCTCCTTCAACAGAATCGGTCTGACCCCCTCCCCCAGCTCTTCGGAACTGCTCGAAGGATTTCTCCGCGGGGAGAACGGAATGGAAGGATTTGCCGTCACCGACTTCTACGGAGCCTACGGCCCCACCATCCTGAGGCCCCGCACCATCCTCAGCGGAAACGATCTGCCCGACGGCGATGTGGATGCGGCCGAACTGAACAAATACAAGACCGGTTACGGCGAACTGGCCCAGGCCATGCGCGAATCGGCCAAGAGGATCCTTTTCACGGTGGTTCACAGCAACGCCATGAACGGGATATCCCCCAATACCAGCATAGAGAAGATTACCCCGGCCTATATCATCGCCTTGACAGTCGTTGATATCGCCGCCGCCTTGTTGCTTCTGGTCAGCCTTGCTCTTATTCTTAAGGATATGGCCGGCCGCAGAAAAGCGTAATCATTTAATACGATGCATTCAGAGGGAGGGGCCGACCCCTCCCTTCATGCTTACCAAAACCATTATTTTAACAGGATACCAATGAGAAAGAGAACGAACATAAATGACAGCTGGTCTTTTATCAAAAGAGATGTCGGCCTGGAAAACGCCTTTACCTCGGCCGGAGAGACGGTTACTATCCCCCATACCTGGAACGGCACGGACGGCCAGAACGGGGGCAATAACTACCACCGGGGAACCTGCTGGTACGTCCGCCGGTTTGACCGCGAGGAGGCAGATGCCGGTTCCCGCATTTTCCTGGAATTCAAGGGCGTCAACGCTTCGGCCGTCGTCTACCTGAACGGCCGGGAACTCGGTTCCCATGACGGCGGATACTCCACTTTCCGCTTCGAGATCACCGATTTCCTGAAGGATGAAAACACCCTGACTCTCTCGGTGGACAACGGCAAGAACGAACGGGTCTATCCCCAGACGGCGGACTTCACCTTCTACGGCGGTATCTACCGGGATGTGAATATCGTCACCGTACCGGAAAACCACTTCTCCCTGGAAGACGACGGCTCCAGCGGCGTGAAAGCCACTCCCTCCGTACAGAGCGGAGAGGGAATTCTCAAGGTCGAAACCCTTATCAGCGGGAACGGACGTGTGAGGAACACCCTTCTGGACGGAAAGGGCGGACAAGTCGCCTCCGGTACGGATTCAGAGCTCCTGACCCTGCCCGGAGTCCACCTCTGGCACGGGCTGAAAGATCCCTATCTCTATACCCTGAAAACAGAGCTCCTCGTGGACGGAGAGGCCGTCGATGAAGTGGAGACGAAAATCGGATTCAGGACCTTTTCCGTCGATCCCCGGGAGGGATTTATCCTTAACGGAGAAAAATATCCCCTGCGGGGCGTCTGCCGCCACCAGGACCGGCCCGGACTGGGCAATGCCCTGACTGCCACCCATCACGAACAGGATATCGCCCTTATCAGAGAAGTGGGGGCCACCACCATCAGGCTGGCCCATTATCAGCATGACGACTACTTCTACGAGCTGTGCGACAGGTACGGTTTTATCGTCTGGGCGGAGATTCCCTATATTTCACGCCACATGAAAAGGGGCAACGAAAACGCGAAAAGCCAGATGACCGAACTGATCAAGCAGCAGTACAACCATCCGAGCATCATCTGCTGGGGTCTTTCCAACGAGATAACCATGTTTCCCTCCGGTCCCAACCGCCTTCATTTCCACAGGGAACTGAACGATTACTGCCACGCCATGGATCCCACCAGGGAAACGGCCATCGCCTGCTACGTCACAAAAGCAAACGCCAACAGACTGAACAGAGTTCCCGATCTGGTCTCCTACAACCTCTACTACGGCTGGTATTTCCCCTTTACCGTCATTAACGCCATCAAACTGGACCTCTTCCACAAATTCTACCCCGATGAGAGAATCGGACTGGCCGAATACGGGGCCGAGGCCATGCCCGATCTCCACAGCGCCCGGCCGCACCGGGGAGACAATACCGAAGAGTACCAGGCCCTTTATCACGAGAAGCTGCTGAAGATCATCAATGACCGGGATTATCTCTGGGCGACCCATGTGTGGAATATGTTTGATTTCGCCGCCGACGCGCGAAATCAGGGGGGCGAACCGGGTATGAACCACAAGGGGCTGATTACCTTTGACCGGTCGACCCGTAAGGATTCCTTCTACCTTTACAAAGCCCATTGGTCCGACGAACCCTTTGTTCATATCTGCGGCAAGCGCTTTGAAAAAAGAAAGGGAAAAAGCACGAAGGTTAAATTTTACTCGAACCAGAAGTCACTCGATCTCTATGTGAACGGCGCATTCTACAAAACCCTGGAGGGCGACCGAATCTTCAGCTGCACGATCCCCCTGACCGATGTGACGGATATCAGAATCCAGTCGGGCGATCTTGCCGACGAGGCGCGGCTGATCAAAGTAAGCAGGAACGAACCTTCCTACCGCATGAAGCGGGCGGGCAGAACGAAAAGCTGGCAGAAATAGGCCTATTTAAGAAATACAGGAGCAAAAATGATACAAGAAGACAGCCAATCGAAGGATTCTTCGTCCTTCATCAATATAGCGAAGCCCTACCAGGTGATTCTCTTTCCCTTCAATAATGCCGCGACGAACAGTTACCTGGCCCTGATGACGTTCATTACCTACTACGGCGGGTACTATCTGAGCGGCAGCTTCGTGGGAGGCGTTCTCTCCGCGGCGGCCATGACCACCCTGACGATCGTCCTCTCCTCGGTAGTAACGGGAATGAGGATTTTCGACGGGATCACCGACCCGATCATCGGGGCTCTCATAGACAAGACGAACGGCCGGCTGGGGAAATTCCGCCCCTATATGATCATAGGCAACATTCTCCTGGCTTTCTCGGTTGTCTTCATGTTCTTCCTGATCCGGCCGATTCGGTCAGAGGGTCTCCGATGGGCCCTTTTCATTCTGGGCTACGTCATCCATGTCCTGGGTTATACGGCCCAGACAGCCTGTACAAAGGCGGGGCAGACCTGCATCACCAACGAGCCCCACCAAAGGTCCCAGTTTGTTGTCTGGAACATGGTGGGCATGGTGGGCTCCATCGTCCTGGTGAACATGATGGGGAACGGGCTTCTTCCCATCATCATCGATCCGGTTGATGTGGCCAACGGCCTGGGCGCCCAGTACAACCCGGCTTTCTACGATATTCTGGTGCCCTTCACGGTGGCGATATCCGCCGTCTACACGGTGCTGGCCCTTATCGCCATCTGGAAGAAAGACATCCCCGAGAACTGGGGTATCGACGAAGATGCAGAGACTCCGGGAATCCGCGATTTCGTAGGGGTTCTGAAAAAAAACAGTCAGATCCGCTGGCTGGTCTTCTCCGCCGGATGCAACAAACTGGCCTCCACCATCGCCACATCGGGAGCGGTGGCCGTTCTCATCTACTACATTATGATGAACAACTACAACGGCCTCTATATTCCCATGTACACTTTTTCCTTTGTCTTCATGGGGCTGTTCTTCATCTTCGGCGCGAAACTGGCGGGAAACAAGGGGCAGAAAAGGGCCGTTGTCCAGTTTACGGCGATTGCCTTTCTCTTCTATCTGGGGCTGATTGTTCTGCTGATGATCTGGAATCCTGACAACCCGTCCACCCATCTCTCCCTGCTCCAGTGGGCCGAAGACGGCAGCATCTCCCTCAGGCCGAACCTGATCACCCTGGTCTGGATCGTCTTTTTCGGATGCGGCTACGGCGCCTACAACCTGAGTTCGGAGATGTGCATTCCCATGGTAGCCGACTGCACCGACTACGAGACCTACCGGTCGGGCAACTACGTCCCCGGAATGATGGGAACCCTGTTCTCCCTTATAGACAAGTTCGTCTCCTCCTTCGCCTTCATCCTGATTTCGGTCTTCACCATAGGCCTGGTGCCCTCTCTGAACGGCAAGCTTCCCTCCACGGGTATCGATATGACCGGATTCGACTACACCGGCGTCCGGCTGGCGGCGATCATCTGCTTCTGCCTGCTTCCCATGACGGCCTGGGTCATCACCATGATTTCCATGTACTTCTACAAGCTGAGCGGCGCCAAACTGCGGGAAATCCAGGCGGTGAACAATGTGCGGAAAATCGCCATGAGCCGGGGCATGTCCCGCCATGAAGCCATGGAGAGATGGATAACCATCGACCAGGTTCCGGCAGACTGCCTTCCCGCGGAAAAAAAGATACGGGAAGTCGTGAAAGAGAGCCTGGCCGATAAGGTCTATCATAAGCTCTGGGGTCATAACGAAGATATCGAAATCGCCCCATCGACGAATTCTGTGCCCCTTCCCGATGGGGATAAAAGGGTTAACAGCGGAGAAAGCTGATTTCCCGGAAACACGGGGGTCTAAGCGGTGCGTTTCGGCTCCCCCGTGTTCTCGATGTTTGACATGGGCAGAGTATTTCCCTTGAAAGAGGCACAGAACGGCGGGAACGCTCGGGGAAGACCGGGATAATTATCTCCTGACTGCACTCTGAATCGGGATGTCAATAATTGAGAACATTAAGAAATCACAACAAAATTGCAGAAAGTCAACGGATTGAATATTTCCGAACCGGAAAAAAATCTCTATACTGTGTTTATCTGAAATGACCGTTATTGCCATCGTAGAAGATAATCCTAAATTCACCGAAACGCTCAAAGATCTTCTCAAAAGTTTTCAGGAAGAATACGCCATCCCCCTGGAGATTTCCTGTTATGTAAACGGAAAAAGCTTTCTGGACGATAGATCCTCCGAGCATGACATCGTCCTGATGGATATAGATATGCCTCTTATGAATGGTCTGGAAACGGCGAAAATTTACCGCGCAGATCACAAAAATCCCGTTCTGATATTCATCACCGAACTGGCTCAGTATGCCATCAAGGGCTACGAGGTTGATGCGATGGATTATATGGTTAAACCGGTAAACTATGAAGCCCTGAAGATGCGGCTCCTAAGGGCCATAGAGATTTCCGAAAAAAGAAAACCCCAGAAAATCAATCTGAAAGTGAATAATGGTCTTAAAATTATTGATATTTCGGAAATCTATTATATCGAAGTCATCAAGCACCAGCTTGTCTATTACACGACTCACGGTAATTACACCGTATGGGGCACCATGACGGAAGCGGAAAATAATCTGGGGAAAGCCGGATTTTCCCGGTGCAATTCCTGCTATCTTGTCAATATAAAATATGTTTCGGCCATTCAGGATGACTATGTATTCGTAAACGGAGAGAACCTGAAAATCAGCCGTGCCAAAAAGAAAGAGTTTATAAACACAATAATGGAATACATGCAGGGCATGCGTTATTAACTTACAGAATTATCGTAATAAGGGGCAGGGATTTTGTCGGACCTATATATTCGTTTTTGCGTATGGATCAGCAGTTTCGAGGTAATGCTTATGGGGGGAGCTCTCATTTTCTGCCGTCTTCACCCTTTCAGATCACACGGCAGAGTGAAATTAGCGACGGGGCTTGTCAGCTACCTGATACTGCCCTTCATCTGGACATTCATGTTTCCCATAAGGAAGTCATTTCTTTACGAACCGTTCTTCCGTATCGCCGACAGCTGGTTCTACGCCGGTTATCTTCTCTATTTTATCTTTGCCATGCTGATTATCTTCTGGTCTTTCAGCCTGAATGTCAAACAGGCTCTCTTCTATGCAAGCGCGGCCTATATCATCCAGCATTTGAGGTACGGATGCATGGAGCTTCTCTCCTGGCTTCTTTTTGATGGGGACCGCAGTTCCCTCCTGGCCAATACGATAAGTCTTTTGCTGGCTCTGCTCCTCTTTGCCTATACGAACTTTTCCCTTCGGAAAATCGTCCGGAAGGATGAGATGAACATGGTTAACAACAAACAGATCAGTCTGTTCGTTTTCTCTGTTCTTGTCATGATTAATGCGTGGAACATGTATATTTTTGGACACGGAATGGGCAACCTGGGATCCATATTTTACCTTGTCGTCGTCTGCCTTCTGCTTCTGATTATCCAGTTCGGCATGCTGGAAAGAAGAAAACTGCTGAGTGACAAACAGATTATGGAAAGCCTTCTCGTCGATGTAAACAGGCAGAGACAGAATTCAACCCAGAATATAGATCTGCTCAACCGCAAATTCCACGATCTGAAATATCAGCTGGCCGCCATGCGCGAGATGAACCATGAACAGAGAGATGAGAGCTTAAACGATCTGGAAAAAGCGATCGGACTCTATGATAAAAATTTCAATACGGGAAATACAACGCTGGATACCATACTGACGGAAAAAAGTTTTCTCTGCGACAGATTGGAAATCGACTTTTCCTGCATCATAGACGGAGCCTGTCTTGATTTCATGAAACCGGTCGATGTCTATTCCCTTCTGGGAAATGCCCTGGACAACGCCATTGAAGCCGTCGAAAGGGAGAAAAGCAGCGAAAAAAAGGTGATTACCCTTAACATGGCGCGAAGGGCCGATCTGGTAAGTCTCTGCCTGATCAATGTATGCACCGGGGAACTTCACTTCGAAAACGGGCTTCCCCTGACCCAGAAAGACAACCGTGACGAACACGGATTCGGTATGAAAAATATCGTCTATACGGTGGAAAAATACCGGGGGAACTTTCGCATGTCCCAGAAGGACGGATTGTTCAGGATAGATATTCTTCTTCCCGTATCTTAATGTTCTCATGCTTTGACATTCCGTTCATATCATACAGCCTTTCTGTTCAACGGATTAACCAGATCTCTATTCCAGTGAGCCTTCTGATAATCAGTGAGATATTCAATAAAATCCTCATCCTTCTTCCTGATCCCATAAAAAACATCTTGAACCGTATCCTTGATCTGATCCAATGCGAATCCTGCCGCCAGGCTATGATATTCGTATTTCCTTTTCTTCCGGTTAATCCTGTAAGGCTTCAGATAATTATGCCAGAAACAATAGCAGTTAAACCGGTCCATGCTGTTATTCATGTTTCTCCCGAACTGGACCGTCTCCCGGACATACTCGGCCAGATCTTTTCTGATTTGTCTATCTATATAGTTACAGGAAAATAACTTATTCTGATAATTTCGTTCAACTTGGGAGTTGGTGGTACGGTGAGAAATCTTACAAGAAAGGGATTCATGGTGATCAAACTGATATCGATAGACAGGATGTTCATCGGTATCCAGAATGAAAGATTTTAAAGATGATGACTCCGCCTTTTCCGAGAGGAAATCCAGGATTTCCCTGAATCGCCGGGAAGCGGCTCCTTTCTCAAAGCGGGCCGATTCATAGAGTTCCGCCTTCTTCTTTTTCTGCTCGTCAGTACAAATACCTTTACGTTTAAAGTGGAGCGCATTGAAGGTATAGATAAACTGTGATCTTTGTCCCACCAGAACATTCACGTTGGTCGGAAAGTATTGGGAGAGAATGAAGTTCTCCAGGCCGTCGGCCGCCACCGATTCACGCAGTTCCAGATCATGAATCTCCTTCGCACAGAAAGCAGTAACCCGTTCCGATAGGCGCCGGATACGATTGGAGATGAGGCAGGGAGAGTATTTCATGGCCCGCGCCATATCCCTGATTCCCGATCCGCTGACCAGATGATTAAGGAGCTTGGGATAGGATAAATTTTTATGAGCATAATAGTCTATAGAGAAATAAGATAGAGAGAAGGTCACCAGGCATTCTTTGCACTGATAACGCTGGACTTTTCCATCCCTCTTGGTCATGACAAATCCTTTTTTTCGCATCCAGGAATCGTCCTCCAGGAGATGGTTATGATTCCGGCACCGGGGATTGGGACAGTAAAGCTGTTCTGACAAAATAGCCTCCTTCTTAATTGCACTCAAAAAAGAAGGAGGCTATTTTTTACCGGAATCCCAAAGGTTCCTCTTTTATATGTCAAAGAATTAGAACATTATCTTTAATTAACATCATGTCCCATAATCATATCGTAAACGGTGTACCCGGTGGCACCGAGCCCGCTCAGAAAGAGAATGGTGATACAGGCGATCATGCACCAGTAGGCCAGATACACATTAATGGACATTTCGCCTCTTCTGACAAAGCCCACAATGGAAAGGACCAGCCCGATGACCGCCAGAACAAGTCCGACAATCAGCAGTTTACAGGCGACCAGTATTCCGCCGATGATACTCAGCGCCAATGCCGCCGTAGAGAGATTCAGTTTATCCTTCATGCCTTTGCCCCCTTCCCGGTATTTTTCCTATCCTTCAGATAACTGCGCCATGCAAAGAACTCAGCGAGTATAATGATAAGCCCCATTACAACATCAACGATGATCAGGATCAGCACGTAAACGGGGAAGCCCGCGCTGTAGGAGGCGCCTCCGGCCAGACCGTTCATCAGACTGCTGTTTGATACGACATAGGCCGTGTGGAATGCCGCGTCCTGCAGAGCATGGCGGATATAGTCAGCCTTGGTATCGGGGACCCGGAGAGCGGCAGAACTGAGCATCAGATCCGTACCGGCAGCCAGACACTGTTCCGCCATGGCGCCGCCGTCGCTGGTATAGTCGGTAACGACCGTACCCTGGAATCCCCACTCATTACGGAGAACGGTGGTCAGAAGGTCATAGTTACCCTTGCAGAACCGGTATCCGAGACGGGTCTGGGAATCCATGACACCCAAAGCGCGGCCTTCTTTCACGGTGATTTCAAAGGGTTTGAAATAGAGTTCTCTCATGGCCTGCTCCGTGGACCACATGGAAATATCCCCGCGGTTGATATCCTGTTCATTCACCGCGAAGTGCTTGATAAAGGTGAATAGGCCCTTCTCCTGTGCGCCGCTGACCGTATTGGCGCCCATATATCCGGAAAGAAGAGGATCTTCGGAATAGTACTCCGAAGCCCGTCCTCCGAAAGCCGTTCTGTGAAGGTTCATTGCGGGAGCATACCAACCGGCGACACCGGTTCTGAGTCCGTCCTCACCAACGAAGGAACCCATAAGATAGGCCATATCGGTATTCCAAGTGGAAGCGATAAGCGTTTCGCAGGGCCAGCGGTAACTGGTCCATCCGCTCACGAAGTTCCCGAGGCCGGTCGGGCCGTCATTACAGGAAGTTCCGGGCATCTGGATGCTTTCGATAGGCTTCGTGGACCATCCGGCCTGATTGAAAAGGCCGTGGATTTCACTGACTTTCAACTGCTCGATAAGAATCTGCCACCGTTCGTCTTCGTAGGGAGCGCCTCTCAGCTGAACGAGGGTAAGCTCGCTCTCGTCGGAATCATCGGAGTTGATGACAGCGGGAGAATCATTCTTTTCGGAGGCGGGTCTGCCGGAAGCGTCCCAGCCGACAGCCTGAAGGTTTGCCAGAAGCTCATCGTTCATGGGATGGGTTCCCACTGTTCCCTGGGCATCGGCACAGGAGGGCAGAATATAATAGTCGACCGTCTGAGTCCCAGTAGAATAATCCAATCCGTTATTATCCATCATGGACCAGTTATTTCTGGTGAGATACTCATCGTCGGTAACGCGGGCGTAATCGAACTGATTGGAAACAGAGGTTCCGGTTACTTCATCTTCACCTACGTGCGTAAAGGAAGCCACCTTGTAAACGGCGACCTTATCGGCGTCATAAACGAGAGGAGTCTCGCCGGCAGCCTGAAGATCGGTAAAGCCATTGAAGGCAAGAATGTTATTCACGGCGGCGTGAGCATCCTGTGCCGCGGTTATGCAGTAATCACCCTCTTCGAGAATATAACCCTTGGCTCCCTCGGAATCGTAGGACTTCATCACGGTCTCCGCATTGAAGGACATGACGACTTCCTGACTTTCGCCGGGGCTGAGGAGATTGGTCTTGTCAAAGGCGGCCAGAACGACGGAAGCCTTTTCCACACCGTTGACTATATCGTAATCGGTGTAGGGAGACTGAAAGTAGATAGCCACCACGTCCTTGCCGGCGATATTTCCCGTATTCGTAACCTTCACGGAAACAGTGATATGGGATCCCTCGGAGGTCATCGTATAATCGGTCCAGTCAAAGGTGGTATAGCTCATACCGTATCCGAAGGGGAAAGCGACGGTGGAAGAGTAATCGTAGTCGCCCACATTATCTCTGCCCTTAATTTTGTCTTCGTAACGGGTCTCGAAGTATCTGTAACCGACGTAGATGTTTTCAGCGTAATTCAGGTAGCTGTATTCCATCACTTCACCCGCGGCGTTCACATAGCGGTTATCCCCCAGGTTCTGGGTGGCCGGAGCGGAGTAGTTATCGTACACATAAGTATCAACCAGATGACCGGAAGGATTGGCGATACCGGCGATGACCTTGCCCAGTCCGGTTAAGCCGTTATTTCCCGTGGCGGAGCAGAGAAGAGCGGCGCTGATGCCGTAGGATTCGTCCTGCATAAAATCCAGCTGAAGGGGAACGGCGCTGTTGATGAGAACAATGATTTTCCCGAAACCGGCTTCTTTTATCCCTTTGAGCAGCCCCCGTTCGGTGGCGCTCAGCTTCATATAAATATCGCCGGCTTCGCCGTCCCAGCGGGACATGTCCGTCGCCTGGTCGGAGCCTTCCGTATTCACACGGGAGAATACGACGATGGCCGCATCATGGTAGGAAGAAAAGGATGAGGAAGCGGCGCTGCTGACGGTCGCCCAATCGGCTTCATGCAGCCCGTAGCCGTTGTTACCGCCCGGATCCCTGCGGTTACCGGTGGATTTGTAGAAATCCCACAAAGTTGAGTTGACGTTGATTCCTTCCTCTTCCAGAACATCCTTAAGGGTGACGACCGATTCGGCCGTATCGGAACCGGCGACGTTCCCGCCTATCCAGTCAACGCTGCTCTGGCTGAAGAGGCTCACATTCGTCCCTGCCGCCAGGGGCAGGGCGCCTCCCTCATTCTTAAGAAGGGTGGCCCCTTCCTCAACGATTTGAACGGCCCCGTCGATTTCCGCCTGAAGCAGCTCCTCATCGGTGGCATATTCCGTTTCAAAATCCGATATTCCGGTGGAACCGATACGCCCGAAGTACACTTCCAGCGCCCCGCTCCAATGGTTGATCACGACATTGGCCGCGATCGTCATAGCCAGAAATACAACAGCATAAGCGGTTATGACATATAAGTTTGCCTTTTTAATATTCAAGATCCTATCCTCACTAAGTCTCTCATAACACAAGCAGAGCGATTATAAGAATAATCGCTCTGTCCCATATCTACTATCTATAATGTCGTTTTATTCGTCGTCGTCAGGATTATAGTATCCGAAGGTTTTTGTGTTCATATCAAGCACAACGACCATGGGGGCGGAACCGGCGGAATTATGATAGTCGGCCAGCCATGTATCGAAGTTATCGATATGGTTGCCCGCTCTTCCTCCGACCTTGTTGCCTACCTCTTCATCGGTGAAAACACCGGCTGCCACCTGATCGATATGCATACCGCTGGACTTTCCGAAGAAGGTGTAATAACTGTAGTATTCGGGAGTGTCAAGAGTGATCTTGCGGCCGTCGTTGGTAAATTTACCGGTAAACTGCTGCCAGATGTACATACCGGAACCGGAAGCGTACAGATTCTTTACGAGGGTGTAATGATCGCCTTCGGTCCACTGGTACTCGCTCTCGGCGGCACGGGGAGCGCCGGCTTCTACGGGAGTAAGAAGTAGAGTGCTGTCCTGCCACATGGTGTCTTCCGTTTCCATGGCCGTGAACTGCTCGGCGAAAACGGGGGACAGCTCGTCAAATCCCCAGTGGGCAGTGAAAGACCCGTATACGGAAGTAACGTTCTCGTTCAGATCAACGGTGCTCACTTCTTCCTTTACCACTTCCTTCTTGTCATCGGAAGAACAGGATACAAAGGAAAATGCCATGGTAACAGCTAAAATAAGAACTAAAGGTAATATCCTCACATTGAATTTCATAAAAGAAATTCCTCCTTTTTCTTTATGTTCCGGAATAATACAATGATGCTTGACGGACGGGAGGCTATCCCGGAACGGCTTTATTAAATCCTATCCGCATTCGTAATTTTCCACAATTTTCCCAGCCGACCAGTTGTGCGATGGAAAATACGAGTTGTGCAAAAACTATTTTTTTTTTGCACCCCTTTCGAAATACTGGGGACAATCTCATGATCGGAGATGTTTGCATTGACGATCCATCAGGCTCATTTCGATCTGAAACAAACGAGGAGATATTAAATCCATGAAAAAAGCGATGAAAAGTTGCCTTCTACTCTTAGCGACGGGAGCGCTGCTCTTTTCCTGTGCGAGTATGGGAAAAAGCCATTCCTTCACCCTGTCCGAAGTCGTCCAGCTGGACAGCGGCAGAATATCCGGAGCCCCCCTGGAAAATTCCACCGTGGTGGCGTTCAGAGGAATCCCCTATGCCGCCCCTCCCGTGGGAGAGCTCAGATGGAAGGCTCCCCGGCCCGTTGCCCCCTGGGAAGGAGTTAAGGCCGCCGAGACCTTCGGGAACAGCGCCTGGCAGCAGCCCCAGCAGCCCTACAGGATGTGGTCGACCGAGTTTATCATCGGTAATAAAAATTACAGCGAAGACTGTCTTACCCTTAATGTATGGTCCGATTCGGATTCCCATAACGGAGAGAAACCGGTTATCGTTTTCTTCCACGGGGGCGGTCTGAATTCGGGCGGTTCCTCCTGTGAAGTCTATTTCGGCGATAGGATTGCCGAAAAGGATGTGGTTTACGTATCGGTTAACTACCGTCTGGGAATATTCGGTTTCCTCGGCCTCCCCGAGCTTGACGAGGAGTCTCCCCAGCATGTATCCGGCAACTACGGTGTCCTTGATGCGATTGCCTCCCTCGAGTGGGTGCAGAACAATATCGCAGCCTTCGGCGGAGATCCGGGGAACGTCACCATCATGGGACAGTCCGCCGGTTCCCGCATGGTTCATCTTCTGAGTATTTCGCCCCTGGCAGAGGGACTCTTCCATAAAGCCGTAGCACAGAGCGCCAACCCCCTCAATTCCCTGGGGAGGCGAGCCATGGCCACCGTGGCCGAGCAGGAAGATCTGGGAAAGACGATGATGGATTATATGGGCGTCAGTTCCCTTGAAGAACTCAGAGCCATGGACGGTGAAGAACTGGCCGGCCTGGCCAACCATTTCATGGCTCCCGGAAATCCTCCGGGCTTCCCGACCAAACCGACTATTGACGGATTCGTCATTCCCGCCGCCGATGTCGACGTGTATAAAGAGGGATCGCAGATCGACGTTCCTCTCCTGGCCGGCGGCGTATCGGGCGATACGAGCATCATCGGTCCCCGTGGCGCCTTCACCCTGGATCAATATAAGCAGATGGCAGCGGACGAATACGGTGAGATGGCCGATGAATTCCTGGCTCTCTATCCCGCATCCAGCGACGAGGAAGCCGATTATCTGCTCAAGAACGACATTGTCCATGACCAGATGAACGTGCGTATCTACGAACTGGCCAAGGCACGGGCCATCCACGGCGATTCGGCGACTTATCTGGATATTTTCACCCACGCCCTGCCCGCGGCGGGAGAAGTACCCGAAGCAGGCGCCTTCCATACGGGAGACGTTCCCTACTTCCTCAATATCTTCTACCAGGATCCCACCCGTCCCTGGACAGAGGAGGATTACGCGATCGGCGATCAGATGTCCGATTACCTGGTCAACTTCGCCAGGACGGGCAATCCCAACGGTGAAGGTCTGGCCGAATGGCCCGCCTGCGACGGCGTGGATTTCGCGCTGATGGAACTGGGCGACAACATGGGAGTCTACGACGGGGTTTCCCCGGAGAAAGTGGATTTCTGGAAAGCCTATTTTGACAACCTTCTGGGGCTCTAATTCCCGGGAATCGTCCCCTTCTTTTCACGACATCGCCATTGTATGTCTCTCCTCTCCGGGGTAGAATAAGACGCCGGCCCATTTTTGAGTCGGCCGGCGTTCTGTTTACGGGGAGGATGATATGGAAATCAATTTACAGGGAAAAGTCGCCTTGATCACCGGAGCCACAGGGGAACTGGGGAGGATCATGGCAAAGACGATGGCTCAATGCGGAGCCGACGTGGCCGTCCATTATCACCGGAACCGGGAACAGGCGGAAAAATTGACCGGGGAGATTCAGCAAATGGGCCGCTCGGCCCTGGCGGTGCAGGCGGATATTACGGACTTCAACTCTGTGCTGCAAATGAAGGCAGAGATCTGTCCGATTCTGGGAGATCCGGATATCCTCATCAATAATGCGGTGGTTCAATACGACTGGAAATCTGTACTCGATCAGGATCCGGAGGATTATGAAAGCCAGTTCAAATCCTGCGTCATGCAGAGCGTCCTTCTGGCAAAGACGTTCATTCCCCCCATGATTAAAAAGAGAGCAGGTCGCTTCATCGGGATCAATACGGAGTGTTCCATGCAATGCGCTCCCACCCAGTCGGCCTATGCCGCGGGGAAGCGCGGAATGGACGGGGTACTGCGGGTTCTCGCCAGGGAGATCGGGGAGCATCAAATCACCGTTAACCAGATCGCACCGGGTTGGACGATAAGCGACAGGGAACGAAGAGAAGGCTTGGCAGAAAGCGGCGAATATCTGAAAAGCGTCCCCCTGAAGCACAGGGGAACGGATCAGGACATTGCCAATCTGGCGGCCTTTCTC
The DNA here is from genome assembly GCA_963668315.1 of Spirochaetia bacterium. Taxonomy (GTDB): domain Bacteria; phylum Spirochaetota; class Spirochaetia; order DSM-2461; family DSM-2461; genus SZUA-368. The sequence continues at coordinate 2,428,868 of OY764216.1, read as the reverse complement.
GCCTCAGATCTGGCCGGATTTATCTCGGGAGCCTATATTCCCGTCTGCGGCGGGAATGTCATGCCCGCCATTTAGTCAGGATCCCGCTCTTAAAAAAAGCGAAGGAACAAGAACGACTTTTATCGTACCCTTCTCCAGAGCGCTGACGGCGCCGGCCACAACATCGCTGAACTGAATATCGGCTCTGGAAACGGTTTGGACCTAACAGGAAAGGGTAACTTCGATCTCTTTCCGATCAGGCATCAATAGACAGTATCCATCCTCTTTCTTGATTTCGGCCCCGCTCACGGATGGCGGTTCGGCGATCCCCATCAATCTGACCGTCCAGTTCCGTGCGTCTCCGGTCAGAGTCAATGTAAGGCCCTCCTCCGTCCTGGATGCCGTAAAGCAGCAGATTTCTCTGCCCGTTCTGTCGTAGAGACGGCTTTCCCGGCCAGATCCCCCGTCCAGGCCGTATACCTGAAAACACACTCCGTCGGCATAGTCGTAATCGGCCGAATCCCTGCCGGCTCCCACGGGAAGAACCGCACCGGGCCGTACCAGAACGGGCAGGCCGAAGTAATCATAAGTCCGGCTGAACCACCGGGGCCCGGAGAAGACTTCTCCGCTCTGAAAATCGGTCCACTCCCCCTCGGGCACATAGAACTCGACCTGTCCGTCTTCCCGGAATACAGGGGCGACCAGCAGATCATCGCCCAGCATGTACTGCCGGTCCAGGGTCAGGCAGGTCGGATCGTCGGGAAAAACAAGCATCATGGGCTGCATGAGGGGAATCCCCTCCCGGTTCACCCGCACGGCCCCGGCGTAAAGGTAGGGCATGAGGGAATATTTGAGGCGGACGAAATGGCGCAGCACATCAACGCTCTCCTCGTCATAAACCCAGGGGACCCGGTAGCTGTCGTTGCCATGGAGGCGGCTGTGGGTGGAAAGAAGCCCGAAAGCGACCCACCGCTTGTAGAGGTCGGGTATGGCCTTTCCGAAAAACCCGCCGATATCATGGGCCCAGAAACCGAATCCGGACTGGCAGAAAGAGAGGCCGCCCCTCAGGGTTTCCGCCATGGACACGAAAGAGGCGGCGTTATCCCCGCCCCAGTGTACGGGGAACTGCTGGTTCCCCACGGTGGCGGAACGGGCGAAAACCACCGCATCGCCATCTCCCTTCTTCCTCAGAAGCATTTCATAAACCGCTTTGTTGTACAGATAGGTATAGTAATTGTGCATCTTCGCCGGATCGGAGCCGTCATGCCAGACCACTTCGGTGGGTATCTTCTCCCCGAAGTCAGTCTTAAAGCAGTCCGCCCCCAGATCTACCAGGGCTTCCAGCTGCCCGATGTACCAGTCCCGGGCTTCCGGATTGGTAAAATCCACAATGCCGATGCCGCTCATCCAGGTATCGGTCTGCCACACGGCGCCGTCGGGCCTCTTGAGCAGGAACCCCTTGTCCCGTCCTTCGGCGAAGAGGTGGGATTCCTGGCTGATGTAGGGATTGATCCACATGCAGACTTTCACGCCCTTATCGTGGATGAACTTCAGAAGGGATTTGACGTCGCCGTAGCGTTCGGACCAGCGGAAGTCGCAGCATTTGAAATCGTCCATCCAGCGGGCGTCGAAGTGAAAAACTTCCAGGGGGATATCGTATCTCTCCATTTCGTTGACGAACTCGACGGACTTCTCTGCATCGGTACGGAGTATCCAGCTCGTGGTCAGCCAGAGACCGAACGTCCAGGCGGGGGGAACGGCAGAACGGCCGGTCAGACCGGTGTAGCGGGACAGGACTTCCCGGTTGTCCTCGCCGGCGATAAGGATATACTCCAGGGACTCTCCCGGCGTGCTGAACTCCACATGGCGGACATCAAGGGAGCCGACCTCGTAATCGACCCGGGCGGGAGTATTGACCAGGACCCCGTATTTCCGGCTCGAAAGGTAGAAGGGAATCGATTTATAGGCGAAGTGGCAGCTCGTATTGCCGTCCCGGTTCCATATATCCAGGGACTGGCCGTTTTTCACGAAGGGAGTGAACCGTTCGCCGAAACCGTAAATATACTCCCCCACATCCAGTTCCAGCGTTTCCCTTACATAGGTCTCTGTCTTGCATGAGGGTTTCGGGCGGCCGTCCATATCGTCCTTGCGGTCGCACTCATAGTCCAGATCGGTGACATAGGCCGTTCCCTGCCTGCCTCCTCCGGTCAGTTTTTTCCCTCTGTAATAGAAGTCGTAGGAAAAATCCCCCCTTTTGGAAAGGACAGCGGTCAGCTCTCCGCTTGTTACAGTGATAGAATCATCCTCTTCCCTCACCCCCAGGGAAACGCCGTCCCCCTGAAGGGAGAAGCGGGGACCCCGATCCTGTTCCCCGTTGAAATGGAAAACCCTGACGGAGATCATGTTGGTCGCCGGAGAGGAAAAAACATAATGCAGGTTCACCCCTTCGGTGGTATCTCCCAGAGAACGGATTTCCCGGCAGGGCACAAGGGCACTCACTCTGTCCGGACTGATTTCGGCACGAAACAGGGAATGGGCTCTGTGCAGCCTGATCCCCGTCCTCGCTCTGTAGGCTCCTTCTGTAAAACGCATTTTTCTCTCCTTCCTGACGTCTTCATAATCCCCCCTCAGGGGACGATTTTATATTGTAAAGGGATATTTGCTATCGGGCTATGAAATTCTTTTGCTTTCCTCCCGGGATACGGCCGCCCCGAGCAGTCCGGTCAGGATAATCCCATCCAGTTCATCGGGCTGCCCCTCATCTCCGCAGGAGATTTCCCTGTAGATGCTTTCCAGGCCCGTTTCCCGATACCGCGAGTAGAGTGCCCTGTCCGGGTCCTCGGCGGATGTCTCCCCGAATTCCAGAGCGGCCAGATAGACAAGGCAGAGGTCCCCGATGGGCAGCCCCTTTCCCGCGGCCGCCCTCATGGCTCCGACGACCCGGTCATTGCGGCCCAGCTTGCGCATCAGATCCCGGCCCACCCGCTGCACCGTGTCACCCAGAGCGGGATTGGCAAAGCGGTCCAGCAGATCGTAGATATGATGCACCAGATCGGAGAGGATGAAAACGTCGGGATACTCGTGCATAAGGATATTCGCCCCCTCCAGCATGGCGTCACGCACCAGGGTGACGAACCAGTCATGCTCCATAAGGGGAGCGATGCCGATAACCCCGGGAAAGTACTTGCGCCCCAGATAGGCTGCGGCGGCATGTCCCAGGTTATGGATGAACAGCTTGCGGTCCACCCAGGCTTTGACGGGTGAAACCAGACTGATTGACGGAGACAGAGGCAGGGGCCCCACGAAAGCGTCACGGTCCAGAATCAGATTGTTGTAAGGTTCGGCCTTCAATCCCAGGGGATCGCGCAGTCTGTCCTCTTCGGTCAGCAGGGGCACCATCTTCCCGATACTCGTCTCGACAAGACCGAGATGGGTTTCCATGGGAAAAATTCCCTGCAAAGAGGCCTGGATCCGCGTTCGGCAGTAGTCGGAGGCGTTTCTGAGATTTTCCGCCAGTATCATATCCAGGGGAAGAAACCGCCCCCTTTCATCCTTTCTGTCCGGCAGTATTTCGCCGAGAAGGGCGGCCACGCCGTCCAGCCCCCTCTGTCCTACGGACGTGACGACCAGGGGAACTCTTTTCAAGAGGGGTATCAGGGACTCCCGGTCTCCGAGAGCCAGGGGGTGATAGCCTTCCACGATACGCTCTTCCTCCCCCTCCCGGGAGCAGATCCGAACGGTGTATTGTCCCTTCTCCGCCAGGGCCGCTATCAGCGCGGCATTGATATCGGCAAGGTAAACCGTATAGCCCGCATCAAGAAACACGGGGGTAATAAAAGACCGGCCGATATTGCCGGCCCCGAAAATCAGGACTTCACGCTTCATGCCATCTGCTCTCTGTAATGTTTTTTGATCTCATCGATCTCCCTTTTCTTCTCACCGGGAAAGGATTCGCGGAAGACGCCGCCCATGGAATAGAGGGCGAATCCTCCGGCGCTCACCCCTTCGACGACAGCCTCTTCCAGGTCCAGGACCTGTTCCTTCCCCCCTTCCATCTGCCGGGCGAGGGAGACAAGCACGCCGCCCATGAAATTGTCCCCGCAGCCGGTGGTGTCGCCCCGTTTCTCCGGGTGGGCCTTGAGGTCCCGGTCCACGTATTCGCTTACCCGGTATGACGTTCCCTTCAGGGGAGAGAATCCCCTTGAACCGGTACGGGCGTAGACATCATCCCTGCCCCTGGTGATCAGACAGGCGCCGCAGCCCTGATCGAGAAAGTATTCCGCCGCTTCCTCCGTCGAGCTTTTGCCCGAAAGCCTGAAGGCTTCCTCCCTATCGGTTATCAACAGATCGATTCCGGGATAGGCGGACTTGTCCCGCCTTCCCAGAGGCCAGCGTCCGTCCGGGTCCTGCCTTTGATTCCGAAAGTCATAAACCGTGCCGACAATATTGAAGGCTCCCCTGCTCTTCGCTTCGGCCGTCAGTTCTCCCAGCCTGTCATGAAGAGGGGGAACCAGAGCCGTACCGCCCCAGAGACAGATATCGCTTTCAAAAAAATCCCCCTCCAGGAGATCGGGAGAAAAGGCCAGGGCGCTCCCCAGCGTATTGATGAAGGTCCGCTCCCCCGCTCCCCCATGCCATGAGGGATCGGAGAGAACCACCGTGGAGGGAACCCGATGCTCCGGGGCCTCCGTGGCCTTAAGGGTCAGGGGAAAGCGGGACAGATCTTCCGCCAGCTCCCGGGAGCTCCGGTCCCCGCCCAGGCTGGCGTAGAAGCGGATATCCCACCGGGGAGGAAGCATCTGTGAGGCGTGGATCATGGCCACAAGGGCCGGTCCGCCCAGGTTCACCGCGTCGGGACGGTTTCCCCCGGTCAGTTCCTTGAGGCAGGATTCGACCGGCCTGTCCGAGTACCGGGAGAGATCCTCCGCGAAGACCAGTTCCCCCGGCGTGATTCCCCCGTCTCCCGGCGTCCGCGAGCGGAACCGGGAAAAACCGGGAGAGGAGAAGGATATGTTTTTGTAAAGGTAATCGTAGAGACAGCATCCCGCTCCGGAAATTTTCACCTTCACGCTCCCATCAGAAGTTCCAGAACGTACATCTCCAGGCCTTCAAAGTCCCGGGTTTCCACGCACTTTTTCTGAAAGTCGTAATCGAACTTCTCCACCTTTTTCTCCAGCATTCTGGCAATTTTCAGGCTGTTGGCCAGATGCTTATAGCTGTCCTTGTCGGTCGTCGTTCTCATGGCTTTCACATCCAGGCCGACATACTCGCCGTTAGACCCGTAGTTATTCTCCATAAGCACCTTCATCTGATTGAAGGCCTGTCGCAGATTCTCCACGCCGAAGGATTTGTCCTGGTCGAATTTCATGCCGTTCTGATCGTTCAAGTGGACGCCCCACAGCTTTCCCATGGCCAGGCCGAAGCCGATCTCGTGGGAAGGATCCAGTCCGGCAAGGATGGCATGGGCCGATTCCAGAAGTCCCCCCACACGGGAAGGATCGGAAGTGGCGGCGGAGACTCCCATGACGTGGCCGATGGTTCCGCAGATGCTCCTGTCGATGGGTTCGTTGGGCTTGGGTTCGATGAGGATCTTGATTCCCCTGTCATAGGCAAGCATCAGGTCCAGGGCTTCCACCAGTTTCTTCGTGGCCCAGACAGGGCTTTTGCTCTCGGCGCACAGGGTTCCTTCCCGGGCGAGCCACAGGACGATTTTGTCCGCCCCCAGTTCCCGGGCGATATCGATGGAACGGTAGGAGCGCCACATGGCGTACTCCCGGTCCTCCGCGGACGTGGACATATACCCCCCTTCCACCGTATGGCCGTCCATCCACAGACGGGGAGCGACGAACTCCGCCTTGAGGTCATACTTGTCCAGAAGGGCTTTTACTTTACGGGCCTCTTCCTTGATCTCCTCTTCGTTCAGATCGTTTATGTTGGGAACCGCGTCATCATCATGGAACTGAACGGCACTGAAACCCATCTCTGCAAAGGTTTTAATCTTTTCCTCAAAATCGATCTCACTCCGAGTCGCCGGACCGTAGGAGTCGGCTCCGCTGTGAACATTCCAGGGTCCCACGGAATATTTGAATCTTGACATATCGTTTATACCTCCCGGATCATACCTGTCATCAGGTTCAGGATCCTGTCAGTAAATTATCCCCCGATAAAATTATCCGTGGGGGTTGATTTTGTGATAAAAAAACGACAATCTTGTCATAGGCAGGAAATTTCCCGCCGGGAGGCTCCCGTGAAAAAAGAGGGGGAAGAGTTCGAGATCGTCAAATATCCCCGGGTGGACAATATCAATATTTTTTTCGTCAACCTGATCAACAGAACCACCCATATTCACAGGGATATGGAATTCTGCTATGTCATGGGAGGGGAGCTCCTCATCAGAAGCAAATCGGGAGAATTCACCGCTCCGAAGGGCTCCCTCCTCTACTTCAATTCCCATGAACCCCACAGTCTGAAGCGTCTGTCCGGCCCTTCCCCCCTCCTTTCCGTCCAGATATCCCAGAACATCTGCCGAAGGATCTTCCCCCGCTTCGAAAATATCTGCTTCACCTCCACCTCCCTTCTCGGCGGAATGACCGGAGAAGGGAAAGAACAGCTGACCGCCGCCCTTTACAGGCTGACCCATGACTATTTCCTGGGCGGTTTCGGCTTTGAGCTTTCCGTGGCGTCGGAAATCTTCACCCTCTTTTCCCTGATGCTGAAGGAGTCGGATTACAAGGTAACCGACAGGGAGGAGTCTCTGAGAAACAGGGAGAGGCAGAGCCGTCTCACCCGCATCACCAATTATCTGAACGAGAACCTGGCGGAGAAGATCACCCTGACCGATCTGGCTTCCCGGGAGAACCTTTCCCCCACCTACCTTTCCCACTTTTTCCGCAGCCATTTCGATATCACCTTCCAGGAGTACCTGAGCAATCTTCGTTTCGAAAGGGCGATCAAGCTCATGGCCGGCACCAATCTGAAGATACTGGATATCTGCATGGAGGCGGGATTCTCCGACCGGAAATATATGAACAAGGCTTTCTACGAAAACTGCGGCTGCTCCCCCCGGGAGTACAGGGACCATCTGAAGGAGAGGACCGGAGACGGCCCGGATCGTCCCCGCAAGGTCCATCCCCTGACCAATCAGTATATCTATCATGACGACGATGAGATCAGGGAAATGCTTGAAAAACTCAGGGATATCATCGGCTGAGCCATCAGGGCTTTCAAACAAAAACTTGACCGATGGATATTTACGCCTTATCCTTTTCTGTAATGGGATATTAATGTCAGTTATTAAATCATTTGTTTCATTTTTCAGATCCTCAGTCGTCTATTCGTCCATCGCCGTCATTTCTCTCTCCGTCTTCTTCCTGATTTTCCTGCTTCAGATCTATTTGCGCAACGAATACGTAAGCGACTTAAAGGAAAGGACTTATGCCATAGAGAACAGTCTTCTTTCCTCGACAAATAAAAACATCGAATACATTATTGACGATTTCATCCAGATCGGGGCCGAGATAGCCATAAATGATGATCTGTTTTCTAATATCGTTCATTTCGAGACCACGTCCGGAACGGATCACGAAGTGGCCAAACAGGATCTGGACCACTCCCTCACCCTGCTCAGCCGCTACTCCCAGTGGATAGTCGACGTGGGGATTCTTTCACAGAACGGCCTGGTATACCAATACGACAGACTGGGCTATGATACGAATGATTTATGGTCTTCGGCGGATAATGTTCTCCTCCGATCCTGGTACAACCAGATACAGAGAATACTGGCCGATGAGGTCATCCCCCGCTACTATATCAGCCCTCTCCCTCTCAGCCACTCGATTCACAGGGATATCGGGCTTATCCATATTATCTATCCCCTGAAGGGAGAGAAAAGTTTCAAAGAGACCGATTATGCCATATCCGTCTCCTTTGACAACAGGGCCATTGAAGACACCCTGAATATCATCAATGCCGAGAGCCGGACGATCGCGGAAGGTTTTATAACCGACGGCAACAATCAGATACTATACCACAACAACAAGGAGCTTATCGGCTGGTCCACGAATGTCAGTATAACAAAGCAGGAGGATATCTCCCTGATCAGCGAAGTCACCGGATCCACGGGGATGACCCTGAATATTGCCATTGACGAGGGAAAACTCCTGCACCAGATGAATGCGATAAACTACAGGGGCGTGGTGTTCTATATCTTTATTTTTATCGTCGTCTCCATTTTCATGATCATGCTTTTCAGGGCCGTAAAACATCCGGTGAACGAAATCGCCTCCTCCATCGGGAAACTGAAGGCGGGGAACTTCGACAGTGAGATTCCCATAGAGGGAATGAACGAGATATGGAAACTGGCCGAAGAGTACAATAACATGATAGCCTCCCTCAAGGAGATGAACCGGAAAGTCTACGAGTACAACCGGGAGGCCATTGAGTCTCTGGAGAGGAAGCAGGAAGCCGAGAGAAAGGCCCTCGATTCCCAGATCAATTCCCATTTCCTCCTCAATACGCTCAACTGCATCAACTACGATGCCATAGAGTCGGGCAACCTCAGGATTTCCCACCAGATAAAAAACCTGTCCAATATCCTCCGTTACTCCCTCTACCATGACCGGAACGTCACTCTCAAGGATGAGATAGACTGGGTGGAACAGTATCTTTTCCTTCAGAAGAACCGCCATGGGGAGCTGTTTGATTATTCCATTGATGTCGACTGGTCCGTTCTGGACTGGCCCTGCTGCAAACTGATGCTCCAGCCCTTTGTGGAGAATTCCATCATCCACGGTTTCGGAGGGTACGAAAAGGGCGGGATGATCCGCATAACCGGCACGAAGAGCGAAGAGAAGCTTCTTCTGGAAATTTCCGATAACGGCCGGGGAATGGAGGAGGCAGGGATGGACAGGATAGAAGGGATTCTGGCTGATCCTATGGGTACCGACGAAAAGGACAGGGGCATAGGCATATCCAATGCCGTCATGCGGATCAGGCTTTATTACGGAGAGAACGCCCGGATAAGTCTGAAAAAGGAAACGGGAGGGGGCATCGCCTTTGAATTCAGTCTGCCCCTTCCGGCGGAAGGGGAGGTATCGGCATGAGAGTCATGGTGGTGGAGGACGAACAGAGAGCGCGTCAGGGATTGTCCAATCTCATTCAAAGCGCCTCGCGGGACTGCCAGGTGGTATCCATGGTGGCCAACGGCGTCAAAGCTCTGGAAGAGATAAACCTGACCAAGCCCGATGTGGTCTTCACCGATCTGCGCATGCCTTTCATGGACGGGATGACCCTTATCGAAGCGGCCCAGTCCTTTACAAACATACCCCGCTTTATCATCATAAGCGCCTACGAGCAGTTTGATACGGCCAGAAAGGCCCTGTCCCTGGGCGTTGTCGACTATCTTGTGAAACCGGTCACCCTGGAGGACGTGCAGAAAGCCCTCAACAGGGTGTCCTTCAAGGAAGGCAGGGAGGAGGATCTCAGCCGCAGCCTGGAGATATCCCAGGATTTTCCCCATGCCAGCCCCCATGTGATCAATGCCATAAAGCTGATTGAGCAGAGCCATGCCGCCTCCATTACCCAGGAGAGCATTGCCGATGAGCTGGGCATCACCAAGGAGTACCTGAGCTATCTTTTCCACAGGGATACGGGAGAGACCTTCAGCAACTACCTCAAACGCTACCGGATAGGCCTGGCGGTGAAGCTCTTCAAGGAGAAGCAGCTGAACAAAGCGGATATCGCCCACCATGTGGGCTTCACCGATCCCAAGTATTTCTCCCGCGTGTTCAAGGAGATCACCGGCATGAGCCTCACATCCTTCGAGAGAAACTGCTGACTCCCGAGAGCGGCCCGCCTCCCGGAACCGGAAGGCGGACCGTTTTTCCTACCAGAGGAGATCGGGCAGAGCCCCCTTTCTGACAAGAACGGGCATATACTCCAGGGGAGATTTCAGCGTGACCCTCTTCGGGCCGGTGATGATTTCGCCATCCAGAAGATGCCTCCACTCCCCTTCGGGAACGTAAACGGACCGTTCCGTCATCCTCTCTTCCAGAACGGGATTCACCAGAATATCCGGGCCGAACATGTACTGATCCTCTATATCCCACGCTTCCCTATCCCCGGGAAAATCGTAGAACAGGGGACGCATGACCGGAGCTCCCTTTTTATGGGCCTCCTCCATAACCCCTTTGATATAGGGCCTCATGACCTCGCGCAGGCGAATGTACTTCTCGCAGATCCCGTAGATTTTGTCGCCGTAACTCCATATCTCGTTTTCCGCACCGCTGAACATTCTCCCGCCCCCCGAATCGGAGAGGGCTTCCTTGAAGGGTTCCCGGAACCCGTGAAGCCGGAATACGGGACAGAAAGCGCCGAACTGAAACCAGCGTACCAGACACTCGTGGAAGGATTCGTCATGGATGTTTCCCCCGTGGAATCCCCCGATATCCGTCGTCCACCAGGGAATCCCGGACAAACCCATGTTCAGTCCCGCCGCGAGCTGATACCGTAGAGAACGGAAGCTGGAATCGATATCCCCCGACCAGACGAGGGCTCCCATCCTCTGGGAACCGGCCCAGGCGCAGCGCAGAAGGCTGATGGGATTATCCACCCCCTCCTCCCTCAGGCCGTCATAGGCCATCCGGGCATAGAGCCGGGGATAGAGATTTCCCACTTCCAGATCGGAACCCAGATGGTAGCGGTAATGGGAATACTCGTAGTCGGTAAACTCCGGCTCCGCCTCGTCCAGCCAGAAGAGGGGTATCCCCTTGTCGTAGTAGTTCTTCTTTATTTTTCCCCACACATAGCTTCGGGCCTCCGGATTGGTGGCGTCGAAGAAACAGGCGTCCCCCAGCTGGTTCATCCGCGATCCCGCTTCGGTCCTCGTGAGAAAACCCCTCTCCTCCAGCTCGGAAAAGTTCTCGCTGCCCTTCTCCACGGTGGGCCAGATGGAAACCATCAGCTTGACCCCCATGTCGGCCAGTTCCTTCGTCATGGCTTCCGGATCGGGCCAGTACTCGGGATCGAACTTCCAGTCCCCCTGAAAGGGCCAGTGGAAGAAATCGGCCACGATAACCGAGAGGGGCACTCCCCTTCTCTTGTACTCCCGGGCCACCTCCAGCAGCTCTTCCTGGGTCTGATAGCGCAGCTTGCACTGCCAGAACCCCATGGCGTAATCGGGCATCATCGGTACCGTGCCGGTCGCGTTGCCGTAGGCTTCCATGATTTCCGCGGGGGTATCGCCGGCGGTGATCCAGTAATCGATCTGCTTGGTGGACCGGGCGGACCATTCGGTCAGGTTTTTCCCGAAGGTCGCCTTTCCGATGGCCGGATTGTTCCACAGAAAGCCGTATCCCCGGCTGGACAGAGCAAAGGGCACGCTGGCCTGGGAATTGCGCTGGGCCAGTTCCATCACGCAGCCTTTCAGATTCAGATAGGGCTGCTGGTACTGGCCCATGCCGTAGAACCTCTCATCGTCATTCGATTCGAAGCGGAGCAGAGCGGCGTAGTTATCCGTGCCTTGCAGGGGGGCCAGTTCCCGGGGAGAGATCTCCAGGGCGCTGTTGTAGGGGTTCTCCTCATCATTGCCTATACGGTTCCGGAAAAACTCCTCCAGAATAACATCGCCCTTTCCATTCCGGAAAATCAGCTTGCCCGACCTCGTCACCCGACAGGAAATATGACCGTTCACCACGGTTGCCCGATCCTTCTCCGGCGCGATATCCAGGGTCACCTCTGATTTCTGTTCCACCTCCGCCGCAGGCAGCAGGGCCGACAGCTCCTCAGAAGCAAAGTCCCGGTTCTGGGTCGCCCGAATCCTCAGACTGTTGCTTCCCCAGGGCTCGATGCATAGGAGCTCCTTGTCCTGCCGCCTGTAAAGACGGTTATTTTTAAGATAAATCATAAACTTCCTCCTCAGCTCTATTATAATCAGGCCTCAAAGGGAAGGGAATCGATAACGACTGTTTTATCGACCGGATCGTATCCTTTGCGGATGAAGAAGGGAATTACCGACAGGGGGGCTTCCACTTCTATCTGTTTTCCCCCTTCGTAGGTCTTTCCCGTCCAGTAATCGGTCCACACCTCACCGGCGGGAAGATACACTGTCCTCGCTCGCTGGCCGCTGTGCAGAACCGGAGCGACCAGAATACCGGGGCCGAACATATGCTCGTTCTCGATCTGCCAGGTTTTCTCATCGCCGGAAAAGTCGTAAAAGAGAGGCCGCATGACAGGAGTCCCCTTTTCGTGGGCTTCTTTCATGACATCCGAAATATAGCCCTTCATTTTCTCCCGGAGGGTCAGGAAATTGGAACAGATGTCGTAAACTTCCTGCCCGTAGGTCCAGACCTCATTGGGAGCGCCGGAGATACAGGTGGCCCCTCCCGTCGTCCCGACCTGGGGCTGCAGGGGCCAGCGGTAGCCGTGCAGGCGCATGACCGGACAGAAGGCGCCGAACTGGAACCAGCGGACCAGACACTCGTGGAAATTCTTATCCTTGATATCGGCTCCGAAAAATCCGCCTATATCCGTGGTCCACCAGGGGATTCCCGAAAGCCCCATGTTCAGACCCGCGGCATACTGATTCCTCAGGCTTTCGAAGGTGGAGTGAATATCCCCGGACCAGACCAGGGCGCCGTATTTCTGGGAACCGGCCCAGGCGCATCGCAGAAGGTTGATGATATTCTCCTGCCCCTCAGCCTGCATACCGTCGAAGAAGGTCTTGGCGTACATGAGGGGATAGATATTCCCCACCTGAATATTGGGACCCTTATGGTAGCGGTAGTTCTCGAAATCATAGACCGAATACTCCGGCTCCGCCTCATCGAGCCAGAACAGTTTGATCCCTTTCTTATAGTAATTGTCCTTCGCCTTGTTCCAGACGTACTTGCGGGCGTCCGGATTGGTCGGGTCGTAGTGAACCGTATTCCCCTGGAAGTCCATGGAGATGCGGAACCCCTTCTCTGTTCTGATAAGATAGCCCTTGCTCTTCATCTCGGCGAAATTCTCGCTCCGGTAATCCACCGTGGGCCAGATGGAAACCATCAGCTCGATCCCCATCTCCTTGAGCTCCTTGATCATAGCGTCCGGATCGGGCCAGTAGGTGGCGTCGAATTTCCAGTCACCCTGGAGGGGCCAATGGAAAAAATCCACCACGATGACAGAAATGGGCAGCTTCCTTCTCTTGTACTCCCGGGCTATTTCCAGAAGCTCCTCCTGGGTCTGATAGCGCAGCTTGCACTGCCAGAACCCCATGGCATAATCGGGCATCATGGGAACCTTTCCCGTCACATCGGCGTAGGCCTCTTCAATTTCGGCGGGGGTGTCCCCGGCGGTGATCCAGTAGTCCAGTTTTTCCGAGGAGAGCGCCTCCCAGGTGGTCAGGTTCTTCCCGAACACGGCCCGGCCCACGGCGGGATTATTCCAGAGAAAACCGTAACCTGCCGAGGAGAGGGCGAAGGGAATACTGGCCTGAGAGTTCCTATGGGCCAGCTCCAGGTCGCATCCTTTCACATCCAGATAGGGCTGCTGATACTGGCCCATGCCGTAGATTTTTTCGTCCTGATCGGTCTCCATGCGCAGGGTGATCTGATAGGGGCCGCCGATAATGGGTTTGTACTCCCGGGCTTCCACCTCCAGGGAGCTGCAAGTCTCGCCCTGGAAGGTTTTCCTGTTTCTCACGTACTCTTTCATGAGCAGTTTTCCTTTGCTGTTATAGAAACAGAGGCGCCCGATATTGTTTATCTCGGCCCGGATCTTTCCGTTTTCAATGGTAGCCGTAGTCCCGTCTATTTTTATTTTTGATGAGGCGTCAACCGGTTCCGAAAGGGCCCAGTCGTCCCGAGGCATCTCGGGCAGCATGGTGCCTCTGACCCTCAGACTGTTCTTTCCCCACCCTTCGATGCACACCTTTTCGGCATCATAGGAGTACCAGAGCTTCCCCGAATCCTCATAAAATTCCCCTAAAAGGGGCTCATCTTTCGTGTAATCTTCCATAAAAATCTCTCCTTCCTTGTTAAAGCTGAGTCAGTCTAATTTCTCTTGTCTCTTCTATTCCTTGACGGAACCGGCGGTAAGTCCGCCCACGATATATCTCTGCATGAAGACAAACAGCAGGATAACCGGTATCACCAGAATGACCCCGTAGGCCATGATACAGTTCCATCGGGTGCCGTATTTACTCTGGAATTTGTAAATATTCGCCGTCAGCGGTCTCATTTCGGGCTGCACGTTGAAAGTCATGGAATAGGCTAGATCATTCCAGCCGTGGAGAAAGCTGATAATGGCGACGGTGATGATTCCCGTTTTGATGGCGGGAACCATAATCTCGAAAAAGGCGCGGAATACGTTGCAGCCGTCAATACGGGCCGCATCGTCCAGGGCGACAGGGACGCTCTTGAAGTAGGGCCTGAGTGTCACCACGATAAAGGGAATCGATCCTGATGCCACGGCGATGGCCGGCGCCACAAAGGTCTCCAGTAATCCCAATTTGTTGAAGATCAGGTACATGGGGGTCAGCATCAGAGAGGGGGGCAGCATCTGGGTCACCAGAAAAGCCAGAAGGAACAGCCAGGTCCCGGGAATTCGGTACCGTCCCATTCCGTAGGCGGCGGTGACGCCGAAAGTCAGGGACAGGGTCATGGACAGGGTGGCAATAATGGCGCTGTTCCTTATGGACGTGAGCAGATCCTTATCCCGAAGATTTTCCAGCCACGGTTCAAAGGTGAAGTCCCGGGGAAAGTAGGTCAGAACCTTGCCGAAGGTCTCCGTGTCGGACTTGAAGGACATCATGATAAGCCAGTATATGGGAAAAAGATAAACCACCGTTATCGCGAGGGCTATGATGTTGAAGATAAGGTTCTTTCTCTTTGCCGGTATGGTCAGCTGGTCCAGTAGGTAATTGCCGGTTGTCATGATTTTTCCTCCTTGCCGATCATTCTGAGGTAGAAGAGGCCCACTATGAAAAGAAAGAAAAAGAGGACCAGAGCCGTAGTGGCCCCCAGAGAGAAGTCATACTGGGTAAACGAGAGTTCATAGGCGTAGGTCCCCAGTACGTCGGTGGCGTTGAGAGGACCGCCGGCGGTCATGACGAACATAAGGTCGAAGGCTTTGAAAGTGTAGATGAACCCCAGAAGCAGGACGGCCTGCATCGCCGGTTTGATAAGGGGAAGCGTAATATGCCAGAACTGCCTCAGAAATCCCGCCCCGTCCACAGCGGCGCTGTCGTAGACCTCCTGGGAAATATTGGTCAGACCCGACGTAAGCAGCAACATATTGAAGGGGATTCCCACCCAGCAGTTGACGGCGATAACCGCCTTCATGGCCGTTTTGGTATCGACAAGCCATTCAATCGGATTATAAATTAAACCTGCCTTTAAGAGCAGATCATTGATCAGTCCCGAAGAAACCCCGAAGACATTCTTTCCCAGCATGGCCGTCACCGCCATGGGCATCATGAAGCCGATGAGTATGAGCCCCCGGAGAGGTCCGGCCAGGGTGAATTTTTTCGAGAAAAACAGGGCAAAGATAAACCCCAGGGTAAATTGAAAGATAAGACATCCTATGGTAAAGATAAAGGTATTTTTTATTACCAGCAGGAAGGTGGGATCATGGAAGAGGTCAATATAGTTAGCCAGTCCCACGAACACGGAGGTTCCCTTTTTGAAAGTCTTGATGTTGGTATTATGGAAACTCAGATAAAAATTGTATAAAAGTGGATATCCCAGTATGGATACGATATAGGTGAAAGCAGGAACTATGAATATATACCCTTCCAGCCTCCGCCTTTTTTCAATGGTCAGTTTCATAGAATGGTCCTTGCAGGAGAGGCCGCCTGCCTGACAGGCGGCCTATGGGATTTAATTCCCGGCTATGGGTGTTTCCGCCAGGATGGGATTAACAACGGCAGCGGCATCGGCCATGGCTTTCTCGGGAGTTTTCTCGCCAATCAAAGCGGCCTGCAAAGAAGTATACAGAGCTTTGGAGATGGTGGGCCACTCTTCGTGGGGACCGCGGGGAACGGAGTAATTCATCGCTTCGTTGAAAACGGCGAATCTCTCGTCTTCCGTCCAGAAGCTCTTCAGTTCGGCGGCGTCTTTCCTGACGGGGAGCTTACCGGCGATCTCGCACCAGTCGGCGTTGTTTTCGGCTGTCTGCAGGTAGGTCAGGAACTCAATGCTCATCTCTCTGTCCCTGGAGCCGACGCATACACCGAAGTTCTCGCCTCCGATTACCGTGGCGTAGTTGGCTTCCTTGGGCAGGAAGGCGTATTCGTAATTAAAGGTACCATTGATATCGTCATCGATGGTGGCGAGCTGCCAGGTACCCGATTCGAGCATGGCGGCTTTTCCGGCACAGAAAGCATTATAGGCATCGCCCTGTCCCCAGTTTACGACTTCCTTGCTCATATACCCCTCTTCTACCAGAGAAGTCAGGAAAGCGACAGAAGAAGCGGCGGCGGGAGTATCCAGAGTGGAAACGGTGGCGCCCGAAGCGTAAAGCCAGGGAATCAGCTGGAAAGTACCCTCTTCGTTGCTGTTGGCGCTCATGGCGAATCCGTATACCATGTCGGCGGGATTGGTCGTAGCCTTGGCCACTTCATAAAACTCATCCCATGTCTGGGGAGGTTCGGAGAAACCGGCGGCGTTAAGAATATCCATGTTACAGGCCAGAGCGAGGCAGTTGGAGTTGTTCGGGAGACCGTAGATACGGCCATCGCTGTCCATACAGCTGCTTAAGGGGCCTTTATAGAACTGGTCCAGTTCCCCCCAGGCTTTCAGTTCATCGGTAATATCCTCAAAAACCCCCAGGGAAATAAAGGAGGCGTGGTCGGGAGAATCTACCATCCCGATATCGGGAAGTTTTCCCGAAACGGCACCGATGGTGTACTGTTTCATAAGCTCTTCACGGGAAATGTAGGTGGCCACGATATTGACATTCTGCTTCATATCGCTGAAACTGGCTGCCACCTTTTCGAGGGCTTCCGCCTCATGTTCAAAATAATGCCAGATGGACAGCTCTACGGGACCGTCGCCGCCTTTGGCTCCTGCTTCCGAATTACCGTTGGCGAACCCTATGGACAGGCAAAATACGGAAATGATTAAAACCATAAAAAATCTTTTCTTCATTATAAAACCCCTAAACTTGAATGTTTTCCCATGGAAGCTTCTTTCCATCCCTTGTAACTGGAAATGTCCTGAAGTCCCTTCATCCGGCCGGAAAAGCGGGAAACTTGATTTATTGTACGGGGGTTTTCTTCATTTCACTAGAAGATTTTCTTTTAAAGGTGACACGATTTTGGGGTAATATTTTAAACTGAGGGGAAAAAATTAATATTTCTCTGCCCCTCTTCCGCCCGTCGGGACGGCCGGATATTTTCAATTTGCATCCTGCTCATAGATAAAATCGAAGGTGGCATTGGGATATTCAGGATAGATATGCTTTTTCGTGTACTCTTCTATGGATTCAACACTTCTTCTCAAATTATCCGAAGGGGCGGCTCCGTAACGGGCAATCTGGATAATAAACTCGAATTGAAGTTCAGGATGCCTTGTCACATTATTCACCGTATCGAAAATCAATCGCTGGATATCGTAGATAAGCCGCTCTTCATCCATATGCCCGATGAAGAACACAATGCTCTTTCCGTTCTCCACCACTCTGTCCGTCTCCATCGTATTGCAGGAGCTCTCTTCGCTTGGGGGAGAAGGTACCCTATAGAAAATATTATCCTCAAGATTGCTGAAACGGAGGGGTCCCACGGGAGAGAGGAATATTTTGTCCACCAGCTGATAAAAAACCAGCCCCTTATCAACTTCCCCGTGATACGCTTTATAGGATAGATAGGTGACGTCCTTTCCCTTAATTTCCGTGGAGACCATATCGGTCATGATGAACGCCTTCGAGCTTCCCAGATTATCCAGGGTTCTCTTTACATAGTCATTAGTGTAGGAATCCATGGGAATATCCTCCCGGGTTCCGTCATCCAGAATAACCCGCATCCGATTGGGAGATTCCAGAATCATCTCTTTATTCTGAAGGAGGAGATTATTTGTTTCTTTGATCAGGGATTCTAAAAAAACGGCGGCTTGTAAATATTCCATGGACTTTTCTCTCTTTCATATCATATATAACAATTGTAATATGTATTGACAGAATAATCCACCCCGCCCTTTTCTCTCATCCGTGACAGGAAAAACGAAAGGCCTAATCCTTAAATCTCTCGCTGAGAATAAAACAGACGCATCCGATGCAAAAGGCGGCGCTTCCCGTCATAGCGAGAGGATTCCCATTAATAAGACTCTCCACAAAATAGATACCGCTTCCCGCAGAGAAGAGTCCCCAGCCCCATAGTTCCAGTCTTTTCTTTACCTTCATACTGAATTCCGTATTCTAATTATGTTGTTCTGCCGCCCCTGTTCGATCGAAGGAAATCGTGGCCGATCAACTTCATATCCCCTCCCATCGGCCCGAACACCGTCGAGTTTATCGCCCCCGCCTTAGCCGCGTAGTGCCCCGCCTCTTCCAGAGTTTTGTTATCGGCCAGACCGCAGATAAAGGCGGCGTCGAAGGAGTCGCCGGCACCGGTGGGATCAACGATATCCCTGACCTTCTCAATAGGATAGATAGGTATCTCGATGCGTTCCCCGCGGGTATATACGGTGGAGCCCCTCTTCCCTCTTTTCAGGTGTATAATTTCCATTCGGGGGAAACGGGAAAACAGCTCTTCCACCGCTTCCTCCACATTCCCTGACCGGGAAAACATCAATAGTTCGTCAACTCCCGGAAGAAAGACAGAAGTATTCTCGATAACAGCACCGGCGATGTCATACACATCGCGACCTCCCAGCAGTTCAGGCCTGATATTGGGGTCAAAGGAGATCCGGGCTCCCTTTGATACGGCCCATTCAACGGCCCGGCATATATTATCATGAAGGGAATCGTTGACCATCAGGGAACAGCCCATAACATGAAAGTAATCGGGAGGAAGGACTTCTTCCCCGCTGAAGACAACATTTCCGGCCGGGGTGCCGTCGATATGGAAGATAAACTCTCTGCTCCCGTCGGATGCGTAGGAAACAAAAGCGACAGCTGTCGATCCCTTCTCCTGCGCCCTGATATCTGAGCAGTCCACCCCGTCGGCGGTCAGACGTCCGAGGAGAAGCTCCCCGAACTTATCCTTGCCCGTACCGCCCCAGATTTTGGCCTCATGACCCAATTGGGCGGCGGTGGAAATGAAAATTGCCGGGGCACCGGAAGGAAAGGGACCGACAAAACGCCCCGGTTCATTCAGGGGAGAATCTACGGAATCCCTCATAATTTCAACAAGGATCTCTCCCATGGTATATATTTTCGCCATATGACTGTTCCTCTGTTTTGCCGATCTATTCGGGAAGGGTCAGAATCTCGCATCCCGTCTCGGTCAGACAGATGGTATGCTCGAAATGACAGGATTTCAGACCGTCGGCCGTCACCACGGTCCACTCATCCTCGAGGACTTCGACCTTATGGGTTCCCCTGTTGATCATGGGCTCAATGGTAAAAACCATTCCGGCCTTCAATCGGCGGCTGTATCGCCTGGAATAGTAGTGCAGGATGGTGGGATCCTCATGAATCTCATACCCGATCCCGTGACCGCAGTAATCCCTGACGATGCCGTATCCGAAGGGCTTCAGAAAGCTCTCTATCGCTTTTCCGATATCAGAGGACCGCATGTTATGCTCGGCTACTGAAATTCCCACTTCAAGGGCTTTGGCCGTTCTTTCCATGAGCAGCCGGTCATCGGCTGAGATGTTTCCCACGGGAAAAGTTTTCGCACTGTCCGTCAGAAGACTGTCCTTGGAAATGGTGCAGTCAATACCGACAAGATCTCCATCCTTGAGCTTTCGTTTGCCGGGGATTCCGTGAATCACTTCTTCATTTACCGAAACACAGAGGGTGGCGGGAAAACCGTAATACCCCTTTTGAACAGGGACGCACCCCTTACCCAGAATGTAATCCTCTGCAATACGATCCAGCTCCCCGGTGGTAATTCCCTCCTGGACATAGGGTTCCAAATGCTGATAGAGAGACGCGAGAATTATGCCGCACTCCCGTAATTTCTTTATTTCATCCTGATTCTTTATACTTATCACTGAATTTTCCTTATACGCTCCCTACTATACGTAATAAAATAGGGAGCGACAATAAGGCCTCATCACAGGATATGACATTTTTCTTTCAGGAGTTTCGCCATACTAAAGGCGAATTCTCTTATCTCATAAACATCACGTTCTTCTTCGGGAATCCTTCTGAACGCCTCTATCCTGGCCGAAGGAGGGTTCCACATGGGAACCATTTCTGCCCCTTCCAGAATATTCACGCAATACTCCGCCGCGTCCAGGATCTCTTCAGTGGTTTTATCCCTTGACATGAACAGGGTCGTCGGCTCCACCCGAAGGACATCCTCCACCCGTTTAACGGCCCTGTCGGCGTGCCCCTCCTTATTGGCATTGACGGGGATTCGGCCTCCCTCCCTGTTTCGGAAAAAGCCGAACAGAGCCGCAATGACTGCCGGATCCCTGATGGTTCCGTCGGGATATACCAAACCATGAATATCGCCCCAGAATCCTTCGGAAATCAGATTAAACACATACCAGCCCACCCTGTGTTTCTGCGCCAGCTCAAGCTCTATCTCATAGGGATTTGCCCGGCCCACACATCCTGTCTCGGTATTTAAAATCGGTTTGTCCCATTTATCCCTCAGCCTCTCCGCGTCGAAAATTGCTCCCTCGATCTCCCTGCGGGTGCCCAGATAGTCGTGATAACAGATTACATCCACCAAATCATCGGTGGAAAGACAGTGCCTGACCTGCTCATGTCCCACGGTCAGACAATTTTCCCGGTCAAGTTCTTTGACAATGGCGAACAGCCTTCGGATATATTTTTTGATTTTCTCAAAACGGACATCATATTCTTCCGCCGGACTATGGTTCATATAGTCGTTGCACATGGGCTCGTTAATGACATCCCACATCAGAATATTCGGTTCATCCTTAAACCGGCCGATAACATCCCCGGCATATTTTCCGGCCTTTTCATACCACTCTTCACCGGGATCTTCAAAATCGGTAATAAAATTCCCGTTCCAGAGGATAGGCATCACGGTAATATCAAATTCATTGCACTTCCTGATAAAAGTTTCAATGATATCAAGGTATCCCCTGGGATCCTTGTTATACTCCTCTGGGACCAGCCAGAAACGAATGGAATTCAAGTTGAGTTTGCGGCAATATCCAAGCTCCCTGTCAAGCCTCTCCTCAAGCTCTTTTTTTGTCAGTCCCAGGGTCGGGTTATGACACACGCCGCGGATAAAACTGTAATCCTTTAATGGTTTCATAAAAGATTCTCCCCCTTTGAGATTTATTACGTAAATAACAACCAGATTATGCCCGGCGATCCAAAGGCGGTCCGGTTTTATATGAATGTTTATTATACCATGTAATGTTCTCCATTTGTGACATGAATTCCCCATGATTAGGGATTTTGGACAATTTTCCCCTCTTTTAAAGTAAACATTGATTAAAGAGGAGGCTTTATATGAAAGATAAACTTTATTGTCCCAACCGCCATTGTCAGAATTATAAACATCCGCCTGCCGATTCAGGCTGGATGCGGAAGAAAGGTTTTATCTACACTAAAAGAATAGGAAGAATTCAGAGATATCAATGTAAGAAGTGTCATCGTACATTTTCTTTATCTTATTTCTCCATAGACCATTATATCCACAGGAATCTATCCTATATAAAACTCTTAGATCATTTAGTCAGCGGATCGGGGATAAGAGATATGGCCAGAGCTTTTCACTGTTCTCCCCAAATGATAATTAACCGCCTGATGCGGTTATCACGCAGAATTACATCTGTATGCGCTAAGGAAATCCATGATCTTGAATTGAATGAATCAGTCGCAGCCGATGGTCTGGAAAACTTTATCCTTTCCCAGTATTTTCCAACGAATGTAAATATCCTTGTGGGACAGCGATCCCAATTTATTTATATGTTCAACGCCTATCACTTCAAACGTAAAGGAATATGTACGGAAGAACAAAAAATACAAAAGCAGAAGCTTTACAGGGATGCCTGTTTCGAAAGGAAAGCAGCCTCACATCGATTTAGGGAAATTCTTGATTATCTCTCTACAAAAGCCGATAAATCGTCCTTAAAAACTATCATAATTGATACGGATGAACACCCTATTTATCGTTATCAATTTAACAACCATAGGTCACTATCACCGAAGATTTTGCACCGTACGACAAACTCTCTTGTTGAACGGAACTATCTAAACAAACTATTTCCCTGCAATTACATAGACCGTCAGATAAGAAAAGATCTGGCCGAATATATCCGTGAAACGGTTCAATTCGGGAGAAATATGAATAACAGTATGGATAGGTTTTCCTGCTATAGTTTTTGGCATAATTTCCTTAAACCCTTTCGGATTAACAGAAGAAAAGGAAAATACAACTATCATTGCCAGGCAGCGGGTATTTCACTGGAAAGGCGCTATAAAATAATTCAGGCTATATTTTATGGAATAAGCAGAAGAACCGAGGACTTCACAGAATGTCTTACCGGTTATCAGGCAGCTCATTGGAACAGAAACCTGGTTAATCCCTTAAATAAGAAGGCCGTTTGAATCAGAGAAGGATGTCAAAAATCGAAAACATTAAGAAAATGATTAGGTAAAATCTCCCTTCCTGAGTTACAATTGAGAAACTGACCGTACAAAAGGAGTTCTGGCCATGACAATCAAATCTAAGTTATTCCTGCTGATAACCGGAATTATTGCCGCTTTCATGCTCATCATACTCTTCTATTTTCTCACGGCTGTTCCTGTTAAGAGAATCAACGAAGAAGCGGAGATTCTGGAGCAGCTTGAAAAAAGTATCAATCAGGAAAGGATCGATCTGTATGCCATTCTCGGCGATACCCCTTATAAGAAGGGGATGGAAGCTCTTTATGAGGCATCCAAGATAACAGACTCATTTTTTGAGAAGACCGAAGCATTGAACTACCTTAAGAAGCAGAGTGCCTCCATGTCCGATGCAATCGATATTATCACGAACCTTAACGAATTGAGGAGAACACGATTCCAGGATTTAGTGAAAGCCGATACTTCATTCCGGGAAGCCATCGAAGATACCTATATTTTTCTTGATTCCTTCACTTTTATGAAAATCTATATTTCCAGGCAGTTTCTGGACAGGGCCACAGAAGAGGACCGGGCTTATTTTGAATACACCCTTAATGAGTTCATCATGAAACATACGGTCTATAAAAATGCCCTGGAAAGCTCCCTTGATGTTCTTGAAGATCAATTTTTACGTATCAACAGCACCATTCGCCGCTATGAGTTTCTGACCCAGGTCATAACACTGGCCTCAATAGGACTGGCTTTGGCGGCTATACTGATTTTCAGTCTGGCCTTCTCCAATAAAATCGCCACGAATATCCGCCATATCGATTCTTCTATTGATCACCTCAAGGACGGAGACCTGCGTACGGAGAATAATGTAAACTCCCGGGACGACCTGGCCCGGCTCAATGATAACCTCAATTCATTCCAGACAAATCTCAATGGAATCATAACGAGAATCAAGGGTGTCTCCCATGAGAATCTGGTCATAAGGGACCGGCTGATTGATCAGGTTGACAGGGCGGAGGAGACGGGACAGCGGATTGCCGTCAGTTCCCATGAGATAAGGGAAGATATCCGGCAGCTGGACGACAGGACCCGCAACGCCTATGATTCGGTCCTGAACATCTCGGGAAAAATTGAAAAGGTGAATGACGGCGTTCAGGACCAGGCGTCTATGATCGAGGAGTCCTCCGCTGCCATCAACGAAATGATGGCTTCCGTGGCCAATGTGGAGCAGGTAACATCCCGAAAACTGGCCAGCCTGGCGGAAACGGTAAAACTCATGACCGACGGAAATAACCAGCTGACCCAGACAGCCTCCAATATCAACAGAATCAACAGCAGCATCGATACGATACGGGAGATGATCGAAGTGATCAATAATATTGCCTCCCAGACTAACCTTCTTGCCATGAACGCGGCTATCGAGGCCGCCCATGCGGGAGACGTGGGACGGGGATTCGCCGTCGTGGCCGACGAGATCCGCAAACTGGCCGAGGCCTCTTCAGAGAGTTCCCGGGAGATCAGCGACAGCCTGAACGAAATTATCAGCAGCATCCAGAACGCCTCTGAATCGAGCGAGATGACCACGAGGACTTTCGGCGAAACGGTAAAGGAAGTGGAAGGACTGGCCGATTCCATGAGCGAGATCGGCAGCAGCATGGGCGAACTGAAATCCGGGGGAGACCAGATCATATCGGCCATGGTGTCTCTCCAGTCAACCGCCACCACGGTCAGGGAGGAATCCAATGAAATGACGTCCCAGTCGGAATCGATGAAAATTGCCGTGGAAGAAGTTCAGGCCCTGGCCGGTAATGTGTCCGGAGGGATTGAACAGGTTTCCCAGGGAATCGATGAAATTTCCCAGGCTATTGGCATAGTGAAAAAAACGACCGAAGATATCGGCTCCGTGGCTGAAAGGATCGGCCATGAATTGGATTATTTCCGTACCGAAGACGAACTTGATCAGGAAGCAGAGGATGGGAAAGAGAACCTGACTTTGAGTGAGAGTCGATCGGAAGAAAGGGAACTCTCCCCCCAGCGCTCCTCCCGAGATAAGACAAAGGAAAAATCCCCATCTACGGCAGATGCAAAAAAAAGTGATTTACCTAAGGAAAATCCTCAAAAGATCTCTCTGAATGAAGGAGTTCAGGAAGCGAATGAGGACGAATTGATAGACTAGACATTTACACATTATCCTAGCAAAAAGCCCTTTGGAATAGACAATATTCCAAAGGGCTTTTTTTTGCAAAATATGCAATCATATTTACATAACCATCATGCACAAAAAAAGCATCACCGTAACTTCTTGTATATAATATACATATACAAAGCATATTTTACACATTATGTGCATATTGCATTTTTCTTCATTTCTAACACTTTTTCCATCTTATTATTCATTTTTGACCATCATTTACACAATTTTCAATTGACAACTATCCATTCAAGAATCTAATCTGACTATAAGGATTTTTAAAAAGGAGATATACATGAAGAAAATTCTTATTTCTGTCTTACTTGCTTCACTAACTTTTGCGGCTTTCGCTGACGATGCAAAAGTTCTGCCTTCCGGTGTAATGAGATTAACTTTGGCTAACTTAATCCTGACTGCAGATCAGGCATATGATGATGATGGGGAAGCCCAAGATTCTACAGAATATTTCTTTGATAATTTCGGGGCAGCTGTTGAATTCGGTATAACAGATAAAATTTCAGCCGCTGTCCAGTGGGTACCGGGCGTAATGCTGGCAGATGATTATACCAATGATGCTTTGGCAGCATTGAATGACCAGTTGATATTCACTGGAATATCAGATTTTTTCGTCGGGGCCAAGATACAGGTATTAAAGACTGATGATATGCGCTTTGCCTTTGCTCCAGGCGTAATTATTCCTGCCGATTCCCTTGATGGACTTGAAGAAGGCAGAAATGCCCTGGCGGGTGATGATTTCAGATTGGCTTCACAAAGTGAAACCGAAAGCTTAGGTTTTGGAGGCAGATTCTATTTTGACTATCAGATCAACAAAGATTTCTATGTAAATCTTTATAATCAGACAAAGTATTATCTCCCCAACGAAAGATATGACGATGGAGCTGGGGCAACCTACGCCGGAACTGTTAGTTACTACGTCAACACTTTAGGACAGCCTTTAAATGTTGCAGTTGCGGCAGCAGAAGCCGCAACCGTAAAACATGAATATGAATACCCTATCTACTTGGATTTCGAATTGGAACCCCATTACGATCTGACCTTAAGCAAAACGGGAAGCATGGGCTTCGGCTTGCCTGTTAAATACAGCATGAAAGGCGAAACAACCGTGGAAGGCGTAGGCCAGGATGATGATTCATACTCATTCTCCATCAACCCCGGGCTCTCCTTCTTCTATACGGGAGGCATACCTTTTGAAGTGGCAGCTAACTATGATATCCCTCTCATGGGTAAGAATGCCGATAAGAGATCCATGTTCACCTTCAAGCTCAAACTCTTCTACGACTTCTACTAGAAGACACCCTACCCGCGTCCTACGCAGGTAATATAAGCCGCTCCTCCGGGGGCGGTTTTTTTTGCGTGTAATGGCCAGTCTTCTGCCCATAGCGCCGAGACGGGAGAGGGATGGGAGCGGTTACGGGCCCCGGGGGCCGGGTTGACCGGAGGGAAAACCGGAAAAGCCGCCGGGAGGAGCCCGTTCGAGCGGACAGCCCGGCTGCCGCGGAGCGGGAGCTCCCCCCGCCCCTTACTTTTTTTACTAATTTCCTTCCCCTCCCTATGGCCTTAAACAACCTCATCTGATATCTTATGGTTTTACTTACTTTATGTAATTTTGATAAGGAGAGACCGATGAGCAAGGGCAATAATCAGAACAATTACGGACCGGCGAAACCGACAAAAGAGACAAGGCCGACTTTCCCTCAGCGGGCCGTGATTACCGGAGGAATGCCTTACGGGAACAAGTCTCTCCATCTGGGACATATAGGCGGCGTATTCGTTCATGCGGATATTTTCGCCCGTTTCATGCGGGACAGGATCGGGAAGGACAATGTGATTTTCGTTTCCGGTACCGACTGTTACGGCTCGCCCATCGTGGAGTATTACCGCAAGGGCAAGGAAGCCGGGACGATTGAGGGGTCCATCGAGGATTTCGTCATGTCCAACCATAAGATCCAGAAGGAGATTCTGGAGGCCTACTCCGTTTCCCCTAATCTGTACGGGACTTCCGCCTTCGGCCGGGCGGGAGAGGTTCACAAGGAGCTGGGCGCCCGGATTCTGAAGGGCCTTTACGAAAAGGGGCACCTGAAAAAGATCAGTTCCCCCCAGTTTTACGACGCCAAGCTGGGCGCCTATCTGAACGGCCGCCAGGTGGTGGGAAAGTGTCCCGTGCCGGGCTGCCGCTCCGAGAAGGGCTATGCCGACGAGTGCGATCTGGGCCATCCCTACGAGCCCAAGGATCTGATCAACCCCAAGAGTTCCCTCACCGGGGAAACGCCTGAGATGCGCGAGGTGAGCAACTGGTATATAGACCTGCCCGCCTTCCGCAAGGAGCTGACCGAGTGGGCCGACTCCCTTTCCGATATTCCCGGCTACCGGAAAAATGTGATTTCCACGGTCAAGGAGTTCCTTGAACCGCCCGTGCTTTACGTCATGCAGGACTTCGAGGAGGACCTGAAGAAGGTGGACCTGGGGATTCCCCATGAGGTGCGGGAGGATAAGAAGTCGATTATCCTGGAATTCCGGAATCTGGAAGAGCGGGAGCAGGCGGCGGAGATTCTGAACAAGACGGATATCCGCTTCCGCGCCGGAAAGACCCTGACCCCCTTTAGAATGACCGGTAACGTGGACTGGAGTCTTCCCGCCCCCGACCTGGAGGATCTGAAGGATCTGACTTTCTGGGTCTGGCCCGAATCGCTCTGGACGCCTATCTCCTTCACCTCCACCTACCTGGAATCTCTGGGAAAGGACAAGGAGGAGTGGAAGAATTGGTGGTCCAGCAAGGACGCCGGAGTCTACCAGTTTATCGGCGAGGATAATATTTATTTCTACTCCCTGGCGGAGATGTCCATTTTCATGGGCTTCGAGTCGAAGACGCCCCATGCCGATCCGGCCGAAGGGGAGCTGCAGCTTCCCCGCCTTGTGGCCAACTGCCACCTGCTCCAGGGAGACAAAAAGGTCTCCTCCTCGGGAGAGGAAAAACCGATCATGGCCATGGATCTGCTCGATTACTACACCCCGGAACAGCTCAGGGCCCATTTCTTTTCCCTGGGCCTGGGCATGCGCCCCATCAGCTTCCGGCCCAAGCCTTTTAATCCGGACGCCCAGCCCAAGGATGCCGATCCGGTTCTCAAGGAGGGAAACCTTCTGAGCAACGTGATGAACCGTCTCTGCCGATCCTGTTTCTACACGGCCCAGAAATACTTCGACGGAAATCTGCCCTTCGGCGAGATTGATCAGGAAGTGAAGGATGAGGCGGATCAGGCCATCATGGAGTGGGAGATTACCATGCACCGCCAGGAGTTCCACCGGGCCATGTCGGTTCTGGACAAGTATGTTCGGTCTGTCAGTAAATACTGGGCGAAGAATGTGCAGAACGAAATGGAAGCCGATGAGATAGGCCCGATACTGGTCAATGTTTTCCACATGGTCAGAACGGCGGTTCTCATGCTGCACCCCATCGCCCCCACGGGAACGGAGATGGTGCGGGAATACCTGGGAGCCTCGGAGGACTTCTT
This sequence comes from Spirochaetia bacterium, assembly GCA_963668315.1. Lineage (GTDB taxonomy): Bacteria > Spirochaetota > Spirochaetia > DSM-2461 > DSM-2461 > SZUA-368. The sequence goes on along the minus strand of OY764216.1, from coordinate 2,400,485 downwards.
TAACTGGGAGCACTGCTTCGAGCCGGTCTACTCCTTTGTGGAGGACGGGGAAAACCATAAGCTCAAGTTCCTCGAACCCCGGGTGGACTTCTTTCCCAAGCACCCCAGCCAGTTCTAAAAAGCCGTGGAGACTCTCATTAAACCCCGGCCCTTGAAAAAAGGGGATACCGTCGCGGTGATAGCCCCCTCAGCCGCAGTAAAATCAGACTTGTCGGGCACCCTGGACGGGGCTGATAGAAAAATCCGCTCCTGGGGGCTGGTGCCGGAGTTTCTGGAGAGCTGCCGTTCCCGCCACGGTTACCTCTCCGGCACGGATAACCTGCGCCTGGCCGACCTCCATAAGGCCTTCTCCGACAGCCGCTACAAGGGTATCATCTGCCTGCGGGGCGGCTACGGGACACCCCGTCTTCTTGACAGGATCGATTACGAGTTGATCCGCGCCAACCCCAAGGTTTTCCTGGGATACAGCGATATCACCGCCCTGCATATCGCCCTCCACCAGAAATGCGGCCTGGTGACCTATCATGGCCCCATGGGAATTTCCCCCGCCGACGCCTATGCCGACCGAGCCGCCGAGGAGATCCTGTTTTCCCCGAATCCCCTCGGCCGGAGAGTGAATCCTCCCGGCATTGAACCGGTCTCACTTGTCCCGGGATCAGCGGAGGGTCCGCTCACCGGGGGCAACCTGAGTCTGCTGGCCGCCACTCTGGGCTCTCCCTACGAAGTTGAGACAAAAGACCGTATCTTCTTTATCGAAGACATCGATGAGGAGCCCTACCGGATAGACCGCATGCTGACGGCTCTGAGGCTGGCCGGAAAATTCCGCCGCTGCCGGGGAGTACTTCTCGGGACGTGGACCCGGTGCGAACCGAATAATCCCGATTATTCCCTGACACTGGAAGAAATTTTCCGGGAGATCATCGCACCGGAGGGAAAACCGGTTCTCATGAACGTCTCCTTCGGCCATGTCAACAATCAGATGGCCCTGCCCTACGGGGTGCAATGCCGGATGAACAGCACACTTCGCACTCTGGAAATCATAGAAAATCATAACCGGGAGTAATCATCGTGAAAATTTTTATCAGCGCCGACATAGAAGGGGTGACAGGCGTCACCCACTGGGATGAAACGGAAAAGGGCAAGGCCGACTACTCACCCTTCGCCCGTCAGATGACAAGGGAAACGGCCGCCTGCTGCCGGGGAGCCCTGGCGGGAGGCGCCACGGAGATTTTCGTCAAGGACGCCCACTCCTCGGGCAGAAATATCATTCCCGAAGATCTTCCCCGGGAGGCGACTCTCATCCGGGGCTGGACGGGCGATCCGGACATTATGATCTCCGGTCTGGATGAGAGCTTCGACGGCATCATGTTCGTGGGCTACCACTCGGGAAGCGGCCTTGAAGGCAATCCCCTCTCCCACACCATGACCACACAGCCCTACACGGTCAGGATAAACGGCCGGCCGGCCGGGGAGTTCGAACTCCATGCCCTCATCGCCTCCGGCTACAGCGTGCCTCCCCTCTTTATATCGAGCGATCATCTGCAATGCCGCAATGCCGCCGATTTTGTGGAGAATATCGCCACGGTCGCCGTGAAGAAAGGCGTGGGCGGAGCGACATTCAATATGCACCCCGACAAGGCGGTCGCCCTGATAGAAGAGTCCGCCCGGTCTGCCGTGGAGAACAGAAAGTCCATCCGCTTCAAACCGGAGTTCCCCGTGAATGTGGATGTGACTTTCCGTGACCATTTCAAAGCTTTCCGTATGTCCCATTTCCCCGGAGCGACTCTGACCGATCCTACGACGGTAAACTACCGGGCGTCCGATCCCCGGGAACTGGCGGTTTTTTCCCTTTTTGTCCTTTAATCCCGCTCTCCTTCCTCCAGAGCTGCCCGATGGAAACGACAAGGGCCGGCAGGGTAAATCCCAGAACAGCCAGAGAGAAAAGCGCGAGAATGTGATTGATGATATTCTGCCAGATCATATCTGTCCTCCTTATGAGGCGGGGCGGCCCTTCCGGATTCCCTTCCCCGCTTCGCATACAGGATAGGACAGGGGGAGGGACATATAATGTCCCACTCTACGTTTTTTTGTATTTTAACCCTCCCGTGAACTATAATAGTTATATGAAAAGAGTGATATGCCTCTGCTTAACCATAAGCCTGCTCGGTCTGACCGGGTGCACAACCGGTTCCCCCCGCAGCAGGGGGAGCCTCTCCGATGCCATGGACAAAGCCCGGGACGACCACGAAGGCAGCCGGGAAGTCCCCGATGATCCCGATCCCTGGTGGGAAAGGGACGATGACGACGATTACTACCCCGATAACGATGACCCCTATACGGGCGACACGGCCGGAGATCCCTATAACGGCCCCCTGGAGCTGGCACTTCGCTACGGCGACAGTCTGGGGGGCTCCCCCTACTTTTCCCGTCAAAGAGGACTGGAGATTGCCCTGGGCTTTGAAGGAGAGGGCCTGGTGGATTTGCTGGTCTACGGCGGAATTCACTCACTGGAGACGGATAAGCACCACCCGGTCTATCTGTCCATAGGCCAGAGCGCGCTTCTCCTGAATGCGGGGCTTGAGGGGCGGTTATATCCGTTTCGGGGAATGACATTTTTCTCTCCCTACGCCGGAGCCCGCATAGGGGGGATTTATATGACCTGGTCCTTCGAGAATCCCCTCACCGCCGGAGGCGACACCATATTCAGCGATACGGTGGGGGGACTTTCCCTGGGTGTCTGCGCGGGAGTGGACCTGCTCCATACGGATCACCTGCGCCTGGGACTTCAGCTTAATCCGGAAGCCTATCTCTTCTCCGGAGAGACGGGAGAGGGATTCGAAAACGACTACTTCGGGGCCCAGGGATTCGTAAGGGTCACCATGGAAGGAGGCATCATATTTTAGCTTTTCCAGCCTGCCCTCCTTGACAGGGATGAATCTTTAACTTAATATGCAGCGGATATTTAATCAAACAAGGTCCGCCTATCCTTTCGGACCGATAAAAACATGTACCCCGGTGTCCGAATTAATTACACCATCCGGCACCCTATCCGGGGAGGAGAAATCACATTTGACATTTAACGAACTGGCCCTGAGAGAAGAGCTTCTCAAGGCAATAGAAGCCATGGGCTATGAAACGCCGACCCCCATCCAGGAGAAGGTTATTCCCCGGATACTGTCCGATCAGGGAGATCTTATCGGACTGGCCGAGACCGGATCGGGAAAAACCGCCGCCTTCGGCCTTCCCATGCTCAACTTAATCAACGAGAATGAAAAATTCACCCAGGGACTCATTCTGTCCCCCACCAGGGAACTGTGTATGCAGATCGCCGGAGAGATGGAGAAGTTCGCCCGTTATATGAAAGGGGTCAGGCTGACTCCCGTTTACGGAGGCGCCCCGTTCCCCCCCCAGCTGAAAGCGCTCAGGGAGGGTTCTCAGATTATCATCGCCACCCCGGGCCGTCTTCTTGACCTGATCAAAAAGGGAGCGGCACAGCTGGATAAACTGCGTTTTCTCGTCCTTGACGAAGCTGATGTCATGCTGAACATGGGCTTCAAGGATGAGCTCGACGCGATTCTGGAAGCGGCTCCCGCCGAAAGGCAGTCTCTTCTCCTTTCGGCCACCATGCCTGCCGAAGTGGCCCGGATCGCCCGGGAGTATATGAAAGAACCGGCGGAGATCACGGCGGGTGAGAAAAACAAGGGAAATCCCAATGTTGAGCACAGCTGCTACATGGTCCATGCCAAGGACAAATACAAGGCTCTGAAGCGTCTTGTGGACGGAAATCCCGGAATATACGGCATCATTTTCTGCCGGACCCGGGTAGCCTGCCAGCAGATTGCCGACAAAATGATAAAAGAGGGCTATCCTACCGACGCCCTTCACGGCGATCTGTCCCAGAATCAGCGTGAATACGTCATGAAGAAGTTCCGTGACAGAAGCCTTCAGCTGCTTGTCGCCACCGATATCGCCGCCCGGGGACTGGACGTAAACGACCTGACCCATGTCATACACTTCGACCTTCCCGACGAGATAGAAGTCTACAATCACAGAAGCGGACGTACCGGCAGGGCGGGTAATAAGGGCTGCTCCTACGCGATCATCAATATGAAGGAAAAATACCGGATAAGAAAGATCGAAAAAGTTCTGGGCCGTCATATTGAGTTCAAGGACGTACCCACCGGACGTGATATCTGCGAATCCCAGCTGATGCTGCTTATCGAAAGGGCCGTGGGAGTACGGGTGGATGAAGAACAGATCGGCCCCTACCTGGAAGCGGTGGAGGAAAAATTCGCCGGACTGAGCAGGGAAGAGATTATCCATCGTTTCATTTCTCTTGAGTTCAACCGCTTCCTGGAATATTATGGGAAGGAAAAGGATCTTGTCTCCCCCGCTTCACGTGATCGTGATCGTGATCGTGATCGGAGAGATAACCGCAAAGGTGAATTCCGTTCCGAGCCCCGGGAAAGCCGGAGAGATGAACCGGGCGAATTTATTCCCGTTTCCATCAGCGTGGGAAAACGGGACAATATCATTCCCCCCGATATCATCGGCCTGATCAACAGGCACTGCAAGGGTGATAAAATCGGGATTGGAAAAATCAATATCGGACCGTCGAGTTCCATCGTCTATGTGGAAAATTCCATGGTGGGCCCCCTTCTATCCGGCTTGAAAAGATCAAGCTATAAAGGACGCCGTCTTAAGGTGAAGGAATTGGATTCCAAACCGGCTAAAAAAGAGTATAAGTCCTCAAAACCAGCCGGAAAAAAGGATTACGCCAGGAAAAATCGAGGAAATTCCCATTAGGCTTATGGACATGAGACCTTCTTTTCTGTTATATTTTCAACCTGCGGACAGATGAGAGAGAGCTGTTCCGTTTTCTGTTTAGTAAAAAGGAGTAAATTTGGCTGCTAAAGATTTGAGGATTAATGAGCAAATCCGAGTAAGGGAAGTTCGCCTGATCGACGGAGAAGGAGAACAGAGAGGTATCGTTCAGACTTCGGAAGCACTGGCCATGGCCAAGGAAGCCGATCTTGATCTTGTGGAGGTAGCTCCTACTTCCAGACCGCCGGTTTGCAAACTCCTGAATTATGGCAAGTACAAATACGAGCAGGAAAAGAAGCTGAGGGAGGCAAAGAAGAAGCAGAGCCTCACGAAGCTCAAGGAAGTAAGGATGCAGCCCAAGATCGACAAGCACGATCTGGACTTTAAATCCAAGCACGTTCAGGAGTTCCTGAACGACGGCAATAAATGCAAGGTGACGATCCGTTTCCGAGGCAGGGAGCTGGCTCACACCGAGTTAGGCAAGGTTGTTCTTGACAACCTTTTAGAAAGGCTGGAAGAGGGATCTTTCAACGTGGACAACAAGCCCCAGATGGAGGGCCGTATGATGTCCATGCTGTTAAGCCCCCGAAAAAAATAAAAAGGATGTATTAACATGCCTAAGATGAAATCTAAAAAGGCTGCGGCTAAAAGGTTCAAAAAGACAGGTTCGGGAAAGTTTAAGTACAAAGCCCAGGGAACCCGTCATATTTTGACCAAAAAGTCGGCCAAAAGAAAAAGAACGTTAAGACACCCCGGTGTTATCAGTGAAACTGAAGTACCTAGACTTAACAAACTTTTACCCTACGCATAAGGAAGGTAGCAAATGCCAAGAGCAGTAGACGGAACAAGACGAAAGAATCGTCGTAAAAAAGTTCTGAAAGAGGCTAAAGGTTACTGGGGACGACGAAGTAAGCTTCACAGAACGGCAAAAGATGCCGTTAAGAAGGCGGGACAGTACGCCTATCGTGACAGAAAGGTAAAGAAGAGAGAATTCAGACAGCTCTGGATCGCTCGTATTTCTGCCGCAGTCAGAGAACAGGAAATGACCTATTCTCAGTTTATCAACGGATTAACAAAAGCCGGAATCGAGATCAATAGAAAAGCACTCGCTTCCATGGCTCTTGAAGATCCCAAAGCCTTCAAGGCTGTTGTAGAACAGTCCAAGGCAGCTCTTAAATAATTTTTCGGTCCTTCGCGGCCGAAAGGAGATTTGGTAGTAAATGATTACCCTTGAACAGATTCAGGTTTTGGACAAAAAAATAAAAGACGCTATTGAACTTATCAATCGTCTCAGGGAAGAAAAGAATACCCTCAAAGCGCAAGTGGCTTCTTACGAAGAGACAATTGCCAGACTTGAAGGTGAGCTTTCCTCCTATCAGTCCGACAGTGATAAAATTGAAGAGGGTTTCATTGACGTACTTTCACGGTTAGAACAGGTTGATGAGGAAGATACATCCGCTCCGGTCCAGCAGGAACAGGAAGAGATCATTCTCGAGCCCCATACCGGTGAAGAGGACGTTTTAATCGAAGAGGAAATTCCGGAAGAGGAAGAAGAGGACGACGAATCTGACGAAACCATTTTTATGGATGAGGAAGAAGCGGAAGATGACGAACCTGCTCTGGAAGAGACTTTTGCTGCCGATGAGATGCAGTTCGAAGCCGCTGCTGAAGAAACGGCTGATCAGCCTGCCAGTGAAGAACCCGATATTGACGAGGGAATACCCCTTGTTTCCGATGAGGAAGAGAGTCAAGTCAATCATTCGGAACAGCAGGAAGAAAATGAAGATTCCAGGTCTCCCCAGGACCTGGATATCTTCTGATTATTCATGGATGACATCCTCCAGATAAAAATACTCGGAACGGCCTTGTCCATAAAGGCCGGCAACAATCACGATTATATTAAAAAGGTTGTCTCCTATTACCAGAAAAAACTCAAGGAAACCCAGGAGAGATCTCCCCTGCAGGATCCTTTGAAACTATCCATACTTACCAGTTTTAACATTGTAGACGAGTTATTCAAATCGGAAATGAACCGTGGACATGAACACTATTCATGTAGTACAATGGAAGATGAATTCGGTGATGCAGCTCAGAATATGATTGAGCTTATTGACCGGGTTCTTGAAGAAAAAGAATAATTGACCTGCGGTGTTCGCGATGAGGAAATTGTCTCTTGCGACTAAGAATAAAAAACGGGACTCCTATATGCCTTTGCTAGAATTGCTATCCCTTGTGGAAAAACAGGAAGCTTAGGAACGGACTCCCCCTTGAACCATTGGTGTTCAAGAGCCACCTTTCCCTGGACGGCATCGCGGGTTTTTATAAGAGGTAATAATGGCGTTAATTACGGCTCAGCAACTCAATAATTACTATAAGGATTATGCCGACCAGGACGTTACCTTCACCAAAGACATCATATTAAGCCTGGGGCTGATACCCAAACAGGTATACATTAAATTTTCCGGCGGCCAACAGGCATGCGTGATCTATTCCTCCTCCATGAAATCGGCCAAGATTCTGATCACTCTCGATGCCGCCACCATGGGGTTAATCAAGGAACAGAACAACCAGATTTCCGTTCGGTTCTGTTTTAAGGACATTGACCGGCCTTCCGATTACATCTCCTTTTTTATTCAATCCAAAATTACCTCCATGAGCCTTTTTAAAAAGGAGACAGGACTTTACCTTCTCAACTGTGAATATTCCCAGAGGCCGCCGGATGATCTGATTCAGATACTCGGCACCATGCTGGAAGCGACGATCGTAGCCAAAAAGCGCAGGGAAGAGAGGGTCATTCTGACACCGGATACATTGAGAAAACTCGGGTTTGCCAGTAAGAATGCCGCCCTCGTGATAGACAATATTCCCAGGAATGCCATCATCAGGGATGTTTCCTTCGGAGGAATGAAGGCAATTATCCTGGGTAACGCCAAATTTCTTATTAATAAAACCTTTTCCATGGGTATTAATATGAAAGACGGTTCCCTCCTCCAGCTGTCCGGGGTTATCAAGCGTTTCGAAACGGTAGAGGGACGCAAGGACCTTTGCGCCATAGCCCTCGTTTATGATGAAAAAGGCATTCCCATGCAGTATACTCTGGCTTTGAACAGTTACTTTCATTCGGTGAAACAGCCAAAGACACACGAAGAATGACGAAGAAAAAAATCCTTTACATTTCCCTTCCCGACCGTCTTTCGAGCCAGATAGAAGGTTTTCCCCTCGATACATCCATTCCTCTGCCCGTAGAAGTACCTGAGGATGAAAAGGACAGCTGGGACATCAGCCGCCTTGAATGGCCGGCCCTGATAAGCGGTATGTTATACGTGCTGGCAAAAGAGCCGGAAGGGCGTGAAGCCGATTACTACCGAAGACTTGTTAAAGCGGTTCGCCCCGATATTGTAAGTACCGTTCTGACAGCCGCCCGTCTTAAGGTTGATCAGGAGCAGTTTTCCTTTGCAGAAGAGCTTTTTCTTACCCTGTGCGCCTTAGAGCCGGAAGAAAAAACCCACCGATCCAATCTGACTCTTTTCTACCGGACCCGGGAGGATCATCGTCTGAAGGGCAACGAGACCTATACGAGGGCTCTTGAGAATATCCGGAAAAAAAACTGGGACGAAGGTATCGCTCAGATCCGTTCTTTTCTCGAAAGCCACGAAGACTCGTCCAACGGATGGTTTCTTCTGGGCTGGGCTCTGCGGCAGAATGAGAAATGGGACGAGGCTTTATCCGCTTTTACAAAATCGAAAGAGTCCGCTCCCCCCACAGTGGAACTGCTGAATGAAATGGCTCTCTGCGAATCGGAAAGAGGTGAATGGGATCAGGCTCTCGCCTACCTCGATGAAGGTCTTGAGATGGAAGAGGAAAACACCACCCTTCTCTCCAACAAGGCCATGGTTTACCTGAAGATGAATGATTTGAGCCGCGCCGAGGATGCCTTGAATCGGCTAAGGGAAATAGATCCCGAGGATCCTCTTCTCAATTATCTCGATTAATGCCGGCTATCCTTCCAAAACACAGTGAACCCGCCTCAGATTTGACTGAAAAACTTTATAATCAGGCTTAAGCGACAACAATTCTCTTCTTTTCCCGTTCATAAGTGACTTTCGGTATTTCTCAAAAAACCCTCTGTTATCCCTTAAAAACACCGTTTTAAGCCCTTTTTGTCGACTGCCCCATTTTATATTCGGCAATTTTTAAAAATCTTTAAGAAAAAGTGAAAATTTTTTTCAAGTTTATTCAGGGGGGGTGTCGATAAAAAAAGTACGGGAAAGGTCTAAAGTATTTTTCAGAAATGCCGAGGCCCTCCCGATCGGGCAAGGATGCCCTATTTAATACTTTATTCATGGAGGAATGAAGAATGATCATCAATCACAACATGTCTGCACTGAATGCAGATAGACAGCTCGGCGTAAACAATACGAACGTAGCCAAGGACATGGAGAAACTCTCCTCGGGACTCAGAATCAACAGAGCCGGGGACGATGCAGCCGGTTTGGCTATCTCCGAAAAAATGCGGGCTCAGATCCAGGGTTTGAACCAGGCATCCAGGAATGCCGGCGATGGAATCAGCTTCATCCAGACTTCCGAAGGCTACCTTCAGGAAACTTCCGACGTTCTGTTGAGAATCCGCGAACTGGCCGTTCAGTCTTCCAATGGTATCTATACATCAGAAGACAGAATGCAGATCCAGGTTGAGGTTTCCCAGCTGGTAGACGAAGTTGACAGAATCGCTTCCCACGCTCAGTTCAACGGCATGAACATGCTGACCGGACGTTTTGCCAAGGACACTGGTAACAACACTGTTACTTCCTCTATGTGGCTCCACATCGGTGCCAACATGGACCAGAGAGAACAGGTATTTATCGGTACCATGACAGCGTCTTCCCTTGGTATCAGACAGGTAGGAACAGGCAACATCATGAGCCTCTCCACTCCTGAACAGGCCAACAGGAACATCGGTGTTCTCGACGCCGCCCTGAAACAGGTCAACAAGCAGCGCGCCGACCTGGGTGCCTACCAGAACAGACTGGAAATGGCGACCAAAGGTATCGACATCGCCGCTGAAAACCTGCAGGCTTCCGAGTCCAGAATCCGTGATGCGGATATGGCTAAGGTCAGTGTAGAGTTTGCCAAGGATAACATCCTGACACAGGCAAGCAACTCCATGCTGGCACAGGCTAATACCCGTGGACAAAATGTCTTGCAACTGCTCCAGTAGTATTGTATAATTACCATAGGAGTTTTGTTCTTTGACAGATTTCCTCCTTATGTATACGCAGGGTGAGGAGATTTTTCCCGGATAATTATCAGGGAGAAATCTCCTTGTTGAGCTAGAATTTGGGGATGGGTGGCGCGATATCCCATTCGTAGGTTCTTTGCGGTATACAAGGAATTGGGCAAGGATGCCCAGTAACTTTCAAGGAGGGAAATCCATGGTAATTAATCACAACATGAGCGCTCTTAATGCGGACAGGAATCTTGGTGTAACCGACCTTAACCTTAGCACTTCAATGGAGAAGCTTTCATCCGGTCTTAGAATCAATAAGGCTGGCGATGACGCTTCCGGACTGGCCGTATCGGAAAAGATGAGGGCACAGATCGGTGGTCTTAACCAGGCGGTTAGGAACATCGGTAACGGCGTTTCTTTTATTCAGGCATCCGAAGGATACCTGCAGGAAACATCGGACATTCTGGGCAGAATCAGAGAACTTTCGGTACAGTCGGCGAACGGTATTTATACTTCGGAAGACAGAATGCAGATTCAGGTAGAAGTTTCACAATTGGTTGACGAGGTAAATCGGATTGCTTCCCACGCTCAGTTTAACGGAATGAATATGCTGACCGGTAGATTTGCAGCATCCTCTGCTACAGGGGATATCATGCAGATTCAGGTGGGAGCCAATATGGATCAGAGCGAACAGATCTTTATAGGCACTATGACCGCCACTGCGTTAGGTCTTCAGAACGGACAGGGTACCGATAACGGAAGTATTTCGCTTTCCTCAGTAGAGGGGGCAAATATGACAATCGGTATAGTTGACAATGCGTTGCGGATGGTTAACCGCCAGAGGGCTGACCTGGGAGCTTATCAGAATCGTTTTGAAATGGCTTCCAAGGGTGTTGCAATTGCAGCAGAAAACCTTCAGGCAGCGGAATCGGGAATCAGAGATGCCAATATGGCTTCTGAAATGGTGGAGTACACCAAGGACTCGGTTCTCAACCAGGCAGGCATGGCAATGCTGGCGCAAGCCAATGTTCGTTCACAGAACGTATTGCAGCTACTGGCCTAAAGAAAACAAGACTTCAGCAGCATGACGCTGCCCGCCAAAGAGATATCTGGACGTCATCTTTTTAGCGGGAGATTCCGAGGGGGGTTCGCGTCCTCCCCTCTTAATCTCACTGATTAGAGAACAAGGAGGTCTCTATGAGCTATGCTACGACTATTGTCAACGGTGTAGGCTCGATTAATGCCAACGCTACGGCGGGAGAAGAACCTGTAAAGGTGAAACCGACTCCGCAAATGCCTAAGCCTATCGTTAAGGATAACACGGGCAATAAAAATGAACTTTCTCCAGAGCTGAACTTGAAAGAGTTGGAACAAGCCTTGCAGAATGCGGTAAAGAATACTCGCTTCAGCTACAGGGTAAATGATGACATCAATATGATTGTCGTAAAAATTATTGACAAAAATACCGATGAAGTCATTAGGGAATTACCAGGTGAAGAGATTCAAAGACTGCATGAAAATCTCCAGGAAGCTATCGGGCTCCTGTTTGACAGAGAGATTTAACGGCCGGGACGGACACGGTGTCTGACTTATCCATACCCGGCGTCAACAGCAAATATTCTCAAATGGTCGATGATCTGGTCGAAGTGGAAAAGACCAAACTCACGAACCTTGAGGATGAATTAGAAGAAATCAAGAATGAGAAAGGCTACTGGCTGAATTTGAACCGGCAGGTGTCTACCCTGCAGACAGCGGCCAAATCTCTTTACGGTTTCGAAAACCCCTTTTCCAGTAAAATTGTAGAATCCTCTAACGAACGTGTCCTCACGGCAACGGCTGACAGAGACGCGTCTTTTTCCGATTATAAAGTCACCGTAAAACAGACGGCAAGCAGTGACCGCTTTCTTTCCGGTCAGCTTGACGAAGACTACCGAGTTCCCTCAGGCACCTACACTTTTCAAGTGGGCGACGATGAGGTATCCCTCCGTTACCGCGGGGGAAGACTCAATGATTTCGCCGAGAGGCTCAACGAGAAAGGAAGAAACATCTTGCAGGCCACGGTTGTCAAAAACCGTCAGGACAGCCAGGTCATACTCCTGGAAGCAATTCCCACGGGAAGTTCAAACAGGCTTATCTTTTCCGATGACGCCGAAAGTTTCGCCCGTGATATTGCCATGATCCGTCCGGTCAGAACAGAATCGAGAAACGTTATTCCCTCGGAAAGCAACATAATAAACCGCTCAGCCACGGAAGAGAAAACCTACTCCCTTTCGGAAGGAGAGCTGGAACTGACCCGCGGCGCCCGGGTCGAGATACCTCTGACAGCGCCCTATAAGGTGGAAGCCGGTTCGGTGCTTCAGTTCTCCTACAGGACGACTCAGATACCTCCCGAATCTCTGGCTCCCACCCCTCCGCCGGAACCGTCGGTCCCGGGAGCGCCCCCCGTATCCCTGGAAGGCATAACCATCCAGAGCCAGGCCAGCCAGGTAAGCCTTCCCCCCTGGGAAAGCCCTCCCCTCCCGGAACGGATTGACGATTTCAACGTGCTTTCCCTCAGTGACGGAACGGGCAGCTATAATGCCTCCCCCATCAAGGATTCACAGGCTTTTCAGACCATGACGGTTCAGCTGAGCCCCCTTGTGGACAACCTTAACTCTGTCATTCTCAAGAATAACAACACCTATCGGAATATCACAGTCAAGGATATTCAGGTTTACGATCCGACGATTGTGGCCGATTACGAACCGGTCAACGCCGCCGATACGGCCCGGGACGCCATTATTGAGTTCAACGGCATAGAGGTTATACGGGAAACGAATAATGTGGACGATCTCATCCCGGGGATCAATCTGACCCTGAGACGGGCCAGCGACGACGAAGTCGATCTGGAAATCAAGCCCGATACGGAATCGGCCAAAGAGGCTTTGATCAAATTCGTCTATGAGTATAACAACCTCATGACCAATATCCTTGTCCTGACCACCGATAACGAAGATATAATCAATGAAAAGGAGTACTTCACCGACGACGAACGGGACGAAGCCCTGGAAGCCCTTGGTCAGCTGAGGGGCGATATGACCCTCCGCCAGATGAAGGACAGGCTTCAGACGATCATGGCATCCCCCTACGAGACAAGCGAAGGCCGCGGCCTCTCCCTTCTGGCGCAGATGGGAATCTCCACCAACGAGACCCCCGGCAGCAGCCTGACTGCGGGAAAGCTCAGGGGCTACCTGGAGATCAACGAGGATGAGGTGGATCAGATTCTTGAATCGAAGATCATCGCGGTCAGAGAGCTTTTCGGACTGGACACGGACGGGGACCTTATTCTTGACAGCGGCGTGGGCGTTTCCCTGGACAACTATCTGAAAGCCTATACCCAGACGGGAGGGATACTCTCCCTCAAGACGGACCGGCTCGACGACGCCATTGACAGAAAAGATGAAGAGATCACCGATTACCAGGCCTATCTGGAAGATTACGAACAGGAATTACGCGTAAAATACGGAAATATGGAAAGTACCCTTAATCAGCTACAGTCCAGCTCAAGTTTTCTCGATACTTTTAATAACAACAAAGACAATTAGTGAGGGGGCCCCGCTTTGAATATACTGATCAATAAGGAAAAAATCGATTTTACCCTGGACGGAGAGGAAAACTGTCTGGATGTATTCAACGGTCTCTCCTCCTGGCTCGAATCCCAGGAGTACTTTATTTCCGAGATTTCTCTTGACGGCAAGGAATTTTTTCTTCAAAATAAGGAATCACTTAAAAACTACGATATTCATAATATTTCCTGTCTGGAAGTGACCGCACTGGACCGATCGCAGCTGCTCGAAAGAGATCTTGAGACGGTTTTGTCCTATTTCGATCTCTACAGCCGGGCACTCAGAGAGAACAACGGAGAGGTCATGAAGGATTTGGGGAGTCAGTATGATAATATCAGAAAAAATCTGCCCGCCCTTCTTATGATGGACGATTATGTCTTTGACACGACTCTGAACAGCCTCATGGATGACTCGGGAATCCTGGTGGGGACGCCCCGTGGCAGCGATCGTGACGCCCTCCTGAGGGAATGGGGCAGCGTGGAAGCCCTTGTTTCCGGACGGCTCGGAGAGCTCATCCATCCCCTCGAAGAGGGGAAGAAGACTTCGGAGACCCTGAAGCGCCTCATCCCCCGGATCGAAGACGTCAGCGTTCTTTTCCAGTCCGGCAAGGATAAGGAAGCGCTGGATATCATTATCGTTCTTACCGAGCTTCTAGCCAAATCGATTCGGATTCTGACCACCCTGTCCGAAAGGGATGCCGATCTGTCCCTGCCCCAGGACTTTCTCTCCGAGCTTAACGGGATTCTTGCCGAACTTGCCGATGCGATAAGTTCGGGAGACACCATTCTGACCGGAGATCTGGCGGAATATGAAATCGTACCGAAAATAGAGACTCTGGAAAGAATATTTTCTGAAATATCCCAGGAGGAAGAGCCATGCTGATCATACCCCTATTTCAGACATCCCGTTACGCGGGGGTGTTCTTTCAGCAGACCAACAACACCAGGTCCCTTCTCGTATTCGGCGGACTGATAGGCGGAACGATCGCCGCGGTTGTCCTTCTCAATGTTCTCACAGCCCATCTGGGAGGAAGTTTCGGTAAATCGAAGAACGGCAAGGGAGCCCACTATAACAAGCGGCTCTTCAGGAAGGACGCCTCAGCCATCGGTCTCACCAAGAAACAGATTAAATCCCTGGAAGGAATGATCAGAACCTACTCGGTACGGCGGCCCTACGACCTTTTGAAAAACTCCCGCACCCTCAACAATACCCTGGGCAAGGCCATCAGGGACGCCTCCCATATGGAAGCCCCTCCCAGCGTCATAGAGAGCCGGAAATATGAGCTTTTTCAGATAAAGCAGCTCCTGGAACGGATGGAGCCGACCAACGTGTTTCTCTCCAATACGAAAGAGATTCAGCTGGGACAGCGCATAACCATCGAGCAGGAGGGGGGCAAACGGTTCAACTCCCTGGTGACCGCCAATCTGAAGGAGTTCTACTGCGTCAAGGTGCCCACCAATGCCTACGGCGAAGCCATTCGGTGGAAGAAGGGTTCCAAAATTAATATCTATGTCTGGAACAAGGGGGGCGACGAGGTCCACTTCATCTCCAAAATCATAGGCTATAACTCCGTTAAAAAGATAACCAGCATCATTCTCCAGCATACCAAGCGGGAAAGCAGGGCCAATCTGAGGCGGTTCCGCCGCAAGAAGATCCAGAAGCCCGTCTATATCTACCCTATCCGCATCGTGGAAAAGATGGAGGGTCGCCGGACAAAGAAGGAAGCGGTTATCGAAAAGAACAACGGCAGAATGGGCAATCTTGTGGATCTCTCCGTGGGAGGCTGCTGTCTGAATACGACGAAACCTTTGAAGAAAGGCGACCTCTGCAAGCTGAATTTTGAACCTATTCCGGGAAACCCCGTTTCGACTTTCGGTAAGACGGTGGATATTCAAAAAACTTCCAGAATACGCTATAATGTCCATATTATGTTTACCCGCGCGTCCAGCAAAAACCTGAACCGCATCAACGAATTTATTTATGATTTTTCCTAAAGAGGCAAATAATGTATAAGCTGATAAGTATAGAAAATATTGAGCTCCAGAAATCCGATGTCCCCCTCTATTATATTAAAAAGTACTACGCCGACGCCCACTTTGATGTTGAGGGAAGTGATCCGCGGATAATACCCGTCAGCTTTATCCTTGAAATGGAACCGACGGGCAACAAGAAGATCAACGTCAAAATCAAGGAAGAGATCGATTACCCCATGCTTCCCCTGATGAAGATGCTCAAGGATGAGATCAGGCTGCTTGACCAGAAAGGTAAACTCCTCTGATTACGTTTACATCCTCTTCGGCGGAGGAGACGGAAAAAATAGGACGCGAACTGGCGGAGAAAGCAGAACCGGGGATGATCATCGGCCTGAAGGGATCTCTCGGCGCAGGCAAGACCACCTTTACCCGGGGATTCGCCCGCGGTCTGAAAATACACGATACCATAACCAGCCCCTCCTACACTCTGATACAGGAGTATGAGGGCCGGATGCCTCTCTACCATATGGATCTTTACCGCATCAGCGACGAGGAAGAGTTCTTCCTGCTGGGTGCGGAGGAGATGCTTTACGGAAAGGGGATATGCCTGATAGAATGGTTCGAAAGGATCGATTCTGTCCTGCCCGACGACCTGATTACCGTGGATATCAGGATCGAAGCAGATCAGACACGGACCATTAGCCTGGAAGGATGGGATCTATGAATATTCTGGCCATCGACGCCGCAACGGCGGTTCTTTCGCTGACCCTCAGCAAGGAAGATTACTATTTTGAGTATAACGCGGATAAGGGTTTCCGCCACTCAGAACTTATTATGCCCGGAGTGGACCGGCTCTTCGCCGAAGCGGAGATGAAGCCTTCCGAACTGGATCTGGTCTGCACCGCCCTGGGGCCGGGCTCCTTTACCGGTCTGAGAGTCGGCATGGCCACGGCCAAGGGCATCTGCGCCGGTACGGGCGCTCCCCTGGTAGCCGTTCCCACCCTGGATGTTCTGGCCGACCGCTTCACTCTCTTCGACGGTTTGATTGTTCCCGTAATAGATGCCCGGAAAAAGCGCTTTTTCTCCGCCCTTTACAGGGGAGAGAACCGGCTCACCGAGTACGGAGACTGGGAACCGGAATGGATTCTCAGACAGATTGAAGAACTGGCGGAAAAGGGAGAAACGATTATCTTCACCGGGCCTGACTGCGACATGTTCCGGGGTTTTCTGCCGGCAGGGGATGGGAACGGAAGATTCCGCTTTGACCATGACTGCCGAAGGGGCAACGGCCGTACCCTTATCTCCCTGGGGAAAAAGCTTTTTGAAAAAAGAGGACCGGACAGTATGGATACCGGCCCTCTCTATATGCGCAAGAGCGAAGCCGAACTGAGCCTGGAAGCCAAAAAACAGAAATAACTATTTTTTGAAAAGGTCTCCCAGTTTTTCCAGGGCGTCGGCACTGGACCGGGCGGCCGCGGCATTCTCTTTCTCGATCTCCAGATAGACTTCCTTGCGGTAGATTTTAACCGTACGGGGGGCATTGATGCCCAGTTTCACCTGGTCCCCTTTGATGTCCACGATGGATATTTCTATTTTGTCATCTATGATGATGGTCTCGTCCTTCCGGCGTGATAAAATCAGCATACTCAGACTCCCTGGTGGGCTTTGATTTCCGCCAGGATGTCGTGACGGGTCTGCCATTTAGGGTTGGAGGAGATGCACTGCTTGGCTTTGAGATTATCCCCGTTGATGATCAGGGGCCCCTGCAGATTGGCCGTCATTTTCGGCTCTTCGTCGGGCCGGACCGTGACGATGGCCAGGGCATAGACATTATCGTAGTGATCCTTCTCCACCCCTATCTCCTTCAGATCCTCGTCGCTCAGGTCGGGCGTGTAGTCGGGATGAAAATAGAGCGGATCGATAAGGATGAAAGAGAGTCCCTCCTGCTCCTTTGACGCTAAAATCAGAAAGGGCTCCTGACTGGCCCGGGAAAGGGCATATTCGGTTAATCCTTCAAATCCGAAGAGACCGGAGGGTATGGTTATCTGTTTGTCTTCCTTCTCCATCAATTCCTACCTTAAAAAGTCCATGAGCGAGTTCTGCCATATCTGCGAAGAGGCGCGGTATGTGGCCTGCTGTACATATTCCATCATCTTGAGGCGGGTGACCGCTTCGGTCATATCCGTGTCGGTAAGGTTCGCATCCCAGGCCTGGGTATCAACGACCCCCTTGGAGATACGGTTCTGCGTCACGTCCAGCCGCTCGTCCATGGCGCCCAGATCGGCCATTTTCCCCAGAACCGTGTCCAGGGAGGAGCTTATACCCGCCAGAACGGCCCCGCCGACCTGCTCCGAATCGTTATTCAGAAGACTGTCGCGCATGGCGATGACCGTTTCAAAGAGGGAGCCGCCGGAGGAAGCCACATCTCCTGCGAGATTCAAAGGAGGCTTTCCCACCGCGTTGATAAGCCCCAGGTCCTTAAGGACGGTGGCATTTTCCGGCTCGTCCAGCCAGATCTGGTGGTTCACCGTGGTTTTCATATTCAACGATCCCGATACGGGGTCCACTTCGGCTTTCACCGCGGCAGTGCTGCCGTTGATCCGGTCCGCGATATTGTTGATGTTATCCCCGGCTTTCAGATTGACCGTCACTCCGTCCACCGTAAAGGAGGTGTCCTCCTGGACGACGTAATCCTGGACGTCCCGGGGCCCGAAGATCTGATGGGGTTCGGACCAGAAGAGGTCGTTCCCGCGGAAATCCACAGGAACATAGGAGCCTTCGGAGATCTCGACCTTGTTCTCCTGGATATTGCCCAGATAGGTGACCTGGGTGATGGCGGCGCTCTGCATTTTGGGCACCCGGCTCTTGAAAACTTCGAAGGGCTCGCCTTCGCTGTCGGTGCCGCCGAAAAGGGCCCGGCCGTCCACGCTGGTCGTGTTGGCCACGGAAACCAGCTGGTTCAGGAGCTCGTTGGTCTCCACGGCCATCATCTCCCGGTCCTCGTCGCCGTAGGTCCCGTTGGATCCCTGGACAGCCAGTTCACGCAGGCGGTGCAGGATATTCACGGTTTCATCCATGTATCCTTCCACTTCCCTGTAACGGCCCCGGGTATAATCGATGTTCTGATCGAAGCGCTCCATCCGGGTGATGTTGGATTTAAGCCGGGTGGAGTGGGCCGCGGCGATAGGATCGTCCCTGAGATTGGTGATCCTGTTGCTTGAGGATATCTTGTTTTCCGTCTGGCTGATTCCGTTGTCCTGCCTGAGCATGCGGTAGCGGAAGTCGTCGTTAGGCATATTAGTGCTTACTCGGTACATTTATTACACCCCCATCCTGTTGATAATGGTATCCAGCATATCATCCACCGTGGAAATATAGCGGGAGACGGCATTGAAACCGTGCTGGAATTTAATCATGTCGGAAAATTCCTCATCCAGGTTCACGCCGCTTATGGATTGCTGCAGATCCTTCAGTTCCTTCCAGGCAAGATTTTCCGTCTCGCTTGTCAGTTCCGCCTGTTCGCCCCTGAGGCCGATACTGGCGACAGTCTCGGCGAAATAGTCGTCAAAGCTGCGCTGTGGCCCCACCATCACCATCTCCTGCCTGAGGTCGGCGATGGCCAGGGCGGCCGATCCGTCACCGGCGGCGGCGGGTCTGCCGTTCTCTCCCAGTCCCACAGCGATGGCGTTGGGATCGGTAACAAGGGTCTCGTTTATCTGCAGCCAGCCCGAAGGATGGGTCAGGGGCGCCACGGAGAAATCCGTCCCCCCCCCCTGAAGGGCCAGGACCGCATCGGCCTGATTCCAGTCGTAGGCGCCGTCGGGCCCGGTGTTCTCCAGAATGCCCGCGTAGCCGGCCAGGAACTGTCCCGAATCCTCCAGATGGCGGATCACAAAGTCGGGATTGCCTATCTGACCGGCCGGTGAGGCTTTCATGACAAGGCGCCCGTTGAAGTCGAGCATGGCCTTTACTTCGGAGGACGAATTATTGATCCGCTCCATGATGTCGCTCACCGTATCGGAGGGGTAGTAGGGAATGTCCACATTGCCCGAAGCGCCATTGACCGTGATGGTTCCCTCCAGCCCCGTCTGCTGCTGGGGATTGAGTTCATGGGCGCCGGTGAAGCGGTAAACCCAGGAGGAGTCGACCTCCCCGTCGCCGTTCCGGTCGTAGTTGCCCCCCACGTTATTGATAAAGGGGTATTCGGTAAAGAAATCCACTCCCGTTTCGTTATTCCCGTTCCAGGCCTGGCGGTGAATGCCGTTCACCATATCGGTGAAATTCACCGTCATCATATCCAGATTCTGGATTTCGCCCCGCAGATCGCCGTCCCGCAGTTCCACAAGGGACTGGAGTTTGCCGCCATACAGTACAACCCGTTCCTCGCTCCCCTGCCAGGTGATATCCAGATAGCTTTCGTTATCCGGATTCGGCTCGGTGGCAAGATAGTTGACCTTTTTTCCCTGAATCAGCTCCCGTCCTCCGGTATGAATCTGAAATTCATCGGGGTCCCGTTTATTTTCCACGGTTATTTTCATGTAATCGGACAGCTGCTCGGTCAAAAGATCCCGCTTGTCGTAGAGATCGTTGGGGTTGTCGCCCAGTGCCTCGACCTTGACGATCTGCTCGTTCAATTCCCTTATATTCGAAAGGATGGAGTTGACCTCACCCACGGAGACGGCCACATCGTCATCCAGCATGGACCTGACTTCCTTGAGGC
The DNA here is from genome assembly GCA_963668315.1 of Spirochaetia bacterium. Taxonomy (GTDB): domain Bacteria; phylum Spirochaetota; class Spirochaetia; order DSM-2461; family DSM-2461; genus SZUA-368. The sequence goes on along the minus strand of OY764216.1, from coordinate 2,380,136 downwards.
TGTTGTAACGGTTGTTGATGCCCTCGATGAGGGTTTCCCCCCTCCGGGCCACCTGCCTCCGCGCCGCCTGGTCATCGGGATGGATGGACAGTTCCTGCCACCCTTCCCAGAATTTATCCATGAGGGTTCTCACCGAGGTGTCGTTCGGTTCGTTGTAAATCTGCTCGACCTGAAGGAGATAGTCGGAGCGGGTGTTCCAGTAGCCCTTGTTGTCTCCCGAGGACACAATGCGGGTCTGAAGCAGATCATCCCTGACCCGCTCCACGCTGACCACGTCCACGCCCTGGCCGATCTGGCCGGGAGTTTCCGCCCGGTTCAGCTGGGGCATATAGAGGGGATCGGTGGATCCCAGCTTAATCCTCTGCCGGCTGTATCCTTCGGTGTTGGCGTTGGAGATGTTATGTCCCGCCGTATCCAGCGCCTGGGAATTGGCCATGATGCCCCGTTTTCCCAGTTCGATTCCCATAAAGGTGGATTTCATTACAAGCCTCCTCTGCCCTTACAAACTCCGGTTGACCAGCAGCGAACTGGTTCCGGTCGATCCTTTGAATAGCTGTCCCGACGGACTGTAAAACACATTTTTCGTCTCGGGGATGAGTTCCCCCAGCATGTCTTTCAAGGCCCGCGTTCTCGCTTCCACATAGATGGAAGTGACCCGGCTCTCGATTTTTATCTGATCGGAAACTATCTTCAGCTCTCCGTGGAGACGGCGGAGGTTTTCACGCAGTTCCGCCGGCAGGGATGCGGTGTTGTCAAAAAAGGTAAAATTTTCCGATTTCTCTACTTTTTTCAGGATTTTTTTATAGATCTGATGGCGGCGCCGGTCTGTTTCTTCAATCTGGCAGGATAAATCATCCAGCTCTTTCAGTAATATTTCCAACACGGGCCAGTCCATGGTACGCACCTGGGTTCTAATGACTTTATTCTTTTCAGAGAAACTATTTAATAAAATCTTTTCCGTTTCCATATAGCACTTTAATTTCTGCCATTTCGATACGGTATCATCCATTTGTGTACTCCTTCCCTACTATTTTCGGCATTTGAAAAAAGAATATAAGAGAAATTCTCATATCCGGGACCTCTCCGGTCGCTCGACAACCATTTCTTTTCATGATAATCTTGTCCAAGTCCTATGAGAGTTAAAGAGAGCATGCTTAACAATGTGGTCAAGGGTTTATCCCGAAGCATGACCCAGAAAGAGATGATTCACCTTGTGAGACGCATTGTGCCGGAGTATGATCTTCACAAGCGCATGGGCGTTTCCATCCATAACGCCGTGCCCCACGGAGACGGAGCCAGGCAGATTGTCCGCGATATGAGGGAGTGGAACTTTTTTCCCGATCTGATATCCCTCATGGCGCAGGCGGAAACCAAGGGAATCCACGGCAGAAAATATCATTTTCCCCGCCTGGGCTATGTCATCCAGCAGATGGCCGAAGAGGGAATCATCTATAACAGAGATACCGACTCTTTCGTGGAGGACTCGCGCCGAAGCATTACGAAAAACTGGAGCGTTCTTCGGGAGGGACAAACCTGCACGTTTTCCATCCTCAAGCTCGATCTGGTGAAGAATACCGAAATGGTCCGTCAGAATGATCAGGATATCATTGAAAAAACCTTCGCCCTGATAAGACAGGACGTGACGGAAATCGTCAATCTCCGGCTGGGCCGCGTCTGGAGCTGGGAAGGGGACGGAGCCATCTGCGCCTTCTATCACGGCTCACGCAACGAACAGGCCGTTTACAGCGCCATGGAGATTCTCCACCGTCTGTTTCTGTTCAACCATTTCTCCAACCGACTCGACCGCCCCATTCAGCTGCGCCAGGCTATCAGGACAGGCCCCATTGAATTCACCGAGAACGAAGAGAAGATCAAACAGGCCGAAACCGTCAAGGACACCTGCCGACTGGAAGAGAAGCATACCGATCCGGACAGCATCACCATTTCCCAGGAAGTATTCAGCCACCTGCCCTCCCCCGTTCTGGACGGTTTCAGGAGCATTAACCTTTCCGGGCGGGAGCAGCTCTACAATTACCGCCTATGCTGGGAGAACAGCCGATGAAATATCTGGTGTTCACAGACAGGGAGCCGATAAGAGAATGCTTCATGGAGAGCGGCTACGAACCGCTGGAATTTCATAATCCCGACAACTTGAGGGAGATCTGCCGTCAGGTCAGGGGCGCCGTGATCTATCTGGACAGGGAAGGTCACAGCCACGAGGCCCTGAATCAGCACTTCTCCTACCTCAGCAGCAGAAACGACCTGCGCTTCGCCGTTGTGGAGGGACTGGCCCCCACGGAAGATCCGGCCTACTTTTTTCATTACGGAGCGGTGGATTACATCAGCGCCCAGCTTCTGGAGAAAGGCATCAGCCGGGAAAGGCTCGAACAGGCTCAGCGTCTTAATCCTATTGACAGGCGTTATATAAATGAAGACCTGGACAGCTCCGTTCCCTATTCCGGAGTAGACTGGGACGGGATAGAAGAGGGCGAGGAGTATGTCTTCGCCATGCTTTACGCAGGCCTCGACGATATGATGCGTGTCCAGGAGATCCTGGGGCAGGAAGGGGCGGAACGGTTCAACCGGGAGTTCATGGAGTGGCTGAACGAGCATATGGACGCCTGGTACGGCTATCAGTGGCTCTGGAACGGCTGGGGAGGGGTCTATCTGTTTCCCTTCAACGGTCAGAATTTCTATGCCATGGAAGCGGCCATGGAGTGCTACCTGAACAGAAGGATCAGCCGTTTCAGCGATTACGAAGTACAAACGACATTCCGCCTGGCCCTCCATCTGGGCTCCACCGTTTTCAGAAAACGGGGCGAGACGGGCAGCATCGTTTCCGATTCCATTAATACACTCTTCCATATGGCCTGCCGCAAGGAGAGCCGGGACGAGTTGGTTATCAGTCAGGAAGTTCGTTCCCTTATTCCCGATTCCCTTTATCCCTACCTGGAGGAGGGGGAATCCTTTGAGGGGCGGCTGATCTACAGGCTCAAGAAGTGCCTTTAGATCCGATATATTAAGAGGGAGAATCTGTAGCATGTCAAAAATCAAATCGGCCCTGGAGCTGGCCATGGAAAAAACCGCCAACGTCGAAGCGGACAGAGGCGCCGTGCACCGGGCGGAAGCGGCGAAGGAAGCGAAAAAGCAGGCTGCCCGTTTTCTGAGCGGGGAAGACTGCCCCCTGGCCCTGGAGGGAAATGACGAGAAAGAGCATTTCCGTTCGGTTCTGATAGAGACGCTCCTCTTGAACCTGAAGCTTCCCCGTGTAAATGAGGAGCTGGCGGGACTGACACGCCTTGAGGAAGGATTTTCCCGGCTCATGGATACGCCGGACAAACAGGAGATGCTCACATCCCTTTTCGGTCAGCTGAAGAATTTCTTTGCCCAGTACCTGGATTCCAAGGAACAGCTCATGGAGTCTCTGGCTGCCCAGCTTGAGCCGCAGCTGCGCCGCAAGGAAGCCCAGCTGAGAGAGCAGACAGGTCAAGATATCCGGTTAAGGCCCGAACAGGATCCGGAGTTCATGAACATTCTCCAGAACCAGCAGGCCGCCATGGACGGCCAGTATAACGAAGTCGTCAGGCAGGCGAAGGATCAGCTGAAAGAACTTCTTTGATCCGTGAGCTCCGGTAGACTCCTCTGCCGATGCAGAGTTTCACCGTTTCATCGCTGCTGTAAAGGGAAACCTTCTCTTTCGCCCGGGTTAACGCGGTATAGAGGATTTCCCGGGAGAGCAGCCTTTCGGCCCCCTCGGGCAGAATAACGGAGACTTCCCGGAACTCGGACCCCTGGCTTTTGTGGATGGTCTGCACCCAGCTGTATTCCCACTCCTCCAGATAGGCAAGGGGTATGTGGCGGTAATTCTCCCCGTCGGCGAAGAAGACATGGGGCTCTCCCGCGAGGAGAAACAGAATACCCCTGTCTCCGTTATAGAGGTCGAGTTCGTAGTCATTGCTTGTCATCATGAGGGGAATCCCGTGAAGGGAACGGGAAAAGAGACGGTCCCGGATCTCCCTGTTCAGCCTTTCCACCCCCATAAGACCTTTTCTCGACGGGCAGAGAATGATTCTCTCGTTATAGAATTCAAACCATCGGTCAAGCTCTTTCCTGCCCTCTTCCCAGCGGCTCACAGGCCAGGGGAAACCGTCGGTCTGCCGGGGCTGACCGCTCCGGTAGAAGGCCGTGATCTCCCGGTAAAGGCTTTCCGCTTTCTCCGGCAGGTGCCGGTACTGTACCATATCGCCCCCCGCCTCATTCTTAAGAAAAGCGAGAGCGTCTTCCTTCCTTCCCTCGATAATATGGCCGGCCAGGGTGATAATATCCCGGTGAGAGCGGTAGACGTTGCGGAGCATGAGAATCCGGTCGCCCATTCTGTGCCCCGGTTCTTCGGAGCGGTAGAGAAAGTCAGAAAAGAGAGCCCCCGCCTCCACGGAGGGAAGCTGATCCTTGTCGCCCACCAGAAGGAGATGCCCCCCGGGAGGCAGGGCGTCGAACAGCAGAGTCATCATGCGGAGGTCTATCATGGAAGCCTCGTCCACAACGATGAGGTCGGCGGGCAGCGGATTCTCCCGGTCGAACCGGGGAGTGCCCTTGTCAAAGGAGATCCCCAGAAGCTTGTGGAGGGTTCTGGCCGTCCCGGCGATTCCCCGGGCACCCAGGCTCTGTTCCATCCTTTTGGCGGCCCTTCCCGTGGGAGCGGCCAGAGCCATTCTCGGAGCCGGTCTGCCGGCCAGCTCCGACGCCCGGTTCAGAACGCGGATGATTCCGGAAAGAGCGGTGGTCTTTCCCGTTCCGGGCCCGCCGGTGATGATATAGAAAGCCCTGCCGTTGACCTGCCGGCAGCCGTTCATCACCTCGGGAGTCAAAGGGGGCTCTATCCCTTCGGACGCCTGGTCCCAAAATCGGTCAAGATCGGAAACAAGAGGCTCCGGCCGGCGGGAAAGCAGGGCGTTCAGCAGTTCGATGAAACGGTCCTCCTGAGCTTTTCTTCGTTTTGTATAGAGGAAACGGCCGTCCTCCGTAATGACAAAGGGAGACAGGGAAGAGCGGAAGAAGGAAGAATACCGGGAGAGCAGTTCCCCCTCCTCCTCCTTCAGTTCGATTCTCAGATGGCCCGATTCATTCTCCTTGAACAGGGAGAGGAGGAAAAAGAAGAGCTCCCCTTCCCCTCCGGCTTCTCCGGCCAGCCTTTCGGCGAGAAAAATCTGGTACCACTCGGCACCCTCCTCCCGGGCGGGATTATACAGAGCCTTAAAGTTCACGGCAGGTCTCCTCGGTAAAGTTCTCGTAAAAGCGGATCAGGTCCTCTTTCCCCGGCCGGGTGAAAAAGACCCCCCTGCCCGGAGAATCGGGTTTCATGCCCCGATTGAAGAAATAGAAGATGCCGCCGAAATCCCTGTCGTAATCGAAATCGGGACGGCTTCGGACCATGAACAGATGAAAGGCAGCCGTGTATATCCAGTACTGCAGATGATAGCGGTGGTCATCCATAATGGCCCGGACCGACTCCTCACCGTAGGGATGGCGGTCGTTTGCTGCGCATCGGGTCGTTTTCCAGTCGGCGATATAGAAGCGTCCTTCATGGAAAAAAATCAGGTCGATAAATCCCTTCAGATACCCCCGGGATGTGGTCTGGAAAAACGAATCGAGGCTTACCTGCCCCCCGGGCCTCATTTTAATGAGAAATTCCAGCTCATGAAGGCGTTTATCTGCAGGCAGATCCTTGAGGCAGAGGGTTTTCTTCTCCTCACCTTCCATGGGCAGAGGAGCGTTCAGCGTATTCCAGACCATATGCTTGACGGTGCGTCCGAACTGGCGGAACCAGTCCGACTTGAAATAGAAGAGGGCCTTTTCCCGGATGAAGGCGTCGGCTTCTTCCGATTCTTCGAAAGCGTTCAGCCCCGTATCCGCCATCCTGTAATCAATCTCTTCAAAAAGGGCATGAACAAGGTTTCCCAGACCGGTACCGCCGGGAATGTTTTCCGGGGTAATTTCCTTCTCCCCCTCCTCGGGATCGTCCCGGCCCTCATCATAATCGGCTTCCTGGGCTCTCTCCTCGTCATGGACCGCATCCCCGCTCTTCTCACCCTCATCCGTCAGGGAGGAGAAGCTTAGGAGGGAAGGATATCTTTCATTCAGTTTCAGCGGGGGAAGCACGGGTTTTTCCAGAGGCTCGGATCTGTCGGCGGACGTATAGCGTCCCTCTCCGGGAAAGGGAGAGACGATCCGGAAGAGAGCGGGCTCTGCGGCGGCCAGGGCTTCACAGCTTTTCTGGGCCGTTCCTCCGGGAAGGGAGAGGATGCTCTTTTCGAAGGGGTCCGTTTCTGCCAGCTCCGCAGAGGAGACCTGGTCGTAAAACCAGGAGAGCCAGTTGTTGTCCCAGTTCTCGAACAGGGGCAGGAAAAGTTTCGATTCCGCCCGGGTAAGCCCTACATAATAGAGGCGCTTCTTCTCCTCCCACTCCTCCCGGCGGGCCCGGGCGCCGTTCTCCTGCCCCTTGAGATAATCGCACCAGTTGGCCTCCCCCCTGTGGAAGGTATAAAAGGAGCTTTTCCTGTTGATGACTTCACTGTAAAGACCGCCTCCGAAAAAAACCAGGGGGAACTGTAGTCCCTTGGATTTGTGCAGGGTCATAATCCTGACCGCTTCCCCGTCCCGGTCCAGGCGCACCTGAAAGGTCTCGTCCCCGTGGGAATGGTAGAGCTCGGAACGGCAGAACCGGTGCAGTTCCGTCGTATTCAGCCTTTTCTGCAGCTGTTCGGTATGGAGGATTTCCAGTATATGGCGCAGATTGGTATAGAGTCTCTCCCCGCCCTTGTCCCTCATCAGGCGGATGAGGAAATTCTCTCCCAGATAGGCGGCTCTGTCCGGATCGATGGCGTCCCCTTCGGCCAGGAAGCGGGCGATATCCTTTCCCAGACGGCAGAAGCGGTAAAACTGGCCTATCAGATCGCCCCGGTCTGTTTTCTCCCGATAGAGGCGGAAACGAAGGATCAGACTGTCCAGATACCCCCGGTCTTCCAGAAAAAGCATCTCCGCCGGATTAAGTCCCACCAGAGGGGACAGGAGAAGCCGCTTCAGGGACTCACCCCGGTCACGGCCGATCATGGCTTCCAGGAACATCAGGGGTAGGGAGACTTCCCGGGAGTCGAAGACGTCCCTTTCCTGGAATATGACCGCCGGAACGGCCCGGTCGGAAAGAAGTTCCTGGAACCGCACGCACTGCTTATTGTTCTCCAGCAGTACGGCGATATGGGAGGGACGGACCCTCTTCCCGTTCAGGGTATGGCCCGGACCGCTCAGCAGATCCAGAATATGGTCGGCCTGGGCATTCAGCCACAGTTCGACAGCCTCTTCCCGGTTGGCCGGCTCCCCCTCCAGACGGAGAAAATCAATAGGCGGAACGGGAACCTCCCCTTCCAGGAGCAGGCCTATATCGTCCCGCCCCGCCCCTACGGGGGAATAGCCGATGAAACCGGGCCGCCCTTCCTCCCCGAAGAGGGGGGCGAAGAGTCTGTTGAAGCCGTCCAGAAGAAGGGGATGGGAACGGAAATTATTGTCCAGCCGGTAACGGTTCTCTTCGGGAAGGGAATCTCTTACATCGAGATACACATTCAGATCGGCTCCCCTGAACCGGTAGATGGACTGCTTGGGATCTCCTATGAGAAAGAAGTTTTTCCCCTTTCCTCCGAAGAGCAGGGAGAATATTTCCCACTGCCGAAAGTCCGTATCCTGGAATTCATCCACAAGCAGCACCTGATAGCGGCGGGTCAGGGCATCGAGAAGGGCCGGTTTGCTCTCCGGTCCCGCCAGAAGGCCGTGAACCATGTCTATAAGATCGTTGAATGTCAGCTGCCCCGTGCCCCGTCGTTCCCTGTTCCGTTCGGCGATAATCTCTCCGGCGCACTGGAATTCAAAGAGCAGGGCCAGGCCGGCGAGGAGGGAGGAGACGCTTTTCTGCTCCCAGACTTCGCCGGGAAGGGAGAGGGCGAAGGCGGAGAAGGCCTTCGTAAAATCCGACGTTCCTGAGAAATCCTCGTCGGCGGCCTGGGAGAGCTGGGTAAAGAAGGTGGAATTCTTGCCGTCCAGGAGGGTAAAGAAATCGTAGCAGTCCTTCCCCTTATCCAGATCGGCCAGCTGACTGTAGAAGAGTCCTTCCGTTTTGGGTCCGAGCCGTTTGCCCAGTCCGTCCCTCTTCAGAAGCCCCGACATTTGTCCGGGCTCTCCCAGCCCGCGGCAGGAAGAGGCCAGCCGGCAGGCGCTCTCCCAGAGGGAAGACTGCTCCCATTTGAGGCAGAGCTCCTCCCAGAACTCCTTCGCTTCCTCCCCGGGGATCAGGCTCCAGCTGCCGTTCAGCTTTTCCGAGGCGATATGGTTTTCTATGCTTTTCAGAAGGGGGGCGAATCCCCTGTTCCGGTCATAGGCCGCCCGGTATCCCTGAAGGAGAAAGGGATCGTTCCTCTCCTCGTTTTTACGGAACCAGTCCTGAACAAGGCGGCCGGTCAGCTCGTCCTCCCCCCCTACTTCCGTTCCGGGGGCCAGGCCGCATTCGAAGGGCAGGGTCTGAAGAACCCGGGTGCAGAAACCGTGGATGGTGAAGACCGACGCCCGGTCAAAGTCCCGCACCGCCCTTCGCAGGAGCTCTCCCTTTCGGCCCTCGGCTGATTCCCTCTCCCGGCTCAGAAGACGGCCGATACGCTCCTGCATCTCCCGGGCGGCCATATTAGTGAACGTGACCACAAGAATCCGGGGCAGAGGGATTTCCCTCTCCGTGACCAGACGCATCACAAGCCTTTCCAGGGTATAGGTTTTCCCCGTCCCCGCCGACGCTTCCAGGAGAATATTTCTATCCAGGGGAGAGTTCTCCCAGTTAAATGACCGCATGGGCCTATTCTAAGGAAAATAAACCGACGGAGCAAGGGGAATTAGCCGGTTCACAGTCTTCCCATTTCTTTACACCTCTGATATAATGGGAAGGATGATGGCGCAGAAAAAGTCTAATGATCAGGTCATCATGTTGCTTGAAGCGGGAGAATTCCTGGAAGCGCAGGCGTACCTGGGCCGTATGCTGACTGAAGATCTGAACGATCCTCATGTAAGCGATGGACTCAAAATTGCCGCGTTCTGGTTATCCCGTCTGGAAGAGCTTGAAGGAATAGCCGAGGAAGTGGAGCGGGCAGACTATCTGTACGCCCAGTGGTTTCGGTTCGCCGCCTTCGTCCGACGGCAGGAATCCTTCTCTTTCGAGAGGGGTGCGGAAGGCGTAAAGAAGTGGGTATTCGGTACAGTTCTGAACTCCTACAACAGGCAGAAAGCCCAGTTTTCCAGCTCCGATTCGTCCTTTTTTCTCAGGACGGGACGGTGCTGTAAATTTCTAGGCAGGTACGATGATGCCCTCGGGCAGATGGAGGAAGCCCTCCGTTTTAACAGAAATTCAGCGGAGATCATGGCGGAGTTTGCAGACTGCTACGGTCTTCTGAATGAAATAGATTACTCCAAGGTTCTTTTCCGGGAAGCCTTTTATCTAGACCCGCAGGGAATAGATTTGGAAATGATACAGTCCGGCTATATGGTACGACTGATTGAAAAGGTAAGAGAGAGGAAGAGCAGCGAAAACGAGGTCAAGGAGTGGATTCCCGTCTACGCGGTGCTTTACGAAGTGTTCGATGTAAAGCGGGAAATGAAGGAGCTTGAGGCAGGGCGTCTCAGGCAGTCGATTTACGGATTAAGAAGCGAATTAAAATCACCGGATAAGGAGTGGCGGATCATACCCCGCCTGCTCTACCGCTATTTTCTATTAATTGATTATTACCTGTCTTCGGGAAAGGAGCGGGAGAAGATAGAGGATATAATGAAGAGAATTGAGCTCTTGGATCCGGATATTTTTAAATTATACATCAGTTAAATATTAGGAGGATGTCTGCACATGTCGGATCTTGAAGCCAAAGTTAACGGTATGCTGAACGAAGAACAGTGGACCAGAGCGGCCCTGTCCAGCTACACCATCAATAATTTCAACGAGTTCGATGAACTTCTCGAGGAAGTTTTCGGCAGCGACCTGGAAAAGGAAGTAATGGAGCTCTGCCGGGAGCAGCTGGAAAAGAATAAGAACAGCATCATTTCACTCTACATATCCGGACTTTTGACTCTCAAGCACCAGCAGCTTGACGATTCCGGAATGATTCATCTCATCAATATCTTTGTGGATAATCATAAGTGGAATATCGTGGAATTCCTTTGCAAGAAGGTTCTGGAGTACGGCGAAAACAAGTACGCCCTGAGAACTCTGGAGGAATACTACTCAAACGAAGGTCGTAACGAAGAGAAATTCGAGATCTGGGAAAGATTGATCAATGTTGATTACGAAGAAGCCCCCATTGTCAAAAAGCTTGCCGAGAAGAGGGAAGCGGAAGGGGATACGGAAGGCGCCGTTGACTATTACAAGAAAGCCATCCACCGTTTTATCAGCAAGGGGCAGTTCTCCGTTGTCAAGGATATCTGGGAGAAAATCATACAGCTCGGCGAGCAGGAGTACGAATTCCTGTTTCTGATCGAGAACAGGGTTTCCCGCGTTATGGACGGGGAAAAGGCTGTTCAACTCCTTGAAGATCTCTACCCCGCTACTTTCGGCAAGGAAGAGTGGGACGTGGCTATTGAGATTCTGAAGAAAATCCTTTCCTACGATCCCAAGAACAACCTGGCCAGAAACCAGATTGTGGAGTGCTACCGCAACAAGTACAAAGGTCATTCCCAGCTGGATGAGTATATCCGCCTCTCTAACCTGAATCAGGGATGGCGAAATGTCATCGAAGCTATTACGGACTTCGAAAAGCACATTTCCTTTGACCAGGGCAGCTTTGTCTACCATAAGACCTGGGGCGTTGGACTCATCAAGTCCATCGTCGATGATGACATCGTCATCGACTTCACCAAAAAAAGAAACCATACCATGTCTCTGAAAATGGCCGTCAATGCCCTTCAGAGCCTGGCCAAAGACCATATATGGGTACTCAAGAGCATTTTCCCCAAGGACAAGCTCAAAGCCAAGATCAAGGGAGACCATATCTGGGCTCTTACGACCATCATCAAAAGCTTTGACAATACCGCGGACATAAAGAAAATCAAATCCGAACTGGTGCCCTCCATTCTCACTCCGGGCGAGTGGACCGGCTGGAGCAGCACGGCCAGGGAGATTCTGAAAACCGATTCGGCCTTCGGAAACGACCCGGACAAAATGGACCACTACGTTGTCAGAGACAAGCCCATGTCCCTGGAAGAGAGAATCTACAACAGCTTCCGCACGGAAAAGAACTTTTTCAAGAGAATCAACTACATGCGGGAATTCCTGGAAGCCTCCGACCCCAATTCGGACTACTTCAATGAGATTTTCCAGTTCTTCGTCGGCTACCTGAAGACGGCCAATGTCAACTATAACGTGGTTTGCTCCTATCTTCTCGTCACCAAAACGGCAAGAAAGTTCCCCTTCCTTAATCCCGGCCTGAACTGGGGTTTCAAGGAGCTCTTCTCCGATATCGAAGACGTGACGACTCTCTTTCTGGAGATCGAGGATTCCGATCTGAGACGGGAATTCCTTATCAGAACCCGGCAGGAAATCGAAGAGTGGGATGCGGTTTACCTCTCCATCTTCCCCTTCTACCAGACCAAATACATCATCGACGACCTCAAGGGCGCCGGTTACAAAGAACGGGTCAACAAGCTTCTCACCGATGTGGTTGAGCGTTACCGCGAATACCGGGAAGCCTTCCTCTGGGTAGCCAGAACCTATGCAGAAGTGGAAGCCTGGCAGGAGAGCACGGGAATCAAGTACGAGAAGGTCCTGATCAACCTGATCCACCTCCTTGACCTGACCTACAGGGACATCGCCAATAAAAAGGATGCCACCAACAACAGAAAGATCAGCCGCGGCATCGAGACCTACCTCTTCAAGGAGAAACGTCTGGAAGACTTTATCATGGAAGGAGACAAGGACACGGTTTACCGCCTCTTCTCCCTTATCCATGACGTAAAGGAGATCAATCCCAAGATCGTAATGGAACTGCAGAAAAAGATCGAGGAGAAATTCCCCGACTTCAAGATTGCCGCCACCCGGGATACCAGACCTCTGGAAGCCCAGGCCAAGAGCCGGAACTTTTTCGTTACCGTGGGTGCCCTGCAAGAAAAACAGGCGGAACTCAAGTATATCATCGAAGTGGAGATTCCCAAAAACTCCAAGGAGATCGGAAAGGCCATCGAGCTGGGAGACCTCAAGGAGAACGCCGAATACAAGGCGGGCAAGGAGAAACAGGAGTCCCTTCAGATTTCCGTGGGAAAACTTCAGGACGAGATCGAGAGAGCCCGTGTTTTCAATCCGGAAGAACTGGATATCAAGAAGATCTCCTTCGGTACGCAGGTCGTTCTGCTTAATCTGGATACGGATGAGGAAGAGACCTTTACGATTCTGGGTCCCTGGGAATCCGATCCTGCCAACAAGGTCATTTCCTATGTTTCACCCTTTGGAGCCGCTCTTTTCGGAAACAAGAAAAACAAAAAGTTCTCCTTCGAGATCAATGAACAGAAATATAACTATCAGGTGATCAACATAGATAAGGCAGATTTCTAAGGAATCTGTGATCCGGTTTTCAAACCGGTACTTTCTATAAAAAAACGGGCGGTTCCACACTGGACCGCCCGTTTTTATTCTATCCTCCCCCTCAGAGCGGACGATAATCTATTTTCTGGGTTCCTTCATTGTAATAGACCTGAACATGTTCCTTTTTTTCCGTCACAATTTCCGTTCGGTCGCATATGGTGATAACCGCTCCGGGAAATAGTGTTCCCGTGACATTCAGGACGGCATCGAAGGTTGTATACTGCCGGGCAATCTGCTCGGAGATGCTTATCTGGATAGCCTCAATGGCTTTTTCCACCTTCTCTTCCAGCTCTTCCCTTTTCTCCTGACTGGCGATGGACTTGATCTTTTTTTTCTTTTTGAGGATATCCTGGAGGATTTTCTGCTGCCCCAGCAAATGGCGGGCCTCGACAAAGGAGATGCCCAGATTGACCTTGATGTTTCCGTTGGAAGGACTGCCCAGAGTATGGGTCGTCAATCCCTGTTCGGCATAGACGGTACCGCCTATCAGCTTACCGTTCTGCAGCAGAACCAGTTCTCCCAGAGTGGCGATTTCCGAATCGACGATGGAAGACTTAACCGCAATCCCCCCCAGGGCCTCGACCTGGCAGTGCTCGATGAATTTGGTTTCCACCTTCCCCTTCACGCGGACAACCCCTTTGTTCCGCCCGATGATCCCTCCCTCGATAATCAGATCCTTCCGGGTGAATACTTCAGAGGCATCGACGGTTTCCCGGCAGTGGATGCTTCCCCCCGCCGCGACACGGAATCCGTCTTTTATCTGGCCGTGTATGATTACGTCGCCGGGAAAGGAGATATGGCCTGTACTGTAATCGACATTCCCGGAAATTTCGAGAACCTCGTTTATCTGGAACATCCGGTTATCCAGTTCAAAGCGTCCCGCCTTTATGGCATAATACACCCCGTCTTTCTCCACGGTATTCTCTCCGGGAGTCAGAATCTCTATATCCTTCTTTTCCGGTTCCAGAACTTCTCCCGTAACGGTCCGCCCCTCTTCCCCCTTCATCTCTTCCATCCTTCTGGCAAGGGCTTCCCCCTTCTTCACCATGACAAAGGGAGAGACCATCTTGAAATCGATATGCCCCTCCTTTTCCACGGGGGGGCGGCTCTCATAAAGGACTTTCTTGATTTTGATATAGGAGGGGGTGCTCTTTACGGCTTTTTTTCCCCGCGCGGCAATGAACTCCTCGGCCGACCGCTGTTCCAGGGCTTTTTTAATGCCCTCATGGTCAATTCCGTAAGTCACATCAAAGGCTTCCAGCTGGGAAATCAACAGAGGGTAATCGGGAGGATTATCACCGGCAGCGGCGAAATCTATACTCATAAAGGCCGTCAGCCGGTCATCGGACAGGCGAACAGTGATAATTGACTTTTGATTCATATCGTTCCACTCTTCTTATAGAATCGGCTCAAGGCGGGATAACACTTAATTATTCCTACTTTCCCGTAATTTTTCCCAATTATCAATTTTTACATATTGTATATTTATACGCTTTATGTTAATAAATATGACATGTTTGATAGAACAATGCGTTTGAATATCATTAAAAACCTCATTACGGAAAAGAAGATTTCCAGCCAGGAACAGCTGCTCCTTTTATTAAAGGAGGAGAACGTCCATGTGACTCAGGCAACCCTCTCCCGTGATCTGAAAAGTCTGAAAGTCGGCAAGGTTTCCGACGGACACCGGGGATATTATTACACTCTCCCCGATCAGAAAATGAACAAGGAAACCACCGAGCATTTTCTTGATGATATTAAAAGAGGATATATTGCCCTGGCTTTTTCGGGCAATCTTGTCGTCATGCATACCCTGCCGGGTCACGCCAATACGGTGGCTTTTGCCCTCGACCGGCTGGATCTTGACGAAATTACCGGTACGATCGCCGGTGACGATACCATACTGATTATTCTTTCCGAAGGGGTGAAACAGGAGGATTTCCTTTCCTGCCTGGGAGAGATTGTCCCCGAACTGGAGCTGCCCAAATGAAACCGAAAATATTTATTGATGGTCAGGTCGGTACAACCGGCCTGATGATACACGAGCGTCTGGCACAACGTGACGACATTGAAATCATAACCATACCGGAAGAGCTTAGAAAGGATCCGGCAGGAAAAAAACAGTACATAAATGAAGCCGATCTCCTCTTCCTCTGTCTGCCCGACCAGGCGGCCAAAGAATCGGTATCGCTGATTGAAAACGATAAAACCTGCGTCATTGACGCCAGTACGGCCCACAGGACCCATCCCGGCTGGACCTACGGTTTTCCCGAGCTTTCACCGGAATTCCGGAAGAAGATCGGATCATCCCGTTTTATTGCTAATCCCGGATGCCACGCCACGGGATTCATAGCCGCAGTCTATCCTCTGGTAGAGCAGGGTCTTCTTCCCAGGGAGAGCGATCTGGTCTGTACGTCCCTTTCGGGTTACAGCGGCGCCGGAAAAAAACTGATAGAGAAGTATACCGATCCCGCCACCGATGCTGACTTCAAAGAGGGCCCCCATCACTATGGTCTCTCACTGACCCACAAGCATCTTCCGGAAATGTCTGCCGTGACCGGATTAAGCAAAGCGCCCCTCTTCATGCCGATGGTCGGCCCCTTCTATAAAGGGATGGTTGTTTCGGTTCCCCTTTTCATGCCCCTAATGAACGGTGTGAACAGCGCTTCGAAAATCCATGAATGTCTGGCCGATCATTATGGCGATGAGAAGTTTGTCCGCGTTATGCCCCTGGGAGACCAGGAAGACTTCATCGACGGTACATTCTTTCATCCCCAGGGATGCAACGATACCAACCGGCTTGATCTTTTCGTCTATGCCAATGAAGACCAGGCCGTTGTCATGAGCCGTCTCGATAACCTGGGCAAAGGTGCCTCGGGCGCCGCCGTTCAGAATATGAATATCCTTCTCGGTTTTCCCGAAGACCGGGGACTTACGGCGTAAGGAGCAGGGAAAAGATGGCTGATAAAGAACGGATTGTCATAAAAATCGGCGGTCGGGCCGCCGAAGAGGAAAAAGCCCTGTTCTCCCTTGCCGGAGAGATGGCTTCCCTCTCACAGAAATATGAAATGCTTCTCGTCCACGGAGGAGGCGCCGCCGTCTCCTCCATACAGAAAGTATACGGTATTGAACCCCTGTTTGCCGACGGGAAACGGATAACCGCCCCCGAGGAGATGGATATCGTGGACATGGGTCTGGCCGGAAAAATGAATAAATACCTGGTGCGTCTCTTCCGCAAGGCCGGACTGAACAGCGTGGGAATCTCGGGGTGCGACGGCGCCCTTTTCTCGGGAAAGAGCTTCGGCCCCTGCCTGGGAAAGGAGAACAGAAGCGGCAGTATTGCCAGCTGCGATCCCTCCCTTGTCACTCTGCTTTGGGAAAACGGGTTTATGCCCATCATCTCTTCCGTCTCCTATGACAATGAGGGACGGGGCATCAATATCAATGCCGATGAAGCGGCCCTGGGAGTGGCGGAAGCCCTCAATGCTTCGCGGTTGCTATTTATCTCGGACATACCGGGAATACTGAATGAGGGCCGCCTCATCCACGCCATGGATGAAGGGGAAATCGGAAGCGCCATCGAAGATAAAATCATCACCGGCGGAATGATTCCCAAAGTGCAGTCCTCCCTGGAAGCCTTGAAAAAAGGCGTTTCGGCCATAGTTATATCCGATTATCGCTCTTCCGGCGATCTTAAGGATATGATCGAGAATAAAAAGGGTACGGAAATTACCCTTTAATATAATGCAAAGGCTGATCGGCTTCCTGTCGCCCTTACAGCCAAAGGAGAACCCCTATGATTCAACCGTCTATCGTCAAAAACCCACCCTACCCCCGGAACTACGCTTCCGAATTTCTTCTTCTTGACCGAGGAGAAGGTATCTATCTTTATGACGCGGACAGGAATCGATACAGGGATTTTGCGGCGGGTATCGCGGTAAACGCCCTCGGCTACGGCCGTGATGATCTGGCGGAAATCGCGGCGGATCAGATGAAAAAACTCATCCATGTGTCCAATCTCTATGCAAACAAACCCGCCCTGGAACTGGCTGAAAAAATGGTCGCCTCCGGCGATTTCGCCGCGGTTCATTTCGGAAACAGCGGTTCCGAAGCCAATGAAGCGGCTTTGAAATACGCCCGCATCTACGGGAAGAGGAAAAAAAGCCCCGACTGCTTCCATTTTCTCTCCTTTACCGGCAGTTTTCACGGAAGGACCATGGGCGCTCTGGCGGCTACGTCCACCCAGAAATACCGGGAATCCTATGAGCCGATGGCACCGGGTTTCCATTTTGCCGAGTTTAATAACGTAGAGCAGCTGAAAGAGGTGCTGACCGATAAATTCTGCGCCGTGATTGTGGAGCCCCTGCAGGGCGAAGGGGGATGCACCCCCATGACGAAGGAGTTCGCCGCCGCCCTCAACAGCATCTGCGCCGAGAAGGACATACTGATTATTGCCGACGAAGTGCAGGCGGGCCTCGGCCGGTGCGGGGAGATCTTTTCCTCCAAGCTGAGCGGGCTTAAGCCGGATATTGTCACCTTCGCCAAACCCCTGGCGGCGGGACTGCCCCTGTCGGCCACCCTGATCCCCGAAAAGGTGAACGAACTGGTTCATCTGGGCGACCACGGCGGTACTTTCGGAGGCGGCCCGGTCACCACCGCCATCGGCTCCTATGTCTGGGACATCCTCACCGATGAGACATTCCTGGCCGATGTGCGCAAAAAGGGAGAGATCCTTGCGGGAGAGCTCAGGAAAACGGGAGAAAACCTGGGCCTTAAGTGCCATGTGGTGGGAGCCGGTCTCTTGATGGGACTCGCTCTGGATGACCAGGAACAGGCGGGAAAAATCGGGGATATCATCACCGAAGCCCGCTCCCGGGGACTTTTGATTCTCCGGGCCGGCAGCAATGTGATCCGTCTGGCCCCCCCCCTGGTCATTACCGAAGTGGAAATTAAGGAAGGCATCGCCCTTCTCGAAGAATCTATAAAAGAAGTGTTATCGGCTTAATCGCCGAAAGGAGTATTATATGAGTACAGTGAAAAACGACGAAATCAAAAAAATCTGTCTGGCCTATTCGGGCGGACTGGATACGTCCATAATCATCCCCTGGCTGAAGGAAAACTACAACAATGCCGAAGTAGTGGCCATCTGCACCAACGTGGGACAGGACGAGAACTGGGAGGGCATGGAAGCCAAGGCTCTCAATGCGGGTGCCAGCAAATTCGTGGCAGCCGATATCAGAGACGAACTGGCTTCTGAAATGATTTTCCCCATGCTGCGTGCCGGAGCCATCTACGAGGGACAGTACCTGCTGGGTACTTCCATCGCCCGCCCCCTCCAGGCCAAATATCAGGTTGATTTCGCCCTTCAGGAAGGCTGCGACGCCCTTTGTCACGGCTGTACCGGTAAAGGTAACGACCAGGTCCGCTTCGAGCTGACTTACAAAGCGCTGGCTCCCCACCTCAAGGTCATCGCCCCCTGGAGAATCTGGGATATCAGAAGCCGTGAAGACGCCATCGAATATGCCCAGAACCACAATATCAACATCGGAAATATCTCCAAAAAGAATATCTACTCCCGTGACTGGAACATCTGGCACATGAGCCACGAGGGCGGCGATCTGGAAGATCCCTGGAACAGACCCCAGGAGAGCATGTTCCAGCTGACCAAATCCCCCAAGGAAGCTCCCGATGAGGAGACGGAAATCACCATTGAGTTCGAGAAGGGTATCCCCGTGGGAATGAACGGCGAGAAAGTCGCTCCCTTTGAACTGCTCAAGAAGCTGAATACCGTGGCCGCCGCCAACGGTATCGGCCGGGTGGATATCGTGGAAACCCGTATGGTCGGGATGAAGAGCCGCGGTGTGTACGAAACTCCCGGCGGTACCATCCTGCATAAGGCTCTGCGCGACCTGGAGATGTTCACTATCAACTTTGACGCCCTTCATCTGAAGCAGATGCTTTCCTGCGAGTATTCCAATCTGGTTTATGCCGGAAAGTGGTACACCACCTCTCGCCAGGCCCTGGATGAGTTCATGAAGAAAACCATGGAGTTCACCACCGGTTCGGTACGTCTCTCCCTGTATAAGGGAAATGCTACGGTGGTAGGACGTAAATCCCCCTACGCCCTTTACCTGGAAGATCTGGCCTCCTTCGGCGAGTCAAGCTACGATCATCACGATGCGGAAGGTTTTATTAACCTCTTCGGACTCTCCACTGGTGTTACCGCCATGGTACACAAGAAACTTCAGGACGATTCCGGTCAGGCTGTGGAAATGAAAAACGTGGCCGCCACTTTTCACGAGAAATAAAAACCGGTCCTGCTGACTGGAGCCCGGGTCCTGGCCCGGGCTTTTTTATTATCCCTCCCCTTTTTCCGGCGCCGAAGCCGGAGGGAAATCCAATCATATCGATAAAAGAGAAGAAATATGAAAAAAAGACGAACCCTCTTTCTGGGACTGGGTCTTATCGGCCTGTCCGCCATTCTGCACCTTATCCATTTACTGATTTTTAAAGATCTCCACCATCTGGTCATCTATCTGTGGGGAGACATCGCCTTCATTCCCCTGGAAGTCTTCTTCGTCACCTTCGTACTGGATAAATTCATAGAAAAACGCGAAAAGGATCAGCTTAAGGAAAAAGCCAATATGATGGTCGGCCTATTCTACCAGGAGCTGGGCAGTACCCTGTTGACCATGCTGTCCCGTTATGACGGCACTCTTGACCAGAAAAAGACCGAAGTACAGGCGAACTGGAACGAGGAGGACTATGACGGCCTCAACAAGTATCTGACCGCCCAGAAGCTCAGCCTGAATCTGGAGAAGGCGGATTACGCCCCCTTTCGGCTGAAAATCGAAGAAAAGCTGACTCTCATTATGAATATGCTCACCAATCAGGCCCTTCATGAGCATGAACTTTTCACCGAAAGCCTGATGAGCGTCTTCCATCTGCTGGAAGAACTCAATCAGCGGGAAGGAAGGGCACTCTCCGATCAGGATAGAAGCCATCTGAAAGTCGATATGGAAAGGGTCTACCGCAACCTTGCCGCCGGCTGGGTTCACTATCTTGTCTACCTCAAGGAGGCCTATCCCTATCTCTACGCCAGCGCCATCCGGATCAATCCCTTCATGCAGGCCTAGTTCTTCCGGCCGTTCTTTCTGTACTCACCCGGGCTCATTCCGACAATCCTGCTGAAACGGCGGCTGAAATAGGTCTCGTCGCAGAATCCCAGATATTCGGCGATCAGATAGCCCCGTACCCCCTGATCTATCATGGAGCAGGCGGCATCCATCTTCAGCCGCTCAAAATAGGCCAGGGGAGACATATGAGCGCCCACCTTGAAGAGCCGGCAGAAATAGTGTTTTTCCAGATGGACGTGATCGGCCAGTTCCTGAAGGGTGATTTTATGGGAGAGATTTTCCATCATATACTCATGGGCCTGAATCAGGGGTTTCTGCTGAAAGCGGCTGCTGTGGGTTCCGGCGGTCAGGGAGTAGAGAAAGGAGAGAAGCAGATGCTCCCCTGCCCTACCGGCAGGGCCCTCTTCCCCCAGGAGCAGGCGCATACGGGAAAAATCATGGCGGCTCTCCCGGGGAACGGCGTAATGGCTTTCCAGCCCCAGGAGAAATGGGAGATCATCCCCGTCCGGTCTGTATTGGATATAATAGAAGGTGAGCTCCCCTTCTATGATAAGGGCATGTTCCTCTCCGGGCCGGGAGATGTGAAAGCTATCGGGCAGAAAGGGAATATCCACCCCGGCCTGCCGGAAGAAGCCGTTTCCCTTCAGAACATAGTGAAACTCGAAACAGTCGTGACAATGGCGTCTGAAATCCCTGTTAAGGTAGCCGAAATAAAAATCAGCCTGTCCCAAGCCACTCTCCCCCATGTCAATATCACTCAAGAATATCATAATATGTTACCTGTGTGACTTCAATGGGGAACACTATAATTAAGAGACTTTATACAGTAAACCAGGCTCATTTGATTATGACTGAAAGGAGTCCCTATGGAACAAAAATGGTTTGATTCGTCTCTGCCCGTGGAAGAGCGTATAGAAAGCCTGATAAATGAGATGACCCTTGAGGAAAAAACATCTCAGCTTCTCTATACGAGCAAGGCGATTCCCCGGCTGGGGATTCCCGCGTACAACTGGTGGAACGAATGCCTCCACGGGATAGCCAGGGCCGGGCGGGCCACCATCTTTCCCCAGGCTCTGGGCATGGCCTCCGCCTTTAATGCGGAACTGATGGAAGAGATAGCCGGAGCGATATCCGACGAGGGCCGGGCCAAATACTATAAGGCGGTATCCGAAGGCAACAGGGGTCAATATATGGGACTGACCTACTGGACGCCCAATATCAATATATTCCGCGATCCCCGCTGGGGCCGGGGCCAGGAAACCTACGGGGAAGACCCCTGCCTGACGAGCAGGCTGGGCATGTCCTTCGTAAGGGGGCTGCAGGGAGACCATCCGGAAAAGCTGAAAGCCGCCGCCTGCGCCAAGCATTTCGCCGTCCATTCGGGACCGGAGTCCCTCCGCCATGAGTTCGACGCCCGGGTAGACGAAAAAGACCTGCGGGAGACCTATCTTCCCGCCTTTCGGGATCTGGTAACCAAGGCGAATGTGGAAGCAGTGATGGGCGCCTATAACAGAACGAACGGCGAACCCTGCTGCGGCAGCGAAACCCTTCTTGTGAAAATCCTCAGGAAAGAGTGGGGATTTTCGGGCCATGTGGTTTCCGACTGCTGGGCCATACAGAATTTTCACGAAACCCATAAAATAACGAAAACCCCGGAAGAATCGGTAGCCCTGGCTTTGAAGAACGGCTGCGACATAAACTGCGGCAGCACCTATTCCCTTATGACGGAGGCCCTGGCACAGAAGCTGATAAGCGAATCGGACGTGGATACCTGCCTGCGGAGAGCCCTTCGGTCCCGCATCAGACTGGGCATGTTCGATCCCCCCGGGGAAGATCCCTGGAAGAATATCGAAGAAAGCGTCATAGACTGTCCTGAACACCGCTCCCTTGCCCGGAAAATCGCCGCCCAATCGGTGGTTCTTCTGAAAAACGACAACCATATCCTTCCCCTGGGCGAAGGGATCAAGAAAATCCAGGTGCTCGGGCCCAATGCGGCCAACATAGAGGCGATGATCGGCAACTATTACGGCAGCAACCCCCACATCGTTACGCCCTTCGAAGGAATCTCCGCCCGGGTTTCCTCGGGCACGACAGTGGAATACCGGCCGGGCGTCATGATAGACCATCCCAATGAGAACCCCATCCAATGGGCCGTTTACGAGGCGGACAATTACGAGTACACCATCGCCGTCATGGGCCTGGACCAGCGGCTGGAAGGAGAAGAGGGGGATTCCATCGCCTCCTCCATGCTGGGCGACCGCCTTGACCTCAAACTCCCCGGCGAACAGCTGGAATTCCTGAAAAAGGTGAGCCAGAGAAAGTCCAAACTTATTGTAGTTGTCATCTCCGGCAGTCCCCTCATTCTGGACGAAGTGCATGAACTGGCCGACGCCGTGCTCTGGTGCTGCTATCCCGGAGAAGAGGGAGGAAACGGTTTGAGCGATATCCTGTTCGGCGATATCAATCCTTCGGGCCGCCTTCCCATCACCTTCCCGGCCCGTCTGGAAGATCTCCCTCCCTTTGAAGACTACTCCATGAAGGGTCGCACCTACCGCTATATGGAGAAAAAGCCCCAGTATCCCTTCGGTTTCGGACTCTCCTATACGCAGTTCGCCTATTCCCGGATGTCCCTCTCAAAGGAAGCGGTCGGCAGGGAGGATAAGCTGACGGTGACGGCGCAAGTAACCAATACGGGAACAAGGGAAGGGGAAGAAGTGGTTCAGCTCTACCTGACCGCCCTGGACCGGCCTTTCCGAACGCCCCTCTTCTCTCTCAAGGATTTTTCACGCCTTTCCCTGAAACCGGGAGAAACGAAGGAGATTTCTTTCACCCTGGGAGGGGAGGATTTAACCCTCTTCGACGATGAGGGAAAGGAGGTCCTTCAGTCGGGCCGCTTTACAGCAACCCTGGCCGGGTCCGCACCTGTTCCGAGAGCTTTGGAACTGGGTGGTGCGGCTCCCCTTCAGAAAGATTTTTCCCTGATCTGCTAAGTTTCTTGAGGCCGGTTCAACACTGAGTTGACCGGCCGATTTTTTTGTGCTATCTTTGGTTGAATGATTAAACCAACTATAAAGATTACGCTTCATGCCTGCTAGCCAGATAACGGCCCAGTACAACGCCAACCGCCTTCTCAGGGAACTCTGGCTGAACAGAGGATTGAGCCGCAAGCAGCTGGCCCAGAGGCTGGAACTGGATAAATCCACCGTAACCCATATGGTTAACCGCATGGAGAAAAAGGGCATCCTGGCAACCCTCTCCGAGGGCAATGCCTCCTCCCGGGGGGGACGCAAGCCCCTTTCTCTGGGCATACGGGGGGAATACGCCTATTTTCTGGGCATAGAGATTCAGCCGGAAGCCCTTGTCGCCACCCTGGTGGATCTGGAAGGAAAAATCATATCAAACGAGACTGTTCCCCTGGATCTGAGGGGAGAGAGATTCCGCCGCGAGATAGGGAACAATCTTCATAATATCTACAGGCGCTTTTCCCTTACCTACCCGATAATGGCCATGGGACTGGGGTTTCCCGGCATGGTGGATCCCTACAGGGGAGAAATCATTAATTCGGCTCTCCATGACATAGGGAACAACTGCCTTCTGGAAACGCTGATAGATCCTCCCCTGCCCTGCAGCGTCATCATAGAGAATGACGCCAACTGCTGTACGTGGGGAGAGATCATGGACAACAGGAACCGGGCCGAAGAAAACATACTTTTTCTTCTCCTGGAGACGGATCTCTTCAGCCGGGAGGACCTGCAATCGGGACGCTTTTCCCTGGGCATGGGCTTCTCTCTTAAAAACAATGTCTACCACGGAAGCCAGTTCAGCGCGGGAGAGTACCTGAGTACGGGCTGGAAAGGGGACCGGAAAAACCAATTCACCCTGGCCTATGAGGATCTTCTGAGAATCGGAAAGGATCAGGCCGTCCGGCAGAATCTGTTTGAAGAGATCAGCAGACATACGGCCTTTCTGGCCAATACACTGGACCTGGACAGAGTCTGTTTCGGCGGAGACATAGGCCCCTACTGGCCCGAAATGGAAGAACTCATGAAAGAGGCTCTGGACCGGCACCGTTCCTATCCGGGAATGGGATCATGCCGCTGCACCCTCTCCCGGCGGGGAAAATACGCCGTGTCCTACGGTGCGGCGGTCATGCCTCTGATGGAGGTATTCAATCCGGACAGGCAGAATCCGCTGCTGCCGGGAGGCCGGGAAGGCCTGGAAGACTTTGCGATAAACCATAATAGAGATAACCCTTCGGCAGATACACACGATGGGGTAATAGAAAAAGGAGACGCTACATGAAATACGGTTACTTTGATGATGGGAACAGGGAATACGTCATAGAAAATCCCCGGACTCCCTATCCCTGGATAAACTATCTGGGAAACCAGGATTTTTTCTCCCTCATTTCCAACACGGCCGGAGGATACACCTTTTACCGGGATGCCAAGTTCAGACGGCTGACACGCTACCGTTACAACAATGTTCCCATGGATGACGGAGGCCGTTACTTCTACCTCAAAGAGGGAGATACGGTCTGGTCCCCCGGATGGAAACCGGTGAAAACCGAACTGGACCGTTACGAATGCCGCCACGGCATGAGCTACACCCGCTTCGATTCGGAGAAAAACGGCCTGAGAGCGGAAGTCCTCTTTTTCATACCCAACGATTTCTGGGGTGAAGTACAGAAAATGACTCTGACCAACAACACGGACAAAGTCAAAAACATCAAACTTTTCTCCTTTCAGGAGTGGTGTCTCTGGAACGCGGAAGACGATATGAACAATCTCCAGCGAAATCTCTCTACAGGTGAAGTCGAAATCGACGGCTCCGCGATCTACCATAAAACGGAATACAAGGAGAGGCGGAACCACTTTGCCTTCTACAGCGTCAATGTCCCGGTTCAGGGGTATGACACGGACAGGGAATCCTTCATAGGCCTCTACAACGGTTTTGATAATCCTCAGGCTGTGGCGAATGGCAGGGCGGGAAACTCCGTAGCCCACGGATGGTCTCCCGTAGCCTCTCACTATCTGGAGGTGGAGCTGCAGCCCGGAGAATCTCGGGATTTCATCTTTCTCCTTGGATATGTGGAGATGGAGGAAGAGGAGAAATGGGAATCCAAGGGAGTGATCAACAAAAGCAAGGCCCGGAAGATGATCGAGAGATTCTCCACCGTCGAAGCGGTGGACAGGGCCTTTGAAGAACTCCGCGTTTACTGGGAAGACCTTCTTTCCCGCTATGTTCTGAATTCCGGCGATGAGAAACTGGACCGCATGGTGAATATCTGGAATCAGTATCAGTGCATGATAACCTTTAACATGAGCCGATCCGCCTCTTTCTTTGAAACGGGCATCGGCCGGGGGATGGGATTCCGCGACTCCAATCAGGACCTTATCGGCTTTGTCCATCAGGCTCCCGACCGGGCGAAGGAGCGTATTCTGGATATAGCCGCCACCCAGCTGGAAGACGGATCGGCCTACCATCAGTACCAGCCTCTGACGAAACGGGGAAACGACGCGATCGGCGGCAATTTCAATGACGATCCGCTCTGGCTTATCCTCTCCGTGGCCTCCTATATCAAGGAGACGGGTGACTTTTCCCTTCTGGAGGAGTCGGTACCCTTTAATAATGACGAGAAGAATTCCGTTCCCCTTTTCGATCATCTGACGGCTTCTTTCAACCATGTGATCAATCATCTCGGTCCCCACGGGCTTCCTCTCATAGGACGGGCCGACTGGAACGACTGCCTCAATCTGAACTGCTTCTCAAAGGACCCGAACGAATCCTTCCAGACGACGGAGAACAAGGAGGGAGGCACGGCGGAATCGGTCATGATCGCCGGTCTTTTTGTCCTTTACGGCCGGGAATTTGTCAGACTTTGCGAACTGACGGGCAGGCCGGATCAGGCCGAAAAGTGCCTGAAGCATATTGAGGATATGGAAAAGGCGGTAATGGAGCAAGGCTGGGACGGCGAATGGTATCTCCGCGCCTATGATTTCTTCGGAAAGAAGGTGGGCACCAACGAAGACAGGGAAGCCAAAATCTTCATTGAATCCCAGGGATTCTGCACCATGGCGGAAATCGGAAAAAAAGAGGGGCTCTGCCGGAAGGCCCTGGATTCGGTCAAGGAGCATCTAGACTGCGAATACGGCATCGTCCTGAACAGCCCCGCCTTTACGGAATACCGCATAGAGTACGGCGAGATCAGCACCTACCCGGCCGGCTACAAGGAGAACGGGGGAATTTTCTGCCATAACAATCCCTGGATCATCATCGGAGAAGTCATTGAGGGCCGGGGTGACCGGGCCTTCGAATACTATAAAAAGATCTGTCCCGCTTACCTGGAGGAGATATCCGATCTGCACAGGATGGAGCCCTATACCTACTGCCAGATGATAGCGGGAAAGGAGGCCTGGAAACCGGGTGAGGGAAAAAATTCCTGGCTGACCGGAACGGCGGCATGGAACTATTACGCCATCACCCAGTACATACTGGGAATCCGTCCCGACTATAACGGCCTTATCATTAAACCCGTCATCCCCGCCGGGTGGAAGGGCTTCGATGTGACCCGCCGCTTCAGGGGAACGGAAATACATATTACCGTGGAAAACTCCCCCGGCGCCGTCCCTAAAGATCACATTATCCTGGAATGGAACGGAAAGAAGATAGACGGTCCTCTCCTTCCCCTGGAAGAGATCAAAGGGAAGGAGATTCACATCAAAGCACTGGTAGGGTAAGTACCGATACCGGGGAAACCGGGTTTTAAAGAACCCGGTTTTCCTTTATGACACGGCTGTAGTACCGGCCGGACTCCTTAACAGTTCTCTTCTGGGTGTCGTAATCGACTCTCACAATTCCGAAGCGCTTGGTATATCCGTAGGCCCACTCAAAGTTATCCATGAATGACCAGAGGAAATAGCCCTTCAGCAGGGCCCCGTCGGCAATGGCTTTGTGGCACATGCGCAGGTGGGTTCTGAGATACTCCACCCTGTCCGTATCCTGGACGGAACCGTCCTCTTCCACCTGGTCAGGGGCGGCCATGCCGTTCTCCGCAATATACACGGGGATATCTCCGAAGTATTCCCTCGTAAAGAGAAGGGCCCAGTAGAGGGCATCGGGTGTGATAGGCCAGTCCATGGCCGTGCGGGGATAGGCCCGGGGAACGGGAACCGTCTCGTAGCCCGCTTCGTTATCTGCAGCCCTCACGGGGGCGCAGGAGTAGTAATTATAGGCGATAAAATCCAGGGGACGGGAGATTATCTCCATATCTCCCGGTTCCACGTTAGGGACGGGACCGGCATGGCGTCTGAAGCCGTCCGAATCATATTCCCCCGTAAACAGGGGAAAGAGCCGCTGGGCGTTCATGTCTTTCCAGGCTTTTCGGGCCGCAGCAAGATCCTCTTCTGTACTGTAGTAGGGCCAGGGGGCGTTCAGATTCTCGACAATACCCACCTTGCCGTCGGGGCACTCCTCCCTGATGACCTTTACCGCCATACCGTGGCCCAGCAAAGCGTTATGCACCGTCTGGTTGGTGTAGGCTTTATCCCTTTTGCCTCCCGGAGCGTGCCAGTCGTCCTCATGGGCCAGAATGGTGAAACACATAATCTCATTTATCGTGGCCCACCGCTTAACCCTGTCTCCCAGAGCCCGGACAACAATCCTCACATAATCGGCGAAAAGCTCGGCCGTTTTACGGCTTGCCCACCCCTCATACCTGTCCTGAAGGGCCTGGGGAAGATCCCAGTGAAATAGGGTGACCAGGGGCTCAATACCGGCCGCCAGAAGCTCGTCGACCAGATCGGAGTAGAAATCCAGCCCTTTCCGGTTGATCTCGCCCTCCCCTTCAGGCAAGATGCGGGGCCAGGCGATGGAAAACCGGTAATTTTTCAATCCCAGTTTCTTCATGAGAGCCACATCTTCCTTGTAACGGTGGTAATGATCGCAGGCCACATCGCCCGTATCGCCGTTTTCGATTCTTCCGGGCACTCGGGAAAAAATATCCCAGGTGGAAAGCCCTCTTCCGTCTTCATTATAGGCGCCTTCAATCTGATAGGAAGCCGTTGCCGCTCCCCAGACGAAGTCCCCGGGAAACTCATATTTCTGTTTTAATGCCTTGTATTCCATGGGGCTCATAGTAGCAACATGGAGTATATATTTCCATAGGATTTCGCCTCCAGAAAGGAAGAATCGGATTTTTTTTACATTTTTCAGATATCTCGGAAAAAATCGTTTTTCCATGGATTGATCTATTTTTGAACCATCTGACGGGATTTTCCCTTTTCTCACGCCACGAGTCACAAGAATCCATTTTCCACTACTATTTCTATTTATTATGTTATATTATATATATTTACCATTTTTCAACTCGTAAATATTTTTTCTTGACATATTTTGGAACAGGGGTTACCATATTCCATGTTAGTTGCTTTTTGTACTAACCAGTTAAAAGAAAATGATAAATAAAAGACGATCAAGAATTATTAACACATCAAGAATTCTCCGTGAGATTTGGATGACCGGCAAGACAACGAGGATAGAACTGTCCCGAAAACTCGGCCTCAACAAATCAACCATAACCAATATTGTCGATGAACTTATCAACCAGAAACTTATAGAGGAAGGATCGGAAGGTGCCGCCAGTCCCAAGGGCGGGAGAAAGCCCGTTAAAATCTGTATAAACGATCAGTACGGTTATGTACTGGGATTTGAATTGCGCCCCGATTCCTATACGGTTCTGGCCGTGAATATCCAGGGGGACATTCTCTTTACCAAAAGTGAAGATAATCTGAATATCAGGGAAGAGAACCTGAAAACCCTTTTTCTGGATAAATGCCGGTCCACCCTGAGTGATCTCAACTGGCTTGAAATGCCCCTTCTTGGAATAGGAGTGGGTATGTCCGGTATCATTGATTCGGAAAACCGCATGATCAAAGGTTCCATTCCCCTGGGAATTATGGAGCCCTTCGATTTCTATGAGGAAATCTGCTCCGCCTTCAATGTACCGGTATTTATAGACAACGACGCCAACTGCGCCGCCTGGGGCGAACTGGTCTTCCATAAAAGCAGCGCTCCCAGGGATTTTCTTTTTGTCCTTCTGGAGTTCTGGAAGAGGCAGCACTTCACCGATGACATGATTCAGCCTGCCATCGGTATGGGCATTGTCATCAACGGAACGCTCTATTACGGCAGCAACGGGACGGCGGGAGAGTTTAAAAGTGTGTTCTCCAGCCATAACAAGGAAAATTTTCAGATAGAGGCCGTCTCAAAGTATAAGAACCAGATTAATCCGGAGGATAATCCGGAGCTGATGAAAGCCTATATCGATGAGTTATCCCTTAACCTGGCCATGATCGCAAATACGTTCAACCTGGAAAGGATTTTCTTCGGAGGCGACCTTGATATGTACCGGAAAATTCTTCCCGACGCCTTGAGCCAGGCCATCGAGAACAACTGGGTTTACGACACAAAGGTCAACTGCGAAGTACGCTTTTCAACCATGGGACGGAATACGGTTGCCTACGGGGCGGCCGGTCTGGTTCTCGATAAGCTTTTCATCTCTCTGGAAACGTTGAATACACTGGATCTTAAACGAAAAAATGATTTTTACCTTCTTCAGAACGAGCTTCAGAAGCATCCCATGAAGAAGTAAGAATAAGGGGTTT
This sequence comes from Spirochaetia bacterium, assembly GCA_963668315.1. Taxonomy (GTDB): domain Bacteria; phylum Spirochaetota; class Spirochaetia; order DSM-2461; family DSM-2461; genus SZUA-368. Next base: position 2,350,683 of record OY764216.1, on the reverse strand, counting down.
CTTCCAGGGGGAAGAAACAAAGTTTATTTTATTTTCCCAGCGGGGAAATGGAGGATTGTAATGAAAAAATTTCTGATTTTAGCTTTAGCAGCTCTTGTTGCAAGCGTAACGTTTGCCAATGGAGCTCAGGACGCCAATGAGTCTTCTTCAAAGGCTTCTGCCAGCGGCAAATCTGCCAGCGGCCTCGCCTACGCCGGCGACCTGGAGATTATGCACTACTCAACTTCGGAAGAAGCCGAAGGTAACGGCGGTTCCGACGGAATGAGAACCCTGCTTGCCAAGTGGAACGAGGACGAAGGAAGAATCAACCTTGTCCAGAATATTCTGGCCAACGATGAGTACAAAAAACAGATCGCCGTTCTGGCCGCAGCCGACGACCTTCCCGACGTATTCCTGCTTCAGGGTATGAATACCAAGGCATGGGCGGCTCAGGGTCTTGTTATGGATATGACCGATGTCATCAACGAATCCCCCTATGCTTCCCAGTATGACAGCTCCAAGTTCTACCCCTTCACATCGGAGAGCAAAATCTACGGTCTTCCCGTTCTGACCGGCGGTACCTGCTGCGTTGTCGTTTACGATTCCGCTGCATGGAAGGAAGCCGGTTTCGACTCCTTCCCCGAAACCTGGGCCGACGTAGAGAAAGCCAGCGCCTATTTCAAGAGCAAGGGCATGGACACCATCGCCTTCGGAAACAGCGGCAAATGGCAGATCAACTCCTGCTTCCTCTCCACCATCGGAAACCGTTTCACCGGCTCCGACTGGTTCCACTCCCTGATCGAAAAGAAAGGCGCCGCCTTTACGGATAAAGATTTCGTTGACTCCCTGAAGTTTACCCAGGACATTTTCGCTTCCGGTATCTTCAACCCCGACTTCAACGCCGTCAACAACGAAGACGCCCGTGAGTTCTACATCGCCGGCGATGCGGCTGCCTTCATCGGCGGTAACTGGGATGTTTCCTACATCCAGGCAACCCTGAAGGGAACCGATCTGTACGACACGACCAAATTCGCTGTTCTTCCCCAGCCCGAAGGCGCCACCGGAGCCTACAAGACTCACGATATCGGCCTCGGTTACGCCGTTGCTATCAATCCCAAACTGAAGAATGATCCTACCAAGCTGGATGCGGCCATCAACCTGGCCTACACCATCACCGGTCCCGATTACGCTTCCTATGTGGGAGAGAACTACGCCCTCGGCGGTCTGACCAAAGTGGGAAAGATCGACCTGAGCAAGTTCGACCAGTTTACCCAGGACTTCTACAACTTCTCCTATGTTGACAACGAAGCCTGCGACATCTACGACTCCTTTGTATCCAGCGCTGTCTGGGATGTCCTGAATACGGACCTTCAGACAATGCTCAACGGAGACATCACTCCCGAAGAAGTCGCCAAAAATGCCCAGAAAGCATACGTAGAAAATTATTAAGCCGATCTTTCACAGATAAATTGACTTAATCAAACTTGACCAGGAAATCACGCCATGAATCATGGCGGGATTTCCTGTTTAATATTCCCAATTAACCAATTCAAAAGAGGGGTTTCAGGTGCTGACGGAAGCAATCAAGCCAAAAAAAAGAGTAGTTTTTCTCTACTTGCTTATTCCCGTGGCTGTTTATATTTTTGTGGTATTCGTACCTCTGGTAACAGCCTTTTTCTACAGTTTCTTCGAATGGAAAGGCGGTCCCAACAAAACCTTCATCGGTTTTTCCAATTACGCCGCACTCATCAGGGATTCCGTATTCTGGGAGTCCTTCTACCACAATATGTATATTGTGATTACCTGTATTCTCGGCCAGGTAGGAATAGCCTTTATCTTCGCTCTGATGATCAGTTCCCGCCTCGTTAAACTCAAGGGCATCCACAGAACATTCTGTTTCTTTCCCAATACCATCTCTGCCGTGTCCATAGGTTTCATATGGACGATGATCTACGATTACAGAAGGGGTATCATCAACTGGTTCCTCGAAGCAATCGGCAGACCGGAGATGGTCAAGGTATGGCTGAACGAACCCAAGCTGGTTCTGCCTCTCATGTCCATACCGCTCATCTGGCAGTATATCGGGCTCTACATGGTTATCCTGATTTCCGCCATCGCCTCCATAGACAAGGAGATCTTCGAAGTGGCCGAACTGGACGGAGCCAACGGCGTCCAGAGAGCCTTCCGCATCGTTCTGCCCCTCATCAAGAATACCCTTCTTGTCTGTATAACCCTCTGCATCGCCGGTAATATGAAAGTGTTCGATCATATCTTCGTCATGACCGCCGGCGGTCCGGGAAACGCTTCCAACGTCATGGCCCTTTACGGCTACAAGATTTCCTTCGACCAGCAGAACATGGGATACGGTACGACCATATCCCTGGCCATATTTATCCTGAGCATGATAGTGATTGGCGGCTCTCAGCTGCTTGTAAAAGTCATAACCAAAGAGAAGGAGGTCGCCTGATCATGAATGATAAAGAATCCTACGGTGACGCAACACCTTTGACCCCGGGTAAGGCCGTTCAATCCTTTTTCCTGAACGGTATACTCATCCTGTTTTCCTTCACCTGCATTTTCCCCCTTTTCTGGCTCTTCTACTCCTCTTTGAAACTGAAAAGGGATTTCAATGCGGACATTATCGGTCTGCCCATGTCGCCGACCTTTTCCAACTACTTCAGAATCATGACCAATCCGGATTATCATATCTGGTCATCCATGCTGAACAGCGCCCGTAACACGGTATTTTCCCTGGCCCTCATCATCATTTTCGGCTTTATCATCGGGTATATCGTGGCAAGAATCCAATTCAGGGGAAACGCCCTCATCAAGGTGATGTTTCTTCTGGGACTGGTTATCCCCGTCTATTCGCTGATGGTTCCCATCTATGTTCTGTTCAACAACGCGGGTATCTCCAACCGGTGGTTCACACTGATTATCCCCTACCTCGCTTTCGGACTTCCCATCGCCATATTTCTGGTGGAAGGGCATATCAAAAGCGTGCCCAAGGAGCTGGAGGAAGCCGCCGCCATTGACGGAAGCAGTTTCTCCCGGACCCTGTTCCAGATAATCCTTCCCGTGGCGACGCCCATACTTGTAACGGTGGGCATCATACAGACATTCTTCTGCTGGAACGAATTCGTCTTTGCCCTGCTTCTGGTGAAGGATCAGAGGCTGCAGACTGTCCCCCTGGCCATGACACAGTTCACCGGCCAGTTCTCATCGGACTACCCCAAGATCATGGCAGCCCTTCTTCTGACGATGAGCCCCATCATCATCTTCTATTTCGCCTTCAGCGGTCAGATCATCAAAGGGATGGTCACCGGAGCCGTGAAAGGCTGATTCAGCTTATAAGGGGCGGGGCCGATTTACCGGTTCCGCCCTTTTACGCCTTCAATCGTCCAGGCACCTGTCTCCGAAAAAATTGCACATGAGGGACCTGAGTTTATTCGCCACCACGGAATACCCGTAGAACTGCAGGGCCAGACGGTAGTTTTTCTCGGTGATTCTTTCCACCTCTTCCGGGTGATCCAGCAGATAACCGACCTCCTCCACCGTCTTGTCGGTCACATAATCATCAATTTCCACCACTTCGAACCCCTTGGGTTTGATGTCCGTGGCGTAGATGGAGTAATTATTCACCAGAATGGGTTTCCTGAACCAGATGGTCTCCAGGAACGCATTACCGAATCCTTCGATAAGCGAGGGATAGGTTACGAAATCGGCATAGGGATAGATATCTTCCAGGGTATAGATTTTCCGCCCGTCCGGAGTGGTGCCCCTTTTATCACGGATAAGATCCACCACGAAGATCGCCCTGACCTTGAGCATTTTCGCATAGTCGCGCACCCTCTGCTCGTACTCGAATCCCTCGTCCCCCGAAGCATGGGAAATGACGAAGGCCGATTTGCGGCCGAGGCGGGAGACCATTTCCAGGGCATGCTCTATCCCCTTGCGCTGGACGACACGGGTGGGCTGGAGAATAAGCAGCTCATCCTCCCCCACCCCCAGATCCCGGCGGATGTCTTTATTGTAATCGTCCCTTCCGGGAGGATCCTTTTCGAAGGGCATCACATTGGGAATCAAGGTCGAGGAGATACCCGTTCTGAGAGCCAGCTGATTCTGACCGGACGAATTAATGACCACATGCTGAATATTGTGCAGATGGGGAGGATAGGAGGCATTGATAATGTCCCAGACGCAATTGGTGAGAAATCGCTTCCGCTCCCAGAAAAAGTCATGATGGTGGGCGATAACCGGAATATTCGTTTCCGCGATAAACTCGGTCAGAGCCATGCCCAGGGAAAGATTGAGGGGAATGGTGACGGCGTTCTGGGGTATCAGAACATCGATCTCGAACTTATCGACGAACTCATACAGAACCTCCTTGAACCGTTTGCGCCAGGTATGGAGATCTCCGGTCAGCTCCTCCGGGCGGACGCTCCGGGAGAAACAGCGGTTGTAAATGTCCCTTGTCACGGGATGCTGAAAATGGAGCGGCTCATAGAGCATGCACCTCGCTTCCGGCCTGTCCAGCTCCCCGGCCAGATAGAAACAGCGGCATCCCATCTCCTCAAGAACATCGGCCCATTTCTCGATCTCCAGGCTGACACCGTCGGTCCCGGCGATCCGAAATGATATAAATCCCACATTTTTCTTCATCATCCGGCCTTCCCTTTATGCTTTATTCTTAAATAAAGTATAAGGGAAGAACCGGTATATCACAATTTATTTTTATTTGTCCCGGTCGTTCATTCCGTCTATGAACTGCTTCTGCATGGTAACGATAACAAGAATGGGAGGAACCATGGCGATGAGTGTCGCCGCCATCATGACATTCCACTCCGCCTGCTTGTCCCCGGCATTGAGCATGTTGTAGATACCCACGACGATGGGATGGAGCTGGGGATCGGTGGTGATGAGAAGGGGCCACAGGTAGATGTTCCAGCCGTAGATAAACTGGATAACCACCAGAGCGGCCGTAACGGTCTGAGTCATGGGCAGCAGAATCCTCGCCATGAAGGAGAGGGGGCCGGCCCCGTCTATCATGGCGGCCTCGGTAATCTCCTCGGGCAGGTTCTTGAATGTCTGCCGGTACAGAAAGGTGGCCGTGGCCGAGGCGATGGAGGGAAGAATGATGCCCGCGAAAGAATTCAGAAGTCCCAGGGCGGCGGTAATCTCATAGGTGGGGATAATCCTCACTTCCAGGGGAAGCATCAGGGTGATGATCACCATCCAGAAAAAGACCTCCTTGCCCCTGAAGTTGAAATAGGCCAGGCCGTAGGCGGCCAGGAAGCTGATCACGATTTTTCCCAGGGTAATTCCCGCTGTAATGATCAGGGTATTCTTGAGCATGGTCAGCCCCGATGCGGAAAACTGTCCCGCCGAACGGGCGCCGGATAGAAGCGCGATTTTCAGATTGTCCAGAAGATAGGGGCCCGGCAGGAGGGGGACGGGCTTTTTAAGGAGGGCCGTCATGCTCTGGGAGGCCCCCACGAAGGTCATGTACACGGGAAAAAACATGACAAGGATGGCCAGTATGACCACGGCTCTTATGGCGATAATCCCCAATTTGTCTTTCATGTACGACCTCCCTTATCGGTGAATTTAAACTGGAAGAGTGTCAGCCCGATGGCCATGACCATTATGATGACCGACTGGGCCGACGAGCTCCCCAGATTCAGACCGATGAAACCGTCGGCATAAACCTTATAGACGAGGTTTTCCGTGGCATGGTTCGGTCCCCCCTGGGTCAGGTTGTGAATGGCGCCGAAGGAATCGAAGAGCGTGTAGAGCATATTCATGGTCAGAAGGAAGAAGGTTGTCGGAGCCAGGAGGGGCCTGATAATAAGGAAAAAGATCTGCTTCCGTGACGCTCCGGCCACCATGGCCGCCTCAGTATAGGACTTGGGAATCCCCTCAAGTCCGGCCAGGTAGAAAAGGAAGTTGTAGCTGATCTGTTTCCAGGACAGGGCTATGATGACCATGAGAAAGGCCTGATCTCCCAGAAGCTTGGGATCCCATCCCAGGCCGAAAAGAGAAAGAAACCAGGGCAGAACCCCCAGAGTCGGATTGAATATGAAAAACCAGATGACTCCCGTCACGGCGGGTGCCAGGGCATAGGGCCAGATGATAAAGGTCTGGTACATCTCCCTTTTTTTCAGCTGAAAGACGAGCCAGGCCAGTGCCAGGCCGGAAGCCATGGACAAAAGGGTTATCCAGAAGGAGAAAAGAACCGTGGTTCGGAGAGATAACAGATAGAAGGAGTCGCCCAGGACATTCCGGTAGTTCTCGAACCAAATGAAAGTGGAACTCAGTCCGAAGGGATCTTCCCTCAGAAAGGACTGATAAAAAGCCTGAGCGGCGGGCCAGAAAAAAAACAGCAGAATTATAATGAATTCCGGCAGAATAAGGAGATAGGGCAATATTCTGTTTTTATAGATAATTTGTTTATCGCGCATGGAGTACCTGTAAAATCAATTGATATGACAAGAGAACGGAGCCGCAAAGAAGACGAAATCCCTGCGGCCCTCAAGTTCCCCTTTTGTATGACTAACGGGAAGGTATTCCCTTAACTGTTGGCCTTCTCAAACTGCCTGAGCAGCTCATTTGCCCTTTTAACGGCATCGTCCATACCCTGCTGGGCGGTCTTCTCGCCGGCGAAGATGGCTTCCTGCTCGTCATTGATGATATCTCTGATCTGGTTGTAATTACCGAAGCGTAGTCCCTTGGAATTAGCCGTGGGCTGATTGGTGGTCATCTGAATCAGAGCGGTTTCCGTTCCGGGATTGGTATCGTAGAAGCCCTGGGATTTTGTCAGGTCATAGGCAGCGTAGGTAATGGGCAGGTAGCCGGTGAACTGATGCCAGTCGGCCTGAACCTCGGCGCTGGAAAGATAGGAGAAAAACTCGGCGACACCCTTGTATTCCACATCGGTATGCCCTTCGAATACCCACAGGGAGGCTCCGCCTATGATGGAGTTCTGAATGCCGTCCACGTCGGAAGCCCAGTAAGGAAGGTAGGAGGTTCCGAAGTTAAAGTCGCAGTTCTGCTTGTATCCGGAGTATCCGGCGGAGGATCCGAAGGTCATGGCCACTTCGCCCGAATTGAACAGGGGACCGGCTGTACTCTGTCTTCCCCCGTACTTGAAAATATTCTCTTTCTGCCACTTGGCCAGCATTTCGTGCTGTTTGACGACGAGAGTCTTGTTGAAGACAAACTCCGCATCCATGCCGTCGAAGCCGTTGGATCGGGTGGAGAGAGGGATATTGTGGATGGCGCTGAAGTTTTCCACCATCAGCCAGGAAGGCCATGTGGTGGTGAAACCGGCGGATACGACGCCCTTATCTACAAGGATGCGGGAGACTTCGGCCACTTCTTCCCAGGTTTGGGGGGGATTTTCCGGATCAAGCCCCGCCGCGGCGAAGGCGTCCTTATTATAGTACATGACCGGAGTGGAACTGTTGAAGGGCATGGAGAGCATCTGGCCCTGGGACGTGGTGTAGTAACCGGTGACCGTTCCCAGATAGGCCGAAGGATCAAAGTCCGCCCCCGCCTCTTCCATGAGCTGATAAACCGGCTTGATAGCGCCCTTGGCGGCCATCATGGTTCCCGTTCCCACTTCGTATACCTGAATGATGTGGGGCTGTTCACCCGAACGGAAAGCGGCGATTCCCGCCGTCATCGTATCGGAATAGCTCCCCTTGTTCACGGGGATAACTTTGTAATCGGACTGCCTTTCATTGAAGGCCGTCGCAATCTGGTCGATCTTTTCTCCGTTGGCTCCGCCCATGGCGTGCCACCAGTAAATCTCAACCGGCCCCTTGGCTTTACCAGCCGCGGCATCAGCCTTTTCCGCATCTCCGGCTCCGTTGGACCACAGAGCCGTACAGGCCAGGGATATGGCCAGAATTAACATTCCCAATTTTTTCATCTTTTCCTCCGCGCCGGGTTTCCGGCGAAATTATGAAGAAAAGAATGATAGGGAATCATTATTAATCGGTTAAGGAAAAATCAATAAACGGTTAAAACACAGTACGGTTCATTTATAGGGGATCCCCGGACCCAAAGGGAACCGGGTATCCATCCCGTTAAGGCTCTATGAGGAAAATTCGGCGGCCATGTTTCCCGGCAGGGAATCCTCCAGATCGACTCTTCCCTTCCTGGCTGTTGCAAAGATAATGGAACTCAGGGAGATCAGAGCAATCAGGTTGGGAATAGCCATTAATCCGTTGAAAGTGTCGGAAAGATCCCAGACGATACCGATTTTGAGAACAGCACCCACCAGCGCGAAGAGGATATACAGAACTTTATAGAAGATGACGGCCCTGACCCCGGCGATATATTCCAGACATTTGGATCCGTAATAGAACCATCCGAGTATGGTGGAGAACGCAAAGAAGATGATTCCGATGGAAACGACATAGCGCCCGATGCCGGGAAGAACGGAATTGTAGGCTTCCGTCGTCAGAGCGGCACCGTTGAGACCTCCGGCCGCTTGAAAGAGACCGTCCGATCCGATGGCAACCGTGCCGGATATCAGAATAACCAGGGCCGTCATGGTACAGACGACCAGGGTATCAATAAAGGAGCCGAGAGACGCGATCAGCCCCTGCGTATAGGGGTTGTCATTGGAGGACGCCGCATGGGCGATGGGCGCGCTTCCCAGGCCGGCTTCATTGGAGAAAACGCCCCGGGCGACCCCGAAGCGGATAACCGTACCGATAAGACCTCCAGAGACTGCGTTGCTGTTGAAGGCGTGGGAAAAAATCATTCCGAAAGCCTGGGGAATCAAATTCCCCCGTGAAACGAGAACGAACAGGGAAGCCAGTACATAGAAAAGGGCCATAAAGGGAACGATTTTAGAGGCGAAACCGGCAATGGATTTAATCCCGCCCAGGATGACGAGTCCGGCCAGAGCGGCGATGGCGATTCCTGAAATAAGAACGGGAAGGCCGAAGCTCAGATTCAGGGCGGAAGCGACGGAGTTGGACTGAACCATACATCCGATACCGAAGGAAGCCACCACGCCGAACAGGGCGAACAGCCAGCCGAGCCAGCTCCAGTTTCCCCCGAATTTCTCTTTCATGCCGTTTTTAATATAGTACATGGGTCCGCCTGACTGCTCGCCCTTCTCATTGATTTCCCTGTAGCGTACGGCCAGAACGGCCTCTCCGAATTTGGTGGCTCCCCCGAAGGCGGCGGTAACCCACATCCAGAAAACAGCGCCGGGACCGCCCATAACGATGGCTGTGGCCACTCCGGCGATATTGCCCGTGCCGATGGTCGCGGACAGGGAGGTCATCAGAGCCTGAAAAGGGGTTATATCCCCTTCCCCCTCATGTTTCTTTGAAAAAAGAAGACGGAAGGCTGTCCCCAGTTTTCTGAATTGCAGGAATCCAGTACCCAGAGACAGAAGAATACCCGTTCCCACAAGAAATACAATCATGACCGGCCCCCAGGCGAAACCGTTGACCGCACTGATAATTTGAGTAATTTTTTCCACTTGTAACTCCCATTTTTAATTTCGATTGGAAAAAGAATTGTTCCTATTTGCCCATCAGCAGCATGGTTGATTTGAGTTATCAATAGGGCTTTATTTATTATTTCTCCGTTATAAATCGATATATCTTCGATATACGGCAATAGAGGACATTATATATCTGTTTTACGCATATGGCCAGTCTTTTTTGTACATTCTACCTATGAGTAGATTCCTGCTTTTTTCCCTTCTGCCGATTCTCTGTCAAAACGGCCCGAATCCTATCTTCACGGCAAAGGCCAGGAAGACCATGGACAGGGAGAAGATGGCGAGCTGAATCTTCCAGGTCCATTTGATCCACCGGGTATAGCTGATACTGGTAAATCCCAGGGCGATCAGCAAGAGAGCGTTGGTGGGAAAGATGATATTGCTGAAGCCGTCCCCCAGATCAAAGGCCAGAATAACAGTCTGTCTGGTAAGGTTTAGAAGATCCGCCAGGGGGACAAGAATCGGCATGATCAGAAAAGCCTTGGCCGAAGCGCTGGAAATGAAGAAATTCAGGATCAGGGTAAGCAGATAAACCAGAAAGCCGGCGGCATAGAGCCCCGTTCCCCCGATTATCTTTCCGGCACGAAACAGAATCGTATCCATAACGCCGCCCCGGGTCATGATATGGGGAATACTCATGGCCATGACGATGAGGAGAATCCCCGGCGCCATGCTCAATGCTCCCTGCCCCAGGGTTTTCATGAGATTTAGTCCTCTTATATCCACAGCCCGTCCCGCCAGGATTCCGCCCAGGAGGAAAAGGATCGAAAGAACGGGAAAGGCGTAATCCGTGGGAATCCCCGGAGAAAGGGCGGCAAAAAAAAGAACGGCCAGAGCCAGTCCCAGGCAGACGGAAAAACTCACGATCGCCTTTTTCATTTTTCTGTCCTGAGCATGGGCCAGATTCGCCAGAAGCTTCTCGGCGGAATAGCGGTGTCTGATAGCCTCATCCTCTTTATAACTCAGAGATTTCTCCGGATTCGCTTCGATTTTCCGGGCGTAGCGGTAGACGTACAGAAATCCCAGGCAGTAAATGACAACAAAGAAAATCACCCTGAGCCAGGAGCCGGAGAACAGGGGCAGATCGGCCAGATTCTGGGCGACCCCGATGGTAAAGGGATTGGTTATCGCCGCGGAAAAACCGAAGGAGAGGGCCAGCAGGGTCATCCCGAGTCCCACCAGGGAGTCCCATCCCAGAGCCAGAGAGAGGGGCACGATAAATATGATGGTGGGAATCATGGCCTCGTAGATTCCGATAACCGAGGCAAGAAACATCATGACGAACATGATCACCCCCATCAGGAGATATTTCCGCTTCCTGAACCGGTCTATAAGCAATGCCATGATTGACTCGATGATCCTCCCCTTCTCCATTACCGTAAAAGCCCCTCCGATGAAGATCATAAACAGGGAAAGAACCATCACCATGAGCCAGTTGTCCCCCCAGAAAACTTCCGCCGGAGCGGTAAACCAGCGCCAGACGGGATAATCGGGCTTCCCCGTCTCCCGGTAGGAGTCCTGAACAACCATACTCCGTCCTTCGATTTCGACCCGTTCGTAAGCGCCGGAAGGGATGACCTTCGTCAGAATCCCTGACAATACCATCAGGGTCAGAAGAATGGCGCAGGCGGTAACAAAGGACCGCAATCCTATCTGAATGCTTGATTTCGTCTCCTTATCACCCATGTCATTCACCTCCTATTCCTGCAGAGCCCAGTCCAGAGCGGCGCGGGCATGAATTTCCATTGTGTTGTAAAGGGGAAGGACGCTGTGTTCCTGCTGGATAAGCAGAGGGATCTCGGTACAGCCCAGGATCACGCCTTCCGCCCCCTCGTCTGCCAGCCGATTGATAATCCCGGAAAAACGCTGGCGTGATTCATCCTTGAAGATTCCCTTCACCAGTTCGCCGTATATCGTATTATGAACGGTCTCCCGGTCCTCATCGGAGGGAATAAACACCTCCACTCCGTATTTCTCCCTGATCCGTTTGGTATAAAAATCCTTTTCCATGGTAAACCGGGTTCCCAGAAGGGCCACACGGCTTCTCCCGTCCCGGGCAAGAGCTTCTCCGGCGGTGTCGGCTATGTGGAGAAGAGGGATGGAAAGAGCGTCTTGAACCTGGGGAGCCATAAGGTGCATGGTATTTGTGCAGATAAGAAGACAATCGGCACCGCCCTCTTCCAGACTACGGGCTTCCCTTATCATGAGTTCGGTCAGTTCCTCCCACTTCCCTTGATGTTGAAGATCATCAATCAGGCCGAAATCCACCGATTTAAGCAGACAGACGGCGGAATGGACACCCCCCATTTTTGCGCGGATTCCCTCATTCAGAATACGATAATAATGGACGGATGATTCCCAGCTCATCCCGCCCAGAAGTCCTATGTTTTTCATGTATTCCCCCCTGTTTTCCTAATCTACCATGAATGGAAGGGGAGGAAAAGCCGTTTACTTATATTTTGCCGGGATAGTTCATACCTGTAAGGAGCCCCGGGCGTTTCTTTTTTTAAGCCGGTCCATCAGCCTCAATCCCTGTCCCCAGGCCAGCTCATCATCGGCCAGATGGTGGTTGAGCCCCTCTATAACGGTCACCTCTACAATATTATCAGCCTTTTTCAGCAGAGACCGGCACTCTTCGCTCAGATTAAGAAGATGGAGCTTCTTCCCCGCCTGTCCGTACTTTTCCGCCACAAAGCCTATGGCCTCCAGGCCGGAATGGTCATACACGCGGGATGAGGAGAAATCGATTACCACATCCAGAGGATCGCCGTCAAAGTCGAACAGCTCCCTGAAGGAACGGGCCGAGCCAAAGAAAAGGGAGCCGGTCAAGGGATAGATCTTATACCCGAATTTATCCGTATAGGCCCGGGCATCCATCTGTTTTCCCTTCTCCCAGGCAAAGACCAGAGCAGAGAAGATAATCCCTACAGCCACGGCGACAGCCAGATTGATTATGACAGTTATGGCGGAAACGAGAATAATCACCAGGGCGTCCGATGTCTTTACTCCTTTGATAATGCGGAAGCTTGACCACTCAAAGGTGCCTATAACAACCATGAACATGACACCGACCAGGGCGGCCAGGGGAATCTGCTCAATAAGGGGGGCGGCGAAAAGGACAAACCCCAAGAGACACAGGGCCGCGGTAAATCCGGAAGTCCGTCCCCGACCGCCGGCTCTCGTGTTAATGACACTCTGCCCTATCATGGCGCAGCCGCCCATACCGCCGAAAAGCCCGTTGATAATATTGGCAATTCCCTGCCCCACGCACTCCTGATTACCATGCCCTCTGGTCTCAGTCAGCTCATCCACCAGAGTCAGTGTCATAAGGGATTCGATCAGACCGACCGAAGCGGCCAGAACGGAATAGGGAAAGATAATCCGCAGAGTCTCCAGAGTAAACGGGACGCCGGGAAGGGAGAACCGGGGAAGCGAAGCGGCCAGAGTTACCTTGGAAGGATCCTTGGAATGGACAAAATCGATGACTGTTTTCACCTCTATTCCCCGGCGGTTGAGAAAAAAGCTGATAAGGCTCACGACAACCAGTGCAGTCAGCGTCGCCGGAACGGCCTTCGTTATTTTAGGCATAAAATGACTAATCGCCATGGTCAGAAGAATCAAACTTCCCATGACGGCCCAGATGACAGTCTTCTCATGGGAAGCCAGATTCCCCTCAAGATGGAACATCTCCAGCTGTGAACGGAAAATGACGATGGCCAGTCCGTTGACGAAACCCAGCATGACCGGATGGGGCACCAGACGAATCAGCTTGCCCAGTTTCAGCACCCCGAAGAGGACCTGGAGAATACCCATGAGAAACACAGCCGCAAAAAGGTAGCCCAGGGCCGCTTCCATTCCCCCCTGTTCCAGCTGCTCTTTGACAAGAGGCTGGAGAATAACGGCAACCGCTCCTGTCGCTCCGGATATCATCCCGGGCCGGCCTCCCACAAGGGATGATATCAATCCCATCATAAAGGCGGCATGAAGACCGATAACGGGGTCTATCCCCAGAATAAAGGCGAAGGCTATGGCTTCGGGGACCAGGGCGAGAGCCACAGTCAGGCCCGATAATACATCATTCTTCAGGTTTCTCGGTTTTGAAACCAGGATGGGAAAAAAGAGATCGTTGTGATTTTTCATGAAAAAGCAGGGAAATCCTTAATTATGTGATAGATAATGGGTCAGAAAGCTAACAGATACGGGATGTTTCCTCAAGGTCTTCCGTCTCCATATGTCCGAATTTAGCGAAAAAATCAGTTTTAATGTAAAAAGAGAGGCCTTGTGAAGGCAAAACCTTTTCATTGAGGGGTTTTTCTCTTACCATAGGAAATGGAGGGAATCGGCCATATGACTCAAAGAGAAATGTCTATCTGCGTAACACGATTCCGCCCTCCCTATCCGACTAGAAAAAACCAATGGAACATCAAGGGAGATCCGGATATCGGTATACCTGTGGGAGAAAATGAAACCGGACAAACTGCTGCCTAAAAGAATCAACCGCGCCATTGGCGAATATGATCTCGTCACAAGAGAGGACAGGGTCCTCATCGCCCTCTCGGGAGGCAAAGATTCCCTGGCCCTCGCCCGCTTTCTCCCTCCCCTGGGGCAATCCGGTCCTATCCCCTTCACGACGAAGGCCGTTCACGTAAAAGCGCCCTGGGAAAATGAGGATATCTCCCTTCGCAACAGAAAGCTCTGTGAACAGTGGGGCATTCCCTATCATGAGATACCTCTGAATCCGCGGGAAGAAGGCATGAGCTGTTCCCTGTGTGCCCGACTCAGACGAAAAGCTCTTCTTACCTATGCGTCACAGGAGGATTTCTCTTCAGTCGCTCTTGGTCACCATATGGAAGACTGCCTGGAAACCTTTCTCATGAATCTGGTATACCAAAGCCGTATCGATCCCCTCCTCCCCCTCCGAACCTATCCACTTGAGGGAGGCAGAAATATAAGAATTATCCGTCCCCTCATTCTGGCTCAGGAAGCTGTCGTGGAAAAATGGATTCAAGAGCAAAAGGTTATTATTCCTCCCACATGCTGCCCCTGGGAACGGGAAGAATCCCGCAGAAAAGAGATGAGGGAGCACCTGGAAAATATGACTGGCGGCTCATCGGAAAAAAAACTGAATATGTTCAAGGCGCTCATGACAGATCCGCCTGTGATCATTTAACTTGACCCGTCAGATATTCATGAACAACCACGAAATACGCGTGCTTCTCGGTGATTTTTCCTACCATAATACTGTCAGAGATGATTATTTTGGTAATTTCCCATCTCTTATACTGGGGGAGACCAAATGGAAAAGTTACTATTCAAACAAGAAGTCTATGCCATTCAAGGTGCTATTTATGAAGTATATTACCAGCTTGGCCATGGTTTTCTTGAATCAGTATATCAGGAAGCCCTGGAAAAAGAATTAGCAGAGAGAAGTATCCCTTTTCTACCGCAGCATAAGATGTATATAAAATACAAAAACGGTGTGCTTAAGCATCATTTCATCAGTGATTTTATCTGCTATGGGAAAATTATTGTGGAAATTAAATCAGAAAAGATCATGTCATCAAGAGATAAAGCACAACTAATGAACTACCTGAAGATTTCCCATTGCTCACTGGGTCTTCTGGTTAATTTCGGCAGCTATCCCAAAGTTACAATAGAAAGAGTTATTATGACTGATCCGCCGGGATAACAATAAAACCCTGCCCGTCACATTATCAAGCACAACCACGAAAATCACGAAATACGCTAAAAAAAGAAAATCGCTCGGCAACTACAGCTCTAACCGCCAGACCCGTTCAGACAGCAAATCCCCAACTTTCGTGACTTTCGCGTGCTTCGCGGTAAAATAACAACCAATCATCAAACAGCTAAAAGCTCAAACTCAACCACGAAAAACACGAAATACGCTAAAAAAGAAACCTCACGGCAACAATAGCTCTAACCGCCAAACCCATCCAAACAGCAAATCCCGACCTTTCGTGCCTTTCGCGTGCTTCGTGGTAAACCCTTAACATACCAATGGGATCAGACGAAACCGTCAAATTCCCAAACCCAACCACGAAATACACGAAATCCGCTAAAAAAACATTACCTTAAAATAGCAAGTCAACCCAGCAAATCAGTAAACACCGACCATTCGTGCGTTTCGTGCCCTTCGTGGTAAATCTCTTCTATTTCTTCTGCTCTCCGCTTTCCTACGCTAAATAAATCCCCTTATCATCACTCTTCATCTCCTCCCACTCGGCAGGACTGAATAGCACGAACCGCTCCGGACTCTTCACCGGCCGGTACAGAAATTCCCGTTTGGTTATGGTGACCCCGTCGCCCCCCTTGTCCTCGTCCAGGAAATACCCTTCCATCGCCTCGGCCACGCGGATCTGATCGTTATGGCTGACGGACCGGGCGACTCGCATCGCGATCCCCACCAGCGTCATAAAAAGCAGAAAAAGGGACAGCAGATGAACCAGAGGATGCTCTCCCCCGAAAATCATTCCCCCCGCGGCCGCGGCCAGCAGGATAAAATAGGGTAGCCGGAACCAACCGTCGTCCTTCCGTTTCCGGGCCATGCACTCTGCGCACAGCCCCCCGGTCAGCTCGTCGACCTTTTCGAAATAGTGGCGGACCTCTCCCACCTTGCGCACTTCAGGCGACTCGTCGGCCCGGTAGTTCCTGCCCAGAATGGGGATTTTTTCCTCCCGCTCGGCAGAAACCGTCTCCCGATAACGGGCCTTCACCCAGGTATATTCCCACTCCGTTTCCTTACCGCAAATCGTGCATTCCGCCATGAAGACTCCTCCGTAAGCCCCCATTGTATCTATTTTTTCTTCTTTGGCAAACACCCCCTCCGGGGGCCCGGGCTGTCCGCTGAACTACTCGGCCCCGGCCTGACGGCCAGGGTTCGCCTCACGGGCTTGCTCCGCGCCGCCCTACGTCTCACCGGGGCCTGCGTGGTACCGCTTCCATCCCTGTTTGTCCGCAATAAATCAAATTAAAACTTTTTGTTTATCTTCCCTTAGTGACTTTTTAATAGAATTCCCTTCCCGATAAGTCTATATTAGGACTATAGAGTTAATATCCGCCCACCGGCGGACACCCGTAAGGAGACAAAATTCATGAAGAAGCGTGCTATTCCTTTCCTTTTTATCCTTTCCGCCTTTCTGTTGGGAGCGGAAGCGATGGACCTTTCCATAGATCAGGCGGTAGCCCTGGGAAAGGAAAATAATGTAAATCTGAAAGTTCAGGACATAACAGTATCCCAGGCGGACCGGAACAACCGGCACAGCTGGAATGCGTTCCTCCCCGACATAGGCTTAACAACAACCGTTGCCAAAACAAATAAACCTTCACCTGCCACGGGATACGATGACTGGACACTGGTAGGCGACCTAAGCGCCCAGCTTATTCTGAACCCCGCCATCGGAAACGGCATCAAGGCTCTGGATCTGAATCTCCGCACGGAAAAGCTGAACAGGGAGATTGATGAAAAGCAGCTGGCACAGAGCATCAAAAAATACTACTACCAGCTGGTGCAGCTCCAGGCCAATATCGCCCTGGTTGAAAAGAATATAGCCACCACGGAACAGCGCTACAGGGACATGCAGGCCATGTACAGCAACGGTCTGATCACCGAGCTCGATCTCCTGCAGACCGAATCGGGCCTCTCCTCCCTTACTCCGACGCTCACCACCCTTAAAAATAGCTACGATCAGCTCCGCATGGCCCTCTGTATGGATCTGGGGCTGCCCCTGAATCAGGAACTGAACCTGACCGACGGGATAGAGGCGGATAACGCCCGTTCCTTCGATGCGGACCGGCTGGTCAACCGCTACCTTTCCGACAACCTGGATATCCAGTCCATGATCCTCGGCAAGGATACGGCGAAAAACGGGCTCAAGGCCCAGAGAAACCAGAGTCTTCCCTCATTGATTCTCGGCTGGGATTATAATCCCACCGTTCCCTTTGCTTTTGAGGGTGATACATGGAGAAACAGCCCCCTCAAGGACAATGACGGCGGAGCCTTCTCTGTCACCCTGAGCATACCACTGGACGACTGGATTCCCAATTCGGGCGCCTCCGATGACGTAAAGGATATGGAAGCCACCCTGGCCAGTCTGGATTACCAGGAAAAACTCCTCTACCAAGGAACGGAAATGACCATACGCCAGTACGTCATGACCCTGGATGCCACCATACAGAACCTCAGTGTCATGGAAAACAATGTGGTTCTGGCCCAGAAAGCCTATGATATGAGCCGGGAGCAGTGGAGAAACGGCCAGATGACAGCCACCGATCTTTCCCAGGCCGAAAACGACCTTCTGCAGGCCGAAAGCAACCTGCTTGGCGAAAAATATACCTACATATCTTCCCTGCTTGATCTGGAATATGCCGTCAACAGGGATTTAAGCAATGAATAATCGAAAATCAAGGAGAGCGATAATGAATAAGAAAACCATACAGATTGTAACCGGGGCAGTGGCCCTGGGTTTGCTACTGGCTTCCTGCGGAAACATCCCCGGCAAAAAGGGCGAGACTGCAGAGCAGGAGCAGGTAGATAAAAGATTTAATATAAAGACCTCTCTGGTGACCCGCCAGGAGTTATCCAGTTACATAGTGCTGTCCGGCGATGTGGAAGCGACCGGCACTATTGATGTTTATCCCAATGCGGCGGGAAAGATCATCTCCCTTCCCGTAAGCCTGGGGGATTATGTAAGAAAAGACCAGGTCATCGGACAGATCGACCCCTCCATGCCCGGTATGAATTATGCCTCCAGCCCGATCAAGGCGCCCATCAGCGGTACCATCACGGCGGTTAACATGGAAATGGGTCAGACAGTATCCCAGCAGATGGCCGTGGCTACTATCGGACAGCTGGATGAACTTGAAATTACCACTCAGGTCCCCGAGCGTTTCATCAACCAGGTGGAAAAGGGCCAGAAAGCCATTGTCAGCTCCAGCGCTTCGGACAGGACATTCGAAGCCCGGGTGACGGAACTTTCCCCCGTGGTAAACCAGAGCAGCCGGACCATGGCCGTCAAACTGAAGATGGACGGTAATAGTTTCGTCAGGGCCGGTATGTTCGTGTCCATCCGGCTTATCACATCCACATCCTCCAACGCCCTCACCATACCGGAAAACGCCCTCATTGTCCGCAATGAAGACAGATTTGTCTTCCTTATCGACGGTGAGACAGCGGTGAAAACTTCCGTTACCACGGGCAAGGAAAGCTCAGGTTTTATAGAAATACTCTCGGGACTCAGCGAGGGAGACGAAATCGCCACCGAAGGAAAAACCCTTCTTTCCGACGGCAGCAAAGTCCGCATAGTCAATAATCTCTCCTTCAAAACAAACGCCACCGAAGACGAGGAGGGCAATTCATGACATTCGCCAAACGGATATTATCCCGGCCCATGACGATGCTGGTGGCCTTCGCCATCATCGCCATTGCCGGACTAAGCCTTACATTCCGGCTTCCGCTGGAACTGATACCCCAGATGGAAATGCCCATTCTGGTTACATTTACGACATACCCCATGGCCTCCCCCACGGAAGTGGAGGAGAACGTGACATCGGTAATCGAAGAACAGATCGTCAACATATCAGGCCTTGAATCCACCACCTCCTACTCCATGAACAGCGTTTCCATGATCCTTATGCAGTTCGGATTCGATGTGGATATGGCCGAGACAAAGGACAGCCTGAGAGACAGTCTGAGCATGGCCGAGATGGGCCTCCCCGATGACTGCGAAAATCCCATCATCTTTGAATTCGACCCCAACATGCAGCCCTTTATCACCCTGGCCCTGACGGGAGAGCAGAACCTGGAAGAACTCCTGACAATCGCCGAAGACGAGATTCAGCCCCGGATCGAAAGACTGAACGGGGTAGCCCAGGTCGATCTTTCCGGCGGTCTCACCCAGATTGTCAAAGTGGATATCTACCAGGAGCAGCTCGATTCCCTCGGCCTGACCATAAGCGGGATTTCCCAGATGCTCAGCGCCCAGAACATGAAGCTCGGAGCCGGTGACATCAACGACGGAAAAATGGTTTATGCCCTTCAGACGGACGGTACGTTTAATTCTGTTGAGGATCTGGCCAACACGGTTGTCGCCGTCGTTCCCGTCAATGCCATGACCGGCGAGATGCATAACGTCCTCCTCAGGGATGTGGCCGATGTCTCCCTCGGTTCGGAAGAGCAGACGACCATGGTTCTCATCAACGGCCAGCCCGGTATACAGATCGCCGTCAATAAGACGGACCGGGGAAATATGGTCGACGTGGCCAACAAAATTATCGAGATGCTCCCCGAGCTTAACGAGAACCTTCCCGAAGGCAGCGAACTGAAAGTTCTCACCGACGAATCGGAGCAGGTAAAATCGACCCTCAGCCAGGTGGTCTCCTCGGCCGTATACGGTATCGTTTTTGCCATCCTCGTGCTGATATTCTTCCTCAGACAGTTCAAACCCACCCTGATCGTCGCCATATCCATCCCCATATCTCTTCTCATTACCATCGGAGCCATGTCCTTCGCGGGCAAGTCCTTCAACATGATCACCATGACCGGTCTCGTACTGGCCCTGGGTATGATCGTGGACGGCTCTATCGTTATCATTGAGAACATATTCCGCTACCGGTCCAAAGGCGTAATGATGAAGACCGCCGCCGAGCTGGGAACCCAGGAGATGATAGGCCCCCTTATCGGTTCTATCATGACTTCCGTCTGCGTTTTCCTCCCCATCCTGCTGTTCAAGGACGATCTGGAATTCGTGGGAATCATGTTCGGAGACATGGCGTTCACCATTATCATAGCCCTTCTCTCCTCCCTGGTTATCGCTATGATTCTGGTTCCCGTTCTTGCCTATAAGGTATTCCCCTTCACAACAAGACAGGAGAAACCCCTCAAGACCGCTTTTTTCAGAAAGCTGGACGGTTCCATAGAGTCCGGACTGAACGGCATGAGAAACGGCTACAAAAAGGCTGTCGGCTGGTGTCTCAGACATAAGGCCATCGTTATCATTCTGGCCATCGTGCTGCTTGTTCTTTCCATCGTAGCCATTCCCGGCATCGGTCTCAACATGATGCCCGGTACGGGTGAAACATCCATTATCCTTGATGTGAACCTCCCCGTGGGAACCTCCCTGGAAGTGACCGAGCAGGTTATGCTCCAGTGGCAGTCCATAGTCGATGCGACCATCCCGGAGAAAACCAATCTGACCATTTCCGCCGGTTCGGTTAGTATGATGGGTATCGAGCAGAGCTACTCAGGACAGATTACCATCGCCCTGCCCCCCGCGGCCGAGAGGGAGATGACCGACGAAGAGATCAAGGATATCCTCCGTCAGTATTTTGATATGTTCCCCGATGCGGAGTTCAACTTCACCACCACCGACATGGCGGCGCAGATGTCCGGAGCGGATGTATCCGTCACCGTAAAAGGCAAGGACATGGATGATCTTTACAGCGTATCCGAAGAGATTATGGACCTGATCCGCAAGGAGGTTCCCGAAATCCAGGAAGTCAGCAGCGACCAGGAATCGGCCCTGCCCCAGTACGATCTGGTTCTGGACAGACAGAAACTCTTCGACCTCGGCCTCAATACGGCCACCATCGCGTCGGAAATCCGCTCCCAGATCGCCGGAACGACAGCAACGACCTATGAGATGGACGGAGAAGAGATCGATGTCATTCTCCAGCTGCGCGAAGAGGACCGGAACAGTTCCCTCGACCTGGAAAAGATCTTCGTGACAAGCTCCATCACGGGAGAGAAGATACCCTTCTCCAGTTTTGGAAAAATCGTCGAGACGACCAGTCCCGTAACCATCACGCGCCTTGACAGGGCCAGAACGGTAACCATCGAAGCCGACGCGGAACCCGGTGTGGCCACGAACCTCCTTCAGAACCAGGTCAACGACCTGATCGCAGAGAGAATTGTTCTTCCCGAGGGAATCACTATTGATAACGCGGGTCAGTTTGAAATGATGCAGGATACCCTCCAGGGTATGATTCTGGTGCTTTTCTTTGCCGCCCTTCTGGTACTGGGCGTCATGGTGGCCCAGTTCGAATCGTTCAAATCCCCCTTCATCATCATGGCCATGATGCCCATGCTGCTCATAGGTGTTGTCTTCATGCACATGGTCAGGGGCGAACCGCTCAGTATGCCTTCCCTTCTGGGTGTGGTCATGCTTCTGGGTATCGTTGTTAACAACGGTATTATCCTCGTGGACGCTATCGACCTGAGAAGAAAACGGGGCGAGACGGTCATGGATGCCTGTCAGAATGCCGCCGCCGGCCGTCTGCAGCCCGTACTCATGACCACGCTGACCACCATCCTGGCCATGGTACCCATGTCCTTCTTTGGTGGAGAAGGAACGGAAATGGTACAGCCCATGGGTCTGACCGTTATCGGAGGACTTACATCCAATACGATCGTAACCCTCTTTCTGGTACCCATTCTCTATCTCAACGCCAACCGGAAAGCCCATAAGAAAGAGATGGCTCTGGCCGCTACTGTGGAAGAAGAAAAGGAGAAATTATCATGACCCGAGTGGAAATCATCGCCAATCAGGCCCTGGAAGAACAGCTTATAGAGATCATGCCCGTTCGGGAGGGAGGCCATCCCTGCTATACCATGATTCATCAGGTAGACGGATCGGGCTATTCCGGCTGGTGTATGGGAAACAGCGTCTGGCCCGAGGAGAATATCCTTTTCATCCTCTATGTGAACGATGAGAAGCTGGAAATACTTCACAAGGATATTACGGCTCTCAGGGAGAAATATCCCATTCTGGGGCTTGCCTGCTTTGAGCAGTCGGGAATTACCCCCTTCTAGGAAATACACAATCCCGGCTTCGGCCGGGTCTGAGAGGATTTTTATGCAAGGCACCGTACTTATTATTGAAGATGAAAAGGATATCGCCGATCTTATCGGCCTTTATCTGAGGAAGGAAGGAATCGAAACTCTCCATGCCATAACCGGTGAAGAGGGAATGGCATGCCTGGAGAGTTCCGAGTTCGACATGGTGCTTCTTGATATTAATCTTCCCGGAATCGACGGATTCGAGGTTTTGCAGAAAATCCGCCAGAAAGGGGAAAGTATTCCCGTCATGATCGTGTCCGCCCGTCAGGAAGATGTGGATATGATCATGGGTTTCGGCATCGGAGCCGATGACTATGTCTCCAAACCATTCAGTCCCAAGGTCCTTGCCGCCCGGGTACGGGCTCACTTGAGACGCATTCAGAATGATGATACCGGTGAATCGAATTTGTTTCATTTCGGCCCCTATGTCCTGGACAGGGACAATCTGTGGCTGAAAAGGGACGGCAGCCGTATCGATCTCCCTCCGAAGGAGCTCTCCCTTCTCCTTGTCCTTTCCGAATACCCGGAAAGAGCCGTGAAACAGGAAGAACTGTACAGAAAAGTCTGGCACAACACGTACGGGGATCTGACCACCGTATCGGTGCATATTCAGAGGCTCCGAAAAAAACTGGAAGAAGATCCTGCGAATCCCCGATTTATCAAAACGGCCTACGGTTCGGGCTACTATATAACGGCCAACGACGGCAAAGGGAAGAACAGTTGAATTTACGAAAGCGTTTTCATCTGCTTTTCGCCTTGATCATCCTTGTACCCCTCGCCTCCATGGTCACATCCTTCGGTGTCGTGTGGATCGCCTGGAGCTCACAACTGGAAACAGAGGGGGATCTCGAGGCGCCGCGATACCTTCAGCCTGTTCTCACATCGATTCTCTCCGGCGATTATGACGAGAAGAAGATTGCCGAAAAGGGCGTCATTCTCCTACTGGATAATGACGGCCATGTCATGTATGCCCATCCGGAATTTATTAAAAGATATCCGGCTATTACCGAGAGCGATTGGGAAAATTCGGGAAAAGACTTCTATGAGGTGCTGATGAATGAAATGCCCTCCATTCCTTTCAGCATCTCTATCTTCCGATATAAAGGAGACGCCTGCCTGGCCATCTTCGTTCAGGCCCTGATTTCGGCTCAGGCTAAAGCGCTCGACACGTCCGTAAAGCTTGTCTGGATTTTCTATCTGGGATTCATTCTCATACCCGTCCTCTCCATGGCTTTTCTCACACGGCCCATGGCGAAATCCATACTAAGTCTCGAAAATGCCGCCGGAGAGATCGGTCGCGGGAACTGGGATGTGGAAATCCCCCCCTTCAGCAAAAAGAAAAAGCACCCCTTTACTCATCTTATCCGCGCCTTTGACCAGATGCGGCAGGAACTGAAGGACAACCATGACAGGCAGCAGCGCATCATGATGTCCATCTCCCATGATCTGAAAACGCCTCTTACCTCGATTAAGGGATATGTGGAAGCCCTGCAGGATGGAATGGCCCAGAGTCAGGAAGAGTTGAACCACTATACCAATGTCATCATGGAGAAAACCAATCTTCTGGAAGAGAGAATCAGCGATCTGATCCATTTCTCCCGGCTGCAGACGACGGAATGGAAAAACAGGTTCAGTGATTTTTCCCTCAGGGAACTCTTTGACGAAGTGGCAGGTATTTTCCGGAATGACGCTCTCATACGCAAGAGGAATATTATCATTAAATCGGAGATTTCCGATGAAGCCCTCTTCAAAGGCGACAGAAGGATGATCTTCAGGGTTCTGGAAAACCTGTTTGATAATGCCTGCCGCTATACCGACCCAGGAGATACCATTCGTTTTTCCCTTAATGCAAACGAGAAGAGTTGGGTCATTTCCATGGAAGACTCCGGTCCCGGAATTGAAAAAGAGCATATCCCCCATATTTTCGATAACTTCTACCGGGCCGATTCGGGACGGAATACCCGGGGAATCGGTGTCGGTCTGGCTTCGGCGAAGACGATCGTTGAGAGCCACGGCGGTTCCATCCGCTATTCCGAAACAAATCTGGGCGGCGCCTGCTTTCTTATTGAACTGCCCCGGTCTTTATGATACGATCCGCCCATGATCGATACGGTACTCTTTGATTTTGACGGAACCCTCGTGGACAGCGAACCGACCTATGCGATAAGCGACTGCCAGACGGTAGCCCGATTCGGAGGAACTCTCTCCCTGGAACAGCATAATGACTATGTGGGATTCGGTTCCCGCCGCTTCCTTCAGGCCATGAAGGATCGGTATGGCATCGACGCCTCACTGGAGGAAATGCAACAGGTCCAGGACGACCTTTACCTAAAGCTTGCCCGGGAAAATACGACAGTTTTCCCGGTCATGGGAGAGCTCCTGGAAAAATTGAAGATAAAAGGGGCCGTTATGGCCGTCGCTTCAGCGACCTCCCAGGAACTACTGGAAGAACTTCTGAAACAAACGGGAATTGCCCCCTATTTCGACCTGATACTCTCCGCCGAAAGGGTCGCAAAGGGTAAACCGGAACCGGATGTTTTTCTCAAGGCCGCCGAACTGCTGGATAAAAGTCCCCGGAACTGTCTGGTTCTGGAGGACTCCATAAATGGCGCCCACGCGGGAGTCCGGGCGGGAATGGACACGGTTGTACTGGTAAATCCCTTTCTGAAAAACCGTCTTAATGAATACCCGGCTGAAGCCCGGCTGATTGCCGGCGGCATTGAAGATTTTCAGGTAGAAGACGTCCTCAGCCTGGTATGTGAGCCAAACAGCTGACTCCCCCGTCTTCGTTTACAATTAGTTCAACATCCCCTTCGGGGGCCACGCCGTGCTGTGTATAAATCCAGAGAGAAGCGGCATCCTTGATATCCTGTTCGTTCAAGATCACTTCCTTGACGGCCATAATCTGATTCTGTCCGCCGTTTCTTTCTATGAGGAGAGACAGGAGGGCCAGAGGAAGAAAACCGACCCCCGAGGCCAGGGTTACCAGGATGATCCTGGTCAGCGGCATTGCTTCATCGAGAGAACGGTTATTAATCATTTGTACAACAAAAATGACGGCCATAGCTGCAATTAAAATGCTCAAGACCCGTATATATCGTGTTTTCACTCTTTTCATAGTCAGTGCCTCCCCGTTCATCTGCCATAAATTTTAACACATACCCGGCGCAATTAACAGAAATGACCCGAGAAAATCCTGCGGAAGGATTTTTTACAACGGATATGATAGTTGTGTCAAGAAAGAATACCCGCTATAATAGTCATAATTCAATTCACAGATCAAGGATTTTACCATTCTGTACCGGGAGGAAACCATGCAGCATTCAGGAGAATTCAAAGAGGGAGCCCATCATTTTCCCGTTCGCGCTTACTACAGCGATACCGATGCGGGGGGTATCATCTATCATGGCCGTTATCTGGATATGGCCGAACATGGCCGGACCGAACTCTTCCGACATGTCGGGGGCGACCAGAAAGAGCTGAAGGACAGGAAGAATCTTGTTTTCGTCGTGAGGTCACTTACCATAGATTATCTGAAACCGGGCTATCTGGATGACATGCTGGAAGTGAAAACGACCATAACCAAGCGGGAAGTGTTTTCCCTCATATTCAAACAGGACATCTGCCGGGGAGACGAAATCATCGCCTCCCTTCTGGTAAAAGCCGCCTCCATATCGGCCGAAACGGGCCGCCCCACCCCGATGGATAAGGAGTGGGGAGATGTTCTGATGAAGCTGATAGGCTGACGAAACAAGGGGAGCGACGGAGCCCACCTCCTCTCCCCTATAGGAATCAAATCTTTCTATTTCACCACCAGAACCTTTCTCATCTCATCCACACCGGGACCTACCAGTCTTACAAAATAGATACCCCGGGCCACCGGATTGTTATTACGGTTCGTCCCGTTCCAAGACAGGGAATACTCACCGGCATTCTGTCGGCCCCTATGGAGTATTTCCACCAGTCCGCCCGCCAGATCAAAGACCTGAACCGATACCATACCGCCCTTCTCCAGATTATAGTAGAGAGTCGTCTGCTCTCCCTTGAGAGGATTGATAACGTTGTTCAGAATGGAGACGCCTGCTCCCTGATTTACAATATTATGAACGCCGAAGCTCCAGGGAGATACGCGGCGGTACCAGTCCGAAGCGGTGTGGTCGTCAATACGGGCGGAGTACCGGTCGATTCCCGGCAGATAGAAGATAAAGGATAAATCGGCGCTGTTGCTTATGTCCCCTTCGGACATGGAAAAGTTCCATACATGGTCATTGGAGGCTTCCGCCGAACCGGTAGAAGATACGGAACCGGAAAGCTCATAGGGAACCAGACCGGAAAAGTCCGTCTCGCTAAAATATGTCGTATCAAGCCACAGGCCGTTTCCGTCTATATAGGAAGTCCCGGGATTCTGTATGAAACGCAGCTCAATATCGCCGTCCAGTTGACCGGCTCCCGTTCCAAGAGCAATATCCGAGTTAAGGTGAGCCTGGAGGGTGATATCCTCATCCTTCAGATGCTCAGTACCGTCAAATTCATTGATGACTCCCGTTCCGTTGCCCGTAGAGGAAGCAGTAGTCTGGTCCTGCGCCCAGAGCGGCTCCACCGGACCGTTGTCCGTCGGTCCGAAGAGAACATCGGACAGGGCATGGGCATTGTTCCGAGTTAAAGTTGCGATATCCGCCGTGTTTCCCGCAGCATCTTCCACAGGATTTGACGATCCGTCTTCCATGGCGACCGTACCGGTAAGAACATCGGTAAAATCCAGGGAGCCGCTGAAGCCGACAAGAGCCTCTTCCACTCCCCCGCTGTTTGATGTGACGGCAGTCAAAGCTTGAGGTGTCGCACCGGAAGGTACGGTAAAGTTCAGGTCCCCCACGCCCAGCGCTCCTCCGCCGTTGGCGTAGACAGGTTCGGAGAAGTGGAGGAAAACCTGATCAAGCCCCGGAACGGCCAGAGAGTACCCGAGGACGGGATCGGCCGTATCTACAGGAGTATCGGAGGGGCTGTCGGGGCCGTGATAGGGAGTGGCGGGAGAACCGCTCGCCAGGGTAATGACAACAGCCTTCTGGGCGGTGGCATCATCGACGAGTGTCGTATTCTGAAGGATCTGCCAGGGCGGTATAGCATCGGTGTCCAGATAGGCCTGTTCATCAAGAAGAATCCGAAAGTGAAAATAGTCCGAAGAATAGGCTGTTCCAAACTGATAACCGTTGACAGAATACCCGGTAACCTGGGCGGTAAAATCGGAGAAATCATTCCGGATTCCTACTTCTACCGTCACCTCCAGAGCATCGATTTTCCCATTAGCATCCAGGTCCAGAGTCTCCGACCCCAGAACCCTGACGTAATTCATCCACCCGGGACACTGCCATATGTAAATATTGTTCTGAAGAACAAAAGGGTTACTGCTGGCATTACTGTACCAGGCGCATACATTTTCCATGAAGAGATCCGTTCCCGCGGGAAGGATCAGGTTCCAGTACTCTCCCGCCGCAGGATTATCCGGATCGGCCGGTTCCGATGTAGGCCTCAGACTCAGATAAGTCGTTGACG
The DNA here is from genome assembly GCA_963668315.1 of Spirochaetia bacterium. Taxonomy (GTDB): domain Bacteria; phylum Spirochaetota; class Spirochaetia; order DSM-2461; family DSM-2461; genus SZUA-368. The sequence continues at coordinate 2,322,772 of OY764216.1, read as the reverse complement.
GCTCATAGGAAGCCGTAAGGGGATCGTTAGTCGGACCGGACGCGGGATCTCCGGACAAAGCCAGGAACCCGCCGGTGGAGAGGGTTATCGTTTCTCCCGGGTTGAAATAGAGATCCTTCCCGCTGACGGAAATATCGGAAGCCACGGCCGGTGACGCGGCATGGTCAACATAATTACAGGAGAGCTGATAGAACGTATTCGTTCCCCCCAGATACCCGTCACCACCGCCGGTGAATATTACATGGGACGTATCACAGTTGAAGGTTCCCCCCGTGTCGGCAAAGGCCTCTTCCACGGTAATAGTATTGTTCCCGGCGTTGAAGGTTCCCCCGGTAAGGAAAAAACCCTCGTCGTTGTAATCGTCTCCGTCACCATCGTAATCATGCCCCGTTCCCAGGACATTCAGATCCTGTCCCAGGGTATAGGCCCCAGAGGATATCTCCAGATTCCAGAGATCGGCAAAATCGGTATTATTCAAAGTAACAGTTCCACCGTAAAATTCGGTCCATCCCGAATCGGTATCGTAAGTGCCTACACTAGCCGTTTGATCACCTGCCAGCCTCAGCCGACCGCCATTGGCAAGAGTAGTTATGGCAAAATCAGTTGATACCGCATCGAAAACGGCCGTATCATTGTCGGCGGCGGCATCTCCGGTCTGCAATAGGGCAGCTGTCAGAGATCCCGCACCGGCCAAAGTCACCGTATCGTCCGTACTGACGACCAGGGTATCGAAACTGGAAGCGCCATTTACGGTAAGCGTATGGGTCGTCACGTCCGAATCGAACCAGACCGGATCGCCGTTCATGGTCACCGAACCGAAGGAGGCATTTTGGTTGAAGGTCCAGCGAGGGTTACCGACGGAAGAACCGGTCAGGGTGCCCGTTCCCGTACCTATATAATCACCGGCAAAGGTAACATTGCCCGCCCCTGTACTGATGGAAGTCAGCGTTCCCAGGTTGGTGACCGTGTCGGCCGTATCGTTTCCCAGTGAAACAAGCCCATTCCCCAGGGAGAGTTCCGAACCGGCGGCGATATCTGTTGTCCCGCCAACGGAAAGAGCGCCAGTGCCGGTTACGCTCAGGGTCGGTATCGTGGTGCTGGAGATATCAAGGTTACCGGTTACGGTTATATCGTAATCGGCGGATGTCAGGGAGCCGGTGTTGGGGATCAGAAGATCTCCGCCGACGGTAATATCGGAAAGAAGAGTTGCAGCGCAGTCGGCGGTCAGATTATAGAAAGGATTGACTGCGGTTATCTGGGAAGCCCCCGTATCAAAGGTAACCAGGGAAGTGCCGGCGGCCAGAACTGCTGCCGTTTCCGTCCAGTCGCCCGAGACATTCATATTTCTTGCTCCGGCGGTCAAAGTGCCTCCGTTAAGATTCACAGTACCGTTAACATCCATGTCTCCGGTACCGTCCAGAGTACCCGATGTCACAGTCATACCCCCGTTAGCCGTCAACAGGGCATTCGCGGTCAGGGTTCCTCCGTTTACCGTTACGAGGCTGGAGGAAGTAAAAGTACCGCCGGAAGTAAAGGTGCCTCCCGTAAAGTTGGAAGCACCCCCGACGGAGATGGCTCCGGAAGGAGTCTTAGCACCGGTGTTGGACACATTGAGGTTTCCCGCAGTAATATCAACGGTTCCGGAAGGGGAGAAATCTCCCAGCCCCAGGTTCATATCGCCCAAGGTCACCGTTACGGGGGAAATACCCGTAAAGGAGGAAGCAGCATCATTCATGAGAAATTCCCCGGTGGCTACAGTGACCGTATTACCGGCAGTAGTACCGGAAGTCATGGTTCCGCCCAGCAGCCGGAGGATTCCGGTAGTAACACTATCGCTGTCCGTATTCAGGCTCCCTCCGTTGATTTGTATCAAATTCCGTACCGTCAGATCGCTGGTTGTAGTCCAGGCGCCGGAGTTAATAATCAGATTATAAAGATTGTTCGTCGTCCCCGCAAAGGCTCCACCGAACCCGTTGAGAGTCCCGCCTCCGGTCAGCTGCAGGGTTTCCCCGCTGCTGTTGAAGGTTCCCGTGTTTGTCACGCTGTTATTGGCTTCAAACAGGGCCGTCCCGGCATTGAAGGTACCGCTGTTGGCAGTTGTTCCGTTTATCTGAGTGGTACCCGAATTGGCGTTGAAGGTTCCCGTATTGGAGAAATTGCCCGTAACTGCCAGTAAGCCGGCATTAGCCGTGTGAGTGCCGTTGTTGGTGTAGTTTCCGCCAACGGTGATCTGCCGGTCCGCTGTAGCAGTGAGGGAATTCCCTCCGGAAACAAGCAGGTCATTCCCCACCTCCAGAGCTGTTCCCAAAGTAATGGCGCCATTGGCTGTAAAGTTATTGAACCCCTCCCCTGCCTGATGGGATACGGCTCCGTTATTCAAAATAATCGAAGATGTACCGGCATTGAAGAGGAAATTAGCGGATGTGGAATTCCAACCGCCGTTTACGTTGTCGGTGATATTGTGGGTAAAGCTTTGGGCATCCCATTCGCCGGTTATCATGGTCAGGCTGTTTGCGACGGTTATGTTTCCAGTAGAAGTTATTACCACCGTATCGGCTGTTTTTGCGAAGGTCAGGTTATAGTAGCTGAATCCCGCCAGGTTGGCATCGTTAGCCCCGTCCAGTACGATTGAGCCGTTAACGACAGTTCCCCCCGCTCCATCATTATCAAAAATCGACGGAGTAAAATCGGAAGCCACCTGTATGGTGGAATTGGAAGTATTCGGTACTGTAATCCGATTAATCGTGATATTCCCAGCTATATCTAGATTTTCCGTACCGGATGTCTGGAGAGTTCCCGTACCGGTTAACGTTCCCGTGACAGAGAGATCGTTGTTATTCGTATCCATTGTCACTCCGTCTATCCCCAGGTTCACATAGTCATCGCCCGCGTATACCTGGATATTCCCGCCCGTGCCTCTGTAAGTAGTCTGTCCGGGCAGAGGATAAACTGACGACGTCACAGAGGACGTCCCCGATCGGTACAGGATGCCGTTATTCGTATAGGTACTACCGATAGACAGAGTCATCCCGTCTCCCACTTCCAGCGTGGCGGCCGCGTCCAGGGTCAGCTCGTTAACGCTTATATCTGCAGATGTAATGACCGGCTGCAGAAAAGACGATCCGGTAACATCGGGGATTGTCACGTTGTCGTTATCATTGGGAGCGTAGCCGAAGCTCCAGTTGGAACCGGTCTGCCAATCGCTGTCCGCCGGGCTTCCTACCCAGGCCACAGCCTTGGTGGTGAAATCCCAACAGGGGACTGTCAACGGATCGGGATCAACTTCACTGGAGTCATCGACATTCACCGAATTACCGGCCGTTATGCTGTTACTATCCACCTGACCATAGGCGACAGTAACGTAATTCACGGTCTCTAAATTACCCACATTAGCGAAAGTCCAACCGGTATTACTCGTTCCGGTAAGGTTTATCATATTCCCTACACCGGAAGCTCCGGTCAGGGTGAGATCACCGTTTATCGTCTGAGTAGTGCCGTCGGTAAATGTCATGGTCTTGCCAAGGGCGGTACAGGTAAAGTCATTAAAGGTGGTGCTGCCGACAAGAGTAGAACCGATAGTCCCGTTTATGAATGAGATATCATAGATTCCGGGAGCAAAAGTCCCATTGTTGGTCCAGTTCTGTTCAAGGACAATATCTCCCGCCGCGGTAAGCGTGTTTCCTCCTTCGATAGCCAAAGCATAAAAAGTCAGATTCGCCGCCGTTCCTGGGGGAGTGTAAGTTCCCACTCCCGTATCGGCGACACCGGTCTCATCCCTGAAATTAAGAACCGTAGTATTCGTATTCAGATCATGGACACCCAAGTCGGCAGAAGCGTCCAGGTCATGGTAGACATTCACGGCGGCAGAGAAGGTTCTTGAGCCCGTACCCGCCAGGGTCAGATCGTAGAAAGTGGTCAGACCGCCTAAGGAAGCACCGGCCCCGTAGAAATAGGTTTCTCCCGAATCGATATCATAATTTGTCACCGAAGAGGCAACCTGATCTCCGACTAGATAAAAATGGCCGCCGTTATTGAGAGTGGCGATTGTGAATTCCATGGAAGACGCATCAAATACAGCCGAATCCCCGTCGGAAGCGGTGTCTCCCGTCTGCAGAACTGCTGCAGTAAAGCTTCCAGTTCCGGCCAGAGTGACCATATCGCCAGTACCTACGGCGACAGTAGCGAAGCTGGAAGCACCATTCAGGGTTAGCGTATGGGTAAGTACGCCCGAATCGAACCAGACCGGATCCCCGTTCATGGTCACAGAGCCGAAAGAAGCGTTCTGCTCGAAAGTCCACTGGGGATTGCCTGCGGTTGAACCGATGAGAGCACCCGTTCCCATACCGATATAATCACCCGCAAAGGTTACATTTCCTGCTCCTGTGCTGACGGAGGTAATGGTGCCCAGATTGGTGACCGTATCGGCCGTATCATTTCCGAGGGCGACCAGGCCGTACCCAAGGGAAAGGGTCGATCCGGCGCCGATAGCTGTTGTACCGCCGATAGAAAGAGATCCCGTACCTGTAATACTCAGGGACGACGGGGTTCCTGAATTGGAGATATTCAGATTACCGGTTACATCTATATTGTTGTTTACTGAAGAGAAAGACCCCGCTTCAGGAATGAGTAGAGCATTCCCGGCCTCAAAATCAGAGGATACGGTTATGCTGCCGTCTGCTGTGAAGTTGTAGAAGCCCTCCCCTGTCTGGTGCGAAACGGAACCGCTGGTCAGGATAATGGTGGACGTAGTAGAACCTGCGGTAAAAAGAAAGGTAGGCGATGTGGAATTCCAGCCGCCGGAAACGGTATGGGTAGACTCACCGGCGTACCATTCCCCAGTAGTCATAATCAGGCTGTTGGTTACAGTTAGGTCGCCTGTGGACGTAATGACATCCGTATCTGCGTCCTTCGCAAAGGTCAGATCATAGAAAGTATAACCTCCCAGATCGCCCGCATTGCCTCCGTCCAGAACGACGGAACTCAACTCGCAGGTAAAAGTACCGGGAGTAAAATCGGAGGCCGCCTGTATTACGGGGGAAGTCCCCGTATTAACGGTAAAAGTGGCTACGGAGATATCCCCTTCAATATCAAGAGTTTCCCCTCCCGTCGTCTGCAAAGTACGAGCATCCGTAAGGGTTCCCCCATCACTTACCGTACCAAGTATCGTAAGATTCTGGCCATTGCTGTCTATAACGCCATTAACAATAACATCGTTATTACAGGTCAGGGGATTAGTACTTATATCAAGCGTCGTTCCATTGTCTATGGTCAAGTTATCTATACTGTTAACGCCATTGATTGTGGAAGCTCCTCCCCCATCGAATCTGATAAGGGACGAATCGCCCGAGACATCAAAGGTTCCAATATTTTCCGTCCAGTTTCCCGTGAGAAAAATGGTTCGGGTATTACAAGTGAAAGTTCCCGTTCCGCTTAAACTGACATTTCCTGTACCGTTAACGTCAATATTACCGGTTCCCCCCATAGAGCCCGAGCCTGAAACGGTAAGATTACCGTCAATAACGGTATCACCATTGGCAGTTAAGCTGCCCGTATTGACTGTAATTCCTGCGTTTGCGGTTAGCGTCCCGGTTGTGGTCAAGACAGGAGCTCCCGAGTCTAATGTTATAAGCCCGTCCGCTGTAAAGGCAGCAGTCGCGGTGCTGGTACCGGCCGAGAAATCAGCCGTTCCGTTTGCATCAAAATCATCGGTGGCACTAATGCCCACTCCCGTAACAACTATATTATTGAATGACTGTCCGGCGGAAGTCACCGTCTGAACCGGAAGTGCTCCGTCATCGAAGGAAATGTCAGAATTGGCAGAGGTTAATCCGGTCAAACCAGTGAAATTTACATCTCCCGCCATGGTGACTGTATCATTTGTAAAATCCAAAAGGGTTCCGTTGCTGGCTGTGATATCCCCATTTATATCAATATCAGTAAGAGAAGCGTCGTTAAAAGAGAGAGTTCCCCCCGAACCGTTTCCTACCTGAATATCATTCAAGGTAATGGCAGCCCCGGCTATGAGAAAATCGGTGGTTCCATCGAAAATCCAGGTATTAGCCAGGGTACTGGCCGTTCCCAGAGTCAGCGTGACATTCCCACTGCTGTTGATGGTGGCTCCATTGTTGAATAGCTGATCGCATGTGAGAGTAAAATTGCCCCCTACTTCCCAGGAGGGAACGTCACCACCGGCATCGGGACCGTCTATGGTTAAATCTCCAGATGTGGCAGATAAGGCGATGCTTTCCAGATTCGCCATGCCGGCTCTTGAAATCGTGGATGAATCCGTTTCCCATCTGGTAATGTTGGCGAAGGTTATATTTCCATCCTGGGTATACTGAGCTCTCAGCGGTGTACCGGCGGCAGTTCCGTTAAGAGCCATCCAGGTAATAAGATTGCCCGCTCCATTCAGGACGAAATTACCGTAAGATCCCTCAAGAATAAGCCTTGTGCTGCTTACTGGCTGCGTCTGCGTTATGGAATAGGTATAGCTTGAATCAACATTATTATGAATCAAAGTAATATACTCCGTAACAGTTAAACCGGATAATCCGTTAACAGAACCTATCTCCACATCCTCATTTTCTGAAAAAACAAGCCAGCCAGTTGTATTTACAGCCAGTACGGGAATGCTGTTGTTCACATCGTCATCCAGGCCGATATCGCCTGTACCGCGAACTGCCAGACTACCTACGGTAATAGGACCGGACTGACTGATATCTGCAATACCGTCACTTAGCGTCCCGGAAGAACAGGTCAGATCGGCAAAGCCGGCCGTTCCTAACTGAACGATATCAAAACCATCCGCATCGACATAGTTAATATTTCCCGTATCATTATTTGCGTCCCCATTGTCTCTGGAACGAATATCAATGAAAGTGAAATCATTGCCCCCGTTTGAAAGAATAATATCGGAACCATTATCATCATAGGTGACCGCATTAAGCGTTACTCCGGAAATGGCTGCGGACTGTGTTATCGTTCCGTTATAGGCCGTTAGAGATATATTTCCCCCGGCGGATAGTATTCCCCCGATAGTAAGATTAGCCGGATCAGCCGTATTGGAACTATTGGCCAAAAGGTTGATATTCCCCGAAGCGGAAGTTAGGGCCTGATTAATAGTCACGGCTTCATTTTCCCCGTCCACAGTAATATCCCCGGAGTTAACCGATAGAGCCCGATCCAAGGTGAGAGCTCCAGCGGATTGAGTCAGACTGATATTGCCGGTTCCGGTAGAAGCAATAGTTCCGGCCCCCGCTGTTATAGCTAACGCAGCACCAGACAGGGTGATATCACCAGTTCCCGTAACGCCCCCATCGCCTACTGTTCTCAGGGAGCAAGCGGCGGGAATGGTTAATGTTCCTCCCGCCTGGAAAGTTTGAGGCATATCTCCCGACTCAATGGTATTCGCAGGCATAGTCAAATTCCCCGTAGCTGTTATGGATAATCCGTAATCAGCCAAAGGTGGAATCCGGTCTCCCCCAAATCCGGGGCTTATACTACCGGTATGAGCAATATAAATGGCGACATTTCCTCCAGGAAGTGTCATCACACAATTTCCCGAGGAGGCCGTTTCCAATGGTTCGCTCGCACTTTGGCCTATGACAAATCCCATATTAGCCAGAGTAATGGTGTCGGCGATAAGGTTGACAACCGAATCGGTTGCGTCATCATTGAGATCTCCGCCGTTCGTATCAAGGGAAATAGACCCGGTTCCGGCATCAAGGAAACCGCCATTAAACTGCAGATCATTTCCCGTACCGCCGCTGATATTGATAGAGCCAGTAGTTACATTGTCTGTAATTGTAATGGAACCGGTCATCTGACCGGCAGATATACCTCCGGTAAAGACAAGGTCAGCCCCATTTGAATAACTTATCGTACCGTTAAGAGTGGCTTCTCCCCCAACAGTCAGATCCACCAGCCCGTCATCTCCTCCGTCTCCTGTAAGCGTAGCGTAATCCGTGCCGTCGTTTGACATGGAAAAGGCTCCCGTAACAGTTATGTCGTAGGTCGAGGCGACCAGATCTCCATCGGTCTCTAAGGTCAGAGAATTAACCGTTATATCACCGTCCAGCACCGGATCGTAAGTTGTCGTATCCGCATCGGGAATAATAACGTTATCTGTGGGATTGGGAACAAATCTCCAGTCCCAGTTAGAATCTGTAGACCAGAGAGTATCAGTGTTACCTTCCCAGGTTACGTCCTTTGCGGAAAAAATCCAGCTGTTACTGTAACCTCCCAGATTACAGCTGTTATCCAAATTTATGGAATTGTCAGCGGTAATATCATTACTATCCAAATTTCCATTACCGATAGCGGCATAATCTATATCGGCAGTTCCCCCGTTAAGCCAGTCGAACCCCCACGTCCCGAGCGAAGATAGGGTCACGACCGATGCGGGCAGAGATGAATTATCCCCCTGGATCGTCAAATCGTTAGTAATGACATGGGTTTCCGCATCCAGAAATGTCAGGGTCTTACCCGGTTCCTGGCAGATAAAGTTATAAAAAGTAGTAACACCGGAAATAACGGATTCCGTTGCCGATACAAATTCCACTGTTTGATTTCCGTGGTTAAACGTTCCGCTGTTCGTCCAGTCTCCCGCTACATAAATGGTACTGGCAGCTGTTAAATTTCCTGTACCTGTAATAGTAACATCATTCAGAGAGGTTAAGCTATTCACGTCATCATAACTTGTTGTTCCGTTAAAGGTCCATGTATTGGAAAGGAAAGTTGCTGTCGTGAGATTCAGCGAAACATTTCCTCCGGTGGTTAAATCGATGGAGTTGTCCAGATATTGATCGGCCGTCAGGGAAAAATCTCCCGTAACATCCCAGGAAGCCACGGTTGTATTATCCACGGTAAAATCGGAAGTAGGATCCAGAGTCAGGGAAAGATTCTCCACATTTGTGGCGCCCGTTCTTACGGCAGCTGCTCCTAAATCACGATAAACTTCCCCTAAGGTAACATCTCCCACAGTGGTTTGGCTGTAAACAGCCCTGACAGGATTCGTATCACCATATAAGGCAATTGTCCCCACTAGATTACCAGCTGCCGCCGTATCCAGTTGGAAGTTGCCGTAATTTCCTTCGAGAATCAATCCCGTACAGATAATGGGAGCGGTCGCCGTCTGTGTTACGCTAACCGAATAATCGGAGGCTCCTGTGAGATCAAACTGAATATTCTCAGCCGTTAAACCGGATAGGGAATTAACTGTTCCCAGGGATATATCCCCGTCGTCTGCAAGATTGAACCAGCCGGTTGTATCTACCGCCAGCGGACCTATGTTGTTCGTATAAGTGACGCCGTCCAAACTAATGTCTGCCGTTCCCCGTAAAACTATACCATCTCTTGCCGTAATATCACCAGACTGATTTATATCGCTTACAGCATCATTAATCGTAGCAGATGTACATGTCAGATCAACAAACCCATTGGTTTCTATCAAAGCCATGGTAAAACCATCATCATCAACATAGATTATATCTCCGCTGACAATCGTATCTCCGGCATTATTCAATGATTGTAAAGTTAAACTGAGAGCGGTATTCCCCTGATTGAGTGTAATATCTCCACCATCATCATCATATGTTACAGCAAAAATTGACCCGCTTGTACCTGTATCAACAGAACCGCCTGTCTGTGTAATACTTCCATTTGCAGTAAAATTTATGGAACCACCATTCCCAGCATCCAGCACTCCTGCTAATAAAAGATTACTGGTTGCTGCGACGCTTATCGAACCAATTGTTGTAGAAACTGATCCGGTTGATGAGGACAAGCCTCCATTGAATTGAAATACCGCTGCATCGGAATAAGAAATAGAGCTGTTAAGGACGGAGTCTCCGGAAACCGTAATACTCCCCGTAGTCCCGGTAACAGTTCCTCCTATGTGAGAAAAATCACCCGATACCGTTATATTATAGATCCCCGCATCAAGAGTTCCTCCATTTATAACCAGATCTCCATTAACGACAAGATTACTGTTCAATGTCCAGTTTCCCGCATTTATAACCAAATCATGATAGTTATTTCCCAGGGGCAGTCCCGTCCCGCCGACACCAGAATAACTGACGACACCTGAATCATTATCCAAGGAAACTCCCGTCAGCGAACTCCCGGACTGAGCATAGATTGTTCCCTCGTTATTCAATACTGCGACGTTAACATTATAGGCATTTATATCAAGAGTACCTCCATCACCTATCGTTAAGGACCCACTACCTAAATCCCAACCACCGGATAATACAGGAGCGAAATTGAGGAGGGATACATCGGGGATGATAACGCTGTCCACCCCTGTTCCGCTATCGTCAGGAACTCCGTTATCCCAGTTAGGGACGGTGGTCACACTTTCACTGTTTGAACCATCCCAGGTTGTTGTTTTCCCCGTACCAAAGTCCCAATTGCTATTATTTCCCGAATCTATGGAGAAATCGGCAGAAATGGAAACATCAGCAGTACTATACTGAACATCAACATAGCTTATATCTACAGTCGAAGCGGATGTCACATTAAGAAACCAGTCGGCATTGGTGGTTCCCTTAAGAATAATCGGAGAAGATGCAGAGCCTGCCATTCTCAGATTCCCTGAGGATACTGTATGATTTATTGCTCCGGTTTCAAAAGAGATGACTTTCCCCGGTTCCTCACATATTAAACTGTAAAAAGTTGAGAAAGCCCCTGTACCGGTTATATTACACGGATCAGATCCATATAACCTTAATTCATAGGAATTATTGATAGTTATACCATCATTTGCCCAACTTCCCGACAGGTAAATAACAGGTCCTCCTGTCATTGTCCATGAACCAGTAGTCAACGATGCATCGCCATTTATAACAACTTCCCATACACTCGCTGTAAAAGTCCAATTTCCGGCTGTACTGGTCAAATCATTATAATAACCGTAATTAACATTTCCCGTTCCATCTCCTAATGAACCGTCCAGTTCTACATTCCCCAAAGAAGATGAGGAATTAAATACACCCGCAGCCGTTTCTATATTCACCGTATCTGAAAAGACTAAAGTTCCATTATTTTCATAGGATGTGTTAATCTGGAGAGAAGAACCGCCAGCGATTTCCGGCTTGGCTCCGCTTGTTATCGTCACCTCTCCGAATATATAACCCAATGCATCATAGCTAAGCACGGCATCAGTTCCGCTTGCGGTTAAAACGATATTGGCTCCATCTCTGTGACCGGGAGCCGCACCATATTGCCAGTTGCTTCCATTATCGAAATTACCGTCCCCAGCCGAACCATTCCATATGAAATAGGTTGCGGGATTAATTATGATATCGTTACCAGTCGTCAAACCATCAACAACATTCCATAATCCGGACAATCCGTCATAGGCCATTTCAAAGTCGCCGGAAGAAGCTGAGTTTGATGAGGTGAAGCCCAGACCGCTTATGACGAGAGTATCATTGTCAGATGTGAAATCGGAGTTGACATCAATCCTAATGGTTCTGCTGTCCTCGTAATGGACAATAGGATTTGTCCCAACAAGCCCTGCATCAAAGGCAGAACCGCTAAAAGATCCGCTCAATGTCTGATTCCATTGAGCATCGATTGAAGCTGGAATACGAAGATAAATATTATCACTTGCCGAAATATAGGCACCATCATCATCTGTAATGGTGAAATCAATCCCGCTGACTGAACTTCCAGCAACAGATGACACTCCTGTTGAAACAAGAGTGGGGAACGCTCCCGTGTAATGGGTAACAGTGGCCTTATCATTTTCAGCATTAGTACCCGCTAAAGCATCGGAGCCTAGGGTACCGTCGGTCACAAAAGATATTTCCACCGATTCGGCATTGCTGTTTCGGCAATTAAATGTATAAAAACCGTCGGTATTGGTCGTAATCAGATTTCCGACGATGGGAGTAGTACCGTCCTCTTCATAAAAAGAAAGATGTCCCGACGGGTCACTTATATATATATTCCTGGAATAGGGGACGGAATTACCGCTGCTATCCACAATCTGCAGAAGAACTGTACTGTCCGAACCCGTCAGAGAAGGATCATCAGTTACTGAAGCGGTGACACGATATGGCAGAGGGGGAGTATAGGAAGCGGTATATATGGGAAGACAGATACCAGAGCCTGTTTCATAGGACCAGACTTCTATAGTGTTCTCGTTTGGGGCGCCCGCCTCATTATTGTAGAAATCAATCTGCCATGTACCATTGATCTGAGGATCCCCGGTATTACTATCACTAAAAAGATAGTTATATCCCTGAGTAACGGAGGACCAGTTTGTGCCCGAACTTGGGGTATCGGTTGCCCTTGGATTTCCAAAGATATCATAAAGATCATAACTTTCCGAATCAGCATCATTCGTATGAATATCCAGTCCTCCCGATGTATTAACACTATCAGGAACAAAGGGATAGAAACTCCAGGTTGAAAGATTTTTTCTGTTATCGAAACACCAGCTATAGGCAAAAGCCCTAATACTTGTTATTTCAACCGGAGTAGCAGGATTCATAAGGGAGGAAGAGGCGACCAGTTTATAAGCATTTTTATAACTGGAAGAAGCGTTTACGACCATCCGGAAATAGTAATAATCTCCTACATGTTCTCCCTGCGAAGGGTACACGGGAGGGAAATAAGCCCACTCCTCATCATCTGACACATCAGGGCTTCCTCCCACGGGAGTAATTACTGATTGTTCCGTGAAAGAATTATTGTATTCATAGGTATATAGGATATCCCCTGTACCAGCGGCTATGGAATCTGCCGGGGTTGAATAAAACTCCTCTCGAGAGTTGGAATTCGTATAACATCCATCTCCGCCCATCAGGTAATAATAAGTCGTTCCCGTATTCTGATCTGGGGCAACCCCGTTGGTCTCGGGATCGCATATTCCGAAGTATATAGGAGAGGTATAGGAATCGGGGACCTGAAAAAAAACGGTCTGAATTGAATCCCTTCCCCCCTGATTTGTACTGCTTGTAACCTGAAGCCAGTCATCAGATCCAGGGGGGACAAGACTTTGCCCATTGATACTTATAAGAATGAAAAGAGAGAAAAAAAGAAATGCACCGAACGTTCTCTTAGCCATACAATTGACCATAGCAACTCCCCAAGGACAAAGTTCTACATTATAGAATTATATAGCAAGAATAAAATAAATTCATTGCTTTTCTAAATAAAGAAAGCCGCTCCCTGATTGAGAGCGGCTTTCTTTATTTAGCAGTAGAAATCATTACCCCCTGAGAGTAACTGTGACCCCAGGTATCGCCGCCTTAATTATTTCTATTAATTCATCCGATGGATGATCATAACGAAATTCAATCTCAGTTAAGTTATTTAAACTAAAAATGGGAGTTAACTGGTCTTCCGTAAAAGTACCACCATATGTAATTACTATTTTCTCAAGATTAACAAGATATTCAATTTTTGAAAAATCGATATTCTCATTGCTTAAGATATACAGGGAGATAACTTGATCGGCATAAATCCATCCGTCATTATCCGGGGAAGCATTTATTGCAGAATACAGCCTCTCGTCAGCAAACCCAATGCCCTCAATAGTCAGTCTCTCCACACTGCTCTCACTATAGAAGACAACCGAATCACTACCAAGAATCACACTTGTTCCATCCACACCGAATGTCATCTCTGCAGACAGATAATTCAAACCGTCCAGACAATCGGCCGTTGCCATATCAAAGGACATTCCCGTACCGACCTGTACTCCGTTAAGGAACCAGGTGTATTCGAATCCTGCCATTTCGGAATAATCGGAACTTGCAGAAAAGTTCACGGTCTCGACATCGGGAAGATTCGCCCCAACGGAAAACCCTTCCGTATCGCTGGAAACGGTCACATCGACAAGATCGTAGAAAAGAAAAGTGAAATCCCCTACTACCTCCTGGAAAATAATGTCCAGCAGATTAGAAAAGAGGGAAACATAATAACCGGCTTCGTAGGATTCCCCGCCCCAGAGATAATTCAGGATATCCAGAGTAGTCATCCCATCATATATTTCCGTAGAAAGAAACTCCTCAAGGACGGTGGCAAAAGAAGTTCCATCGGTTAGAAAAGTCAAATATTTACCAATCTCCGAAATGTTACCTGCATCAGCAAAGGAAAGGAGATTTAACGCCATCTCCTCGTCATCTGCCATGAGTTCAAATAATCCCTCGGAAATAGCAGAATGGGCATCAACAGGAACAGCTTCATCGTAATAACTATCCAGGAGTGCAGCTAAATCGTCCTTCATCCAGAACAGGGCGCTAAGGGTTACATTCTCACCTTCAGGGACCACGGCAGTTTCGTAGGCCAAAGCAACAATATCTTCAGAACCATCCCACAGCTTAACCTTGATATTCCAGTCCCCTACCAGAAGATTGGCAATCGTTATACTAACGGAATCAGTATCAAGAGAGACAACACGCTTAAAAGTGGCTCCATTGGCTGAGGATCCCGTTACGACAGCTCTGGGGGTAACTCCATCGGCGACTGTCTCAACTCCCGGATCATCCAGAGTCAGAGTCAAACTTCCCACTGCCAGTGTCTCCACCGGTTCGGTCGGATTCACCGGATCGCTCCCGGATGTTCCCATATCACAACTGAAAATCAATAAAGCTATCAAAGCCGTTCCCAGAAGGGCTAATACTTTTTTCATAGTGAATAACTCCCGTATTTATATACTTTCTACAATAAACCTATAATACATTTATTATAGCACGCTCTTCAGCCAATATCCATATAAACCGCAAAGCATTAACATTCTTCACATAATTCACACATCAGAAGCTTTTCGGTTTCTAGAAATATTCCAGCAGGTCCCGGTCCCACCACCCCAGATCGTCTATCAGATCCAGAATAGTATAACGGTTGCGGATCATCTGGGCCTTTTTCATGGTCTCAAGGGCGATCTTTTTATCCACGCCCAGGTCTTCCAGGGTGGAGGGACTGCCCACTTCGGCCAGAAGCCTCTTCAGTTCTCTGTAGGGGATGATTTGCTCCAGAATCCGCGTTCTCAGCTCTTCCCACTTCCCGGCGATCAGCTTCACCCGCTTTGCATGGGCTTCGGGTGAGGGGATTTTCTCTTCCAGTATGTCCAGAACCGACGAGAGAAGAGGTTCGGTAAAGTAATCCTCGGCCATCGCCTTATGCTTTTCCAGATCGGGATAGGCGGCGATGGCCTTCTCCGCATCCTTCGCTTCCATGGGATAACTCAGAACCTTCTCCATGGCGCAGGTTGTCAGAAGGGAGCCGATGCCTACCTTGAATCCGTGGGAGAAAGTTTTCCCCCGGTAGGTCAGATGCTCCATTTCCCAGATGTGGGAGATAAGATGTTCCGCGCCGGAAGCGGGACGGGACTTCTGAATATACTGCATGGCGAATCCTGTGGCGGTCAGCCCGGTATAAAGTTTATCCATATTCAAAGGGAGTTTGACCCAGTCCCGCAGAGGTTTCTGAATGTAATCCCAGACCTGACCGTGGATAGGATCTTCCCCCAGGATATCGGCCATGATCCAGTCGGCTCCGGCGGGGATTTTGGCAATGAGGTCGGCATAACCGGCGGCGGTCATATCGGCGGGAGCATTATTCAGTACGGTCCGGTCTGCCACGATCAGTTCGGGAGCGGGACAGCGGATGGTCTGCTTGTACCCGTCCTTCACAATAGCAGCACCGTCGGAGGCATAGCCGTCCACGCTGGCCGCTGTGGCGAATACCGAATAGGGTCTCTTAAGTTCACCGCAGGCCGTTTTAACCAGATCGTTCAGGGTCCCGCTCCCCACGGCGATGATTTGTACGTTCCCGGCCAGGGGGGCGATTTTTTTCACCAGTCCGGGGACATGTCCGTAATCAGCTTCCAGGACAGGTTCGGCGGGAAAGATAATGGAAGGCAGAGCTTTGCGGCCGGCTTTTATCAGATAGCGGTCCAGATCTTCTCCGGCGGCCTTCCAGGTATTCCCGTCGCAGACAAGGCAGTAGGGGGGCTGCCCGTATAGTTCTTCAGAAAGACGGACAAAAGCATCAAATCCCCTGTCCCCTCCGTGAAATGACCGCGTTGATACGGCAAAATCGAGCATATTATCCATAGAGACTCCTTTTATGCGTAAACGGGATTTTAGTGAAAATCCCGAGAGGCGTTATTCCGAATCATTTTTTCTGGGGAAAGTATAAATGAAAATCAGTTCCCTTCCCTACTTCGCTTTCCACGGAAATACAGCCCCGATGATCCTTCATCGTTCCGTATACCGCGGCAAGTCCCAGGCCGGATCCCCGGCCTTTTGTAGTATAGAAGGGTTCGAAAATCTTATCAATGTCATTTTGGGGGATTCCGCAGCCCCGGTCGCTCACCGTCAGCTTAAGGTATATTCCCGCCGGACTATAAGGGGAAAGGACATTGCAGTGTTCCCTGTTCATTAAGAGACAGACGGTTTCCACTATTATCGTTCCGTCTCCGTCCATGGCCTGGGAAGCATTGATGCACAGGTTCATTATGATATTCTGCAAAGCGGCCTTATTTCCCTGAATCCGGTGATTATCCGCTCTCAGACGTTTTTTCAGAGTTATTTTCTTACTCAGAGTCTGTTTGAGAATGAAAAAGGTATTGTCTATGATTTTATGGACATCGATCTCCTCATTCAAAACGGGACTTTTTCTGCCGAATGCCAGGAGCTGGGAGGTCAGATCGGCGGCCTGTTCCGACGAGGAAATGATCATCTTCACATATTCTTTTCCCTGACCGCTCAGAGTCTCTTCTGTATCCAGCATATCCGCGGCGCCCAGGATACCGGTGAGAATATTATTGAAGTCATGGGCCACTCCCCCGGCAAGCTGGCCTATGGCGTCCATCTTCCGGCTCTGGCCCAGCTCCTCCCTTGACAGGAAGAGCTGCTCTTCGGTCCGTTTTCTCTTCGCGATGACCCGGAAAAGAAGGCCAATGATGACAAGAAGGATAACGACAAATATGAGGAGGGCGGAAAAGAGTGTTTTATTCTCCCGGATCAGCTGAAAGGGCTTGTTGATGATGATACTGCCCCGGGGAAGAGCGGAAAGCTTGATTCCCTGCTCTCTCAGGACATGATAGTCAAACAGAAAGAGAGGAGATGCGGCCATAACGGGGATATCCTGTACGGGGGTTCCTTCGAGTATACGGTCTACCATATGGGCGGAAACACGGCCCTGCTCTTCCGGGCGGGCGACTTTCCCCCCCACGACACCGGAACCCACCACGTCCCATATGGAGTAGATGGGCACCGCTGTCGCGGAACGGATCAGATCAAGGCTGTCGGAAACGGAGAAAAATTCTCCGTCATTTCCTCTCAGGTGAATCCCCCACAATATCAAGTCATTATCATCCAGCTCCTTCAGCTGCTCCTTGAGATCGGCATTGCTCAAACCGGTGTAATAATGGAAATTCAGTCTTCCCGAATAGAGGATTTCTCCCTGATGGACAAGACGGAGAAGATGTTCGCTGGACAGGGTGGAATCCATAATGACGGCAATATCAGTCCTCCGGGGATGGAGATTGGTCATCAGCTCAAGAATTCCGGGCAGATCGTACGCCTCATGTATGCCCGTATAATTATCATGCCCGGCTATGCGCACCGGATCGAAAACATTGATTCCGCAGAAGACAACGGGAGTGTCGGGGAAGAGACGGTCGCCGTACTTGAGGAGAAAATCCAGAGCGTGATCATCGGTTGAAAGTATGGCGTCAAAACGGGTATGGGCATACTTGTAGGCGTATTCGCTGTAGAGGAGATCCAGATAGAAGGGATCGGAAAAGTGCTTGGTATCCATGTAGACCACCTGCAGTTCCGTATCGTCCCTCTCTCCCAGAACCTCAGAAATCTCCCCCATAATACGGTCGGTCCAGTGATATCCCTGATGATAGGAATTGAGGACCAGGACCTGTTTGTCCTTACCTGAAAGATTCTCCGACAGGAGAATAAGGGACAGGATCAGGAAGAGAACGCTTCTTCTCATGGTTATTCCCATTCTACTCTGAATATCATTTCCTGTCTTCCTCTATTTCTCTATTCAACCGATGAAAAAGCTCCGATCCTTATCAGCCGGGCATATGGAGAATATCTCTCGGCTTGGAGCCGTTGGCAGGGCCCACAATGCCCCTCATTTCCATCTCCTCCACCAGCCGGGCGGCCCGGTTGTAGCCAATTTTCAGCCGTCTCTGCAGATAGCTGGCCGAGGCCTTTCCCGACTGGATGACGATATCCAGGGCTTCGTCGAAGAGATCGTCCGATCCGTCATCCCCCTTCAGCTCAAAATCATCATCCGGCTCATCAATGAAGATCTCATCATCGATATAGTCCGGCTCTCCCAGAGTTTTCACATAACTGACAACCCGCTCCACTTCATCCTCGGAAAGGAAGGCCCCCTGGACACGGGAGGGGAAGGGATCCCAGGAACTGGTGAAAAGCATGTCTCCCCTTCCCAGCAGTTTCTCCGCTCCGGCCGAATCGATAATGATGCGCGAGTCGGTCATACTGGCCACCATGAAGGCGACCCGGGAGGGAAAGTTCGCTTTGATAAGACCGGTGATGACGTCGGTGGAGGGTCTCTGAGTCGCCAGAACCAGATGGATACCCACGGCCCGGGACATGGCGGCCAGACGGGCGACAATGCCTTCCAGCTCTTTGCCGCTGGTGGCCATCAGGTCGGCAAACTCATCGATAACGACCACGATATAGGGCAGTTTGGTGGTGGCGATTTCCCGCTCCAGGATTCTCTTGTTATAGGTTTTGATATCCCGGACTCCCATACCGTCAAGCAGGGCGTAGCGCCTCTCCATCTCGTAGAGGGCCCACTGGATGGCCTGGAAAGCCCGTTTGGGCTCGGTGATCACCGGGGTCAGCAGATGGGGAATATCGTTATAGAGCTTAAGCTCGACGATTTTGGGATCCACCAGGATCATCTTCACATCGTCCGGGTCTCTGTGGTAGAGGATGGAGCAGATGAGGGAGTTCACGCAGACCGATTTACCCGCTCCCGTCGCTCCGGCAATGAGGAGATGGGGCGTACGGGCCAGATCGATAACCTGACTGTCACCGGAAATATCCTCCCCCAGGACGATGGGTATGGCGGTATCCTTTTTTTTCATGTCCCGGCACATGACCAGGTCGCTGAAAGCCACGATGGAACGCTTCTTATTGGGGATTTCGATTCCCACCGCATGCTTTCCAGGAATGGGAGCGACGATACGGACGCGGGAAGCGGCCAGCCTCAGGGCGATGTTGTCCTGAAGGGCCACAATACGGTTCAGTTTGACACCGGGGGCGGGAAGCAGCTCGAACATGGTGATAACCGGTCCCCGGGAGATGCCGGTGACTTCCGCTTCTATCTTGAATTCCCGCAAGGTCTCCTCCAGAATCCGGGCGGCATGGCGAGTTTCATCGTCGATATCCTTGTTTCCTTCATCCGGATAGGTGGCGAGGATGCCGTCCACGGGGACTTTATAGGTTCCTCTTGTCCTCCGCCGCGGGCGGGGTGGTTCGGGGGCATCGGAGAAAGTCCCCTCCTCTTCAAGGGGTGCCAGCTTGTCCGAAATGGATTCGGGACGGGTCTCCTCTTCCAGCTCCCTTGCCGTATCGGACAGGGTTTCATCCAGGTCGTGAATAAGATGATTCAGCTGTTCCTCTTCGCTTTCGTCCGAGGAGAGGAAATCATAGGCAGGATCAATTTCCTCGCGGTAACCGGAGTATTCGAGAATTCCGTCGTCCGAAGGATACTCGGGAGGGGTCAGTCTCTCCTGTTCTTCTGTTATTTCCTCTTTCTCGACGGGAGGAGGAGGCATAATGGGGTAACTGGGAGCGAAGGGCTTTTCAAAGACCGGTTCATCGTCCGTATCTTCTTCGGCGGAGAGGGAGGGACGGAAGGAGACGAAGTCATCCGGTTCGGGAGGGACATCATTAAGAGATTCTCTTTTCCGGTTCTGGCCCGTCAGAACCTGGCGGATCATTTCCTGTACAGGGTCACTGCCGGATGTCTCCCTGGGATCTTCGGGAACCGGGTCGGCCGGCGGGGGAAACTCAGGCTGATTCATGGGCTCAAGGTCCACGTCCTCCCACTCAACATCCGCCTCGGGATCATACTGTATGGTGTCCCTGCTGCCTTCGAGATTGGTTTTCAGAACCGGCTTTTCCACGGGCGCGGGATGCTCCTCTTCCCGGGAAAATCCGAATGTATCGGCCAGATACTCTTTAACTTTGTTCAGGTCGATTTTTCTGTTTTTTTCTTCGCCCTCATCCGATGAGGAAAAGAAATATTCTCCCCCCTTGATGATCAGCAGTATCTCCACCGCCGTAAGAAGGGAAAGAAGAAGCAGGCTCATGGGACGGCCGAAGGAGACCAGAAAATACCGGGATACAGGACCGGTTTCCCGAAGGATTCCTTCTGCCAGGGCGGCAGTAAAAAAAGGGACCAGGGAAAAAACCAGGGAATAGAACAGTCTTTTGGGAAAAACACTTTTTCCCACCATCCAGGCGAAGGCGAAAAGCAGAAGGGGAATGTAAAATCCGCTTAGATGATAACAGCTGTAGAGAAAAGCGCCCGGAGATATCAGAAACGACGATATTCCGGCAAGGGTCAGGATAAGAGAAAGGACCAGGTAGGCGGCCAGGGAACTCAATATAATCAGTGTTGTCTTTTTCATATCACTACTATTCACGGTAAACCTCTCGATTCGATTATCGGAAAAAGAGTCCCGCCGGTTTAGCCGGGATTGATCAAAGACCGGGATCCCCCTAAAATGGGGCCATGTTTGATTTGGATACAATTTATAATACCATATACGAAAGAACTCTCGCCCATCTGGAAAATCAGAGTCAAATGCCTTCCTTTGACATAATAGATATTGAAAAAGAACTGGAAGCTCTTTACATCTACGAAGGACAGGACTGGGGAGGCAGGGGCGAAGTAAAAGAGATTGAAATCAGCGCCACCATTGCCGCCTACCAGGTTTTTCTGAGCGAAATCAAAAAGTAGCTTTTTTTTCATATACGAATAACCTAAAACAGTTAACAATATTAGTACATCCTACGCAGGGTTGCATTTTGTTCTTTGTTCTCGACAGAAAACCCTTCTCAGAGCGGTATTTTCCGGCATGATCCTTGCTTTACCTACTCCGTGGAGGCAAGGTTATGTACGGAATGGAACTATCCCGCCTGGTCAGGCAGTACCAGAATACGGGTCTCGGTTGGCTGGAATTAAGACAAAGGATCTCGCTGTTTATCTATTCGTGGGGACTGGGGAAGAAAAATCTGGGCGAAGACAGGGCGGCGGATTTTCTGCTCAGCTTTCTTCCCCGCATGGAAGCTCTCGTAAGGAACTACAGCAATTACGAGTGCCCCTTCGAACACTATGTGAAGGTCTGCCTGGAATGGCATATGATCAAATTCCAGACGGACCGGGCCAGGGCAAACAGCAGGGAGGAGCTCTACTGGCAGACAGCGGGAAAGCAGGACCTGATAGCCGCCTATGATCCTTCTCCTGCTTATAACTCCTCCGACAGCAGCTGGAAGGAAAATCTGCCCTCCCCGATGTCCGGGGAACGATTCAAAAGACGGTTTCTGGAGTATATCCTTTACCATGTGGATAATATCAGCTACAGGATGATAGATACCTATGCTGACTATCTTGGGATGAACCGTGAGGAACTCTTCTGCAAAATTAAACAGGCGGAGGAATTGATCGCCTCGAAAAGGGACAAGCGGGAATCTATCCGGGAGAAGAAGAGGACCTATTTCATCGACAGTAAATACCAGGAGATGAAACTCCGGATTACCGAGGAGAAGAAGAACCGGGAGGAGATTCTCGAACGGATGTCCCAGCTTAAATACAAAATGGAAAAGCTCAACGACCGGATTGCCCGTATTAAGATGACGCCTACGGCGGAACAGGTGGCCGAACTGACCGGTAGCAGCTCTTCCACGGTAGGCCGGAATATCAAGATGGTAAAAAAGCTGCTCGAAGAGATAGCGGAAGGGCCGTTATGAGAGGTTTGCTCTTTTCAGAGGAAAGGGCAATGACTATACTGGCTGCATGAAATTGCTCTTTGCTCCCCTCAAGGGTTTGACCGACGCCCACTTCCGCTCCTTTTACTTCAGCCATTTCTCCGGATTTGACGGAGCGGTAGCCCCCTTTCTGCTCTCCTCAGAGGATGAGGCCATTAAGGCGCAGAGAGAGGGGGGCTCCATCCCCATTCCTCTGATAACTCAGCTTATGGGACAGAGAAGCGATCGGCTCATTCCCTTTACCCGCCTTCTCAGAGAACACGGATTTGAAGGTTTCAATCTTAATCTGGGCTGCCCCGCGCCGGTGGTGATAAGAAAAAACAAGGGCTCCGCTCTGCTCTCCGAACCGCAGACCCTTCTGGATCTTCTCACGGAGCTCTCGGCAGAATCGGCCCTTCCCTTCTCGGTTAAGACCCGAATCGGCTACAGCGGCAGAGACGAACTCAGAAACCAGCTCACCCGGTGGCGTTCCTTTCCTCTGACAGATCTTATTATTCACGGCAGAACGGCGGAACAGTTTTACTCGGGATCGGTCGACTGGAGCGAAATAGCCCGCTGCGCCGAAGTCTGGGGCAAGCCGGTGATTTTTAACGGAGATATTACCACCTGCGCCGATTATGAGACACTGACCCGGGAGATGGGGGATATGATGGAAGGGGCCATGATCGGAAGGGGTGTCTTTTACAATCCCTTTCTGGCGGAAGAGATCAGGAAAGGCGGCTCACTTCCCGTGAAGGAAAAGCGTGACCGGTTCATAGAGTTCCACCGGGACCTGGCGGAAGAGATGGGAACCAGACCCAAATCTTTTGCCCGGCTGAAGGGTCTCTGGACATACTTTTCACGCTTTGCCGGAATTCCCGGTACGGAACTGGAGAAACTGAAGCGACTGGACGATCCCCTTCTCTTCCGCGAAAATACGGAAAAGTGGATCC
Source organism: Spirochaetia bacterium (assembly GCA_963668315.1). Classification (GTDB taxonomy): domain Bacteria; phylum Spirochaetota; class Spirochaetia; order DSM-2461; family DSM-2461; genus SZUA-368. The sequence continues at coordinate 2,299,830 of OY764216.1, read as the reverse complement.
GCGCTAATCTTCGATGAGGACGATGTCTTCAGGTCGGGCCACGTCATCCCGTTTTTCCGGCCCCAGAAGTTTGGGTATATCCCGGGAGTGATGCCCCGTGAGCATTCGAATTTCATCGGATGAAAGGTTGCTGACAGCTTTGAAACGGCGGTTGATGTAAACCACGTCTCCGGCACCGAAGAAACCGTCCACTCCGGTAATACCCGGGGGAAGAAGACTCTTATGGGAAAGAAGCGCCTTTTCGGCCCCCTCATCCACATAAATCGTGCCCGACGGCTCGGCATTGTAGATCCATCGGTTGCGGCTGTTCAGCTTTTCTCCGGCGAGAAAGCGGGTTCCGATATTTTCGCCGTTCATGATGCGGCAGATAATCCGGTCGGCCCTGCCATTGGCCAGAACGACTTCGCAACCGGCCCGATAGGCGATTTTCACAGCGGCGAGCTTGGTTTTCATACCGCCTGTTGAGAATTCCGATCCGCCCTCTCCCGCCATGGCCATGATATCATCGGTAAGATGCTCCACGAGGGGAATAAGGCGGGCGTCTTCGAATTCACGGGGGTTTTTATCGTAAAGGCCGTCGATATCACTGAGTATGATGAGCTGATCCGCATCAAGTTTGCTGGCCACATGGGCGCTGAGTGAGTCGTTATCACCAAAAACGGGGCCGATTTCGCTTGTGGATATGGAATCATTCTCATTGAAGATGGGAACCACATCCATCTTGAGGAGGGTATCCACCGAATTCCTCACATTCAGGTAATACTCCCGGTTGTTGAAGATCTGTCTGGTGACGAGAATCTGTGCAATAGGAATATTCCTCAGCTGGAAAGCCTTCTGGTAGCTGTGCATGAGAAGGGGCTGGCCGATGGCGGCATAGGCCTGGCGGTACTCGATTTTCCGAACCTTCTTTTTGACCCCCATGCGGCGGGAGCCCGCACCGATGGCTCCGGAGGTGACAATCATCACCTGATGCCCTTTACTTCTGAGTTCCTCTACCTGGTCGGCAAGAAGGTCAAGATACTCCTTGTCTATCCCCTTTTCCCCGGTTAATGTATTCGTTCCGATCTTTACTACTATTCTGCCCATGGCGACTATCATATTATTTATTATTGAATCTTTGTCAATGGACAGAAAACGTGATATCCTTTATAGTAATGTTGAACCGTCCCTCTCCTAATGAAGGGGCAGAGGCGCTTCACAATTTGGAGGTAATCATGAAGAAACTGCTTTTAACCTTACCCCTTCTCATAGGGTTTGTCTTAACCCTAAGTGCTGTAGAGGACCGTTTCGAAGGTTTGAATGACGCTCAGAAACTGGCTCTGGCCGAAGCTTATCAGGCCGTGGGGGAGCATTTTGCTCTTAACGGAGAAGAGGAACGGGGAGCAGCCTACGAGGAAACCGCCGAAATTCTCAGAAATCAGATAGCCGATCTTTCCGAAGCCGCCCGGGCGAGACAGACGGCGGTCAGAGAAGCCGCGCTGGCCGAGGACACACCCCAGGTCAGCATGGTTTCAGAAGAGGATCAGAAGGCCGTGGGTTATTATTTCCGGAAACTGGTGAGGGCTCTTCTCGCCGAAAACAAGGAAAAGGTACTTTCCCTTCTGGACGAGCCTCTGGCGATGGACGGATATCTCTCGGGAGTTCCCCGGGACAAAATAGAAGAGGACCTGGACTATATTTTCTCCGCCTATGATCTGACGATCTACGATTCAAGCGATCTTTACGATATGGAAAACTTAAGCTTCAGCTACTCCGACAATTCAAAGGACGTCATCATCCTGGAAGTCAAAGCCAATATCAATTCTGAGAACACACCTCTGGAGCTGGTGATTTTCTGGAATGACATCCAGAACTTCTACTTCAAGAAAGCCGACAGGGGCTGGAAAGTTTTCGCTATACTTTAAAAGAAACTTTAATAACTGAAATCCAGCGGGGCGAAATATCCCATTTCGTCCCGTCCGCTTTTCTTCAGATAATTCACTTCCACACTGAGGGGAATGTAAGCTCTCCCGAAATCATTACGGCTCTGAGAAACAAAAGACAGAGTGTAGTTCCCCATCCTTTCCTTTCTGATTCCTTCCAGTATTTCTCCCAATCCCCGGCTTCTCAGCAGATAGGAACCTTCCCCGCCCGTCTCATCGGCCAGATAATCCAGCTCTTCGCTCCGCTGAGCACCGTCGATATAGATGGGATAGAACAATATGTTGTTATTCTTCATGAAACGGCCGGTTTCGACCAGTCCGTAGGTATCAAAGGCATCCACGGGGAGCTTGCCGTCTGTATAGAAGAAAAGGACCCGTCTCCTCCGGTCATTTATCAGACCGGAAGAGGCCATGCGTAAGGCCGTATCCAGCTGGGCATTATCCCTTATGCCCCAATTCTCTTCCAGACCGACCAGGGGGTTTCCCCCTTCTCCGATAAGCTCATAGGGTGTCTCGGCCGTGGCCTGATAGGAAAACCGGTCTTCCGGATTTTTTGTGTTCAGCAATTCCAGCAGGGACTCTTTTATCCTCTCCCTGGAATCCACCACATCGGCGGAGGACTGGAAGAGAAAGGAAACAGCCAGATCTGTTCCTCTTTCGAACTGTTCCATCCTGTTAAGATAGTACTGATCCTCTTTGATGAGGAAGTTTGCCATATCCAGTCCGACACAGGGATTGCCGTAACGGTCAAGAACGGTGAAATCTACCAGGACTTCGGGAAATGCCGCCGTATCCACCCTGTTAATGGTAACAAAAAGCCCCCCGTAAAGGGTGGAGAGTTCCGTCATCAGGGAAATCCTGTTATTATTGAAATCGGGGACGATGAGGTTGTTGTTTTCATCAAAGGCGGTTTTCATGATACGCCCCTCTTCCGATTCGGGCTGTTCGTAGATCACCGCCAGAGTTTCCGTCTCAAAGTCAAAATTGAGAATTCTCTGTCCGTCGGCGATAAGCAGATCCCCCGAATCTCTTAAGGTAAGCCCTTCCGGTTTATCCAGCCCCTCTTCGATGAGGGTATAGAGATAGTTGCCGTTTTCATCAAAGGCGAAAATCTTTCCCAGATCCGTATCGGCCACATAAACAACGCCCTCGATGACAGCGATGCCCGAAGGCCCTTTTAGCCCCTCATAATAGGTGGTACTTCCGCCGAACTGAAGGATAAACTGCCCTTCCAGATCATATTTGACAACCCGGGAGTTTCCCCAGTCGGTGATATAAAAATAGTTATCCGACAGAGCCAGATACTGGGGGCCCAGAAGCTTTCCCTCCCCCGTTCCGGTCTCCCCTATTGTAAGGGAGCGGTAACCCCTCTGATCGGTCAGGGTCACCCTGTCGCCGGAGTACTCGGAAACGAGCATTCTCCCGTCGGGAAGGACTTTGACATCAAAGGGACGCCTGAAACTGTCGATTCCCCCGTCAAAACGGTCCTTCATATTACCGTTGGCGTCAAACTTTTCAATCTCTCCGCCGGCAAAGTTCACGACATAATATCCGCCGGTTCCGTCCCGTGACGCGTCGACCGAAGTGGGCCGGGTAAAAAGCGGCATATCCTCGCTGTTTCGGCTCAATTGAAGCAGCTCCACCCAAGAGTCTCTCTCCTTCAGCTCGTTCAAGAGACCCCGCCGCTCGTACACCATATTGCGCAGATTATTTAAGGCTTCTCCGCCTTTACCGGACTGTATGATATTATCCCATTCGTTCAGGGCGGCATTTTCGTATCCCGACTGATAATAGCAGCGGCCCAGCCATTCACGCACCAGACTGCTTTCCGGCTTTAGAGCGAGAGAGCGCTCCATGGCCAGAACGGCCTTATTGAAGAACCCCTGGTGGAAGGCATTCACACCGATACGAAATTCCTCGTCCGCATTGACTTGATCCATATCGATATTCTGTGAATGGAGAGAGAAAAGAAGCAGAATGAAAAGCAGAAAGAGGGCGATTTTTCTATCCAAGATGCTTCTCCACAACAGTAAGATGCTGTTTTACCGCTCCATTGTTCCTGTCCAGAGTTATGGCTCTCTGAAGGTATTGGTAGGCGAGCTTGTAATTTCCCATGCGATAATAGGCCCAGCCAAGGGAATCAAGATAATTACTGTTCTCCGGATTGCTCTCGACGGCCTTGCGGCAGTTCTCCACCGCTTCCCTGAGATCCATCTTCTCATCGGCCAGGATGTAGCCGAGAGAGTTCAGGCTGGTGATATTTTCACTGTCGATCTCTATGGCTTTTCGATAGTACTCCACCGCCTTATCCGTCTCACCGAGAGCCCAGCTGTTATACCCGAGTGAAGCGAATACCTGGGGAGACTCGAAGCCTTCGTTTATGATCTGTTCCAGCTGATACCGGGCGCTTTCAAACCTTTCCGAAATGGCAAAGATATAACTGAGGATCATACGGGACTGATAGATTCTTATTAGGTTGAAATCGGCCTCCACCACGCGGTTAAGGTAGAGCTGGGCTGTTTCAAGATCGTCCATGCGGGTGTAGCAGAGTCCCAGATAATAGGAGAGTTCCACATCGGCTGCCGGATCGGTGTCATCCAGAAGAAACTGCTCCAGAGCTTCGTGAAAATCACCTTCGCCGTAGGCCTGAATTCCCTGTTCCTTGCCCACGGAATTACTCCCTTTCCCACGCCTGCCGGTACGCGTTCAACACCTGCCGGCTGTTTTCCGGATGGATGGAAATGGGAGACAGGGAAATCACCCCCTTCTCCACCGCTTCCAGGTCCGACCCCTCTTCGGGCTGGGAAACGTCGATATCCCCGTCCATAAAAGTGAAAAGGTCTCCGTGGGGATCGGTAAAGCATTGATAATTGTCAACATATTTTCTCATACAGGGCGAGGTGATACGGACCTCCAGGGGGTCTTTAATCACCGCCGGTATGTTGATATTCAGAAAATGGTCCTTGTCCCAGAGGGAGCGGAACTCTTCAATTCTCGAGGCGATAAATTCAACGGAACGGGAAAAATCATAGGGTGCGTCCCTCTGCACCAGAGAAACAGCCACCGAGGGGATTCCCTTCAGCGCTCCCTCACGGGCAGCCGCGGCGGTCCCGGAGTAGATGATGTCCGTTCCCAGATTGGGCCCGTAATTAATACCGGAAATGATAAGATCCGGCTCGAATCCGAACATTCCATGGGCCGTGATGGACACACAGTCCGCGGGAGTACCGCTGCAGGCCCAGACACTTTCGGCCACACGGCGGAACCTTACCGGATCATGGAGAGTAAAACCGTGGGCATAACCGGAACGGTTGCCGTCGGGAGCCACAATACAGACGGTGTGTTCCTTACCGAGTTCACGGGCCAGCTGGGAAATACCCTGCCTGTCATACCCGTCGTCATTTGTCAGAAGAATATTCATTCTTTCCTTACCCCTGCAGAAGGACGGCAAAAGAAGTATTCCGCTTTGAATCCGAAAATCCGCTCATACTCCTCCAATATCTCTTCGTACTTGGGTATATTACTATCATGGATCAGGGAAATTGTACACCCGCCGAAACCGGGTCCGAACATGCGGCTGCCCGAGGGAGGTGATAGTTCCTGTATACGTTTGACCAGCCAGTCCAGCTCGGGACAGGTAATTTCCAGAAGATCCCGCAGACTCTCATGGGACCTGATGAGAAGACGGGCCATCTGTTCCCAGTCCTGCCTTTTCAGCGCCTCTTTCATCTCTTCAACACGCTGATTCTCCTCAATAAGATGCAGGCAGTACCGCCGGGTGTCTTCGGAGAGGATCTCAACCGACTGAGAGATGTCCCGTCCCGTCAGGTCCCTGACGGACATGCCCAGTTTATGGCGGCGTATGATCTGCCCCGCTTCGCTGTATTCCCGGCGGAAATCGATATGATCGTCCTTGTCCAGATGAAAGGGGACATGGGAGTCGGTTATGATAAGGGAGTACCCTTCCATATTAATGGGGAAGAACTCGGAGGTCAGATCTTTCGTATCGATCATGAGGAAATGATCGTTCCGGCCCAGACAGCTGATAAGGGGAGAGGCAATTCCCGAATCGTCCTTGAGGAACTGGTAATCGGCCAGCCTGGCAATATCGGCCAGCTGAATAAGGGAAAAGCCGCTGCCGATTATTTCATTCAGAGCGAAAGCGAAGGCCACCTGCATGGCAGAAGAGGATCCCAGACCTATGCCGTGGGGAAGATCTCCCCCTATGGTGACGTTCACCCCTTCCGGTTCGGCGCCCAACTGCTGGAAAGCCACGATAATTCCCTTGAAATAATTAGCCCACCGGTCTTCACGTTTGTATTTAAGTGTGGAAAGGTTGACTCTTTTCCTCTCTCCCAGGGTGGAAGAGTAGAGATAAAGGGAGTTGTCCTTTGATCTGGATACGGACATGACCAGCCTCTTATCCAGGGCCATACCCATGACATAGGCATCGGCATATTCGTTTCTTTCCCCCATTATGTTAACCTGACCCGGTGCTGATACGATAATGAGAGGAGCTTCCTTGTATTCTTTCTGATGCAGACTGGCGATTGTGTCCATTCATATTTATAGTAAGCTATTATGGCTTTTTTTGCAACGGAAAAATCTACCGCCGCTTTTTCGGCGGATTTCTCTTTTTTTGCGTTATTCACCTCCAGCCCTTATAATGAATTCATGAAATTATTCAAGATGTACATCAACCAGCTGGAGGCGTATCTGTCCCAAAGGGTTTCACTCACCGACGAAAGACAGAGAAAGAGGCTCATGTACACCATTATGGTCTTTACCGGTTTGACAGTTCTCCTTGCCATTGGACTTCTGTCATGCTTGAGAGGAGACCGGATGCTGGGCTTTCTGGACTTTCTCTTCGCGCTGGTGCTGGTAACACTTCTTACGGCCATGGGAAAAGCGGAATCTCCCGACAGGATCATCGAAGCGACCCTCATTCTCGTCCTGCTCTTTTTCCTCTCCCTTTTCCTCACCAGCCGTGCAGGAGGATACTCTTTTGTATGGTTCTATACCTATCCCATACTCAGCATGTTCATGCTTGGCGGGAAAAAGGGCTCCCTCTACTCCCTTATTCTGATCTCCTTCAGCATTCTCCCCCTCTCCCTTTCCTTTGAGTTTCTCCCCGATTACCCTTCAACCTTTCTCTATCGCTTCGTGACCAGCTATCTTTTGGCAACGTTCCTCATATTCCTCTATGAGAAGACCCGTGAAAAAATGGAGAAAAGACTTCTGATTACCTTAGAGGAGCTTAAGGACCAGGCCATCAAGGACGGGCTGACCGGTCTCTATAACCGTCGGTACCTGGACAGCATCTGGGCTTTTCTGATAAGGAATTTTCATGATTCAGAGAAATACGTCACCTTCATCATGATGGATCTGGATTATTTTAAAAAATACAATGACTACTACGGCCATCCCATGGGTGACGAGGTTCTCAAAAAAATCGGTCTCCTTTTGAAAAAACAGATCAGGAGAAAAACCGATTATGTCTTCCGCTACGGAGGAGAAGAGTTCTGCTGCCTTCTTTACGGCTGCAACAGAGAAACATCTCTGACCTTCTCACGGGAAATACTGGATGAATTGAAAAAACTGGACATTCCCCACGAAAGAAGTCCCTTCCAGCGGGTAACCCTATCCATGGGAATAGTAATGAGCAGCTTAAGGGGAGGAAATAATCCTTCAGAAATAATACTTGAGGCGGACAAAGCCCTTTACAGGGCGAAGGACGAGGGAAGGAACCGCTTTGTCTTTATGGAATAAAAAAAGAGACCCCGAAGGATCTCTTTCATGATAAACAAACTAGTTGTTTGATTTGATACCGTATTTTCTGTTAAACCGCTCAACACGACCTGCCGTATCAACAAGCTTCTGCTTACCCGTAAAGAAGGGATGGCAAGCGGAACAGATTTCCACCTCGATATCACCGGCAGTAGATCTTGTCTCTACCACGTTACCGCAGGCACAAGTAATTTTGGCCTCTACATATTTGGGATGTATTCCCTCTTTCATTTTACTATCCTCCAAGAGCCTCCGATTCAAAGGCTCCCTATTGATTTCTCTTTACTGTTTCTCTCAGGCTTCGTCGTAACGGGCCGTGTTCATTGACTTAAGAAACGCTTCATTATTCTTTGTTTTTCGCATTTTGTCAACTATCATCTCGGTCGCTTCCATATCATCCATGGGATTCAATACCTTCCGCAGTACCCACATTTTATTCAACTCGTCATTGGTCAGAAGCAGATCTTCCCTTCTGGTACCGGATTTTTTGATATTGAGGGCAGGGAAAACGCGCTTATCGGCCAGACGACGGTCAAGAACGAGCTCCATATTACCGGTTCCCTTGAACTCTTCAAAAATGACTTCATCCATGCGGCTTCCCGTTTCTATAAGAGCCGTCGCCACGATGGTGAGACTTCCCCCGTTTTCAATATTACGGGCAGCTCCGAAAAACCTCTTGGGTCTGTGAAGAGCGTTGGAATCCACACCGCCGGAGAGAATCTTACCCGAAGTGGGAACGGTCTGGTTATAGGCTCTGGCCAGACGGGTAATGGAGTCCAGCAGAATCACCACGTCCTTTTTGTGCTCCACCAGCCGGCGGGCCTTTTCCAGAACCATTTCAGCCACCTGGACATGTCTCGTAGCCTGCTCATCAAAGGTAGAGGCGATTACCTCACCCTTAACGCTTCTCTTCATATCGGTAACTTCTTCGGGACGCTCATCAATCAGCAGCACGATGAGATGCACGTCGGGCTGATTTTCAATAATGGCATTGGCGACCTTCTTTAGAAGCACCGTTTTTCCGGTCCGGGGAGGAGAAACGATAAGGCCTCTCTGGCCTTTTCCGATGGGACAGAAAAGATTGATCATTCTGGTACCGGGATCGGGTATTTTCGTCTCCATATCCAGCCGCTCGGTGGGGAAAAGAGGCGTAAGATTCTCAAAGGAGACTCTCTGCTGGGCAATCGCCGGTTCATCAAAGTTAACCTTTTCCACCCTGAGCATGGCAAAGAATCTCTCGCTTTCCTTGGGCGAGCGGATCTGTCCATAAACGGTATCTCCCGTTTTCAGGTTAAAAAGACGAATCTGGGCGGGAGCCACATAGATATCATCACTGCCCGGAAGATAGGAATTTTCGGGGGAGCGGAGAAAACCGTACCCATCGGGAAGAATTTCCAGAGAACCGTGGGCAAAAATTACCCCGTTATCCTCAATATGTTTCTTCAGAATCTGGAAAATAACTTCCTGCTTCTTTAAAACGATCAGATCTTCTCTTTCCATCCCCCCCTGTTCCGCCAGGCTTCTCAGTTCCGGCATCGTCATGGCAGAGAGGTCATTTATCAGGATCCGGGGTTGATCATCGGTAGGAAGTGGGGCGTTATTTATCGCATTGTAATTAAAAGCATTCTTCTTGGGACGGTTCTGACTGTTCCGGCCCGTTTTACTATTGTTGCTGTTATTGTTATTATTATTATTGTTGGTCCTGAAGGGTTTCTGGTTATTCCTGCTATTTTTGGGACCATTATTCTTCTTGGGAGAGTTGGAAGTAGTCTTTTTTACCGGCTTGACAGTAACGCTCTCGCCGTTCTCCTCCCTCTCCTCATTCTGTTTTTCTTCGTTCTTTACTTCGCCATCCCCAGTGTCAGCAGGCGCTTCTTTCTTCATTTTTATTGTAACAGTAGCAGTCGTTTCCGGGGAGAAATCTTTTCCTTCCCTCTTTTCAGACAACAAGTCCAGTTCTGGCTGCTCGGCCCCTTCGGCTGCGTTTTCTACCAGTTTCTTCTTTCGGATAATAGCCATTTTTCATACACTCCCGAAGGGGTGAATCTTTTTATCCCCTTCAACATTTCAATTGGATTTTCCCATTCCCGGGATTTATCTAAAGTATTCGATTTAAAAGACTTAATGCTTCTCTCACCGTCTCTGACCGAACATTATCCCGATCACCGGAAAAATGAAAAAGAAAAGCATCGGTACCTTCCGGGCGGGCAAGTCCCACCCAGACAGTACCTACCGGCTTACCGGGAGTAGCACCTCCCGGACCGGCAATTCCGGAGACAGACAGGGCGTAGTCGGTTCGGCACCGCGCTCTCGTTCCCTCAGCCATCTCTTGAACTGTTTCTGCCGAAACAGCTCCATATTTTTCGAGAGTTTCCCGGGAAACTCCCGCCAAGTTCTGTTTAGCTTCATTACTATACAGGATAAAACCGCCGTAGAAGACGGCCGAACTGCCGGATATATCGGTCAACGTTTTTCCGATTAATCCTCCCGTACAGGATTCAGCCACGGCTAGAGTTTTTCCCTTGCCAAGTAAACCGGAAATCGTTACTTGGGCAACGGTTCCTAGAGAATCAGCTCTCATTCAGACTTTTCCGCAGCTGGGTTGCCGTGATGGAAAAAATATCCGCCGGTATCCGGTCGTTTATCATTTCGCATTTACCCTTGAATTCAAAACCGTCATTCGCCTTTAAACAGCCCGTTTCAATATTCCCGAAAACTTTTCCCGTTTCGAGCATGACAAGGTTATCCTTGGCGCGTATATCACCGTGGATCGTACCGCCTACAATAACGGAATTTACATTTATATCAGCCGAGATTTCCGCTCCCTTCTCGATATAAAGAAAACCATCTGACTCAATGGAACCCTCAAATTTCCCCGATATCCGCAGTGAATTGTCAAACCGCATGACACCTTTAAAAAAGGTATCCTCTCCCAGTCCGAATTCCGTTGTTATCTTTGCCTTTGCCAATGTAATCCTCTACTATTCCCTATTTTGTATGCATAACAAATACACCATCCCAACCGGGAGGGGGCGGATTTTTCATATAATGATCGCATCTCATATAGTATACCTGGGAAGGCCCGTCCTCTGAATCAAGCTTAAGCGCCTCGGCAAATTTCATTTTTGCTTTAGCGAATTCCTGCTTTTTATAAAGCTCCCGCCCTTCGGAAAACAGAGCTAAAACCCTTTTCTTTTCTTCGGAAACCATGAAAGGTCCTCCCTCAGATCAATATGTAACCGGAATTTTACCATGAATGATTATTACCGGCTCGATACACTTTTTGATTAATCAACAAAACGGTAGAAGGCCGTAATGTATAAAATGGACCCGCCCGCAAAAGGCGGATTCGTGCTGCCCCAGGGGCGATTTCAACAAAAAAACCCGATCTTCTATGCAGACCGGGTTCGTAATTAATTTCTGAGATCCCAGGCCATCTGCTTCAGTTCCTTACCGGGACGGAAGACAGTGACACCATGGGTATTGACAGGAACGATTTCACCCGTTTTAGGATTTCTCGCCTTTTCCCTGCCCTTTCTTGTCCGAATCTCAAATGTGCCAAAGCCTCTCAACTCCACGATACGATCATCGGTTAAAGCGGTTTTAACTTCGGAAAAGAAATTGTCGATTATCTCATGAATATCTTTTCTGGATATATTGGTATCCTCAAAGATATTTTCGATAATCTCCGCTTTGGTCATTTTTTTGCTAGCCATAACAAAACCACTCTCTTTATAAGATTAATTCATACCTGCCAATACGTTGTTAAGCCTGGACTTCTTTCTGGCAATAGTATTCTTATGGTATACACCTTTGCCTGCGGCTGTATCAGCCAGTTTTACGAATTCCTTGAAGCACGATTCGGCCTGTGCTTTATCGTGGTTGGCAACGGCAGATTCAAAAATCTTTACGCTGGTTCTTACTCTGCTCTTGATGGCTCTGTTATGAGCTCTTTTCTTAAGGCTCTGTCTAAGTCTTTTTTCAGTACTCTTATTATTAGGCAATTTTTATCCTCCCCGGCAGCGTCGATTTTATTTAAAATCGCTGGGACGCCGCTCAGTCCTTTTACATTTTTCACATTCAGCGTGATGCTTCATTCTGCCCTTGGCAAAAACCGACTTCATCTTGATTTCTCCTCCGCAGGGGCAGAGAAATTTATGGGTCCCCGATCCGATACGGGCATTCTTACTTACTCCAGCCATATTTATACCTCATCATAAAATACAATCATCAGGCTGCAGTAATTATGTTACCGCAGTCCCTGTTTAATAAACTTTTTGAATAGCAGAATGAATATAACAAAGAACAATTATACTGTCAACAAGTAATTATGCTCACTTATCAAATTTCAAGCTTTTTAGTTATTATCCACCGCCCGTCTTCCCGCTTTTTAAAATCATTCGGGTCAAGATCGAGCCTCAATCCTTCCGATCCGGACAGCGAGACTCTTCGGGAGAAAATATTCACATCCGTAATTTTCAGATTCAGATCCTTTACCTTGAATCGATAGCCTTCGGGAGGGAATTTCTTTTTCTCCTCTTCATAATAATCATACTCATAGGAGAGGCAGCAGAGCAGCCTTCCGCAGGGTCCGGATATTTTCAGGGAGTTGAGGGAGAGATTCTGCTCCTTGGCCATTTTAATGGAAACGGGTTTCAGATAATCCATAACGCCGTGGCAGCAGAAGCTGCGTCCGCAGACGGCCATTCCCCCGAGGAAACGGGCTTCATCTCTTACCCCGATCTGGCGCAGCTCTATTCTCATCCTGAATACGGATACCAGGTCCTTTACCAGTTCCCGGAAATCGATGCGGTTGTCGGCGGTGAAGAAAAACATCACCTTCGACTCTTCAAGAAGGTAGTGGGCGGCCACCAGCTTCATGTCCAGACCGTGCTTGGAAATTTTTTCCTTGCATATGTCAAAGGCTTCCCTCTCCCGCTCCTCATAATCGGCCCTCTTTTCCATATCTTCGGGAGTGGCGATCCGCTCTACTTTGCGGAGAGAATCGATCGACAGGGAGACGAAATCCTCCACCTTGCCCAGAAGCTGCACAAGGTCCTTACCGTAACGGGTATGCATAATGACATAATCACCCGCCCCCGCCTCATAGTCTTCGGGCAGAACACAGTATTCCATCTCACAGGAATAGAGGAATTTCGCCCTGAAAACATGACCTTCCAGCTTTTCCCTTGAAATGGCGGTTCCCGCCCCCGTATTTTTACCGGCCGTACCGGGATTTTTTCTTTTTTTTCTTCTTTCCGACACGAAAGACCCCTTAATTACCGGACAACATTTATGACCAATCCGTTAATCTCATCAACCCGTCTCAGAATTTCCATCTGATTTTTCTGCCGGGAAAGGATATAGACGGCCAGACTATCCAGTTTTTTATCTATCAGTTCGATATTCACGAATTCTTTCTGCTTGAAGGTACGGGGATTCATAACCCCCTTTTCCCTTACCACATTATAGCTCTTATTGGAAATAAAATTCACCAGAACCCTGATGTTCTTCTTGTACTCATCCAGGTTCTCTTCTACGGGTGAACGCTTAAGGTTTTCTCCGCTCTCAAAAAGCTTATCTATCAGCTCTTCAAGAATCCGGGGATTTTCAAGAGCCCCCAGTTCGGCGGAAGCTATCATCTGCTTCTCCGCTCCCGGCTCTGCGGAATCAATATAAGCGGAGAAGCGGGAGGAAGCGGTCCGGGATGTTTTTTTATCCTTTTCCTTCTCCCCTTTCAGCTGGGCGGGTACATAACTTCCTATGCCGAGCTGACCGATTTTAGCCATCTAGCGGAAACCGCCCGTATAGGACGGGACGGACTGGCCGACCTTATTCCAGTCCAGCTTGAACGTACCCCGGAGGATACTGTCCTTTTTGATTTCCCTTTCCTGAAGGGTGACGATGCTCTTACCGTCCCAGAAAGCGCCCTCTTCGATTACAATGCGGGAGGAGTAAATATGGCCCAGGACAATGCCAGAAGAGAGGATAACGACCTTTTCGGACGCGTAGATCTCACCTTTGAAAACACCGCCGATAATTATGGTATCGGCATAGGCCGTTCCCTGAACCCGGCCGTTTTTCCCTATCAGGATACGGTCGTTGTTTTTTATTATACCGTTGAAATCCCCGTCAAGCCTCAGAAGGCCGGACAGTTCCAGGTTACCGGAAAAATGGGCGCCGTCACCTACGATGGAACTGAGAAAATTTTTAGAGGAAGTGTCGCTGCTTTTCATAGTTTTTCCTTACCGGGCAGAGGACGTCTTCGTCCTTACCTCCATAATGTTAAGATAGGACATGGGATCAACAACGTCGGTACCGACACGGATCTCATAATGCACATGGGGCCCCGTGGATAAACCGGTGCTGCCCATCAGACCGATGCGCTCACCCTGAGTCACCGTCTGCCCTTCCTTAACAAGATATCTCTGCATATGACCGTACATGGTATAAAAACCGTACTTATGCCTGAGTATAACATAATATCCGTAACCGTTCTTATCATAACCGACTTCGTATACTTCCCCATTTGCCGTAGCAACGAGGGGAGCGCCGGAAAAACTGCCGATATCCACACCCTTGTGAATATACCAGTAACCGCCGAAGGGGTGGGTATCCGGACCGAAAAGAGCCGAGATATGACCGCCGCCGCCTTCCACGGGCCAGAGATTGGGAACGTCAGCCATGAGGAACCGCTGCCGGTCCATAATCTGACTGATCTCCTTAAGGGATGTAACGGAACTCTCCAGGGATGCCTTGAGCCGCTGAAGTTCCACCACCTCGTTGAAGGAGTTGCCGTCGGTCTCCTGCATATCAAGAAGGGAGGAAAGATCTCCGCCGGAATTGAGGAAAAGATCCTCATCGGCCTTGTCTGTCTGAATGGTATTAAGAGTATTATCCAGGGCGTCTTCAAAAAATCCCGATGCTTTAACCAGAGAGCTGACTTCGCCCAGAACCACGTCAAGGCTGGCTTCGGTATCCATCAGGCTCTTTTTCTGCAGAGCCATGGTTCTGTTCTTCCCAGTATAATTCGCGGAAAAGAAGAAAAAACCGAAGAGAAGCCCGCCCAGGAGGACAAAGAAAAAGATCAGGCTGAACAGGGATATATGAAAACTGATCCCCTTATTCTCGGAATGGGGAACAATCATAACGGTAAACCGCTTTCTCCCCTGTCTCAAGAGACGGCGGCTCTCTTTATCTAAATCGGAAGGAATTCCCCTCTTATTTCTCATTCACAAAATCTCCCATTGGATACGGGTACAATACACCGAAAAAGTTTATCATAGTCCTTGGTTTTTTACAAGTTCCGTCAACGACTTGTTTTAGTTTTCATTTGGGTCTATCATTATTATTGGTGAAAAGAGTCTTTATTATTAGTATTTTTATCATTTTCCCCTTCCTCTTTCCCCTCTTTGCCATGGAATGGGAAGGAACCAAATGGCTTGCCCTTTCCGAGTCGGACAGCATGGAAGCCCTTCTGGTAATAGAGCTGAACCCGGGAGGCCTGTGCCTGACCACCCATGCCTACCTGAGAAAGGGAGAAGAAATTCCCTTCGAAAAGAAAACGGTCAAGGAAAACTGGTACTACGACGGAAGAAAAAGGCTGTTCCTCATGGATAACTGGGGAGAATTCGCCTCTTTCCTCTGGGAGGAAGAGAACGGCCGGCTCGTGACCACTATCGGCCGGGAAGAAATTATCATGACCCCCCTTTCGGAACAGAGGTGGGAAGAATTAAAAGACTACTTTTCCCTGAATTCCGGTCAGTAGGTATAACGGATGCCCGGACTCAGCCCTGCGCCCCATCCTCTCTTTACGGAGACATCGTAACGGGTCGCATCACCCGCCGTATGCAGCCCGCCGAAATAATAGCGGGCGGAAATCCCCGACACGAAAGACCAGTTTCCCACCAGGTCAAAGCAGAGATCGACGCCTCCCTCGACTCCCAGGGTAAGAAGAAAAGAATCCTTTAATGACTGATAACCCAGCATCGGCCCCAGATAGACCGTTGAGGATTGAAAGAGATTTCCCGCACCTTCCAGAGGAATCTCCAGACCGGCAAAGAGGTTGATTCCGTAGCTCAGACCGTCACCGGGGGCCTGAATGAGATTATCCTCCCCGTCCAGCTGACGGATTCTGGCCCACAGGGGCTGGTCGAAGGCCAGACGAATCCGGCTTCCGTACCGGGGTTTTTCTTCCAGGGGACGGATAAAAACCAATCCCGTATTCATGTTAATCTGATCCATATGATCCCAGGCCGCATCTCCGGAGAGAATTGTATTGCCATACACAAGACTGTTGAAATAGGTCAGGGAAGTGTCCAGAGAAAAGGACATAACGGTAAACATGGAAAAGACAGCGAGGATCAGAACCTTTTTCTTCATACTTCTATTATACGACATTTGACCTTACAAGCCTTAAAAAAAACAAATTATTCTTCATAAAAAAAACTCACCATACGATAATCTGACTATGATGATATCCATTAAAGACGCCGAAACCTACATGCAGTCGGGTAAATATGACAAAGCGAGAGAGATTCTGGAGCAGATCCTGGCCCTGAATCCGGATGACATAGAAGCCATCTGCAACATAGGTATTGCCTATACGGAGACGGGCGAAAATATCAAAGCCATCAGAGCCCTCGAGTACTACACGGGCAGGATAAAGGATAATCCCCGTGCCTGGGAAGCCCTTGGGTGTGCCTATTTCCGGCGGAAGGATTATGCGGCGGCCTACCGCTATTTCAGGGAAGCCCAGAAACTGGCACCGGAGAATCCCTCGGTTCTGAGAAATCTGGGAGTCCTCTTCGGCGTCAAGGGAGAGAGACAGATGGGCTATGACATGCTGAAGCGGGCCCTGGAAATGAGTCCCTACGACTACCGGACCCTCTATGCCCTCTCCTATGTCCACAGGGAATTCGATAACAGGGAGGAAGCCAGGGAAACCATGCTGATGCTTCTTGATATGGATATACCCGAGGAAATCCGCAAGGATACCGAAGTAAATCTCATCAAGCTGGACATTGGCTGGGATTAAATAAAAAAAGCTGCCCCGGGGCAGCTTTTTTATACCAGTTAAAGAGATTCTTAGAAATCCTTCTCCTGTACAGTTTTTCTTTTAGCTTTCTGAGCAGCCTCAATAGCTTCATCGCACATTTCTCTGATTTTATCAGAAAGGACTTCGATAACTTTGGCTGAACATTTCATGTCGCCGGTAGCCTTAATGTAGTTTTTTACTTTTGATGCAATAACCAATGTTTCTTTTTCGGCCATAATATTAATCTCCTTGTCTTGCAGTTGAGAACGTCCCTTCCGAGAGTTCTTTCATAGATTATAGCACTTTCGATTAAGAAGTCGAGGTGTTTGAACCCTTTTTTACGTTTTTTTTAGGCCCGGACTCTCATTTTCCCGGTTTTTCCCCATCCATATAGACAGGGAAGCTCTGTTCTTTTATTCTCTTATTCAGACGAACAAGAGAGGAACACATGTCCCTGAAACAGAAGACCCTTTTACTTATTCTTATATTATTCCTTTCCCTGTCCCCTCTCTGGGCTGGTACCCGAAGCTTCGGAGTCGGCGATGACCTCTCCGTTTCCCTTATGGTCATAGGACCGGGCATGCCTCTTTATGTATGGTGGGGTCATATTGGTCTGATTGTGGAAAATAAAAAAATGAACTGGTCCTATTTCTATGATTTCGGGAATTTTTCCTTTGAGGCGGACCATTTCTACCGGAATTTCGCCATGGGCCGTCTCTACTATCTCAAGGTGAGGTCGAGGACAGAACCCTACCTCCGCTATCTCACCTGGTTCAACCGCAAAGTGGCTATCTACGATCTGAACCTGACCGCCGGAGAGAAGCAGGCTGTTTACGAGGAACTGGAGGAAGGCATAAAACCGGAGAACCGCACCTATCTCTACCACCATTACGAAGACAACTGCTCCACCCGGATCAGGGACACCCTTGACCATGCCATGAACGGCGAGCTTCACGATGCCTGCGGCGACTATGCTTTGACCTTCAGGGACCAGTCAAACCGCTTTATCCGGTCTTTCTGGCCCTATCTCCTGCTGAATTATCTCCAGGGTCCTTCGGTCGATAAAAAAATAGGTCAGTGGGAAGCTTTGTTTCTCCCCCGGGAACTGGAAAAGATGGTTCAGACCCATATCAGACCGGACGGAACTCCTCTGGTGAAGAAAACAAATATCTACCAGGAGGGTTTGACGCCCTACATCCCGGAAATCCCGTTTCCCTGGTGGGGAGCCGCTTTTCTCTGGGGAATGCTCCTGTTTTTTATCACCCTTGGCTTCAGAGTGATACCATACGGGAAGCTTACCGCCCTCTGGCGTGTCTTTTCCGTTCTTCTGACGGCCCTTCCCGGTGTTTTCCTCTGTTTCATGATGTTTTTTACCGACCATGACGTCACCCATTGGAATCTGAATGCTCTGATAACCTGTCCCGTCCTGCTGGGGGCGCTCGTACCGGCCCTTCGCTGCGGGAAAAGCGCTGACGCTCCCCGTAACTACGAGCGCTTCTGGAATATGCAGGCTTTTCTGGCCCTTTTCTCCCTGCTCTTCAAACTGCTGCCGGGAGTCGTCCAGGACAACGGGGCCGTCCTGTTTTTCTATCTGCCCCTTATTCTGGCCCATGGATCGGCCGGAACCGCCCTTGTCCGGGTTCTTATTCCCACGTTGAAGATATATCCATGGTCACGGAAATAGCCGTCATTGCCTTACTCCTTATAATCCTTCTCCTCCTGCTGATATTTCTCACCGGTAAAAAGGAGAAACCTTCCCGGGATGAGTGGATTATAAGGGAAGAAGAGGAGACGCCGGCAAAAAGCTTCGGGACCCGCTGTCCTCTCTGCGGAGAGTGGCTGAATCGGGGGGAAAGGGTTCACTCCCACCTGTACCCGGGAAAGCCTGACGGCCTCATGCATATATTCGGCTGTCCCCGATGCTACCACGGCCATCCCGATTCGGGCGGCCGCGGCGGGGAGGGAAGAATCTGTCCCTACTGCGGGGAGAGTCTGGGCCCTGACGACTACGTCATCGCCCGGGTATTCAATAAACCGGGGAAAACTCAGGTGCATGTACTGGGGTGCACTATCTGCCGGGAGAGGAGATGAACCAGCAGCGGTGTATCCCGCTGCTTGACTTGAAATCCTCCGGGATGCTCCATGGGGTGACTTCCTCTATGGAATACTCACCGGACTCAAATTCCAGCTGAAATTTACGGAAATTATTGGAGAAGATCAACGTTCCTCCCGGCCTGAGACAGGAAAGGGCCAGTTCGATCAGACGGACATGATCGGTCTGAATATCAAAGGTTGTTTTCTTTCCCTTGCTGTTAGAGAAGGTGGGAGGATCGAGGAAAATCAGGTCATAGCTCCCCCTTTCCCTCTCCAGCCAGGCAAAACAATCGTCGGCGAAGAACCGGTGGTTCTCTCCGGACAGGCGGTTGATCTCCATATTATCCCGGGCCCACTGCACATAGGTTTTGGAGCCGTCCACTGTCGTGGTGGAACGGGCTCCTCCGGCCGCCGCCAGAACGGTGGCACTCCCCGTATAGGCGAAGAGATTGAGAAAATCCTTACCCGAGGCATTGTCCCTTATCCATCGCCTTACAGGGCGGTGATCCAGAAAGAGTCCCGTATCCACATAATCGGTCAGATTCAGAAGAAAGAGGGAACCGGACTCCCGGGCGATCAGCTTATCCCCTTCTCCGACGGCGGGTGCGGTCTGGCGGTTTTCTCCCTTCACATACTGGGAGGCCCCTTTCTGCCGTCTTCTGGTTTTGACGAATACGGCGGACCTCTCTATTTCCAGAACCTGGCAGATGGCATCTATTCCTTCCCTGACACGCTTCTCCGCCTTGTCGTTGTCGATCCTTACGGTGGGGGCGTACTCCTGAAAATGAATCCATCTGCCCTCGTACCAGTCCAGAGCAAAGTTGTAATCGGGAAGGTCGGCATCATAAATGCGATAGCTGGTCACTTCGTTCTTGCGGGCCCATTTGCCCAGGCGCTTCACATTTTTGACCAGACGGTTTTTGAACTGCTCCGCCTGGGGACTGAGAACACGGACAAGGCTGTTCCTTTCGGGCTCCCTGAAGTGGAGGATAAGACAGGGAAGGCCTCCGTTATCCAGCTTGTTCTCACGGAAAGACCGGATCTGAACGGCCATGCCCAGCTCCTTGTCGGGAGTGATGAGAGAAAGCTGCCAGTGGGGAAGCTGTTCCTTGTAGAAGACTCCCAGACTGCGGTAGAGACCTTCCAGGCCCATTCTCTCTTCCAGCCGGATACCGTAAGGAGGATTGACGGCTATCAGCCCTTCCCTTTCGGTCAGGTTCTTCTGCAGTTTCAGTTTCTCTATGGCCATGGCGTCAAAGCGTACACCCTTCATGCCGCTCCGGTTGAAATTGGACCGGGCTTTACGTACCACCACTTCGTCCTTGTCGTAGCCCTGGATCGGCCCCATGGTTTTTCGGCCCTTCTCGAAACGCTCCCGGGCTTCTTCCAGGATTTCCTGCCAGAGTTCTTCGGAATGCCCCTTCCATCCCCGGAATCCCCAGCGGGTTCTTTCCAGGGCGGGAGCTCTGTCGGACGCGATCATGGCCGCCTCGATGCAGAGGGTCCCGGAACCGCACATGGGGTCCAGAAAGGCCCTGTCCGTCGGTTCATTCCATCCCGACCGGATGAGCAGGGCAGCGGCGGTATTCTCTCTTAAGGCGGCGCCTCCCTTATCCAGGCGGTATCCCCTCTTATGAAGGCTCTCCCCCGAAAGGTCGAGATAGACGGTATAGGTCTGATTTTTCCTGTGACACTCAACGATAACCGAAGGGTTTTCCCGATCCACCGAAGGCCTCTGCCCCGTCTTGTCCCTGAATCGGTCGACAATGGCGTCCTTCAGTTTGAGAAGGGCGAATCGGTCGGAAAAGGGAGCCTGGCCCGTACCGGTCATATGGCAGAGAAATCCGTCATCGGCGGGAAACATCTCCTCCCAGGCCCACCGGTTCATCTCGGCATAGAAGGGCTCTTCCGAATCGCCTTCCCAGGAACCGATTTCCAGAAGCAGCCGGGACGTGACCCGTGACCAGAGGCAGAACCTGTAGGCCGCGGCCAGATCACCCTCGAATGAGACTCCTCCCCTGGTGGGTGAGACATTTTTTCCGCCGGCCCTTTCCGCTTCGGCGGCGGCCAGATCTTCCACATGCCTGGGGCATGAGGCAAAATATTTATTCATGGATTTCATGATTCCTGTCAAGCTTCACTGAAGCCAGAGGCGTACCGTCTCCGTCATATTCCCAGCGGGAAAGGGCGACCCCCCCGTTATTCTCCACAGCCCGGCCGTCGATGCCGCCGTAGCTCTCCTCCAGAAGATTCCCGTAGCGGTCATAATCCCAGTGGTAGACGGCCACACCGGAAGGATCGGCACGGAGCTGGCCGTAAAGACCGTACTGCTCCTGCCTTATCCGGTTTCCTTCTCCGTCATAGGACCAGGTCATCCGGGCTATGCCACGGGTATCCTCGCTCAGTTCACCGGCGGCGTTGTAGTGATGCTCGGCGGCCATATGCCCCTCCTCATCGTAATCCCAGCGGTAGACGGCGATTCCCCGGGTATCCTCGCAGAGGCTCTCCCAGTCGTCATAACAGCGGGCTTCGGTGCGATTGCCCATCCCGTCATAGTCCCACTGATAAATGGCGATGCCCCAGCGGTCCTGAATCAGCCTGTCATCGACACCGTAATATTTTTCTTCACGCACCAGGCCCTCTTCATCGATCACCCAGCGGTAACTGGCGGCGCCCCACTCGTCGGCGGCCAGCTCACCCGAAGCGGCGTGGTTGGTCCTTTCCAGAACCCTCCCCTGGCTGTAGGCGACCCAGTTGATCCGGAAAATGCCGTCCATGTCATCGCTGGGTTCCCCGTCAGCCCCGTAGCGCTCTTCCAGGGTTGGATTGCCCCATTCATCATAACCGTAAACATAAAGGGCAATGCCGTTCTCATCGGTGGTCAATTCGTCTCCCCCGTTATAGATCTCTTTGACAAGGCAGTTACCCTGCCTGTCATAGGTGCGGGCAATACGGGAAACGCCCATAACGTCGGAGCCCCTCTCGAGGGATTTGTCCAGCACGGTCTGTTCAACGAGATTCCCCTGATCGTCCCAACGGTAGCTGAGCCCTCCCAGAGACTTAAGGGATTCGTCCAGATAGATGACTTCGGAAATGTGGTCTCCCTCATAAAAACGCCTCTCCTCCCAGACACCGGCCTTATCGCTTATGCGGGCGCCGTATCGATTGAAGAAAATAAGAGAGCCGATTCTGTCGGAACTGTCGAATTCCCAGCGCCGGGATGCCACGCCCCCGTTATCGGGAAAAAGGTTTCCGTAACGGTCATAATTGAAGGAAGCCGCCGGACGGCCTTCGCTGTCAAAGACAAGACGGAACCGGTAGACTCCCCGGGAGTCGGCGGCGGGCAGGCCGGAACGGGTCTGATGTACCCTTTCCACAAATCCTTCCCCGTAAACCAGTTCCATACGAAAGACGCCCCGTTCCGGATTATCCAGCGCACGTCCGCTGTTAAGGTATTCTATGAGCACGGGACGATTCTCCCCGTCCAGGGTAAAGCGGTAGCAATTTACCTCTCCGCTCTCCCTCTCATCTATGGGATAGATCCCCCGGACGCGGTCGAAACCGTCAAAACTTATCTGACGGAACCATGCCGACTCCTGTGCGAACAGAACCAGTGAGACCGGAATCATCATTAAGATAAATGCGAATCTTTTCATGTTATGAAGATCGGTTTTTTTCGGACAACTCTTGAGAAAGGAAGCGGCAGTAAAGCATAAGATCCTCCTGCTGGGACAGCCTCTCCTTTTCTTCCAGTCCGTCCAGCCAGGCCCTCCTTTCGAAGAGAATCCGTTCCTGAACCCGGCGGGGATGCTTCATTCCCTCCCATAAAAGCCCCTGTCCCGATCCGGAGAGGATGATGCGGATATCGCCGTAATCGAAAAGGTTGGCCCAGAGCCCCTTCTGTTCGGCAATGACATTCTGAATGGCCGAAAGTTCCGCCTGCCGGCTCGTCCGCTCCTCACCCAGGGGTTTCCTGTTCACATCCAGAAGATAGCCCCCCTCCACCTTGAATAGATCATTGGCCCAGTCAACGAGCCGGTAAAGGATCAGTCCGGCCAGAATCATCACGGCGGCGAGGGGGAGCTGCACCCAGTCGGCTGAAGAGATCTTCCCGCCCCAGTAGAGTCCGCCGCACCCGCCTGCGAGTATGATCAGCCACCAGATCTGTGCGAGGAGAACAAAAAGCGACCGATGGAAGAGAGAGCTCTTCCGCTTTGGCGCCCCATTGTCGGACTTTCCCTCTTCGATCAGCTCGATTCCCTCTTCCTTCCGGATCCAACGGGCGATATCCCGGCGTATCCGCCGGTGCTTCGCGGCGCGGGCCGTCTCTTCCGCCCGCCGTTTCAGCGTAAGGATTCTCTCCTGCTCCTCCCGGGGACGGGGGATGTTCTTCACCAGGACATGTCCCTCCGATCCGTCAACCCTCACCAGAAGATCTCCCGTTTTCATCAGCCGGGAGAGCAGCCCTTTCTGCCCGCTTTCCACCGACTGGATCTGCTCGAGAGGAATGGTCAGATTAATATTTTTCAGGGATTTCCAGCGGAAGTAGCGAAAGATCAGTTTATCCCCCTCCACAAAGGTTCCGTTCCTCCGGCGCAGTAACAGCCGGGCAAGAAAAAGGGGAGGAAAAATCAGGGAGGGAAGGGTCTTCGCCAGCCAGAAGATACGGCTTTCCCGCAGTACGGCCCCTTTGACAGGGCCGTCTTTTCCCGTCGGCAGGGCCAGTCTTTTCACGCCTTTCGGACGGCGGCTCTTCCAAAGAAGATAATCGGACCTGGCCAGATAGAGGACACGGCACTCTTCCAGTACGGAAACAGGACCGGAGGCGGCATAGGGAGAAAAAAGAGCATCCTCCCCTATGGTATCTCCCCGGGTGTAGACACGGTCATTCCCCTTTCCGTCCTCCCCCTTGAGAATGCCCTCCTCCAGAAGATACAGACCTTCCACGGGAGCTCCCGCGGGAATCAGAACGGCTCCCGCCCTTCCCCTGAAAAGGGAAAAAAAACCGGCCAGCTCATCGAGTTCCCCCGGATTCAGATCCCGGAAGTAACGGTGTCCCCTCAAATAGGAACTGTCTTTCACCTTAGGTCGTTCCTTCCCGGTTCTCTTCAAAGTAGAGCCAGAGACTGTCATCCCGGGGAACAGGAGCCGTTACGGCCACCGGACTCTTTTTAATGGGGTGTTCAAACTGAATCCGTCTGGCGTGGAGACTGATGCCACCGCCCGGATTGGAACGCTTGGCTCCGTATTTCAGGTCACCCTTGATGGGGCAGCCCATATCGGCCAGCTGGCAGCGGATCTGGTGGTGTCTTCCTGTAAGGAGCTCCACTTCGATCAGATAGTAACGGTCGCTTGAAGCCAGCAGACGATAACGGAGACGGGCTTCCTGCCTTCCCTCGCCCGGCTCGCCCCAGCAGAAAGAGCGGTTTTTACGCCTGTCCCGAAAGAGCCATCCCGTCAGGGTATCCTCCCCTTTGGGAGGCGCCTTTTCGGTCACGGCCCAGTAGAACTTATCCACCCCGCCCTTGCGGAAAAGATCGTTCATCCGGGACAGTCCTTTGGAAGTTTTAGCAAAGACGACCGCACCGCTGGTAGGCCGGTCAATCCTGTGGGTTACCCCCAGGAAAACATTGCCCGGCTTGCTGTCGCGCCGGGCGATGTACTCTTTGATATCATCCGGCATGGCCCGGTCGCCCGTCTTATCTCCCTGGACGATCTCGCCGGCCAGCTTGTTAACGATGATAAGGTGGTTATCCTCATAAAGGATCCGATCGGGAGTCAGTTTCACACAGGACCTATTTGCCGCAGCACTTTTTGTATTTTTTTCCGCTGCCGCAGGGACAGGGATCGTTTCGGCCTACTTTCGAAGCCTCCCGGTGAGCGGGCTCATTGATCTGGTCACCGTCGAAGAACATCCATTTGCCGTCTATTTTCTTGAACTCCGCCAGTTCATGGTGGGTCAGCCGGGCTCGGTTTTGCATATAGTGGGCTTTGAACTCCACAAGGCCTTCGCTGTCGCCTTCTTTGCCTTTCTTTGTCTTGATGATTTCCAGACCGAGCCATTCCGATCCTTTGGACCACTCCTCGATAGCCTCGGGGGAGAGATTCTCCCGGCTTTTCGGCTCATTACTGTTTATGATAAAGTCCACATTACCCGTAGCGTAGGCGCTGTAGCGGGCTCTCATCAGGGCTTCCGCCGTGGGAGCCTCCGTCTTTCCGTCCAGAATAGGACCGCAGCACAGGTCAAATGCCATGCCGCTCTTACAGGGACAATCTTTCATTGTTATTCTCCGTCTCTCACGTATTAATGATGCCCATTATAGGGGAATTCCCCGGGGAAATCAAATCCCCCGTAAGGAGCGGATTTGAGAACCATGCGCAGGACCGATTCGGAACGGTTGTACTGAGGCACGTCTTCCAGGTCGACCCAGCGGAGATCCCGGGATTCACGGGAAATAACGAGGGACTCATTTCCTAAGGCCTCCAGAAGAAAACGCATGTCGAAATGGTAATGGGCCGGCTGATCGCCCCGTGCGGGAATAAGATGGATATCCAGATCGAACAGCGTCTTCTGGATAGACCGGAGGGAGGTCAGTCCCGTTTCCTCCATTCCTTCCCGGATGGCCCCTTCCCGGGGTTCCTCCCCCTCTTCCAGGTGCCCGCCCGTCTGAAGCCAGAGATTCAGTTTCCGGTGGTGCGTCAGAACCGTCTTGTTCCGGGCAGAGTTCAGAATCCAGGCTGATCCGGTGATATGACCGCGGGAATACTCTTCGGGAAGGGAATCCCGGCAGGTCAGAAAAGTACGGCACAGGCCTATGGTATCCCGTTCTCCCGGGTATTGGTTCTCGTAGCCGCCGAGAAGGGCGAGCCTATTCTCTATGTTCCCGATCATTGACATTGAAATAATAGTTCCTTTTTCCCGATTTCCCTACCTCTTGCAGAGACGGAAAACCGGTTGCTATCCCTTGTCATAAGCCATTATTTCCCCCATGTCAATGATCGGGAACACAAGGTGGCACTTACGATTTGAGGGACAGGGCGTCATGGGTGAGTGATTGTAACGGCGCGAAGCGGTCTCAAGGGGATTTATCCCATTGAGACGATACCCGTGGAAAGCACGGCCCCGGGCGAAACCCGGGGACACCCCCAAAATCAGCATGGCGGGCCGATCTTCCACACTCTTGTAAAAAGAGCGGTAAAGAGCTATCATTCCAGTCTTCCAGATATAACTAAAAAAGAGGAATTCATCCTATGGCAAAGGCAAAAGCAGACAGAGCGATACTTTTAATTTCCTGCGAGGATCAGCGGGGACTGGTGGCGGAAGTATCTTTTTTCATATCCACTTACAAGGGCAACATCGTCGTTTCCGATCAGCATAACGACAGTTCGGGGGCCTTTTTCATGCGTGTTGAGTGGGATTTGTCCGATTTTACCATTCCCGAGGGAAAAATAAAATCCGCCTTCGAGCCGATCGCCGAAAAGTACAATATGAAGTGGAAACTGAAATTTTCCCACGTCAAGCCGCGTATAGCCATCATGGTATCCAAATATGACCACTGTCTCTTCGAGCTTCTCCAGAGACACAAATCGGGCGAAATGAACGGAGATATCGTTCAAATCGTGGGAAACCACAAGGACGCCGAACCCATCGCCGACTATTTCGATATTCCCTTTACCCATATCCCCATTACCAGGGCCACCAAGGCGGAGATGGAGGAGAAAGAGAAGGAGCTGCTCGACTCCCTGAACGTTGACCTTATTGTTCTGGCCCGGTATATGCAGATTCTTTCACCGGAATTTGTGGATCACTATCCCCAGAAAATCATCAACATACACCACTCCTTCCTTCCCGCCTTTGTGGGGGCCAAACCCTATCACCAGGCCTTTCAGCGGGGAGTGAAGATCATTGGCGCCACCAGCCATTACGTGACCAGCGACCTGGATCAGGGGCCCATCATCGCCCAGGGGATAACCCATATCAGCCACCGCGATTCGGTGGAGGACCTGGTAAAGAAGGGGCGCGCCCTGGAGAAGAGCGTTCTGGCCCAGGCGGTGGAGCTTCACCTGGACAACAGAGTACTGGTTTTCGGAAACAAGACGGTTGTTTTTGAATAGACACGGATAAATCAGACGGTAAGGGGGACGGCATGGTCAAACTGATAAAGGGAGATTCCGCCCGGAGGGGATATGGCTTCATACCTTGCGAGTATCTTCAAGCGGGTGAAGACGAATACATCTTCCGCTTCGCCCGGAATCCCCGGCAGGATTTCCGGCCCCTCAGCCCACAGGAAATTGACAGGCTCAGGGAGAACGGGAACGGCGCGGGGAACTGGAGCGACGTTCTTGTGGCCGATCCATTCGATCCGGACCTGATCAGAAATTCCCGTTTCGAGGGACTTGTCAGGATCGGCTGCCTCGAAGAGGGGCAGTTGACCTACCACGACCTCTCCCTCCCCTGCGGCATTTATGACAGCCTGATCATTTCCAGCGATCTGGGCGACCATACCGCTCTTCATAATGTTCGCTATCTATCCCATTACATTGTGGGGAACCGCTCCATTCTTTTCAATATTGACGAGATGTCCGCAACCAACCACTCCAAATTCGGCAACGGCATCGTCAAAGAGGGCGAGGAGGAGTCCGTAAGAATCGCCGTGGAAGTGGCCAATGAGAACGGCTCCCGGAAGATTCTCCCCTTCGAGGGCATGCTCCCCGGCGACGGATGGCTCTGGTCAAAATTCCGTGACCGCCCCGTTTTCCAGGAGAGCTTCCGCCGATGGACGGAAGAGCGGATTTCCCCCCGAAGAGGCTTCTACGGCGAGGTGGGCGAAGAGAGCATCATCAAGAGCTGCCGGATTATCAAGGACGTTCTCTTCGGAGAGAGTTCCTATGTAAAGGGAGCCAATAAGCTCAAAAACCTCACCCTGGGGGGAACAAAGGAGCAGCCTGTCCAGATCGGCGAGGGAGTGGAGCTTGTAAACGGCATCGTCCATCGGGGGGCCCGTATTTTCTACGGCGTCAAAGCGGTCCGCTTTATCCTGGGCGAAGAGTCCCAGCTTAAATACGGGGCCCGGCTTATCAACAGCTTTCTGGGGGCGAACAGCACCATATCGTGCTGCGAAGTTCTCAACGCCCTCATTTTCCCCTTCCATGAGCAGCACCACAACAACTCCTTTCTCATAGCCTCCGTCCTTCAGGGGCAGACCAATATGGCCGCGGGAGCCACGGTGGGTTCCAACCATAACTCCCGCGGATCGGACGGAGAGATCGTAGCCTCCCGGGGATTCTGGCCGGGGCTGAACACAAGCCTCAAGCATAACAGCCGCTTCGCCCCCTACACCCTGATAAGCAAGGGGGCCTACCCGGCGGAACTGGATATTCCCCTGCCCTTCTCCCTCCTCTCCAATGACGAGAGCCGGGGCATGCTGACGATTATGCCCGCCTACTGGTTCCATTACAACATGTACGCCATGGCCCGGAACAGCTGGAAATATGCCCGCCGCGATAAAAGGCGGGAGGAACACCAGAAACTGGAATTTCACTATCTGGCCCCCGACTCCATGGAAGCGGTGATGAAAGCCCGGCGGCTGCTGGAAGAGTGGTGCGGGAAGGAGAACCTGATGGATCCCAACCGGGACCCGGAAGATATCGTCCTGCAGAAGCATTCCCTGGAAAAGGGACGCCGTCCGGCGCGTATCCTTTACCCCGCCCGGGCCTGGCGGACCTACGGACGGCTTGTGGAGTACTATTTTGCCCTGAATCTTCTGGATTTTACCGGGAAAGCCATCGGAATCGATGGGTACGGGGACCTGGTGAAGGGCTGCCGCCGGGAAACCTGGTACAACGCGGGCGGCCAGCTGGTGCCCCATGGGTGGATTGACCGGCTGGAGGGGGATATGAAGGCGGGACTCATCGACAGCTGGGATGACCTTCACGGTCTTTACCGTACCTGGGGAGAGGGCTACCCTCTGGAAAAATTACGCCACAGCGCCGCCTGCTGGTTTGAAATGACCGGGAAGAAGGAACTCACGGGAAAAGACCTGGACGGGCTGATCCGGGGAGCCCTGGCTACGGCGGAAGAGCTCCTGAACGTAACCCGCCAATCCCGGGAAAAGGATTATACCCAGAAATTCAGGCTCATCACCTTCGATTCGCCGGAAGAGAGGGATGCCGTACTGGGAAAACTGGAGGAGGACAGCTTTATCAGGGGGCAGGAAGAGGAATTGTCAGCCCTGACGGTAGCCTGCGAAGAATTTCTCAAGACGATCGGCAGCCATTGACAGGCTCTCCAGATCGGGGAGAAAGACAATGCGGAAATGATCCGGCTCGGGCCAGTTGAAACCGGTGCCCTGGACGATCAGAACACGGGTCTCCCGCAGAAGGTCAAGGGCAAACTGCATATCATCCTTCAGATGAAAACGCTTCTTATCCATTTTAGGAAAAAGATACAGGGCGCCTCCCGGTTTCTGACAGCTGATGCCCGGTATGGCGGAAAGCCGTTCGTAGAGGTACTCCCGCTGCTTGCAGAGTCTTCCTTCCGGCTGGATAAGCTCGTTGATGCTCTGATAGCCGCCCAGGGCCGTCTGAATGGCGAACTGCCCCGGCACATTGCTGCACAGGCGCATATTAGAGAGCATATTCAGTCCTTCGATATAGCCGGTCGCCTCTTTCTTTGCTCCGCTCAGTACCATCCAGCCCGCCCGGAACCCGCAGGAACGGTAGGCTTTGGAGAGGCCGTTGAACGTCAGAAACAAGAGATCATCCGCCAGTGACGCCAGGGGGATGTGCACGTTTCCGTCATAAAGGATCTTGTCATATATTTCATCGGCGAAAATAATCAGCTTATGCTTTCTCGCCAGCTCGACGATTCCTTCCAGCACGCTCCTGGGATAGACGGCTCCCGTGGGGTTGTTGGGATTGATGACGACGATCCCCCGGGTCTTGTCGCTTATCTTTTTCTCCATATCCGCCAGGTCGGGAATCCAGCCGGACTCCTCATCGCAGAGATAATGGACGGCCCGTCCTCCGGCCAGATTGACCGACGCGGTCCACAGGGGGTAGTCGGGAGCGGGGACAAGCATCTCGTCCCCCCGGTTCAGCAGGGCCTGGGTGGAGAGCTGTATCAGTTCGCTGACGCCGTTTCCCGTATAGATATCCTCGATATCCACGCCGACGATCCCCAGCTTCTGACACTCCTGCATGATCGCCTTCCGGGCGGCGAAAAGCCCTTTGGAAGCGCTGTAGCCTTCGGCGTCGGGAAGGTTTCTGATGATATCCCTGACAATCTCATCGGGAGCCCGGAACCCGAAGGGCGCCAGATTGCCGATATTCAGCTTGATGAGGGAAATCCCCTCCTCTTCCATCCGGGCGGACTCATCCATAACGGGCCCCCGGATATCGTAACAGACATTGGCAAGTTTCTGGGATTTCTCAATCATGCTTAATCCTAACCTTCGATCTGACCGATCCATTTATAGGCGTCTTCGATGAGGGAAGACATGAATACGGACAGGATGTTTTTCTCCCGGCTCTTTTCAACGGCCCGGTTCCAGGAGGACTGGGAGATCGTCTCCTTTTTCAGGGCCAGGATCTTCTCGGAAAGTACACTCTGCTTCTCCAGGGGGATCTTGCTTCTCAGGGTATCCAGAAGATAACAGTCAAGCAGACGGAGAACCGGATCTTTCGCTTTGCTTTCCAGGATCACCATAAGCGGCTCAAGGGCTTCGTCGACCCTCTTGTCGCTGTAGCAGGAGAAGGCCAGACACCACTGAAGCCACTCCCTGTCACGAACCCTTTCCATAGCCAGAAGATCACGGAAAAACGTCTCCGAACCGGATGAATCCTTCTTGAGCAATCGGTTTACGCCGAGCTGCAGTCCGACCGTGCGGAAAAGGGCCGGTTTTCTTTCCCGGACCTCCGCTTCCAGCCTGTCGATTTTATCCAGATTGGAAACGGAAAGCGCTCCGTTGATATAAAGGGAGGCGTATCGTCTCGTAAGTCTCTTCTTATCAAAGATTTTTTCTTCCAGGTAGTAAAGAAGTCCGGGCCAGTCCTCCTCCTCCAGATAATGGAAAAGCTTCCAGTTCATAATGAAATAGCCGTCCAGAATCCCGATGAAAAGCAGGAAAAGGGCCACCAGGATCCAATTCTGCGACCAGAAGAGCGAGGAGTATTCATTACCCAGCATAATCAGGGGAATCAGAGTGATAAACAGAAACGCAAACAGTACGATAATGTTAAAAAGGATGAATATTGTCTTAAATTTCATGTCCGATTCTCCTATAATATAAGTAAACCTTGAACATGTTGCAGTTTAGAGTATTTTATCAAGGTGGTCAACGCAGAAATCACACCTGGGGAGAAGCATGCATGAATGTAGTAGAAGTCAATAAAATGGAAACGGGAACGTATTACGAATCACCCTTGTACCTTGATTCCGGTTTTATGGTGCTCTCAGGTGATTTACCCGTCAGCGATACGCTTATCGAACTGCTTAAAAAGTGGCAGTATGCCAAATGTTTCACCGAAGGCTCCCCCATTCCCAGCGAAGTCTCGGCGACCAATGCCCTGACCGGAGCCTCTCTGGACCAATACGAGAAAGAGAGGGAGGGACTGGCCCAGGCCCAGTCGGCCTATAACCGTTATCTCGATCAGTCGGAGGACTTCTTCGAGCGCTTCAAGAGAACGAACAGCATCAACCTGAATACACTCACGGAACTGATCAAGGACATAATAGGCATGATTAAGGAGAACGAGACCTATATTCTCAGGTTCTCCGAGTTGAAGAATGTTAAGAACCATCCCTATTTTCTCACCCATGCCGTCAGAACGACGATTATCGCCCTGACTATCGCCTCCAAGCTGAAAACGCCCCGGATCGCCCCCCATAAAGTGATCGAGGTGGGTATTTCCTGCATGCTTCATGAAGTGGGAATGCTGCAGATTCCCCCGGAGATTTACAATAAGGAGGGAGCCCTGACGCCGGAAGAGAAAAAAACCATCTCCCTCCATCCCCTGCTCGGCTACAGAATGATAAAAGATCTGAAGGATCTTCAGCCGCCCCTCTCCCAGGATATCATGCTGGGAATTCTGGAGCATCATGAAAGGGAGAACGGATCGGGTTATCCCCAGAAGCTGGGGGGAAACCGAATCTCCCTGTACGGGAAAATCATCGCCATAGCCTGCAGTTACGACGCCCAGATCTCTTCCCGCCCCTTCCGCAGCGAAAAGGATGCCCATACCAGCATGACTACCCTTCTCAAAGAGATGGAGAGGCTATACGACCGGGACATCCTTCTTCCCCTTCTCGAGTCTCTCTCCCTCTACCCCATCGGCTGCTATGTGATCATGAAAAACAACTCCATCGGAGTCGTGACGAAGGTCAACAGCGACAAGCCCCGTTATCCCATTGTAAAGCTTCTCGTCGACAATAACCGCCACCTGTTCAAAGAACCGCCGATGGTTCAGACCTCGGAGGATGAAAACGGGAAAATTACCCGGGTTCTCACAACCACGGAAGTGGCGAGCCTTAAGGAAAACGGTGTGATAAAATGAGTTACCACGGAAAAAAGCTGTCCCTGAGGATCAAGGGGACTGACAGAATGATTCATCCTCTGGGCGGAGAGATATTCGACGATTTCCTTCCCGCTGAAATGCGGGAAAACCACGGTTTTCCCCTGGTGGGAATAAAGCTGAACAACCAGACCCTGTCCCTCCAGCACAGAGTGGATATCAACGGCGATCTGGAAGCCATCTACCTCAATGACAGGGAAGGCCTCCGGATATTCCGCCAGAGCCTCTGCTTTCTTGTGGAGATGGCCTTCAGCCGGCTTTTTCCCAAGGGGGATCTGGTTATTGATCACTCCCTGGGAAACGGGTTCTACTATCACCTGGAAGGGGAAAAGCCCGCCGGAACCGAACTGGTCCCCCTTCTGACCGCAGAGATGAATGACCTGATAAAGCAGGATCTTCCCCTGGTTCTGACCCATCTGAACTATTCGGAAACTCTGGAGATGATCAAAAAAAGAGGCGGGGCCGAGAAAACCCTCACGCTGATGGAGGGACAGAACAAACCGCGCATCATGATTGTGAACTGCGGCGGCTACCGGACGATCTTCCACGGCCCCCTTGTCTCCCGCACGGGGGTTCTCTCCCGCTGGGAAGTACAGGCCTATGCCGACGGCTTCCTGCTCCGGTATCCCCCGTCCCGCTCCCCCCTCGAGATGGCTCCCTTCAGGGATGAGCCGAAGCTCTTCTCCATCTACCAGGAACACAAGAAATGGGGAAAGATTCTCGATGTTCACTGCGTGGGCCAGCTGAATGCCCTGGCCATGGACAGAAGCAAAAGGGAACATTTCATCCTCACCTCCGAAACGCTCCACGAGCAGAAGATGAGCGATATAGCCCACGATATAAAAACCCGGGGGAAAATCCGCCTGGTTCTGGTCGCCGGTCCCTCCTCTTCGGGGAAAACCACGTTCACCAAAAGGATGGCCCTCAACCTCCAGACGCTGGGATACGATCCGGTCATGGTCTCTCTGGACGACTACTATCTCCCCCATGACAGGATTCCCCTGGATGAGGAGGGGAAACAGGATTTTGAAGCCCTGGAAGCCCTCGATGTGGATCTTCTGAATGAAAATCTGCTTGACCTGCTGGCCGGGAAGGAAGCGGAGATTCCCCTTTTCAACTTCAAGAAGGGAGGCCGGGAGGAGAAAGGACGGCTTTTGAAGCTAAAGGATAATTCCCTGCTTATCATGGAGGGGATTCACGGATTGAATGAGAAGCTGACCGACCGCATTCCGGCGGAGCGGAAGTATAAAATCTACATATCCGCTCTGACCCAGCTGAACCTGGACGACAACAACCGCATCTCCACAACGGACAACCGCATGATAAGACGCATGGTGCGGGACTACCAGTTCCGCGGTTACAGCGCCCATACGACGATAAGGATATGGCCATCGGTCAGACGGGGAGAACAGAGGAATATTTTTCCCTACCAGGGAGAGGCGGACATCATATTCAACTCCGCTCTGGATTACGAACTGGGAGTTCTGAAAAGCTGGGCCGAACCGCTATTAAAGAGCGTCAAACCCACGGAAGAGGAGTACAGCGAAGCCTGCCGCCTTCTCTCCTTTCTGAACTACTTTGCCCCCATTCCTTCGGAGGACATCCCCAAACTCTCTCTTCTAAGGGAATTCATCGGCAACAGCGGATTCAAATACTAGAAGCTCCCGGAGCCGACAGCAGAAGCTTTTCTCCGTCCTCTTTATATTTACCGTTTATGGGAATCAGAGCCTTTTTGTTGGCCCAGGGGACGCCGGAAGGCTCTTTTATCATACGGGCCAGCTCCCTTTCATTGCGGGGAAGTTCGGGAAACATGGTGGCATAGGTTCCCAGGGTCAGGGAGATATGACTGTCCGATCCGGCGACCTGGGGTTTCTTCAAAAGGGCGAGCATCCGGCTGATGCCGTCCCGGTGTTTTTCCTGAATATTCCCGCTCATGACTTCCAGGCCGTCCAGGGCGAGGTACTCCCCGGGAAGATCATCCGCTGCGGGAAGGGAGCTGAACCGGCCGGGATGGGCCCAGATCAACGCGGCGTCCTGCTCTTCGGCCAGGGAAACCAGATCCCGGAGTGTCCGTCCGGGCTTCCACTTTTCCTTCATATCGGCGCCGATAATCAGAAAGTGCCCCTCCCTGACATCGGCCTCCATTCCCCGGTAAAAGCGAACAGAATCGGTTTGACTCTGGAGGTCCTCTATTTCCGACCGGGTCCAGGAAAAGTTATGTTCCGTCACAACAATACCGTGCAGCCCCGTGAAGGGGGCAATGGCCGCCAGCTCCTCCGGACTGAGCCGGGAACAGGGAGAATAACGGTTGGTATGAAGGTGCAGATCGATTTTTACCATATTCTAATCAGATACGACCGTTTCCGCCATGGGAAGAAATCCGGTATACCCAGGGAACAAAAACTAGAAATCCGGTCCGTTTTTCAGACCGATGGCGATGATCTCCTTGACGAAGGGATCGGTAATGCTGTAGATGCGCTTGTTGCCGCTTGTCTGAGATTCGACAATACCCCGGTTTTTAAGGATTGCCAGATGCTGAGAAATAACAGGCTGGGGCTGATCCAGACATTTCCACAGTTCCGAGACGCAGGAACTGTTCTTTTCTATAAGGCAGAGTATTTCCAATCGCAGAGGATGACCTAGAACTTTAAGCTTTTCTGCTGTCTTTTCGATCCGTTCTCTGGAACAGCACTGTTTTTCATCATTCATAACAGAATTATTATATAGAATTAGTAATAAAGTTTCAATAGAATTTTTTGCACCCCCTGTCCCTCTTAATATTAATAGAGGGAGCGGCTGGATTTTCTCGACTTTTTTTCTCCATTGATGTATGATGCCCCTATGAACAATCGCTCACTTCATATTGCCATCTTTACAGACAGCTACAGACCATCTGTGAACGGTATTACCACTTCCATTGATCATCTCACCGTACGCCTGGCGGAGCGGGGTCACAGATTCACCATACTGTCCCCGACCATCACCCCGGAATTACAGTCTCTCCATAAAAATATCACCCTGATGAACGTTCCTTCCCTTCCGGCCTCCTACTATGAGGAATTCCGCTGGTCTACTCTGAGAACGACGAAAATTCAGGAAAAACTGGAAGGGACCGGAATCGATCTTATCCATTTCATGACGCCCGTTTTCACCTGCTATCTGGGCATTAAAATAGCCCGGAAGCTGAATGTCCCCCTGGTGGGGACCTACCATACCCTTATTGCCGACCCCAATTACTACGAACAGCTCTTTAACGGAGTGGTCAGAGCCACTCCCGAATCGGTCTGGTACTATACAAACCTCTACTACAACGCGGCAGATCTTGTAACGGCCCCGACCCAGAATATGATCAATCTTCTGGAAGAGCACGGCTGCACCACGGAAAAAATCGCCCTGTCCAACGGAATCGATCCTTCCCAGTTCGACAATTCCCGTTCGGAGGAGATTAAGACCAGATACGGGCTGGGAGACAAGACGGTGCTCTACGTGGGCCGGGTCTCCAAGGAAAAGAACATCAACATTCTCATAGACGCCTTTGAGAAGGTTTACGAAGCCCTTCCCGAGGCTCAGCTGCTCATCGTAGGAGACGGGCCCAAACGGAAGGAGATTGAGAAATACGCATCCCGGAAGAAAGCGGCGTCCCGTATCATCTTCACCGGAATGATTCCCCACGAAGAGCTGATTAAAAGCGGGATATTCGGGGCCTGCCGTCTCTTTGCGACCGCGTCGGAAACGGAAACCCAGGGGATCACCCTGCTGGAAGCGCTTCATTGCGGTCTTCCCTGCGTGGGGGCCGATGCCCTGGGCGTTTCGGAAACGATTATGCACAGCCGGACCGGTTTCCTTGTTCCCCCCCGTTCTATTGATATCATGGCTCAGAGCATGCTGGAAATTCTCAAAGACAGCAAACTGCAGAAAAAGATGAGCGAAGAAGCCCGGGAATGGATAAAAATCCACTATATCGACACCATCATCAGCCGCTGGGAAGAGATTTATGTCGATCTCATCGATCGCTACGAAGCGGGAGAAATAGAGAAAAAGGACTACCTGCATATCAAAAAGATTCTCTCCACGGTCAAGGGATTCAAACTGGACTTCCATCTGCCGAGGCCCGTTTCATGATTCTTTATCTGGACTGGGCCGCCACGGCTTCTCCCGATGAGGAGATCTACCGCGAGGCCCTGGAGTGGTCCCTGAAATATCCGGGCAATCCCTCTTCCCAGCACGAACTGGGGACGGAGGCGAAAGAGCGTCTTGAAGAAGACCGGGCGCGCTGTGCCCGCGTGCTCCGATGCCCGGCGGACAGGCTTTTCTTCACATCCGGCGGTTCGGAGTCCAACAACCTCGTTCTCCTTTCCCGGCTGGCCGACAGGAACCCGGGAAGAATGATCATCTCCTCCCTTGAGCACCCTTCCCTCTCCGAGCCCCAGGAGCTTATGAAAAAGAAAGGGGCCGAAGTGAAACTCCTTAAACCGGAGACCAACGGGATTCTCTCCCCGGAAAAGCTGGCCCGTCTCCTGGATAAGAACACCCGTATGGTCTCCCTGATGGCCGTCCATAACGAAACCGGAGCGATTCAGCCGATTGACGAACTCGTTCGGACAGTGAGGACCTTTGAAAGGGAAGAGGGCAGCCGTCCCATCCATTTTCACAGCGATATGGTTCAGGCTCCCGGTAAGATTTCCCTTGACCTGGAAGCTTCCGGATTGGATTCCGCCTCATTCAGCGCCCACAAGCTCAGGGGCCC
The DNA here is from genome assembly GCA_963668315.1 of Spirochaetia bacterium. Taxonomy (GTDB): domain Bacteria; phylum Spirochaetota; class Spirochaetia; order DSM-2461; family DSM-2461; genus SZUA-368. The sequence continues at coordinate 2,262,671 of OY764216.1, read as the reverse complement.
CAAAGGAGCGGGACTCCTCTATTTGAAAAAGGATCAGGCCGTTCTCTACCGGGGCGGCGGACAGGAGAAAGGAATCCGCCCGGGCACGGAGAGCCTTTTCAACAGCCATGCCATGGCCCTGAGCCTGGAAAAATGGGGAAATCCCTGGGCCAGAGAGGCCTCGGACTTTCTGCTCAGCCAGTTGAAAGGGATGGAGAAAGTCGTGTTCAATCCGCCCGCCCGCCGGGAAGAGCCGGAGCACTTTGCCCCTTCGATTTTTAATATCTCCCTCCCTCCCCTTCCCGGGGAAGTGTTGCAGAGGATTCTGAATGAGGAGGGTTTTGCCGTCTCCACCGGTTCGGCCTGTTCCTCCAACAAAAAAAGCCGCACCCAGGGCATGCTTTCCATGGGGGTGGACGAGAAAACGGCCCACTGCTCCATACGGATCTCCCTCGGCCCGACGACAGGCCGGGATGAACTGGCCCGCTTCACGGCGACCCTCAAAAAGATCTCCCAGGACTATGTTTTCTAAGGATTCCCTGAGAAAGGAGATGGCCGCCCGCATAAATCGGCTTTCCCCGGAAGAGGAAAAAGCTTTCTCCCGAAACTTATGCCGGTCAATCCGGACATCACCGGAGTATCGGGAGGCGGACGCTCTTTTCGCTTACTATCCCTTTAGGAGGGAGACGAATCTTCTCCCCCTGCTGAACGAGGCTTTAAAGGAGAATATTCCGGTTTTTCTGCCCCTGATTGCAGGAAAGGAGATGACTTTCCGCCGAGTCCATTCTCTGGTTAAGACAGAATTAGTTCCCAATAAATGGGGTATCTACGAGCCGGACCGCCGTCTTCCCTCAGGAAGGGGGGAGGATTTCTCCCGTCCCCTTATGCTCCTGCCGGGTGTGGCCTTTACCGGGGACGGCAGACGGCTGGGCCGTGGCGGAGGGTTCTATGACCGTTATCTGGAAAAGGACAGGGGAAATCTGATCCTGGCGGGTACGGCCTACCCCTGCCAGATCGTGGACGAACTTCCCGCGGAGCCCCATGACATTCTTATGGATAAAGTTTTTTACTGACCGGGGAAACTGCTCGCCGAAGAACGGTCCCGGCTGATTTTGGCGGTAATATCCGTCTCCTCCACGGCTACCAGCTCGGGCAGCTTTCCCCCCAGGCCGATTTTATCACCCTTCACAAGAAACACCCCCTGTACACCGTCGATGGCCAGGATACATTTGACCGCCGGTTCCAGATCTTCCTCCCGGGAGACAAGATTCCCCGCCAGAGTCGCCGCGCTGTCCGCAAGGGACGCGTCTTTTGAGAAAACCGTAGCCAGATCGCAGTTCCCCAGGCTCAGGGAGTGGCCCATGGTTCCCGAGGAGGAGCAGACGGCCAGGGGCATCATCTCTACGGGGATGCGGAAGGCCAGCCGTCCTCCGAAAACATCGGAACCGGCATAAATTCCCAGGGTCACCGCCCTCTTCACGTCAAGGTACAGGTCGCCTCCGTTCTCCACCGCCCCTTCGGGAAAGCCCGCGGCCCGGCAGCGTTCGCAGGCCATCTGGGCAATGGTTCCCGCTACGGCGGCCATGGGTCCCAGCCCAGTTTTCAGGGAGGCGTCCTGCATTCTCCGGACGATCTCCGCCATGGGCTCCACGGGATCAACCGGCACGAGGGAATCGAGAAAAGGGGGATTCAGGGGGAGATAGGCTTCCAGCTCGTTCCTGAGCTGTTCTATGGCTTCCGCCGCCTTCTCATAGCCCCGGGCCAGTATGCGATAGGAAGCGGATTTGTAGGAGAATTCCCGGAACTTCACATCAGAAAAGGGAGGAACAGGCATCGAAGGGGCAGTTGTCGATGCAGGCGAAGCACTCGATGCACTTATCCCCGTTGAAAGCAACGTCCATGGTCAGCCGGTCGGTTCGGTAAAGGGCTCCGGTGGGACAGTGGGGAAGGCAGTTTCCGCAGCCCGTACACCTATCGGGATTCCAGGAGAGCCCCTTTTCGGAGGTGCGTACCTGGACACCGAGGGAATTCAGATATTCCATGGCCCGGTCGAGTCGTTCCTGACCGCCGGTAAGATCGAGAATCAGGTAGCCCTCCTCTTCGGCATTGACCTTGGCCCGGAAAATATTCACTTCCAGATCATAGTCCTTCACAAGATGATAAACAACGGGGGTTTCGGTCTGACATTTGGGAAAATAGAGGGATACTTTCTGGGTAGGCATGGGGACGTCTCCTTACGGGTGTTTTCTGGCAGGCATGGGCGAATTGGACTGGGCCGTGGGAAGGTCGGCGCTTTTCTCGGCCAGGAGGAACTTTCCGTCCCTGACTTCGGCCTGCAGAATGCCGGCGATTTTTCGGGCTTTGCTGTAGGAGGAAAGGGAGCCGGTGGGGATTTTTCTCCCCTCGAATTCGACCTGCCCCGACATCAGTTCCTCGTAGGTGTAACTCGTTATGGCACGGCTCACCGCTTCGGGATAATCGGAGGAATAATCCACCAACGCCGCCCGGATATCCCGGTTTCTGACGGTTGTGGCTTTGAGGACCTCCTCATCCAGAACGGGAATGGGAATTCCCACTCCCAGGGAGAGGGAAACCCCGTAGCCCTTGAAGCTGGCGCCCCGGACGAACTCGCTGTCCATCTCTTTCATGTTGCCGGTCAGGGCCAGGGTTCCGGCTCCTTCGGCGGGGACGCCGTTCTCCGTGCGATCGCAGGTGGGTGCGTGCTGAGTGCCCTGGCTGTACACATGGCCCTGGGCGCCGGCCAGCCACACCTTGGTCCCGACTCCGATGGTGCGGTACCAGGGATCGTTAAGGAGGGGGGAAAGCTGTCCCGCGGAGGAGTAGCTGATATTCTTCATGTGCGGCTTGAGGTAGCCCATGTAGGTATAAATAGGTTTGTCCGAGCAGTTGACCGCCACGTTATAGTTCTGGTAGCAGTTGCGGGGATTGACCATGATGGCCTGATTCAGGTCGTTGATATCGATGTAGGTGCGGATCTCCTTGCGGGGATACTCGGCGGTACCGTAGGAGAGGGCGAAAAGCTGCACCTTCTCCCCGGCCACGAGTTTTTCTATGACATGGCCTCCGCCGAAGCGGAACTCCCCGGGATAGTACATATTGGCCGGATCGTTGTGGCGGAGTTCGGTCGCCCCGAGGAAAACGTCCACCGCGGCGATGCCCGAGTAGCAGAGCACGTCGTCGAGCCAGGCCTCGGTAATGCGGATTTTCGGTTTGGTCTGGCCGAAATTGAGAAAACAGCCGGAGGAGCACATGGGACCGAAGGTGGCGGTGGTGACCACGTCCACCTCTTTGGCGGCCTTCTCCAGACCCTTCTCTTCCACGTAGTCTATAATCTCTTCGGCGGTAAGGACGACGGCCTTTCCCGAAGCAATTTTCTCATTGATTTCGGCGATGCTTTTCATGGGTGTTCATGTTAGGCCAAAGGCCGGGAAAAATCAAGCAGTTCTGAAAAGAGAAAAGGCCAGGAGCAGAAGGATTCCCAGCCCGGCGGCATACTTCCAAGCCATGGCCGCCAGCCTTCCCAGAACAGCGCCCCAGCCGGCCTTTTTCGCCTCGGCCACTCCCTTCTCCTCAATGCGGAACTCCACCAGAAAGGTGAAGAGAAAAATGCCCAGAAAAACCCCGATGACCGAGCCTGCCACGGGGACGATCATCCCCCCCACCAGGGCCCCGGCAAAACCGCCCAGCACGGCGGCGGTCATGCCCTTTTTGGAAGCGCCAAACTTTTTGGCTCCTAAGATTCCCATGAGAGTATCCATGGCCTCCCCGGAAAGGGCCAGAAGGAGCATAACAACGAACCGGCCCCAGGTTAGGGGCACGTCGGTGGCGAGGAGGTAGATCAGGGCGACAAGGGGACCGGCGAAATTGCCCGGAATGCCGATGATCTGAACGGCGTAGAGCACGAAGGCGGCCAGATAGAACAGAACTTTGACGAAAAGAGTTTCCATGGGTTCATTATATCACACACGGCGGGTACGCGAAAGGGATGGCAGTGGTTAGGGGCCCCGGGCGCCCGGCGGAGCGGGAGTGAGCCGGAGTGAGCGGCCGGGATGAGCCCCTTCGAACGGACAGCCCGGGCCGGCTCGGCAGAGCCGGCTTCGCCGGTGAAAGGACTAGTCCCGGCTGTAGGTGGCGCGGCTGGTGTCGGTTTCGAAGACGTCCACCCGGGCGGGAGTGATGGGGGCGATGAGGGTTTCCACCTGATCGAAGATGTACCGGGCAATTTTTTCGGCGCTGGGGCGGCCGTCGGCAAAGAAGGGGTGGTCGTTCAGGTTGGTGTGGTCCAGTTCCTTGCAGACCTGGCGGAGGGCCTTTTTGAGGATGCCGAAGTCGCAGAGCATCCCCCCTTCGTCCAGTTCCTCCCCTTTTACGTGGAGGAAAACCTTGTAATTGTGGCCATGGAGGTTCTCGCACTTTCCATGATAGTTGACCAGAAAATGGGCGGCGGCAAAATCCGCTTCTACTCTTACGCTGTACATAACCCTATCCTAACGCCGATCGCCCTGAAAGGCCAGAGTCCGGGCAAGATTTTTTTCCTTTTTTTACGAGATCGGTTGACAATTTTTTCCGGCCCTGCTATAGTACGCTCACGCTTAACGATCCCCTGTAGCTCAGTCGGTAGAGCAGGTGGCTGTTAACCACCCTGTCGGCAGTTCGAGTCTGTCCGGGGGAGCATCTTAAGTTTTTGCAAGGTAAGGCTTTGGTCTTACCTTTTTTTTTGCTTGAAAAAAACCGCCCTTACTGTCTGATTTCACCGCTCGGAAAGAGATGTCCCTGTCATTCATTCCGGCTCTCATTACCCTGAAATCCATTGACAATTTTTCCCTCCCCTGCTATAGTAGCTTTCGCTTAACGATCCCCTGTAGCTCAGTCGGTAGAGCAGGTGGCTGTTAACCACCCTGTCGGCAGTTCGAGTCTGTCCGGGGGAGCATCTTAAGTTTCTGAAAGGCAAGGCTCCGGTCTTGCCTTTTTTATTTTCCCCGAATCCCGTTTGCAGAGCAGGGAGATTTCCTTCTCTCTGTTTATGTTGCGTTCATATTCTGTTAATAGAACTGACGGAATTAATGGGATAGAATAGGATGCATCAGAGGATTCTCTCTCCTAAATACTATTAATTCTCTGACTTCTCTCAGGGAGGCGGCTTTTCCCCTTATTGAGCCGCCTCCTTTTTTTTCCGTTCCGATTTTCCTGTCCTGCCGGAACTTTGAACCGGCAGACAGGATGAGGCTGTGCCCGGTTTTCATTAGCGACTGATTTTTCAGTTTTCAAAAAAAAGAGTTGATTTATTTACAGCCTGATCTAATATGTCTCTATGTTTTCACAGGAACAGAGGCAGCACATATTAAGGAAAAAGCACTTCGGCATCATTCTGCTGATATCAGTCTGCCTTCTGTCCCTGGCCATTTTCTCGCTGATAAATGATTATGCCAACAGACGTACCCTTTCCAGCTACCGGTTATTTCTTTATAACATTATTGATAAGACGGCGGAAGTCATAAACGACCGCTATTTCCTGAATGATGCCTTATATGAGCAGTATCTGGAAAACGGCACCCTCGACCTGAATGGACTTCTCGAGGAGATCCAGAAGCTCTCTTCCCTCTTTCTGGATATAGAGTTAGTCGAGAAGCCGACAGTCCTTTCCATGCGGGACTATGCCATACGTACGGAGGGGACGGAGTTATTCTTCAACTTTAAGATTTCCAACAGTGACGGCAGCCGGTACATAAGGGACAGGTATGTTCAGGTCGCCTATGACCTAGAAACGACCCTGAGCAATCTTCAGATACTGAAGGATTTCTCCTTAACTACTTCTCCCGAATCCTATCTCCTAGCGTATGGCTTGAGGGTAAAACCAAGGAATCTTCCCGTTTCCGTCAATCAGATAATCCTCAGTGTACTCATCAGCCTGCTTATTTACATTATTTATAAAAGGATAATCAACAGATTCCGGTCCTATCTCTATAATTCCGAAGGTCTGGAAACCATCATCTATCTTTTTGAGAAGACCGAGGAGTATTCCGCCAACCATTCGAGGAACGTGGCAGAGATATCCCATTTTCTCGGGCAGAAATACGGACTGAGGGGTAAGAGGCTGAAAGATCTCAAGGTTGCCGCCTATCTCCACGACATCGGGAAGATTTCGGTACCCGTGGAAATACTCAATAAAGACTCAGCGCTCAGCAAAGATGAGTTCGGCGAGATAAAAAAACATGTCCACTATTCCGCAGAGATCATAGAACATTTCGACAGCCTGAAGCACTTGAAAGACTTCATCCTGTACCATCACGAAAAAAACGACGGATCGGGTTATCCCGACGGGCTTCTTGAAGATCAGATCCCCCTGGAAAGCAGGATTATCGCCGTGGCCGACATATTTGAAGCCCTGGTCGGTCAAAGACCCTACCGCTCTTCCCTCAATAGAAAGGATGCCATAAAAATTATGCGGGATATGCCCATAGATGCCAAGGTTCTCTCCATCCTCATATTTAATGTGGACGAAGTCTGCACTCGCATAAGGCACAGGAAAAAAAGCAGAAGCGAAAACGGCGGCAGCCATTTCCTGAGATTTCAGTAAAATATCGGCCCGAATAAGGGTATTTCTCCTTTTCACTCCCGGCTAGGCGATGGAAAAGACCATAATCATATTTATGGCTTGAACCCTTCCTGATCGGAGGTTACAATAGGCCATTATGCTCAGCACGAACCAGATGAAAAAGGCCCAGGCGAACTATACCAGATACGCCGTATTCAATGTGCTTTCCTACAGTTTCATGGCGGGGAACGTCATCCTTCTCTACGCCATCAGACTGGGGGCGGGTACCCGGCTGATCGGGATTCTCTCGGCCTGCAATTCCATTACCTTCGTGTTCAGTCTTCTGGGCCGCCGGATCGTTCCCCGGCTGGGGTATGTGAAGACCATGGGGTACTTCTGGCTCTTCCGCTATATCATCATGGTTCCCGTTCTGTTAACCCTGATTCCCTCTTTCCGGGACAATCCCTTCTATTCGCTCCTGACCATATCCATAGGCGTCTTCGGCTTCAACTTTCTCAAGGGAATCGCCCTGACAAGCACGAATCCCATCTTGGGCTACATAACCAGAAATGAAACCCGGGCGGCCTTTCTGGCCAATAACAACATGATAAACTTTGCCGGCCAGATAATTACGGGCATCACCATAGCCCTGCTGCTGGGAGATAAAGCCCCCCTCTATAAATATCCCCTTTTTATTCTGGTAGGAATCATCGCGGGTATTTTTGCGGCGGTCAGTATTTTGAAGCTTCCCGAACAGGAACGGCCGGACCGAAGCGAATTGTCCCTTATAAAAAGCATAAGCGATACGTTCAAGCGGGAGGGTTTCTCCCGTTTTATCCTCCTGGTGGTACTGAGCACCATCGTGACAGGAATGAGCGGCGGCTTTCTCCTCCTCTACTGTAAAAAGGTCTATCTCCAGTCGGACGGGGTCGTCATATTCTTTACCGTGGCCGGGGCGGTCGGCTCCCTTATCATGACCCGTTTCGCCCGTTTCATAACGGACAGAGTCGGTGCTAAACCGATGTATTTCACCTTTCATATCCTGCAGATTATCTGTCTGATTCCCATACTGATTTCACCGGTGTTTCCCTCTTCCCGTATGCTTTTCTTCTTCCTCTGCATGCTCTTCTTCTTCAACCAGATGATGATCTGGGGACTGGGCTACTCGGCGGATATCTACTTCTTTTCCATCACCCGCGAAGAGGACCGGCTGGACCAGAGCGTGGTCTATAATATTATCCGCGGTCTCTCGGGGATGATCGGCGCTCTGGGAGGCGGTTTTCTTCTGAGTTTCCTGGAAAACAGGGCGCCCGAATCACAGGCGTTCCAGATCTATTACGCCCTTCCCATAGTGATTCTCGCCGTCAATATGCTTATGATCAACAAGCTTCCCGACAGGGGTAAATACTCCATAACCGATGTACTGGGCATCATATTCAATCCCCGGGATCTGAAGGCCATCTATTACCTGAACAAACTGGATAAGACGACCTCCTCCGAAGATGAAAGGGAAATTGTTTCCGCCATGGGTGAGAACAAATCCCCCCTCAACCTGGAGGAGCTCTACAACAGACTGGATTCCCCCAGTTTTTTCGTCCGCATAGAAGCTCTGAACAGCCTGAAAAAATACCCCCTCACCGATAAGACCGAATCGTACCTGATAAAAGATATGAAAGAGCATCCCTTCACCACGGCCCATATCTCCGCCGAGATTATCGGAGAGCGGAGGATAGAGAGGGCCGTCAAACCTCTTACCGAGGCTCTGGACTCTCCCGACTATCTGCTCGTCAGCAAGGCGGCCCTTGCCCTGGGACAGCTGGGCGCCCGGGAACAGGGGGACCGAATCCTGGAGATTCTGGAGGATACCGATAATCCCCGCATCATCATGTTCTGCGCGAAAGCCCTTGAGCTTCTGAAAAAAACCGATGCCCTCCCCTCCCTTCTGCACCATGTGGAGGTGAAGACCTACCCCCATCTGACGGACGATCTTATTATGAACGCCGCCTCGCTCATGGGGTTCAGCGAGTGGTTCTACCCCTTCTTCTTCTCCTTCCTGGAAAAGCCGCACAAGGGGATCAGGGAACTGAAGCAGGAGATTGACGAAGGCCCCTGGAGCCAATCCCTCCACTATCTTATAAAATCCCGGGAAGGGGCGGATTTTTTCCCCGAAATCAGAAAGCTTACTGAAAGTGACGGTAAAACCATCGGGGATCAACCGCCCCTGAAATATATTCTTCAGTTTATAGACAGGGACGAAGAGACGGTTCTTTCGGAGAAAATACATTTTCTCATCGCCGGATACTTCATATATCTTTCGGGAAAAGCCTTCGCTGCCCCCCCGGAACCAACTCCGGCGGAATAAAAGCAGGGTTCAAGGGATCCCCCCATTCTTCATGGAAACCCCACAGGGGGCGGATGATATCCATGGTTCTCCCTCCGGGGCTGTGATAAAATTATCACTATCCGGAACCTGGTTCCAAGGGAGAAATTATGTCATTAGATATTAAAAAATACAAAGGATTCGCTATTAAACCGCTCATTCATATCCGGGGATGGGAAGGCCCCTATAAGGGGTTGTGGGTACTGGGCCACTATATTCTTGTCGATGAGGAGACCGAAGAGGTCCTCCCCGTAAGCCATGAACCCAAATACTGCGAGACCCGGGAAGAAGCCGTGGAAATAACCTACCAGATGGCCGCGGATTTCATAGACACCCGTCAGGTCCCCTGCCTGTAAAAAGACAAAAAAGATTCATCTTTCGGGGAAAGTCTACTATACTTATCAGTACAACATAAGGAGATAATATATGATTCAGTGGCTTTCCCAGTTTCCCCCCGTCTTTCAGGCCCTTCTCGGGACGCTTTTCACCTGGGCTTTCACGGCCCTGGGTGCGGCGGTGGTTTTCCTTTTCAAATCCATCAACAAAAAAATCCTCAACGGCATGCTGGGCTTTGCCTCGGGCGTCATGATTGCCGCGTCCTACTGGTCGCTCCTGGCGCCTGCCATAGAAATGTCCTCCGAAATGCCCGGGCCCGACTGGGGCCCGGCGGTCATCGGATTCCTGATGGGAGGGCTTTTTCTCCTGGCCGTGGATAAAACCCTGCCCCATATGCACCCCAGTTTCCAGGCATCCGATGAGAAGGAAGGGCTCAAATCCAGCTGGCAGAGAAGCGTTCTCCTGGTGATGGCGATCACACTGCATAATTTTCCCGAAGGTCTGGCTGTCGGCGTCGCCTTCGGCGCGGTGGCGGCGGGAATTCCCGGAGCGGGCATAGCGGGAGCCGTCGCCCTGGCCCTTGGTATAGGCATTCAGAACTTTCCCGAAGGAGCCGCCGTATCCGTTCCTCTGAGAAGAGAGGGGATGGGACGGTTTAAAAGCTTTGTCTACGGACAGGCTTCGGGTATCGTGGAGCCTATCGCCGGAGTTCTGGGCGCCGCGGCGGTCATCATATTCCGCCCCATACTCCCCTACGCCCTCGCCTTTGCCGCGGGCGCCATGATCTACGTCGTTGTCGAAGAACTGGTTCCCAGCGCCCAGGAGGACGAAGAGCATAATGATATTTCCACCATCGGCGCCATGTTGGGATTCGCCGTGATGATGACTCTGGACGTAGCCCTCGGCTGAGAAAGAGAAAACTGCTTTCAAATCCCCCGATTCCCTGTTAAAATGAACCGGGAGTAATTCCCTGTCACAGGGAGTGGGGAGAGCGAGCATGGATGAAGTCAGAAGTTGGGCCGATACCCTGAAAGGGGAGATAGGCAGAGTTATCCTGGGCAAGGACGAAGTCATTGAGAAGGTTCTGACCGCCCTTTTATGCGGAGGCCATGTCCTTCTGGAAGACGTCCCGGGGGTGGGAAAAACCATTCTCGCCCGGGCTCTTTCGGCCGTGACGGGGGGGCGATTCCAGCGGATTCAATGCACCCCCGATCTTCTCCCTTCCGATATTCTGGGTGTTTCCGTCTATATCCCTTCGACAAAGCAGTTCCGTTTTCATCCCGGGCCCGTCTTCTCCAATATCCTGTTGATTGATGAAATCAACAGGGCCACGCCCCGGAGCCAGTCGGCCCTGCTGGAAGCCATGGAGAGCAGTTCGGTCACCCTGGAAGGAAAGACGATGGAGCTGCCCTCCCCGTTTTTTATGATAGCCACGGAGAATCCCCTGGATTTCGAGGGTACCTTTCCCCTTCCCGAAGCCCAGAAGGACCGTTTTTTCATGACCCTGTCCATGGGCTATCCCAACAGGATTTCCGAAGGAGAGATCATGGCCGGCCAGAACCGTATAACCCATCCGGTAAACGATCTGAAACCGAAGGGAAATCTGGGCGACCTTGCTGAACTGCGTCGCCTCGTGACCCGGGTAGATGTTCCTTCCTCCCTGGAGAACCGGATCCTGGTCCTGGGTGATCTTTCCCGAAAGGACAGCCGCCTGGAACTGGGAGCCTCCCCCCGGGCAACCCGGGCCCTCTATAAGGGCGTACAGGCTCTCGCCGCCCTGCGGGGGCGAGACAGGGCCGAAGAGGACGATCTTTATGAACTGGCCCTTCCCATCCTCCTTAAAAGAATAAAGCTCCGTTCGGAGGCCATTCTCAACGGACTGGATGAAAGGGATATCGTAGCATCTCTTCTTGAGAAGTCACGGGAAGAGGAACCCTCCCTTACGTGATCGGCCAGCTAATTCTGATCCTTATCCTGACAGGCGGTTTTCTTTTTACCCCCATTGTCCCGGTCAGATTCATTCTCATGCTGCTTCTTCTGATGAGGATCTGGGCCCTTACGGCCCAAAGGCTGATTCCCCGGTTTATCCGGATTGAGAGGGACCGGAAAACCCTCTATGCCCTCTGCCATCGGGAATTCGATCTGGAGATACGCCTCATAAACAAGAGCCCCTTTCCCCTCTCCTACTTTATCCTTTCCGACGAACTGTACGGCCTCTACCCCATGGAAAAACGGGAGAGAGCCCTGTCCCTCCGTCCCTTCGAGGAAAAAGTGATTTCCTACAAGGCGGTGGGCGACTCCCGCGGTGTCAAGCGCTCCGGTCCGGTGAAGCTGAAGGGAAACGGCCCCTTCCGGCTGTTCAGCTGGGAAAAGAAGATCGACGCCTGCCAGCAGGTGATCATCTATCCTCAGGTCTACCGGGTCAGGCTGGATCAGAAGCGGGGGATGAGCGGGGGCAGCGTCAAGATAAGCAACAAGCTGTATGAAGACGTGACAAGTTTCCAGTCCCTCAGGGAATATATCCCCGGCGACGAGCTGAAGCGGATCAACTGGAAGGTCTCCGCCCGGCTGGGAAAATTATACACTATGGAATACGACAGCACCATCTACTTTCCCGTCCATATCATCCTTAACCTTTCCGCCGGGGAATACCCTCTCTCCCATCGGGGGGAACTGCTGGAAAGAGCCGTGGAAACGGCCGCATCCCTGGCGGTCTGCTTTATCCGGATGGGGCAGAAAGTGTCCCTTATCGTCTCCGGGTATATCCCGGAAATGGACGAGAGTCCCGAATCCCGGAAAAACCTGAGCAGAGCCCCCCTCTCCCTCCCGGAAAACAGCGGAGTGGAGCAGTCGGCGCTCATACTGAAGACTCTGGCCGCCGTAAAAGCCCATCCGGAGGGGCTAAACCTCATCGACCTTATGTCCCGAAAGGAGAATCCGGTGAGAAGGGGCACGAAATATTTTATCATAGGTCCCCCTCCCCTGACGGAGGACGGGAACTTTCTGTTCGAGCAGAAGAGAAAAGGCCGTGATCTGGAATATTTCATCATCGCAGCCCAGGGAACGGAAAAGAAGAAGCTGCTCATTCCCGGCCTGCCGGTCCACCGGGTCGAAGAGTACGGGGAGGGGTTGATCCGTGAATCATAAAGAAGCCGCCCTCTTCGCCGTGCTCTGGCCTGTACTGATGCTCCTGACGGTTTATACCCTTGCCGCGCCTTTCATTGAACCTTTTATCAACCTTTATCTTCTCTTCGGTCTCGTTTTACTGGCCGATTTATGCGCCTTCCTGCTTTATCGTTCCGCTTCGGGGAAACGGGAGAATCCCTTCTTCCTGCTCTTCCGTTTCTTCGTTTTTTTCCTGTGTTTCGCCTTTCTCGCCTATAAACTCCTCTCGGGAGAACTTTTCAGAGGCCTTTATACGCCTGCCACCGCCGGTTCCCTGACCGTACTCTTTTCCTGTGCCGCCGGCTGGAGTCTGACTCTCTTTTTTACCAAAGCCATGGTGTACAGGGAAAAGCTTATCAGCCTGTTCGCTCCCTTTGATAAAAAGGAACTGGCCGCCAGGACAAGGCAGTACAGCTACGAACTCCAGGAAATGAAAGGATATGCCGGTCAGATCCGTCTCTTTCCCCTGGTATTCACCCTGTCGGCGATTATCCTCCTCGTCTTTCTCTCCTTTATCACGGGGAAGGTATTTGCCTATCAGGTGGCCTCGATAGTCGTGCTGCTCATCTTCTGCCTGAGCTTTCTCTTCCTGTGCCGCGGCATGGAGGAGGAACTGCTCCTTCTTTCCGAAGGAATCCGACTGGCAAGCGAATGGCAATCTCTCAAGGCAAGGCGCTTTTTCCTGCTGCTCCTTCTTCTCGCCCTTCCGGCGCTTATGCTGAGCCGTTCCGACCTGAGCCTTCCCTTCTCTCTCATAGAGGATTTTTTCACCTGGCTGGGAAATTTTTTCGCCGGGGCGCCGGGAAAACCCGTTCCTCTTCCTGACATCCCGAGTTTTGAGAGAACCATGCCGGCGGTCAGTTCCCCCCTGATGATGCCGGGAGATTCGGCTCCCCGGGAGCCTCTGCTCTCCGATGCCCTGAAGGCCCTGATTAAGAGAGTACTGCTGGGAGCGGGAATCGGTGTTTTTATCCTTTTTCTTCTCCACCCTTTCCTATCAATAAAGGGCCGTGCCCAGAGCAAGGGAGTAATAAGAGAGGGGCTGGCCGAACTGAAGGAGTACCTTTCCCAGCTGATGAACCTGCTTATCCGCCGGCGGGGCTGGCAAAGAGAGAATGCCTTTGATCCCGGAAAGATATGGGCGGGAAATAAGAAAGAGAAGGGAAAAAGGGGAAAGAAGCACCGGGAATCATCACAGGCCCTCCCATCGTCAGGGAGAGTGATCAAAGCCTTTACCAGACTCTGCCGCTGGGGCGGAAAGAGAGGGCGGGATTACCGCACGGGCCTCTCCCCGGCGGACTATCTCAAAGAACTTACCGGGACGATTCCCCACAGAAAAGAGGAACTCCATTCCATGGCCCGCTTCCTGGACGACTACTTCTACTCGACCCGGATCATAGAGCCCGATGAGATAGACCGATTTATAGAACAGACCCAAATGATAGTGAAAGAGGAGCGAAAGAGAAAATGACCACCCTTCAGCAGTGGGCCGATAAGGTCGGCCGTGAGATACATAAGCGGTATTTCGGCAAGGATGAAGCGATAGAGACCATCCTCGCCGCCCTCCTCTGCCGGGGGCATATACTCATAGAGGACAAACCAGGGACGGGTAAAACCCTCCTGGCCCGGTCCCTGGCTTCGGTGGTGGGCGGGGAATTCAAATCCATCCAGTGCACCCCCGATCTGCTCCCCGCCGACGTTCTGGGCGTATCCGTCTACAATGAGGAGAAAGAGAAATTCCTTTTCCGCAAGGGACCGGTGGTCACCAATCTCCTTCTTGTCGATGAAATCAACAGGGCCACCCCCCGCACCCAGTCGGCTCTGCTGGAAGCCATGGCGGAAGGGCAGATAAGCGTGGAGGGGAAAAGCCTGTCCCTCCCGGACCCTTTTTTCATGATTGCCACGGAAAGCTCCGTGGAGACGGAGGGCACCTTTCCCCTGCCGGAAGTCCAGAAAGACCGCTTTCTTCTCACGCTGAGCCTCGGTTATCCCGGGATGGAGGAGGAGCGGTGGATTATGAAGCGACCCGACGAGGGAGAAGTGCTGGATCGGATCACAGGGCTTGAAGAGCTTAAGAAACGCCAGGAGGAGGTTCTGGAAATCCATGTGGATGACAAGCTCCGCGATTATATCCTCTCTCTGATAGAGCTGACCCGCAGCGACGTCTCCCTGATTATGGGCGTCTCACCCCGGGGCTCCCTGGCTCTCTATAAAACGTCTCAGGCCCTGGCGGCGCTGCGGGGCAGGGATTATGTGACCCCCGGCGATATCCAGACCATGATCTACCCGGTCCTGAAAAAACGAATCCTTCTGAAAGGCAGCCGCTATGCCGGTCAGACCGGGGAAAAGGAATTTATCGACGGTCTGCTGAACCGGGTGTCCGTGCCTCCTATTGAATAAGCCGGAAGGGCGGTTTAGAATAACCCTATGAGGACTTTTCTTGTAAATGCAGCCATAAGGCTTGCTATCAGACTCACTGTGAAACTGGACAGGGAGAGCCGGAACGAGCTGAAGAAGGTTCAGAAGAACGGCCCCGCCCTGATTATAACCAACCATATGTCCAATATCGAAGGACCGGTCATCTACTCCTATCTGCGCCCCCGCCGCACCATAGCCCTGGGAAAAGAGGAGCTGTGGGATAAATGGGCAACCAGACAGATGATGGAGGTCTGGCAGTGCATTCCCATCTCCCGGGCCGGTGTGGACCAGAAGGCCATAGGCGCCTGCCGGCAAGTACTGGAAGAGGGGGATTTTCTCTGTATCGCCCCGGAGGGAACAAGGAGCCGGGACGGCCGGCTGATTCAGGCAAAACCGGGGGTGACCCTTTTCACCAAGCCGGAGATTCCCGTCTACCCCATAGCCGTTTGGGGGCTGGAGAAATACAGCGCCAACCTGAAGAAAGGCCGGCGCACCCCCATGAAGCTGCGCGTGGGGGAACCCTTTTATCCGGATTTCCCGGAAGGACGGCTCACCGGGGAGAAAAGACAGGCCCTGGCGGACAGTATGATGGGAAAAATCGCCGAACTTCTCCCCGAGGATTACCGGGGATACTACGCTACATAATAGACTGGGGATCCACGTCGATCTCCATATAGACCGATGAGGGCAGCTCGATCTGTTCCCGGCACCAGGAGATTCTGTCGTGGGTCAGGGAAAACTCCGCCGTTCTGACGATCAGATGCCAGCGGTGATTGTTCGCCACTACGGCCAGAGGGCACTCGGAAGGGCCCAGGAGATCCTTTTCTCCCGCATGCTCCAGCATATAGGCCGCTTTTTCACTCGCCTTTCGGGCGTCCTCCTCCTTACGTGAACGGAAGACAAGACGAAAGAGGCGGTTGGACGGGGGGAAGGAGAGCATGAGCCGGCTCTCCCGCTCTTTTCGGTAGAACTCCTCCTGATCGTACCGGGCGGCCAGGGCCAGGGCATCCGCTTCCGGACGGTAGGTCTGGATGAGGACTTCCCCTCCGGCGGAGTAGCGGCCGGCTCTGCCGGAAACCTGGGTCACCAGGGCGAAGGTTCTTTCGGGGGAACGGAAATCGGGCATGTTCAGAGTCGTATCGGCCAGAACGATACCCACCAGCTTCACCTTGGGAAAATTCAGCCCCTTGGCCACCATCTGCGTTCCCAGAAGGACATGGAATTCCCCCTTGCGGAACTGTTCTATGACTTGCTTTCCCATTCCCTTCTTCTGGGAACTGTCCCTGTCGAGGCGTACCGTTTTGAGATGGGGGAAAAGGCGGACCATCTCCTCCTCCACCTGCTCCGTTCCGAAACCGGAAAAACCCGCATCCAGGGAACCGCAGGAGGGACAGGCCCGGGGAGGAGCCGTCCGATAGCCGCAGTAATGGCAGACCATCCCTCCCTTTTCCTTGTGGTAGGTCATGGGTATGGAACAATTGCGGCAGACCATTTCGAAACCGCAGCTCCGGCAGGCGTAGTTATAGCTGAATCCCCGCCGGTTGAGAAACAGGATGACCTGGTTTCCCTCCTCGGTGACCCGCGTGATCTCACGGATAAGCTCATGGGAAAAGAGCTGGGTCTCCTTTCTCATATCCACCAGGCGGATGCGGGGGAATTCTCCTCCCCCCACTCTCTGGGTCAGCCGGACGGGAACGATGGCCCCTTCGTCCATACCGTGCCAGGCCTCGAGGGAGGGAGTGGCGCTTCCCATGATAAGCTTCGCCGAAGATCTCCTTACCCGGTGCATGGCCACCTGCCGGGCATGATACCGCGGGGTTGAACCGGCCTTATAGGAGCCTTCGTGTTCTTCGTCGATGATAATCAGTCCCAGGTCGGGAAGGGGGGCGAAAACGGCGCTCCGGGCTCCCAGGACAAAGCGGGCCTCCCCTTTTCTGATCCGGTTCCACTCCCTGAGCCGCTGGGACGGGGTGAGATGGGAATGGAGCAGAGCCATGGAACCCTTAAAGCGCTGTCTCAGATTATCAACCATCTGATGGGTCAGGGCGATCTCGGGGACCAGATAGATGACGCCCCGTCCCCGGTCAATGGTTCTTTCGGCGCATTGGAGAAATACCTCTGTCTTCCCCGAACCGGTGGGCCCCTGTAGATAAAAGAAGGGTCCCTCATCCCTGAGAACCGTCCCCACGGCCCCGTCCTGGTCGGGTGTCAGCGTCACGGCCGCATGAACCCCGGGATCATCCTCGGTACCCATGGCGGGCAGTTCCTTCTCACGCCTTCCTCCGGGCAGCATGGCCGATAGGGCTTCTCCCAGGGAGCAGAGGTAGAAATCGCTGAGCCATCGGGCCAGACGTCCGTACTCCTCATCAAAGAGAGGCTCCCCGTCGACGACGCGCTTCACCGGCTTGATCTTCTCCGGTTCCAGATCGTCCGGAGGCGTCTCGGATACAGATGTGATCCATCCGGTCATTTTTTTACGCCCGAAGAAAGCCTCACACCTCCGCCCTACCAGGGGAGTGTCCTCTTCTGGCAGTTCTTCCCCGGGCAGCAGATAGGTGAAGCTTCGGTTAAGGGGGATATTGAAGGCTAATTCAATGTACTTATCCATGATTCAGAAAGTCCCGCAGGATTTTCAGGTCTTCCCATACAGGCCTTTTCAGAGCAAGCTCCTGAAGAACCTTTGCCGGATCATAGGTCGCCAGGCAGAAGATATTGTTCCGAAAAAAAGGCTTGCCCCTGCGGTTTTCCAGAGCCTGACCTCCCCTCTCGCCGGTCAGTGAGGCCAGAGCCGTTTCTCCCAGAATCAGAACCGCTTCCGGCTGAAGCTGTTCGAGCTGCTCCTCCAGATAGGCCCGGCAGGCTTCCACCTCCGGTTCGAAGGGGGGACGGGTTCCCGGTGTCCGGCACTTGATGCTGTTGGTCAGATAGACGTCCTTGCGCTCGACCCCCACGGCACCCAGCCATTTATCAAGAAAATCCAGCCCTTCTCCGGTAAGAGGGGTATTCTGTTCATCCTCGTCATATCCCGGGGGAGGAAGCAGTACAAGAAGGCGGGGATTCTCCGTTCCCGAACCGACAAGAGCCTGTTTTCGGGCCATATGCAGGTCGCAGCGACGGCAGGAAAGTATCCTTTCGCCCAGAGTTCCCGGCTGGGGTGACATTTCCGGATGCGAGGGAGATTCCGCAGCCCCGGAACCGGGAAGGGGCTTATCACTCTGAAAGCGGAATTCCGGAGCCGGTTCATGGTCGGAGCGGTAGCCCCCGTTTATATAATCTTCGCAGAGATTGAGAAGTTCCCAGTAATCAGAAAAAACCGTATTCAGATCCATATTGCACCTTTTCTAAAAATAATCCCCTCGCCGGGGCAGTCGGGCCGGCTTCGTTCCTGTCGCAGGCCTCCAGCCGGCGCCGCATCTCTTCGGGACCGCCGCCCTGGTCGGCCACGTGGAGTATCGTCCCCGTAAGGGACCGGACCATCCGCCAGAGGAAGGCATTTCCCCCGATACGGAAGACCAGCAAATCCCCCTCCCGGTGAAAAGAAGCCGAGTAGATCTCCCGGATGCGGCTTTTACTCTGATCTCCCGCCGCGGCGAAGGTACTGAAATCATGAATACCTGAGAGAACGGAAGCCACCCGGCCAAGCTCGGTCAGGGAGTAGCGTTTCCGCGTGAAGTGGCAGTAGTTCCTCCTGTGGGCCGGGGGAATGGTTCCGGAGGAGATATAGTAGGCGTAATCCCGTCGGACGGCACTGTATCTGCTGTGGAAATCATCGGGAACGGCCCGGCTCTTCAGTATGCGAACGCTTCCGGGCAGACGGGAGTTCAGGGCTTCCCGGACCTTTGCGGCGGGGATGTTGGTTCCCAGATCGGCATGGGCGACCTGGCCTGTGGCATGGACACCCGAATCGGTTCTGCCTGACCCGGTAACGGCCACAGCTTCCCCGCAGATCTCCGAAAGAGCTCTCTCCAGAGTTCCCTGAACGCTTACCGAGTCCTGTCCGTTCTGTATCTGCCATCCGCAGAAATCCGTTCCGTCGTAGGAAACCAGCAGGGCGATACGCTGTTTAGACATCCACACCCATCCCGTCAAGTTCCACTTTGATCCGCTTATGGAGCTCCCGGGAGGATTCCAGCAGGGGCCCCGGTTTGGACTTGGAGGATTTTCCCATGCCCACGATCCTGGCGACCATGGAGCGGGCCCGCTTAAGCTTTTCTCCCCGCTCGTAGATATTGTTGCGCTGCCCGTACTTGAACTCTAAAAGCCCCGATAGATACAGCACTCCGTCAAAACCGTAGTTGTTATCAATGTCCGGCCCCAGATTTCCCAGGGAGGAGACCTGCTCTTTTCCGTTCTCCTCGTTTTCGATAACCAGGGTATAGAAGAACGCCGCCTTCCTGTAGAAAACCTGCCCCAGGTAATCCCAGTTATCGTCGGGAACTTTTTGATGATAATCCATGCAGAGCCAGGCGGCCCGGAGAGAAGAGACGGCCTGCCGGAAGGAGGGAGCCCTGTCGACGCCGTGCTTCTCGTAGCAGGTCATGGCCAGAAGATAGGAGGCGATTCCCTCCTTAAGGCCGCGGATATTGTGAAAATCAATCGCCGGATCGATATTCTTTACCAGATTCTTTCTGTCCCCGGTCTGATGCTTCAGCTCCCCCGCCGCCGACGGGCCGATCACATCAAAATCGGGCGTATAGGCGGCGTAAAAACAGTTGGGACAGACGGTTACGGGATAGATAAGGGGATACACATCGCCGTACTTTCCCGTGGTCAGGTATTGCCTGTGGAGTTCATCGGTCAAATCACCGGCATTCATTCTTCCCCCGCCGGTCAGTAGCTCCTCCCGCTTGAACTCGGTCTGACAGACGGGGCAGGAGGTCGCGTTCTTGGCATAATAACTAACTTTCGGTCCGGTCAAATTACTCTCCTGTGACAGTCAGGGTGATTTCCTTGGGAAGCCAGTTAAGAAGGGCCGCATCGCCGGGGATCTGGGGCCGGACATTCAGGGTATACTCACCGGGGGCGGTAATCCCGCTGCAGTCGGCAAAGAGCAGAATATTCTCCTTCGCCAGATCCTCAATCTGCACCTGATTTCCCTGAATCGTAATGCTTCCCCCGGGAATCGCACCCTGGACAATCAGTTTATCCGAAAGGTTCAGAAGGGAAACATCGAGATTGGCGATGGTCTTAACCAGAAGGGCTTCGGATATGACTCCGCGGAACTCGACCACATCCCCCCCGGGGAAATAGATCAGACCGGAAGGATAGACCAGACGGGACATGGAAGTAAAGTCCTCGAATTTGCCCGAGAGATCGATTGCTTCGGTGGAGAGGCTTTCAAGGGATTCCACCACGCTTCTGGGACCCACAACGGTTATCGATGAGGGCGAGACAAAGTACTGACTGAGTTCATATCCCATACTGGGAAATCCCGTCAGTGTCGGATCAACGGGCAGTGTTCTGGTTACTTTTTTCTCCTGTCTTATGACCACGTCGCCCGGATCGATATGGATTTCCAGGTTGCCCCGATCCGCAGCGGTCCCCTTGCTGCTCACCTCGATGGGTTCGCGGAAACTTCCTTCCGTTCCGTGGGAGGAGAAGTCGGCCTTGACGGATATATCTTCCTCCAGGACGGAGAAGATCTCTTCGGAAGTCCCCCGGATGGTGACCGTCACGTGACTGGGATAATCCCCGGCGGGAATGAATTCCTGATTCATTTCCAGATGGAGGGGCACGGAAAAAAACCGTTCATCCAGAGATGAGATCCGATAGAACCAGAAGAGAACCAGCGCCAGAAGGAAGGAGAATATTTTAATATGCCAGCGGTGCATGAATCGGTCGAGCAGTTTCATTATATCTCCTCATCCCCGGACAGCTCATCCTGTATGCCCAGAAGTCTCTTGAGCTCCTTCTCCGCCTCGGGTATGGAAAGGTCGTAATACAGACTGGAATCGTACACCAGGGAGATGGCTCCCGTCTCTTCCGAAGCGACGAGCACAACCGCATCGGTCTCCTCGGTCAGTCCCAGGGCGGCCCGGTGGCGGGTACCGAAACTTTTTCTCAGATTCGTCTGCCGCGACAGGGGAAGGAAACAGCCGCCCGCCACGATCTTGCCTTCGGAAACGACGATGGCCCCGTCATGGAGGGGCGTATCGTGCCCGAAGATGGTAATGACCAGGCTGGAGGACAGATCGGCATTCAGCCGGGTACCCGTCTCGATGATGCTTTTGAGGTCGCTGGAGCGGGAAAAGACCACCAGGGCTCCCCTCCGGCGGCTGGCCAGAACTTCCAGAGCGCTCAGGGTGTAATCGATATGATAGGAGCGGGAACGTCCCTTAATGGAGAATACCTCCCGCTGGCCGATCCGGGTGAATACAGTTCTCAGTTCGGGCTGAAAAACGATGGCCAGCCCTATCATGATGCCCGGTGCGAGGATGTTAAGAATCCACAGCAGGGTCTCCAGCTTGAGAAAAAGGGCGGCGATATAGATGATGACCACCGTAAGCGCACCCTTGAGAAGCTGGATGGCCTGGGACTCTTCCAGGATCGTATAGGCCTGATAGATGATGAAAGAGAGAATCCCCACATCGAGAAAAGGAAGAAGGAGATGATTGATAAACCAGCTGTTCTCTATCCAATCCACTGGAGATCCCCCAAAACATCGAGCATATCCCTGTGGGGTTTCACATCGTGAACCCGGATCATATCGGCCCCCAGGCGGCAGGCGTACATGTCCGCCGCCAGGGTTCCGTAAAGACGGTCCTCGGGAGGCGCGCCCAGTATATTCCCGATATAGGATTTTCGGGACAGGGCGATAAGGAGGGGAAAACCGGTCTCCTTGAAGCGGGGGATATCCTGAAGCAGGCGCCGGTTGTCCTCCTGCCTTTTCCCGAAACCGATACCCGGATCGAGAATAATATTATCCCGGGAGATACCCGCTCCTACCGCCGCCTCCGCTCTCTCAAGCAGATAGCGGAGAACCTCGTCGGTGACGCTTTCATAATGGGGGTCTTCCTGCATGGAGACGGGTATGCCCTGCTTATGCATAAGAATGACCCGGGCTCCGTAGGAGGCAATGACCTCCCCCATCTTCCCGTCATCCTCCAAGGCGGAGATATCATTGATGATCTGAACGCCCAGATCCAGGGCTTTCCGGGCCACTTCGCTCTTTCTTGTATCCACCGAAATGGGAATATCCCGGTGTCTTCGGAGCTCGGCGATGAAGGGAATGACCCTTTCCGTCTCCTCCTCCAGAGAAACATACTCCGCGCCGGGACGGCTGGATTCCCCGCCGATATCGATGATATCGGCCCCTTCGTCAATCATTTTCAGCACCTGATCCACCGCTTTTGTCCGGCTGGAAGCATAGAATGAGTCGGGCGTCAGGTTGGCTATGGCCATGATTTGAACGGATCGGGGATGCATGGCTGAATTATAGCAGATTTCCCAGTCAGGGTGTAGTATTTTTCTCCAATTGTGTTATTATTGATCCATGGATCTGGGAGCCTTTCATAAAAGTCCGACTAGCAAACTTCTCAATTTCCTCTTTATCCTTCCCCTCTTTCTGGGGCTCCGTCCTCTCTTTATCAACTACAGCCTTCTGGACACCCTGATTTTCGCGGGGGGGATGATACTGATTCTCGGTTTGATCATCTATAACAACTCCATCCCCTATATCACCTATGACGAGAGAGTTCTGAAGGTTCTCCTTCCCTACAAGGAGGACAGGGAGGAACACCGTTTCGACAGTATGCTGGGCTACGGCAGAAAGGGTTCCCGCCGCCTGACGCTCTACTCTCTGGACCATAGGCCCCTGAAGATTTCCCTCAAACCGGATGATATGACGCGTTTTGTAAATCTTCTGAATGACGAGGGGATCAAGGAGAGCAGTATAAAGGGCACCCGTGGCTGACCGTGTACTTCATATTTCGAGCATAGACTATCCGCCCTCCCCCCTGTCCCCCGTTCTTCCCTGGTGCCGGGATCAGCTGCTGATTCTTGACGAAAAGGAGCGGGATCTGAAACTGAGCCTGCTTCCCGTCCTCAGCTCCCACATAAAACTTCTCCATGACTATATGGAGGAACGGCCCCGGGTCCGGAAGGAGGTTGTTCTCTTCTCGGAAACCGATTTTGAACGGGAGAGGATATTCCGGAGCGTCTGCCTGCTTTTCTACTCCCTGATCGACCCGGATATCTCCCAGGTGAAAATATCCATCTCGGGCCATCTCTCCCATTCGGTGGAGAATTTCTACGCCTATCTGGATGAGACGTACCCCCTGGAGAGCATGCCTCCCCTCATCCTGGACAACTGCGGAGAAATCATCCCCTGGGACGGAGTCACGAAACTCCCCCCGCCCCTTAAAAGGGAGGGGACGGACAGAGAGATTTTCCAGTGGGCAATGGAATTTTTCGTCTTCGGCGACAATATTCAGGCCTGCCAGTACTTTGACCTTCTCTACGGAAGGAACCGGATCGGTTCCCTTTCCTTTGACGTGGAAGATAGGGCCGGTCTTTTCCGTTATTACGGCCTGGCGGCGCTGGATCTGAATCAGGAAGACCTGGCCCTGACGATTTTCAACAGCCTCCTGAATATGGCGGTATACCTGCGGGAAAGCCGCCTGATGGCCCTTGCCTTCTACCTGACCGGTGAAGTCTACAGAAAAAAGGAGCGGCTTAAACAGGCCGTCCATTTCTACAGGAAAAGCCTGGAACTTGATACGGAGGACGGGGAGATACGCTTTGAAGCTCTTTTTTCTCTCTTTCTGTGCAGCCGCAGAATCAAGGACGCCATGAAAGGGGAAGAAAAGGATGAACTGCTGGTACTGGCCGAAAGACTGGGCCGTACCAAAGGCAAGGGAATTGTCCTTCTTTACTCCGATCCGACACGCCTTGATGAGGTAATTGAGCTCTTTACCCGAAGGGAGAATCCCATTCTCCGGTCCCAGGCCCTTCTGGCCCGGGGTATCTATGAATGGCAGACCCAGAAAGACCGCAAGAAGGGGGAAGAGAGTCTTCTCGAAGCTCTGGAAACCAGAAAAGGTCACAAAGGGCCCTATCTCCCCATGGTAATACTTCACTGCCTGGGACAGCTGTATGAAGAGGATTCCCGGCCGGAAATGGCCTTCCGCTGCTACGCCGGGGCGCTGGAGGGCTACCTGCGGGAAGAGCGCTTCGAAGAGATAGCCCACCTATACCTGACCCTGTCAGAGATGGGGTTCCGCCTCTCCTGCGACGCCCAGGCCCGCTCCCTCCTGCGGACGGCGCGGTATATCGTCAACCGCCTTCCCGAAGCTTCCGAATCGTTGAGGGAGGAGATCTCCCGTTATGTTCCCCCGCCCCCTTCCGTGAAAAAAGAACCCGCCGCCGGCCCGGACGGGGAGGCTCCCCGGAACTGGTTCGGCGAGCCGATTGACAGGGAATGGGTCAGCACAAATCTCAAACAGCATGTCCGGTACGAACAGCTGAAGAAGGGAATGTACGAAATCAATCTGCTTTCCGATATTCAGTCCATACTGGCCGGCACCGAGGACAGGGACCGGCTCATTTTCCTTACGATGGAAAGACTTCTCTCCTCTTCCCTCGTCAGCAGCATCTCCTATTACGAAAGACTGGAAGATTCCTACAGGCTGGCCTATCACTCGTCACTTCTGGACATAGAACCGGACCGCCAGGATCTGGACGATTTCCTGGCGGTCTGGGAGGGGGGCGTCAGAAACCTCTCCTCCAGCCCGTCGGGGATGCTTCTGATTCCCGTAATTTCCGAGGATCTCATAAAGGGAGTCATCATCTGCCGCCCCGAATCACCCCATTATATGATAAGCGATGAGGAGAAACAGATTTTCTCCATTCTGGCCGGTCAGTTCTCATCGGCCCTTGAAAAAATCCGGCAGAAAGAACTCATCCTCTCAAAAAACCGCCGTCTGGAAGCGATTAACCGAGAGCTGACGATCACAACCCTGACAGATCCGCTCACCGGCATAGGCAACCGAATTCAGCTTAACGAGAAGATAAAAGAGTTTTCCTCCCGCTACGGAGGCAGCCGGGAGAGGGATAATTTCACTCTGCTTTTTATTGATCTGGACAATTTCAAATACTATAATGATACATACGGACATCCCGTGGGAGACAGACTTCTGGAGGATTTTTCCCGGGTGCTTCAGAATGCCTGCCGGGACAGCGACTGCATCTTCCGATACGGCGGAGATGAGTTTGTCCTTCTACTGGCCGAGACCGACAGGAAGAGTTCCACCCTCATCGCCGAAAGAATCCTTAATGAGCTTGAAGAGAAGAAGGGTTATGCCGATTTTCTGGGAGAGCTGGGCTACGGAGGAAAGATCCCCCGGGAGAAGTGGCTGAGCTGCTCCATAGGCATTTCCGATTTTCTCAAGGCGGAAAGGGACGGCAAGAAACTGCTCAAGCAGGCGGATGAAGCGCTGTACGACGCCAAGGAATCGGGAAGAAAACAGTGGAAAATACACAGGAAGGATAAGAACAATGAGTAATTACAGAGAAGCGGCCG
Source organism: Spirochaetia bacterium (assembly GCA_963668315.1). GTDB lineage: Bacteria > Spirochaetota > Spirochaetia > DSM-2461 > DSM-2461 > SZUA-368. Next base: position 2,237,318 of record OY764216.1, on the reverse strand, counting down.
ACTATATTCAAAGCCGGATATCCCTGACGCCCCGTACCGGTCTGATACTGGGATCCGGACTTAACGATCTGGCGGAAGCCGTGGAAGACCCCGTCATCCTCCCCTATGGGGAGATACCCCATTTCCCCCGGTCCACAGCTCCGGGCCACAAAGGACGCCTGGTCATAGGCCGGCTGGAGGGGAAGGACGTTATCGTTATGCAGGGCCGCTTCCACTACTACGAAGGCTATCCCATGGATTCTCTGGTACTTCCCATCCGGGTAATGAAGCTTCTGGGGGTGGAGAGACTGATCGTCACCAACGCGGCGGGCGGTGTCAACACCTCCTATGAGCCGGGAGACCTGATGATCATCGAGGATCATATAAAAATGGGCGAAGGTCACCCCCTCATCGGCCCGAATGACGATGCGTTCGGGCCCCGCTTTCCCGACATGTCCCGGGCCTATACCCGTTCCCTTATCCGCAATGCCGAAGAAGAGGGAGAACGGCTGGGGCTGAGGTTAAAAAAGGGTGTATACGCCTTCATGACCGGCCCCTGCTATGAAACCCCCGCCGAGATACGCATGCTCCGGGTTCTGGGAGCCGACGCGGTGGGTATGTCCACCGTTCCCGAGGTGATCACCGCCTCCCATGCCGGCATGGATGTGCTGGGGATCTCCTGCATAAGCAACATGGCCGCGGGAATCCTGGATCAGCCCATTACGGAAGAGGAAGTCATGGAAGCGGGACGTATGGTCAAGGATAAATTCACCGCCCTTTTGAAAGCCGTCCTGGCAAAGGCGGACTAGGCCGGATGGAAAAGCTCTGCTCCGCGGAAGAGATTATTGAAAAACTGTCCCTGGAACCTCTTGTCCCCGAAGGCGGATGGTTTGCGCGCTTCTGGTACAGACCGGGAGAAATTTCCTCCATCTACTATCTCCTCAGGAAGGAGGATTTCTCCGAATTTCACATCCTGCCCAGTCAGGAGCAGTACTATTTTCTCATGGGAGACCCGGTGGAGCTCTATACGGCCGAAGCAGGCTCGGGGGTATTTACCAAAACCCGGCTGGGACAGGATCTGGCCGGCGGCGAAGTTCTGACCCGCCTGGTCGAAGCGGATGAGATACAGGGTTCCCGTCTGGCGGAAGGGGGCCGCTGGGCCCTGCTCTCCACGGTCATGGCGCCTCCTTTCGAACCGGAAATCTACCGGACCTGTTCCCGGGATGAATTGCTCAAGGACTTTCCCGATTATAAAGATTTGGTAAAATCCCTTACGAAATAGAAAAGCCCCGATAAATAGCATTTGACCTTTCCCCTCATTCGGAGTACATTCTTATCCATGGGATTTGTTAACAGTTTAGTGACAGCTATTGTCGGAACGAAGCACGAAAGGGATCTGAAATTACTGGTTCCCCTTCTTCACAAAATAAATGAGAAAGAGTCTTGGGCCATGTCTCTGGGGGATGAGGATTTCCCCGTTCAGACTGAAAACTTTAAAAAACGCCTTTCAGCAGGAGAGAGCCTCGATGATCTTCTTCCTGAAGCGTTTGCCCTTGTCAGGGAAGCCGCCCGGAGGACACTGGGCGAGCGGCCCTACGACGTACAGCTCCTGGGTGGGATCGTTCTTCACCAGGGCAAAATCATGGAATTGAAAACCGGTGAAGGTAAAACCCTCGCCAGTGTGGCCCCGGCCTACCTGAACTCCCTGACGGGAAAGGGTGTTCACATGGTAACGGTGAATGACTATCTGGCCGAACGTGATGCGGGCTGGATGAAGCCGGTCTACACATTTCTGGGCGTTTCGGTGGGAGTCATACTCTCCAACATGGATCCGGAAACGAGAAAAAAAGAGTACGCCCGGGATATTACCTACGGTACGAATAACGAGTTCGGATTTGATTACCTCAGAGACAATATGCGCTGGGACATCAAACTCAAGTCCCAGCAGAACCACCACTACGCGATCATTGACGAAATAGACTCGATTCTTATCGATGAAGCCCGTACTCCCCTTATCATATCGGGACCCGTTGAGGAGGACACCAGCAAGTTTGTCCAGGTGAACCGCATTGTCAAAGGTCTCAAGGAGTGCGAAAAAGATCCCGCACTGGACGACTACCCCCCGGATAATCCCATCACCGGAGAACAGCCCAAGGGAGATTACAAGCTCGACGAAAAAAGCAAGCGTGTTCTTTTCACCGACGAAGGCATGAACCATATAGAGGAGCTGCTTCAGAAAAACAACCTGATCAGCGGTTCCCTCTTCGATGAGGAAAATTTTGAATTCACCCACTATGTCACCCAGGCGGTGAAGGCCCACGAGCTCTTCCATCTGGATGTGGACTATGTGATACAGGACGGACAGGTTCAGATTGTCGACGAGTTCACCGGACGCGTCCTGACCGGCCGCCGCTATTCCGACGGTCTCCACCAGGCCATAGAGGCCAAGGAGAACATCAAAGTCGCCCGGAAAAATCAGACTCTGGCCACGATCACCTTCCAGAATTTCTTCCGTATGTACGACAAAATCTCCGGAATGACCGGTACGGCCGATACGGAGGCCAAGGAATTCGTCAAGATCTACAATATCGACGTGGTGGTCATTCCCACCAACCGGCCGGTGAACCGTATCGATGCGGATGATGTCATCTACCTGAACGAACAGTATAAGATCGAAGCGATCTGCGACACCATACAGGAAGTACATGCCAAGGGACAGCCCATTCTGGTAGGTACCGTGTCGGTTGAAAAATCGGAACTGATCTCCAAGTCTCTGACGAAACGGGGAGTCCGCCATGAAGTCCTCAACGCCAAAAACCATGGCCGCGAAGCCCATATCATCGCCGAGGCGGGTGCCAAGGGAGCGGTAACTATCGCCACCAACATGGCCGGACGTGGTACGGACATCAAACTGGGAGGCAACCCGGAAATGCGCGCCTGGAGAAGGGCCGGTACCGATGCGGAAGAGGAAGAGTATAAAAAAGCCCTTGCCATAGAGATGGAACAGTGGTCGAAGGACCACAAGGAAGTCCTGGAACTGGGCGGCCTTTATGTCATAGGATCGGAAAGACACGAATCACGCCGAATCGACAACCAGCTCCGCGGCCGTTCCGGACGTCAGGGAGACCCGGGGTATTCCCAGTTTTTCATCTCCCTGGACGATTCGCTCATGCGTCTTTTCGGAGGAGACCGGTTTAAATCCACCATGAAGAAGCTCGGCTTCGAAGGGGACGAACCTCTCCAGCATAACATGATCAACAACTCCCTGGAGAGAGCCCAGAAAAAGGTCGAAGAGAGAAACTACGACATCCGTAAGCATCTTCTTGACTATGATGACGTCCTCAACAAGCAGAGAACATTCATCTACGAGCAGAGAGATGAGGTGCTGACCAGTGCCGATCTGACCGAGAAGGTTCTGAAAACGGGGTTGGAGATTCTGGACATTCTCCTGGAAGACTGCGTTAAGGATAAGAAGAACGAGGGGGATGATGCGGCTCAGGCCCGTCTCTACACCCGACTCAAAGAGAACTTCAACTATGATGTGGAACAGAACGAAATCCACTCCCTTGACGATATGGACGGACTTAAAAATCATCTGACGGCCTATCTGAAAAAGGATCTTGATGAAAAGAAGAGTCTTGCCGGTGTCGAACAGCTCAACTGGTTCATCAGAGCGGAGTATCTGAGAAATCTTGATAAAAAATGGCAGGAGCACCTGGAAAATCTGGAAGCCCTGCGTGAAGCCGTCTCTCTGAGATCCTACGCTCAGAAAAACCCCCTCGTGGAGTATAAAAACGAAGGCTTCGCCATTTTCGAAGAGATGATCGACGATATGCGCATTTCCATAGCCAGAAAGGTTTTCCGCGTTATCATCAGAAGAGATACGGACCGTTCCCAGCATAACGCTCCGAGAAGGATGACCGCTTCGCACAACTCCATGGGCGCCGGGCTGGGACCGGCTCCAAAAAACGGAGAGAGAAACGAGGCAGGTCCCCAGAAGGTTCAGGTCAAGCGGACGGAGCCCAAAGTCGGCCGAAACGATCTGTGTCCCTGCGGCAGCGGGAAAAAATACAAAAAATGCTGCGGGGCCTGACCGCATAGGAGTCCTCCGGGGATTGGACGGAAATGAAAAGGATCAAGCGTTTTGCCATACTGACGGCGGATGATTTCGGTGCTTCCGACTTTATCAACCGGGGGGTGATACGCGGCATTGAAGAGGGGGTTATCAACAGCGTAGCCGCCATGGTCAATTTTCCCGGCGCCATGGAGAATATCAAGAGGCTTCAAGACGCCTACCCCCGGATTTCCCTAGGGCTGCACGCCTCCATTACGGCGGGCAGCCCCCTCTCCCCTGGGGAGAAGATCCCCTCTCTGGTCGACAGCGGAGGGCAATTCTACGATCTTCAGGAATTCATTCACCGCATCAAATCTATCGATCACCGCCAGGTTCTCCTGGAAACATCGGCTCAGCTGAGACTGATGGAGGAGAACGGGATTCGGGTAAAGCATCTCTCGAGCCATCATAATATCATGCAGATATACACGCCTCTTTTCCTTGTTCTCCTTTCTCTGGGAGAGAAAAAGGGTATCCCCATGAGAAGTACCAGGCCCCTGAGCCGCTTTCTTTCTGAATACCGGGGAAGCCCCATTACAGGCGAGGGGCGGAAAGCCGCCGTGGAGCTGGTCCTGAGACACACCTTTTCGGCCGTCAAATTCATGAAGTACGGTATGACGGGGGAAATGCAGCGCAACCAGGAGAGGATGGAAGAACACGGAGTGCCCCATCCCGATTATCTGGGGGATTCCTTCTGGGGCGACCCGACGCCGGAGAACCTCCGCTATCTTCTCCACTGCCAGCCCGAAGGCACCACGGAGTGGGTCTTTCATCTGGGCACCTCGTCGGGAATAGATGAAGCGCCCAAAGGCATCGACCGGGAGTACTACCATTACCGGGAACTGGAACTATTTAATGTCTGCTCCTCCCAGTTTCCCCATTGGCTGGAAAGGGAAGGAATCTCACTTGTTCAGTTTTCCGATCTGAAGAAACCGGTCAGGAAGAGATCCTGATCCCTCCCTTACGCCGAGTAGAGAGGCTCCAGGCTGACCCGCTTTTTTCTATCCCGGGTTATCAGTAACTTCAGGCAGAAAAAGAAAGCGGGAAAGAGAAAAAGGTCGGCCAGAATCCAGGCGGTGGGAGAGGAGAAACATACGGCGCTGTAACCCCATTTCGGCACGATGAAAAAAGCGAAGACCGTTCTGGCGATCATCTCGAACAGTCCCGAGAAGATGGCGATCGAACCGAATCCCATTCCCTGTATCATGAAGCGCACCACATTCACCGCAGTGAGGGGAATGAAGAACATACTGTTGAAGAAAAGGAAGGAGTGGATATTCTGGAGGATGGCGGTCTCGCCTGAGTCGACAAAAAGAAGCCCCAGAGTCTTACCGAAGAAAGCCAGAAAAACAAAGGCGGCCAGGGAATAGACCGATCCGATGATCATGCTGTCCCGCATTCCCTTCTTAAGGCGCTTCCATCGCCTTGCTCCGACGTTCTGCCCGGTAAAAGTGGACATTGTGGTACCCAGGGCATCGAAGGGAGCGCAGAAAAACACATTGATTTTGACTCCCGCCGCCATGGCCGCCACAATCCCCGTTCCCAGGGTGTTTACCGAAACCTGCAGCAGAACCGATCCGACGGCGGTCACCGAATACTGCAGTCCCATGGGAACTCCCGACCGCAGAAGATCGGCGATGAGGGGGAGATCGATTTTCCTCTCTTCCTTCTCCGGCAGTATGGCCGGGAATTTCCTTTTCAGATAGAAAAGGCAGATAATACCGGCCGCCCCCTGGGAGGTCACCGTGGCAATAGCGGCTCCGGCTACGCCGAGTCGGAAAACCAGGATGAGGAGCAGATCAAGAAATATATTCAGGATGGAAGACACGATCAGGAAAGTGAGGGGAGTTTTCGTATCTCCCACAGCACGCAGGACGGAGGAGACCAGATTGAAAAGAAGCAGAAAGGGAATCCCCATAAACACAATCCGGACATAGGAGACGGCCTGGTCAAGAATATCGGCTGGAGTCAGCATCAGAATGAGAAGGGGCTCGCAGTAAATCACCGTCAGGGTGGTAAATACAAGGGCGATTACAATCGTGACCAAGGCGGAATTGAATATATACCGCCTCATTTTTCTGTAATCTCCGGCGCCGAAACTTTGGGCGACCGGAATGGAAAGTCCCGCCGTTGTTCCGATGCAGAAACCGAGGATCAGGAAAAATACCGATCCCGTGGACCCCACGGCGGCCAGGGCTTCAATTCCGATTCCCTTGCCGACAATGACCGTATCCACCAGATTATAAACCTGCTGGAAAAGGATGCCGAAAAGAATGGGCAGAGTAAAATTGAATATTATTCCGAGGGTTTTCCCCTTTGTTAAATCTTTTGTCATATTTCCACTAAAATTGTGGAACGATAGTACTGCTTTTTCCTGAGAATAGGAATACCCGGAGAGCCGGTAAGGAATAAATTCTAAAATTATTTTTCAGAAAAGATAATCCTCCGGATCCACCGTCTCCCCCCCCTTGAAAAGGGAGAAAAAGAGAAGATTTCCCGGAGTATGACCGCTGTTCCCGGCTTTTCCGATAATCTCTCCCCGGTCTACCGATGCCCCTTCCCCTACTTCGAAGGAATCAAGGTGGGCATAAAGTGATTGAAAACCGTCCCTATGGTTCACAATCATGTACCAGCCGTAGGTCCCGTGAAAGCCCTCTTTACTGACGACTCCCTCGCCGATGGCCTGGACAGGCTGTCCCTCATAGGCCAGAAAATCCAGACCGCTGCGGGTCTGAGTCAGGCCGGTAAGCTCATCTCTGCTTTCACCGTATTCGCCGGTAACGGAACTGTTCAGGGGATAGGAGAAAAAATCCTTCCAGAACCCTTCTATCTCCTCTTTCCCCGGAACGACTCCGGGCAGAAAATAATCCCCCCCGCCCAGAGGGATGAGATCGTCTACGGAAAGGGAGAAAGTCAGAGCCAGATCTTTCGCGGTCATCTCCCCCTTCAGGCTTTTTCTGGCCCCGTCCTGGGAAGGGATATAGAGGATTCTTCCGGGAGTCACTTCCCTGGGATCACTCAAATGGTTCAGGCTGATAAGGGTCTCGGCTCTCAGAGAGTACCTCGAAGCTATGGGGGAGAGGGTTTCTCCCCTTTCCACGGTGTAATGAAGAAAGGGAACCACCGGCTGACGTTCGGAAGGCTCCTGTTCCGTCCCGCCCGTCAGGGGAAAGGATGCCGAGGCTTTCTGGACATTTCCGACAACCGGATCCACAACCGCAATATCCCGGATAAACATATCCTCTCCGGGAAAGCCGAGAGCAAGGAGAATAAAAAAAAGCAGGGTCCCGAAAAAGGAAGCCGAAGGACAGCCCTTCCATTCAAAAGAGACGGATCTACCCCGTTTACCGATTTTCTGCCGTTCATGCGAAACTACCATTATGAAATATATCGACAAAACACGGCCCCTATATTAAGATTAGTTTTCATGAGTTCCCTGTTGCTGCTTTACATCTCCCTTGTCTCTCTCTTTCAGGTGGAAAACATATCCATGGAACCTCTCCTCAAGGAGGGAGACCGCCTCTGGGTCATCCGCACATCCCGAATACATAAGGGCGATGTTGTCGTCTTCACCGATCCCGAAGGAAGGCTGACTGTAAAAAGCTGCTATCTTACCGAAGGAGATGAGATTGTCCTTGAAGACCGCTATCTCCGCATCGGAAATAAGCGCTGGTTTCTTCAGCCCGATCAGAGAGAGAGACTCAGCCAAACGGAAAAAGTGCCGGAGGGAACAGTGTTTCTTCTGGGGGAAAATTCTTTCCATTCCGAGGACTCCCGGGAGTGGGGTTTTATAGAAATAAATGATATACTGGGAAAAGTAATGGGCAAAAAAGGGAGAGTCATTGAGTAACGCCGAAATCAGGAATAAAAGATTCCGTCTCTTTTTCATCTTCATCTCCCTTTTCTCTCTGGCTATCGTATCACGTTACGCTTTTATCATGCTGGCGCCGTCACGCCCTTCCACGAGGTCGGACATTGTTCTCCCCGAAGCGGCCCGCGGTCCCATTCTGGACAGCAAGGGGAATCTTCTGGCCGTTCAGACCCAGCTTTATTCCGTATCCCTCTGGAGGCCGGAGCTGGAAAAACCGGAGGAAACGGCCCGGATTCTGGCGGACATTTTAAGCATGGACGGCGATGAGCTGACCCGCCTTCTCACTTCCGACGGGGGCAGCAATTTCGTATGGATCAAGAGGCAGGTCAGTCCGGCCGAATCGGGCGATCTCGGCTCCCTGATATCCCAGGGCAAGCTCAAGGGTATCCGCCTCGAACCGGAACCGGGGCGGCACTATCCCCAGAAAACCCTTGGTTCCCAGGTCATCGGCTACGTGGGAACGGATAATGTGGGGCTGGACGGAATAGAGTACACTCTGAATGACGTTCTCTCCCCCACCATCATCGGGGAAGACTCTCCCACCTACGGAAACCGCGTTTATCTCACACTGGACATCACCGTGCAGCACCGGGTGGAAACGATACTCAAAAGGGCCTATGAAGAGTATCAGCCGGATAATCTGCTGGCCGTTGTCATGGAAGCCAAGACAGGAAATATCGCCGCCTACGTGTCCCTTCCCCAGTTCGACCCGAACCACTTTCAGGACTATTCGGCGGAACAGAGGAAAAACCAGCTGGCCCAGATGGCCTACGAGCCCGGTTCGGTATTTAAGATTTTCTCCCTCTCCTCCTTTCTCGAACTGGGAGGGATCACCCCCGATGTCTCCTATGACACGACGGGCGGATTCAATCCTGACTATTTCCAGAAATATAACATCGCGCCCATAACGGATCTGGGCAATTACGGCGTTCTGGATCTCCAGGGAATCCTCAACCATTCCAGCAACGTGGGAACGGCCTATGCCTCGGAGAATGTGGATACCGAACAGTTCTACGGCATGCTGCGCAATTTCGGATTCGGAAAGTCCACGGGCCTTCCCCTTCCGGGAGAATCGAACGGTCTTCTCAAGGAACCGGAGCAGTGGTCTCTCCGGTCCAAGCCGACCATCTCCATCGGTCAGGAGGTGGGTGTCTCCGCCCTGCAGATGGTTACGGCGGCCACGGTCTTCGCCAACGGGGGCATGCTTCTCAAGCCCCATATCATCAAGAAGATAGAATCGCCCGACGGGGAACTGATTAAGGAGTACGGCCGTGAACCGGTTCGTGAGGTTCTCTCACCCGAGACGGCGAAAACCATGCTCCGGATGATGCAGGGGATCGTGGATTCCCCCGTGGGAACGACCCGTCGGGCCCGGATCGACGATTTCCCCATCTCGGCGAAATCGGGAACGGCGCAGATAACCAATCCGGAGACGGGAAAATACTATCCCGACCGGTTTACCGCATCCGTCATGGCCCTTTTTCCCACCGACGATCCCCAGCTGATCGTCTATATCGTTTTGAATAATCCCCGGGGCGATATCTACTACGGAGGAACCATCGGCTCGCCCCTGGTCAAAGAGATTGCTCTGGACCTGGCGCCCTATTACCACATTTCCCTTATAGGAAACGAGGTATACGAAACCTCCGGCCGTGTGACAATCAAGCCTCCGGTCTCTCTGAGTCCGGGCGATGTAATCCCCGATTTCACCGGCCTTTCCAAAAGGGAGGCCCTTCAATTCTTCGCCGACGGAAAAACCGGCGTCAATATCAAAGGCGAGGGGCGCGTTGTCTTCCAGTTCCCCCGCCCCGGCCTCTCCCTGGAAGAGAACCAGATTATTTTCCTGGAGTTCAAATGATCGGGGAAAGCGAAGGATTTTCTTTCTTTCCCTCAAAGGCCGGACCGACAGCCGGTACGTTCGACGGGATTTCCCTCTGTTCGCGCCATGATCCCCGAAGGGAGGCGGAAAGGATATCCGCCCGGCGGGACCGAAAAGCCCGGGCCGCTCTTTTCCTGGGAATGGGAATGGGCTACCAGATAGAAGCCTATCTCAGGGCGACTCGGGATATTCCTCTCATTGTTGTGGAAAAAGTACCGGAACTCTTTGAAGAAGTCTCCCGGGCCCGGGATCTATCCCTTCTGACGGAGTCGGACCGGGTCTTTTTCTTTCTGGGAGGAGATCCGGAGAATCTGACTCCCTTTTTCAGGGAGAAACAGATTTCCAGCTTCGATATCATCCCCCATACCACACTTTACAACCGCGACAGGGATTACTACGACGGAGTAAGGGACGTGGCCAACCGCTGGCTGGACAGGCGGGAGATCAACATGAACACCCTGACCCGTTTCGGCCGACTCTGGATCAGAAACCTCGCCGCCAATCTGCCCCTGCTGGCCCGGGGGGAAGCCCTGTCCCGCCTTTCCGGCAGTTTTACCGATATGCCCGCCCTGCTGGTGGCCGCGGGTCCCTCACTGGAGGAGACCCTGCCCCGTCTCCAGGAACTTTCGGAGAGGATGATTGTTATCGCCGTGGATACCTCTTTCGGGAATTTGCAGAAACACGGGATTCGGGCTGATTTTCTTGTCGTTACCGATCCCCAGTACTGGAACACTCGCCATCTGGATTTCTGTGATTTCACCGGCACCATGGTGGTATCCGATACTTCGGTTCATCCCAGGACCCTGAGGAATTTCTCCGGTCCCCTCTATCTTTCCCGCTCCCCCTTTCCCCTGGCAGCCGTTCTGGAAAAGGACTTCCTGGACATATCGCTGAAATCGGGAGGTTCCGTGGCTACGGCGGCCTGGGATCTGGCCCATGTCCTCGGCTGCCGGTCCATCCACTGCGCCGGGCTTGATCTGGGATACCCGGGCAAGCAGACCCACTGCCGGGGCAGTTTTTTTGAAGAAAGGGTCAACTACCAGTCCGCGAGACTGGCCGGACCGGAAGACTGGACCTGGCAGGCCCTCCATTCCGCTCCCATGCAGATCAGGCGCAACTACCGGAATGACCCCGTTCTCTCCGATCAGCGCATGCAGGTCTATATAAGCTGGTTTTCCGAGCAGGTGAAAAAAAGTCCCCTGGAAACCTTCAATCTCTCCTGGAAAGGTTCCTTCATAGACGGCATGCCCTTCCAGCCTCTGGAATCCCTCTTATCTCTTCCCCCTGTCCGCCGGGAAATTGAGAAAAGGAAATCGGAACTGATCTCTTCAAACGAAGGGCACCGGCACGATGTCAAAGGGAAGGTCGAGGAGTTGATAAAATCTCTGGATATGGCCATTGAACCGGTTGCCGAAGCGGAGAAAACGGCCCGGAAACTGGAAGAGGCCTATAGGGAAGGGGCATGCCTGGACGAATGGCTGTCAAAATTGGACAGCCTGGACAGAATCATCGCCGGGGAAGCCGCCCGTGAGATAGGCGGCTTTCTTATCCAGCCCCATCTGCAGGCCCTGGAAGAGAGCCAGGTAACCGGCGGCATCTCGATCATCCGCAACAGCCTTACCCTGTACGGGGAACTGCTGCGCTCTCTGCGATACCACCGGAAAATATTTTCCCGTCTCTATTCGTAGGTGTAGATCAGTCTGTAGGAACCGGAAGTTCCTTCATCGTAGGGACGTACCTCAAGGAAGTAGGTTCCCCTGTTAAGATCGACCTGAAGACGGGCGTTGGAATCCTTTCCGCCGTCATCATCGCTGGCCACATAGTTGCCGAACTCATCATAGAGGTCCATATAGGTGTCCATGTTGCTTTCCGTGTAGAGTACCACTTCTTCCGAACTGTCCAGGGTAAACTGGAAGACATCAAGGCTGTCTCCCGCCGCGAAGGCGTGATCCTGCTCGTCTCCCACACTCAGCGGCGTCGCGTTGTCATGGGTATTGTTCGGTTCGTATTCATCGGCGAAGGCGACCGGTGAGGTTTCCGATACCAGGTGGTAGTAACCGCTGGTGTCATCGGAATAACCCGAGACGACGACCCAGTATGTTCCCGGTTCGGTAATCGTCAGAACCATTCCGGCATTACTGTCGATATAATCGTCCGATTCTCCCATATAAAGATCCGAATCATCGGGCCCGTATACGGTCATCAAAGTATCCGTATCTCCGGTGGTATAGATTTCTACCATCAGGGCATCATCGGTTATTTCATCTTCGGTAACGTTAAAATAGAACCAGTCCGCATCACCCCGGGTCAGAGCCAGTTCGTAGTTGTCTTCCAGGGTGTATTCAACAGAGCTGTAAGGATCATCGTTTGGTTCCATAAAGTAGTCTTCGCTTACCATGGGGGTATCGTAATAATCGTCATAGCTCTCCACAGTCAGCAACTCGGCCATGGGACCGTAGTTCGTGGTTTTTTCCACAACGGCCAGGGGATTGGATGTAAGTCCGTCGAGGACCTTCAGCTGCATATAGATAACGTCATCCACCTTATGGACGACTCCCTGAATCGTCAGCCAGTTTGTACCCTCGCTTCGAAGAAGGCCGGGATTCATGATGACATTCAGAGTCGAGCTGTTGGTCAGCCCCGCGGTCAGAAGATCGGCCATCAGCCGTCCCAGGGGAGTCGTCATTCCCTCATAAAGGAAATCCCCCAGGACAACGGAATCGGCGTCCTTGATTCGGGCCTGCTGTTCGGCTTTGAGAATAGCGGACCGGGAGAAGAGGCGCAGCTCTTCAAGACTGGCCGATTCCTGAGCAAAGAGTCCCAAACCGGTAACAAGCAAGATCGATAAAATACATAGTTTTCTCATTAATTAGCTCCTTAGCACCCTAATTCTACCCCAAAAAACGGTAAAAAACAGCGCCTTGAAAGATTTCTGTTTACTCTATCGTAAAAGAAGTGGTAAAGTGTGGCGATACGGAGGTTAGTTTGATGCCTTTTTTTTGTAAAAAAGCTTTTTCCGCAGCTTTGCTTCTCTTTCTGTTCATTCCTTTCCTGAGCGCCCTTCCTTCCATTTCTGATTTTCTTACCGATGAAGAACGGGCTGAACTCAATGGAAACGGAGAAATTACCCTTTTCCATTTCGAAGACACCGAACCGGAACTGATGCCGGAAATCAGCCACTCCGCGGAACTGCGCTCACAACTGGCGCAGCTGGGGGGAAACTTCTCCATAGAGGGTATCTTCTTTATCCCCGAAAGGGAGCAGAATGATGATGAAATTCTTCTGATTCTGAATATTCTCTCCCGTGTCAGCCGGCTCGAAGGTCTGCAATACTACTCCGCAAGCCGGGAAGAGATGCGGCTTCTCTTCGAAGAGTGCTGGAGAATAGAAGACCCCAAGAGCAAGGAGCCCCTTGAAGATCTCCAGTTCACCTCCCTTCCTGAAGAAACGACCTTCTATATACACCAGAAGGATCTGACGTTTGGGTCGAACAGATCGGCAGTTGAAATAAAGACCAGTAAGGACAGCCTCCTTATGTCTATGGAAAATACGACGAATATGAAGATTAACGGCGTGCTCCGTGTTATGGACAAGGGGAATTTTCATACAGATGTCATGGTAATTCCCACAGAGGAGGGAATACTTTACTACGGAGTCATGACGGCGAAGACACTTGGGCTGAGTTTCATTGTGGATAAAGCCTCCCAGTCCTTTTACAATCGAATGAAAGCTCTTTTCAACTGGTTTTCCGCAGAATACGAAAGTGAGTGATCTCTCTGCCTCAGCGGCAGTAGACCGGCGGGGTGTTCTTCCCCTTGAAAAGGTAATTCACCGTTTTCCCCTTTTGTGCGGGGTACTCATAATTTCCCCGGATTTTCTCCTTCTGCCAGGGATCGGTTCCCATCTTCCACTTTGCCGGCGGTTCCATATCGAATAGATAGGGCTGAGCCTCCCCTCCTCTCTTCCCGGAAAATTCGACAAAGGAAGAAGCCCTCTTTACCACGCACCCCGTGGGGCGCAGATCATCCAGAGTGCGGAAAGGGGTCTCCTTTCTCCAGGCGACGATTCTGGAGGCTGACAAGGGGCCTATCCCCGGGACACGCATCAGTGCCGTCTCATCGGCCCGGTTGATGTCCACAGGAAATTTATCCCCGTTCATCAGAGCCCAGGCTGTTTTCGGATCGGTCTGGAGGGGAATCCGGTCCGCCCCGTCGAATACCAGATCGGGAAGACGGAATCCGTATGCCCTCAATAGAAAATCACACTGATAGAGGCGGTGCTCTCTTAAAAGGGAGTCCTTTTCCCTACCTCCCTGGGCGAGGGGAAGGTCGGGATTCTGATAGGCCGAAAAATAGGATCGGAAAACATATCTTTCCCGGTAGATCCAGTCAACGGTTTTCATGATATCCCGATCGCTCTCACCCGAAGGGCCCACAACGAACTGGGTTGTCTGGCTGACGGTCCTGCCCTCTCCCTTTTGGATAAGCCGGCCCGTCCATTCCATCCGTTTCATAAGATCGTCGCGGAATCCCTTTTCAGGAGCAATTCTGGCCAGATAGTCTCCCGTGGGAGCTTCAAGGTTCAGGGAAATACGGTTGGAGAGACGGACGGCCTCTTCCACAAGCCCAGGAGAGACTCCGGGCAGTATTTTCAAATGAATATATCCGGGGAATCGGTACCTCTCACGAAGAAGAAGGACCGTTTTTACCATAGCCTCCATGGTCTCCTCCGCTCCCCCTCTTATTCCCGAAGAGAGGAATAGCCCGCTTACCTCGCCGGCCCGGTAAAACTTCATAAATACCGCCGCCAGCTCTTCCGGGCGGAACGAGGTCCGCCTGCCGCAGTTTCTCCGGGAAGCGAAGAAGCAGTAACGGCAGTTATTCACGCAGACATTGCTCATAAGGACTTTAAGCATGTGAACCATGCCCCCGCCCGGAACGGCCGCCGGATAAATCCAGCGGTTCAGGGGAGAATGGGGATCCCTGACCCTGCCGCTTCCGCCTCCGGTTCTTCCGTTGCAGGAAGCGAGGCAGACATCATAACGGGCCGACTCAGTCAGGATATCAAGTTTTTCCTCCACGGTGGGAGCGCGTACGAAGGCAGGCATGACAGTATCATACTATAACACCTTACATATGTATAGTCTTTTTAACTGATGACCATATTGATCGTCATAATAAAAAGAGTGGTTCCCCTGTTGCTGTTCATGGCCTGTATATCACCCTGATGAAGCTGGGCAATGGATTTGGCTATGGTTAATCCAAGACCGGAACCGCTGGTCGTACGGCTGCTCTCTCCCCGGTAGAGTCTCTGAAAGAGAAGAGGAAGCTCCTCTTCGGGAATATTACCGGGATTTTCCACGGTCAGCTGGATCATATTGTCGTAAAGGCGGAAAGAAAGATGCACCTCCGCACCGGATGATGAATAGGAAAGGGCATTCTGGATCAGATTGGAGGCGGCTCTAATAAAGAGGGAGGAATCTGCCTTGAAATAGAATTTATCCCACCGGGCGATGAGGTTGATGCCGCCTTTGTCGGCCAGATAATTAAAACGCTCGTAGAGAGTTTTTATTATCTCCTCACTGGACAGCCACTCTTTCTGAAGCACCAGGTCGGGCGTCTCGATGCGATTCAGCAGGGAGAAGTCGCTCAGCATGATTTCAAGTTCATTGATCTCCTTGAAAAGAAGCCTGTAGCGATCCTCAGATGGGGTAAGAACTCCGTCCCGCATTCCCTCAAGCTGTATTTTCATGGCTGTAATGGGAGTTCTCAGGTCATGGGTAATGTCCTGACTCCACCGCACCCTCTCTTTCTCATTCTTATCCAGTTCATACTGAAGAAGCTCGGCCGCCTGGGCGATCTCATTGAATTCGGATGGGTTTTTCGTATAAAAACTGACCTCCCTTTCACCGTTGGCCAGAGCCGTCAGTTTCATAGAGAGAGCCTTTGTTGCCAGAGAGAGGCCGTTCATCCTCTTTCGGGTCTTGTCAAAACCACGATAAGCCAGAAAAACAGATAGGCCTGTCAGAAGCAGCAGCCCGGCGACGATCAGAAGGGATTGATAAAAAAAGAGAAATACGATACCAACCGCCATGAGAATCAGCACACCGATAGAAAGGCTCAGGAGAGACCATTTGGAGTTTTCCGAAGAACTCATTTCAGCTCGCCGGCAAAGCGGTAGCCGTATCCCCTTACGGTTTCGACCCAGTCGGGGCGGCCCAGTTTAGCCCGGAGATTTTTTATATGGGTATCGACAGTTCTGTCATAACCGTCGAATGAGTACTCCAGACACTGATCCAGAATCTGTTCACGGGAGACAACGGCGTTACCGCTTGAGGAGAGGAAAACAAGGATCTTCCACTCCGCCGCCGTCAGTTTCAGCTCTTCGCCGTTAAGAAGGGCCCTGTGGGAACCTTCATCGAAATCCAGAACGTCATTTCCCAGTTTCCATACGGTTCCTTCGGTGACCTGAGCGTTCTTGCTGGCCCGCCTCAAGACGGCGGCGACGCGCAGGACAAGTTCCTTTGAACTGAAGGGCTTAACAATATAGTCATCGGCTCCAATCTCAAAGCCGGTGATACGGTCCGACTCGGACTCTCTCGCCGAAAGAAAGATCAGGGGCACACGGCTGTACTGCCTGAGTTCCTTGGCAAAAATAAAGCCGTCCCCGTCGGGCAGCATTACATCCAGGATAAGCAAATCCGGTTTTTTTTCAATAATCGCGTCCTTTACTCCGGTTACCCCTTCAAATTGAGTCACATTATAATCGGCTAACTTCAAATAACCGGCCACAGCTTCACGAATTGATTCGTTATCTTCAACAATAAAAATGCTTTCCATGTTACTATTATTATATAACCTTATTAAATAATATCAAGTTTACCGATATTCTTTTCAAGGAAAGGCCTTTTTTTTTGGTATTTCAGGGGGATTTATTGAAACCGCTCATCATAGCAGAATTGGGAACTGGCCATGGCGGTTCCCTTGATAAAGCACAGGAACTCATCGCCAGAGCCGCCGAAGCAGGGGCGGACTTCGCGAAATTCCAGGTAGTCTTTGCCCGGGACATCATCCATCCCAACACGGGAGATGTTCCCCTGCCGGGAGGCGTGACCCCCCTTTACGATGTGTTCAGGAACCTCGAGCAGCAGAGGGACTTCTATGAAGCGCTGAGGCTCTCCTGCCGGAAGGAAGGGATCGGATATCTTCCGACGCCCTTCGGTCCCGAGAGCTGGTCCCTCGTGGCAGAGATGGGGACGGAAATTATCAAGATAGCTTCCCCCGAGCTGAATTACCTTCCCCTTCTGGAAAAGGCCTCCCTCTGGCAGCAGGAGGAAAAGGGCCGGAAGATCATTCTCTCCTCCGGCGTATCCCTGCTGGCCGATATAGAGAGGGCTCTGAACCTTTTTGATCCCGACTCCCATACGACCCTGCTCCACTGCGTCACCTCCTACCCCGCCCCGCCGGAGGAGTACAATATATCCCTTCTGCCCCACTACCGCTCCCTCTTCGGCTGCGCCGTCGGGGTATCCGACCACAGCACCGATCCCTATATTGTTCCCCTGGCGGCAACGGCAGCGGGCTGTTCCGTCATTGAAAAGCATTTTTGCCTCCGCCATGACGACGGGGGCCTGGACGATCCCATTGCCCTGGAAGCGGAAGACTTCGCCCGCATGGTCGAAGAAGTGGGAGAAGCGGCCGGATTCACCGAAGAAGAACAGATGAAAAGGCTAAAAAAAAGAGTGGGAGACGATCTCGTCGCCGCGGTTATGGGAACGGGAAGAAAAACCCTGGCGCCTGCTGAAAGGGATAACTACGGACGGACAAACCGCTCACTCCATGCCCTTACTGATCTGAAGGCGGGCACCGTCCTTTCAGAGGCGAATACGGCCCTCCTCCGCACGGAAAAGATCCTCAGACCCGGCCTGGAACCCTGTGATGCCCCCTACGCCATGGGAAAGATCCTTACAAGGGATGTGCCTTCCGGTCAGGGCATTATATGGGCCGACCTTCTGACGTCCCCTTAATAAGGGAAAGTGCGATAAAGCAAAGGGCAAAAAAAAAGCACCGGTAAACCGGTGCTTTAAGCATCTCCAGGGGGAATCGAACCCCCGCTGCCAGGATGAAAACCTGGTGTCCTAACCCCTAGACGATGGAGACATAAAGATCCAAAACCTTTAGGCCGTGGAACTGATATGAGCCGCACTGGGTTCGAACCAGTGACCCACGCCTTAAAAGGGCGTTGCTCTACCGACTGAGCTAGCGGCCCATCGCTCTAACGAACGAGCTAGAATATACATGGGATTGAAAAAAGTGTCAACATAAATGTCAAAACTTTTTCAAAGTTTTTTTTCACGTCCCTTTTGCCCTCCGGCTACCACCGGAAAGCCAGTTCCATGGACGCTCCCATTTCGGAAGTCTGCCCCGCCGTCCGTCCCGTCTCGGTGGAGAAGACGGCCATATTCAGTTCGCCTATGACAAAATCAATCCCCGTTCCGGCGGTGAAGTATCCGCCGTTCAATCCCGCCCGGAGGTAGATGAGATCGATCCACTTTGTCTCCACACCCATGTGGAGGGATTTGTAGAAAGAGCTCTGGGTATAGCCGTAGTAGGAGAGAGGATCCAGCCCGATCAGGAGATCATGCTTGTAGGATGCCACGAAACTCATATCCACAAGCCAGCCTATTCGGGGAAGCTCGGGCTCATAACCGAATCCCACCGTCAGGGACATGGGAGTGGTGTACTGAATATCCGAGGCGGCCCCGGAAGAGAAATTGCCCACATCGGCGAGAGGAGCTTCATACATCATATATTTCGTATGCCCGATATCACGCAGAGCGAGAGCGGCGGTCATCTCCCGCCACTCCAGGGTAGCCCCCCCATCGAATCCGATACCGAATCCGTAGGTCGCCGGCAGAGCGGAGGTATCGGGAATTCCGTCGAGAAGCTGATCGGCGGTCAGAGGGACAAGCATGCGGTACATCGGCCTGAGATCTCCCCCCACGGTCAGATCAAAGAGGGGCAGTTCGAATTCCCGGGCGTACCCTATCTCAAAAACCCCGTCCACGGTGAGCTCCCCTTCCGTGGCCAGGGCCAGGTCGGATTGGGGAAACATGGTTCCCGCGGATATAAAAGTACCGATTCCCCAGCCTCCTCCGGCATAACTGGCCACCGCCAGGTCCGTGCGGGCGCCCATGCCGTTCTCTTCCAGCTGGGCCAGGGCAAAGTCCACAAAGGCGGACATGGAATCCTGCCCGTCCTCCATGGAGCCCGCCATATCGACAGCCTGAAAGGGATTGGCGATCATGGCAGCCTGAAGTGAAAAGAGGGTGAATTCTTTCTTTGTACCGACTTCACCGGTCTCTTTATCGACCTTCTTATCCCCCACGAAGCCGGCGGGATTGGAAACGAAGGAGGAGAAACCGTCCGGATCGGCACTGACTTCGCCGCCCATTCCCAGAATACGGGGGTTATACCAGCCGTAGCTGGGCATATAAGAGATTTGAGTCTCAGCCCAGGAGAAGGAGAGAGCCATCAGTATTAGAGCCAGGTTAAAAAGCGTTTTTTTCATCGTTCAGTAATATCCTTATTTCCCCGTCAAGCCATCAAATCCAGTAAGGATGTTATCAGATCAGATCCTTCCACCACGTTGGCCAGGCCGTCGTTTGCGGGAAACAAAGCGGCTTCCGGATCGGCAGAAATAACACTGAGATCGGGAAGAGCAGCAAGAGAGGTTGTGGTGCCGTTTACGATATCCGCGGCGATGTCCGATACGGAACCGGAAACATCCAGAGGATCAACCAGGAAATTTACCATTCCTGCGACAAGTGCCGTAACGGCCAGCTCGTTGGGGCTGACCCCGGCGGGAGCACTTCCTCCGTCGCCCAGGACATCGCCGTAGACTTCCAGAGCCGCGGCGGCGGCCAGTATAGCCGTCAGCTGTGTCTCAACTTCCGTCTGATCCAGGGGATTACCGTTTTCATCGGAAAAAATCGTGCTCAAAAGGTCGCCGGCATCATTGATCGTTAAGTCGTCATTAAGAAGATCGGCCGCCACATCTCCCAGGTTGTTGATGGTATCATCCGCTCCGGCCTGGGCCAGTTCGACAGCCGCGGCGGCGGCAGCGGCCTGCTCACGGGTGCTGTCGTCTTCGGATGTGTCGTTATACAAATCGGCAAGATCGGTCAGAAGTTCCTCTACTTCCGTATCGGACAGATCCTCCAGGGCGCCCTCCGGATCATCCAGTACGGCGACGGCTTTCTCTTCGGAGGACATTTTGCTCAGATCGAGTTTATCGATTCCGGCAAAAAGATTCGTAGTAAAAAGGCTTTCACAGGACTGAAACAGCAGCCCTCCCGCCATAAGGAGGATCAATCCTCCGTTTTTTATCCTATATGAACTCATGGCACTCTCCATTTCGAAGGAAACAATCGCTCCCTCCGGAAGGTTGATATTTTAAAATCCGCCTTTCGGCAATTCAATTATATCCCGAAGGTACCTTTTTTTCCAGCAAACAATTATGCCCCCGCAAAAAAAACATACCATCTCCTCTTTTCCCTTTCCCCGGATTCTGCTACCCTCTCCCCATGCCCGAACTGACCTGGTTATCCTATATATTCATCTTTCTCGGCGGCACACTGGCCGGTTTTATCGACTCCATAGCGGGGGGCGGAGGAATGATAACCATTCCCGTTCTCCTCTCCGTGGGTCTCCCTCCCCATCTGGCCCTGGGAACCAACAAGCTTCAATCCCCCTTCGGAACCCTTACATCCACCCTGCGCTACGGGCGGTCCGGTCTCTTCGATATCAAAAAGATCTGGCCGGGCATCGTTTTCACCTTCATAGGAGCCGCATCGGGCACCATCCTGATTCAGAGCATTTCCGCCGACTTTCTGGAGAAAGCGGTTCCCCTGCTCCTGGCGGCGGTTTTCCTCTACACCCTCGTCAAAAAGGACATGGGCGAGCGTGAAGAGAAAAGCCGGATCAAGACCCTCCCCTTCCTGGCTCTCTTCGGGATCTGCCTGGGATTCTACGACGGATTCTTCGGCCCGGGAACCGGATCTTTCTGGACCATCGGTTTTGTCACCCTAATGGGCATGAATCTGAAAGGAGCTACAGGCGCCACCAAACCTATGAATCTGACCAGCAACCTGGCCTCCCTGCTCTTCTTCCTGTTGGGAGGAAACGTGGTCTTTATAGTGGGTTTCGTCATGGCCGCGGGACAGGTACTGGGGACTTTGGCCGGTTCCCATCTGGTCATCAAGCGTCCTCCCCGTTTCGTCCGCTACGCCATGCTCGTCATCGTGGGTGCGACGATTCTCAATACGGTCTACAAATTCTATTTCTGATCTCCCGGAGGGAATGGTTTTATTTGACCTCTCAAGGAAGCTCTCTTATATTTAGTACATAGGCGGGACAGAAAGGTCCCGTTCCGCCCGTGGGAGGAGTACCATGAGATTAGAAAAGAGTATCAGCTTCTGGGGAGTGTTCAGCATAGCCACGGGCGCCATGATCAGTTCGGGCTTGTTTATCCTTCCCGGATTCGCTTACGCCCGAACGGGCCCCTCGGTCTTTCTTTCCTACCTGACGGCAGGTCTTCTGGGAATGGTGGGAATACTCAGTGTCATTGAGCTGTCCACGGCCATGCCCAAATCGGGGGGAGACTTCTACTTCATAAACAAGACCTTCGGCCCTGCCCTGGGTACCATGTCCGGATTTCTGGGATGGTTCGCCCTCTCTCTGAAAAGCGCTTTCGCCATATTCGGTATCTCGGAGATCCTCTTTCTCTTCACCGGCCTGAATGTCCTGATCTCCGGACTGGTTCTCTGTCTGTTTTTTGTTTTTCTGAATATCGTGGGAGTCAAGGAGGCGGTAACCTTCCAGATCATCCTCGTCACCGGCCTGCTGACCCTTCTCCTTATTTATATCGCAGCCGGAATCCCCCGGATAGACAAAACCCTGTACACGCCCCTTTTCCCCCACGGCCTGAATGAAGTCATCATAACATCGGGCTTCATCTTCATCTCCTTCGGGGGTCTTCTGAATGTGGCCAATATCTCGGAGGAAGTGATTAATCCCCGGCGCAATCTCCCCCTGGGAATTCTGTCATCCATTCTTACGGTAACCGCCTTCTATACGGTGATAACCTTTGTGATCACCGGCACGCTGAGGGGTGAGGAGTTCTCCGGCTCCCTGACGCCCGTAGCCGATTCGGCCAGGAACGTCATGGGCGAACCGGGTTACTTCGTTATACTCATATCCTCGCTCCTGGCCTTTGTCACCACGGCCAACGCAGGCATCATGTCCGCCTCCCGCTATCCCATGTCCCTGAGCCACGACAGGCTCATTCCCGCCCTTTTCGGCCGGGTGAACAACCGGTTCAAAACACCCACTCCGGCGATTCTTGCCACGGGTCTTCTTATTTACCTCTCCCTTCTGCTTCCCCTGGATACCCTGGTCAAAGCGGCGTCCACCGTCATCCTGACCTCCTACGTGCTCACCAACATCGCCCTGATCGTTCTGAGGGAGAGCAGGCTGACCAACTACCGCCCCACCTTCACGGCTCCCTTCTATCCCGTCCTGCAGATAGGCAGCATCCTCCTTTTTTCCTTCTTCATCATTGATATGGGAATGGAGGCCATGGAAATCAGCCTGGCCCTTGTCTTCCTGAGCTTCTGTCTTTACATGATATACGGGCGCAGGGAAAAGCGGAGGGAATCGGCCCTGCTTCATCTGATCAAGAGACTGACCGACGACAGACTGATTCACAACGTACTTGAGGACGAGCTGAGGGAAGTGATCATCCACCGTGATGAAATTGAGCAGGACAATTTTGACGAGCTTATCAAGACATGCCCCTTCATTGACTGGGAAGGCCCGGGAACCTTCGAGGAGCTCCTTTCCAGTACGGTACCCGGAATAGCCGAGGAGACGGGCATGAAGGAGGAAGAGGTATCGGCACGCTACCGCAGGCGGCAGGAGGATTCCAGCACGGTGGTATCTCCCTTTCTGGCTATTCCCCATATCCTCATAGAGGGGGAGGATCGCATGTTCCTGAGGATCATACGCAGCCGGGAAGGCATTGCCTTCGGGGATGAGAAAGTCAAGGCGGTATTTCTCTTCGGGGGCACCGAGGACAGACGGCTTCTCCACCTGAAAACGCTGGCTTCCATGGCGTCTCTGATCTCCCTGGAGAATTTCCAGGAGAAATGGCTGACCCTGGAAGGGGGAACGGAATTAAAGAACCTGATGCTCCTGAACAGTAGAAAACGGTATATATAAGGGTTATGTCCCGGGAGACCCACCGGGCATAAAAAAAGCCGGATCTTCCAAGGAAGTCCGGCTTTCTGCAAAGGCAAACTGTCTACATCTGAGCGATCAGATTTTTTACCCGCTCCATAGTCCTTTCCGCTCCGAAGAGCCTTATGGACTCGAACATGGGAGGAGAGACCGTCGTTCCGGTCAGCGCCACGCGGAGAGGCTGAAGGATCTGTCCCAGCTTAACACCCAGTTCTTCCGACTTTTGCCGGAAGAGCTCCTCGTTCTCTTCATCGCTTCTGCCGGCAAAACCGTCCAGCACCTCAAGGCACCCTTTCAGAACGGTTTTCGTTCCCTCCCGGTCCATTTTCTTGGGGATGGCGTCTTCAATATTATAAGATTCAATTTCCTTGAACAGAAAACGGAGAAGACCGGGGGCGTCATTGATCACCTTCAGACGTTCCTGGACCAGACCGTAAGAATCCTTTACAAGCTTCATCTCATCCTCGGTGGGAGGATCGGAAATAATACCCTCCTCCTTCAGAAGGGGAAGATAAAGGTTCTGAATCCTCTCGGGATCGGCCTTGCGGATATACTGCCCGTTGAACCACTCGAGTTTCTTGTAATCGAAGACGGCGGGGGATTTGTTCACCCTTTCCAGGTTGAACAGCTCGGCCAGTTCGTCGTGGGAGAAGAACTCCCGCGTATCGTCATAGGACCACCCCAGCATGATCATATAGTTGACCATGGCCTCGGGCAGATACCCCATGGCCCGGAATTCCCTGGCGAAGGTGGAGCCGTGGCGCTTGCTGAGCTTCTTCCCGTCCTTGCCCATGATCAAGGGCAGATGGCAGAACTTCGGGGGTTCCCAGCCGAATGCCTCATACATGAGAATATGCAGGGGGGTCGAGGGGATCCACTCCTGTCCGCGGAAGACATGGGTGATTTCCATAAGATGATCGTCCACAACGCAGGCCAGGTGGTAGGTGGGAAAACCGTCGGTTTTGAGCATGACCGGATCGGGACTGATGTCCCTGGACTTTCTTTTGATGTCTCCGAGGATCTCGTCATGGAAAGCGACCTCCCGCCCGTCGGGGATTTTAAGCCTGACGACATAGGGAGCGCCCGATTCGTAAAGTCTCTGAGACTCCTCTTCGGAAAGATTCCGGCAGTGACGGTCGTAACCGTAATCCTGCTTGTTATCCTTCTGCTCTTCCCTGAGTTTTTCCATGCGCTCCGGCGTACAGAAACATCGGTAGGCCTTGCCGTCGGCGATCAGCTTCTCGGCATATTCCTTATACAGCTCCAGCCGCTGGGACTGTATATAGGGACCATATCCCCCTTCCTTGTCGGGACCTTCATCCCAGTCTATGCCAAGCCAGTTCAGTGTATCGTAAAGGTCCTGAAGTGACTCTTCATTAAAACGGGACTGGTCGGTATCTTCTATTCTCAGAATGAATTTCCCGCCGTTGGCCCGGGCGAAGAAATAGTCGAACAGGAAAGTTCTGACACTTCCCAGATGCTGCAGTCCCGTGGGGGACGGAGCGTATCTTACACGAACACTCATTTAACCGGCCGCCTTATTACTGATTTGCGCTGACAAAGGAATCGAAAGCCGAAGAGTTGGAATTCTGACGGCTAATGATATCGTCGAGGGAATTTTCATTTCCTTCTGTCATAGTAACGCACTGGCGAAGATAATTGATCTCCTCTTCATTCTCCCGGATGGACAGATTGTTTCTGGCAATCTGCTTCCTATGGGCCTCAATAAGGACGTTATTATCTTCAATTTTCTTCGTAAACTTCTCTATCATACCCTGGAGCTCATAATCCTGGGCCATGTTCTTCGTAAGCTGCTCCACAACCCGTTTTTTCTGTTCCAGGTCATTCGTTCTGTTCCGGGCGGCATAAAGCTCTCCCCGGGAGACGCTCAGATCACTGAGAAGCCCTCTTGCCTGGGCTATTTTATCCCTCTGGGCCTGATTGTCCTGTTCCAGGGATGCAATCTGACTTTCCAGGTCTCCTGACTGACCGGCAGCCGCATCATTAGACTGCTGTCTCTGTGAGATTTCATTTTCCGCGGATGTAATATCAACGAAAACCGGAACGCGCGCCGCCAACAGGGCGGGGATTAAAAAAATAAAAAAGGATACCGCTAAAAAACGCTGCACAACAATACTCCTGAAATTGTTTTAAAATGTCCTAGCATTATTATCACAAATCGGGCAAAGATGCAATTTCCTGCGGCAAAAACATTTCTTTCGGAACGGGGATTGTTGCGGCCATCATGATGATGGCCTCCCGCATCAGTCCCCGTTGGCGCTTACAAAGGAATCGAAAGCGCTCGTATTCCCCTCCTGCCGGCTGAAAATATCGTCGAGGGAGTTCTCATTATTCGACGTCAGCTCCACACAGGCCTGGAGGTAGGCGATCTCGTTCGAATTGCTTTCCAGGGTATTGTTATTCCGGGCGATCTGCTTTCTGTTGGCGTTCATCTTGATATTGTTTTCCTCGATATTCCGGTTGAACTGGGCGATCAGTTCCCTCAGCTGGTTTTCCTGGGCCATGTTTCTCTCCAGCTGCTCTACGATTCTCTTCTTCTGATCCAAATCGTTCGTTCTGTTCCGGGCGCCGTAGAGCTCTCCCCGGGATACGCTTAAATCAGCTATAAGCCGGCGGGCTTCGGCAATTCTGTCCCTCTGCTTCTGATTATCCTGCTCAAGGGCGTCATTCTCGCTGTTCAGATCGCTGTTCTGCTGAGTGGCGGCGTCATTCTGGGCCTGCATATCCGATATGGACTGGTTCGCTTCGGTAAGGTCGACATAAACAGGCTCCCTTGCTGAGGCGAGAGCGGCGGCCAGAGAAAAAACCGACAAAATCAAGAATGTTTTTCTCATAGAAAAATCTCCTCTTTTCGTATATATTTTTTAAAGGTTCTGTAATAAATTGTAGGGATAAAATTCCAAGATGCAATTTTATTGGGTGAAATTCACAATTTTGTCGATAATTAAAAGATGGAACTACTTGAAGTAAACGAAGACGCTGATAAGATCAGAGAAGTCTTTGCCTATATAAGCCGATTCAAAGGCTCCACATTCGTCATAAAGATCGATTCCTCCCTCCTCAGCCACGATTATTTCCCCATTCTGGTCAAGGACCTTACTCTGCTGAAGCAGAACGGCATCAATATCGTCATAATTCCCGGCTCCCGCATGCAGATAGACGAGATCCTCAAAACCTATCACATAGAGAGCACCTACCATGACAACATAAGGATATCCCCGCCCGAAGCAGTTCCCTTTATCAAGATGGCGGCCTTCGACGTCTGCAATAAAATCATGACACAGCTCTCGGCCCACAATGTCAACGCGGTTATCGGCAACTGGGTCAAAGCCCGGTCCATAGGCGTGATCGACGGGGTGGATTACCTGAGCACGGGACGGGTCAACCGGGTGGACGCCCAGACGATAAGAACGATCCTCGCCGAGGGACATATTCCGATTTTTCCCTGCATAGGGTGGAGCAGCACGGGGGAACCCTTTAATATCTCCTCCGATGAACTTGCCGTGGAGCTGGGAAAAGCCCTGAACTCCAAAAAGATCTTCTTTCTGGAAAACCGGGATATACTGAGGGACAGCAGCCTGAAAATCCCCTCCGGAGTTCTGCGTCAGGATAACGGCCGCATCTCCAAACTGACCATTCCCGCCGCCGAAGAGCTGCTCCAGATGAACAGAGAGACGGATCTTCCCATTATCAGGCTGGCGATCGAAGCGGCCCGGGCCGGTGTTGACCGCGTCCATATTGTCAACGGGACGGTAGAGGGAGTCATTCTGAGGGAGATTTTCTCAAACCTGGGCGTGGGAACCATGGTTTTCGCCAACGACTACGAGAGCATCCGCTCCATGAAAAGCGCCGATACCTCGGCCGTTCTCGGCCTGATGAAGCCTCTGATCGAGAGGGGGCTATTGATTCCTCGCAGCCGGGAGGATCTGAACCAGAAAATAAAGGATTACATTGTTTATGCCATGGACGACGTGATACACGGCTGCGCGGCCCTTCACGCCTTCGAGGACGGCCAGGCGGAGATCGCGGGACTGGCTGTTGATGCGGGATTCGCCGAACTGGGGATCGGGCAGAAAATGGTGAGCTACCTTCTGGAGAAAGGCCGCGAGCTGGGCTACCGAAGGATTTTCGTTCTCACCACGCAGACATCCGACTGGTTTCTGAAAATGGGATTTCGCACAGGAGAAGTAGAGGATCTTCCCCTTTCCAAGAAAAACAAGTACAACAGAAAACGGAACTCCCGTATTCTCCTCTATCCGCTGGAAGGCACCGGCCAGAACTGACGGGCCGGCCGTCTATCAGGCTTTTAAATTTTCCACCCAGTCCTTAAAGAGTATGATCTCCCCTTCCCTGTTGTCCCCGGCGCCCAGGATGAGCTGGAACATAAAGGACTGTACCATATGGAAAAACTGTCCCACCAGGGACTTGATAGGCAGATCACGGAATTCCCCTGAACGGACCGCTTCGGAGAGCAAATGGGAGAGCATATATTCAAGCTTAACCGTTCTTCTTCTTACAAGCTCGTCATAATCCTTTCCCCGATGCTTCTCATGGCGCAGGTAATCGGAAAGGCAGACAAGGAAATCCCGGTTGGCTCCGCATTTATCGATGATATCGATATAGATCCGGACGAGGACTTCTGCGGTGGTCCGCTCCTCCTTTGATGCCAGGTTCTTATATTTGAAGAACATATCGTCGGTGAAATTCTTGAGAGCGTAACGGAAGATATCGTCCTTATCCTTGAAGTACAGATACAGGGTAGGACGGGAGATATGACACTTCTCCGCCAAAAGGGACAGGCTGCTCTGGGCATATCCCTCTTTGGCAAACAGGGCCAGAGCTTTTCGGAGGATATCCTGTTTTCTCTTCTCATGATCTATGATCTTGGGCATAACATTGACATTATACCGTTTATTGTCAATCAAATAAAGCGTTTTACAGGAAATCCGATAATTTTTGATACCCGTTTAGACCTCTAATAGTGTTCTCATTGTTTGACATGTCTATCCGAAGGATTCGGGTTTTCTGACAAAAAAAACCCTCCTTCTATGCAAGCGCTTGATAGAAGGAGGCATTTCATGGCAGACCAGTTATACTGTCCTAATCGGGAATGCAGAAATCATAATTACCCTCCACAAGAGGATTCCTGGATTCGGAAAAAAGGATTTGTCACGACAAAAAGAGAGGGTAAAGTTCAACGCTACCAATGCCGGAGCTGCTTAACCACATTTTCTCTTTCCTATTTTTCAATTAATTACTATACTCATAGAAAATTATCATATCCCAGACTTTTGAACCACCTGGTCAGCTGTTCGGGAATCAGGGATATGGCCCGGGCAATGAATTGTTCTCCCGGACTGATCACGAATCGAATCACACGCCTATCAAAATCCATAACATCCGTATGTGCAAAGAAAAATTACGAATTGGAACTTTTTGAATCGGTTGCAGCAGATGGATTGGAGAACTTCATTCTCTCCCAATATTTTCCAACAAACGTAAATATCCTGGTAGGACAGAAATCCCAATTTATTTATACCTTCAATGCGTATCATTTTAAACGTAAAGGTGCTTGCACTATTAATCAGAAAAAAAGAAAATCAGAAATCTATGCAGCAGCCCTGTTTGAAAAGAGAGCTGCTTCCAACCGATTCAGGGAAATCCTTGATTACTTGTCGGAAAAAGCGGATAGATCCCCCATAAAATCTGTGTTTCTTGATACGGATGAACATCCTGTATATTACTATCAGATCAAGAATCACAAAGCTCTCTCTCCCAAAATATATCATAGAAGAACGAACTCCAGAGCAGAAAGAAACTATCAAAACAAATTATTTCCCTGCAATTATATAGACAGGCAGATTCGAAAGGATCTGGCCGAATATATGAGAGAAACAGTTCAATTCGGCAGAGATATGAATAATAGCATAGATCGATTTACCTGCTATTGTTTCTGGCATAACTTTCTTAAGCCATATCGTATAAACAGAAAAGGCAGAAAATATGAACACCATAGTCAAGCGGCCGGGTTTACCATGAACGAAATTAAGAAAATCGTACAGGATGCATTTGGAGGAATTCGACGAAGGGAGAAAGATTTCATGCCTTATTTATCAGATTACCAGAAAGCTCACTGGAACAGACTTCTGGTTAATCCGATAAATAAAAAGGCTGTTTAGAAAGAAGGAATGTCAAAGAATGAGAACATTATCAAAACCACTAATGGCCGAATTTATCCATATACCCCCCGATGAAGACGGCAATGACGATCAGGGGAAGAATGTAGCGGACATAGAATCTGCTCCAGGCGGGAAATCCCATTCCCCGGCCCTGGTTGGCTTCCCAGAGAAAACTATCCCATCCCCAGCCGGCTTTGAAACTGCAGAAGAGAACGAAGACCAGTGATCCGAGGGGCAGAAGATTATTACCTACGATAAAATCCTCCAGATCCAGGATTACCGACCCTTCCCCCATAGGCTGAACGGCGCCCAGAAGGTTGAAACCCAGGGAACAGGGAAGGGAAAGGACGATAATCCCGATCCCGTTCAGAAGGGCGGCCTTCTTACGGCTCCAGCCCCAATGTTCCATGGTGTAGGCCATGATATTTTCAAATACGGCGATAATCGTGGACATGGCCGCAAAGCTCAGGAAAAGAAAAAACAAGCCGCCCCAGATCCGTCCGCCCGCCATGGAGTTGAAGACATTGGGAAGGGCGACGAAAATCAGTCCGGGACCGGAGCCGACATTGATCCCGAAAGCGGAACAGGCGGGGAAAATAATCAGTCCGGAAAATACGGCGACCAGGGTATCCAGGCCGATAATATGGAGCGATTCGCCCGTCAGGGAGCGTTCCCGTCCTATATAGCTTCCGAATATGGCCATGCTTCCTATTCCCACGCTAAGGGTAAAAAAAGCCTGCCCCATGGCGGCATAAACGGTCTTCCAGACTCCCGTGGCCATCAGCTTCCCGAAATCGGGCTTGAGAAAAAAGGCTATCCCCTCGGAGGCTCCGGGAAGGGAAATCGATTTACCCACCAGTATGAGAAGTATGATAAAAAGGGAGGACATCATCCAGGTGGTTGTTTTCTCCACGCCCTTCTCCAGCCCCAGCGAGCAGACCAGAAAGCCCAGGAGCACCGTGGGTATCATCCATCCGACCTGGCTCAGCGGCGAGGCCAGCTGGGCATGAAAAAAAGACTCCACCCGGGCCGGGTCGAGACCGGCCAGATCACCGGCAAGGGTATGGTAGAAGTAGGACAGCATCCAGCCGGCCACCGTCGTATAGAACATCATGAGAATGAGATTTCCCAGGATTGCCAGGTGCCCGTAAAGATGCCAGCGGCTTCCTTCCGGTTCCAGAGCCTTCAGGGCTCCGGCGATATTGCGTTTTCCTCCCCGGCCTATGGCCAGTTCCATGGTGAGAACGGGCATGCCGAAAATAACGAGGAATACGAGATAAATCAAAACGAAGGCGGCACCGCCGTATTGTCCCGTCACAAAGGGGAAACGCCAGACATTTCCCAGGCCGATGGCGCAGCCGGCGGAGATAAGGAGGAACCCCAGTCTCGTGCTCAGCTGCTCTCTCTCTTTACCATTCGTACCCATAGGATCAGGACTTCTTCTTAAGAGCGATATAGAGGCAGACTGCCGCCCCGCCCCAGGTCAGGGTGAGTCCGAAAATCATCATAATAATGGCGTCAATAGTCATAATATTCCCTACTCCTTGATCTTTTTCCAGGCCATTCGGGTGGGGATCAGTGCTCCCAGAACCACAACGGCAATCATCAGCCATCCGAAAACGACTTGAACGGCTCCGGGATAACCGGAATAATTCCCTAATATATCGCCGCGCAGATTAAGGAAGAAATTCACTCCGAGAATCAGGGGCGTGACGAAGCGGATCATAACATTCCACCACTTTCCGATGGGGAAATCGCTGGTCAGATTGGCATGCTCTCGTATTTCATCAAGATTATAGAACCAGCCTAGCAGAATCAGTTCAATGATACCGGCTGTGATGATCCCGTAATTGTTTATATAGTGGTCGACCACATCAAGGATGTGAAGACCGGCTCCCGTGGCATAGACCAGACTGGCCGCACCGCCCAGAAGGGAGAACCAGATGGTGACCTTGTGCCTTTCCACGCCGATTTTATCCGCTATGGAACGGACAATGACCTCATTAATCGAGATGAAAGAGGAAAGACCGGCAAAGGAGAGGGTCAGAAAGAGGAGGACGCCGATAAGCCCATTGAGAGCGGGCAGCTGACTGATGGCGGAGGGAAGAGTGACAAAGGCGAGCATGACCCCGGAGAGCTTTTCTGGCAGGGAGCCCGCCTGATGCTGCATAAAGCCGACAATACTGAAAATGGTGATTCCCGAGAGTATGCTGAAACCGCAGTTCAGCAGGGAGGTAATGAAAGCATTGTTCACAATATCCGACTTTTTCGGTAGATAACTGGAATAGGTAATCATGATGGCGAAGGCGATGCTCAGGCTGTAGAAGATCTGACCGTAGGCGGCAATCCAGACGGAAGGCTTCATAACCGCCTTGAAATCCGGTTTGAAGAGAAGCTGCAGCCCTTGTGAGGCTCCCGGCAGAGTCAGCGAGCGGACCATGACAATAAGGAGCATGATGATGAGAACGGGCATGAATATCTTATTCGCCCTCTCCAAGCCCTTGTGAACACCGGCATAGCTGGCCAGAAAATTAAAGACCCAGGCCGCGAGGATGGTCAGGCAGATACCTTTGTTGAATCCGCCCAGGACAAAGGGGCCGCTGCTTATATGAAGATAACCGTTGAGGAAGAAATCCGCCGACGAGTCGCCCCAGGACTGGGTGAAGGCGAAGACGACATAGCTGATGGACCATCCCACCACGACCACATAGTAAATGGCGATGACTATGCTCACTCCCGTCTGGAACCAGCCCAGCCATTCCCATCTCTTATTGAGGGCGGAAAACGTCAGGGGAGCGCCGGAACGGCTCTTGTGGCCCAGGCTGAACTCAAGAATCATGATGGGAATACCGGCCGTAAGCAATGCGATGAAATAGGGTATAAGGAAAGCTCCTCCCCCGTTCTCATAAACCATATAGGGAAACCGCCAGATGTTTCCCAGACCGATTGCGGAACCTACAGCAGCCAGAATAAATCCCAGACGGCTGCCCCATTGCTGTTTTTCAGACAAAATAAAACTCCTGAATTTAATGATAACCCGGCCTCTCTTATATACGGATTTCCCACGAAATCCCCTTTGAGGCCGATATCAATATTATTACTGTTTTTTTTGCGCCCCCCGATTCACGAGCCGGGAAGACACCTCCCTAGGTTGGAGAAATTGTACAATATTGTCAATATTACTCATAAGTATTTTATACCATATCGTATAATAAATACCGATCTGAAAGAGGATTCGCCGATTCCCTCCCCCTTATCATGAAAAACGTAATATCCATCCCGGAGCGGGAGAACAGGGTCTGTTGACAAAAAAAAAGCTTTCCCCTATAATCCCTTTTCGTTAATGCCGCTGTAGCTCAGTCGGTAGAGCAGGGGACTGAAAATCCCTGTGTCATGAGTTCAAATCTCATCGGTGGCAGCAAAGGGACCTTAAGGGTCCCTTTTTTTACTTTCCCCTTGATCTTTCCCCAATTTTGGTACAATTATTAGATGATGTTCTCACTGGTTCAGATAATTTATACGGCTAACCTGATCGTGACGGTTATCGTAACATTCGCCATCATTCTCTCCAACAGGGATTCCACCACCTCAATCCTCTGGATCATACTGATATTCACCGTTCCCCTTCTGGGACTGGGTATCTTCATCCTTCTCGGAATAGACTGGCAGAGGCATAAACTCCTCAAGTACAGTCCCGAAGAAGCGCTCAACACCTACAGAATCGCCTACGAGGATATCAACAAACAGTTCATGAAGAAAATGAGATTTCAGAATCCCGACACCGCCAATGACGTGGAGAAACTCATCAAGCTCATACAAAAGGGGTGTCACTCTTCCCTCACTTATGCGGACAGCTACCGCCTCTTCTACAGGGGAGAAGATTTTTTCGCCTCCCTCCTCGACGATATCCGCCACGCCGAAAAGCAGATCCATATGGATTTCTTCATCTGGCGATCGGACAGCCTGGGGGAAAAGATCAAGGATATACTGATTGAGAAAGCCTCACAGGGCCTGGAGATCCGACTGATTTTCGACGGTTTCGGTTCCCTTCTGCGCATTTCCCACCGCTATCGGAGAGAACTGAAAAAGGCCGGCATTTCCTACCGGTACTTTCTCGACCTGCGCGATCCCGGATCCCGCCATAAAATCAACTATAACAACCATAAGAAAATAGTCACCATCGACGGAAAGATAGGCTATCTCGGCGGTATGAATATCGGTCAGGAATATATAGACGGGGGCCGCCATTTCGCCTCCTGGCGGGATACGCAGATCCGGCTGACCGGCAGCTGCCTGACCCTTCTAGACAGTGTATTCATGGCGGACTGGGCCAACTGCATCAATGAAAACGTGACCTACCCCGCTCCCCCCGAGCATGACGAGACAAAGCAGCAGTACCCCCTTCAGATAGCCGTCAGTGGTCCCGATTCGGAATGGTTCAGCCTCAAGCTGGCCTATCTGTCCCTTATATCCAATGCCAACAGCGAAGTTTTCATACAGAGCCCCTATTTCGTCCCGGACAACTCCATGCTGGATGCCCTGCAGACGGCGGCCCTGAGCGGAACCAAAGTCTATTTCATGATCACCGGCGTCCCGGACAAGCGGGTGGCCTGGTGGGCCGCCCACACCTATCTGGAGAAGATCATCCGCGCCGGGGTGAGAGTTTTCTCCTACGAGAAGGGCTTCCTTCACAGCAAAGTATTCATTGTGGACCACCACCTCTGTTCGGTGGGAACCTGCAACATGGATATCCGCAGCTTCCACCTCCATTACGAGATCAACGCCATGATCTATTCCGACAAGATTACGGGAGAGCTGAAAGAACAGTTCTACCTGGATATGAAGGACTGCCGGGAGGTGAATCTGGAGTATTTCAAGAATCTGGGGCTGCTGAAGCGGCTGAGAAATTCCCTCTGCCGCCTGGCATCCCCCTTTATGTAGACGCTCGGGCTTTCAGGGCAGCCAGGATAATATCCCTTATCTGTTCGGGATTCATGCGGTCCGTATTGATAATAAGGTCGGCAAAGGCATAATCGTCGTTATCCAAATCATAGAGTTTCAGATATCTTTCGTGGTCCCGCTTATCCCTGAGGGCTGTCTTTTCCATCTGCACCCTGACATCGCCCCCTTCCCTCTTCAGAATACGCCCTGCCCTGACTTCGGGGGAAGCGGTAAGAAAAACTTTGAGGTCCGCCTCTTCCAGCATCCAGATGGCCAGACGGGAACCGAGGACGGAATTTTCCTCCATGGCCAGTTCGACCTGCTTTCTGTCCACAAGGTAGTCATACTGGGGATCATCCTGGGCCATTCGGCAGAATTCATCGAAATCGATTCCCTTCTCATCTGCCAGGGTATGAAAGGTGTAGTTCACCATACGGTAACCGAGCGCTTCGGACAGCATGCTGGTAACGGTGGTATTGCCGCATCCGCTCTTTCCCGAGATAGCTATTCGGGTTTTCCCATCGCCTTTACTCGACATTTCTCAACTGCTCCCTGATTTTCTCCATGCAGTCCTTCATCTCCACCACGAGGCGGCTTACTTCCACCTGGGGGGTCTTGGAACCGATGGTATTGATCTCCCGGTTCATCTCCTGACAGAGAAAATCCAGTTTTTTCCCCACCATCTCCTCATTCCGGGCGATGGAGTGGAAGGAGTTCAGATGAGCGGTCAGGCGGCTGATCTCTTCATTGATATCGTACCTGACCAGATAGGAAGCCGTTTCCTGAAGGACACGCGACTCTTCCAGGTCATCCCCCAGCACCTCCCGGAACTTGTCATGGAGAAGGGCGGTCACCTTTTCCTCCACGCCGGGGGCCAGCTCGCGGATTTTAGCCAGCGCGTCTTCCACATGGCCGATCTGCTCCATAATATCCGCTTCGGTGCTTTCCCCTTCCCCGGCCCTCCGTTCCAGAAGTTCGGCCAGGGCCTGATCGATAATCCGGTTGACCATATCCCCCAGAAAATCCAGGTCCCTTTTTTTGTCTACCTTCAAGACACCTTCCAACCCCAGGATATGGCTGTAGCCCAGTTCATCCTTGAGATTCAGCTCAGATCCCAATTCACGGAGTTTCCCGGCATAGGCCCTGGCCGCATCCCGATCCAGGATGATGCTCAGATTCTCCTCCAGCTCCCTCATGCGCAGGTACAGTTCGACCCGCCCCCTTTTGACCGATCGGGAAAGCCTTTCCCTTATGGCCGGTTCCAGGGGATTCAGAGGAGGGGGTATATTAATAATAAGATCCAGATAGCGGTTGTTGTAGGATTTCAGATCGGCGGTGAGATGAATCGATTCATCCTGAATTTCCGCATACCCGAAACCGGTCATACTTTTCATGGTGTTTCCTTAAGTATTTTCTAATATTTTCAGGCCTAACTGCCAGTTATCCCCGGCCCCCATTGTAACAAAAAGGTCGCCCGGACGTAAATAGTCACGCAGAAACGGCAGGGCATCGTCGATTTCAGTGAAATAATACACCTCCCCGTGCCGTTTTTTCGTCTCTTCGAAAAGGGTTTCCCCCGTGACGCTTCCGTCGTACTTTTCCCGGGCCGACCCGTATATCTTATGGAGGATGACGCAGTCCGCCGCGGAAAAGGAGGAGGCGAACCGTTCCAGCAGAGCGGCGGTTCGGGAATAGGTGTGGGACATGAAATCCACAACAAGCCGCCGGTTCGGATAAAATTCCCTCAGTCCCTTCAGGGTCAGATCAACCGCCGTGGGGTGATGGCCGTAATCATCGATGACAAGAACGCCGTCCTTTTCCCCGACCAGCTCGCACCGTCTCTTGCTTCCCCGGAACCGTGAGATTCCTTCGGCCAGAACATCGAGACAGCCATCATCCACCTCCCTCCCCTCTTCGGCGAGTACAGAAGCGGTAACAGCCAGGGCGGCCGCGGCATTAAGCTGAAGATGCTTGCCGGGAAGGGGAAGGATAAAATCCCTCTCCCACCGGGCCAGCCGGAAAATATTCCTCCCCTCTTCCAGACGGGAATGGGTCAGACGGTAGGGACCTTCGGCGGTCTCCCCGTAGGGGATCAGTTTCAGGTCGGGCCTGTCCAGGGAACTTCTCTGGGCCGCTTCCATGGCGCCCGGATCATCGGCGCAGTAGATGAGCTCTCCCCCTTCGGGTAGGAGATCGATATACTCCATGAAGGCGGACAGAATATCCATATACCCCTTGAAGTAATCCAGGTGGTCCGGCTCCACGCTCGTCAACACGATTCTTCCGGGATGAAAATCCAGGAAGTGTCTCTGGTACTCGCAGGTTTCGGCCACGAAATATCTGTCCCCCCCCCGCCAGGAAGCGCTCCCGTCGAAAGAGGAGACACCGCTTCCCACAAGGACGGAAGCAGGCAGGGAAAGCTCTTTTAGCAGTGTGCCGATCATGCCGGTGGTGGTGGTTTTCCCATGGACGCCGGCGATTCCCGTGGAAGCGTAATGGCGGGACAATTCTCCCAGAGCTTCGGTATAATTGAAGAGGGGGATGCCCTTTGCCTTC
Source organism: Spirochaetia bacterium (assembly GCA_963668315.1). Classification (GTDB taxonomy): domain Bacteria; phylum Spirochaetota; class Spirochaetia; order DSM-2461; family DSM-2461; genus SZUA-368. Next base: position 2,200,480 of record OY764216.1, on the reverse strand, counting down.
ACCGCTTTCACCTCGGGATGGTCATCACCGTAGGCGCTGGAACGGACGGCAAAGTCGATTTTGCCCGCCTCATCGATATGGCCGGCGGAAAATCCCTTAAGCACTTTTACGGGCAGCCGGGAAAGGATCCGGTCTGTGTAGAAAGTCTCTTCCACATCGGAGCCGGTGATACGCGCCCCCCGGCCCGAGTATAACTCGGCCAGGGCGGCCATGCCGGTCCCCTTGATACCGATAAAATAAAAATGCAGGTTCTCTATGTCTTCGGGAATGCTCACAGGTTCATCCATTGCCCCGACTCCTTCCCATCCAATTGGAAATTTTATTCATAAGCTGTTCTTCATCCACCGGCTTAAGGACGATATCGTCCAGACCGGATTCCAGTATTCTCTGGATATCTTCGTCAAAGGCGTTGGCCGTAATGGCCAGAACGGGAAGGTCTTTGCGGATCTTCCGAATCTCCTTTGTCGCATCAAGACCGTTCATGACGGGCATGCTGATATCCATAAGTACCATATCGTACTTTTTCCCGGCTACTTTTTCAACAGCAATCCGACCGTTTTCCGCTTCATCGGTATGGGCTCCGATCCCCTCAAGAACCATTCTCAGGTAGAGCCTGTTGATTTCGTCATCATCGACGATGAGAAAACGGGAATTCTCCGGTAAAAAGAGAGTTCCCTCTTCGCGGGGAAAATCCTTCTCCTTCCCGGGCTGGACATCAAAATCGGAAAGTAGAACGCAAAAGCTCGAACCCTTTCCCTCACGGCTCTTCACCGTCACGGTCCCCCCCATGATCTCGACCAGATCTTTGACAATGGCCAGTCCCAGGCCGACGCCCCTGACCTTATCCTTATGGACGGAATTGCCCAGCTGGGTAAACTCTTCAAAGATAAGATCCTGCTTGTCCCTGGGGATTCCCACACCCGTATCGCTGACGACGAATTCCACGGCACCGGGACGGCGGTGTACATCGAGAAAGATTTCTCCCTTCTCGGTATATTTGATGGCGTTCTGAATAAGGTTGGAGAGGATCTGGCCGATGCGAACCGAATCACCGTGAAAGGAATCGATGCCGTCCTCGACCGCCATATCCAGGTCCAGTCCCTTGGAAGATGCTTCTTCCTTCATATTCTTGATGAGATTGCCGCAGAGCGTGAGGAGGGAAAAGTTCTCGTTCTTCAATATGACCCGCCCCGAGTTCAAAAGGGTCAGATCCACGAGATCCTGAATAATCCTGGTTATGTTGTCGGCAGAGAACTGTATGATACTCAAGAGCTCCTGCTGATCTTCGGTCAGATCGGTTTCTCCGAGCAGACTGGCCATACAGATGATACCGTTGAGGGGAGACCTTATCTCGTGACTCAGGCTTCCCAGAAACTGGGTCTTAGAATCCACCGCCTTTGAAATGCCCTTCTCCTTTCGCCGGATATTCTCTTCCATGGCGGCTTTTTCCTTTGTCATGCTCATTATATTGACCAGCCCTTTCAGGTCGCCGGTCAGTTCCCCGGCATTACCATCGATATGACCGTTCAGCAGAATCAGTTCATACCGGACAGGACAGAAGGAAGAGGAGTAAATGAACAGAGCCCGGGAAAGGGTAAGCCTCTCATGAGCGAAATGGATGGGAAGCTCTCCCCTGAAAAGAAAAGACTGCCTTTCATCGTCGGTATAGGTTTTATGACTCTCAGAAAAACAGGGTTCGATCTGCTGCATAATCGTCTCGGGGGAGTGGTCCGATTCATTGCGGCAGAGACTTCCTGTGATAACCGGCCCCGAATCGGTTTCCCTTCGGAGGATAAGACATTCGGCATCGCAAAGCACAGCAACCTGCTCCAGAAAAAGGGCGGCCAGCCGGGACTCATCCCTGTAGTATTGCTTAGAAACCTGCTGAAGAGCCAGCAGAGATGAACCGAGATTATTTTTTTGTATAAATGAGGAAGCCATAGGCAAGATTATCACTCTTTCCCGGGATACACAAGTTTTATAAAAGAAAAGCACCCGTTTTCAGGGTTTTCAGGGGATACTCCATATGATCCTGAATGACCGCGAAAAGCCATCTTTTTAACTGTTCCATAGTCTGTCCGGCTATGCCGATTTTCAGGAATTCGTCCCATCCTGAACTGTCCGCCCTGTCAAGATAGGGAACAATTCCGGGAGGAAGCTTACCCGAACCGGGATGGGCGCAGGAGGCACAGAAGATACGCCCCCGGGAATCACGGTACAGCCCTTTCTCTGTCCCCGCTCCGCAATGGGCGCATCGGCGTATATCCGGCCGTTCACCGCTCAACGCAAGATAGGACCAGAGGAACCGCACCAGAATGCGGGAATCCCGGTTATATATATACCCTTCATTACGGGCCCGGTCCCTGTCTCCCGCCTCGGCCAGGGAGTGGAGGGCTTCCAGGAGAAGGAGGAACAGCTCGGGGCCCTGATGCCCCCCGCCGTAGGAGCCCATGATCACTTCTGACCAGAGACTGGCGATATAGGTCTTTCTCAAATCTTCCCGCACCGCCTCAAAGGGAGCTTCAACGGAAAATTCCTTCAGCTGATATCTCCCCCGGCTTCTGTCATGAACCAGATCCCCCCAGCCGTAGCAGAAGGGAATCACCGCGCCCTTGCGGCCGCTGTTCTTTCCGTTGCCCCCGTATACCAATGCCGAGAGAACGCCGTTTCCCGGAGTCAGAAGCCTGACCCCCCGGTGATTCTCTCCGACGGCATAGGTTTTTAGTATGATAATCTGCTCTTTTTCTTCCCGGGACATCGCCGCCCATCATAGCACAGGAAGGTTATTTGTTCATCCCTGTTATTTACTGTCATCGATTAAATCGGGATAGAGCTTACTTACGCATTCCGGGCAGAGGCTATGGGAGAACTGGGCTTCTGAATGCTCCCTGATATAGTGCTCGATAGGCTGCCAGTCTTCGTTTTCGGTACGGATTTTCTTGCAATGGGAACACACGGGGAGAAGTCCCGTGAGCATCTTGACGTTATCCAGGGCGTTCTGCAGTTCAGTTATCAGCTTGTTGCGCTCGTGCTCCATCGTCTTCCGCTCTGTAATATCGGTCAGAAAAACGGTTAATCCGATAATATCGCCCTTATCGTCGATAATCGGATTGTAGATATCTTCGTAATACCTCCTCTCATGGGCCGTGTCCCCGTACTGTTCTTCCAGGGTAAAAGACTTTCCCATAAGGATCTTGTCAAAATTCATGCGGGCTTTCTGTCTGTCCTCTTCGGAGCTTATATAATCGAGTATATTTTCTCCCTTTTCAATCTCCGCACCCCAGATAGCCTTCATAGTTTTTCTATGATTACTGTTGTAGGCAATATAGCGGTATCCCGTATCAAGGGCAAAAATGATCACATTCCTGGGACTTTCTATTATCCCGGAAAGAATGGCGTTAGTCTTTTTTAAATCTTCCAATGATCCGTCGTTTTTCATAATTTCCTTCTGACTGTGGGATGGAACCCTTTTGTGATGTATGTCCCTGCTTTAATTATGTACGGGAAGGGGGATTTCGCAACAGAAAATTCCCCCATACTTGTCCGAATGCTTTTTTCCCTTGTCAAACGGGATTTTTTACTCTATACTGTTCTAGTACACTATAGCACTTATAGAAGATTCCGCCCAGCGGAAAGGAGATTAATCAATGGATTTTGAAACCAGAGACTTCATCGTGGATCCGGAAGGAGTCGACCCTTCTGTCTTTCCCTATAAAACTCTCTACTCAGGATCGAAAATGCCTGTTATTGGAATGGGAACCTTCGGATCCGACCATGTCACAGCCGAAGAAGTAGCCGATGCCGTTTTCAATGCCATGGAGCTGGGCTATCGCCATTTTGACTGCGCCTCGGTATACGGTAATGAAAAGCAGATAGGCAAGGCATTTGCCAAAGCCCTTGCCTCGGGAAAGGTAAAAAGGGAAGAGCTCTTCATCACCAGCAAAGTCTGGAACGATATGCATGCTCCCGATGATGTGATCGCCTCCTGCCGGAAATCTCTGGAAGATCTTCAGCTGAGTTACCTGGATCTCTATCTGGTCCACTGGCCCTTCCCCAACTACCATCCCCCGGGATGCGATGTATCCTCCCGGAGCCCCGACGCCAAACCTTACATACATGAAAACTATATGAAAACCTGGCAGGCCATGGAAAAACTCATGGATATGGGTCTGGTCAGGAATATCGGCGTATCCAATATGACCATCCCCAAAATGGAACTTGTCCTCAGGGACTGCCGGATCAAACCGGCGGTCATTGAAATGGAGCTCCATCCCCATTTCCAGCAGCCCGAACTTTTCAGCTATATCCAGTCCAAAGGCATTCAGCCCGTGGGATATTCCCCCATCGGGTCACCCGACAGACCGGAGAGGGACAGGACGGAGAGCGATACGGTAGATACGGAAGATCCGGTGATCAAAGCCTGCGCCGAGAGACTGGGTGTCCATCCTGCCGTGGTCTGTCTGAAATGGGCCTATCAGCGGGGACAGATACCCATTCCCTTCTCTGTGAAAAAAAGAAATTATCTGAGCAATCTCAAATGCGTTCTGGGAGAAAAACTGACCGATAAGGAGATGGCCGATATCGCCGGAATAGACAGGAACTGCCGCCTTATCAAGGGTGATGTTTTTCTCTGGAAGGATGGTCAGAGCTGGGAGGCGCTCTGGGATGTGGACGGCACAATCACGCCTGCGTAAAGAAGGATGAAGGCAGGCCCTGATAGTGTACAATAGTGTCTGTAAATTAGAAATAAAGGGGGCTTGAAAAAGTTAGCCAATCAGTCTTCGATTAGTTCGACCAAAAACAAAAGAAGGCATCATGACTAACGAGGATTACTATACCGTTTTCGATCAAATGATTGAAGAGCTCCAGGCAGATAATCGAGAAGGATTAACAAAGGTCATAAGTTCAATAATGAATTTATCTATGCGGTTAGAGCAAGAGAAGGCAATCCAAGCCAGTCATTATGAACGGAATGACGATCGCATTGGCCATAGAAACGGGTACAAAAGCAGGAAGATTCGAACTCGTGTAGGTGAGATCCCTATCGAGATTCCGCAGGTCCGTGGGATGGAATTCTATCCTGGCAGCATTGAAAAAGGGTGCCGCAGCGAAAGGGCGTTGAAAATGGCAATAGCTCAGATGTATATCCAGGGGGTATCAACTCGCAGAGTAACCAAAATTGTAGAACAGCTCTGCGGCTTCGAAGTTTCCCAATCCCAGGTTTCTGAAGCAACCGCACTGCTGGATGAAGAGATTTCTAAGTGGCGGAATCGCCCTCTGGGAGCTTTTCGCTATCTCATTGTGGATGCGACCTATGAAAAAGCTCGTGTGGATAGAGCTGTCGTTTCGGCAGCCGTTCTAATTGCTTATGGAGTTGATAATAAGGGAATGAGAAGGGTTCTTGGGATTTCAACAGAACTCAGCGAGGCTGATGTTCATTGGAGAAAGTTCCTCGCTGGATTGGTTGACCGAGGTTTACATGGAGTCAGAATGATAACTTCAGATGCCCATAGTGGTCTAAAATCTGCAATAGAGGCTGTTTTTCCTACGGTTCCCTGGCATCGCTGTCAGTTTCATCTCCAGCAGAATGCTTCTCATCACGTTCCCAAGAAGAGCATGGAGAAGGAGGTAGCAGAAGACATCAGAACTATTTTTAACGCACCCAATGGAGAAGAAGCGAAACGCTTTCTTTCAATGGCTGTTAAAAAATATGAGGAAACGGCGCCCGATCTGAGTAGCTGGATGGATGAGAATATCCCCGAGTCCCTTACCGTCTTCTCAATGCCAAAGGCTCATTGGCGACGGCTAAGAACTTCAAATTTGGCAGAGCGGCAGATGAAAGAAATAAAGAGGCGAACAAGGGTAGCCATGATATTTCCAAATAGGAAGTCCGTTGATCGTCTGATCGCGGCTCTGTTAATGGAAATAGATGAGCAGTGGTTTACAGGTAAAAGATATTTGAATATGGAGACTGATTAACTTTTTCTAATTTTACAGACAAAAGGGTTGCTTTATCCAGGCCCTCATATGGATGGCTACTCTATTCATATCAGGCTTCCAGTTCCGAAGTGGCATGGACCATTTCCTGGAAGCCTGTTCTTCTACTGCATTTTTCATTTCATATAATTTTCATAAAACCATATTATATTGGCAGTTATGGTTTGATCGTCTATTCGTGCAAAATCATCAATACATTGCTTATATTGTTCTTTTGCAATTTCAATATCTTTATTATCAGAAATATCATTAATAATATTATCAATTATTCTTTTTAAAGTTAAATCCTGTCCGTTTGTTTTTTTTGTATATGTAAGCCATATTGAATATGCTCCTAATCGATGTTCCATATGCTGGAAAAAGGTGCCATACTCTTCACACGCTTTCATTAAATAAAGAATATCAATTAATGACATTTTAATTAACTCAAATCTATCGTTATCTATGTCTGCATGGGCAATGATGTAATTATCCAATTCTTGATAATAGATATCTTTTTCAAGGGAGGATAATGTCTCTGTATTTATACATAATTCAACGATATTATCTGGATTCTCGTTCTTTAAATATTCAATTGAAAAATCATTTAGCTTAACGGCCGATATATCCCTGTTATTATCTTCCTGAGAGGAAACAAGTTCTGAAAATGATACTAAAAAAATGATTATATAATATTTGAACAATTTCCTTATAGTTCCTCATAATATTTCAAATTGCTCACCATAACCTACTTGGAATGTTCTCATTGATAGAAAGTTTTTCATAGACATCATTTCCTGAAAAGAATAAATCACGAGGATTTCCTTGACCTTCCTGAACATCATTTTATTTTATTTTTATCGATTATATCTGCTGTAATGATTCTGAAAGTATTTCTATTAATGGTTATCCTGATATTTTCAGTGAAATTATTAACATAAAAATTCTTTCCTATCATCTTATAATTATCATCTTGAGTCTCTTGCAGTATTCTCAGAATAAATCTTTCACTCTCAATTTTTGAGAGTGATATGTTTAATTTTTTATTTATCCGATCATAAACGAGATCGGTATAACATATCTTCTCCAGGATCTCATTCTTATCTATTTTCATTCTTATCTGTATTCCCCATTCTCGGAAAAGACGTATTCCTTTGCGACTCCCGGAGTAAGCCACCAATAACAAATACGTTTTATATCACAACACTTCATTTATGCCTTAAGCTATCTCACTGTGAAAAGGGGTATTATACCGTTTTCAATATAACGCTTTCCGCTTTCCGCTTTCCCTTTCCCTTATCAGCTGTCCAGAAGAGGTTTGCCGAATACCCGTATACCGATCAGCCCTATGGGTGTGGTGACAATGATTGCCAGGACGGCCAGGGCCAGAATGGTGTCCCCTTCGGGAATTCCCCGGCTCAGGGCTACTCCTCCCAGGGCCGCCTGCACGGTAGCTTTGGGAAGGTAGGCGATTACGCAGAAAAGACGCTCCCGCCAGGAAAGCGTCGAAAAGGAAGTGGAGGCCAGAACGGCGAGGGAACGGAAAAAGAGCCCGATAGCCAGAACGGCCAGAGCCTTGAGTCCTCCTGCCAGAGCGACGTGTACATCCAGGGAGAATCCGATCAGAACAAATAGAACGATCTCGGCGAAGACCCAGATTTTAGAGAGTTTCCCCGCCAGTTCATGGGCGATGACTTCGGATCGTTCAAGAAGAATGAAACCTATGGTCATAAGGCCTATCAGTGCGGCGAAATGGGCGCTGTCCCCCAGATCGACCAGAAGGGTGCCCGCCATAATCAGGACCAGGGTTTTCTCCGTGGCTCTGATGCTCTCGTGAAAGCGACGGAAAAAACGGAGCAGCAGAAATCCCGCCACCCCTCCCGCGGCTATGCCCAGAACGAGGGAGAGGGGAACGGAGAGGACGGAACGCAGTATATCGGCCTGCCCGGAAAGGGCCAGATCCAGAAAAACGGTAAACAGGGTTATGGCGATCACATCGTCCACCGAAGCGCCGGCCAGAATGATGGTGGGGACGTCCTTCTCCCGGCCTATCCCCTTCTCCTTCAAATCGAGCATGGACGGCACAATAACGGCGGGGGAAACGGCGGCCAACATATAGCCGGTCAGACCGGCGGTGAAAAGATCAAAGCCGAATACGAACCTTATGGCCAGGGTAAGGGCCGCTCCCTCCACGAGGCAGGGAAGGAAAGCCAGCAATACGGCGACACGACCGTTTTTTTTGAGGGCGTCCTTGTTCAGTCCCAGACCGGCTCGCAAAAGTATGACTATAAGAGCGAAGGATTTGAGATAGGGCGCCATATCCCACAGCAAGTCCGGTGCTTTATCCGTCAGGGTCAGGGAACAGATGATCCCGAAAACGACCATTCCGAAAATGGATGGCAGACCGATTTTGCCGAAGATGCGGCCGAAAATCCATCCTCCCAGGAGAATGATGACAAATATGATGCTGAAGTCCATGAAAATCAGTCCTTTTTCTTTCTGATGATGTACCCTTCCTGAGCTTTTATCCCGGGGATGATGGTATAGGATTTTCCATGATCCGCCTCTTCCGGCTCTTCTCCGGAGGGCTCCAGGATTTTCCAGTTCCTGTCGGAGAGGTAGAGCTCGTCGGGACCGATGAACTCCAGTTCGTCGGAGCGGAGGATCTTATTTTTGATATCCAGTTCAAACTGACCGGGGGCGATCTCCTTTCCCAGGGAGCCCATGAAGGTGTACTGCCTCTGGTAGGAGATCTCGGTGGATTTTTCCACGTCATGCTTACTGAAATAGAAGCCGGTGGAAAATTCCCGGTGGCTGACCTTGTTCAGTTCCTCCCGGTATCCCTCGTAGTCGGGGACATTCTTTCCCGCCAGCCTGTCCAAAGCTTTCCGGTAGGCCCGGGTAACCACGGCGGTGTAATAGATGGACTTCATCCGTCCCTCTATCTTCAGGGAGTCGACCCCTGTCTCCTTCATCTCCTTAAGATGATCTATCATGCAGATATCCTTGGAGGAGAGAATGGTGGTGAAGCCTTCGTTCTCTATGACGGGATAGTACTGGCCGGGGCGCTTCTCCTCTTCCAGGACGCGGTAGTCCCAGCGGCAGGAGTGGGCGCAGGTTCCGTCATTACCCGAGCGGCCGGTCATCCAGGCGCTTAGGAAGCAGCGGCCCGAATAGGCCAGGCACATGGCGCCGTGAACAAAAGCCTCCAGTTCGATATGGGGCGCGGCTTTCTTGATCGATTCGATCTCGGCCAGGGAGACTTCCCTTCCCAGAACAACCCGGGAAAATCCCATGTCCCCGTACATTTTGACCGCCTCTCCGTTCGTGGCGTTTGCCTGAGTACTAAGATGGAGTTCCGTATGGGGAAATCGTCTCTTGAGGAGGGGAAGCAGGCCTATGTCGCTTATGATAAACGCGTCGAAAGGATAGGCTTCGAAGGCGGCGAGATTTCTTTCCAGACGGGCGAGATCTTTATTATGAAAATAGATATTCAGAGCGCAGTAAAGTTTATTCTGTCCCTTTATCGATTTGATATATTCCGCTTCTTCCTCTGCATGGTCCGCTTCATTGGCGAAATTGTCCGCCTTGGCCCTGAGGGAAAAGCCCTGTAGTCCGATATAAGCCGCATCGGCACCGTACAGCCAGGCATATTTCAGCTTTTCTATACTGCCCGCGGGAGATAGTAATTCCATGGATCAAGAATAACGCTTTTGCTCCTCTTGCACAAGAGAATGGGCTCTGATTTCCTGGTTGGGATAGAGGTCATCGGGCACGGTGGAATTGTCTATCCGCTCGATGATGAAGTAACGCGCACATCTGTTATATCGGGAGAGGCAGTAGAGCTTCTGAAGGGCTCCCTTCATTTCCTGATTAATCTTTCTGACGTTACTGAAAAAATTATGACACTGTGAACAGTGGGGGCAGGTACCTGCCCCCGAAGCCAGAATGTTTCGCTCTTTCAACGTCTGTTCCTTTTTACATTGCATTTTTTAAATGTCCCAGAACTTCACATTATCTTCATATAATGCATTTTTCCTACACACTTCCAATATACAACATTCATCAAAGAAAAACCAGTCATTACACTATCATTTCAATAGTGTAATGTTGAGAAGAGCCTTAAAAACCCTAGAAATCCCTGGAAAACAGACTGAATCCGTAGGGAGGAACGGGATTTTCATGCACTACGGCCTGCCAGCCGGAGGGTACGGCAAACTCTCTCGTCTCCCCCTGATGATTCAGAACAAAGAGATAATCCCTGTCTTCAGCCCTTCGGCGGATAAGCTCCCAGCCGTCTCGACCGCTCGCCAGCGGTTCAAGACCGGCTTCTTCCATAAGATAGCCGGCCAGCCGGTCGGCCAGGGCTTCGTCCGGTTCGGTTCCCACATAGAGAGCCTTTCCCTGTCCTACGCCATTTTCCGTCACAACCGGCGTTCCCCCGTACCATCCGTCGGCCACTTCAGCCAGAGTGTCAGCCTCTTTGACGGTGATAAGATCACACCACTTCAAAGCCTTCAGAGAGGAATCATCCCCCCAGGAAACCTTTCTGGTAATGTCCCTCAGGCAATCGTATTCGGAGACCTCGATCCCCAGGAGGTCTCCCGCCTTGCCGGGCAGCTCCCTTTCGTCCATACAGACATTATCATCGTTCTTGACACCGGTCCGCATGGTCAGGACCAGCCTCCCTCCCCCGCGGACATAGGATTCAAACTTCTCTTCCAGTTCGGGAGTCATAAGATACATCAGAGGGGCGATAATCAGCTTGTAGCCCGAGAAATCCCTTTCCCTGCTGATAAAATCCAGGGGGACATTCCTCTTATGGAAGGCGTCGTAATAAACCTGGATCTGCCTGATATAGTCCAAGTCGGGATGGTGGGGCTGGATTTCCATGGCCCAGTTCTGGTCATAATCGAAGAGGACGGCCCCCTCGGCGCCGCTCAGGGCTCCGCGGAACTCCTTCATCACCGGGGTAAGGCGTCCGATCGTTTCCTTCAGCTCGGCGTAACGCCGCCCCGGATTCCCGCTGTGCGGGAGGATGCCGTGCCAGTACTGCTCCGTGCCCACCGTGCAGGTGCGCCACCGGAAGAAGACGACGCAGTCGGCGCCCCGGGCTATGGACTGGGCCGCCCAGAGAGAGAGCTGACCCGGCTCGGGCGTACGGCCCAGTATGGTCCATCCCGTCGGTCCGGACTGCTGCTCCATAATCCAGAAGGTCTGGTTCTTGAGCCCTCTCATCAGGTCCAGGGTCGCGGCCAGGACGGAGGGTGTCTTCCCCGGCTGGGGATTATCGAAGAAGCCCGTGGGATACTGGTCGTGGCTGATAAAATCCAAAGGTTCGGCCAGGTCGTAGTAATCGATCAGGTCGAAAAAGCCCATAAAATTATGGGTGATGATCTGGCCGGGGCAGTTCTTTCTGATAATATCGATCTGAAACTTCTGGAAATCGCATATCAGATCGGAGTGGAACCGTTTCCAGTCCAAAAGGAGGGAGGGACTGTGGGCGGTCACGTTGTAGCCGGGAGTAGGAATCTGCCTGAAACTGTCATATTCCTGGCTCCAGAAAACCGTGCCCCAGCGGCGGTTCAGCTCCTCCACGGTGGTATACTTGTCGCGCAGCCAGTCCTGGAAGGCGGTCCGGCAGGAGGGGCAGTGGCAGAGATCGTCATGGCTGTTGCCCAGCTCGTTATCGGTCTGCCAGCCCACCACATGGGGGTTGCCGCTGAAGTGTTTCGTCAGGGCTTCGATCATGCGGACCCCATGGGCCCGGTAGGTCCGGTTCGACTGGCAGTCGTGGTGCCGCCCGCCGAATCCGACTTGAACGCCCCGGGAATTAACGGCGAGGATTTCGGGGTGATTCTCGACGATCCAGGCGGGAGGTGTGGGCGTAGGCGTGCCGAGGATGGTTTTCACGCCGTATTTCCCCAGCAGGTTGACGGCCTTCTCCAGCCATTCGAAGTGAAACTCCCCTTCCCGCGGTTCTATCCGGGTCCAGGCGAACTCCGCCATGCGTACGACTCCCAGGCCCATCTCCTGCATCAGGCGGGCGTCCGTTTCCCACCGTTCCTCCGGCCAGTGTTCCGGATAATAGTCGGCACCGAATTGAATATCCAGCATAATTTACTCCTTTACTGCTCCGGCGGTCAGACCGGACATGAAAAATCTTGATGCCGCCAGAAAGGCGACGAGAATGGGCAGAATAGCCAGGGTGCTGGCCGAGATGAGGGCGCCCATATCGGTTCCCCTCTGGGGATCTCCCAGCATGTACTTGAGCATGATGGGCAGGGTATGCATCTTTTCGTCCCGAAGGATAAGCATGGGCTGCATGAAATCATTCCAGGAGTTGACGAAGGTCATGATGCCAAGCGCCGCCAGGCCGGGCACAAGGATGGGAGCGATGATCTTGAAGAAGATGAACCACTCGCTGAGCCCGTCTATTTTGGCCGCGTCGATGAGGGACGCGGGGACGTTGTTCTGGCAGTACTGGCGCATCCAGAAGATCCCGAAGGCGTTGGCGCTGTTGGGTATGATCAAGGCCAGGAAATTGTTGATCCACCCGAATCGGGACATCATGAAAAACCAGGGGATGATGCCCGCCGTCCAGGGAATCATCATGGTCACGATGAGAACGCCGAACAGTTTGTCCCTTCCGGGAAAATTGTACATGGCGAAGGCGTAGCCTCCCATGGAGCAGAGCAGAAGGACAAGAATGGTGAAAGAACCGGAAACCGCGACGCTGTTCATGAAGCTTCGCAATACGGCCACCGACTCAACCATGGAGTGGAGATTGGGCAGGAGATTGCCGCCGAACCAGAGGGGGGGCGGATACTGTATGATTTCATGGGTGGTGTGGGTGGAAAGGACGATCATCCAGTAAAAGGGCAGCAGCATAAGAGCGGCGACCGCGAGAAGGCAGAGATAGAGAAGAAGTTTTCCCAGGGTCCGTTTCATTTGCGTTCCCTCCTTTCGGTGATTTTCATATTGATAAGCGATACGATGATGATGATGGAACACATGACATAGGCTGTCGCCGAGGCGTAGCCGTAGTGATTGTTGCCGTAGGGCGCCTTGTTCAGGAGATACATCATGACCGTCATGCCCTGGTTGCCCGTCCCGCCGAGCAGGCTGCCTCCTCCCAGCAGGATGAAGGGCTCCGTAAAGAGATTGAGTGTTCCGATGGTGGACTGGATCAGGGTAAAGAGGATGATGGGCCGCAGGAGGGGGATGGTGATCCTCAGGAATACGTGGAAGTGGCTGGCTCCGTCTATGGTGGCCGCCTCGTATATATCGGTGCTGATCCCCTGCATGCCCGCCAGGTAGATGACCATGTTCCAGCCGACCCACTTCCAGGCGAACATGATGATGATAGCCGGCTTGATAAAGGCGCCCGTTCCGCCCCACCAGTCGATCTTGTCAAAGCCCAGGGTATTGATAAAAAGATTGATGATTCCCGCGTTGTACCCGAACATGGCCTTGAAGACGATTCCCGTGGCCACGGCGCTGGTCACCATGGGAAGAAAATATATCGTCTTGAAGATATTGGGATACTTGATGAGTTTCGTATTGAGGATGTAGGCCAGGATCAGGCCGCCCAGCAGTATGAAGATATGGGCGATAAGCCCTATATAGAAGGTATTGCCCAGGGATTTCCAGAAAAGGGGATCCTGGAACATGCGCACGTAATTTTTAAACATGACGAATTTCATGGGACTCAGCCCGTCCCAGCGGAAAAAGCTGATGAGAAATCCGGAAACGATGGGGAACAGGCCGAATACGGCAAAGAGAATGTAGAAAGGGGCGATGTAGGCATAGGCGACCCGGTTTCTTTTTATCTCTTTCCAGAGCGGCTCTTCCCTCCTGTTCTTAATGGGGTTCATAATTCGACTCCTTTTAATTATTGAGGAAAATACCCGGGAGCGGACTCCCGGGGATAAAGGAGAATCAGTCCCACTTACCGGCGTCTTTCAGGATATCGATGAATTTATCTCTATCCTCGCGGGTGGTGATTTCGATCTGTTTCTTCGCTTCCTCAATAATCCGGGCGGCGGGCCATCCTTCGTTGATTCCCGTATTGACCGTATTGTTGAGGGTTTCCTCCGTGGTGGAGTCCATCAGGGTGGTGAACGTAGGCTGGATGCTCTTGGAGATGTCGACCCAGAGCTGCCTTGTTTTCTGACCGCCGAAATAGGGGTCGGGCTCATCGTACATGGGATCGTCCCAGGCGGGAATGTATCCGGGGAAGTAATCCACCGCTTCGAACATGCCGTTCTGCCCTTCCTTGGTGGCCAGGGCGTATTTTACGAATTCCCAGGCGGCCCCTTTGTGCTTGCTCTGGGAGGGGATGGCCAGGTAGGAACCGCCCCAGTTGGAATCGGCGATACCGCCGGGGATGCGGCTGACGCCCCAGTCGCCCGCCCCTTCGGGATCGATCCAGGACTTGAGAAATCCGCCGTACCAGCAGCCGGCCACGACCATGCACAGGTTGCCCCCGCCCAGTCCGGCGGTGGCTTCATTCTCCCACATGGAGGGCAGCTGGGCGTCCCAGCCGTTTTTCCTCATGGTGATGGCCGCCTCCAGGGCTTCTGTGGTGCCCGGTTTATCCAGAGTCAGTTCCAGCTTGTCGTTATAGAAGTCCCGGTTCATATAGTTCCAGGTATAGAGGTAGAAGGCGCTGGGCAGAAGCCAGCGCTCATTGGGAATATACACTTTTTCCGCCGCATCCAGCACGCCGTCCCAGGTGGAAAGGTACTTTTCCACTTCCTCAGGCTCGGAGGGAAGGCCCACTTCCTTGAAGACATCTCTTCTGTAAAACAGAGTTGCCGGACCGATGTCCCAGACCAGTCCTATGGTCTTCTCTCCGTCCACGGAAGTGGCCAGGTCCCATTTATACTGTACGAAATCATCCTTCAGATCACCCGCGTTATAAGGTTCGTCCAGAAGGTTCTCGAAACCGCCGCCGTCCTTGTACCGGCCGACCCAGGCCTGCTCCAGCATGGCCACATCGGGAGCCCCCGTACCGGCGGCCAGGGCCGTGGACAACTGCTGGTGGTGGTCGGTGGTCTGCTGAAAATTCAACTCCACCTTTACGTTGGGGTATTTCTCGTTGAATCCGGGAATGATTGCCTTGAACGCATCGTCCCCTGCGGGCCAACCGCCCACGACGATGGTGACTTCCTCATTGGGATCGAAAGCGGTATCCTTGCCGCCGCCCGACTTGGAACATCCCGTCATCAGCAGTACCGACACCAGGGAGACAACCAGGGAGAATGAAATAAACTTCCTTAACATAACAACTCCTTACCTATTGGTTTGATTATTCCATGTGGACACGTGTCCACAATGTTCACAAAAAATCACACGGCCCTTGAGCTCTCCCGTATAATCAGCTTCGGGGCAATCGTCCGGGGAGTGACATTTTCATGGCCCTCGATCATGCTGATCAGGACCCGGGCGCACTCCTTGCCGTGGCGGTTCATCTCGAGGCAGACCGATGTCAGGGGGGGCGACGTGTACTTCCCCTCCATGAGGCCGTCTATGCCTACCACGGAGACATCATCGGGAATGCGCACGCCGTTTTTCTGCAGGTGGCTCATCAGCCCGATGGCGATGTCGTCGTTAAAGCAGATGATGGCCGTGGCATCCAGCTTCTTCTCCAGGAACTGCCGGGCCCCCACAATTCCCAGCTCGAAATGGTTGACGTCATGAAGATTGTCCATGGCATAGGGCGCACCGAGAATATAGGGCGATCCGGGTTCGTAACCGGTGATGTCCAGAAACCGCTTTAGCCTCGTCTCATTGAAGGTGGCGATGCTGGGACAGGCATAGGCGATGCGCCGGTGCCCCAGACTTCTGAGATGTGCACAGGCGATATCGATAGCCATCCTCGTATCGGTGTAGACGGTCTTTGTTTCGGAGGGCTCGGGGACGCCGTAGCCGGCGGCCACATAGGGAACGGTCAAGGATTCGATAATGCTCTTTCTCACCTGATCCTCGGTGGGGAAAAGAATCCCGTCCACCATCAGCCGGCCTATGCCTTCCGGCTCGAGATATCCGGCCAGCACGAAGATGTAGTTCTTCGAGGCGGCGTACTCCGCCATGCCCTTGTACATTTCGCGGAAATAGTTATTGCTCAGGTCTTTAACGTAATAGAGGATCTGCTTGGTCCGGTTGGTTTTCAGAGAGACGGCCACGGGGTTGGGGCTGTATCCCAGACTCTTCACCACCTTGAGAACCCGCTTTCTTTTCTCTTCGGCCACATAGCCCGAGTCGTTCAGGACACGGGATACCACGGCGGGGGAAACCCCCGCCTTCTCGGCTACGTCTTTCCTTGTTACCAAAGGTTTTCCTCTCCTATGGACACCTGTCCACATGGTCACGTGTCCATATTAACCCGGGAAGAATCATACGTCAAGAAAAAGAGGGAATATTTTATTTTCCCCTACCGCGGCAGGGATCGGAGGGGGCGCGGAGCGAGACCCCGCCTGCGGGGGCCGGAGCCCCGGAACAGCCCGGTTCCAGCTCCGCTGGAAGCCGCCCGGAGAGAAAGTAACGTTGTCAGGATACGGTCAGGAGGGGGGTAAAATTTAATTTGACCTGAGAAAAAATCGGGCTTATGATGAATTTATACCATTCATTTTTAGGGAGGTTTGATGATGGCTGATACCAATAGCATCAGAAACATTGCAGTTTGCGGCCACGGAGGTACGGGGAAGACGTCACTGGTTGAAGAGATTCTTTTCAACGCCGGCGTGATTCCCCGTGCCGAAACTGTGGAGTCGGGCAAAACCGTCAGCGATTTCACAGAAGAAGAGATCGAGAAGCAGATGTCCATCCACTCCAGTCTTTCCCATTTTGACTGGAAGGGTACCAAAATCAACCTCTTTGATACCCCCGGCGCCTCCGACTTCGTGGGTGAAGTCGTTTCCTCTTTCAGAGCGGCTGAATCGGCCGTTGTTCTGATCGGCGCCCGTTCACGAGTTCAGATTGAAACGGTAAAACTGTGGCGCCGCCTTAATGCGCGGGACATGCCCCGGGTCGTGTTCGTCAATAAAATGGAAAAGGAGAGGGCCGATTTTTTCCAGGTTCTCGCCGATCTTTCCGAGTTCAAATTGAAACCTATCGCGCTGACCATCCCCATGGGACAGGGCGAGGATTATAAAGGGCTGATCAATCTTCTGGATATGAAAGCCTATCCCAAGGGTTCCGCCGGTAAGAGTGAAGCGGCCACGGAGATTCCCGAGGAGTACAAGGCCCAGGCCCAGGAGTATCATGAGAATATGATAGAGCAGGCCGCCGTGGGCGATGACGATTTGACGGAGAAGTTCTTTGAAGAGGGAACCCTGTCTTTGGAAGAGGCCGTCAAGGGGCTCAGGGAGGGACTTTTCGACAACAAGTTCATTCCCGTCTTCTGCGGCAGCGTTCAGGAAAACTCCGGAATCGTTCCCCTCATGGATTTCATGGCCCAGGAATCGCCCGCTCCGGGACGGGTGGAAGAGCCCTGCGCCACCGGGGAGAAATCGGTGATGATCAGTTCCGAGGGCTCCTTCTCGGGCGTCGTGTTCAAAACGTCCATCGACAAATTCGCCGGTAAGATGTCCTACGTGAAGGTGATTACGGGGAAGCTGAACCCGGGCATGGAGGTCTACGATCCCCAGGAAGAGAAGAAGATTAAAATAGGCAAGGTGTATTTCAGCGAGGGGAAGGATGTGAAGGAAACCTCCGAGGTGGTGGCCGGCGATATCTGCGTCATCACCAAGATGGAGGATATAAAGACCAACGAAACCCTGTGCATGCCGGACAATGTGATTCATTTCAAGGCTCTGGCCCTGCCCCACCCCATCCATTCGCTGGCGATTAACGCGGTGAACCAGAAGGACGAGGATAAGCTGGCCGATCAGCTCCACCGGGTATCGGAACAGGATCTGACCTTTTCGGTGACGTACAACGAAGAGACCCGGGAAACGGTTATCTCCGGCATGGGCGAGCTTCATATCGAGACGGTTCTCAGTAAAATCAGGAAGGAGAACAAGATCGAAGTGGAGACCCGGGTGCCCGGCGTTGCCTACCGTGAGACCATAGGAAAACCGGTGGAGGGCGTGGAATACACCCACAAGAAACAGTCCGGCGGCCACGGCCAGTACGGCAAGGTGGTCATTAATGTGAAGCCCCTGGAGCGGGGAGAGGATTTTATGATGGAGAACATCATAAAGGGAGGCTCCATTTCCAAGGGTTATATGCCGGGTATAGAAAAGGGGCTGAGGGAAGCCATGTCGGAAGGTTTTCTGGCCGGCTACCCCATGGTGGATATCGGCGTTTCCGTTGTGGACGGCAAGGAGCATCCTGTGGATTCATCGGAGATGGCCTTCAAACTGGCCGCCAAGCACGCCCTCAAGGAAGCCTTTGAGAAAGCCAAGCCCTCCCTGCTCGAACCCATGGTAAACCTGACGGTTATCGTGGATGACAAGTATATGGGAGACGTGATGTCCGACTTGTCGACCAAGAGAGGCGCCGTTACCGACCAGGCCACTCTCGGCAGCGGGATAACACAGATAAAAGCCGTTGTGCCCCAGGGCGAACTGCTGCGCTACGCCATTGATCTGAAATCCATTACATCCGGTACGGGGGCGTTTGAAATGGAGTTCAGCCATTACAATCCGGTTTCCGGACAGGTCGCGCAGGAAATCATCGCCAAGAGGCAGCAAGCTTCGTAGGAGAGTATTAAGGAGAGAGTCGCTATCCCCGCTCCCCCCTTGGGGATGGCACGTCTGGGACCGTCTTTTGACGGTCCCGTTTTTTTGCTAGTAGAGTATTTTCCAGGAGGAGATCTCCTCGGGGTGATCATTTTCCAGCTTGGCGAGGGTTTCCTCGTAATTGCAGTCCTTGGGAGCCATAAACTGCATAAAGAGATCTCCGCCCTCTTTCTTGGCGAGTCTGGTGCCGAAGGTCTTGGAGACGATGGTCAGGGTTTCAGGTCTGAGAGTGAAGGGACAAAAGTCGTTATCATAGGCTTTCTTCGAGCCGGGCTGACCGTGTTCGGACTGGAAATAAAAGGAGGATACGTAATAGCGTCCCGGATTCAGATTGCTCACAACGACATAGTCTTGCGTCGCCTTGAGTCTGAGCTTTCTTACTTCCTCTCCCGTCATCTGGTCATTCAGGACCAGATAGTAATACCCGAAAGTGGATTTTCCCTCGAGAATATCATTGGAAAGGGAAAATACGGCCAGGGAGTCCTCTCCCGATGAAGGGGTGGGAAATGTGGCGCATCCCGCCAGAACGACCGCCAGCAAGAGGGCGGCAAAAACAAATTTACGTTTCATATTAACTCCTGTTTTACTTTGTAAAAAAATCATATCCTTATTTATAAAAAAATACAACTTTTCATGATAAAATGTAACAGATGTTAAGAAAGATTGACTTTTCCACGGCGGTTCTATCACTGGAGAGCCGGCTTTATACTGACCTGCCCTCCCTCAAATTCGCGCTGCAGCTGAAGGACAGAGCGGAATACCGGCAGGAAGGCTCTTTTCTTGCCATCACGTTTTCCCCTAGGATGATCCTTTACGACGCGGCGGATTACGGTTACGCCCGGGCTATTCATCTACTGAGCGGAGCGACGGCCGAAAGGCTCCTCCCCTATATGGAGGAACTCTCCCCGGGAAAGCATATCCTCAAGAGCTCCTCCCCGCTGGAATCTATGATTCCCGAATTTTTCTCTCCCCTCAGCAAAGCTTCCTTCCGTTCCTATACGGCCCCGCCCGGCTGCACGGGCAAGCTTTCTTCCTCCCTATCCGTCCGGCCCCGCTGTCCCGACGGATTCGATGAGCTTTTGCATGCCGTCCATTACAAGCGGGATGATATCGATGCCCTTCTGAAAGGGGCGGGGCAATTCCTTTTTATCAAAAGGGATGAGGAGCCGGCGGCCTGCTGTGTCATATACCGCAATTACGGGGAGATCTGGGAGATAGGCGCCCTATCGGTGGCCCCTGCTTTACGGCGGCAAGGGCTGGGGAAGGAGATCGTGAATCATGCCATAGCCCTCCTCTCGGGAGAAAACCGTTTTATCCGATATCAGATGAATGAAAAAAACACACCCAGCCGAGAATTGGCGGAAGCCGTCGGCCTTACCCCTTTCATGATGTACCACCATACAGAGATCACAATTTCCGAAAGGAGGAAGGGATAATGGGGGACGCGCTGGGCGCCGCTATTGAAAAGATCCTGCAGAATAGTTGCCGCAGAAAATCCCCCGCCCCGGAGGAGATTAATGAAGATTTGGAAGAGCTGGCGAGAAACTACAGCCTTCCCGGCGGGGACAGCCTCGTCTATACCCTCAAGGACTCCTTTGTCATCAAGATAATGAAGATAACCGGACAGGGCCGGATTCTTCTTTATCTGGACGGGGAAACGATCGGACATCCCCTGGAAGGCATAGATCAGCTCCCCATCCACAGGCACAACTATCTGGAGATGACCTATATAGTCGAAGGTTCCCTGGATCAGGTCATAGGAGATAACAGGGAGCGCCTTTGCAAAGGGGACTTCAGTATCGTCGACCATAACAGCCTGCATTACGAATGCCGCTGGGAGCCGGGTACGATTGTCCTCTGGCTCTGTTTCAGCGACGATTTCTTCTCCCGCCAGATTCTCTCCCTCCAGGAGGAACCGACCGATCTGGACTCCTTCGTCAATGCCTCCCTTCTGGAACAGAAGAGCACCCGGGAATATATTACATTCCGCCCCTTCGGAGCAGGAGATGATGCGGACGAACTGCTTTTCAAAATAATCCAGGAAGATCAGCAGAGAGGGGCGGGCTACGTGATGATGATAAAAATACTGACCATGAGACTGTTCCGGATAATCTGCAAAAAGTATGATTACATCAGAATAAAAAAAGGAGAAATCCCCCGGCATGAGCATTTCTTTTATATCCTCGATCAGTTTATGAAGGGAAATCTGGAGAAACTCTCCGTGCCGCTCTTGGAAGAGCGCTTTTCCTACGGCAGGAATTTCTACAATAGGGTGATCAAGGAAAATACCGGGCTCACCTATACGGAATATCTGCACAGGATTCGCCTTGAGGAGAGCAGGGAATTACTTGTGAACACCGACCTTCCGGTGAGCCATATCGTCGAAAAAACCGGGTATTCCAACAGACAGTATTTCTATAAGATTTTCAAGGAGCACTATGGGGCCACTCCCCGGGAATACCGTGCCCTCCATAAAATCTGATGGTGCATAGTGCACCAGGATACAGCTATTTCAAAAAAAGTGCTCTGCGACATTGTCCCGTCAAGGTTTTCCCCCTATTCTTTTTTCCAGGAGAATATTTATGGAAAAAATCAGCTTCAATGAAAACTGGGAGTTTTACCCGGCGAAGAACGGGCTTTTCGGAGAGACGGGAGCCGCGCCCCGAAAAGTCACCCTCCCCCACGACGGGGTGATTGGCACGGAAAGGGAAGCCGATGCCGAAAGCGGCAGCGCCAAGGGTTTTTACAGGAACGGCTCCTTTGTGTATAGGAAAGTATTCACCCTGCCCCGGGAGTATGAGAACCGGGTTGTACGCTTTCTTTTCGAAGGGGTTTATATGAACGCCGTTGTCTGGATTAATGGGGAACATGCCGGACAGTGCCGGAACGGCTACCGGGAATTTATCATAGACGGGGACGCCCTTCTGAAAGCCGGTGAAGAGAATGAGATAAAGGTGACCTGCCGGACCGGCGAGGATTCCCGCTGGTATTCCGGTGCCGGCATCTACCGTGACGTGTATATGCTGGTGGGAGATAAGGTGCATATAGCCCCCAGCGGGATGAGGATTACCACCCTCTCGGCCGATGAGAAGATGGCCTCCCTTTCGGCGGAATTGACGATTGAGAACCGGGAGTACCGTAACCGTACCCTTCTGTCCGAAATGAAGATTCTGGACATGAAGGGGGCGACAGTCGCGAAAGAAAGGCGGATAGTAACCTTTTACGGGAAAACCCGGGAGGAAAAACTCTCATCAAGGTTATATATAGAAAATCCCCTTCTCTGGTCCATCGATTCCCCCATCCTTTATACATGCATAACGACTCTTAGCGAAGGGGACAGGGAAATAGACAGACAGGAGACGCCTTTCGGCATTCGGACCCTGGCTCTTGATCCCTTAAGGGGACTGCAGATCAATGGAAAGACGGTCAAACTCTACGGAGGGTGCATTCACCACGATAACGGGGTACTGGGCTCCGCCACCATCGGACGGGCGGAAGAACGGCGGGCGGAACTCCTGAAAAGCGCCGGATATAACGCGGTCAGAATGGCCCATCACCCCGCCAGTCCCGCCCTTCTTGATGCCTGCGATAGGATAGGCCTGGTGGTGATGGACGAATTGGGCGATATGTGGAATGTCCCGAAATCCACGGAAGACTACAGCTCGGGATTTGGGGATGATTACCTGAAAGACATAGAATCCTTGATCGACAAGGATTACAACCACCCTTCCGTCGTTATGTACTCCATAGGGAATGAGATCCCCGAAATGGGGAAGCCTTCGGGAGGAGTTCTGGCCAGGGAGCTGGCCCGGGAGATACGGCGAAGGGACGGCTCAAGGTTTATAACGGCCGGTGTGAACGGCATGGTGTCCAATATGGAGGAAGTCTTCCACAGACTGGCGGAAAAGAGCAGCGGCAGCGGTGTGGACGGCATGAACGGAATCATCTCGGAACTGGGCTCCCGAATGAAAGAGATTCAATGCGAGGAATTCATCGTCAACAGCACGAGGGAGACCATGGAAGTTCTGGATATCGCCGGCTATAATTATGCGGAGGACCGGTATCTTAAGGATGCGGAACAGTTCGATAACTGGATATCCGTGGGATCGGAGACTTTTCCCAAGGACCTGGCGAAGAACTGGGACCTGGTAATGAACCACTCCCCCGTGATAGGCGATTTCAGCTGGACGTCCTGGGATTATCTGGGCGAAGCGGGCATAGGGCGTAATGTCTATGACAGAGCCCTTGAAACAGGGGGCATTTCGGCGGCATTCCCCTATTTCATCGCCTACTGCGGTGATTTTGATATAACCGGACGCCGCCGTCCCCAGAGTTACTATCGGGAAATTGTCGTGGGAAATCGAAGTGAGCCCTATATTTCGGTACAGAAACCGGAGCATTACGGCAAGAAAGTTTTCAACACAGCCTGGAGCTGGAGCGATTCTATCCATTCCTGGAGCTGGCAAGGCTATGAAGGAAAGAAGATAAAAGTCGAAGTGTATGGAAAAGCCGATGAAATTGAGCTGTTTCTCGACGGAAAATCCCTGGGAAAACAGACGGTTCCCCTGAAAAGCTCAGAGAAGGAACTGGCCTATTGCACGGTTTTCGATACGGTGTATCAGCCGGGAAGACTCGAGGCGTCCGCGATTATATCCGGTAAGGAGACAGGCCGCTGTCTCCTTGAAACGGCTTCGGAGAACCTGACTCTGGCCATTGAGCTGGATAAAAGGGAAATTCCGATGAATGATAGAAGCCTGGCCTATGCCTTTATAAGATTCACCGATGAAAAGGGACGGATAGACAGAAACAGATTCGACCGCATTACCGTAAATGTCCGGGGCGAAGGGGTCCTTCAGGGGCTGGGGAGCGCCGATCCCATGAGCGGGGACAGCTTCTTTGAGGATTCCTATTCTGCCTATTACGGGGAACTGCTCGCCGTGATCCGCCCGACAAGCCGGGGAAGGATCGTTATCGACGCCGTTTCCGGGGGATTTGAAACGGTCAGCTGCGAACTGATTGTCAGATAGAGGATTAGGCAGATCGATTATTATGAAGCGGTGCCGGGTGGGACCGCCTCATATTTATACTACTTAAGTAGTATGTACCGATGTCTATATATCCGTTACAATATGCCCATGGCTGTTTTCCATGGTAAAAGAACCCTTAGCCGAAAATTCTCAAGATTCTGTAAAATCACCGGCGGGGACAGAAAAATCAGCCTGTTCGTCTCTGAATCCAGCACCGGCATGCCGATGCCCTGCCTGCATGTATATTATTCGCGGGAAAACACCGGAATACTTCAGACAGCCTATTCCTTTGCGGGAAAAACCGATAAGAGAGGACGCCTTTCGTTAACAATCAGAGATTACAATCCCGCCTGCCGCTACAGAATCGTCCTGGATAAGGGAGGCGCTATCAGATCCGGGTTCCTCGGAAGCTATGAATACCCCTGCGAACTGTCCAGAGAGAGAAGCGACTATACAACACAGCTCCATATCAGACTGACCGTTTCGGAGTGACTTAACGCCCCCTGTGGAAAGGGAAGCCAATTTCCCAGCAAGTCGGCGCGGTCAATGAAGGAAGGCTGTTCCCTTCTGCAGCAGTTCCCCGATCACGCCGCGGAGCTCCTCCCGGGCCGGAATGCGGGAGGAATATTCCGGCTTTCCATTAATATAGATCGCGGGGATCTGTTTCACTCCCATCTTTTTAAACCGGGCCGCATCCCCGGGACGGGATTTCTCATATTCCGCCAGATCAATCCGGTCCCCGAACTCCTCCTTGACCTCACGGGCGGCTCGCAGCATATAGGAGCAGGAAGCGCAGGAGAGGGGATCGAGGAGAAAGACTTCAACCAGAGGTCTTTTCAGGTTCTTGTAATCGGGCAGTTCCACGTCCGGTTCCGCCAAGCCGGCCTTTCCACTCCCGAGTGTTTCCCTGACGGCGTCCGTATTGTGTACAGCCTGTTCCGCGGCCAGAACGTTTTCCCTTGGCGTGGCATAGGGCATGTCGCATCCGGTGGCGATAATCAGATTCCTGTGATTATCCAGTGAATCAATGAGATCGACGACATATCTGCTATTATCCTGTTCTGTACCGTTGAGCATCACCGTGGTCAGGGGGATATTCCCGCCGAGGACGACACCCCGGGCATCACAGATTTTCTTAGCTTCCGCCAGGCTGATGCTCTCGTCCACCGAAACCGAGTCGCAGCCGGTTCGGCACATGGGCTCCAGATTATCAAAGGC
This sequence comes from Spirochaetia bacterium, assembly GCA_963668315.1. Classification (GTDB taxonomy): domain Bacteria; phylum Spirochaetota; class Spirochaetia; order DSM-2461; family DSM-2461; genus SZUA-368. The sequence goes on along the minus strand of OY764216.1, from coordinate 2,175,510 downwards.
GTCACCGCAGACAAAAAAGGAGGATTTTGCGCCTTTTTCTCCGATAAGGCTGAACAGTCTGCGAAAGGGCTCTTCCAGATATTCTCCGAAGTGAGAGGGGGATATCTGGGAAACCAGGGGATCAACGACCGCGACGACATCCATCCCGGCGTCTACAAAATATCCGGAGACGGCAGCAGCCACATCGGTGCAGTAATCGATAAGTTTCGCTACATAATCGGGATTCATGGTCATATCCATGAACAGATCCATGCCCCTCAGATGAAGGGCCAGCGTAAAGGGACCGGTAAGAAGGCCGTATAGGGCGGTAAAATCACCGACCTCCTTCTTCATACGCCTCATGACGTCCAATTCTACGGAAAGTCTCCCTTCATTGGCGCCGGGAATTTTACGGGGGATTTCGCAGGTTCCCTCCAGGGGATGGGAGATGACCACGGGAGGTGAGTCTTTCGACCAGGACAGATCACATCCCAGGATTTCCGCTTCGATCTGCAGATCGAACATGACAGGCTGCCCGTCCGGACGGTAGAGGCGGTTTACCTCCCTGAGGGCCCTGAGGCATTTATCCCCGTCTCGGGAGACCTCTTCGGCCGTGTAGCCGGCCAGATAACCGGCATGAACTCCGGCAAAGGGGAGCCAGGGGATTCGGTCGGTCTCCTTCTGATTCAGGACATTGAGGATTCGTTCTCTGCCCGTCATGTCTTACTCCTTCCCCTGCGTCCGGGGAGGCTGTTCTATTTTTTCGGACGGCGCATACTGGAAATAATGTAGTTTTCCAGATGCCATTTTTCATTGACCCAGCGGATCAGTTTATTATAGAAGAAAAATCCCCCCCCTATGGCCAGAATAATCGAAAGTCCGTAGGCGATGGTGATCAATTCGGAACTGGAGTTTTCGTTGAGGAGGAGGGAGAGGATCATAACCAGAACGAAGAATATCACGGCTATCATAATCAGATTGACCAGAGTGGCGATGATCATAAACAGAACGGTATTGAGGGTCTTATTCATTTTCATTTTTCCTTTCTTTTTTTAATGTCTGCACAACAAACGATATGAGAAGAAGCAGAACCGTTACGACAACGGCGGAATCGGCCACGTTAAAAGTGGGCCATCTCTCCAGGCCGAAAAGACCGTAGAACTTGAAATCCAGAAAATCGACGACTCCTTCGGGACGGAAAAAACGGTCGATGAGATTTCCCAGACCCCCGCCGACGATTCCTGCCAGAAGCCAGCTCTGATAAACGGAAAGGCCTTCCTTTTCACGAAGATAAATGATCCGACCTACCCACACAAGAACCGCAAGGGGCAGAATCATGAGAAGGATAAAGCGGAAAACCTCGGAAAGGCCGTCTCCCATGCTGAAGGCCACTCCCAGGTTTCTCACATGGATGATGCGGAAGAAATCGTTTCCCAGCACGGTAATGAAACTGTTCCAGTCATAGGCCGGTATGTTTTTGACAACAATCAGCTTCGTCAGCTGATCAAGAACGATGATAACGGCCGTCAGTATAAATGGCTTAAGTTGCTTTTTTTCCAGCAATGATGTCTCCTTAATCGTAATCAGTAACCGGTAGGTATGTCGATGTAAACCGTATCCAGCTTCAGTTCCTCTTCCACCTTCTTTTTGACACTCAGGACGCCGTCCGTCTCGGTGCGGTAATGCCCCCCGAAGATAACGTTTATTCCCGCCTCACGGCACAGGTGGTAGATGGAGTGTTTCGACTCTCCCGTGATATAGAGGTCGGCACCGATCTCAATAGCCTGGGAGACGTCGTCGGGGGCTCCGCCGGAAATCAGGGCGACGCGGCGCACCATATCGGGCCCGAAATCCATCAGGCGGATCTCCGGTTCCCAGCCGCCGAAAAGGCGCATCACCAGGTCCTCCGGACGGGCGGGTACGGGCAGATTTCCCGTAAAGCCGATTTTCTTTCCCCGGAAGTCTCCGAAGGGTTCCACATCGGTCAGTCCGAGCCTTCGGGCCAGGCCGATGTTGTTTCCCACGTCCCCGTCCATATCGAGGGGCAGATGGGCGGCGTAGAGAGCGATGTCGTTCTTGATAAGGGAAGCCAGGCGATGGTAATGCACACCCGTCACGGCCTGCTCCCGTCCCCAGAAAAGTCCGTGATGCACAAATATCAGATCGGCCTTTTCCCGGGCCGCCTGGTCGAATACCGCCTTGACACCATCCACGGCGAAGGCGATTTTATGAATTTCCCGGGAGGCGTCTCCCACCTGGAGGCCGTTGAGGGAATAGTCCTTGCCTGCCATTTCGTCAATATTCAGAAAAGACCGGACCCAGCTGTCAAATTCACCGATAGTCATGGAGTTATTATAGGGATTGTGATGAAAGTAATCAACAGAAAGTGAACGTTCCGTCCGTCTCTATACGTATTTGTTGTAACTCTTCAGAATAACAAAGGTTTCTGTGGAACCTATCCCCTTGATTCCGGATAGCTGATTCGTGAGGAATTCTACAAGACCGTGATTGGAATCGGTAAGGACTTCGGCAATAATATCGTAGCGACCGCTGATGATGGAGGCGGAGAGGACATCGGGCAAAGCGGAGATCTCCTTTACCCTCTCCTTCAGGTAGCAGCTCTCCTGAATGGAGATTCCCACCAGGGCCAGCTGCTGACCGGCCAGTACTTCCGGATTGATCTGAGCCCTTACCGTCAGGATGTCCGCCTCTTTGAGACGTTTGAGCCGCTGCCGGACGGTTCCTTCGGATATACCCAGCTGTCTTGCCACAGCATTATTGGATTGATCCTCTTTACGGAGGATGTCAATGATTTTCCAATCCAGATCGTCCGGCGTGTACACTTAAATTACCTCTTCAACGGGTTTATAGGGAAGCCCGAATACCCGGGCCACATCAGGAAATGTACAATGTCCTTTATATATATTCAACCCCTTTCGTATAAGTATGCTTTCCCTGCAGGCCTGTTCCACCCCCTTGTCGGCAAGGAGGAGTCCCGGAACCAGAGTCGTACTGGTCAGGGCCAGGGTGGACGTACGGGATACGGCCCCGGGCATGTTGGCCACGCAGTAATGAACCACACCGTCCACAGTAAAAACGGGGTCGTCATGGGTGGTGGGCCGGGATGTTTCCAGGCAGCCTCCCTGGTCAATGGCCACATCCACGATGACGGAGCCTTTCTTCATCAGCTTAAGATGCTCCCGCGTCAGCAGGCGGGGGGCCCGGGCGCCGGGAATAAGCACCGCTCCGATAATCAGATCGCTCTCCCGGACCGCCCTTTCAATATTGGCCGGCGTGGAATAGAGCGTACTCAGACGGCCCATATAAAGGTGGTCCAGATACTCGAGACGGGCGGCGTTAATATCCAGAATGGTCACTTCCGCCCCCATTCCCATGGCGATCTGGGCCGCATTGGCGCCAACAACGCCGCCCCCGAGAATGGCGACTTTCCCCCGGGCGACACCGGGCACGCCGCCGAGAAGCACCCCTCGCCCGCCGAAGGGCTTTTCCAGATATTTCGCCCCTTCCTGAATGCTCAGTCTTCCGGCGATCTCGCTCATCGGCTTCAGACAGGGAAGAGTGCCGTCATCCTTCTCCATGGTTTCGTAGGCGATGCATTTGGCGCCGCTTTTCAGAAGACCGTCGGTCTGGGGCTTATCGGCCGCTAGATGCAGATAGGTGTAGAGAATCTGATCCTCCCGGAGCATCTCATACTCCTCTTTCTGCGGTTCCTTTACCTTGACGATCATATCGGCATCGGCGAAAACCGCCCCGGCATCGCCATACATATCCGCCCCGGCGGCGGCATATTCCCCGTCGGAGAACCCGGCGCCCTCGCCGGCGCCTTTTTCCACAACGACCCTGTGCCCGTGCTGTACATAGCTTTTAACACACTGGGGAGTCAGTCCGATCCGATACTCGTGCTTCTTGATTTCCTTTACGGTTCCTACAGTCATACTCTTTTCATCCTGTTATTGTCAGAAATAATCTCTGTTGATAATCCGTTTTCGGTTTATCGTTCCGTTTTAATCTTCGCCTTACGTATATTATAATATCATTTAATACGATTTAGCCAGTCATTTACATGAATTGCCAGCATTTCCTCCTGTTCGATCTGCAGATTATGTCCCGCCCGGTCCAGGAGGACAAAGGAAGCCCGGGGATAGTTATCCAGCAGAGGCCAGGTATCCTTATATCCGACAACCGAGTCCTGACGTCCCATGAGGAAAAGAACAGGCTTGTCATAGGATCGGCCCTCCTGCGTGCCGGCCCCATCCACGGGAAAGGTGAAGGAGTAGCCCTCCCGCAGGTACCGGCTGACAAATTCCCTGTCGGCCCTTTGCAGGGCCAGGGTAATTTCCTCCCCGCAGCGGCGGTAGATTCTCTCATTCTGAATAACGGCCATGCCGTCAAACTCCCGGGCTTCGGAGGGGCTCAGGGTTCCGGTGAAGGAGGCATCCCTCTCCAGTACAACGGGTTCAGGCAGGGTTCTGAGTCTTTTATCGGGAACAGCCACGGGACAGATCAAGAGCATCCCATCGATCTCGCTTGAATATTTATACACCAGTCCTCTGGCCAGATATCCCCCATAGGAGTAACCGCCCACAAGGCAGGACTGTCCGGGAACCAGAAAATTCAGCAGGCGGTGAACAACGTCAATCATATCATCGGCGTTCCTTATCTCGCCGGAAGAACCGGATTTTCCCATTCCGGGAAGATCTAGATAGATCCTCTTATACCCTTCCCTCCGGGAGAAAAGCGGTTCCATGCACCCTTTCATACACACATGGTCTACGGGAAACCCGTGCAGAAAAAGAATGGGCCTCCCTTCCCCGCATACTTCGTAATAAATATCCATGCCCTTGATTTTCTCAATCATGATTTTCAACCTCAGTTATTTTCATTATACTGCAGACCGCCCCATTATTCATTCGGGAGGTAAAATTCAACGGGATTTCCCGATAAACCGAGGTATATTTCCAAAGTGTACATATTTACAATCATCCTTTACATATTCACGCTCATCTTTACCATAAGCCTCAGTGTCAGCTATTACCGCGCAAAGTCCCGCTTCAGGAAAAGGGAAAGCCTCCTCCGGGAGCATCTGTCACCCCTGAGGAAAATTAGCCCGGAAGAGACGGCCGGTGTCAGACGCATGTTCGGGATACCCCTCCCCCCCGATGGCGGCGTATATCGGCTGGAAGGTCCTGTTGAGTGGATTTCCGTTACAAACCGGAACGGCACATATAAGGAATTCTGGATCGGGGGCATACAGATACAGTACAGAAAGGCTGAGATGGAGGATCTCTTCAGTGCGGACGACGCCCTCTGCGAGTTCGCCCTGCTCCCGGGAGACAGAAGACACAGGGCCTATCCCCTGAGAATAAACGACAAAGTGATATCCGACCGTTTCGGCCGGGAAAAGGGCTTCCCTCCGGCGCCCCCCTACAGGGGATGCACTTTCCGGGACGGGTCACCGCGGGAAGTCCGGGCACTTCTGCCCACCCTGCTGCGGAACGGGATTTACCTCTGCCCCTTCTCCCTTCTGAGTCTGACCGGGGCTCTCTACGGAATTTATAAGGAGTATACGGAAGCTCCGGTCTTCCTGGCCGCGGGCATCATCATGGGAATGATCTCCCTTCTGCCCCTGTTCCTTCCTCCCCGGCGGCGGGAGGAGAAAAGGGAGATTTGTTCTGTTTACGGAACCTGGGAGAGAATTGAAAAAAAGGGCCGCCTCACACGCTTCTGCAGACTAAAGGGAACAGAGGACTGGTTCCGTCTGCCCCGCAGAGCTTTGGATCAGCTCCCTCCGACCGGCTTTTCAGGTCGGGGAGAACTCTACCTCAAGGGAGGCAGGGGAAAGAGAACCGGCCGCCTGGTCAGTCTGGGGACCTGGTCTCTTGATGAGAACCTCGGGAAAAAACTGATTAAGCGCCCCCTCCCCTGGCTGATTCTCGGCACTCTTCTGCTTCTTTCGGGAAGCGTCCACTTTCTGGTCTCATCGGGGGGGAAAAACCGTAATGTCCTGACCTCCCTCCCCCGCAATATCTCCGAAGGCCCCCTTGTTATTGAGAAGGCGGAGGACACCCTTAACCTGAAGGGGGGCGAGACGGTGGAATTCCGTAATATGCTCCTTATTCCCGACAGCCCCTATTCCAATGATTATCTTCCCGTGAAAGATCCCGACTCTCTCTACGACACCCTGACGAAGGGACAGAAGCAGAGAATTGATGAACTTCTTGAAATCTGGCAGTACATGGTCGACAACCTTAACAGAACGGTCAGGTACAGGAACGGGGCCCTCCTTTTCAACGGAAATCAGCCCCTGGTCTCTCCCGCAGACATAGGCCCCTATAAGGATGATCTCATTGAATCAACCGATGATGATGAGAGGTTCACAGTGGATCTTCCCCCCATGATTTGCATTCGCCATGAAAGCTTCATGAATTTTCTCAACACCCCCAGTCCGGGCGGCCTGATAGAAAGAATACCCTACGATCATTATCTTCAGAGAGCCGTGCGCAGCGGGGAAGGGCTGAATCCCTACATAATAAATATCGTCCTGCGCTACAAGTCCGAACTGGCGGACAGGGCGGGTTCTCTATGGAAGGATTTCCGGGAAGACAGCACCGACTCTTCAGAGATAACCTCCCCCTATCCTCTTTTCTGCTATTCCGACCTGTCCGTTTACCTTAACACCGTTCCGGAGAGGGAAAAACAGAATTTTCAGGGAAAAGATCTCCTTACCACCCCCATGGAAGAGATCATAAGGCAGAATCTGCTTTACGGAGAAAGGGGTCTTTTCACCTTGAACGGCGTCTATTATCTGGATTCCCCCTACGATTACTCCCAGCCCTACTGGTATGAAGAGGACAGCTACAGAAGGATAGGGATGTCCCCCTATGCCTATTATCTCCTCTTTTTAAGGCGGATTATCCTGTCCGCGGGATTTCTGTGCGCCGGGCTTCTGATACTGGCGTCCGGCCTTGTCTCCCGGCTGAGGGACTGAGGCAGAGATGCTGATTATCACACTGATTCTCTATGGATTCATGCTTCTTTATACTACGGTGATCTGCTTCCGTTACTACCGGACCAGACGCTTTCTTAAAAAACGGGAGAAAATCATCCGCTCCCAATTGATTCCCCAGAGAGTCATCACCCCGGAAGAAACAGCCGGAGCAAGGCGTTATTTCGGAATTCCCCTTCCGGCGGATGCCGAGGTCTACAGGACAGAGGGGGTTTTTGAGTGGATTACCATGAAGAACAGGTACGGCACCTACAATGAGTTCTGGATCGGGGGCATACAGATTCAGTTCCGCAAGGGGGAAATGGAGAAATTATTCCATAAGGAGGACCGCTATGCCCTCTGCGAATATGCCATTCTCCCCGGGGACAGAAGAATGAAAGCCTATCCCCTGAAGATCAACAGCTACACCATCTCCGACCGCTTCGGCAGGGAGAGGAGGGACAATATCCTGCCGCCCTACGCCTCCTGCTCTTTCCGGGATGGGGCAAAACGGGAAAGCCGCGCCCTTCTTCGCCCTCTTTTCCAGGAAATATTGCTGCTCGCCCTCCCCGCGCTTCTCTCCCTGACCATAGCCGTCTATACCGCCTCCGAGGAGGGACTCCGCGGCTCTGTTCTCTTTCTGGCAGCGGGACTGTTCCTGGGGGCTCTATCCCTTCTGCCCCTGGTTCTTCCTCCCCGGTACCCGAAAGGGAGAAAAGAGATATGCACCGTCACCGGAACACTGGAACGGATAGAAAAGAGGGGAAAACTTTCACCCTTCTGCCGCCTTAAGGGGACGGAAGATCTTTTCCGGATTCCCCGCAGGACTCTCCCCCTGTTCTCCGGTTCCGGCTATTCGGGACGGATGGAACTTTATCTCAAGGGAGGAAAAAGAGCCGGACGTCTTGTCAGTTTAGGTCCCTGGTCTCTGGATGAAAGACTGGGCGCAAAACTGATTAAGCGGCCCCTCCCCTGGCTCCTCTGCGGCTCCCTTCTTCTTCTCCTGGGCATCATTCACTTCTTCTCCGTCATGGGGGACAAGAACGGGGACGTCCTCACCGCCCTCCCGCGCAACATTCAGGAAGGCCCCCTTCTCATAGAAAATGCCGGAGAGACTCTTCCCCTGCGAGGGGGCGAGACAGTGGAGTTTCACGACCTTACCGTCCATCGCCTGACACCCTATTCTTCGGATTACCTGCCCCTGGCCGATTCAGGGCAACTTTATGATCTGTTTTCCGAAAGGGATGAGGAGAGACTCAGGGCGCTTTTTGAGTCCTGGCAGGAACTGACCGGAATACTCAGCAGGACGGTCTGCTTCCGGGACGGGTCCCCCCTTTTCCTGATAGATGAGGATGCCAAAAAGACAATAGCCCCCGGGGAGAGCATAGGAATACTGGAAGAGGGTATACTGAGGACTACGGACAACAGAAAACTATACCGAATGGATCTCCCCCCCATGGTCTGCACCGATCCAGAGGCTCTCATCACGTTTCTTTCCCGGAAGGACACTCCCATCGGAGCGGTGGAACCGGACAGTTTCACCCGCGATTCCATCCATGGGGGAAAATACCTGAACACCTTCATCTCCTGGCTGATCGTGAGGTATAAAACCGAGCTGATCCGGGAAGCCGAAAATATCTGCCTATACGGAGGCAGGGAGCTCGATGATACCGGCGGGATCCCCCCCTACCCGGTCCTCGTAGGTTTCTACTTCCACGGTCCCCTGGACGCGGATGAGCCGCAGGGGCCGTACAGGGAAATCCAGATTCAGCTGCCTCTGGAGGAGAATGTGAGGGAAACGATAATCCGGGGCAGAGGGGGAATCGAAACCCTGAACGGAAAATACTATCTGGAATCGGAGATCGACTACTCCCAGTACTCCTCCCGGCAGGGAAAAAGCTACAGGGGACTGATAACCGCTCCTTTCAGCCGTTATCCCCTTTTTCTCCGGCGGATCATCCTGTCCCTCTCCTTCATCGGAGCGGGGTTTCTCATTCTGATTTCCGGCCTGGTCTCAAAACTGAGAGATTAGCACGTTCTGATTGACCGGAATCCCCTTTTTCCTTAATATGAACGGGTGAATGACGTGAAATATATCCGATGCTATACCTGCGGAAGACATTTTCCCGGCCGGGACGCTTTGGGAGAGCATTTCTGCTCCGAAGAGTGCATGGCCGAATTCACCCGCTGTCCCGTCTGCCGGAAGTACTTTAAGAAAGGTCCGAAGTGGGAATGGGGCGACTGGTGTTCCGAGGAGTGTTGCAAGGTGGAGCGGGGAGATAAAACGATAGAGGTGACATTATGAAAATGATACTTTTGGGCCCTCCGGGAGCCGGAAAAGGAACGATGGCTGTTAGAATCAAAGAGGATCTGGGGATTCCCCATATTTCCACGGGAGACCTTTTCCGGGCGGCCATCAAGAATCAGACCGAACTGGGCGTTAAGGTAAAGGCCATTATCGACCGGGGCGATCTTGTTCCCGACGAACTGACCGTGGCTCTTGTCGAAGAGAGACTGGCACAGGGCGATACGGCTAACGGCTATATCCTCGACGGATTTCCCCGCACCACGGGACAGGCCGATGCTCTGGCCGGTTTCAGCCAGGTGGATGTGGTCATCAACTTTACTGTCGCCGAAGAGGAAGTGGTCAGACGTCTCTCCGGACGCCGCCTGTGCAAGGAGTGCGGGGCCGGTTATCACGTGGAGTTCATTCCCCCGAAGGTTGAGGGAAAGTGCGACAAGTGCGGCGGCGAGCTCTATACCCGGGATGACGACAAAATCGAATCCATCAAGAACAGACTCAAGGTCTATGCCGATTCCACCGAGCCCCTTATCAGCTATTATACCGAAAAGGGACTGATCAAGGACGTAGACGCCGGGCAGGCCCCGGATGACGTTTTTGCCGGCGTCAAGAAGGTATTAAGCTGATTTTCCGATGGAGAAGATCTATATAACGGGACATAAGAATCCCGACATGGACTCCATCTGCGCCGCCTGGTGCTATGGAGTCCTGAAAAACCGGCTTGACCCTTCCCGCAGTTATATTCCCATCCGCTGCGGAAGCGTCAACAAACAGACGAAAGCTGTTTTTGATAATCTGGGAGCCGAACCGCCTCAGCTGATGAAGGACATCGGCCCCCAGGTTCATGACGTTGCCAAGAGAAACGTCCTTTCCCTGGAAGAGAACGATCCCATCCTCATGGCTATCAGGGAACTGGACGAAAAGACCATAAGCCTCATTCCCGTGTTTAAAAACGGGAACGACTTCGCCGGCATTCTGACCATTCACGAAATAACCCAGTTTCTCCTTTCGGGAAACCGGGAAGGCAGACCGGTATACAATTTTCTCATGGACAATTTTCCCCGCGTCCTTCCCGGCTACTTCTACCGTCGGGGAAAGGAGAGGGAATTCACCGCTCCCCTGATGACCGGCGTCATGCCCCTGGAAGTCAGCATGGAACGGATCAGGGAGCTGGGCACGGAGAAACCCCTGCTGGTTATGGGTCTCCGGGAAGAACTGCTCCACCATGCCGTGGAGAATCAGTTTCCCGCCATCATCATCACAGGAATGTCCGAAGACGCGACCATACCGGTCGATCTGACGGCGTACGAAGGGACAATCTATATTTCCCAGACCGATACGGCCGAGACGATACGCCTCCTCCGTCTCTCAGCCCCCCTGAAGAACATCATCAACCGCGACCCGCCCCGTCTTGACAGCACCACCGATTTCGACCAGGCCCGGGATGAACTTCTCAAGTCCAGCCTGAGAGGTCTTCCCGTCTTCGAAGGGGATACCTTCGAAGGTGTCGTGACCAGGCGCTGCTTCATAGAAAGACCCCGGCGCAGTCTGATCCTGGTGGACCATAACGAGATCACCCAGTCGGTGAACGGAGCCGACCAGGCCCGGATTCTGGAGATTCACGACCACCACCGTCTGGGGACCATCAAAACGCGGGAGCCCATCTACGTGAACGCCCGTCCCGTGGGAAGCACCTGCACAATGGTCAGCGACCTTTTCAATTCCCATGACATCGAACCGGACAGGATCACGGCCACCCTCCTTCTATCGGGCATCCTCTCCGATACGGTAATACTCAAATCACCCACGACCACCGACTGGGACAGGGCCGCCGTGGAGAAGCTGAGCGAAATCGCCGGCGTGGACTACCGGGTGTACGGGGAGCAGATGTTCGCCCAGGGCCTCACCCTGAAGAACCAGAAGCCGAAGGAACTCATATTCGCCGATTACAAGGAGTATACCGAAAAGGGGTTCCATATAGGAATAGGCCAGCTCGAAGTCCTGAATCTCAGCGAAGTGGATACGGTAAAATCCGAACTGCTCCCCGCCCTGAATGAAGGAGCGGCGGAGAAGAAACTTGACTGGCTCATGCTCCTCATCACCAACGTGACCAACGGCAACAGTCTCCTTCTCTCGAGTGATTTTCCCGGGGGCGAGGAGAATCTCCTTTACGAAAAGCAGGGGGAGAATCTCTATAACCTCCCCGGAATTCTCTCAAGAAAGAAACAGCTTCTCCCCGAGATCCTCAGAGTTCTGGAAGAGATAGCCGAATGACCCGTTCTCCCGTACCCCGGCTGGCGGCCATCCATGACCTGTCCGGTCTGGGGCGCTGCTCCCTGACGGCCGTAATGCCCGTTCTCTCCCGCCTCGGCGTGCAGGTCTGCCCTCTGCCCACGGCTCTCCTCTCCTCTCAGACAGACGGGTATTCCGATTATTACTTCCTGGATCTCTCGGAGAGCATGGAAAGGATTATGGACCGGTGGGCCGAAGAGGATGTGACCTTCGAGAGCATCTATTCAGGCTTTCTCGGCTCCCCCGAACAGGCCGGGCTTGTCAGACGTTTCATAGACCGCTTTTCCCGGCCGGGTCAGCTGGTGGTCGTGGATCCGGTCATGGGCGACGACGGGGAGTTCTACGGTCCCTACTCTCAGGCGATGGTGGAATCCATGAAAGATCTCTGCTCCCGGGCCCATCTCATCACACCGAATTTTACCGAAGCCGCCCTTCTGCTCGGTGAACCCTACCGTCCTTTCCTGAGCAGGGATGAGCTGGCCGACTGGCTTGAAAGGCTTTCCCGCATGGGGCCGGATCTTATCGTCATCACAAGCGTCCCCCTGAAGGAAGCCGGAAAAAAACGCATCGCCCTGGCAGGCTGGGACAGGCGGGACTCCTCTTTCTTTATCTCATCGGTCAGAAAGGTACAGCAGAGTTTTCCCGGAACGGGCGATATCTTCACCTCCCTTTTGACGGGATATCTTCTGAATGGACTTTCCTTCAGAAAATCAGTGAAAAGAGCCGAAAGGAAAATTCGGCTTGTTATTAAAAAAACCTCCTTGTATAATTTACCTAGGAGGGAAGGTGTCCTTTTAGAAAAGTACCTGTAATAAGACCATGGAAAAACCCCGGATTGTCATTATAGACGACTCAAAGGCTTCAACTGACCTGATTTCCGAATTTCTGGGCGAGGGTTACGAGATAGAAGGCTTCACGGACAGCCGCATCGGGCTCGAAAGGATCGAGGAGGATCCCATTCCCAATCTGTTTCTCCTGGATGTGCAGATGCCCCATATCGACGGCTTCACCCTCTGCGAAAGAATCCGCCAGTCACCCCGAACGCAGAAAGTCCCCGTCATATTCATTACCTCCCTGGGGGATTCACGGAATGAGACCATGGGACTGAAACTGGGTGCGGATGACTATATAGTCAAACCGCTCAATCCGGGACTCACCAGAATCAGGATAAAGCAGCAGCTCGAGCTCCAGGAAGCCCGGAAAGAGCTGCAGAACCAGACGAGAGAGCTGGAAAAGCAGGTACAGGCCAGAACCCTGGAAACCAATCTGGTGCAGGACGTTACCATTGAATGCATGGCCACACTGGCAGAAAAACGGGATAACGACGGGGGCCTCCATATTACCAGGATAGCCGACTATATCAAGATTCTCTCCATCCAGCTCGTGGTGGACGGCCACTTTTCCGAGCTGGATCCCGAGAGAAATCCGGGCTACATCAACATGATAGCCAAATCGGCCATGCTCCACGATATAGGCAAAGTGGGTATTCCCGACAGTATCCTTCAGAAAAGAGAGGACCTGACCGACGAAGAGTTCGAACTGCTGAAAAAACACACCATCCTGGGAAGGGATGCCCTGCTGGCCGCCGAAAGAGAACTGGGAACCACATCCTATCTGCACTACGCCCGGGAAATAGCCTATTCCCACCATGAAAGATGGGACGGTTCGGGCTATCCCGAGGGATTAAGGGGCGATGAGATTCCCCTCCCCTCCAGGCTGATGGCCGTGGCCGATGTTTACGACAACCTCATCACCTCAAAAAATTACCGCCTCTCCCGAAGCCATAGGAAGGCCGTCGAATTCATCCGTGACAACAGGGGCACCCTTTTTGATCCCCTCATCGTGGATGCCTTTATGAAAAGCGAGGAGAAGATACGCCGGGCGGCCCTGGATAACCACGATAATGATGAGCAGAGAAAAGCCCTTCTCGTCCGTTATTCCGGGGATGACGATCCGGCCTGACCGGCAGCCAGCTGTCCGCAGGCCGCCAGGATATCCTTGCCTTTGCTCTTGCGGGTCCGGCACTCCCGCCCTCCCTGGATGATCCACTGCCAGAAACGGTCCAGTTCTTCGGCGGAGGGAACGTTTTCTCCTCCGTGCAGGGGAATAAGATTCACCTTCCCCCCCAGGCCGTCCAGAAAAGCCAGCAGGTCATCGGCATCCCTCCGGGTATCATTGACGCCGCGGATCAGGACATATTCGAAATAGAGGCGGTCTTTTTTCGTGCTCTGGGGAAGGGCGGCCAGACGTTCCCTGAGGATTTCCAAAGGCCAGATTCTGTTTACCGGCATCAGGCGGCTTCTCAGATCATTCCGGGAAGCGTTGACGCTCAGGGCGATGCGGAGAGAACCGTATCCCTCTTCGGGCTTCTCTTCTATCAGCCGGGCGAGCCGTGCCAGACCATCGCCGTGCCCGCAGGTGGAGAGGGAGATAAACCGCTTGAAGAGGTTGACTCCATGCGGGTCGGACAGAATATCCACGGTTTTCATCACATTATCGAAATTGTCGAAGGGTTCCCCCATTCCCATAAAAACCACATTCCTGATATCCCTCTTCTCCCTGAAGCGGTGATGGAGAAACTGGGCGGTAATTTCCCCCGCCTCAAGGTTTCTCACAAGCCCCATCCGGGCGGTACGGCAGAAGGAACACCCCCGGGCGCATCCCACCTGGGAGGAAAGGCACAGGGTGTTATGGCCGTGCATGGGGATAAAGACCGATTCACTTGATCCTCCCGGAGGATCGGAATAGTTCAGAAGCGCTTTCACCGTTCCCTCCTCTCCGGCTTCTCCTCCGGGCCGCGGCAGTTCAAAGGACCAATCCTTCCGTATTTTCCCGGCCAGGGCCGGATTATCCCGGAAAGCCTTGTGTTCCTCCAATCCCGCCAGGGTCCCCTTTTCGTAGAGGTGGGAAAATAGTCCGTCCCCGTGCCACTCCCCCCGGCCGTACCGGTCGGCGACCATCTGAATCATTCCCTCCCGGGTAAAATTGAGAATATCCATCACCTTTTCTCCAGGAAGGGACGGGACTTTAGCTTGAGGGACTCCCTGGCAGAAGGGGGAAAGAGCTCTTTGAGCTCATCATCGGAGAGCTGATCCATTACCTGAAACTGACCGATCATCCTGCTTTCCAGCGCGCTGACAAGCTCCTTCCTGCGCAGACCGGCAAGGGGCTCTTCTCCGTAGGTGATGTGAACCTCGGTGCGGGGCAGGAATGCCAGGAGAACGAGGTGGCGGATAAAGTTGGTTCCCCCCACCTGACAGGCGCAGACACTGGCGAGGGGCCAGCGGGGAGAGGGGACATGGAAGCGTATGGTCGCGTAATAAACGGGAGCCCCGGAAAGAACGGCAGGCAGGAACAGAGCCCCTAGAAAAGTCCGTATTCCCTCGCCCCGGGAAGTAGTCCCTTCGGGAAAAAAGGCCAGAGGGTCGCCTTCGTCATAGGCTTTTTTCATCTCTTCGGCAACCCGGTGCATATCTTCCAGACTGTCCCTGCGGATGAATATCACGCCGAAAAGCTTCATGAACGTCCCGAAAAGGGGGATACGGCTCAGGGAATCCTTGGCGATCAGTCTCGCCCCCGTCTCGGCCATGACCGTAAAGACGTCGATCACCCCCAGATGGTTTGCGATGAAGAAGGATTTTTCAGCGGGAGGAGTCCCTTTCCTAATCACCCGCACCCCCAGAATACGCAGCAGAAGGGACATGAGGAACTTCTGGAAGGCCGCCCGGTTCTTCCGGCGCGGTTCGGGCGGTAAAACAAGATTAATCGGGATGAAGACAAGAAAAGTCAGTAAAACCGCTAAAAGAGCCCCGGGCACGCGGACGATCGCACGGAAGAAACCGGCGATCACATCGGGGGAAAAGGGTTTGTTGTAATAGGCTAATGTCATAAACCGATTCTAAGACCCCCTCACCCTTCTGTCAAGAATCCCCTTGAACCGGCAATTACACCGGGAAAAGTACACAACTGAGTACAAATGTAACTATTCCCGCTTTTTTTAAAAGGATATTATTTTATCAGAAAAATAATGAAGGAGATAGGATGATGAAAAAACTGCTGCTTTTTCTCATGACATTGGTACTCTTATCGGCCGGGCTTTTTGCCAACGGCGGAAAAGAGGGAACATCCGCTTCAGACAAGGTAGTCCTGACGATGGGCTCCTGGAGAACCGACGACGTGGAACAGATGAACGGGGTGCTGTCCGCATTCAGTGAAACCCATCCGGGGATTGAAATTCAGTTCCAGCCCACGAATCCCCCGGATTATAACGCGACCCTGCGTCTGCAGCTGGAGAGCGGAACCGGCCCGGACCTTATGTACGCCCGCTCTTACGCCACGGGCCTCCAGCTCTTCGAAGACGGTCACTTCGCCGATGTGAGCGATGTGCCCGGCGTGCAGACGGCCTATGACGAGGGGACCAGATCCCCCTGGGCCACGCCGGACGGACGCTCGTTCGCCGTGCCTTTCGTAGCCGTTTCCCACGGGGTATACTACAATAAGGATATCTTCGCCGAAGCAGGAGTTTCCGTTCCCGAGACCTGGGACGAACTGCTCGCTGCCGCCGGGAAGATTCAGGCCGCCGGCTATATTCCCTTCGCCAATGGACTGGCCGACGAATGGGACATCGCCGAAGTGGTTTTCATGAGCATCGCCCCTAATTTCATCGGCGGTTACGAAGGTCGTCTGGCCTACGAGCGGGGAGAGAAGAAGTTCAACGGGCCCGAAGTCGTGGCCCTCTTCGAAGCCATGGACTCCCTGCAGCCCTATTTGCCTTCCGGATACAAAGCGCTGGGATATAACGACTCAAACGCCCTTTTCGCCACTGGGCAGGCGGCCATGTATTTCGACGGGTCCTGGTCCATCGGAACCTATGACGGCGTAGACTTCGCATGGGATGTCTTCCCTCCCCCCGTTCCCCACAAGGGAGACAAGGGTTATGTCTGCTTCCACGCCGATGCGGGCATGACCATGAACACGGCGACGGAGCATCCCGAAGAAGCCAAGGCTTTCCTCGCCTGGCTCAGTACGGAAGAGGGAGCCAAGGTTCTGGCCGAATATCTGCCTACGGGGTTTTTTCCCATGTCCTCCAATGCCATCGATATCCCCGATGCCCATGCCAACAGCTTCCTGGCGATGAACAAGGGACGGGGAACCGATGTCCGCTGGGCATGGCCCGAACTCCTGGGCGGAACGCCCAGCGGTTACGACTTGATGATGAACGGCTCTATCGAAGTGCTTACCGACGAGCTGACTCCCAGGCAGGCCGCCGACGCCTTCGCCGAAGGATTGGCCCAATGGTATCCGCCCGCTCAGTAAAAATTCAATAGATCACCTAAAAAAAAGCTCCGTCTCTCCCGTAAGGGGCGGAGCTATTCCGAGGACTCATCATGTTATCCGAGAAAACAAACAGAAAAAGAAAAGGGAGAAACTGGACGTGGGTGTTCTACCTTCTTCCCGCCCTGCTCGTCTACACCTTTTTTATGGCTTATCCTCTCCTGAATTCGCTCAGGCTTTCCTTCTTCACCGGTTCGGGATTCGAGCTTACCCGGTTTATCGGTTTTGACAACTATATCCGACTATTCAAGGATCCCCAGATTTCCGAACGCTACTGGGGCGCCTTTAAAAATACCTGGGTCTTTTTCGGGATCCACATGGTCATACAGAATGTGCTGGGTCTTCTCTTCGCCAATCTTCTGACCAGCAAGGGCCTGAAGGGAAGCGACTTCTACCGGACGGTGATCTTCCTTCCCGCCACGCTCTCCATTCTCGTAACCGGTTACCTCTGGAAGCTTATCCTCAATCCCCAGTGGGGCGCTCTGAACCTTCTCCTTGGTAAGCTGGGCCTGATGGCGGAACCCTTCGCCTGGCTGGGGGAACCGAATACGGCCCTTGTAACAATCTCCCTCGTATCCTCCTGGCAATGGGTGGGAATGCCTACGATGATGTTCCTCGCCGGCCTTCAGAACATATCCGAGGATCTCTTCGAAGCGGCGGCCATCGACGGGGCATCCCCCTGGAAAATGTTCTGGAAAATCAAGCTCCCCCTGCTCCGCCCCATCATAGGGATAGTGGCCATTCTCACCTTCGTGAACAACTTCAACGCCTTCGATGTCGTCTTCGCCATGGAGAATGTTAACGGGGCGCCCCAATTCGCCACCGATATAATGGGAACCTTCTTCTACCGCATCGGCATAGCCGGCCAGCATCCCGTGGGCATTCCGGACAGGGGAATGGGAGCGGCCGTGGCCACCCTGACCTTTTTGCTGCTGGCCGTGGGAGTCGCTCTCATAATGAGTATAGCCAACCGGGAGGAAAAATGATGAAAGAGAGAGGAAAAGAGAAAAATATACTGCCCCATATCTTCCTGGGATTCTGGACGCTTATGGTCCTCTTCCCCGTTTGGACCATGATTATCAACTCTCTGAAAATGAAGCTGGACATTTACAAAAATCCCTTCTGGCTTCCCCCTAAGTGGAATTTCCAGAGTTATCTGACGGTTTTGAAAAACAGCGAATTCCCCCTGTATTTCCGCAACTCCCTGCTGGTCACCATCGGCTCCATACTGCTGATACTCTTTTTCGGTTCCCTGGCCGCCTATGCTCTGGTCAACTGGAAAAGCAAAGCCTCCCGATGGATATACGGCTTCATCATCGCCGGAATGATGTTCCCCATCCGCATAGGGAGTATTAATCTTCTGCAGATAATCAATACGCTGGGACTTCTCAATACATTCTGGAGCCTTTACCCCGTATATGTTGCCATGGGAATGCCTATCGCCGTATTCGTTCTGAGCGAATTCATACGCCAGATTCCCGACGATCTGACGGAGGCCGCCACCATAGACGGGGCGGGGCGGTTCCGCATATACCGATCGATTCTGGTTCCTCTGCTGCGCCCGGCCCTGGGGACGGTGGCCATATTCAATCTCGTTCCCTTCTGGAACGACCTCTGGTTTCCCCTGCTGTTTATTAACCGGGAAGAGCATAAAACGCTGATTCTCGGTGTGACCCGGCTCTTCGGACAATACCAGACAGACTGGTCCCGGATTCTCGCCGTGCTCACCCTCTCCGCGGTCCCGGTCATGGCCCTTTATCTGATGATGTCCAAACAATTCATCGAAGGACTGACCGCGGGAGCGATCAAGGGCTGACAGAACCGCAGGACATGGCAATAAGGATCGGCTCCGGCAGGATTTTATGGTATAATCCTCCTACGATGACTTCCGCCGGCCGAAAATACCTATTTCATAAGGGATACTCCCTTTTCCTCCTGATCCTGGCTTTGGCCATACATGTCGCCCTGTACTGGGACTACCGGAGCCTTGAGGAGGGATTATTCCTACCCGCCCACTGGTCCCATCAGTTTACCGCTTTACTGCTCTTCTCCCTTCTCTGCTCCATCGCCGGATTCTTCCTGGAAAACAGCCGGGCCAGCCTGGTTCTCATACTCCTGCGTTTCTTAACCACCCTGCTGCTCGGTTATCCCCTGGGCAGCTATTACGCACCGGAAATGTACCTTACCGGCCTTATCATCATAGAGGCCGTCTTCTACCTGGATTTCAGAGAGGGCATATTCCTCTCCCTTCTCCTATCGATTATCATTCTCTCCTCCCAGGGGGAAAATCAATCATGGGACGTCACCGTCGCCTCACCCGGACGCTATTCCCTGCTCCTTATGGGGCTTTTTCTGTTCACCATCCTCATCATGGCCGTTCTGCTCAAGCAGAGGACGCTCAAGCTGGAGCAGAACAGAAAAGACCTCACCCGCCTGGACAGGGCGCTAAACCGGCTCACCGAAGTGAATCTGGACTACCAGAGCCATGCCGTCCAAATGGAATCGGAGGGAATAAACAAGGAGCGCCGGCGCATATCCCGGGAGATTCACGACATCGTGGGATACACCATGACCAATCAGCTCATGATCGTACAGGCCGTCCTTTCCATGGAAAACAGGAATGACGCCCGCCTCGAGGAGATCCTCAAGGAGTCGAAAGTGCAGATAGAAAAGGGAATAGCCGAAGCGAGGACGACCCTCAGGAGTCTCCATTCTTCCCATATAGAAAGGGAAGCCCCCATAAGGCTGATTCAGAAATTGACGGAGACCTTCGAGCAGCTCTCTTCGGTGGAAGTCAGAGTGGATTATACCTATTTCCCCGACGGCCTGGACACGCGGCAGACCAAAGCGCTCTACAGAATTATCCAGGAGGGAATGACAAATGCCTTCCGCCACGGGATGGCCACTCAGATAGATATCCATTTCTGGAAAGAGAAAGATAGCTGGCTCACCGTCATAGAGGACAACGGGCGCGGCGCAGAGAAAATAGTAGAGGGAGTGGGGCTCTCGGGCATGTCCGAAAGGCTGGCCGAAGTCGGCGGTGAACTGGAAGCGGTGAATTTGAAGAGCGGCTTCATGATTCGGGCCCGCATGCCCGAAAATTACGGGGAGGCCCTATGGACGGAATAATCCGGTTGATGCTGGTGGACGATCAGCGTCTTTTCCTCGAAAGCCTTAGAATCGTACTGGAGAACCAGAATGAGGATATCAAGGTAGTGGGAATCGCGGAGAACGGAGATGACGCCTTGAAAAATTACGAAGCGATGGATCCCCAGATTATCCTCATGGACGTCCGCATGCCCGTCATGGACGGTGTGGCCGCCGTCCGCGCCATAAAGAAAAGATCACCCCATGTGAAGATTATCATGCTCACGACCTTCGAAGACGACGATTACGTCAAAGAGGCCATGACCGCCGGGGCGGAAGGCTACATGCTTAAAAATATCGATCCCCCCATGCTGGTATCCAGCATTAAGGCCGTGGCGGCCGGCTCCATTCTTATTTCTCCCAAAGTGGCCGGCAGTCTTATAAACCATGTCTACGATAACGAAAAGGATGCTTTTCGCAGCAGCCGCCGGGAGATGCCCCTCTGGTACGGCGAGCTGAGTCCCCGGGAAAAGCAGATTCTGCGCTATATGCTCAGCGAGCTCACCAACGGAGAAATAGCCGACAAAATCCATGTGGGAGATCAGACGATCAGGAACTACATCAGCACGATTTATTCTAAGCTGGAAGTCACCAGCCGCAGGGAAGCTCTGGAAAGAGTCAGAACCCTTCCGGAATATTTCTACGAATAAAAATATCTCCCCCCGGGGAGGGCGAGATCCTATAGCCGGGCCGACGGCACTTATGCTATTCTATGGCATAAAACAACCAATAAAAGGAATGTGAAATGAAAAATCTGCTGGACTTTGATTTACAGGGAAAAACGGCCCTGGTTACGGGAGCCAAACGGGGAATCGGACGGGCCATAGCGGAAGCCCTGGCCGGTGCGGGAGCCGATATCATCGCCGTATCCGCCAGCATTTCCGAAAAAGATGAGGTTATCACGAGCATCGCCTCCATGGGGGTTAAGGCAACGGCCTACCCCTGCGACCTGGGGGACAGAAAAGCTCTTTATTCCCTGGTCGAATCAATCAAGAAAAACCATCCCCCCGTGGATATTCTCATAAACAATGCGGGCACGATCCTGCGTAAACCGGCGGCGGAACACCCCGATGAGTACTGGGACAGCGTCATGAAGGTCAATATCGATGCCCCCTTCCTGCTCTCCCGCGAATTCGGCCGGGACATGGTGGAAAGAGGCTACGGTAAGATCGTCAATACCGCCTCTCTTCTTACTTTCCAGGGAGGAATCAACGTTCCCGGGTACTCCTCAAGCAAAGGCGCCATCGGCCAGCTGACGAAAGCCCTGGCCTGTGAATGGGCGTCCAAAGGGGTAAACGTGAACGCCGTGGCTCCCGGCTACATCGATACGGACAACACCGAAGCGCTGAGAAACGACGATACGCGCAGCCGCCAGATACTGGAAAGAATTCCCGCCGGACGCTGGGGCAATGCGGACGACATCGCGGGAACGGTTCTGTTTCTCTGTTCTCCCGCCGCGGCTTATATCCACGGTGCCGTCATCAACGTGGATGGCGGATGGCTGGCGAGATAATAATGAATCACACGCTTGAAAAGGACCGGCTGAAGATAGAGGTCAAGGAGAAGGGAGCGGAACTGACCAGTTTTCAGCTCGAGGGCCGGGAGTATCTCTGGCAGGGGGATGAGAAGTCCTGGACCGGCCAGTCACCCCTGCTGTTCCCCCTCATAGGCGGTGTTCCCGGGGGTTCATATACCCTTGACGGGAAATCCTACGAAATTGCCTCCCACGGTGTTGCCCGCCGTAAGGACTTTGCCCTGGCGGACAGGGGAGTGGATTTTCTCACGTTCCGTCTCCTCTCCGACGGGGAAACAAAGGCAAGCTATCCCTATGACTTCGAACTGGACCTGACCTACCGGCTCTCCTCCTCGACCCTAACCATGGAATACGCCGTAACGAACCGCTCAGAGGCCGAGATGCTTTTCTCTCTGGGGGCCCACCCGGCATTCCGCTGTCCCCTGGAGGCAGATCGGGCCTTTGAGGAGTACCGTCTGGTATTCGAGAAGAAAGAGACCCTTTCCCGCCGCCTTAAAAAAGATCTTCTCACCGGAGAAAGAGAAGACCTGCTCAATGATGAGGACACCATCTCCCTGACCCATGAACTTTTCAACCGGGGGGCTTTGATCCTGGATGACGTTCAATCAAACCACATAACCCTGATGACGCCGGGGAGCTCAAGAAAGGTTACGATGGATTTTACCGGATTCCCCTATTTCGGCATCTGGAAGAAGGGAGGTCCCGAAGGGGCTTTTATCTGTCTGGAACCCTGGTACGGAGTGGATTCGACCGAGGGCGACTCGGGTGACTGGCGAGAAAAGGAAGGCCTGCTTCCTCTGGCTCCCGGCAAGACATTCCGGGCGGCGTTCACCATCGAACTGAGCTGAGAGAAAGCCCGGGGGGGGGGCGGCTTCCCGGGCTGATCAGTCCTCCATAATGACGATCTCGACCCTCCGGTTGAGTTTCCTGCCCTCTTCGGTGCCGTTGTCTCCCAGCGGCTCCGCTCCCCCCAGACCTATAAAAACAAAACGGTCCGCCTCCAGCCCTCGGGACACCATTTCATCCACCACGACCCTGGCTCTCTCCTGGGAGAGGACCATCTGGGACTCCATGGAACCCACATCGGCTGTATAGCCCTTGACCAGAAGCGTTCTGTCTGGTACGGACTTGAGCATCTGTGCGATCCTGTCCAGCAGGGGATAATCCTGTGCCAGGATCACAGCCTGATCGGGGAGAAAATGAAGATTGTTCAA
The DNA here is from genome assembly GCA_963668315.1 of Spirochaetia bacterium. Lineage (GTDB taxonomy): Bacteria > Spirochaetota > Spirochaetia > DSM-2461 > DSM-2461 > SZUA-368. Next base: position 2,152,702 of record OY764216.1, on the reverse strand, counting down.
AGAGAGAGCGACGCCCTCTTCCCTCTCGTAGAGGGTTACATCCTGCTCGAAGAGGGATTTATCCCTTTCGGCCAGTTCAGCTGCATCGGGTAGAGGGAGCCCCTGTCCCCGGGAAGATGAGTCCTCCCCGGCGGGATCCGTTTCGCTCCCGTCGGAACCTTCCCCCCGGCCTTCCCCGGCGGGGGACGGATCGGTCTTGGCCAGTACGGCGCCGTCTCCCAGCCCCCTGGCCAGAGAGTCGAGGAGACCGGGACGGTCCATACCGGTTATGCCTTCGTAGAAAACAAGATTGAACCCCTTGTACTCTTCCCGCCGGCCTCCCTTATAGACCCAGTTTTCCTGGAAACTGTCCCTGGCCAGGATGGGGCTCATAGTCTCCTGATCAATCATCAAGGTCACTCGGTGAGAACCCTGGACATCGTCGATAATCAGCCCGATATTCCTGTCGTAACCCCGTTTCCTTACGGCATACTGGGCCTGAATGACATGAACCGGTCTCTCTTTGTAGACATCGGTCCCCTGGTAGGTATAACCGCAGTAAAGGGAAAGTTCCGCCGTCAGATCTCCCGCCTGATCGAAAATGACCATTTCCAGGGGGGCTTCCCAGCTGTCGCCCGGTCCGACCGGTTCGTTGGGAAAGCGGGGAAAATTTCTGAGAATGGGAAAGGGCCCGGAAACCCGGGTGTTTCCCAGACTGTCCTGAATGAATTCAGCCTTCTCCACCCGTTCAAGGGGAAGGGCATTGAGCAGTCCGTCCTTTCGGATCTCCCGCGCGCGGAACCATGTTCCCTCCACATGAAAGACGCCCGGCTCCTCCTCCCTGGAACGGAAGGCACCCCGTATTTCCCGGTTGACATACCCCTGGTAGACCCCGTTGACCCTCTTGCTGTAATCGGCCCGCTCCGTCATGGTATATTCATCTTCCAGACGAAAGGCAAACTGCACCTCTTCGGCGGAAAGCCCCCCGACGCAGAAGAGGAGAACGAGTAAGGCTGCTTTGTATTTTTTCATGATCATCCCTGTTATCCCTTTAAGGTCCGGCCCCTTGCGGTCCTTCCCTCTTACAAAAATCGGCCATTATTCCGTTCCTGTAAAGGGCAACATAGGCGGGAAACAGGATATTTCCCCTTTTTACGGGGAATCGTAAAGACGGAAAACCTTTTTTACCGTTCTTAACAATTTATTGTGGAAAAAAAACATGAATCCCGATAAGATGTATTATAATAGATGAGAAGCGGGAAGGTACGTATGGGTAAAATTCTCTATGCGGAAGATGAATTCACCAATAGAAAAATTATGGAAATCCAGTGCAGGAAGGCCGGGATTGACTGTTTCCTCGCCGAAGACGGGAGGACAGCGCTGAATTCCATGAAGCTTCACCAGTTCGACGTCATTATTCTGGATCAGTACATGCCGGGAATGAACGGTGATGTTCTCGTCAAGGAAGCCCGTTCCCTGGGAATAACCACGCCTCTCATCGCCATCACCAGCGACGATTCCATGATTGATCATCTGAAGTCCTGCGGCTTCGACGATGTATTCATAAAGCCGCTCAGAAGCGAGGACTATAAAAAGATTCTCTCCCTCCTCTGCGTCTCATAATTTCAAGGAGTAACCCTTTGCTTAAAAGATTTCTGCCGCTTTTTCTGCTCTTCTCCTCTCTGTACGCCCTGCAGGCCGAAGAGGACATGCTCAGCCTTTATCTCGGTTCCGGTTCCATCCAGCTGGATCCCCATAAAGCGGTCAATACGACGGAAGCCCAGCTTTTCACAGGCCTCTACGAGGGGCTGGTTACCTACCATCCCTCCACCATGAAACCCCTTCCCGGCCTGGCGGCCTGGTGGAAGCTCTCCGATGATAAACTGTCCTGGACTTTTTACCTGAGAGAAGACGCCCGCTACAGCAACGGCGATAAAGTCACGGCACAGCAGATACGGTCCAGCTGGCTCAAATGCCTCTCACCCGAAAGCGGTTCCTATTTTTCCTCACTCCTCGATGTCATTTCCGGAGCGGCAGATTACCGCAGCGGCCGGGCAAGCGAGGAGGAAGTCGGCATTAAGGCGGTAAAGGATAACGAGCTGCTGGTTACCCTGAATGAGCCCGCTCCCCAGCTTCTAAGTATTCTCTGCCATTTCAGTTTCGTGCCGGTCCATCCGGTCATGCAGAATATTGACGACTGGTCCAGGGTAAGAAATATACCCGTTACCGGTCCCTACCGCATACGATCAAGCGAACCTGACCGTATCGTTCTGGAAGCCAACCCCTACTACTGGGACAGGGACAGTATTGATATAGAGACGATTGAAGTAACCATGAACCGGGATCCCCAGGCCGTCATGGCCAAATTCAACCGTTTCGAGCTTGACTGGATAATGTCAGGCTACAGTACGAACCTGCTGACCAATCCCAACGGTATGGTCATGTCCCCCCTCTTCGGAACGACCTATTACTATTTCAATAACAGAGATACCCCCTGGAACAGGGGTAATGTCCGGAAAGCTCTGGCCCTTCTGCTCCCCTGGGATAAAATATACAGCCAGCAGCTCATTCCGGCCCATACGCTGGTCCCTCCCATCGGCGACTATCCCGTACCGGCCGGCCCCATGGTCCGGAACGAAGAGGAGGCGATGAAGCTGCTGGATAAGGCCGGATTTCCCGGCGGCAAGGGGCTGCCCGAAATCGTTGTCAGGATTCCCGCCGGCCTCTGGGGCGATCCCGTTCCCATCTGGATGAAGCAGTACTGGGAAGAGGCGCTGGATACGACGGTGAGGATAGAGACCATTCCCGCCGCCGACTATTACGACTCCCTGGCGGAGCCGGGATATACCCTGGGGCATCTTTCCTGGGCGGGTGATTATGCCGATCCCATGACGTTTCTTCAAATGTGGCAGTCGCAGAGCAGTTTCAACGACGCCTCTTTCAAGAGCAGGGAATTTGATGATCTTCTGAAAGACTCGGGCAAGACGGGAGAGGAAAACCGGTTTGGAGAGTTAAGCCAGGCCGAAAAATATCTTCTGGAAACAGGAGAAATCCTGCCCCTGGCACACTTCCCGGCGATCCATATGCTTGATCTCCGGTTCCTGGGAGGATGGTATCCCAACGCCCTGGATATTCATCCCTTCAAATATCTTTACAGGAAAAACGAAGCCCCCGTTCCCAATACGATCTGATTATTCTCTGTGTAGCTGCATTATGATAAATGTGGAGCAGAGGACCAGGATATCGTGGGACAGGGAAAGAAGCCACTCTTCAAGGTTGGGATAAAAAGACAGGGTTCCCGAAACAAGGTTCATTTCCAGAATAAACCGGACATACACTATCCGGACCAGCCAAAAGAGAAAGATTACCGCAATGAACATATCCACAGCCCGTCCCTTGACGAGCTGGAAGACCCCCAGAAGCATCAGAGCTCCCGAGACAAGGGCAATGATGCCGATGATCATCTGAACATTGCTGTCCATGGTGGGATTGCCTGAGAAAAGAGAACTGACACCCCTGACCAGATCGGACTGCTGCGACCCGCTGACTTCCTGAATGCCCAGGACGATAAAATACAGAGACAGAGCCAGCTGCATTAGTGTATAACTGATTGTTCGGCTTCGATTCATGATTTTTCCTTTCTCAAAATACGGCATGTCTTCCCGGAAGGAAAGACTCATTTATATCATCGGCTTAAGTTAACAATTAATTAACATCGCCTTCGTTCTCTGGAAAATAGAGTTCTTCCATCTCCAGAATAATATTCCGGTAGTTGGGAGCCAGCTGCTCCGCCAGAGCGGAGATATCACTCTCACGGTGAAAGCCTTTGCGGAAAGCCTCCCTGACAGAAGCAAGGCCCTCTTCCGTCCGGTACTGTCTGAGAAGGAGCTCCCCCTCCTTGAACCAGTACCATCCTTCCTGCTCAGGATCTTTTTCTTTCAGTTCTTCCGCCAGGGCCAGGGCTTCATCCTCTCTGTTCTGGGCGAGGCAGAATGTGAACTTCCGTTTCATCAGGTCCACCCTCTGCTCTTCATCCTCCGTTACGGCCGACTCCAGATACTCCCCCCTGATTTCCGCCGTCCGCTCTTCCGTCCTCTCCCAGAGGGCGATGGCTGTCCGGTAGGATTTATCCCTGGTCCAGAGCCGGTCGAGCCTTTCCAGAGCCTCCCCGGGTCTTTCCTGATCGGAAAGGATAAGGGCGCTGTTGTATAAGGCCGTGCTGTCCCAGGGGAAAATTGCCAGAACCCGGTCATACCAGGAGAGGGATTCGTCCCACTCCTCCTTCAGAGAATAGGCGATTCCCAGAGCATCCATAATGACCAGGTTGTTCCCGTCAAAGGAGAAGAGCTTTTCCAGAAACGGCAGAGCTTTATCGGGATTCCCCGTTTCCAGATAGACAAGGGCCAGATTATAAAGGGCATCACGCCCCTCGGGCTCCCGGTCCAGACAGATCAGGTAATATTTCTCGGCCCGGTCATAAATTCCCAGCCGGTGAAATTCCCGGGCCAGATTGTAATAATCGTCGGCCAGATGCTCCCCCTCGGGAGTGCCGGCGCAAGAGAAGAGGGCGGCAAACACGAAGAAGAGGAAAAGAAGCCTAGCCGAGAATGGTCTCTTCAATTTTCCTGACCTGATCCCTGTAGAGGGATGCCATATTGGAACCGTAATCGGCGATGAGCTGAATCATATTTCTTGGTTTATCGGGAAGGTCCACGCCGTTAAGCCGGTCGCCCGCATCGCCCAGTCCGGGGAGGATATAGGCCGCCTCATTGAGGATGGGATCCATCCACAGAGTATAAACCGTCACACCCTCCACGGCTCTTACAATCTGCAGAGAACCTTTCAGGGCGGAGATAACATTCAGGACCTTGATGGATTTAGGTTTAACCCCCTGGTCAAGCAGATACTTGATAATGGTAACGAAACTGCCTCCCGTGGCGTTCATGGGATCGGCGAAGACAAGATTTTTTCCGTCCAGCTCTTCCAGGTTGAAATAGGATTTTTCCAGATCGAGGATATACTCCATATCCTCTTTCATTTTCGTTTCATCCCTCTTGATCTTGAAAAGAGCGAAGGGAGTCACATAGCCGGTGGAAGAGTACTCCTGTATCTCCTTGGAGAGGATCATGCTGGGAAGAAGGGCTCCCCTGAGCATAACGCACATGACGGTATCCTCTATTTCATGATCCACATTGGGGATTTTATGAACCGCATAGTTCTGTACGGGCATGGTAACGGGCGTTTTAACGACGAGGTGGTTTTTTTTATACCCCTCGCCCTGCCAGGCCAGACTGAAAAGAAGCTCGAAAGCCCTCTGCACATAGTAGACGAACTCATCGTGACCGGTTCGTACATCCCTCAGTTTGGCAATAAGACGGGAGACTTCCCCGTGCTTGATCTGGGGAGTCTCGAAGGAGTACACCTTCAGGGCTCCCTCTTTGCTTGTGATATCCTGCATGAGGTTGCCCATTTCCTCGTAAAGGGAAATGATTTTATTCCGTTCCGCCTCTTCGGCAGCCGAATTTCCCTCACCCTTGTTTAAACGGGCGTAACACTCCATTGCCTTCTTGTAAAGCACATTCATGGAGTCCAGATTTTTCTGATCATCCTCGGTTAGATAACCGTTCAGATCTTCCGCTTTTAATACCACATTGGACACAATCGTCCCTCCCTGACACGAAGTGGACTCCCCGCGGGAAGTCCCTGCCGAACAGGATAACATTCTGTTCGGCTTTAATCAATTCCGGGCAGGGAGGAGACAGACTAAAGGGCCAGACCGAAAGTGGCGTCCAGCATGAAGCCCCGGTTGGTATCGAGAAGGTCGGTACCGACTACATCGATAACGAATTTATACTGGCTGTTTTTGATAGGATCGATTCTGATGCCGGAGTTGAAAATACCGCGGGCCAAGGACAAACCTGCCGTACTTCTATCGCCGTAACGTCCAAAGCTGTAGTTGGAGAAATCGCTCATCCAGAAGATATAATTCTTGAAAGTCTTGGGAAAGAGGGACATTTCAAAGCCCATGGAGTAATTGAAGTTCTCAAAATCCAGGCCGTCGTCGTCTCCGTCGTCCAGATCCCATCCGAAGGCCATACTGGTTATGGCGGGAGCCTCGAAGAAGTCGCCGCTGTAGGTAGCCACGATGAAGGGTCTTACAAGTCTTTCCGGATCTCCGGAATTATTATCATAATCGTAATTGGAAAAATCCATTCCCGCCGCCAGGGACGAACCGCCGGAACGGTAGAACTGGAATTTACCGGCCAGCATAAAGCCGTTATCGTCGACACCTGTTCCTCTTTCGCCCATGGCAAACGCGCCGGCCACTTCGAGCTTTTCAAAAAGGCTCAGAGTCAGGCGGGGCACATGGGTGACGTCTCCGTCAGCACCGAGATAGGTATAACCGAAATCCAGTCCCACATCGGATTTTTCCCAGCCGATACGGGCGGTAGGCGTGGTCATAAGACCGGTTAATCCATTGACGGAAATTCCCTTAACCGATGACTGGGCGCTCAAAGAGAACACAGCCGCAACGGCAATCGTAAGTATTAAAATCTTTTTTGTCATGAAATTCCTCCTGATTTCGCCTCTTAATATAACAACTTTGTAAGAATATTCCCATTATTTTCAGTAAAATATAATAAACTATTCATTATGTTATACTTAAGATTTGAGAGACTCTCCGCTCTCTAGAGTTCCCGGTGTCCCAGGGAGAACTGAATGATCTCCCGGGGAATCTTATCAAGGGAAAGCACCCGGTCGGCGGCCCCGCATTTGACGGCGGCCCGCGGCATGCCCCACACGACGGATGTCGCTTCGTCCTGGGCCACGGTCATGGCTCCGGCCTTCTTCAGGTCCAGCATTCCCCTCGCCCCGTCGCTTCCCATTCCCGTGAGTATTATGGCCAGAACGTTTTTGCCCGCCCCTTCCGCCATACTCTGAAACAGAACATCCACGGCGGGTTTCTGATAGGAGACCTTCTCGCTGTCCTCATGCACCAGCATACCCGAAGTCCCCCGCCGGGCAAAGCGCATATGCACTCCGGCCCGGGCAATATAGGCATGGCCCGCCTGGAGAACCTCCCCCTCCCTTGATTCCTTAACCGTAAGGGAGCTTATACTGTTCAGCCGCTCGGCAAAGGGGGCGGTATAATTCAGGGGCATGTGCTGGACGATTAGAAGCGGAGGGAGATAGGGCGGAAGCTGGGACAGGATATACTCCAGAGCCACCGTACCGCCGGTGGAACTCCCTATGGCCACATAAACACCGGTGGTTTTCACCCCCGAAAGGTACTCCTTCTCCCGGGGATCTGCCTTCCGGGTGACCGTCAGGGCGGAAATAGCCTTTCTACGGGTGAGGAAGGTCGCTTTCACTTTATAAGCCTGCCGGATTTTCCCGACGATATCCCCGATCACTTCCTTGACCGAGATACTACCCCCCGGTTTGTTCACCACGTCAAAGGCTCCCATTTCCAGAGCCTTGATAGCCGCCTGGTTATCCCGTGTGGTCACGGAACTGACAATAATCACCGGAAGGGGGAAATAGGCCATGAGCTTGCTGAGGAAAGTCAGTCCGTCCATACGGGGCATCTCTATATCCAGAGTCATCACATCGGGCTTCTTTTCCACCACCATTTCCCGGGCCACATAAGGATCGGGAGCCATCCCCACCACTTCAATATCATCGAATTCCTCCAGCCCCTTGCTCAAAAACTGCCGGACCAGGGCCGAATCATCCACGATGAGAACTTTAATCATTCTTCCGGACCGCCCTGCAGATGAACCACTTCGTCGGATGTGACGATACGGTTCATATTGAGCACCATGGTCATTCTGTCGCTGCTCTTGATAATGCCCGTCAGAAAATCCCTTTTCAGCTTCATGCCAATATCGGGAATACTTTCCTGATCCTTATCCCCGGGAGAAACCACCTCGTGAACCGCATCCACCGACAGGGCCGTCTGAAACGGGCCGTTCTTTCCCGACACATCAATGATAATCAATACGGTTTTATCCGAATAATCCAGGAAATCCATACCCAACTTCATTCTCAGATCAAGGACGGGTATGATTTTCCCCCTTAGATTGATAACTCCCATGATATAGTCGTGGGAATCATGAACCGGAGTAAGCCGATCGAAGCGGATAATCTCCCTGACCGATTCTATGGGAATGCCGTAAAACTCGTTTCCCAGGGAGAAAACAAGATACTTTGCCGAACCTGTTCGTTCCGTCATGTTCTGCCCCCTTTCTAAAACTCTTCGAAATCCTCGTCAAAGGGAATCACGTCCTTGGCTTTTTTCTCCGCCTTCTTCGGCGGTTCTATCTTCTCGGGAATCACCGGTTTTTCACTGATAATCCTCTTGGCCACTTCCTTCGTTTCGACAGAGGGCGGCTCGCGCCGTTGCACCGCTTCCAACTTCCCCTTGACTAGCAGGTTCAGCTCATCGACCATTCCGTTCAGTTCACCGGCCTGGCTGAGCAGCTCCTCGCTGGCGGCGGCCGTCTCCTCCGTACTGGCGGCGGACTGCTGAACGCCCTGATTCGTCTGGGTTATGGCCGCGGTGATCTGATTGATGCCCCTCATCTGCTCCTGGCTGGAACGGTTGACGTCATCCAGCAGGGTCGCCACTTTCTGGGTCATCTCGCCCGATTTCAGCTGAATCTCCAGCACCTTCTCGCCCAGGGCCTCGCCCTTGTCCACGCTGCTTATGGCCTTTTCAATAAGCATGGCCGTCTCGCTGGCGGCACCGGCGCTCTTCTGGGCCAGATCCTTCACCTGATCGGCCACCACGGCGAATCCTCTTCCCGCATCCCCCGCCCGGGCGGCTTCCACCGCGGCATTCAGGGCCAGGATATTCGTCTGGAAAGCGATATCCTCGATCACCTTGATGATCTTCACTATCTGCTGGCTGTTCTCATTGATCTCCAGAAGGGCTTCCTTCAGCTCCTCCATCTGGCCGCTGACCTGTTTGGCCCCGTCATTCGTATCGCGCATCATCAGTTCGCTCTGGTTGATATTTTTCGTATTCATTTCCACCACGGACTGAAGCTCTTCGATGCTTGAGGAGATCTCCTCCACACTGGAAGCCAGTTCCGTGGCAAAAGAGGCCTGCTGCTGACTCGACGATGAGATCTGGTAGGAGGCCGATTCCAGCTGTTCCGAACCGTCGGAGATACGCATGCTGATCCGGCTGATGGGGCGTCCCACGAAGAAATAGACCGAAAGCATCAGGATAACTCCCATGACGACGAGGGAGACCAGGGATATGATAATGATATTCTGCTGAAGGAGACGGGACAGAGCCAGAAGATCGTCATCATAAATAGAGGCGGCGACGATCCAGGGCACACTGTCCATTTTGGAATAGAAAGCGTATTTCCAGCCGTCGGACCATTCGTAGTGAACCTGCCCTTCCCTGTCGGCCGACTGGATGATCTCCTTGGTGAAATCGTAGTCCCAGAGACTGGATTCCACCAGAGAAAGAGTCGGATGTCCCAGAACGATTCCCTTGTCGTCCATCAGATAGGCATAGCCTGTGCTCCCGTACTTCTGGGGCTTGATATGCATCTCGGAAAACTTGTTCAGATTGATAGAGGCCAGATAAACGCCCAGGAAAACATTTCCGTCCCATATGGCCGTGCTTATATAGAATACCGGCTCGCCGGTAAAGGGCGATATTTTTCCCCTGCCGGAGACATAACTACCCTTCTCCACCTCCCGGGCTTTCCGGAAGGAATCCTCTCCCTCAAGGTCCCTTCCTATAAGGCCCTCGTCAGGGTAGCTCATGAGGACTTTTCCCCTGCCGTCGATTATGGTTATATTGTCAAAATAGTCTTCCGATTCAAAGGAATCCCGGCAGATGGAAGCCATGGCCTCCCTGTTGCGGTTTTCAATACTGTCGATCATCCTCTTGGTACCGGAGAAAAGATAAAGCCTGCGGGAGAGCCCGCCGACGATCTCGTCAAGAGACGCGCTTACCTCCCTGGCGGAACGGAGGACATTCTGCGCCTGCAGCTCAAAAACACCCTCTTTAATTTTCGTTGACACAAGATAGGTCAGCATGGTGAAAATAAGGACAAGAAGTATAAGCGTTATGCCTATAATCCTGAGGGCCAGACTCAATTTCCTTCTGCTATTCATTATTAACCTCCCGATCATCTACGAACGGCTTCTTTCCGCCGATCCGGTTAAACCTGTCAATGATCTCTTCGATATCCAGAATAAATCCGATGGAACCGTCCCCGAAAATCGTTCCCCCGTAAAAGAGTTTCTGCCTCCGGGTCAGTTCGTTCAGATTCTTAATGACAATCTCCTGCTTGCCGAGAACGGCATTGACCGGTATGGCAAACTGGGTATTGTCGTAATTTATCAGCAAATAAAGGGTCTTCCCTTCGTAACGGCCCTTCTCTCCCGTGAGAAGCTGGTGAAAATCGACTACGGGAAAATACTTCCCCCTCGACTCACCCATCGGTTCATCCCCCTCGGTGGGGATCAGCCTGAGTTCCTTATCCACCAGGATCTCTTCCACCGCTTCAAAGGGGATGACATAGGATTCGTCCATTATCCTCGTCACGAATCCGTCGATAATGGCCAGGGTCAGGGGGAGCTTGATTTTGAATACCGATCCCTCTCCCACCTTGGATTGAATCTCCACCTTCCCGTTGATTCTGTCGATGTTCTGCATGACCACATCCATACCCACACCACGGCCGGATATACTGTCCGCCTTGTCCTTCGTGGAAAAACCGGGTTTGTAGATGAGGGAGTAGACAAAGGCTTCGTCCTTAATGCAGGCGGCTCTCCGGGAAGGCTCCACCCATCCCAGGGCAATAGCCTTGTCCACGATTTTCTCCGGATCAATCCCCCGGCCGTCATCCTTCAGGGTGATTTCCACCCCGTTCCCCCGATACTCGGCGGAGATTTCCACCTGCCCCACTTTCGCTTTTCCGGCGGCGGCCCTCTCATCGGGACTCTCGATACCGTGGCTGACCGCGTTCCTTACCATATGGACAAGGGGGTCGTAAACCGATTCCACCAGACTTCTGTCCATCTCGGTATCCTCTCCCCGGGTTTCAAAGGAGACGACTTTGTTCAGGTCGCGCGAAGTATTTCTGACCACCACCCGCAGCTTATGGAACATCTCTCCCAGGGGAACCATGCCCATGGAAAGGACCAGATCCTTGATGGAAGTGGTGACCCCCTCCAGCTGCTTTATATCCTGCTCGGAAAGACTCTCCCCCCGCCCGTGACTCAGATGCTGCCTGATCATGGACTGATTGACCACCAGCTCCCCCACCATGTCGACAAGGCTGTTGAGCCGATCGGAACTGACCCTGACGAAGCTCTGTTTGGTGCGGCTACGCGACTGCTCCTGCAGAGCTTTGTTAAGGTCCTCCTCTCTGACCGCTTTCTCCTCCAGAGCAATCTGCCCGAAAACGGCGTCCTCTTCCTGCTCCTGCCTTTTCAGAATCTTCTCGAGAGCCTGATCGGAAAGGGAACCCATATCCTTCAGAATCTCACCGACCTTTTTATTTTTGTATTCCCGGGTAATTCTTTCTATCAGCCTTATATAGGAAGTTAATTTGTATGACTGGAAATTCTTAATAAGACAATCCTTATTATCCTGACAGGTCTCGATTATCTTCACCAGATCCCTGATAATACCGACACCGTGAAAGATGATATCCACAAGTTCGGAGTTGACACTGATTTCCCTGTCCCGGACCTTACCCAGCATGTTTTCCATATGATGAGACAGGACTTCCACATTTTTATACCCGAGAAGGGCGGAAGAACTTTTGACCGTATGAAAACACCGGAATACCTGATTGATGGTTTCCTGATTACTCTCGTCGTGTTCCAGATCGATAAGAGCCGCCTGGGCGGAGTCGAGGAATTCCCCCACCTCTTCGATATAGGTTCCCACCATGGAGGACTCCATGACAATGCTTCCGTAGTCGAAGGCCTCTTCATCGGCTTCGGTAAACTCCTTTTCGGGCTCGGGTTTCTTCTTTGTGTCATGCCGGGCGGGAGATTTTTCGATTTTTCTTCCCTTAACCAGGGATATAAGGTTCTCCATGGTATCCACCACGGCGATTCGTCTCTCCTCCCCGTCCATTCCACCATGATAGAGCTTGTCGTAAAAATCGCCCAGCTGATGGAAAAAATCATCAATGGGTTCTGTGAATGAGAGCTGATCCATATAATTCTTCATTTTACGGAAGAAGGGAGATGAGTTCTTTTTCGTGGCGATAAGTTTATCCAGGTGCTCATCCATGATCTCGATAAGCTCCATTCTCTCTATAAGATCGCCATTTTTAAAACACTGTAATCGTTCGATGATCTCTTCTTTCATGACATTCGCCCTCACCACAGCTTCATATGGTAATTTTAGGCTATGAAAGGAGAAAAATCAAAATTTCAGAATAAGAAAGGGGGTTTTATCAGCGGATGATGTAATTTTTAATTCTTTTCAGGAGAGAGATATATTGTTTTTTATTATTATTTTCATTTCTTGAAGAGAAACAGTCCGGCCTTCTCTGCAGCAGAAAGGATTTTGGCTTCCACCAGGGGTTTTACCACATAGGAGTCGCATTGGTTGTGAAAAGCCTTCATCATCATTTTAGGCTCGTCCACCGAAGTGGCCATAATAATTTTCACCTGCCTTTCAGAAGGAATGCTTCTATTTCTCTCCCACTCTCTTATTCCTTCCAACGCGGAATATCCGTCACTTCCGGGCATCATCACATCGAGAAAGATTCCATCATAGGGCCTTTTCTCCTTATGGGAGAGCTTGTAGGCCAGTACAGCCTCGTCGCCCGAAACGGCGATATCGCAATCGGCATAGGGAGTTAAAATCGTGACCAGCAATTTACGGGAAACAAAATCATCATCAACCAGAAGCAAACGCATTTACTCTTCCTCCCTCCTGGGGGTAATATAATTATTAATGATACCAAAGGGATTTTCAAGTTTTTCCCGTAAAAAATCTTCCCCCTCCTTACAGGACTGTCCCTAATCCCAGCAGAACACCGTGGTATCCGAAATCCGTCCCCAATGGATCAAGCTCGGGGGCATAGGAGTATCGATACCGTAGCGTCAGGACAAGACCGGAAGCCGTCTTGAAATCGATTCCCGCCGTGATCCCCATAGTGACTCCCGTCGATCCGTCAAAACTGGAAATGGTTGCCGAATCCCAGACATCGGCGCCCAGAAAAAGGACTCCGTATCCTATGGTTCCCACTCCGGCCAACTGCAGGTTCTCCGTCAGAGGCAGGACAGCCCCCAGGCCCAGGTAGAAGTCAAAAAGGCCGAAACTCATGGAAGTGGTCTCTTCGTAACCGTAATAGTAGTCATAGGTTTCGTAGGTAAGAAGCTGGGAGGCCAAGGAGAATCCCAGATCCAGGCAGAAATAGGATGTTCCGGTAAATCGTAAATTAAAGTCCATTCCCAGATTCAGATCATCGCCGAAACCAAGATCGTAAAGGGGGGTTTGTTCGTAGGTGACCCAACCGTCATAGGATACGGTAAACTCCTCATTGCCCACGAAGGTCGGCAGGAGAAGGCTCAGCGTCAGGGAGCCGAAGGGTTCCGCCCGTCCGGAGGAAGGCTTTTCGGGCGCATCTGAACCCTGTTCCTGTTCACCGAATGAATTTGAAGCATTCTGAGCCGGCGGATCTTCCGCCGGAGTTTCGGCGGCCACCTTTTCCTTCACGGGAGAGGCCGCACCCGCCGGGGGAGCCTGAGCGGGAACGGCGGCCGTCAGGGGAGGAGCCGGTTCGGGAAGCGCCGCCGGAGAAGCTCCGGAGAGTTTCGCTCCCGCCAGTCGGCCCGCATTGAGAAGCTCTTCCAGACGTCCGGCGCGGGCGGTTTCCCGGGAGACGACGCCTCCCTGAGAGATATCGTACAGCTCGGCGGTCAGGAGATATCCGCCCCCGTCGCGCTTGAGCGAGGACAGACAGAGAAAATCGGCTCCGAGAAGACCGCCCAGCCTGTCATACTCACCCCTCTGCACAAGGGAGACAATATTGATATCTCCCGGCGAGCTGTTATTCCAGCGTGTATAGATAAGCCTACGGTCTAAAGGGGCATACCCGGGTGAAGCGGAGAAGGAATCGTTCAGGTATGTGGCTGCCACCATCGAGGCATTACGGGGAATATCCCCGTCCAGAAGGGCCGTATCCAATACGGCAACGGAAGCTTTTTCCTGGGCTGATAAAAATATAAAGACAAAGAAAAACGGTACAAATAGAGATGTTCGCTTTATACACATATCCTTGTATCTCCTTCCTTTTCTTAAAGTATTATACAACTATCCCTTGACAACAACCCCCATCTATCCTTTAATAGGAAGATATATCCTACCTAAGGAGTTTAGAATGACCGGAATGTCATGGAAAGGGATCTGTTTTTCCCCTCAGGGATCAGGCAGATTTACCGCCGGAGCCTCGAGCTTCAGCACTAAGAAAGCAAGCAACCACCTCACCCCCCCCTCCCTATCTGTCCTATCCGACGTCGTCGTCCTATCCGTCGTCATTTTTTCCGTCCTACTAGTCGTCATTAGCTAGTCGCGGCTTTTAATTCAACAAATTAAAAGAATTGCGACATTAACTCAGCCCCGTATCAGGGATACGTTTATACTTGAGATATAACGTTGACCTGTTAAGAAAGCGTTATAAACGCTTAAATATTAAAAACCGTGTGGTCAAGCCGCACAGGAGGAATAAGATGAATGAAAAACGTGTTTTTTCTGTATTAGTGAATAATCACTTCGGCGTCCTCACCCGCGTGGCCGGTCTATTCGCCCGCAGAGGGTATAACATAGACAGCCTGACCGTAGGTGTCACCGAAGATCCGGAGTTTTCCCGCATGACCATCGTAGCCAGCGGCTCCCACGCCGTCTTTGAACAGATCGGCAAACAGCTGGACAAACTTATCGATGTCAAGCACATAGAAGTTCTGAATCCGGAAGATGCCATAATCAGACAGCTGATGTTCATAAAGGTGAATACGGTAGGTAAAGATCTGGCGACAATCAGGGAGATCACCGAACTCTTCAAGGCGAAAGTCGTTGATGTGGCCGGAGAATCCATTACGATAGAAGCCGTGGGAGACACGGCCAAACTGGAAGGGCTTCAGAGAAAACTGAGCAGCTTCGGAATCAAAGAGATCGTTCAGACCGGTATTACCGGTATTGCCCGGGGAGACCACTCCCTTATAGATATGAAAGAACATGCGGAACAGGCCGTATTGGAAGGCGAAATCAATGCCTGAGGGCATGGCGGGTCATCCCGCTGAAACTACAAGGAGCATAAAATGAAATTATCAGGTGCAGAAATTATTATAGAATGTCTTAAGGAACAGAAGGTTGATACCATATTCGGCTTTCCCGGCGGAGCGGTTCTCAATATATATGACGCTCTTTTCAAAGACGGAAAGATCAATCACATTCTGACAGCCCACGAGCAGGGAGCCGCCCATGCCGCCGACGGATATGCCCGGGCAAGCGGCCGAGTCGGCGTCTGTATGGCCACATCCGGTCCCGGCGCCACCAACCTGGTAACGGGAATCGCCACAGCCTACATGGATTCCATCCCCATGGTGGCCATTACGGGAAACACTCCCATGAATCTTCTGGGAAAGGACAGCTTCCAGGAAGTGGATATTCTGGGAATTACCATGCCCGTTACCAAGCATAACTACATGGTAACCGATGTCGAGAAACTGGCCGATACCATCAGGGAAGCCTTTATCATTGCCGCTTCCGGACGTCCCGGACCCGTACTCATCGATATTCCGAAAAATATCACCACCGAAAAGACTGACTATGAATTTAAGGAACCGGAACCTATCGTCATTCCCAAACCCCAGGCGACCGAAGAGGACTGGGACAGAGCCGTGGATATGATTATGGATGCCCAGCGCCCCTATATCTACGCCGGCGGAGGTGTCACCCTGGGCAAGGCGGCCAATGAACTGAGCACTCTGGTCAAGAAAATCGACGCCTGCCTGGGATTGAGTCTCATGGCCATGGACTGCATGGATAAGGAAGACATCCACAATACGGGTATGATCGGAATGCACGGCTCCAAGGCATCCAACCTGGCCATGAAAAACTGCGACCTCCTGATTGTACTGGGAGCCCGCTTCTCCGACCGTGTCGTGGGAAAAACCGAAGGTTTCCATGAGAACAAGAGAATCCTCCATATCGATATTGATCCGGCGGAGATCAACAAGAACGTCCCCACCGATCACTGCATCATCAGCCATATGAAACCGGCCCTGGAGGAACTGATCAAAAGAGTCGGCGAGAAGAAGCACCCCAAATGGATGGAAGAAATTGTGGAACTCAAAAAAATGAATCCCGTCAGCCGGGCGCCTCAGAGCAAAAGGCCCAAGGAGATACTCGATGCCCTGACGGAAGTAACCGGAGGAAACGCCATCGTGGCCACAGAGGTAGGTCAGCACCAGATGTGGGCCGCCCAGTTCTACGGTTTCAAGAAACCCTACTCCTTCCTGACTTCGGGCGGCCTGGGTACCATGGGTTACGGAACGGGAGCGGCTATCGGCGCCTGTTTCGCCTGCCCGGACAGACAGGTCGTCAATGTGGCGGGAGACGGAAGCTTCCGCATGAACTGCCAGGAAATGAGCACGGCCGTTCAGAACAAACTCCCCCTGGTCATTCTTCTGATGAACAATAAAACCCTGGGGATGGTACGCCAGTGGCAGACTCTGTTCTACGAAAACCGCTACTCATCCACCGATTTGAATTATGCCATCGACTGGGTGAAACTCGCCGAGGCTTTCGGTGCCAAGGGCCTTCGCATAGGGGCGAATGAGGACCCGACTCCCGTTCTCAAGGAAGCCTTTGCGGCCGGCCGGCCGGTTATCGTGGACTGCGAAATCCCCACGGACAACAAGGTATTCCCCATGGTTCCCCCGGGAGCCGCCCTCGATGAACTTGTCGTAGGTGACGAGGTGGACGAATAAATCCAGAGAGCCCTCCGGTTGCGGCCGGGGGGCTTTTTTTATGACCAAGAAATGCACGAATAAAGCGAAAAGCTTTTGTGGTTCATTAAAGCCTGTTTGGGCTCACGCTGTTCTCTTCTATAAGTTAGTGGAGACTCTTTCTTTTATTAAAGCTTATAATTGAATAGGAATTCTCACTAAAATAGAAAACTTAAAATCAGTTTATCGCCGTTTTCTGCTGCAATTTTGTCCCGAAGGGCTGGCGCTTATTTTGTGTAAACAAAATGAGTGACAGAAAAATTGACAGTAGCAAAACATTGTTATGCATTCATTAATTATTTAGTGCGATCGGGCTTTTGGTTATTGAATCTATACTAATCAATTTAAAAATATTATTCTCATAATATTCTTTTCTATCAGGATATTTAGTATTATACCATTTATTTATATCAAAATTTTGAGGTAATAAATAATATCGGATATTATCATTATTATTTCCAAAACCATTTATAGAATCATAAACTAAGAAGATTAAATTTTTAGTAAGATAGGTTTCAAGATAAATTGGATCATCAATTTGTTCCTGAGATATTATTGTAAAAGGTAACTTTGATATTAAATTATCTCTAATCTCCAATAGTGACATTGGATCCCCATTTTTATTTTGACAATAAGTATTACTGGAAGGATCTAGCATAATCCATTTTTCTAATTCATTTGAATAAATCTCTACAACGACATGATTATCTTCATCTATTGGATTATATGGATAAAGAGATACTTTTCTTGCGTAAATATCCTGACTTAAACATAATTCCATTAGGATTTTAGACTTGTTCAAACAATTTATCCCATTTTTAGGTTTGTCCAAACTATAATCAAGTATAGAAAGAGAATTGAAATCTATATGATTATCAAACGTACTACCATGAGCTAATCTGGGTGCAAATTCATGCATTATTCTTAATGCTTTATCAAAATCACTACCACTTCCAGCAATTTTATTAATATGATACTTCATTTCTAGTTCTTCTATCATATCTGAATCAAATTCAAAATAGATAGAGTAATCGTTACCATTATTTATTGTTGAATTATTTAATAAAATTCCCAGATAGATATTATTCACGTAATTCATGTTACAAAAATATTCTTCCCATCCATTCACAGGTTGTTTTGTAGTACAACCAAATAGTAACAATGAAAATATAATGAATAAAGTAAATTTAAATCTCATATCAAGTCCTTTAATTTTTAGTATTATCTCTTATGAGATTTTGGTTGTTTTACGACTTCTATAAATAATATATTTTAATATCAAATGTCTAGCCCAATTCTCTTACCATTATTATATTATCTCTTTACATTACATATATATAACTAATCTAAATTAAAAATAGAAGTGACGTATCATTTGACACTATATATATTTTTCTTAATTCTGCATAACTCCAATTTTTCGTGAAAATCGTGTAATTCGTGGTTTCTCTCTTACACTCCTAGAGAAAAAGGTCGCGGTAGTACTCTTCTCCCCTCTTGATAATACTCTCTCCGTAACGGGCTTCTCCCAATAGGCGTATTTTATACTCTTCGTAGTCCCCTTGAGTAATTCTTCCCTTGTAAAGCAGAAAGAGAAGCATCATAAGGCTGTTATAATAGGGCAGTCCCTCACCGGCGGCCATTTCCAGAACTTCCTTATCTTCGGAAATGAGAGGAAGGGATCGGCTTTTTGCCAGTAGAAAAAGCCCATGATCGTTGGAGCGGGCCATTTCAGAGGAGGGAAAGAGGGTCAGAGGGAGACGGGGCCGGCCGTCCTTCAGCGGCCAGCCGGTCTCTCGGTAGACATCTCCCGTCGTATCCAGTTTGAGAATGGCTCCCAGACTTTCGAATACGCCGGTCTTCAATAGGTAGATGATGGAACAGGCGTCAATGACGGCCTCATCGAGCCGATCGAAAGCCGCCCTGATCTCTCCGCCCTCCACTGCTAGTCCAGCACGACGAAATAATCCGCCTCGGGATGGGGAATGATAAAACCGCAAACCGACGATGCGGGCTGCATCATATAGTGCTCGGTGAGTTCAATTCCCAGGGCGCCGTCATCCAGGAGCGCCAGAATCCCCTCTTTCTGGGCATGGTCGGGACAGCTGGGATAACCGGGAGCCGGACGAATGCCCTTATTATCGGCAAATTTGCGGTGAAGCCATTCGGCGGCCGCTTCAGCCAGCCGGTCGGAAAGGGCGGCGATCATAAAAGAACGGTAATCGTCATCATCCTCCCGGGCCGCGTCGATCAAAGCCTTTGACCCTTTCGCCGTGGAGGCGAAATAGCCCATCAGATCCTCTCCGGGGGCGGGGCAGACATAATCGGCCAGACAGCGGCATATTTCTCCCTTGTTCTGACGGGGAAAGACCCAGGTCTCTCCGGCGGATATAATCGATTCCTTCCCGTCCGAATGGGCATGAAACCAGGAACAGGCGGCTCGGATCTTATAATCCTTCCTCTCGGACAGCTCTCCGAGCATCTCCATGGCCTCTTTTTTCAGGGCATCCTTTTCCGCCTGGGGGGTATTCTTTTTCATCTGCCAGGCCACAAAGAAAAACTTCCAGTCGATAAGGGGAATCAATTCTTCAATGGGAACAGATCCGACCCAGGATTCCCGGGGAATCGGCTTATAGCCATCCCAGTTCAGCCGGGGCTTCCGCTTTCTTGCCTCTTCCACCGTAAACCGGGGAGCCTTCTGTCTGGTTTCCGCCGTCAAGGTCCGGAGTTTTTCATAGTTTTCCTCCGTTTCCTTCCTCAGGGCGTCTTTTTTATCCGGATTCAGGGCATCATTCATGACCTGGATAATCTGGGAAGCGTCATTGGTATGATATACCGGACCTTTTCTGGCCGGGGCGATTTTCAGGGCTGTATGCTTCTTGCTGGTCGTGGCGCCTCCCACAAAGAGGGGAACTTCCATGCCACGCTTATCCATAAGCCCGGCGACGTAAACCATTTCATCGAGGGAGGGGGTAATCAGCCCGGAAAGACAGACAGCTTTGGCACCGGTTTTCCGGGCATGGTCCAGAATATCCTCTCCCGGAACCATAACTCCCAGATCGTCCACGTCATAGCCGTTGCACTGCAGTACAAGGCCGACAATATTCTTTCCGATATCGTGAACATCGCCTTTAACCGTGGCCAGAGTAATTTTTCCCCGACCGGTAGAACCGGTTTTCCCTTCCTCCAGTTCCGGTTCCAGAATGGCGACGGCTTTCTTTATGACACGGGCGCTCTTCACGACCTGGGGCAGGAACATTTTCCCCGCGCCGAACAGGTCGCCCACCCGGTTCATACCGGCCATGAGGGGGCCCTCGATGATTTCCAGGGCCGCCAGATTCCGGCCGATTTCCTTCAAGTCCTCTTCGAGGTAGGTGGTAATTCCCTTGACCAGGGAGTGTTTGAGACGTTCTTCCGGTTCTTCCTGCCTCCAGGCTTCATCCTTTCCCTGATCGCCGTTCTGGGAAGACCCCTGACCGGCAAAACGGGGAGCCGCTTCCAGAAGTTTCTCCTCCGCCTCGTCACCTTCAACTCCGCCGTTCCGGTTCAGGATCACATCTTCGGCCAGTTCCCGGAGCTCCGGATCCAGTTCATCGTAAACCGCCAGCTGCCCGGCATTGACGATACCCATATCCAGACCGGCCTGAATGGCATGGTAAAGAAATACGGAGTGCATTGCCTCCCTCACGGGATCGTTACCCCTGAATGAGAAAGATACATTGCTGATACCGCCGGAAAACCGGCAGAGGGGATATTGCTTCTTGAGTATTCTCACCGCTTCGATGAAATCCACCCCGTAATTTCTGTGTTCGGCGATTCCGGTGGCCACGGCAAAAACGTTAACATCGAAGATGATGTCCTCGGGGGGAAATCCGTTTTCCGTCAAAAGATTATAGGAACGGCGGCAGATTTGGAGCTTTCTTTCCAGACTATCGGCCTGTCCGGTCTCATCAAAGGCCATGATAACGGCGGCGGCGCCGTACAGTCTGATTTTAGCGGCCTTTTCCAGAAATGCCTCTTCCCCCTCCTTAAGGCTGATGGAATTGACAATCGATTTACCCTGTATCCTCTTCAGGCCCGCTTCAATAACGGACCATTTGGAGGAATCCACCATGATGGGAACACGGCTGATCTCCGGTTCGGAAGCGATAAGGTTTATGAACCGGGCCATCTCCTCTTCCGATTCCAGAAGGGCGTCATCCAGATTCACATCGATAATGGTGGCCCCGTTGTCCACCTGCCGGCGGGCGATTTCCAGAGCCTCCTCGTACTGTTTCTCCCTTATAAGGCGGGCGAATTTGCGGCTTCCCGCCACATTCGTCCTCTCTCCCACATTCTGGAAAAGACTGTTCTCATCCAGGACAAGAGGGTCGATACCCGAGTAGGTGGAGACGGGCCTTTTCGGGGGGATTTTCCGGGGTGCGATATCCCGGATTCTCTCCACGATAGCCTTGAGATGCTCCGGAGTCGTTCCGCAGCACCCCCCCACCAGATTCAGATGGCCCGCCTCGGCATAACCTGCCAGAACTTCGGCCATAAGCTCGGGGGAGTCGTCGTACTCTCCCAGTTCATTGGGAAGCCCCGCATTGGGATAGGCCGAAACGGCGCAGTCGGCAATGGCTGAGACAGTAGCCACATGGCGGCCCATTTTATCGGCCCCCAGGGCGCAGTTGAACCCCACCGAAACCGGTTCGCCATGGGAAACGGAGTACCAGAAAGCCTCGGCGGTGGAACCGGAGAGGGTCCGGCCGCTCTCGTCGGTAATCGTTCCGGAGATCATAAGGGGCAGTTCCGTCCCCGTTTCGGCAAAGTAGTTTCTGACAGCATAGATAGCGGCCTTGGAGTTAAGAGTGTCGAAGATCGTCTCCACTATCAGAATATCCGCCCCTCCGTCCACAAGGCCGCGGATCGCTTCTGTGTAAGCGGCGGCCAGTCCGTCAAAGTCGATGTCCCTGTAGCCGGGATCTTCGATTTTCGGCGAGATGGAAAGGGTTTTGCCCGTGGGCCCCAGACTTCCCGCCACAAATCGGGGATAGTCGGGCGTATCGAATTTATCGCAGGCCTTACGGGCGTTTTCGGCGGCGGTGCGGTTTATCTCATAGGCATATTCGGCGGTCCCGTACTCCTCCTGGGAGTAGCAGGTTCCATTAAAAGTATTGGTTTCAATAATGTGGGCCCCCGCTTCCAGAAATGCTTCATGGATTTCCCGTATGACATCGGGGCGGGTCAGGTTGAGAATATCGTTGTTGCCCTTGAGAAGCTTGGGATGGCCGGCGAAACGGTCTCCGCGAAAATCCTCTTCGGTCAGTCCGTAAGTCTGGATCATCGTTCCCATCGCTCCGTCGAGAAAAAGGATTTTCTCCTTCAGAAGAGTACGGAACAGATCGCCCTTTTCAGTGGTCCCCATGATAGGCCCCCTTAAATATCATTGCATTATGATACGATAATATATTTTGATGGAAATTTCAATGCGACTCATTTTATAATAAAAAAATGCCTCCCATCAAGTGGGAGGCAGGAGATTAAAACAAGAAGAGATCTATTTCAGCTTAAAAGCCCCTTTCCGGCCGCTGATCAATTCCTCCAGTTCGGCAGTGATGATATCGTCCGTTTCATCAACGAACTTGACGAGAGCTCCCGCTACGCCCCTATCGTCGGAAAACCACCATTTATAGGAGGCTTCATCATCCTCGCTGACGATATAGAGACAATCCTCGAACGTACCTGCCGGAACGGTAACGGTTTCCCGGCCGTCGGACATGCTCTCAAGCTCCTCGTAGGTGATCTTTTCCATATCTTCCAGCTCAATTTGTCTGCGGTCGTCATCAAAGCGATAGGAGCCGATTTGTCCGTTTTCATCCAGATAGTAGAGCATTTCCAGCTCCTGACCGGCGGAGATAAGAAACTCAAAGGGATACTCATCCCCTTCGTCATTGAAGTAGCGCAGGCTCCACCACTCTCCTCCGTCGGCGGTTCGCTCAAGCAGAATCCTTTCCAGATAGAAGGGATCCTCCCCTTTCTCGGAATACCGCCAGACCGTTCCCTCCCCCTCATCATAGGATTCGGGAGCCCAGTAGTAACCGCCGGAATAAACGGCATAGGCATAGAAGGCATAGAACTGACTGACGGGCCCCATGGCTTTCAGAGCGTTTACCGTCTCCTGGTAGGCTTCCCAGGTTCCGTTCATTCCCACCACGTGTAAGTTCTTTCCAAGTCGGTACTGAAGCTGCAGGGAGACACCGTCATATCCTGTTTCGCCGCTCCCCCAGCCGGTGTAGGAGAGTCCCACCATCAGTCTGTCATCCAGAAAATAGTTGGCACCCGATGTGGCGACCGTACCGAAGAAATCATCATCGGCCCCCTTGACGAGATCAAAGGAAAAACCGAACCGGGCGTACAGTTCAAAACGGTCCAGATATTCGGAATAGGGAAAATCGAACCCTTTGAATCCGAAATGCACCGTACCGCCGGCACCTACGCCGGCCTGCAGGCTCTGCCCGTCCAGGGGCAGACCGAAACGTCCTTCGGCCATGAGACCGAAGTCAAAGGGGGCGTAGCCGGCGATAACCGGCTTCCAGAGAAGAAGTTCCGCCGAGGGGTAGAGTCCTATCGCTTTATCCGATGAAAAGGTCCTGCTGCTCTCATATGCGGCGGCCGCTCCGAAAACCGTATTACCCTTAGCGTAATTGCTTCCCCAATAAATATCATCTTCAGCAAAAAGAGCACTTCCTGCAAATAGTGTTGCAAACAATAAAAACCCTACTGTTCTTCGTAAGTTCATTTATTCCTCCTGTAAACATATTCTCACTATTTATTATATCACGGGGAAGGGTAAATCGGCCAAAAACCACGGTAACTTAAGTCACTCACGGGGATGAAAAAAGTAACAGATATATCTTGTAAGACATGCTTTTTTAGGACATAATACTTTTGGATATGGAGAGTTACTACGTATACGAGATATTCTTACCCCTGCTGCTGACATCTTTTATCGTATTTCCCGTTATATTTACCTGTATTGATCTTCTGACGGAAGGCAAAGAGCTGAAAAGTCTGGGGATGTTACTTTTTCTCCTTTTCCTTATCGCCCGGGCTCTGATTCCGGCCTGTCCTTTTCCCGCGGCCGTCCGCATACTCACCGCAGGGAGTCTTATGCTGATTCCCCTGTCGGTACTCCTTTTCCTACCCCTGCGGCGGCTCAGGCCCTTCCGGGCGGACTGCCTCTCCGCGGCGGGATGTCTCGTTCTCTGCACAGGCAGACTCCTTGCCCCCTATCCTCTGGTACTTCCCGTCATCATCGCCTCCGGAGTCCTGGCGAGGATCATATATTACGGAGAGAAGCGAAACGACCATTCGTGGAAAAATCAGCAGTCCTGGATTATCCGCTCCCTCAGAGAATCCATTATGATTCTGGACCGGAACAGAAACATCATTTCCGGAGGGACAGAGATTTTTCCCTCCCATCTGGTGACTCCGGGCTGCTCTCTCTCCGCTCTTATCGAAGGTTCGGAGGGATTGGATAACGATCTGCACTCCCTCAGGGATTGTCTCGGGGGAGAAGGGCCGGAAAGGGGGACGATTCAATACGGAACCGGCACTTACTCCTTCCGGTTCTCCCCACTCGAAGGAGAAAGGGGCTACCTCCTGACCCTTCTGGATATCACGGAAGAACAGAACCTCCTGGCGGAACTCAGGGACAAGCACCGGATGCTGACCAACCGCAGGACGATTCTTCAGAGTGAAGAGAGCGGCAATGTCACCCTTCTCAGGAAGGAGGAGGAGATACGGGAACGGATCTCCCATGAAATTCAGAATCTGGTGGAGGAAGAGCTGACACTTCTCAGATCCCGCCTGGAAGAGCAGGACCTTTCGGCCGGCAATATAAGAAAACTTCAGGAATATGCAGAGAACAGCATGGCCCATATCAGGGAAGCGGTAAACGAATTAAAGGGAGATAACTATGGGAATCAACATCATTCTGGCGGAAGATCAACAACTGATAAGAGACTCTCTCAGACTCTTGCTCTCGGAAGGGGATGACTTCAACATAGTCGGAACCGCTTCCAACGGCGTGGAAGCGGTGGAACTGTGCAGCCTCCACAGCCCCGATATCGCCCTCCTGGATATCAGGATGCCCATCATGGGAGGCATCGAAGCGGGGGAAATTATCGGGAAGCGGTTTCCCCGGTGCAAGATCGTTCTCCTCACCACCTTTGACGAGGACGATATGATAGAGAGAGCCCTGGAAATCGGGGCGGACGGCTTTCTCCTGAAGGATATTGATCAGGAGCTTTTCCGCATGGCCCTGAAGGGCATCAGAGAAGGGCTGCATATCTATCACCCCCATCCGGGCAAATACCTAACCAGAAAAAGCCGGCCGGACAGGGAAAAGAGGGAGGAGCTGGGCCTGACCGAAAGGGACATGGTATTCATCAGGCTCATAACGGAAGGCCTGGGAAACAAGGAGATAGCCCAGAGGGAGAACTGCTCCGAAGGAACCGTCAAGAACCGGGTATCCTCCATCCTGAATAAAATGAGTCTCCAGGCGCGTACCCAGATAGCCGTCTATGCCATCAAGAATAATCTGATAGACGAAGGTACCCCATGATTCCCATGCCTTCCGATGACTATGACATGCGTTTCATATTCATCACCGAATCCTACCATTTCATAGCCCTGATCATAAGCCTCTCGGTCAATTACTTTTTTTTCCGCAAAGCCAATAAGGGCCCCCTTCTTAACAGCTATCTTATCCTTCAGGGGGCGATCATCCTCTGGATCGTCAGCAAGATAGGCAAGACCCTGGCCCCCACCATCGAGCTTCGCTGGTTCTTTATCGCCACCCAGTATCTGTCCATATGCTTTCTGGGTCCCTTCTACTTTTTCTTCTCCTGGCACTTCGCCCTACACCGGACAATTCCCCGGGCGGTTCAAAGGATTCTCTGCGGTCTCTCTTCGGTGCTCTTTCTCATCATGGCGACCAACCCCCTGCACTACCGCTTCTACTCTTCCTTCGACTTCTATCATGACGACTTCGGCCCCCTTTTCTATGTGCAAGCGGCTTACACCTACGCGCTGATCCTCCTGAGCATCGCCCTTTCGTTCAGGGCCGTTATCAAGTGGAGCCGCTCCCGGTGGGATTTTCTCATAGGAATGGCCGCTTTTATTCCCCTTCTGTTCAATGTGTTTTATCTGATGGACATCATCAATCCCCTTTTCGATATCACTCCCCTGATGATGACCGGCTCCCTTATCCTCTTCGCGACGGCCGCCTACCGCTCCCACTTCCTGGGGCTGCTCCCCGTGGCTCATTCCACCCTGCTGAACCGGATGGAAGATCCCCTGATCCTCACCGACAGGAAAAACCGCCCCCTGAGGACCCATATACTCCCTCCCGATTCGGTTCCCCTCAAACGGGTAGAGTACGGCGGGCGGGTTTACCGGATCCATAAAATCCATAAATCCCCCATGAACCGCCTCTACCACTACGTCGACATAAGCGAATGGGAAAGACTGACCTGCGATCTTGACAGGCGGAACAGCAGTCTGGAAAAAACCATTGAAGAGATACAGGAGCAGAACCGGGAAAAGCTCAAGGCCGTGGAAGCCCAATGGCTTAACCATTCCCGCCGTGAACTCCACGATATCCTGGGCCATTCTCTGACACAGATCATCATGCTCATGAGAACGGCCCTCCTCGAGAATATGGGAAAGACTGAGAGGAAGCGCTGCCTGTCCGAATCGGCACGGATCCTTGATGGAAGCCTGACGGAACTGAAGGGCAGCCTGGAGGGAGAGATCGGGGAGGATCAGATTCTCTCCATAGCCCTTCAGCGGACCATTGAGGATTTCTCGGGCAGGGGGCTTCTGGACTTTACCGTCCGCGGCAAGGAACAGCCCTTCCCCGCCCCCGTCGTCTCCCACCTGATCCGTTGCTGCCAGGAGGGGATAACCAACTCTCTGAAGCACGGGGGGGCCGAGCGCATCTATCTGATTCTGCTTTTCGGGGAGGACCGTTTGAGGATGATCATATCCGACACGGGCAAGGGATGCGCCGATCTGAACAGAGGCAACGGGCTGACGATGATGGGCCGGCGCATTGAAGAGATAGGGGGAACCTTTAAAGCCAGCGGAGAACCGGGCGAAGGAGTCCAGCTGACGATCACCGTTCCCTATGGGAAAAAACATCTCCGAAATATTTCATAGATGTAATGTTTTTGAAATGAAATAGCAAACATTATGGGCTATATTCTTTTTAGACAGAAAAACAGAGCAACAAATCGTTGTTCTCTCCTTTTTACTTTACAGAGCGGCCGGACAGCTTCTCTCTCCTATCCCCTTTTTGTCCGGTCGCTCTTCTTTTATTCCCTCAGTACGATCCTTCCGACGTGTTTTCCGTCCCGTCGCAAATCGCCTTTGTCGAAGAGTAGCCGTTACCCAGCCTGTGGACACCCATGGAAACAAATTTCCTGGCCTGTTCCTTTGTTCTGATTCCACCGGAAGGCTTGATCTTGATGCGGCCCGCGGCGGTGTCCACCATCACTTTCACTGCCTCCTCCGTAGCGCCCTCACCGTAAAATCCGGTGGAGGTCTTCACGAAATCCGCCTTGGCGCGGATACAGATTTCCACGGTTTTGCTGATCTCCTCCCCGGTCAGCTGGGAGGTCTCGAATATGACCTTGAGGGGAATGCCGGCCGGCACGGTCACATCGGATACGGCTCTAATATCCTTCTCCACTTCATCCCAGAGACCGGAGCGGATATATCCGTAGTTGGCGACCATATCGATTTCGTCGGTGCCCATGGCTATATACTGACGGGCTTCCTCGGCTTTTACGGCGGAGGGATTCGTTCCGTGAGGAAAAGAGAGGACACAGGAAACTTCCGTCTCCGTCCCTTTGCACATTTCGGCGGCCAGAGAAATATCGCAGGGTCTGACACAAACGGTCTTCACTTTATAATCGATTCCCAGTTTTATCGCCTCCACGGCCTCTTCACGGGTCATTTCCGGTTTGAGCACGGCATGATCCAAATATCTGTTCAAACTTGTTTCTTCCATAACAATTCTCCTGCAATAATATGGGGGATTCCCCTTCTTCATATTACTTCAGGTTGATGGGAAAATCAACAGAATGGGAATACACCCCGTCCATGCGAAGGGGATGATTAATCCTTAAACCGGGGTTATCTTAATTTAATTAAAAAATACCCAACCATTTACTATAGGATATCGTTATATATAAATGATGACACCAATGAATACCGATGAAACATACAGAATCCTATCATTGCGCTTGAAAAACTTTCTGAGAAACAACTGGAATTTCCAGGAAGAGGATGTGGAGGAGATAATCCAGGACGTGCTCGTAATATTACACAGGAAAAATCAGGAGAGCCGTTTCCGATGGAATATCAGCTGGTTATATAAGGTCGCATACAACAAAGCAATAGACAAAATCAAGTACAGAAAAACAGTGGAATCCCTGGATGGGGAATATGAGATAGCTTCCCCCTGTCTGAATCCGGAAGAGGAATTAATGAACAGCCTGGAAAGGGAGTGGGTAAAGGGTTTTCTGAACAGTCTGGATCGGACCAACAGAAATATATCCTATTTGTATTACTATGAGAATTTCCGGTGCAGAAGCATAGGGGAAATTCTTCAGATCCCCGCGGGAACGGTTAAGTACCGTTTGTCAAATATCAGAAAAATGCTAAAGGCGGCCTATGAAAAATATGAGAAAAACTGAAGCTGAAAAAAAACTCACGGATTATTACAGAGAGATAAATCATGAAAAAAAAGAGGGAGGAATAACCGAATGTATAGAAAAAGTCATGAAAGTCGCCCTGATTATCAATTTTGCCCTATTGCTGCTTGTTCCCCAGGGCAATAGGACAAAACTGGATCTATCCATATACCAAAAGGCGTATAAGGAAGATTTAATGTATATTTGCAAGAATTTAACGATTAATGGAGAGGAAAAAAAATGAAAATGAGAAGATGGGGAATCATAGGGATTATTGAGCTATTGCTCCTGGCTTATATGATTTTTGCCATGAGAGACTTTACGGTTTTCGCCGTCGGATTATTCTGGGATTTAAAAGCCTTTATACTGATCGTCACTTTTCCCTTCGGTATTATTCTCTTTAACTACTCTTTCAGAATGATAGCCGGAAATATCAGCCTGTTCTTTGATAAGAGAATTCCTGCTAAGGATGATCTGGAAAGGGGAATCATTTTTTTTGATTTCGCTGTCAAATCCTATCTCTATTCCGGAGTGTTTCTCTTCTTTTTTGCCCTGATGATGATGCTGTCCGATATATCTTCGGTAGATGTCATAGGAAGGAATCTGGCTACAGCCCTCTGCTCCGTTATCTATTCCCTTTTCATCGTTATCCTGTTCCTTGTGCCCATGAAGAACAGGCTGGAGATGAAACTGACAGATCTGAAATAGGGCATAGGGTTTATCCGGGTCAGGGAGCCGTACCGGAGCAGGAAAAAAATTTGAAGGGAAAAAATTTGCGTCCCCGGGAAAAGCTTCTTAAGATTATTAGTAAAGGAGTTATTTCAATGAAAAAGATTCAAAGAGCTGTAATTCTTGTCAGTATTCTGTTTATGATTCTGGCATCATGCACCACCTTTCAGCTATCGGGAAGCCAGGTGACACGGGAGATTCCCTCCTATGACACGGTAGGCCAGTTCGATATCAAAGTGACCTGTCATGAGTTTCTCGGAACCTCCGGGGGGGCCAATCTCTTCAATGCGACGTCCGATGCCATGGATACGGCCATCTACGATGCGATTCAGAGGGAGATTCAGAAGTTCACCGGAGATGCGGCCATGAATGTGGAGATAACCTATACCGCATCCTTCACCAATATACTTATCAACTGCATCACCTTCGGGCTCTATGCGCCGGCCACAGCCCATGTCACCGGGGTCATTGTCAAATACGACTGATTTATAACGGGCCGGTTACGCCTATCGGCCGTCCCGTCTGACTTTCAGGAAAAACGTCCCCTCCATCCCCGGAATTCCTCCGGTTCCATTCCCACATTCTTCTGGAAGATGGTGGAAAAATACCGGGGTGAGGAAAAGCCCAGATCCCGTGAAATCACTTCCACCGTATGATCGGTCTGATGGAGGAGGACCAGGCTCTTCTGTATGGAGAGGCGGGTGTAGAACTCCAGGGGGGAAAGGCCTGTCTCTTCCCTGAAGCGGGCTTTGAACCGGCTAAGGGATATATTCACCCCGTCGGCCAGGCTGACGAGGGTCAGGCCGTCGTAAAGGTTTTCCGCCATCTGGCTGATAGCTCTTCCAATGAGGGGGGAATATCCTCCCTCGGGCAGGCGGGGCAGAACCGAATCGATAAGACTGTCCAGGGCGTTTCCCAGCACAGGGCTTCCCTCGGAGAGGGTAAGGAAAAGTTCCCGGTAAAGATTTTTCACCCGGATCGTGGTAAGAACCGGTTTATCCTGATCGGCCGTCGCCATGGTCATGCTGTTCCGGTAGATGCTCTCCATCACATCTCCCATGGACCTGTCCGTACGGATAACGGGGGAAGCCATCTCCGACAGCAGCAGGAATAGCCCTCCCCTTTCGTCGTGGGAAAGTCCGAGAAAGTCCCCTTCCCTCTCCTTTCCGGGCAGGCGGATGGCGATAAGATACAATTTACTGTCCGTCCCCGCCTTATCTCCCGCCGAAAGGGACTCCCCCGGGGGAATGAAAAGAAAGTGATCTTCCGGAAGATAAAAGTACTTGCCTCCCACATGACAGGTCTGCCATCCCCGGGCGGTATAACATACCAAGATAAGCCGCCGGGAAGGTTTTTCCTCCGGGAAGGCCGCCCTCTCCTTTTCGGGGGACACTCTTTTGAGATACAGGATTTCCGGCAGAATATCGCCGTAATGAATACTTTTTACATAGGGTGAGGATATTTCTATCCGCGTTTTTACCATTGCTTTAAGCATAGTGAGAATTCCTTTCCGGAGCAAGCATTTTTCCCTGTTTCAAAAGGGGACAAATAGTGTACAATGGCATGTTATGACCGAAAAACAGTGGGATTGCGTAATCATAGGTACCGGCCCTGCCGGATTGGCGGCTGCCTTCGAGCTTCTTAAGAAGGACAGTAAGCAGAAGATTCTCATGCTCGACAAGGAGAAATTCTCCACCGGCGGCTTGAGAAACGACTGCAAGATGAATTTCACCTACCCCGTGGGATTTCCCCAGGAGTACTGGGAAAAGGATCAGGCATCCTACTACCTCGGAAGGGTGGAGGAGTTTCTGAATCCTCCGATCAAGGAGAAGCAGAATCTGGATGTCTATCATAAGCGGTGCCGCCCCCTTGATGTGGAGCTTCTGGATATCAGGCAGGCCCATCTGGGAACGGACGGCGGCCTTGAACTCATTAAGGAACTGACCTCCTGTCTGGAAGAGATGGGCGTGGTGATAAAACTGGGAAAGGAAGTCCTTGATATATCGGAGGACGCCCTTCAGCTGGAAGGGGAGGAGATACGCTTTGACAGGCTGATTATCGCCCCGGGCCGAAAGGGTTTCCGCTTCC
The DNA here is from genome assembly GCA_963668315.1 of Spirochaetia bacterium. Taxonomy (GTDB): domain Bacteria; phylum Spirochaetota; class Spirochaetia; order DSM-2461; family DSM-2461; genus SZUA-368. The sequence continues at coordinate 2,121,152 of OY764216.1, read as the reverse complement.
TCCAGTCGGCAATGAAGAACCTGTCCATTCCCTTTGTGGACAATATCGTGGATGTGGGAATCCGGGTGGAGACGGAAGAGCCCCACTACCCCATCGTCAGGGATTACTATGACCCGAAATTTCACTTTCCCGGGAAGGTGCGTACATTCTGCACCAATTCGGGAAGCGCCCATGTGGTCCGGGAAAAATACACAAGCCAGGACGGCAAAACCTACTACAGCGTCAACGGCCACGCCTACTCCCGTAAAAAAAGCAACGGCCTGGTCAACTTCGCCATGCTGAAGACGGTCAAACTTACCGAACCCCTGGCCAGCGGTCAGGATTATGCCGAAATGCTGGGCAAGCAGGCGGCCCTTCTGGGGGGCGGGAAGCCCATCATGCAGCGGGTGGGAGACTTCCGCATGGGAAAACGCTCCAAGAGCCATAACTTCAATGAGGATCTCTACAGCTTCAAGCCGACTTTGGACTGCACTCCGGGAGATATCTCCCTGGTCATGCCCGGAAAGATTCTGCGGGCTATCTGGAAATCCATGAAGCAGCTGGATACGATCATCCCGGGAGTACTCCACCCCAGCACCATCATGTATTACCCGGAAATCAAGCTCTATGCCAATAAGCCCAAGTTTATCGATGATTCTTTCCGTGTGAAAGGAAATATCTGGATGATCGGCGACGGGGCGGGTACCAGCCGGGGGATAACCGGGGCCTGGGCCAGCGGTATCAGAGCCGTGGAAGGGATGTACTAGAAAGATCCCGCAGACAGGAGGCCGTGCCTGCCAGTATCCCGTCGGGATGCTTCAGGTAGGCCTCTGTCAGGGCGTCCCTCTCCTCCCGGGTCCCCCTCTGCCAGAGACAGATCAGAGCATTTCTCTTCAGCAGGACCGGCTTGATCCATGACTGGGACAGGGCGGAACCTTTCAGGAACAACCGGAGTTCCTCCTCGGTAGCGTCCAGTATGAATTTCAGATCGGGCTCCTCTCCCAAAAGCCCTCTCCCGGGGGGATTTCCTTCCGGTTTCTTCCTGTTTTTCGGGCAGACATCCTGACATATCTGGCAGCCGTAGAGAATATTCCACCGGGATGTCACGTCACGGGGCAGAACGACGGAAGCGGTGGAGAGGTACTGATAGCAGAGGAGCCTGTCGATTCCCCCCCCATCCTTTACGGCTTTTCCCGGACAGGATAAGGCGCACTGCCGGCAGGAGCCGCAGTGTTCATAGGGGGTATTCTCAAGGGGAGACTCCCCCTCCAGCTCAAAGGGAAGAAAAAATCCGGCAATAATACCCAGAGAGCCGTACTCCGGCGTGATGAGGAGGCTGTTCCGCCCGAAATACCCCAGCCCGCAGTGCCAGGCCATCTGTTTCTCGGGAAAACGGGAGTTGCAGAAAATACGGAAATCCTCCTTGGAGAATCCCGTTTTCCTCCTCAGTTCCGAGACGATTTTCTTGAGCCGGGCCACCGCTTCGGCGTAGTAATTGCTCCGGGCAAAGGGCGCCAGCACGCCGGGACCTCCACTCCTGTCATAGGGGTAGAAGAGCAGACAGGCCGAACGGGCATTCTCGGGAAAGGGCATATCCACGTGACCTGTAAAGTTCCAGCAGGGGAGAGGAGAGAGTATCCTCAGGCGGGAAAAGCCCTCTCTCTCAGCTCCTGCTCTGATGAGTTTACCTGATTCATATACGTCCACCACCGGAGATTCCTCTATGCCCATATCCTCCCCTATTGTATCAGGATCGCCATGGGAGGGAAACCCCGAAAGTAAGGCTTGACAAACTATCTTTTGTTGTGTTATACAACTTTATATGAATCAGGAAGGCGATTACAACGATCAGAGCAAATATGAAAAATGCCTCACCGATATTGCCGCATTGCTGCAGAGGACATCTCAGATATTTCAGATCATGGAGAGGGAACAGAGAAAGGAAACAGGCTTTACCGGCTCCCAGTCCTTTCTTCTGACCCTGCTTCTCAAGGAAAAGAGGCTTACCATGGGAGAAATAGGAGAACGAATGCATCTGGAGAAGAGCAGTGTGACACGTCTGATTGTTCCTCTCAAGAGCAGTCTTCTGGTAGAAACCCACACCTATGGCGAGGATAAGCGCATTCAGCATGTATCCCTGACAGACCGGGGTCGTTTTACCGCCGAAGCGGTAAAGGCCGGAAGGGAGTCCTACTACGGCAAGCTCATATCCCTTCTGCCCCGGGGACATGTCAGGGAGGTAATGACCTCCACGGAGATCCTCTTCTCTGCCCTGGAGCGGATAGATGAGAGCGGAGAGAAATAATTGTGTATGGCAACGTAAAGGAGTATTTATGAATAACTTAAGAAACAGTCTGGAAGAGAAGAACGGAGAAGTCTGTATGGCCGGCAGGGAGCTGACATCCCTGGCCGCAAAATACGGCACTCCCCTTTATCTCTATGATGAAGCCTGGATTGCCGGAAGAGTCGAAGAGCTGCATAAAAGGATTCCTCTGAATAACCTGAAATTCTTCTATGCCATGAAGGCCAACAACAACCCCCATCTTCTGAATATCATCCGGAAAGGGGGGATGGGAATAGATGCGGTAAGCGAAGGGGAAGTCCATCTGGCTCTTTCCTGCGGATTCACTCCGGACAGAATCATCTATACGGCCAACCATATCACCGATGGGGAGATGGACAGAGTGGCGGAGACGGGAGTGACCATGAATATCGGATCCCTCTCCCGGCTGGAGAAATTCGGCAAAGCCCACCCCCGTTCCTCCGTGTGCCTCCGATTCAATCCGGACGTGGTGGCCGGAGAGTTCAAAGAGATTCAGACGGGAGGCAAGCTGACCAAGTTCGGCATCCTTATGGAGGAGGCTCCCCGGGTGAAGGAGATCACCGATCGGTACGGTCTTACCGTGGTGGGACTCCATAAGCACACGGGCAGCGGTATCGCCGATACGGCCCTCTTCCTCCAGAGTATGGACAACCTCCTTTCCGTCGCAGGCAGCGGTCTGTTCCCCGACCTCCGGTTCATCGACTGCGGAGGGGGGTTCAAAGTTCCTTACCAGGAAGAGGAGATCCCCGTGGATTATGACGCCTTCGGGAAGGCCCTGGCCGAACGGTTCGAGAACTTCCGGAAGGTGTACGGCCGGGATCTCTCCCTCTACTTCGAGCCTGGGAAATTCGTTACCGCCGAAGGGGGGATTTTCATTGTCCGGGTGAATACTCTCAAGAAGAACCGGGACCGCCTGATCGCCGGAACAGACTCGGGATTTCCCCACCTGATCCGCCCCCTTCTGTACGGGGCCTATCACAGCATCATCAATCTGTCCCATCCGGAAGGGCAGCCCCATATTTACGATATCGCCGGCAATATCTGCGAATCGGGAGACCTTTTTGCCCGTGACAGGGAGGTAGCAGAAATCCGCGAGGGGGACTATCTGGCCCTTCTCAACAGCGGGGCCTACTGCTACGCCATGGGATCGGAGTATAACATGCGTCCCCTCCCCGCCGAAGTGCTTCTGGAAAAGGACGGAAACGACCGGCTCATCAGAAAAAGACGCACGCCGGCAGAACTGGCTCAGCTGATACGGGAGGAAACCTTATGGAACTGAATTTCACCAAACTGGCCGGAGCGGGAAACGACTTTATTTTCATAGAACAGGAGAAAATGTCCCTCTCGCCCGAAGAGATCCGAAGACTCTGCGCCCGCCGATTCGGAGCGGGAGCCGACGGTGTCGTCAACATATCCCGCCGGGAGAACTGGACCATGGAGATATGGAACGCCGACGGCACCCTGGCGGGCATGTGCGGGAACGCCCTCCGCTGTACGGCGCTCTACCTGGACGGGAAAGGCTATATAAGGGAAGACACGGTGGATATTGATACGGAGGACGGTCTGAAGAGAGTGGAGATTCTGGAACGGGGCCGAACCTACCGGGTGAGGGCCGATCTGGGAAAGATCCGCTGGAATCCCGAGGATGTCCCGGTTAAACTCGAAGGCTCCCCCGTCATAGACAGGGAGATAACCGTCAACGGGAAAAAGATTTCCATCTGTGCCGTTTCCATGGGCAATCCCCACTGTGTCTACTTCACCGACGATTTAAGCGATGCGAATGTGCTCACCCTGGGCCCCCTTCTCGAGCATCACCCTCTTTTTCCCGACCGGTGCAATGTGGAGTTCACCCGGATAATCGGACCGGACGAGGCGGAAGTCCGTGTCTGGGAAAGGGGATGCGGCGAGACCATGGCCTGCGGAACGGGATCCGCCGCGGTGTGCGCCGCCGCCAGCGAATCGGGACGGACGGGGAAATCCCTGCTATGCCACATGCGCGGAGGCGACCTGACCCTGGAACGGACGGAGGACGGCCGGGTAATGAAAACCGGACCGGCGGAACTGATCTACCGGGGAACGGCCGAACTGTGAACAGGACCTGGGAATCCTATGAGAGCTCCGCGGATAAATACAACAAAAAGTTCTCACAGTACAATCCCTACCGGAGACAGATAGGGCATTACATAGAAGAACTGCCGGCCCGGGCCAGAGTTCTGGATATGGGTTGCGGAACAGGAGTGAACGCGGGAGAGTTTTCCCGGGCCGGCTTTGAAGTGCATGGTTTTGATTTCTCCGAAGCCATGCTCACCATTGCCAGGGAGAATTGTCCGAGCGGTTCCTTTTCCAGAAGTTCGATTCAGGAATACCAACCATCGGAGCGGTTTGACGGAGTCTGCCTCTCCTTCATTATCGTCCACCTTCCCGATGAAGAAGTTGAAACCCTGATCAGCCGTCTTGGCTCTCTTCTGAATCCTGAAGGTCTTGTCTACATCAGCTTCATGTCGGGCAAAACCCCGGGATACGAGACAACGAGTTTCTCCGACGGGGAGATTTTTTTTAATTACTTTACCAAGGAATGGATAACCGCTCTCTTTACCAAAGACCGCTTCATTCCCGTTTACTCTGCCGTCGAACCCTACCGGGAGCCGGACGGCTCTCTTACTGAGGACAACTTCCTTATTTTCCGATGGGACCCTCAAAAAGGGGGCTGACAAAAATCGCTCCTCCCTATACCATAGACAGGCAATGGAAAGTGATGACAAAGGACAGGTTAAAGCGGTTCTCCGCACCTTTACTCTGCTGGAGAAAATCGGGAAGAATCCCGATATGGGACTCTCGGAACTGGCCAGGGAAACGGGCATAGCCAAGGCTACGGCCTTCCGCTTCATGCAGACTCTCAAAGATCTGGGTTATGTTCAGTCTCTCCCGGGGGATGAAGGCTTTCTCCTGACCATGAAACTCTTCCAGCTGGGCTCCAGCGCCCTGGAGCATCAGGACCTGATAAAGATGGCCCACCCCTTCCTGGAACGCCTGTCGGATATCTCTCACGAGACGGTCCACCTGGCAATCAGGGACGATGCGAAAATCATCTATATCGATAAAATTGATTCCCGCTTTTCCCTGCAGATGCGTTCGGGCATCGGACGATCGGCTCCCCTCCACTGTACGGGAATCGGGAAAGTCCTTTCGGCCTGGGAGCCGAAGGAAAGGCTGGAGAAAATACTCAAGGGTTATGACTGGACGCCCTATACGGAACATACCCTGACCAACGAGGAAGACTTTTTCCGGGAGATGGAGCGCATCCGACAGGACGGGTTCGCCGTGGACAGGGAAGAGCATGAGGACCGTATCTACTGCCTGGCCGTGCCCGTGCGCAACCATACGGGCGCCGTCATCGCCGGACTGAGCGTGTCCCAGCCCCGCTTTCGCCTGGACGAAGAGAAGAAAAGGAGTATTATCGCCGCCCTTCTCGAAGAGAGCGATAAACTTTCCGCCCTGCTCTGATCAGCCTCCGATTATCTGCCTGACTCTTGTCTTAATGAGGTCCCAGTTCTGTCCCAGGGGAAGAAGAATCCACTGTCCCCTGGAGAAATCCTCCCGTTCCCGGGCCGCCGAGAGTTCCGACGGTGTAAGATTCAGATATTCCGTATAGGTATTATACAGCAAAGTCTCGTCATTCAGATTATGTCCCCCGTCCCACTCATAATCTTTCATTTTCAGAAAATGGCTCACCATGAAGGGAAGGGACATATTCGTCTGCGTCTGCCGGGAGGCGATGGACAGAAAGGATTTGAAAAGGCCTATATCCCCCAGGGAGATCTCTTCCGCCCGGGTACGGAGAGCGGAGAGGATTTTCTGCTGGAGAAGACTCCTTTCAAAATCGGAGCTGCCGTGGCGTGACCGGGCCAGGCGCAATGCCTCCACACCGTTCAGATGGTAGGTTCCCGGAGGATAATAGAGAGTTCCGGCGGAACCGTTTTCCCGGATGATTTTGTAAGTGGGATCGCGGACTTCCTGTTCCAGAGTTACGTCGATCCCCCCCAGTGCATTGACCAGGTCGATGAAGGCATACATATCCACCGACAGGTAGTAATCGACCTTAAGCCCGGAGACCCTGGTCATGACATCAAGAAAATCCTCTTTGCCCGATCCGAAGAAATAGGAATTGAGCTTATGCCCTTCCCACCAGAGATCGCGGGGGATGCTGATGAGGGACACCTTTTCCGACTCCCGATTCACATGGGCCAGGATCATCGTGTCGGTGCCCTGGTTATGGTAGCCCACGATAAGAACGTTAAAACTGTCTCCGTCTTCATAGGCCTGGTCCAGATCGGCCAGGTTCTCAGGCAAGGGGATATCGGCGGATTGAAGGGAATCGAGGGAGGCCAGAGAAATTCCCTGACTGTCCAGAATATGAATCCTGCCGGTGTATCTCTTCACACCGAAGGAAGCTCGAAGTTCGCCCTGCTCATCCGTGAGATCCAGATAGACGAAATCGGCATCCTCCCTTTCCAGATACCGGGGAGAGAGCCCCATTTTTTCCAGCCGGGAGGTAAACTTCTTGTCCCCGTACAAACGGCGGATTCTCTCAAGGCCCCGGGAAAGGAGAATCTCCTCATCGCTCCGGGTATCGGCTCCGGACAGGGCCTTCTGAAAAGCCCCGGAGAGATCCTCCGGATTATCGGTGAAGTCTTCCCCGTTCAGAGTAAGGGACTCGCCGTTCCAGAGGGCCGATACAACGGCTCTCCCGTCTTTTTCCGTCAGGACGGCAAGACCGCGAAGGTCCTCCCCTTCCCTTGTCTCCGAGAGGCGGCAGCCTTTTCTTGCCGCCAGGGCTTTCAGTTCCCCGTCGGCCATGAGCTCATGGAAAATCCGGACGCTCCGGTCCTCCAGTGACTTGAGACGCTCCCGTTTTTCCATCTCCTTCCGGATAAATTCCTCCGTCCGGCCGTTTACCCTGGTAAAGGAAAAGGAGTCTCCTCCTTCGGCCTTCAGAGACCATTCGCCGTTCCCGTATTCCAGAGAAAAGAGCGGGTTTTCCCCCGCCCCGCCGCTGCGGTTCAGCGTCCAGGCATAGAGGGATGAACTTTCGGTCAGGGTCAGTCCCCACTCGTTCAGGAAGTCCCAGTTCTGCTCCGTAAGTTCCGTCCCGACGGTTCGGGCGGCTTCTGTCGCCTCTTCTTTCTGTTCCCACAGATCAAGAGCCCGGTAGAAAACCTCATCATCGTCCTCTACCGTCGGAGAGGGGGCTTTCCCCACCGTTTTCACCGGCGGGGTGATTTCCGTTTTACCGGCGGAGGCCAGAGCGAGAGACTCTTCCAGATGGTGAATTTTTGCAAGAGAAACAACGGACAGGGTACCGAGAATCAGGACCAGGACCAGTCCGATTCCCCCCAGCATGAGATTTTGATTATCGCCGTACATGGAGCCTCCGCCAAGAGGCTAGCAGAATCATGTTGAGCTGTCAACATTCAAGAGAGACAAGGCCCCCTTAATGCCGTCGGCGGCGGAACTTATAATGCCTCCCGCCCATCCGCTTCCTTCTCCGCAGATCCAGAGGTTTTCCCAACCTTCGGGCCGTCCTTCCCCGTCCCTCAGAACCTGTATGGGGGCGGATGTCTTGCTCTCCAAGCCCATCAGCTGTCCCTGACCGAACAGGGGCATGCGGGAGACAAAGGAAGCCAGTCCCTCACGGATGGCATCCGCCTGGACCGCGGGGAGTTCCGAAGCCAGATCCCACTCGACCAAGCCCAGGGGATAACTGCTCTTAGGCGCCAGAGCGGTCTTTCCCCTGAGAAAGGCATCGATGGTACAGGCGGGGGCTTCATAGGCGGGGACAATCTCTTTGAAACGGATTTCTCTCTCTTCCAGCCAGTCCAGCACGGCCAGGGGATCAGACTCCCCTCCGGCTATTTCATCGGGGCCGATGCCGGCGACAAGGGCCGCATTGGCGAATACCCCGTCCCGGCCGTAGGAACTCATGCCGTTCACCAGATTGTTCTCCCGGTAGGGGGTGGAGGGAACGACCTGCCCGCCGGGGCACATGCAGAAGGTATAAACCGGAACGCCCGACTCGGTCTTGTGGGTCAGCCGGTATTCCGCCCCCTTTACCCCGGGAAGATGCTTACACCCCCATTGGGTCATATTGATATCTTCCTGCCGGTGCTCCATGCGGAATCCCAGGGCGAAATTCTTCCCCCGGAATGGAACGCCGGCACCGATTAGCATACGGTAAGTTTCCCGGGCGGAATGACCGGGAGCCAGAAGAAAGTACTGCCCTTCCCGATCTCCCCTGTCTGTTTCCAGCGCGGAGATATGTCCCGCGGAGTATTTCAGACCGGTCATCATGGTTTCAAATTCAATCTCTCCGCCCCATTCTCTGAACAGATTCCTCATGTTCTGAGCGATGGTGAACAGCCGGTCGCTTCCCAGGTGAGGATGGGTGGACCAGAGGATCTCCTCGGGCCCTCCCATGGAAACATAAAGGGAATGGATCCAGTCCCTTTCGGCGACGATCCTTTTCGTTCTCGAAGTCAGTTTCCCGTCGGAGAATGTACCGGCACCGCCTTCGCCGAAAAGATAGTTCCCCCTGAGGGAAAGGGGGCCGCCCTGCTCGAAGGTACGGATCTGCTCGGCCCGCTCTTCCACGGGAACGCCCCGTTCGATAAGAGTAACGGGAAACCCGAGGCGCAAGAGGGCCAGACCGGCAAATATTCCCGCCGGACCGGAACCGACGATGATAACCCTCTCCTTCCGGTCAGGACGGAAATGATCCTTCAGGATCTTCTCCATGGCGGCACGGGGCGGAGGGGGCGGATCACCGCCGGTCAGTTCATCGGAGAGAATACCCGCCCGGATATTCCACACAATCTGGTTCTTCCTGCGGGAATCGAGGCTTTTTTTCAAAAGGGAAATCCTCCCCGAACGTACACCCACCTTCCTGAGAATCCGCCGGTTCATCTCTTCATCAAAGAGTTCTACCGGCAGATTAATCTGAATTTCCTTATACCCCAACGCTGTCTCCCCTTAGTAGGACATACCCATAAAAAAACTGACGCCCCCCGTATCGGTGGTCAGGCAATAGCGGTAATCCAATCCCATGGCCGGCAGGGCTATCCTGTCCAGATAGAACCGGAATCCTCCCCCTACGCCCTGGTAGAACTGGGCTTCTTCCCGGTAGTCCTGAAAATATCCCCCCTCGTAAAAAAGAGGAGCCGTCAGATAACCGAGACTGAACTTAACCACACGTATTTCACTCTTGAATTCACCGTTAAGGTACCTGTCGGAAGCGATCTGACGGACAGGCAGGGTCATGCTTCCCGTGGAGCCACCCAGCTGGAAAAGGGAGTAGTAGGGATTATCCGTCACTCCCCCCTTACCGGCTAACTGCAGATGGAGAAAATTTCCGACCAGCCATCCGGCCCGTGCTTCGCCCGATAGAGCCCAGGTGGGAACATCGCCGGGGACCCAGTTCATATCGCTGCTGATGCTGGCACCGATTCCTTTGTAGAAAAGGGGAAAGACCGTTGTCCCGTCATAGGAAATACCGGCATTCAGGGTCAGTTCGACCATGCTGTCCTCTCCCCCCGGGGGAAGAAGATCGCCTTTCTCCAGCTGCCTGTATATCCCGTCCGCTCCCAGGCGCAGAGAAAGGCTGTCATTGAGATCATAGCCCGCCGTCGTCCCCAGATTGAAGAAGGGGGAGGAAAAATCCTCCCATGTGTCCTTTTCGTCCAGACTGGTATAGGTATCGGTTGTCCGCCCGCCGGAAATCCGGCCGTTCAGAGAAATATCCGAATCCCTGAAAGTGGGATCACGGAAGAGAAGAAAAGCCTGGGCATCCCCGTTCTGACCGAGCATTACGGAAGAGACAAAGAGATTCCCCTTCCCCCTGAGATTGGAATCCATCAGAAAGGCTCCGCCCATCATATTGCCCGAAGAGACGGCGAAGAAGGGAATACCGATGAGGGTCCACTGATCATAGGCCGTAATATTCAGGATTTGACCTTCCCTTCCCGGAACCAGTTCCACGGTAATCTCTTCCTGAAAAATACCGGCTTTTCTCATTTTCTGCTCAATCGCCTCGGTCAGGCCGGGTGTGACCCCGTCGCCCGGTTTTACGCCGATAATGGAAAGCAATGTCTCATCCTGGGTTCTTTTCAGACCGCTTATATTTATCGTCTCGATCTGCTCCGCCCCCAGGTAAAAAGCAAAACATAATGTCATAATCAGAAATAAGCTTTTAGTTGTATTATGGAAAAACATGATAACTCCTTTCCTATGTAACAACTATAGATAGCACTTTTGCACAGGAAAGGACATTAATTTAATATGAATTTCCCAAATAGTCTATCCTTTAACCGATCCGATCATGACTCCTTTGACAAAATGCTTCTGAAGGAAGGGATATACGAACAGAATGGGCACGGTGGCAATGATGGTGGTGGCGAACTTGATGGTATCGGCGATCCGTTCCGCATCGGACATACCCGAACCGCTGCTGTCCATCATGGTGTCCACCGAATTGGCCACCAGGATTTCACGGAGGATCAGGGATATGGGGTATTTGATCCGGTCCCGCAGAAAAATCATGACATAGAAATATCCGTTCCACCGGGAAACTCCGTAGAAGAGTATCATCGTGGCGACCACGGGCATGGAGACGGGAAGGATGATACGGAACAGAATGACAAAATCATTGGCTCCGTCCATCCGGGCCGATTCTTCCAGGGAATCGGGGATGCCGAGGAAATAGGTTCTCATGATAATCATATTGTAAGTGCTTATGGCAAAGGTGAGAATGATGGACCAGTAGGAGTCCAGGAGGCCCAGATTTCTTATCTGCAGGTAAAGGGGAACCAGTCCGCCCTGGAAGAACATGGTGAAAACGGACATTTTCATGAGAAAACCCTTCCAGTAGACGTCCTTCCGGGAAAGGACATAGGCGGCGAAGGATGTCATAAGGAGGTTAACTGCCGTTCCCACAATAACCAGATAGACGGAGTTGATAAACCCCCGGATGATCATGGGATTGGTGAAAACCATTTTATATGCGGCCGTACTGAATCCCAGGGGTTTCCAGAGGATACCCGTATGGGCCATGAAGAGGGCCCCGTCGCTTAATGAGGCGACCAGGACATAATAGAGGGGATAGAGCATAATGAAACACAGGAAGGCCAGAAAAAGGTGATTAAACACATCGAAGACCAGTTCTCCCGGGGTTCGTTTATTCAATTGTGACATATTGGGTCCTCCTACCAGAGACTCGTTTCAGAGACTTTGGCACTGATACGGTTGGTGACGACGAGCAAAGCGAAGTTGATAGCCGAGTTGAAAAGCCCCACAGCCGTGCTGTAGCTCCAGTTGAATTCGAGAAGCCCCTTCCGGTAGACGAAGGTGGATATGACGTCGGCCGTTTCATAAATGGTGGGATTGTAGAGAAGAATAATCTTCTCGTGCCCTACGGTAAGCATAGTTCCCATGCGCATGATAAAGAGGATCATGATGGTGGGCACAATGGAAGGCAGAGTGATGAACTGCATCTTCCTCCACCGGCCGGCCCCGTCGATTGTGGCCGCTTCATAAATCTGAGGATCGATGGCGGACAGGGCCGCCAGGTAGATGATGGTACCCCAGCCCACTTCCTGCCACACCCCGGAACCGATGTAGAAAAGACGGAAAAAACGGGGTTCCTGAAAGAAAGCCACCCTTTCAAAACCGAAGAAAGAAGTTATGTCGTTAAAAAGCCCGGAGAGCTGGGAAAACTCCAGGAGAAGGCCGCAGACGACCACCACGGAGATGAAGTGGGGAATGTAGGTCAGGCTCTGTACGACCCGCTTGTAGCCGTTGTTTTTCACTTCATTGATGAGCAGGGCCAGAATGATGGGAGCGGGAAATCCCCAGATCAGATTATTGATGCTGAGGAGCAGCGTATTCCGGATCAGACGCCAGAAATAGTAGGCGTTGAAAAAATCATGAAAGTATTTGAAACCTACCCAGGGGGACTTGCCCACCCCCAGAGCGGGGGTAAATTTCTTGAAGGAAATAATTACGCCGTACATGGGCATGTAGTGGAACAGAATATAGTAAAGGACCACGGGAAGGGCCATCAGGTAGACGTATTTGTTTTTCAGGAAATCCTTTCTGAGCATCGTCCCGTAACCGGCCTGACCGATTTTCGGCCGGGAGGAACGGAGCTCTGTCCTTGCATTTTTTTTATTCATTTTCTCTTCCTGTGAGTAAATATGGGTTTTAAGGAAGCCCCGGTCCCTCCGGACCGGGGATGGGATCGGGTAAATTAACGGGCGTTGTACCGGTCGAGACCGGCCTGCTTGATTTCGATGGCCCTTTCAATGTTCATTTTTTTCAGGCGGTCCTGGAAGGCTCCGAAATTGGAAAGGGGTTCCTGGCCGGTGATAAACTTGATGAGCATCTCTTCCCGGTAGGTGTTGATCTCGGACATGATGGTAGCCAGATCCTCCGCTTCTTCCGCAGTGGCGGAGATCGGGGGAAGCTGATGGGTTTCGGCGTCGGCCTCGGCCCACAATTCGATGGCTTTTCTCTGGGCGGGCCTTTCGGCGTACTGGTAGAGATAGGGCCACTGCTGGATGGTGGGGCCGGAGTAGAAGGCCCTGGTATAGATGTAACCCATCTGGGCCTTGGTTTTTCCCTCGGGATTATCCATGATCAGATCGGTATACTCGGGCCATCTCTGCCCCTCGAATCCGGGGAAATCGGTAACCCAGTTGAAGCTCTCTCCTTCTATACCGTAGTTCATGAGTTCAAGACCCTCTCCGGCATAGCCGTAGTCAAGCCATTCGCAGGCCAGGGGAATATTGTCGCACTGGGGTGTGATGGACATGGCTTCGGAGCGGCCCAGGGCATCCATCTGTCCCAGGAAAGGGACGTCGCCCGATTTGAGAACCGGATAGGGAGTGGGTGCGATGTCAAAGGGCTCGGGGGAATTCTTCATAACGTCCAGATAGGCGCCGATACCGGAGTTGGTAAAGGAGACCCAGGCGCCGATGTCGCCATTGACGACTTTCGCGTCAAAAGCTTTTCTCTCGCAGGAGATGAATTCCGGATCGACAAGCCCCTTTTCATACCAGTCTTTGAACAGGATAAGAAAATCCTTGAACTGGGGATCGAGAGGTCCGAAGCGGACTTCCCCGGAATCGGCGATGTAAAAATCGTAGGAAGTCTTGAAGGCCTGAACGAAAACACCCTGGTTGGCCGGATCGATAACCGAACGGCCCAGGCCGATCTTTGTGAATCCCAGGGGAGAATCGGTCTTTCCGCTCTCTTTGAAGGCGGTGAGCACATCTTCCCAGTCATCGATGGTTTCGGGAACGTCCAGCCCGAGATCGTCAAGCCAGTCCTTTCTGATCTGGGGACCGTAGAAGACGGTCAGGTCCAGATCACCATCGGGGCTGCGGAAAAAATTGAATCCGTACATGGTTCCCGCATCGGTTTTAATCTGCTTGGCCGATTCGGGGTGGGTGTTCACATAGGACATATAGTTGGGTGCGTACTGCTTGAGGATGTCGTTGTGCTTGAGAATAACCCCGTCGCTGATGGCTTTTTCGGGACCGCCGGGATAACCGCCGAGCCATTCCCGGTAGATGATGTCGGGAAGTTCGTTTGAGGCGATCATCAGATTGAAATTCTCGTTATCCTGCCCCTGGGGGGGATGAATCCAGGTAACGTCAATATTCAATCGTTTCTGCATCTCCTTATAGAGGGGCGTATCGTCCAGAGTGGGATAGGTTACCGAAATATGTTCGCTCAATCCCTCCCAGATAGTCAGTTCCCGGGCATCGGATGACGCGGAGTCATCCTTGCCGTTGGCAAATGTCATTCCCGCCGTCAGGAAGGAAATCAGCAAGAAAAGCAGTAATTTTTTCATAAAAACTCTCCAATTAATAAGTTTAGTTCCCCCTCGGGAAACCAAGGAAATTATGGCAGGGGCTTTGTTCATCTGTAAATAACTGTTTTCGAAGATCCCTGGCCGTAAAGAAAGACAGGGGTATTCAAAAACACAGGTTCATAGGCAATTCTATAGAATATCCTATCGCCCTTTGCTGTTATTGATGGATAATTCCGAAGAAAAATCACCCTATCAGTCTTTTTTCTCTGTACTGCCCGGGAGTGATGCCCATGTTTTCCTTGAAGGCGCGGATATAGGCATTGGTATTGGAAAAACCCAGCTCTCCGGCCATGGTAGCCACTGTTTTCTTATCATCCTCCAGCAGGGCAAGACTCTTCTGTACCCGGAGGTGTTTGATGTGAGCGGCAAGCCCCAGACCCGCCTGCTCCTTAAAAAAACGCGCCAGATAAGCCGAATTCCTCTCAAATTGATCGGCGATCATATCGGCGCAGAGACCGGGATCGGCATAATGCTCCTCCACGAACACCATGATTTCATCCTTAAGTTTCTCGTTATGGCTTTTCTGCCCTTTCTTAATATAGTTGCAGACATGGTAAAGGATATCTTCCATCTCGACTTTCAGAGACTCAAAGGACTTGCAGGCCGTAAGGCGGTGAATAGGCCTCAGCTCAAACCAGAAATTCGTCTCCTCGCTGAGATAGGACTCCAGACCTTTCACCAGAGTAGCGATCAGATCATGCATGAGGCACCGGGCCATCTCCACGGACATGGGGTGCGTTCCATCGAAATTCGTTTTCAGGATATGATCCAGGATATCGAAGGCGTCCTGTTCCGAACCGGACCGGATGGCGGCTATGAATTTTCTCTCCTCATCGAGGGGATAATAATAGGTATGGGTGCTCTTAAGAATATCATCGTAGAGAATAGGAACGGAACGCCCCTTGACCAGACGGTATTCCAGTGCCCTCAGGGCCTCCCGGTAGAGAATCTTGAACCCCTCCGACCGGTCGTGTATACGGCTCAGGCCGATAGCCACGGCTACGGAGTACATCTCCTCAATCTCTTCCCTGACGCAGGTCATCATCTCCAGAATCTCGTAGTAGCTGCTTTTATCCCGATTGATGAAATAACCCACGTGACCGTCCAGATCTTTGATAAGAAAGGTGTCCTCATTAATCACGTCCCGGGACTGCATCAAGCTGAGACACTCAGCCATGAGAGAAGGAGGGGCATCCTCTTCCAGTTCAATATCCATGAGAACGAGGAGGAAGTAATTCTTCGGAAAGGAGAGTCCCAGTTTCCGGCTTCTCTCTTCTTCCGCCGGGTCCCAGAGAATCTCCCCCTTCAGAAGCCGGCGCATCTCCCTCTGCTGCAGGATGGGCTGGTTGGCTTTCATCTCCTGCCTCAGCCGGTTATCCTCATCCAGAGTCAGCTGAATTCCGCGGGAAATCAAATTATATTCATCGTTGGAGAGGGTGATATCCCCCTTCCCTTCCGGCTGTATGAGCTTGAGGATATCCTGAATGGGTTTGTACCTGTTTCTGGCCGTAAGGAATACCAGCAATCCCCCGATCAGGGAAAAAAAGAGAAAAAACAGGATATACAGCCTGAAGAGACGGATGAACATATCGTTATAAATATCCTCGGGAATGAGGGAGATATATGACCAGGGCACCACATCCGACCGGGTGACCAGGACAGCGTATTTCATGTCACCCCATTCCAGCGTATCAAGGGAACCGTCGAAAAGCTCGGGGGTACTGACCTTTTCATTTAATGCCTCCTGGGAGATCTCCTCCCGGGAGGAGGCAAGTATGCCCCTGTCCCTGTCATAGATGGCCAGGATGCTCCTGTCCGTCCACACGGTGTCTTTCATCAGATTGGTGAAAAGGGACAAGTCCAGCTCCACGACGCAGGCCCCCCGGGCGTTTCCCATGATCTCCGTATTGGGAATGGGAGAGAAAACGGCCAGAGTGTCCTTCTGCTTTACCGAAAGATCCATCGTCTTAAAGGGGGAGTAATACCTTCCCCTGATCTCGGTAAAATAGGAAAGCCACTCGTCGTAGGTATAGTCTATTCCGTTGAGGACATTCTCGTAATAGCTTTCCGTACTGTAAAATCCGAAGGGAGAGATCATAAGATCCAGCGCCTTGATATAGACGCAGAACGAAAGGATATTGCGGTTGGCCAGCAGATAGTCGGAAAAATCCTTCACCGCCGAATAGGAACGGTAGTAGATATTGCTGTTCACCGGTCCTTTCTCATAAATAAGTCCCTTGAGCCTGTCATTATTTGAGACAAGGGAGGTAATGGAAAGGGCATCCTTCACCGCCTCGTCGCAATAGGCTTTCATCTGATTCAGCAGGAGTTCGTTGGCCCTTTCGGCTTCCTGACGCAGAAGAAAATGGGTTTGGCGGTAGACGGCCAGACTGAGCATCAGGGGAATAAGAAGAATGACGAAGTAGGAGAACAGCAGACGGTAGAAGACTTTTCCCCGTTTACGGGTTTTGACGGCAGACGGATTTTCCGGTTCATTTTCCCTTTTTTTCATAACAGTAAACTCTCCGCTGATTACTATAAAGAGAATAATTCCACCGGTCAACGAAAAAAAAGCTATTTACAATTTGCGGCTAACCGGGTAAGAATGATGCAGGAGAGGAATATGGAAAAAAGCGAAAAAGCGATTGAGTTCTTCAATAACGGCTGCAGCTGCGCCCAGTCTGTGGTTCTGGCTTTTCAGGATAAAATCGACCTAAATGAAGATCAGATAAAAAGGTCTGCCTCCTCCTTCGGTTCGGGCATGAGCCGGCAGCAGTACACCTGCGGAGCTCTGACCGGCGCCTATATGGTAATCGGCCTTACGACTCCCGTCGCGGAGAGCAAGGAAGAGAGGGACAGCCAGTATCTGAAGGTCCGGGAATTTACCAAAAGCTTCGAGGGGATTCATGGATCGGCGGAGTGCAGAGAGCTGACAGGCTGCGACTTCCTGACCGAAGAGGGAGAAGCTTATTTCCAGGAGAACGGCTTGAAGCAGAGTATCTGCGCTCCCTGCGTGGAAACAGCGGTCCGCCTTCTTGAAAAGGTACTTTAAGGGAATAAAGTTACTATTTCCCGTTGTCATTAATAAACGGCGAATGTAATATATGATATGACAGCTCTCGATTTCCATTACAGCAACACCATCGAAGGGGACAGATTATTCTCTTCCAGGGCCAATTCCCTGGAGTTCCATACGACCTGCCGCTTTATTGAGAAATTTATAAAGCCCGAATGCAAAATCATTGAACTCGGAGCGGGCCACGGTGTTTATTCCTGTTACTTCTCACGACTGGGTCACAAAGTACTGGCAACGGATATCGTACGGGAAAACGTCCTCGCTATCGGGAAGCTGATAGAGGCGGAACAGACGGAAAACCTTCAATGCCGGGAGCTTGATGCGAAGGATATGGAAACCATCGGGGATAATCAGTTTGATGCCACCCTGTGCCTCGGGCCTCTTTACCATCTGCGGAACAGGGCGGATCGGGACCGAAGCATCGGAGAAGCGGTTAGAATAACCAAAACCGGGGGGATAATAGCCTTTGCCTATATCAACCGGGTTTTCGCCCTCGCCTATATGCAGTCCCTGGGAATCGTTTTCGGTAAGGACGATTATCAGGCGATGGAATCGGAAGCATGGGAAAATCACAGATTCCCCGATGATTTCATGAATATCAGCTACTTTTCCACCCCGGAAATCATGGAAGAGGAGCTCTCCTGCCATGATATTGCCCTTCTCTCCCATGTGGCTGCCGACGGCCCTTACACCATGTTCAAGAAGCGGGTGGAAGAGATGGGTGAAGAGGAATTCTCTGATTTGCGGCAGTTCCATTTCCATATGGCGGAGCTTCCTTCCAGTCTCGGAGCCAGCTGTCATAATCTTGTTATTTGCCGAAAGAGAGGATAACCATGGTAAAGTTGAAAATAGTACATACGGACGGAGGAGATCCGGACTTTATCAGTTTATGCCGGCTTCTCGATGCCCATCTTAATGAGGCGGTGGGAGGAGCGATCCAGAGGGAGCAATACGATCAGTACAACCAGCTGAATGATATTCATGACGTGGTGCTTATCTATGACGAGAAAACGCCCGTGGCTTGCGGAAGCTTCAAATTTTATGGGAAGGGAATTGCCGAAATTAAGAGGGTATTCGTCAGGGACGAATACCGGGGACGGGGACTCTCAAAAAAACTTATGGGAGAACTTGAAAAGAAGGCGCTCAAAGCCGGATACGATACGTTTTACCTTGAGACGGGAAATATTCTGAAAACAGCCATGGGTCTCTATAAATCCATCGGTTTCCAAGTAAGGGACAATTACGGTCCCTACGTGCAGATGAGCGAATCGGTATGCATGGAGAAAAAGCTGAGCTGAACTGCCGCTGGAAAAATCGGGAACGAATTTCCTGTTAAAAGCAGAGAAGTTCATCCCAGAAGCCGATGAAACTCCGTCCCGGTCAATCCCGACTCCGCATTTTTTCCAGTTCCGAAGGCAGGTCGGTGATGAGCCAGGAATCAACCTTGGGATCGCGGAGCTGGGGGATAAATCGTATAACCTCATCCGCCTCATCAGGGGATAGGCTCCTTTTCAGATGGGTCAGAGGATCCTGAAGGATCAGATGGTCGCTGTCGGATTTACGAAAAATTAACATCGTTTTGTAAAGAGCATTATACCACGCTTTTAATATTCATCATCAATTTAGTTTTGTATTTATTGTGAAGCTGAAAGGCCGCCGGAGCAGTCACTCACGGGAACAACCGTTTCATGGGAATGGAGAGAATACCGTCCTGCCTCTGCTCCTCCCCCGTTCTCGTGAATCCAAGCTTTTCATAGGCCGGCAGGGCATAAGTAGAGGATCTGACGGTGAGAAAGGAGGATTTGCCGGAAATACGCTTAACCGCCTCATCCATTAACTGCCGTCCGATCCCTCTGCCGTGGAAATCGGAATCGACAAAAAACAGACAGACATGGCTCATATCCCGTATCTCTATGATACCGATGATCCTTTCTTCTTTCCGGGCGACGAGGATTATGTTTCCCCCTTCGAACCTCTCCCTCAATGCGGAGGAATCGATAAACCGGCGGAAAGTTTCCTTTCCTTCCCGGGAGTATTCCCCACCGATGAATTCGTCGAATATTTTCTGAATCATAGGTGAGAGCGCCTCCTCCTGACCGGGTATAAAATCCTCAATCACAGGCTTCCTCCGGGAACAGTTCGGCGGTCGAACTCCTCCTTCGTGATAGCGTATTTATGCACGAGGCCCTGTTCAGGCCACTCTATTTCAGAAATAAAGGTCATGCCGATTTTTACCAGGATTCTCTCGGAACCGGGATTCTTCGGATTCACAGCCGCTTCAATCGATTCATAGCCCAGAGAATCAAATCCGTAAGAGAGCATAGCCTCTGCCGCCTCCAGGGCATAGCCGTTTCCCCAGTAGTGGGAGGAATATCCGTACAGAAGCTCCACGCCCCCCAATGTATCACAGTACTGGAAACCGCAATAGCCTATGTATTTATCCGATTGCTTCAGAATGACAGAGTAAAGATGCTCTTTTTTTGCGTCTTTCCTGTCACAGCGAGCCTGATAACTCGCTTCAAAATCGGGCCATGATAGACTGGGAACGCCGCCGGTGAAGATATTTGCCCGGATATCGGTCCTATGGGCATATACGTCGAAGGCATCCTTCTTACGGGGGTGGCTGATTATCAATCTCTCGGTCTGTAATCTCATAACACACTCCTTAGGAATGAACGAAACAGCTGTCTTTCTCATTTCATCCATTTCTACGGCCCCTATAATAACACGCTTTATTCGCCTTCCATAAGGATTTTTTCTTTTTCAGGGACGATCGGGTGAGAAAAGGGATGAGGGATTACCCTTCTCCAGGCAGATAGTCCCGCATACCGCTTTTCTACGTGATCAGGGAGTAATCCCTTTCCACCTTACCCGAATAGAATGAGTCCAGGGAGGAATACAGGTTCTCATCAACAGTTCGGTTCTGACCGGTCCGGAAGAAATCCCGGAAATCCGACTTGCGGGCAAAGACAAAGGAGTGAACTTCCGGAGTTCTATTCTCCTTGACAAGGGCCCTGTTATGGATGGAAAGCCTCTGTTTCAAATGATGGGAATCCATTTTCAGCTTAACATGATAAATCGCCGACAGCTTGTATTTATCCCTTCCGAAACTAAAGAACAAGGGCCTGATTGATGACGTTTGATGAGGATCATCCGGATTAATTCCCAGCTCCTCCTTAAGCTCATTCGCCAGACACGACCGGCAGTCTATTCCGGTTCCGGAGATATGGGTCATATCCAGTCCTCCCCCGATATACTGATACCGGCCGGGTTCAAAGCTGTTTTTTCCCATTCTGGCGAAGGCGGTATAATTATCCTCCGTTTCAATTACTGCGGAAACATAAAAGGACCGGCAGCTTTCCGGTGAAGGAAGCAGAAAAGCTTCGGATGCCAGATAGTGGGCATAATCGGTTTTCATGAATGAGAGCCGGACCTTGCCGCGGGAAATATAGAGATTCCCCAGGCTCAGAACCGTACCGTTGAAGAGGTGGGGATTATCGCGGATCTTTTTCTGCCAATGATCCCCTATGATCTTACGGGTTCTTTCCGAAAGTTTGACAGAATTATCCGAGTAGGAAATGACGATATTGTCATCGAGGGGGTAAATCAGAGATTTTCTCATAATATCAGTTCTCCCACGTCGAGACTGTGCAGGAAATCAGTGTAGGGGGCGAACCCCGGTTCGAGGAAACCCTTTCCGCTTCCCTTTCTTAACCGCATTACGATTGAATTGAAATCGGGCCGTCCTTCCAGGAGCCTTTCTTTGAAATAACCGGCGAAAAGGTAGTCCTCTTCTCCGAAAAGCCGTGCCTTCCCTGCCGCTCTCCCGCCAGGCGGCATTCGGGGATTGTCGGCATCGATGTAATAGGCCGTGGAAAAGGCCCGTAATACATCCACTACGATGGTAAATCCCTCTATTTGGGAGGCGTTACCATCGGGACTGTAGACATTCACGGTCACAGGATCATATCCTTCCTGTCAAAGCGGTAAAGGGCTTCCTTTATATCTTCCCCATCCATTTTTTTTTGAAAAAACTTGACGAACTTCATACTGTTTTTTTCCGCCACCCGCCGGGAGGGGTAATTATCGAATTTTGTGTAGGTATAGAGCGATTCATAATCAAAACGGGTAAATGCATATTCCATGCAGGCCCGGGCCGCTTCGGTCGCATACCCCTTTCGCCCGTACTCTTTTTTAATATGGTAGCCGACCTCGGGCAGCTTTCTGCCTTCTATCTCCTGCATGGTGATACCGCAGTCTCCCAGGAAAGTCCCTCCCTCCTTGAGAATGACGGCCCAAAGACCATGCCCGTAAAGCCGATAGTTTTCCCTGTTCCAGGAGATCCATTTCTCGACTTTCTCCTCCGAGAAGGGGGCGGGATAATACTTCATGGATTCGGGATCACTGAGGATTTTCCGAAGTTCATGACTGTCATCGGGAGAGAGTTCTCTGAGATACAGCCGCTCCGTTTCCAGTAACCTTTCCGGTCTGTCAATCATGAACTGACGCCGCTTGTTTCCTGCTCATACCTGTCCAGAAGGATTTTCGGACTGGGAGCGGGACACTGTTTTTCCAGATCCAGGAAGCAGCCTTTCTGTCTACCCCGGCAATGGATTTTCTCATCCGTATAGATCTCAAAGGACATCTCCCACTTAAAGGTTCCGAATTTTGTGACCCAAAGACGGCCTTTGGGGTAATCATGAATCGTAAGGGCCGACTTATACTCCGCCTCCGTCTTGAGGAGAACGGGGGATAAGTTATCCTTCACCATCCTGTCGTAGGGGTAATACTTATCCAGAAAAAGATGGCGCAGGTCTTCAAACCACTTGATATATTCAATATTCGATACAATTCCCATGGAATCGATCTCATAAGCCTTAATGCGTATATCGGCTTCAATCAACATCGGTTTATTCATGAGAAACAGTCTATACCGGGGTCGGAGAATTATCAATATACCTCATGGCAAAATACAGATAGGGGTCAAAATACTTGCTCCAGAAAGTCGATGCGCACAGATTGGCCGTTTCATGCTCAACGAAAAGGGCATCGAACCCCTCTTCCCGGGCCCACTTTACCGTACGGGCCAGCAGGGCCGAAGCGATGCCCTGCCCTCTCAGTTCCGGTTTAACAAAGGCTGATTTGATCTGCGCCGTATTGGTATTTCTGAGAAGAAAGCCTTCCTCATGCTTTGAGGACTCCCCTACGACCATGTAGGCGCCGATCTCATTCTCCATTCTGAAGACGAACAGGGCATCCCCCTCGTCATTGAATCCCTGAAGATCGGTCAGGAGCTCGTCCTCACGGAGGGATTTTTCGATGAATACCGGAGAATCGGGATAAAAAGCGTGGTGCTCCCTGTGAATGGCCAGAAGCTCCTCGGGATCGCCGATCCTTTCGATCTGCCTCTCCCCCACGACGGGAATCTCCGAAAGGTCTCTGATTCGTTCGGCTATGATGGCCCCGAATCCGAGCTGGAACAGAATCTCCTTAAGCTCCTGATCGTGGGCCAGGAATCCGATCAGATGAAGGGCTATCCCCTCCTTACGCCATTGTCCGGCCAGCTCTTTGTACATCTGGCCGTAAAGACGGCTCCAGGAGATTTCCATATCGATGGCCGCTCCGTGGGCGAACTCGGGAATAAGCGCCGCTTTCTGTCCCTTGAAAGTGAATCTGTCGCCGGTGACCATATAGGCGATCAGTTTTCCCTCCGAAAAAAGAGAAACCCCCGGGCCCGTCTGAGCGAGCAGCCTCAGGGCATTAACGATAATATCGGAATCACTAAGGAGATGGGAGGGAAGCAGGGGGTTCACCTCCCTCTCCCATGAGTAAACCCCGAGAAAGAGGGCGGCCGCCTCTTCTATATGATCTTCTGTGAATTTTTTAACTATGATTCCCATGTCTCTCTCCCAAAAAAAGGGACAGCCCCTCAGGCTGTCCCCCTTATTAGATAGACAAATTAATCTTTTTGGCAACCCCCGCAGGGGATTTCCTTTAGATAAGGAAAAGAAATGCCAGAACCAGAATAGCTACCGACTCTACGATACCGAGAGCCAGAACATACTGGGCCGTACCTTTACCCGTCTCGGACTGGGCATCACAGGCTACAGCGGCAGCCTGTCCCTGAAGCCAGGCGGACATACCGATGGCGAGACCGCCGAACACACCGGTGGCAAGCTGTTTCATATCGCCTGTCTTGGCGGGAACAACAACGAGCATGACCAGAAAGCCGTAAAGGGTCTGGGATAGGGGAAAACCGACAAAAGCGGCTAAAAGCATACTGGGGGCCTTATTGCTGGCCAACGCTTTCTTCCAGGCTCCCACGGCTCCCTGAGCGGCCGTACCAGTTCCCAGTGCAGAACCTATTGCTGCCAGTCCCAATGCGGCAGCCTGTCCAATAATACCAAAACTCATATCAATTCTCCTTTCTATCTTTGACTTTTTTCAACGTTAACCTTAAAAGGCTCGTATTTAAACCCGGACCATTCGACACCGACTTTTCCGGAATATTCCAATATATTCAGCCTGACGGCGTGAACCAGAATGGCCATCAAACCCAGAACGATGTTCAGGGTATGGCCGATAACAATGATTATGATGCCGAACACGATCGTCCAGCTGCCGGAAAACTGTCCGCCCAGCTGATTGAATGTTTCGGCAATCTTCACACCGGCAAGACCTACGGCGAAGAGCCTGACGTAGGACATCAGGTCCGAGAAGGTCGCCACCACATCAAGAAAGAGCTGCAGGAAGTTCGCCAGGGAGTTAAGAATACCCTGGATGAAGCTCTTGCCCTCTTCCTGTCCTCCGAAGAGAAAGATAACAACCACGCCGCCCAGAAGCACGTAGAGCATCTGCTGGGGGTAGGTTTCCAGCCCTTCCCTCCTGACAACCAGGGTCAGAATCAGGTACCAGACAGCCACAAGAACGGCGAACCATCCCACCTGGGCGAAACTGGACAGTTTGGGAAAGTTCTTCTTGAAGTTCTGAACAACTCCGATAAGAAGCTGAACAATACCCAGAAAGAAGCTGATTCCCATGACCAGAGCGATGTTGGCATCCCCTTCCACACGGAAGGCATCCATCTTCAGATTGTCGAAGAACGCCAGGGACGCAATCCTGGGACTGGCGAACCAGGTTCCCGAAATCGTACCCCAGATAATAATGGCCACGCTCATCAGCATGGGCAGGAAGAAATACCGGCTGACCGATCCGGTCTTTTTCGCCACACCGATCATGGCGACGATGGTTATGGCCAGGAAGATGCTTCCGTAGCCCGCGTCACCGATGAGCATACCGGTAAATATACTGAAGAAGCACAGGAAGAAGAAGCTGATGTCATACTCCCTGTATCCGGGAAGAATCCCCAGAAAATCCAGAACCGGTTTCAGAAGTGAGGAGAACCAGCCCGTTTTCAGCTCGGTGGGAACCTCGTCTTCCTCGTCCGGATCATCCAGGAGGAGTCCCCATTTGTACTCCTGAGCCGCTTCCTTCAGGGAATCGGTCTTATCCACGGGCACGAACCCGGTCAGATAGCTGATCCCCTCGTCGTCGCCGTAGAGAAGACGGGCTTCTTCGAACTCGAGCTCCTGGGCCAGAACCTTACCGTACCAGTCCATGAGAGGACGGTTTTTGGCCAGTTCGGCCAGGCGGCTCTTTCCGTTGTTCTTCGTCTCTTCTATCCCGTCCGCTTCCTTGTCCAGGGCTTCGGCGCCCTTGGCGGGAAACTGAACCGATTCCATGGGGGGCAAAAGATCGGGATTCCGGTTCACGGCCCAGGCGTAGATAAAGCCCTTTTCCCTTCCCAGTTCCATAAGGCCGTACTCTGAGGCATACTCATCGAACTGGGCGGCCGTCACATGGTAAAAACGGACGTATACGTCGTTCTCTTCCAGATAGGCCAGGTCCTCGGGATCCACGTTGTCCCAGGAAGCCAGAAGCTCCTTCTCCACCTTGATGGCGGAAAGGCGGGCATCAAGCTCTTCTCCGGTTCTGTGTATCTCGAGCACCTGTTCCACCACGGAGCGGGCGTATTCACGGTTTTCCGACATATCGGCGTATACCCCGGCTTCCGGAAGGAAGACCATGGCCTGCTGATAGGCGGCCCGTTCGCTCTCCAGGGCGGAAAGCTCCTGGGACGATACGGCTTTACCCCGCTTCAGATGGACGACCCCTTCGGCCCGAAGCTTTTCCAGGGCGTCCTCTCTGTTGTTATCCATGGTGATCACCGTGGCTTTTTTCATTTGAACTATAGCCATACTAGGACACCTTTAACTTGCGTTTGGAGATTTTACCCCGCACAACCGCAGCGGTCTGCTGGTCGCCCAGGTATACTCCTATTTTCTTGATATTGGCCTTGGTTTCGGGAATCATCACCTTTTCGAAGAGGTTTACCCTCTGGCTTGTGGTGCGTAATTCCTTATTCAAAAGGTCAACCTGCTCTTCCAATACTTCATACTCCAGATCGAACAGCATGAGCTGCTCCAGTTTGGATACGGCCTTGTCCACCCAGAGGGGTTTGTCGAACAAATCGTAGGTGACGGGGTAGAACTCCGCCCTTTCGAAGATGGGAATGGGCACACCGGCGATATTCCCTTTGGTTGTCACGATCTCCTTCACACGAAGAAGGGAACTGTCCAGCCCCACTTCTTCGCCGAAAACCGCGATCCAGCTTCGAAACTCCTCTTCCAGAGCCTCTTTCTTTGCTTTGACTTCGGCCGCCCGCTCTTCCACCTTGCGGATCTCCATCTGAAGCTGCTGCTTCTTCAGGACGAGGGTGGGAAGGTAGCGGGTGTACATTTTCAGAGCGTCCTTCTGCTTTTTCTGCTCGTTTTTGGTCAGCTTGACCTTTGCCATAGCTTACCTCTCTTTAGGCCAGAATTTTTCAATCAGCGACGTTTTCATACCCGTCTCGGCCGGATCGAAACAGTCGGACAGGATGCGCCATCCTTCGTCCAGTGCCTTTTCCAGGGGAATATTCACGGTCAGGTCCATCATGACGGCCTCGAAGGATTCCCCGTATTTCAGAAGCTTGTCGTCCCAGGCGGACATCTGGAAACCCATGGACTGTTTCTCCAGTGAGTCCTTGTAGGCGGCGTAGAGCTTGATCATACCGTCCATAAGGGCTCGGTGGTCCTCTCTGGTCCTGTCGTTAACCTGCTGTTTCAGACGGGAAAGGGAACCGAAAGGCTCGATACGGCCGTTTTTCAGGTAGTACTGACCCTCGGTGATATACCCCGTGTTGTCGGGAACCGGATGGGTTACGTCGTCACCGGGCATGGTGGTTACTCCCAGAACGGTGATGGAACCGGAACCTTCGATGTCCACGGCCTTCTCGTAACGGGAGGCCAGCTGGGAGTAAAGGTCACCGGGATAACCACGGTTGGAAGGAACCTGTTCCTGGGTAATGGCGATCTCTTTCATGGCGTCGGCGAAGTTGGTCATATCCGTAAGGAGAACCAGAACTTTCTTTCCCTGAAGGGCGAATTTCTCGGCCACGGCCAGGGAGATATCGGGAACCATGAGGCATTCTACGGTGGGGTCCGACGCGGTATGGACGAACATGATGGTCCGGCTCAGAGCGCCTCCCTCTTCCAGGGTGTCCTTGAAGAAAAGGTAGTCGTCGTACTTGAGTCCCATACCGCCCAGAATGATAAGGTCGACTTCGGCCTGCATGGCGATCCGGGCCAGAAGCTCATTGTAGGGTTCACCGGAAACGGAGAAAATGGGGAGCTTCTGGGATTCGACCAGGGTGTTGAAAAGGTCGATCATGGGAATACCGGTTCTGATCATGTTCCGGGGGATGACTCTCTTGGCGGGGTTGAAGGACGGTCCGCCGATGGTGATCATGTTCTCGGTCAGCTCGGGGCCCTTGTCACGGGGGACACCGGAACCGTTGAAGATACGGCCGGTGAGATTATCCGAGAAGGAAACCTTCATGGGGTGGCCGAGGAAGCGGATTTCGTCGCCCGTGGAGATACCGCGGCCTCCGGCGAATACCTGAAGGGAAACCATGTCATGGTCAAGCTTGATGACCTCGGCCAGGGACTTGCCGTAGGAGGTGGATACTTCGGCCAGCTCCCCGTAGCTTACCCCGTCGGCTTTTACGGAGATGACGTTTCCCGCAATTGTTTCTATTTTACTGTATACTTTTCTCATCGTTCTCCCTTCCTTAGGCCACTATCTCGGCGATCTGAGCGTCGATGTCGCTTTCGAGCTTCTTATACTCGTCGCTTTCCCATTCGGCACTGTTCCAGTCGAGGAATTTCTGTCTGAGCCGGTTGAACCAGGAACGGGCTGATCCCTTCTCGTCCAGGCTGAGTTTGGAGGTCAGCAGATCGTAGATCTTTCCGAAAACATGGCTCTGCCTGTCCGGTGCCACCGAGGCGTCCACCGCATCAAAGGAGTTCTGCTGGAAGTAAACCGAGTCCAGGAATTCCCCTTCCAGATAGATCAGGTAGTCGGCCAGAGAAGTTCCCTCTTCGCCGACGACCTTCATCATCGCCTCTACCTCGTAACCGCGCTTGAGCAGGTCATACATCTGCGTCGTCTTGGTCTCATCCATGATGCCCTTGTATTTGGACCAGGAGTCGATGGGGTGGATGGCGGGATATTTACGGGCGTCGGAACGTTCACGGGAAAGACCGTGGAAGGCGCCCACAACTTTCAGGGTAGCCTGGGTAACGGGTTCTTCGAAGTTACCGCCCGCGGGGGATACGGTACCGCCGATGGTAACCGAACCTTTCTTGCCGTTTCTGAGCTTGACGATACCGGCTCTCTCGTAAAAACCGGCGATGGAGGACTCCAGATAGGCGGGGAAGGCTTCCTCGCCGGGAATCTCTTCCAGACGTCCGGACATCTCTCTCATGGCCTGGGCCCAGCGGCTTGTGGAGTCGGCCAGAAGCAGAACATCCAGCCCCATCTGGCGGTAGTACTCCGCCAGGGTCACCGCGGTGTATACCGAAGCTTCACGGGAAGCAACGGGCATGGAAGAGGTGTTACAGATGATAATCGTTCTTTCCATAAGGGACTTGCCCGTCTTGGGGTCGGTCAGCTCGGGGAACTCCTTGAGGGTTTCCACAACCTCACCGGCGCGCTCGCCGCAGGCGGCCACGATAACCACGTCCACGTCGGCGTACTTACTGGTGGTCTGCTGAAGTACGGTTTTACCCGCGCCGAAGGGACCGGGAATACAGTAGGTACCGCCCTTGGCCACGGGAAGAAAGGTATCGATAACCCGCGTCTTGGTGAGCATGGGCTCGGTCGGCTTGAGTCTCTCCTCGTAACAGGTGATGGCTCTCTTGACGGGCCACTGGAAAGACATGGTCAGATTATATTCGTTGCCCTTGCTGTCCGTTACCACGGCGATGACGTCGGTAATGAGGTAACTTCCCGCGGGCTTGATGCTTTTCACGGTGTAGGTGTCCAGCATGTTGAAGGGGACCATGACGTTATGCTTGAAGGGGCCTTCGGGAACGGTACCGAGGGTATCGGCCTTTTCCACCTTGTCTCCCTCATGGGCTACGGGGGTGAAGTCCCAGCGTCTCTCCCGGGAAAGGGGATCGATGTAAATACCTCTTTCGAGGAAGTAGCCCGCCTGTTCGGCCAGCTCGGGAAGGGGGTTCTGAAGACCGTCGTAAACCTGTCCCAGAAGACCGGGTCCCAGCTCGGCGGCCAGAAGCTCTCCGGTGAACTCGCATCCGTCACCAATGGAGATTCCCTTGGTTATTTCAAATACCTGAAGCTGAGCCTCATCACCCATAACCCGGATTACCTCCGACTTAAGCCGTTTTCCTTCGGCGTTGATGATGTAGCCCACTTCATTCATGATTACGGTGCTCTCAAGGGCAACAGTAACCATGTTTCCGTTTATACCTACAACTTTTCCTTGTTTCATTCGGTCACCTCATTATCAGCGCCCTCTTTACGAACGCTCAGTATATCCTCGTAGAGTTTCCGGTAATTACGGAAACCCTTTTCTTCCTGAAAGGACTCTTTTCTCTCCAGGATCTGCAGCTGCAGAAAATAACCCTGAAGGTATTCAAGGTCCATGATATGGCCGGAAGTCAGTTCTTCCACATAATGCCAGCGGGCGCGGTTAAGAAAATGCTCCGCTTCCAGGGGAGAATCGATTTTGATGGCGGAAGAGGCGATTTCGTCCACGCCGAAGCCGTCTCCCCCTTCTCTGAGGAATTCCCTTTCGTCCAGTCCCTGCTCTTTGGCGCGGACTTTGACGAGGGCGTTTCTCAGGGCGATTTCCCATGCCCGGTACTGTCCGGCGAATCCGCCTGTCTTTCCCTCTTCTTCCACGGCTATGGTACACGTTTCCACAGCCTGAAAATCCGCCTCCGACATGGTGCGGGAACAGATGTCCAGAAAATCCTCCCTCCTCACGGGAAGCTGGTTATCGTAAAAGAGCATAGGGAGTGTCGCCGCTGTATAATAATAGGCTTTTCCCACGTGATTCTCCTTACTTTACCGCTTCAAAAAGAGAGGGGCTGAGATAACGGGAATAGAGAGCCGTCAGCTCTTCATCGGAGAAGTCATAGAAAGCCGAGCCGTCTTTGGTGGAAATGCGGAATCCCGCTTCCAGATCCTTGAAGGGTTTGATTTCCATGCCCGCCTTCATCTGGTCGGCCAGTTTCTTCTTGAGGCCCTTCTCCAGTTCGGCGAGATCTTTCTCGGGCAGAAGCAGTTCCAGTTCTCCCGCTTCCTTCTGGGCCCAATTGCCGATAACCGTAATAATGGATTTCTCAACCGCGTCCGCAGAAAGAGCCGTCCGGATTTCTCCTTCGAGCAGGGAACCGAAAAGGGTTTCCACTTCTTTCCTCAGATCAATCAGAAGATTTCTGCCGGCCTGCTTCAGAGCATCCTTTCCACTGGCTTCGGAACGGGCGGCATCGGCTTCGGCTTTACTTCTGGTTTCTTCGGCCTTTCTTTCCGCCTCGGCGATGATCTGGGTGGCTTTCTTCTCCGCATCGGCCACTATCTTAGCCGCTTCTTCACCGGCGGTTTTCACTCCGTCCGATTTGATCTTCTCGATGAATTCTTTCAATTGAGCGTCCATTACAAACCTCTTTTCCTTTTTATAAACTTGAATCTGATACTCTATAACAGAGAAATAACCATATAAAAATAAATGTATTCAAAGTTATCATAATCAATATTAAATACTCTTTCAAACACATTCAATTCCTTTTTTTATTTTTACACCGAACATGTCCCTCAATGTCTCCTGCTGTCCTCTTCCATCGAAAGGTTATCAATCCCTAGAGAGAACCAAGGGAAAGGTCACCGAAAATTTTCAATACATTGCCGTCCCTCTCGCAATCGAGGAATCGATCGGGAAAATACTCGGGAAGGAATTTTTCCACCAGTGCTTCGACTTCCCCTTCGATCTTCTTTCTCACATCCGGGTCCACTCCGGAAAGGGTGGAAAGATGGACTTCAATAACGTACCCTTTGCCATATTTAGAACCATATCCGGCGGAGTAGGAAGCCCCTACATTAAATAACCCGTCCATGGACTTATTGGCCGTGGTTCCTCTTTTCATACGATTGGGGTGAAGGGGATAGTCTTTCCCGTACTTGTCCTCCAGATAATCATCGATCCGGTCGAACATGGCTTTCATTTTATCATCCCACTCTTTGGATTTAGGATGCTGTACCATCAGGGTTCCTCCCATTCTAAGGTGATTCGGGGTGCTTCATCGGCCAGAAGCAGTTCCCTGAGCGGCCAGCTCCCCGATGATTCCGCTCCCCCCGGTCCGGACATGTCAAAGCGTATCTCCTCCCCCGCGCAATAGCCATTGATAAAGGCGACGGCCTCTTCGGACGGCTCTCCCGCCCCCCGGTTGAATTCCAGGGTCAGCCGGCCGGGATTTTCCTCCCCTGTGACGCGGCAGGACAGCAGCTCCTCCAGAATTCCCGGATCGTCCAGCAGAAGCCTGACCTGCAGAGAGATCCTCTCACCCCTTTCGCTGATCTGGAAATAGGAAGGCAGAAATTTAACACCCGGAGATTTCGAGGCGAAGGCCAGCCACTCATCCTCGTTCAGCGGCAGGGGCAGAACGGCGGCATTACTGGCAAGATATTTTATGGAGGCGAATTCTTTATTGACGGAATAGTTCAAAGTAAGCTGATAGCTGTCGGCTGAATTGACCAGAAGTTCTCCCTGCAAGGTCAGGCAGGAGAAAAGAAAAGGAGGGCAAACCAGCAGATAGATAATCAGTCTTCTCAAACCAGCTCCTCGTAAATACGCAGGTAGCTCTCGTATCTGTCGGGGTGAATGGCCCCCTCTTCCACGGCCTGACGGACGCGGCAGCCCGGTTCTTCCCGATGGGAACATCCGGAGAAGCGGCACTCCCTCCAGTAGGGCTCCATCTCGGAAAAATAGTGGCCCAGTTCTTCCTTCTCAACCCCCCAGAGAAAAAGCTGGCGGATACCGGGGGTATCGATAATCCCCCCCCCGTCGGCCCGGTCGATCATCATAGAATAGTTGGTGGTATGCTTTCCCCGGTCGTATTTATCCGATAGTTCGGCCGTTTTCAGATCGATTCCCGGTTCCAGGGCATTCAGCAGGGTGGATTTTCCCACGCCGGACTGGCCGAACACGGCGATGCGCGACTGGCCGATAAAGCGGTTCAGTTCCTCCAGTCCCTCGCCTGTGGCGGCGGAACAGGAGAAAATCTCAAATCCCATCAGCCTGTAGTGGGCCAGTCTTTCCTCCGTTTCTTCATCCATGCCCAGATCGATTTTGTTGACGACCACGACCGGCTTGACACCTCCCCTTTCGGCGGAGATAAGCACCCGGTCCAGAAAACGGGGACGGAAGGGCGGATTTTTCACCGAGGTGAAACAGAGGAGATAATCGATATTGGCCGCGATGAACTGGGGGGTTCTTCTTTTGATGTTCAGCCGGCAGAACCAGTTGTCCCGCCGGAGCCTCAGGGTGATCATTCCCTGGCCGGGATGGCCCTCGTCCTTTTCGAACTCGACCCGGTCGCCGGGGGTCAGGGGATTATAGACATCGCGGATGAACTCCCCCTCCTCGTCGCGAAGGACCTTTCCCTTGAAGCGGCACTGGAAAATATCGCCGGAACGATTTTCCTTGACTGTATAGATATTATTAATGCCGAAATAAACGACTCCTTCCATCAGACCGGTCCTTCCCCTTCGCCCCGGTATTCCAGAAAGAAGCGCTCGCATACCCTGTGGTAATAGTCGTCTTCCCTGATACGGGTTGTATAAAACAGGGAGGTCCCCTCCCCCTTGCGCCTCAGCATATCACTCTGATCCAGAATTCTCACGGCCTGATTGGCCACCCCCTCACGGGAATCGACCGGAAGAAAGGCTCCCCCCGACAGATGCCGGATGCTCTCTTCCAGATAGGTAAAGTGGGTGCAGCCCAGGACCACCCGGTCCACTTTCTCTCTGCGGAACTCCTCCACAGCCGGCGCGATGAGCCGCGCCTGCTCCTCCCGGTCGGAGGAGAAAAGCCGGTTCTCCACGAAAGTCACGATATCTCCCGCGCCGACCCGGACCACCCGGCACTCTCCGGCGAACTGTTCGATCAGACCGTCCAGATAGGGGGCGTGTACGGTGTTCTCCGTAGCCAGTACGCCTATGGTTCTCTTCCCCGACAGGGAGGCCGCCGGTTTTACCGCGGGAACCACTCCCACGACGGGAACATCCACATGGTCCCTGAGGACCTGCAGAGCCGAGACGGAAGCCGTATTGCAGGCCAGGATAATCATCTTGGGCGTATCAAGAGAAAAGAGCCGGTCCGCCGCTTCCAGAACATGTCGCCTCACATCCTGAGCCGACTTGCTTCCGTAGGGGAAATTCTTGTGATCTGCCAGATAGAGGTAATTTTCCCGGGGGAGTTTTTTGCGCAGCTTGACCAGATAGGGAATCCCGCCGATACCCGAGTCCAGAACAGCGACAGGCCTCTGCCTAATCTCCGAAGAGAGCATCAAACGCATCCTTGGCCGACTGTGCCCCTCCGCCTTTCTTATCGGGAGAGCCGTCTTTTTTTGTATTTATCTGAAAAAAATCACAGAAATTCGCCCGCTGCTTATCGGTTACCGGTTCGGAAATGGACTCGGCGCAGTCATAGGGTTTCCCCGGGGCGTAATGGCGGCAGTTCACACATGAATGGAGCTCTTTTCCGCAGGCGGGGCAGAGAGTATTTCTGTAAACGGAGCTTTCCACGGGCGACCCGCAATTGGCACACTGTGACATGGTGCTATTCTAATCGGATTTGTTTTTCTTTTCAAGCCGGTAATTATGCTTGTACGGCCACCGGTTTTCACCTATGATTAAACAAATGCAGAAGGATATTAAATACGTTTTTTATCTCCAGGTACTGTTATTCACCCTCTCGGTCGTAGTTTTTCTGCTTGCCGGGACCTTTCTGATCAACGGACTCAACCAGAGGGAAAGGGTCTCCTCCGATTTCCGCTATGAACTGAATCTGACGGCCAATAATTTCTATCATATGATTCAGACGGCCCATGAAAACATAGACGCCCTATCGAGCCGCTCCATGATCAGGGACTCCCTCTATGCCCTGTATACGGGAAAGAACAGTCTGGATGAGACCAGGAACTTTACCCAGCCTAAATATACCGACGGAGCGAAAGTCTATAATAATATTGTCTATGTTCGGAGGGTGGACGACAAAAACCGTCTCATTGCCGAATATCCCGTGAATTTTCCCAACGACGTCGGTTTTCCCGACAGGGAAATCTCCTTCATGCGTAATGAAAAGGGGTGCCATATTGTTCTGAATCACCGGATAACGCACAACGGACTCGTCATCGGATGGGATCAGGCCGTTTTCTTTCTCTGCGATTTCTCCCAGGAGCACTATGCCCTCCTGAAAAACGTTTCCGTAACGGAAAGCCCCCTCAGAAGAAAGAAATATCCCGATCTTGCCGACTCAGCCCCTCTGAATAATACGGATTATTATCTCTCAGCAGAACTGAATGCAGAGAAAGCCCGGATAGAGACGAGAAAAAATCTGCATATGGCTTTCCTGGAGGCCTTCCTTCTGATCCTGACCATCTCCCTGGTGACGTATTTTACCATCATGCGCCTCATGGTCAGAATAATCCGGGACCAGAAAAGAGAGTACGAGGAGAACATCCGCCAGGAGAAGGAGAGCACCATCAGCCAGATCATCGCCGGATTGGCCCATGAGATCAATAATGTCCTCACCGGCATATTCGGCTTAAGCGATAACCTGGAGATGGTCCCCGATTTCCCTGAGGAGGGCAAGCCTCTTCTGAACAGTCTGAAGGAATCGAGCAGCCGGATGTCTCAATTCATGAGAAAACTGACGGACTACAGCCGGCAGAACCTCTACGGAAGGGGTGATGTGGATATCGGCATATCTCTGAAAGAGATCTCCGAAGAGTGGAAAAGACTCTCCGGTTCGCCGGTCAGGATAGTCGTCACTCCCCCCGGGGAAAGGATTACCGTCGGGATAGGGAGAAAGCATCTGCAGCAGGTGATTTCCAATCTTCTGGAAAACGCCGCGGAATCCATGGCGGGGGAAGGGGTGATCACGATGATGAGTGAGAGGACGGAGCCGATGGCCTTGCCCGAATCCACCCGTTTCAGGGATGAAGGGATACGCCGGTGGATCCGCATAGAAATCAAAGACGGAGGATCGGGAATTCCCGAAGAGTTCAAAACCAGGGTCTTTGACCCCTTTTTCACCACAAAAGATGGCAAGGACGGCCTGGGCCTGGCTCAGGCTTCGGGCATCATATCCCGCTACGGGGGACATATTTTCCTTGAATCGTCCTCCCCTTCGGGTACGGTGATGACGATTCTTTTTCCCCTAAACGGAGAGGATGCGCCGGAAAGCTAGTCCCTTTTACGGAATTTCTTGTAATACCAGAGACGGGCTTTTTCCGCCAGGGAATAGAGGGTATAGAAAAGTTTTCCGTATACCCGGTCCCAGCACCCTTCGTAATGGACCACATCTCCGCCGAAATTCACCTTGAACCGGTATAAACCGTGCATGGGATGTTCCGGATCGTCCGCGGGAGGAATCCCGAAGAAATCATACTCTTCGCAGCCCCCCGCCTTTGCCGCCTGGATGGCTGCCCACTGCAAAGCGTAACTGGGCATAAGGTTCCTGTGGCTGTTGGAGGAAGCTCCGTAAAGATAGGTGGCTCTTTTCCCGTAAAAAGAGGTGATGATACCGGCCAGCAGCTCATCCTCATAATAGGCCAGCCACAGCCGCAGGTCGGGATAATCCCTGCCCGCAGTTCCCCCTGAAACAGCGCTGTCCCGGGCCATATCAAAAAGCCGCAGATAGTAGGATTCGGGATGGAGGGCGATTTTATCCCTCTCCCCGGTCACCCGGTAAAGTTCATACCATTCCCCGAGATTCGCGGAAGACGTCTCGACAACGCGCACCCCCTTCTTCTCGGCCAGGCTGATGTTGTAGCGCCATTTTTTATGCATTCCCGAGCGGATGGATTCAAGATCAGGTTTCAGATTGAGGATAACCGTATCGGGGGGCTGAACATCGGAGGATGCCTTGGTCAGTCCCGCCTCGGCGGGGAGGGAATCGCCGGGAGATCCGGCACGGGACGCGGTCAGATCAAAGCGGACAAAAAGGGTCCCCAGGGGGAGCTCTGTCAGGAGCGCTTCTCCCAGGGCTCTCAGATGATCGGCATCCCGGACACCGGTCAGCTCGGGGCCGAAGGGAACATAGGCGATGGGCAGGATGCGCCCCAGACGCCTGACCAGCACGAGAAGGGACAGGTCCCTGCCCTCCCAGCTGTACCGGAAAGGATAGGTCCGCCATCCCTGCTTTTCCTTGAACCGCCCCCAGAACCCGGACTGCAGGAGATTATCGCCTCCTGCGAGAGAACCGGTTTCCGCTTTTTTCAGGAGCAGATAATTGCCTGAATCAGCCAACGGAGCCGGCATCCACTTTCTCGGCGGTGATTATTTTGCCGTCCAGGGTCAGGGCCGTTTCGCCGCACATGACCTTGTGATCGGCTACTTTTACGGGAATCTCGAAAAACCGGTCGATCTTGAGTTTCTTTTCCGGTGCGGGTGCATCGGCCTTTCCCTCCAGATAGACGCGGGTACCCGGATCGGCGTCCACAAAAAGCACTTCCATGGTCTTCTCATCGGCGGTTTCGGCCGCCAGGAGCATACCGTTGGACTTGATGCCCCTCAATTTGGCAGGCTTGAGGTTGGATACGAGGAGAATCGTTTTACCGCTGAGTTCATCCCTCGTATAGTGACTGACCAGGCCTGAACAGATGGTCCGGTCTTCCGTCTCGCCGCAATCGAGGGTAATAACATAAAGCTTTTCCGCATCGGGATGCTGCTCTACGGAAGTAATCTTCGCCGCCCGGATATCGATCTCCGCGGCGAACTGATCTTCCAGAGTCTCTTCTTTCGCCGCTTCCTGTCTTTCGGCCTGGGAACCGGCGTATTTGATCTTCAGTTCTTCGATATGCTCATCTTCCAGCTGTTTGAAAAGCAGTTTGGGCTTGGAGAATGCGGAAAGGCCGGAAAGATTCCCCAGGCATTTCCAGTCAAAATCGTCCCATCCCAGAAAACCGGAGATGCTGTCGCTCGTAGCGGGCAGATAGGGTCTGATGAGAATGGCCAGGTCTCTGACGAGGTAGGCCAGGTTATAGAGCAGATCCGCCGCCGCCTGGGGATCGTCGTTTTTGGTTCTCCAGGGCTCGCCGTCCTGAAAGCACTTGTTGCCGTATCCGGAAAGGGCCAGTATCTCCTTGAGGCCGTCCCTGAGCTCCGCCCGGTCAAGCTTCTCCGTAACGGCTTTTTCCCGTTTGGCGATTTCGGCCCAGAAAGCCTCGTCCTTCTTCCCTTCGGGGAGCTTGCCGTCATAGAAGCGGCTCAGGAAAGTCAGCGTTCTGTTGACCAGATTTCCCAGGTTGCCGATCAGCTCGGAATTCACCTTCTCCTGAAAATCCTTCCAGGTGAATTTGAAGTCGGATGTTTCGGGGCGGTTGTAGTAAATATAAAAGCGCCAGACGTCGGCGGGAATCCCCGTGTCCTTGCAGTCGTTGCCGAAGACGCCGATGCCCTTGCTCTTGGAGAATTTCGTATCCTCGTAGTTCAGGTATTCGGAACTGCTCATGTGATGGAGCATGGTCCATTTTTCCCCGGAAGCGAGAAGGCTGGAGGGAAAGATAACCGTATGGAAGGGAATATTGTCCTTTCCGATGAACTGGAAGAGCTCCGTGTTATCCGGATCGCGCCACCACTTCTCCCATTCGTCGGTGTGGCACATGGTAATGGAGATGTAACCGATGGGCGCGTCGAACCAGACGTAGAAAACCTTGCCCTCGTATCCTTCCTTGGGAACGGGAATACCCCATTTGAGGTCCCGGGTGATGCACCGTTCTTTGAGACCGTCCCGTATCCAGCTTTCGGTCATTTTTACGGCGTTCTTGGCCCAGAACCCGTCGATACTGGCCTTCTCCATCCACTCCTTCAGTTTGGGAAGGGCCTTGGGAAGGTCTATGTAGAGATGTTTGGTGCTTTTGACAACGGGAGTGGCTCCGCAGGTTCCGCAGCGGGGGTTAACCAGCTCCGTGGGATCGAGGAGTTTGCCGCAGTCCTCGCACTGGTCGCCCCGGGCATCGGTATAGCCGCAGTGGGGGCATTCGCCGTGGACGTAGCGGTCGGCGAGAAACCTGTCGCAGCTCTCGCAGAAAAGCTGCTCGATGTTCTGCTCGCGCACATAACCGGCTTCGTCGCATTTCCTGAATATATGCTGAACAATTTCCGTCTGCTGGGGGGTGCTTGTCCTCCCCCACTCGTCGAACTCGACTCCGAACCATTGGTAGATCTCCGTGTGGATCTTATGGTAGTGGTCGCAGAGTTCCCGGGGGGAAACGCCCTCCTGAAGGGCTCTCGTTTCGGTGGCCGTACCGTATTCGTCGGTTCCGCACACATAGAGGGTTTCATAACCGTACTGACGGCAGAAACGGGCGAATACATCGGCGGAGAGAACCTGGATCAAATTCCCCAGGTGGGGAATGTTATTTACGTAGGGCAGAGCGGAAGTTACTAATCTCTTTTTCATAGAGAGTCAGTATAATCCAAAAAAAAGGAATGATCAATCGTGGATCAACATCTTGACCTTCCTTTCCGATTGGGGAATGATCATAATTGAGCAAGCTGCCAAAAGGAGCGCCCATGCCCTCTGCCAAAGAAGAAATATTCCAGACCTTTGCCCATCGCGGGACCTTCAGAGACGCCTCTCCCCACGGAGGAGGCCATATAAACGACACCTTCCTTGTCAGAACCCAAGAAGGGGACGAACCGGATTATATTCTCCAGAAAATCAATAAAGAGGTTTTTGCCGAACCGGAAAAGGTAATGGAGAACATCGTCCAGGTCACAGACCATATGGCAGCCGCCTCCGCGGATAGCGGGAAAAGGACGTCCCCGATACTGACGCCCGTTCCAGCCCTTGGCCGGAACGGCTATTACCACAGTGACAGCGGGGGTGATTACTGGCGCCTCTACCTGTACATCCGGCCCTCCCGCAGCTACGATAGGGCACCCAGTCCGGCTGCCGCCCGGGAGGGAGGACGGGCCTTCGGCCGTTTCCAGCGCCTTCTCTCCGATCTTCCGGGGGACAGGCTGCACGAAACCATCCCCCTGTTTCACCATATGCCCTCCCGCCTTCAGGCGCTGGAGGAAGGGGTTCGGCGGGACAAGGCGGGACGGGCCGGGACCATGGAAAGGGAAATAGCCTTTGCCTTCGCCCGGTCCGAAGAGATGAGCCGGATCAGCCTGATGGGCGACAGGGGGCTTCTTCCCCTGCGTGTCACCCACAACGACACCAAATTCAACAATGTCCTCCTCGACGAAGAGGATAAAGCCCTCTGCGTGGTCGATCTGGATACGGTCATGCCCGGTTATATCCATTTTGACTTCGGCGATATGGTACGCACATCGGTATCAGGGGCCGGGGAGGACGAAAGGGATCTATCACGGCTGGGTTTCAAAGCGGGATTCTTCCGGGAGCTGGCCCGGGGATTTCTGGAAGAGACGGGAGCGGTCCTGACCCGGGAGGAACGGGACACCCTCTACCTCTCGGGAAAAACCATGGCCTTTATCATGGGCATACGTTTTCTTACGGACTACCTGAACGGGGATACATACTTTAAAATCAGCCGTCCCGACCATAACAGGGACCGCTGCCTTAATCAGTTCCGCCTGGTGGAAATACTGGAAGAGGAGGAAAACTTCCTTATCGAGACATTGAAAGAGATATTCGGGGAAATCGGGTGTACAATGGAAAAAGGAGCTGACCAGTGAATAAAGTCCTCTTTTCGTTTATACCGATTATTACTCTCTCCCTCTGCGCCTGCCTGAGCACGGATGCGTCCCGGACCTCCCCTCCCCGGTGGATGACAGAAGCACCCGGGAACAATAGTGACTACTACATCGGAATCAGCGGATCCCGCACGGGAAAGGAGAGCAAGGACCGCGACACGGCCTACCAGAAGGCCCTGCAGAATCTGGCCGGCTCCATCTATACCGAAGTAAGCGCTTCTTCCGAACTGACCGAATCGGAGGACGGAGAGAGAGTCCGTTCATCCTACGAAAGCAGTATAGAGACAAGCGTTTCATCCAACCTGGCCCGGATAGAAACGGTGGATACCTATTACTCGGACGATCTGGGCTACTGGGTATACCTGAGGCTCAGCAGAGAGGAGTGGGACAGGCTCGTTGAAGAGAGAGCCGATGAGATGAGGGCGCTGACCGCGGAACTCTTCAATGATACCTTTCCCGACAGCCTGACGGAGCTGAAAGTGATAGGCCGGGCGATGGAATCCTTCTCCCGCCTCTACAGCGGAGAACCCATCAAAGCGGAACTTTTCGGGCAATACGGATCGGTGGATGCCCTTCTGACTCTGAGAGCGGAGAAACTTCTGGGAGAAATGGCCCTGGAATGGGAAAATCTTCCCGGAGAAATTACCAGGGGCAGACCTGTTTCCCTGGCGGGCCGAGTGAAAAATACCGCCTCCGACGGGAAAGCCTCCTACGAGAACCCCGGCGATGTGACTCTGGTTCTCAGAGACAGGACGGACAGGGAAATCCGCCGCTTCCGGACGGAAAGGGACGGCCGCTTCTCCCTGGAATTTACCGACAGTTCAGAACCGGGTTCCGCCGACTATACCCTGACCATGGCGTCTCCCTTCGGGGAGGGCCCCCTCACGGATACGGTGGGCTATCGTCTTCCCTCGGTACGGCAGACCGCCCTCGTCAAATCCTATGTACTGCCCGTACTGGTGGAATCTTCCTGGGAAAACAGCGATATCCCCAGCCGGCTCCTTTCCTTCCTCAATGATCTGGACGTTGTGGAGACGGCGCCCCTGACAGGTGAAAGCAGTCGCCCCTATCTGCTGGCCCGCCTCTCTTTCCGCCAGGCTCCCGCCAATGATTACGGGATGATCATCAGTTACGCGACGCTTTTTCTTTCCCATGTAACCGATGAGGGAGAAGTGTCCCTCTGGTCCAGCGGCGAATACAAAGACGGGGGGCTTAGCGTTGACCAGGCGAACCAGAGAGCCTCGGAGAAGCTTTTTACCCGACTTGATGACAGGGCCGCGCTGGAAAAATTATTATCCCAACTGAACTGACGAGGCGAGAAAGGACAGCATGAGATTCACAGTGATAATTGAGCAAACGAATCAGTATCCGAAGAGAATGAAATATATTCCAGAAACCGATTCATTCATTGAAAAAGATTGTCCCAGCCTTTCATACGTTAGGGATTTTCAGCAGCCCTACGGCTGGATTAAAGAATCGGGGACTCCACCCGATCCTCATTTAGATGCCATAGTGATGACGGAAGAAGATTATGAGCTCGGCGATGAGGTGCCTGTAACGGTTATCGGTGTCTTTGTCAGAGGTGATGGAGATCACAAATTGGTAACGGTTCACAAAGACAGAGAAAGGGCCCTAGAAATCATTAAAGAAACATCAACCCTTTTAACTGAACCGAAACCTATGGAGCGGCAATAAATGTCAAAAATCCTTCTCTTTAACGGGGCAAGCAGCTCAGGAAAGTCAACATTCATCAAAAGTCTCATTCCCAGGCTCCCGGAACCGTATTTTAACTATTCCTCGGACAAACTCGTCGCATCCGGGATATTACCCGAAGTCGATAGAACCGTTGACAATAAAACCAACTCCTGGAACGTGATCCGCCCGGGATTTTTCGAAGGATTCCACAGGAGCATTAGGGCATTCGCCGATGGCGGCAACAATATGATCGTGGAACATGTTATAGAACGGGAGGATTGGTTCCTTTTCCTGGCAGGACTGTTACAGGATCACAAGGTATATTTCATAAAGGTCGATTGCCCGATTGATGAACTATGCAAAAGAGAAATCAGGCGGGGAGACCGGTATATCGGGGAAGGCAGATCGCACATAGAAGAGGGAATACACAGCTGGAGCCCCTATGATCTGGAGATTGACACATTCAGAACATCGGCGGAAGTCAATGGGAAAAGAGTAATAGAGCTTATCTCGAGAGTCGGATACACCACCGTATTCGACAGGCTTGCAGCCCGAGAATCGGATTCCCCATCAGATTCTCAGGCTGGCCTCTGAACTGGAGGACGCAGTAATTGAGCGGAATGAATGATGATCAGTAGAATCCCCACTCCATTCCCGCCTCATTGTCAAAGGTAACATTATATCTGTAAAAATTACCGAAAATATAGGCGTGCAGATCATAGGTCCCGAATTCTATATTCTCAATGACGCAGGAACTATGGGCCGGGATACGGCCATCATCATAGCATTGGTAAAGCAAGTTCGGTCCCCAATCGGAAGTGCCGGGAGCACGCATATATACGGAAAGTCCCGTATAATCGGTATCGTTAACTACAACCAGTTTAGAATATTCTGTACCAGATGCGCTGCTTCCTCCCGGACTGGGACATCCCGCAAAAACTAAAGGCAGCAGTAAAATCAATAGGCCCGTCATAATTCTTTTCATTTCATATCTCCTTCTTTCGCATTTATGCGGGTCAATTATAGAAGGCAAAACTCTCAGCCGCACCGTACGAAAGTACTGTTTCCATCCCGGAAGCTTGACAATTCTTCTATTTAATGACTATATTTACTATATTAGTCATATAGTCACAAGGAAAGGATCATGCCGCGGGGTTTTACGGAAAAAGAAAAAGAAGAAATAGCATTTAAACTGATCCGAGAAGGAAGCGCACTCTTTGCCCGCTTCGGTTACGACAAGACGTCCCTGGATAAAATTGTGAACGCCTGCGGAATAGCCAAGGGCAGCTTCTACCGTTTTTTTCCCAATAAGGAAACCCTCTTTATCGCCTGTCTGGCCGATCTTGAAGGAGAGATTGACGAAAAAGTCATCGGCCCCCTGATAGATGGGGCCTCAACCCCGGAAGAACTTCTCTCCGGTCTAATGGACCTGGCCCTTAATGCCTTCTCCCGCTTTCCCCTGCTGCGGGCGTGGTTTGAAACCCCTTCGAAGGAAAGAATCATGTCCGTTCTGGCCGATGAGGAAAAAGAGCTTATGAATGGGGAAGATACCCGCAGGATGAAGCGGGTCCTCGGGAAAATCAGTGAATTGGGAGGAGAATGCCGCTGCACGGCCGAGGATCTGGCTTCTCTTTTCCGCAGTCTCTTCTTCCTTTCCGAGCACAGGGACACGATCAGTACCGATTTCTCCCGCTATGCCGGACAGCTGGCGGGTATTCTTACAAGGGGGCTGCTGCCATGATAGACGTAAGCGGTTTGACCTATACCTACGTCGGTTCGGATACTCCCGTGCTCAAGGGACTGGATTTTTCCCTTCCGAAAGGTACGGTATTCGGATTTCTCGGTCCTTCGGGCGCGGGAAAAAGCACGACCCAGAAAATTCTCATGGGTCTCCTCACCGGTTACGGCGGCCGGATACTCTACGACGGGAGGCCGATGAATCCCCGTGAACCGGGATTCTACAGCCGCCTGGGCGTCGCCTTCGATGTTCCCCGCTTCTACGGCAAGCTGACGGGCCGGGAGAACCTCGCCTTCTTCGCCCGTTTGTACGGAGTCTCCGCACCTGAGATAGATTCCCTTCTTGCTTCGGTGGATCTTTCAGAAGGGGCGGACAGAAAGACCGAGACCTACTCGAAGGGCATGATAGTCCGCCTCAATCTCTGCCGGGCTCTGGTTCATGACCCGGAGATTCTTTTTCTGGACGAGCCGACCTCGGGGCTAGATCCCGCCCTGGCCAGGAAAGTCAGAGATATTATCAGCGAACAGCGGGAGAGGGGCAAAACGATTTTCCTGACCACCCACAACATGGAGACCGCCGACCAGCTGTGCGACAGGGTGGCGTTTCTGAACGACGGAAAGATTGCCCTGTGCGACGAACCGATTAATATCCGCAACAGAAAAAACGAAAAGGAGCTAGTCCTGACCTGCCGGGCTTCGGGGGGCTACCGCGAAGAGAGACTGCCTTTCAAAGATTTTCACAAAAACGAACGGTTTACGACTCTCATGGAATCGGGAACCG
The DNA here is from genome assembly GCA_963668315.1 of Spirochaetia bacterium. Taxonomy (GTDB): domain Bacteria; phylum Spirochaetota; class Spirochaetia; order DSM-2461; family DSM-2461; genus SZUA-368. Next base: position 2,077,279 of record OY764216.1, on the reverse strand, counting down.
TGGCCGCCGTTCACAGCAGAGAGACGACTCTGGAAGAGACGTTCATTGAAGTGACCGGACGCTCCCTTAGCTCCGAGGCGGAATAGTGAAGGTTTCGACAGGCCAGTTGTCCGCCTTTATCCGTCAGGACATCAGATTTCAGGGACAGCAGGGGATCTACTTCCTTTATCTGTTTTTTGCCTCTCTGTTCATACTTCTGCTCCGGCTCCTTCCCCTTTCCGCCAGAAGAATTACCGCCACCCTCCTCCTCCTTTCCGATCCGACCGTTCTGGGATTTTTCTTCTCCGGAGTTATTCTGTATACCGAAAGGGAGATTCTCCCTTCCCTCTTTATTACCCCGCTGAAGGTGGAGACCTACCTTATGAGCCGCGTACTCTCGTTCCTGGGCCTTTCCCTTCTCCTCAGCCTGGTTATTCTTGTCTCCTCCGCTGCCCCGGACCTCCGGTTCTTCTGGCTTGTTCCGGGACTCGTCCTCTCCGCGCCCTTCTTTACCCTGGCAGGCATAGCCCTGTCCCTCCGCTTCAAAGACGTGATCTCCTTTCTTATTCTCGGAGGATTAATGATGACCCTCTTTTTCCTTCCCTTTCTGGAACTCCTGCCCTTCAGGACCTTTCCCGTCTACCTCCCCACGAGAAGCGCCCTCCAGTTTTTCCGCCTGGCCCTGGGAACAGCCGCGCCGGAAATTTACTCTCCCCGGGATCTGTTCACCACGGGATTGATAAGTCTGGCCGAGACGGCCCTTCTCTTTTCTCTCTGCCGAAGGGACATAGGAAAGCTTCTCGGAGGGGCGCGCAGGGACAAATCCCCCCAGCACCGGAGGCGACTCCATGATTAATACCGCCCTAATCCGCAAAGATCTCAAGCTTCTCTCCCGGGACACCCTCCTGATGCTCATCCTGGTTCTGCCCCTTCTCCTGGCCGCCGCGGTGAAGCTTTTTCATATGTGCGATCCTCTCCGCTATCTGCCCTTCGAAACGGACAGTCTGAAAACAGGCGGACTTCTGAGAAGGATTCTCCCCCTGTTCGGAGGAGTGATGGCCGGCTGGATAACCGGTTTTCTGATTCTTGATGAAAAGGAAAAGGGATTGGTTCCCCAGCTGCAGGTCACGCCTCCGGGGAAAAAGGCCCTTCTGGACAGCCGGCTTTTTCTGAGCCTGGCAGCGGGATTTTCCATAAATACCCTGCTCTGGCTGGGCGACGGCTTACTCTACGATTCCCTCGGGGAGAGTCCGCTCCCCTTCTGGGGTTCCTCCCTTCTGGGCCCTTTTATCACAACCGTCATGGCCCGATGGGGAAAAAACAGAGTTCAGGGCCTCACCCTGGCGAAGCTGACCTCCCTTTTGATCGTTCCGCCGGTTCTGAGCCAAGTGCTCCCTTCGTCTTACAGGGCCCTCTGTATCGTTCTTTCTCCGGCGACCCTGTTCCTGCATGATAAGCCGGCCCGGATATTCGGGGGAGCCGCGCTTCTATTGTTCTATACGGGGGTGATCAGAAAAAGAGCTTGATCGAACCGGCGGCGGCGGTAAGCATAATAATGATGCGGAAGGGTTTTTCGGGAATTCTCCTGATGAGGGGCAGACCGGTAAACATACCGACCAATACGACGGGGGCCAACACGGCGGAGAGAACAAGGGTATCTCCGGTCATGGACTTCCAGAAAAAGGCATGGACGGGAACTTTGAGAACATTGACGATAAAGAAAAATACGGCGCCCGTCCCTATGAAAACATCCTTGGGAAGATTCAGCGCCAGCAGATAGGCCGCCATAATCGGTCCGGCCGCATTTCCCATCATCGTCGTGAGCCCCCCCAGAAAACCGGCCGTTCCGTGGGCCGCCCAGTGATCGGGCAGAACCAGGCCGGAACCGAAAACCTCCCGGTAGGCCATCAGGATCAGGCAGACCAGAACGAAACAGGCGATCAGCAGGATGAAAACCCGGTCGTCAACATGAATCCCGATGATCATTCCCGCCGCCAGCCCGGCCACGGCCAGGGGCAGCATTTTCCTCAGGTAGGATAACTCCGCCTTTTTCCGATAGACGGCAAGGGCACAGACATCCCCCGTCAGAAGCAGGGGAAGAATCACCGATGCCGAAGTCTTCCCCCCCAGAATGGCGGCAAAAAATGGGATGAGGACAATATTCACTCCCCGAAGCCCGGCCTTGTTCAAACCGATGAGAAAGGCTCCGCCGATAAGAATGATCCATTCACCCCCGGTCAGGGGGCGGTGAAGTAAAGCGTTCAGCGAGGCATCGAGGAGTTCCACAAACTATTTCTCCGCCGCCCGGGCGCCCATTTCCAGGGCTTCGATATTTTTGGCCACGATCTCCTGACCTTTCCGGCCGAAAAGCTGTGAAACGGCTTTTTCCAGGGAATCCTTGCTCAAAGGCAGAAAAGCCGAAGCGCCTCCCACCATGATCATATTTCCCGCTTTGGGGTTTCCCGCCTCTTTGGCCAGCTCTTTGGAATCGATCAGGACCGATTTGGGAAGAGCCCTGACCTTGCCGAAAACCTCTTCTTCCGAAGGGTAGTTGGAGATATTGATAAAGGGAACGGAGGAAGTCACCACCACGCCGTCGGGCTTGAGATAGTCGGTATAGCGAAGGGACTCCAGGGGTTCCATGGAGAGGATCAGATCCGCTCCCCCCTTGCTGACGAGGTCGGAATAGATCGTATCGTCGGATATGCGAAGATGGGACATGACCGCTCCGCCCCGCTGTGCCATACCGTGAACTTCGGCCTGACGGACGTTAAGTCCCTCTTCCTTGGCCGCCATGGCGATGATGGCCGCCAGAGAGAGGACACCCTGCCCCCCTACTCCGCAAAGAATGATATCGTACTTCATGCCTGACCCTCCTCGGCCGCCTTGCCGGCTTTCCTGGCCTTGGCGAGCTCCTTCCGGGCATGCTCGATACAGTCCCGTGCGGCGATGATAACGGAAGGCCCCTGATAGGCCATTTCCTTTTTCATGATTTCCACATTATTCTGATGCTCCTTCCTGTGGGTATGAACCACGTGAAGGTGCTCTTTCTCGATACCCAGCCCCAGAACGACTTTTTCCAGGCGGGAAGAGGGAAGGATCGTCTCCTGGCCTCCCGTCATTCCCACCGTCTCGTTATCCACTATGACCACGGTAACCGGCGCCTGATGGGACACGCAGTCCACAAGACCGGTCATGCCGGAATGGAAGAAAGTGCTGTCTCCGATAACGGCGCATACGGCCCGGCTGCCCGCTTCAGCGGCGCCCTTGGCGGCGGTTATGGAAGCGCCCATGCAGATAATGGTCTCGCAGGCCGAATAGGGGGGGAGAGCCCCCAGGGCGTAGCAGCCTATATCGCTGGTGCAGATACTGTCCTCGAAGGCTTTACGGGCTTCCGTGATAAAGCTGTAGGTATCCTCGTGGGGACAGCCTTTGCAGAGCTGGGGAGGTCTGCTGGCAAGCCCTTTATCCACGTCTGCGGCGAATTCCCTCGGCTTAAGTCCGAGGATAGATCTGACGTTATCGGGATTGAGTTCCCCCGTGAGAGGAGCGGCGCCGTCGATTCTCCCGGAGATATCCTTGCTCTGGGGCAGAATGCCTCTCAGATAGCGCTCGATAAAAGGAACGCCCTCCTCCAGGATAATCAGCTTATCCACAGAAGCGGCCAGGGTTCTGATCTTCTCTTCGGGATAGGGGTAAAACCCCACGTGGAGATGAGAAACGGGTCCGGCCATTTCCGGCCTGTTCTCCATAAAATAATTATAGGCCAGTCCCGATGTGATAATACCGGTTTTAGCGCCCTCCTCCAGGGAGAGGGGGTTCATATCGGTCTCTTCGCTCCGGCCTTTGAAAGCGGCCTGACGTGCCATGAGATCGTTCCAGAGCCGGCGGGCATTGGCGGGAAGAAGCATCCAGTTCATCTTGTTGGGAGCCTTTTCCAGAGGATTCTCCCGAAGGGAATCCCCCCGGCTGATCGCCGCACGAGAGTGGGACAGGCGCGTGACAAGACGGATCATAACGGGTACGCCCATCTCTTCGGACAGGGCGAAAGCCCCCTTGGTCATATCATAGGCCTGCTGCTGATTCACCGGTTCCAGGCAGATGATCCGGGCGAAATCGGCGAAATACCGGCTGTCCTGCTCATTCTGCGATGAGTGCATGCTCGGATCGTCGGCAACGGCCAGGACCAGCCCCCCCTTAATTTCCAGAAGGGCGGAATTCATAAAGGCGTCGGCCGCCACATTCAGCCCCACATGCTTCATGGTGACCAGGACCCGTTTGCCCGCATAACTGGCTCCCAGGGCCTCTTCGTAGGCGGTCTTTTCGTTGGAACACCACACGGCATAGGGTTTGCCCTTTTTCTCCCGTACCTCCTGAAGGTACTCCATAATCTCTGTCGAAGGAGTTCCCGGATAACCGTAGGCGCTGGATATGCCACCGTCCAAGGCTCCCAGTGCAACAGCTTCGTCGCCGAGAACAATCATGTCTGTCATATTTTCTCCCCTGTGCAGGTACGGATAATCCGCCTGTAAAAAAACATTCTACCGGCAGAATCACTAACCGTCAAGCCGAGGGTTTTTTTTTCCCATCCCATGTTTTCTTTTCATTCGCTTCACCAAAAACAAATTTGTTCCCCTCCGATCGGCTTTATGAAGAGCCCCTGATAGAAAACACACAATATTCCCGGTCATTCCATGGAAAGCCCACCACAGGCAAAGGTTCTCTCTCAATTCTTATGGTAATTTTTATGACAAGCCGGAAAACAGGACAAAGGCACTTTCATAAAAAGGAGATAACAGATGAGAAGGATAAGAAATCTTTTGATACAGGGAACGGCAGCACTCTTCCTGCTGCTTTCCTGTGAGATTCCCGCGCTGGTAGAATCGCCGGAATATATCGATCCCGAAGCAAATATAAGCATAACCACAGAGGATCTTCCGGGACAGGACGGACGGTATGAGACAGGAAACGCTCTGGATCTTAACGGATCGTCCAGCACGGGAGGAGACGGAGAACTGAGTTCCTACAGCTGGGAATTCGGAGACGGCAGCACCGCCGAGGGGGAAATCGTCTCCCACACCTACGCCGCTTCGGGGACCTACACCGTAAGACTTACCGTAAGCGACATTAACGGCCAGACCGGCGAAGATACGGCGACGGTGGTGATCAACCAGCCGCCCTCAGCCGTCATTTCCACGGGCGACATGACCCTTACCCTGGGTGAAAGCGTCACCCTCGGTTCGGACGGGACGCAGGATCCGGACGGAACGGTGGTATCCTACAGCTGGAATACGGGCGACGGGTCATCGGCGGAGGGAGCCTCTATCACCCATACCTACGCCGCCGAGGGTGTGTACACGGCCGTCCTCACCGTAACCGACGATCAGGGAACGACGGACAGCGATTCCGTAACCCTTACGGTCACCGCTCCCCCCAATAGCCCCCCCGAGGCCGACGCCGGCTCCGACCAGACCCTGAGCTATGACGCCGCCGAAACGATTATCACTGTGGACGGTTCAGCCAGCTCCGATCCGGACGGGACGATTGTTTCATGGGAGTGGGGTTTCACCGCCCTTCCCTCGGGAAGCACTCTGACAAACGACAGCCTGGTCAACGGAAACGACGGAACGGCCAGCTTTGACATTTCCGGCGAGAGCGGAGCCGCCATGGCCGAAGGCAGTCTGACCTATGAACTGACCCTGACCGTAACCGACGACCGGGGGGAAAGTGACAGCGATTCCGTCCTCATCAGCATCACCGGCACCGGTACGGTAATCATCGGTATAGAGTAAACAAGGAGCGTATTATATGAAATTGAGAAAACTGACCACCCTGCTTTTAGGAGCTTTCCTTTTCTTCTACTCCTGTGAGCAGCCCATGAACGATACAGGCGAGGACAGCACGGGTCCCGCCGCCCTCTCCCCGGGGGAAACGGGCGAGCTGACCCTTTCGGTTCCCCTGATCTCTTCGGCCCTTCAGAGCACCCTGGAACCGGCGGAACCTGTCAGCCGGGCCTACCTCTTCGCCAGGGAAGTCGCCCTGATACTACTGGACAGCGCCGGTTCCGAAGTGAGCCGGACCGAAGCCTCCTTTCCCGGCGGCTCCCTGGACAATCCCGGGGCAACCCTGACGGCACAGCTGGAAGTCCCCTGGGGCCAGAATTACACCGTACGGGTCCAGATACTCGACGGCACCCCGACGGGCACCGTTCTGGTCGAAGGAGAATCGGCCCCTTTTGACATGGGTTTTACCCAGGTCAGCCTGACCGTATCCCTGCTTCCCGCCGACCCGACAGTCCTGACCGCGCCGGGCAGCCTGTCCGGCACCCTGACAAGCAGCGTCTACGGAACGGACAGCTTTACCTCCATGGGGGAGGAAGCCTGGTTCTCCCTGACCCCTTCCGTCGCGGAACTATCCGTACTGACTGTGGATACGGAGGGAGAGGCTCTTCTTTTCCAGGCCGACAGCCAGGGAACATTCGTTGAAAGCGCCGGGGAGCACGATCCTACCCAGCCGACCGTACTGACCGCGTCTCTGGACGGGGGCGAAACGGCCTACGCCGGTCTGATCATTCTGGGCGATACGGCCGAAACCGCAGCCTATACCGTGAACTACCAAAGCGTCCAGGATGGAATCGTCATGGTGAACCTGACCGGTATGGATAACGAAGCGGGATCGCCCCTCTCTCTGGAAATCCTCCCCTCCGGCGGAGCGGAAGCCGCCGCCCTACTCAGTACGACACTGACGGGCAGTGCCCAGTCCCTCTATGTATTCGAAGGGGACGGCCTGAATCTGTGGGAAGGAACGGGTGAGTATACATTCCGCTTTCTGATTGATAAAGACGGATCCGGCGAAGCGGACAGAGACGATCTGGTACTGACCCGAACCGCGGTTCTGGCATCCGGAGAGAACAGCCTGACTATCGACCTGGCCGACTTTGCCCCCTTCACACCGGATATTACGGGACGCTGGTACAGCCTGAACGATGAAAGCGATCTGAACCCGGCCTACCTGCCCACGGAGATCATCGCCGATATAAACGAAGACGGTACATATGGGGTATACGCCCGCCGCCATCAGGACAACTGGGCTACGGAGAACCTGGAGCCGGACGCCTTTCTGCCCATAATGGCGGGAACCTGGACACTGGACGGCTATGAGATATCCGCAGAGATAAGTACGGCGAATATCTTTAATTTCAGCGTTCTGAGCGGTTCACTCGACGACGCCTACTACGCGGTGGCCCTTCAGATTCTGGGACTGACCGGAAGCGAATTGCTGACCTTTGAGGAAAGTATGACCGCGGTAGACTCCCTTCTCTCATTAGCGACTTTTGCCGGATACGATATCAGTATAGATACGGACGCTCTGGCCGCTATTTTCCAGACCTTTACCGAGACTCTGGACGATGTGGCCGCCACGGCTTCGGACAACACGGCTGTCACGGGCTACGGCGCCACACTGGAAGTCACCGATCTGACGGGAACCGTACAGACACGGACCTACATCCTGCTGGACACCTATCTGGCAACGGACCTGGGAAACGAGTCCTTCCGGACTCCCCTGATCTTTCCGTAAGATCCTCAAGCCCCCTCCCCCGGCTGCGGCCGGGGTTTATATAGATCTGTCCGGCCCGGGAAATCACGGGCCGGACTTTTTTATCTTCCCTCCCTGAACGGCCTATCCCTTTTCAGTGGAAAATATCCTTCCCGTCATTTATAATTCCAGTAGACAGGGCGAACTCTCTCAGCCATGATCCTTTGCGATCCGACAGGAGTTCAGAAGGGAGCTCTATGAAGATTATTCCTTTCCTCCCTATGACCATTTTTCTCATACTATTGTCTGTGCCCTTTATAGGAGCGGAGCAAGGGGACACGGGAAAATGGGAAATAGAGGCAGGCTATGTCCTTCCCCTCTCCTCCTTCGATATCTACGGGGAAACGTCCCTGTCCGATCTGAGTTACGGTTCGAACAATCCGGTGGCCTTCAAATTGGGAATAAGATATGAACAGCTGGGTTTCAGCTATAACTTCGGTCAAAGTCCGTCGGAAAACGAATATGATCTGGAAACAGTCTTCTACGATCTTCAGGGCTCCCTTTACCTCGGGAGATGGGGCGGGGACCTCAATATACAGAACTACCGGGGAGTGCTCTGTGAGGACAGCACAGGTGAATTCTTCCCCTATCCGGAACTTCAGACAAGGGCCTTCACGCTGAATATCTACCGAAGGCTCGGAGGAAATACCGATCTTTCCTCCTTTTACTACACCCGGGAAGAAGAGCCCCCTTTCTCCTATTTCTTTTTCGGCCTGGGCAGCCTGTCTTTCCGTTCCCTCAAAACGGAGACATCCCTGATTCCCGATCCCTATCTTCCCTACTACGGGACCCTGCCGGGTCTGAGACATATGACCCTTATCAGCCCCACCCTGTCGGCCGGAGCCTACGGTTCCCTGAACTGGCGGATCGTTGAACTTTATGCAAGCCTGAGCGCCGGTTTCGGACCGGCTCTCCTTGAGGCCAATATCGATCTGGAGCCCTATTACACGATAAAGGTGAATTTTAAGACGGGGAGCGTCTTCCACGGAGACCGCTTCTCTCTGGGGCTCGCCGCCGTAGATGACTCGGATGCCCTTCAGCTAAGCGACGACCGGACCATACAGTTCCATACAATCAAGGTTGATCTCTTCCTTTCGTACCGGTTCTAGCCCTCCCTCGTCCATTTTCCTCTGTGAGCGGGGCGGGAGAAAAAAACGTTTTACCGGCGGTTGACAATTTTTTGCCGCTGTTATATATTACTGCTCACGTGCCGCTGTAGCTCAGTCGGTAGAGCAGGGGACTGAAAATCCCTGTGTCATGAGTTCAAATCTCATCGGTGGCACCTATAGATCCAATCATTCGATTGGATCTTTTTTTTTGCCTTAGGGATAGTAAGGGCGGCCGCTGTGCGGCCGGACCGGAGGGCCGGAGGGCGATCAGCCCGGAGCCCTGGATAGCCCGCCCCGCCAGGGGAAGGCCCTTATATAGAAACGCCCCTGGAAATGAGATCGGACCGGCACTGGTCGGCCCCGGTGAAGAGGATGGTTCCCAGACCCAGGGCGGCCGGTTCCACCAGATTCCCCGGGGTATCGTCGATAAACAGGGTATCCCGCGGCTCAAGGGCAAAGCGGTTCAGAAGGGTCTGAAAAATGTCCCGGGCCGGCTTAACCTGTCCGACCAGGCAGGAGTAGATTTTTCCGTCGAAGAGCTTCATGAAATTGTACTTCTCCAGCCAGCTTACGGCCGGTTCGTGCATGTTGGAAAGGAGATAGAGCCCATGGCCGGCGGCTTTGACCTCCCGCAGCAGGGCGGTCGATTTTTCCATGGGAATCAGATGGGGCCCCACCCCGTCCAGAAAACGGCGGAGCCGCGTCTCGTCCAGCCCGGTGCGTTCCGCCCCCCTCCGGGCGGCCTCCTCATAGGTCAGTGCTCCCCGGTCCATTTCCGCCCAGTCCCGGTGCCTGAAGACGAGAGCGTCCACAAGCTCCCGCTCCTCCCCCACGGGAAAGTATTCGGCGAGAATAGCATCCGGATCCCACCGGAACACAACGCCTCCCAGATCAAAAACTATATTCATTCCATCCTCCCGTACAGCGGTCTTGAGAGAATACTCCAAATAGAAAAAATCGTAAATAGAGGGGCCTCAGAGGGGTTATACGCGGGCCATTCATACAATCGGATAGTTTCAAAATACAATTGGATAGCAACAAAGTACAATCAAGGAGATTCTCAAAATCTTCCATAGAGCGGGATCCCGAAAACCGTCATAGCATTAATTGTCCTTCCGGCAGGTTTTGCCGAGGGCGCATTAAAATATCAAGGAGTTTTTAATGAAAAAGTATCTGATCATTCTTTTAACAATGATTCTGGCCACAACGATGGTAACAGCCAACGGTAAGAGCGATGCTGCCGCAGCCGACGGCGGAGAAAAAACAGTCACTCTGGTTTACGCCGAAGTTAACCCCATGGACTCTATCGTAGGTCAGACAGGTGCCAAATTCAAAGAAGAAGTTGAAAGACTTTCCGGAGGCACCGTCCTTCTGGATATTCAGGCCAACGGCGTTCTGGGAGCTGAACAGGACGTACTGGATGCCATGCTCGGCGGCGGCGGAACCATCGATATGTCCCGTATTTCCGCTTTCGCTCTGACCAGCTACGGCGGAGAGAAATCCAAGCTTCTGTCTATCCCCTATACCTTTACCGGCAGGGATCATTTCTGGAAATTCGCCGCCAGCGACCTGGCTCCCGAATTCCTCCTCGAACCCCATGAAAACGGAACCGGAATCCGCGGTCTGTTCTACGGCGAAGAAGGTTTCAGACATTTCTTCTCCACCAAACCCCTCAACAGCATCGAAGACATGGCCGGCCTGAAGATCCGCGTGTCCAACGACCCCGTTGCCCGTGGTATGGTTCAGGGCCTCGGCGCCGACCCCACCGTTGTCAACTACAATGAGCTTTATTCCGCTCTGCAGACCGGCGTTGTCGACGCTGCCGAGCAGCCCATCGCCAACTACAAATCCAAGGCCTTCAACGAAGTGGCTCCCTACATGATCCTCGACGGTCATACCCTGGGCGCTATTCAGGTAATCATCACCGACGAAGCCTGGGACAAACTGTCCGCCAAACAGCAGGACGCTCTGGTTGAAGCCGGAAAGATCGCTTCCCAGTTCAACAGAGAACTCTCCGAAGGTGCCGAGAAGAAAGTACTTGAAGAGCTGGCCGCTGCCGGCGCCACCGTTGTGGACGTAGCCGACAAGAGCGCCTGGGTCAAAGCCTGTGCCAAGGTAATCAAAGAGTCCAGTGCCGACAATGCCGCACTGTACCAGCAGATTGTCGACATGCAGTAAGGACCTGCCTTCCGGCGTTTCTTTCCGTTACGCCGGAAGAGGGACAAATTAAAAAACCACCATGGCACAGAAGCGTATACTTCTGTGCCACGTTCTTATATGAGGAGTTACTATGAAAGCGGTTTTCCATGCTATCGATAAAATCAAACCGTTTTATGATCATGTTGATAATGTGGTCCTTTTTATCTGCAAGATTCTGCTGATAGTGGATATTGCGATTACGGCCATGGCCGTTACCGGAAGATATGTGTCTTTTATTCCGGACCCGGCCTGGAGCGAGGAAGTCGTCCTTTCCTGCATGGCCTACATGGCGGTTCTGTCCGCCGCTCTGGCAATCCGACGCAATTCCCATATCCGTATGACGGCGTTTGACAGGTATCTGCCCAAGAAACTGCTTGCCGTACTGGATCTGATCTCCGATATCGCCATTATGATTCTGGGATTCGTTATGATCATTGTCGGCTGGAGATATGCCCAGAAGCTCGGTTCACGGGGGTTTTACGTCAGTATGCCCAATCTCTCCCGGTTCTGGATGTACTTTCCGATTCCCCTGGCGGGAGTCGCTATGGTTATCTTCGAATTTGAAGCAATATATAACCAGGTAAAAAAGCTTATTCTCGGGGAGGATGAAGAATAATGATTGTGAATACTATGGCTATAGTCATCCTGCTGGGAACCTTTTTCCTATTTATCCTTATCCGTTTCCCCATCGCCTATGCGGTGGCCCTTTCCTCGATACTCTGCCTGCTGTACCAGGGACTTCCCCTTACCACAGTGGCCCAGCAGATGGTCAAAGGAATCAGTTCGTTCAGCCTGATGGCCGTGCCGTTCTTTATAACCATGGGTTATCTGATGGGCTCGGGCGGAATTTCCGAAAAGCTGATCGCCCTCGCCGATGCCTGTGTAGGCTGGATGCGCGGCGGTATGGCGATGGTAAATATCGTGTCCTCCTACTTCTTCGGAGGTATCTCCGGCTCCGCCGCTGCGGATACGGCATCCCTCGGAAGCATCATGATTCCCATGATGGTGGAGCAGGGCTACGACGACGATTTCTCCACGGCCGTCACCATTACCAGTTCCTGCGAGGGACTTCTAGTTCCCCCCAGCCACAACATGGTCATCTACGCGACGACCGCAGGCGGTATCTCCATAGGAAGCCTCTTCCTGGCCGGCTACCTTCCCGCGGCGATTCTGGCGGGCACCCTGATGATCGGTTCCTACATCATTTCGGTAAGGCGCAACTACCCCAAGGGCAACGGCTTTCATCCCCTGAATCTTCTCAAGCAGATAGGTATCTCCTTCTGGGCCCTGGCGGCGGTTCTCATTGTCGTGGTCGGCGTTGTCGGCGGTATATTCACCGCGACAGAATCGGCGGCCATCGCCGTCATCTACAGCCTGATTGTCAGCGTGTTCATCTACAAGGGAATGAACTGGAAGGGAGTATGGAAAGTTCTGGACCAGTGTGTGAACACCCTCTCCATCGTACTGATCCTTATCTCCACATCCAGTATCTTCGGATTCCTCCTGACCAGACTGAACGTTCCGACACTGGCCGCCCAGGCGATTCTGGGACTGACGGACAACCGCATTCTCCTGGCCCTTATGCTTAACGTGATTCTCCTGGTACTGGGCTGTATCATGGACATGGCGCCGATCATTCTGATCGCCACCCCCATCCTGCTCCCCATTGCCACCAGCATCGGGATCGACCCCATTCAGTTCGGCGTCATGGTTATTCTGAACTGCGGTATCGGACTCCTCACTCCCCCCGTCGGATCGGTTCTCTTTATCGGTTCCGCCGTGGGAAAGGTAAACATTGAGCGTGTGGTCAAGGCGACTCTGCCCTTCTACGTTCTCATGATCATTACCCTTATGCTGGTGACCTTCATACCGTCGATCAGCCTCTTCCTGCCCTCTCTCTTCAGATAGGGGACGGGAAATTGAAGTTCAGCTTTCGCTACAGAATAGAACCGGCCAATCTACTGGTCCTGAGCATGATCAATATTTACCGTTCCATGATGGGAATGGTGAATATTGTGTTCACCGCCTCCATGATCCTTCTGGCCGTTCGATTCTGGGCGGAAACAGGCACGGCCGTCAGAATCCTTATCTCTGCGGGGATTCTTCTGTTTCCGGTGTTTCAGCCCCTGATGATCTTTCTGCGAAGCCGAAGGATCGTCGGAGCCATGCCCCGGGAAATGGCCATGGATTTTGACAGCCGCGCCATGACGATCTCTTCGGGAGACCAGAGCTCCCCGGTGGATTATTCCGACCTGAAATCGGTCATTAAGATATCGGGGATGCTGATTATTTATACAAAGGCAAAACAGGGGTTCATCCTGAACAAGCAAGTGCTGGCGGATAAGGGAGCGCCGTTATATGATTACTTGAAGAAAAAAGTAAAATAACCCGCAGCCTCAGCGGTATAAAAACAGATTTTTTCTCATCTTTTCAGGGAACATAAGAAACTTATCCTTGTTTTGGTATTTCTGTGTTATACTACACCCATTATGCCTTTGCTTGATATTTTCGGAAATATCCTGATACCCGCCCTTTCGGGAATTATCCTTTTTATTTATTTTCTCTACTTTGTCTTTATTGAGGAATCAAAGTCGGTTTCCACGGGGTATTTCGCCCTTTTCCTCATCTCCTTCTCCTTTTTCCTTTTCGGAAGGCCCTTTCAGATCATGTCCGGCGCCCATCCGGTTCCCCTGATCATCAACAATATCCGTTCCTTCATCTTCAGCGCGGTCACCATTCCCATGGTCATCCTGGCGGATTTCTCACGTCCCGAGACTGACAGGAAATCCCGCTTCTGGGCCCTTATGATCCCCGGTTTTCTCCTGGGCGTCCTCTACTGCGTCTTCAATACCCTGACGACCACCGGCTCGGGGATCATCTTCTCCATAGGGAATTTCGCCGTTTACGACTCCACCACTCCGTCCTTTTCGGCCCCTTTTTTCGGCAGGGAAGTGACAAACGGGGTGTATCTGATCCTCGCCATCCTGCTTTTTATCGATTCGGCGGGAAAGATTAAAAGGGTCAAAAACTACGATGAAAAGGAGAACGTCAACCTTAAAAAGGTGTACCTCTATAATACGGGGAAGCTGATATTCGCCCTCACCTTCTTCTGCGGAACCCTGCTGCACCAGTGGTGGATCTATTATGTGGGTTCCCTGGCCAGCGTCTCCTTTCTCGGCAGCGGCGTCGCCCTGGACATCAAGGAGAACCGGAGAAGAATGCAGAAGGTCATCGCCTACATACGGGAAGACCTGATTCAGGACCTTTCTATTGATGTCCATCTTCACCAGCAGGTTTCGGAAATGCTGGAGCTTCTCAATATCCCGGGGGATATCAATACATTCATCGCTCTGAAGGAATCGGCGGGGAGCAGCAGGAAAACATCCGTTTACAAGGACGTCAACGATACCCTGAACAGGGAAGTCTCGGGGATTCTGGACAAGATTCTCGGGGCCAACCAGTCCATTCTCATGCCCATGGGCACGGATATGCTGGGGATCTGTCTCTCCATTTCGGGAAAACCCGACTCCGGGCGGAGCGAGACCATACGCATCTGCGAAATTCTCAAGGAGTCGCTGACCGTCCTGAATAACTTTGATTTCGGAATCGGCCGCAGCTACTCGGGACTGGAAGATCTTAAAAAATCCTATCACGAAGCGGTAAACGCCGTGGAATACGCCAAATCCATAGAGGGCGGCCAGGTCATTCATATCAGCGATATCCAGGGAGACGAAACAAGGAGGGAGTATCCCCTCAAGGAGAGAAACGCCTTCCTCGCGGCGATCAGGATGGGCGACTGCCAAAAAGCCCAGGATGAGCTTCAGCGTCTGATTACCCTTCTCTTCCGATACGGCGATGAAACCGATTCCCTTTTGAAGGTGAGGATCTATGAACTGCTGGGCACCATGATCGAATCGGCCATGACCGGCGGAGGCGACGTGGACAAACTTCTGGAACTGAGCGAAAAATTATTCACCGAGTCGGCCATCATCAGAAGCCAGTCCCAATTGATAGAGTGGCTGAAAGCCCGCACGGAAGAGATGATCAACATTGTATCCCACTCCCACTCCAATAGATCCAAGAACATCGTCAGGAAGGCCAAGGAGTACATGGACGAGCATTTCGCCGAGGCCATTTCGGTCAAGGATGTGGCCGACGCGGTATGCATCAGTGAGTCCTATTTCAAATCGATATTCAGAAAGAGCAGCGGCTACTCCTATTCGGAGTACCTGACCAATGTAAGGATGAACCAGGCGAAACATCTTCTGAATACGACGGAAAAATCGGTAACGGAAATTGCCATGGACGTGGGATACCAGACGCCCAACTCCTTCAGTTCCCTTTTCAAGCGGGAAACCGGCCTGACCCCGACCCAATATAAGAATATCAGCCGAAACGATATCAGACGGTAGGGCGGAAAAAAGTCTCCCCGCCCCGGGAAAGAATCAATCCTCCCCGATAAGGATTTCCAGCTCCTCGTCCAGTTCGGTGGGAAAATTTTCCAGTTCGGCAATCTCTTCGGAAAGACTCTTCTTGAGGAATTCACTCTCGCTGATTTTCTGAAGCCGCGTTCTCTGCAGCCAGAGCGAGAGGTCTTCCCTGTTATAGAGAACCAGTTTCTTTAGGGTGATGTTCTCCTTGTAGGAAACATTGTCCTTCAGCTTCATAAACAGATTATCCACCGTTTCAAAGTGGGAATTCATGAGAGCGGGACAGTGCTTTTCCACACTCGAACGGGGAATATAGATATCGGCGGTGGAGTATTTATGGGCGATGATTTTCTCAAAACTCTGCTTCCGGGGTTCCGAATAGGTAACGGAGACAGGCCTTCGGGTGATATTGTAGATGAACACCTGATTAAAGCTCATCTCGCAGACCTTCGTGACATCGGTCATCTCCTGCAGGCTGGTCATGAGAAATTTAAGCATGAACTCAAAAAGCCGCCAGGTATACATGAGAACGGGAAAGGGCAAGGTGAATTCAGGCTCTTTCCAGGCCTTATTCAGGATATCCCTGAAACCGATAATCAGATCGGTAAAATAGGGAATGAACTCCTTGCTTTTGAGACAGGCCGCTCCCAGCATCTTGTAGTAGCTGTGATTATGATTCTTCTCGGAAGGAGTATAAAAATAGATGATAGCCTGGGCATAAACCCGGACATCGTAAATACCCTCAAGAAATCCCATGACGATCTGCCGGATCAGCCCGACCCTTGATTTAAAATCGACAAGACCGTCCATGGCGGTTGTAAAGATATCTTCAAAAAGGAAACCGTCGATAAGGACGGCATAATCCTTCTTGCCGATAATCTCCTTCAGATCGGAAAGGGCTACCGCCTTGACAGCGGGAGAGCCGGCACGGATTTTTCTGTTCAACTCGGTAAGGGTGTACCCGGTGCGGATAATGCGGCGGATACGGTCGAAAAGCTTCTCCCTTTCCTGGGGAAGATAAACGAAAATTCTGCCGTCTATCTCGCGGATAAGCTCCTGCTCCACCTTCATACGGTCGTCCAGGGAGGAACTCGCATCATTCTGCAGTTCGTAGAGCTGAACGAATCGCAGGAAGATCTCGGAAATCAGCTTGGCTACCTCATAGCCGTAATCCTGATTGTAAAAGGCGTCCAGATCCCGGATATCCCAGGAAGCGTCCTGCTTCTCGAACATATACATGGAAATCAGATTGATCGTGAACAGATCAAGCTTGATCGTCTTCAGGACCTCTTTGGCTCTGTTGCGGAACTGAATGAACTTGACCCGCTGCTGCACCGACGCGGCATAGTCCTCCAGGATCTTTCTGAACGATTCATCGGGAAAGACATCCAGATGCTCCTTCTCCTTGAGAATAGTGGCCGCCTCCTCCAGGGAGAGTTCCACGGAAAGGAAAATGGCCCGGGGCTTGGCGAAGTAGAGCGTATCCAGATCGGGAAAATCCCGGTTGAATTTCCCCAGGGCCAGAAAAAGCTGAGTGGTCACCTGCTGTCTGTCATAGACATGGTTCTTGATATCCTCTTCGGTCTTGATGCCCAGCTTTCTGTCGGCGAAGCGGTAAAGCTCGGTAATCATCTGGCTCTTCACTTCCTGATAGATGCTTTCTTTCAAGCCGGCATAATCATTAAGCTCCGAATAGGAAAAAGTAGATAGGGTCCTGTTTTCGATCATATTGCTCCTTATTATAGGGCACGGGAGAGAATGGGTCAATTATGAAGTTCGCAAGCGTCCAGGCGATGCGGAATGGCAGAAATACGACTTAGCCGTTAATATAGGGGTTATATTCCCTTTCCTCTTCCACAAGAGTCAGCGGACCATGGCCGGGGTGAAGCAGAGTTCCCTCGGGGAGAGTCATAATCTTTGAGCTTATGGAACCGATCAGAGTGGCCGTATCGCCTCCGGGGAGATCGGTCCGTCCCACGGAACGGTAAAATATTACATCACCCACAAAGGCGGCCGACGCTTCGGGCATATGGAAGACCAGGCTGCCCGGGCAGTGACCCGGAGCGACGAGAACCCTGACCTTGATACCGGCCAGGCTCCACTCCCCCTCGCTTTCCAGAATATGGTCGCCGCTCCCCCACTCCAGGGTCTGCAGCTCCATACCGGGAAAAGGAAAGGGCATCCACGCCGCCGGATCGCGGACCATCTGTTCCGAATCGCGGTGAACAAAAACGGGCACCCCGTCCTTCTGGTAAAGGGCCGTATCCAGCACATGGTCGAAATGGCCGTGGGTCAGGAGAAGAGCTTTGATTCTGAGCCCCTTCTCTTTGACCAGAGGCATCACGTCGCCGTAACCGCCGGGAGGGGCGTCGATAACCAGGGCTTCTCCCTCACCGTTATCAATGAGGAAAGTATTTGTCTCCAAGGGGCCTGAGGGGATGGTATGTATTTTCATGGGGCTTAATGAGTACCTGTCGTTGAATCAGTAAAGGAGTAAATCAGCCACTCATCACCTTCAAAAAGGCCGTCTCCTTCCTCGGCACGAAATACAAAAATCTCCTGGGCAGAACCGTATCCATCGGGATTAACATTGACAGTATAGGTATCACCACTCTTTGAAACTATGGAATATGTTACTTCAGGATTATAAAGCGTATTAAATAAAGTTCCGCTTTTATAGGAATCCCGATTAGGATTATCCGGATGGATTTCCTCATACATGGAAGTCCACTGACTGGACTGAGCCTTTCCGAAAAAGTCTTCCAGACACTCCTCTTTTGACTGAACATCACCCATATTACAACCCGCCAGAGCAATGGCTGTAATACCCGCAAGTATTATGATTTTAATAAACGTTTTCATGGAAAATACCTCCCTTAGATGTCTGCATCGACCAGATAGGGTTCGACACAAATTGTGTTATACTCTTCTATGAAATCATCATAGACTTTTAAAAATCTTTCGTAACTATCACTGCTTTCTTTAAAATGAGCGGCTCTCAGCTTCACATACAGTCTTCCGAGAGTATATCTTCTGAGAGACAGAGCCGACAAAGAATAATACCGAACATTCAAACTGAAACCGGCCACATTCTTCCTCAGGGGCTGATATTTATTCTTATAAAGATCGTCCGCTTCGAAATCCTTTCCATCGGCCTGAAGTTTTTTAACATCGGTCAGCATGATATCCATCTCGGCCATACCCTTATCCCATAGAGCCTGATACCTATCCATCTCGGAAATATAGAAAATCAGCTTATCGGTCAGGTCTTCCACGGTTCCCACCGGGTCGGCCAGGGCGGAGGCTTCGGCTTTTTCCAGCCAGCCGGCGTAATCGAGGCTGCCCGAAAGGACGGGGTATTTCGCACCGGGCGCTTCGCCGGAGGAGACTTCCACCGCTTCGTCCAGGGTCAGAGAGACCCGGCGCCCCATGGATTCCACTTCCACTTCCACTTCTCCTTCGGAGACGACAAAGAGGGAGGAGCCGTCGGCGCCGGTCATTACGGTAAAGGCGGTCCCCCGTATGCCGCAGGCGGCGGAGGGGGTCGTGATGACGGGCTCGTCTTTGAGATTGCTGAACTTATAGGAGATCTGTCCCATGGCGCAGCTGAAGACGTTCTGAGCCTCGCCGCCCCCCACGCTGCCCCGTCCGAAGGAGAAGACCGTGTCTTCCCTTATGGTCACGGTGGAGCCGCCTTCCAGCTCCACTTCGCAGTAGCCGTCCATTCCGGTGATGATGGAGTCCCCTTCGGCGACGGGGGTACCGAAGTCGGCCCACTCCAGTTCGCCTCCATTGGGTTTTATGTCCACCGCTCCTTCCAGATAGACGATCTCCCCGGTCAGGGAGAAAAGAGACAGGGCCAGAAGGCTGAAAAACATCAGTATTAATAATTTTTTCATTACCGCCGCTCCCCGAATCCCATAATCGGCCGGGAATTCTTTTTATTTCTGTCCAGCACGAGAACAAGCTGCTGATCTTCCGTATCGAGGAATACCAGGTAGGCCGGATCTTTCACATAATTTTTGAACCAGGTTTCCACTTCCCAGGTATCGGCGAAGACACGGAAACTATCCCCGTCCACCACGCGGACTTCCCTGACCTGGGGATTGTCAAAGGTAACCCCCGCATCGATCAGTCCCTGCCAGAGGTCGTTGAGCATGGCCTCGGAGGGGAGGATTTCGCTCTCGAACAGGAAAGGGCGGGATGACGTTCCGGTAAGGGTGTCGGCTTCGCCCCGGTTCACCCGGCCGGTCAGGGCTATAGCTTTTGCCGAAGCCTGTTCCTCGCTGATCATGGTGGAACAACCGGCCAGACCGATAAGGGCGGCCAGAATAATTCCTTTGGTGAATATTCTCGTATTCATGAAAACAATATACCTCCGTGGAATGGATTTATCAGAAAAATGATGAAATTAATGATTTTCTCTCCAGCTGGAAAAGCTCCAGGTTATCCCCCTTGAGGGACTCTCCGGGAGGGAATTTCACCGTTGCCGGATTGATTTTCGTTCCGTAATAGATAATTTCGTAATGGCAGTGCGGCCCGGTGGACTGGCCGGTGGAACCGACATAGCCAATAGTCTGGCCCTGATCGACAACGGAGCCCTTGCGCATGCCCGCGGCGAAGGCGCTCATATGCCCGTACAGCGTTTCGTAGCCGTTCGTATGGCGCAGTTTGATATACCAGCCGTAAACATCGCTCCAGCCGATAAGGGTGATAACCCCGTTTCCCGACGCCATAATGGGGGTGCCCCGGGGCGCGGCGAAATCCACGCCCTTGTGCTTGTGGGTGAACCCCGAAATGGGACTGACCCGGGTGCCGAATCCCGACGAGATGTAGGCGCCGTTGACGGGGGTTTTGAGAAGTTCCTTCCGGACCGTGTTCCCTTCGTCGTCATACCAGTCACGGGTACCGTCCAGTTTGACGTAGCGGTAGCAGATATGCTCTTCCGAGGCGCCCCGTGTATAGATCCTGGCCAGAACGATTTCGCCGTAATCTACGACTTCGCCCCTCTCATTATAAATTTCCTCATAGGCGGCTTCGAAATAGTCGCCCCGGTAGATATCCCTCTGAAAGTCCACATCGAAGGAGAAGAGCTGAATCATATCCATAAATAGGGAAAGGGGCATGCCGCAGTCCACCGCGGCGTTATAAAGGCTGGAGTCAACCGTGCCCTTAACCAGACGGATTCTGGTGGTTAGCAGGGGGTTGCGAATGACGACCTGAATCCCTTCTTCGGTGATCTGTGCCTCAACAAGGCTCCCGTCGCTCTCCTCAAGCTGGAATTTCGTCAGTTCCCCTACGGCGCCGTAGGTGAAGAATCCCTGCTGTCCCGGCTGAAGCCTGACCATATCCACATGGGGAGCCACCGCCAGAACAAGTTCGTTGGCCAGTTCGTATTCTATCCCTTCCCGAAGAATCATATCCAGAAGATTGTCTCCCCGGATCAGCTCGCCCCTGGTTTCCCGTGAGAGGTTGCTTTCGACTGCAGCCGAGGGAAGGACTTCCTTTTCCAGAACCGGTTCGGGCTGATGGGGCAGCGTACAGGTCGTCAGCAGGACAAACACGAATACGGGTGGAATGAGACGCTTGATAAGAGGTTTCCTAGGCATATGTTCTCCCTGTCTTTTTCTCATTATCGGCGTCTTCCCCCTCTGATTTTACTTGTCAGAACAAATATATCGGCTGTACTGATTCCGGTCTTTCCCGTTAAGCCAGGCTTCCACCAGAATTCCTTCGTCCACATAGTCTTCCGAAGATACGGTGCAGGTTCTGTGCAGCTGGGCGACAAGATCCCACCGGTCGGCGGGGATCAGCAGAGACGTAAGCTGCTGCAGTTCATCCAGGCGGCGGCTGATTTCGGCCTCCAGCTCCTCCAGCCCCAACTCTCCATGGACCGATATGAAAAGGGCTTCGGGATAGGCAATTTCCAGCTCCTGTCTCTTCTCCACGGCGCCGCTCAGATCCATTTTATTGAAAACCAGGAGCCGGGGAACCCTGGAGGCGCCCAGATCGCCCAGAACTTCCCGGGTCGTGACTATATGGCTTTTATACTCCGAAGAGGAGCCGTCCACCACATGGACGATCAGATCGGCCAGCACCGCTTCTTCCAGGGTGGAATGGAAGGCATCCACGAGATTATGGGGCAGCTTGCGGACGAACCCGACCGTATCGGTAAGGATCACTTCCCTGCCCCCTTCCATTTTCAGCCGGCGGGACGTGGGATCCAGGGTGGCGAAAAGCTTATCCTCCACCAGGACGTCGGACCCGGTGATGCCGTTGAGCAAAGATGATTTGCCCGCGTTTGTATATCCCACGATGGCGATGGAGGGAACGGGCCGTTCGGAACGTTTCTTCCTTTGCAGATTGCGGGTCTGTTTGACCTTTTCCAGCTCTTTCTTAAGCTTGGAGATGCGATTCTGGACCATTCGGCGGTCCGTCTCCAGCTGGGTCTCTCCCTTTCCTCTGGTTCCCTTGGCGCCGCCCCGCTGACGGGACAGATGGGTCCACGCCCGGGTGAGCCGGGGAAGGGAGTACTCCATCCGGGCCAGGGCCACCTGGAGGGTCGCCTCACGGGTGGAGGCCCGGTCGGCGAAAATATCCAGAATGACTTCCTGTCGGTCTATGACGCAGAGGTTGAAAAATCTTTCCAGGTTCCTCTGCTGGGTGGGAGTCAGATCGGTATCAAAGACCAGAAGATCCGCCTCTGCTTCATCGGCCTGTTCGGCCAGTTCCTCCAGCTTGCCCTTTCCCAGAAGCCAGCCGGATTTTTTCTCCCGTGGCTTTATTATGACCGATTCCACACTGGGAATTCCCATGGTCATGGTCAGGCTCTCAAGCTCTCTTAAGTGAGACTCCGCCTCGGAGGAGCTTTCATCGGCCTCCTGTATCTCTATAAGAAGCGCCCTCTCGCATTTAAGAGAGAGAATATCGCGGGCTTCCAGTTCAACGAATATATTATCCAAAGGTTATCCTTCTGCTTTATATTCTTATATTATAGACGCAGAAAGAGTTCTATGGAAGGGGAAAAAACAAGTCTGTCTAAAGGAGGGATGAGGGACGGATTGAAATATACACATGTTCATGTTAGATTGTTTCATCCTATTGAAAATCGGTGGTCAAAGGCAACAGATGCATAAAACAGCCCTTCTCTTCATAATCAGTCTATCCCTTTTATCCTGTCTGGTAATTCAGAATTAAATACCCGAGCGCAGGAAGGATTGGGACCCCTCTCGCCATCAGTCCCAGCGGGATTATGAAGAGGTGGGTGCGGTTTTAGCGACCCGGGATTATGAGATAATCGGAAACGTCCATTATGACGACGGGGACTACCCCGTTTATTGCGTGAAAATCGATAATAACGCACCGGACAACGTCATCATATCCTCGGGAGTCCATGGAACAGAGCCGGCAAGCGTGGCGGCTAATCTCAAGCTGCTTCAGATACTGGATAGCCGCGGAGATCTGAAATCCTATAATTACTACATTATACCCGTTGTTAACCCGTGGGGCTGGATAAAGGGCGTCCGGTATAACTACGACGGGATGGAAATAAACCGGGATTTTTCTCCCGGGAAGGTTGAGACCCAGGAAGCACAAATCCTCCTCGACTATATTAAAGACATCAATCCGGTGATAGCTATCGATCTTCATGAATCAAATACATGGGGAAATTACTATTTTGTATATACCCGGGAGATGAGAGCTCTCATGGAAGAGTTCATAAATGAAAATGAGGATAATTTCCCCTTTGAGAATGACACGAGGTATATGGGTTATATCAGAGCCCGCAGGGGAATAATTTATCTGAACAGACTGATTATCGTTCTGGGAAGAAGACTGGACCGATCGGCCTTCTCAAATTACTTCCTCTATGATACGGAATATGTAACGACGATAGAGAGCAGCAAATACGGATGGATGGAAGACCGAATCGATTTTCATATCCAGTCGGTTCTGCATATTCTGACTCACGAGAAATTATGATCGGCCAATCATTCTTCCATTCGGAATTATATCAGTCTCAAGGATTTTAATATTATTTAAGAGTGGTCAGTGTTATTTGGGATATGAGAATAAATCATCAAAGACCGGTTCTCCTTTTCTATTCCTTAGCAAAGGTTGATCATTCCCCGCGACTCACAATCCAACGCATTTTCTGATCTGAAACGACTCCTAATTTGTAAACGGTTGACTTTTATTAATCTTTATGTTTACATCTGTTTACTTTTTAAATCTTTCACATAAAATTATGGGAGGTTTTATGAAAAAAAAGGCAGTAAAGATTCCTTTGTTACTGACAATCCTTGTAGCGTCCTGTTCGCTCCCATTCGAAGATAGTGGTTCTGATAATTATCAGGTAAAGGATATTCCCCAATATTCCGAATTTGCCGAAATAAGAACCCTACCCTTTATGGGGGGAGCTCTTTACTACAGTGAGTCCAAAACGGGGAAGAGCGCTATAGTACCCGGTGCCGATATTGCCTTCCGACTGGGTTATACGACCCATGAGGAGTTGAATGATCACTATTATTTTACCGACCACGAAGAGCAAGCTAAATACGGACTTATGGAGATTGAAAATGTGGATAACCGCTCCATATCCCTTAATTATATCCTTTTTGACAGCAAGGGAAATGTGCTTCTTTCTGACAGCCGTAGCACTGGTCTTGGTAGGGAGATAGACCTGGATAACGACGGATACAACGACTTGATTTACTCTCTTCCTGTGGTCAAGCGGCCCGGACTTGAAGATTGTGTCTATTTGAACTTTATAAGTTCCATGGAAGAAGACCATACGGCGATGTATTCCATTATCAAGGAACAGTATAGAAACGGAGATTACCCCAACGGGCTTATGGGTATAAATAATAACGGCCGTTTTATTTTCAGTAAGTACGGAGAGGGTTCCAGGGGAGGCGTTGAATGCTCTTAACACCTACCTTATGGAGCCCGATCTTATCGAATTGATAGAGTCACATGGGGACACCCCTCTTACTCCCGACCAGATTACAGAACTTACGGGACAACTTTCCGGAATGGGAGCAAATGAGTTATCCTTATTAAACCGCTCGTATATGGAGTACAAACTTCCCGGATACTGTCCCGCTCTGGAAGTTCCGGAAAATCCAATATCCGCCATATTCCCTCTTCTAAGTGTTGTTATTGAAAATCCGGAAGGTTATGAAACCCGTTCCGATTTTACAAAGAGTCGGAGTATAGGAAATGTGGATTCGGCTGCAGAATTCAATGAAAAGAAAAGGGCGATTGACGACGAATGGAAGGCGTTTATGAAGATATATACGTTGACGTTCGACGATCTCGAAGACGTGCTGTCATTCTGCGGAGCCGTAAGCGGAGATGTGAGCAGTTTTATCAGCAATTGGATAAATGATAAAGACGGTGACTCCGAGGGCTCCGGAGATTTCATAGTAAATGAAGAGACCGGTACCGCTACGGCAAATGGTTATGGCCCCTTGAAAAAGTTTTTCATCATAACTTATGATTTTCTCAATGAATCTATGATCAAGCTAAATAAGTATCTTGATGATGAAGTCATCTTAGATGAAGTTCCGGACTCAGAATATCTAAAAATTGTGGAGGCTAATAATAATGGAGAAATCACTGTCGATGATTTTAATTTCACGGGCAGCACATCATATACAAACCATGCGGTTGAAGTTTCTCTTGGAATAATGGGGAAGGCGAGTGTTTGCTGGGGCAATATAGAAGCCACTATAACTCCTGCAGTTTATCTTAGCACAGATACTAATTTCAGTTCCAAAGCAAGTTATAACAATGGAAATGGAACTTGTAAAACAGCCGGTGTGGATTTATTTGACGCAGAAATTCCTCTGGGAAAAACTCCTCCTGTTATTATAGGACCTGTTTTAATTAACCTTTCCCTTCAGGCTGGTTTTAAGCTTCCCATCGCCATGAACGCAAAGGGGAATATAAGTCTGGGATATAGAGCTGCTTTCTGTGGTATATACGGCTTTGCGGCCACAGTCGGAGTGAATTACGGAGTAAAAACAGGATTTCATAAAATCAGGATAGGATGGTTTACCATCTATGTACCCTATTTAGTTCCTTACGTAGATGATTATTATTCCGGAGATATTTTGAATGATACGGTTTACTATGTGGGACCGGATGAAACGCTGGTACTTCCCGTGGAGATTTCCGGAGAAGCATCAATATCAATAACTCCCACAGCCTATATTGACGGTAGGATCCTCTTTTGGGAGTGGCTTTATTTTAGCGCCAAAGCAAAAGCGGGGGAAGAATTCAAATTTACAACATCGGTGAATCCAAAGGAAGGGCAGTATATACCGGTCATAAAGGGAACAGGGACGGCTGCTCATGTGGTAGGAGTTGACCTTTCTGCAGGACTGAGCTTTTGTATTCCCATTATCAATTGGCGGACTAAGATCGATATTCCGATCTGGGCTACAACCTACCGGGAGGAATGGGCCCGTTGGGAAGCCTTTACCGTAGGAGACTAATTGTGAAAATCCGGTATGTATTGCTAAGCCTTCTCCCTTTGCTCTTCTCTTGTATGACCGTACCGGTGGAAACCCTTTCCCGGGAGTTTGACACTTCCGGGATGAAAATACGGGAGCAGATTTATCTTGACATGACCGCAGATATCTACCAAGCCGTTAATTTCAGAAAACTTTCTCCATTAGTCGTTCAATGGCATTCCGAACAAAAGTGGAACTACATGTACGGGAGACAAAAATTTGTCTCTGTCAGCGATGATGATAACTTCCGCGTATCCATTATATACGACAAATCCCAGAGTTCCCCTGTCGCTTTGGTAAAGGAAGTCTCCTTTGACGTCGAGAACACACTTACACTCACCACTCCGGAACAGGGGAATAATCCCAAACAGCTCCCTCTGCCCCTTCTACAGGGTAAGGGTCAACTCATTGATTTTACAGTTTATGCCACACGAGAAAGAGCCAGTCTCAGAAAATGTCCCTATAGATTATTTCCACGACAGTTTACACCCGGAGAAGTGGATGATATATCAAAGGCTCTATATGACAGGGATCAGCTTTTCCAGTTAGTCGGTTCCAACGGTACCGTTTACGCTTCCATGGAGAAGAATATTCTTACCATCTTAACTACCGCAGAAGATGGGATGATGAACGATATCATAACTACAGCGAGAATTGTTACAGCCTATATAAAACTGATTGATGAGTCGGAGGATTTTCGTAAAAAGCTTGGGGCCGCCATACAGCAGGATCTCCCCAAGAGCGATTACCCTACTTTCCCCTTTCGCTATGAAGAGGGCTGGGATCCGAGACATACAATCTTCATAAATTAGACCGATTTTCAAGTTTTTAATGGGATTATTTCAATCAATAACAATCTCAGACAAAGAACCCCGTACCTTTTCCTCTGCGTTATATATCAAATGAAACACATCTATATCTTTACTAATTAACATTTTATCAATTTCTTTTTTTATTTTTTTGAAAAATTTTCAAAAAAATCGAAATCATCCATTGACCTCGAGCTAGCTCTAGATATTATCTTATGACCATAACAAGTCAATTCTTGAAAAAAAATATAAATAACCATAAGGAAGGTACCATATAATGGACAATCAGAAATTAGAGTTAACACAGGATTGGGATAAGGTATTCCCCAAAAGCGACAAAGTAAATCACAGCAAAATCACTTTTCATAACCGCTACGGCATCACCCTGGCTGCCGATATGTACGAACCCAAAAATGCCTCCGGCAAACTGGCCGCCATAGCCGTTTCCGGCCCCTTCGGCGCCGTAAAAGAGCAGGCTTCCGGTCTCTATGCCCAGGAGATGGCCGAAAGAGGCTTCCTGACCATCGCCTTCGATCCCTCTTATACCGGTGAAAGCGGCGGCGAGCCCAGAGATGTGGCTTCTCCCGATATCAATACGGAAGACTTCTCGGCCGCCGTTGATTTCCTTTCCACCCTGGATAAGGTTGATTCCGAGAAAATCGGTGTCATCGGCATCTGCGGTTGGGGCGGAATGGCCCTGAACGCCGCTGCCATCGATACCCGCATCAAGGCAACCGTCACTTCCACCATGTACGACATGACCCGCGTCACCGCCAACGGCTATTTCGATTCCATGAGCGCCGACGACCGCTACGCCATGCGTGAGCAGCTGAACGCTCAGAGGACAAAGGATTACGCCGAAGGTACCTATGCGAAAGTAGGCGGACTTCCCACTCCCGATGTACTCCCCGAAGATGCTCCCTTCTTCGTGAAAGACTATGTGCAGTACTACAAAACGGACAGAGGATACCACGCCCGTTCCAATAACTCCAACAACGGTTGGAATGTAACCTCTCCCCTTTCCCTGGCCAATATGCCCATTCTTCAGTACAGCGACGAAATCCGCAACGCCGTACTCATGATTCACGGAGAAAAGGCTCACTCCGTATACTTCAGCCAGGATGCGTACAAAAAGCTGACCGGCGATAACAAAGAGCTGATGATTATTCCCGGCGCCAGCCACACCGATCTTTATGATCAGAAGAATATTATCCCCTTTGAGAAGATCGAAGGATTCTTTAATACCTATCTTGCCTAAGATTATTTCTTAAGTTATTTAATAAAGCCTTTAAAACACAGGGCAATAACGTCAGGCACAAGCCTGCCGTTATTGCCTTGATTTATTTATAAAAACCGGAAAAACCCGCAGCCAACGATGGTTTTGGGCCGTTAACGCCGCCCGAGGGGTGGGGTTCGGCGGAGGGAAGGACATGAAGCGGACCGCAGCCGAACCCCATGAGAACTTGACAATATGTACATATAGGACATATACTATTTTCGAGGTCATATATGGGACAGGATAATTTACAGGAACGATTGGAAAAGAAAGTATTCGGCATGGCGGAAATGCGCACACGCCAGGCTGAGGTCATGGATCTGGTCTCCAATCACTACGAAACTATTTTTCTGAGGGACAACAAGCGCTGCGCCTGTTCACGGGCGGCGATACTCATACACCCAGACCTCTGCCAGATACTCCTAAAAAAGTGGATTTTTTCTCCTGTCGAAGAATCGAAGGAAGACTCCATCTCATTTACTCTGAACGAAATAGGCGCCAAAGGAAGCGGACCAGACAGGGTGACCGCCCTGAATTATCTTGTTGAAGATGTTCTTGACCAGACGAAGGCATATTTCTCTGCCATGGATCTTCATGCCCGCCTTCCCGAAACAAAGGACCGCTATCCCTGGTATCTGAAAATTCTGAACTGCCTTTCCGTAGAAGAAGTTATTGAAGCAATCAATCTATCATCCGATATCAAATAAATCAAAGGAAGGATTTTATGGAAAAGAGACCTTTTGGCGCCACAGGACTGGAACTGTCCCTTCTGGGATTCGGGGGATTTCATCTTCTCGAGATACCGCAGAGCGAAGCGACTGTCCTCCTCAATGAATACCTGGACAGGGGCGGAAATTATATCGAAACAGCCATGAGCTACGGCCAGGGCGAATCGGAAAGAAAAATCGGCCAGGCCGTATCCCACAGACGAAGCGAATATGTGCTTGTCACCAAAACGGGAGACCGGGACGGAAAGGGCTGCCGTCAGAGTCTGGAAGCCAGCCTTGTCAACCTGAAAACCGACCATGTGGACCTCCTTCTTATGCATGGAGTGAAGGACTCGGAAGAACTGGATAGGATCCTCGCTCCCGGCGGGGCCTTTGAGGAGGCAGAAAAGCTTAAAGCCGAAGGGAAAATCCACCATATTGGCCTGAGCATGCACGGCCAGCCCGACGTTCTTATCGAAGCGCTGAACCGGGCTCCTTTCGAAGCGGTCATGACGACGCTGAACTATTATGACGTGAACAATTTCCCCAAACTGCTGGATGAACTGGTACCCCTGGCACACAGGAAAAACGTGGGAATCATCCTCATGAAACCACTGGCGGACGGGCTCCTCTACAAGAATCCCGAGGAAGCTTTCAAATATGCCTTCTCCCTTCCCGTTTCGGTGGTGGTCACCGGCATGAACAACCGGGCCATGGTGAAGATGGATATGGATCTGGCCGATGCCCACAGGCAGCTGACGCCCGAAGAGATGGAAGCCATAAAAACGGGAGCTCCCGAGCTGGGCGATTACGTCTGCCGCCAGTGCGGCATCTGCGACAATCTGGGTCCCGATAATTTCCGGGCCCGGGACATTTTTCGGCTGGAAGGTCTTTTTGACCGGCAGATGCGTAACGGACGGATGGAAGACACGGGGGAATTTGCCCTGAAAGACAGACTGCGTTTCTGGTTTGGAACACAGGACAGAGCCAGGGAGGAGTATGCGAAACTTCCCGTAAAGGGAGATATAAAGCTGGAACCGGAAAAATGCAATATCTGTCCCTATGGAATAGACATACCTTATAAACTTGCCCTGGCCGATTACAAGCTGGCGGGAAGGGATACATATTAAAGAGCGCAGGACTTAAAGAATCGACGTCCAAGGAGAGAATAATGGAACTCATAAAAAGAAGGCCCTTCGGTAAAACGGGCCTGCAGGTGACCCAGGTCAGTCTGGGCGCCATGAATCTACGGATGCTCCAGACCGAGCAGGAAGGCCGTGATCTGGTAAATTACGCATTGGACAGGGGCATAAATCTTATCGATACCGCCCGGGCTTACAACGGTACGACCGGTGACGGAAACGAGCTGGAAAGCGAGATCATCGTAGGCCAGGAGGTTTCCAAAAGGACCGATCTGACCGAACCGCTGATTATCGTAACAAAGGGGCACGGGTACAACCCGGAAGCCTTTGACGAGTATATCAGTACATCCTGGGAGAAACTGGGGTTGCAGAAAGGACCGGACAACAAAATTTTTCTGGGGCGGAACGAGATCAAACTGGTCTACTTCTTCCATGGGATAACCCGGGAACGGTGGGAAGAGATCAGCAGTTCCGGAGTGATTGCCCATGCCTTGAAGCGGCGGGATGAGGGCCGTTTTACCTTCCTTGGCTTTTCCAGCCACCAGGAGCATGAAGAGTGTATAACCGAAGCCCTTGATACGGGCGTTTTCCAGGTAGTGGAACTTCCCTATAATCTCTTTTCCCCCTCCTTCGGCCTGGACCAGGAAAAGTACGGCAACTTCTTCAAGCGGATTCATGAGGAGGGACTGGCTCTGATTAATATGAAAGCCTTCGCCGGGAACGGCATGGTGGAGAGGACGAAGATTTTCCAGGATTACTGCGATATTTCGCCGGATAAGAGAATCCGCTTCTGCCTGTCCAATCCCTATATTTCCACGGTGGACGCGGGCTGCCGCTTCAAGGAGGAGCTGGACGAGGATCTGAGAATATCCGCCCTCCCCCCCTACAGCGAAGAAGAACAGAAGGCACTGCTGGAAGAGGCGGCCAAAGTATCAGGCCTGATAGAAGGGACCTGCCGGGAGTGTACCCACTGCCTCGAAAAGTTTTCCTGCCCCCAGGAGATCAATTTTCCCGAGATACTGGCTCTGGCGGCCCGCTACAAGATGGCCGAAGGATTCGGTCAGGATACGGACGGACTGAAAGAAGCCTATGGGAAAATCGCCCTGCAGGCCGATTCCTGCATTGCCTGCGGAGAGTGCAGTCCCTGGTGCGAATATAAGCTGGAGATCCCCCCCCTGATGGAAGAGGCTCACCGCCTGCTGGCATAGTATATTTGCATTTCCCCTCCCCCGGCCGTAAAATTCAAAGCAGACAGCTGCAGGAATTGCGACCGTGAGGGAGGTAAGTATGAAAAGAGTTCTTCCTATTTTTTTTCTTTTTCCCCTGACTTTTCTTTGGGCGGAGGAGATGTCCCTGGGTGTTCACGCCGGTGTGGGGACTGATCTTAATTTGGGACTGGGCGTGGGAGCCAAGGTGAGCATCATTCCCACCATGTACCGGGGTCATCCCCTGGAACTGGGGGCTGAGCTTTTCTATTCCCATTCGGTAGAGGTTTCCGATAACGGCTATAACGAATATGAGGAAACGACGAATCTGGTCGTTTTCGGCCTTATGGGGAACTGGCTCATCAACTATGTCCCGGAGCAGATCGGTTTTTACTATATCGTCGGGATTGGCGTTGCCGGTATCAGCGTGGACTGGCGTGAGACCAGCGAAACCGACTCGTCCCTGGGAGAACCCTATGGAACGAGCGGGTCGCAACAGTCGGCCGAAGGAGTGACCGGCGGAACCATTCTGAATCTGGGAGCGGCCTACAACCTGGGAGACGGCTTCGAAATACGCCTGGAGCTGCCGTTCCTCGTCATATTCACCGCCCCCGGGCAGGCTTCGACCGTCGCCCCGGCTCTGACCCTGATGGGAGGGTACCGGTTCTGACCTACTCCTTTACGCTGCCTATCATAACTCCTGCCATGAAATATTTCTGCAGGAAGGGGTAGACGACGAGGATAGGAATAGTGGCCGGTAGAGATTGCAAAAAATAACAAAAAAAAGATCCCCCATAAAGATTTCCCGTAGTATACTCCTGATATGCCCGGGACAAAAAAAAGGAAAACTCAATTGTTTCTCTCTCTGCAACACGGGAAACTAGTTGCTCTATTTTACGGAGTGACAATTCTAGTATCTTACATTCTGGTCTGGTATATAACTCCCGCACTGGTGGAACCGGCAGACGATACAATCCTGGTTCGTCAAGTTTTTCTTATATTCTGCGTTTTATCCCTTTCTCTCAGTATCATCCTTTTTTTTATGAAATCGACCTACCTTGCCGCTATTGCCCTCTTTTTCCGCTGTTATCTCATAATGATACAGGGATACGGGCAGGAAGGTTTTTTTACGGTCAAGCTCATACTGGGAATAGCCCTTCTTCTGGAGACGGGAATCATACTCCAGAGACCATATAACTGGATTTTTTCAGCCGTATTTGTTGGTTTCATGATCATAGGGCAGGTTTACAATCCTGTCTTCGGACATTCCTCTTTTTTCGGTCCGGAGGACTTTGCCGGTTCTGAAGTTCTTCTTGTCATGATCTTCATCTTCGTGGTTGTTTCATTCTGTATCAATATGATGATTTATCACGCCGATATCAAAATGATAACGGAACAGAATTTCAATATTCAGAGGGAAAGCATGACAGCTCTGGCAGAATTCAATGCCAATCTCCAATCCTATGCCCGACGTGTTGATCATGAGTCATCGGACCGAGAAAGGAATAGAATAAGCCGGGAGCTTCATGATATCTCCGGTTATATCTTTACCAATTTGATTGCCCTGCTCAATGCTGCCTGCAGCATTCCCACTAATGATCCGGAAAAACTTTCTGAAATCCTGATCACCGCACGAAAACAAGCCCGGGAAGGATTGAATGAAACCAGGACAGCTCTCAGAAAAACCCGGGAGATGTCCATGCCCGAAGAAGAGGGAGTCAAGGCCATCTATAAAATAGCGCAGATATTTCAAAAGGTTACGGGCGTTAGGGTACAGATCAACTGGGGCAATATTCCCCACACTTTTTCACGGGAATTAAATTTTGCCCTTTACCGAACCATCCAGGAAGCCCTGACCAACGCTTACCGCCATGGAATGGCCACGGAAGTAACAATCCATTTTCTAATTGAACAACATGAACTAAAACTCAGTGTGGTGGACAACGGGAAAGGTGCAGCAGATGTGGTCAAGGGAATTGGTTTGACGGGTATGCAAGAGCGCATAGGAAATCTCGGCGGACATATCCGTGTGAGCAACGCTCCGGGCGGAGGATTCTCTTTAAATGCGACAATTCCGCTTTCGAAGAAAGAAGATTTGGTGGTAGTATGAGTAAAATAAAAGTACTGATTGTAGATGATCAGAATCTCTTTGCCGAAAGTCTAAGAACTTTCATTCACAATTATGCCGACGATATCGAAGTCGTGGGAATTGCCTGTGACGGCAGGGAATCATTGATTCTATGGAGAGAACTGAACCCTGAGTTTTTTCTCATGGATGTCCATATGCCGGTTATGAATGGAGTGGATGCCACAAGAGAATTACTGTCCAGAGATCCGTCTCTCAAAATAATCATGCTTTCTACCTACGACGAGGATGAGTACGTCCGTCAAGCATTGAGTTATGGTGCGTCGGGCTATCTTCTCAAGGATCTCTCCCCGACAGAGCTCATAGCCAGTATCCGTGCTGTCAATTCCGGAATAACACAAATATCCCCTGTATTAGTGAATAAACTGATTAAGGGGCTTCATGAGGAGGATCGGGAGCAGTACAGTAAGCTGAGCGAACAGATGGAGTGGATTGAAAAGCTTACCAAACGTGAAAAAGAGATCTTCACCCTCATTGCAACGGGCTGCGATAATGATCAGATAGCCGAAGAACTCTGTATCTCCGAGAGAACAGTGCGAAACCATGTCAGCATGATTTACACCAAACTAAATATTGATAACCGGTTCCAGATAATTCAGCTGGCCAACAAGATTCATTATCATTCGTAGTAGTTTCAAAATTTTTGCTTTATAGGAGCCAAAATAAGTGAAACTGTGACATTTGTACCGGTTTAAACAGTCAAAATGTGACATCTGTAAGTATACTCCTGAAATCAAAGGCATCATAATAATAAGACTTTCACAAGATTCGAAGGAGATTTTTTATGAAAAAAGGTTTAATCCTATGTCTCACTGCCCTGCTGATTGTTACATCAGTAACTTTCATGGGTTGCAGCAAAGATGCCAAAGCCTCCAGCAGTCAGAAATTGACAATATGGTGCTGGGACCCCAATTTCAATGGCTATTCCATGAACAAAGCCGCAGAAGTCTATAAAGCGACCCATCCGGATGTGGAAATCGAAATTGTCGATATTCCCGATAATATCGAAGGTAAGATCGAAGCGGGTCTCCAGGCCGGGGGTGCTGGTCTTCCTGATATAGCTCTTTTTCAGGACTTCATCATTGAAAAATTCATCCAGAATTACCCTGGATCTTTTGTCGATCTGAAGGCAGAGGGCGTTGATTTCAGTCAATTTGCCCAATATAAGGTAGCCCCCATGACCGATGGTAATAAAATCTACGGCATTCCTTTTGATACCGGTTCTACTGGCCTCTTTTTGAGAACAGATATGCTTAAAAGTGCCGGCCTCAATCCCGATGATTACCAGAAAAGCCTGACCTGGAGCGAGGTTATTTCCCTAGGTGAACAGGTTAAAGCCAAAACAGGTATGCCCCTTATCGCCTACGACAATACGAGCTTCGACTTTCTGCGTATCATGGTTCAGTCTACAGGAACGCAGTTCTTCGACGGAAGCGGTAATGTTAATTACGATACTCCCGCCGTACGGAAATCTCTTGAATATATAAAGGAGATGAATGATAAAGGTATTCTCTTCATGGCCGAAGGTTGGAACAACTGGGTAGCTGCATTCAACAACGACCAGAGCGCCGGACTTATGAATGCCCTGTGGATAATCGGAACACTTAAATCAAAACCGGAGAACGCAGGGAAATGGATGGTTATCCCCACTCCTACCGTTGAAGGTGTGGCTAACGCACAGAATGCCAGTAATAACGGCGGTTCCTCCTGGTACATCCTGAATGCGACGAAGAACAAGGCTCTTGCCGTTGACTTTTTGAAGAGCACCTGGGCCGGGACAACACCCGAAGCTCTCGGATTCTACAATGATATTCTCAAGGGCGCCGGAGCCATGGGAACATTCCTGCCGAGCCGTTCCGGTTCAAACTACACGGCTAATGACGAGTATTTCTACAAGAACCAGCCCGTATACAAAGATTTTGCAGCCTGGATGGAAAAAGTACCCGTTATGTACTACACCCCCAATTATACGGCAATGAGAACAGCTCTTAACAATGCCATACAGTCTATGCTTTCCGGTAACATCAACACAGTCGATGGTGTAATCGAAGCAGCTTCCGCCGAGTACAAGCAGACCACAGGAAATTAAAACAATTCACAACACCCCCCCTTCCTCAGGGAGGGGGTTTGAGGATCCTTTTTATGAAGCAAATACACAATCGCTACCACCGATATCTCAACAGAACAGGATGGGGTTTTATCGCCCCGGCTTTAATGTTCTACCTGGTTTTCATGCTCTATCCCATAGGGTCGTCTCTTTTTCTCGTCACCCAGAAGTGGAGGGGAATGAGTCGTGAATTCGTCGGTCTGGGAAACTTCGTCCGCATGGCCCATGACCAGGTCTTCTGGAAAGCCCTGGGGCATAACTTTCTTTTTATGGCCATCCAGATTCCCCTAATGGTTTTTCTGGCAATGGTTATCGCCGTTATCCTGCATCAGGGGATAAGGAGATTTAGGGGGATTTTCAGAACAATCTATTTTCTACCCGTCGTTACTTCTCTCGTTGCCTATTCCATACTTTTCCGTATTCTGCTGCAGTCAAACGGTCTACTCAATAACTTTCTCATGTCCCTGAAACTGATCACCGAACCTATAGGTTGGCTTAATGATCCCTTCTGGGCAAAAGTTACCATTATTCTGGCCCTCACCTGGCGATGGACTGGGTACAATATGGTATTTTTTCTGGTGGGACTCCAAAATATCAATAAGGAAATCTATGAAGCTGCTGAAGTGGACGGAGCGTCCCAGATCCGGCAGTTTTTTACCATAACTCTTCCCCTGCTCACACCGGTTATCCTGTTCTCCCTCGTAACTTCCACTAGCGGAACCATGCAGCTCTTTGACGAACCCAACGTACTTACCTGGGAAGGGGGCCCCGCAAATGCAACCATGACTGCGGCACTATATATTTATCGGCAGGCCTTCGTTCTCAATTCTGATTTTGGTTACGCTTCGGCCCTCTCCTATGTCATGGTTATTATCGCAGCCGTGCTGGCGTTTATCCAGATCAAAGTACTTAAGGAGAAAAACTGATGGGTATGGTACGTAAAAAAATGACTCCCGGCTGGTTCTTCCTGCTGGTGCTTTTCGTGATCGGAGCGGTCTTCTCCGTCTTCCCCTTTATCTGGATGGTCATAGGCATGACCCAGAACCCCAATGATGTGGTGGCAGGAAAACTGATCCCGGGGAATGAATTTCTCTTAAACTGGGAAAAAATAAGCACGACCTACGAGACGGTAGCCTTCTTTCTCAACTCAATGAAGATTGCCTTTATCACCGTAATCCTGGGAATCGGCGTAAACAGTCTGGCCGCATTCGGCTTCGAAAAATACCCTTCTAAAGCCCGTGACAGGGTCTTCGGAGTTCTGCTGCTAACTCTGATTATTCCCCAAATGGCTATAGTCATCCCCCTGTTTAAAGAAATTTCTTTCATGAAACTACTCAATACTCATGCGGCTATTATCCTTCCCTCAGTCATGTCGGTCTTTATCATTTTCTTCCTAAGGCAGAACTTCAAAATGTTCCCCACAGAGATAATGGAAGCAGCCAGGGTAGACGGAGCAACAGAATTACGGATTTTTGTTTCCATAGCCATTCCCACCATGAAAGCCACATTCGCGTCAGCCAGCATCTACATGTTTCTGACCCAGTGGAACAGCTATCTCTGGCCCCTTATGATAATTCTGACAGATAAGATGAAAACTCTTCCCATTGCCATGTTTTCGGTTATGCGCGCCTATACCATTGAGTATGGCGGACTGATGATATTAGTTTGTATCTCCACTTTTCCGATTCTCGTACTCTTTCTGGCTATGCAGAGACAGTTTGTCCAGGGCCTTACGGGATCTGTCAAATAATGAAAGAAATTCTTTATGGCGGGGATTACAATCCCGACCAGTGGCAAGACAGACCGGATATCCTCTCAGAGGATATAGAACTAATGAAAAAGGCGGGGATTACTGTTGTCTCTTTGGGAATCTTCGCCTGGAGCACACTGGAACCGGAGGAAGGAGTATTCTGCTTTGAATGGCTGGACAAAGTCATAGAAAGTCTCCACGGGGCCGGGATAAAGATATTCCTGGCCACCCCGTCAGGTGCTCGCCCTGTATGGATGGCCAGGAAATATCCGGAAGTTCTTCGTGTCAACTCTTCAGGACAGCGGAATCTTTTCGGAGAACGGCATAATCATTGTTTTTCTTCTCCTATATACCGTGAAAAGACAGCCATTATTAACAGAAAATTAGCAGAGAGATACGGGAAGCATCCCGCAGTGATTCTTTGGCATGTCTCAAATGAATATTCCGGAGACTGCCACTGCGAACTCTGTCAGGAGAATTTCCGTACCTGGCTCAAAAAGCGTTACAACACCATCGATAGCCTCAATAGAGCCTGGTGGAACAGCTTCTGGTCCCACACCCTTTCCGACTGGAGCGAAATCCATTCTCCTGTACCGCACGGCGAAATGACTGTTCACGGATTAAACTTGGATTGGAAGCGTTTCACGACGGATATGACAGTGGATTTTATGAAGCAGGAAGTCAGAGCAATACGCGATGGCGGTTCAGATCTGCCTGTAAGTACCAATATGATGGCCGCTGTAGAGACACCAGCCAATGATCCTGGGTTGGATTACTGGAAATTTCGCGATGTTCAGGATATCGCTTCGTGGGACTCTTACCCTGCCTGGCATTCACCGGGATACAAGGCTTATGACTTCGAAGAAAAGGTTGGCCCCGAAGCTAATGATTACAGACGGGCCTCTGAAGTGGCATTCCAGCACGATTTTTTCAGGAGTCTTCACGGAAAACCCTTTCTTCTTATGGAAAGTACTCCCTCCAAAGTCAACTGGAAACCCCGATCCATAAACAAAAGACCGGGTATGAATATTCTGTCAAGCCTTCAAGCTGTAGCCCATGGCGCTGATTCTGTGCAGTATTTCCAGTGGAGGCAAAGTAGAGGCAGTTTTGAAAAATTCCACGGTGCTGTCGTAGATCAGAGCGGACGTGACGATACGGCAGTATTTAAAGAGGCAGCCCGTCTCGGAGCTCTTCTCAAAAAGGCTCGGGAAGTGGCCGGATCAAAGTATGGAGCCGAGGTGGCCCTTCTCTATAACTGGGAGAACAGATGGGCATTGGAAGACAGCCAGGGACCTCTCAACAGTCCGGGAAAAGGCTATCTGGAAGCGGTGAGAAAGCACTATTTCTGCCTCTGGGATCAGGGGCTCCCCATGGATGTGATTTCCGGCGGGGAAGACAGCTTTCCCTACAAAATAATAGTGGCACCTATGCTCTACATGATATCTCGTCAGACAGCCATAAAACTGGAAGCTTTTGTCCGTAGCGGGGGGATTCTGATCACGACATATCTGACCGGTTATACCGATGAATCGGATCTCTGTCATGAAGGAGGATCGCCTGGACCTCTCAGCAATGTGCTGGGAATTCGAGTGGAAGATATTGATACACTTTCTCCCTACGAACCGATTTCTTCCGGCTTGACATCAAAAGAGGATACGCAAGACTATGTTGAACATATCTTTATGGAAACTGCGGAATGCTTAAATCATTTTAAGGGCTATCCTCATGATGATTGGCCTAGTATCAGCTGCAACCGCTTCGGAACAGGTATTGCCTATCACTTAGCGGGACGTTTCAGTGTAGAATCGCTCAGTCAATTCTACAGTTCCCATATCCAAGAATGGAAAATCAATGATAGGAACAGTAATGTTTTGGATTGTAACGGAAATGTTAATATTCAGATGAGAACCTCTCATGACAAAGATTATATGTTTCTTATGAACTGGAGTACGAAACCTGCTTCCGTAAAATTAAAAGAGTCATGGACCGATGTAGAAACAGGAAAGGAAAGCTGTCTCTGGAAAATGGATGCCTATGCTTCATTTATTCTGGCTGCTGAAAATAAAAAGTGAAAGAGACTTGAGTTTCCCAATTAGGATGGGAAGGAATTATCTCCGGATGAGCATTTCCGGATAATCAGCCCGCATAGGAAAAAGGAAAATACTGTCATTATGGCTTTCCCTTCTCCCCTCTTTTCTCTACCATGAACCTATGGTCGACTACAGAAACATAATGATGCGTGCCCATCTTGAGATACTGGACGAATATCTGGAACTGGCTGAGGAGTACGGCCTGGGAATTGAATTCGGAGATTTCTGCCGTAATGATATCCTGGATGACCGGGATGAATATAAGCGCCGACTGGCTTACATGAAAGAAACGGTGCTCCCCCTGTCTCTGAAAAGGACGTTTCATGCCCCCTTCCGCCGCATTGTGCCCCACTCCCGGGATGGAGAGCTGCGCCGTCTCTCCCGGGAACGGCTGCTCAGGGGAATGGAGACGGCGGAAGAGCTTGCCTGCTCCACGGTGGTAATACACTCAGCCTATGACGAAAATAACGACAGCCCCGATGAGCTGAAGAGAATGCGCGATGACTTCGTCCCTTTTCTTCAGAAAATTCTGTCCCGCTTCGCCCCTCCCGTCGCCCTGGAAAATATCCATGACCGGAATACAACATTTCTGGGAATGATTGCCGAGGCCATAGATGATCCCCGCCTGGGCTTCTGCATGGATGCGGGGCATATGTCGGCCTTCGGTCAGATTCCCTATTCGGAATGGTACGGCACCTTCGCAGGCAGAACAATTCACAACCACTGGCACGACAATTCCGGGGACAGAGACGCCCACGCCCCCCTGGGAAGCGGAAGTATTGACTGGGGAGAAATATATGCCCTCAGGAAAGAGTTCTGTCCGGGCAGCACGGTGGCCCTGGAAATTCCCTCCGGAGACGGGATAAGGCGGAGCCTGGACACGCTGGAGCGGGAAGCGTCCCGATATTTTACACTTTTAACAAATATCAAACAAACCAATAGTTGACACTTTTGTAAAATATATTTTATCCTTGCCCCATGAGCGATCAGGATAATGACATTTTTACGAAGAGGGCGGCTCTTCTCAAAGCGCTGGCCCATCCGGAAAGGATGCGGATAACCCATATTCTCTCGGAGAAATCCCCCCTGTGCGTCTGCGAGATACAGGAGAAAATGGGTATAAACATCTCCACCCTTTCCCGCCATCTGGAACGGCTGAAAAAGGCGGGAATCGTCTCGGATAAGCGGGATGGACGGAATATCTACTATTCTCTTCGCTTTACCTGTCTGGAGCGGTTTCTCACTTGCATAGACAGTCTGGAAAAGGAGGAGTGCTGCCTTGTTTAAAATTTTTACCCTGCTGGCCGATCTTATCACCTACCGTGTTTTTTCCCTTCCCGAAGAAACAAAAGCGGCCGATGCCATTCACTTTTTTATTGAGGACGTCTCAAAGATCTATGTCCTCGTCGTCGTTATGATCTATCTCATAGCCCTGGTGAGGGCAGGACTGAACACGGAGCGGATACGGGATTTTCTCTCCGGCAAGAAGCGGGGGGCGGCTTATTTTCTGGCGACCCTCTTCGGAGCGATAACTCCCTTCTGCTCCTGCTCAAGCATTCCCCTCTTTCTGGGGTTTACATCGGCCCGGATCCCCCTGGGAATTACCATGGCCTTCCTGATAACGTCCCCCATGATCAACGAAGTGGCTCTGGTTCTCCTCGGCTCTCTTCTGGGGGTGAAGTTCACTCTCATCTACGTGGCCACCGGTCTTCTAGCCGGTATGATAGGAGGGTATTTCATTGACAGGATCGGAGCGGAAAAATACCTGACACAGATAGGAAGCCAGGCCATGGCCATGGGCCGGGGAGGAGCCGTATCGGGAGGTTCGGCAGAAAAAACCGTTCTCTCCTTTCGGGACAGGCGGGATTTTGCCGCAGGCGAAGTCAAGGAGATTTTCGGGCGTATCTGGAAATGGGTGCTCATCGGCGTCGGTCTGGGAGCCCTGCTGCACGGATTTGTTCCGGACGGCCTGATTCTGGAATACCTGGGAGACGGACAGTGGTGGAGTGTGCCGGCTGCCGTATTCCTGGGGATTCCCCTCTACTCGGGGGCCAGCGGTATCATACCCGTCATAGAGACGCTACTGGCCCAGGGACTGCCCATAGGAACGGCAATGTCCTTTATGATGAGCGTAGTCGCCGCCAGTTTTCCCGAATTCATGATGCTGAAGCAGGTAATGAAGCCCAGGCTTCTTATCATATTTTTTCTGATGCTGCTGGTGTTCTTCACTCTGGCGGGTTGGATTTTTAATGCCGCGTTCCTGTAAAACGGGAAAAGCAAAAAGACAGCCCTTTCGGCTGAAAAAGGAGACAATAAATGAAAAAAGAGAGGATTCTTTTTCTCTGCACCGGTAATTCCTGCCGCAGCCAGATGGCTGAAGGTCTGGCAAGAGAGCTTAAGGGAGACCTGTACGAAGTTCATTCGGCCGGGATTGAGACCCACGGCCTTAATCCTTACGCGGTTAGGGCCATGGGGGAAATCGGCATAGACATTTCGGGCCATAAATCGGAACTTCTCTCCGATAAAATGGACCTGGCCTTTGACCATGTCATAACCGTATGCGACAACGCCCGGGAGAGCTGTCCTCTTTTCCCCGGCAAAACCCACGTGATTCACCACAGCTTTCCCGACCCTCCCTTCCTCGCCCGGGAGATTGAGGATGAAGAGGAAAAAATGGTTCCCTACCGGAATGTAAGAGATGAAATAAAAACATTCATAGAAACTTTTCCGGAAGGATTGAAATAAGCGCAGATAGTAGCCGGGGGAAGGTCTTTCTTTCCGGCAAATAAGCACAAGGAGATAGATTATGGAAATAAAAGTACTGGGAATGGGATGTCCCAAATGCAAGAAGCTATACGAAAATGCCGTCCAGGCGGTGGAGAGCAAGGGAGTGGACGCCACGGTTACAAAAGTGGAATCCCTTCCCTCTATCATGAAGTACAATGTACTCTCCACGCCGGCTCTGGTCATCGATGAGAAGGTGGTTCTTACCGGCCAGGCATCCACCCCGGAGAAAATTGCCGAACTGCTTTAGGAATCCGATTCAGGCGGAGGGGGAGGCAAAGCCTCTTCTCCCCCCAGAAGGCGCAGCAGTTTATCGATTTGAAAAACAAGGCTGCTGCGGCCGTCTTCATTCCGTCCATCTTTCCCTTTTTCCCCCGGCGGGTTTCCTCCGGGAGGATTTCCGCCAGGAGGCGGTCCCGACGGCCTCTCCCCGGGACTTCCCGAATCGGGGGGACCGGGACGGCTGTCCTGACCGGGAAAAGAATTCTCTTCAGGGACGGGATCATAACTTTTCTGCCCCTCTGTGAGCAGAGCGGTTATTTCATTTATGATCAGTTCCTGATCGTACTCCTTTCCCTCCGATTCCCAATTCTTCCACTCTTCAAGCAGAGGCATCAAGGATCCTTTCTGCTCTTCACTCAGGGCCATCTGGGGAAGGACATCCTCGAAGCGCAGAAAATCTTCCAGTTTTCTCAGCAGAGTGACAGCGGGATTTTCTTCTGCCGAGAGTGTCCCCTTCTCCTCCGGCCCCTTCCTACCGGGATTTTTTTCTCCCTGGCTGCCGCAGGAAGCCAGCAGAATCAGCAGAACCGCTGCAGGTACGAATAATCCTGTTTTCTTTGTCAATTTCCGACTCCTTTATCGTTTTTTTCAACTATACTCACCGACTTTGAAACGGGCATGACCCTTCTGTGATCTCTGGGAAAACTCTTATTGTGAATTCTATGTGACCTTTTCCCTAATCTGTGACCCGAAGGCATTTTTCTGCTATTCTGAGGGCATGAGGATACTCATTGTTGATGATGAAAAAAGAATCCGGGACCTGATCTGCGACTATCTGCACCGGGAGGGCTATGACACTCTCGAGGCGGAAAACGGCCGGGAGGCGCTTGCTCTTTTTCACAGGGAAAAGGGGATAGATCTGGTTATACTTGACGTGATGATGCCGGAAATTGACGGTTGGGCCGTCTGCCGGGAAATACGCAGGGAATCGGATGTGCCCGTTTTCATGCTTACAGCCCGTGTGGATACGAACGATGAGGTCTTCGGCTTTGAACTCGGCGTGGACGACTACATCAAAAAGCCCTTCAGTCCCCGTTCGCTGGTGGCGCGGGTGAATGCCCTGGAAAGGAAAACCGGAGGAGACAGCCGTCTGGAATCGGGTTCAATCTGCATAGATAAAAGCGGTCGTTTTGCCAGAGTGGACGGGAAAAAGCTGGAGCTTCCCCCCAAGGAGTACGAACTGCTTCTTATGCTGATGGAAAATCAGGACAGAGCCTTAAGCCGAGAACAGATTCTCAATAAGATCTGGGATTTCCAGTATTACAAGGGGATGCGCACCATCGACACGCACATCAAAAAGCTGAGAAAGAAACTGGGATCCCACTCTTCCTGCATAAAGACCGTGAGGAACTACGGATACCGCTTCGAGGCGCATTAGTGAAATTGAAACTGTCCATAAGGGGCAAAATGTTTCTGTGGATAGCCGCCCTTTCCGCAGCATTCGTCCTTATCTCCTTTCTGCTCAACAGCCTCCTGTTCAAACCCTATTACCTAATCCGTCAGCGTAAAAGTTTTCTTGCCGTTTGCGAAGAACTGGCTGAGAACTACGGAGAGGACAGGGGAGATATGTTTGAAAAGAGCCTCATGGATCGGGAAGTGAAAGAGGGTTTCATGATCGCCCTGTATTGGGAGAAGGACGGCAGGCTGGTGGATCTGATCTCCAATAAGCCGGACGGCCCTATGAATCCCGGAGAGAGGAAACTCCCCCCCCTTCCCGACAGCAGCGCCCTGCCCTTCCGGCAGCCCCCTTTTCCTATTTTCGAAGATATCATATCTGAAATGAACCGCCTTTCGGAAGATAGAAAATACGTATTCAGGG
Source organism: Spirochaetia bacterium (assembly GCA_963668315.1). Lineage (GTDB taxonomy): Bacteria > Spirochaetota > Spirochaetia > DSM-2461 > DSM-2461 > SZUA-368. Next base: position 2,033,329 of record OY764216.1, on the reverse strand, counting down.
AGATGAAACATGCCATGGGTTCATCCATGCTCAGCATGTATTATAAAATCGATGAGGATATCCTTCTTCTCGTCTCCCGCCCCATGGAGTCCATAGATGACAGCATCGCCATAGCCGCCCGCTTCACCTTCTTTACGGGAGTGTTCTTCCTCCTGCTGGGAACGGGGGCCGCCCTTTTCATGTCCAAGTTCATCACCCGCCCGGTGAAGGAACTCACATCCATCGCCGAGAGCATGGCGGAGCTGGATTTCAGCCGTAAATACGAAGTCAACAGTCATGATGAGCTGGGAGAGCTGGGACGGAGCATCAATTCCCTCTCCTGCCAGCTCAGCGAGGCGATCGGCAAGCTGAACAAAATGAATTCCGAACTTCTCAAGGAGATAGAGAAGGAGAGAAAGATAGATGAGATGCGGCGGGGCTTTATCGCCAATGTCTCCCACGAACTGAGAACCCCCATCTCCCTGATTGAGGGATACGCCGAGGGCCTACTGGACAATGTGGCCGGAGACAAAGCCAAGCGGGACAGTTACTGCCGAATCATACTCGATGAAACTCAGCGCATGGAAAACCACGTGAACCAGCTCCTGAATCTCTCCCAGCTTCAGTCAGGCGTTCATCCCCTGGAGAAGAGCTATTTCGATATCCATAAACTCACAGGGGAGACGGTAAAAAAATTTGAAGAGTCGGGCCATATGGGAAACTCCCGTCTTTGTCTGATTCAGGAAGAGGTTCCGCTGATTGTCCATGCCGATAAGCCCATGATAGAGCAGGTCCTCACCAATTATCTGAAAAATGCCCTGCGCCATAAGGAAGGGGAAGAGGTGATCACCGTCAAAACGGAACGGAGGAAACCGGATAAAACCCGAGTCTCCGTTACGAACAGGGGCCGCCCCATAGAAGCGGAACACCTGGAAAGGATATGGGAAAGCTACTACAAGGTGGATAAGGCCCGCACCCGGAAGCACGGCGGCTACGGACTGGGCCTTTCCATCGTAAAGGCGATAATGGACCAGCATGGGAACCTTTACGGCGTTGAGAATCTGCCCGGGGCCGTATGCTTCTGGTTCGAACTTGACTCCGGGGAGATAGGAACCTGAAAGCGGGTCTACTGGAAATAGCCGTACAGGCAGGCTTTCATTAACTCCTCGTCACTTTCGACCAGGGGTCTTTCGAATGCCTGGGAGAGCAGGGTTTCCAGCTCACCGGTCTTTCCCTCTTCCACGGCGATGCGCACCGTCTCGTTCACCGTCTGGAGCTGCCACAGAAGATCGACAAATTCCACACGGCCCAGCGGTTCTTCCCCATGGGATTCCAGGGCCAGGTCCGTATCGAATCCTCGGAGGCTGTTTATGACCATGGCAAGGCGGCCGTGGGTATAGTGCCAGCTCTCGCAGTAGATATTCTCGTTCAGGCTGTCTCCCAGAAAAAGGAATTTTTCCTCAGGGACGTAAAGAACCGTATTATCCAGGGCGTGGTCGCAGGGGATATGCTGCACCCGGCAGGTCAAACCGCCCAGGTCGATATTCTCTTCGCTGACGAAGTATCTCTTGGGAAGTTCTATCCTGATTTTTGAAAGATCGGGATACTCTTTCTTTATCATCCGGGCTGTGAATTCCGATTCGATTCCCTGCTCCATTCGCCAGTAGAGGGCATCGTCATTCCATTCGTATCCCCTCTGTTCCTCCAGCAGGGCCACGGTCTTCTCCTGCCCCATGGTTTCCGTTCCCTCCCAGGCACTCAGCCCGAAGGAGTGATCCCAATGCCAGTGGGTGAGAACCAGATAATCCGCTTTCCGGCCCAGCTTCTCCAGGGCCTTTTTAACCAGCCCGGCCTGTTCCGGAGAGGCTCCCGCGTCAGCCACAAGAGTCTTATCATCTCCGAGGAACGCGACTATATTGGGCCAGCCCCTTTCGGAGTCGCCCTTCCAATACCATATACGGTCTGAAATTTTCTGAAAATCCATAAGGGGACTATACCCCCTGAACGGCTAAAAAGCAAGGCTCAGAGGGGGGCACTCCGCTAACGGTGAAGGGCTTTTTCTATGGCATCCGGGTTGAATCCCACCAGAATGCGCCCGTTGATATCCAGCACGGGAACTCCCATCTGTCCCGACTTCCGGACCATCTCCTCCGCTTTGGCCCTGTTGGAGGCGACGTTGTACTCGCTGAAGGGAATATTATGATTCTTCAGGTAATCCTTGGCCAAGCGGCAATAGGAACAGGAAGGGGTTGAATAAACTGTTACTGACATACGAATACCTCCGGGTAACTTCATTTTAATATATGTATTTTACTATATTCAATTTCCAAAGTCAAGTCTGATTCCCCGGAGTTCCTTCTATCTTCACATTCAGATTGATTTTTTTACACCTTTCCCCTACAATATGCGTTAGAGTAGACGGGAAATAATAATCCCTTACATCAGACTTCCTAAAAACTACAGAATGAGAGGAGATCCATCCCATGGCATCATTAAAAACTAATTATCTGGGGCTCGAATTGAAAAGCCCCCTAATCGTTTCCAGTTCTTCATTAACCGGTAGAGTGGATACCATTAAAAGACTGGCCGATATGGGAGCCGGCGCCGTGGTTTTGAAATCCCTTTTTGAAGAAGATATTCGCGGGACCGACGATATCGCGGTCACCGAGGAGATACAGCCCGGTACGGATCTGTGGATTCAGAACGTAGGCCTGGAAAAGAAGCCCGCCTCCTATCTGGCCTTTATCGGCGAGATGAGCAAGCAGGTGGATATTCCCCTTATCGCCAGCATCAACTGCCACTCCCTGGAAGACTGGGGCGACTATGTCCGCTATATGAAGGAAGCGGGCGCTTCGGCGGTGGAGATCAACCTCTCCCCCATGGCGGAAGACCTGAGTTTCCGCAGCCAGGATATGGAGAAGCAGGCGGTTAAACTCATTGGTAAACTGAAGAAGGAACTGGATCTGCCCCTGGCGGTTAAAATAGGCAGCAACTACACATCCCTGCCCCACTTCGCCGGCGAACTAGGCCATACGGACGTGGAGGGACTTGTCCTTTTCAACCGGTTCTGGCAGCCGGACATCAATATTGACAAAATGACCTTCACCACGGGCATCCCCTTCTCTGCGGAGAGCGAGCTGGCCGAGACCCTCCGGTGGACCGGCCTCCTCTCCTCCATGGTCAAACCCCAGATATCCGCCAGCCGGGGCGTTCATACCCCGGAAGACGTCATCAAGCTTCTGCTGGCCGGAGCCACCACGGTTCAGGTATGTTCGGTCCTCTATAAGAACGGTATCGACTTCTTCGGCAAGCTGGTGGCGGGACTGGAAGAGTGGATGGATGAAAAAGGGTTCGCATCGGTGGACGATTTCCGCGGAAAAGTGAAAACCTCCCTCCAGGAGAGACGCCATTTCTACCAGAACCTGCAGTACGCCAATCCCAAGGCATAAGGGGCGAGTCCTATGAAAGAAAGCTTATATCCCCTCTTTGTCTCCATTGAAAACGGGCCTTCCCTGGCCGCCCTGATGAGTCCCAAGGGCTATAGTAAAAGCCGCGAGCAGGGAACACTCTGGATCAGCCATCCCGAAACGGGCCGCATTCTGCCCTGGGAGGGGGAACCGTCCTTTTTGAAACTGGAAGAGACGGACCGGGGATATGAAGCTCTGCTTCCCGCCGGAGCATCGGCCCTTCCCTTTTCCATGAAGAAGGGTGAAACCGATGTGGAAAAGCATGACCACGTGGCTCTGGATGACCGGTCGGAGAACAGCGATTTTCTGGCTAAGCTGACGGCTACCATACAGCAGCGTCACAGGGAGATGCCCGAAGGCTCCTACACGACCCACCTTTTCTCCAAGGGTATGGAGAAGATCAAAAAGAAAACCGGCGAAGAAGCGGTGGAGCTACTCCTGGCCATGGATAAGAAGGATATTCTCTATGAATCGGCCGATCTTATCTACCATCTACTGGTACTCCTTGAAGCGGCCGATCTGACCGTCTTCGATGTTCTGGCCGAACTGGAAAAACGGGACGGCTGATCAGAATCCCCTGGTGATGCAGATATTCTTCAGGCGGGACAGATAGGTTCCGTCGGCGGAAAAATCCTCCTCAACCAGCCCGGCCGCCTTCCCTTCTTCCAGGGAAAGACCTCCCATAACCATGGCGGAGAAAACGGAGAATTCCAGCTCCCGTTCCGAATAGTCCCCTTCCCTGAAGCGAACCGCATCTCCCTCCAGATAATAGCTTCCGCTGTTTTCGGGGATAACCGGATCTTTCAGGGAGAAGGCAAAGGGTTCTGCCGCAGGCATGTAGGCGCTCTTCATCTCCAAAGCCTTCGGAACATTCACAGGACGGCCCATCCACATCTGCCGATCCTCCCGGGGGATACGCGGTTCCCGGGTGAGCATTTCCAGGGGAACCGAAAGGGGCAGCGTCCAGAGAACGGACTTGACCTGGCTCCGGTGCCTCCAGAGATAATGGATCAGGCTGCGAAAGGCATGATTATCCAACCAGGCCGACTGGATAATACTTATGATCTGTCCGGTACCGCCCTCCTCCATTTTATAAAGAAGAAATCCACGGGCTTCACCCTCTTCATTCCGGTAGAAGGAGAGGAAACGCCTGTCCCTCTCCATCTCTTCGAGAAAGGACTCCCTGGGGCTGTTGCCGATGGTCTCCTTCACTCCTCCGTGGAAACCGCTTGACCAGTGATTTTTCACATAGAGGTACTCGTCGTACTGTCTCTCCGATCGGTCGAAAAAATCGAATCCCCCTTCGGGAACCTCCCGGACCGTCAGCTCGGAGGGATCGAACCTGTACTGGGCGGCGTGCCCCATCGTCCCGTAGCCGAACATGCCGTAATATCGGTAGCTGAAGGGGTAAAGAAAGGAGAGGATCTTCCCCTCCCGGTAGTTATCCCTGAGAAGGCGGTTCATGATGCTCCGTATATGTCCCCTGTTCCTCACAGACGGGTCGGAGGCCACGCAGCCTATGCCGGAAGAGGCTATCCGGTTCATGCCCCAGTAGGAAAAGGACAGGTCGAAGGAGATAACTCCGGACATGATCCGACCCTCCGCTTCGCACCCGTAGACTGATCCCTCGATGACTCCGGGCCTGAGAAGCCGTTCCGTCCATCCGGTCCGGTCGAGAAAGCAGTAGGAACAGATCCGGGCGTATTGGGACAGCTCTTCCTTTTCGGTCAATATGCGAACCCTATCCATGATTCCTCCCTCATTATTCCTTTAATTATGGGCCGGTATGGAGAGAATAACAAGGGGAAAAGAGGATACGAAAAGCTCTTTGTGGCGGGAATATGGCATTCCCCGGGAAAAGGGGGTTAATGAAAAAAGTTTCACCCCGGGGTCTGGTCAAGATAGGCCGGCGGTGCTATTTTTAGACCGTATAGATTAATAACATAGGGGATAAGCATGGTAAAACCGACACTCGTCGTACTGGCGGCAGGAATGGGCAGCCGATACGGAGGTTTGAAGCAGATTGATCCAGTTGGACCTGAAGGAGAATTCATCATTGACTATTCCGTCTTCGACGCCAAAAGAGCCGGTTTCGGAAAGGTCGTCTTTATAATAAGAAAGGATATCGAAAAGGATTTCAGGGAGCAGATAGGAAGCCGCTATGAAGGGATGATTCCCGTGGAGTACGCCTATCAGGACCTGGATGATCTTCCCGGAGACTTTACAAGACCGGAGGAGAGGAGTAAACCCTGGGGAACCGGTCACGCCGTCTGGGCCGCCCGGAATGTGGTGAACGAGCCTTTCGCCGCTATTAACGCCGATGATTTCTACGGTCAGAGCGGATTCGCCCTTCTGGCGGACTGGCTCTCTTCCCGCGATCCGGCGTCCACCGATTTTTCCATGTGCGGCTTCACCCTGGAGAAAACCCTCTCCGATCACGGTACCGTTTCCCGGGGCATCTGCACAAGAGACGGCCGGTCCTTCCTTACGGATGTGGAAGAGCATACGGGAATCGGACGATCCGGTAAGGAGATACGGGGAACGAACGGCAGGGGAGAAGAAGTGGCCTTCACGGGAGAAGAGATTGTCTCCATGAATATGTGGGGATTCACCCCCGCCCTCTTTGCCCATCTGGAAAAGTTATTCACCGAATTTCTCAGCGAGCGAATTGATGAGGAAAAATCGGAATTCTATCTCCCCTTCGCCATTGACGAGATGATCAAAAAAGACATCTCCCGGGTGGAGGTCCTTCACAGCCGGGACAGCTGGTTCGGTGTTACCTACCGGGAGGACAAACCCCGGGTAACCGCCTCCCTGGCCGCGCTCATTGAAGAGGGCCGCTATCCCCGGAGTCTCAAGGGGTAAGAAATGGAACTGGAGATTCACCGGTACGACCGGTACCCGGAGCTCTTCTGGACACGCCTCTCCTCTCCCCTCTCCTCCTCTATGGAACGGGAGGGACTCCTGCTTATGACGGCGGAAGAGGAGGAGCGGTATTATCGTTTCTCCCACATACCCTCCCGCGAGATGTATCTGATCGCCCGGCTCTTTTCCAAAACCCTTCTGGGGGAAAAGCTGGGCTGTCCGCCGGATCAGATCCGTTTTTCCCTCCGGGAAGGGGGCAAGCCCTACCTGACGAATCACCGGGAACTCCGTTTCAACATATCCCATTCCGCCGGCGTGGTGGCGTTCATCTCATCGGAGAAAGGCGAGACCGGGGTGGATGTCGAAGAGGTACGGGACAGGGACTGCCTGAATCTGGCCCGCCATTTCTTCTCCGAGGAAGAGACTAAGGTTCTGGAGGGCTTCAGGGAGAAGGAGAGAATGGAAGAGTGCTTCTTTGAAATCTGGACACAGAAGGAAGCCTACCTCAAAGGGACGGGAAAGGGACTGCCGGGGGGACTCAAGGATTACACGGTTCCCCGCATTTCGGGGGATCCTTCCCTGGGGGGATTCCAGGTGGAAAACTTCCGTCCCTATCCGGATGTCATGGGAGCCATGGCGCTTTCCCTCTCCTGAGCCAGGGGGAGGCTGATGGTAAAAACCGTCCCCTCCCCTATCACACTGGAGACCTGAATTTCCCCCTTATGCTTTTCCACGATCTCCTTGACCGTGGATAATCCCAAACCGGTTCCTTCCCCCTCTTTCTTGGTGGTAAAGAAGGGATCGAAAATTTTCTCCATGATTTCCCCGGAAATACCCGTTCCCGTATCATAAATACGAATGACACCGTATACACCGGGAGTGATGGGGGAAGCGCTTCTGAGGCAGTAAGCCTCATCAAAGTGGCGTAGAGCCGTTTCGAGGGAAAGAGTCCCCTTGCGTTTCATCGCGTAAGCCCCGTTGATGGCCAGATTCAGCAGAGCGTTTTCCATGAGAGACCTGTCCCCTTCAATTATGAGTTCATATTCACTAAGGCTGGTTTGAATGCGAATCCCCTTGCTGATGGTATGATTCAGCAGGGGGACCAGACTCCTGACCAGATCGTTCAGAGAAAAGCGGGTCCTCTTGAGGGGCCTCTTGCGGGAGAGGGTGAGCAGCTGTGAAGTCAGGTCGGAGGCCGACTCGGCACTGGCTACGATCTGATCGGCATAATACCGTATTTCACTCATATTACGGGTTTTGTAGATAAGCTGGGCAAAACCCATGATACCGGCCAGGCGGTTATTGAAATCATGGGACACGCCCCCCACCAGCCGGCCTATGGCTTCCTGTTTCTGGGTATGGATATTTTTCTGTTCCTGCTCGTAAGCTTCGGTAATGTCCCTGATCAGGGATAAATAGCAGAATCCGTACTTTTTCTCCTTCAGAGGGAGCAGGGTAATGACGATCCGGCGAAATTTTCCCGGGCCGGTGTTCAAAAGGCAGGTGACGGCCTCTTCGGAAGTAAGCAGATCCACCGCGTCCTTATGGCTGAAAGGCTTTCCCGAATCGGCGGAATAAAGGGATACGACCCGATTAATCGATTTCCCCAGATCCTTGACCGTATAGTTCCCCAGAGCCATGGCCGCCGCATTGGCGTAACGGACCTTCCATTCTCCGTCTATAAGAAGAACCCCTTCGGAGATCTTGCTCATAATCTGTTCCAGAATATCCTTTCTCTCAATGATTTTCCTTTCCGTATCGCTCTGCAGCTCCCAGTTTCTGAAAAGGGCGATAGCCAGGACAATAATAAGATTCAGATAAAGGAGATGGTTTAGCAGAAGTTCGGCCATCCTTCCTTCCCGGGAGGAAGGGGATGGCAGCGTGCGGCTTTCGATAAGGGTTTCGGCGGCCAGGGTCAGACCCCAGACGAGAAACAGCCCCAGCAGAGCTCCCAAAATATAGTAATATCCCATGCGGGTTTTCAGTTCCGACTGCTTTTCCAGATCGAGAAGATACCGGACGGGGGGCAGCATCAGAAGCAGGTTTCCCAGATTCAGACAGGAGAGCATTGTCATGTTATCGCCGTATGAGTAGATAAAAAGCGTGCTCTTAGGCAGAGCCCGGGGCGTAATCAGATTATAGATGAGAAGATAGCCGATTATCACAAGCACAGAATAGAGAAATAGGGCATAATAGGGGATAAACCTGTTTCCCGAAGCCCATTTTCTCTTCTGCTCCATTCTGCCGATAAGAGGAACCCAGAGAGTATAGACGAGATAGAGATATACCATTGATCCTCCCCCGTCCCTGGACTGAGAGAAAACAAAGAGAGAGGTAATGAGGACCGAAGGCAGAGCAAAGAGATTTCCCCATGCCAGGGAGATGAGAAGGGGAAAAACGTATCCCAGAGACAGATTGAGATCCAGGTTCAGGTAGCTAAAAGTCAGGCTGTGGAGATTTATAATCAGGCCCAGAACCCCCAGGGCCAGGGAAAGAGCGATTTTCCTTATGAAATAAATCAGCGGCTGTTCATCTGTCATTACTACAAATCTAGTGGATCCGGCGGCAAAATGCAAAGAAAACTTGACAAGAAGACTCCGTGATGATATTATATGAACATATATTCATATGTATAAGGATAACAATGTGGATTGGTGCAGAATTGATCAGAAAACAGCCGATGAACTGACGGTAAAGATTCCCGTTGATGAGGAGATTCAGGATCTGGCGGAATTTATCAAGGTATTCGGGGATCCCACAAGAATCAGAATACTCTATTTTTTAAGGGAGAAACCTTTATGCGTTCACGACCTTTCCCTTCTTTCGGGAATGCAGCAGACGGCCATTTCCCACCAGCTGAAAGTTCTCAGGCAGATGAGGCTGGTAAAATATCACAAGGAAGGGCGTATGGCCGTCTACTCACTGAACGACAGTCATATCAGCCAGATTCTGGATATCGGGCTCAAGCATATAGCCGAGGAGGCAAGAAATGATTAAATACATTACCCTTTTTGCCGGGGAAATATATATTCTGTTTATCGAAATGACTCCCTATCTTCTTCTGGGAATGACCGTGGCCGGTCTTCTCAGTGTTTTTATGAAAAGGGAGGTCGTGGCCCGCCATGTGGGAGGCCATGATCTGTCATCAGTTCTCAAATCGGCCCTGCTGGGTGTCCCCCTGCCCCTCTGCTCCTGCGGCGTCATCCCCACGGCGTCCTACCTGAAAAAATACGGGGCTTCCAAACCGGCGGTCATGAGCTTTCTTATTTCCACTCCCCAGACAGGAGTGGACAGTCTGACGGCTACCTGGGGTATGCTCGGGCCCCTTTTTGCCGTTTTCCGGGCTCTTACCGCCCTGATTACGGGAGTATTGGGAGGATTTTTCTCCTACCTGTTCGATAGGGATGACAGAACCGATGGGAAAGGGGAAGAGGAATTAGCCCGGGGTGCATCAGCGGGAGACACAAAGGGGAAGTGGAGGCAATTCTTCAACTTCGCCTACAGGGAATCGGTGGATGATATTGCGGTGAACTTTCTCGTAGGCCTGGCTCTGGCGGCCGTGATTTCCCTCGCTATTCCGAACAATTTTTTCGAGGGGACCCTGTTCGGAGGCGGTTTTCTCTCCATGCTTCTCATGGTGGTGATCGGGATACCCATGTATGTCTGCTCCACCTCAAGCATTCCCATTGCGGTAGCCCTGATACTGAAAGGGTTTTCACCCGGCGCCGCCTATGTCTTCCTGGTGGCCGGCCCGGCAACAAACGCCGCCACCCTGGCCATTCTCTCCCGCGTCCTGGGCAGAAAGCAGACACTCTTCTACCTGGGAACGATTATAGGCGGAAGCCTGGTCTTCGGACTTCTCATGAACGGAATTGCCGAACTGACCGGATGGGAATTCGCCGGATCGGTCATGTCACACCAGATGGGTTTCTCACTGGTTGACTACCTGGCGGCGGGATTTTTCGCCCTTCTGCTGGGCGCCGCGTTCTACAGAAAACTGATAAGGAAAAAGAGCTGTGGCGGAAGCTGCTGTCACGGAGAAGAACATGAGGAAGAACATAAAATCCAAGGAGTGATAAATATGAGTAAGGAAATCGTGCTGAATATTGAAGGAATGAACTGCCACCACTGCTCAGCCACCGTGAAGGACGCGCTGGAATCGGTAAGGGGAACGGAGGAAGCCAGGGTGGATCTGGAAGGGAAGAAAGCGGTGATCAAGGGTGAAGCCGATCCCGAGGCCCTGAAGGCAGCCGTCACGGAAGCGGGCTATAAAGTCGTTTAGATAACGAATTTATAGCCCCGTCCCCGGAGAGTAATGATATGCCGGGGACGGTCCTTCTCGTCCAGTTTCTGACGAAGCCAGGCGATATGCACATCCACCGTCCTGGTGGATGTTTCCGTCTCATATCCCCAGACGGCATCGAGAAGCTCGTTGCGGCTGAGTATTTTTTCAGGATGGTCTGCCAGAAAAACCAGAAGCCGGTACTCCTGGGTATTCAGGGTAATCTCCCGGAACCGGTCCCCCTCTCTCTTCATGAGACTTCCCCTGTCCCGGTTCAGAATAAAACTGCCGAACTCTTCCGCCGGAGGGAGGGGAGCATTTTTCCCGCCCTTCGCCCCCGACGCCCTGCGGAGAAGCGCTTCTATCCTGGCCAGAAGAACCTGGGAATCAAAGGGCTTGGTCAGATAATCATCGGCCCCCAGCTTAAGTCCCATAACCGTATCAATCGATGTGACCCGGGCTGTCAGCATGAGAACGGGAACGGTAAGGCCCTTCTCGCGGAGGGACCTGCATATCTGAAAGCCATCCTTTCCCGGAAGCATCACGTCCAGAAGAATCAGATCGTATAATCCTTTCGACGCTTCTTCTTCCCCCCGGGGACCGTCGCCCCGTATTTCCACTTCATAGCCCTCGTTCACCAGCAGATCGCTAACGGTCAGCTGCAGGCCCGGCTCATCCTCTATCATCAGAATCCGGCTCATCTACTGCTCCTCTCCCACGGGCAGAATCAGGGTAAAGCGGCAGCCCCCTCTTTCCCGGCCCGCCGGATATTCGTAGGGACTCTCCAGAATAACCGAGCCACCCATAGAAAGGGCGGCTCTTTTCACCAGATAGAGCCCCAGTCCGCTGCCTCTCACCTGACGTTCTTCGCTTTTCCGTCCCCTCACGAAGGGATCAAAGATTCTTTTCTGCTCCCTCCGGGGAATGCCGCCGCCCTCATCTTCCACGATAAGCCTCCACCGGGAGGGAAAGTCGCTGAGCAGACGGATTCTCATGATCCCCTTCTCTCCATGGAGTATCCCGTTGGTCACAAGGTTTTCCAGTATCAGCCGGTAGGACTCCCGATCCAGGAGAACCTCGGCCGGAGCTCCCGTCAGATCCTCATCCCACCGGCATTCCGGATAGGTCAGTTTCAGTCTCTCCAGGATCTCCCCGGTACAGGAACGGGGATCGGTTTTCACCGGCCGGGAATTGTTCGCGCCGCTGCCTTCCATGCGCGAGTAGGAGAGAATTCCCTCCACCATGCGGTTCAGACGGTCGGCCTCGGTCTGAATGACCTGACCATAGGCTTTGACCCGTTCCCCGTCGGCGACAATGCCCCGCTGCAGATTCTCCGAGGCCGTCTTGATCACGGCGATGGGCGTTCGCAGTTCATGGGAAACGGAAGCGACAAAGGTCTGCTCCGTGCGGCGGAGTCCCTCCTCATCGCGGTAGAGCCGGAAAAGAAGATAATAGCAGCCGGCCAGAATAAGAATCAGGCTTCCCAGAAGCCCCAGATTGGATCTTTTCAGGCGCCTTTCGAACCGGGCCGTCCCCCTTCCCTCATTCAAATCCACCGTGAGGCGGTAGGCATGGATAATTTTCCCTCCCCCCCCCTCGGCTCTCTCCGGGGGAAAAGGCATCTCCCTGGGGGAAAAAAGTATATTGTCGAAGCGCCTTTCCGCATCGGATAGATCTATGAATTGGGGCAGATAGGTCCTAATCAGGGAATCGCGGTCTTCCATGGGTCCGGCCTTTTCCCTGAAATCGGGAGCCATCTCTTCGTAGGAAACCGTGAAGGAGTAATCCAGTGAGTATTCACGCAGCTCCTCCATAAGCAGAGTCTCATAAAGAGAGGCCCCGTCAAGGACGAGCAGATACCCCGCATCGGCTCTCCCCCCCAGAATATAGACGTCCCCTTCATGGGGGGAAAATTCCCCGGCCTGCGCCCGGTCATTTCCAAGGGGAGAGGCCGATTTTATCAGATCGGGATACTCCGAATCTTCCTTCCACCCTTTCATGGATGCTTCGAGGGACTCCGGATCGAGACGATCCAAATCCAGCCTTTCGAAGAGCTTCCAGACGATATGGTTCAGGTCGTCGTTCACCCCCCTTCGGTAACGCATATTCTCGGCCTGAAGGGAATCGCCCATCCATCTGATCTGGAGAAATGATAAAAGGCCCATGGCGGCCACGGCCAGGACTAAACCGGGAAGCAGTATCTGCTTTCCCGAGGGAATTCGCGGTTTCATATTACCTATTATACTATCCTCTTCCTGTTAATCAAAATTCCCGCCGCGGGGAGGGGGAACACCGTCACTTTACAGTATTCTGCCCGAAATGTTTCGAAATGCCCCGTCCTCCCCCATATATTTTACATTCTTTTTACAAAACATCTCTCCCTTTAAAAGCCGATTCCTGTATGATTTTTCCTATCCGAAGGAAAAAAGGGATAGAGTGTGAATTCCACATTTCCCGGGTAATACGCATAGGTGATAGAATGAAATTAAATAAAATGATCCCGGCCGCCGGCTTCATTTTTGTCTGGGGAACAATGCTCAGCGCCCAGACATTGAATGACTGCTTCATCGGGTATAAGGAACATAATCTGGAACTGCAGCAGCTTCAGGTTAAAGTAAAGCAGGCGGAAACGTCCCTTGATAGGGCAAATGTCGCGAATGGAACGGAAGTGAATGTTTCTACCGGGAATATGTCACTGGAGCTTAATTCCGACGGAACAGAGATGGAATTCAGCCCTCAGGCGACCGTAAGCCTCCCGTTAATTAACGGAACGTCGGTGACGGCTTCGATTCCTGTGACCGTCGAAACGGACAGCTCCGGTTCCGCCACGGCATTTGACAATGGCGAGGTTACCCTCTCCACGGATATCATTTCGAATACGGCCGGACTGGCATCCCTGGAAATAGAATCGGCGGAACGGGAACTTACCCTTTCCCAAAGGGATTTGACCCTGAAGCGCATCGCCGTCGAAGAATCATTCTGGAATGAAGTGAGGAGCCTCTATGAGGCCGCCCAGAGTCTGGCCGACGGGAAAACGACCCTCTATACGCTGCAAACTGACTTTGATGAAATAAAAGTAGAAGGCTATGCGCCCTATTCCTCAACTTATATATCGGCCCGGCTTGAAGTAAATTCCGCCGAACGGGAAGTAGAAGAAGAGACCCGTCTTCTGGCGAATGCCCTGGGTAATTTCGCCGTGGGGTGCGGCATGGAAAGGGATGGCCTGACCGATCTCCCCGAGCTGCCCCCGTCCCTCGATTCGACGGAGTTGGCCCACATGGAGGATTACGACAGGCAAATGTACATCGATCTCGAAGAATCGATCTGGACTAACGGATATAACGAGAGAAGCCGGCAGAGCGATAGGGATTTTACCTTGCGCGCCGATTTCGGTTATGGATGGGACGGGTATCTGAGCGGCACGGACGACACGGAAGAGGCGATGACCCACTCCCTCTCCGCCGGTCTTTCCGCTTCCTACCGGGGGATGTCCTTATCCGCCGGGATCAGTACTCCTCTGGAAGATCCTTCCGATCCCTCTCTCCTGCTTTCTCTTGAATGGGACTTGACCGAGCGCAGGACATCTGCCCTGGATGAGAGGGACGATGAATATGACCGTCAGCTTGAGATCCTGGACATAAAAATCGCCGAACAGGCCTATACCGATGCCGTCGGAGACGCGGAGACCGATTACGGGGATCTCGTTTGGGCAAAGCAGCGGAACAGCGAGAATCTCGTCCTGTATAAAAAGCTCTATGAAGACAGTCTGGAGTGGTCGGAAAAGGGGCTTATTGCGAACTCAGACCTTGCCCAGAACAGAAACAGTTATGAACAGGCCCGGTATACGGCCAGTCTGACGAATATAGATTACGTTTTATATAATCTTAAAATTGCTCAGTATTTTATCAATTCAGAAAATACGGATTACACGGGAACAGGAGAATGACAATGATGGAAACGGCAGAAAGACCCCTGGCTGAAAAAACAGGAAGGAAAGGGAGGAGAATGATGAAACCGCTGATCATAACCCTTGTCATTGCTGTTATTCTCGCGGCAGCGGCGGCGGGGATAATAACGCTTCACACATCAAAAACCAAGGCAGCCGAACTGGCCGGGATCTCCTATACGGTAATGAAGGAGACCTACGAAAATGTCATTGATGTTTCCGGGAATATTGAGGCCGCCCAGACACAAACCCTGCAGTGCGCCGCAGACGGGACGGTTACCGACGTTTTTGTAAAGGAAGGCGATCACGTTCAAAAAGGGCAGATTCTCGTCCAATTTAAAAATTCCGAGGAAAAATACAATCTGGCCAAACAGGATTATGATATAGAGCAAAAGCGCATTACCGGTGCCATGAAGGAAGTGGCTCTGATGGAAATTCAAAGGGAAATGATTAATGAGGAGTTAAAAGACCGGCAGGTGATCGCCATGTTTGACGGCATAATAGCCGATCTTGATGCCGCTCCCGGCGATGTCTTTGAGAATACCGATGAACTGGGCACCCTCATCAACCGGGACTATCTGAAAGCGGAAATAGAGGTGGTCGAAACGGATGTGTCTAAACTGAAGAAGGGGCAAGCCGTCGAGCTGACCTTCCCCGCCTATAGCGAGGGGTCGGTGGAGGGAAGCCTCGTTTCCTGGCCTGCCGTTGGCACCATAAGCGATTCGGGAGCTACCGTCGTTAATGCGGAAGTGAGGATTTACGATCCGCCGGAAGAGATTCTCCCCGAGTACTCCTTTACCGGAAAAATCGAAGTCTCCGAGCCGACTTCGGTACTGCTCGTCGAGCGATATGCCGTTAACAGCAATAAAAACGGAGCCTATGTCGAGGTCCTGGATGAAAACGGGTCCTATACAAAGTTGGACGTGAATGTCGTCCCCTATGACACCACATACGTAAAGATTGTGGGAGGCGGCCTCGAAGAAGGGGATGTGCTGAAAGCCCAGAAGGAGAACAAGTCCGGCACAGAAGCGCAGAATACCATGTTCGGCCCCATGGGCATGGGAGGCCCCGGGATGGGAGGCGGGCAGCCGCCGAGCGCTCCCCCCAGCGGCGGTGGCGGCCAGCCGCCTTCCGGCGGAGGACAATAGTCTTTGCCCTATGGAGGAATTATGGAATCTACAGTAATCAGCCTGCAGGACGTATGGAAAGTATATGTGATGGGAGACAACGAAGTGCAAGCACTGCGGGGAATCAGTTTCGACGTGGCGCAAGGGGAATTCCTTTCCATCATGGGACCGTCGGGCTCCGGAAAATCGACCTGCATGAATATGATAGGATGCCTTGACCGTCCTTCCCGGGGGAAAGTGGCCATCGGGGGAAAGTTCACTTCCGAGATGACGGAAAAGGAACTGGCCCGGCTGCGCAATGAAACGGTGGGATTCGTTTTCCAGCAGTATCACCTGCTTTCGACCATGAACGTTCTGGAAAATGTCATGCTGCCCCTCCGGTACCAGGGACTGCCCGTTTCAGAGCGGCGCATCCGCGCAGAGGAAGTTCTTCATCTGGTCGGTCTTGAAGACCGCATGACCCACAGGCCTTCCGAATTGTCGGGAGGCCAGAAACAGCGGGCAGCTATTGCGCGGGCGACCGCCAGCCGTCCGAAGATCGTACTTGCCGATGAACCGACCGGGGCTCTTGACTCCGAGACGGGCCGAAACGTCATGAGACTGTTCCGCCGGATTAATCAAAGGGAAGGAACGACTATCATCATCATTACCCATGATCCCGGGATCGGCCACAGCGCGGACCGCTGCATTCGGATTCTGGACGGCATCATTGAAAGTGACGGTGAAACGGATAGGGAAATAGCCTCTCATTCGGACGAGATTTATAGTCTGCAAGGAAATCTGTAATGCTTGAAGATTTAATAAACGCGCTGCAGAATTTCCGGATTAACAAAATGAGAACTCTCTTGTCCCTGCTGGGAATTATCATAGGCGTCGCATCGGTCATCGTGATAACAACCCTTGGCCAGAGCGCCACGGCAAATATCACCAGCACCTTTGGAGATTCCGGTCTTGACGAACTTTCCCTGAGTACGGGATTTATGAGCCATAGGGGAGCTTCTTCCAGCTCTACCATCACCTTTGATGAGGATTTTCGCGAAGAGTTGTGGGGCGAAATAGAGGGTCTGAAGTCCATCTACTACAAAAACAGCCTGAGCAGCACCCTTCGTCTCGACGACGGGACCGAAGCTTCCGTCAACTGCACGGCCGTGGAATACGGGTACCTCCCGACGACGGGAGCGGAACTCAAGGAAGGGGGCAGCTGGTTCACGGTGAGCGATAATGTCATGGGGGCGCAGAAGATCATCCTCGGCTCCGATGTCTCCGATTCGCTCTTTCCCGACGGGGACGGAGTCGGCAGACAGATCATTGTCGACACGAATAATTCGACCTATGGCTTTGAAGTCATCGGGGTTCTGGAAGATAAGGATTCCGGTATGGAATCGACGGCCAGCGCGGCCTATATCCCGAGGGGATTCTACAAAAAGAAAATTGAACCCAATCCCGAAGCCGCGAGTGTTCTTGTCCAGGTTCTGAATCAGGACGAGACTTCCGATATGGAAGATATCATTACCGACTGGGCGGAAGAGAAAACAGGCGTGGAAGATTCCCTTCATATTCGCTCCATGGCCTCCATGCTGGAAAAGGTGGATGAAACTCTGGGAACGGTTAGTCTCCTCCTGGCGGGCGTGGCGGCGATTTCCCTGCTGGTCGGGGGAATCGGCATAATGAATATCATGATCGTGACCGTCACCGAACGGCAGAAAGAGATCGGTATCCGCAAGGCCCTGGGGGCGACCCCCGCGGCGATTAAGCGGCAATTTCTGATAGAAGCGGCGACCATTACCATTATAGGCGGAACATTGGGGATTCTCATGGGCGTGGTCATCAGCTCCGTGACGACCTATGTTATGGCCTGGGCATTTTCCATCCAGTGGGGCGCCGTCCTATTCAGTTTTCTCTTCAGTGCGTTCATCGGGGTCTTCTTTGGTTACAACCCCGCCGCCAGAGCCGCCGGACTGGATCCGGTTGAAGCATTGGCAAGCGAATAGCCTTCAGACCGGGCTTCGGCGGATGTTCCCGTTCTTCGCCCTGACCGCGGGATCGCTCTTCTGAGACGGCTTATTTAACGTCATAACTCCCTTCCGCCCTGTCCTTATCGGTGATCAGAAGAATTTGGTGAGTCCCCCTCTCCAGTTTTCGTGAGATCCGCAGGGGGGAAGGGCTTTTTTCGGCCAGAAGCCTGCCGTCGACATAGAGGGTGATCGGTTCGGGAGCCGAAGCTTCGATACGGACGGACTGGGCGTTTCCGGGAAGGTTTTCATCCAGATAAAACTGACTGCCCGAAGGCGGATGGAGAAGAACGAGGCGCCCTTCCGGTTCATGGAGAGCCGAGGAGGAGTAGGATGACCGGCTGCCCTCACGCCAGTAGCGGTATTCATCGGGCCAGCGGATTTCCCCGTCCGGCCCATGGAATGAGCAGGTGTCCAGGGATATTTCCTCGGGGATCAGCTCCTCCATGGTCCCCGGGCACCACAAACCGGCCGCCTCGCCTGAAAGGGTGCAGATCCTGACCTGTTTGACCCCCTCGGGCGGCGGAAACTCGTGACCGGCGGAAAATTCCCTCAGGAAACCGGCGGCCCCCTCGGCGGGAAGGGAACTTCCCGGCCTTCCAATGACCGTTTCGCCGGAAAAGTTTCCCATCCAGACCCCGCAGGTTAAATCGGTGGTGGCCCCCAGAGCCCAGATATCGTTAAACTGATTGGAAGTCCCCGTTTTGAAAATGGCGGGGAAATCCGTATCGAGACGGCTGCTCTGCCCGAAGCCGGTCACCCTCCCCGTCCTGTCGGTCAGAATATCGTTTATCAGGGCGGCGCTTCTTTCGCTGTAAATCTGCCGCCCCTCCTGATAGCTTTCGTCCTTGCGCCAGCGCGGTGTCAGCGTCTCTCCTCCCCGGGGGAATAGAGCGAAAGCGGATGTCAGCTCCCACAGGGTCACATCCCCGTCGCCCAGGGCCACTCCCGTACCCAGCTCCCCTTCCCGGCCTTCCAGTGAGGAAAAGCCCGCCTCCTTCAGCTTCTCGATGAAAAGGGGCGTCCCCAGCTTCTCGAGAACGTAGACGGCAGGGATATTCAGGGAAGACGCCAGGGCCGTTCTCAGCCTGACCGGGCCGTTAAAGCGGTTATTGAAATTCTCCGGGGTGTAGATTTCCCGGCTTCCGAACATCATCGGGATATCGGGAAGCACCGTGGCCGGGGTCATTCCCCGGTCCAGGGCCAGGGCGTAAAGAAAGGGCTTCATGGTCGATCCGGGCTGGCCGAAGGCCTGTATGCCGTCGATCTGCCCCTGGCTGGTATCGGAGAAATCCTGGGACCCCACGTAGGCGAGGATCTCCCCCGTACGGTTATCCAGAACCAGGGCGGCCCCGTTATGGATGCGGTTTTCCCGGGCGTCATCGATCAGCCGGTTGATGGTATCTTCCATCCAGCCGTGCCTGTCCAGATCCAGGGAGGTGATGAGTCTGCCGCCCCGGTGCCACTCCTCTTCGGTAATCTGCGGCCGGATCATGGCGATGAAATGGGGCACGAGGCGGGGAAAGACGTAGTTGGCGCCCCGGCGGTTTCCCTCCCGGATATCGGCCAGAAGATCCTCCCGGGTCAGCCCGTCGGCCATGTCTGTCTCCCTGAGCAGGGCCAGTACCCTGTCCGCCAGGGCACTTCCCCTCTCGGCTTCGCCGTTCCTCCTGTCCAGCAGGGCCGGATTATAGTAGACCGGGCTCCGGGGAAGAACCGCCAGTACGGCCGCCTCCCCCCGGGTCAGAAAAACCGGTCCGTGGCCGAAATACTCCCGGGATGCGCTTACCACCCCTTCGGTATTTCTTCCGTAGGGAATATTGTTGATCCACAGCTCCAGAATGCGCTCTTTCGGAAAGGCGAACTCCAGCCAGACGGCCTGAACCATCTCCTTGAGTTTCCCCGTCACGGTCGGCTCATGGGGATTGATGATCCGGGCCAGCTGCATGGTAATGGTGGAGCCGCCTGAAACGATCTCCCCCTCCCGGGCAAAGAGAAGGGCCGCCCGGAACATGGCCAGCGGGTCCACGCCGAAGTGATAGGGAAAGCGCCGGTCCTCGCTCTGGACCAGCAGCTGAACAAGCTCGCCGGGAAGCTCCTCCAGGGGAACATATTCCCGGCGCAGTCCCTCCTCCAGGGGGAGGATCTGCAGAAGACGGCCGTTCCTGTCGGTGACATAGGGGCTGTACCGCCGGCCGGCAAAAGCCTCCACCCCGTCGGCAGGACTCCAGAGGAACAGGAGGATCAGCCAGAGGAGCCCTCCGGCCAGCCCCGGAAGAAGGGGAAGATGCACCAGACGCGGACGGATCCTAGCGGATAACATAGAGTCCCCCGCCGGACCGGCCGAATACTTCCTCCTCGTAGAGACACTCCGCCCGGGCGGGGGGAACGGGATAGACGCCCGGACAGTAGGTGCGGAAGAGGAAGCTCACTTCCCGCCGCCCCGGATAGAAATCGCTGAAGCCGTAGGATACCCCGTTTTTCCCTATCCGTTTTTCCGCGGGAAAGGCGTGGTAGTAAAATCCGTCGCTCCGGAAAAAACCGTACCCTTCGGAGTCGTAGGTCGTCTCCTCCCCGTATTCGTCCTCCCGGCTCCAGCCTTCCGAATCGATGCCCCCCCCACCGGCGTAGGAGCCGGTGGTATCGAAGGAGGCATTGAGAATCTCCGTACCGGAGGGTACGGGGATATTCAGGGCGACCATATTCCGCCTCTTGCTGCTGGAAAGGACCGCCCGCATCCGGTAGGTCTCGCCCAGTTTCAATTCATCGGCCTTGATCTCTTTTCCCTCCAGATCTTCGATGACCGTATAGAGGGAAAGACCTTCATCCCTTGGCCCGATGACTTCCATGGGCAGGGCATAATTCAGACGGGCCGTGTAATAGGCGGTTCCCATTCCCCGGGCCTCAATGGCCAGGGACTGCAGCGTGTCCCTCGGCAGATCCGCCAGAGGGGCCTCAAAGAGCGAGCCTTCCCACTCCTCCGTGTCCAGGGAGAAACCGGTGAGTCTCGCGTCAAAGAGAGAGGCGTCCCCGGCGGTAACGGCCAGGCTCAAATCGGTCCCGTCCCCGGGGGAAGCAAGAATATCGTCGGCCAGAGCGGAAAAGGCCCACATCGTATCGTTCAGCCTTTCCCAGCGGCCGTAATTCTGGCGGCTGACAAGGGTCGCCGCTGCCAGGCGGGCCAGGGACGGCTTATCCTCAAACTGCGAATAGAACCGGGTAAGCAGGGCCAGGTCCTGTATCTGCGAGTCGAAATAGGAACGCCCCTCATAGGTATCGATGATATCCAGGGTCTGAGTGCCCGCCTTCGTCAGATTGGCGATTCTCTCTCCCAGCATCCGGTAGGTCTCACGCCCCTTGGAATCGTTAAGATCCAGGGACATGGCGGCCATGAGAAATCCGGTCAGCCCCAGATTATCCTTCTCCTTCTCCACCAGATAGATAACCCCCTTGCTCTCCCATTTCGGGCCGTAAATAAGGGAAAGGGCGTAATGTCCGTACATACGAAGGGACAGTGAGACATCCTCGTCATAACACTTCTCCCTGACGTACCCGGCCAGACTTTCCAGGTTCAGATTCCCGAAATCCTCTCCCCGGGCGGCGGGCCGGGAGAGGTAATGGAGCAGACGGATAGAGAGCCAGACCGAAGGACGGGACCGGACGCCGGAAGTAAACTTGATGCCCCCGTCGCTGTCCTGGCAGGCGGCGGCTTCCCGGTAGAATTTCTCAAGGCTGTCTTCCTTCCAGAGTGAGGGATGGATCTCCTTGAGCCGGTCTCCCAGGAGGAGCCGGGGGATCACCCTGACCAGCTTGTTGTCCAGGGTCAGGTCATAGGGATAATCGGCGAAGTAATCGAAGGTCCCGGTCAGGTTGGCAAAGCGGGAGGACGCCAGGGAGAGCCTCAGGGAACCGTATCCCCCGGCGATATCCGAGGGTATCACCAGCCCTTCTCCGGCCCGGGCCGTTCCGTCCTCAACCGCCACTTCCCCTGTGACGGTAAAAGCTTCATCCACCAGGGGCTGGTCCACCGCAAAAGTCTGCTCCACCACTTCGCTCATTAGGGACGAACGGACGGTGAAGGCCGCGGTGACACTCCCTTCAGCCAGAGCCTGAAGGGGAAAGCGTATCTCTTCGGTCGCTCCCGGTTTTACCGATATTTCCCGGGTTTTCACGCCGTTCACAGTGACCAGAGACTCGTCAATTTCCACTTCCGCCGTCACCTTAACCGCTTCATCGGTCAGATTTGTTACAAAGATCCCGCAGAAGGCCGTATCCCTGACCCTCAGAAGAGGTGGAATGGCCGTTTTCACCGTCAGGGGGTTCTGCACGGCTATCTCCTCTTCGGTCCGGCCGTAACGGTCCCCGTCGACAACCAGGGCGGTCATGCGGTAGGTGGTGAGTGAATCGGGCAGAGTGAATTCGGCCCGGACCTGTCCCTTCTCATCGGTAATCAGTCCCGGCTCGAAGACGGCCAGGGGCGAGAAGTCCCTGCGCCGGCCCATCTTGTCCGGCTCATCCCCGTCGCCTCCGTACAGGTCCTCCCTTTCGTAGGTAACCGGATCGATCAGCAGCGCCCGGGAATCACCCCCGTGAACGCCGTAGGTATAATTGTCCCGGTCGTAAAAGTAGGCCACCGGATCGGGCACGTGGTAATTGATCAGATCCAGAACGCCCCGGTCCACGGCCAGTAGGGTCACTTCGGCATTTTCCACCGGTCTGCCCCCGTTCCTTACGGTGACCACCGCTTCGGCTTTATCTCCCGGGCCGTAAAGCCCCTTATCCAGGGTAACGTCCACGTCCAGCGCTTTGATATCGGTGGAGACGGGCAGAACGGCCAGGCCGAAACAGCCCCTCGGCTTTCCCAGATCCGGCTCGCCGTAAACGGCGGGGGGAGCTTCGGTACGGGCGGTGAAACTGGTCAGAGAGACGTACATGACGGGGCACCACTCCTCCTTGACGGGAATGTCGATGACCGAGGCGGAGCCTTCCAGATCGAGAATCCG
Source organism: Spirochaetia bacterium (assembly GCA_963668315.1). GTDB lineage: Bacteria > Spirochaetota > Spirochaetia > DSM-2461 > DSM-2461 > SZUA-368. The sequence continues at coordinate 2,010,648 of OY764216.1, read as the reverse complement.
CTCTTCCAGAATCCCCTCCCGCTCGATGGCCAGAAGGTAGCGCCCCTTCTCCAGGGGGGACTGCACCATGATACGGGCCGTGTCGCCGGGACGGTACATATCCCGATCGGTGACCAGCTCGATGTTCTCCGGATTTCTGTTCTGCCACTTCACCCACTCCGATCCGGAAGCGTACAGGTCCATCTCGGTAAGGGCCGTCCGGCCCTGATCATCCACGGCCCGTGCGGATAGGACGTAATATCCCGCCCTGTCGGGGATAAAACCCCACGAGGCCTTTCCCCCTTCCATGGTGATTTTATCTTCCAGAACGGGAACCGTCTCCAGCTCCCAGTTGTTGCTGATCCTTCCGGAAATACTCCGCTGCCGGGCGACCTTCCACTCCTTCCTCACCAGGGTGACGCTCAGTTCCGTTCCGTTTGAGAGGACTTTCCCTTCGGGCGTCACCAGAATGAAATCCGCCGTGGATGATTCCCCCGAAGCGACAAAACGGGTCCACCAGGAGTTCCTGCTGTTCTTCACGCGGGATCCGATGTACCAGGAAGCGGGGTGGACAACGGTGAATCCCCTTCCGGCAATCTCCTGGCGGGAGGGGTCTTCCACAAGGGCTTCCACCCGATAGATATAGGTCCGCCCCGATTCGTTATCCTTCTCCAGGGTCCGGCTCAGCAGGGCCTGTCCGCTCGAATCCAGATACCCTTCGGATGAACCGAGATAGCTGTCGTTCTCCCATCCACGCGGTCCGAAAACATAGCCGTCGAAATCTTCCTTGCCATCCCCTTCTCCCGGATCGAAATTGATCGGCTCCCGGGTCCAGTCCGCCCGGTAGGACGCCCCTGCCAGGGCGCCTCCCGACAGATAGGAGGCGGTCACGGGAAAGGTGATTTTCTCCCCGGGAAGGGCTTCGGCCAGGGGAGGTTCCACCCCGACCTGAAAGCCGGCCCTGCGGAACTCTTCCACCTTGAGGGGAATGCTTCTGATCACATATCCGCTCCCGGAACCGGACTGGCGGGTGTATTCCATGAGGTAATCCCCCGTGGGAAGATCTTCGGGAATCGTGAATGATCCGTGAAAGGATCCCCTCTCTCCCGCCGTCCCTCCGGAACTGACAACGCTCTGGCTGCGCCATTTGTTCTCCCTGACGGTCAGCTGATAGGAGCCGGTATAGGGTTCCCACCTGCCCAGTACCAGATTCCGGTCGATCCCCTTGAACGTAACCGTCTCCCCCGGCTTGTAGAGACCCCGGTCGCAGAAGAGGAAGGTAAAGGGGCGAGGTTCCTCCACACGGTTGACCGAGTACAGGTTCCAGAGGCCGAACTGATAGGGACTGTGGCTTTCGTTGGGAACGAAGACGGCCCTGTCCGAGGCGTAGGTCACGTCGGCGCGGAAATGGCTCTGTCCCCGGCTGTCATAGAAGGAGTCGACGAACTGCCCCTCCACCAGGTCAAAAACGGCCATTCCCTCCCCGTCGGTCTCTCCCGTCAGCACGGTGCGGGTATCGTAGCACAGCCGTACTTCCGCTCCCGCCGCCGGAGAATCGTCCGTCAGGGAATTAACCCAGACAATCACTTTGTTGTAGGCATAGCGCATGGTCACGCCCAGATCGGTAACCTGAAGGACCAGATTATTCTGGTAGGGGCCCCAGCGGCGGTTCTGCTCCTCCAGCAGCCAGGCCAGGGCCACGAAGCCCTTGCCATCAGCATTAAGATAGGGCTTCAGGTCTACCATGGAAAATTCCCGCCGGTTCCGTTCCTGAGCGGAGAGATCAAAGGCCCAGTCCACCCGCTCTTCGGGAATGGCCCTATAGGGATCATCGGTCCTCTCGGCCTTCCACTTTCCCCCTTTAAGGTTCTGGTATTCCAGAACGACCCGGGGATCAAACCGGGATTCCAGAAAACGGAAGCCCTGATGGGGCAGATAGTAGTAACTGCCGGCCGGTCCCGTCTCAACGGTCAGCCTTCGGGGACCGCCCAGATCACGGCCGTAGATATCCCGAAGCCCCTCTTTCAGGGTTATCTCATAGGTAGAATCGTACTCAATGGGAAGGCTGTTCAGGCGGACGTACTTGTCCCAGACCATGATATGGGGAGCAAGATCCTCCACCTCCAGGGAGACATCCAGATTATCGAGGACGCTCTCCGGATCAACGGGATGGGAAAATTCCAGGTAAACCGGATGAACATCGCCGTCCCCTTCCCGGGGAAAACGCCAGTTGTAGTCGTCGGACTCGACATAGCGGAAGGGGGAAAGGGTGGTAAAGGACCGGCTTATCTCCTCGCCAAGGCCCGTACCCCCCTCACGTGATCGGGAGCCTTCCGGCAGGGAGAGGATGACCCGGTCCCCCGTTTCGGGAAGCTCATCCAGGGTCAGGACCAGGGTGCGGTTTATAAAGGAGGGGGGAAGGTCCTCTCCCTCCGGCCGGGAAGCCGTGTAGCCATGGTCTCCCAGGCGGGAACTGACCTTGAGGTAGGACGTCACCACTTCGGGGTCGATATCATGGTTGAAGCAGACGGTGATTCTCCGGGCCGCTTCCGGGGGAATCTCCTCCAGATCGCCCTGCCAGGGATCCCCGGGCGTACCGGGATAGAAGGCCGTTACGCCCAGAGGTTCGGTAAAAAAGGAGAAGGTCACATCCCGGGAGAGGGTTTTCCCCCCCAGGGAGGGGAGGCCCTTCTTAACCGTCACACGGTACTCCTGTTCGCTCAGGAGTTTTTCCGACGGTTCAAAACTGATGAGCCGCGAGCCGTACCAGCGGTAGACGCCTTCCGCGGGCGGGTCAATTTCCAGATAGGGATAATCGGTGAGCACGGCGCCCAGACGACTCAGGGGCACCGCCGGCTGTGTCAGGGCGGCGTAAATAACGGGACGGCCGTTCTCTTCGGGAAGAGCTCCTTCCGGCCCCCGGTCGGCCACCTCCATAGGTTCGTCCGATTCGTATACCCCTTCCCCGTCTCTTCCCCCGGGTGCGGAGGAGAAATAGTTCACCGAAAGGGAAAAAGGATCGTCTTCTCCCCAGCTCGGGGCAGGTCCGGACAGGGAGAGCTGCTCATAGGCATCAACCGCTTCTCCGGTAAGACGTGACTCTTCCCGGCTGCATCCGAGAAGGACGAAACAGACAATAATTCCGATCATCCACTTGTTCATAGGAAACAATATACACGAGTTCCCCTCCCCTGTCAGGGAAATGCGGGGAATTTGCAGAGGATGATTTTGATTGACAAGTCCCTTTGTATCTTAAATAATGAGGGGATGAAGCATATCCGCCGGATACCCAACGTTTTAATCGATATCTGCCTGTTTTTACTTTCCCTGTATGTCACCATTAACCTGCGCGCCCTATCCCCTCTTCTGATTTTCACCAGGACTCTGGACTACAGTTTCTCCCTGCCACAGCTTATCGTCATACTAAGCGCCCTCCCCCCTTATATCATTTCGCTCTATGTAACGGGGATTTATGAAGAACACATCAATATTTCCAGAACGCAGATTTTCTTTCGCGCCCTTCTTGCCATGGCGGTTGTTTTTTTCTGGATGCTGATGATTTTCTATTTTTTCAAAGTGAAAACCATTCCCCGGTCGCTCATTATCATCCATCTGATTCTCAACACACTCCTACTCCTTATCTATAAGTCATGGAGAATCGGCCAGCTGAAAAAGATCGATTTCCGTGTCATCATCGCCGGTGATCCCCGGAAAAACCAGAAATTTTTCGATGCCATCGGACAGTTCAAAACCTTCAAGATTCTTGTGGAAGGCCTGATAACTCCCGACGGAGAGAGAGAAACCCGCAGCAGTTATCCCGTTCTGGGAAGCTATAGGGAGATCAACAAGATCATCAGGGAGAGGGAGATCAGCTCCCTGTTCATCGCTTCGGACAGCAGCGAAGAGAAGGAGCTTATCCTCCGAAACATTCAGTACTCCGTCTATGCGAACACCCGTCTTTACGCCACGCCTTCCAACTACGAGATTCTACTCGCCGCGCCCCAGTATATCCGCATAGGGGATATTCCCCTGATACGCATCAACAAATCGACCCAGAATCTTTTCTTTCTGAAAAGGGGAATCGATGTGATCGCCTCTCTGATCCTCACCGTCCTCCTTCTTCCTCTCATGGGCTTGATCGCCCTGCTCGTGGTTGCCACGTCCCTAGGGCCGGCCGTTTTCCGCCAGAGCCGCGTAGGCAGGAACCAGGAGCTTTTCACCATCTATAAATTCCGGACCATGTACAGAGAGTTCGAGAAAAAAGTCTACCAGGCCCAGGGTAAGGAGGATAAAAGAATCACCCCCCTCGGCCGGATTCTCAGAAAGACGCGGCTGGATGAGCTGCCCCAGCTCTTCAATATTATCAAGGGGGATATGTCCTTCATCGGCCCCCGCCCCCTGGTGGAAAGGGAAGTAGAAGAGGGGCTGGATACGAACCTCTGGTATAAGGAACGGTTTTCCATTCTCCCGGGCATCACCGGACTTGCCCAGGTGCACGGGGATTACTACACCGATGCGGAGGAGAAGATAAAATACGATTTATGGTATGTCTTCCACTATACCCCTCTTCTTGATATCACCATCATTCTGAGGACAATCAAAATCATCTTCCTCCGCTCCGGCTCCTGACCTCAGAACAGAGAGGACTGGCGGCTCTTCTCCTTGTCGGGGACATACTGTTCCAGGCGGGAAACGATGCCGCATACCATCTGGGCGGAATTCTCCGCCGCCGTTTCGAGGAACTCCTCAAAGGAGACCGAGGCGTTGCCGTCGGCCTTATCGGAGATGGATCGTATGATGACGCAGGGTTTCTTGAACTGATGGCATGTCTGGGCAATGGCGGCGGCTTCCATTTCCGCCGCTGCGGCGGTGGGAAAATTCTTTCTGAGAGTGTCGATCTTGCCGCTGTCGTTGATAAAACTGTCTCCGGTGATCACCCCTCCCTTCCTGACGCACAAATGGCCCATATCCGCAGCCGTGTCGGTGGCCATTTCCACCAGAACTTCGTGGGGGAGGAAGGCGTCGGGCATCTGGGGGACCTGACCCAGGGCATAGCCGAAGGAAGTCACGTCCACATCGTGATGCTTGGTTTCGTTGGATATGATGACATCGCCCACGTTCAGATCTTTGTCCACGGCGCCGGCGGAACCGGTATTGATCACGCACATGGGATCGTACCGGGAGATGAGAAGGGTCGTGCCAATGGCGGCGTTAACCTTGCCGATGCCGCTCTTCAGAATCACAATGCGGAATCTGCCCTGCTTTCCTATGTGGAAAACACAGCCACCCCTCTCAAAAGAATCATCGGCGCCGTACAGATTCCTGAGATATTCTATTTCTTCGTCCATGGCTCCTATTATTCCGATAGTATCCATTTAGTCTCCTTTGTCTTAATTACCCCTTCAGTGTAAACGAAAGAGGGAAAAATGGGGCATTTTTTCGGGAAAAGTTGCCCCCGGGGGGAAAAATTGATAAATTACAGTAACATAAACGCAAAAAGATGAGGAGAACGACATGGCATCAGCGGCAATCCCCCAAAGGGAAGACATACCGGAAGAGCATAAATGGAATCTATCCGCCCTCTATACCACACCCGAAGCATGGGAAGAGGATCTGAAAAAACTGGAAGGATACATACCGGAGATAAACCTTTTCAAAGGAACCCTGTCCGATTCGGCGGAACAGCTGAAAGCCTGTCTTGATCTGACCATTCAAACGGTGGATCTCCTGGATGAACGGCTGGGCTACTACACCATGCTGCGCCGGGAAGAGAACGTGGGAAACAGCGAATCCCAGGGACGGTTCAGCCGCTACGTATCGGCGGCCACCAAGCTGGCCGCCCAGGCAAGCTGGATCTCCCCCGAGATTCAGGCCATAGACGACGGGAAAATGAAATCCTTTCTGGCCGATCCCGTCCTCGGTGAATACACCATATACCTGAACAAACTGCTCCGTTTCAAGGACTATACCCTTTCGGAAAAGGAGGAAGCCCTTCTTGCCCAGCAGGCGGAGTTCACCCAGACGGCTCAGAAAGCCTTCTCGGCCCTGACCAACGTGGATATGAAATTCGGCGAGGTGGAAACCAGCAGCGGCACGGTCCCCCTTACCAATACGACCTACGGCATGGTCATGACCGACCAGGACAGGAAGGTTCGGGAGAAGGGCTACAAGCAGTTCTACGCCGTATTCGAGGGACACGCCCACACCCTGTCGGAGCTTTACGGCGGCAGCGTTCAGAAAGACGTGTTCAATGCCCGCGTACGGGGTTACGGCAGCGCCCGGGAAAAAGCCCTCTACCCCGATAAAGTCCCCGGTGAAGTCTACGACAGCCTTGTCAGTTCGGTTCACCAGTTCTTCCCCGCCCTTCACGACTACTACGCCCTGAAAAAGGAGAAGCTGGGCGTGGATACGCTCCGTCATTACGATGTGTATACCTCCCTTGTCAAAGATGTGAAATCCACCCATACCTACGAGGAGGCGGTGGAATTGATAACGCAGGCTCTCGCTCCCCTGGGAGAGGAGTATACATCGACCCTGAGAGAGGGGCTTCTGGGAGACTGGGTGGACCGTTACGAGAATGAGGGGAAGCGCTCCGGAGCCTTCTCCGCCGGTTCCTATCCGGGAAAGCCCTATATCCTTATGAATTACAAGGACGACGATATCCGCCATCTTTTTACCCTGGCCCATGAGGGGGGGCACTCCATGCACTCCTGGTACTCGATCAGGAACAACCCCTTCCAGCACTACAACTACACCATCTTCGAAGCGGAAGTAGCCTCCACGTTCAACGAACAGCTCCTGGCGGACTGGATGCTGAAAAACAGGGCCGAGACCAGAGAGATGAAAGCCTACCTTATCGGAAAGCAGATAGACGATACGGTGGCCACCATATTCCGGCAGACCATGTTCGCCGAATACGAGGACATCACCCACAAAATGGTAGAGGCGGGACAGCCCCTTACGGTGGATTCCCTCAGGGGCGAATACAGAAAACTCCTGGAGGCCTACTTCGGCCCCGCCATGACCCTGGAGCCGGAGAGCGATCTGGAGGGACTGCGTATTCCCCATTTCTATAACGCCTTCTATGTCTATAAATATGCCACAGGACTCTCCGCCGCCGTCGCCCTTTCCCGCCGTGTGCTTGAGGGGGGAGACAGGGAAAGGGAGGATTATCTGAGCTTTCTCAAATCCGGAGGAAGCCGGTTCCCCATAGAATCACTCAAAGTCGCCGGAGTGGATATGTCCCGTCCGGAACCGGTAGAGGAAGCGCTCAAGCACTTTACCCGCCTGGTGGAGGACTTTCGAAAACTGCTCTGAGACAGCACCGGGGAGAAAACATCTCCCCGGAAAAAAAGTGTTTGAATTCTGACAAAGATGGCTTTATAATCGTGAACCATAATGATGATCGGGGATAGGGCCTCATGGCAAATGTAAATCTTCTTTTATTACTGTTCTCATTGGCTTTGGGTTTCTATAAGGGGAACAGCCACGGGTTCATCGAGAGATTTTATACCGATACGGTGCTCACGGAAACGACCGCACTGACCGACCTCTCCCCTCTCGGGCAGCTTAACCTGATTGGGGATCATATTTTTCTGGGAATACTTCTTTCGGCCATTATCATTTATACGGCCATGTATTTTATGGGAAAGAAGCGCAAGGAATACCTCTATTTCGCCCTTATGAACGGGGGGCTATTCCTCCTTCTCCTGCTGACAAGCCCTTTCTTTCAGGCCCTCTGTCCCCGCTTCAGCGACATTCCCCTCAATCAGAAGCTGAGAATCTCCGCCCTGAACATGTCCTTTATCGGCTTCATTCTATTCTACAGCCACTACAGGGGAAGTCCCTGTCTTCCCCGAATAACAAAGACGATGACCCTCCTTCTTGAAGCAAACATCCTTTTCATTCTTGTCTCTCCGGAGTCGATGCTCTCTATTCAGAAGATAATCCTGATGCCGGAAGTCTTCCTCTGCTTCTCCTTCGTCATCGTGCAGGTCGTCCATAAAATAAAACGGCGCGCCATCCATCCGCTGGGCTTTTTCCCCGGCCTGATACTGATTCTTCTGACCCTTTACGCCCCGGCCTTCCTGCCCACATCCCTGGGATGCGGCATATTTCTCAAGCTTGCCCTTATCGTTCTTATCATGCAGCAGATCATCTACCACACCCATCTGACCCTGAACAGCTTCAACCGCATCAAGGAACTCAACAGAGACTACGCCCGGCTGAATCTAAGGCTTAAGGATTCTCTCCACCGAATCCAGGACCAATCCGCATTAATCCATTTCATGAACAGCTACGACAAGATGACGGGCCTGGCAAACCGGTCCCAGTTAAACGCGGTCCTTTCGAAGAAAATGTCCGAAATCTGTCAGGATAAATCAGAACTCTGCCTTATCATGACCGAATGGGAGGATTACAAGAAGACGCTCCTCCGCTACGGACTGGAACAGCAGAGCAATATTCTTCAGAATCTTGCCGACAGGATAAAGGATTTCTGCGGCGATGAGGACTGGGCCTGCCGCTATTCCGATGACCGTTTTCTCCTCATTCTTCCCCTGCAGGGGGAATCGGCCGAGAGCATAAGCGACGGGCTGTTCAGAGAATTGAGAAGGCCCCTCTCCGTCTATGGTAACAGCAGAGAGGCGAAGGAAGAGTATATCCCCCGCATGAGCGTCGGGTATACCGTTTTCTCCGACGGAAGCGTCTCCCAGGAAACCCTGCTCAACCAGCTCTTTGCCTCAATAGATCACGCCAGAAGGAAAGGTCTCTGCTGCCCCTGCGGATTCGGGAGAAACATGGATATATTCCAGATGGAGAAAGAGCGGTTGGAATCCCGGCTTGAACAGGCCCTGAAAAAGGAACAGCTGGAGATCTTCTACCAGCCCCAGCATGATTCGTGGCAATACAGGATAACCGGCATGGAAGCACTGCTTCGATGGAACGATCCGGAACTGGGGAATATGAATCCCGAAGACTTTATCTCCCTGGCCGAAGAGACGGGCCTGATGAAAGAGTTAGACCTCTATGTTCTGAATGCCGTCCTGAATCAGATAAGCCGATGGAGAAAGACGGAACTGAGCCGCATCCCGGTCTCCCTGAATGTCTCTCCCTCCAACTTCGCCGACCCCGCTTTCATCGAGGAGCTGATTGACATGACAGTCAGCCGGAACATCTCCCCGTCCCAGCTGGAACTGGAACTGACCGAAACGATTCTGATATATAACCACGGGCAGATCCTCAGCAATATCCAGCGCCTCAAGGAAGTGGGCTTCTCCGTCGCTCTGGACGATTTCGGGACGGGATACAGCTCTCTGGCCTATCTTTCCGACTTCCCCGTAGACGTTCTGAAAATCGATAAAGCCTTTGTCAACAATCTTCTCACCGATAAAAGGAAGAAGGGCGTCGTCAACTCCATCATCGCCATCGGGCAGGCCCTCGGAGTCAAGATCGTCTCCGAAGGGGTTGAGAATGAAGAGGAGCTGCACTACCTCAGAAGGGCCGGCTGTCATGCGATTCAAGGGTACTACTTCTCCCCGGCCCTTCCCCCCAAACAGATGCTCGAATATATCCGGAAAAGCCTCTCGGCCTGAAGGGGCGGCAGAACCTCTCTAAATTCTGTTCCTGAAATCACGGGGAGACGATCCGGTATATTTTTTGAAGATCCGGGAAAAGTAAAAACCGTCTTCGTATCCCGCCGCTTCGGCGCTCTCACTCACGCTCAGGCCCTTCAGTAAAGCATCCTTACCCGCTTCCATCCGCCTCTCTATGATAAAGGATTTCAGGGAACGGCCGGTATATTCCTTGAAGAGATTGGCCGTATGGCTGTACCCGTAGGGGGAGCGGTCCATCAGCTTCTCCAGCAGGAGGGGATTTCGGTATTCCCTCTCCACCTGCCCCATCATCTCAAGGACAATATGGCTTTTTCTCTCTTCCCTGATATCCTGTTCCCGATAGGCCGCTTCGATGAATTCCTTGAGAATAAGCATGAAGGAAGGACTTGTATCCAGGGGCGTCCAGGTTTCCGGCGCCGTTTCCATCGTCCGCCGTATATCCCCGGTTACGGCGGAGACAAGCTCCTGCCGGGGAAAAGTGACCAGGGGATCGTACTTGATATGGCTGAAGAAATCGGTCCGGTGAAACATGTAGAGCATGAAATGCTGGGCCACCATCTTCACCGGCTCGAGACTGGTTTTCCGGGCGCTGATCATACAGTCCGGCGGAACAAGAAGGCCCATCCCCTTATGCAGGCGGTAGTTCCTGCCCCCCATGGAAAAAAGGGCGCTCCCCTCCTCGCAGATGAAAAGGTCGTAATCGTTCATCGTCCGGTTGCTGATGTTCCAGTCGCTGCCGTTCTCCTGGGGAAAGGGGGGCATGGACAGATCGAGAATCAGATTTCGGTAGGGGATGGTTTTGTAAAAGGGGATCTCCTCTGGCATGGTCAAAATATATGCTTTTTGTCAGAATATGTCCATGTTTTTTCGGAAAACAAACATTCATTTCAGAAAAAACCGGGCTTATACTGCTTCTCATGGAAAAAATACGTTTCGCCGTTCTGGGTTGCGGAGTGATCGCCCCCACCCATATATGGGCAATTGATGGAAATGAAAAGGCCGAACTGGCCGCCCTGTGCGATCTGCGCCGGGACAGGATGGAAAAACTGGCGGAAGACCGGAATATCCTCCTCTTCGAAGACTGGAAAGAGATGCTCGCTTCGCCCGATATCGATGCGGTGGCTATCTGCCTGCCCCATTATCTGCACGCCCCCGCCCTTATCGACTGCCTGGAAGCGGGAAAGCATGTTATCTGCGAAAAACCGATGGGAGTGAACCTGGAACAGCTCAGCTCCATGAAGGAAGCCGCCAGAGCGGGTTTCAAAAAGGGGCTCATCACGGGAGGCATTTTTCAGCACCGCTTTTCCCCCCTTGTCCAGGAGGTCGCCGGGATTCTGGACAAGGAAGAGCTGGGAACCCTTGAAGAGGTATCACTCAGCTTCCTCTGCACACGGAACGAAGAGTATTACGGTTCCGATCCGTGGCGCGGGAAATGGGATACCGAGGGGGGCGGACTCATCATCAATCAGGCCATCCATACCATGGACCTTCTCATTCAGCTGGCAGGTATGCCCGACAGAATAGAGGGAAACCTTTTCAGGGAGAAACTCCCCATGATCGAAGTGGAGGACCGGGCCGAAGCGGTATTCTTCTATGAGAAAGGCAGGACCGACCGGGTTTCCCTGTCCCTGCAGAACGACCTGGTCACTTCCTGGCAGCCGGAAATCCGTTTTAAAGGATCAAAGCATGAACTCACTCTTATCGGCAGCGAAGAATTTACCTGCACCGATCCAGCCCTGACGGAAAAGCTGTCCGCCTCTCTGGAAGAGGTGGAGGAGAAGGCACCGGGAAAGGAGTGCTACGGCTCTCTTCACAGCCGCAACTATGCCGATTTCCTCACGGCCCTCGAAACGAAAACATCCCCCCTTGTCAGCCTGGATTCCCTGGCCGATTCGACCGAGGCGGTACTGGCCGTCTATCAGTCCCACTTTTCGGGATCACCCGTTTCCCTGCCTTTGTCCGGCTGGACGAAACCGGAAACGTTACCATACAAAGGAGAGAAAGCATGAAACAAGTAAAACTGGCCGTCGTAGGACTGGGTAATATGGGAACCAGCCACTGCGCCGATATCGACGGCATGGAGAAGGCCGAACTGGTCTGCGTCTGCGATGTGGACAGAAAGAAGGCCGATGAAAAGGCCGGGAAATACGGATGCAAGGCCTATTACTCCACGGCGGATATGTTCGCCGCCGGCGGTATTGACGGCGTGATTATCGCCACTCCCCATTACGCCCATACGACCATTGCCGTCGAAGCTTTCGCCCATGGGGTAAATGTACTCACCGAAAAGCCGGTGGGCGTCCATGTCAAGGATATCCGCAAAATGATAAACGCCTATGAGGAGGCGAAAAAGAAGAAGGAAGACCTTGTTTTTTCCGCCATGTTCCAGCAGAGGACCCGCGGTCCGGCCCTGAAGATCAAGGATCTGATCGACTCGGGTGAACTGGGCAAGCTCATCCGCACCACCTGGATCATCACCGACTGGTACAGGACCCAGTCCTATTACAACTCCGGAGGCTGGAGGGCCACCTGGGAGGGCGAAGGCGGCGGGGTTCTCATGAACCAGTGCCCCCATCAGCTGGATATGTACCAGTGGTTCGTGGGACGGCCCGACCGTGTCCAGGGCTTCATCTCCATAGGCAAATACCATAACATCGAAGTGGAAGACGAGGTAACCGCCTATTTCGAGTACGATAACGGCATGGTGGGGCACTTCATCACCACCACCGGCGAAGCCCCCGGAACCAACCGCCTGGAGATTGTGGGCGAACAGGGGAAACTGGTCTGGGAAGGGGATAAACTGACATTCTACCGCAACCGGGAGTCCCTTCTGGACCATCTGAAGACCGCCGAGGGGGGCTTTGCCAAACCGGAATGCTGGACCTGCGACATTCCCTTCGAGGAGACGGGGGGAGTGCATGCTCTCATCATAGAGAACTTCTGCGACGCCATCGCCGAAGGTAAGGATCTTATCGCCCCCGCCGAAGAGGGCATTCACTCCATTGCCATGGACAATGCCATTATGCTTTCGGGCTTTGAGAAAAAGATGGTGGACCTTCCCGTTGACGAAGATGCCTTCGAAAACAAGCTCAAAGAACTTATCGCCGGCTCGACTTTCAAGAAGGAAGTCGTGAATAGCACCGCGGACGACTTCGGTCAGTCCTTCTAAGGAGAAACCCCTATGAAAGAACCGAACACGAAAATCGGCGTAACCCTTTACAATCTGAGAGATTACTGCAAAACCGCCGAAGACCTGGATTCCACACTGGCCCGCGTCAAGGAGATCGGCTATCAGGCCGTACAGGTTTCCGGAGTGGCCGTGGCCCCGGAAATCGTTAAGGAGAAGCTGGACAAGTACGGCCTCTACGTCTGCGCCACCCACGAGAACCTTCAGGATCTGAGGGACAACTTCGACGGTGTGGTGAAAAAACTCAAACTGTGGGAGTGCGACTTCGCCGCCATCGGGTCCCCCGGCTTCGAATGGGATCCGGACGAGGAGAAAACGACAAAACTCATCGCCGAGCTGGATGAGTTCGGCCGGCGCTTCGCCGCCGAGGGCATCCGCTTCGGATACCACAATCACCACTTCGAATTCAGAAAAGCGGGCAGGGACAAACTCTGGCTGGAAAGGCTCTACGATGAAACCGATCCGAAAACCTTCCATGCCGAAATCGATGTACACTGGGTCCAGCGGGGCGGACATAATCCGATCGACTGGATCAAAAAAGTGGAAGGCCGCATGCCTGTCTGCCACTTCAAGGATTACGCCGTCCGCGGCAAGATGTGGGATTTCGAGATCAACTTCTGCGAAGTGGGCGAAGGGAACCTGAACTGGCCGGCCATCATCGAAGCCTGCGAAGATACCGGAGTCCGCTGGGTCGTGGTCGAACAGGATGCGCCTTTCGAGGATAGGGATATCTTCGAATCCATCAAGATTTCCTACGATAACCTGATCAGGATGGGAGTGAAATAATGTACTACTCCGGATTTGCCGACGAAGCTTCCGTCGGGCTGGGAGGACAGATAAAAGCGACGAAGGAACTGGGATGGGATTATATCGAATCCCGCAATATCGACGGCGTCAATATCCATGAGCTGAGCGAGGAAGCCTTTGAAAAGGCGGCGGGGATGCTGGCCGACAGCGGGGTGAAAATCAACTGTTTCGGCAGTACCGTGGCCAACTGGAGCCGCGATCCCCGTTCCGAGGAGGACTGGATCAAAAGCCGGGACGAACTGAAGCGGGCCCTTGTCCGCATGGAAAAACTCGGCTGCAGCATGATAAGGGGCATGAGTTTCACCCGCATAAGGGACGCCTCTGTCTATACCCCCGAACTGGAGAGACTCATTTTTTCCCGGGTGGAAGAGCTGGCGAAGATGTGCGAAGACGCCGGAGCTCTCTACATGCATGAGAACTGCGCCAATTACGGCGGGATGTCCTCCGATCATGCCCTCAGGCTGATTGAGAATGTGAAATCCCCCGCCTTCCGTTTTCTCTTTGATACGGGGAATCCGGTCAACTCGGTGGATTACCGCTTCAGCGACATGTCCCGTATGCAGGATGCCTGGCAGTTCTACCAGGCCGTTAAGGAGCATATTGGCTACGTCCATATCAAAGACGGGATTTTCCAGGAGCTACAACCGGACCAGGTTTTTAACAACTCCCGCTGGACCTTCCCCGGAGAGGGACAGGGAAAGGTGAAGGAGATAGTTGCCGACCTTTTAAAGAGCGGTTACGACGGCGGATTCTCCATTGAGCCCCATATGACGATTGTCTTCCATGAGGAGAACTCGACAAACCGTGATGAAGTCATGTACAAAAACTACGTGGAATACGGCCGGCGGTTCATGAAGCTGGTGGAAGAAGCACGTTAAATCCCTTCTCCTCCGGGGCTCCCGGAGGAGATGATCAGAAGGACGCACTGAAAACCGTGTCGAAGCTGTATTCGTACATGATTTCGCTTTTGCCGTAGGCAGTCCCGGTGATGGGATCAAAGTACTCTCCGTCGAACTGGACGATGCAGTGTTTTGTCCCGAACCCCCCGTTTACAATCTCCTTGCCGTATCCCACAAGGACCAGCTTGCCCTTACGCCCCGTTCCGAAGTAAAGAATATTCAGGTAGAGTATGGCGATATCTTCGCAGTCTCCCCGACCGAGAGTCCATGTGGTTTCCGGATCCCACCAGGAATCCTCCTTATCCTCTATCCAGGTGATCTGGGCGGCCAGCAAAGAGGAAGCCCACTCCCTGTTATTTATCTGATGGAAGAGGGGAATCTCATACAGCCTGTGCCCCTGAGCCTTGTCCTCAAAGTAATAATCCACAAAGTGGTAGAGCTGGAAACAGCTTCCGCCGCTTACAGAGCAGATCAGCAAGAGAAAGAAACATCGAAAACTCTTCATAAAGGCCTGCCTCCGTCCAGCCGGATAAGCACTCCTTTCTCCCTTTGTCTTTAATTATAAGGGATGACTTCTCCCTTTTCTTTGTTTCCTCTCTAAAAATTTCCTATAATTTCACCATAAGGGGCCAGGAGGTGGATGCAGATGGATCCCGGGCAGAGGCTCATTGAGAGCCTGCAAAGGCAAGACGTTCTGAAAAGCCCTCTTCTCCTGGAGGCTTTCCGCAGGATAGACCGAGCCGACTTTATTCTTTCCGAGTCGAAAAGGGAGTGCTATAATGACAACCCCCTGCCCATTCTCTGCGGTCAGACCATCAGCCAGCCCTATACCGTGGCCTTCATGCTGGAACTTCTGGAAATGGCAAGGGGCCTTAAAATACTGGATATCGGTTCCGGATCGGGCTGGACGACGGCCCTGCTCGCCTGCATAACGGCGGAGGGCGGCTCAGTGACGGGCGTGGAGAGGCACAGCGAACTGGTGAACTTCGGCCGCCGCAACCTGGGCCGCTACCCCTTCGGCTGGGCGCAAATTATACCCGCCGGTCCGGAGCTGGGCCTTCCGGGTCAGCTTTTTGACCGCATCCTCGTCTCGGCGGCGGCGAGGACCTTTCCCTTCCGGCTGACCGATCAGCTTAATGAGAGAGGCATCCTGGTTATTCCTGTGGGCCACTCCCTCTGGAAAGTTCAGAAAAGGGGGGACCGTTTCGTAAAAGAGACGTTCTTCGGATTCAGTTTTGTTCCCCTGATCCAGTAATTTCCCCATCCCCAAAGCGCTTCAAGGGAGCTATCGGCCGTGTGCGGATTGGATAAATACCCCCTGACAGATGCTGCCGGACAGGGGTATTCTCTTAATCGTCGGGCAGAAGGATCGGGTAGATCTGAATGCCCATCCTCCGGGCCGCATCAAAGACCATGTCCTCGGTTATCTTGCCCTTGGGATAGGTGTGGGGCATGGCATCGCCCACCTGAATAATCAGTCTGTTGGACGCCTGCCAGTCATAGGCGATAATCGCCTCGTACAGTCCTTCATAGACCGCTTCCTGTTTATCCCCTCCCCCGTCGACGGTGATCATGTTAAGACGGCCCTGAATGGCGTCCAGATCATACTCGAAGGGGAAATCATGGGTAAGGTAGGCATCCTTGTAGTCCCGGTAAAGAACCATTCCGATACGGAAATGGCTGTAGCTCATAATCTGCTCTTCCACCATGGGCAGAAGATTCTGCCTCAGGAAGGCGACGTCGTTTTTCATGCTGATGGTGGTATCGATAACCAGGACCACATCCACATCGTCGCCCCGGGTAATCAGCTCGGCGATACGCTTGGCCGCGGCTTCCGTATTGCTCACAGGAGTGAACACGCCCTCGGTCTCATCGGCTACGGCGGTGAAAATCTTCTCCTCCTTCTCCACTTCCAGGGCGGGGGGAGTGGGAGGAGGCAGCTCTTCCATGGAGAGAATGAACGGATTGTCCCGGTAGGCCCCGGCGTAATCGGCATAGGGCAGTTCGAAGGCCCTGATGTTCAGCCAGGTGCCCTTTCGAATTTCTATCTGCCCCTCACGGCTGCCGGGATAACTGTACCCGTAGGTGACATTGAGGGGGACGAATACGTGGAAAGCCTCGGAACCGAAGACTTCGTTATATTCGGGAGTGGAATCCATGAGAAAATACAGGGGATTGGAGGACTCCATGAATTTTCCGTTGAGGATACGTTTTTCGTCGCCGTTGACTTCGTTGTATTCATAGGCCCTGAGGGTAAAGGAGTCGGCCCGCATATCCGGATCGGCACTGGATTCGGAGAGGAGGACAGAGCCCAGACCTTCCCCGGCTTTTATCCAGAGGTCAAATCCGTCACTGCCCGGAGCGATCTCAATATAAATATCGCCCTTCTGGATGGTCAGGTCATCGGCGTTTAAAAAGAAAGAAGCTGTCAGCAGTAATATAATAACGGGAAAAACGTATTTACCTTTCATATTAGTCATTATCGGCCGCTCCCCTTTTAATTATTACCATATCCTTGTCCCGAAAGCTCACCTCCCGGCCCCTGTCCTCTCCCATCCGGAGAAAACTTTCCCGGGAGAAAAAGGATATATGGGTCTCGTCGTCCTTGTAGAACCAGGTTTTGAAATCCGTCTCCTCCTCAAAGAACCGGGTCATCAAAGCCAGAATCCCCCCCGGCCTGACAAGAGAAAGAAGCCTGTCGACCATACTTCCCGGATCGGCCAGATGCTCAATGACTTCCGTAGCCGTAACAAAGTCGTAGGCCCCGTCCTTCAGCACGGCAGGGTCGTTCCGGTAGTAAAGATCGTAGGTTTCCATGGCATAGCCCTTCTTTTCAAGCATCTCCGCCAGGACCGGACCGGGACCGCAGCCGAAATCCAGCCCCTTCCGGCATCGGGGAGTCAGGAACTCTTCCATAAAGGGAATGATCCTCCCCAGGAACTCCCGGTATCCCCGGTCTGCGGGATCGTTGTTATGCTGATCATAGCGGGCCTTTTCCCTCTCCGCCGAAACCTGCCAGGGGGAAGGGACGAAGATAAGCCCACAGCGGGGACAGCGGTAGTAGGGGCGGAATTTATCCTCGAAAAAAAGCCCGTGCCCTCCCGCTTTCCCGCAGAGAGGGCAGGCCTCGGACCAATGGGGCGCAGCTTGTCCGGACAATATCATACCCCTCCGGAAAGGATTTTAAACCATCGGACCTGGAATCCGTCCATGATAAGATGCAGTTCCCCCGAGGAGAGAGTAAAACGTTCCCCCGTAATAAGGTCCTCCATTCTTCCCACATGTTTCTCTATTCCCTCCAGCTCTTCCACGGGAAGAAGAACTTCGGCCGGTTCGGGGGAGATATTGCCCATGATAAAGGAGTGCTCCCCTCCGGCGAAGGCGTGATTGAGGAAAACCGTTTCCCCCGGTGAGAGGAATTCGAAATGGCCGTCCCCCGGATAGAAAGCCCTGTCTTCGGAGCGCAGGGCGATAAACCGATTCATAAGGGGCACATATGCCTTGCGGAAGGGATCATGATCGAAGTCCAGCTCACTGATGTGGGATTTATGCCGGTTCAGATCACGGGGCCTACCGCTCAGGGCATAGCCCTCTTCGTCGTTTTCCAGCCCCCAGAGATCATTCATATAAACGGCGGGTACCGCCTGCTCCATGGTCAGCACATAGAGCTGGGCCAGGGCCAGCCGGCGGGCCTCCTGTTCCGGAGATTCTATCCCCTCCAGGGTAAAGGCGCAGCGGGATGTCGCGCACAGTTCGTAGGGCGTTTTCCCGTCTATCGTCCAGTTCAGCCAGAAATCCACCGGAGGCTTCTCCGCCAGTTCCTCCGGCGGTTCTCCCGTTATATCGGACAGGGCCGACAGAAACGAATCACGGCTCTGCTTCTCCCGCAGGGTCATAATCTCACCCTCGTGATGGAAAAGACTCGCCAGAACATCGCGATGCTCGTCCCAGATAAGCTCATGGCAGATTTTATGGAAAGTGTCCCGGGGTATCGTACCCGCCGGAACGGAGCGGAACTTGGGCCGGCCTCCCCGGTCCTCGATGATTTTCTGAAGGCGGTAGAAGTCCCTGATGGAGACATGGCCGTCCGTCCGGTCCACACCGAGCCCCTGCACGGAACGGCCGTCGTGGGTGCTGAGCATGACAAAAAGCACCAGGTTGCCGGCACGCTGCTCCTCCATCATCTCGTTCAGCCGTTCCAGGGGGGCCAGGCTTCTTTCATTGAAAGCGGCGGCCACTCCATTCACCTGGCCGAAGAGATAGTAAAATCCCCCTTCCCGGCCCATGGAATACACCACCGGATCGGGGCTGTTCACCTCGTCCAGGGGGCGGATGCGGGGAGCGGTCAGTTCCAGGGCAAGGCGTATCACCTGAATAAGAAGATTGCCCTCTTCCATGTCGAAATTACGCTTCCCTATCTCCTTCCAGAGATACTTGATCGCATCCATGCGCATCATCGCCAGATCGCCGTCGGCCATGAGGGAGAACATATCGTCAAATATCATATGGAATCCCTCATCGCTCAGGGGGTTCACATCGGCCTGAGACTCGGAAAAGGTTGTATAGACATAGAAAATCTCCCCGAATATCCCGTCCTGCTCTTCTCTGAAGATTCTGCCGTACTCCTCGGAAAGCCCCAGGGACGAGGCGAAACCTTCCAGACTCTCCGCGGCCCTCCCCGTAAGAACTCTCCGGCCGCTCTGAATTTCCGAATCCCGGGAAAAAGCGTCCCTGTCGATTTTTCTTTTGGCCGTCCATTTGAGAAAGCTCCGGTAGATTCTGTCGTCGGATGCGGTCAGCCCCTGGTCGTTCACCATTTTGAACCAGAGGGACATAATCAGGAGAACCTCGGGATCAACCGCCTTCAGTCCGGCATCGGTAAAGCGGCGGTTCATGGCGGCGACACAATCCTTTGCCTCGGCCGGCCTGCCCCCGGGATACTTTCTCATACCCGTGAAAAGGGGAAAGGGACGGGGACGGAAGGCCGCGTCGAGAAGTCCCTCCCGCTTTATGTGTTCGTATTCGGCGGGATCGATGATAATGAAAGCGTCTCCCCTTCCCTCTCCCCTCCTGTAGGCTTCCAGGGCATCGCTGTCCGAATCGAGATGGTTCACCACGTAATCCAGCATGACCGCGTAGTCTCCGGCGAGACGGGCGATATCTTCGGCCGTACCGAAGCGGGGGTCCACCCTGTCCCGGCTTTTCTGGGAAAATCCGCCGTCATTGAAATGGGAGTTCCAGGCCTGGCGGAAAATCTCTTCCAGGCCGGGTATGTCCAGAGAGGCCAGCTGTTCCGGGCTCTCCTCCCAGAGGGACGTGACACGGCGGTTCTCATCGAGGTAACCCGTCCGCTGCAGCTCCTCCACCGCAGCAAGGGCCCTGCCCGGATCGGTAAGATCAAAAAGGTCCTGGGGCCAGATATCCCCGTGACTGATGGGCCGCTCCGGCAGGATATGCACGCCTCCGACGGCGGGGAAACGGGTGGAAAGGACCTGATGGAGCGTCTTGAGCGTCCGGTTCCCGTCATCGTATACATTGTCCGGGTAGGCGATGACGAATACCTTTCCCGCCAGATGATCGTAGGGTTTGTTCCGGTCAAAGCCCGCCTGAGACTCAATCCGCTCCGCCGGAAGAGACGAGAGATAGGCCTCCATCCTGTCGATAAGCCAGACGCAGCGCTCTTTTCCTTTCTCGTCGCCGTAGATGCGCCTCAGCAGATCCTCCATTTTTTTCATCCGAGGAATTCTTTCTCCTTCGGGTAGAATGTCCGATAACCGTCCCATGGAAAACACCCCTTTACTTCCTATATCTTTTGTAAGCATAAAGGATTTTTCCCGTTTTTTCCGCAAATCTGCTGAAAAAATCCCCCAATGCGGCTATAATGGCCACCATGATCGGTGCTCTCTCTTCCGCTGACTAATTACCACTATGCCGTCTTCGCGCAGAAAGGCGTCGGAAGGGGTTACACGTTCGGACCCGTAATTCGGGTCTCTAACCGCAGGAGGCGCACCCGGTAGAAACCCGGACCCTCTACACTATACCCAAGATAAACAGGTCCCCCTCAGCAGGGAGCCCGAGGAGTGACTATATGGCGTTAACCCCCATGGAGCAGCAGACCCAAATTCTTCTCAAGAGCCTGGGATTTCCCGCCCTTATGGTACATGAAACTCTGGACCACTTCGATTTTACCCAGAGCGGCCGGAGGATTCTGGTCATCGGCCCCATGGGTTCGGGAAAAACGGAGTTTTCCTCCCGGATCTGGCGTGACTCCCTGGTGGCCCTGAAGAAATCTCCCCGAGTGGCGGAACAGACCACCACGGGACAGGCGGACAGGAGGCGGGTATTCTTTATCCGCTCCATGCTGGATAAGGGCCGCTTTCCCCAGTATCCCGATGACGCCCTGGCCTACCGGGGGGGCTTTGAAAGGCTGGGCGACTCGATAGCCCATATTTCCGACTCCTTCGGGCTGGAGGAGATTCTGGAAAAGACCCCGTCCGCCGGGACCTGGGTCATAGACGAAGCCTCCTTCTATGACGAGAGGATCGCCTATGTGGTGACCAATTCCTCCAAAAAGGGGGGCAGGAATTTTCTCTTCCCCACCCTCATTCTTAATTTCCGCAAGGACATCTTCAATCACACCGCCCGGCTGCTCCTGGAAACGGCCACGGAGATCATTCCCCTGACAGCCTACTGCGAGCATGAGGACTGCATCGTCGACTCCTTCTACACTTACCGCTACTACTCCGTCAACGGCGTCGAGTGTCCGGCCCTCTTCTTCGATCCGCTGATCATCGTGGGGGGAGACTCCCACAAGGACAGCCCCCTGGAGCCGAACTACTGCACCCGCTGCGACAAGCATCACTACCTCCCCGGAAAGGAGTACACCTATCTGACCCTGAAACCCCTGGGAGAAAAGGCCGCTTCGGGAGAGATCGATCCCCTGCTTGAGGAACTGTACAATATAAAGAACAATCTCCCCGCCTCCCAGCTCTATATACAGCTTCATGAGAGATACGACCGGGACGAGGAACTGCGCGTCAACCTGAACGCCCTCAAAGTTCCCCTTATCGCCGAACGGGCGCTGATTTTTCTCTTCGCCGAACAGAATCTTCTGACCGAGGACCAGCTTATCCGCCTTGTGGAGAAACTGGAACTGGACAGGGACTACCTGACAAGAAGGCTGGCGGACAATCGTCGCCCGGTGAATCTGGATCAGAAAGTGATGTGGGATCTGCTGTAATATTTTTGCATACCGGTATCTTTTTACTGCGCATTATTTACTCGGATATCCGTTAAACCGGGAATTTTTTGCACGGGAAACGGCAAGCTTCTTGCATTACAGGAGAGAATCAGGAGTACTCAATTGAACAGAAACAGATACAATTTCCCCGAACTTCTCTATGACCTGGCCATGGTTCTCCTCTTTGTCATAACGGTTTCGGTCCTCATGATCTATGCGCGGACGGTCCGGGAGATAGGCAAATACCAGATGGAGCAGTACGTGGAGAGGCAGCTGACGGACTTCAGCATCAATTACTTTCTGCATAATTCGGAAAAGAACAGCTGGCTGGAAGAGAATATTCAGGGTATCGGAATTTTCGACGCCGCCGGCAAGTCCGTTTTTGCCCATGGCCATGTGCCCCCTTACCTGGAGGATTTTGCCATCGACGACAGGCTCCATATCAGCTACGGCCGGGAGGACAAGTCCCTGACCTATATCAGAGCCGTCCCTCCCCTCACCCGTCCCAACCAGAGGGTTTTCTCGGTGGAAGAGGGGGACAGGGAGAATTCGGAACCCCATTTCCCCCTTCCCCGGCCGCTGGTGGAATCGCTGGATATATTCCGCCACAGCCTGGATACCATCAACGACGACGAATGGATTATTCTCTATATTAAATCCGATGATTACTGGTACAGCCGCAACAATCCGGTCAGGAACAATATGCTTCTCATGATAACCCTGGTCCCCCTGCTTCTGGCCGTCTTCACATCGGGATCGGCCGTCATATTCCACCGGTTCATGAAGAGTCAGAGACAGCTGAACGAACAGAAAAACCTGGTGCTGCTCGGAACGGCGGTAAGGACGATATCCCATGAAATGAAAAACCCCCTCGGCTCCATTTACCTCCAGCTTCCCCTTATTAATAAACTGACCGGAGACACGGTAGCGAGGGAGACCCATATCATCCGGAGCGAAGTGGAAAGGATGACCTCCCTCATCTCCTGGATATCCGACTTTCTCAAGGATCCCCAGGGAATCAGCGAAAGCCTGGATCCGGCGCGGGAACTGGATAAGGCCCGCCTCCGCTTCCCCTCCGAACTGAACTGGCATATCCCCGCCTCTTCGGCGACCCTTATGATGGACAGGGAGAGATTCCGATCGGTCATCGACAATCTGGTGAACAATGCACTGGAAAGCGGTTCGGAATTCCATAATATTCATATATACTTGGAACTTTCCGGCGGAAAAACGGGAATCCGCGTGAAAGACAGGGGGCTGGGAATTCCCGAAGAGCATCTGAAAAAGATTTTCGACCCCTTCTTCACCAGCAAATCCCGCGGTTCCGGCGTGGGGCTGGCCGTCACCAAGCGTTTCATAGAAGCGGCGGGCGGAACCATACGCATCAGATCGGAAGAGGGAAAGGGAACCGAGATTACCGTGATACTGAAGAGGCATAAATGAAAATACTGATCGCAGACGATGAAAAAAACATCCGGGAAACCCTTATCAAGTATATGGAGCTGGAAGGACACCGGGCCGACGGCGCGGAGAACGGCCTTTCGGCCCAGAGGATGATGAGAGAGAACTACTACGACGCGGCGGTTCTGGATCTGAAAATGCCCGGAATGGACGGGAATGAACTCCTTGAATGGATAAAGGGCGAAGACCTGAGTCTGCCGGTCATCATGATTTCTGCCCACGGCCAGATAAACGATGCCGTGGAAGCCATGAAAAAAGGGGCTTACGATTACATTACCAAACCCTTTAATATGGATGAACTGATCTTCAGAATAACCCGGCTGGGCGAATTCCGCCGGGGGCGGAAACTCATAGAGAAGGAGAAGCTGAGGGATGAAGAGAATTTCATATCCCAGTCGCCGGTTATGAAAAAACTGGATATTCTTCTCAATAAGGCGGCGAAAACACTTTCCAATATTCTCATAACCGGGGAAAGCGGTTCGGGAAAGGAGGTGACGGCCCGCCATATCCACGAACTCTCCCCCGTGTCCCAGGGGCCCTTCGTCGCCATTAATATCGGGGGCGTCCCGGAAAATCTCCTGGAGAGCGAACTCTTCGGGTATGAGAAGGGAGCGTTCACCGGGGCGGAATCAAGAAAGCTGGGGCTCTTTGAAACAGCGGTGGGGGGAACGCTTTTTCTGGATGAGATCGGTGACATGCCCCTCTCCCTGCAGGTTAAGCTCTTAAGGGTCCTCCAGGAACGCAAGGTACGCCGTCTGGGGGGAATACAGGATATTCCCATAGATGTGAGGATCGTGGCCGCAACGAACCGCGATCTGGAAGAGGAAGTCAGGGAAGGCCGTTTCAGGGAAGACCTTTACTACCGCCTTAATGTAGTCCGCCTTGCCCTTCCCCCTCTGCGCGAGAGACGGGAGGATATAATCCCCCTGACGGTTCTCATAATCCAGAAGCTTAACCGCCGCATGGGCCGGGCCGTGAGAGACCTGAGCCCGGAAGCGGTGGACAAGCTTCTGAACTACTCCTTTCCCGGCAATATCCGGGAGCTGGAAAACATCCTGGAACGAAGCCTGATATTCACAGAGAAGGAACTGCTTATGTCCGAGGATCTGGATATTCCCCGCCTTTCCCTGACGAAAGAGAAAACCGACCGGCCTGTACCCATTTCCCGGACAGAGAGCCTCACCCTGAAGGAACGGGAGAAAATTGCCATAATAGAAGCCCTCCACCGCTGGGAAGGAAACAGGACGAAGGCGGCGGGAGAACTGGGAATATCCCGTCGGACGATTATCTACAAAATTCAGGAATACGGACTGGAGTTATAAATGGATCACCTTGCTGTCAGAAAATCAGCTTACCATGAGATCACGGAACTGGCGGAAACGATGAAAGACGCCTTTGAGGAAGATGCGGTACTCTACGGAGAAGCACCTTACGGAGAGACTCCCGAACCAGAAATTGAAAACCGCATAAAGGATGATCTATGCTATACCTTCTATCTCGGGAAGGTAATTATCGGAGGGATGTACCTTCAGCAGATTAAGGCTGGGGAGTATAGATTAATGAGACTCTGGATCGACAGGGAGAATCAGAACAGTGGCCTGGGGACAATCCTCCTGGGAGAGATGGAAAAGCTGACGGCCGGGTGCAGAAAAATCAGCCTGGATACCCCCTACAAAAGCTACAGGAATCATCATTTTTATGAAAAAAACGGATTCGTCAAGACAGGGGAAAAGAGAATAGGATCGGTGGGTACCGGAAAACTGGAGAGCCGTTTCACGCTGTATGAGTATGAGAAGAGATTCGACTGACAATGGAAATAAGGCCGCTCCCGAAAAGGGTATACGGCAGAATAAAAAAAACCCCTCAAGCGATCCGTGGCACATTGATCGGTCGCTGAGGGCTGCTTCCTTCCGGACCTGACCCGGTTGGGCGATAACCAATTGCACGGGGCCTGAAGGGTAAAATACGGAGAGGGGGGGATTCGAACCCCCGGTACCTTGCGATACACACGCTTTCCAAGCGTGCTCCTTCGGCCTCTCGGACACCTCTCCCAAAAAAAACTATACTTTTATGCCGTCGAAGACAGGATAAACCCGTCTTTTCCGGATTTGAAGCTGAATAAATCCAGCTTCTGTCGGATCGCGAGAACCATAATTCCCTCTTTCCATAGGGTGAAATTTTCACCCTTTCGGAGAGAGAGGGATTCGAACCCTCGGTACAGCAAGACTGTACAACGGATTTCGAGTCCGCCCGATTCAACCGCTCTCGCATCTCTCCAACAGCTCATATGCCCAAGAGGATTCGAACCTCCGACCTTTAGATCCGCAATCTAATGCTCTATCCAGCTGAGCTATGGGCACTCATTTGGAAGGAGAGAGTCACAATCACCAAGCTCACAAAGTCCTCTCACTTCCGATCGGAGAGGGAGGGATTTGAACCCTCGGTACGGTTACCCGTACAACACCTTAGCAGGGTGCCACCTTCGGCCGCTCGGTCACCTCTCCATTGTTATCTCACACATCCCGAAGGGGATATGAAAAATCCTTTTTTACCATCGGCTCGCGCCGAATCTCCGGGAAACAAAATGTCCCGGAACATATCGGAGGAGGTGGGATTCGAACCCACGGTAGGTCTCCCTACGCTGGTTTTCAAGACCAGTTCCTTCAACCGCTCGGACACCCCTCCATAACCATGGGTATTCCCGGTAGGCTAAGATATACTAAGGCGTAAAAATTGTCAACCCATATTCCCGGCTTTTCTATTTTTACACATTTTTCCCCGTCGCCTTCTCGATTTTCCCCAGACTCACTTGACTAAGAGGCCCAATAGAAATAGGGTATTTTTACTCATTTCCATTATAACCTGTGTAAGGCAGGGAGAAGAAAAAGGATGAAGAAAGAAAAAAAAGAGAATCTGCTCGATGGTATGGTCAACTATTTTCTCAAGAATAGGAATTTCAGTATGGCCGCCCTCTCCCAGGATCTGGATGTATCCCGGAAGACACTCTATAACCACTTCCAGTCTAAAGAGGAACTCATAGATCAAATGGTCAAGTACTTCTTTCAAAGCAGAATCAGCCGAATGGAGAGCATCATAGATATGGACCTGCCCTTTCAGGAAAGGGTGCAGAAGCTCCTGTCCTATCTGGATGAAGTGATAAACACCACCGAAATATTCCGCTCGCGCAAGGAAATACATAACTCCGAACTGGAGGAGCTTTACCGGAAGAACTACGGTCAGATAAAAAGCAAAATGTCCCGTTTTATAAAAACAGGCCAGGATGAGGGCTGGGTGCGTACGGACTCATCGGCCCGGGTCATTTCCGGCATGTTTTTCTCACTGATTCTGGGCTGCATTTACAATCGGGACGAGGAAGATGCCTATGTCTGCTACATTCCCCTGCTCATCGGGGGGCTGGCCAGCGAAAAATCCCGGTTTAGCGAAACAGAGACGCCACTTCCTCTCGGGTCAGGGATTTGAGGAAACCCTGGTCTTCGCTGATCAGTTCGGCGGACAGGTGTTTCTTGCTCTCCTGAAGCTCCAGGATCTTCTCCTCCACCGTGTCCTTGACGATGGGCTTGTATACCATGACGGATCGTTTCTGTCCTATGCGGTGAGCCCGGTCAACCGCCTGATTCTCCACTGCCGGATTCCACCAGGGATCGAGAAGTACGACATAATCGGCGGCGGTCAGATTGATACCTACCCCGCCGGCCTTCAGGCTGATCAGAAATACCGAAGGTCCCCCCTCGTCCTGAAAACGGTTTATCTCCCCCTCCCTGTCCCGGGTGGAACCGTCCAGGTAGGCATAGGAGAATCCCCGGCGGTCCATCTGTCCGGCGACGATCTTCAGGGCCGATACAAACTGACTGAAGATCAGGACTTTATGGTTCTCCGCTTCCAGATCATCGAGGAAGTACTCCAGGAAATCCATTTTGCATGAGCCGATTTCCTCATAGCCGCTGTCGGCCAGACGGGGAGCCACGGCCAGCTGTCTCAGGCGCAGCAGGGCGGTGAGGATTTCCATCGCCGCCTGGGTGACTTCCTTATCCTTCAGGGTCTCCTCGATAAGGGCCAGAAAGCCTTTTCGCGCCTTATCGTATACGCTCCTCTGATCATCTCCCATTTCCAGCCACACCAGGGTCTCTTCCTTCTCGGGCAGATCGGTCAGGACCTCTTCCTTCTTCCTCCGGAGCATCAGGGGAGCCACCCTCCGCCTCAGCTCATCGGTACGGCTTTTATCCCCGTCCCTTTCCATGGGTATCTGATAACGGCGGCGGAACATATCCAGGGTTCCCAGCAGTCCCGGCTCCAGCAGATCAAAAAGGGACCAGAGCTCAACCATGCCGTTCTCCACGGGCGTGCCGGTCAGGGCCAAGCGGAAATCAGCCTGAATGGCCTTTACGGCGTGGCGTGTCTTTGACTGCCAGTTCTTGACAGCCTGGGCTTCGTCAAGGATGAGATACCGCCACTGTTCCTCCCTCATCCAGTCCGCATCGCGCAGAAAGGTCTGATAGCTGGAAAGGACAAGATCGGCATGGGAGAGGTCCTCCCTGGTCCGGCTGCGCCCCCCGCCCTGGTGGATGACGGCGACAAGGGAGGGGGTAAACTTCTCCGCTTCCCTTTTCCAGTTGGGCAGGGTGGTCACAGGGGCCAGCAGAAGGGCCTGGCCCAATCGGCCTTCCTCCTTGAGGCTCTGCAGAAAACAGAGGGTCTGCACCGTCTTTCCCAGGCCCATGTCATCGGCCAGACAGCCGCCCAATCCGTAGCGACTCAGAAAATGCAGCCAATCGAAACCGCCTTTCTGATAGGGCCGGAGCGTTCCCTGAAAATCACGGGGAAGGGGCATTTCCTCTATCCGGGTGAAATCCTTAAGCCGATCGGCCCGCTCCTTGATCCGAACCAAGTCATCCTCTTCGGAAAACCCGAAGGACTCTTCGATGCCGTCCAGAGCCTCGTAATCGTAGGGAGAGAGAATCAGCTTCCCCTCTTCCAGCTCGCCCTTTTCCAGAATCGCCTTCAGCTTCTCCCTCTCGTCCGAGGAGATTATGATCAGATCCGAACCCGCCCGGAGCATTCCCCCCTGAAGGAACTCCTCCAGATCCACCTGTCCCAGATCCTCATCGGTATTGGTAAGGGAGAGGGAAAGCCACTCCCGATAGGCGGTACCGCGGAACTGCCAGACGCCCCCGCTCTTTTTGCGGATCCGTCCCTTCTGCTTCTCCAGCCTGAGCTCGATGCCGCGGTCAAGAAGCTCATCGGCCCGTTCCATGAGGAAATCGGTCAGGCTCTTCTGTACGAGGAAGTCGTACCCGCCGCGGAGACGGCTCAGCGGCGAATCATAGGGAGGTGTTCCGAAAAGGGTAAGGAACCAGTTCTCAAGCCAGCGGTGGATTTCCCCTTCCAGGGGATAGTTCCGCCGGAAAAGGACAAGGGTTTCCTCCGTTTCCTCGTCCCGGCAGCGCAGGGGAGCCTGATGGCGGCTGCGGGCCGGATTCCGGTCATGGAAGAATACGCCCCTTTCTCCGTAATCAAAGGATAGCCTGAAAGCGCATCCTCCCGTTCCCGTGTCGTAACCGGAAAGAACAGTGACGGGGGTAATATTCAACCGGCGGATCTCCCGGGGGGTAAATTCCCATTGAAGGCGGTCGTCGAAGGAAGATCCCCAGGAGTTTCGAAATGAACGGATTTCAGCCGGGGTCAGCGGTTTATCCCTGCGGGACAGGAGAAAACCGATGAGGTCCCCCTTACCCTCCGTATCGTAACGCAGGATTTCCGCTCCCCTTTCCCTGACAAGGAAAAGAGAATCTCCCATAAAGGCAAGGGTGTTCTCCAGGGGAAAGGGCTCCCTCTCCTTCCGGGCGGGCAGCAGAAATTCGGGGGAGAACAGCATCTGCTCCTCGCCCCGCCCCTCGGCGGGAAAAACCACCGGATCAAAGGAGAGGCCGAGCCGGTCGGCCCTGGTAAGGCGGAAGGGCTCCCCTCCGTCATCCACCAGGGTAATCTCTTCCGCCTGTCCCAGAAGGAAGCGGGCCGTTTTTTCAAAGGGGACCCCTTCTTCGCCTCCGTAAGCCATCATTTCAAACAAGGGAAAGAGCTCCCGTTCCCGGGATGAGAGCGGTTCGGTTATGCGGGCGAGGTTGAAGTTCCTGTCCAGCCGGCCGTAGGTTCCGTCCTTCTTAATATAGAGGAGCGCCGGGGTGACCCGCCATTCGTCCCCCCGTTTTCTCAGGTTCAGTACGCCCTTCCACCTCTCCCTTCCGGGAATGTCCCTATCCTCCCCGCCCTGTTCGCGGGGGGAGGTAACGGGAAGGTTCTCTTCGGCCTCCCAGGACGCCAGGGGCATAAGACTTTCACTGACCAGTCCCCGTTCCATGGGGGATACGGGAAAATCGTCAAACCTCTCCTCACGGAGGATTTCAGCCCCCGGGATCCTTTCCGGCAGAGAGACGAGCTGTACTTTTTCATTGATAAGTTTGACAAGAAGGGCTGTGATATGGAAACAGAGTCCCCCTTCCTCGCAGAGGGTGCAGGAACAGTCCGTATCGACAGGGATACCCCGGTTGTTCAGGCTGACCCGGGGGTAGAAAATATCGCCTGCTTCCTCGACTTCCGATTCGACTCTTCCCTCTTCGAAGTAGAGATCCCCTACCCGGTCCTGGTTATAGAGCTCGATTCCCCGGTTGACGATATCCGTGGGATAGCGGTGGGCTAAATCGGCGATGCTGAGGGATAGGGTCATTTCAGTCCTTTTTCCGCAGAAATCCTTCGATGAGACCAGTGAGGCTGTCCCGGTCCTCCCCGGCGGGAAGCAGGGCGCGCAGCCTTTCAACCGCCGATTCCAGGAGTTCCAGCCCCCTCTCTTCCGCTTCCTTCAGCGCCCCGGAACGGCTTATCAGTTCAATGGCCCTCTCCACGGCATCCCTTCCGGCGGAGATGCCCTTCTCACGGGCTTCCCGGAAACAGGCCGAAAGCTCCTCCCGCGTCTCGGGAGAGTTGCGGTAATGGAGAATCACGGGAAGGCTCTTCTTTCCTTCGACGATATCATCGCCCCGGTCCTTTCCCGGATTCCCCTTTGTCAGATTGGCAATGTCGTCGGCTATCTGGAAGCCCACGCCGATATCCTCCCAGATAACGGCGTTTTCCAGGGCTTCCTCCCGGGTTTTCCCCGCCAGAAGAGCTCCGAACCGGCCGGCCATGCGGGAAAGGCTGCCCGTTTTGAAACGGCACATCTGAAGGTATTCTTCCACAGGAGGCACACGGTCATGATGGTTATGCCAGTAGATATCCAGCCCCTGCCCCAAATGGAGACGTCGCAGATCTTCGCAGTAACCGGAGAACAGGAGGTTTTTACGATCCGGCGGAAGATCGGCCTCGTCAATAATCCAGGTGGGCTGAAAGTACATGAGATTGCCCGCATTAATGGAGATATCCGTTCCGTAAAGAAGATGAACTGCGGGCTTTCCCCGGCGCTCCACCGAATTATCCTCAATATCATCGATGATGAGACTGCCGTTATGGGGCAGTTCCACAAGGGGAGAAAAGAGAATGGCCCGGTCTCCCCCTCCCAGGGCGCGGCAGGTTAAAACCATGACCAGAGGGCGCCACCGTTTCCCTCCGCGGCCGACCAGGTCCCGCCCAGGCTGAACAAACCGGTCAACCTGGACAAAATCATCCACCCGGCAGGCGGAACCGGCGGTTTTTTCCAGCCATGCCCGGCCGCACTCGGGAGGCAGGCAGACTTCTATGGCTTGTTCGATCTCTTCCAGAAGGCGTTGTATATCCATGATTACAGTGATTCCTCGATGAAAAAACGAAGAACGGTTTTACCGATCACAATACGCTCGAAATCATTGAGAAGGCTTTTCTTTTTTATCTTCTTGCTGTCCAGATAGGTCCCGTTGGACGAATCGAGATCCTCGATAAAGAAATACCCCCCCTCGGCCCGGATCAGGCAGTGCTCCTTGCTGACAAGATCATCGCCGAGAACCAAACTGCATGTTTCTCCCCGGCCGATAGTCGTAACCTCTTTATCAATAAGGCAGCTTTTCCCCACTTCCTTTCCGGAAAGCACCACTAACACACCCCGCTCTTTCAGCTGGAAGGAACTTTTTATCTTCCTCGGGCTTTTCTTGATAATCGTCTGGTCCTCGTTGCTCATAAAAACACTATAGGGGGAAAAGGACCGGCTGTGCAAGGGGCTTGGGAGGGACTATAAAAGCTTCCAGGACAGGCCCATGCGGACTCCCAGGGTATCTCCGGCCGCATCCTGCCGGTTCCGGTAATCCGTCCGGCTGTACCCCCGCATAAAGGAGAATTCCGCCTGCATCCGGTTTCCCAGGCTTTTCTGAAATCCCAGTTCCAGAAGATCTCTCCAGGCCGTGCCCGTAGATCCCCCTTCCGGAACGGCGGCGGGGTAAAAATAGAGCCAATAGGCGTAATAACGGCCCCAGAGGGTGAAGTTCCGGTCAAAGGAGTATTCGACGAGGATTTTGCCGTTCGCCCCCACGCCCATATCGTAACTCCTCCGTTCCTCTTCCGGCTCTCCGTAGACCATATCCTGGAATTTCAGGAAGAGACACTCCGTCCCCCCGTTGACAACAAAAGAGAGATAAAGGCCGTAAAACAAGCCCTTCTCCCATCGGGAAGCCTGGGAGAGTCCGTGCATATACCCCAGCCCCAGGCTGTTGGCGCTGAGATTAATCACGTCGTTATAAATAAAGTCGTAGTGGAGAAAAATTCCCAGTATGTCTTCCTCTCCCCCTCCGGCATAAACGGGGATACCCCCCAGAAGCCCTTCGGAAAAGAGGGACGCGTAAAAATCGTCCTTTCCGAGTCCGGCCTCTCCCCGAAGCAGAAATACATCGAAAGGACGGGTTTCCCCCCTGTCCGGAACATCGCCGTAAAGAAGATTGAAATTCAGCTGTCCCACCCCTTCGATACCGGCATCCTGCCCTTCGGGACTCTCAGTCAGTTCGCCGCTGTTCAGATCGGCCATACCGGAAAGACCGGCCTCGAACCTCAGGGGAAAATACCGGGTCGGCGCCTGCTGTTCGTAGAGGAGGCCGCTCATACGGCTGCCGGGAGCCAGTGCCCAGGAGAGAAGGTTCCGTCCCAACGAATCGGTCTTACCCCCTTCCTCCCACCGGGCAGCCTCGGAGAGGCGGAAGAGCATCTCGCCCAGGGACACGCCTCCCATGGATGTGACGATCAGGTCATTCCGGGAGGGCCGTTCGTTCTCCATGAAGAGCTCCCAGGAGACGCTGCCGAGCATGGTGGAGGAGAGGCTTTCGGGAAATCCCCACCCGGCGCCCCGGGCGGTAGTATAGGTAAGCGATCCCTGATAGGGATGGCCTATCTGGTTTACGGAAAATTCATCGTTATCCCATACCCAGGGGTGGGACAGATGGTTTTCCCAGTCCGACGGGGAGACCTGGGCGAACTCGACTCCGACCAGATTCTGGGGAAACCACAGCAGGGCATTCCAGGTCAGCGGTCCGAATACCAGAACATTCCGGGGCGGATCGGCCTGCTCCGATTCGGCCCATAGGCTAATGACCGTGGAGAAGATCAGTAAAAAACAAAAAGCGGTCCTGTTCATAGGGGGTTAAGTATACCCGGGGAAAAAATCAGGAAAATAAACAGAATATAAACAGTAGATGAACTTCCCCCCGAATGACGAAGAGACTTCTCACCGGCCGGCAGAGGCGGCCATAAGGGACTCGCCCCGCTCCGCCGCTTCCCGGTAGGAGGAAAAAAGATTCTCCCCGGGGACAAGGGAATCGAGGCCGTCTTCCAGAAGGCTCTTCTCCACACTCTTTTCCAGACCGGAAATAAGCACGACAATGCCCTTATCCTTCAAGAACTTCAGAGCATCAAAAAGATTGATTTTTCCCGTATGATCGATAAAGGCCACGTGGCGCATGCGAATGATGAGCACCCTGTTTCTCAGGCCGATCTCCTTGAGAAGCTCCACATAACGTCGGACCGAAGCAAAAAAGAGGGGACCGCTTATCTCATATATCCCGAGTCCATCGGGCAGATCGGAATAATCGTCAATGACATCGGTATCCACCACGAAATCGATTCTTTTATCGGCCAGATCGGCCATCCGCTTCATGAAGAGCAGACTGGAAAGAACCACTCCCACCTCGATGGCGGCCACCAGGTCCACCACCACGGTAAGGACAAAGGTGACGAGAAGAACGATCACATCCGAGCCGTGCCCTTTAAGCATGGCACGGAAGGAGCGCCATTCACTCATATTATAGGAGACGACAATCAGAATCCCCGCCAGACAGGACATGGGGATGAACCGGGCCCAGGGACCGAAAAAGAGCATCACCGAAAGAAGGGTCAGGGCATGCACCATGCCGGCGATGGGAGTCCGGCCTCCGTTCTTGACATTGGCCGCGGTCCGGGCAATGGCTCCGGTCGCCGGAATCCCCCCCATAAAGGGGCAGACGACGTTGGCGATACCCTGGGCTACCAGCTCCGTGTTGGAACGGTGGTTTCCGCTTATCATACCGTCAGCCACCGAAGCGGAGAGAAGGGATTCAATTCCCCCCAGCAGAGCAATGACAAGACCGGACTGCAGATATCCTCCCAGGAGGGACATATCCGGCATGCCGGGCATGGTCAGCTGAAAGCGGTTGGGGATATCACCGTAGAGGGAGCCGATAGTTTCCACGGGCATATGGAGAAGCTGAACGGCAAGGCTCACCAGGACGATGGCGATAAAAGAACCGGGGATTCTTCTGGTGATCCGGCCGGTGATCAGGGAGATGGCGATGGTGGCCAGCGTGATGGCTAGAGCGTAAGGGTTAATTCCGGACAAGTGGGTAAGATAGACGGCCCATTTTTCCAGGAATTCGGCCGGAACGGCATCCAGCGGCAGCCCCAGGGCATCCTTGATCTGGGTGGTAAAGATCACGAGGGCGATACCGCTGGTAAATCCGACGGTCAGGGGATGGGGAATATATTTGAGCAGCCGCCCTATCTTGAAGACTCCGAAAAGGATAAGAAAGATTCCGGCGATAACATTGGAGTAGAAAAGCCCCTCTATCCCGTACTTCTGGACAATCCCTGAGACGATGACGACAAAAGCCCCCGTGGGACCGCCGATCTGAACCCGGCTGCCGCCCAGAAAGGCGATGAGAAATCCTGCGACGACTCCCGTAATCAGCCCTTTCTCGGGACTGACACCGGAAGCAACGGCGAAAGCGATTGACAGAGGAAGGGCGACAATGCCCACTACAACTCCGGCAAGAATATCGGAGGAAACCTGCTCGCGGGGGATTCCCGCCTTGGCAAGGGAAAAAAACTTAGGATAGAAAATGTCCTTCATGGAGACTCCCGGAACCCCGTTTTACATGGGGTAAACTGTGATAAGGAATATCCCGTAATCCCCTGATCGGTCAAGAGCCACTATGTCATTTTTACATATTTTATTCCGGAGGAAGAGATTTCGGCATAAGGATTTCCCAGCGGATCACAGAGAAACCGGTCCAGCCACCCTCCCCTTCGCAGATGACTGCACCGCAGGTAGGTAAATCCAGGGGCGAGCCGGTTAAGGCCGACGCGTAATGGCTTATTCCGGGATTATGGGCCACAACAAAAAGCGTCTCCACCTCTTCGGGAGTAAAATCCACCGCTCCCTCCAGTGTTACGGGACAGCCGGGATAAAGGGATTTGGCCGTCTCAAGACGCTCCTCCGGATAGGCGAAAACATCGGCCATGGCCCGGGCCGTCTCCCTGGCTCTCAGGGCGGGACTGGAAATCATCAGATCCGGAACGATATGCCGCTCCGATAGATAACGGGCCATTCGGGGAGCATCCTTCCTTCCACGCCCGTTCAGGGGGCGGTCGATATCCTGCAGCGTCATATCTCCCCAGTCGCTTTTCCCATGGCGGACAAGAACAAGACGCTTCATCTGACCCTCCGGTCAATCTCATTCAGTTTCCTGTCCAGCTGATTGACCCGGTACTCGATCGAATTCAGTATCCAGAACTGAAAATGATTAACCCGGCGGGCATTATACATCATCCAGACGATTTTTACGGAAAGGAAAAGAAGGCCGACCTCAAGCGAAACAAAGGGGGGAAGAAAATGAGTCGCGATCTCAAGGGCAACAAAAGCCAGAACCACCAAAAGGAACAGGATATTAATGAAAATCTCCCTTTTCCCCGTGACATGGCCTCCCATCGTTCCCAGAAGGCGCTTGACCCTCTCCTTTTCCCGTTTATACTCCTCCAGCTCCCTTACCAGCTCTCTTTCCCTTTCATTGAGAATCATATCCTTGTCAGTCACAATCTCCTCCTTCCTTCAGCGGCCTTTCTAATTTGATGATAGGTCATGGCCGCTTAGAAGTCCAGAAGAGATTTCACCTGATTTTACGGGATTTGAGAAGCCGCCCTACTCCGCCGCTGCGGTTTTACCGGCGATTCTGCCGAAGACCATGCAGTCCGCAATAGCATTTCCTCCCAGACGGTTTCCCGCATGGATTCCCCCGGTAACCTCGCCGGCGGCATACAGGCCTTCTACGGGAGTCCCGTCAGTTCCCAGAACTTCGGCGCTGGTGTTAATCTGCAGTCCTCCCATGGTATGATGGACGGCGGGACGGGAGGGAACGGCATAGAAGGGAGCCGTTTCCACCTTCATCTGGAACACATTCTTCCCGAATTCGGGATCCTCGCCTCTGTCGACGCAGCTGTTATAGTAGGCAATGGTCTTTTCAAACACCGACGCATCGCAGCCGATTTTCTCAGCAAGAGCGGCCAGGCTGTCAGCCTTATAGATAAGACCCTTTTCAACCATCTTGTCGATCTCTTCCTGGGGAGCATGGTTCTGAACCGTTCCGGCCATCGGCTGATCGGCTATGGTGAAGAACAGGCCGTCGGTCTGCTTGAGCACGGCCGAGGCAAGGACATCCCGTTCGGAATACTCGTTAACGAACCGCTTTCCTTCCTTGTTGACGAAAATGTAGTTCTGCGGGGCGACAAGAAGCCCGTCGATAAGGGCTCCGGTCGTGGCATTCGCCGTGGGCATGAGCTGTGTGACGCCCATGTCGACGACATTGGCTCCCGCCTCGAGGCCCAGATTAATGCCATCTCCCGTAGCGGAGGCGACACAGGTGGTTTTGATGCCTTCGGGTATTTCGGGCCAGTAGGTGTTGTACTCCCTCACCATATCGCCGTTACCGCCGAAACCACCCGTCGTGATAATAACGCCCTTTGCAGCATGAACGACGACCTCGGTCCCGTCCAGTTTACGGGCTTCCACTCCGGTTACGGCGCCGTTCTCGACGATCAGATGCTCTGCCCGTGTTTCGAGCATGATCTCTCCGCCGCGGGTCGTCACGAATTCGCTGGTATATTTAAACACGTCAGGTTTGGCCTGAAAGTTATGTCCCCTTATCCACATGGAACCTACCGGAGAACCTATCGTATCGGACAGGGGAATTCCGACGACATGGCCGAGCCACTTGTATGTCTCAAGGCTCTTGCCGCAAAGAATCGAGAGGAATTCAAGCTTTCCCTCATAATGTTTCCCGTTCAGATCGGTTCTCTTACCGCCCATATAGGTCTGGATCATGTGCCATTCCACCGAATCAAAGACATAGGAACGGTCGCCGGCCAGATAATCCCGAATCTGTCCCTTCAGGGTGTTCAGGGTTCCGGCGAATTCTCCGAACTCCCTTTCATCATAACTCAGAACACTTTCCAGGGTCGTATCCTGTCCGGGCATGGATTTAATCAGTTTCTGTTTTTCCGGATCGGCGGCATTCATGGCCAGTCCGCTGACGAGAGTATTTCCTCCCAGGGCGGCGGTTTTTTCCAGAATGATGACGGTGGCGCCATTCTCCGCAGCCGAAGTCGCGGCGGCCATACCCGCACCGCCTCCTCCCACAACGATTATATCGGCGGTCTTCTCAATTTTCTCGCCCGCTACCGCCTGGGTCACAGGAACGGCTTTAAGCTTCTCGGGATCTCCCCCGGCTTTGCCGACCGCATCGCCGACGGCCTCAATGATGCCCTTGCTGGAGTAGGTACAGCCTGAAATGGTATCCACACCGAGAGACTGGGTTCTGATGATCTCTCCGGGAATCCTTTTGAAGGCCGGATCGGATACACCTTCCGTTTCGCTCTGGGAAACGACCTCAATCCCGGTAATCTCACTTTCAGAAAAAGTGACCGAGAGCTTGATCTCTCCGTGGATACCCGTACCCGAACCTTCATAAGTACCCGGTTTGTACCCCTTTCCTGCCCCTCCGCACCCGATAAGAAACATACCGGCAGCGGCAAGAAGCGCAACTGTTAACAATTTTCGCATCAACGTCTTTTTCATTGACAACTCTCCTTTTCGGTCCGCAGTGACCGGACCGGGGAGAATGTTAATCCTTACAACAATTGTAAAGTCAAGAAAGTAGATATTTTTTTATTTTTTTCTTACGGGAAAATAGATCCGGTGAAACCTTTTATGCCGCCCGTCCTCATTGTAATTGCCTATCGTAATGCCCCAGGGATCTCCCGCCGGTTCATAGCGGTTTTCCCGAAAATAAGCCAGAAAAGGAGCCAGCTTGCCCGCATGAATTCTCTCTTCCCCCGCGCTGAAGAGAATCGTGGAGATACAGGGTACGGGAGGGAAATATCCGGTATTTTCCGTTTTATCCAGCTTCATTTCCTTCGCCAATCCGTAGGGAGCGATAAAACCGAATTTCACATCCTTCCTGCCGGAAAGAACGGATGGGAGCGGAAAGAGAGGGGAGATCGAGACCTGAGGCATCTGATCCACCCAGCGAAGGGTCTCTTCGGTTATCCCCTCCAGACGAAAACTGTCATTTTCCCGACTGTCGATACGAAGGACTTCGGGACTCAGGGTTTCCTCAAACCGGCCTTCATTCACCCCTACGCCATCAATCTCAGAGGACAGATTTATCAGGGCGTCAAGAACTCTCCGCTTTTCTTCAATCTCCCCTTCAAGAGAGTTAATCCGCCTGTGATACTGCTCCCTGACCTGGTCATAATCGCCCTTATCGATAAGAAGCTCCATATCTTCCAGGGGAAAGCCCATATTTCTGAATCGCCTGATCCCCAGCAGCATATCGATATCGCTTATGCTGAAGCAGCGGTAGCCGTTCTCCTCCCGTATGGGAACGATAAGGCCCAATTTCTCATAATGGCGCAAAAGACCGCTCGATACATTGAGGATCTTGGCCGCCTCACTTATGTTATACAGCTTCACCGGAGTTCTCCTCTCCCTGGGGGAGAATCTATGATAGATAGGGGCCACTTCCCTGTCAACCGAATTCCAGCCCCGTATGGAAACACCGGCCATTGAAGAATCTTCTCCTCTGCCCTATACTCGAAAAAAAGAACGGGAGCCTATTGTGGATATAAAACTGACCGCCCTTTTGGTCGAACTGGGATTGAATGAGGTACCGGCGGGGATTCTCAGTACGCTGATTCTCCTCGCCGCTCTTCTGGCGCTGGCTGTCCCGGTGAATTTCATCACCCGGAAAATTATCGAAGCCGTATTAACGAAAATCGTCAAAAAAACGGCCACCCGATGGGACGATATCCTCATGGGCACGGGAGTTTTCGCCAAACTGGCCCATATTGTCCCGGGACTGCTTCTCTATTTCTCCTTTCCCGTGGTCTTTCTGAAATCCGATATGGCGGAGACATTCCTGCAGAGAGTCCTGCTGGCCTATCTGATACTCGTCGTCCTTGACCTCTTCAACACGTTTCTCACGGGCGTCAACCGAATATACACCACCTATGAGATTTCCAAAAACCGCCCTATCAAAGGCTATCTCCAGATAATCCGCGTCCTGGCCGTTATTGTGGCGATGATTCTTGTAGTTTCCGTGCTGATGAACCGCTCGGCCCTGGGTTTTCTTTCCGGCATAGGGGCCCTTTCGGCGGTTCTTATGCTCGTATTCAAGGATTCTATCCTGGGCCTTGTCGCCGCCATCCAGCTCTCGGGCAACGATATGGTGCGCATAGGCGACTGGATCAGCGTTCCCGAACACGGGGCCGACGGGGACGTTATCGATATCAAACTCCAGACCGTCACGGTGCAGAACTTCGACAAGACCATAGTCAGCCTCCCCATATACAGTCTGGTCTCCTCGTCCTTCAGAAACTGGCGGGGCATGAGCGAATCGGGGGGACGCCGGATCAAGCGGCATGTGAACATAGATATGAACAGCGTGACCTTCTGCAATGAAGAGATGCTGGAGGATTTACGCAAAATTGATCTGATAAAAGAGTTCATTCCTCTGAAAAAGGAGGAAATAGACAGGGAAAACAGGGAAAAAAACGTGAATACCGCCCACCTTATCAACGGACGGTGCATGACCAACCTGGGGATTTTCCGGGCCTATCTCTCGGCTTATCTGAAAAATCACGCAAAGATTGATGATTCCATGACCTTTCTGGTCCGTCAGCTCCAGCCGACAGACAAAGGGATTCCCCTGGAAATATACGTTTTCTCCAATGATCAGGTCTGGGCGAACTACGAAGGCATCCAGGCGGATATATTCGACCATGTCCTGGCGGCGATCCCCTATTTCGGACTGGCCGTTTACCAGACTCCTTCGAGCCTGGATTTCCAGCGCAGCTTTACAGGAAAATCAGACCGCTGACAGAGCCGATTCCTCTTCGCCCTTGCCGGGATGGCGGAAACTGCGGTAGTCGATGCCGTACTTGCTCAGACGCAGTCCCATCATCCGGTTGGTAAGTCCCAGGACCTCCGCCGCCTTGGAAGCATTCCCGTGGGTGGCTTTCAGAGCGTCGATAATCATTTCGTATTCGATCGCTTCCAGCCGCTGCTGCAGGGTACCCTCCTCCTCGAAGCGCCTCGGCGCCGCCGACGGCACCTGAAGGGACGGGGGAAGATGATAACCGTGAATGGTATTGTCGTCGGTGAGAATGACCGCCCGCTCTATGGCATGCTCCAGTTCCCGGATGTTGCCGGGCCAGTGATAGGACATGAGCATGTCAATCGCCGGTGTGGAGATACGGTTAACGCTCTTCTGATTCATCCTATTGGCTTTCTCGATGAAATGATCGGCCAGCAGAACGATGTCGTTCTTCCGGTCCCGGAGGGGGGGCACCATAACAGGAATAATATTAAGCCGGTAGAAAAGGTCTTCTCTGAAGTTCCCCAGCCTCACCTGCTCTTCAAGATTCTTGTTGGTAGCCGCGATCACACGGGCGTCGGTGATGAGAGTTTCCACGCCTCCGACCCGTTCGAATTCCCCCTCCTGGAGTACTCTGAGCAGCTTGGCTTGAGTGGCCAGACTGATTTCCCCGATTTCATCAAGAAAAATCGTTCCCCCTCCGGCCAGTTCAAATCGCCCCTTCCGCTGCTGCAGAGCTCCGGTGAAGGCCCCCCTTTCATGACCGAACAGCTCGCTCTCGATAATCGACTCAGGCAGAGCCGCGCAGTTCAGTTTGATAAAGGGACCGTCGGCGCGGTGACTGTTCCGGTGGAGCTCCCAGGCGACAAGACTTTTACCCACGCCGCTCTCTCCTTCGATGAGCACCGTGGCGTCCGTAGCGGCTACCTTGCCTAAAAGCTGCATGAGCCGCTGCATTACCTTGGAGTTCCCTACCATATCGGAACTGCCCCGCTGTGTTCTCTCTCCTAACGCCTCCTGGAGTCTCCTGTTTTCATCCTCCAGTTCATGCTTCTCTTCTTCCTCGGCCTGGGTCCTTAGCACGGCATGAAAAATAATCGTGCCCGCTATCGACATTAGGTGTTGTACTTTCTTCAATTCCTCCACCGCTGCCAACGGAATCTGAGCGCTTAGCGTCCCAATGACATTCTCTCCCGACTTAATGGGCACGCACACAAAAGAGAGGTGTTCCTCTTCCATATCGGAACCGCCTGTCCTGTTGAGAAACCGGGAATCATCATGGATATCTTCCACAATGATCGGCTCCCCCCGTTCGACAACCCTTCCGGTTATCCCTTCTCCGGGGGAATATATTCCCTTTCCCTTTTCCTGGTAGGTGTATCCTACGGCCTCTTTTATGTAAATTTTGCCCGTTTTTCTGTTATATATTGTCAGCATGCTCCGCTTGAGCCCCACCATGCCGGCCATCAGGCCCAGAGCTTCGTGAAGGCTGTGGAAAAGATTTTTCTCTTCCAGAACAATCTGACTCAATTTTCCAATCAGGGTTAATGATTCCTCATAAGAAGTCATTTCTTCTCCTTACCCTGGATATAGCAAAAGGTGTGCCAATGGGATTTCGGGGGATATGGCCATATTTTCCTCATGGTATTTCTTACATTGATGTAGGCATACCCCCTAAAAAGCTACACAGACGTTTTATTTTCATCCGCTCTCTTGCCAGCAATCTCCCCCATGCTCTACAATACGCTCCATGGAAATACTTTACCGCGACCAGTGGATCACCCTCATCAGCAAGCCTTCCGGACTGATCGTGCACCGCTCCCCCCTCTCTTCCGACACCGACTCCCTTGTGGACCGCCTCAGGGAGCAGTTCGAATCCCCGCCCAGCCCGGTGCATAGACTGGACAGACCCGCATCGGGAGTGATCCTCTGCGCTAATGACGGAGAAACGGCCCGCATCCTCAGCGGATATTTCCTGGAAGGAAAGATACACAAACGCTATCATGCCATCGTGCGGGGCTGGCCCGGCGAGACAGGCGAGATTGATCTTCCCCTGCAGAAGTACAAACAGGGTAAAGTATCCAGGGGCAGCCGGGAGGAGCAGGAAGCTCTGACACGGTATGTTCTCCTCTCGAAAGGTGAGATCCCCGTAGCCAACAACCGCTTCCCCACTTCCCGCTACGCCCTGGTTGAAGCCGAGCCCGTGACAGGCCGCTACCATCAGCTGCGCCGCCATCTGGCCCGTATCGGTCATCCCATCATCGGAGACACGGCTCACGGCGATCTCAGACATAACACCATACTCCGGGAGTTCGGCGGCAACGGGAGACTCCTACTTCATGGACGTAAAATCGAGTTTCCCCACCCATGGACAAGCAAAACAGTCCTCGTGGAAGCTCCCTGGCCTGAGGATTTCTCCTCCATCGCCGCCGTTCTTCACCTGAGTGGGCCCCCAGGGGAAGGGAGTTGTCATTCTTATCCATGTGGTCCATAATTACGGAAGGGATGGATCCATGGAAATGATTGTAAAAGCGGGCCGATTCGGTCCTCTGGAAAAAAAACACGGGACCCTGGAGTTACCCGAGGGGGGAAGCATTGCCTTCTCCCGCAGCAGGGACAGCATAGAGTGTACCCTGAGAGATGAATCGGGAAATGCCGTTCCGGACTCCCTGAGCGTCTTCTTTGTAGACGAAAGACGACCGGTCTACTTCATCCCCCTTCTTCCTGAGCTGCCCGTCATGCTCCGCATGGACCATACGCTTATCATCGCTCCGCGGGAAAAAATATCCATGTCCGTGTCCCTGCCCCTCATTCCGGCGCTGGCGGTACGGGGATCCCGGGGCAAATACCAGGAACTGATACGCTACCCCCTGACCAACCTGTCCAAGACCTGGTTCGGCGAACCGGAAGCGGGGGAACCGGCGTACTCCCTCTCTTTCTCCCTTGACCATATGGAAAAGGAGGACTGCTCCTGGAAAGCCGCCTGCCCTCTCACCATCTTCAACACCTCCCCCGAACTTCTTCATTTTCAGAGACTCCTTCTGCGCGTTTCCCAATACTCCCTTTACTGGAAGGACGGCTGTTTTCAGTCCGATGAAGTCACCGTGAAATTCCGGGGGATGGATCAGATAAGCCAGGTAAGCGTGGGAGCGCAGGGGGAAGCCGGAGACAGGGGGAATCTCTTCTCAGGCCCCCAGATTAAAAGGGACACCATGGGACTTAGAAAAAGTTTTTACTTTTTAAAATCCCTGACCAGTTTTTAAGGGGATCAAGGATGTTTCAGGATTGGAAGAATAACGAAGTTCTTAAAAAAGTCTTCTCATCGGAAAATTTTCATCATATCAGCCGCGCCCTGATCTTTCTTGTCGTAGGCTTCCTTCTCATTAGGCTCATCGTCACCCTGGTCAACAGATTCACGATAAAGAGGGTCAGCCGCCAGTCCGGGATGATCGTCAATAAAATCATCACCTATACGGGCATGACCATTCTGTGCTTTGCCGTGCTCTCCGAACTGGGAGTCAATATCACCGCCCTACTGGGAGCAGCCGGAATCCTGGGTATCGCCCTGGGAGTGGCCAGCCAGAAAAGCATCGGGAATATG
Organism: Spirochaetia bacterium; assembly: GCA_963668315.1. Taxonomy (GTDB): domain Bacteria; phylum Spirochaetota; class Spirochaetia; order DSM-2461; family DSM-2461; genus SZUA-368. The sequence continues at coordinate 1,967,214 of OY764216.1, read as the reverse complement.
GTAAGCGGATTCTTCCTCCTCTCGGAACGGCCCTTTGAAGTGGGCGATGCGGTGAATATCGGGGGCCGGGTCGGAACCGTGCTTGATGTGGACCTCTTGGCCGTCAAGATCAAGACATTCGACAACATGCTCGTGCGTATCCCCAACGAAGTCATTATTTCCTCCGAAGTGATCAATATTACCCGTTTCCCCCTGCGCCGGATGGACTTCACCTTTACCGTCTCCTACGGGGATGATCTGGACAGCCTGGAGGTGGTCCTGCGAGAGATGGCCCTCCGCAATCCCCTTGTTCTGGACGAACCGGAACCCTTTTTTCTGCTTAAGGAGTTTAATGAGAGAGGTGTGGAACTGACCTTCGGCGTCTGGTTTCTCAAAGAGGACTACAGAAATGTAAGAAACAAGGTCTCCAAGGAGATCCTCAGCGAGATGAGAAATCTCAATATGGCTATTCCCTATCCGAAAATAACCATAGACGAAGCTCCATCACCGAAAGAGGAGAACTAGGATATTTCCCGTCCCAGATCTTCCAGCATTTTCCTTCCGTACTCTATGGAGACGGCGTAGCTGAAGCTCGTTTCGTAATCGGGATGATCTTCCCTGACAAAATCCCCCCCCTCTTCCAGGGGAAGGAAGCGGCCTGTCAGAATGCCGATAACCCTTCCGTCATCCCTGTTAACCAGGGGTCCTCCGGCCATACCCGCATGGATCGTCGTATCAATAAGAAAAAGATTCGTCCTGTCGGACAGGGAGACTTTTGAGCTCACGACGGAACTCTGAACGGCCAGATTGTGGAGATCCCGATGGCCGAAGGGAAATCCGAAACAGAGCACGGAACTTCCCAGCAGAACATTTTCCGGCGCCCCCACCAGATGGTCGGGAGTCTCGATCTTCATGTTCCGGGCGAACTTGAGAAGAGCGGTGTTATCCTTATGGTCAACCTTGATTACGTCCAGCGGAATGGCCGAGACGGTCTCCATGCTCAGGGGAGAAAACTCTTCGGGGTTGTTCGGCCGGGCGGCCATGAGCCCATCGTAATTATCTTCGAGCAGATGGGACGTGGTCAGAAGGTAGCCCTCCTCATGGATAACAAAGGCTGTTCCGAGGAACAGTACGGAATCTTCCCTCTGGCGCACCAGCAGAAAACAGCTGCCCGAGAATTTCTGACTGATATTCTTATACATTCTCCTCCTCCTTCTTCCGGGGTTTCTTCTTGAATTTCACGAAGGGAGCCTCACCGCTCTCAATTTGAAAACGATGGGGTTTAACCTTCCCGGTCTTCAACGTGAAAGTCTGCACGCCGGTGTACTCGTTCAATCCCTTCTTCAGACTGAAACAGAGAAGGAGAAGAACGGCGGCGAAGGGCAGACCGGTGGTAATTACGGCGGACTGTAAAGCCTCCAGACCTCCGCTGAGAAGCAGAGCAGCCGCCACAACCCCCTCCAGGATAGCCCAGAAAAGCCTCTGGGGAATGGGAGGATCGGGATTTCCCCCGGCCGTAATAATATCAATAACCATGGAACCCGAATCGGATGAGGTCACGAAGAAGCTGATAACCACCAGAACCCCCAGAACGGAGGTGACCGGCGTCAAAGGAAAATGCTCCAGCAGAAGAAAAAGGGAGAGGGGAACATTCTCGGTGACCGCCTCTGCCAGTCCGCCGTCTTTGAACAGCTCGATATAAAGGGCGGAGTTCCCGAAAACCGTCATCCACAGGAAGGTAACCAGGGTCGGCACGGCCAGAACACCCATGAGAAATTCCCGAATGGTCCTGCCCCGGGAGACCCGGGCGATAAACATCCCCACAAAGGGAGACCAGGCGATCCACCAGGCCCAATAGAACACAGTCCAGGAGTTCTGCCAGCTGGTGTTCTCGAAAGTCTCGTTCCAGGTGGCCATCTGAGAAAAGTTCTGCAGATAAGCTCCAATATTCTCCAGAAATCCGTTGAAGATAAAGAGTGTCGGCCCTGTCAGAAGCACGAACAGCAGCAGTCCCATGGCCAGCCAGATATTTATTTCCGACAATTTTTTGATTCCCCCGTCCAGACCTCTGACAACAGAAATAGTGGCTATGGTCGTGATGCCGGCGATCAGAAGAAGCTGCACAAGGGAATTCTGCTGCAGACCGATGAGGTGATTCAGACCGGCATTTATCTGCTGAACACCGAATCCCAGGGATGTGGCGACGCCGAAGAGAGTGGCGACTGTGGCCAGAATATCGATAAGATTTCCCCAACCGCCATTAATCCGGTCACCCAGAAGGGGGTAGAAAATCGATCTGATGGACAGGGGCTGCCCCTTGTTGAAGCTGAAAAAGGCGAGTGCCAGGGCGACCAGGGCATAAACGGCCCAGGGATGAAGTCCCCAGTGAAGAAAGGTAAACCCCATGGCTCTTCTTGCCGTCTCGGCCGCAGTTCCGGATGGTACGGGGGGGTGGATAAAATGGAACATAGGTTCGGCTACGCCGTAAAAAAGAAGTCCGATTCCCATGCCGGCGGAAAAAAGCATGGCGAACCAGCTCATCGTGCTGAACTCCGGTTCAGCATCATCGCCGCCCAGACGGATATTACCGTATTGGCTGAACATCAGGTAGAGAATAAAAAGAAGTATGAAATTAATTGAAAGGGTGAAAAACCACCCTGCGTTTGTAGAAATCCCGTTAAGCAGGGGATTAAAGATATTACCCAGGGATTGGTTGAACAGTACGGAAAAGATAACAAACCCTATAATGATGGCTGCGGAAGTATAAAATACGACGGGGTGCAGATCCAGTGACAGTTTTTTTTCATTTTTGCTAACTCTGATAGAAAAGCTCCTTTTATGAAATTATTTTATTTATAACACTAAGGGTTAAATCTGTCAACATTGACGTATCTCAGCCCATATTTTCCGGATACAGAGGATATTCACCTCACACACCTCCTATTATCACATCATTCTTTTTTTAGTATTCTAACGATAAGTCTTTCGGCCGGGATTTTTCATTCTCCCTGGACCTCATCTCCTATCAGCATTATCACGTTTACCCTTTGATGTTCCCCGGGAGAGAACATACCATTTCTTATTTGATTTTTTCTTTCGAATTGGTATACTTAATATCCATAGGCAGGAGGAAAAAAACATGTCGGATAATATGGAACGGATCGCAAGTTTTTCCGTCGATCATAATAAACTGAGAAGAGGCGTTTATGTCTCTAGAAAAGACGAAGTGGGATCGGAAACAGTAACCACCTTTGATATAAGGATGAAAAGACCCAACAGGGAACCGGTGATGGACTGCGCCATCATGCATGCCATCGAGCATCTAGGCGCCACCTTCCTGAGAAACCATCCCACCTGGGCTGATAAAACCATCTATTTCGGTCCCATGGGCTGCCAGACAGGTTTCTACCTCCTCCTTAAGGGAGATCTTGAATCAAGCGAGATTGTGGATCTTTTAAAAGAGATGTACCGATTCATGGCGGACTTCGAAGGAAAGATCCCGGGAGCCTCGGCCGTGGAGTGCGGACACTATCTTTCCATGGACCTTCCCATGGCCAAATTCGAAAGTGACAAATTCCTGGGAGAAGTATTGAACAAAGCCGATAAAAGCCGGCTCGTCTACCCGGAATGATCCGGTCGGAAAATCGGGAGAAAAAGGCCGGACAGGGGGTGATTTAAAAAAAGTCAAAATATTCAGATATATTTATTGACAAAAAAAACGATTTCTAATAATATCATCCAGCGCGCGGTGAATGTAGTTCAGTTGGTAGAGCGTCAGATTGTGGTTCTGATTGTCGCGGGTTCGAGTCCCGTCATTCACCCCTTGCGGGAGCGCCCATAGCTCAGCTGGATAGAGCGCCGGACTTCGAATCCGTAGGTCGCAGGTTCGAATCCTGCTGGGCGTATTGACAGGTGCACCGCATCTACTGTAGTATATTTTTTTCATGGGCCGTTAGCTCAGCTGGCAGAGCAACAGACTCTTAATCTGTGGGTCGAAGGTTCGATCCCTTCACGGCTCAAAAGGACATGGGTAATAGCGACAGCTTTTACCCATGTCCTTTTAATTAAACGAGTATACCGGCGAGAGTGGTGGAATTGGTAGACACGCTGGTCTTAGGAACCAGTGCCTATGGCGTAAGGGTTCAAGTCCCTTCTCTCGCAAAGATTTTTTAAGAAACAATAGCGACCCGTTGTATGATGGGTCGCTTTTTTTTCATATATGTTATTCAATCCAAGAGAATAACCTTATAAAAGGAAAGAGAGGATATTGGGATGATTGCCGAAAAAAAAGTTGAGAAACAGGAAAACTCATCGGTAAAACTGACTGTCACTGTAAACGGAGAGGAAACCTCCAAAGCTTATAAGGATCTTCTGTCCAAGTACAGCAAGGAAATTCAGATCAAAGGCTTCCGAAAAGGTAAAGTACCTGTCTCCGTCATCGAGAAAAAGTATGGTGAAGGTATTATGCAGGAAGCTTCCGGCCAGCTTATCGACAACGCTTTCAAGGAAGCCATCGGAGATCTGGAAAAGGAAGATCAGCCCCTGGGCTACGACGCTCCCGCCCTTCAGGGTGAACCGGAAATGAAGGCCGGTGAGGATTTCTGCTTCGAAGTTGTTTATGATGTATTCCCCACTATCAATCTGGAAAAATGGGACGGCATTGAAGTAGAGGAGCCCCAGGTCAAGATCCTGAAGAAGCACGAAACCGCCGAGCTGGAAAAACTCCGCGAGCAGAATGCCATTGTCCAGGACAAGGCCAGCAAGACCATTGCCAAAGACAACATCGTCACCATGAGCTATGCAGAAGTTGACGCTGAGGGCAATGAAATCGAAGGTACCGCCCGGGAAGACTTCGTCTTTACCCAGGGAACCGGACAGAACTACTATAAAATTGACGAAGAAATCAAGGGAATGAAAGTCGGCGGCGAGAAAACCATCGAAAAGGATTATCCCGAAGATTTCGAAATTTCCGAACTGGCCGGTCAGAAAAAACTGATAAAGGTGAAGATCACCGCTGTTAAAGAGCGTATTCTTCCCGAACTGGATGACGACTTTGCCCAGGACGTCTCTGAAGATTACAAAACCCTTGAAGATCTGCGCAATGCGACCAAAAAACAGCTGGAAGACAGGGTTGAGGGAATCTCCAAAAACAGAATGACCGAACAGCTTCTCGAAAAACTCCGTGAAACCGCGACTTTCGACATTCCCGAGTCTATGGTAAAACAGGAACTGGAAAACAACTGGCGTAATTTTCTCCAGCAGTTCGGTATGCCCGAAGAACAGATTCTGCCCATTCTGACCGCTCAGGGCCGCACAAAAGACGATATGCTGAACGATTGGCGTGAAGATTCGGAAAAAAACTTGAGAAATCAGCTTATCCTGGGTTATATTCTTGATAAGGAGACTATCGAAGTTTCCGACAAGGATGTGGACGAGGAACTGGAAAAACAGGCTAAAATGTACAGCATGAGCTTGGAAGATATAAAAAATACCTTTACTCAGAACGGTATGATTGATTATCTTAAGAGTGAGATCAGCCGAACAAAGCTCATCGATCTGCTGATTGAGAAAGCTAAAGTTACCAAAGGCGAGAAAATCGACTTTGATGACTTTATAAACTAATAGACGTGCGTTTGGCTGTGCCAAGCCACACTTAAGTAACCGTACGTTTGGTAAGAGCCGAAACGTACCATATGAGGTAATAAATGGATTTTCGTAACAGCAATCTTGTGCCTACCGTTGTCGAACAGACCAGCATCGGGGAACGTGCTTATGATATTTTCTCCCGCCTGCTCAAGGACAGGATCATTTTCCTGGACGGGGAAGTCAACGACGTTTCTGCCGACCTGGTCGTGGCACAGCTTCTCTTCCTGGAATCACAGGATCCGGGCAAGGACATAAACCTGTACATAAACTCCCCCGGCGGATCGGTTACGGCCGGTCTGGCTATCTACGATACCATGCAGTATATCAAACCTGACGTGCAGACAATCTGCATGGGCCAGGCGGCGTCCATGGGCGCCGTTCTGCTCGCAGGCGGTGCGCCCGGTAAAAGGCTTGCCCTCCCCTCTTCGCGGGTGATGATTCACCAGCCCTGGGGAGGCGTTCAGGGCCAGGCCCGGGATATCGGCATACAGGCCAGAGAAATCATCAGACTCAAGAAAATGCTCATAGGCTATTTTGCCAATAATACCGGCCATGACGAATCAAAAATTGCCGATGACATGGAACGCGACTTTTTCATGTCCGCATCGGAAGCTGTGGAATACCGCATAGTCGACAAGATTCTGACAAGGGAGGGTTAATATGGCCCGAAGTAAAGGAAAAGAAACCAAGGTTTGTTCCTTTTGCGGAAGATCTTCCGACAAAGTAAAAAAACTTATAGCCGGTATCGGCGTTTATATCTGCGATGAATGCGTGGAAGTCTGTAACCGCATTCTCATGGACGAGACCGACGAAGTCGAGACTCCCCATGAGTTTGTTGAAGAGCTGCCCACGCCCCATGATATCAAGGCTTATCTGGATGACTATGTCATTGGACAGGATCAGGCGAAAAAGGCCCTTTCCGTTGCCGTCTACAACCACTACAAGCGGATCAACCAGAAAAGCAAGCTCAACAAGGAAGATGTTGAACTGGAAAAGTCCAATGTTCTTCTTATAGGACCTACCGGTACGGGAAAAACCCACCTGGCCCGGACACTGGCCCGTAAACTGAAAGTACCCTTCGCCATTGCCGACGCGACCACACTTACCGAAGCCGGTTATGTGGGCGAAGACGTGGAAAATATTCTCCTGAAGCTCATCCAGGCGGCAGATAATAATATCGCCGCGGCCGAGAGGGGAATCATCTACATAGACGAAATTGATAAAATATCCCGCAAGGGAGAAAATGTCTCCATTACCCGTGATGTTTCGGGAGAAGGCGTTCAGCAGGCTCTCTTGAAAATCATTGAAGGAACTGTCTCTTCCGTACCTCCCCAGGGCGGAAGAAAACACCCCAATCAGGAGATGCTGAAAATAGATACGTCCAATATTCTCATTATCTGCGGCGGCGCTTTTGTCGGCCTGGAGAAGATTATTGAGCAGCGTATTTCCGAACACTCCATGGGATTCGGTGCGGACGTAAGAAACCTGGAAGACAAGGATCTTTCCGAGGTATTCGATCATCTTCAGCCGGACGATTTAATCAAATTCGGTCTTATTCCCGAGTTTATCGGCCGTCTTCCCATAAATGTCTCCCTGAATAACCTGAAAAAGGAAGACCTGAAGAGAATCATAACGGAACCCAAAAATTCCATTCTTCGTCAGTATAAGGCTTCCCTGAGTCTTGATGATGTTGATCTGCGCTTCGAAGAAGCCGCCATTGAGGCTATTGCAGAGAAGGCCATCGAGAGAAAAACCGGTGCCAGAGGACTGCGCTCCATTGTGGAGGCTTCCATGATGGATATCATGTACGATCTTCCGTCTATCCAGGGCGCCAAACAGGTTATAATTACCCGGGAAGTCATAGCAGAAGACAAGGAACCCGTCATCATAACCGACCCGGAGAAGTTCCTGAAATCCGATGATGATAAACTAGATGAAACTAGGCAGATTACAGCGTAGCCCCAAAAGGGAAATTCCCCTGATCCCCATGAAGGATCTGGTGGTTTTTCCCTTTACTGTCATTCCTTTCTTCCTTTCTCAGAAATCTTCACTCGACGCTCTTGATTACGCTCTGAAAAAGGAACGCGACATAATAGTGACTCTCCAGAAGGATGAGGGGGATAACCCGGGTCTCGGTTCCCTTTTTACAATCGGAACGCTCTGCCATGTTCTTCAAGTACTGAAGCTGCCCGACGGAAAGATGCGGGTGCTCGTGGAAGGACGGTCCCGGGCCGAGATCAGTGCCGTAATTCAGAAGAACGACGTACTTACGGCACGGATCCAGGAACTGGATTTCCCCTCGGAAAGCAGCAATACTGCCATGGCTCTCCAGATGCAGAGCCTCAAGGAGTCCTTTAACGGGTTCGCCTCAACGAAAAGGAAGATCCCCAAGGAAGTCCTTTCCCATGTGGAAAAAGCCGATACGCCGGGCAAACTGATAGGTCATATCTGTTCCTCCCTCAATCTCTCACCCGCCCAGAAGGCGGGATACCTGCAGAACGGCAATGTCACCGAAGTGATGAAAGAGCTCAATACCGCCATAGAAATGGAAAAAGAGCTTCTTTCTCTTAAGAAAAATATCGATTCCCGGGTCCGGAAGAAAATGGAAAGGACCCAGAAAGAGTATTTCCTCAACGAACAGCTCAAAGAGATCAACAGAGAACTGGGCACTGAAGGGGACGAGGGAAACGATCTTAAGGATCTGGAAAAAGCTCTCGCTTCGAAACCCCTTCCCGGCGAAGTAAAAAGCAAAGCGGAGAGGGAGTTGAAGCGGCTGGCCAAACTGCAGCCCATGTCTCCCGAATCGGGAGTCCTGAGAACCTATCTGGAATGGATCGTCGATCTTCCCTGGAACAGCTACTCCCGGGACCGAAACAATCTTGCCGAAACAACGATGATTCTTGACCAGGATCATTACGATTTAAAGAAAGCCAAGGAGCGGATTATAGATTTTGTCGCCGTAAGGCAGATGAATGAATACTCCAAGAGTCCCATCCTCTGTTTTGTCGGCCCTCCCGGTACGGGAAAGACATCCCTGGGCCGTTCCGTTGCCAGAGCTCTCAACAGGGAGTTTGTACGGATTTCCCTGGGCGGAGTCCGTGATGAAGCGGAAATAAGAGGACACCGGAAGACCTATGTGGGCGCCCTTCCCGGAAAAATCATCCAGTCCCTGAGAAAGGCTTCCACCTCCAATCCCGTTTTTCTGCTCGATGAAATTGACAAGATGTCCAATGATTTCAGGGGAGACCCGGCGGCGGCTCTTCTGGAAGTGCTCGATCCCGAGCAGAACAGCACTTTCGGCGACCATTACCTGGAAGTACCATACGACCTCTCCCATGTCATGTTCATAACGACGGCCAACTCTCTTCACAATATTCCCCGTCCCCTGCTGGACCGTATGGAAATCATTGAAATCTCCGGATATACCGATATTGAGAAGTACAATATAGCCAGGGAATTCATAATTCCCAAACAGCTGAAAGCCCATGGACTCAAGGGTACGGAAATTGTGTTCTCCGAGGATGCCCTGAAAACCATTATCGCCTCTTACACAATGGAAGCGGGAGTCCGCAATCTGGATAAACAGATCGCCAAAGTGATAAGGAAAATTCTGCGCAGTTCCATGCATCAATACCAGACGAAGCCGGGGCGTTTTGTTCTGAAGAACGATGAAAACCATGATACGCCCACGGTTATGACCAGACTGGAACGGGAAGGAATAATCAACCTTGATGAATTGAACTGTGTCGTGAAGGAAGAGGAGCTGCGCGATTATCTCGGACAGCCGATTTTTCATGAGTCCGACCTGAAGAGCAATAAGAAACCGGGAATCTCCATCGGCCTTGCCTGGACGGAGGTCGGCGGGCGGGTCCTGCCCGTGGAAGTGGCTCTCCTGCCGGGAGATGGAAAACTGATGCTGACGGGAAAACTGGGCGACGTGATGAAAGAGAGCGCCCAGATAGCCCTCTCATACCTGCGGGCTAACGGAGAGAAATTCGGCATTGACCCCAATTTCCACAAGGAAAAGGATATCCATATCCATGTCCCCGAAGGAGCCATCCCTAAGGACGGACCCTCGGCCGGTATAACCATGACATCGGCCCTTTTCTCGGCTGCCACCGGAGCCCCCATTAGGGAAAATACGGCCATGACGGGAGAAATAACTCTGACGGACAGGCTGCTTCCCATCGGAGGAGTCAAGGAAAAAGTACTGGCGGCCCATCGAAACGGATTCACCAATGTTCTCCTTCCCGAAGAAAACCGCAAAGATGCGGAAGAGCTTCCCGACGAGGTCAAAGAAATAATGTCCTTTCATTTTTTCCATTCCGTTGAAGAAGCTCTGGCCTTTCTCTTTCCGGATTTTGCGCGAACAAAATAAATTTTCTTCTTGAAATTAGAGAGAATATATTGGATAATCAATTTAGTTATTCATTGCCTTAGGGAGGCCTTCAAGTGAAGAGAGCTATCATAATTATAAGCCTGTTGGGCTTGATCATACCCTTTACTCTTGCTGCTCAGGATGCAGTCGACAGTTGGAAAGGGACTGATCTGGAGTCTGACTACTACTCAGTTAACCTCATGATTTACCGCGTATCTCCCCATCCCGATGGATACAGAGTAGAATACTACCAGCCTAACGGAGATCTTTTCGCCGTCTACATGCCCATGGACTGGTTCCAGAAAGGGAATACCGGACCTGCCCAGATTGTATGGGGAGAAGGTCCTCAGTACCCCTATTTAACGGCTTACTATAAAGACGGGAAAATTGATCACGTCAGGTTGTATCTGATAGACAATCAATTCCATACCTCCTGGGGAACGCTGGACAGAACAAAGGATTATTCCGAGCAGTTCGCCGTTTCCTTCGATGACTTCCGCCTGAATTACTGATATTTCTTGAAGGAAGTACAGGAAGCATTCTTACGGTACGAAAGTTTTCTCATTCTGGGCCATGAAGATCCCGACGGCGATTGCCTCGGGTCTCAGCTGGCCCTTTCCTCTTTTCTGAAACGGCAGGGCAAACAGGTGCGCCTTATCTCCCACGGACCTTTCAGAAGACCGGAAATTGCCGAATGGGCAGTAGAATTTACCGACAGGCTTCCCCGCCCGGAAAGACTGGATGAAGGAAGCACGGCTCTTGTCCTTCTGGACTGCTCCTCTGTGGAGAGAACGGGGCTTGATCTATCGCCCTATTCCCATTTTCCCCTGATCGTAGTCGACCATCACGCTTCGGGTGAGGGAGGCGGAAATTACCGCTATGTAGATCCGGACTCTCCCTCCACCACCCTGCTGATTCAGGATATTATCGAAGCTTCTCCCCTTGATATGACCGGGGAAGAGGCTGACTATATTTTCTTCGGATTCTGTACCGATACGGACTATTTCCGCCATATAGAGCATATCCACGACGGGGTATTCCTGAAGATCCACCGGCTCATGAAAAGGGGTATCTCCCCTACCGAGTTTCACCGGCGTATCTATTCGGGCCGCAGCCTCATCTCTCAGAAGCATCTGGGCAAAATCCTTAACAGAACGGAATCCCTTTTCGACGGCAGGCTTCTTTTTACCTGGGAAAGAAAGGAAGATTTCATTGAATACGGAGAATCCGAGCGGGACTCAGGCACCCTTTACAAACAGCTTCAGAGTGTGAAGGGTGCCCTGGTCATTGCCCTGGCCAAGGAAAGCCGTCCCGGAGAACTGTCCGTCAGTTTCCGATCCTCCTGCGATATCAATGTGGGGGAAATCGCCCGTGAATACGGGGGAGGCGGCCACCCCAAGGCTTCGGGCTGTACCTTTGACGGCAGCATCAATGATTTCAGGGAAGAACTGAAGCGCCGGTTCTCCCCGATCATGGCTGCCCTATAATCTGACTCTACCGAAGAAAGAAAAATGAGAACAGTCCCAGAGGAATCAGATAAAAACTGAAGAAATAGAATGTCCCTTTCTGAAGAAGCTTCAGAAGAAGAGAGAGCGCGAAATACCCGGAAACCACGGTCACTAGAAAAGCCGTTATCATTACCCCCAAAGGGATCTGGGACATGAGACTGCCCGCATCGCCCATATCCAGAACGAGAGCGCCCAGAATGGCGGGTATGGAGATGATAAAGGAGTACTCCCCTGCGGTTTCCCTGTCCACACCTCCCAGCATGGCAGCGGATATGGTGCTGCCGGAACGGGAGACTCCGGGGATTGTTCCGATGCCCTGGGCAAATCCGATGAGAAGAGAATCACTCCCTTTCAATTTATCGTATCCCCTTTGAGGTTTGACAAAAAGAGTGGAGAGAAGCAGTATGCCCGTTCCGAGAAATGCCAGGGACGTAACCGTCATATTATCTATGACACCCAGCTTTTCAAAGCTGATTCCCATGATGCCCGTCACAAAGGTGGAGAGAAGGACAAAAAGGATCATCCGCAGGTCGGCACTGTCCTCTCCGGTGGTCTTTCTTCCCAGAAAACGGATGAGAACAATTATCAGACGGCTCACTCTGCTGCGATACATATAGATAACCACAATAAGGGTGGCGATATGTAAAAGTATATCAAAAAGGGTGGGAACGTCTCCCAGTCCCATGACTTCCCGAAGCACCATAAGATGGCCCGAACTGGAAATAGGTAGGAATTCGGCTATACCCTGAATAATGCCCAGTATAATTCCCTGCAGATATGTCATTGTTGCTCCTCAAATTAATTGGTGTTTGTAATATACCCCAGTTTGTATAAAAATTATATGAGATGAATTATATTTTCCCCCTATTCCGCCAGTTCGGGAAGAAGATCCGTCAATATCCGCTCCTGAGGTATGTCTTCATAGAGAAAACAGTACACCAGAGCTCCCTGAACAAGGGACTTCACGTAATCCCTCGTCTGAGTGAAAGGAATACCCTCCATGTACAGAATCATGGGATAACCGGCCATGGCTCTGTTCCACTTTCTGACCGAGCCCGGACCGCCGTTATAGGCGGCGGCTGCCTGAACGGAGGAACCGATATATTCCCTGTCATAGAGCCATCTCATATAGCCGGTTCCCAGGGCGATATTGATATCCGGTTCGGTCAGACTTGCCCCCTGGAGCCCCATGAGCTCCATTCTCTCCTCCGCCGTGGCCGGCATCAGCTGACTCAAGCCCACAGCGCCGGCATAACTCACGATATCCTTGTCATAACCGCTTTCTGTCTTGACAAGGGCCTGAAAAAAGGGAAGGGAAAGATCGTATTCGCGGCACCAGTATTCAAGGGAACCGGCGTATTCAAGGGGGTAAAGCAGGTTCAGATCCTCCCGGGAAGAGAGATAGCCGGTACTGCGGCTCAGACTGCCTATGACACGGATACTTCCCAGACTGTCCCCGTTTCTCCTGAGAAGATAGGCGTATTTTCTCCGGCTGTCCCAGGAGAGTCTCGATGCGTATCGTTCATACCAGAGCCGGGCACCCTGTATATTGTCTCTGGCGACAAGTCCCGTAAAGACGACGCTTAACAAGGGTTCATACCGGGAGACCTCGCGGTAGCCCGCCTCATCAAGACTATGATAATAGCGGATTTTCCCTCCGGTCTGATACTGGGCCATCAGAGTGTAGAGAGATCCCAGGTTTCTTTCGGCGATTTTTTCCAGCCGGCTGCTTATATCCTCTTCGGACAAGGAAAGGAATCCCTCCCTGCCGCCCATGGCAACGATCCAGCCGAGACGGTCCCGGCTCTCACCGGAGCCCCACTGCCCAAGGGCTTCCTCCAGGGAAAGAAGGTCTCTCCATCGTCCCATATAGACACTGTCCGATGCCGCCCTGTCCACAAGATCATCAAAAAAGACAGAGTCATGCCAGAGAAAGGCTTTCTCTCCCAGAGCTGCGGCAAGGTTCTCTCCCCTTTTATCCAGCACGTCCAGCCAGTACCAGAGAGTTCTGTCGTAATCAGAGGAAGAGACGGCCCAGTCAAGCGCTTCGGTCAGTAATGTCCCGCTTGTATAATAGTGCTGCATGCTTCTGCGGCAGAGGGCGGAATGGAAAAGAAGAGACCACCTGGCCTCCCCCCGGAGCGAGTCTCTCCTGCCGTACCAGTCTTCGAGGATTCTTTCCCTGTCCCGGTGGGTAAGAACGACATGCCAGAGATCACGGTAATAGCCGGCATACTCTCCCAGAAAGGGGTAGGTTTCCAGTTCGGCAGCCCTGTCAGCCGCCAATCGGTACTCCCCCTCCTGCACCAGAAGTTTCAGGGTGAGCCATTCAGTAAAAGGCCGGGGAAGATCCGCCATAATACCCCGGCTGCCGAGATAGTATAGGACAAAGGAGAGCTCTTCCCCGTCGGTAACTTCATCCAGGTACTCATAGAGGGGAGACGGGTCCTCGCCGTCCCCCTGAGCATAATGATAAAGGCTGGTGTAAAATGCCTTGCCCGTTCCCGGTTTGACCAGGGGAGAACGTTCCGGATCATGATCGGAAAGGAGACTGACCTTTTCCCGTATGCCCTCGGAATAATCGTCATAACCGTAACGGCCGACATATTTTTTCCACAGCCGGTAGATCTTTCCCAGAGAAGGGGGCACGGGCCTTTCCAGATAGGAATGGGACAACTCCATCAGGGCCAGACCGGACCAGGGATAGACCATCTCTTCCGCGGAAATCAGTAAAAGCTCTTCTCCCCCGCTCTCCTCAAAGGAGCGGAAGTAAAACTCCTCCGCGGCGGAGCGGACCAGTTCCTCCTGACCGTAGAGGGGAAGGATAATAAATGATAGGCCTGCCATCAGGGGCAGAAAAAAAGGAAGGTATTTTCTATTCATAAATCAGCGGGGAGGCATCTCCGAGGTAATAAGGGGGGGAAGCTCTTTTCTCTCGGCCCGGCTTACCATCACCATACTGCCGAAGAAAAGAATACCGAGGGACAGGAATACGGAAAAGAGGACCCAGCCCTTTCGGGGAGAACGGCGCTTCCTCTCCCGGGGAACATCCCTTCTCCCTTCCGTATCAAGGGAAAGACCTGTCTCTTCACTTTCGGGAAGCAGTTCGATGAGTCCTTTATCCAGAAGCACTCCGGAAAGGTTCATTATTCTGTAGGAAAGGTATCCCTGACCGAGGGAAAATTTCAGTTTCATATCCCCCGGATTTTCCAGAAGGATATCCCTGAGCAGTATCTTTTTATCTCCCGTGCAGTCAAAGAGGGAGATTTCGTTTTTATCCTGGCTTTCCGAGGCCGGAGAAAGGACGATCAGTCTCTCCCCCGCCTGGCCGTAATTATAAAGACTATATAGAGATCTATCGGCCAGTTTAAGGCAGATATGACGATTGTTTACTTCGTCCATAGGTTGATCCTAAACATTCGTATGGGATTTGTCAATTAATTTGCCAACTCTTTCTATTTTTCTTGACAAAAGGCCATCTGTTTATGGATAATTCAATAATGGTTTCCTACATCATTCCAGTCTCAATTATTGTGGTTCTCTTCTTTGTTGTCTTTTCTTTAATAGCCAACGCGGTAAAAAATAAACGCGGTCAGAATATGGAAAAAGATCAGAAGACCCTCCTGTCGGAAGCCAACAAACGCTTGGCCAGCAACCCCAAGGACAGAGGAGCTCTGAAAATCATAGCCGATGTTCACTACGATATGGGTAATTACGACA
Source organism: Spirochaetia bacterium (assembly GCA_963668315.1). Classification (GTDB taxonomy): domain Bacteria; phylum Spirochaetota; class Spirochaetia; order DSM-2461; family DSM-2461; genus SZUA-368. Next base: position 1,951,983 of record OY764216.1, on the reverse strand, counting down.
AAGCCATGAAAACATACAGGCTTCTTTTAGATTCGGCCGCCCTGGATTCCAGCCTGGACGATTTTGAAATCAACCTGAACTACGGGCTTTCATGCATGCACTGCAAATCATATAAGGAAGCCTATAAAGCCCTGGCATTCGCCCGGGAGAAACATCCCGACCGCTTTGAGATTAACGCCTCCCTGGGGAAACTGGAATATCTTCGCAAGGCCTATGAAAAATCCATGCTGTTTCTCAAAAGGGCGATAGCCGTTCAGCCCGATCATGAAGAGTCGCTCAAATATTACGGACAGGCTCTTTTCAAACTGAAAAAATACAGGGAAGCCCAGTCCTATCTTAAACAGCGAATTACCAGCCATCCGGAGGATAAGGAAGCCGTCTTTGCCCTGGCCTGCTGTTATTACGAACTCAATCAGCATGATCTGGCCCTGAAATTTTACACCCATCTGCGAGCCGACCCTCTCTGGGGACCGAATTCGGCTCTTTACGCCGGGACGATATATCAGAAAAGAAACGAGCACCCGAAGGCCGCCACCGATTACGGAATCGGACTGCGCCATGAGACGATCCAGCCTGCCATACATCAGGAACTTCTCTATCGCCAGGCCAATGCCTTCAACCATATGGGAGATCTGACCAGCGCATTGGAATCCCTTAATACCCTTTCGTCCCTGAATCCGGGCTATAAGGACGCGGACAACCTTATCAAACAGTATACCGAACTGAACCGCAATAAGAAACTTCGCCTTTACTTGAGGGCGTCCATAAGCGATTTCAACACCCTGTGCCGCCAGCTGACCAACATCATCATTCCCGATGCAAAAATAAAGGTAATGGATATCAAAGTCGCCCAGAACAACTATGTGGATATGCTGACCGAGGTCCGGGCCCGCAAATGGGAAGATGTGATTCTCTTTCGCTTCGGCAGGACGGAAGGACATCTGGGGGAACTGAGCGTCAGAGAACTGTACGCCAGGATGAAGGAGGTCCATGCCGGGCGTGGATTCTACCTGAGCCCCGGATCATTCAGCACGGAATCGACAAACTTCGTAGAAGCCCGTCTTATCGACCTTATCGATAAATCGCAGCTGGTCAAACTGCTGGGTCGGCTGGACAGATAGAAGTCAGAAGGGGACGGACAGGCGGATGCAGAAGTCATACCCCGTCCGTGGATGGGGAAAGGCCAGTAAAGCCGCATGAAGCATAAGCCGGGGGAACTGAGCGTCTTCTCCGTATCCGTAGAGAGGATCTCCCCCGATGGGTGCTCCCAGTTCCCGGGAATGCAGACGCAGCTGATGGGTTCTCCCGGTCAATGGAAAAAAGCGCACCCGGCTCACGGAGCGGTCTCCCCGCTCAAATACGTCTTTGACCCTCCACTCGGTAATACCTTTCTTTCCCCTTTCCTCATCAAGAATCTGATAAGGACGGTTTTCGACGTCCAGCCGCTGGAAAAATTCGGCCCTGCCCTGTTCGGATGGAAGAGTGCCCAGAAGAAGGGCTTCATACTCTTTTCGGATTACCCTATCCTCAAAAGAACGGCCCAATGATCTTTGGGCTTCCCGGTTGCGGCCAAAGACCATCAGCCCCGATGTCCCCTGGTCCAGCCGGTGAATCACAAGGAGTTCCGGATAATCTTCCATCAGCCGTCTGACAAGGCAGTCCTGTTTCTCCGGCCCCCGGCCCGGAACGGACAGCAGTCCTCCCGGTTTATCCGCGATAAGGATATCCCTGTCTTCATAGAGGATGTAGGGATTCACGGAATGATGCCTATGCGCCCGTTCAATCCGCTTCGGTAGCGGCTGAAATCGGAACGGTAATTTCTGACGGCCGAGGGAAGGGCATCCAGAATATCCGAAGCAAGCACGCTATCCTGCCCCAGACGTGTTCCCGCCTCTTCTCCGGCAAGACCGTGAAGAAACACAGCCGTTCCGAGGGCATCGCCGCCCATCAGCCCCATTCCGAGCATGGCTCCCAAGATGCCGCCGAGGATATCGCCCGAGCCGGCCGTAGCCAGGGACGTATCCCCGGTAAGGTTCATTCGGATATCCTCCCCGGGAGCGGCGATAAGGGAATGGGCCCCCTTCAGAACGACAGTAGCTCCGTATCTCTCGGCCAGTTCCCTTACCGCGCCCGGGCGGTCGGATTCGATATCGGCGGGACCTGTCTTCAGAAGCCGGGCGGCCTCCCCGGGATGGGGCGTCATATAGAGACGTTGCTGCCGGGCCAGCTCTTCGTGACCGGCCAGATGGGTTAATCCGTCTCCGTCGACGATGACAGGTATCGATGAGGTGCGAACGAGTTCCCGCACCAGTTCGCCGGTTTCCTCTTCAAGCCCCATTCCCGGCCCGAGAAGGAGGATACGCTTTCCCGAGGCCATCTCCTGGATTTCCTCCAGATGACCCATCCCCAGAAAGGGCCCTCTCAGGGCGGGCATGGGATGCTGGACGGCTTCGGGGAGTCCGATCATCATGGGAAGGGAGAGACTTTCGGGAATCACAAGATTTACGAATCCGCCTCCGCTTTTCAGAAAGGCGGAGGAAGCAAACAGAGGCGCCCCCCCGTAACGGGATGAACCGCCGACAAAGAGAAGAGAGCCCCAGGTACTTTTATGTCCGGACGGCTCTCTTGCCGGCAGGGCCTCAGGCTCGTTTATACGGAAGAGAGAAGTCTCTTTTTCCCTTAACTCCGGGGATATATCCAGGGAGGAAAGATTGAGGTCTCCTCCCCGACCGAACCCGGGATACAGAAGATTCCCCCCCTTGGGGAGGCCGAAGGTAACCGTTTTATCCGCTCTGACCGCCGTACCTTCGATCCGTCCGTTCAACCCGTTGACTCCCGAGGGAATATCAACACTGACAACAGGCTTTCCCGAACGGTTGATTTTATCTATAATCCGCCCTGTGGTTCCCGATACAGGCCGGTTCAGTCCCGTACCCAGAAGGGCATCGACAATGAGGGAGTAATCCTCGCTTTTCTGTGCCAGAAACCATTCTGGTCCTTCTACGGTTATACCCATTTCACGGCAGCGGGCAAGATGGAAAGCTCCGAGAGAACCCTCTTCCGGTTCCCCCAGGGCAAGACATACCTGTCCATGGGGATTGAGCAGAGTGGCCAGAGCAAGCCCGTCCCCCCCGTTGTTGCCTCTGCCGCAAACAATCAGCACAGGCCCGGAGAGTGAGGGATAATCTTTACGGATAAGCTGGAATACGGCCTGCGCCGCCCGTTCCATAAGAATAGAGGAAGGTAACCCCTGTTGTTCCGCCTCCCCTTCCAGATGTCTCATCCGGGAGGGAGACAGGATTTTCATTTCTCCGTTCCGGCGAATACGAAAATCTCAGATAGGACCCATAGAAAATTACCGTTCTCCGTGGGGACAAGAAAACGGGCCGAATCCACATTAGTATCGTCCTCTCCCACCAGTGTGATACTTTCCACGGAGAGAACGGGATATTTTTTTCCTTTGGTAAAATTACGGGCGATGTTTTTATATTCCGGAGCCAAATAGGGAAAAAACTCTTTGAGACTTTCCTCGTACTTCTCTCTGATAGTTACATAAAAAATGGACGATTCCATATCGCACTCCTTTATCTGATCTTATTATTACCTTTTTCCCTATAAAAAAGCAAATACTTTTTATCCTTTTCTCCACTCCCCGAGACCATTCTTGACTCTCTTCATATAATAATTATACTGGAGATATGGTTTCAGATGATTTTTCTCAAGAATTGGATCCCGATATAGCAAGTCTTCTAGACGACAGTCTAACCCCTTCCTCGGACGTTCCTGACTTCAACTCACTGATGGGTGAAAATTCCATTGCCAACTCCATGCCCGATGACCCGACCATCATGAAAGATGAGTTCGAAGAGGTGAAAATTTTCGAACAGCCCCCTCAGAAATATTTCTACAATCCCAATTACTATAAAATTGCCCTGGCGGGCGAAGGGGAAGCGGCTGAACTGCTCCACAGGAATATCGCCGCCTTTCTCAAGGCTGCCGATCCTCAGGATAAAACAACCTTCCGAATGAGGCTGATGACCAACTACTGGGAATACCTTAAGTCCCTTTCCAGGAAAGTGGGCTCCGATCTGAAACTTCCCAAAAAGCTGACCCTGAGATACGGGGCCCTTATTCCCACGACCACCTCTCCCGAACAGCGGGATATGCTGTCAAGAATCATTATGGACAGCAAGATAAGCGAGCCTCTCCATTATCAGGATGAATGGCTCTATAAAGTTGGTACGGGAGAGGTAAATCCCCTGGCCACCGATGAAATACAGATTTCCAAGCAGACCTCGGCCCAGAAGGTTAAGAATCAGTTCGAAAAAGCCAAGGGCTCCCACTCCACCAATGTCATGTTCATACAGAAACTGCAGACCCAGCGCCGGCAGAAGGAACAGACCCTCGAGGGACGGGTAAAGCAGCTGCTTGAACATAGAACCCATTCCATTTTCACGGAGCTTGAGACGCCCTATACGGAGGTTCAGAAGAACTACCTCAACCAGATGCTCGAGGTTCTGCGCGATCTGAGCAAACTGGACAGGGAGATCAGCCAGAATTATCAGAAGCTCAACGAATCGTCCAAGGATCTGGAAGTGTTGAAACGCAAGCTCGACGGAATGGGAGAGAGCTTGGTCGTGAATTCCAGCGCCCTGGCGGCGGAAGTGGACAGCCTTCGCCAGGCCCATAAGCTATGCGTGGGCCGGCAGGGGAATCACTTTCCCTTTCTTATGAAAAATTACTTCTACTCCGATCTTAACCAGGTGGGAACCAAAGAGAATATTCTCACCATCATGGCAGAAGTCGAAAAACTGGATCCGGGCATTTTCCGCCGGGTTTTTCGCCAGCAGAGCAACAGGATTGTGCCCCATACGATCATCATTCCCTGCTTCGGTGACCGGGGAATCTGCTGGGAACCCTTTGAAAAGTTCAACCGCAGCACCAGCCGGGGCAGAATCGTGATTCCCATGTTTCCCAAGGATCTTAAAATCGCCGTTATTTACGCTCTCGCCGCCCTCCGCTGGGAAGTGGCCAAGGAGAAGTCCTCCCACTACTGGATGGAGGAAGGGCTGACCGGTTTCTACTATCAGTGGTTTACCAGCGCCAAGATGAAGGGCGATGTGAAAGCCCGGTTTCAGGACGATTACTTTCTCTGGATAACCAAGGAGAGCGAAGCGATGCAGAAATTAAACAAGGACGTGCGCGAAATATTCTGGCGCTACATTCCCTTCCCGCAGGAGATCAAAAACAATCTGAAACTGCGCGGGTTTGTGTACAGCGAGCTGAATAAAAAAGATCTTAACCGCGCCATGTCCGACGGGTATTAAGCTTTTCCCTCTTCCCGTTCCAGAGTTTCCACAATACGTTCCCGTGTCTCCCTGGCCAGCTCCTTGATATTGTCTCCACCCCTGTTCCAGGGGATGGGATCGAGAAGGGTTATCTTCATGGGATATTTCCTCCGGTAGATGATATCTCTGGTAAAGACGTCCTCCGTGCCGCTTACGGCTACGGGCAGTACATCACACTGCATTTTCTTTGCCAGCAGAAATGCCCCGTCCCGGAATTTCCCCACCCTTTTACCGTCGGGAGAGCGGGTACCCTCGGGGAAGATAATCAGGGAACTCCCCCGGGAGAGATGATCTTCACAGTCCTTAAGCATCTGCCTCTGACTGGATAGTTTATTCCTGTCCAGATAGACATAGCGGTTGAGATACATGTTCCACCCCAGAAAGGGAACCTGAAAAATCTCCTTCTTTGAAACCCATTTATAATGAAAGAATAGCCTGTAGAGAATAACGATATCCATGACGGAGCGATGGTTGGAACAGATGACGTAAGTCTTTCCCCTCTCCAGCTTTTCCCGCCCCACAATGGTAAGCTTGAGAAAAGGATTGAACCAGGTATAGAGGGATGCCCAGAAACAGGCGAAATAGTGAAGAATGACTCCTTTCTTGTCAAAGGGCCGGGTAAATATCCAGAGAACAAGGGAGAGGAAAAAGTTCAGCACCATGGTAAGGACGAAGAAAATCCAAAATATAAGGGTTCCCAGATAGTAAATTACCATGGGGAAATTGTATTATTTTACAGAATCTTTTACAATGCCTTTCATGAATTCCAAAGACACGGGAGCGACTCCCCTACGCCTGCTGATCCTGTCTGCCGGGGAAATCCTGGGAGTCAGTTCGGTTTATTTCATTAAAAGCTCCACCCTGGATCCCGTACTCCTTGCCAGCTATCGGCTCCTGGCGGCGGCTTTTTTCCTTTTCCCTTTCTTCCTCAGAGAACTGAAAAGAGCCTCCGAGCCTTATACGGCAAGAGATCTTCTGATGCCCTGTATCCCCGGAATTCTCCTGTCGGTCCACTTTATTACCTGGATTACCGGCGCCCGGATGATTCCCAGCGCCCACTCCACACTCATCGTCAATCTCACGCCGGCGGTCACTCCCCTTCTGCTTCTCATAATGGCGGGAGAACGGCTGGGAAAACGGGAAGCACTGGGAAGCCTGCTGGTCCTTTTCGGCAGTTTCTTTCTGGTCCACAATGATCTGAACCTGGACAGGACCTTTTTCCGCGGCGATATCGCCTGCCTTTTCTCCATGATTACCCTGGCGACATATCTTGTCCTATCAAAAAGATTTATGAAGGGATTGTGGACCTATCTCTTTCCCCTGTATCTGGCGGGGGGAATTTTCTGCTTCCTCTTTTCCTTTACAATGACCAATCCCTTTACCGCGCCATTAACCCGCAGCGACATTATAGCCGTCTTCGCCCTGGGAATCGTATGCACGATAGGCGGACACTCCATCATGAACTGGGCCATGAGCAAAATGAGAGGACAGCTCGTCTCCCTTTTCAACACATCCCAGTTTCTCTATGCGGGAATCATGGGCTTTCTTTTCTTCGGAGAAGTGCCCCAGAGAAATTTTCTTATTGCCAGCGTGATTATCGTAGCGGGTCTGATCTTCTCGGCCCTTAACCCCGGCGTGCCTCATAAAGAAGAATCCCCGTAGCCACCGAAACATTCAGGGAATCCACATGGCCGGACATGGGTATGGAGATAATCCCGTCGCAGGCTTCACTGACCAGGCGGGAGAGACCGGAGCCCTCGCTTCCCATGACAATGACAGTGGGACCGGTCAGATCGGTCTCTCGGGCTGCTTTTCCTCCCATATCGGCTCCGTAGATCCAGAAGCCGCCGGATTTTAGTTCTTCCAGGGTACGCTTCAGGTTATTCACCTGCAGAAGGGGAACCCACTGGAGCGCACCGGCCGAAGTACGGGCGACCGTGTCGCTTTCACCGGCGGAACGGCGGGTGGGAATGACCACAAGGTCGACAGCAAATTGATCGGCCGAACGGAGAATGGCCCCCAGGTTATGGGGATCGGTGATACCGTCAAGAACAAGTACCAGGGGATTTGTCTTACCCTTCACGGTTTTAAGGAATGAGTCTACCGAATCAAATCGATTTTTAAGAGTATTCGCCTCGACTTGTTTTCCCTCGGGCAGAAAGGCGAACCCGCGGTGTTTCTCCTTACCGCATTTCTTATCCAGAAAGTCTTTTTTCACATGCTTTATGGAAAGCCCCTTCTCCCGGCAGAGCTTGATAAGCTCTTCTGAGCGGGCGCTTTTCCTGCTGACGTACAGAACCCCGGCGGTCCCTGACCGGAGAAGTTCCTCAATACCGTGAAAACCGGAAATATAGTCCATAATGCCTCCCGGGTTCCTGTCACCCCTTGTCTGATTGACAACCTTAAACTATTATTAAAGACATGACAAGAGAACAGCTAAAAGAGATACCCAAAGGGGAATTTCACCTTCATCTGGAAGGCTCTCTCCCCTATTCTCTTCTTCGGGGAATCGATCCGGAAAAATATGCCGAACTGCCTCCCTTCTGGAAGAGAAATTACCGGTTCAAATCATTCAGCGACTTTGACAGGGAACTGCTTTCCCTGGCGGGAGTCTGGTTCAATTCGGTGGAACGATACCATACTGCAGCGAAAGCAGTTTTCGACGATGCCCGCGAGCAGGGTGTCCGCTATCTTGAGACCAGTATCGCCTCCGGCTGCCTGGAATTCGCCGGACTGGACCTTTATGAAGTCTGCGCAGCTGTGAAATCTACCGTCCCCCGTGATATGACCGTCCGTCTGTTTCTGGGCATACACCACTCGGGATACGACTCGTTTGCGTCTTCCATCAAAGAGGGACTTAGCTGTCCCAATCTTGACGGGTTTGATATACACGGCGACGAAACGGAAACTCTGGGCAGCTGGGCGGCTGACCTGTTCAGCAAGGCCGGTGAAGCAGGAAAATTCACGAAGTGTCATGCGGGCGAGTTTATGGGACCGGATTTTATCCGATCTGTAGTAGAGACATTACAGGTCAGCAGGATAGAACATGGAGTACGGGCTGTAGAGGATGAAGAAACACTCCGGTTTCTGGCCGCTAAGGGTGTGACCCTGGATGTTTGTCCCGTCAGCAATGTCAAACTGGGGGTAGCCCCCTCCCTTGAAGAACATCCCCTGAAAAAGCTGATTCGTTCAGGGGTTCGCTGTACCATAAGCAGAGACGACCCTCTGATCTTCGGCAGTACCCTTGAAGAGGAATATCATCTGATACAGGAGAAGATGGGGATTTCCGACAGGGAAATTATAGATCTGGTAAAAAACGGTTTTGAGGCAGCTCTGGTGAGTAAAGAGGAGAGAGATCATCTTCATTCTGAACTGGAGGACTATCTCGGGAAGAACGGGATTCTTCCGTAGAAAACGGCCATTCTCCCTATGAAGAATGGCCGTCATAATTAAGGATTGGCAAATGAATATTATATCTTGGAATGTCAACGGCATCAGAGCCGTAGAGAAAAAAGGTTTTTTTAACTGGCTGGAAGGAAGCGGTGCGGATATTGTCTGTATACAGGAGACAAAAGCTCAGCCTGAACAGCTGGATGACACATTTACCCCCCCCGGCTGGCATGTATCCTGGGCTTCTGCCGAAAAGAAGGGGTACAGCGGAACGGTCACCTATTCGAGGCGGGAACCGGATTACTCAGGCCTGCTGGAGGAAAAGGACTTTGACAGAGAGGGACGTACCCTTATCCAGAAATTCGGCGACATCACTCTGTTCAATTGCTACTTTCCCAATTCCCAGGCGGCCGGCGCCAGGCTTGACTACAAACTGGCCTTTAATCAGGCGGTTCAGGAAAAGGCGTCAAGCCTTGTGGAGAAAGGAGAAAACGTGGTCATCTGCGGGGATTTCAATGTCGCCCATAAGCCCATTGATCTGGCCAATCCCAAAAGTAACGAGAAAAACCCCGGCTACCTGCCGGAAGAGAGAGACTGGATGGAGCAATTTCTGAATTCCGGCTTCACCGATACTTTCCGGCTGCATCATCCCGAACCGGATCAATATACCTGGTGGTCCTACCGGATGAACGCCCGGGTAAGAAATGTGGGATGGAGAATCGATTATTTCTGTGTTAACGACAGCCTGGCGCCCCGTGTAACCGATTCTCTGATTCATCAGGATGTCATGGGAAGCGATCACTGTCCCATACTGCTCAAAGTGGATTAAGGTCTGTCATACGGGGTTTTGCCGGTCCCGCTGTGACTCCCTTTGATCAAGCCAGTCCGTTAAACGGCCGGTGACATCGTCAACAAGAGCATCATAGGCTTCAGGGGGATGATGGGTCAAATCCTCCAGGAAATAATCCTCCCGGAGCCGGCCGTTAATAAAAAAGACCCTATCCGTATCATAGAAAAAGTCACCCCTTTTCAGACTGTCCCTGAACCAGGAGTTGATTCTTTCGATTTTGTCCCATTGCCCCCTTTTACCGGGAGCTTTGATAATGGAAAAATAGGCAAAGCCGATTCGGGGATCATAGGTGAAAATAGAGTTCCTGACAGCCAGAAGATTATTTTTGATTTCCTCTTCTTCATGTACAAGAATATCGTTGCTTCCCACATAGAGAATAATTTCGCCGGGCTTTTCTTTTCTCAAAAGAGGCCGCAGAGTTTCATCCAGCCAATCCCTTGTCGTTGTTCCCCCAATCGCCAGATTACGGGCTTTTCTCCCGGGAAAAGCCTTATCGTAATTATACCAAAGCTCAAAAATAGAACTTCCGATGAGTACAATATCTCCCATTTATTCCCCTATGCTATTCCCTATTACGGCGGAGTACGTTCAGAGCCGATCCCGCCTTAAACCATGCAATCTGTTCCCTGTTGTAGGTATGCTGAACTGATATGCTCTCAGAGCTACCGTCGGAGTGTTTTATAACAAGGTCCAGAGCTTTTCCGGGAGTAAAGCCCCCCAATCCCTTGAGAGTCAGAAGATCATCCTCTCTGATTTTCCCGTAATCCTCCGGATCGGCAAATGTGACGGCAAGGATTCCCTGCTTTTTCAGATTCGTTTCGTGTATCCGGGCAAAACTCTTAACCAGCACAACGGAACAGCCCAGAAACCGGGGACTCATGGCAGCATGTTCCCGGCTGCTGCCCTCTCCGTAATTCTCATCACCAACGATGATCCAGTTTCGTTTCCGGTCTTTGTAATCTCTGGCGATCTGGGAAAACCGCAGCCCCTGTTCACCGGTCAGAAGATTCGTTCCCTTACCCGTCTCTCCGGTAAAAGCGTTTACAGCTCCATAAAGCATATTATTGGAAATATTATCAAGATGTCCTCTGTAACGGAGCCATACACCGGCGGGACTGATATGGTCGGTGGTGCATTTTCCCCTTGCTTTGCATAGAATCGGCATATCGGCCATGTCCTTCCCGTCCCAGGCTTCGAAGGGAGTAAGAATCTGCAAGCGGTCGGACGTTTCGTTAACCCATACTTTGACCGATGCCCCTTTCGGTTCATTATACCCCTTTCCCAGACTGAGAAATTCCCTTTGAGGAAGCTCATCTCCCACGGGAAGGGGCAGAAGGACTTCCTCGCCCTGAGCATTGACCAGTTTATCTGTCAGGGGATTAAAATCCAATCGGCCGCTGATTCCCATGGCGGTAACCATCTCCGGGCTGGCGATAAAAGAGAGCGTTTCGGGATTTCCGTCATTTCGGGCTCTGAAATTTCTATTGAAACTGTTGACCAGACTGTTCCTGACACCCTTTTCCACATCATCCCGCTGCCACTGGCCAATGCAGGGACCGCAGGAATTGGAAAGGATGACGGCACCTCCCTCTTCAAGAACAGATAGCTGGCCGTCTCTGATCAAAGTATCCTTAACCAGCAGTGAACCGGGTGAGATCATCAGCGGAAGGGCTGGCTTGATACCCTGCTTCATTGCTTCCTTCATAAGGGAAGCCGATCTATCAATATCCTCATAGGAAGAATTCGTACAGCTGCCGATAAGCGCCGCGGTCAAATTGACGGGCCAGTTTTCCAATTCGGCTCTCTCCTTCATTTCGGAAAGGGATGTTACCGCGTCGGGAGAATGGGGGCCGGCTATCTGGGGTTCCAGTGAGGAGAGATCAATCTCTATCACCTTATCATAATAACTTTCCGGATTCGACAGAACGTCTTCATCGGCGGTCAGCAAATCAGAATTACCGTCGGCCAGCCGGGCCAGTTCCTGCCTTCCGGTCTTATCCAGATAGGCATTCATTTTCTCATCATAGGGAAACAGGGAACAGGTAGCGCCCAGTTCGGCTCCCATATTGGTAATTGTTCCCTTACCGGTACAGCTTATCGATCGGCAGCCTTCACCGAAATATTCAATGATACAGTTTGTTCCCCCCTTAACCGTAAGGAGACTCAAAAGCTTTATTATAACATCCTTGGGCGAAGTCCATCCGGATAACTTCCCCGTCAGTTTCACACCGATGATACGGGGGTTCTTCACTTCCCAGGGCAGGCCGGCCATAACATCGGAAGCATCGGCGCCCCCTACTCCACTGGCAACCATCGCCAGTCCTCCGGCGTTGGGAGTATGGGAATCCGTGCCAATCATCAATCCGCCGGGAAAGGCGTAATTTTCCAAAACAATCTGGTGGATGATACCTGCTCCTGGTTCCCAGAATCCTATGTTATAGCGGCTGGCAGCGGATGAAAGAAAATCATAGATTTCCTTGTTCTCTTCCTTGGCCGACGCGAGATCGACATCATTACCTTCGTGAGCCCTGATCAGATGATCGCAATGAACCGTCGCAGGAACGGCAGATTCATCCCTGCCGGACAGCATAAACTGGAGAATGGCCATTTGTGCGGTGGCGTCCTGCATGGCCACACGGTCAGGATTGAGCAGAAGAAAACTCTCCCCCCTTGTGAGATCCTGATTTTCCGGGTCGGAAAGATGGCAGAAGAGAATTTTTTCCGCCAGTGTCAAAGGACGGTTCACCCTTTTTCTGATGATCTTGAGATTATCGGATGATAACTTATATGTCCCCTGTACAAGCTCTTTTGTTGTATCTACATTTTTCATGACGGATATTCTCCTGTGTTAAACATCTTTATATTATAGGACATATTATATCATCGGGAAGACAATTTTGAAAAGATTCACCTTTGTCGGTTTTTCGGGAAGTTTTTCTAAGGATTTCTTAAAAGGACGGAGAATGGATTATGATCTGAACAGATACGTTTATGTACAAAGTTCTCGTTCGTAGGCTCACTTCACGCGGTTTTGCGGCGCTTCCGCAATACCTTGCCCAAGGGTCATCGCTCCCTTTCAAGGGAACATCCATGGACAGTAAAACCGTTATAACAAAAAAAAAGCCTGGCGACGACCTACTCTCCCACGGGAACCGCAGTACCATCGGCGCAATTGAGCTTGACTTCTGTGTTCGGTATGGGAACAGGTATAACCTCAACGCTATAATCACCAGACAAATTAACATTGTTATGGCGTACGAACGACCTAAGCCGATCCGTACTATTTCTGATAGAGCTTCCCAGACAAACATCATCTGAAAAAACTTAACTCTAATTTCTCATTTGAGCAGAACTCAAAAGGGAAGTTACAGCTTCCATCAGGGATAAAGAATAATATGGTCAAGCCTCACGGAAAATTAGTAATGGTCGGCTGAATACATTACTGCACTTATACCGCCATCCTATCGACCTGGTGTTCTTCCAGGTTCCTTCAGCAAGGTTAAACCTTGAGGGATTTCTCATCTTGAGGCGGGCTTCCCACTTAGATGCTTTCAGCGGTTATCCCTTCCAAACTTAGCTACTCAGCACTTACCGTTGGCACGATAACTGATACACCAGAGGTTTGTCCACATCGGTCCTCTCGTACTAAATGCAGATCCTCTCAAAAATCCAACGCCTGTGGCAGATAGGGACCGAACTGTCTCGCGACGTTCTGAACCCAGCTCGCGTACCGCTTTAAATGGCGAACAGCCATACCCTTGGGACCTGCTCCAGCCCCAGGATGCGATGAGCCGACATCGAGGTGCCAAACTTTGCCGTCGATGTGAACTCTTGGGCAAAATCAGCCTGTTATCCCCGGAGTACCTTTTGTCCGTTAAGTGACGACCCTTCCACTCGGAATCGCCAGATCACTAAGACCTACTTTCGTACCTGCTCGAATTGTCACTCTCGCAGTCAAGCTACCTTATGCCTTTACACTTACAACACGATTTCCAACCGTATCAAGGTAACCTTCGCGCGCCTCCGTTACTCTTTAGGAGGCGACCGCCCCAGTCAAACTGCCCACCTGACATTGTCCACGTACCGGATAACGGCACGAGTTAGATACTTAATTAACAAAGGGTGGTATTTCACCAACAACTCCACACAGCCTGACGACCATGCTTCAAAGTTTCCCACCTATCCTACACATCATTAACCAAATATCAATATCAGGCTACAGTAAAGGTTCACGGGGTCTTTCCGTCTAACCACAGGTAATCGGCATCTTCACCGATACTTCAATTTCACCGGGTCCCACGTTGAGACAGCACCCAAGTCGTTACACCATTCGTGCGGGTCGGAACTTACCCGACAAGGAATTTCGCTACCTTAGGACCGTTATAGTTACGGCCGCCGTTTACTGGGGCTTCAATTCTCTGCGTGAACAGATCCTCTTAACCTTCCAGCACCGGGCAGGTGTCAGCCACTATACTTCTCTTTACAGATTTGCAGTGACCTGTGTTTTTGGTAAACAGTCGCTCGGGTCTGGACTCTGCAACCTCGCCATTACGCGCTAGGCCATACTTCTCCCTAAGTTACGTAAGTATTTTGCCGAGTTCCTTAACGTGGGTTCTCCCGTACACCTTAGCATACTCAGCCCGCCTACCTGTGTCGGTTTACGGTACGGTTCCTGTTAACCTAACCTTAGTGATTATTTCTTGGCACTATGAATCACCATTCTTCGCTCCCCCGTAGGGTCACTACCCATAACAGCTCAGATCTGAGAGTGGATTTGCCTGCTCTCATCAACTCCTAACTGCTTAGACCGGGACAACCAACGCCCGGCAACAGATCTCCTGATGCGTCATCACATCGAAATTAACAGAAGTACGGGAATATTAACCCGTTTCCCATCGACTACGCGTTTCCGCCTCGTCTTAGGGGCCGACTAACTCCGGGAAGATTACCTTTACCCGGAAAACCTTAGGCTTTCGGTGTGGAGGGATCTCACCTCCATTTTCGTTACTCATACCTGCATTCTCTCTTCTGATATCTCCAGCATGCATCACCACACACCTTCGTCGACATACAGAATGCTCCTCTACCATGTAATAAATTACATCCGTAGCTTCGGTACTATGCTTAGCCCCGTTACATTGTCGGCGCACAACTACTCGACCAGTGAGCTATTACGCACTCTTTAAAGGAGTGGCTGCTTCTAAGCCAACCTCCTGGCTGTCTTCGCAATCATACTTCCTTTTCCACTTAGCATAGTTTAGGGACCTTAGCTGACGGTCTGGGTTGTTTCCCTTTTGACCACGAAAATTATCTCCCGTAGTCTCACTCCCATACTTGGAATTGCGGCATTCGGAGTTTAACTAAGTTTGGTACCCTGTGACAGGCCCTAGCCTAATAAGTGCTCTACCTCCGCAATTAAACATATGAGGCTGACCCTAAAGCCATTTCGAGGAGAACCAGCTATCTCCGGGTTTGTTTAGCCTTTCACTCCTACTCACGAGTCATCACTGCCTTTTTAAACAGACTAGTGTTCGGTCCTCCACTCAGTATTACCCGAGCTTCAACCTGCTCATAAGTAGATCACCCGGCTTCGGGTCTACCGCAACAAACTCAACGCCCTATTCAGACTCGGTTTCCCTCCGGCTACGGAACTACAATTCCTTAACCTCGCTTATCACGGTAACTCGCAGGTTCATTCTACAAAAGGCACGCCATCACCCAAAAAGGGCTCTGACCGCTTGTAGGTCCACGGTTTCAGGTTCTATTTCACTCCCCTCCCGGGGTGCTTTTCACCAATTCCCTCACGGTACTCGTTCACTATCGGTAGCCATCTCGTATTTAGCCTTGGAGGGTGGTCCCCCCAGATTCCGACAAGGTTTCTCGTGTCTCGTCGTACTCAGGATACTGCCAGCTCAATCAAGTTTTCGCGTACGGGGCTTTCACCCTCTTTGGCAGGCCTTCCCAGGGCCTTTCCACTAACCGTCATGAATGCATTATGCAGTCCTACAACCCCTATAAACCCGAAAGCATATAGGTTTGGGCTCTTCCCCCTTCGCTCGCCGCTACTAAGGGAATCTCTTATAGATTTCTTTTCCTCTGGGTACTTAGATGGTTCAGTTCCCCAGGTATCGCTTCATATAGCTATGTATTCACTATATAATAGTAGAGATTAACTCTACTGGGTTACCCCATTCGGAAATCCTCGGTTCAAAAGATGTTTGCTCCTCACCGAGGCTTATCGCAGCTTACCACGTCCTTCATCGCCGGATGGCTCCAAGGCATCCACCATGGACCCTTAGTCGCTTGACCATATTATCCTTTATCCCTTCTCTATCATCGCGATACCTACAAGTATTGAAACTGTACGCTTACCGGTATAACCCACACGGATTAGTAACCGAAAAACTTGGTATCTATCATCCTGCATATATCAGAATGTTTATTTAAAGATCAAAAAATGAAACTGCCTTTTACAAAACAGTTTCCAAGCATGGGCCTGACAAGATTTGAACTTGTGACCTCACGCTTATCAGGCGTGCGCTCTAACCAACTGAGCTACAGGCCCTTATAGCGCTTCTTTTAAGATTAAGAGAAGCTTGAACAACGGGAACTTGTGCTGTTTCTGTCATGCCCAGTGTGTACAAATCACTGGGACTTTCGAATCAATTAAGATTCTGTACCTTTCTCGTAGAAAGGAGGTGATCCAGCCGCACCTTCCGGTACGGCTACCTTGTTACGACTTCACCCCCCTTACCGAGCATACCTTCGGCACCGTCCTCCATAAAGGTTAGACTAGCGACTTCGGGTACCCCCAACTCGGGTGGTGTGACGGGCGGTGTGTACAAGGCCCGGGAACGTATTCACCGCGCCATGCTGATGCGCGATTACTAGCGATTCCACCTTCATGGAGTCGAGTTTCAGACTCCAATCCGAACTGAGGCCAGCTTTTTGCGTTTTGCTCCATCTCACGATCTCGCGGCGCTTTGTACTGACCATTGTAGCACGTGTGTAGCCCTGGACATAAGGGCCATGATGATTTGACGTCATCCCCACCTTCCTCCGGTTTGTCACCGGCAGTCTTGCATGAGTCCCCAACTAAATGATGGTAACATACAATAGGGGTTGCGCTCGTTGCGGGACTTAACCCAACACCTCACGGCACGAGCTGACGACAACCATGCAGCACCTGTATACCGACTGCAAGCAGAAGATGTATCTCTACACCCGTCCGGTATATGTCAAGCCCAGGTAAGGTTACTCGCGTATCATCGAATTAAACCACATGCTCCACCGCTTGTGCGGGCCCCCGTCAATTCCTTTGAGTTTCACCGTTGCCGGCATACTCCCCAGGCGGTACACTTAACACGTTAGCTACGGCACCTACAAAAAAAGCAGACACCAAGTGTACATCGTTTACGGCGTAGACTACCAGGGTATCTAATCCTGTTCGCTACCTACGCTTTCGCTTATCAGCGTCAATCATGTGCCAGAAACTCGCCTTCGCCTCAGGTGTTCTTCCTAATATCAACAGATTTCACCCCTACACTAGGAATTCCAGTTTCCCCTCACTGATTCCAGTCACACAGTTTCCGAAGCACTCCCACAGTTAAGCTGTGGTCTTTTACTCCAGACTTACGTAACCGCCTACAAGCCCTTTACGCCCAATAATTCCGAACAACGCTCGCTCCTTACGTGTTACCGCGGCTGCTGGCACGTAATTGGCCGGAGCTTATTCATGTAGTAACGTCATCAAATGCCCATTTCCTGACATCCTTATTCTTCCTACATAAAAGTGCTTTACAATCTCTCGACATTCTTCGCACACGCGGCGTCGCTCCGTCAGGGTTGCCCCCATTGCGGAAGATTCTTAGCTGCTGCCTCCCGTAGGAGTCTGGGCCGTGTCTCAGTCCCAGTGTGGCCGGTCACC
This sequence comes from Spirochaetia bacterium, assembly GCA_963668315.1. Lineage (GTDB taxonomy): Bacteria > Spirochaetota > Spirochaetia > DSM-2461 > DSM-2461 > SZUA-368. Next base: position 1,934,468 of record OY764216.1, on the reverse strand, counting down.
CTCTCAGGCCGGCTACTGATCGTCGCCTTGGTAGGCCATTACCCCACCAACAAGCTAATCAGCCGCAGTCTCATCTCTCAGCGATCCAAACGGATCTTTCCTCTAAACTCCAAAGAATAAAGAGTGTATTCGGTATTACCCTATGTTTCCATAGGCTATCCCCAACTGAAAGGCAGATCAACTACGTGTTACTCACCCGTTCGCCACTATCATGGAAGTGCAAGCACCTCCAATCCCGTTCGACTTGCATGCTTAAAACGCGCCGCCAGCGTTCGTTCTGAGCCAGGATCAAACTCTCCATGATATAATTAACTGTCCGAAGACAGTTACTAATCAATAGTTAAGTAGATCCACAACTAGGAATAGTTGCTTCTCAAAACAAAACATCAAAACAATTTCTCGTCTTGCTGACTTTGTTCGCCATTATATTAATAAATGGTCTTGGAATTGACAGAAACTATTTAAAAAACATTGCTATTCAAATTAAACAATACTCAAGTTCCCGTTATTCAAACTTCCCTTCTCTAAATCTTTTTCTAAGAACAAGTTGCCTTACCTCGCAAAGTACCGTGCCGCACCGCAGTGCTTCTGGACTTCCTCAGTGGCGCGAGCAGTAATTTACTACAACCCGCTTTTTTTGTCAACCGGCTTTCAAAACTTTTTGAAAAAGTTTTTCAGGCCGATCGGCTCAGGGTTCCAGGCTTTTCGGCCTTTATCCTCGGCTCTGTGCGGTGCGTTTCGTTCACCCCGTCAGAGCGTGAGGAGGAATATACAGGTTCAGCAGAAAACTGTCAACAGTAATTCTGAAAAAACTTTGAAAAATTGAAAGATGACCAGTTCTGGGGCGTTATGACCAGTGAGAAGGGGTATTTAAGAGCAAAAGGGGATTGATGGGGAGCGGGACCTGGAGAAGAGGTTGACCGCGAAAGTCATGAAAAGCGCTAAGGAAAATGAAGAAATTGGGGATGAGCTCCCGGTCTTTCTCTTGTCAGCGGGAGCTGCGCTTTTCTTGCTCGGGAGCTGAGGGGGCAGGTCGTCTTTCTGCTGACATACGCTTTATGTGGTTAGATTGTTTTCAATATAACGGCTTCTTTGGCGTTATTAGATTGCTTTCAATATAACGGCCTCTTTGGCGTTATTAGCTCGCTTTCAATATAAGACCCTCCTCGCCGTTATTAGATCGTTTTCAATATAACCCGGCCAGTCACGCCTAAACGCCGCTCCATGTCCGCCTTACGCGGGAGGGATGGGAGGGGAGCCGGAGGCTGACGGCGAAGCCGGCCGGAGCGGAAGCGGAGCCCCGGACAGCCCGACCGGAGCGACGGAGGAGCGGAGGGGCCGCCCGGCTTCTTATAAAGGGAGTAATCAGGCTTGTTTTTTGCCCTCGGAACCTATGGCCAGCGGGAGTAAAACTGACTATAATGGTTTCATGGAAAAACGGTTTTATTCTTATAATGATATTCACAGGACAGTTAAGGCACTTTCCGACAAGATCAAGGGAAGTCATCTCAAGCCGGAAATTATGATTGCCATCGGCGGTGGCGGGTTTATTCCCGCGCGGATTCTCAGAACGTTTCTCGAGATTCCCATTTATACGGTGAGCATTGCCCTTTATGAAGGAAAGCAGACCGGCGAGAAGGGGCCCCAGATTACCCAGTGGCTGGACAAGCCGGAGGAGCTGGTGGAAAACCGGAGGGTTCTGATCGTGGACGAGGTGGACGATTCGGGAACAACGATTGCTTTCTGCGCGGAACAGCTGGCAAGGTATAATCCCGCGGAAATCGGGCTGGCCGTTCTTCACAGGAAGGATAAGCCCAAGAAAGCCGAACTGCCCAAGCTGGTGGATCACTATTTCTGCGGTGAGGAACTGGGGGACGAGTGGATCTGCTACCCCTGGGACGCCCTGGATATCGATAACCGGTAATTCATATGAAAAGATATTTCATCCTGCCCCTTCTGTGGGGTGTTTCTTTCCTCCTGCCGGCCCTGGCCACGCCCGATGAGGTGATGCCCGCCGATCCGGAGCTGTCTACCGGCTCTCTGGATAACGGATTATCCTGGTTTATCAGAACAAACGACCTGCCGGAAAACCGGGCGGAACTTCGTCTTGTGGTTGATGCCGGATCGATTCTGGAAGAGGAGAATCAGCGGGGGCTGGCCCATTTTCTGGAGCATATGGCTTTTAACGGCACCGAGGCCTATCCCCATAACGAGCTGGTGGATTACCTGCAGTCCCTGGGGATGGAGTTCGGCCCGGAGATAAACGCGTCCACCTCCTTTAACGAAACGGTTTATAAACTGACGGTGGACACCTCTACCCCGGGGGAGCTGGAGCAGGGTCTGGCCGTGCTCAGCCAATGGGCGTTCCATATCATGCTGACCGATGAGGAAGTGGAAAAGGAGAAGGCCGTCATTTTGGAAGAGAGGCGGATGGGCCTGGATGCCACGGGGCGGATGGTCGAGAAGAGCTTCCCCCTCATTTATTCCGGTTCCCGTTACGGGGAAAGGCTCCCCATCGGCCTGGAGAGCGTGATTAAAAACGCCACGGCGGCGGATCTGGAGAAATTCTATTCCGACTGGTACAGACCGGAACTTATGAGCGTTGTCGTCGCGGGGGATGTGGACAGGGAGGAAACGGCCGGCCTTATAGCCGAATACTTTTCGCCCTATGAGAACCGCGTGGATGGGCCCGTCCGGGCTGATTATCCCGTGCCCGACCATGAAGGCCCCCTATTCAGTATGCAAAGCGACGAGGAGGCGACCGTTTCCTCTCTGGAAATCATCAATAAATATCCGCCGGTCATCACCGATTCTCCCGAGGGCTGGGAAAGGTATTTCAAGGAACAGCTTTTCTCGATTATGTTCAACAACAGGATCTCCGAGCTGATGGGCCAGGGAACGCCCCCTTTTATAAACGGTTACGCCGGCAGCAACGGCACCGCCCGGGATAAGCATCTATTCCAGTGGGGCGTGATGACGAATCCGGGGGAACTTCAGCGGGGATTCAGGGTATTCTGGACCGAGGTGGAGCGGGTCAGGCGTTACGGTTTCACCGGGGCCGAGCTGAACCGGGCCGGGGAGCAGATGCTTTCGGGTTACGATTACATGATCAAGGAGAAGCTTTCATCGGCCACCTGGGCTTCGGTTATCCTCTCCTCCCTCAACACGGGGGACAGCATTACCACTCTTACCTGGGAAAAGGAGAAGCTGGAGGAGCTTCTGAGCCATGTGACAACTGGGGAGATCCGGAAAACGGGGGATCCCTGGTTCACCGACAGGAACAGGGTCATCTCCTTCATGGGCCCCACCGCCCCCGGGGAAGATCAGATACGGCAGGTTATGATCGAAGTCGAAGAATCGGAACTGGCTCCCTACGAGGACGGCCGGGTGTTCGCCACGCTGATGGACCGTCTTCCCGAACCGGGTTCCGTCATTAATAAAGAGTACAGCGAGGATCTGGACCTTCATACCTGGACCTTGTCCAACGGCATGAAAGTCTATCTCAAGCAGACGGACTTCAAGGATAACGAGATTCTTTTCAAGGCCGTGAGTCCCGGCGGGGCGTCCCTGGTGCCCGACAGCGATGTCATTTCGGCAGCTCTGGCCTCCACCGCCGTGACCGAATCGGGACTGGGCCTTATGACTTCGGTGGAGCTGGAGCAGTTTCTTTCGTCGAAGAACGTGTCCCTCTCCCCTTCCATCGGGGATTACTGGGAAAATTTAAGCGGCTTTGCCACGCCCGATGATCTGGAATACCTGATGCAGCTCATGAATTTGTACTTTACGGAACCACTCTACAGGCCCGAGGGCTGGAATGCCTACCGGGAGAGACTGGCCGATTATCTGGAGCAGCAGGAGAAGGACCCCATGGAGCAGTACAGCCGGGTTCTCAACGAAACGGTGTTCATGGGACATCCCCGATCCCGGCCGCTGACCTTCGAAACCCTGAACGAGATGGATTACGAAAGGGCCTTCGGGATTTTCCGCCAGCGTTTCTTCGACGGGGACGACTTTTCCCTCTATTTTGTGGGAAATCTGGATCTGGCCGAGATGGAGAGGCTTCTCTCCCTTTACGCGGCGTCCCTTATTTCCGTGGACGGATCGGAGCAGTGGGAAGACCGGGGTCTCCGGTACAACGAGAGCCGCATGGAACGGACCGTAGAGTCGGGCATAGGAGAGCAGGGATATGTCACGCTGATCATCAGCGGGCACATGGACTGGTCCTATGAGGAGGCCTATGCTCTTTCGGCCCTGGGGGACGGCCTCCAGGACAGACTGCTGGAGAAGGTACGGGAAGAGTACGGCGGGGCCTATTCGGTCTCCGTATCGGCCCGGTCCCATATGATCCCGGCGGGGGAATACAGCCTTGCGGTACAGTTTTCCTGCGATCCGGACAGAGCCGATGAACTGGTGGACCTGGTCAAAACGGAGATGGACGGTTTCCGGAACGGCACCGCCCTGGAAACTTATGCCCGCAATGTGTCGGAGGCCCGCCTGAGGGGCTACGAGGAGAATCTCCGCAGCAACGGATGGTACCTTTACAACCTGAGCTTTCTGATAAGCCGGGACCTGGATCCCCGCTACCTTCTGGAGGGAGAGGAACTGGCCCGTTCCGTCACGGCGGACAGCTTAAGAAATACGGCTGTAAAATATCTGGATACGGAGAGAATACAGCAGGTGATCCTCAAGCCCGAAGAATGAATGTTTTTTTTCTTCACCCCCGCTAAAATGGGTAAAAAATTATCCTGAAAAACGAAACCGGCCCTTGTAACGGGGCCGGTTTTTTCCTATTATGGTGCATGATCGGGATTCTCCTCAGCTGAGTTAGAATAGGTTACAACTGGATTTTACGCTTATTTACCCCAGAGAGGCAAGAATTTCTGCTTAATGAACCAATACATTACAGGAGTGACATATGGGAGTTGGATTGACCATTACCGTTGTGGGAATGTTGGTCGTGTTCTGTTTCCTGGCTCTTCTCGTTGTCTTTTCCAGACTTATGTCTGCGATAATCGTAAAGTTCTTCCCCGAAGCGGAAGAGCCTGAGACACCGGTAAGAAGAACCGCAGGAAGCGCTGATGCAGACGTTGCTGTAGCCATTGCAGCCGTCAAGGCTTTTACAAAATCTTAAAGAGGGAATTATGAGCAAGAAGAAAATCAATTTTATGTGTACCGCTTTCCGCGACGGATTCCAGTCCGTTTACGGAGCCAGAGTATTAACCGAGGATTTCATGCCCGCCGTTGAAGCGGCCGCCAAGGCAGGAATCAATCACTTCGAAGCCGGCGGCGGTGCCCGTTTCCAGGCTCCCATTTTCTACTGCAACCAGAGCGCCTTCGATATGATGGACGACTTCAGAAAGGCCGCCGGTCCCGATGCCAACCTGCAGACCCTCGCCAGAGGCGTTAACGTGGTAGGCCTTTCCTCCCAGTCCAGGGACATCATCGATCTTCACGCCAAAATGTTCAAAAAACACGGTATGACCACTATCAGAAACTTTGACGCCCTGAACGACGTCAACAACCTGATCTACTCCGGTCAGTGCATCCACGACGCCGGCCTCAAGCACGAAGTCGTCGTTACCATGATGGCCCTTCCTCCCGGTGCCTCCGGCGCCCATGATCCCGATTTCTACGAAGGGGTTCTGAAAAAGATCCTCGACGCAGGCATCCCCTATGACTCCGTCTGTTTCAAAGACGCCTCCGGGACTTCCACCCCCGCCGTCGTATACGAAACCATCAAAAGGGCCAGAAAACTTCTCGGTCCCGATATGAATATCGTTTTCCACAGCCATGAGACCGCCGGTGTTTCCATCCAGCAGTACATGTCCGCCATCGAAGCGGGCGCCACCCAGGTTGACCTTTCCATGGTTCCCGCTTCCGGCGGTACCTGTCAGCCCGATATCATGACCATGTGGCACGCCCTGAGAGGCACCGACTACGATCTGGGAATCGATCCCGACAAGGTCATGGAGGCCGAAGAGGTTTTCAAGGAGTGCATGGCCGATTACATGCTGCCCCCCGAAGCCACTCAGGTCAACCCCATCATCCCCTTCTCTCCCCTCCCCGGCGGAGCTCTGACGGCCAATACCCAGATGCTGAGAGACAACGGTCTGATGGACAAGTATCATGAGATCACCAAAGCCATGGGCGAAGTTGTCATGAAGGGCGGTTACGGTACTTCCGTTACTCCCGTTTCCCAGTTCTACTTCCAGCAGGCTTTCAACAACGTCATGTTCGGACCCTGGGAAAAGATCGCCGACGGTTACGGAAAAATGGTTCTCGGTTACTTCGGCAAGACTCCCGTTGAGCCCGATCCGGAAATCAAAAAACTCTGCCAGGAGAAGATGGGTCTCGAGCCCACCACAGAGCTGGTTGTTGATATTAATGACAGAAATCCCGATCTGGGTATTGAAGCGGCCAAGAAAATGCTCAAGGACAATGGGATTACCGATATGTCCGACGAGAACATTTTCATCGCCGCCGCCTGTCTGGACAAGGGAATCATGTTCCTCAAGGGCGAAGCCAAGGTTAACGGCGTAAGAAAGGGTGCCAAGAGCGCCGCCGCTTCTGAAGGCGAAGCCGAGGGCGGTTACACCGTTTCCGTTAACGGCAAGAAGTACGGCGTCAAGATTGAAGGCAGCAAGGCTGTCGTCAACGGCAAGACCTACGACATCGACGTTACCGAAGGTATCGACGAAAGCGCCTCTTCCGCTTCCTCCGCCGGCGGCGAAGGCAAGCCCGTCAAGGCTCCCATGCCCGGTCTGGTACTCAGACTGCCCGTAGCCGAAGGCGATGCCGTTGAAGAGGGCGATGAAATCATCATTCTCGAGGCCATGAAGATGGAGCAGCCCGTTAAGGCTTCCTGCTCCGGTGTTGTCAAATCGATTAACGTCAACCAGGGTGACCAGGTCAAGGCCGGTCAGGTTCTGGCTGAAATCGGTTAAGCCCATGTGTCCCGCCGCCAAAGCGGGGCACCCTAAGGAGAGTAATTAAATGTTAAGTGATTCTTTAATGGAACTATGGCGCTCCACCGGGCTTTACGGTTTTTTCCTGCCCGGAGGATGGGGAAACTTTGTCATGATCATTGTCGGTCTGCTTCTGCTGTACCTGGCGATCAACAAGGAATTCGAGCCCCTGCTCCTCGTTCCCATCGGATTTGGATGTATATTAAGTAATATTCCCTTCGCGGAAATCGCCGCCCATACCACCCTGACCGGTGAAATGGCGGGCCATGCCTTTCATCTGCATGAAGTTTCCGGCGGTTTTATCGGAATGTTCTATGACTTTGGTGTATCTTCGGGTCTTTTCCCGCTGATTATCTTCATGGGTGTAGGCGCCATGACCGACTTCGGTCCCCTCCTGGCCAACCCCAAGACTCTGCTCCTCGGCGCCGCCGCTCAGTTCGGTATTTTTATCGCTCTGCTCGGTACGATCGCCCTGGAAATGATTCCCGGGTTCAGCTTTGTTGAGGGCGGTATGGCCAAGTCCATCCTCCACGTAGCCGGTTCCATCGGTATCATCGGCGGTGCGGACGGTCCTACGGCGATTTACGTAACCAGCCGTCTGGCTCCCAACTACCTGGGCGCCATCGCCGTTGCCGCGTACTCCTACATGGCCCTCGTTCCCATTATCCAGCCCCCCATCATGAAGGCTTTGACGACTGAGAACGAAAGAAAGATTAAAATGGAACAGCTGAGACACGTTACGAAGATGGAAAAAATCGTTTTCCCCATCGCCGTACTGTTTCTGTGTATCCTTCTTCTGCCCAGCGCCACTCCCCTTCTGGGAGCCCTGATGTTCGGAAACCTGTGTAAGCAGTCCGGCGTTGTGGACAGGCTTTCCAACACCATGGAAAACGCCCTCATGAACATTGTCACCATCATGCTCGGCCTCTCCGTAGGCTCCAAGATGGAAGCGGCCAAGTTCCTGAATGTCACCACTCTGGGTATTCTGGCCCTGGGTCTCATAGCCTTCGCCATCGGTACCACCATGGGTGTTCTTCTCGCCAAGCTGATGAACAAACTGAGCAAGACCCCCATCAACCCCCTGATCGGTTCCGCCGGTGTTTCCGCCGTGCCCATGGCCGCCCGTGTTTCCAACAAGGTCGGTCTGGAGTATGACCATGAGAACTTCCTTCTCATGCACGCCATGGGACCGAACGTGGCCGGTGTTATCGGTTCTGCCGTAGCCGCCGGTGTACTTCTGGCCCTGGTTCCCGTATTCGGCGCCTAATTACAGGCACCAAGTACATTTTCTTTGAATGAACGGGATGATCTCCTTCGGGGGATCATCCTTTTTTTATCTCCTCACACGGGGTTATCGGACCCTATAGAGACCAGACGCCCCCCAGGGTCAGGCTGAACGTGTGAAGATCGTTATAGGTATATTCCCCGGAATCGTTGGTCCCTTCGGCCCCGCCCCCCAGAAAACGGCCGTTAAGGTAAACCCGGATATCCTCCCGGAACCGGTATCCGCCCCTTAATGAGAGATCGTAGATATAGCCGGTAAAGGGATAGTCCGCCCCGTTGAAAATCCGGTTGGTGGCGTAGAATCCGTCCCCTTCAAACTCGGCGTAATACCCCGCTGGCCATTCGTAACCGGTCTTCACTTTAACGATGGGCACCGGTCCTATGTTATCGGAAACCGTTCCCTTTCCGTTCTCCGAGGTTTCAAAGACGATGGAAGCATTGCGGATCTGTAGGGAGCCTCCCAGCTCCAGATAGTAGGCCGGCGGGGGAATCAGTTCATAGAGGTAGGAAAAACGCCAGAAGTCAAAGGCGTAAACCAGGGAGAGAAAACCGTCGGCCGTGGTGAAATCGATCTGGTCATAACGAAAATCCTCTCTTATGGGGGCCGTGGTTGTGAGCGTCAGCGGCTGGTAGAGCAGAAGGAAGCTGTGCCTTTTTACCGACAGGTCTGCCTGCATCCTGTAGAAGGGAAAGAGGATATCCTGATTTCCCTGAGATTTATAATCGAACACATCACCCCTGTCGCTATCTGTCCCCGACTGGATTTCGTGGGAGGCAACGGCAAGGAATCCGGTCTCCAGGGTCAGATCCAGGGATAAATTCTCCTCTCCCGCCAGGGGGGGGAGAAAAACAACGAGTAAGGTCAATAAAAGTAACTTATTCATCTCTATCTCCTTTATTTCTAATATAAGCAATAAAAAGAGAACAGGCTAATAGGTTTTACATTTTACTCGATTTTAAATTTATCCGTATCTTCGGAAATATTGACGAAATCGGTATGGAACTCGCTGTTCAGCCGGGAAATCCGGCTCATGGCATCCCGAATTTCCCGGGTATCACCCTCGGTTTTCATCAGACGGTCCTGCATATCGATAAGAAAATCCCGGACAATTCCAAAGGACTCAAACAGACTGCGGAGGCTGCTGGTCATCTCCTGGGAAGCCCCTTTCACCTGTACGGTGAAGTTACTGAGCGTGGAAGAGGCCTGAAGCACATGGTCTCCCCCCATGGACAGTTCATGGGTACTGCCGGCAATTTCGGAAAAAGCCTGAACCGTATCCTCCACTTCCCCTTCTATTTCCTGAAAAACCAAACCGGTTTCTTCCGATTTCCTGGCGGTATTTTCCACTCCCTTGCGGACCATTTTCAGAATGCCGTCAATCTCCTTGGCACTGGACGAAGCCGTTTCGGCCAGTTTTCTGATTTCGTCGGCAACGACCGAAAATCCCCTGCCCGCGTCCCCGGCATGGGCCGCCTCGATTGCGGCGTTCATGGCCAGCAGATTCGTCTGTGCCGCGACGGAGGCCACCACTTTATTCATGGCCATAACATCATCCATCCGGGAAGAAACCTGTTCCTGAAATTCCCCCGACATATCGCTCAAAAGATCAATCCCCGCCCGGGCCGATCCTTTAAGCCCCTCAACCACAAGCTGTTTCTTGCGGCTGATTTCGGCGACCTTGGCCAGGGAGGCCTTCATTTCGGTAACCGCCGCAGTCGTTTCCTCCACCATGGCCGCCTGTTCCTCGATCTGTCCGTCGAAAATATCCACCTGCCCGGATAAGCCTCTGAGGGAATCGAAGGATTTTGACATGGTATTGTCCAGTTCTCCGAACCGGCCTGTTAGATACTCCATGGATTCGGCGATCTCCCCGGCCGACCGGGATGTCTTTGAGCTGGATTCATTCAGGATTTCCGAAAGGATCAGGCTGTTCTTCACATTTCCCTTTACGTCGCGGATCAATGATCGCAGGGTTTCTATAAACTGATTAAAGCAGTAGGAGACCTGGCCGATCTCATCTTCGCTGACAGGCAGACTGGCCGTCAGGTCTCCTTCTCCTTCGGCGAGCTCCTCCATAATAGAACCGAGAGAGTTGAGGGAGGAGAGGGAGTGCCTCAGAATTCTCATTGAGACGATGAAGGAGAGAAGACCGTAGACGGCCGCTATAATCAGGGCACGGCCTCCCAGCTGAAAAAAGGCGGGGATATAGTCTTCATAACGGGCCGTCAGGTAAAGCTGGAGCCGGGTGCTTTTGATAGATTCCCTTGTCATCACGGTTTTACTGTTTTCAAAGGTAAATGCTTCCAGTCGCTTGAAACCCTCTACCGGCTCCCTATGGGGAAACAAACCGGCGAAGGGAAGCCCGATAAAATCCTTGCGGGAGGAGAACTGGACAATTCCCTCCTCATCGACGAGAAGAATGATCCCCCCTTCTCCGGGAATATGCTGCAGCAGCGCTGCCACGGAAGCGTCTATATTGTAACCCAGCCCGACCAGGCCGAGGGGAGCCCCCTCTTCGGAAAAAATGAGGGATGTGACCCAGAACATGTTTTTTCCCAGGGCCTCAATGGTGTTCTGCTGCAGATTGATCTGAGTCTCCCCTTCCATAAGCCGGAAAAGCCACTGATCCACAGGGCTCCCGGAATCCAGAGAGGTGACGAATTTGTCACCCTGATAAAGTTCGGCCCCGTCGGCTCTCAAGGTAAAGGCCACGTTATACCCTCTGTCCTTCTGAAGAGATTCAAGGGACTGGAGGCTCAGTTCCCTGTAGAGGGGATTATCAGCCCCCCCCATCCACGCGGTAACGGCGGGATTCCGGGAAAAGATCAGAGCCGCTTCGATCCCCCGGGCCATTTGTGTCTGGAATTCTGTTTTTGATGCTTCGGCTATGGAGGAAAACTGCTCGTGGAAATTGTGTATTCTTTCTTTGCGGGCTTCGTATACGGTAAGGGATGAGGAGATGATAGAGCCGAAAAGAACGGTTATCATCAACAGCAGGGCGATGCGATTTTTAATTTTCATTTTGTCCTCTTTTTTTTCATTATTACCAGCAGTGAAGGAAATTACAAGTCTTGTACCTATCCAAATATACCCTATTTCGAATATATTGTACTGTTTTTCTTGACTCCCCCGATATTCTCCCTTACTTTGCTTATATAGAGGAGTGACAGTATGGATGAACAATTAAGAACAGGCGACAGGGCTCCGGACTTTTCTTTGACCGATCAGGACGGCAAAATGCACAGCCTTTCCGATTATACCGGCAAGCCGCTGATGATATATTTCTATCCCAAAGCCTCGACTCCGGGATGTACGACGCAAAGCTGTAATGTCCGGGATGCCCGGGAGCAATGGGATTCTCTGGATTGCGCGGTTCTGGGTGTCAGTCCCGATGATGAAAAAGCCCAGAAAAAATTTGATGTGAACCATCAGCTCTCTTTTCCCCTTCTCTGTGATACGGAGATGGAAATGGCCCGGGCATACGGTGTCTGGGGGGAGAAAAAAATGTACGGAAAATCCTACATGGGTATTATCAGATCGGCCTTTCTGATAGACGCCGGGGGAAAGCTGGCAGGTACCTGGTATAAGATCTCCCCCAAGGATACGGTTCCGAAGGTTTGGGAGATACTGAAAGATCTATAGAGGAAAGTTATAGAACTACAATAGTGTATTTATCACATCAATGTAATTTGTAATAATATATGCAATTATTAGTTGCATGATAGGCATTTTCATATTACCATACTTCCCGAGGTAATAATAATGTCTAAAAATAACTCCCCCCGCGGGGGCAGGATTTCTTTCGCCGTACCCCTTATTCTGCTTTTATTGCTGATTCTTCTTGCCTGCCTGATTCCTCTGAATATTTTCCTGTCACGCCACATGGCCGGTGAAATCGGCACGATGCAGAAAAATAACTTTCTCAAACTGACCCAGTCCATTGCGGAATCGCTGCAGGCTGAGATTACATCAAACGAACGGATTCTCGAAGGGTACGCCCTGGCCCTCTCGGCCGTCGGCGATTCCTGGAAAGAGAATCAGCCGTTCTCCGATTCCATTCTGGAAGATATTGTCACGGGCAGCACCTTTATCGAATCGGCCTATCTCCTCAACTCCGACGGCATAGTAACAGCCTCTTCGGACGATTCGCTCGTAGGCAGGGACCTGTCGGACAACGATCTCTTTCAAACCCTTATGAAGGGAGAAGAGAGTGTTTATACCACCGAAGAAGCACAGATATCCCCCAGAACAGGTCATCCCTATATTATCCATGGGGCTGTCATAAGCGATGGGGAGAGTAAAACCGGTCTGCTTGCCGCGGTCCTCGACCTGAAAATCCTGGGACATAAAAGTATTCTGAGTAAGAAACTGGGTCAGACCGGTGAAGCTTTCCTTCTTGAAAAGGACGGCCGGATTCTCGTCCATACACGGGATGATCTGGTAAACAGGAATGCGGGGGACCTTGATCCCCTGTTCAGAACGCTTGCGGATACCTCCCTCCAGACGAAAATAGCCTCCTATACCAGGGACGGCAGGACCATGCAGGGATACTTTGTTAAAATATTCAGCCTGGACTGGACGGTCTGTTTTGCCATTGAAAACAGGGAGGCATTCCGGGCCGCCGACCGTTTCAAGTTAATTATGTTCTCCTCCAGTGCTCTCCTGGTCCTGCTGGTGTGGCTTATGATTTATTTCTATGTAAGAAACCGGCTTGTCCGGCGGCTTACCGCCATAGAAAAAATCTTTTTCTCCGCATCCCAGGGAGATCTGACCCAGAGGGGAAAAGGCGAAGGCCGGGATGAAATAACCGGCATGATTACCTATTTCAACGGTCTTATGGAGACGCTGGCCGGTTTTTTCAGTCACCTGGCCGGCAGTATGGCCGAACTGGAGAATGTCGGCTCAGATTTATCCGCCAATATGGAGGAGACCGCCGCTGCGGTTCTTCAGATACGCAATAACGTGAATAATTCGCTGGGCAGAATTAAGCTTCAGGAAAAAAGCGTGGGCAACACGGTGTCCCGGGTCGACGATATATCCCGGAACATCAGCCTGCTCGATTCGGCCATTGAGAACCAGAACGGAAATATTCTGCAGGGTTCCACCGCCGTTGAGGAGCTGATAGCCCAGATCAAGAGCGTTGCCGGATCAATGGAAGAAGCGGAAAACCTCATGTCAACCCTCCTCGATTCCTCCCGGAAGGGACGGGATAATTTGAAGAACGTCTCTCTGCTGACCCGTGAGATCCGGGAGAAATCAAAATCCCTCGAAGAGGCCAATGCCCTGATATCGGGAATAGCCGCACGGACAAATCTCCTGGCAATGAATGCCGCTATTGAGGCGGCCCACGCGGGGGATGCGGGAAGGGGCTTCGCCGTCGTGGCCGATGAAATAAGAAAACTGGCGGAACAATCCACAGGTCAGTCCGCCCAGGTTAAGAAAAGCATCAGCGAAATCAACTCTCAGATACTCAACATATCGGAAGAAACGGCCCGTACCGGTCTATCATTTGATACGATTCACGGTCAGATTGAATCGATGGGACATATAACCGGTATTATTCAGACATCCATAGAGGAACAGGTGACGGGCAGTACCCAGATCCTGAATGTCCTGGGAGAATTGAAATCGTCGGGGAGCGAAGTGACCGACGGTTCCCGCGAAATGACCCGGGCTAACGGCGATATCCGGACCACCGTGGAAGAGCTGTCCAGGATTTCCGAAGATGTTTCCATGGCGATTCATGAGATAGGGACGGGAATTGAAGAGATAAGCAGTGCCGTTAATGCCGTTTCGGAACTGACGGTTAGCAACAAAACCCGGATATCTTCCGTTAAAAAGGAAGCGGGTTACTTTCATTTCGAGGCACAGGACAGTCCGGAAGAGATGGAATTAACCGAGGGCGTGGTCGAAGCGGAAGAGTGGGAGGAACCGGAAGAAGCCTCCTAATCGTCAAAGGAAACGGAACGGCGGAGGGATTTTTTCTCCTTCTGCCGTTTTTTACGGGAGAGTCTTTCCTCCCGGGCGGCCCTTCCCGGACGGGTGGGCCTTCTTTTTTTCGGACTCCGGGCCGACTCTGTCAACAGATTCAGGATTCTCTCCCGGACAATGGTCCGGTTGCGGACCTGGCTGCGGTCCTCTTCTCCCTGAATGACCAGTTCGTCCTTCTGATTAATCCGTCCGGCCAGTTTTACCCTTACCCGGCCGAGTTCATCCTCTGTCAGTCCCTCCAGTTTCTCCATGGCAAGAACGGCGGTTACCTTGCTGTTCACCTTGTTGACATTCTGTCCGCCCGGACCGCCCGAACGGGAGTAGGTATAGACTATTTCCCTGTCCAGACTCTCCTCCAGCGCTTTCCTATCCATCTTCCCATCGCTCTCTTTCCCAGCTGTAAAACTGCCTGGGCATAAATTTTCCCTTATAAACCATGCGGGGGCATTCGGCCACGTAATACCCCAGATAATACCACTCCAGCCCGGCGTCGGCGGCCAGACGGCATTCATGGATAACACTGAAGGTCCCCAGACTGTAGCGGGAGAAGCGGGGATCATAGGAGTAGTAGACACTGCTCAGCCCGCTGGCTCCCACATCGACAAATCCTACGGCAGCCAGGGTATCCTCCCGGTAATACTCCGTCTGGAAAGCGGGAACGGCTTTCTGGAAATAGGTCTCCCGGAAAGCCGCCTTATCCCTCTCCTCCTCTCCGAATTTCAAGGAATGGAGACGGTATATCTCAAAAATCTCATCGGAGTAGGCCAGGGGTTTCAATTCGACCCGGGTATCCCGGTTCCTATTGACCGCCTTTCTCTGTGCCGATCCGGGGATAAGCCCCTCTGCGCTTATGCGGACGGGACGACAGGCCCGGCAGCCGGGACATCGGGGCCGGAAAAAGAAATTTCCGAATCTACGCCAGCCGCGGGAGAGAAAATAGTCGAACTCCCTCTCGTCCATCGAATCGGCGAAAAAATACTCCTGCACAAAGGTTTTTCCCTCCCGATAGGGACAGGGAACGGGAGAGGCTACGCGTACATCCTGCAGGAGCCTCACTCCCCCCCTCCGTACAGATGATCTTCCACCGCTTCTATCAGCATCGTTCTTCCCTCCCTGTCCAGGCGCGGCGTTTCCCGCCGTCCTTCCCGAAGGATTCGTCCATCGGGTCTGATCACCTGCCAGGAAGAGATGCCCCCTTCCCGGGAGGTAAGGACCAAATGGTAGCACAGAGAGGGATTTTCCGCATCCCCCCCGGGATGAAGGCGGGAAAGCCACCGGGCCAGCGTTTTCTCCTCATCCCCGGCGACATCGATAAGGACAGGAAGAGTGAGTCCCTTCTGCCGGAGAGAGCCCCGGTTCAGGCCATACATTTCATTCACCAGCTCCCGATATTCCCTGGTTCCCCGGCCTTTCCTCCCCAGAAGGCCGATTCGTGCGGCGAGGGCCTCGGAGCGGAGGGAATTCTCCCAGGGGACAACGAGCTGCCCGTATCCCCGGGCCAGCAGGCCGGCATCTTTCGCTTCTTTTCCGATTCTCAGGTCGTACCAGGATGATGCCCTCTCCGTCAGGGCCGTTTCAAAATCCCGGGCCGCCTTCCAGTAGAACAAAGCGGTTTTCCCGTAATCCCCGGCTCCCTCTGCCAGAAGGGTCCAGCCGTGGAGGGGATTGTTTTCTGAAAGCTGTATCTCACCGAGAGTCCGACAGAGTTTCCTGAAATGGCCCCGGTGATACCGGAAAAGCCAGCCGTAACGGATCCTGCGGAACAGGGAGGCCGCCCTCTCCTTCACCCCCCTGTGAAGGGTGACCGATTCCTCCCTGAGCTTCCCCCCGTAACAGTCCATGAGTATTTCCGTAATGTCCAGATCCCATTCCATCCGGTTCATCCCGTAGTAGTACATCCAGCTGTTATCACTGATGCGCCTCACGTCTCCTATCTGCTCCAGGGCTTTATCGAGATAGCCGAACTCCCGGTTCAGATCGGCCAGATCCAGAAGGGCCAGGGGAGATTCGTCATTAAGGCTGAAGGCTTCGAGAAATTCCCCCCGGGCCCCTTCATAATCGAGGGAGAGCTGGAGCAGTTCGCCCATAGCCACATGGCCGGAAGGCCGATTTACCTGATCAAGCGAGAGGGAGGTATACTCCAGAGCCTGTTCATAGTTGTAGAAGGTCATCTCCAGCAGGGCGAGATTGTAATAGGCGACGGCCGAGAAATAGTTGTCCGAACCGGCCAGGGCGCTGTCTATGGATTCCAGATAGTAACGCTTCGACTTCTCATACTCGTATAGCCCGCTGTATACGGTTCCCAGGGTATGGGCAAAGGTTCTGTTGAACCCCTCCTCCAGTGCGCCGAGGAGCAGTGCCTCCCCGTCTCTCAGCCGGTGAAGTTTAAAGTACATCCATGACAGATCGGCCAGGGCATCTTCTTTGTACTGGGGATCGTCCAGGAGTGTCTCCAGGTAGGACGCGGACTCTTCATTATTATCCATGAACCCGTGAAGCCGGGAAAGTTCATAGCGGATGGCAGGGGTGGGATCGAGGGCTTCAGCTTCCCGGAACTCTTCCAGAGCCAGATTAAAAAGCTTCTTTTCCATATATAGCTCTCCCGCTCTGGCGGGGAAACGGTTGCTCTCGGGATAGAGGGCCTTGCCCCGGTCAATCAGCTCCAGGGCTTTTTCATACTCCGACTGGCTGACGGCATAATCAATCCCGAGGAGCAGATCATCCTCCGAACGGGACTCCTGCCCCTGCAGAAAGGAGGCCAGGAGAAAAAGGATGAGAACTGAGATCCTTTTCATATATACCGCCTTATCTGGGGAAGGGGATAGAGAGTACTCAGAACACGGCGCGAAAGGGGAAGTTCCTTCCATTTAAGAGAGTAGCTTTCCAGCAGCGCCGCAAAGGAGTCCCAGTCATCCCCGTCGAACCGGGGTGAAAATTCCGCCTTCAGATAAAGCCGGGTCAGCTCCCCGACGGGAAGAGCGGTCTCCTTTTCCACACGCAGGGCGTACTCCCAGGGAGTCTCCCCCGGCCTCCCGGGAAAACCGGCCCGGTGAAGCTGTTTTATCCGTACTGCATAGGCCGCAGCCGCCTTTCCGGCCGGCTGTGCCCCTGGCCCGGCGACGGGTGTACGGCGGAGCAGAATAACCCACATGATATATCCGCAGAGAAGAGAAATCAGAATATGAGCGAAATACCTCTTTAAAAATCGGGATGATTTTCTCAGTGAGCTTTCCACCGCTTCCCGGAAGGAGAGATTCTCCTCGGGAACAAGCTCCTCATCGTGATGGATAATCTCCTCTATCAGACTGTTGTAAAGTTCAAAATCGACGCTGCCGAAACGGAACTCCTCCCCTTCGGCCATGATCTCCGAGGTGGGATCAAATTCTATCCACCCCTTCTCATTGAAATACACCTCAACCCAGGCATGGGCCTGATTCGCCGTGACGGGATAGAAGTTCAGGACTTCCGAATCCGGATCAACCCAGAAACCAACGGCCACACGGGCGGGAATACCCAGGGACCTCATCATCAGAGTCATGGCGAAGGCGAAATAGGAGCAGTACCCCTTTTGGGAAACAAAGAGAAAATACCCCAGCTGATCGCCGTAGAGAGAGACTCCCGGATTCAGGGAATAGGCGTAATTCGTCTTGAGATACCTTTCCACGGCCCGGGCTTTTCTGTAGGGTCCCGTTGTATTTTCGGTAATATCCCGGGCCAGCTCGGCGATATCCTCCCGCCCGCCGTAATCGAGATAGGCCTCCCCGTCCCCGCCGGGCAGGGCAATCTCCCGAATCCCGGCCAGATTCCGCCTGATCGTATCCTCCACAAGGGAGCGGGTTCGGAGGACTTTCTGAAAGGAGGAACCTTCCCACTTTCTGAAGGCCTCGATTTCCACAGGGTAGTTCAGCCCCAGAGAAACGGAGGGATTCATATTGATAAGGTAATACTCCTGAAGGACCTCCTTCCGGTTTTCATAACCGGGGTCCTCCAGTTTCAGGCCCCCGGGAGGAATGAATGCTTCGTCCCCTTCCCGGTAGAATCCCCTCTCCTTATCGTAGAGGTCCAGGACATGACGGCGGATGAGCAGTTTTTCCGCCTCCCCCTCCTTTCTGAACAGCATGACCAGCTCATCGGACATGGCGATATTCGGCTGCAGAGTCAGGACATCGGAGAAATCGAATTGAAAAAGATCGTTTCGCAGAAGGCCTCCTCCCTCGGCAAGGCTTTTCTCCTCATAGGAGCGCAGAAGGAGCAGAAGAGCGGGGAGAAAAAGAAAGAGGACGGCCAGATTCCCCTCTCTTCTGCGGAGAAGGGAGCGGCGGTGGAAGAGAATCCGCTGGCGGAAGAGAACCAGGTAGTAAATCCCGGTAAAAAGAGAGAGTCCCGCTCCGGCCAGGGTGCGGACAAAGGCTTCTCTGCCCGTATCCCAGCCCCGGTAGAAAAGAAGGCCCGCTCCGGAAATCAGCATAAGGAAGGAGAGGAGCAGAGGGGCGGCTCCCGGCCGGGCAAGGCTGAGCCAGAAGAAGAGAAAAAGAGGATAGTAGAGGGGAAGGATCAGGGAAAAATCCGTATCAAAGAGGATGTAGGAGAAAGAGCCGTTTCCCCCGGAGGGAAGGGTGACAAGGAAAACGCCCCCCCGTACAGCCCAGGGCAGCAGAAGTCCGGCGGTCAGGATGAGCCAGTATGCCCGGCGGGTGCGAAGGGCATCTCCCAGGAGGGCAATACCCCAGCCGCCGGCAAGAAAGAGCGCTCCCAGGAGCAGAGAGAATTCACCGCCGCAGAGCCAGTGGTACTCTGCCAGGGGCAGAAAACCGGCCATACCCATGACCAGGGCCGATAGGATGTTCAAGGACGCCCTCCTTCCCCAAAATCCATCGGATCAAACAGGCTGAAGGAGATTCCCTGATCTCCGGCCTGATGTTTCCAGCGGATTTCCTCCGGGCTTCCCCTTTTTCCGATAAAAACCACATGCCCCGGGGAGGTAAAGGGAGCGGGAAGCCTATCTCCCGGCGCCACGGAGGGAATTCCGCTGTAGCCGGAACGCATCATCTCCTCCTGACAGGGCAGGAGGGTGAATACCTGACAGCCCTTCTCCTCGAGGCGGCGGCAGATTCCCAAGTAGAAGGCGGCGCGCAGATCCGTCTCTTCCAGGCCGCACTCCTCCGCCGAAAGAACGCAGAGAACCAGCTTGTTCCGGGGAATGGGATTGTGGGAGGTTCTGATAAAGAGATCGTCAAAGCGGGCGTACTGCTTCCAGTTTATTCTGCGCGGGTCGTCGCCGGGATAGTAGGGACGGTTCTCCACCATCTCTTCCTCGGAGGGAAGGGATACGAAGGAAGACACTCCTTCCGCCCGGGGGGAGGGGGTGAAGAGAGGGGTCTGCTCCTCCCCGGGAATCGTGACTCTGACCTGAAGCGGCCGGGAAGAGATGAGGGAAAAGCGGAAAAAGCCGAACCAGTCGCTGATAAAAAAACCGTCCCTCCCCCGGTAGTCTCCCCTCAGAAGACCGGTTTGTTCCACCTCGATTCCCCCCTCGGCATTTTCGCTCAGGGGAAGGATTTTCTCCCAGTGTCTCCAGATATGCCGGCCGGTTCTATGGAACCAGGTCAGCTCCACCCTGTAGGAGATATCAAAAAGGGGAAACCTCAAATCCGATCTTTTCCCCGTTCTTCCCACGGCTATGGTGTAAAGGATCCTGCTTCCCGCGGGGATGAAAAACTCCTCTTCCCTTCCCAGGACGAGACGCCTCCTTCTCAACCGGCCCAGATATACCCGGGAAAGGGCGCATCCCGAAGAAAAGACGAAAAGCACGAGTATGAGATTGAGTCCGGAAAAGACCATAAGGGCGGGAATGACCCTGCGAGAGGAACTGATCAGCAGAACCAGGGAGACAAAAAAAAAGCGTATCCCCCCGCAGAGGGACCCCCGCGGCAGTACCAGGACTTATGAACGGGGAATTCGTGCCAATTCATGGTTCACCGCCTCGGTCAGAACTTCCCGGGCTTCAACGCCCTCCCCTTTCATGATGATCCGGTGGGACCAGACGAGGGGAGCCATTTCCTTGATATCCTGATCTATCACATAGTCCCTGCCGCGGATGAGGGCTTTTCCCCGGCAGGCGGCGATAAGCATGATGGCTCCCCGGGTGGAGACGCCCAGAGAGACGTCCGGTCTCTCCCTCAGGGTGGATGCGGCATCCACGGCGGCTTTGATAAGCCGCTCGTCACAATAAACCGCAGCCGCCTCTTTTCTGAGATAGAGCAGGTCTTCCAGATCGGCGACCGCCTCCATGCGGGGCAGTTCCGTTTCCGACGGATTCTCCCTGACAATGCGGTATTCCGTCTCCCTGTCGGGGTAACCCGGTTTCAGCTTCATGAGAAAGCGGTCCAGCTGGGCCGCGGGCAGAGGATAGGTCCCCTCCATTTCGATAGGATTCTCCGTGGCCATGACAATAAAGGGCAGTTCCAGAGAATAGGTCTTGTTCCCCACGGTAACCTGATTCTCGCCCATGACTTCCAGCAGGGCGGACTGCACCTTGGGAGTCGTCCTGTTTATTTCGTCGGCCAGGAGGATATTCGTAAATACCGGGCCCTTCTGAAAGAGGAAGGACTCCCTCTCCTTGTCCCAGACCTCCACTCCGGTGATATCATAGGGCAGAAGGTCGGGGGTGAACTGGATCCGTTTGAATTTTCCCCCCTGAAAGAGGGAGGCCAGGGCCTTCGCCATGGTGGTTTTGCCCGATCCGGGGACATCTTCCAGCAGGATATGCCCCCCGGCCAGAATCCCTGTGAGAATGTTTTCCAACAGGCCGCGCTTACCCCAGATAACCTTTTCCCAGGCCGCCAGGAGGCGTTCGGTCAGAACAAAAGATTTTTCCCGGACTATCTCTTCCATATACATTAAGTCTAAGGGAAACTTTTTCCCCGTGCAAGAAATGTTTTTCCCCAAAAGATTATTAACATTATTCTTATAAAGGCTTAATATACTGACTATAGATTGATTTTCCGGGAGAGAGAGAGATTGAAACTGAACCTCCATAGGGAAAAAAGGCTGGACTGGGATTATTCCGGTTATCTGTTCATAGCTCCCGCCTGCCTTCTTATCCTTCTTTTCGGGATTTTTCCCGTGTTCTACACGTTTTTCATAAGCCTTTTTAAATGGCGCATAAAAAGGGGCCGCTTCCTGGGACTGGGGAATTACACCAGCCTGCTGGGCTCTCCCCTCCTCCTGGCTCTGACAGCTCTGGCCATCGGAATCATCATAACCGGCTTCTATCTGATAAATAAGCGGAACCGCCTGAGGGAGGAAGCCCCCGACTCCCCCTATAAGGGACTTCATATCGCGGGGCGGATCGTTCAGACAGCGGGCTGGGCCGGATTCCTTCTGCTCCTTCCTCAGATTTATTCCCAGGGTGACGAAGACCTGCTCGATTCCCTGCGGGTGACCATCTGGTACAGCCTGGGGACCGTTCCCTTCCAGCTCGTCTTCGGGCTGACCGTGGCGATCATGCTCAACCGGGAGTTCAAGGGGCGCCAGGCCTTTCGGGTGATCTACCTCCTTCCCTATGTGGTCCCCTCGGTGGCCGCCGCCACCGTCTTCGAGAGGCTCTTCTCCCTGAGGACCGAATCCTTCGCCAACCAGCTGCTCCTCTCCCTGGGGCAGAAGCCTCTCCAGTGGCTCCAGGAACCCAAGGGTCTTCTAACCCTCTGGTTCGGAATCGGCACGGGGGACTCCTATCTCCAGTCCTGGCTGCAGGGCCCCAGCCTGGCCCTCACCACCATCATGATATTCAACTGGTGGATCTTCGCCGGATATTACGGGCTGATCTTCTCCAACGGGCTCTCCCAGATTCCCAATCAGCTCTACGACGCGGCCAAAGTGGACGGCGCGGGCTTCTGGACAACGCTGAAAAACATCACCATTCCCATGCTCTCCCCCACGACCTTTTTCCTGACCATGCTGGGAATCATCGGCACCTTCAAGGCCTTTAATCAGATTTATGTTCTGCGCCACCCCGCCGCCCGGGGCGCTGCCGACCCCCTGAGCATACAGATTTTCTTCACCTTCTTCAGAAAGTCCCGGTTCGGCTACGCCTCCGCCATGGCGCTGATACTTCTGGGCATCGTTCTGGCCCTGACCCTGCTCCAGCAGAGGCTGATGGCAAAGGACGTTCACTATGGAGACTAAGCCCAAAAAGAAAATCACGGAAGTCCTCTTCTTCCTTATCCTGATTCTGGGAGCCTTCGTGGCCCTGATGCCCTTCCTCTACATGATATCCAACTCCCTCAAAACCTACGGGGAAACGATAACCCGTGTGAGTTCCAATCCCTTCTCTCCCCAGTTCTGGCCGAGGAAACTGCAGTGGGACAACTATGTGACCATCATCCGCGACGACAATATGGGCCACTACTTCTTCAATACGGTGGTTATTGCCATTACCACCGTTTCGGGGATCATCGTCACCTCCAGCCTGGCGGCCTACGGTTTTTCCAAAATGAAGTTTCCCGGACGGGACAGGATATTCACCGTTCTTCTGCTGACCCTGATGATTCCCGAAACGGTACTGCTCATCCCCAATTTCCTGATCATTTCCCGTTTCGGCTGGATTGACAGACTGCCGGCACTGACCATTCCTTTCATGGGGAGCGCCTTCTTCATTTTCTTTCTGAGACAGTTTTTCAAACAGATTCCCGACGCCCTCATGGAAGCCGCCAAGATCGACGGGGCCAGCCACCTGACGATTCTCATAAGGATCATGGGCCCCCTTCTCAAAGCCCCCCTCTTTACGGTGTTCTTCCTGGCCTTCAACGGCAGCTGGAACGCCCTGCAGTGGCCCATGGTGGTCACCCAGTCGGACAAGTGGCGCCCCATCGCGGTGGCTGTGGCCAAGTACGTGACCGAAGCGGGACCGGAGACCCAGCTGCGCATGGCATCGGCCATGGTGGCCCTGGCTCCCATTCTGGTCATCTTTCTCATCGCCCAGAAGCAGATAACCGAGGCGATAACCAATACGGGTATGAAGGGCTGATCCGTCGGTCCATTAACCAATACACAATATGGAGGAAAGGAAATGAAAAAAGCCATTCTGTTTTTCGCCGCATTCGCTCTTCTGGCAGGAGCGGTTTTCGCCGGAGGGGGCAACGAAGCCTCCGAAGCGGCCAAAGCCTATGATGCGGCCGATCCCTCGGGACAGACCGTCGTGTTCTGGCACGCCTCGTCCAAGCTTCACGGAGAAGCCCTGGACAAGATTATTGCCGACTTCAACAGCACCAACGAATGGGGCATCACCGTAATCGGGGAATACGCCGGTTACTATCCGGATATCTACAACAAGATGACCACGGCCATTGCGGGGAACTCTATGCCCGACCTGGTGGTGGGATACCAGAACAGCGCCGCCAGTTTCCAGCTGAGCGGAGCCCTTGTGGATCTGAACGGCCTCGTCAACAGCAAGGAGTGGGGCTTCACGTCCGCGGACGATGACGACTACATCCAGGACTTCCTGGCCCAGGACGTGAACGCCCAGTTCGGCGGGCAGAGGCTGGGACTGCCTCCGAACAGATCGGTCCAGATGACCTTCTATAACAAGACCTGGCTCAATGAACTGGGTTTTGACGCTCCTCCGGAAAGCTGGGAAGAATTTTACGACGTCTGCAAGGCCGCCACCGAAAGCAAGGACGGCGCCTACGGCTACGCCCTGAATACGGATGCTTCCAATATCTTCGCCATGGTCAAATCCCGGGGCGGTTCCGTTCTGAACAAGGACCAGAGCGAATACACCCTGAACACGCCGGAAATGGTGGAAGCCATGACCTTCATGAAGAAACTTTACGACGACGGCTACGGCCGGAAAATCGCCGAGAGATACGGTGACCAGGCCGATTTCGGAGTGGGAAAAGTCATGTTCGCCACCAGCTCTTCCGCGGGAATTCCCTACTATGACAAAGCGGTAAACGGCAGCGACAACCCCTTCGAATGGGGACTCTACGCCGGCCCCCACAGCACGAAGAAACCGACTCTGAACCTGTACGGCCCTTCGGTAAGCATCTGCCAGTCCACCCCGGAAAAGGAAGTGGCCGCCTGGCTGTTCCTCAAATACTACACGGGCAGAAAGGCTCAGGGCGAATGGGTTCAGGCCACCAACTACTATCCCGTCAGAAAATCCGTCAAGGAAGACATCAGCTCCTATCTGGCGGCCAATCCCAAGTACGCCGAATCCTTCGATGTTCTTCTGAACTCCGACGGATACTCCGAACCTCCCTTCATCGGATGGGATGAGATCCGCGATATGCTTAACGCCGGGTTCAATGCCATTCTTGACGGGGCGGATATAGAAAAGACCCTGACCGATATGGAAGAGGAAGCCAACGACATCATGGTGGAGAGCGCTCCGTAACTTACTTTTTAGTATATTTATACTGATTTATTACGCTCCGGTGGTGTTCCGCCGGGGCTTTTTTTTTGTCCAGGAAAACGGAGATGAAACGGTGCGGAAAAAAAAACGCCACCCTTTCCTGAAAATCCGGCCTTTTCTCTGGGAAAGTGAGGGAAGGGAGACCGCGAACGGCACGGGGAGAGCCCTCCGGAACCGGATTCCCTTATTAATGGTACGGATTTTGCATATTAATCGGCGTACGGGGCAGGGATGGCAAGGGTGCCGAAGGCAGACCCGTCAGGGGCCGGAGGGCGGGAGCCCGCAGCCCTGAACAGCCCGGCGGGCGTGAGCCCGAGCCCCCCGGAAATAGAGGAACGGACGGCAGTGAAACGTCCGCCGGAGTTAAGAACAAAAGGAGAAACCTATGGGATTGGATGAATGGGAGCTGTATCTGAAGCATGGAGAGGAGTTTTACCGCTGCGCCCGGGACGGCTACGGAAACCCTGAGAAATTCAATGAGGACGCCCTCTTCAACCTGGCGGCCATGGCCATTGAGAAGTTCAGCATGGGATTTCTGATGAAAAATTCGCTTCTGCCCGAGGGGCATACCTTTCATGAGATCGCGGAGAGCCTGGATGAACTGCGCCCCCTCCCGTCGGACCTGAAAGAGGAGATCGCCGGGCTCGATAAGTTTCAGGCGTCCTTCTGCTCCCTGGAGATTTTCCGCCCCGATCCGGTGACACGGGAGGATATTCTCCCCATGCTGGAGACGTGCGAAAAACTCAGGGATTACATAGAAGGCAGCCTGAGCGCCAGCGCCTAGGAATCAGCCGATGGCATCCTTGCCCCGCTCGCCGGTGCGGATGCGTATGCAGTCCTTCAATTCGGTGACGAAGATTTTCCCGTCGCCGATGGAATCGGTATGGGCGGCCGAGACGATGGCGTCTATGGTCTTTTCCACGAAGGGCTCTGTCACGGCGATATCAAGACGGATTTTATTCAGGAGATTGACCTCCTGGGCCACTCCTCTGAAGCTCTCTTCATAGCCCATCTGCTGGCCGCATCCTTTGACGGATGACACGGTCATTTTATGGATTTCCGCTGCGAAAAGAGCCTTTTTCACCTCTTCAAACTTATTCGGCTGTATCATTGCTGTAATTAAAAACACCCTTTACCCCCTACTCTATTATCTGGAAGCCCGAATAGGATTCCAGTCCGTGCTCCAGGATATCCAGTCCGCGGTATTCCTCTTCCACGGAGACCCGGAGTCCCAGCGTCTTGTCCAGTAATTTGAAAATGATTCCCATGGTCAAAGCCACAAAAAGGGCGATGGAGATAACCCCGAGGAACTGTACGCTCAGAACGGAAATTCCGCCGCCCAGCAGGAGTCCGTCGGAAGAGAGGCCCAGGGCTTTCTGACCGAATAGGCCTACGGAAAGGGTACCCCAGATGCCGTTGACCCCGTGAACGGGAAAGGCGCCTACGGGATCGTCAATCTTCATCTGATCCAGTAAAAGGGTGACAAGGACGACCAGGATGCCGCCGATGGCGCCGATAAGGATGGAAGCGCCGGGGCTGACGTAGGCACAGGGCGCGGTGATGGCTACCAGGCCGGCCAGGGCGCCGTTCAGGGCCATGGAAAGGTCAGGCTTACCCGATTTGATCCAGACGGTGATCATGGCGAGGATGCCGCCGGCCGCTGCCGAAAGGGAGGTATTCATGGCGACAAGGGAGATAGTCTCCCCGTCTCCGACGCTCAGGGTGGAACCGGCATTGAACCCGTACCAGCCGAACCAGAGAATGAAAACGCCCAGGGAGGCAAGGGGTATGTTGTGTCCCGCAATCATACGGACCGAGCCGTCGGGGCGGTATTTTCCCGTACGGGGCTTGAGGATGATCGTTCCCACCAGAGCGGCCACGCCGCCGGTCGTATGGACTATGGCGGAACCGGCGAAGTCGGCGAAACCCAGGGAGGTCAGCCAGCCGCCGCCCCATCCCCAGTGACCGACAATGGGATAGATAAAGGCGGAGATTAAGAAGGAGTAGACCAGGTAGGCCTTGAAATTCATTCTCTCCGCCATGCCGCCCGCCACGATGGTCGCCGCGGCGCCGCAGAAGGCGGCCTGGAAAAGCCAGTAGGCGTACACAGGGACATGGGCGCCCGATTCGGCGCCTGCCATAAACCATCCGGTAAAGCCCATGAATCCGTTGCCCTTACCGAACATGATGGCATATCCGAAACAGAAAAAGCCGATGGATGCCATACAGAAATCCAGAAAATTCTTCGTTAATATATTCGTGGTGTTCTTGGCTCTGATGAAACCGGCCTCCACCATTCCGAAGCCGGCCTGCATAAAAAATACAAGAAAGGCGGCCAGCAAAACCCAGACCGTATCCACACCAACGGTCAGCTGATCAATACTCATTCAGTAATCCTCCTGCTATTCTACTAGCAATTTTTATACCATTACGTATAAAACATTAATACACACCCGATTAAATCCTATTTATTTACATACAGTGTATTGAATAACGCCATTTATACCGTTATGTATAAAACAGTCTTCAACGAGGTACTATCTTACATCTTCGTATGTAGGGAGATCTTTTTTACTTTTATGTTATCCCGTCAGCCTTTGATAATCATCAGGGTTCCCGCTGCGGTCATTACTCCCCCGGCGGTTCTGTTCAGGTGTCTCTGCCCCCCGGGCGTACGCAAGACATTCCCAAGAAGGGCCGCCAGTCTGGCATAAACGAACATAACGGTGCTCAAGATGACCATGACGAGCATGACTATGATTCCCCCTTCCCTCAGCGTCAGCTCTCCCAGATCGACGAAGGCGGGAAGGAAACCGCAGTAAAAAAGAATGACTTTGGGATTGGACAGGGTTATGAGGAGTCCGCTTGAGTAAAGGGAGAGGGTTTTTGTCCCGTCCGAACCTCCGCGGTTCTCCCCTTCGGAAAGGGGAGCGAAAAAGGTTCTGAGACCTATCCAGACCAGATAGAGACCGCCCAGAATACGAATTACCTGAAAAAGGCGTCCCATATTCTGAGCCGCGTAGGTCAGACCGAAAATGGCAAAAATCAGGTAGACAAGATCGCCGGTGACGATACCGGCGATCATGAAAAGGGTCTTTTTTACCCCCGATGACAGGGAACGGCTGATTACACCGAATACCCCCGGGCCGGGAGACGCGGCCAGAACGGTCATGGCCAGGGAAAAACCGGCGGCGGATGCAAGCGTCACGGGGTAAAGCCTTCCCTAGGAGATGGCGTGAATCTGCTTGAGGAACTGGCGGGTTCTCTCGTTCTCCGGTTCGGTGAAGAATTTCTCGGGAACCTGCCTCTCCACGATCCGCCCCTCGTCCATGAAGATGACATGATCGGCCACGCGGCGGGCAAAGCCCATTTCATGGGTAACGCAGAGCATGGTCATTCCCTCCTCGGCCAGCTTGACCATAACGTCCAGTACCTCGTTTACCATTTCCGGGTCGAGGGCGCTGGTGGGTTCGTCGAACAGCATGATCTTGGGCTGCATGCAGAGACTTCTGGCAATGGCCGCCCTCTGCTGCTGACCTCCGGAAAGCTGGCTGGGAAACTTCAGGGCATGCTCGGCGATATTAACCCTCTTGAGGTATTTCCAGGCGATTTTCTCCGCTTCCCGCTGGGACATTTTCCTGATCCAGATAGGAGCCAGGGTCAGATTCTGAAGAATGGTCAGATGGGGAAAAAGGTTGAAACTCTGGAAGACCATTCCCACTTCCTGCCGGATCAGTGAGACATCCTTCGTGTCGTCGGTCAATTCGTGGCCCATGACATTGATGGTTCCCTTTTGGTGTTTTTCCAGCCGGTTGATACAGCGTATCAGGGTGGATTTCCCCGAACCGGAGGGACCGCAGATAACGATTTTCTCTCCGGCGGCAACGGTGAGATTCACATCGGTGAGAACATGAAACTCATCGTACCACTTGTTCAGATCCTTGATACCGATGATATATTCATCCTGCTTTGCGGTCTCTGCAGGATCGTTTGTTTTTTCTTTTACTGCTGTCATGCTTTTACTCCTACGGCGGGCAAGGTGTTGGCCCGCGCCTCGATTTTATAGGTCAGCCGGGAAATGGCGAAACAGATCACCCAGTAGACAAGCCCGGCGAAGATAAGTCCCTCCGGCTCCATTCCCAGCCAGTTGCTGTCGCTGGCCAGAGGGCTGACGATTCCCAGAAGATCGAACATACCGATGATCAGTACCAGAGTGGTATCCTTGATAAAGGAGATGGAAATCCCTCCGATATTGGATATGGTGACCTTGAGTACCTGGGGCATAATAACCAGATACTGCTGGAGACCGAATTTGAAACCCAGGGCGTCGGCCGCTTCATACTGCCCCTTGGGTATGGCCTGAAGCCCTCCCCTGATGACTTCGGCCAGATAGGCGGACTGGAAAAAGGTCATGCCGATAACGACCCGGATGATCTTGTCCACCGCGACCTGGGGCGGCAGGAAAAAGGGAACAACCACGGAAGCCATGAACAGAATCGTGATGAGGGGGATTCCCCGGAAACACTCGATATAGATTGTACTCAGGATGCGGATCACGGGCAGTTCGCTTCTCCGCCCCAAAGCCAGCAGTATTCCGATGGGAAAGGAATAAAGCAGTCCCAGGGAGGAAAGTATGAAGGTAAGGGTCAGCCCCCCCCAGTCGTTGGTGGAAATCTTTTCCAGCCCCACGCCTCCGGATAGGAAAAACCAGATCAGCAGGGGCCAGAGAATCATATGGGCGGCAAACACAAGGATCTTATGCTTGACGGATTTGAGGAAATAGGGAATGAACGACGCTCCCATTAGCACAAAGGTCAGGACGATCCGCCAGATATGCTTCTTAGGGTAGAAACCGAAGAGGAAGAAACGGATCTTGGCGATAATGAAGGCCCAGGTGGCGCCCCCCGGCTGTGCCACATCCCGGGTCTCTCCGGTCCAGACGGCGTTGATGAAGGCCCAGTTAACGAACCAGACGGCAAATCGGACCAGCACATAGAGCATGAGGAGCGAGAGAACGGCATTGACCGGTGTATTGAAATAATCCTTTCTGATTGAGATTATTTTATCTTTAACTTTGTTACTCAACGGGAATATCCTCCTTTTTGATCATGTCCCCCTTCCTGTCGATAATGGAACGGTTGTACCAGTTCATGAGAAGGGAGGTTACCAGGCTGATGGAAAGATAGGTGACCATAACCAGAGACATGACTTCCAGGGCGCGGCCCGTCTGATTCAGGGTGGTTCCGGCGAAAACGGAAGTCAGGTCGGGATAGGCCACGGCCATTCCCAGAGAGGTATTCTTGATAATATTCAAATACTGATTCGTCACGGGAGGAATCATCGTCCTCATGGCCTGGGGAATGATAATCAGCTGCAGCCTTCTGTAGGGGGAGAAGCCCAGGCTTTTTCCCGCTTCCAGCTGGCCCTTCGGTACGGCGAGTATGGAACTGCGCACGATTTCCGAAATATAGGTGGATGTATAGGTCCCCATGGCGACTACGACGGAGAAAAGCTCCGGCCTGATGGTCATGCCGCTTGAAAATTTAAACTTGGTGATCTGGGGCAGCGTCATGTAGTAGGGTTTCACGATCCAGGCATAGACGACCGGGATAAGGACAAGGAGGATCTGCCAGGGCCATATGGTCTTGTGGACGCCCCGAAGCACCATCTGCTTCTTCATGACTCCCAGATAGATGATCGCTGCGAGACAGATGAAGATGAGAATATGAAAGGTAATGGAACCTTCCTGGGGGGTAAAGGAGGGCATGGTAATGCCTCTTACGTTAACGTAAAGCCATTCCCCCACTTTGAAGGACTCCTTGAAAGGGGGCAGTACATTCAGGAACACGACCTGATACCAGAAAAGCACATGAAGAAGGGGCGGAATGTTTCTCAGGGCCTCCACGTAGACAAGGGCCGTTCTGCTGATAAGCTTGTTATTGGACATTCGCATAAGTCCGATGACAAACCCCAGGAGTGTGGCCAGGAGGATACTGATGATAGAGGCAAGTAAAGTATTCAGTAGTCCAATGACGAATGTTCTTCCGAAAGTATCCGCTTCCGTATAGGAAATCAGGGTCTGGCTGATGGAAAAACCGGCCGTATCGTTTAAAAAATCGAAACCGATACCAATATTTCTCTGATTAATATTTCTTATGTAGTTAAAACCGAAAATAACAAAGATCCCAAGGAGAACAGCGATAAGGACCGTTTGGATTGTCAGATTTTTTACTTTAGTTCTGTTCATTGTTATTCAACCTGTTGCTGGTGCTAGAGGGACGGTCGCTGCGGGCCGTCCCGTAATTCATACCTCCCTATCGGATGGGCATACCGTACTGGAGACCGCCATCGGTCCAGAGTGCATTGTAGCCGCGGGAGATATTAAGAGGAGAACCGGCTCCCAGGTTTCTATCGAAGCTTTCGCCGTAGTTTCCGACCATCTTGACAATGTTGTAGCCCGCATCGTCGGAAAGACCGAACTTGTCCCAGACATCGCCTTCAACACCGAGCATTCTCTTTACGTTGGGATTGTCGCTGGAAGCTTTCATATCATCAACGTTGGCGGAAGTAACACCGTACTCTTCGGCGTTGAGCATGGTCATGAAAGACCAGGTTACGATATCGAGCCACTGATCGTCACCCTCTCTGACAACGGGTCCGAGGGGCTCTTTGGAGATCAGCTCGGGAACCAGGTCAAAGTTTTCGGGATTCTGGAACTTGGTTCTGAGAGCGTAAAGCTGGGAAGAGTCGGAAGTAACCGCATCGGCACGTCCCGCTTCGAGAGCGGCGGCGGCCTGGTCGTTCTTTTCAAAGGTAATCAGTTCCAGCTCCATGCCGTTCTTTCTGAAATAGTCGGACAGGTTGAGCTCGGTGGTGGTACCGGACTGTACGGCAATGGTAGCGCCGTCGAGATCGGCGAGAGTTTTGATGCCCGAATCTTTGGCAACCATGAAACCCTGACCGTCGTAGTAGTTGACACCGGCGAAGTTTACACCCAGGTCACCGTCTCTGGTAGCGGTCCAGGTGGTAACGCGGCAGAGAAGATCAATTTCGCCGGACTGCAGCGCGGTAAATCTCTCCTTGGCACTGAGGGGACGGCACTCAACGGCATCGGGATCGCCCAGAACGGCGGCGGCAACGGCCCGGCCCAGATCTACATCAAAACCCTGCCATACGCCTTCTGAATCGGGAGCGGAATAACCGGGAACACCGGCGGTAACACCAAGGACAAGCTTACCCCTTTCTTTCACGAGATCAAGGGTGGATTTTGTCTCTACCGCAGCAGGGGCGGAAGCTTCGGGAGCGGCAGCGGTTTCGCTGGATCCGCAGGACATGGTAAACGTGGTCAGCAGGGCCAGCAGTACAGCGGCCGCCGAAAGTTTACATTTTGTTTTTGTTGACATATTTCTCTCCAAAAATATTTTAATTTGCAATTTATAATTGCAAATAACGTGCCATATCAGAAATCATGTCGAAAATCCCTATATATACTATTTTTTTCGTAATGATCCCACATGGGGGTGAGTTTATTCGAAGATTCCTACTTTTCCGTAGTTTCTACATAGAAATAGAAAGACTTGATCACAGATGAATATGATTCTATGATCAGGTTCATGAAGAGGGAAAGACAGCTCGCCGTGCTTATTTATCTGTGCCGCCATGGAAAGGCCACCGCTCCTGAGCTGGCCGAACATCTCGAGGTTTCCCGCCGAACGGTCAACCGGGATATGGAAGCGCTCTGCATGGCCGGCGTTCCCCTGATTACGACCCGGGGACAGGGGGGCGGCATCTCCCTCCCCGAGGGCTACGTACTGGAGAGGGGCCTCTTTCCGGCTGACGAGATGGATCTCCACTCCTTCTACGGGGACAGCCAGAAACCGAAAATTGCCCTCATACAGGAAGCGTGCCGGAAAAAAAGAGACATACGGTTTACCTACTATTCCGACAGGGGAATCTCGGAGAAGAGGGTACACCCCCTGCGCATTATCTTCCGCTGGGGGACATGGTATATGAGGGGTTTCTGCCGGGAAAGGCAGGCCTACCGCCTCTATAAACTGAACCGGCTGTGGAATCCGGAAACTCTGGACGGGGATGCTCCCCCTCCTCCCCCCTGCCCTCCCGAAGGGAAGGCGGTAGGAATATTTTCCGACAATTATCTCCTTAAGGCCCTTTTCAAAAATTCCGCCGCAGGGTATCTGGTCGAAGAGTACGGCCCCTCCGCCCTGGAGAAAACCATGGGGGATAAAATCTATTTTGAAAAAGCCTTCGCAAACTACTCCTACATGAAAAGATGGGTAATGGGATTCGGCGAAGAGGCGGAAGTCCTGGAACCGGCCGAATTGAGGGAAGAAGTGAAGAGCTCCCTTAAATCCCTGGAAAAAATGTATTTTTCTCCTGAAACATGACATTCCGTTGTCATGTTACGAGGGCTATTCTGTATCCAGATTTGCATTAAGGAGATTCCATGGAACTTCATAACGCCCTGAAAAGGGTCGGCGATATTATCAATAAGACCAGCGAAGCCGCTGTGGCCGTTCTTGACGAAGAGGGTTATCCCCATGTCTCCCAGAGGTCGCTTATCCACCCGACGACAATCGGGGAGGTGTATTTTTCCAGCGACCGGGGAGGCAACCTGCACAGGAGGATCGCAGCAAACGGCAGAACCGGCCTGACGTTCCCCCACGACCGGCATAACGTGACCTTTTCCGGGATAACTGAGGAGATTACCGATAAGGTGATCAAGCGGGCCCGCTGGCTGGACTGGTTTGAGAGGCATTTTCCCGGCGGTCCGGAAGGAGAGGAGTTCACTCTTTTCCGGTTCACCACGGAACGGATCTCACTGTGGCTGGAGGGTGAGCCGTTCCATCTGAACCGGGAAGACATTTTCACGGTCGATTCATTTTGCGGACTATACTGCTCCCGCTGCTCGTTCAGAGAGAAGTTCAATTGCCCCGGATGCCTAAACAGCGGGGGCAACCCTTTCTGGGGGAGCTGCCCCGTGGGGACCTGCGCGGGGAAACGGGGAATCGCCCATTGCGGTTGCTGTCCTGACGGGCCCTGCGGAAAACTCACCGAGTACAGCTGCGGAGAGGGAGAACACTCCGACAATCCCAAAGGAGCCCGCCTGGAAGTACTGAACCTCTGGAAAGGATGATTCCCCTGGTCCCCTCCCCGGGGGCCATCCTTTTCCTATCTGTTATTTTTCTTGTATTGAGGCCGCGGATGAACTAGTATTTCAGATAGAGAAAAGGTTACATTTTGACAAGAAGAAAAGAACATCTATTCGCATCGGAACTTGCTCCCCACAACAGAATTAATACCTGGCTTGAAAAAGTCTGCCGTTCCATATTCCTCTCCTTCACAATTTTCGGCTCCATAGCCTACTTCCCCTCGGTCTACCTGGCTTATATCGATGGTTTGCACGATATCATTATCCTGGATACGGCAGCCTATGTTGTCATCCTGATTTTCACCTTCTGCAGGAGAATCCCCCTGAAAGTCAAGGCGGTGGGGAGCACGGCCCTCTTCTATGTTCTGGGAATAATCCTAATTTACGCCCTGGGTCCGGTGGGAGCGGGTAACCTTTGGCTCCTGGCCTTCTCCCTGATTGGCGGTCTTACCCTGGGAGAAAAAGCCTCCGTTACCACCCTGATCATTAATATTCTGAGCCATTTGGCGTTCATTCTTCTCTACAAACTCAATCTCCTCGCCGACTATGAAGTCGTATACTCGGAGAAGATATGGATGGCCAGAACGGTAAACTTCATTCTGCTGAACATCGTCATAGTTATAACCAACATCACCTATATACGGGTGAATAAGAAGATTCTCACCCAATCGGATGAAACAAGGCGGGCAACCATCATAGGCCTTGCCAAACTGGCGGAATACCGGGACACCGATACGGGAGAGCATCTTCAAAGGATACGATCCTTTACCATGAATCTGGCCGAACTTCTAAAATCCACAGAAAAATACAGCGATTACATTACCGATGACTATGTATGGGACATATCCATGTCAGCCATTCTGCATGATATAGGAAAGGTGGGGATTCAGGATGACATTCTCCTTAAGCCCGATTCTCTGACGGAAGAGGAATTCCATGAAATAAAGAAGCATCCCCTTTACGGCTCCGACGTTATCGGCGAGATAGAGAAAAACATCCAGGGCCGTTCCCTCTATAAACTGGGAAAGGAAATTGCCACCCATCACCACGAGAGATGGGACGGCAGCGGCTACCCCGAAGGCCTGGCGGGGGAGAAGATTCCCCTTTCGGCCAGGATAGTCGCCCTGACCGACGTCTATGATGCCCTGACCCATAAAAGGCCCTACAAAGAGGCCTATTCTACCGAGGAGGCGATCGGCATCATCTCCCGCGAAAGGGGCAGACACTTTGATCCGTTTATCGTGGATATTTTTCTTGAAAACAAAGAGC
Organism: Spirochaetia bacterium; assembly: GCA_963668315.1. Taxonomy (GTDB): domain Bacteria; phylum Spirochaetota; class Spirochaetia; order DSM-2461; family DSM-2461; genus SZUA-368. The sequence continues at coordinate 1,899,375 of OY764216.1, read as the reverse complement.
TGTTCGAAAAACTTAGTTCCGAGATGCGGAACGGTTCCTAAACAGGCGGGATATTCTCCCTGTGCAGCACGTTATACACCAGTTTCACCAGCTCCCTTCCCCGGTAGGGTTTGCTTATACTGCCGCTTAATCCCTTGAGTTTCATGATCCTGAAATCATCGTTATTGACAAAACCGGAAGAAAGAATCACAGGAAGGGAGGGAGAAATCTTCCGCAACTCAAAAAAGCACTCTTTCCCGCTCATACGGGGCATAATCATATCCACGATAACAAGATCAATTCCCGAGGGATCCCGGGAAAAGATATCAATGGCCTCGTATCCGTCTTCTGCGGTGATAACAGTATATCCCGCCTCTTCCAGATAGCCCCTGGCCGTCAGACGCATGATATCAATGTCGTCAACGACAAGAATCGTTTCTGTCCCGGGGGGAGGAGTAACCTCATCGGTAACCTTCTTCTGACTGCTGATCTCCAAAAGGGGAAAGGAGAGAATGAAGGAAGTCCCCTTACCCACTTCACTGTAAACACGGATCTCCCCCTGATGCTGCTTAACCGTACCGTAAACCATGGCGAGTCCCAGGCCCGTTCCTTTTCCCTGAGTCTTGGTGGTGAAGAAAGGTTCGAAAATATGGTTCTTTACCTCTTCGGACATCCCGGAACCGTCGTCCTCCACGGCAAGTTCCAAATAGGCGCCCGGTTCAATTTCAAAGGGACTCGAGCGGCAATAGTCTTCGTCAAAGTAGGTATTTCTCGTACTCAGGGACAGGTTCCCGCTGCCCGCGATGGCATGGGAGGCGTTTATTCCCAGATTGATTATCACGTTCTGAATCATGGATGAATCGCCGAAAATTTCAGAATGTTCTGCTTTCAGGTCTATATGGATTTCTATGCGCCGGTCGATCGTCCTCTCCAGCAAAGAGGCCGTGGCGGCGATGACGTCGTGAAGATCCACGGGAGTGTGCTCAATCCCACCCTTCCGGGAAAAGGCCAGCAGCTGGCGGGTCAGTTCAGCGGCCCTCTCCGTCGTCTCATGGATAAGACGGTTCATCTGCACGGCCATATCGTTATCCCCTATATAACTCTCCAGCAATTCGGAGGAACCCAGAATCCCCCCGAGCATATTGTTGAAGTCATGGGCGATTCCCCCGGCGAGCTGGCCGACCGCATCCATGCGCTGACTATGCTCAAGCTGTTTCTGAAGTTTAAATTCCCCGGTCATATCACGGATAACGAGAACGATACCCATCAATTCACCCTTCTGGGACCGGATCGGCGTCCCCGACTCGACAATAAGATATTTCTCCCCGGAACGGGAAACCAGGGTCCGGGAGTGGCCCTTTACATGGTTGAGGGATCCCATCTCCAGAATATCCCGGAAGGGATTTTCTCTTTTACTTCCCATCTCGTCGTTCCTGATATCAAGAACGTCTTCCAGCAGACGTCCTATCGCGTCCTTGAGGCTGATGTTTATCATCTGCCTGGCAACGGGATTTATTCCGGTAATAATGCCATCCCGGTCGGTGGAGATAACACCTTCCCCTATGGAGTCAAGGGTCATTCTGAGGTTCTCTTCGGCCTTAAGCCGGCTGTTGACTTCCTCCTCAAGATCCGCCGTCCTCAGCTTGACCCGTTCCTCGAGAAACTGCCGCGCCCGGGCGAGATTCATGATCAGATAGGTAATGAAAAAAACGAGAATATACACAAGGAAAAGATAAAACTGCCAGTAAACATAGCGATTGTAACTCTCTATGGTGAGGATACCTATGAGTTCGTCCCCGTGAAAAAGCTCGACCTCCTTCTCGGTTGAGCGGAGAACCCCCAGCTCCATGAGAAAAGAGTCGATCCGGTTCGGTTTTTTCCCCGAAACGTCGCCCTGTATCCTGTTGGTGCTCATATCAAAAAACCGGGCCCGCCCGTAGGCGTAACTGTTTACAGCCAGAGACATATACTGCTTCACACCCTGATAATCCAGTTCCCAGGCATAGGAGGACAGAGCTTTCCCATGATAGGCTATTTCCTCGTCTATCCGCCTGTTGGAATAGTGTGCTATGAAAAGCTGGATAAAAACGAGAAGAGCTGATAGTACAAGATAGATACTGTATTCCGTTCTTTTTCTCACCGAAAACGTCCCCCTCCTATTGTAGAATATTTCTTCCATTATTTCTTCTTTTTCAGAGGGTTTGTTCAGGAAAACAGAATTAATCAAAAAAAAGGCCGCCCCTGAGGACGGCCCCTTTCAATTCCCGGAGGAATATTTTATTTCATAGCCAATTCAACGGCAACGGCAACAGCTACGGAAGCTCCTACCATGGGATTGTTACCCATACCGATAAGACCCATCATTTCCACGTGGGCGGGAACGGAGGAAGATCCGGCAAACTGGGCGTCGGAGTGCATTCTTCCCATGGTGTCGGTCATACCGTAGGAGGCGGGACCGGCGGCCATGTTATCGGGATGGAGAGTTCTGCCCGTACCGCCGCCGGAAGCGACGGAGAAGTACTTCTTGCCCTGTTCGATACACTCTTTCTTGTAAGTACCGGCAACGGGGTGCTGGAACCGGGTGGGGTTGGTGGAGTTTCCGGTAATGGAAACGTCAACCTTCTCCAGGTGCAGGATAGCGACACCTTCGCGAACATCATCGGCGCCGTAACAGCGTACTTTGGCCCTTTCCCCTTCGGAGAAAGCAGTCTCTTTAACGATTTTGACTTCACCGGTGGCGTAATCGAATTTGGTTTCCACATGGGTAAACCCGTTAATGCGGGAGATAAGGTAGGCAGCGTCCTTTCCCAGACCGTTCAGGATAACCCGGAGGGGTTCTTTACGGGCCTTATTGGCGGAACGGGCCAGACCGATGGCACCTTCGGCGGCGGCGAAAGATTCGTGACCGGCAAGGAAGGCGAAACATTTGGTCTCTTCCAGCAGAAGCATGGATGCCAGGTTACCGTGTCCGAGACCTACTTTTCTGTCGTCTGCAACGGATCCGGGGATACAGAAAGCCTGAAGGCCCTCTCCCAGGGTTTTGGCAACATCGGCGGCCTTGGTCTCGCCCTTCTTGATAGCGCAGGCGGCACCCAGGATATAGGCCCAGGAAGCATTCTCGAAAGCGATGGGCTGAATCTCTTTTACCAGATTGTAAATGTCCAGGCCCTTCTCTTTGCAGATTTCGTTGGCTTCTTCAATGTTTTTGATACCGTACTTGGCGCAGAGGGCATCGATCTGTTTAATACGTCTTTCGTAACTTTCAAACAAAGGCATGATTATTCCTCCCTCGGGTCGATGGTTTTAACCGCATCGGCGAAACGGCCGTAGGTACCGCTTGCTTTTTTCAGAGCTTCATCGGCGGAATCGCCCTTCTTGATGAAATCCATCATACGACCGAAGTTGATAAAGGAGTAACCGATGATCTCGTCGTTCTTGTCCAGAGCGATCTTGGTTACATAACCTTCGGCCATTTCCATGTAGCGGGGTCCCTTCTTCAGGGTGGAGAACATGGTTCCTGTCACAGAACGGAGTCCCTTGCCCAGGTCTTCCATGGCGGCTCCGATGGGAAGACCGTCTTCGCTGAAAGCAGACTGTGAACGGCCGTAAACGATCTGGAGAAAAAGCTCTCTCATGGCCGTGTTGATGGCGTCACATACCAGGTCGGTATTCATGGCTTCCAGAATGGTCTTACCGATGATCGCTTCACTTGCCATGGCGGCGGAGTGGGTCATACCGGTACAACCGAGGGTTTCGATCAGGGCTTCCTGAATCACACCCTCTTTAACATTCAAAGTCAGCTTACAGGCTCCCTGCTGGGGGGCACACCAACCGACACCGTGGGTAAAGCCGTTGATATCTTTGATCTCTGCGGCTTTGGTCCATTTCCCTTCCTGAGGAATGGGAGCGGGGCCTTCGCTTGTACCCCTTTTCACGCAGCACATATTTTCTACTTCGTGAGTATACTTCATGGGATTACTCCTTTGGTCTTGTTCTGTATGGCGTTTATAATAAAGGAAAAGGCGGGAAAAAGTAAAGGTTTCTGACCTTTATTTATCTAATTAATAGAGACAAAGACCGGGTACCCCTCCCTGCGGATGGGGGACCCGGAAGAGGGGCTTCCCAGACTCCGGCGGCATTCTTTTTCTACTTATTGGAAAAAAATACTTTACGGTACAATTACTTTATACATATATGTATATACAAAAAGGAATTAGAAAATATTTCCATAAATTTATCTTCCCTTCGAGCCGAAAAGAAAAGTATGAATTACAAACCTGAATATATCGGACAAATTGCTTCATCCATTAAATCCAGCCTGAACACCTCCATCTATGATATCAGGGATCTCTCTGAAAGAACCGGAGTCATCGCCATTAACGGAAGAATAGAAGCGGCCCGCAGCGGCAAGGAAGGGGTCGGCTTTCGTATTGTGGCCAACGAATTCAGCAAACTGAATGATGAGATAGCCGAAATCTCCGTCCAGATGCAGGAAAAAATCAGCGAGCAGGTACAAAGCCTGATAGCCATCAGCGACGGGATGGCTAAACAGGTGCGGGGACAGAGGCTCTCCCAGACAGCCCTCTCCATCATGGACGTCATCGACAGAAACCTTTACGAACGGACCTGCGACGTCAGATGGTGGGCCACCGATCCCTCCCTGGTGGAAGCCCTGAATGAGAAAAGCGAAGAGAAGGAGGATTACGCCTCCCGCCGTCTGGGAGTCATCCTCGACTCCTACACCGTCTATCTGGACCTTTTTCTGATTAATGCCGAAGGCCGTATTGTCGCCAATGGACGGCCCGCGCTCCATAGCGTAAAGGGAAGACAGCTTCCCCCGTCGGACTGGTACAAGACAGCCCTTAATCAAAAGGATGGGACGGAGTACTCCTTCCAGTCAACCCATGAAAGCTCCCTTGTCAATAAGGCGAAAGTTCTCGTCTACGGATGCCGTGTCGACAGACCGGAAGCGGCAGCCCCTCCTCTGGGAGTTCTGGGTATATTCTTCAACTGGAAAGGATTAGTCGATGCCGTACTGGGGAGAATCTGCCGTCTTGACCTGAAGGAAGATATTGAAGATCACCATATCCCTACGAAGATCAGCATTATAGATGAAGAGGGGATCGTTCTCACTTCGACATCCCCCGAGACGGAAGGCGGCAAAATCTCAATGCCCAACCTTGAGGGAATACTCACCTCCCGCAGATCAGGCTATGACATTATAGAGAAGGACAAGGGATTCGACCTTATCGCCTACGGCTATTCCCCCGGATTCGAAACATACGCCACACACTGGTACTGTGTGATTGAACAGACGATCCGGGAGGAACAGTAGGGAGATTTCCGATCCGGCAGAAGTATCAGACGGTGAAACGCTTGATTTTTCTGGTGGATGTCATCTCCATCGGCTCATCGAGAACCGTGACCCGGGCAATCTTCTGATAACTCTTGAGTTCGCGGTTTACTTCGCTGATGATAGCGTTCATCCTCTCTTCGGAAGTATCCATGGAGGAATCCTGTACGGGATAGATAAGGGCTTCTATGCCCTCGGTTTTCATTTTCTTGTCCAGAACATATCCGCGAATGAGGATCTGCTCGATCTCATCGTATAGCTGAAATTTGTCCTCTATCTCCTCGGGGAATACATTCTTGCCCCCCTCGGTGACGATAAGGGATTTGGCCCGTCCCGTCAGATAAAGGTAATTTCGGTTGTCCAGATATCCCATGTCTCCCGTATGAAACCAGCCGTCCCCGTCAATCACATTGGCCGTGGCTTCCTCATCTTCGAAATACCCCTGCATGACCATGGAGCCTTTCACGCAGAACTCCCCTACCCCGTCGGCATCGGGCTCGTATATCTTCCCCTCCACCTGGGGGATGATTTTTCCCACCGAATTGACATTGAAGGCGTAGGTGGGGTTCAAACAGAGGATGGGCGATGTTTCCGTAAGGCCGTAACCCTGCACAAAGTCTATTCCCAGCTGGTTATACATTCTGAAAGTGGAAGCCGGCAGGGGGCCGCCTCCCGAGATGCAGATACGGTTCGTCCTCAGGGAAACCTTATCGAGGATACCTCCGAACATGACCTTTCCCGCATTGGCGCCGGTCAGTTTCTTTATTGTTCCGCTGATGAACATCAGGAATTTGATGACACCGTACACGAGGATACCCTTCTCCCTGATCCCCTTCATAAGACTCTTGATGATCTTGTTGAACAGCATGGGAACGCCCAGAAACATGGTTACCTTTCCGGCTTTCAGCTCCTTGAGAAGCTGGCTTACCACCAGGGAACTGCCGAAGATGATCTCCGAACCCACCGAGAGCCCCTCGATGAAAACGGCCAGCATCGTATAGGAGTGATGCAGCGGCAGGAGGGCGTAGAAAACGTCCGTATCGAATATATTCATGTTCCCCTGGGCCAGATAACAGTCGCTGACGAAATTCTTGTGGGTAAGCATGACGCCCTTGGCCACGCCCGTCGTTCCCGATGTGAAAAGAATCGCCGCCAGATCGTTCTCCTCGGGCAGAGCGGGTATGACTTCGCCCTTTGCTTTAAGGTCAAGAAGAAAACCCTCTTTCCCGGGAACAAGGCTGTACACCTCATACTCGCTGCCGTGCTCCTCCCGGTAATAATCCAGGACTTCCTTGTCGGCGAAGAGTGCCTTGACCTTTGCTCTGGCCAGCAGGCCGGAAGCCTCGTCTCTGGTCAGGGAGTAATCGATCGGAACAACAACGGCCCCCGCATAGAGAACGGCCAGATAGGCGATGCCCCACTCGGGACTGTTTTTGCCGGTAACACCGACGGCATCTCCCTTTTCGATCCCTTTCTCACAGAGAAAAGCGGCTATCTGCCGGCAGTAGGCCTGCAGTTCCCCATAGGTAAAGGCTCTTTCCTCGGGAGTGAACGCCCTGAAGGCGGTCTTGGAAGAGAATTTATCTACGGTTATATCAATCATCTCCGGAAGCGTTGGCCACTCCCCCGTAAAACCCTTACCGCGGTAAGGTTCAATATAAAGTAACGGATCAAACTGTTTTGCACTCATGTCTAAATAATAATACCAATCGGATAAAAACGAAAGAAGAAATCGTATTTTTTAAATCATCATTCACAGATCCCTGATCTTGACGCACCCTCGTCCGAAAAGAGCCCGGGAAGAATTTTCCACCTTTTTCATGTATTCCAGATTAAATAGAATATGCTCCCTTATCTCCGAAGGGCTTCGGGAATAGAGGAAAGGCTCGGTGAAATACAGCTGATAGGTCTGCCCTGTGGACTCCCTGATTTTAAACTGCCTGCGCCCCTTGGCCATGCGGAATGTGATCATGTCCCGCGGACAGGCTTCCCTGAGGAGGGAGAAGATAAGACCTTCCTTACTCTCAAAATAACCGTCTGCCACGGGGCGGGCAAAATCAAATTCCCCCTGCTCAGGATATAACGTTTTCTCCATGAATAGTCACCTCCCTGACAACATGTTACAGCTGTTCCTTTTTCCCCGACAGCAGGGAATATCACCTTTTTTCCCGGTATTTTTATCCCGATTCCCCGAAAATACCCCGGGTTTCACACAAAGGGGTGATTGTTTTCCCGAAAGAGGAGGGTTATTATTCTACCATATACGGGATAACCGGACAGGAAAGGGTCATGGAAAAGAAAAAAAAGCAGAAAATCGTTGTCATGATAATAACGGCTCTCTTTCTTATCGTCGTCACGGGGTATATGGCCACGGTTGTCTGGGGGATCTCCACAGACGGAGATGCCCCGGGAATTGTCAAGGTCTGGCTTCTGGGTATCCTGCTTCTGATACTCTGCCCCATCATTGTCATGATGGTGGTGGTAGCGGTGAAGAGACAGAAGGAAATAGATGAGGAGGACGATGATGATCTTAGTCAATACTGATTTTATCGATGACAGAAAACTTAAAACTCTGGGTATCGTCAAGGGTTCGACTGTGCAGTCGCGCCATTTGGGAAAAGATATCATGAGCGGTCTGAAAACCCTGGTGGGAGGAGAATTGACCGCCTATGCAGAGATGCTTAATCAGGCCCGGGCGCTGGCTACCAAAAGGATGGTGGAGGAAGCGGAAAAAATGGATGCCGACGGAGTCGTCTCCATACGTTACTCTTCCAGCTCGGTCATGCAGGGAGCTGCCGAAGTGATTGTCTACGGAACAGCCATAAAGTTCATCGACTAGCAGAATCATGACCGACCTTTATACCTTCCTCCACAGGAGGGAAATGCGCCGGGGAGATCTTCTGGCCTCCCTCATACGTCTGAGCCTCCTCATCCCTCTCATGATCCAGATCATGGGTCATGCCGGTTCATCCTCGGAATGGATAACCCTGGGAGTTCTGGCTCTCTACGCGGGCTCCCTTTTCTGGGTGCAGAGGGTCAGATACCTTCCCCTTCTCTCCGGCCTGTCCGTCATATTCGACTCTCTCATACTGACCGGCGTTCTCTTTGCGGGAGAATGGGAGAGGCCCGGTCTTTTGAGCCAGTCCCCCCTGCTGTTCCTCTACCCCCTTATCATCTATTTCGCCTATCTCCGATGCGACGACATCATGCTCGTCCTCTCTACGGTACTCAACATACTCCTCTATAACACAGCTTTTCTGATATCCCTCGGATTCAATCCAGAGCTGACAGCAAAACTGATTCTGCAGGAACTGGGGCCTCAGCTCTTCAGAACCATGATCCTTCTTATCTTCTCCCTGGCCCTTCTGGAACAGTCCCGCCGCCTCAGGGTAATCCTGAAAAACCAGAATGACTACTATGAGAAGATCCGGAAAAAAAACAAACCCCTCTTTGAAAACCTCGATTCCCTTAGCGAAAAATACGGTTTGAGCAAAAGGGAAACGGAAGTCTTGCGGGAGCTCCTCAAGGGGAAGACATACCGCGCCATAGGAGAGGATCTGTTCGTTTCCCTGGATACGATCAAGAGCCACGTCAAGAATCTGTATAAGAAAACAGGGATCAACAGCCGCAGCGAACTTTTCCGGGAACTCAGCCGGGAAATGAATAGGCAGAACTGAAAGGTTTTCTCCCATTTTTCTTTTTTAGTTAGTCTACTAAATTATAATGTTCTTCTATAGGACTTTTTTCTTCATTCTAAGCGTCATTTGACATATTTCCCCATTTTTTGTATTTTATAGATATACTTTTTATTTACAGTACTAATTATTATTCAGGAGTTTCAATATATTATGGGAAAAAAAATTTTTATTTCAAACAGACTGCCGATCCGGATTGAGAAAACCGATAAGGAGGGATTTGCCCTCAAGGAGAGCATAGGAGGCCTTGCCACGGGGCTCAAGGCATTCCACAGGGACAGTGAAAATATCTGGATGGGCTGGTGCGGGCTGAAAACGGAAGAACTGGAGGGAAAGGAAGAGGAGTTGTCCCGGAAGCTCATGAAGGATTTCCGCTACCAGCCCGTATACCTCAGCGGCGAGGATCTCGATCTCTACTACCAGGGATTCAGCAATTCCACCCTGTGGCCTCTGTTTCACTACTTTCCCAACCTGACGACCTTTGATGAAAAACAGTGGGAAAGCTACGTCAAGGTGAACCGGAAGTTCCTGGAATCACTCAAGGAGATCATGGAACCGGATGACACTATCTGGATCCACGATTATCAGCTCATGCTTCTCCCCGGCATGATAAGGGAGCTGTACCCTAAGGCCGCCATTGGCTTTTTTCTCCATATTCCCTTTCCCTCCTTTGAGATTTTCCGTCTGCTGCCCTGGCGCATGGAGATTCTGGAAGGCATACTCGGCGCCGATCTGGTGGGTTTCCACACCTATGATTATACAAGACATTTTCTCTCCAGCTCACGCCGCCTGCTCGGCTGTGAGCATGAGATGAACTTCATCAGATACCACCACCGAACAATAAGGACCGATGTATTTCCCATGGGAATTGATTATGAGTATTTCTCCAGCGCCGTTCCTTCTCCGGGCCATGAGAAAATCGATGTGGAGAAAGTATGCGGCAATGGGGAAGGGAAAATCATCTTTTCCGTGGACCGCCTCGATTTCACCAAGGGCATTCCCGAAAGGATCAAGGCCTTCTCCCTTTTCCTGGAAAAATATCCCGAATATAAGGAAAGGGTGAGCTACATTCTCATTATTGCGCCTTCCAGAACTCAGGTGGAGAATTATGTGGACCTTCTGAAAGAGATTCAGGAACTGGTGAGCGAAACAAATGGAAGGCATGGGACGCTGGGGTGGGTTCCCATACAGTTTTTCTACCGGTCCTTCCCTCAGGACACCCTTATCGATCTTTATAAATCCACCGATGTCATGCTGGTAACTCCCTTACGGGACGGGATGAATCTTGTGGCCAAGGAGTTTATTTCGGCCCGGACGGACAGGCTGGGCATGCTTGTCCTGAGCGAAACGGCAGGAGCCGCCCATGAACTGGGAGAAGCGGTCATTGTCAATTCCAATAACTCCAAAGAGATGGCCGAAGGGATAAAAACCGCTCTGGAAATGCCCCGGGAGGAGATGATAAAAAGAAACTCCATTATGCACGAGAGACTCAAAAGGTATAATATTCACTACTGGGCCGAAGATTTTCTGGAAAAACTGGACCTGCAGATTCAAAGAGTTGAGGATAACAAGGTCATTCCTTTGAATAAAAAAGAGGAAAATCGTCTCTGCGACCGCTACGAAAAGGCGGAAAAACGCATTCTCTTCCTGGATTACGACGGAACCCTGGTGGGCTTTCAGCCGAAACCGGAGATGGCCCGTCCCGATGGGGAACTCCTTGCCCTCTTACAGGATATAGCCAAAAGCGAGAAGAACAGAGTCGTCATCATCAGCGGCCGGGATAAGAATACCCTGGAAGAGTGGCTGGGAACCCTGCCGGTGGATCTGGTGGCCAGCCACGGGCTCTGGATCAAAGAGAAAAAGAGCGCCCTCTGGCATCAGACAGAGATGATAGACAACAGCTGGAAAAAAGAGATTCGTCCTCTGCTCGAAATGACGATGGACCGTACTCCGGGAAGCCTGATTGAAGAGAAGGAATTTTCCCTTGCCTGGCACTACCGCCGATGTGAGCCGGAGCTGGCCAATATCCGGCTTTCGGAACTTAAAGACGCCCTCATCGCCTTGACGACCATGGGCAACATAGGACTCCTGGAAGGGAAAAAGGTATTGGAAATAAAGGATACGACCGTAAATAAGGGACGGGCCGCGGGGATGCTCCTCTCCGACCGGAATTACGACTTTATCCTGGCCGCCGGCGATGATATGACCGACGAGGATCTTTTCTCCCTTCTGTACAGAAAGGACGACTACACAATCAAAGTGGGAAAGGGAGAGACCCAGGCGGGCCACTATGTCAAGGATCCCGAGGAGATCCGCAGAGTTCTCACCAGGCTCGCCGGATTATAGATTCGACCTTTTCTCCGGTCGGGAGGAAGAGGCACTCAGCCTTGAAAATCAGCGTTTCCAGAAAAGGGGCGTGAGAATGACGAGGACCGTATAAATTTCCAGCCGTCCCAGCATCATGGCGAAACTGAGTATCCATTTGATGGGAACCGAATAGAAGTGATAGTTCAGGGCGGGTCCTATTTCTCCGAAACCGGGGCCTATGTTTCCCAGCGTGGCCAGGGCGGTCGTAAAGGATGTGATGATATCATGCCCGCCGAGGGAGACGCAGAGAGTGACCAGAAGAAGAATCGCTATATAGAGCATGACGAATCCCGCGATGGAGTAGACAATATCCTTTTTGACCACCTCTCCGTTGATCCGCAGTGGGAAGATTCCCTTGGGATGGATGAATCGTCTCATCTCGTTCAGACCTACTTTGACCAGCACGGTCAGGCGCACAACCTTCATACCCCCTCCCGTCGAACCGGCGCAACCGCCAATGAACATGAGAAAGAAGAGAAGGTTCTTGGAAAATTCCGGCCACTGGGCAAAATCCGCCGTGGCGTAGCCCGTGGTGGTTATGATACTGGCCGCCTGAAACGCAGAGAACTGCAGAGAGGTGCCGAAACTGCCGTAGGTACCGGAGGAGAGAAGGTTCAGGGCCATGAAAAGGGAGACGGAGGCAAATATGGTCAGATAGATCTTCATCTCCGTATCCTTGAAGAAATTCTTGAAGTCCCCGATAAGCAGACGGTAATAGAGGGCGAAATTCAACCCCGCCATCACCATAAAAAGGGTAATCACATTGTGGATAAAGGGAGAATCATAGGCTCCGACGCTGGCGTTCATGGTGGAGAAGCCACCCGTGGCCAGGGTACCGAAGGTATGGGTCAGGGCATCAAACCAGGACATACCCCCGAACATGAGAAGAGCCGTCTCCAGAACGGTCATCCCCGCATAGATGGCCCACAGAATCTTGGCCGTCTCCGTAATTTTCGGCGTAATTTTATCCACCGAGGGACCGGGAGCTTCCGCCTTGAGAAGCTGCAATCCCCCTACCCCGAGGAGAGGCAGAAGAGCCACGGTCAGCACCACGATTCCCATTCCCCCCAGCCAGTGGGTGAGAGAACGCCAGAAGAGGATGCCCCTCGGCAGCGGCTCTATAGCCGTCAGAATGGAGGCTCCCGTCGTGGTGAAGCCCGACATGGTCTCGAAAAATGCTTCCGTATAAGTGGGAATGGCCCCGGAGATCACATAGGGCAGAGCTCCCGCCAGAGAGGCGAAAAGCCAGGCCAGGGAGACCAGCATGAACCCATCCTTGGTTCCCAGTACGGCATTCATACGGGACGGGCGGGTGGTGAAATAAACAATCAGGCAGAAGGGCAGAACAAAAAGCACCGTCTTGAGGAAGACCAGAGCGATTTCCGGCTCACCGCAGATAAGGGAGATCCCCGCTGTGAGACCCATGAAAAGCGTGACAATGCCTACGATGATGGAAAGGACATGGAAAACCAGTTTCGTGTTCATAGGCTAACCGACAATCATCCTTTCAATCTGCTGTATGGACTCCCTTTCGGTTAAGATGACCACGTGATCATTCCGGTTGAGGACCATATCCCCATGGGCGAAAATCGTTTGATCTCCCCTTGTAAGAAAAAGGACGAGGGTGTTCTTGGGAAGCTTGATATCCTTGAGAGGCTTCCCCAGGACGGAGGATGCCTTATCCAGGGAGAACTCGATCACTTCCAGAGTCCCTTCCGATATGGCGTGAACATTTCGAATATTGCCGTGGCGAATTATCTTGAGAATGGAATTGACCATGGTTGTATTGCGGCTGATGGTAACGTCAAGATTCAGCCGGTGGGCTATGTGCCGGTAATTCTTTCTGGTAACGAGGGAGATTGTCCCCCCCACCCCCAGGGCTTTGGCATAAACGGCGGTCATGACGTTAAGCTCCTGGCTGTTCGTCGTGGTGACGATCAGGTCATTGCTTCTCAGATTCGCCTGCTCCAGAACGCCCTCGTCTGTGACATCTTCGCAGGTGACCAGGGCATTGGGGTATCGCTCGGCGAGGACTTTACACCTGTCGTAATCCTTGTCGATGATATGAAGATGCTTGCCCTTTTTCCTGCTGGTGCGGGATGAGAAGGCGGATTTTACTTTGCCGAGAAGGGATGTATCATCCTGACCTTCGGCGATCAGGCCGTCGGCGACATAGGTGCCGACCGTTCCGCCGCCCACAAGCACGATCTGGTCAAACTCCCTGTAGTTCCTGTTCTCCTTCTCAAAGATATACTCGAGCCCCTCCTTGGTGGAAAGGATATATATCTTATCGTGCTCCTGGAACGTCGTCGTACCGGTGGGAATGATATAGTAATCATCACGCAGTATGACGGCGACGAGAAACTCATGCTCCAGACTCTGCCGGATCTCCTGAAGAGGCCGGTCAAGAAAAAGAGAGGTGCCGGTAACGACAAGGTCACGAATCTGAAACGTCTCATTGTCAAAAAGCATGACGTCGCTGCGGGCACCGTTTTCCACAGCCCTGAGAATAGCCTTGGCGGCTTCTATCTCGGGATTAATGATGTAGTCGATTCCCAGAAAGGGATAGGTCAGAAGCTTCGTACGGGAATAATCCACATTTTTCACCCGCGCGATGGTCACCGGTTTTTCGAATTCCGAAGAAACCAGACCGCAGGCGATCATGTTTATCTCATCAAAATCAGTCACGCTGACAAAGGCATCGGCTTTCTGGATACCCGCTTTTTTCAAAGCTTCCAGACTCGTTCCGTTATCATTTATAACCAGACAGTCAAGACGGGCCAGGACATCCCGGGCCGTATCCTTGTCGCTGTCGATGAGAGCAACATTCTTCCCTTCGTCAATCAGCTGGCGGGCCAGCTGATATCCAATCCGTCCCGCTCCGAGAATAACAATATACACAATACTACTCCGATGCCAGCTTGATGCAGAGGGCCACGATCTCCATAGCTTTCTTGACCTCTTCCAGGGGGGGCCTTGTCGGCGCCAGACGGATATTGCAGTTATTCGGGTCTTTCTTCCCGGGGAATGTTGCTCCGGCAGGCGTCAGGGACACCCCCGCTTCGGCGGCCAGGGCGACAACTTTGTCCGCCACGGGCTTAGCCGTGTCCAGACTGATGAAATATCCACCGTGGGGAATGGACCAGCGGGCCAGATCGGTTTCGCCCAGTTCCCTCTTCAGTACTTCGTCGACGGCCTCGAATTTCGGCTTCAGAAGTTCGGCATGCTTTTTCATCAGACCCTTCAGACCTCCGGGGTACTGGCGTATGAACTTCACGTGGCGGTAGAGTTCTATCTTGTTCGGGCCGATATACTGTGTTCCCAGAAGATTGCTGAACCAGGCGAGATTTTCCACAGAGGCGGCCATGGCGGATACGCCCGCACCGGCGAAGGTGACTTTCGAGGTGGAACCGAAGATGTAGCATCTGTCGGGATTTCCCTTCTCTTCGCAGACCCTCAGCAGGTTGGGGACCTCCGGCGGATTGTCCACCAGATGGTGAATGACGTAGGCGTCGTCGGCGAATATGGTAAAGTCAGGAGCGGCACACTCCATGGAAGCCAGCCTTTCGGCGGTTGACCGGGAAATGGAATCTCCCGTGGGATTGCTGTAGGTGGGGACAAAGGTAATGCCCTTGATGCTGCTGTCCGAAGCGGCCAGGCTCTCCACTTTGTCCATATCGGGACCATCGGGCCCCATGGGAACCGTTACAAGTTCAAAGCCCAGGGTTTCCAGCAGAAGGAAGTGGCGGTCATACCCGGGAACGGTAACAATCATTTTGGGCTTCTGCCCGGCCCAGGGCGCGGGGGAATCCTTGACTCCCTTCAGAAGAGCCCACATGAGCAGATTACTGAGCATTTTCAGGCTTGAGTTATTGCCGCAGAGAACTTCCTCCGGTTTAACACCAAGCATTTCGGCAAAAAGCTCCCGCGCTTCCTTTATTCCGTAAACACCGCCGGGATAGTTTCTCAGAGAAACGCCCGATACAAACATGTCCTCCGGAGTGGCAATGGACAGAATGGGATTGGACAGGTCGAAGTTCTCATCTCCCGGCTGTCCTCTCTGCATATTCAATGATAAGCCCAGAGCCTTATATTCCTCATATTTTTTAAGTAAATCTTCTCTCACTTGATAACCCTCGTTAGAAAATTATAATAGAAAGAAATGATCAATAAAATCAAGCCCCGCACCGTAAGAGAGGCCCCTATCCGGCCAAATCTCCCCCTTTAGGGGAGGTAATAAAATTATTGTATATAAAAAGGATAGATTTTTTGCCCCTTACCCACTATTATCATATATGAGGAATACATGTACCGAAAACAGCTTCCCCTTGAAATATACAGACAGCTATTTGATCTCGAAGAAAAACCGGTCATAATCGCCAGTGGAACCGGGGAGATAATGGAAGCGACGGAGAGCAGCGCCCTCATACTGGGAGCGACAAGGAAGAAGCTTCTCGGAGAATCGGTGGACCGTTTTTTTCAGGAACAGGATTCCTCCGAAGACGAAGGCTTCTGGACATGCACCGACGGAAAACCGGTTAAGTACATCCGGCTCAGTCAGATACAGTCGGGACGGAACAAATACCAGATTTACCATCTGGAAGAAGCAGGCTCGGTTACGGTGGACAGTTTCTTCCGGGAAAAGAAAGAGAAGGAGCAGAGCCGGGAAGACCTGGAGCAGAAATCCTCCTTTCTTGCCAACGTGTCCCACGAGATCCGGACCCCCATGAACGGAATAATCGGAATGACGGAACTGGCCCTCCAGACCGATCTGACGCACGAGCAGAAAGAGTATCTCAATATCATCCGGATGTCCGCCGACTCCCTCCTCCATATCATCAACGATATTCTGGACTTTTCCAAACTTTCCTCCGGCAAGATGGGCCTTGAAGAGATACCCTTCTCCCCCTCAAAGCTGGTGGATGAAGTGACCCTGTTTTTCCGCCCCCAGATAGAGATGAAGGGCTTGAAATTCGATGTCGTGACAGAAAATCTTCCGAAAATGCTTCAGGGAGACCCCCTCCGGATAAAGCAGATGCTCCTCAATATCATAGGGAATGCCATGAAATTCACGGCCAGGGGCTCCATCAAGCTGGAAGTGACGGGCGAAGTGAAACCGGGCAAGCGATATGAACTGAAAGCTTCGGTCAGTGATACGGGCATCGGGATTCCCCGGGACAAGCAGGAAGAGCTATTCAAGGCATTCAGCCAGGCCGATCCTTCCACCACCAGGAAATACGGCGGCACGGGCCTGGGGCTGGCCATCAGCTCCTCCCTGGCCAAGATGATGGGAGGCACTCTCCAGGTCGAAAGCTACGTGGGAAGCGGGTCCCGGTTTTTCTTTGATCTGGACCTGAGACTGACCGGTTCGGAGAACGATGCGGACAGGGACGACAGAAAAAGCGATTTGGACGGGGAGGAGAAAAACCTCTTCAAAGACAAATCCATCCTCATTGCCGAGGATAACCGGGTCAACCGCCTGCTGGCCTGCCGACTTCTGGATAAAACATCCTGCCGCGTTCTGGAAGCGGAAAACGGACAGGAAGCCTTTGACTCCTTCATAGCGGATAAGCCGGATCTGATCCTGATGGATATTCATATGCCCGAAGTGGACGGGTTCCAGGCGTTCAATATGATCCGCGAGCACGAAGGGGCCAGCAACAGAGAGCCCGTGCCGGTAATCGCCTTAACGGCCATGGCCTCCGGGGAGGATCAGGAAACCATCGAAAGGGCGGGCTTCAACGGCTATATCAGCAAACCCTTCGCCCCGGAGGAATTCTTTCATAAAATATCCCGCTTTATCTAGCCTCTTCCACGCGGTTTCTTCCATTAAGCTTGGCTTCCATGCAAGCCTCATCGCTCAGGCGGATAGATTCTGCGGCTCGTACGGATGCTGCATAAGGGTCAAGAAAAAGTTGAAAAAAAAAGGGGGAACTGATAAGATGGGCCCATGAATCGATTTATTAAAAAGAGTCTGGCCGACCTCCCCCCCTATGCGGCGGGAAAAAAGCTTCCCAACGCCGTTAAATTATCGTCCAACGAAAATCCGCTGGGCCCTTCCCCCGCCGCTATTGCCGCGGCAGCCGCCTCTCTTACTTCGGTTCATCGCTACCCCGACGGAATGTGTACGGAACTGCGGGAGAAGATCGCCCGGCACAACGGACTGAACCCGGAAAACATCATCGTGGGCAACGGTTCGGACGAACTGATGATGTTCGCCTCGGGCGCCCTCCTGAACACGGGAGACGAAGGGCTCACGTCGGAGAATACCTTTTCCGAATACAATTTTTCCGTTAAGTCCTTCGGCGGCGTTTGCCGCCGAGTCCCCCTTAAGGAGGGGGTTTTCGACCTGGAAGCCCTGGCCGGTGAAATCAGCGAAAAGACAAAGATAATCTTTCTCTGCAACCCCAATAATCCCACCGGCTGCTACTTCGGAGAGAAGGATCTGACCGCCTTTATGGAAAGGGTTCCCGAAAATGTGGTCATATTCCTCGACGAAGCCTACTACGACTACGTGGACCGGTCCGAAGCTCCCGATTATCCCGATTCCCCTCCCCTTCTTAAGAAATGGCCCAACCTTCTGATCGCCCGGACCTACTCAAAGATTTACGGCCTCGCCGCCCTGAGAGTGGGATACGCCATGGGAAATACGGAACTGATAGATGCCCTTTACCGGGCCAAACACGCCTTCAACGTGAATACCCCCGCGCAGGAAGCGGCCAAAGCCGCACTGGACGATTCGGAGTTTTATGAGAAATCCCGGGCCATGACCTTTGCGGGAAAAAGATATCTCTACGAGGAACTGGATAAAAGGGGCGTCAATTACTATCCCACCCAGAGCAATTTTCTCTGTCTTACCTTCAGAACGGAGGCATCCGTCCTGTTTACCGAGTATGCGGCCCGGGGCATTGTCATCAGGAATCTCGCCTCCTTCGGCCTTCCCTTCTCCATCCGCTATACCATTGGGACGGAGGAGAACAACAGAAGATTCATTGAGATACTCGATGAGCTGACCGGAGAAGGGCTTTGTACTATCTGATTCTGGCGGGGCTCTCTTTTCTGCCGGCCCTGTTCCTGCTGCGGGTCTTTCTGAAGAGGGACAGCAACAAGGAAGAGCCGGCCGGCCTGATCGCCCGGACATTTTTCCTGGGGGTGCTCTCGATCCTCCCGGCGGTCATCATGGAATCTGTTCTATCCCTGGGAAGCTACCTGATCCCTCCCCTGTGGTTCAACTTCTTCCGGGCTTTTATCGTGGCCGGCCTGTGCGAGGAAGCGGTAAAAATGTGGGTGGTCAGAGGATATTCCGCCAGGAGAGCCGGTTTCGATGAGATAACCGACGGGATTGTCTATGCGGTAACGGCAGGACTCGGTTTCGCCTTCTACGAAAATATGATGTACGGGATGGGCTCTTCCGGCATGGTGGGCATCCTCCTGCTGAGGGGTATCACCTCCGTCCCCCTCCATGCCCTTTCCTCGGGGTTCATGGGGTACTATATAGGACTCAGCTATTTCGGAAACAAAAACTATTTCGGCCGGGGACTCCTCATAGCCGTCCTGATCCACGGATTCTATGATTTTATCGTATTCTCTCCGGTCCTTCCCGATCTGCTTATCCTACCCCTTCTGGTGATTCTCTATCCCCTTCTGTTCAAACTGATGAAAAAAGCCCTCGCCGAGGACAGGCGCCTGGGGCTGTCATAAAGAAACGGCCGTCCCTCCTCGAAGAAACGGCCGCTTCCTATGGAATAAACGAGCTTAATCTTCCAGCTCGAACTGATCTTTTCCTACTCCGCAAACGGGACAAACCCAGTCTTCAGGAACATCTTCCCAAGCCGTACCGGGATCTACACCGTTTTCAGGATCGCCGTCTTCCGGATCATAAATGTATCCGCATGCACTGCAAACGTATTTCTTCATAAATCACTCTCCTTTCCACAATCCGTGGAGATTACAATATTCACGGGCGGAAACATCCTTCCCTGCTTCAACACAGAAGAAAGCTTCCGGCTTGTCTCCGGGATTCAGTTTCTGCCTCATAATCATTCCGTCAACACTTAACTCAATCCACTGAATCCAGTGCTCATCCGTCATGGGATGAAGAGTACTGCCTACGGTTACGCGGTAACCGTCTGCCTCTTTAGCAATAAGAGGAACGTGTTTTTCCGTAGCACTGTCAGCGGTTTTCGCTTCCAGTTTGACCATATTCTGTCCGCAGCACACAAGTGTTCCGCCGCCGACATGAACCATCTCTACGATATTACCGCATAATTCACATTTAAAGATATCCATTACACAACTCCTTTACTACAAGATAAGTCATCAATGGAAAAAATGGAAGAAAAATCTGACGTTTTTTTTATGCCGCCCGGGAAAAACGATATCCCACGCCTCTCACGGTCCGGATAAAGTCCTTCTGATCCTGTTCCTCCTGAAGCTTTTTTCTGAGCCAGGCGATATGAACATAGAGAGTTCTTGTGGATACGGTCTCATCGTACCGCCATACCTGCTCCAGCAACTCCTCGTTAGGCACCACTCTGTCCTGATGAAGAATAAGGTAGGAAATCAGTTTGAACTCGATATGAGAAAGGGGGATAAGCTCTCCCTGCCGATGCAGTTCACAATTCTTAAAACTCAGGGTAAAGTTCCCGAAATCAAAGTCCTCCCGGGAAAGGTCCAGCCAGTCGTCCCCGCTTTCACCCGTTCCCAAGGAGTTATAATCCGACCTTCTCAGCTGGGCCTCCACGCGGGCAAGAAGCTCGTCAAACTCAAAGGGCTTGACCAGATAGTCATCGGCGCCCAGCCTCAATCCGGACACCTTGTCGGTCATTTGAAATTTAGCGCTCAGAATAATGACTGGTGTCAGAACTCCCCGGTTCCTTATCTCCCTTATGATATCAAAACCGCTGCATCCGGGGAGCATCAGATCGACCAGAAGGACATCGTACTCTTCGCCGAGAGCCATATTTCTTCCCTCAAGACCGTCGGAGGCCCTATGGAATTCATAACCCTCGGCCTTCAGTCTGTCACCCACGATCCTGGCCAGGCCGTTATCGTCTTCAATCATCAGTATTTTTTTCATCATATTTCCTCAGAGGTATCCACAGCTCAAAAGCGGTTTCCCCTTTAACAGAACGGTTCAGGGTGAGCGTGCCTCCCAGGCCTTCGGCTATCTTGCGTGACAATGCCAGGCCCATGCCGCTTCCGGGAAGCTGATTCTCGCGGATATCCTGTCCTCTGTAATAACTGTCAAAGATTTTCTGTGCCTCATTCCTGCTGATTCCCGGACCGTGGTCTATGACGGAAAACAGAATGCCTTCCCTCCTTCTCCTCTGAAGCTCAACCCTAAAAATAAGAGTTTTGTCATCCGACCGGTCCGCTCCGTATATTATGCCGTTATGGACAAGGTTCTGAAGAGCCGCCTTAAGAAGGGAGGCATTGGTGGAGAAGTATCTGCTGCCCAGGTGATTTTCCTCGATCCAATGAATGGCGAACTTGCGCATAAGTGCCTGATGAGCTCCCTTTATCTCCTCCAGAAGAGTCTCCACAGAGAGGGATTCCATTTTTGCGCCCGACCATGAGAGGGTCGAAATAAGAAGAATATTCTCAATCATCCGTCCCAGCCTGCCGGTCTCATTCTTAATCATGTCTCCGTATTCGGCCACATTCTCCTTCTCTGTAACGAATCCCCCCGCCAGGCTGTCGGAAGCCAGCTGGATGACGCTCAAAGGGGTCTTCAGCTCATGGGAGATCAGAGAGGTGAACTGCTGCTCCCGGTGGAATTCCCGTTTTATCCTGTACACGGAATAGAGGAACAAAAGCAGGACTCCTACCAGAAAAAGATAAAGGACAGAGAGCAGAAGATAATTACGGATTTTCTTTTTCAGAAAGGCTCCCGGCTCCGCCTCCCTGTGATACACGACCAGATAGGTGTGGTTATCGGTGATGGTATGATTCTTCATAAGAGAGAAAAAAGCATCCGGTCTGGTATAATAATAGTCCTGCAGATTAAAAAGGTTGAAATCCCGATTCAGGTCGATAAGAAAGGGAGTTTTATCAGGCCTCAGTTTTTCCCCTTCTTTCAGAAACACGAAGTACTCCTGCTTCGTATCCCGCCTGCCGCCTTTCTCGGACGTATCCAGCTCCGCCCTGAGCCGGGCGGGAAGATATTCCTCAACCACATGACGGATATCCAGAATGACAACCAGATAACCCATTAACCCGCCGTCTGATCCCTGTTTGACAGGAAAGGCCATAAACCCCTGAAGATTATAGATATTTATAAGGGAAATATTCTTTTTGCCCGAATCGGACGTCATATTTTTGAGAAATTCCAGATAGAAGGGCATCATCTCTGCATATTCTTCGGACGGTTTCCGTATCTCACCGGGGCGGACGAAGTAGGTATCAACAATGATACGGGGAAAATCGACAAGCTGATGAACCTCCTTGAGGGGCAGGGATTTCACATCGCCGTCCCAATCGGAAAAGTCCATCTCCCTCATCTCTTCGGAATAGTTCTCAAATAAAAACAGTATCTCGTTACGTATGACATGAACGGCGTTTCCGGTCGTGGAGAAAACATACCGTTCAATCCTCTCATGCTCTGTTGCCATGGCTTCATGCATGCCCATGAAAATGAAGAGGAAGAGAATACTGATCAGCAAAACGCAGGTAATGGCCGTTGCAACCATTATTTTCTGAAACATAATACCCGTATTATGTAAGACGGCCGCCTGGTTGACAATAAAGGCAATGTTAAATCAAGTTAAAATTCCTGTTTAAATTCACCCCTATACATAGAAATCTTTCTTGCTCTTGTGCAGCCTCTTCCGGGACGCCCGTATCTCATCGGCATAGCTTTCCATCACATCGGCGAGTTTTTCACGCAGTTTTGCGTATCCGAAATGCTTACCGGCCACATCAAAACTGGTCTCGACCATATCCTTTCGGTAATCCCCGTCGGTGAGGGCCCGGTACATTTTCTCCAGTATATCCTCGGTGATGATAAGGCGGCCGTATTTGTCGTAATCGTCCCGGACTTCTATGGTCTTGAGCCCCACGCCCATAATGTCCGTTTTATAGACCAGATAGGTGGTCGTCATAACGGGAACCCTGGCGGCAACGGCTTCCAGCAGGGCATTGCCGAATCCTTCCCAAACGGGAAGATAGGTCACGATATCGGCATTGACAAGAACATCCCTGTTGGTATAAAGCTTACGTCCCTCTTCGTCGGTCCCTCTCACCGCGGCGACACGGTGGGATATGAGGTCCAGCTGTACGTCCATCCTCTTGGCCAGGCCCATAATGGACTCGATATAGCTGGAGTCCCTTTCATCTCCCTGGTAAAGGGAGATGATGAACTTGACCCGGGGTGCCAGTTCGGGATGGGCCCGCTGAAACTTTCCCACCAGCCTGACCGAATCCTCGATCCTCTTGCGGGGGACGATACGGGTGGGCTGGATAATCAGAATATCATCCCTGTCATATCCCAGCTGCTCCCTGAAGTCGCTGTTGTAGTCATCCCTCACCGGGGGATTATCAAAATCCTCACAATTATTAATGATAAAGGGCTTAACCCGCTTGATGGATTCCAGAATATGGGCGGCATAGGAAGAGATGACCACATGCTCCGTTCCCAGATCGGCGGGCGGCATGATCTTATTCAGAAGATCCTCTATGTTGTTATTGCTGAAGCGGCTTCTCTCCCACCAGAAATCATGGTGGTGAAACACGGTGGCGACACGCATTTTCGTGGCCAGCAGGTAAACGGCGATCCCCCCCAGCAGGGTCATGGGCATGGCGTTGGTATTCTGCCCCACCAGCACATCGATATCGTGGCTCTGGATGATCTCGTACATCTGATTGGCCACATCCCTGCCGTGGGCCATCAGTCTATTCCGTACCGCCTCCAGCTCCTCCTCCATGATCAGGGGGGGCCTCTTGCTTAGAAAGGGAAAAAGCTGAGTTTCATAGCTTTTCTGCTCTTTGGAGGAAAAATCTATCTCCGGAAGGACAAACTGATTCTTAACAGACACATTCTGAACGGGCTTGGCATAACGACCGGCGATGGTGTAGATTTCATGCCCCGCTTCCTGCAGGACGGTTATCCACTTATCCACTTCAAGGGAAACGCCGTCCACATCTCCCAGTTTTCCGCTGATAAAACATATCCTGAATCTTTCCTGGCCGCCGCAGTCCTCTACCCTGTTCACGTTTCCTCCGGATATAAGGGAGCCTTCCCTGTCTTGAAGTAAAGACTCCCGAGCATTTCCTCTCATACTAATACACTACCATTTTCCTGACAAGCCGGAGATACACCCGCATGGCAAACTTCCCGGTCCCAATGTCTCGACTTTCTCTCTTTCCTGGGATAAAATGGGCAAAACAGGGAAATCCTTTCCCGGAAGAAGGACCAAAGCCCATGGACAGCGGAACCTGGATATCCCTCCAGGACGAAGAGATTCAAATGGAATTCTGGAAACGCCTCTCCCATTTCCTCAATGACAGGGAACTGACCTTTGTCATGTCCGAACTGGAAAGGGGCATTCCGCTTCTGGTCAGTCACAGGAAAATGGGTCTTCTCAATAAATACCAGCTGGAAGTTCTTAAGCTGATTCAGACATTAAGTCGCCTGTTCCCCGACAGGATCGTTAATCCTCTTCTGTAAAACGGAATATACCCCCGGTTTATTAAATAAGTTACGCCCTCTTATTGCATTTTGCCTCTCCTACGCCTATCATAGGAGTATGAGTAACACCCCAAAGACGGCCCTGGTGACTATCCATGTTGAAGCTAACAGTCTGGCCTTTCCCCTGGCAGCCGCCCAACTCAAGGCCGCCCTTCCCGGAGGCCTGAACAGTAATACCGAGATCAAAGAATTCACCCTGGAAGATACCCCCCAGTATATTGCTAAAAAACTGTCCGACGGCCAATACGATGCCATTGGATTTTCCGTTTATATCTGGAATGCCCCCCATGTAAGAGAAGCGGCCTCTCTCCTCAGAAAGGAGAACCCTGACCTCAATCTTTTTGCCGGCGGACCCCACATTACCGTTGTCCCTGAAGAGTTCGAAGAGAAGGACCTGTTCGATTTTCTGATTCTCAACGAAGGGGAGAACGTCCTTGAAGAAGTGATAAACTCGGGACGGCAGAAAGAGACACAAATAATAAAGGGAAGCCAGGTGAATCTGGAACTTCTGCCCTCCCCCTTCCTCTCGGGGGCGATAGATCCCGGCCAGTACGACGGCGTCCTCTGGGAGCTCTCCCGGGGCTGCCCCTATAATTGCGCCTATTGCTATGAAGCCCGAAACCACGGCTGGGTGCGGCGCTACCCCATCAGCCGGCTCCAGGAAGAACTCAAACTCTTTGTAAAGAAGGATGTACGGGACATCTGGATCCTCGACTCCACGTTCAACCACAATGAGGAATTCTGCCTGGAATTTCTTAAACTTCTCGTCAAGGAAGCCCCCCATATCCACTTCACCTTTGAGATCCGTGCGGAGCGGGTCACCCCCGAACAGGCCCGCCTGTTCGGAAAGCTGGTGGCCTCCCTGCAGATAGGCCTGCAGAGTTCCCAGAGCCATGTCATGAACCTTCTCAACCGGCCCATCAAACCGCAGCAGTTCAAAAAGAAGATCAAGACTCTGGAACAGAACTACCTGGTTTACGGATTCGATCTGATCTACGGTCTTCCCGGGGACAGCCTGAACGGCTTCCGCGAGAGCGTGGACTTTGCCCTGAACCTATCTCCCTCCAACCTGGATATCTTTCCCCTGTCCCTTCTGCCGGGAACCGAATTATACGAGAAAGCGGCCGAATGGAATCTCCGCCATGACGGAACGCCCGAGCGGCTGGTGACCGGCCGGCCGGGTTTTACTGACGAGGACCTGCAGGAAGCGGCCCGCCTTACCGAACTATGTGATTTTTTCTACACCCGGGGCCTGGCCTCCATCTGGTTCAAAACGGCCTGCGATGCCCTGGAACTGACACCGACGGTTCTGCTAGACCGCTTCGGCATCTGGCTGGAACAGGAAGGACACGAGCTGGAAGAGCTTAATGATCTTGAGCCGGCCGATCTTCAGAAGAGTTTTCTCAAATCCTGCTTTGTCTGGCGGAACAGAGAAGATCTATATCTTCCCCTGGAAAGCTATATCAAATGGCACGAAGCCCTGAACCGGATTATGGACGGTGTTTCGGAGCTGACAGTCGATCTCTACTTCGATCCCGATGCCCTGACTCAGCTGGATATCATCGGGCTGGTAAGTTTCGGAGAGTTTTTCCCCGCCGTACATCAGCGCTGGCGGATTTACACAGAAGATAACAATATCTACTGGGAGCTCGATCTCTCCTGAATTCCGCCCCGCTATGACCGTGCGGGGCCGTTTTCTCAAATCGATTAATAAACGCTGTTGCCCCGGGCATCGGCGGCGACGACAAGGGGAAAGCGCTCTACCTCCAGCCGGAAAATAGCCTCCGGCCCCAGATCTTCATAGGCGACGCATTCGGCGGCCGTGATCCGCTCCGCATAAAGGGCCCCGCATCCGCCGAAGGCGTAAAAATAGACCGCTCCGTTACGCTTCACGGCCTCCAGAACCTCCGCCGAGCGGGGTCCTTTGCCGATCATGCCCTTAAGTCCCAGATCCAGCAGACGGGGGGCGAAGGGATCCATGCGGTAGGCCGTCGTAGGACCGGCCGAGCCGATGACTTTGCCGGGAGGGGTGGGCGCCGGCCCCATGTAGTAGATGGTTTCTCCCCGTATATCCAGGGGCAGTTCCTCGCCCCGGTCCAGGGTCTCGCAAAGCCGCAGATGGGCCTGATCCCGACCGACCAGAATAGAACCGGTCAGTTCAATCTCCTCCCCGGCCCGAAACGCGGCCAGATCGGCCTCGCTCAGGGGAGCCGTGACCTGTTTAACATCTGCACTCATAGTACGACCTCCCCTTTTCTGTCGGCCCAGCAATTAATCGAAACAGCCAGGGGGAGCCCGGCGATATGGGTGGGATAGGTTTCTATCTTCACTCCCAGAGCGGTGAAATCCCCCCCCAGTCCTCCGCCGCCGATACCGGTTTCGTTTATCTTCTTCAAAAGATCCTGTTCCAGCTCATCATACCAGGGATCGGCGTGATGGGAATCCAGGGACCGGCAGAGCGCTTTCTTGGAGAGCACGGCCGCCTTATCCATGGTACCGCCCAGGCCGATGCCCACGACAATGGGGGGACAGGGGGAACCGCCGGCTTCCCTGATGGTCGCCAGGACGGCATCCACCACTCCCTGCCGTCCGCAGGTGGGCTTGAGCATATGAATCCGGGAACAGTTTTCGCTCCCGAACCCTTTCAGCAGCAGGTTTATGCGGATTTCCGAACCTTCCGTGAGTTCGTGATAGATTACGGGCGGGAGATTGGTGCCGCTGTTCTTTCTGTCTTTCACTGGATCGACAACAACGGATTTACGAAAATACCCCTCGCTGTAAGCCTCTTCAACGGCCTTTTCGAGGGCTTTATCCAGAGAACCGTCCAGTTGGACATCCCGTCCGATCTCGCAGAAAAAAAGGACCATACCCGTATCCTGACAAAGGGGCATGTTCTCCTTTTCGGCCACACCTATGTTTTCCAGACAGCGGTTAAGGACAAGAGAAGCCCTTCCCGTCTCCTTCGCGGCAGCCCTTTCCAGGGCCCCTTTGACATCATCGGGCAGGATGACGCCCGCTTTCAGAAGCGCTTCCTTAACCGCGGATGTTATCCGTTTACATTCTATCGTTCGCATGATGCCATCCTAGCGTGAAAGGCAAAAAAAATCCACCGCAGAACGGTGGATTATTTCGATAGCGGATTCCCGGAGGAGTCATATCTACGGGATTAAAAATCCCTGTGTCAGATCAAAAAGGGGGATTCCCTTTCCGGATATACCGTCGGGCCGATTAATTGGCAGCCTTCTGATCCTTTTTGGAACGGATAAGTTCCTTAACCTTAGCCTTCTTACCAACCCGGTCACGGATGTAGTAAAGTTTGGCTCTTCTGATTTTACCCGGCCTGACAACCTCGATTTTTTCAATACGGGGGCTGTGGATGGGAAAAATCCTTTCAACGCCGACGCCATAAGACATTTTTCTTACGGTTACGGTCCGGGATACGCCGGTGTTGTTAAGGGCGATAACCAGTCCTTCGTAGATCTGTACACGTTCGGTTTTTCCTTCAACAATCTTGAAGAAAACCTTAACGGTGTCACCGATCCGGTAGTTTTCCCGGTCGTCCTTCACCTGCTCAGCCTCAATGGCCTTAATCATATCCATTAGTATCCTCCTGACTATTCGATACTCTTCTTTAAGTCCCAAAGATCGGGCCTGTTTTTCTTTGTCTTTTCGATCCGCTTCTCCAGGCGCCACTCCTCTATTTTGGCGTGGTGACCTCCCATAAGAATCTCGGGAACGGTCAGTCCCCGGAACTCCTCGGGCCGGGTGTAATGGGGATATTCCAGAAGGGAATCCTGAAAGCTTTCCTCCTCCAGGGACTCCCGGGTGATAACCCCGTCGCACAGCCGGTAAACCGAATCTATCAATACCAGAGAGGAGACTTCCCCGGAGGAAAGCACATAGTCTCCGATAGTGACTTCGTCGTCCACGTAAAGATCGATAATTCTCTGATCAATCCCTTCGTAACGACCACAGATAAGGACAATCTCATCAAGAGCGGCATACTCTTCGGCCCTCTTCTGCGTATAGGGAACTCCGGAAGGAGTGGGAAAAACCACTCTTTTTTCCAGGGCGCCCACCGAATCGAGGGCTCCTGCCAGAGGTTCCGCTTTCAGCACCATTCCCGCACCGCCGCCGTAGGGGGCATCGTCGCAGGTTCTGTGCTTGTCATGGGCGAAATCCCGAATATTGACAAGCTCGTACTCAATCAGCCCCCGCTCCACGGCCTTGGCCATGATGCTGGACGTAAAGAACGCCTCCACAATATCGGGGAACAGCGTCAAAATGGTAAACTTCATTCCTCCGCCACCCATAATTCCAATAATTCAACTGCCTTTCCGGCCACATCCACCTGTCCGATGAACTCTTTCCGAAAGGGAACGAAAAAACGTCCTTCCCCTCCGGTCCGTTCCACTTCAAGCAGGGTTCCGCCTCCGCCGTCCGAAACGGACAGCACCATACCCAGGGTCTTATCCCCGTTATACAGGCGGCACCCTATCAGATCGGCATAGTAAAACTCCCCCTCGTCGCAGGGAGCGGCCATTTCCCGGGGCACCCATATCTCGCATCCGGCGAAGGTTTTCCCCATCTCCGGCGTGTCTATGCCCTTCAGCTTCATAAGAAGCTCCTTACCGTTCTGCGTCACCCGCTCCACGGTAAAAACCCTTTCACGACCTCTCTTATCCTTCAGAGTCACCTCTTCCAGATCAAAAAAATGGTCTATCTCGCCGGAAAAACTCTGTACCTTTAAAAGGCCTTTCACCCCATGGGAGGTTCGTATGCTCCCAATGGCCAGAAACTCTTTCTGCTGACCGTCACCGGCCATGATCAGTCCAGAATTTCCAGAACAAGCCGTTTACCCGACTTGTTGGCCGACGCGGAAAGAATGGTTCTGACTGCCTTGGCAATCCGACCGTGCTTTCCGATCACTTTGCCCACGTCGCTTTCCGAAACACGCAGTTCCAGAATGGTGGACTTTTCGCCGTCGATCCTGTTCACTTCGACCCCATCGGGATCATCCACGAGAGAACGGGCGATATATTCAACCAGTTCCTTCTCCATGCTTTACTCCTTACGTTGGCCCCGGAAGAAACCGAAGCCTGCGAGATACCTTATTTTACGGTAATGCCCTTTTTGTTAAGAAGTCTTTTAACAGTGGGAGAAGGTTTGGCGCCCTTGCCAAGCCATGCCTTAACGGCTTCCTCTTCTACGGAAAACTGCTTGTCCTCCGTTTCGAGGGGGTGGTAGATACCTACCTCTTCCAGGGTCCGGCTGTCCCGGGCCATTCTGGAATCCATAACAACAACGCGGTAATAGGGTCTCTTCTTTGAACCCAGTCTCTTCAGTCTGATTTTAACCACAGATTTCTCCTTAGTGTAGTCTCTTTATATCCGTTCAGTTACATGCCGCCGAGCTGTTTCATCAGCTGAGCCTGCATGCCTTTGTTCTTCGTAAGCTTCTTCATCATGTTCTTGGTCTTCTCGAAATTCTTGATAAGCCGATTGACGTCTGCCACAGATGTTCCGCTACCATTCGCTATCCTCTTGCGACGGGGAGGTCCGATAATCCGATGATTCTGCCTTTCTCCGGGCGTCATCGAGAGAATTATGGCCTCTTCCAATTTCATTTTCTTTTCGTCAACAGCGTTCTCGGGAAGATTGGCGGCTCCGGGAATCATCTTGATAAGAGACTCCATGCTGCCCATCTTTTTCACCTGCTGAAACTGGGCCAGATAGTCCTCGAGGGTAAAAGTTCCTCCGGCCATTTTTTTCTGCAGTCTCAGTGCTTCCTCTTCGTCCGCATGTTCCTGGGCTTTTTCCACCAGGGAAACCACGTCCCCCATGCCCAGAATACGGCCGGCAATCCTCTCGGGATAGAAGGGTTCCAGATCGGCGATCTTCTCCCCCACACCGATAAATTTAATCGGCTTGCCGGTGACGGAACGCAGGGAGATAGCCGCACCACCCCTGGTGTCCGAGTCAAACTTGGTTAAAATCACACCGGTCAGACCCATCTGCTCGTCAAAGCTCTTGGCAATGTCCACAGCGGTCTGTCCGGTCATGGCGTCGGCGACCAGAAGGGTTTCATCGGGCTTGACCGCATCGCGGACCTTGACGATTTCCCCCATCATGGCTTCATCTATCTGCAACCGACCGGCCGTATCGATGATAACCGTGTCGAAAAGATTCTTTTTAGCGTACTTTAGAGCGTTCTTGGCAACCTTGACGGCGTCTTTCGTATCTTCCCTGTAGACTTCCACATCGATCTGCCCGCCCAAAACGGAAAGCTGTTCAACAGCGGCGGGACGTACCAGGTCACAGGCGACGAGAAGGACCTTACGGCTCTCCTTCGTCTTGAGAAGGTTGGCAAGTTTGGCGGCGGCGGTGGTTTTTCCGGCACCCTGGAGACCGAGAAACAGGATAACGCTCGTGGTATCCTTTCCCTTAAGCTCCAGCTCCTGCCGGGACGAACCGAGCAGGTCAACCATCTTGTCATGGATAATCTTGATAAACTGCTGCCCCGGATTAACCGACTTGAGAACGTCCTGTCCGCGCACCTCGTCCATGGTGCGGTTGACCAGCCGGCGAACCACACGGAGATTGACGTCCGCGTCGAGTAAGGCGGCCTTGATTTCCTCAACGGCCTGTTCAATATTTTTGTCGGTTATCTTCGCATTTCCCGATAGTTTTCTCGTAATATCGGTAAAACGGGAAGCTAAATTATCAAGCATAGTTCACCCATTAATTAAATTTACGCCCGGTATTTATACACCGATTAAAGGATTAGGGTCAATATCAAAGATGTGAGAAAAAAGGAATTTCCCCCGGCGGCGTCCCTCCGGGACCGGGCTTTCCGTTCGAAGGGCTTCTTCCCGGCCTCTCGATCCGGCTTCCCTCCCCGGTCCGCCGGGAGCCCGGGCGCCCTAACCACTTCAATCCCTCACCGGAATTCCACGTGCTCCGCTTCGATCAAACGGGCGAAACGACCTCCCCAAATCCGGTTGTGGTGATCCCGTATCTTCCGGGCCGGTAAAACCTCCGAGTCAAAGGTGGTATGCCCGTCGGAAACGGCGATATTTTCACGGTAACCCCGGGCGTAGGCGCTCCGCAGGGTGGTATCTACGCAAAATTCGGTCTGCATTCCGCAAATAACAAGCCTCTCGATACCCTTTCTTTTCAAGAGAGGATCAAGCTCCGTCTCCAGAAAGGCATCCCAGGATCCTTTCCGAACGACCGCTTCCCCCTCACGGGGCGCTACGGCCCGGCAGATCTCCCAGCCCGGCCGGCCTTCCGCCAGTTCACCCTCTTTTTCGGTATGCTGAATATAGATAACGGGGACGGCCTCCTCCCGGGCTTTGCCCAGAAGCCGCGAAATGCGCGATATGATCAGATCCGCCTCGTGAGCTCCCCCCTCTTCGGTGAGCATGATATTCTGTACGTCTATCATCATCAGGGCCGTCTTCACTCCTGAGCCCCTCCGCAGTCCATAACACCGGGCACCACCCCGTATTTTACAGCAACCGCCCGTTCGCACCGACCCTTGCCGGCTCCGCTCCCGGCTATTTTCCGGCATGTCAGATAATTCCCGCTGATACCCGTCAGATACCCGTCGGCTTCCGATTCCCAGACTACGTCCAGTTCCCGGCCTTCCCAGCTGCGGGCGTAATCGGACTGACTCCGGGCCATCATTCTCCTGAGCCGCCCCGTTCTCTCCGTGATGAGACTCTGCTGAACCTCATCCTTCCTCTCAAAGGCGGGAGTCCCCGGACGGGGCGAGTAGGGAAAGACGTGGGCCCGGGAAAAACGGGCCTTCTCCATCAGGTCCAGCGTATCGGCGAACATCTCCTCCGTCTCCCCGGGGAATCCCACGATGATATCGGCGGAAATAAAAGGGTTATCCTTCGTCTCACGAAGCAGCTCCACGGCCCGGAAGACATCTTCCCGGCCGTAGCGGCGGTTCATTTCCTTAAGGACATGGTCCGAACCGGACTGTACGGAGAGGTGAAAATAGGGGCAGACCCGTTCATGGGCCACGGCTCCGGCCAGTTCGGCTGTGAAAGTATCCGGATCCAGGGAAGAAAGCCTGAAGCGGATGACCGAAGTATTCTCCGTAAGATACGTCAGAAGTCCTGCCAGCCCCGTCTCTCCGGAGCGGTAGGAGTCGATATTAACACCTGTCAGAGTGACCTCGGCGAAGCCCTTCTCTTCGAGCAGCCTCACCCGGCTCAAAACTTCCTCCCGGTCCAGGGAAACCGAAGCGCCCCGGGCCAGAGTCACCCGGCAGTAGGCGCAGGCGTTGTCGCAGCCGTCCTGGATTTTCACGTAAGCCCGGGTGTGATAGGTAAAATCATCGGGGACAAAACGGAAGCGGGCTTCGGCCGACTCTTCTGACCGTCCGTTATCCCGGAACCAGATTTGGGTACGGGAAAGCAAAGCGTCCCCGTCCCCCTCGGAATGGTTCACAAGAAAGAGGGCATAATCCTGTATCAGATCCTTCTCCCGCAGGGAGACGGCAAAGACGTTATGTCCCAGGGAGCCGATCAGGTCCTCTTCCATTTCGGTATAACAGCCGGTGACGATCACGACGGAACCGGGATTTTCCCGGCTTAGGCGCCTGATCAGCCCCCGCGCCTTCTGTTCGCTTTTTGAGGTGACAGTACAGGTATTGATAACATAGACGAGGGCCTCCTCCGAAGAGGAGACAAGGGTAAAACCGGCATGACGGAAAGCGTCTGCCAGGGCTTCCGTCTCAAGCTGGTTGAGACGGCACCCGAAAGTATGGAAAGCGGCTTTCATCAGTTGCCCTGCAGTCTCTCCAGACCGGACAGGGCGGCTTCGTTATTCGGCTGGAGTCCCACGGCCTTGCGGTAGGCCTCCAGTGCGCCGTCCTTATCCTCTTCCATCTCCTTGGCGTAACCAAGGCGGCTCCACCACCCGGCCGTATTGGGCGAATGGTACAACGCCGTGGACAGGGCTATATCGGCATGGGCGAACTCACCCAGGCGAATATAGATTTCGCCCATGTAGTAATAGGCGTTCTGAATCCACTGCCCCGTGGGATTCAATACGGCGTACTGTTCGAAATAGTCCAGAGAATTGAGGTTATCCCCTTTATAAAAATAGGCTTCCCCCAGGGTCTCAATAATCCTCTGGTCATACCGGAAGACACTCAGGGCTTCACGGCCGTATTTAATAACATCATCATAGCGGTCCAGCCTGATGAGAGACCAGCACATAACCGTATAGGAGTCGAGAATTTTGTTTACCTGATCGTCGTTATAGACCTCAAGTTCCCCCTGGCAGACCTCAATGGCCCGCTCGTAATTTCCGTTGCGGTAAAGCTCCAGAGCATCTTCCTTGGCTGCCTCCTGGGCAGCAGCGGGAAGAAGCAGGGCAGCAAAAAACAGTAGTATCAATCCCTTTCTCATACGCCGGACCTCCTTTGCATACGGCTGGTCCCGTCGAAGCGGCAACCCGTATCCATCACTATCTGGGGGGCGGTGATATCGCCCGTCACTTCCGCCGTCCCATGCAGTTCCACACGGTTTTCGGCGACAATATTTCCTTTGACGCAGCCCTTTACATAGACAGAGCCGGCCGTAATCTCCGCCTCCACGTGGGCGCTTTCCTCTATATACAGATTCCCCGTAGCCTTGACCGCCCCGTAAAATTCCCCTTTGATCATCAGATCCTTGGAAAAATACAGTTCACCGGAGAAATGGATCTCCTCGGTCAATACGGTGCTGATGTTTTTCTCATAAACACGTTTTTCGTGTATTTCCAGTTCCGCCAATTCGGCCTCCTGAATATTTTCACCCCGGGAACAGGCCCCTAGGGATGTAAGTACTTTATCATTTTTGCCAGAACCCTGTCCAGCTTACTCCTCATCTCTTCGGTATGAGGATTATAATTCTGCAGATCCAGAAAAAGCTGCCAGTCGTCGTTGCAGGTCTGTTCCACAATTTTCTGGAGGCTGCGGTATCCCGAGGTGGCGATAGGGCTGTCCTCCAGCTTCATATCCCCCAGAATCCGCCCGATATAGTGGGTGATCCCCTGGGTAAAAGCCGCTTCCCTGTCGTGTTCATCGGGGGTCATCACATGAATATCAAGCCTCAGGGAAGCGAAAACGCCCTTCCAGAACTCCTCCCTTTCCCTGTCCACCCGGATGGGAGAGACGACGATGGGAAGGCCCTCGATACCGTTCTTTCCCGAATCGGGGCCGAACATGGGGTGGGTTCCCAGAATAGCCGTTTCCGGGGGAAGGTATTTCTCCATCACCTCCGCCGGCCACACCTTCACGGAGCAGCAATCCATAACCAGGGCATCTTTCTTTATAAGGGGAGCTATCTTCTTCAGCACCTCCTCCATGGAAGAGATGGCCGTGGTGAGGATAATGACGTCCGAACCGCAGAGATCTTCAAAACTGACGGGCCTTACCGAAGGAGGAAGTTCGCGGGGCGTTCTGTTATACCCGCCTATATCGGGAATGGCCCGGCTGAGTTCGGATGCCCAGAAACGGCCGAAGCGGCCCATTCCGTATACGCTTACGGTCATGCCTCTTCCAACCGTCCCTTAAAAAGAGCCTCGCCGGCCCGGTCCATCTCGATAAAGAGGCGCGGACCGTCACCCCACCTCAGTTCCAGGGAGGCGGGAGATCCCAGCAGACGGGCGATCAAGCTTCTTTTCTTGTTTCCGATACAGCGGATATTCTCCCAGCGGAGCCCCTCGAGGGGATACTCCTTCTCCTTTTCGCCCGTATTGAAGAGTCTCGCCATCATGGAATCGGAGGGGAATCTCTTGTAGTACAGACAATTTTCCGTAGAGAAGAAAAGGAGCCACTTATCCTTCAGATCCCCATCCGGTTCGGAAGCCATAACGCGCAGCAGAGCGTGATTCAGAATCTCCTCGCCCGTCTCCTCGGCCATACCCTTCCAGAATTCCTCACGCATTTTCTCATCGCCGTTCCGGCTCATGGATTCTCCCCCTTATCCCCATCCCTGACGACTTCATTCAGAAAGGATTCCAGATCATCCCCTTTTTCATCAAGAAGACGGGAAAGACCGTCTCTCTCCTCCTGAGTCAGGCTGTCAAGACGATCCTTAATATCATTAAGGCCATCCTCTTTCAAATCCCCGAGATCCCGGTTGACTCCCTCCAGACCTTTGAAGAATTTTCTCAAATCCACATCGGAGCCGGTTATCTCTTCCAGACGGTTCTCCAGATTTTTTCTGGTTTTATACCGTTCAACCATGGAGCCTTTATTGTAATAAATGAAAGCCGCCACGGCCAGAATGACCACAACGGTGAAAAGCTTTTTTCCCATGGGAACAAATTACCATCATTTTACCGGCAGATCAAGGGCGAATTCAGCGCTTATCCTGTTCCCTTCCGTTCTCGCAGCATCCCTTTCTCAGGGCTTCGAGAAATGCCTCCGCATCGGGACCTTCCCCCTTGCCCTGCCAGATGGGACCCCGTCCGCCGCCCTTGCCCTTGATAAGGGGCAGGACCTCATTACGGACGCGGGTAAAATCAAAGGCCACATCCCCGCCGGCCCCGATGATCCACTGGAGATCCCCTTCCCGCTGATTCACCAGAGCGACGAAACGGCAGTTCTCCTTCTCCAGAAGGGAGGTCGCCGCCGCCTGGAGGAATTTCTTGTCCTCCGTGGATACCACGGCGGTCAGGATGCCCTTATCATCAATCTGATTTTCCAGACCGTCCAGACGATGGGCCATCAGCTCGTCCTGAAGCTGACGGATCTGCCCTTCCCTTTCAAAAATATCCCGGTCCAGAGAATCAAGCCTTTCGGGAAGACCGGCGGGGGGCACGGAATACCTGACACCCAGACTCGAGAGAAGCTTCTGATTCTCCCGCATCTGACGGAAGGCCCGCTCCCCGATTTTCCAGAGAGTTCTGATGCGCCCGCGGATCTTCTCCTGCCCCAGAAAAGAGACAAGCCCCACATCCCCCGTCCTCGAGGTATGGACACCGCCGCAGGGAACGCACTCCTCTTTGCCGATGCGGACCAGGCGGATATGGCCGGAAACCTTTGCAGGGCGGCGCAGAGGATACTTATCCAGGTCTTCCTCCTCCACCCAGAAAGTCTCCACCGGGATATTGGCCGCGACAAGCCTGTTCGCCTCGCGCTCCACGCGGTATAAATCCTCCTCGGACAACTCCGCCTCATCCAACTCAATGGAGGTATAGTCATCCCCCTGGTGAACCGAAAGGGTGGCCCATTCGCCCAGCTTCCAGAAAACGGAGGACAGGATGTGCTGCCCCGTATGCTGCTGCATGAAATCGAAACGGTACTCCCAATCCACCCGGCACACCACATCGGTGCCCGGTTCCAGGGGAGAACCCAGATAATGGACGGGATACTCATCCCCCTTGGCCACATGGAGGACGGGAATGCCGTTAATCGTTCCCCTGTCCGCCGGCTGTCCTCCCCCTTCGGGATAGAAAGCCGTTCGGTCCAGTCCCACGGCGTAGCGGTCTCCCTCCCGTTCACATTCATAAACAGTGGCGGTAAATGTCGTTAATCTGTTATCGTGATAATAGAGCTTTTCTCTTGTCAATTTTCCATTCCTCTTCCGGCGGAACCGGTCCTATGAAATATAAGAAAAAAAGCTCCGATTGTGTAGTCCCCAGAGGCCTGGAGGCTGGAAGAATCCCTCTTCTCCCGGAAGGCCCCGCTGAAGCGGGCCGGGCTTTCCCCTCCCATTCGCTTAACCGGACCGCTTCTTCCGGCTACCTCCGGGCCGCCGGGCGGTCCTGGCTCATGTCCGGTACAATCCCTGCCTCTTTTTTTATCCGGCCCTTTTCCCCATCGACTCCAGTCAAGAAAAGAGCAGAGTCATATTGATGATTTTACCAATCGGTGCTAGGATTTCCCCCATGAAATTTTATCTTTTCCCACTTATGATTCTCTTGATTTTATCGGGCTGTTCCCGGAACAGCGACACGGCGCAAGTCGACCAGGCAGGTCCCCTTGCCGTTTACAAATCCTTTTCTTACACGGAAGAAGAAATGAATACCTTTGCCGACGACGTAGTAAACATGTCCTCGGAGGACAGAAAGGCCATAGGGGATGCGATCAAAACCGATCCCATCGGTTTTCTTACCCTGGCCGACGAGATGCTGGCAGAGGATCCTTCCCTCTTCACCCTTGTGGATAAGCAGCACCCCCTGGAGAGCAGTTTCGTCCCCGAAGATCTGGTCAACCTGGACGATATCGGGCTTCTTGATAAAAACAAAGAGGGCATGCAGATACGCAGAATAGCCCTCCCGGCCCTCATCGAAATGAACGAAGCCGCCAAGGCCGAGGGGCTCTCCCTGCTTCACTCCTCCGCGTACCGGTCCTATGTGTATCAGGTGAAAACCTACAACCACTGGGTAGAGCAGATGGGGAAAGATGAGGCGGATAAGATCTCGGCCCAACCGGGCAAATCCCAGCATCAGCTGGGCCTGGTTATCGATTTCGGCAACATCGACGACTCCTACGAAACGACACCGGAAGGGGTCTGGCAGCTGGAGAATGCATGGAAATACGGCTGGTCCCTCTCCTTTCCGAAAGGCAAGGAGGAACTGACCGGTTACTCCTACGAATGCTGGCACTACCGTTATATCGGTAAAGCGGCGGCGGAGATGGAAAGGAAGTACTTCGGCGGGATTCAACAGAACCTCCTGGAGTTCTGGCTGGAAAAATCCGACGATCTTCGCGCCCGCCATATCATAGCCCCCACGGCATAAGAAACCGATAATGAAGACTCTGGAAGTGCCCTTTATCAATCGGGTTATATCATCAATAGCCGAGGCCGAAGAGGCGCTCAAGGCAGAGCCCGCCCTTATCCTGGACAGGGCTCCCTGGAAAGAGTATCCCTATGTTCCCCGGGTGAGCTTTAAAATCGCCCGGGCATCGGACTCACTTATTCTCCAGTATTACGTCGAGGAAAAGAGCGTCAGGGCGGACTTTTCCTCCCTTAACGATCCCGTCTGCAGGGACAGCTGTGTGGAATTCTTCATCAATCCGGGAGACGGAAGCTATTTCAATCTTGAAGTGAGCTGCATCGGGACAGCCTATATGGCCCATGGCACATCCCGGGAGACATCCCGGCCCCTCCCCGTTGGACAGGTGGCTGCAATCCTGAGCAAAAGCAGCCTGGGAAACAAGCCCTTCGCCGAGCGAGACTGTCCGGAACCCTGGGAAATAACCATCTCCCTCCCCCTGACTCTTTTCTCTGGAACCGATCTGGCCGAACCGGCGGGCCGATCATTCCGGGCCAATTTTTACAAATGCGGGGACAATCTCAAAGAGCCCCATTTCCTAGCCTGGAACGAAATCCTTACGGAGACACCCGATTTTCACAGACCGGAATATTTCGGGACGCTCCATTTTCTATAGAAGGGAACAAGTCCACTTGCGCCTACACGACTGATTACCTGCCATACCCTTCCTTCATAAGCATCAAAACCGATTAGACAGACGGTTCCTGTCCCGCCTTGGGGGTGAATACGGAACATACGGTCATAATACGGCCCTATGATAGGGAGAGCATAAATCATTCTATTCTGGAAAAATCTATCCAGTAAGGGAAAGCACATAAAAAAACCGCTTCCCGAGGAAGCGGCTTTCTCTGCGCTACGGCGGTTATTCCTGAGCGCCGACCTGAATTCTCGTTCTTTCGTTATAGGAAACATAAAGGACGAGAGTGGTTCCTTCCCTTTCCAGATAGGGAATGGCAACCCGGCCGCCGGGATATTTCGTAGTAAAGATGATTTCCGGCTCTTCCGCCTCATATCTTCTTTCCAGCTGCACCGTAACGGGAATCATGTAGGTGGGCATCTGGTATTCGAAGAGGCCGAAGACCATGTGCCGGGGAACCTGGCTCAGACCGTTTATGGTCAGTTCCACAGGCGTTCCCTGCTCTACAAAATCCCCTATGGGCGGATTCTGCTTGAAAACGACCGCTTCCCTCTGGGCGGGGGCGCTTGAATCAATGTCGAAAACGAAGGGGATATTCTGTTCGCTCAGGCTCTGAATCACCTCGTCAAACTTCATCCCGGTGAAATTCTCCACCTTATACATGCCCTCATCCATTCCTCGGCTGACCACAAAGGTAAGATCGGTCAGCTCCGTTACGGGAGTATCGGGGGCCGGCTCCTGGGCCAGAATGGTTCCCACAGGCTCGTCGGAGAACTGATAGATAACTTCCGCTATCTGAAGCAAAGGCTTATAAGTGGCGAAGAGGGTCTGCAGATTCACGCGGACATCTTCCAGATTATTTCCCACATAATCGCCCACATTCTCGATTACGGCGCCCTTGCTTATGGTCAGGCTGACTCTGCGCCCCGCCTTCACGCTGGTTCCCGGCTTGGGCGACTGGTCGATAATGGTATTCTTTTCCTTGGGATCGTCGGTGAACTTAACCTGTACCTTGGGGTAAAGCTCCCGCTCCTGAAGTGTCACAAGGGCTTCAGTGATGGATTCTCCCACGACATTGGGAATAAGCGTTTTCTCCCCTCCGCGGACTGCGGCGAAAAAAGTAACGGCAAAGGTAAACAACATAAGGCCGAAGACAATCAGGATGATAAACAGAGCCTTTTTGAAAAAGTTCTGTTCCTCCTCCGTCTCGTTATGAACTTTATGAAGCAGTGAGTCGTCGGGGGCCTTGCCTCCGTTATTTTTGAAAAATGATGCCTTAGCCATTAACCTCTCCCAGGGTGGTATCGAGAAAATCCTTTACCCCGTTCAGAAAGGACTTGAAGTCCAGAGACTTACGGGATTGGAGCTGCAGCTCCTCAAGACAGATAAGCCCGTCACCTGTTTGTACCAGAATTCCGCGGCTCTTGTCTACACCGAGGATCTGACCGGGATGGGGTCGCCCTTCGATCTTCCAGGTCAGATTCTCCGTGGTGGCCTTCCGCACAAATAGGATCTGCTCATTCCAGAAGGTAAATCCGCCGGGAGCGGGGGAATAGGCCCTTATCAGCCGCTCAATCTCATCGGCGGAACTGTACCAGTCGATAAGCCCGTCTTCCTTGCTTACCTTGGTGCAGTAGGTGGCCTTCTCTTCATCCTGGGGGATTCCGGTCAGCTCTCCTTTCTCCAGTTTCGTCAGGACTTCCACCATATAGAGGGCTCCGTCCCGGGAGATCAGATCCAGAAAACCGCCCGTGGTGACACTCCTGTCAAGGGGATAGGGCTTCTGAAAAAGAATATCCCCGGAATCCATCTTCATGGCCAGGCGCTGAATGGTCACGGCCGTCTCGCTGTCGCCGTTCTTGATAGCCTCCGATACGGGGGACGCTCCCCGGTATTTCGGCAGCATGGACGGGTGAAGATTCACTCCGCCCAGGGGGAATATGTCCAGAAACGCCTTGCGGAACAGCTTGCCGTAGGCGATGCAGACGAGGACATCCGGCTTCAGCGCCCTTACCTGGTCCACCACGTCCTGATCGATTTTCTCCGGCTGGAGAAGGGGGAGTCCCAACTCTTCGGCTTTAACCTTCACCGGCGAGGGGACCGTCTTGCGTCCCCGTCCTTTCGCCTTGTCGGGATTTGTTAAAACACCGCAAACTTCAAAACACTCATTCAGCGCCTCGAGGGAGGGGACGGCCATTTCCGGGGTTCCGGCGAAAAGAATTCTCACGTTATGCCTCCTTGCTCAGATCGGGATACAGATCCAGTCCGAAATGCTTGGCAATTTTTTCTTTTTTTCTATCCGACAGATAGTCTATAAACAGCCTGCCCTGAAGATGATCGTACTCATGCTGAATAACCGTGGCAAGCAATCCCTCCGCCTCTATGGTAAAAGGACGGCCCCGCCTGTTCCAGGCCTGAACGGTCACTATGGCCGGTCTCTTGATTTTCGCCCAGGTTTCGGGAATACTGAGGCATCCCTCTTCGTAAGCGGAAAGCTTTTCACTGGTGCCTATGATCTGGGGGTTGAAAAAGTAGAGGGGTTTCTCCTCTTCCGACAGGCGTACCACGAAAAACCTTTCGTTTCTGCCGACCTGGGGAGCGGCCAGTCCGATACCCTTGCCAGCCATGGATTCCACCATGGCGTCGGCAAATTCCACAAGATCCCCGTTTATATCTTTCACAGGCTCGGATATCGCTCTGAGTACGCGAATCTCCTCTTCCTTATTTAATGTATAAAAATCCAAAATATGCTCCTGTTAACCTTTAGCCTGTACATTATAGAAAAAAACCGTCACAGGGACAAGTATTACCCCCCTCCGACACTTGACATTAAGCAGGCCAGACGATATATTGTTCCTTACGTAAATTCGCAGAATCAGGTAAATGTGCCTGAAGATCGGCGGACGTAAGCCCCGGTTTACGCTACGCCTATGCAACACCAAGGAGAAATTCATGTCCAAAGCACACAGAGGCGTCGGAATGAAAGAGTTCGCCAATAAGGGACGCGGTGCTTGTCCTCTTTGTAAGAGAACCGGCATTAAAGCCGTATATGAACTGGACTTTGACGGAAAAAAAGCCAGTGTCTGCAAGCAGTGCAAGGCCGCCGTGGCTAACGGCAAAATGAAAGAAGCTATTGCTGCCCTCTAGGCAAACTTAATTCAACGATGTTCATCGTAATGGCTGTCCCCAGGGACGGCCTTTTTTTTTGGAGAGAGCCCTTATGACAAGAACAATTTTCATTATCTATTTATGTTTCTTCACCCTTCGCTTTCTTTTCCACTGGGTACTGACCGTTCTCAATATGAACAGCGCCTTAAAAGAGAAGGACCGGGTTCCCTCCTTCGCCGAGGGCTGGGTCGATGAAGAGGGCTACCGGAAATCTCAGGCCTATACCAAACGAAAGGAGAACTTCGGCCTTGTCAGCTTTGCCGTCCGGTCCGCTGTCATTCTGATAATTCTCCTTTCCGGCTTCCCCGGACAGCTGGACTCCTTCATATCCCTGTGGACGGATGGCCCCCTTCTTAAGGGAATCACCTACCTGCTCCTCTTTTCCCTAATCGTCGATCTGGCGGGCCTGCCCCTCGAAGTTTACGGTCAGTTCATCATAGAGGAGGAGTTCGGTTTCAACAAGATGACCGGCTCCCTCTGGCTTGCCGACAAGCTCAAGGAACTTATCCTTTCCCTGGTTATTTCCCTCCCCCTTCTGGCCCTGCTCTTTCTTTTCATGGATAAAACGGGACCGTACTGGTGGTTTTACGGATGGGCGGCCCTTTCCCTTTTCCAGCTTCTGCTCTCCCTGATCTATCCCACCCTGATAGCTCCCCTTTTCAACAAATTCACCCCCCTGGAAGAGGGTGAACTCAAGGAAAGCCTGAATGACCTGGCCCGGAAAAGCGGCTTTAAAACCAAGGGCATTTTCCTCATGGACGGCAGCCGGCGGTCGGGACACTCCAACGCCTACTTCACCGGTCTGGGGCGCACCAAGCGTATCGTACTTTTCGACACTCTGGTAGAGAGCCTCACCACCGAAGAACTTACCGCCGTGCTGGCCCATGAAATCGGTCACTATAAAAAGAAACATATTATCAAAGGGCTGGCGGCATCCCTGATCTCCTCTCTGGCGGTCTTCTATCTCCTGTCACTGGCTCTGAGCTGGACGCCTCTCTTTCATGCCTTCTCCTTCTCCGCACCCTCCTATCACGCCATTCTGATCATATTGATCTATTTCTCTTCACCGCTGACCTATTTCCTTTCCCCCCTTCAGTCGCGCCTCTCGCGCAGACATGAATATCAGGCCGACGCATTCGCCCGGAATGCCATGGGAAACGCCAAAGGCCTCCAGCAGGGACTTATCAAACTGAACCGCGACAATCTGTCCAACCTGACACCCCATCCGCTCTACAGCTCATTTTATTACTCCCATCCTCCCCTCAGAGAACGCTGGGAAGCCCTCGAGGCACTGGATAAGGAATGAGCGGCTCCCTCATCCTCTGGGATGAACTGATCGGTTCGGGAGTAAAGGCGGGATTCACCACGGCCGGCGACGAAGGCCGTTTCAATCTTGCCCTTCATGCCGGAGGAGACAGAGAAGACGCCCTGAAAAACAGGAAGCAGCTGTGCCGGGAACTTGACGTTCCCTTCTCCTGCTACACCTGCGCGGATCAGGTCCACGGAACCGCCGTCACTCCCGTGGGCAAGACTCTGACCGGGCGCGGCCGTCTTTCCCGGGGGGATGCCATAGAAGCCACCGATGCGCTTATCACCAACGAACCGGCTATCCTACTTAACATATTTGTCGCCGACTGCGTTCCCATCATACTTTACGATACATCGTCAAAGGCCGGTGGAGTCTGTCATGCGGGATGGAGAGGTACGGCCGGGCTCATACTCATGAAGACAGTCCAAGCCATGGCGGAGAGTTACGGGAGCCAGCCGGAAAACATCATGGCCTTCATCGGTCCTTCCATTGGGGGCTGCTGTTATGAAATCGGCTCCCACGTCAGGGATCAACTCTTTGCTTCCCTGAACTACCACGATGATCCTACCTCCATCCGGGAGGGAAAGCTTTATCTGGATTTAAAAGATGCGAACAGAGTACAGCTGATTGAAGCGGGTGTTAAAAAAGAGAATATCCGGCTCTCCCCTCACTGCACTCTCTGCAGCAATACGCCTTTCTTTTCTTACAGAAAAAGCGGAGAATCGGCGGGACGTTTCTCCGCCTTCTTCGTAAAAACCTGATTTTTTCAGGGATAAAAAAAATCCCCCGATGCCTTGACCCGGGGGATTCCTTTTCTGCTGTCATGCCGCTCCGAAGAACGGCCTGACACTTTACTTGTCAAAGGGCCTAAGCCCAGAAAATCACTTCTTTCCGAAAAGCTTCTTGAGAAAAGAAACTTTCTGGGGCTTTGCCGCCGGTTTCTGAACGGCTGCTTCAGCAGCGGGTTTCCGGGTCTGACCGGCATTCCCCTTACCCTTGTGGGGTGCGCCCTTTCCCTTACCGGAAGCGGCTTTACCCTTACCGGGAGCATTCTGTGTATTCGGTTTGCCGCCGGTGCTTTTCCCCTGAGGCTGAGGACCTTTCCCTTTGCCGCTGTTCGGCCGGTTCTGGTTGCCCTTGTTTCCTCCGGTATTTTTTTTGCCCGAAGGCTTTTTGCCCGAAGGCTTTCTACTCTTCTCGCTATTCATCATGGCATCGGTCGGCTTGAAGTCGTCTCCGTACTTCTTTTTGTAGTAAGCCAGCCTGTCTTCCACGGAAAGATCGCCCGAGATGGAAGATTCCACCTCGTAAGCGCGGCCGCGTTCGGAAGGCTTTCTTTCTCCCTGCTGTCCCCTGCCCTTTTTCGGCCTGTTCCTGTTTCCCTGGGCATAGGATTTCTTGCCGTCCTTCCCAAAGGAGTCTATGGAACCG
The DNA here is from genome assembly GCA_963668315.1 of Spirochaetia bacterium. Taxonomy (GTDB): domain Bacteria; phylum Spirochaetota; class Spirochaetia; order DSM-2461; family DSM-2461; genus SZUA-368. The sequence continues at coordinate 1,854,961 of OY764216.1, read as the reverse complement.
ACTGCCTGGTCAACAACACTGGCAGCCCGGGAGTCATCCCTCTTTCTGGGACCGCCGGTACGGCCGCCTCGGTTATCCCGGGGGCCTCCGTTCCTGGAACCGTTACGGTCGCGATTTCCCGACCGGTTGTCTCTTCCGCCTCGATTGTCTCTTCCGCCTCGGCTGTCTCTGCCGCCTCGGCCGCCGCGCTCGTCATCAAGACGAAAACGCTGTCCCGCACTGGCATCCTCGACGAATACTTCATCTTCGGCCCATACGACGGGAATCTTCATTTCGATATAGGACTCGATGGAGGGCAGGCCCAGCACATAATTCTCACAGGCCAGGGAAATGGCATGTCCCTCTTTCCCCGCGCGGCCCGTTCGTCCGATCCGGTGTACATAACTCTCGGCTTCTTCGGGAAGATCGTAATTAAATACCATTTCCAGATCATTGATATGAAGACCGCGGGCGGCGACATCGGTGGCGACAAGAAAGGGAATCTCCCCCCTCTTCATACTGTCCATGACAGCGGTACGCTTATTCTGGGGCAGATCGCCGATCAGATAACGGGATTTATAGCCGTTGGCTTCCAGTCTCTTCGAGACTTCATAAGCCATACCCTTGGTATTGGTAAAAATTACGGCGGACTGGGGATTATGCTTTTTGATCAGCCCCAGCAGGAGGGACATCTTCTCCTCACGGCCCACATGGTAAAGTTCCTGTTTGACCAGATCGATAGTCACGCTTTCAGGCTCGATAACAATTTCGCCGGGATCATTCATAAATTCCCAGGCCAGATTCCCCACCCGGGTTCCCAGAGTGGCGCTGAAAAGCATGGTCGTCCGCTCGGAAGGCGGTTTCATGGCTTTCAAGATATAGGTTAAATCGGGTAGAAATCCCATATCGAAAAGACGGTCGGCCTCGTCAATGACAAGGAAGTCCATCTCTTTCAAGTCTATCTTACCGGACTTCTTGAAGTCGATAAGCCGTCCGGGAGTGGCAATGACAATGTCCGCTCCCTTCTCCAGTTCCTTTTCCTGTTTCTGATATCCCACACCGCCGTAAACAGCCAGAATATTAAAGTCAAGATAAGTATTGAGCCTCTCTGCCTCCTTCTCTACCTGAAGGGCAAGCTCTCTGGTAGGCACAACAATAAGTGCCTTACCCCCTTTGTGCGATTCGTCTTCCTGGAAGAGATGGAAGATAGGGATGAGGAAAGCCGCAGTCTTACCGGTTCCGGTCTGTGACTGAGCCAATACGTCCTTCTTATCTTCAATGGCAAGTTTTAAAGTCTCTTCCTGTACGGGGGTGCATTCTACAAAGCCCATCTCATCGATGGCTTTTTTCAGATTTTCTGAAAGATCTAATTCGTTGAAATTCATAGCCTCACTCATAAAAAGCCGCGTAGATGCAACTATTTCGTTTTATTATATATTTTTTTTACCTACCTGTCGATATAGAAAGAGAAGGAATTGATTAACTAATTGGGGACAAGATGACAGATATCGCTTTATTTATGGATTTTACGGCATTCATCCTCGTTACGGCGGGAACGGCTTTAATAGGAACTCTGTTCACGATAACGGCCCTGACAGGCACAGCACGGAGCGGAGGGGCGAACCGTCTCTTTTATACGTTTTTCACTTTTTTCCTGACCTTGAACGCTCTGACCGCGGGGCTTCCCGGAACAGGCCTCCCCCTGCTGACCGGTGCGGCATCAGATCTGTGGAGCCTGTCGGCTCAGATAATCTTTAACCTGACACTGTTCTTTTACGCCCTTTATTATCACTTTGGATTAAAATCCCGTTCCCATATACAGGCGGTTCTGTCCCTCGTCGCTCTTTTCGTTATTCTGACCGGCCTGGCGGTAACCGCTCACTATACCCGTGGCACGGGAGCCGTCACATCCCTCCTGGCGAGGCCGGACTGGAAGATACCCTCCCTATCGGTTATCGGTCTTTTTCTGCTCATCCGGCTAATCGTTGCCTACTGCTTCCATGAAGCCGGAAAGGGCTGGGAAACCGTATCCCTGCTCATTTACCTCATTCCTCCCGTGACCGCCTTCGCCATGGGCGCCTCCCCGGTCCGCTGGTCTATCATGTATTCTCTTCCCCTGCTCATGCTGTGGGAGTTCATACGACTTTTCACCGGCCCCCAGAACAGGATGGAGAAAGAGAAAAACCATCCCGTGGGAGAACTGCGTGAACAGCTTTCCGAATCCCGGACAAAGCAGAACGACCTGAACAGCCTTCTGGCTGACAGAGAACAGGAGCTGGGAGAGCTGACGGGACAGGCCAGAAAGGTAAGCCGGGGTCTGCTTCCCGCCGTCATACACCATGACGGTCTCTGGGAAGTCACCACGTATTTCAACCAGTCCCGCAGGGGAGGCAGGAAGGAACTCTTTGACTTCTACTACACCTACGGACGTAAAGTGGCGGGACTATCCCTCTTTGTCACACCCGAAGCTCCCAAGGGAGCTCTCTACGGGGCACTACTGAAAAAAGAGTGGGCCGAGAGCTTCAACGAAACCTCCTCCCTTGCTTCACTTTACCGCCGCATAGACGCCCGTCTCAGAGAAATATTCCCCGGGGAATCCCTGGAAGGATCGGTACTCAAATTCAAGGAAGAAACGGTGGAATACACGGGGTATGCCAACCCTCCGGTCTATTATCTTAACGGCAGGCTGAACAAATGCGCTCCCCTTATCCAGGACAAGGCGGAAGGTGTTGAAGACATCAAGAGCTACTCCCTTCCCTGTCAGCCGGGAGATTCGTTCCTTATCGCCAACAATACCTTTCTCAACAAGGCGGCCCCGGTAACGGAGAGAAACTTCGCCAAGGAGAAACTTCCCGAAACGCTGGAGACATTCAAAGGGAACTCAGCCGATATGGTCCGGGAACTCATTGATGAAAGAAACCGGTTTTTCGGCAGGAAAGATGAGGGAGATATTCTCGTTATCTACGTCAAGAGAAAAGGCTGATTTATGATCCGGCTCAGATTTTCTTCGGTTCCCAGGAGTCGTTCTTAACCTGATCGACCACTTTACGGAACCGGAAGCTCTGCCATTTTTCCAGAACCCTTTCAAAGATCCCCTGGCCGTCCAGCCGATAGAGGGCGATAAGTTCATCCCTGGTCGCAGCGGGAGGGAAAACATTGGGAGCGGAAAGGTCCAGAAGATTAACGCTCTTCTCAGCCTCCAGAATCATTCCGGCCAGACTCTCGCCTACTCCGCCCCTTTTGACTCCTTCCTCAACAAAAACCACGAGTTCATAATTCTCAAAGAGAGCCAGCAGAGCCTTCTCATCGAGAGAAGTGGCAAAACGCAGGTTATACACATCGGAATAGACGGCTTCTCCGGCCAGGCGCTCAGAAGCATCCAGAACCTTATCAACCAGCCCACCCAGATTCAGAAGAAGAATGGGAGAGGGCTGCTCCCTTTTCACCAGAAATACCCCCCTGCCTTTCTCAAAGGGTTCATGGTAGGCGGGCAGTTCCTCAGGACTGACAGTCTTGGAATAGCGGATCATCACCGGATGATTCTGCTTCACGGCCCACTCAAAGGCCCGCTCAATTTCCAGCGCGGACACGGGAGCCAGGATATCCAGTCCGGGCACACTGCGGAAAAGGGCCAGATCAAACAGCCCCTGGTGAGTCTCCCCGTCCCCCGGAATAAACCCGGCCCTGTCCAGAACAAAGATAACGGGCAGCCCGGGAATCGCCACATCATGAATAACCTGGTCCACCACGCGCTGCATAAATGTCGAATAGATCGCCACCACCGGTCTCCGCCCGGTAATAGCGAGACCGGCGGCAAAGGTCACGCCATGACCTTCGGCTATACCCACATCAAAAAAACGTTCGGGAAAGCGGCTCTGAAACTCACTCAGCCCCGTCCCCTCTTTCATAGCCGCCGTGATGGCCACGATATTCTCATCTCCGGCGGCGGCTTTTACAAGAGCCGAAGAAAAGGCGGATGTAAGCTTAATTCCGGCAGGAGCGGCGGCCTCCTCTCCGGCAGGAGGAAGGGGGGACACTCCGTGATAGGATGACGGATCACCCTCGGCGAGCTGCGAACCTTTTCCCTTAATAGTCTTAACATGAATGACAACCGGCCGATTCACCTCTCTAGCCCGGGTGAATACTTTCTCCATCAGGGGAATATTGTGCCCGTCTATGGGGCCGATATATTTGAAACCGAGCTCAGTAAAGAGGCCGTCCCGGTAAAAAAGACTCTTTACCCCTTTCTTCAAACGGCTGTAAAACTTGAAAAAGGGCTTACCGATCAGAGGGATGCGAAAAACGATCCGGTCAAAGGTCTGGGAAAAGTGGAGGTAGCCGGCAGCTGCGGCTATCCGGGAAAGATAGGAGGATATGGCTCCTACATTCTTATCGATGGACATATAATTGTCATTGAGAATAATGATAAGGTTATTGGGAATATGACCGGTAAAATTCAAAGCTTCAAGGGCCAGTCCGCCCGTGAGGGCGCCGTCGCCGATAACGGACACGACACGTCCCTTATCACCGGACAGGTCCAGACCTTTCTTGATTCCTATACCCGAGGAGATGGATGTAGAGGCATGGCCGGGATCGGTAATATCATGGGGGCTCTCTTCCCGTCTGGGAAAACCGGCAAGCCCTCCCATTACGCGCAGTCCGCCGAAGGACTCCCTCCGGCCCGTAAGGATCTTATGGGTATAGGCCTGATGCCCCACATCCCACACAATCTTATCCGAGGGGCTCTCAAAAACACGGTGCAGAGCCAGAGTCAGCTCCACGACTCCCAGATTCGAAGCCAGATGACCGCCGTTCTTCTTTGTTGTCTGTATAATTAAATCCCGTATCTCCCGGGACAGATCGTTTAGCTCGGCGAAGGATAAATTCTTCAGATCCTTCGGGCTATTAATCTTTTCCAACTGGGAATTTCCCACTCCAGAACACATCCTTAAATCAAGATTATTCCATTATAACACAATTCCGGGCACAAAAAAAGCGGCATTATGTCAATACCGCCTTTGTTTAGCTCCGAACGACCGGTTTCCAATACAACCGGTAGATAAAAACCATTTCGCCGGCGGATATAAAATACACCGGCTTTTCATGTGATAGCAATCCTATACTGAAAAAATCAGCGACTATTTATGCTTATGTCTATTCTTTCTCAGTTTCTTTTTTCTTTTGTGGGTAGCTATCTTTTTTCTTTTACGCTTTCTTCCGCAGGGCACTGAAAGACTCCTTATCTATAATTTAAATGATTACCTTATTACAGCAGAGGTAATTATGTCCATTCTCTCCGTTTAGGTCAATAGGGAAACGGAATGTTTACTGAGAAAACTATCAATGAAAAGGGAAATTTCTTTCTTTTTTTCCGGATGAAACCAACTGACTCCGGGAAGGCTATGAAAAAAGGTCAGCTGCCGTTTTGCGTAGCGCCTGCTGTTACGGCGAATACGGTCTGCCGTATCGCTCAGCGTCATGCATCCCCGTTCCTTCATCTCAAAAAACTCTCTGTATCCGATGGCGTCAAGTCCGGGTTCTTTCCCCGTCAATCCCGCTTCCGCCAGAGCCTTGACTTCACCGGGCAGACCGCTTTCCATCATGATATCCACACGTCTGTCTATTCTGCGGTACAGCTCCTCCCTCTCCCTGGTCAGTCCGATAAGACAATATTCGTATTGGTCACGAAATTTGTCATCCTGACCGAAGGAGGAAAGGGGCCTGCCGGTCTGCCGGAATACTTCCAGAGCTCTCATAATACGCAATTCGTCATTAACATGGATTTTCCCGGCATAGACGGGATCTGCCTTCTCCAGTTCTGTCCAGAGGGTCTGTATTCCCCTTTCCAGGCGCTCTCGTTCCAGCTTTTCCCTTATAGCAGGATCGCCGGGAGGGGCCCCCTGCGCGAGGCCGATACAGAAATTTTTAAAATAGAAGGCCGTACCTCCCGTCAGAACGGGTATCAGACCCCTTCCGGCGATATCGGCTGCGGCTTCATCGGCCAACCGGATAAAATCCGCCGTATTAAACTGTTCATGAACATCTCTTATATCGATAAGATGATGGGGTAATTTTTCCAGATAGGATTTGTCTGGTTTGGCGCTTCCGATGTCAAGTTTTCTGTATACCTGCACGGAATCTACATTAATGATCTCTCCCCGGCCCCGGAAAAGTTCAAGAACCAGATCGGTCTTGCCTACTGCCGTGGGGCCGAAAAGAAGGATCAGGGGGATTTTATTTGTTGTAGCTGTACCCAACTTCTTTGGTTACGACTTCTCTGATGGCGGCAGAAGATACTTTAGCCTTATTCTTGGTCATCTCATCCATTTTAGTAAGGCTCAGCTGCTCCGCCCTTTTTATGGCCGCATTCGTCAGCTCATAAACATTCAGTTCGCTATCGACCATCTCACCCAGGGGAACGGAAAACTCTTTTTTGGAACCCATTAATAACCTCTTGTATTAGCAGCCCCTTTTGGAAGGGCTATTGATAACTTGCAAATACATATTTTATTAAAAATTACCGTTTGTGTAAAGAGAGGGAGGTTCTAATATTTCCGGTCCTCTCAGGTTTCTTCCGGAATATTCATCATCACATAGGCAAAGAGATCGGCACGGCTGGTCATATCCAGTTTTCTTCTTATATTGTATATGCTGTTACCTATGGTTGATTCCGCCCGGAACATATGGCATGCCAGCTCCTTGGTATTAATGGTTTTCAGAGTTCGCACAGTATCAAGCAATTCCCTCTCTGCCCGCGATAAGCGTATATCCCCATAATAACGAGGCCTTTTCAAGGAACGAATCTGTATTTCCAGCTGCTCCATCTCTTCTTTCTGACGGTCTATTATGCTCTCAAAATGTTTTTTGACCGTTTCATGCCCATGGGATAAACGGCGGCAGATCATAAAGAGAAAAACCCAGATCAGATTAAGAAAAAGACATAAAGCGATGCCATAATAAGGGGTTCCCCCCGTGAAAAAAAGATATAGTCCCAGGACAGTCATCACACAAAAGGATGAAGCAAAACGGGTTTCATCCAGATGGCCCATATGGTAGGCCAATAGGTTGCTGATAAGAAAAACCAGAAGGATAAATCCGGGATTGACCGTATGAATAATTGTTTCGATACCCGGGGATAGAGGAACGATTAGGGGCAGCTTTCTTATGCCCAGCCCTTTTTCAATAATACGGCAGAGAAAAATCAGTAATACCATAACGTTTACGGTGCGGCACAGGAGAGATGTCATCAGCGGCAGCGGATCTCTCCGATCCATCAGAAAAGCAAAAAAGAGCGAAACAATCCCCAGCCCCAGAGACAAACTTACTCCGCAGAATACGATGGCAAAACAGGCATCCATCTTCTATCCTCCTTCCTCAGTGAATTATGGTTGGTTTCTTTTATAGAAAAGGATAGCGCAGATTTTCATAAATACACAGTAGTACATTTATACTTATTTCGGAAAAATGCCAAAAAGAGGCTCCCCGGAGGGCCTGAGTCAGGCCCTCACCGGTTTAATAGGTATATAATCCGTCAAGTCGCCGATAACTGCTGTTTACCTGATCCCATAAATTATCTTCGGAATTCTCCGGCATGAGATCGGCCAGACTTTCCAGACTCTCCAGGGATTCATTAAGAGCCTGATTAAAACTGCGGGAGCTTTTAAACCAGTAATACCGCTCCCCATCGGTCTGGAGACTCAGGAAGCCGACGGACCGTTTTTTCCTCTTACCGCTCATAACGAGTTTGAGAATATCGTCCAGCATTTCGGAAAGATCCTTCATATGCGAGGGGTTCTGAACATCATAGTTCTTTCCCGGAACCCCCTGGATACTGTCCTTTTTCGGATTGAGGGTTCTGACCACGGTAAAAATCATATTCACCCGGCCATCGGGAATAACCTCCATACCGTCAAGGCTCAGAACCCCGCGCAGATTCTGATAATCGGGTATTTCATCGGGTTTTAATGTGGAAAGAGCCTGATACAGCTTCTGCCAGTCAAAAAGCACGGCTTTCTTTTTCTTCTTCGTGCGGATAACGGGAAAAGCCGTCTGGCCGACATAAAGATTATTTGTCGTGTCCTTACCGGTACTGCGCTCCTCTCCCCTTCGTCCCTCTTTGGACTGGCGGCCCTTCCCGCTCCTGCCGTCCACAAGATCCATAAGCCTGTTGCCCAGTTCCGGATCAATTCTCCTGAGCCACTCCTTTTTCAGGGGAGAGACGCTTCGGGCATACATGCGGCTTGTGCGGACGATTTCACCGGCCATCATAAAGGGCATATGCTCCTTGAACATGACCGAACCGGGATGAATGATTATCTTGTCCGTCGTCAGGCTCCGGTAGTCCCGGTTGCCCGATTTGATACAGATGAACTGAATAAGCCCCCTGGCGCAGGAACAGAGAAAATCCTCCACCGAACCTCCTGAGGAGACGGGAACACCCAGAGTATCGCCGACGATGCTTTCGAGCTGATCCTCTATATTCAGAATTTCCCGCATGGCTTTTTCATCCAGATAGTATCGTTCACAGAACCTTCCTTTGTCCGCCGTGCTTTCAAAGGCCTGGAAGAGCCGCAGGTAGGAGACGAAATCCCCGTTCTGATCGCTGAAGGAGTGATGGGCCCGCCGGGCTTCCATCTCTTCCCCCTGGGGCAGCAGAAAAGGAGAATTGGTAGAAAGAAAAGAGGTGGCAATAAGCACTTCCCGGATGACATCGGGGTACCTCAGAACCGCTTCTATGATCATGCGCGCATGGCGGGGCATCAAAGGAAAATAGAGCATTTTCGTTCCCGTGGGGGTTACATGCATATTCTCATCAAGAGCATCGAGGAGCTGTAGCGTCTCAATCGCTCCCCGGATTCCCTTCTCACCGGGAGAGGAGATGAAATCGAACTTATAGAAATCCTCAATCCCCAGCTCGGCCATTCGGAGAACGACTTCGGCCAGATCGGTCCGGTATATCTCTTCCAGGGTAAACAGAGGCCTCTGGTCAAAATCACCGGGAGAGTAGAGGCGGTAGCAGCTTCCCGGCTGTGTGCGCCCCGCCCTTCCCTTTCGCTGATTACAGGACGCCTGCGAAACAGGAGTTTCCACCAGAGAGCTGGTAAAAGTACGGGGATTATAGAAATTCATTTTACAGAGACCGGAATCGATAACCGTGGTAATCCCGTCGATGGTAACGCTGGTTTCGGCAATATTGGTGGAGACGACGACCTTCGTCTTTCCAAAGGGGGTCTTATCGAAAACCCTCTCCTGCTCATCCTTCCCCAACCGGCCGTAAAGGGGCACGAGATGGAGACGCCGGCGGACCTGGGAGTTGGCCAGAGCCGCACAGCTGTCCTTGATAATCTTCTCCCCGGAAAGGAAAATGAGTATATCCCCTTTCCGCCGCTCCCCCACTATGCGCTCCACAAGAGACACAATCTTCTCGACCAGGGCTTCCTCGTCATTCTCTTTGGCGGGGGGATCGTAATAAACCTGAACGGGATAAACCGGCGTATCGATGGAAACGATCCGGGCATTGGCATAATAGCGGCTGAAAGCTTCCGTATTCAGGGTAGCGCTCGATATGATGACCTTGAACTCCGGCCTCTCGGCCAGAATATTTTTCAGAAGCCCGAGGATAAAGTCGATATTCAGGCTCCTCTCATGGGCTTCGTCCACCATGAGAACGGAATAACGGCTCAGCAGGGGGTCTGTCTTCATCTCCTGCAGCAGGGTTCCGTCGGTCATAATTTTCAGGCGGGTATCCGCCGTGGTTTTATCTTCAAACCGCATCTTGTACCCGATAAATCCGGGCATGGGTATCCCCAGCTGCATGGATATGTAATCGGACACGGAAAGGGTTGCAATACGCCGGGGCTGGGTAATACCGATAATACCGTGATCGGTGTAGCCGGCTTCATGAAGTATGAGAGGGATCTGAGTCGTTTTCCCCGAACCGGTGGGACTTTCTACGATAATGACCTGATTTTTCTCCAGAGCCGTAAGGATTTTATCCCGCTCCTTATAAACGGGGAGTTTTTTTGGATTCATCTGGAATGAATTTTACCACATACCCCGGGAGAAGTCCACCGGTTTCACATTCTGATCCTCCAGAGAGGAGAGATATTGCCCGTAAGACCGGTCCGTTTCGGGATCGCACAAGTTTTCCTCCAGGGCCAGCAAAGGAATCAGGACGAAGGCCCTCTCCCTCATGGCCGGATGGGGAATGGTCAGCCGGGAAGTCCGGATAGTCCGGCCGCCCCAGAGAAGGATATCCAGATCCAGGACACGGGGACCTTTGGGGATGGCCCCCTTCCTGACCCTTCCGGCTTCCTTTTCCAGAGCGAAAAGTTCATCAAGGAGAGCTTCGGGCTCCCTGTCGGTTTTACCTGAAAAAACGCAGTTGAGAAAAGAGTCCTGATCCAGATAATCCCTGGGAGCCGTCTCATAGACAGGGGAAACCCTGAAATCATCCAGGAGACGGGATAATTCCTCCCTGGCAAAACATAGCGACTGGAACCGGTCCCCCATATTGGAACCGGCCCCGATATATACGGTTTCCAATGAAATCAGGCCTTCACTTCTTCGGGGACGGCTTCTTTCTTTGCTTCCGCCTTCTTTTTCTCGGGGAATGCCACTTTCCTGATCTCCGCCTCGATAGCCGCGGCGGCCTCGGGATTCTCCGTTAAAAAGGATTTCACACTATCCCGGCCCTGACCGATCTTTTCCTCTTTATAGGAGTACCAGCTTCCGCTTTTCTGAATAATCTCATGGGCCAGCGCCGAATCGAGCAGACTGGCTTCGGAAGAGATTCCCTTACCGAAAAGGATCTCCATCTCCACCTTCTTGAATGGCGGAGCCACTTTGTTCTTGACGACCTTGACCCGGATACGGTTTCCTATGGGATCTTCCGAACCTTTGGCCATGGTCTCTATTTTTCTCACATCCAGACGGACAGACGCATAAAATTTCAGAGCATTTCCGCCGGTGGTAGTTTCCGGATTCCCGAACATGACGCCTATTTTCATACGGATCTGATTGATAAATATCAGGGAACAGCCCGATTTGGAGATGATACCGGTGAGCTTTCTCAAAGCCTGGCTCATCAACCTGGCCTGGAGCCCCATGTGGGAATCTCCCATATCACCTTCGATCTCTGCCTGGGGAGTCAACGCCGCCACCGAGTCGACAACCACGATATCGACGGCACCTGAGCGGATAAGGGACTCCACGATTTCCAGGGCCTGCTCTCCCGTATCGGGCTGGGAGACCCACAGATCAGCCACATTAACGCCCAGTTTTTCGGCATAGGCCGGATCAAGGGCATGCTCGGCATCAACAAAGGCGGCAATCCCCCCCTGCTTCTGAGCCTCAGCGATGGCATGAAGAGCCAGGGTCGTTTTACCCGAGGATTCGGGTCCGTAAATCTCGAGAATACGCCCCTTGGGATATCCTCCCACTCCCAGAGCTTCATCAAGAACGATGGAGCCGGAAGGAATCACTTCAATATCCAGATTCCGGTTTTCTCCCATTTTCATAAGGGAGCCCTTGCCGAACTGTTTTTCTATCTGAAGCCTAGCCGCGTCGAGGGCTTTTTCTTTTTCCTCTTTCGTCGTAGCCTGCTTTGTTTCTTTAACCGATGATTTCATGCGTACCCCTGCCCTTTATAACAGGGCTTTTTTCCCTGTTATCCCGCTATTATAGGGGAAATACACGTTTTTTGGAACATTAATCCCGTTTTTTATGATTTGGGCAGGATATGACGGATTGTTTCGACCTTAAGGACAAGTCCGCCCTCTTCCCGAACGATCTGCCCGAGGATCTCAACGGGGAGTTCCCGGTCGATTTTCACACCGTAATCCACATAGGCGGGAAGAGAACCTTCCAGGTAGGTCTCGTTCTCAAATCCGACCAGAAAGAGAAAGGAGATTCTTTCATCGGTAACAGTCAGATTGGAGACCCGGCCCCTCCAGAGAACCCAGCAATTCTCATAAAGCAGGGGATCGTCGTGAATCTGGGCATAGGTGAAATCGGTATAGAAGTTATCATAATCCGGCTTAACCAGATATCCGGAGAGAACGGAAAGGCGGCTTTTCAGATCGTTTGAAGCGTTTGAATTGAGAATTCGGTTTATCTCCACCCGGGCCTCATTGTCCCTCTCCCTGTCAAAAAGTTCTATCGCCCGGTTGTAGGAATCCCTTACTTCATCCACGGTCAGGACATAATGGAAAGAGCCGGTATTATCGGTTACGGGAATGCCTTTGATATCCAGATCGATATAGTTCAGCTCATCACGCCGGGGCTCTCTTTCGGGGAGATCGATACGGGGAACAATATAGACAAGAGCTCCTGCCAGCAGCAGCACGGCGAGGGGAATGATAAACCAGATGCTTCTGGGACGGACTCGAAAGGGGGGCAGTATTTTCCTGTGATTCCCCTCTTCTATATACCGGTTGAGATCTGCCTCGTTATCGATTCTGCGGAGCGTTTCCAAACCACGGGCCGCTTTTTTGTTTCCCGGGTCCCCATCGAGGATGGAGAGCCAGGTCTTGGCGGCTTCGGCAGAGTCTTTTCTCTTCAGATGGGTCAGGGCCAGCATGAGCTTGATATCCGTCCGCCCCCTGTCTGCCAGCAGTCCCCTCTCAAAATAGAACTTCGCTCCTCCCATATCGCCGGACATGAAAAGAGCCCTTCCCAGGAGATAGTAGAAATTCGCGTCTTCCAGATAAATGGGAACTTTCGGTTCAAGAAAGCGAATAGCCTTGCTGTACTGTTTGCGTCCTATCCAGGCCGCCGCTTTGCCGAGCTCTTTACCGTAATCTCTCATAATCTCTTCTGTTCTGCTCAAGTACATCCAGCCGCTCTTCCAGGGATAACAGATTCTCGTTGCTCACGTCATCGATCCCGTCGATTCGGTTCTCCAGATCTCTCAGAAAGATTTCGATATAATCCAGCTGTTCCTCCAGATGAAGACGGGCCAGGGCCGGATCGGAAGGAATAACGGGAACAACGGCGGGTTCCGGCTGATCGGCTTCCTTCTCTTCCAGAGAAAAATCCCTCGGCCCCATGGCCAGATGAAACTGCAGAGATTCACCGCTCTTTATGATAACGGGCTGCCATATCACGCCCAGAGCGGAATCATTAATGGAAAAAGGCAGGGCATTAAAGTTCGTTCCGGGGGAAGGACGATAATCCCAGGAGGATCGGTCCAGCCTGTTCCAGTTAACCAGAAGAAGCCGGTCAGGTTCGGGAGTTTTCTCAAAGGAAGTCTTGATATAGAGCCTCTCGCCGGGCTGGGTGCCGGGAGAAAGGAGGGAGGAAGGGATCTGTCCTTTCTCGAATACAGTCTCCTCCTCCACAGACTTGCCCTGTATGAGGAAGTGGGTATCTCCCCTGACGAAGGTCGTATCGAGCACCTTTTTGATCCCTCCCTCAAGAGAGTCATGGCCCCGGTTCTCCAGCGTCAGGGAGATGTCAAAATAGGCGGTTCCCCTCAGATCCTGTTCCATCACGACTTTTTCGGTAAAAAGGACACCGTCCCCTTCATAAATCAGGGCGATACCCTCATCGGAGCTATCAAAACGCAGGGAGAAATCCTCCCGGTCTCCCGGAATGATGTCCTGTCCATTAATTCTCATTTGCGTATAGGAAGAGGTAAACGATTCCACCAGAAGGGGATACCAGGGTGAGTCATCGGAAAGACGGCTATAACAGAGATAACCGCCTGTCTCATCATCCACAGCGATTTTCAGATTTCCCTTTTCCAGAGTAAGAGCATGCAAAACAACAGGAAGTACGAACAGAATCATCAGATAACAGCGCTTCATGGGGCCAGTGCCTCCTTCTGTTCCAGGTAAAAATCCTTAAGAGCCAGGGCCCTTTCTTTCAGGGAGAGTAACTTATTCAGCAGAACCATTTTCCTTTCCCTGTCGGAAAGCTGGGTTATCTGCTGCTGATAGGCTTTGAGGGCCTCTTCGTAAACAGCCTTTTCCCTGTTGCTGTCCTGCCCGCTCTTCAGAAACTCCTCATGACTCCATTTCAGAAGTTCCAGGAGGACCTCTTCCCTCTCCTTTATCTCGATAAGAGCGCTCCGATAACGGGCCGCTTCGCTCTTGGAGCTTTCGGGAAATTCCCGGATTATTCTCCCGTATAGCTCCCGGGCCTCGTCTATATGCCCCAGATTATAGAGGGACTCCCCCATCCAGTAGAGGGAGTGGGGATACCATACGCTGCCTCCGTACTCTTCGGTAAAACGGATAAAAGCGTCCAGAGCCGCCTGATAGTTCTCCTGGGAGAAGTAATTCTTTCCCACCAGATAGAGGGCCTCCTCATAATAACTGTTGTCGGGCCAGTTCATGAGATACTGATCAAGCAGAGAGCCGGCCTGGACATAATCGCCCATCATGTAGAGGGATTTTCCCTGCCAGAAAACCGCATTGGCGCGGTAGTAATAGAAAGGTTCCTCCTCAACCAGACGGGTAAACTGCCGGTAGGCGAGAAAGTACTCCCCCCTCTCGAATGCGGTGAGTCCTTCCCTGAAAATATCATCTCCCTCGGAGGGGAAAAGGAGGAATGAACATCCCAGGAGAAGCAGAATTAGGGGGATTTTTTTCATCATACCAAGAGACCTCTAACAACTTTATCGACAATAAGGAGTACTCTATTTAAAGTTTCTCACAAATTCCGCCCTGTCCGGTGCGGAGAAAAAGGCCGAACCGGCGACCAGAACGTCGGGAGAGGCTTCACGGATTATGTCCGCCGTCTCGCTATTAACCCCGCCGTCAATGGAGATCAGCCATTCCTCGCCCCGTTCCTCCCTGATTTTTCTGAGCTCCTTAACCTTCTCCAGGCAGGAGGGGATCATCTTCTGTCCGCCGAAACCGGGGTTCACGGTCATGACAAGAACAAGGTCCACCTTCGAGAGGACCTCCTTAAGCAGGCAGACGGGTGTGGAGGGAACGATGGAGACTCCCGGGCGGCATCCCAGTTCCCTGATCCGGCTCAATGTCCTGTCCAGATGGAGGGCCGCTTCCTGGTGTACCGTGATGTAATCGGCCCCCCCCTCGGCAAAAGCCTTAAGCTGGCTGTCCGGATCGGCCACCATCAGATGCACGTCAAAAGGTCTTTTCGTCAGGGGGCGGATATCCGCCACCATTTTATGGCCGAAAGTAATGGGGGGAACAAAATTCCCGTCCATCACATCGATATGCACCCAGTCGGCGCCTGAACTGTCTATCTCCCCGACGGCGTCTCCCATCCGGCTGAAATCGGCGGAAAGGATGGACGGGGCAATTAAGGTCTGAGTCTTCATAATACTCCTCTTATATGTTCCGGTATCCGGTTATCCGGGCCCGTGTCGTTTCGCTGAGCGGAGAGCTGTCTCCCCGTGAAAGATAGTGATACCCCAGCCCGGCGATCATGGCCCCGTTATCACCGCAGAGCTGCAGGGAAGGAAAGTAAACCCTGGTCCCCGGCAGGCTGGACAGCTGCTCGCGGAAACGGGAGTTGGCCGAAACTCCGCCGCCGGCGACGATGCGGGTAAGCCCGGTATTCTTCACCGCCAGGGCGATCTTCTTCATAAGCATATCCACCGCCCTTTTCTGAAAAGATGCGGCAATATTCTCAACTGTGGCCTCGGCTCCCTCCGTCCGGAACTGCTCAAGCTGATTGATGACGGCGGTTTTGAGACCCGAATAGGAGACATCGTACTCATGCCCCCCCTTATGAAGATTGGGTATGGGGAAATTGAAAGCCCTGTCATCCCCGTTTCTGGCCAGACGGTCTATGGCCACGCCTCCGGGATAACCCAGATCGTAAAATTTCGCCACCTTGTCAAAGGCTTCACCGCAGGCATCGTCCACAGTGGTACCCAGGACTTCCATACGGTCGAAACTCTCTACCCGGCAGATCATGGTATGCCCGCCGGATACGATAACCCCCAGATAGGGGTATTCTATTTCGTACTCCAGATGGGGGGCGTAGAGATGTGCCTCCACATGATTTACCCCTACCATGGGTTTATCCAGAGACCAGGCCAGCCCCTTGCCGTAGGAAAGCCCCACCATAAGAGACCCCATGAGTCCGGGCCGGGCCGTTACGGCTATACCGTCAATTTCGGCCATGGTCATACCCGCCGAGGCGAGTGCCTTCTCCCGGACCCCGTCGATCCACTGAACATGGAGCCGGGAGGCGATTTCAGGAACCACCCCGTACCAGGGCTTATGCAGCTCTATCTGGGTAGCGATCTCATTGCTGATGATCCTGCGTCCGTCCTCAACCAGGGCGACGGAACACTCGTCACAGGACGTTTCTATACCTAATACAATCATGGAGTCTCCTGCTCTTATTCTATGATTCGGGGAGACCAAGGTCAAGACAAGTCAGGCGACATAAAAAAACACCGGCCGGACCCGTTTTCGTTCGGTCCAACCGGTGTTCAGCGAGGAGAATGTATCTATTTAGCTGACAAAGTATGTCCGGACATCGGAGGCCTGCTCTCTCAGCTTGTTAATAGCCCTGATTTCGATCTGTCTGACCGTTTCGGGAGAGATGCCCATTACCTGGGAAACCTCTTTAAGGGTGTATTTCTCTCCATTGTGGAGTGAATAGCGGTATTTAATCACGCTCTTTTCCCTGTCTTTGAGGGTGGAAAGGAATTTTTCCGTATCCTCAATAATATTCTTTTTAATCAGTTCCTCTTCGGGAATGCTCCTTCTGTCTTCGATAACATCCATAAGGGTACTGTTATTCTCGTTGATTTCACAATCAAGAGAAATTGTCTGATTGGATATATCCAGAAGGCCGACAACGGTTTCTTCGTTCAGCCCCGTCTCCTCGGCGATTTCCGATATGGAAGGAGTCGTCATAAACTCGCTCTGGTATTCGTCAATCACGGTCTGGATCTTTCTGATTGCTTCTTCTTTCCTGTGAGGAAGACGGATCGTCCTCTTCTTGTTGACCAGCGCCCGTGTCACAGCCTGCTTGATCCACCAGGATGCGTAGGTACAGAAACGGACATCTCTGGAACCGTCGAACTTCTCTACCGCACGAATAAGACCCAGATTCCCCTCCTGGATCAGATCCATAATCGGCATGCCCTGATTTCTATAGGCAAAGGCGATTTTGATGACCAGCTTGAGATTGGAATTAATCAATCTCTGGCGCGCCATTTCATCGCCCCGAAGAACTTTATGGGATAACTCTTTCTCCTCTTCGGGAGTAAGAAGTTTGTACTTAATAACATCATTCATATAAGCTTTAAGTTCCGGATTATAGTTCTTCTTTTCTTTTTTCATAGTTTTATACCTCTCCTGTCCACCTATAATGCAAGAGGTATGCCAAAATATGAAAAAAAATTAAAAATACATATAATTTCAATCTATAAAGGAATTTATGATATTAACAGTATATTAAGGGGGATTATAGGAGTGGAGGAAGTATACTTTTGTATACGGGAATATTATTAAAAAGAGTATCTTTGAGAAGGATCTGTGAAGATTATTGTGATAAAAGTGGAGCACTCCTAAGAGTACAGCCCGCCTTTCTGCTGAACGGTCATCTGTCTGTACATCGCTTCCGACAGGCCGAATTCGTCAGTCTGCGACATGGATTTGGCATATTCGTCGTACAGCATGTCTTCAAAATACTCCTCCCCCTGATTCTTTTTCACAAGGGACCGCTCGGGAACGGTGGCCTTCATGGAATCGAGCATCATCTTTATAAAGATAGCTTCAAAATCATCGCAGGCCTTCTTCATATCGGCCAGTTCCTTCTCGCTGAACCTTCCGGCGGTTTCCGTCTTAAGGGAGTTTATCTGCCCCGCCGTTCTGATACTGTCATAGCCGTTCATGGCCTGCGCTGTGATATTCATCTAATATAGCCCTTTATTTCTATCTTTTCAGGTTATTCGCCGTCTGAAGCATGGAATCGGATGTCTGAATGGCTTTGGAGTTCAGTTCATAGGCTCTCTGGGCCACGATCATATTTACCATTTCCTTGACCATGGAGACATTGGAGTTTTCCAGGAACTTATGCTGAATCTTTCCCATACCCTCGAAACCGGGTCTTCCTCCGATGGGATCGCCCGAAGCGTTGGACATTTTGAAGATATTCTCACCGATGGCCTGAAGTCCGGCGGGATTGACAAAGCGGTAGAGGTTGACCTGGCCCACATCAACGGGATCCTGCTGACCGTTGACCTTGACGGTGACCCGGCCGTCCTGGCTGATGGCGATGCTCTCCTGCTGAAATCCCTCGGGCATAATGAGGTTGGGCTGGAGCATATAGCCGTTGGAGGTGACGAACTGGCCGTTGGCGTCTATCTGGAAGGAACCGTCCCGGGTATAACCCCAGCTGCCGTCAAGCAGCTTGACGCGGAAGAAGCCTTCGCCCGAGATAGCCATGTCCGACGGTACGGAGGTGGCCTGGAGGGAACCCTGCTCGAATATCCTCTGGGTGGCGGCGACCCTGGTTCCGTGACCGACCTGAATTCCCTCGGGAACAACGGTCTGCTCCGTGGCGGGCGTACCGGCGATGCGGGATGTCATATAGATAAGATCCTCGAACTCGGCCCTTACCTGCTTATACCCGTTGGTATTCACGTTGGCCAGGTTGTTGGAAATGGTATCGATGTTATACTGCTGACCGTTCATGCCCGAAGCGGCCGTCCATAAAGACCTCATCATAACCTTCTATTCTCCTTTACGCCGCTTTAGTAGCGGACCGCACTGTTAATCAGTTTATCAAGAAGCCCGTCATGGGTGGTGATCACCTTCTGATTGGCTTCGTAGGCCCGGTTGACCTCTATCATATTCACCATTTCCCGGACGGAGTTCACATTGGACGCTTCCAGAAAACCCTGCACGACGCCGGGTCTCTCGTTGCCTTCGGCGATCTGCGCCTGGCCGGAAACTTCCGTAGGGGCCCACATGGAATTGCCCTGCTTCATTAAATGGCGGGGGCGGTTGAACCGGACGATTTTAAGAGTGTCCACCAGCTCCGTATTGGCCCAGTCATTCTCTTCCATGGTCACCAGGCGGTTGGGATCGTCGGCCAGATCGGCGTTCTGCCAGATTCGTCCCAGTTTATCTATGGTAAAATTGTTCTTCTTCAGCTGGATGGGGCCATTCTCACCCTGGACGAAGTAACCGTCTTTTGTGAGGAGGTAGCCCTCTTTGCCCAGGACAAAGGAACCATTGCGGGTGTAGCGCTCGCCCTCGTTGGTTTCCACGGCGAAGAAGCCTTCGTCTTCCAGGGCCAGATCAAAGGGATTGGAGGTTTCCTTGAGAGATCCCTGCTCGAACACGGTAAAGGTTTCGTTATATTCAACACCGGTGCCCAGTTTCCCCACCACCGGAGCAACATTCACGCTGCCCATGGGAAAGGAGTAGGAACTGTCCCGGTCGAACCGGCGAATCATCAGTTCGGGGAAGGCTTTTTCCACGGAGACGTCCCTCTTGTAACCGGTCAAATCCACATTGGCCAGATTGTTGGACAGGGCGTCTAATCGATGTTCCTGGGCCTGCATACCGCTGGCCGCCGTATATAATCCTCTGATCATAGTTTGATTGTCGGCGGGGGATTTTTTTTCTTAAGGGGAATTTGAGGGAGAATCGGGGGATTTTCGGTGGTTTGTTTATCGTTTTGATAATGTTCCAATTCTTTGACATATCCTCATCTATACTGCTTTTCTTTTCATCGAATTTACCAGAATTCTGTTCCAGTGAGCTTTCTGGTAATCCGATAGATAGGGCATAAAATCTTTCTCTCTTCTTCGGATTCCCCCGAATATATTCTGAACAATATCCTGAATATCCTTCAAGTCAAATCCGGCTGCCTGACTATGGTATTCATAAGTCCTATTCTTCCTGTTAATTCGGTATGGCTTAAGAAAATTATGCCAAAAACTGTAACAGGTAAATCGGTCCATACTGTTATTTATATTTCTCCCGAATTGAACAGTCTCCCGAATAAACTCAGCTAGATCTTTTCTTATCTGCCTATCTATATAATTGCACGGGAACAACTTATTTTGATAGTTCCTTTCCTTGCGGGAGTTCGTCCTTCTGTGATGTATCTTGAAAGAGAGGGATGCGTAATTTTTAACCTGATAGGCATAAATAGGATGTTCGTCTGTGTCCAGAATCACGTTTTTCATGGAAGATAGCTCTGCTTTTTCTGATAGATATTTCAGGATCTCTCTGAATCTATTGGAAGCGGCTCTCTTTTCAAATTGAGCAGATACGTAAAGTTCTGATTTCCGTTTTTTCTGCTCCGAGGTGCATGCTCCTTTTCGTTTGAAATGGTAGGCGTTGAAGGTGTAGATAAATTGAGATTTCTGTCCGACCAGAATATTAATGTTTGTCGGAAAATATTGAGAAAGAATGAAATTTTCCAAACCATCGGCAGCGACAGATTCGCGAAGCTCCAACTCATAATTTCCCTTTGCGCAAACAGAGGTGATCCTTTTAGACAGTCGTTGTATTCTGTTCGTGATCAAACCTGGAGAATAATTCATCGACCGTGCCATATCCCTGATCCCCGAACCACTGACAAGATGATTTAAAAGAGTAGAATAGGATAACTTTTTATGGGCATGGTAGTTAATTGAGAAATAAGAGAGTGAAAATGTGGTTAAGCAGTTTCTGCATTGATAACGCTGAACTTTGCCATCTCTTTTTGTTGTTACAAATCCTTTTTTTCGGAACCAGGAATCCTGTTGCGAAGGGTGATTATGATTTATACATTCAGGATTAGGACAATATAGCTGGTCAGGCATGAAATACCTCCTTCTTTCAATGACTTGTATAGAAAGAGAGCTCTTTTTGTCAGAAAACCTGAATCATTAGAAAAAACATGTCAAACAATGAGAACACTGCTAAAACTTTTGGGGTAAATTTTACCACAAATCGCACGAATTACACTAAAAGGAGAGCCTCCAAATTCCTTTATGGGCTCTTGGTAACAGGAGGGGGGCGTCCTTTATTGCCTGGATTACCCGATAAAGAGGGAGATGAGTTTGATAAGGACGGCGGCCCAGATGAGCAGAATGATGGCTCCGGCCTTCCAGTTTTTATTGAGGCGGAGGGGCTCCCGGACAGCCCGGGCGGCGGCCTGATGCCAGATCTCGGGAGGGATGCTTTTCAGGCACAGGGCGATAAGGCCGGGCAGGATGAGGAGGTCGTCCAGATACCCCAGGAGGGGAATGAAATCGGGGATGAGATCGATGGGACTGAGGGCATAGGCCACGGTCAGGGCGATGAGGATTTTCGTACGCCGGGGCAGATCAGGATGGCCGGAGGCATAATAAAGGAGGGTCAGCCTTTTCTTGAGCTTTCCCGCCCGGCGGCGGAGTGAACGGAATCGTTGCATATTCCCGATTATAGCCCCCTTCCGGCCATTGGAGAAGCCCTGTGATTGTGGTATTCTTTCCGCCGGAGAAAAGATGAAATTACCCCTTGGTGCCGACAGGCATACTCTGTTCCTCGCCCCCATGGCGGATCTGACCCACGCCGGGTTCCGCCTGCTGATAGAGGGCTACGGCGGATGCGATTATTATTATTCGGAGATGATTGACGCCCGGCTCTACCGTCAGGGGGGTCCCCTGGAAGAGTATTATGACAGGACGGAGCCCGGTGCGGACCGTATGATTTTCCAGCTGATCGGACAGGACCGGAACGAGATTACCGGGGCGGCGGAAAAACTGGCCCGCCTCTCCCCGGCGGGAATCGATGTGAACATGGGCTGTTCCGCCCCGCACATCATCAAATACGGAGCCGGCTGCGCCCTGATGCGGTCCGGGGAGAAAGCGGCGGATATCATAAAAAACCTGCGCGATGTTCTGCCTGAAGAGATAGCCCTCTCGGCCAAGATCCGATTGGGAGAGAAGGAGAACGGGGAGGAACTGCTCTCCTTTGCCCGGGCCCTGGCCGAGGCGGGGGCCGACTTTCTGGTTCTCCATCCCAAGACTCGGAAGGAGAAGGGCTCCCGTCCTCCCCGCAAGGATTTTATCGGCCTTCTTCAAAGGGAACTGCCCATACCTGTAGTGGCCAACGGGCATATCAACAGCTGGGAATCCTATCGGAACTGTTGGGAAAAGCAGCGGCCCGGCGGTTCCATGATCGGGCGGCAGGCCGTGAGGCAGCCCTGGTTCTTCGCCCTGATTAAAAAACGCCTTGCCGGAGAGCCCCTGGAAACGGTCAGGATCGATCTTCTGGAGTGCTGGGAACGGTTTTACGATCTTCTGCTGATTCATCAGCCCCCGGAATTTCATAAAACCAGGGCCCGCAGGTTCAGTCTGTATTTCAGCGAGAATCTACGCTTCGGACATCACCTCCACTCCAGCCGCATCGTCAACGCCGGAACAGCCGGGGAGATGGACGAACTGTACAGGGAGTACTTCGCCGCCCATGGGGAGGAACGGCATGTCCTCATCTAGGAAATATTCGGTCCAGGCCCTCTTCGCCGGCATAACCTGGGGGTGTTCGGGAACACTGGCCTCTCTGCTGCCCGAGGGATTCACCTCCCTGTCCATAGGCGCTTTCCGGCTCCTGATCGGAGGTCTGTTTCTGCTGGCCTATTCGGGGAAGCATATCGGACGGATTCTCCGCCCCGTTCCGGGTGAGGGTAAAACTCTCCTTCTGAGCATTGTGGCCATTACCCTGACGCAGATAAGTTTCTTCACCGCCGTTCTGAAGGCGGGAGTGGGACTGAGCACGATGATTTACATAGGCCTCTCTCCCCTTTTCGCCGGGCTGATTGAACACTTTGTCGACCGGACGCCCCTGACAAGCCGCTGGTACCGGTCGGTGGGCATGACTCTGGCGGGATCGATTGTTCTGGCCTGGATAAACTGGGAATATCTGGTTGATCCGACGGGACTTCTGTTTGCCCTGGGGGCCTGTCTGGGCTGGAGCCTGACGGGACTGACCATGAAGAGGCTCCAGAAAAACCGCAGTTCCCTGGATGTGACGACGCTGGTCATGTTTCTGGGGGGGCTTGTCATGACGCCCCTTCTCATCCGGGCCGACTGGATGGTGATTCCCCATATCCGGACGATTGTTCCCCTGATTCTTCTGGGAGTCCTTTCCGCCTCGGTGCCCTACGCCCTGTTCAACCGATCCCTGGAGGGGATTCCCGCCGGCCACGCCTTTGTTCTGGGAATGACCGAACCGCTGACGGCGGCACTCCTGGGAATTATTGTCCTGGGAGAGGCCGTTTCGGCGGTCCATGTGTTCGGCTACGGACTGATTTTTATCGGAGTGGTTCTCATGTATCTTTCGGGAGGTCAGCGCAGCTGACGCGGGAGGGATAGGAGGGGCCGGGCCGGGAGGCCCGGGTCGCAACGCGACGGACACCCCCGCATAGCCCGACGGCGCGAAGCGCCGGGCCGCCCGCAATCTACCTGTGAGCTCCCATGGAAAAAAGTCCGGAGGGGGGCAGATAGTAGTAGAAACAGCCCACCTGGTTGCGCATGAACTCGGTAAGGTCGGAATTGTCGTTTTTGATGAGTTCCTTGTAGCGGGCCACGGGCATGTGGGTGAAGAGCTTGAGGTCCTTGGTCAGGTGGGAGTAATCGTAATAGCCGGCCACGGAGACGATTTCGCTCCATTTGTAACCCTTCTGAAGGAGGGAGATGGCGTAACGGAGCCTCTCTATGCGGCTGTAGACGTTGAGATTGACCCCCATGTGTTTTTTGGCCAGGTAGAAGAGGTTCTGACGGGTGAGGCTGAGCTTGTCCGCCAGATCCTTGACCTGTATGGAGCCGTGGGAGGATTCGACGTAATCATGGATTTTGATGAGAGTTTCCGGGGCGGACCGGCTTTTCTCCAGAAAATAGGTCTGCACTCCTTCGGCGATGCGGCCGGCGCGCTCTTTAAGGGGCAGCGCGAGGAAATTTTCGTCGGTAAGCCAGGGCATGTGCTCTTCCAGGGCGGGGACTTTCTGGTAGGATTTGTTCACCAGGGAGGCGGCGTCCTTGCCGAAGAGGGAGCTGACCCCGTAGGGGGTGAGGTAGAACAGAACCGCTTCGTACTCTTCCAGATCGGCGAAGTAGCGGGGCTCGGTCTGTATGCCCATGAAGGATACGGGGGATTCGGGGCGGACCCAGCGGTCTTCCCGGATCTCGTAGATTCCCCGGCCGAAGTAGAAAACGAGCATGGCTACGTTTCCAGGGACCAGAACGCGGAACTCGGTCTGCTTTTTCAGAAGACTGGTTCTGAGGACGGCGGTGTTGACATAGTCTGCCGCTCTCTTATCGAGGGGCAGGGTTTCCATTATCAAGCGGTCTGACATGCTTTATACTCCATATATCTCTGCGTATTTTCTTTCCAGATAGTCAGTAAAGTAACGATAGTCCAGTTCTTCCCCCGTCACGCGGAGGCAGAGCTCGTCGGCGGTATAAACCGACCCGTGCCGGTGGATCTTCTCCCGCAGCCAGGCGAGGGGCGGCTCGCAGTTCCGGTTTCGCAGGCTGCCGTCCAGGCCGGGAAGATCTTTTTTCATGCGGTCCAGGAACTGGGCGCCGTAGAGATTTCCCAGGGCGTAGGTGGGGAAATAGCCGATGAGGCCGTGGGACCAGTGAACATCCTGCAGAACCCCTTCGGCGACATGGGAAGGGACGACTCCCAGAAGCTTTCCCGATTCGGCGTTCCAGGCTTCGGGCAGATCCTTCACGGCCAGGCTGCCCTCCAGGAGGGCCATTTCCAGGTTGAACCGGAGGATCACGTGAAGACTGTAGGTCACTTCGTCCGCTTCGATGCGGATGAGGGAGGGTTTGACCCGGTTGATGGCCCGGTAGAGGGTTTCCCCGTCTATCTTGCCGAAAACATCGGGGAAGGTGTCCTTAAACAGGGGAAGGAATCCTTCGCAGAAGGCGCGGCTCCGCCCCAGGAGGTTTTCCCAGAAGCGGGACTGGGACTCGTGGATCCCCAGGGAAGTCCCCGTGCCGAGGATGGTTTCGGCGATGTCCCCATCGACTCCCAGCTCGTACAGGGCGTGCCCCCCCTCATGGATAACACTGAACAGGTTGGAGGTGAACTCGAACTCATCGTAGCGGGTGGTGACGCGCACGTCATGGGGCCCCAGTTCGGTGGTGAAAGGATGGGCGGTGGGATCGAGCCGCCCTCGGTCGAATTCATAGCCTATGAGCCGGAGGATCTCCTTCCCCAGAGTTTCCTGTCCTTCTACGGGACAGCTGAGATGGAGGAAATCATCCTTTACCTGATCGGCTGCGCCGATTCTTCTGACCAGATCGGCAAGGTAATCGCCGAGGGGATCGAAGAGCGACTTCACCCGCTCGGCCTTCATTCCCGGCTCGTAAAGATCCAGGAGGGCGTTGTAGGGGTGGCCTTCGTAGCCGAGATAGTCCGCATCGCGCCGGGCATACTCCATATTTTTTTCCAGGAAGGGACGGAAGGCTTCGAAGTCCCCCGCTTCCCGGGCTTTTACCCAGGCATTCTGAGCCCGGCTGTGATGGCGGGCTTTCTCCACGACATACTCTTCGGGAAAAGCAAGGGCCCGCCGGTAGTCCCGGAGGGATATGTCAATGAGGGCCTTTTCCCTGTCGCCGGCCGGGGCATACCCGCGGAGCTCCTCCAGAAAAGCGCCGATCTCCTTCGACGTCTCCCGGCGATGGGCCTGTCCGGAAAGCCAGGCAAGCTGTTCCGAGCGCCATTCAATGGCTTTTTCCGGCATATAGGTTTCCTGATCCCAATCCAGGAGAGCCTGGATGGAACCGAGTAATTTTATCTCCCTCTGCTTCTCAATCAAGCTATTAAGGGTCGGATTTTTACTATTCATATTACTATTCTAAACTATTTTTGTCGAATCGAAAAGGATAACTTGACTAAATTACATACTTTCGTTAACCTTCATTTTATCATGGTTAACATTAACGATTCACGGGCTATACTGCTTTCGCTTCTCGAAGGAGCGGACGGGTCCATTTCGGGGGAAGTTCTGAGCCGCCACCTGGGGATCTCCCGTGTGGCGGTCTGGAAGCAGATAGGCCGTCTGGAAGAGATGGGCTACTCCATAGAATCATCCCGGAAGGGATACCGCCTGACGGGAAAACCGGATGATCCCATGGGGGCCCACCTCTTTTCGGGCCGGGAGAGATTCTACTGCCTGGAAGAGACCGGTTCCACCATGGACTATGCCGACGATATACTCAGCCGCCAGGGAGGCGGGGAGGATTTTGTCGTCACCGCCGATGTACAGAACGCCGGGCGCGGCAGAAGGGAGAGGGAGTGGGTCTCTCCCCGGGGCGGACTTTTCTTTACCCACAGCTTCTCTTCGGTCCTTCCCTCGCCCCGGAGCTACCGGGCCACCATGGCCGCTCTGGTAACGTTGACGGAAGTACTCAGGGACGATTACGGGCAGAATGCTTTCATTAAATGGCCCAACGATATTCTTGTGGAAGGGAAAAAAATCATCGGCGTACTGGCGGCCTTCTCCGGGGAGGAAGAGCGGATAACCCGCTTTAACCTGGGGGTGGGGATCAACGTGAACAACGCCCCTCCCCTGCCCGGTCAGACCTGCTCACTGAGTTCGCTGACAGGCCGAAATCTCTCCCGGTCCGATCTGATTAAACGTTACCTGAACGGCATGGAAAGGCACAGAAAAGAAGGGGACGACTCCCTGCCGAAGCTTTACAACGATATGCTGATACGGCGGGGCCGGGTTCTGTTTTCCCTTGGCCACGGTGAAAGGCTGGCGGGGATTCCCCGGGAAGTCAGCGATTCGGGAGCCCTCCTTTTGGATACGGGTCGTACCGTACTGCCCGGGGAGTGCGAAAAAACGGAAAGAACATCATAGGAGGAGCCGGCCGACTGCGCTACTCCCGATTTTAAGAGATAAAGGATATGGTATGGAAAAAAACGAGATTCAGAAAATTGTGTTGACCGCCCTTTTTACGGCCCTGATTATTGCCGGAGCTTACATCGCCGTGCCCGTTGGACCGGTTCCCGTCGTCCTGGCCACTCTGTTCATCCTACTGGCAGGGATGCTCCTGGGTTTCAGGGGGGGAGCCGCCGCCGTGGCGGTCTATCTACTGCTCGGTGCGGTGGGACTTCCGGTTTTCTCCGGCGCCAAGGGAGGATTTGCCGTTCTGACGGGTCCCACCGGGGGGTATCTGCTGGGTTATTTCCTGGCGGCGGCGGTCTGCGGACTGATCGTTAATCCGGTGAAAGCTGGGGGCAGCAACATCCTGCCCAGGCTGATAGCCGCCGTTATTGCCGGGACCGTACTGATCTACCTTCCCGGTCTGCCCTGGCTCAAATTCAGACTCTCCCTGACCTGGCCCGAAACCCTGGCGGCCGGTTTCACCCCCTTTCTTACCGGTGATATTCTCAAGGCCATCGCCGCCGTTCTCCTGGCCCGCCTGATGATACCCCGATTTTATGGGGATAACGAGGAATGAGCGCAACTCCCCTGCTGGAAGTCCGGAACCTGGACCGCTCCTTCGAAAAGGGCCGTCCCGTCCTAGAGGGAATCAGCTTTTCCCTGAAAGAAGGGAGCTGGACCATTCTGGCGGGGGCCAACGGTTCGGGGAAAACGGTTCTGATGAATCATCTTAACGGCCTGGAAAAGCCGGACCGGGGGGAGATCTTTTTCCGGGGAAGGAATATCAGCACCATGGGGGATGAGATCCGCCGCCGGGTGGGACTGGTCTTTCAGAATTCCGATCTCCAGTTCATTGAACAGACAGTTGAAAGGGAACTGGCCTTCGGCCCGGTCAATCTCGGGCTGCCCGAAGGGGAGATTAAAAGACGGGTTTCCCTTGTCAGGGATGAACTGGGCCTGGCCCCTTTCATGAATCGCAGGCCCCACAGCCTTTCGGGGGGAGAGAAAAAACGGGTGGCCATAGGCGGGATCCTTGCCATGGAACCGGACCTTCTTGTCCTGGATGAACCCTTTACCGGACTGGACTGGGAGGGGGTGGACCAGGTGCTGAGAACCCTCATTCCCCTCCATGAGAAGGGGATGACCCTTCTGCTGATTACCCACGATCTGGCCAAATGCGCCGCCCACGGAGACAGTTTCCTTCTCATGGGACGGGGCAGGATTCATCGGGAGGGGTCCCGGGAGGAGATATGGCCCCATCTGGAAACCTGGGGAGTCCGCAGACCGGAGGGACTGACATGGCTGAAGTAGCCTTTCTTCATTACCGGCCGGGGAACTCTCTCCTCCACCGGCTTCCCCCTACCGCCAAGCTTCTTCTGCTCCTCTGCTTCTCCATTGCCCTGGGAGTAGGCCCCGTACCCGTTCTGGCCGCTGCCTTTCCCTTTCTTATTCTGGGAACGTTACTGGTAAAGCCGGCCCTGGGGAAAATGAAAGGAGCGGTGGTTTTCGCCCTTGTCATGGCACTGCTTCTTCTGCTCAGCGACGTCAGACAGACCGGGACCTGGTGTCCGGGCCTGATCAGCGGAGCCCGTTTTCTCCAGATTTTCTGGACGGGGATTCTGTTTACCTCCTGCGCCCATCCGGCGGAACTGGGCGATGCCTTTCATAACCTGACACACTGGATTCCCCTGTTCCCGGCACGCCGTCTGAAAACCCATATTACCCTGACCCTGACATTCCTCCCCCTCATCATGGACGAGTCGGCTACGCTGGACAGGGCGGCGAGAAACCGCTGCTTTCATAAAAGGAGAAATCCCTTTATACGCCTTCGTTACAGGGTGGAGCCGCTTGTGGATGGTGTGTTAAGAAAAAGCGATGATATCAGCCGGGCCATGGCGGCCAGGGCTTACAGGGAAGAGTAAAGGGATTTCAGTAGTTCGCGGCCCGAATCGGTCTTGAAGATGTTCCTCTCCACGGCTTCTATCTGCTCAAGGGACATTTCGTCCTCGAACATATTCACAAGAAAGTCCGCTTCTATCAGTACCTGGAAATCGGGACCGTCCACCGCTCCGTAGCTGTGGTGGTGCCCGATGAGAAACAGCACACGCTCAAGGTCCGCTTGCTCCAGGGGAAAACCGGCCAGAAGCTCCGCAGCCACGGCGGGTCCCTCCTTTTCCTGATAGGGCCCGGCGGAGGAGCCGTATTTCTCCTCGGCCCGGGGAATTCCGATATCATGGAGCAGGGCCGCCGTCTCCAGAACTATCTGAAGGCGGGCGTCAAATCCTTCCAGACGGCCCAGCAGGGAGGCAAAGGAGTGGACCTTCAACGCGTGATGGACACGTTTCTGATCCCCCCTGAAGTAGAGAATCATGGAGCGGGACAGTCCGGTTAGGAAGGAAGCATCCATCAGATTTTATAGTGTCTTTTGGCGGGGTCTTCCTGCTCGCGGAAGATTATGGCGATATTGCCGACGACCCTGATCAGGTGGGCGTTGCACTTTTGGCAGATATCATCGGAAATTTCCCGGCGGCTCTCTTTATAATCTACAAATTTCACTTTGATAAGCTCATGATTTTTCAGAGACTCATCCACCATGGCGACCAGAGATTCGGTCATTCCCTTCTGCCCGACCATAACCACAGGATTCAGGTCATGGGCCTTTTTCGTCAGATAACTTCGCTGCTGACTTGTTAATTCTTTCATTAGTCTGATCATAATTCAATCGCAGGCAATTGTAAAGTGAAAGAAGTCTTAAGAAATATTTTCCCCCTCCGATAATAGTACTAAATCATCCACCTGGAGGAAAACACAATGAGAGAATTTCTGGTAAACGGATCTTTGAGCAAAGAGAGCATAACAATCCTTGAGGAGTTAAAGGACGGTTACAATGTAAAAATCACCCGATACCGCGATGACTGGAAAACAGAGAGGGAAGAGTTTATGCCCAAGCAGCTGATGGAAAGCTGCCTGAGAACCAACTATCTGGTAGAGAAAACCCTTACCGCCTGATCGATAAATGTCCGGTCCCTTCCCAGGGCCGGACAGACCCGCCGGCCCGACGGAATCAAGCGGGGAACGGATCAGAAAAAAAGTTCCGACTTGAATGTAATTTCCGGGCGCCCCTTATTGAAAAGATCGTATCCCGCTTCCACATTCAGCTGCAGGCTCTGCAGGAACAGGGGGAAGAAGGTGATACCGAATCCGGCGGCCAGACGGTAGTCATAAGCCTCATAGGGTGTAGAACTGTTGCAGACAAGCCCGAAATCGATAAGGGGATAACAGTGGATTTCAACCACCGGAGCCAATGAGATGGCTCGGATATCCACGTTATTATTGAGATAAACGCCCCATTCCCCGTACATCAGGTGATCGAGAACCCCGCGGATGTAACTCCCCGCCCCTTCCCTTATGCCGTTGAAAACATAGAAGGCCGATACATGATGCCCCATTCCCAGGAATGAAAGGGGCCTGTAGAACGCACTGACCGATCCTTCCACGGAATGAACCGGCTCCCATTCATCAACATAACTTTCCATTTCCAGTGAGGCGGTTCCTTCCAGTCCGATACGGAAGTTCTGCTCCCAGAGGATATTGGCATAGACGAGGCTCTCTTTGATGGAAAGAGAAGTCCTGGGGACAAGAGTATCGAACTCTTCCCTGCCGTAGAATGGGTCCCATGAGACAAGATCATAATTGAAGGGATAACTGACCTGGGGCTGAAATGAAACTTTCCAGCCGTAGGAAAGGGGAAAATCGATTTTCATAAAAGTATCCAGGAGCAGATTGGTGTATTCCAGAACCGTTTTATCGTCATCGTCGACTCGCCGCGTTCTCTCCTGCTGGCAGTAGAGGGAAAAGTCGCCCTTCAGCCGGCCCAGGGGGACACTATCCCAAACACCCCCGATCTGCCAGGTTTCGGGACCGCCATAACCGGAGAGACTCAGATTCGTCAGGGTTCCCAGGACATTATCATAACTGAAATTTCCTCCGAAAACCATTCCCAGGTTGCTGTCGTAGAGGGCGAAGGGAAAAAGATAGAGGGAAAGGGAATCTTCCACGGATATCGTGATATGGGCGGTCAGCTGGGAGGGGTTGAAAAAACTCTTTTCATACCAGTAGCTGACTTCGTAGGTGATATCCTTATATATCTGCTGAGCATTCAGATTCCTGGTGACCAGTTCCAGTTTTTTCTCCAGCTCCTCGCGGGATTCGAAGTAGTCTCCCACATTGATATCATAGAATTTTCTGAGAGCAGGCTCCCGGGTGAGTCCCGCGCGGATAGATTTGTTTTCAGAAATCAGATAGGTCACGCCTTTCACTCTGACCGATGGCTCGGCGAGGAACTCCTGCGACCAGGAGAGAGAAGTGAAAAAGAAAAATAACAGGCACGGGAGAAGGAAATTTCTTTTCATGCTATAATCAGTATAATGCATAACAGGTAAATGAGGAGTCCGATTGATGGATTATCAGTTAAAAAAAAGGAAAGATGCCCTGATTCTCAGTTCAGGCAGAGTCCTGAACGCCGCTTTTGCTCTTCCCACGGTCATTTCACTGTGGTATATGGGGTCAAATACGATGATAACGGCCTGGCTCGTTCTCGTCACACTTGCCTTTCTCGCGGGGCTGACATTCAGAGAGCGCTGGCTCTTTTCCGGGGAGCGGATAGCGTTCCGCTTCTACCTCTTTGCCCTCCCCCTGCAGAAAAGAGATATTTCGCCTGAAGATGTGTCGGCTGTACAGCTGAAGACTTTTATCCGCGGCGAAAACAGCCCCGTAGAACCCGGATCCGACAGGAAATGGTATCAGACGGAACAGGGACTGGTCAAACTTATATTAGCCGACGGAACAGAAGAGACCCTGATGATAGATAAAAACAGGAATACGGTCAGACTTCAGGAAAAGGGAGAGGTCATAGCCGACTTCCTGAAAGTACCCTTTCTTATAAATGAAGACGGCCCGGCGTAAACCGGACCGTTTCTTCTATTCGTAAAGCCAGCAGGCTACCTGATGCTTTCCTTCTATGGTTTTCAGTTCCGGTATGTTGCTGCGGCATTTATCCATGACCTTGGGACAGCGCTCGCAGAAATAACACCCTTTCTGAACCTTATCGGGAGAGGGAACGTCCCCTTCCAGGATGATTCTCTGCCGTGTCTTTTCCACTTCCGGATCGGGAATGGGAACGGCTGAAAGCAGGGCCTGTGTATAGGGATGGAGCGGTTTGTCATACAGCTCTGCCGAGGGGGATACCTCCACCAGCTTACCCAGGTACATAACGGCAACCCGGTCGCTGATATATTTCACGACGGCCAGGTCATGGGCGATGAACAGGTAGGTCAAACCGAATTCCTTCTGAAGTTTGGTCAGAAGATTCAGAACCTGGGACTGAATGGAAACATCCAGAGCCGATACGGGTTCATCGAGCAGAATCAGCTTGGGATTCAGAGCCAGGGCCCGGGCGATACCGATACGCTGTCTCTGTCCACCGGAAAATTCATGGGGAAAGCGGTTCTTGAGGTTTCTTCCCAGACCGACGATCTCCATGAGTTCCTCTACTCTCTTATCCATTTCGCGGGGTGTCATATTGATGACGCCCCTGTTCCTGTTGATCTTAAGGGGCTCCAGAATTATCTGGTTAACTGTCATTCTCGGATTCAGGGAGGCGTAGGGATCCTGAAAAACCATCTGCATATCCTTACGGACTGCCGCCATCTCTTTCTTGGACAGCTCTGTCAGCTTGACGCCGTCCAGAACGATATCCCCTGAGGTGGGCGTGTAAAGGTAGTTGATGGCCCGGGCCGTGGTGGATTTGCCGCAGCCCGACTCACCCACCAGTCCCAGGGTTTCCCCTTTCTTCAAGCTGAAGCTGATGCCGTCAACAGCCCTGATAACATTGTGTGAGTGCTTGATGGGAAAATGCTGCTTCAGGTCCCTGACCTCCAGCAGGATTTCATCCTTATTCATATCTTCTGCCATTACTTGTTCTCCTCATTGTAGAGCCAGCAGCGCACAAAACGCTCACTGCCCAGGGCGGTTTCCGGCGGATACTGCCTGCGACAGATATCACTGGCTTTCTCGCAACGGGGATGGAAGGGACAGCAGTCGGGAAGGTCGATAAGGTTGGGGGGCTGTCCCTGGATGGAATAAAGCTCTTCATCCTTTCCCTGATCCAGACGGGGGACAGATTTTATCAGCCCCACCGTATAGGGATGTTTCGGATCTTTGAACAGATCATCAGTGGCCGCTTTTTCCACGATACGGCCGGCGTACATGACGCAGACATGGTCGCACATACCGGCGACAACACCCAGGTCATGGGTAATCATGATAACAGCCGTCCCCAGTTTATCGGAAAGTTCATTGATAAGCTCAAGAATCTGGGCCTGGATGGTAACGTCCAGGGCTGTCGTCGGTTCGTCGGCAATAAGGACCTCGGGATTGCAGCTGAGCGCCATGGCGATCATAACTCTCTGTCTCATACCGCCGGAAAACTGATGGGGATAGGCGTCAATTCTCTTTTCAGGGGCGGGGATTCCCACCAGCTTGAGCATCTCGACAGCTCTTTTTCTCGCGTCGTCCTTCACCATTTTCTGGTGCAGCATAATCGTCTCGATCATCTGGGTGGAGATTTTGAGAAAAGGATTGAGGGAGGTCATGGGGTCCTGGAAAATCATGGAGATCTTGTTTCCCCGGATATGGGAAAGCTGTCTGTTATTCATCTCCAGAATATTCTGACCATTCATGAGCACTTCCCCGTCCACAATCTTTCCGGGAGGGCTGGGGATCAGTTTCATAACCGAAAGATTCGTTACCGATTTGCCCGAACCGGACTCACCCACGATGCCCAGAGTTTCCCCTTTTTTAAGAGTAAAATTCACTCCGTCCACCGCTTTCACGATGCCTGCGTCGGTCTTGAAATATGTCTTGAGGTTCTTTACCTCTAATATTGCTTTATCTTCTGCCATTCTTCGTACTCCTAAAGCTCATTCTTACTCTGCGGATCAAAGGCATCGCGCAAACCGTCGCCCAGGAAGTTCATGGCAAACAGAAAGACCGTCATTGCCAGAGCGGGAAAAAAGAGACGCCAGGGATAATTGGTCATTCCGCCGACACCGTCGTTGATCAGGGATCCCCAGGAAGCGAAGGGAGCGGAGATACCCAGTCCCAGGAAGGAGAGAAAGGACTCCTGCATGATGAAGGAGGGAATCTGCAGCGTGGCGAAGACAATGATAATACCAAAACTGTTAGGCAGTAAGTGCTGGATGATAATACGCCCCGAAGAGGCTCCCATGGAACGGGCGGCCTCTACAAACAGCGAGTTCTTAAGGGAGATAATCTGTCCCCTAACAACCCGGGAAGTGGTCAGCCAGCTGACAAAGGACAGGGCAAAAAACAGGGCCATGATATTACCGCCGAACAAGGCCAGTATGATAATAACGATGAAGATATAGGGCATACCGTAGAGGAGATCGACCAGTCTCATGAGGAAGAAATCCACCCGTCCGCCCACATAACCGGCAATGGAACCCACCAGGATTCCTATGAGAACGGCCGTCAGGGTTCCGATAAATCCAATGGCTATGGAAATCTGGCCGCCGTAGATAACGCGGGCCAGGAGGTCACGCCCCAGATCGTCCGTACCGAAGATGTACCGTATTTTGTTGGGATTCACCTCAACGCCGTCACGCATGACTCTCGCATTGGCTACCTCCTCGCGGAACTCGTCCAAGGAGGCGAGCTCATCGGCGGACATCTCCGTGCGGCCGTCCCTCTTCATGATCTTCTCAATCTTCCTGATCTCCACATTGACCATGACCTTGTCGGCCGTCTTGAATGAGGGGGGAAGATTCTGATGATCCAGATTCTGCGAGGTATAGGAGTGAATGGGCAGCACGGGAGCGAAGATTGAAACGAGAACATAAAAGACTACGATGAAGAAGCTTATGAAAGCCATATGATTCTTCTTCAGACGTCTCCACGCATCGGCGCCCAGACTGTTGCCCTTGATAGGCTGGTTGAATTCATTAGTTGCTTCACTCATAACTAACCCTCGGATCAAGAACGGAATAAACGATATCTACAATAAAATTCATAACAATCAAAATAATGGAATATACGATCATCGCCCCCATAAGCAGGGTATAGTCCCTGTTCAAAGCGGATCGGGTAAAATAGGATCCCATTCCGGGAACCCGGAAAATCTGCTCAACAACAAGAGACCCGGTCATGATGGCGGCAAAGGCTGGTCCGAGATAACTGACGACGGGCAGCAGAGATCCCTTGAGTACATGCTTGAAGATGATAACACCCGAAGAAAGTCCCTTTGCACGGGCCGTTCTTATGTAATCGCTCTTGAGAACTTCCAGGACACTGGCCCTGGAAAGACGGGCGATACGGGCGAAATAGGGAAAGGAAAGGGTCACGACGGGCATGATAATGGTAACCCAGCCGTTTCTCCCGTTAATCCATCCCGATGTGGGGAGCCACTTCAGCTTCATGGCGAAAATATACATGAGCAGGGGTCCGATAACAAAAAGGGGAATGGAGATTCCTATAACCGCGACGGACATGGACAGATAGTCCTGCCACCGGTTCTGCTTTATCGCCGAAATAATACCGGCTCCTATTCCCAATACGGTAGATAATGCCAGAGCAACGAAACCAAGAATCATTGAGTGGGGAAGAGAAGTGAATATATAGTAATTCACGCTTCTGTCATTATATGTAAAAGAGTCACCCAGATCAAACCGGAAAATGATGTCGGTCATGTAATCGTAATACTGTTTTACCAGCGGATCGTTAAGGTGATATTTTGCTTCAATATTCGCTTTCACTTCGGGAGGAAGCACCCTTTCCATATCGTAGGGACCGCCCGGAGCGGCTCTGACTATAAAAAAAGTCAGAGTAATCGTAACAAAGAGGGTAAGAACCATACCCAGAAAACTACGCAATAAATAACGTACCATATAAAATCCTATATTAAATTTTCCGGTGCAAAGAGAATTGCCCGGAACACAAAGATCGGGGGAGAGGCGGACCTCTCCCCCGTCGCTGATCATACGATCAGCCTGTAACTACTTCTTGTAGATGTACTTGGGAGGATGGTAGTCCATGATATTGGGATACCAACCGCCCCATACGTCCGTATCAATCAGCTGATTGGTCGTATAGAAATAGATGGGGATCAGAGCCTGATCCTTATTGATAAAGATCTCTTCGGCCTCTTTCAGAGTGGAGAAACGGGCAGCTCCGGCGTCCATGGTGGCAGCCTTCTCAATGAGGGAATCGAATTTCTCATTCTTGTAGCGTCCGTAGTTTCCGCCCCATTCTCCGTCCATGGTCTCGGGAGCGAGGAACATGTCCAGGAAGGTGTTGGGATCGGGATAGTCTCCGATCCATCCGGAACGGGAGATCTGGAAGTTGTGCTCTCTTCTCTGCTGGAGGTAGGTTTTCCACTCCATGTTGACAAGAGTTACATCAATGCCCAGATTGACTTTCCACTGTTCCTGAATATACTCGGCGATCTTCTTGTGAGCTTCGCTGGTATTGTAGAGAATCTCGATGCCTTCGGGCCAGCCTTCACCATTGGGGTATCCGGCTTCGGCGAGAAGCTCTTTTGCCTTGGCGATGTTGGATGCCAGGTCCTGAGTTTCGGGATCGATGAGAGAGGGATAGCCGTCCATGGGGGGAACCATGGAGTAAGCGGGAATCTGACCACCCTTGGTGATCTTCTTCACGATAGTCTCTCTGTCGAAGGCGAGGTTAAGAGCCTGTCTTACCTTGACATTGTCAAAGGGAGGAGTCTGGGTTTCAAGCAGATAGTAGTAGGTTCCCAGGTAGGGAGCGTTCTTGTAGAAAGGCTCGCTGGAAACGGCGTCCATCTGGTCGAGGGGCACTTCCTCACTCCAGTCGAGCTCGCCGTTCATATACATATTGAAACCGGTATTGTCATCCACGATGGG
Source organism: Spirochaetia bacterium (assembly GCA_963668315.1). Classification (GTDB taxonomy): domain Bacteria; phylum Spirochaetota; class Spirochaetia; order DSM-2461; family DSM-2461; genus SZUA-368. The sequence goes on along the minus strand of OY764216.1, from coordinate 1,818,200 downwards.
AAGATAGGTGATTTTGTCGAGCTGAACGGCGTCTTTGTCCCAGTACTTGTCGTTGGGAACAACGGTCAGTTCCTGCTGAGGAACCCAGGTATCGAGAACGAAGGGACCGTCGGAAACAAAGTTTTCCGGTTTGATCCAGTCGCTGCCGAATTCGTTGATGACATGCATGGGGACGATGGCGAAGGCGTAGTGGGCCAGAGCGTCGATAACATAGGGAAGAGGACCGACAAGGTCCATCTCGAAGGTTTTGTCATCGATAACTTTGATCTGTACGGCATCGGGACCGGCCTCTCCACCGTTGAATTCGGCGGCACCGGCGATAAACATATTGGGGAACCAGGCGTAGGGGTTGGCTGTTTCGGGATCAAGACCGCGGATCCAGGAATCGTATACAGTCTGAGCCGTGATAGCTACTCCATCACTCCATACGGCATCACGGAGGTGGAAGGTATAGGTCTTTCCACCGTTCGTGATATCCCAGCTCTCGGCGATACCGGGAATACCGCGACCCGTTTTGGGGTCGAAGGAAATCAGACCTTCAAAAAGAGCCTGGTAGAGGTTGTGCTCGGGAACTCCCGTGATTTTGTGGGGATCCAGAGATTCGGGTTCGGCTAAGTTGTTGACAATGAATTCAGTGAATTCGCCTTTGGCGGAACTGTCGCTATCGGACTTTCCGTTCGCGGCAAGGCTGAATACCATTAACAGCGCCATGAGTACGATCAGTACTTTCTTCATGAGACACTCTCCTTAAAATATTTTTCAGGAAGATGAAACATCTCCCCTATTCATTGCATTATTATCAACGATAGATTGAAAAACGTAAAGACAAAAAGCTATAAAAACTGCCAAATTCATTTGATTTCAAAGTATCCCATGTTGACCTGCCCCATTTTATAAACTTAGTATGTACTGTTAATCCCGATTCCGGAGAAAGGAGCTGATTCATATATGGATGACAATATTTCCGCCGAGGAAGAAAGAAAAAAACTGCTTTTCCGTCAGGTTGATACGGCCTGGCATGTCTTCAGTGAAGAGGAAAAAAAGGATACCTTTACCCTCTGTGAAGAGTATAAAACCTATCTTGACGAAGGAAAGAACGAGCGTTTCTTTGTAGAAAAGGCAGAGAGAGCAGCAAGAGCCGAAGGGTATCTCCCCTTTGAAGAAGTGGCCGATCCCGCGCCGGGGTCCAAAGTCTTTTTTACCAACAGAGGAAAAAATATTCTTCTCGCCGTCATCGGAAAAAACAGCGTAGACAAGGGTTTTTCCATCTGCGCCTCCCATATAGATTCCCCCCGTCTCGATGTGAAGCCCAATCCCCTGGTGGAAGACGGAGACAGCCATACGGCCTACCTGAAGACCCATTATTACGGGGGAATAAAAAAATATCACTGGGTTCAGATTCCCCTGGCCATAACCGGCGTCGTGGCTCTGAAGGACGGTACAGTTAGAAGGATAGATATCGGCAGCGACCCTTCCGATCCGGTCTTTACCATCCCCGATATACTCGTCCATCTGAATGCCAAAGTGCAAAGAGAAAAAAAACTGCCGGAAATCATAACGGGAGAACAGCTCAATGTGCTCCTGGCCCATCGCCCCGTGGACAATCCCGAGATCAAGGATGCCGTAAAGCTGGCCGCTCTGGAACTTCTCAACGGGAAGTACTCAATGACGGAGGATGATTTTCTCTCCGCGGAGCTGGAAATCGTTCCGGCGGACAACGCCCGAGATCTGGGGCTGGACCGCAGCATGATTCTCGCCCACGGACAGGATGACCGTGTCTGCGCCTATGCCAACCTGCGGGGATTATTCGACCTGGAGGAAATTCCGGAACGAACCTGCGTCGCCTTTCTGGCTGATAAAGAAGAAATAGGATCGGTGGGTGCCACTGGAATGGAGTCTTTCTTTTTCTACCACTCCCTGAGCCGAATAACCGCCTCTTTAAAACAGAATTACTCCGAAGTACTCTTCCGGGAGATATTATCCCGTTCCCATGCTCTCTCCACCGATGTGGCCGGTGCGGTGGACTACAACTTCAAAAGCGTTCATGACCTGAACAATGCCGCCCGTCTGGGTATGGGAGTCAACCTGAACAAATATACCGGCGCCCGGGGAAAATCGGGAAGCAATGATGCCGATGCGGAATACCTGGCCGCCCTGCGCCATATGCTGGACGGAGGAAATATTCCCTGGCAGATCTCAGAACTGGGGCGGGTAGATGAAGGCGGCGGCGGTACCGTGGCGTCCCTGCTCTCCCGTTACGGGATACATACCATCGATATGGGCACCCCTGTCATGGGAATGCACGCCCCTCTGGAAATCACGTCGAAAATCGATGTCTACGCCACGGTCAAGGCATGCCGGCTCTTTTATGAGACCTTCCATGGGTAAAACATTTAAAGCCGCCCTGGCGTCTCTCCATTTCGGGGAAGAGCCTCCTCTCGTCGGAGACAGGGGGAGCGGGACATTTTTTCTCTCGGGATGCAACCTCCGCTGTCCCTTCTGTCAGAACTGGCAGATAAGCCGGGGCTTGATAGGACAGGAACTGACCGTAAAGGAAGGGGCGGACATCTGCCTGAAACTGCAAAGTGCCGGAGCGGCCAATATCAATTTTGTCACCGGCAGCCATTATATACCTCAGCTTATCGAGGTTATCAGGGAAGCACGAGAAAGAGGCCTGGAACTGCCGGTTCTCTGGAACTCATCTGCTTACGAAAAAACAGAAAGGCTGGAGGAGCTGGCCGATTATGTCGATATCTGGCTTCCCGACCTGAAAACCGTAACACCGGCGTGGGCGGAAGAAATCTATGGAAGGGAGCAGTATGCAGAACGGGCACGGGAAGCGGTGAAGTTCATGATCAACCGGTCCCCCGTCATACTCGATGATGAGGGCATGATGAAAAAGGGAACTATTGTCAGACATCTGATTATTCCCGGTTACCCGCAGATTACGACTGAGCTGATAGCCTGGTTCGGCGAATACGGAAAAGACCGGGCCCTTCTTTCCCTTCTATCCCAATATACTCCGGTGCATATCCCCGGCGAGACACGGTCCATTCCGGAACGATACGTATCGGAGGAGGAGTACGAAGAGGTACTCGATAAGCTGGAGCAATTCGGGATTGAGGACGGATTTATTCAGGAACTGGAAACGGGCAGTGACTGGCTTCCGGATTTCCGTGACAGAGAACCCTTTGCAGCTGAATTATCCCGGGTGATATGGAGTGCTTCCGATGGTCCTGTTTGACAGAACCACACTAATAGCACTCTGATACTTCTCTTTTTTTACGAAATCAAGGTTCCCGTGTACTCTTTCCCATCCAGGATATTCCGCAGGTTTTCCAGATCCCTTCCGTCGGCGACAACGACTTCCAGACCGATCTCGTGGGCCTTTTTACTGGCCACGGGATCAAAAGGAGCGTTCATGCCGGGCGTCCATTCATCTCCGCACATGGCGCGGTAATCGGTCCAGCTGATGGAGTCCAGCGGCTGGGCGGTCGGAACTTTGCGCGGATCGGCAGTATAGACCTTTTGTATGTTTGAAAGGTTCAGAACCTGTTTCGCGCCGAATTTCTCCGCCAGCAGGACGGCATCGTAATCGGTAGACCATCCAGGTTTCCACCCTGCACCGACAAGAACCCTGCCGGTCATCCGGCTGACGGACGTAGGATCATAGACCACTTCATCATGGCAATAATCGGCAAACATAGCCTTTACCAGCTGGGCATTCAGACGGGTGGCCATAATTCCCAGCCAATCCTGCTCCTCGGAACACGCCCCTTCTCCCACAACCTGACGATAGGTATCCTGGAAGACACGGGCCGGATAACCGCCTCCGATGATTAGAATGATTCTTCTCTCTCTATCTTCTTCAAGCCATTCAGCCAGGAATGTTCTGATCCTCCCAAGAAAATCCACATCCATCTTTTCCTGGGCTACAAGGGAACCTCCCAAATCAAGTACGGCGGTTTTATCCATAATTATCTCCTATGCATCCTTCTTAACCTGCCGGCCGTTCAGTTTGTAACCGTAACCGTGCATTGTTTCTATATGATCGCTGCTTCCCAGCACTTTTCGTATGTTTTTAATATGATTATCCAGGGTGCGCGTGTCACCCTGTTCGAAGTGAAGACACTCCCGGAGCAGGTAGTTTCGGGAGAGAGCCACACCGCCGTTTCCCACAAGGGTCGAGAGAATATTCCACTGACTGAAGGTCAGCTTCAGCTCTTCCCCGTTAATAAAAGCCCGGTGCCGTTCCGATTCAATGATAAGAATATCGTTTCCCAGCTGCCACTCTACCACGGGTCTTTCCTTCTCCCTGTACCCTTCCCTCTGCAGAGCCTGCTTTATCCTCATATCCACGACTTTATAAAACCAGGGAGCCATAATAAGATCCTGCACACCCAGACGGTAAAACTCCGCTTTAAACAGATCATTAAGATTTCTTGCGAGAATAATGACTGGTTTTTTCTGAAATTCTATCAGCTCCTTGGTATGAACCAGGGCGGAATGATCATTATTAAGCGCTTCATAGAGAACTAGATCGGCATCCATACAACCGGGAGGCAAGGCTGATTTGGCGTTCATATTCAGATTTAACAGATTGTACCCCTGCTTTTTCAAGAAGGGAGCTAAATCAGCGGCCGTTTGACTATCCTTAGTCAGTAAAGTCACTCCGATGGACATAGGCACATAATAACAGATAAACGGCGATTTTACAACAATCGGCCTTTTAACTTATAGCCGTATCCCCGCTCTGTCTCGATTCCCTTTCTATCGCCCAGTTTTTTCCGCAGATTCTTTATGTGACTGTCGACAAGGCGGTCCGTACCTTCCACGCTTTCACCCTGTATTTTATCCAGAATGGAGTCCCGGGAAACAACCCGGTTTATCCGGTTCAGCAGAAGAAGAAAAATATCCCATTCCCGGGGCGTCAGGTGGACGGATTTGCCGTTCTTCATCATTTCCCGGGAACCGAGATCCAGATGGATGAGATTTCCGACGGGAAGGATAAAACTCTGACTGTTGCGATTGGCTTTTCTTTTTTTTTCAGGAATGACCCGCAGAAGCGTAATGATTCGCTGACAGATAAGGGAGGGGGGGAAATCACGGGGGAGAATATCTTCCGCTCCGGCCTGAAAAGCCCCCAGCTGGCGTGATTCTCCCATTTCGGAGGAGAGGCAGATGAAGGGTATGTTATCAAAACCTTCATCCCGGCAATTCTGCCGCCACTCTTTCAGATCCACCGAATCCACATCGAGAAGAAACAGTTCGGTTTCCTTCTTATCGGGCAGTTCCCCCTGGGGTTCGAAACCGTAAAGATTCATAAAAGAGATAAGCTGATGAAAATCTCCGGGCTTTTCAGTAAGCAGAAAACAGCGGCACGACTCCATGGAAACGTATTTTACATAAAAACAGACCGGTCCGCAAGGGACCGGTCTGTTTAACTAATTTTTGTTCTAAGGGTTTACTTAGAAATCTACGTCCATCTGGAAGGAAACGGCAAAGTCTTCGCCGAAGCCAGCAGCGGAGTAGGGAGCTACGTAAGTTTCATCCCAAGCTAAGTCAATACCGGGTGCTACATTTGTAGAAGGAGCATAAGAAACACCAAGGCAATATTCAACAGTATCAACATCAAAGACAACACCGGCATCAAAAACCATATCAATATCTTCGTTCAGGGGATAGTAAGCGCCAGCTTTAGCAGTTACAGAATCGGTTACATCATAAGCTACACCCAGACCGAGGACTCCTGAATCATCAATAGCGATATCAATAGCATAGTCAGAATTATCACACACAAATGCTTCGAAGGCCGCTTCAACAGTCAGAGCATCCATAGTGTAGGCAGCTCCAAATCCGAACATGTTCAGTTCAACATCCAGATCAGCTTCGACAGAACCATAAACGGTTACACCTTCAACAGGAAGGATTTTAGCTGAAGCAGAAATGTTACCCTTATTGTCAACAGCAGGAATAGGAGTTCCAATATCCTGTCCAGCAAGAGTTATCTGGCGAGTTGCACCTTCACCAAACCGAACATAGTTAGCAGCAACATTAGCCATATCAGATTCATATACAACCTTTGCAGCGAAAACATTAGCTTCGGAAGCAAGCTCAACAGGAGCCAACCAAACAGTTGCGGTAAGACCAGCTGTTCCTACTTCAAACTGAATTGCATCCTGGTCAGAAGGATGTATAAACTCAAAATCCATCATGTCTTCGTATTCCGTAGGACTAAAATCGAAAGTACCTGCAGTCATCTTGAGAGTAAGATCAAGACCATACATAGAACCAAAATCCTGAGTCATGGTAATGTCATCAATATTCAGAAGACCACCATCTACAACGCCACTGGTGTCATTGTCAGGATCAGCCTGGATCTCAACGCTAAAAGTTGTGAATTCACCAACATGAGCATCGAGAATAAGGTCAAGGTCCTGATCTCCAGTACTTGTTTGAGTACTACTAGAAAAATCACCACCGACTTTGTAGCGGAAATCCCCTTCATAAGAAGTTCCTGAAACCTCTGCGAAAACGGGAGCTGCAACCATAGCTACAACCAGAACCAAAAGAACGAAAAGTTTCTTCATTTCTAATCTCTCCTCTGGAAAGAAGGGAAAATATCTCTTCTTGATACTTTTTTCTTTCCAACTATTTTAGTTTTGTCAAAATTGTAAGTCGGGGTTGTAACGAAAAGATGTAATCAATCTGTATAAAATGTAATTAACAAAAAAAGTGATGTTAATTCACTGTTTTACAATCCGTATTGACCAGACGGGGCATATACGTTATATTCCCCTTATAAATATTACTCCAAGAGAGGTGTATAATGTACGTTATCGATGCAGAAAAATGTACCGGTTGCGGATCCTGCGCTGCAGAGTGTCCCGCCGAAGCTATTGAGGCCGGCGATGTTTATACCATCACCGACGCTTGTGTGGACTGCGGTTCCTGCGCTTCCGAATGTCCCATGGACGCCATCAGCGAAGGTTGATCTTTGCTGAAAGATAAAAAGCGGCGGTGTGAGTTATCACCCGCCGTTTTTTTATGCCTTTCTCCCTCCTGTGAACAGGCCGAACGGGAGTCTATCAGTACTCGTAATCCACCACGACCCGTTCGGATCGTACTTTTTTATTATAGGCCGCCTCTTTTTTGTGGCGGGGGTCGTTGCGGTAGGCCAGCAGGTCTTCCCGGCTTTTGAAGGACGAAACCAGCACGGCATCGAAGGCCGTATCGGCTTCGGTGATGTTCACCCCCACTTCAAAGTCATCGGTTATCTGGGGAATAACTCCCTTCAGGGATTCCAGACCGGCTTTGACAAGAGCTATGTTCTCCTCTTTACTTTTTCCTTCCGCCTCTTCCTTGAACTTCCACATGACAATATGCTTAATCAATGAAGTCTCCTTTTCTTAATCTTTTTGCCGATGGGGATTACTCTCCCAGCATGAGGGCCCACTCCGAATCGGGATACTGCTCCAGAAGCTTGTCCCTGACGATCTGCGCTCTTTTCCCGGCTCCTTCCAGGGCGGAATAGAGTTCCCAGGAGCGATAGAGAGCCCGTGAGGCCCATTCGACCTGGGCGGGATAGTTGTAACTGACATTCAGCAGTTCCTGGGCTCCCTGGGACGGATCGTCTTCGCTTATCAGTTCACCCAGGAGATAGTTGGCTTCGGCTCCCAGGCTGCCTTTGTCCGAATCCATAACCACACGGTACAGGGCTTTCCCCTCGTCCCTCTCCCCGTCGGCGATACGGTACCGCCCCAGAAGGAGAAGAGCCTCGGTCCGCAAGGAGAGGGGTAAATCCTCGGAGCGGTAGATCCTCTCCAGATAGGCAGGCATATTTTCGTCGGCGGAACCGGAGCGTTCAGAGGCAATGACAAGGGGGCCCAGAACGGCGGGCTTATCGGTCAGGGCGGAAACCTCTGTCAGAATCTTTTCGGCCAGGGCGGGCTGTTTCTCTTTCACAAGAAGCCGCCCCAGTGCGGTCGCCCGTCCTTCGGGAGATCCACCGCCGCTTTTCAGTTCATCCGTCAGATCCCGGGACAGTTCGTCTATAGCCTCTGCGGTCCGGCCCGATTCGGCCAGGGCCAGAGAAGCCCGCAGACCCGCCTGGATTTCTACGGAAGGTTCGGGGAAGACCCGGGCGCACAGAAGATACCACTCCCTTGCCTGTTCATAATCCCCCATGGTCCAGTAATCCTCCGCTTCGGAGAAAAAGAGACTGCTTCCCAGACCGCTGTCGGGATAATCGGCCTTCATGACTTCGGCCAGGCGGACGGCTTCCTCCCGGTCCCCTTCCTCCAGGGAAAGGCGTACCAGCTGGTAAAGGGAACGCTCCCGGACATCGCCGGACGCTTCCCGGACAGCCCGTTCGAAAAGCTCCCGGCCCCGAGCGCTCTGCCCGGATTCAACCAGACAGACACCGCCCTGGTAAAGGGACTCCTCCCCATAGGGTTGAAGAGGCGCCTGACCGGCCAGGGCCATAAAAAGTCCGGCCGCCTGTTCCCACGCTTCCATCTTCTGACGGGAGAGGGCTTCCTTGAAGGAGGCCTCCCAGACCAGGGGGCTTTCCTCCTGACCCAGAACACCGGCCGACATGGAAAAAAGATCCGCCGCCCGGGACCATTCGCGCCGGTCGAAGCGGATATCCCCCATATATAGGGCGATCTCGCCTCCCCTCTCGGTCTCGCCGTACCGTGCCAGATAGTCTTCGAAAAGGGCCAGAGCCTCGCCGCCCTTCCCTCCTTTATAATAGGCCAGGGCCAGGGAATAGCGGGCATCCTCTTCCACTTCGGGAGAGAGCTCCTTATTCAGGGCGAGCAGTTTTCCCAGATATTCCGTACCGCGTATATACTCTTCGCGCAGGATGTAGATATAGCCAAGGCGGTAGAGCGCCTCCTCCCGGTATTCGCTCTGGGGATAATTCTTTTCCAGCCTGCCCAGATAGGAAAGGGCGTCGGTCCACTCTTTCCGGTCCATGGCCGCCTGCCCCAGCATCATCAGGTAAAGGTCGTTTTTCTCCCCGTCGCCGTAGAGGTCAACCATAAGCTTCAGATGGGGCCCCAGCATATCCGTCCGGTTCAGCTCCATCATCAGGGCGGCCGCCAGGGCGCCGGCTTCCTCCCGCTTTTCATAATCGGGATAGTCGTCGAAGAGGGTCTTGGCATAGCCCAGGGCCAGCTCCTTGTCACCCTCTTCCAGGTAAAGGGAAGCCAGGGCATCCAGGGAATCCCTACGCACCGGACTGTCCAGCAGGGCCATGGTCTCCTTAAAGCGGCCGGCGGCTTTGTCTGTGTTTCCCTCTTTGAGCCAGGTGAGGGCGATATTGTACTTGATGCGGTCCTTCTCTCCGGGACGTGTTTCCTCTTCGAGAAGGGCCAGCCAGATTTCTCGGGCCCGGGCCGTATCTCCCAGGGCGCTGTAATTCTCGGCCATCATATTCCGTGCCCGCCCGGCAAGATCGCCCCCCGAAGCCTGCAGATTTTCCAGGAGCTCCAGGGCTTTGTCACGGTTTCCCGCTTCACTTTCGGCCCGGGCCAACTGAAGTCTGACGGAATCGGCATATTCCCCGGAGGGAAAAAGGCGCAGGTAGAGTTCGAACCTTCTTTTCGCTTCCTCCGGTTTATCCAGATTGAGATAGCAGAGGCCGATATAGTAGGGCATGGCCTTCGTGTAGGGGGAGCTCCCGTAATCGGCGGAGAGGGTTTCGAAATTCGGGAGGGCCCGGAGATAATCCTCCCGGTTCAGGTAAACCAGCCCCCTCCGGTAGTAAGCCTGGGTGACCAGCTCCGTATTTCCCGAAAGGCTGATCAGGCGGGCATAGCTCTCGGCCGCCCCGTCCCAATCGGCCTTTTTCTCCTTGAGAAGCCCCAGATAGAGGAAACTCCGCTCCACATAGTAGGTCTCTCCCTGATGGGCCAGCTGGCCGGTGAAAGACTCTTCCGCCCGATCCCATTGCCCCAGGGCGTAATGACTCAGTCCCTGCCAGTAGGGAGACCTTCTGAGATAGGGGGAATCGGGGCGCTCCCTTTCCAGCCGCCCGAAGGTATCCAGAGAGTCGGCATAGCGTCCCAGACTGTAACGTGCCACGCCGGCCATGTACATGACCGCGTCGGCCCGGGATTCCGAGCCGTACCGTTCCAGGTAGGTGTCGAAATTACCGAGGGCATCGTCGTACAGGCCGTCCTGAAAGGCGCCGAGGCCCTGGTCGAAAAGCTGCTCCTTGCTCTGAGCAGACAGGGTGACTGTCAATATAAGAAAGCCGATGGCCAGGGGAAGTCTTCTCACCTAACCCTCCTTTTTCGTCTTTCCCGTCCTGAAATTTATCTGTCCGTTCCGCAGTTCACCGCGGATCTGATCATTCTCCCGGAATTTTCCGCTTAAGAGCCCCAGAGAGATGGGATCTTCCACTTCTTTCTGGATCAGGCGGCGCAGAGGACGGGCTCCGTAGTTAACATCATAGCCCTTTTCGAGCAAATATTCCTTAACCCGGGAGGAAAGATTCAGCTCGATGTGCTGATCGGAGAGCCTTTCGCACAGTTCATCCACCATGAGATCCAGGATGGACATGACATGCTGATGCTCCAGATAGTGGAATACCACGGTCTCGTCTATCCGGTTGATGAACTCCGGCTGAAAGATCCGCTTAAGTTCCTGCATGGCCGAAGAGGTCAGCTCGTCATGGGACATGAGTCCGCCGTTCCGGGAAAAGCCGATTCCCGCTCCCTGCATGATCTGCCGGGCGCCGGCGTTGGAGGTCATGATAATGACGCAGTTTCGGAAGGAGACCCGGTGGCCCAGACTGTCCTGCACCTCCCCTTCTTCCAGAATCTGCAGGAGGAGGTTGAAAACATCGCCGTGGGCTTTCTCAATTTCGTCGAGAAGAACGACGCTGTAGGGCTTATGGCGGATTTTCTCCGTCAGGGTGCCCCCTTCCTCATAGCCGACATATCCCGGAGGAGCTCCCACAAGACGGGAAATATTGTGCTTTTCCATGTAATCGGACATGTCCACACGCACCAGGGCGTCGGAATTGCCGAAAAGATACTCCGCCAGGGTCTTGGCCAGCAGGGTTTTTCCCACTCCGGTGGGGCCCAGAAAGATAAAGGAGCCCAGGGGACGGGAGGGGGAATTGAGCCCCGTCCGTGAGCGGCGGATGGAGGAGGCGATAACGCCGATGGCTTCGTCCTGGCCGATCACCGTCTGGTGGAGGGCCTCCTCTATTTTCAGAAGCCGTTCCGATTCGCTCTGAACCAGCTGGCTCACGGGGATGCCTGTCACTTCGGCGATCAGCTCCTGAATATCCGTCCGGGTGATGACGTTCTCCTCCTCCCGGAGGGTCTTTTCCCAGCTCTGACGGAGGGTCTCGATCTCCTTCTTCAGTTCCCGTACCTTATCCCGCACGGCGGCGGCTTTCTCGTAGTTCTGCGTATTGACCAGGGAGATTTTCTCGGCGGTCAGGTCGGCGACTTTCATCTCCAGTTCCAGCACTTCATTGGGCTGCACCAGATTTTTCATGCGCTTTGACGATCCGGCCTCGTCCATCAGATCGATGGCTTTGTCGGGGAGGAAGCGGTCCTGAATATAGCGGGAGCTCAGCTCCACCGCCGCGTCGATGGCGTTATCCTGATAGGTGACGTTATGGTGGTCCTCGTAGCGGGTCTTGATTCCCCTGAGGATGGCCTTTGTCTCTTCGGCGCTGGGCTCCTCCACCAGAACGCTCTGAAAACGCCTTTCCAGGGCGGGGTCTTTCTCGATATGCTTCTTATACTCGTTCAGGGTGGTGGCGCCCACGCACTGGATCTCGCCCCGGGAAAGGGCGGGCTTGAGCATATTGGAGGCGTCGATGGCCCCTTCGGCACCGCCCGCGCCGATAATGGTGTGAAGTTCGTCGATAAAGAGGATGATGTTCCCCGCCTTCTGCACTTCCCGGATGATTTTCTTGAGCCGCTCCTCGAACTCGCCCCGGTACTTGGTACCCGCCACGAGGGAAGCGAGATCCAGGCTGATGACCCGGCTGTTCAGGAAGAAATCGGGGGCCGTACCGTCGGCGATACGCATGGCAAGGCCTTCCACGACGGCGGTTTTACCCACGCCCGGCTCGCCGAGAAGCACCGGATTGTTTTTACTTCTCCGGGCCAGGATTCTGAGAACACGGTTGATCTCCCTGTCCCGGCCGATAACCGGATCAAGGCCGCCCTGCCGGGCGATATCGGTCAGATCACGGGAGAACTGGTCGAGGAAGGAGGTGCCCCCCTCCTCTCCGTTCACCCTGACCCCTTCGCGGGCGCCGGTGCCGGCGAAGGTCGGCTTGCTCGGACGCCTTCCGGGCTGAGAGGGGGGGCGATTGCCGTTGGCCCCCTTGGTCACCTCGTACACGACGCCCCGGAGGATATCGGGGGAAAGCTTGAAACGGCTGAAGTACTGAGCCAGGGGGCTCTCTTTTTCTCCGGCGGCGGCCAGGAGGAAGTGTTCCGTGCCGATGTATTCATGGTTGAGGAGGGACGCCTCGTTGGCGGCGTTTTCCAGAAGAACCCTTACCCGGGAAGAGGGGGGAACTTCGCCCAGGATGAAGCTTTTGTGCTCAACCTGAATACCCTTTTCCAGCTCTATCCGGAGTTCGTGGCTCTCTATATTCAGACGGGTCAGGGCGGTATAGCCGTTGCCTTCCTTTTCCCTGAGAATTCCCAATAAAACATGCTCGGGATAAAGACGGTCGGAACGGGTGCGCCTCGCCTCTTCCTGGGCCAATACGGTCAGGACCCTCTGGGCCCTCTGGGATAATCCTTTTATCATTATTAACTCCGCGTCCTATTCGCCGAAAAAGGAAAGGTTTCCGTCCAGAGTCTCCCGTATGAGCCGGGCTCTCCTTTCATCCACCAGTTCGGCAGTCGGTTCGGTTCCTTCCTCTGAAAGCAGCCCTTCCACATGAGCCTGTCCCGTAAACAGTCCCAATGCCGAAATCGCTTCCAGGGAAATTTCTGTTATCCAGCCGAGGCAGATTCCCTGCCTCAGCAGCATCAAGTGCTTATACGCTTCCCCGGCGGATATCATCCGGCAGTACCGGAGGACTCCCAGGGATCGGGATATCCTGTCTTCGAGCTGGGGATAGCGCCCCCTGTTAATCTCCCGGCGGCAAGCCTCTTCCCTTTCGGAAAGAATCTTAACAGCCTCGGAAAAACTATTCAATATCTCATCTGTCCTTTTATAGCCGCCGTTACCCCCGCAGTAGATCTGGTAAAGCCCGCCCCGGGACTGCTCCTGATCATCCATATATCCCCTGATACAGAGGCCTCTCTCCATAAGCGCCAGAAAGAGGGGGTCCATATCCTCCATGAGGGAGAGGGCGGAAAGCTGCATGATAACCGATGCCCGGAGCCCGGTTCCTGCTTCGGTCACCCGGCTGGTCAGATAGCCGTGGACCTCGTCACGGGCGAAGGGGAATTCCCGGTCCGCCTCATCGGCAAGAGCTTTTGCTTCATTATAAAGAGAGGGGAGACAGTATCCGTTCCCCAGGCCTATAATCTGAACGTGATCATCCACGCAGAGCAGACAGTTAAGCTCTTCCCCCTTACCCAGGACGACGGTTCCCCGCCGGTTTTCCATCTGACGGGATGTCAGTATGTTTCTCTCCCTGAGAAGCAGTTTTTCACGGAGGGACAGAGCCGCCAGAGAGTAGGCGCTGAAAGGGGCCGAGACGGGATCCTTTTTTAAAAGAAAGGTTTTCAGTCCGGCCTGAAGTTCATCGCCCTCCTCCCGGTCCATGGTCCCGGGGAAACGGTAATTTTCCACATTGCGAGAGAGGCGCAGCCGGGTTGACAGCACCGTATGATACATTTCTCCCCTCCGGGAGAACCATCCCGTTCTTTTTTCCATAAGCGGCGAGTTATTTTCCTTAGAGTAATTCATCTCCAATCATTCCTGCCAGTTGGTCTCGGAGGTGGACGGCCAGCTCATAGTCTTCCTCTTTGAGGGCCCGGTCAAGTTCACGCTGCAGGGATTCACGTTCGGTACCGCTGATTTCTTCCTCCTCTTCTCCCGGGGAGAAGAGTTCGCCGGTCAGTCTGTTTATCTCTTCGTCGAATGTCTGATAGCACCCTGAACAGCCGGCTCTTTTCGTAGCTCTCAGCTGTCCCAGGCTGGTTCCACAATTCACGCAAGTCTTAACAATTTTATTCAATTTTTCGCCGTCCATATTTCCTGACCTAATAATAGAGTGTAGAGATTAATATTAAAAGAACTTTTTTCTTTTCCAAAAAAAAAGTCACAATTTACCGTGTATAATGTGTAAAAAGAAATTCAGGCGGATCAAACATGAAAATTCTCAACTTCGGATCTCTCAATATCGACCTTATTTTCCAGGTTCCCCATATCGTCACGCCGGGGGAGACGCTCTCCGCATCCTCCCTGGTCACATCGGCGGGGGGCAAGGGAGCCAACCAGTCGGTGGCCCTGGCCAAAGCGGGGGCCGAGGTCTGGCACGGGGGAACAATAGGCAGCGACGGCTTCCGGCTGAAGGAGCTGCTGGAACGCTTCCATGTCAGGACCGATTTCATCCGGGAATACGACGGCCCCACCGGACAGGCTCTGATACAGGTGGACGAGAACGGACAGAACTCGATCGTGCTCTTCGGGGGCGGGAACAGGAATAACGACAGAAGCCACGCGGACCGGACTCTGGATTATTTCGGCGAAGGGGATTACCTGGTTCTGCAGAATGAGATAAACCTGACTCCCTACCTTCTGGAGAAAGCTTCGGAAAGGGGCATGAAGATCTGTCTGAATCCGGCGCCCTTTTCCGAAGATGTGAAGAGCTGGCCCCTGGAGAAGCTTGAGTATCTGGTCGTCAACGAGATCGAGGGCCGCGATCTGGCCGGCGGAGAAGGAGAACCGGAAGATACACTGAACAGACTGACCGGTCTCTATCCCGGTTTGAATATTATCCTGACCGCCGGAGAAGAGGGGGCCTACTTCGGCCGGGGACGGGAAAGACTCCACTCCCCCGCCGTTAAAACCGAAGTCAGGGATACAACCGCCGCGGGTGATACGTTCCTGGGGTATTTTCTGGCCTCCCGCGTCAGGGGTCTGAGCATAGGCGACGCCATGGAGAGGGCGTCCCTCGCCGCCTCGGTGACCGTGTCCCGGGCGGGTGCCATGGAGTCCATTCCCTTTGAGGGGGAGCTGGCCTTCTCCTGAATAACATGCTCCGCCAGCCTGCCGAGGCAGGGATTGTACCGGAAATGAGCCGATGAGGCGAATTGGAGGGGAAAGCCCGGCCCGCGCCAGCGGGGCCTCCCAAAAGAAAAAACCGGAATGTGCTCGTTTGACTTTCCCCTCCCTTTCTTTTATTCTGGAATCACCGAATGAAAGGAGATGATTATGCCCCTATTGAAAAAAGAGGATATGCCGGCAGCGGCTGTGAATATGGAAGGCGCGAAAAACGTGGCCAAGGCCGTGGGAATAAGCCCGAAGGAGGGCTGGGACGGCTGGGTCATGAGGATTTTCACCCTGGGAGAGGGCGGTTTCACCCCCCGGCACGCCCATGACTGGCCCCATATCAACTATATCATCAGCGGGTCGGGCAAACTGTTCATAGACGGGGAGGAGAAAAGGGTCGCCCCGGGAGATACGGCTTATGTGAAGGGCGGAGAGCTCCATCAGTTTGCCAACGACGGGAAGGAGGATCTTTCCTTTATCTGTATTGTTCCCGAAGAGGGGGAAAAATAGAGGATACATGAAATATATCGGTCCCCATGTAAGCATAGCGGGCGGCGTGGAAAACGCCCCCCTTAACGCAAAGAAAGTCGGAGCCACCGGTTTCGGCATGTTTTCGAAAAATCAGCGCCAGTGGACAGCCCGGCCTCTCACAGAAGAGAGCATTCACTCCTTTCGCGAAAACCTGAAAGAGAACGGATACGAGGCGGAACAGATTCTCGTTCACGACTCCTACCTGATCAACCTGGGACACCCGGAAGCGGAGAAGCTGGAGAAATCCCGCTCGGCCTTTCTGGACGAAGTCCGCCGGGTGGAGCAGCTGGGTCTGAAATATCTGAATTTCCACCCGGGGAGCCATCTTAAGGCCATGGAAGCGGGGGACTGCCTGGACAGGATCGGGGAGAGTCTGAACCTGACGATAGAGCAGACGGAAAGCGCCGTTCTGGTTATTGAAAACACCGCGGGCCAGGGCTCCAATCTGGGAAATAGCTTTGAGGAGATCGCCCGGATCATCGACGGAGTCAGGGATAAGTCCCGCGTAGGGGTCTGCCTGGACACGTGCCATCTTTTCGCCGCCGGCTACGACTTGAGGACGGAGGAGTCCATGGAAGCGGTCTGGAGCGAATTCGAGCGTATCATCGGGTTCGGTTTTCTGAAGGGGATGCACTTGAACGACGCCAAATCGGAGTTAGCCAGCCGGGTGGACAGACACCACAGCCTGGGACAGGGGCATATCGGCCGAGACGCTTTTTCCCGCATCGCCTCCGATTCCCGGTTCGACGGAATTCCCCTGGTGCTCGAGACGATTGACGAGGAGCTCTGGCCTGAGGAAGTGGCCTTTATCCTGGAAAAGTCGAAGGTCTGACCGGACGGATCAGTCCATGCCTCCTTCATCGAGAAGAGCGATGAAAATGTCCAGAAGCTCCGGATCGAACATGGTTCCCCGGGCTTCCTTCATAAACGCCCGTGTTTCGCCGGAGGTGAATCCCTTTCGGTAGGGGCGGTCTTCCGTTACGGCGTCATAGACGTCGCAAATGGATATGATTCTGGCTATACGGGGGATTTTCTCTCCCCCAAGCCCGTCCGGGTAGCCTTTGCCGTCCCATCTTTCGTGATGATTCCTGACCGCCCGGCGCGCCTCGTCCAGCCCGGGGATATCCCTGAGGATTCTGTCTCCCCGCAGGGGGTGGTCCTTGATCTGGCCGTATTCCTCATCGGTAAGTTTTCCCGGCTTATCAAGGATGGATTCGGGAATGGCCAGTTTTCCTATATCGTGCAGAAGCCCTCCGATTCGGATCATATCCAGGAACTCCTTGTCAGCGCCGAGCCTCTCCCCCATAACCAGAGCCAGACGGGTCACCCGCTCGCTGTGGCCGGCCGTCCAGCGAGATTTGGCGTCGACCGCCCTGGTCAGAGCCAGGAGCATCCCCCTGTGCAGGCTCTCCCGGGCGTTGAAATCGGAAAGACTTTTGAGGGCGATTCCTGTCTGATCGGCCAGCATCCGGAGGGTCACCCTGTCCTCTTCGGACAGATTATCCCTTGTGATAATGACGGCCCCCACGGGATTTTCCTCCACCACAAGGGGATAGGTCACGGTCTGCCTTTTCTGGCTCCCCCGGCCGAAAAGCAGTCTCAGACCGGGGTCGTTTGAGATATCGGTCCCCGAAATATCCGAGGGAGAGATGAGGGGGAGATTGATCTCGTCATAGGATATGCGGGTTGCCCCGGAACCGCCTTCGGCGGGGAGCAGCGCCAGAATCCGGAAGGCCCGGCCCTCCTTTTCCAAAACGGCCACGCCCGAGTCGGGAAACTGTTCGGCGATATAATCGGCCACCTCTTTCAGCAGTTCCTCCCGGGACAGGGAGGAAAGGACCGCCCGGTCTATCAGGTTCATGGTTTTCAGAGTCCGGGCCCGGTGCCTGAGAGTGTGGGTCATGCTGTCCATCGTCCGGCTCAGAACCCCCACGTCGTCCCATCGGCTGTTGGCGAAAGAGATCTTTTCGTCGCCCCGGGAAACGGACAGGGCCTTGTCGGTGAGGGAGCGGAGGGAACGGGAAAGGGGCCGGGTGAAGAGCTGCCCCAGAATCAGGGAGAAAATCACCACGCCCAGGGTACTGTAGCGGAGCCGGGCCCACTCGTCCCGAATAAGGCGGAGGAGATTGAAATGGGCGATTTTCAAGGCGGCCACATAGTTGTACTGACTGCGGGGGGGAGTGGTATTCACCAGATAGATGCGGTGTCCCCCCTGTCCCAGGTAGAGGGGCTGCTTAATGTTGCGTCCCTCCTTCGTGGCCTCTTCGAGCATGGCTAGCCAGTGCTCATCCTTCATATCGCTCCCTTCGATGGCATCCCCGTCGGAGAACAGTTCCTGCCAGCCCTCCTCTCCTCCTGAATTTCTGTAAAGGGCAAAGGAGGCTACGGCCCGGTTCTGGAAAAAGGGGATCTCCCGTATGCTGTCCAGCAGGACACGGCCCTTCTCCGGTTCGTTGATGAACATGTTCTCCAGCCACGACTCCCCGTCGTGTAACTCCATGGTAAGGGAAGCCCGGTTGACGAATTCCCGGGAGAAGTTCTCTATAATCTGCCTGCCCGCCGAATACACCGAAAGGATCAGGGAAAAATAGCTTACCAGTATTCCGAAGAGAATAAACTGCCCCGTGAGCTTGAGAGATAATAATCGGGAGGCGAAACGGTTCCTCATAAGGCGAGTCTAGTAAAGTCGGAGAGCAATTGCAAGTAAAACGATAGGAAAATCCCTGTTCCCCGGCGAATTATCCTGTGTTTTCCCCGGAGACTATTTGATTAATGAGGACTATCTGATCTATAGTTAAGCCATTAGGAAGACGGGAGAACCAATGACGGTAAAGGAAATATTAGCCCTGGTGGATGGACATACTCTGTGCGGCAATAATCTGGACGCCCCCATAGAAATGATCTGTGCGTCCGATCTCATGAGCGACATACTTACCCTGGAACCGGAGAAGGCCCTGCTGGTCACCGGACTGGCCAATATTCAGGCCATCCGCACTGCCGAAATGGCCGATATAGAGCACATTCTTTTCGTGAGGGAAAAGGAAATCACCGATAATATGAAAACCCTGGCCGCCGACAGCGGCATTACCCTTATGCAGACGAAACTGGGCATGTACCAGGCCTGCGGAAAACTCTACGCCGCCGGACTGGCCGGCGGTTACTGCTGCTGATCGGGGTATTTTTCCTGCACATGCTTGATCGTGGGCAGGATTTCCATAAACAGATCGACTAACTCGGGATCGAATTGACGACCCTTCTGCTCGGCAATGGACTGGATGACGTCCTCTTCCTTCCAGGCGTCCTTATAGACGCGGTGGGACATAAGGGCGTCATAGACATCGGCGATGGCTACAATGCGGGCGAACAGGGGAATCTCCTCCCCTTTCAACCCGGTCTGATCGTTTTTGTCCAGCCAGTCACCCGTTTCTATATCGATGCGGCCGGGATATCCCGTGCCGTCCCAGTGCTCATGGTGCCGGAGGGCCACCTCGATGGCCATGGAGTCCATGACCGATTCGCTGTCCCCCATGATTTTGGCACCCTGCCAGGTATGGGTTTTCATTATGTCGAATTCATCCTCATCCAGCTGGCCCGCTTTCTTGAGAATGTTATCGGGGATGGCCACTTTGCCGATATCGTGGAGCATGGCGACCATTCTGAAAGTATCCTTGACCCTCTCGATTTCACCGGGATCATGTTTTCTGTTCTTTGCCCAGGCTTCATATATCTCCACCGAATAGGCCCCTACCCGGTTTACATGGGCTCCCGTCTCCTTGGGATCGCGCAGACCGGCCATCCGGATCATCCGCAGAAGAAGGGTTCTTGTCATGCGGGCTCTCTGCAGGGCCAGCGTGGCGCTCGAGGCGAAATGGGTGATAAACGGTTCGTCCCTCTTGTGAAAGGGAATGACCCTCCCCTTGCTGTCCCGGGAGTTGATCAGCTGAAGCACGCCGATGACCTGCTCTGTATTGGATATGAGGGGGAGAGTGTAGGTGGATTTGGTATGGTATCCCGCTTTCTGATCGTAATCGGGGTTAAAGCCGTAGGGGGCTTCTTCCGGTATATTATATACATCGGTAATCATAAGGGGCTCCGCGTTGGCAGCGACCCATCCGGAGATGGTTTTTTCGCTGATGGGATACTCAAAGAAAGCGTATATCAGTTTTCCGTTGGGGGGCAGGTCCCGTTCCAGCACCTCATTCTGAGAACATTTGATCTGAAGCTGATGTCCTTCCACACTGTAGACGGAGCCGGCTTCTGCGTTGGTTACCTTTCTGGCATCCAGAAGAATCCGCTCCATAAGGATATCCAAGTCCTGTATTTTGTTGAGCTCTTCATCGATCGTTATAATTTTCTGCAGCTTTACATTACTTACACGTCCCACACGCCTTCACCTTTTTTCAATATCGGTAACTCCGGCTGTAATAATGAGAAACCGGAAAAAAAACTTGTTCCGAAAGACCTTAATGCACCCGGTTCCTGAACCTCCGCCTGTATTCCAGGGGAGTCAGTCCCGTATAATCCTTGAAGCAGCGGTTAAAATAGTTCTGGTTTTCAAAGGAACAGCCTATACCAATCGTCTTCACGGGAAGATTTGTCCGGGTCAGAAGGCGGGAGGCTTTCTCCATCCTGAGCCGATTCAGGTAAACCGTGGGGGGAACTCCCATGTGCGACCTGAAGGTGCGGGAAAAATGCTCCCGGCTGCGGCAGGACTTTTCCAGGGCCCTCTCCAGGGAGAGGGACTCCTCCATTTCACGTACTCCTTCGGCCAGCCAGTCGGGCAGGCTCTCCGAACGGGGCTCCTGCCAGAGACCGATCCGGGCAAGGTCCATGCACTCCGAGAGAAAATGGAGAAAGGGAATCTGCCCCTCCTCCCGGTCCTCCCAGGTGAACAGACGGTCCAGCCTCTCATTCAATGTCTCCCTGAACTCGTCGGACAGGGGGACAAGCCCCCCCGCCCCCGTGGGGAAAACCTCCTCCCTGTCGATCCCGGTCATCAGAGCCAGGCGGTCCAGCCATTTCTCGGTAAAGGCCAGATTGAAGTAGGAAAACCTTTCTCCCTTGAGCTGATGTATGTCTCTGGCACGGATCAGGCGCATTTCCCCTTCTCCATGGCGATAATCCACTCCGTTGATGCGGTGCTGAAAATGGCCCTTGGTGCAGTAAACCAGTTCGGCCTGCTCCTCATGGTTATGGGAAGGATAGAAATAGGAGGACTGATATTCGAATATGCTCAGCTGAAAGTACTTTCTTCCCGTATCCCGCCAATTCTGCCGTAGTAGAGCCATATTCATTTATATCACAATATTTCTATTATTTGTCAATATTATTCCTGTATAAATCACGTTTCTCCTCTTACAATGAATGTAAATTGACCACAACCAGGAAGATGGGCTCCTGTTTTCCTGAAAGGAATTGTTTTCATGAAAGAAGAGATTTGTTTAAACGGGCAGTGGCATGTCCGTTCGGAAGAGGGGAAATACGAATTTGACCAGCCGGTTCCCGGTTCGGTTTTTCAGACTCTGGAAGAACAGGGAGTCTATGAAAAGGGCGACGTCTTCTTCAGGGACAACAACCGGCAGTGCCTGGATATCGCCGACAGGGATTTTCTCTTTTCCCGCAGTTTCACCGTGGGGAAAAGTATTCTTTCCGCGGAAAGAGTTTTTCTGGAAGCCGAAGGTCTGGACACCCTTACGGTAATAACGGTCAACGGCCGCGAAGCCGCCCGGACAAACAATATGCATCGGCCCTACCGGATCGATGTGAAATCTCTTCTGAGAGAGGGGGAGAACAGGATAGAGATTCTCTTTCAGAACTCCCTTGAATACATAAGAAAGGAGCGGGAACGGAGACTTCTCTATGCCGCCGACCATGACGGCGTGGTATCGGTTCAGGGCTTCAACATGATCAGGAAAAGCCACTGCAGCTACGGCTGGGACTGGGGCCCGAAGATTCCCGACCTGGGAATCTGGCGCCATATCCGCATCGCCGCTTACAGATCCTACCGGCTGGAGGGCATTCGCGTTATCCAGCACCATGAGGACGGACGGGTCAACCTGGAGCTGATACCCGAAGCGGACTGCTGGGGCGATAAGCCGGAAATGGCCTTTACCCTTACAGGACCGGAAGGGAAAACCCGGGAAGCCAAAGCGGTCTGCGGGGAAAAGTGCGTCATTACCGTGGAGAATCCCCGCCTCTGGTGGCCCAACGGCCTGGGAGACCAGCCCCTGTACAAACTGGAGGGAGTCCTTCCCGACGGCCAGAAAGGGGAACTGAAAATCGGACTGCGCACCATGACAGTATGCCGTGATAAGGACGAATGGGGGGAAGCCTTTGCCTTTACGGTTAACGGGATTCCCTTCTTTTCACGGGGAGCCGATTATATTCCCGAAGATGTCTATCTGACGCGCGTGACCAGGGAAAAAACGGAGAGGCTGATTCAGGATGCGGTGGAAGCCAACTTCAACTCGATCCGCGTCTGGGGAGGCGGTGTTTACCCTTCCGATGATTTCTATGACCTGTGCGATATCTACGGCCTGGTAAACTGGCAGGACATGATGTTCGCCTGCGCCATCTATGATGTGAAAAACGAAGATTTTCTGGAGAACATATCCCTCGAAGTCAGGGATAATCTGAAAAGAATACGCCATCATGCCTCGGTGGGCCTTATCTGCGGCAACAACGAGATGGAGGACGGCATTCTCAACTGGTTCAAATCGACGAACGAAGAGAGAATGGAGTATCTCAAGCAGTATGAGTTCGTCTTTCCCGCCATTGCGAAAGAGGTATGCCCGGAGCTTTTCTACTGGCCCTCCTCTCCCTCTTCGGCGGGCAGTTTCGACGAACCCAATGCACCGGAACGGGGGGACTGCCACTTCTGGGCGGTCTGGCACGGCCTGATGCCCTTCAGCGAGTACGAGAACCACTACTTCCGGTTCATGTCCGAGTTCGGCTTTGAATCCTATCCTGATATGAAAACGATTGAGTCCTTTACGGAGGAAGAGGACCGCAACCCCATATCCCGCATCATGGATGATCACCAGCGCTGCCCCGGGGGAAACAGCAAGATTTTCTACTATATGTCCCAGTACTTCAAAGCTCCCTCCGATCTCAGGAATACCGTTTACCTCTCCCAGCTGAGCCAGGGCGACGCCCTGACCACGGGGATCCGCCACTGGCGCCGTAACAGAGGCCGCTGCATGGGAGCCGTCTACTGGCAGCTGAACGACAACTGGCCCGTGGCGTCATGGGCCAGTATCGACTACTACGGACGATGGAAGGCCCTCCACTATATGGCCAAAAGGGATTTTGCCAATCTCCTCCTCTCCTGCGAAGGGAAGGAAGAGAGCGTTTCACTGTGGCTTTCCAATGAGGATAAAAAAGAAAAAAGCGGAGTTCTGAAATGGGAACTCTGTGATTTCAGCGGGAAAACGATCCTGGAAGGAGAGGAAAAGGCGGTCATTCCCTCCTTTTCCAGCCGCTCTTTCCTTACCATGGATTTCACCGAGGAACTGAAAAATGGAGACTGCTGCAACCGGTTCCTCTTCGCCCGCTTTGAGGGGGAGGACGGCACAGTCTGCCGGGCCAGCCACGCCTTTGCCCCCTATAAGCATATGGAACTGGAAGATCCGGCCCTCTCCTGCGAAGTCAAGGAAAGAGACGGTAAGCTTACAATAAGCGTCAAAGCGGACAGACCCGCCCTTTTCGTATACCTTGATCTTTCCTCTGATGACGCGGTCTTCTCGGATAATTTCTTCCATATGAAAGGGGGAGAAACAAGAGAGCTCACCCTGGTCAGAGGAGAATTATCCCCCGGGGAACTGAAAAAACAGCTGACCGCCACCTCTCTTTTCCACAGCTCCTACTAGAGAATTGATCATTCCCCTCCCGGAAGCCCCCATGGCTTCCGGGATTTGCAAAAAAAAATAAAAAAGAGGGTTGACCCTTTTTTGCCTATCGGTTATATTCTTAATCGCTTCGGGGGTATAGCTCAGTTGGCTAGAGCGCTTGAATGGCATTCAAGAGGTCAGGGGTTCAACTCCCCTTACCTCCACTAAAGCTAAGGTCATCCACAGGATGACCTTTTTTATTGCCCGCCCATATCTTACCTTATCCATTTATCAATAATCTCGTCGATCTTCCCATCCGCCCGCATCAGATCAACGGCATGATCAATCTGCCGGGCGATGTCTTCGGGAAAATCGCTTCCCGAGGCAATGTAAATGTCATTGGCGTCCCCTATCTCTTCTCCCTCATATAAGGGGCGTCTGTCCTTGAGAACTTTATTCCAGTAATAAAGGGCAATCAAATCGGAATCGGCCACCCCATCGACCCGCCCCAGGGCCAGCTTTCTCATATTCGCCTCGGCGTTTTCGGCTCCCGAATCGATTCTGCCCCATCCCAAATTATCCAGGACATCGATGAGTACATGCCCTCTGACAAGTCCTACCGAAAAATCCGCCCCATATTCCCTGAGATTCCAATCCGTCAGTGAATATAGTCTGAAGTGACGGGAACAAAGCAGAGATATCCACGTGTAGTCCCCCTTTCTCTGTTCCGAGAAGGAGAAGGGAATAATGGCAGAAAGTCCCTCGTCCTGATCCTGGATGAGACTCTGAGCCCGCTTCCATGGGATATCAAAACGAAAAGTAAAGGAAGGTGCGCCGTAGTTGGCGGCTTCATTCAAAATATCAATGGCGATTCCCTGGGCTATCCCCTTCACTACTCCGCAGTAGGGCATAGCCTCAAGAGCATAGACCGTGATTTCCTCTCCGAACGCATTACCGGAGAGGATGAGAAAGAATAGGAATAAAAGGTATTTTTTTCCTTTCACATTCCTATTGTACTATTTCGATACGGCCTCATCAATCAGAAGTTGTTTCAATTCCTCGGGAGTCCGGCAGTTCAGAATCCGTTCAACCACCTCATTTTTCGACAGAATACCGCTTATGGCCGCCAGAAACCGGACATGGGGGCCGGAGGTGTTCCTGGAGGATATGATCATAAAGAAGAGACGGCTCGGCTCTCCGTCCAGGGAATTGAAGTCCACCCCTTCCCTGTGTATGGCCACGACGGGAATCAGACAGTCCACCCCGTCGGATTTTCCATGGGGCAGAGCGATGCCGTTCTGCATCCCCGTACTCATGGAAGCTTCCCTGTCAAAGACGGATTTCTGGACCAGATCCCTGTCCAGGAGCTTACCGGATTTCTCTGCCAGATCAACAAGCTCGAGAATAATGGATTCCTTATCGTTTCCTTCCAGATCCATTTTTATGCAATCGAGGGAAATATCACGGAAGAAGTTATCCTCCTTTCTTCCCCCTCCCGCACTGGTATCCTCGGAGAGCAACTCCCTTCCCAGCTGTTCCGGCTTGGCCAGCTCCTTGAGCTTGTTAACCGTCTCCTGCATCTCCAAGAGCTTCTCATAGACGAGGGTTTTCAGAAAAAGCACATCCTGAGCATCGGAAATGAAGTTCAGTTTGTTTTCCAGGATATTCATGGTGATAAACACATCATCTTTCCGTATCTGATAGGCCGGATGACCCACATCCCATTCATGAACAAAGAAACCCTGGCTCTCGAACTCGTCAATAATCTGGGAGGTGGCAAAACTCTGCAGTTCCTGTGAGGGAAAATCAAAATCCGTCTCGAGCCGGTTATCACCTTTTTCCTCTTTGCGCGTCCCGCTCCTGCTGCTTTTTAACAAAGCGGTGAGGATGGGGGGAGGAACGACGGTGGTGATAAGGGTCATCATAACGGCCACCCCGAAGAGATTGCTGCTCAATATGCCCTGAGCGATTCCTATACCGGCGATGATGAGGGCGACCTCTCCGCGGGGAACCATTCCCACACCGATGCGGAGGGCTCCCAGTTTGTTGAAATTCAGGAACAGAGCCGGACCGCCGCAGCCGATAATCTTGGCGACAATGGCAACCAGGGAATAAATCAGACCGAAAATAATCACCTGCGGATTGGTAAAAACCTCCACATCAACCATCATTCCCATGACGCAGAAAAAAATGGGGACGAAGAAGTCGTGCACCACTTCCAGCTTTTCCTGGATTACAAAGCTGATGTCCGTGCGGGAGAGACTCAAACCGGTCACATAGGCCCCGATGATCATGGCCAGACCGGCTTCCTCGAAGATTCCCGCCATGAAGAGGGCCAGTCCCAGAGCCATCAGAGCGATGGCGGATTGACCTTTGAAGAATTTCAGTCCCTTGCTTATCCGCCGGGCGAAAAAAAGCCCCAGAATCGTGAATCCCAGCCAGACGGCGACAGCCTTGAGGGCGATCAGTCCGATGGCTCCCCAGTTGATGGAACCGCCCCCGTCTCCCAGAACGGCGATCATACCCAGTACGATAGCCAGCATGATAATACCCAGAACGTCGTCGATAACGGCGGCGGCCAGGATGGTCACACCTTCGGGGGATCCCATCTTCCTCTGCTCCGACAGGATCCGGGCGGTTATCCCCACGCTTGTGGCCACCGACAGAATTCCCAGGAAAAGGTTGACCGGGGTAAAAAGGGACGTATGGAGCATGAGAGCCCCCACATACATACCGCTGAGCATGGCGACAATGATCCCGCCGATACCGATAATGGCCCCTTTTACGGAGTAGGCCAGAAAAAGGGAAAGATCCGTTTCCAGACCGGAAAGGAACAGAAGAATGATGGAAGCGACCGTGGCGAAGCCGTACAGTTCGGGACTGACGGAAAAGCCTTCTCCCAGAGGAAAAAGTCCGTGGGGAAAACCGGGAAGCGACAGCCCTCCCAGTACATAGGGTCCGATAAGAATACCGACAAGAAGCTCACCCAGAACGGAAGGCATCTTGATTCTCTTCATAGCCATACCGCCGAGTTTGGCAGCGAAAAGTATGACGCCGACCTGGAATACCAGCTCGGTCATCAGCTCAGTAATACTCATAATTTCTCCCCAGATTTTACTTTCAGACCTTCAAATGGACATTTTTACCCATAATTGGACAGTTTAATGATTCCCTTGAAAAAGTCAACAGATTGATTTTTCCTCTGCTCCGGGACTACAGAACAGAGAGCAGTACGTTCTCCATCTCTTCCACCGTCAAGGCATAGGGATTGTTTTTATTCCCGGACTGAACGATGATTCTGCCCAGACTTTCCTCTTCGATGCCGTACTGGCGAAGGGGCTTCAGCTCAAGCTGCTCGGCCCAGGAATCCAGAGCCTGAAGGATAGCTTCCACACCATCTTTATAAGAACCGGCGTTTTTGCCGGACAGCAGCCGGGCGACTCTCTTCACCTTGCCTTCCCACCGTTCTGTCTGCCATTTGATGGCGATCTTCCTTAAGGTAAGTTCCATGACGGGTTTAAGAAGCAGACCGCAGGCCACTCCGTGGGGGATCTCATAGAGTCCGCCCATGGGACCGGCCATTCCATGAACCGTCCCCAGCCCGGCATTGGCCAGGGTAATTCCCGAAAGATAGGAAGCATAGGCCATATCGGCCCGAAGGTCGGGATCATTCGCCCCCTCGCCGCAGACGGGCAGAAAGGATCGCACCAGCCGGGTCATTCCCTCGAAAGCCAGCGTATCGGTGAGAACGGAGGAACCGGTGGAGAAGTAGGATTCCAGAAGCTGACAGAAGGCATCCAGCCCGCAGGCCATGGTGACCGACCGGGGGCAGCTCAAAGTCAATTCGGGATCGACCAGGGCGATGTCGGGAATATAATTATCATGGCGCAGGGACTTCTTGTACCCTTCGGCCCTGTCGGAGATAACGGCGTTTTTCGTCGCTTCGCTGCCCGTCCCGCTTGTTGTGGGAAGGGCGATAAGCGGCAGGGTCTCCCCGGACGGAGTCTTCGTTCCCACCCCTTCCAGATAATCCTTGACACCGCCCTTCTCGCAGCACATGGCCGCGGCGGCTTTTCCCGCATCTATGACGCTGCCTCCGCCCATGGCTATGACGAGCGCGGTCTTTTCACCCCGGCACTGTTCTACGATTTTATCCACCGCGGCGGGAGAAGGCTCGCCCGAAATAATATGATGGGAAAGCTTGGCGCTCCGGCCGATCTCCTCGATGAAGGCTTTACCTTCCACGGAAGCGGCGACGCTCCTGCCTGTGAACAGAGCTATCGGACCGGCGGGAAATTCCTTGATTAAGGCAGGAAGCTTCTTCCTCTCTCCGCAGCCGAAAACGAGCTTTTTATTTGTTTGTAATTGAAAAGGATTCATGGGGTAATTGTATCACTAAGCCCGGTCCTTTTCCATAGAAAAAAGAAAAGGCTTCCCTAGAGGTCGGCCCTTCTCAGGGGCATGCTCATACAGCGGGGACCTCCCCGGCCGCGGACAAGCTCGGAGCCTTCGATCTCCACCACTTCAATGCCGTTCTCCCTCAGCGTGTCATTGGACGCCGTATTCCTCCTGTAGGTTACAACCGTACCGGGGGCTATGGCCAGAGTATTCGTACTGTCGTTCCACTGTTCTCTTGCGGCGGTAATTCTGTCGCCCCCTCCGCTGGCGATAAGGGATACCCCGTCCAGATTCAGGCTTTCACACAGGGCCTTCTCAAGATTCTCCTCCGGCCTGATAACCAGCGAACCGTCCTCACCGCCCCTCCCGGTGATACGGAAGACCTTCACGCTCTCCCTGATTTCGGGAAAAATGATGAACTTGTCCCGGTCGACCATGGTGAAAACCGTATCCAGGTGCATATAGGCCCGGCGAAAGGGAATCTGCAGAACAAGGACTTCCTTGACAGAGGAAGGCCCGTGAATCAGATTTTTCGCCAGAACTTCTATGGCCTGGGCCGATGTCCGGGCGCTGCACCCGACGGCAAGGACAGAGGGGCTCAACACCAGCATATCCCCCCCCTCTATAGGATCGGGGAGAGTGTAATCGTACCACCGGGCCGAGGATTCCCCGCCGAAACGGTAGCGGTGGATATAGGAAAGCAGCAAGGATTCCCTGTTGCGCGCCGGAGTTCTCATCGAATTGATGGAAAGCCCCTTTCCGATAACGGCTCCGGGATCACGGGTGAAGTAGAGATTGGGAAGCGGATTGATGTAAAAGGGGTAGTCATCGGTGACATAATAGGAAAGACTCCTTTCCACTCCCAAAAGATCCACTTCATTCTTATGCAGACCGGCGATGACGATGCCGGTCAGTTCTTCCGGGGAGCAGGATAACAGATACTCGCCGATGGCCTTCCCCTCCCTCAGCGCATTAATCCTGGTAAACTTCACCAGCTCTTCCACCAGTTCCCGGCGGACCTCTTCACTTTCAAAGATTTCGGTCAGCAGTTTGTCATAGTAATAAACACGGCAGCCCCGGGATTCCAGAGTGCGGGCGAACATATCGTGTTCCTCCCGGATCCTTCCCAGCCAGGGGATATCATCGAAAAGCAGCTCCTCAAGATACTGGGGAGTCAGCCTCTCAAGTTCTTTGCCGGGACGATGTAGAAGAACCGCCTCCAATCGCCCCACTTCGGAATTGACATTGTAAACCGCTTCCCTTTCCATCCTTAAACAACCCCTGACTTTTTCCGGTAAGTATGAAGCATTAACCCTCTTTAGTACAGCCGATTCTTAAAAACCTCACCCGAAAGGGGGATTTATGTCGGCAATGTAAAAAAACTATGGATAGGAAGGCTCTTAGGGTCTATAGTTAGGGATATGGACAAAATTACCTTTTTCTGGCTGATTACAGGAGCTCTGCTTCTCCTGGCGGAAATTGCCGTTCCCGGCTTTATACTGTTTTTTTTCGGTGTGGGCGCTCTGCTGATACTTGTGACAGTTCTGGTACTCCCTCCCCTTCAGGATATATTCTGGCTGCAGCTGATCATATGGGTCTGCTACTCCGCCGTACTTCTTTTTTTCCTCCGCAACCGCTTTTCCGGTACCTTTAAGGGGCGGATTTTCCAGACGGAAAAGGAGAGCTGGATCGGCCAGGAGGCCCTGGTGATAGACAGGATCAAACCGGATGCCCCGGGCAGGATTAAATTCCGGGGGACCAGCTGGACAGCCCACAGCGGCCGGGTTATCGGCAAGGGCAAAACGGTAAAAATAACAGGGAAGAGCGATACGGAATCTCTGGGTTTCATAGTGGAAGAAATAGAGGATTCCCTCCCGGAATCCGAAAAATAACAAGAAAATCAATACGGCCGGCAGTAAAAAATGAAAACCTCCGGTCCGTACTAAGGAGAAAGAATAATGACAGGAACATTGATTCTGATTATTCTGGTGATCATCCTGCTTCTCAAGATGGTGAAAATCGTCCCGGAGCAGGAAGCCTGGATAATAGAACAGTTCGGAAAGTATCAGAAGACTCTGGCCGCGGGATTGCACCTTATCATCCCCGTCGTTCAGAAGGCCGCTTACAAAGTGAATCTGAAAGAGGAAGTTATCGATGTTCCTCCCCAGATATGCATTACCAACGACAATGTTCAGGTTTCGGTCGACGGGATTCTGTACATCAAAGTCATAGAACCGGAAAAAGCCAGTTACGGCATCGAGAACTACCGCTATGCCACCAGTCAGCTGGCCCAGACGACCATGAGATCGGAGGTGGGTAAAATCGAGCTGGACAAGACCTTTTCCGAACGGGATACCATAAACAACGCCGTCGTCAAATCGGTTGATGAAGCCAGCGATCCCTGGGGAATCAAAGTAACCCGTTACGAAATCAAAAACCTGGACCCCACCGACTCCGTCAGAGTAGCCATGGAACAGCAGATGACCGCCGAAAGAGAGAAACGGGCGGATATTCTGGAATCGGACGGATTCAAGCAGGCCCAGATCAACGAATCCAAGGGCGCCCGGGAAGAGGCAATCAACTTTTCCAAGGGAGAGAGGCAGAAGAGAATAAACGAAGCGGACGGAGAAGCCCGGGCCATAGAGATCCAGGCCGACGCCACAGCGGAGGGAATCAAAATGATTGCCGAAGCCCTGAGCCGGCCCAACGGAGACAAGGCGAGGAAAATCCGCATCATCAACAAATATACCCAGCAGCTTGGGAAAATCCTTGATACGGCGGAAACCCAGGTCATACCCCTCGAAGCGGCCCAGGTCAAATCTCTTCTCCAGACGGTCATCCCCGCCGTTACCGAAAAGGGAGGTAAATAATGACGCCCCAGATATTTTATACCATAGTGATCGCAGCGGCGGTTATCATCGCGGTGGTGACTTTTTTCAAGTGCATCCGTATCGTACCGGCCAAGCAGGCCTGGGTCATCGAGCGGCTCGGAAAATATTCCAGCACCCTGGAGGCGGGATTCCATGTACTGGTCCCTTTTATCGACAAGGTCCGGTATAAGCACAGCCTCAAAGAGAAAGCCCTGGACGTTCCGGTTCAGCCCTGTTTTACCGAGGACAACGTAAGAATCTTCGTGGACGGCGTTCTCTACCTCCAGGTTGTCGATCCGGTGAAGGCCAGTTACGGCATAACCAAGGCCCTGCGCACCCCCGGTCTCAAGGATTACGAATACGCCACCGTACAGCTGGCCCAGACCATGATGAGATCGGTCATCGGAAAGATGCAGCTGGATACGACCTTTGAAGAGCGGAATGCGATCAACAGCGCCATCGTTCAGAGCGTGGACGAAGCCAGCGATCCCTGGGGAATCAAAGTCTCCCGCTACGAGATCCAGAATATCCAGGTGCCCGATACCATTCTCGCCACCATGGAAAAGCAGATGCAGGCCGAACGGGAAAGACGTGCCCGGATACTGGAATCGGAAGGTTCCATGACCAGCCGGATCAACCGCTCCCAGGGTGAAATGGAACGGATGATCAATGAGTCGGAAGGTGTGAAGGAGAAGCTGATTAACGAAGCGGAAGGAAGGGCGGCCGAAATACTGGCTGTTTCCCGGGCGACAGCCGCCAGTATCTCCAAAGTGGCCGATGCCATTTCCCTCACCGGAGGGGAAGAGGCCGCCTCTCTCCAGGTCATCGAAGATTTTATCGATCAGATGAAGAGCCTGGCGAAAAAGGACAGCAAGGTTATTCTTCCCATGGATCTGGGCAACCTCTCCATGGTGGAGGACAAGATTAAATCCACGCTGAAAGCTGAAAGCTGAAAGCTGAAAGCTGAAAGCTGAAAGAGGATATTTCAAAGCAGGTTATATGCCTATAACTTGGCGGGATTATTCCTCTTTCAGTTTTCATGCCGTTTTTTTTGCCTTTTACATGGGGAAGAGACTACAATTCATATGAGAGATTAATATGAATATGTATAGTTTAATAGCCGGTGAATACGACCGTCTCTTCCCCCATCCCCGGGCGAAAACGGATTTTGTGGAAAAACTGCTGCCCGAGGGGGCAGCCGATATTCTCGATCTGGGATGCGCCACGGGAGAGCTTCTTCTTTCCCTGGGGAAGGGGGGACGAAAACTTACCGGTATAGACCTGGATAACGAAATGATTCTCCAGGCCATCGGCAAAGCAGCCGAGAGAAACATGGCCGGAGAAGTGAATTTTCTCCACTTCGAAATGGCCTCGTACCTGGCTTACAATGAGAAATTCAGTTATGATATGATTCTCTGCTTCGGTAACACATTGGCCTATCTGGAGGGCATGGAGGCCCTGAACTCCTTTATGGCCCATACCTACGGACAGCTCCGTCCCATGGGACAGCTCGTCATTCAGATTCTGAACTACGATAATCCTTCCATGGGAAAGGACTTTCAGTTCATCGATCTCCATACGGACAGGGTTAACTTTTCACGTTTCTATACAGCCGGCCCCCGGCAGAATCTCCTGTTCAATACGGAGCTGACAGATCTCGCAACGGGGGAGAAGTCCTCCGACATCCACACCCTATACCCGTTTAAAAGGGCAGATATCCGCCGGCTTGCCTCGGAAACCGGATTCCGGCAGTTCCAGGCATACGGCGGATACGATTTCAGAAAAGCCCAGGATACAGACCAGTTCCGCCTTTACGTAATGAGAAAATAACATGATAAGCCCTTGATTCAGCGGGCGCCGTATCGTCCCTTCCACCGGGGATTTTTGGAAGACATATCCTCAACGTAGTGGGGCATTTCCAGTCCTTCCGAACCGGGCTGGAGATTCAGGAACAGATTATGGGCGATCCATCGGGAGATCTGAAGGACAACCATCTTGTGGCGGAGCCGTCCCTGCTCATCCCGGTTAAGAATGGAGGGTATCGTATTCGTCGTGACGATCTCATCAATGACACTGTCATTCAGGAGGGTACGTCCTTCCCGGGAAGAGTAAAAGTGCGTCACCAGAAACACAATTTTCCGGGGTTTTCCCTTGCGGATGACCTTACAGGTTTCCAGTATAGTGCGGCCCGTTCTGACCATATCGTCCACCACAACCACATCTTTTCCTTCCACATCGGCCAGTTTCAGCGGGGAGGAGGCATCGGGCTCCACGAAGACATCCCTCTCCCCCCTTCTCTCCTTGCTCATCCGCAGATATCCCGCGGGTAGGTCCGAAAGCTCTTCGGCCAGCTGTGAAGCGAACTCATGGGCGCCCTTGTCGGGAGCGCAGATAACCAGACTGTCCTTCCGTATAACATCGCTGGAACGGAGATAGTCGGCATAAAGATCCATAGGGCGAAGATCGACGAACATACCGTTGAAGTGCTTCTGATACAGTGTTTTGAGAGAAAAAGGACTGTGGTTATGAACGGTGAAAACCTGATCTACACCGGACTCCCTCAGAAGATCGGCATAAAGTTTCGCCGAAAAGGGCTGTCCGTCAAATTTCTCGTAATCCTTCATATCCCGTTTAAACAGGGTCTGACCGTATTCAGGCCGAGGTCCCCTGTCCTGGGCGCTGTAAAAAAGGTCCGGTTCCAGAAGGGAAACCCGCTCGGCTCCGTTCTCCCGGGCGGCACGGGCTATCAGAAAATTCCTCATGGCCATCTCATTCCGGTTCATGGCCCCCGAAGAAGTACTGACGATGAGAACCTTATGCCCCTCCAGCCGCCGGCCGACAAGCTCCGTGTCATTTCTGTCTCCCAGGATGAAACGGGGGCAGAACTCACTGTTATGGAAATCCTTCAGGGCAATCAGATCCTGATAGTTTTCCTTTTGTCTCAGGTGATGAGCGATATCGGCAACAAACACGTTATCCGCATAGTTTCCCACGACGAGGGTTTTTCTCATTTTTTACTTTTTCTCCGGACGGAATCGATTAGACCGGCGGCTGTCGGTTCATTCAACAGCCGCCGGAAAAGCTAATATATCAGCAGAATGCCTTCTCAAGCAGTTCAAGGTCTATCTCGGGATAGAGGACGAACTGGTCAAGAAGGGCTTTGATGCGGCCCCGGGCTTCTTCCACCAGGGAGGCATCGATCTTGTACTTGGCCTTACTCGGCTTACCCGCATTCTCCCCTTTGGTAAGGATCGTGGGTTCGGCCGCCTTCAGGACGGTGGCGATGACATCGGCTATCTCGACCATCTGTTCCTTGCCCATTCCCAGGGAAGTCACAGCGGCGGTACCGAGCCGGAGCCCGCTGGTGTACCAGGGACCGTTCGCATCGAAGGGCAGAGAGTTTCTGTTCAGGGTTATACCGCATTCGCGGACAACCTGCTCGGCCTGGCGCCCGTTGAGCCCCAGGGGAGTCACATCGATCAGGAACAGGTGGTTGTCCGTACCGCCGGTGGCGATTTTCAGCCCCCGTTCGGCACAGGCGGCCGCCATGGCCTGGCAGTTTTCCACGATCTTCGCAGCATATTCCTTGAATTCCGGCTTGGCCGCTTCGGTAAAGGCTACCGCTTTGGCTGCCATGGCATGGGGAAGAGGACCGCCCATGGCAATGGGACAGGCCTTGTCCACCGCTTCGGCAAACTCCTTGTCACAGAGAACCATACCGCCCCGGGGACCGCGCAGGGTCTTATGGGTCGTGGTGGTCACGATCTGGGCATGGGGAAAGGGGCTGTAATCACCGGTGAAAACACCGCCCGCCACCAGTCCGGCGAAGTGGGCCATATCTACCATGAACACGGCTCCGACCTTATCGGCGATCTCGCGCATTCTTTTGAAATTCACTTTGCGGGGATAGGCGCTGTAGCCGGTAAGAAAAATCAGCGGCTTAATATCCATGGCCATCTTCTCGATTTCATCGTAATCGAGAAGCCCCGTTTCCTTGCTGACCGTGTAGGTATAGGCATCGAAGATCTGGGCGGAAACGTTATGACGGTAACCGTGGGTCAGATGACCTCCGGAGTAGTAGTCCAGTCCCAGGAGTCTCTGGTTTCCCAGTTCGGCCCGGATTTTATTCCAGTCTTCCTGGCTCAGGTGGGAGGGATTCAGCTCGCCGAGCTTTTCCAGAGCGGGAACTTCCACTTTGGCGTTGAGAACGGCCAGGTAGGCGATCAGGTTGGCATCGGCACCGGCATGGGGCTGTACGAAGGCATGATCGCATCCGAAAAGCTCGCAGGCCTTCCGGGCGGCATAGTCTTCAATGGAATCGACATTGTCACAGCCTGCATAGAAACGATGCCAGGGAAAACCTTCGGCGTATTTGTCGGTAAGAAGGTTGCCCATAGCCAGCTGGCAGGACAGGGAGGAAAAATTCTCGCTGGCGATCAGCTTGAGATAACTTCTCTGATCGGCCAGTTCCTTAACGGTTGCAGCCGCCACTTCGGGGGCGACTTCCGCCACTTTGGTCAGGGAAGCCAGATAGGCGATAAAACCGGGATCGGGATTATCGGTACTCTTGAGGTAGTCGTGAAAAACACTCATCACATCACTCCTGAAAAATAAGATTTCCCGTCTACCCAGACGCACGATAGACAGTTGACATTCCCGATGGTCGATTCCATCCCGGCAGCCCTACACCGTATAAGGCCGCGCACACGTCAGTTTCTGTTGCGCCCATTATACTAAAGCCTACCCCGAAGGGCAAGAGGAAGGTAAAGCCATTCCCTGCCTGTTTTTTCCGGAAGGGATGTGCTAAATTTAATAATAAACATTGTTTCGGAGGTTTCCATGAAGAAAATGAAACTGCAGAAGGCTTTCCCGGCCCTTCTGGTTCTTTTCCTGTTTTCGTGCCAGGACACGGGTACAGACAAGGGTCCCGGGCAGATTATGAATGTGGGGGCCCAGGGGTACATAACCAGCGGCGACTGGTCCGGTTATGCCTGGATCAGCAGTTCCCCAGGCGTAACCTTTACACCCACGGATTTCAACGCCCTTCCTGCGGGGGGAGAGCTGGCTGTAACGGGAAAATTACCGGTGGATCCTTCCTCATCCACCAGCATCATGCTGGGAATCAATCTTGACCAGAATATTAGCGAAAGTACAACGGATGGGGTGACCCTGAGCGGAGAGGGAATTTCTTATAGAATAAGAAACACCAACAGCACAGACCTCCGCCTGGGTCTATATAACGAATCACAGGCAAAATATTACTGGACAAACCTGAACGGCACGTCGGGGAGCCTTCCCTACTCGGGCTTTAATACAGCCCCCTGGAACCAGGGGAGCGGAGAAGACTTTGAGAAAGAAACGGTAGATATCAGTTCGATAGTTCTCGTCGGGTACAACGCATCCTTATTGGAAATAGACTTCGACTTTGCCCTTCTGGACCTGTACGAATATTCTGATTAACACCCGTTTCCGAGAGGAAGGGGCGTATCCGGACGGACGGGTCCGGGAGTAACAAGCGATCAGCCGGGAGAGTTCTGTTTCTTCCATTTCTCGAAGTCCGACAGGTCCTCGTCGAGAATATGGCTTTCCTCTTCCCTCTTATCTTCCAGGGCTTTCTGCTCCGCCGCATACCACTCTTCCCAGGACATAAGAGTAAATCTTCTGGTTCCGATGGTAACCACCGTTTTCTCCTGTCCCTTGCTGTCTATGACCCTTTCCTTGGCCACGGAGGGCAGCTCTTCAGGTACGGTCGGCGAGGAAGGACCGGAAGGCACTTCCTGACGCAGGACGCGCCGGGAGGTGACATAACGGTTTCTCCAGTATCTCTCGTCCATGTCGGTTATGACCACCCCCGTATGGGGGCCGGCGGAAACAGCCTGAATGAGGGCGTTATCACCGATATACAGGGCCGCATGGGTAACGGCCGTACGGTCCGAACCGGTGGCATAAAAAACCAGGTCCCCCGGCCTCAGATCATTCCTGTTCACAAACTGACCGGCTCCGGCCTGGCTGGCGGCGGTGCGGGGAAAGGAGGGAACGACATTTCCGTAAAGGTAGTATAACAGTCCGGAACAGTCGAACCCCGAAGGAGAGACTCCCCCGTAGCGGTAGGGAGTCCCTACCAGATTAGAGGCGGTGCGGATAATATCCCCCGCGGTTCCGGCGAAAATCAGTGTGGATGAGATAAGCAGGAATAAAGAAAAGATTCTGCGCTTCATAATAGTAATATAACGGCAGGATCGGAAGAATTCTTGATTTATTCGCACCTCTCCCGTAAAATGAATTAAAACGGACGGCAGGTTTACCTGCCTTAGGAGAAAGGCATGAAAAAAGTTGCCCTGCTTCTGGCAGACGGGTTTGAAGAAGTGGAAGCCATTACTCCGGCTGATTTTCTCAGAAGAGCGGGAGTGGAAGTCATTCTTGCGGGAGTAAATGGTCTATCCGTAACGGGCGCCCACGATATTACCATAGAAGCCGATATGACTCTGGACGAACTTCCCGACGATCTGGACGGTGTGGTCCTCCCCGGGGGAATGCCCGGCGCCGCCAATATAGCCGAATCGGAAGAAGCGGTTAAGCTGATTAAAAGGGTCTATAACGACAGCGAGCTGGTGGGAGCCATCTGCGCCGCACCGGCGGTAGTTCTGGGGGGAGCGGGACTTCTGGAAGGAAGGGAATTCACCTGCTACCCCGGATTCGAAGCCCAGGTCAGCGGCGCCCGCCATTCCGAGGAGAGGGTGGTACGGGACAGCAATCTGATTACCAGTCGCGGGCCCGGATCGGCGGCGGAATTCGCCCTGGCCCTGGTGGAGTATCTCGCGGGGAAAGAAAAGGCCAAAGAGCTGAAAAGAGTCACCTTGCAGGACTGGTGATTTGACGGGAAAGAACAGTTCCCACCGTTTTATCCCTTTTCCCTGACAGGGAGAGGGGATATGATTCCCCATAAACCCAGAGGAGGACGGGAATTTGATAGACAGAAACTAAGAGGAGAATCGGACAGGGAACCGGTCGGGTTCCGGCAGGGGATTCTCAAAGCCCTCTTTATCTGCCCCCTATGATCAATCGGGAGGCAAACATGTCTTCACTTAAATTCCAATCGGTATCCTTTACCTATCCGTCATCGGCGGAAAGGGTTCTCAACAACATTTCCTTCGAATTATTCCCCGGCTGGTTCGGACTGACAGGGGTCAACGGATCGGGGAAAACAACCCTCATGAAACTGGCCGCTGGCCTTCTGGTTCCCGATTCGGGAAAAATCATCTCGCCCCCTTCATCCTACTGTCCCCAGGAGACGGCCGTTCTTCCCCCCGGCTGGGAGGAGTTTACCGGTGCCCTTTACGACAGGGATAACGGAGCGGGCCGTCTCTTCTCCCTTCTCAGACTCGACCATGACTGGGCCTGGCGGTGGGATACCCTGAGCCAGGGAGAAAGAAAACGCTTCCAGCTGGCCGTTTTCCTCTGGAGGGAAAGGGACCTCCTTCTCGTGGATGAACCAACCAATCACCTTGACTCATCCTCCCGGCAGCTTATCCTCGAAACATTGGGACAGTACGGGGGAATAGGCCTTATCGTCAGCCATGACCGGGATTTTATGGATAATCTCTGCAAGGCCCATCTTTTCCTGAGAAAGGGGGAAGCCCGTCTCAGACCGGGTTCCCTGACAGCCTGTATGGAAGAGGAAATCCGGGAGAACGAAGCGCTTTCCAGACAGCGCAGCGAGGCGGTCCGGGAGGTTTCCCGGCTGGAAAGGGAAGCCCGGGCCAGGCGGACTCTTGCCGAAGGACAGCAGCGCCGCCGTTCCAAGGCGGGCCTGGATCTTAAGGATCACGACAGCCGGTTTAAGAAAAATCTGGCCCGTATCAGCGGTAAGGACGGAACGGGAGGCAAGCTGCTCAGACAGATGGACGGCCGGATATCACAGGCCGAGGACAGGCTCTCCTCCCTCAGGACCGAAGGAGTCAGGAAAACCGGAATCACCCAGAGAACGGCCGTCTATAAGGGCGACCGGATTCTTTCCCTTGGGGAAGGCGTTCTTGAACTCAATGGGAATAAGCGGCTTTACCATAAGGAGCTGATTATCCGCCCCGGAGACAGAATTGCCCTGACAGGGGATAACGGGACGGGAAAAACGACCCTGATAAGAACCCTTCTCAAAGGGGCATCACCGGACCGCAGGATTCTCTATATTCCCCAGGAGACGGGGGAAAGGGAAAAAAAATCGATGAAGGAGGATTGGGAGGAGATGGCCCCCGATAAAAGAGGAGCCCTGATAAGTTATTTTTCACGCCTTGGGGGAAATCCGGACCAGTTCCTGTCAAGCGGACATCTGAGCCCGGGAGAGGAACGCAAGCTCCTCATCGCCCGGGGACTTCTGACCGAACCGGTGCTGATAATTCTGGACGAACCGACCAATCATCTGGATCTGGACTCGATAACCATTCTTGAATCGGCCCTGGTTCAGACGGATACGGCCCTCCTCCTGGTAAGCCATGACAGCCGCTTCCGCCGTCGCCTGACCGGTACGGAATGGCGACTGACGGAAGAGGGGGAAGATATCCGCCTGGTCAGTGACGGGGATCAGGCGTTATAGGTTGACGAAGAGACGTCCCCGCCGGAGCCTGTCCAGTTGGTATGGAAAAATTCGCCCCGGGGCTTGTCGGTCCGCTCATAGGTATGGGCGCCGAAGTAATCCCTCTGAGCCTGGAGCAGGTTGGAGGGAAGCCGGGCGGAACGGTAGCTGTCAAAGAAAGAGAGGGCCGAAGACATGGCGGGAACGGGAATCCCCCACTCAACAGCCTTCATGACGACCTTTCTCCAGCCGTTCTGACAATCGGAGATCAGATCCCTGAAATAGTCATCGAGCAGAAGATTTTCCAGCTTAGGATTCTTGTCATAGGCATCACGAATCTTTCCCAGGAAGGTACTGCGGATAATGCAGCCGCCTCTCCACATGAGGGCGATCCCCCCGTAATTCAGATCCCAGCCGTACTCCCCGGCCGCTTCACGCATCAGCATAAAGCCCTGGGCATAGGAGATAATCTTGGAAGCGAGAAGGGCTTTCCCTATCTGGCCGATAAAATCACCCACGAATGAGTCGTTAAACTCGCTGCCCTCGGGCAGTTCCCGCCCCGGTCCTTCGTAAACCCGGGAAGCCCGGACTCTCTCCTCTTTCATAGCGGACACACAGCGGCTGTAAACCGCTTCGGCAATGAGGGTCAGGGGCACGCCTTTGTCCAGAGCGGTTATGCCGGTCCACTTCCCTGTACCCTTTTGGCCGGCCGTATCGAGGATTTTATCCACCAGCGGCTCTCCCCCTTCCTTGTAGGAAAGGATATCGGCGGTGATTTCTATGAGGTAACTGTCCAGATCGCCCTTATTCCATTCGCCGAAGATTTCCGACATCCGGTCGGCGGACAGTCCCAGTCCTTCACCCATGAGCTGATAGGCCTCGCAGATAAGCTGCATATCCCCGTACTCGATTCCGTTATGAACCATTTTGACAAAGTGTCCTGCCCCTTCGTCACCAACCCAGTCGCAGCAGGGTTCGTTATCGGCCTGAGCGGCTATGGACTGGAAGATGGGCTTGATGCTTTCCCACCCGTCCTTATTGCCTCCCGGCATCAGGGAAGGACCGCGGCGGGCGCCCTCTTCTCCCCCGGAGACCCCGGAACCGATAAAAACGATTCCCCTGTCCCGGAGATCGGCGGTGCGCCGAATCGTATCGCCGTAATAGGAGTTACCCCCGTCCACAATAATATCGCCCTTCTCCAGGAGGGGCAGCAGCTGTTCAATAACACCATCGACTACTTTACCGGCCTTGACCATAAGCATTATCTTTCTCGGCCGCTCGAGGGATTCAACGAAATCCTGAAGCTCTTCATATCCGCTTATATTATCGTAGGAAGCGGCCGGTCCTGCCAGAAACTGCTCAGTCACAGACCAGGTTCTATTGAAAACGGCAACGGAAAACTTATGATCTGCCATATTTAATACAAGGTTCTGTCCCATTACGGCCAAACCGATGAGTCCCATTTCGTTCATTTTATCCATTTTATTCTCTCCCCAAAGGTAGATTCTGTTTCTTTAATATACTAATTATCAGAACGGAAGTGAATCACTTAAAGGAATCGTTCTTCAAATTCCGTTGCTCCCACGGGCGGACTGGTTATATATCCCTGAATAAGTTCACAGCCCTGGCCTACCAGAAAATCGAACTGTTCCTGTGTCTCAATTCCCTCGGCAAGGGTGGTAAATTTGAAGGTACGGGAAATATCCATAATGACCCCTATCATCTCACGGGCTTCCTGAAGCGTGACAACATGGTCGACAAATTCCTTGGCGATTTTCAAAGTGTTGATAGGGAGATTATTCAGGACGCTCAAGCTGGAATATCCCGTTCCGAAGTCATCCAGCATTATCTCGATTTTCTCTTTCTGGAGGACCGAGAGCTTCTTCTTTATCTCCTGGGGGTTAAGAATCACAGCCCTCTCAGTCAGCTCCAGATGGAGCGCTTCGCCGGGGATGCCCATAACTTCCAGGGCGGTAAGAATGGTCTCCAGAAAATTCTCCTGCTCCAGCTGGATGGGGGAAAGGTTGACCGATACGATCATGTCATGCTTGAACTCCGATCTCCATCTTTTCACCTGGGACAGGGCTTTGTAGAGAATCCACTTCCCCAGATAATTGATAAGACCGCTCTTCTCGGCCAGGTCGATGAACTTGTCGGGACGGACCGCCCCATGCCCCGGTGCATCCCAGCGCATGAGTGCCTCACAGGCCCGGACTTGCTTGTTCCTGTCCACAATAGGCTGATAGACCACATGAAATCCTTCGAAATTATTCAGAATGCATTTTCTCAGGAGATACTCCAGAGACTGATTGGCGTAGTGGGCCTCGCCGATCTCAGGGGAATAAATAAATCCGTTCCAGCTTTTTTCTTCATAAATCCCCAGGGCGATTTCGGCATTCACTTCCAGTTCATCGAGTGACCGGGCATGTTCGGGATAGAGGGCGACGCCCACATTGCACCCGAAGGTCAGATCCGATGCGGGAGGGTTGTGGGGCTCGGAGACGCGGGTTATCATCAGATTAATGCGCCGCTCCACCTCTTCCTTATCCCGGCAGTCGGTCAGGATAAAAAGGAACTCGTCCGACCGGTCTGATTGATAGAGGTTATCCTCTCCCGTAATGGGTTTGAGCCGCTCGGTGGTGATATAGAGAAGGACTTTCATTCTGTCCCGGGTATGGCGGATCCTCTGATAATTCTTATCGAGTCTGAGTATCCCGAAGGCAAAGGGCTGAGAGCCGTCCCTGATGAGGGAGTTCATGCGGCGCGTCAGAATATGCCTCTGCAGAAGCCCCGTATCGGGATCATGGTTCAGAAGCTTTTCCAGCTGCAGAATATGCTCCTTGTCCAGCTCGTGCTCAATCTTGTATCTTTTCAGCTTTTCCCGGCAGTCATCCCCGTCTGTCTCGGGCCTGTTATTGTCCTCTATCATACCATTAAATCATAGGTTAGACGTTTAGGGCTGTCAAATTTATATTTGACCTTATTCTTTTTAATTAGTACTTTTTCCTAACGGTTCCTTTCTGAACCGAAGGCAGAAACAGGAGATAACCATGGATATGGATAAAAAGATAAAAAACTTGATTCTCCCCCTCTTTGACACGGTGCTTTTTCCCGGAATAAAGACAAAGATAACGGTGGGAAGAACGGTGAGAAAAGCTCTGGAGAGCAAAGCGGATATGACGACGGTACCGGTTATCGCCCTTACCGTCAAGGAAAAAGACGATCAGGGACGGTTAAGCACGCACAGTTTTTATCCGGTAGGCACGATTATCAGAATATCCCGGGCCGACCCGACGGACAAGGGGGGCCTCCTTCTTCACATTGAGAGTCAGGCGATTGTAGATGTGCATGAGATCGTTCTGGAAGAGAAGCAGTTCCTTGCTACCCATGATCTGAGGCTGGATGAAACGGATCTCTCCCGGGAAGGGGAAGATGAGATCATGAAGTATATTCATCAGGTTATAAAGGAGACGGGGAAACATCTCTCCGGTGCGGATGATTTCATCAGACCCCTCCTGCAGATGGATAACCTGAACGGGATAATAGCCAGTGTTCTT
Source organism: Spirochaetia bacterium (assembly GCA_963668315.1). Classification (GTDB taxonomy): domain Bacteria; phylum Spirochaetota; class Spirochaetia; order DSM-2461; family DSM-2461; genus SZUA-368. The sequence continues at coordinate 1,775,230 of OY764216.1, read as the reverse complement.
CCCTATATCCAGGTGGATATTGCCAGAAAGCAGGCTCTGCTGGAAGAGACCTCTCTGCGCTCCCGGGCCATGAGCTTCATAGACATGCTCCTGCTTCAGAAAGAGACCTTCTCCATACAGATGGAGATAGCCCAGAAATTCCAGGAGAAAACCAACAGCCAGTACAGAAAGAATATGCTCAGGGAGCAGATGAAGGCGATAAGGGAAGAGCTTAACGAAGAGGACAAGGAAGAGCAGTACGAAGATAAGATTCTCAGAGCCGAAATGCCGCCGGAAGCGGAAAAGGCGGCGCGGAGTGAATTGGCCAAACTGGATACGATGGAGACCAGCAGCCCCGAGTACAACAAAGCCAGAAACTATCTGGATCTCCTTGTCTCCCTCCCCTGGAAAAGGGAAGAAGTTAAGGATATAGACCTCAAAAAGGCCCGCACCCTTCTGGAAGAAGAACATTACGGCCTGGAGAAGGTGAAGGAAAGAATCATCCAGCACCTGGCCGTCATGAAGCTGAAAAAAGAGAAGCAGGGTTCCATACTCCTGCTGGTCGGCCCCCCGGGAACGGGAAAGACCAGTCTGGGAAAATCCATTGCCAAAGCCCTTGACCGGCCCTACGAACGGCTCAGTCTGGGGGGAGTCAGGGATGAGGCGGAGCTTCGCGGTCACCGCAGGACCTATGTGGGCGCCCTGCCCGGAAGAATCATCCAGGCCATGAAGAAAGCGGGGCAGAAAAATCCCGTATTCGTTCTGGACGAAGTGGATAAGATCTCCTCCTCACAGGGGGGCGATCCCTTCTCCGCGCTTCTGGAAATCCTTGATCCGGAACAGAATAATACCTTTTCCGATCACTACCTTGAAGTGCCCTATGACCTCTCCGACGTCTTTTTCATAGCCACGGCCAATAGCCTGAACAGTATCCCCGGTCCCCTTCTGGACAGAACGGAAATTATCCAGGTACACGGCTACACCAATCCGGAGAAATTCCGCATAGGAAAAAACCATCTGGTGAAAAAGACGCTGGAAGAACACGGGCTGGATTCGTCCCAGCTGCGTTTTACCGACGGTGCTCTCAAGCTGATTATTGATAAATATACCCGGGAGGCGGGAGTCAGGGGATTTCAGAAACAGATAGCCGCGGCCGCCCGCTACGCATCGGAAAAAATCGTATCGGAAAGTGTCGAGCTCCCCTTTGTCGTCAAGCAGCAGAACCTGAACGACATACTGGGAAGAGAACTCGTACGCCAGGACAGCGCCAATAAATCGGCTCCCTCCGGCGTGGTGACAGGACTGGCCTGGACGCCCGTGGGCGGGGATATCCTTTTCATAGAGGGAACCTTCATGCCCGGAAACGGCGGCCTGACCCTGACGGGGCAGCTGGGGGACGTGATGAAGGAGTCGGCCCGCATATCCCTGAGCCTTGTTCGATCCCGCCTTGCCGAGAAGATTACCCATTTCGATTTCATCGCCAATGATATCCATATCCATGTTCCCGCCGGCTCTACTCCCAAGGACGGTCCCTCCGCGGGCATCACTCTTTTCACGGCCATAGCGTCCCTTGTGACGGGCAGGCCGGTGGACACGAAGACGGCGATGACCGGCGAGATAACCCTGCGCGGCTCCGTGCTGCCCGTGGGAGGGATTAAAGAGAAAGTGATCGCCGCCCACCGGTCGGGAATCGAGCGTATACTGCTTCCCAAGGACAATCTGCCCGATCTGGAGGATGTTCCTGAAGAGATACGGAACGATGTGGAATTCGTTCCCGTGGAACGGGTGGAGGACGTTCTCAGGGAAGCTCTCGATATAAAGCTGAAGAAAGGGCTTATGACAGGCAGCCTGATTATTCCGACGCCCGAGGCGAACAGCGCCCTGGACGGCTAGTCACCCGAGATTTTCCCGCCGGTGCGAACACCCTCACTCCCCTTTGCATAAAAAAACGGTCCGACCAGAAAAACTCTGGCCGGACCGTTCTCCTTTTCTTTCAAACGTATCTTTTCAGTACGCGCTTTTCGCCTTACACAACGCCCGCCTTCTTTCTCGTATAGATATCATACCAGACGGCCAGGAGCAGAACGGAAGCCTTGACCACGTACTGCCAGTCGGCACCGATGTTCATAAGGGACATACCGTTGTTGATAACACCCATAACGAGACCTCCGGTGATGGCTCCGATAATGGTGCCGATACCGCCGGAAGCGGAAGCGCCGCCGATAAAACAGGAGGCGATGGCGTCCAGCTCGAACATGTTTCCCGCCTGGGGCAGAGCGGAGTTCATATAGGCGGTAAAGATGATACCGGAGAGCCCGCAGAGAATTCCCATGTTCACATGGACCAGAAAGGTAACCATTTCCGAATTGATACCGGACAGCTTGGCGGATCGGGCGTTACCGCCGACCGCGTAGATATACCGACCGAAGACCGTGTTCTTCGTTATGAACATGTAGACGGCAATGGCGATGGCCAGAACGACGAATACGGTGGGAAGGCCGCGGTAATTGGCGAACTTCCAGCAGAGGATCAAGACGACCAGGCCGAGGAATACCGCTTTGATGACAAAGTAACGGAAGGGCAGGACATGGAAATCGTTGACGATTTTCCGTTTTCTGTCCCTCAGCGACACGATGACATAAAAAATCATGAGCAGCACACCCAGAATCAGGGGAAACAGATGAAGACCGCCGACCTGGAATATCTCGGGGGATATGGAACCGGAGGCGATTTCCCGGAACTTGTCATCCCTGAGGGATACGGGTGTCACGTTGGTGACGATATAGGTGACTCCCCGGAAGAGGAGCATCCCTCCCAGTGTCACGATGAAGGCGGGTATCTTGATAAAGGCGATGAGGTAACCCTGGAATACACCGACGGCACCTCCGATAAGCATGGTCAGAATGATCGTGGGAAAAACTCCCAGGCCCGTGTTGTAGATCATCGCTCCCAGGGCTCCGGTGATAGCCACGACGGCCCCTACGGAAAGGTCGATGTTCCCTATGATGATAACCAGCACCATACCTACGGCCAGTACCAGGATGTAGCTGTTCTGGATGAAAATATTCGTCACATTTCTGGCATTGATATTTACCGATCCGGTCATAATGGCGAATCCGGCAATGATAAGGGCCAGCATAATGAACATGGAATAGTTCCGCATATTATGTTTGGCAAGCTCCCAGAAGGAGTCCTCTTTTTTCGCTTCTGTCATTTTGGTAACCTCCTCACTAAGACTTGAGCGCAATCTTCATGATCTTTTCCTGGGTTGCCTCGCCGCGCATCAGCTCTCCCTTGATCAGACCTTCGTTCATGACATAAAACCTGTCCGCCATTCCCAGTGCTTCGGGCAGCTCGGAAGAGATCATAATGATGCTCTTTCCCTGGGCGGCCAGCTCATTCAGGATGGTATAGATTTCATACTTGGCGCCCACATCGATGCCCCGAGTCGGCTCATCCACGATGAAAATGGACGGCTCGGCCAGCAGGCATCGGCTGAGAACAACCTTCTGCTGGTTACCGCCGGAAAGGTTCCGCACGGTCTGGTAGATATTGGGCGTTTTGATATTCAGAGCCTTTTTATATTTCTCCGCTTCGCCTATTTCCTTCTGCTTGTCCAGTACGCCCCATTTGGCGAGTTTGTTCAGGCTGGAATTGGAAATATTCGTCTTCACGTCCTGGATGAGAATAAGACCCAGGTCTTTCCTGTCTTCGGAAACATACCCCAGGCCCGAGGCGATGGCGTCCATGGGGGTATGGAAATTCATCTCCTTTCCTTCTATCTCCAGTCTGCCTTCGCAGGATGACCCGTAGGCTTTACCGAAAAGGCTCATCATCAGTTCCGTCCTTCCCGCCCCCATGGGACCGCAGAAAGCCAGGATTTCCCCTTTCCTGACATGGAAGCTGGCGTTGTCCACCACTTTCTTGTCCGGATAATCGGGATGGTAAACCGACCAGTTCTCCACGGTCATGACCGTTTCGCCTATCTTGGCGGTTTTCTCGGGATAGCGGTGGGTCATGTCCCTTCCGACCATTCCCTGTATAATAATATCCTCGTCCACCTCGTCGGTATGTTTGTCATAGGAACAGATGGACTGGCCGTCACGGAGAATGGTGATGGTGTCGGCCACTTTCATAATTTCATTAAGCTTGTGGGAGATCATGATGCAGGTGATCCCCTCTCTCTTCAGATCCAGAATAAGATCCAGAAGCTTATCGCTTTCGTCGTCATTCAGTGAGGAGGTCGGCTCATCGAGGATCAGCACCTCCGTATTCTTGGACAGGGCCCGGGCGATTTCAACAAGCTGCTGCTTGCCCACGCCGATTTTGCTCACGATGGTCTCGGGGTTTTCATTCAGCCCGACCCGCGCCAGGAACGGCCGGGAATCCATAATCAGCTTATCCCAGTTGATAATACCGGTCTTTGTTTTAATATGACCCAGAAAAATATTCTCAAAAATGGAAAGATAGGGACTCAGAGCCAGTTCCTGGTGGATAATGGCCAAGCGGTCCTTCTCGCTCTCCCTAACGCTTTTATAGTGAGTCTTGTTGCCGTGAAGAAAGACGTCACCCTCGTAGCTCCCAATGGGATATACACCGCTGATAACATTCATCAGGGTGGATTTACCGGCGCCGTTCTCCCCAACCAGACAGTGGATCTCACCTTTTTTCACTTTGAAATTTACGTTGTCCAAAGCTCTGACTCCGGGAAACTCCTTTATCAGATTTCGGACCTCCAATATGTATTCACTCACCTTTCTAATCCTGTTTAAGCCGGCTCTCCCCGAGACGATGACCCGAAGAGAGCCGGCGGTGCCTCAAATGTTATACCCGATTACTGCAGATCTTCAGATTTGTAATATCCGCTGGAAAGGAATACTTCCACATAGTTGTCTTTGGTAACCATAACAGGCTCGAGGAGGTAGGACTTTACAACCTTCTTCCCCGTATTGTAGGAAGAGGTATCCAGACGGGCACCCTTGATATTGGGTTCATTTCCCTTGAGCAGAGCGTCGGCCAGCTCGATGGCGGCGGCAGCCAGGCTTCTGGTATCCTTGAATACGGTCATGGCCTGTTTTCCGTCACGGATGTACTTAACGGAGGCGATTTCACCATCCTGACCGGTTACGACAGGAAGTTTTTCCGTGGTGTCATATTTGGCATCGGTGGAACAGGCTTCGATGATGGCCCGGGCCAGGGTGTCATTGGGAGCAAGAACGGCATCCAGAACGACGTCGTTGGCATCGTTGTTCAGAAGGTTTTCCATTCTGGCCTTGGCGATGTCGGCTTTCCAGTTTTCCGTGGCGATTTTGGTGAAATTGCTCTTATCGGCGGAAGTCTTGGGATAGGGTCCGACAACTTTCAGAACGCCCTTTTCGATATAGGGGTTCAGTACGGACATGGCGCCGTCAAAGAAGAAGTTGGCGTTGTTGTCCGTGGGGGAACCGGCGAAAAGAGTGATGAATTTGGTACCGGTGGCTTTGTCCAGTGCGAGAGCGTCTACGATGCCCTGTCCCTGGAACTGTCCTACCTTGTAGTTATCAAAGGTAATATAGTAGTCATAGTCACCGGAACCGGTAATAAGACGGTCGTAGGCGATAACTTGGATATCTTCCTTGGCTGCGTCGGAAACAACCGATCCTACTCCTTCGTTAACGGAACCGATAACAAGAAGTTTCGCTCCCTTGGTGATGAAGTCTTCGATCTGCTGATTCTGCTTTCCCTGATCGGCATCGCCGTAGGCAACCTCGGCTTTGTAGCCTTTGGCCGTGGCATCTTCCAGCAGGGAGGCTCCGTCTTTCTGCCATCTTTCAACATGGGTTTCGGGCATGGCAAGGCCGATATCGAGTTTTTCTCCTCCTCCATTGGCAAAAAGTCCGGCTCCGCAGAGGGATGCAGCTAAAACCGACACGAGAAATAACTTTTTCATAAACAAACTCCTTTTTGAACGTTTATGAAAATAGTATGAACCGAGTTTTCCAATAGGAAAACAGGAGATTTTTTTTAAATTCTGTCCTATTTTTACCTGCACTGGTCAGACAATAGCTTCCCCGGGGAAAATCTTGTGGTAAAGATTTTACTTATAGGTACGGTAGACATCCTCCCGGGAATGGAACCCGTCCTTGATAACCGTTTCATCCATCTGCTCCTTGAAAACGGCAACGGGAGTCTCCACATAGTAGGGGATCATCGTCCCCGATCCGTTATCAAGGGTTTTATTCGGCTCGGGCCTGTTACCCTTGGCAAAGGACACGGCCAGTACCGCCGCCCTCTGGGCCAGACGGGGAATCGGTTTGTATACTGTCATAAGCTGAGTCCCTTCCACCACCCGCTGACAGGAGAGAAGATCGGCATCCTGTCCCACAACCGCCACCTGTCCCGCCATCTGCCTTTCCGACAAGACACGAATGGCCGCATCGGCTATCTGGTCGTTGGCGGCGGATATGGCCTGAATGTCCTGGGTCTCCTGGAAGACTTTTTCTATCTTTTCCAGGGCTTCATCGTAGCTCCATTCATCAAGCCAGATTTCATGGGTGATATGAATCTTCCCGGAATCGATGGAGGGCTTAAGGACTTCATACACCCCCTTGTTAACCTCATAGCTGTTATTATCCCTTACTGAACCGTTGATGATCAGATAGTTTCCCTCGGGAACGTCCCTTATCAGGGCATGGCTCAAGAGCCGGCCCACCTCCCTGTTGTCGAAGGAGATATACCCGGAGATGGGAATTCCCATAATGGGCCTGTCATAGGCCAGAACAGGAATACCCCGGTCTTCCGCTTTTTTCAGAACCCCCGCCAGCAGCTCCATATCATGGGGAATGACCACCAGCACATCCACATCCTGCTCTATCAGATATTCGATCTGCGGGATCTGCCCCTGGGCGTCTCCCTCGGCCTTCTGCATGATAACTTCCGCGCCCCAGTCCCGTGCGGAGGAGAGGAAGATCTGGATATCCCGGTCCCACCTTTCCAGGAGAAACGTCTCCGTGGCGGCGGAAAACCCGATACGCACCGGCCCCTCCTCTTCGGCACGCTTTGAACAGGAAAACAGCATTCCCGCTATCAGCAGAAGGAGCACAGTTTTTCCCTTTCCGATTTTTTTCATATTATAACTCCGAAGGGGATATCCCCTTATACTTCCTGAATATTTTACTGAAATAGTTGGGATCGCCGAATCCGACACGAAAGGCCGCTTCCTTGACCGTCGTCCCCTTTTTCAGATATTCCACCGCCCTGTCCACCCGGAACCGGTTCAGATAGTCCACAAAGGGCGTTTTCAGATTTTCCGAGAAAAGACGGCTCAGATAACTGGCGGAAACGCCGCACTCCTCGGCCACGGATCCCAGATAAATCTGTCCGCCGTACTCCTCTTGAATAAAGTCGATGGCCCTCCTGAGTGGAGCGGGCAGTTCTTTTTTCTGCAGGGGTACCATGGCTTTCAGAATCCTGTCCATTCCGTGATGGAACCAGGCTTCCCACTCTTCCCGGCTCTTCAGCACCATGATCTCCTCGGCGGGGTAGATGGGCAGGACCCGCTGATTCTCGGTCGAGTAAAACCCCAGTTTTTCGAGGATCATGGAGAAGAGGGACGTCATTTTCCCCAGGGCGACGGGAAACTCCCGGGAAAGGAATACGCTTTCGGCGAAAAAAGTCAGATCCTCCTTTACCTCTTCCCTCTCTCCCCTTTCAACCAGCTCCAGGATACGCCCTATCTGCTCCAGTTCATAAAGCCGTTCATCCTCCTCCCTCAGAGCGAAGGGTTCCATGGCCTCCTCATAGGAAAGGTAGCTCTCCTCAATCGGGTAGATTCCCCCTACTCCCATGGTGATATCCTCATAGGAGAGGTCCCGGAGAACCGTTCTTATGATATCGGGAACGGGGGACAGCTGTTTTTCCTGGGGAAAGAACAGGAGCCCCCGGTCTCCCGAGTAGGAGAGGAAGCAGCGCGTTTTGAAAAGGAGCTTCTCCCTGATGAGGCAGTAGCATTTCTGCTTCTCCCCCATGGACTGCGCTCCGTTTTTATGAAGGAGCACGATTCGTCCCCTCTTCGCCCCCAGATTCCATTTTTCCCTGATAAACCGCAGTTCCTCCTCCGAGGCGGGCCGGCTGAGAGAACGGACGAAATCCAATTCCTCCCTGCTTACGGACTCCTCGGATGTACGGGTCTGCTGAAGCAGCATACGCCTCCTGGCCGCCTGCTGATCCAGACTGGCTCTGGCGCGGATAAGTTCGTCGGTAATCTTCCTCCTGGTTACCGGTTTCACCAGATAGCTGTGAACGTTCAGGCTTATGGCTTCACGGGCGATATCAAAGCGCTCATAGGCCGTAGCCAGTATAATCAGCACCCTTTTGTTCTCTTCCCTTATCTGGCGTACCGCTTCCAGTCCGTCTATACCGGGCATCTGGATATCCATAAATATCACATCCGGCTTCAGGACGTCCGCCATCTGAATGGCTTCCACCCCGGAACGCGCCTTTCCGCAGAGCCGGAAGGAATCCACCCCCTTCTCCAGAATGAAGGAGAAACTCTCGAGGACCGGCTCTTCATCATCGACTATCATAACGTCATACACGGTTCGACCTCCGTATTGATGCGGATCAGAATCTCCGTTCCCTCACCGGGCCGGGAGTGGATCGCCACAACATTCTCCTGGCGCGGGTAGAAAAAATAGAGCCGCTGAATGACGTTATTCAGTCCCATCACCTTGGACTCCACGCTGTAGTCCAGAGAGTGCTTCTCCAGGAGCTTTTCCACTGTCCTTTCGGGAATACCCGAACCGTTATCCCGTACGGAGAAGACGAGATAGGGATCTTCGAAGGTCAGGGTAATGGATACCCTGGCACGGCCTTCATGGTCTTTGAAAGCATGGACGACGGAATTTTCCACCAGAGGCTGAATAATCATGGCCGGAACGTTATACCTGTCCAGGATCGCCTCGGGGTAACTCATCTCAAAGTCCCTGGTCTTGGAAAAGCGGATCCTCAGAATGGAGATATAGGAAGCCAGACCGTCCATTTCGTGACGCAGGGAAACGAAGAACTGCTTGTCCTTGAGGTTGTGCCTGAATAGATTGGCCAGGGTCTCCATGAAATCCACCGTCCGGTCCGCCTCCTCCATAATGGCGAGCTGCACCCCGGTATTGATGGTATTGAAGAGGAAATGGGGATTCATCTGGGCCTGCATGGTATAGAGCTCCATGCGCTTGAGCATCTGCTCCATCTGCAGGTTCCTCAGCTCCATCTCCCGCTGCTTGTTGAGCTCATCGATGTAGTGGTGAATATTGTGCTTCATATCGTTGAAGGCTTCGGCCACCCGGTTTACTTCGTCCACCGTATTCAAATGAAGATCGGGCTGATCGAACTCATTCCGGGAAAGATGCTCCGCCATGAGGGAAAGCTCATACATGGGGCTGGTGATCCGGTCCACCGTCAGGAGAAGGAGGGAAAAGGCGATGCCCGCGCCGGTAAGCATAAGGAGAAGATTGTACTTCTGCATCCGCCCGAAAAGGTCCAGAAAAGCCTGAAAACTGTCCATTCCCCGGCGGAAACCGGTCAGCCTGGCATTATCGATACGGTGGTTGATATGGCTGTAGAGCTCCTGCATGAACTCGTAGCTCACCGTATAGGCGGTAATATTGCGCCCCCTCTTCTCCCCGATAATCAGGTCTATCTGGTTCAGATAGGCTTCGGCTAGATAATAGATCTCCCGCTGGTTCTGCCCATCCGGTTCACGGGTCAGAGGCTTGTCCACGGGGATTTCCCCCTTGAGCCCCTCGGTCATGATAAGCAGCTCGGACAGGGAGGAGGAAGACCAGCTGGAAAGAAAGCCCAAAAGGGGCTCCTGAATATTCTCAAGTCGTGTCTGAAGGTCCCTGAGCCTCTGCTCGTCGGAGAACTGGCGGTCGGCCATCTGGCGAAGCTGCAGGGAGAGGAGCATGATGATTCCGAGAAAGAGACCCGTTACCCCCATGCTCAGGATATAGAAGAGAGCCAGCCTTGTTCTGAGGGAGTTACTCCGCCCCACTCTGTACCTCCCCGTACAAACCCACATTGACCTGGGAAATCAGTCTTGTGCCGATATCCACATAGGCCGATGCGTTTCCCTTCTCGGAAATCCCCTTGAGCAGTTCCACCGCCTGGTATCCGATATGATAGGGATCCCGGACAACGGTTCCCCGTATGACCCCCTTGGAAATATAATCCACCACAGCCGGCTCGTCTCCGAAACCGACAATATCAACCTTTCCCACCAGATTCTGGTCCACCAGAACCTGGACGGCGGCCAGGGTATCGTTGGGATCGGTAAAGACCAGCGTATCCAGTTCGGGATTCTCACGAAGAAGGCGGTAGACCAGACTTTCCGCATCCAGAGGATTTCTGTCGGTTATCTCAAAAATCAGGTGTTCCGGAATACGGTCGGCCATAATCTGCCTGAACCCCATCTCCACAAGTGATCTGTCGGCAAGAAGGCCCGGGCTCTTATCGCTGAAAATAAAAGCACAGGTCCGGCTCACCCTTTCCCTGCTTCTGACCAGCTCCCCTATCTTCTTTCCCACTTCGTAGCTGTTCGTTCCGATAAAAAAGGAGGCCGAATGGGACAGTTTATGCTCAAGATAGAGAAGAGGAATATCGGACTGGAGAATCCTATCCACCCCCTCCGAAAGAAGCTCGTTTTCGGCGGTAGCATAAAGGGCGACCCCGTCGGTTCCCGAATAGGGGGCCATTTTCAAACTGAGCGGTTCCGTATCTATCTGATAGAACGTAATGAGGCAGTTCAAATCTTCGGCTCCGTCAAGAGCCCCCTTTTTAAGGCTGTCGAAGAAAGGATAATCCAGGGCGGGAAGAAAAAACGCATAGGAGTATTCGGGAGACCTGTCCTGCTCCCCATCGGCGATTGTAAACCCCGCCATTGCCTTCAGTGAAAGAGTGAGAAGCAGTATGAACAGCACGGAAAAAAAGACAAGGAAAATCTTGATGAGAAATTTCACTAACGGGCCCCGTCAAAAGAGTATCACCGGTCTCTTCATTTGTCAAAGAAGTTTTACTGGGGGACAGGGTATCGGGGGAAGCAAAAAAAAACCGCTTCCCATGGGAAACGGCTTTAACAAATTGAGCGAAAGACGAGATTCGAACTCGCGACAACCACCTTGGCAAGGTGGGGCTCTACCAACTGAGCTACTTTCGCACATTCAAGTTTTTGCAGCTGCACTTGCTGCGTGAGCATGTTTATACCAAATTCTGTTTTTTTTGGCAACCCCTCTTTCAAAAAAAAGTTTCTTTTTTTTTCATCCTTTCCCCTGGAGGGCGGCAAAATGCGGATATTCCCTCCCCGGACAGAAAGATTCCCTCTCAGAGGGAATTACCCGGCGAAAAGCCCCACTACCACAGGAATGGTGATAAAGGAGACCAGAGTGCTCAGGGCGATGGCCGAAGAGATGAAACGATTATCCAGGCCGAAGACATGCCCCATGACCAGAATCCCGGCACCGGCGGGCATTATCGTTTCAATGAAGAGACTTTTACGGCTTATATCATCCAGCATAGGCAGCATGAGTACCGTCAGGGAGATGGCCATGATGGAAACGGCCGTTCTTATGAAGGTCAGAGGAAGCAGTCTTCTTATATCGGCCAGGCTGTCCTTAAGGGAAATAGACATGCCCACGGTAAAAAGGATGAGGGGAACCGTCATGTTTCCGTAGGAATTCAGGAAATCCATGATATCCTCGGGGAGGGAGAGTCCGGCCACATTCATGACCAATCCCAGAAAGACGGCGGACAGGGCGGGAACCATATTCATGGCGATATTACGCCCCTCCCCGTTAAAACCGCCCTTACCTCCGCAGGCAATTATGGTAAGGATACTGTAAAGGTACATATTGGGCCACCAGAAAGAAGAGATGAATATCCCCCTTCTCAGTCCGGCATCCCCCAGAACCGTATCCAGAATGGCCCAGCCGATATAACCCACATTGCTGAATATGATGATCAGAATGATTTCGGGACGGTGTCTCCTCACCTTGAAAAGAGCCGTACCTCCCAGAGAGATAGCCCAGGCGATACCCGTGAAAAGAAAGACCGATAGAGAGACGGGAAGAAACTGCTGAACCGTGGACATATCCGCCGTGAACAGATTCGCAAATGCGACGGCGGGTGTTGCCACCCGGACGCAGAACAGCTGTACCGAAGCCGTATGTTTCTCGGGAAAGTACCCTACGGTCTTGAGAAAATAGCCCAGAAGGATGGGCAGGCAGATCTTAAGAAGTGCCGAAAGTATCAATGAACTCCCCCTTCCACACTCTCATAACAGTCCAGAAGGAGAGAACTCCCATCAGCAAAAGGAAGATAATGTGCGTTAACCATCCCGGTTCCGCTGCGAACGAACCGACCTGAAAATAGAAAAAGTTCAGGAGAACCGCTCCGACTAGCCATACGATACGGGAGGGGCCGCTCCCCCCGCTGCGGTAAAACTGAAATACCAGAAGGGTTAAAAGGAGCTGTACAGGCACGGCCAGATAGAGGGAGAGCAGTTCCAGCAGGTAGGTATAGGAAGGAGTGGAACTGATCATAAGCTGTACCCGGTCCACGCTTTCACGGGGAAAGCGGTTAAGAAAATCGGAGAGAATGCCCCATCCCTGAAGCGCTCCGGCATAAACCAGATTCATGGCCATCTCAAAGGCATTGATAAGCAGGAAGGCCGCTGTAATATACCCTAATGCCAGGGACAGCCCCGTTTTCAGAGAATAGTTATTCCGCCCCTCCCTGCCGGGCAGAATCGCCAGTCCGATAAACCGCCCCCCTTCCACCACCAGGGCTGAGAGGAAAAGGGAGAGAAGCGACGAATCTCCCAGAGAATTGGTCAGATAAAATCTGATTACAAGATAGAAGACGACAAATACCGCCGCACCGGAAAAAAAACTGTTAACGGGCAACCCTTTCTTCCGCCATAACATAATGAATATGAGCGGAACGGGAACCAGCATAAGCACGAGGCTGATTATAATACAGGCAAATACATCCCAGGAAACCATTTTTCCCTCCCCAAAGTCGCTGAAATAAAATTATTCACGCTTTCGGGAAAAAAAATCAACCCTCGCAGGGTTTAATATTTTCATTTCCTCATAATTGCACTATTATAAGATTAATGAGCAGTTTACAAATAAGCTATCCCTTTAGGCTGCAGCTGCAGACGTTAAGCGAGAATAAATCTCTATCGTTAAAAAAAGGACCGCAGAGAGAAAAGATCTCTCTGGAAGGTTTCAGCATCAAACTGATAAAAAGCGGATATGCCTTACAGCCGGTTATTCAGGCCGACAGTGATGGGATCATACGTTCCCTGAGTCTCTGGATACCTCTTTCCGAAAGCTGGCATCCCCTTATCAAAAAAGAGGAAAAGAGCGGTTATTCCAGCTTTTTTCTGAATAACGCCAAACAGGAAATTATGCAGATTTATATGGGCTCCAAAGATCAGGGTCTTTTGCATATAGAGCTGTGCGGCAAAGGAAAGACGGCAAAAATCACCTGGCTTCTTGACAGCAGAATCAAGGCCGGGGAGGATCTGGTTCTCAAAGAACTCCATATGAGTATCCAGGATAATAAAATCGAGCCGGCGCGGTACGGCTTGAAGGAACCGTCGGCGGAAAACCAGGGTAACGGCCGTTTTTTCACGCCCGGTCCCCGTCCCTCCCTCGAGCTAATCCGTCAGGATGTGAAAAGGCTCTCAGAAAAGAAATGCACCTTTGATTTCTATCTGTTCGACTACGGAGCGGCATCAGCCTGGGGTGATTGGGACAAACCGGCATCCTGGATTGGCGACCGCATGACGGAGATGGCCGATGCGGTCAGACCTCTGGGCGCCCGCGCGGGAATCCGTCTGTCTCCCCTGACATGCGCCAGGAATTCGGCTTTCTATAAGACCGGCCATCACCTTCTCATAGGAAAGGGAAAGCCCCTGAAATACCGGGACAGCCGCGGTTCCCAGCCGCTTTTCCCCCTGGACATTACCAGACCGGAAGTCCGTGACCATATAGACAGGGCTCTGAACTATCATGTATCCCGGGGATTCCGCGTTATCCATCTTGACCACCTGGAACTGCTGTTCTCTACGGGAGATTGGTTCGATCCGGGCGTAACTCCCCAGCAGCGGCTTCAAATGCTTATTGATATCATCAAACCCTTCAGTAAACAGGGAGTCCGCTTTTCCCAGTCCGGATTGCCCCTGGTCTCCCAGCTGGAGCACTTTGACGTGGTCTTTGCCGACCTGAATCAAAGCTGGAAGGGATATTCGGGTCTTCTCAATCTGGCTGTCTGCCTGAAAAATCCCCCCCTCCTCTCTCTGGGATGCCTCAGGTTTGCTCCCGCAGGACGGAATGCCGGACGGGAAGAGCGCAGGAGAAAGATTTATCACCATACCCAGAACCTTCTTAACGGTCCGGCCCTTCTGGCTGATAAAACGGAGGATCTGGACGATGAGCTTATCGAAGCCTGGAAGAGGGCGTCTGAAAAGAAAAAAACACCCCTTCTTCCTCTGGATATTTCAGAAATAGGCCTGAAACAGAACGTGCTTCTTCTCCTGAACAGGCAGAAAATGGTGGCTATCCTGAACCTGGACAGCAAAACCCGTATCGTCTCCATCAAAGAGGGGACGCTGTCGGGAGGACGGGGCTTCAGCCCCAGCGAAACGACTTCTCTGAAAAGCCAGGAACTGATTCTTAAGATGTTCCGGGAAAGCTCACACTTTTTCAGGATATGAGATGATAAGGGCCGGAATCGATGAGGCCGGACTAGGCCCTGTTCTGGGGCCTTACTGCGCCGGGATGACCAGTTTTTTCCTCAGCGGGGAGGAGAGTCTTTATGATCTTCTGGATGATGCGGTCGGGCAGACGCCCCAGAAGGGAAAAATCGCCGTGGGGGACAGTAAAAAGCTCTACACACCGTCACGGGGTCCTCTTTTACTGGAAAAGAGCGTTCTGACGTTCTACTCGATCCTGTATGGGATTCCCCCCCATTTCGGCGAGTTTCTGAAGAATCTGACCGGTGACGATCTTTCCGGCTCTCCCTGGTTTGCCCATCCCGAGGAGCTTGCCCTTCCCATGGCCTGCAGCAGGGAAGATATCGACCGTGACAGGGAAACACTTCTTAAAGCGATGGAAACCCGCGGCATAATCCTCAAAAAGCTGCATCTTCGATTCATCACGGCTTCAGCCTTTAACAAAGGAATTGATCGGACGGGCAATAAAGGAGCTCTGTGCCAGGATCTTCTTGACCCCCTTATGGCCGCAGCACTGAAGGAAGATGATGTGATTCTCACGGTGGACCGTCAGGGGGGACGGCGTTTCTATGGCGACTGGCTCCTGTCCCTTCTTCCGGGAAAACCGCTCCAGGCCGTGGAGGAGAGGGCGGAACGGTCCCTCTACCGTTCGGGGACACGGACCATTCAATTTATGGTGGGAGCCGATGGCAAGGCGATGGAGACGGCGCTGGCTTCTCTCTTTGCCAAATTCGCCCGTGAATGCGCAATGATACTCTTCAACCGGTATTGGACAGGGAAGTGCGAAGGAATCGGAGAAACCGCCGGATATTACAAGGACGGGACCCGCTTCATAAAAGATCTGGAAAAGGCCCGGCTCCTTCCCGAGGACCGGGATATCCTCATCCGCAAGAAATAGCTACTCTCCGTAAACCGTATAAGTACGGCCCGGCTCCAGGATAATCTCTTTGGCAAAGACACTATTCTCTTCCCCCGAAAGGGCTATTTCCACTCTATGTTTCCCCGGTGACAGATAGAGCAGGATTTCCCGATCCTTCTGATCAATCCGCTCCCAGTGGGGCGTCCCCTCCCATGAGAGATAGTCGGCCGATCCGTCTATCTTCACTGATGTTGTCCAGCCCGGTTCGTCCGGCACGTCTCCCCTTTTCACAACCAGCCGGGCCGGTTCTGGCAGCAGCCCCAGCCTGAGGGTCAGTTCCTTCTGGGACGGTTCGATACGCACTTCCTGAACCAGATCCTGGTATCCGGGCGAGGTCACGAGAAGCTTCGTCGTTTCTCCGGGAAGAACCGGAACGGGTCCGCTCAAGGGTATCGGCTCCTCCCCTGCGATAAGTTCCATATGAGATTCGGAAAGAGCTTCCCCGGTCAGAATATCATAAACGACCGAATCCACCAGAAGGGGTGTCTGGGGAAAATCCAGCGCCTCCAGGGAATAATGCATGTCCCTCCCCTCCAGATAAAAACGATGCCACTCCTCCCTGTCCGGCAGGGTTACGCGCAGGCGGTAACTCCCACGGGAGAGATATATCCTTCGGGTAACCAGTTTCGAGCTGTCCCTTCTATCCAGCAGAAAGAACCGTCTTTCCCGGTGCATGCCTCCCTCCCGGTCCTCGTAGAGGCGCAGTTTGACCTCCTTCCGGTACCAGGCGGCCGTATTCACCGTATAGGGGATTTCAGCGGAAAAACGGGAAAAACGGGCTCCCCCGGGAAATCGATAATAGGCGAATCGGCCGCCGGCCGTCAGCAGTCCCAGAAGAAGAATCAGCAGAATGATTCCTGCCGGTTTCCTGGTCTTTTTTCGGGGAATGCCGGCTTTCTCCCGGGCGGTTTTTCTCTCCTGTCCTGTCCCGGAACCTTCCCCGCTTTTTATCAGGGGGGGAACCACCGCAGTCAGGGAACGGGAGCGGATAAGCAGGGGAAAAAGCAAAAGCCGTATCTGCAGAAGAAGCGACCGGGCCGACCGAAACCGGAAGAGACGGTTTTTTCTGGCCCCCTTGAGAAGAAGCCTTCCCGCCACCGAAAACCTGACGCCGCCGGCTATCCTTCCGCGCCTGGGCCAGGGTTCTCCCGTCCAGGCTTCATACCATGTCAGAGCCAGAGCATAGATATCGGCCCGGCCGTCTACGGATGCCGGATCGAGAGCCTGCTCGGGAGCCATGAAGTCGGGAGTCCCCAGAGCGGCGCCCTCCCGGGTCAGGGCCTTACCCCCGTCGAGGCGGGAGGCAATTCCGAAATCTCCCAGTTTGACCTTTCCCCGGGAGGTCAGGAAAATATTGGAAGGTTTAATATCACGATGGACAACCCCCTGTTTATGAATATAAACCAGAGCCTTGAGACACTGAATGATAATCCCCAGGGATTCCCTTTTTCCCAGGCCGCCCCGGCGGGAGATGATCTCCTCCAGATTGGGACCGTCCACGAACTCCTGAACCGTGATCCAGCTGCTCCCGTCCTTGAAAATATCATAGACTTTGACGATATGCTCATGGTTGAATCCCATCATCAGATCCGCTTCTCTCTGAAAACGCTCCTTAACCGTACCGGTACCCTTGAGAGTCAGTTTTTTGAGGACAACCGTTTTCTTCAGTTCCGGATGGACGGCTTTATAAACCTGACTGGTTCCGCCCCGTCCCAGGGATTCGAGGACGGTAAAGGGGCCGATGCTCTGGGGAAGTTTCGCCATTACTTAAACGGGCTTAAGAAATATATCCAGCTCTTTCTCCCCTTCCAGCTCAATGAGTTTCTCCCGCAGATTCCTTATATCCGCGGCGGGAGGGACGACGATGGTGCCCTTCATATGGAACATGGGCGTACCCGTCCAGGGAGCGGCTTTGACTTCTGTCTTGAAATCCTCGATATTCACATCATATTCCCTCAGTACAGCGGTGAGCTGATGAACAAGTCCTTTCGAATCGGGTGATACGGTTTCCAGACGGTAGGTCTGTCCTTTCTGATGCTGGGGAGGATTGGTATCTTTGGCACGAACAGTAAGTTTGAGTTCCCTTTCTAAAACGGGAACCTTCGCTTTTAATGATTCAAGGTCGGCATCATCGCCGGAGAGAAGCATGATAACGGAAAACTCCCCTCCCAGGAGGGCCATCCGGCTGTCTTCAATATTGCATCCGTACCGGCTGATTCTCTCTGTGAGTTCTTCGACCAGGCCGATGCGGTCTTCGCCGGTAACGGAAAGTACTACGTATTCCATATATCCATCCTTTTGGTGCTATTGTACCTTGTATTTACCGATTTTTCCACATATATTAACACAATGAACAGCTTAGTTTACAGCGCGAATGTTATCATACCGGTTTTCCTGCTTATCCTTGTCGGAATGTTTTCCCACAGGAAAGGGCTAATAGACGATGCTTTTATCACCACCTCCAGCAAGGTAGTTTTCACACTTGCTCTGCCGGCTTCTCTCTTCTCCGTCGTCTACCGTACCGATTTCGGCTCGCTCTTCGACGGTAAGCTGTACCTTCTCCTTTTCGCCGGGACCATGGCCGGTTTTTTCCTTTCCTGGGTAGTCACGGGTATCTTCTGTTCCGGAGACGACCAGAAGGGAGCTTTCGTTCAGGCTTCCATGCGGGGGAACCTGGCCATATTCGGCCTGGCCATTATAGAGCGGGCTCTCCCCGAACGAAGCTCCGCCACTGCGGCGGGACTGCTGGCGTTTCTGATTCCCCTTTACAACATACTGGCGGTCTTTGCCCTGACAGGTTGGAATAAATCGGGAAACCGGAAAGAGCGCCTGAAAAAACAGGTCCGGAATATCGTGCTGAATCCCCTGATCATCGCCATTGTTCTGGGAATCCTCTTTTCCCTGTTGAAACTGCATCTGCCCGTGCTCATTGAAACATCCCTGACCTACCTCTCCCGCATGACCCTTCCCCTGGCTCTTCTGGGAATTGGAGGTACACTCAAGATAAGCGGACTCAAATCGCGGTGGCTCCCCACTCTGGGCGCGGTCGGGTTCAAACTCATATTCACCCCCCTCATCGTACTGGCGGCCGCCATTCCCTTCAAACTGGACGGGGAGATTCTGGCGGTCGTGTTCATTCTGGCAGGCAGTCCTACGGCGGTATCCTCCTTCGCCATGGCGGGAGCCCTGAATAACGATACGGAACTCTCGGCCGACGTAATAACCGTAACGACGCTTTTTTCCCTGCTTACCATAGGAGGGGGACTGGCGGTGATGAACGGAATGGGCCTTATCTAAAAGAAGATTCTTCTGATGTGCCTTTCATAGAGATTCTCATGAACATTTTTAGCGCAGAGTTCACGGGCTTCATCCAGAAGAGGATAAAAACGGGAGCCCTTCTCTGATGCTAATTTATAGGCGATATGCAGCATCTGCCGAAGATTCATATCGTAATCGGGACAGGAAAGGTCATGCCGCAGGGCTGCGGCGAACTTTTCTCCCGACCAGGAGGCCGTCACTTCCGGCGCAGGCAGGGCGCTGAGGTTAATATCGATAACTTCGGCATAGGGTCCGGCCAGCTCATCAAAGCGCTCCAGGGAATCGGCATAAATCTCTTTCACCAGCTTAAGGCCTTCACCCCCGTGTTCCGCCAGAGAAATGATCTCCTCCAGCCAGGTTGTGCCCGCCGTCTTCAGGTGAATACCCGCATCAAACTTTTTGAGGGCCTTGCTGATCGCTCCGTATATGGCAAACTTATCGCTTCCCGAATGAACACTGAGTTTGAGATTCTCCGGCAGACCGAATTCCTTGACAGCGAAGGCGATAACCGCCAGATCCGCCTCGAATTCCCTGGCGAAATCCTCGGGATTGCCTACGTAATCGACCCCCTTGTTGAAGCGGCCGGAAAAACGGGGGGCAATTGTCTGCACGGGAATATTCTCACGGGCAATGGCCGCCAGAATTATCAGCATTTCATCGGGAGTCTGGGGGGAATCGGTCTCATCCATGGAAATCTCGGTTACGAAGTTATCCCTTCCCTTCTCCCTTTCTATCATCCGGTAGATAGCCGAGGCTTCCTTCACGGCGGGGTAATACTTCCGGGCCGTATTAAATATTGCCTCCTCCGTAATTCTCACGGGAGAATCCAGACCGTCCAGAACAAGATCCCCGGCGAATCTCTCGCATGACAGGGCAAAGGCTTCAATCTCATCGCCGGAAATATCCATGATCTCCGCTCCGATAAAGTCCGCCACATCGATGGTGAAAAAATCGCAATGGGCCATGAACTTGCCCACGTTTCCCCGGCCTATATGGTCGGCATCAACATAATAGTCATGGGTCCAGTCCAGTTCCGAAACAGCCTCGTCGGCTTCCAGGCGGGTATGAATGGGAAGGGAACCAATAATTTCGTGCTCCCGGTTTGATTTATTCCAGACCGGCGCGACCACGACCCCCTGTTCCTCTGCTTTCTTAATAGCCTGAAGCTGAGCTTTTCCCTCTTTAGCGAAACGGTCGCCAACACCCATGGAATATTTGCTGATTATCATGACATCCTCCCTAGGATTTTAATAATACTATAAATATCTGAAATTGTAAAAAATTCAGTCCTTTTTTTCTTTCTTCCCCGCCTTGCAGACCCCCGTTAGAAATATTTTCTCCGAAAACTGCCTATTCCGACAAAAAATGTCCTCCCTGTACATAGAAAACAAGAAGAGGTAAATGTTAAATGAAGAAATTTTTATTCCCGTTCATGGTACTACTGTTCATGACAGCTGCTTCATGCAGCATGACCGGTTCATCGACCGATTCTCCCGCAGATGAGTTCAGAGATAGTGATGTCTCCATCTATAACGGAGACAGGGAGGCCGATGAAATCTACAGCTACACCGCCGACGTTACCAGCTATTACTCCCATGACCGGAAGGCCATTGATATGGAAGTCAGGCAGGAATACCGATTGTCCCTGAAAATGATAAACGGCTCTCTCTACACAAGACTGGACTTCAGCGGCGAAGCTTTCCCCGATCAGCGCTCCCGCTCTATCATCAGCAGCCCGGAAGAACAGGTCCTCATTTATCCCGACTCAAACGAAGTTCTCGAGCGTTATCCCGTTCCTTCATCGGAGGGAGATCCCCTTTTCTCTTCTGAATCCGACCGTCTGCCCATGTCGGGCCGGATGGATATAGGAACCATTAAAAACACCGCAAGCCGCCTGTCCTTTGACGTGAATGACGCAACGCCCGGGCTGCTAACCCTATCCTACCCTAAGGATTTCTTTCCCGGCATAGCGGACGGTTCAAGCGAATCGGACGAAATCATAAGCTGTAAAGTATCCTTCGATACGGAGGATGAAACCCTATTCTCAACCGAAATGGTCATTGCCGAAAGTGACGGTTCCATCCGCACCATCACCACATATCCTCTGTTCGCCGAATCGGAGACCGGAGAGGAGGGCCCCATCGAGATCGGAACCCTGACAATAGACAAGAATGATTTCGGAGAGCGCATAGACACCTCCGACAGCATTACAGCAGAGTATGAGACAGTGGAAGATGTTCCCCTGATTTCGGCGAATGAACTGAAGAAGAAAGCTGCCGAAGGGGAAATCACCTCGGAGGATACGGAAATCTGGCTGGGCGACCTTAGCGATCCCAACTATACGGAAACCTATCTGGATCTATATGAAAACATAGAGCTGAATACAATTGATGATTCCCTTTTCAGAATTGTGCTATAGGAGGCAGCATAGATGAAATATACTATATTTTTAATCATATTAACTGTTTGGTCCGTTTGCGAAGTTTTTTCAGAAGAAATGGAATACAATGTTACCAGGATAAAAGGATTTCAGTTTGCCGGGGGAGATTTCTCCCAATCCCTTGATGAAAAAGTGGACTTAATAATGAACGAAAAGAGCAATATTCCCGGTTTCTCGTCCCAAAAGGAGAACCCCCACCAGATTGTCGTCGGCCATAGTCAGGGGGGATTGAAAGCTATGGGTTATATGCAGAAGATGAAAAATGGATATCAGGAGAATATTGACGCTGTCATTTCCGTTGACTCTCCCATCGTCGGTTTTGCCGGACTTGATGCCGGATACGGGGTAATGAGAAGGCGGGTTCTGGATAGCATAAAAATATTCGAGAGAGGGGCATCAGCGGTTCTACGCCCCTCAACTCCTGTCTCAACGGCCATGGGGAAACTCTACGATGAAATGCCGATTGAGTTCAAGCTGAATGTATTCATCTATCTCTATGATAAAATCTCGAAGCACTTCGGAGGCGATGGTTTTCCCATGAAAGAACTCTTTGACACCATCATTAATACAGTCGCCCCCTGTGATGCCATACGGGAGATCACCGATATGGGACCACAAAGTGACTTTGTAAGGAATAATATTCAGGAGAAGGATGTTAAAACCGAGAGATATGTAAAGAGAACGTATCTGAAGCCGGTGATTAAGTGGAGATTCGGAGTTCCCCTTGTTTACTTTCAGATAAAAAACGACTATGGCTACAGGACAAATGTCACTATTACCAGTAAGGTTCCCGATTATGCACCGATAGGACATATTGTGGGAACCGATAACGACCCCATCAGGTTGTCTAATGATGAAGAGAAAGAAAAAAACATCAAAATCGTCGTTTCATTGGCCCAAGTGGTTTTCTATCATTCAGCGATAAGAAATGAGTCCCTTGCCTTGTCATTCCTCTGGTTTCCCCCACTCCATCACCGCTACGATACCTGGGCAAGGGACTCCTTTACAGCCGCCAACTGGTGCGGAAATTACAAACAGAGATGGGGCGACCTTATAGGAGGACGGGATAACGACGGTTTCATCGCCGTAGGCACCCAGACCCTGCCGGGAACTGATCCGCTCTTTATTCGAAGCCTGAAAGTTGACCATGCCAGGTCCAATGTACCTCCGGAAGATCAATTCTTCAGCGAGGGAGATTTCGGGGGAGAGCCTCTGAAGAAGGATATTTATGGAAAGAGTGGGAGAATTGTGGAAATTCTTCAAGCTATGCAGATAAAAGGTTTTATGGAATGAAAATGACTCTGAATTTCACGGTGTTGATACTATGTCTTTTATTAATTACGGGATGTCCCTTTTTAAACATTGTAACGAATAGGGATGATCAATCTGAAACGAACTATTATCCTGAAATCATCTGGAAAAAAGATAATAATTATGACATAACAAATCATCTTGATTCCCTAATGGATGGTAGTATTCTTTACACACCGGAATTCTCAACAAACGGCATGTCTGCAACGGATTTGTCCACTGGTGAACTTCTTTGGAGAAATTCAGAGTTATACGGTTTTAAAACCAAACCTGTCTGCTGGAATGACTATATTATTTGCTTTCGTGACAGCAGACCAGACTTGGTTTTTTATAATAAAAAAACAGGTGAAATAGTAGCAAAGGCTAGTACACAATCTATCGAAGGCTCCTCGAGTTTTCCACTTCAAGGTAAAAGAATTAAATCCATTGATGATGATATATTTATTACTGGTGTAATAACCTATAATGACTATACACAAATTTCCAACCGACTATACAAAATATCATTAAAAGGCCTCACAATTCCAAATACAGAAGAGCAAGAAGTAAAGGCTGAATTGCTTTTCGATTATCAAAAGAATGGAACGTTTCGAGTAAAACCCTTATTTGAAGATAACAGAATCTATACTTACTTTGGTGGTGCAGGAAGGAAGGTTCCTGAAGATCAATCCCCCAAGAATTTATCGGAGCATCATCAGAGCGACCTTTCCGTTGCCTGTTATAGTATAGATGGAAATCTCATATGGAATACCCCTCTGGAAAAATGTGGATGGATAGGAATTAGTCAAGAAGTTCTACAATTCTTCAACGGTGACAAACTCTTTCTCACTGGTGCCGATGGAGTAGCCCTTCTGGATAAAGCCACAGGAGATATTATCTATGAAAAATCCTGCGATGGTGGCTGGGAATATATCACCATTGACGGGGATTACGCCTACGTTCCCTGGTGCAACTACCTAAAATGCTTCCATATTCCTACGGGAGAGCTCGTCTGGGAAGATCAGAATCTCTATACCCGTGACTGCAAGCCTATCATCTACGGAGACCACGTATATGTGGTGGATTCCGACGCCCTGCGCAAATTCGATAAAAGAACGGGCAAGCTTCTGGGGGTAAATGAAAACCTGGGGGTTCCCGGCTACCGTTCACAGCGCTATATGCCTCATCGGGATGATATTCTCTATATACTTCAAAGAGAAAGAATTGTTGCTGTCAGGATGGATTAAGATGAAATATACCCTATGTGTTCTCCTTATAAGCCTTGGCCTCACAGGCTGTTCCCTGGCCCAGCAAGATTCTGATCGCTCCGTGAATATACATATGATCCTGGAATCAAGAGAATCGTATAACGGCCGGGCATCCGTATATCTCGAGGGACCGGACGGCAACTACCTGACAGGCAGCCGCGTCATGATTGAAAACAGCGGAGGAGCGGTCAATCTACTGCATTTCGATATTGATGCAGGATGCTACGAGGGGGAGATTCCCTATTCTGCCGACGGTCATTACACCGTTCTTGTGGACGGCACTCTCCTTGACACTCCTTATAGCAAGACAATAGATCATTATGTTCTTAGGGAAAGTCCGGATATTACCCTTCTTCAGGACAGCTCCGGCGCTTCCGCCCTCTCGGGAGAAAGCCTGGGAACGGGAAATGAGATCCGCCTGTCCTGGAAAAAATCCTCCCAAGCCACGGTTTACCAGATTTGTCTCTATAAAAACGGGAGCCTTGTCCATCTGGAGACATCTCCGGAGAATACGGCCATAATCCAGGGGGAGGTCCTCTCAGGAGAAGGGAATTATTCCTGCCAGATAAAGGCTCAGTACATAGGGGGGGATCCCCTGCTCCGGAATCAGAATTACTACTCCTACAGTGAGAAGGGCGGCTCCTCCCTCTACTTTTCGGAGGAGTAGATGAGGGAAATCACGTTTATTGTCCTCACTTTGCTTTTTCTTTCGGGATGCGATGCACCGAATCACCCCACCCCGGAAGAAAAAGTCAGCATAAGGGCCCCTGAAGAGGGACAGATCTATCAGGAGGGGGAAACGGTCTTTTTCGATGCCCGTATTGAGGGAGCAGACTCCTGCGCATGGGTCTCATCCCAGGATGGTTTCCTGGGTGATTCCTTTCGATTCGCCAGAAAATTATCAGAGGGGAACCATCTCATAACCCTTCAAACGCCTTCAGGTAATAAAGATTCCGTGGAAATTACGATTCAGCCTCCCCTTTACCAAATGGGAAAATCCATCGCAATACAATTAAACGGGAGAGAAAACGCGGTAACCCTTTCCCCTGGCAGATATGCTCCCCTTATCTACTCCCTGGGGACGTCCCCTTTTTCCATTTTTCTGAAAGAAAAGACCTCTGAGCATTCTGCGGCAGTTTCACAATCCTCTTCCCCTCCGGGTGATGACTTTTTCCTTTTGAAAACGGGAGTGGATCGGATTGTGTCCCAGAGCCCTCCCGGGCGTTTCGAAATTAAATCCAGAAGCAATAGTCCCATGGGGTTAAAACCTTTTATCGGAGAAGTAAGGGATTTTATCGTAGCCGATACGAATACATCGGGAAATTCGGCCGGTACGGTTACGGCAGAGCTCTATTTACAATCGCCCGCAATAAATCTGTGGCTTGATAAAGAATCGAAAAGGGATGAGCAGCTTCTGAATAGGCTATGGGAAAATATACATACCCTCTGCCTGGACCGTGTGAGGGAGCTCTGGGGAGAATGGGAAGATATCAACGGCAACGGTGCCATAGATATTCTTATCACGCCTAAGATCAACAAAGAAGAGAGGGCTGTCGGCTTTTTCAATACCAATGACTTCTATGCCTTCTGCAGCGATCCCGCCTCACAAGAATATAATCCCATTTCCAACGGCATGGATATTGTCTATCTGGGAGATCCCTCGGAAAATCCGGAGCGGTTTGCCTACTCCGTTCCCTCACTTACTGCAACCTTCTGCCATGAACTGTTCCATCTGATCCACTACTCCCGTAAGGTTTATATCCCCTATGCCGGCGGCGAGGCCGCTCCCGAAGGGGAGGAACTTTTTCTGGACGAAGGATTGGCCCATTTGACCGAATCGCTTTGCGGTTTCGGGGAATCGGGAGGGAATATGGCCTTTTTTTCCCGCTATCTGGCAGAGCCCTATAAATATTCCCTCAAAGAGAGCGATCTCAACGGCGCCCGGGACAGCGTGGGAAAACGGGGCGCCCTGTCGGCCTTTCTGTGCTGGCTGTTCTGGCAGGAAGGAGGTTATGATGAAGGGGGAAAAATCTTCCTGAAAAAACTTCAGAACAGTAATTATACGGGCTGGGACAATATCAGTTATGCCCTGGAGCGGGATGCCGACCGCGCCCTGGAGGAGTGGTTCCGCTTTCTAAACGAAGCCTCATGGGAAACGAGGAATATTCCTTGCGATCCTGTAACAGGGGAAGCGGTCAATATGGATCCCTTCCTGGGCACTTATATGATTAACGGTCAGGATTTCTCTCTGAAGGGACCTCAAAGAGTGTATCCCGATGAGCCGATGACTCTCCTCCCCTACGGAGCCGTCTGGTTTAAACCTATAGAGCCCGTTGTTAAGCAGAGTTATCTTATCGGAGGTGAGAATAACTGCGGCTACTCTTCGGCGGTATTTTATATGCCCGGACCATGATCAAAGACCGATTTTATCCAGAAAATGCTCCTTATTGCAGTAGTTGCTCTCCCCCACCAGCTCCTTGTTGTTATAAAACCGGATATAAGGAACCAGGTGGTTGCCGAAGGTATTCTCCTTGAATGACATGAAGCTGTGATAGCTGTCCATCTTCTCATACTCGGCCCAGTAAATTCGCATATCCTCATCCATCTTAGCAAGCCAGTGGCGCATCATCATCCACTGGGGACACCAGCTCTGAGTCAGTACGACGGCCACCCGTTCGTGGCTTCCCAGAATATCTTCGGAGAAATCGCCATTCTCTATGGCTTTCTGCAAATCCTGATCACTCAATTGAATCATGAAACATCCTCCTTTTTCTTACACAGGCCGGCTGAGGCAGAATTACTGACCGGCCTGTTCGTATTGTAACTTATAAAGATTGTAATATATACCCTCCCGGTCTATCAGCTCCTGATGAGTTCCCTCCTCCAGGAGAGATCCCTTTCCCAGGACGAGAATACGCTGGGCATTCCTGATGGTTGAGAGACGGTGGGCAATAACCAGAGCGGTCCTGTCTTTCAGCAGATTGGCCATACCTTCCTGAATCCAGGTTTCCGTCTGCGTATCGATACTGCTGGTGGCCTCATCCAGAATCACCACCGAAGGATTATGGACGAAGATCCGGGCGAAGGAGAGCAATTGTCTCTGGCCGGCTGAGATATTCTCGGCGCCTTCGCTCAGAATGGTATCCAGCCCGTAGGGCAGTTCCTTGACAAAATGATCGGCACGGACGATCTCCAGGGCCCGATGAATCTCCTCGTCGGAAATATCCTTGCCCAGGGCTATGTTCTCCCTTACGGAACCGGAAAAGAGAGTCACATCCTGCTGGACCGATTGTATATGACTTCTGAGTGCCTGAAGGGAATAGTCTCTGATATCCCGCCCATCAAGGGTAATGCTTCCTTCGTCACGGTCCCAGAAACGGGCCAGCATATTGGCTATCGTGGTTTTGCCCGCGCCGGTCGTACCGACCACAGCGATTGTCTCTCCGGCCCGGGCCGTAAAACTCAGATCCCTCAGAACCGGCTCATTTTCCTTATAGGCGAACCGGACCTTGTCAAAGACCAGATCTCCCCGGACCGTCTCCGGCTCGAATGTTCCTTCGTCGGGAATGGCTTCATCCCTGTCGATCAGAGCGAAAACCCGCTCGCCACCCGCCATGGCGGACTGCATAACGGTAATCAGCTCGGTGATATCCCGGATCGGCTGATAGAACTGCTCCACCAGATTGACGAAGGCGATCAGTACGCCGAGAGACACCAGGCTGCTGTTATGAAGTCCCGTCCCGAAATAAATCAGAACACCCAGAGAGACGGAAGTGAAAAAGTTTACCAGGGGCCGGAAGAAACTATACAGATATACCTCATTCATATTGGCCTTGAAAAGCGCTTCGTTCCGTTCACCGAAATCCCGGGAGAAACCCTTTTCCCGGCCGAAAAGCTGGACAACATCCATCCCCCCGACCGATTCGGCAATAAAGGCATTCACCCGGGAGGTCTGATGCTGTACTTCCCGGTACACCTGCCTGATTCGGTTTTTTATGAACAGGGTCAGAAAAAAGACAGGGGGCAGCGTCACCAGCACGATAAGGGCCAGATGAGCATTCATCAGGAACAGAGTCAGAAGAACACCCCCCATGAGAGTGATATCTTTGAGAATGGCCAGGGCTACGGATGTGAAGAAATCGTTGATTTTTTCCACGTCGCTTGTGACCCGGGAAACCAGACCGCCCACGGGAGTATTCCCCAGGAACTTAAGGGACTGGCCGATAAGGTGGCCGAACAGCTCCTTGCGGATATCCCTCATGACATATTGGCTTGTCATGGCGGTCAGATAGACCTGTGCAAAGGTAAAAAACAGAGAGAAGATCAGAAGGCCCAGATAAAAAAGAGCATAACGCTCTATTCCGGCCAGCCTCTCCGCTTTGGAAAGGATTGCGGCCGCTTCATCGGGTATGATGAACTGGTCCACGGTTTTCTGAATAATCACCGGCGCCAGCAGGGAGGCGACGGTAGAGATGACCAGCCCGACCAGGGCCAGGGCTACGACTAGTTTATACGGTCTGAGGTAGGAAAGGATACGCCCCATAACCCGGGGGTTGAAACGTCCGTCCCGGTCTTCACGGAATTCATCCAGTACGGTCTCATTACTCATTTTCCAATACCTCCCGGCTCTCCGCCTCTTCCAGTCGCTGCAAGTTGTAAATTTCCTGATAGAAACCGGGTCTGTCCTTTAATTCGTCGTGAATACCCCTGTCGACAATCCGCCCCTCCTCCATAACAAGAATCAAGTCGGCCTTCTGCAGGGTCGTGTAACGGTGGCTGACGATAATATTCGTCTTACCCTTCCGGCATTCGCGGAAATGGTTCAGGATATACTCCTCCGTATTGGTGTCCACCGCGGAGAGGGAATCGTCCAGGATCATGATTTCCCTGTCCAGAAGGAGGGCGCGGCTCAGGGCGGTTCTCTGTTTCTGTCCCCCCGACAGGGCAACGCCCTTTTCACCGACAAGGGTTTCATAGCCCATGGGAAAACTGTCCAGATCGCGGTCGATGGTGGAGATGGACGCCGCCCGCAGGACTTCCTCCCGGGGGGCATCGGGTTTGCCGAAGGCGATGTTGTTCCACACCGTATCGGAAAAGAGAAAGGTCGTCTGGGGAACGATGGAAAAGGCGGAGCGCAGTTCTTCCAGGCGGATGGAGTGGAGCTCCCGATCACCGAAGGTAATCTGTCCCTTTTCCGATTCCAGCAGCCGGGGAAGCAGCTTTATCAGAGTGGTTTTTCCGCAGCCCGTAGGCCCCAGGATTCCCACGGTCATGCCTTTCTTTATGGTCAGATCGATATCATGAAGAACCGGGCTCTCCCCGTCGGGATAGGTATAGGTTAAATCCCTAATGACAAAATCCCCCCCCACCGGGCCCGAAACAGCCCCGGCGTCGTCCCGGATATCCGGTTCCCGGTCCAGAATGGCATTGATCCTTTCCAGGGCAACCGCCCCTCTCTGGAGCCAGTTTATCACCATGCCCACGCCCATCATGGGCCAGATAAGCATTCCCATGTAACTCATGATAGCCACGAAATCGCCCGGAGTGAGGACGCCTTCCAAAACGGATTTGCCGCCGAAAAAGATCAGCAGAAAAGTAATAATCCCCGAGAAGAACATAATGACCGGATGGAAAAACCCCCAGATCTTCACCAGGGAGAGATTGACCCGGCGGTAGTTTTCGTTCACCTCGTTGAACCGCTTCATGGCGTACTCTTCCTGCCGGTAGGTCTGTATGAGTCTGAGGCCGCTCAAACTCTCCTGAGCTCTGTCAGAGATGTCGGAATATCCGGCCTGAACAGCCCGGAACCGCTTTCCCAGCCGGGGTCCGGCGTAGAGAATCAGTATGGTGACCAGCGGAAGGGGCGTGATGAGAATCCAGGTCAGTCCCGGATAGTTTCTGAAGAGGATAATCAGTATAAAAAGAGTCATAAAGAGCCCGTCGAGAAAGGCAATAAGGGTCATACCCGTGGCCATGCGGACCGCGTTCATGTCATTGGTCGCCCGGGCCATGATATCTCCGGTTTTCGTTGTGCCGTAGAAAGAACGGTCCAGAGTGACCAGATGGTCGTAGAGCCTGCCTCTCAGTCCCGCTTCGATACGGCGGGAAGCCCCCTGTATGAAATGGCGCCACCCCAGCCGGGAAACAGCCACGATGAAGGCGACGGCTATCATAATCAGCATGATACGACCAATGAGCTCCCGGTCTGTCTGACCTTGGGAAATCAGGTCAATCGCTCTTTTCATGAGCTGAGGGATATAGATAAGTCCGCCGTTTGTCAGGGCCAGACAGATGATTCCCAGCACGTAACTCACGGCATACTTCTTAAGATAAGGTTTCAGTGATGAATATTCTTTCAGCATACCTTATATAATAGTTATTTCTCGGTAAAAAGGGTAGAAAAAGTTCCCGAAAGAGCGGAGGCTTCCGGTTTTTTCTCCTTTTTTCCGGTATAATAAATCATTATGTCGACCCAAGGAAGGATGGAACCATGAGAAAGTACCTCGCGCCTTTGTTTTTTGCCCTGGCGGCCTCATTATGGGCGGAGATAGGAGAAATCGACGGCGCCGGTTTAAACCTGAATTTTTCCAGTACCGTTTTACGTGATACGGACGCGAACGGCGATACCTTTAAAGCATCCCGGTCGCAGTTATTCCTTCAGCCTTCCCTCCATTTTTTCATTGAGCCGGAAAAGGAGACTGAATTCGTTCCCTTTCTGACATTCGGCGTGGAATGGGAGGATGATACGGACAGCATAAGCGGCTCCATTGATGACGATGTCTACCGCATATCCCTGGGAGGAGGAGCCTCCCTTCTCTGGCACTTTCTCAAGACCTGGAGAATCGATCTTGTCACCGGTCTCAGGGGGGAGTTTCTCTTCGGCCTGCACCAGATGGGCGACGGAGCCCCGGAGGGTACATCTTCAGCGGACGCCGAGAACAGTACCTTTGATATCCAGGGCTATGTACCCCTGGCCATGGATTTTATCCTGACGAGGGATTTCACCCTCCGTCTGACGGCGGATGTGGTTAAGATCGGATACCATTATGACAGGAACAGCTATGATGACGGAGAGGATTCATCGGGGATTTTCGAATCGACTTTCCCCTTCCTGGACAGCGACAACATGGCCATTGTCTCCCTGGCTGGCATCTACTATTTCGGGAATAAATAATGCTTAGTAAACGCCTCGTTCTCCTTATGTTTTTTCTCACGCCCCTCTTCCTTGTAACGGCAGAGGACGGGAAGGAGAAAGGGCAGGGGCTGATTAAAAAAGGCTTCGGAATGGAAACAAGGCTCTATTCGGCCCTTTATTCAGATAACGGCGAGGGGGCCTTTAAGTGGGATATGACCCTGATGCCTACCCTTCACTATCAGACAGAAAACAATCTGGAGTTCGCGCCCTATCTGCTCGTACGCTACGAGAAGGATTCCAACGAGGAACTGATTGTAAATACCGACACCGTCCATACCGACCTGAACAGACTGAGCGTCGGGCTGGGGTCGGGATTCTACTGGACCTTTGTCGAATCCCGGGCGATCAATGTCCTTTCCGGCTTCAGAACGGAGTTCCTGGTCATTTTTCCCCAGTGGGGCTCCAGCTCGCCCACGGGATACAACTTCGACCCCGGACGGGGCGCCATAACAGGAACGGTGGATATTCCCCTGGGATTTGAAGTAAACCCTTTCAGCCGATTACATGTTCGCATCTGGATGGAAGCCCTGAGGCTGGGCCTCCGCTGGGATGAGGAGTACTACCGGGACGACATCATAGACAGGACCATCACCTTCTTCTCCTACTCTCCTTTCTGGACATCCGACTGGGCACCTTCCAGCAACAGTGACTGGGTTCCCTATCCCACCCCCATCAGCTTTTCATTTATCTGGGCCTTCTAAATGCCGAAAAGGATACTATGGTATCCGCCGATCAACTGAACAGCGAAGGAATCCGTCTCTCCGAATCGGGTAAGTACGACAAGGCCCTGCTGGCCTTTACAACCGCTTTGGAACTGGAACCGGCCAATCCGCGCATTATCTATAATATGGCCCTTGTTTTCATCAGGAAAGAGGACTACGATACGGCCCGGGAACTTCTGGAGAAAGCCATCGAGCTGAAAGAGGATGAGGCCGATTTCCACAACGACCTGGGGTTATGCCTCTACCGGTCAGACAGGCGGGAAGAGGCTCTGTCCTCCTACGACAGGGCGCTGGAGCTGGATCCCACCCACAGCGTAGCCTGGAACAACCGGGGTGTCTATTTTTTCCAGAAAGACCAATATGAACAGGCGGAGGAGTGCTTCAGAACCTCCGTAAATCTGGATTCCGACTGGGAGGACAGCTGGTTTAACCTGAGGGATACCTATGAAATGCTCGGGGAGAGGAAGAAATGGAAGGAAGCCCACGCCATGTATCAGAAAGTCAGCCGGATGAACCGCGGCCGGAAGAGCTGATAGTCGAAATATACCGGCAGAAAACGGAACGGCTCCATGCGGGCCTCTCCGGCACTCAGGTCATCATGTCCATGAACACCTGGAGGATCATCAGAGCCTATCACGCCTCACTGGGGGTACTCAAGGGAGACCTGCCCGACTACATAAGCGAAGACACCATTTTCGGTCTGGAGGTCATGATAGACAACCGGGCGGGAGTCAAGGTTCTCTGACCCGGCGGGGAGAGAATTTACTCGCTGTCGTAATCGATGAGAGTCGTCACATCGATACCTTCGAGTTTTTCCTTGAATCCCAAAAAGGGCAGGCCGATCACACCGAAGATATTCTCGACCCGGGCGCCGCCGTCTCTGAGAATACGGGCCGCCGCCTCGAGAGTTCCTCCCGTGGCCAGAAGGTCATCGATCAGAAGGACATTGCCTCCCTGGGGCACATCGGCCTGATGCACTTCGATCTCCGCCTTGCCGTACTCCAGAGAATAGGCGGCTTTCAGAGTCGTACCGGGAAGCTTTCCCGCCTTGCGGATAAGGATAAGGGGTATTCCCATCCGTTCGGCAAAGGGAGCGGCGAAAATAAATCCCCGCGATTCCACACCGGCAACCGCATCGATCTTCTTATTGCTGTACAGCTCCACCATTTTGTCTATGCAGTAACTGAAAGCCCCTGGATTACCGATGACACTGGTGATATCGTAGAAAAGAATGCCCTTGGCGGGAAAATCGGGCACCTTGCGTATAACTTTATCCAAATCCATAATACTTCTCCTTAGGACTGTTTTATCACATAACAGGAAAAAAGTCAGTATTCTCCTTTCAGCTCCGGTGCCGACATAGGCCGTTACGGCACAGGCCGTCTGCGGGATTTTTTATATTTACAGGAATTAACGCCCAATATGGTTTTTCCCCCTGGTTATGGATATATTGATTACATCCATGAAACAGAAAGATCCTTCAGACACGGCCAATCTACTCAGGCAGATTAACATATTCAGCGAGCTTAAACCCGGGGAACTGAGAGAACTGATTCCCTTCTGCGAATACATAGAACTCAATTCGGGTGATCTGCTCTTTTCGGAGGGCGATCCGGGGGACGCCTTGTTTATCGTTGAATCCGGCGAGTTGGTCGTTCGGAAAGCAGAGGAATATTCCGAAGGTCCCGAGATCCATCTGGCCCGATACATTCCGGGAAGCAGCTTCGGCGAACTGGACCTGTTCTGCGGAGAACAGCGAAAAGCCGATGCCCTGGCCAGCAAAGAGACGGAAGTGCTGCGCTTTCCCAAAAAGGGCATGGATATTCAGGATTTTTTCGAGTCCCGCTCCCTGATCGCGGCTCAGATTCTCCATAGGCTTCTTGTCTTGGTTTCCGACCGTATCCGCCGGGCGAATGACCTGGTGAAAGAGAATTCCCCTCTGGTACAGGAACTCAAGAAACAGGTCTACCGCGATAAACTGACCGGCATATACAATCAGAATTACCTGACAGAAACCCTGCGCGATCATATACACAAATCGGGCGCTCCCTTGACCCTGCTTATCTCCAAGCCGGATAATTTCAAGGAACTCAACGACAGCTACGGTCACGAGGCAGGGGACAGGGCTATCCGCATCATGGCAAAGGGTCTGAGGGATTTGATAGGCGACGACAACCGCACCGCCCGGTACAAGGGAAACGCCATGGCGGTTATCCTCTACGGCAGGGACCGGAGGGAAGCCTATGCCACGGCCCAGGCCATTCAGACCTGCATCAGCTCCCTGGATCTGTCTCCGGTTATCGGATCCGATCCCTTTCAAATGACAGCCAGCGTGGGAATAGGAATCTACCCCGACATCTCCACAGATGGGGAGAAACTGATCCGCCTCACCCACGAGCTTCCCCTGGAGGGCCGTCAGCGGGGGGGGAGCCGTATACTCGTATACAGAAAAAAGGAGAAGCAGCCGTGACATCCGATCCGATTGAAATCCTGGGTTCCTTTGAAATGCTGAAGGCTCTCACTGCAGAAGAGCTGAAAGAGCTTTACGACATGATGAAGAACCTGAGTTTCCCTGCGGGAACACCCGTTTTTCATGAGGGTGATGCGGGGGATGCCCTTTATATCATCCTGTCCGGCTCGGTAGGAATTACCATAGAGACCCAGGACGGAGAAACTCTGGAACTGGCGGAGATCACGGAGGGCCATTTTTTCGGTGAGATGTCCATCTTCGACAATGCCCCCCGTTCCGCGACCTGTGTTCCCAAATCCGCTTCCCGCCTCCTTCGCCTGAAAGGCGAGGATTTTTACAGATATATACAGAGCCGTCCCCGGGCGGGTATCGGGATCATGCAGAGCATGCTGAATACGACTTCGGGCCGTCTGCAGGTGACCGGCGCATTCCTTTCGGATATGGTCACCTGGGGAGATCAGGCCCGGGCCCGGGCGATAACCGATGATTTCACTGGTCTCTACAACAGACGTTTTCTTGATCAGTCTGTGGACGGACGGCTGAGGGAAGCGGAAGAAAGAGAGCAGCCCCTGTCCCTTGTGATGCTGGATCTGGACCATTTCGGGACATTGAATAATCTTTACGGACAGGATCAGGGCGATAAGGTGCTGCTGAAGGCCGTGGAGATTTTTCACAGGGTGTTCAGAAAGAGCGATATTCTATGCCGTTACGGCGGCGATGAGTTCACCTTCATCCTTCCCGACACTCAGCCTGAAAAGGCCTGTGAACTCTGTACAGAGATGATAGAAGAATTGAAAAAAATCGATCTTCTCCATGATCTGGAAGGTGACCTGAAAACTGTGTCGGCCAGCGTAGGAATTGCCGGATATCCCGTACATGGAAAGGACAGGAAACTGCTCTGGGAAAGGGCGGATCAGGCGGTCTATCTGGCAAAAGAAGCGGGACGGGGCCGTGCGGTGATCTGGCAGAGTTCAGTCGCCAGCCAGACCAAACATCCCCTTGGGAGCATTGCCGCCCGGAACCGGATCATCCACAGGATACTGGATCTGATAGACGGGAGGGATAACTTCCTGGTGGCGGGCCACTTGAATCCCGATGAAGACTGTATCTCCTCCCAGGTCGCCATGGCCCTGCTTATCCGGGATTTCAGGAAAAGAGTTTACCTGTTGATACCCCGTACGCTGAATAGAAAATATCTCTATCTGGTCAAAATAGCCAGACATAACTCTATCGAG
Source organism: Spirochaetia bacterium (assembly GCA_963668315.1). Taxonomy (GTDB): domain Bacteria; phylum Spirochaetota; class Spirochaetia; order DSM-2461; family DSM-2461; genus SZUA-368. Next base: position 1,739,624 of record OY764216.1, on the reverse strand, counting down.
ATCCTCTACCATGACGCACCCCGGCCGCAGGGGATTTCTACACTTTTTATCATGGATACGCCCAAGTCCTCCATGAGACAGACCTTTCCCGGGGATGAGGAGATGATAGCCGATCCCGGAGTTCCCGTCGTGGAGATAGATCATCATCTCGAAGCGGACAGCGGTTTTATAGGCGATCCGGATCTGCGGCTGGTGGATGAATCGGCGTCTTCCAGCGAACTGGTGGCTATGATCGGGTGTAAACTGAATAACCGGAAAGATCTAAGGAAGAAGTATGCCTTCTACGATGTTTTCTCAAGGAATTTTGTTCTTTCCGTCCTCACCGGCATCGTGGGTGACACCAAGATGGGACAGTTCATAAAAACCCCCAGGGAACGTTGGTTTTACGATCTTTTCAGCAAAGTTTTCAACCAGATGCTTGCAAGGAAAACCCACACGGGATCGAGTAATTTTTCCTCCATGAATGAGATTTTCCGTGAGATGCAGAGCCTTTCCAACCGGGAAGACAGCTGCCTTCATGCAATGAGCCGGTACAAAAGCCCTTCTCCCTCCCCCGTCGGTTCCGTCGTGATCCCCCCGGAGGATATGGAAGTCATTGCGGGTGAATTCGACCATGAGACGATTGTGACGGTCACCCGTTATCTCGCCGATTCCCTGGCCGAGGAGAGCGGCTTTCTCGGTCTGATCGCCTATGCCGACGATCAGAGGGAAAGCGGTCTGATACAGTTCAAGATCCGCCGGAGTCACAGCTTCCAGACCCTGGACCTCAGGGATCTTCTTGAGCATTTCCAGATAAAGAACGGGGGCGGTCATCCCGGGGCGGTGGGATTCCGCATTCCCGAAGAGGAGATTGCCGACCTGAATGAATATACCCGGGATCTGCTCAGTAAGCTTGAGAGCAGGATCCCGCTGCAATAAAAAAGGACCGCCCTCCAGAGAAAGCGGTCCGGTTTATATAAAACTCCCCGGGAAATATTCACGTCCGGAGAGCCGGATGCCTAAAGAGTTCCGGTAACCAGTCGGTTCAGACGCGCGGCGAAATCGCTCGCATCCTTGAGCTCATGACCTTCCAGGAGCATAGCCTGCCCCAGGAGAACCCAGGAAACATCTTCGATGACCTGTTTGTCCTTTGTATCGGCCAGTTTTTTTACCATTTCGTGATCCGGATTGATCTCCAGAATCGGCTGAATCTCGGGAAGGTTCCCGGCCTGCCCCATGGCGGCCATCATCTGACGCATCTGCGCGCTGGGATCGTTCTCATCGGCCACGATACAGCAGGGCGATTCATGGAGACGGCTGGATGCTTTCACATCTTTCACCGCATCACCCAGAGCCTTTTTGATCTTCTTGACCACGGGCTCTACGGCTTTTTCCTTCTTCTCGTCCTCCTCGTCCTTCAGGTCGTCGGCGGCATTGGATTTATTAATGGCCTTAAGCTCGGTTTCCTGATAGGGACCTGCCATGGGGATGACAATCTCATCGATCTCGTCGGCCATGATTAGTACTTCAATTCCCTTCTTGGCATAGGCTTCCAGGAGGGGAGACTTGCGCAGCTGTTCCTCTTTTTCGCCGGCGATGTAGTAAATTGCCTTCTGATCTTCCTTCATCCGCTCCTTGTACTCGGCCAGGGAGACCCAGCCCTCTTCCGTGGTGGATTTGAAGCGCACCAGGTCCATGAGAACTTCCTTATTTGAGAAATCGGAGTAGAGACCTTCCTTAAGGGGGCGGTTGTACTGGTCGATGAATTCGGCATATTTCTCTTTGTCCTCGGAGAGTTTCTTGAACTCGGCGAGCATCTTCTTGGTGCTGGCTGTTTTAATGTTGGCCAGGACCTTGTTTTTCTGGAGAAGTTCACGGCTGACATTCAGGGGAAGATCTTCCGAATCGATGACACCCTTGACGAACCGCAGATAGGAGGGCATGAGTTCCTTATCGTCGTCGGTGATGAAAACCCTTCTCACATAGAGTTTGACCCCCGGCTTGTAATCGGCCTGAAACATATCCATGGGGGCCGTTTTGGGAACGAAGAACAGGGTGGTGTACTCCATGGTACCCTCTGCCTTGGTATGGACGGTCATCATCGGCTCATCCCAGGCATCGGACACGGATTTATAGAACTCCGTATATTCCTCGTCGGTAATGTCCGATTTGTTTCTCCGCCAGAGGGCACTGGCCGAGTTGATCTGTTCCGTGGTGGGAACCTGTTTGGACGTCCGGTCCTCCCCTTCCCCTTCCCATTCGGTCTTCTCGTAGTGGAGGAAAATGGGGAAAGCAATGTGGTTGGAATATTTTTTCGTGATGTTTTTGATTTCCCACTGGGAATCCATTTCACGTCCCTGATCATTCAGGTAGAGGATAACGGTCGTACCGGCGGACTCCCTTTCCGCTTCGGTTATGGAGAATCCGGTTTTACCGTCGCTCGACCATTTCCAGGCCTGATCCTCACCGGCTTTTCTGGTAATGACGTCAACCTTGTCGGCGACCATGAAGATGGAGTAGAATCCCACTCCGAACTGTCCGATAAGGTTGGAGTCTTTCTTGGCGTCGCCCGAAAGGCTTGAAAGGAAGTTTTTCGTTCCCGACCGGGCAATGGTACCCAGGGAATCCACCAGATCGTCCTTGTTCATACCGATACCGCAGTCGGATATGGACAGGGTTTTGTGATTCACTTCGTCTATCTCGATATCGATCCGGGGATCGAACTCCAGATTTTTAAACTTTTCATCGGTCAAAGTCAGATATTTAAGCTTATCAAGAGCATCGGAAGAGTTGGAAATCAGCTCACGCAGAAATATCTCGGGATGGGAGTAGAGGGAGTGAATAAGCAGATTGAGCAATTGATCAACTTCGGTTTTAAACTTCTGTTTGGCCATGGGGCGATATTCTCCTAATCACGGGCCTCTGAGATGTCATTTGGGGAGGCCCTTGGTGTTAATTTGATTTTTCATGGAAAAAATACTAATATGGAGGCAAAAAGGCAAGTTTTTTTCTATAATTGCAGTAATGATGTTTATCAATGCCCTTCTGTGTACAACCGTTATCGTTCTCATTTTTTTCTTCCTGAGGGAAAGAAAGGCAAAAAGGAATTTCCGTGAGCTTCAGGCAGAAACGGCGCAGGATCTGGAAGAGAGCCGCCAGGGTTACGAAACCTATGCCCTCATAGGAAAAGTGCTGTCCCGCGGTTCATCGGTCTATGAACTTCTCGAACTGATTCTGGATGAATGCCAGTCCCTGACGGCGGCCGATGCGGGAACCCTTTACCTTTATGACCGGGAAAACGAGGAACTGGACTTTGCCATCATGCATACCAACTCCCGGGGAATTCGGCAGGGAGGAACCAGCGGCAACCCGATCGAACTGCCTTCCGTGCCCCTTTACCGGGACGGACAGCCCAACTGGGAAAATGTCTGCTCCAGCTGCGCCGTGAGCTGCAAGACCATCAACATACCCGATGTCTACAAGGAAGAGAACTATAACTTTTCCGGAACGAGAAAATACGACAGCAGCACGGGCTACCGTTCCCACTCCATGCTCGTCATGCCCATGAAGGATCTGGAGGGAAAAATGATCGGCGTCATTCAGCTGATCAACGCCCAGGACAAAAAGACGGGAAGTCCCGTGTCCTTTACCAGAAACCATGAGAATCTCATCTCCCTCCTGACGGCCCATGCGGCGTCCATTCTGAACAATGTGCAGCTGACCGACCAGCTGAGGGAACTGTTTAATGCTTTTATCCGCAGCATAGCCTCGGCCATAGATAAGAAATCCCCCTATACGGGAGACCATATACGAAGAGTCGTGACGCTGACCATGATGATCACCCAGGCCGTGAACGAAGCGAAGGAAGGTCCTTTTAAAGATGTCTGTTTTACCGATGAAGAGATGGAAGAGATACGCATCTCTGCCTGGCTCCATGACATAGGAAAGCTGACCACACCGGACAATCTGGTAAACAAGGCGACAAAGCTGGAACTGTTCGAAGACCGTATTGAGCTGATTAATAACCGATTCCGGCTGATAGAGGAGATTGCCTCCACGGAGGAGGAAAAAAGGCAGATACGGGCCGATCGCGAATTTGTGGTGAGCTGCAATATGCCCAGCGAATATATGGATGACGACAGGCTGACCCGTCTGAATGAGATCGGGGAGAAGACCTATATCCTGGACGGGGAGACGTACCCTTACCTTACGGAAGGGGAAAGGGAGAAGCTTTCCATACGCCGGGGTACCCTGACGGCAGAGGAAAGGAAGATCATAGAGAACCACGTGGCTATGACCAAGGAGATACTGGATAAGCTGCCCTTCCCCGCCAACCTGTCCATGGTGTCGGAGTACGCCTCCATGCATCATGAAAAGCTGGACGGCTCCGGTTATCACCGCAGTCTGAAGGAGGATCAGATTCCCCTTCAGGCAAGGATTATTGCCGTATCGGACATATTTGAGGCCCTGACGGCAAGGGACAGGCCTTACAGAAAGCCTATTGAATGGAGCCGGGCTCTGGAAATAATCAAGAAGATGGCAGACGGCAACGAACTGGACAGCCGGCTGCACGATCTGCTCTTCTCATCCGATGTGGCCAGGGAATATTCCCGCCTGGAATTAAACAAGAACTCGGAAAGGGAACCCTGACCGGGGGCAAGGAATTAATAGGAATTCCGCTTCTGGTTCTTGAGGCGTTTTTTGAGTTCCTTTCTCTGCCTTGCCTTCTCCTTTATATGACGGATAGTAGAAGGTTTATCGTAATATTCGCGCCTCTTGTATTCGCGGATAATTCCTTCCTTTTCCACTTTCCTGCGAAATCTCTTAATTCCCTTCTCCAGGGGCTCATCATTCTCTATCTTAACATATGCCATAATTACTCCTTATGTAATGTCCAGGACCGTCCGGGGATAACGTAATCATCCGGCCGGCCTGATTTTCTATTTTTTCTCTGAAAACGAATAGGTTATCCTGTCAATGACAATGGCCAGGAACACAATGGATAATCCCGCCTCAAACCCCTGTCCCACTTCGATCCGGCTGATGGCGATAAGCACTTCCATTCCCAGTCCTTTCGCACCGATCATGGAGCCCATGACGACCATGGCCAGAGCCATCATCGTCGTCTGATTTATTCCCACCATAATGGAAGGTTTGGCCAGGGGCAGCTGCACATCGAACAGAACCTGACGGGGCGTGGCGCCGAAGGCCTTGGATGCCTCCACAGCCTCCTCATCGACGGTTCTGATCCCCACATTGGTAAGCCGGATAACCGGGGGTACCGCATAGATGACCGTGGCGAACATGGCCGGGACCTTTCCCATTCCGAAAAACATCAGCGCCGGGATAAGATACACGAAGCTGGGCATGGTTTGCATTCCGTCCAGAATGGGCTGAAGAACGGCCTGGGCCCGGTCGCTCCGTGCCATCTTTATTCCCAGGGGGATTCCCATGATCAGGGAAAAGAAAACCGACGCGATGACGAGGGCCAGGGTTCTCATGGCCAGCTCCCAATATCCGAAGGATCCGATAAGCATGAGCAGAACCATAAAAGCGATCCCCGATTTCCATTTGCCCACCAGTTTCCATCCCGCCAGTCCCGCCAGGGGAATGAGAATGAACCAGGGAACAAATAGAAATATCGATTCGAAACCGTTCACCACCTGGAGGATGATAAAGCCGACGGCATCAAAGAAACCATCAAGATGGGTAAGAAGCCACTCCATGGCGGCATCGATGGCCTTTGCCAGGGGAATATCTATAAATTCGGGAAAATCAAGCATGTTCATCTCCTTCGGAAGGGGATATGGATTCAAATATCTGGTCCGTCGTCACAAGTCCCATAAACCGTCCTTCTCCGTTCACTACGGGAACCGGGTAGGGATTGTCGGAGATGATGGAAAACATATCTTCCAGAATGGTATCCTCCTGCACAACGGGAACAGTTCTGATGGCAGACTGGGGTATTTTTTCGGGGATGGCCTCCGTCTCCAGAAGCCTGGCCAGTGTTTCTTCTTTGGCCACACCCAGAAGCTTATGATTCTTATTCACTACGAAAGCGGCTTTACGCTTGTTGGACCGCATAAGGGTCAATGCCGTTTTCGGTCCCTCCCAGGCATATAGGAGAATTTTGGCCGGTTCCATAATGGATCCGGCGGTTAAAACCTTGGCGGGAGATGCGTCCTGAACGAACTCCTGCACATATTCATCGGCGGGATGGGTGACGATCTCCTCGGGAGTTCCCTCCTGGACGACCTCACCGTTACGCATGATGGCAATACGGTCACCCAGTTTGAGCGCCTCATGGAGATCATGGGTAACGAAGATAATGGTTTTCTGAAGCTTTTCCTGAAGCTCCACCAGCTCATCCTGCATCTGCCTTCTGATCAGGGGATCAAGGCCGCTGAAGGGTTCATCCATCAGGAGGATTTCCGGGTCATTTGCCAGGGCACGGGCCAGACCGACCCTCTGCTGCATACCGCCGGAGAGAGATCCCGGGTAGTAATCCTCCCAGCCTTTCAGTCCGACCGTCTCCAGAGTGCTCATGGCTCGGGCGTAACGCTCCCCTTTAGGGACATCACGCACCTTCAGACCATACGCCGCATTATCCAGCACGGTCAGATGGGGCAGTAATCCGTAATGCTGAAAAACCATACCGAATGTTTTCCGGCGGAACTGAAGCAGCTGGTCGCTGCTCATTTTCGTAACATTCTGCCCGTTAATAGTTATCGATCCCGAGGTGGGATTAACCAGCCGTATGATATTCCTGATCAAAGTGGACTTCCCGCTTCCCGAGAGCCCCATCAGTATATAAAACTGGCCCTTCCTGATGGTGAGGTTTACATTCCTCATACCCACAATACAGCCAGTCTTTTTTTGAATTTCCTCTTTACTTTTTGTTCGAAGATCATTTTTCAATACCCGCTTCGGATCTCTGCCGAAGACTTTCCACAGGTCCTTTATCTGAACCTGAGGAACGTCTTCTTTTACAGGAAGATCTTCAGAAGGCTGATTCTGAATATTCCTCTCAGACATCCCTAGAGGGCCGCCTTTACCTTAGCTGCCACATCGGCGCTAACCCAGCGGGTCCAGGCATCTTCCTTGTTTTTAAGGAACCATTCGGCGGCCTGTTCGGTATCCCAGTCATTCTCATCCATTTTGGCGAGAAACTCGTTGTTATCATCAACAGTGGTGGAATAGTTTTTCAGAATCTCAACCACTTCGGGAGCTTTCTCCATCATGGATTTGTTCACCAGAATATTCACATCGGCCGGGTCATATTCGCTTCCTGCGAGCCTTATCATATCCAGTTTTCCCAGAACGGCCGTGGGAGCCCAGTAATACCCAATCCAGGGTTCCTTCTTCTGATAGGCTCCCACCATGGTGCCGGCCAGGGCGGAACCGGATCCAGCTACTCCCAGGTTATAGGAATCTTCCAGTCCGTTATCATCGAATATTTTCTGGGAGATCTCAAGCTGAGACCATCCGGCGACACCGCCGTAGACAATTCCTTTACCCGGATCTTCCGGATCGGTGAAGAGATCGGCGTACTCAGGCAGATCGGCAACGGACTTCAAACCGGGAGCCACCGCATCGGGTCCTTCCACAACATAGCGGGGAATCCACCAGCCCTGGGGTCCGTCGGGCATATTCTTCCCTAAATCAACCATATCGCCTGAAGCGATGCCCTTTTCGTAGACATCGCGGAAATTGGAGTGCCAGGATTCCATATCAACATCCACATCGCCCTGAATGACTCCATTGATGATAGGAAGGGTATCTCCGGCCATAAAATCAGCCTCATAACCGTCAAGACCGTTCTCAATGATAAAGGCCATAATCCGGTTGTGAACCTGAACACTGTCCCAGGAAACATCCCCAAAGACGATAGTTGTCGTTCCGCTGTCCTGCTGTCCCTCAGCGGTAAGGGAAAAACCAAAGCATAAAGCAAAAGCAACGGCTGCAAATAGTAACTTCTTCATTCTAACTCCTAAGTATTTTTGCTTAGTAGTCTAATTATTATATCATATTTAGTCAAGGTCATACTGAATGACGCTTCCTACGCTAACATTATTTACCCCTTTATAACGCATTTTTAACTCTATTTTATTCTATTTTACATCTATGTCTAATATTTAGTATTATAATATATTTAGTTCTTTACATTATTTCGTAGTCAATGATAATATGACGTAATGAGAATTAAATTATGGATTTAAATGAAACAGCCGACGAAGTTGTCTCAACCCTGAGAAGAATCATCAGGGCCATAGATCTTCAATCTAAAAAACTTACAAAGACCTACGGTCTGACCGGCCCGCAGCTCATTCTCCTGAAGGAGATTCAGAAAGACCCCAACCGCCCTATTTCCATCATATCCCGAGAGGTCAGTCTGTCTCAGGCAACGGTAACGACCATACTCAACCGCCTTGAACAGCAGGGCTTCGCAAAACGGCAAAGAAGCATTCAGGATAAAAGAAAGGTCAACCTCCAGCTGACGGAAAAGGCTCTACATATTCTTGAGAATCGTCCATCCCTTCTGCAGGAAGACTTCTCAGAAAAATTCATCAAACTGGAGGACTGGGAAAAACATATGATTCTCTCTTCCCTTGAGAGGCTGGCTTCCATGATGAATGCGGAAAACATAGACGCGCCACCCGTTCTATTCAGCGGTCCTATCGCCGCCAGTTCACAGGCGGTGGACAGCTACTTTTCCGAAGAGAAACAGTGAAGGTCCTCGCCCTGTCGGGCAGCCGCAGGAAAAACGGCAATACAGCGGCCCTGCTTAATAGGGCGCTGACCCCCTTCAGAGACGCCGGCTGGGAAACCAGCCTGATTTATCCGGGCGACAGGGAAATCCAGGCCTGTACGGGCTGTGAAGGCTGCGCCAAAACCAACAGGTGCGTCATCAGCGACGGGATGACGCCGCTCTATGCCCTCCTCCGCGAGGCGGATGCGCTCATTGCCGGCTCTCCCACTTATTTCTACAATGTCTCCTCCGATATGAAAAGATTTATTGACCGCTGCTACTGCCTCACGTCGTACCATGAAAAGGATAGATCAGCCTGGGTAAGCGAGCTTGAAAGCGGCCGTCCCCGTTACGCCGGACTTATTTCCCTTTGCGAACAGCCTGACCGGGAAAACCTTGGCTTCACCTCGGCCGCGATGAGGGCCGCCTTTTCCTCACTTGGTTACCGCATCGTCTTCAGCCAGGAGGTAATCCATGCCTTTAAACCGGGTGAGGTATTAGAAAAAGAGACGATTCTTGAAGAGTCCGAGGCCCTGGGCCTTCGTCTTATGAGGACCTGCGAGATGGCAGGCAGGATTAAGAGCTAAGAGACCGTATTTACACAGATTGAGTCTCTAAGCGTCCCAGAGGCGTCCCGCTGCTTCTGTTAGTGTATCTACACTAGTGCAAAATAATAACAATCCTTACGCGTTATATCAAAGCAGGGAATAGGAAGAGCCTCTGAAAAATGGTAAACTTTATCAGCTATGAACGAGAGCAGGAGGATTATATGCATCCAGTAATTACCGGAACGGGTAGCTTTCTACCAAAAAAAATAATTCACAACGATGAACTAGCCAGCAGGATGGATACATCCGATGAATGGATATACTCCCACACGGGAATTCACCAGAGACATATGGCCGACGACGACTGGGCCTGTTCGGACCTGGCCGTGGAAGCGGCCAAAGAAGCCATGGATGAAGCGGGCATCACCCCCCTTCAGATTGGTATGATTATCGTATCCACGGTAACGGGAGACTATAACGGTTTTCCCGCCACGGCCGCCATTGTACAGAATAAACTGGGCGCAAAAAACGCAGCGGCCATGGATGTCAGCGCCGCCTGCGCCGGTTTCATTTTCGGCCTTGAGACGGCCCGGGGATTTCTCGCAGCGGGAACGGCGAAAAGAATACTCGTCATCGGAAGTGAAATTCTGACCCGGATCGCCGACTGGACAGACCGGTCCACCTGCGTGCTTTTCGGAGACGGTGCGGGCGCCGCCATTGTTGAAAACGACAGCAAATCCACCTGGGTCAGCGCCCTTCATACGGAAGGCGAAGGCTATGACAAGCTGATCCGCGAACTGGGCGGATCAGCCCTCCCCCTGAAAGAGGGTGACGTAATCGGCAAGGAAGCCTATCTTAAAATGGACGGCCAGGCTGTCTATCTCTTCGCCGTCCGGGCTATCGGCCATGTGATTGAAGAGGTTATGGAAAAAGCCAACCTTACCATAGATGATATAGACCACATCGTTCCCCACCAGGCGAATATCCGCATTATTGAAGCTGTCTGCAAGAGGAATAAATACGATCTCGGCAAATTCCACATGAACATAGAGAAGACGGCCAACACCTCGTCCGCCTCGATCCCCGTCGCACTTGATGAGCTTAACAAAGAGGGAAAACTGAAAAGGGGCGACAAGATAATTCTCTGCGGCTTCGGCGCCGGTCTTTCCTACGGAGGGATTCTCCTGGAGTGGTAACCCCTACTCCTTTTGCATGACTTCCAGAATCTCTCCATAATAGAAACGGTGAAAGTCTTTCTTTTCATAATAAGTTTCTGCAATGGAGGGTTCAAGGAATAACTCTTCCCTTAGGTCCTGAGCATAAAGCTTTTTGCAGAACAGAACCAGTTCCGCCTCTTCATAATAGAGGGTTCCGTGCTTATAGGCCGGAGTCAGAGGGCCGCCTTCCACTTTATTGATATCTCTCCCCGATTTCGAGCCGAAAGTGTTCAGCACGGAACGGTAGGCGGAGGGGAGAAAACAGAGGGCATAGGCAGCATTCTGTTCTATGATTTCATAGGTATACCTCTGGGGCCGGATTGTGCAGACCGCCGTATCGCGCCCCCACATTTCTCCCATGAACCCCCAGCTTCCTATCATGGAATTGGCTTTTCCTTCGGATCCGGAGCAGATAAGCATCCACTGATCGCGGATCCTTTTTATCAGGTTCCCCTGAATTTCATCTGCTCCGATACTGATAAACGACATATGATCCTCCTTTCTCTGACGTTATCACGGCGGAAAAAGGAGGTCAAGATGACGAACGGATCGGGACTTTACCTAGTACAGGGGCCCCAGTTCCTTGCATGCCCTGAAGTCGGCGCCCTCCGGATCCATTCCGAAGGAGGCCCAGGCACTGGGGCGGTACAGGGACGATTCATCCAGATTGTGCATACAAACGGGAATTCTCAGCATGGAACAGAGAGTCACCAGATCGGCACCGATATGTCCGTAGCTTACGGCTCCATGGTTGGCGCCCCAGTGGGCCATCACTTCGTATACGTCTCGGAAAGCACCTTCTCCCGTCGTACGGGGAACAAACCAGGTAGTAGGCCAGGTCTGGTTGGTACGTTTATCCAGCTGGTCGTGAACTTCCTGGGGTATATCGATGGTCCATCCTTCGGCTATCTGCATGACAGGCCCCAGTCCCTTGACGATATTCAAACGGCTCATGGTGCAGGGCATTCCGCCCTTGGAAAGGAAGTCCGAGGAGTAACCGCCTCCCCTGAAGTAACCGCCGTCACCCACGCAGAACTCCGTGGCTTTAAGGCATTTTTCCACCTCTTCGCCGGTGATGTCCCAGAAGGGCTTCATAACAGGTTTCCCCTCCTTGTCGGAGCACTGTCCCGTTCCGTCCAGAGTGGTGGATCCGGAGTTGATGAGGTGGATAAAGCCATCTTTGGCGAGGCCCTCAGGTTTCCATCCGGTGACTTTCTCAATGGCTTCGGGGCTCCAGTAGGTTCTGACATCGCTGAAGATCTGGGCCGTGTCGGTCAGGAGGTGGCCGAAAAGCATGGTGATCCCGTTCAAATGGTCATTCTCGGTGGCCATGACATAGGCCTCCCTGATACCGTTCCAGTCAAAAGAACTGTTAAGTATGGTCTCCATGAAATCCCCGTTGGGGTAGAAATCGGTCCACTGTCTCTGGCCCTGAAAACCGGAAGCGATGGCATTATGCCCGAGTGCTTCTTCGCCGAATCCCATCTCCTTGAGTTTGGGATTTCCGATCATGAGGTCCCGGCCGATCATCACCATCTTCACGACGTAATCCCAGTCGGCTTCCCTCTGCTCAGCGGAGCGGCGGTATTCGGGGGCGTTAACCGTGTCCTCCTGCTCCTTGCACCAGGTTCTGACCCACTCCCGGGCCATTCTAAACTCTTCCTGATCATATATACCGACCGAAATACGCCTATGGATCTCGGTCATATCCACAACTTCCGTTCTCATGCCCAGGTACTCCTGGAGGAAGTCCTGATTAACGATGGAACCGGCGATTCCCATGGAGCATCCGCCGATGGAGAGATAGGATTTCCCTTTCATGTAGGCAACGGCCAGTCCGGCCTTGGCAAAGCGGAGAATCTTCTCCTTTACGTCTTCGGGAATGGTTGTGTCCGTAGAATCCTGCACATCCCGTCCGTAGATGCCGAAGGCGGGAAGCCCTTTCTGACTGTGGGCGGCCAGAACGGCGGCCAGAAAAACGGCGCCCGGTCTCTCCGTTCCGTTAAAACCCCAGACGGCTTTGGGAATAAGGGGATCCTGATCCATCACTTCGCTGCCGTAGCACCAGCAGGGAGAGACGGTCAGGGATACACCCACCCCTTCCCGGGCGAATTTCTCGGCGCAGGCCGCCGCTTCGGCTACCCGCCCTATGGTACTGTCCGCGATGACGCACTCAACGGGAAGTCCGTTGGGATGGCGGAGATTCTTAGAGATCAGCTCGGCGGCCGCCTTGGCCATATTCATCGTCTGATCCTCCAGAGAATCTCTTACTCCCCTCTCCCGGCCGTCAATACAGGGTCTGATGCCGATCTTGGGCATATCGCCTTTAAGCCTGTTTACCGCTTTAACCGTCTTGATATCCATATAAACACTCCTGAAAAAAGCTTTACAACTTCAATGTAATCGATTACAATCCTAACAAAAGAGCCACTGTAATCGATTACATTTTTGCATGTTTTCAACTATTTGGCAAGGAAAAGTTTTATGAAAAAGAATGCCACCGTCAAAGATGTAGCCCGGACAGCCGGAGTTTCCACGGCGACCGTCTCACGGGTGCTCAACGGAGACAGCCGGGTCAAAGGGGAAACGGTCGATCTGGTCAACCGCACCATAGAAGAGCTGGGATACCGCATGAACAGAGTCGCCCAGAGCCTCAAGACAAGCCGCAGCCTGACGGCGGGAGTGATAGCTCCTGAGTTCAGCAATGAATTCTTCATGAACATCGTTACGGGAATTGAGGCCGAACTGAACAGTAAAGGCTATTCGGTAATTCTCTGCAGCTCACGGGAGAGTACAGCGGAGGAGGCCCGGCAGATAGAACTACTCAAGGACAGGGGGGTGGACGGGATCATTCTCATTCCGGAAAGCGACAGGGGGGATCACCTCGGGACAGCCGATCCGCTTCCCCTCGTTCTGGTGGATAGAACCGTAAATGATCCGGCCTATGACGCCGTTCTGGCCGATACCTACCGCGGAACCTATGAAGCGGTGAATCTGGCTCTGGACGAGGGGGCGGAAAGAATCGGATTCATCGGTGGAGACATCCATCTCTCCACCGCGCGGGAAAGATACGAAGGGTATAAGGACGCCCTGACAGCGAGAAATCTGGTCCCCAGAGAAAAGGATATCCTGTTCGGAGATTACCACGAAGAGAGCGGATACCGGCTGATGCGGGAGCTCATGGAACAGAGTGATTTCCCCCGCTACGTGTTTATTTCCAACTACTTCATGCACCTGGGCGCCGCCCGTTACCTCCTGGAAAATTCCGCCCTCTACGAGGGGCTCCACATTCTCTCCTTTGACGACATGCCCCTGGCGTCTTTCTTTCCCTATTCCAGCGTTATCGTCGCCCAGCCCATGGTCGAGATGGGCCGGCGGGCCGCCCAGCTGCTTCTCAGAAGGATCGGAGGGGACAGAAAAGATTTTCCCCTTACCGTGAAGCTCCAGACATCGATCCGGGCCGTCTCCCCCGGGATAACCTGATCTATCTCTCCCGGGAGTCCATAAGAATTGTCACAGGGCCGTCATTAACCAGATCCACTTCCATCTTTGCCCCGAATTCCCCGGTAGGTACTTTTTTTCCCAGGAGGGCCTCAGTTTTGCCGACAAAGGATTCGTACAGGGGAATGGCATGAGCCGGCGGCGCGGAGCCGTTGAAGGAGGGGCGATTTCCTTTCTTCGTATCGGCGTAGAGGGTGAACTGACTCACCACGAGCACCTCCCCTCCCCTGTCCAGAACGGAAAGATTCATTTTTCCTTCCCCGTCGGTAAAGATTCTCATATTCAGGATCTTCCTCACCAGATAGTCCGCATCACCCTCCCCGTCCTCCGGTCCCACGCCCAGTAGAATCATGAGCCCTTCTCCGATGGATCGGACGGACCTATCCTCTGCCCTGTGAACCGTAACGGAGGCCCGGCTAACTCTCTGTACAACAGCTTTCAATCTTTAATCCCCTTATACTTGATTCGACCTCCTATTTTAAGTATTTTTACTAGGAGTCGGTCAGATTTTATACGACGGACTCCCGGAAAATCAAGGGAATAAGCGATGCCGACAGCAGAAACCAGAAAGCCGGCACGTATGAATAGGAGGCTCTTATGAGCGAATGTGACGGCAACTGCGGAAACTGCGCCAGCAATGACAACTGCGACGACAGAGAAAAACAGGCAAAGGCGCAACTGAAAGAACGCCTGAATAATATCAAACATAAAGTAATGGTTATGTCCGGTAAGGGCGGCGTGGGAAAAAGCTCCGTATCGGCCAATCTGGCATCAACCCTCGCAACAATGGGAAAGAAGGTAGGTCTTCTGGATATAGACTTCCACGGTCCTTCCATTCCCCGCATGTTTTCCGTTCAGCATATGAGGGCCGAAGGCACACCGGAGCAGACGATCATTCCCATTGAATCCAACGGGGTAAAACTGATGTCCGTTGGTTTTCTCGTTCCCGACGACAAAGCCGCCGTGGTATGGCGCGGTCCCATGAAGATGGGCGTTCTCGAGCAGCTGCTCAAGGACGTGGAGTGGGGAGAACTGGATTACCTGATCATCGACTTCCCTCCCGGAACCGGAGACGAGGCCCTCTCGGCCTGCCAGCTTATCGAAGACGCCGACGGAGCGGTCATCGTGACCACTCCCCAGGAAGTATCCCTCTCCGACTGCCGGCGCAGCATAGACTTCTGCCGGAAACTCAAGCTGCCCGTACTGGGCGTCATAGAAAATATGAGCGGCTTTGTCTGTCCCGAATGCGGTACGAGAACCGATATTTTCTCCACCGGGGGAGGCCAGAAAATGGCCAAGGACGAAAACGTGGCGTTCCTGGGCGAGGTGCCCCTGGACCCGGCATTGATGGTTGCCTGCGAACGGGGAGACGTCTTTATCCAGACCCATCCCGAATCGGTAACGGCTAAAGTCTTCAAAGACGTGGCCGCGGGACTGGA
Organism: Spirochaetia bacterium; assembly: GCA_963668315.1. GTDB lineage: Bacteria > Spirochaetota > Spirochaetia > DSM-2461 > DSM-2461 > SZUA-368. The sequence continues at coordinate 1,724,191 of OY764216.1, read as the reverse complement.
GGTTTAATGTCCTTAAACTGGAGAGAGATTGACCGGCTGATGACGGAATGGGATCTATCCCACGCCTTTCTCCAGGAAATCCGGCAATTTGACTATCACCATATCCTCTTTCAATTCTACGGGCCTTCCGGGGGGACGAATCTTCTTGTTTCCCTGAAGCAGGGGGCCCTGCGTATTCACACAACGAAACAGAAGCGGAAGGCCCTTCCCCGACCTCCCCGGTTCACCACCTTTCTTAAAGCACGCCTCAAGGGGGGCAAAGTGGCAGACTACGGACAGGTAGGCCGGGAAAGAATCGTATGGTTCACCATCCACCGGGGGGGAGAGGACTGCCGTCTGTATATAAAGCTGTGGGAAAACAGCGCCAATATTCTGGTTACCGACGGCGGACATAAAATTGTTGATGTTTTCTCCCGCCGTCCCAACCGGGGCGAAGTTCCCGGAAAATATTATAATCCCCTGGAAGAGCTTTCCGATCCCGCCCCCCTCCATACGGACCGTTTTTTAGCCAGGGAACTACCCGGGGAGGGATCTTACAACAGCAGGATCGAAAACTTTTACGAAGAGAAAGAGAGCGATACCGATCTTGACCGTCTGCGGGAAGAGGCCGAACGCTGTCTCAAGGCGGAGAAACGCCGTCTCGAGGGAAGACTGGAAAAGCTGGAAAATCGGATAGCCGACTACGGTCACGGGGAAAATTATAAACTCTGGGGCGATGCGATCATGGCCCATCTCTATTTGATCAAGCGGGGCGACAGCCGGTTGGAGATCATGACCTATGATGAGGACGGGGAAGAGATCCAGACCGTACTGGAGCTGGACCCGAAACTGTCCCCCGTGGAAAACGGGGAACGCTATTACAAGCGGTATAAAAAATCCAAAACGGGGGAAAGCCTGGCCCGGGAAGAGAAGGAGCAGATTCTTCTCCGCCTCAAGGACATAGAAAAAGAACGGGAGGATCTTCCCTTCCTGTCGGACAGGGAGAAGCTCCAGACCCTGATTACCCTGGAAAAGGAAAGGAAGACCAAAAACGACAGTCCCCTGCCCGGCCTTCAGTTCAACTCCGGATCCTTTCTCATTCTGGTGGGGCGTAATTCCGCTGAAAACGACATGCTTCTTCGCCATCACGTGAGAGGCAACGACCTGTGGTTCCACTCACGGGACTGGCCGGGCGGCTATGTTTTTATAAAAACGATCAAGGGTAAGTCCGTCCCCCTGGAGACACTTCTTGACGCGGGGAATCTGGCTCTCCACTACAGCCGCGCCCCCAGATCGGGAAAGGGGGACCTCTACTATACGGAAGTCAAATACCTCAGAAGAGCTAAAGGAGCCGCTCAGGGAACGGTTCTCCCCACCCGGGAAAAGAACCTGACCGTGGAAATCGATCCTAAGCGCCTGGCACGGCTGACCGGAAAGGATCAGCCCCCTGTCTGAGAGAGGCCCGAGCTGATCTCAAAAAGCCGCTTCATAGTCGTCATGATATTAACATGATGGAATTCGGGAGCCCAGCCCTCCCGTGTCAGGATATCGCTGATGACGAAAAGCGAAGCGGCGGACAGTCCCCTCTTCCGGGCGCAGGCATACAGGGAGGCCGCTTCCATATCAACGGCCAGGGCTCCCTGCTTCAGATAGGCGTCGATCTCTCCTTCGGTTTCCCGGAAAAAGGCATCGGTCGTCCAGATAAGGCCTTTTCTGCAGGTAAGCCCTTCGTCGGTTAAAAGATTTTCCAGTCTCACCCTTTCTTCCCCATCGGGAACCGCATCCTCTCCGTCCTCCAGATAATGGTAGCTGGTACCTTCATCCCGGACAGCCCGGTCGGGAAGAATAATATCCCCCGTTTTAACGGTTCTGTCCCCGTAGGGCAGACTCAACTCCTCTTGGCCCAGGAGACCGCCAGCGGTTCCGAGACCGATGAAGCGGGTGACCCCCAGAGCGGCGAAAGCCTCCATGGCCAGGACGGCGGATGGGCCGCCTATGCCGAATCCGCAGGAAACTCCGATTCTGGGTTCCACGGTCTTCTTCTCATGGGAGAGTGTTCCGTCGAGAAGAATGGTCTCCCCCTGAAAGCCGTTCTGCCGGATGTGGGAGTAGCGGGACTTGATCCAGTTGAAAAGGGGCTTCTGCCAGAGGAGAAACATGATCTCCGGGGGATGAAAATCTTCGAACCGGCCCCGGCTGAGCATATATTCCGCCCACAGGGAAGGCCCGGTGATTTCCCGGCTTTCTAATTTGTTTTTATAAAAGGGAACGGCCATGGGGAATAGTATCAGCCCCGGCCCGGGGAATCAAGAGGATGTTGACAGCTCCGCCCGGCTGCTCTATCCTGACGGGTGATGCCAACGACGGATGACCAGGTGGACATATCCTCCATAGAGAGCCGGATTGACCGGAAGACAAAGCTGGAGGAGGGGATTTTCTTTACCGCACCCCATGTGGTGGAGGAAATTTGCCAGCGCATAGATTTCTCTCAGATTAATTCCGTCGTGGATACGACGGCGGGATCATGCAATTTCCTCCTGCCCCTGGCACGCCGTTTTCCGGAGAAAACATTCTACGGGGTGGAGAGGAATCCGGCGATTTTCGAAGCCCTGGCCCCCCTTCTGGACAGGGTTGAAAACCTGCATTTCTTCCAGGGAGATATTCTCCTGGACACATTCCCCATTCCCCCCTGCGATCTCTACCTGGGCAATCCGCCCTTCATCAATTATGCCGATCTTCCCGAATCCTACCGCGAGGAGATCAAACCTCTCTGGACCGGTTATCTGCCCGTTCAGAAGGGCTTCTCCCTCCTTCTGGGGGACAGCCGGGGAGATATTGCCGCCCTGGTATTCTACCACTCCCTTAATACCTATCTCCGGAAAGGGGGCCGATTCGCCGTTATCCTTCCCAACTCCCTGATCAAGGGAAACCGGGCCACGGAAAACTTCAGGGAATTCAGGGGAATCTCGGTGGAGCGGATCGTGGATATCTCCCATACCGACGCCTTCCTCCATACGAACCGCAGCTGTTTTTATATCATGGGAACACGGGGAGGAGAAACGATCTATCCCCTGCCCTATGAGAAGGAGAAAGAAGAGAGTTTCCTCATCAGAAAAAACGGCCTGCTTATCGAGGAGGACCTCTCCCTGGAGCAGGGCTCGGAGTACTCCATCAGACAGGGGATCAACACCCTGGGAGCCAATGGTGTCTTCTTCTTCGACCGTAAGCCGGATCTGGAAGAGGAGCTGATCCGCCCCCTTCTTAGGAGCGGGGACGTGGAGGAGAACAGGGCCGAAGCAAGCCGGTGGGTGCTTCTTCCCTATTCACAAAGGGGAGAACTTCTGACCGAGGGAGATCTTGCGGAGTCCTATCCCCGGGCATGGCGCTATCTCTGTTCCTGCAGGAAGAAGCTGGAAGGGAGGAAATCCCGCTTTGCCCGGAAAAACTGGTATGCCCTCTTCGGCATCGGACCCTATACGTTTGCGCCCTATAAAGTCATCTGGCGTGCCATGGGAGCGAAAAGACTGGAAGCGGCGGTGATCACCGATGCCATTCCCAACCAGGCCATGCATGCCTATATAGCCTGCGACTCCCGGGAAGAGGCGGAATATCTGTGCGGCCTTTTGAACTCGGAGAAAATCCGCCGGATGACGGCAATTCTGTCCGAATCCCGCTCCCGGTCTTTCGCCCAGCCGGGAACGATGAAAATGCTGCCCCTGAAAAAATACCGGGGCAGGGACTTTACCGGGGAATAACCGGAGTGAAACTGCTCAGGGAGGGCAGAGTCAGATCGGCAGGCAACCCCTCCGAACCGTCCACGGGCACCCAGGTCTGGTTTCTCCCGAAGGGACCGATTTTGCCCCGAACCATCAGATTGCTTCCCTCACGCCAGATTTCACAGGCGTACACCTTGCCGTTCTCGGGATCCATGATGGAGCCCTTCTTGTAGCTGCTCCCCTTAAGCTCCATATCCCAGATGAAATCAAGACCGCAATAAAAAGGAGCGCCCGGGACTTCCTCGGCCACTTTGGCAGGCCGGCGGTAATCCTCCAGGTATGCCCCTTCCTCGAAGATGGCCAGAATCCTTCCGTAGACCTTCCCGCCCTTTTCATAGACACCGCAGATGGATTTCACCTCTCCCGTGACATCATCGATAGTCTTCCAGTAACCGGTGATTTCCTGAGCTCCCGCCAGGGCAGCCAGGACCGCAAACATCAGAAACGCCATAACTGTCTTCTTCATCCATTACTCCTTGTTTCTCCGCGGAGAGCCGCGGTTTGATTCAAAATATTTTTATGTTTTTTTTCATAAAAAATTGACATCCCGTCAATCAAGGGCTAAACTTATAATATGCATAAGAGGGGAGGTGATAGTTGTCAAATCCACCCAAGATGCAGACCCGGAAGACCCGGGAAGACAATTATATATTCAAGCCGGATCTACTGAATAGATACGGTAATTGAATGAGAACTGAATCGGCGACCTTCCCTGTGAAGCAACACCGATCAGCACAAAAGCCGGTATAAGACCGGCTTTTTTTTGCCCTAATACTTATTGGTCTTAAGCATTTTGAGCATCCACCTGGGAAGAGGCTTCCCCTCCCTTTTCCTGAGATCCAGATACCAGTTCAATTTTTTCAGAAGGGGGATCTTATGGGTTTCCACAAACTCGATCAGAGCTCCGTCAGGATCTTCAATATACGTGAAATGTCCTGCCGCCTCGCCCATGTTGAAAGAGTCGGCGCTGTCTACCGTGAAGGGGTGTCCCGCTTTCTCGCAGGCGTTTTTCAGATCCTCCATTCCCAGGATATCAAAGCAGAGATGAATGAATCCCTGATCCCCCCAGAATCTGTCCTTGAAGATTTTCACGGGGGCTCTGTCCAGAGCCTGGATCAGTTCTATATAACTGGTTCCGAAAACGGGAGCGAAGGGCCCGCTGGGAGATTGGGAATGGCTCAGAAGAACTCTCCTGAACTCACCCTCGCCTCCGGGCAGAGCCTCGAGATCATCATAATGCCCCTTACTGTCCTCTATGACCAGATCATAGCCGAGGATCTCCCTGTAGAAAGTCATGGCCCTGTCGCAGTCGGAAACGCCGATGACGGCACCGCAAGGGCCGCCGGTGGGGAATTTTCCCTTCTGGAAAAAATCATTATCCTCCAGAATCTGAAAGATATTCTTCCAGGGGTCCCTGATATAAAAACATCCCCTGCCGTCGGGAAGGGACATGATTTTCCCGGAAAGGATCTCCACCCCTTCCTTTTTCATGCGGGCGAAGGCTCCCTCGAGATCGGAGGATTTGATCTTTCCGTAGAGGATTCCCAGATCACCGGCCTGAATGGTAAATTCCGGAGGTGCGGACTTACGGCTGGTATACTGCCATATCTCAAAACCGCTGCCCCCCTGGAGGTTGATGGCAAGTGTCGCCGAGCGTGACTGAACTTCCCCTCCCGTATAACGGGTCATAAAGGGGGCAGGCGCGGCTTCTCTGAAGATAGGCGTCGTCATGCCGAAAACCCGGGCATACCAGTCACAGGATCTGTTTTCGTCGGGCGTCCCCACTCCCAGCTGCTGTATTCCGCCGATTACATAGGACATATATGTCTCCTTTGGTTGTATGGCCTGACAGGCAGCAGGACTACCGCCGGCCTTAAGTTGCGTGTTTACTGTTTCAGTATAACCCATCCGCCTTGAATCTGTCTTCCCCCGGCTATAAAAATAGTCTATGATAGGACTATGGAAACAACACTACAGCCCCATAAGCTGGGACAGTTGCTGGATCACTCCTTTCGCATGACCCTGAAGAACTATTCCCGCTTTCTCATTCCCGTGGCTTTGTACTCCGCCGTTACCACGGCTCTCATGGAGTACATGTTTAGCGCCAACAGCGAGTTTTTCTCCGCCGTATCAGCATCGGCCCAGATGACGGAAGATCTGCTCTCCTCTTTTAAGAGTGGGCCCTATTTCCTTTCCCTTCTCCTGATCATACTGATCTCTCCCCTTTTCCAGTTTATGGTAAACGATATTGCCGTCAAATCCTTTTTTCTCCGGGAAGATGACTGGCACCTTCCGTCATCCCTAAAAAAAGGGCTTGAAAGATTCGTTCCCATCCTGCTGGCAACTCTCCTCTCTTCGCTGATAATCATGGGAGGATTTCTCGTGCTGATAGTCGGCGCCCTTGTAGCCGCTCTCTTTTTGTCCCTCCTCTACCCGGTTCTCATTTTCGAGGAGTGTTCCCCCCGGGAAAGTCTCAGGCGCTCTTTTCTTCTTATCCGGGGCGAGTTCTTCCAGATGGCCGGTTACTGGATCGTATTCTGGCTGATTTTCATCGGCATGGATATGATCTCTTCCCAGCTGGTGGAATGGATCCTGCGCCTTTTCCTGAGCAACAGCGGCAGCATGGCATCCACGATTCTGTACTACATCCTGAGTCTCCCTGTGGTCATTTTATCCATCGGGCTCCAGAGCTGCTTCGCAGTAAATATGTACTTCAATCAGAGAATTAAGAGAGAGGGATTCGGTCTTGAATAATCGGTATTACGCTCTTCGCCACGGCCGCTCCGAAGCCAATGAAGCGGGGCGGATCATCAGCCATCCCGATGAAGGGACAAAAAGGTGGGGTCTCACCGCCCAGGGCCGCCGTCAGGTGGAAGAGGGAGTCAGCCGCTCCAGCCTGGGAGAAGAGACTCTGATCATAACATCCGATTTCGTAAGGGCCAGGGAAACGGCGGCCGTTGCCTCCCGTATCCTTAACTGCGCCGCTCCCCGGGAGGATGCCCGGTTAAGGGAGAGGTTCTTCGGCGCCTATGACGGCAGGGACGACAGCAATTACGCTTTGGTATGGAAGGAAGACGAAAAGGACGGGGACAACAAAAAGGAAGGGGTGGAATCGCCCAGGGAAGTAACGGCCCGCATTGCCTCTCTGATAGAAGATCTTGAATCCCGCTTCTCGGGCAGGGATATTATCCTCGTATCCCACGGCGACGCCCTTCAGCTGGGGCAAGCCTGGTTTGAAGGAAAGGACCCCCGGTACCACCGCTCCCTCACCCATCTGGAAACGGGTGAAGTCAGACGGCTGGGCTCCGACCGGCAGTAGCCCCTCGCCATAAAAAAGCCCGGGACATTCGCCCCGGGCCTGCACAGCAGATCAGAGAACCCTTAAATAAGATTCTTTATGGCCGCTCGTTCAATCTCCAGCCCCTGGTGATAGCGGGTGAAGAATTTCTGAAAACCTTCGGCATCGGTCTGATCCGGCTTGACCGCCGCCCCCATGCTTCCCTTGAATACGTCGGAGAGGAAGGTGGGAAAATCCTGATTTTTATCATCCCTGACCATATAGGAAGCCAGGAGGGCTATACCCCAGGCGCCGCCTTCCCCCGCCGTTTCCAGAATGGAAATGGGCGTGTTGGTCGCGGCGGCCATGATTCTCTGCCCCACTTCGGCGGCTTTGAAAAATCCCCCGTGGCCCCGGATTTCATCCACTTCCACGCCCTCTTCGTCAAAGAGGATATTCAGCCCCGTACGGACGGCGCAGAGCGCGGTGAACAGGTGGGATCTCATGAAATTGGCCAGATTGAAATTCCCCTCGGGAGAACGGACGAACAGGGGTCGCCCTTCGGTAAATCCCGTCATGTGCTCGCCGGAGACATAGCCGATGCTCAATAGACCGCCGCAGTCCGGATCGGCCTTGAGGGACTGCTCAAGAAGCGTGTCATACAGTTTGGGTTTGGAGACTTCCAGTCCCAGGGCCTCCACAGCCTCTCCGATGAGATTCATCCAGGCATCGTAGTCGGAACTGCAGTTGTTCGAGTGGGCCATGGCCACCAGGTGGCCGTCGGGCGTGGTGACCAGATCCAGCTCATGGTGCAGCCGGGATAGTTCCTTTTCCAGAACGATCATGGCGAAAACGGAAGTACCGGCCGAGACATTTCCCGTCCTGACCGCCACGCTGTTGGTGGCGACCATTCCCGTTCCCGCATCGCCCTCGGGGGGACAGACGGGAATACCTGCCTGCAGAGCTCCCGTGGGATCAAGAAGCCGGGCCCCCTCTTCGGTCAGCACTCCCGCTTCCTCTCCGGCGACAAGCACCTCGGGAAGAATCTCTTTGATCTTCCAGGAGAAACCCTTGTCCCTGACCCGCTCGTCGAATTTGGCGCACATGGCTTCGTTAAAATCATTGGTATTCAGGTCGATGGGAAACATTCCGGAAGCCTCTCCGATACCCATGGTTTTCCTTCCCGTAAGGCGCCAGTGGACGTATCCGGCCAGGGTGGTCAGATAATCGATTTTTCCCACATGCTCCTCTCCATTGAGGATAGACTGATAAAGATGGGCCACGCTCCATCTCTGGGGAATGGGATAGTTGAAAAGCTCCGCCAGTTCTTCGGAAGCCTGGCCAGTTATATTGTTCCGCCAGGTTCTGAAAGGAACAAGCTGCTTCTCATCCTTATCGGTAACGATGTAGCCGTGCATCATGCCGCTGAATCCCAGGGCTTTCAATTTCGTCAGGGAGACGCCGTATTTTTCCTTTACATTTTTAGCCAGATTTACAAAACTGGAGGATACGCCTTCCCACACCTCATCCAGCGGATAGGTCCAGATACCATCCACCTGGGAATTCTCCCAGCCGTGACCTCCCGAGGCCAGCGGACTGTTATCCGGTCCGATAAGAACGGCTTTAATACGGGTGGATCCCATTTCTATGCCCACCACGGCCTGCCCGTTTTCTATCATTGCGGCAGTCTGTTTTACATCACTCATGATTTTTCCCCTTTGTCCTAAATCGCGTGTTCGATAACGCATTGTAATATTCCTACCCGATTATGTCAAATTTAAATCGGTATATCCCTAGTGAAAGTACTTTTCGTCCAGCAATCGGCTTAGTTTTTCATATTTACAAAACATTTTTTGATAATGGTCCGTCCAATCCGGCCGAGGCTCATAACGGGCGGCGAACCCGCACCCCATGGCCTTCTGGGCCTCTTCCAGCGTTCCGTAAATCCCGGCCGCCACGGCGGCGAACATGCCCGATCCGAGGGCTACAGCCTGAAGCGATTCGGCCACCAGAATGGGCCTGTTCATCACATCTGAGAGAATCTGCATGACAAAGGACGACTTTTTGGCAACCCCACCGATGGCAATGACCCTGCGGATCTCCATGCCCTCCTCCATGAAACGCTCCATGATTTTCCGGGCGCCGAAAGCCGTGGCCTCCACCAGAGACCGGTAGAACCGAGGCGCATCGGTCCCCAGGTTGATCCCCGCCACAACTCCCTGGAGACTCTGATCGGTCCAGGGAGTCCGGCGGCCGTTCATCCAGTCCAGGGCCACCAGATTTTCCTCGGGCGGCAGTCCGGAGGCTACTTCCTCGATCCGGGGAAGCAGTTTCTTTCGGATGGCCTTTTTCTGCTCGTCGTCATCGAGGAACTCTTCCAGCGGCCAGAGAAGAATCCTCTTGAACCAGGCATAGATATCGCCGAAGGCGGCCTGACCGGCTTCCAGTCCCACCATGCCGGGCAGAACGGAACCGTCGACCTGGCCGCAGATGCCTCCCACCGCGCGGTCTTTCATAAAATCGTAGGGAGACACCATGATATCGCAGGTGGACGTTCCGACAACCTTGCAGAGATCGAAGGGGCGGATTCCCCCTCCGACAGCTCCCATATGGCAGTCGAAAGCGCTGCCCCCTATGACCACACCGGTACTCAGACCGAGTTTTTCCGCCCATTCGGGGCAGAGGAAACCGGCCCGTTTCTCCGCCGTTTCCGTCCTTTCGTATAATCTTGCACGCACGCCGGCGAGAAGGGGATCCACGGCGGAGAGGAACTCCTCCGACGGCAGCCCGCCGAATTCCTCATGCCATGCTGCCTTATGTCCGGCCGCGCAGCGGGAGCGGTACATCGACTCCGGCCTGGTATTCCCCGTCAGAACGGCGGGAATCCAGTCGCAATGCTCCACCCAGGAGTAGGCTTCCTTTCTCAAGTCCTCCTCTTCCCTGAGGAGATGAAGGATCTTGGCCCATAGCCATTCGGAGGAGTAAACCCCGCCGGTATAGCGCGTATAGTCATCGAAGGCGCCCCCTTCTATGAGGGCATTGATTTCGGCCGCTTCCTTGATGGCCGTATGATCTTTCCAGAGAACGAACATGGCGTGGGGATTGTCCTTCCATTTCTCCTTGAAAACCAGGGGCGTCCCCTCTCTGTCCACGGCGCAGAGGGTCGTGCCCGTCGTATCCACGGCGATGCCGCGCACATATTCTGCCGATCCGGCCGCCTGTCCGAGAACATCCTTTACGGTATATTCCAGGCCGTCCAGATAGTCGCCGGGATGCTGTCTGAACTGGTTCTTTCCGGGATCGCAGTATTGCCCCTCCATCCAGCGGGGGTAATAGAAAACCGATTCTCCCAGTTCGCGCCCGTCGGCACTGTCAAGAAGCAGGGCCCTTACCGAATCGGAACCGTAATCTATTCCTATAACATAATTCTTTTCCAAAGCTCTGCTCCCGCTCCTCAGCTGAAAGTTCTGAGTTTATTATAATCGGTAAACCGTCTGCGTTACCGTTCACGCATCAATATTCTAAGGCAAGATCTGAATAGTTGTCAAGAAAAACATCATGAGAACTGCGGTTCGCGGAGGAATTTGCCCGAGAGAATTGCCCGATATATTCCTCCGGGCTATAATGGACAACTGAAAAACAGGGGCGGAAGATAATGACAGAACTTTGGGATATTTATGACAGCACACGGCAAAAGACGGGAAAGACCAAGACTCGGGGGACGGAATTTCAACCGGGGGAGTTCCATCTCGTTGTTCATGTCTGCCTGTTCAACGGGCGGGGAGAACTCCTGATCCAGCAGCGTCAGACGTTCAAGGAGGGGTGGCCCGGAATGTGGGATCTAAGCGTGGGGGGAAGCGCCTTGGCGGGAGAATCCAGCCTGCAGGCCGCCGTCAGGGAAGCGCGGGAGGAGATTGGCTACCGAAAGGATATGAACGGTCTCCGTCCCCATCTTACGGTCAACTTCGAGCAGGGCTTCGACGACTTCTACCTTGTTATTGACAGGGCTCTGAACCTTGACGAGCTGGATCTTCAGGAAGAAGAGGTAAAAGATGTCCGATGGGCTTCCCGCGAAGAGATCCATGGTATGCGCAACGAAAGCCTCTTCGTCCCCTACCATGAAGGACTTATCGACACGATCTTTCAAATGAAGGAGAGCCGGGGCGCCATCATCGGCTGATATACCCTATACTATTCAGCCAGCGATCCGTAACCGGGCTTCTTTGTCAGGGTCTCTGCTTTTCCCTCTATTTCGGGTGCGTAGACACGGTCCATCCACTCTTCGGGGGATATCTCCTCAATGGCTACCGAAAGAGCGTCTCTCCTGCACTGAAGCTCTTTCAGGGCGCATTCGACAATCTTCTCGGTGAAAGCGCTTTTCTGTTCTTCCGTGCGTCCGGGATACATTTTCACTACGATATGGGGCATAGGTTCTCCTTATTAAAACCGGTATTTTTGTACGAGCAGCAGGGGCAGCAGAATAATGACGGACAGAAAAGCCAGGACGACTGAGATCATGCCGATTTCCCTGATGTCATGGCTCTGGATAAAAAGAAAGGCCAGAGGGGGACCGGCCAGTCCCCGTATTCCGCAGAGGAACGAATGGACCGACATATAGCGTCTGGCCTCTCCCGCAGGGGCCAGCCTCATCACCCAAAGATTCCAGACAAAGGGTGCTCCGGCCAGGGACATATAGATAAGAATCGATCCCAGTCCGATGATCCAGAGATTCCTGCTGATGAAGAAAAAGAAAAACCCCAGACCGATGATTATATTCATAGCCATACGCATGACGACAAAGGGAGCTTTGTCATAAAAACGGGCCCAGAAAAAATTGCTTAAAAGGCGGACAATTCCGGGAATGATCCCCAGGATCAGGAGTACGGTCATAGGATCAAGTCCCAGCCCCCTTTCGGGATCGGAAAGAAAAACGGTCCGGATAGGGGTGGACCAGAGATTGGCGAAGCCAAGAACCATCCAACTGAGAGAGGCTATGCCGAACCGGGGGTCCTGCCAGATAAGCTTGAGATTCTCCCAGAAAGGCAGTTTCCCGGCGGCCGGCTCATTTCCCGCGGGAAGTTTCATGAGAAAAAAGCCGTTGGCCATGATAAGCAGCGCGCTCAGAATCAGAATAGAGCGGTAGGCCCTTAAATTCTGCTCCAGCATATGACCGAAAAGCCAGCTTGAGCCGGTAGCGAGGAGAAACATGATCAGCGTCCCCACGGACATGAGACGGGCCATTCTGTCCGCCCGGTAGCACTCACTGTAATAGCCGGTAAAAAAGGGGATCCTGAGGGAAGTGAGGAAAAGACAGAAAGAAATCCCCAGGGCGTAGGCCTCTTCTCCCGGAACGGCAAGGGGAACCAGCAGAGAAAGGGCCATGAGAAAGGTCGACACCACCAGGATAGTGCGGGGGAAGAATCTCTTTTCCAGAAAGGGGGTAAGGAAGATAGCCGCCAGCATCCCGCCCGCCACGGCGGCGCTGATAAGTGAATTCCAGTGATCTCCCGCGTGATAGAACTGAATGGCGACCAGAAGAAAAACGGTATTCTTCAGGGTGTCGAAAATCCCGTCCACCCCCTGTCTGAGAGTATCAACGGGGAGCAGAATCTTTTCGCTCTGCGAGAGTTCCCTGAATAGATTTTCCTTTTTTCCCTTCATCTCTGCCATGAATCTCTATCATCTTCGCAGCCTGGAAAAATGTCAAGCCGAAGGGACAGCCCTCACTCGGGACGGTTCTTTCCCGTTTTCAGGGAGGGGACAGCTTCGGCGGGATTCTCGGGCCAGAAATGCTTGGGATAGCGCCCCTTCAGCTCACTCCTGACCTGGGCCCAGCTGCCCGCCCAGAAACTTTTCAAGTCGGAGGTGACCTGAACGGGGCGGCCGGCGGGATTGAGCAGATGCAGAGTCAGGGGGTGATTCCCCAGGCGGGGCGACTCGGTGGTACCGTACATTTCCTGAAGCGGTACCGGCAGAAAGGGCTCTCTCTCGGAATAGTCGATTCTGCGCCTGTTTCCCAGGGCTGTCTGATAGGAGTCGGGCGCCGTCCTATCCAGATCCTGCTGCTGTTCCCATGTCAGCAGGGAGAGAAGGGGCTGAACCAGAGAGCCTTTCAGACCTCCCCTGTCCAGAAAGGGAACGAGCCACTCCCCCGCCCTGTCCCCCAGGGCCTCATCGGCCAGATCGGGCCAGTCGTCCCCCCGCTGGGCCGCCGTGAACACCATCCGATCATACAACCGGCGGCTCTCCCTGTCCCAGGGTAGAATGCTCAGTCCTTCGGAACGGATGGCCTCGCCGAGAATCCGGCCGGCCTCCCCGGAACCGGGACTCTTCTCCGCCGTGACGGAAAGGGTTATCTGCCCCAGCCGGCGGCGGATTTCACAGCGCAGCCGGGATGTATTCCGATCCCATCTCCCATGGGATTCCCGGATAATCCTGTCTGCGAAAATTTCCTCCGCTTCCTTCCTGTCCAGGGGCATTCCCAGAAAAAGCCTCTGCCTGTCCCGGTGCCCCCCGCAATGGGCGGCGACGAGCATGGGATGCACGGCCAGGGGATCGGCGGCATCAAGGATAACGCGTCCCCCTCCCGAGAGCTGGTAAACCGCTTCTCCCGTCTGGAGGCCGATTCTGTCCGGATAGGCCTGAGCCACCAGAGAAGCTCCCTCGGTAAGGATGGATTGGTAAAGCCCCTTATAGGTAAAACCCTCTTTCCCGAGCAGCCCCATCAGATGACCGGCTTCATCTCTTATCCCCCCAACCGCACGGGCATACTCACCGGAGGCCCGCCCGCCGGTCAGATAATCCAGCCTGAGGAAGATATCCCCCCCGGCGGAGGTAGGCAGAAAATCCCTCTCTCCCAGAAACGCGGCCAGGAGAGCCGCTTCCCCGAAGAGGCCCTTCTCCTTTCCGAAAAGCAGCAGAGCCGCCAAACGGGGATGGACCGGCAGGGAGGCCATCTCCCTGCCTTTAGGGGTAATCCGCCTCTCCCCGTCCAGAGCTCCCAGGAGGATAAGAAGATCCGCCGCCCCTTTCCAGGCTCCCTCGGGGGGAGGGGTCAGCCAGGCGGCGTCGGAAGGATCGGGACTGCCCCACAAGGCCCTTTCAAGGACCAGGGGCGTCAGATCGGCCTGGAGTATTTCGGGGGGAGTCTGCCTGTCCCATCCCCTCTCTCCGGCCGGCTCCCACAGGCGAAAACACACGCCGGGGGCGGTTCTTCCCGCGCGGCCGGCCCGCTGCTCCGCCGAAGCGAGGGAGATCTCCTCGGTGGTCAGCAGGGTGAGGCCGGTGGACGGATTATAGAGCGGCCGCCGGGTCAATCCCGTATCGATAACGGCGGTGATTCCCGGAATGGTCAGACTGGTCTCGGCAATGTCCGTGGACAGAATAATCCTTCTCCCTCTCCGTGCCGGATCGGGGGTGATGATCCGGCTTTGCCGGTCCAGAGACAAACGTCCGTAAAGGGCGAGCACCTCCGCCGGGGAAGCCCCGCTCCCGAATTCGCGGGATAGTTCTCCCTGCCAGCGGGAAATCTCCCTCTCGCCGGGGAGAAAGACCAGTATGTCTCCCCCCGTTTTCTCCAGGGCTTCCCTCACCGTATCCAGAGGAGCCGCTCCCAGCCTCAAGGAGCCGGCGGCGCCAGTTCCCTTCATGGGCCGGTAGATCTTTTCCACCGGAAACTGACGCCCCTCCGAGCGGATGAGGGGAAGGCCGGGAAGAATACGCTCCAGAGCCTCGCAGTCCGGCGTGGCGGACATGAAAAGAAGAATGAGATCGTCCCTGAGAGTTTCTCTCACTTCCATAAGAAGAGTCAAAGCCAGATCGGACAGGATATTCCTCTCATGGAACTCGTCAAAAAGAACGATACTTCCCTCTTCCAGGGCCGGATCGCTCTGCAGCATGCGCACCAGAACACCCTCTGTGACAACTTCGATCCGAGTTTTTGATGAGACTTTCGTTTCCCTGTGAACACGGTAGCCGCACTGCCCTCCCACCGTGTCGTTCAGTTCACGGGAAATATACCTGGCCAGAGAGCGGGCGGCCAGACGGCGCGGTTCGAGGAGATAGATTTTCCCCTTCCCCGCCAGACCGGACTTGAGAAGGGCGGGCGGAACAAGAGTGGATTTGCCGGCGCCGGGGGGAGCCTCCAGAAGGGCAGTCCCGCCGGTTCGGAGCGTTTCAATGAGGACTGGGAGAATTTGCTTTACGGGAAGATCATCGGCCATGGCGTGATTATAGGGCTTTTTCCGCCGGAACATAACCCCGCTTCCCCCTCTTGAAAGGGAACCGAAAATCCACCAGAAACAAAAATGCCCTTGAAGCGGGAAGAATATCTATATAAGAGTGGATTATGGGGGATTGTTGCTGTATGTTTTGATTCCCGAAAAACTATACAGCATCAAGGAGCGGCCCATGGGAACCTTAAGACTCGTCCTATATCTTATTATCATTACCGTATCGATCATCAATGTAATCGCCTATTACAGCGGGAAAAAGGATAAAAAGAAAATATCCCGGAAGGTGGTGGAAAATACACCCTTTCACAGGACCGTCCGCCCCGAAGAAAGCCGGGCTGTCCGGGCCCTCTATGGAGAAACGATAGATTCCGGCGAGAAGGTCTATGCCCTGGAGGGAGAGCTGACCTCCCTGATCCTGCGAACCAATAACAGCCAGACAGAGACCGTTTATACTCTGGGCGATGTGGTCGTCCAGTGGGAGAACCGCCACAAAACCTTTCTGGCCGACAATAACCGGGCCGAAATCATCCTCCCCCATAGAAAAAAGGGAGCCCTTATCCTTACCCTGAACGGAAGCTATTCCCTGATCGATGAGGAAAAGATTCAAACCGCCTTGGAGAAGGATGCATCCTTTACCGGTGAGAACCTTAGCCTGAGCCGCTCCCGTATGGTCAGCGACCGGGAGCAGGACTGGCTCTTCAAGGATTACCGCTGGCTTCCCATCCTGCTGTTCCTGGCTCTGACCGTTCTCTCCGCCGTCCTCCCCTCCCTTCCTCTCCGAATCGGAACGGCGGCAGGGGCGCTGGTAATTTTTCTGCTGTTCATCCTCAGCGACCGCTACCCCTTGAAATACCCGATTCACAGGAAGGAGCTGGTAAGGGTGAAGGGCCCCCTGGCCGGAGCTCCCGGGGCCTACAGCCTGGACAGATTCAGCCTTATCTTTCCATCGGGATGGGAAAAGGACCTCTCTCCCGGCAAAGAGATAAGCCTTGAGGCCTATCCCCAGGGTACAGACGGATACCAGCTCCGGGTCCTGTCCATGGAGCCTTTCCTGTCCGTTGAGAAGGAGGAAGAGAAAAACCCGACCCGAAGGCCCCACCGCTTTATTCTTTTTGCCTCCCTCAGCTTCCTAACCCTTCTGATACTTCTTTTCGCCGGGGAGATACCCTTAAAATGCCGGCATCTGTATAATTACGTACAAACCAGGGATCTTCCTTCGGACTTCAGCGGATGGGATGAGATCTCCTCCTTTTCCTTCCGGGAGGGCCAGTATGTGAACCTCACAACCGAAACGGCCTATCTGCCCCTGGATAACTACGAAGCGATTCTGCTCACCGACGATTCTCCCTTCCCGGTACTCGACCTTGATCCCCTCCTCCAGCGTATAGCCCTCATAGAGGAACTTCAGCGTACGGAGGATTATATCTATATCGCCTCCTACGAGCTGAGCGACAACAATAAGTCCTATATGTTTCTGCTGGAGACTCTCGCTGCCGGAGAGGGAACAAAAGAGCTGAAAGATTTCGCCGGAGACTTCGGAGACAGTGCCAGCTTCCCCGTCCTTATGGAAATAGCCGAGGCCCTGAACTGGGTGGAGAGCGTGGAGGATTTCGAGCTTATCCCCTATCCCGCCGGAGGCCTTCTCAAGGAGAAGGCCCTCGAAGTATCGGAAAGTGAAGAGGGAATGACGGGGGAGTTCCTCCTGGGGCAGATTAAACGGATTCCCCTGATGTTCCTGCAGGAGCAGACCGACCGGCTGAATGAAGAGCTGACAAAGGCCCAGTCCCGGCTTTTTGAGGGTCGTCCCCGGATCCGCCTGGTGGAGTATTATTCGGATTTTGACAGGCGGCCTGACAGGATAGGAAGAGATGACCTGGCCTTATACGTCTTCACCACCTTTACGGGAATAAATGAAAGCTACGAAATCAGGGATAAGATCGGGGCCGAAGAAAAACTTAAAGCCCGGGAAGAGAAATGGGCGTCCCCCCTTATACCCTGGCAGAGCAGAGGGGTCATTACAAGCCACGCCTATAGGAAAGCCGACATAGAGACAATATCCCTTGATGTGACACTTGATTACGATAGTGTGGAAAAAGAGGCCCGGGACATCCTGTTCACCCTTCTTCCTCTCATCTACATCATCGTGGGAATCCTCTCTTATCTGCTAAGAAGGAACCGCAGGGAGAACGGTCTCGGTTAATTTTCCTTATCCAGGGCCTGGTGGAGAAGACCCGACCTGTGATGGGTGGAACGGTTTCTCCCCCTCTCCTTGGACTGATACAGCGCCTGGTCGGCCCTTTTCATAAGCTCTTCGCCGGTTCCCAGGCTATAGGGGTGTATGGAGGCGATACCGATGCTTATGGTGACTTTCAAAATATGTTCCTGATAGGGCGTTTCCATGTTCTCCACAGCTTTTCTCAGCCTTTCGGAAGCCGCCCAGGATTGTTCTGGCGTCGTATCGGGCAGGAGAATGGTAAATTCCTCCCCTCCGAATCGGGAAAGGATGTCACACTCCCTCATGGCTCCCTTAATCGTCGCCGCCAGCTTGAGAATCACCTCATCCCCCGCCAGATGGCCGTAGGTATCGTTGAAATGCTTGAACTTGTCTATATCCATAATCAGGACGGAAAAAACGGAGTGGCTTCGCTTACTTCGGGCGATCTCCTCATTAAGACGGCTCATAAAGAAGTTGTGGTTGTACAGACCGGTTTTGGAATCCTTCACCGACTGATGGTAATGGATGGAATTCTGAATGCTGATGGAAGTAAACTTCATGAGCCTGTTCAGATAGGTAATCTCTTTGGGACTGTATTCCTCTCCCAGGATCTTCTCCCCGAAGAGAATGACACCGTACAGACCGGAAATCCCCAGGATGGGAACGATTATCTCGGGAAAACAGGTTTCCAGCGGGGCCAGGAACTCTTCATCCATTTCACTTTTCAGAATCAGATAACTGGTCGTCCCCGTGTATTTCCTGAAAAATTCTTCGAAGGGATGGAGGGATTTTATATCCAGGGTCTTTTCCACCGCCTGCATCCCCTGATAGGCAATGGTTTTAATATTATCCACCATTATGCCTTCATTGAGGACGATGTAAACGCTGGAGAGAATGAACTTATCGGAAAGCCTCCACAGAATGTACTCGACGATTTCCTCTATCGATTCTTTCTGGAACAATACATAAGCTTCTTCCAAAAGATCATTTATGTCTTTGATTTCGCTCTTCTGGCTATCCACGAAGTCCAGAATTCCCACGTCTTTCAGAAAAGTATAATTTTCCACCGTTCTAGGATCTCGAGCAATATTGTCCCATTCCATGCAATAATATTATCCTAAATAAAAAAAAAGAAAAGACTTTTTTCCCCTTTTCGCCCCATAACCCTGTCATTATTGTCAACATAGTTGACAATAATGACAAATCCTTCTATATTTCGTTCAATTATTAACAAGGAAGAGGAAAATTATAAATGGGTGAAACCAAGTTTCAAAAATTCGTATTTACGACCATGATGTGCTTTTTCATGGTTCTGGGAATGACAGTCTATAATATGTATATCAACATGGGCGGATGGGGAGAACACTTCCTTATGATTCTGCTCAGGGAATACTGGCTGGGCTTTTTCATTGCCCTTATCCTTGATATTTTCGTCGTCGGCCCCCTGGCGAAGGGATTCGCCCACAGGGTACACAGGAACAATCCGGATGTGAAAAAGATCGTTCTGATCCTCACCATTTCCTGTTCCATGGTAGTGGGAATGGTCATCTGCATGTCCCTGTTCGGCAGCATTCAGACGGTCGGATTCTCCCGTGACGTCTTCTCTGTCTACCCCCGGGTGGCCTTGAGGAATTTTGTCATGGCCCTGCCCCTGAATCTCCTGATTGTCGGAAATCTTGTGCGCTTTCTCTTTTCAAAAATCTATGCTATAGATGTGAGGAATAATCCGGAAGACGCCTCCTGACACTCCGGAAAAGAGGGTTCTGCGATGAAATCGACTTTGAGCGAATTGAATCTGATTGACCTTATCAGTGACAGCCATCTGCATCTGCGCCGCATAGCCGAAGAGAGATGGAAAAAAACGGGAAGCGATGACATTTCCCACACGGAAGCTCACCTGCTGGCCCGAATTCACCAGAATCCTCTGTCCATATCAGAAGCCTCCCGCCTTTTAAATATTTCCCGCCAGGCCATGCAGAAATGCGCACGCGGTCTGGAAGAGCGGGATTTCCTGTCCTTTGAGTACCGGGAAGGCAATAAAAGGGACAAATATATGTTCCTGACCGGGAAGGGGCTCAATTACTGCCTCGAAAGCAATGCCATGAAGGGAGAAATCGAGTCGGAGATTGCCGCCGGGATAGGTCATGACCAGGTGGAAATGCTCAAAACCCTTCTCCGGGAAATCTGGAAGGAACATAGGGAAAAGTCTTAAGTAACGTTATTAATCCACTTTCCCGAATAAACCCTGATAAGCCCCAGAACATACTTAAGAACCTCTTCACTCATGGAAACCAGGTACACGAGCAGGGGATTCCAGTGCAGGACCAGTCCGGTTACAGCCATGGCGGGTATGGCGATAAACCAGAGGGGAATCAGTTCCAGCGCCGCACACACATGGGTATCCCCCCCGCTCCTCAATATTCCCACAATAATATGCATATTGGAGACTTTGACCAGTATAACCGGGCAGATGATATACATAAATCGGGTCACCAGCAGACGGACCTCGGGAGAAACGTTGAAGAGCAGGGGCACATAGGGAGCCAGCAGAATCATGAGGGCCGCGAATCCCAGTCCCAAAAGAGGGGAAAGATAGAGAAGCTTGCGGCTGCAGCGCTGCAGATTTTCCGATGACTCTCCCCTCCCTATCATATTTCCCATAATCACCGCACTGGCGTTGCCCGACCCCATGAAAAAGACGAAGGCGAACTGAATGATCGTATTGGTGATATTGTACCCGGCCAGGATATCCGTACCCATCCGGGCGTAGACCAGGGTGAACATGGTCATCCCGGCGGACCAGCCGATTTCATTGAGAAGAACCGGGTAGAGGCGGTGAAAAAACCTCTTGAGGAATTCCCGGGTAAGGGAGCCCATCTGCCGGGGATGGAGGGCGGCGGGGTATTTCTTCCCGTATATGATGGCCAGCAGGATTAACATTTCCAGGATACGGGCCAGGCTGGTGGCGATAGCGGCGCCGGACGTTCCCAGGCGGGGAAATCCCATTTTGCCGAAAATCAGCAGATAGTTGAACAGGGCATTGATGAAAATAGCCCCGACGGATACATAAAGGGGAACTTTGGCGATCCCCGTCGTACGGAGGATGCCGGCCATGATAATGGTCACGGCGGTAAACATGTAACTGACGGAAGTGATGCGCAGATAGGGTACGGCCAGGGCGATGACGGCTTCGTCCTTCGAGAAAAGCCTGAGGATTTCTCCGGGGAACAACTGGGTTGCCAGAGTGAAAAGTCCGGAGAAAAAAAGCGCCAGGATCAGTGCCAGACCGGAAGTTTTCTGAAGTCCGGGCATATCCTTCTTGCCCCAGAACTGGGCGGTGAAAACGGCGGATCCGCTGGAAATTCCGAAAAGGGCGAGCATCTGCAGGAAAAAGATCTGGTTGGACAGGGCGACAGCCGCTATGGCCGCCTCTCCCAGCTGACCGATCATAAAAGTATCCAGCATGTTTACGGCGGTCTCAACCAGATTCTGGAGGGCGATCGGAATGGCCAGAGAGATCAGAGGGGAAAAAAACGCCTTATCTTCCTTGACGCACAATATCGGATTGAGAGTACCCATTTTTTCAGTCATAACGCCCATCTTAGGGCTCTTTGCCTGTCCCGTCTAGTAAAGGGAGGGGGAATCTTCCGTTATATTCATTTTCTCCCGGCGATCTTCAACTCCCTGGCGATGGCCCTGCGGATTTTCTTCTTTCCGAGGGGCGGTCCCAGTACTATCTCCCTGTTATTGATATAGAGGGAATTATCCGCCCCCCACTCCCGCAAAATGTCAGGATCGGTGCTGTCTATCTCGCGGAAAATCACATCCGGGCCCCATTCGGAGGATACGGAGGCGGCCCTGACATTGGCCAGATTGGAAACGGGGCAGATACCATTCACCACCGAGGTGACAGTCACCTTCCCCTCCGGGGGATTCAATCCAAGCTTCCTGTGGGAGTACCACCGGGGAGGCTCGGCATCTTCTTTCAAGGGTTTCCACAGCAGCCGGCGAATGCCGTCCTTCTGAACCGTTCGGTATCCCTGTTTTCTGTACCAGGACGCCTTCATCCAGAAAGGCAGGGACAGTCCCCAGGCGGCAATTCCCTCCGCACCCCGGCGGAGGATATCCTCCTCGGCGGCTTTCAGCAGGGCCTGTCCCATCCCCCGCCCCCTTCTGTCTCCGATACCTTTTTTATAGCCGTGAACCCAGATGCAGTAGATAAAGTAATAGTTGCCGTCGGTAAGGGGTGCGTATTCGGCGGGAACATACTGAATGAGCCCGGATAGAGTTCCGTCTCCATCCTCAGCGAGCTTGACTCCCAGCCCCCGGTCCTTCATGGTTTCATACCAGCGGCATTTCCTGTCGCCGGCCTCCTTCATCTCATCGGACCACTCCTCAAAGCAGACACAGTACCGGTCCCTGTTACTTTCATCCACATCGACAATCCGGTAATCCATAGAAGTCCTCCCCGGAATTTTCTCCCGTTCCTCCGATTCGCCCTATCCCCTTTTATTATAATCTTTTCCCGAGGAAATCGCGAATATTCTTTTGCGTAGAAACGACTTTTAGGGAATTTTCAATTAAAAAATAAATCCCCACTTGGAAGGAACTCCCAATCCTGCGAGGATAGACTCATCATCCAGACGGGCTGAAGAAAAGGGGGTACCCTTAAATAGCCGGGGACGATTATTCAAACCCAAGGGAGGGCCCTATGAAAAGACTCATAGACCTTATTTGCAAAAGTCGGCTTACCCGGGATAATCGGGGATGTCAGAAGATTTGTAATCTGATGAGAAAAGGCTGGCTCTATGGAATCCGCAGCTACACTTCCAGAGCGGATATCGTGACGGCGGAATATCTGGATGCCCAGAGATTCAGGAATATGTAAAACATTGGCCCGGAACAATTATGTTACCGGGCTTCTTTATAATCGGCATGACTCCAGATAGGAGATGGCCCGGTGACGAACGAAGGTGTGGATACTCCGGTTATCCGGCATATTTTCCCGGGGAAGAAATCCGCCGGCCATGGAGCGGTGACCGCCGCCGAATCCCATATCCTTGAGAAGATTCTTGACCATGTCCTCGGCGCTGACCATCCCGTCGATACTGCGCAGGGAGAACTTGATCCCCTCCGGCCGGGGAGAATAGGCCACCACCACATTCACGCCCGCGATTGAGAGGACCATATCCCCCGCCGCGCCCAGCAATGAATCGTTGCAGTTATCCAGGTAAAGAAACCCCACTTCGTCATAGATCTCCACCGACTCGAAGGCCCGGGCGTAATCGTTCAGGTCGCTCTGGCTAATCTGATTTCCCTTCAGTTCGGTGATAAGGGAGATATCCGACAGCCGGTATAGCCGGTAGAACATATTAATATCCAGTTCGGAAACGCCCCGGGAGAGATCCGCCGTATCCATGAATATCCCGTATAGAAGAGCGGTGGCCACCTTCCGGGGAAAATCGATGCCGTTCTCCCAGAAATATTCGGCGATGATGCTGGAACAGGCTCCTGCTTCGGGGCGCAGATCGATGAAACGGCAGCCCTGATCCAGGCCGTTCGCTTCATGGTGATCGATGCAGGCCACTTCGTCGGTCACCAGATCGGTAACGTTGGAATTGTGCTTCTGTACATCCACAAGAATCGTCCAGTCCTCCTCCCCCATTGTCGCCACATCGCAGGCCTTGACCATGGTTATCCCGAAGAGTTCCAGCATTTTAAGGGAATTGGCCTTCTCCACCTCGTTATCATAGACGATAACCGTTTTCACGCCCCGGACGGACAGAAGATACTGAAGGCCGAAGCAGGAGGCGATGGCGTCGGGATCGGGAACATTGTGAGGCTGAATGAAAATCTCATCGGGCGCTTCCCTGAGCAGCGCGGCTAACTCGTCCAGTTTCGTCATGATCTCCCCCTGTAGGGCTATCTTGAATTCTCCTACTCCGAAGCCGCCCTGTCAAACATTATCTCCCGGAAAAGCCCTCTTGTTCAAGCGGACCGATTCACCTACAATACCCCCATGGCCCAGACAATTCTCTGGTACGACCTGGAAACTTTCGGCACCAATCCCGTCTGGGACAGGGTGGCCCAGTTCGCCGCGGTCCGTACCGACGACAACTTTGAACCGGTGGAAGATCCGGTCGTACTATACTGCCGGATCCCTCCCGATTATATTCCCGACCCCAAGGCCTGCCTTGTCACGGGCATCACCCCCCAGGAGACCCTGGAGAAGGGCGTCTCTGAGTACGAATTCATCCGGGCGATTGACAGGGAGATGTCCCGTCCGGGCACCACGGTGACCGGCTTCAACAGCATCCGCTTCGACGATGAGTTTATCAGAAATCTCTATTACCGCAATTTCATGGATCCCTATATGCGGGAGTGGTCCGGGGGAAACAGCCGCTGGGACATTATCGATCTGGTCAGAGTGACCCGGGATCTGCGCCCCGAAGGTATCGTCTGGCCGGTCAGCGATGAGACGGGGCGTCCCACCATCAGGCTGGAAAAGCTGACCGAAGCCAACAAGATAGGCCATCAGCACGCCCACGACGCCCTCTCAGACGTCTACGCCACCATAGAAGTGGCCCGGATGATACAGAAGAGACAGCCCCGCCTGTTCAAATGGGCCTTTGACAAACGGACCAAAAACGCCCTCCGCCCCCTTGTAAACCTGGAGAAGATGACGCCCCTCCTCCATACGTCGGGGATGCTCTCTTCGGAAAAGGGATGCACCACTATCATGGCCCCACTCACGGTGGATCCCTCCAACCGGAACTGCCTCTACTTTTATGATCTGCGCATAGATCCCCAGCCCCTCATAGACCTCCCCGTGGAGGAAATACGCCGCCGCATTTTCACCCGGTCCGAAGAGCTGGGAGATACGCCGCGCATTCCCGTCAAGGGCATCCATATCAATAAATGCCCCATACTCGCCCCCCTCTCCACGCTGACCTCCGAAGCGGCCGACCGGCTGGGCCTGGACCGGGTCCGGTGCGAACTCCACAGGCACAAGCTCATGCAGCACCGGGAGATCATCCAGAAGGTGCGCCAGGTATTCGAAAAAGCCGAACAGGACCCCACGGCCCCTCCGGTAAAGGAAGACCCGGACGTGCAGATATACTCGGGAGGATTCTTCCGGGACGATGACAAATCCTGCTTCGAACTGGTGCACAACACCCTTCCGGAGAATCTGTACAAACTCCGTCCGCCCTTCCGGGACCCCCGTCTTCCCGAAATGCTGCGCCGCTTCGTGGGACGCAACTATCCCGAGACCCTTCCGGAAGACCGGGCCAGACAGTGGCGCAGCTACTGCGCGGGCCGGCTCCTGTTTCCGCCGGTGAAAAACGCCTCGGACTTCGGGGAATTCCGCAAAAGGCTGGAGAATCTGCGCCGGTCCGAAGAGGTGGACGCCCGGGGCAAGGTGATCATCAAAACCCTGAGCGATTACGCCGATTACCTGGAAAGGGAGATCTTAAGTTACGGGAAGGAGTGATGGGAAGGAGACTTTTCTATGCGGTTAACTTCTCACGGGAAATGATCTCCGCCATAGGGAAAAGGCAGAACAGTCTCCGCCCCCTGATTTCCCGGGGAAACTGGAGCCGGGCGGAGAATTTTCACATCACCCTTCACTTCATAGGTCCCGCCGAAGAGGAGGAGCTGCCCCTTTTCAAAGAAGCCCTCGAAAAAGCCGCCGAAGGCACCGCTCCCTTTCGCCTGGTTTTCAACGGGTACGGCCACTTCAGGCAGAGGGAGGGGGATCTGATTTTCCTCAAAGCCCGGGACCGGGACGGGGAACTTGCCCATCTGTCCCGCCTGATAAGGGAGAGTATCGACAGGGGGGACCGGCGGGAATTAAAGCCCCATGTGACACTCGTGAGAAATGCCCGCCTCCCCTACAGCCGCCTGAAGGAGCTGGAGAAGGAGCACCTGTCCCTCCCTCCCGTCACCGTGGGAAGGGCGGAACTGATGGAAAGCCTCTATGAATCGGGCCATCCGGTCTACCGGTCCCTCCACAGCGTCCGTCTGACAGGGATGAAACCGTGAAAATAGACCGGCTCCTCTCCATCATCGTCTACCTTCTCAATAACGTACTGGTCAGCGCCCCGGCGGGGGATACGCCGTCAGGGAAGCGGTGGACTCGGAAAGGCTCAAAGCCATTCTGAAGGAGAGGGCCGCGAAGATCGCCGGAAAATACTGATTATAATTTCCTATCATGACACAGGGCCGTCATATTAGCCGTGCCATAATCTCCCCGTAACAGAGCGGAACGGGATATCAGACCGTTCTCTGCAGCCAATGAGTATGACAGGGAAATCAAAGAGGTGGAGAGACGCAGAACACTCATGGTCAGAATGACAGCCCCCGATCCGGGAATTATGCCTCCCGGATTGATTTTTCGGTGTTTAGTCAAAAATAATTGGAAAAGTACCCTGTTTACCATTAAACTTAATGAATCAATTTACAAAAAGGTAATAAAATGAGATTTTCCGACTTAAAAATCAGCCAGAAGCTGAATACCCTTCTAGCCCTTCTTGTCATAATTGCCATGACGGGATTCTATTTCTATACCCGTTCGACCACCCTCGCCCAGGCAAATATGAATGCCGAACTTCTTGCAGGGGAATATACCGAACATTACGGGCAGTATGTTCTCCAGATCTTCGGGACAACCCTCAGTGAAACGGCGGCCATGAGCGACGCGATGGAAACCCTGGCCGCCTCGGAAAGCCCCTCCCGGGAAACAGCCACGGCCATGCTGAAGGCCTGGTACGACCGGGGACGGGTGGAAAGCCGCGTCTACGATACATGGGTAACCTTCGAACCGGGTACTTTCGATGACCGGGATGAAGAGTTCGCCGGCACGGAACGTTACGGGGAAACGGGCCAGTACAGCGCCTGGCTTTTGGAAGACGACGTATATGTGAATGTTCCTTCGGGAGACCCGGAAGCCGATATCTGGTATACGGGAGCCAGGGACAGAAAACGGATAACCGTGAGCGATTTCTTTGATTTTGAGTATCCCGACGGAATACAGACGGTGGTGGCCATCTCGGCGCCTCTTTACGACCGGAACGGCAGACATATCGGCGTGGTGGGGTGCGACTTCGAGATAGGCTCTCTCCATGACGCCATAAGCCAGGTCTCTATCTACGATACCGGTTTCCTGACCCTTGTTTCCGAAGGGGACGGGATTGTCTCGACAAAGGACGAAAAGGCCCTCAAACAGAATATTTCCTATTTTCCCTGGGTTTCATCGGAGATCAAAAGAGAAATTAATTCCAAGAAGCCCTTCAGCTTCACCTATGAATCGGCATCCGGGGATGATACGTTTTTTGCCTCACTCAGGCCGCTGGAGTTAGGAAACAGCGGGAACACCTGGTATATCATGGCACAGATCCCCCAATCGGAAATCAACCGTTCCTCCATGATAATGCTCAGGAATATACTGCTTCTCGCCATCGTCATGATTGTCGTCATGATCATAGCCCTCTCGCTCATTTCCAGAAGCATAACCGGTCCTTTGAAGAAAGCCGTGCTCTTTGCCGACGAGATTTCCACGGGAAACCTGTCGGCCCGGTTCGAATACACCCATAGGGACGAGCTAGGCAGCCTGGCGACAGCCCTGAACAACATGAAGGAGAACCTGATCCGGATCATAACCAATATACGGCAGAGTACGGAACAGTTCAAAGAGGGCAGCAGCCAGCTGAATGAATCGGCCATAAGAATCTCAGAAGGAGCCAATGAGCAGGCCGCCAGCGTGGAGGAGATCTCCTCCAGCATGGAAGAGCTGACCGCCAATATCCAGCAGAACACGGAGAACGCCGCCACATCCAACAGTCTGGCCGAGAAGGTCTCCTATGCTGCGGTGGACGGGGGTGACGCCGTGACCGAAACGGTGCAGGCGATCAAGGATATCGCCGAGAAAATCGCCGTCATAGAGGATATTTCCCGCAATACCAACATGCTGGCACTGAATGCCGCCATTGAAGCGGCAAGAGCCGGCGAAGCGGGTAAGGGATTCGCCGTCGTAGCCTCGGAGGTACGAAAACTGGCCGTAAACAGTTCGGAAGCCGCTTCCGGCATTACCCAGATCGCCGGAGACAACGTGATCAAAGCCGAGAAGGCGGGACAGATTATTTCCGCGATGGTACCGCAGATAGGAGAAACGGCCAGCTTCATACAGGAGATATCCTCGGCAAGCCGTGAGCAGAGCTCGGGAGCCGAGCAGGTCAACAGCGCCATTATACAGATGAACACCGTCGTTCAGCAGAACGTGAGCGTTTCCGAGAATATGGCGGCCATGTCGGAGGAACTTGATTCCCAAGCCCAGGCTATGATAGATCTTGTGGCTTTCTTCAAGATCGGAGAAGAGGAAGAAAGGAATCTGATCTCCCTGGAGGACTGACAAGAAAAAACGACATTCAGGTATATCTCCTCAAGATAATACCTGAATGTCCCAAACAAAAAGCAACATAGCGTGATAAAACGTGACAAAACGAGACTTATCCTCTTGGCACACTTCTTGTTTATAGGTTAAACAAGGTAGGAAGGTTACTCTGTAATCTGATGGCCTATGCAACCTTAGGCAGACCGGTTACTTCCTAACCTGCCCGCCTATGCAACCAAAGGAGAGATTTGTATGAAGAAAGGGTTTTATTTATTGTTTATCACGCTCATATCCATGGCAGCTCTGACCGCCGGGGGAAATGCGGAAAAAGCTTCGCCTTCGGAAGGGACAGGCAGCATTACCCTGTTTGCCGCCGCCAGTACGACCGATCTGGTTGAGGATATCGGTTCTCTTTTCCAAGGGGAAACGGGAGTCGAAGTAAAAATCAATCCCGCATCGAGCGGGACCCTGGCAAAGCAGATAGAAGAGGGCGCCCCGGTGGATGTGTATATTTCGGCTTCCGAAAAATGGATGACCTATGTGAATGAGCTGGGCGCCGCTTCGGAAAGCACCTCCTTCATAAAGAACAAGCTGGTCCTCATTGCCCCCCTGGGAACGGACGCCAGCGTCTCGGAAATCAACAGTTCCCTCCCCTTTCCGGACAGCTTCTCCGGGCGCCTCTCCATAGGAGACCCGGCCCATGTCCCCGCGGGGAAATACGCCATGGAAGCTCTGGATTACTTCGGATGGACCGGTTCCCTGGAGGACCGCTTCCTGCCCGGCACCGACGTCAGGTCGGCCATGGCCGTGGTAGAGCGGGATGAGGCGGAACGGGGCATCGTTTATGAAACGGATGCGGCCAAATCGGACAAAGTCGTTATCGTGGGACGGTTTCCCGAGGAATCGCACACCCCCATCCACTACTACACCGCCCTGCTCAAAGACAGCTCACCGGAGGGGGAAATGTTCTACCGCTTCCTCCTTGAGTCGGACGAAGTCAAGGAACTTTACGCCAAATACGGTTTCAGTCTGATAGACGGAGAGTAGGCATGAGCGGAACCGATGTACTGGAAACCCTTTTTCTGTCACTGAAAGTCGGTTTTCTGGCGACGCTGATCAACCTCCCCCTGGCTCTGGGGACGGTCTATGTCCTTGTCCACAGCAGAATAAGGGGCAAGGATGCCCTGGAAGGGATTATCAGCCTGCCCCTGGTCATGCCTCCCGTCACGACGGGGTACGTTCTCCTCTATATTCTGGGGAAGAAGGGGCTCATCGGTTCCGTTCTCTTTAATCTGTTCGGTATTCGCATCGCCTTTACGGCCGCGGCGGCGGTCATCGCCTCCATGACCGTGTCCTTTCCCCTGGTTGTCAGAAGCATCAGGCAGTCCATGGAGATGGTGGATGTCCGCCTGGAAAAGGCGGCCATGACGCTGGGAGCCGACAGGAAATCGGTATTTCTGCGGGTGACACTTCCCCTTATCATGCCCGGCGTGATCAACGGCGCCGTTCTGGGATTTGCCAGAAGCATGGGAGAGTTCGGGGCCACCATGACTTTCGCGGGAAATATAAAAGGGGAAACCCGGACCATTCCCCTCTCGGTCTACTCCTTTCTCCAGATCCCCGGCAAGGAGAAGGAAGCCGCCCTTCTGGTCATGGTGTCCATTATCGTATCCTTCGCGGCCATGTTCCTCTCTTCCCGGCTGAACGGAAAATCGCACTACAGGAGGCAGAGAAGCCATGGCATTGAAATTTGACGTAGAACTCCCCCGCAGGGATTTTCTTCTGAAGCTGGAGGGAACTTTCGAAAAGGGTATAACCGGAGTTTTCGGGCCGTCCGGAGCGGGAAAGACCTCCTTCTTCCATCTTCTGTGCGGGCTGGAAAATCCCTCCAGAGGGCAAATTACCCTTAACGGAAGAACAATTGTGGACAGTGAGAAAAGGATTTTCGAGCCGGTCCATAAAAGAAGGATGGGCGTTGTCTTTCAGGATAAGCGCCTTTTTCCCCATATGACGGTAAGGGAGAATCTGCTCTTCGGTCAGAAATATAGTAAAAAGGAGACGATCCGTTTATCCGATACCCTGGATCTTCTGGATCTGGGCGACCTCCTCGACTCCTATCCCTATGCAATCTCAGGGGGAGAACAGCAGCGGGTGGCCATAGGCCGGGCTCTTCTCACCTCGCCGGAGATGCTCCTTATGGATGAACCTTTCAATGCGGTGGACAACTCCCGCCGGATAACCATGCTGCCCTATCTCAAAAGACTTCGCGACAGCCTGGATATTCCCATGCTGGTGATAAGCCATGACTTGCCCGATATCCAGAGGCTGACATCCACGGTTTACCTTCTCGAGGGGGGGCGCTGTTCCGGTTTCGGTAACATAGGCAGCCTGATGGATTCCCGCCATAGGGTTCTTTTCAAATCCGGGCCGGTCAACACATTCACCATTGAAGAGAGCACCCTGTCCGCTCCGTCCCTGTACGACTGCAGGGTGAAAGAATTTCCCGGGGCCCTTCTGAAAGTCCCCTTTGCTCCGGAGAAGGGAAATGTCCTGACCCTGCCCCCCCATGAGATAGCCCTGTCCCTGTCCCACGCCCCCCACATCTCCATGCAGAACCAGATTCCCGGAACCCTGACGAAGATGATTTCCCTGGAGAACAAACTCTTCTGCCGCGTGGAAGGAGAAATGACTCTGACCGCCGAGATAACACCCCATTCGGCGGAGGAACTTAAGCTCAGGGAGGGATCAAAGGTCTACTGCCTCTTCAAGGCCCACTCCCTCAGCGGTTGAGGATTTCCAGCTCGGGCCGGTATTCGAAATGTATGGTATCGAATAGGAGCCACTTACCGCCCCAGACAAATCCTTCCGCCTCGAAAGCACGGACAAAGGATTCGGGGGGTCTGTGCATCCGGTTCCAGGGAATGTTGTACCACTGGTCGTTGAAATCCTTTGACCAGCGCCAGTAAACGTCTCTGTCCCCGTAATCGGCGGGGATGAAATCCAGGGCGATTCCATAGGAGTGATTGCTGCGGCTTTCCGTCCCTGCTATGGGGCGCCAGCTGTATCCCGCGACGAGGGAGAGGCCGTCCACATAATTCTTCAGCTCCTCATCCCGGGGAAGCTCCCTGATCAGAGTCTCCTCCACCCGGGCCAGGTCCTCAAGAAGATCCCTGTGAAGGGTGACCTTGTGTCCCAGAAAATAGATGGTCTTCATCATCGACCAGGCGCTCTCCTCGTCGCGGAGGCGATAGAGGGTATCATAGAAACCGGGATGCCGGTTAAGGGGCCGGCTCTCCCTCAGGTCAACAAGGCGCCTCAGTTCCTCTTCCCTCTCTCCCAGATAAAGCATGCGGTAAGGTTCATAATCCCCGGGATAGACATAGAAGGGCTGCGGTGAGTAGTTATCCGCTCTGACGAGGTTTTCTTCGGGGAGCAGCCGCCCCCCGGCCCAGAAAAAACGCCGTCCCCGAACCAGAAAGGACCAGTCCCCTTTCCGCCGGGATCTGTCCGTTACGATTCCCGGATAGGCCTCCATCAATGCCCCGATGGTTCTGTAAGCCGAAAAATCCGAATAGTTCTGCAGGCGGTTCCAGCGCTCCACGTTTCCTTCCGCGTCCTGGGAAACCAGAGGAACAGCCGAAAACAGGAACAGGAGAAAGACCATAAGGGGGGAATCATACGGGCACCTGGACATTCCTGACTAATATACTCCACCTTCAGGAATAAATCAAAAGGAGAACTGCCCCGGGAATCAATTTTCCACTGGCGCCGAAATAGAAAATCCTCTATACTGAAAGTCATTCATGGGAAAGAAACCTTTTAACAATACAGATCTGAATAATGAGGATTTCCTTGATGCTCTGAGCAAAGTAGGCGTATTTATAACCGATTATGAAACGGGAGAGTGCCTGACCAGCCGGATGTGGAAGGAAATTCCCGATATATTCAGTCCAGGAGACGAAAAACAGAGTTACCTCACCCATCTTCATCCCGACGACAGAGACAAATTGGCCCGGGCCCTTGAAGACCTGTTTTACGGTCGGATTACCAACTTCAATGAAATCTACCGCCTCCGCCGGGAGGACGGAAGTTACCGCTGGGTCCTGTCGGTCGGCCAGACGGTTAAAACCGGGGAAGACGACAGACCCGCCCTCTTCGTGGGGGCCGATTCAGATATCACAGAACTGAAGGAAACGGAAGAGAAGCTGAGGGAGAGCGTCAAGCTCGAGCGGCAGAGGACAAAGGAACTGGAAACACTCAGGCAGATCGTCAGCGAGATCAGCGGCTCCCTGGATACGGAAGAGACAATAAAAAATATCCTTAAGCATCTGAAAAGAGTTATTCCCTATGAGTCCTGCTCCCTTCAGCTTCTAAAGAACGGTTTTCTTTGCATAGAAGGAACGGAGGGCTTCGAGGATATCCCGGAAATAAGGACATTGCGTTTCAGATTTCCCTCCCCTGACAGTTTGAGCACAAGAGTGATTCAGGAGAATAAGCCCTTCCTGACGAACAATGTATCCAAAGACTTCCCCGCATTCACCCAGCCCCGGGAGGAAAAAGCCATTATTTCCTGGCTTGGGATCCCTCTCATATCGCACGGCAATGTCATAGGCCTGGTTTCCATGGATGGATACAGAAAGAACGTATTTACCCGGCACCATCTGGAACTGGCGGAAATAATCGGCGACCACATCTCCATAGCCATGGAAAACGCCATGCTCCATGAGCAGGCGTTCAAACTGGCCATGGAAGATCCCCTCACCTGCATCGGCAGCCGCCGTCGTATGGATATGGAAGGAAGGCTCATGTTTGATACGGCCCTGAGAAACGGGACCGAGATATCCTTCGTCATGATGGATATCGATCACTTCAAGAACATCAACGATAAATACGGGCATAATATGGGGGATGTGGTTCTGAAAAATATCGCCCGGACCTGCCGGGAGGAGGTGAGAAACACCGATCTTCTCGCCCGTTTCGGCGGGGAGGAGTTCATCCTTATCATGGCATCAACAGATGAAACCATGACCCTGGCCGCCGTGGAGAGGATCAGGGAAAAGATCGCCTCTCTGGATCATAATCCCATCGGGGAAAAAATCACCATAAGCGCAGGGATTTATTCGGCCATACCCCGTGAAGAGGATCAGATGAAAACATTCATCAAGAAGGCCGACGAAGCTCTGTACAGGGCCAAGGAGAACGGCCGGAACCGGACGGAAATCGGCTAGACTTCGGTAATTCTCTCCAGGACCAGAGCCACCGCGGGACAGACGGCCATATCCTTAACCAGCTGCCCCGTATAGCCCTTCACATTTCTCCTGTTCGTATAGGGATAACGGCGACAGGCATCGGGACGGGCTTCATAATAGAGGCAATATCTGTCCGCCCCCAGAAAGGGACAGGGAAGTTCCCGGTAGACGTAATCCCCGTCCTCATCTATCCGGAGCCAGGTTTCCACCACATCGCCCCCTTTCATCCTGGCCGCTTTAGCCAGTCGGTCGATATCCTTATCGGTGATCCGGGGGCCCAGAGAAGAGCAGCAGTTGGCGCATTTGAGGCAGTCAATCTCTTCAAATGCCCGCTCATGTTCCGCGGCGAAGATGCCGTCCAGATTCAGACGGCGCTGTTTCTTCAGTTCCTTAAGCGCCCTTTGAATCTCCTTCTTACGTTTTCCCGCCCTCTCTATGATGACCCGGTACTCTTCTATCACTTATTCCCCTCTCACATACCATGAACTTTGGTCATATAGACCATATATTGGGAGATTTCCCAGCCTTGAAAAAGACGAGACAGGAAATCCCGGCTTCTCCCGGTAAATTTCATTTGGCACGGCCTTTGCTTTAATGATAATATAAACAACAGGAGAGAATGTCCATGGAAGATCATTTCAAAGAGTTCAAAGAAAAAACCGAAGCCCACCTGAGATGGGCCTATACCAATAACCATATCACCATTGGCGAACTGGAAGACCGGCTGTCGCGGTTATACGGGACTGACAGCCTGACCGAACTC
Organism: Spirochaetia bacterium; assembly: GCA_963668315.1. Classification (GTDB taxonomy): domain Bacteria; phylum Spirochaetota; class Spirochaetia; order DSM-2461; family DSM-2461; genus SZUA-368. Next base: position 1,690,308 of record OY764216.1, on the reverse strand, counting down.
TCCGGCCTTACCGAAGGCCTGCCGCCCATGCCCGGTTCGGATGACCGGAGGACGGGCGATACCTATCAATGGGAACGGGACCGATACGACAGCATCCCCCGGCAAAGGAAAAAGAGCCAGACCTTCTTTGCCTTTATGTCCGGAAGCGGCAGAAAGGGGCAATGGGCATCCCCCCGGGAAATCAACGCCGTCGCCTTCATGGGGGGTATCGATCTTGATTTCCGCCAGGCCTCCTTTCCCCGGGAAACGGTCGTCATACGCTGCCTGGCCTTTATGGGGGGAGTTGATATAATCGTTCCTCCCGGAGTCACCGTCTCGACTTCGGTGTTCCCCTTTATGGGAGGATGCGACAATAAGACCGATGCCGACGGCCTGGGACCCCATATTGAAGTGCAGGGTCTGGCCTTCATGGGCGGAATAGACATTAAAACCAAAAAATAGAAGATTTTTCCCGGAATTTCATGCCTGTTAAGAACTTTTGTGTTAGAATTAATGGTATGAAGAGATATGTTTTACCTGTGATCATGGGACTGGTTTTATTCTCCCTTTCACTCTGGAGTGAAACCTTCGAATGCGTATATCTGGAAGGCGAAGCGGATTACCTGAAGAACGGCCGCTGGTTTTCCTTGGATTTCGGAACCCTGATCGACAGTCAGACAAAAATACGCCTGGCCGCCCACTCCTCGGTGCAGCTGGATTCTCCGGGAAACTCCCTCTTCTTTTCCCAGGAGGGAGAATACATTCTGACAGCCGTAAGGACAAAGACAGCCGTGGAGCAGACCACGGCCTTTGATAAACTTTCCCAGAAAATCAACCGCCTCCTCAACACCCAGAAACCTGATGCCACCGTGGCGATGGGCATCAGGGGCGCCGAGGCGGATTTCGATGATCTCGGCTTCGGAACGACCAGCCGGGAAGATCTGGACCGGGCCTGGCAGAAAATTGCCAATGAAGATTACGCCGGCGCCGAAGCGGATCTGGAACTCTACTATGAAATGTCCGCCGACCCCTTTTCCGAAGGACGTTTGCTCTTCTCTCTGGCCTATGCAGAAGAGATGATGGGCAAAACGGGAGAAGCCTGGAAACATCTGGGAGAAATCATCATGCCCGAAAGGGATGACTACTATCCCTCCTACCTTCTGCTGAGCGGAAGGATTTCCCTTAAGGCGGGAGACAACGAAAAGGCCGCCTCCTCCTTCAGGACTTTTCTGAAAGAGTTCCCCGACAGCGAAGCGGCCGACGATGCCCGTCTGCTGCTGGAGCTGGCAGAAGAGTAATTATCCTCAAATCAGAACAATCTCCCCCTCTCCTCTGGTCAGATCCCTGACCAGAGGAGTCAGGTCATCCAGAACGCTTCGGGGACAGCGGCATGAGAGGGTCACCCCTTCGGCGAAATCCTCGGAAAGAATATCCACCCCTTCCCTTTCCAGGAGCTGCCGCACCGGAGAGTGGTCATGGTAGGAGAGGGCCAGGGTAAAATCGGTCTTTTCCACAAGGGGTTCCGTTTCCAGCTCCTCCAGAACGGCTTTGACCGCATCGCCGTAGGCTTTGACCAGACCGCCGGTTCCCAGTTTGATGCCGCCGAAATAACGGACGATCAGAACGAGGACATTGGTGACGTCCCGCCCCTTCAGGACTTCCAGGGAAGGACGGCCGGAGGTGCCTTTGGGCTCGCCGTCGTCGCTCATGCTGAACTCCCCTCCGTCGGGACCGACCACGGCGGCGTGGACCACGTGGCGGGAATCGGGATGTTCCGCCCGGGTTTTCTGAATCTCTCCTTTGATATCGGACAGGGAGGATATGGGAACGGCATAGGCCAGAAATTTGGACTTTTTAATTTCGATCTGTGCGAAGGCGGGACCTTTGGGTATGTTCAAAACGGGACTCCTCAGGACCGGTAGCTCACGGTAAAGGCCAGGGTGGACATCTCCGCAGCGCTGTCTCCCTGCTCACCGAAGGGAAGAAAATCGGAGAAGTCCAGTCCCACGGTCCACTTCTTCGCCGGAGAGTATTTCAGGGACAGGCCGAAGGTGCTTCCCGAGTAGGCATCCGTTTCATAAGCATAGGAACCGGGCAGGGTCACGCCGTCCGCTTTTATTTCTGCCTCGCCGGAGAGACCGGTAAAATCGGCCATATACAGAAAGTAGCCCCCCAGTATCATCTTCCCGACCCGGGCTTCGCCGGCCAGACCTCCGGAAATACCCGGAGTCAGTCCGCCTGCGCTTAATGAACTTTCAACGGCACTCCCCGATATGGTTTCCTCGTCCAGGGCGGCATTAAGGGAGTAGGCGGAGCAGTGCAGCCCCAGGTAGAGCGGCAGGGAGAAGGGGCCGCGCTTAATGAAGTCATACCCGGCCCCGGCAAAGATATTACCCATGAGGAAGTTCAAGCTGCCCCCCGTCTCTCCGGAGCCGTAAAAGGTCGAGGAGAAGCGTCCGTCCAGGGAGAGGAAGTCGGCCACGGCGTAAAGGGCCAGCTGATCGGTTAGTGCATAGCCGGCACCACCGCCCAGGCTGATGCCGGTCAGGTTGTCTCCGGTGATTTCCGGATCGGTCCAAACCTTGTCTATGCGGGTATAACCCAGGGCGCCGCCGGTGAGGACTTCGCCCCGGGAGTAATCGGTAAAGGGGACGAAGGCGGCGGAGACCATTTTCCGGGCAACCTTTTCGGTCCCCTGAATAAAGGCTTGGGCGGTTTGATCATCCAGTGAAGTTTGAGCTGCCAAGACCGATGGGACAAGGACGAGAGAGAGCAGGAGGATTATCCGTTTCATGGGGCTATTATAACTCTTTTACAGGGAAATGTAATACCCCTCGAAACAAGGATCTGCCCCCTGACCTGATTAATTATTGGGGTCCGGCAATGACCTTGAGTTTGGCGAATCCGCCGGTAACTTTTATCAGTTCCGCCCGGGTAACGGATTTATCCATAGATTCTTCTCCCGTGAAAGTCATAATCATATCTCCGCCTATGGATTCAAAGGTTTTGATATTGCTATCAATATCAAAGTAACTATAAGTAGATTCGGAATAATCCGAATAACCTAATGTTCCTGTGTATGTATCCGTAGTAACTTCGGAGAGGCTCAAGTTAGAGTAATCAAAGTCTAAGCTATCCAACGATGTATAGTTCTGAGGTTCAAAGGTTCTCTCATAAATATAGGCAATATATCTCCCCCTTCCTTCGAAGATTCCGGGAACTTCGTCGCCCGGAGAGGTATCCTGATTTTCGTCATTCGTGTCAATAACACAGCCGGTATGGACAACCCGGGTTCCCCCCAGGTTGTAGCTGATGCCGTACTGCACGTTAACCGTTACGGTCCACTCGGCGGAGCTTCCGTTCTCTGCCGTTACGGTGTAGGTCGCGGGGACTCCGTCCTCTATGGCAGCGGGAACGGTCAGTCGGGCATTGCCTGAGAGGGTGATGATCGGGGCAAACCCGGAAAGGTCCATGGGCTGGACAGTGACGGTAACCGTTCGGTTTGGAACGTCGATGACCGGCGCTTCGGCCAGATAGTCCGAGGCATAGTCCAGAATGACCGCCTCCGAAGAGAGGCTTGTCCCGTCGGCCGTATCGCATCCGGCCAAGGCGGATAATGCGAAGGTGATAAGAAAGATAAGCGGTGAGTATTTCACAATGGATTTATACTTCATTTTTTACTCCTGTTACTGTGTTTCCGAGAGAGAGTAACAGAAAGGATTCTTCCGGTCGTCCCAGTATATCATTTGGGACTTTTTTTTTTGAGACAATCACCGGGGAGTCAGGGATTAGGGGGAAAAGCATTAAAGGGCCAGGGATAGGGAGGGCACCGCAGGTGGACCGGCCGGGAGGCCGGGCCGGAGCGGACAGCGGAGCCCGGGATAGCCCGGCCCGGTGCGAAGCGCCGGGTGGCCCCCAAATAAGTCTAAAGAGGACCGGCAGGATTTACTTTTTTACTTAGTGACGCTATAATCGCTCTATTATGGCAAAGTACCCTTTTAGCGAGATTGAAAAGAAATGGCAGAAGTTCTGGGACGAGAATAAGACGTTCCGGTCTACCGAGGATCCCTCTTTTCCTGTGGAGAAGAGAAAGTATGTTCTGGATATGTTCCCCTACCCCTCCGGCGCGGGCCTGCACGTGGGCCATCCCGAAGGTTATACGGCGACGGATATTTACTGCCGCTTTCTACGCATGAAGGGTTTTAATGTTCTCCACCCCATGGGTTACGACTCCTTTGGTCTGCCCGCGGAGAACTACGCGATCAAGACGGGGACCCACCCCAAGACGACCACCGAAGCGAATATCGAGCATTTTACCCAGCAGATCAAAAGCCTGGGTTTCTCCTACGACTGGGACAGGGAGATCTGCACCCATTCGGAGGACTATTACCACTGGACCCAGTGGATTTTCCTGAAATTGTACGAGCAGGGCCTGGCCTACGAATCGGATAAGCCGATCAACTGGTGCCCCAGCTGTCTGACGGGGCTGGCCAACGAAGAGGTGAAAGAGGGGCGCTGCGAGCGGTGCGACTCCCAGGTGGAGCAGAAGAATATCCGCCAGTGGGTTTTGAAGATTACCGAGTACGCCGAGAAGCTGCTGGAGGATCTGGATACGCTGGACTGGCCCGAATCGGTGAAGGCCATGCAGCGGAACTGGATCGGGAAGTCCGTAGGCGCCGACGTGGTGTTCAGGACCGAATCCGGCGAGGAGCTGAAGGTTTACACCACCCGGCCGGACACGCTTTTCGGGGCGACTTATATGGTTATTTCCCCGGAACATCCCCTGGTGGAGGCGCTGACCACGGCGGATCAGAAGAAGGCCGTGGAGGATTACTGCTACCAGGCCAAGCTGAAGAGCGATCTGGAGCGGACCGATCTGGCCAAGGAGAAGACGGGAGTTTTCTCTGGCAGTTATGCGATTAATCCGGTTAACGAGAAGAAGATTCCCATCTGGGTGGCCGACTATGTGCTGATTTCCTACGGTACGGGAGCCATTATGGCCGTTCCCGCCCACGATACCCGGGACTGGGAGTTTGCCAAGCAGTTCGATTTGCCCATTATAGAAGTCCTTAAGGGCGGAGATGTGCAGAAAGAGGCCTTTACTGAGGACGGAGTTCATGTGAATTCCGGGTTCCTCGACGGGCTGGGCAAACAGGAAGGTATAGACGCGATGATCGCCTGGCTGAGTGAGAAGGGCGTGGGCGAGAAGGCGGTAAACTACAAGCTGCGCGACTGGATTTTCTCACGCCAGAGGTACTGGGGCGAGCCGATGCCCCTGGTTCACTGCGATAAGTGCGGGGTTGTGGCCCTGCCCGAGGATCAGCTGCCCCTTACCCTGCCCCCCACCACCAGTTTCGAGCCCTCCGGCACGGGGGAATCGCCCCTGGCGAAGCTGGACGACTGGCTGGAAACGACCTGCCCCAAGTGCGGCGGCAAGGCGAAGCGGGAGACCAATACCATGCCCCAGTGGGCCGGTTCCTGCTGGTACTACTTAAGATATCTGGACGCGAAGAACCCCAACGAGTTCGTCGGCAAGGATAAGGAAAACTACTGGATGCCCGTGGACCTGTACGTGGGCGGTGCGGAGCATGCGGTTCTTCACCTGCTCTACAGCCGGTTCTGGCACAAGGTGCTCTTCGATCTGGGCGTGGTTAAGGACAAGGAGCCTTTCCAGAGGCTGATCAACCAGGGCATGATTACCAGTTTCGCCTACCAGAGGGCGAACAAGTCTCTGGTGCCCACCGACGAAGTGACCGAGGTGGAGCCGGGCAAGTACACGGCCAACGATACGGGCGAGCCGGTGGAGCAGGTTATCGCCAAGATGTCCAAGAGCCTTAAGAACGTGATCAACCCGGACGATATCATTCGGGACTACGGGGCCGATTCCATGCGGCTTTACGAGATGTTCATGGGGCCTTTGCAGGTTTCCAAGCCCTGGCAGACCAAGGGTCTTGTGGGGGTTAACCGCTTTTTGAACCGCGTCTGGGATGTGGCCGAGCGGGAGATTACCGATGAGGAACCTTCGGACGAGCTGAAGAAGGTGCTCCATAAGACGATTAAGAAGGTCTCCATGGATACGGACGCTTTGGAGTTCAATACGGCTATCAGCCAGATGATGATCTTCATCAACGAGGTGTACAAGGAAGAGAAGTGCTACCGTCAGCTGTGGGAGCCCTTTGTCCTTCTGATCGCCCCTTACGCTCCCCACCTGGGTGAGGAGATGTGGGAGAAGCTGGGCAAAACCGAATCTCTGGCCTACGAAGCCTGGCCTGAATGGGACGAGGCTCTGTGCAAGGACGACGAGAAAGAGGTGGTCGTGCAGATTAACGGCAAGGTGAGAGCCAAGATGACCGTTTCCGCCGGTACGGGCAAGGATGAGCTTCTGAAGATGGCCAGGGAGAATGAGAAGATTGCGTCTCAGCTCGAGGGCAAGAGCATCGTCAAGGAGATTGTCGTTCCCGATAAGCTGGTGAATATTGTCGTAAGATAGTGATTTGAGATGCCCTGAAAAAAAGGGGTGTGAATTTAGTCTGAGGGCGGGGAGTTAATACGAATTCGTGTTAATTTCCCGCTTTTTTTATTCTTTATTGGAGAGTATTTTACAAGACATTGAAGATGAGACGAATTTCGTATAACCGACAGCGGCTGTTATCCCCTGCCGGGGGTAGTCTTCCACCGATCGGCACTCAGATTCAGATGACTTACGGACTGATAAAGGGAGCAGTCAATCGGAATCGGAAATCGTAAGGCATTGACTCCGAGGGAGTTCGGGTAAAACACTGGAATCCCGCCAGAAAGAGGTATTGATTACCGACATATACGGTATGGGTCAGCGCCGTTCCGTCCAGGGAAAAAGAGAAGATACCCGCCAGTTCGTCATAGACGGCGGACAGGATGTGTTCCTTCCCCAGCCCCGTCTCAAGCCCGGGCAGCTCCGCCCAATCGTCCATAGACTGTAACGCCCATCGATTATTTTCATACACCGAAATAATATACTGTCCGTCATCGCTGATCAGAAAGGATATATAATCCCGGGAATCGGAGATGGAACGGATTCGCATACCGTAGGAAGCGGAGGGATTTCCCTCTGTCTTTCGGGCATGTACCGTAATGTTTCGATCCAGATAGGAGCTTCTCGACAGGGAATATTTCTGGATAGCGTACTTATGGGCGGAGTCATTTGTATAGAATCGGTATTCGTATCCGTCACTTTCCCAGTCCAGGGTAACCGCCTTAAAGGGATCTTTCTCTCGGCCCTCGCCAGAGTCGTCCCCCAGGTCACAGCCCGCCGGGAGAAAAAGCAATGACACAGCACAAAATACGGAAAGGTAACTTTTCATGGGTATCTTGATAACATAGAAAGGAAGCGGTGTCAAATTTTCCCGGGCACGGGATCTGTCAGAGCCATCAGGGCGGCAGAACTTCCCGTCAGCCTTGACCTTCATCCGCCTACCGTGTATTCTTGGCAGGTAATCGATTACGTACGGAGGATTCCATGGGTGTTTCCATGAAGGATGTGGCCCGGATGGCCGGAGTATCCACCGCGACAGTATCCCATGTGCTCAATGAAACCCGCCATGTCAACGGGGATACCAGGGAGAAAGTCCTCCAGGCGATCAGGGCCCTGAATTACAATGTGAACCCCATTGCCCGGACGCTCCGCAGCGGCCACTCCCACATGATCGGCCTGGTCATTTCAGACCTGACCAATCTGTTCTATATGGACATTGCCCTGAGTATAGACAAGGTCCTCAACCCCGAAGGCTACCATCTGATATATATCAATTCCGATGAAGACCCCGCGAAAGAGAGAGATAATATAGAGAGTCTGCTTATGCAGAATGTGGACGGCCTGATTATCGCCCCTACCGGAAAAGACTGTTCCTATATGCAGGATCTGATCGGGGATCGCTGCCCGGCCGTATTCTTTGACAGGAAGCCGGGGGATTTTCCCGGCGATTGCATCCTGACGGAGAACTTTGACGGAGCCTATGGGGGAACGGAACTGCTCCTAAGCAGGGGTTACAGAAATATCGGCTTCATAGGGTCGAGCTTTACGGAGACCATGGATGAAAGGGCGCGGGGCTACAGAAAAGCTCTGCTTGATTACGCCGTTGAAGCCGATGACAAGCTGATTCTTTTCGGCAGCGGACGCCCTCTGAGACTCTCGGAACAGAAAGTGGGCGACAGTTTTAAACTGACCGAAACTCTGGTAAGGGACAGGAAGGCAGATGCCCTTTTCTGTGGAAACGCCCTGGCCGCGGTGGGCGCCGTCAGCTACATCAAGGAGAACCGCCTGAGGATTCCCGAAGATATCGCCCTCGTCTGTTTTGACGATATGTTCTGGCTCTCCATGTCCGATCCTCCCCTGACCGCGGTGGATCAGGACCGTCTGGAGATAGGAAGAACCGCCGCAACCGTTATGCTTGACCGGATAAGGGGGAACGGCGAGCCTTTCAGGGAGTACAGGATTCCCACGAAGCTGATTCCCCGCTCCTCCTGCTGATGACGATTCCGGAACTCAGCCTTCCGGTTGGATAGAAGATGAAAAGGCCGTCGGGCGGCTCACCGCCTGCCTATAGGGCAAAGGAGTTTTTATGATAGTAAGTCTCGGAGAAGCACTAATCGATTTTATCAGCCAGGACGATCTGGAATTCAAGGGCTTTCCCGGCGGATCGCCTTACAACACGGCGGTCGCCGTCTCGCGGCTGGGAGTCTCCTGCCGGTATCTGGGGCGGGTGAGCCGGGATATGTTCGGGGAGCAGTTGCTCGATTATCTGAGGAAAAACGGAGTAGGAACGGATATTGCGTTAAGATCGGACGATCCCACGACACTCTCCTTCGTCAGCAAACAGCCGGACGGGCAGGCCCGGTATGCCTTTTTTTCCAGCGGAGCCGCCGACAGAAACTGGCCGGCCGACGAAATGGACTCAATTTCCCTTCCCGGGGAGACACGGATTATTCACTTCGGCTCCATATCCCTCTCTCAGGAACCCTGCGGATCAACTATCGAAAAATTTCTGCTGGAAAAGGGGAAAAACTACCTGCTCTCCTTCGATCCCAACATCAGACCTTCCCTCGTGCATGACCGGAACATCTACATGAACCGCTTTCTGAATCTGTGTAAAATCAGCACCTTAATTAAACTGAGCGATGAGGATCTGGAGTGGCTCTATCCCGGGATACCCGTAGAAAAAGCTCTTGGGACCCTCCTCGATTCCGGTATCGCCCTGATCGCCCTGACGGAAGGGAAAAAAGGGGCGCGGCTCGTAACCGGATCGGTAAGCGTAAGAAGTCCCCTTTACGATCTTCCCGTGGCGGATACTATCGGCGCGGGAGATACGTTCCACGGCGCCATACTGGCCTATTTCCATGAAAACGGGTGGTTTGATAAAAAAGCGATAGCCCGATTATCCCGAGAAGAGCTTGAAAAACTGGGAGAATATGCCAATAAAGCCGCCGGAATTAACTGCAGCCGGTCGGGAGCGAATCCCCCCACAAAGGATGAAATGCTAAAGGACTACCTGAATTCCTGAGCCTCATCGCCCGCGGTGAGGAACCTTTGGCGGTAGGCCCGGGGAGAATAGGACGTATACTGTTTGAATACCCGGGAGAAATGAAATTCCGAATAGAAATTCAGCCTTTCCGCTATGGCGGCGCTGGTAAGATCGGTGCTGCTCAGCAGGGAGGACGCCGCTTCGACCTTCAGGCGGGTGAAGTATTTCATGGGGGTCATTTTTATTTTCTCTTTGAAGAGCCGGATGAAATAGCTTTCGGAGAGATTTAGCCGCCGGGCGAGGTCCCCCAGATCCAGATCGCGGAAAACATTTTCCTGCATGATCTTCAAAGCCCTCTCTATATGGCGGTTTCGCTCGTCCCCGTAGTGGAAATCCCCTTTTTCCGAATTGAGAAGATAAAGGAAGGAGACGAACTGATGCATGGCCGACTTATGCCGCCAGAAATCGACGGACAGGGCCTTCTCCCTGACTTCTTCAAAGAAAAACCGGAAATTCGCCCCTATGATGCGGTGCTTCGTCTGCCTGAGCGACTCCATGAGAGAGCAGACTTCCCTGTCGTTCAGATCGATCTCAAAAAGAATGGCATAATAGGAAAGAGGATTATCCATATCGGAGACACGGATCTGATGGGACTCGCCCGGGGGAGAGATGAAAAGGGAACCGGGATGAATGGCGTAGGTTTCCCCCGAGTAGAAATGTCCCTCTCCCTGGATGAAATAGTGAAGTTCATACTCCCGGGGATTATGACTGTGATAACGCCCGTGCCAGCGTTTGTCCTTCTCATCATGCATGTGGTATACAAAAACAACATCACGGAAATCAATGAGCGCCATGGCCCATCATAACCTGACTGTCTTCCCATGTCAATTTTTTATAAGTTTTATCTATTCTATCCATTCTTTTGGGGGAATAGTGGCTATAAAGTGAAATCATTGCCGGTATTGACCAGGAGGGATTTATGAAAACCGTCATGGGCATAGACAACGGTACCCAGAGTACCAAGGTTGTCATCTATGATTACGAAAATAAAAAGATTGTCGCCGTGGGCCAGAGCTCCCACGAGCTGATCAGTGAATCGGACGGCACAAGGGAGCAGCGGGCCGACTGGTGGATAGATGCGCTGAAGGATTGCCTTTCCCAGCTTCCCGAGGATGCCAAGAAGACCGTGGAAGCGATCGGCGTCTCCGGCCAGCAGCACGGATTTGTTCCCATGGACAAGGACGGAAACGTCCTTTATGCGGTCAAGCTCTGGTGCGACACCTCTTCGGCCTATGAATGCACCTGCCTGACCGACGCCTACGGCGGGGAGGAGAAACTTCTGAAGGGACCGGGAAACCTGCTGCCCCCGGGATACACCATCTCCAAGATCCTCTGGCTGAAAAACCACCATCCCGACCTTTATGCCCAGATGGCCCATATCCTTCTGCCCCACGACTACCTGAACTGGTGGCTGACCGGCGAATACTCCATGGAGTACGGCGACGCCTCGGGAACGGGACTTCTGAACATAGCCAAAAGAAAATGGGATGAATCGATGATCAAGGTTCTGGATCCGGACAGGGATCTGACGCCCTGCCTCCCCGGACTGATCGAAGCGGACAAACCCTGCGGGATTCTCCAGTCCGACCGGGCGGCCGAGCTGGGCCTGCCAGCCGGCATACCCGTCTCTTCCGGCGGAGGGGACAATATGATGGGCGCCATCGGAACGGGCGCCGTGGAAGAGGGCATCATCACCGCCAGTCTGGGAACGTCCGGGACCCTTTACGGCTATTCGGACAGCCCCGTTATAGACCCGGAAGGACGGCTGGCTTCTTTCTGTTCTTCCACGGGGGGGTGGCTTCCCCTGCTCTGCACCATGAACTGCACCGTCTCCACCGAGCTGACCCGTGACTTCCTGAGCCAGTCGGTCCGGGAACTGGAAGATAAGGCGCAGGAAGCTCCCGCCGGATCGGAAGGGGTCATTACCCTGCCCTTCTACAACGGCGAGCGGGTTCCCAACTTTCCCCACGGAAAGGGATGCGTCGTGGGTCTGAACAACCTGAACTTCACCCAGGCCAATGTGTGCCGCTCCTCCATGGAAGCCTCCATCTTCGGCCTGAAAACCGGCCTGGACAGCTTCAGGGAGCTGGGATTCAACCCCCGGGAGATCCGGCTGATCGGCGGCGGAGCCAACAGTCCCTTCTGGAGCCAGATGACGGCGGATATTCTGGAGTGTACCGTTCGCATTCCCACGGGAAAGGAAGCCGCCGCCCTCGGTTCGGCCCTTCAGGCCCTCTGGATGCTCAAGTCGTCCTCGGATAATTCCGTGTCCATTGCCCAGCTGACGAAGGAGCACATCACCCTGGACGAAGAGAGAATTTACGAACCTGATCAAAAGGATGTTCCCGCTTACCGGGAAACTTACAAAGTTTACGAATCCTATGTGAAAGCCCTTTCCGGGCTCTTCAGTTAAATCGGAGGTATTTATATGAGTTATTTTACGGGAAACCGGGAGTATTTCCCCGGAATCGGCAAAATCGGTTACGAAGGACCTGCGAGCGACAACCCCCTGGCCTTCAAATTTTACGATGAGAACAAGGTCATCGGCGGCAAGACGATGAAAGACCATCTGCGTTTCGCCATCGCCTACTGGCACTCTTTCTGCGCCGGCAATGCCGATCCCTTCGGCGCAGCCACGCGGGATATGCCCTGGGACGAAAAGGCAGATCCCATGGAAGCGGCCAAGGACAAACTGGACGCGGCCTTTGAGTTCTTTACGAAGATGGGCGCTCCCTACTACTGTTTCCACGACCGGGACATCGCACCCGAAGGGGCCACGGTAGCCGAATCCGAAGCGAATCTGGTTAAGATTACCGATATGGCCAAAGAGCGTCAGGACGCCACGGGCATGAAGCTTCTCTGGGCTACGGCCAACGCCTTCTCCCATCCCCGCTATATGAACGGCGCCGCCACCAACCCCGACTTCAATGTGGTAGCCAATGTGGGCGCCCAGGTCAAAGCGGCTCTGGACGCCACGGTGAAACTGGGCGGTGAGAACTACGTTTTCTGGGGCGGCCGGGAAGGCTATATGAGCCTCTGGAATACCGAAATGGGACGCGAACTGGACCATATGGCCCGTTTTCTGACCATGGCCCGGGACTACGGACGCAAGATCGGTTTTACCGGTCCTTTCCTTATCGAACCCAAGCCCATGGAGCCCTCCAAGCATCAGTATGACTTCGACTCCCACACGGTGGCCGGATTCCTCAGAAAGTACGGTCTGGACAAGGACTTCAGGCTGAATATCGAAGCGAACCATGCCACTTTGGCACAGCACACCTTTGCCCATGAGCTGGAAGTAGCCCGGGCCGAAGGACTCTTCGGAAGTGTTGACGCCAACCGGGGCGACTATCAGAACGGCTGGGATACGGACCAGTTCCCCTCAGACGTGTATGATACGACCGAAGCGATGGTGTCCATCCTCAAGTCGGGCGGATTCGTCACGGGCGGTCTGAACTTTGATGCTAAGATAAGGAGAAACTCCACCGACACGGACGATCTCTTCCTGGCCCACATAGGCGGAATGGACGCTTTCGCTCTTGGACTGGAAAAGGCCTGGACGATTCTTAACAGCACCTCCATCCCTGCGATGGTCAAAGAGAGATACAGCTCTTTCGACAGCGGGAAGGGAAAGGATTTTGAAGAAGGCAAGATGAGCCTGGACCAGCTGGCAGCCGAAGCAGACTATGCCAAGGCCAAGGCGATAAGCGGAAAACAGGAGAAGTACGAGAACATTATCAACAAGGTGATGTTCAGCTGATTTCTGAGGCTCCCGTCAACCCGGCGGGAGCTTTTTTTTACGAATCCTGATTCAGCTCTCCCCGGAGAAGCTGTTCCGCCTTGTCGCGGGCTTCCTCCAGGCCGCTCTTATCGGCTTCAATTATCTGCGAGAGGGCTTCCTCATTGCGCTTTTTATCACTGACATCGATATGGAGCCCCACAAACCATTCGGCGCCGCCCAGACGATTCTGCTGTATGACCTTTCCCAGGAGGAGACACCAGCGGTAACTGCCGCCGTGCATTCTGATCCTGTACTCTTTTCTGAAATTGCCGATTTTGCCAGAGAGGGCTCCCTTGAGCAGGGTGTCGATCTCTTTCAGATCATCGGGATGGACCAGATCCAGCCAGTGTCGCCGGCTGAAAATATGGTGGTCCTTTCTAAAACCGATCATTTCGGCAAAGATATCGTTGAGGAACCAGGTATTATGAACAATATCCCATTCAATCAGCCCCAGCTGTCCCCCCTCCACGGTTAATTCCAGCCGGCTCTGCACACCCTGAAGGGCTTCCCGGAACCGTTTCTCGTTCTCATAGGCCCGGTTGATCCTAAGGGTGATAATATAGGCCTGCACGAAAATGAAGCCGATCATTCCCTTATCCATCTGGTAGACGAAATGGGAGGGCAGAAGATCCCTGTCGAGGACCATATCAAAGACGGCCGTTCCCACAAGAAGCATGATCCCCGCCGCCATGGGAAAGGCGTCCTCCTCCCTTTTAATCATGGCGATGGCAATCACATATATCCCGTAAAGCACGGTTAGGATGAAAACAGGATAGAAAGCCGTGAAAAGAGCCCCCGAGACCATCTTCGGGGAGACGAAGAAGGAGAGAACGGAAAAGACGAGGGAGGCGATCTGTATAATCCTCACGAGAGACTTACGTCCGATATGGGGATAGAGATGGTAGAGATAGGAGATAAAGAATCCGGCTATCGGATAAATCCCCAGTCTCTGCAGCCTGTCGTAGGAGATCATGCTCAAATTGGGAAAGACGTCAAAAACCAGACGGGAGGACACGGTAAAGTAGCGGTAGGTAATGGTCAGGGTCAGCAGGGCGAAAAACATGATATAGGTCCGGTTTGTCTTGGAAGCGGCCATGATAAAATGATAGGCCGTCATGGCCAGGAGGATTCCCAGTATCAGACAGTCGGAAAAAAGGTCCCAGAAAAAATCATCCCTTATGGCCTTATCCGTACCGATTTTCAGCTGTTTGACCCCGTTGCGGTGATAATAGGGATTTGAGATGTGGTAGACGATATCCAGGGTGTCCGAGCTGCCCGTATAGGTAATCACGTCCTTCCTGTGCAGATAGAGCTGCCGCCGTCCGGGATCGAGCGCCGGATTGCCCGCCTCGGCGACGAGATCCCCGTTAATGTACATGCGGTAGGAACACCAGACGGAAGTAAAGGAGAGGGCTATCTCGTCGATAAGGGGATCCTTCTCAATGATGACCCTGATGCTCGCGTCGCCCTGTTCGGGATAAACGCCCCCCCAGTCCTCGGAAACTTCGGTGTACTCCGTCATGGGAGGCGGCTGGGACGGGTCTATGAACTGGCCCCAGTAGAATCCGGCATTCCCCCTCACTTTGAAGAGGGAGGACCGTTCCATGTCTTCCCATGAGAGCTCCAGTTTCCCCTTGGTAAGAAGAATATCTTCCGGGACCTGTCTGGAAGAACAGGCCGAGAGCAGAAGAAGAAAGGGAAGGAGCAGCAGAGGGCGGAATAATCTCATATCACAATATTATAGCATAAAGAAGACGGTCCTGCATGCAGAAAAACCTCATCCTCAGACAGCCTCTTTCATCGTTTCCTCCCGGGAGGGAATGGTCAGGGCGAAAAGACTGTTGCAGACAGCCATGACCGAAGCCAGAATAAAGAGCAGTTCTATGCCGAGGCTTTCCCAGATCGCACCGCCAGCCAGGGCGATAGCCACACTGATGAAGTGATTGATGGAGATACCCGTGGAGATGGTGGAAGTCATCTCTTCCCTGTCCGGACTGATCCGGCTTAAATAGACACTGGTCGCCATGGAAGCGTTGGAAATCATGGAGTCGAGAATGAAAGCGCCGCATACGACAAAAAACGCGACATCCGCAGTAAAGAGCCGATGGGCGAATCCGTAGATAAGGCAGACGAAAAAGAGAAAGACCGTATCCAGGACCATCACCATCTTGTAGCCCATTCTGTCTATAATCCGCCCGATAATGGGTGTGAAAAAGATGTTGATGACCGAACAGATTCCCAGAAGAGAGGCGATAAGCTCGGTGGATGCCCCGTAGTTGAGAATCAGGACATAGGGGGCGAAGGTCAGGAATATCTGTTTTCTGCCTCCGTAGAAGACCTGAAGAAAATAGTATTTGCTGTAGCGACGGCTGAAAAAAAGCCGCTGTCTTTTCACATGGCCGGTCTGCTCTTTCAGGCGCAAAGAAAGGACCAGGGCGGCCGCGATGACCAGGGCCAGAAGGGCGATGACGATGCGGAAAGCCCTCAGGTCACCTTCGCCCCTGCTGAAAAGCAGAAAGATCAGGGGCACGATGAAGAACCCGCCGACCTGTCCGATGTTTCCCAGACTGCTGACCATGCCCAGAGACGCTCCCTCCTTCCCCTTTTCCGAGGCATGGACGGCGTATGACTGCCGCACGGGCATGAGAATATGCTCCCCGGCGCTCCAGAGGGTCAGGAAGATCACGAATACCAGCCGGTTTGTCCCCGCCGTCATCAGTCCGAATATCCCGACAAGGGCGATCATGAGGGCGTACTTGAGAATCCGGTTCTCCGGCGTCCGGTAGAAGAGCGCCAGTATCAGCAGAAGGAGGAGACCGGGAAGTTCCCGGAAAAACTCCACCACACCTCTGAGAAAAGGTTCAATATTCAGGACTTCCGCCAGATAGTTATCCTGAATACCCCTCAAAAGCCCCGAAGCCGCCCCGAAAAGCAGCATGGCCGCCAGAAAATAGGCATAGTTGCCCATACCGGCCAGCGAGCGTTTTTTTTCCATAATCTCCCGTCCCCGTTACTGATTTTAATGATGAAAAAGACGAATTCCCGTACAGGCCATGACCATGCCGTATTCGTCACAGGCTTCGATGACCCCGTCGTCACGGACCGAACCGCCGGGCTGAACAATAAACTCAACACCGCTGCGGGCCGCCCGGTCGATATTGTCCCTGAAGGGGAAGAAGGCGTCCGATCCCAGGGAAACTCCCCTGTTCGAAGCGATCCATTCGGCCTTCTCCTCGCGGGTCAGGACTTCCGGTTCGCGATAGAAGGCTTCCCGCCAGAATTTCCTCTCGACCGGAGTAATATCGTCCCGGAGATAGAGATCAATGGCGTTGTCCTTCTCCGGCCGGGACAATCCCTTGCGGAAGGGAAGAGCCAGGGCTTTGGGATGCTGCCGCAGATACCAGATATCCGCTTTGTCACCGGCCAGACGGGTACAGTGGATTCGGGACTGCTGCCCCGCTCCCACGCCGATGACCTGGCCGTTTTTCACATAACAGACCGAGTTGGACTGGGTATATTTCAAAGTGATCATGGCCAGGACCAGATCGTCTTTGACCGCATCGGTAAGATCCTTCTTGGCGGTCACGATATTGTTCAGGTCGTCCTTTGTCATGATACGGGCGTTGCGGGTCTGCTCGAAAGTGACGCCGAATACCGAACGTACTTCCTGTTCGGCCGGCTCGTAGGAAGGATCGATTTTCACCACATTGTACTTGCCGCCTTTTTTGGCTCGGAGAATCTCCAGAGCCTCGGGGGTATAGCCCGGGGCAATCACGCCGTCGGAAACCTCCCGCTTGATAATCAATGCCGTAGCCTCGTCCACCTCATCGCTTAAGGCCGCCCAGTCGCCGAAGGACGACATTCTGTCACCTCCCCGGGCCAGGGCATAGGCCTGAGCCGAAGGAGAAAGCTCCAAACTTCCCAGCTGGCAGACTTTTCTCATTTCCTCGGAAAGAGGGGCGGCCAGGGCGGCGCCGGCGGGACTGACATGCTTGAAGGAGGCGGCGGCCGTACGACCGGAAGCCTCTTTCAGTTCCTTAACCAGCTGCCAGGAGTTCAGGGCATCAAGGAAATTAATGTAGCCGGGAGAACCGTTGAGAACTTCCACCGGAAGATTGCCCGAAGCGGAAATTGAAGCTGTGGACTGATGGGGATTACAGCCGTAACGTAATTTTAATGATGCCATAAAGACTCCTCTTATATAATGCAATTGACTAACTCTATTTTAACATGTTTAATCTAGGTATGATCAAGATAGTTCAATGCGATAATACCAGTCTTCCCCCTGAAGTGGAAGAATTACGGAAGAAACTCAGCGTGACCGAGGGGATTGTCTCCTCCAAGTCATCCGCCCTGACCGAAAAGGTCTTCGGAGTACCCCTGGTCCCGTCACAGGTTGTGGACAGGATCATAGCCGATGTCAAAGCCGACGGCGACAAGGCGGTTCTCCATTACGCAAAGGAACTGGACGGCGCCCATTTCGCAGAGGGCGTCTTCGAATCCGATCCGGCCATGACGGCCGAAGCTTTTGATCATGTGGACAAGTCTTTAGTGGAGGCCCTGGAAAAGGCGGCGGCCAATATCGCCGAATACCAGAGCCATATACTTTATAAAGGCGTCCCTCCCCTGGAAAAAGACGGGGTGATGCGGGGGATTAAGGTCACTCCCATGGAACGGGTGGGGATCTATATCCCCGGCGGCATCGGAGGCGAGACCCCCCTGTGCAGCTCTGTCCTGATGACGGCCGTTCTGGCCCGGACCGCCGGCGTGAAAGAAATCATTATGTTTACCCCTTCACGGAAGGACGGCAGCCTCTCCCCCGCTCTGCTGGCAGCGGCGAAAATCGCCGGCGTGGACCGGATTTTCAAGATCGGCGGAGTACCCGCCATCGCCGCCATGGCCCTGGGAACCGCATCGGTCCCCAGGGTGGACAAGATTGTCGGACCGGGTAATCTGTTCGTGACAATGGCCAAGCAGAAGCTATACGGCCACGTGGATATCGACTTCTTCGCCGGACCTTCGGAGATCGGCATACTGGCGGATAATTCGGCCAACCCGGCAAATGTGGCCATGGACCTTTTCTCCCAGGCGGAACATTTTCCCGGCAGCGCGATCCTTATGACCGACAGCCGGGAACTGGCTGACCGTGTCAACGAGGAAGTGGACCGGCTCCTGCCCAGCCTCTCCCGTTCAAAGGAGATCGGCGAGGCCATAGACCGGTACAGTCTGATCATCGTCACCCCCGATATGAACCGGGCGGTGGAGCTGAGCAATATCTTCTGCCCCGAACACCTGGAAATCGTAACGGCCGATCCGCAGGAAACCCTGAAAGGCATCCGCAATGCGGGAGCGATCTTCCTGGGTTCGGAGACGCCGGTTGCCTCGGGAGACTACTTCGCCGGGCCGAGCCATGTTCTGCCCACGGGGGGAACGAGCCGCTTCTTTTCCGGCTTGACATCCAACGATTTTATCAAGACATCCAGCCTGATCCAATACACGAAAAAAGGGCTGGCCGAAGCGCAGAAACACATAAATACCCTGGCCCAGAGTGAAGGTCTGACAGCCCATGCGGAATCGGTAAATATCCGGTTAAAATAATTTCGCCGAAGTAGTTGACAAAACTTCTGCGGTTTTGTAATATCATCGAGCGTTTGCAAGCGGTAGTGGTGGAATTGGTAGACACGCTAGCTTGAGGGGCTAGTGGTCGCAAGACCGTGGAAGTTCAAGTCTTCTCTACCGCAACGTTAACCCTTACGGGTAATAATATATAGAGCATCTTCTTCGGAGGGTGCTTTTTTTTTAGTCCCATTTTCGGGATTGATGCCTTTTTTGACCCTTTTATTTTCGGGAGTAGAGAGGAAAAAGGAGGATTTTACCTTTTAGGAATCCTGAATAAACATGACCTGAACCCCTTTATACTTCTAACATGGATTGTAACCATGAATTAGAGGGATACTTATTAAATCTCTTGCAGATATTCTATTAAAATCCAAGCTTAGTTTCTTTTTGTAAAACAATAAGGCTTCTCTGTCTTTTCCATAATCTTGTATTGATGTGATAAAACTATATAACTCCCTGATATCTGAGATTATCTCATTCTCATGAATTAAATCATTTGAAGAATTCCACAAACCTAGAGTTGGAAAAAAACAATTTGGGATTTCTCCCTCTTTTGATAAATACTGATTTACCATATCTTCTTTATACAACTTGATACTCTTATATAGTTTAATATATTTGCCCAAGGTATCTGGAAGCAGTTTTAAAGTGACCTCCTTTTCAATCGAGTCAGAGGATAATCCGTATTGACAATAAGCATGAACTAAGGTAGTGTCTTATTCAACAAGCAAGTTTATTTCATTTATTCTTTTTGATTCGTTATTAAACATAAGATCTCGATTGTATTCACTTTCAGTATCCTTTATACTTTTCCGCGTCATTTATTATTTTGATTTATTCTCTTGATTAACAAGACCGGTTGATGCCGGTGTAAGGAGACAATATGTCTAGTAATATTTATGTGGGAAATCTGAGTTGGGAAACGAGTGAGTTTGATGTTCAAAACCTTTTTGACGAATTCGGCAAAGTCAATTCCGTCAAGATCATTTTGGACAGGGAGACAAGCCGTTCCAAGGGATTCGGTTTTGTCGAGATGTCAGATAGTGAAGAAGCTTCCAAGGCGATATCGGCCCTTAATGGTAAGGAAGTTCTTGGCAGAAATCTAAAGGTCAACATCTCCGAGTCGAATCCTAACAGGAGATAAACTTCCATACCATGCCCAGGCGAAGCTCCGGCTGTCAACTGGCATGGTATATCTCACCCACCTTATCCGCATCGGGTTCGCTGGCATGGCTCTAAAAGAAATGGGCTCTGCGAAACCTTTGCGGGTAATAATATCAATTCCTATTGATTTATTGTGTTTTCTGTAGTTAAATTTCTAATATATCCTTAGGAACTAATTTATTTCATTTCTTCTACCATTCCCATAGGAACATGAAGGAGACAAGCATTATACAACATGCTTGCAACTTTCGCCTGCCCTGCTAAAGCCTTACTAATAATTCTGAGCAACATACATTTGCGAGTGATAGGTTTATGCGGAGAGAACGTAGCTGGTTCCCCTACCCGAAACGGACGCGTCCTCCTATCTTCATAACGGAACCTTAGGAGGTTCTTATGCATAATTCCACAGATAACAAAATCATCAGTTTCCTTTCGGATAAACCCTTATGGGTATGGCTGTTAACTTTTCTTGCCATAACGGGGGTTTTGTTCGGCGCATTCAGCCTGGCCCTATATCTTCTGGGCATTGTTCCCTGGATCGGCGTTCTGATTATTATCGTGTCAGGATTAGTTTGGGGCGGCGCCATGTATTTGCTTCACCAACATGACGATGCCCACCCTGGGGAAGAAGGGCGTGAAGGGAATTGAATCTCCCATGATTCAGACTGGAAAGGATGAGCCGTTGACACAGAAAAAGGGATGTATAGTTAAGGGGATTCCCCTCTCCCCGGGAATTGTGGAAGGGCTTGTTCACACCCATCGCAATATTCTGGGGCCGATTGATGTGCCCGCCGACATAAAGCGCCATGATATCGAAGAAGAATTTTACCGGCTTGATGAGGCTACGACAAAGGTATCCGATGATCTATGCGCTCTAGCCGTTCGCGTGGAAGAGCAAGTGGATGCGAGACTGGCCAGTATTTTCGGGATCCACAAGCTGATAGTGGAGGATACTTCCTTAAGGAATGAGCTGAAAAGGGAAATAGAAGATAACCTCGTCACCGCGAGCAGCGCCGTGAAAACCGTCTTCCTGCGCTGGGAAAAGAGGTTTCTTTTAATGGATTCCCAAATCTCAAGGGACAAGGGAGAAGACATGAAGGACGTTTCGATACGCCTTTCAAACGCCCTTGCCGGAATAACAGTCCACCCCCTCGACGAAATCCCGCAGCATAGCGTGCTGGCTATCTCCCGCCTTCTCCCCTCCGATACGGTTTTTCTTTCAGGCCGTTCCATATCTGCCGTTCTCCTTGAATACGGAAGCTACGGCTCCCACGCCTCCCTTTTTCTGCGCGAGATGGGCATACCCTGCATATCCGGCATATCCGGTATCCAGTCCCTCTTTTCCGAGGAAGATCCGGCGCTTGTTAACGCCGATGAGGGGACAGTCATTATCCGCCCTATGGAAAAGCAGATCCGCATTTTCCGTGGTAAAATGGATGAGAACAGGCAAAACCGGGAGATTGTCAGGCTCAAAGCCGCCGGCCCGGCGGTTACGGAGGACGGTTTACGGATTTCCGTGCTGGCGAATGTCGGATGCCCCGAGGACACGGAGCGGGCCATGGAAAACGGTGCCGATGGAATAGGTCTTTATCGGATGGAGCGGGCCTATCTCGGGCGGATCGCTCCGCCGAAAGTCAGCGAACTGCTCTCGGAAATGAGGCAAACCTTGAGTTCCGCCAAAGGCCTGCCCGTCAACGTTCGGCTTCTTGATCTCGGAAGCGACAAACAATTGGCGTTTATGAGTTTTCTGGCCGAATCGAATCCCGCACTGGGGCAGCGCGGCATACGGCTCCTTTTAAAATACCCGGAGCTATTGAAAACCAATATGAGAGCTCTGCTCCAGTTGTCCCTGGAATTTGACATCCGCATTCTGGTGCCCATGGTTTCCCTGCCGGAAGAAATGGCCCGGGTAAGGGAAATTCTCGACCGGCTGTGCTCCGAGGAAAACATGGCATCCCCGCCCCCCCTCGGCGCCATGATCGAGACCCCCGCCGCCGCGTTGTCTGCGAAGCTCATAGGCGAATATGCCGACTTCCTCAGTTTCGGAACGAATGACCTTACCCAGTATTCCTATGCCGCCGACCGCGAGAACGGGGCGGTGGAGACCTATTTCAATGATTCTTCCCAAGTCATTTTCAGATTGATCGGCCTTACCCGGGGAGACGTTCCGGACATGCCCCTTTCCGTATGCGGGGAACTGGCAGGTCAGCCGCAGAACGTGGAAAAGCTCCTTTCATGCGGCATAGAAACGTTAAGCGTAGCCCCTCCCCTTATCCCCTTAATCAAAGAGGCCGTACGCCACTCGCGCCTACAGAAGCCATCTGTCGGGTTGGTCTGATATAATCATTTCACCATAATTAGCCTTCAGCAGGATACTCCTTTCAATCTCGGAAAGGTTCAGGGGTGTTCCCTTGTTATATCTGTAAATGACTTTTTCGCATGCTGTTTTCAAGGTTTCCGCGATACCGGCAATATCCACTACTTTCAAGGCAATGGTGTTGAGTTCATTATCGGTTTTAATTCTATTCATATTTTCATCCTTTCCCCCATTATACCATACTCCCGGCGTGATCGCGCTTCTTTCGGCCATCCGTGCCGATTTTCTCCCCATGGGAGGCACGGGGGATAGGGAACGGCGTTTTTCATCACGGCCGATGGTAATAATCCGGGGGATCATATATAATTAAAGGGGCAGCCATAGGATGAAAGAGCAATTTTACGATTACCGCCTGGATAATGCGGGGAAGCTTTATCCTCCTCTTCTTTCAAAGGAGAGAACCACCATATTCCGGATTGCGGCTCTCATGGATAAGCCAGTCCGGATAGGCGCACTCGAAGAGGCGGCCCGGAATATGATGGCGCGATGCCCCTATTACCAAGTCACTTTGAAGCAGGGTGTCTTCTGGTACTATCTGGACAAGGTCGATACCCTGCCCCTCGTTCATGGGGAGAGCCAGTCGCCCTGCCAGTATATCCCCTTCAAAAGAAGGGATGTCCTTCCTTTCCGAATTATCGCCTATCGCCATCGCATCGCCTTTGAGGCGTCCCATCTGCTGGCCGACGGGAAATCGGGCATAACTTTTCTGAACGGGCTGATTTTGGAATATTTGAAAATCATGGGAGAAGATGTCTCTTCCGACGGGATGGTGCTGGATTGCGAAGATTCCTGCGATCCGGAGGAGTATTCAGACGGTTACAAAAGGAATTTCGACAGAAGTATCCCCCGGGCGAAGCCGTGCCGGAGAGCGGCGCAGCTAAGGGGAGCACCGCTCAAGCCGCCGAAATACCGTATTATCGAGGGAATCCTGAGTACAGGGGATGTAAAGATCCGCGCCGAGGCTTTCGGCGTGACCATAGGAGTCTATCTGAGCGCAGTGCTTCTTAAGGTACTATGTGACCTGGAGCGGACGAAAAAGCGCATGAAGCCCGTTACGCTGACTATCCCCGTCGACGTAAGGCAGTTCTTCCCTTCCAAAACAATGAGGAACTTCATGCTGACCGTAGAGCCCACCGTTGATCCGAGACTGGGGCGGACCACCTTGGAATATATCATCGGCCGGGTAAGGGATTACATGAGACTCGAAATGGATATCAATTACCTTAAGATGCAGATAGCCCGCAACATCCGGGGCGAAGCGAATGTCCTGTCCCGCGTTCTCCCCCTCCTGCTCAAGAAGCCGATTCTCAAATGGATCAACAGGAGGATGGGAGAGAATACCTACTCCATGAGCTTTTCCAATCTCGGCCTGGTCCGCCTGCCTGTTAAGATGGGAAAGTATGTTAAAAAATACGAGATCATTCCGCCCAGGAACTCCGGCCGGATTAATTTGACGGCCATCGGCTACAGGGACAGTATCTCCCTGTTCTTCGGGAGTACATTATGGGGGAAGGAAGTGGAAGCGGCTTTTTTTGCGGCGCTACGCAAAGAGGGCGTTTACGTAAGTATCATGACGAATTTATTGAATTCGGGGAGGATGTGAATGCCCTATTGCCCGCGATGCGGAGTCGAAGTTGAAGACCGCCTGGAAAAATGCCCCCTCTGCGATACGGCCATCCCCGGGGAGGTCCGGAATCCCCAGAAATCAGAAGGGATTTATCCCGCCGATTCGGTGAAGGCCCGAAAGATGCACCGCTCCCTCACTCTCCGGCAGAAGAGGTCGCTGTTCCTTTCTCTGGCGGTTATGGCCTGCCTATTGCCCCTCCTCGTTACCCCGTTACTGGATTATATCCAAAACGGCCTTATCTCCTGGTCCTATTATGTGATGATTTCCCTGCCGGCCGCTTTCGGGATGGCCCTGGCGGGAGTGCTTTCTTACAGGAGGCCGGGCTTGCTTGTCAACTCCGCCGGCCTTATAATCCTCTGCTGGTTCATGCTGTTCAGGAAGCAGTATCCCTGGGATTTCCTGCTCTCCGGGGATTTCCAGATCATCCTGGCGGGAGCGGTCTCCGCGGACATTTTCGTGCTTTACGTGGGCAAGGCAAGGAGAAAATGGCAGAATGCCGTCGGTCTCTCCCTCCTCATTAGCTCACTCTTCCTCATCGCCCTGGAATACATACTTTCCGGGAAGATAAGTTGGTCCCCGATTGCCGTCTCGGCGCTTATTCCCGCCTCCCTTTTTATTTTTCTTACGGGGATTGTCAGGCGCAGGGGACTGAATGTTGTAAGCCTATTCTTTTTGCTTTTGTCTCTTATGCTGGTCGCCCTGGATTTTTCAACGGATTTCTCCGGATGGTCGCTCATAACCTTTATCATTTTCTCCTTTCTGGCTTTCGCAGCCCTCATGACGCATGCCATCCTGTTCCGCGATACGGACTGGAAAAAAGTGCTTCATCTTTAGACATACCGAATCCGTGAGTCACGGGAGGTAGTTTCTATGCCCTCAAGCGCTGGATCGGCAATACGGATTGTGATGCAACCATCTTAATTCAAGACTTTCTAAATACCTTCTGAGCTTTTTTTTCAGCCCCAAGGATCTTCTCAATTCCCCGATACATCCGCTGATAGTTTTATTTATCAGAATATATACAGGTTTCTGATTAGTGATCCCGATATCATCAGAATTAACCGTTAGCTTCTCTACTAACTGTCACTACCTTTGATATGGCATAAGGCTATA
Source organism: Spirochaetia bacterium (assembly GCA_963668315.1). Lineage (GTDB taxonomy): Bacteria > Spirochaetota > Spirochaetia > DSM-2461 > DSM-2461 > SZUA-368. Next base: position 1,665,091 of record OY764216.1, on the reverse strand, counting down.
TTGACTCGGGACGCACTATGGTTGCATTATTTAATGGTAATGATTACAATTAAAAGAGCTAGAGTCAGGGATGTAAATATATAGTTATGAAATATTTCCTCCTTGGATGAGACCAATATTTTGGGGAGCTTCGTCATGTGAATCAAGTATTCTATGAGTTCTTTGAAGGAATCCCTGATGACAAGCTATGGAATTGAATCTGTTTCAACAGGATGGATTATTTGAAGAAAAATGAGAACGACGATGGCCGTAAATTATTTGATATAATCAGCGATAAAGTCTTTACAAAGGAGTTTATTTCCGGGATAGCCGGAGATCGTTTCCAAACGAATGAGGAGAAGGCGCTTTTTGAAACATTACTCAGTGAATCGGAAGGAGATTTTTACGTAAAGGTCCTTTTCCATTTGACTTATGAAGTGTTTGAAAAGAACAGGGCTTTTTCTATATGGAATGAGATTCTCCGCCATAAGAAAGAATTGAGCCGCCTGCTTAACAGAAATGTGGAAATCACGGTTGCAACCCTCGATTATCTGACGAATATAAAAAAGGAGATTCTAGCCCCAAAAATAATCGGTGAATCCTTTCTCGGGAAAATTGTGGAGCTCTCATCGGTAGATACGCTGACAAAACTATACAATAGGCAGCACCTCATGCAAGTACTCAATATTGAGATTCGGCGCTATATCCGCTACAAGACCCCTTTTTCACTGTTGATGATAGATATTGATCATTTCAAGTCTATTAATGATAACTTCGGGCACAATACCGGAGATAAAATCCTCATGGAAGTCAGCAGGATTTTGCTCCTGAATTTAAGAGAACTTGATATCTGTACGAGATTCGGAGGAGAAGAATTCATAATAGTTCTTCCCCATACGGAAGAGGAGGAAGCGCTCGATCTCGCAGAAAGAATAAGAATGAATGTGAAGGAAGCTTTCAGCAGCGAATACAATCTAACGATCAGCATCGGTATATCCATCATTTCCGATCGATGTGATATATTCGAGTTAATAAAAGAAGCCGACAAGGCTTTGTACCGCTCCAAAGAAAACGGGAGAGATAAGACCACAGTTTATTCACAAATATAGTGGATCCGGTTCGTTTTATCCCGTTCATAGCATAAATTGGAAACTTCCCCTATCCATATCCTTGAATAAGGCTAAAAGTAGCAAAGCGTTCTTTTGATGAAGGATAACTATCAGTCATTGGATATATCATTGCACCCTGGAAGAATCATTAAGAATGCAAATGATAACTTTTCATTTACTAATAGACACCAGTATCGACGCCTTTATTATAAAGGCCCAGAAGCTTCATATGAAAAACAGACCACATAAACCCTGAAATATAGCCCTATATGACTCTATAAAAACAACATAAGGTCGTACACTGAATTGAGGGGCTAGTGGTCGCAAGACCGTGGAAGTTCAAGTCTTCTCTACCGCAACGTTAACCCTTACGGGTAATAATATATAGAGCATCTTCTTCGGAGGGTGCTTTTTTTTTAGTCCCATTTTCGGGATTGATGCCTTTTTTGACCCTTTTATTTTCGGGAGTAGAGAGGAAAAAGGAGGATTTTACCTTTTAGGAATCCTGAATAAACATGACCTGAACCCCGGCTATATCCAGGCAACAAAAACTATACTCCAATCAAAATTACGGAAGAGATGGATTTTGAGGTTTGGGGGGTAGTGAATGATATTATCCATCATTGCAAAACTTCATGATTGCTCTTGTCGATTGTAACTCATTCTATGCCAGCTGTGAAAAGGTATTTAGACCTGATCTTAAAGATAAACCTGTCGTAGTACTCAGCAATAATGATGGATGCGTTGTTGCTCTCTCCAAAGAAGCCAATAAGCTAGGGATTGCTCGTGGTGGATGACGACAGGCTGATACGTCAGCTGGCCGTTGAAATTCTGGAATGGTGCGGCGATAAGACACGTCAGGCCGCGGACGGCGAAGAGGGAGTGGACGGATTTCTTCAGAAGCCTTTCTCATCCTTCGAACTCTCCCGGCAGGTCCATGATATTCTGCAGCTGGAGTCCTAAGTGTTTCTTTATCCCGGAAAGAAAGCCAATTCCCCGATTACTGTCCTCCCCTGAAATTTGACTTCACTATGATGAGAGACTAAACTTCAAGAGAAGATCCATAGGAACCGGCGGGGAGGGAATGTCCATGCATATAAAGACTTCGGAAATGAAAAAACTCATGCTGGGAATCGGAAAATACTCGTGTAACTGGGGAACCCATATATGCGGCCTCTACGAAACGGAAAAGGAACGGGACGAGATTATTTCCGGTTATCTCTGCCGGGGCTATGCCGATGAGGACCGTCAGATATATATACACAGCGAACAGACGGAAGAGCATTTCTGGGATACCTATCACGCCCACTGCCCCCTGTGCCGGGCCGACCGGGACAATCCCGGGGACCTTGATGTGAAAGAAGCTTCCGAGCTTTACTATCCCGACGGGGTCTTCGATCCCTGGCTGATGGATACGGCGATAAACGGGTACTTCGATTACACCCAGGCGGAAGGCCCCCGCAACCTGCGGGCCGTGGCGGAGATGGTCTGGGCCCTGCAGAAGGTAAAAGGGGTGGAGCATCTGTTCGCCTATGAATCAAGGCTGAACTATTTCGTCAAGGACAAAACCGTCATAAGCCTCTGCCTCTACAATACCTCGAAAATATCCGGGGAGATGCTTATGAATGTACTCCGCACCCATCCCTACTCCATCAACGGCGGAGTCTTCACGGTAAACCCCTACTTCGTGGAACCGGATATCTGGCTTGCCGAAAATGCCCCCCAGTTCCTGAATAAACCATAGCTGCAATGCCGAACTACGCCCAGGAACTGTTCCTTCTGACAACGACGATCTCCCAGCTGAACAGCAAGGACGGGATAATCCGGCTCTTTATCGAAAGCATGAACAACATTTTCCAGCCCGCCTCCTTCAGCTGGCTCTCGGAGAAAAGGAGGAACGGGGGCCTGGAAATGGAAGTATGCACCCGTAAAAAAACCTACGGATACCTCTCCCTTATTTCGGAGAGAACCTTGGACCGGGAAACGGAAAATCTGATCCATAACGCCATACAAATCCTTGCCATTCTCCTTGAAAAATCGGAACAGGAAAACAATCTGCAGCAGCTGGTTGACCAGAGGACTGCCGAACTGAGCCGGGCGAACGAAGATCTGGAGAAGAGCAACCTGAGCCTGCAGGAACAGATCCATGCCCACACGGGGACCCTCAGGACCCTGAGGAAAAGCGAGGAGAAATACAAATCCCTCATAAACAAGGTCCAGACAGCCATAATTCTCCATGACGGCCGTGGAAACATTATCGATACCAATCCCCTGGCCGATCAGCTGCTCGGTTTTCTCCACAGTTCCATCAAGGGAAAGCATCCCGATGACAAGAGCTGGCATTTCATCAGGGACGACGGTACTCTGATGCCCGTTACCGAATATCCCATATCCCTTGTGCTGGAGCAGAAAAAGGCCATCCGAAACTATATTGTCGGAATCATAAAGGAGGAAAGCCGTGAACCGGTTTGGGTTCTGGTCAACGCGGAACCGGAATTCGATGAAAGGGGGGAGATCATTCAGGTTATCATATCCTTCATCGATATCACGGAACGCAGAAAAATGGATGATCTTCTGAGACAGTCCCAGAAAATGGATGCCATAGGACAGCTTGCGGGAGGGGTGGCCCACGACTTCAACAATATGCTCGGAGGAATTATCGGGGCGGCCCAGCTGCTGCAGAGTCCCGAGAGGAACCTGGACAGGACGGGATTGGAATTCGTCGATATGATTCTCGACGCCTCTACCCAGGCGGCCAATCTGACGAACAAACTGCTCACCTTCGGGCGGAAAACGGAAATATCGACGAGACCTGTCCCGGTTCATGACATTATCCGGGATATGATGACCCTGCTCAACAGGACGATAGATAAAAGGATTGAGATTCATCTGTCGGAAAAAGCGGAGCAGTCTACCGTTCTGGGGGACGGGGCTTCCCTGCAGAATGCCCTCCTCAACCTGGGAATCAACGCGTCCCATGCCATGCCGGACGGCGGGGAACTGCGGATTTCGACAAAGAATATCTTCCTTGACGATTATTACTGCCGGTCTGTCCCCTTTGAGATCTCCCCGGGAAACTTTATTGAGATCGAAGTCAGGGACACGGGAACGGGAATTCCCCCCGAAAGGATAGGGAAAATATTCGAACCCTTCTATACGACCAAAAAACAGGGCAAGGGGACGGGTCTAGGCCTGTCCACGGTTTACGCGACGATAGAGAACCACAGGGGCGCCATAAATGTCTACAGCGAAGAGGGAGAGGGAACCGTTTTCCACCTCTACTTGCCCTGTTCGGAGGATTCACCGGTTTCTTCCTCCCCGAAGGACATCTCCTTTTCCGGAAAAGGGCATATTCTTCTGGCGGACGATGAAGAACTGATCCGCCGGACTGGCAAGGAAATACTCAAGGGAATGGGATTCTCCGTTACCCTGGCGTCAAACGGCAGGGAGGTGGTGGAACTATTCAAGGAGAGACATGCCCTAATAGATCTCGTTATCATGGATATGCTGATGCCCGAGATGAACGGCTCCGATGCGTTCTTCAAAATGAAGGAGATCGACGGGGCATGCAAAGTGATCATATCCTCCGGGTTCACGAAAGATGAGAATATCAGAAAAATGAAAGAAGCCGGTCTGGCCGGATTTATCCAGAAACCCTTCATGTACGGCGAACTGAGCCGGCTGCTGCGCGATATTCTGGCAGCAGAGGATTAAGCGGCCCCTCCCTATCTACGAAATCCATTATAAGCTATCATACCAGTCAGACTGAAATCGATTGTTTAACGGTGGGACGCGATGAAGGGAATGCGGAATTTTGAGAAGAAGTGGGATTCGGTGGATTTCATGGGAAAGGTGAAGGAGTAGGACATACCGAGGCAGTTGTCGCCGACCTGAAGAAAATCTATAGTTCCGCGTGCTATGACTTTTTACGCTTTCATGCACTACTTCGGTAGTAATGTTGATGTAAACCACCTAAAATCGAGATTAATCATATGATTACTAACAGACACCAGTATCGACGCCTTTATTATATAAGCTCAGAAGCCTTATATTGATAAAGAACCACATAAGACATGAAATACAGCTCCCTATGACCTTAGATGAACAACATAAGTCTGTACCCTGAATTGAGGGGCTAGTGGTCGCAAGACCGTGGAAGTTCAAGTCTTCTCTACCGCAACGTTAACCCTTACGGGTAATAATATATAGAGCATCTTCTTCGGAGGGTGCTTTTTTTTATTTAGTCCCATTTTCGGGATTGATGCCTTTATTGACCCTTTTATTTCAAGACCTCACGGAGAAAGAACGTTTACAGGGCAGATTCTCTTTCTGCATATAGGGTCGCAATGATATACTTTGTGATGGTCCTGCAATAACTATCAATATCTTCCTGTTCCCCATTCTCCGCCCAGAAGAGAATAGAACCGAACAAAGCCGAACTGAGAAAGACATTACAGTATTTATTCATTTTCCCGCCCGACTTGAGCATAGTCCTGTTTATACGTTCTATCTGTTTTCCTATCTGTCCCTCCAGCTCTTTGAGAAACCGGGTATAAAAATAGGGATACCTGCCGTTCTGTAAAATCAGAAGCAGGAAATCGCTGTGTCTGCTGCAATTCAAAGCGACATATTTCATAAGATTAAAGATTTTCTCTTCCAATAATAAATCTGTATAGAGAATGACTTCCGATTCCGGAACATCCAGAATATCCAGTAGGCATTTATCCAACAGTTCAAATTTATCTTGGAAGTGAAGATAAAAAGTAGTCCTGTGTATATTCGCTTTCGTGCATATTTCTACGATGGACAGAGACTCGAAGTTCTCTTTCTCAACGAGGAGATCCATAAAAGCCTGTTCTATTCTTTTTGCCGTTTCGATAAGTCCACCTCCCTATATATAATAAGAAATCTACACTTACAATGCAATTGTAGATTGCAGAATCGACACCCGGCCTGGCGATGTTGTGTGAATACTGGTTCGGATAAATTATATTTGTACCATAACAAAATACCTGGAGGTATCAAATGATATTTGGAACACCCGTCAGTTGGTTCCTGGTGGAACTCTTTTCGTTTATAGTATTTTTTATTGTAGTAAGCCATGCGGTAAAACAGGAGAATTCCTTCCTGAGGATTCTCGAACTTTTCGGCTTTATGCTGGGAGCGGCCATATTTGAAAATGTTGGTACCAATGTGGTTCACACTTATTATTATGATTTCAGAAGAATCATTATGGTTGGTGGCGTTCCCCTGGAAATCCTGCTTCTTGAAGCATCCATATGGTATGCCGCTTTCAATCTGGCGAAGAAACTGAATCTCCCCGTCTGGGCCATTCCCTTTGTCGTAGGCCTGTTCGGCTCGGTACAGGATATGACGATTGACCCGGCCGCCGTTTTCGATAGGGTCGCCCTTCCCCAGACGGTCGCCGATTCGATAAACCTGACCCACCCCGGCGCCCTGGGAAACGGCATTATGTCGGGACAGTGGAACTGGACCGATCCGGGATATGAGGGAGGATTTTTCGGTATCCCCTTCTATAATTACAGCGGCTGGATGTATCTGATGTTTTATTACACGGTTTACGCTATGGTCGGGGACTGGCTCTACAGAAAGCTTCCCTCCTCTTTGTCCTGGATCGGGAATTTATATCCCTTTATAGCCGGAATCATTCAGGCGTTCAGCTTCGGGAATCCTCTGGGACGCTTTCTGCTGTTCGGAAAGATCGATCCCTCCCAGTCAACTCTTACCAGCGAGCTTCTGATACTCTGCCTCAACTTTGCCTTTGCCATAGCTCTGCTTATCGCATTCAGAAAAAAAATGAAGCCCATGGATCTGAAGCAGGACGGACTTATATTATTCGCCATTCCGGTGATCCTGCATATTTACGATATAGTCTATGCCTTTGCGAGGGGAACCACTGTCGCCTATGTGCCGGTCCTTGTGGTTTCCGCCATCCATTTCGCTTACCTTTTCCTGCTTATCCGACAGAACAGAAAGTTAATGCCCGTCGATTAAATATAACAGTCCCGGTCTGCGGCAAGAACAGGCCGGAACTGTTTCTTACGGATGATCAGCAAGAAGAGAAAGGCTTCTATCGTTCATTTCATGGAGGAATTCGGCAAGTTCGCGGACGCCGGTTTTCATTCCGTCCTTAAGCCAGGACTCTATTATCGCCAGGCTGCCATGGGAAATATAAGCGAAGACGGCTTTGAGTTCCTGCTTACTCGCCCGGGGGTACAACTGCTGCCATTCAGACAGACACTGTTCCCTGTTCAGCTCTCCTATTTTCTCCAGAAAGCTTTTGTCACCCTTCTCAGAAAGAAGGATGCGGAAAAGATCGGCATGCCTGCTGACAATGGATAAAACGGCGTATCCCGTACTGTAGCGGTCTTCCTTATCCCGGCTAAGGGACGCTTGCCTGATCTCTTCGTACATCTCTTCTTGTATCTGATTCAACAAATCGAAGGCATCGCGGTAATGATAATAAAAGGTAGCCCGGTTAATCTCAGACAGGGTGCATATATCAGTCACCGTCACTTTGTTTATGGTTTTGCTTTCCAGAAGTTTCAGGAGAGAATGACGAATCATCATTTTAGTATACCGAACTCTGCCGTCTGATTTCATACTTTTATTCTAAGTCAATTTTTTACTTTATGAAAGTAATCCGTCAGATATTATTAATATGTTTAATATCTTTCATTATGTTGGATTTTAATGGTTGAAACAACGGGAAGTAAACTCTATAAAAAACTCGATGAGGGAGGTCTTAATTATGACAAAACAGAATACAAATAAATCCGGTCCGATGATGCTGGCAATCTTCCTGTCCTCTTTCCTTGCATTCATCGGTACCAGTACTATGAATATCGCTTTGCCCGCCTTAATGGAGCAGTTCAATTCGAACCTGAGAACCATAAACTGGACGCTTACAGGATTCATGCTGGCCGCCGGAGTAGTCGCTCCGGTAACCGGATTTCTCGGTCGGAAATTCAGTAATCAGCGAGTCTGCTTCCATGCGCTGCTCGGCTTTACCCTCTCTTCCCTTTTATGCGCTGGGGCCTGGAACAGCGAAACACTGATTCTGTTCCGAATACTCCAGGGGATCTTCAGCGGACTGATAGCACCTGTCACGATGACGATTATTTATGAAAACATCGCCAGTGAAAAACATGCCCTGGCCATCAGTCTCTGGAGTCTGGCGGCCATGCTATCCCCCGCCGTCGGTCCTACTCTCAGTGGATGGCTTATCGGTCTTTCCAGCTGGCGGTTTGTTTTTCTTTTCAATATCCCCTTGGGAATAGTCACAGCCGTCCTCATTAAGTTTCACGTGCCCTATTACACAGTGGGTGAGAGCAAACGTTTTGACATTATAGGATTCACAACCGGAATACTGGCCAGCCTGGCTTTGCTGATTGCCTTCAGCAGCAGTTCGAAATGGGGCTGGGCCTCGCCCCGAACGCTGGGGCTTATAGTCTTTGGATTGATCCTGCTGGCCCTCTTTACCATTCAGGAATTAAGATGTCCCCATCCTCTTCTGAATCTCCGGATATTCAAATATACCCGCTTTACCATAAGCGTCATTATTACGAGCATTATAACGATTTCCCTTTATGCCGGTTCGCTGCTTACCCCCCTGTTTTTGCAGAATGTCCAGCAGATGTCTCCCCTTAAAGCCGGGCTGGTTCTCCTGCCCGCCTCGCTTATTACCGCATTGGTTATGCCCCTGGTCGGACTGGCTTACAACCGTACAGGACCCCGTACACTTATTCTGTCCGGGGCGATATTAATAGCGTTGGGCTCCTGGAAAATGGGAGAGCTAACACCGGTAACATCGGAGGGTTACTCCATTCTCTGGATGACAATAAGGAGTCTGGGTATTTCCCTCTCCATCATTCCGGCGACCAATGCGGGGATGGAGATTCTCCCCAGGGAAGAGAGCAGTCATGCCTCTTCCCTGAATAACTGGATACGCCAGGCGCTGGCATCCCTTTCCCTGAGTATATTTGCTTCCATGCTTACCATTCTGATATCCCGCTATGCCCAGGCCGGCAGGGACATATCCCACTCATTCACAGAGGCTGTAAACAGTATCTATAAGATATCGGCTGTCATTGTTATGATAGCGGTCCCTCTGGGCTTCATCCTAAAGAAAAAAGCGAGTGAGATTAAGGAGGAGAAGAATAAACTTATTTCATAGGAACTGGCCATTATTAGTTGCTGCGCCAGAATTATTTCGTTTATTACTTTCCAATGGAATAACGACAGCAGTTTCTTCCCTCTTCTTTTACCTTATATAGAACTTCGTCGGCCCGCTTCAACAACAGATCCAGAGGTTCTTCTAAATCATTGACCGTTGTTATCCCGAGTGAAGCGGGAACTCTGATTTCCTCTCCTCCACTACGAGCTATAACATCCGAACTGCGCATATGATTGTTAATGACACCGGCGATTGATATAAGAACTGAATCTCCCGCATCATGACCATAGGCATCAAGAAAAAGAATAGCATTTGAACAGGAGTAGAATCCCCTGTATCGCTCAAGATCACTCGCGAGAGTTGCAAAGGCAAGTAGTTTTATACCAGCCATTGGATTTTATCCTATTTTTAATGGAATATCTGATTATTCCTCATAAATACCGGGAAGAAGTTCAATAACCACATAACCCACACGCTCCCCGCTTTCATCATTAATAGTACAGAGCTGTTCCATGTAGCTGCCGCTTATCTGACTCTCCATAATGGGTTTTATCGTATAATTCTCATCTTTAATACCGGGCATTGTCAGCCAAAGAAAGAGCAACCGCCGTTGCTGTACGGGAATAGAGGATTTCCTTTACATGGGAAAAATCGGCGATTCCCTGTTTCACGGCGATCTTGAAATCCGTGGTATATCTTGAATAGCAACTGTTATTGGACATAGGGAGGTGAATATAAATGGATTTATGCCTAGCCCTACCTAAGAATAAAGAATTAATCGACGGATATGGTCAACATCAACCTTTGCTGTTATAATAATACAAGGGAGATGTAATATGAATACTGTCATTGAACAGGCTCTATCCAATATGACTATTGAAGAAAAATAATTCTTGTGGAAGATATATGGGATACAATAGCTGCTTCCAGAGAAACCTCAAACCTGACCGATGTTCAAATTAAGGATTTGGAGCAAAGGGTAGAACATTATAAACATAATCCCGAGACAGCTCTATACTGGGATTCTTTTAGATCTGAACTTGAAAAGGAATAAGTCCTTTTAATGAAATATGAATTGGTCATAACATCGGAAGCTCGAATGAGATCCGTGAGGCTCTTCGATGGTATAGAAGCAAAGCGCTCTATCTGGACCGGGAATTTCTGAATTGTCTTGATAACGGATTTTCGATGATTAAGCGAAATCCCCTTATGTTCCCAATTGTCCATAAACTTTATAGAAAAATTCTGATTAGACGATTCCCGTATCAGATCATCTATACGATTCAGGATTATACAATTCTTGTTTTAGCCGTCTTTCATGCGAAAAGAAATCCAGAAGGTTGGAAAAATCGTTGATCATTCTGAAAATCTTACGGGTAATAATATATAGAGCATCTTCTTCGGAGGGTGCTTTTTTTTAACCCTTTCTCATTTTTATTCAAAAAAAGAGTCCTGAATTATCATTTAGGACGATATTCTCCCGGCCTTCGGATATTTTTTTACCAATGAAAAAACACACTTTTCTATCTTTTGGCCTGGGAGGTCTTCACTTTATGAAAGAAAAATTGTCCTTCTCCTTTCTGACGGGATCACTGCTTATGGTGCTTTTTTCCGCCTGTAGCATCGGTACTTCGCCAACCGCCCCGGCATCTGCGACTTATGCCGTGACTTACGACGGAAACGGCGCCGATTCGGGAACGGTCCCCTCGGACAGCGCCGAGTACGGTCGGGGAGACACGGTCACGGTTCTGGGCAACACAGATCTGGCTAAAGATTACCACAGCTTCTCCGGCTGGAATACAGCGTCTGAAGGTACGGGAAATACCTACCTTGAGAACGAAACCTTTGTCCTGGGCGATTCAGACGTCGTTCTGTATGCGTGCTGGACTGCCAACCAGTACACCATCAGCTTCGATTCCAACGGAGGCAGCCGCGTGGACCCCATCACCGCGTACTACGGCTCTCTAATAACCAAACCCGGCGATCCCACCTGCGACGGCTATAACTTCGACGGCTGGTACAAGGACGCCTCCTTCACCGAGGCCTGGGATTTTGCCTCCGACAGGGTGCCCGGGACGGACAAAATCCTCTACGCCAAATGGATCACGGTACAGGAAATCACCGTGACAACAGCGACTGAAGGGGACGGGGACCTGGCCATAACCGGCCCCGGCTCCCTAGAAGTGGGCACCTCAGGGGATTTCTCCGTTTCCAGCTCACTGACCTACAGCTCCTACGCCTGGTACCTGAACGGAACGCTTATCCCAGGAGCCGGCTCCTCTTCCGTCACAATCGATACCGCATCCCTCACCGTAGGGGTTTACGAGCTGACTCTGGTGGCGACAGACGGGAACGGGACGGTTTACTCGTCACGCATCACATTTACAGTAACGAACTAGAGGATAACCCGAAATGACAAAGACTTTTACAAACGCGATAATATTGTGTCTGCTTCTGGCGGGAGTTATGATCTCCTGCGAAATGGGAAGCCTGGGATCTCCGGACCCGTCGGAAAAGGGGGGAACCGCGACTGTTGCCATTAACCTCTCATCCCCCGATTCGCGGACCGTCAACTATACCCAGACCGATGCGGCCCGGTACGTTCTCTCGGGCAGCCGTAACGGAGGCGCCGAGGAAACGCTGGGGAGCTGGAGAGCCGATGCTTCCTCGATGACCCTCTCTCTGGCCACCGGCTTCTGGAGCTTCAGACTGGAGGCCTACGATGAGGTGTCTGGGGGGTACCTGATAATGGAGGATACCCGGGATGTGGCCCTTACCGAATCGGGGTCCCTCACCTTTTCCCTCGAAGCCGTCCAGAGGGGCACGGGGACACTCGCCGTGACCCTGAACTGGCCGGACGGGTTGGATGTCTCTACCGTATCGGCCACCTTGGGAGGAGAGGATATCTCATCCGGTCTTCTGACTGGAAAGGGTTATGCATCCTACCTTGACTCCCGGGCCGCCGCTGGAAACCATCTTCTGGTATTTCGCCTCTATAACGAAAGTTCGAAGCAACTGACGACGGTAACGGAACTGGTGAGAATCCGGATGAATCTGCAGAGCAGCAAGACCATTGAACTGACAGAGGATGACTTCAACGGCATACCGGCACAGCCCTCGGGGGTCACCGCCGTCCGTACAAGCAGCACGAGCAGCACCACCAAGGGGAAGATCACCATCGGTTGGTGCGACGAAAGCTACGACGAGACGGGCTTCCTTATCTACCGGGACGACGAGAGCGCTCCCATCGCCACCCTCGGCAGCAACGTCACGTCCTATACGGACGCCGACGCCGTGCGGGGGGAAACCCACACCTACAGCGTATGCAGCTTCAACTCCTTCGGTTCATCGGAAGCCATTGAGGCGGAAGCCCTGTCGGTCCCCTACCTGGTGAAATTCCAGAATGACTTCGGCGGCAGCAGCTCCTCCTACATCGTAGCCTACGAGGAGGTCCTTCCCGGAGAGTGCTTCACCAAACGCGATCCCGCAGCGGATAGAAACTCAGGCCTCATATTCGCCGGATGGATTTATAGCACCGTAGTTGACGGGAGAAGAACGAAAATCACCTATACCCGCTCTTCCTCCATTAACTTCAGCCTGACGCTCACGGCCGAATGGATTAGCGAGTAAGTTTTCTACGGGATATTTGACAAACAGGCAGCTGAAGTGGACTGGGCCGAACAGACTTTCCTTTCTACTTCAGCAGTCTGATTAATTCTTTCTTTGGAAATTCAGCATTGATCGGCTTAATAATTTTTTCCGAGAGAGACATAATGGAAAGAAGAGAGATATTACCCCATAGGAGTATCATTTTTCATGGGAGCCAGGGCATGTTGATGAACTTTTTCCTGGAACCATTTGGCTGGATTCAGCCTTTGTTTTCGATGTGTCTGGACAAGCTAATTCACGGACGCTTAAGATATAGCCTTTCGAAACAGGGTTTCTCCCTGGAGTCTTCTGCCATAATTATCAGAAGCTATAAAACGAGTGCACCGCTATAATGAATCGGCCTACTCTTCTTCATCTTCGGTTTTTTCAATGATCTCAAATTCACCAGGATTATCAACCATCTCTTTCTTTAGCTGTTTTTTCTTCAGCTTTTCTTCTTTCTTCTTCTGTTTATCCAATTCCCGCTTTCTTTTTTCATAACTGTAGTTCGTTTTTCCCATTATTTCTCCATAAAAAAAGGTCACCATAAGTGACCTTTTTTTTATTTAATATCAGTCTTAGTAGTTCCGACCCCTATTAGGTCTTGGCTCTGACATGTTAACCCTAATATTTCTGCCATCGAGTTCCTTTCCATTAAGAGCAGAAATCGCTTTTGAAGCGGAATCATTATCTGACATTTCGACAAATCCGAATCCCTTTGAACGATTAGTGTCCCTGTCAAAGATGATTTTCACAGATTCAACGTCACCAAATTCGCTAAAAAGGTTCTGAAGATCAGATTCGTTCAGATTCCAACTAAGGTTGCCTACATAAATATTGCTTGACATGTGCGTCTCCTTTTACCGGATTCTCCGGTTTTATTTATCAAGGAAATAATTCAGATTAGATAAATTGATACAGAAAAGTTAAAAGGAAACGGAAAGTAGAAACGATCGGAATCTTAAGCTCAAAAATGGATCAAAAAAAATAAATGAAAAATACTTACTTGCTTGTTTACCATACTACTAATTGAAACATAAAGTCAATAGACTATAAATATAGATCGGGTATGACGCCTTAATTGCCCCTTTGATACCCGGAGTCTTCACCAGGATAAGGACAGCCACCGCAGATTTTATTGCCGGATTGAATTGATTATTCATTATTTGTTCCTCAAAAGTCCCCGTACGGGGATCACGGTTCCCCCCGGGCGTATCTCCGACAGCCGGCGAGGCTTAATCCCTTATTCCGAAAGATCCGATGTCAATGGCAATAAAGCCTCTCTGACCATTGATAAATCCGTATGAGCTCCCCGTTTTGAGCATTACGCCCAATGAATCGGACAGCCTGACACCGCCCCCCAGGATCGCATTCCAGGAGAGATAATCCGCCCCATTCATCACCTGATCAAAGTCCTGCATGGAATACCCTGCCGATCCCTGAATGAGAAAATACAGGGGAAAGAGGGGATCTTTAAGATCTCTATGAATTCTGTATTTGCATAGAAAGCTTATTCCCGCTGTATAGCTTCCCGTCCTTTCCTGTCCCTCAAGACTCTCAGGAAACATCCTCCTGTTATTCAGCTGGGGTCTATAGAATACCGGGGCGGCAGGTCTTCCGTCTTCCCTGTCGGAGAAGTCCGTTCCTCCATCCCATTCAAGCTCACATGAAAGAGAGGATGTCAGAGGGACCGCGAGTGTTCCTTCCGTTTCAAAAACCCGAAAACTGTTTTCCGAAATATACCCTTGCAGATCATGAAGGTATGAGACTCTTGCATGAACTCCTCTTTCAGGAAAAATGAAAGAATCAAGAGTCAACAGATCGGCATGACTGACAAAAACAGGATATTTTGATTCCCTATCTTCCCCTATCATCTCATTATACTCTTCACTATAGCTGAAAGAGTCGTAACTGAAACCTACTGAAAGATCAACGGTATTCAGGGGATTTAATCCCGCCATGATCGTAGTATCACTTTTCTGGAACTTAAAGGAACTATCATCCAATCTACCGAGAGATTCGAAGTCCGCCTGGGTTGATATGGAATTCAAAAAGCGAAGGTACAAGGGACCCACAGGCTGCAGAAAGGTAAAATAAAGACCGGGAGAATCATTCTGCTGAAATCCTACCGTCCATTTTGAACCGGGGATGAATAGTCCCCTCATAATAATGGCACCGGATATGACCTCGGTACTGCCAACCTGATCAGAATAGGTCGAGGCGGAAGAGAACCCGAGATTAATGCTGTTCACGTTCTGGTTCTTCTCAAGTCTCAGCTGTAATTCATCTCCCCCCTCTCCCGGGGAATTTCGCCCGATCCGTATGGACTGATAGACATTACCCGACGATAATTCCTCCAATACCGATTCTATGACGTCCCTATCCGGACTGTGTCCCAGAAATGAGTGGAAAGCTTCTTCTATTCTCTCCCCATCCTTTTTGGTCGCTCCTCTTACGGTAAGACTTGTAATGGGAGGCGGGACTAATACCGAATCGGAGCCTTTCGTGTCGGCCCTCATCTGATATATTTCTTCCCGAAGGGAAAGGAATCTTTCAGAATTATCACGAACCACCCCCTCGCCGATTTCCAGAATCTCTTCTCCCTGTAAAAAATCAGCCGCCTGATATCCGGAAAGATCTATAGTAAGCAGGAAATCAGCCTTATCGAGCTGAGATCTGACATTCTGCTCAATTAGGAGATCAATTGTCTTTGATAAGGGGATAAGAGGTGAAGACTTTAATTCTTCAAGGGAATAATCGATCCCTCCGCTCAACTGTACGGCAATAATGTAATCCGCTCCCAGCTCCTTCGCCACATCAATGGGAAGGTTATCGACGACTCCTCCATCTACAAGAATATGATTACCCACAGCATAGGGTGCAAAAACACCGGGAATTCCCATGCTGGCTCTCATGGCATCGGAAAGACAGCCATGGCTCAAAACAACCCTTTCTCCGGTCATAATATCCGTAGCAACAGCCCGGAACTTACGGCTGAGCGTATCAAAATCAATATTGTTCCCATAGTGAAGAGTCAGTCTGTCAAAATAAAGAAGGATGTTTTTGTCAGATAATAATCCCTTCGCTGCATCCAGCTTCTTCCTGGAAAATCCCATTGAGATATATCGGGATTCATCGTAACGGTCCCAGATCGTTTTTTTGCTGTTCGGTATTTCCGGAAGGAACAGTTCCATCCAATCGGTAGTCCGGATAAGATCTTCCATCTCCTCCGGGGAATATCCCGCGGAATATAACCCTCCGATTATCGATCCCATACTGGTCCCGACAACCATATCGATTGGTATTCCCAGATGTTCAATTTCTTTAATTACGGCGATATGAGCAATTCCCAGGGCCCCTCCTCCCTGTAAAACAAGAGCGATTTTCGGAGTTTCTCTCACACCGGATGCATCATCCGCCGTAATGGACGACAGGGAGAAGACTAAAAATGATACGATGAGTATACAGTAATGTTTAACGGACACTTATATTACCCTTTACCTTCAGAAACTTTTCTTATGATTTACATGGAATATATCTGAATGAAGTAACAGGAAAGTAAACTATTCCCAATTCTGAAGAAAGGAGAATCAATGATTCTTGGTAACCCATAAGCCAGAAAGCGCTATAACTCAGAATAGCGCTCATTTGACAGTCATCCCCATAAAATATAAAATCCCCCCGCTATGAATAAATTAATACTTCCCCTCTTTATACTGGTCAGCACCTTCGCTTTTGCCGAAATCGATCTATCCGATTACAAGGCTATCCCCATGGGAGAGCATATTCGCGGATGGGATAGTCCCGGTTTCTATCTGAATATCCCCCATGACGTGAATTCCTTCGGCAACTGGGGATATTCCGTAAGTATGGCTGACATACTGGAAGTATCTCCCAGGGCCTACACCTTCGGGTATCAGACCGCTCCCTTTTTTAAGATTCGTACAGCCAGCGGGGAGGAGCACTGGGTCTTCGGTGGGGACATAGCCCTGGTTTCAACGGATAAGGAAAGAAGAGAGGGGCCCTACTATAACCCCAATAGCGGGCATCAGCATATGCAGATATTCTATACCGATGGGGAGTTCCGATTTATCACCTCAAGCAGCCGGGAGGTAAGGTTCGATTCGGATGCCCTTCCCTCTGACAGCCTTTACCTCTCCCGGGAGGAAACCAGTTACGGCGAGGTGTCGGAGATGAAATGGGATAGGACCGAAGGTAATTTTTTCGTCGGAACCTACCGCTCCCGTAACAAGGAGAAAACCGAATATGATCATGAATCCAGTTACTCCCTGAACCTGGACAGCCTGGGAGTAAAAATGGTTCTCCAGCCGGAAGACGAATGGTTCTGGTATTTTTACGGGGACAAGGATTACGATTCAATTTTAAAACTCAAGGCTCTCGGCTATAAAAAATACGATAGCCCGTACATTGAACGGGGAGAATCGCCCTTTTTTAAAAGCATCGATGACAGGGATTTTGAAATGATAAAATTCCTCATTGATAACGGCTTCAGTCAGACTTGTTACGGGGGCAACTATGATGCCACCGTTTCCTGCCTGTGGGACCCTATTAAAGAGGGCGACCTGGAAATGCTCACGTTTCTTCTGGAAGCCGGAGCGGCTCACAATATGGGCGGGGAGTTGGGAACAAGCTGGGACCTTTACCGGGTGATTCGTTATTCCACCCCGGAAGTGCTGCAGCTCTTCCTTGACAACGGATACGACGGGACTCATCCGACCTTCAGTTATTCAAACGGAGAGGACTCGGGAGGAAGCGGCAATTTCCTTACTTCCGCCATCTCTTACGGGAAGCCCGAAATGGTGAAGATACTGATTGATGGGGGGGCGAATGTAAATCTTCTGAACTACAGCTATGGGTTCGGGAAATTCACAGCCGGCACCCCTCTGCAGTCGGCCAAATCCCCGGAGATGACGGCCCTGCTTCAAAGCTACGGAGCCAGACTGCCCGAAGAGCTGACCCCGGAAGATTACAGAAAACAGGGATTCGGCCTTTCGGGAAGACTGAACGATACAAGGGTGCGCTACAGAAGTACTCCCGGCACGGACGGCGAAATACTCGGCCTCTTCGATGACGAAGAAGAACTGATTGTGATTGACTCAAGACTTCCGGCAAATACGGCCGGGGAAGAAAATAAATACGATACGACTCCCTGGTATATGGTCAGAAGAGCCAACGGAGAATTCGGCTGGGTTTATGAAGAGTTTGTCGATGTATCAAGGGGATTCAGGAGTTTCTGAAACGGGGATGCCGGACGATTCAGGGCCCCTGCAGGGAAATGGTGTTCATCTCCAGGGAGCCCGGATCAGTCGTCAATCCTTTCTATTTTAAATATAACAGGTCTGGTTCCATCGTTACAGCAGGCGATCATGATCTTCTCGTCATTGGTCCAGCCTTTCATGATAGAACCGCCCTGCAAAGCCGAATAGACGTATCGGCTTATACTGTCCCAGGCTTCTGAACAGAATTTGCCATCCAGCATATGGAAATAATCTTTCTGATCAACAAGAAATTCCTGTCCCTCTTTGAACAGATTACATTTTCCCACATTCGGATCAGCCAGGTACTGATCGGCCAGATCCTGATAGTACTCCCGCTTTAGAACTGTGATTCTGCATTTACTCATATCTTATTAGTATATCCCATTTTCTCTTTGGACACCATATCTCTTGTCCGCCGGATTGGGATCATAGTATAATCCTTGATAAACAGAAGGAAGCCACGTTTTTATGAAAGAACTGACCTATCGCCATACCATCTATGCCTGCTTTACCGGATACATCGTTCAGGCAATAGTGAATAATTTCATTCCTTTGCTTTTTTTGACATTCCATTCGACCTATGGAATCCCCCTGTCCCGGATAACTCTTCTGGTTACCTTCAATTTCACCATACAGATGACCGTTGATTTTCTGGCCGCAGGGTTCATCGATAAAATAGGCTACCGGACCTCTGCGGTTCTGGCCCATATATTCGCCGCGGCGGGATTCATACTCCTGACAATACTTCCGGAGATTATGCAGGATCCGTCCACAGGGGTTTTAATCGCCGTTATGGTTTATGCCGTGGGGGGCGGATTGCTTGAAGTACTGATTAGTCCGATCGTCGAGGCAAGTCCTACAGCCAATAAAGAGATGGCGATGAGCATGCTCCATTCCTTCTATTGCTGGGGACATGTGGCAGTCGTTTTGATTTCCACCCTCTTTTTCCTGCTTTTCGGCATTGAAAACTGGAAATATATGGCCATGCTCTGGGCGGTAGTCCCCCTAATCAACAGCCTTTTATTCTCAAAAGTGCCGATTACCCACCTGATTGGGGACAACGAAACAGGTCTGAGTGTAAAGGAACTGCTTTGGAACAAAGTATTCTGGATTATGATACTGATGATGATTTGTTCCGGAGCGAGCGAACAGGCGGTAAGCCAGTGGGCGTCCACCTATGCAGAAATGGGTCTGGGAATATCAAAGACATTAGGCGATATAGCGGGGCCGATGTTTTTTGCCATCATGATGGGAATCGCGAGAGTGTATTACGGTAAGTTCGGAGAACGCATAAACCTGGAGTATTTCATGGTCGGCAGCTGTGTTCTCTGCATAGGGAGCTATCTGCTTACGGCATTATCGCCCTTTCCCCTGATGGGCCTGATTGGCTGCGGAGTCTGCGGATTATCCGTAGGCATAATGTGGCCCGGAACTTTCAGCGCCGGTTCCGCCGGGATTAAAAACGGCGGAACCCTTATGTTCGCCCTTTTCGCACTGGCCGGAGACGTGGGCTGTTCCGCAGGACCGACCGTTGTCGGAATGGTATCGTCCGCCGCTGATGACAGTTTGAAAAAAGGGATTCTGGCTGCCATAGTCTTTCCCCTGTTGCTGCTGATCGCCCTAATCTGGAATCATTATCGAAAACAGTCGGAGATTTCCAGCTAAAACCATTTAGCTTAATTCATAATTATTTATCTTTCCAAATGGTATTTCTTCTGCTAGAATAAAATAAGCCCAATGAATAGTAATGATTTCGATGGGAAAAGAAAACTATGAGTCTCTTAATAATATACCAGAACATTACTTTCACATCCTTTGTTCTGTTCACCTTCTTTTCCATAGTCCAGCTTAATTATAAACGGAAACTGCAGATAAACTACTTTCTCGCGGGAGCTTTCTTCTGTACCGGTTTAATTTTCCTTTATTACTGGTCTTACAGCCTGGGACTACTTAAGAGCCTTCCCTTTCTCCTGAATATGGAGATTCCCCTCAGTTTCCTCGCCGCGCCTTTTTTCTTCCTCTACTATTCAATGATAACCGGAGTCAAAGCTTACAGGACATCCTCGATACTGCTGCATTCGATTCCTTTCATAATTTCCTTCATACTTGTTCTCATTATTGATATGACCGACAGCTCCCTTCTGCAAGCTTACATAGACGACCCCGGACTCTTGCCGGACTATTCCATAAACGGAAAACTAAGAATGATCAATACGATCTGCGACGCCTATGTCACTCTCTATATTTTTACGGGTCTATATAATATATCCGTTCTATTCAGGACTAAAACCATGACCCGTGAGATAAAGTACATATTTTTTTCTCTCATGTGTTTCTTTACGGCCGGTTCTTTATTAGTCCTATCTAACTTATTGAATATTACTATCCTGTTGATCATAGGCCTTGTGTTCTTCATTATTCTTCCAGCCTACCATATGATTTTTTCTTTCCGAAATCCGGAATTCGCCATCAAAGTCATAAAAGAAGCGAGAGATATAAGGTACGGATTATCCATGGCAAGAAGCCGGGACAACTCCCTTATCGAAGCACGCCTTATCCAGCTTATGGAAGACGAAGAAATCTTTATGAACTCCGAACTCACCATAGAATCATTGGCAAGAAAGCTGATGATGTCTCAGAGGAACCTCTCGATGCTGATCAATAATCGGTTTCAGAAAAATTTCAATTCCTTTATCAATTCTTACAGGATTGAGAAAGCAAAGGAACTTCTCCTCTCTGAACCGGATAAAAGTGTTGTGGAAATTGCCCTTTCCTGCGGATTTAATTCGGTTTCGTCTTTCTATAATTATTTTAAAAGAGAAACGAGCGAAGCTCCCCACAACTTTATGAGAAAAAAAACCTTTCAATAAAAATATCTCCGGATTTACGCTTTGTCTTGAATCAGGACGATTCCTAAAGCTTTCTCCCTTATTCTTATTCAAAACACGTATCTGCCAATCAAGCATATTGCTTGAGATTGCAGTAAGGGGATAAAAATGAAAAGAAGGAAAGTAGGAAAAATGTTTCTTTTGAACCTGTTGTTGGCTACGCTCATTGTTTTTACAGGCTGTAACATGGGTAACGACAATAATGAAACGAGCGAGGACGGGGGAGATACTGTGACCGAAATTGAGAAGGAAGACTCTCTGATAGCCCTGGGATTCGACCTGGACCTGGGAGAGGCAGTCAATGATTTCGGCGAGGAAGTGGGAGATACTCATCCGCTGGGATCTGATATTTATTCCTTCAAATTAAAAGAAATATTCCTCTCAGGAGTCGATATCAGCGATGCCGGACGCGGGCAGTTACTCGATAAACTTGGAGACAGCAGCGCAAGCATATCTAAAATGTTTGACAGCTCCATAGCCTGGACGAGTTGTCCCAAAAAGAGCGTTATGGCCGATACGGACGGCGACGGATATGATGAAATAGTGACCGTAGCCTACAGATCAGATGATATCTATATCAGGATTGACGATAAAAATGACAATAATACAGTGGCGACAGAAAGCATAAAAAACAGCGGCCTGGCTGTTATGAATTCATGGTATATGCGGTATCAACAGTCGCAGATGCGGGATGTATGCGCCGGTGATTTTGACGGCGATGGTGAAGCGGAAATCGCGTTCTCCTGCCACAATACGCTCACCATCCTGGATAGTGATCTTTCCACGATGGGAACTTGTTCATATGCGGTTTATAAAGATGATGATTCCGCATATGAAGGATGGGGGTATTTCAACTTTGTCAGAGTTGAATCTGCCAACCTGAATGGTGATAAATACATGGATCTGGTCGTTACAAACGGGACCGATGTTCAGTGTGGTGTCGGGACCTATAGTATTTATACGGGAAGCGAATCAGGATTGGATCTAAATGGAAATGGACCAGTTACAAGTAAAGATCTTACCAGCGGCGGACATTCTCTCTGTGCGGCAGAAATTGTGACTGCCGATTTTGACCGCGACGGCCTTGACGAGGTTCTTTTCGCCGGTGTCGATAACGCGTCTGATGCAGGATTTACTCCATCGGTAGATGCCTATGCGTTTATTATGAAATTTTACAAGAGCGACAGAACTTACAATGAGACAGAATTGCTGAATGCATACAAATTTATCAGCGATCACAACTGGAAAGACGGAGGCCATTACCATGGAAATTTTCAGATTCCCATGACAGCCGCAGGCGATTTCAACTCCGATAACGCAGTCGACGTTCTGATCATGGATACAATCTATACCTATGACGGGAATGGTAATTTCGATGAAGCGGACTTTCAGATATACGACGATATCACAGACGGCGACTTTAACCGTATGAATAATGATCTGGCAGTAGCGGGAGACTTTACCGGAGACGGTATAGACGATCTGGCCTTTATCAGGGATTCCTACGTATGCTGGTTAAAAAGAGACACGGAATATATGACTGTGGATGAATACGATACATTTTGTGTCTGGGGTCGGGACGAAGAACAGGAGACCAATCGATTCTACCAGGAGATTTCCCTGAATTCCGATGAGTACTGCCCCTGCATTGCCTGCGGCAATGTGGATGACGACTCATTGATCTTGCAGTATTACGGCCGTAAACTGGTATTCTCTGAACCAAAAATTCTTGCGGTCCTGGCTTCTCCGCCCTATACACCTAGTATGAATATTGAAGACAGCGGAACGACATATGCCATGACTTGCGGTAACAGCGAGGAGGACTCCTATTCATTTGGGTGGTATATTGAAGGATCAGCAGGTGTTGGCGGGGATCTTGAGTACATAGAAAGTATCAATTCGATTACGACCCATCATGATTTTGCTTTCGGATTCTGCGTTGAGCATTCATATGAATCGGAAGTAACTTATACCAATATGGCCGGTAAGGATATGGTCATATGCGCCGTTGTTCCTCTGGATGTGTATTTGTACACCTATCTGAATTACCCTGATAATTTCACCCCTATGAGTGAATATTATACAGTGTCAGTACCAAGGGACTACCAGACCATGTTTGTATCTCTTTCGAAATACAATAAATCCGTATCGGAAGAAAACCGGATTCCCGATGACCTTCTGAAACATACTCCCGGTGATATCTCTTCCTATTATACGAAAGAGGAGATGGAAACCCTCAGTGATGCCTCGGAAGGAATCTTTACCACCTGGGAGCAGACCGTCGGAGAGTCGGCCTCGGAAGCGGGGATGGGGATTTCAACCAGCGACTCCCGGACTGAGACATATGACTATAACATGACTCTCGGGGTAAAAAACGAAACATCCCTTAGTTCATGGATTAAGGTAGTTGTAGAATATGGTTATGGCTTTCAGTATTCATATAACAATAGTTATAATACAAGCGAGGGAACGACAATAAGCGGAAATGTGGGATATTTTCCCAATGAAGAAGATTATGACAGAGAATGCTTTCGCTGGGGTATAATGTGCATACCCGTATCCTTTAACGGGGATGACGGAGATGTCCGGCAGAAGTTCAATCTTGTTACTTACTGGGTGAAATAAGGATTCCCGCCGGGCAGTAATCCATTTATGTAGATAGACTGAGACGACCAAATCGGGAGGACGTTCTTTTCTCAGGAAATTCCACAGACCTCTCCATTTCCTGGGCTAAAGGACAAGGTCCTCCTGAACTTCTTCATGATATCTTCGGTAGATGGGAGTATAGAGGAGATTGATTTTATGTAACAATCCGAGATAAGGCACTAAGCTGAAAAGCCATACATATACTGTTTTTCGCGAACAGTGCATTCCAAAACGATTATGCGGCGAATTGGAATAGACACAATTTCTGCCGCCATTCCTGGCTTTGCAGAGCTCGGTAACGGCTTGGAGACAGAGAGCGGTAAGGCTTTCAAATTATTTACAACCCTTTCTCTGGCCCCTGGATCTTCTAACACTGACAATCTATCTATGATCAGGAAGATATATCTTGACACTCAAACTATCTTCATATATCTTGATAATCAAGGTATAAATTATGAAAGAGACATATTCTCATATTTTAGTGGAGTTTTTTGAAAGAATGTCCTCATGGGAAAACGGAGTCGTAGCTGACAGGGATATCTCCCTTCCCCAGATGCATCTGCTTGAAATCGTCGGTAATCATGGACAGCTCCGCATGAAGGAACTCTCTGACCGGCTCGGCGTCACGACCGGAACCCTGACGGTCATGGTTCAACGGCTCGTTGCGAAAGGTTATCTGGAAAAGATAAAAAGTTCCGAGGATAAAAGATCATACTTTGTAAAACTCACCCAATCGGGAAAAACAGAATACGAGAACCATCATCATCTCCACGGACAGCTGATTGAAGAGATAGTGCAAAGGCTGGGCGAGGATGATGCCGGAACGTTTTTTAAAAGCCTAAATTCCATTCAGGAAATAATGTAGGAGATCCTATGACAGAAAGAGTATGCAATCAGATCAGTGACCATGATCATACTGATTCCCCTATAAAGAAGACGGCTATCGTCGTATCCATCACTCTGATAACCATGATAGCAGAGATCGGCTACGGTTTTCTCACCGGCTCCATGGCGCTCCTGGCAGATGGGATACATATGGGAACTCACACCTTCGCCCTGATAGTGACACTGGCAGCCTATCTGTTCGCGAGAAGTCAGGCAGAGAATCCCGGTTTTGCCTTTTCATCCGGTAAAGTCGGTATTCTGGGAGGTTATACGAACGCCATTATCCTCGGAATAACGGCTCTCTACATGGTATATGAGGCTGTTCACAGACTGATTAATCCCGAGCCCATCATCTTCAACCAGGCTCTGCTGGTAGCGGGAATCGGCCTTACGGTCAATCTTATCAGCGCCTTTCTCCTATCCTCCGGGGGCCATGACCATCACGGTCACGATCATTCTCACGAATCCCACCGCGACCATAATCTGAGGTCAGCCTATGTCCATGTGATTACCGATGCCCTGACCTCGGTCCTGGCCATCGTGGCCCTGCTTACGGGGAAACTTACCGGTCAGACCTGGCCCGATGCCGCGGTGGCGATGCTCGGTGCGGCCGTCATCTTAAAATGGGCCTGGGATCTGCTGGTCTCCTCGGGAAAACTTCTTGTAGACTATCTCCCCTCGGCAGATGAGAGGGCCCATATCCAGGCCATTGCCGGAGAGTCGGGCTCCCGTATCAAAGACCTCCACATATGGAAATCCTCGGAAAACCACAAGGTGATGATCGTGAAGCTGGAGGCGGGCGGAAATTTCAGCAAGGAAGTATTCACCGGAAAAGTCAGAGCGGCCTGCCGGTGCCAGCACCTGACTCTGGAAATCGATTGAAAGACGGGAGCGGAAAGGGGTAAATCACTCCTATACGGCCTTAAGTACAGGGGCTGTCTCTTTCCTCTTTAAATACCTTCGGCACTGCAGAAGACGGCAATACCCCAGCATCGTTCCCAGAATAAAGTCTTCTTCATGGGACAGCTGATTAAGCGGTTTGTCTCCGAAGCTTTCAACGATTTCCACGCACTCCTTCTCTCCGAAAAATATATTGATTTTCCTCTCGCTTACTTCTCTGATGAGGTAGGGTATAGCATTCTGCTGAAGCTTCTTTTCCGCCAGTTCCCTGTATTGAGAGGGCAGTGTGTGGAGAACGAGGCTTCTCAGACCTTTCTGATACTCATAGATATGATGATAAAATACTTTCATAGCCTCTCTCTCCATCATGGATAAAAAAAGCCCCCCTGTTACCGCAATGACCGGGGGGACTGTTTTCATGCTCTTTTATAAGCCTTAACACACTTATTTAGTTAATACTACATGCATAGAAATACCATTTCCCGGAGAATTAGTCAACCCTAACTTGATAACTCTTTACAATTCTCCTGTCTTGAGACTATGGGATTAATCCCTTGCGGCTGCCTCCGGCTGGTTTTCTCCGCTGCCCCCATCGTCGCAGCTCTCTTCCGTCCTGTAGAGAGATACGGTCCGGTCAATCGACTGGGCTGAACTTCCAATATCGGCGGAGCAGTCGGAAACATTCTTCAATGTGGAGTTTATCTCGAGAATTCTGTTTTGAATATCCTTTACATTCCCGGTGACCAGGGAAGATGCGTTCTTCAGGTCATGAACCAGATTTCCCTGTTCTTTTCCCGCAACGAGGATCTGACTTGTGTTGTCCTTGATAATCTGTGATACATCGGTCAATGCTCCCATGGCAGAAAGGATCTGACCTCCTCCCGTCTTCAGTTCGCCCATGGTCTGGGAAATTTCCGAAAGCGAGTCCCTGAACTGATCGACTTCCGTACTGATTTTTTTAAATACCACGGAAACATTTTCATTTGACCGGGACGCCTCTGATATCCCCGAGATAACCTGTTTCAGCGTATCGGAGATTATCCGGGAATTATCCGAGGCTTCCTCGGCCAGCTTCCGGATCTCATCGGCCACAACGGAGAATCCCCTGCCCGCCTCTCCCGCATGGGCGGCTTCAATGGCGGCATTCATGGCCAGCAGATTCGTCTGGCCCGCAATGGCTTTGATGATGTCGGCAATGCCGGCAATCATATCGATATGATCATTGATCCGGGAGATAGACTGGGAATTGATATCCATTTTTTCCCCGCCCGTAACGGTCATGTCCACCAGCTCATCCATGACGGTCGCTTTTTTGAGGGTAATGGCGGTCACATTTTCAATGGAAGCGATCATTTCTGTAACAGAAGCCGTTGACTCCTCCACCATGGCCTGCTGATCGATGACCTGATCATTCAAAGTATTTACCGAGACATTCATCTGTTCCATGGAGAGGGTGGAGGTCTGAATGGATTCGTTCAGCTCCTCCATCTTTCCCACGATGCTATCGGCCTGCTCATGCATGGAATTCGTATTGGCTTCGGTTTTTCTGACATGGGAATCCAGATCTTTCTGGACCGAAATATTCTCCCCGGAAATATGCTTCAAATCACGGAGCGCCCCGGCCAGGGTTGTCTGAAAAAGATTTAGATTCTTCCCCAGAAAGGCCAGCTCATCACGGCCCTTTTCCATAAAGACAGTCCTCAGATCCCCGTTTTTGAGATAATCCACATTCCTGTCTATTTCGGCGATGCGCCTGGACAGCCCGAGAGATTGCCTTGTACTCAGGATAAAGAAAAGGAGGATAAGCAAAAGTCCGGCGGAGAAAAGACTAATCTGGCTCCTTCGGTTCATCCGGGCCATATCGGCATCGATTCTATCGATATTTATTCTGACTTCCTGAAGATAATCGCTGAGTGCGACATCGCTTTTATTTATCTGATTGATGATATTGACGAGATTGAAGCGAACCATAGCCATGTCTTCATCTTCCGACTGCAGCGCCTTTTCATAGAGAGTCATGATGGATGTTCTGTCATTAATCTCCAGGGGGTTGTCCCCGCCCAGAAGAGACTGGGCCCCATTATCAATAGTTCTATGGTAGTTGACGCGGATCATTTTCAGAGCCTGCATGGCTTCAATGGAATCGGCGACCTCCCCGGAAAACTGCACCAGATAACGGAAATCATCCAATAAATCGAAATAACTGTCCGACTCTTCCCTCGCCTTGATAAAGCGCTCATAACTGGGCTTGAAACTGTCCGATGCCAGCCTGGCCATAGCGACCTGCTCCCGGTAAAGGCTTTCATAGAGATCGGTAAGGGAATCCTGTTCTTCGGTGATATTCCTTATATAGCTTGAATAAAGGATGAACACCACGACGAGGGCAAGTAATGAGATCCCCTGCAAAAGATTTGTCAGCTGTATTTTGTATTTGATTTTCATAAAATTCCTAAAACCGGAAAGGTTGATTCGGTTATCCGGTTCGGCCATATTTTCACATGACATGGAAAAAGTTAAAAGTCTTTTTTTCCTTTCGGGCACCGGTTCGGAAAAAAAGTCTGATTTCATCTACCGGGAAGGCATAAAAAAAGGCTGCCTTGCTTAAGGCAGCCCTTTCTCCGGGGGTATTTTACGGAGAAACAAGATAGTGTCCAGCCATGTTCGCAACTTTCCTTTCAAGAAGCCATCAAAATTCCCCATTAGGCAGCCTGACCTAATTTAATTCTTTGTTCATCAATCGATTTCTCACTGATATACCGTTTTCCCGAAGCCCAGTCTTCTGAGTATTCAATCAGGTAACAACAGACTAGTCTAAGGTAGGAGTCAATACTGGGAAAGATTCCCACAACACGAGATCGTCTACGGATTTCCCGATTCAATCGTTCCAGTTGATTGGTAGAAGCAGTTTTCCGGCTGTCTATTTCTGAGAATTCATAATACTGAAGAGAGTCTTCTAATCCGTCTTCAAGACAAGTCATGGACTTCGGAAATTGTTCTTCAAATTCCTCTATAATTCGGTATGCATATTCACGGGCCGATTGGGAGTTCGGTTGATTCCAAATCTGCTTAATTCTGCCGGCAACAGCTTCTTTATCCCTGGCAGGAAGATGGGACAGGATGTTCCTCATAAAATGGATTTTACAGCGTTGCCAGGAGCAACCGATGAGTTCCTTTCTTATGGCGGCTTGAAGTCCCAGATGGGCATCAGAGACACAGAGCCAGGCATTTTTAAATCCTCTTGCTTTAAGAGACCTGAACAGTTCGGTATAAGTGCTTTCTGATTCTTCCTGCATTGGTTCAACAGCAAGGATTTCTTTGAATCCTTGTGAATTAACACCAGATACAACCATCACAGCCATATTTCTCACTCTTCCGTTATACCGGATCTTTTCATAGAGGGCATCAACCCAGATGACAGGATATTCTGAATCAAGAGATCGATAGCGGAATTCATCTACCTGTTCATCAAGTCCCTTATTGATTTCAGAGACCTGGCTGGCTGAAATATTTTCAATGCCCAGACTCATAGCCAATTTCTCAATCTTTCTGGTTGAAACACCGTTGATAAATGCTTCCTGGACAACCTGAATCAGAGCTTGCTCGGATCTCTTCTTTTCTGTTACAAAGAAGGGAATATATCCGCCTTTTCTGAGCTTGGGGACAAGGAGATACAGTGTTCCAAGACGAGTATCAAATCGGCGTGGTCGATATCCAGAAAAATGGGTGGATCTTCCCGTAGAATGAGACCCCTTTTGAGCTCCTACTTTATTCGCCGCTTCTATTTCCATAAGCTTTTCCAGTAGCCATTTCAATAAGCTGAAAATGGGATCCGGTTCCGAAATGAATTGGAGTAGCATTTTTTCCAGATTACCATTATCATTTTCCTTAGCCATCGTTTTCTTCCTCCATGGTTTTAGTTGTGCATTACCATTCTGGAGAATTCGATGGCTTCTTTCAATAATTAAAATTGCGAACTTGATTGTACGCTATCCCTTATCAGGCAAAGGACCGTAATCGCTCAGGCTGCTTTCTATAAAGGAGATCAGCTGATCCTGATGATGCAGGAGGGATTTCAGGGAGAGACTGATAAGATTTATCCTGTTGGACTGCCCTTTTATCAAATCCTGTTCCGTCGCGGTATAACTTCTCCTGAGGTGAACCGTCACAAGAAGGGAAGCGAAAAGGACAAGTATTATATATAAAAACCATATATTATTTTTAATTTTTGTCATGCTTAACTAAGTATCAGTGATTTATCATAAGAATACAACATCATACCCGATCCCGAAAGGAATGACCTCCTGCCGGACCAGGATTAAACCGACGCGATCACCGCGAATAATCAGAGATCTACAGCCCGGAATGGTACTTCTTCTCGAACCGTCTCACCAGATTGGCCTGCTCGCTTGTGATGTTTACGGTCATATTCGCCCTCACATGATTAATGGCCTCATCGGCGGACATATTTTCCACAGCCACAATGATGCAGGCGACGACCAGCGAAGTCCGCCCCACTCCGGCATGACAATGAACAAGGAGATGTTCCTTATTTCCGAGTCTCTGCTCCGCATCCTTGACAAGTCCTTTCATCATCTCATAGGTGGGAGTCTGATAATCCTTTATAATATAACGGGTATAGGTTATTCCCCTTTTCGTATACTCGGCGAGAATATCGGATCGTCCCTTATTCTCAATTTCCCCGTCTGTAACAAGGGGGAATACATGGCTGACCTGGTGCTTCTTGAAAATGGAGAACAGTTTCTTCCCCTTGTCGTAAGCTCCGGTGGGCATGGGGCTGGTAAAGAGTTTGCCCGGCGTATTCACAGGAATCTCACGGAAGATTCCCGAGTCCGAGGGTTTTAGAAAATCTTCAAAAGAGAGAGAAATCATAGGCAATGTTACCACAGGTCGACTTCTCTGCCTATCCCCGGCATCCACCGGTTGGAGAGGGGGATTTCAGGAAATGAGACGATATCCGTCATCAAACTTTCACTTTGGCGTAAGTTTTTCTTGACAAATTGGTCAACCAATCATATTATCACTCTGAATTGGTCAACCAATTATAGGAATACGTTAATGCCCATGGAAACGACATCAGTTCTGAGTCTCTTCGAAGTAAAGGAAAAATCGGAGAACCCGGAGGAATTCATCATTGCCCGGATACGCGAGCTGGTCCATTCAGGCGAATTGAAGCCGGGGACCCGCCTGCCCTCGGAACGGGCGATGGCTGAGAAGATGAACACAACCAGGGGAAACGTACGCAAGGCTCTGCAGAAACTCGATTTCTACGGACTGGTGGAGATCAGTCCTCAGAGCGGCACGCGCATTACATCCATGGGACAGGAAACGATGGAAGAGCTTCTGGGCTCCATTCCCGTCTCCAGGGACCAGAAGATGGCGGATCTGATGGAAGCCCGTTTTATTCTGGATGTGCAGTGCGCCCGGCTGGCGGCGGAGAGGCGGACGGAAGCCGACCTGCGCCTTATTGAGAAAAGGCAGGAAGGATTCCTCAAAGCTTTCTACAGCAACAGCGAGAGCTTTCTCGAAGAGGACTATCTCTTCCACCTGGCCATCGCCCATGCCACGGGAAACCATATCCTGCTTTCCCTTTTCAGTCAGCTGACCCCCCGTATCGTCACGCGGGACCAGCCCCACCTGGGACAGAGGGAACAGGATTTTTCCCTCATCCCCGCAGAACATCAGAAAATCATTGATGCCCTTCGTTCCGGCGATGCCGACGAAGCGGAAGCGGCCATGACCGCTCACCGGAACTGGGCGCTCAAACGTATCTTTGAAGGAGAAAAAAAATGAATGTATTGAATGAAGCCGTAGCCAGAGAGGCCGGATTTGAGAAAAAGACCCGCCCCGTAAGAATCCTCCAGTTCGGAGAAGGAAACTTTCTCAGGGCTTTTATGGACTGGATGGTCGACAAGATGAACAATCAGGGCATCTATAACGGGGGCGTCTCCATCGTTCAGCCCCTGGCGCAGGGCATGATCGGTATGCTCAAGGACCAGGATTACCTTTATACCCTGTTTCTCCGGGGCATCCAGAACGGGGAAGTGGTCGTGGACAAGAAGATCATCGACGCGATAGAGAGAGCCGTCAACCCCTACGAGGATTTCCAGGCTTACCTGGACGAAGCCCTCAACCCCGACCTCAGAATCATCATCTCCAACACCACCGAAGCGGGAATCGAACTGCGGGAAGAGGATAAGGCCGACGACCAGCCCCCCGTCTCCTACCCGGGCAAGCTGCTCGCTCTGATGAAAAAGCGTTATGACCACTTCGAAGGGGACAAGAGCAAGGGCTTCCTCCTCTTTCCCTGCGAGCTTATCGACCGCAACGGCGACAACCTGAAGAAAGTACTCCTGCAGCTGGCCGACCTCTGGTATCCCGAAGACAAGGCGTTCAAGGCCTGGCTCACCGAAGCCAACGTCTTCTTCAATACCCTGGTAGACCGAATCGTTTCCGGTTATCCCCGGGACGAAGTGGAGGAGCTCTGGGCAAAAGAGGGCTACCGTGACAACCAGCTGGACACGGGAGAGATTTTCCACTTCCTCGTAGTGGAGGGAGATACCAAGTACGAGAAAGAGTTCCCCATTGTTCAGGCCGGACTCAATGTTAAGTGGTGTGACGACATGACCCCCTACAGAACCCGGAAAGTCCGGATCCTCAACGGCGCCCACACCATGACCGTTCTGGGAGCCTGGCTCTACGGACTGGAAACGGTAAAAGACTGCATGGACGACGAAGTCCTCTCGGCCTATGTGAAAAAGGGAATCTTCGAAGAGATCATCCCCACCCTGGATCTTCCCGCCGAAGAGCTTGCTGAATACGGCGGCGCCATCCTGGAAAGATTCAGCAACCCCTACATCAAGCACTTCCTTCTGAGCATCTCCCTCAACTCCGTATCCAAATGGAAAACCCGCGTCATGCCTTCCCTTCTGGAATACATCGTCAGAAAAGGCGAACTTCCCCGCCTTCTCTCCTTCTCCCTGGCGGCTCTGACCCTCTTCTACAAAGGCGAGAAAGGGGCAGAACGGACCCTCAAGGCGTCCCGGGCGGTAGACGGCAAGGAGTACGAAGTAAACGACTCCCCCGAGGTACTGGAATTCTTCGCTTCCCTCTGGGAAGGAACGACCCTCTCTTCCGCCGCCGACGGCGCTTCCCTCATGAAGAAAGTTCTGAGCAAGACCGATTTCTGGGGCCAGGACCTGAGCGCTGAGAAAGGCCTGGCCGAGCTGACCGGAGACTTCCTCTACCAGCTCTCCTCCGGTTCCGTCAAGGACGTAATCGACGCCCTGGTCAAGGAGTAACAATGTCCGACACATTTATCCGAATCACCGATAACGATAATGTGGCCGTTGCCCTCTCTCCCCTGGAGAAGGGCTCGGAAGTCCTGGGCGTCACGCTGGTCCAGGATATTCCCGCCGGTCACAAGGTAGCTCTTATGAACATCGCCGAAGGGGAGAAGATCATTAAATACGGCTACCCCATCGGTTCGGCCTCCCGTGCTATCGAAGCGGGGGAACAGGTTCATACCCACAACATAAAAACCCTCCTGGGGGGAAACCTGGAGTACGCCTACGAACCGGTCGCTCTGGAAAATCCCGCCCCCGACTTTCTCAAGGGGCGCACCTTCAAAGGCTACCGCCGCTCCGGCGGCAAAGTGGGAACGAGGAACGAAATCTGGATCATCAACACCGTGGGCTGCGTGAACAAGACGGCCGAGCTCCTCGCCCAGAAGGCCCAGGCCGAGGCGGCGGGAAAATGCGACGGGGTCTTTACCTTCGCCCATCCCTACGGCTGCTCCCAGATGGGAGACGACCACGAGACGACCCGGACCATTCTGAGCGATCTCACGACCCATCCCAATGCGGGAGCCGTTCTTGTTCTGGGCCTGGGATGCGAGAACAACAACATTCCCGAGTTCAAGAAGGTCCTGGGCGACTACGACAAGGACCGTGTCCGTTTCCTGATTACCCAGGAGTCGGAGGACGAGCTGGAAGAGGGCATGGAGATTCTTCGGGATCTGATGAAACTCACCGCCGGAGACAAGCGGGAGGAGTGTCCCGTTTCCGAGCTGGTGGTGGGCATGAAGTGCGGCGGTTCCGACGGTCTTTCGGGCATCACCGCCAACCCCCTTCTGGGCCGGTTCAGCGACGCACTGATCAAAGCGGGGGGCAGCACGATCCTCACCGAAGTACCCGAGATGTTCGGTGCCGAGACAATCCTCATGAACCGCTGCATCAATAAAGAGGTCTTCGACAAGACGGTACATCTTATCAACGACTTCAAGGACTACTTCACGAAGCATAACCAGGTGGTTTATGAGAATCCCTCCCCCGGCAACAAGGAAGGGGGCATCACCACCCTGGAGGATAAATCCCTGGGATGTGTGCAGAAGGGCGGACTGGCTCCGGTAAGCGATGTTATCCCCTACGGAGCCAAGGTTGTCACCAAAGGGCTCAATCTGCTGAACGGACCGGGGAACGACATCGTCTCCACCACGGCCATGACGGCGGCGGGCGCTACGGTTCTTATCTTCACCACCGGACGGGGGACTCCCCTGGGAGCTCCGGTCCCCACGGTAAAAGTGGCGACCAACTCCTCTCTGGCGGAAAGAAAAAAGAACTGGATAGACTTCAATGCAGGCCGGGGAGTGGAAGGAATTTCCCTGGATGACTTGAATAAGGATCTGGCAGAGGCTATCATAAAAATCGCCTCGGGAGAACAGACCCGGAACGAACGGAACGGATACAGAGAAATCGCCATTTTCAAATCCGGTGTAACCCTGTAATTTCCACGTCACACAGAAGGAGAAACAAATTGAAATTCATCAACGATAATTTTGTACTGGAAACGGAAGCAGCCCGGAAGCTCTACCACGACTATGCCAAAGATATGCCGATCATCGACTACCACTGCCACCTGAATCCCCGGGAAATCGCGGAGGATAAGAAGTGGGACAATATCACCCAGGTATGGCTGGGAGGAGACCACTACAAATGGAGGGCCATGCGCTCCAACGGCGTGGATGAGCGTTACTGTACCGGGGATGGGTCGGACAGGGAGAAGTTTCAGAAATTCGCCGAGACCATGCCCTACCTGCTTAAGAACCCCATGTTCCACTGGTGCCACCTGGAGCTGGCCCGCTACTTCGGCATTGACGATGTAATCCTGAACGGCGATACGGCACAGGAAGTCTGGGACCGGGCCAATGAGAAACTGAAGACCATGAGCGCCCGCCAGCTGATGGTGGACAGCAAGGTCAAACTGGTCTGCACCACCGACGATCCGGCCGACACTCTCGAATACCATAAGGCCCTTGCCGCAGAAGGCTTCGCAGTAAAAGTTCTTCCCACCTGGCGTCCCGATAAGGCCATGGCCATAGACAAGGACTTCTACCTGGATTACCTGAAATCCCTTGGCGCCGCAGCCGGTATGGAAATCAAGGACTACGCCGCCCTTATCGAGGCGATCAAAGTGCGCCACCAGTATTTCCATGACGCCGGATGCCGCCTCTCCGACCACGGGCTGGACACCTTATACGCTTCTGAATACACCGAGGACGAGGCCGCAGCCATCTTCGCCAAAGCCCTGGCCGGCCAGAGCGTGACCACAGAGGAAGCGGATAAATTCAAAACGGCCATGATGGTTCATTTCGGCCGTCTGGATGCCGAGAAGAACTGGACGAAACAGATCCATGTGGGAGCCCTCAGAAACAATAACTCCCGCCTCTTTGCCAAACTCGGTCCGGACACGGGATTCGACTCCATCGACGATCAGAACTTTGCCCGGCCCCTATCGGCCTATCTGAATCTTCTCGATTCGGAAAAGAAGCTCCCTAAAACGATTCTCTACAACCTGAATCCCCGGGATAACGAAGTCATCGCCACCATGCTGGGCAACTTCCAGGACGGTTCGGTGGCTGGAAAAATCCAGATGGGATCCGGATGGTGGTTCCTCGATCAGATGGACGGCATGACCAGACAGATCGAATCTCTGAGCCAGCTGGGCCTTCTCAGAAGGTTTGTGGGAATGCTTACCGACAGCCGCTCCTTCCTTTCCTATACCCGCCATGAATATTTCCGCAGGATCCTCTGCAACATTCTCGGCAAGGATATGGAGAAAGGGATCATCCCGGCCGATTTTGAACTGGTCGGTTCCATGGTCAAGGAGATCTCCTACCTGAATGCCGCCGAATATTTCGGTTTCGGCCTCTAGATATTTTCCTCCGGTCACCGGCCGGAGGATTGGGAAGATTCGCCCTGTTCTCTTTTTCCCTGCCCGAAGGCGGGGAAAAGAAGAACAGGGTTCATTTTTTTACCGATCTGTGTCATAACAAAAGACGGCGGAGGAATCAGCATTGGAATCAGAGGAGCGTGAACAGAAACTGCTGGCCCGTATTCATGAACTGGAGGCTGAGAAGGAAGAACTGTCTTCGCAGCTCAGGTTCCTGGAAGAAAAAAACAGCAGCACCCTTGTAAACGATAGTTTCCTCGAATCCCTCATATCCATCATGCCCGATCTTTTCTGGCTCAAATCCCCGGAGGGAAAATACCTTTACTGCAACCGCAGTTTTGAGAGATTTTTCGGGATAAAACGGGAAGAGATTCTGGGAAAGACCGATTACGATATAGTGGATAAGGATCTGGCCGATTTCTTCCGTCAGAAGGATCTCTCCTCCATCGAATCGGGGGGCCCTTCCAAAAATGAAGAGCTTCTGACCTTCGCCGAAGACGGGCAGGGCCACCTGATGGAGACCATCAAGACCCCCCTCTTCAATGATCAGAGGGAAGTAATCGGCGTTCTCGGAATCGGACGGGATATAACGGAACTTCAGGAGACACGCCTTCGCCTCGAATCCCTGATGAACAGATCCTCCGAAGCCTTTATCATATTTGATTCCCGGGGGATTGCCGTGGACGCGGGAGCGGCCATTACCCGTTTCCTTCTGGACAATAAAAGGATCAGGCCGACCGAGCCGGTAAGGGGAAAACATTTCAGAGATCTTTTCTCCCAGTTTATGGATTATGAACCCTTCCGCCGCTATGAGAAGTTTCTCTCTTCACCCAAACCGAGGCATCTCTATTCCACCTTTCTGCACAGGGAAACCGACAGATGGTACCGGGTGCAGATGTTTACCATGGCTACCGGATTCGCCGTGGTGGGCTCGGACATAACGGAGCTTCACCGCGCCAAGGAAGAGATCATCACCAATAAGGACATGTGGCAGAGCTTCCTGGATTCCACTGCCAATGTCATGGGTGTGGTAGACAGGCACAACCGTCTGGCATCGGTCAATCAGGGAATACTCAAGTATCTTCCCCAGCTTCAGGATACGGAAGAGCTGCTGGGCAGACCTGTTGACGAACTTATCCATTATTTAAATGAGAGCCGCCGGATAATCGGGGATGCCTATGACAGGGTGAGGCAGACCGGCCGGCCGGAGTTGCTGGAGGACTCCTTTGCCCTGGGAGACAGGGTCCGCTGGCTTAAATATCATCTTTTCAAAGTGGGAGAAGGGGTGGGCTTCATCGTGGAAGACACAACAGAGATGAAAGCCCTGGAAAACCAGATACTCCAGATGCAGAAAATCGAATCCGTGGGAAGACTGGCCGGAGGAATTGCCCATGACTTCAATAATATTCTGGGTATTATCATAGGTTATACCGATCTGGCCCTGGCCTCCCGGGAGAACAGGGAAGAGACGGAACAGTACCTTCGGGAGATAAAAAAAGCGGGAATGAAATCCTCACGCCTTGTCAGCCAGCTGCTCACCTTCGCCCGGAAGCAGTCCATAAAACCGGAAGTGATCGATCTGAACCAGATCATATCAGGCATGCTTACCATGCTGAGCAATCTGATGAAAGGGATGGTCAAACTGGAGTGGGAACCGGGAGTCCCCCTCCGTCCCATCAGAATCGATCCCCTCCAGGTTGATCAGATTCTGGCAAACCTCTGCGTCAATGCCCGGGACGCCATTGAATCAAACGGGGTTATCCATATAACCACAGACCTGGTGACCATTCAGGAAGGGGATAAAACCCTCTCCCCCGAAGGTTCCCCCGGCGAATATGTCCGCCTTACCATAAGAGACAATGGAATGGGGATCGACGAAAAAACTCTGCCCTTCATATTCGAGCCCTTTTTCACTACCAAGGGAGTCGGGCAGGGAACCGGGCTGGGACTTTCCACCGTCTTCGGAATCATGAAACAGAACGGCGGCTTTATCAGGGTAGAAAGCCTCAAGGGCGAAGGAACGGCGGCGGAACTCTATTTTCCACCCTATTCTGAGGAGAAGCGGGAAACTCCCGATCAGCACAATCCTGAAAGCCTCTCATAGGCTTCCTTCACAATCAGGAACATCTCCCCTGAACCGCCCCTGTCGGGATGGTTCTCCAGGGAAAGGGTTCTATACCTTGTTTTTATCTCTTCCCTGTTCAGCGGCTCCGGTCCCGGAGGGAGCCCCAGTATATACCGGTCTATCAGCACTTGCCCCTCATCTCCGGAATACTCCGCCGTATCCCCTATGACATCCCGGCGGAAGGTCTCAAAACAGCCGATCCAGTCGCATTTATTCCGGGAGAGATAAAGACGGGCTTTTTTCAGAGTCCGGGGATAGATCTCCCTCTGAAAAGTCCGGGCTTTCCTCCCCTCCCTTCTCCCCGACTCCCATCGGGCAAAGGCAAAAAGATATTCCTGCTCCCGTGCGGGAAGTTTCTGCAGAAGGGAAAGAATCTTCTCCTCCCTTTCCGCCCGGGCTTTGTCCTTCTCATCCAGGTAAGCCCTTTTAATGGAAAGGAAAAGGGGAAAAAAAGGATGGCGGGGCAGGCGGTAGGTTCTGTAAAAACTTTCAAGTTTCTCCGGGCCGACGACACAGCGGTTCAGCAAGGTGTAGCAGCGCCTGTTGAATCTGAGGGAAAGCAGCCGGTCCGATCCCCTGAGGGAATCCAGCAGGAACCCGTACCGGGGATCCTTGCGTATCCCCTTCGGCTGTTTGTCCATGAGATAGGAAATGGAATAGATCTTTCTCCCCTTGGGGATTCGCCGGGCCATAACCTATAGTAAAAGAAAAAGGGCGGTGTGACTATCCTCACCCCCTCATCAGTATTTAGTCACGATCGGCGGGATTTTTTGGCACACTCCCGGAAGCTGCGTTATAGTAGAAAAGAATAGTAAAAGTACAAGGAGAATTTATTCTTATGGGATTAATCATCGCTTTGGCATTAGTCGTGCTCATAGCCTTTTTCTTTATCGGGACCTACAACGGTTTTATCAAACTCCGCAACAAATGCGAGGAATCCTTCGCCACCATGGACGCCTATCTGAAAAAGCGCTGGGACCTCATTCCCAATCTGGTGGAAACGGTCAAGGGTTACGCCTCCCATGAAAAGGAAACCCTGGAAGCGGTGATACAGGCGCGCAACATGGCCATGGGCTCCAAGGATATGGCCGGGCTTCAGCAAGGGGAAAACGCCCTGGCCGCCGGCCTGAAAAGCATATTCGCCCTCTCCGAGGCCTATCCCGACCTCAAGGCCAACCAGGGCTTCGTCAATCTTCAGAATCAGCTCCAGACCCTGGAAAACGATATTCTCCAATCCCGCAAGTACTACAACGCCGTGGTCAAGTCCTTCAACACGAAAAGGGAACTCTTCCCCGCCTCCCTTGTGGCGGGCATGATGAACCTGGAAAAGAAGGAGTACTTCGAAATCGACGATACCCAGAGGGAAAACGTCAAGGTTTCCTTCTAAGGCGGTGTTTATGAAGAAACGCACATTATTGCTGCCCCTCCTCCTGATGTTTCTCCCCCTGGCCCATCTGGCGGCGGAGAACTTCACTTTCGAGAATTACTCCGTTGAAATCAACGTTCTGGAGAACAACTCCTACGAGATAACCGAGACCCTGGATGTGGATTTTACCGTCAGCAGTCACGGAATCATCCGGAATATTCCCCTCTATTTCGATAAGATCCCCGTGAAGATCAGCAAGATCAACGTGGAAGGATTTCCCAGCAAGATAACAAAAGGCAGAGACCAGGTGGCGATACGCATCGGCTCGGCAAGTGTCACGAGAAGCGGAA
Source organism: Spirochaetia bacterium (assembly GCA_963668315.1). Lineage (GTDB taxonomy): Bacteria > Spirochaetota > Spirochaetia > DSM-2461 > DSM-2461 > SZUA-368. The sequence continues at coordinate 1,625,471 of OY764216.1, read as the reverse complement.
AAGTCCGCTACGTCATCTCCTACCTCTACGACGTGGGAAAGGACGGCCTGCCCGATATGGACGAGTTCTACTTCAATATAATAGGAACCCAATGGGCCACGGATATCCATAAGGCCGACTTCCGCGTCACCATGCCCAAATCCTTCGACCCTTCCCGGCTGAACTGTACGTCCGGTCCTCTCGGCTCCACCGATAATACCAATGTTAAATGGGCGGTAGACGGCAATGTCATAACCGGCCATATTGTGAACCCCCTCGGTTACAACGAAGGGCTCACTCTGGCCCTGCCCCTTCCCGAAGGGTACTGGGTGGGAGCCAAGAGACATCTGGGACCGAACTGGATCTTCTCCATGGTGCTCAGCTATCCCCTGCACATTCTGGCCGCGGTTCTCTCCTTTCTTCTCTGGTATGCCAAGGGACGGGACAACAAGCTCTTTCCCACTGTCCAGTTCGAGCCCCCCGAAGGGATGACGCCCGCGGAAATCGGCTATATCATCGACGGACAGGTGGATGACAAAGATGTGAATTCCCTCATCGTCTATTGGGCCGAGAAGGGCTATCTGGCCATCGAAGAAGAAAAGGATGAGAAGGGAAAGACAAAAGAGCTGGCCCTGGTCAAACTTCAGGAACCCGGACCGGAGACACAGTATTACGAAAGAAAGATTTTCAAGGATCTCTTCAGCAACGGCACGGGCGGCCGCGTCACCACGAGTGACCTGAGAAACAGTTTTTACAAGACCATACAGTGGGCTGTTACGAATATCACTCAGACCTTTACCAAACACAAAGAGAAACGCATTTTCGCCAGCGGGACCCAGGGGGCCTCTTTTCTGGCCGGTCTTCTGGCCTTTCTGCCCCTGTTCTCTCTTCTCATGGAGGTATTTCTTCCCATGAAAGGCAATGGCCCCCTGTGGGTATTCGCCTTTTTCATTGCCGTCTTCGCCGTGGTACCCTATGTCATACTGGGCAAGGCAATCAGCACGGGAAGCGGGGGAGATAAATCAAGCCTGACCATGGGAATCGCCTTCAGCCTGGTAGTGACGGCGGTAATCGCGGGACTGACGATCTTTCTCGCCGGAATAGATCCCCTGCGCGTCCTGTCCACCGTGGCGGCCTCCATGATCGCCAGCTTCTTCATCTCCATCATGTCCAAAAGGACAGAGTACGGCGACAAGATGCTGGAACTGGTTCTCGGCTTCCGGGAATTTATCAAGGAAGCCGAGAAGGACAAGCTGGAAACTCTCTTCGCCTCCGATCCCGCCTATTTCTACAATATCCTGCCCTACGCCATGGTGCTGGGCCTCAGCTCCCAGTGGGCATCCCACTTCGAGAATATGGCCGTGCCGCCCCCCACCTGGTACTGGGGCAACCGGTATGACCGCTTCGACACCCGTACCTTCGACAGGGATCTCTCGCGCAGTTTTAACTCTCTCAGCAGCTCCATGAGCTCCTCTCCCTCCGGTTCCTCGGGCGGGTCTTCCTCGGGCGGGTCCTCCGGCGGCGGTGCCGGAGGCGGCGGCGGAAGCAGCTGGTAGGATTATTCCAGACGCTACCGCACCGTATCCCAGGCATGGAGAATCAGCTTGCTCTGCTTTTTCTCCATGTCCTCCTCGGTCAGATTCCAGTCCTCCAGAAATTTTCCGTAGCTACGGTACATACTCTCATGGAGGACCAGAACCTTATCGGGGCAGTGAAAAAGGCATCTCTGGCACTTGAGGCAGATCTCCGGATCGGCTTCCCCCGTCCCGGCATCAAAAGCGCCGGTCGGACAGTCTCTCTCGCAGATCCCGCATTGAGAGCAATCCGCTCCCCGCCGGGACGGCTGATTCGGAGCGGCCGTTTTGGAGGGGACGGCGGCTTCATAGGCGGCCAGCTTTTCCTTATACCCCATGGGTTTCTGAAGGGAAAGAAGCTTCGGGTTCTCCTCCCGGAAGAGTTCCGCCGCCTTTCGGGCCAGTTCTCCGGCGATATTCAGGTCACCCTCGTCGGGACGGTTCGGCAGTACCTTCCATCCCGCCACATTGAATGTATGTCTTCCCAGAAATTCAGCGCTCATCAACAGGGAAAATCCGCTTTTTTTCAAAAGCTGCCAGGTATGATAATGGAAATATCCGCTCGTTCTCCCGCCGTAGGTGCAGAAGAGAATACAGCGCCGTCCCTTCCCCTCAAGACTCCCGAGCCAGGAATTCACGGCGGAAGGAGCAAAATCACTGTAAACGGGAAAACCGAAAATAAAAGCGTCATAATCATCTCCGCTGATTTTTTCCCTTGCTTTCAATGGGGTTATATCAAGAAGATCCGCCTCCAGGCCGGCGGTCAGAAGCCCCTTCTGTACGGAACGGGCGACAACAGCCGTAACATCGGTTCCAGAAAAATACGACACGCAAACTCTCATCATAGCCTCCCATGTCCATCATACCCGAATGAAAAGGGAAAATATAGAGTTAGGAAGGGTTAACTTTGATTTATTCCGTTTACCGCATTATAATTAATTTCAGTGATGTAATAATCAAGTTAAAGGAAGGATAATTATGAAACGGCTTCTTACCGGCCTGCAGCTTCTATTGATTTCCACCGCAGCCTTTTCCCAGAATGCAGACAGCAACTTTAATGAATACTACCGTTTTCCCCTCTCCCTGGGAGTGGAATACCTCACTCTCCAGCCCGTTTCTGCCTACCGGGAAGATTTCAGTATTCTTGATTTTTCCGGGCAGATCCGTTATCCCCTGCCTAACATTCCCACAATCCAGCCCTTTATCAGGGGCGGTCTGACCCGCTTTGACAGCACCGAACTGAGCGATCCTCTCAAGTGGGACCACTATCAGATTTACGGCCAGGGGGGAGCGGGATACGCCAGCCGCTTTGCCAAAAACTTTGAACTGGGAGCCGATTTCCAGCTTGGACTGGGACAGGCCGTTTTTCCCAACGCCGTCGATTCGGGAACGGTGGGTTCCCTGTACTGGCAGGCCCAGGGAGCGGCGAAGATCTCCCTTGATCCGTCTTACGCCCTCAGCATTGATATCAAACCGACCCTCCGCTATCAGAGATCGATTCAGCCCTTCGACAAGTACGACGGCTGGCTGGCCGGACTGGGCTTTGCCATACACTTCCGCTTCGGGGAAGATCCGGACCGCTCCGAATTTCAACGCTACCTGCGCTTTGACAATATTGAGGTTGATCCCGTTTTCGCCGCCATGCAGAGCTACTACGTGGACTCCCCCATCGGCCGGATAGAACTGACCAATACGAGCCGTATGACGGTTTCGGATGTGCAGATTTCCTTCATGCAGGCCGGTTATATGGACTCCCCCACCGTGGCCGGGCGTATCGGTAAGCTGGCTCCGGGGGAATCGGCCTCCGTGGATCTCAAGGCTTCCTATAACGGGCAGATATTCACCACCAACGGCATAACGCCCCTTACGGGGGAGGTCATAGCCGAATATACAGCCAGAGGCCGGTCGGGAATGCAGAAGGAGAGCGTGACCTACGATCTCCATGACAAGACAGCCATCACCTGGGATGACGACAGAAAAGTGGGGGCCTTTATCACCCCGGCGGACAGCGCTCTGCAGAACTACGTCAGCTTTATCAGAAAAGCCGCCCAGCCGATCACCGTATCCCACTGGAGCCGGAGCGTCCAGACGGCCATGCAGATCTACGCCGCCATGGGGGAAATCGGCATAATCTACCAGATCGATCCCATCTCCCCCTTTACCCGGGTTCAGACCGATTCTCTCTCGGTGGATTCGGTCAAACTATCCAGGGATACCCTGATCCGGGGCACCGGAGACTGCGACGACCTGACCGTTCTCTTCTGCAGTCTTATGGAGGCGGCCGGACTGGAGACGGGATTCATTACGGTTCCCGGCCATATCTATCCGGCGATTAACACGGGGTTCCAGAGCCGCCAGTTCGGAGAGATCCATCCGGACAGAGACATGACTCTGGATATCGATGGAGAGCTCTGGCTGCCCCTGGAAATCACCATGGTGGATTCGGGAAGTTTTCTTGACGCCTGGTTCAGAGGCGCCGATCTGTGGAAAAGCTTCGGCGATAGCCCCGAGCTAAGAGGGTTCTACAGGACCCGGAAAACCCAGGAGCTCTACCGTCCCGTAGGATTGAGGGAGTCCGATCTGGGGCTCCAGTACGGCGATGCCCAAAGGCTGGCAGCCGACTTCCGTACGAGCCTCAACAGCATAGGAAGCATAGTTTCGGACAACTACGCCCGAATAGCGCGGGAGACGGGAGAAGCTTCCGATTTCAATCGGGCCGGGATGGTCTATGCCAAATTCGGTCTTTACTCCGATGCCGAAACCTACCTTAACAGGGCCTTGAGAATCGATAAGGATTATCTGCCCGCTTTGATAAACCTGGGAAATATCTCCTATATGCAGGAAAACTACCCCAGGGCCATTGGACAGTACCAGTCGGCCTACGACGGCCTGGGCGCCCGGGGTATGGAGAAATCTTCCATAGCGGCCAAGCTGCTCATCAACATGTCCAAGGCTTCCCACGAAGCAGATGAATATGATCAGGCCCGGCTGCTCTTTGCCCAGGCCCGGGAAGTGGATCCCCAGCTGGCCACTCCCTATGCCTACCTGGGATCGACGGGCGGGCTGACCCGGGCCTCGGATATGTCTGCGGCGGATTCCATCATATTCATAGAGGAGGAGTAAAATGAAAGGAAGAATATACCCCCCAATAATGGCTCTTATGGCGATGATCCTGTTTTCCTGCCCCGTTCCCATAGATGAAGCGGCCGTATCGGAGATGACGGACTATACCGCCCCGGCCCTGACCCTCTCCTCTCCCGCCGATGATACCGACTATACCCAGACCGTTACAGTCGCCGGAACGGCCTCCGACGACGGGAGAATACGCCTCGTCCGGTACCAGGTGATCGGTTCCCTGGGAACTCTCCTCTCAGGCGATCTGCCGCCCTCCGCCCTCGGAAGCGCCGGGGAATTCTCCTTCCAGTTTTCCACGGTCTCCTTCGACGGCCCCCTTATCATCAGGGTAACCGCAGAGGACTGGAACGACAACAGCAGCACCGTGGAAATAGGTCTTCACGATCCGGGCAGTCCCGTCTCCTCCCTGACCGCCGTTCCCTCCAACAAGAGCATCGCCCTGGACTGGGACGCCGTGGAAGGAGCCGGGAACTATACCCTTTTTTATACGCGAAACGGGACGGTCCCCTCCGAATCCTACGGAGAGAGCGTCACCGTGACCGATACGGGCTATCTTCTGGAAGATCTGGATAACGGCTCACTCCATGTTTTTCTTCTCCGGGCCAATCTTTCGGCGGGAGGGGCTTACTGGTCCTCCTATGTTTCGGCCATTCCTCTCTCAGGACAGACCCTGGCACCCCAGGTACAGGCGGGATACGGTAAAATCCAGCTTGAATGGAACCCCATAGAAGGGACCGACCGCTTCGAGATACTCCGGTCCGCCTCGCCCGACGGTCCCTTTCTCAACTATACCGGCGTCATTCAGGGAACCTCCTATGAAGACAGGGGCGTCAGCGAAGGTGAGTGGTACTACTATAAGGTACGCCCCGAACTGGAGGGAAGCCTGACCAGTTACGCCAACGGAGCCGGTGTTTTTCTCTCCTCCCCCACGCCGGAAGAGAGCATAACCAACCTGACCACGCCCGGTCCCGCTCAAAAGGTGGTCTATCCCGATTGGGGCGGCGACTATGTCTATGTGGCCGCCGGCGAGGCAGGGCTCCTCATCATTGACATATCACAGCCCCGGGCTCCCGAAACGGTGGCATCCCTGCAGACGGAAGATGCCGCCGATCTGGCCCTCTACGATTACGGGTCGGACGTGCATTACGCCTTCATAGCCGACGGCGCCGGGAAAATCAAATCGGTGGATATCTCCAATCCGCTGGCTCCCGTTCAGACCGGAGCCTATACGGGGACTCTGGGGGACGCCCGGGTGGCCGAGACCCTGCCCGATGAAGAGAGGCTTTTTATCGTTGACCAGTCGGGCGAGACGGCTGTCATGGCCTTCGATATTACCGATCCCGACTCTCCCGTCTTTATCGCCCAGTACGGGGGAGGGGGCACATACGAGTTCAGCGATATAGCCCTCTCCTATTACCTGGTGGGCGGAACCACTCCCTACGCCTTTATTTATGCGACCACTTCCAACGATCAAATGATCCTGGAGTTGTACCATCTGCTGGGCGGCTCAACCATAGTGAACTACCGGTCCTACACCGACGCGGACTACCGGGCCGATTATGTCGTAACCGATGAGAACTATGTTTACGTTCTCTCCCGGGCCAGCATCTACCTGGAGCCCCCTCCCCCCTACTCGCTTATGGTGCTCTCCAAATATCCGTCCCCCTTTACCAAGGTGGGGAACTCTTCAGCCTCCCAGGGATTTCTCGCCGACATTCAGATCAGGGACGACAAGGTTTATGCGGCCGACGGACTGGGCCTCCAGATGTTCGATGTCTCCGATCCGCTGAATCCCGAGATAACCGACTACTGGAACACCCCCGGAGCTTCCACGGGCGTGGCCACGGACGGTTCATTCTGCTTCGTCACATCCGGCTCCCTGGGCTTCCAGACGGTCAATATCTCCCTGCCCAACGATCTGAGCCTGGCGGGTCTCTACAATCCCGGTTCGGGCTACAGGGGCATCGCCCTGAGGGATGACCTGGCCTACATGACCAACAGCGCCGACGGTCTGACAATTCTGGACATATCGGACACATCCGCTCCGGTTCCGGTATCCGGGGGAAACCTCGCCCTTTCCGCCGCCGGGCAGATCGTTCTTTCAGGACCCTACGCCTATATAACCCGGGGAACCGCCGGACTGGAGATCGTTGACATAAGCGACTCCTCCGCCCCGGTTTCCGCCGGCGCCGCCCCCGCCCTCTCCGGTTCGGTGGGAAGGCTGACGGTAAAGGGGGATTATGCCTATCTGGCCGGTTCCACGGGGCTGCAGATCTACGACATTTCCGATCCTTCCGATCCCTATGGAATCGGCTTTTACGACAGCGACGGGGGCGGCATGAATGATGTGCAGATCAGGGGACAGACCGCCTATGTCGTGCAGGGCGCCTATTTCCAGCCCAACAATATGACCGTTCTCGATGTCGGCAATCCCGTCCTGCCCGTTTTGCAGGATCGCAAATCCTTCGGCATGACCCTGGACAGCCTCTCCCTCTACGGAAGTTACGCCTTCATTGCGGATTATTTTCCGGGAAGCGGATTCTATACGGTTAACATCGATGAATCGGACGGAGACTACCTGACGAGCTACGGCCCGTTCACTCCGGACAGCTGGTCGGGAATAATGAGAGACGGGGTCGCCTTCGGGGACTATCTCTATCTGATATCCGAAGAGGACGGACTGATGATCGTGGACATTTCCGATCCCTCTTCCATCGGCAATGACGCTTTTCTCAGGAGCCTGGACTGGACCGGTTCCACCCCGATACGCCTGATGATCAACGGCCGTTACGCCTACGTCGCCGACAGCAGTGAAGGCCTGGTGATAGTGCAGCTGTTCTGACAGGGGGAAAACTGTCCCTACCGGTCAGTGAGAAACCTTCGGACGTGAAAGCTCCTCCGCAGGAACCGGGCGGCCGATATGGTACCCCTGGGAATAGGCGATGCCCATGGCCGAAAGCTTCTGCCGGGTAACCTCGTCCTCCACATATTCCGCTACCAGGGGGATTTTCAGATCCCTTGAAAAGGCGGCGATCGCCGTAACAACCGCCTCGGAAAAACTGTCCGCGAGAAGCCCGCGGATAAGGGAACCGTCTATCTTCAGAAGATGGAGGGGGATTTTGGACAGATAGCTGAAATTGGAATAACCGCTGCCGAAATCATCGATGGCAATCAGAACGCCCCTGTCACGGCATTTTTCCAGTCTTTCCGATAAGTCGGGAATATCAAAAAGCGATTCCGATTCGAGAAGCTCCAGAATCACCCGTCCCTTCATGTTTTTCTCTTCGACCTGGGAATAGAGGTAGTCCATGGTCCCTTCATCCAGGAGATCACGGGTGGAAAAGTTCAGGGAGAGAAGTCCCGGCCTGTGAGCGAAGTCACTCAGGGACTTGCGTACCATGACCTCTGTCAGTTCCCTGTAAAGTTTGCTTCTCATGGCCACGGAAAGAAAATCGCTGGGGGGAATGGGGCGGCCCTCCCGGTCCAGCATGCGCACCAGAGCCTCATAACGGCTGATCTCCCCGGAGACATTATCCTGAATGGGCTGATAGAAAGGAACGATACGATCCTCTTCAAGGGCTTCCTTAAGACTGTTCAGCCAGAAGAAATTCTTCGAATACGACTCCTCCCTGTCCATGGAATCCTCGTAGACGACATAGCCACTGTATTCATACTTCGCCAGATTCTTCGCTATATTCATGGAGGAGAGCAGAGCCTTTCTCGATGAAGAATCCAGGCTGATCCCCCCCCGCATGCTCAGGCAGAGTCCCTGTCCTTCGGTTATAAAGCTCCTCCTCCGAAAAGAGGAGATAATATGCTCCGTCAGCCCGATCGCCTCCTGCCGGGAAACCCCCTCGAGAACAAGGACATACTCATCGGCGGGAAACTTGTACAGGGGATAGGCTCCCTTTACACAGTCCTGAATCACCTCTCTCGCGTATTCCAGGGCCATATCGCCCACATAACCGCCGAAGAGATTATTTACATCGCTGAAAGAATCGATATCCAGCATAACGGCGGAAAGCGGCCTCTCCCCCGAACCGGCGTAGTCCTCCATGAACCGGGCCCGGTTGGGAAGTCCCGTCAGCCTGTCCGTGAACAGCTGGGCCCTGAGCGATTCGGCCTGCTTTCTGGAATGGTAAAGCCAGAAGAGGTAGATGGGAAGCAGGGAAGCCAGCATCACAAAGACCATGACGGCCAGGAGGACAAGGCTGTTGTTCAGTTTGCTCCTTTTGAAATCGAGCTTGACGTCCGCCGCCAGGACGTAGGTCAGCCCGGAAGATGTTTTCCGGGGAAGAAAGAAGGAGTAATAACTGTCCCATATATTCGTATAGGAGGAGCTGAGAAAGGGCTCGTCCGTTTCAAATGCCTTGAGGACGTCGGCAGGCGGATCGGGATAGGGGTTGTAAAAGAGGCTGGGCGTTCCCCGATGAATGTCCTCTTCGGTCTCGTTGCTGACCACGAAATAGACCGTATCCCCCTCCTTGACCATGGAATAGGCATACTCAATCTCGAAATGATCGGCATAGCTGTTGAGTTCTTCCTTTATCCGTTCATACACACCGGGGGGCAGAGGGTTGTCTTTATTCCACATCTCATAGAAATCATCATCCAGTATTTGCCCCATATCCCGGGCGGCCAGGTAGAGATCCCGGTTCAATCCGTCCAGAACGGCCTTTCTCAGATGGAAAAACTGGATGAGAATAACGGGAAGCACAATCAGCAGATAGAAGAGAATAACAATAATAACGGGTACTTTGTTAAGCTTCATGAACGGCTCCTCCCCGCATTATACCTTACTGCCGCGGGGAGAACAAGCTTTTACTAATCTTTCATCTCGTGGGGCATGATACGCCTCTGGGGTCTGAAGTAGGTCTTGGGAGAATAATCGTAAAGATCGGACACCCGGGTCATGTAGATACAGGCATACCTCTCCATCTGATCGGCGAAACGGCTCTCGTCGCTCCCCGCCCGGAGCACCTCTCCCCAGAAAGGATTGAAGTAGTTCTTGTAGGTATTCAGAAGCTCCGAAATGCGCATATTCAGCTTATCCGTCTCTTCAAAAAGCTCGTCCAGCTTCTTCTTGTCCGTTTTCTTGCCTTCGTGATAGAGCAGATCGATGCGGTTGATCTCCTTCTCCAGACCGTTTTTCCTCTCCATCAGACCGTCTATCTCATCCTGGAGGGGGCCCGCTTCGGAAAGGCTCTTCATCTCCTCTTCCAGATCATCAAGGACCAGAGCCGTTCTCCAGCCGCAGGTTTTCTTAATGGAGACCACGTCCCCGTAGATATGATCCCCCAGATAGAGAATCTCCCCACCCTGGACGCCCAGATCCTGCTGGAGCTGGCCGAACCAACCTCCCTGATAAATACCTTCCGCCACGGAGCCCAGATAATTCTCCATGTCGCCCTTCTCGTTGATAATCTTCAAAAAACGCGTCTTCCCCTGAAAGAAGGCAGGCTTATCCGCCTGGGTAACGACGACGGTAAAGACCTCTTCCCAGGATGTATGTTCCTTCAGATAGGGATTCAGGGCATAATCCAGCAGCTTTTTCGTGTAGAGGTAGTCCGAATTGGTGATGATCATGAGCTTCTTCCCGTAATTCTTGTAGCGCTCAAGCATCCGGGCGACCTTGGGATCGGCTATGACGTATTTATCAAACTGGGAGATGACAATCCCCTTGAGGGAACCGTCCTGATGCACATCATTGACGGCGCTCTGAATATCATCGGCCAGCGGGTTGAAATCGGGCAGGGACGCCCCTTCCTTCTTCAGCTGCACCAGCTGGGAAAAAAGAACCCCCTGGGAGATGGCAAAAGCCGTATCCAGACTCTTGAACCGGGGACTGCCGATATCCACGGCCAGGTCCCCGTACTGTTCCGACTGCTCCCGGAACCCTATCTGATCCAGACCGTTGAAGGAGATTTTCACTTTGCCGAACCGGCTCAGCTTAAGGATGTTCCCGTTACCCCTGTCAATGACAAGGCCCCCGATGGAACGTCGGTAGTCGAAGTTGAGATTTGTCACTTCCTTCGGATATCCATAGGATGAATGAAGCTTTTTCAGAGCCAGGGTGTGGGTCAATTCTTCGAATTTGTCCGCATGGTACCGGACAAGCGTATAATCCATATCAAAGCCGATGACTTTGATTTTTTTCATATTGAGAAGTCTATTTACAAAAAGGGCCATATATTCCTACTGTTCGAGATAGCGGATAACCGTGTCCAGATCGATGTAGCCCAGGTCCACGGCAATCTCACCGAAGAGCCGTTTATCTCCCCGTTCCTGCCTTATCAGAACATCATCGACTTGAAGAGAGGTCATTTCCCCCATCTTCATCAATCCTTCGCCGATTTTACCGCCAATCAGATCTTCCACATTATCCATAGCAACATTATACCATGTTATCCGTATTTTTCCATGGGGTATTATTTACCCGTTATGACCTTATGAACGACCTGACTCAGTTCATAGCTCAAATAGGGCTTGCTGATGAATCCCTTCAGCCCTTTCTGCTTCATCTCGTCTATGACTCCCCCGCCGGTCAGACCGGTGGAAAGTATGACTTTGACCTCCGGCTTGATATCTATCAGCCTGTCGAAACAGTCTTTTCCGTCCATGATGGGCATAATCATATCAAGCAGAACCAGATCAAAATTATCCCCGTAGGCGCTGAAGAGATTGACGGCGTCTCGGCCGTTCTCCACCAGAGTGACCTCGTATCCCAGCTCTTCCAGTATGTTTTTGGCGGTCATTCTCATGATGAACTCGTCATCAACGACAAGAATATGCCCTTTCCCGTGAATCAGATCGGAAGAGGGTATGCCCGACTCCGCCGTACCGCGGCTTTCCAGGGGCAGCAGGATGCGGAAGGTTGTTCCCTTTCCCACGTGGCTCTTCACATCAATGGCTCCCCCGTGATGCTTGATTATGCCGTAGGCGGCGGCCAAACCCAGGCCGGTTCCCTTTATCTTGTCCTTGGTGGTGAAGAAGGGTTCGAAGATCTTGGATAGCAGATGGGGGGGGATTCCGCAGCCCGTGTCGGTAAAGTCCAGGGCGATATAGGTCCCGGGATTCAGGGAGAAAGTATTTTCCTCCGATTCGTTTCCGTTCAGTTCAACGAGGGACGTGGATATGGTGAAAGTTCCTCCCGCCGGCATGGCATGATAGGCGTTCGTTCCCAGATTGACGATGACGTTCTGAAGCTGTGACGGATTTCCCTCCACGACAGAGCGGTCGGCCTTGAAATCCAGCTTGATCTCCACCCGGGGATCTATCGTCCCCTTGAGTATCTTGACGGCATCCTCCACGGTTCTGTGAATATCCAGGTGGGAGGATGAGGAGCGCTGCTGTGTGGCAAAGGAGACCAGCTCCTGGGTCAGCTCGGCGGCACGTCCCGTGGCGTTTATTATGATCTCGCAGTACTCCCGGCTTTTCTCATCGTCGCCTATCCTTTTCTGGAGAAGCTCGGCGGCTCCCAGAATTCCTCCCAGCATGTTGTTGAAGTCATGGGCGATCCCTCCCGCCAGCTGACCTACCACATCCATTTTCTGGATCTGGCCTATCTGCTCATGGCGGCGGTACTGTTCCGTTATATCCCGAACGACAAGAACCATGCCCTCAATCTCATCATTTTCGTTGTATTTGTTGGGAGCGGCGGAGTATTCGATATGATACTCCCGTCCCTTTCCGTTGGTCAGGAGCACGGTCTCATCGGCAATCAGCACCTGGCCTGTTTCAAGGACACGGGAAAAAGGACCGGGGATTTTCAATCCCGCAGGCTGGGAATAGAAGGTGAGCACCTCGTCCAGGGCCTTTCCTTCGCACTCGTCGGGGAGGGCTTCCACGAGGGACTGGGCAATGTGGTTCATTCCGGTTATCCGGCCTTCCCCGTCTCCGTAGATGACGGCATAGCCGATGAGGTTAATAGTTCGGCGAAGATTTTCCTCACGGTTTTCCAGATCACGCCGGGCTTCTTCCAATTCAGCCATATAGCCATCAAGTTGTTCCGTATCGATACCCTCTTTATTACGACCCCTGCCCATTCGTACCTTCTTATCTGTCGGGAAACTATTTCAAATATAAGTCATATTCCGGACGATAGCAAATGAAAGTTTAAAATTAGAGGGGGGAAATTCCGCCCTGGGCGAGACGTCCCAGAAGGGCGACGGCACGGCTGGTTTCCCCGGTCACGGGTGAGCCGAAACTGACTCTGATGCAGTCGCCGTACCGGCCTCCCGTGGAGAAGGCCTCCCCGGGTACGATACCGATTCGGTGGTCCAGGGCTTCCCTGAACAGCTCCAGCCCGCCCTTGTTTCCGGGCAGGCGTATCCAGAAGTAATATCCGCCGCCGGGAGAAGAGATGGTCGTGCCGGAAGGGAAGGATTCCAGGATCAATGACTTGAGCTGGCAGGACTGGAGGAAAATGCTTCTCTGAAGCCTTTTCAGATGACCGCCGTAGGTGCCCCTTCCCAGATAATCGGCCATGGCCGCCTGAAGAAGGAGACTTCCCCCCAGGGTCTGGGTCATCTTGAGATTGGCGCAGGCCCTTCCGAAGGGGCCTCCCATAAGCCACCCGATGCGGAAGCCGGGACTGATTGTCTTTGAAAAGGAGGAGCAGTAGAGAACCCGGCCGCTCCGGTCGTAGCTTTTAAGGGGCCGCCGGATCTCGTGGTCATGGGAACATTCGCTGTACATATCGTCTTCTATGATATGGGCATCGTACTTCTCGGCCAGGGAAACAGCCCGTTTCCTGTTTTCGGGAGGCATGACGAATCCCAGGGGATTCTGATGCACCGCCGTCATAATCACCGTCTTCACCAGGCCCTCCTTGAGAAGGACTTCCAGGCGGTCCAGATCCATACCCTCCGACGGAGAGGTGGGAACGGGTATGACCCTGCGCTTCAGTTCCCCCAGAATCTGCACCTGACCCAGGAACTGGGGACTCTCCACGGCGACCGGCTCCCCCGGCACGGTAAGAACACTCAGGGCCAGGGAAAGGGCTTCCGTACAGCCGTTGGTAATGATCAGATCCTCAGGGCCGGCATTGATGCCGCGGGTAAAAAGCAGCTGGCCGATCTCCCGGCGCAGGGGCAGGTAACCCGCTTCATCGGTATACTTCTGGATGAGCAGGGGCTCCTCTCTTGCCGCACGGGCGAGGGACTGTCTGAGCGCATTGACGGGCAGCAGAGAGTGGTGGGGAATTCCCGCCCCCAGGGGTATGACCGAGGAGTCGTTACTGGCTTCCACCACCTTGCCGATAATGCTCAGCGGACGGGACTCTTCCGGCTTGAGATGATAGGCTTCCGTCTGTTGTTCCGCCAGGGGGGCTTCTCTCGGTGAATTAACAAAATAGCCGGATTTCTCCACCGACCGGATGATTCCCTTCATCTCCAGGTCTCCGTAGGCCTGCATGACGACCGAGAGGGCGCAATCCCAGCGCTCACTCATTTTTCTCAGGGAGGGCAATCGGCTGCCGGGAGAAAGATTTCCCCGCTCAACGGCTTCAACGATATGATCGGATATCTGCTCATAGCGAAAACGGTTTTCCATTGATCCACCATAAACTGTTATGGTTATAAAATCAATAATTTGTATCTGTTATGGTTACCTCGGCCTATCTACAATAAATCCGGAGGTAATTCCCATGGATATGAACTATTTTCCCTTTCTCATCTTTACCGTCATCATGACCGCCACACCCGGCCCCAACAACATGCTCCTGACTCTGCTGGGCGCCCGCCACGGTTACCGGAAGACACTGCCCTTTCTCCTTGGTGTCGTGGCGGGAATACTAAGCCTGATCTGTCTGAGCGCACTGGGCCTCGGCTGGCTTTTCGAGGAATTTCCCCTTCTCCAGAAGGGTCTGAAACTGGCGGGAGCGTCCTATATTCTCTACCTGGCAGGGAAGATCCTGCTCTCGGTAATCAAAAAGGAGGACAAGGGGAAGGAGAACACCCCGGGACGTCCGTCTTCCCCTGAGTCCCTTTCCGGCGGGAAGCCCCGTTTTTCCGAGGGATTTCTGTTTCAGTACCTGAATCCCAAGGTTTACATAACGACTCTGTCGGCCGTATCGGTCTACTCCCTTCCCGGCGGGGACTACCCCTTGTCAGTCATGATTATATTCCTGACCTTCGCCCTCATAGCCCCTCTCTCCATCTCGCTCTGGGCGGCCCTTGGCACGGCCCTGGGGAAATTCGGGACGGGCAAATGGGGCAAGCCGGTCAACCTTCTTCTGGGATTGCTGACTGCTTCATCGGCAGCCTTTATTCTTTTGTGAAAATTTTCAGATAATCAGCGGCGGACCGGTTCATCTCCCGGGAGAAATCGGACATGTATTTTCTCCGGCAGAAGGCGTTGATGAATTCGTCGAAATCATCCTTGCCACGCTGTTCGGCGAACATGTCACGGGCCTCCTTTTCCGACAGGGAAGAGTAGCGGTCTTTCCGCACGATATAGTCCTTATTGAAACGGACCGGCTTGCTGCGGTTTATCTGCTGCTCCGTGGGGTAGCCGTAAACCAGCATAGCCGCGGGATAAACATAGTCATCCAGATTCAGAAGCTCCCTGTGTCTCTCCCGGTTCTCCATAATATCCCCGATATAACAGGAACCGATGCCCAGGGACTCGGCGGCGACAACCGTATTCTGCGCGGCGATGAGGGCGTCTTCGCAGGCCAGGAGCAGGTCCCCCGGACCCGGTTCCCTCGCCTCGGCGCCGGCATAGCGGTAGCAGTCGTACCAGCGGCGGCAGTCGGCCAGAAAAATCAGCACCATGGGCGCCTCGGCAATGAAGGGCTGATGATCACAGGTCTCGGCCAGGGTTTCCTTGATTGCCCTGTCCTGAATATCCAGGATGGTGTACATCACCTGATTTCCGGCGGTGGGAGCCTGCAGGGCGGCCTCGAGTATCAGGTTCTTCTCTTCCATGCCAATCGCTCTGTCCGTAAAGGACCTGACGGATTTTCTTGAGAACAGACTTTCCAGAATGGGATTCATTTTAACTCCTACAGTTTGGATACGCGGTTTTTTCCCGCTCTTTTGGCCCGGTACATCGCCCGGTCGGTTCGGCCTATCAGATCTTCGATCCCGTTCTTGTCGGATGCTCTGAGCTGGGCACAGCCCAGACTGATGGTGACGGGATTTGCCAGAATATCCCCCGCCGACTCCCGGGCAACCAGCTCTCTTATGCGTTCCGCCACCTCTGCGGCATCGTCCACCGACGTCTGGGGCAGAATGATGAGGAACTCCTCACCCCCTATCCGGCAGAACTGGTCATAGGTTCTCAGAACCCTCTTCACCAGTGATACGACCCGGACCAGAACTTTATCCCCGACCAGATGGCCATAGGTATCATTCACGAATTTGAAATCATCGATATCAAAAAGGAGAAGAGAAAGGTCCTGCTTATGCCTTGCCGAACTCTCGCACTCCTGCTTCAGCTCGCAGTACATCCAGCGTCTTGTATAGCATCCCGTAAGGGGGTCGGTGATGGCCAGCTTCTTGGTCTCTTCGTAAAGCTGGGAATTGCCCAGAGCGATAGCCACCTGCCCGGCAAACGCCTGGGCCAGGCGCAGATCGTCATCGGAATAGGGCTTCTCTTCAAGACGGTCAAAGGAGATCATCCCCAGCACCCTCTCTTTACTGATAAGGGGTACCCCCATCCAGCAATGAATATCGGTAAAGACGTTATGGAAAAAATCGGCATAGTCGGTCAGATCCTTTGAACAGAGAGTCAGGGGTTTCTGATTTTTCACAATCTTCCCATTAGGCGTCCGGCTGGCGAGGGGAAAGGATTTTCCGATAATATCCACATTTTCGGGAAAACCGATGCCGCCGACGATCTTCATCTCCTCCGAACCGTCCTCTCCTGTGGTCAGTAACTGAACCGACGAGCTGTCGAAGGAGAGAACCCTCACGGCCTGTTCAAGAATGGCCGAAATGGTATGGGGAAGATCCAGCCGCGCATTTATCGCCTCGTTGGCCGAGATAAGAGTTTCGGCCTCCTTCAAAGCTTTCTCGGCCCGGGCCTTGGCCTCCATCTCCTCTGTGATGTCATGATCGAATCCCACATACTGAAGAACTCTGCCGTTCTCATCCCTCTCCACGGCGAGACTGGAGGAGAGGATCCAGTGCCACTCTCCCCGCTTGTCTCTGATGCGGAAAACGATACGGGAGAAATGGTCCTTGTTCTGATGGAAGCCGTCCACCGCGTTCCGGACCTTCTCCCTGTCCTCGGGATGAACAAAGTGGAGGAAGCCATACTCATGCATATCTTCCGGGGTATAGCCCCAATCTATCCACATATTGCTGGGATAGGCCTTTTTTCCCTCAAGGTCCTGTATAAAGAGTCCTAATTCGCGGAATTTGTCTATTACTCGTTTATAGTCCATAAGAGTCCTTGCTGCATTTATTGTATATTCTACCGGAAGAATGACTAATTTTCCATTTTCCCCCGTCTTTTTAGAAAATCAGCCTCAATGATATCCTTGAAACGGTACCGGGGATACCCCATAATTGAGTTATGGTACGAGGAAAGATTCCCTTTCTACTCCTTCTCTTCATACTGGCCGCGTCACTTGCCCACGGGGACGGAAAAAGCAGCCGGGTGCTTCTTCTGAACTCCTACCATAAGGGGTATCTCTGGAGCGATGAAATAACCAGGGGGGTGGAAGAGGCCTTCTCCGACCTGAATGCCGATCTCTACGTGGAATATATGGACACCAAAAGGGATTACGATAACTCCTATATCGACCTTCTTGCCTCTCTTTACAAAGCGAAATACGAAGACATCGAATTCGACCTGGTGATAACTGCCGATAACAACGCCTTCAATTTTTTCCGGGACAGGGGCCGGGAGATATTCGGGATGATCCCCCATGTCTTCTGCGGTTACAACTACCTTAATGAGGGAGATATAGCCGATCCCTCCCTGACAACCGGCATCAATGAGGAGGCGGATCTTAAAAAAAATCTGGATCTGATCCTCTCTCTCCAGGAGGATACGGAGAGGATAATCATCATTACCGATGACACGACAACGGGCAGACAGGTCCAGGAGTATGTTCAGGGCCTGAAGGAGCAAGCCTTCCCTTCCGGTCCGGAAATTGATCTGGTTTACCGGATAAACAAGGAAGAGCTGATAAATCTTGTCAGAGATCTACCCGGGAAAACAGCCGTGCTTATGACCTTCTTCTTCATCGACAAAGACGGCGAAACCTACGACAGCGCCGAGGCAGCCGAGCTGATCCGCCGCTTCTCCCGGGCGCCCCTGTACGGAGCATGGAATTTCACCTTCGGCAGCGGCATCATTGGCGGCTATCTGGTTAACGGCTACAGCCAGGGTTTCGGTGCGGGCGAAATGGCCCGGCAGATTCTGGACGGGATACCGGTCCGGGCCATTCCCCCTGTCTTCGAAACGGAGCATCAGCTTAAATTCGATTACCGGGAGCTGAAAAGGTTCTCCATTCCCCTCTCCGCTCTTCCCGAAGGGGGGGAGGTCTTCTACCGGCCTTCCACGTTTTATTCCCGAAACGCCCGAATCATCTGGATCTCCCTGTCGGTCATTACTCTACAGATGTCACTGATCGTGGTTCTCATTCTCCTCAGCCGGGCCAGAAAACGGATTCAAAATCAGCTGCTTTCCCAGGGGATACTGCTTAAGCAGATCATCAACCATATCCCCGTCAAGATCTACTGGAAGGACAGGGAAATGCGTTATCTCGGCTGCAACAGGGCTTATTCAGCCTGCACCGGAAAGGACGAAGGGGAACTTATGGGAAAACGGGAAGGAGAGATCTTTCCCGGGGATGAACAGAGGGAGGAGGAAGACGGGAAGAACCGGGAGATACTGAGGACGGAACTCCCGCAGATAAACCGGGAAGAGGCCCGGATGGACCGGAACGGAGAAAATCACTGGCAGCTGGAGAGCCGTATTCCCGTAAAGGATGCGGACGGCAGGGTCATCGGGATTCTGGGGACGGAAGAGGATATCACCGAAAGAAAAACCGGCCAATTGAAGGTAGAGAGGGCAGAGAAGAAACTCAGAACGATTATCGATGCGATCCCCCACTATATCTTTGTCAAGAACAGGGCCGGGGAATACCTGATGACGAACGAATGGATGAGCAGAAAGGTAAACGGGAAGGAGAATCGGGAATTCCGGGAGGACGACCTCTATGTTCTGGATACGGGCCGCAGCCTCCATGATGTTCAGCGTATGTATACCTCTTCCGAGGGGGAAGCTTTCTGGCTTCAGATAACAAAGATTCCCTGTCCCCACGATCTGTTCAACGAACCGGCCGTCCTGGGAGTAGCCGTGGACATTACGGCTATGAAAAGGGCAGAGAATGAACTGAGGAACCGGGAAGAGTATCTGGAAATCACCTTGAATTCCATAGGCGACGGCGTGATCTCCACCGATGAGATGGGGAATATAGTCCGTATGAATCCCGTGGCGGAAAAACTGACGGGGTGGACGACGGAGGAAGCGGGTGGCCGGTCCCTGGCCGAAGTTCTTCCCCTGTTCTCCTTTCTTCCGGATAAAACGGAGATCGACCCGGTCGGACCTGTCCTCGCGGGAGAAGAGGCTGCCTTTATTTCCACCAATCTGTTCACCACAGGCAGAAAGAGCGACGAACGGCCCCTGAGCATAAACTGTTCGCCCATAAGATACGAAGCAGAAAAGACGGGAGGCGCCGTGATCGTATTCAGGGATATGTCCGAGGAGAACCAGCTGAGAAAGCAGTTGAGCCATATGGACAAAATGGATACCCTGGGACAGCTGGCCGGAGGAATCACCCATGATTTTAATAACATGCTGGGGGGAATCATCGGCGCGTCCCAGCTCCTCAAGCCCTTCCTTTCCGATAAAAAGGCGGCTAGCGAGTATCTGGATCTGATCATAAGCACGGCCCGGAAAGCGGCGGACCTGACAAAGGAGCTGCTGGTCTTCTCCCGGAAAAGAGAGAAGGCGTCCACCAGCTTTGATGTGGAGGAAGAGATCGGAGAGACGATCAAACTTCTGGAGCGGACTATTGATAAACGAATCGCCTTGAAGCCAGATCTGACGGGATTGGCCTGCCCAGCCGTGGGAGATCCTTCCCTTCTCCAGAACGCCCTGATGAACCTGGGAATCAACGCCTCCCATGCCATGCCCGAGGGGGGAACCATTTTCATCAGGACAGAGAAGATCCATCTGGACGAAAAGGCCTGCGGGGAAAGCCTTTTTAACCTGAAGCCGGGAAACTATTTGAAGATATCATTCCGCGATACCGGTTCGGGCATTCCCGATGACATAATTGACCATATATTCGAACCTTTTTTCACGACAAAGGAAGAGGGTAAAGGAACGGGGCTGGGACTCTCGGCCGTATACCGTACGGTGGAGAAACACGGGGGTTCCATAGAAGTGAAAAGCCCTGAGGGAGAAGGAGCGGAATTTATCATACTCCTTCCCCTTATCGAAGAATCGGAACCGGCCTCGAAAGATCCCGATGTGGTGCGGAAAGCTGAAGAAAAGAAACTTGTGCTGATTGTGGATGATGATATGGCTATGAGAATTACAGCCCGGGAGATCGTTATCGATCTTGGCTATGATGCCCAGACTATGGAAAACGGAGAAAAGGGCGTGGAATATTTCAGAAAGAATCATAAAATGATCGATCTGGTCATACTGGATATGATCATGCCCGGAATGAACGGGAGGGAGTGTTTCTTTGCCATGAAAAAAATCGATCCTTCGGTGAAAGTCCTCCTCACTTCCGGCTTTACTTCCGAAGAGGACCTGAATATACTGAAGCAGGCAGGGCTGTCCGGTTTCTGCCGCAAACCCTACACCATTGCCCAGCTGAGCCGGGTTATGGAGGAAGTACTGAGCGGGGAATGACAATAGACAAAGAGGAAGCCCGGGGCTATATCCTAAATTACCAGGGGTTGTCCGGTACCAAACCCACGGCTGAAGGCAGAATTATTCTCGAACATATCCGCAAGGTAGGCTGTATACAATACGACCCGCTGAACCGGACGGGACGGAATGCGGATCTGGTTCTGCAGAGCCGCTTTTTCGGCTACTCGGAACCGCTCTTGTACGATCTCCTTTATAATGAGCGTAATCTGATCGACGGCTGGGACAAGATGATGTCTCTCTGGCCGGTGGAGGACTGGCCCCTTTTCGCCCGTATGAGGCAGAGTTTCACAAGCCGTTACAGGGAAAGGTCCCGGGAGTTCGAGGATACCCGGAATAAGATTCTCTCCTACCTCGGTGGCAGGGACTCTATCTGCTCAAACGACCTGCCTTCTTCTGGAATGACGGACTGGTCCTGGGCTCCGACGTCCATCGTCCGGGCCGTACTCGAAAGCATGTACCATACGGGAGAGCTGATCGTACATCATAAGGAAGGAACGCGTAAATTCTACGGATTAACCGAACGATGGATTCCCGATGAAATCAGGGAGGCTTCGGACCCTTTTCCCGATGACCGGGACCATTTCCGCTGGTATGTCCGGCGGAGGGCGGCCTCCCAGGGGCTCATCTGGAATAAAGGAGGGGACGGCCCCTGGCTGGGCACCCCCATGAACAGCACAGAAAGAGCGGATGCCATAAAGAGGTCGCTGGAAAGGGGAGAGATAGAGGAGATCACCGTCAAGGGGATATCCCGCCCCCTGTACTCTCCCCGGGAAGCATGGGAAAAACGGAATACGCCGAAGCCGTCCGATGGCAGAATGGAATTCATCGCCCCCCTGGATAATCTGATCTGGGACAGGAACTTCATTGCCGAACTCTTTGATTTCGACTATAAATGGGAAGTGTACACGCCGTTACGGGAGAGAAAATACGCCTATTACGTTCTGCCCGTTATCTGGAAGGACCGGTTTGTCGCCCGCTGTGAGCCGGTTTACAACAGGGAGGAAAAAACTCTCAGACTGGAAGACTGGTGGTGGGAACCGGATTGTTCTCTGACACCGGACCTTAAAGAGGACATGGCCGAATGTCTGAAAAATTTCGCCCTTTTCCTGGGGGCGGAAAAAATCCGTTCCTCCCGGAAAAAGAAAATGAAGGAGTTCTCCTGGATAAGGGAGCTTATTCCCTGATGCGCCCGGCCAGAGCTTCTTCGGCCAGGTAGGAAGATCGGACCAGAGGGGCCGATGCCACATAGGAAAAACCCATTTCCCGGGCCAGCCGGCCGTACTCATCAAAATTGTCGGGAGTGATATACTCCTTTACGGGATAATGCCTGGCCGAGGGGGCCAGATACTGCCCCAGGGTAAGCATATCGCATCGGTTGACCCGCAGATCCTTCAGAACACCCAGCACCTCTTCCCTCTCCTCGCCCAGTCCCAGCATCATCCCTGACTTGGTCAGGATTCGGGGCGCCCTCTCCTTCACCCTTCTCAGCAGTTCCAGGGACTGCCGGTAATCGGCCTGGGGACGGACCTCGCCGTAGAGACGGGGGACCGTTTCCACATTGTGATTAATGATGTCCGGTTCGGAGGCGATGACCCGGTCCAGAGACTCGGAATTCCCCAGGAAGTCGGGAATGAGAACCTCGATAGTCGCTTCGGGGAGGCTTGATCGAATAGCCCTGACGGTCAGGGCGAAATGCTCCGATCCGCCGTCGCTCAGATCGTCCCGGGTTACGGACGTCACCACCACATGGCGGAGGTTCAGCTCCTTCGCCGCCCGCGCGACATTCTCCGGCTCGTCCCGATCCAGCGGGCCGGGCTTTCCCGGATGGACATTGCAGAAAGCGCAGTTCCGCGAACAGACGGCTCCCAGTATCATGAAGGTGGCGGTCTGCCTCTGAAAGCACTCCCCCCGGTTCGGACAGAGAGCTTCACTGCAAACCGTATTCAAATGAAAACGGGATACCGTTTCGGCGACCCTTTCCTCCTCGCCCCGAATCTCCGCCGGAATCCACACCCGGAGCCAGTCCGGCTTTCTCAAACGTTTTTCATCCATACCATCTCATCCCCGAATACTTCACCGAACAGCCGTACGACCAGCTTGCGTATCCTGTCCATACTCTGTTTCTTTCCTGTCAGCTTCTCCAGGGAAGTCACCCCCCGGTCGGAGAGACCACAGGGAACCATCCATGAAAAGGGGGTCAGGTCAGTATTCACATTGCAGGCGAACCCGTGGTAGGTCACCCATTTCTTCACGGCGATTCCTATGGCGGTGAGCTTATCCCGTCCCACATAGACGCCGGTATATTTTCCCTTATCCCGGTCGGCTCTGATACCGTACTCTTCCTCGAGCAGCCGGACAAAAACCTCTTCAATCCTGTCCACATACAGATGGAGATCCGGTTCTCTCTCCGCCAGATTCAAAAGGGGGTAACCTACCAGCTGACCGGGGCCGTGATAGGTGACATTCCCTCCCCTCTCCACTTCAATCACGGAGACGCCCCTTTCCTCCAGGGATTTCAGGGACAGGGTGATATTCTCCGCCATACCCCGTTTTCCCAGGGTGATGACCGGCGGGTGCTCCAGCAGGAGAAGGGTGTCCGGTTCCCTCCCGTCGATGATGCCGTCCCTGATCATCTTTTGAACGGCAAGAGCTTCTTCGTAATCCACCATACCCAGATTAACAACTCGGATCATGGGGAAAATATAAATAATTCCTCCTTCCCTGTACAGGGAGGAAAAGCCACTTAAATGAAAACAGTCCCATGGTTTCTACAATATTGTAAAAAAGAAAAGAGTATAAACCGAGCAGACAGTCCTTTAGCACTGGCATAAAATTTGCATTATCAATGGACATAGGAGATCATAAAATGACTAAACAGATTATTTGCGGATTATTTTTATCACTTTTTGTCACGTTACTTACTATTTCAGCAGAAGGACAGTCAGAAAAAGGAGAGATTTTCATCGCCTCGGGAGCGGGATACAAGAAACCGGTTCTTGAAGTATGCGAATCTTTCATGGAGAAGAATCCCGTCCGGATCAACTCCGTCTTCGGCAACATGCAGACAGTCTCTCTTCAGGTCAGGGAGAGCGGGAAAGTAGGACTCCTCGTGGGAGATAAAAAATTCCTTTCCAACCCCCAGCTCGGCGTCAGCTATACCGAATACCTTCCCCTGGGACGTGGCAGACTCGTACTTGCCTACCGCAAGGGATTGGACGAGATCAGTGTGGACGACCTGACGGGAGAAGCGGTTCAGCGTCTATCCCTTCCCGATACCCAGAAAGCCATCTACGGTACGGCTGCCAGAGAGTACCTTGAGGGTGCGGGGCTCTGGGAACAACTGGAAAGTAAAATCCTCATGGCATCGACGGTTCCCCAGGTGTCCTCCTACCTGATCTCGGGAGAGGTGGACGCAGGTTTTATCAACCTGACCGATGCCATCGCCATCGCCGATCGGATAGGCGGTTACACCATACTGGATACGGGCTATTCGGAAATTTCCATTGTGGCAGGTATAGTGGAAGGCTTTGAGGACGATGAGGATATCGCCCGGTTCAAGACCTTTCTGGCCTCAGCCGAAGCGGACGGCATCTTTGAGAGCTATGGTCTTTAAAACCGACCCCGCCCTTGCCGGCGTGCTCCTTTTTTCGGGACGCATTCTGATTATGTCCTGCCTGGCCAATCTGCTGCTGGGAACGGTCTCGGGTGTCCATCTGGCCCTGAATCCTCAAAAAAAAACCACCCGGGCCATTGATATTATGGCGACCCTGCCTCTGGTTTTTCCTCCCATCGGACTGGGATTTTTCCTGATCATCCTCTTCGGAAGGAGTGGGATCATAGGGCGGGGGCTCTCACGGATTTTCAATGTCAGCCTGATTTTCAGCACCACCGGGGTCTTCCTGGCCGCTCTGATAGCCAGCTTTCCTCTGATGCTCAAAGCGGTCCAGACATCCGCCTCCGGACTGAACCGTTCCCTGCTGGAAGCGGCTTCTCTCCAGGGAGCCGGCCGATTTCAGATTCTCCGTTTCATCGTGCTCCCCCAGATAAAAACGGGTATTGTCACCGGCCTGACATTAACCGTGGGACGGTCTCTGGGAGAAGTGGGAATAACCCTTATGCTGGGGGGAAACATCGCGGGGAAAACCGAAACGATCTCCCTGGCCATCTATAATGCCGTATTCGAAGGAGACTACCGGAAGGCGGGATTCCTCTCCCTTCTCTTAGCCGCAATTGCCCTTATTCTTTTTTCATTGATACAAAGGAGAAGTGATTATGAACAGGAATGATTTTTACGAAGAACTCAAAACGCGTTTCAAGGCCGTGATTCAGGAAAACGGGTACTGGGACGAGACGATTACCGTGAAGGGGAGAGCTCTTACCGATGAAGAAGCCATCGGAAATCCGGACAGGAAGGATTTCCCCCTGCTGACAGGGAAGGAATCACTTATGGAAGCCCGGTTCAGAGAGTCACGGGGGCAGGCTTTTACCGACCAGCCCGGTCCCTTTGAAGGCAGCCTGAAAAACATAATGGAGAACGCCGACCGGTCCCATTATCACAGAGCTGTTTTCATTAGCGCCTTGAATGCGGTTATGTCTCACATTCATCATTCGGGGAACACCGTTCACTGTAAGGATAATCAGCCCGAGTTCTGCGCCTGCGATCTGGCGGAGAAATTGAACGGGGAATGGGAAAAGGCGAAGATCGCCCTGGTGGGATTCCAACCCAGCATGCTGGAAAAACTGAGCCCTCTTCATTCCCTGAGAGTCCTGGACCTGGATAAGGACAAGATAGGAACGGTCCTTTACGGAGTAAAAGTCGAATCGGGAACAGATGCCAGGGATGAAGTTCTCGGCTGGTGCGATATCCTTCTCTGTACGGGCAGCACGGTGGTCAACGGAACCCTTCCCGATTACCTTGTGGGTAAACCGGTCTACTTCTACGGCACCACCATAGCGGGAACGGCCCAGCTGATGAATCTGTCCCGATTCTGCCCCCGTTCGGCATAGATCTGATCCCTTCCTGAAAGGAGGAAGCAAAGACACAGGAAGGAAGCTTTTTTAACACATTTTGTACATAAAAGTAGACTAGGTTGATTCTAACCTGCCATGAGGCCCCTTAGAACTTGGCCCGGAAATTGCTATTAAACAGTAACAAGGAGCATGGCTGTCGGCTGTATAGCTGCCGGTTGTCCATGCTGCCCAGGAGAAGTAAATGAAAAACGACACACGACTGCAGACTCTTTGCCTCTTAATTATGGCAGCTTCCCTCTATTCAAAACAGAAAAAAGACGGTATGCCCTCCGCCCTCTCCCATGATTCCTCCTACGGGAAGGACGATAGCTTCGATAATTCAACCGCTTCCAAACCGGCCTGACCTTCCTGTGAATTATTTCACACCCCATTCTTGTTAAAAAAACATCTCCGTGTTAAAGTCAAACCATGCCTGGAAAGACGGACCCGGCGTTGATCCGGTTAACCGAACTCCTGACCCTGCTTCCCCAGCTTGAGGAAGAGGAGGAGAATCTGAACTCCCGCCTGATCGGACGGTATCTGGATACCACGGCCGATTCGATAAGGAAGGATATCAGCCGACTGGGCCGCACCGGCCGCTCTGGATTATACCGTTCGGACGAACTTTCCAGAGATATCCGGTGCACTCTTGGACTGAATACCCCCGTCAAGGCCGGACTGGCAGGACTGGGACCGCTTGGGCTTCATTTAACGGAACTTCTGATTCAGTCGGACGATATCGAGCTCTCCGCCGCTTTTGACGGAAAAATGAACCGCATGGAACGGCTCGATATTCCTGTAGATCTGTATCCTGCCTGGGAAATGGAAGAAATTCTTCCCCGGCGGGGTATCGTTCTGGGTATAATCACCACCGAACCGGAGGAGACGGAAAAAGCCTACCTCCGTATGGTTCGGGGCGGAGTAAAGGCCGTCCTGAATCTTTCCGGGTTTTACCTGCCCCGGGAAGAAAAGGGGCCAATTATTAAAAATGTGAATATCGGCGCGATGCTCCTGGAGCTTCTGTGCCTCATACCATAACAACAGAGAGGTAGAACCATGTACAGTATTCAGACGCTGAATAAGATTTCCGCCAAGGGCCTGGACCGGATGGACCGGGATAACTATGAAATTGCCTCGGAGATCTCCCATCCCGACGCCATTCTGGTGCGCAGCGCCAAAATGCACGACATGGAGCTCCCCTCCACAGTCAGAGCCATAGGACGGGCGGGAGCGGGGGTTAATAATATTCCCGTGGACGCATGCACCGAAAGAGGCATTGTCGTGTTCAATACGCCCGGAGCCAATGCCAACAGTGTTAAAGAACTCGTCATGGCGGGGCTGTTCCTCTCCTCGCGGGATATTATCGGCGGATACAACTGGATTCAAGGCGAAAAGGATAAGGGCGACGAAGTTCCCAAAATCGTGGAAAAAGGAAAATCCGCCTTCGCCGGGCCGGAGATCATGGGCAAAACCCTGGGCGTTATCGGTCTGGGAGCCATCGGCGTCAGAGTGGCCAATGCGGCCAGCAGCCTGGGTATGGACGTGATGGGATACGACCCCTTTATCTCCGTCGATGCCGCCTGGGGACTTTCCCGTGACATCACAAAGGCCATCAGCCTCGACCAGATGCTCAGCCAGTGCGACTACATCACCCTCCACCTTCCCCTGAACGACAAGACCCGCGGCCTCATCGGCGGAGAGAAATTCGATGCCATGAAAAAAGGCATTCGGATCCTCAACTTCGCCCGGGGCGGACTGGTTAATAACGAACAGCTTCTGGAACAGCTGGAAAAGGGACAGGTGAGCTGCTATGTCACCGACTTTCCCGAAGCGGAACTATTGGGAAACCCCAAGATCATCACGATACCCCACCTGGGCGCCTCCTCCCCCGAAGCGGAGGAGAACTGCGCCGTCATGGCCGTGGATCAGATTAAGGACTATCTGGAGAACGGCAACATCAAGAACTCGGTGAACTTCCCTGCCTGCGAAATGGAAAGAAGCGAAGGGCCCCGCCTTATCATTGCCAATAAGAACATACCCGATATGCTCCGCCAGTTTCTGGCGGTTCTGGCCGACGCGGGGATTAATGTCGACAACATGACCAACCGCAACAAGGGCGACATAGCCTACAATATTATCGACGTAGCCGGCGGCGGCAACGGCGTTACCCCGGAGCTGATTGAAAAAATGAACTCCATCGAAGGGGTTATTATGACGCGGCTGATCGGGTAAATTACGACGGATTCCCGGCCGAGGGTTCGGCCGGGGAATGTGGAATGGGATTATTCGTATGGTTCAACCCAACATGTGATAAGAAGGAATTCCTGATCATAGTAAACCTTGGGATAGGCCATTACTCCTGCGGTAAATCCTATACTCTTACGATAATCTGATACTCCTCCCAAAGAGAGAGTCAGCTCTACCCCTTTGGTTATGCTGTTTTCCCAAGTATAGGAATATCCTCCACCAGCACTAAACCCTCCCACATAATTACCAATTTCCCATTCAGTCTCCACTTCCACCACTACGGAACCTGAATGAGTAAATCCAGTGGATTCTGATTCGGCGACAGTCACCTCAATTGAGCCGCTTCCGCTCGGCAGGGGAATACCGTCACTTTCGTCCGTTCTATAACCATTTTCCGAAGGAACAAGTTCATCCTGTTCCTCATAAGTAGGATAGCTGAAAGGATTTCCGTATGTAATATTCCCCAAAGCATCATCCTTTATATCGGTATAATCGCCGTTATTCTCATTATAGTACTCCCGGGAATGAAAAACAGTCATAGCCTCACGGGGAATGGTAATGGTGACAATATCGCCCACGTTCTCTTTACAACCACTTTTCGCAGATAATACTTCATAGACATAGACATCAACGGGAATTGTGACAATTACGAGATAATCTTCCCCCGGCGGAGAACTATAAGTCGTTGAAACAGAATGTGTTGAAGTTTTATTATAGGAACCGTCGTAAGTTCCGGTAACTTTGAGTTTACCCACAAATTCAGCTCCTACATCATTACAGAGGGTGAATTCTTTTTTGAACCCTGCGGTGGCCGAAGCCGTAACGGTCCAGCCGTGGCTTGACTCCGTCGCATTTTCCGTTAATGTTGTAAAATCAAGATTTGTGTTGTCCAAATTCTGATTATACGAACTCCAGTACGGGGGTGATGTAATAACCGTAGAAATCTTAGGTTTGGTAAAAGTTAGTTCATGGCCCTTAAATTCGACGATATTACTGTCCCCATCGACATCGGGGAGACAAAGGGAACCGCAGAAATTGTCCTTATCCTCATTAAGATCAACCACCCTTTTGGGAGTCGTCATACCTCCGTTCGTATCAAGGGTTGAGACAAATACATTTCTATAATCAGGATCCACGAATACGATATCATCCACGGAATCTCCCGTGACATCCCCGAGTCTCATCATATCAAAATAACAGCCGTCACCATTATCGCCGGTGCTGCAGTTGTATCCTTCCAAACTATACTTCAAAGAAAACTGATTACTTTCGTACACAATGACTGAGTTCCAGCAGACAATCTCATTAGTGGAGTCCCCATCAATATCGCCAATCTGGGTAGAAAGACAATATTGATCACTCACTTGGAGCTTGCCTTCCATTTCGGGATTAGGATCATGCCAAGAAAAACTAGAATCCAATATTTCAACTGACAGATTACCGCTTGCACTTAATTCCACATCCATTGCCTTTAATTCCCCCATATGCATAAAAACAGTAATAGCAGAATATTGTTCATAATAATAGAGTTCTGTGGTTTTTCCACCAAAAACAATTTCTGGAACTCCATCTCCGTCAATATCTCCACAAGCGACATCAGCACAAGCTAAATCCTCGATTTTCCTTGCAGTGACTAATGAGTCAAGACCAGCATTCTCCCATTCATAAACCCATAACTTCGCAGTAATTTCATCTGTATCAACCAGTAAATTAGCGGGCCATATCAACCAATTATTAAAAGCCACTGTACCATTAACAACAACTATCTCATCCTTTCCATCCAAATTAAAATCGGCACAGTCTATCCGAACGATTGATAGATCATCTGGATCCCCTTTTATTGACTCGTAGTATTCAGGGGATTTTAGTAATTCTCCAAAATTATTATCGTAATCATCAAAAATTTGTAGCTGCTTCCCGCTAACGGCTAATATCTCATACTTGTTATCTCCGTCAATATCGGCTGCTTCAAGATCCAAACGATAACGCCCCCAGTTACCCCGTAAAGACATTTCTTGCACAGCCCATTCAAATTCGTGCAATTCTGTAACATCAGCATTAACTTCTTGATCATCATTAACTTCTTGATCATCATTATTACCATCATATTTACACTCAAGTACTCGGAATATCATTTTACTATTACTTTCATCGTAATACATAGTGATGACTTCATCACAACCATCATCGTTCAAGTCGGCACAGGTTGTCTTATGATAATTGTTTGTCCATGCATTATCAGTATCACTCCCCAGGGACTTGTATGAGCCATCCTCACCGGAAAAAATACCGGTTTGCGGACCTTCTGGAGAACTGTTCGTACCACTAAGAAAGATTTCGCAATCATGGGTGAAATACGTTCTTGTTTCCCCTAGGGGATTCACGTTTGCATTAATAATATTTCCATTTGAATCCACACAATCCGGAACCGCTCTCATATTAAAACCAAGAGCTGTCAGCGCTTCATAATCAGAATAATCAATCGTCTCCTGATCATCATGATCATCGGGTCCCCAGATATTGCATCCTGCCATGAATGCCATGACAACAACCGTCCCCAACAAACCTCGTATACTTAACCTTTTCATTTTTTTCTCCCTAATAATCACAAAAATCCCGTTTTTCTGTCTTTCTTCCCTCTCTTTTCTACACCTATACCCGAAATCATTCGTCCGTCTGTATCCAAAGGGACTTTTTTTCAAAAAAAAATGACTTTTCACTCGTTTACTATTACAATGAAAAAGGAGAGGACACGTGTATACCTTCTCAATTATTACGTCGTTTGGAATATTCCAGGCGTTTTTCTATTTTCTCTTACTGCTGAAGGAGAGGAACCGAAGCGGGAGCAATTTTTTCCTGGGGTTTCTGGTCCTTTCTCTGGGGCTTACCCTCAACTACGAAGTCATCTACCCCACAGGCTGGTATGCCACCCTCCCCATTTTGATAAAATCCTACATTCCCACTCAGTATCTGATAGGTCCCTTTCTGTATCTCTATATCCGGGCTCTGATGGGATACGCCCCCCGATTACGTGGCCCGGAATTGATCCACTTCATCCCTTTCCTTCTGATTCTGGCCTATCTGACTCCCTTCTACCTCTCCCCGGCAACGGAAAAGATCGTCTATGGAGACGCCTACGTACAGCCGGGACGGGGTCCCTTCACGGAAGAGTGCATAATATGGGGGGGAATGCAGATTTCCATTTGGTACTACGGCGTTAAGTGCCTGATTCTCATTAGGCCGGTTTTCCGCCAGCTCCGGAAGCAGAAGGACTATAACGAGATGTTCCGCAACTGGCAGCTTCTTCTCTTTCTGTCCATTTTCCTGATTCTGCTCATATTTCTGGCAACCGACTTCCTTATGCTCTTCAAGGACTGTACCCTGCACCAGTTCAACCACCTCATTAGCCTCTCCCTCACGGGGGTCATCATGGTTCTGGGCCTGGTGGGGATGAACCGTATGGACCGTGTCACCAAAAGAATCACCCTGAGCAGGAAAGGGGAAGGGGTAAGCGACGGTGAGCTGATCAGGCGAATCATACTGATTTTGGAAAAAGAGAAATTCTTTCTCGACCCTACCCTGACTTTGGAAACGTTGGCCCATCAGCTCAAGACATCGCGAACGGAACTCTCCCGCATTATAAATAAGGAGCGGGGTATGAATTTCTATGACTTTATCAATACTTTCCGGGTGGAGGAATTCAAAAGAAGGCTCTTCCTGGAGGAGTACAGGAATTGCAACATTCTGGAAGTGGCCCTGGATTCGGGATTCAACGCCAAATCGACCTTCAACAAGGTATTCAAGAACATCACGGGGCTCACGCCCCTGCAGTACAAGAAGTCCGAGTCCACGGGCTGAGCTGCTCACTTTAGCTATAAATTGAGAATCCCCCTTCATCCGTCAACGGAAATACGATCCTTGAGGGTGGATAATCGGATAGTCACAGATCTTTTGTGTATTTAAACAATCTTATCTTGTTTTATAACAAAAGATGGACTATATTGTGCCCATCAAAAGAACTATAGTGCATATTAGAAGCCATTATCAGACTTTAAAAGACACTGAAGGTCGGAAAATATAATAGCCTAAGTAAAAAGAAGAACATAATATGAGTGAAAAAATCAACTTCCTTCCCATTCTTCAAAAGAGCAGAAAGCTTCAGGATGCCCTCTATCATATTCCTGATCTCGGCATAGCCCTTCTTGACTCGGACGGATCATATCTCTCGGCGAACCAGTTCTTTACCGATGAGTTAGGTTATACTCAGGATGAGATCCTTTGTATGAACTACCGATGCATCACCTCCCCTGTTTTCTTATACGAAAACAATAAAGCTTTCGACAGTTTGATTGAGGGGGAAAAACCGGATCATACTCTCATAAAGAAAATATACCGAAAAGACGGTTCCGCCATATTTGTAATAGTCAGGGCTTTCCAGTTCCACTCTGAAATTGGCAACAGAAAGAAAATCCTGTGCTTTTACTCTAAGGATATGAGAATAAGCCGCCGGTTAGCCACCGAAATCGTATATAAAGAGTGCAGTATCCCCCCGGAACAGAGAACAATGGGGATTCTGATAATTGATACCCCTACCCGTAAGATCAACATTGCCCAAGGCTCGTTTATTTCACAGCTCGGGCTGACGGAAAAAACCCTGGAAACACTCTTCTTTCTTGATCAGATTATGGAAGAGGAGACCATAAACCTCCTGGAGGCAATTCCCGAAAATACCGTCGATACACCCGTAAAGTTTCAGGCGGTTCTACTCTGTCCCACCGGAAGAAAAGTCGTCCTGTCGGCCAACGCTCTGCGTTTTCAATGGAACTCCTATGGACAGAGCCGCAATAAGATGTTTCTCTCATTCTATGAGAAGGAAGATAACAGGGATATTCTCATTCAACTTCAGAAAGAGATAAGCCAGCTCAGGGAAATGACGCTGAGAATCGCGGACAAACTGTCCGTGGAGACCGGGACGGATGAGGTAAAATCCCCCCTGGACATATCCCGATTCCATCTAACCCCCAGAGAAAAAGTCATCCTTTCAAAATTCGCTGAAGTTAAAACGGTAAAGGAGATAGCCTATGATCTGCAGCTGGCGGAAGTCACCGTAAGAAAGCATTTAACAAAAATTTACCGTAAATTCCATGTCCCGGGGAAGGAGGAGCTGCTCCTTTTCGTGTATAACAAGGATTTTATCAACGGATAGCATATGATACCCCAAAGGCTATAATGTGATACCTACCCAATTTCCCATAACTCACCGATTCTTATAGAAATAGAGAAAGAGTACATACGGGGCGACTCGGCCTGCTGTATAATCGGGGAGTAATTATCAATGTCGAAATCAGACGAAGAAAGGTTTCTCATTCATGACTTTACAAATAAAATAAGAAAGCCCTTTCTCATTATCGACAGGGCAAGCCGTATTCTATTCTGCTCTCACAACTGTTTATCCTTTGTATCCACAGGCAGAGAACAGACAAAGTATTTCACAGAACGAATTCATAATTCCGATACAAAGATGTTTATGAAATGTCTTCAGGAAACATGCCGGGGAAAAAAATACACCCAGAAATCCCTCTCCTGCCGAATTAGTTTTGATGACAGCTGGTCCTCTTATACCCTGTACCTGATTAATATGCAGAATGACGAGCTCTATCGGGGAATTATCCTGATACTCTCTGACCCTGACAGGGAGAGGAAAATCCAGAACGCCCTCGATTACAGGCGTTATCACGACAGCAGATCCGGCTTGATCAATAGAAAAATATTTGTAGATACCCTGCGCAATGCCATCTATTCCGCAAAAAAACAACAGGAGCTGCTGGTCGTCATGGCCGTATCCTTCCATCCGATAAGGGAGCAGGAGAAAAACCTCTTATCCCCCGGTTCTTCCGATCCGGCCGATCCCATTGAATACCTCAGCAGAATTCTCAGGAGTAACGACAGCATATTTCGCTATTCCGTCAACGAATATTTTATCCTGATCCCCCGTATCAATTCGATTTACAGCCTTGAAACGATTGTGGATAAAATCCATTACGGGGATTCACTCTGCCAAGTAAGCCTGATGAAGAAAGATATCGGCATATCCTTCTTCCCCCACGACGGGATTGACGCCAATACGCTTATGGAAAGATCACAGGAAGCGCTCAGGCGGGCAAAATCCTGTCTCTCCGATTATGAAGTTTTCCATAACGAAACGAAAGAGACCGTTCTCTATCTGAATGAAATGGAGAAGGACATGTATCGGGCTATCAAAAACAATGAGTTTATTGTCGCCTATCAGCCTAAGCTTAATAGGGAGAGACAGATCTGCGGGGCCGAAGCTCTGTTAAGATGGCGCTCCCCTGACAAGGGATGGATATATCCCAGCCAGTTTCTGCCCTTAGCCGAGAAATCGGGACTGATAGGAGAGATTGACATATTCGTTCTGGACGAAGTCTGCCGTCAGCAGTCCAACCTTATTCAGAATTACAATATAGCAATTCCCGTTGCAGTCAATGTCTCACCATCCACATTCGAAAATTACAATTTCCACCTGTTCATCAGGGAATGCCTGGAAAAATACCAACTTTCCCCCCGGCTGATTGAAATAGAAATCACCGAGACAGGGTTAATGGAGAATGTCAAAGAGTCGCTTCTTAAGCTTCACGCCATTAAAAATCTGGGGGTGAAGATTTCCCTTGATGATTTCGGAACCGGGTACTCCTCCCTTGCGGAACTCAGGGACTATCCCCTTGATACGCTGAAAATCGATAAATCCTTTGTGACGGATCTGACAAATGATAATAAAGCACGGCTTATAACCGAATCGATTATCTATATGGCCAAAGCCCTTCATATCGAGATCGTTGCCGAGGGAATTGAAACGGAGGCCCAATACCAGATACTGAATGATATGGGCTGCGAGCAGTATCAGGGATATCTGTTCGGCAAACCGATGCTTCAGGACGATTTCCTGGAGAACTACTTATCCCGGCAGACACAAGCGAGCAGCAGTAAATAGGGTAAAAAACAGAGTTAAGAACCGGATCTAAAAAAAAGAGACTGGAGCGCGGAACTCCAGTCTCATTTTCATTAACCCTTCATACCGGTCGTCACAATACCTTCCACAAAGTATTTCTGGGCCGAGAAGAAGATGATAATCGGCGGCGTCATGGCAAGAAGCGACATGGCGGAGATCTCATTCCACGGCGGAATTCCCATGGCATCGATGGAAAGGCGCAGTCCCAGGGAAACGGGAAAGCGCGCGATGCTGGAGATGTAAATCAGGGACTGGAAAAAGTCGTCCCATGTCCAGATGAACTGCAGGATACTGGCCGAGAAGATCGTGGGCGCCATAAGGGGCATCAGGATGAAAATCAGGATCTTAAAGGAACCGCAGCCGTCAATCAGGGCCGATTCATCAAGGGATTTGGGGATTCCCCGGAAAAACTGCACGAACATGAAGATGAAAAAGGGCACTCCCGCTGCCGCCTGAATCCAGAAGGGCAGATAGGTATCCAGCACCTTGAAATTACGGAAGATCAGGTAACGGGGGATGAGCAGTACCGTGTTCGGCAGGAGGATGGAACCGATCATCAATCCAAACAGGATCTTCTTGAAGGGGAACTCAAACCGGGAAAATCCGTAACCTACCAATATGCTGGAGACAAGGGTCAGGATAACCGTGGGTGCCGTCAGGAAAAAGGAGTTCGCGATAAAGAGTCCGAATCCGGGGCGTCCGCTGCCTTTCCAGCCGTTGGCATATCCGTCAAAGACGACTTTGGTCGGAAGCAGTTTGCTGCTGGAAACGACTTCCATGGTCTCCTTGAAGGAGGACATGAAGAGCCAGACCAGGGGGTAGACCATGACGATCCCGAAAAGGATAAGAAAAAAGTGAGTGATAAGGGTATTCTTTTTCATGTCTAATTCTCCGAATCCATATAGTGCAGCCAGAAGCCGGACGATTTGAAAAGCAGGCTGGTGACGACAAGCAGTACCATAAAGAGGAACCATGCCAGAGCGGAAGCATAACCCATTTTGAAATAACGGAAGGCGTTATCGTAGAGGAGCAGGGCGTACAGGTAAGTGGAGTGCATGGGACCTCCCGACGTGACCACATAGGCGGCGGTAAATGTCTGGAAGGAGTTGATTGTCTGCATGATCAGGTTAAAGAAGATGATGGGAGACAGAAGGGGCAGAGTGATATGAAGGAACATCTTAATCCTTCCCGCGCCGTCTATTTTGGCGGCTTCGTAAAGATAATCGGGAATCTGCTTGAGCCCCACAAGAAAAATGACCATGGAGGAGCCGAACTGCCAGACCTGCAGAAGACTTATGGTAATCAGCGAATAACGCGTATCTCCCAGCCAGTCCGGGCCGTTTATGGAGATGACCGAAAGCATGCGGTTGATTAGCCCGTCGCCCATGAATAGCATGCGCCAGAGGACGGAAAGGGCCACACTGCCGCCGAAGATGGAGGGCAGGTAATATACCGTGCGGTAGAGTCCGATACCCTTGATGTTCCGGTTCAGGACCATGGCCACGAAAAGGGCGAATACCAGTTTGCAGGGGACGGAGAAGAAAACATATATCAGGGTCACTTTGAGCGATTTCAGGAAGAGATCGTCCAGGGTGAACATGGTCTTGTAGTTCTCAAGCCCCACGAACTTCGGACTGCTCAGTACCGAGTAATCGGTAAAGGAAAATGCGAAGGTGGAAATGAAGGGAGCAATGGTCAGGGCTATGAACCCGATAAGCCAGGGAAGGATATAGAGGTATCCCACATACTCCTTTCTCTTAATATTATTCATGTCAGCCTCATTTGAAATTATACCCGCCCGGGAAGCCGGGCGGGAAGGTTTTGGGAAAATTGCCTATTTGTAGCTGCTCAGGATCCGGTTACCCTTCTCCATGAAATTCTTTGCGGCCTCAGCGGGTGTCTGATCCTTGAATCCAACGATCTGAAGGGTGTCTTTCAGAGCATCCTGGATTTCATTGGGATCCATGTAGGAATACTGTCCCGTGTCCGTATCGTCCACGATCTTCATGGCTTTCTTCGTCATTTCGTCGATCATGTTGTTCTTAACCAGTATGTCGTAGGCCTTCTTGTTGGAAGGTACGCCTCTCTGAAGCTCCATGTCCATAACACCTTCCTCTTCGGTAAGGAGGAAGTTCAGCGTGGAAGCCACCAGCTCGGGCTGGGCGGTTTTGCCGTTTACGCAGAACATCATGTTCGGCCCCACGGGGTTACCGGTCAGAGCGGCGCCGTCCTTAACCCAGTAGCGGGTAATATCGGCGGCGAAACCGTAATTCATCTGCTGTCCCAGCTGGGTAACGGGTGTTTCGGAAAAGAGGACTTTGCCGTTAAGCCATTCAGGATCGGACCAGGCGCTGTTAAGAAGAGCCGTTTTGTTCAGAGCCTGGAGAGTGCCGTCTTCGAACCACTGGAGAAACATGGCAAGTCCTTCGGCGAGCTGGGCTTCGGTAAAGCCGAACTCCACATCGTCGGTTATGAATTTTTTGCCCGAAGTCTGAACGAGATAACCCATAAGGGCGTAGTACATCTGGTCCATGATACCGCTGTAGCCCACAACGGAAGGATCCTTGGCTTTGGCGGCCTGAACCTTGTCATGGAATTCATCCCAGTCAAAGTAACCGTCAACGGTGAAGCCGAGACGGGAAGCCAGATCCTTATTGTAAACAAGAATACGGGCATTCTGTCCCAGAGGCGTTCCCACCAGCTTACCGTCAAGACTCATGATATCCAGAGTCGTATCGGACCAGCCGGAAAGGTCCAGTCCCGGGAGCTGTCTCAGATCGTAGAAGATCTCCGGGTTTTTTCTCACGTCGCTGAAAAAGGCGATGACGAACTGGAAAGCGTCCGGGCCTGTTCCGGCGGCCAGCTGAGTGATCAGCTTATCGTAATAACCGTCCCAGCCCTGGTACTCCGCCTTGACGAAAGTCTCGGGATGAGCCGCATTGTAAGCGTCTATGGCGGCCACGGTGGCTTGATGTCTTGCATCCCCGCCCCACCAGGCGAAACGGATCTCCTTCTTTCCTCCCCCATCCTGATCACCGGATGCGAAAAGCGCCAGGCCTGTCATAAGCGACAGGACGAGGATAAAGCCGATTTTTTTCTTCATAAAAACTCCTTGACTGCACAGGCGGTCCGGAAGCGGTGCCGGTCCGCCCTGATAGTTTATGATTTATCTTACGTTCACTTTTTCCAGCCCGCAAGGGACCAGTTTAAGGAAATATCCCCACATTTTATCCACCCATGACGAAAAGGGGTGCAATATCAAAGATAAAAGGGATCCTATTCCACGATTACTCCGGGAAGAAGGGCATAGACGGCAAATCCCCCCTCCCGGCAGAGGGGAAAATTGAGACCGTAGGGGGAACCGTAATTCAGCATGAGACGCCGGTGGGTATTATACAGGCCTATATGATTATCCGGCGGGACATCCCGGGAGAGAACAGATATCAGCTTCGCCCGGTCCGCATCCCCCATTCCCTTTCCGTTATCCCTGACCTGAACCTTAAGATCCCCTTCCCCTGTCAGCTCAGTCCGGACATGGATCTCCCCTCCTCCGGGCAGATTGCGTACTCCGTGATAAATAGCGTTTTCCAGAAGGGGCTGGAGGAGAAGTTTCACCACGGGAATCTTCATCGTTTGACCGTCCACATGCCAGAAGACCCGGATTTTGTCCCGGTAACGCACTTGCTGAATGGCCAGATAGGATTTTCCGTGGTCTATCTCTTCGGCAAGGGTCACCCGCTCTCCGTTCTCCATGGAGTAGCGGAGGAGAGAGGAGAGATCTTTGATCATGATTGAGGCGGGCGAAGGAAGCCCCTCCTCTCCGTAAACCATCCAGTAGAGGCTTTCCAGCGTATTGAACAGAAAATGGGGATTGATCTGCGCCCTGAGGGTCTTCAGCTCCAGATTCTCCTCACGGGTCCTTCTCTCCGAAAGCTGCAGCTTGGCATAGCGTTCATTCAGAAAGGTCCTGATAAGGGTCTGAATCATATAATCGTATTCGTCATGCCGTTCCTTGGGGGGAATGATGGGAATATTGCCCTTCTCGGCCTGTTCAAACAGGGCTGTTACGGCGGCCACGCGTTTTGAGTTCCGCCTCATAAGGGAGAGGGTGAGCAGTAAGCCCAGGAACAGGGAAAGGGCCAGAAGAACGATGATGAGATTGCGGATCGTGTCATACACATAGGTGAGACTCTTTTCGGGAATCAGGGAAACGATCTTCCAGCCGTAGTAGTCCACCGGCGAAACATAACGGAAATAGCGGTTTCCCCGTTCTCCCGTCAGGGAGAAATCCCCCTCCGGCGACGCCGGTCCGTTACGGTTCTCCCCGAGGGGGATTTTCCCGTTGTCTCCGGTGGAGAGGATGATGTCTCCGAACCGGTCCAGCAGGAAAATGCT
The DNA here is from genome assembly GCA_963668315.1 of Spirochaetia bacterium. GTDB lineage: Bacteria > Spirochaetota > Spirochaetia > DSM-2461 > DSM-2461 > SZUA-368. Next base: position 1,586,198 of record OY764216.1, on the reverse strand, counting down.
CTGCTCCCTGTACAGGCGGGAATCCTCCAGCAGGGAATCGAAATACGTCCTGTCCAGATTCAGCACGAGGACCCCGTCCCGTTTGTTCAGGGCGGGAAAGATACGGCGGTAAAAAGTAATGCAGGGCCGGGGCGTCGTCTCGAAGTCGTAGCGGTATATATTCCGGTTCTCCGTCCAGAGGAGCTCTCCCTGCCCCCGGGCCAGATAACTGTCCCGCCATCCCTTATCGGTAAAGTCCTCAATCTCCACAATTCCCCGGGCCGAATCGAAAAAACGGTCCGGATAGGCTTCCAGGTAGAGGTAGAAGGAGTCCACATAGGGCTTCCCGTTTATCTGGGCATTCAGGAAATTCTGCAGAATCCTGACCTGCCGGATATCCTCGAAGGAGATCGTATCCTCCCGGGAAAGTACATCGTCCACCACGGATACCACCGAATTGTTCGACGCGAAGGCAAGATTGAGCGAATCCATCTCCACAATGGTCTGCTCCAGATCATATTTAAGCACGTCCAGCTGTTTTCTGGTCAGTTCCGTCATTTCCTGATTAATCAGATTTCCCGTGACCGTCATGGAAACGAGGCCCAGAATGAGGAGGGGGATAACCACCGGCAGAAGCAGAGTCAGATACTTTCGCCCGTAGAAGCGGGCTTTCTGGTTACTGTTCATGGAACTGAAGACCGAACTCCCGGGGAGGAATCCCGTAATAGTGCCTGAAAGCCCGGGTGAAGCTCTTCACATTGGCATAGCCGACCATCTCGCAGATCTCATAGACCTTCAGACGGGTATCGCGCAGAAGAGAGGCGGCCTCTTTCATTCTCACGTCCATGGCCAGGGCGGAAAACGTCTTGCCGCACTCCTGATAAAGCAGGGAGCTGAGGTAATTGGGGCTCAGACTGACCGAATCGGAAACGGAGGAGAGGGAGGCATTTCTCAGATCTGCCGAAATAAGCATGCTTACCTGATCGCTCAGAGCCCCTTCGAAGGAATCCGGCCTATCCCGAAGCACCTCTTCCTCTTCGTCCTCCTCCCGGACAAGCTTGGAGAAGGTGGCATAGAGTTCATCGTAACCGGCGGGCTTGATAATATAATTCTTCACACCCAGCTCAATGGCTTTGCGGGCGTATTCGAAATCCTTGTGGGCGCTTAAAAACACGATCTGGCAGGGGTAGTTGTACTCCCTCACTATCTCGGCGAAGCGGATTCCGTCCATTTCCGGCATCCTGATATCGCACAGGATCAGGTCGATATTTCTTCTGGCCAGAAGAGCCAGAGCTTCGGCTCCCCCCTCACAGACGGCGGCCACCTCAATGGCCAGATTATTCCAGGGAAAATACCGGGCGATACCGTTTCGAATTTCATACTCGTCATCGATGATAAGGAGGTCGCGCATACATCATAATAGGAACAGCTCCCCCGATTTGTCAATAATAAACTATAACCCTTGGGAAACGGGTCCGTTCCGGGCAAAGCCCGGAACCAGGCTATGCGGGGCTGACGGCCAGGGCGCATAGGCGAGCAGCAAACCAAAGGTTTGTGACCAGCCTCCTCGGGCGCCGCCGGGCGGGAGTGAAAAGCAGAATGATCGTCTTCATACCTGTAATATGCCTTGCTTTCCACGAAAAGGATTGAACGTTCAACTCTTACCAGGGGACTTCAACCGGCTCCCAGACGGCATATAAATTGAGGTCATAATCTCCCGTATAGGTACTGCCCGGCTTAAATGCCTGCTCATCCCCATACTTGGATTTGTTCCATCCGCTGAAAACATATCCCTCTTTGGCCAGATTACCCGTATTATCGGCGATTTCGGCATAATCATCCATTTTCCTGGGCTGATCCCTCGGAGTGGTTCCCGAGTCGGCCCCGTTGCCGTCATAACGTATCCAGCAGGTGGTTGCTGCATCGGCCCAATCGGCATAGATGGTGATAGGAGCGTCTTCTTTGTAATAATCCCCTCCCCTCCATAGGGTTCCTTCCCCGTCCATACGGCTGTTCCAGCCGTAGAAGACGAAGCCTTCCTTTGAGAGTTTTCCCGTATTATCGGAAATGAGCAGAGGTTCTCCGGGAGTCTTGGTCTGTGGGGCGGGTACTGTTCCGCCGTCGGCGTAATTAGGACTGTATATGACAACATAGCCCTCTGTTTTCGAAGAGGGATCGGGGCAGCCCGTCATGGTGAGAATAAAAGACAAAGCGAATAGAATGGGGAGTATTTTCATAGAAACCTTCCTTGTATGGTTCTTTCATTCTATCTTTCATCAAGAATCGCATTAAGTAACTTTCAGTTTATTTATTCTGTCTTTTTCTCACCCTGAAACCGTGACGAAAGTAACAGATAGGATAGGGGAAACTTGTCCTGAGGTTCTTTCAGACAAACGATACTTCTAAGGACATATAGGGACTTATATGGTCTCCAGAGGCCATTTAATGTTGTTTTTTGTAAAATTCATCACACTTTCCTATTGATCAATCCCCCCGGGGACGATAGATTGCATGAATATATTAGAAAATGAATAAGGTATTTATGAATAGGACGGATCTCAGTACTCTTTTCGGCGTAAGCAGAAATATTTTCACCCTACTTCACAGGTCCTCATATCTCGGAGTCGCTCTGATAGACGGGGACGGAAGATTCCTCTATACAAATGATTTTTTCACTGAGGAGTTAGGCTATCCTTCCGCGGAACTCATCGGAATGAGGTATCCCCATATCATATCCCCCCTGTTTATTGAGAAGTCCATAACTTCCATAAATTCCCTTCTTTCCGGTGAGGAGTCGGAAATCTGCCTGAGCAAGATACTCTACAGCCGGGACGGCGCCGCCGTTCCGGTCAAGGTTTACGGCTATCTCCTGACAGGAGAAAGAGAAGAGGAAAGCCGAATCCTCTGCCTGTTTCTGAAAAACAGTCCCGTTCCCCTTTCGGAATCGGATAAGAGTGGAGATAAGCCTAAGGATCTTTCTCGTGACTCGGGGAAGTCCTGGGGGACCCTCTCGTTCAGCCTGGAGACAGGCAGACTTATCTCCCTACGAGGGCCGTTCACAGAGATTCTCCGAATCGGGGAAGAGGGAATGAATAAGTCCCTCCATATTGAGCAGATTCTCACCGTAGAGAGTCTTTCTGCCGTTACGGCAAGACTGGAAGGAAAAATCGACGGGAATGACCGTTTTCCCCTGACCCTTCTCTCTACCGATAGGGTAAAGGTCACCTTTAAGGCAGTCATGATTCTTGAACGGAAAGAGATCAGGTCGGGCGGAGGAGTCATCAAGCTGATCTTCGTGTCCCGGGAGGAAAGGGAGAATCCCATGCTCAGGCTCCAGGAAGAGATGGAAGGAATGAAGGAGATGATCAGCCTTCTTCTAAAGGATATCTCCCTTGATCAGAAAAAAGAAGATACCCCCTCCCGGAGCCTCTCGGCATCGGATTACGATCTGACAGCCAAAGAAGTAAAAGTCCTGTCCCGTCTGTCACTCCTGAAAACAGCGAAAGAGATAGCCTATGAGATGGGAATCGCCGAAATCACGGTGAGAAAGCATTTAACGAATATCTACCGGAAACTGCAGGTCAGGGGAAGGGAGGAACTTTTACTGTTTATCAATAACAAACAGATTGTCAACTGACAGCATGCTATAAAAAACTGATATAAAACGATACCTCGACAAATGCCCTTTTCGGATGAAAGATTTCTATAGAGGGGGCATATGCACATAGGTTGACAGCAAAACCTTCTCCCCCGGTTCAATTAAAAACGAAGAAAGAGGAACAACTATGAAACGAGGTATCGCGTCAACATTAGTATCGGTGGGGAGTGTTATCCTGCTGGTAACGATCACGGCAATCGGGCTGATTGCCTACAGGGAATCGGCCCTTTCCCTGAACGAACTGGAAGCGGAGCAGCTGGAAAGCAGGGCTTCGACAATCGCCGCGGGAATCAGCCGCGTATTGGCCGAGGAAGAAAAGCTTCTCAAGGCCCTGGCGGACAATACTCTGATCCGGGACTATCTCTCAGACGGACTGATTTCCGCCGAGGGTGAGCTCAGCCGGCCTGAAAATCTGCTGAGCCGGGAACTGAACCGCTTCCATATGATAGCCCCCGAGGAGATTCAGGATTGCCTCCTTTTTGACAGAAGCGGGCGGTATATAGGAGGAACCGATGATTCTTTCGAAGCGACAGATTTCAGCCGGGCCGTCTATGTCACGAATGCACTGAAAGGTAATACGGCCTACGGCGAGCCGGAAGAGAGTTCCCGTGGCGGCGGTCACTACATTCCCCTCTCCTCCCCTGTCACGGGAGTGAACAATGAGGTTCTGGGAGCTCTGGTGATCCATGTGAACTTCGAACTGATCCAGGAGCAGATCAGGGATGAGAAGATCGGTGACACCGGATACGCCTTCGTTATCGACCGGGAGGGCCGGGTGATAGCCCATCCGGACGACGGGGAAATTTTCACCAAGAACCTCAAAAAAACCGCCGGGATGGAGAAGCTGGCCGAAGAGATGCTGTCCGGCAGCCAAGGAATCATTCCCTACCTGTCCGGAGTTATTGAAAAAACCGCCGGCTATGCCCCCATCGTCGAAACGGGATGGGGTATAGCCCTGACCATACCTGACAGTGAATTCCTCCATCCCGCCCATCGGATCAAATGGATAATCATAGCCGCCGGAGTCCTATCCTTCCTCGTGACCTTCCTGATTTTCATGCTCTTTTCCAGAAGCCTTACCGGCCCCATTATCGCCAGCGTCCGTTTTGCCGAGAAGATATCCGAGGGATTCCTTAACGAAGACCTTGGCGATCATCTTCTCAAGAGAAAGGATGAAACGGGAAAACTCGCCCAGTCTCTCACCGAAATGAAGAACAGGCTTGTCCAGATAATCGGGAACGTCAATGCGGCAGCCGTCCAGGTCCACGAAGGCAGCAGGGAAATTAACAAATCAGCCCAGGCCCTTTCCAGCGGCGTCTCGTCACAGGCGTCTTCCATTGAGGAGATATCCGCTTCCATGGAAGAGATGAACGCCACGATCAGCCAGAACGCCTCCAATGCCAATGAAACGGAATTGAAGGCCAAGCGGTCCACGGAGATGTCCCGTCAGAGCGACGAGGCCGTGCAGAAAACGGTAGACGCCATGAACATCATATCCAAAAGGATATCCCTGATCCAGGAGATCGCCCGGAATATCAACCTGCTGGCTCTGAACGCTTCCATAGAAGCGGCCCGGGCCGGAGAGTACGGCAAGGGTTTTATGGTGGTCGCATCGGAGGTGGGGAAACTGGCGGACCGCAGCAAAAACGCCGCCGATGAAATAGAAAAAATCACAGCCGAAGGAGTCTCCATGGCAGAAGAGGCGGGCCGGCAGATGAAGTCCATGCTGCCCGAGACGATGGAAACGGCGGCCCTTGTACAGGAAATAAGCTCTTCCTGCAACGAACAGGCGGCGGGCGCGCAGGAGATAAGCGAAGCCCTCATCACGCTGGATCATGTAATACAGGAAAATGCGGCTTTTTCCGAGGAATCGGCCTCCATGTCGGAGGAGCTGGAAAACCAGGCGGATCTCCTGAACGAGGCGATAGCCTTCTTCACAATTGACGACAGTGCCTTCAAACTGCCTAATCGGGCGGAAAAAAGCCGGAAAAACATACCGGCCAGGACCGCGCAGCCCCTTCCCCCGGGAAGAGTACGGACCGGCGTGAAGCGGGCCCTCCCTGCCTCGGAAAGGAGTTCGGAGGACAGTGAGTTCATAGAGTTCTGATGGCCGGCTGACATTCTGAGCCCCGGGGGCGGATTTTTCCCGCGTGGATGTCAGTCCCGCATCCGTCTTCTGATCTCGTAAAGGTAGTATTTTACCGTGCCTTCCGGGAGGGAGAGCTCCGCGGCTATCTCACGGATTTTCTTCCCCTGGCGGTATTTTTTCTCGTAGATCTGCCTTAACCGGGGGGGAAGCTTCTCTTCCCGGGACCTGAGAACAGCCAGATCCCACGGGTCGGGAGCGGATGAAGCCGGATCGATCTCCAGGGGAAGAAATTTTCTCTCCCTGCGGAAGTACTCATAGAGAACGTTCCGGCAGTATCCGTAGATCCAGGTACCCGGGGAGGATTCCCCCCTGAACCGTCCGGCCGATTCATAGAGCCGGCAGAGGACTTCCTGGGTCAGATCGTCAATCACGTCGCTTCTCAGCTGCTCTCTCCGGAAAAACCCTCTGATCCGATCCTCATGACCTGATATCTCCCAGAGGAGATCAGTCATAGATCTTTTCCAGGAAGATCTCCTCCCCCTCTCCCACGAGCAGGGAGATGAGCCCCTCCTTGAGGAGATACTGCTTCTTCTCGAAACGCTCCTTCTGCCGAGAGGCCATCCTGTCGATTATCGCCTCTGCGGTCAGGGGATCTTCGGCGAAAAGCACCGTTTCCAACTGCCGCCTCAGCGCCGGATCGGAGACTTCCCCGATCATCCGCTCCATGGTACCGATCTGCCCTTCCCTGTTCAGGTTATAGAGATGGTGGAGGGACTGGCGGATCTCCTCAAAGGTGTCGAAGCGCAGCTCTTCCGGTTCGGAAAGGACCCTCTGCTCCCGGCCTTTTTTCTCGAATTTCAGCAGCTTTTTCTGAAAGAGGGCGTAGGCGGCGGAACGTCTGGCGGCGGGAAAGGTGCTCTCCATCCGGCCCATTTCCTCCTTGACCTGTTCGTAGACAGGGGAACTGAGGTTCCGGTAGATCATGTCCGCCTTGTCCCCCAGCCCGACACAGAGGGCGACAGCCGAAGCCATATCGATCTCACGCAGCGCCTTCTGTATCATCCGGTCATGCTCATCGCCGGGGGGGAAATAATCTTCTATCCGTTTCATGACTCGCTCCTTAGGGGACGGCTTCGTTCAGCGAAAACCTTTCCCCTGTATTAATTCTATACCCTTTAGTGCCGGGAAGAGGGAAAAGGTTGGGATTTTTTCTCAGGAAAGCTAAAAGGCGGGGTTTTTCCCTCCTCCCCCTTCCCGGAGACTTCAAAATACCAGGCGAAATTTTCCCTGCTGCAAAAAACAGGGAGGGGTCTTTCCGGTGTGCGGTATCCCATGACCAAAAGGGATGGGAGCGGCACCCCGCAGGGAGCACCGAGCGGAGGGGCGGCGGGGACAGAGCCCCGGGAGAGAGGGGAGTGAAAGCGAATTTCGCTTTCACTGCTTCCGAGGAGTACGAGCGGAAAGCCCGGCCCCGGGCCGGACCGAGGTCCCCCATTCCGCCGGGGTTGGCATCTGCCCGGGGTTTTCCCAAATCCTCTCCTGTGTTATACTGCGCTCATTGCGGTTTTTACTCGCCGCTTCCCCAAAAATCTGTGCCCGCCGGAGAGCGGAGCGTAAGGAGGAAAGATGAACAACCGTCCCTTAAGGATACTTTCAGCATTCGTGTTGTTCATAACAATTATTATGTCAGGATGCAGCAACAGCTATCAGGATCTGGCCGACGGCCTTTATGCGGAAATTGATACGACCCGGGGTAAAATTCTTTGTGAACTGGAATACGAAAGAACGCCCCTGACCGTGTGTAATTTTGTCTCCCTCGCCGAGGGAACGATGGATACCAAGGCCCGGGATGGAAAATACTATGACGGCCTGAAATTCCACCGGGTAATCTCCGACTTCATGATTCAGGGCGGAGACCCCCTGGGCAACGGAACGGGCGGTCCCGGCTACCGTTTCGCCGACGAGATCGATCCGGCTCTGAAGTTCGACGCCCCCGGTAAACTGGCCATGGCCAACGCCGGCGCGGGAACCAACGGAAGCCAGTTTTTCATTACCCACGTCCCCACTCCCCACCTGAACGGGGCCCATACGATTTTCGGCCATGTCGTCGAAGGTCAGAAAGTGGTCGATTCGGTTCAGCAGGGCGACGAGATCAAGTCCGTAACGATTATCCGCAAGGGCGCCGAGGCAGAAGCCTTTGCCACCGGCCAGGAAGCTTTTGACAAGCTGAACCGGGAGATCGAGGAAAAGCTGGCCGCGGAGAAAGCGGAACAGGCCAAGGAGACTCTGGCACAGATCCAGTCCCTCTTCCCCGATATCCAGAAGGACGATAACGGCGTTTATTACGAAATCAAAAGAGAAGGCACCGGAGCCACCCCCGCCAGGGGAACTCTGATCAAAGCCCACTACAAAGGTACGTTCCTTGACGGCCGGAAGTTCGACTCTTCCTACGACAGGAACGAGCCTTTCGAATTCCAGGTCGGCATCGGTCAGGTGATTCCCGCCTGGGACCTGACTCTGCTTCAGATGAAGAAGGGCGAGAAGAGAACTATCGTGTCTCCCCCCGAACTGGCTTACGGCAGCCGGGGCGCCGGCGGGGTTATTCCCCCCGACACGTGGCTCGTTTTCGAGATCGAACTGGTAGACTTCCAGTAAAATATCAGGGGGTACAGGGTGAAAAGATTTAGTACTTTAGCGGCCGCACTGCTCTGCTTCGTCATCGCGCCTCTGACGGCGGTAGATGAGAATGAGCTGGCACCGGGCCTTTATGCAGCCTTTGAAACGTCCAAAGGGGAAATGGTCTTTGAACTGGACTACACCCATACCCCTCTGACCGTGACTTCCTTCGCGGGTCTGGCGGAAAACGCCATTTCCCGGGAAGTCCGCCAGGGAGTGCCCTACTACGACGGGCTTACCTTTTACAGGGATATCGAGAATTACGCTGTTTTCTCCGGTGATCCCCTGAACAACGGGAACGGCGACCCCGGTTATACCATTCCCCGGGAACAGGATTTTACCCTGACCTGCGGAAAATCCGGCGTGCTTGTCATGACCGGGCTTCCCACCGAATCGAACGGTTCGGCTTTCTTTATCACCAAAGGGGCGGGCGACCCCTATCTGGACAGGCTTTATACGCCTTTCGGAGAGATTGTATCGGGAGAGAAGATCCTGAACAAACTGACCGCCGGCGATGAGCTTATCAGCGTTTCCATCATACGCAGAGGCTCCGACGCGGAATCCTTCGTGACCGGGGATCAGGCCTTTGCCTCCCGCTATACCGAAGCCCGTGGACGGGAACTGTCCCTCCTCGAAGAGACGAATCCCGAGGTGGCTTCGGTCATCAGAAGCCTGGACAGCTACGGTAAAACCATGTCCGGCATTTATTACAACGTCATGTACGAAGGCTACGGCGACACTCCCCGAATGGGTGATACCGTCAGCGTTCACTATACGGGCATGCTCCCCGACGGAACCGTCTTCGACAGCTCCGTGGAGAGGGGCCAGCCTTTTTCCATAACGATCGGAACCGATTCGGTCATCCCCGGATGGCTGGAAGCTATTCTTGCCATGAAAACCGGAGAGGTCCGGACTATTGTCATTCCCCCCAAGATGGCTTACGGCGAAAGGGCCGTGGGAAATATCATCCCTCCCAACAGCTGGCTCGTGTTCCAGATCCAGCTCCTTTCCATAGAGTAGAAATCCTGCGCCATGGCCCGGGAGAAGACACAATACCTGTGCAAGGAGTGCGGACACACCGAGCCTAAATGGCTCGGCCGCTGCCCCAGCTGCGACAGCTGGAACAGTTTTACCGAGTTTAAACCGGCCAAGGGTAAAAGCTCCGTCCATCAGGCGGCGGCCGAACCGGCCCGGGTCCAGAGTCTGGCCGAGGTGGCCGAACCGGACCATGTGCGGATCGATTCGGGCTTCCCCGAGCTGAACCGCCTCCTGGGATCGGGTATCACGAGCGGTTCCTCCGTACTGATCGGCGGCGAACCGGGCATAGGAAAATCCACCCTTCTGCTGCAGCTGGCCTCCCGGGTAAAAACGGAGGGCTCCGTCCTCTATGTCTCCGGCGAAGAGTCGGCCGCCCAGATCAAACAGAGGGGAAAGCGCCTTAAAATCGATCTGGAACGACCTCTTGTATTCACCGGTTCCCGCCTGGAAGAGATTCTTCCCGTTCTGACGGAGCACAAGCCGTCCCTTATTATCATCGATTCCATTCAGACCCTGATTACCGACGCGGCGGGGGAAGTCCCCGGAACGGTAAACCAGCTCAAGCTTTGCTGCTTTGAACTGATCCGCGCCGCCAAGGAGCTGGGTGCGGTGCTCTTCCTCGTGGCCCATGTGACCAAGGAAGGAGCCATAGCCGGCCCCAAGGCGATTGAGCATCTGGTCGATACGGTTCTCTATTTCGAGGAGTCCGGCAGTGATCTGCGTATGCTGAGGGCCCAGAAAAACCGTTTCGGCTCCACCGACGAGCTGGGACTTTTCCGTATGGGGGGCGAAGGGCTTGAGGAAGTGAAGGACACCTCGGGACTGTTCCTCGTACACCGGGAAGGGCCGCCCCCGGCAGGAACGGCGACCGCTACCCTTTACGAAGGGAGCCGGGTGCTGCTGGTCGAGATTCAGGCGCTGACCGTTCCGGCCAAGGGAAGCCTTTCACGCATCTACTCCGACCGGCTCGACCAGAACCGCGTGTCCCGCATCGCCGCCATTCTGGAAAAACACGGAGGCCTGCGTTTCTCCGACCAGGATATTTACATCAATGTGGCGCGGGGCCTCCGCATCACCGAGACGGGAGCCGACCTGCCCCTCGCCCTGGCACTCTTCTCGGCCAGGACGGGCCTCTGCCTTCCCGGCGATTTTCTGGCCCTGGGCGAGCTGACCCTGGCCGGGGAGATACAGCCGGTGTCCCATAGGGAGAGGCGGATCAAAGCGGCCGCCGATACGGGATACAAAACCATGCTGCTTCCCGGAAAAGGCCGGAAAGGTTCGGCACCGGAAGGTCTGACTCTTCTGAATATTACCAATGTCAAAGATTTCGGGACCCTTCCCTGGATGAAAAGAGAACCGGACAGGCGGGACTGATAAAAAACCGCCCCGATCCCGGATAAGGAGCTAACATGAAAAAATCCCCCCTCAACCTGGAAAAAGATCAGAAGCAGAAACTTGTTGAAGAACTGATCAGCTATATCGATGAAGAATGGGACCAGGAGATAGGCCTGCTTAAGGCGGAGCTGCTTCTGGATTTCATGACGGAAAAGGTCGGAAAGGAGCTCTATAACCTGGGGATCTCCCACTCACGGAACTTCATAATGAAGAAGATGGAGGACATGGAGCTGGATATGGACCAGCTTCGCCTTTAGCGCGTTCTATGGCGCTTATCCAGGACTTTCCTGAGCGGAGCCAGAGGAAGGGGCAGATCACGTTTGTGCCGCTTAAGCTGCTCCCTGAGTGAACCGCCCAGCTCTCCGTGAAAGGGGAGAAAGAAATGGGTGCGGTTGATGATGTCCTCCTGCACCCGATCCCGCAGTTCCAGCTTGAATTTCTCGAAATCCACCAGCCACCGCTCCTCCGTTTCGCGCACGAAACCCTTGAGGCGCAGGGCCAGATTGAAGGATTGCCACAGATCGGTGGAGATCAGTCCCCCGTAGATGCCGATAAAAAAGGAGAGTTCCCTGTGCTCGTTGAGAGCCCTGGCCATGTCCTCCAGATAGGGATAGACGAAATAGGAAAAAAGAAGTCCCAGCACCATCCAGAAAAAACTGTAGAGGGGGCAGATAAGCCCCCGGATATTACCACGGTTTTTCGAGTAGTCCCAGAGCTGTATCTTGAAATGACCGATAAAGATAAGGCCCGCCAGGAGCTCAAGCACGGTAAGTACGGCGAGGAAGACGGGTCCCCTTATATAAACGGGCCAGCCGGGCAGACAGAGTAGATAGAGGACGATGCACCCGAAACCGTAGAGGGGAAGCCAGGGCCCGTTCAGGAACCCCGGATTGATCCACCTTCTGGCCTTTCCCCGGTAGCGTCGCCAGAAGAGTTCAATGACCCATCCGCTTATAGAACCCAGGGAGAAGAGAAGAATATATTTCAGAACCAGAAGGAAAACTGCGTTTATCATACCAATAGGGGCATTTTATCCTTTTCTTCTTCATTGTCAAGGGCTATGAACCTTTCTGTCTCATCCAGATCAAAGTAGGACATGATCTGCTGAAGCTGTACGGACTGCTCCGCCATGGCCGATGCGGACATGGTTGTCTCCTCCGCCATGGCGGCGTTCTTCTGAATGATTTCGTCCAGCTGAAGAATCGCCTGATTAATCTGGTCGGCCCCGATGCGCTGTTCTTCCGAAGCCGTATCGATATCCAGTACCAGACTGGCCGTTTCCCGGACTTCGGGGACCAGTTCCGTAAGCATTCGGCCCGCCTCTTCAGAAATACGAAGTGTTGTCTGGGAAAGTTCACCGATTTCAAGGGAGGCCTGGCGGCTCTTCTCGGCCAGCCTTCTCACTTCCTCCGCGACAACGGCGAATCCCCGGCCGTATTCTCCCGCCCGGGCCGCCTCGATGGCGGCGTTCAGGGCCAGCATATTGGTCTGACGGGCGATTTCCTCCACCACGGAGATTTTTTCGGTTATCTGACCGACCGATACCACGGCGCGGCGCATGGATTCTCCGCTCTCCTCGGCTTTACCGGAAACCCTCTCGGCGATCTCCCGGGTTCTTCTGGCATTATTCGCATTCTGTTGAATATTGCTGCTCATCTCTTCCATGGAAGCGGAGATTTCCTCCACCGCCGAGGCCTGCTCCGAAGCGCCCGAGGCAATGTCGTTGGAGGCATCATTCAGATAGCTGCTCTTCTGGGAAATCTCCCCCGAGGAGACGTAAACCTGGCTGATAATATGGCTCAGTTTCTTTTTCAGCTCCTCGATCGAGCCCACGAGAAGACCAATTTCATCCTCCCGTTCAAGATAAGCCCTGTCAATGGAGGCGGAAAGTACCCCGTCGGCAATCTTCCCGGTGAACTGCACCCCCTCTTTGATCGGCTGCGACATGCGCCGGCTGATATAAAGGGCCAGAAGAAGAATGACGAGGGAAACTCCCACAAGGGATATCACCATGGTGATCAGAGTCCGCCGTGTTTCCTTTCTGGCCAGATCGGCGATCTCCTTTTCGGGAATACCGACATAGAGGATTCCGATAACCTTCCCCGCTCTGTCCTTAAGAGGATCATAGGCGGTGAGATAGGGGTTCCCCAGAATCGTAGCCCGTCCCAGAAATCGCTTACCCGAAGTGATGGACTGAAAGGCGGCGCTCTCCCTTCCCAGATACGTTCCCACAGCGCGGGAACCGTCTTCCTTGAGAATATTGGTGAGGATACGGAGGTAATCGTTACCATCCTTTATAAAAACCGTCGCTGTGATTCCCAGTTTCGAGGCTAAATTATCGATGAAAGCATAATCGTCAACGGCTTCTCCCCTCTCATCCAGCAGACGGCCGGATTCGATCCGGACATCGCCGTACTCATAGCGGAAAGCCATTACCAGAGATTCCATATCACCCTGAACTTTCATGGTCAGGGAGGATTCGCTTATTTGGGAAGAAAGATTTTCCAGACCGGCAGCGGAAATAAAGAGTCCGAGACCGGCCAGAACAATGATGATGGACAGAGCGAATAAAAAGATTTTTGCTGCAATAGATTTCATTTTGTCACCTTCTATTATTACATTAATTAAATTTCTGTAATAATCGTAATTGATGAAATCCTATAAATCAAGTTTTATCCGGCAAAAATCATGGCAATTCTTGCCCCGGCCCAGAATGTACCTATGGAACTGCCCAGACTGGAGAGAAAAAAGACCAGAAGCACCCGGGTCACCCGGTTCCTGTACCACCCCTTGAGGGAACCGGCGTCCTTGCTCAGATTCTCCAGATCCTTCACTTTGGGCTTGCGGAAGAAATACTCCAGAAGCCCCGTGACGAAACCGACGCCGATGGTGGGGTTCATAGAAGTGATGGGAGCCGCCACAAAGGAGATGAGAATTGTCTGCGGACGGGCCAGGGCGAGAAGAGAGCCCACGGCGGCGCAGATACCGTTTCCCAGAATCCAGGCCAGTCCCATGGATTTGAGCGTATCCATTCCCTGAAGTCCCCCCAGAACAAATAGGGCGACGATAATGACAGGAATGATCCAGGGCAGAATCTTCGCCCCCGCTTTCTTGGGAGGGATCTCTGAAATCTCTTCCAGGGAGCCGTCGACCTCACCGGCGGCCAGTTTCCGGAGCCAGCCGATCAATCCGGGTGCGTGCCCCGCCCCAATGACGGCGACAACCTTTGTCCCCTTCGACTGGAAGATATTGGTGGCCAGATACTGGTCCCTCTCATCGATAAGCACTTCCTTGACGGGGGGAAGAAAATCGGCCAGTTCCCCCATCATATTCTCGATGGCACTGCTCTTCTTCAGTTCCTCCAGCTCCTCTTCACTGATCTTCTCATTGGAGAAAGCACTGGAGATGAGGACGGAAAGGAGCTTCAGCTTATTCCAGAGGTTGCACTTGGCCCAGGCACGCTGCAGGGTAGTCTGAATGGGCCTGTCGTCGAAGGAGAAGCTGATGCCCCGCTCTTTGGCTATATCCAGGGCGGCCCGCATCTCGTCCCCCGATCTCGTTCCCAGTTCGGCGCCCATCTTCTGCTGGAAGGAGCTGAGGACCAGATTGGCCATGACAAGGAAACCCTTTCCTTCCCTGAAAATTTTGGAAAGGTCCATGTTTTTCAGGTTGTTTCCTTCCTCCAGCGTTTTGTAGCGGCCCGAATCCAGTTCGATACAGACGTGGTCGGGCTCTTCCTCTTCTATGGCCCGGCGGACCTCAAGGGAGCTCTCCGCCGAGATATGGGCCGTTCCTATCAGAACGATCTCTTTGTCTTCCAGCTTAATCCTATTGACCGTATCCGACTCGTTATGAACGGTTATTGCTCCCATTTATCTGTTAACTCCTTGTTCGTTGTGCCAGTTGGCGATATCCGCCTCAAAAGAATCGTGTTCTTCGCTTAAATTCATAAAGGCGGCCTGAGCCGACCGGGGAGAATCCTGCAGAAGGTACAATTCGCCCAGATAGAACCAGGCTTTATTGCGTGCGTCGGCATCGGTTTCTTTGGCTATTTCTCCGGTCAGGAAGAAATCCGATCCCCCCTCTTTGGCGTAACGGAAAACTTCGTACATAAGGCTTTCCCTGTCCAGGGTCTTCAATGTATCCTGGAGGATTTCCTTCGCCCGGAAGTTATCGCCCTGATTTTTCATGGCCAGAGCGGCCATCAGTATATACCCTTCATAGGGATAAATCAATTCATAGGCTTTGAGAAAACAGTATTCAGCCTTGGCGTAATTTCCTTTGATATAGTAAATTTTTCCGGCTCCCTCATAGGAATAGGCATAATCGGGTCTTGCCTCTATCACTTTCTCATAATAACTGAGGGCCGTGTCATAATCCCCCATATCGTCGTAGACACCGGCGGAGTAAATATGGGCGAAGAGATTATCCGGATTTATCGACTCCAGAGTCTTCAGGTCTTCCAAGGCTTTGTCCAGCCACCCGAAATATTTCAGGTTCAGCACGACCCGGTCCAGATAGTGCCACTCCACATCCGGTTCCAGCTCGACCGCCTTATCCAGATCCTTCATGGCGCGCGCCGTATTGCCCAGAACGGCCAGAGCGCGGGAACGGTCCACATAGGTATAGACATAATCGGGGGCGATTTCCTCCACCCGGTCAAGGACTTTCACGGCGTCGGTCAGGAATTTCTTGTTCAGATCGTCGTTGCCCTGCCCCAGGTGCATGAGAACGTCGGCCTTGGCCACCAGGGCGGAAAAATTGTCCGGCTCCTTTTCCAGGACAACGCTCAGGTACTTATCCGCCTGACGGTAGTCCTTATCGCGCAGTTCCATTTCGGCCATGAACAGGTTGACGTCGGGATCGGACGCATCCAGCCCGTAAGCCCTGTCAATGAGCTCCAGGGCGTCTTCTCCCCTTCCTTCCATATCCATGATCAGGGCGTTCATATAAAGGACGCTTACATCCTCCGGCATGGCATCCAGCAGTTCCCGCCCCACTTCCTCCGCTTCATCCAGGCGTGACTCCGCCATGAGAAGGGACATATAAAGGGAGCCCTGCTCCCCGTTCAGCTCCGTTCTGTGTTCATCCAGAAGGGCCAGCATTCCCGCCCTATCGCCCGTCTCCTGAAGCGCAGCCAGCTCTCCGGTCCAGTCTTCCTCTGCTTCGGCGGATGGGACAGGTTCGCCCTGAGCCTCTGCCGAAGGTTTCTCCGGCTCGGGATTATCCGCCGCGGCCAGGGATAGACATCCGGTGAAAAGGACAGGCAGCAGCACCAGTCCCGCAGAGAAAAGGAATAGCCTTTTAAACATTTTTCAATACTCCTTCAAGAGACGAATTTCGGCTCAGATCAATATAACAGCAGGACAGGTTCATGTACAGCGGGAGTTGAATATTTACTCCGCATGGGGTAGTATCTATTCAATGAAAACCGGTATACCCAGAAGATATCTGCTTGCCCCTTTCCTGCTCGTCTTAACGTCTCTTTATTTCCTGACACTTCACTTTATCAAGCTGGAGCGGTTCAGCGGTGTGGTGGGCAATATCAGCTATATCGGCCGGCGCACCACCGGTTCCCTTCTTGCTCCGGTTAAAACGAGAAATCTCGTTCTCTCCTTTAACGGCATGGAATTCGATTTCACGCCCTTTTCCCAGCTTGTCATAAAGACCAGCGACGGGATCGAACACCCTCTGACACTGCAGGAGTATACGGCGGAAAACGACCGGATTACCGTTAATTTTGATAAAAACGTGTCCCTTATCTTTATATCGGATATCCACAGCAAAAAGGTTACCCTTTTGCCCAACCTTCCCCTGACGATTCCGCCGATTAATGAAGTAACCCTTCCGGCGGGAGCGGTTCCCGGCTTCTCCCTGGTAAAAGAGGATAACAACGAGCTGTATAAGCTGACCAAAAGTGAAGAAAATTACTACATAACCATTCCCTCCGATACGGTCATGGACCTGGAGGACAACAGAATATATTTGAATGTCTCCAACAACATCATCAAGAGCATCGTGCTGGAAGAGACCCTCTCCGGCACAGGAAGGAGCCTGGCCGACTGGTATGAAAAGGAAGGCGCCCTTCTCAACAGCATGATCTACAATACGTCCCTTGACCAGTTTTTCGACCGGGTGATTCAGTCGCTCCAGAACCATCTGGATACCCGCACGGGACTTATCACCCGCCCCGATGAGGACAACACCACCTATTTTTCCGAAGACGGCCTTGTCTCCTTTGTCATGGGCGCTCTTTCGAAGGGACAGTACGACAATGCCGTCTCCATGCTCCAGGGCGGCGTATCCCGCCAGTCTTCCCAGATGACGGCCTACTCTTCGCCCTTCTTTGACGACGTGGTCGACAAGGGAAATGCCCTGATGGTGGATGACTGGAGAAAAGCCAGCACCTACGAGGATTATCTTTCCGAAGGCAACGAAGATCTCTTCTCCTTCGACGGCCTGGTCGATTTCTTCGATTCCCAGGTGGAGCTGTACCGGGAGACGGGCGCCCTCTTTGACATGGCGGTCCATGGGGTGAACGGAGACGGTTCTTTCGATAATCTTCTCGGCCGCATGGCCATCCAGCTTGAATATATGGAAAAGAACCCCACAGGGGATAACAATAACAGCCTGGCCCGTATCATAGAGATTCTGCAGGGCCGTACGTTCTGGATAAAGGACGACCTGCTTCTCTTTGACGATCAGGGCATCGCTGAGATTCGACCGACCCTGCGGTTCGGTAATCTGCTGATCCGCTATTCCGAGATTCTGGATGATGAAGAGCTTCTGGCATCGGGCTGGAAATATATTCTGTCCTGCCTCAAGTACAGCGATATCAATGGATATCTGCCGGAGAAAATCGTATACAACAACCAGTCCGAGGCGGAGCAGGAGGGATCGATTCCCCCCGAAGAGGTATATACCCTCCTGAGCAATTCCGCCTACCGGCCCCGGAGAATCAGCCTGAAAAACCAGCTGGGCGCCGGAGCCTGGGCTTATACGGCTTCCTCAAAAATGACAGTGAACAGCACGCCCCGGGAAACGGTCATAAACGTGGACTTTCCCATCGGTTCGGAGCATTATTTCATTATTCGGGGAATCCCGCCCTTTACGGAGCTTCAGATGCACGGCATCCGCTGGAAGAGCGACAGAAGCTTTCAGCGTTACTCCGACGGATGGCTCTATGATGCGTCCAAGAACACCCTGTATGTCAAAATCCGTCATCGCCGGGCGACCCAGACCATAAGGATTCTGCACTACAATCCCGACGCCGAAAATACGTCCTCCCAGGATTAGCGCATCAGCTCGTAAAAGAAGATATCCATCATGGGTTTCTGCATCTCCTTGCGGGAGGAGCGGGCGTTGCTGTCGTATTCGGCAATAAGCATGACGGCCCTCTGCAGTTCGGCGGAGGAGTAGTTTCTCGTGCCCTGAAGAAAGAGGGACTGTCTCTTTTTGCCGAAGATTTTCAACTGGGTAAATGCCTGCTGAGGATTCATCCCCCCCTCCAGGAGCAGGGCCGTATCCAGCAGTTTCTTGATCTGCCACAGAAGCCCCCCCAGTATCTGAACCATCTCTCCCGAAGCGGAAAGACGAATCTTGGCGTAGCTTTCCAAAGCGCCCTCCATATCCCGGGCGGCGATTTTATCAAAAAGGGTAAAGACGCTCTCCTCTTTGCTGTGATAGAGGATACGGTCCACATCGTCAGTTCCGATCTCCGAGCCCTCTCCAAAATAAAAGTTCAGCAGGGTGCAGGCTTTCTTCAGTTCTTCCGTATTGCTCTCCACCATTTCCAGAAGGTCATCCACGGCTTCGGACTCAATATTGATACGCTTTTCCCGGAAAAACTGATAAACCCAGCTCTTACGATCCCGTTCAAACAGTTCCCAGAATACTTTCCTTCCGTTTTTGGGGACGACATTCTCCAGTTTCTTATCGACACTATTCTTTTCGCTGACCATGACGAGAGTGACGTCATCGGCGGGACCGGACAGGTAATCGATCAGGCTTTTCTGCTGCTTTCCCTTGTAAACATCCACGTTCATCAGCTGGACAAACCGATGGGGTGCGAAAAGGGAACCGTTGGAAATAATCGAAATGATCTCCGAGAGATCCTTCTCATCGGGATAAAACCGGAAATTCTCCGGCTCCTCCCCCAGTTCCTTGCGGAGATTCTCTTTTATTTGCTCTATATAGGCTTTTTTCTGGCCCTCTTCCGGGCCCAGAAGCAGATGTACTCTTTCCATGGTTAATCGTAATTTCTGATAAGATGAACAAGACGGCCGAGGATTCGGATGTCGCTGGCATAAATGGGAGAATACTCGGGATTCTCGGCCTGAAGTCTGACGCGGCTCTTCTCCCGGTAAAACCTCTTAAGAGTAACCGCTTCCTCCACCATGGCCACGACAATCTCTCCGTTCTCCACCTGTTCCTGCTGATGAAAAATAGCCAGGTCCCCCTCGAAAATGCCGGCATTAATCATACTGTCCCCTTCCACATAAAGGGCGAAGAGGCTGTTATGGCTGAAAAGCGCGGAGGGCAGTTTAACGGAACCGTTAAGATTTTCCTCGGCCAGAAGGGGCTGTCCCGCGGCCACATGGCCCAGTATGGGGATTTCCAGCACCTCTTCGGTTTTGCTCCGGCTCAGGACAAAGGAACGGGACGTATTGCTGCCGCTCTGAATATACCCTTTTTTCTCCAGAGCCAGAAGATGATCCCGGGCTCCCATGGCGGAGATGCCGAAGTGACCGGCCACCTCACGAATGGACGGCGAATATCCCTCCCGCTCGATAAAAGCCTCGAGAAAGTCATAGATCTCTTTCTGGCGGGAAGTCATTTGCTTCATTTCTTAATCTCTATCCCGTATTTCTTGATTTTGTTATGCAGATTGCCGGGATACAAACCCAGTACACCGGCGGTACGGGATACATTATAACCGTTTTCCTCAAGCTTTTCAATGATCATCTTTCTTTCGAATTCGTCACGGGCTTCACTGAGCTTCATGGTGCTGAATTCTCCCAGGGGAGAGGGTGACGCGTTCTTCTTATCGCTCTCTTCAAAGCGGTGGAGAAAGGAAGAGACCGCATCGGAACCGATGGGATTGTCATCGCACATGACATTAATGCGTTCCACGAAGTTCCTCAGCTCCCTGATATTCCCGGGCCACACATAGCGGGAAAGCTCCTCAAGAGCGTCGGGCGAGAACTGCCTGCCTCCTCCGGAGAACTGGGAGATAAAGTGCTTGAGCAGAAGGATAACATCGCCGGTTCTTTCATGAAGGGGCGGCACATCGATCGGGATGACGCTTAAGCGGAAGTATAAGTCCTCCCGGAAATTCCCTTCCTCCACTTCCTTACGGATATCCTTATTGGTAGCGGCGATAATTCTGACATCCACCCGGACGGACTCCTCACCTCCGACCCGTTCGAAAACCATCTCCTGTATGGCCCTGAGAACTTTGGCCTGGGCGTTCAGAGACATATCGGCTACTTCATCAAGAAACAGAGTCCCCCCGTCGGCCAGTTCGAACTTGCCCTTTTTTTTCCCCACCGCACCGGTGAAAGCCCCTTTTTCATGGCCGAAAAGTTCACTTTCTATCAGATTGTCCGGTATGGCCGCGCAGTTGACCTCAATAAAGGGCATGGAGGCCCGGGGACTCTTCTGATGAATCATCCTGGCGATAAGCTCCTTGCCCGTTCCGTTCTCTCCCAGAATCAGGATACGCGAATCGGAAGGGGCGCCCTGGCTGATAACTTTCCTGATTCGGTTGATCTCATTGGAATCACCGATGAGCTCTACCTGCTCCGTCCCCTCAAGGCGGCTCTTCAGGGAGCGGTTTTCCGTCTTGAGGCTCTTCAGCTCCGCCGCCTTTCTGGCCAGGGTAAGCACCTTGCCGATATCGAGGGGCTTCTCCAGAAAATCATAGGCCCCCAGTTTTATGGCTTTTACGGCCAGGTCGACGTTGGCGTGTCCGGAGATAATAATGACCTCCGTGTCCCGCTTCTCTTTTTTTATGTCCTGCAGGACATCTATCCCGCCCCGGCGGGGAAGCCAGACATCAAGGAATACAACGTCTATCTCGTTATCCGATAGAAGGACAAGCCCCTCCGGCCCGTCTTCGGCCGTATAGACATTATAGCCCTCGTCCTCCAGTATCTCCTTGAGAGTATCCCGGATGGAATCTTCATCGTCTATAATAAGAATGTTACCCGGCTGTATTTTCACAACTCCCTCCCTATGGGCAGATCAATATAAAAAACCGTTCCCTCCCCGGGAGAGGACTCCACCCAGATCCGGCCTTTATGATCGGTAATAATCCGTTCCACGATCGGAAGCCCCAGTCCGGTCCCGGTCTTTCTCGTGGTATAATACGGTTCAAAAATGCGGGTCAGGGTTTCCTCGTCGATTCCCCTGCCCCAGTCCCTTATGGCTATCCGGCAGAAACCGGATGTTCCCTTAATTATGGTGGTCAGCCTTACGGAAAGGCGTCCCCGGAACTCCATCGCCTCCATGGCATTGGAAAATATATTGCGGAAGACCTGCTTCAGCTGGGAGGAATCACCCAGGATAACCCTTCCCTCCTCTTCATCATGGAGAGAGAAAATCACATCGTCCTTCTTCTTCCCGTAGCTGTCCCATACTTCGTCAATGAGACGGGACAGTTCAAGCTTCTTCAGCACGGGAGCCCTCTGTCCGGCGAATTCCCTGAACTCTCTGAGGAGTAGGTCAAGCTCATCCACTTCCTTCAGGATTCTGTTCATGGGGGTCAGCAGATATTTCTGAGTTTCCTCATCCATGTCCGAGGCCTTCAGGAGTATCCTCTGGGCATTCAATTTAATGGGAGTCAGAGGATTGCGGATCTCATGGGCCAGCCGCTGGGCAATATCCCTCCAGGCGCCTATCTTTTCTGTCTGGACTAGTTCGGAACGGGAACTGTTCAGCTCGTCGATCATCTCGTTGAATATATCCACATAGAAATCATAGACCCCGCCGCCCTCATCCAGAGAGATGCGGTAATTATAATCCCCTTCGGTGACTTTCCTCAAGGCCTGCCCCAGTTCATTAATGGGAGTGATCAAGGTCCGGGCAAAGAGAATGGCCAGGTTTATGGAGATAAGCAGCAGGGGAAAGACGAAAAAAATAAAGAAATAGAGTTTCCACCTGAGGCTGTCCTGCTGAAACTGATTGTATCCCAGGAGTCTGTCCAGCTGGGCTTCAAGGCTCCTTCCTATCTCGGCCGTTCCGCTCAGAAGGGAGGCGGTAAGAACGAGACTGATTCCCTTCTCCTTGCGGATATAGCTGAGGATAACCCGGCCGCTGCTGGTTCTTACAGGAAGGTAGCTGTTTGAATAGGACGTGGTAAAACCGCGCTCCACGGCGAGGTCTTCGTTCCCGTAAAGCTCCTCTCCCTCCCCGGAAAAGATCTGAACTGTTTCGATGAAAAGATTAAGCTCCTTGAGCTTCTTCCAGGGGAACTCCCCCCCCCTTACATACTCGTCAAGCATTTCCCCCAGGATGGTGCTCCTCCCCAGGGAATAGAGATTGTCACTGACCATGCCGTAATAGGAGAGGACGAATTCCGAACTGTCCTCCAGGGTCGCCTCCAGCTCCTCTCCGACCCAGAACTGCATGACCCCTTCCAGAACATGGAGGGAGAGGAGGCTCTGAGGAAGAGAGGCGGCCAGAATCAGAATTATGAAAACCAGAACCAGCTGTATCTGCAGCCTGAGTCCTTCCCGCTTCTTCAGGAAGAAGTAGTAGAAATGAACCCCCATGGTAATGAGGAGCAGAGAAATTATCAGACAGAGGATAAGTATCGACGTACCGCTGAGAGCTCCCGGCCCGAAGCGGATTAATCCCGTTAAGGAACGACCGATAATGAGGAAGAAAAGGACGACCAGCACAAGGGATATGAATAGGGCCGTATTAAAGGACCGGGCCCTGAATCTTCCGGGATGGTTCAGAGAGCCCTACTCCTCGAATTTGGATTCAAAGAGAGCCACGATGGCATCGAGGGCTTCCTTTTCATCCTCCCCTTCCACAGAGATGAGCAATTCCGTCTTATATGCTCCGCCCAGGGTCAGCAAATTCATGATGGATTTGGCGTTGACCTGAACATCATCCTTATGGATATAGATATTGGAGGAAAATTTTGCCGCCGTCTGAACTATCATCGATGCGGGTCTCGCATGTAGGCCGGCTCTATTTTTAATCACTACGTCCTGTTTTACCATTCTCAATCCTAATAAGATTCCGGGTGTCTGCTCTCGCCTGACTGCCGGTTATCCGAAATTATCAAAATACAGCTTCCGGGCATTCTCGCTCTCGAGCCACTGGATAATATCCTTGTTGAACTCCCGCGCGGCAAAATAGCCCCTCTGCTTGAGCCGCTCGTTTAATACGGCGGTTTCTATAATGATGGGAATATTTCTTCCCGGTTTAATGGGGATAGTTATGCTGGGAACATTAACCCCTAGAATATTGACCGTCTCGCCTTTCGTTCCCATCCGGTCATATATCTTACCCACCTGCCAGTCTTCCAGATTCACCACGATTTCGAGCTGCTTGCTCTCTTTAACGGCGCCTATCCCGAAAACCTGGGCCACGTTGACGATCCCCATGCCGCGGATTTCCATGTGGGAAGACATGGCGGGGTTGGTGGAATAGCCCATTAGCATGTTTCCATTGAGACGCTTGAGAAGAACCGCATCATCGGCAATGAGCCTGTTCCCCCGGGCAATAAGCTCCAGAGCCGTCTCGCTCTTTCCCACTCCGCTCTCCCCGGTTATCAGAACCCCGGTTCCGTGGACTTCCACAAAAACGCCGTGAAGGGTCTTCTGAGGGGCAAAGATATCGCTGAGAACCTGAATAAGTCTTACCGAGAAGTCCGACGATTCCAGGGTCGTCTGAAGAATGGCGACCCCGTATTTCTCGGCCAGTTCCTGAAAACGGGCACTGGGCGTCAGACTGTGACTGAAAATGCAGCAGGGAGGATTGATGGCGAAAAACTTCTCCACGTATTCGAAGTTTCCCTCCCCCTCCAGCTTCTGAAGATAGGCGAACTCCCCCTGCCCGAAAACCTGCAGCCTCTGACCTACGAACAGTTCAAAAAAACCGCTCAGAGCCAGCCCCGGCCGATTGATTTCGGGCAGGGGAATCTCTCTAATCAGACCTTTGCGTCCGCAAAGACACTTCAGGTCAAGATTTCGGGGCGGTTTCAGATCTAGTTCAAGAAGATCGAGAACGGTAAATTTCTTCATCACACCCCAATTATAGCATAATTTTATCTAATGTTCCTTGATTTTTTCCTTTTCTTTTGATGTCTTATGGTCAATTTTATCAAAACAGGTATCTATCGCTTTGTAAAGATCTCTGTCGTTAACTGTCACATGAGCTACCGTCCCCCAGCGGTAGTGCAGATCGGAACTTACTTTGTACTCGCTGCTCTGCTCTCTGGTAATACTGACATGAAGGTCCTGAATCAAATCCTCGAAAGTCGTGATCCGGTTCAATTTCTTGTCCAGGTATTCCTTGGTCTTGTCGCTAACATGGTAATTATGAACACCTTTGATTTCTACTGTCATATAGACCTCCTATAAATGTCCGCCCGTTGAATCTCTCCCGGTCGGTGATACTTTAAATATAATGCCCTTTGCGGTGAAATTCAAACAATTCCACGCTCTGAGCGAAGAGGTGTCAGCGGCCGTAGGAAGAATCGATGTCCAGTTCTTTGCGGTATTTGGCGGCGGTTCGCCGGGCGATGTTTATGCCCCGCTCCGCCAGGATATCGGAGATTTTCTGATCGGATAAACGTTTAGGTCCTTCGTGGGCCTCTATGATTTCCTTGATAATCTCCTTAACCGCCTCACGGGAATAGGAGGACCCGGAACCGGAGATGGAATTGGTAAAAAAATATTTCAGTTCAAAGATGCCCCACTCGGTCTGGACATATTTATTGGTGGTTATCCGTGAAACGGTGGCCTCATGAACGTCGATTTCGGCGGCTATGTCCTTCAAGGTAAGAGGGACAAGTCCCTTGGCGCCCTTGTGGAAGAACTCCCGCTGATGCTCGACAATGGCCCGGGCGGCCCTTAAGAGAGTCCGGTTTCTCTGCTCCAGACTGTTGATAAACCAGCGGGCGTCCTTCACATGGGAACCGACGAATTGCTTGATCTCCCTGTCCTGCTTTTTAATTCCGTCCAGTTCCTCAAAGTAGCTGTTGATCCTCAACTCGGGTACCGGGCTGTCATTCAGATAGATAACCAGCTCATCCCCTTCCAGCTTCACCTGCAGGTCGGGAATGACATAGGAGAGATTGTCCGAGGAGTAAAGACGCCCCGGATAGGGTGTGAGAGTTCGGATAAAATCCAGATGCTCCTGGAACTCCTCTTCGGTTAGTCCCGACTCCTTCAGGAGGGCGTCATGTTTGTTGTCCCGGAGATGGGGGATGATCCCGTCGAGAAAATCGATAATATCCGAAGGGCTGTCGCTCCTGTGGGCGGCCTGCACTTTCAGGGACTCCATGACATCGGTGGTGCAGCAGCCGACCGGATCAAGGCACTGAAGTCGGGGGAGGATCCTGTCGACCAGCACCTCATCCCCTTCGGCCAGGACAAGGGGCGCTTCCCGGTGGAAGCCGTTCTCATCCAGATTGTGGATGAGGCTGTAGGCCAGATCGTACTCCTTTTCGGAAAGATTCTTCATCAGGTTAAGCTGTTCTTCCAGATGTTCCTGAAGGGTCTCCCCCCGGGAAACGGCGCCTTCCAGGAACTGGCGTTTCGTGTCTTCCCCGCTGGCGGAATAGCTAGTCAGCCGGGGTTCGTAACCCGGATCGGAGGAGTTTTCAAAGGGATCGTAATCCTGGGAAGCCCTCTCCAGCTCCGCTCCGCCGGACATATCGGTCTGGGAGATTTCCCCCTTCTCGCGGACAATTTCCAGGGCGGGGTTTTTCTCCACCTCATCCCTGATGCGCTGCTGCAGATCGGTCAGAGGCAGAGCCATCAGCTGTATGGACTGAAAAAGCTGAGGAGAGAGTTTTAGTTTCTGTTCCTGCGACAGTACGATACTCTGAGACTGCACGGTCCGTTTAAGCTCCCTTTTTACATGGAAAAATTGTCGCCCAGGTATATCTTCCGGGCCAGCTCACTGTTAACAAGTTCCTGATGAGAACCGCTTACCACGATCTCGCCGAGATTCATTATATAGGATCTGTCGGTAATTTCCAAGGTATCACGCACGTTGTGATCGGTAATTAGGACGCCGATACCCCTTTCCGACAGATGGGAGACGATTTTTTTGATCTCGTACACCGCGATGGGGTCTATTCCGGCGAAGGGCTCGTCGAGGAGAAGGAAATGGGGGTCCATGGCCAGGGAACGGGCTATCTCGGTCCGGCGCCTTTCCCCGCCGGATAGGGTATAGGCTTTCTGCCGGCGGACCTTCTCTATACCCAGATCGTCAATCAGACTCTCCAGACGGTCCTTTTTCTCGGCCATACCGATATCGTTCCGGGCCTCCAGCGCGGCCCAGATATTCTTTTCCACGGTCAATTTACTGAAAACGGAGGGCTCCTGAGGAAGATAGGAAATTCCCAGGCGGGCGCGGCGGTACATGGCCATGGTCGTAATATCCTCATTATTCAGGTAGATCTTTCCCTGGGTTGGTCTGATGAATCCCACCACCATATAGAAGGAAGTTGTTTTTCCCGCTCCGTTGGGTCCCAGAAGACCGACAATCTCCCCTTCACCCATGGAGAAGGAAACATCCCTTACGGCGACTTTCTTACGGAAAACTTTCTTCAGCCCCTCGACTCTCAGCCGGGGCTCCTTCTCACTCATCCGAATCCTCCTGGACCGTTTCCACACCACCGTCACCGGACTCATCCGGCGGAACATCGGTCTCCTCCCGGGAAGTGTACAGAGACCCCTCTATGCGGCCGGACATGGTTATTTCGTCGGTTTCCAGATTAACCCGGATTCGGTCGGCCCTGTACTGGTCCTCCCCCTTATATACCACGGGGAAGCCGGTCAGTTCCAGCAGATTTTCTTCTCTTTTATATAAAGCGTACTGGCTGCGGCAGATAATGTCATCCTTGAAAAGGCGCACACCTATCTCCATGACGACCTGGTCCTTCTCCTCCATCACCGTCAGGAGCTGACACCGGATAAACAGATCGTTCGACCTGTCCTCCATTCGGACATCCCCCTTGGCACGCAGCATGTTCCCCGAGGAGGAGTAGGTAAACTCCTGGGCCTTCAGCTCCATGTCCCTTTCGAGATCCACAACCCGGACATCCCCCTCGCCGCCGAATTCAGGATCATCCAGCCCGGTGATGGATACACTTCGGGCATAAATTTCCTTCGATTCGGAGAGGATGGAGACATTTCCCTCTATGGTGGTGATTTCCTCGCCTTCCCTCATGACGGAAAAGGACCGGTCCCCCGAAAAGGAGTAGGTCTCAGCGGCCAGGAAGAACCCCGGCAGCAGGACCAAAATAAGCAGAATACTATTCTTCAAGCTGCAGCTCCCCTCTGACGCCCTTGTCAAACTGAATTTCATTGAGACGGAAATCGGCCTGAAACCCGGCTCCGGAGATTTCCGTTTCCCCTTCGCGAACCATGGTCACCACACTGTCCTCCGGCGCGGAAAGCAGCTGATCCTCATCTTTCCAGAAAAAGGCGTCCCCGTCAATCCTGACGTCATCCACGTAGGATTCGATTCTGACGCCGCCCTCCAGATCCGCATCGTTTTTATTGAACAGCCGGACTTTTCCCGCCGACCCCAGCCTCTGGAGGGAACCGTCCTCCCCCATGTCACGGAAAGTAAGATTTCCGAAAATGGTCTCACCCTCCTCGGAGAAGATGGAGGCGCTGTCCGCAGTCACGACCAGAGCCCTGCCGTCCCCGGTGGTCTGAATCTGGCTGATTCCCTCCATATAGAGGTCGGGGATGGATTCGTCGTCCTCCCCTCCGGCCAGATCATAATCAATCCGGCACCCGCCCAGGACAAAAAGGACGAAAACGGACAGGATCACGGAGAATTTCAAAGAAGTTCTTCCCGCCCTGAATCTTTCAGATAATCGACCACATCCTTGACCTGCTGGCTCTCGCCTTTCCGGCAGATCAGAACGGCTCCGTTCTTTACCACGACGATGAGATTTTCCACGCCGCAGAGGGCCACGGGCATATCGCTGTATACATAGTTGGATTTATCCTCTTCCCCCAGAATATCCGAGGGAAGGGTGAGTTTCTCCTCGGCAATCACGTCCCAGCTGCCCACGTCGTTCCACTCCATAGTGGCGGGTACAACCTTGATGCGGCGGCTCTTCTCCATAACGGCGTAGTCCACCGAATCGGAGGCGGTTTTCCCGTAGGCGTCCCCGATCGCCTCCAGACTGGCGGGGATTCGGACATTGTCACGGGTTACCAGGGGAAAGGACGAAGCTTCCAGAGCGGAAAAAGGGCCGGCGATATCAGGGGATGACTGGGCAAGCTCCTCCAGAAAGGTCTTCACAGAATAGGCGAACATACCGGAATTCCAGAGATAATTACCCCTGGTAAGGAAATCCTCGGCCGTGGCCCGGTCGGGTTTTTCCCGGAAGGACAGAACGTCCCGGACAGGGGCATCCCCCACGGATGCTTCCACGTAACCGTAGCCCGTGGAGGGAAAGGACGGGACGATGCCGAAGGTGACCAGGAAACCTTCTTCGGCGGGACGGGAAGCGGTCTCAACATCCCTGATAAAAGCCTCTAGGGGAGAAATAAGATGATCCGCCGCCAGAACAAGGACCGTATCCTCCACGGAACAGTGATTTCCTATCCACTGGGCGGCCAGAGCCAGGGCGGGAGCTGTATTCCGGGCGATCGGTTCGGCCAGAATGAGGATTTTCCCCCTCTGATCTTCGGAGAAATCCCGGCAGGCGGCGATGCATCCCTCCACCTGATTCTGATGGGTAACGATAATGATATGGCCTTCCACGTTCAGGGCGAACGCCCTCTCCAGCGTCCCGTATAACAGGGATTTTCCCTTGTTCAGTTCAAGGAGCTGTTTGGGAGTATCCCTATTCGAGGCGGGCCAGAGACGCTTTCCCGCTCCCCCGGCCATGATGACAACGTGTTTAACCATGATTTTTTCTTCCTTAAGATTGATCTTTTTCACACTATTCTAGACCAATTTTAGAAAAATCCCCCGATCTGATCAAGCAATTCGCCCTCCGGAGAAGAAAAAGAGTCCCCCGAGTCGCATTCGCCATCACCCTTTTCCCCCGGGGGACCCGCCCTTTGGAATCAAAGGGAGCGGGACGCAGCCTATGCCGTTCCCGATAATCGAGCGGTCATATCCGCCTATGCCAAAAGGAAAAATGCCGCTATAATGGGGGGATGAAAGACATAACCGCCGAGGCAGCGGAACTCTGCCGGAATAAAGAGAAGTTTGCCCTGGCCACCGTTCTGGAAAGCGAGGGCTCCACACCCCGGGGAGCCGGTTCCAAAATGCTGGTAAGCAGAGACAAAAGGATTACGGGAACCGTCGGCGGCGGTAAAATCGAATCCGAAGTCATCGAGACGGCGCTGATCTGTCTGGAAACGGGAGAGAGCCGCATATGCGAGTTTCTTCTGGATGGGGAAACGGTTGAGGGCGTCGACATGACCTGCGGCGGAAGGGCGGAAGTGCTGATTCAGGGGATAGACGGAGGAACGGAAGGGATGGAGGCCCTCTTCACGGAAGCGAACCGGGGGTATCTGATTACCCGCATTCAGAAAACTCCGGAGGGACTGGAAACATCTCTGGCCCTCTCATACGATCCCTGGGAAAGCGAGGGGGACGGTCCTCACAGACAGGCCCCCGTCTACGCCAGAAGCGAAGAGAAGGACGGCTGCTTTTTTCTGGCCGAAGCCCTGGAGAGGAATTTCTGCGTTTATATACTCGGGGGGGGCCACGTGGGTCTAAAAACGGCGGAACTGGCCGATTTCGCCGGTTTCGATACGGTAGTGGTGGATGACAGGCCGGAGTTTGCTTCAAAAGAACGTTTCCCCCGGGCCAGGGAGGTTCTGGTTAAGCCGGAATACGGAGACTGCTTTTCCGCCATGACCGGAAGATCCCGGTACTTTATCGTCATCATGACCCGGGGACACCGCTATGACAGGGATGTCCTGGAACAGGCCCTGAAAACGGACGCCTCCTATATCGGCATGATGGGCAGCAGCCGGAAAATAGCCATGATTTACGACTCCTTAAAGCAGAAGGGTTTCACTCCACACGACCTGGAGCGGGTGACGGCGCCGATCGGGTTAGAGATAGGCTCGGAAACACCGGCTGAGATCGCCGTGAGCGTAATGGCCCAGCTGATAGAGAAAAGACGCGCTCCGGAGAGGAGCGGTGAATAATAATCCCGACGGAATCATATTGACAGCCGGTTATTCCAGCCGGATGTCCCGTTTCAAACCGCTCTGTCCCGTTGGTACGGAGATCCTGATCGACCGGGTCGTCAGGCTCCTGAAGGAAGGAGGGGTGACGCGGATTTTCGCCGTAACCGGACACAAGGCGGAACTTCTTACGGAGAGGCTTAGGCAGCAGAATGTCATTCCTCTTTTCAACAGCGCCTATGCCGAAGGGATGTACACCTCGGTGACAACCGGCGTAGAGAGCTTGCCCGGCGATTCACCCGGTTTTTTCATGCTCCCCGTGGATTACCCCTTTGTCCTGCCCGATACGATACGTCTGCTCAGGGAAGCCTTCAGGGACAGCGAGTCCGATGTGATTCATCCGGTCTGCGGCGGCAGGAAGGGCCATCCTCCCCTCATCCGGGCCACCTTGTACCGAAGGATTCTAGATTATTCCGGAGAAAAAGGACTGGGCGGGCTCCTCCGCGGGGAAGGGATCACCCATGCCTTTACAGAGGTCGCCGACGAAGGGATTCTCTTTGACGCGGACACCGATGAAGCCCTTGAAGGAGTGTTGAAACGATTCGGGAACCGGGTGCGCTAAGGTATCAGTCTCCCCGTTTCTCCTCAGTCCGCCCGTCGGCGTAACGGGCGAACCGCCCTTTCTCCCTGCCATGGACATTATCTTCCCTTGACCAGGGCCATCCGCCGAACCGGGTCCGCTGAAAATCGTTATAGGCATCGCGGATCTCTTCCGCCGTGTTCATAACGAAGGGACCGTGCTGAATGACCGGCTCGCCGATGGGCCTTCCCTGAAGCAGAAGCAGGGAGGCCTCTTCGTCTCCGTTTTTAATCCTCAGAGGTTTCTCCGGAGAAAGGTCTGCCGAATGGTAGAAAGGAATAGCGACACCGTCGACGTCAAGGGACTCACCCTCATAAAAATAGAGAGAACGATTAATCTCCGGCGAGGCTGCCGGAAGGGTCCATCCGGCGCGGGGGGCCATTTTTATAATCCAGATGGCTACTTCATTTGGGGTTCCAAAGGCCCAGGAATCGGGAGCCGGATCAGGGGCTTTCACATTCCCCAGCCTTCCGGCAATGAGAGTCACTTCCGTTTTCCGGCCCCTTTCATCCTCTTCCCGGAACAGGGGAATATCTTCGGCCCAGAGCATGGTGTAATAGGGATCGGCGAACTTCCTGCTTCCGGGCAGATTCAGCCAGATCTGAAAGAGTTCCAGGGGGTTGGGCTTATGGCGGTCAAGCAGGGGAAACATCTCGGAATGCTGAAGCCCCGAGCCGGCCGTCATCCACTGGACGTCACCGTTTCCGTAGCGGCCGGCCGATCCATGGGAGTCGGAATGATCGACAAATCCTTTGAGAACGGCTGTGACCGTCTCAAAGCCCCTGTGGGGATGGGAGGGAAACCCGGGAATTCTCTCTCCGTGGTACATGCGCCACCCGTCCTTTAAGGTGAAGTCCTGCCCCAGATCCCGTCCGTCCAGCGAAGCGTCCGGTCCCAGTTCCTCGTTACCCGCCGGATAGCCGTCCTTATGGTGAACGCAGAAGAGAAAAGGATCCCTTGTCTGCCACGTGAATCCAAGCGCTTTAATATGAGACACGGTCGATCGTTCCATTGTTCCTCCCTCGGGTCTGTTTCTATAGATTATACTACATCGGGAGGGAAAGGGAAAATTTTCTCGGGGACAGCCGGGGAAGACGGATTCCCCGTTGAATCATCTTCAGCGGGATTTTTTATACAAATAATCCAAAAGAGATTGTTATTCTGCGATTTACCTTCTACTATTTAAGTAAAAAGTTAAAAATTAAATCATGGCCATCAATTATTATAACTACATCGATATTCATATATTTTCGATTCTTCTGCTTCTGATTATAATCATACATACCTATAGGTACAACGGAGATCTTTCCCTCTCGGCCCGATACAGAACGTGGCTGGCATTCACTATCCTGATCATCTCTTTACTCGATATTCTCTCGCGTAGTGATCTCCCCATCGGAGGGAATACACTTCATAAAATCAAATTCGCAGTAAACTTTGCCTACCTCAGTATCCAGAGTCTTCCCGTCAGCCTGGGCCTGTTGTACCTGTTTTCCCTTTTCAGGGAAAAGCGCTTCTCCCTCCCGAGTCACCTTCTTTTTCTGCTGCCCTTTTTCGCCGGATGCGTTCTTATGGTATATTCACTTTTCACCGATTATGTGTTTTACATAGACGGGGCGAATGTTTACCACCGGGGACCGGGAATGTTCATATTTGCCATTATCAACTACTCCTTTATCCTCCCCGCACTGGGTCTCGTCATCTATTATCGGGATACAATTAAAAAGCAGACCCTCCTGACCGTCCTGATCTATACGCTGATCCCCTGCATCGGTTCTCTTCTTCAGCTTCTCTTTTACGGCATCATCACCGCCTGGCCCTCCTTTTCCATTGCCCTTCTCATCATCTATCTATTTCTGGAGAGCAGACGAAGCGATCGGGACTATCTGACGGGCCTTTGGAACAGACAAAGCTTTGAGACCAGGATATACAGCCGAATGGAGCAATATACCAGAAAAGGCCCCTTTGCCCTGGTTGTTATCGATCTG
Source organism: Spirochaetia bacterium (assembly GCA_963668315.1). Lineage (GTDB taxonomy): Bacteria > Spirochaetota > Spirochaetia > DSM-2461 > DSM-2461 > SZUA-368. The sequence goes on along the minus strand of OY764216.1, from coordinate 1,553,374 downwards.
AACAAATTCAAGAACATCAATGATACCTACGGCCATGACAAGGGGGATGAAATACTCCAGACCGCAGGGACAATTCTGGACCACTCCCTCTCGGCTTCAGATACGTTAGCCCGGTACGGAGGCGATGAATTCGTGATTATCCTTGAGACGGAAGAAACGCAGATTGTCAAAAAAGTCCTGGACCGTATAAACCGAAATATTGAGGATTGGAACAGGACAAGTAATAATCCCTTCACCCTTTCGCTCAGTGCGGGATATGAGATTTTTAATCCGGACATTCACAGGGATTACGATGAGCTCTTTCAAAGGGCCGACGAAATGATGTTCAGAAACAAGAAAACCCGTTAACGAGAAGGCACCGGTCCGACGGATACAGTCGTCTCCTTCAAAGGGGCTTATCCTGATTATGGAGGGTCTGGTAATTCTCAAGCTTGAGGACGGTACAGGTCCCGGAAAAGCCTGCCGCGAGAATCTCTTCCTGCAGGGCTTCAATTTCCCGGTCGTCAATCCCGAGTTTCCCGTACTCAAAGGAATTCATATCGATGCAGAACGGACAGGAAGCCATAGCTTATACTCCCTCAGGTTATCCCTGAGAAGTGTTCTGGTGGCGAGCCCGTAGGGACAGCGTGTCTCACAGGCGCCGCAGTCTATGCAATTCTCAATCTTAGCCATCTTCTCCTGCCACTCGCCGTCCCCGAACCGTTCCGCCGGCAGCCGTTTGAGAATAAGCCCCATCCTTGCGGCCATGGGTATGGGAATCTCCGCCGGACAGGGCAGACAGTATCCGCAGCCCCGGCAAAACTCACCGGAGAGCTCGTCCCTGTCACGGGCGATTTCCCTTTTAAGCGTCTCATCCAGAACGGGCGGGTTTTCTTCCAGCGCCAGAAACTCCTCCAGTTCCTCCATCCTCTGAATGCCCCATATGGGAACCACATGCCGGTGGGGACGCAGACCGGCAAAGGCGGGTCGGCCGCTCTTCAGAAGCCCCCCGCACATGGCTTTCATCGCGATAAACCCCATATTTTTATCGGCACAGGACCGGGCCAGAGCGAAATCCCCCTCATCGGAAATGGCGCTTAACGGGAACTGGAGCGTATCGTACAGTCCGGAATCCACATAAGCCTGGGCCCTCTCCCGGGAGTGGTTGGTAACACCGATGAAGCGGGTCATACCCTTCTTCCGGGCCTCAAGAAGTCCGGCGTAGAGAGAATCGGGATCGTCAGGATCGGATAAGTGGTCGGGATTATGCAGCTGAAAAAGATCCACATAATCGGTATTCAGCTTTTTCAGACTAACTTCCAGAAGAGACAGAACATCCTTCCTGTTTTTGGCACCGGAGCATTTGGTGGCAATGATAATGTCCTTGCGGACCGGAGACAGAGCATGGGCGATTTTCTCTTCGCTGTCGGTGTAGCCCCGGGCCGTATCGAAGAAGTTGATTCCCCCTTCATAGGCACGGAGCAGAATCTTCTTTGCCGTCGTAAAATCCACCCGCTGAAGAGGCAGAACTCCAAAAGCCGTTCGGGAAACTTCCAGTCCCGTTCTTCCTAACAGAGTTTTTTCCATAATACTACTATGCCACGACTAAGGTATTATGACAAGCTGTTAATGTCCCTGCTCCGGAAGTTCGGCCAGGAGCCTCCCCCAACAGGGGCGGGAAGAGAAACCCGGCCTTTCAGAACTCTACGATCAGGCTTTACCGTCACTGCTTGAACGGGCCCAGAGATTGATACCGCTCTCCTGGGCGAAAGCATCAATCTCCTCCAGTTCCTCTTTGGTAAAGTCGGGATTATCGAAAGCGCTGATATTCTCTTTTATCTGCTTGCTGCTGCTGGCACCGATGAGAACACTGGTCACCTCCGGCCTCCGGGCAGCCCAGACGAGGGCCATCTGCGCCAGGGACTGTCCCCGTTTCTTGGCAATGTCATCCAAACCGTTCAGACGGGCGATATTTTCCTTGTTCAGAAATTCCTTTTTAAGGCTTCCCGCCCGGCTGGCCCGGGAACCTTCGGGTATACCGTTCAGGTACTTGCCGGTCAGCATGCCCTGGGCCAGAGGGGAAAAGGCGATACAGCCGGTTCCGGTCTTTTTGAGCACGTCCAAAAGCTCTTCTTCCACCCAGCGGTTGAGCATGGAGTAGGAGGGCTGGTGTATCAGCAGGGGCACGCCCATATCCTCCAGAATCTTGGCGGCCTTGCGGGTCTTGTCCGCCGAATAGGAGGAGATTCCGGCGTAAAGGGCCTTTCCCTGCTTCACCGCCGAAGCCAGGGCTCCCATGGTCTCCTCCAGGGGGGTGTTGGGGTCATAGCGGTGGGAATAAAAAATGTCCACATAGTCCAGTCCCATCCTCCTGAGGCTCTGGTCCAGACTGGCAGTCAGGTATTTACGGGAGCCCCAGTTGCCGTAGGGGCCGGGCCACATATCATACCCCGCTTTGGTGGAGATGATGAGCTCGTCACGGTAGGGCTTAAGATCCTTCGCCATCACTTTGCCGAAATTCTCTTCCGCCGAACCGTAGGGAGGGCCGTAGTTATTCGCCAGGTCGAAATGGGTTATCCCCAGGTCGAAGGCGGTAAAGATCTTTTCTCTGATTTTATCAAAGGGTGTATCAAATCCGAAATTCTGCCACAGTCCCAGGGAAAGAACGGGAAGCATCAGGCCGCTGTTGCCGCACCTGTTGTAATTCAGATTATCGTAACGTTCGCTGTCCGCTTGATACATAATATGTCTCCTCTTATCTATCCATATTATCATTCATATTTCAATTGACAAGTGTTTATTGAGAATTCATACTTGAATCATGGCTTCCGAACTGTTTATCCGTTTTTTCCCCATATTTTTTCTTCTGGCCCTGGGGTTTGTCTTCAACAGGACAGGTCTTCTCCCCGATCAGGCGGTTGGTTCTCTGAAAAACCTGATTGTCACGGGGGGACTTCCCGCCATTCTGTTTCTCTCCTTTCTGACCATGGAGATTCACCTCTCCTCGCTTCTTCTCTTCTCCCTGGTATTCCTGGTCTGCCTCATCCTCTTCGGTGCGGGGTATCTTTTCTGGAAGACAGGGCTGAGCCCCTATCCCTTGTCGCCCTTCTTTTTCACGGGCTTCGAATTCGGCATGGTGGGTGTGGCCCTGTTCACCAGTCTCTTCGGCCCGGAAAACCTGCCGTCCATTCTGCTTCTGGGACTGGGACATGAGTTCTTCATCTGGTTTGTCTACGCTCCCCTGCTGGAATCACAGAATCACGAAAAGACCTCTCTGAAGAGAATTCTCTCCTCCTTCCTCAAATCCCCCATCATCCTGGCCATTATCGCCGCCCTTTTTCTTAACCTGTCGGGGATTTACAGGCAGACAGCATCTCTGGCCGTCACCCGGGGGATTCTGGAATCGGCCCGTATGCTTTCCCAGATTGTCACCCCCCTGATTCTTCTCACCATCGGCTCCCAGCTGCGCTTCGACAGGAGGGAAAAAGGAGCGGCAGTCAGGTTGATCGGTCTCAGACTTATCTCGGTGGCTCTGGCCGGAACGGCCCTGGGCTGGATAACCTCCCGGTATATTATGGAACTGGACAGGATGATGATCTATGCGTTTATCATCTTTTTTCTTATACCGCCCCCCTTTATTATTCCCGTTTTTCTGGGAAAGGAGAAAGAAAAGGAGAGCCGCTTCTATAATAATATCCTCATCCTCTACACCCCGGTGACCCTGATTCTGCTCATGGGAATCATGGCATTCCTGGGGATATAGAGGACGGTTTTCCTTCGGGGATTACTCGTAGCGGAAGTCACCGAACAGGACAGGTCCCTCCCCGGCATCTCCGCCCAGGGAATATTCGCTGATAAGGGATTTCCCCTGCTCCGTCTCAAGGATCATGATAAGGGTCACCGGATCCGATCCGTTCCATTCGGCTTCAAACTCCAGAGAACCCGCCTTGCCGTTTACGCCCTGCATGGGCAGGGTGAATTCCCTTATCACATCCTTTTTCCCCTCCCCTTCGTAACGGAGGACGATGCGCCCCCGGGAGGTCAGTTTATCCCTGTTGTTCCAGCCTTTGGCCCGGGAGGGATTGATCCGGGTCCATGAGAGAAGCAGATCCTGAACAGCCGGTTCAATCTCCTGAACCTGATCATCCGCAGCGATCGCTTCCGGCAGGGGCTCTTCCTCCCCCTGGGTCTGCGGGGTGGCGGGATTCTCGGTATCTACCTGTTCATCGGCCGCCTCACTCTCCGTTGCCGGCTCGACCTCATCTTCGGCGGGCTGTTCGATGATAAAGCCGAAATCTTCGGTTTCCTCCGCCTCAAGCACCTCTCCCATGGACTCCAGATTCGCATCCGCAGCGGCAGGATCGGCACTCTCGGTCTCCGTTTCAGGGACAACGGCGCCGGCCGTCACGAGTATCCGGCGGATCTCTTCGCCCCTGGTAACATTGGCAAAGCTCACCTCATAGGGTGTTTTCCCGTCCCCGTTGGTACTGTTCACGTAAATGCCCGCAGTCAGCAGCAGCCGAACCCCTTCGGGGGTACCGCTTTTCGCGGCCAGGTGAAGGGCCGTATTTCCCTCCCTGTCGGTAATAAAAATATCGGAGCCCACCACGATCAGCATGCGAAGGATCTCCAGCTCGGCTCCATCGGCGCTGTAGAGTAGTGCCGTTTTCCCGTCTCTGTCCCTCTGCTCGAGCCAGGCGTCTTCCCGCAGAAGCAGACGGACGGAGTCGATGGCGTCCCCTTTGACGGCCAGAATCAGGGGAGTCTCATTCTCCCGATTCAAAACGTTTTTATCCAGTCCCAGCCCAAGCAGATAGGCAGCCATATCCTCATGGAGGACCCCGGCATGGAGAAGGGTGTCGCCGTGGCTGTTCCGTATATTCCGGTCAAGCCCTTTTCCCAGAAGCAGCTCCAGAACATCCCTGTTGCCCGAACGGGCCGCATGAAAGGCGATATCCGGCACCGGAGCATCGGTGATGGAAAAGCCTAATCCCCGGCCGGCGAGGAGATCGTAAATCCTATGGAATCCCCCATCGTATTCCGCGCTTTTATCCAAAGCCAGAAGAAGGGCAGTCCACCCGCTGTTGTCCTTTGTCAGTGGATCGATTCCCCTGTTGAGGAGATACTCCGCCGTACCGTACAGATCGCGGGAGACGGTGATCATCAGAGCGGACCTTCCCTGGTTGTCCCGGTCCTCCAGGGATGCCCCGTATCCCAGAAGGGAATCGAGTGAAATATTCCGGCCGGCAGAGGCGCCGTGCAGAAAGGCCGTATAGCCGCGGTTATCCCGTATTCTCAGATCGGCGCCCTGGGCCATCAGGTAATCGATAATCTGAATATGTCCTCCCGCCGCGGCATACATAAGCAGGGTCATGCCTCCGTTTTTCTTTTCATTCACATCCCCGCCCTGGGACACATACTCCCTGACGGCGTTCAGGTCCCCGTCCCGGGCTCCCTTTATTTCGCTGCTGACGCAGCTGTTAAGAAATAGTATGACTATTAATGAGACAATGGTGAGAATCCGTTTCATTTATTTCCTCGCTTCACAGAATTTCATGGTTAAATAACTATAGAGGTTATATAACAAAAATGCAAAAAAAAACTGGATTCTCCCCTCAGGATATATTATTTTCACTATATATAAGTGAGGTAAGTATGAAAAAAATCGTCCTGCTGATGTCACTCAGCCTGTTTTTCCTGTTTTCCTGTACCGCCCAGAGCAGCGGAAAGGGAGATGAGATTTCCGGTACCCTGACGGGAGGCTTACGCTATCTTCCCGTGGATACCGCGGCTGAATCCCTGAACTACACCGTCTACCGGGGAGATTATATTGTATTCGAAATTCAGGGGAATCCCCTTGTGTTCTCCGTGCCGGATCTGGGAATAAACGCGTCCATGCCCCGCCCGGAAACGGAAGATCCCTATGTGAAGATCAAGGAATCGGGAACTTTCGCCTTTACCCTGGGAGACCTCAGGGGAACGCTGGTCGTAAAAGAACTGACCGAGGCTCACTACAGGGAAGTGACCGCCGATGAAGCGGCCGAGCTGATGTCTCAGACCGGTCCCTATGTTCTTGACGTCCGGACCGAAGGGGAATACCGGGGCGGTCATCTTCCCGGCGCCGAGCTGATTCCCGTACAGATCCTGGCGGAAAACCTTGACAAGCTGAACGATTACAGGGACAGCGATATTCTGGTTTACTGTGCTTCGGGAAACCGCAGCACCGTGGCCTCCCGCCTTCTCATTGACGCCGGCTTTACCAGGGTTTATAATTTAAGGTACGGGTTCGGGGACTGGGCGCGAAAAGGGTACCCCGTAGAATAGGATAACCCGAATCCCGGGGAGGATATTTATGAATCTCCGGAAAAACCTTCTTGCGGCAGCGCTGCTCTTTCTTCTGGCAGCGCCTTCCTTTACAGATGACATATACGTGGAACTGGATCAGATGCTCTCCCTCAAGGTGGGGCTGCAGCATGATCTGGGAGACCGCTGGGGAATAAAAGGCTCTGTGGGTTTCCCCTTTTTCGGCTTTACCGTATTCACCTATGATTTCGCCGGTTACTATAAGCTGATAGACGGGGAAAGTCCATTCAGGCTGAGTACGGAATTCGGGCTCAACATAGGATGCGTCAATATTCTGGAGGGGACACTTCTGGACAGAGATCCGATAATAGACCATCCCTTCGCGGGATTCGGTCCGGGAATAAACCTGAATGGTGGGTATGCCTTCAGAAGGGGTGTTCTGGGTCTTAAAGCCGGCGTCCTTTACTACAACGAATACCAGGCGAACCATGGCTGGCGTGTGCCGATTCTTCTTCCGGAAGTAAGCCTGGAATACCGATTCAGCCGGTTTACGCAGAAATGAATTGACAGATGCCCCTGATGCCGGGAAAATAGAGAACCATGGAAACAAAAGTCGTCAAAGAAGCCCTACCCCTCAATCTGGAGGGAAACAGTAGTAAAGCCGTTCTCATCATCCACGGCTTTACAGGATACACGGGGGAGTTTTACCCGCTGGCCCGAAAACTGAATGAGCTGGGGTACACCGTTTCCCTGCCCCGTCTGCCCGGCCACGGGACGAACAGGAAAGATTTCATGACCACCGGATGGCGGGACTGGCTTCTCCATGTGGAGGACTGCTACCGTGACCTGAGCGCCCTCTATGAGGATGTCTCCCTGGTCGGCCTTTCCATGGGAGGCGTTCTTGCCCTGATCCTGGCCTCCCGCTACTCTCCCCGACGCACCGTCCTTCTGGCGCCGGCCATGGCCGTCAGAAACAGACTCTTCTATCTGACTCCGTTTCTGGGGCGTCTTATCGGCCCCCTGAAGAAGAATTGGGAACCGGAACCGGATGCTTCGGAAGACCGGAAAATTCTGGGACAGGAGTACTGGACAGTCGATATTCCCCGCCAGGCGGCCCATCTGAGAAAACTTCAGAAAATAGCACAGAAGGAGATGAAGGCTGTGAAATCCCCCCTGCTCCTCCTGCTTTCCGAAACCGATGAATCGGTGCCCCTGGAAGCGGGCCGGGTCATAAAAGCCGGACTGGACGCAAGTTGCCCCCTGATGGAAGTCCGCCTGAAAAACAGCCATCACGTCCTTATCACGGGAGAAGAGAAAGAGGATGTCCTTCAGATGACCGCCGACTGGCTGGAAGAGAGGAACTAAGCCTTTCCCCCCGGACGGAACCTAAAGATCGTCCACCAGGGCCGTCGATTTGGAGTAGGCCGTCGATTTCGCCTCGAAAAAATCGGTCTTTATCATATTGGCGTTGCTGTACTGGCCGATCCATTTCATGGATTCCGGTTCCTTCTCCTCCCCTTCATAAAGCGGTTTCAGGCCCAGCCCGGTACAGCGCAGGTTTCCCAGATAGCGGATATAGGAGCGGATCATTCCCTCTGTCAGTCCGGGGATGCGGTCGCCGATAACATAGCAGCCCCACTCTATCTCCTGTTCCACCCCCTGGCGGATCATCTCCCGGTACTCCCGGTTCAGCTCCTCGGTGAAAAGCTCGGGCCTTTCCTTCTTCAGTTCCAGAATGATGGAGCGGAAGAGCAGAAGATGGGTATTCTCATCCCGGTTGATATAGCGGATTTCCTGCACGCTGCCGCTCATCTTGCCGTTGCGCCCGAGATTATAGAAAAACATGAAGCCCGAAAAGAAATAGATTCCCTCCAGAACGTAGTTGGCCACGGCGGTGCGGACCAGATTCACCGGGCTGGGATCAACCTGGAAGCGGTTGTACAGATCGCCGATAAATTTGTTCCGCCCCAGAAGATGCTCATCGTCCCGCCACTGGTAGAGGATGCCGTTCCGCTCCTCGGGAGAGCAGATGGTGTCCAGCATATAACTGTAGCTCTGGGAATGAACCGCCTCCTGAAAGGCGTGGATGGTCAGGCACAGATTAATCTCGTTGGCCGTGATGTATTCTCCCATGGCGGGCAGATTGGCCGTCTGGATACTGTCCAGAAAGACCAGGAAGGAGAGGATCTTATCATAGGCGTTTCTCTCGTCGGGGCTCAGGAGGCGGTACTCCTTCACATCGCTCTGCAGGTTGATCTCTTCAGGGATCCAGAAGTTATTCATACTGTGCCGGTACCAGTCGGACACCCAGCCGTATTTGAGATTGTTGAAATCGTTCAGATTGGTGGTGTTCCCTCCGATGATCTGCCTCTTGCTCACATCCGATTCTCCCCCTTCATTGAAAAGGGGCTTCCTTCTAAGCTGTTCGTTCATGATTCTTCTTCTCCTTTGCTTCTATGCGGAACAGCTTTCGCACTCTTCCACTTCCAGTGATTTGGACCGTATGTAATAGACCGTTTTCACCCCCTCCTTCCAGGCGTCCAGATAGAGATTCAGGACCTGTCTCAGGGTAAACTCGGTGGTGATGTACAGATTCAGGGACTGGGCCTGATCGATATGCCTCTGCCTGACTCCCGCCGCCTTGACCGACCATCTCTGGTCAATATGGTGGGCGTTCTTATAGAGCCAGAACGTGGACGGGTTCAGTCCCGGAGCCACCCGGGGAACGGTCATGGCTTTTTTCTCTTCCAGAAAGAATTTGCTCATGACCGGATCGATTCCCGCCGTGGTGCCGGCCACGATGGAGGTGGAACTGGTGGGCGCCACGGCCAGCAGATACCCGTTTCTCATGCCCCTTTCGGCCACCCGGCGGCGAAGTGCGTCCCATCTTTCACCGCCGTAGTTCCGCTTGTCAAAAAAGGCCCCCGTCTCCCAATCGGAGCCGGTGAACCGGGAATAGGAGCCTTTCTCGGCGGCCAGGGCGGAGCTGGCGTCCACCGAGGCGTAGCTGATTCTTTCGAAAATCCTGTCGGCCCAGGCCAGATGGGCGTCGCTCTCCCAGGTCAGCCCCGCCTGAACCAGGGCGTGGTGGTAGCCGCTGATACCCAGACCTACGGGACGGTACTTCCGGTTGGTGATTTTCGCATAGGGAACGGGATAAAAATTCAGATCGATGACGTTATCCAGAACCCTGACAGCGGTATGGACGATATCTTCCAGTTCGCCGGGCTTCACCGTATCGATGTTCCCCAGAACAAGGGAGGCCAGATTACAAACCACAAAATCCCCGGGAACCGTCTCCTCTATGACAACGGGATCACCCTCTTCGGTGAACGTGCGTGACTTGAGCCGGGAGGGCTTCATGTTCTGGGCGATTTCGGTGCAGAGATTGGAGCAGTACACCATGCCTTCATGGCCGTTGGGATTCATCCGGTTCACGTGATCCCGGTTGAAGATGAAAGGCGTTCCCGTTTCCACGGCGGATTTGATGATCATACGGACAAGGTCTTTCAAGGGGATGGAACGCTTTTCTATGCGCCTGTCGTCAAGGCACTCTTTATATTTCGCGGTCCACTCCTCACCCCAGCTGTCCTCCAGGGAGTACCCTTTGACAGAAAGTATCTCATGGGGGCACATGAGCTGCCAGTCCCCTTCGAGCCCCTCGCCGACTTTCTGCCAGAAGTAGTCGGGGACACAGAGAGCGGGAAAGACGTCGTGGGCCTTCATTCTGTCGTCGCCGTTGTTTGTCCTGAGCTGTAGAAATTCGGGCAGATCCTTATGCCAGATGTCCAGATAGACCGCCACAGCACCCTGCCTCACGCCCAGCTGATCCACCGCCACGGCCGTATCGTTAGCCAGCTTGATCCAGCGGATGACGCCGCCGGCGGCTCCCTTAAACCCGCGGATAGGAGATCCCACGGCCCGCACCTTTCCGAAATAGAGTCCCATGCCGCCCCCGTATTTGGAAACCTGGGCGAAACTGGTGATGCTCCGGTAGATTCCGTCCAGCGAATCGGGGACAGCATCGATAAAGCAGGAGGAGAGCTGATGAAAGGGCTTGCGTCCGTTCGAGAGGGTGGGAGTGGCCATGGTTACCTGAAGCAGACTGAGCATGCGATAGGTCTTTAGGACCCAGTCCCGCCTGTTCTCTTTTTCATTCATGCACAGATGCATGGCAATACCCATAAACAGTTCCTGGGGCGTTTCAACCACGCGGTTTTCCCTGTCCCTTATCAGATACCTTTTGATCAGCAGATCAAGGGCGCTGTAGGTTAGGAGCTCGTTCCGTTCTTCCGCCAGCTGTTCTTCAAAAAAGTCCACATCCGCCTTCGGATAATGTTCCAGGATATACTCTCCGTAAAGACCTTCCCCGGTCATCCAGAGAATCTTCCCGTAGAACGAGTCTATCCCCCTTTTCCTGAGGTAGGGCCCGAGAGATTCGCTGAACCGGTAATACTCCAGGCGGGAAGCGATGAATTCCCAGTCAGGAGCATCCTGCATGGTCAGCTCCAGTGCGGCCTTCACTAGAAGCCTCAGGCCCTCTTCCCGGGAGATACCCTCCTTGAAAAAGGCGGCGAACTTATGGTGGAGGAGAGAGAGATCGTAGACGTCCTCCCTGTAGGTATCCTGTATCTTCCTCATCAGATTGGAAAGGGATTCACCCTTTTCCCCGTCGGAGGGGGGAGGGATTTTGGCCAGCAGAGCAGTCCGACCGCTTCTTTTCCTGCCGTGTTCTTCCCGGTAGAGAATATAACTTTTCGCCACAGGAAAGAGATCCATCTCCATGAGATGTTTCTCCGCCAGATCCTGGATAAACTCAACCGTTACGGGAATACCTTCCCCATGGCGGGAAAAAATCTCCCTTTCCATATTCCCGATCAGTTCGTCCAGCGTTTTATCCTCCGGGTCCGAATCGACACTTCTGAATGCTTTAATCACGGCCTCGCGGATTTTTCGGTTATCGTAATTTTGACGCGTACCGTCACGCTTTACTATATGCATTGTTATTCCCCTCTCAGATACAAATACCACACTATATATAGTGTTTCAAGAGGAAAATAGAAAATTTATAGTAAAATATAACTTTAAAAGGCTACCCTACGTAAAATACCCTTTCATAAATTCATAGGCATCCATGAGATCGCCGCAGCGGGCAAATTTCCGCCGTTGTTCCTCCGATCCCCCGATAAGCAGACCGGGAACGGGATTCCGTGTATGGGAACCGGTGGTAAAGTCTTCGCTGTTGCCGTGGTCACTGACAATCAAAAGGGCTTCCCTGACAAGATCCAGCCCCTCCGTGAGGGCGGTCACGTACCGTCCCAGGACATCCACACTGCGGAGCAGTCCCTCCCGGTTCCTTTTATGCCCGTAATGGTCGGTCATGAAATACTCGAAGAAAAGAAAATCCTGGTCCTCAAGGATAGCCAGGGTCCTTTCGGCGGCCAGCTCCGGTTCGATGGGCGAGAGATCATAGCCCCGGCTGATAATCAGCTCGTTGGTGATATCGGCGAATACGGCTCTGCCCGCCCGGTAATCTTCTATCATGCGGAAGGGGACTTTCGAAGCCTTAATCGTCAGGGTTGAAGCGGGATAACGGTTTTTCGCCGCCTTCTCCCGTTCTTCGAAAAATTCCCGGGAATACATATTGGCCGAAGTCACTCTGACTCCCCGGTCGGCCAGAACCTTCATGATGCTGCTCTCCTCGAAGAGGGGCAGCAGGGGTTCATTGGGGAAGGCGGTCAGGTGGTACCCCAGCAGGCGGGGAGCGTTCACGCCGGTGAAGAGCGTGGTCTGTCCTGTGGCTGACTGGGGAATCCCCTCCACCCCCAGACAGGCGTCCAGAGGGCGTAGAACGGACGTCTCCGTATGAAGGACATCATCTACGGGAACGAGGCCCCTCCCATCGGTTTCCCTCTGAAAAAGAGAGGATATCAGATTGTTTTCCGAGGGAGGCGCCAGGCCTATGCCGTCAATAAAAAACAGAATCAGTTTGTCCATACTATCAATATAGTAAAAGGCCATCCTCCGGTAAAGCGTTAAAAACTGAATCGCCCTTCCATGCTGAATGAGTGCCTGACAGGTGCCAGGGCGTTTTCGCTGCTCTCCTCTCCCCCCGGATTTAAAAGTCCCGTATACCGGCCGTTAAGGGAGAAGCTGCCCGACCCGTTCCAGGTCAGGGAGGGCATGACGGTCAAAGCGCCCGAATCGGCTGAACAGAGCAGGATCAGTCCGGCCTCGCAGTTTATACCGTAAAGGGGCTGGGAACCGTTTACCAGCACATAGTGGCGGGAGTAGTATCCCGGCCTGAACAGAGTGTCCGCCCCGGCCGTCCGCGTCTTCAGGAGACGGAGGATCTCCTCCCTTTCTCCTCTGTCGTACCCTTCTCCGTTATAGAAGTATTCCGCCACCAGGGATGTTTCGGAGGGAAAGACATATTCCGCACCCAGGAGAAAGCAGAACAGCAGGCTGTCCCGCCGTGTCAGGAGATCGGGACTGAGTACCCGGCTGCCCGAGAGCAGGCTGCCCTCGCCGTAGAGTCCCAGGCCTGCCAGATCGGCCAGAAAGCCGACCCCCGCTCCGTCAACCCGGCTGTCCTCCCCCTCGGTACCGTCCTGTTCCAGGAAACCGGTCAGCTTCATCTCCAGAGATGGGAAGGAGAAGGTTATCTCCGCACCTCCCATAAGGTCGGCATAATCGGCCCCGGTTTCTGCCTGGGCCCGGTCGTAAAGGGCGTAAACCTTCATGTTCACCCTGTCCCGGGGAAGGAGCTGCAGAGACAGGGCATCCACGCCTTTCAGATCCGCCCCGGGATCTCCCGGATCCTTGACGGGGTTGGCGAAATCCATGGGGTTCCAGCCGTAGCCGTAGCCTGTCAGCAGGGACTGCCGTCCCAGCCTTACCAGGAGGGAATCGCCAAAGGACCATCCCAGCGAAGCCCGCATCAGGTCAAAATAATAGATACTGTCCCCCGATTCCGCGACCAGGGCGTAGGTAAGGCTGTCGGCACCGGAAACGGTATCCTCTGAGGATGCGGCGAGCAGTCCCGCTCCCACGGGGTAGCGGCCCAGGGAAAACCACAGTTCCAGATCGGCCAGTTCGTCTCCCCCGGCCATTTTGACGGTCAGCTCATGGGAGAGGTTCAGGTCCTTCACCCCATATAGATTATCAGGATTCAGGGCGGTATCGTAATTGTTCTCCCTGACGGAGGCGGTCAGAGCGGCCGCATAATCGCCATAGAAGACAAGCTGGGCGGCAAGGGGAGCCATAGCCAGGAAGCCCAGTAAGGGAATCAGTATTTTTCTCATGAAAGAGCCTCCTAATGTATCGTCTGCAGATAGGCCGTCGAAAAGAACCGCTCCTCAACTCTGGATGAGCCGAACTCCATTTCGGTTGTTTCCATGATGGTCACCGAGTCTTTCGTCAGGCTTCTCATCTCTACGCGGAAGGGGTACTCCTTGTCCCCCACGGCGCGGTAGTCGGTCAGGATCATCTCCTTGATGGGGGCGCCCGCTTCGAAGTAGATCATTTTGAGATACCGGTACGAACCGGCGGACACATAGGCGGTAATCCTCTCATAGGGGGAATCCTCCCCCGGTTTCGGCGTCATATGGATGACGTAGCATGTCTCCCCTTCGGCTTTTTCCGTTCCCCCGAGGGCCAGGTCGTATTTCTCCCCGATCCCTTCATTCCCCTCGCCCATGTCGGCATAGGAGAAGTCACTCCCCCCGGCGGCGTTTTTCCTGGCGGAGGAGGAGAGCTTCCGGGTGCGCCCGGTGGAGGAAAAACGCACCCAGAGGTCGTCGTCTATCATCAGATAGGCGGTCCCCTTCATCCGGGCGGGAGCACGGTAAACCGAAAGGCTTCGGTAATCCTCCCCCGTATCCAGGGAAAAGCTCTCCATTTCCTGGAGGGGAAGGGTTTTCCCCCCTCTGATGATCGTCATGGTGCTGTAGGACCAGATGCGGTCTCCGGTGAATTTCTCATCGGCCCGGGCGATAATGTCCCCGGCGCTCTGGGCATAGCAGAGGGGAGCGAGGAGCAGAAGCCCCATAATGGTGAAATTTCTCATTTTTTCCTCCAGGGGGTCAGATTCATCCTGCTGCCGTCGGCGACCAGTTTCAGCAGGGCGGAGTAAAAGATAATGGCAAAAAAGAAGGCGAAAGCCATGGCTATGGAGAGGACTATCCCCGTGCTTCTCATGGCTCTCATGACTGAGGGAATAAAGGAGGCGAAGGCGATGACCGTAGTGACGCTCGTCAGCATGACGGCTGTGCCCGTTGCGGCGATAACCTCGGGAAGCCGTCCCTTGCCCTCCAGAAGGTACCTGTGGCTGATATGAACCGCATCGTCAACCCCCATGCCGATAAGGAGGGGAACGGCGATGATGTTGACGAAATCAAACTTGATGCCCGTCCAGCCCATGAATCCGAAGAGGCAGAGGAAGGAGAGCCCCAAAGGCGACATGGTCAGCAGGACCAGTTTGAGATTCCTGAAATCCATCAGAAGGACGATGAAAATGGCGGCAAGGGCCGCCAGAGAAGCCCGGAAGCCGTCCGACTCGGCCATGATAGTAAGCTGATCGGAGGCCAGGATCATTCCGGTGCCCCTGTCTGTGACCGAACCGATCTGGGTCAGATAGATTTCCCGGAAGTCCCCTTCCCATGGATTCCTGGTGGGGACGATGGTCATCAGGAATTCCCCCGTCTCGGGGGATATATAGGAATTCCGGTAAAGGGCGGGCAGATCGTCCCGGGTGAAATCGTCGGTGGATGCCATGCGCCTCAGCTTGTCCCTCAGAAGAGGAACCAGGAGATTCTGCAGTTCGGCCAGTCCTTCCGTTCCTTCGCCGTTCTCAAGCAGGGCGAGGAGGCGGTCGAGGGAAGTCTCGGCCGCTTTGTCCCCTTCGCTGTTCCATCCGGTGACGCCGTTCAGAGTGTTCAGCATCTTCTCCATATCCCCCAGATAGGCCATATCGGACAGCTCCAGCAGATTCATCTGCAGACGGATAAGCTCATCAAAGAGACTCGGGCCGTCCACCACGGCGTCGACGGTCCGGTACGCCAGTTCCTGCCGGAACCTCTCCACGCCGGGGAGTCTCTCACGCCTCTCTTCCGGGGTGAGGAGAAAGGGACCGATAGAATCGACCTGCTTCACCGAATCGAGTTTCTTCAGCTTCTTCTCAAGGGTTTTCACCTCTTCCAGATCATTGCTCAGGATAAAGAGGCCGTCGGCCCCCATTTCGAACTCCTCCACCAGGGTATCCTGGAGTTCAACCGACTCGAGCCCCCGGGCTTCCATATTCAGAAGATTGTTCTCAATCTCCACATCACCGGCTTTAAGAAGCAGAATCGCCGTTAGAATCAGCATGGCTCCCACGGCTGTACCGGGACGGGCGATCACACGCTTTCCCAGACCGGAAGCCAGGTCGGAGCGGATATTCATCCGCCGGAAGATGCTCTTTTCCTCCCTCCCCTTTTGACGGAGCCTCGATTCCCTCAGCCCCATAAGGGCGGGGATGAAAAGAATCATGGCGGCCAGTTCGAAAAGGATTCCCAGACCGGCAACGATGCCCAGTTCCCTCATAAGCTCCGTTTCGGCGGTAAGCATGGCAAAGAAGGCGATGGCCGTAGTCAGGGCTCCGGTCAGGATTCCCGGTCCGGTTTTGGAAAAGGCTGCGGCCACGGCATCATGAAAATCGGCCGCCCCACCCCCTATCCCGTCCCGCTCCTGTCTGTAGGCTGTCAGAAGATGTATGGCAAAATCGATTCCCAGGCCGATCAGGGCGACCATGTACATGGCGGTCATGATATTGAGCCGGTGTATGGTGAATCCGGTCATTCCCATGGCCCAGTAGATACCGACAAGCAGGGGAAGGCCTGTAATGACGGGAGTGGAGAACATACGGAAGACCAGAATCATCAGCACCAGTATGAGGAAAAACGCGATTAGCATCGATGCGGCCAGCCCCTGTTCGCTGGTGACCATCTCGTCCCGGCCGATGGTAGTTATCCCCGTGCAGCCGGCCTCTACCCCGAACTCTCCGGCGATTTCCCGTGCCGTTTCTTCAATAAGGTTTACCCCGGGAACCAGCATAGGCAGATCTTCCATGGTAAAAGTGGGCTGCACCATAACCAGGGCCATCCGGCCGTCACGGCTCAGGAAGTAGGATTCGCCGACAAGAAAGGCATCCAGCACCCCATCGACTTCGGGCCGTTCCGGAATATGCCCGCCGGCGGCCTCCTCCATCAGGGAGAAAAGCCTGCCCAGCCCCTCAAACTGAGAAACAGCCTGAATTTCGTCATCGGCCAGATTTTCTTCGTTTCCCGAATATTCCCTTTCCAGATCGTCATTCAAACCTGCCAAGAAGGGAGTCAGATTCAGATCGGCGAAAATCCGTTCGAACCTCTCCCGGTCATCTCCGTCGCTCAGCATGAAGCCGTGGTCAAGGAGGAAATCATTCTCGTAGCGGCCATGGACATCCTTGACATAGTCCCCATACTCGGCCTTCTCCAGTTCCGCGGCGATCCCGTCCACCGCCGCTCTGATCTGTTCCCCGGCCTTGGCAGGATCGTCTATCATCCGGCCGTCCACCACCACGGTAATGCCCGAGGCATAGGGGAACTCCTTCATGATTCTCTTCAAATCTCTTACCTGGGAAGAGTTCCCCGGCATAACGGAGAAGAAAGTCATTTCCAGATCCAGCCGGGAGACTCCTAATGTCATGACCGCCGTGACGGCAAGTCCGATAAGCAGCGTTTTTCCCCAGTGTATCGAAGCCCAGCGTCCCCAGCATCCCAGTGCTTTTTCACGGAGGTTTCCCCCGGTATTCATATCAGCCTCCTTCCTCTCCCACATCCGGCCTCACCCTCAGCCAGAAATTGTCAAAACACCTCTGTCCCATGTCCAGAAGGTCCAGATCGGATACGACGCCTCCCAGCAGGAGAGATCCTTCGGCAAAGGCGGTCATCTCAAAGGCCAGGGCCCCCGTATCGATCTCCTGCCGGATCTCTCCCTCCTGCCGGGCCTTTTCCAGAAGAGAGTGCAGACCGCCCATGGTTCCCCTGTAGGTCCGGTCCATCAGCTCCCGGATTTCGGGAAACTTTTTGATTGCCGTAAACATGAGATAGATAACGTTGGCGTAGTCCCGGAAAAGATCCGTCCCCGCCAGTTCATTGGTTTCACTCATCATGGCTCCGAAATTGAACCAGAGGGCCATCGTATCCTTGAAGGAGAGTCCGTCCGAACCGCACCACATTCCGGACATCTGTTTTCCCAGCTCCTCCACCATATGATAGACGGCGGCCTTGAACAGTTCATCCTTACTTCCGAAGTAGTGATAGATTGCCCCTTTCGTCACGCCCAGAGCCCCGGCGATGTCGTTCAGAGAGGCACCCTCATAATCGTTTTCGAAAAAGTAGATAAGCGCCTGTCCGATGATTTTTTCCTTTGTATCCTTCATTTTATGCCCCATTAAAAATAACATACCTACGGTAGGTATGTTTCAAACATAGACCCGGAGACTGTTTTTTTCAAGAAGAGGGGGAAATGTTTTTGATATTTTTCCCTTATACCCATATAATCATCAATCATGGCAGAAGGGTCCAAGCCACAGCAGAATTCACTTATACTGATGCTCGTCGTCATACTTCTCATCGGTCTGGGAATCACAGCCGTAACCGGTGTCAGGGAAAAACAGACGATTATAGAGAAAAGAGACGAAAGCCTGACAGGTATTCTTAATGATATGGAGATCCAGTTCTCCTCCTTCTACCAGACCATAGCCACAACGACGGAACTGGTGGGTCACCTTCCCCTTATACGGGAGAGTCATGAAAACTTTTTGAAAGGGATATTCTCGTCCTCCCAGTCGGAACTCCTCTACGGAGTGGGAATATGGTACGCTCCGGGATGCTTTGAGCCGGAGACGGCTCTGTACGGCCCCTACGTACGGAGGGATGAACCGGCCGCCGAAACCTGGTCGCTGACCTACGAATGGAATAGCCGCGAATACGATTATCCCGGCAGGGAGTGGTATAAGACCCTGGCGGCTCTGAAGAAGGGGGAAATCACCGTTATCCCCCCTTACGACGGGGGGGACTATACCTATATTACCTTCGGAGGGCCTTTTTTCAGAAACGGCAGTTTCCAGGGCGTTGTCACAGCCGACATCATTGTCCCGCGCCTGGCCCACTTCCTGGATCAGTTCGATTTCGAGAGCTTTGACAGCATCTACCTTTCCGACCGGCAGGGGCAGCCCATCTATGTCCACGGGCACGAGGGAAAGATTCCGTCGAGCAGCAGCATCCATGCCTATCTCCAAGTGAGCAAGAACAATCCCTTTCTCTTCACTGCGGAAAGCGAGAACTCTCCCTTTATTCTGTTCGGAACCATGGGGCCGGGAGATTTTATCAAAGAGCTGCGGCAGACCCGTATCAGTTTTTTTATCACCCTTATCTTCGGAATGTCATTCCTTATCTGGCACGCCTTCATGGCCAGCAACAGCCGCCATAGGAGCAAGAACCGCCAGCTCAGCCAGGAGAATGTGGCTCTCAAGGATGAAATTGAGATACGGAAGAGGACCGAAGCCCAGCTCCAGTACCTGGCCTTTCATGATTCCGTCACGGGGCTGGAAAATCTGCGCGCCCTCAAGGAAAAGGTCTCCCCCCCCGAAGGGGCCCGGGACAGGCGGCAGCTCATGCAGGTCTCGCTGGATAACATACGGGAGCTCTCCTATGTCCTGGATGAAGATTTTATCGACAGCCTGCTCCACGCCTTCGCAGTAAAGCTGAAAGACAGTTGTCCCCCCGGAGCCAGGATCTTCCGGGGAAACGGTTTTATTTTCTTTCTTCTCTTCGAAAATATGGATGAGAAAGAGGCGGAAATCACAGCCCATAGTTACCTGGAGAGGTTCCGCAGGACGATCAGTCACAAAGGTAAGGAGGTCAGGCCCCGCCTGAGGATAAGCATCATTCCCTTCCGTGAAGCGGTCAGCATGGATCAGCTGATCAGCCAGGCGGGTATGACCCTGACCGAGGGAATCGGAGATCCCTCCTACCGCTACAGCCGGGTTATCAGATACGACGATGAACTGAACAGAAAACGGACAGAAAGAATGGAACTGGAAACGGCTATGGGAAGTTCCGATTTTCTGGAAGAACTTCTGGTCTATTACCAGCCCATCGTCAGGCTCCGGGACAGGAGGGTTATGGGCTATGAAGCCCTGGTTCGCTGGATGAGCGCGAAAAAGGGGATGCTTATCCCCCCCGACCGTTTTATCCCCCTGGCCGAAGAGAACGGCCATATCATCGAAATCGGATGGTTCGTAATACGGGAGGCGCTGAGAATACTCAGTACCCTGGGCCGGGAGAAATCCTGGTTCATCTCCGTCAACGTCAGCCCCGTACAGTTTCTGGACTCCGATTTTCTTGCCAGGCTGGACGGACTGGTGGAAGAGTACGGAATCGGGAAAAAGCGTCTGAAGCTGGAGATAACCGAGACCTATGCCGGGAAGGGAGCGGTCTTCTTCTGGGACAGCCTGAGAAAACTCGTAGAGGCGGGATATCTTCTGGTTATGGACGACTTCGGTACGGGTGAGTCCTCCCTGGGAAGGCTGCAGTCCGAAGCTTTTGATACCCTGAAGCTGGACAGGCTTTTTGTCAGTCATCTCCAGGAGAACAGCCGGCAGATAGGGATCATGGAGAGTCTGATCAGTTTGAACAATGTCCTGGGAACGACACTTATCGCCGAAGGTGTGGAAGAGGAGGAAGAGCACGAGCTCCTGCTCTCCATGAATGTGCCCTATGCCCAGGGCTATCTCTACTCCAGGCCGATCCCGGAAGAAGAGATGACCGTCAGGGAAAAAAGCTCCGACGGGGAGAATTAATCGGAGAGAAGCTTGAGCAGCTCCTCCAGCCGCATCGGCTTGTAATAAAAATATCCCTGAATGACATCGCATCCGTTCCGTTCCAGGAATTCCCGCTGATCCTCTTTTTCCACCCCTTCGGCAACGACTTCCATATTGAGCGTATGCCCCAGATCGATAATATTCCGTAATATGGCGGAAGTCTTCTTCTCGTGGGGAACCTCATCAATAAAGGACTTGTCTATTTTCAGGCATTGCACTTCGAACTGCTTCAGATACCCGTAGGAAGAGTATCCCGTGCCGAAATCGTCAATGGAAATACGGACGCCCAGCTGTTTCAGACGGGATACGATCTCCAGCGATTCTCCCGACTCCTCCATCGCGGCATGCTCGGTTATCTCCAGATTGATGTGAGACGGATCAATCCCGGAACGGCGTATGATACTCTCGATCCTTGCTGTCAGGTTGATATCCCTGAACTGACGGGTGGACAGATTGACGGCCATTTCCCAGCCGAGTTCTCCCCTGCTATTGATCTCCGACAGGGCGTCCAGAGCTGTTTCGAGCACCCAGTCTCCCAGAGCATGAATGAAGCCGGACTCCTCTGCCAGAGGAATAAAATCCACCGGTGAGATTAGCCCCAGCTTTTTATTCTCCCAACGCACAAGAGCCTCAAGGCCGGTAATCTTCCCGCTGCGAACCGAGACCTTGGGCTGATAGAGAAGATACATCTCTTTTCTCTGAAGAGACTTCTTAAGCTGCCCCTCCAGTTCCATTCTTTTCTTCACCTGACGGTTCATCTCTTTATTGAAAAGGGAATAGGTTCCCTTTCCGCTGTCCTTGGCCTTATACATGGCCAGATCGGCATTCTTCATCAAGAGGGCGGGGGTGTCTCCGTCGTCGGGGAAAATGGTGACACCGATACTTACCGAGGGATGGAGCTCGTGTGTATTGAAGAGCAGAGACTTCCCCACCGTAATCTGTATCCGGCTCGTTATTTCGATAAGATTATGCTGCTCCGTAAGCTCCGGGATCAGAATGACGAATTCGTCACCGCCCAGGCGGGCTACCGTATCTTCCTCCCGGCAGGACTGGACGAGCCGCTCCCCGATTATTTTCAGGAAATCATCTCCCGCCTGATGGCCCAGGGTATCGTTGATGTTTTTGAAATTGTCCATATCCAGGAACAGGACTGCCAGGTTATACCTGTTCCTGCCGGCCCGGGCGATGGCCCGGTTCAGCCGGTCTTCGAAGAGGATGCGGTTGGGAAGCCCCGTAAGAGCGTCGTGGGACACCTGATATCGGAGCTTCTCCTCGCTCTCCTTGATATCGGATATATCTTTGAAAATACCCACGTAATGAACAAGTTTTCCCGAGTCGTCCTTGATGCTGTTGATGGTCAGCCATTCGGGAAAGGCTTCTCCATTCTTTCTCCTGTTCCATATCTCTCCCGTCCAGGTTCCGTTTTCCAGAAGAGCCGACCACAGGGCGCTGAAAAAATCCTTCCCGTGATGATCCGAGCGGAGCAGTCTGGGATTCGCACCGATCACCTCCTCTTCGGAATACCCGCTGATCTGACAGAATGCCGGATTGACCCGTACGATGGTTCCGTCCGGATTGGTTATGATGATCCCTTCCATGGTGTGGGAAAAAACACTTTCCGACATCATGAGGAGATACTCATCCTCCTTTCTCTCGGTGATATCGGAAATGAGAAGATAGCAGGAGTCCTGGTCTTCAAAAAAGGAGAGCATGATATTATAGATGCGGTTCTTCCGCTTGTATTCAATATCCACGAGCTCCGAATCCCGTTCCCTGATCATGAGGGTCAGATCTGCCGGCAGTTTCGTATCAAAGGCGATTTCCCAGAATTTCATCAGCTCTATGGACGCCCTGTTGACATAGAGGATATACCCGTTGCTGTCCACCCGCATAACGGGATAGGGATTCCCGTTGGTGAACTGCGCCAGAATCCGGTTCTCCTCCTCGGCGATAAGCCTGTTGTTTTTCTCTTCTTCTACGGCATCGAGAAATTCGTTTATCCGCCGGCTCAGCTGAGAGAATTCGTCACGCCCCGATTCATCCAGCCTTTGAGACAATTCGGAATAGCAGGTCCTCTCAAGAAAATCCATAATTCCTATGAGAGGACGGGCAAACATCAGGGAGATGCGGTGACTCATCAGATAAAATAGCAGAAAGGCAACGGCGAAAATCAGCGCCGTAAAGAGATAGATACGGACAATGAAGCTGGTGTACTCCCCAAAGGGGACGACCGAACCGATGATCCATCCGATCTCGGGAATTTCCCGGAACAGAAGAAATCTCTCCGCTTTCCTGCCCGATTCTTTATCGGTCCACTGATAGGACATACTCCCGTTCTTCTCCGCCATGATATCCATAAGAAAAGAGGAGTCGAAACCTTCGATATTCAGATTACCGACATTCATTCCCTCGTACTGGGGATGAATAAGGAGCTTTCCGTCCCCGTCGAGAATGAAAACATATCCCTCATTTCCCACGGGGATATTTTCAAGACTCTCCTTGATCTTCTCAACGGAAAAGAGGGAAAAGAAATCTTCATTGTAAGTTGAGGCGGAGATAATCCAGTCGAAAGGCTCAAAATATGTCATATAAAGGGCCTTCTCTCTGTACTCGTCCTCATCGGGATTCTTCCAGAGATACTCCAGGAACCCCTCACGGGCAGCGATTTGGGTTCGGACAAATTCATATTCAAGAAGAGATTGTCCCACCAGTTCCGGATGGGGATGAATCTGCACATTCCCGCTGGAATCGATAACGAAAAAATACCCCGAATCGCCTACCTTGACCCGGGAAAGATAGCTCGCGGCTAGATCCCGAATATCCTCGTCGGAACGGCCGTCCTGATGCCCCTTCTCATAGAGATACCCGAGGACCGACTTCGCCGATTCGACCTCCTCCTCCAGCTTGAACTCATGCATGAGCTCAAGGTGGGACATGACCAGTTCCGCCACGGTCTTCGTAATATTTTCCAGCTCCCGCTTCACGTCCTTGCGCCTCTCCCGGTAAATCAGAAAGCTCACGGCCATAAGAGTCAGCATGATAATCAGGATAAAAAGCCCCGTAAAAGAGAGCAGAAGTTTTCTCTGGATAGGAAATTTCTTCAATAACAAAGCAACCTCATCCTTCAAATTATATAGGCAGTCGCCCATTAATGCAAAGTCCAAAAAAAATTTACCCGATTTTCCCTCTGACGGAATATATTGCGTGTATGGATGATTCAGAGTACACTGCCTCCATGAATGTATTGTGTTTCGGAGAGGTCCTGTGGGACCATATTGAGAAGGAATACCATCTGGGAGGAGCCCCCCTGAATTTTGCGGCCCATTCCGCCCAGTTCGGTTCTAACGGTTATATCATCAGCGCCGTCGGCCAGGATGATCTTGGAGCCAAAACCCTCACGGAAGTGAGCAGGGTAAATGTTAAAACCGATTTTATATCAGAGGTGCCCCAGCCTACGGGTGTGGTGGAAGTAACCATGGAGAAGGGTATTCCCTCATACGAAATTGTTACCGGCACGGCATGGGATAACATTAGCCTCAGCGGGGAGAATCTGGCGCAGCTGCGGGACAGAGAGTGGGATCTCTTTTATATAGGCTCCCTCGCCCAGCGCTCCGAAGCCAATCTTTCCCTGCTTCATGAAAGGATTTTTCCCTCCCTCAGGGCCAGGATTGTCTTTTTCGATGTGAATATCCGGCAGCACTACTATTCAAAGGAAGTAATGGAAAAATCCCTTGCCCATACAACGATTCTCAAATTGAATGACGAAGAGCTCCCCCTCCTTTCGGAGCTGATCTTCGGAGCGGTCTATTCCCCGGAAGAACTCTTTTCCCGTATGAAGGAAGCATACCCCGGGCTGGAGCTTCTTATCCTGACCAAAGGCCCCGAGGGAGCCGATATTATCACGCCGGAGGGACGGCAGTATTTTCCCATTGAGAGCGATGTTCCCGTCATCGATACGGTGGGGGCGGGTGACTCCTACTCGGGGGCTTTCTGTTTCTGCTACTTTCATACGGGTGATATTCCCCGTTCCGCCCGGTTTGCCCAGAGCGTGGCGGACAGAGTCGTATCCCAGCCCGGAGCCCTCCCCGACTACGGAGAGGCTATTCTGGCCGAAAGCCGCCGGATCGCAGCAGGGAAAAATTAAAGCTTGACCGTCCGGTCCCGCCCGGTCTCCTTCGCTCTGTAAAGAGCCTTATCGGCGCGGGCCAGCAGGCCCTCCATATCATCGCCCTCCCGGAACTGGGTAACCCCGAAGCTGAGGGTGATTTTCTCTTCCCTGGGGACGGACATGTCCCTCACGGCTACCCGGATTTTCTCTGCGAGAGAATAACCGTCCTCCAGTTCCGTCTCGGGGCAGACAACGAGAAATTCCTCTCCGCCCCAGCGTCCGCTCAGGTCGGTATTTCTCACGCTCTCCTTTAGAAGGGCCGCCAGATTTTTCAGGACCCGGTCGCCCGTGCTGTGGCCGTAGGTATCATTAACCATTTTGAAATGGTCGATATCGCAGATGATAAGGGAGAAGGGCGACCCGTAGCGGGCGGACTTATTGATCTCCCCCTTGAGAAAGTCATCCAGTTTCAGCCGGTTGCTCAGCCCGGTAAGAGGATCGGTAATGGATCGTATGTACAGTTCCTCCGCCCGGGAACGCTCTGACTGTTCCGTTTTCTTCCTTTCCGTTATGTCCCGGGCCAGAATAATAAAACGTTCTTCCCCGCTCTCTTCATCGAGGGAACTGAGACTGATCTCAAAAATCCTGTCCTCCTCCCTTCCTGATACCAGGACTTCCAGCCCGTCCTGTATTCTTCCACCGGAAACCCGGCTTGTCGTCGTTTCCAGAAACTCCCGGTCCACCCCGGGCAGAAAGTCCAGAACATTCCGGGCCGTGAGCGTCTCCCGGCTCAGTCCTGTATAGAGCACCATGGTCCGGTTTACATCATAAATCCGCCCCGACCCGTCCATCATGATGAGGATATCGGGAATCATGGAGAAGACCAGCTGGTATTTGTCGCGGAGGATCTTCTCCCGGCCCAGGAGCAGCTCCATCTTTTTAGACTGCATCCAGAGACGGTTGATATACTCCTTGACGATCCCTTCCGTGGAGTATCCGAGAAAAAGAAGAAGGGAAGACATGAGCACCATAAAAAGGGAAATCTGTATCAGTTCATCCCGGCTGTATTGTGTATGCACGGGAGAATAGGAATATCGAAGATAAAGAGCGGCGGCCCCGGCGACGAGGCACAGAATATTCCAGAGTCCCGATTCCCGCCTGTTCAGGGAAAAAATGGAGATGAGTGAGAAAAGGGCCAGAATGATGAGACCGACGAAGAGATAGTCATCCCCCGTGGAGAAGATAAAAAACATGCCCGTCACGATTCCCGCCACCGAGTAGAGGCGCAAAGCCCCCAGTTCCCACTCCTTCTTATTGACAATATAGTTAATAAGAAGGGTAAACAGATAGAGGAGGAGAAGGAATATTTCCTGGGCGAGGATTTTTCTGAAAGAGTCCCAGAAAAACCAGAGGCCGTTTATAAAGAAACCGGCGATAATAAAAAACGAAAGCCCCTTTGTGATAATGGCAATCGTCCTTTTTCGGTAGGGTTTATAGTCGGGATGCTGATTATCTCTCTCCATAACCACCTATTCCAGTGCGAGACGATAGATGGCCAGGACATCATCTTTAGCGAGTTTTACCAGATTCCCCGTCGGCCCCTTCACGGTAACGATGTCGGCCAGTTCCTCGAAGCGGGAATCGTCGATGCCCATCTCTTTCAGGCGGACTGGCATCTCCAGGGAACGGTAGAAATTTTCCAGAAGGACAAGCCCCCTTTCAATAACCCTTTCGGGACAGTCAAAATCATAGGGGATGTCGAAAACGCGGGTGAAGAACTTAATAAAAGGTTCCGGTTTCCTGCGCGACACGTATCTGATCCAGGCGGGAAATATGACGGCCAGCCCCGCCCCGTGGGTTATGTCATAGAGGGCGCTCAGGGGCATCTGGATGCGGTGGGAGGCCCAGTCTTCTATCCGACCCATCCCAAGAAGCCCGTTGTGGGCGATGCATCCGGCCCACATGACCTCAGCCCGGGCGTCATAGTCTTCGGGATCGGCCAGAACCCGGGGGCCGTTCTTGATCATGGCCCGCAAGAGGCCCTCGCACATCCCGTCGGAAAAATCCACATGGCCCTCTTCGGTAAAATAGCGCTCCATCACATGGGCCATGATATCCACTACGCCCGAGGCAGTCTGCCAGGGGCTCAGGGAAAAGGTCAGTTCCGGATTCAGCGCCGCGAACCGGGGGCGGATCAGATCGTTATGATAGCCGACTTTGTACCTGCCGTTGGTTATGACGCTGAATTGGCTCATTTCGCTGCCCGCCGCGGGAATGGTGAGAATTACCCCCAGGGGCAGGGCTTTCACGGGGACCCCGCCGTTGAACCAGATATCCCAGACATCCCCCTCCCAGGGAACGCCCAGGGCGATGGCTTTGGAGGAGTCGATAACGCTTCCCCCTCCCACGGCCAGAATAAAATCCACCCCTTCGGCCCGGCACAGTTCTATACCCTCGCGGACAAGACCGACTTCGGGGTTGGCTTTTACACCGCCGAGTTCCACCACGGTCAACCCCTCCGATTCGAGCTGCTGTTTGATCTTATCGTAAAGACCGGTATTGATGATATGACCTTTGCCGTAATGGAGGAGAACGGTTTTCCCGTACTCCTTAACATAGGCTCCCGCCTTAAGCTCGGCGCCGCGGCCGAATTCGATTTTCGTGGGTGCGTAAAACTGAAAATTTACCATGCGTTACTCCTTGGGACGCATGGGCTGCGGGGTGATAGGTTCACCCATCGGCCCGGGAAATAAAACATTCCCTCATTTCATCTATTCTTAAATAACAACAGGCTTCCTATTTTCTATCACAAAAGGAGCCGATTGCCAATGAGGTTAAAGCCCCCGGTTCACCGGCCCATTCAAAATATAGCAGGAGAAGTTATCCCGGAACCCGGCCGCTTTCAGAACGGGGCCGTAGGAGCTCTCGCTTACCCCCTCTCCGTTGACCGTCTCGACCCGGACCGATTTAAGCGGATCGGTCTCCCGGCCCAGAAGCAGGGAGAAGAGTCCCAGAGCGATTCCGGCATCTTCCGCTTCCGGGGGCACATGAAAATCCAGTTCCTTTCCGTTTCTGCGTGAAACGAGCAGAAGGCGCGAACCCCGGAAAACCATGTGGCTCGTAGCCAGCCGGGAGGGATAGTTGCCCTTGAAATCATCCTCTTTCAATCCGCAGAGCGACGCCGGATCGGTGCAGTTCATCCAGTAAAGCCTCGTTTCATCCAGCCCCTGGTTCAACTCCCTCAAAGCCTCCCAACTGGCGAACTGAAGCCCCCGGATTCCCTCGAAGAAGCGCCCGGAGACGCACTCCCCGGAGAGTTCCATAAGCCTGAGGGTCCGGAAAAGGGCGGACCAGTTCTGATGGGGGGCTTCCCTCTCCAAAAGGGTACGGAAAAGGACGCCATAGCGCAGAAAAAGCTGGCGTATTACTTCCCGCATCCGCTCATCCTTCTCTATGGGATCTTCCTGCTCCCCTATCGGCTCCGTCAGAAACCATCGGCCCTCCAGTGTCCGGCTGTTGGCCCAACGGTTGAATCCTCCCCGCCGGATCCGTCCCCCTGATCGGTCTTCCATCTCCCGGAAGCTTTCCGATTTGAACTTCGTCAGGATGCCCCGGCGGACCGAGGCGAACCGGTCGTTGCTGAGGGCTCCGGACCAGCAGGACTTCCAGAGGAGATCCATGAGCTCCCCCGAGGGAAGGCCCGTGTGATCCTTCAGATCCCAGAAAGAGAAACTCCCCCTTCCGTCGGGGAGCAGATCCGGAGGAAGAACAGGGTTCTTTCCCCTCTTGATAAAAAGGGACTGCTCCTCTTCGAAGCAGAAGGCGATCTTCTCCTTGCCCGCTCCGTACCAGAGGAGGGGACTCTCCTGAAACAGCGTGTCCAGCCAGGGGGGGTAGTAGGGATATAATCGCGCCGGCAGGATATCCGTTTCCCAGAGGGAGGCTTTCGCCCCGTAAGCGACCAGCTTCTCCAGGGCTTCCTGCAGGTCGCTCTTCTCGGCCCGGTTCCCGGAGGAGGATTCGCCGGAAGAGTCCCACCCCGTCAGCCCCTGGTGGCCGGCAAGAAATAGACTCAGCATCTCCTTGGGAAGAGCTTTGAAATCGCTCTTTCCCCGCCGTCTTTTCAGGCGGAACAGGATCTCCAGATTTTCCGCCGTACAGATCTGGTCCCCTTCGCTCTCTTCGGTCAGCCGGTCGATGATGAGATATTCCGACTCCCTGAGCGTTTCCAGCCAGGCGAGGATCTCCTTCTCCGGGGCGGGATAGCGGTCCGAGATATAGCCGGTCTGAACCGGGCCGTAAAAGGTGATCCAGCGGGAGAAGAGCTCTTCCCCCTCATCCATGATAACAGCCCCGGTATATTTCTTCCCGTAGGTTCGGGAAAGGACCAGAGGTTCGGCGGCACTCTCCCTCTCCTGGATGAGAAGCTTCTCCTCCGTCTTCTCGATAAGAGACTGGGCTTCCTCCTCTCCCAGATCCCGGGACAGGGCCCTTTTCAGCTCCTCCCACTCGCTCAGGGGCAGAAAGATTCTCTCCTCCACCCAGTCGAAAAGATCCTCGGCCGTGCGCGGGGCGTATTCCGGCCAGGTCCTCTGCAGTTTCGCCGTAAATTCCTCTGCCAGACGGGCAGGCAGCATGGGACGCAGCCCCGACTGGTGGACGATGCCCTTGATCAGATCGTCCTTTAGATGGGAGGCCCCGCCCAGGGGAGTATCATCCTCGTACATCCGCTGATTTGTATGGCTGTAGACGATGCTCGAAGAAAAGGGGGAAGCGGTCCGGGTCACAGCCTCGGAAACTTCGATCCGCCCCTCCCGGATCTCATCGAGGAGGGAGGAAAGCACGGGCAGGTCGAATTCGTCATAGAGGCAGGTCCGCCAGGTTTCCGTAAGGATGGGGAAATCTTCGTAGCGGCTGACGGCCTGAAGCAGTTTCTTGGATCGGAGCCGGTTCAGCCAGAGGGGCGTACGCTGCTTGAAGGACTTCCTCGGGAGAAGAAGAGCCCGGGAACAGTTCTGCCGGAACCTCCCGCCGAAAAACGGGGTTGATTCCAGCCTCTGCCTGAGGAGAGCTTCCAGATTATCCCCCGAAACCAGGGACAGAACATCCTGAACGCTGAACCGGTGGGGCAGATCCAGTATCACCGCGTCATCATCGCAGAAAACCTGCAGGGGATAACCCTCTTTATTCTCCCAGGCCTGGGCCAGAGCCTCGGAATAGGGAAAATTCAGCTTTCCGCCCCACAGGGTGTGGAGGATGATCTGGTGACAGTCCGTCTTGTTTAGGGGATCGTTGAAATGCTCGATAAGCAGATGGTGCCGGTGGGGAAGAGCGCTCTCCGTATGGGACCGCTGCCTCTGCAGAAACTCCACCAGGGCATGTCCCCCCTCTTCATCCATGTGATAGTCGGCGGTCAGTTCCGAAAGGAACGTCTCCACCCCGCCTTTCCGCTTCTCGGAAAGGAGATGCTCTCCCTTCTCCAGAAAATCCAGGATCAGGGAGGAGTAGAAAAAATCCCGTCCGTTGGGATCGGCTTTCCAGAAGGGGCTCATGGCCCCGCCCGCATCGGCCGGACTCACCTCCACCGCCCGGTCGGTGATATTGTCGACCCGCCAGGTCTGGGTTCCCAGGGTAAAGAAATCCCCGGTGGACCGTTCCCAGACGAACTCCTCGTCCAGTTCCCCTATAAGCGTACCGTCCCTGCCGCGCAGCTCATAATAGCCCCGGTCGGGAATGGTCCCGCCCGACAGATAGAGTACGCGCTGGGCCCCGTCCCGGGCGGCGCAGGTATTTCTGACCGGGTCAATATTGATCCGGGGCTTCAGTTCCCCGATTCTCGTATCGCTGTACCGCCCGTTAAGCATCTGCACCACCAGGTCGAAATGGCGGCGCGGCAGGGTGTGCCAGTGCCAGACGGAAGTGATGAACAGATACAGGTCATCGAGGTTCCACTCCTCGGTGCAGACCATGGAGAGAATAACCTGAGCCAGGACGTCAAGGGGATTGACCGGAACGTGGAGCTCCTCGATCTGTCCTTCCAGAACCGCCCGGCCCGCTACCGCGCAGCCTATGAGATCGGTCCCGTGCATGGGATAGAGGGAGGCCCGGCTCACATCGCCCACCCGGTGGCCCGCCCGTCCGATCCTCTGGATGGCCGAGGAGACGGCGTAGGGGGACTGGATCATCAGCACTTCGTCAATGCTGCCTATATCGATTCCCATCTCCAGGGAACTGGTGGCGACAATCGCCTTCAGGCCGCCCTTTTTCATCTGCCCTTCCACAAAGGTCCTTATTTCCCGGGAGAGGGAGCCGTGATGGGCGAAGGCCAGGGTCTCACCGGCATAATCGTTGATAAAGCGGGTAACTTTCTCGGTCTGCCTCCGGCTGTTGCAGAAGATCAGGGTGGAACGGTTTTTCCTGATTTTCTCCACGAAGGAGGGGATTACCCCGGCCCAACGTGTCTCCTCTCCGGCGGGGCTTTCGGGAAAGAGGAGATCCAGCCGGTACTCCTTTTTTATATCCGACCGGATAATCCGCACCGCCCGGGGACGGGGCTCTTCTTCGGGGTTTGTTCTTGGATAATACCCTCCCATGAGGGAAGCCACGAGGGAGAGGGGATTCACCGTGGCGGAGAGTCCGATCCGCTGGAAATCCCCGTTGATGCGGGTCAGCCTTTCCACGGCGGAGAAAAGATGGACGCCCCGCTTATCATCGGCCACGCCGTGTATCTCGTCCAGAATGACCGTGGTCAGACCGGCCAGGAGGGAGCGGGCCGCTCCCGACGTGAGCATAAGGTTGAGGCTTTCGGGGGTTATGATGAGTATCTCGGGGGGGCGGCGCATCATTTTCTGCCGGTCCGAGGAACTGGTATCCCCCGAGCGGGTCAGGACCCGGATGACGGGAAACGCTTCTCCCCTCTCTTCAAAGAACCGGCTCAGCTCCTCGAGAGGTTCGGTCAGGTTGCGCCGCACGTCATTGTTGAGAGCCTTCAGGGGAGACACATACAGAACCCGTACCATTCCCCCGGGCCACTCGCCTGAGATAAGCTGATTCAAAGACCAGAGGAAGGCGGCCAGAGTTTTCCCGCTGCCCGTGGGAGCGGTCATCAGAACATGGGAGCGGGAGGAAATCTCCCGCCACCCTTTCTCCTGGATATCGGTGGGATTTCCGAATTTTTCAAGGAACCACTCTCTGACCAGGGGATGGAAGGCGTCAAGAATCATAACTCAGCATAGCACCAATCTGAATTATGGCCAAGAATAAGATTCATCGGCAATCGGATGAGCCGGGAAAAAATCGGCCGATGTTAAGCCCTCTGCTGAAAGGAGGATGCCGCCGTTGCCCTGCGGGAACGTTTTTTTTGAAAATCGAATTGAAATATTGCTGACTCTGCTTCATAATCTTCTTATATGCCGGGAAGTAATACAAAAACGATCAAGCTCTTCTGGATTCTGCAGATAAGCCAGATCTCCTTTCTTGTGCTCTTTTTTCTCATCACCGCACTGACGATGCTGATCACCATAAGGCAGGAGACCCTCAGGCAGATCGGCAAGGAGATGGAGAAGAGAAATATCATTCTCCAGCTGACCCTTATGGAAGCTTTTGGCAGGGATGAGCCATCATCCGATTTCCCCCTTCCCCATCCGACGCAACCCGATGAAAAAGACGCCCCGAACTCTTCCGGTCCCTATGACAGTTTTTTTCACTATGACTATCAGGCTCCCTCCTATTACGGGAGATTCGACGTTCTCAAAGTCATGGAGGAGAGGATCCGAATCGCCTGCGATCTGACGGATACCCGGTTCACCGTCTTCTCGCCCCTGGCGTACGTTAATTTTGACAGCGGTTTATCCTTTAACCAGATTGATAAGGAAAGGCATGTCACGTCGGAATTCATTGAAGCCGTGCAGGAAGGCAGAGGCCTGTCCGTGCGCAAAGACGAGAAAACCGGAGAGAAGATGATCTACCAGGCCCTCCCCCTTTACGTCAGGGATGAACTGATCGGGGTGACCAGCGTCTCCCAGGCCTATGAGCTGACAAAGGATTTTCGGGCGGGTATTACAAGCCGCGCCGCCCTGTATATTATCTTCGCCCTTCTGCTTCTGTTCTTCATAAGCTTCCTTTTCATAAGAAATGTTACGGCCACATTCCGCAAGATGGAGAGCGCCCTTTCCAACATCAGCAACGGGGATTATGACTTCCGTCTTCCCCCGTACAAAATCAAAGAGCTGAACTCCCTGGCCATAACTATCAACGACATGTCCGGCAAGCTGAAAAGGCAGAACAGCGAACTGGAAGCTCTGACCATGATTGACGAGCTTACCGGCCTGGGAAACAGGAGAATGTTCAACCAGAAACTGGATTTCAGCTGGTGGATGTGCGTCAGGGAAAGAAAACCCATAAGCTTTCTCATGCTGGATATTGATAAATTCAAACAGTTCAACGATACCCTGGGACACCCGGAGGGGGACTGCTGCCTGAGAAAGGTGAGCCAGCTTCTCCAGAGCTCCATCAACAGGCATACGGATATTCTCACCAGGATGGGAGGAGAGGAGTTCGGCGTGCTTCTTCCCGGCAGTGACGAAAATCAGGCCCGGGCTGTCGGGGAAATCATCCTCGAAATCATGAATAAAACCAGGCTCCCCCACCCCTCATCGCCGGTGGCACCCTACGTGACCCTGAGCATCGGACAGGCCACCCTCTACCCCAACGCCTCGGACTGCATGGAAAGTCTCCTGGATCTGGCGGATAAGGCCCTCTACAAAGCGAAAGAGGAAGGACGAAACTGTCTGAGGAAACTCTAAATCGGGGTTTTCCTCAAACATAGCGGCGCATAATTCCGTTTTTCGTAATATTTCCTTGCAATATACCCTTAATGTGCAATAATACAAAGAAGAGACGGTTGTTTCTGTATTGACGGTTCCGGACCGATATATCTGAGGGAGGTTGAAAATGTCTGAATTCAACATGGGCCATAGGGAAGATTACCTGAAGGAAATATATCGGGAAACGGGAAAAATTCTGGAAGACCGTTTCCGTGTGGACATCAACACAAAGGAGAAGATTCTTGAAGAGTACTTCTCCGAGGGATATCTGCCCAGGTGGTATTTCTACAGCAACACCCCCCTCATCATAGCCCACCATATCTACATGCTGACCCACTTTCTCAACGCCAACAGCGACATTCTCTTCCACAGCGGCAAGGATAATATCTCGCGGACCTACTTTATTAATGTGGGCCGGGACTATCCGGGACGTCTTGCCCATATAGTGGAGCAGAATCGCGCCATGGATATCGTTACCATCGATTTTGAAGGCACGGCCAGCGGCCTCCGCATCGTGACCATAGAGAAACGGGGAGAGCACATTGCTAAACTCTCCCCGGAGGAACGGGAGGGGGCGCAGATACTGAAGGAACGCATACGGAGCTATGCCGGGGAGAACAGACTTTCCCATACGGAGGACTTTCTGAAGACTCTGGGGAACCGCTATCTGAAGGAAGAGCTCTCCGTTCAGACCTACCCCACCCGCATATTCCGCCATCTGAATCTTTTCGAAAAAACCGTTAAATCAAGAAAACTTTCCATGGAGAGTGATGTCGTTGACCATATCCTCCGCCTCTCCGTAGGGGTCTACAATCCCACGGAAGATTTCATTCCCCGGGCCCTGGACTATTTCCGGCGTCAGCGGATTAATCTGGAGCGCTGCTACTACGACCTTTTCGAAGGGGAGCAGTGCCGGGTGGGAATATTCTCCTTTTACATAAAGGAACAGGACAGAGACTACAGGGAATACGAGAGGGAACTGAAAAAGAGTCTGGAATCCACCTGGGGAGATGATGAAAGCCGGGTGACATCTCTGGACAGCCGGCTGGAGAATATCATCCGCCGGATCTCCTCCCCATCCAGCCGGGATAAACTGATTCTCGCCCTGAACGAGCTCAAGGTGCTCTGCCGGAAGAACCGGGAACCCGGGGAGGAGCTGGGCAATTTTTATCTGAACAGCGTCTCCGACTTTATGGCCGCCGCCGAAATGACCGGTCTGGACAGAAGCCCCGAACTGCTGGGAATACTCCTGGGATTTGAAAAGTTCGACGAGTTCTACGTACCCTGTCCCCACGACGGCAGGATAACAAACCGCCCCGGCTACCGCATCAAGCACAGCACCCTGAGGGGCGCGTCCAAAGGAGGACTCCGCATTGACGACATCGTCAGTTTCTGCGAAGTGGCCGCCCTCTCCTTCATGATGACCTGGAAAAGCGCCCGCAGCCGGATTCTTTTCGGAGGCGCCAAGGGGGGTCTGATGCTCAATCCGAGGGAGTACGACCCGAGGAGCATGGACTTCTTTGACGCCCTGAGCAATTTCGGCCGCTCCCTCTTTCTGGTTACCGGCCCATCCCGGGATGTGCCCGCCGGAGACGTGGGATGCGGAGCCCAGGAAATAGGGCGCATGTTCGAAGGGTTCAAGTCGGCCCTGCGCGATCTGGCCCTGATGGTTTATGGGATACGCCACAACGTAACGATGATCGGGGACCAGATAATCTCGCTGGAGGAAGCCCGGATGATACTCAGGGATGCCTTCGATATCGATTATAACGACAAGAAGATCCTCAAGGAGCTGGGAAGCAATCAGGATTACCTGGAGCTGGTCGTAGCCGCCCAGATAACGGGAAAGCCCCGCATGGGCATTGAAGCCCGAACGGGTGCCACGGGCCGGGGCCTCAGTTACGCCGCCCTGGCCGCCGTTACCAATCTGTACCTCTCGGGGAAGTGGGAAGCGGCGGAAGAGCTGAATGAGGAAGAGACAGCCCTCCTGAGGGAAACAGCCGCCATGACCTCCGCCTCCCTTCTGAAAAGCCCCGAGGGGAAGGTTCTGGACGATGAGAAATGGGTGCGCCTCAGAGATGAGATCTACCCCAGACTCCTTCGCGGGAAAAGGATGATCGTCCAGGGATCGGGAAAAGTGGGCAGTTCCGTCATAAGGGAAATGACCCGCTACGGGGTGAATCTGATTGCCGTTTCCGATGCGGGAGGCGCCGTGATCGGGGAGGACCTTGACGGGGAAGCCCTGCTCAGGGCCGTGGAAGACTCCAGGAACAGGGAAGAGAGAGAACTCAGGGCGTCTGTCGTCAATTACGCCGGTGCGGCCGAAGTAATCTACGGATCGGCCGAGGGCTCCTCCATACTGGAAAGGGAGTGCGACCTGCTCTTCCCCGCCGCTCTGGAAAACGCGGTGACCGAAGAAAACGCCCCGAAAATCAGGGCCAGAATCGAGATCTGCGGCAGTAACGGGTCGAACAGTTCCAAGGCGGAGGAGATACTCCAAAAGAACGGGGTACTCGTTGTTTATGATTTTCTGGCCAATTCGGCCGGTGTGACGGCCTCCTATTTCGAATGGCTGAGAAACCTCTGGGACAGAGGCCGGTACGAGGCGGAAAAGATCTACGGCCGTTCCTTTGACGACAGCGTAATGGACTGCCGCATCATGCCCGAATTCCGCCGGCGGATCAAGGAGATTCTCTCCCGGGAGGAATCGCCGGAAACAACGGAATTATGGAATACAATCCTCAGGGACATCATGTTCTCCGCCGTGAACGAAGACTATCGGGCCGCAGACAAGGAAGGAATCAGCCTTAAAGCCGCCGGCTTCCGGGATGCCCAGATGCGCGTTCTGGCTGCCGCACTCGCCGGGATGAGGGCAGAGGAGAGGGAAAGGGTCCTGGAACCCGTTCCGCGGGAGACCAGGGAAAGGCTTTCACTTTACGAGAAGCATCCGGAAGTAGCTCTTTTTCATTAATTTTTCCAAAAGAAAAAAGGAGTTTCCATACGTCCCGTAATCCCCTATAATATCCCCATGAGACTTATGTCGCTGGAATTGCTGAAAAATACCTATGCCGGAACTGATCTTCTGATAAACCGCAAAGTCCAGGCATTCTATTTTGTGCTGCTATCCCTAATCTGCGCCATGCTGTGTTTTACTGTATTGGCGTTCCTCTTCTCTTTTCCCAATAAACAGGGGGTTTTCACCCTTACCCATTATATTCCCCTTCTCCTGTTTGCCATATATCTCCTTTTTCGGGGAAGATACGACGTAGCCCTCTGGCTCTCCTATATCTCTTTTCTTACTCCCCTTGTACAGATTGCCTTCAACGCGGAGCCGGTGACCCGAGAAACGGTTTATTTCGTCACCCTGATCCAATCGGCCGGAATCGTCTACCTGACCCTGCTGACTCACAGACGGGGGCAGATTCTCTTCGGGGGCATTATCGCTCTCGGTGTGGAGCTCGCTTTTCTATTCTTGCGTATTTATCTGCCGATGAAGGAGATATCGTCCCCCTACCTATCTAATGCCATCGGCGCCGTAATCATTCTGCTCATAGAAATCATCATCGGGTTTCTCATTCACACCCTTCTCTATGACAGCCTATCGGAAATAATGTTCCAGATGGATTATGACAGAGATACGGGCATTCCCAACGGAAGAAGCATGATCACGGCCGTGAAAAAGATCTCCCGTCTGGAAAAATACATGGATCTGGTTTTCTACCGTGTCGAAAACCTGAACGATCTGCGTCTCCGCCTGGGCGAGTGGACCACGGCGGCCTTGATTAAAAAAACGGCCCGGCTCCTCGAAACGGAACATCAGAACACGTGCTATCAGATAAATGGAAGTACTCTGGCCGTCATTAAAAAAGATCCCCTGACTCCGTCGGAAATGGAAATTGACCGGGTAATGGAACAGATAAAAACCCCCGTCCTCATAGGCGAACTCAGTGTGCAGGTCTATCTGAGATCCTGTCTGACCAGATCAAAGAAGATCAGTAAAAATCCTCAGGCCCTTCTGGATAGGGGCTTGAGAGGCCTGAAGAAAGCAAGCATGGATAATAAAAGGCGGATTTTCTTCACCGATGAGGAAGAGTATGCGGTTCAGAAGGATATGAACCTGATCCATGAGCTGGGCACTTCTTTCCTGGAGGGGAACTGCTACCCCGTTTATCAGGCAATATATAATGAGAAACGGGAGGTTGTCGCCTTCGAATCCCTTACCCGCTGGACGCGCCATGACGGCACAGGAATCTCGCCTGACATTTTTATCCCCTTCCTGGAACAGTCGGGTCTGATGGCCGATTTTTTCTTCAAAATGTTTGAGAAAGTCCTGGACGATATGAAAAGCTTCCCCCGGTACTTCGGAAACAACCGAGTCTTCATCAATCTTTCCCCTGAGTTGATCAACGGGGGATTTGATTTTGACAGGATGACTCAGATCATTAAAGACAGAAGTATCGAGACGGACAGATTAGGCGTTGAAGTCACCGAATCGACCATTCTCAAGGATAGGCAGGAGAGCATTCATCTTATTGAGAAACTCAGGGATAAGGGTTATGTCATAGCACTGGACGACTTCGGAACGGGCTACTCCAATATTACCCAGATCCTTGAACTGCCCATTAAGAAGATCAAATTCGACAAATCCTTTATCCAGGGTATCCTGAGAGAACCGCAGAAACGTGATCTCTGTGCGTCTCTCATGACCCATTTTCACAAATACGGCTATATAACCGTCGCCGAGGGAGTGGAACAGGAGGAGCAGTGGGATCTCCTCAACTCCCTGGGATGCCGGGAGTATCAGGGGTACCTGCTGGCAAGGCCGGTAAGACCGGAGTAAATCTTTCCGACAATGAATCTTGCTTCATGCAGATTTTCCAAGTACAATTGACTCATGGAAAAACTGGCGGGAGATCATCTCTCCGTCAGAAAAGGAGAGAGTTATGAAAAGAGTACTTGTTGTTCTGCTCGCTGCGTTCATGATCTTCGGACTGTATGCGGCCGGCGGCACGGAGACGGAAGAAAAGACACTGAACCGCTATGTAGTGGCCAAGCTGACCCCCTTCGACCCGGCTCAGATCGGAGACCTCTATACCCACCAGGTGCTGGGGGATATCATGGAGAATCTCTATGAGTATAAGTATACCGCCGATACCTACCAGCTGGAGCCGGTTATCGCCGAATCCATGCCGGAAGTATCCGCCGACGGACTGGTCTACACCATAAAGCTGAGAAAGGACGCCTATTTTTACGATCCCCTTCAGGAAGTATTTCCCAAGGGCAAGGGCCGGGCAGTCAATGCACACGACTTCGTCCTCTCCGTAAAAAGACTGGCCGATCCGGATAACGAAGCCAACGGCTGGTGGCTCTTCGACGGCTGGATCAAGGGCTTGAACGAATGGGCCGACGCGGGCGCCGACTACAGTCAGACAGTGGAAGGATTCAAGGCTCTTGACGATTACACCATCCAGATGACCCTGACCGCCGCCTATCCCCAGATTCTCTACACCCTGGCCATGTCCTATACCTTCCCCGTCGCGCAGGAAGCCATTGACTACTACGGAACGGAAGAGTTCGCCAACTATCCCATCGGTACGGGTGCCTACTACTACGACTATGAGGAATCCATCCCCGGGTCTCAGCATGTGCTCCGGGCCAACCCCTCCTGGCACGGAAAGACCTTTCCCGCCGCCAGCGAAGCGGGCCCCCTGGTGAAAGCCAAACTGGGCGCGGATGTCCTTTCCGCGTATGAGGGAAAAGCCCTTCCCTTCTGTGACAAGGTTGTCTGGTATGTGATTGAGGAAGACAGTGTGCTCTGGCTGAAATTCCTGAACGGGGAGCTGGATTATTCCGGAATTCCCAAGGATAACTATGAGTCTACCGTGATCAACGGGGAACTGACCCAGGAGATGATAGACAAGGGCATAACCATGGATGTGAACGGAACCCTGGACGTGACCTACCACTTTTTTAACATGGACATGCCCCTTTTCCGGGACAACCCGAAGATGCGTCAGGCCATGTCCCTGGCCTACAACAACCCCAAGGTGGAAGAGATCTTCTACAACAACCGCGCCATCCCGGCGCAGACTCTGCTTCCCCCGGGCCTGGGCGGTTACGATCCGGATTACAAAAACCCCTACGCCCGCTATGATGTGGATAAGGCGAAAAAACTTCTGGCCGAAGCGGGATTCCCCGGGGGAAAAGGCCTTCCGGTCATCAAGTACCAGATGTATTCCAATACCTCCACCACCCACAAGCAGATGGTGGAATTCTTCATTGAGAACATGGCCGCCATCGGCATCACCGTTGAAGCGGTTCCCGGCGACTGGCCCACCTTTATAGAAGCCATCGACAACCATAACATAGAGATGGGGGGGCTTGCCTGGGGTGCCGATTATCCCGATGCCCAGAACTTCCTCCAGCTGAACTACGGCCCCAACGAAGCCCCCGGTCCCAACAACGGGAATTACAAGAACTCCGCCTTCGACGCCCTTTACGAACAGGGAGCCTACATGCAGCAGAGCCCCGAGCGGGACGCCATCTATTCAGAAGCCGCCCAGCTTTCCGCCGAGGACGTGGCCTGGATCATGGGTGTTCACCGCCTGTCCTACTACCTGGAACAACCCTGGCTGAAGACCCGGGTTTTCAGGGATATCGGCTCGGGATATTCCAAGTACCTTGACGTGGATGTAGCCGAGAGGAACGAGAAAGCCGGCAACTAGTTACATCGATTTTACGGGAAGAAAGCTTCTCTCGGAGCT
The DNA here is from genome assembly GCA_963668315.1 of Spirochaetia bacterium. Lineage (GTDB taxonomy): Bacteria > Spirochaetota > Spirochaetia > DSM-2461 > DSM-2461 > SZUA-368. Next base: position 1,513,492 of record OY764216.1, on the reverse strand, counting down.
TTCTTCCCCCCTTCCCTAAAGCTTTATGTAAAATTATCAGGAGCTGTATACGCTGTGTTAAATTATATTATCCGAAGGATGCTGTACCTTGTCCCCACCCTTCTGGGAGTGGCTCTCATCTTTTTTCTCATTTTCAATGTCGTCGGAGGTAACGAGAAGTTCCTCTACAACATGCTTCCCAAAAAAGCCCGGACCGCCGAGCAGATAGAGTTCTACCGCCACAAGTACGGCCTGGACAAACCTCTGTTTTTCCAGTACACCGACATGGTCAAGCAGATGGTGACCCTGGACTTCGGCCGTTCCGAATCGCGGAAACTGCCCGTCTCCCGGCTCATCAAGCGCCATGTTCCCAATTCGGCGGCCCTTACCTTTCCCGCCTTCTTTTTCGAAATAGCCATATCACTGATCATCTCCTGCCTCTGCGCCTATTACCGGGGGCGGTTTATCGATAGATTCTTTACGGTCTTCTCGGTTATCGGCATGTCGGTCTCCATGCTGGTTCTCATCATCCTGGGACAGAATCTTCTGGCCTACCGGTGGGGCCTTTTCCCCATTTCCGGCTGGCAGAAGGGGTTCGGCGCCATCAAGTACCTGATCCTTCCCTGGATCCTCTGGGTCACCGTTTCGGTAGGGTACGACATCCGTTTTTTCCGTACCGCCCTTCTGGAAGAGGTCCACAAGGATTACGTGCGAACGGCCCGGGCCAAGGGGGTCAACAACCGGCAGATCATGTTCAACCATGTCCTGCGCAACGCCCTGATCCCCATCCTGACCGCCGTGGTCATTCAGATACCCTTCCTTCTGACCGGTTCCCTCCTTCTGGAGCGTTTTTTCAGTATTCCCGGCATAGGAGACCTGACCATCCAGGCCATAACCAGTTACGATCTGCCCGTTCTCAAGGCGATGATTATGATCTACACCCTGTTCTTCGTGATCTTCTCCCTCATAACGGATATACTGTACGCCGTCGTCGACCCCCGGGTCCGGCTGAGTTAGGAGTCTTTATGTCGGATATCAAAAAAAAATACGTGGGCAAGACTCCCCTGCAGCTCTCCATGATGCGGCTGAAACGCAACAAAGGGGCCATGGTATGCTTCGCCGTGGTTATCATTTACATCTTCCTCGCCCTGGTCAGCTTTACCAACATAGGCGGATTGCAGGATAAGGCCGTGACCTTTAATCTGGACAACCGCTTCATCAAGCCCTTCGTCAGCTTCACCCACCCCTTCGGAACGGACAGTTTCGGACGGGATGTTCTCTCAAGGACGATAATCGGGACCCGCATCGCCCTGTTTCTCGGATTTTCCACAGGACTGATTATGATTCCCCTGGCCATTATCCTGGGAGCCCTGGCGGGCTACTACGGCGGCTGGGTGGATGATATCATCACCTATGTCATGACGGTGATCTACTCTATTCCGGGACTCCTCATTATCATGAGCCTGGTTCAGGTGATGGGGGCCAGCTTCCTGGTCATCGCCTTCGCCTTCGGCGTTACCGGCTGGGTGGGCCTGGGCCGTGTCATCCGCGGAGCCTTTATCCAGGCCCGGGAATACGAATACGTTCTGGCAGCGAAAAACCTGGGGGCCAGCGACGCCCGGATCATCTTCCGCCATATCGTCCCCAACGTCACCCACTTCGTCATCGTGCGGTTCGTCCTGAATTTTGTCAGCGTCATCAAGTCGGAAGTCACCCTGGCCTACGTGGGGCTCTCCATCATCGGCGTTCCCTCCTGGGGCAATATGATAGACCTCTCCAAAACGGAGATCATGGCGGGGAACTGGCAGAATATGATCGCCCCGACACTTTTCATGTTCCTCTTCCTTGTCGCCCTGAATATCTTCGGAGACGCCCTCAGGGATGCTCTCGACCCGAAGCTGAAAAACGTACTTTAGGAGAGAGCATGGATAACAATATACTGCTGGAAGTAAAAGACCTTAAAACCTATTTCCATACGGAAGAGGGCATCGTCCGTGCGGTGGACGGCGTCTCCTACAGCCTGAATGAGGGGGAGACCCTGGGCATAGTGGGCGAATCGGGCTGCGGGAAATCGGTCAGTTCCTACTCCATCATGGGACTGGTGGAAATGCCCCCCGGGAAGATTCACGGCGGGGAGATTCTCTACCGCGGAAAGAACCTCCTTTCCATGAACGACAGGGAAATTTCCGCCATACGGGGAAAGGAGATCGCCATGATCTTCCAGGAGCCCATGACGGCCCTGAACCCTATCATGACCTGCGGCGACCAGATCCGCGAAGCCCTGGCAATCCACACTAAAATGAACCGTCAGGAACAGGAGAACCGCATTCTGGAACTTCTGACCCTGGTGGGCATCCCCGCACCGGAAAAGCGGATGAACGCCTACCCCCACGAGCTGTCGGGAGGCATGAGGCAGAGGGTGATGATAGCCATTGCCCTGAGCTGCAATCCCAGCCTGCTCATCGCCGACGAGCCTACCACGGCGCTGGACGTGACCATCCAGGCTCAGATACTGGAGCTGATGAAGGAACTACAGAAAAAGCTGGGCATGGCGATTATCCTGATTACCCACGACCTGGCGGTGGTGGCCGAATCGGTGGACCGGGTTGTGGTCATGTACGCCGGAGAAATCGTGGAAAACGCCCCGGTCAGGGAGATTTACCGGAATCCGCGCCATCCCTATACCAGGGCTCTTCTCAACTCCATACCCGTTCTGGGCCATACGGATAAAAAAATAGAAGCCATCCCCGGACGGGTTCCCAATCTCATGGAAGAGATAGAGGGGTGCCCCTTTGCCAACCGCTGCCGGGAGGCCATGGACATCTGCAAAACGAATAAACCGGAATTGACGTCCGTCGGAGAGAACCATCTCTGCCGATGTCTTCTCTACACCGGTGGGAGTAAGGAATAATATGGCGGAAAAGAATAAAAATCTGCTGGAAGTATACAATCTGAAAAAATACTTTCCCGTCAAAGCGGGCATCTTTCGAAAAACGGTGGGCCATGTGAAGGCGGTGGACGGCATCAGCTTCACCATAGAGCGGGGCAAAACCTTCGGCCTGGTGGGGGAATCGGGCTGCGGGAAAACCACGGCCGGGCGGACTCTGATCGCCCTGTACCAGCCCACGGAAGGGGAGATGTTCTTTGATGTGGAGCCGGAAATCATCGCCCGCATGAAAGAACTGGAAGCCCAGATCAAAGAGGGCAACCGGGAAAATGAGGAAGAGTGGAAACACCTTAAAAATCAGTATGACCATTACTCCTTCAATAAAAAGGACCTGAGGGCGGCCAGAAGCGATTTCCAGATGATGTTCCAGGATCCCTTCGGCTCTCTTAATCCCCGTATTCCCGTGGGAGACATAATCGCCGAAGGGCTCGATATCCATCGAGTATTCAAGGACAGCCGCCTCAGAAGGGAACGGGTGGAGTACCTGATGGAGGCCACCGGTCTCGACCCCTCCTACATCAACCGCTATCCCCACGAGTTTTCCGGCGGCCAGAGGCAGAGGATCGGGATCGCCCGCGCCCTGGCCCTGGAACCCAAACTGCTCGTGCTTGATGAGCCCGTGTCCGCCTTGGACGTTTCCATACAGGTGCAGATTCTGGAACTGTTAAACGATCTGAAATCAAAACTGGATCTGACCTACCTTTTCATCGCCCACGATCTGAGCGTGGTGGAGTACTTTTCCGACAGCGTGGCGGTCATGTATCTGGGAAGAATCGTGGAGATCGCCGACCGGAAATCTCTCTACGAGAACCGGTACCACCCCTATACGAAAGCGCTTATATCCGCCGTGCCCGTGCCCGATCCGGAAACGAAGAGGAAACGGATTCTGCTGGAAGGGGATGTCCCCTCCCCCATCAATCCCCCGTCGGGCTGCCACTTCCACCCGCGCTGTGCCCAATGCATGGAGAAGTGTAAAAAGGAGATGCCCCCCCTGAAGGAGATCGGTCCGAATCACAAAGTCGCCTGCTGGCTTTACGAGTAGGCCATGACGTTCTATTCGGCCCGCATAATCAGGAAAGACACTCTCAGCTTCTCCATGAATCCCTTCCTGCGGGGAATTCTGATTTTTCTCTTTCTCTCCGTTCTTCTGACCTTTGCCACAAACATGAGCGGAGAGGATTTCTCGAAGGCGTCCCTGGCGGGGAAGATCAATACCTTTCTCATGCCCCTCCTTCTTTTTCTGGGGTGCATGTACCGGTACTCGGTAAGCTTTGACAGGAAAGAGGAGATTTGCCGCATTAGAAAGGGGCTGATTTTTCTCTACCGGGAACAGCTTTTTTCCTTTGACGATCTGACGGCATTGAACTACCGGATCTACGATTATCACCGTTCCGAAGAGGATAGTATGATGTCCCGCGGACTGCCGAGACGCAGCCGGGCCGATTTCGGCTTCTTTTTCAACGGGAAACTGGTCCAGATGGAGAAAAACTCCCCGAAGAAGGGGGTAGAGGCTCTTTTCCTCACATTTACCACCTTTTTTCCCCGCCCCCTTGAATACCAGTGATTCGAACTTTGTCCGTTATTGTCCTATTTTGTCCGTTGATTCTCTTGACTTCTCCCCCCGATTTGCCTACACTGCCAGTATGAGAAAGATTCTTTTCACCTTTCTTTTACTTCCCGCCTTCCTCCTTGCCTGGGAGGCAGCTCCTCTTCACCTGGAAGAGATATCCGATACGGGATATGCCTATTTTTCCAGAGCCGGGGAAAATTTACCCCTGGATGACCTGGTTCTGCTGGAAGGGGAAGAAAACGTCGGATCTGAAGAGAACGAAGAAAGCAGCAGGGAATCGGCGCCCCACAACCTGGCCCTGGCCCTGGCCCTGGCGGCCATCCACCACACCCATGGCGTCAAGCACAGGCTCAAGATTTTCCGGTCTCTGGGTCATGCCTCCTCCTCCCATCTGCAGTTTCTTCATCTGAGAGCTCCCCCCGTCCTTATCTGATTTTCACCGCACAAAGAAAAAACTCTTAATTACAGAAGGATAAGGAATTAAAATGAAAAATATCACAGTATCAGAAATAACAGACAGCCGGGGACCGGTATTCTTTCCCGTAAACGCCACATTAAAAGACATTCTCCACCCCTTTATGGCTAACTGGAAAATTAACAATTTTTATATCGTAGACTGCCAGGAACAGCTTCAGGGAGTCATAAAGAAGACGAAGATTCTTGAATTTCTGGCTCCTCTCTACTGTACCCTCGAAAGTATCGCCTTCGATCCCGAACTGGATGACAGGCTGGACAAGATCCGGGTCATTGACCTTATGGATAGCCGTTTTCCCTACCTGACGCCCGGCCAGAGCATGGCCGAAGCCCTGGCTCTTTTCGTGGAAAGCGATCAGAACTATCTGCCTCTTTTGGACAAGAAAGGCTGCCTCCTCGGCGAAGTTTCCGTCGACAGCCTTCTTAAAATACTGCCCGTAGGCAACAGGGAGCGCCTTTATGCCGTTTAGCAAGTACCTATCCCGGGAAAAAGTTTTCCTGGACAAACATTTTTCAGACTGGGAGGAGGCTCTTCTCTTCCTGGCGGAACAATTCGGGGAATCCACATCCCTGGGAAAGGACAAAGTGCTGGACCTTTTACAGCAGCGTGAGAAAATCGGATCCACCTGGATCGGAGCCGATACGGTCATGCCCCATAACCACAGTCCTCTGGTAGAAGGGATCCACATCCTGTTTATCCGCTGTAAAAAGCCCCTTCTCCTGCCCGATGGAAACAGCATCCGTTACATTATTTCCATCCTGACCTCCGGCAACGAGGGAAACGCCTATCTTGCCATTCTGCAGGATATCGGAAAACTGATGAAAGAGGAGGCCGATCGCCTCAACCGCAGTTCGAAACCGGAAGATATTCTGAGCGTCATCAGCGAATCGACCCATATCACCGGAATGCCTCTCAAGGCTTCCGACCTGGCGAAGAAGTGGCCCACCGTTTATGAAGACGATACGGTGGGAAGAGCTCTTGACCTCATGAAACAGCACTCGGTCTACCTTCTTCCCATCCTGTCCCGCAGTACGAATAAGCTCTGCGGCGTTCTCGATCTGGTGGATCTCCTGAAGGCGGGCTTTCCCGATTACGTCTTCAGCCTGAGCGATCTCTCACTCATACAGGATTTCAAGCCGGTAAAGTTTTTCTGGAGCCGGGAAAATGAGCTGAAGGTCAGCGAGTTCAAACGGGATTACCGTCCCTATATTGTCCGCAGCGACGCCAGCTATCCCGAGATATTCTTTCTTATGATAAAGGGCAACCGGCGCCATCTCCTTGTTATGGACCCCATGGATAACCTTAAGGGAATTATACATCCCAATCAGATTATAGATAAAATGCTGAGGCCTTAATGAACATACATACCATTTTAGCTTTGGGAATTTTCATTCTCATTTACACACTATTCGTAACGGAAAAGATAAACAAAGCCATTGCCGTGCTTCTGGGAGCCTGTATTTACTTGGTCTTCCACTTCATCCCCTTCCATGAAGCGGTGGAACATATCGATACCAACGTTATTTTCCTTCTCATGGGCATGATGCTGATTGTGAAAATCACCGAACAGTGCGGCGTATTCGAATTTGTTGCCATCAAGGCGGCCAAGGCGGTAAAGGCCAATCCGGTCAGCTTTCTCGTGGTTCTCTTTTTCATTACGGCGATTTTCTCCGCCCTCCTCGATAATGTCACCACGGTCCTCCTGATCTCCCCCGTTACCCTGCTGCTGACGACCCAGATGGAGATTAATGCCCTCCCCTTCATCATCACGGAGATTCTGGCGTCCAACATAGGCGGTACGGCCACGCTGATCGGAGATCCCCCCAATATCATGATCGGATCGGCCGCCCAGCTCTCTTTTATGGCCTTCATCACCAATGTGGCGCCGGTCGTCCTGATAATTTCGGTCGTGACCGTTCTCGTGCTACTGCTGATTTTCAGGAAGTACCTGACCATAACCCAGGAAAATAAGGACCGCATTCTCAGAATGGATGAGAAGAAGATGATCCATAATCCGAAGCTGATGAAAAAATCCCTAGTCGTTCTGGGATTCGTTCTTCTGGGGTTCATCCTCCACGGCGCCCTGGAAACGGAGCCGAGCATCATCGCCCTCATCGGGGCCTGCGCTCTCATCATCTGGTCTGAAAACGACATAGAGGAGCTGCTCAAGAAAGTGGAATGGGATACGATTCTCTTCTTCATCGGCCTTTTCATCATGGTTGGCGTTCTGGAATACGCCGGAATCATTGACAGTCTGGCCGAATGGATGATCCACCTGACGCAGGGGGAGATGCAGGCGACAAGCAGCCTTCTTCTCTTCTTCTCGGGTATTTTCTCCGGTATCCTCGATAATATTCCCCTGGTGGCCACCTTCATTCCCGTGGTCAAGCTGGTGGGAACCGGTCATGCAGCCGCGGAACTGGGCCCCCTCTGGTGGAGCCTCTCCCTGGGCGCCTGTCTGGGCGGCAACGGAACTCTCGTCGGAGCTTCCGCCAACGTCATCATGTTCGGCTTTGCCAAGAAAAACAACGTGTCCCTCTCTTTCGGAAGCTATCTGAAATACGGCGTTCCCATCACTCTTCTGAGTCTGGGCATAAGCTTCGCCTATATAATGATACGTTACTATTGACCCCTTTGCGGCGGCCGCGGCCGGTGATGGACCGACCGGGACCGCCGTTTTTTTACTGAATTTTCAACCTTCCCATCCAAATAAAAAAACGATACCCTCCTTCTCCCTCACGGATATTGCCCGGCGGGACGGCTTAAAAAGAGCTGGTCAATGGCTGAATATATGTTATGATAGGGTGGACTATGAAAATCCGGCGGAAACTGCTCATTCTGAACGGCCTCATGATTTTCTCCCTCCTTTCCATAACGGGACTGTCCCTCTGGAACGGCAACAGGGTTCAGCGTCTGAATCAGACCATATTTCTGGGTCAGGAGCTCCTGAACCAGTCCCAGCGCGTCATGGGGCTTATGAAGGATCTGGTTTTCGACCTTTTCGCCCCGCAGGTATACGGTCAGATACGCTCCCTTACCTACTCTCCCCGTTCTCTGGTAACCTTCAGGACCTGGGAAAAGGCCGTCAGGGAGTACCAGAAAACCTTTGATGATTTCCTCGACGACAGGGAGATGGATATCTTTCAGGAGGATGAGCTTCAGGACAGCTACGATACGGCCCTGACTCTGAATGAGCGCGCCCTGAAACGGCTCGATACCATGTCCTCCATTCTCCTGGTCATTCAGGGTATGGATCTGGAGGGAGAGAATCTTTACCGGGCCATGCAGGTTGATGCCGATCTGAACCCCTTCTTCCAGGAATTCCGGGATACCTCCTATTACTTTACCAATACCTTTGAAAGTTACATGAACCACTTTTTCTCCTCCTTCAGGGAGAAAAGCCTCAGGCTGGAGCGGAATCTCTTTCTGACTTTCATCGTGTTCAGTCTCTTCGCCGGCAGCCTGTCCATTGTTTACGCCCGGCTCCTCTCCATGGAGATTATCAGGAAAATATCCCGGGTGAACCAGGCCTTCTCCCGGATTGCCCGGGGAGATTTCACCTATACCTCAGAAAAAAACGACAAGGATGAACTTACCGGGCTGCTGGTCAGCGTCAACAGCCTTTCCGCCGATTTGAAGGCCAATATCGACGGTATTCTGAATCTGACCCGTGATATGGGCACGTCCCTTGTGGAAGGATCCTCCCGGGAGGAGGTCCTGGAACTGGTGGCGGATACGATCATCAATGACACCATGGCGGACAGGGCGGCTGTTTATCTTTACGAGCCCATTAATCACCAGATGGTGCTCAAGGTACACAAAGGGGGAGACCATCCGACGGAGGAGATTCTCCCCCTGTCCGAAGAAGAGTACGCCCTGCTGCGCAGGGGAAATCCCCTGCCCTCCTCCCTGCCGCTGAAAAGAATCATTCTGCCCCTTCTCATTGATGGTTCCCTTATCGGGCTTCTCATGTCCGTCATCGATGACCGGGATAAACAGTTCTCCGACCTGTCCGTCATCCGTATGAATAATTTTGCCGATTATGTCTCCCTGGCGCTGGATAACCATACGAAATACCGGGAAGTCCTGGAAAAGAGGGATGCCGAATATAATGCGCTCCAGTCCCAGGTTCAGCCCCATTTTATCTATAACGTTCTTAACGGCTTCGTCGGCCTGAACCGCATGGGGGATCAGAAACAGCTGGAGAAGGCGATTCTCTCCCTGCGGGAGATGCTCCGCTATGTGACCCATCAGGAAAAATGGTCCACCCTGGGGGAGGAAACGGATTTTCTTATTACCTACTGCGAACTGCAGAAAATCCGTTTCGGAAACCGGCTCCGGTACGACTTTTCCATTCCCGGGGAGCTGAGGAATGTCCATCTTCCCCGTCTCCTGCTGCAGCCCCTGGTGGAGAACGCCATCGTCCACGGCCTCGAGCCCTGTGAAGAGGGGGGGGAAGTGAGCCTCAAGGGCGAAGTCTACTACCGGGACGGGCGCCGCAGAATTATCCTGACCCTGACCGACGGGGGCGTCGGGTTTGATCCGAAAAAAACCGAATCTCACGTAGGCCTCAGGAATGTGACGGAAAGGCTCAAGATGACCTTCCCCGGTTCCGACCTGGTGCTGAACAGCTCGCCGGGAAAGGGAACATCCATAATCATAACCCTGATTGAAAAGGAAGACCTATGACCCTGCTCATTGCCGATGACGAAGAGTTGATCCGCTTTACCGTTAAGGACATGATATCCGAATTCTCCCTTCCCATTGATGAGGTGATCGAGGCGGAAAACGGGACGGAACTCATGGCCCGCTTCCGCCGGGACGCCCCCCAGATTGTCCTGGCCGATATACGCATGCCGGGGATAAGCGGCCTGGAAGCCCTGGAGGAACTGGCCGGGGAGAGGGAAGACTCGGTCTGGATAATCCTGACCGGCCATTCCGATTTCAACTACGCACGGAAGGCCCTCCGCCTGAACGTGCTTGACTATCTTCTCAAGCCCCCCTCCCCCGAGGAGCTGCAGGATGCCCTGGAACAGGCTCTGGTTCAGTTAGCCGGAGAAAGAAAAAGCAGGGACAGCGGGGAGACCCTTCCCTTCGAACCGGATGAAAGGGACAACAGCGTGGACAACCGCTCCGCCCTCCTGGCCGAGAGGGCGAAAAAACTCATAGAGGAGCAGTACGACAGGGAGATAGGCATAGCCCAGGTAGCCGATCAGCTCCGGGTGACGCCCAACTACCTGAGCACCGTATTCCATGAGCAGACGGGCATGAAATTCACCCGCTACCTGACCGATCTGCGCATCCAGAAAGCCAAGGCTCTGCTCTCGGTAAGCGCCATGACGGTCAAGGAGATAGCCGCCCGGGTGGGATACAGCAGCAGCCGCTATTTCTCCGGTCTGTTCCGTCAGGAAACGGGAATAAGCCCCACCGATTACATGAAACGATACCGATCGTAGTTTTCCGCCCCTTTTCATAGTTTTTCTCCCTAGGGTCCTTGGAAAAATCAGTGCTATGCTGAATTTAGATTAATTCTTTAAGGAGTTTTTTTTATGAAAAACAAAGTTATCATTACCATGCTGCTTTTGGCTCTGGTTACTGGTTTTTCTTTCGCCAACGGATCAAACGATTCGGCTGACGAAGGCAAAACCAAGATCGTCCTGCTGGTAAAGAGTCTGGGAAACGGATTTTTTGAAGCCGTGGCAGACGGTGGCGTGGAAGCAGCTGAAGAGCTCGGTAATGTAGAATCCATCTATATGGGCCCCAGTTCCGCCACGGCAGAGGGCCAGATCGAAATTATCGAAACCCTGATCGCTCAGAAAGTGGATGGTATCGCCATTTCCGCCAACGATCCCGACGCTCTTATTCCGGTAACCAAAAAAGCCATGAAGGCCGGTATCCGGGTAATGTCCTTTGACTCCAATATCTCAACCGGCGGCCGCGAAGTGGCTCTGGCTCCTTCCGATACAAACCTGATCGGTTCCCAGCAGATCAAACTGATCGCCGAACTCTGCGACTACAAAGGCAAGATTGCCATTCTTTCCGCCACAGCACAGGCTACCAACCAGAATGCCTGGATCGCCGTGATGAAAGAAGCCATCAAGGCCCCCGAGTACAAAGACATGGAACTGGTGGACGTAGTTTACGGCGATGACGCCGCTGACAAGAGCTACCGCGAGGCCGTCGGTCTCTTCGAGAAATACCCCGACCTTGCCGGTATCATCTCCCCCACCACGGTAGGCGTTCTGGCAGCCTCCAAGGCTATCGAAGACGAAGGCCTCAAGGGCAAAGTTCAGATCACAGGTCTGGGCCTCCCCTCCGAAATGCAGCACTACATCGAAAACGGAACCTGCGGCCAGATGGCTCTCTGGAATCCCGTTGACCTGGGCTACTCCTCCACCTATATCCTGGCCAGAATGATCGCCGGCGATATCGACGGAAAAGCCGGTGACAAAGTTGACGCCGGAAGAATGGGAACCATCACCATCGGTCCCGACGGTGAAACCATCATGGGCGAACCCTTCGTATTCAATAAAGACAATATCGCTCAGTACGCGAGCATCTTCTAAGTTATTTCCTTTTCCGGGGAAGGTGAGCCTTCCCCGGTTTTACCTTCCCAATACTATCTATCTACGGAAAAAACCTGGAACACAGGGAGAATAATGTTTTGAAAAAAACAGTACTTGAATTAAAAGACATAGCCAAATACTTCCCCGGCATCAAAGCTCTGGATAATGTGGATTTCACAATCCGGACGGGAGAAGTTCATGCCCTGATCGGTGAAAACGGAGCGGGTAAGTCCACTCTGGTCAAGATAATGACCGGCGTCTATCAGCCTACCAAGGGCACCATATTGAGAAACGGGGAACCGGTGCAGTTTAAAACATCCCATGAAGCACAGTCCGCCGGTGTCGTAGCCATACATCAGGAAGCCTCCATGTTCGCCGAACTGACCGTTACGGAAAACATTTTCATGGGCCACCATCTGAAGAAAAAATCGGGCATGCTGGACTGGAAAGCCATGCGGGACCACACCGAGGAGCTTCTGAAAAGACTGGAACTCGATTTTTCCCCCGATTCCCTGATAAAAAACCTGGGAACTGCCCAGAGGCACATGGTGGAGATAGCCAAAGCCCTTTCGGTCGATGCGGAAGTGGTGATTATGGACGAACCCACATCGGCCCTTTCCCTGAAAGAGGTGGAAGAGCTGTATAAAATCATCAGACAGTTGAAAAACGACGGAAAAGCCATCGTTTTTATTTCCCATAAATTTGAAGAGATTTTTGAGATATGCGATTACTTCACCGTCTTCCGGGACGGCCAGTATATCGGCGAGGGGGAAGTACCCCAGTCCTCCATAGACGAAATCGTGAAAATGATGGTGGGCCGCTCCCTCAATCAGATGTATCCCAAAAAAGATTCCCACATCAAAGAATCCATCCTGGAAGTGGAAAATCTGGCTTCCCCCGGATACTTCAGCAATGTCTCCTTTAACCTTCACAAGGGGGAGATCCTGGGATTTTTCGGGCTGGTGGGAGCCGGACGGTCAGAGGTGATGCGGACCATATTCGGCATAGACAAAAAATCGGCGGGAACGATTAAGCTGAAAGGGGAAACCATGGAGATCAGTTCCCCCGGACTGGCCATGAGAAACGGAATCGCCTATGTCCCCGAGGACAGGCAGGAACAGGGGGCCATTCTGGAAATGAGCCTTTCCCACAATATCACACTGCCCCAGATCGACGGACTCAGCGCCTTCGGTGTTCTCAATTCCCGCAAGGAAAAGGAAGTGACCGAGGAGTTCGGGAATAAAATGGAAATCAAAGCGGCAAGCTGGAAAGTGAATGCCAATACCCTCTCCGGCGGTAACCAGCAGAAGGTGGTACTGGCCAAATGGCTGGCCACGGATCCGGATATCCTGATTCTCGACGAGCCGACCAAGGGTATTGATGTGGCCACCAAAGCCGCGGTCCACGAGTTTATTTCCGAAATGGCCTCCCGGGGCCTGGCCGTCATCATGGTATCCTCCGAACTTCCCGAGATTCTGGGAATGTCGGACCGGATCGTGGTTATGCACGAGGGAAGCGTCACGGCCATTATCAACAGGGATGACGCGGACAGCGATAAGATCATTCTGGCCGCTACCGGTCATGGAGAAACAGCATGAATGAGAAAGTCAAAAAAATCCTTCAGAACCGGGAGATGAACCTGGTCATGTTGACGGTGGTGCTTCTGATCATCGTCACCCTCAGGGCCCCCTCTTTCCTGGCCCCGAAGAACATAGAACGAATTATCAACGATACGGCGATTCTGATCATGGTTGCCTCGGGACAGCTCCTGGTTATCCTGACGGGAGGCATCGACCTCTCCGTGGGCTCCACCATTGCCTTTTCCGGCATGGCCGTATCCATGATGAATCAGTACAACCCGAGCATCCCCATCTTCATCCTGATCCTCTCGGGCATACTGATCGGCACCCTGCTGGGAGCTTTCAACGGCGCCTGTGTGGCCTTCGGAAAGGTTCCCCCGGTCATTACGACTCTGGGTACCATGAGCATTTTCAGGGGTTTTACCTTCGTCATGAGCAAGGGGCAGTGGGTCACCGCCCATGAGATGACCGAAGCTTACATGAATATTCCCAAGGGACGTCTGCTTCTCATCCCCAACCTGACAGTATGGGCGATTGTGGTATTCGCCATCATGTATTACTTCATCCGCTACACAAGGTCCGGACGGGAGATTTACGCCATAGGCGGCAACAAGACGGCCGCCCACTTTGTGGGCGTAAGCGAAAAGAAGGTCAATTTCATGGTATTCACCATCTGCGGTGCTCTCTGCGGTCTGGCCGGCGTCATGTGGACGGCCCGTTATGCGGCGGCGGTAAATGAAACGGCCACCGGTTTCGAGCTCCAGACCGTAGCCGCCTGCGTACTGGGGGGAGTCAGCCTGGCCGGCGGCGCCGGAACCCTTACCGGCGTGCTTCTGGGAGCTCTTTTCCTGGGCATTATCAACAACGCCCTGCCCGTAGTCAACCTTTCCCCTTTCTTTCAGGTGGGAATACAGGGATTCGTCGTTCTGGCCGCCATTACGGCCAACGCCTTGATGGAACAGCGCAACGATAGAAAATTACTGGCAGCGAGGAGAGGCTAATGAGCAGTTCAATGGAACATGTCAGTCAGAAACGGCTGATCAACGAAACAAGTCTTAAGGAACGGATTATTGACCTGGTTACCCGGTGGGAATTCATTCTGGTCATCCTTTTTTTAGCAGTGGCGGTCTTTTTCTCGAATGCCAGCCCCTATTTTCTGGATTACTTCAACATGATGAACACCACCTTCAATTTTATGGAGAAGGCTATTCTGGCCCTGCCCATGATCTTCGTCATCATGTGCGGCGATATCGATATCTCCGTAGCATCGATTTTAGCCCTCTCCTCCTTCTCCATGGGCTTTGCCTCCTCCCACGGCGCCGATACCCCGGCCATCGTATTGATCGGCCTGGCCGTTGGTCTGCTGTGCGGCATTATCAACGGTTTAATGGTGACGGGCCTTAAAATACCCGCCATTGCCGTGACTCTGGGAAGCTCCTCCCTTTTCAGGGGGATTTCCCAGGCGATTCTGGAAGACCAGGCTTTCACTCACTACCCGGAAAGTTTCGGCTATTTCGGGCAGGGATACGTGGGGGAGACCCTTATTCCCTTCGAGCTGGTTCTCTTCCTCATCCTGGCGGTCATCATGGGATTTGTCCTTCACAAGACCACTTACGGGCGCAAGGTCTATGCCGTGGGCAACAGTATTACCGCCGCCCGGTTTTCCGGTGTTCCCGTCAGCAAGATCCGGTTTATCAACATGGCTCTGAACGGACTCTTCGCCGGAATAGCGGCCGTCCTTCTGACATCGCGCATCGGCAGTACCAGACCCAATATCGCCACCGGTTATGAAATGGAAGCCATCACCCTTGTCGTTCTGGGCGGTGTTTCCATTACCGGAGGAAAGGGAAATATCGTAGGTGTCATTATTGCCGTGTTCCTCCTCGGCTACCTCAAGTTCGGCATGGGTCTTCTTAACCTTTCGGCCAAGATCATGATCATTACGACCGGATTCCTCCTTATCGGGGCCGTATTGATCCCGGAGCTGTTGAACATGCTCAAATCCTGGCGTAAACTGAAAAAGCAGCAGAGGACCTGATTCTCCCGCCCGCGGAACCTCCTGCAGGATTCCGCGGGTGTTTTTTTTACAGGAATCAGCATCCGTGCCTTAGGGAGAGAGAAATGAAAAGATTTGCCTTTAAAATGAAACTGAAGCCGGGATATGCCGATGAGTACCAGAAACGGCACGATGAGATCTGGCCGGAATTATCCGCCCTGATCAAGAAATCCGGCGTATCCGATTACTCGATTTTTCTGGATGAAGAAACGAACACCCTCTTCGGTGTTCAGAAGATTGCCGGGGATGCCGGTTCCCAGGACCTGGGGACAGACCCCATCGTGCAGAAATGGTGGGCTTATATGGCCGACATCATGGATACGAACGAGGATAATTCACCGGTGACCATACCTTTAAGGGAAGTTTTCCGACTGGAGTAGACAGAAAGGTTATGCGCCTAGGATTCCTGGGCGATGATCAGATAGGCTTCGGTTTTCTGATCAGGCTGTAAATCGGCGGGAATCTTATCTTTCCCGCAGGAGCTATAGATCATATAACAGGCGCAATTAAGATTATTGCCCCTGCAGTACTTGTTTTTTACTTCTTCATCGTTGTCCCCGTTATAGAAGGGACAGTCCCCTACATACTCACACTCAGCCATGAAAACCCTCGGTATTTTACAAATATGCGGCCCCGAAAAAGAGGACTTTTCTCTCTCGGGGGCAGCATATTGTCATGGGATTTACCCTATAAAGTCAAGCGCTTTTTTATAAAAGGATCCGCCCCTCGGAAGAGGCGGGAGGATGGATTCACTCTGTCCCGCGGGGCATAATAAGAATCTTCATCGCCGGTTCGGAATGACTCTCCAGAATACTCAGCCCCTTCCCGAATTCCTCAATGGAAAGACGGTGTGATATGAGTTCCTTCACATTGATTCTTCCCTCTTTCATCATCTCCAGGGCCTGCCATGAGTTGCGAAGGGAGGTATAGGAGGAGAAAATGGATATCTCCTTTTCGAAAAGCCTGAAGGGGGGCAGCGTCACCGCGGCATCCTTATGGGGAACTCCGAACCAGAGGATTCTGCCCGAAGGTCTCACATAATTGATGGTCTCTTCCATGAGGGAGGCAACGCCGGTGGCATCGCAGACGATATGATAATGCTCCTGCTTCAGAGAAATCAGGCTGTCCGTTGTTGCAGACGCTCCCATTTTCCCGGCAATTTCCAGACGGGACGGGTCCCTGTCCACCACGTCGATTACGCCGCAGCCCCTGGCTCGGAGGCTCTGGAGCAGAAGAAGACCGATAGGTCCGGCTCCGATAAGAAGAACTCTGTCCGCCAGCTCAGGCTTGATTCTCTCCACCCCGTGCAGGACGCAGGAGAGAGGCTCCATGAACGCGGCTTCCTCATAGCTCAGATCTCCGATGGGAAATACAGCTGGCTCCGGAGCTACCACGTACTCCGCCATGCCTCCGGGAAGAGTGACACCTACCGCTTCGGTATTCTCGCAGAAATGCTGCCTGTTGCTGAGGCAGTCATAACAGACTCCGCAGGAGAGATTCGGCTCCACAGCCACCCGGTCTCCGGCTTTGAAGTTCCTGACCTCCGGACCTGTCTCGATGATTTTGCCGGAGAACTCATGGCCGGGAACGATGGGATAGGTTCCTTTATAATCACCCTGGTAGATATGCAGATCCGTTCCGCAGATTCCGCTGGCGTAAACCTGAATCAGAACCTCATTCCCCCTGGGACGGGGGATGTCCCTTTCCTCGGTGGTCAGGGTGTTTTTTCCCATGATAACGGCCGCTTTCATTTTTTCCATAAATATCTCCTTGAGAGCTGTAACGATTCCTGAAGCCAGTATAGCCTTATTTAATCGTTTACGCAATCGTTTACCTTAGAATTTGACTCGTCCCGGCCGGGCCATTCAAATTTATTCACCCCAAAGGGATACGAACCCTTACCTTGACAGCTGAAACGTGTTCTAGTACACTAAAACATATAATGATAAAAGGAGTTTTCTATGCTTAAAGGAATTTCCCCCCTGCTCAGTCCCGACCTGCTGGCAGAACTGTGCCGCATGGGTCACGGCGATGAGATCGTTCTTTCCGATGCCCACTTCCCTGCCGATACCTTCGGATGCCGTGTTATCCGCGCCGACGGGATCAAAGTGCCCGAACTGCTCGACGCCCTCCTTCCCCTTTTTGAACTGGACAGCTATGTACCCTCCCCTGTCTTCATGATGGAAGCCACCTCGGGTGACACGCTGGACCCCAAGGTTGAGGAGAGCTACCGTAAAGTCATAGAGAAATACTATCCCGGCTGCCCCGCCACGGAGCGGGTGGAGCGCTTTGCCTTTTACGAACAGGCTAAAAAAGCCTATGCCGTCGTCATCACGGGAGAAACGGCCAAATACGGTAACATCATCCTGAAGAAAGGGGTAACGCCCTGCTGACAGGCCGGGACACTCCATGAAACTGACGATTAATCGGGATTTGCATATCCCCCCCTACAAGCAGATCAAGTCCCTTCTCAAAACCGCGATCATGAACGGCGAAGTCCTTCCGGGCCAGTCGATTCCTTCGGTCAGGGAGATTGTCTCCTCCGCTGGAGTGTCCATGGCGACGGCGCAGAGAGCCCTGGGAGAACTGCGCCGTGAGGGGTATATAGAATCCCGTCCGGGAGAGGGTTATTTTGTTCTGGACCGCAGACAGAATGACCTGTCCCGCATCTCCCTCTTCCTGCCCCATTCCGGCCTGAGTTTCTATACCCTGATTCTCAGCGGTGTTTACGGAGAGGCGCAGTCACGAAACATCGATGTGGATATTCACAGCCTGAATACGGACAAACTTCTCTGGAATGAAACGACCATGGAGCAGCTGGAGAAAGCCGCCGATGAGGGGAACGGCATTATCTTCATTGAGGAGCCCTTCGGCGCCGTCAGGGAGAAGTGCGAAACCGTGGCCCGGGCGGTACCCTTTGTTTCGGTGGAGTGGGTCATGAACGGCGGCGCATCGATCGTCAACGATTACGAGAGATCGGGAGAGACGGCATTGAAATATATGGAGTCCCTGAACTGCCGGAACATCCTTGTTCTCAAGGGCAGGGAGCAGCAGTATAACGCCTCCCGTAAATTGCGGGGATTAAGAAGGCTGGAAGAAAGTTTTACCTCATCGGGAGGCCGGCTCTCCTTCAGGGCCAGCGATTTTGATGCCTACAGCGGCTATACGGTCACCCGGGACTTTCTCAGGGATGTACCGGATGTGGACGGTATCATCTGCGCCAATGACTACGAAGCCATCGGGGTCATGGGGGCCCTTGTCGAGCAGGGCCGTCTTCCCGGAAAGGACACCCATATTCTGGGCTACGGCAATATGACCGATAAAACGACCACCTACATCCCTCTGACGACCATTGACCAGCATTTGACAGAGATGGGCCGTCAGGCCGTTACCTCCCTTCTGGGCGGACAGAAAGACCCGGTCGTTACCGTTCCGACAGAGATACTGGAACCGGATCGTTAATACCCGTCCTGTCAGGAATTGACTTTTTTACAATTTATTCCTATGTTTACCCTATGAAAAAACATACCTACATTCCCATGGGCGTATGCTCCAAACAGATAGACATTAAATTAACCGATGATGACCGGATAGAAGAGATTGTTTTCACCGGAGGCTGCCCCGGTAATACGGCGGGAATTTCCCGGCTGACCCCCGGCATGAGGGCTTCCGAAGTCATTGAACTTCTCGAAGGTACCACCTGCGGCAAGAAAGTCACCTCCTGCCCCGATCAGCTGACCATGGCCCTTAAGGAAATCCTGGCCAAGAAAATCTCCGCCTGATCCCTATCCCTACGATCCTGTTGAAGCGTACCATGTCAGGGCCCGCTTAAACAGGATCAGAGCCAATACCAGAAAAACCGGCCCTGCCAGCGGGGCGACCCATCCGAATCCGCTCCAGGATATCAGCTCATCCTCTTTTCCCAGTATTACCAGAGAGGGATAGTAGGTCACACACCCCAGAGGTATGACGAAGGTAAAGAACCGCCTGAAGAAATCCGTATAAACCGACAGGGGATACTGGGCGGTCTGAACACCGCCGTAGGTAAGAACATTCATAAACTCCAGAGACTTCACGGCCTTGATGGAGAAGGAGGACTGGAAAACAAGAAGGGCTGTAAAGAAGGCCACGCCGCAGGGAATGGTGTACGCCAGCAGCAGAACTTTCCCCACCGTCCACTCCAGGGATAAGCCGCATACGGCCCAGACAAGAATCAGCAGCCCCTGCCCCAGTCTTCCCATGCGCCTCAGGGTCAATTCGTACCCGAACAGCTGAAGGACAAGAGACCGGGGACGCAGGAGATACCGGTCGAATTCCCCTGACTGTATGAGGTTTCCCGTAACGTCGAATCCCCGGGTGAAAAATTCCGCCGCCCCGAAAACCGTACCCACCAGACCGTAACAGAACGCCGCTTCAGGGAGGGTCCATCCCTTGAGATTTCCGAAACGGTCGAACAGGGCCCACAGAGCGGTGAATTCAATAATATTAATGAGAAACTGCCCGATAATCTGCATGATAAGGGAAGAGCGGTACTCCATCTGCGATTTGAAGGATTGAGCCGCATAGGCTGCGTATAATCTGATGCTGTTCATATCACCCCCCCTGCACCGTAAGTTTTTTCCTTCCCGCTTCCAGAAGGAGACGTCCCGCCAGGAAGAAAAATGCTGTCCAGAAGACCTGCAGGAGGAGCTCTCCCGGAACCCGGCCGGGAGGGATGTCCCCGGTAAAAATCCGGTTGGGCCCGTCTACCAGACCATGAAAGGGCTGAAAGGTCAGGAAAAGCTGCCAGCGGTCGGGATAGAACGGCAAGGGAATAACCATTCCGGAGAAAAGAGTCACCAGCGCTCCGGTCAGCTGGCTTGTCCCCGTTCCGGAAATACTCCAGATCAGCGTGATATTCACCAGGGTTGTGATGGAAGCGCTCAGAAACAGGGCCAGGACAACGGAGACAAACCAGAAAGGGTATACCAGAGGATCGGCGGGAAGGAGAAGGGCCCACTCCCGTTTAC
This sequence comes from Spirochaetia bacterium, assembly GCA_963668315.1. GTDB lineage: Bacteria > Spirochaetota > Spirochaetia > DSM-2461 > DSM-2461 > SZUA-368. The sequence continues at coordinate 1,493,310 of OY764216.1, read as the reverse complement.
CCAGCAGGGGAAGGATAAGAGAGGCAAAAATCAACTGGGGAACCACCCGCAGGATCATGGTGGAGAAACGCCAGCTGAAGGAGCGTATAAACCAGTACAGATGAAGATCCAGCGGTTTGAGGAGCTCGTAGCAGAGGGAGCCGTCCCTCACCATCCTGTCCATGTCCCAGTCCACATTCCAGGGGAGCATTCCCAGAAAAGCCTGTCCCAGCCAGATATATCCCACGGCCCTCTCCAGGGGCATGGGCGGCACGGCCCGGGAGGAGCGGTAGAATGCCTCAAGGGCCATAATCATTATCAGCCCCCAGAAGAACTGGCAGACAATGCCCGCCCAGGCCGCCGCCCGGTACTGCAGAAGGGACTGAAGCCTGACGGAGAGAAAGCTCCCGTAGGGGCGCCACAGCGTTCCGGCCCGGGTCATCGCAGAGCCTCCTCGCGGTAGAGCCGGCGGACGACTTCTTCCAATTCCACGCTGTTCCCGTCTTCGTAGGCCTGCCTCAGGCTCGGAACGGTTCCGTCCCGCAGGATTCTCCCGTGGCCGATAAGGAGAACCCGGTGGCACAAAGCTTCCACATCGTCCATGTCATGGGTTGTCAGGATAACCGTGACGCCCTTCTCCCTGTTTATCCTGCTGATCAGCTCCCTCAAAGTCAGCTTGGCCACCGCGTCCAGCCCTATGGTCGGCTCGTCGAGAAACAGGGTATCCGGATTATGCAGCAGGGCGGCGGCCATGTCGCAGCGCATTCTCTGGCCCAGGCTCAGCTGGCGGACCGGAATCCGGTAAAGTTCCCGGAGCTCAAAGATTTCCGACATCTCCCCCAGGGTTCTTTCGTACTCGTCCCGGGAGACACGGTAGATATCCCTGAGTAGATCAAAGGACTCCTTTACCGGCAGATCCCACCAGAGCTGGGTCTTCTGGCCGAATACCGTGCCTATCCGGGCCACGTGGTCCCTCCGGTTTTCCCAGGGGACCCTTCCGTTGACACGGCAGGTACCGCTGTCGGGAACCAGTATTCCCGATAAAACCTTTACGGTGGTACTTTTCCCGGCGCCGTTGGGCCCGATGTATCCCACCAGCTCCCCCCGGCCTATGGAGAGGGAAATACCGTCAAGGGCACGGATTTCTCGATAGCGGCGCCTGAAGAGACCGCGCACCGATCCGGCCAGACCTGATTCTTTCTCGGCGATCCGGTAAGTTTTCACCAGATCACGGACTTCTATTCCGGGCATGGGTAATCCTCCTTTCTGAATGAAAAGATTACTGAGGGTATGGAACCCTGTTTCATTGAAAGCGGCAGCTTCGCAGGGGGTTAACAGTATCGGGAAAAAAATCCTCAGCTGGAGGAAGCTCTATGGACAGAAGAATAAGTTAACACGGTTTTTTTTCAGTGTCAAAGGGATATTCCGGGTCAGGGGAGATTTTTTCTGCGCCCCGGAAGCAAAGGAGGCTTCTATGAAGACATATTTCCCCTTGTTAGCGATTCTCCTACTCCTTCTCTCCGGCTGCGGACAGGAATGGCCGGCGGCAGAAACCGGCGGGGAGGATATTCTCTGGGTTGCCGACTGGAACATAGAGAATTACTCCCTTCGTTTTTCCGGACGGAAGGAAGAGGAGAATATTCGTAAGAGGGACGGGATAATCGGCATCCTAGCCGAAGATCTGTCATGCCCCGATATCATAGCGCTCCAGGAGATTATGGACGATTCGGGGATTCAGGATGACGGAACCGTCAAAGCCGGGGAGAATTTTGCCTCCCTGGCCGACAGGCTGACCGAAGTCTCGGGGAAGCCCTACGAATTTGCCACCCTGCCACCCGAGAACGGCATGGACGGTGGAAAACCGGGCGCCAATATCCGTACGGGATTCCTTTACGACAGCTCCCGGGTCCGTCCGGCTGCCCCGGCGGTCAGGTGGAATGACCGGGCCTTTGAATTCTGCCGGAAACCGCTCGTCCTCACCTTCGACTATGGGGGAAAGACCATCTACCTTATCAATGTCCATCTCACGTCCCGGCTGGGAGGAGAACAAGCCAGCCGGACGAGACTCGGCCAGGCGAAGGCCCTATCCCGGGAAATAGGGAAAATTCTTGAGAGAGAGAAAAGGGCGCTGATCCTTCTCACGGGGGACTTTAACGATGAACCCCGGACAAAAACCCTCACCGCCCTCACCCTGGGGCCCTACGGGTTGAACAGCCTCGTGGAAACCCCGACATACACCTATGAAGGTACTCCCTGCCAGCTGGATCACATGCTCGCTACCCCCGCCCTTTCATCCCGCCGGATCCGGGCTGGAACCCTTACCGTGCGGGGAAACGGTTCTTTCCCCTCGGACCACAGCCCGCTTCTGGCAGGCTTTCTCCTCGGAAGTCCGGAGGATCTGACGAAGGATTAGGAACTCTTCAGAGTATTCTCCACGATTTCCAGAACGCCCGCCGAAGGGCGGCCGCCGGAGAGTATGGATTCCAAAGCCCGGCCCATCTCCTTTTTCAGTCCGCCATCCAGCTGGGAATAACGGTAGAAGGAGCCGCCCAGGCCGGCGGCGACACCGGGGTTGATCCTGTCCAGTTCCCTGATTTTATCCGCGATAAACCGGTATCCCTGACCGTCGGGCCTGTGGAATTGCGCCCTGTTGCCGGCGAAACCGCCGAAGAGGGCGCGAACCATATTGGGATTATCCTTTCTGAAAAGCTCATGCCCTTCCAGGCGGGCGACATCGGCCAGGACATCCCCCTCTTCCGCTCCCGAATAGTAGGAGAACCATTGGGTCAGGGGAAGGAACTGATCCTTCCAGCGCTCCAGGTAATGGGCCAGAGCCCTCTCCTTTTCCTCTCCGGGAAACCGGCAGAGGCACCTCAGGGCCGTTGAGGAGTCGGTCATATTATCGCTTCCGTAATACTGCTTCTCCGCCAGAGACAGATGCGTTCTGTCGGCACTTACCAGATAATCCAGAAGCACCCCTCTGAGAGCTCTGTTCCCTACACCGGCACGATCATAGACATAGGCGCCCTCTCCCAGGCTTTGATAGAGGGGAAGGATCTTCCCTTCCAGACCTTTACCGAGAGCGCTTTTCACCCTGTTCCGTCCGCTACGGGCTTTTTCAAAATCCAGAGGAGAAGAGAGGTCGGCCGCGTCGTCTATGGTCGGCAGTGTCATCAGCCAGGCGGTCAGTTCCCTGTCGGCCTTCTCATTTTTCAGAAGGGACAGAAAGGGGGCGGTCAGAACAGTCTCATCCCATACCCCTTTGAGAACGCCCAGAAAGAGTTCCCGTGAGGCGTTGAACCTTGCGAAGGCATCGGTCTCCCTTTCCAGGATAAAAAGAAGATCCTCCACGGGCGGCTCATAGCTCATAATAACCGGAGCGCTGAAATCCCTGAGCAGGGAGAGAACCGGTTTTTCCCGAAGCCCTGAAAAGACAAAGGACTGCTCCCTCTCCTTGACGATAAGGGATTCTTCCTTCACCAGAGTACCGTCGGGATACCAGAGAGCGCCGTTCAGGGGAAAGAGAAAAGGTTCCTTTGGACTGCCGTCAGCGGAGGGCGGCGTGTCCTGAGTCACGGTCAGCTTCAAAGTATCCCTGCCGTCCCATTCGGTCCGCCCCTTCACCCGGGGAGTCCCGGCCTGGCTGTACCACCGGCGGAACTGAGACAGGTCGACACCGCCCCCGGCTTCCATGGACAAAAGGAAATCCTCACAGGTAACGGCCTGACCGTCGTGACGGCGGAAATACTCGTCGATGCCCTTCCTGAATCCCTCTTTGCCCGCCAGAGTCTGGATCATGCGGATGACGGCAGCCCCTTTGCGGTAAACGGTGGGCGTGTAGAAATTGTCGATTTCCCGGTAGGACTCGGGGCGGATGGGATGGCTGTTCGGACCGGAATCCTGGGGGAACTGAATCTGCTTCAGATAGATGGCCTGCTCCACCCGGCTGACCCCGTAACTGGTGGTATCCGCCGTAAAGGACTGATCCCGGAAGACGGTCAGCCCCTCCTTCAGGGTAAGCTGAAACCAGTCCCGACAGGTAATGCGGTCTCCTGTCCAGTTATGGAAATACTCATGGGCCACGATCCCGGAAATCCGGTCGAGGCCGGCGTCGGTGGTGATGTCCTTGTCGGCCAGGACGCAGGAGGAGTTGAAAATATTCAGTCCCTTGTTCTCCATGGCTCCGAAATTAAAGGCATCCACCGCCACGATCATGAAAAGGTCCAGATCGTACTCCAGTCCGTAGGCCTCCTCATCCCATTTCATAGCCTTTTTCAATGAATCCATGGCATGGTGGGCCCGCTTCTCATTTCCCCTGTCCGTATATATCCTCAGGGGGACCGTTTTACCCGAGCAGGTAACAAAACTGTCTTCGATATGGCCCAGATCTCCAGCGACCAGGGCGAAGAGGTAACTGGGCTTGGGAAAGGGATCCTCCCAGGTAACAATTCTCCGGTCACCCCTCTTCTCCTCGGCCACCAGGTTCCCGTTGGACAGCAGGACGGGCTGGGTTCCTTCGATAGTCACCCGGTAGCGTGTCAGAATATCCGGGTGATCGGGAAAGGGGGTGATGCGCCTGAATCCCTCCGCTTCGCACTGGGAGCATAGGATATCTCCCGACCGGTAAATCCCCATCAGCTGTGTGTTGTTGTAGGGATCTATTTTGACCACGGTCTTCAGGGTGCTTTCTTCTCCCAGACCGGTAATGACGAGTTTGCTGTTTCTGTACTGGTAGTCTTCCGGGGACAGGGGCTTTCCGTCCAGTTCCACGGACAGAAGCTCCATATCCTCCCCGTCTAAAATAAAGGGGGTGCTTTCCGCCGCTTTACCCTTCCCGTCGAATAGAACGGTCAGGGCGGCGGAAACGGTAATGTATTCATCCCCGATATCAAAATAAAGCTCGATACGGGGAACCAGAAAATCCGGTTTTTGATAATCCTTACGGTATATTATTTCTTTCTGCTCCATGCAGTCTAATATAGACCGTAACGTCCGGGTATGTACAGGTAAAGCAGAGATTCTACCTGGGTAACCCCCTCCTCCTCCCGAGCGATATTGATGCAGGTGTCGGTGATCTTATCGGATACGACCGATCCGGACAGGGTGACTTTGCCGCTTGCCACGGTCACTTCCAGCATATTGACCGAAAGCTGTCTCTCATAGATGATGCGGTTATGGATCTTCTGGGCCAGATAGCGGTCCTGAATGGCCCGGTGACCCTCGGAGGCCGTGTCCGAAGCAAAGCTGTGCTCCATGCTGTAGGCGATAAGGTCGAGAACCCTCTCCTGGGAAATATTATCCGTATTGATGACCATATCGTAATAGGTGGGCTCATGACCGTCGGCATGGAAGAAATACTTGTGGAATCCCTCCCTGTCGCTGATCATCCTTCTGTAGATCTTATCGATGGGCGCATCCTTGTCCTCCAGCAGAAGGGCGATCCTGTCTTTGCCTCTCTCTTCCGAGCAGATAAGCCGTACATGAAAAACGCCGGGGATATCCTTGAGAAGGAACTGTCCCCCCCGCCCCAAAATGAGAGCATCACCCTTGAGGGCCGTCTCGTAAACGACCAGCTTGAGAATGTCCAGGTAGCCGGAACGTCTGTCACTACCCCTTTCAAACAAGCCGGGCGAGTGCTCATCCAATCTTTTGACCCAGCCGGGATACTCAGGATGGTTCTGAATATAATTGTCGATAGCCATTCGGTCCATAAGATTCAGATTCATTCTGTCTGCCAACTGCCGGGCCACTTCATTCCCGCCGGAACCGGGAATCCTGGAAATGGTAATAATACTCATGGGTGCCTCCTATCAGGTAAAACTGGGGGAGGCCTGATGCGTCTCGGCAAGGCACTTATCAGGGCCTCTCCATAATTAATTATAAAACATCCGATGCCAGAAAGAAAGGGCATAAGCAAAATTTGCTTCCCCGGCCGTGTTAAACTACAATAGAACTAGAATCATTTCATAAAAGGACTTTAATCATGGCACAGCAAAACAAAGAATCCGTCAAGGGGAAAATCATACTGTTCTCGGTAATAGTACCGCTGGTGATCACCTGTCTTTTCACCGTCTATATAGCCTACTCCCAGTCGGGCATGTTATATGAGAAGGAGCAGACGCAGCTCCTCTCCGATTCCCACAATATTCAGGCTCAGATATCCCTGGAGTTATCGGAAAGTTTTGAAATCCTCCGAAATCTTTCGGTCAATCCGGAACTCATCTCCCTCGTGAAACTGATGGATACCCTTCCCGACGGTCTGGATAATGATGACTTTCTGGCTCTTGAGGGTGCGGAAAGGGTTCGGGACCTCATGTCCCTGGTTTCGAAAAATACCAGCGCCGATCTGGTCTTCGCCGCCGCCAGGGATACGGGGGGCCTGCTTCTGGGGCGGGACGTTCAGCTGGCCGAAGGCTTCGATGTGAGAGGAAGGGACTACTATAAGGCCGCCCTGGCCGATGTGGGGAGTGTGGTCATAAGCGATCCGCGAATCTCGGCGGAGCAGACTGCCGAACCGAAAATAGTCATAACCGCTGCCATGGCCGTCAGGGACGAAAACGGCTATCCCTCGGGGGTGATCTGCCTGAACTATGTCCTGGATCCCATCGTTGCCATAATGAGGGAACTGATAGATGAGTACCAGGTGCGAATTACCATGTACGACCGACAGGGCCGGTACCTTATCTGGAATCCCTCACCGGAGGGGGATTATTTCTTCGATCCCGATAAACAGGTGCTTCTGGAAGACCTGGCCGCAGACCTCGGCTATGATGAGGAGACCTATCCGGAAGTCATAGAGGCTCTGGCGAAGAACCGCGAGTATTTCTTCCTGGGGAACTCCTATGCCGGCACCGCCATGCTTCAGTCACAGCAGATCGGAAATACGCGCTGGGGAATCATTGTGGGCTCCTCACGGGCGGAAATATACCGGAGGATAAGAAACAGTATTTTCCCGCCTTTCATCGTATTTATCTCCATGTTTCTGATCATGCAGCTGGCCGTATTCTTCATCTACAACCGGATCATCATCAAGCCTCTGACGGCGGTAGGTACGAAACTGGGCGATCTGGCGGCGGCCGATGCGGACCTGACCGTATCCATCCCGGTAAGATCGCAGAATGAGATAGGCCAGGTGGCCTCCTCCTTTAATGAATTTGTCAATAAGCTCCGGCTCCTTATGGAGGATGTGAAAAAAGTCATAGATGAAACCGATGAAGTCCGTCAGGACGTCGCCGCCTCCACGGAAGAGACCTCCAGTTCGGTAGAGCAGATCGGCGCCAATCTGGAATCCATCAAGAAGCAGATGGTCTCCCTGGATGACAGCCTTTCGGAAAGCGCCTCGGCCCTGGAGCAGATGACGGGCAATATCGGCTCCATGGATGACCAGATTCTCGATCAGTCCGCCATGGTGGAGGAATCGACAGCGGCCATCACTCAGATGATAGCCTCCCTGAACAATGTCAACGCCGTTGCCCAGAACAAGAGGGAAACGACCAAAGCCCTGACCAGTGTGGCCCAGGAGGGAAAGGAGAAGATATCCTCCACCTCGGAAGCCTTCAAGACGGTGGTGGAGAATATCAAACAGATACAGGATATGGCTTCGACGATTTCCGGCATAGCCGCCCGGACGAACCTCCTGTCCATGAATGCCGCCATCGAGGCGGCCCATGCGGGCGACGCCGGGCGGGGATTCGCCGTAGTGGCCGAGGAGATCCGGAAGCTGGCCGATTCCTCGGGAGAGTCGTCAAAAAGAATAACCCAGGTGATCAAGGATGTGACAGCTTCGGTAGCGGAAACGGACAGAAACGTGGAAGTCACCTCACAAGCGTTCGAGAAGATTGTCCTGGAAGTCAATGATACGGTGAATGCCTTCTCCGAGATAGAACAATCCGTGGCGGAACTCAACCAGGGGGGAAAACAGATTCTGGAATCCACCACCCAGATCAACAATGTGACCATAAGCATCAGGAACGGCTCCAAGGAGATCAAGGAAGGGACGCGCCTTATCCTGGAGAACTCCTCAACGGTCAAGGATATTTCCAATGTGGTGACCACGGGGATGACCGAATCCACCGCGGGAGTCAGGGAGATCAACAAATCCATGCAGCATATGGTGGATCAGATAGAAAAACTCACCGAAATCGTCGCCGATCTCAAACGCAATTTCGGCCAGTTTAAAACGGAGTGACGGTAAAGGGGCGGTCATGAACCGCCCCGTCGTCTGCGATAAGGGGAATAGGCGTTTTCTTTTTTCCTTGCCTTGTGGTGAATTCCCCCTATAATGAAAGTATGACCATTCCGGAAAGGGAAGCCAGGACAGGCCGTCTCTTTATTCTTCCTTCCCTGATTATCATATCCCTCCTTTCTCTCTACCCTGTCCTCTATACCCTTTATCTCTCTTTTTTTGATGTGTCCCTCTCCGGAAAAGACAGCTTCACGGGGCTGGACAACATGGCGTACCTTTTGGCCGACGGGGTTTTCTGGCGCTCCCTGGGAGTGACTCTTCTCTATACGGCGGGAACCACCCTGGGAACAACCCTCTTCGGAGTGGCGGTGGCCCTGCAGCTGAACAGGCCTTTTCCCGGACGACGCCTGGTTCTGGCCGTGGTCCTTCTCCCCTATGCCTCTCCCCTTATCTCGGAAGTGTACTCCTGGCAGTTCTTCTTCGATCCGGTTAACGGGCTCTTCATCGATTTCCTCGTGGAGAGGACAGGCCTCTTCCCTTCCCGGTTCAACCTCATGTCCGAGGCTCCTGTCTTCTTTATCGTCCTTTTCAGCATCTGGCGGAATTTCCCCTTCACCGCCCTCCTCGTTCTTTCCCGCCTCCAGGTTATCGACCGCTCTCTTTACGACGCGGCGGGAGTGGACGGGGCAGGTCCCTGGCATAAATTCCTCTATATCACCTTACCGGAGATCCTCTTCATCACGTCGGCTCTCTCCCTTATCCGTTTTATCTGGAATTTCAGTAAATTCGACGAAATCTATCTGCTCGCGCCCCACTTGAGGACTCTGCCGATCCATACATACTATACGGCTTTCACCGGCGCCATGGAGATGGGACCGGCCGCCGCCCTGGCCGTCATTCAGTTCCTGATAATGGCGCTCTATATATCGGTCTACGTGAAAAGGGTCATGGGATGGTGAAAAAGATCCTGTTCGCCCTGTCGGTCATTCTGCTTCTCCTTTTCTGCCTCCTCCCCTTTATCCAGATGCTCTCCGTAAGTTTCAAATACTCCTGGGAGTGGGGAAACCCCCGCCTGATTCCGGACATCGTCAATACCGATGCCTACGGGGAGCTTCTGAATCCGAAGAGAAACGTGAGGGAGCCCTACCCCATCATGGAGCATCTCCTGGAGGAATCCGGCCTGAACGGCCATCAGAAGAAAAGGATTCTCGACCGTTATAAGGAGGCTTCCGATATCTTTCCCTTCGGCCTCTATTTCCGGAATTCCTTCGTCCTGGCCTTTACCTCCGCCCTGACGGCGATGTGTCTGGCCATGATGGGCGCCTATGCCCTGGGCCGGCTGAAATTTCCTGAAAAGGGTTTCTTCAACCGGGCGGTTCTTATCGTCTACCTTCTCGGGGGCGTTCTTCTTGTCGTCCCCCTGTACAGGATGAGCACCGCCGCCGGACTCCTGCGCACACCTCCGGGAACTATGATAACCCTGCTGGCCATCTACATCGTCCAGGTCATTCCCGTGGCCCTCTACCTCCTGGGCAATTACATCAGGGCCATACCCGCCACTCTGGATGACGCGGGCCGGATAGACGGGCTGAGCCGGCTGGGCATTCTCGCCTTTATCATCGTCCCCCTCTCGCGGACCGCCCTGGTCACCGTTTTCATCTACTGCTTCATCATCGTCTGGAACGACTACCTCTTCGCCTCCGTCTTCTTGAGGAGCTACCCCCGCCTGCATACCCTCTCCCTGGGGATCCGCTTTCTCTTTTATTCCAAGAACGCCGTCTGGGACAGGATCATGGCCGCCTCCGTCCTGACGGCTCTTCCCGTCATCATCCTGTTCTGGTCCATCCAGAAAAATCTGGACAGGGGCTTCTCCGAGGGGATCAAGGAATGAAAAGGACACTTTCCCTCTTCACGATCATCCTCCACGGCCTGGCCCTGATCCAGTTTCATACCAGCTCGGCGCCGCAAATCATCTACGGGGGATTTCTCTGGCAGTTCCATCTACTCCTCTGCCTCTCCCTGGCAGCCTCCCTGCTCATCATCCGCACCAGGAACCGGCTGCCCCTGATTCTCTTCCGGCTGCTTCTCATTCTCCTTATAGCCTATCCCACGGGCCACTATATCTGGATAGGCACAATGCTCATGATCGGTCTGGCGGTGGAGTCGGCCCTGTTTATCCCCCTGCCCTGGGGGCGTTTTCTCTCCGTGGCGGTCCTCCTTCCCCTGCTCTTCTTCCAGCAGAACCGCTCGGCCTTCCATCTCCCCGTACAGGGGGCCGCCTTCCCCGATCTGCTCATTCTCCTTTTCCTGCCCCTTCTTTCAGGCCAGACGGCCTGCCTGATCAGAAAGCAGCAGCAGAAACAGGCGGAACAACAGGAGCTGAACCGCCGTCTGGATCTGGCCGCCTCCCGTCTTATCGAAGCCAATCTGGGATATCAGAACTATGCCAAACAGCTCGAGACAAGAACTCTGGAGGAAGAACGGCGGAGGATTTCCCGTGAAATACACGATTCGGTAGGGTACGCCCTGACCAATGTACGGGTCATGCTGGAAGCGGGGGCCATACAGATTGAACGAAGACCGGAGGAAGCGAAGAAACTGATTTTGAGGGCGATGGAGGAGACCCGCACCTGTCTGGAGGAGACCCGGATCGCCATGAGGGAACTGAGGGGACGGGAAGAACCGGATTACCGGGGACTGACTGCCATCAACCGCCTCATCAGAGCCTTCGAATCATCCACGGGCATTGCGGTGAGCCTGGAATTCGGAGAGGCCCCTTCCCAGTTTCCCCCTGAAATTGATAAGATAGTATACAGAACGATACAGGAAGCCATGACCAACTCCTTCCGCCACGGCATGGCGGGGAAGATAGATATCATGTTCTGGCGGGACGACAATCAGCTTTCCGTACTCATCCGCGATAACGGCAAGGGGGCCCCCTCGGTGAAGGAAGGCCTCGGACTGGCGGGAATGCGGGAGCGGCTCGAAAGTATCGGCGGTTCGGTGGAGTACGGCAACGGGATAGAAGGCTTCCAGGTAAGGGCTTTTATCCCCCTGGACAGCGGGGAGGATGGCAATGGCATCGGATAGTATCCGGCTTCTGCTTGTGGACGACCAGAAGCTTTTCGTGGAGAATCTCAAAGTCATTCTGGAGATAAGCGATCCCTCTTTCTCCGTCATAGCTATTGCCGAGAACGGCAGGCAGGCCCTGGAAGAGGTGGAAAGGGAGAAGCCCGACATCATCCTCATGGATGTGCGCATGCCCGAAATGGACGGAGTGGAAGCCACCGTTCTCATTCACCGGAAGTATCCGGATATCAAAATCATGATGCTTACCACCTTCGACGACGATATCTATGTCCATGACGCCCTGGCGGGGGGAGCCGCCGGGTATATCCTTAAAAACACCTCGACGGAGAATCTGATTCAAGCCATAAAAGCCCTGAACATGGGCCAGGCCCTGATCACCCCTTCCCTCATAGCCAAGCTGATCTCACCCAGGGAAGAGACCGCAGCGGAAACGGCCGGGGAGGAACGGGGAGGAGATAACCGCCGTTACGATCTGGACCTTCTCTCGAGCAGGGAGAGGGACGTTCTCTTTCTGCTTTCCCGGGGCTACGACAACCAGGAGATCAGCGACCGCCTCTTCATCGCCCTCCAGACGGTAAAAAACCATATCGCCCATATCTATGAGAAACTGAATATCCACGACAGGATGAATGCCATGAAGGCCGCCGGCGACCCCCGGCTGAAAGAGTGGTGCCACCATCTGATGGACAGCTGATTTGCCGATCATCGATGGTACTTTTTTGGTACTTCTCCGGTACTTCCCTGATATTGCCCGCCCCCGGGTATCACTTCTAGAATAAAATATAATTCTATATTCTAAGGAGTTGTTTATGAAACGGATCTTAATCCTGACCTTTATGTTGACCCTGGCGCTTCCCTTTATCTTCGCCAACGGGGGAGAAGAGGACAAAACCGCCGCCGGGCCGGTGGAGTTCGAATTCTGGACAACGGAGACCCAGTCGGACAGGCTGGCCACCATACAGGTTCTGGTAGACACTTATACAGCCATCAACCCGGATGTTTCCATAAATGTCATTCCCGTAGATGAAAACGATATGGCCGGGCAGATCCAGGCCGCCTCTGCCGCGGGAAATCTGCCTCCCCTCATCGAAGCCGGTTCGGAAACGGCCGTCTCCTTCGGAGCCGAAGGGATTATGGATACGAAAGCCAACGAATCCCTTCTGAATGAAATCGGCAAGGATAAATTCTATGCGGGAACCCTCAAACTGCTTCAGAGCGGTTCGGGGGAATACTACGCCCTTCCCTACCACGGCTGGGTCCAGGGTATCTGGTACAGGGCCGACTGGTTTGAAAAAGCCGGGCTGGAGCCTCCCAATACCTGGGAGAATATTCTCAAGGCCGCCGAATATTTCTACAAGCCCGCCCAGAATCAGTACGGAATCCTGGTGGGGACCACCGCCGAAGCCTACACGGAGCAGTGCTTTACCCAGTTCGCCCTGTCCAACGGCGCCCAGCTCTACGATAAAAACGGCAAGCTGATCTTCAACTCTCCCGCCATGCGGGAAACCGTGGAATACTATGCCGAACTGGCGAAATACAACCCTCCCGGACCGCAGACCTGGCGTGCCCGCGACTACTATATCCAGGGCAAGATGGCCATGTTCTTCTACTCCACCTACATCATGGATGATCTGGCCCTCCAGGACGCCGCCGCCGGTTCACTGACTGCGGAGAATTTTGCCGATCTGGAAGGCTCCACCTTCGATCCCGAACTGGTCAACAACACGAAGATGGCCTCCCTTATCACCAGGAAGAAACCCGCCGGCTACGGAACCGTCGTCTCCATGGCCCTCCTGAAACAGGAAGACCCCGCCGTAACCAATGCGGCCAAGGCATTCCTCCGCTACCTCTATACGCAGAACGCCTACATCACGTTCCTCCATATGGCACCGGGCGGCATGAACCCGGCCCTTAAGGAGATCTCCACCAATCCCCGTTTCCAGAACGATCCCAACGGTATTTTCAAGCACTACGGCGCCGAAAAAATGGCCGAAATTATCGAGGGGATGGACAGCATTGAGACCTTCTCCATTGTGGAAGGAAACAGAATTGAAAAGGCCAGCAAGGTTTACGCCCAGCAGATTATTCCCCAGATGATCTATAAAATCACCCAGGAAGGAATGGACGTGGACAGCGCCATGGACTGGGCCGAAAAGGAAATGGAAAAAGTCGAATAGACGCACGGATCAGCACGGATGGGGAAAGCACGGATGTGCGCGGATATCCTTGAAATCCATGGTTTCCCCATTCTCAACTCTTCATTCCTAACTCTTCATTCTAAAAAAGGGAGCTTTCCATGAAAGGAACACTTCAGCAACAGCAGGCGAAGCTGGGGGTCCGGCTTATCGCTCCGGCCGTAATTATTATCGGTCTGCTCATCATCTACCCGGTCATCTATAATCTCTACCTGAGTTTCCACGATGTCAAACTCTCGGGAGAGAGCCTCTATATAGGCCTTTCCAACTATGCCGATGTCATTACGGACATCGAATTCTGGCGGGCCTTCCTGACCACCGCCCTTTACGTCCTTTTCACCACCGCGGGAACCACCCTCTTCGGGCTGATCGTCGCCCTGGCCATGAACAAGGAATTCCCCGGGCAGGGGCTGGTCCGCAGCCTTCTGCTTCTCCCCTATATCGCGCCGGTCATATCGGTCGTCTTCGCCTGGCAGTTTTTCTTCGATCCTGTCAACGGCATCTTCATGCATCTCATGGTGGACCAGTGGGCCATCTATCCGGAACGGTTCAACCTGATCCGCTCCCCCCGTTACGCCCTCTGGGTGGCCATCATCTTCTCCATATGGAAAAACTTCCCCTTTACCTATCTGATGATACTCTCCCGGCTCCAGGCCATAGACCAGAATCTCTACGAAGCCGCCGAAATCGACGGCTGTACGGGAATCAAGAAGTTCTTCTACATCACCCTGCCCGAGATCTACTTCGTGCTGGGCTCCATCGTGCTCATGAGAATCATCTGGAACATGAACAAATTCGAGGACATTTACCTGTTAACGGACAACGTGAAAACCCTGCCCGTCTACACCTACTTCAAGGCGTTCACCGGCGCTCTGGACATGGGGCAGGGATCGGCCATTTCGATCATCCAGTTCGCTATCCTCATCTCCTTCATCATCCTTTATGTAAAGAAGGTACTCAAATGGTAACCAAACATAGAATCATAAAAAACATACTCTTCACCCTCCTTATCCTGGCGATAGTCCTCTTCGCCATATTTCCCTTCGTTCAGATGCTCTCCACCAGCCTGAAATACCCCTGGGACTGGGGCAACCCCTCCCTTATTCCGCTCAAGCTGAACTGGGAATCCTACGGCGAACTTCTGGGAATAGGTCAGGATCTCAAAGATCTCCCCGAGTCGGTCCGGATCCTTCTGGAGGAAACACCCGACCTGACAAGGGAACAGCGGGAGGCGATCATCGCCAAATACCGGGATACGGGAGATGTATTCCTCTTCGGAGAGTACTTCCTCAACTCCCTGCTCTTCGCCTCCACATCGGCGCTTATATCCCTTGTCATAGCCATTCTGGGTGCCTATTCCTTCTCCCGTATGGAGTATAAGGGCCGCAAGGTTATTCAGAGAGGGATTCTGTTCGTTTACATGTTCGGAGGAATTCTTCTGCTGATTCCCCTGTACAAGGTTTCCGTGGCGCTGGGACTGGCGGGGACACAGGGGGGGACGGTCTTCTCGATACTCGTCATCTATGTGGTCCAGACCCTTCCGGTCTGCCTCTATATGCTGGGGAACTACTTCCGCACCATCCCCTTCTCCATTGAGGAAGCCGCCTTTATCGAAGGGCTCAATCACTTCCAGACCATCTGGAAAATCATAATCCCCCTGAGCATCTCGGCTATCGCCACCGTGTATATCTACGCTTTTATGATCGCCTGGAACGAGTATCTCTACGCTTCGGTCTTCCTTAAATCCTATAAGGACATCTACACCCTGAGCATCGGCCTCAAGTCACTCTTCGTCTCCAAGAACGCCATCTGGGACAGGATCATGGCGGCCAGCATGCTCACGGCCCTGCCCGTGGTCGTCCTGTTCCTCCTCATCCAGAAACATCTGACCGGAGGCATGACATCGGGAGGCGTCAAAGAGTAGGCCCCTCCGGAGAGTCTACCAGCAGCAGTATCCGCCGTCGACCAGGAGATTCACTCCCGTGGTAAAGGATGCGGCTCTGCTGGAGAGGAAAACGGCGGGTCCGACCAGTTCGTCCACCGTCCCTATTCTCTGGATGGGGGTGGAAGCGGCGAACTCGGCCATGATATCCTTCATTTCCGGCCGCAGATTCATGGGGGTTTCAATATAACCGGGGCTGATGGCGTTGACCCTGACGCCCCTCCCTATCCACTCCATGGCAAAGCTTTTCGTCAGATGGATCACGCCCGCCTTGGCGCTGTTGTAGTGGACCTGCATCAGCCCCCTGTTGACGATCACTCCGGACATGGAAGCAATATTAACAATAGAACCGGACCCTTTGGCCAGCATTCTTTTCGCCTCGGCCTGGCAGCTCAGAAATATCCCCTTCAGATTGACATTGATCATGGTATCCCACTGCTCCTCCCCCATCTCCTCGGCGGGATTGGCATTGGCGATGCCTGCGCAATTGACCGCTGCATCAAGAGCTCCCAGCTCCTTGTCCACCCGGGAGAGAGCCGCTTCCAGTGAATCCTTCAGAGTCACGTCGCCGATCAGTTTGAGGGCCCTCCGATCCAGGGCTTCAATCGACTTGACCGTCTTCTCCAACCCTTCGCTGTCATTTCTGTCAAAACAGGCCACATGGGCTCCCGCTTCGGCCAGACCGATTGCTATTCTCTGCCCTATGCCGCTGCCGGCGCCGGTAACGAATCCAACGTTGTCCTTCAAACTGAATAAATCCATCCTATCCTCCTCCCCATGACTATACAATTGATCATTATATCATGAGATATACATCCCGGGACGTCTTTCTTATAGATGATGCTGTCTCCGGAAGGATTATGGAGGAAAACTTGGGCCCCCAATTCACTATATCCCATTACGGGGAGAGAAAAAACAGAAAGAAAAAGTTCAGTTTTTGAATATTCAGTTCATTTTTTTACTATCCCGGTTTCTATTTTGGACCTACCATGGAAACAGATCAATTCAAAGGAAGATAAACATGCTCTATCCCCTGGAAACGGAAACACGGAATATCCACTCCCTGGACGGCCTATGGCGCTTCTGCTTTGACGCCAGGGAAGGCCGGGATTCGGAAGGCCTGGAAAAGGAGATCTACCGCGCCCCTCTGAAAGAGACGATCTCCATGCCGGTCCCCTCGGCCTGGAACGATATGTTCGAGGACCAGAAAGACCGGGAATTCTGCGGCTGGGTCTGGTACGAAAGGGAGTTTTCCCTGGCGCCGCCGAAGGATGATGAATCGCTGATTCTCAGATTCGGAAGCGCCACCCACAGGGCTAAGGTTTTTCTTAACGGAGAGCAGATAACGGAGCATACCGGAGGATTCACACCCTTTGAAGCGGATATAACCGGCAGAGTAAAGAAGGGGACGAACCGTCTCACCGTCGCTCTGTGCAATATCCTCGACTTCTCCACCCTTCCCGTGGGAAACTACAAAGAGGAGGAAATTCCCGGATGGGGCAAAGTGGTGGAGAACAGCCCCAACTTTGATTTTTTCAATTATGCCGGGCTTCAGCGCCACATACTGATTTACCGCGTCCCCAGGAACCGCATCACCGATATAACGATCCTCTCCGACTTTGAGGGCGATCAGGGAATTGTGGATTACAATGTGGATCTGACATCCTCAAAGGGAGACGTGCTGGTAGAGGTCATTGATGAGGAGAGCCGGGTTGTCGCCAGTCAGACAGGACAGCGGTCGTCCCTCCGCATTGGGAAGGTCACTCTCTGGAATCCCCGCAAGGCTTATCTGTACACCCTGAGAGTCCGCCTGACGGAAGGGGGAGTTCTCCGGGATGTGTATGACGAGTCCTTCGGAATACGCCGGGTGGAAGTAAAGGACGGCCAGTTTCTCATAAACGGCAGGCCCTTCTATTTCAAGGGGTTCGGAAAGCATGAGGATTCGGCCGTGAGGGGCCGGGCGGTGGATCCGGTCATGAATCTCAAGGATATCCGTCTTATCAAATGGATGGGAGGCAATTCCCTCCGCACCAGCCACTACTGCTACTCCGAAGAGTATATGCGCCTTTGCGACCGGGAAGGAATCGTGGTGATAGACGAAGTCCCCGCTGTCGGCCTGATGGTCGGATTCGGCGCTGCCATGCATTCCGGAGACAGGGAGAAGATGCCGAAGACCTGGGAAGCTATGAAAACGGCGGACCACCACAGGGATGTGATAGGAGAGATGATCAGCCGGGATAAAAATCATCCCTCCGTGGTCATGTGGTCCGTGGGTAACGAACCGGAGTCCTGGACAGAGGGAGCCGATGAGTATTTCGGCCCCCTGCTGGATCTGGCCCGTAAGATCGACCCGGCGGGAAGACCGGCCACCTGCGTGCTTATGCAGAACAGAAGCGGCCGGGAAGACCTTGTGGCTCCCCTGACCGATGTACTCTGCCTGAACCGTTACTACGGCTGGTATTTCTCAGGAGGGGCCCGCCTGGACAGGGCGATGACCTATCTGGCGAAGGAACTGGACCATTGGCATGAGACTCTGCCGGATAAGCCGATTATCTTCACAGAATACGGAGCGGATACGGTCGCAGGCCTTCACGATACGGGGACGGTAATGTTCACCGAAGAGTATCAGGTCCGGTACTACCAGGCTAACCATGATGTATTTGACCGCTATCCCCAGGTGGCGGGAGAACAGGCCTGGAACTTTGCCGACTTTGCCACATCCCAGGGGATAATCAGAGTTCAGGGCAACAAAAAGGGACTCTTCACCCGGGAACGGCAGCCGAAACAGGCCGTCTTCACCCTGAAGGAGCGGTGGGAAGCCATACCCGATCTGGGATGGAAGAAGCCGGACAGATAGGATATAATCTTTACCCATGTACGAGATCCATAATCCCGCTCTTGATGAAACCAGCCGAAGGGACAAGCCTCTGATAGAAGAGGCTTACCTGCGGGAGCGGGCTTTGAGGGATCTCGTTGCCCGGGGTGACAGGGAGGGGGCGAAAAGGCTGATCGAGACCTATCCCCTGGCCGATAAAATGCTCAAACGGCTTCCGCTGAATACGCTGCGCGCCGCCAAGAATGCCTTTGTTGTACTGAATACCATACTCCGTCTCTCCGCCGAACAGGGCGGTCTCCCCCCCATGATACTTCACGGTATATCCTCCGATTTCGCCGGCCGGATAGAGAGGATGAAAGACCTTGAGGAGACGTCCGCCCTGAGAAACCGCATGATCGACACCTACTGCGAAGCGGTTCGGAAATACTCGATGAATAACCACAGCCGGGCGGTGAGGGCTGCTACGGAGTATATCCTCACCCATCTGGACGAAAAAATCGGCCTGGCAAAGCTTGCCGGGGAGATGCAATACACCCCCTCCTATCTGTCCCGCCAGTTCCGCCGGGAATACTCCCAGACCGTAGGGGCCTATATCCGGGAGAAAAAAATGGAAGAAGCCCGATTCCTTCTGAGCGAAACGGACGAATCCCTTTCGTTGATTGCCGACAAGCTGGGTTATGATAACGTCAGCTATTTCATAGGAGTGTTCCGCCGTTCGACGGGTACTACACCGGGAAAGTACAGGGACCTCCACAAGGACGCCCTTTCCTGATCCCGGCGCGGAGCCGGGCTCGTCAGAACCGGAAGTCCCTGCGGCCCTGCTCAATTTCGCTCAGAAAGCTCTCCACCTTTTCCCGGACTTTCCCGGAGGGAATATTACCCAGTTCGCTTTGAATCATGATGTCCCCCCTTATCTTCGTCCCGGGGGAGGCATAATCCTCCAGATACTCCTTCAGCGTCAGAAGAGCATTGGGATGGCAGCAGTTCTGAATCTGTCCCGTCTTGGCCAGACTCATGAAACGGTCGCCGGTTCTTCCTTCACGGTAGCAGGCCGTACAGAAGCTGGGGATATGGCCCATCTCCATAAGCCAGTGGATAATCTCGTCCAGGGTTCTTGTATCGCTTATATCGAACTGTTCGGAGTTCTCATCCTCCTTCTCAGGCTCGCTGTAGCCGCCGACGCTGGTTTTCGAAGCGCCGCTGACCTGGGATATTCCCAGATTGAGCACTTTCTCCCGGCAGGCCTGGCTTTCCCTGGTGGAAACGATCATGCCCGTGTAAGGAACGGCCAGCCTGATGCAGGCCACGAGCTTGGCGAAGATATCGTCGCTGATGCTGTTGTCAAAGGCGGCGGGATCCACATCGTCGGCCGGACGGATGCGGGGCACACTGATGGTATGGGGCCCCACGCCGAAGGCCGCTTCGAGATGTTCCCCATGCATGAGAAGGGCGGCGAATTCGTAACGGTACAGCTCCAGGCCGAACAGAACGCCCAGCCCCACATCGTCGATTCCCCCTTCCATAGCCCGATCCATGGCCTCCGTATGGTAGGCGTAATCGTGCTTGGGTCCGGTGGGGTGGAGCTTGCCGTAGCTCTCCTTATGGTAGGTCTCCTGAAAAAGAATATACGTACCGATTCCCGCATCCTTCAGCTTCCGGTAATTCTCCACGGTGGTGGCGGCGATATTGACATTGACCCGGCGGATCGAGCCGTTCTTATGCTTCACCTGATAGATGGCATCGATGCTGTCCAGTATATACTCGATAGGATTATTGAGGGGATCCTCCCCCGCTTCAATGGCCAGCCTCTTGTGACCCATGTCCTGGAGGGCGACAACTTCCCGCTGAATCTCTTCCCTGTTCATTTTCTTACGGGTGATCTGCTTGTTCTTATGGTGATAGGGACAGTAGACGCAGCCGTTGACACAGTAGTTGGAAAGATAAAGGGGAGCGAACATCACGATCCGATTGCCGTACAGCTCTTTCTTGATCTGATTGGCCAGAGCGAAAATCTCTTCGTTCTTTTCCGGAATATCACAGTCCAGCAGAACGGCCGCTTCCCTGTGGGTCAGCCCTTTTTTTTGGCGGGCCTTATCCAGAATGGCATCGATCAGATCGGTATTATTCTTGTTTTCTTCTCCGTACTTCAGAGTACGCAGAACCTCTTCGTGGGAAATAAATTCCTCTGCCTTGGACGATTTGGGATCGTACATGAATTGAGAACTCCTTTGGGTCAGATAGCTCCTTCCCTTCAGTTTTTTATGATGTGCCAGCTCCGGCTTTCCGCTTAATTTTCCCATCTCGCGGGCAGGCAGAGTCTGTTACCCCCCTATACTACCCTACCTGTTCCATCCGCGCAAGATAAAACTGTTGTCCGAAAAGAAAACCTGGATTACAATAACTTCTGTTTACACAGGGAGGGACAAAATGGAAAGCAAATCAAAACTGCGGCTGGATCACGCTCAGCTGGAAAAAATGGTAAAAAAAGCCTTTGGCGGTGATACCAGACTTCTTTCCGCCGAAGAGAACCGGGAAGGATGGTACAACGCCCTCTATTCTCTGACTCTTTCCGGTATGGGAGAGGTATTCCTGAAGGCGGCTCCCCCCGAAAGCGTTCCCTGCCTGAGGTACGAAAAGGATATCATCAAAACGGAGATAGCCGTCCTGAAGCTCTTCCATAAACAGGCCGACATTCCCGCACCCGAAGTACTCTTCGAAGATGAAAGCCATGGGATTATCGAATCGGATTATTTCATCATGGAAAAGCTGGAAGGGTCCTCCTACCTCTCGAAAAGAAACGATCTCTCCCCCGGGATTACCGCGCAGATAGATGAGGAGAAGGGCCGGATCAACAGATCTATTAATCTGATTAAAGGCGACTCCTTCGGCCTTTTTTCTCCGGAGGCAGAGGCTTATCCGACATGGAAGGAAGCCTTTACAGCGCTGATTGACAACATCCTTGCCGATGCGGAGGAATTCGGTGCCTCCTTCCCCCTGAGCCCGGAAAAAATCAGCGAAGAGCTAAGAAAGAGATCCGCCTGCCTCGATTCCGTTACCGAACCCTGCCTGATCCACTGGGATCTGCATGACGGGAATATCCTTGTAAGAGAGGACAACAGCATATCGGGGATAATCGACTGCGACAGGGCCATGTGGGGTGATCCGGCGATAGAATTCTACCACTCCACCCTCTTCCCCTCGAATCAGGACTTCTACAGAGGATACGGAGAAAGCCTTCCGGAAGAGGAAACCTTTCCCCTGCGGCGCGAGTTATACGATCTCTACCTGACCCTGATATTCGTCACCGAATGCCAGTCCAGGGGCATTGAGGATATAAACCATCGAGGATGGGCCGAAGCGATGCTGAAAGAGCAGCTGAAACGGATGAAAATCCTTTCCTGAAAGCTAAACTCCGCTGAGAGCTTCCTGCTCGGATGACAGTCTCGCTTTCTGCTTCTCCTTGACCTCAGCCCAGGAAACACCCTCTTCAAGTCCCGAGATTCTCTCATCGTATTTAAAACAGGCCCGTTTCATAACCGATTCCAGTTTAATCCCTTCTTATTTCCTTCAGATAGGTTTTAGAACCTTCGGACCAGGGATTTGTCTCGTCATAAACCCGTTTGCGCCTGACAATATTCAATAATTCATCAAAGTGATCCATCCTGTATCCCTATAATCCCATTGCCAGGTCCCGGAACCGTGCCAGAAGACCGGAAGAGACCGGAGTGTCTTCCACCCCAGCCAGTAATCCCTGTACATCCATGCCGTCCGATGTAAGTTCAGATTCCTGCTCCCTTATATAGGAACTGATGATATTCCCGGAGAACTCGGGATGAAACTGGACTCCCCAGGCGCATTTTCCCAGACGGTAGGCATGATGGGGTTCGTGATCGTTGGAAGCCAGAAGCACAGCTCCTTCGGGAAGCTCCAGAACGGTCTGCGAATGGACAGCATGGGCCGAGAATACAT
This sequence comes from Spirochaetia bacterium, assembly GCA_963668315.1. Lineage (GTDB taxonomy): Bacteria > Spirochaetota > Spirochaetia > DSM-2461 > DSM-2461 > SZUA-368. The sequence goes on along the minus strand of OY764216.1, from coordinate 1,471,114 downwards.
CGGGCAGATCGGCGAACAGGGGATCTTTCCGGCTCTCCGGGCAAAGTCTTATATCCACAGTTCCGACCTCCCGGCCTTTTGGATGATACCCGACTTTGCCTCCCGCCGCCTGAGCCAGGAGCTGATGGCCGTAACAGATTCCCAGGAGGGGGACCTGTGCTTCGATCATGGGAAGAATCCAGTCTTCAAGAGCAACGCTCCACGGCTCCCGGTCGGTCACCATGGCATGGGAGCCGGTAATCACCACCCCGGCGCATTCGTTCGCGTCAGGAAGCGGTTCACCCTGTGTCCCGTCGACAATTTGAATTTTCTCCGTGTCCATGCCCAGCGCAGCGGCTATCCACTGCTCAAATCCGCCGTATTCTGCTTTTATGACGGGAAACGTCTCTCCCAGCTTTATGATATAGATACGCTTCATAACCGACTCTCCTTTTCCCTTTCCCAAGTCTTATCACAAAACACCGAATCCCGGTAGTCCATAAATAGATTTTCTCCCCCTAGACCAAATCACCCCCTGAGCCTATAGTGACACCATGGTATTATCAGGAACGATCGTGAACGCGCTGGCCGTATCCGGAGGAACTCTGGTCGGCCTCTTTTTTAAAAAGGGATTCAAGGAAAACATCCGGGAAATCACCAATCAGGGGCTGGGACTTTCGGTCCTGTTCATAGGAATCAGCACAACCCTCTCGGGCCTTCTCAATCCCGAATCCAGGCCGATCCTTTTTATCATCAGTCTCGTTCTTGGCGGCGTGATCGGGGAACTTGTGAAAATCGAAACCCACCTGGAGAGAATGGGAGACAAGCTTAAGGCCCGCCTGGGCGAGGGGCACGGCCGGGTTTCCGAAGCTTTCGTCACGGCGACCCTTATCTACTGCGTGGGAAGCATGGCGATTCTGGGCTCCATACAGTCGGGACTCCACGACAGCCATGAAATTCTTTATGCCAAATCCATCCTGGATGGAATCTGCTCAATTATTCTGGCGTCGACTCTGGGGATTGGCGTTATCTTCTCCATCATTCCCGTCCTGATCTATCAGGGAAGCCTGACTCTCCTCGCCTCCTTTATCGGCCCCTATGCCACCGACGAAATCATCAGGGAGATTTCCACCGTGGGAGGCATTCTCATATTCGGAATCGGGCTCAATCTCCTGGAGATAAAAAGAATCCGCACGGGAAACTTTCTGCCCGCCCTGCTTATCCCTCCGCTCTGGCTTATATTTCAGAATCTGGCCGGAAAATGATGAAAGTAATCTGCCGAAAGCTGACTGGGAAAGAGGAGTATTCTCAGCTGATTCCCCTCATTCAGGAGTATCAGAAATGGCTCGGAGAGGATATCTGCTACCAGGGACTGGAAAAAGAGATGAACAGCCTTTCCGAAATGTACGGGCCGGGCGGCCGGGGCGCCGCCTTCATCGGCAGGAACGAGAACGGGGAGAATATCGGCAGCGGCTGCTTAAGGGCTCTCCCCCGTTCGGGCGAGGGATATTGTGAAATGAAAAGGCTCTTCGTCAACCCCGCCGGAAGAGGCCTGGGGCTGGGACGGATGATCGCCGAGGAACTTATCGGGGAAGCCCGGCGGCTGGGCTACCGCAAGATGAGGCTGGATACCCTGGAAAGGCTTACCGCCGCCCGCCATCTCTATGAGTCCCTGGGATTTAAGCAGATTGACGGTTACTGCGAAAATCCGCTGGAAGGCCCCCTCTTTTATGAATTAGATCTGTTGGACGCACCCCACCGCGACGGACTCACACCCAGTTTCTGAGAAAACACCCGGGAAAAATTCAGCTCGTCTTCATACCCTACGGATCGGGCGGCCGCTTTAACAGACAGATTGCGCGATTCCAGCAGCTCACAGGCCGCCTTCAGACGAAAATCGGTCAGATACTCCTTGGGGGTTTTCCCCGTATGCTCCTTGAAGAGAGAGTAGAGATAGGTCCGATCCACCCCCGCCGCCCGGGCCATATCCGTTACCCGGATTGGCTGGCTGAAGTTCTTCTTAACAAAATCAATGGCCTCATGGACATAACGGACATTGTTTAACGACTCCCTCCCGTATAAATCACGGGAAAGGACACCCAGAAAACGATAGATGATCCCCCTCCCTTCCAGAGGGTTTACCGCATAATTCTGACCGTCTCCCCGGCTCCCGTCGGCCTGTTCCGTCAAAAGGTCACGAATCTCTTCAGACCTTCCGGGACCGTGCAGAGTAAAACAGGGATGATTCGGCATAATACCCAGATCCTGGAGATGATAGGCCGCCAGAGCCCCCTGAAAACCGATCCAACAGTATGTCCAGGGCTCCTTTTCATCGGCCTGATACTCCCCCACCATATAGGGGAACATGGTAAACCCCTGTCCTGCTCCCAGTTCGACCCGGGTGTTTCCCAGATGAAACCACCCCTTCCCCGCCAGTACGACATGGACAAGAAAATAGTTTCTCACACTGATGTGGTAGTGCCCCGAAGGACAATTCTGATACCCCCGATTATAGAAAATCAGTTCAGAGGGGGGCGAGTCCCCCCCAGCCAGCCGTTCCTCATAAAGCTCTTTCACTAATTGGCTCATTCAACATTTCTCCATACTCTTCCAACATTCTACCATAGCGACATGCAAAAAGCCATGGAATAATAGGAATCACCCAGTGGGATATAATAATAATAGGATAAGGAGTAAATCATGAAAAAAATCGCGTTCATAGGAGCGGGAAGTTTTGTTTTTACAAGAAACCTGGTAAAGGATATTCTGACATTTCCCGCCTTTGCGGATGTGGAAATTGCCCTCATGGATATTAATAAGGACAGACTGGACGCCATCGAATCGGCCTGCCGGAAAATCGTCCGGGCCGGTAACTACGCCGCCAAGGTGACAACGACCATGGACAGGAAAAAAGCCCTGGAAAACGCGGACGGCGTCGTTATCACCATTCTGGCCGGCGGGGTGGATGTCTGGCGCTACGATGTGGAGATTCCCAAGGAGTTCGGCGTGGATATTAATGTAGGCGATACCCGGGGACCTGCCGGTATTTTCCGGGCCCTCAGGACCATGCCGGTCATGCTGGACATCGCCCGGGATATCAAGGCGATCTGTCCCCAGGCGGTCGTTCTGAACTACACCAATCCCATGGCCATGCTGTGCCGGGGCGTTCAGGGAGAAACGGATTTGAATTTTACCGGTCTCTGCCACTCCGTACAGGGAACTTCGGAAATGCTGGCAAAATGGATCGGAGCCCCCGATGACGAGATCACCTATCTCTGCGCGGGCATCAACCACCAAGCCTGGTATCTGGATTACCGCTGGAACGGCAAAGACGCCTATCCCCTGATACGGGAAGCGATGAACAAACCGGAAATCTACAACGAGGAACAGGTTCGTAACGAGATGTACCTCCATCTGGATTACTACGTAACCGAATCGAGCGGCCATAACTCGGAGTATAACGCCTGGTTCCGCAAGAGACCCGATCTCATTGAAAAATACTGTCTCCACGGAACAGGCTGGAATCCCGGAGAGTATGCTTATATTCTTAATGAGTATACAGAAAAAGCGACTTCCTGGAAAAAGGAGATCGACGAATGGCTGGCCCAGGACGACAGCGAGATCGAACTGAAAAGAGGACTGGAATATGCCGCCTATATATTCAACGCCGTGTTCGGCGACAACACCCTTTACCGCTTCAACGGCAATGTGCGCAACTTCGGCTTAATTGATAATCTCCCAGAGGGATGCTGCGTGGAAGTTCCCGTGCTGGCGGAGAAAAGCGGTCTGAGCCCCATCCATGTGGGAGCCCTGCCCGATCATCTCGCCATCATCAACAATACTTCGGCCCGCTGCGAGGAACTGGCCGTACAGGGGGCCATTGAAGGGGATCCCCGAAAAGTATTTCATGCCATTCTCATGGATCCCCTGACCTCCGCCGTGCTGAGTATGCAGGAAATCAAAGACATGACCGACCGGATGTTTGAACAGAACAGGAATTACCTGCCCCAGTTCAAAACATTCAAATAAAACCGGCTCCGGCGATTAAGCCGGAATCGTTAAAATTTAAAGGGCAGGGAGTTCTGCACATCATCGAGCTTGTCTCCCAGCCCTGTCTCTTCCAGTACTTTACCAACCTCTTCCTGAGCTTGATCGGCGACCTCTTTCTTTGTTTCTTCCACTTTTGCATCCATATCGTTCTTGGTCTTATCAAGGGATGATAAATCCCCCTTAAGGAGAGACTCCCAGTCATCCAGATCGCCCAGGTAATCATCAAGAAAGGCCGCTTCCTCACCATAACGGCCCAGAAGTTCTTCCTGTACATCCGCCAGGTAAGCATCGGCCTGTTCCTTAAGCTGGGCCCCGATCTCATCATCCACCCGGTCAAGCAGAGGCCAGTCCAGTTTCATATCCATATCGCTTCCCTCTCCTGAAGCGGTCAGGCTTATATCCCAATCCTCCCCGGCCAAAACCCGGTAGACCACATTGGCTACCATATCGTCTCCGCTTTTCTCCAGAGCGGGCTCCTTTACCGTCACGTCCGCGGCGAATTCCCAGGAGCCGTCCCGTATCACGGTCAGTTCAGCCGTTCCGTCGGTCTGCCCTTCCGCATGGCAAATACCCAGTCTTCCCAAAGCCTCCGTTTCCATAGGCAGCCCGGTAAAGACGAAATCGCCCTGACTCGGATTTTCGACATTCTCTCTTCTTTCCCAGGTACCGTCCCCCTCCAGGGAGCCGTCGCCCCTGTCTATAATCAGATGGGTCGCCACCGGTTCATCCCACTGCTCGGGATCTCCGGCCAGGTCATTCAGGGAGGCGTCCCAGGTTAACCCCCCTCCCGATGCAGAAACGGCGGCGTTGCGTAGAAGGAAATCAGGCCAGCTGACCGCGGCAAAGGAGACAACGCGGCCATGCCGCCCCGGTCTGTTCCCTTCACCATTCTTATCTTCCCCTTCCTCTCTGTAACGCTTGATGAAGCGGGCTATCTTCTCGGCCTTGAGGAATTTATCCCCCAGAAGAGAGTAGAGGTAGGAACGAACCATACCGTCCACCATTCCCCGGATACCACCTTCGGGCATGACAATCAAAGACTTAACCCGATCCATATCCTCTTTTCTGGCCGCATTCAAGGCATCCTTATCCTCCAGAATGGACCGGCGCAGACGGTTTATGGCTTTCAGTTCATTATCCAGATCATCCTTGAGATCATTCACTTCCCCGTAATAATCATTCGCCTCGTTCACCAGAGCGGGTATCTCGTCGGGATGACTTTTATACCGGGAAAAATCCCTGGCCAGGAAGTCCTGCCCGCCCGAAACGACCGTTTTGGATTCGCCCCGCAGAGTGTTCTGCGATGTTTTCCTCGTATCCAGCTCTGATTTATACTTATCGGAGAGTTCTTCCGCCAGGGCGGGCGTTTTCAGGGAATCCCACTGCTCGTCGACGAACGCCCGGGGATCGGAGGCGGCCTGGACAATCAGATCCGTCTGTTCCGTCTCGAAATTCTCAGGGGAAAACAAGCTGCTTCTCTCTTCCTCTTCTCCTGCTGTACCGGAAGCGTTATTCCCGTCCCCCCCTTCCCGGGGCTCGGAAACGACCAGTTTACCCGCCCTTTCCCGGGGAGTCCCCCATCGGGCGTCAAGGCTGACCAGGTTGTCTATCACGACTTTTCTTTCCAGAAGAGCCCGTCCGTTCAATCCGATAATTGTCTCCCCCACTTCAAACAGATTCGTATCCAGGTCATCGGCATCGGTAACGGCAATCCTGTCCCAGCGGAATTCCGGCGGGACTAAGGTAAGGGACACGCCTTCCACATCGACGGTCGCGCCGAAGAGAGACTCCAGCGAGGAGACGAGAAGCCGTTCTGCCAGGGGATTTTTAAAGAAAAGGGAAAAAACGACGGCTCCGGCAATGAGAATCAGCAAAATGACCAGGGGTAGAACCTTCACACCGCCCCGTCCTTTTTTAATCTCCTTGACGATTTTTTTCAGACGCTTTTTCTCTTCCTTGTCCAGCTGTGCTTTCAGATGCCATTCACCCCGTTTTTCCGAGATGAAAAGGGCTTTCAGGAATTCCCGGTCATGGGGCATCTGCAGCTTCTTAAGAACTTTTTTCTCCAGCTCTTCCTTCGTATAGGTTTTCCTTAGATATTTCGGCCATCCCATGATCAGCTCCTCCCCACTTTTACAGCTCTGGCACCGGCAGAAAAAGCTCCGGCCAGCTTTTTGATCCAGGGTATGTTCTTAAGCTTATTATAGATTTTACTATGACACCACAGGGGGACGATTTTGTTCCGATAAAGGGTCACCAGCAGGCGGAACAGCAGAGTAACCGGAACAAACAGGACCAGCCCGGCCGCAAGCCCCCCCATGACAAGGCTGTCATTAAACATGGTAAAGGGTACGACAGGAAGATTATACAAGGATTCCCAGAAGGTTTTCAAAGAAGCCATTGTCAGCAGACTATACCCCAGATTATCCAGAAGAGGATCATACAGGGGGGCAAATAACCTGAAAATGAGAAGAAACAAGAGACCTATGGCACGATTGATCCTTAACAGGAAAAGGAGAAGAAGCAGAAAAATCCACAGGAGATTCCCCGCCGGAACAAGGGCCATTAAAAGGCCCATCGCCGCCGCACCGGCGATCTGCCAGGGTTTCTGGTTAGAGTTAAGGATTAAAACCAGTTTAATAATTCCCTTGAACATGTCTACCCCCATTTCCCGACAAAACCGCCGGGAGCCGTTTCCATGAGACTCAGCAGTTCCTCCGGATCGTCCGAGAGAACAAGCCTCTGCCGGTGAACCGGTTTTAAAAAACCCCGCTCCGTCATACTATCGATAAAATCAATAAGGCCGTCATAATAACCGCCGGCGTTCAGGAGTCCCAGAGGCTTATCCATATATCCGAGCTGATTCCAGGTGAACGCCTCGAACAGCTCCTCCAGCGTACCGATCCCGCCGGGAAGGGCGATGAAACCGTCGCTCATATCATACATCATAGCCTTTCTCTGGTGCATATCCTCCACCACATGGAGCTCCACCTTATCCCTGTGGGGAACCATCTCTTTAAGGGCTTTGGGAATGATACCCACCGTTTTTCCCCCCGATTCAAAATGGGCACGGGAAACGGCTCCCATGAGCCCCGAATCCCCGCCTCCGTAAATAAGAGCTATATGCTTCTCCGAGAGAAAGCGTCCCAGCTGCCCGGCGGCTTTCCCGTACAGAGGATCCTTACCTGAACTGGAACCGCAGAAAACGCAAATTTTATCCATAAAACAACTATAAGCCTGATGAAAAGGAGAATCAATGATTCTTCTTGTATTTATTTACATAAATCCCGTATCGCGCCAGTGGGAAGGACTTGGTTTTCCTGAAAAAACCCGCATGGATTTTTATTCGAAACTGCCCTATAATACGGCGTAAGGAGTCATGCCTATGAAGAAAACAGCTATTCTGGGAATATTTGCCGCCCTCGTTATTCTGTCCGGATGCCGGACGACCACCCTGTCTGCCATGAAGCCGGAATCCACCCTTCTGCTTATTCCCCTGGCAAATGAGAAAGATGAGGGGGCCACCCCTTTCGGCAGTTACTATGCCGTCATATCCCCTATCGATTCGACAGAGTCGGTAGAAGATGTCCGCCTTAATCCTTCCGATGAATATAATCTGGAAAAAAGGCTCCCCCCGGGGGACTATTATATCTCCCAGACCTATTTCCAGTACAACGGCTCCGGGGATATACCCGACAGCGAACGTAAATTCTACGATGATGATTTTGCCTCCTTTTCGCTGGAGGAGGGAGCATTAACCCTCTGCCCTGTTGTTTTCTCCACGACCACCTCCAAGGGAGGCGGGTTAAAGCTGCCCGTGAAAATGGACTTAACCTCCTATAAAGACAAGGGATCAAAGAGAGGAGAGGAACTGCTGAGACTCCTGGAAGCTAAATATCCCAGCCAGTTCGCCACCTGGGACATCCCGGAATAACCCTTGACTAAAACTTGGATTCCGGTGTAATAGTAAACAAATGAATAAAAATTATCCTATGACTTATATTATGCACGTCTCACCCGTAGTCCTTTATAAAGGTTATTTCCGGGGGGAGGTCCTGCTTAAGCCGTAGTATATAAGTTACGCTGAGACAAGGCCCTTCGGAACGATTTTCCGGAGGGCCTTTTTTTTATTCGGGGAGGTTGACTATGGTATTGGAAATTGAAAATTTGAACAAAGGATTCAAAACGGTTCTCGCGGGAAATCGGGCAGACAAAAACGGTCCGGTTCAACGGTTGGGCAGACTGTTCAAACCGCAGTATGGAAGGGTCGAAGCGGTCAAGGATATCAGCTTTTCCGTTTCCCGGGGCGAAATGCTGGCTTTCATCGGTCCCAACGGCGCGGGAAAATCCACCACGATCAAGCTGATTACCGGAATCCTCTATCCCGATTCAGGATCGATTTCTGTCCTGGGGATGAATCCTCATAAGCAAAGGAAAGCCCTGTCTTTGAAAATCGGAACCGTCTTTGGCCAGAAAAGCCAGCTCTGGTACCACCTACCCGCTTCGGATTCCTTTAACCTCCTGGGCAGTATCTACAATATGACGAGCCGGGAGACAGCCCGCCGGGTGGACTATCTGAGGGAGATATTCGAAATCGGCGACTTTATCGACCGGCCCGTAAGAAAGCTCTCACTGGGGCAGAGAATACGCTGCGAGATCGCCGCCTCCCTCATCCACAGCCCGGAGATTCTCTTTCTGGACGAGCCGAGCATCGGACTGGACGTGGTAGTAAAGGCCCGCATTCGCGATCTTATCAAAAGAATGAATGAGGAGAGCGGAATAACAGTCTTTCTCACTTCCCACGATGCGGGGGATATAGAAAAACTCTGCCGCCGGGTTATCGTCATCAATGAGGGCACCGCCGTGTGGGACGGAACGGTCAAAGATATGAAGTATACTCTTCTGAACAGGCGAATCGTCGATGTGAAGCTGGAAGAGGAGCTGAGACTCTCCATGGAGGGGGTATCCCTTCTGAAGAGCCGCCCCTATTCGGCAAAGCTGGAAGTGGATCTGACACAGATAGATATGAAGGATGTACTGGAGGCGCTCATAAGGGAAAACTCCGTCCAGGACATCAATATCTCCCCCATTCCCATGGAGGAGGTGATTTCATTGATTTACCAGGGGGAACTGGCATGAAGCACATAAGAAAATACCTGAAAATCTTCCAGTGCACACTCCGGGATCAACTGGCCTACCTCCCCGCTTTTGTTACAGGGAACATCTTTTTCCTGGTTATAATATTCGTTTTTTTCTCATTGTGGCGGGTCATCTACGGGGATATGACGCTCATAGCCGGATTGACCATAACCCAGACCCTCTGGTACCTGACATTTACCGAAACGGTGGAACTCTCCAAATCCCGCATCTATCAGACCATACAGGAGGAAGTAAAAGACGGCTCCATCGCCTATGCTCTCAACAGGCCCTACTCCTACAACGGGTTCAAAACGGCCCGGGCCATGGGCGAGAGCCTTGTGAAAGTCGTCCCCATTCTTTTACTTGGCTTCATTTCGGCATTTTTTTTCGTCGGTCCCCTTCCCGGATATACGCGGGCCCTTCCCTTCGGCCTTATCCTGATTGTCGGCGGACTGCTTCTCAATACCCTGTGGATGCTCACCATCGGCCTCCTGGCATTCTGGACGGAAGACGTGACCCCTTTCTACTGGATTTTCCAGAAGCTGATCTTCATCGCGGGCGGTATGTTCTTCCCCATCGATTTCTTCCCCGACTGGCTCCAGGGCACGGCCAAACGGCTTCCCTTCGCCTACTCCGCCTACTGGCCCGCTCTGACTATGGTCGATTTCTCTCCCGAAGTCTTCATCACGGGACTGGCCGGCCAGATTGTATATATCCTTCTGTTAAGTCTTGCCGCCCGGCTGCTTTTTGCTTCAGCGGTAAGAAAAGTTCATGTACAGGGAGGCTGAAATGTTCAGACTGATAGGAAAATACATTAGATTCAACCTGGCTTCGGCCATGGAATACCGCTTCTCCTTCCTCATTCAGGCGGGCGGCATGATCCTTAATAACACGGCTTTTATCTTCTTCTGGCTCATTCTGTTCGAAAAGGTGGGTGACATCAACGGCTATGGATTCAGGGAAGTCATGCTTCTCTGGTCGCTCGCAACGGCGGGATTCGGTCTGAATGAGGTATTCATGGGCAACGGCCGCTTTATCTCCCGGATCATCTATCAGGGAGAGCTGGACGTTTATCTTCTTCAGCCTGTTCCCCTTCTTCCCAACATCCTCTGTTCCCGCATGAACACATCCGGCTGGGGAGATCTGGCATACGGGTTAATCCTCTTTTTCCTGACCCAGGAACTAACGGTCAGAACCATTGTTCTCTTCCTTTTCTTCTCACTTCTGGCGGCGGTACTCTTCTCCTCGGCCAATGTTTTCTACCACAGCCTGACCTTCTTCCTGGGTAACGGGGAAAGCCTGGCGGTTTCGGCCTACAACATGATCCTGACCTTCGGGACCTACCCGGGAAGCATATTCAGGGGTACTTCCACCTGGATAATGCATACCCTGCTGCCGGCCGGATTGATTATCTGGATTCCCATGGAGCTGATTATGGACTTTTCCCTGAAAAGGGCTTTTTTTCTCATGGCGGGAAACGGGGTTCTTATTCTCTCCTCCCTGACTCTGTTTCGTACAGGTCTGAAAAGATACGCCTCGGGCAACAGGATGGGAACACGCCTCTAGGGCAGGTTCCCCTTCAGAGGATTCGGGAGGTCCAGTGGTAAAGGAGTATCCCCGTGGCCACCGAAACATTGAGGGAGCCCTTGAATCCCCGCATGGCCAGGGAAACCCGGCCCAGGGACGCTTCCGCCCGTGCAAGTCCTTCCGGGCTGACTCCCAGTTCCTCCGAACCGATCAGGGCGCAGCAGGGATTTCCGTCCCGGGGAAAATCAAAGTTTTCAGCCAGGGTCCCTCCCAGTTCCAGAGCGAAGCAGGGCATTGTCAGCTCGTCCAGGGAGAGCCGCTTCCAGGGAATCATCTCGACAGCTCCCATGGCACTCCTCAGCGAACGGGGATGGGACGGGGAAACAGTACCGGGAGAGAGAAATATCTCCCGGACTCCCAAAGCTTCGGCGGTGCGGAAGATAGCTCCCACATTAAAGGGCGAGCGAATGTCCTCCAGATAGAGATACACAGGCAGGGACTGTCTCTGACCCTCCGAAGAGGCGGTATGGGGAGGCATGAGATCCCAGTCGCCCGGCTCCATGCGAAGCTCCCCCATCAGACCGTGGCGCAGATTATTGCAGGCCCTCAGAAGGGCTTTCTCACCGGGTTCTGCTCCTGACCACAGAGTTTCCATAGAGAGGGCGGTTCTGTTTCTCATATCCGCCGATAGTAATTCATCCTCCCTTATAAGCTGCATAAGACCTTTCAGATAGACCCGGTCAAGAAACTTATCCCCCTGTGAACGCAGCTCCTCCTCAAAGGACCGGAGGAGACGGACATATTTCCTCTGCCGGGTTCCTTCCTTGAGAGAGGCCAGTTTCCTCAGGGTGATCATCAGATTCCGGCCTGAAGGATAGAAAAAAGGGCTTCCTGAGTCAAGGAAGGCATATGGGCTTCCAGAATCGAATAGGTCAGAGAGGCCGCCTCGCTTAACTGCTGGGGCGTTATCCCCAGTTCGGAAAAAGCAGAGGGCAGTTCGTGGAGCCCCTGAAAGCGTCTCATAACATCTTCCGGCTTTAATTTCTTGAAGTCCTCCGGCATAGGATCATGGTGACAGATCTGAGCCAGGGACGATTTCTTCTCATCCCGGGGATAGAAGGAGGATTCCAGCATAAGGGGAAGCAATATGGAAGAAATTGCCGCCTTGGGCTTAGCCGTGTATCCGCTGAGCACATAGGAGAGTACCGTTCCGGCTCCCACACCGTTCAGAGCCGTGCCGTAGGCAGAAAAAAGCGAGCTTTCGTATATGGTGGAAAACCGTTCAATACCGCCGGATACATCCTTCTTGACCCCCAGCAGTGACGAGACCAGAGAGATGGCCTGGGAGGTCTGCACATTGGAGAAAAAAGAGCCCCTGGGAGAAAGATAGCCTTCCACGCTGTGGAGCATAATATCCATCATGGCCATATAGAGATACCGTTCGGAAAAGGAATTAAGAAAAAGGGGATCCATGAAAATTAGTTTAAGACTCTCTTCGGGCATGGGGCAGATGCGGGAATATCTTTCCGAAGCTTCGGTAAGAAAGCATTCGGAGCGGAACATATAGGGATTTCTGCCCGAAGTGGGAACTTCGATATAGGGCAGTCCCCGGCCCGGTCTTACGGCTCCCCTCAGATAGTCGTCGATATAAATCTTTTCCACCGCCAGAGAAGCCGTGGCCCGGGCCAGCTGCAGGGTTTTCACTCCTCCCATACCTATGATGATATTGGCATGGCTGCCCCTTGCCATGGAAAGAGAGTCCCCCAGGGTAAATGTCGTCGCTTCGGGAACGGCATCGGAGAACAGAAGGACACTTAATCCCCGGCTCTCCAGTATGTTCCGAACCGTGCCGATCTCCTCTTCCAGGGCCGAATCGGCAATCAGCAGTATGCGGTTTCCCAGGAATACCGCCTCGTCCCCCAGCCGGTTAACCGAACCGATTATTACTTCCGGAGGAATATTCATCTTCAAATCAGCCATAGCTCATACCTCGGTAAAGCAAAAAAAAGACAGAGGCATCCTCTGTCTTCTCTGCTCGTTATACAGGGGGATATCAGATCCCGAAAACATCCATAATTGAATCGGCAACCGATTCGATAACCCGATCATTAATATAATTGGGGTCTTCCAATTTGGCTTTCACTTCAGCAATTCTGTCCAATCTAACGTCGGGAGCGGATTTTACCTGCTCTGCGGCGGCAAAGAGATCGGCTGTTTTAATCGCCTCATCGGAGACGTTGATGGAGTCGGATGTGTTTTTGGCTGCCGTTTTACCGGTGCGAGATGTTTTGTTATAGTTGGCTACCGGATCAACCGGTCCTATTCCATTTATTTTCATAGCCACTGAACTCCTTTCATTCTCCAGTAGTTACAGTATCGACAGAAACACCATAACATTAATCATTTTTTCCTGTTCCCGGAGAAACAAGAAGGGCGATCTCTCCTTTTATTGTACTTCGTTTTTCCCAGTCTGCAAATAGGGCAGAGGCGGAATCTTCGCATATTTCCTCGAATTTCTTTGTTATTTCCCTACCCAGAAGGACATTAGCATCAGGAGAGAGGTCAGAAAGGTCCTCGAGAAGCTTAACGATACGAAAGGGCGACTCATATAAAACAAAGGCATCTCCCCTCTCAAGAAGTTCTTCCAGGCGCTTTTTTCTTTTCCCTTTTTTAGGAGAAAGGAATCCCTCGAATGTCACCGCCTTCCCGGGAAAGCCGCATATGCTCACCAGAGCCGCGAAAGCCGAAGCACCCGGTACGGGAATGACTTCCATTCCCCTGTCCCTTGCCTCCCTGACAAGGATCTTTCCGGGATCGCTCAGACCGGGCGTTCCCGCATCGGAGACGTAAGCCATATCAAAGCCCTCTTCCATCTTTTTCACCAGTCCGGGAGCGCTCTGTTTCTCATTGGCGGCCCGGCAGCTCATAAGGGGCTTCTTTATGCCGTAATGATTCAGGAGTTTAAGTGTCTGCCGCGTATCCTCACAGGCGATATAATCCACCTCTCCCAGGATGCGGACAGCCCGGTAGGTCATATCCTCCAAATTGCCGATGGGTGTCGCCACCATGTAAAGCCGGGCCATTACTCCTCCACCACGGGAAAACCCCACTCTTTCAGCTTGGAGGAGATAAAGGAGATGACCGCTTCATGGGCATTCCTTCCCTTTCCCGTCGGGATGACAGGATCACCGAAAGCGAAATGCACGGTTTTCTCCGGATGGGTCGGCCCGAAAGTCTTGAGGATTTTACCATTGCCCCAATAGTCGGTCTTCAACGCCAGAGGCAGGCAGGGAACTCCCGCTCTCTGGGCCAGCCTGACACCCAGCTTGTTGAATTTGGCCGGTTCGAATACAAGGGAACGCGTACCCTGGGGAAAAATAATGACCGAATACCCCTTAGCCAGATATTCGCACCCCTTCTCCATGACGCTGTTGAGATCCTCTATGGGATTCTTTCTTGTAACGGGAATGGGATTGGCGCTTTTCATAATAGGCCCGAAAAAGGGGGTTGTAAGCAGGCTCTCCTTCATGACGAAAGCCACTTTCCTTGAGTTGATGATACCCGCTAGGGTCTGGGCTTCCAGGGAACTTATATGATTGCCGATAATGACGAAATTCTGATCGCTGTCCAGGATTTTATCCAGGCCTTCTATCTTAAGACGGCCGCGGTGACTCTCCACGGCTTCCAGTATTTCATTGCTGAGCCGCGAATAGTAGTCATACCCCATTTTGCCTTTACGGGCCCGTATCCACAGTCTGTATACAACGGAGAAATAGCTTAAATAGAAACTCCAGCGGGAACCGAATGTAAGGATATCCCGCAAATGGCGCTTGGTATCGGACGGGGTTTCATAAGTGTCATTCTTATATATCCGCTCGTCCTGGGTTATCAGGGCTTTTGTACTCATTGCCCTATTATATAATCTCCTTCGCGGATACGCAAGAGAAGACTCAGGGCAGGGATGCGGCAACGTGAAGCCGCGCCTCCTCTTCGACGGACAGTTCATTATAGGCGGCATTGAAAAATCTTAATTGTGCCATGTCATTGATGAAATGGGGGTACTCAACCAGCTTGTTACAGCTCACATCCAGATATTCCAGCGCTTCCATCCGCTTGACCGACAGGGGCAGCCGGGAGATCCGGTTCCCCTTAAGCGTAAGAGTCTCCAGACTTTTCATGCGGTCCAGATCCTCCGGCAGGGATTCCAGTAAATTGTAGCTTATATCCAGGTGGGTCAGATTGGGTATGCCCATAACAGGTTCGGGCAGTTCTGCATAACGGTTATTTCTTAAGGAAAGGTACCTGAGCCGCCGGCACCGGGCCAGTTCCCTGGGCACAGCAGCCGTCTTCCAGCCCACGAGGCCCAGCTGTTCGAGATGGGGGAAAAAATCCAGCCGGCGGGGAAAACGAAGATTCTGCCGGGGACCGCTCTCATCGGCGATAAACCGTATGCTGGTTATATTTTTTTTCAGGGGAAAATCATCGGGAGCATAGGCCAGGAGAGTATACATGGCGTATTCCAGGGGGCCGGGATTTTCCTTTCCTCCGAAGAAGCCGACACGTACAATCTCACCGGCCGAATCGATGTAACAGCCGTCAAATAGCTCTCTGTAGAACTGATCGGCATTCTGCTTTCGAATCAGAGTCCTTAAAATCTCGTCAAGTTCTTCCTTCTCCGAATCGAGAATGGTATATTTGAGTCTATCGTAAAAATCAAGTCTCTCCCGTGAAAGCATCTGTCAGTTCAAATCCCAGGGATCTCCGTCAAGCTCTTCTTCTTCATCGCCGTATAATTCATCCCAGTCTTCCGCATCAAGATCATCAAAACTATCAGACCAGCTCTCTTCTTTGACATCATCGAGCTCATCGTAATCGTCTTCGATATCCTCAAGGGAAAGAGTGTCTTCTTCTAATTCATCGGACATGACAATCCTCCTCTTATTAAATCCACTTATATAATAGTACGCGGTGAGACCGATTTCCATAAGATGGATGCTATTTTTTCAAGATTTTTAAGGTGACTTTTCCATCAAGTTCGCGGTGGGCGTCCAGCAGTTCGCCGAACCTTTTTTCCAGAAATGCCAGCTTTCTGCTGGGCTGCTCAAGAGAGAAAAGAAGTTCCCTTTCCAGTCTTGCCTCGGCGGCCCTGTTCCGGGCTCTGGAGAGCAGTTCTTCCAGTTCTTTCGGCTCATTGAAAGTCAAAATCTGCTCCAGAAGCTCAACATGCATCTGCTTCAGCCAGCCCAGAATATCCCCGTAAGCATCCCCCTGCCCCAGATAGAGCTGGGAAGAAGGAATGAGGAGACATGTGACTTTAAAGAGAAATCCCCGCTCTTCCATACCCTGAAGGACCAGGTTCAATTCGCAGTCCCAACCGGCTGAGTGGGCCAGAAAACGGTCGTAGCCGGTCATAAACTCAAGGCACACATTAAGCGAGGAGAGGAGCGAAGAGGGCGTATCACTCCCTTCGTCCCACGTTACGAGAATATCGTTTGTCACTAGTTCCCGGGTCGCGGTCATACTCCTCCGAAAAGACAAATAGAGGGAAGACAGCCACAGCCGCTTCCCTCTACATCACTATTTAGACACGGCTCCCTATGCTTCCGCTATAAGAAGGGTCTTTATTTCCAGCTTGAGAGAAAGCTTTTCGGAACGAACATTCTGGTGGTCTTTAATCAGAGTCATCATCATGAACCCGCCTTCATTCTGCATAGTCAGAATAACGGAAATATCATCGATGAAAGGCTTCAGATTCACAGGGAGTCCCTGCTCATCCTGATATCCTTCTTCCTTCTCATAGGAATCGCTGAACCAGATCTCCACATTGTTGTCGCCGGCAAACTTCTTGAAAGAAGAAATATCCCCGGCGGAAGCTTTGGTGAAATCAAAACCGTCGATAATGACTGCATTGGTTCCTTTCTGTCCGGCATCCATCATAGCTTTGACAGCTGCCAGAACATGATCCACCGTTACACCGGCCTGGTTGAAATTCATAATGACCCTGTTCCGGATCAGTTCGTCGTGGACGTCCATGGCATTTTCCAGATCCCTCTTTTTAGAAATCTCGGAAAAAATATCTTCATACCAGGAAATGATGTGATCAACCCGGTTGGAGTAGGAAACATGAATTACGTGCTTGTCCTGCATAAGCTTGTCGGTAGCGATGTGAACCAGTGCAGCGGTCTTGCCGATACCTTTCTTGGAAGCGATAACGCCAATGTTACCGGCACCCAAACCGCCCTGGACAGCACTTTCCAGCTTACGCAGCGGACTTTTCTCGGTGATTTCCTTTTTTACCATAACTTCCTCTCCTTATTTGGCCGCGGCCTTTCTCTCTTCCTGATAAGCTTTGATCAGCTCTTCAGAAACGCCCTGGGGAACTTTGCCGTACTTGGCAAACTCCATGGTGAACTCTGCCTTACCCTGAGTGGAAGATCTCAAAACGGTGGAATAACCAAACATTTCGCTAAGAGGAACTTCCGCTTCAACAACGCAGTTGTTACCTTCTTCGGTAGACCCTATAATCATACCACGTCTTTGGTTAATCGTACCAAAAATATTTCCCTGAAATTCAGCAGGACCTTCAACGGCTACTTTCATAATAGGCTCGAGAATAATCGGCTTGGCCTTACCGTAAGCTTCACGGAAAGCACCGAGAGCAGCGGTCTGGAATGCCTGGTCGGAGGAGTCAACCGTATGGTACTGACCGTCGTTGATCATCATTCTGACACCGACAACGGGAGCTCCGATAAGTGAACCCTTCTTCATGGCTTCCTGGAAACCCTTGTCACAGGAGGGGATATATTCGTTGGGAATAGAACCACCCTTGATCTGGTTGACAAACTCGTATTCCTGTCCGTCTTCACCGACTTCGAGGGGCTCCATGGTACCGGCGACACGACCGTACTGACCGGAACCACCGGTCTGCTTCTTATGGGTATAGTTGAAGTCGGCAGCCTGGGAAATCGCCTCGCGGTAAGCAACGCGGGGTGCGCCGGTGATAACCTCGGCCTTATACTCACGCTTCATTCTCTCAATGTATACTTCCAGGTGAAGCTCACCCATACCGGAAATGATGGTCTCGTTGGATTCGGGATCAACGTGGGTACGGAAAGTGGGGTCTTCCTTGGTAAAACGGTTGAGGGCCTTGGCCATCTTGTCCGAAGCACTCTTGTCGATAGGAGTGATGGAGAGGGAGATAACCGCGTTGGGAACGTACATACTGGTCATGGAGAGGTTCAGGCTGGGGTCACAGAAAGTGTCACCGGAAGCACAGTCCACACCAAAAAGAGCCACGATGTCACCACAGCGTCCCTCGTTGATATCTTCCATGGAGTTGGCATGCATTCTTACCAGACGGCCGACCTTGAATTTTCTCTTCATACGGACGTTGTAAAGATCGGTACCCTTCTTGAGGACACCCTGGTAGATTCTGATGTAGGTAAGCTGACCATACTGACCGTCTTCCAGCTTGAACGCCAGGGCGACGGTGGGCTTGGAAGGATCGGAGGGAAGTACAATTTCCTGCTCGTCATTATCCAGGTCAAGGGCCTTGTTCTCCACGTCGGTAGGACAGGGGAGATATTTGAGAACCGCATCGAGAAGGGGCTGAATACCCTTGTTTTTGTAGGCGGAACCGAGATAGACGGGACAGAGTTCCAGAGAGAGAGTTCCCTTTCTGACGGCTTCATGAATCATCTCTTCGGGGATATCGTCGCCTTCCATCATCTTTTCCATCAGTTCGTCGGAGAACATGGAAACCGTATCCAGCATTATCTCTCTTCTTTCCTCGGCTTCTGCCTGAAGGTCAGCGGGGATATCTTCAATGCGGATAGTCTCTCCGTCGTCACCGTCGAAATACATAGCTTTCATGGTAATAAGGTCAACCATACCTTCCAGCTTCTCTTCCAGACCGATGGGAACCTGCATCATGCAGGAGTTAAGATTGAGTTTTTCACGGAGCTGATCGCATACTTTGTAGGGATTGGCGCCGGATCTGTCGCTCTTGTTTACGAAAGCGATACGGGGAACGTTGTATCTCTTGAGCTGACGGTCTACCGTGATAGACTGAGACTGAACACCGGAAACGGAACAGAGAACCAGAATGGCTCCGTCCAGAACACGGAGGGCTCTTTCTACCTCAATGGTAAAGTCAACGTGTCCTGGGGTATCGATAATGTTGATATCGGTTCCCTTCCAGGTAACGTTGGTCGCAGCGGAAGCGATGGTGATACCTCTTTCCCGCTCAAGTTCCATGGAGTCCATGGTAGCTCCAACTCCGTCCTTACCGCGAACCTCGTGGATTGCGTGAATTTTCTGACAATAGAAAAGAATACGCTCAGTAAGGGTGGTCTTACCCGAATCGATATGCGCACTGATACCGATATTGCGCATTTTGGTAATGTCGTCAACCATATGCTTTCTAAACCTCTCTCAATATGAACAGGGTGATAACCCTTGTGTGATCAAATTTCTCATTCCCGCCGGTCTTTCAGAGACAGTGAGGGAACAGCAAGAAGATTATATAGATAGAGAAATATTTCATCAAGGGGACTAAAGGGCAAAAAGGGAATTTTACCACACAGAAGAAGTTAGGGGAAAGAAATGGGGTGAAAAGGGATACCGAAATATCCCCTTCCCTTCCCAAAATTATTTAATACTTCCCAAAACCAACTCAATTGTCCTACGACTTTTTGAATATGTCAATGTTTTTTTAACGGGAATTGTTACGGTCCCCCCGGAATACCGGGGACATTCGCAGGGGTGAATCCCCGGTCCGAAAAAAAAGTTCTCATTTTTTCTAAAGGTTCCCCGGCTTAAGCCGAACATAATAATGTAAATGAAAAAATTGGTCCGTAAGTTATATCGACGTCCAGAGCTTACGGACCTTTTTTTATGCCCGCGGATCACCGCCGGTCAGAGAGGAAGGTGTCCTACCCGTTGCTCCTCTCCAGTTCATACCCCTTCCCCAGTTCATTCACCAGCTGTGACGAAAGATAGTGGTATCCGTCAACCTTCGGCAGGGATCTCATACGCATGGGAGAGTTGGCCGAAGGATTATCCTTATCCAGAAGATTGATGTTCTCGACGATAATTCCCTTGGCATAATTGTAATGAAGATAGGTTCCGGAGCCCGTGTTCCTGTCCAGGCTGACCATCATTCCCACATGGGTATGGGTATCGTCGGCCTCCCCGTTCTCGTTGGCATCCCAGGTATTGTCCCAGAAAATGATATCTCCCGGCGACGGCAGATCTGTATCATAGAGGAGCCCCTGATCATCCAGGTAATAAAACAGCCTTCTCACGCCGTTTCCCGTATAATTCCCGAAATCCTTTCCCAGATCAATACCGGCATACCAGTAAGCCGCCATGACGATTCCCGTACAGTCCAGATTAAAAGAGCGGCCGTTGACATCCAGTTTCTTCCGTCCTTCCATCCATCCTGCCGCTTCGACCAGTTTATCCTTGACCGGCCTGAAAGGATCGCCTATCGCGGCGGATTCCGCTCCGGCCGTTTCCGGTTCCGGAGCTGTGGCGCAGGAAGCAAAGAGAAAAAGGGAAAAAAATAAGACCGGGACGATCATAGCAATTCTCATATATACACTATAGGATTTTCCCGCCTGCCAGTCAAAGATTATTTTGGCAATGGAAGAATATTTAGCGAATTGTTAAAAAAATTTGTAATAGTATGATTGGTGGTTATAATATATATTACTAATTAAGGATCATGTCAAAATTGAATACGGAAAAGAGGCGCTTCACTCCTCAGCAGATATCTCCTGTCTATTTTATTCTCTTCTCCCTGACCATTATAACTCTTCTCTTTTTCTTCGTAATCCAGACATTGAACCGTTCCATCGAAATGGGAAAAATCAGCGCTCAAAAAACGACCTATGCCCAATACGACCGTAATGAGCGTGAAAATGCCCGGGAAGCGGTGGCTCAATTGCAGGGCACCCTCCAGTATATTAACAAGGACTCCTCACGTACCACAGAAAAGGCAAAATCCGATATACTCTCCATGCTCAGACAGGAATCGACAAACCGCAAGAGCGGTGACGGTATCTTCATCTTCGACAAAGACGGAATATGCCTCTACAGCCATGACTTCATCGATCTGATAGGATACTCCGTGAGCGATATCAAAAATGAAGCGGATATAGATTTCGCCCCCCTTTTCGAGGAGCTGACAAAGGGGGGAGAAGAGCGGTTCATCCGCTATAAGATATTCAGCTCCGCCAGGCAGAAAACCGCTTATATAACCTATTTCGCCCCCTGGGAATGGATAATCGGAGCGGGCTTTTATTCGGACGAAGCCGATGAGATGCTTCAGGCGCAGAAAGGACTCTGGGAAGAATTCGGCGAAAAAATCCGCCATACGGTTATAATCAGGCTGCTGTTATTCTCCAGCTTTCTATTCCTTTTCATCTTAACCGTATCGATCATTCTGAGAAACTCCCATGCCGTACAGAAAAGAGTGCAGTACAATCTGCGTCTCTACAGGAATGCCCTGGAAGACAACCTGTGCGTTATGGTCACCGATGAAAAGGGGAAAATCAACTATATTAACGATCTGTACTGCCGTCTCGCCGGACATAACCGGGCGGATCTGATAGACGAGGACTTTGCCACGGATTTTTATCCCATGAACAGGAAAAGCCAGCGGGGGGGAGTTCTGACTGTCCTCAAAGAGGGTAAAACATGGAACGGGGTCCTCATGTGCCAGAATACATCGGGCGGTCTATTCTGGCTTCAGGCCCAGATAAAAAAGCTGGATGATACCTCGGGGAAAGGAGAAGGCTTCATCGCCGTGGCCCTGGATATCACGGAACTGCAGCAGACGAAAACCCATCTGCAGAACTCAATTTATATCGACTCTCTCACGGGCTGCGGCAACAGGGCCAAGCTTCTCGCCGATTATGACCAGCTGAAGAAACCGCTCATAGCCCAGTACAATGTGGACCATTTCAGCAGCATCAACCATTTCTACGGAATAGAGAGGGGCGACGAAGTCCTCACCCAGATAGGGAACACTCTCAAATCCCTTCTCAGGGGGGGGGAATCGCTATACAGATCCCAGGCAGATACCTTTGTCATCATATCAAGGGATGACAAGAAAGAAAAATTCATAGAGCAGTGCCGGACGCGGATGTTCGTACTCAACAATTTCTCCTTCGATTTTGACAACGCCCATATCCCTATCTCGGTCCGGTGCGGCGTTTCGGTCAGCAGTAGGGATGCTCTGATTATCGCCGACTCCGCTCTGGCTGCGACGAAGGAGAGCTCCGACGGTTTTCTTATATACGGAGACAAAGAACTGGGCGACTCCCGGGTCAAAATGGAAAAGGTCAATAAGCTGAATACGATTAAACTCGCTATGTCCAATTCCAGCATGTTCCTTACCTATCAGCCGATCATGGATCTCTCTACGGGAGAAATCAATAAATACGAATGCCTTATCAGGATGAAAGACGACCAGGGCAATACAATCAGCCCCGAGGATTTCATTGAGCTGGCCAAGGAAGGGCGGCTATACAAAAAAATAACCCATTATGTTATCAAGAAAGCCTTCTACGTATTCCAGAACAGGCCGGAGGAGTTTTCTATCAATCTGACAGTTGAGGACTTCACCGACCGGGAGACCATCGATCTTCTCATAGAGCAGGCCCATCTCTGCCAGGTTCAGAACAGGCTGATTCTCGAGATTGTCGAAACGGAGGAGCTCCGGGACTTCGGGGGTATCCTTAAAATCATCAACCGGCTCAAAGAGGAAGGGATACGCATCGCCATAGACGATTTCGGGTCGGGGTTTTCCAATTTCACCTATCTGCTCAAACTGAATGCGGATTTCATAAAAATCGACGGCAGCCTGACAAAGAACATACTGGAAGATCCCAACAGTCTCTCCCTGGTTAAATCCATTATCCAGTTCGCCCAGAAAGCCAAAATCAAGACTATTGCCGAATACATAGAAACGGAAGAGCTGCAGAATTTTGCCCGGGAAATAGGAATCGATTTCGGCCAGGGCTACCACATAGGCAAACCGACAGAATGGTCTTGACTCTCCCCCGAGGGGAGGGTTGATCCTTCGTTATAGACCAGACGAAACGGAGGATTTCCATGAAAAAATGTCTTATTCTTATCCCTCTTCTCTTGCTGCTTTCCTGCGGCAGAAAAGCAGCATACAAACCGGGCGTCTTAGCAGGATCACTCGTCCCCGGGATACCCGACCAGAGCGGAGCGGCCCGGGATTACTGGAAAATGGACGATGAAACGGAACTTTATCATTTCTCCCGGGGAGAGGGCCGTAATGTTCTCGTGATACACGGCGGCCCGGCCGTGCCCTTTGAGTCGCCATGGCCCGGCCTGGAAGATATAGCAGGATTTCGGTTTCATTACTACCACCAGAGGGGATGCGGAAAATCCACTATTCCCTTCCGGGAATTTCCCTCTTCCCCCTGGCCGGAAAACGCGGCCCTCCTCGAGGAGAAGCTGGGACTTTCGCGGCAGCTCGAAGATATCGAGAGGATCCGATGCCTGCTGGGAGAGGAGAAAATCATTATCATCGGCCACTCATTCGGCGGTTTTCTGGCCGCCCTGTATGCCCTGGAATTTCCCGGCCGGGTGGAAAAGATGATACTGGTGGAACCGGCGGACATGCTCGCCCTGCCCAACAGCCACGGCGGAATGAATCAAATAGCGAATTGGCTGTCCCCCACTCAAAAAAAGGAGTATAAAGCCTTCATCGGCGACTACTTCAACTACGGAAAATTCTTTAAGCGGACCGAGGAGGAGCTTTCCGCTCTTAACGGAAAGTACGGTGATTTTTATTTCGCCGCCCTGGAAAACCGTTACCCCGGCAGCGTTATTGATCCGGAAACAGACGGGGCGGCTGTTCCGGGCGGTTTCGCCGGACATGCCCCCTTCTTCAGCCTGGGGAGAAAATACGATTACCGGGAAGAGCTAAAAAAGGTAACCTGCCCCGTGCTTGTCATTCACGGGGCAAAAGATCTCTACGGACCGGAAACGTCCCGGGAATACGCCGAACTATTTCCCCGGGGGGTGTATAATGAACTGGGAGATTCCACTCACTTCCCCTATATGGAAGAACCAAATGCCTTCAGAAAGCTGGTAGAGAATTTTCTCCGGCCCTGACCGGAAAAGGAGCAATTCAATGGAATACCGAATCGGCGACTTCGCCCTCATTACACGATTTTCCGTCAAAGTACTCAGGAATTACCAAGAAGCGGGACTTCTGGAACCCAGCAGGATCGATCCCTTCACGGGCTACCGCTATTACGACGAGTCCCTCATAGAGAGAACGCGGATCATCGGGCGGCTCAGAGCCTGGGACTTCTCCCTTAAGGAGATAAAGGAAATACTGGACGAATACGAAGAGGACCGGGAGTTGATACCGATTATCGCCCGCAAGCGGGAGGAGATCAGGTCTAAAATGGAGAAACTGTCCCATATAGAAAAGGATCTCACCCTTCTTTTGAAAAACGAAGAGGAATCACAGAAAATGGAAAAAAACCGGGATATAACCATGAAAGAGATAGAAGCGATGAAAATCATCTGCGTTACTTATAAAGGAGCTTTTGAGGAGTGCGGAAAATACATGGGCCGCCTCTTCAAAACGGCCCGGGGAAGCGCCTCGGGCAAAGTGTTCAATTTATACAAGGAAGATTTGGACCTGGACGATCCGGAAGTCACCGTATGTCTGCCGGTAAGAAGAAAAATCACCTCCCCCGATACGGAGTACCGTGAACTGCCCGCAGCGAGGGTACTCTCCGTAATCCATAGGGGCCCCTACGAAAGGATCGGCGATTCCTACCGCCTGCTTATGGACCGGCGGGAAGAGATGGGCCTTTCCCAGGCCGGCCCCTACCGGGAGATTTACCTGAAAGGCCCGGGGATGATCTTCCCGGGGAATCCCCGAAAATACCTAACCGAACTGCAGATGCCTATCGCCCCATAAGCTCCCTGACAAAATCGGAGACCGCCCCGTAGTCCCCCGGGGGGCACTCATTGATCGTGCGCACCACCTGGCTCCCCACAATCACCGCATCCGCGTGGGGCGCCACCGCTTCCACCTGGCTCCGCGCCTGTATGCCGAATCCGGCCATAATCATCACGCCCCGCTTCTTCAGCTTGTCCAGGGTGGCCAGGTTCTCCTCGCCCAGCTCCGTCATAGTCCCCGTAATTCCCCGGCGCAATGCCAGGTAAACCCACTCGGGCCTGTCGGCCATCACTTCCTCTATCCGGCTCTCTTCCACGCCGGGGATCAGCACGGGCACGCAGAAAAGCCCCTCCTTCCGGCAGGCTTCGGCCAGCCCCTCATCGCTCCCCGGAGCCAGGTCGGGAATAATCAGCCCCGACGCTCCCGCCTCCCTCGCCCGGGCGGCAAAAGCCTCCACTCCGGCGTTGTAGACAATGCCTCCGTAGCTCATCAGAAACAGGGGAACCGCCCCTTCGACGGAAGTCAGCTCCCGGCACAGCTCAAAGGCCCGGTCCACCCGGAACCCGTTAGCCAGGGCCTTGTCGCAGGCGGCGGCGATAACCGGACCGTCCGCCGTGGGGTCGGAGTAGGGAATCTGCATCTCCAGGTAGGACGCCCCCCCGGCCATCAGGGCCTTCCCCACCTTCAGTGATTCCTCCACCGTGGGATAGCCCGCGATGAAATGGGTCATTAATGTATCGGCCATGGAACACTCCTTCGGAATAAACGATTCTATACAGAGAAACATACACTCTCCCCGTTGTTCTTGTCAATAGAAACAAGGGAAGACTTGCCCCCTTTGAGGAAACCATCCCCCATAATTAAACACAAAATAAACAAATAAAAAACATGCGTATTCTTATTTCCAGAGATATATTACCAGTAATACATTCAGTACTCCGTGGGAGGATATTTTTTTATGAGAAAGCTTCTTTACACGTCTGGCCTTTTCTTTTTTTTATTTTTCATCGGCTGCAATAACGGATCCGATACCGCAGACAGCGGTTTGTCCTGGATCTCTTCCCCTGCAAACGGGGAAACCAATGCCTCAGCTAACGGCGTCCTGACCATAACATTCTCTGAAACCATGAATGGAAACATCAATATCGAATACAACACTGCTCTTGACGACTTTGATGATGGGGAAAGCTGGTCAAGCGACTATAAAACGCTGACCATAACCCTGGGAGGGGCGCTGAGTAATAACACCGAGTACTCCTATACTATGAACCCCACCGGGACACCCCAGACCATGGGAAGCCAGGCAGGAGAACTCATCCCGGAGAATACAACGATCACCTTCACAACCGGCAGCTAGGGATCACCCCTTCGCCAGGCGCGCCGTCTCCTCGGCGAGAAAGCTCACCCAGCTCTCCCCGCCCAGATGGGGGGCCGAAATAAAGATATCCTTATCCCCCCGGCCGGACATATTCACCACCAGGACCTTCCCCGGCCCCAGCTCCTTGGCCAGTTTCATCGCCTCGGCCCCCGCATGGGCCGATTCCAGGGCGAAAATCACCCCCTCGGTCCGGGCGAAAAACTTCAGAGCCTGCAAAGCCTCCTCATCCAGAGCCGACCGGAACTCCAGCCGCCCGGACATGCCCAGATGGGCCAGCTGCGGCCCGATCCCCGGGTAATCCAGCCCGGCGGAGACCGAATGGGTATGCAAAAGCTGCCCGTCCCCGTCCAAGAGGAACCGGCTCTTGTACCCCTGGGCGATCCCCGTCTTGCCCACGTCGGTCATGCGCACCGCGTTATTCCCCTCGCCGGGCCCGCGGCCTCCCGCTTCCACCCCGATCAGCCGGGGCGTCTCCCGCTCTAGAAAGGGGGCAAAAAAACCGATCGCGTTGGAACCGCCCCCCACGCAGGCCACCAGAGCGTCCGCCCTGACATCCCGCTCGCTCAGAGCGCTGTCCACCTCCCGGCCGATCACCGACTGAAACTCCCGCACCATATCGGGAAAAGGCGCCGGTCCCAGAGCGGACCCCAGCAAGTAGTGGGTGTTCGGAAAAGTCGACGCCCAGTCGCGCAAAGCCTCATTCACCGCGTCCTTCAGCGTCCGGCTCCCGGAACACACGGGCACGACCTTCGCCCCGTACAGCTCCATCCAGTACACATTGGGCCGCTGCCGGGCGATATCCTCCTCGCCCATATAAACCACGCACTCCAGCCCCAGCCGGGCGCACACCGCCGCCGTGGCCACCCCATGCTGACCGGCTCCCGTCTCGGCGATAATCCGGGTCTTTCCCAGCCTCTTCGCCAGCAGCGCCTGCCCCATGGCATTATTAATCTTATGGGCCCCCGTATTGGCCAGCCCCTCCAGCTTCACATAAATCTCGGCGCCCCCCAGCTCGGCCGATGCATTCTTCGCATGCAAAAGCGGAGTGGGCCTCCCGATATAATCCCTCTGAAGCTCGGCCAGTTCCGCCCGAAACGCCTCATCACCCATCGCCTCGGCAAAACCCTCTTCCAGCTCCTCAAGGGGCCTCCGCAGCACTTCCGCCACATACCGCCCCCCGAATTCTCCAAAAAATCCTGCTCTGTCCACATCAATCTCCTCATTATCTGGGCGGTGCCTCCGGCCCGGGCTATCCGGGGCTTCGGCCTCCTCGTCATTTCATTCCTGCGGGGTCAGCTCCTCGGTGTCCCACCTCGGGCTCCCCTTCTATCCCTACCGCTTCGCTCCGGGTAGGCTTTTAGGGCTAAATGCCGGGGCAAAACGCTATAGCTTCGCTGTTCCTTTTGGGGCCAAGTGCCCAAGCCTAACGGAATCCCTACCGCTCTACCGCGTTGACTATCTCAAACACGCGGGCCAGCTTCTCGAAACTCTTCACTCCGGGGGACTCTTCCACCCCGCTGGCCATATCAATCAGCTCCGGCTGATAGGTCCGCAGAATCCCTTCCAGATTATCCGGACTCAGCCCGCCGGCCAGCCACAGGTTTCCCTGTCTCTTTGCCTGTTCGATCAGCTCCGGGTCCAGCACCTTGTTACCCACTCCCGACCTGTCCCTATGAAACGCATCGGTCAGTACGGGCCTCGGCCGGTAGGCCTCTCTCAATACCAGATCCTCGGCGGATTTCACATTCAAAGCCTTGTATCCGGGAAAAGCCTCCACCGTCTCCGCCGGTTCCTTCCCATGAAATTGTACGCCGTCCAACAGGCCTTTCGCCAGCAGTTCTCTTAATTCGCCTTCCTGCCGTGCCTTTTCAGCCGGCTCCTCCGACAAAATAACCACCCCGATGCGGGGCACATCGAACTCCCGGAACTTCTCCAGTTTCGCCGGATCGATCTTCCGGGGCGACTCGGCCAGGATAAATCCCAGCGCATCGGCCCCCAGCCTCACCGCCTCCCGGGCATCCTCAGTCCGGGTAATCCCGCAGATCTTCACCAGGGGCCGGCCGTAATCGTACCGGCCGTACAGTTTCCGCCAGAAAGCAAAAGTTCCGGCATGCTGGTCCCGATCCCGGAACTCCCCGATCAGACCGGCGGCCAGTTCCTTATCCCTGACGACGCCCTCCCCTACCAGCAGCCCATCCAGTCCGCAGCCCAGGGCGAACCGGGCGTCCTTCACCGACTTGATCCCCGACTCGTAGACAACCTGGCAATCCCAGTCAATATGGTTCTTCAGTTTCACCGGCCCCAGGGGATCAATGGTAAAGGTCTTCAGGTCCCGGCAGTTCACACCGGTCAGTGTCGGGGCGAAGGGCCGTACTTTAGCCGCTTCCTCCGGGGAGTGCAGCTCCACCAGGGGGGTCATCCCCAGGGAGACACCGTACTCGTACATCTCCCTAATCGTTTCCCCGTCCAGAACCGAAGCAATCAGCAGAAACGCATCCGCCCCGGCCCGATAAGAAACCTCCACATCCTCCAAGGTCAGAAGAAAATCCTTCCGCAAAATCCGAGCCCGGGGGAAGGCCTTCCTCACGGCCATCAAGTCATCCAAAGAACCGCCGAAGTATTCCGGCTCGGTCAGAATGCTGATATGGGAGGCGCCCCGCTCCGTGTAAATCTTCGCCTGCTCCAAAGGATCCAGGCTGTTGTTGATATTTCCCTTGGAGGGAGACCGCCGCTTGATTTCGCAGATCAGAAAGGGGTCCGCCCCGAAGGGCAGAGGTGCCGCCGCGATTCTCTCCTTCGGCACCGTCGCCCCTTCGCAGGCCCCCAGCCTCTTCACCCGCTCCCGCCGCACCCGGACTATCTCGTCCAGGATAGTTTCTCCCGACAGTCGGTTCTTGCCGGCTGTTCCTTTCTCTTCGGCCATCAGGCGGTCACCTGGGACATGGCTACAATTTTATCCAGCTGTTTCGTAACCTTACCGCTCTTCAGAGCCGCCATGGCCTTGTCATAACCATCCTTAATGGAATCGGCATGGCCCGCCACATACAGAGCGGCTCCGGCGTTCAGAGCGCAGGTGGCTTTAATGCCGTTCTCCCCCTTCCCCGCCAGCAGACTCTTCGCCCTTTCGGCATTCTCCGCCGGCGTTCCGCCCAGGATCTCCTCCAGTTCCACCTTTGGAAGCCCCTCGGCACAGGGATCAAAGAAATAATCCTCCTCATTTCCCTCTTCGTCGATAAAGAAAATCCGGTTCGGACCGGATAGGGTCATCTCATCCAGCCCTTCGCTTGAGTTTACGGTCATAACCCTTTTCACACCCAGCATATGGGCCGCCCGGGCCATGATGGGACAGAGCTTGGGATCGTACACCCCGACCAGCTGAAAGGGCGTTTCCGCCGGATTCACCAGCGGTCCCAGCAGATTCATAATCGTCTTGATGCCCATGGCCTTTCTTACAGGCGCGGCGAATCTCATGGCCGCGTGAAACTGGGGGGCAAAGAGGAAAGCAAAGTTCTCCTTCTCCACCAGCTCCGCCGCTCGTTCCGGACTCAGACTCAGGTTGATTCCCAGCTCCTTGTAAAAGTCCGCCGCCCCGCTTTTAGAGGAGACAGCCCGGTTACCATGCTTGGCCACGGGAACCCCGCAGGCCGCGGCGATCAGGGCGGAAAAACTGGAAATGTTAAAGGTTCCCACCTCATCTCCGCCGGTGCCCACGATATCGATAGGCTCGCAGGCGACATGGACCTTCTTCTTTTTCGCCTTGAGAATCCCGGCGCAACCGGCCACTTCCTCCGGGGCGATGCCCTTGGCGTTCAGGGCAGTCAAAACGGCAGCGGTATAGGCTTCGTTCAGAGTCCCCTCGGTAAGCTCATCCATAAAGTCGGCCGCCTCTTCCGTGGTCAAATCCTTACCCTCCAGCAGCTTTGTCAGGAGTTCCTTGCCGGGAATCGGCCCCCGTTTATAGCGCAGGAAGTTCGCCAGAAGCCGACGGCCTTCCGGGGCGCCGATGGATTCGGGATGGAACTGCACCCCCTCCATCACGTACTCCCTATGGCGAATCCCCATGATCTCCCCGTCCTCCGTCCGGGCGGTGATTTCAAAGCAGTCCGGCAGGGAAGCCTCTTCCACCGCCAGAGAGTGGTAGCGGGTAAAAGCGGTATTCTGGGTCAATCCCCGGAAGATACCCCGGGCATCATGGGTCACCGGTTCGGTCTTGCCGTGGACAATTCTCCGGGCCTGAACGATCTTTCCTCCAAAGGCCTGCGCCATGGACTGATGGCCCAGACAAACCCCCAATACGGGGACCTTCCCGGCGAAAGCCCTGATAGCCTCCAGGGAGACTCCCGCCTCCTCGGGGCGTCCCGGACCGGGTGAGATAATCAGCCTGTCCGGATTCAGCTCCTTAAGTCCGGCCAGGTCAATCTCGTCATTGCGGATAACCCGGACCTCTTCATCGGTCAGGTCGCTTATCACCTGAAATACGTTATAGGTAAAGGAATCGTAATTATCAATCAGAACTATCATTTGTGCGCCTCCTCCAGACCGGCCGCCCGGGCCAGGGCCATGATTTTCTCACCCGTTTCTTCCCATTCCCGTTCCGCCTTGGAATCGAAGACGATCCCGCCGCCTGCCTGCAGTGTCAGTTTGTTGCCACGCTTGAGGGCGCTTCGTATGGTGATGCACGTATCAAAACTGCCGTCCGGCTCAAAGTACCCCACCAGGCCGGCGTAAAATCCCCGGGCCCGGTTCTCCAGGGCGGCGACCGTTTCTATGGCCCTGATTTTCGGGGCTCCCGATACGGTACCGGCCGGAAAAGTCGCCCGGATAATGTCGCCGGGAGTCGTCCCCTTCTTGATGCGCCCCGTCACCGTCGATACCATATGGACCACCGCGCTGAACCTCTCTATGTCGAAAAGGGAAACGGGCTTTACCGATCCGTGCTCGCAGAATCGGCCTATATCGTTCCGGGCCAGATCCACCAGCATGAGATGCTCGGCCCGCTCCTTGGGATCGTTAAGGAGGTCCGCGATAAGGGCTTCCTCCTCCTCCCTTGTTTTTCCCCTCCGGCGCGTACCGGCAATCGGTTTAATGATAACATCCCTTCCGTCCGATTTGACATGAACTTCAGGGGAGGAGCCGAAGAGCTGGTAATCGCCGAAATTGAAATAAAACAGATAGGGCGACGGGTTGGATGACCGAAGATTCCGGTAGGCTTCAATAGCGGGCTGATCCGTCTCGATCTCCAGACGGCGGGAAGGTACGGCCTGCAGAAGATTACCCTTGATAATCTCCTCCTTCAGTTTCTCCACCTTCTCCATATATCTCTCTTTCTCATTGGAAGGTGAGACAACCTTGGCGGTATACTCCCGGTTCTCTCCATTCAGATAATTGAAATCCATGTCGAAAATCCGCTTTTCCACTCTGTCCAGCGCTACTTCCAGGTCAATACACTTATCCTGATAATTGAGCCCCACAAGATGGATCATATCGGTAAAATGGTCATAGATAAGAAAAATATGACCAAAAAGGAATACTCCTGCCGGTCCCTGGTTAACAGCCGCTTCGGGGAAGCGGATTTTATCGCAGAAACGGGAAAACTCATAGGATAGATAGCCGATTCCCCCGGCGGGAAAGGGAAAATCCGTTTCCACATCCTTAAAGGGAGCGCTGTACTCTTCCAGAATATGCAGCAGATCCTTCCCCTCTTCCTTTCGTCTTTCCCAGCTGCGGCCCGATTGGATGAGGAAGTCTCCAGGACCTTCCTGAACCACCCGGAAAGCCTCTTCCACTAAAAGAAGGGAATAGCGGGCCTTACCCTGATCCAGAGATGTCGACTCCAATATTACCGGGGCATTTAATTTCTTCGCGAGAGCGAAGGGAGTGAATCCCTCACCCCTTATTTCCTTGATCCTGTATTCCATATTCCTTCCTTTCAGACCGGACAGCCTATGTTTCTATTCAAAGATACGATACTATACAAAGAAACATACACCCGCGAAACGTTCTTGTCAATAGAAACGTTCAATAACAGGAAGATTTAGGTTATGGCGGGTAATTTTTCCAGGGCTGCGGTAAATTATACAGACGTTATTTATTCAGAACTCAGGAGAGAATGAAATGAAAATAGGTTATGTTTTCAAAATAGGCATATTTTGTACAGTGTTTTTTTTATCAATGGGGTGTCCCGTTTCTTCGCCGGTTTCATCAGATTCCGCTGTAACATCAATCAATGTCAGCGTCAGCAGTCATGACTGGGGCGCCCCGGACAACCGTTCCATAGCCTACGCCTGCTGGATAGAAGATGAAAATGGACTTACCCTTCAGCCTCTCCGTCTTTCATCATTTCATTTCGGGGTATCGGGCTGCGCATTGCCCATCTGGAACAGAACTGACGGCGGCGCGATAAATGATCTCGATTATTCAACGGGCGGTATGGACAAAGGCGAGATCGATGCCGTAACCGCGCCAACCGAAGACGGTGATTTTACCGTCTCGAGATCCCCTTATTTTGACACTTCATCGAATAGTAAATTTTATATTCTCTTTGAGGTAGACAGATCTTTTAACAATAATACCTATTTTCCGAAAGACAGGCCCGCGATGCTCTATAAATCACCTCTCATTGACCTGGACAACCTGCAGTCGGAATATCCCCTCTCTCTTACCGGATGGATGTGCAATGGAACGGTTAACACCACCGCGGGTTATGATCAGTCCCCCGATCTAACTCAATTCCCCCCATCCTTTTCCTATTTTTCAACGGAGGCGGATGCCGCCTATGTCTGGGTCCCGGAACCGCAGTATTTAGCGGATACGGGCGGAAGTTATGACGATATGATTTATACGATTACTGCGACAATTGATGCAGAATAATGGCTTCCCCTATCATCCGTAAATAGGTATCGTGAAATAATCCCCGGGGAAACGGGTTTACGGAACAGCTAAGAGCTCGTTCTTAGCGATAGATTCCGGCTTTTCATATTCGATAAACCGTCTTAATTCATCGGGATTTACAAATGCCTTGAGATTCTCCCGCTCCACATAGACCCAAGAGCGGGGCGTACCTTTCTTCTGCGTAGAACCTTCATACCAGCCGAGAGTCCAGTCATCCTCCGATATTTCCCGGGCAGACTTTTCAAAGCGCGGTGTCCCCTTATCATCCAGATTTCTGATATACCCGCCGTCATCCCAGCGCTGAGTCTTATCCTCAAAGACATAGGGGACATCCGCCGCATAAACATAGGAAAAGACATAGGGCAGGGTATAACCATTAATCGTGAGGATATGGATACTGCCCTCGGAGCGACTTCCTTCATCATTTTTCTGTATCTGGTAGGAAATCTTGATGGAACGCCCTTCCCCCGAGGCTGTGCCAGGATCACTGACCGACTCGCCCTTCCCTCCTGCGGCAAGAAAGGAGAGAGAAAATACCGCTGTACAAATCAAAAAATATTTCTTCATAGTAGCCTCTTTTAATATCTTCCGGGGTGATAAGCGTCATAAGCTGACGATTGGCTCTGGGGATCATAGGGATTGTACAGCGACTGGAGCAGTTCGAACCACCCGTCTACGATGCCGTCGTCATCGGCAGTACAGAAATCCAGTTTCCCATATAGATAGGAATCATCCCATAAAGCCCCCGTATCCTCTCCCGTATACCACCACTCATAAGCCCAGCGTGTAGCATCCAGATATGCGTCGTCACCATCGGGGAAGAAAAATCCCAAGCCTTCTTCCCCTTCTTTAAAGTCAGATGAAAATGTAGATCCCCCGAAGGAAGCTACGACCATATCATCAACATACTCTTTTATGCCATTCTCGAGGGGTGAATCAGTACTATCAATATAATAACCGAAATCATATAAATCATAGTGGGGGTAATAGGTTGAGTTATAATTTGCCGATGAAGTATAAACAGAGTCTTCATAAGCAATACAGGCGGACTGTGCCGTATCCAGATCGCCTGTTCCCAATCCTAGAGATGCGGCCTTGTTATTCAGCTCTCCCACGACGGCTTCAACCGCAGAGAGATCATAGAGGGAAAAAGCCTCCCCGGTCCCATCACTTGAATTCTGGGTAGACCTTTCCTGCTCCTCCACTATAATCAGCCCGAACTCTTTCGGCGTCAAAGAAGAAGGAGAATAATAAACCGTATCATAGTCTATTCCATCCTTCACATTGCTTCTATAACCCGTCGTCCCTGAACGGCTCCGGGAGATCCGCTCGAAAATGGCATCATAGGGTAATCCATATCCCCAGACGGTAGTAGAGGAAGCCGCCATATAATCAGCAGAAAAGTCCCCGCTGTTTGGTCGGTATTGATAGGCTATCTCCACCAGGCCCAGATCACAGGCATCATATACCATGAGATCCACCGAATGTGAACTATCCAGAATATCGGTAATTTCCGCCGTATATAGACAGTCTCCATTGGAAGAATCGTCATAACAAACCGCTTTACTTGGCAAAGCGGCGGTGCTACTTTCGGATGTAGAGCGATCACTGACGCTCCCTCTGACTCCCCCTCCATGATTGGAAAATATCAATGCATAATTCTCCGCCGGATAATAGGCTTTGCAATATTCAATAAAACTCTTTAAGGTCTCCCCGTCTCCCATGTTATATTCGCCGGAAAGATTCTCCCCGATATCGGGAAAATACTCCTTCCCCGGTATATCATAGATTTCACCGCTTCCAATCCTGAAAAGACGGGTATCGGTAAAATCACTGCCCAAAACGGAAGAGTCGGAGGAATAGCCATCAACCCGGTCGACCAGGGCGATAACATTGATCAGGTCAGTAGATTCCAGCCCCTCGGAAAGCTCACTGATATCATCAAGCAGATAAGTCTCCAGATTGTTATCACCATCCACATAATACATCACGGTCCAGTCCGTCGATTTATTCCGATAATCAATATAGCTTGTCAGACTTTCGGCATAAGTGTTTGTTTCCCCATCGGGTAAAGGACAGGATACCAATTCTAAAAGCAGAATGGCTCCCAATATCGCATATTTGAAATTCATCAGAGTCTCCATACGCCTCCCAAAGAGACTTCCCCGCCGTAGGCATAGGAAAAATCGTCATGCTTCACCAGCATCTCACGGAAATTAAAAGCGCCCTTAATATCGGCATAAAGAATCCAGTTGTCCAGAGAGTATTCGATATGTCCCGCTCCTCCGATTCCCAGGGTATAGGAAATAACGTATTCCGGATCGTCATCGGAGGCGGCCAGTACAAAGTCATTCAGAACAAGGATCGGCCCCAGAGACAGGGAGAATGCATTTTTCCCGATTCTGTATGCCGGCCCCGTGGTTAGATTAAAATAGAAGGAATACAGATCGTATTCCGAGAGATCCGGCTTATTATACAATTCATTGTCCAGATAAACAGCACCGCTTACGGGAAATCCGAGAAACAGATTCGACCGGATTTCCCACTCCGGAGTCAGGATACAGGTGCCGCCCAGATCCGCTCCGATGGTATGATACTGTGACTCCAATTCCACCGTGGTACCCTCTGCTGCATGAAACCCGTAAAAGGCGTAGGCCGGCCCGACGCTTATATCAATATCCAGACTATAAACAGGAATAAGAACCAGAAGAAAGACCAGAGAGGCAATTTTTAACTTCATACCCCTAAATATAGCTTAACGAAGGGGATTTCTCAAAGGAAATCCTGTGTCTTTTGGGTGAATAGGGTTTGTCACGTCAGTCCCGGTTGGCTATAATACAGCCCATGAGCAAGATCTGGGCAAAGAATTACGAATTAAACGAATTGATAGAAGAATTTACGGTGGGCAGCGATTATCTGCTGGATCAGGACCTGGTGGAATCGGACTGCCTGGCCAGCACGGCCCATGCGGCTATGCTGACGAAAATCGGGATTCTCTCCGAAGAGGAACTGAATGGCCTCAAAAAAGGCATCAGGGAGATTCTCGATCTTCACGGAAAAGGGGCTTTCCCAATTCTGCGGAGCGATGAAGACGGCCATACGGCCATAGAGAATTACCTCACCGAACATATAGGGGACGCCGGCAAGAAGATTCATACCGGCCGAAGCCGCAATGACCAGGTCATCACGGCCCTGCGTCTCTACGCCCGCTCCTTTCTCCTTACCTATATGAAGACCCTCGGTTCCCTGGCGGACCGTCTCTATACCCTGGCCGATGAGCATGCAGGCACTCCCATGCCGGGACGTACCCATATGCAGATCGCCATGCCCTCCTCGGTCGGTCTCTGGATGGCCGCCTGGGCGGAGGAGTTGACCGATCAGTTCCGACTGGCCCGGGGACTTTTCGATGTGGTAGATCAGAACCCCCTGGGGTCGGCAGCCAGTTACGGCGTTCCCCTTCCCCTGGACAGGCAGATGACCGCCGACCTGATGGGATTCTCCCGGGTTCAGAACAACGTGCTTTACGTGAATAACTCCCGCGGCAGAATAGAGTCGCTTATCCTGGACCTGCTGGACCAGACGGGACTGACTCTGAGCAAGATGGCCCAGGACCTGATTCTCTTCTCCCTCCCGGAATTCGGTTACTTTTCCCTTCCCATGGATCTCTGTTCCGGCTCCAGCATCATGCCCCAGAAGAAGAACCCCGACGGCCTGGAACTGCTCCGCGCCAAATCGGGCACCCTCTCGGCCTATGCCATGCAGGTGAAAAACATTGTCCGCTCCCTTCCCTCCGGATACAACCGGGATTTCCAGGAAACCAAGGAACCCTTTCTCAAAGGCTGTCACCTGGCCCTGATCTCTCTTCGTATTATGGATCTGACAGTAGAGAAGATGACAGTGAACAGGGACAATCTGATTAAAGGCTTTACTCCGGACATCTATGCCACCGATTATGCTCTGGAGCTGGTGGCCGATGGCGCCAGCTTCCGTGATGCCTATCGGGAAGTGGGTCTGAATCTCACATCGCTGCAGTCGCGAGATCCGGAGGATTCTCTGAAATCCCGGACCTATCCGGGAACAACGGGATGCCTGAACCTGGACCCGTCGAAGGAAGCGCTCAAAGCCCTGGAGGCTGAGCGGACGGCCATGGAAGAGAAGATAAACCGGGCGTTTTCAGAACTTATCCGCTGATTTCCTCTGTCACGACTCTGTTGCGGCCGTTCTTCTTGGCCTCGTACATAAGGGCATCGGCCCGCTCCATGGCATCGGCCAGGGTTTCTCCTTCCCGAAGGGAGACAAGGCCGATGCTTACCGTCATGGGGGGAATCCCGCTTTCCCCGTTTTCTGTGGATTTCTCCAATTCCCGCCTGATGCGCTGGGCCGCTTCCTTCCCACGGGAGAGGGGCGTTTCCAATAGGAGCAGGGCAAACTCCTCCCCTCCCAGTCGTCCGAATATATCCGTTTCCCTTATAAACTGATGGATTATGCGGGTCATATGGATAAGCGCATTATCCCCGGCGCTATGCCCGTACTGGTCGTTGATCTTCTTAAAGTGGTCAAGATCAAGCATCATAAGAGCAAGGGGGTGGCCGTATCTGTTATGGATGGCCGTTTCCCTTTCTCCCAGCTCGTAAAACTGCCGCCGGTTTCCAATCCCGGTGAGAGGGTCGGTCCGGGAAAGCTTTTTCAGTTCCCATGTCTGCCGGGAGACTTCCTGCTCCAGTTCCTTTGAGAGCATTTCCGATTTTCGATGGGCCTTTACCAATCTTCTCGTCAGCACGATAAACTGGGACAGAATAAAGAGCAGCATCCCCTTCTGCGTCGCATTGGGAATGATGTGTCTGCCGTGGGTATTAATGATATCCACAGCCGCAAGAATAAAAAAGAGAAATGCCCCGGCAAAGATGATCCTCGCTTCGGGATTTTTCTTTTTGACCATATGGGACAATAAAATCAGGCAGTTTACGAAAATGGCCATACCATAAAACTGGACGACATAGATGCTCAGACTGACCAGGCGAAGAGGGAGTATCAGGGAGAGGAGAGCCCCGGCCATACCGAGGATTTCCAGAAGCCGTGCGGTCATACCGTGATGAGAATCTCGCGCCTCAAAATAGAAGAAGAGATGGTGGATGATAAACATCCCTCCCAGATACAGAAGGACATAGTCTGCCCGGTAAGGGATCTGCCAGGGAATGGACGGAAAATATATCTCACAAAGTATCTCGCCCGTCATCAGCCCCCGCAAGGAAAATGTCAGTGCCGCCAATCCCAGAGCCAGGGAGGACAGGGAGAAGTACTTGTTCAGATAGAGGAAAAAGCTGAAGAGAAATAAAAAGAAGAGTATGGCCACGACAGAAGCCTGGGAAAGAAGTAATCTGTTCCTGTACCGGATGATGGAGTCATAACTGCCCAGATAGGGAGCATGATGAAGTCCTCCTTTTCTGTAAAAAAAGTTCTCCAGATCAATGCTGAGGATAAAATCTCCCGATTCACGCCAGACTATCAGATCCTTGATAAAGCCGGGACTATCCTTCCCCGGGTGTTCCGCCCCGTAAAGAGTCCTGTCTCCGGAACGGACAGTAACGATCTGGTTATACTTGGGGAGAAATAGAGCCAGATCCTTATCGAGTGTTTCGGGAAGAAGAATCCGGATTGAATACGACCCCTTCCCCAGGGGTGTTCCGTAAATATCATTCCAGCTGTCCGGTGCAGATCTTAGCGATTTATTTCCGCTGGTATCGGTAAAAATCCACTCTCCGGTCAGACGGTATACACGGGTAAAATCCTCACCCCGCAGGTCAATCGTCCCCTTCGATGCCGAAAGGGGAAAAAGAGTGGAGCATAAAGAAGTTAATACTGCGAACAGCAGAGGAAAGCGAACCATGCAGTAAGTATAACCAAATTATATTTGCCGATCAAACACGGGGGATAGGACTTTATCCAATAATCCGGTTTCTTCCGCCCTCTTTGGCCTTATACATCAAATTATCAGCCCTTTCCAGACCTTCTTCCAGGGATTCCTCCGGTTTGAAGGAAATAATTCCTATACTCATTGTCATGGGGGGAATTCCGTCACTTCTCCCCGTTGAAGAGATTTCCAGCCTGCTTCGTATTCTCTCGGCGGTGTCCCTGGCTTTCTCAAGTTCCGTTTCCAGGAGAATCAAGGCGAATTCCTCTCCTCCCAGTCTGCCGAAGATATCGGAAGCCCTGACTTCTTCCCGGCATAGTTCCGTCGTAAAAATCAAAGCTTTGTCTCCGATACTATGGCCGTACCTGTCATTTATCTTCTTGAAATGATCCAGATCGAACATCAAAAGAGAGAGCGGCCTTCCCTGCCGTTTATGAATCCCTATCTCCCTGTGCCCCAGCTCAAAGAACCGGCGTCGGTTGTTTATTCCCGTCAGGGGGTCGGTACGGGACAGTTCTTTGAGTTCTCCGGTCTGTCGGGCCACTTCCTTCTCAAGTTCCCGGGATAATTTTTCGGCCTTGAGATATGCCTTGCCGAACTTCCTTGTCAGAACCAGGAAATCGGAAAGCAGAAAGAAAAGAAGTCCCTGCTGAGTCAGCTCATAGAGGAGTTTTCCCCTGTGTATGGTATAGATATCAAGGCAGGTGAAGCAGAAAAAGACCAGGGAACCAAGAAATATGAACAGAGCCTCAAGCTCTCCTCTCCTTATCTGGATAAGCAGGAGGTAAATTCCGTAGAAGAAACCTAGAAGCCCATACCCCTGCAGGATAAAGATGCTGCTGCTGACCGCAGCCCTTGGAATGAGTAGTGTGATAAGAGCAAGGATAAGACCTGTCACAACGAACAGCCGGGTCATCAGCCTCAGGCTTCTGCCTTCAAAATCAAAAAACGTCCATACAAAAAGAATAATACAGACGACACCCAGATAAAGAAGGATAAAGTCCCAGCGGAACTGGTAATAGAACATGATATCGGGAAGTAACATCTCCACGAGAAGCTCTCCGGACAGCAGACCTCTTAAAGCAAAGAAGAGGGAGACAAGACTCAGGTAGAGACTGGATCTCAGGGAATAGTGGTTTATGAAAAGAAATAAATTGTAAAGAAACAGAAAGAAGAGAATCCCGGAGATAGCCGACTCCCTTATCATATTTCCGTATTTATACTTAAGGATACGGCTGTAGGGTCCAATAAGAATAGCATGGTGCATTCCTCCCCTGCGGAAGAAAGAATTATCCATAACAATGACGATTTTTACGATATCCTCTTTGGGAACAGGAATGACAGAACGGGTATAATTGAGAAAAGTATTTCCTGTGCTTATGGAATCAAAGACAAGGCTCCCGTTTATATAAACCCGCAGATTCTGATTGAGCTTTGTCAGAAGAAGGCCCGCGTCACCGCCCGGCCTGTGATCGTTAAGAATGGTCAGGGAATAAACGCCCCGGCCAATGTTGTACCCGGTGTTGCTTTCCCATCCTCCGGGGACCTTAATCCGTGACCTTTCCCCCTTGTCATTCTGAAAGTCCCACTCCCCCACCAGCGGTAAAACACCGGAGAGTTCCTTGAAACGCAGATCCAGAACTCCTTCCGACACCTGCAGGGACTCGGAATATAGATGACAGGAAAGGGCGAGCAGGACGAACAGGTAAAGGATTGACGTTTTACTTACCATATCTTCCTACAATATAGATCAACATTATTTATTGTACAAATAAAAAAAGCCGATCCTTTCCGGACCGGCTTTCCATGTTTTACTGCCGCTGCAGATTATATTTTTCTCAGTTGGTCCAGCGTATAAGGTATCGGTTCACTTGTCTCTCCATGAACCTGGGCGAAATCCTTAAGAATGGACTTCTCCTTGGCGGAAAGTTTCGTGGGGACCTCCACAAAGATCTTCACATACATATCGCCCTTCCGGCCTCCGCCGTGAAGGACAGGGACTCCTTCTCCTTTGATCCGGAGAATTTTCCCGTTTTGAGTTCCCGAGGCAATCTTGAGCTTGATTTTCTTATCGTCAAGAGTACGAACGAGAATATCCGTGCCCAATGCGGCCTGGGAAAAGGAGATAGGTACAACACAGTAGAGATCATACTCATCCCTCTCGAAATGGGGATGGGGTTTTACATCTATATAGACGTAAAGATCACCCGGGACACCCCCC
This sequence comes from Spirochaetia bacterium, assembly GCA_963668315.1. Taxonomy (GTDB): domain Bacteria; phylum Spirochaetota; class Spirochaetia; order DSM-2461; family DSM-2461; genus SZUA-368. The sequence continues at coordinate 1,430,058 of OY764216.1, read as the reverse complement.
TTCTGGGGAGCGTTGCCCTGACCGTCCAGCCGTATTCTCTTCCCGCCGTCGATTCCGGCAGGAATGGTAACTTTGACCTTCTGGCTTTTTCTCACCACACCGGAGCCGCGGCAGTCATGGCAGGGATTCTCGATGATCGTCCCTTCCCCGTTACATGCCGAACAGGGAGAGGCTATACTGAAGAAGCCGGAACTTCTCCTTACCTGACCCGTTCCTCCGCAGGAAGGACAGGTTTTCGTTCCGCTGCCCGATTCGGCACCGCTGCCGTGGCAGGAGGGACAGGCCGCCTGACGGTGGTACTCGATCTCTTTTTTGACTCCGTAGACCGCTTCGGAGAAGTCGATCCTCAAATCATAACGGAGATCCTGCCCGCGGTTGGCTCTGCGGCCTCCCCGGGCGTGCCCCCCCATTCCTCCTCCGAAAAAGGAGTCGAAAATAGAGGAGAAGTCACCGAAGATATCCTCGAAGCCCGAGAAAGCCTGAGAGTTGAATGAAGGTCCGCCCATGCCGTCAACACCGGCAAAGCCGTATTGGTCATAGGCCTGACGTTTCTTCTCATCGGAAAGAACTTCATAAGCCTCGGTGGCTTCCTTGAATTTCTTCTCCGCTTCATCATCTCCCTGGTTACGGTCCGGATGATACTTGATTGCAAGTTTTCTGTAAGCTTTTTTTATCTCGTCCGGCTGGGCCGATTTCTCGACCCCCAGAACTTCGTAGTAATCTTTCTTGGCCACCGATTTTACTCGTCCACAACTTCGTAGTCAGCATCTTCAGCCGAATTGTCGTCGGAAGAAGACTGTTCTCCTGCTCCGCCCATATCCGGTCCGGGTCCGGCGCCTGCCCCCATGTCGGGACCTGCTCCGCCGGCCTGCTGACCGGCCTGCTGCTTATACACCTCTTCCGCCAGTTTATAGGAGGCCTGTTTCAAAGCTTCGTTTTTAGCCTTGATATTCTCCAGATCTCCCCCTTCAAGAGCTTTCTTGAGATCGGAAATCGCCGCCTCAATCTTGCTCTTTTCATCGGCGCTGATCTTATCTCCCAGTTCTCCGAGGGATTTCTCGGTCTGGTAGATCATGCTGTCAGCTTCATTGGTAACTTCCGCTTTTTCGCGTACAGCCTTATCTGAAGCGGCATTCGCCTCTGCGTCATGAACCATCTTCTCGATTTCGCTCTCGGAAAGACCGGAGGAAGATTCGATTCTGATCTTCTGTTCCTTGCCCGTACCCATATCCTTGGCGGAAACGTGCACAATACCGTTGGCGTCAATATCGAAGGTTACCTCGATCTGGGGAACGCCGCGGGGTGCGGGGGGAATACCGACCAGGTCAAAGTTGCCCAGGACACGGTTATCCTTGGCCATTTCACGCTCACCCTGAAGGACTTTGATGGAAACGGCATTCTGGTTATCCGCAGCGGTGGAAAAGATCTGGCTTTTCTTGGTGGGGATCGTAGTGTTTCTTTCGATAAGTCTTGTGGTTACACCGCCCAGAGTCTCGATACCGAGGGAAAGGGGCGTAACATCCAGAAGAAGAATATCGTTAACATCACCGCCGAGTACACCGCCCTGGATGGCAGCACCCATGGCAACTACTTCATCGGGGTTCACACCTCTGTGGGGCTCTTTCTTAAAAATGGCCTTTACCATTTCCTGTACGGCGGGGATTCGGGAGGAACCTCCGACGAGGATAACTTCGTCAATATCGGCAGGAGTGTAACCGGCATCTTTAAGGGCTTTTTCACAGGGGATTCTGGTTCTTTCCACCAGGCTGCCTGCCATCTGCTCGAACTTGGCACGGCTCAGGTTATACTGAAGGTGCTTGGGACCGGAGGCGTCTGCCGTGATAAAGGGCAGGTTGATGTCCGAAGACTGGGTCGTGGAAAGCTCTTTCTTTGCCTTCTCCGCCGCTTCCTTGAGTCTCTGAAGGGCCATTCTGTCCTGGGACAGATCGATTCCCTGATCGTTCTTGAAGCTGGAAACAAGCCAGTCAATGATCACCTGGTCGAAGTTATCACCTCCGAGGTGGGTATCACCGTTGGTTGACTTAACTTCGAAAACACCGTCACCCAGTTCCAGGATAGAGATATCGAAAGTACCGCCTCCCAGGTCGTAAACGGCGATTTTATGATCGTTCTGTTCCTTGCCGAAACCGTAGGAAAGGGCGGCGGCGGTAGGCTCGTTAACAATTCTCTTTACTTCGAGACCGGCGATGCGTCCCGCATCTTTGGTAGCCTGTCTCTGGGCATCGTTAAAATAGGCGGGAACGGTAATAACCGCTTCGGTTACCGACTCACCGAGATAATCTTCTGCGGTCTTCTTCATCTTCTGAAGAATGGCGGCGGAAATTTCGGGAGGGGAATACTGCTTGCCGCGGGAGTCCACCCGGATATCTCCGGAAGCACCTTTCTCCACTTTATAGGGGATCATTCCCAGCTCTTCACTGACTTCATTATAATGACGTCCCATGAAACGCTTAATGGAAAAGATCGTATTCTCCGGGTTGGTAACCATCTGGTTCTTGGCCGGCTGTCCCACAAGGCGTTCGCCCTTTTCTGTATAAGCTACAATGGAGGGAGTCGTTCTCTGTCCCTCTTCGTTCTGAATAACCTGGGGTTCGCCGCCTTCCATAACGGCGACACAGGAGTTTGTCGTACCCAAGTCAATACCAATAATCTTACCCATTTCAGTCTCCTTACGTCCTAACTCTCTATTTTATATTCTATGCTTCCGCCGTTTCATCGTCGGCGTCAATTTCATCATTCGGCTCAGCGGGTATCGCAGGTTTGCCCACTTTCACTTTTGCCGGTCTCAGTACCCGGTCGTGAAGTAAATAGCCGGTCTGGAAAATTTCCATAACCGTGGGGACCTTTACTTCTTCGGTTTCCTCCATCATAAGCGCTTCGTGACAATTGGGATCGTACTCTTCTCCGCTGTCTGTCATCTTAACAAGGTTGTACTTCGAAGCCAGCATATTGGTAAACTGCTGCTCAATCATGGAAATTCCGTCATAAAAAGAATCGAAATCCTTTGATTCCCCCGAAGAATTAAGCGCTCTTTCAAAGTTATCGATAACCTCTATCAAATCCTTCAGGATTTCCTGGTTACCGAATTTTACGGTATCCTGCTTTTCCCGCAGCATCCGTTTTCTGTAATTCTCAAAATCGGCGGACTTCCTTAAAAGCTGATCCTTGAGAGTTCCGTTTTCTTCCTTAAGGGCTTCAAGTTCTTTCATCAGATCATCCTCTTCTTCATCGGGATTTTCTTCCCGATCCGCCTCTTCGTTCTGTGTTTCTTCAAGAGACACATCTTCTTCCACACCTTCCGGAGAGGAATCTTTAATTTCTTCCTGCTCAGGGGCTTTTTTCGTCATATTAACCTCATGATGCCTTTTGTTTTCACCTAAAATACTAAGGCAGATGCAAAAGGTCAAGTTTTTTTACCCAAGGTAAAAACATCTTTCCCGAAAATGGCCGTTCTCATAAAAAGCTGACAGGATTAATCCCCGATCCTATGATATATTGAAACTATTCCAGATATTAAAAAGGATAAAGAATGCTTACCGAAGAAGACAGGAAAATGCTGAAAGACAGAGGTATGGGAGAGGAAGAATTCTTTCTTCTGGTGGAAACTCTCAGAAAGGGCGCCGCACCTGCCGACCTTGTCCGTCCCGCCGTTGTGGGCGACGGAATTCTGAAATTGAACGAAGAAGAGACAGCCGCCCTCGAAAAGATATGGCTTTCCCGCAAGAATAATTTCTCTTCGGAAAAATTCGTACCCGCCTCGGGGGCAGCCACCCGGATGTTCAAGGACTTCTTCTCCTATCTGGATAAAGGGACCGATACATCGGACACCGTCAGATTCTTTGAAAACCTGAAGGATTTCTCCTTTTATCCCGATCTGGGCATAAAGGGCGAACCGGAAAGGGATGAAGAGAAATGGGCTCTCCTGAGCTTTCTTCTCGGAGAGGAAGGCTGGAACTGGGGCGCTCTCCCCAAGGGCATGCTTCCCTTTCATCGCGAAGAGGGCCGGAGCATAACACCCTTTGAAGATCATCTGCGCGAGGGAGCTCTCTGTCAGGGGGAAGGCACCGTGAATATCCATTTCACCATTTCCCCCGACCATAAAAGACTGTTTGAAGCAAAGCAGAAAGAGATCGTACCCTTCCTGGAGGAAAGGTTCGGAGTAAAATACAACATCAGTTACTCCTTTCAGGAGCCGGGAACCGATACGCCTGCCCTGGACGGTAAGGGCGAACTGTTCAGAAGGGAGGACGGCTCACTCCTCATGCGTCCCGGCGGGCACGGCTCTCTTATAAGAAACCTGAACACCCTGGAGAAGGATATCATATTTCTCAAGAACATCGACAATGTGGGATCCGGTTCATACAGAGAGCTCTCGGCCCGGTGGTTCCGTATTTTCGGAGCCCTGCTGATTTCAGCCCGGGAAGAACTGGCCCAGGCCGAAGAGAATCTGCGCCGGAACCCGGACGATGCCAGCCATGAGGCGGCCTGCAAGGCCCTCAAGCGCTGGAGCGGGATTGATTCCTGCGGCAGAGAGGATACCCGGACCCTTCTGAAGCGTCTGAACCGCCCCGTAAGGATCTGCGGCATGGTGAGAAACGACGGAGATACGGGTGGCGGTCCCTTCTGGATTATCGACGGCCGGGGCAACTGCTCGCTCCAGATAGTGGAAACGGCTCAGATAGACCGGAAGCAGGAAGGGACCGAAGAAAAACTGAAAGGGATAACCCACTTCAATCCCGTCTTTATTGCCTGTTCCCCGAAAAACTGCTCAGGCGAGAAAATCGATCTTGAGGAATTTGTGGACAGAAATGCCGTTTTTACCGTGGAAAAATCCCTTAACGGTCGCCCCTTGAAAGCCTTGGAGCACCCCGGTCTCTGGAATGGATCGATGGCTTTCTGGAATACGACATTTGTGGAAATCCCTGCGAAATGCTTTAATCCCGTAAAAAGCCTGCCCGATTTGCTGAACAAAGCCCATCTTCCCGAACCTCTTCTCCAAAAAGAGGGATAAAAGACTTGTTTTACCGGAGACGAACTGTTACGATTAGAGAAGAATGATTAAGAAAGTTGTTATTAATGGTCAATTAGATACGCTTCTGGTGCTGACCGATGAGAGCGAATACACTTCTTCCAACCCTTTTCTGGAAGTACTGAACAATCAGGAAGAGAGGATAGAGGCTCTTGAAAGGCAGAACATGGCTCTTCTGGAACAGGGAGAAGCACTCATAAGCCTGCTCAACTCTTCGTTGGAGGCCAAAAATACCGCGGCGGAAGCCCTTGAATCTCTCAAGGAAGCCGAATCTGTTCTGGTGGAATACGAAAAGCTGCTGGATGAGGAACGGGTAACTCTGGAAGAAAAGAAATAAACCGGTTCTCCCGAATTCAATGAATCCCCTTTACGGGATTCCTATAATAGAAAAGCCCGCCGGATCTTCTCCGTGACGGGCTTTTTTTTGCGGATATGATTACATTTTCCTGACTATTTCAGCCAGCTCTCTATATGCCTTACCGCCAGCCGGGCACTGGTGATGGAGAATCCGCTGGCTGCGCCATTGGCTATGCGCATATCGTAGGTATCTCCGTAAAGTCCGCCCGCATCTAGGCCGATTGCATACAGTCCGGGCACAATCTCACCCTTAGTATTAACGACCTGAAGATCTTTGGTCACCTGGGAACCGCCCACCGTGGCATACATTCCCAGAACAACTTCCACGGCATAGAAAGGTCCTTCGTCTATGGAGAAAAGGGCTTTTTTCTCCAGATAATAATCGGGGTCATAACCGTCGGCGGTATACTGATTAATCTTTGAAACGCTCACCCCGAGTCTTTGAGGATCCATACCGGTCTTTTCGGCCAGTTCCTCCAGACTGTCGGCCTTGGCTATCCATTCGGCATTCTCGGAAAGAGCCAGATCCAGTCCTTCCTGCAGCTGGGGCAGGACAGAGGGGGCTCCGAAGCCGAATCTCTGCCCGGTCGTCATAAATTCCCTGACGGTTTTCTGATCAAAGACGACGTAGGCCTTCCCTCCCACTTTTTCCGTGGCATTGGACCGGAATTCGATGGGCAGTCTCTCGTTCATGTACCGGTCTCCCTGCTGGCTGACAGTCAGAAGTCCCTCATTATAGATCGTCCCCAGAATTCCGGGATAACGGGTTTCCGGTCCCATCTGCTGGCTGATCGGAATGGGCATAACCAGTCCGGCTTCCAGTACGGCGCTCATCCCGGTGAACTGGGCATCAACCTGCTCCAGCATTCGGATACCGTCACCCTCCCGTCCGCCGGCTCCGATATTCTGATATCCGGAAAAGCGGAGATACTTCTCCTTCAGCTCCTCATTACTGGAAAAACCGCCCGTTGCCAGAATGACGGCATCGGCATGGATGTTCAGCACGGTTCCGTCCGCCTGAACCGCTTTGATGCCGGCCACTTTTCCATTTTCAATAATCAGCTCCCGGGCGGGTGTTTCAAACAGCAGCTGCCCGTTAGGACTCTCTTCAATAATTTTTTTCAGAGACTGAACAGCCAGACGTCCCGCCTGACCTCCCTCGAAAAGGTGCCAGGCCACATTGCCGTTCGGCGGATTGGCCGTAATAACCCCGCGGAATTTCACACCCCTGTCCATAAGCCATTGAATGGAATCGCCGGCATTCTCATAGAAAGCCTTAACCAAAGCGGAATTGGCAAGCCAGTGATGAAAATCCATGGATTCCTTGAACATCTCCTCCAGATCCAGATCAACACCGGCCGCTTTCTGGATAGGGCTGTCCAGTCCGAAGACACCTTCCACGTAATTGAAGCCGCCGCCCGCATAGGACTGTTTCTCCAGAAGAATCGTCTCGTAGCCGGCCTGGATGGAGGCTGTTGCCGCAGCCAGTCCGGCTCCACCGGCACCCGCTATGACGACCTGAGTTTCAATGTCCTTCACTTCCCCTTTCTCACTCTTCCCTGCAACCTCGCCAATCAGCTTAGCGGGATCTTCTCCCGCCTGCTTTACCGCATCGGCTACCGCATCAATAATCGCCCGACTGACATAGGTGGCGCCGGAGACAGTATCCACGGAGAGGCTCTGTTCCTTGACAATCTCCATGGGAATCGTCTCAAGAGCTTTGTCGGCGATTCCATCCGATTCGTTATGCTCAGTGACCCGCACAGTTTCAATTTTGCTGCCGCTGAACTTTACTTCTACCTGAACAGGCCCGTTATGCCCTTGCCCCTCGGCCTGGTAAGTTCCCGCGTTGAATGTCAAATCACCCTTTCCTCCGGAACAGCCGATCAACAGACAAAAAAAGGCTGCGAAAAAAAGGAAGATCATACCTGATTTTCTAAGTAAACTCATAATTCCTCCTGCCCCTCACCTTGAATAGAGGGGATAACAGGGGTAAGCATAAAGTTTAAAGCCGCTTGAAGGTCAAGGAAAAGATATAATTTTATCGTTATTTATTTAACTGAACAGCTGAGATGATAGAGATAGTACTCCTGGCCGTCCTCATGGCATATCATTAAAAACTCTCCGACCACAGGACCGGTGATTTCACAGGGAGAGATTTCCCGGAACTGCCTGACGATATCCCGGTCTCTCTCATCCAGAAAACCGGCCGATTCTCGAAGAAGACAGGTCTCCACAACTCTGGATGAGGGGAAATATTCCGCCTCACGGGGGATTTCCAGATTCAGTTTGTCAAGCTCCTTCTCATCCATAGAGAATCCCCAGGACACATCCTCGGGATAAACGCCCTCTTTTCCGACCGGAATCTCCATGGAATAATGGAGAAAAGGCAGCTGTTCCATCCATTGAGAGGAAAGTTCCTTAAGCTGATGGTTTTTCAGAATCTGCCCCCCCGAGATTGAAGCGAAACGATAGAAAGCATTTCGTTCTGAGATTTTAACACGCCCCTGTAACGCCATGGTATCCCCGATTCGTTTCCTATGCTCCTGTAGCCCCCGTTTCCGATCTTCCAGCATGCCGATCTCCCTATCGAGCTGTCTTTCTCTCTCTTCCAGAAAATCCAGTGTGGAAGGCAAATCATTTCTGGTCACGACCTGAAAAGCCTCATCCAGATTACACCCGAAACTTCTCAACATTTTCGTGATTAAAACACGGCAGGAATCCTGCGGAGTGTATAAGCGATACTGATTTTGAGCTTCTTTAAGAGGTTGGGTAATTCCATGGGTCTCATAAAATCTGAGTGTTGATGCGGGGATTCCCGTCAGTCCGGAAAGCTCCCCTATACGTTGAAATGCCATAATAAATAAAACTATACCATGTTTCCCCGGATTCAAAAAAGAGAAAATTGAAGCTTATTCTTGATTCCATAAAAGGTAAGAGCTATATTACCACAAGGCGATTAATTAATTATTTCTTTACCGGATATATATTTATAATTCGTTAACTAAATTCTAGTATTCTTTTCTTTTTTTGTCAAGAATGCTTCCGTCAAACAGGGGGAATCGTGAAAGATTTATTAAGACTTTACAGTGAAGAAAATCTGGGGAAAATCACCTCCAGGATCATTAATGCCTATGGGAGAAGAGACAGGGAAACACTTGATGCCCTGGCCCGGAGTGCGGGGCTGAATCCGGAGGATTTCCCGGCAAAGGGCGGCCGGCTCTTTAAAAGACTTATGGTGATGTTCCATCCGGACAGAAAAAGTCATTTTCACAATATGATCCGCCATTATACAGCCGAAGGCAACAACAGAGCTCTGATGAGGATGAGACAGAATATCAAGATAGCCTCGGAAGTCCCCGTTCAGACCATCCCGACCGTTCATGAGACCTACACAACCGATGGCGAGATGGTTCATAGGGGCGACGGTCTTTGGACGGATTACCTGGACGGGCTCTCTGTAAGAGAAGAGATTTCGGAGAATTGGGGCTTCCTCGAAGCGGTCCATGCCATGATGTACGGGAATCTTTTTTCCGATTTTCTCCCCAAGGATCTTTACTATCTGGAAGGTGCCCTGGATCTCTCATGGAGTGAAATAGAAGATCTTAAGGGGATTGAATACTGCCGGAATATAACCAGCCTGAATCTGGAGGGAAATAGAATAGCAAGATTATGGGGGATCGATGAGATTCCCTGTCTTTCCGCACTCTATCTGGGCAGAAACGAAATAGAGGATATATCCCCTCTGGAATTCTTAAAAAGCCTCAAGACGGTGGATCTTTCGTTTAACGAAGTGGAAGATCTAAGCCCTCTGATGAATCTGCCTGACCTGGAATATGTGAACCTTCTTGGTAACCCCGTGAAAGACTCTCCGGTTCTACGGTCTCTGCGGGAGAGGTGCCTTGTCGTTTATGACGAAATTCATCCAGCGGGCAGGGAAAATAACAGCGGGATCCGGAAGAACCGAACCCCGCATGAGTTTATGAGAAGAGACGGGAAAACAGACTGAAAAGGTCCTGCTCTTTCCCGGCGTTTTCGGTAAACTGACCGATTTCCCGGATTTTACGGGACCGGTAGCGTATGAGGCTGTCCGGTTTCTTTTTACTAAGCACTTCGATATTGGAAAGGATGAGCTCCTTGATCATATTCGCGGTGTAGGACGGATCATTCTGGGCTCCGCCGGGAGCTTCGGGAATGATGCCGTGTATAATGCCGAACTCGAAGAGATCCTTGGCTGTCATCTTCATGATATCCGCCGCTTCCTTGGCCTTATTGCTGTCACGCAGAAGAATCGAAGCGAAACCTTCCGGGGATATGACGGAGTAGATGGAATTTTCCAGCATGTAAAGCTTATCGCCCACGCCGATTCCCAGGGCACCGCCCGATCCGCCTTCGCCAATGACGAAACAGATAATGGGAACCTTCACCAGGGAAAATTCCTTGAGATTCCGGGCAATAGCCTCTCCGATTCCCCGCGCTTCCGCTTCGGGTCCGGGATAGGCACCCGATGTATCTATGAAGGAGACGACAGGACGGTGGAACTTCTCGGCCTGTTTAACCAGGCGCAGGGCCTTCCGGTAGCCTTCGGGGCTTCCCATACCGTGGTTGCGGTAGAGGTTCTCCTTGAGGTTGGAACCCTTCTGATTTCCGATAAAAGTGATGGCCTGACCGTTGATTGTGCCGATGCCTCCGATAAGGGCCGGATCATCCTTGAAATAACGGTCGCCGTGCAGCTCCATGAACTCGTCGCAGATCAGGCTGATGTATTCAAGAGCCCCCGGTCTGTCCAGGCGGCGGGCCAGCTGGACCTTTTCCCAGGTGGGAGAATCCTTGCCCACATTGAGCATAGCCTCGATCTCTGCCAGATTTTTGTTTATATCCAGATTTTCCTTGCCGGCCAGAGCCTTCAGCTCTTCCAGCTTGTTTTTCAGTTCGTCCACAGCTTACGCTCCTGTATGGGTCCTGATCAGAAAGGACAGGGTCTTTTTGAGTTCCTTCCGGGGGACGATTTTATCAACGAACCCCTTTTCCTGCTGGAATTCGGCACTCTGGAAACCGGCGGGAAGTTTCTTATTGATCGTTCCCTCGATAACCCGGGGACCGGCAAACCCGATCAGGGCGCCCGGTTCGGCCAGAGTGACATCGCCCAGCATGGCGAAGGAAGCCGTTACACCACCGGTAGTAGGATGGGTAAGAACGATAAACAGGGGGATACCCAGATCATCAAGCAGGGCGGCGGCATTGGCCGTTTTTGCCATCTGCATCAGGGAAAAGATTCCCTCCTGCATACGGGCGCCGCCGGAAGCGGTAAAGAGAATCACAGGCTGATTCGTATCGGCTCCATGAAGCATGGCCCGGGTGATCTTCTCACCTACGACGGATCCCATGCTGCCTCCCATGAACTGGAAGGACATAACCCCCAGGACACAGTTCTGCCCGTCGATTCTGGCGGTACCGGTTACCACGGCATCGGACAGATCGGACTTTTTCTGGGCCTCGGAGATTTTCTCCTCGTACCCCTTGATGGCAATGGGGTTTTTACTGACCAGGTCATGATCCATTTCCTGAAAAGAACCTTCGTCAACAATATGATGGATTCGGGCGGCGGCGGGCATGCGGAAGTGATAGCCGCAGCCTGTGCATACCTGATAGTGATTTTTCATAGCCTCGGCGGTCATGACGGTCATGCACCGGGGGCACTCTGCCTCCTGGACCTGGGCATAGGGATTATTCATATCTACCATAGGGTTATCCTCAGTCTTTAATGATCTGGCCGTAGAGGGCCGTATCGAAATTACCCGACTGGAAGGGACGGCATTTCAGCAGAACGATCTGCTCATCCCGGTTGGTCTCTACCCCTTCCAGCTCCATTTCCTTGAGAACACGGATCATCCGCTTGATTCCCTGTGTTCTGTTGGGTGCCTGAACAAGAACCTTCGCTATCATGGAATCGTAATAGGGAGGAACCAGATAGCCGGGGAAGATATGAGTATCAACCCTGACGTAGGGTCCCAGGGGAGGAAAAAAGTTTGTAATCCGACCGGCACCTCTGGCATTGATACGGGCCTCAAGGGCATAACCCTTAACATTCACATCGTCCTGGGTTATTTCCATCCGACCGGTGGTACAGGCCAGAATCTGCTGGCGGATTATATCCACTCCCGTCATGAGTTCGGTAACGGTATGTTCCACCTGCACCCGGGCGTTGACCTCCATGAAAAAGAACTCTCCCCCTTCCACGAGGAATTCGATCGTTCCCGCTCCGCAGTACCCGATATTTCTGAAAAGGGTCACCGAAGCTTTTTCAATCCTGTCCCGCATATCATCGGTAAGGATGGTGGAGGGAGACTCTTCCAGGAGTTTCTGGTGATTTTTCTGTACAGAACAATCCCTCTCCCCCAGATAGATGACGTTATCCTTACCGTCGGCCAGAAGCTGAACTTCCACGTGACGGGGCCTGGTCATGTATTTTTCCATATACAGAGTCGGGTCGCCGAAATTATTGGCCGCCTCCTGGCTGGCTATGGGAAATGCCGATTTCAATTCCGCTTCGGAATTAACGATGCGCATACCCTTTCCGCCGCCGCCGGAAGCTGCTTTCACGATAAGGGGGAATCCCATACTCCTGGACAGTTCCAGAGCCTTTTCCACCGACTCCACAGCGCCGTCGCTGCCGGGGATCAGGGGAAGACCCGCTTCATCGGCGGTTCTCTTGGCCTGAACCTTGTCTCCCAGCATCCGGGTGACCCGGGGGTCGGGACCGATAAAGATCAGACCTGCCTCCCTGGACATTTCGGCAAAATCGGCGTTCTCCGAAAGAAAACCGACCCCGGGATGTATAGCCTCACATCTCGTGGCCAGGGCCGTACTGATGAGGCTTTCTTTCTTAAGATAACTCTCCGTGGAGGACGGAGGTCCAATGCAAACGGCCTGATCAGCCATTTTTACGGGCAGGGAGTCTTCGTCCGCCTGGGAATAAACCACAACCGTTTCAATGTCCAATTCGCGGCAAGTTCTGATAATTCGAACGGCGATCTCCCCTCTGTTTGCTATCAGAAGGCGCTTGATCATAAGCGTTTTACCCGGTAAAGAGGTGTTCCGAATTCGGCGAGAGCCCCCGAATCAATCAGAACTTCCAGTATTTCACAGTCAAACTCCGCTTCCAGCTCATTCATGATCTTCATGGCTTCCAGAATACAAAGAGTGTCACCGGCTTTAACTTTGGTCCCCGCTTCTACGAAGGGAGGGGCATCCGGTGCGGGCTGACGGTAAAAGGTTCCCACCAGAGGGGCGGAGATAATTTCACCCTCGACGGCGGCCGGAGCATCGGAAGCCGGAGCACTTGCGGATACCGCAGGTGCAGCGGCGTACTGCTGGGCCATGGGAGCCAGGGGTGCCATAATATTCTGATCGCCCCCCTTTTTCATTTTAATGAGCTGATCGTCAAATTTGAGAGTCAGTTCGCTCATATCAGATTTTTCGAATTTCTCCATTAATTCAAACAGGTCTTCCTTATCCTTTACAAAACCATTCGACACGGGAGATACTCCTTTATTTCAAAATTCAATCGCTTTTTCTAATATATCCCCAATAGTGGAATCTGTCAATATTGACAAAATGGCAGAAAATGTAAATAATGAGATTCATGAATGCTTATATCAGTTCATTGGGACATTACGTTCCGGAAAAAAGGGTCTCTAATGATGAATTGGCGAAAACCCTTGATACCAGTGATGAATGGATCCGTTCCCACACGGGAATAGGAAATCGGCATATCTCCTCAGACACAGAAACGACCTCATACATGGGATATAAGGCTGCCCAGGAAGCCCTGGAGAAGCGGGGCATTACGGCGCAGGACATTGATATGATCCTTGTCTCCACCATAACGGCGGATTATCATGAAATGCCCTCCACCGCCTGCCTGATACAGGATCTTTTGGGAAACAACAGCTGCGGCGCCATGGATATCAAAGCCGCCTGCTCCGGCTTCGTCTACGGACTGGAGCTGGGCAAGGGCCTTATAAATAACGGGACCTGCCATAAGATCCTGGTTATCGGCACGGAAAGGCTCTCCCGTGTCCTGGACTGGACCAACAGAAACAACTGCATCCTCTTCGGAGACGGAGCGGGAGCGGTTGTTCTCGAAGCCGGCGAAGGAGAACCCCGGGGGGTAATCAACTCTCTCTTAAGGGCCGAAGGCTCGGGCTCCGATGCGCTGAGCCATAACCGGGGGGGAACCTCCAATCCCTTCATAGAGGGAGAAATCGTGGGCAAAGACCATTTTCTGCAGATGGACGGCCGGCGGGTTTATGAATTCGCCGTTCGGGCCAACACGGTCATATTGAAAGATTTAATGGAAAGGAATAATTTGTCCGTAGATGACATCGACTGGATCGTCCCCCATCAGGCTAACAGACGCATCATAGAGGCGGCGGCCAAGCGGGATAAGATCCCTCTTGACAAGTTCTACCTGAATATGGACGAATTCGCCAATACTTCCGGAGCGTCCATTCCCCTGGCCCTTTCCGATATGGACAGAAGGGGTCTTCTCAAGAAAGGTCAGAAAATACTGACCGTTGGGTTCGGCGCCGGATTGACCTACGGCGGGAACTATTTAATTTGGTAATATATAAGCGAGGTAATCATGCTGTTAAAGGATAAGAAAGTATTTGTAACCGGTGGTTCCCGGGGTATCGGGAAAGCAATTGTCATGGCCTGTCTCGAACAGGGTGCCCATGTTTCCTATCTGAGCACGAAGGAAAGCCCCTTCCACAGCGAGATGGAGGAAAAAGCCAAAGCGGCAGGCACCTCCCTTAAATGGTACCAGGGAAATGTGACCGATGAAGCGGGCGTTGTGAAGATTCTGGAAGAAGTCACCAAGGACGGACTGGATGTAGTCATCAACAACGCGGGCATTGAAAAAGACGGACTTGTCTTCCGCATGAGTACCGAACAGTGGCAGCAGGTTCTTGATGTGAACCTGACCGGAGCCTTTATCGTGGCCAGGGAAGCTTCCCGTTTCATGATCCGTCAGAGATCGGGCGTCATCATCAATATGGCTTCCGTTATCGGCCTCATGGGTAACGCAGGACAGACGAACTACGCCGCCAGCAAAGCCGGCTTAATCGGTTTTACCAAGGCTCTGGCCAAGGAAACGGCCAAAAGGGGCGTTCGGGTTAACGCCATTGCCCCCGGTTTTATCAAGACCGATATGACAGAAAAACTTAAAGATGATATTAAAGAATCCATTCAGGCACAGATTCCCATGAATCAGCTGGGTGAACCGCAAGATATAGCCAATGCAGTGCTTTTCCTGGCATCGGATATGGCTCGCTACGTTACCGGTCAGGTTCTGACCGTTGACGGCGGAATGGTAATGTAGGAGGAGAAGATAAAATGAGAAGAGTAGTAGTAACCGGAATGGGAACCATCAATCCCATAGGACACAGCGTAGAAGAATTCTGGAAAAACATAAAAGCCGGTACGATCGGTATCGATCTGATCACTCAGTTCGATACGACCGAATTCGCCACCAAAATTGCCGCAGAAGTCAAAGACTTTAACGCTTCCGATTTTATGGACAGAAAAGAAGCCCGGAAGATGGCCCGATTCACCCAGTTTGCCGTGGCCGCCACTGCGGAAGCCATGAATGATGCCGGCCTTACGGAGGATAACTTCGATCACAACAGAGCCGGCTGTATCCTGGGATGCGGAATCGGCGGATTCGAAGTAACCGAGGAAAATATCCGCGGCCTGGCAGCCAAAGGCCCCCAGGCAGGTATCGCCCCCATGGCCATACCGAAGCTGATCAGCAACGAAGGTCCGGCAAACGTTTCCATCAAATACGGCCTGCACGGCCCCTGTTTTGCCCTGGCCACGGCCTGTGCCTCCGGCACGGATGCCATCGGCTACGCGATGAACACCATCCGCTCCGGCATGGCCGACATCATCGTCTCCGGCGGAACGGAAGCGACGATTACCCCCTTTGCGGTGGGTTCGTTCAACAAACTCCTGGCCCTCAGTACCCGGAATGACGACCCCAAAACAGCCAGCCGCCCCTTTGACAAGGACCGGGACGGTTTTGTCATGGGCGAGGGCGCGGGCATTCTGGTTCTTGAAGAACTGGAACATGCCAAGAAAAGGGGAGCCACGATTTACGCCGAAATCGCCGGTTTCGGAATGACCTGCGATGCCGGTCATCTCACCGCGCCCGACCCCGAAGGTAAGGGGGGCGCTGCCAGTATGAAAATTGCCGTGGAAGACGCCGGGCTCAAGCCGGAAGATATCGATTATATCAACGCCCATGGTACCTCCACCCCCATTAATGACCCCTGCGAGACCCTGGCCATCAAGGAAGCCTTCGGCGATCATGCCAAAAAGGTCAAGGTAAGCTCCACCAAAGCCATGCACGGCCATATGCTGGGTGCCACCGGCGGTGTTGAGGCCATTGTCTGTATCAAGGCCATCCAGGACAGTTTTGTTCCCGGAACAATGAACCTCTTCGAAGCCGACGAAAAATGTGATCTGGATTATGTTCCCAACAAAGGAATAGAAATGGAGGTCAATGCGACCCTTTCGGACAACCTGGGATTCGGCGGACACAACGGTTCCATCGTAATTAAGAAGTATAAGGGGTAAGAACACTATGAGTAACGAAATTGAACAGCTTCTCCCTCACAGAGATCCCTTTCTTTTTGTCGATCGTATTGAAAAATGTGACGAAAAGAACATAATTGGATATAGAAAGTACACCGAATCGGATTTCTTTTTCAAAGGACATTTCCCCGGTCATCCCGTCGTGCCGGGCGTACTGCTGATTGAAGCGATGGCACAGGTCGGCGGCGCCGGCCTGAAGAAGAGCGGAGCCGCTGCGGCGAGCGCCCTCTTCTTCCTGGCAACCGTTGAAAAGGCGAAGTTCCGCCGTCAGGTTGTTCCCGGCGACGAAGTCCGTTTTGAAATCGAGAACGAAATGGTTTCCGGCCGGATGATCAAACAGAAAGGCAAAGCCTTTGTGGGTGACGAACTGGCCTGTCAGGCCAGCTGGATGTGCTTAGCAGGAGAAGCGTAATGATAATTGAACCTAAAATCATGAACAACGTCTGCCTTACCTCCCACCCTGTGGGATGCGAGGCCATCGTAAAAAGAGACATCGAGTGGGCCAAGGCTCAGCCTAAGGTCTCCATGCCTAAAAGAGTATTGGTTCTGGGCTGTTCCACCGGATTCGGCCTGGCCACCAGAATTTCCGCCGCTTTCTCCGGCGGAGCCGATACTCTGGGCGTTTCCTTTGAAAAAGAGGGCAGCGCCAAAAGACCGGGAACACCCGGTTTCTACAATAACAGAACCTTTGATGCGGCGGCTCAGGCTGATGGTCTGAAAGCCGAAAGCATCAACGCCGATGCCTTTTCCCATGATACGAGAAAAACCGTCATCGACAGGATCAAAACGTTCTTCGAGGACGGACAGGTGGATATGGTTGTATACAGCCTTGCCTCTCCTGTCAGGACCGATCCCGATACGGGAGAGATGTACCGGTCTGTCCTTAAGACCATCAAAGAACCCTATACCTCTTTTGCCATGGACCTGAGCGGAAAACTGAAAAGTCTGACCCTGGACCCGGCATCGGAAGAGGAAATCAACGCCACCGTCAAGGTGATGGGCGGCGAGGACTGGGCTCTCTGGATCAAAACGATGAAGGAAGCCGGCGTTCTGGCCGATGGCGTCAAGACCGTGGCCTATACCTATATCGGTTCCCCCATGACCTACCCTATTTACCGGGAAGGAACAATCGGACAGGCCAAGCTACACCTGGAAGCTACGGCCAGCGAACTTCAGAAAGAGCTGAACGATCTCTCCGGTGAAGCCTTTATCTCGGTCAACAAAGCTCTGGTAACACGATCAAGCGCCGTTATTCCCGGTGTCTCGGTTTACATAGCCCTGCTCTTCAAAATCATGAAGGAAAAGGGAACCCACGAGGGCTGCCGCGAACAGATGCAGCGTATGCTGTCCGATAAGATCTACGGATCGGAAGGGACCATAAAAGACGGCCAGGGATTCGTCCGCATGGACGACTGGGAAATGGCCGACGACGTGCAGAAAGCCGTCGCTTCCCTCTGGGACAGGGTGGATGAAGATCTCCTGGCAGAAAAGGGAGATCTGGAAGGTTTCAAGAAGGATTACATGGAACTCCACGGTTTTGAAGTGGAAGGGGTGGATTACTCCGCCGACGTGAATACCCTTTAACCGGGCCTTACCCCTCCCCTCGGGAGGGTAAAGTAATATATACCACCTTTCGGCGTTGCCGGAAAAAATTAACAACTTCTGTAAGAATTGCACTGTTTAGGGACGAGTATTCGTCCCTTTTTTTTACTCTCCCGTCACGATGCAGGTATAGCGCTTTCCCAGGCCCAGAAAAAGAAGCTCCGTTTTGAAGTCCACCGTGGAGATCTCCCGGATTCCCCCGTCGCGGCACGCTTCCATAATACTGGCATCGGCCTCTCCGAAAATACCCAACCAGACCGTACCGGACGATCGCCCCACAAGCCGTCCCAGATCGTTGGATGTGGCCGCTACGGGAACCGTAACTGTCGCACAGGAATAGAGCATCAGGAAGGCGGCAAATATCAGGGGCTTTTTTATATATTTTTTCATGATCATCTCCTCATACCTTAATTTTATATATTTCCCGTACTTTTTCCATAGCGAAGCACGTCCGGATAAAGGGAGGCTATGGGGAATCTCCCGGTTGCAGAAGTTCTTCCTGGGAACTGTGACAGTTTTTCCTTGCCGAACTGTTCTAAAGGAGTATACTGTTAAAAAGGGAGATCGATATGAAAGTGAAAACAAAATACATCATCCTGATGCTATCCATGATGTTTCTTCTGGCATCCTGCCTTCCCGGCGATGGAAAAGCAACAGGAGAGGCTCCGGCCAACATGCTCTGGGGAATCTGGCACGGATGGGTGGCCCCGATATCTCTGATATTCAGTATATTCCGCGAGCATCTCAATATCTACGAGGTCCATAATACGGGCTTCTGGTACGATCTTGGTTTTTATATGGGTATTCTCGGAGGATTCGGAAGCCTCTCCCTGTCACGGAACAAAAAGAAAAATAAGGATTAGGAGAATATTCCGCAATATTCTCCTGAAGCAAGTTCATCTGCCTCTTTAAGAACTCATCAGAACATGGGTTCCTGTCTCTTGATTAATTGAATAGCCACACCGAAGGGATCTTGAAGCATAATCATTCTGTCCCCCACATCGGTGATTTTATAGTCTTCGGCGATTGTCGCCCCCGCCTTAATCAATTCCGACGCTCTTTTTTCCGGGTCATCCACAAGAAAGGCAAGATGAAGAGACAGGAAATGAATACCGGGAAAGTCCAGAACCGGAGCCGCTTTATTGGAGTAGATCTCCAGGACAACCCGGCCCGTAGGATCGGCAAGAAAACTCATATTGCCGGGAACGGAACGGACAATCTTCAGATTAAGATTCTCTACATACCATTTTTCGCAGGCTTCCCTGTCATCGACGTTAAGTCCCGTATGGGCATAGGTAAAATCGGGATAATTTCCCATAGATAGCTCCTTTGCATGCAATCTTTTCCTGATATTTTACCCTTTTTCCTCTCTTTCGCCAAGAGAAGATCACCCTTATCAGATCCTTAAGCCGATGATAAAGTCCGGATAGATATGGTAATCCTCATTCCCGAAGAGAGCGAAGCTGTCCCCGTCGTAGAGGGTGGATTCATAACTTCCCGGGAAAGACATGACCGCACTGAATCCGCAGAAGAGTCCCAGACCTTTGAACGCGATCACAGCCCGGCCGGAGGGAAGAAGATAGGGAGTATCGGCTCCCGAATCCATGACATCCTGCCAGGCGCTTCTGAATCCTCCGTCCAGATCGATCTCCAGGGGGCCCAGTCCCAGGCGGCATCCGGCATGGGCCCCCCAGACAGTCTCCCTTTCCGAATGGTCGGGAAATTCATTGCCGATGAAATAGAGCGTGTAGAAATAGGGACTTCCCGACTGAAAGAAGGTATACATTTTACCGTCCCCGCTGTCATACCAGGCACCCAGATCGACGATTCCGTTCCGGGAAATATTGATAAGCCCCACGGCCAAGCCGTCCATTTCACGGGCGATATTGACCAGCCCGAGCTGAAACCCGTCGACCGTTCCCGCCTTGTTTACCAGGGAGATCTGCATACCGTCCAGATAATCGGTCGAATTGAACAAACCCGCCGCCTGAAAACCCTCCAGCTCTCCGGCTATATTGAATAGGCCGGAGAGCTGTACTCCCGAAGAGGGGCGCCCGGCCATATTAAAAAGTCCCGCCGCCTGAAGTCCGCTCAGCTCATCTCCGGCGATATTGAAAAGTCCGGCGCCCTGTACTCCCTGGAGGTTTCCCCCGGCTATGTTGAATATACCCGCTCCCTGAATGCCTTGAAAATTACTTCGGGCAATATTGAAATTCTGGGAAACCTGAACTCCCTCACTGTCATCCTGGGTGATATTGAACAGATAGCTGGCCTGCACCCCTTCAAACCGGGGGGCATAGGCACTCAATCCCGCCTGCAGCATGACAACGGAGTTATCGGGAAGAGTGGGATAATTTATGCCGGGAAAGAGTGAAAGGGTAAAGGGGATTTCCACCTCCTCATCGGAGTTCCTCTCCCCTCGGAAGCGGGTCCAGACAAGCCGCCGGCTGGAAAAATCCTTCTCGGTAAGAAAGAACTGTCCGTTGCGACTCAGTTCGATATCGGCATAACGGACATCGTCCCCATCGGCCATATTAATGGTATATTCCCCGGCGGGAAGGGCCATTTTAAAGGTATCCTCCCGGTATTTGGAAAACTCCGCTATCAGTTTGTCTCCGGAGCGTACGGAAAAGCGCCCTGCCAGTTCCCCGGAGATCAGAAGCGCAGAGGTGGGAATCGTCAGATCGGTCAAAACCAAATCGCCCGTACCGGTCAGCTGAATCTCATAGGTAGCATGCTGAGGGCCGCCGATGGTGGATTCCGTGGAAGAAAGGGTTTCCCGGAAGGTATGCTCATAAATCTCATTAAGCGAAACACGCCCGTCTCCCGTATTGTCAGCCGCTCCCCGCAGACCGGAGATAAGGTAATGGGTAAAGAAAGATCCCTCGATAAGATCCGATTCCTGGGACAGTTCAGATTCGGAACTGGAAGTGAGAAAGGCATGTCCCTCCATGCTGGACGATTCGTCGATCAGGAAGGGGGAGCGTCTCTCGCCGCCCTTGGCCCTGGTAAAGGCGCCGGATGAGCAGGAATCGAGAACGGCGATGACCACATCCGCGCCGGTCGTGTCCAGGGAGTCTCTGATATCCTTGTAGGAGAGATCTTCATCGGCCAGAAGAAGCCCCTGACCGTTGGAGTGTCCCGAGTAGTAGAACATGATTTCCGTCCGTCTGACCAGGGGGTTAACATCTTCGATTTGAAGGGAGATGATTTTCAGGGCCTCCCGGATTTTCCCGGCGGTGGGGTTCAGAAGCAGGAGGCTGTCCGAAGGATCGATGCCCCCTATCTGCTCCATGGTCAGCATCATATCCCGGGCGTCATCATCGGCATAAAGCAGAGTCTGGCGCTCATCCCCTCCGTTGTTGGCTCCGATAAACAGGCCGAAACGGCGGACTTCCATGGCTTCTGCATTCAGAGCGCTCCCCCATCGGGCACTGAAAAGAACGGATAGGGTAAAAAATATCATAAAGAGAGTATTTTTCTTCACTGTACTAATCCTCTTTGGGTATTGATACCGCGAATTGAACCATTTTTCCAATTCCGCGGGAATCGAGAGAGCTTTTTCCTATGATCTCCGGAATATCGATGATATTTCCCTCTCCCCGGGCTTCCCTGGAAAGAAGATCGATCACAGGATCCACGGGAAAGGGCCTGTCGGAGACAAGCAGATAGAATGTTTCGAACCGTGGGGCATCATCAAGCTCGTAGGCAAAATCCAGAAGATGTTCTCCTCCGGGGAGAAGTTTTTCGGAGATCTGGCCTTCCGGCGCCAGATGGCGTGTGACAATTCCCCGGCCGTCTATGGAAAGGATGATACCGTAGGGCATTTCGGTAAAGACGGAATAGCCCAGCTGAATGAGATCCCCTTCCCGGGCCGTACTGTTCTCATCGAGAACTTCCGTGGAAAGTCCCGTATTGCGGTAGACGGTAAGTCCGGCTTCCGACTGACCTTTGATCCGGGTCGTTCCGGCAGGGTCAAATTCGGTAGATTCGGTCATGATTCCGGGAAGAATCAGCCCCATGACCAGCATGGCCGCGGCCGCCGCCGTATAGGCAACCGCCGTCCTGACACGATTCCGTTTCCTGCCGGCCCGGGCGCTCCGTGCCTTCTCCTCAATCTCGGCGGCCATCCGGGAAGGCCTGTACCTATCCAGAATATCACGGTCGGAAGAGAGAAGCTCGCTCACATCACCGTCAATGGTTTCTCTGTCAACTTTATCTTCCCAGCCTTCGGGCAGCTCCCCCAGGCGGAACAGTTCTGTCATTATTTTTTTATTATCTTTCATTTGCTTCTCTCCGCCGTATATCCTTCCATTTCCAATCCCGCTTCTCTCAGCTTCCTCAACCGCTTCCTCACCCCGGAGACGGAAAGTCCGCTCAGCTGGGATGTCTCTTCCAGGGTCAGTCCATCCATATAATGAAGAACCGCTATGGTCCGGGTGGACGCTTTCTGACCGGAAAAAAGCTGGTCCAGAAACATTCGGTCCAGGGCCTTCTCCTCCACCCTGTCCAAGGACACGATCATCTCAAGAATCTCGTTATCGCAGGAGGTTCTCTTCTCCCGGCTCAGAATATTCAGGCAGTGATTGGTAGCCATGGTATAGAGGAGACTGGACGGATAGGTCGCCTTGAGGCTGTCCTTCTTGTTTATCACTTTGACAAAGACATCCTGCATGGCGTCCAGGGCCTGGTCCTCGTTTCCCAGCATCTGCCGGCATCTTCTGAGGACCATAGGTCCGTACTTGGTATATAATGCTTCTACGTCAACGGGCAGAACGTCCTCCTTGACTAATCGTCATCCCTGTCACAGTCGCCGTCTTCGCACCAGCACCACTTCCAGCATCCGTAACGCTCATCTCTTGCTCTCTCTCTTTTATCCCTTCCGCCGAACTGGTGGCCGATATTAAGGGTAAACTGATTCTTTGACAAATCATAAACGGGCAGATCTGAACCGGGCACATACCGGTTATCCGGACGATAGCTGTTGCGAATGCCCAGAATGAGACCGCCCTTGAAAACCATGTTGACTCCGGCGGAGAAGGAGGGATAAAGGGAGATATTCAACTCCTGCGAACCCTCATCTACGGTCCAGTAGTCCTTGCCAGCACAGCCGTATCCGGCCTGCAGATAGGGATCCAGGAAAGAATTATTCCCGAAAAAGTGATAATTGACAAAGACTTCTCCCTGCCATTCGCCCCAGTAGGTCTCCCCCTCCACCGGCTCATCTTCGCAGCTGGAATTACCCATGACTTCAACGCCGAAGCCGAGTTCCTGCCCCACAAGTTCCAGACGGATTCCGCCCATCTCTGATTTTTCCTCTTCTGCATGCCAGTCGCAGGCTCCGTTCATGCGGAATTTCACCTGGGCGAAAAGGCTGGCGGTAATCATAACTAAAACTAAAACAATGGTTATCTTTTTCATTATCGACCTCTTTGTCAAGTTGGTATAACTCTTAAACAGTGAGGCGGAGGAAAAGTGTTACTCTCTTTTTTAAGAAAGAGAGAGGATGGAAGAAGCGTGCAATTGCTCTTTATGAGAAAGGACGGATTTTAGGGGATAGGGAAGCCATCAAGGCATCGGCATGCCGGATGGAAAAGATACGGTAATGAGGGTCATAGGCCTGCCTGTAGCGGCCGCTGTGATTCATGGCGTATTCGCCCCCGTCCAGTCGAGATAGGATTCCATGGGCATCTTCCTCAAAATGATCAAGGGTACCCTGCCAATTCCCGGGAGAACGGAGAATTGACAGCCATTTGTTTTTCCAACCCTCCCCGTCGGGAAGAGAAAATCCCTCCGCCCCGGCCAGGAATGCCTCAAAATAGTCTTCCCGGCTGATCAATCCGTCAAGAACAAGATCCAAGTGAAGACGACAGAAATGCTCTCCCGCTCCGCAGGGTTCGATCTTATAACGGCTCCGGCTTCTCATATCGGCGAGCTCCCCATTGTAATATTCCAGGGCTCTCTGCCGATCGGCAAGAAGGTGTCCCGGGCCGAACTCATCCTGAAAAAAGCTTTTATAGATATCAGCCAAGGTCGACAGGGGATAAAGCTGCCGCTGTTCTTCGATGGCCCGGGTAACTCTCATGGGAGAAATCCGACCGGTCAGAGAGGAATGACGACGGGATATCCGCCGGCTTCTTCCACCAGGACATCCATGTCGTATACCTTGAGGATATTTTGCGGAGTGATAATCTCCCGGCCCCCCGCCGCATAGACGATACCGTCCCGGAGGAGGAGAAATTTATCGGAATAACGCAGGGCCAGATTGATATCGTGAAGGGTCATTACCGCCGACATGGGGCTTGAGTGAATGAGGGGACTGATACGGGACATTAGACGATGCTGGTTGCTGATATCCAGGCTGCTGGTCGGTTCATCAAAAAGAATGACCCGGGGCGCCTGAGCCATGGCCCTGACAATCTGCACCAGCTGAAACTCCCCTCCGCTTATTTCATCGGCGTAACGCATGGCCAGAGATTCAATACCCATCAGCTTGATGGCTTCTTCCACCAGCAGGTGATCCCTTTTCCCCGGAGCCCAGCGGAAATAGGGTTTTCTTCCCAGAAGAATCAGATCGTAAACTTTCATACGGGTTTTTTCGCCCTGCTGGGGAACCCAGCCTATTCTGCGGGCGATCTGGACCGGCCTCAGGGAGTGGATATCCGTTCCGTCTATAAGAACCGATCCGCCCCGGGGAATCAGAATCCGGTTCAGGCACTTGAGGAGAGTTGTTTTTCCGGCGCCGTTCGGCCCCAGAATGGTAAGGATCTCCCCTTCCTTCACACAGAAGGAAGCCTCCTTGATGACGGGATGACTTTTATACTGGAATTGCAGTCCCTGAACAGAAAGAATCATCCCCTCCTCCTTGCGACAAGAAGATAGATGAACAGAGGGCCACCGCAGAGGGAGGTCAGAATTCCCACGGGCAGGACCATAGGGGTAAGAACCGTCCGGGCGGCCGTATCGGCGGCCAGAAGTATCAGGGCTCCGATGAGGGGGGAGGAGATCAGGAGGAAGCGGTGATCGGCGCCCAGAATCCTTCGGGCGATATGGGGGCCCAGAAGTCCGATGAATGCGATGGTCCCGAAGAAGGAGACGATCACAGCCGAGATAAGAGAGGCGGCGGCCATTCCTCCGATGCGCAGGGCTCCCGTCTTCACGCCCAGCCCCCGGGCCGCGTCCTCACCTGTGTCCAGGGCATTGAAATCCCAGCGGAAATAGTAGAAAAGAAGGCAGACGGGAATCAGGACTACCGCAGTTATGGCCAGGAATTGCCAGTTGGCCCGGCCCAGATCCCCGAACGTCCAGGAGACGATGCTGGCCAGCTGCACGCTGTCGGCCAGATACTGCATAAGGGTAAGGCCGGCGGAAAAGAGCGACCCGATGGCAATACCGGCCAGGACCATGCTTTCGGCGGATATCTTTGTCAGTACGGTAAGCAGGAGAATGGCCAGCGTGGACAGGGAGCAGAAGAGAAAAGCCGAAGCGGCCACGGTGAAGGAACTGCTGATGATGATCGTGGAGGAAGTGCCCGTTCCCGCGCCGAAAAAGACGATGGCAAAGGATGCACCGAAGGCGGCGGCGCTGGAGAGTCCCAGGGTATAGGGAGAGGCCAGGGGATTGCGCAGTACGGACTGCATTACAGTTCCGGACAGGGACAGCCCCGCGCCGACAAGGAGTGCGGCCAGAACCCGAGGCATCCTGACGTCCCATATGATACGGCCCTGTCCGGCGGCATCCAGCCTGAAAAGGTAGGAGAGCACATCCTTGAAAGGAATCCTTATGGTGCCTGCCGACAGGGAAAAAAGGACCAGCAGCAGAAGAACGCCCCCTGCTATGGCCAGGAATATTCCCCGGCTTCTTCTCTCTAAGCGGTATAGATGGAAAAGAGGATCGACAGCACCATGATTCATAATCAGTTAAACCAGTCAACCTTTTCAGGTCCGCCCTTCTGAGCCTGAACCACCTGATCATAGGTCAGGGATCTTCCGAAAAAGAGCTGCCAGATTTCCTCGGCCTTGTCTTCGACGACAATATCGCCATACAAATCGGGATAGAGCACTTTTCCGACAAAAAAGGCATTGATAAGCTGATTTTCCCAGTTTGTCCCGTAATATTTGTATACGAAAGTGGAGTAGACCTGCTGATTCTCAAAGGCGGGAACCTGCTCTTCCAGCACTTTGCGGTTCGTTTCAAACCCGGAGCGGGAAAGGTTCATGTTCGCCCCATCGATAAACACATAGTCGGGAGCGGCCGCGATCAGGTCCTCCACGGATGTCATATAGGGCTGAAGGTTTCCCACAGGGTTGGTGGGCATGACATTTTCGGCGCCGCTGAAATCAAAGGGAAGATAATCTCCCGTCGTCCTGAGAATATCGGCGGGGCCGTAGAACATCATTCCTCCGGCATAAGCCCGTTTCGCCACGGACGCTAGGGAGGCACGGGCTTCCAGATCGGCAAGAACAGCATCGATTCCGTCGATTAGCTCCTTTGCCCTATCCTGCCGTCCCAGAATCTGTCCGAGTTTTGTCAGCTGAAAATTGAAGAGTTCCCTATCAAAGAGTTCCACATCGACATTAACGGCAAAAACGGGAATCCCCAGAACGTTCTGAAGCTGATCCAGCTGCCCCGGATCCACGGTGGAAGTGATAATGAGATCAGGCGCTGCCGCAATGATTCCCTCATGGTTCTCCTTATTGCCGATACTGGGAAGTTCACGCAGTTCGGGAAAGGCGATACGGTAGGTTGCCAGGGAGAAAAATCCGTAATCAGAGATTTCCCGTCCGTGACCCTCATCTTCCACGGCGATGACCTTATCTGTGGCGTCGAGGTAGCTGATCAGCCTCAGAGCACCGGCATCCAGGGCTATGACGCGACTGATTTCTCCCGGAACCGTGATTTCCCTTCCCCTCATGTCGGTGACAGTGAAGGATGAGTCTGTCTCGAATGCCTCTTCCCGGGCCATGGAAAAAAGGCCCTGGGAACTGATGAGGATCATAAAACCTAAGATCAGAGCCGCAGCTCTCGGGCGGAAAGCCCTTCTGTCATGATACGTATTCAATCTGATGTCTCCTGTTATAATCGACCTGTCAAAAAGGGTGACACGTTTTAATTTTTTCGTGTCACATCAAAATAGAATAAAACCTTTTATTTCTAAGGTCAATACGGTGGCTCTTGTCACATGCCCTACAACAGTTCCCTGTACAGTTCCTCTGTGGCGCTGATGGAAAGTTCCCCGATGATCTTCTTTCCGGAAAGAAGCTTCCGAGCCCAGTCGCGGACCTCGCCCCCCTTCCCTTTTACCACCATGACTTTCACACAGATTTCATGATCCTCGTGAAGCTGGATATTGGCAGAAATTTTTACCGACGGATAATCCTTCACAAGGACCCGGGGCAGCCTGGTTCCGTAGTGGTAAAGAAGAGTAACCGTGCCTATGACTTCCCTGTCGGGATCCTGAGAACCGGTCTCCACCAGCTCATTCCTCACCAGAGACCGAATTGTTTCAGAACGGTTTTCATGCCCCTGGTCCAGGGTCAGTCTGTCAAGAAGTTCAACCAGGTCGCTGTCCATGGATACCCCGAAGCGTATCGTTTCTCCCAATGGTTCCTCCTCTCTTTTCCCGGGAATACATCCTGCGATTATCCCCAGTATAATACCTATCGGGAAAACTGCGTAGACCCATCTATGTTTTTGACGGATATTTCTCCCCTCTCCCTTTCGCCCTTGACCATCAAAGCCCATCCGGCTACCCTGTTTCTACGGAAAATGACGGCAGGCAGGCCGGAAGATGATGCTGCCGCCCAGCCGATGCGACCAGAGGAGGCCCCCATGGCAGGCAATAGTTTCGGACAGTTATTCAGAATCACCACATTCGGAGAATCCCATGGAGGCGGCGTCGGCGTCATTGTCGACGGGGTCCCTCCTCTGCTCGAGCTGAACGAGGCGGATATACAGAAAGAGCTGGACCGGAGAAAACCGGGGCAGTCCGCCGTTACGACCCCCCGCAAGGAAACCGACGAAGTACATATCCTGAGCGGTGTCTACGAGGGGAAAACGACGGGGACGCCTCTGATGATGCTCCTCCACAATAAGGACCAGCAGCCCAGCGCCTACGATGACATTGTGAATATGTTCCGCCCGGGCCATGCGGATTTTACCTACCTGAAAAAATACGCCATCCGGGATCACCGGGGTTCGGGAAGGGCCTCGGGCCGGGAGACGGCCGGACGGGTGGCCGCCGGGGCCATAGCCAGAAAACTCCTTTCACAGCGGGGGGTGACCATTACCGCCTATACCCTGCGGGCCGCCGGTTTCGGCTGCGAAACAATCGACCTGGACCAGATAGAAAAGAATCCCATGCGCTGTCCCGACAGGGAAGCCGCGGCGAAGATGTACGAGCGAATCGTTCAGCTGGCCGAAGAGGGTAACAGTACGGGAGGAATGGTGGAGTGCCGCATCAACGGCCTTCCCCCCGGACTGGGCGAACCGGTTTTCGATAAACTGGAAGCCGATCTGGGGAAAGCGGTTCTTTCCCTGGGCGGCGTGAAGGGCGTGGAGTTCGGTTCGGGTTTCGGCTGCGTGGATATGCTGGGAACGGAACATAACGACTGGATGGACAAGGACGGTTTCCAGACCAACAATGCCGGAGGAACCCTGGGGGGAATCTCCACCGGAGAGGAGATTGTGTTCCGTATCGCGGTAAAGCCGACGTCCTCCATCGAGGCGCCCCAGAAAACGATAGACAAGGAAGGGCAGGAACGGGATATCGTGACCCGAGGAAGGCACGATCCCTGTCTGTGTCCCCGTATGGTCCCTGTGGTGGAAGCCATGGCGGCGCTGGTTCTTGAGGACCACTACAAACGACAGGAAGCGCTGAAGATCTAGTTACCAGCCCGGGTTTCTGTCCTTACGGCATAGAAGCTCTGGGCGCTTTTCTTTTTGTAATAACTGCTTTTCCCGCTGGCCATATTGAGGATTAGGGCCTTTCGCCGGTTCTTCTCATCCGAGGTCCAATACCAGTCATAGCGGAAATCGGTCAGGGAATCTTCATGCTGAAAGAGAAGCAGCATCTCCTCTTCCGTCGGAAGCCTCCAGTCGTCGAACCCGAAGGAAGTCAGACTGTCGCAGGCGGCCTTTGCATCGGCCCAGGTGACGGGGCTGTGATATTCCGAGATATAGAGATCCATATCCCCGCTGCTGAAGACATAGGCTCCCGACAGGGTTGCCTTCTCCCCTTCCCTCCCGGTCGTACGGGGTATCATGGTGTAGGGGAAATCATCGCTGCGGACCATATAGAAACTCTGGGTACTCTCCTTACTGTACATTTTATCCTTTCCGTTCTTCAGACTTTTCACGATACTGAAACGGCTGTCCAGATTATGGGCCGTCCAGTACCAGTCGCTTCGAAAACCGGGCAGGCTTTCCCTGTGTTCGATCAGAATATCCAGTTCCGTTCTTGTGGGGAGACGCCAGTCGGAATAACCGTAAGCCGAAAGAGTCCCGGCCCGGTGAGCGGCTTCTTCCCAGCTCATGGGAAACTGATACTCAGGATAGACAAACAGGCGGGCGGCCCCCGATTCGAGAACCAGAGCTCCGACCTCGTCATCCTTCAATTCTTCCCGATAGTAAGCTTCCTGGACGGCCAGCTCTTCTGAAGCCCTGTCAAGAATCCGATTCACCGCCGCCTTATCCACGGACAGTTCAAGCTGATAACTCAGAAGCATCGATTCCGCCATATCCAGCGTACAGGAGAGGGGGGCGCGGGAGAGTACCCAGTAGGTTCCCAGATCATCGCAGTACTGATCGACGAATTTGGCCCCTTTAAGACTCTGATCGGTAACCTCGGTCTGGAAGGACGTCACAAGGCTCTCCGACGCGCCTTCCCCCTCGCGGACATACTCCTCAAGGCTCGTCTGAATTCGGGATCCCATCTGCTGCCCCGCATTTATCAGGGAGCGCTGCTTCGCCAGTTCCGGATCGGGGTCACAGCCGATTCCGAAAATATAATCCTTCTCCCTGGGGGGATGCAGTATCCAGCCGGGAGATGCCTGTGCTACCGCTGCGGATGAATCACTCTCACGGGAAGCCGAAGCCCCGGAATCGGAGGAACAGGAAAAAAGAAGAGACACGCTGAATATGATGGCCGGATATGTTAAATATTTCATGAAATCCCCAGAATTATTTTACAGGTATAGAACTAATACTATACACAGTAGTCCTCTTCTTCCAGCGGTAAGAGGGTAAAGAAGAGAAGATTCTGGGAAATATCAGCCTATTGAAGCGGGGCAGCGGCCAGGGAATAGAAGAGAGTTTCTCCCTCATCGACCCAGCGCCCGGCAATCAGAAGCTCCCGGAGAATTCCTTCTCCTCTCATATATACCGTTTCCAGGGAGTAGGTACTGCCCGTAGAGGAGCTCTCCCGGTCAAGCAGATTTTTCTGGTTTCCCACTTTTCCAAAAAGGGCATAGGCCAGCTGAGCAATAGCTTTCTCATCGGAGGCTTCAAAAGATTTTTCCCAGGTGCTGTGGGATTTTGCCGCTCCCACGGCGAAAACATACCCCTCCACGGCGGGAGGCGACACGATCCAGGAGGGCGGTTTACCCCCGGAGAAAATCTGCAGAGACGATGATTTCCCCGTAAAAAGAAATCGGGCGATAGTGGCGGATTTGTACCGGGCCACCCGGTCCAGCTCCAGCATGTCCTTATAATCGGCGGCTCTCTCTTCGGGGTA
The DNA here is from genome assembly GCA_963668315.1 of Spirochaetia bacterium. Lineage (GTDB taxonomy): Bacteria > Spirochaetota > Spirochaetia > DSM-2461 > DSM-2461 > SZUA-368. The sequence continues at coordinate 1,399,657 of OY764216.1, read as the reverse complement.
ATCGATTCGTATATCCGAAGCATAACCCAGGGTGGTATTGCCCTCCTGGCTCAGCTCCTTCGCATTGACATAGGCCCCCAGATATCTGACCGCTTCCCCGGCAGCCGCCATGAGGGCCGCCTCCATTTCATCGTCGTCGGAGTACAAATTGCCCGTGAAGACAACGAATACGGGCCGGCCGTTCACAGGAGAGCTGTCAATGATCCATGAGGGCAGTAAGGACGCATCGGAAAGCTCCTCAACAGCATCAGGGCCCTCACCCGGGGCATCTTCCGCAGGGGAAGGGGCCGACCGGCAGGATAAGAGAAAAGCGAGAAAGAGGAGAGCGGGGACGATCCCTCTCCCCTTACCGGCCCAATAGACAGGGAACCCCCTATTCGCTCTCGTTAGCATCGGACCGGGGAGGATTGCTCTCCACTTCCGCCGACAGACGGTCCAGGGCCTGCTGGGCTTTGAACTCGGCAAAGGCGGCGCTTTCGTTTCTCTGGAATACTTCAGCCACCTGTTCCTCAATAAACTGATTCATGGAATATTCGGCCAGTATATATACCTTTCCGTCGTCGGCGACATAGGCTTCTATGGTTTTGGCACCCCTCAGATCCACATCGGCGACTTCCTTGGTGATCGACTCGATCATTTCGATGGCCTGGGAGTCATCTCCGGTTCCGGCCTCCTGAAAGTAATCGGTCAGCATGGTTTCTACGCTGACACTGAGCTGTTTGGCAATATCGGCACGCGCCCGGGAGGAGGCCATGTCTCTGGCCCGGGACAGATCGGAAGAGGTGGCGACGCCAATGCCGTAGATAGCATCCTTGGCCTGGGGAGGAACGAGGAACCAATGGGGCGCATCGACGGACAGAGCCCGCGCTTCCTGTTCCGCCTGGGGCTCGCCGTCTGACTTGCAGGAAAACAGGATCAGGACGGACAGCAGAGAGAACAGAATCGTTAATAATCTTTTCATAGGGGAACTCCTTATAATCAGTATAATTTTCAGTATCGATTATTTCCAGATAATAATAGTGAACTATTTCTATTATTGCTACAGGATTTTCCCCTGTTTTTTCAGTTCCGAAGGGAGTACTAGGTAAAAGCTATCTCCATCTCCTCCGACTCTTCGTTGGGGGTCAGGGTGAAACGGCCGGGAAAGTTCAGAGAGAATCCGATAGAGCCGGCGAAGGTATTGGTCAGTTCCTCTTTCAAAACGGCCGACTCTTTCTCGGGACACTCGGTATTGAAGTATATGTTCAGCTCGTAATTTTCCTTACCGAACTGAATGATATAAGCCGTATGCTCGGGAAAGATGAGATCGTCATATACATAAGACATTTCCTGCCCCATCTCTGCCAGTCCCTGCTTAACAAATCCTAAGGGCTTCGGGGGAAAAATCATATTGCACTCCTTCTGGCATGTTGTATCCCATGCAAGGGGCCGGACAGAAAATGGCTGAAAACTGCCGGCCCCTTTTTTGATATGAACATAGTTATGCAAAGAGCATACCAGCGGAGAATCAAAGCCTTTTCAGCCGATTAGAGGCAATAAAGCTTCCCGCTTGTAGGAATCTTCTTTTTTTTACTTTCCCGAAATGTAGGAACGGCCCCCGCCTCTGACGGGGGAATATAGATCAGTCCAGAGGGACAAGACAGGTCGGCGTTCCTGTCTCAAAGGCTTCTCCCCAGCCGACGACGGGGCGGCCCGTTTCCTGATCAAAGGGGCAGAGCTGTATATCGCAGGACTCCTGGTATGCCATGAGAAGCCACTTCCCGGATGGAGAAAACTCCAGGTCCCGGCATATGAGTCCCCGTCCGGGAAAAATCAGTCTGTTCTCGACAAGACCGCTCTCCCCGTTGATATCAAAAACGGTGACCGTGTCAGTGAAGCGGTTCGCCAGGGTTACGGTTTTTCCGGAAGGATGAATTTTGACAGCCGACGGCTGAGCCTTTGGATTGTCACCGTCTTCGACGGTTGCCGCGTCCTGGATGAGGGACAGATTCCCCGTCCGGCTGTCCCAGTCAAAAACCAGCAGCGCGGGGATGAGCTCGCATACAACATAGAGTCTTTGGCTCTCCCGGTGGAACACCATGTGCCTCGGACCTTTCCCGGGGGGGGTCTTAACGGACCGGGGAGGAGCACTCAAGTCATCCATATCGTGTATCCAGAGGCAGTCGCTCCCCAGATCGGCCACGTAAAGCCACCGCTCATCGGGGGAAAGAACCGCCTGATGGGCATGGGAGTGCTCCTGCCTCTCTTCGTTGGGGCCCTTTCCTTCGTAGTTATGGTCGAGAATATTCTCAATCAGCCTTCCCCCTTCCAGGGAGTAGACCTTCAGACGCCCTTCCCCGTAGGAAGCGGCGAAAACAAGGCGGCAGGTGCTGTCCATATTAACATGACAGTTCGCCCGCCCTGGCCCATCGATAAAGGAAAGCCGGGAAAGAGCCCGGTTTCCGGACAGGCGGAAACTGGTAACGGCCCCTCTGTTTTCATCATTTTCCGTCGCGGCCAGCAAAAGCTTTTCCCTTCTGTCAAAACAGAGATAAGACGGATTTTTAACCCCGGTGAAGCTGTGGATTTCCCTTAGGGAACCCTTCGCCTCGTCCAGTTCAAGCAGTGATATTCCTTTCCCGGGCATTTTTAATCCCGGACGGTCGGTGTATGAGCCGAGAGCATATAATGATTTCATAGTTCTATTCTTCAATCATTTCCATAAATGCGGGATCATGGGTCAGATAAAGGTAGTCCTTGCCATCGGCTTTGAACTTCGTTATGGTCTCTTCTTCCATTTCCAGTACGAGATTTTTGACGGGACCTCCTTTGAGAGTGACATCCAGGAGCATATTCCCTTCCCCGCTGGCGGAGATCTCACCGGATATACGGGAAAAGAGAATTTCGGGAACATCATCATCGCCGTTCATGGAGGCGGTCATTCCCATGGCGGCCTGGGAAGACATGAGAGGCTCCACATCAAGGTCATCACATATCAGGGAGGATTCTCCCGTCTGCATATCCAGGTCCACGTCGGCCCCTTCGGGCATGGCTCCGAACATGGAGCCCATTACAACAAGGGCATAAACCATCATAACCCCGGCCAGGGTATCGCCCACTTCCTGTTCGGTCGGTCCTGCGGCGAAAACGGGGGCTGCCGCCAGAGCTGCGGCGAGAAAAATAATCAATATCTTTTTCATTTTTGACTCCTGTGAATAATTCTAATGTAAATCACTTGATTGGGAATTTCCATGAGCCCGCAGGGAAAATTACGAAAAAGAGGCTCTCTTTATTTCTTGACTCTCTTTTAGCGGGATGCTATTATTTCGCATACGAACTGTTGTTATGCCAATCTTTCGCATAGCAACCTATTTTTTCAGGGAGGTTTCATGAAACCCTTAGGGATAGTTTTCTCCGATACGGCCAGGCTGCACCACCGGTTCCACCATATGATATTCGAATCCTTCGGTATCTATCGTGGACAGCCGCGCCTTTTCTTTGTGCTTCACGATGAGAGGGAGCCCATTAATCAGACCAGCCTGGCCAAAAAAATGAATATCTCCCCCTCCACTCTCACCCGCATGGTCCAGTCTCTGGAAAAGAAAGGACTGGTAGTCCGCCATATTGATGAGAACAATCAGCGGCAGACCCTTATTTCCCTCACCGAAGAGGGCAAAGCCGTACATTTGCAGATACGGGACCTTTTCTCCCGTACGGACGAACGGATATTTCACTCCATGACGGAGGAGGAGCAGGAAATTTTCAGAAAGCTTCTTCTCAAAGTGCAGGAACAGATGAGCCTGGCTCTGGAAGAGAGGGAAGAAAAGAGATGAAGACGATTTTCCGCTACCTGAAAAAATACTGGCTATTCGCCTTGTCGGCTCCCCTTATGATGATGGTGGAAGTTCTGATGGATCTCATGCTGCCGGCGACCATGGCCCAGATTGTGGATCGGGGAATCGCGTCGGGGAATCTCTCCCTGGTTTTTCAGATGGGGATACGCATGATCCTCTACTCCCTCATCGCCTTTGCGGGAGGATCGGGCTGCTCCTACCTGGCAAGCCGTGCCTCCACCGGGGTGGGAGCGGACCTGCGGAGGGATCTTTTCACGAAAGTGCTCTCCCTCTCCCATAAGAACCTGGACGAACTGGAAACGGGGAATCTGATAATCCGCCTGACAAACGACGTGACCCAGCTCGAAGAGGTGACCATGATGATTCTCAGGGCGATGGTAAGGACTCCTCTGCAGATTGTGGGAAGCCTGATCATGGCCATCGCCATCAGCACTCAGCTTTCCGCCATCTTCATCATCTTCATACCCCTGCTGTTGATAATCATGACCGTTCTGATCGCCCGCACCTATCCCCTCTTCTTCAGTGTCCAGCAGAAGCTCGACCGCCTGAATACCCGGCTTCAGGAGAACCTGGCGGGAAAGAGGCTGGTGAAGGCCTTCGTGAGGGAGGACTACGAAACGGAAAAATTCCGCAGGGCCAACGACGACTTGAACGATTATACCGTTCGAGCCAACCGCACCGTGTCTCTCATGAATCCGGCCATGCAGATACTTCTGAACGGCGGTATCATTACGGCCCTGTGGTTCGGAGCGGGGCTGATTGATACGGGAGCACTGAAGATCGGGGCCCTCATCGCCTTTATCAATTACCTCAGACAGCTTCTCCACTCCCTTATGATGTTCAGCCATATGGTCATGCGCTTTTCCCGGGCCCAGGCTTCTTCCGAAAGGGTTCAGGAGGTGCTGCAGAGCCGGCCGGACATCACGGAGCCGGAAGATCCCCAGGCCGTCCGATCGGGCAAGGGGAAAATCGAGTTCAGAAACGTGACCTTTTCCTATGACAAGGGGGGCGATCCGGTTCTGAAGGACCTTTCCTTTACCATTAATCCGGGAGAGACCGTCGCCTTTCTCGGCGCCACGGGAGCGGGTAAATCCAGCCTGATCAAGCTGATTCCCCGTTTCTATGATATCGATTCGGGGGAGATTCTGCTCGACGGCCAGGACATCGGCCAGCTTAACACGAAGGAACTGCGGAAAAAGATCGCCATGGTTCCCCAGAAGACACTGCTTTTCGCCGGGACCATAGGGGAGAATATTCTCTATGACTACCATAAGTCGGAGCAGGCGGAAAAGGAGGAGCTGATGAAGGAGGCCGCCGCCAAAGCCAATATCGCCGGTTTTATTGAAGAACTCCCCCTGCGCTATGAAACGGATGTGAACCAGCGGGGCGTTAACCTCTCGGGGGGGCAGAAACAGCGCATAGCCATTGCCCGGGCCCTGGCCAAGGAGGCTCCCGTCATCATTCTCGACGACGCGACCAGCGCGGTGGATTTGGCCACGGAAAAACGCATCCGCTCGGCCCTGCGGGAGGGGACGGCCCAGTCCACCGTCCTGATTATCGCCCAGCGTATCTCCAGCATTATGGATGCGGACCGCATCATCGTGATCGAGGACGGGAAAATATCCGGGATGGGGACGCACGGGGAATTGCTGGAATCCAACGGGCTGTACCGGGAGATTTATGAATCACAGATAGATGAGGAGGCCGTATAATGAGTTCACCGGATAAGATACAGGCGGCGCAGCCGGTGGTTGTCCCCATCGGGCACGGTCCCCGGGGGCACTTGATGAAGCCCAAGGAAAAAGCCAAGGATGTCAGGGGCACCCTCTTCCGCCTCTGGGAGTACCTGAAGCGCAGCAGGCGACTTTTGACCCTGGTCATACTGATCGTACTGATCACCACGGCTCTCAATATTGCCGGGCCCTACCTGATGAAGATTGCTCTGGACGAGTATATTTCGGGAGGAGTGAACCTTCCCGCCCTGGTGCGGATCCTGGGACTTATGGGAATATTCTATCTCGCCGCCGCACTGCTTACGATGGTTCAGCAGTGGATAATGATAGGGATCTCCCAGAAGGCGATCAAAGATCTGAGGAACGATGTGTTCGGGAAGTTTCAGGATCTGACCATCCGCTTTTTCGACACCCGCTCCACCGGTGAACTGATGAGCCGGCTGACCAATGATATCGATAATGTCAGCAATACCCTCTCGACGGGGGTTCTGGAAATCCTCTCCGCCGGGCTGAGTATCATAACGGTGGGAATTGTCATGCTCACCATCAACTGGCAGCTGGCCCTCATCTGCCTCTGCGTCATCCCTCTGATTATTTTCTCCACCAAAAAAATCGCCGGCCATACCAGAAAGGGATTCAGGGAAAAGCAGAAACAGCTGGGAGCCCTGAACGGCATCATAGAGGAGAGCATCACCGGACACAGGGTGGTCAAGGCCTTTACCAGGGAAGAGGAAATTCTGGCGGCCTTTTCGGAAAAGAATCTTCTGATGAAAAAGGCGGCACACCGGGCCAACGTGACCTCCGGCCTGATGGGTCCCCTCATGAATATGATGAATAATCTGAATTATGCCGTCACCGCCTTCGCCGGAGGGGTTCTGGCCCTGTACGGCCTTGTTTCGGTGGGAACCATTGCGGCCTTCCTCAACTACTCCCGCCAGTTTTCCCGGCCCCTCAACCAGGTAGCCCAGCTCTATACGACGATCCAGTCCGCCCTAGCCGGGGCGGAACGGGTTTTCCAGATTCTCGATGAAGAGCCGGAGTTCGGAGACGCCCCGGATGCCCGGAGCCTTGGGGAAGTCAGGGGAAAAGTCGATATAGAGGACCTCCACTTCCGTTATAAAGAGGATATACCCGTCATCCGGGGAATCGATATCCATGCCGAACCGGGCCAGACGATAGCCCTGGTGGGACATACGGGGGCGGGGAAGACCACGATAATCAATCTGCTCACCCGGTTCTACGATTACCACAGGGGTTCTATCTTCCTTGACGGGACAGATATCCGGCGCATCCGCAAGAACGATCTGCGGAAGGCCCTGGGCATCGTGCTGCAGGAGACCTTCCTCTTCTCCGGAACCGTCCGGGAAAATATCCGCTACGGCCGGCTGGACGCGACGGAGGAGGAGATCATCCGGGCGGCGACCCTGGCCAATGCCCACCAGTTCATCCACCGCATGCCCAGGGGCTACGACACGGAGATTTCCGAAAACGGCGCCAACCTTTCCGAAGGGCAGAGGCAGCTGCTGGCCATAGCCCGGGCGATCCTATCGGACCCGGCCATCCTGATACTGGATGAAGCCACGTCCAGCGTGGACACCCGGACGGAGATTCATATCCAGGAGGGGATGCTCAAGCTGATGGAGGGACGGACGAGTTTCGTTATCGCCCACCGCCTCTCCACCATCAAGAATGCCGATGCCATTCTTGTCATGGACGGGGGGAAGATTATCGAACGGGGAACTCACCGGGAGCTGATGGCAAAGGAGGGGTTCTACTATGATCTCTACCACAGCCAGTTCGGACGGGAGGTTGTAAAAATATAAATTTTACCAATTGTTTTATCACCGCTTTGACGGTATACTTTTTTTATGACGACCCCATTTCAAAAACAAACAGTCCTGGTCGTCGACGATCACGCCGACAACATCGCCCTGCTTTCCAACATCCTCACAGATCAATATAAGGTGAAGGCGGCCCTCTCGGGCCGCAAAGCCATCGAGATAGCCCGATTCACAAAGCCGGACCTGATTCTTCTGGACGTCATGATGCCCGAAATGAACGGCTATGAGGTCTGCCGCGTCCTCAAGGATGATCCGCGCACAAAAAATATTCCCGTCATTTTCATTACCGCCCTGGGGAAGGAGGACGATGAAAAAGTCGGCTTCGACAGCGGTGCGGTCGATTATATAACGAAACCGGTGAAGCCCCCGATTGTTCTGGCCCGCGTCAAAACTCATCTGAGCCTGTACGATCAGAACCGTACCCTTGAAAGAATGGTTCTGAAAAGAACCGAAGAGCTGGCTAACAGCCGCAGGGAGATTCTCTACCGCCTGGGCCGGGCCGCCGAGTTCCGTGACAATGAAACGGGGATGCACGTGGAAAGGATGAGCCACTACAGCAGAATCATCGCCGAGGCGACCGGAATGAGCCGCGCCGAATCGGAAATAATCTTCAATGCCGCGCCCATGCATGACGTGGGAAAAATCGGGATACCCGACAATATTCTCCTAAAGCCGGATAAGCTGACAAAGGCCGAATTTCTGATTATGCAGCGCCATGCCGAATTCGGAGCCCATATCATCGGCAAACATGACGATCCCCTGCTCTATTCGGCAGCCATCGTCGCCCTGTCCCATCACGAGAAATGGGACGGCAGCGGCTATCCGAGAAATCTGGCGGGGGAGGATATTCCCCTCATAGGCAGGATAACCGCCATCGCCGATGTGTTCGACGCCCTGACAAGCGAACGTCCTTATAAGAAGGCCTGGACAACGGATGACGCCATAGATTATATCCGGCAAGGAAAGGGAGTCCATTTCGATCCGTGGCTCACAGAGCTGTTTGAAGCCAATCTGACGGAAGTTCTGGATATACACGACAGCCTGACCGATAAGGACGGGGAGAGCGAATGAAGATCCGAGCGGTTTACTTCAGCTCCTTTGCCTTCGCTATCGCTGTCTTCTGCCTCTCCATTGTCTCCTTCGGCTATATGATCATCGAAAAAGGGATCCAGAGGACCATGGATGACGCTCTCATAAGCGACGTGGGCCGGGCCGTCGGGATCTTGGATTATGTGGCGCAGCAACTTAACACAACGCTGAATGACTACTCCTCCTGGAATGATACGTACCGGTTCACAGAGGATTTAAATCAGAAGTATATCGATGAGAACCTGGACATCAATTATTTTTCCTGGCTCAATCTGGCGGCACTGGCGTTTCTGGACAACGGGGGGGAGCTGCTGTATGGACAGGCTCTGAATGAGGAAGGGGCGGATGATCCGGATCTGTTGAGCCATATTCTGTCCTTCATAACCGGTGAGATGCCCCCTATCGGAGGCAGTGATGAGTCCCGGGGGGGGTATTTCACAATCTCTCCCGGAGAGCTTCTTCTTGCCGTCAAGCGTCCCGTGTATGACAATTCGGGAGAAGGCGCTTCCCCCGGATGGATGGTATTCATCAGCCGGGTCACCCCGGAAATAATAAGTTCCTACTCTCACTTGTCCGGCTTTACCTTTAATCTGGAATCGTCCCTGCCCGGCTCCGATCCCTTTGAGGGAATAAGGATTTTCGAGGAAAGCGCCTCACGGGGGGTGGGAGAAGTGTGGCTGCAGGATATCCTGGGCCAAAAAACACTGAAGCTCCAGGTGTTTCAGGACCGGACAGACTACCATACCCACCTCCGTAATTTCCGGTATTTCTACATGGTTCTCCTCCTCCTGACTCTGTTGTTCGGAGGGGGAGCTTTCATTTTTCTTCTGAAGATAATCGTCAACCGCATTGAATACCTGTCCACCCAGGTCAACTGGATTAAAAACAATAATTCCCTGAAGAGAATCACGATCGGGGGCAAAGACGAAATAAGCGAACTGGGCGGGAATATAAATATTCTCCTGGAAACCCTTAAGGCCTCAAGGCAGGATTTGGAGGAGAGTGAAAGCTTTCTTTCCAAGCTGATCAATTCGGTTCCCACGGGAATATTTCTGATTGACCCCGATACGGAGAGAATCGTCGAAATAAACAGCCACGCCCTGGAACTTATCGAACGTACCAGGGAGGAGGTGATCGGCCAGCCCTGCGACGGGCTTACATGCTCCTTCTGCAACAAACAGTGCCGGGAACTCTCTCCCGGGGACAAACCCAGGATTATCCAGCAGACCCTGATTACCAAGTCCGGACGGGAAGTCCCCGTAGCCAAATTCATCAGCCATATAGACCGGAATGGCAAAACCTATCTTATGGAAACTCTGACGGATATCACCGAGATTGCCAAGGCCCGTACCGCTCTTGAGAAGGCGAAGGAGGATCTGGAAGCGAAAGTCAGGGATCGGACGCTGCGCCTCTCCACGATCATCGATACGGTGATGAACGGGATCATCGTTCTGGACAGTGACGGGAACATTACATTCTTCAGCAATGTGGCGGAAGAACTTTTCGGCTATGATGCGGCGGAGATTATGGACCACCCGATGGGGGAGCTTCTCGCCGAGCCCTACAGGGGGAACATAGCCGAGGCGCTGAAGGACAAGAAGCTCGAAGCGGAACGGAAGATTCTGGGGAACCGGCACCGTGTTACGGCCTTGAGAAAGGGGGAGATTCCCTTTTCCATGGAGATCGCCGTCAACGAAACCTATCTCAACGGCAGCAGGCACTATGTCGCCGTGATGAGGGACATAACGGAAGAACTGCTGGCCCAGGAAACCATTGAGCGGGAGAAGGAAAGACTGGCGGAGATGCTGGAGACGAGTCCTATCGGCGTGGGTATTACCTCTTCTGCGGGAATCATCATCTATATGAACGAAGCCCTGAAAAAGATGGGAATGGAAAAGGGAGGCCCCCCCTCTCAGCCCTACGACCGGGAGGATTTTGAACAACTTCAGAGCCAATTCATAAAAGAGGGCTTTCTTTCCAACTACGAGGTCCAACTCAACAGTAACTCGGGAAAAAAGGATATCCTCCTCTCCCTCTATCCCTATGAGTATGACGGCCAGAGTACCCGGCTCGGCTGGCATGTGGACATCAGCACTCAGAAAGCGGTGGAAAGGGAACTGGCCGTGGCCAAAGAGACGGCCGAAGAGGCGACCCGTATTAAATCGGATTTCCTCGCCAACATGTCCCATGAGATACGAACGCCCATGAATGCGATTATCGGCCTGTCCCATCTGGCCATGGAGTCCGGGCTGGACGACAAACAGATGCGCTACATCTCCAAAGCCCACCGGGCGGCGGAAAATCTTCTGGCCATACTGAACGACATACTGGATTATTCCAAAATCGAAGCGGACAGGATCGAGCTGGAGCACACGCGCTTCCTCCTGGAGGACATATTCGATAACCTGAACGGCGTATTGGGATACTCCCTGGACGAATCGGAGCTGGAACTGATATTCGATATCTCTCCGGATACCCCCTCGGCCGTCATAGGAGATCCGGTCAGGCTCCAGCAGATACTCACGAATCTGGCGAACAATGCGGTGAAATTTACCGACGAAGGGGACATCGTGATCGGTGTCCGGACGGAAGGCCAAGGGCTGGGAGGAGAGCACCCCTACCATTTCTGGGTGAAGGATACGGGTATAGGAATTTCGGCCGAGCAGCAGAAAAAGCTATTCCAGGATTTTACCCAGGCGGACAGCTCCACCACAAGAAAATACGGGGGAACCGGCCTGGGGCTGGCTATCTCGAAAAGGCTGACGGCCCTGATGGGCGGGGAAATTTGGATCGACAGCCAGATCGGCCGGGGGAGCACGTTCCATTTCACGGTCGACCTGGAGAGGCAGGAGCAGGGGGAGACGCTGCTCGCGTCATGCGGTGAGCTGGATTCTCTGAAGATTCTGGTGATAGATGACAACAGTACGGCCCGGGAGATCTATCGGCAGATGCTGGCCTGCTTCGGCTTTACCACGGACACAGCGGAGACGGCGGATGAGGGTTGGGAGAAGCTGTTGTCTCCCCCGGACGGCGGCTGGGATTTTGTCCTGATGGACGGAAATATGCCGCAGCAGGAAGGACCTGCCCTGGCCCGCAAAATAGAAGCGGATCTGCCGAATCCTCCCCGGGTTATACTCATGACGGCCTATGCCAGGGAGGAGCTGCTTTCCGAATCCGCAGCGAGCCCTCTTGTTGTCGGCGTACTGGCAAAACCGGTGATGCCGTCGACCCTGCTCAACGCTATTCAGGACGCCCTGGGAATTGCGGAGATGCGTCCCAAAAGGGATATATCCCTGAAAAATGAAGTGGCCCAGATAAAGACCCGTCTCGCGGGAAGAAAAATTCTCCTCGTGGAGGATAACGAGATAAATCAGGAAGTAGCCCGCGAGCTGCTTACCCAGGCGGGCATGGCGGTCGATCTGGCGGAGGACGGGCAGGAAGCCGTGGATATGATCTACGCCGGAAACTATGATGCGGTTCTCATGGACTGCCAGCTCCCCCTTATGGACGGCTATGAAGCCACAGCCAAGATCCGTGAGCTTGAGCGTTTTGAAAACCTTCCGATTATCGCCATGACAGCCAATGTCCTCTCCGGGGATAAGGAGAAATCCCTGGAAGCCGGCATGAACGATCATCTGGGCAAACCGATTAATCCGAGGGAGCTGTATAAGACCCTTAACAGATGGATTGAAGACGAGGGGACGTCCGTCCTTCCCTTGTCTTCACAGCCGGCGCCTCTCCCCGCGGAGATAGAACCGCCGCATATCGCCGGCTTGAATTATGAGGAGGGCCTGATCTTCCTCGACGGCAATGTTCTCCTCTATCACAAGCTTCTGGGGAAGTTTCTCGAGAATTACGGCTCCTTTGAGGAGGATTTTCTCAAGACCCGTGAAGATAGCGACGAGGGAGCCGCCGCCCGTTGGGCCCATTCGCTCAAGGGGTCGGCGGGCAATATCGGAGCCGGAGTGATAGCGGAGAAGGCCGAGGCCCTGGAAGGGGCGCTCCGTCGGAACGGAGAAGAGGGGGCCCTCGAGGAAGCGTTCTCATCCCTCAAAGAGAGCCTCGGGCCATTTCTCGGGGAGCTGGAAAATTACCGGGCGGAGGAGAAGGGGGAACCAAATCCGGAAACCATACCGGATGGGACATTCCCGGAGAAATTGACCGTAATGAGGGCCTTTCTCACCGAATACGATACGGAGGCGGTAGATTTTCTGGGTGATCTCCTCCCCTCCGCCGGTCATCTCTCAGGCAGTCCTCTCTTTAAAAAATTCGTAAAAAAAGTCGAACGATATGAATTCGGGGAAGCCCTCGAAATTCTCGATCAGTTGACGTGAGGTCTGCCCGCCGGTAGAAGGCGGGCTCCAGGAAGGGGGAATAGATGAAAAAACGATCGGTTGCCGTAATAGGAAGCGGATGGAGAGCGGGGATTTTCCTGAGGATACTGAACCAGTTCCCGGGGAAATACCGTGTGGCCGGGGTGGTTTCTAGAAGCGGAGAAAACAGGGAGCGCATCAGTAAGGCATGGAATGTCCCCGCCTATCCGGATCTGGAAAAACTTGTCTCCGAAGACAGGCCCGATTTTGTCATCATCGCCGTAGCGAAAAGCCATGGCCATGAAGTCATCGCAGAAACGGCCGCCCTGGGACTTCCCATCCTGGCGGAAACGCCTCCCGCAGACGGGCTGGAGGATCTCATAGAACTGAACAGCGCCCTCCCCCCGGGCTATCCCATACAGATTGCCGAACAGTATCACCTGTACCCCATGAACCGGGCGCGCCTCTCTCTGGCCGGCTCCGGACTTCTGGGAACGGCCCGTTACGCCCATATATCCATAAGCCACGGCTACCACGGCATCAGCCTTATCCGGCGAGCCCTGGGAATCGGATTTGAGAACGGGGAGATCCGGGCGCACCGTACGGATATTCCCGTTTTAGAAGGCCCCGGACGGGGCGGTCCGCCGAAGGAAGAAAAGGTCATTGCCACAGACCATACTCTGGCGGTTCTCACCTTCGGGGAGAAAAAGGGCCTCTACGATTTCGAGACGAACCAGCACCGCTCCTGGATCCGCTCGTCCCGCTTTCTCATCAGGGGGGAAAGGGGAGAGATTAATGACGACCATGTTCTTTATCTCAAAGATCACCTGACGCCTATCGAGTTCAGCCTGGTACGCCGCCGGGCCGGGGAGTACGAAAATGTGGAGGGCTATTACCTGAAGGGGATTCTGGGCGGAAGCGAATGGATCTACAGGAACCCCTATCCGGTGAGCCTCTCCGATGAAGATATTGCCATTATCACTCTCCTGGACAAAATGACGGAATTTATCGAGAGGGGAGAATCCTTCTACTCCCTGGCGGAAGCGTCCCAGGATCATTACCTGGGACTCATGATCGATAAAGCGGTCAGGGAAAACCGGCCCGTCAGGACCGAGACCCAGTGCTGGGCTCCTTAATTCAGTCCGGCGAAACCCAGACCCGGTTCATCGGAGGGGTATAGGCACCCTTTCTTAAGGATCACCGTTCCTTCGGCAGGATCATCCAGAATGTCCAGATGTCCGTCAAGATCGGCATAAAGGATATTCTTACGGCTCAGGGCGAAATGGAGCCCCGCAGAAATTCCCAGGGCCGATTCGTCCATGCACCCGACCATGACCTTTATTTTCGCCGACTGGGCCACGCTGTCCACCTGAACCGCTTCGGTGATCCCCCCCACTTTCATGATTTTGATATTCATCATGTCCACGAGCCCTTTCCGGGCCAGTTTGAAGGCATCCATAAGGGAAAGGAGACTTTCGTCGGCCATAACAGGCACAGAGGAACGGTTGGTAACCACGCCCAGGGCATCGGTGTCCCTTTTGACCGTCGGCTGTTCAAGGAGCTCGATGGGAACCTTATGGATCCGATCAAGGAAATCCAAGGTCTGCGGCACGTCATAGCCCTGGTTGGCGTCGAACCGGAGCCGTATGCGGCTTCCCCATTTCTCATGGAGAGCTATCATACGCTCCGCGTCTTCCTCGGGATTAATCCCGCCCTTTACTTTGAGGATATTGAATCCCCGGGCCAGAAAATCCTCCGCCTGTTCCAGGGTCTCCTCCAGGGAACAGATTCCGATGGTGACGCTGGTCTCGATACGGGACCGGTAACCGCCGATGATCTTCCAGAGGGGAAGCCCGGCGTAATGGCCCATAAGGTCCCATAAAGCCATATCCACGGCAGCCCGGACACCGGGATAATCGGGGAAATGCTTTTTGATCCGATCCAGCAGCTTCACCCGCCTGAAAGGATCGCTGCCCTTGAGAAGATCGGGCAGAGCATCGGTGACTTCGGGCAGGATTTTCTCTATCGATTCCCCGGTGACGAAAACGTCCGGAGCCATGCAGCCCCAGCCGATAATGCCGCCCGATTCAAGACGAATGAACAGATGGTCCGCCCGGTCAAAGTAGTGATAGGCGACGGAGTAGGGATTCTTAAGCTTCAGGGAGAGGGGGATCAGTTCGATCCGGTCGATTTTCATAGAGCCCTTACCGCTTCCACCATTTTGTCGATTCCCTCCACCAGCGGATCGCATACGGGGATATGGTGTTCGGCTTCCAGCTTCCGGCACACGCCGGCTATCTCGGATTTGTCCATCCCTTCGTGATTTATGGTGATACCGATGACTTTTTTCTTGGAGAGGAACTGAACCAGAAAAATCTGATCTGCCAGGGAGTCTATGGGAAAACCGGGAAAGCCGTCGTACTCCTCCCGGGCGGGAGCGTGCTGCATGATGATACCGTCGGGCCGACAGGCGGCCAGAATCTCGAATCCCCCGGGATAGGCGGGGTTCATCAGGCTGCCCTGCCCCTCGATCACCAGAAAATCGGGCTTCTGCTCACTCCAGGCCCGCCAGGTCGCCTCTTCCAGTTCCCCGCTGACGTAGTCGTTCACCAGGGAATCCAGAACCAGGCTGTACCGGGCCCCCTGCAGCCAGGCGGTCTGTCCCGTCCCGATGAGTTCGGAAGGAAGCCCCTTCCCGCGAAGGCCGTGAACAAGGAGCCAGGCGGTGGTACGCTTTCCCAGAGCCGAATCGGTTCCCAGAAGGGCGATACGCCGGGAGGTGACCTGGCTTATTTTTCCGCTGAACATGTGATTGCTTCCCTCCGAAGGCCGTCGGATATCCCTGAGGACCAATCCTTTGCGGGCGGCCAGGGAAGAGAGTTCGGGGTCATCATTAAGGTAATCATGGAGGCCCGAATCGGCGTTAAGCCCATGCTCAAGGGCATCTTTTACGGCATGGCGGATTTCGTCGGTCAGGTAGCCGCCGTCCGTGGCCAGCCCTATGATGAAGTGGGTCAGTTCGAGGTTCTTTTCCCCGGCGATCTGAAACGCCCGGGCCAGATCCTTTACAACGGGGATCCCCTTGGGTCTGCCGTCCAGAAATTCTCCCCCGTCCGGCTCACCCTCCAGAGTGCTGTCTATCACGGCGACGATACGGTAGCGCTCGGTAAAGCGTACCAGGCCGTGAGCCGTTTTACCGTATGTTGTGGCAAAGCCCCCTTCGCAGTAGACGACACCGTTTCCTTCAAATTCCATTCTATTTTCTCCCCGTTAATACGGCCACATACCGGTCTCCCGGCAGAGGTTCTGATTTATGTCTGTCGATAAGGGCGCTCAATCCCGCCGTAGAAGCGGGAAGCACGGACAGCCCTTCGTGACTCTTGATGAAGCGGGAAAAGCCGGTCATGGTTTTATCCGAGACATTCCCGGCCCAGCCCCCGCTCTCCTTAACCGCCTGAAAAGCCAGCTCCCCGTCTATGGAGTGCCAGTTTATCAGAGGTTCGTTAACCTGGCTCTCCCGTATGCGGGACGGGTCCAGGTCCCTGTAAGTATCGTAGCCTTTGAGGTAGCTGCTGACGATGGGGTTCTTCCCGCTGGAGGAACCGGCGATCATCCGGGGCATGCGGGATATTTTTCCCCGTCGGAACAGAGTCTGGAACCCCTTGTAGATCCCCGCCAGGGTGGTCCCGTTGGAGACGGGGACGGCCACGGCGGCGGGAGCGTCCCGCAGTTCATCATAGATCTCCGAGGCGATTTCCCCGTATGCCTTGAGCTGAATATCCGTATTGATGGAGCCGGGGTTGGCATCATAGAATTCCCCCACGGCTGCCCTCTCGCTGGAAAGGACCACGGCTTCCTCATAATCCCTGCCCGCCCTGATTATGGTGGCGCCCCACTGCTTCATCTCATCTTCCCGGGGCGTGTGGTATGTTTCGGGGATATAGATAAGGCAGGATAGTCCCGCCAGGGACGCGGCAAAGGCAAGGGCCACACCGTAATTTCCGCAGGTGGCGAAAACAATCTGGGTGTATCCCTGCCGGAAGGCATCCTCCACCTGGGCGAAGGCGATGCGGTCCTTCTGGGTACCCGAGGGATTGGAGCCCTCAAACTTCAGATAAAGCTGTTTGAATCCGTACTCCCTCTCCAGGTTCCGTGCCCGGGCCATGAAAGAGTCGCCCACTTGGGAGGCAATAATGTCCCCGTAGGCTTCCGAGCGCTGTGCCTGGGAGAGGTTCCGGTCCACGACCTGGGACCTGAGGCTCCCTATATCATCATAGACGGAATTCAGTTCTCCCCGGGCGTTATCGAGCAGTGTCATGATAGTCCTCCTTATCTTTGTACTGAAATCGAATACCCCCCTCCATCAAGCGGAGAAGTCTTTTTTTCTCTTTCCTGAGCCGGCTGAGGGTAAATGAAAGGGAGGCCAGTGCTTCCCAGACGAAAACCCATCCCCCTATATTCATTCCTTCTATTATGATGCGGTCGATATATCCCTCCCTGAGCTTAGGGGACAGGAAAAAGGAGAGGAAAAGAAACAGTCCCCCCACCGCCAGATAGAACAAACTTCTTCTGAGGGTCAGAAAAATCTTATGATCGGTGCTGAGCAGCAGGGAGCGGTAATAGGTCTGCACCCCCATGCGGATCCGCTCTTCCCTCTCCTTCAGTTCTTCGGAGAAGGCGCAGTGAATCTCAAGTTCAATGGGGTACTTTACGGGTATCTCGGCGGAGGATTCCTCCAGATAGGCGATGAAATCCTGATCCAGATCCCTTTTCCTGAGGGGAGAAGGATCCAGATCATTGAAAAGATCACGGTAGTGATTGATTTGTATATCTATGATATAGGAATTGTTTTGGGGATTTTTCCTGTAAATTCGATCAAGATGTTTCTTAAGATCCCATACAGCCAATATATTTACCTGCTACACAAGAATATAATATACGATAAGACCACGTTGTAAGTCTTAAAGCCATTAAAAACGAATATGGTTCATTTATTATAAATTGTCAATGAATTACGGGAAAATATAGGATTTATTCTCCCCCCCGGAACCCACGGAATCTCTTGTCTTCCCCTTCTTTTTATGACACAATAGGCAAAAAGGAAAGAAAAAAATGAAAATCATGATCTTATCCGATGTTCACGGCAAAACGCCGGCCCTGGAAAAGGCGCTGGCTATCTATAAAAAAGAATTATTTGACAGATTATTCATCCTGGGAGATATCCTCTATCACGGCCCCCGCAACCCTCTGCCCGACGGTTATGCCCCTCCCGGTGTGGTGGAGTCCCTGAACCCGCTCAAGGGGGAGATTCTGGCTATCCGGGGCAATTGTGACAGTGAAGTGGATCAGATGCTCCTTGAATTTCCCATTATGGCCGATTACGCTATATATGAGGGGGGGGATCATCGCTTTATCCTGACCCATGGCCACCTTGATGCATCCCGTCTGCCCGCTCTAATGCCGGGAGATGTAAGACTTTCGGGACATACCCATATTCCCGTTCTGGAAGAGCGGGAAGGAGTATGCTATTTCAATCCCGGTTCGATATCTCTTCCCAAAGGCGGATTTGCCCCTTCCTTCGGTGTGATCGAAGGCGGTTCTTTCTCCGTGCGGCTGTTGGAGAAAGAGGAGAATTTACTGACTATGAATTTTAATTAAGGCTGATCGGGAGGTTGCTTTATGGATGAACAGATAAAATTAATTGCCCAGAGGATTGTCGAACTACGGAACATTTCGGGAGAAGAGCCCGAAACGGTTGCTGCCGCCTGCGCTGTTACGAAGGAAGCCTATCTCTCCTACGAAAGCGGAGAGCATGACATACCCGTGGGCGTTCTCCATTCAATAGCCCGATTCTTCCGGGTGGAACTCACCGCCCTTCTCACCGGAGACGGCCCCCACCTGCACTCAATAACCATCACACGGAACAATGAGGGCGTCAGGGTTAACCGCCGGAATCCCTACGGTTACTTGAGCCTTGCCTATAACTTTGCCGATAGAAAGGCCGAACCTTTCCTCGTGACGGTGGATCCGAAGGCAGGGGACAGCGAACCGGAACTGAATACCCATCCGGGCCAGGAATTCAACTACATTCTCAAGGGCCGGATAAAGTTCTTTCACGACGGCAGGGAATACGATCTGGATGCGGGGGATTCGGTCTACTTCGACTCGACCAGGCCCCACGGCATGCAGACCCAGGAAGGTCCGGCCGAATTCCTGGCCGTCATATTCTAATTCAAAATACAACAGGAGTGTTACTAATGTATAAAAAATATATCAGCGGCGAATCCAGCCGCTATGAAGATCTGCAGAAGGATTTTCGGGTAAACGTGCCTGAAGATTTTAATTTCGCCTACGATGTGGTGGACTGGTATGCAGAAAACGAACCGGACAAAAAAGCCATTGTCTGGTGCAATGACAACGATGAGGACCGCACTTTCACTTTCAGGGAGCTCAGAGCTCTTACCGATAAAACGGCTAATTTCTTCAAAGGCCTGGGAATAAAGAAGGGCGATCCGGTCATGCTGATCCTTAAGAGGCGGTACGAGTTCTGGTTCTGCCTCCTGGCTCTCCATAAAATCGGAGCCGCCGCCGTTCCGGCTACCCACCTTTTAACAAAGAAGGATATCGTCTACAGAAATAACGCCGCCGGAATCAAGATGATCGTTGCCGTCGGCGATGAGGAAGTCATCAGACATATAGACGATTCCCTGGCCGATTCGGAAACCCTGAAGTACAGAGCCTATGTGGCCAGCGGCAGCAATGTTCCTGAAGGACTGGATTCGGGCTGGATCGATTTCAACGCCGCCATAGAAAAGGAGAGCGCCGATTTTGTGAAGCCGGAAGCTTCCGAGCTGCCCACCCTGGACGACACGTCCCTTCTCTATTTCACTTCGGGGACCACGGGAAACCCCAAAATGGTCCAGCACGATTTCTCCTATCCCCTGGGGCATATCGTAACGGCCAAATACTGGCAGAATGTGATTAACGACGGGCTTCACCTCACCGTGGCCGACACGGGATGGGCAAAAGCGGTATGGGGCAAGATCTACGGCCAGTGGCTCTGCGGCAGCGCCGTATTCGTCTACGATATGGACGCCTTTGTTCCCGCCCATCTGCTCAAGAAACTTTCCGACTTCAAGGTGACGACCTTCTGCGCACCGCCGACGATCTACCGGTATATGATCGCCGAGGATCTGAGCCAATACGATCTCTCGTCCCTCAAGTACTGCGCCGTGGCGGGAGAACCGCTGAATCCGGAGGTCTTCAATCAGTTTAAAGCGCTCACCGGCCTCGAGCTGATGGAAGGCTACGGTCAGACGGAGCTGACCCTCACGATAGGCTGCTTTACCGGAATGACCCCCAAGCCGGGCTCCATGGGCAAACCGGCCCCGGGCTACAATATCGCCATAATGGATAACGAGGGAAACTTCTGCGCGCCGGGGGATGTGGGACAGATTGTGATTCTGCTGGACAAGTTCAAGCCGGTGGGACTGTTCAAAGGATACTACAGGGATGAGGCCCTTACTTCATCGGTCTACCACGACGGTGTTTACTACACGGGAGACACAGCCTGGATGGATGAGGACGGCTTTTTCTGGTTCGTCGGCCGTACGGACGATGTGATTAAAAGCTCCGGTTACAGGATCGGACCCTTCGAGGTGGAAAGCGCCCTGATGGAACATGAGAGTGTTCTGGAATGCGCCATTACCGCCGTGCCCGATGAGATGCGCGGTCAGATAGTCAAAGCGACGATCGTGCTCGCCGACAGCTGGAAAGCCAAGGCGGGGGATGCCCTGGCCAAGGAGCTTCAGAACCACGTGAAGAAGGTGACGGCTCCCTACAAATACCCCCGCATCGTCGAATTCGTCGATGAGCTCCCCAAAACGATCAGCGGAAAGATCCGCCGGGTGGAAATACGGGGCGAAGAGTAGGAGACAGCTCCCTGAATATCCCCCGTCCAGCGGGGGAAAGGAAGTACCCGTGGAGTATTATTCGACAAAGCAGTTTATAGAGATGGTGGGTGTGAAATTCAGCACTCTGCGCTTCTATGAACGGATTCAGCTGCTCGATCCTCAGAAAAATCCGGTAAACAACTACAGAACCTATACTCTGCAGGACGCCTTCGTCATCATTAAATTCAAGCGGCTCCAGTCTTTTGGATTTTCAACCAAAGAGGCCGTTCAGATCATTCGCGAGAAAGACGAGAGGGCTCTCTCCGATTTTGCCGCGGCACAGATCGGGGAGCTGAAAAAACAGAGAATCATCAATGAATACAGGATCTCAACGCTGAAGAAAATCCAGAAAATATTCTCTTCCCCCGTTACGCTTCTGGATTATTCCCTATCCAAAGAGGAAGACATCCTTTTCCTCCCCGCCTCTCAAAGCCACGATTTTACTATAAGCAGTTATGAGAAGCTGAATTCCTGGGGAGAGCTGTCCCCTCTGACCCGTTTCTGCCGCATATTACAACTTTCCGCGGAGGGGGAAGATACGGGAGAAGAACCGGATTTCGGAATTGCCATCCCCGCGAAGCACGCCTCCCTTCTCGAAAAGAAAGACAGGGAAGGTTCTCGTCTTTTAAGAAACGGCGAATGCCTGAGATTTTTCTCAAAAAACCTGGGATATCCGGAAATATCCAGGGACATCATAGAGAAGGCTCTTCACCACGCGAGGGAAATCGGTTACACACCGCGAGGATCTATCTACTTTGAGGGATTGGATTTACGAATCGGAGACGAAGCGCTTCAGCTTATTTTAATTCCCCTGGCGAAATCCTCTTGACACTGCACTTGGTGCATTCTTTATATTTTGGATAAAATAATATCTATAATTGAAGGATAGGTCAAATAATGAAAAAAGGTCTTTTTCTTACTCTGATTCTTGCCGCTCTTATGCTCTTCGGCGTTACGGGCTGCGGGCAGTCAGGAGCAAACAGTTACACCGCCGGAACATATACGTCCTCTCAGGAGGGCAAAAATGGTCCGGTAGAGGTTCAGGTAAAATTCAGCGCCAAGAAAATACAGTCCGTGGAGATCATCTCCAGTAAGGAAACTCCCGGCATCTCCGACCCGGCCCGGGAAAGAATTCCCCAGGCGATCGTGGACAAACAGTCTCTGAATATTGATACCGTCGCGGGGGCCACTTACACATCCAATGCGATTATCAGCGCCGTTGCCGACTGTGTTGAGCAGGCCGGCGGTAATCTTGCCGCTCTACAGAACGGCGGAAAAGATACGGCAAAAGCAGAAAAGAAAGAAGCCTCCTGCGACATCGTCGTCGTCGGAGCCGGAGCCGCGGGACTGACCGCCGCCCTGACCGCGTCCGAACTGGGCGCCCATGTCATCGTTATTGAAAAGGGCGCCAACGCCGGAGTAAGCAACGGGGCCAATGCAGGGGGTCCCATCGCCGCCGAAACAAACGTGCAGAAAGAGGCGGGTGTGGATATGCCCCTTGAAACTCTGTTTACCCATATGTCCGGCTTCGCCAAAAACACCGTCAACGAAAGCCTTTTGAAGAAAGCCCTCTCCCAGACGGGGGAAACTATCGATCTTTTTGAAGATCTGGGCATGGGTGTCTGGCTCCGTCCCGACAGCTACGGAATCGGTTTCCGGGCCCGCCACGGCTTTCGGGAAAGAGGCGTGGACCGGATGAAGTTTCTCACCGATGAGATAGAAGCCAACGGCAGCAAGATCTTTTACGAAACCCGCGGAACGAGCCTCGTTCAGGACGCAGACGGCACCGTGACAGGAGTCGTTGCGGCTCAGCCCGGAAATGTGGAACTGACGATTCATGCGAAAGTCGTTCTCCTGGCCACCGGCGGCTATCTGGGAAGTGAAGAGAAAATCCACGAAAAGTTCGGCGATATCAACATCATTCCCCTGGGAAACACCCTCTCCGTCGGTGAAGGTATCGATATGGCCCTTGCCGCCGGCGGTTCGGAAGATCGGAACTGGGGTATCGTCGCGAATGAATTTTCCGCGGCTAACGCCAAGGCCGGAACCTGGAGCTTTAACTGCAATCAGAATCTGCGGTTCGGTATTTACGGCGGTCTTCTCGTAAATAGGGAAGGCAACCGTTTCTTCAACGAAAAGGAAATGGCCGACAACCCCCTCTGCGGCGCCGAAGCGACCGTAAGAGAGAACAAGTACTACGCTGTCATGGACGCCGCCTACTACGACTCCGTGGCGAAAATCGGGATTTTCGAAACGCTGGGCCGCCCCGACTCCTGGGAAGCGGGAAAAAGGAACCTCTCCGCATCGGCCCCCGATTCCATCGCCCATGCCAAAATCCTTGACAAAGCACCGGAACAGCTCCAGGAAGCCATTGAACAGGGCTGGGCTTACAAAGCCGATACCATTGAAGATCTGGGCGCCCATTTCGGTCTGGAAAACCTCCCCGCCACTGTAGCGGAATACAATACCTACTGCGAGGCCGGACGGGATGAGCAGTTCTATAAGGATAAGTCCTTCCTCATCCCTGTGTCGGAAGGCCCCTTTTACGTATTCGAATACGAACCGAGCGCCTGGTGTACCCTGGGCGGCGTACGCGTCGATGACTCCCTGCGGGTTATCGATGATTCGAATAACCCCATACCCGGCCTCTACGCCGCCGGTCTGGATGCGGGAAGTCTTTATACCAGCCCCTACTACGACAACGAAGGTTCCGCTTTCGGTCTGGCTCTGGGGTCGGGCAGATTAGCCGGAAAACTTATGGCAGCCGCGGTAAAATAACCAACCATTTACTTCGGTATAATTGCCATTGAGTCATAATGCATGAGACTGCCTTCGGGCAGTCTCTTTTTTTACCCGCCCCATTATCATTACCCTGATGACGCTCACCGTCAAGCCTATCCGGACTCTGGCGATTTTTCTTCTCCGCCATATTCTCCGGGGCGGTTTTTCTGTATAATAAAAACCGAACACTCTTTTAGTATTCATGGGAATATAAAAGGAGAAGAAGGGTGATAATATGCAGCAGAAGAGTACAAAGGGAATGGGGAGGAGGATTTTGACAGGCCTGTCGATTTCTCTCATCTCTGTCCTGATAATTCTCATTATCTTTCTATTGATAAGGAGCCCCGGGAAACTGGATTCCTTTGAAGACATACCCGAAGGACAGGGGCAATATGTCATTTCGGAAAAGATTTTCACGGAGATAAACGGTGCGGAGCAGGGAATGATCATACGGGGAAAGGACTACCGAAACCCCGTCATATTATTTCTTCACGGGGGACCGGGAATGCCGGAATATTTTCTGGCCGATCCCTCTTTTCAGAAAATCTATGACTCTTTTACCCTCTGTTTCTGGGAGCAGAGGGGAGCGGGAATTTCCTACCGCTCCGACGCGGACCTGAGTAAAATCACAACCGAGACGCTTATAGACGATACAGCGGAAGTCGCCCGTTACCTATGCTCGCGGTTCGGGAGGGAAAAGCTTATTTTGCTGGGACACTCCTGGGGCTCTTTCATCGGGATTCAGGCGGCTTCAAAATACCCGGAATTATTCCGTTATTATATCGGTGTGGGACAGATAAGCGATCAGAGAGAATCGGAAATGAGGGCGTTTCAGTACATCCGCGAGGAGCTGATATCCCGAGGCGGAGGAAAGGATCTGAAAAAACTGGAAGAGTTTATAGATCGGAAAACTCAGACAGTAGAGATCAGCGGTTTTCTGAACTCCGGCTTCAGAGATTACATCATGCACAGGATGTCCATCGGGACGATGAAGAATATGTCTTCGGTTATCACCGGGATTTTTCTTCCCCATATGATCTGCAGGGCCTATACTCTGCCGGAAAAAATCACCCTGTGGAGCTCCAAGGGGAAACTGGTCGGGGAGAGTCCCTTAAGGGGGGATATGCTGAATACCAAACTCCCGGAGAAGATCAGCAAACTGAATATCCCCGTGTACTTTATCAGCGGCAGTAATGACTATACGGTAAATTATGAGTTATCCCGGGAATATCTGGAGATTCTCGATGCTCCTCAAAAGGGATTTTACCTTTTTGAGAATTCGGCCCACAGCCCGATTTTTGAGGAGCCGGACAGGTTTCTTGAACTTCTGAAGGAAGAATTATATTGAAAACAGTTAAATTACTTATTCTATCTGTACTGGCAGTCATTCTGTCAGGCTGCCGTCCCGCACAATCCACCCCATCCGAGGAGGGCTTCTTAAATCAGAACCTTCAGGGACAGGTGAGGAGCGTACCCTATTCGTTTGTGTCCGGATATGCAAAAACCGAATCAGAGAAATATGTTATTTTTCTCCTGCCTTCCGATCCGATAGCCGGATACGATCCCTGGGAAGACGAAGCGTATGCCGTTCTATACCCGTATCTCTCCTTTTCGATCGGATCGGGCTCCCTGCCGCAAACCTACAGCATAAGCACCTTCGGCTATAACGGGATATGCCTGTTCGGTTACAGCGCCTTGGGTACGGGAGTGACGTTCGACAGCGGAGAATTGGAAATCACCCGGCTGGACAGGGAGAACCATATCATCTCCGGCCGGATTAAGGCTGACACATGGGATGGAAGAAGTTCCGTTAACGGTAATTTTACCGTGGATATGGAGCTTTAAGATTATGTTCCCGCAAGCAGAGGTTAAATAATGTACACGATACAATATCTCCTGGACAACTCGCATCTTCCCGGCCCCCGGGGCAATCTGTCGCTATTGTATGATTTTTCCCGTAACGCATCGGAGGATCAGATAGGGAAATGCCTGGAGTATATACAGCCGGATGTCAGCAATTCCCCCGAAGAGTTTGCGGCCATGTGCGGTGTACTCTCCTATTCCCTTTACCATGGGGATGATCTGGCACTTGTCATACCTTTTCTGAAGGAGACGGCTAATCACGGCAGCTGGAGAATCCGGGAAGCCGCCGCCATGGCGATCCAGGAAATTTCAGAGAACAGACTTCCGGAAGTAATAGGGGCCCTCAGGCCTCTGATTAAGGGCAGCATGCTGGAAAGGAGAGCGGTTGTCGCCGGTCTGTGCGAACCTAAGCTCCTGAACGATAGTAAAACCAACAGGGAAATACTCGGTATTCTGGGAGAGCTGACCCGTCCTTTTTCCCATGACGAAAGACTGGATGAGGGGAGCACGGCCCTGAAAAAGGCTCTGGGATACGGTTGGAGTGTGGTGATCTGCAAAGAGCCGGAAGCGGGTAAATCAGCCTT
The DNA here is from genome assembly GCA_963668315.1 of Spirochaetia bacterium. Taxonomy (GTDB): domain Bacteria; phylum Spirochaetota; class Spirochaetia; order DSM-2461; family DSM-2461; genus SZUA-368. The sequence goes on along the minus strand of OY764216.1, from coordinate 1,373,668 downwards.
TGAGCAGCTATTGGACCTTCCGGGAAAGCATATGCGGTGGATCATCAGGGAAAATCTTAAGAAAAACAGGCTGATCAAGCTGGATTCCCCGTGGACGGCATCCTGCTCGGCTCACATAGGATAAATTCTCCCCCAGAAAAGGGGCGCCGGAGTCTTAACGGCTCGATCGGCGCCCCCTATCAGTTAAAGCAGATCCAAGGAACTAGTTGGAAACGGCCCCTGCTGCCATAAGCTCGTCTACATTCAGAGATGCGGCATAGGGAACTTCCATTTCCCCTGCATTGATCTTCTGAATAATCTCATCCCTGTAAGGTGATGAGAGATCCACTCCGGTAATGCTCCAGTTATTATCAACCTCGGGGGAAATAGTACCCTGCTCGGTGATGTAACTGACCAGCATGTCCCTGATGGAGTTGGAGGATTCCCATTCCCGGGTACCAGCCACCAGCTTGGAGGCTTTCAGTGCCGAAGAGTAGCGGTAGTTGTTCACAGCCAGGGTCAGAGTCTGATCGGGGGAGAGAGGCTCTCCGTGGAACATCAGATTGACGATTCGCTCTCCGGCGGGTTTGGACAGATCGATCTGGTAGTCGACACCGGCGAACATATCATAGAGGTAGCCCGGTTTGTCGGGGTTGAAGCTGATGTTGATATCGCCGGGAACCCACTGGTTGTAGCAGGCGGCGGACCATTCCATATAGTTTTTCAGCTCTTCGCCGGTCACGGTCACGCGGTAAAGGGTATTGTCATACTTGTAGATACCGAAAATGGTTCCGTAATTAATGTCTCCGGCTTTGATATCGCTCTGGTCAGAGAACAGGGCGGCGGCGGAAACATCGGCCCCCGATTCCATCAGCTGAACCTTGTTGATCAGATCGACAACGGCCGTATCTCTCAGCTTGCCTTCGGGAATACCGTTGATTTCGTTAACAGGCTGGAAATTTTCCGTGGCCTGTCCGAAGATTCCGCCGCCGGCGGGCAGTCCTTCCTGATCCCCCGCTCCTCCGCTGATGAAGTCCCGGGTGAGCTGATGGGCTTCGGCAACGACGGGAAGTGAGATCAGCTCGGCATCGGGCTCATAGCCTTCCGCCTCGATGACGGAGACGCTTCTGTCGGAAACATGTCCTTCGCCGTCCAGGGAAATATCGAAACGGACGATTTCACGGCCCATGTTGCGGGCGCCGCCCACGACGGTATCGCCCACGGTTTCGCTCACCGTGATATGGGCATGGCCCACGAGGAGGGCGTCCACTTCGGGGCAAAGGTCGATGATTTTTTCAGCCGCGTCGGAACCGCCGTCCACATCATACTCGGCGAACATCCCCGCATGGGCGGAAACGACAATGATATCGACCTTGTCCTTGATCTCGTCCACAACCCTCCGGCAGGCCGTGGCAATGGATTCATACTCGAAGTCGTCCACCTTGTCGCCGTCCCATCGGGGGGCATTGGGATTGGTCAGGCCGATGATGCCGATTTTCACGCCGTTCCGCTTGACGATGGTATACTCCTCGGCGGCCTTTTTACCGTCCTTTCTGGACAGGTTGGCTGCCAGGATGGGAAAATCAGCCTGGTCCTCGATCCGCGAAATCAGCTCAGGACCAAAGTTGAACTCATGGTTTCCCAGAGTCATGGAGTCGTACTTCATGAAATTCATGGCGGCGATAACCGGATGGAGATCTTCATTCTTATTATAAATATCATCGGTCATGATATTTCCCTGAATGGTGTCTCCGTTATCGATCAGGATGACATTGGGATTCTCTTCCCGGACTTCCTTTACATAGGAGTAAAGACGGGCTAATCCGTTATTTGTCGTCGCCTTGTCATTCTCATAGCTGAATCCGATGATATTACTGTGGATATCCGTCGTACCAAGGATCGTAATTGTCTGAGGGCCCTTATCTGCATTCGCCAGGGCTGCCACAGGGCTTAAGAAAGCCAGAGACAGGAACAGAGCTGCAAACAGGGATTTCATAATCCTCTTCATATTGTGTTCTCCTTACAATTTGATAAGGAAATAATAGTGTTTGTGGACAAGGGGAGCAACAGATAGGAGGAAATTATTATGCTTTTTTTTACAGATCAGCCCCTTCCCCGGAGACCGACAGGCATTTGACCGATTTTTGACGCATGGCCGGAACTTATGGGAAAACCCATATCATCAATCTCTATTGGACAGATGCTGGTTGAAAAGCCACTCCACGACATCCGGATCGGCATAAGCCGGGGATCCGGTATGGCCCATTCCCTTGTAATGGCTTTTTTTAAATATCTCGACTCCGCCGAGGATCAGGCTGGTGGTGGTGCATTCATAACTATAATTCAAAACGGTCCCGGTTTTTACAGTTTCAATCGCTCCGGCGCTGGAATCCAGGCCTTTGACATAGGCGTAAGCCTTGTTGGAGATGCGCCTGACGTCATCCGGGTCTTCGCTCAGTAATCCTTTACCGTATCCGAAATCGTAGGAATCACTCAGACCCACTTGATACCAGACCGAGGTTTTACCCGAGATGGCATCGGAAAGGGCCGTGTTGCTGCCTCCGGCACAGCGGACGATGCCGGCAACGGTCAGTCCCTGCTTCGCTTCCAGATTGGAAGCGAATGGATAGGAACCGGAGCCGCCGGCAGAAAAACCGGACAGATAAATTCTATTTGTATCGATTCTATAATTGGCAGCCAGCTCGGCGACCATGGCATAGACCCAGTCACTATTGGCAGCGGCGTCCAGGCAGAAGCAGGGATAGCCCTGCATTCGCTCCGTATTGCCAGCGACGAGGCTTCCCGAATAGACGACGTTAATCAAGAGGGGATAGCTCCGTTCGGCATTGTAATCTTTATCGTAGTTCCAGGGGAGCATCAGCTTGTAACTCCGCGAGGTCCCGGCGTCATCGTAGGTCATGGTGTCGTAGGAAGGCTTGTCGGCTTCATCGAAGTCTTCACTTATGGGATTATGACGGAACGGCTGTTCGCCGGAGTAATCGGTAAGATTCGCGCATGAAAACAGAACAGGAAAGAGAATCATAAACATATATATTTTCACTGTCGTCCCGATGGGTTCTTTCATGCTCTCTCACTTCTCCGGATATATAAGCGGTCATTTAATAATATACATCACAGATCGTTATAAAACTTTTTATGACGCGTTATTTATATCAGATGCCTAGACCCTCTGCCCCGGGAGGCGGCTCTCAGGCCGATTCCTGTTCAAGCACCTCTTCGACGGCGGGATTAAGGAAACGGTCGATGAAACTGATGTGCTTAGAATAGAACCGGACAAGGTGCCCCACCAGAACAGCCGCCAGAAGGGTTCCCTCCCGGGCTCCGACAAGCTGCTTGAAGAATAGGAAGGAAAAGAGTACGCCGACAATTACCATAGAGCTGTCGACACTGATTTTGGCTCTTCCGAACTCTACGCCCGTCGTCTGCTTCAGAGCGAGGGCGACCCCTTCTCCCGGCAGATAGGTGATCCCGGCCTTTACTTCGAAAAAGACCCCCAAAGCCAATATGGCACAGCTCAGGAGACAGAAAAAGAGCCTCCCCGCATATCCCGTCACATTCAAATCGGAAAGAAGAAAAAGGGAAAAATCGATGAATATACCGAAGAAGATGACAACCGGGAGCTGGACTAACTGAAAGGGCCGGTATTTTTTCCGCAGCAGGACAATCTGCAGAAAAATAAGAAAAACGTTGAATATCATGGTGAGCTGCCCCAGGGACAAGGGATATTTGACACTGAAGACCTGGGGAATACAGGAAATGGGAGACACTCCCAGCCTGGCCTTTACCGACAGGGCTACCGCCAGGGACATGATGAAAAGACCGACCATAAATAATAGGACACGTTTTATCAGATTACTGATCATTTTGAGATTTACCTCCTTAACATGTGGGCATGCTTCTAAGACACAGCTCAACTTTTTTCATAAAAAAGATTTCCACATATGTTCTCAGGAAGAGGTCAATATTGACTCATCCGCAGAAGAGAGGGGAGACAGTTATCACACCACTCTCATGGGGAAGAGAATCGATTTCTCCGGGAGAAAAGGCCCTGCGGCGGCAGGACCTGTAAAAAAATATACCCCTATTATGCATCTCATACAAGTACCGGGTCACCTAACATTACATATTTTTTCATTTAGTTATTCCCGGTCAGTCCAGCTCTCCCATAGCGTCCTCCCAGAAGGAAACATAACTTGCGGCATCGAACTGAGGGGTAAACTGATTCTTAATCGCCCGGGCGGCGGAAGCCCTGTCCCAGAGCAGGTCGATAACGGACAGGGCCATGATTTTCGCCGGCATGACATAGGCCATTTCCTCATCGCAGACTTCGAAATTCCTGCTGTGGGCGACACCGTCATACCCCCCTGTGGAGACATGGATAAAGGGCATAATGGTGCTGATATCCCCTGCGTCGGTGGATCCCATGAGCTCGTAACCGGAGTAGATACCCTCCTTCCCCAGAAGGGACGTAACGTTTCGGCCGAAGACGGAGGTCAGTTCCTCATCCTGAGCCAGGGGAAGATACCCGGGAATCTCCCGTATATCCACATCGGCCCCGATAGCCATGGCACTGCCGCGGAGGGCCCTGTTAACCTTGGCGGAGGCATCGAAAATCGAATCGATGGTCCGGCCTCTTACATAGGTTTCCATCCTGACATCGGCGGGCACGATGTTCACAAGATCGCCCCCCTTGGTAATGATGGGATGGACACGGATACGGTCGGAATCCTTGAAGGTCTCGCGCTGGGAGTTTATCGCCATGAGGGAGAGGGCCGCCGCGTTAAGGGCGTTTATACCCGCGGAGGGCTCGGCTCCGGCATGGGCTTCCTTTCCGGTGAAGCGTATGATTTTTCCTATGAAGCCGGAACTGTCGCAGGAGAGAAGGAATTTCCTGTCCCGAAGGCCCGCGTGGGAATGAATCATCATTCCCATATCCACATCATCCAGAATTCCCTGACGGATATACTCCTGCTTCCCGCCGAAAAAGTGGATCTTCCCCTCCTCCCTCAGCTTCTCCCGGAACTCCAGCTCCACATACTCCTCGGCGGGGACGGCGGTAAAAACCACGTCCCCTCCCAGATATTCCTTAAAGGGAGTCAGTCCCATGGCGGTTCCCAGCATACTGGCGATCTGGGAGTTATGGCCGCAGGAGTGGGCGGCTCCCGTGACAGGATCGGCGTCGGGATGGAGAGGACAGACGACCGCGTCCAGTTCGCCCATGACCATAACGGATATATTATCCTCCGGATTTCTCCCGTCCCCCTCGAGGCGGGCCTTCACGCCGGTAAGGGCCAGGCCGGTTTCGCAGTCCAGCCCCAGTCCCGTCAGGGTTTCCGCCGCCAGAGCGGATGTTTTGTACTCCTTGAAACCCAGTTCGGGATTTTCAAATATGGTCCTTCCGATTTCTATAATCCGGGAGGCATGGGCCTCTATTTCACCGACGACAAGACTCTTCAGTTCCTCTTTAGTCATATTTTTCCACCTATTTTCATATTATTTCTACATTTATCCGGCAAAAGAGACACCCGAAAACGGGATATTGCCTGAATTATCATAAATGTTCCTCCCGATATAATCCATAGGGCAGCTTCCTCCTGGCGGGGAGGGGTTTCATCCCGCTGTGTTACCGTTACACGGCCTATGTTACTTATACATTATGGTAGAATTTTCTATTGTTAGGCCATTAACACTTGAGAGGTCCCATATGATCAAGAAGATGAAAATACGTTCGAAAATGCTGTTAAGTTTCATGTGTGTTATTTTTTTCACTCTAGCCATAGGGTATCAGGGTATCCACAGTATAAGGGAGATACTCCATCAGAATGAACTGAATTTTCTGGTAAATGACATTGCCTCCAGTTCACAGGATGCCCAGGCTTCCGCCCTGCGCTATATTATCTATAAGGACGACTCCTATATTAAGGAATCGACGGAAGCCAGCAACAGGGGGATCGGCAGCGCCGGAAAGCTGCCCCGGGATCTGGAATCGGATAACGACAGTCAGCTCATAGAGAAGCTGCTAGATAGAATGACCGTCTATGAAGAACTGAATCAGCAATCCTACCAGATACAGCATCAGGAGGATGAGAGCGATTCGGTCCGTTCCGAGTCGGCGCAGAAAGTCCTGAGCAATATCAAGGAAGCCATCGCCTATACCGAAAAGAACCTTGATTCGGAAACTCTTTCCGCGGCGGATTACAAGAGGACGGTTGCCGACCTGCGGGATCTGCAGAATATTCTGGAAATAACCTTTGACTATCACAGCAATGGCTACCGCTACAAACTCGCCCTTACCGACGGGGAGCGGGCCAAACAGGTCGAGCTGTGGAAATCCGGAGTAGAGCAATCACGCCTTCTTCTGACGGAGTTTCTGAATCGGGAAAGCAATGAATATCTCCTATCCCTCACGGAGCAGACCATCGGCTATATCGACGAGTACTATGCCACCATTGAGGATTATGTGAATATGGTTCAACAGCAGACAGACATCTATGCCAGGCAGCATGATGCCTCCCAGGATGTCATGTCCCTGGGAGACCAGGTCAGCTTAGCCATAGAGAAGGAAATCGACCGGAATTCCAGGCATGACATTATCCTTACGATTATCTTCTCCGCCGTCGCCATGCTCCTCAGCATAACCATCACCTTGAGGCTGACCTCCTCCCTGGCCAGACAGCTGGGGGGCGAACCCCACGAAATAGAGGAGATCACCTCACGCATCGCCAAGGGAGATCTGACGCTGGCGTTCCCCGACAGGAAACTGACGGGCATCTACGCCTCCATGAAGGAGATGACGGATCAGCTTAAAACCATCATCGACACCATCATCACATCGGCCGATGAGGTGACCAAGGGCAGCGAGGAGATAGCCTCCTCTGCCAGCGAGATATCCTCCGGCTCCACCGAGCAGGCGGCCAACATGGAAGAGATAGCCGCCTCCATGGAAGAGCTCAACGCCAATATCCAGCAGAACACGGAGAACGCCTCCCGTTCCAATAGCATGGCGAAAAACGTGGCCTCCGAGATAGAGGACAGCAGCCGCTCGGTAAAGGAGACGGTGGAAGCGATGAAGATAATCGATCAGAAAATCTCCATTGTGGAAGAGCTGGCGAGAAACACGAACCTCCTGGCCCTGAATGCGGCCATTGAAGCGGCGAGGGCCGGAGAAGCGGGCAAGGGTTTCGCGGTAGTGGCATCGGAGGTCAGAAAGCTTGCCGTTTCAAGCGGAACGGCCGCCAAGGAAATTACCGAGATAACCCGGGAGAGCGTCAGAAAAGCGGATCAGGCCCAGGTAAAAATTGAGAATGTAGTACCCGATATCATCGGCACGGCCGGACTCGTGGAAGAGATTGCCTACGCCAGCGAGGAGCAGAACCGGGGATCGGCCCAGGTGAATGAAGCGGTAACCCAGCTCGATATGGTCATTCAGCAGAACGCTTCCGCCTCGGAAGAACTGGCATCCATGTCCGAGGAATTATCATCCCACGCCCAGATGATGGTGGATGTGGTCAACTTCTTTAAGGTGCAGGAGTCCGACCGGAGCCGGAAAGCTCAGACCGCCGCCGTCGTCGCCCAGCCCAGAAAAGAGAAAAGAAGTAATCCTTCCCGCCTTCTTCTGGCATCGCTGACGGGAAGCATCAACCGGCTTTCTTCGGAAGAGAGCGGATCGGACGGAGATTTTATTGAGTTCTGATTCGGACGACAGACGGAATAAAAGGAAAAGACAGAATAATGGATGTTAAACAGCAAATTCTCATACTGGATGATGATGAATATATCAGGGATATGCTGGATTCCGTACTGAGCAGCAACTACCTTGTTCTTCAGGCGGAAGACGGCGATATGGCTTTGAATCTGATGCAGTCGGTAAAGGTAGACCTCGTCCTGGTGGATCTGATCATGCCCGGAAAGATGAGCGGCTTCGATTTTATCCGTGAGGCCAGCAAGAGATTCCCCGATACGGCCTATGTCATTGTGTCGGGAAATCAGGATATGCAGAAGACCATTGAAGCGATACATATAGGTATAGGCGACTATATCCAGAAGCCCATAAAGGGGATCTCCGACTTCAGGCTGAAAATAAAGAATGTCCTGGAGAAGAGGGAGCTCATCCTGGAAAACAACAATTACCGCAAGCATCTCAAGGATCTTGTCAGGCAGAGGACGGCCGAACTGGAAGAGAGAAACAGAGAACTCCTGGAATCGCGCAGCCGCCTGGTCGGGATTCTCTCGAAAGCCGCCGAATATAAGGACTTCGAAACGGGGCAGCACTTTATCCGCGTTTCGAAATACAGCACCCTACTCGCTCAGTCACACAGGAACAACAGCCTGTTCGCCCGGGAAATACAGATGGCCTCCCCCCTCCATGATATTGGCAAGATCGGCATTCCCGAATCCATTCTCCTTAAAAGGGGAAAACTGAGCAGCAAGGAGTACAGGGAGATGCAGAAACACACCCTCTACGGGGGGGAGATTCTCTCCAGCCAGTTTCTCGGCTCCTTTATCTCCCCACTGGATTTTGAGACGGATAATCTTCCCCTGACGGACCGGCTCCTGGAGTGCGCCGTCAATATCGCCCGTTTTCATCATGAGAATTTTGACGGGAGCGGCTACCCCTACCGCCTGATAGGGGATGAGATTCCCCTGGAAGCGAGAATCGTGTCCATCGCCGATGTTTTTGACGCCCTGGGCAGCTCGCGGCCCTATAAGGAGTCCTGGACCGATGAAGAGTGTTTTGCCTATCTGGAAGAGCAGAAGGGACGGAAATTCGATCCCGAGCTGGTTGAAGTTTTTCTGGATAACAGGGACGAGATCCTCAGTATTAAAGAGAAATTTCATGATGATCAATTTTTGTCGAAAAAGACGGACCTGAAGGTCTCCTGATTTATTACAAATATGAAATCATCTCTATAAGTTTTGAGGTTATCTTACCCATTTTTGTAAAAATTGATATTGTAATCTTGTAAAAATGCATTTATACCTTTCTTCCAAGATTTTTCTGGAGTTTATCAATTAATGGCACAAGATTCATTATCGGAAAATATAGAGATTCTCCCCATCAAGAATACGATCCACCAGAAGATCCGGACGGAAAGTAATATCGAGAAACTTCTGGATAAGATCTGCCTCTCCCTCACGGACTGGACAGACGTCCGCGGGGCCTGGCTTGTCCTCTCCGACAGGGACCACCGGATTGCCGGTTATGCCGTCTGGGGAGAGGATGAGAACCGTTCGGCCATAGAGGAGGCCTTTAAGTTGGGCTTTGTACCGGCCTGCCTTAAACACGCCCTGGAAAAAAAAGAAGCATTCATCATCAGGAGCGCCGAATCCTGGTGCGCGAGATGTCCGCTCCGCTCCCCCGCCGAATCAAGACAGTCCCTGCTGATTCCCCTGGTCTATGACGAGATCCTTCTGGGAGTTCTCTATTTCTCCCTCATATCCGATTTTACGGGAGAGCCCTTTTTCCGCAATCTTCTGAACATATTATCGGAAGACGCCTCCTATGCGCTCTGGTCGAGAAGGCTCCGGGAGGAGAATCATAACATGGGGCGGATGTATTCCCGGAAAATACAGCAGCAGAGTGAAGCGGTGATTTCCTTAAACGACGAAGGGATCGTTCTCTCTTTTAATGAGCAGGCGGAATCAATACTCCTTGTGAAAGCCCGGGAGATATTGGGGAAAAGCCTCGAAGCCCTCAATAACAGCTTTCTCTATCAGAAGTGGCTTGTCGCGAAAAAATCCCTGGAAAACATCTATACCTACATTATTCCCGAAATAAGGATAGATAAGGGGGAGACCCGTTTCTTTAAGGTCTTTATCAGCCGGGTCAGTTCTTTTCCGGGAAGGCAGATTGTCTATTACATCACGTTCACAGAGATATTCTCCGATAACATCGATAGGGGAATGCTGTCGATGTACTCCCCCGATGATAATCAGGAGGAGCAGGGGAACGATTTACGCTTTGAGGATCTGGTGGATCTGGACCAGATAGGGAAGATTCAGAAATCCTTCGCGGAGATGACCGGATTGGCATCCATTATCACGGGAGTTGACGGGATTCCCCTTCTGCCCCCCTCCCGCTTCAGCGAATACTGCCAATTGATACGAAAGACGAAAAAGGGCAGCATTGACTGCATAAAATCCGATACGGCGCTCTACAGCCAGAACGGAGAATATAAGATCTACCGCTGCCAGAGCGGCGGCCTTCTGGACTCCTGGTCCCCCATTATCATAGACGGCCGTCATGTCGCCACATGGCTGGTCGGCCAGGCCCGGGAAATGGGCCATGACAACATCGATATAAAACAGTACGCCGAAATAATCGGCGCCGATCCGATAGAACTGCAAAGAGCCTACAACAGGCTGCCCCAGTATACCTATGAAGAGTTCAACAAAAGGGTAGCTTTTCTCAACACCATAATGAAACAGCAGGTGACTATCGCCTATCAGAGCCTGAAGCAGAGGGAGTTCATTGAGAAAAGGAAGGATTTCATCAAACTGCTCACCGAAAGGGAGGAGTTCTACCAGGGAGTCCTGAGGATTGCCCCGATCGGAATTGCCGTATTGAACGACCGCTTTCAGTTTACCCAGGTAAATGACAGGGTATGCACCATATTGGGCTATTCCCAGGAGGAGCTGATTAACCGGGCCTCCTGCGAGCTGTTCGCCGATATGGATGAATATCTGCGGGTGATGAACCTGGAAGCCGATCAGATAAGCCGGGGGGGATTCAGCAAAGTCGAAACGGTCTGTCTCCACAAAAACGGGAGTCCCGTGAATATTTTTATCCGCACGGTCCGCATTGATTCGGAGGATAGATCCAAAGGTTACGTCTTAAGTATCCAGGACATTACGGAAGAGAAGAAAAACGCCGCGGAGAGGGATATTCTCTTTTCCGCCGTGGATCATAGCTCGGACAGTATTTTTATCACCGATTCCGAGGGGAACATCATTTATGTGAACAGCTCCTTTGAGAAGCTCACCGGTTACACCTTTGCCGAAGCGGAAAACAGAAACCCGAGGTTTCTTAACAGCGGCACCATGGAACCCTCTGTTTTCACGGACCTGTGGCAGAACATCAAGTCGGGGAAAATGTGGAATGGGCAGCTCTGCGACAGGAGAAAGGACGGCACCCTCTATACCGGAGTCGTGACCATCACTCCCGTAATGAACCACGAGGGAGCCATAACGAATTTTGTCAGCGTAAAGCGGGACATCACCGATCAGCTGAAAATAGAGGAGGAGAACCGGGAACTGGAGGAGCAGTTCCATCAGGCGCAGAAGGAAGAGTCCATCGGCAGGCTGGCCGGAGGAATCGCCCATGACTTGAATAATATGCTGACTCCCATACTCGGCTACAGCGAACTGCTGATTGACCCTTCCGATGAAAGTGCAACAAGGCAAAAGAGGATACAACAGATTTATGAAGCGGGAGAACGGGCCAGAAAACTGGTCAAACAGCTGCTGACCTTCAGCCGCAGGCATGAACTGGATTTCCAGCTTCTGAATCTCAATACTCTGATAACCAATTTCTCCTCCCTTCTGCAGAGGACGATTAAGGAGAATATCAGCTTCACCCTCGATCTCTGTCCCGAAATTCCCCTGATCAACGCCGATTCGGGAAAAATAGAGCAGATACTCATGAATCTTGCGGTCAATTCTCAGGATGCCATGCCCGACGGAGGCTCCCTTGTCATTAAGACCGGAATAAAGGAGGGATCAAATCCCCCCTTGGTCACCCTATCGGTTCATGATTCGGGATGCGGTATAGACCAGAATGACCTGGACCACATAATGGAACCTTTCTTTTCGACGAAGGGAGACAAGGGTACCGGGCTGGGATTGGCGAATGTTCAGAGACTTGTCAAACAGCATAAGGGGAGGCTTGATTTTTCGAGCCGGGTGAATCAGGGAACGGTGGTCACGGTTCAATTCCCCTCAGCGGAAAAGATGACCGGGCCTACGGGGGACGGCGCCCCGTCACCGGGCAGCACCGCCGATTCTCCCGGGGCTACGGTTCTGCTGGTGGAAGATGACGCTCAGGTAAGGGCCGTGGCGTCCTCCATGCTCTCCCGCCACGGCCTCAGGGTACTTTCGGCCGAAAGTGCCGAGGCGGCTCTGCAGGTGATGGCAGACAGCCCCGTTCCCATTTCGCTCCTCCTGACCGATATTGTACTTCAGGGCAGAAACGGTTTTGACCTGTACCGACAGTACAGGACATACAACCCTGAAGGTCGCGGCCTCTTCATGTCGGGATACCTGGATATATCGGGGGAAAAGGAGTACCAGTTACTGGAAGACGCCGATTTCATTCAAAAACCGCTCCAGCTGAACGAACTGATAAATAAGGTGACAGCTCTGCTGGGAGAGGGGAAAAGGTAACAGAGGAGGCGTAACCGTTACATAGGGGGAAACGGGTTTAATTCGTTCCCATTTATTATATAATCGGGATAAGGGTAATGGATAAGGAAGCAATCTTTTTACAACTTGATAGAATATTCACCCACGAACTGTTTAAATCGTCAAAAAGATCGGTCAGTTTTCTGAAATACGTCTGCAGCCAGACGCTGGAAGGAAGCATCGATCAGATAAAAGAGTACTCCATTGCCGTGGAAGCCTTCGGCCTGGACCACAATTTCGATCAGCAGCTGAATCCGAGAATCCGGGTCGAGGCGAAGCGTCTGCGCGACAGGCTCACTCAGTATTACGCATCGGACGGCGAGCATGACGAGATAATCATCTCTCTTCCGAAGGGAACCTACATTCCGGAGTTCCGTTATAATGAAAGCCGTAAAGCGGCACGAACGGAAGAACTTCCCTACTCGGGGAGCGACGTGGAGTTCATCTTTGATTTCGGAAAGAAGCTCCTGGCCGTGGTTATCAACAAATCCCCCGGTCCGGTGTTTAGTAAATACGATTATCTGATGACCGGTTTATTACGGCAGCTTTTTATCCGTTCGAATGATGAGTCTTCCCCCGGGATTGACCGGAAAGACAGGGTTCATGCCCGTGTCGCCTATACCCTTGAGAAAGATGCCCCCGGAATCAAAGTCCTCCTCCCGGACCAGGGGAACAACACTAATATTTACACAAGGATTTTTCCTTTTCCCGATAGAGCAGATATCACACAATTTGAGCGGATGATTTTTCAATTGGCCGATTATTTAATCTCCCATTGTCAGACTGACCAATAGTTGAAGGAAATGAAAATGGACAACGGACATATTATCATCGTCGACGACGATATATTTATTGTAAATCTTCTTCAGGACATTCTATCTGAAAACAGTTACCATGTCGTACCTTTCAATTCTTCCTCCCAGGTTCTGGGATATGCCCTGGATAATCCTCCCGACCTCTTTCTCCTGGATATCAACATGCCCGGGATTGACGGCCTTGAACTGTGCCGAATGATAAAAAACGAACCGGCCCTTGAACCGGTACCTGTCATTTTCATTTCCGGAGCCCTGGAAGGCCGGGAAAAGGTCCGGGGATTCGATGCGGGAGGCTCCGACTATATAACCAAGCCATTCGTGGCCAAGGATGTGCTCTCCCGCGTCCGCACCCATATCAGACTGAAAAAATCCATGGAGGAGATCCTCAATTTCAACGTCAAACTGGAAATCGAGATTGAAAAAAGGACGAGGGAACTGAAAATTGAGAAGGAAAGAGCGGAAAAGGCCAATGCCGCCAAATCTCTCTTCCTGTCCCAGATCAACCATGAACTGAGAACCCCGCTGAACGGAATCCTCGGGATGCTGCATCTTCTGAAAAAGAACAGCCCCGATGAAGAATCAAACGAACTTTACCTGAATCTGGCGGACTATTCGGCAAAGCATCTCTCGTTTCTTATCAATAATATGCTCGATTACACCCAGCTGGAAAACCATACGATTCTCTTCAGGTACAGAGAGTTATCCGTAAGGACGATTTTCGAGAATCTGGAAAGCCTTTACATAACCCAGTGCCGGGAAAAGGGAGTGACCCTCAAAATCTGCCACCCCGAAGTATCCGGTCTTTTTGTCGGCGATCTGGACAGGCTTCTCCAGATTCTGAACAATCTCGTGAACAACGCCATAAAGTATTCGGAGAAAGGGGAAATCCTCATTAAATATACCTATGAGAAGGGATTGGATGTTTCCGTCAAAAACGAGGGGCCCGAAATCCCCGAGGATATAGGGGATGAGATTTTCAAGCCCTTCGTTACGCAGTCCAACCGCTATGTCAAGGATCAGAGCGGTCTGGGGCTGGGTCTGGCGATCGTCCGGAATCTTGTCCTGGCCATGGACGGCTCCATCGATTTTACGTCGGTAAACCATGAAACGGTTTTTCATATCCATATACCGGAACATGAAGCAAACGGGGAAAACGTCATGGAACCGAAGGATGACAAGGTGTTGAAGTCCCTATCCGTTCTGCTCGTTGAGGACGATGTGGTCTCCATGTACTACCTTGAGAAGCTGCTGGAAGACTCGGGATGCCGGGTGGTTCAGGTGATCAACGGCGAGGAAGCCCTGGCCGAACTCATAGAAAATACCTATGATCTGGTGCTGATGGATATAGGGCTGCCGGAGCTGAGCGGTCTCCAGGTGATGAATGACATCGGAAAAATAAAAGAGGATTTCCGGATACCCGTGATTGCGGTGACCGCCTTCTCCCAGAAGGAAGATATACACCGTTTCTACCAGTCGGGATTTTCCGATATCCTGATTAAGCCGGTTTCGGAAAAAAACCTTTTCTCCACGATAAAAAAGTATATTCCCTAGGCACCGGGATCCTCCCGCCGGATAAAAAAACAATAGACTTCCCGCCGAAGCTGTGGCACAATTTATCCGTCGGGAACAGCCCGACGGAGAGAACAGGGAGGAATCGGGAATGATGAAAGTGGCGGTGCAGGGTTTTGCTATCAGAGAAGAGCTGAGCAACGATTTCGAAGGGACTGTCCGGTATCTGACGGAGAATGACTTTGAGGCCTATGAAATGGGCCTCTATTTCGGGGAAGAAGATCCCCGTGTTGCCGAGGAAGTGATCCGGATCAGAGAGATTTTCGGGAAAATGCCCGGCTGTATCTGGTCTGCCGAAGAAGCCCCCGGGAAAATGAAATATATGCGGGACAAGGGTCTCGCGATTGAGTCGTGCCATCTCTTCTTCGCCACCGCCTACGATACGGCCCTGACGGACAATCTGCGCCGAATGATTGACTTTGCCAAGGCCAACGGACTGAAGCAGTACGTGATAAGCTGCGTTCTGGACTCATGGGAGGCGGCCCGGGCGGTGGCCGGTCAGCTGACCGAAGCAAGCCGTGCCTTTGAAACCGAGGGCATTCATCTGGCCTACCACAATCACGACAGGGAAATGTCTGCCGCCGGAGAGAAGACCGTTCTGGAAATGCTGCTGGACCATATCCCTACCCTGTCGCTCCAGCCCGACATCGGCTGGATGGAAGCCGGCAAAGGTCCGGTGGAGCGGATTCTGGCGGATTACTCCGGCCGGATTTACAGCATTCACTTCAAGGACCTGCTGATCGGTCAGAAATCGTCCAAGGGCGAGATAATCTGCACCCCCATCGGAAAGGGGGACGTGGATCATCTGTCGATCATACCCTTCCTGGGACAAATGCCTCTCATGGAAACAGGACTTGTTATTGACCAGGATAACGCCAGGACATCGATGCTGGATGAGCTCATGGCCGGGAGGGATTTTATTGTGGAGAATTTTACCGGGAAATGAGGGGAATGCCGGCCTGGCCGCCGGCTTGAGCGGTTAACCTATCCGATCGATGACTTCTTTCTCGGAACCGGAGAAACGGCCGGGCTTTTCCATTTTCATACTTGTTAAAGCCGCTGCGAATTTAACAGACTCTTCCGGTCCATATTTCAGACGCCTGGCCAGGTAAGAGGCGAAACATGTATCTCCCCTCCCCGTCCGCCCGGACAGGTTCTCAGGGTTAAAGGGAGCCCGGTGGATTATTCCGTCCACCAGGACAATGACTTCCGTATGGTGGGTAACCATGACCTCCTTAGCTCCCCAATCGGCTAACAGACGAGCGGCTTTTTCCCTGTCATCCGTACCGGTAAGTATTTCGGCTTCCGCGGCATCGGTCTTGAGATAGGTGATATAGGGCAGCAACTCCCGTTTTTCCGCCCAGTCCCGGTAAAGCATTTCCCCATCGACACTACAGCGTAAGAGGCCCTGAGCATCAATGGCCACGGCGGCCCTCTTTGAAAGAGGAACAATCATTTCCGAGGGGATTTCCCCATAAAAAAGTCCCGCAAGATGATATATGGCTGCTTTTTCAGAAGGCACATCGGCAAGGGAGAAATATTCCGCCTGGGACAGGAGAGTCGTACTCCTACGCTCCTGATCCTTTGTATGATAGACATTTTTTATCGATGTAGAGTTCCCGGACGGAACAACAACCAGTTCGACACTTTCATCACGGAGGTAATCCAGCTTAGGAGTATCTTCGAACGAAGCTTTTGTGACGATCAGAACTTTTGCTCCGGCAGCCGAAGCGGAAGCCGATGAGTAGATGACCGGACCTCCGAGAAAATCCTGACGGCTTCCGTCGTAAAAGATCATAATATCATTGGAGACATGCCCCATCATAACAATATCATAATCAGCCATCGTTCTCTCCTAACCGTATGTTACCGGAAGTTTTCATCTCTGCCTCACAGCCTGACTCCACATGAACGACAACGTAGTTCCCTATGATCTCCGCTTCAAATGAGGCTGAACCTGAAAATTCCAGTTCCCCCATGCCTTCCCACGAAATTGACCAGCTTTCTCCGGACCTGCTTATATTCAGGATATGATCCTTAACAACAACATTCTCCAGGGAAAAGTCGGTATACTTTTTTGATACGGGACGAAAGCGAAATCCCTTTTCCGTTGGATTCAAACCTGCGACAAAACGAATGACAAAGTCGGTATAAAGAGCCCCCCATCCCTGAAAGGGCAGCCCGGCACCTTCACCGGTTTCCGAGTGGTAGTACTCGTAGCAATTGTCATTTCTTGATGTTTTATCCAAAAATCTATCCAGAATAACGCCTGCTTCTTCGGGGTTATCATCTTTCAGCCCGTACAGAAGAGACCAGGTGATCTGGGGCCAGTTAGCACCTCTCCAGAAATCCTGAGGGTCATAGCTGTCTTCGCTTCGGCTGACAGAAGGAAAGGGAGCTCCGGTTAAAAATTCCTCTTCGGACATGACATACTGCTCCACTATTCTTTTCCTCTGGCTCTCATCGGGAATATCCGTCATAAGAGTTAGAATCCCCGCCGCGGTTTTTACCTTAACCTTCTTATCCGTTCCTGCCTCCAGGTCATAGTAGAAACCATCCCCCTTCTCATACATGAATTCATTCATGCTGGCACGGCACATTTCCATCCTTGTTCGTACCTCTTCCGGTTCCGGCTTTCCGAGCCAGCGGGCCATATCCAGTATGGTTTTTCTGAGCAAGTAGATGTAAACATTAAAATCTACCCCTTCTATATAAGGATCCAACACGCGGTTACGGGCCGCATCATCCAGACGCGGACTGTTATCCCAGCCCGTTTCCCAGATATTGACGTATGCCGAAAGCCCCCGTCTTCCCAGATCCCTGTAAACGCTCAGCCAGGTCTCATATTTCAATAGGGAATCATAGAAGAACGCCGGATATTCCTTATTCTGGAATTTCTTGAAAATTTCAGAAATTGTGATTCCAATGACAGGAGGCTGAGTCGTCCCCGTGCTTTTCCCGTCTCCGTCCATCCATTCACGGCTGTTGATGGAGAACATGAAAAGCTCATAGGGGATCATACCGTTCCGCCACTGGTGGGCGACAAAGTTCTTCATCTCATTCTCGGCAGGCTCTCCGTCATTAAACCAGAGCCAGGCTATGGCCTGAAAAGCGGAATCCCAGAAGAATTGGTTATAATAATGAAATTTATTTACTGAGGTAAAGGGAAAACGGAAACGCTCTTCTTCCATGGAGATTCGGGCAGCCTTAAGGACATACCAGCTTGTGTAATATATCCGCTCAAGATCCTTATCACCACAGGTAAAGGGAGGAATTTTTTCAACAAACTCATCCCACTCTTTCTGGATTTCACTCCGCCGTTTTTCGTATTCGGTCACTGCCATGGGAAAATCCTGGGGCAGATTCTTCCCAAGGGTATATCTAAATGCCAGAACGGCCACTCCCTGTTCATCAAAATCCGGTTCCCAGATAGCCGAGTAGGAAACATTTCTGGTGCTCACCCTAGAGCCTCCTGCGCCAAGACGGTTGTCCCGAGGGACATAATAGGTAAACCTCTTCTTCAGATTGAAACTGGTAAAGTAGTGCTCTTTGGCAATTTTTTCCTCGGCCAGACTTCCCACCTGAAAGCCGCACAGGTCTTCGGAAAAGGCAAAGCGGAATTCCACATCATCCTGCCACTTCCCCCGCATTTCCCGGTTGGATTCTATATTCCAGGATACGTTCCGTTCCTCATCCCAATGATAGGGGACTCCCTGGGGAGAGAAAAGGCAGGCCCCCGAAAGTTCGTATTTAAATTCCCCTGTGCATGTCTCACTCCGGCTGAGCGAAATATCCATAAGGATATCGTTACCTTGGACAAGGGTTTTCTGGGTAAGGATCAGGCCGTCAGCCTCAAAGACCCGAACACTCTCCACTGGATCAATCTTTTTTTCCACTTCCTTCCAGGTGACCGGATTATCCGATTCATCCAGAAGATGTATCTCCAGCATGGGCTGAAACTGAATTAGGGAAGCAAGAAACCCCTGGGATAGCCCGGGGACGGAAGAATTGGTCCGCTCCCTCAAAGTGATAAGATTACCGAATTGAGCCTCCATTCTGGGAAGCGCTGAAAAAAAACGTTCTTTGTGCATTAATTTATCCATTGTCATTGACCTTAAGATTCCTATCTTCGTCCTTTTGCCGGAGCCTTTCCGGCTTCCGTTAAAACAAACTCGCTGAAAAGACTGTTTGCCCAGGCAAACCACTTTCTTGTATATAGACCCGGGTTATCAGCATGAAACCCTTCATGCATATATAATGTTCCTCCATCGGTAGTCTCCAGCAGCTCCCATATTTTTTTTATCTCATCCTGGTCGGCAGAAGTTAACCCCTGTATGATCAGGCTTATGTGCCAGATATAACCGGCAGGAGTATGGGGGCTCCCGATTCCTTTCGCGTGCGATCCCGAGAAATAGTAAGGATTGTTACCGCTCAATATGAAACGTCTCGTGTTCCTGTAGACAGGATCATCAGATCCGCAATATCCGATATAGGGCAGCGAAAGAAGACTGGGAACATTAGCATCATCCATCAAGTTATAATGTCCCAGTCCGTCCACCTCATAGGCAAATATCCTCCCGAACTCAGGGTGTTCCACAATCCCGAACTCTTCAATTCCCCTTTGTATTTCATGCTTGAGGGACCTGCACCTCTTTTCAAGGATGGCATCGCAGTAAATATCCCGGGCGATCTCTTCCAGGAACCCGAGAACAACCGATGCGAACATATTGGAAGGAATCAAGTAGCCGTACGCACAGGCATCATCACTTGGACGGAATCCGGACCAGGTCATGCCCGTATAACCGACCGGAGTTCCCCGGCCCCCATTTTTCAATGTATCTGTTTCGACATCATCGGGACGTTCAAACCTATAGGAAGACTGTTCATGCCTCTGCTCAAGTATCCACAGGTCGAGAATTATGTTGGCAACAACTAAAAAATCACTATTTAGATGATCAATTCTTCCCGTTGCCTTCCAGTACTTATAGGCCAGTCGGATGGGAGAGCAGAGAGAATCGACTTCATACTTTCTCTCCCAAACACAAGGATTCTGAAGAGTTTGATCCTTTCCGTAGTGATATCCTTCCTCTCCCTGGTTATAGGAATTAGCATAAGGATCAGTGATAATGCACTGATACTGTTTCCTCAATAATCCTTCGATGACATTCCGGAGATATCCGTCCTCATTGGCATAGGGGATATAATGGTTTATCTGGGCCGATGAATCCCTCAGCCACATAGCGGGAATATCACCGGTAAAAATGAAATACCTGTTATCCCCCATGTCTCTGGTGGTGGTCTCCAGGGTGTTGGTAAAACAATTTTGAAACATGGCAAAAAGTTTACTGTCCCGGCCCAGGAAGGAAGAGGCACTCTCTTCGGCCTTTTCAATTGTTGATGGCAATATAAACACTAACTGTCTCCCCGCCTAACATATGGAAGTACTATGGCTTTGATAGCCATACAAATACCTGATCGATCTGATATCCGTTTCCGTGAGTCTGGACCATTGCTGCCCGGGATTCTCCCCTTTTTTCCATTTAGCATCTCTACCCTGCCAATCCAGTCCGTAATGTGTCATGGAACGTCCATCATAGGGGAGACCGTAATTCACCGACTCCTTCAGTATAGTCCAGTTGGGATCACATTCGTCAGGGGACAGGGCGATATAAAGATCCCGGTCTGATCTCTGATGCTCATGAATCAACCCGATGACATGCCCCAGTTCATGGAGAGCCAGCCAGGGATCATCCTTAAGGATTACCCTGCTCTCTCCCCGGCAGAATCCCAGAACATCGGATGTCTCATAGGGTGGATTCCACTCCGGGTTTACGACAATATTTTCATCCCCATTGACAAAAAGAATATAATCCTGCTCCCCCGTACGGGGAGTGAATTTCAAGGGAGTCTCTTCTTCAATCATTCTGATTGTCTTAAGTATCTTGTTTTTTCCGGAATGCTCTATGACATACGGAATCGTCCCATGAGGCCATGGCCGTACAAAAGGTAGAGTAGCCATTATTTTTCCTTAATCATATTTCTAATAAACGCCGTTCAAACTCAGTTCTTCCGCCCTGTGACAGGCGACGGAATGACCGGGGCTGACCTCTCGCAAATCAGGAGTCCTTTCCCTGCAGATGTCCCGACAATGGGAACAACGCGGGTGGAAGTAGCATCCCGAAGGAGGATTGGCCGGATTGGCCACATCGCCCTGAAGAACAATACGATCCATCTTTCTATTCAGATCCATAGATGGTACGGAAGACATAAGAGCTTCCGTATAGGGATGCTTCGGAGAAGAGAAAAGCTCCCTTGTATCGGCAACTTCAACAATTTTCCCGACATACATAACGGCTACTTTGGAACAGATATGCTGTACCACTGTCAAATCATGGGAGATAAAGAGTATCGTCAGCCCCAGTTTTCTCTGCAGACTTTTCAGCAGATTGATAACTTGCGCCTGAATGGAAACATCAAGGGCACTTACCGCCTCATCGGCAACAATGAATCTGGGATTGGTAACAAGGGCCCGGGCAATACCGATTCTCTGTCTTTGACCTCCTGAGAAGGCATGAGGGTACCGGTTCAAATGTTTCACCTCAAGCCCGACCAATTGCATTATCTCTTTTACTTTCTCTTTCAAGTCAGGGTCTTTCTGATATAGAAGAGGTTCCCCGATAATATCCATAACCGTCATTCTCGGATCCAGGGAAGCATAGGGATCCTGAAAAATAATCTGGAGCTCCTTCCTTAAAGGAAGCATCTCCTTTGTATTAAGACCCGATAAATCGACGACTTCTTCATTATCCTTTCTGAAGAGGATCTCTCCCTGAGTGATATCGTACAACTTGGTTATACATCTTCCCAGGGTAGACTTACCGCAGCCGGACTCCCCGACCAAGCCTACATTCTCGCCCTGAAAGATTTTCAGATTTATGTCATCGACCGCTTTGACATCCCCTGATTTTCTTTTCAAAAAACCCTTTTCAATGGGAAAATATTTCTTCAATCCCTTAAGTTCCAGGATTGGGATATCTGCAACTGTATCGCTCACGCCATCTCCTCCTCGACATCGGAAAGCCTAAAGCATCTGACAAAATGGCCCGGTTCCTGCTCAATAAGCCCGGGATAGGCCGTTCCGCACTTATCCGATACGACCTCCTCACACCGGGAACAAAAGCCGCACTGGGGAGGCA
Source organism: Spirochaetia bacterium (assembly GCA_963668315.1). Taxonomy (GTDB): domain Bacteria; phylum Spirochaetota; class Spirochaetia; order DSM-2461; family DSM-2461; genus SZUA-368. The sequence continues at coordinate 1,351,689 of OY764216.1, read as the reverse complement.
TATTGATCGGAATGGGAACATTTCCTTTGATGGAGTCCAGTTCTTCGGGATTTTCGGCCTGGAAACGAGGTATGGACTTGATAAGTCTCTTCGTATATGGATGAAGGGGTTTCTCAAATACCTGCTTTACCGTTCCGTGCTCTACGATCTTCCCAAGGTACATGACATAGGCCTCATCGGCCATCTCAGCTATCACCCCGAGGTTATGGGTAATATAGAGAATCGACATGTCAAGCTTCTTCTGCAAATCGGACATAAGCTCCAGAATCTGAGCCTGAACGGTCACATCCAGGGCAGTAGTCGGTTCATCGGCAATTAGCAGGGACGGATTACAACTCAATGCCATGGCAATCATGACCCGCTGCCGCATACCTCCTGACAGCTGATGGGGATATTCGGAATACCGTTGCTCGGGATTTGAGATCCCCACCTTAGTCAGCATATCAATTACGATTCTGTAAGCCTCATCCTTATCCTCGGTTCTGTGAAGGTGGATTGCTTCGCTTATCTGTTCACCGATAGTATGTACGGGAGAAAGGCTTGTCATAGGCTCCTGGAAGATCATAGAGATATCCTTACCCCTGATAGCCCTCATCTCCTTCGAGTTTTTCTCATAAGATGTGAGTTCATGAGCACCGCTTTCATTATTGAGAGTTATCGTCCCATCGGTAATCTTTCCCGGTTCATCAAGAATGCGCATTATGGCCCGGGAAGTCACACTCTTACCGCATCCCGATTCTCCGATAAGCCCTACTACAGTACTTTTCTTTATGCTTATGTCAACACCGTCAACGGCTTTAAGAATCCCCTCGTCCAGACTAAACTGAATCTTCAGGTTAGATGTCTGAAGCAATATTTCATCGTTCACAATATTTCCTCGTTATTTGTACGGATCAGCCGCATCACGCAGACCATCGCCCAGAAAGTTGAAAGCCAAAACGGCAACAATGACAAATATTGCCGGAATCATTATCCAGGGGTAGAGAGAGACGACACTGAAGTTCTGTGCCTGCTGCAGCAGAACTCCCCAGCTTACGATGGGAGCCCGAAGTCCCAGTCCCAGATAACTAAGACCTGTTTCCCCCAGAATCATGCCGGGAACGGAAAGGGTAATATTTACAATCAGGTAACTAAGAAATGAAGGGACGAGATGTCTTCGGATTATCGTAAAGGTACTGGCCCCGGAAGCTTTTGCTGCCATGACATAGTCTTCTTCCCGCAGTTCCAGAAACTTCCCGCGGACGACTCTTGCCAATCCTGTCCATCCGACAATGGACAATATGACAGTGATTCCCACATAAACGGAGAAAGCCGACCATTCCGGAGGCAGGGCCGCGGCCAGGGCCATCCAGAGAGGGATGTTAGGGATAGACTGGAGGAACTCAATAATCCTGGATATAACCATATCCACTCTCCCTCCGAGATACCCGGCAAGACCGCCGAGAAGCACTCCCAGGATAAAACTCAGAAAAACTCCGATCAATCCGATGGATAGAGAAATCCTGGACGCGTAGAGAATACGGGAAAATAGGTCTCTTCCGAGGTTATCCGTTCCCAGAAGATGGAGCGTGCCATCCCCATCCGTTCCTGTCTGATCAATACCAAAAAGGTGACGGGTTGTTTTGAAAAGTCCCCAGAATTTGTATTCATCTCCCTTTACGAAAAATCTGACGGGATACATCCTGCTCCTATCTTCCTCATAGACCCAGGTGAATGTCTCCTTATCGAGGGTTCTTTCCAGACCGTACACGAAAGGCTTGAAAGGATGAATGCCTGATTCATTTTTCCAGTACATCCTCTGGGGCGCCAGATTATATTTGTCATGACGGGTAATCTTGTCGTAGGGTGCAATAAACCCGCAGAATATGGCTACGACATAGAATATAATCAGTATGATCCCGCTGACCTGGGCCAGTTTGTGCTTAACGAATTTTCTTCGCATCAACTCCCACTGAGTCGCCATATAGTAGGCATCGGAGTCTTCTTCTTTTTTCTTTTTTGTTTCACGATGTTTAAAAATATTTATCATTTCTCAAACCTTATCCTCGGATCAACCAGCATCAGGACCATATCAGACAAAAAGGTTCCGACGAATACCATTATGCTTTGAAATAGAATGATGGCCCCAGACAAGTAGACATCCTGCTTGAGAAGCGCATCCAGAAGCAGAGGGCCCAGAGTCGGCAGGTTAAGAACAGTGGCTGTTATCGTCGAACCGGAAATAATAGTTACCAATAATCCGGACATCCCGCTGATCATGGGATTAAGAGCGATGCGTACAGGGTATTTTCGAATGACTTTTTTTTCTTCCACACCCTTTGCTCTTGCCGTTACTACATACTGTTTTTTCAATTCGTCCAGCATAGTGGCTCTCAGGGTTCTGATAATTCCAGCCGTTCCCGCCGTGCCGATGACAATAATAGGTACGGGAAGATGTTTCAGTAAATCAAAGAATTTGGCCCAGCTGAAAGGAGCGCCTTGAAACTCGGGAGCGAACAGGCCTCCTACACTGACTCCGAAGACATTATGCAGAAACAGCATGAGGACCAGGGCCAGAATAAAGTTCGGCGTTGCCATGCCGATAAAGCCGATGAATGATGCCAGATAATCGGCGAAAGAGTACTGGTGTACGGCCGAATAAATAGCGATGGGTACGGCAATCGCATAGGTGAAGATAAGGGTGCAGAGGGAAATCAGGACCGTAAGCCCCAACCGGGAACCGATAAGATCCAGAACAGGACGGTTATATGCGAAGGATCGGCCGAAATCCCCTTTGAAAATGATTTTTGTAATCCATTTGAAATACTGTACAGCAACTGGTTTATCAAGTCCATAATCGGCGCGAAGAGCGGCGACTTCATCCATGGAGATTTGCTGCCCATCCCCTAAAAGGTCATTAATATGGGTCGTCACATAATCTCCCGGAGGGAGCTGGACAACGAGAAAAGCGACAAAACTGACGACAAGAAGCATGACAAGCATATAGCAGAAACGCTTCAGGATATAACCGGCCAAATGAACCTCCTTGAAACCATGAGTGCCCCCGTACCTGGAAACCCGGGTATAGGACACTCATATTTCACTTAACTTATTTTTTTAGATACCAGGTGTCAGCGTTTATATACTGTGCATACTGGAGAAAGTCATATGTATATGTTCCGTCGGGAATAAAGTTCCCGAGCCTGTTACTGGCGATTACGGGTTTTACACCACCGGTAGTAATCCCGAGAGTCCAGAGATTATCGGACTGTGACTTCAGAAGAACATCGGCCAGCTTCATCTGTTCCTGAGGATCCACCTCGATCTTGAGCTTCTCCCAAGTATCGATGAGATCTACAACCTTCTGCGGGGGCTTCTCATAATCCTGATTGCTTTCACCGGCATACTCATTGAGCCTCCATTTTGCCCATAGGGGAGCCCACACATCGGTGCCGTTATACTCTACGGGGATGAACATATTGGGACGCTCAATAAAAGCGCCATCCATCATCCCATACTTCGTCAGGTGGACATCGATCGCTACATTATCCCTCAGATGTTCATGAAAAAGGTCCCGGTCGACGGCTTTAATATTCAGCTTCAAACCGATTTTTTTCCAGTATTCACCGAGCAGTTCGGAGGCTTCAATGGCTCGTTCACCACCTTCCTCCAGATAGAAGGAGAGAGTCTTCCCATCGGGTCCCAGTCTGTATTCATGACCGGAGTCCCATTTCAGGCCCAGCTCATCCAGCATGGCATTGGCCTTGTCCAAATTAAAATCAGCATAACTGCGTGCATATTCCTCTTTATAGAATTTTGAGGTCGGAAGCAGTGTCATCTGCTGGGGGATAGCGAGCCCATAGTTGATGACTTCGTTAAAATCTTCCCTGTTGATTGCCAGGGACAGGGCTTGCCTGAATTTCAGATTATTGATCAATTCATGGTTCACTTCGTTGGAAGAGTTGAAGTTAAGAAGAACCATATAGTCCGCATCACCTACGGCGTTCCAGAGATAGACTTTATAATCCCCTGCCTCTTCACCGCTCTTATAAAGGGCCAGTTCAGCCAGGGTCGTCCGTCTTCCGGCGAAATCGGCTTCTCCGGTGGCGACTTTTCCGTGATAAAGCTCTTTTCCAACAATCTGGATATGCATCTCATCAATATAGGGAAGCTGATGTCCCTCGGAATCCACTTTCCAGTAATAGGGATTTCTCTCCATTTTGATATAATTCTCACCAATCTCGGAGACGACATAGGAGTTCAAAGAAGGAGCTCCGATATTCTGCTCGGATCTGGCATCCCAATATGCTTCAACATGCGATTCAAAAAGAAGTTTCCAGTTTTCATAACCGCCCTCTTCCATAAGCGCCTGAAGGGAGGCTTTATCAGCATAATTTTCATGGAACTGCTTCATATAATGAGCCGGCATCAGGGGATAACCGGAAATGAATTCACTTTCCAGAGCCAGACACTCAAGTATCATAGGCTTGGGATCCTGGAAGTGCATTTTAAAAGTGTAGTCATCCACGACTTCAAGCTGCATGGCGCCATGTTTTGTTATATAATACTGGTCCAGCCCCTGAGGCCGGAGTGTCTCGTTATTGATATAATCATTCCACCAGAACTTAACATCCTCGGTGGTGACGGGTACGCCGTCTGACCATTTGACCCCTTCCCGGAGAACGAAAACCAATGTTTTATTCCCTTCCCAGTAGAAGTCTTTTGCCAGATGAGGAATGACAGTTGTAGTATCCGTGTCCGCTTTAACCAGAGAAGCCACGGTGATGCCGTTTCTTCCGTCTCCCAGTTTGGAAGCCTCATTGGAAACGAGATTCAGCGTTCCGCCGTAAGAACCGATCCGCTCGCTGACTTTAGCGATATATGGCTCGGAAGGCAGTCTGTCTTCAAGAGGAGGAAGTTCTCCTTTCGCAACCATCGCCGCCAGCATCGGAGACTCTTTAGCTCCATTGTCATTAACAACACCAGCAGAAGAAGATTCCTGCTGCCCATTTGAGAAAAGTGAGAACGATAACGTAACAGCCAGAAGAATCAAGCATATTTTTTTCACTTTTTGCCCCCTTTTTTTATTTTAGAAACCACGTTTCTAATGATGCCATTAATAATAAAGAACAGAGATTCCACCAGAAGGGCGCTCCCTGAAACAAAAGCCCTCAAGACTGTGATCGAGGAAAGAAATCAGTCTGAAATTTTAAGAAAGGCTTATCTTCAATATATTCTTTCTTATAAAACATTATATTCTTAATGGGCACAATCTTATATTGACTTCTCTCAGAAGTCAATATTTTTTTACATATTATATAAATTTCTTCCATTCAACTCGCTATTGAGGATATTTTATGGGAAATATTTATATTTAGAATATATTGTACTTTACAAAAAGGTAGTTTTACAAATATATAACACTATATCCGAAGCAGGTTCACAGGAGAAGCATCATGCATAGAATAAGGTCTGAACAGAACATAAAACGCATAAGAAATTTCCACAAGAGAATAGGTAAATCGGTCCTATCAAACGAGCTCCCGTTAAGGGCTGAATACAGATTATCACAGGAGCCCGTCCCTTTCTCGGAAAGATTGAGCGGGAAATATAATCCAGTCAAAGAAGGCGATACATGGGGCGATACATGGGAAAGCGGATGGTTCCGAATCTCCGGAACCATCCCGGGAGAATGGGCCGATAAAGAAGCGGCCCTACATCTAGATTTTAACGGGGAGGCCCTAATTTTCAACGAAGCTGGAGTTCCGGTTTACGGTTTGACCAACGGTTCGGTCTTTGACAGCAACTACAGCAAAGATGTTTATCGCCTCCCCCGGAGTTTGTCTCCCGGAGATGAGTTTGAAATCTGGGTGGAAGCAGCGGCGAATCACCTCTCCGGAGTAGACCAGGAGAGCGATCCCGCTCGGAATGACCCCAAACGCCACGGGAGCCGGGAAGGCCGGGTCAACCACATGAGCCTGTGCCGCTTCAACGAATCCCTCTGGCATCTCTGGCTGGACGTCAAGGTTCTCTATGATCTTATAGAGTATATCCCCGAGAACAAACCCAGAAGGGAAAAACTGATTTACAGACTCAATCAAATGATAGATCTGTACATGGATAACCCAGAGAACAGCGAAAAGTGCCGGGAGTTTATCACGACCCTATGGACTCCTGCAAATAATTCCGATCTGACCGTAACAGGGATCGGACATGCCCATATAGACACAGGGTGGTTATGGCCCGTGAGGGAGACTGTCCGCAAATGCGCCAGAACATTTGCCAGCCAAGTAGCCCTCATAGAGCAGTATCCCGATTACATATTCGGGGCATCCCAGCCTCAGCACTACCAGTTCGTTAAGGATCATTACCCCGCTTTGTACCGGAAGATAAAGAAGCTTGTCGCCGAAGGCCGATGGGAACTGCAGGGAGGGATGTGGGTAGAAGCAGATTGCAACGTGACCAGCGGTGAATCCATGATACGTCAGTTTATCCATGGGAAGAATTTCTTCATGGATGAGTTTGGGGAGGATGTAAGAAACCTGTGGCTGCCCGACGTATTCGGTTATTCCGCCGCCATGCCCCAAATCCTAAAAAAAGCGGGAATAGATTTTTTCATGACCCAGAAAATATCCTGGAATCAGTACAACAAATTCCCCTTTCACCTCTTCAACTGGAGAGGAATCGACGGGACGGAAATCGTGACCCACTTCCTGCCAGAAGATACTTACAACGCCAAAGTCAGCCCCCTGGAAACCGGAAAAGCCCAGGATCGGTTTACAGAAAATTACCTATGCGATGAATTCGTTTCCCTTTTCGGTATCGGCGACGGGGGAGGCGGCCCTTCAGAGCCCTATATTGAAAGGGGGCTGAGAATGCATAATCTTGAAGGCTCTCCCAAATTCCGATTCGGAAAAGCTCAGGAAGCATTTAACAGGATGAGGGCCTTCTCCCCTAAACTTCCCACCTGGTCGGGAGAATTATACCTGGAACTCCATAGGGGAACCCTGACAACTCAATCCTTGACAAAGAAATACAACAGGATTCTGGAAAACAAACTCCGTGCCCTTGAATACATTTGCGCGTCCCTGCCCTCACAGGATTATCCGGCCCAAGCCCTTGACCGGATATGGAAGAATCTCCTTATGAACCAGTTTCATGACATAATACCCGGCTCCAGCATACATTTAGTTTATGAGAGAGCCCATCGGGAAGCGGAGAATATGATAAGCGAAATTGACGGACTTCTCAGCGACTCGGCAGAGAGACTGTTCGCAAGAGAGGAAGAGAGTTTGCTGGTTGTCAATATTCTATCATTTCAGCACACCGCCGCCATCCGTCTCCCCCCCCACTGGGAGGGATATAGCGTTCAGGATGACAGGGGTTTCATAGTTCCTACTCAGAAAAGCAACGGAGTCCTTTACGCCTCAGTCCTGCTTGATGCCAACGGGCATATAACCCTTCACAGGGGGAAACCCGCAAAATCTTCCTCATACCACTGTATGGAATCGCTAATCCTGGAGAATTCATTAATCCGCTATGAACTTGATGAGTCGGGCGCCATCTTGAGCGCCTATGATAAGGAACTGCAGAAAGAGATGCTCCGGGAAAAGGGAAATCAAATAAGCCTCTATGTGGACAGGCCGGATAACTGGGATGCCTGGGATATAGATATAACCTACGAGAACATGATTGCCGACAGGATACACCCCATATCCGTCTCAATGCGGGAATCGGGAGAGATAAGGCAGGAACTTTCCTATAAACTCACCATCGGAGATTCCGTCCTGACACAGAGAATGTCCCTCCCGTCCGACAGTAAAAGAATTGATATCGAAATTAATATCGACTGGAAAGAGCGTCACAAAATGCTCCGAACATCCTTCCCTCTGGCCATCAATTCCGATGAGGCCAACTGTGATATACAGTACGGTTATGTACCCAGGCCGACCCATCGCAATACGAGCTGGGATATGGCAAAGTTTGAAGTAGCCGCCCAGAGATATGTGGATATTTCCGACAATAACTGCGGGGCGGCACTCCTCAATAACTGCAAATACGGTCATAAAGTCTACGATAATGTCCTGGACCTCAACCTTCTCCGTTCTCCGACCTATCCGGATCCCGACGCGGATTTTCACAGTCACAGCTTCACATACAGCTTTCTCCCCCATAAGGGCAGCCTTATCGATTCAGAAGTGATAAACGAAGCCGCTTTACTGAACAACAGACCACTGGTTTTTGAAGGCTATACATGCGGAAAACCTCTAAGCCCCTGCACCCTGGAGGGCAAGGGAGTATCGCTTGAAGTCCTCAAGAAAGCCGAGAAAGAGGATTGCAGAATCATCCGTCTTGTGGAAACGTTGGGAAGAAGCAGTACAGTCAATCTGATTTTCCATGAGCCGGGTATACAAGCAATCGAAACGGATCTCATGGAATGGCAGGAGATAGGTGAATTGGATATCACGGAAAATAAGCTGAATCTATCCTTCTCTCCCTTTGAGATAAGGACATTCAAACTGAAATAGATTATTTCCCGCCGACCCTCTCATGACAGGGTCGGCAGTTCCACGGCCAATCGGAATTAAGCCTCTTCCCCTGTTTGCCTCTGATCACGGATGACGGTCATCACATCTCCGGAGGACTTATCAATACCCGACTCCAGCCTGAGCCATGTTTTAAAGTCCCCGCACCCTTCGGTAAGCTCGATGACTCGTGCTCCCCGGGGAAATCCATCTTTCCCATAAGTATTATGGCCGGTACCTCTTCCATAAACCAGACGGATCCCGAAAAGGAGACCATCGAAATCGTTGATATGATCATGTCCAACAAAGATTCCCTTCATATTACCCTCTTCCATGGCTGCAGAGAAAAATCCGGAATTCTGCTTGCCGGAGCAGATAGTCTCATTCTTCTCTCCCACACAGACGCCGGATTCCCACACATCGTGGTACTCCATCAAGGGAATATGAAAAAAAGCCATTCCTTTATGAGATGGGAAATTATTATGGTAGTAAAGGGATTGCTTCTTATACCAGTCGATCTGCTCTCTCTTGATATAGTCATACCCTTCACACAGCATGTTATCGTTCATCATACCTGAGTCCAGACAATAAAGAACCCAGTCAGGCTTATCATCCTCTCCCAGAATTTCGACCTTATAGTTCCCCGAGCCGTACAACTCAGCAGGCCCCGGAGTAAAAAGGGAGCCCTTCCAGCCAGTAAGAAATGATTCGATATCCTCCTTCGGACCGCCTCCTTCCGTATCATGATTACCGAAAACATATAGAAATGGAGTCTCTCCGAGAGGAGACAGGGCTTCGGCAAGAGCCTCCCCCGGAACTGGAACTTCCGGTCCGAAGATTGTATCTCCCGTAAAAACGACTAAATCGGGCTTCTCCTCTTTCAGGATACTCTCCATAAGCTTCCTTGTTCTCTGGTTTGATTCATTTCCGTCCGTCCAGTGAACATCTGTAAACTGTACTATTTTAAAGTTCTTGTCTTTATTGAACCGTAATTCCAAAAAAGTGTACCTCTCTTTTATGTACGAAATCCGTGCATTCGATCTCGGAATAATAGTGATGTTTTATTTATTATGTCAATATTATTTACACTTTTAGAATACATTGTATTGAAAGATCATAGAAGAATAGGATATGATGTATATTAAAGAGACTTATATGAAAAAGCCTGTACAAATACCGAAATACTCTGCCATTGCCGACTTATTAAGAAAGAATATAACGAAAGAGATATTTCAGGAGGGATCACTAATCCCTACGGAAAAGGATATAGCCGAACAGAACGATGTCAGCCTCATCACCGTAAAAAAAGCCATAAGCGTCCTTATAGATGAAGGTTACCTGGAACGGATCCCAGGAAAAAAGGGAACATTTGTAACAGAAAACAAACAGAATAAGGACAAACCGAATCTGATAGGCATAGCGATTGACGATGTAAGTCATCATTTCGGTTCTCAGATATTAAGGGGTATAGAGGACACCCTGGAAGAAGCAGGTTATTATTCCATTATCTGCAGCAGCGACAGAAACTTTGAGAAAGTTCAGAAATACTTTACCTCACTACTTAAAAATGATGTTTCCGGTATCATTTTCGCTCCTGTCATAGGAGAGAAATATGTAACACGAAATCTCAAGATTCTGGATCCCGTTATCGGAAATAATATCCCCTATGTTCTGATAGACAGAAATATACCTGAACTGTCCTCCAATCTGGTCATGTCTGATCACAGAAGAAGCAGCCAGTTAATAACAGAAGAGCTTATATCCCGGGGCCATAAAAAAACATTAGTCGTTTACAGTGATAACTGTACAAGTATGGAGGATAGATTTTCAGGCGTAAAGGATATCTACTTAAAGCATGGTCTTGTCTTTAACTCCAATCTGGCAATACTGGTTGATGATAACAAGTGGCCCTTTGACAGCGAAAGCAAAGAGTATGGAACGATTAAAAAACAAATTGAAAATGCTGGAGAGTTTACTGCCGTTTACGGTCTGAACAACCGCTTACTGGATGTGGCCTATCAGATAATAAACTCGGAAAGAGAAAGATACGGAAAGAATATAACTTTTGCGGTTAACGATGAATCCAGCTCTAACAATTCGGAAGAGACAAGAAATATTCTGCACACCAGACAGCCCAGTATTGAATTAGGCCGCAAAGCCGCAGAATTGCTCCTGGAAAAGATACTCAATCCCCAGAGTTATAAAAGTCAGATTGTCTTCGAAGATGAATTGATTATACCCTAGCTACCCTAGCTACCCTAGCTAACCTAGCTACCCTAGCTAACCTAGCTAACCTAGCTAACCTAGCTAACCTAGCTAACCTAGCTAACCTAGCTAACCTAGCTAACCTAGCTAACCTAGCTAACCTAGCTAACCTAGCAGCGGTTCGAAAAAGTGAATTCGCAAAGGACAGGCCAGTGATCAGAAGGATAAACACCCGGAACTTTGGCTGGATTATCGGATAAGATTCTGGATTCCGCCCTGATCCCTTCTCCCCTGTACAAAATATAATCGATTGGTCCGGGTATGGATAAGGAAAAATCATTCCCTTTGAAATCATGAAAAGTCGTGGGATAGACATCAGGTATTCTGCCATTCATAATTTCCCGGTTGAGGGGAAATGTATCGGTCATATATCCGCTAAAAGCTCTGTAGGCATCCGAATCAGGGGTACAATTGAAATCCCCCGTCAGGATAACAGGAATTTTGGAATTGAATTGTCCTATGCGCTCTTTGATGAGCCCGGCACTTTTCAGCCGGGTATCACTGTACCCATTATCAAGATGGGTATTCATAATGACAAAAGGGTTTTCCCCGGAAAAAGTGGCCCAGGTACAAATCCTTTTCAGCCCTGGCCATGTATTACTCGGGATATTAGGAGTATCACTCAGCCAGAAATTCCCGCTATCAGCCATTTCCAAGTTTTTGTAAAAAACGGGAGCATATTCTCCCCCTTGCTTCCCGTTTTCCCTTCCTACACCTACATACTGGTAATGGGACAGCATCTTCGCCAGATCCAAAAGCTGATTATGATAGACTTCCTGGAATACGGCGATATCCGGCTGGTGTCTCTTCAGGATTTCTTCCACGATCCCTGTCCGGAATTCCCAATTGTTTATTCCGTCATCCTTCTCGTCCCTTCTTATGTTCAAAGTCAGTACTTTCAGTTTCTTCATCAAATACTCCCCAGAATATAGGCTCTGATTCCATAGGCTACCCCGGATTCACTGTTTGTTCTGGTCACGAATTGGGCATTTGACTTAACTCTGTCTTCTGCATTTCCCATAGCTACGGATATTCCGGCAAAATCGAACATACTCAAATCATTATAGCTGTCACCGAAAGCGGCCACCTGCTCCCGGCGTATCCCCAGACTTTCGGAAACCAGCTTTAACGCATTTCCCTTACTCACGCTTTCATGGATGCATTCAAGCAAATTTGAATCGGAAAAGCAGGCGGAGATTCCATTGATTTGATTAACTTCATACTCTATTTTGTCTTTTATACTGCAGTCATCAATATCGACCTTAATCCGGTATATGGCGTCCCCGTTTTCAAGGATTTTCCGGGGGTTCTCTAAAAGGACGAAGGATATCTGATCCTCATCGTCATATTCCCTGTTGAATTTATTGATGCGCTGAAGTACGGGATCGCCTGACTGCAAGAACATCGAATCTATACCGAACATCTGAAATGCCAGATGGTACTCTGAACAGATTTCCGTAATAGCCAGGCAGGCATTCTTATCCATAGGGACCGTATGGAGCAACTCTCCTGTACCCATGTTGCGGACAATAGCTCCGTTACAGGAAATTACCGGAAGCTTTATATCCAGTTCTTTGATATAACTCCTTACAAAAAGCTCGGGCCGCCCCGTCGCCAGAACAACCCCAACGCCTTCTTTTTCTAATTCAAGAAGAGCTTTTTTATTTTCCTCAGAAACTACTTCTTCATTATTCAAGAGGGTCCCGTCCATATCAAAGGCGCATAATTTAATCATCAGAACTCCAGTAAAGCGAAATCATTCAGCCCCATAGTTACTCGAACAGACGAAGCAGCAGATAAAAGATAAGCCTGAGCTACTTTATTGTCAATATGACAACGCTCTATGAAGGTAACGGGCCGGTCTCTCCTTGAAAAAGATATTTTTTGAAAATTCTCCGCAAAGTTTACCTTGCCGTTACCTACAAGCCTGATATTACCTCACATAAAGCAAACGGCCGGAACGGTCCGGCCCTGAAAAAGAGATTTATGCCCGACCGTCCCGGACGGCTTGTGCAAAGGAGAACAAAATAATGAAGAAAATGCTGTTTATGCTGATTTCCCTCACCGTGATTATCACCACTTCCTGTTCTGACAGGGGAAATGACTCACAGGAGTCTTCACAGCTTACCGTGACTCAGGAGGAAGCGATTCCCGTAAAAGTAAAAAATATAAAGGATGAGACCTTTACCCAGTTTCAGAACTATACCGCCGTCCTGCACGGGGCGAATGAAGCGACGAAGACGTCCTCCCTCAGCGGAATGATTGAAGACATCTACTTCAATGTAGGCGATTATGTGGAGAAAGACGAGGTAATCCTCTCCTTCCCCAAGGACACCTCATCGGCTCAGTATTACCAGAGCCTCGCCTCCTATGAAGCGGCGGAAAAGACTTATAATCGCATGAAAAACCTCTTCGCCAGCAACGGGATTGCCCGTCAGGATTTCGATCAGGCAAAGACCCAGTACGAAGTACAGCTGGCGAACTGGAACGCCGTTTCCGACATGATAGAAGTGAAGGCTCCCGTATCGGGATATATCACTCAGCTCTCAGTGGACAGGCAGGACAGCGTGTCCCCGGGGGATACCCTTTTCACCGTCTCCGATTACCAGACCATGACCGCGTCCATATCGATCCCCGACAGCAGCATAGCCGCTTTGAAGGACGGCCAGACCGCAGAGGCGCACTGGGAAGGGTACAGTATCACGGGGGAAGTCATCCGCGTGAACCTCTCCAAGGACGCCAGAAGCAAGGCTTTTACGGCTCAGCTTCTATTCGACAATTCCCTGTTCATCATTCCCAGCGGCGTCACGGCGTCCATCAGGATCAGGACCCTTGAACATGGCAACGCCATTGTCCTGCATAAGGATGAGTTCATCACCGATACTTCCGGAAGCTATACCTACGTGGTCAAAAAAGATTACGCCGAGAAAAGAGACATTACCCTCGGCCTCCACCAGGGATTTTACTATGAAGTGGAATCGGGCCTGACAGAAGAGGATACCCTCGTCACAGAAGGTCTGATGCTGCTGGATGATCATTCGAAAGTCGTCATCATAAACGGCTGAAGGAGGAATTAAGATGTTATTAGCAGATTTATCCATAAAAAAACCGGTTATGATCATCATGGTCATGATCGCCCTGTTCCTTTTCGGGGTGCTGGCTTACGTTCAGATTCCCCTGAACCTCATGCCCGATACGAAAGTGCCCTACATCTCAATCCAGACAATCTACGGCGGGGCCACCCCCGATCAGATTGAGTCGCAGATTACCACCAAGATCGAAGATGAGATCAGTTCCATAGGCGGACTGGAGTCCATTATGTCCTACAGCATGGACAGCGTATCCCTGATCACCCTGGAATTCGCCCTGGACAAGGATGCCGATACGGCCAGCCAGGAGGTCAAGGAGAAGGTGGACGCCATTCTGAACGACCTTCCCGATGATGCGGACACACCGGTCATTTCCAAAATGGACCTGACCGCCACGGCCGTCATGACCCTTGTTCTTCAGGGGAATAGGGACCCGGCCGAGCTCTATGGCATAGCCAATACAACGGTCAAGGACAAACTGTCCCGCATCCCCGGAATCGGAAACGTCGATATTGAAGGGGGTCAGGACGAGGAGATCCGCATTATCTTCAACGACGACAGGGTCTACGAGTACCACCTCAACCTCCTGCAGATCGGCGGAATCCTGGACGGGGAAAACCACTCCCTGCCGGGGGGCAGCTTCAAGAACGAGAACCAGGAGTACTCGGTCAATTTCAAGGGGGAGTTCCGGAATATGGAAGAAATAGCCAACCAGGAGATTCCCACAAACTACGGTTACTATAAGTTGAACCAGCTGGCTTCGGTAGAGATGTCCCCGGCGGACGGCAAGAAAAGAATCACCTACTACAGCGGCGACGAAAGCCTGGGAGACGCCAACTGCGTGCTCCTGAGCATCGTAAAATCCTCCGACGGCAACTCTGTGGAGATAGCCAAGGAACTGAAGAAAGAGCTGGCCTCAATCAACAAAGCTCTCCCCCACGGATCGGAGCTTTCTATAGTGAGCGACGATTCCGTCCTCGTGGAAGACACGGTGAAAGATACCCAGTCGAGTATCCTTCTGGGAATACTCTTCACATCCCTCGTTCTTCTCTTCTTTCTCCATGACATCCGCTCGACGATTATCGCGGCCCTCTCCATGCCTCTCTCCATCATTCCCACGTTCATTATCCTGAATCTTCTGGGCATCTCCATGAACGAAATGTCCCTCATGGGAATATCCACCTCCGTGGGCGTTCTCGTCATGAACTCCGTGGTCGTCCTGGAGAATATTTTCCGCCACAAGTCGCTGGGAAACTCTCCCGCCAAGGCCGCCTCCATCGGCGCCAAGGAAGTGGCCGTGGCAGTGTTCGCCTCGACCCTGACCAATGTGTGCGTTTTTCTTCCCCTGGGAACCATGGGCGGCATCGCCGGGATGTACCTCAAGGACTTCGCCCTCACCGTCGTTATATCCACCGTGTTTTCCCTTCTGGTATCCTTTACCCTCACCCCGATGCTGGCCTCCCGGCTTCTTCCCGAAAACATCGGCAAAAAAAACGGATTCGCCCTGAAGATCGAAGCTTTCTTTCAGTGCCTCGAAAGGGGCTATAAAAGCATTCTCACAGCGATACTGAAGAACAAGAAAAGAAGCGCCCTTCTGGTGGGTTTGACCTTTGTCCTCTTCATCGTCTCTCTGGCGGGCTTCACCAGGGTTCCTATCGAGTTCACCCCCGTTTCGGACAGCGGAAAGATCCTTGTGGAGGCGGAACTGCCCCAGGACGCGTCCCTTGACCAGACCGCCGAGAAGATTACGGAGATAGAAGATATTCTGAAAACGTTCGACGATGTGGACCGCTTTGTGACGACCCTGGGCGCTCTTTCCGCCCTCGACTCGGGAACCAACCTGGCGAAAATCCAGATTGTACTGAAAGGCAAGGCTACCCGGACAAAGACCACCCAGGAAATCACCGAGGAGATGGACCGGTCCCTCAAGGGAATAACCAACGCCCGGATACGGGTAAAGGTAGCGGGCGACAAGGAAATCGACTCCTCCTCCGTCAGTTTCTACCTTCAGGCCGAAGATTCGGAAACACTGAAGAAGTACGTCCCCCTCTATCTGGAAAGACTGGAAGCTCTCCCGGAACTGAGGAGTGCCGAAACCAGCCTTAAAGCGGGCAAACCGGAGATCAATATCTACCCGGACCGGGAGAAGCTGAGGGAGTTCGGAGTGAACGTGCAGACACTCTCCACCTATATAAGAGCCTCCGTCGACGGGCTGGTCATGACCGAGCTGAAATCGGGGGACAAGGCCTATGACGTCAGAATCATGCTGGACAGGTCCGATGTCTCCAGCTACGAGGATATCGAAAACATCCCCATCACCCTCTCCTCCGGCGTCTATCCCCTCTCTTTCTTCGCCGATATAGAGATCGAAAACGGCGTCAGTAAGCTGCTCCGCACGGACAAGCTCCCCACGGCGGAGATCATCGGCTCCCTCAGGGCCGGCGTGGCCCAGAGCGAAGTGACCACCCAGATCACCGCTCTCCACAACGAGCTGAACGGCGGCGAAGTGACCCTCAAGTGGAGTTCCGTCTCCGACCTGATGAACGAGTCTACGGCCAGCATGGGCATTGCCTTCATCATGGCCATTCTTCTCACCTATATGCTTCTGGCGGCGGTGCTGGGAAAGTTCGGCCAGCCCCTTCTGATACTTTCCACGGTTCCCCTTTCCCTCATAGGCGTGGTCTCCATCTTCCTGATAACCGGCTTTGCCATGAACATTATCTCCATGCTGGCCATTATCATGCTGGTGGGAATGGTTGTGAACAACGCCATTCTGATTCTCGAGTACACGAACCAGCTCCAGGAGGGGGGTATGGCCGTTAAGGAAGCCCTGCTCACGGCCTGCCCGACGAAACTGCAGCCCATCCTCATGTCCAACATCGCCACGATCCTCGGGATGCTCCCCATGGCTCTGGGACTGGGCGACACGGGAGTGGAGATGAGGCAGCCCATGGGCCTTGTGAGCACCGGCGGCCTCATCGCGGCCACCTTCCTCTCCCTCTTCCTGATCCCCGCACTGGAATACATGCTGGGGAGAAAGAAAAAGCCCTCGGTCTCGGCCGATCTCGTATTAAAAAAGGATGCATAAAATGAAAAGAAAAATCACGGTTTTCATAACAATATTACTGGGAGCGGGACTCTTCCTGCCCCTTTCGGCAAAGGACATAACCCTGAATGAATACATCAAACTGGTGGAAGCCAACAATAAGGACCTGCAGAAGGCCTCCCTGGATAGGGAGATGGCTTCCGTTCAGAAGAAGCTGGCCCGTTCGGCCTTCCTGCCCATGGTATCCGGCAGCGTGGGATACACGAGGAATATCCTTGAAATGACCCAGACCGCGGCGATCGGCTCCACCGGGGCGGACGGAAACGGCGACGGATTGAACGATTTCTATTATGCCGATGTTCCCTCCAACTACGACAATGAGCTCTCCTTCCAGCTGGGACTGCAGCAGACCCTGTTCGATATAAACGCCCTCAACGCCGTCAAGGCGGCGGGGGAAAATACCCTACTCTCCCAGGCCGTTCTGGAAAAGAGCCGGGCTGCCATTCTGACGGCGGCGAAGAAACTCTATTTTCAGGTAGTACTGCTGAACGAGGTCTACGGGATGAGAAAGACGGCCGAACAGAACGCCCTGGAGAATTACCGGAACACCCGGAAAAAATTTGACAATCAGCAGCTTTCCGAATTGCAGGTCATGCAGGCCAAGGTGAACTGGCAGATGACGATACCCGACACGTCCATGGCGGAAAGGAACCTGAAACTGGGAATATCCAACCTGAAGCAGCTGGCGGGAATAGACTCTGATGAGGAGATATTTCTGACCGATTCACTGGAATCGGTTCCCTCCCTGCCGGATGAGATGACCGGAGATCAGATTCTGGGAAGCAGTGTGGACTACCGGATTCAGGTTCAGGCCCTCAGGCTGCAGGAGATCAGCGTGGACTCCCAGAGATCCTCCTTCTACCCCACCCTGAGCGCCACGGCCGGATACGCCCGCAACTTCTACAATGACGATGTTCTTGACAGTAACGACATTGATGCGTTCAGCGTCGGACTGACCATGAATATCCCCGTTTTCTACGGGGGAAGCCGGTTCCAGAAGGTGAAGCAGGCCAAAATAGAGGAAGAGAGCGCCCGCCTTGACCTTTTGAAGAAGGAAGATGAGATACTGAACGATTCAAACAATCTGTACCTCCAGCTGGAGGAGGCGGAAAGCAGGATCACCCTAGCCGAGGCCACCTGGGAAACTGCCAGGAAAGCCTATGAAATCATCGAGATAGCCGCGGAGAACGGTCTTTCCACCCAGCTGGAAATGAAGGACGCCCGCCTGAACATGGATAATGCCAAACTGGGCTACCTTTCGGCCGTGTACGATTATTTATCCTACACCTTTGACTGGGAGCAATCAATCGGAATAATAAAGTAATCGGCAAGGGAAATCTCATGGCCACGATTCTTATAGCGGAAGATGATGACAACATAAGATTTCTTATGAAGAGAGAGCTCGCAAAGAGCCATATCCTTTTGTGCTCCACCAACGGGGTAGAGGCCTGGCAAACCATATCCGAAAGGGAGATCGACCTTCTGATCGCCGACATCATGATGCCCGGAATGGACGGCTTCGGGCTTATCGGGAAAGTCAGGGGATCGGGGTCGACCATTCCCATTCTGATGATTACGGCGAATCAGGATTTTGATCTGAAGAGGCAGGGGTTTTCCCTGGGGACGGATGATTACCTGACGAAACCCTTTGAACTTGACGAACTCGTCTGGCGGGTCCAGGCCCTGCTCAAACGTTCGAAGGCGGTCGGCGACCGGCAGGTGATAAACGGGGACTTAACCATGGACAGCCTGAGCCTCACCCTATCCATGGGAGAACAGTCTGTAACTCTTCCCAGGAAAGAGTTCGATTTGCTTCACAAGTTCCTGTCCTATCCCGGAAGGATCTATACGAAAAGCCAGCTGTTCGATTCTGTCTGGGGCTATTCGGCGGAGAGCAGCGAAAACACATTGAAAACCCAGATCAGCCGTCTCAGGAAAAAGATCAGTCCCTTTTCCGGGCTTTCGCTGAAAGCGGTTAAGGGAATCGGCTATAGGATGGAAATACTCGATGAAAAATAGCAAGGTCGGAATGTATCGGGAATTAAAGAAAAGTCTCTCATTACTCTCCTTCATAACAACGAACCTCTCCGTGCTGGTATTTGCTTTCCTTGAGTACAGTATCAGCATTCGGGAAGGGAGAACTTCGGACTTTCAGCTTTACGATGCTCTGGGCATGATTATTCCCTACGGAGCCCTCATGGGTGTCGTGACCTGGATTTCCCAGAGAAGAAGCTATAAGTATATGTCCTCCCTTCTCTATGGCCTGAAGAGAGTCGGCGAGGGGAATTTCAAAAAAGAGCTGGACCTTTCCAATGCCGGTCCATATAAGGAAATTTTTCTGAATTTCAACAAAATGCAGCGGGAACTGGAGAGCACGAAAACCCTGAGGGAAGATTTCATCAATCATTTTTCCCATGAATTCAAAACGCCTATCATGTCTATAAACGGCTTCGCCACCCTGCTGCTCAGGGAGGATCTCCCCCGGGAGGAACAGATCGGATATCTAGAGACGATTTCGGAGGAGTCGAAACGACTGGCGGATCTCTCCCGGAACTCCCTGCTTCTGACAAAACTGGAATCAACAGAGATCCAGTCGGACAGGGAAATTTATCTGCTTGATGAGCAGATCAGAGAGTGTGTTATCCTCCTCTCCCCCTTCTGGATGAAGAAGCGCATAGATCTGTCCGCCGATCTCTACCCGGTAGAGGTGAAAGCGGACAGGACGCTCATGAAACATGTCTGGATCAATCTTCTCTCCAACGCCATAAAGTACACCCCCGAGGGCGGTTCGGTCACCATAACCCAGAAGGGACAAAAAAACCGGTGCTCCCTTTCCATAAGAGATACGGGGATGGGAATAGACGATGAGGACCTTGCCAGGATTTTTACCAAATTCCATAAGGGGAGAAACGTGTATAAATCGGCCGGGCTGGGGCTGGGCCTCTCCATAGTGAAGAGGATTCTCGATCTTTCGGGCGGCTCAGTGAAGGCCGAAAGCGTACCGGGGGAAGGGAGTTGTTTTACCGTTAATCTCACCTGTATAAATAATTAAATTGATAAGAGTTTACCTTCCTGTTACGAATCATTTCTATGATTCCCCCAAAGGAGAGCTTGATGGAACTGATCGATAAGGTGATCATCATTTCGGGGGCGGGAAATGAGATGGGAAGAGAGCTTGCCAGGGAACTGGTTGAAAGGGGGAATCAGGTCGCGGCGGTCGACTCGGACAGAACCTCCCTGGATATGATAAGAAGCGGGGAGGATTTCCGTAAGGATAATATATCCCTTCATAGAACAGATTTCAATGACAAAGGGAAAATAGAGCTTCTTCTGAGGGAGATCACCGAATACCACGGAAGGATCGATATCCTCATCAACTCGGCGGGATTCATCTCTTCTTCGGCGAGCCGGGCGGTGGGATATACCCGCTTCGGACCGATGGAGAATATGACAGAGGCCTGCCTTCCCTATCTCAAAGCAAGAAAGGAAGCCCGCATTTGCCATATGGCCGATCTGGGAGGCTTCCTTCCCTTTCTGGAGGGGGGGACCACCGGGACTCTTAAGGAAGAGACGGAAAAACTGAGGAGAAACCTGGCCCGAACCGCCGTGGGAGTCTCCCTCGTCATCGCCGGAGGCACAGAGCCGTCAAGGGCCGCCGGAATGATCCTCAGGGGCATAGAGGGGGGGCGAAGGAAGATTTTTATAGGCAGAGAGGCCTGGATGATGAATTTTCTCACCGTCTTATCCCCCTCCGCGGCGGCCAGAAAATTTAACCGCCGCGATGCAGGATAAAAAGATCAGGCGACCATGGGGTGAACAGATGAGTCAGAGTGACAGGCTGACGGAAAACGGCCGGAGCTTCCCGGCTCGGTCAGCAGGCCGCATGAAACCAGAAGACTTTCACCGGCCCGGATTCCTTCTCCCTTCTGATGGAGTGGGCCTTTCCCGGAGGGACAAGGAAGGCCGTTTCCGGCCGGATTCTGATCTCCTCCTCTCCGATACGGACCCAGCCGGTGCCTTCGAGCACGTAGAACCCCTCCTGATCGGAGTGATTCCCGGGAGGGTTATACTCGTCCAGGTGATAGATGCTTATCCCGCTGCAGCAGCCGCCGGAGCACCCGTTCTCCTCTCCGAGAAGGGGAATGCTCGTATGGCCCATTCCTTCTACTCTTTCAGAATCTTCTGCGTTTACATAGTATTTCACAGGCACCTCCCAGCAGCTGTGTTTTCATCATTCCCGGGGAATCAGATTTTTATCCGGTTGCCCTTGGAGTTCTGGATGGCATTGACAATTTTCACCGCCCGGATGGCCGACTCCCCGTCAATAAAGAAGGGCCGGTTCTCCCCGATGGACCGGTAGAACTCATCGATGACCAGTCCGTGGGATAATCCCCATTCCGATTTTTCTCCCACGGCGACGGCATTCTCAAAGAACTCGGTTTTTCCTTCCGTTAATATCTGAAGACCGCTCTGCTGAACCGTAAGGGTCCCCTTCTCGCAATGGATTTCCACCTGGGCGATTTTGCTCATGGGATAGCAGTTCGTCGTGTATCCCACCGCAACGGCCCCGTTCTTCAAACGGAAGTTGATCATACTGCTGTCATCCACTTCGTAATCATCGGTCTCCCGGAGTTTCGTGCAGTAGGCGGTCAGGCTTTCCACACCCCCCGTCAGATAGTCCAGCAGATCGAGGGAGTGAATCGCCTGGTTGATGATGCATCCCCCTCCTTCGGTGACAAAGGAACCGCGCCAGGGGGACTTGCTGTAGTAATCGCCATGCCTGTCCCAGGCGACAAGAACCATGGCGCTGACAATCTCGCCGTACTCCCTATTCTCCAGGATCTGTCTGGCCCTCACAGTGGAAGCATTCATCCGGTTCTGAAAACAGACGCCGTATTTCATCCCCGTTTCCCGGGACACATCCAGAACCTTCTGAGCCTCCCGTGCGGTGATGGCCATGGGCTTCTCGCAGAAGACATGCTTACCCCGCTTCAGAAATTCGATGGCAAGATCGTGATGGTTCCAGTGGGGGGTGCAGATATGGACAACTTCATAATCATCCTTTTCCAGAAGTTCCTCAATCCCGCCGAGGGCTTCCCCCCCGAATCTGCCGTGGAACTGGTCCGCCTTCTCCTTATCCGTATCAACGCAGTACCTCAGAGTGACGCCTTCAAGATTATTGACCGCCTGGCCATGGTTTTTGGAAATGGCTCCGCAGCCGATTATTGCCGTATTCATTGTGTTCTCCTTTATTATGTCCATGAATCTATTTTTCAGAAACGGTGATGTCCCTGTATTTTCCGGGGGTGATACCCTCTTTATTTTTAAAAACTCTCATAAATGTCCGCACGCTCCCGAATCCGCTGGAAAATGAGGCCGCCTCAATTGTGTCGCCATCGGACAGAAGGCTTTTGGCATGATTGATCCTGATGTGGTTTATATAGTCCGATATGCAGGAGCCGTGATATTTTTTGAAGATTTTAGAGAGCCGGACCAGGGACATATCCATCTCATCGGCTATGCTGGTGACGCAGAGCGCCTTATCATCATAATTCTCATTGATGAATCCCAGGGTTTCCTCGTAAATCTTGTTCTCGAATTTGGAGTCGATCGATTCTTTCTGATTATTCAGAATGATCACATTGCACAAATCGGAAATGGTTTTCCTGATCCCCCGGTATACCTTGTCGAAATCGTTGCTCTGCAGGATGGACGGCATATTGACCTCGGCCAGGGAGCTGGAGATATAGTCATATTTCTGGTTGTACACCTTGAGGATCGTACCGGCGATGTTGAACAGCAGATACCTCATTTTCCTGGGGGAGATATGGAGATCGTAATTGGCGTTTATCACTTCATCAATCAGGGCCAGAGTTGTCTCTTCATCGCCTTTTCTCAGACTCTCGATGATGGCAAGCTCCTGCTGAACCGTATAGGATAGCTGCTGAGACTGGGTGATTTCCAGCATTTCATGGTAGAAGACGATCTTTTCGCACTTCGTCTTATCCTTGTACTCCCGCACATATTCCGCCTGGAGATAGGCCTTCGACAGCTCCCGCACCGAATCGAAAAGATCGCTGCAGGAAGCGTCCACGGTACATCCCGTCCCGTCTTCGATCCTGCGGGTAATCTCCGAAACGGCCGATTCAAGAAGCGGATAGGTCCCCGCGGGGGATTTGGGAGGGTTGACGATAAATCCGGCCATCTCCTTCACGCTAAAGGGATAGACAATTATATTCTGAGAATACATCGTATCGAGGACGGACTTCTCCATACGGTTCCAGGCATCCTTCCAGGTGATCTTAGGCGACCCTTCCAGACTGAGGAGAAGGACGAAGTAGGAATCGGTCTGGAATTTTATCCCGTAACGCCTCAGTTCCTCCGTATCGTATGTCTCAATGTCCTCGCTGTTATCGATCAGCCCCCTGAGCATCATGGCCCTCAGAGTGGAATTCTTCTCCTTAAGCTGAAAGCCGATCTTCTCATTGGTATCCTGGAGGTCATCGATTTTTTCAGAAAAGAAGCGGTACTCGCCGATGATCGGCTTGGCATGGGAGTTTTTCTTATCCGACGGAGCCTTCACCATATCCATGGCGCTCTCGAAATTGGCCCACTGTTTCCTCAGCATTCCCCATACGAGCATGCACCCTCCGACAAGGCTTATGAGAAAACTGAAGATATATAAATTCCGCAGCCGTATCACTTCTCCCAGAAGCTGCTTCTTATTTTTCAGTATCACGTATTTCAGATTACTCTCGGTGGAGTTGATGGCGGAAACGATCAACTTATCCGTGTTGAGGGAGCCTTCCCAGTTTTTATCCCCCGACTTGAGCACATATTCGGGGAGCTGGTCGGAGCCGACCGATGAGGTGGAGTCAAAGAGGACAAGACCGAACAGTCTGTCGCTGATAACGACCTCCTCCGAATCATTGATGCCCTGCAGTGAGAGAAACTGATCCCTGTCCAGAACCAGTATCAGATTGGCGTAGTTCTGGCTTGAGATGAATGAGATGGGCCTGACTATCATGATTTTCTCCCGGTAATCCGTGGGAGAGGCGACATTAAACCCGGCTATCCGGTAGGTTCGGTGCGTACTGTTTACAATCCCGTTCCACTCGCTGTAGGTGAATGACGTATCCGACTGATAGATGTCGAAATAGTTTTCCGGGGTATTGTAGGTATTCCCGTCCAGTATGATGTTCAGCCGGGGGAAGGAGAGATAGAAATCCCCCCTCCCCGAATTAAAGGATTTCAGGTGATTCAGCTCGGTGATCGCATTATTAATGACGATGGGCTCTATCTCATTCCTGTCTTCCGTATAGAGAATCTCCCGCACATAGGAGATGGCGGTAACCCTTTCGGTCAGGGAAGTAATGTTACTGAGGAGAAAATCGGTCTTCTCGCGGAACGTCCGGATAAGAAGCTCATTGCTGTGACTCACTTCTGAGTTCATCACATTATTGCTCCTTATGGAAACGCAGAGAAAAACGAGCATGGGGATCAGTATGACAGACATATAGGAGATTCCCCATCTCTTCATGATCTCTTTTTTCTTTATATTTCTTCCCCTTGATTCCGCCATAAGACCCTACCCTCTCCGTCGTCTATTTCTTCTCAATTCTCTCATTCAGCAGCCGCTGGAAAAGATCTCCGTCAACGGGCACATCGACCCAGTCTCCCCCGGTCCAGTCGGAGAGATGGATGGCATTGGATATCTCCAGTCCCAGTATCCCCTCCTCTCCGGGCGCGATCAGAGGCGCACCGGTCTGAATGGCATCGCAGAAGTTTTCCATAATGCCCCGATGACTTGTATACTCCCCTTCGCAGGGGACCTCTGTTTTTTCCGATTTGGGTTGACCGATTTCTCCAGTGAAGCGCCTGTTGAATTCGGAAGCCGATTCGTCCAGCTTCCAGAAGGTCAGACTGTTGTTTTCAATGACCAGTTTACCCCTATCTCCCGTAATCTCCAAGCGATTTGTTCCGGGAGTATCGGCGATTGTGGTGATGTAGCATCCGGTGGCTCCATTGGGATACTCCGCAATGGCGTATACATCATCTTCAACTTCGATATTTCTGTGCTTGCCGTAGTAAAGCTGCGATTTGATGCGGCAGGGCATTCCGCAGATCCACTGCCACAGGTCCAGATTATGGGGGTTCTGATTCAGAAGGACACCGCCCCCCTCCCCGCTCCATGTGGCGCGCCAGTCGCTGCTGCTGTAGTAGCTTTCGGCCCGGAACCAGCTGGTGATAATCCAGTTAGTCCGGATTATCCCGCCCAGCTCTCCGCCCTGAACCATCTCGCGGGCCTTGATATAGAGGGGATTGGTTCTCTGATTGTACATGATGGAAAAGACTTTTCCGCTCTCCGCCGCCTGGGCATTCATGGCCTTAACCTGGTTGGTATAGACCCCGGCCGGTTTTTCGCACAGGTAATGGAGTCCCGCCTCAAAGGCCTTCTTCCCCAGTTCCGGATGAAGATAATGGGGGACCGTGGGAATGACAGCGTCCACCTCTCCGGACCGGATCAGCTCTTCCGCGCCGGTAAAATATTTGACGGCGGAACCGTATTTCTCCCGGGCCAGATCCAGCCGCTCCCCCTTGATATCGGCCACAGCCGTTATCATCCCGTTGGGAACCTTCCCGCTGAACAGGGTCTCGCTGTGCTGGGCCCCCATTTTTCCATAGCCGATGATACCGATTCTTACTTTATCCATCATTTCTCTCCCGCTTCATTATCCAGTTTGCGGAGCAGATAGAGGGCGGCGGGACCGTCCTGGTCCATGTTTTCCGTCTTACCCTCAATGCTCATGCATCCGTCATAGCCCGTTTTATGAAGAGCGGCGAAAAAAGACTTCAGCTCTTCCGTCTCTTCCAGGGGATACCGTCTTCCCTCCCCCACGGCGATATGGGTGTGGGCGAGCTTCCCCGCTTTCACCACAGCGCTGACCGGTTCGCCCTCCCTTTCCATATGGAAATAATCCGCCAGCAGCTGAACCGACGCCATGTCCGCGTCGGCCTGAAGCATGGCTCCTTCCACAACGGAATTGATCATATTCGTTTCCCCGCAGTTGAGCGGTTCAATGGCCACGGTTATTCCGTAATAGCCGGCCACCCGGCCGATCAGTTTCGTCGCCCTGACAAGATCACGGTAGCACTCCTGAAAAGAGATCCCTTCGGGAACATTCCGGCATTTGCCGCTTCCGAAGACGACCACTTCCCCTCCCAGGGTCTTCATCCTGGTAAAGGCTTTCACGAGGTATTCCCTGATTTCCCCCGGCTCCGCCGCGCCGGGCCCCACGAGGCTCAGGGTCTTCGGCAGAAGCAGATTAAAGCGGCGGGGTTTGATAGTCGATTCCGAGACCATCTCCTGAATGGCCTTGAATTCCTCTTCCGTACAGGCGGCCAGAGAGGCCAGGGAGCATTCGATATAGTCAAAGCCCATTTTCTCAATTCGATTGATATCTTCGAAGGATGCACAAATTCCAAATTTCATCCGGTTCTCCTTATTTCTTGATGATGATTTTTTCCCCGTTCAACAGAACGGACCGGGTCCGGCCGTCCTCCCCTGTAACCTCCAGAGTGTGGTCCTCTTTCCTGTAGTCCCAGGCGGTACCCCCGGGGGCGATCAGGGTGACGAAGGAGAAGGGGGCCTTCCTCTCCGCGGAAAAACAGAGCTGCGGAATCGGTTCCCTTACGGGATATCCGAAGGAGACCCAGCCTCCCTTAGGCTCCTCGCTCCCGTACAAGGAGGAGGATTCCATCCCGTCATTTCCCAGTCCGGCACAGAGGTATTTGTTCCCCGAACCGGCGGTATACTCCCATACATGTCCCTCCCTGCGGCTCAGTGCCCCGGGAGCGAAGTTGTAATAGAGCCTGAAGTCATGGTCTTCACCGCCCCGGCCCGTTATCAGGTCTTCGATAATAACGATATCGCCGGCCAGACGGACGACTCTTCTGCGGTGAAACACCGGATCATCGCAGAAGGCATAACCGTTATGGGAAAGATCCATCATCTGATACTCTTCGGTCTCTTCGAAATAGTGGCAGTGAGTCCTGACTCCCCGCACGCGGGAAACATTCGGGACGGTTCCCATTTCGTGGTCATCGACAAAAAGGGTGTTGTGGGCCCGGGCCGACAGAAAATAGCTGCGCCAGTCCTTCCAGCAGGAGCTGTTATAGATGTAGCGGCCCGAATCGATGAGAATATCTTCGCCCCGGAGGGAGATCTCCACATGTCCCACATCATTGTGGGAATGGGTGCTTCTCTCGCCCCGTTCCAGCTGTACGCCGTGACAGAGGAAATAGGAGGAGTTGCGGTTCCAGCCCGTCCTCATGACATAGATGCCCGCATCGGTCATTTTATAATTTCTTTCCAGGGGCGGGCGTCCCTCTTTCCCCGCCGTGGAGAACCAGAGAAAATCCTCCCGGCCGGTCAGCAGGGCCATCTGACGGAAGTAACCGCGCAGCTCATTCAGGTCATCGGGAACAAAGGAGAGATTCATCCCCTCGAAAAGAGAGGTATCGCTCTTCCGGGCGGTAAGGTCCTCCCGGTCCGCGTCCCCGATCATGGGAGTGGAGAAGTCCGGCTTAACCAGGGCGCCGATGAACTCCAGGCTTTTGACCAGGATGGGCATGGCGTAGGGCGGCACTTCCAGACCGTTGATCCGGCAGAGCCTGACGGCCTGGAAGAAAGCGATCGAAGCCACGAGATGGTAGACCGGCGTGCGCTCCATATGTATGCCGTCGTTATCAAAGCAGTATTTAATCTCGTGCATGACGCGGCGGTAACCCACGTCCCGCCATTCTTCGGCCCGCTTGAATTCGGGAAAGAGGATGCCGAGCTGCAGAAGGGCGCTCGATTCCATGGAGAGCCAGTTGCTCGATCTGTCATGGTTGCTGTAGTGGGACAGAAGGAATTCGGCGTGATCATGGATCATGTTCAGAAAAACGGTCCACCCCTTGCGGCCGAAGGCGGGGGAATCCTTAATGACGAAGAAGCAGGGAAGCCAGGTGGTATAGATGCGTACACCCGCCTCGATTGTTCTCCAGGCATGCCCCGGGTAGGGGGATTTCTTCTCAAACGTCAGATCTTCGATAAAAGGGGCGGCCGGCCAGGCGGAAGCGAAACTCTCCATCTGGGCCACGATCTCCTCGACATATCTGTCTTCCCCCGTGGCGGCGTAGGCTCTGGCCAGAGGCTGCCAGTATATATTTCGAAACAGGGACCAGCTCCATTCATTATCCCTCGAGGTATCGGTCGTCGGATTGAATTTCCAATCGATCTCCCCCTTGAAGCTGTGCCCGAATATTGTATGCTCAAGTACATCGGAGGCTTCTTTGAAAAGAAGCTCGTCCGCGGAAGACGAAACGTCTCCCTTTCCGAAAAGATACCGGGGAGTTTCTCTCTCCCTGAGATATCCGATCATCGAATCGACGATACTGTCGCTGTTTTTTAACTTATCATCGCCACCGCAAAGTGTCTTGATGATCTTAGGATCTATCCTGCCAATGAGGATTTCCGTGTCCTCCACTATTCAACTCCCTTGATGCCTGTAACAGTTCCCCGGAGAAAAATCCGGGGAACGATCATTTTATTTGCTCATGTACGTATCGTAAGCGTTCTGCTTGATTTCTATGGCCCGTTCAATACCGAATTTTTTCAGCTGATCCACATAGGAATCAAACTCGGAAATATCCAGAGCCCCGATGATGAATTTGGACTCCATCTCCTCCATGAAGGTGGTGACGTTATTCATGATGCTGGCCAGTTCGTCGCTGTCCTCGTCGCTGATGGAGAGGGGGGGGACAAGGTGCTCGCCCATGTCGGTCTTCGTCCATAACTCCAGGGCTTCCTGAAGCTGAGGAAGGCTGTAGTACTGTTCGAGCTCCCGCTGATCCTGGACGAAAGGTCCGTGAATATGTCCCCGGATATAAAGACTCATCGCCTGGGTGACGGAAAGGCCGTTGGGATTATTCTTGATCATATCCGTATAGGTCGGATAGCCGTTGACCATGTTGTAGGAAACGCCCTCGATACCGAAGTTGGCCAGCAGATGACCTTCTTCGCTGTAGTTGAAATCCAGAAGCTTTGCCGCCGTTTCGATATCGCGGCAGGCCGTGCTGATGGCGGCGCTGTAACCGCTGTTGCTGTAGATCGTGTTCATCTTGGAGAACTTGGAAAGTCTCCCCGCATCGGGTGTCATGGGAGCGCAGCTGATCAGGTTGACGGCGGGATCGCTTTTTCTCATGGCGGGCAGCCATGTGCCTATACCGGAACCGCCCGGGGCGTAAGTGGCACCCACCAGGTTGTTCAGAACTTTGGTGGCCTGCGTTTTCTTGTCCACGGCAAAATAATCATGGTCGAGCAGGTCCTCGGCATACCACCGGTGTGTCCCCTCGAGATAATCCTTTCTTTCCGGTTCGATCGGCCCGAAATGAACTTGTCCGTCCTCGATGTAGAAATCGCCCCAGCTGTCGTAGCCCGGAGAGAGAACGCGGCTTACATGATCCTTTCTCAGGGTCATGGGAATCTTGACTCCCAGCTGATCCCTGAAAGCCGTCAGGACCTTGTACCAGTCGTCGGGGGTGACGGGGATATCCATCCCGACCTTATCCAGCAGATCCTTCCTGAGAACCAGACCTTCGGAGAAGAGAAGCTTGTTATCCTTGCTGGAAAGCCCTCTCAGAAAGGGATAAACATAGAACGTCCCGTCATTGGTGCTGATCATCTTGGAGATATCGGGATTATCATTAATGATTTTGGACACATTGGGACTGTATTTCTCAAAGACATCGTTCAGGGGGATGATGACCTTGTCATTCAGGGCAGCCTGGGGACCGCCCGGGTAATCGATGAATTTGTACTCGATGATATCGGGGTAGTTACCGGAGG
Source organism: Spirochaetia bacterium (assembly GCA_963668315.1). Classification (GTDB taxonomy): domain Bacteria; phylum Spirochaetota; class Spirochaetia; order DSM-2461; family DSM-2461; genus SZUA-368. The sequence goes on along the minus strand of OY764216.1, from coordinate 1,321,833 downwards.
CGATCAGAATGTTGAATCCTTCCATGATCTGGGCGTTGTTTCCGGCGGAAATATGCTGATATTCGATATTAATCCCCGTTTTTCTCATCAACTCTTTGGCGTATTCCGTCTCACCGAAATCCTGAACGACCTGAGATACATTGGGATTCAGGGGAACCCAATAGGTCAGGCTCTTCTGCCCTTCCGCAGAACCGGCCTGTTCGTTCTGACCGTTGGCATTAACCACCGTTAAAGTCAGAAGAAAACATGCGAAAACCGATACAATTTTTTTCATTGCAAACTCCTATTATTGTTTCCAGCATGCATTATACATGCTGGTTAATGACTAGCGCAAAGCCTCTTCCAGAATACTTCCCGCATCCACGGAAAGAGCCGAAACGGGGCAGACCTGAAAGCAGTAACCGCAGCCGATACAGGTATCCAGCTTGACCGCTTTCTTCCCCCGTATCTCGATGCCCTCATGCCAGCAGACATCCACGCACTTCCCGCATCCGGTACAGGACTCTTCCGATACGGCGGCCGAACGATAGGCCTCGCCCAGCATGTTCGTCCTTTTTCTGGATGTTTCCCCATCCATATTAAAGAGCTCGAGGGCCGCGCCGGTCAGGCTCTTCATATCGGCATATCCCTTTTTATCCATCCAGGAGGAGAAGTCCTTGATAATCCGGCGGCACGCCTTGGCTCCCCCGCTGCAGGCCGCGGTTCCGAGCTGAACCATCTCACTTCCGGCCATGATTATGCGAAGGGCCTGATCATAGGAGAACACCCCGCCGCCGGCATACATGGGGGTATCGATCCCCCTGCTTCTGGCATCGGCAACGGCGTAGCAGACGATCGGGTTTGCCTGGGTTCCCCCGTATCCCGAACCGGGCCTCGCCTGGGTGCGTTTCCAGTCAAGATCAAAGTAGAACCCTTTCCACCTAGCCGTCGGCCCCACCGCATCGGCGCCGGCGTTCGCAGCGGCTCTCATGGAAGTGAGGGAATCGCACGATTCAATGGCCAGCTTCACCATGACGGGAACACCTCCGCAGACACTCTTTATCATCCGGGTGGACGATTCCACCAGCTGGTAGTAATTGAACTGACGGTCCTTGGCCACGGCGATGCCGGGCGTGTTGAAGTGAAGTTCCAGAGCATCGGCGCCGGCGTTGACCAGCTCCTTCGCCTGTTTTTTCCAGTCCCCTTCCCAATCTCCGCCTTTAACGATATCGCTGTAATGCCCCACGGAAACCCAGAGCCGGATGTCCTTATCAAGGCTCTTCTTAATCGTTCTCACCTCTTCGCAGTACTGGTCCAGCGTTTTGATGGGATCGGGCAGCTGCGTTCCCACGGCATGGCTGTGGAATGCCTGTTCCCCCTTGAAAAAAGCATCGGCGCCGGGAGAAAAAAAGCTTCCTCCCCCCATGCCGTGTCCGAAATTCCTGAGGACGATAGCCCCCGGACGGCACTCGGCTATTTTCAGAACATTCTTTGCTCCCTGAGTCGCCGGACTCGAAGCCAGAACGAAGGGATTCATTAAATCAAACTTCTCAACATGCAGATCTGCCAATTCTCCTACTCCTTATTGTCATTTAATAGATTAATCCAACTGTTCAGTACCCGGGCGTCATCAAGGAACTGTTCCTTACTGTCCTCCATGACGAACTCCATCAGGGCATACCTGTCGCCTTCCCCGTCTACCGCACGAAAATAGCGCGACCAGTTCTCCCGGCCCTCTTCCAGGGGCCGCCTTATTCCTTCCTGCCAATGATAGACATGGAGATTGGCCAGACGATCACCCAGCAGTTTGATACCCCGGACCCTCTCATCCTCACTCAAGGCCACCGTCGGTTGCCAGAGGCAGTAGACATTCTTCCGGTTCTCCAGTGACTCCATCAGCCTCATGGCCGATTCGTTCGTATCGGTCAGGGTATTTTTATGCCACTCGAAGGCTATTCTTATCCCCTCTTCCGCCGCCCGGGCGGCGATATCCCCGGCTTCGGCCGCCATCCTGTGGAAATAGCCGTCGTCCACAGCGGCGGACGGTTCGGTGCCCGCCCAGATTCTTATGAGATCCGTACCGAGAGCCTTTGCCGATACGATTCTTTTCTCAAAGGCTTCCCGGCTGTTCTCTTCCGTTCCCAGACGGTAATAGGAACCCAGGGCGACAATCTTGATCCCCGCCTCTTCGGTCTCTTTTCTCAGCTCATCCCCGGCGGAGAAATTACCCGCCTCCAGATGATGCCCCTCGCTCCATTCGATAGCTCCGAGGCCGGCCTGGCCGCACAGGGAAAGGACCTCCGTCACCGGCTCTTTTTTAAAGGTGGCCGACACCAATCCTGTTTTTATCATGACTCCCCCGCCTTATAAAGAAGTGACAAGATTCCAGATTTTCTCATCCACGGGAATCCCCTCTTTCCTGTTTTCCACTCTGGTTCTGACCATTCCCTCCCCGGGAAAATGGACCTTTTCATGGGCTCCCGGTTCGGCCGACTGGCGAAGATCGGCAAGAGTCTCGGAAATATTCCTCGTCAGACTCTCCTTATCGCCGAACTTATCCAGGGAAACCGCAAAGAAAACCTGGGAAAGATTCGTTTCGTAGGGGTAGGTCCCCACCATCCGGCTGGTGCTTCCCCCCGACAGGGTCGCCGCCAGAAGGTCCAGAACGAGGGAGAGGCCGGAGCCTTTCCAATAGCCGATGGGCAGGGTTCTGTGGGTGTCCAGGATGGCCGAGGGATCATCGGTCATATTCCCCTCCCGGTCGAATCCCCCGTAGAAGGGCAGTTTACGCCCCTCCAGGACATATTTCTCCAGTTTCCCGTAGGAAAACATGGACATGGCGATATCCAGAAGAATCGGAGTCTCTCCGTGGGGGATGGCGATGACGACCGGATTATTCCCCAGCTTGGCCTCGCTGCCCCCCCAGGGAGGCATATTGGGAACCGTATTGGTCCAGAGGATTCCCATGCAGTTCGCCTCGGCCGCCATCAGCCCGTAGGCCCCGGGCCTCATCCAGTGGTTCGTATTGGAAAGGGCCACACAGCCCAGAGTATGTTCTCCGGCCAGTTCAATCGCCCTTTTCATGCAGATATGGGCGTTAAGATTCCCCGGGCCGCCCTTTCCGTCCCACCGTTCCAGAGGCCCCAGTTTCTCAGAGAGGACAGCCCTCGCCTTTACGTTTACACTGCCGTTATCGATGCTCTTGATGAACTTGGGAAAACGGTTCAGCCCGTGAGTGTAGACGCCGTCGCAGCTGGCGTCGGTGAACAGGGCAGCGCCCAGCAGAGCGTCATCCTCATTAAAGCCGTATTTCCTGAGGACTCTCAGAAACTCGTTTTTCATTTTTTCGTAAGCGATTCTCATAGTTCTCTCCCTATCCTTTGACTGCGCCAATCATGACGCCCGTAACAAAATATTTCTGAAGGAACGGATAGATACACAGGATGGGCAGCGTCGCCACGACGATCGTCGTGTATTTGATCGTATCGCTGACAAAACCCAGGTCGTCACCGGCGGACATAAAGGTCGTGTCATCCTGGATCAGGATCTCCCTCAGTACCAGCTGCAGGGGAAACAGGGTCCTCTGCCGCAGAAAGATCATGGCATGGAACCAGGCGTTCCAGTGGGTTACCGCATAAAAAAGAACGATAACGGCGACGGTTGACTGGCACACGGGCGCCATGATCTGAAACAGGGTCCTGAAATGGCCGGCCCCGTCCATCATGGCCGATTCGGGGAGGCTCTCCGGTACGGCGGCCATGGCGGTTCTCATCACAATCAGGTTGAATGTGTTAATGGCCACGGGAAAGATCAGCGCCCAGATGGAATCGCTCAGTCCGATGGCGTTAACGGTCAGATAGAGAGGAATGGTCCCCCCCTGGAAATACATGGTAAACACGATCATCAGGGTAAAGAAGGTGTTCCAGAGAACGTTCTTCCTGGATAGGACATAGGCCCCGATCAGAGTCAGTATCACATTAAGGGATGTTCCGACGAGAACAATAAACAGGGTGTTCCGGTACCCGATAATGATGTTCGGATTACTGAGGACGGATTTATAGGTCTCCAGGCCGAATCCGTAGGGCCTCAGAAAAAGGCCCTGGTGCTTCATCACCATGATGGGATCGCTGACCGAAGCAAACAGGATATTCAAAAGGGGCAGGAGTATTATCAGCGCCAGCAGCCCCGTTATCAGAATATTTATATTATCGAAGATGATTTCTCCGACGGATCTCTTCTTTCTCATAGTCTCTCCCCCTACCACAAACTGTTGCCGCTGACATGGCGGCTGATCTTATTTGACAGAAATACCAGGGTGAAACTCACCACGGAGTTGAACATTCCCACGGCGGCGCTGTAGCTCCAGTTGAACTCAAGCAACCCCTTCCTGTAGACATAGGTGGATATGACGTCGGCCTTCTCATAGGTCAGCGGATTGTACATCAGCAGGATTTTCTCGTATCCCACATTGAACATCTTGCCGATCTGAAGAATCAGCATAATCACGATGGTGGGCAGAAGACAGGGCAGAGTGATGCTGAGAATCTGCCTGAACCTGCCGGCGCCGTCAATCATGGCCGCTTCATACATCTCCATATCAATCGCCATGAGAGCGGACAGATAGATTATGGAGTTCCAGCCTATGGTCTGCCAGTTATAGGAGAAGACATACAGGGGCGTGAAAAGCTTCGGCTCGTTAAGCATGGTGACCGGCTCAAAACCGAAGAGAGCCAGGAACTGGGTAACCGCGCCCTCCCGCGCCGTAAGCTGAACCATGATCCCGATGACAACGACAACAGAGATAAAATGGGGTATGTAGGATATGGTCTGGACAATCCGGGAGTATCTTTTCGTCTTGAGCTCATTAATCAGAAGGGCCAGAATGATGGGCATGGGAAACCCGAAAACAAGGGTGGCCACACTGATTCTGATCGTATTGAAAAATACCCGGGCGAAATAGTAATCGTTGAAGAAAGCAACAAAGTGCTTGAGCCCCACCCAGGGACTGTCTAAAAACCCCCTGCTGGGCGTATAGTTTTTAAATGCGATTGTCAGACCGAACATCGGACAATACTGAAATATGATGTAATATACCAGAACGGGAATGAACAGAAGATACAGTCCCTTGTTTCTCGTAAAATCACTTTTGCACCTCGACGTAAAGCCGGGGCGCAACTCTCTTCCCTCTCTCTTAGCCAAAATAAACAATCCACCTTTTCTCTTAGTTTTGCGACATTGACAAAGCCTTAAGTTTTCATGAAACGATGGGATATTATAGGGACCGGAATTTTGATCTGTAAATTGACAGATTCCTTCCTGTCTGTGTCATTATTTTATTCTGCCGGGAATTCCCCACTGTGTCAGAATTTTCCCGATGGACAATTTATGCCGTTTACGGCGGGGAAACCTCTCCCATTCGCAATAGCCGTCTATTTGTTCTATAATTAAGGAAAAAGCTCGCCTGATATACGGAGATGAGGCAGGGAACGATGAAACTTCGCAATAAAATATTCCTCTACTATGGAACTTATACTTTGTCATATATTCTCATTCTCCTGCTTATCAATACGACGATAATCCAGAGGAGCCTTATTCAATCGGCCCAGCATGACCTGAAAACTCAGATAGAATCGGTTTACAGCGCCACGAAAAGCCTTATAGAAACGGCTATCGCCAATTATCTCCGCAGTATCGTCGACATGAACCTAGAATACCTGGATAGATTGAACGAGCGGGTGGAACGGGGCGATCTGACTCTTGATGACGCAAAAGATCTCTATCAGGAATATGCGAAGAGTCGGCAGATCGGTGACAGCGGCTATATCATGGCGCTGCAGGAGAGGGAGGACGGGATTTTCATGGAGATTCACCCCTACCTCCGGGGAGTGGATGTGAGCTCCACTTCGGCCTACCAAAACCGCAGGGACAATGTAATCGGTTTCGGTTCCTACGACTGGCAGAACCCCCAGGATAAGAGCTCTAAAAAGAAAGTCGCCTACATGGAGTATTTTGAGCCGTGGGATTGGAATCTGGGAGCCACGACCTATGAGGAAGAGCTTTATCAATTGATCAGCGTGGAAGACCTCAGGGGAATAATCAACTCATTCAAGATCAAGGAGAGGGGATATTTTTTCCTCATGGATTCCCATTTCATCATGCGGATACATCCCCATCTGGAAGGGGAGAATGTCTACGACCTTCAGGGTCCTGACAACTCTTTCATAACCCATGAAATGCTCAAGAACATGGGGGATTTCTATTATTACCTGTGGACCGATCCCGTTACGGGGCGGGATGAAGAAAAATACGCCCTGGCGATGATCATAGAGCCCTTCGGCTGGTATGTCGTGGCCTCCGGTTATGTCAGCGAGATCATGAACCCCGTAAGCAAACTGCTGCGGATGGGTTATATCCTGTCCGTCATGATGGGATTGTCCCTCATCATTCTCACCCTGTGGTTCACCCGTTCCCTCACGCGGCCCATGAACCATATGGTGATGGGGCTGCATCAGTTCTACTCCTATCATACCCTCTACCGGAAAAAATTCCGTTCCGTGTCGGAAATTGAATCGGTGGGAACAGCCGTAGAGAAGATGACCTCGTCCATCCTGGACTATGAGAAGACAAGAAGCGACCTGACGGTACAGCTTAACAGCATCATTAATTCCATGCCTTCCATAATTATCGGAGTGGACAGGCAGAAGAATGTCATATTCCTTAATGACAAAGCCATTCAATATACAAATGTCAGCAAAATGAAAGCGCTGAACCGGCCTGTGATGGAGCTTCTGAAGGATTTTGAGAACGCCCAGTCGGTAATAGAGAGGGGGCTGGAGTCGGGAACGGTCACTTCGGACAACATTGTCCTGAACATCCCGACAGCCTCAGGAGACAGAACTTATTACGAGATAACCGTCTATCCCCTGGATAAACAGAAAGAGCACTCCGTAATCCGCATGGATGATGTGACAGAGCGGACCCAGATGGAGGAGATGCTTCTTCACAGCCGGAAAATGGAGGCGATAGGACAGCTGGCCGGTGGGGTGGCACACGATTTCAATAACATGCTTACCGCCATTCTGCACTCCCTGGAGTATCTTGAAAAGATGACCGAAAAGAACAGTGACGCCGAATTATACCTGAAGAACATAGAAGAAGCGTCCATGAGGGCGGCGGACCTTACACAGAAACTGCTCACCTTCTCGCGAAAGGCCAATAAGGTCTTCTCCCCTCAGAACGTACAGCTCCTTCTTCAGCAGACCATAGAGATTCTCAAGCACAGCCTCAATAAAAATATCGTCATAGCAGAAGATTACCAGGCCGAAGAGAACGGCGTCATGGGAGATTTGGCCCAGCTCCAGAGCCTTTTCATGAACCTGGGAATCAATGCGGCACAGGCGATGCCGGAGGGAGGGGCTCTGTCATTCCGGACATGGAATACGTCATTCCCGGAGGACCGGATTCTTTCGGACGGCAATACCTTGAAAGCGGGGACCTATCTGATCATAGATGTCTCCGATACGGGAGGGGGGATACCGGAGGAGATACGGGATAAAATATTCGACCCCTTTTTCACGACCAAGGGAATCGGCCAGGGGACCGGATTGGGCTTGCCCTCCGTTCTGGGGGTGGTCAAGCAGCACAAGGGCAATATAAGCCTGCAGAGCCGGGTTGGCCATGGAACGACTTTTACCATTGAGCTTCCTGTACTGACGGATTAAGAATCCCCGGGGAGAGGGCTACTCCCCTCCCCCCGGGGAGCGTCCCTATTCGTGTACTCTTAACTCCAGAACATCCGGTCGGGCATAATGGCCGCAGGCATCAAACTCCATCCGGCTGGCCGGAACCATATCCATATCCAGCTCGGCGAAAATGATCTCTTCCCTGTCCCATACGGGCTGGGTAAGATAATGTCCGTAGGGATCGACAATGCAGCTGCCTCCCCGGCATACCACATCGGGCAGCTTTTCGATCTCATCTTTGCCGTGAAGATCATCGGGATAGGTATCCCGGGTAAAAAACATATCGCAGTTGATGAAAAAGCAGCGCCCTTCCATGGCAATATGGCGGATCGTCGCCTGCCACTCCTCATTATCGTTCGTATTCGGGGAAATATAGATAGTGAGTCCCTTCTGATAAAGGGCCACCCGGGCCAGAGGCATATAACTTTCCCAGCAGATCAGGCTGCCCATCGGCCCCCAGGGAGTTTCGGAGACGGGAAAGTAATCCCTGTTTCCATCCCCCCAGACTACCCGCTCGGAGCCGGTGGGCTTCAGTTTTCTGTGAACCGAATCCAGTTCTCCTTCGGGAGAAAAGATAAGATTGCTGTTATACAGAGTGGCGCTCACCGAGTCCCTCTCAGAGACACCGATACTGACCCAGGCATGGGCCTCTTTGGCTGCGGCAGCCAGCAGGTCCGTTTCCGGTCCCGGAACCAGGATGGAATTCTCATAATAACGCATCCAATCCTTTCGGCCTTCGGCGCTGCGGCTTCCCACGGTAAATCCGAAGGACATCCCGTAGGGATAACCGGGGATGAACAGTTCGGGCAGTACAATCAGTTCGGCCTTCTGTTCTGCGCTTTCCTTGATCAGCCTGACGGCTTTCTCCGTAGAAGCCGTTTTATCGAACAGCACCGGAGCGGCCTGTACCACGGCGATTTTGCAGTTTTTGTTCATGTCTTTCATGGGAATCAGTCTTTCTTATATTTCTTAGAGTAAAAGCGCTTGCTGCAGACGACGGCCGCTGCTTTTTTGGCTCTTATGCCTATGAGGATCTCCGTTTTCAGGGCGGCCGAACCGGCATCGATAAGGGCCAGGCCGACGGTCTTTCCCACGGTAGGGGCCGCATAGCCCGTGGTGACCACGCCGATCTCGTTTTCCCGGGCATCATAGACGGGATAGCCGTGACGGGGAATCCCCTTGCCGGTCATCTCAAAACCGATGATTTTTCTCCTCAGGCCTTCAGTCTTCTGTTTGAGAAGCGCGTCCCGGCCGATAAAGTCCTCCCCTTCCAGCTTGACGAAGATTCCCAGCCCCGCTTCCAGGGGGGAAATGTCATCGCCCAGCTCATTGCCGTACAGGGGAAGGGCCGCCTCAAACCGCAGGGTATCCCGGGCGCCCAGGCCGCAGGGAAGAATCCCCCGGTTTTCCCCGGCTTGGATCAGTTTCGTCCAGAGAGCCGCCGTGTCGCCGTCGGAACAGTAAAGCTCGAATCCGTCCTCGCCGGTATAGCCGGAACGGGAAAGGATCACGTCCAGCCCGGCCACGGATACCATCCGGAAAGTAAAGAAGCCGATATCCCCGGGATTGAAATCCACCAGATCGGACAGGATGGCCTGGGCTTCCGGTCCCTGGAGGGCCAGCTGTCCCCAGAGGGGGGACTCGTCGGTCACGGTCACATCGAAATCCTTCGTATGCTCCTTGATCCAGGCGACGTCCTTATCCGTGTTGGAGGCATTGATAACCAGGAAATAATTCTCCCTGTCCAGACGGTAGACGATAAGGTCGTCCACCGTGCCACCCCGTTCGTTGCACATGGGGCTGTACATGATCTGCCCGTCGGCCATCGCCGCGATATCGTTGGTCACGAGCCGGTTCACGGCCGTTTCGCTTTCGCTGCCGGTAATGCGGCACTCGCCCATATGGGACACGTCGAAAAGGCCCGCCCTTTCCCGGACGGCCCTGTGTTCATCGATCAGTCCCGAATACTGTACGGGCATGTCCCATCCGCCGAAATCGATCATGCGGGCACCCAGCTCTCTGTGGATGTCGTTCAAGGGGGTTTTTTTCAAATCAGCCATTCAGTCCTCCTGATTCCAGGTAAGAATCGGTTTTCTTGCTGCGCTTACCTCATCCAGTCTTCTGACCAGCGTATTGTGAGGGGCGTTGTGCAGCAGCTCCGGGTCGGTCTTCGCCTCTTCGGCGATCCTCGTCATCACGTCGATGAAGCCGTCCAGAGTCTCCCGCGATTCGGTCTCCGTCGGTTCAATCATAATCGCCTCCTCTATGGTGAGGGGGAAGTAGATCGTGGGGGGATGATAGCCGAAGTCCAGAAGACGCTTGGCGATGTCGATGGTGTGGATGCCTTCGAAGTTCTTGCTGTTCAGAACGAACTCGTGCATGCAGCTCCTGTCGATGGGCAGATTGTATACCCCTTTGAGCTTCTCCTTCATATAGTTGGCGTTGAGCACCGCCGTCTCCCCGGCCATCTTCAGGCCGTCGGCCCCCATCATGAGGATATAGGCGTAAGCCCTGACGAGAACGCCGAAGTTCCCGTACCAGCGGCCCACCGATCCGATGGAGAGGGGCCGGTCCCAGTCCAGACCGTAGCCTTCACGCGCATGGGAAACGACGGGAACGGGCAGAAAGGGTTCCAGCAGGGCTTTAACGCCCACCGGACCGCTTCCCGGTCCGCCGCCTCCATGGGGCGTGGAAAAGGTCTTGTGCAGGTTCATATGGACCACGTCGAAGCCCATGTCGCCGGGGCGGCAGTGGCCCAGGATGGGATTCAGGTTGGCCCCGTCGTAGTAGAGGAGCCCTCCCGCTTCATGAACAAGGGAAGCCACTTCCAGAATATTCCCCTCGAAAAGGCCGAAGGTGGTGGGATTGGTGAGCATGAGCCCGGCGGTTTCCTCGCTCAGGGCCGCCTTAAGGGCGTCCAGGTCCACCATTCCCTCGGGAGTGGAGGCGATCTCCGTAACTTCGAAACCGCAGACGGCCGCGCTGGCAGGGTTGGTTCCGTGGGCCGAGTCGGGCACGATGATCTTCTTACGCCTGAGGTCGTTCCGGCTCTCGTGGTAGGCCTTGATGATCATGAGGCCGGTCAGTTCCCCGTGGGCTCCGGCGAAGGGAGCCGTGGTGACCGCATCCATCCCGGTGATGCCGCAGAGGGCCTCCCCCAGCTTGTGTATCAGCTCCAGGGCGCCCTGGCTGCTTTGGGGATCTCCCGCCGGATGGAGCCGGACGAATTCGGGAAGCCGGCACAATACCTCGTTGATCTTGGGAGTGTACTTCATGGTACAGGACCCCAGGGGATAGAAACCCGTATCCACGCCGAAATTCTTATTGGACAGATTGGTGTAGTGGCGAATGATGTCCACCTCGGCCACTTCGGGCAGTTCCGCATCCTTTTCCCGGCGCAGATTCCCGGGCAGCATCTCATCAAGGGACGCCTCGGGGACGTCGCAGGACGGCAGGGTATAGCCCCGTCTTCCGGGACGGGATATTTCCTTTAACAACTGGTCATATTCTCTCATCACAGGGCTTCTCCCATTATCTTCACAAGCAGGTCCATCTCTTCCCGGCTCCGTTTCTCGGTCACGCTGATCAGGCGGGTAGCCGGATCAAAACCCTCGGGGGCCATGCCTCCCAGGAGACCAGCCTCTTCCAGTTTGCGGTCCATATTTATCAGGGCCGATTCGTCTCCCCCTTTGGGGCGCACGAGGAATTCCCTGAAGAAGGATCCCGGGTAGACAGCTTCCCACTTTCCCGTCTTTTCCAGTTCCTTCAGAACGTAAAAAGCCTTGCGCAGGGACTGCTCCGCCGCTTCCTTGAGGCCCTCCTTTCCCATGGTGGCCATGTAGACCGCGGCGGAAAGGGAGCAGAGGCTCTGGTTGGAGCAGATGTTGCTCGTGGCTTTCTCCCGACGGATATGCTGTTCCCGGGCCTGCAGGGTCAGAACGAATGCGCGCTTGCCGTCCCGGTCAACGGTCTGTCCGCAGATACGGCCGGGCAGTTTTCGCATGAACTTCTTCGTAGTGCCGATATACCCCAGATAGGGGCCGCCGTAGTTCAGGGAGAGCCCCAGGGGCTGGGCCTCGCCCACGGCGATATCCGCCTCCACCTCACCGGGCGTCTTGAGCAGGGCCAGGGAAAGGGGGTCGGCGATCTGCACGAAGAGCCCCTTCTCCCCGTGGACCCTTTCGGACAGGATGGAGGTGTCCTCGATGAGGCCGAAATAGTTGGGGCTCTGCACGATGAGGGCGGCGGTTTCTTTACCGCACAGCCCGTCCAGAGCTTCCCTGTCCGTGACGCCTTCCTTCATGGGGACCGTCTCCAGCACTACCCCGTGGAACCGGGCATAGGTGGCCAGGACCCGCCGGACGCCGGGGTTAACCGTCTCCGAAACGAGGACCTTCGGCCTCCGGGCGGCATGCATGGCCATGATCATGGCCTCTGCGGCGGCGGTGGCCCCGTCGTAAAGAGAAGCATTGACCGTATCCATGCCGGTAAGCTCGGCGACCATGCTCTGGTACTCAAAGATATACTGCAGGGTACCCTGGCTGATTTCCGGCTGATAGGGGGTGTAGGCCGTATAGAACTCGGAACGGGAGATGACGCTGTCCACCAGGGCGGGGACGTAATGGTCATACACGCCGCCTCCCCTGAAGCAGACAAGCCGGGAGGAACCGTTTTTCCCGGCCAGGGCCTCAATCCGCCGGGAGACTTCCCATTCGGAAATCCCCGGGGGAAGAAAATCCTTCTTCTGCCTGGCCTGTACGGGAACGTCCCTGTACAGGTCATCCACGGAGACGGCGCCCACGGCGGAAAGCATCTCCTTCCTGTCTTCGGAAGTATGGGGTATGAAGGGATGGATCATTCAGCCCTGTTCCTTCTCGCAGAACTCCCGGTATTCCCCGGGGGAAAGAAGATTGTCCAGGTCATCTTTGCTGCTGATCTCCACTTTGGCGATCCAGCTGCCGTAGGGATCCTCGTTGATGCCGGCGGAATTATCCTCCAGATCGTTGTTAACTTCGACGACCGTACCGGCTACGGGCATGAAAATGTCGCTGGCCGCCTTAACCGATTCGATGGTGGAAAAGGATTCCTCTGCATCGAACTCACTGTCCACTTCGGGAAGCTCCACGTAAACGATGTCCCCCAGTTCGCTCTGGGCGAAATCGGTAATGCCGATGGTGATGATATTCCCTTCGGCCATCACCCACTCATGTTCTCTCGTATATTTAAGATTTTCCGGAATGTTCATTGTATTCTCCTTTAATATTTTCGGCGCTATGGTATATAGCCCGCTTTTTTTCTGTTTTTTTTCCCGCCCTTTCTAATTCATGGCGGCTTCAATAACCCTCATGGAATTCTTCCATAAGATTTTCTCAATCTCCGATTCCCTGAAGCCCTCTCTTTCGAGGGCATCCGCCAGGAGGGCGACCTTGCTGCAGTCGGAGATCTCCAGATCTCCCCCGACGCCGTCGAAATCGGAACCAAGGGCCACAACATCGACCCCGCCCACATCGGCCATATGCCTGGCGTGAAGGGCGAGCAGAGCCGCCGAGGAGACGGGATTATCCCTGTTCGGATCGACAAAATCCGGTCCGAAGTTTAATCCCGAGACGCCGCCCGCCCCGGCAAGGACTTTAATCATATCGTCCGTAAGGTTCCTGGTGTGGGGACAGACGGTCCTGCAGTTCGAATGGGTAGCGACAAAGGGCCTGGTGCAGACGTCGGCCACATCCATGAATCCCCCGTCGGAAAGATGGGAAACATCAACGAGAATGCCCAGTTCCTGCATCCTCCGGACCGCCTCTTTGCCGAAAGATTTGAGTCCCTTCCCCATAACCTCCGCATCCTTCGAATTGGGATAGCCGAAACAGTTCTCCGAATTCCAGGTCAGGCTTATAGCCCTGATCCCCATATCGTAGAACCGCTCAAGATTTTCCATCCGCCCGTCGACAGCCCGGCCGTCCTCCATGGTAAGGACCGCGGAAACCTTGCCCGCCGCCCTATTGCTGCGTATCTCTTCCGCGTTTGTCGCAGGAAGGGCGAGATCGGAATGGGCTTCAAGTTCCTTCGTAAAGTATTCATAGTGCAGCTTGATATACGGCTCATCCTCCATGACGTCCCATCCCCGGCCTGCCGCTAATTCCCAGTCGGGAAGGAAAATCGCGAAAAACTGCGCGACAGCTCCGGCTCCGGACAAACGTTTCAGATCCACCATAGCCTCGGGAAAATCTCGCAGGCTCCCCTCCTTCTTCTTCATAAAGGGAAGCAGCAGAGTATCGCAGTGCATATCGATAAAAGACATCGTTTCCTCCTGCTCAATAAGCCCCATCCGTTGAAATCGGAAAATCACGGGAAGGGGCTTTCATCGGTATTCCTAGGCGTTGAAGACGTAGGTGTCCAGGCGGCGCATGGCTTCTTCCACACGGCTCAGGGGAAGGGCCAGATTCAGGCGGATGGCGTAGGGGCCGTGGAACATCCGGCCGTCCTGCCAGGCCACCCCCACATCCCATCCGAGTTGTTCCAGCTGATCCATCGTCATATCGTGATCACGGCACCATTTCTCACAATCGATGAAGAGCATATAGGTCCCCTGAGGCCGGGAGACTTCCACGCCCTCAAAATGCTTATCTATGTAATCGCAGGCATAATTCACGTTTCCGGTGATAACCTGTTTTAATTCCCCCAGCCATTGGTATCCCTCGTCTTTGTAGGCTCCAATCAGGGCATACATGCTTAAGACGTTAATATTGTTATAATGGGATTTCGATGACTCCGCATCCACGCGGTCCTTCAGGTAGGAATCATAGATGATGCTGTAGCTTCCTATCAAACCGGCGAGATTAAAGGTTTTGCTCGGGGCGTAAAGGGATATGGTTCTCTTGCGGGCATCGTCGCTGATGGTCTGGGTGGGGATATGCTTGTACCCCTCAAGAATGATATCCGACCAGATCTCATCGCTGATCACGATGCAGTTGTATTTCTTGTAGAGCTCCATGGCTTTATCCAGCTCCCACCTCTCCCATACCCGGCCGCAGGGATTATGGGGGGAACAGAACACGGCCACATGGATCTTATGATCTTTGAGCCTCTTCTCCATGTCTTCGAAATCCATTCGCCAGATACCTTTTTCGTCCTGGATGAGGGGGCTGTGGATGATTTTTCTGCCGATGTTCTCTATAGATTTGGTAAAACCGATATAGGTCGGGCTGTGAAGCAGAACCGGATCACCGGGAGCACTGAAAGCCGAAAGAGCCGAAACCAGTCCTCCCAGAACACCGTTCTCATATTTAATGTTTTCGGGGAGAAGCCCTTCCACGCCGTTTTGCGTTTCCTGCCACCGGATGATGGATGAGAAATATTCATCCTTCGGGCTGAAATATCCGAAAGTCGGGTGCTTAACCCTCTCGATGATGCTTTCAGTAATAGTCGGGACCGTGGGAAAGTTCATATCGGCCACCCACATGGGGATAGCATCGAAACCCGATTTGGGAAGAGAGGGGGCAAATCCGGGGTTCGTTCCGAGTCCATCAACAGCGATAGCGTCTTTTCCTTTCCTGTCAATGATTGATGTAAAATCGTATTTCATAATTCCATTCCTTATTAGTTCTATTTAACAAGCTCAGCCAGTTCTTCCGGAGAAGGGATGTCATCAACGGTTTTCCCATAACGGACATAGCAGAGCCGCCCTTTATTGTCCGTGATGAATACGGCCGGAAGCTGGAGCTCCTCCCCTTCATAGGCTCCGTGCTGGAACCCTTCCGCCCTTGCCCTGGAGATTTTGTCCATGGTGTTCTCCCCGGCCATGGCCTCCCTGTTTTCCGCCACATCGATATAGAGACGGCGGTAAAGAGTCTGATCCGGATCACAAAGCAGATCAAAGGGGAAGACGTCGGAAGAGCCCAGTTCTGAAGCAAGCAAATCGGGATTGCTTTGAAGCCCTACAATCAGTTCCCCTCCGTTTTCCTTGATAAGAGGATATATGCGGCGCAACCTTGCCATATCAAACTGACACAGAGTGCAGCCATAATACCGCAGGAAGATCAGAGCCGTTTTTTTCCCGTTCCGTATTTTTTGTGAGAACCGGCACCCTTTTCGGAAAGGGGTGTCATATTGAAAATCCGGCATAATATCACCGATTCTTAACTTTTCCATTTGAAATCTCCTAATCTCATTTTATGGGGTATCTAGAAAAACAGGGCTACAGCCCGATGGCTGCTACGGCCACATTATTCTTTCCTTACGTTAATTTCTCCAAGGACGTCGTACGATCGGAACGACTAATCGATGAGGGAAGGATGAAAGCCATGGGAATCAATCCGAAACCCAAAGCGCTGCAGATAAGATAGCACCTATCCAAACCGATATGATCTCCCATAAATCCGAGGAGGAGAGCGATAAGGGATCCGACGCCGAAATTGATGGACATATACATACCGTTCATAAATGTGGGCATTCTGGTTTTTGTCTCCTGCACGGCAGCCAATAGTATCGGCCCGCTGGCAAACATGAAAAATCCGAGGAAACCGAGCAGAACAATACTATTGAAAAGCGTAAAGAGCCCCATAAAGAGAACCGTTCCGGTAGAAAAAAGGATCAACATCTTCTTTCTGCCGAATCTGTCCGACAGTGTCCCCGAGAAAAAAGTCCCCGCCACGCCGAACCCCTGCAGAACAGAGAGAGAAATCCCCGAATACCAGAGAGAAGCTCCCTTTCCGATCAGGTAGACCGGCAGATAAAGGGTCAAAGCCGTTTTCATGGCCGAATTGAACATGATGAACCCGGCCAGAGCGATGAAGAAGAACTTGTAATCCCTGAGAATACTGACGGCGCCATCCTGTCGGGTTCTCTTACTATTCTGGGCGATTCCTTCAAAGTCCCTGAATTTTAAAAAAAGAACCAATGAAGCCGCTATTCCCAGGGGCATGAGCTTCCAAACCTCTTCCAGGGACCAGAAGGAAACCGCCGCTGTAACGACAAGCGGCCCTACCGTCCTTGCGAGCTCCCCTCCGACCATATAGTAACTCATCCCCGTGCCCACCTTGTCGCCGGAAGATTCCTTGATCATAACAGGAGAGGGGATGTGAAAAAGGGCCGCAGAAAATCCTGCGACAAGAAAAAGTATCAGCAGAACCGCGAATGAGTTAGCCAGACCGATCAAACTCATGGCAATGGCCGTTATCCCAGGAGTCACTATCACAAAATACTTGAACCCTTTTTTCTCTCCCAACAGAGCCAACAGGGGATTAAGGAGGGAGGGAATATTCCGGACGACCTGAAGAACAGCGGCCGCGGATAGAGGAATGCCTAGCTTTGCAATCAGCAGAGGAAGAAGGGGGGCAAAAAAAGCCTGATAGATATCATGAATATGATGGGCAACAGCAATAGACAGCACTCTTGTTTTTTTGAATTCGGATTCCATAAATACGTAATAATTCCTTTAATATTCGATCATGCCTTCAAGCCGTCGACAGCCTTCATCACGGGGACTCACAAATTGAGATCAATTATCAAATGTCTTGAGTTCGGCGATCATACCCATGACATCAGCATTCCATAAGCGGTCGATATTCATTCCGGAGGCCGCACCGCTTTTAATCTTTTCCCTGAGCGTCACCTCCCTGGCCACAGAGGCTTCGGCCTGTCGGAGAGCATCTTCATAGTTGTCGGGAGGCAGAACGATCACGCCGTCGGCATCGCCGAAGACGATGTCCCCCGGGTGGACGACGGCTCCGCAGCAGTTGATCTCTATATCCACTTCCCCGGATATTCCCAGGACTTTTGTTATCACCGCCGATATCCCGGTACAAAAAACGGGATAATCGTTTTTCTCGATACCCAGAGAATCGGTGGCCACACCGTCAATGACGATTCCGGCAAATCCGCTGTACTGGGCATGAAGAGCGACCATCTCCCCGACGCAGGCGAAGGTATCGTCTCCGCAGCGGTCGATGACAAGCACCGAACCTTTGGGCGCATGTTTCATGGCGTAATGAAGAGGCGCGGCATCCTTTCCTTCCATTCTGATGGTATAGGCGGGGCCGACCATTTTGCTGTGCTTATTAATGGGCTTCATCTTGGGACGCATGTAACCGCCGCCGATATAATGCCCGATAGTGGCAGGATCCACCTTCATGAAACGTTCAATAAGTTCTTCCGATAAAGCCATCTTTAATTCTCCTTTTTCTTCAGGTCATATACATCAGACCGCCTATTTTCCAGGGACCGCAGTTTCGCCCGGATGGAATCCAGATAATCCAGATCGATCTCTGCATACACGACGCAGGGTCTGTCGCTTGCGCAGGCGACAATGGTCCCCCAGGGATCAATAACCATGCTTTTCCCATAGGAAGATCCGCCATGGGCTTTTTTGCCGATCTGGCCCGCGGCGACGACATAGCAGCCGTTTTCGATAGCACGGGTTCTGAGAATCGGCTCCCAGTGATCCTTGCCCGTGGGCACCGTGAAATTGGCGGGAGTCAGCAGAATCTGCGCCCCCTCAAGCGCCATCAGGCGGTAAAGTTCGGAAAACCTGATATCGTAACAGATGGACATTCCGAATTTTCCCAGGGCCGTATCGACGGTCACGATGGAATGTCCGGGGCGAACCCGCGAGGATTCCTGCGCTTCCGTTCCGTCGGGAAGGGTGATGTCGAAAGTATGCAGCTTGCGGTATTCGCCGATTATCTCACCCTGCGGATCAATCATTATTCCTGTATTGTAATACTTGACTTCCCCGGGTATCAGTTCGCGAAAGCTGCCGCTGTGGATATATATGCCGTGCTCTTTAGCCTTGGCGCACAGGATATCCGATGTATATCCGGGGATCGGCTCTCCTTCAACCTTCTCTCCGGGCTTTCTGATCTGGTTCATCACTTCGGGGAAGCTGACCATTTTGGCACCATTCGCCGCCGCTTCGTCTATATAGCGGACGGCCTCTTTCATATTCTCTTCCTTGTTCTCTTGAGAATCCATCTGAACGACGGCGATTTTATACTGTCTCATTGTTTCCATATATTCTCGATCTCCTAAAGATTGTTGATTTCCTTGACGAAGTGACAGGACACGTGGTGCCCCGGAATGACTTCGCCCAATACCGGACTAGTCTGATGGCACAGCTCCTTCGCGTAGGGGCAACGGGCGGCGAAGCGGCAGCCGGGCTTGGGTTCGATGGGCGAGGAGATTTCTCCTTTAAGAAAGGTTCGGTTCTTGCGCGCCCCCAGCTCGGCGATGGGCACCGCATCAAGAAGCGCCTTGCTGTAGGGATGGAATCGATGCTGGAAAAGACTGTCCGAAGTCCCCTGCTCAACGACGGTTCCCATGTACATGACGATGACATCGTCCGAAATATGCTTTATCACCGACATGTCATGGGCGATAAACATGTAGGTAAGCCCCATCTCCTCCTGAAGATCCTGCATAAGATTCAGGATTTGCGCCTGAATGGATACGTCCAGCGCCGATACCGGTTCATCGCAGACGATGAATTTGGGCTTCAGCGAGAGGGCCCGGGCGATTCCGATCCGCTGCCGTCTTCCCCCGTCCAGTTCATGGGGATAGGAGTTGGCAAGCCGTCTGGCCAGACCGACGGTATCCATCAGTTCGAAGACATTTTTCCAGAGGGCCTGGCTGCTTCTGTGCACATGGTAGTTGACGAGAGGTTCGGCGATGATTTCGCTGACGGACATCCTGGGGTTCAGAGACGAATAGGGGTCCTGAAAAATCATCTGCATATTCCGTCTGTACTCTTTCAGGGCCCTTCCCCTGAGTATGGTGTTTTCCAGATCGAGGCCGTCAAAGCTGATATAACCGGAAGTGGGAGGCTGCAGATGGACAATAGTTCTGCCCAGAGTGGACTTCCCGCATCCCGACTCTCCCACGACGCCGAGAGTCTTTCCTTCGTCGATGGAAAAGGAGACGCCGTCCACCGCATGAAGCATTCCTCCGGTCGTTTTGAAAAATTTACTTAGGGAAAAGACCTTTAAAATCGGATTCATGATTGACTCTCCTTACCCACCAGCTCATGGTAAAGGCATTTTGTAAAATGTCCCGGTTCAATTTCCTTGACGGGGATTTCCGACTTGGTGCATGCTTTGGATGCGTATTTGCATCGGGGAGCGAATTTGCAGCCTTCCGGCAGATTGGTGGGATCGGGGGCCAGACCGGAAATAGGGGTCAGCCTTCTTACGGATTTATTCATATTGGGAATGGAGCCGAACAAGCCTTCCGTGTAGGGATGGGAGGTATTATTGAAAATATGTTCGACCGTACCCCACTCCACTATCTCTCCCGCATACATAATGGCAGCCTTCTGGCAGGTTCCCGCCACGACGCCGAGATCATGGGTGATCAGTATCAGGGAGGTGTTGTTCTCCTCTTTCAGCTTGGCGATCAATTCGAGGACCTGGGCCTGGATGGTCACGTCCAGAGCGGTGGTCGGCTCGTCGGCGATGAGGAGCTCCGGAGTGCAGGCCAGGGCTATCGCGATGACGACCCGCTGCTTCATCCCTCCGGAAAACTGCTGGGGATAGTCCCCGAAACGTGATCCGGGAATACCGACCAGCTCCATCATCTCTTTGGCCTTCTCCTCCGCTTCCGGCCTGCTGAGCTCGTTATGCAGAAGAATCACTTCGACTATTTGGGCTCCCACGGTCAGCACGGGATTCAACGCCGTCATGGGATCCTGAAAGATCATGGAGATTTTATTTCCCCGGAATTCTCTCTTCTTCTGGGGAGACAGGGAGATAAGGCTTTCATTTTCATAAAGGATATCCCCGCCGGTGATTTTTGCGGAGACATCGGAAAGGAGCTGCATCACGGACAGGGCCGTAGTCGTTTTCCCGGCCCCCGTCTCGCCGACCAGTCCAAGAGACTCGCCCTTCTCTACAACCAAATTGATCCCGTTTACCGCTTTTACAACGTCGGAATCCGTCTCATAGTGAACCCTCAGGTCCTTTATTTCCAGTAATGTAGATGCCATGGGGTTCTCCTTATTTCTTTAGTTTGGGGTCCAGAGCATCGCGTAAACCGTCACCGAACAAATTGAAGGCAAAGACGGCAAACATGATCATCAGCCCGGGAAAGGTCACCATGAACCAGCAGTCTCTCATGAAGCCCTGGGCAGCGTTCAGCATGGAGCCCCATTCCGGAATGGGAGGGGTTATACCGAGACCGATGAAAGAAAGTCCGGCGATAGACAGAATGGCGCCGGCGACACTCATGGTGGACTGCACGATAATGGGAGCCATACAATTGGGCAAGATGTGTTTCATGATGATTTTCAGATCGGAAGAGCCGATGGACCGGGCCGCTTCCACATACTCGTTCCCCTTCTCCGACATAATCGATGCCCGAACGATTCGAGAGTAACCGGGGATGGCGCTGAGACCGATAGCGATAGTCAGGTTCATCATTCCATTTCCCAGGGCGGTGACGATGGCCATCACAAGAAGGATGTGGGGAATTGCCAGGACGATATCGACCAGGCGCATAAGAATATTATCCACATGACTGCCGTAGAATCCGGCCACAGATCCTATGACGATTCCGACAGTACAGGAAATGATTACGCCGACGATGCCTATACCCAGGGAGATTCTTGTCCCGTAAATGACACGGCTAAGGATATCCCTGCCATAATTGTCAGTACCGAAAGGATGTTCCAGGCTGGGAGACTGGAAGGCGTTCTTGAGATTCTGATCTTCATAAGAGTAGGGAGCAAGACGGCCCGGAAAGATCGATGCGATGACAAGTAAAAAAATAAATACAAGACTGACCACGGCGGCCTTATTTTTCATAAACCGGTGCACAATCTCCTTGAACTGACTTTTCTTTTTAATTCTGATTTCCTGTTCCCTCATTTCTCCACTCCCAGCATCTTGCCTCTTCTGGCTCTCTTGCTTGTGTATTCGACTCTGATCCTCGGATCAATATAAGCATAAAGTATATCCACCAGGAGGTTCACGACACACATAACGACGGCAATGAACAGAACGCCCCCCTGAACGAGAGGGACATTTTTCACCTTGATCGCGTCAACCATCAGCTTACCGATTCCGGCAATGGAGAAAATGGATTCTGTCAGCACGGCTCCTCCGAGAAGTCTTCCGAAGTCAAGCCCGATAATGGTTACGATGGGGATGAGGGCGTTTTTGAGAGCGTGCACATAGATGACGATCAATTCGGTTTGTCCCTTGGAACGGGCGGTTCTTATATAATCCTGCCTGACAACCTCCAGCATACTGGAACGGGTCATACGCATGATATTCGCAGCGGCACTTGTGCCTATGGTTATGGCGGGGAGAATCCAGTGAGCGGGCGTACTGAATCCAGAAGGAGGAAACCATTTCAATCCTACAGAGAAGATGATAACCATCATCATGCCCTGCCAGAAGTTTGGCAGGGACACTCCTATAAGGGAAGCGGCCGTCGCCATATTATCGAAGATGGAATATTGCCTGGTTGCCGAAATAATTCCGCAGACGATACCGATCAGACTGGCTAGAATAACACTCAAACCCGCCAGTTTGAACGTCGTGGGAAAGCGGGACAGGATCTCTTCGGTTACGGACAGTTTTGTGGTATAGGAAGTCCCCAGGTCACCTTTCAGGATAATATTCTTCATGTAGATGACGTACTGTTCCAAAAAAGAGCCGTTCAATCCGTGTTCTTCATTAAAGAGATCACGATCTTCCTGGGTCGCCATATCACCCAGAATGATGGATGCGGGATCGCCGGGTGTAAAATACATGATAGCAAAAATGACCAGAGTGACTCCCAATAAAACAGGAATCATCATGGCTAGTCTCTTAAGGATAAAATTCACCATAGAATGGCTCCTTTCTTAATTAAATGGCTCAAGCGGAAAGAGCCGACAGCAGCCCTTTCCGCCCCATCCCGCATCATGGAAGCGACACGGGAATTGAAAGATCAGTTATACAAAACCAGATCGTTAAAATTAATGCTCTGCAGAGGATCGGATACAAAACCTTCGATTTTGTCGCTGAGCCCGAAAATGATGGAGGTTTCGATGAGAGGAACGGTAAAGCGGATATCATACAGATACTCCTGCAGGGACTTATATGCTTCGGACCGTTTTTCCGGATCAAGAATGGCTCTATCAAGAGCCAGCTGCTCATCGATGTAATTGTCGTTTCCTCCGATTTTATCTCCAAAGGCAGAATCGTAGATGATGAGGATATTGGCGGGTTCAGCCCCGTTCCCCGCTCTCATAGCGATTTGAAAAGGATGCCCCTGGCTCTTATAGACCGATGATGAACCAACGATGATTTCGGTTTCGACACCGATATCCTTCCACATGGCCTGTATCGCCTCGGCCATCATCTTGTCGTAGGTCCGGTCCTCACAGTTAAACAGAAGCTTGAGACCGCCGTCGGGATAACCAGCCTCGGCCATATACTCCCGGGCTTTGTCCAGGTCATAGGGCATGAAATCATCAAATTTTTTGAAGTACTTGGCGTTATGGGGATACATACCCGTAGCCGGCATGGCATTGCCACCGTAGATAGCATCAATGATCGCCTGGCGGTCAATGGCATAGGACAGGGCATATCGCAAAGCCTTGTTGGAGGCGAGTGTCTCGTCCTGCATGGAAAAGGTTAGCGTCATATAGCGGAAAGAGGGGGACACATCGGCATGGTAACCTTCAAGCTCATTAACCCTCTTCACGTCACCGGTGGCCAGTTCGAACGCCAGATCGGATGTTCCCGTCTCCAGCTCTATGGCGCGGCTGGACTGGGCGCTTACGACTTTAAGAATGATATTCTTCGTTTTAGCCTTATGGGCCGTATCCCAGTAATCCTCATTGGCTTCCAGATCCAGCTGCGTACCAGATGTCCAGTTCACCAGTTTATAAGGACCGGTGCCTACGGGTTTTCTGGCGGCTACGTCAGCACCCACTTCATCGAAATAATCCTTGGAAACGATAAGGCCCCGTCCTCCGGAGAGCGTATTGAAAACAGGAGCATAGGGCTCAAAAAACTTTATGTTGATCTCGTAATCATTGACGATCTCGGTATTTTCGATATCGAAGCTGGAAAAAGTCGATTTGCTTCGGGACGTGTTCTTTCCCTTCTCGATGGTAAAATATACATCCTTAGCCGTCAGCTTCGTTCCGTTATGAAAATAGACATCATCGCGGAGCTTTATATTCAAAGTCGTGTCATCGATCCAGCTCCACTCGGTTGCCAGTTCGGGATCGACAATTCCGCTTCCGTCATTGCGCTCGGAAACTAGGGAGTTATATACCTGCTGCTGGATAACAAAATTGGAAAGACGATTCGTTTCCTGGGGATCCATCGACATAAGGTCTTCAGTGATAGCCATGGTTATCGTATCTTTGGGAGTATGGGATACTGCTGCAGCCTCACTTACTTCACTCTTGTTTCCGCAACCCGCCAAAAATAAAACCATTGTCCCGATTATGATTAGGAACAATCCGCACTTCTTCATATTTCTTCTCCTTTGAAAAATATTTCAAACATGAGTTTCAGGATTTGAATTCAAAATCCATGAATTCCAGTATCCTTCCCACACATTTATCAACAATGAGCTTCCCCTTTTCGGCACTGGCCACAGTGGCATCTCCCACCGTGGCATTAGGTGTCTTTACATTCAAAGGGATGAAGTGAAAAACATCATCGAACTTGGTATAAAAGTCCCGGTTCGGCTCTATCCGGGTAGCCTCATCCATATTGACGAGATCGGGTCTGAAGTAAAGAAGCACCGATGTCCCGCATTCACTCGCATGGCCATGGGCCATGAAGCCTTCATTCTCAAAAATATCCTTCCCGTGTCTTGCGGCAAAACGCCACCAGTCTACCTGACCTGAGCGGATTCCGTATTTTATCTGAAATAAGCGGGAGTAATAATTTATGGGATCCACATTCCCCGCATGGCCTGTTATGAATAAAAAGTTTTTGAACCCGTAATCTATCAACTGAAGAAAGACCTCCTTAATAAGGATTTGCAGCGTTTCTCTTGAAACGGTCAACGTTCCGGGATAACAGGTCAGGGCAGAAGACTCTCCCAGCGGCAGCAAAGGAGCGACGAGGGCACCCGTCTTACCGGCGACCAGTTCCGAAATAGCCATGGCGACAATTCCGTCCGATCCCATTGGCAGGTGAGGCCCGTATATTTCAACCGCACCCGTCGGAATAATGACGATATCCGTCTCCTTTCTGCGTTTATCAAACTCCGTCCAGCTCATCTCATCAATTCTGTTTGTCATCTCTCCCCCCTAATGTAACGTCTCCGCATACGCCCGAAGAAATATCAACCGATCTGTCCCGAGACAAATCATTGTAATATTATAATATTTACCCCTTTGCCTTTTCTGCATCACTCAAAGCGATAAATATCTATTCTCTTAAATCAACCTGGTACTTCCATTTGTCCGTCCGTCCGAAATATTCAACAAATTCGGCGACCCGACCGTTCTTCTCATAGGAGGTACGCTCGATACGCATTAAGGGAAAACCGACGGTAATGTCTAAAAGCTCTGCCAGGTGCTCATCTGCAACAACCGCCTCTATTACTTCATGGGCTCTGCTAATCTCAATACCATGATATTGATAAAGGATATGGCGCGTCGTATTGTAATTACTGATCTTTTCCATTTCCTTCATGGATAACATATATGTATAATGCTTCAGGTAACTGGTGGGGATATTGTCAAAATACCTGACTCGCGTCAGTTCACAAATATCCGTGCCCACGGGAATATCCAATCGGCGGCTCATGTCCTCGTCGGTAGCTCTCTCCTCAAGCGTTAGGTTCCGGAAATACATCTTAGGCAGGTCTTTTAAAAAATAACTGCTGAATCCGCTTAGTTTATTCCAAATCATAAACTGCTGATTTACAAAAGTTCCCTTCCCCGCCTGCCTTACAATCATGCCCAGCCCTTCGAGCTTACTCATCGCCTGTCTCACGGGCGCTTTACTGGAACGATAAACCTCTGTCAGTTCTTTTTCACTGGGTAATTTGTCACCGATTTTGTAATATCCATCTTTAATTTTTCCATATAAATCATTAAAGATTTCCTCATGCAATATTGGCATTCTCTTCCCTATAATAAAGTTTCACAACAATCCTCCCTAAAAAGACAATATTATTATAATATTATTATCTTTAGAAGAATCATTCATTATTCAGCAATTACTATGCCAATGGGGAATACGGATTAATAGGAAGGTTTTGATGTGTTTCAGGCCATTGTAGAAAAGGAAAAGAAACATTTTGGTATGAGAAATTAATATGTTTTACATAGTCGTATATTATCACGTATAGGACGGTTTATACTCTGCCGGGTTTATTCAGGCCTATGCTTGTAAGGTCCCTTGAAAGGTTCCTCCCGTTTCTCAAGCTGCAGGACAAAATACAGCCCGGCAAAGGCAAGAGTGGGCTCTATCTGACTTTTTCCGCAGGCAACGATGCTCTTTCTCAGAAACTCTTTTGGCGGCTGGAGCGTAAGCTTTCCACACCGGTTCTGACTCCAGTGCCAGAGAGAAGGGTAGTTTTTCTCTTCTATACCGTCCCGGCCATCGGCCCGACGGGATTACGGAGGGAGGCTAGAATTCCTCCCACAGCTCCCGGTCCATCTCCTCAACAGTTTCTTCAAGTTTTCTGTCAAAATCGGAATCGGAGTACTTATCGGGAATTTCAAAGTTTTTGAAGATAAAGTCCAGGTCTTCATCCATCCTGTGCATTAAGTCGGATGCTCCGTTGATTAGGTCTATTTTGTTATTGTATTTTTTCATATAAAAAATCTAGCACATTTTTTAAAAAAGACAGGTTGATTGACTGTTAAATTAACGTAAAATTCCCCGGCTCTTGTAAAATGATGCCAGGTCGCCCCCGTTCCAATTGTCATCATTATTCATGGGGGAAAACAAAAACTCCCGGCAATGCCGGGAGATGAGGAATACTAGATTAAGCCGCCGCCATGATTTTGTTCTTTCTTCCGTCGATGATTCCTTTAACAATAGGATAAGCGACAGAAAGAATTGTCAGGCCGGCAAGAATCAGACATATGGGAGATCCCATATAGACACCCAGGTTGCCGTCAGCAATTTTATAAGCCCGCCGGAATGATTGTTCCATATTATTGCCGACGATAACAGCCAGAATCATGGGAGTAGCCGGGATTTTCGCCTTGTTCATGAAAAATCCCATCAGACCGAATACAACCAGCAGATAGAAGTCCATTTTACTGTAGCTGATGGCATAAGCGCCTACGAAGGAAAGCCCCAGCACAATGGGATACAGAATCTTCGGCGGAACGGACAGAACCCGTACCAGCAGACCGGCCAGAGGAATATTCATAACAGCCAGAATGATATTTCCGATAAACATACTGGCGATGAGTCCCCAGATAATAAGAGGCTGCTGCTGAAACAGCATGGGACCCGGCTGCAGACCAAGCAGAAGAAGAGCCCCCATCATAACGGCTGTCGTACCGGAACCGGGAATGCCAAGGGTAAGCATGGGTATCATGGCTCCTACGGAAGCCGCGTTGTTCGCCGCCTCGGGAGCGGCCAGCCCCTCGATGGCACCTTCTCCGAACTCTTCGGGATGCTTGGAAAGCTGTTTCTCGTTATTGTAGGACATGAGGGATGCCATTGTTCCGCCGGCGCCGGGAAGGGCCCCGACAAAAAAACCAAGGGGTGAGCTTCTCAGAATAGGCCATATGCACCGCTTCCACTCTTCCCGGGTAACCCATATTCTGCCGAAATTCTTCTGAACTTTGGACTTGCCCGACTCAATATTCTTGAAACTCTTGAAGACTTCTCCCAGAGCGTATACGGCGATAATGACAATGAGGAAGTCAATTCCGCTCTGAAGTTCCAGAATCCCGCCGGTGAACCGGATGACTCCGGACTGGCCGTCAATACCTATTGTAGATATAATCAGCCCCAGTATGGTTGCCAGAAAACCTCTCAGCCGGTTGCCTTCCGTCATGGAAGCCGTGGCGGACAGGGCGAACAGGAAAAGCATAAAATATTCCGCCGGCCCAAATTTAAGGGCGAACCGGGCAACGGGAATAGCGATAACCACCATACAGAAGGTCGCGAAAATCCCGCCGAAAAATGAAGCAATAGCCGACATGGCCAACGCCGATTCTGCTTTGCCGTTCAAGGTCATGGGATATCCGTCAAAAGTCGCGGCGACGGCAGCACCGTCACCGGGTGTATTTATCAGGATCGAAGCCCGGGAGCCTCCGAACATGGCGCCGTAGTAAACTCCTCCCATTGTAATCAGGGCGGCCGTGGGCCCCATGGAGAAGGTCAGGGGCAGCAGAACCGCAACGCCGGTGGCAGGTCCCAGTCCGGGAAGCATACCGATAATGGTACCCAGGAATCCTCCCAGGGTTACCCACATAAGGTTCATGGGCGTCAAAGCGACCAGGAATCCGTCTAATAAAAATGATAGCGTATCCATATAATTACCTCAAATCCATATACCCGGAGTCAGGGGAAGATAGACTCCCAGCAGCTTAGAAAAAACAATATATATAAACAAACTGAAGGCAATAGCCACAAGAGTGTTGATTTTCCAGTTTTTCGGGCCGTTAAAGATAAGCAGTTCAAGCTCCAGAAACAGAAAGGTGCTCAAGACATAGCCGATTTTATCAAATAAAAGTGCATAGATAACCGAGAACAGGCAGGTGAGCATTATTCGTGCAAAACCGGTTTCCCTGTAAAAGGGTACGGCCGATCGGGACTTGTTCTCTTCGGTCATGACCTCTCTCACCAGCAGCCCCAGGGACAAAGCGATCATGGCGATTCCCAGTATCAGGGGAAAGATTTTCGGTTCAAAGGGTCTTCCCACCGAAGCATCGGGGAGCAGTAAGGTTGCCGTCGTGTAAATCAGTCCCAATAGTAAAAAAAGTAAAGACGGAACAATTGATAATTTCACAGTTTCCTCCATTTATTACCGCTCTCCCCTGGGGAGAGCGATTATATGATTCTTATTTAATCAAACCGATTTCAGTCAGGATTGTTTCATATTCCCCGTCAACCTTTTCAAGGAACGTCCCGAACTCGGGAGCATCCATGTAGGCGTCATCCCAGCCGTTTGTCTTGCAGGCGGCTTTCCATTCGGGGGTTTCCACCATCTTGGCCAGAGTGTCTCTCCAGTATTCAACGGCGTAATCGGGCATTTCAGGGGCACCGAAAAGTCCTCTCCAGTTAACGAAAGTGGCATCAATCCCCTGCTCGACACAAGTGGGGATTTCGGCGACGACACCTTCGCCGACGCGATGGTCAGCCGTCTGTCCGAGAGCCTTCAGATCGCCGCTTTCGAGCAGTCCGAGAACTTCCGAGAGACCGGTGGAATAAACATCAACATGTCCGCCGAGGACCTGAGCCGCGGCAGAATCATCAAAACTGATATAGTCGATCTCTTTCAGATTCTTGATTCCCGATCCTTTGGCCATCATAAGGAACTGTATATGGTCCATGGAACCGGCAGAGGAAATACCTCCGATCTTAACGGATTTGATATCCTTTTTAAGAGCGTCCATAATATCGCTCATGCTGTTATAGGGAGAATCGGCAGCTACGACGAATACGGCATAGTCGGCGATCAATCGGGCAAGGGGAGTAACATCTTTGTAACCCAGATCAGTCGTTCCGGCCAGTTTGGTGAGAATAAGGGGGGGAGAATAGACACAGACGATTTTATCGGAACCTTTCTTTTCCTGAAGGCTTGCCAGGTTGACCGAACCGCCCGCACCGGGATTGTTCCTAACGGGCATGGGAACTGTGACAAGTTTGCTGTCTTTGAGAACCTTGGCTGTTGTTCTGATGGTCAGATCCCATCCGCCGCCGGCGCCGCCGGGTGCGACAAAATCCAGAACGCCCTTGGGATATGCGACGGCCGTTTTGCTTGAACCGTCAGTATCACCCTGCTTGGAACAGGAAACGGTCAAGCCAAGTGACAAAACCAGAACCATGGAAAAAAACAAAGCCAGAAATTTTCGATTTCTCATAAAAAGAACTCCTTAATTGAAATAATAAAAACCCTAAACAGTTTTCAGATGAAATCATTTTAAAAGGAGAATTCTCATATGGGATGTAGGATAGAGCTTGAAAGGGATGTAGGAATTTTCCTACATCCGGAACAGGATGGAATTATGTTCCGGATATAAGATTATTTTTTACAGCATAATATGTTAACTGGGCATTATTCTTAAGATTCATTTTCTGAAGCAAACGGGTTCTGTAGGTGCTTACCGTTTTGATACTGAGGTTGAGCTTCTCGGAGATTTCTCCGGAAGTCATTCCCCCCGCCAGCAACTGCATGACCTGATACTCCCTTTCGGAAAGAGCCTTATGGGGTTCGTCCGCACTCTCATTGCTGTACTCTTCCAGAAGCAGTTGGCTCACTTTTGATGACAAGTACCTTCCCCCCTCCAAAACCTGTCTGACCGCATTGACCAGTTCTTCGGGAGCGGAAGCCTTATTCAAACAGCCGGACGCCCCCATTTTGAGGGCACGAAGGGCATACTGGCTCTCCGACTGTATACTCAGAATAATGACAGGAATCTCCGGATGGTAATAATGGAGATCCTTGAGAACGTCCAGGCCGTCTCTGCCCGGCAGAGAGATATCAAGGATGATAATATCATAGGCCGTTTGATCGACCAGAGAAAGAACATCATTGCCATTATCCAGTTCATCCAGGTGGGAAATGGAGATATCCTCTCTGAGGATTTCACAAAGACCTTTTCTGACCAGCGGATGATCATCCACTATGAGAATCTTTTTCATGCATTTTTCTCCTTTAGGGGCAGAACTATCCTGACAAAGGTGCCTCCGGAAGGGAAATTATCAATGAGGAACGATCCTTTGTAGTGCCTGCATCTCTCTCTCATTCCTATCAAGCCGAAAGACTTGACGTCCCTTTCTGCTTCCCGGGCGATTCCTTTACCGTTATCCCGTACGACAAGACGGAATTCCTCTTTGCTCTGTATGACTTTCACTTCCACAAAATCGGCACCCGAATGGCGGAGAATATTGGTAAGAATCTCCTGATACATCCGGAAAACCGCGGTTTTTATCTCTCCGTCCGGATCATAGGGCGCCAGACCTTTCATCTGTATATCCAGATCAATGGGGATTTGCGTCCGTTTCGTAAACCGCCGGCTCATCCATTCGACAGCTTCCTTCAGAGTCAGATTATCCAGTATGGTCGGCCTCAGATTCGTGGAAATGGTACGGACAGAACCAATGGATTCGTCCACCAGTTCCAGCAGAGACGCGATTTTCTCCCGCTTAACCTTTTCCTGGGCATCCGGGTGATTGTTCAGCCAGAATAGATCAAATTTCATAGCCGTCAGATGCTGGCCCAGCTCATCATGGTACTCCCGGGCCGCCGCTTTGCGTTCCTCTTCCCGGGCCTCTTCCATATGCATGGTAAAGGCTCGCAGCTGGGTATTGTTTCTCTCGACGATTTTCAGCCGGAGAAGGAACACGAGGGCAACAAGGCCAATGATGATGAGGAGGGAAAGAACAATAAACCAGAGATGCCGCCAGAACGGTGCCAGGATCTGAATCGTCAGATCCTTCTCCCGGTTCGCGAACAATCCGTTATGATCAATCGCCGTAACTCTCAGCGTGTAGGTCCCGGGAGGAATCGCCGCATAACTGATTTCATTGTTGTTCCCCAGGAAAATGGGGTTCTCTTCAAGTCCCAGAAGCTGGACTTCGTAGAGGTGCTTTTCCGGATCGATAAAGGAGAGCAGGGAAAACCGGACAGTCAGATTATTGGCCGTATGGGGAAGAACGATGCTGTCTTTCAAAGAAATGTCCCTGTCCAGAATCATCCTGCCGTCGATTTCCCCTCCGATCGGGACAGGCAGATTATTGATATTAAGCCCGGTTATGGCAATTTCCGAGGGTCTGCTTTTGCGGGGCAGCATTTTGGGGCTGAAAGACGAGGTTCCCTTTGGCCCGCCCCAGAAAAACATGCCGTCCCTGGTCCTGAGGTAGGCGTTCTGGGAAAAATTACCTGTCAGCAGCCCATCGGCCTGACTGAAATTCAAAATGGCTTCATTCTCTCCGCTGATACGGGTGAGCCCCCTGTCCGAAGAGAGCCAGATATTTCCCGCATCATCTTCCAGGATGCCATAGGTATTATTTCCGGCCAGACCGTCACGTACAGAGACGTTGCGAAACCGGTTCTCACCGGGGAAATAGATGTCTGCCCCTCCTCCTGAGGTTCCGATCCAGAGCCATCCCCGGGAATCTTCATAAATGACATTAACGCTGTTATCGCTCAGACTGTTCGCTTGAACGGCAGAACGGGAAAAACTGCGAAAGTTCATATTTTCCCTGTCGAACAGATTCAATCCTCCATCCCAGGTTCCTACCCACAGATTACCGCGGGAATCCTCGTAGAGACAGCGCACGGCATTACCGTTCAAACTCTCGGGATTTTCCGGATCGTGCCTGTAATGGGAGAGACCCTGCTCCCCGATGGCATAAAGGCCGTCCCCCTCCGTTCCGATCCACACTGTACCGAAGGAATCCTCCCTTATGGACCAGATTGTCATAGGACTGTCACCCTCGGCCGCGTTTTTAAGCGGATAGGGTCTTGCATGATTAATTGTCTCTCCCGCTTCAAGAAAATAAAGGCCGCCGCCGTCCGTCCCTATCCAGAGATTTCCCTTGCGGTCTTCCATGAAGGAATAGACGTTGTCGTTACCGGAACTGCTGTCCGCCGGATCAAGATCATAGGTCTCAATCTTTCCGGATGCCCTGTTCACCACTCCGATACCGCTTCCGTCCGTCCCTATCCACAAAGAGCCGTCTTTCCTCTCCAGTATCTGGCGTATATCCTTTAAATCGGTGTAATTATTCACCAGTTCAACCGCCGGATTGTACATATTGATACCTCCGCCCCTTGTCCCGATCCAGACAAGACCGTTGGAATCTTTGTACAGACACCGGATTTTATCGTAGCTGAGGCTGCCCTTCTCCTCGTCCGCATGAAGAGCCGTCCAGACTTCCTCTGTAAAGTCATAAATATAGACGCCGGACCTCTCCGTTCCGATCCAGAGACGGCTCTCATCAAAAACAAAGGACCGGACATCCAGATCTTCCGGGAGGGGAAACGATTCCAGCCGCTCTCTGTCCCGGTCATAACGGAAAAGCCCCTCCTTGCAGCCCATCCAGACATCCCCCGAATTATCCGTTTTAATATCCCTGATAAAGAGTTCGCCGGACAAACGGGAAGCCCCGTCCGGGGTGATAAAGCGGCCACTGTTCGTATCGTACAGGGAAAGCCCCTTCTCCGTCCCGATCCAGAGGATACCATCCCCGTCGCAGAAGAGAGTCCGGATCCGGTCGCTCACAAGGGCGGAATTGCTGCTGTTCAGGATAAAGAAACGGCCCTCTCCCCGGTAGAAGCAGAGCCCACCCCCCGCCGTGCCAATCCAGAGGCGTCCTTTCCCATCCTCCTCCAGGGCAAAGATCTGATCGCCCGGCAGACTGAGCTTGTCGTCGGGATCATTCCGGAAGGAAGTGAATGTCAGGTTCTCCCTGTTGAAAAGGCTTAAACCGCCCCCGTTCGTACCAACCCAGATCCTTCCCCGGCTGTCCTCATGGAGGGAGTATATAACCGATCCGCTTATGCTCTGCGGATTCCCTATCTGAGGCCGGAAGACCGTGGTATTTCTGCCGTCATACCGGTTGAGCCCGCTGAAAGTCCCGAACCACATGTAACCTTCCGAATCCTGAAGCATGCAGTATACGGAATTGCCCGATAAGCCGTCATCCATACTAAGAGGAGTTAAGAGATTGAATTTATTACCGATATCCTGGGAAAAGAGGAAAAGAATAGGGAGAAATAAAAAAAGAAAACATCCGGCCTTTCTCATTAGTTAAGTATACTATATCTCCTATCCCTTTCAGAGGGAAGTAAGAAGGATTCGGTTCTTCTCATAGAGTTCCCCTATGAACGCCTTCAATTCATCCTTGTCATGTGCTCTGGAACGGGCGCATTCATGGGCGGGCCGATTGCAGAGGAAACAGGACCTTTCCCCCAGTCCCGCTTCACGGCGGGAGATACTATGATCCGGGTCGATAAAAACATCGATATCCCAGAGACGTCCCCAGGGATGATTCTCCTCCAGAACACCGGTTTTCTCTTTCACGTCATAGGCCGGCACAGGAATCGCCAGCCAGGCTTCCGGTCCCGTATTCAGGCGGCGGGAAGAGAAAGGAAGAATTTTTCCCCGGGGAAACTCTTGCCGAACCGCCGCAACAGAGGCATCAAAAATATCCCTGATCATGGGGCTGTTTTTCTCGGGCCCCGGGATATTCACAGAAATCTGCAGAAGACAGGTCTTTTCTTCCCGTCCGCGGAAAAACTCCCGCCGTAAGGCGGCTCTCCTCTCCCGGGCAGCGAGCATACTCTCAAGAGAGACCGGCTCATCCACGAAAAGCCCCCTCCATCCTGCTAATGAAAAGGGTCAGCGCCAGAAGATCGGCACATCCGCCGGGGGAGATATTCTCCCGGATGAAAATTTCATTCATAACCTTCAGTTTCCCCCTCGCGTTCTTCTGCCCCATACCTCCGGAACAAAGGAAATTCTCCGCTTCCGACCTCATAAGGGCCAGACCTTCCCAGCCCCGCCGGTGAAGGACATTGCTGTCCGTCACAACGGACATGAGTGTGACAAGAGCCTCAAGAGCCGCCTCATCCCTTGATCCGCCTTCGCGGATAACCTTTCTGAAAGCGGGAAGGGCGAAGAGGCCGACCGAAGGAAACCCCTCTTCCGCCTCGCCCCGAATACCGGTAGTACCCGTTTCCCGGAACGTTTTTTCTCCGTTCGTCAGCACCCGGCTTTCTGTTCGTGCCGGAATCAGTTCCGCCTTCAAGCCCCGGCATATCCGGCCCGCTTCGGAAAGGATCTCCCCGGCGGCATCAACCCTGACAGCCGCCGCCGTACAGACGCCCAGGGAAAAGATCTGTCCCTTATGAGTGTTCACTCCCCCCGTGGCGTCAAACATCAGTTTTTCCGCCCGAATCCCCAGGGGGCGGAGACGGGGCAATACCGACGAGACATCCCCGCAGGGCGCCGCTTCGGTGATCTCTCTGAAATAGGATTCCAGGGCATCGGCGCTTCTAAGGAAAAGGGATAGATCCATATCCTGATGGGCCCCGTTGTCCAGGGAATCCACAAGCCCCGGCTTGGGGCTGAGGCGGACCTCTTCCCGCATGGCGTCGGAAGCCGGCGCACCGGCCAGACAGATTTCACGGGGAGAGGTGCAAACCGCCATTTCTAGCACTCCAGTCCTTTAACCTGGCGGATCGTATCGATAATGGTTCCGTCCCTGTACTCCACCAGGCCGACGATGCGGTCGGTGAATTCAATCGGTTCCGGTTTTCCCACCAGCCGCTCCGCCTTGTCCAGAAGCTCTCCCATCGTATGGAAAGGAAGCCGGACATTCTTGAAATGCTCTATCAGATCCTTTCTCCGCGGGTTAATGGCTATGCCCCGGTCAGAAACGAATACGTCAACACTCTCTCCGGGAGTAATAACCGTAAGCACTTTCTCGGTTACGGTGGATGTTCTTCCCCGGATAAGCGGAGCC
This sequence comes from Spirochaetia bacterium, assembly GCA_963668315.1. GTDB lineage: Bacteria > Spirochaetota > Spirochaetia > DSM-2461 > DSM-2461 > SZUA-368. The sequence continues at coordinate 1,286,498 of OY764216.1, read as the reverse complement.
ACGACAACGGAAAGTCCCGAGCCTATAGCCGTATCCGAATGACCTCCCGAAGCTCCCATGATAACCCCGTCCGATCCGGTGAGAACATTAACATTGAAATCGAGATCAATTTCCAGAGCGCTCAGAATAACAACATTAAGCTTATTGACGGCACAACCCTTATTCAGAGGATTGGCGTAGTAGGACGCATCAATTTCCGTATGAAGCCGATTACTGCCGATCGAGACAATCGCGTCCTGATCAAAACTCTGGACATCAAGCAGTTTTTTGATCAGTCCCGCTTCATGCATCTTGACCATCTGACTGGTAATCCCGCCCAGAGCCCAGCTGCAGGTGACTCCTTTCTTCTCCATATACTCCGTCAAAAACCGCGTAGTAGCCAGAGAAGCGCCGCCCGAACCTGTCTGAATGGAAAAACCATCCTCGAAATAGGGACTTCCCGCTATAAAATCCGCCGCATTTTGCGCAATAAGCAGATCTTTGGGATTCTTGGTGATTCTTGTGGCGCCCGTACTGATTTTTTCGGGATCTCCCACGGCATCCACTTTGACAATATAGTCCACCAGATCCTGATCAATGCTGAAGGGCGTATTGGGATAATCGGTAATAAAATCGGTAATGAGCACGACTTTATGGGCATGTTTCGCATCCACCATGGCATAACCGAGAGAGCCGCAGGCCGAAGGTCCGGTATAACCGTTGGCATTACCGTAAACATCGCAGGAGGGGACCCCCAGAAAGGCTACGTCGATCTTGATATCCCCCACTTCTATGGCTCTGGCCCGGCCTCCGTGACTGTGGAAAAGGACGGGAACATCCATCTTTCCCGCCGATACGAACTCGGCGAGCTTCCCCCTGAGGCCGCTGGTTATCAGCCTCTTCACCGTTCCTTTTTCAATATGCCTGATAAGTTCATCATGAACGGATGAGAGCGAACTGGAGGCAATCGTCAGATCCTTAATCCCCAGATTAGAGATCACATCCATGACCATATTCAGGACATAGTCCCCCGCCCTGAAATGGTGATGGAAGGAGATGGTCATCTCGTCGGTCAAGCCGGATTTCAGTACGGCCTGCTCAATGGTATCCACCATCTTGTTAAGGCGGGGCAGGGTTCTGTTCCCCTTATCCTGGCGGACCAACGGTGTTCTGCTCACCGCTCCCTCAAAGGGAGACAATATCATTCCATTCAGTTCTTCGGGGATCTCCCTTCCGATTGCATTTTTACTCATGGCAGTATTCCTCCAGTTCATTAATGCGGATACCGGACGCCTTCGCCATCTCCAGTACGCGGCGGGCTCTGTCTACAATAGGTTTGTCGACCATTTTTCCGTTCAGTGAGATGACGCCGGAATTCTTCTTTTCCGCTTCCTTGATGGCCTGAATCACCCGGATAGAATGGTCGATTTCCTTGTCGCTGGGACAATATACCTGATGAACCGGCTGGATCTGCCGGGGGGTTATGACAGACTTTCCATCGAAACCAAGCTGCTTGATCAACTTGACCTCCTCAAGAAATCCCTCATCGTTATTAACATCGGAATAGACCGTATCGATAGCGTAGATCCCTGCGGCTCTGGCCGCTACCAGAATCTGAGAGCGGGCGAACAAAAGTTCGATTCCGCCGGGGGAACGTTTCGTTTTCATGCTTGTGACATAATCCTCCGCCCCCAGTGCTATACCAATCAGCCTTTTCGAAGCCATGGCTATTTCATAGGCATTCAAAACACCCAGGGGACCTTCAATGGCTGCCATCATCTTTATGGTACCCACTTCCATACCGTTGGCTTTTTCTTCCTTCTCCAGAATCTTCTCCACATCAATCACATCCTGGGCTGTCTCTGTCTTCGGAAGCCGGATGACATCGGGCCTGGCTTTAACCATGGCACGGAGATCCTCACGTCCAAATGGCGTATCCAGACCGTTTATGCGGACAACAGTTTCAATTCCTTCATAATCCAGTGTACTCAAGGCATTAAAAACAAGAAAACGAGCCGTATCTTTTTCATTAAGCGAAACGGAATCCTCCAGATCAAACATGACCGAATCGGAGCGATAAATATGGGCATCCTTCATCATACCCGCATTATTGCCGGGCACGTAAAGCATGGTTCTGCGTAACTTCATACTAATTTCTCCCAGGGATATGTCTCGCTTCCCGCCGCTCTGTAGACGGCAGCTTCCAGGCGAGCCCTGATCGTACAGTCCAGAGCTCCCTTATCCTCTACTTTGATTTTGATGTCGTCCACCGACAAGAGATCCAACGTTTCATCGACAACCTTCAGTATCTGCTTTCCGTACTGTCTCTGGACAATGCTGTTCAAACCGATCTCCCGGCCCTTTCCGGCATTACTGTCAACTGTTATCAGAACATCGCTGGATTCCAGCGATCCGGCCATACCGGTTTTCACAATTTTCATTCCGATTCCTCCTGATGCTTTCTGATCTTATTTCCAATATTTCTCCCCTGTTCCGATTGTAAAAACCGGAGTGTAGAGGGAGTGACCCACTCTTTCAAAATGTCCCAGTTCTCCTCGGCAAGAGCCTGTCTTACCTTCGTGGCGCTGACCGCTCCGTCGGCGGTTTCCTTTCTGGGAACTACGACTAGTACTATGCCCCTTTCGGGAAGTATCTCCGCCATGATGCCGTTGTAGAGGGATGTGACCGGACAAAAGGGTTCCTCACCCACATAACGCTTAACGATCTTCAGTTCCGGAGCAATAAGCCGGGAGAAAATGTCCAGATCGATCCTGGCATGGCTTTCGTTAATGATTTTTTTATCTTTAATGAAGTAAGTGGGAAAGGTTGCGTGAGAGATGATATAATCGCGGCCTTCATGGATATACAGATTATCCAGGTCCGCCGTTCCTTCCCTGACCAGCTGCAGACGAACGTCATAGGGGAAAACAGACAGGTTCTCTTTCACAAGAAACAGATGGACCCTCTCATTTTCCCGACAGGCTTTTTCAATAAGATACCGGTGTCCCAGAGTAAAGGGATTACAGTTCATGACAAGGGAAGCCGATTCGCCTCTGCCGGCTTCGGGAATATCAAGGCTGTCGAGGTAGCGCCGCCAGCCGTCTTCACGATCCTCCATAAGAATAACCCCGGGAGCCCGGGCAAGGAGAAAGAACCCCAGCTCCCGGAAGACAGTCTCGTTCTCGCTTTTGGTAAAGAGAAAGAGAGAGGAATAGCCCTCGTGAAAAGCTCTCAGTCTTAAGAGAGACATGATACGATTGGTTAGAGCCTGCCCCTGATACTCTTTGTTTACGGCAATACACTTCAACACATTGGACGAAGCGCAACCGGAAGCGATGATTTTATCGTCATCAAAGAGACAAACCACATAGTCAAGATCGGCATCCAGAGACAAACCCTCATTCTCAAGAAATTTCCTCAGTCTCTCTCGTTCTGCATCTCTTCCTAAATTCAATGTTCTTACATCGTATTGCTCAGCAAACATGAAAATATTTTCGCGCTCGTTTGCCTATCTGTAAGTAGGATCATAACGTCAATTCCTGTAGGACGATTCCTACAGAACGAATGCATGGAAGCATGACGATTACGATTTTGAGCCTCCTTCTGAATTAGGCCCTCCTGTAATAATAAAAAGTCAGAGAAAACCGCCTCCGGAGAATCGGACATCCGGTCAGCTGCATCATGTTTGATATAGATCATTTTAAAAGGATAAACGATACCTACGGACATGATGCAGGAGACAGGGTACTCAAGTCTTTGGCCCAGGAAGTGAGAACGGCTCTGCGAAGCATAGATATTTTCGCTCGACTGGGCGGGGAGGAGTTTGCCGTCATCCTGCCCGAAACGCTCCTTGTCCCCGCTCTATCGGTTGCCGAACGTATTCGTGAAGAGATCGAAGAAATGGCCATCACCTATGATAAGATCACCCTAAAGATAACAATCAGCCTGGGAGTTACCCAACAGGAAGAAGGGGAGACGGTGGAAGATTTGCTGAAGCGATCGGATGAAGCACTCTACGAGGCGAAGAGAAACGGACGTAACCGGGTATTCCATTCATAGCACGTCCTGTAGGGTTGACCTTTTTTATCGCACGCGATATTATCTCTCTATATATCGCGTGCGATATATTATCCGATAAAGCTAAGGAGACACAGATGAGTATATACGATTATACGGCAAAACAGGGAAATGGAGAGGAGTTCTCCCTGGATTCTCACAGAGGCAAAGTCCTTCTCATTGTGAACACAGCCACTGGCTGCGGTTTCACCCCCCAGTATGAAGCCCTTGAAAAGCTCTACGAATCTTATAATGATAAAGGTCTGGAAATACTGGACTTCCCCTGTAATCAGTTCGGCGGCCAGGCTCCGGGGAGCGATGAGGAGATTCACCAGTTCTGCCAGGTTAATTACAAAACCCGTTTCGCCCAGTTGAAAAAAATCGATGTAAACGGGGAGACGGCTCACCCCCTGTTCAATTTTCTTAAGAGCGAGAAAGGCTTCGAAGGCTTCGGCGAGGGAGAGACCGCGGCATTCATGGACAATCACGTACAGGGAATAGATCCCGATTATAGGAATAATCCCGAAATCAAGTGGAACTTCACCAAATTCGTCGTAGACAGGAAAGGAAATGTGGTAGCCCGATTTGAACCTACCGCCGACATGGCCGACGTCGAAAAGTGTGTGTCCTCGCTTATTAAGGGAATAGTAATAACATCCGATACGTCTGTCCCTTCAGGTAAGCTTAAGGAATCGGTTGTCTCTGCCACAACAACTTCCTCCAGGAGAGTAAAAGTCACGCGTTCCGTATCGGAGATATCAGAGGAAGGAGCAATATAGACACTGTATTCTCCGGGTTCAAGTATCCACCTGTTCTGTTCCGGATCAAAGGAAGCCAGTTTGGCCGTGGAAATATCAAAGCGAAGAAGTTCGGTCTGACCGGGCTCCAGAAGATCTGTTTTCGCAAAAGCTTTCAGTTCGGCAACAGGTTTATCCAGACGCCCCGATGATCCCCGGACATACACCTGAGCCACCTCTTTACCCGGGACAGAACCGGTATTTTTCACGGAGACGGACAGGGTAAGAGTCCCCCCTTCTCCGATCAGAGTTTGCTCTGTGATTTGGGGTGAATCGAAAGAAAACGTGGTATAGGACAAACCGAATCCGAAGGGATAGGCCACATCTTTTTCATAGGTCGAATAGTACCGGTATCCCACATAGATCCCTTCGTTATAGACAATCCGATCCGGATTCCCATCGTAATCAAAATCAACTCCGGGGAAGGTCGATGCACTGGGAACGTCATCGTAACGAAGCGGAAATGTCTGAGCCAGTTTGCCGCTCGGATTCACGGCCCCGGAAACAATATCGGCAATCTGGTTCCCCGTCTCCTGACCGCCCATATAGGCCAGAAGGATCGCGTCCACTTCATCGGACCATCGGGACGTATCAATAACACCGGCCACATTGAGAATAACCGCCACTCTCTTTCCCTTATCATGAAATGCCCGGGAAACACGAAGAATCATATCTTCCTCGCTTGCGGTCAGGCGGTAATCACCCGGCTTATCCGTACGATCTTGCCACTCTCCGGAAAAACGGCTTATCCCGATCAAAGCCATATCGTCTTTGTCGGCAGAATCGGCCAGAAGGATTTCCAGCTCATGATTCCCGGAAACCGGTGTCTCGCCTATCCGATACAAAAGTTCGGGAACAAAGCTGTCTTTGACCGCAACTTTGTTGGTCTCATAATACTCTTTGTAGAACTTCATAAGGTCTGTGTTCATATTGAATCGGGATCTCATCCCGTCCGCCATATTCACGACATAGGAAGAGGACACATTACCGCTTCCCGTTCCCCCTTTATAAGTGGCGAACTGGGCGCTGCCGTAAAAAGCGACTTTAGCCGAACGGGCTATGGGGAGAGCAGAATTGGAATTCTTTAGAAGGACCATACCTTCCGCTCCCGCTCTTCGCGCAAGAGCAGCGTGGCTTTCCAGATCGGGCGAATCGGAATAGGGGTAATTCTGATAAGACGGCGTCTTCAGAGCCTGTGTTAAAACCCTCACGGCATTCTCTTCCAGAACCTCTTCGGAGAGGGAGTTATTTTTCAAAGCCCGCCCCAGAACGGAAATGACCTCTCCGGGCATGATCAGATTATTTCCCGCTTCCATTTGACGAACCGCCGACATGGGATCGTTATATACGTTCCCCGCATACCAGTCGGATACGACGAGCCCGTCAAATCCCCATTCCGTTCTTAGGATATCTGTCAGGAGATCCCTTCTCTGGTTCGTATAGATCCCGTTAACCTTGTTATAGGAAGACATCACAGCCCAGGGACGGGATTCTTCCAGGGCTATCTGAAAACTACGCAGATAGATCTCCCGCAGGGTTCGGGGATCGGAAATGGTATCTATACTCATTCTATTGGTTTCGGAATTATTGGCGACCAGATGCTTCATGGTAGCCCCTACCCCGTTGGACTGAATACCCTTAACCATGGCGGCCGCCATCATTCCCGTCAGGAGAGGATCTTCCGAATAATACTCAAAGTTCCTTCCGCCAAGGGGATTCCTCTGTATGTTCATACCCGGCGCCAGCAGTATCCCCGCTCCGTACTCCTTTACTTCGTTCCCCATGGCGGCTCCCACCTGACGCACTAACTCGGTGTCCCATGATGAAGCCAGAAGGGTTGCTACCGGCCAGGCCGTGGAATAATAGGTATGGCTGTCATTCTGCCTGATCGGGGAGATGCGGATCCCCGCCGGTCCGTCTGCCAGGGCAACAGCCGGTAGATCCATCCTGTCGTTCTTAACTCCATTGATGTAACCGCCCGTCCCGTCCACAGGGGTCCTGTTATTTACGGGAAGATAATTACCCGGACCGGACACGAGGGTAAGTTTCTCAAAGGGAGATAATCCCTGCATATACTCCAGGGCTTTTTCCCTGTACGAGTCATCTTCCTGCCCCGAAAAATCCGCTGCGACGGTCGAAACGACTGGATCAGTCCCTTCGGCTTCTACAGGGCATCCGCAGAGAAACAGAAGATAGGAAACCGCCAGGATAAGCTTTATAATGGATAACAGAACTCTCAAAGATAACTCCTCATAATAATCAACAAACCCTATCCCCTCATCTTCTTTATATCTTCCGCCAGCTGGATAAACGTGGGCAGACTATGCTGATAAAACATCTTCCAGCCTTCACAGAGAACGCTCATATCCCGAAAATCGTCTCCCACACCGCGCATTCTCAGGCAGTCCCCGTGGCATAAGGGCAGATAGTCGCATCCGTCGCAGGCGGAGGGCCAGCAGCGTTTTCGCTTGCCGAATTCCCTGTAGAGAGGATGGGACGCCAGTTTCTGCCAGGAATCGTCCATGATATTTCCCAGCTGCAGATCTTCCCGGACGTGGAAATCGCAGGGAAACACGCCGCCGTCGTATTCCACAACAAAATACTGGCAGCAGTTATCCTCCATGTCGCAGCTCGTACAGGTGCCGTCCACGAGATAATTCATTATGCTGTCGAACAAACGGATCGATACGCGGCGGGTGTCCTTTCTCTTCCACAGATCAAAAATCCGGCAGAGAAATTTACCCCACTGGTCCCCGGTAATGGAAAAGGGAAGCATTTCCCCCCGGGAATTATATTCGACACAGGGAATGAACTGCAAAAAGTTCAAACCCTTTTCCCGGTAGTAACCATAGACTTTATCGGGCTGCATCACCACCAAGTCATTGACCAGGCAGAGGATGTTGAACGCCACCTCATGCTTCCTCAGATGATCGATACCCTGCATGACCCGCCTGTGCGTCGGCTTGCCTCCCAGGTATTTCCGGTAATGGTCATGAAGGACGGCCGGGCCGTCGAGGCTTACTCCCAGAAGAAAATTGTAATCATTGTAAAAACGGGCCGCCTCATCATCGATCAATACGCCGTTCGTCTGCAGACCGTTCCCTACGGAAGCTCCCGGGTGTCCGTAGATTTTCTGAAGCTGAACGACCTCTTTGAAGAAATCCAGTCCCATCAGAGTCGGTTCTCCCCCCTGCCAGTTAAAAATATACTGGTTGAAGGGGAGACTCATGTAGGATGAGACAAGTTTTTCCAGGACACCAATACTCATGCGGGGCTCCCCTCCGCCAATGCTTTTGTTCATAGCCAGATGATCGATATAAAAACAGTAGGTACACCTCAAGTTGCAATCGGCGGAGGCCGGTTTAATCAGCAGGGGAAATTCTTTCATTAACAACTCTCTCTATTCGTAAAATTCATTGGCTCATACCGGAATCGGAATGGAAATGTATAGATAGAACCAATTATCATCGATTTTTATATTCATAGTGCCATCATAGTTAGAGATGATTCTTTTCACATTTTTGAGACCAAATCCATGGTATTCCTTATTTTTTTTGGATGATAGGGGGATTTTGTTCACCATCTTAATATCAGACTCAAAATAGTTCTCCGTCCGGATCATCACAAAACCGCTATAGGAATATACGGAGACCCGGACGATTTTTTTATCCTCTTCGTCCAGTTTTTCCACGCTTTCAATCGCGTTATCGAGGATATTGCCAAAAATAGAGCACAGATCCATCGTATCTATGAACTCCAGGAGGCTTCCGTCGGCGACACAGGAAAATTTAATATTATGCTTGACGCAGAACATATTCTTTGCGGTGAGAATCGTATCCAGCACGGTGTTCCCTGTATTATTTCTGGATTCGTAAAGTTTTAAGCCCGATTCCATTTGTGAAAGATAGGAATCTCTTATCTCCTTATCGCTCTCGTCCTTGATAATTTCTATCTGATGTTTAAAATCATGATACTTCTGGTTAATTAAATCTATGCTCTCCTTGGACTGCTTGTACTGCTCATACTGTTTTATCAGTATGAAATTCATATTGGAGAGCTCCTTCTCCAGCCGGATCTCTCTCCACCGATCCTGTTGTACGAACAGGATAACCAGACCGGCGAAATCCACCAAAGTACGGATATAAAAAACTTCTGTTTTCAGGCTGCTGCTAAAGGGGGTATCGGGATAGGCATAACTGATATTACTCATAAGAAAGGTGGCCAGGGCAGAGAGCAAAAAGCCAAGAAAGCCCTTAACCGTAATGCTGTAAACACCGTTTTCAGCCATATACTTTCTCTGAATAAGATAAAAACCCACAATGGCAGAGAAATACCACATGAAAAGAAAAGCGAATTTGAACCAGACGCCATCCAGCCCCTTATTCAGGATATAAGAGTAGATCTGCCATTCAAAAGCAGCCATGAACTCTGCAGCCAGAAAGGCAATAGCCCAGTAATACCCTGCCTCGATCAAGCTGATTCTGTAACAGAGCAAAAGGCACAAAAACATGGAAACCATCGCGAGTGCCATCAGGGGGATCCAGTAAATATCCGCAGAAACACCAATGCAGTAGTGAAGAAACATAAGAAAGGGCAGATAGAGGCCCATGACGATGATGAAAACTCCCTTATTCAACCTTCTCTTCAGCAGAAGAACGAAAACGAGACAGAAAAGCCATTCCGCCAGGGCCGTGTAGCTTTTTGGTATATCCTGTATGAGATTCATATCATTAAGTTCCCGCCGTACTGCAAAACCGCATCCCTGACTACGCCCTTTTTGGATCGGCTCATCTTCAGCTCCTTGCCATCAACGGTAACCGTATCATTGGAAATTTTCTGAACAAACCTCAGATTTATCAGATAACAACTATTGCATCGTATAAAGTGATAGGGTTTCAATTTTATTTCCAATTCCTTCATCGTGCATCTTAATGTATAGGAATTTTTCACAGTATTAATATGTATGTCGTGCCCCATGCTTTCTATATAGGTTACATCCAATACATTAAGGCGGATAATATTGCCATTCTGATTAATCGTGAGGGAAAAATCGTTATTGCGGTTCAGGGTCTCCAGGGCTTTTTTCAGCTGCTGGGTGAAATCATACTCGGAAATCGGCTTGATAATGTAATTCAAAGCTCCGACAGAATAGCCTTGCACGGCAAATTCTATAACACTGGAAATGAAGATGATAATGACATTCTTATCCTTTTGGCGAATAATATTCGCGGTTTTCATACCATCCAGCTCTTTCATGATGATATCCATAAAGATGATATCAAAACCAAAGGAGAAATCATCAAGTATTTCCAAACCGTCAGAGAAAACTTTGACTTGGAATTTCTCATTGTTCTCTTTTTCATAATCTCTGATAAAGCCAAGCAATTTTCTCTGGTATATTTCGTTATCTTCGACTATCGCGATTTTTGGCATTCCCTGATCTCCGACAAAGTGTTTCTTTCTATACTATCCTTTTTAATTATAACTCCTTTGGAATAAAATAAAAGGTACAGCCCGGCAAGCATGGCCGTACGCCATGCTTACCTTAATTCAATTACTCCCTTTCCCACTGAGGACGCATATTCGCTTCAACATCATCATCAATCTTTCCGGCGGCTTCAAGCAGCTCTTCCACAATCTCGGGATGCTCGGCAGAAATGTCCTTGTCCGTATGAATATCTTCAGGCAGATAATATAGGGCATTAATATCGCCCCGATTATGTTCCTCATCCAGAATTTGTAATTTATAGCCGGCCGCATTTCTCACGGCCCTCAGATACAATCCGTCCGCATCGTAGTAAAGAAAATAGTCATCGGGGGACTTCTCATTTTCGGGATCCTTTATGAGAGCGGCTAGACTGTGCCCGTCAATGGGAGGATTCCCCGAAATATCACTCTGGGTAATTTCCGCGATGGTGGGCAGTATGTCCAGATTAGACGCCAGGGCATCGGTGACTTTTCCCTCGGGGATCTTCCCGGGCCATCTCATGATCGCCGGTACTCTCTGACCGCCCTCATATGTTTCTGTCTTCCATCCCCGCAAGGGGCCGGAGCTTCCCGTTGTGCCGTCGGACCAGGAACTCCAATGGCCGTATTTGTCGGCGGGCATATCCAGAACAAACTTCCAGGGGCCGTTGTCCGATGTGAAAATAACCAGGGTATTCTCGTCCAGGCCGTTCTCTTCCAGGGTTTTCATAATTTCTCCCAGGCTCCAATCCAGTTCTTCCACGGCATCTCCGAATTTCCCCCTGTCCGAGGCTCCTTCGTAATCCTTGCCGTATATATTGGGGTAATGGGGCTGATTATATGCCAGATAAAGAAAAAACGGATCTTTTTTATGACCGTTTATAAATTCGACTGCCCTGTCCGTATAGAGCTTCGTCAATTTCGTCTGATCTATTCCATAACCGTCCGTTCCCTCGTCGATAACCGTTTCGTCTTCCATAAGGGGCAGCTTGGGAAAAGGCCCGCCCAACCGGTCGGCGGCGAAATGGTCCGGTCCCAGATCGTTACTGTAGGGAACCCCGTAGTAATGATCAAATCCCTGAGCTGTGGGAAGGACTTCGCTGGGACGTCCCAGATGCCATTTCCCTATCGCCAGAGTAGAGTAATCCTTCTCTTTGAGCATATCGGCAATGGTCACCTCATCGGGATTGAGACCTTTCTGGTCGTTGGGAAAATAGACACCGTCACCCATTCCGACTCTCTTGGGATAGGACCCGGTAAGCAATCCGGCCCTTGAAGGAGTACAGACCGGAGAAGAGGAATAGAAGTTGGTGAACCTGACTCCTTCTCCGGCGAGTTTGTCCATATTGGGCGTATCGATATCGGTACAGCCATAAACACCTATATCACCGAATCCCTGGTCATCGGTCAAAATCAGTACTATGTTCGGCTGGTTTTTCTTCGTTAAGCTGCATGAAGTCAGAGAACCGGCCGAAATCATGGATGCGGTAAGCAGAGTGGCCGCGATTTTGGCTATTTTTCTGGCAAAAAGATCTTTTTTGCGAATTGTCACTTTATAACCTCCAATTTTAACATATTGAAAAGAACCCCAATTTTCATGGGGCTCTTTATGACAATATTTCCTTATGTTACGTTTTCTTGAATTTTTCTTGTCCGGATTACAGCAGGTAACCGAGTCTTAACTCAGTAGCCGTAGCCGCTCACCTTGGTATATTCAAGTCCAAAGCCCACTTCGAAAAGGGGATTCTCCGTATCACCGGGAACATCTTCCAACTGAGCGTTGACCGATTCGTTATCCCTGGGGAATTCCACGGGAAGGGAACCTTCCGGCTTGGCGCCGTCCCACCAGAAAAGAACGTCGAGGAAAGCGGAATCGGTAGCGGCGAAATCGATATACATGCCGTCCACATCATCAATGAAGGAAGAAACGATTCCCGGTCTCGGGGCGGTCATGCCGACGACAAGTTTCATCTCCGGCCGGGCCGCTTTTGCCGCCAGAGCTTTGTTGATAGCGGCGATACTGTCCGAATAGCTCAGGTAAGCACGGTAACCCTGTTTGATCATCTCGGGGCCGCCCACGTTGCTCCAGTCGCCGAAGGTGAAGTTTTTAAGGTCGGTAAAGTTCTCAACAACCTCATCGGTAAACTTTTTGGCTTCCCTATCGTAGACGAGGGTGGGGCTTTCGAAGTCAAGGGGAACGGGTCCCTGGGTTCCGAAGTAAGTACCGCCTCTGGCATTGATTCTCACGACAGCCACATCGGCTTCATTGATATCGGAAACGAAATTGACGTAGGAGAATTTCTCTTCCGTCGCTTTAGCGTAGGTCTTTGCCTGACCGCTGTCGGAATCGGGGAAAGCGCTGTCAAAGTAGACATCCACTTTTCCGTTGCCGTTAATATCGACGGTCTCGATATAGGGATCATAACCAGCTCTTACGGGAAGAACATTGTTATCAGCATTCAGTTCATCGTTCTTCACCATAACCATGGCTTTTTTCATAGCCTCATAGCCCAGTTCATTTCTCTTCTGTCTCTCCTTGCCATTGGGATCCCAGAACTTTTCCGCTTCCGCAATATTGACATAGGGATTCTCAAAGAGACCTGTTTCGAACTGGAGAACCAGAGAATGGACGACGGCGTCATCAATGACTTCATCGGAAATCAAACCCTTCTCATAGGCTTCCATTCTCCAGCCTTCATCGGCGCCGGGCATATACTGATAGGTACCCGCATTAACCATGGCCGCCAGACGTTCCGCCTCGGTCTCATCCTCATGCCCCCAGGCCTCGGTCTTGACAACGCCCGAATCGGAAACAATAGCTCCGTCAAACCCAAGTTCTTCTCCCAGCAATCCCTTTACGATTTTTGTGGAAAAAGAAGCGGCTTCATCTACGGGAGCTCCGTTTTCAACATCCTTGTACTTCTCTATATCATAGATACTATAGGCGATCATCACACCGCCCGGCTTGGCGTTCTGAAATACATCCTTGAAAGGCTGAAGATGGGCATCAAAATTATCCCCGGGGAAAACGCTGTATCTTCCGGCATAGGTGTGGTTATCCATTCCCTGTTCACAGGATCCCGTACCGGGAAAATGCTTAACGAAAGAAACGACACCGTTTACGGCAATATCGTTTTTATCAAGCTTGTCTCCTTGCATCCCCTGTATAAAGGCAGTGGCGTGCTTTGAAACCATCTCGGGGTCGGAGTGGAACGTATAGGCGATACGGGCCCATCGCGGTTCCGTGGCCAGATCCAGCTGGGGTCCAACCACACCGTGGCGGCCGCTCATAATCATTTCCTGGCGAACGGTTTCTCCAAACTGTTTTGTCACATGCAGGTCGTCGATAGCTCCGAAACCGATCCAGAAGGGCCAGCCCGTTTCCTGGGACGGGTCCAGTTCATTGCCGGTCCACAGAGAAAATTCGGGAGCCTTGGAAAAGAAATAGGGAATACCATAGTCCAGTCTTTCCGACAGCCCCTGAATATTGTTCAGAAACTTGGAAAGATCCAGAGGAGCGATATTATTCATTTTCGTATTTTCATATCGGTGGCCCCATTCAACGATCCTCTCCGCTGCGGAATCTTCTTTGTAAGTTCCGTCATCATAAAGACCGGGGATGGCAAAACCGTCATCAAAGGCATTGATTTTATTCAACGGGTAATCCAGCAGGGCTAACTTCTCTTCCACAGGAAGCAAAGAAACCAGGTTCACAGCTCTCTCGCGGGGAGAAAGTCTCCAGTCTTCATAGGGATCAAGCTCTCCGTTCCCGTTGGAATCCTTAAACTGAAATCCCTTTTTCTCAATGATTCCCTTTTCCGCACCAAACGCTAAAACGGGGTCAACACCTTCGCTTGGCAGATCCGGATTTTCCGAAAGATAATCCTGAAAGGTTACGATTGTCGGCTGCTCGCTATAGATACTCGTTTCGAAAGGATCTTTTTTCGAACACGAAGCAAAAGCGGCTAGCAGTGCAACAGCGATTACGATACTAGCAATTTTTCTCATTTTGATTTTCCTCCATTTATTGAAAATACAACATCTAAATACCTACAAATTAAAAGCGGAAAACATATCACATCATTCCTCACATCTCCTCCTATTTCTTTTTCATAATGACAAACTTCATCATGGGATAGTTGATAAGAACCTGTATAAAAATATTCACCCCGTTGGCGAATATTTTTGCAAAACCGCCAAGGTAAGGCTGCGTTAAGGCAATGACATAGGGGGGCAGCCAGACCGAAATGACTCCGGCGACAGCCACGGTGGCGACATAAATGGGCAAGACTTTTCCCACGCTGTTATTCGCCCCGAAAACGACCTTTCTCTGCACAATAAAATTCACGATCTGAGCGCAGGTATAGGCCAGAAGAAAACTCAAAAACCCGTTCAGTCCACTATTTTCTATGGAATATTCGAATATGAACCAGGAAAAGTTCCTGTCACTGAACGCTTTGAAGAAATAGGAAGAGCTTAACCAGAGAACCAGAAAATTGGTAATAGTCGCCACATTGCACATGATGTTGAATAGGATGAATTCAAACAGCTCCGGGTGCTCGCTCTTCCACTTTGAGATTCCGGGAAATCGTTTTTTCTTATATGGTCCATTGGCCATATCCGTCATTTTGCCCTCCAATATCTACTCCTAATCATTTTTACATACCCTTCCCTAATCAAAGGAAAAGGAGAGAAAGTCCAATGATCCGTGGCCTCTGAAACGGAAGTACAGGGGAAAGACCCCCGGTTTCGCCGTAAATTCAGATGTGAAATCCTTCCAGTGCCTGCTGGTACTTTCAATCTGCAGACAGGCGGCCACTTCTTTGCTTTCCTTATCAGTGGAAACGACGAGAATCCCGTTGGCTTTACCCCGTACGCTTACAGTCAATCTTTTTGCTCTTTCAAACAGGAAGAATTTATATCCCGCCGTAGAACCATCCCGCATATTGGCAATATATTGGATAGAATCCGTGCTCCTGTCTCTGCCGTCCTGGGTAAAGTAGGGATGTTTCGCGTATACTTTCCTGCTCCGGCTTACGTCATACCGACCCGTTCCCTCTTTCGACCATAAATTACAGGCAATCCTGGCTTCATAGGAGCCTTCATCCTTCAGAGGCCCGCCGTTTAATCCGCAGCTTGTCATCTCCACCTGCTCGAATGATCCATTTTCGCTCATTCTTATCGGTTCGGCGCAGGCCTGGCGGGAGTAGGAGGTCCGATTGGTGTGTCTGTGGTAGAAGATATAATACTGGCCGTTTACCTCGACCATACCCCCATGGTTATTCCCGATATAGTTGCCGGCAAGCTTTTCATCGTCATTTCCCTCCAGGAACAGATCACCGTTACTTACCAGGGTACCACCGAAAACATATCCGCCGTCCGGTCTATCGCTCACGGCATAGCACAACTCATGGTTATGCCTCGAAGAGTATACGAAGTAGTACTTCCCCTTATATTTACGGATAGAACTGGCTTCAAAGAACTCATGTCCGGCAAAGGCGTTCTCTCCCTCCTTGGGAAGCATAAGTTTTTCGCCGGTTTTGACGCTAACCATATCCTTTTCCAGTTCCAGGACATAACAGCCCTCAAATTTCAGAGACTTAAGGCCCGTAAATAATGAAGGGACGGGCATATAGAAGCCCGAATAGAGATAAATCTTTCCATCATCATCCATAAGGACACCCGGGTCAAAGGGAAAAGAATCCCCCTTCCTCCTTCCCCAGAGGGTTCCGTCTTTATAATGAATATGCCCCAGGAATTGGTACTGTCCGGCCGGGGTATCGCAAACGGCCACTCCCATGATCCCCATAAAATCAAAGGCGTAATAAAGATAGAATCGTCCGTCCGGTCCCTGTACGACATCGGGAGCAAACAAGAGCCTCAGCCCCCATCTGTTTTTAGGATCCTGCTTCTTCTTATAGATGACACCCTCATAACGCCAGTCACTCAAATCGTCCACAGGAGCCGACCAGCATACGTAATCATTCAAGCAGAAGATTTTCCCGTTAAACCTGTCATGGGAGCCATAAACGTAAATCCTGTCATCAAAGACGTAGGGCTCTCCGTCAGGTATGTATTCGTATCCCGGCAGATAGGGGTTAAAAGCTTGTTTTTCCATTCGGCACGCCTCTTTTATTACCTATTTTTTATATTTCTGCGGATTATGTTTGGCATCTCTGCTCCTAAGAACCATCACGACAGCCATGAAAATAACGAAGACGTATATGACGATATTCGCGACCCAGAGCCAGATCACCCAGGGGGATGTGGTATAGGATACGGAAGCGCCGGGAGCGACCCCCTGCATGGCGCCGTTATTCGCTACCATATAGGAAACGTTCTTGACCGCATTCCGCATGGCGTTCTGCGCCGTCGGACTGGCGGGGTCCGCAAGGGAATCCATCTCGGCAGGCTTGAAGTACATGTATAGATCCACACCAGAGCGAATCATCTTGTCCCGTGAGTTGTTGGGATTTTCCGCCATGTCGGTCATGATCATTCCCCGGAATCCCATTTCTCCTCTGAGCACATTAGTCGCCAGGTTATAGTTGGTTCCGCAGTAGGAAGATCCGAGATTTCCCATGCTGGTCATAATGCCCGTACAGGCTCGCTGGGTCCTCGTTTTCACAGTCCCCTGAGTATCGGCGATATATTTCAGATCGGTAAAGGACTTCTTAATGGCGATCTCGAAGGGCTTGAGGTAGATTTCCCGCATTGTCTGTTCATCGGCCCAGGTATTCAAGTGTTCCCGGTTCGTCTCCTGATCATTCAGAAAGAGATGCTTGATGACACAGGCCAGACCGTAATCCGCCGCACCCGAAACAACCCGGGACGCCATATAGCCGGTAAGGACAGGGTCTTCACTATAGTATTCGAAATTCCTGCCGGAAAAGGGGGACCTGTGGATATTCATGCCCGGAGCGTACCAGGCCGATATCCCGTCCGCCAGAGCCTCCTGCCCGACGGCCGCGCCCATCCTGAAGGCAAGGTCCTCATTGAAAGTCGCGGCAAGAATCGGCGCGCTGCACCAGGCATTGCCGTTATCGTTGGGGTTCCCGTACATGGAGCTGATTCCCTGGGGACCGTCCGCCTCAGAAGTAGCCGGTTTCCCGACGCTTTCAATCGCCCCTACGGCATAGGCACTGGAAAGAAGAGTCTGCCACACATCGGATGATTCGGTCAGATCCAGCTGGTTCAACAGGGCATCCCATTTCGGATCATCGTAAGGGACTCCCCTTATATCGGCCAGTGTCAAATCCCGGCTTGCCCCGGACTGAGGAGCCTTCTCTTCGTATATCAGACTCCCCTTTACATTTCCCAGCAGGGGATCCGTTTCAGGATCGAAGAATTCCAGGGTATTGACGTTCTCAATTAGATCATCCGGCGCGGTAAGATCCTCGACGGTAGGGGATTCCACATTATTTGAAAGAGAACCGTCTGCCCGGGTAAGAATATCCGTCTTGCCCGCCATGTGCTCATTGCTTTCTTCGAACTGATTTGTCGCCGCCCTGTAGTTATAGACAAGACTTCCGCCGCCGGCCGAATTCTGAGCATCGATTTCGGACTGTCTGATAAGATCCTTATTGCTTCCGTCATACCATGTGGTGGATTCCACATTCACGGTTCCCAGACCCAGGACTTCGTGGCTGTTGCCTCTCAGGGAGATCTCATACTCCCCTTTCTCAAGCATGTAGCAGCCCCTGGTTCCATTCGGATTGCTTCGCATATAGCTGTAGGACGCCATATCCTCTTTGGGGAACGACAATTCAAGTGTCTCTGATCCGCCGTTTTCCGGGATGAGGCCCGTCTTTCCGTAGGCGATGAGATTTACCGTAGACTTTTCGATTCTATTCTCAATATCCAGCTTCGTGTAGGGAGGTTTGAAATAGACCTGTACCGCATCTTTTCCTGCCACGGTACCGTTATTTCTAACGACAACCGTAACCTTTACGTCCGTTTCTGTCTCTTCTATGCTCTCTATCTCCTGGGAGAAATCCGTATAGGAAAGACCATAGCCGAAGGGATACAGAACGGCGCCGGTTTCTTTAATGGATCCGTTTGCCGTGAGGGTCCCGTATCCGAGAGCCTCCCCTCTTACACTAAAGTATCCCTTGAGATCATGAACCGTTTCATAATAGCGGTACCCTACATAGATCCCCTCATCGTATTCAACCATGGATTGAGTGATCCCGTTGTATGTCAAATTTTTATACAGGAATTCCCCATGGTTCAGAGAAACGGGATTATCCGCTATAGAAGTCATCCAGGTATCGGGAAGATGACCGGAAGGGTTCACCTCACCACTGAGGATTCTGGTTAAACCGCGGAACCCTTTCGCTCCGGCGCCTCCCATCCAGACAATCGCGTCAACGGACAAATCGCCATCGGATGCCGCCAGCTCATCGATCTCGATGATATTGGACGTTTCCAGGACGGCTATCACCTTCCCGCAGCTCTCTTTGGCGATTCTTATCGTTTCCTTTTCATACTCGTTCAGCTGCAGCTCGTGGGAAGCCCCGTCCGCATAGGGACCGTTCTTCCCATTATAAACATCATTACTCTCTCCACCGGTACGCCCGATGAAAACGATGCCGACAGTTCCCCGGGCGGCATTAAGATATTCGAAATCGTAAACTTCCGAAGGATTTAATTCATCCATCCAGGAATGGTTCTCGAAGAGAGTAGCGCTGACTGTTTTAGGTTTTTCCGACTGCCATCCTCCGGCCGCGACACCCGCTTCTTCCGGGGCGGGGAGATAGTAATGGGTTCCGCTTTCCAGCTTGCTTTCCACCAGAGGATCTATGGAAAAATATTCGTTGAAAACTTCTTGGGGAGTATCGATATAACTCATGCGAACGCTTACGTTGCCCGATCCCGTTCCCCCGTAGACAGGATCAAGATAGCGCAGTCCAAAGGGAGTAACGCCGCTTCCCTTGGCCAGAGGCAAGACATTGTCATTTTTCAGAAGGGTGATTCCCTCTTCTGCAATCTCCAGCGCAACCTGGGCCGAGTTCTTTTCCCTGGCGGCAGAAATCGTACTATAGTCATTTACATAAAAGTCTGTATCCCAGTCTTCCACGCCTTCCAACTGAGATAGTGTCCAGACATGTTCGCAACTTTCCTTTCAAGAAGCCATCAAAATTCCCCATCAGGCAGCCTGACCTAATTTAATTCTTTGTTCATCTATCGATTTTTCACTGATATACCGTTTTCCCGAAGCCCAGTCTTCTGAGTATTCAATCAGGTAACAACAGACTAGTCTAAGGTAGGAGTCAATACTGGGAAAGATTCCCACAACACGAGATCGTCTACGGATTTCCCGATTCAATCGTTCCAGTTGATTGGTAGAAGCAGTTTTCCGGCTGTCTATTTCTGAGAATTCATAATACTGAAGAGAGTCTTCTAATCCGTCTTCAAGACAAGTCATGGACTTCGGAAATTGTTCTTCAAATTCCTCTATAATTCGGTATGCATATTCACGGGCCGATTGGGAGTTCGGTTGATTCCAAATCTGCTTAATTCTGCCGGCAACAGCTTCTTTATCCCTGGCAGGAAGATGGGACAGGATGTTCCTCATAAAATGAATTTTACAGCGTTGCCAGGAGCAACCGATGAGTTCCTTTCTTATGGCGGCTTGAAGTCCCAGATGGGCATCAGAGACACAGAGCCAGGCATTTTTAAATCCTCTTGCTTTAAGAGACCTGAACAGTTCGGTATAAGTGCTTTCTGATTCTTCCTGCATTGGTTCAACAGCAAGGATTTCTTTGAATCCTTGTGAATTAACACCAGATACAACCATCACAGCCATATTTCTCACTCTTCCGTTATACCGGATCTTTTCATAGAGGGCATCAACCCAGATGACAGGATATTCTGAATCAAGAGATCGATAGCGGAATTCATCTACCTGTTCATCAAGTCCCTTATTGATTTCAGAGACCTGGCTGGCTGAAATATTTTCAATGCCCAGACTCATAGCCAATTTCTCAATCTTTCTGGTTGAAACACCGTTGATAAATGCTTCCTGGACAACCTGAATCAGAGCTTGCTCGGATCTCTTCTTTTCTGTTACAAAGAAGGGAATATATCCGCCTTTTCTGAGCTTGGGGACAAGGAGATACAGTGTTCCAAGACGAGTATCAAATCGGCGTGGTCGATATCCAGAAAAATGGGTGGATCTTCCCATAGAATGAGACCCCTTTTGAGCTCCTACTTTATTCGCCGCTTCTATTTCCATAAGCTTTTCCAGTAGCCATTGCAATAAGCTGAAAATGGGATCCGGCTCCGATATGAATTGGAGTAGCATTTTTTCCAGATTCCCATTATCATTTTCCTTAGCCATCGTTTTTCTCCTTGTGGTTTTAGTAGTGCATTACCATTCTGGAGAATTCGATGGCTTCTTTCAATAATTAAAATTGCGAACTTGATTGTACGCTATCTCCAACTGATGGATGACTTTCTTTCCCATCCCCAGATAGTTGTCCATGGACACTTTATAAAAGTTCATAACAATGGTAGCCGCGACGACAAGCCCCACAAGAATGACCGATATAGAAATCCACATTAGTGAAAACTTCTTATTACTCATCAAGTACTTTTCTTTTTTCATAATACCTCTATGACATCTTTTATTAATAACGATCTGCTACAGCTTGAAAGACTCACTTGTGATACAAGATATTGAGGGCAGAATGTTCCTATTTGTCATATTTTGTATTTTTCCTGTCATAATCTGCAATCGATTCTGCTTTTTATGCTTTGGATGAGTGTTTTATTATAAACGCCGCCGTCCTGGCGCTCCAAGGCAGAGAACGTCCTCCAATAAATATTCCCTTCGAGATTTCTATTTACAGCAATATCCTGCAATAAAACAAAATACCCTTCCCTTGCAGGAAGATGCCATTCCTTATCATGATAATCAGATTTTTATTATACTTGAGATTTGGCTCTCTAGGAGTTTTCAGACTCAAATGGTATATTTTCCGATGAGCCGGATTTGGACGTGGCTTATCGCAGTATTGACAGAAGGGAGCTCAATAAGCATGAATGCCAAAAATTCCATCATACTGATACTTATCATTTCAGGACTGATCACACTGTTTCTATCCATAATTTCGATAAAAAAAACAAAGGTAAAAGGTTCCTTCTTTTTCTTTCTGATGATGATATCTGTTTGCGGATACTCCCTGGGATACGCATTTGAACTTTACAATAGTACCCTTCAGGGAATTATGATGGCACTTAAAGTTCAGTATTTAACAATAGCCTATATTCCGGCATTCTGGTTTTTTTTAGCCGCAGCATACAGCGGGTATATTAATTTGACCAGATTCACGCACTATCTTCCCTTTCTCATTGTTCCATTAATATCCCAGATTCTCGTTATGACAGCAGAACATAACGCCCTTTACTATATCAATCCGAGATTGGAAACTGTCGCTCCCTTTACTCTGATACGTTTTGATAAGGGAATCTGGTACTATGTTCAGTTAATATATTCCAATCTGATGCTTCTGGCAGGAAGTCTTCTGTTCGGAAGACTCATGATATTTACATCGGGAAAACACAGGGATCAGGCGATAATAGCGTTCGTCGCTTCCCTGATCCCCTGGAGCGGCAATATCATCTACACGGTAGGAAGAAGCCCCTTTGGGCTTGACCTGACACCTCTCTTCCTCTCGGCGACGGGTATTCTTTTTGCTCTCGCAATATTCCGGTATCAAATGTTCGATCTTACCCCTGTAGCCAGAA
This sequence comes from Spirochaetia bacterium, assembly GCA_963668315.1. Classification (GTDB taxonomy): domain Bacteria; phylum Spirochaetota; class Spirochaetia; order DSM-2461; family DSM-2461; genus SZUA-368. The sequence continues at coordinate 1,264,449 of OY764216.1, read as the reverse complement.
GCAGAATCTTTGACATTATGAGTGACCCTGTCATGGTGTTTGATGATGAATACAGACTTGCCGATCTGAACAAGTCGGCACGCGTTTTTTTAGGTCTTTACGGAGATAAACCGATAGGAGAGAGTTCTGACCGTCTGTTTGCCGAATATGGGGTACTGAGGGATCAGATACGCGGCAATAATCCAAATTGCTGCGACATTAAAAAGGGCTATGGCCCAGATGCGAAATATTACCGAAGCAGAGTAGAACCGATGCTGAATTCATCAGAAAAGCTCCTTGGGAAATTAGTGATACTAAATGATAATACCGCCGAACAGCTCCTTATCACGAAATTAAACCAGATCGCCACAACCGATGAGCTCACGGGAGTCAATAACAGAAGAAATCTCATGGATCTTTGCTCCCAGGAGATCGCCAGAAGCAAAAGAAATGCCACGCCCTTGTCCGTGATGATGATCGATCTCGATTTTTTCAAAAAAATAAATGACACATATGGGCATCCCTGCGGGGATGAAACCCTCAGACGTACGGCGGCTGTCTTTCAAAGAAACCTCAGAGAAGGCGATATACTCGGGCGATATGGCGGAGAGGAGTTCATCATTATGCTTCACCATTCAAGCAGTAAATGCGCCTATTCCACGGCAGAAAGATACAGAAAATCGGTAATTGACGAGGAAATCCTGTTTGACGGGCAAAAAATACCGGTCAGTGTCAGCATCGGGTTAAGCTGCTATTCCGGCCGGGGAGATACAAACCTCGAATCTCTGATTCACCAGGCTGATTCAGCTTTATACAAGGCCAAGAAAGCGGGCAGAAACCGTGTGGAGTTTTTTTGAGGAAAGGCCTCACAATCGCCTTGCGAAACAGGAAAGCTTTCCCGGAATGGATGGTTTTCATTTTCATTTGCCCCATTGTTGCATTATAATAAGAAGTAGCTCCCCGGGATAAACCCGAGATGGATGGCAGGAAAGAAAATTGAAAAGCGGTGAGATTTCAATACAGAATACAGGAAGAATAAATCCTTTTTTGTGTCTCCTGCTTTTTCTGCTCTTACCCTCCTACATCTGCGATGCGCAAGATTCACCGAAAACAATATCCTTTGTGTCCGACCCGATAAAGGAGGGCGGTTTTATAGAAGAGATAACGGTAGAAGCCTTTAAAAGGGTGGGATACTCCGTAAATACCCGGTATATGCCGTGGGTCCGTGCCCTGAACAGCGCGCTGACCGGTACATCCGATGCCCTTCTGGGCGCCACCTATACAGATGCCAGGGCGGAGAAACTGCTCTACTCCGACCTGGTAGGGAAAACACAGATGCTTATGTTCACCTTGAAAAACAGCGGGATTCCCCTGGACACAGATGATTTCATGAAATACAGGATAGGCTATATCCGGGGAGGCTGGATTCCCCCCGCCCTGGAGGGCGTGGAATTTGAGATACTGAATGTGACGGAATGGGACCAGAGCATAGCTCAGCTTATCGCCGGACGCATAGATATGTTCGTGGGGCTGAAGTTCTCCGTCATCGATAAAATCAACAGGAAATATCCCGAATACAGGGGCGAAATCGTCGCCCTGGAGAAACCTCTGGCGGAGTTCGAATATTACAACTGTTTTCCCAGGGACATAGCCGGTTCCCATGAGAGAAGAGCCGATTTCAACCGGGGACTCAGGGCCATCATCGCCGATGGGACCTATGACCGGATAATGAGCCTGAATCTCCATGAATGACGACCCCGGAATCACACGTCTATTAAATAAACATCTACCCTTTATTACCCCTGCAGCCATTATTAAATTCTTCCCTAAAAGAAAGATCCCCGCAGAAAAAAAAGAGGGGTAAAAAAAAAGAAAAAACGGGCAGAAAAAATATTGATATATCCGGTCAGATATGCTTAATATGCAACTAACAGTTTAATAGGAAATCGAGGATTGTCGCCGTTGAAAGACTTTCTGGTTTTTGAGGGAATCTCCAAATCGTTCGGAGATGTTCCCGTTGTTAATGATTTGAATTTAACCGTAAACCAGGGAGAAGTCTTCAGCCTCCTTGGTCCGTCCGGCTGCGGCAAGACGACTCTTCTGCGTATCTGCGCCGGCCTTGAAACGCCCGATAAGGGAAAAGTGATCCTGAATGGTCGGGATATCACATCGCTCCCTGCGACCAAGCGCCCCGTAAACACGGTCTTTCAGAATTACGCCCTCTTTCCCCATATGACGGTGAGGAAAAATATCGCCTTCAGCCTCACCGTATCCCGGACTGATAAGAAAACCATAGAAAGGGAAGTTGACCGGGTGCTGGACCTCTTCCAGATAGCCGATCAGGCCGATAAGATTCCGGCCGAGCTGTCCGGGGGTCAGAAGCAGAGGGTGGCTATCGCCCGGGCGGTTATCAATAAGCCGCTGCTTCTCCTCCTCGACGAACCTCTGGCCGCCCTGGATCTGAAGCTCCGCCAGAAAATGCTTATCGAACTGGACAATATCCACGACGAGGTGGGCATCACCTTCCTTTACGTCACCCACGACCAGGGGGAGGCTATGAGCCTCTCCGACCATATCGCCGTCATGAACGGTGGTAAGATAGAACAGGTCGGAACACCCATACAGATCTACGAGAGTCCCAAATCCAGCTTTACCGCCGCCTTTATCGGAGACACGAACTTTCTGGAAGGAACCGTTAAATCCCGGACGGAAGACGGAAAGCACTCCCTCCTGGAGATCAACGGTCTTCCCGACATCTGGTGCTACAACGATCAGCCCCGGGAAGAGAAGGACCTGGTCTATCTTTCGGTCCGGCCCGAGAAGATTCTCATATCCCGCACCGAAGTGGCCAGAGAAGATAAACTGAATGTGGTACAGGGCACGGTGGAGGATCTGGTTTATCTGGGTCATCAGACCAAGTACTGGGTCCGCTGCGGAGAGTGGCTTCTGATGGCGGCCGATTCCCATACCCACTTCATGGAAGATGAAAAATCCGTGGCCAAGGAGGATAGGATCTGGCTCTCCTGGCACGGAGACGACGGTTTCATGCTCCATAAATACCGGGAGATTGACGAAGCGCTGCTGACCAATCCCGATGTGGAGATCGAAGAGGACAGCGAACCGGAGGCGGAGGAATGAAGAGCAGGGAAGCTTTCATTACCCTGCCCTCTCTTCTCTGGATGATAATTCTCTTCCTCATTCCCTCCCTGCTGATCGCGCTTATCAGCTTCAAGGCGGTGGATGTCTATGGGGAGATAGTGAAAACCTGGACTCTCAAGGCCTATGCAGAACTGAATCTGGTCTCCTACGGCCCCGTTATCTACCGCACCCTGCGCCTGAGTGTTCTGACGACTCTCATCTGCCTCCTTGTCGGGCTGCCTTCCTCCTACGCCATGGCCCGCATGGACTGGAAGGGCCAGCAGAAATGCATTCTTCTGCTGATTCTCCCCTTCTGGACGAATTTTCTTATCCGCATCTACGCCTGGAAGGTCATCCTTCATCCCGACGGATTTCTCAAAACGGCCCTGGTGTTCCTGGGGATCGTGGCACCCGACGCCACTCTGCTCTATAGGGAAGGATCGGTCCTGCTGGTCCTCGTCTACGCCTACCTTCCCTTCGCCGTGCTTCCCCTCTACAGCGCCGCAGCCAAGTTCGATTTTGCCCTTCTGGAAGCGGGCCGGGATCTGGGAGCCGGCATGTGGCAGCAGATATTCCGGATCTACCTGCCCGGCATCAAAGCGGGCATAGTCAATGCGGTGCTTATCGTTTTCATCCCCGCCCTGGGCAGCTATGTCATACCGGAAATCGTGGGCGGCCCTACCAGCGAAATGCTGGGAAATAAAATAGCCCACCGGGTTTTCATAGACCGGAACCTGCCCAAAGCGGCGGCCCTCTCCTCCATCCTGCTCATGTTCATTCTCCTCCCCACGGTCATCTCCCTCTTCCACCGGGCGGGGAACAAGAAAGAGGTGGAACTCCTGTGAAAAAACCCGGTCTTCCCAAGGTCATTCTCTACGCCACCTTCGTCTTTCTCTATATCCCTCTGATAATTCTGGTGATAAACTCCTTCAATGCGTCCCGTTTCTCGGCCGTCTGGGAGGGGTTCTCCCTCAAGTGGTACACAAAGCTCTTCCATGACCGGAGCATCGCCCGGTCCTTTACCAATACGGTCATCGTCACCTTCAGCTCCGTCGCGATCTCCACGATCCTGGGTTCACTGGCGGGAGTGGTCATAGCCCGGTACGAGTCACGCCTGCAGAAAGCCCATGCCGCCCTGTTGAGGCTTCCCCTTATGATGCCGGATATTCTCATGGGAATAGGCTTGCTCCTCTTTTTCATCACCCTGAAGATACCGCTGGGCCTTTTCACCATCATTCTGGGGCACGTGACCTTTACCATGAGTTATGTGGCCTCCACCGTGCGGGCCCAGTTTCAGAACTTCGACTACGCCGTGGTCGAGGCGGCCCAGGACCTGGGCGCCGGGATATGGGATACCTTTCACCGGATTTATCTGCCCCTGCTGGCTCCGGGCATCCTTTCGGGGGCCATGCTGGCCATGACTCTCTCCCTGGACGACTTCGTGATCACCTTCTTTATTTCCGGACCCGGCTCCTCCACTCTGCCCGTCCAGATCTACAGCATGATCCGCTTCGGAACCCCTCCGGTGATCAACGCCCTCTCTACCATACTCATTTCCGTAACGTTCACGTTACTGCTGATTTATCAACGCTTTTCAAGGAGATCTATGAAATGAAAAGATACGTAATCTGGTGTGCAGTTCTTGCTGTGACTGTTCCCCTGTTTTTTACCGGATGTTCCTCCAAGGAGAAGGAAACTCTTTTTCTGTACAACTGGTGCGATTTCCTGGATGACAGTCTTCTGACTCAGTTCACCGAGGAGACGGGTATCCAGGTCGTGACCGATTACTTCGACACGAACGAGACCATGTTCGCGAAAATGCAGGCCGGAGCCGATGGATACGACATCATCATTCCCAGCGCCTACATGGTAGAGATCATGCATTCGAGCGGCATGCTCACCGATCTGGACCACTCCAAGATTCCCAACCTGTCCAATCTGGACCCGGAATTCGTCAAGCTGGCCCTGGACAACAAGAGCCAGTACAGCGTCCTCTATACGGTAAGCACCACGGGCATCGGCATCCTCAAGTCCCAGCTGGGCGATCTGGACGAGATTTCCTGGGACATATTCGGAGACAGCCGATTCGCCGGACGGATGACCATGCTCAACGACATGCGCGAAGCCATGGGCGCCGCTCTGAAGTACGGCGGCCACTCCCTCAATTCCACCGATGAGAAGGAACTGGCCCAGGCCCGGGATCAGCTGATCGCCTGGAAGAAGAACCTGGCCAAATGGGACAGCGAGCTCTACAAGAACGGTCTTGCCAGCCGGGAATTCTCCGTCTCCCACGGCTATTCCGGCGTAGTGCTTCAGGCCCAGCAGGAAAACGACGACGTGAAGTACATGCTCCCCAAAGAGGGGGTTGCCCTGAATGTTGAGTGCATGGTCATTCCCAAAAGCGCCCCCCATCCTGAAGCGGCTTACAAGTTCATCAATTTCATGCTCGGTGCTGAAGAAGCGGCCAAAAACACCGCCTTCATCTGCTACCTGGCCCCGGTGAAGCCCTCCTACGCTCTGCTCGACGAATCGGTTCTGAACGACCCGGCCATCTTCATCCCCGAAGAGACCATCGCCACGGCCGAAGTGTATCGCGATCCGGGCGAGGCCAACGCCCTCTACAGCAGAATGTGGGAAGAAGTGAAGGACGCCCAGGTTAAGTAGTCGTCACAGCCATAGAAAGACAAGCGGCACGGAAGACATCGGTGCCGCTTTTTTTATGGTCTGCCATCTGGCTGACGTCCCTGTTTTCATATCCCTCAGATAAGAGTCCGACAGGGTTCCAGCCTACTATCCAGGACTCCCTGCCAGTTCCATTTTTCCCGGGCGTTCAAGCGGGTACCGGGAGATCCGCCGACTCAATTCCAAGCCAAGATCGGGGATTGAAAGAAAAGCCTCTTATTGAGGCTGCCCAGTTGACCTTTTGTTTCCCATGCCATATGATATGAATGAATCATTCATTTTGTTGAAGGTTGGTGATGGAGAACAGATTAAGGGCCATACATGATGCCGCCGCAGCCCTTTTTATCAGACAAGGTTACGGCAGGACTCAAATACAGCATATAGCCAGGGACGTGGGGATTTCCGTGGGAACCGTCTATCATGACTTTGCCAGCAAGGAAGAGATCAAAAACTATATAATCCTATGCTCCATAGACGGGGGACTCCTGGGAAAAGAGAGGGAAACACCCGTGACGAAGGACTTTTTTATGCATTTGGATGAGAAGGTTCAGAATCATTTCGATAGGACCTCTTCTGAGTATTCCATGCATCTGAAAGATAGGGCAAAGGACTACCCCTTTGATAGTTTCATATCTGATACCTTTGATATGCTTTACAAATATTCTCTCATTTGCCTTATGATCGAGAAAAACCCTTCCGATGTGGGAAGCCTATACGGATATTATATGGACTATCGGAAAACATTTATTCTGACGGTTAAACAGTACTTGTCCGTTTATTGGGAAAAGAAAGAGATTCGGCCTTTGGAATCGATAGAACTAACGGCGGTAATGATTATAGAGATTCTATCCAGCTGGGCTATGGATTTTAGATATTCCTCCTTTGAGGTAATGGATATCTCCCGGGAGGATTCCAAGAGGATTTGTATGGATAACATCGTTAACGCCTATAGATCGTAATTTTTTTTAGAAAGAGAATGAACGAATGATTCATTCATAATGAAGTCTCATGGGAGGAAAATGTGAATAATGATAAAAGGGTAATGTATATCGACTGGCTTCGTATTGTCGCTGTAATTCTTCTGGTGCCGCACCACGGGGCTATAACGTTTTCCCACCTGGGGGATTCCTACGTACAAACCGGGGAACCTATAGGCTCCCTGTATTTTACCATTCAATCAACCTTTCTCAATCTATGGTTCATGAGGCTCCTTTTTTTTGTCTCCGGATTCTCCACATATCATTCTTTGAAAAAACGATCGAAAAAACAGTTTCTCAAAGAAAGGGTACAAAAGCTTCTCGTCCCGCTCTTATTCGGCTGTATCTTTCTTTGCCCTCTAAGCGCATTCCTTATGGTTAAAAATACAGGAAGCTTCAGAGGGAATCTCCTCCATTTTTATCCTGAATTCTTCAGGGGATTTACCGATAAATATTTGGGATGGGGGCATTTCTGGTTTTTGGCCTACCTTTTTGTCTATTCCCTTATTCTCATTGCGTGCGTAAGCTGCATAAAAGACAGAGAGAAATATGAAACGCAGATAAGTGTTTTTCTCGCGAAGCATTCGCTGCTGCCTTTGCTTCTTGTTGTTCTCCTTGAAATGATTTTCAGACCATTCTTCCCCGGTCATCAAAACCTGTATGCCGACTGGGCGAATTTCACCGTCTATCTGACTTTTTTCCTTTTGGGCTATATCTATGCCATACATAAGCCGAACCGCCCAAAGATATTCGCTCAACTCGTCCTCTGTCTGGGAGCATCCATAATTTTCTTCATCCTTAACCGCTCCATGATAGAGGGGGGCGGACGGATCCCGCTTTACAAGGGCCATCCCTATGGATATAAGGTGATTCTTGCCGCGGTCCATGGGGTCGCGGAATACTCCTGGGTAAAGCTCCTTATCGCTTTGGGAGAGTGGAAATTGGACAGGGGAGGGAAAATCCATGCTTATCTCTCCCGATCCTCCTTTTCCCTCTATATTTTCCATTATTCCCTATTAAATGTTGTTATGTATTTTCTATTGAAAACCTCACTCGCGCCCTACTCTATTTTCGCCATAGGGGTTATCGGCACTTATGTCATATTTGCCCTGTTCTATAAGTTTGTCATTGAGACATGCCCCTTATTGAGATATGTATGCGGAGTAAAGAGATCAGGCAGCTAAGGAGAGTTAAGGAGTTCTCCCTAAAAAGACTCTCCTTCAATGGCAGCCCCCGGCGAAAGGGCAAGAGGGCTACTCTCCTGGATCATGGCGGCATTATAGATCATGGATAAGAAGATTTTCCCTATCTGAGCTTCCTTACCCGACCTACAGGCCGCCAACACTCATGAAGTGACCGGACTCTGATTAAATACGAATATGCAGTATGGGTTCTTCAAACAATCCATACGGGCGGGTTAAGTATTTCACAGACAACTGGTCTTTCTCCGGTAAAAAAAACTGGGGATTGATAAAGGATCCGGCTTTCTCTTCCTTATGGAGGGGACCGAGGAGATTTCTCTGGCTTCCGTAAATTTTGATTTCAAACTTGTTACTCTCCCCTTTCTTTATGGATTTTGATATATCAATTTCATTCTGTCCTTTCCATAGAACGGAGTAATTTTCCCCATTACAGATAATTTCCATTCCCAGGCCTTCCCACTTGCCAAGCACGAGAGAAACGGATTTCACATCCCTTGCCACGTCCCTCTCGTAATGGTAACTTACGCATCCCGCATAATGAAAAAGACCCTGTTTCGTCCAATCTCCATAGTTCAGCTTCACCGGAGGAGCAATGATCGCCCTTTCCTCAGAAACACCAATATTCCCCAGAATATAAACCGAGTCCAGTGTTATGTTTTCTTTGAAAAGACATGACAGTTCCAGCTCGTTATGCCCGGTCTTCAGACCAGAAAGAAGATACATCTCCTGGTCCCGGAACAGGGATGACCTGACCGGTTCTCCCGCCAGGGGAACTCCGTTTATTTTTATGGAAAATTCCCGGGCTTCTTCCAGACTAAGCCACATATCCCCTTCAGGGATAACATCTACGGCAAATGAAAAATACAGCTTCAGCGGAGTTCCATTGTTTCGGTGGGGTTCATCTACCCATAGATAGCGCTGAATGACTTCTCCCCCGTCGACCTGTCTCATGGAAAGCTTATCCCTTACTTCCCGGTTAACAAGCCATATGAATCCCTCTCCCTCTTCTTTCTGACTATCCCCTAAGGTATATCGGGCATAATCAAGGACAAGCTGATTGGGACTATGCACTTCTGCGGGAATGGACTCATCCCCCGGAAGGAGCGAATCGGCAGTGAGTTCTCCATGGGGAATCCTTTCGTCCGGTAGTGCCGAACGGGATGATTGATCGAGAATAAAAAGCCGGGAACCACAGGCTTCCACCTCCAGGGAAAGGGAGACATGGCCTCTTTCAGTCCGCGTTGAAGGAACCTCCCGGAACTCTCCGGATAGGAGATCTGCTTCATGCAAAGATCCGCTCCCATGAAAACACAACTCCGTACCAACCGCTTTATCTCTCTCGTTATTAGCCATGAAGAGAATCAGCCTGTCTCCATCGAGTCTTAGTTGGGTTACAAAGGAAGTGGAGAGGGAGCCCTCCGGGGTATATAAGGTGAAAAGAGGCGGATCAAGAGAATTCAGCTTGTTCTGCAGACTCTCCCGGGACGAGCAGTGGATAAGATTCACATGGCGCAAGAAGTCTTCCAGCTCTTCACTCCTTTCTCCTTCGATCAGATGGGGAGACTCTCCCGTAATGACAAGAGAACCACCCTGATGAACAAATTCTCTCAGGATTTTCAAGGTTGACCGATAAAGAGACTTCAGTTCAGGCAGCACAACGATCGAATATTCGGCCCGCCCCACTCTTAGTCTGCCCCCGTCAGCCCGACCGTCTCGGGCAAGGAGAGTTTCGTCGCCCAGGTCACAATCACGCCCCCTCCGGCATAGATAAGCCAGAGTATCATTGAGCCGGTAGCCCACATCATCGAGACGCGGAACATCTCTCTCCTCGTTCCTGACGGGATTTCCGTAGGGGCTGCACCCCATTTCCGTCCAGACAGACCCTGATGGGTGTATGAAAAGAACATTTCGGAGAACCCTACCCTGCTTGAGAATATAAGAAAGACGGGAGAAATAGTCCTCTAGGGGTTTCATGAGAGGCCAGATAGGATTGTGATCCAGAAAACTGGGGGGATAATCCCTTTTCCTCTCTCCCTTCAGACTGTAAAGCGACAAGTGGAGGCATCTCTGGGTCACACCCAGCGCATACTCCCAGTCACCTATCCACTTCATTCCCTCCAGGGAGAAATCCCATCCGGTCGCGGCATAGGTCTCAGCGATAAGTCCTTCCTTGCCATATTGATTCACTACGCTGCTGCACTGTTTCACCGTCAGATACTCATCGGTTTTCTCCGTAAGTAAATCGACACCGGGAATATCCTCATGGGTATAATGGGGCATGACAGAACCATTGACCCTGGTGGCCAATCCTGTTTTGTCTTCCTGCAGGTAATGGCCGGAAAACTTGAGTCCCGCCTCCCTGCACCAATCCCCGATCTGTTGAGAATAGGATTTCTCAAAGCGAAGAGCCAGGCAGCGCCAGTAACGAAACCGGATCTGCGGGCTCTCGGAACCATGGAAATAGAAATAGGGAAGCTTATCGTAAATATCGCCGTATCCGAGGCTATGGTAGAACTCCTCCATCCCGAAAGACCAGGGGATCCACCCTCTTGTCGCGGGGAAGGAGGCATGCCTGTCAGCCAGACTCGGTTCATCGGTGAATATGCCGGGAACGGTATTACCGAAATAGGGTTTCAGATATGACTCATAGTGCTCGTGAGTGGACTCTATAAACGTCCGAACCGTATCGTAATTCAGATTGTCGGGAGGAGGCGAACCGTTAAACCATTCCGAACCGCCTGAGGTTTCAAAACGGACAATAAGCAGAGTCTCTTCCGGTGCCAAGACCTCATCCTCCCCCCGGGGGAGCCTTCTGCAGGCCGCAATTTCGTGCCCCCCTATTTTCGCGGCATAGGCTGCCCGGAAATCAGGCGTCTCGCCCTGGGACGTCCACTCTTTCTCCGGACGAACTTCCAGGGTCAGCCCCTTCAAGGCATACTTCCCCCCTTCCAGAGAGGAGATTTTCCCCCCGCAGCTTCCCGAAGGCCAGCGGTCCTCATCATAGAGCCAGGCCTGCATTCCCAGCTTATCCGCCTCTTCCGCGCAGTGCTTTACGCACCCATCCCACTCATCCCCCAGATAGGGAGTTTCAAGACCATCGCGGGAATGCATGAAAAAACCGCGAAAGCCCGCTTTATCAAACTCATGGATCTGTCTGGTGAGCTCACTTTCTTCCAATTTGCCATTCCAGGCCCAGAAGAGAGAGCTTCTCCCTTCCGCGGGCCCTTCGCCGAAATCCGGATAATACGTCCTAACGCTCAAGGCTGATTCTCCAGTAGCAGATCTGCTCCCGCTTCTGCGTATAGCAGACTTCCAGGAGATGATTATTCCGGCAGACGATGGAGGGATAGGCGTAATCCCCCGGGCCGTCTTCCAGAACTTTCAGACTCTTCCATGTCAGTCCGTTATCCTCAGAATAGTCCAGAACAAGGGGGGTTCTGGGACCTTTATAGTAATTGGGAAGATTATTGACCGGATTATACGCCAGAACCAGAGTCCCGTCGGGCATGCGAACCAGATCTATACCGCTGTTATTATTTGGCAGCCCCGAGTCGTAAGCCGTACACCAGGTAGCTCCCTTATCATGGGAATCACTTCTGAAAAGAGCTGACGACGTACTCCTGCAAAGCATATGAATATCTCCATCACAGTCCTCCCACAGGGTGGGCTGAATGATTCCCTTGCCCCAGCACCGATGCTTTTCGTACGGCTGATCCACCATCTGGATATTGTATCCGCTATGCCTGACAGGAACCATAGAACTCATTTCCCAGGTTTCGCCGTTGTCCCGGGATATATCGGCAAAGCAATCCCAGCTCTCTCCTTCAAGGGAGGCCGGCGCCAGTATAGTCATACCGTCAGAGAGGAGGATGGGCTTATTCTTAACGGGCCCCCGGCCTCCGATACCGTCTCCTTCTACCAGCTCAAAGGGTTCGGACCAGGAGTCTCCTTCGTCGGTAGACCGAATGGCATAGGTCTCCCAATGCTCGATTTTAGCCCCTACTTTATAAAAAAGCAGTATGGAATTATCGGGACAGCGAAAGAGGACGGGGTTCCACAGCGCAATGTTCCTGACGTCCGCGGCAACATAAGGATAGTCCCACACCCCGTTCTCATCACGCTTACTCATCCATATGCTCACATTGCAGTCCTTTTCCCAGCTGCCGCCGAACCATGCGGCCAGAAGGGAATCCTTTTTTACGGGCAGCAGCGTCGATGCGTGGGCACTGTCAGTCGGGCGCTTGTCAAAGGGTACGATATATTCTTTCTCAGCTGATAAAATCTTCATTGTAAAATCTCCTGTTTCTGTAGATGGCAGTTTCTGTAATCCTTAGGCGACACACCCTCGTATTTATGAAACAACCTCAAAAATGTGGCATGGTTATCTATTCCTACCTGATTGGCGATTTCTCCTATCCGGCAATTGGAATTTGAGAGCAGCTCTTTGGCCTTCTCTATGCGGATATGAGAAAGATAATCGGATAGTTTTATACCGGAGTTCTCTTTAAATATCCGGGATAAATATTTCGGCGTGATATGGAAATGATCGGCGATGGAATCCAGGCTGAGAGGTTCGCCATAATGCTCCTCGACAAAATCACGGATATCATCCACTCGCCCGCCGGATACATCCTTATCCCCTATACAGCAAAGCTTCTGTATCTCCAGAAGGCATTCCATGACTTGAACCGACAGGATGCGCAAGGAGAGAATGTCAGGGGCATCGATCAGTTCATCGTAGATATATCCATATAGGGCGATCTCATCAGTCTTCATCCCGTGTTCCTCAAGAGCCCTTCTGCCGATAAAAAGTATCTGCCTGTAGAGCTCGGCCATTTGATCGCTCTCAATCCCCTGTTTTTCGTTTTTTTCTATCAAGGTGGAGAGAAAACTTTCCAATAGCCCCACCCTTCCCGTCTCAATATTATTAAGAATACCTTTCTGGTCATAGAAGGAAAAAGACACTTTTCTGTTAGGCGGCAGATCCTCATAGCATCGGACAGAAAAGGGGGATTCCTTCCTCAGCAGAGGAAGGGCCGTCGCAGCCTGTTTATGGGAAAGGGCGATTTTTTCCAAAGGAGTAACGGCCGCTCCAATCCCTATGGAAACACGGATATCCCCTTTGGCAACGGGCGGAAAATCCTGCAGAGGATTCAAACTCTCCTCAATCTCATCCAGGGTTTCGAGATTCCCGGATACAGAATAAATGATCTCGAACAACTGCGGACTCAGGGAGATGACAATGAATCCCCCCTCATAGCTGATATTGTCCAGAAGAGTCTCCCTATCCATTCTCCGGTTTGCCCGAGCTTCCTGAATCATAACAGTGGCACACACAAAGGAAGAGTGGGAAAAATGGAATTCCTCCGACAGAAATCTCCCTATGGAACCCACTCTTTCCGGCATATCGATACCGTTCAGAAGAAGAATAAGAGATTGAATGTAGGAATTACGCTCGAGGGTCTTCTCTTTCTTAAGATGAACGCTGTCTTTGACGACCAGTTCTTTGATCCCCTCCTTGATATAATCTATTTCATCCCTCTTATGTGGATATTTCGATCCTGGCAGAATACTCTTCATATCCTTGATGGGACTGTAAACTCGGTGGGAAAGATAATAAATAATTATGATCTCCCCGGAGAACATCAATAGGATAAGAAGTATCCCCAGACTCAGGATGTGTCTGAAAACGGACAGATAGTTTTTCCCTGTCAGGAGGCCGCAAAATGTCCAACCCGAAAGATCATCACAGGACCTGAAGACGACAAAGCCTTTCTCCTTATGCATGTCATCCTGATAATCGGCATTGATAATGTCTTCATTTTCCGCTCCCCGGCTCTTTATCAGAAGATTCTGATTTTCATCGTATATGTAATACTGATCCAGATACGCATTACTCGACTTGATAATCTGGTCCAGGTAGTCAATGGAAATATTACTGACATAAAAGGCCTTGCTGCCGAATCTTTTTATGACTGTTACCAGAGGCAGAACCCGCTTATTACCGGATTTCCCGTGAACGGCCGTTTCCGGCAGGACATAACGGCCCGGGACGGTGAAGTTCGACTCCCAGAAGTCACGATTATAATCCTCGTAGCGGCATATCTGGGAAAAGAAAAACTCCTTTTCGTAGGTTCCTGCTCCGGCTACCACATTCGCATCACCCTCGTAGAAGGAGAACTCATTCATTACCAGGGGCGAGAGGGTGCTTTCCGATCGGCAGATAAGCCCCACGATGCGCCACAGCTCGCTGTGATCCATGGGGGAGCGCTGATTTTCCGGCTTATGATAAATAATCGTTTCCGGCTCCTGGAAAAAAGCGATGCCGTCCTCAAAGGCCATGTGGATCTGCATGGTCAAAGTAGAGGAAAGGGTATCGAGCTGACTCTGGTTCTGCTCAAGAAAACGGTTCTTCGAATCGATGTAGGTGGAAATTCCCGTACCGATGACGAAAAGCCCGGCAAAACCGAATACCAGAAGGAATCCGCGCACAATCATCCAGAAAAAGCTCTGAGTCCGGCGATTCTGTCTCTCCTCTGTCATATCAATTCACCCCTTTCTTAATCAATCAAAAACCGGTCCCCCTCCCAAAGGGAAGACCGGCTCCCTTAACAGGAAAGATTACAGCCTATTATTGGCGTCATTATAGATTTTTTCCAGTTCTCTCACGCCGATTTCTTCACATCTTTTGATAACACTATCCCAATCGCCTATGGGCTTTATTCCCATGATGTACTGGTTGTACTCCTGCTCCAGCATGGTGTTCAGCTCCAGGAGGATATCGGCGGTCTTCTCACTCTCTTCCACGGTCAGAGAGGGATCGATCACGGGTGACTTATAGGCATTATCGTGGGAAACGATATTCCAGTATTCATCGGAAATATCGTCCCAGTTGCCCAGCATCTTCTCAATCTCGAACCAGGTCTTGGTGTTGCAGGCGTAGAGGGAGAAATTCAGCTTGGTGATACCCAGGTCGGAGTAGATGGCGTAGTAGGAGGAGGGAGAGGCATCCCGGAATTTCTCCACATAGTCCATCTTGAACTGGGGCTCTCCGGCATCGTTATACTCAAAGCTGTATCCTTCCACCCCGTAATTGGTGATGTCCGAGCCTTCCCTGCCGTACATCCAGTCGGCCAGCTTGATTATCGTGTCGATCTTCTTGCTGCCCGCGTTGACCGCGTAGAAACGGCCGGGCAGTTCTTTGGAGTAGCTGATGGCCCGTCTCTGTCCGAAGCTGTTCTCCGGAATGGGAAGAATCTGAAGAACCGCGGCCTCATTTCCCTCGATTTTTCTCAGGGATTTGGTGTAGTTCACGCCGAAACCGCTGTTATCCAGATAGAAGAAGGAGCGTCCGCTGGACATTTTGGATTCCAGCTGCTCGCTGGTGGTGGTGGCGAAGTCTCTGTCCAGAATTCCCCTTTCATAGGCCTCGTTCAGATAGGAGAGGACCGCCTTGAACTCGTCGCTGGCCGGACCGAAAACATAGCCGCCCTTATCGTAGTCGTAGTAAAGGCCCACCTGACCATAACCGGATCCGAGCATGTAGCTGGTTGTCTTAAGGAGCTGACGGGTTCCCTTTCTGCCGGTCCAGGGGATGGAATCGGGATAGATATCCTTAAGCTCGCCCAGGACGTCCAGAAGTTCTTCAAAGGACTGGGGAGAGGGAAGATTGTTCTCGGCCAGAAGATCGGTTCTGATTACCGGACCGAAACCATTGGCCGTCTCCTCCCGCTGAATCACGGGAAGCACGTAGAGCTCACCGTCGAGCAAGTACTTCTTCATGTCAGGATACTGCTGCCAGAACTTGTAGAAGTTGGGCATATCCGTCTCGTTCACATAATCGGTGAGGGGCTGGAAAATTCCCGTGGGAGCATAGGTTGCCACGTCTTCCACCTTGATATAGGCGATGTCCGGCCAGTTATTGGTGGCCAGCAGGATGTTCTTCTTGTCGTCGTAGCTGCTGAAAGGGACGATCTCGTAATCCAGCTTGACGCCGGTTTTATCAAAAATGGCCTGCTGGGCGGGGGCGTAATTTTTCAAAGGCTGGGCCGACGCGTCGGAAAGAAGCACCCTGACCGTGGTGGGTTTCTCCACCAGTTTTCCCGCGGGGTCGAACTCCCCGTCCCCTCCGGCGGCCCTTTCATTTCCGCCGTTGGCGAAAAGGGATGCGCCGACAAGAGCGGCAAGAGCGAAGGACAAAATCGATTTGAACATGGTTGAATTGCTTTTCATTTAGAAAACCTCCTGGAAATATAAATTAACCCTTGACCGCGCCTACCATAACACCCTTTGTAAAATGTTTCTGCAGGTAAGGGTAGACGACCAGTATGGGGATAATTGAAATAATGATGACGGCGTACTTGTAGTTCGTCGCCAGAATATTGACATTGGTGGCGATATCGCCCGATTCGCTTGTCATGTCACCGGATATGACGATGTCCCTCATGAGTACCTGAACGGGATACTTGGCCTGTTCATTAAGATAGAGCATGGGGGGAAAGAAGCTGTTCCAGTGGGAAACGGCGTAAAAAAGGGTCATGGTGGCCAGAATGGGTTTGGACAGGGGCATGATGATCTGCCTGAGAATCCGTATGTCGTTGGCCCCGTCGAGATAGGCCGATTCGGTGAGCGATTTGGGGATCCCGTAAAAAGAGGCCCTCATGACGATCATGTTGTAGGTACTTATGGCCGGGGGCAGGACGATAGCCCACATGGTGTTGATCAGGTGCAGTTTCATGATGACCAGATAGAGGGGAATCATGCCGCCGGAAACAAACATGGTAAGGGTGAAAAAAATGGTAATTCCCTTGTTGCCGTACATATCGTCCCGGGAAAGGGGATAGGCGCACAGGGCGGTCATGATCACGTTGATGAAAGTTCCCACCGTGGTATAGAGGACCGTATTGAAGTAGGAACGCCAGATCTTCTCATTGGAAAAGACGATCTTGTAGGCATCGATATTGAAACCCCGGGGCCAGAATGAAACATTTCCCATGTTAATGTGTTCGGCGCTGCTCAGGGAAACAACCAGGATGTACCACATGGGGTACAGGGTCAGAAAACCGAAGAAAACGAGCACCAGCGTATTAATCAGATCGAATGTATTGGTTTTAATTTTCATGTTTAAATCCTTCCTACCAGAGACCGGTTTCGCTGATCCGCTTGGAAACCTTGTTGGCTATGACCAGTATGATCACCCCGATGACCGACTGGAAAAGCCCCACCGCCGTGGCGTAGCTGAAGCTGTTCCCCAGGATTCCCCGGCGATACACATAGGTCGATATGATATCGGCGGTCTCGTAAGTGGAGCCGTTATAGAGGAGCAGCACCTTCTCGTATCCCAGATTCAGCATCTTTCCCAGGTTCATGATGAGCATGGTGGAGATGACCGGGGTGATGGCGGGGATAGTCACGTGCCGTATCCGCTGGACCCGGTTGGCCCCGTCTATGGTGGCCGCGTCGAGAATCTCCTGGTCTATGCCGGTCAGGGCCGCCAGATAAATGATGGACGTCCACCCGGCGGTCTGCCAGACTCCGGAGGAGACGTAAATAGTCCGGAAATATTGGGGATACATGAGGAACTGTTCCGGATCGGCTCCGAAAAAGCCCCGCACCTGATTGAACAGCCCCTCCGTAGAGAGGAGATTCACCAGCATACCGCACACGACTACGGTGGAGATGAAATGGGGAAGATAGGTGATGGACTGAATAATCCTCTTGAACTTCTCTTCCCTTACCTCATTGAGGAGAACCGCTAAAAGGATGGGGATGGGAAACCCCCACAGGATATTGTAGATGCTCATGAGAAAAGTATTCCTGAGCACCTTCCAGAAGTAGGGTTCGGCTACGAATTTTTCGAACCATTTCAAGCCGACCCAGGGGCTCTTGAGAATCCCCTTTACGATATTGTAATCCTTAAAGGCGACGATAACCCCGTAAATGGGCAAATAGTGAAAAAGTATGTAGTAGATAAAGGGAAGAAGAAGAATGGCATAGAGGTATCGGCTCTTCCTTATCTTCTTAGCAGTCCCTGGGGACAACAGTGAAATATGATGCTTCTGTGACACCTTTTTTGGGCTCCTTGGGAATTGATAATCCATTATCCCTCCACCAAAAGTGCCTGTAAATATTCAATTTTCCGCAAAAAACCTCAATTTTCCCCTTTTATGGAGACAAATCTGATGTTTTATTCCAACGGCGGCCAGGGCGAGAACCCGAGGACGTCTGAATGCTGTTTCCAGACAGGGGCCGATGTTCTTCAGCGCTGCGCATCTAGTACAGTATGGTTCGATCCCCATAGGACAGGTTATAAACAAAAAAGGCCGCCTTCCGGCAGCCCTCATTAACTAAACGTCCGACCGGAACGCCTTCACGGTAGATACTGTCCGTCCACTCTGAGCGTAGCAACTAATAGTCCTCGGTCCAGAACTCTCATAGCACAATCTTCCTTCAAGCTCAAAACGGCAGCCGTACCAGCGGCTTGTCCCATGGCCATGCAGGTATTCATAAGCCGACAGGAACCATTAATCAACCGGTCCGAGGAAAGGGATCGACCCGCCACAATGAGGTTGTCGTACCCCTTGGGCAAAAGGGTCCTGTAGGGGATCCCGTAGAACTCCCCCTTTCCGTACCGGGATGCCTGATAGGCGTTCTCCTGTTTCTCCCTCTGTGCCGGATTGGAACTGTGAACATCCAGAGGATAGTTACTGATTCCAATGGAATCGGAGGGATAGGCCCTGTTCTGATAATCCTCCGCGGTTATACAGGATTCCCCCACGATCCGCCGGGTTTCACGTATTCCTATGACTGGCCCGGATGAGATGACAATGGCACGTGAAAATCCGGGAACGTACCTTCTCATGAATTCCGTAAGAGGATAGATCTGTCGGCGCGATTCCATTTCGGCACGGGTAAGCTGTTCCGGATCCAGGGGATTCACATTGTAGGAATGGCCGAAGTTCATACCGACCGTTCCATCCCGCTGGATGATAGCGGCACAGACCTTGCTTTCGGAAAAGGGGAAATCCCCCTTACCCCGGGCTCTTTCAACCGCTTTGAGCAAATTTCCCCCATCACCGCTCTCCTCTTTGTAAGCCCTGAAGGCTTCTAAGTCCACATTGGCCAGACGGAAGCAGAGTGTCAGAGCCTGAACCCGGTTCTCCCCGTCGCCAAGCAGAAATTCACCTCCGCTCCAGGCAACCAGGGACGCATCTCCCGTACAGTCAATATAGCGGCGGGCGGTGATTTTTCTTTCCCCCAGCCGGGAGGAGACTCTCAGGTTCAGGATCTCGGCTCCCTCCCTCTCCACACCGGTGATATGACTGTGAAAAAGAGTTCTGACGCCGCTCTCCTTCAGCTTGCGGTCCAGTACGATTTTGAAGATTTCCGGATCAACGGGCTGCCAGTTTTTCAGATTCTCCTCCAGCTCCGGGCAGAGTTCCACCATGGCATTCCTGATTTCCAGGGCGATTCCCCTTACAAGTACCGTGTCTCCGTCCGAATAGGGGGACAGGGCGGGTACTACGGCTTGGGTGGCCATTCCTCCGGCAAAGCCGTATGATTCGACCAGGAGCACATCGGCCCCCTTTCTCGCTGCCGCCAGGGCGGCGGCTATTCCGGCCGGACCAGCTCCGGCCACGATTACGTCTTCAGTATTTTTCATAGGGGAATTATCCTTCATTATCCAAGAAAGTCAGTAGTTCATTTAGAGTGGCCGTAGCCAGGCACTCTACTGTGTCGGCGGCTCCATAGTAGAGCTTCACCTCCCCCGAATCTTCCAGGATCAGTCCGCCGGGAAAGAGAACGTCATTCCTGAATCCCCCGCTCACTTCATAATCGGCCCGGGGAATCATAAGAGGAGTTTTCGCAACCTTGAGCACTCTGGACGGATCTTCAAGATCCAGCAGCATCAGTCCGATTGTATACCGCTTCTTCCAGGCTTTCTCCCAACCCTTCTTACCCCGGTCCTCGTCGTAGTCCACCGCATGAAAAGCGGTTAACCACCCCTTTTCCGTCTTCACAGGGGGAGCCCCCGGGCCAATTTTCCGGTCGGAGAAGGGAACATCCTCCACCCCCAGCACAAGGTCCGAAGCACCCCAGTGAACCATATCGGGACTCCGGGATATCCAAACGTCAAAAGCTTCCGGCTCGCTGCGCCCGTAGATGGGAAAGGGACGCTCAAGGCGGTAGTAATAGCCGCCGATTTTCTCGGGGAAAAGAACCATATTTCTGTTATCCGGGACAGTCAGGGTTAGTATCTCGAACTCCTTAAGGTCATCTGTCACGGCAATGCCTCCCCGAACTCCGTGGGGTGTATCCACGGCAAAACAGAGGTAACACCTCCCGTCTATGACGGTGAGACGGGGATCGTAAAATCTACTTATCTCCCGGGCATCCCGGTTGGAGTAGAGGCTGCCCCCCAGTTCCCGTGCCCGTTCCAGGGTAACCATGGGCTCCGCATCGGGAACCCAGTTTAATCCGTCATCGCTCACCGCAAGCCCCAGATTGGTAGAGGGCATAGGGAGCGCTTCATCCTTCATATGATAGTCATTCCTGAATACCATGATATATTTTCCATTGAACTTTGCGATTCCCGCGTTAAACACAAGATCCGCCTCGTAGGGAATATCCTCCCGGGAAAGGATAGGATTCCCCGCATACCTCATAATAAAGCCCGCTTCTGACAGGGCCATCTTGTCTGACATGAAACTCTCCTGTTTCGGTAAATTGAGAAAAGGCTGCCTCCTCGGAAACAGCCGTAAAATGATTTTTTAATAATGAGAAATTATTTGGACATAATCTCTAAGTACTCCCCTTCCCAATCGGAACAGGCCGGATACCATTCGGCATTGAGAAAGGCGAGGAATTCATCGCGGGAGATTTTTCCTACCACGTACTCAATCTCCTTACTCTCCTTCTTTTTAAGGAGATCAGGATTGTCCTGATCAAAGGCAACCTTTTTGGGATAGATATAGGAGCCGTAGGTCACAAGATTCACATTGTCGTCAAAGACCTTGTGATATTTTATATAGGCGTCCCTTTTTTCATCCGTATCAATCTGACTGGGAAGGGCGATCATATTGCCAAGCCAGGTATTGGTGAAGTCCATGTAGGGGCTGGCCACATTTACCGCCAGGGCGGCCTGCTCCTTTGTCAGGTCCAGGGTTCGGGTCTCCTCGTTCCAACTGTTGTAGTGGACGCCTTGGATTCCCCCGAAGAGAAGAAGGGTGGCTTCTTTGGAGTAACACTTTTCAATAAAATCCAGCACCTTGTCGGCACTATCCGTAGCGGTCTGGGTAAGTGACCAGGAACCCCATACGGGAGGAGCGTTGTAGTTGGTCCTTGTGCCGTCGGGAGCTTCCAGAGAGGGATAGAACATGGACTCTCTAAAATCCAAACCCGCGTTGGCGGGAACTTTAATGGCATTTATGGGCTTTTCCCGCATTATGCCGATTCTCTGCTGGCCATACTTGTCGTAATCGGCGTAATCCTTGTTGGTGAAGAACTCCTGATCCAGCCACTTGTTGGCGTAGGCCTTGCGCATCAGAGTCAGATAATCGATATATCCCTGTCTCTTTTCAATGATCCGGTACTCCCCATCCGCATCGGCAACGGGAAGCTCGGATGAAAAATTGGCCGGACCGTAGAGGAATTCCACATAGAGGGGACTATTTGTGGGAGTGGTAAAGGCGTAGGTATCATCCTGCCCGTTTCCATCGGGATCATTATTAGCGAAGGCTTCACAGACTGCCTCGAACTCCTCATAGGTATCGGGAGCATCCAATCCGATCTTTTCCAGCCAGGTCCGGTTCAGAACCATGCCGTATTTATTGGGATGGTGGGGCTTGGGTATAGCATGGTGCAGACCGGTGGCGGGAATGAAGGTAGAGGACCAGTAGGCGGGAATAACCTGTTTATTGATGTTGGGATACTTCTCGCTGTTTCCTACCACATCATAATCTTCCAGGGGAAGGAGAAGGCCCTCTTCCGACCAGCTGATATAGTCATTGCCGTTACGGTTGTACATAATCTGGGGAATATCTCCCGAAGCCATAAGCAGCTGCAGCCGGGCTTCGTAATTCTTGATGGGAGGGGCCTCGTAATTTATCCTGTAGCCTGTCAGTTCCTCAAGCGCCTCTAGTACCGGATTGTTCTCGATAACCACGTCCGCATTGACCCGATTGACAATGGAAATCACAAAGGGACCTTCCCCCTTGGCTCCCCTCTCCTGAGTCCCGTTGGCAATCAAAGAAGTGGATAGCAGGGCCAGAAAGGCCGATAAGCAGAGAAGGATTTTCTCTTTTCTCATAAAAAACTCCTGATAGTAATATATTAACCGAAATACTCCGGTTTGAACCGTACTTTTATCCCTTGATCCCGCCCACGAGCATTCCTTTCATAAAGAATTTCTGAAGAAAGGGATACACGCAGAGGATGGGGATTATGGTGATGATGATAATGGCCATTTTCAAAGTGAAGGGGGAGATAAACATGTCATCCATACCCACATCGTTGGCCGCGGAGGCCATACCCGCCGAATCTTCCACAACCATCTCCCTGAGAATGAGCATCATGGGCCAGAGACTCCTCTTGGATATGTAGATAATGGCATAGAAGAAGGTATTCCAGTGCTCCACCGCGTGGAACAGAGTAAAAGTGGCTATGGCCGGTTTGGAGAGGGGAATGATGACTCGAAAGAGGATTCCTATCTCATTGGCCCCGTCTATAATGGCCGCTTCCTCCAGGCTCTTGGGAATAGTGGCGATAAAATTCTTCATCAGTATCAGATTCCAGGCGCTTATGGCCGTGGGAATGAAGAGGGACCACAGGGAATTGAGCATATGAAGAGACCTGATAAGGTAGTAATTGGGAATCAGTCCACCGTTGAAAAACATGGTAAACGTGATTAACCCCAGAATAAAATTCCGCCCCTTCAGATCTCTCTTGGAGAGGGGATAGCCCGATATAAGCAGCAGAAAGAGGTTCAGTAGAGTTCCCGCCAGGGTAACCACGATGGTGTTTCTGTAACCGCTGTAGATAAGGGGGAAATTCAGCAGCTCCCTGTAGGCATCCAAATTGGGCGAATGGGGAATGAAGCTCGTCGGATTCTTCAGATACTCGCTGTAGGGAGTTATGGAAAAGGTCAGCACATAAAAGAAGGGGAAGATACATAAAAGGGCAAAGAGGGTAAGGAACAGTCCTATTCCCGTTCTTCCCGCCGATTCGGCCAGGGCCGTTCTACTTTTAATTCCGGTAACCGTCATATCAGTATAGTCCTTCCTCGCCCATGGCTTTGGCGAGCTGATTCGTAGCTATGAGCATGATCATTCCAATGGCAGAGGTGAACAGTCCCACGGCTGTTGCAAAGGAGAAGCGCCCCCCCAGAAGCCCGATTCGGTAGACATAGGTTTCGAAGACTTCGGAAACGGACAGGTTCATGCTGTTCTGCAGGACAAAAATCTGCTCGAACCCGTTACTCATCATCTTTCCTATCTGCAGGATAAACAGGATGATCACTGTGGTCTTGATACCCGGGAGGGTTATGTGCCAGGTCTGCTTAATCCGATTGGCCCCATCCACATAGGCTGCCTCGTAAAGCTCGGGACTGATTCCGGTAATAGCCGCCAAGTAGATGATGGTGCCCCAGCCGGCCTCCTTCCAGATAGAGGAGATAACCACTATGGGTCTGAAGAATCTCTCCTCGGCCATGAAGAAGATGGGATCTCCCCCCAGATTCTTGATAAAGGCGTTGATAATACCCCAGCTGGGAGAGAGAAAATTGAGCAGGATTCCCCCCAGTACGACCCAGGAGATGAAGTGGGGAAGATAAATCAGAGTCTGGAGGCTCCGCTTGAACCCGGGATGCCTGATCTCATTCAGAAACAGGGCCAGGATTATCGGCGCGGGGAATCCGAAGAGAATCTTCAATCCGCTCAGGGTCAGGGAGTTCTTGAATACCTGAAAAAAATCGTCCAGACCGAACATGTAACGGAAATGTTCAAAGCCTATCCAGTCGCTTCCCATGATTCCCTTCCTAAAGGAGAAATCCTTGAAAGCGATGATGACACCGTACATGGGCACATACTTGAAGACGATAAAATAGATGACACAGGGCAGGAGCAACAGATAGTTATATCTGTTTCTCTTCAGATATTTGGCAAGATCGCACTCGTTTTTTTTCATCTTGCCGTCCCCCGAAGACCGGGATAATTCGAAGGATCGGGAGACCCCTCCATGGAGCGCCGGACCACAGGACTAATCCCGGGAACATCGGCCTCCTCTGTGATGCAGATTTGATTGTTTTCGTTCATGGGCTTAGACTAAATCCGAATTTGGGGATCTGTCTTTAAGAAAAATGTAGCGGAAAATAATAATAATGGAGTCCAGGACGAATCCTCTCCAATTTTATTATTTCCCTGCCCTATTGTCTCCATTTGTGACAAAGCGTCCCTGGTACTGTCCGGGGGTTTCCCCCTCAAGCTCCTTGAAAATTCTTATAAAGTAGGAGGTATAGCTGAAGCCGGACAGGGAAGCTGCTTCGTCTATGAGCCTCCCCTCCTCCAGGAGTGCCTTGGCCTTTTCAATTCTCTTGCCGTTAAGAATCTGGTTGAAGTTCTTTCCCGTCTGTTCCCTGAGAATACGCCCAATATAGGAGCGGGAAAAATCCGTTTCCGCCGAAAGGGCATTCAGATTGAAGTCCTGATCCATGTAGCGCCGGTTTATGGCGGTGAGAAACTTCTCTATAAGTTTGTCCGAGGAGGACCGGTTTATGCTGCAGCATTCATGACAGAGCTGATCGGCATACCGAAAGAGCTGCTCCTTGAGATAATCGGAACCCTTCAGGCATTCGAGGCTGATATCCAGACTTACCGCCGGATAGAGCCCCGACTCCCTCAGGCTCTTGAGCAGGCTGTTTTGAAGTCGGAAAATCTGGGAGACAATACTTTCGTCACTAAGGGGGGAATCGTCCCTCATGAGGGTATCCCAGAACTCCTCCAGACAACGGCTAAGCTCCTCACTCTCCCCTTCGGTCATGGCCTTCATGATTCCGGCCTCAAGGGTCCGGGGATAGGAAAAGGGCTGATCCGTATCAATGGTTCGATGGGGAATGAGTGTTTCTCTTCCCAGGGCCAGTCTGTAACCGGTCATCTTGACGGCCTCCTTAAAGGAATCGGGCATCTCATCAAAATGATTTCTCACGTCACCCATGCCAATAAACCCCTTCCCCCGGACGGCAGGAACCAGGGACATGAGAGCGGTAGTAATTTTCTCCTTGAAGATCTCCTCGGGCAGTCTCCTCTTTTGATAGAAAAGCACGGAGAAGGAGGAGTCCTTGAGGGAGATAAGTTCAATTTGAATATTGGGAATGGCCAGGGCGGCGGTTTTCTCCCTCAATTCGGGAATCTCCCCATTCAGGGAAAACAGGGCAAACATATAATTTCCCCGGCTGTTTATGATAAAGCCGCTCTTTCTCAAAATTCCAAAATCCCGGCTGGTAATAAGATGGTCGGCCACATAATCACGGAATACGCTGTTGTTGATGGTCTTAAGCGCCTTGGCCAGAGTGGCTGCGTACTTTCCGTAAAAAATGACCACAAGAGAGAGAAAAACGGCCAGGAAAAGAAGGGAGACGATAAGATAGACATGGATATGGCTCAAAAGATAGGCGTAAGGGGAGATATGAGATTCCAGGGTAAAGTACCAGTCCAGCTCCTCCGAATGCCAGGTGACCTGAATGACCTTGGCCTTTTTCCCGTCGATTATCCGGTTCTCCAGGCGGGCGATCTCCCCGGGGGGAATGGAATCCACTTCAAATTGCCTGAAATCCTCGGTGGAGAGTTTATGTCCCCGGGAGGTGATGATGGAAAGATCGGTCCGGGGGAACTCCTCGGAGCGCTCCAGAAGATCCTGGGCCATCTTGGGCATATCCAGATTAATAAGGAGCAGAGCGTCCTTCTCTTCCTTATAAAGGGGCAGATGGGCCCCGATGGAAAAAACAACTGACTTCTGCCCTGAAATGGTGACTTCCCTCGGCTCGCTGTGAAAAATATCCCTGATCCCTTTGCGCTCTATAATATCCCTGTCGGTAAATGGCTCGTCCGACTGATAAAGCCCCCGACTGGTGGTAAAAATCTGTCCCGTCTCCCGCATATAGAGGTAGACCGAATCGATATACTTATTAAAAACAACAATTTCGTTTACCTTGCTGTCCAGATCCATTTTACAGTCAAAGGAGTCCTCATAATTCTCAATCAAATCCAGAAAGGCCTTATCTTGACCAATCTGCCCCAAAGCCCCCTTCATATCCTTAATTATCAACTCAAACATGGTGGAAACCTGCTTGGCAATCTGCTGTCTGGACTGCAGTACCTGGTTAATATAAAACCGTTTAAAGGAGATGAGAAAAACACCGCCGTTAAAGATGAAAACGGAAAGCACGGTGAGGATGAGGAGAGATCTGATACGGGAAAGGATCTCTCTGCGGCGGGTCAGGGTGGGCACGTTTAGCATGGGAGAAGTATAGGCCATGCCCAATTAACGGTCAACAAAATCACACCCTTCCGGCCTGTCACAAATGGAGACTCCGTACCCGGAAATAATAAAAATGCATACTCACGACTTCTGTCTTCAAATTTAGCATGGGAATGGACATTATTCTGAAAGACACCGGGCAAGATCGGGCTTAAGCTCTTCCCATGAACATATCCAATCCCGTCTATATCGGGCAGAGTGCAGAAGCATTGAGGGCAAGAGCAGCCGAGGAAAAATGGCAGGAAACAATGAGTTCCTGGAGGAGTGAGGTGAAGGATTTCCTTGCCCGGGAGATTTTGCTTCCCCATCCGGATAATCCCAGTGAGTGGGGGCACCTCTACCTCTGTTCCCGTTGCCAGACCAAGCTTGCATTCAACCGGGATTCACCTCACAGCCATGTCTGTCCCTCCTGTGGAAATGTGGAGCGAGGGGTGATTTTTGACCGCTGCTGGAATACTTTCTGCCATACCTATCAGGGGAAGAGCGCTTTATCTGCAGCCCTCCTCGGGGTTATCGATGACAACAAGGAAGCGATGGATTATGCCCTAAAAGTAATATCAGGATATGCGTTAGTTTACGGGGCTCAGGTTGAGCACGGTATCGCAGCTGGTACGGGCCGAGTCCAGTCCCAGTCTCTTGACGAAGCGGTCTGGCTGATTAATATATGTCATACTTGGCGCATTCTCAAATATTCAGGCCATATGACCCCCATTGAGTCCGACCTTATCTGTGAAAAGCTTTTTTCGCCAGCTATCAAGTTACTGAAGAGGCAAACCTGGGAAGTTCATAATATCCATATTTGGCACGCTTCAGCCATCGCAGCTGCGGCCATAGCCTGCGGTGATGAAATATCTCTTCACTTTGCCGAGCGCATAATATCCAGGGGAATGGAATATGGTGTTCAGCCGGGAGGGATGTGGTATGAAATATCCATCCTATACCACTACTACACGCTGGATGCCCTGCTCTGCTACGAAACAGCCTGTCTCGAATCAGGCCGGAAGGGAGTTGCCGGAGATATCATCCCCCTTATGCTTAAGGCTCCCTTGGACCTTGCTCTTCCTTCAGGCCAATTCCCTCTGATAAACGACGGTTGGCCGGAAAACAGGATATTAGAAAAGTCAGGCCATTATGAAAGAGCACAGGCATTATTCGGCAATATGGATCAGACATTAGCATACTTTGTCCGGAACCATCATTATATAAGAGACAATCGGGACGCATTTCTGTCTGGCAAAGATGAAATAACCGATTCATCATTTTCCCATTCGCCTTTAACTGTAACCGATGGATTGATTACTATTCGCCGCCTTGGGTTGACTTCGGTTATTAAAGCTTCTCCCGATGGAGGAGGTCATGACCATCCGGATAGATTGTCTCTCAACATCTATCCGGATAATAGTAATTTCAGAGCTGCTGAAGCTGGAAATCCCGGTTATGGAAGCCCCTATCATGAAGGATTCTTCAGAAAGACCTGCGCCCACAACACGATCATGATTGATGGAAAAGACCAAAGAAGATGTGGAGCAAGAATCAGGAGAGTTCTTGATCTTGACGAAGTTGCCTACGTTCACTTAATTGAAAATAACGGGGCATATGACAATGTCGGAATTGAACGGAAAACAATTGCAGGTGATGGCTGGATTATTGATATCACAGAGATTAAAGCTCAGATGAGCAGAAAGATTCAGTGGTTTTTCTATGGAGATGGGGCCCTAAAAAACAGTAAAGGAGATACATCCAGCGGAAAAGAGGCGGAACTGGTGGCAAACGATTTTATGGAGGAGCAGAAAATTATCTCCCGTCATGGATGGAACGGTTTCTGGGAGATGGATACCTTCCATTTTTACGTTGATTTGGAGTTTCAAGGTGAGAATGGAAACATAGGATGCGCAATAACACCAGGCTTACCATCGGAGAAAAGACGGGAATGCCTCATAGTAACCAATCAGGGCAGGGAGATGAGAGTCACGGCCCTTTTCAGTATTGAAGGGGCTATACTTCCCACACGTATTAATTCCGATTCAGATAGTTTTACCTATGTACTACCTTCTGGAAAGTTACTTCATGAAAACGAATGCGGATCAGTTACTCTAGAGAATATTTAGCAATATAATTCAGAAATGACCTCCGGCTGGAAATTATGCCTCAATAGAATAGTATCCCACTCCGTCGCCGTCTTCCTGCCTCAACCTACCAGCCGCCTCCTTCGCTGCCGCCCGCGTCCTGCGGGCTTTTCCTCCCCCGGGTCGGCGCTCTTCAGCACGGTGATTCTCGTGCTGGATGGTTCGATCCCCATCGGATAGGGTTATAAATGTATAAGGGCTGCTTTCGCAACCCTTTAAGTTTTTCTTAAGCGTCCGATGGGAATCGAACCCACGGCTCCAGCTTGGGAAGCTGGGGTATTACCATTATACGACGGACGCATATATACCTTAATTCTTAATAAAAAGAAATATAGATAAATTACATCTCCTAGTCAATCCCTGCTCATTCCAGAACCCCTGGTTATAATGACCTTTACAGACCAAGTGTTCCCCCATCAATATAACTCCCGGTGAAATCCTTAATTATCTCATCTGTCGTTGAATAGGCCAGGCCGATTCCACGAGTACTCCATATGAGAACGATTATTCCTTCCGGGACTTCCCACCTGACAACATAGGGCGGGTCCTTTAAGGGAAAAGTGATTGTCTCATCGATAGATGCTTTCAACCTGAGGCTGTCAAAAACAGGTTCTACCCCATACAGGAGAGATATCTTTTCCCGTAAATCAAGAAAGCAGGCGCTTTCCGGGTAGGCCATATCTCCCAGTTGTGTAAAATCATACCAGCCGTCTGTTAGCCTTCCTTTAGTAAAGATGGCTGTAATATCAGCTATATAATCAGCCACAGATTTGTCAGCATAAGTGAGAAATGTATATTCTCCGTCTGTATCGCTTGATTTTGGATCGCCATGAAAACTGCTCCAATCCTCCAGTGAAGTACCAATGGCAAGATATCCAAAATACAGAGATTTGGAAAAAACAGGAAAGCAGAGAGCAAGCATGATAACCGTCACAAGTATTTTTCTCATATGAACCTCCGTACAGGTGAGTATATATTATTTTCTGGGGGAATGATCAGAGCATAGTCATATGATTTCGGGAATTAAACTACGATAGAAGATCCATGTCAAAGAATGGGAACACTAAATACAATGTTACCATTGATTTCTGTGTATTAACCCCATGTAATCCTTCCGGGGGCGGGGTTTTGGGCTCTCGTCGGCATAGCCTGCCGTTATGATTCCCACGACATATTTGTCCTGCGGGATATTCAAGACCTTTCTGATTTCCTTTTGACTATACCAGGCCACCCAGCATGTTCCCAGACCCAGTTCTTCAGCCTCCAGAACTATATGCTGAGCCGCTATGGACGTGTCCCGGATAATCTGCTTCAGTTCAAAAAGAGAAGTCTCCTCATCCAGGCATATTCCTTCCGTATCCTCGATTCTTGACTGAATATCAGCAACGCAGACAATAAAAACAGGGGCGGAAAGCATCCACTTCTGCTTATGGGAGACCCGGACTACCCTGTTTTTTACTTCCGAATCATTGACAATAATAAAGTGCCAGGGCTGTGTATTGCTGCCGGAAGGAGCAAGGGAGGCACTTTCTATCATTTTGAATAAGAGCGGTTCATCCACGGGAATATCTTTATATTTTCTGATACTCCTTCTTTTTGCCATGATTTCCATTCCTGTCCCCCTGCCTTTTCATAATAGGTTAAAGCCACAAATTTATGGAAATAATCAAAATAGTCAATGCCGAGGGAAAAACGGAAATCCCGGAAGAATGAATTGACCTTTCAACCTTTTTCCTGTATTTTAGTTGAACATTCAACTATTCATGGAGGGGATATGGCAGAACTAAGCAGTGATATATATCGTGAGATCGGCGCTCTGTCCCGCATGATTCAAACCATGAGTGATATTTCATTCAAAACCGTCAATCTCCAGAAAGGGCAATTCATGTTCATCACAAGAATATGTGAAAACCCAGGGTTGAATCATGCCCAGTTAACCCAATTATTGCATATAGATAAGGGTACCACGACCAAGGCTGTACAAAAACTGATCAGATCAGGCTATATCGAAAAGAGACAGGACGGCTTGGATAATCGGATGCTGAGGCTCTATCCGACAGAGGCGGCAAAAAAGATATATGAGAAACTTATCGAGAAGGAAGAGCATTTCATTTCCGGAACTTTTTGCAATTTTTCAAAGGAAGAACAGAAACAGGTAACTGGGCTGGTAAAAAAAATGCGCGCCAATATTGAAGATGAGTGGATGAAGGGAAAGAAAGGAGGGGTGATATGATTCGCCATGCGAAAATGGAAGATATGGAAGCGATCCTCGGTATCGTAAGTGAAGCGATAGTGCTTATGCAGAACGACGGAAATGAACAATGGAACAGCAGTTATCCGGTCCATAAAGATTTTTACGATGATATTCTTGCGGAGAATTTGTTTGTCGATTCGCAGAGCGGCGGAATCATAAAATCCGTAGTCTGTCTCAATCAGCATGAGCCGGATGAGTACGCCGAGATTCAATGGAGTGGGGATGAGCCGGCTCTCGTTATCCATAGAATGGCGGTGAATCCTCTCTTTCATGGCAGGGGTCTGGCGAAGGAACTCTTTCAATTCGCCGAAGAAAGGGCCGCCGGGTTGAATCTTAATTATATCAGATCCGATACGTGCAGCCGTAACGTCGCCATGAATACTCTCTTTACAAGAAGCGGTTACATTAAGTCGGGGATAATGAGACTGACCGGCACCAGCCAGGATTACTACTGTTATGAAAAAAAGATCAGGAGAGCCCCTTAGAAAGCCGCCCCAACTTGTCCCTCCCCAGCCTTTGGGATTACAATGAGAAAAGGAGGATCCCATCATGGCTGAAGCTTGGATTAACGGAAGATTCTGCGACGAGAAAGAATTGAATATTTCCGCCCGGGATGTGGGCATTTTACGGGGATACGGCGTCTTCGACTTTTTACGGACCTACGGGAACAAACCGTTCCATCTGAAAGACCATCTGCGCCGTTTTTACATATCCGCCGGGAAGATGCATCTGAACATAGCCTATCCCCTGGAAGAGGTGGAAAGCATTATCCGCGAGCTGGTAAAACGCAACGGATACGAAGAGTCCTCCATCCGTATGGTCTGCCTGGGCGGGGAAAGCCCCTCCTCCATGATGCCCACCGACAAGAACACCCTCTACCTTCTGGTGGAACCCTACAAAGGGGACCGAAAGGATCTGGAGAAGAAACAGTGCGAGGGCATCTCCCTCATCACCTTTCCCCATCTGCGCTACCGGGCCGAAGTCAAGACAAACAACTACATCCCCGCCATGGACGCCCTGCGCGAAGCCGAATCACGGGACGCCTTCGACGCGCTCTACACCGGCTCCAACGGCGAGATATACGAAACGACCCGGGCCAATGTATTCTTTAGAATCGGAGGCAAATGGATCACCCCCAAGGACAATATCCTGGTGGGCATCACCCGCTCGGTTATCATGGGCCTCATCCCCGAAGCGGAGCTGGCCGAAGGCCCTCTGAACCTGAGCGATCTGCCGCAGACGGAGGAGGCCTTCATGACATCCTCCACCAAGGAGATCATTCCCATTATAAAAATTGACGATACGCCTGTCGGGAGAGGCATTCCCGGAGAACAGACATTCGCCCTGATCGAAAAATTCAACGCCTACACAGCCGATCCCGCCCAGTGGGCAAAAAGGCAGGAGGAACACCCCTATGGTACTCTTTAACGAAAATGTCCACGTAGACTTTCCCCATTACGGCATAGAGATTCCCTCCCTGCCGACCCGGGGCATCAATACGCTCAACGCTCTGAAGAACGATCCGGAACTGGGGCCCCGCGCCTCCGAATGGCTTCTGGAGGAGATTCCCCAAGTCATAGACCGCTCCGACCTTCTCCGGGCGCACACCGAAGAGTACGTGAACGGCCTCTACAGCGGCCGCCTGGAAGAGCTGCTCATGGCCGCCTATGAACTGATCGGCGAGGACGGCAGCTACCACCGCTACAATCCCGCCAACGCCAAGGCTCCCCTCACCGATCTGCTTGACGATGTGCTCCATGTGATAAGCGGCACCTACCGCTGCATAGAAACGGCCCTTGCCGGGAACTTCTGCTATGCCATGAGCGGCGGCATGCACCACGCCCATCCCGGCTTCGGCCACGGGTTCTGCGTGCTGAACGACGTCTCGGTCGCCCTTCTCAAGGCGCAGGCCGAAGGCCTCATCCGAACCGCCTGGATCATAGACGTGGACGCCCACCGGGGAGACGGCACCGCCGAAATCATGTCAAAGAATGAGAACATAACAGCCCTGAGCATCCACATGGCCTCCGGCTGGCCCCTGGACGTCCCCGAATTCAGCGCCGACGGCAGCAGAAACCCCGGCTGGTTCCCCGGCGATATCGACATTCCCATCGAATCGGGAGAAGAGGCCGAGTACACCCCCCGCCTCATAGCGGCCATGGAACAGCTGGAAAAGGAAAAGGGCCTCCCCGACCTGGTATTCGTCGTGGCCGGCGTGGATCCCTTCGAAGGGGACGAACTGGCCTCTTCCGACCCCATCAACCTGACCCGCGCCCAGATGCTCGAACGGGACCAGGCCCTCTACCGCTTCGTTCAGGACCGCTCCCTCCCCTCCGCCTGGGTGGCCGCCGGCGGCTACGGACGAACCTCCTGGGAAATCCACACCGCCTTCCTCGCGTGGGTCCTCAAAGAGAGACTCGCCCGAACCGCCCGCCGATAATTTTCACAGGGGAGCCCCCCGCCTGAGCGGGGCGGGCTTTCCCCTCCAATTCGCCGATCCGGCCTTCCTTTCCGGCTCCCGCCGGGAAGTCCGGGCTCATTTCCGGTACAATCCCTGGCTCATAGGCTTTTAATTTGCATTATTCTCCCCGCTGTATAACAATAGTAAAAGGAGATATACCAATTTATCCAAGGGGAACGCTCCGTCCTTCGGAACGGGAACCCCATTCAGGAGTCAAAGAATGAAAGCTCAAATCAACGGCAGTCCCTCATTCAGCCACGTCCATGTGGACCTCGAACCGGGGGAAACGGTTACCGCAGAAAGCGGAGCCATGCAGTCCATGTCCGCCGAAATGGACATGAAAGCCGTCACCAACGGCGGTTTTTTCTCCGGCCTGGGAAAGAAATGGTTCGGAGGGGAATCGTTCATCGTCAACCGCTTTACCAACAACGGAAGCGGCACCATGAGAGTCACCCTTTCCCAGGACGTCCCCGGCGAGATACGGGAGCACGTGATGGCGGAAGGCGATATTCTCAGCCTGCAGAAAGGGGCCTATCTGGCCCACACGGGAGACCTGAAGCTCAACACGGTATGGGCCGGATTCGTCTCCTGGTTCTCCGGCGAGGGATTAATCAAGCTCAAAGTCGCGGCCCACGGCCCGGGCTCCCTCTTCTTCGGCGCCTACGGAGCCATCATAGAGAGGCAGATCACGGGTGAATTGAAAGTGGACGACGGTCACCTGGTGGCCTTCGATCCGGCGCTTAAACTCAAAGTGGCCCTGGCGGGCGGGCTCTTCTCCAGCCTCTTCGGAGGGGAAGGTTTCGTCACGAGGGTCGTCGGAACAGGAAAAGTCTATATACAGACCCGCAGCATCAAGGGCCTGGCCTCCTGGCTTAATCCCAAATTCCGTTAAAAGGAGCGATTCGATGAAAGTAGAAATAATGGAACGGCCCTCCAACACGGCGGCCAAAGTCTCCCTGGAAGGGGGCGAGCATTTCACAGCCGAAGGGGGCGCCATGATCGCCATGTCCGGCGACGTGAACGTGGAAACTTCGGTAAGCAAGAAAGACGGGGGCGGCGGTTTCGGCAAGATGCTGAAGGGTCTCGCCCGGAAACTGGCCGGAGAGGGGCTCTTCATGAACCATTTTACCGCCGGACCGAACGGAGGAGACGTGTTCCTCGCCCCTCCTCTTCCCGGAGACATGGAAGTGATAGCCCTGGACGGCTCCCGTCGGATCAAAGTGCAGAACGGCTCCTTTGTCGCCCACAGCGCCGGCATCGATATGAATATCTCCTGGGAAGGCTTCAAGAACGCCTTCTCCGGGGAAAACATGATCTGGCTGGCCATGTCCGGTACAGGGCAGGTGGTAATCAACGCCTTCGGGATGATCTACCCCGTGGAAGTGGACGGGGAGTATATCGTGGATACCGGCAATATCGCCGCCTTCGAAGAGACCCTGGACTTCTCCATCGGCAAGGCGGGAAAAAGCTGGTTCTCCTCCTTTCTGGGAGGGGAAGGCCTCGTCTGCCGTTTTAAAGGAAAGGGAACCGTCTGGTGCCAGACCCATGCGGACCGTTCTTTCGGAACCCTTCTCACCCCCCACCTGACCCCCAAAAAACAGTAAGGAGTCCCACATGACAAACGATAAAAGCGATTATACCTTTACCGTGGCGGGTGCGCCCGATTACGCCATGGTCAATGTGACCATTCCCCCGGGCAAAACCCTCAAGGCCGAAGCCTCCTCCATGGCTTATATGGACTCCTCCCTCAAGATGAAAACCAGAATGGGCGGGGGATTCAAGAGAATGCTCTCCGGGGAGAATCTTTTCGTCAACGAATTCACCGCAGCCGATACGCCCGCCGACATAGGAATAGCTCCGGGAACGCCGGGAGACATTCAGCACGTCTATCTGGAGAACGAAACCGTCTGCGTCCAGAACTCCGCCTACCTGGCCTCCTCCCCGGAGCTTGACGTGTCCATAGATTTCCAGGGGTTCAAGGGCTTTTTCTCCGGGGAGAAGCTCTTTATGGTCAAGTGCTCCGGCACGGGAGACCTCTGGTTCAACTCCTTCGGGGGAATCATAGAAATCGACGTGAAAAACAATTATGTGGTGGATACGGGCTACATCGTCGGATTCACCGGAGGCCTGAGCTACGATGTCCGCCCCGTGGGAGGCCTGAAAAGCCTCTTCTTTTCCAAGGAGGGACTGGTCTGCCGCTTCTCCGGCGAAGGAAAAATCTGGATTCAGACCCGGCTCGCCCCGGCTTTCGTGACATGGGCCGATGCCTTCCGGAGGGTGGAGAAGAAAAAGAACGACTAGCGGCCGGGGGGCGTCCCTATACCGCGTCCGTCACTTCCGAAAGTGAATATTTATTGATGACAGGGTGTTTTTCTCAAAAAAAATTGAATGTCACACTTATATAATGCGTGAGATTATGGCATAATCCTCTTGTTATTTTTTACAGGGAGAGAGATACTCTGTATAAATATTCACTATTTATTGAAGAAAGGATGGAAAGATTATGAGTCGAAAAAAACTTCTTGTCGTTGCTGTGGCAACATTTTTCGCAATGGGCATGATTTTTGCCAACGGATCAAGCGATTCGGACAAAAAAGGCGGCCTGAAGGTAGGCGCTATTTATGTCGGCGATGAAAACGAAGGCTATACCGAAGCCCACATGAAGGGCATCGCAGAGATGAAAGCAGCTCTGGGCCTCTCCGATTCTCAGGTTATCGAGAAAACCAATATTCCCGAAGATGAGACCTGTTACGATGCCGCTGTGGATCTCGCTTCCCAGGGTTGTACCCTGATCATTGCCAACAGCTTCGGCCACGAGGACTACATGATCCAGGCAGCCAAAGAGTTCCCCGAAGTACAGTTCTGCCATGCCACCGGCTATCAGGCTGCCATGAGCGGACTTGCCAACATGCATAACTTCATGCCCTCCGTATACCAGTCCAGATTCGTCTCCGGTGTTGCCGCCGGTCTGAAGCTGAACGAGCTGATCGCCGAAGGCAAATTTTCCGCCGACGCCGTTAAACTCGGTTACGTAGGCGCCTATCCCTATGCAGAGGTTGTCAGCGGTTACACGTCCTTCTTCCTCGGCGTAAGGAGCGTATGCCCCAGCGCCACCATGGTTGTCCGCTACACCAACAGCTGGGCCGACATGACCCTCGAGAAAGAGACCGCCGACGCACTCATCGCCGAAGGCTGCGTACTGATCAGCCAGCACGCCGATACCACCGGTGCTCCCACGGCCTGTGAAGCGAACGACATTCCCATTGTCGGCTACAATGTCGACATGACCGCCGTAGCTCCCAATGCCGCCATCACTTCCGCGGCCCTCAACTACGGTCCCTACTACACCATGGCTGCCACCGCTGTGAAAAACGGCGATACGATCCCCGTCGAGTGGTCCAGAGGATATGCAGAGGACGCCGTTTTTATCACTCCCATCAACGCCAATGTAGCCGCTGCCGGAACCCAGGAAAAGGTTGATGCCGTCATCGCCGGCATCAAGTCCGGTGATGTTCATGTATTCGCCACCTCCTCCTTCACCGTAGGCGGAAAGTCCCTGGAAGATCTGATTGCGGCCGGCGGAGATTTCGCCAAATACGCCGACTATGTTTCCGACGGCTATTTCCATGAGCAGGAACTGGCTTCCGCTCCCGCCTTCGATCTGAGAATCGACGGTATTAAAGAGCTGACGAACTAATAATCATTAAACAGAAATATTAATGATTCTTCACCCCGGACCGTCTCTGGACGGCCCGGGGTGTTCCCATTTAAAATAAAGAAAAATATGAAGAACGGAGCAGTCTCTTGGATAATGATAATGTTATAGAGTTACGCGGTATCACCAAACGCTTTGGAGCTGTTACTGCTAACGAAAATGTCGATCTGACTGTAAAAAAGCACCAGATACTGTCGATTCTCGGTGAAAACGGAAGCGGGAAGACGACTCTCATGAATATCCTTTCCGGAATCTACCGCCCCGACGAAGGGGAGATCTACGTGAAGGGAAATCCTGTCGATATCCGTTCCCCCAAGGACGCTCTGGCCTTGAATATCGGCATGGTCCATCAGCACTACACGCTGGTGAATATTTTTACCGCGGCGGAAAACATCGTTTTAGGCCTCAAGGGAAAACGTCTCCTTGATATGCCGCATATCATCGAAAATATCCGGAAAATCATAGACTCCTATGGATTTGAACTGGATCTGAATCAGAAAATATACGAAATGTCCGTTTCACAGAAACAGACCGTTGAAATAGTCAAGGCTCTCTATCGAGGAGCCGATGTTCTTATTCTGGATGAACCCACGGCGGTTCTGACTCCCCAGGAGACGGATAAGCTCTTCACCGTGCTTCGGAATATGAAGAAGGCGGGAAAATCGATAATTATCATAACCCATAAGCTGCAGGAAGTTCTGGCTATCTCCGACCGGGTCGCCATCCTGAGGAAGGGACAGAATGCGGGCACCCTCCTCACCGAGGAGTGTACCGTGCAGAATCTGGCCGAAAGCATGGTCGGGGAGAAGCTAAGCCTGGACATACAGCGTGACGAACCTGTCGGCCAGGAACTGAAGCTCAAAGTCGACGATCTGCTCTATAAGACGATCGACGGCCAGAAGAAGCTGGACCATGTCTCCTTCGAGGCGAGAAGCGGGGAAATGCTCGGTATCGCCGGGATTTCGGGAAGCGGTATGAAAGAGCTCCTCGAGGCGATCGCCGGAATACAGGAAATTAAATCGGGCAGCGTCCACTACTACCGGGAGGACGGGCAGGAGTACCTCCTCAACGGCATGGATCCCTCGCAGATCCGCAAGCTGGGCGTGGCCGTCTCGTTCGTTCCCGAGGACAGGCTGGGAATGGGGCTGGTAGGCTCCATGGGCATGACCGATAATGTGATGCTCAGAAGTTACCAGGACGGCAACTCCCCCTTCGTGGAAAGAACGGCCCCCCGGAAAAGAGCCGAGGAGCTTATCGAGCTGCTGGAAATTTCCACTCCCGGAACAGAAACGCCCGTGCGCCACCTCTCGGGAGGCAACGTTCAGAAAGTACTGGTCGGACGGGAGATTTCCGCCAAGCCGGAGGTTCTTCTTGTCGCCTATCCCGTGAGGGGTCTGGATATTCACTCATCCTACAACATCTATAATCTTCTGAATGAGGAGAAGAAAAAGGGTGTGGCCGTCATCTGCGTCATCGAAGATCTCGATGTTCTGCTGGAGCTCTGCGACAAAATCATCGTGATGAACAACGGCCGCATTACCGGCAGGCTGGATGCCCGGAAGGCAACGAAGGATGAAGTGGGAAGGCTCATGACGTCCTCCGGTGAAGAATCCATAGAAAGCACAGGAAAGAACTCATGAAATTAAGTAATATACGCATACGTAAACGCAGCCATGTCGGTCGGGGACAGGCCCTCTCCATCCGGCTTATCGCCATTGTGCTCGCTCTGGTGGTCTGCGGATTTGTCATCGTGGCCATCACGAAGCTGAATCCCCTCCAGGTTTACGCCGGAATTATCGACGGAGCTCTGGGAACTTCACGGCGGGTCTGGGTCACGATCCGTGATATCATCGTTCTTCTTGTCGTAACCGTGGGCCTCGTTCCCGCCTTCAAAATGAAGTTCTGGAATATCGGAGGGGAGGGACAGATGCTCATGGGAGGACTGGCGGCGGCCGCGCTCATGATCTACATCGGCGATACCCTTCCCAACGCCCTTCTCCTTGTCCTCATCATCATCGCCAGCTGTATCGCCGGAATGGTATGGGGGGTGATTCCGGCTTTTTTCAAGGCCCGATACAATACCAACGAAACCCTCTTCACCCTCATGATGAACTATGTGGCCATGCAGCTTACCACCTTCTGCATCGTTTTCTGGGAAAAGCCCAAAGGCTCCAACACGGTGGGAATTATCAATTCCGCCTCCTCGGCCGGCTGGTTTCCCCCGGTCTTCGGACAGAAATACGGGCTGAACCTGATCCTGGGGATTCTCGTTACGGTGATTCTCTCCCTCTATCTGAAGAGAACGAAACACGGCTATGAGCTCTCCGTCGTCGGAGAAAGCCCCGATACAGCCCGGTATGCGGGCATCAGCGTTCAGAAAGTCATTATCAGAACCATGGCCCTTTCCGGCGCCATCTGCGGATTTGCCGGAAGCCTGATTGTCTCCGGAGCCAGCCACACCATCTCCACCAGCCTGGCGGGGGGACGGGGATTTACCGCCATCATCGTGGCCTGGATGGCCCACTTCAACTCCTTCGCCATGGCCGCCGTATCCGCCCTGCTCGTCTTTATGGAGAAGGGAGCCACCCAGATTGCCTCTCAGTTCGGACTGAACCACAATGTTTCCGCCATCATTACCGGTATTATCCTGTTCTTCCTGATAGGTTCGGAATTCTTTAATAATTATGAAGTCGTACTTGGAAAACCGGAGGACGAAGAAAAATGAGTATGTTCCTGATATTTATCCAGAAAGCCATTGCCCAGGGCATCAGCATCCTTCTGGGCGCCAACGGTGAAATCATAACGGAGAAATCGGGGAACCTGAATCTCGGGATTCCCGGCATCATGTACATGGGCGGCATCGCCGGACTTATCGGAGCGTTTTTCTATGAAAACGCCGTTCCCGTACCCGTTCCCTTCGTCGGTTTTGTGATCGCCCTTGTCTGTTCCCTACTCTGTGCCTCCCTGGCCGCCCTGCTCTTCAGTTTCCTGACCATCACCCTGCGGGTTAACCAGAATGTCGTCGGGCTGGCCCTGACCACCTTCGGCATCGGTTTCGGAAACTTCTTCGGCGGTTCCATCTCCAAAATGGCAGGAGGCGTCGGCCAGGTATCCGTCGCCGTTACGGCCAGCGCCTTCCAGCAGTCCATTCCCGGGCTGAACAGAATACCCGTGGTGGGAGAACTGTTCTTCTCCTACGGCTTCCTTACCTACCTCTCCCTTGTCCTTGTTTTTTCCACGTCCTTCGTACTAAACAGGACACGTCTGGGGCTGAACCTCCGCGCCGTGGGAGAGAACCCGGCCACCGCCGACGCGGCCGGTATCAATGTGGCCCGCTACAAATACTTCGCCACCGTTATCGGCGGGGCGGTTGCAGGGCTCGGCGGGCTGTACTTCGTCATGGAATACCTCGGGGGGACCTGGACCAACAACGGTTTCGGAGAGAGGGGATGGCTGGCTATCGCGGTCGTTATCTTCGCCCTGTGGGATACGCGCAAGGCCGTTCTGGGAGCCCTTCTCTTCGGCGTGCTCTCCATCCTTTACATGTATCTTCCCGGCCTCGGGCGGAGCGCCCAGGAGCTCTTTAAGATGCTGCAGTACATTGTCACCATAGTAATTCTTGTGGGAACCAGCATGAGAAAAAAACGGGAGGATCAGCCTCCCGAAAGCCTTGGCCTGGCCTACTTCAGAGAAGAGCGCTAGTCTGCGGAATGAGGGGATTACCCCGGAGAGGCCGCGGAATTACCAGTTCCGGAATCTCAGGGTAATCATATGCCCTTCCCCGTCGTCAAAGTCATTCCCCGGCCGGTACCAGATCTTATTCCAGTTCGTACCCACAGTAAGGACGAGTCTTCCCCCCGGTTCTATCGTCAGGTCCAGGGGGGGCGCGCTGCGGCTGCCCGGATTGACGATATTCATAAGGTTTACCGGCGAATCGTTGTCCATCTCCTCCTGAAACCAGAAGCCGACGGTCAGAGTCTTCAAACGGGAGGGGAGAACATCGGCCCCCAGCTGAATGATGCTGTCCCGTTCCGGAGCCAGTGCCATGGGCGCCCCGCCATCGGTAAGATAGGGAGGCGGGTCGGTTCCCCGTATAACGGCGGCTTCATTAATCGTGTAATCCACATTAGCCAGGGAATCGCAGGATAAATCTCCGGCAAATCGATAATAACCGCTGAGACCGTTGGTATCAACAGGGGTTGTCCCGAAGCTGTTGGACCACAGATAGTCAATTTCCCCGAGCCCTATGTCCCTCTGGAAAACGACCAGTTCTCCCAGGCCGTTCACGGGATTGCTTCCCGACTCTATCCTGTAGACATACTTACTCATATCGGCATCGAAGGCCCTGTCGAAGTCCGCCGCGGCGACCAGCTTCCCGTCGAGGAACATCTCGATCCCCCCTCCCACGGTATAGGGAGAGGTCATAAGCAGATCATGGCACGACGTCAGCCACAGGAGAAGGATGAACACAGCAATGGATCGTAATCTCAGAACAGCCAGAATTTCACTCCTCCCGCCAGGGTGACATGGGGAAGATCCAGATAAAAATTCTCCAGATACCAGAGGCTCTCCCCGTAGAAAGTAAGCCTCTTTCCATGCAGCTCTCCCCCCAGGGAGAGACCGGTCCAGTGAATGTCGGGCAACGCGGTGTATTTCATATTGTCCATATGATTATAACGGTAGATGAGTCCGTAATAAGCACCCAGCCTCTCTTCGCGGAACAGAAAATGGTGAGTAATATCCCATCCGAGACTGAATCCCCATGTTTTGTAATCATCGGTATAGTAGGAAGCATCCTCCCATTTATAGGAGGAAACTCCCCCCTGGAACTGAACATCAAGCTTTTTTTCCAGGAAGGCGGCGCCCACGCCGTAATTCATGATATTTCCCCCGAAGAACTCCAGGGGGAGGTAGATTTCCAGGAGCCGGGACTCTTTCACCGGTTCTTCCTCTGCCCAGGGAGCCTCTTCCACGATTCTTGACTGGGAGGCAAGGGGAACGAGTAGGAAAAGGAAGAGGATGAGGGCATAGGCGCTTTTTTTCATCACACCCCAATTTTAGTCAACCCGCAGGCCGGTGTCAAACCGGGGGAAAAGCTTTTCTCGAAACTCTTGTTCATGCCATGGCGATGTGATAGGCTCAGAAAATTATGGAAAAACGTCCCAATATAGAAGAACGCCTCGTCAACATGCCCTTCAATCCGGAAAAATCCCCCCTCTACTACGGATGGTTCATCCTGGCACTGGGAGCGGTGGGTATTCTGATGAGCATCCCCGGGCAGACCATGGGCGTCTCGGTTTTCACCGATTACCTGATAGACGCCCTGGGCATAAGCCGTCTCAATCTGAGTCTGACATACATGATAGGCACCACCCTGTCCAGTCTCGTTCTGTCCCGGGCGGGCAAATTCTACGACCGTTTCGGAGTTCGCCTGACCGTTCTGCTCTCCGGGTCTATCATGGGACTTATCCTTCTTTTCCTGAGCCAGGTGGACAGGATCGCCGGGGCGGCCGCGCAAGTCACCCCCCTGAGTCCCTATGTATGGGGTTTCACCCTGATGATTCTGGGATTTTTCCTGCTCCGCTTCTCCGGACAGGGCGTGATGACCATGATATCCCGAAGTATGGTCATGAAGTGGTTCAACAAACGAAGAGGCCTTGCCGCCGCCATTCTGGGGGTTGTCACCTCCTTCGGCTTTTCCTATGCCCCCCGCCTGCTGGACAGCCTGATACAGAATCATACCTGGCGGGAAGCCTGGCAGGTCCTGGCCCTGGTCTGCGGATTCGCCATGGCCCTCTTCGGGTTTATCTTCTTCCGTGACAATCCCCGTATCTGCCGCCTTAAGCAGGACGGCAGGAAGGAAGTGAAAGAGAACCCCAAAACCGCGCTTCTCCATAGGACCGAAGAGCTGACACTCAAAGAGGCGAAGAGAAGGCCCGCCCTATGGATCTTCGCCGTCTCCCTGGCCATACTCAGCCTTTACAACACGGCTTATACCTTTCATGTGGTATCCATTTTCGGCAAGATAGGCCTGGACAGAAGTCAGGCCATAGGGATATTCCTCCCCATCTCCCTGGTCTCCGTCTCTTCCCAGTTCCTTATCAGCGCCCTGAGCGACAGAGTCCGCCTGGAAATTCTGTATCTGATCTATCTGGCCGGTCTGGTCCTGGGGATGGTCGCGATACTTTTCCTGGGTACCGGCCTGCCCATACTCCTGCTCATCATCGGCATGGGGATTTCGGGAGGCGTATTCGGCACTCTGACCAGCATCACCTGGGTCCGGCTGTACGGCAATGCCCATCTGGGAGCGATCTCCGGTTTCGGGATGAGCTGGATGGTGGTGGGTTCCGCCGTGGGGCCCTACCTCTTCAGCCTGGCCGAACAGTTTACGGGCAGTTATAATCCGGCGGTTCTGCTCTGTCTGGTCCTGACCGCGGCCATGATAGTCTGCACCTCGGTGTTATGGCTGAAAAGAAGGGATGAGCCCCTTACCTCCTCTTCAGATACATAATGACATCGTTGCCGAGGCTGTCTATTCTCCGCAGCAGAAGATCGAAGTTATCCTCCCGGTAAGCCAGGACCGGGATGTTATCCCGATTAATCAGCAGGAAGGATTCGCCCCCGTCATCCCGGTGGAACTCATAGGGAGAGACAAGCCTCTCCTCTTCCCCGATGGCACCGTCGGAATCCCTGTCGATCCCGGAAATATACTCGCTCTCACTTATGGTGATAAAGCCGGAGGCGCCAATATTCAGGATGGTCTCATTCTCCCGGAACTTGATGATTTCATAGGAGCCGTAGAGCCTCTCCCGTTTCTTTATATAATTCAGATTATCCCGGGGAGGAATCACCTTGCGTGCATATAGGGTCGTCCCCGACGCCTCTTCCCTGAAGAGAACGTCATAATAATCATGGGGGAGCAGACTGATTTTCCGCTCTCCGTCGGAAAGAAGAAGCCAGGGCTGATTGCCGCTGTCCACGGAAAAATCCAGCGGCTGTGTCAGAACCTCTTCGGCGGAGAAGCGGTTGTCTCCGTTTCTGTCGAACCGGTAGATATAGGACTCCGAGGTCAGCTCAATATTATTCAGTGTGGGGGTTTCCAGGGACTCCCCCTTGTCATCAATCTTTATGATACGGTAAGTCCCCAGATAGTCCTCCAGCCGGGGAAGGGGGTCTGAACAGCCTAAGAGTATTCCCGCAAAAAAGATCAGGAGGCCCGGGAATCCCGCAAGGGCGTATCTACTCCGAGCCAAAACGGAAGGCTCCCAGGGAAAGGTCCTGATGGATGTTCAGAGGCAGCTCCGCCTCATAGGGAAGTCCGGGGAAGGTAAGCGAGCTTTCAAGAACCAGAGCGGAACCGGAAACGCGGCCCGCCGCCAGCCCGGCGAGGAAAGATCCCCACTCCCGGGTATTGAGAACGGCGGCCATCTGCAGTTCGTCCCCCGCCCCGTTGATTGTCCCGGAACCGGAACGGACCTCCATATCCACAAGGGAGCCCATGCCCGTATCCACGCGGCACTGTTTCAGATCAAAGAGCCAGGGAGCTCCCCCGCGGTTTCTCACCGACAGGTCGAAGAGGACGGTAAAGTCCAGATCAATCTCTTCGAAGACTTCCGCCTCCACCGGTTCGCCGACGATCATCCTCCCCGCATTGATACCGGCTTTAATAACGTTCATTCCCCCCGCCGCCAGGGCTTTGGTAATCTCCTGCAGAGAGGGCATGACAATCCGTCCTCCGGATACACGGAACTCAGGCTTGAATAGGGGGACTTCGAAGTCCAGATGATAGGGAACCGTAAGGGACTGATTCTCCAGCATGGGGACCGATGAGAGATCGAAGGAAGCCGTGCCGTCCAGGGCAAAGGGAAGGGATTCCCTGTCCCGTCCCTCCTCGGCCAGATCCCAAAGGCTTTCGTAGGGCACCGTAA
Source organism: Spirochaetia bacterium (assembly GCA_963668315.1). GTDB lineage: Bacteria > Spirochaetota > Spirochaetia > DSM-2461 > DSM-2461 > SZUA-368. Next base: position 1,219,456 of record OY764216.1, on the reverse strand, counting down.
ACAGGATGCTGTTGTCATTCGTGGCGGCCGCCGCCAGATTCAGGCCTTCGTCGGTGACAAGGGAGACAAACAGTGTATCCCCATAACTGACATCCGTTTTAACCCGGCTTACCTTAATACCCACGGGATAGGGATTTTTGACGGTATAGTCACAGCGGAAAGTGATTCCCTCCAGATCCAGAGACTCAATGGCCATTCCCTTAAGACGTATCTCCGGTTCTCCCAAGAGCTGCCCCATGGTAGCGCATCCGGCAAAAAGCAGAGCCGCGCCCAGCAGTGCAATCAGTTTTCTCATATTATCACCCTCCCCAAATAAACGGCACATCCATAGGATAGCCCCAAGAAGAGAACTTTTCCACTGCTCCCTCTCACAAAGGGACTCAGGCCGGAGAAAAAAACAGCAGGCTTACTCCCCCGAGGATGAAAAGTCCCAGAAGTATGACAAGAGGCCCTTTTCCCTTCCTGACGTTTTTCCCGAAGCGGAAGGGCCGTTCGACCAGGCGATAGGACAAGGCTCCGACGATAAATATGACAAGGACAGCCAGAATCTTCTCCAGCAGATTTTCCATGAGCCCCGTCTTCCTCAGAAATATGATCACCGGCCAGTGCCAGAGATAAAGGGAATAGGCCCGTTTCCCCCAGAAAACCAGGGGCACCGATCCCAGAAAAGTATGCACGGGTGTCAGCCGGTCCGCTCCCTCCCCCATTCCCCACAGCATGAGAAGCGTACCGCCCACAGGGAGAAAGGCCCAGGGGACGGGATAATAACCCGGCGTAATCAGAAAGAAACCGGCCATAACCATAAAAAATCCGAAGGGAAGGAGCAGATTGGCCCCCACGGCCCTTCCGCCTGAAAGAAACTGCCATCTTGTCTGGAGGAAGAAAAGGAGGGAACCGGCGGCTATCTCCCAAAGACGGCCCGGAAAGAGATAGAAAAGGGAAAGGCTGTTGCGGCTCAGAGCCGCATAGACCAGGGAGAGGCCGAAAAGCAGGGGCACGATGAGGCGGGAGAGAACCCGGAGGACGCCTCCCCTTCTTCCTCCGGCGAGCCAGAAATAAAAAAGCAGGGGAAAGATCAGATAGAAGGGGATCAGCGCCCCCAGAAACCAGGTAGAAAAAAAGGGATTCATTCCTCCCATAGCGGCTTCCATGGTTTCTCCCTGCCCAGCCAGATAGACCGGGCTTAATCCCAGATAAGCGCTCAGTCCCGTGTATCCTGCCTCGGGAGACAGGGAGGAGCCGAAGAGGAGAAACGTGATAAAGAGGCACGCGGCCAGGGCGGGGACCAAGCGCAGGATCCGGCGTCCGTAAAAACCGAGGACAAAGGAGATAAAACTCAGATCCCTTCCCGAAGACATCACCGCCCGGCTCTGGGAATGGCTTATGACATATCCGGATATAACGAAAAGGATATCGGCCGCGGAAAAGCCCCCTTTCATGGGGGGGAAAAAACCGAGCCCGTATATAATCACCGCCAGGACGGAGACAGCCCGGATTCCGTCGATCCACGGCAGATAGGCGTAACCGGTATTTCTATCAGACATCATTCTCTCCTTCGGGTGAATCGGCGGACAAGAGAAACTACCGCCCCCTTATTGTCATTATCAGGCGGTTTTCTGAAATTGTCCAATATTAATATCCCCATGGGCCTGTCCCGCGTCCCTTGCCTTCCTGGCCGATAGGGGGTAAAGTGATTCCGGGCCGGCCGGAGTATGAAGCCGGAGACGCCCCTGGAGGTTCCATGCTCGAAACGATACGTCCCGAAGAGGGAGGGCTCCCTTCCCAGGCCATTATCGACTTCCTGGACTGGCTTGAGAAGTACCGGGTCAACATGCATGGTTTTTCCCTTGTCAGAAGGGGGAAGATTCTGGCCGAAGGATACTGGGCACCCTTCCAAGAGGGCGGTCAGCACCGCATGTACTCGGTGGGGAAGAGTCTGGTCTCCCTGGCGGTGGGGCTCCTCGAATCGGAGGGACGTCTGAAACTGGGAGACAGGATATGCTCCTACTTCCCCGAGATGCTCCCCGATCCGCTCCCTCCCTTTATCGCCGCTGTCACGATTGAAGATATGCTCACCATGAGATCGGCCCATTCCCAGACATCCTATAAATCCTATCAGGGCGACTGGGTGGAGTCCTTCTTCCATGTGGCCCCGACGAATCGGCCGGGAAGCTTTTTCTCCTACGACACATCATCCAGCCATGTTCTGACCGCCCTGGTGGAAAAACTGACCGGAATGAAACTGCTGGATTTCCTGAGGGAACGTTTTCTCGGGAAGATAGGACTCTCCGACAAGGCGCGGATTCTTCCCGATCCCCGGGGCATATCCCAGGGAGGATCGGGATTTATCGCTTCCATGGAGGATCTGCGGAACATCGGCCTCCTCTGCCTGAACGGGGGGAAGTGGGAGGGAGAACAGCTGATACCCGCCGGTTATCTGAAACGGGCCCTCTCCTTCCAGGCGGATACCTCCTTCCTGGACAGCTATGACCAGAGGTGGGGCTACGGCTACCAGTTCTGGAAAACCCGCCGAGACGGTTTCGCCCTTTACGGCCTGGGAGGCCAGCTGGTCCTCGCCCTTCCCGAATCGGCCTTGATGCTGACCACCGTCGCCGATACCCAGGAGGACAACTACGGAACGGAGGCTATCCACAGAGCCTTCTGGGATATTATCGTCCCCGCCTGCCGCGAAAGGGGCCTGCCTCCCGACGACGAAGCCTACGGCATACTTCAGACAAAAACGGCCGGACTGACCGTGCCTATCCCCTCATTCCCCGAAGACCGGATGGATGTTCTCGATTCCCTTGGGGGAGAGTGGCTGTTCACCGGTCCCTCTCGGCCTGCAGGAAAGGACCGCTTGACCCTTTCCCGGGAGGGATCCCAGGTCAGTCTGAGCGGTTTGGGAAAAGGGGCCTTAACCTTCGGCCTTAACCGTCCGGCGGAGGGAAAGGTCCATGTGGAGGAAACGGGGGGAAATCAGCCCTGTTACGGCTATGTTTCCCTCAAGGAGGACGGCCTGGTCTGCCTGACGGTGAAGATCATCGGGGAGGCCATGGGAGAGATCCGCCTGCTGGCCGCGCCCCATGGGAACAGCCTCTCACTGAAAATCCGCTGTTACGGCGATAAGGAGCTTGAGAAGATGGCAGGAATATATAACGGAGAGATCAGAAAAACAGCCCCTTGACGGCTTCCATCCACCGGTCGGCGATAAGGCGATGTCCGGCAGCTGTGGGATGAACTCCGTCGGCGAGCCAGTATTCCGGTTCGGTCAGGGACGCTTTCTCGGTCAGAAGATTCTGCAGGGGAACAAACACCGTATCGAACTCCCGGCTCAGCTTCCGTACGATTTCCCTCCGTTCATCCATTTCGTCATGCCAGTCGGCCCCGACGGCTCCGCAGGGAAGAACGAAAGGCTCCATCAGCACCAGACGGGTATCGGGCAGAACAGCCTTTGTCCACTCCAGAAGCATCCGGTAGATCTGCTCATAACGCTCCGGTTCCACACCGTTGTCGTAATTGAAATGATGCCAGGGATCGTTCACCCCGACAAGAATGCTGATCAGATCGGGCTTCAGGTTCAGCGCATCGGACTTCCAGCGGGCGTAAAGATCCACCACCCGGTTGCCGCTGATTCCCCGGTTGAGAAAGTTCAGTCCCTCCGTAGGCCGGGCCGCCCTCAGATCGGCGGTAATCATACGGGCGTAGCCGTCCCCCATGCCGGTGTTATACTCGGTCACCTCGAAATCCCGCCTGCGCCCGCAATCGGTGATGGAATCCCCCTGAAACAGTATGATCTTATGGTCGTCGGTCATGATACTCCCCCTGGGTCCCACCTTATCATTATTACATATATTGCGCTACCATTTGCGTCTTTTCTTCGGAAAACCTATAATTAATAAAAGACCGGTCAAGGGAGGATCTAGTTATGAAGATAAAGGGCGGATCAAGGATCATCATGGGGTGCATGAGGATTTCGGGAATGGAACCCGGGGAAAGGGAAAGGCTTATCGCCACCGCCTTTGACAGGGGAATCAACTTTTTCGATCACGCCGATATTTACGGAGGAGGAGTCTCGGAGGAAGTTTTTGCCTCGGCTCTGGCCAATCTCCCCATCAAGAGGGACGACATCATTCTCCAGTCCAAATGCGGGATACGGGAAGGGATGTTCGACTTTTCCAGAGATTATATCCTGGAAGCGGTGGACAAGACACTGGACAGGCTGAAAACCGATTACCTTGACGTTCTGCTCCTTCACAGGCCGGACGCCCTGGTTGAACCGGAGGAGGTGGCCGAGGCCTTTCAGAAACTTCACAAACAGGGAAAGGTTCTCCACTTCGGCGTGAGCAATCACAACCACTACCAGATAGAACTTCTGAAGAAGTACGTGAAGGAAGACATTCTCTTCAACCAGCTCCAGTTCAGCATCATGCACACGGGTATGATCGACGCGGGGCTGAACGTGAACATGAAAGTGGAAAATTCGGTGGACCACGACGGGGGGATTCTGGATTACTGCCGCATCAACGACATCACCATACAGGCCTGGTCTCCCTTTCAGTACGGCTTCTTCGAAGGGGTTTTCCTTAACAACGACAAGTTCCCCAAGCTCAACTGGACCATCGACAACCTGGCGGAAAAGTACGGCGTCACCAATTCGGCTGTAGCCATTGCCTGGATTCTCCGCCATCCCGCCGGGATTCAGGCCGTCATCGGCACGACCAACCCCGAGAGGGTGGCTCAGGTAAGTATGGCGACGGGATTTACCCTGACGCGCAAGGAGTGGTACGAGATTTACCTCTCTGCGGGAAATAAACTGCCCTGAGAGCCCTGTAAAAGATTTAACAAACACTACAAGTGTGCTAAGATTGGGCATATTTTCATTAAAGGGGTAAGAGATGAAAAAATTTACCGCAAAAACCGTTGTCGTTATCGCCATCGGAGCCGCACTTTACGGCGTGGGAGGCCTTTTGAGCATCCCCGTATTCGCCAACACCACACTCAGGCCCGCCACGGCGGTTCTGGCTATCTTCGCCGCCCTCTTCGGACCGATCGTCGGTTTCTTCGTGGGGATTCTCGGCCATGCGCTGACCGACCTTTTCGGCGGATGGGGATTCTGGCCGTCCTGGATTCTCGGATCGGGCATTGCCGGACTTATCGTCGGTTTTTTCGGAAAAGCCACTTCGAACAGGCTGGATGAGGGAACCTTTCCCACCAAGGATATCGTTCTCTTTATCATACTGGGCCTGGCGGGTAACTTTATCGGGTACAGCGTCTCCGCCATCCTGGACTTTTTCATCTATTCCGAACCTCTCAATAAGGTTATCGCCCAGCAGCTCATAAGCTCCAGCACCAATACGGTCATGATCGCCGTTATCGGCACGGCCATACTGGCGCTTGTGGCGAACAGGAACAAGCAGGAAAGCAATCTTTCCGAAGACTAGGGTTACCCTTTGATTAAGACAGCCGAACCTCTCATAGGGTTTAAGGATTTTTCCTTTCAATACCGGTCTCAGAACGCTCCGACTCTCCACGAAATCAACCTGACGGTTCACCGGGGCGAAAAAATCCTGATAGTAGGGCCCAGCGGCAGCGGGAAAAGCACCCTGGGCAGCTGTCTGAACGGTCTGATACCCTTCTCCTTCAAGGGGAAAATGACCGGTTCGGCTCAGATAAAGGGCAAGGAAACGAGGCATACCGGACTGTTTCCCATCAGCCAGATTGTGGGAACGGTACTCCAGGATACGGACTGCCAGTTCGTGGGCCTGAGCGTTGCCGAAGATATCGCCTTCGCCCTGGAGAACAGCTGCGTGTCCCTGCCCGAGATGAAAGAGACCGTGAACAGAACCGCCGAGATGGTGGATATGGAAGCGTTCCTTTCCCAGGCGCCCTTCGAACTTTCGGGAGGACAGAAACAGCGTGTGTCCCTGGCGGGCGTCATGGTGGATGATGTGGAGTGCCTCCTCTTCGACGAGCCCCTGGCCAATCTGGATCCCCAGACCGGAAGGCTCGCCATCGAGCTGATCGACGAGATCCAGAAGAAAACGGGTAAAACGGTCATCATTATCGAACACCGCCTGGAAGATGTCCTGCACCGTCCCGTGGACCGGATCATCCTGATGGAGAAGGGCCGCATCGTGTCCGACTCCCCTTCGGACGAACTGCTCTCCGGTTCCCTCCTGATTGAAAAAGGCATCCGCGAACCCCTCTACCTCACGGCTCTGAAATACGCCGGCTGCCCGGCCGAATCGATTCGCCGTCCCTCCTCCCTGGAAGAGATTAACCTGGAAGATCTGGCTCCCGCCCTCGCCTCCTGGATGGATGAAAAATCCGTTCCGGTTCCGCGGAAAAAAGGAGATCCCCTTCTGGAGATAAACGGTTTATCCTACAGCTACGACGGCAGTCAGTCCGTATTGAAGGATATTAGCTTTTCTGTTGCCCGGGGAGAGATGCTTTCGGTGCTGGGGAAAAACGGGGCGGGAAAATCCACCCTGTCCAAGCTGATTATGGGCGTGATTTCTCCCGACAAGGGCGGGCTTGTTTTCAAAGGGGAGAATCTGCTGGACCAGCCGGTCAATCAGCGCAGCCTCTCCATCGGTTTCGTCATGCAGAATCCGAACCACATGATATCCCACTCGCTCATCCGGGAGGAAGTGGCCTTCGGCCTCGTGCTGCGGGGCGTAGAAGAGAAAGAGATCGACCGCCGGGTAGACGATGTACTGAAACTCTGCGGCCTCTATCCCTTCCGTAACTGGCCCATCCGGGCATTGAGCTACGGCCAGAGAAAGCGGGTGACCATCGCCTCCATCCTGGTCATGGAGCCGGAACTCCTCATTCTGGACGAGCCCACGGCGGGACAGGACTTCCGCCACTATACGGAGATCATGGGGTTTCTGGAGAAACTGAACCGGGAAAGGAATATCACCATCATGATGGTGACCCACGACATGCACCTGGCCCTGGAGTATACCGACCGGGCGGTAGTCCTTTCCGAAGGCGAACTGATCTGCGACAGCTCCATCGCCCATGTTTTCTCAGACCGGGACGTCATCAAACGGGCCAATCTGAAGGAGACCAGCCTCTTCGAACTGGCCGGCCGACTGGAAGGACAGAATCCGGAGGACTTCATCAACCGCTTTATCGCCCATGACAGAAAACAGAGGGAGGCCGCCCTTGGACGCGAGTAAAATCCGCACCGGACTCAATTATGTGGAAACCGGATCTCCTCTTCACCGCCTGAGCGGGGTTACCAAATTCCTCCTCTTCATTTACTGGATAACCCTGGCCCTCCTGACCTTCGACTACCGCATTATCGGCTCCATGCTGATTATGGGCATAGTTCTACTCATCGTGACGCGCGTTCCTTTCCGGGTATACCGGCCCTTTGCGTTTTTCATGCTCTTCGTGGTGGTCTTCAACGCCCTGTGGATATTCGTCTTCTCCCCCAACCAGGGCGAGGTGTATATCGGAGGCCGGACCGTTATTTTTGTGATTACCGAGCGATACACGGTAACCCGCGAAACCCTCTGGTACCTCCTGACGGTGGCCTCCAAATACCTGACGATTTTCCCCATGGCCCTGGTATTTATTCTGACCACCCATCCCACGGAGTTCGCCGCCAGTCTTTCCCGGCTGGGAGTCCCCTACAAGATATCCTATTCGGTCAGCCTGGCCCTGCGCTATCTCCCTGAGGTTACCAAGGATTTCGTGAATATCATGCACTCCCAGCAGGCCCGCGGGGTGGACCTCTCCAAGAACGTCTCCTTCGCCCGGCGCTTTAAAAATGTCACCACTATCCTAATTCCTCTCATACTCAGCAGCCTGGACAAGACCGATACCATATCCAACGCCATGGAGCTTCGGGGATTCGGCCGGATGAAGGGGCGAACCTGGTACAATCTCAAGCCCCTGACGGCGGGAGACTACCTGACCTTTGTTTTCATGGCCCTTTTCCTTGTTCTTTACCTCTGCCTCAGGTTCAGCCTGGACGGCATGTTCTGGTATCCCTTCTAGATGAAGAGAGCTCCCCTTAATATCGAAACTCTGATCTGCCGCTCCACCGGCGCCTCGAAAGCCCGGAAAAGAGAGACCATCCAGACCCTCTGGAGCGGATACGGCCATATAATGCGCTACGACCTGACCGGATGCGGAGAAAATAGCGTCGTGGTCAAACATGTGAAGTACCCCCGTACAGAAGCGCATGAGGCGCTCTCCGACCAAAGGAAGCGGCGGTCCTATCACGTGGAGACCGCCTGGTACCGGAGCTGGGCCGGATTGTGCCGCCCCGAGTGCCCCGTGCCCCGCTGTTTCGGCGGCGAAGGCAGCGATGACGAGATGGTTATGGTTCTGGAAGATATGGATGCTTCCGGTTATCCCGGCAGGGTACGCAACGCCGGACCGGCGGAAACGGAACTCAGCCTTGGCTGGCTGGCCCACTTTCACGCCCTGTTTCTCGGCGAGAAGCCGGAGGGGCTCTGGAAAACGGGCACCTACTGGCATCTGGAGACCCGCCCGGAAGAGCTGGCATTACTGAATGACGAAAAACTGAGGGCCGCGGCTCCCCTTATCGACCTCAAGCTCAAAGAGACGCCTTACCCGACCATCGTTCACGGTGACGCCAAACTGGCTAATTTCTGCTTCCGACCGGACAGGACCGCCGTGGCGGCGGTGGATTTTCAATACGCCGGAGGCGGATGCGGCATGAAGGATCTGGCCTATCTGGCGGGAGATTGCTTCTTTTACGACCGCTGCGAGGAGAACGTGCCCGCCCTGCTGGATACCTACTTCGCCCATTTCCGTTCCGCCCTGCGGCTCTACGGAAAAAAACAGGATCCCGACCGTGTCGAAGAGAACTGGCGGGAACTGTTCCCCTATGCCTGGGCCGACTTTCACCGCTTTCTCAAGGGATGGACACCGGGGCGATGGAGCCGGGATGACTACTCAGAGAGGGTTTCCAGGGAAGTATCCGAGAAGTGTCTGGGCAAATAAAAAACCACGAACCACACGATTTTCACAAAAGTTTTTTTAATCATTGGAGTTTATAAAAAAGGTACCGCAGCTTACATTCAGAATGCAGAACGGTCGCAAAATTCATGTTCCTCGCGCAATTCGTGGTTGAAAATAACGAAAATAAACCTACCCCAGCAACTCCCTCTCGATCCGCTCCCTGGCGGCCGGAGCCTCCTTGGCCATTAGTTCGGGATACCCGAAATAGGAAACGCAGACAATGGCATCCCCTCCAGCCTTGAACTGTCTGTTGGCGAAATCCATGTCGCGCAGGGTTTCAAAAATCCCCTCGAAATCCACGTCCCCGAATCCCATGGGCGTATGCTGATGAATAGTGGCATCCACTCCGGGAGGATTCAGGATATACCTCAATCCGGCACCGGCTTTGGGTGTTTGATTGTAGGTGTCCGCAATAAGCACGTGGGAGAGATCGTCCCCGGCATATTTGAGCATACTCTTCACATCCCCTAACCCTTCGTCATAGAAAAATCCATGGGAAGCGGAATAGACATATTTCACATAGTCGGACCGGAAAGATTTGACCATATCGCAGGTCTCGTTGTTCAGTTCGCAGAAATCGTAAGGATGGGACTGAATCTCCACCCGGATATCGTACTTCTCAAACAGGGGGAGGAGCTCCTCCATGGAACGGAACCACATACCGTTGCAGATCTCCTGCTGATGGGGATCGCCGGACAGCTCCGTATTAATGACCCGCACGCCCATGGAATCGGCTATCTCCAGGATTCTCTTCCAGTTGGCCACGGCATGTTCCCTCTGAAGTTCCGTAGGCCCCGACCACCGGTAAACCACAATAAAGGAGGAGAGTTCCACTCCGGTATCCTTCAGGGCTTTCCTGTATTCCGCCTCCGTCTCCCGGGAAAAGAGAGGATGCTTGTAAAAGGGATTAATCCGCGGATGGGGAGATTGTTCGATGTATTTGTATCCCCAGTCGGCCACCTGATGGACCATATCGTTAATATTCATGGCTCTGGCGAGAACATCCACATCAAAGGCTATCTTCATATTATACCTCCCAAGATATATCCTTCTCCGGTTAATATTCCGGGAAGGGCGTCAATTATAAACTGATTGTCTGCCGGAGGGCGTCCACGGAAGTCCGCATGCCCGCTTCCACGCTCATGGTAAGATCCTCCATCTCCAGGGAGACAACCCCGTTGTATCCGCACATCCTTACCACGGAGAAAAACTCTTTCCACCACTGAAGCCCCTGCCCGCATCCCACGGCCACGTAGTTCCAGGTTCTGCTGGCCCTATCGGTTACCGGTTTGGTCTCCATAAGCCCGTTTACATCGCACAGGCCCCTTTCGATACGGGCGTCCTTGCCGTGAATATGGTAGATGGCGTCTCCCGTCGCCCGGGCGGCGGCGATAGGATCGGCTCCCATGGCTATAAGGTGGGAGGGATCCAGATTCATGCCGATTTTAGGACCGACCGCGTCTCTTAGCCTCATAAGGGTCTCCGTGTTATAGACAAGCTGCAGGGGAAACTCCTCCAGGGCGATCTGCCTTACCCCGTGGTCATCGGCATACTTTACGAACTCCTTCCACCAGGGGATAGCCACGTCTTCCCACTGGTATCGGACGGTTTCCGCCATATAATCCGGCCAGGAAACGGTCGTGGTAATCCAGTTGGGCGTTATATCCCCCGGAGCGCCGCCGGGAAGACCGGACATCATCACAATTTTTTCCACGCCCAGTTTCTCGGCCAGTGCTATCGTCTGTCGGGCCGTCTCGGCGTGATGTTTTCCCATATCCGTATCGATAAGGGGATTTCCCGAGCAATTCAGCGCGGCGATTTTCATATCCCTCTTTTCCAGTTCCGCCTTGAAGGCCTTGAGCTTATCTTCATCATTCAGAAGCTCCGCCGTTTTCACATGGGGACAGGGAGACCACCCCCCGGCAGTCATTTCCACATAATCTATGCCGTAAGATTTCACCTTATCCAGCATAGCCGGATAGGAGAGATCGCCGAAAACATCTGTGCATGTTGCCAATACCATTACCTGATACTCCTACTTGTAAAATCCCGGCTTCTGTTCCATATCAATCGTAACCTTTTTCTGAGCGACACGGGCTCTGGAAGCGGCAGTGGCCGTTATGGCGGCGACATACCCGTCCCAGGCCGTCGGCCCGTCCACGATCCCTTCTTTACAGGCATTAATCCATGCCTGGAATTCCAGGTTGTAAGCGTCGACAAACCGCTCGGACCAGCTTTTGCAGATGGGGTTCACAACGGAAGCGTTGGTGCGGATGGAGGCATTATTGGGTTCGGGTAAGCGAACGACGCCCTCCTCGCAGACGACTTCGCACTGGATATCGTAGGCATAACGGCAGTTTACGAAGGATTCCACATCAATGCGTACTCCCGATTTTGTCGTCAGTATCATAATCTGGGGATCGTGATATTCCCCGGCGTTCTTCGTTTTTCTGGGAAATACGACTTCCGCCGTCTCATAATCCTCTCCGAGTAGCCAGCGGAGCACATCGATTTCGTGAATCATGGAGTTTTCCACCGCCATGGAATCATCCCAGCTAATCGACTCGGGGATATCGGGATTTCTGTGGGCGCAGTGCAGCATAAGGGGATCGCCGATCTGACCGCTGTCGATGATCTCTTTCAGCTGGACGTAACCGGGATCATAGCGCCTCATGAATCCGACCTGAACAAGCTGTTTTCCCCCGGCGATCTCCGCATCAACCACATTCTTCGCTCCGGCGGCGGTAGGGGCCAGGGGCTTTTCACAGAAAACATACTTTCCCGCTTTAATAGCAGCGACAGCCAGCCGTTCATGATGCTCATCGGCCGTGCAGACGACGACCGCATCCACATCGGCCGAATTGATCAGTTCCTCGGGAGAGTCAAAAGGCATAAGCCCGTAATCGGCGGCGACCTTCTTTCCGTACTCCCCATGGACATCGGCTGCGGCGACAACCCTGGCGCCCTGCAATTTATTGTTGATTCTCTCTATATGGGTTTTCCCTATGGCACCAGTGCCGATAAGTCCGACTCTCAATTCCTTTTCCATTAGTCCTTCTCCTCTTTTTTGGGATTAAAGCCGCCCGAGAATATACTGTATACTCTCCCTGACAGCCTCGGCGTGATCTTTCAATTTCCAGACAGGTTCGGAAAAGGGCTCAAAGGAGAAATATCCCTGATATCCCTTTTCGCATAACTCCCTCATCTGTCCGATGTTATCCAGCCTGTCCTTTGGTCCGATAAGGATTCTGTGGGAGTCCTGCATCTCTTCAAACCCAACTGCCGGTTCTTCCACTCCAGAGATATGAACCAACCCCGTCAAATCGGGATAAAATTCCTTCTCTCCCGAACCTTTATGATGGAAGGTGTCATGGAGCAGAGAAAATCGGCCCTCATATCCCCCATTCCTTATTGCCGCCGCCGCATCTTTTTTAAAACGTAAGGTTGAGACAGGAAAGCCGAGCACTTCAATGAAGCCCTTCAGCCCGTGGGCCCCAAGGATGGGGGACAGACCGGACAGGGCCCTCTCCAGACCGGCAGCTCTCTCGTCCTCACTCGACTCTGACTCATCCTCCACATCGACATGGGGACACAGAACCAGAGCATGAGCCCCGGCTTCTTTGGCCAGGAGGGCAAGTTTTTCCGCCTCTTCCGCCCGGATTTCGTCCCAGAGGTTAAAACGAGAGAGGGCATTTATCGTCAGAACCTTAAGACCGGCATCTTTTGCGGCTGTGCCCGCTTCCCTTGCCTTTTCATGACTATCAATGCTGTGAAATCCCACATCATTACGATATTCGACAGCCTCTAATCCCAGGGCAACGGCGACATGACAGAACTCTTTGAATGAAAAACGGGGACAAACCATATGATTCAAGGCGAACTTTACTCTTTCCTCCCTCATCCCGGACTCCTTACAATCGTAAACTTTCTCAATGCATACGCTTGCATTGCACTTTTTGCATCATAAGCCGTTTTTTTTAAACTGTAAAGCTTTTTCCAGCTGTTATTTCATCCAAAGAAAGCAATCATCTGAAATATTCCGGGATATTTTGACTATCCCGTCGCAAATACGAGACTATGCATACGGTTGCATTTCTTTATATGATGGATTATTATGAATAAAGATGCTATCGTAAATACAAAAAGAACCGGAGTCCTTCAAATTGTCCATAACGACAAAAGACCTGGCCCTGCTGGCCGGGGTAAGCCAGTCTACCGTTTCCCGTAGCCTGAATGACAGTCCCCTGATCTCTCAATCCACCAAGGACAGGATTTTAAAAATCGCCGGAGAACAGGGTTTTGAATTCAACGCCAGCGCCAGGAGCCTGATCACCAACCGCTCCAACACCATCGGCATAATCTATCCCAATGACTTTATGGATTACAGCTCCAACCTCTATTTCAGTACCTTTCACGGCCAGCTGCAGAAAAGCCTTGAAAAGGAGAATATGGACCTGATTGTCGCGTTTGCCAACAACCGCTTTTCCGATGCCAGTAATATCAAAAAACTCATTATCGGGAAGAAAGTTGATGGATTGCTTATCGCCTGTACGACCCTCTCCTCCGATACGAAGCTGTTTTTGAAATCCTCCCGAATCCCCTATGTCTTTCTCCATCATTATCCCGACGATCCCGACTTCGAAGGGGTGGACAAAGTCTATACCGACCATCTTCGCGGTGGCTATCTGGCAACGGAGCATCTTTTGAAAAGGGGCCACAGAAAAATAGCCACCATAACCACGGAAGAATACGAAGGGCAGGAGTATAAACTGAGGACGGAAGGCTACAGGACGGCCCACCATTTCTACGATAGGGAGATTGATGAATCACTGATAATCCGGGAAGGGGGGTGTTATTTTCAGTCCGGTTATGACGGGGTGATGAACCACAGAGAAATTTTCCGAAAAGCCACGGCCCTGTTCGCCCAGAACGACATGGTTGCCCTGGGTGCCAGGGAGGCTTTCATGGAATTATCCATCCGCATCCCCCAGGATATCGCCCTGGTCGGATTTGACGATATAGAACTCAGCACCTATTTCAAACCTCGTCTCACGACCGTACATCAGCCGCTCGAGCAGATGACCCAGCTGGCCTGCCGGCATTTGCTGGATAGGATAAATTCCGGGAAAAGCGGCATAACGAAGGATGTAAAACTCCAGCCGACTTTAGTGATAAGAGAGAGCTGCGGTTCTTAAAACTCATAGGGAATCCGGAACAGAATCTACTCTATGGTGAAAGCCTTGGCGGCAACGGTAATATCATCCACGGCGTTTACATTATCCTTGCTCATATTCTCAATCTTGCCGATGGAAGAGTTGATCTCCCCCATTCCCAGGCCGATCTCCTTAATGGCATGATTTATCTCCAGGGTAATATCCCTGAGATGCTCCACCGCCTCTATGATCTGTCTGTTGCCCTCGGTCATCTCGTCGGATCCCACCTGCACTTCGCTGGTGATCTCCCTCATCCGTCCCAGTCCTTCCAGAATCTGCGCGCTTCCCGCGCTCAGCTCCTCGGTGGAATTTTCTATTTCGCTGAAGATCGTATTCACCTGATCCACGGCTTTTCTGATACCGGAAAACTCCTCGCTCGTTTCCTTCGACGCCTGGGTAACCGTATCAATGGAAGCCTTGATAGTAGAAAGGTTGCTGTTGACGACGGAAGACTGTTCCGAGGAAAGCTCTGCCAGCTTTCTGATCTCCTCGGCCACAACGGCGAATCCCCTTCCTGCTTCACCCGCATGGGCTGCCTCGATCGCGGCATTCATGGACAGGAGGTTTGTCTGGGACGCCATGTTGGCGATAACCTCATTGGCCGACATCAGCTGATCCGACTCCTTGACGATCTCGTTCATAAGGCCGAGAACGCGGTTCAGTTTCTCGTTACCCTTCTCCGTGGCCTGGCTCATATGGGAAACCTGTCCCTGGGCGCTTCTCACAACTTGTGAGATGGAGCCGATATTGGCCGTCATCTGCTCGATGGCAGAGGAAGACTGTACGACGCTGGCCGCTTGTTCGTGGATGGAAACTCCCAGAGCGCTGATATTGCGGGTCATCTCCTCCACGGAAGCCGCAGTCTGCTCGGTGCTGGCACTCTGGTTCTCTATCTGCTTCTGAACGCTCTGAATGTTGCCGTCTATTTCGTTAATAGCGGCGACGGTCTCTTTTACATTGTTATCCACTTCCTCACTGGACCGGCCGACAACGATAACGCCCCTTTTTACGTTTCCCATAAAATCGACAAAGCTCTCCACCATGCCGTTGAACTGCCGGAAGATGGATGTGATCTCATCATTCCTGGTAGGGGACAGCTGAATGCGCAGATCCCCGGAAGAGATGATAGACAGACCGTCTTCCAGCTTGCGGATTCGTCCAATCACCAGGCGGTTGAACAGAAAGATGATAAAAAAGACCAGCAGAGCACAGATAATGAGACTGAAGATGCGTATGTACTTGATGAGAATCTGCGATGTCCTGTGGAGATCCTTCTCGTAGATGGTCGTTGATACATACCAGGGAAGGCTGTCCATTTTGGAATAGACCGACAGCTTGGACCTCCCGTTGTAAACATACTCCAGCGAGCCCTTGTCCAGCCCGGAGGCAAGGGTGGCCTTGATGCTGCTGTTGTCGTCATGGGAGTAGTCCTTGAGGATCCGATCCTTGTCGGGATGCATGATCATTATGCCCTTTTCGGAGAAGACAAAGGGGTATCCCTCTTCGCCGTACCGTTTGCTTATAACACGACTCTCGGAGAACTTGGTCAGATCGATACTGCTGACAAGAAGGCCGGCAACCGAGCCGTTGAGATCAACCGTTTTGCCTATACTCAGCATCATATGCCCGGACTGAGGAGAAATGGCCAGAGAAAGATCGACATAGGCTTTCCCTCTGTTATTGAGAATACCGGAAACAACGGGCGCTCCCTTCAAGCTCTTTCCCAGAGCCTCATCGACATTACTGGCAACGATAGTCCCTTCCCCATTCATGATAAAAATGCTTTCCACATACCGGTTGTTCCTGACTTGCTCGGCAAAAAACGCATTTACCCTGTTCATATCCCCACTGGAATAGGCCTGAAGGAAGGTATAACTGTCCGTCAGGAGTTCAACCCGGGTCTTTTCCAGGTCGATGGTACTCTCAATGTCATTTATGACATCCTGGACATCAATGCCCATCTCTTCCATCTTATCAAGGAAAATACGATGCTCCACAATCCTTGAGCTGACTAAGGCAAGAACCGTAAATCCCAGGAGCAATCCTATCATCAGATATACAGAAAAGATAATACTGATTTTTCGACTTTTTTTCTCTTTCATGCAATTCCTCACATTTACATTTATATAATTATATGTTTTTCATAAATGCATAAAAAAAGAGGTTTAACCCTCATTTTTGCTATATAATAGGTAATTTTTACGAGACACACAGGGTATCTCTATTTTGACATTTGTCCATAATCCAGTATTAATCAGGTTTCATCAATCCCCGGAGAGTCCGTTTTGCTAAAAAAGATCGGTATTTCTCGACTTTATTCCTGCCTCCTTTTATACTCTCCGGGACTCAGTCCCATGACGGCCCTGAACTGTTTGGAAAAAGACGAAGTATCATCATACCCGAGTACCCGGGCCGTCTCTCCGGACGACTTGCCGTCGGCCGAAAGGAGGGAGCAGGCAAGCTCAATCCGTTTGAGAAGACGATACCTTCCGGGACTGATCCCGGTCTCCTCCCGGAACCGTTCCCTCAGCCTGGCGTAGCCCAGAGGGAGGGGGCTGAGGATCTTTTCCACGGGGCACCGCGTCCCCGCCTGTTCCTCCAGAAGCCTCCTTGCCTCGGACACGGGATCCAAGGGTTTTCCCGCCCCCTTTTCCCCCGCCAGCCAGATCCGGGAGAACAGCCCCATGGCTTCGCCGGTCAGCAACGGCAGCAGATCGGACTCCGCCCGCTCCAGTTTTTCGGCAAAGGATCTGACCGCACCCGCAAGACGGGCATCCTCACCGGACAGGGTGAAGCAGGGATTTGTGACATCCATCAGGGAGAGGGCCCGAAGGATATCCGAGGTCTTGTTGAAGCGGGGCGCAAGAAGATCGGCTTTCCAGAAATCCCCCGGCCTCTCTTCCCCGGAATATTCCTTCTCCCCATACTCCATCTGCCCGAACCCGATAAAGACTTCATGCCACATGCTCTCCGGGTCAATCCGAACGGTATGTTTTCTGTCGGGAAGCCGCTGAAGAACCATCCCCCTGTGCAGATCTGACTTATACCCCCTGTCATCACTGTAGCTTCCCCTGCCCTCCAGCACCAGGACCAGGCAGAAAAAGGGGTATTTCGCCCTGACCGTATCATCGGTGACACCTTGCTTGAAAATCTCCCCGGCACAGAGCAATCCATCTCTCTCCCCCGAGGAAAAGGAGCGGAAGATACGCCGTTCTTCATTATTCCGAATCATCATATATTACCTGATAAACCACATTCTAACCCTTGTCAATTAGCATTTATTACCCAATACTGAGATAAGAACACTTCAGGAGAAATAAAATATGACCTTTGAATCCATACGGGAAGAGAGAGACTGGGAAAATCATCGCGTAACGTCCAGAAACAGGGAACCCATGCACACCCCCCTCTGCGGCTCCCCGGAAATGTCCCTGAACGGCACCTGGGATTTCCTCTTTTTCCCCCGCATGGAAGAGGTTCCGGCCTCCCTTATGACGGACGATTCCTCCTGGGCGGGCTGCCCTTCGCTGCCTGTTCCGGCGAACTGGGAACTCCACGGTTATGACAAGCCGGTTTATACGAACGTCATCTACCCCTTTCCCAAGGACAAGGGCCAATCCTACATTCTCGACGATCCGGGAAAAGAGCCGGACGAAATGAACGATTTTTCCGGAGGAGTGGCGCTCCCCCCCCTCGTCCCCGAAAAGAACAGCGTGGGCTGTTACCGCAGGACGTTCAGCCTGGACGAAAGCTGGGACGGCCTGGACCTGTTCCTGGAATTCGCCGGGGTGGAATCGGCCTTTTACCTCTGGATCAACGGCCGCTTCGTCGGTTACTCCCAGGACAGCAAACTGCCCGCCGAATTCGCCGTCAGCACTTTCTGCCGCAGGGGGGAGAACACCCTGACGGTGCTTGTCCTCCGCTGGTGCGACGGCTCCTGGCTGGAAGACCAGGACTACTGGCACCTCTCGGGGATACACCGTCCCGTAAGGCTCTACGCCAAGCCGCGCCACAGGATAAGGGATTACCGGAGCGAAACCCGCCTTACCCCCGGCGCGGGCTCACTCCTCATTGATGCCTACACCAACGTGACCTCCGGATTCGGAACACTCTCCTTTCAGGCGGAGCTCTTTGACCGGGAGGGGAATATCCTGGCAGCCGATAAGGCCGATGTCATGGTTCATTCTCCCATGTACCGCCCCCTAACCCAGCATACCGGACGACGGCTGGAGAGGGGAGCGGCCAATCTGACCCTGACCATAGACTCCCCCGAACTCTGGGATACGGAAAACCCGGTCCTTTACCGGGTGAAACTGGTTCTCAAGGACAAGGACGGCCATGTTCTGGACCGGGAGGAGTTCCGTACCGGCTTCAGGGAAGTGACGATCGACGGACGGGGAGTTCTCAGGCTCAACGGAGAGAGATTGATTGTCCGGGGTGTGGACCGCCATGAGCACTGCGCCGAATCGGGCCGCGTCGTATCGCCCGAATGGATGCGGAAGGAGATCCTGACCATGAAGCAGCTGGGCTTTAACGCGGTTCGGACCAGCCATTATCCCAATTCCGTCGAGTGGTATGACCTCTGTGATGAACTGGGGATCTGTCTGGTGGACGAAACCAATCTGGAAACCCACGGAGTCAGCGCCCTTCTCTCAAAGGATCCCGACTGGTCCGGCGCCTACCTGGAAAGGGCGGTCCGCATGGTTATGAGGGACCGCAACCACCCCTCCGTCATTATCTGGTCTTTGGGAAACGAGTCGGCCGCCGGCATGAACCACGCCGCCATGGCCGGCTGGATCCGCGCCATGGACCCCACCCGCCCCGTCCAGTACGAATCGGGGGATCCGGACAAATCCATATCCGACATCCGCACCCCCATGTATCCCTCTCTGGAGTGGGCCGAAAAGATCATGGCCAACGAAACAGACCTGCGCCCCTTCATCATGTGCGAATACGCCTACGCCAAAAGCAACTCCTCGGGAAACCTTTTCAAGTTCTGGGACATGGTGGAGAAATACCCCCGCTTCCAGGGAGGATTCGTCTGGGACTGGAGCGATAAAGCCCTCCTGGGAAAAAGGGACGACGGGAGCGGATTCTGGGCGTACGGCGGCGACTTCGGCGAAGACATGGTCAACACCGAAGCCCCCGACATGTGCCTTAACGGCGTGGTCCAGCCCGACCTGACCCTCCATCCGGGAGCCCGGGAACTTAAAAACATCCAGGCCCCCCTGCAGCTGCGGGAACATTATCCCGTGCCGATCCACTTCGGCGGCGCGGAAGATCCGGAGTGCTTCTCCCTCAGGAACAGGCATCACTCCACGGGAACGGAAAACTTCTACTGCCGCTGGGAACTCCTGGCCGATGGAAAAACCGTCTTCGGGACGACCTGCGATCTTCCCCCCGTCGCCCCGGGGGCTACGGGAGTACTAAAAACGCCCTGGAGAGATTTCACCGGGGAGAACAGGGAAATCCGCGCCCGGGAATGGCACCTCCACGCCTTTATCCTGACGAAAAAGGAAACCGCCTGGTGCGGAAAGGACTTTGAGATTTTCCGAACGCAGAAAAATCTGACCGCCCATATAGACCGCCAGCCGGAAACGTCTTCCCTGGCCCGCCCCGCAAAACCGGGAAAAACGATTCCCCCGGAAATCCTCTCGGCGAAAACAGCCCTGAACCTTTTTCGTCCCGCCACGGGCATAGACAGGGGCCAGGGGACGGGATACGCCCGGGAATGGGCCGAAGACGGGCTGGACTCGCTGGGAGAACCGGTGATTCTGGATCAGACGGAAAACAGCGTACTTTACCGTTACCGCGACTCCCGGGGAAGACAGCGGGCCGATGTCCGGGAGGAACGGATCGGCGATGAGACCCGGCTGGAACTGAACTGGACCGTCTCCCTCAATCCCTCCATCCGCACGCTGCCACGGGTGGGGATCACTCTGGCGCTGCCGACCGGTTACGACCGATTGTCCTGGTTCGGCCGGGGGCCCTGGGAAAACTACTCCGACCGGAAATCGGCCGCCCTGGAGAGGGTCTGGGAACAGGGGCTGGAAGAGCAGTACTACGACTATATCAATCCGGCGGAATGCGGCGGCAGGGAAGATGTGCGGTGGCTCAGGCTGACCGGCACGAAGACGGGAGAGTCTCTGGTTATCCAAGGAAAGGACCTGTTCCATTTCAACGCCCTGCCCTGGAGCGCGGAGGAGATAGAGAAAGCCGGCCATAGGCACGAACTGCCCGAACCGTCGGCCCTTTATCTGAACCTGGATGCGGTCCACGCGGGGCTGGGGGGGGATACGGGCTGGACGAGAAACATCCATCCCGAGTTCCAGGTCAGGCCGGGAGTCTTCCGCTTCGGGTTTGTTATCACTGCGGAATCCGTCTGATCGGCAGGCCAGTATGTTTGTACCGGATTAGCGGTATAATTATACTGCCGCCGGCGCGGCAGGGATGGGAGGCGCCCGGCAGGGGTCGCCGGCGGAGCCGGGGACGGAAGCGGCAGCGGACCGCCGGACAGCCCGGCCCGGGCAAGCCATGGGCTTGTTCGGGGCCGCCCAAATAGAGTAGACTACGCCCATGAATCTCATGTCAATTGACGGTGTTGCCAAGCATGTCCGGGACCAGACCCTTTTCTCCGAGGTGGTTTTCGGGATCGAGCATACCGATAAGATAGGCTTTATAGGGCCGAACGGGGCGGGGAAATCCACCCTGATGAACATTCTCGCGGGGAGGCTTAAGGCCGACGAGGGGGAAATCACCCGGAATAACGATCTGCGCATAAGCGTGCTGGAGCAGCTGCCGAAGCTGGAGCCGGACACGTCGATCCGGGACCAGCTGTACCTCTCGGACGATCCGCGGATTCAGCTTCTGAAGGAGTATCACCGGGCGGCGGCGGACGGATCTCCCGACCTGGAAGAGCTGACCCACCGGGTGGAGCACGAGGGGTGCTGGACCCTGGAGAAGGAGTACCTCTCCTACCTGACCGAGCTGGGTATAACCGATCCGGATCAGAAGGGGGGCACTTTGTCCGGCGGAATGGTGAAGAAGGTGGCCATGGCCCGGATGATGGCGAGCGGGGCCAACCTGCTCTTCCTGGACGAGCCTACCAACCACCTGGACATCGACACGATCGAGTGGCTGGAAACCTGGCTGCGGAAGACCCGGGCGGCCTTTGTCATGGTCACCCACGACCGGTACTTCCTGGACTCGGTATGCAATACGATTATGGAGCTGGACCGGCAGAAGATTTACAAGTACACCGGGAATTTCTCCGTCTCCCTGAAGAAGAAGCGGGAGCGGCTGGACCGGGAGGCCCGGGAGCAGAACCGGATCGAGGCGATTCTCAAGATGGAGCTGGCCTGGCTGGCCCAGGGCCCCAAGGCCCGTTCCACCAAGGACAAGAAACGGAAGATGAACATCGAGAACCTGATGGACAGCCGGGTGGAGGTCCAGCAGCAGATGGCGGAGTTCACCTCGGGGAACCGGCGGCTGGGCAAACGGATCATCGACCTGATCAAGGCGGAGAAGAGCTACGGGGAGAGACAGATAATAACCCCCTTTACCTACCGGTTCAAGAAGGGAGAGCGCATCGGCATTATCGGTCCGAACGGATCGGGGAAAACGACTTTTCTGGACCTGATCACCGAGCGTCTGCCCATCGACGGGGGCCGGATCGAGAAGGGCGTGAATACCCACTTCGGCTACTTTGACCAGATGAGCCGTCCCATGAATCCCGAGGTGACCCTGCTCGACTACATCCGTGAGGTTTCCGACCGCATTTCCCTGCCCGACGGCTCCCAGGTGAGCGCTTCGGGATACCTGGAGCGGTTCCTCTTCTCCTCTTCCATTCACCGGCAGAAGATCAAGCGTCTCTCCGGCGGGGAACGGCGGCGCCTCTATCTGGCCCGGGTTCTCATGGATAATCCCAATTTCCTGATTCTGGACGAGCCCACCAACGACCTGGATATGGACACGCTGGATCTTCTGGAAGACTACGTGGACAAGTTCGACGGCTGCCTGCTGATCGTCTCCCACGACAGAGCTTTCCTGGACCGCACCACCGACTACCTTTTCGTCTTCAAAGGGGACGGGGCGATTCTGGGATTCTCGGGGAACTACTCCGACTACCGGGAGGCCCGGAAGGAGGAGGAACGGGAAGCGGAATTGTCCGCCCGGAAAGTGGAGCCCCCCGCGGGCAAACAGGTGAACCGGGAGAAAAAGGGCCTGAACTTCAAGGAGAAGCGGGAGCTGGAGAGCCTGACCGAGGAGATTATGGTCCTCGAAGAGGAGAAGGCCGGGCTCGAGGTGCTTTTCGTTAACGAGACCGATCCGGAAAAGCTGGCCGAAGCGACGAAGCGGTACAAGGAGATCGAAGAGCTGATTCCGGCGAAGGAAGAGCGCTGGGCCGAGCTGGCGGAGCGGGAAGGCTGAGAGAAACGGGATGAGCGGACGAATTACGGAAATCGACGACGGGCTTTACCATATATATGAATCTCTGGGAGTATTCTGTACGCTGATTGCGGGAGACGCGAAGGCTCTCCTCATTGATACGGGGTTCGGCTTCGGAGAACTGCCCGCCCTGGTTCGCAAAGTCACCGATCTTCCCCTGCAGGTGATCAACACCCATGGCCATATAGACCATATGATGGGAAACCGGTATTTCGACGGGGCTATGATACACGAAAAAGATGTTCCTCTCATGAAACAGCACTCTTCACTCCGGACCAAAACTCTTATTTACCTCGCAAGCCGAAAGAACCTGAGCGGAAAAGAGAGAAAGCACCGGTCGGACTTTTTCCGCAAGAGCGGGACTCCGGTTTCTCTCGTCAGAGACGGAGATGTGATTGCCCTGGGGAATCGGGATGTGGAAATTATCCATACACCGGGACATACGCAGGGAGGCATCTGTCTTCTGGATAGAAAAACGGGAATACTCCTCAGCGGCGACTCCTTTTCCAGCCACGTCTGGCTCTTCCTCAGGGAATCGGCCTCTTTACCGGTTTACCGGGACACCGTAGAGAAGGTTTTGCGCCGCCGGGAGGAAATCTCCGGCATTCTCTCTTCCCACTCCCTGGCCCTGTTCCGGCCGACCCTTCTGGAGAAGATCCGCCATACAGCCGAGAACCTCACCTTAGAGAAGAGCCGCCCCTTTGACAGCGGATTCGCGGGAAAAGCCCTCATGTATGTGGAAGGCTTCGAAGAAGTGACCCGCCGGTTCGGTTACCGGACGTTTGAGGAGATGATGGGCCATATCGAGAAAATCCCCCCGAGGCGATTGCGGAGATGGAGTTTACTTCTCTGGTGTTCCGCAGAGAGAAATTGGGCTAAGGGCAGCTTTTCTGATCTCACGCTTTATCTAAATGAAGAATGAAGAATGAAGAATGAAGAATTGGGATTAATGTTTTTTTGTTGACCTGAGTATAGCTGTTAAGATTGAGGTAATTTCATTGGCTTCTTTTAGAAGAGGGAAGATTTCTTCAGATTTCATGATCTCAGCTTTGATTAATAATTTCAGCCAATAGACCGTTTCCAGGGATTCTTTATGAGAAATGGACATTTTGGCAATGAAATCTCTTCGACTCTGACCTCCCTGAGCCTCTTCGAGATTCGCTCCAACAGATGTTCCAGATTTTACAATCTGATCAGCAAAAATAAAGCAGATGCCGCCTTTTTTCTGCAGAGCAAATCCCAATTTGACAATCCTAACAGAAAACTCCAGACACCTTTCCCTGATATTCCAAGTATTCATCAAAGCCCCCTTGAAACAAAGGGCTAATGAAATATCCCGGCCGCCTCAATTCTCAATTCTCAATTCTCAATTCCCGCGAGATAACCTCAAACTTCTCCTGAAGGGTATCAAGGTAGGTGTAGCGGTAGAGTTTTGACGGTTCGCCCGCGGTCTGCGTCTCGACAAATCGGGTGATATAGTCCACCACATAATCGGTATCATCGGTAAATTGGAATCTCTCAAAACGATCCTGCCTGGCGGGCAGTTCTTCGATTTTTCCGAAGAATCTTGCCATGTCTTTTTTCATCCGATGGAACCGCCCATGGATCCCGTAGCCGGACTTTTCCAGCATGCGGGCATTGATTTTCTGTTCGTACTGGTTTTTCTGGGGAAAGGCCAGAACCGGTTTACCCAGATACAGGGCTTCGGAAAGAAGCTGATGCCCGGCAGGGGCGATGATTCCCTTGCAGCGGCTCAGGGCGTCGGCGAAATCCCCTCCCTCCCGGGGAAAGATCTCAAAGGTATATTCAGGAAATGCCGACAGGGCATGGATGACTTTTCCCCGGGAGTCCTTTTTTGTATAGACGAGGAAAAAATCCTCACGGCGGGGACTCTTCTCCCGTATTTCCCTGCGGATAATCGGCCCGACTTCCCCGTTGAAAAAAGAGCAGAAGAGGGTATCCTGCGCCCGGGGGGTCATAAATCGGGCCACACTCCTGCTGACGATGCCGTTTAGACTCAGGGGAAGGGTTTTCAGAACGATTCCCGGATGGTTCAGGTTGAGAAGAGGCAGCCCCATTCCCGAAGCGGCCCGGGAGACAAAGGGCTCGAAATCACAGACCAGAGCATCGATCTGCCACTCCTTGAGTTGCGTCCGAATCCGGCCGGTGATCTCTCTGAAATGCAGAAAATGCCCCGCATTCACCTTGCCCGTCTCGAAATAGTCGACGCCGTGATTCCTGAGGACAAACTGAAAAGAGGGAATCGTAATGACGGGGACCTCCCCCAGGTGACGAAAAAGAAAGGGCTGAACCGACTGGGGGACAAAATAAACCAATTCAAACCGATTCCTCAGCTGCTCGCTCAGAGCCACAATCCGGGCTATATGCCCGAACCCTTCGCCCGCACAGGAAAAGGCCAGTCTCTTTTTCATAGGACCTCCCGGAGCCGTCAGTCTATGACGCTCTTGTGCCCACCCTAATACAGGACCATTATGATATGGTTAAAAAACAGGGAAATATGTTAGTATTATGTATTTAATACCCGCTGCCGCCAAAAGGGCAGTAAAATGTTCACAACAAGATATCAATGGAGGATAACAGAATGAAAGAAGCTATTACCACAAAGAACGCCCCCGGAGCCATCGGACCCTATTCCCAGGGAACCGTATCGGGAGACCTGGTTTTTGTCTCAGGACAGATTCCCTTTGATCCCGAAACGGGAGCCCTGGCCGGCGAAGATATAGCCGTTCAGACGGAACGCTCCCTGAAAAATGTCAGAGCCGTTCTCGAAGAAGCGGGATGCACCATGGCCGACGTTCTCAAAGCGACGGTATTTCTCAAGGATATGAATACCTTCGCCGCGATGAATGAGGTTTACGGTGCTTTTTTTGAAGCCCCCTACCCCGCCAGAGCCGCCGTGGAAGTGGCCCGGCTCCCCAAAGATGTTCTCGTGGAAATTGAAGTCATAGCCAGAAAAAAATAAAAACCGGGGCCAGGGGATTCATTCTCCCGGGCCCTCTTTTTTTACCTTTGTCTGATATTATGATAATAAATGTTTTTTTCTCTTTACAAAATCATTTTTTCCTATTATCATACAATTAGACAATCGGTCCAAGACTTTAATATATTTACGAGGAGTTAATCATGGGTGATATGAGTCCAATAAAAAAATCTGTTTCCATATGCGATATGGAAGTGTGGAATGATTCCTGTTCTGTGGAAGAGCTGGAATACGCTATTAGCCATGGAGCCACGGGCGCCACGACAAATCCCGTTATCGTTCTTAATGTTCTTAAAAAGGAAATGCCCCAGTGGGAAGGACGCATCAAGGAAATCATCAAGGAGATGCCCGAAGCGGGAGAAGAAGAGATTGCCTGGAAGCTTATCGAAGAGATGGCTGTAAAGGGAGCGGGAGTTCTCAAACCCGTTTTCGATAAAGAAAAAGGCCTCAAGGGCCGGATTTCCATTCAGACGAACGCCCAGCTTTACCGCAACGCCGCCGCCATGGCCGACCAGGCGGAACAGTTCAGCACCCTGGCTCCCAACATGATGGTGAAAATGCCCACCACCGCCGCCGGTATCAAAGCCTTCGAAGAGGCAACCTACCGGGGCGTGAATATCAATGCTACCGTTTGTTTTACCGTTCCCCAGGCTATGGCCGTGGCCGAAGCCGTTGAAAACGGTCTGAAAAGAAGGGAAGCGGAGGGCAAGGATACGTCCAACATGATTCCCGTATGTACGATCATGGTGGGACGCCTCGACGACTGGCTCAGGGTTATCGCCGAGAAGGAAAACATCATAACCAATCCCGGCACTCTGGATTGGGCCGGAGTCGCCGCCTTCAAGAACGCCTACAGACTTTATAAAGAAAAGGGATACCGCACCCGTCTTCTCGTAGCCGCCTACAGAAATCACCTTCACTGGTCCCAGCTCGTCGGCGACGATATCGTACAGACCATTCCCTACAAGTGGCAGAAAAGATACAACGGAAGCGATGTGGATGTAAAAGTCACCATCGACGACCCCGTCGATCCCGCCATCCTGGAGGAACTCCATAAAAAGTTCCCCGACTTCACAAGAGCCTATGAACCGGACGGCATGAAGCCCGAAGAGTTCGAACAATACGGAGCCACAGCCCGGACCCTGCGGGGATTTATCGCCGGATACCATGAGCTCGTGGGCATCGTACGGGATCTGATGATCCCCAATCCTGACAAATAAGATAAGAGGAGATTGAAGCTATGTCAGATTATGTTAGCGGATTAATGAAAAGAGCCAAAGAGGCTCAGAAGAAAATTGAGTTTGCCACCCAGGAACAGGTGGACGATCTCTGCCAGAGGATTGCCTGGGCCGCCATTCAGGAAGATTTTGCCCAGAGCCTGGCCGAGTTTGCCGTAGAGGAATCCAACATGGGTGATGTTCCCAGCAAATACGCCAAAATGATGAATAAAGTCAGAGGCGGCTGGTTTGATATGAAAGGACAGAAATCCGTGGGTATTATCGAAGAAAACGAAGCCCTCGGCCTTATCAAAATAGCCAAGCCCATCGGCGTCATCGGAGCCCTTATTCCCTGTACCAACTGCGAAGCGACTCCCGTTCTCAAGGCCATGAATGCCCTGAAAACCAGAAACGCGATTATCATGTGCCCCCATCCCCGCACCAAAAAGACCAACAAGCTCGTCGTGGATAAGATCCGCGGGGTGATTGAAAAAGCCGGTTTCCCCGCCGATCTCGTTATCAGCGTGGACGAAGTTTCCATGGAAAACTCCCAGGCGGTCATGGAGCAGTGCGATCTGATCCTGGCGACGGGAGGCGGCGGTCTCGTTAAGGCGGCCTACTCCAGCGGTACCCCTGCCTACGGCGTAGGAGCGGGAAATGCCGTCACCATCGTGGACGACACCCAGGACATGGCTGTGGTAGCCGATAAAATCAGAAGATCCAAGACCTTTGACCAGGCGACGAGCTGTTCCGCTGAGAACGCCTGCGTTGTCCAGGATGTGATCTATGACGACTTCATCAAAGCTATCACGGCGGAAGGCGGCTATGTCTGCAGCAGCGAAGAGAAAGCAAAACTCCAGAAGGCTCTGTGGCCCGACGGCCATACTCTCAATAGAAACGTGGTAGCCCAGCCTGCCGCCAAAATTGCCGGAATCGCCGGGATCGAGATCCCCGAAGGCTGCTGTTTCCTGGCAGTGGAAGAGACGGGAACCGGCGCCGACTATCCCTTCTCCGGAGAAAAGCTTTCCGTGGTGACAACGCTTTACAAGTGGAATAAATTCGAGGATGCCATTCAGTTGGTGAACGATATTACGGCTTATTCCGGAGCCGGTCACTCCTGCGGTATCCACACCAGCAAGCAAGAAAGGATTCTGGCCGTCGCAGAACAGGTCAAGGTATCCCGGGTCATGGTCAACCAGCCCCAGTGCCTTGCTAACAGCGGTGCCTGGACAAACGGAATGCCCACCACTCTGACTCTGGGTTGCGGAACCTGGGGCGGTAACATAGCCAGCGAAAATATTACTTGGAAACATCTGCTCAATACGACCTGGGTCTCCTCCCCGATTGCCAGCCGGCAGCCCTCAGATGAGGAATTATTCGATGAGCAAGTTAGAAAAGGCAACTGATAGTACGCCCGAACTGCCCTATAGCCACAGGGAGAGCCTTAAGCTTCTGGATAAGATGCGCTCTTCCATGCTGGCCGGGGGCGGCGAGGACCGTCAGGCCAGACAGCGTTCAAAGGGAAAGCACACAGCCCGGGAGAGGATTCAGCTCCTCACCGACGAAGGCAGTTTCGTGGAAAATCATCCCTACGAGATGAGCCGTATCGACGACTTCGGAATGGACAGCAAAAAGATTTCCGGAGACGGGGTAATCACGGGCAGTGCCCTACTCGGCGGACGCCAGATCTGGCTCTCCTCCCAGGACTTTACCGTTCTGGGCGGGTCCCTGGGCGAACAGCATGCCTCCAAGATCGCGTCCACCCAGAAAATGGCGCTGAAAACGGGCAGGCCCTTCATTCAGATAAACGATTCGGGAGGGGCCCGTATCCAGGAAGGAGTCATGTCCCTGGAAGGTTACGGGAACATATTCCGGGGGAATATTCTTGCCTCCGGTGTCATTCCCCAGATCAGCCTGATTATGGGGCCCTGCGCCGGGGGAGCGGCTTATTCGCCTGCTCTGACCGATTTTGTCTTCATGGTGGATAAAACGAGCCATATGTACATTACCGGTCCGGACGTTATCAAGGCCGTAACGGGAGAAGAAGTCAGCCACGAGGACCTGGGCGGAGCCATGGCTCACAGCAGCCTGAGCGGCAACGTTCATTTCCACTGCGCCAGCGAGGAGGAGTGCTTCGCCACGGTAACCAGGCTGCTCTCCTATCTTCCCTCTTCCAACAGGGAAGCGCCGCCCCGGGTGGAATGCACCGACGATCCCAACAGGGAAACGGGAGATATTCTGAATATCATACCCGGGGAGTCCACGAAATCCTATGACATAAGGGAGATCATTTCACTCCTTTTTGACAGGGAAAGCTTTCTGGAAGTCCACAGGGATTTCGCCCGCAGCATGGTGGTCGGATTTGCCCGGCTCGCGGGTCGATCGGTGGGCATCATTGGAAATCAGCCGAAGGTATACGCCGGAGCGCTGGATAAGGACTCTTCCGACAAGGCGGCCCGGTTTATCCGCTTTTGCGACGCCTTTTCCATTCCGGTCATATCCCTTGTGGATGTACCCGGATATATGCCGGGCACGGAACAGGAGCACGGGGGCATTATTCGCCACGGGGCCAAACTCCTCTACGCCATAGCGGAAGCCACGGTTCCCAAAATCGCCCTGGTCCTGAGGAAAGCCTATGGAGGCGCCTATATTGGGATGGCTTCAAGGGCGCTGGGCTATGACAGAGTGCTGACCCTGCCGATTGCGGAGATTGCCGTAATGGGCGCTTCGGGAGCGGCGAATATCATATTCAGGAATGAAATACAGTCGGCCAAGGACTCAAACCTGATTAAAGAGATCAAGATGCATGAATACCAGAGAAAATTCATGAATCCCTTCTCTTCAGCCTCCCTTGGCATCGTGGATGATGTGATCGCCCCGGAGGCGGCACGGAAGGAATTGATCAGATCCCTGGAAATGATCGCGGAAAAGCAGGAGGAGAGACCTGCCAAAAAACACGGGAACATACCATTATGATGAATTTGAGAAAAAGCAGAGAACGAAGACTGGTCAGAAAAAGCAGTCGCCTTAAAAGAGAAATCGAGTCACGCGATGCATCCGTAGACAAAACTCCCGGTATTTATGCCGATGCTTCTCTCTGGATCAGCAGGAAGAAGTAGCTCAAGGTATTCAGATACAATTCAATCGCACCGAAACCGCACCGGACCTTATCCAACTTTCCGGTGCGGTTTCTTTTTTATAATTAAAACAGTATTATTGCATGTAAACGTTTGTAATAATCGATCTTTTTTTATCTATATTAAACAATTGTCTTTTTTACACAATAGGCCGTTTTCTGTCTTATTGTCTGATAGACTGAGAATTACGCATTTCATTACTATATAACATTATATTCCACTATGCTTCTTTTTTATAAACTTTCTCATTGACAGTATCACAAAACTGGGATGATAATAATTTTATTGAAAACGTTTGCAATAATTCAAGGAGCAAACGAATCATTGGAGGTTAATTTATGAAAAAGGTATGGCTCGTTCTATTCTCACTGCTAGCAGCAGCGGCACTCTTCGCCAACGGATCAGGAGATGGTGACGGAGCAAAGGACAGCTTTAAAGTCGGTTATGTATGTAATAATTTCAACGATACATTTCAGACTTACGTAATGGATGCGGCGGAAGAGTATTTCTCTACCGTGGACAATGTGGAAATCGTACTGCAGGATGCTCTGGAAGACGTTATCCGCCAGCAGGATCTGGTAAATACCCTTCTGGCTCAGAGAGTGGACGCTCTCATCGTCGTCCCCGTTGACACCAGCGCCATGGGCCCCATTGTCAGAGCGGCCGATGAAGCCGGCGTTCCCCTCTGTTTCGTCAATAGAAATCCCTATGCCGAAAAAGATCTTCCCAAAAATGTCTACTATGTCGGTTCCCAGGAAATTATTGCCGGTACGCAGCAGATGGAGTACATGGGCGAACTGCTCGGCGGAAAAGGCGGAGTGGGAATCCTCATGGGAAAACTCGATAACGAAGGCGCTCTGAAGAGAACCGAAGGAAACGAAGTTACCGCCAAAGCCAAGTTCCCCGGAATTAAAATCCTCGCCAAAGAGACAGCTAACTGGCAGAGAGACCAGGGTATGACCATCACTGAAAACTGGATTACCGCTTACGGCGATGATCTGAAAGGTATCTGCGCCAACAATGACGAAATGGCCCTTGGTGCCGTAGAAGCCCTGAAAGCCGCCGGTCGTGAAGACGTTCCCGTCATGGGTGTCGATGCCATTCCCGATGCCAAGGAAGCCGTAGGTAACGGTTCCCTTGCCGCCACCGTTCTGCAGGATGCTGTGGGACAGGGAAAAGGTTCAGCCGAACTTATCCACAAGGTTCTTCAGGGTCAGGAAGTTGTTCCCCTCGTATGGGTTCCCTTCGTTCTTATCACACCTGAAAATCTCGCAGACTTCATGTAATCAATAACCATCCGCCCTGCCCTGCCTGAAAAGGGCGGGAATATCCTGGGCGGAGTTCGTACAGGGAAGGGGAAATCTCTCCTTCCCTCCAATCGGAGTAAATATGGCAGAGGAAAACTATATCCTGCAGATGCAGGACATCGTAAAGAATTTTCCAGGCGTCAAGGCTCTCAAAGGGGTTGAGCTTAAAGTCCGCCCGGGAGAAATACACGCCCTAATGGGAGAGAACGGTGCAGGGAAGTCAACCCTGATGAACTGTCTTGCCGGCGTCCACAGTCAGACATCGGGAACGATAATCTATGATGGAGAAATTAGAGAGGGTTATGATACTTCCCAGGCCCTGAACATGGGTATCTCCATGATACACCAGGAGTTAAGCCCCGTTCTTCATCGCCCCATCATGGAAAACATATGGCTGGGAAGAGAACCGGTAAACAAATTCGGATTTGTCGATCATAAAAAAATGTATGATATGAGCGTCGAAGTGCTCAAGGAAATCGATCTTAACGAAGACCCCAGAACGGAAATGGCCGACCTGACTGTGGCTAAGATGCAGATGATAGAAATCGCCAAGGCCGTGTCCTATGATTCCAAACTTATCATCATGGACGAGCCTACATCGGCATTGACCGATAAAGAAGTAAAACAGCTTTTCAACATCATGCGGAAGCTCAAGGAACAGGGAAAAAGCATCATATACATCTCCCATAAGCTCGATGAGGTTTATGAGATCACCGATCGGATCACCGTATACCGGGATGGAACTTATATCGGTTCGGAAGATACGGATAAGCTGAGCGTTGACAAATTGATCAACATGATGGTGGGCAGGGATGTAAATGAGATGTTTCCCAAGGTCCCCTGCGAGATCGGGGAAGTCAAGCTGGAGGTCCGGAATCTGACCCATCAGCGCCTGTTCAGGGACGTATCCTTCTCTGTGAGAAAGGGAGAAATCCTCGGCGTGGCAGGACTTATCGGATCGGGGAGAACGGAGGTCATCGAAACGATTTTCGGTATCCGCCCCAAGGTTTCCGGAGAGATCCTGATCGACGGTAAGGAAGTGCAGATAAAGAGCCCCCGGGACGCCATATCCAGGCACATGGCCCTTCTGACGGAAGACAGGCGCCAGTCGGGCATTTTCCCCATGCTTTCCGTAAGGCTCAATATGGCTATTACCAATATCCCCAAATACCTGAACAAGGTGGGACTGATCAAGAGCAAAATACTCAAAAAGGACTGCGACGATTACGTGACCAAGATTCAGGTGAAGACCCCCAGTCTGATGCAGAAAGTCCAGAATCTTTCCGGCGGAAACCAGCAGAAAGTACTGGTCGCCCGGTGGCTTCTGACCAATCCGGATATTCTGTTTCTTGACGAGCCGACCAGAGGAATCGATGTGGGAGCCAAATCGGAAATCCACCGGCTTATCACCAGACTCGCCGGAGAGGGAAAATCCATTGTGATGATCTCCTCGGAACTGCCGGAAGTCATGGGAATGAGCGACAGAATCATGATTATGCACGAAGGCCGGGTAACGGGTATCGTAGAGAACAGACCCGATCTCACCCAGGAAGAATTAATGTCCTACGCCACTGGTAAATCCGTAGAAAAGGAGAACTAAGAGATGTCTACAGCTGCCATTAATAACAAGGAAGCCCTTGCGGATAAGAACCGGAAGGCGAAAATGATCCTTCAGAAATACGGAATCGTATTCGTCCTGCTGATAATGATAATCGGCATAAGCATCATGGAGCCGGCCTTTCTGAGCCGTTCCAACATTTTCAATGTACTGACCCAGTCGTCTATTTTCGGGATTATGGCCCTGGGACTGACTTTCGTCATCATTTCCAAGGGAATCGACCTCTCCGTCGGTTCGGTCCTGGCCTTTTCCGGCGTTATCGCGGCCTCTCTGGCCCAGACGGCCGATGCAACGGGCAAATATTTCCCCAACCTGGCGGAGATGCCCGTGATCGTACCGATTCTGGCCGCCCTGGCGGTAGGAGCCCTCTGCGGAGCCGTATCCGGCGCCCTGATAGCCAAGACACACATCCCCGCGTTCATATCCACCCTGGGTATGATGACCGTGGCCCGCGGTCTTGCCCTGATCTACTCCGACGGGAAACCGGTCAGTACGCTCATCCCCTCCATGACGGCCCTGGGCGGCAAACTGTTCGGCTTCCTCCCCATTCCCGTCGTCATCTACTTTGTGATGATTGGAGTCAGTTATGTCCTCCTGGATATGACGCGGTTCGGGAAAAGCGTCTACGCCATCGGCGGCAATATCAAGGCAGCCGAGGTATCCGGCGTTAATGTAAGCCGCAACCTGATCGCCATTTATGCCTATTCCGGTCTTCTAGCCGGTCTGGCCGCCGTTGTCTTCGCCGGCCGCGTCGGTTCGGTTCACCCCGGTGCCGCCACGGGTTATGAACTTACCGCCATCGCCGCTACTACCATCGGCGGAACAAGCCACTCCGGCGGTATCGGAACCATCTGGGGCGCTTTCGTCGGAGCTCTGGTCCTCTCGGTCATGAGAAACGGCTTAACCCTCCTTGGGGTAGACGCCTACTGGCAGCAGGTTACCGAAGGTGTGATCATTGTGGTGGCCGTTATCATCGATATGCGCAAGAACGCCAAGAAAGACTAAGGCGGCCCGCAATGGATAAGATCAGAATCGGCTCTGTCGGTCTGGGACGGCTTGGGCTGGCCCATGCCGAAAACATCGCCACAAAGATTATGAACGCCGAGCTTTTTGCCCTCTGCGATCTTAACGAAAGCCTTCTGAACGAGACGGCGGACAGGCTGGGTGTTCCCCACCGCTTCTCAAGCTTTGAAGAGATGCTGAAACTTGATGAGCTTGACGCCGTCTGCCTTGTCTCTCCCTCGGGACTGCACACGAAGCAAATCGCCGCCGCCCTGGCTGCGGGGAAGCATGTCTTCTCCGAAAAACCCCTGGGCGTGACGGTGGAAGAGTGCCGGCAGGCGGAAAAAGCCGTGGAAGCGCATCCGGATAAAGTCTTTATGCTTGGGTTCATGAGGCGTTTCGACGAGTCCTACATGTATGCCCACGAGAAAGTGGAGAAGGGAGAGATAGGAAAACCCATTCTCTTCCGCTCCTATAGCCAGGACCCGGAAAAGTTCATAGACGGAGCCATCGCTTTCGCGGGGCATTCGGGAGGTCAGTTTCTTGATATGGCGGTCCATGATATAGATCTGGCCCGCTGGTTTCTCAAGGCGGAACCCCTGTCGGTAACGGCCATGGGCGGCTGCTACGCCCATCCGGAGTTCGGGGAATACGGCGACGGCGACAATGTCTCCTGCCTCATGCAGTTCGACAATGATGCCATGGCCTTTCTTTTCGCCGGCAGAACCGCGCCTCACGGCTATAATGTGGAGACGGAAATCATCGGAACCAAAGGGATCCTGCGTATCGCGTCGGTGCCTCAGAAGAATCTGGTGGAGATACTGGATTCGGGCGGAGTCCGGCGGGAGTGCAGCGAGAATTTCCTGGAGCGTTTCGAAACGTCCTACGTCAACGAGATTCAGGAATTCGTGTCATGTATTCTAACCGGGAAGAAACCCCGGGTCTCCGTCTATGACGGTACCAGGGTTTCGGAAATTGCCTACAAGTGCAAAGAATCCTTTGAATCCCGCAGGCAGCTGACATTCTAGACCGGTAAATATGATGAGCAGCCAGGTTACAATTAAGGATATCGCGGAAATCGCCGGAGTCAGCTTCGCCACCGTTTCCAGGAGCTTGAACAACAGCCCCCTGGTGGCGGAGAAGACAAGAACGAAGATCAGCCGCATAGCCAGTGACCTGGGCTTTGAATTCAACGCGGGTGCCCGCAGCATGATAACCAGTCAGGTAGGAACGGTAGCTATCGTCCTGCCTGAAAATTACCATCTGGTCAACGTCAATGTTTATCACGGCATGCTCCTCAACAGCCTGAGGGGCCGGCTGGAAGAAGCGGACATGGATCTTATCTTCACCCAGCTCAGCAATCACAGCAAAATCAACAACATCATCCGCCTGGTATCCAGAAACAAGGTCGACGGATTCATCATTCTCATGGAGGGACTGGACAAAGAAAGCCATGATTATCTGAGGGACCATCCTATTCCGACCGTTTTTCTCCACTACCCTCCCTGTGATTCGACCATGGATCAGGAGATCATATTCACCGATCACATCGAGGGAGGGCGGCAGGTGGCCAGGCATTTTCTGGAGAGAGGACGGAGGCATTTCCTACTCTTGGCCATGATTCAGGAGCACCTGGAATTCCGCCAGCGTGAACAGGGGTTCTGCGAAATAGTAAAAAAGGCGGGTGGCAGCGTAAAAAAAATATTCTGCGATTCCACCTTTGAGTCGGCCAAGGAGACAATCAACGGAATGGGGGATGAGCTGAGACAGTTCGACGCCCTTTTCGGCTGCAACGACTTAATGGCCCTGGGCGCCATGAGAGCCCTGAAGGACAAGGGATTTTCCATTCCCGGTGATATGGCTATTGCCGGTTATGATGATAGCGAACTGGCCCGGTACAGCAACCCCGGCCTGACGTCGGTTCATCAGCCCAAGGAGGAACTCGCCCGTCTCTGCTGTGATCGTCTTCTGGAACAGATTGATAACAAAAAAAAGGGGAATCTCATTTCCAGGACAAAGATAAGCATCCCTCCCCGTCTGATAACCCGGGAATCGACCTGATTGACCAGTGATTGGGAAAAATAAGACTTGATTATCAGACAATACTACAATATAATTAACGTTCATAAGGGAGGCATCCATGATCATTAAGAATCAGATAAAGAAAAGCGGATATACTGTCATAACCGAAGAGGAAGGAATCCATTCCCATATGCTTCTTGACTTCGGTATTCTCAACCTGAAAAAGGGAGAGACCTGGAACTGCCATGAAAGCAAGGAAAGAGCCTGGCTTATTATAAAGGGAAAAGTGGAATTTTCCTGGGGGGGAAACACGGCCGTAGCCGAAAGATGGTCCTGTTTTGAGGAAAATCCCGTTACGCTCCATGTCCCCAAGGATATTCCCGTTACCATCAAAGCGATTGAAGACACGGAGCTCTGCGTGGAGAAGAAGAAAAACCCCGTGGAATTTTCTCCTAAACTCTACACAAAAGAGGATGTCCGGTGCGATATCTTCGGCGGCGGGGTTTTAAATGAGACATCCATCAGAACGGTACGTACCGTATTCGACGGAGAGCTCGCCCCCGATTCCAATATGGTTCTGGGCGAAGTGATAAACCACCCGGGGAAATGGTCCAGCTACCCTCCCCATCATCACCCTCAGCCGGAAATCTACCACTACCGCCACTTTCCCGAGCAGGGATTCGGCGTCTCCCTTCTGAACGAGGACCCCTACTTTGTAAAGAATGGAGATACCTGTCTGATTCCCCCGGGAAAGACCCACTCGCAGGTAGCCGGTGCGGGCTATGCCATGTACTACATCTGGATGATCCCCCACCTGCCCGAAGACCGCTGGCTGCCGACAACACGCTATTTTGTACAGGACCACGAATGGCTTCTGGAAAAGGATGTCAAAATCTGGCCCGAAATGAAACATACAACGGAGGATAAATAATGGGAACGATAAGAATGACCGTAGCCCAGGCGCTGGTCAAATTTCTCAATCAGCAGTATCTGGAGTTCGACGGGGAAGAACATAAATTCGTAAAGGGTATTTTTACCGTTTTCGGACATGGCAATGTGGTCGGTCTGGGACAGGCCCTTGAAGAAGACCCGGGCGACCTGATCGTCCACCAGGGGCGCAACGAGCAGGGCATGGCCCACGCCGCCATGGGTTTTGCCAAGCAGAATCACCGCCGCCAGATCTACGCCTGCACCTCCTCGGTAGGGCCCGGCGCCGCCAACATGGTCACCGCCGCCGCCACGGCCACGGCGAACAGAATTCCCGTTCTCCTGCTGCCCGGCGACACCTACGCCACGAGACAGCCCGACCCGGTTCTGCAGCAGATGGAGCAGTTCCACGACCTGACCCTTACCACCAACGACGCCTTCAGGCCCGTCTGTAAATTCTGGGACAGGATCAACCGTCCCGAACAGCTCATGTCCGCCATGATCGGCGCCATGAGAACCCTGACCGATCCGGCCAACACGGGCGCCGTAGCCGTCTGTCTGCCCCAGGATGTTCAGGGCGAAGCATACGACTATCCGGAGTATTTCTTCCAGAAGCGGGTTCACCGCCTGGAGAGAACGGCTCCCACCGACGCCATGGTAAAAGAAGCCGTGGCCATGATCAAGAACAAGAAAAAGCCCCTCCTTATCTGCGGCGGCGGTGTGCGCTACTCCGAAGCGGGCAAGGCGATGCTCAAGTTCTGCGAGGATTTCAACATTCCCTACGCCGAAACACAGGCGGGAAAAAGCGCCACCCTCTACAGCCACCCCCTGAACCTGGGAGGCATCGGCACCACCGGCTGTCTGGCCGCCAACATTCTGGGACAGGAGACCGATCTGGTTATCGGAGTGGGAACCCGCTATACCGACTTCACCACCGCCTCCAAATGGCTTTACCAGAATCCCAATGTGAATTACGTGAATATCAATGTGGCCTCTTTCGACTCGTACAAAATGGATGCCGTCCGGGTAACGGCCGATGCGAAAATGTCTCTGGAAGCCATAGGAAAGGCTCTTTCCGCCGAAGGCTACAAATCCTCCTATCAGAATGAGATAAAGGATGCCAAAGCCGAATGGGATAAAGAGCTGAACCGACTTTTCTCCGTAGAATATACCGGCCCCGGATTCGTTCCCGAGATCAAAGACGGCCTGACAGACGCACTGGAAGAGTACAGCAAGTTCTTCGGCTCCAAAATGACGCAGACCGGAGTCCTGGGCATACTGGATGATGTTCTTGATAAGGACGCCATTGTCGTCGGAGCCGCCGGGTCCCTGCCGGGCGACCTTCAGAGGGTATTCCGGGCCAAGAGCGAACGCTCCTACAACATGGAGTACGGCTACTCCTGCATGGGTTATGAAATTGGCGCGGCCCTGGGAGTCAAACTGGCCGAACCTGACCGGGAAGTATACGCCTACCTGGGAGACGGATCATTCATGATGCTCCACTCCGAACTGGCGACCTCCCTCCAGGAAGGGAAGAAGATCAATCTGGTGATCTTCGACAATGCCGAATTCGGCTGTATCAACAACCTTCAGATGGATAGGGGCCAGGGCAGTTTCGGAACGGAATTCCGCCATAGAAACGAGAAGACCGGCAAACTGGACGGCTCGCTTATCGCCATCGATTTTGCCAAAATCGGTGAGGGATACGGCTGTAAGACCTATTCGATACGGAACGAGCAGGAACTGCGCGACGCCATTGCCGATGCGAAGAAGCAGACCGTTTCAACGGTGTTCGACATCAAGGTCCTGCCCAAAACCATGACCGACGGATACAAAGGTTTCTGGCGCTGCGGACAGGCCGAAGTGGCAAAGAATCCTTCCATCGTAGAGAAGACCGAAGCACAGAAAGAAGAGCTTGAAAGAGCCAGAAAATACTGATTTTCAGTATAAACATACTACTCCGGCGTAATGCCGGAGGTTTTCACAGAGGTTTTATATGGATAAAAACAAGGTTAAACTGGCCATGGCGCCTATCGGCTGGACAAATGACGATATGCCCGACCTGGGAAAGGAAAATTCCTTCGAACAGTGCGTCAGCGAAATGGCTCTGGCCGGTTATACCGGTTCGGAAGTAGGCAACAAATACCCCAAGGATCCGGCGGTTCTCAAAGAGTACCTGGACGTGCGGGGCATTAAAATCTGCAATCAGTGGTTCAGTTCCTTCCTCTGTTCCCAGCCCTTTGAGCAGGTGGAAAAGGACTTCAGGGCGCAGCTGGCTTTCCTGAAGGCCATGGGCGCCGACGTGATCGGACCTTCGGAACAGACCAGAAGCTGCCAGGGAGATACGAAAACTTCCGTATTCTCCGGCAAGGCCGTTTTTACTGACGAGGAGTTCAAGAGACTGACCGACGGCATGAACAAGCTGGGCCATATAGCCAAAGAGGAAGGCTTGACCCTGGCATTCCACCATCACATGGGTACGGGCGTTCAGACTATCGAAGAGACGGAAAGGTTCCTGAACGAGACCGATCCTTCCAAAGTAACCCTCCTCTTTGATTCGGGTCACTTCGCCTTCTCCGGGGAAGATCCCGTCGCCGCGCTGAAGAAGTTTATCTCCCGCGTGGGCCATGTCCACCTCAAGGATATGAGAACCAATGTCTTCACCGATGTGAAAGCAAAGGATTCATCCTTCCTGGATGCGGTAAGGCAGGGTGTCTTCACGGTTCCCGGCGACGGAAGCATCGATTTTCCCTCCCTCTTTGCCATACTGGAAGAGAATGGATACGAAGGCTGGATGGTTGTGGAAGCGGAGCAGGATCCGGCTAAAGCCAATCCCTTCGTTTATGCCAAGAATGCCCGGGCCTACATAAGCAAGCACACGGGAATCTAGGATATTCAAGAATCAACCCAGCGGCTTCTGAAGCAGCGGGATATTTCATACCGGGGAGAGGAGGCTATCGGCTTTTCTCTCCCCAGTCTTTTTCATTGCAGACCGTTATACCCGATAGAATTAACTGCTCCGCCGTCAATCCCCGGCCTTCCCGTTTTTTGCCGGTAAAAGAACCGTCGTAAATCTGGCGACAGCCGCAGGAAGGACTTCCCGATTTCAAAACGGCAGTCTTAATGCCCAAAAGACGGCATATCTCTTCGGTCAGCCGGGCGCCCTCTTCGAATTCGGCTGTCCTGTCCTCTCCGTGTTTATCGAGGACACGCTTTTCTTCCCCCTCGCCCGTCACGATTTCGCAGGGGACTCGGGGAGTGGGGAGCCCGCCCAGCACCTCAGGGCATAGGGCTATCGCCTGCCCCGATTTCACGAGATTTTCCAGTTCCTCTACGGTATTGCTGTTTCCGTCGTAACGGCAGGAGACCCCCGCCAGGCAGGCGCTTACAAGTATCACGGGAAAACCTAATCGTGGATTTTCAGTCGATTTTCAATATTGACGATATGGGAATTGAAAGTCTTCACGGAGCGGTTGATATCGCCGGACATAATGGTATCGATGATATCCTGATGCTCCGAAACAATCAGTCCCGGATCGGCGTAATCATTCTGAGACTGGACGATCTCTTCATACATGAAGGATTTGAGGGTTTTGTAGATAGAGTAGAAAAGGGAGTTTTCCGTGCTTTTGACAACGATATTATGAAAGGCATAATCGGCTTCCACCATCTCCTCAAGCTTTCCCTCTTCCAGTCCTTTTTTCATTTTGCGGATCTGCTCTTTCAGCTCCTCTATGACAGGAGTGCATTTCTCCGGATCATTCTGATAAAGCCCGGTCAGGGTGATGATGCTCCAGAGCTCTATGGCGCCCCGGGTTTCAATCAGCTCCTGCAGTTCATCCTTTCCCAGCAGAATGGACCACGACAGGGCTTCGGCCGAAATATTGCCCCGGTCGGAAAGGAAGGTTCCCTTGGCGGCCTTGGATTCCAGAACACCCAGGTAGTTGAAGATCTTGATGGCTTCACGGATAGACGAACGGCCGATGCCGAATTTCTCAGCCAGCTCATGCTCGGTGGGCAGTTTATCCCCCGGTTGGTATTTTCCCGAAGCGATCAGCTCTTTGATCTGCTCCATCACCTGCTCTACAACCGTTTTCTGACGAATCTTTGCCATACGCCTCTCCTATTGTATGATAATAGAACATTGTGACCAATGAGGCAACCCCTTTCTGCATTATTACATCATGGCTCTCTCCCGGCTCTTGAAATCTCATAGAAAGAGAAGTATTCTTACTTCTGAAGGCCGAAGGCGAGATTAACTCACCGTCACAGCCGAAGGCAAATCAAAGCGATGAAAGAAAAATGGCGATTGCGGTTTGAACCGGAAATGGAGAGACTCTATGAAGAAGAAACCGCAAAAGAGCGGTCTCGCCAGCTCTACGTCAGAGGATATCCCGCCATATTTGTTTACCTTCTCTTTCTGATTCCCGATCATTATATGATACCCGATATATACGCCACAGCTCTTATCGTAAGGCTGGGCATCATCACTCCCCTGCTTATCATCGGGATGATTTTCCAGAAATCCAACCCTCCGGCCCTCATAAGGGAACGGGCGGAATCGGCTCTCATTTTTCTGACGGCCCTCTCCCTGATCTTTCTCATCTCCCGCAGCCAATGCGAACTGTCCGTGATCTACCATCCGGGAGTCAGCCTTGTTCTCATATTCGCCAACCTCGTCGTCAGGCTCCGGTTTCACCATGGAGTGATAATTTCTTTCGCGGTATTTTTCATGTATATCGCCTTTATCCCTTTCTACGCCGGAAACTCCCTTGCTATCCAGGTCTTCAATCTCTCCTTCCTCCTCTCCAACATGATATTTTCTATATTTGCCAATTATTCACTGGAAAAGGAGAAAAGGAAAAATTTCCTTCTCATATACAGAGAGAAAAAAAGGGGCGATTCACTCAGCGAGGAGAATACCGAACTGCAGAGTCTTTCGGAAAAGGATTCACTAACAGGATTATCCAACAGAAGGGCCATGGAGAATTTCGTCATAAGGCTCCTTTCCGGAAGCCCGTTGGAGAAATCTCTGGAAGTCATACTTATCGATGTGGATTTTTTCAAAAAATACAACGATACCTACGGCCATCAGGCCGGTGACACCTGCCTCAAAGCCGTGGGGCATACGCTGGAATCGATAATACGGAAGGGCCACGACCAGGCCGCCCGATACGGAGGAGAAGAGTTCATTCTCATCCTTCCCACCGCAGAAATAGACAAGCTCCATGAGATTACACAGCGCTTGATCGATGAAATCGGCCGTCTGGCCATTCCCCACGGGGCGTCTCCCATTTCGCCCTATGTCACGGCCAGCTTCGGTATTGCCCACGGTGAACTTCATACCTACTCAGATATGGAAAACCTCATCCGCAGGGCGGATAAGGCACTCTATAAAGCCAAGACGGAAGGACGGAACCGGGCCTGTTTCTATTCAGACCCGGATCAGCCGACCCTGTCCTCCACCGGCGGGGACGCAAACTGAGAATCGTACAGGCGGCGGTATAATCCTTCTCTCCC
The DNA here is from genome assembly GCA_963668315.1 of Spirochaetia bacterium. Taxonomy (GTDB): domain Bacteria; phylum Spirochaetota; class Spirochaetia; order DSM-2461; family DSM-2461; genus SZUA-368. The sequence goes on along the minus strand of OY764216.1, from coordinate 1,177,041 downwards.
GTAGAGTTCCTCGTGGGTTCCCTCCTCTTCGATTCCATCGGTGGTGAGAACGACTATCTTATCGGCATGGCGGACTGTTGACAGCCTATGGGCGATAACCAGAGAGGTCCGTCCGCGGCTCAGCTCCTCGAGAGCTTTCTGAATACGGGCTTCCGTATGGTTATCCAGAGCGCTGGTGGCTTCGTCCAGGATGAGGATGGGAGGATTCTTCAGGAAAGCCCGGGCAATGGCGAGGCGCTGCTTCTGCCCTCCCGAAAGGAGTATCCCCTTCTCCCCTATCCAGGAGTCATAGCCGTCGGGAAGGGACTCAATGAAATCGTGGATTTCTGATTTCTTCGCCGCCTCCACAATCTCTTCGTCCGCCGCATCGGGCCGTCCGTAGGAGATATTGTCCTTTATCGACCCGGTGAAGAGAAACACATCCTGCTGAACCAGCCCCACCTGGCGGCGCAGACTCTCCAGGGTCAGATCTTCCACCGAATGGCCGTCCACGGACACCCTCCCCTCCTGGGGCTCGTAGAACCGGGGGATGAGATGGCAGAGTGTTGTTTTTCCCGCCCCGGTCGGCCCCACGAGAGCGACGGTCTGCCCCGCCTTGATATCCACATCGACATTTTTGAGGATATGGTTCTTGTCATCGTAGCTGAAGGTGACATTTTCCAGTCTGATATTTCCCTTCACATCGGTCAGTTCCCTGGCGTCGGGCTTGTCCTTGATATCCGGTTCCACATCCATGATTTCGCAGAAGCGGTTGAAGCCCGCCATGGCCTGTTCGAACTGCTGGGTGAAGTTGGTAAACATGCGGATAGGCTGGGCCACCAGGTTGATATAGAGCATGAAAGCCAGAAGGTCGGCGATATCCATGAACCCGAGGCGGATGAAGAAGGCTCCCGCGGCCAGGGCGGTCACATTCAGGAGGCTCAGAAAGAAACCTATCGCCGTATGGTAGTCGGCCATGGCCCGGTAGGCATCGGTTTTGGCATTGCGGAAATCCCCGTTGGTCCCGTCGAACTTCTCCTTCTCGTACCACTCGTTGGTAAAGGCCCGGGCCACCCGGATGCCGGAGATGCTGTTTTCCAGAAGGGCGTTTATCTCCCCTATCCGCTCACGCAGTTTTCGGAATGTCCGCCCCAGGGCCGTCCTGCGGGTGATGCTGAACCAGAGGATCAGGGGAACCATCACTCCGAAGATGATGACCGCCAGATGCCACTCAATCCCCAGGAGGAGCACAAAGGAGCCCACCATCATCAGGAATGAAAGAAAAACATCCTCCGGCCCGTGGTGGGCCACTTCGGAAATATCGTTCAAGTCGTTCACGACCCGGGACATAAGCACGCCGGTCCGGTTGTTGTCGTAAAAACTGAAGGGCAGAACCTGCATATGGGCAAACAGATCATGCCTCATATCCGCTTCCATCCGGACACCGATGATATGTCCCCAGAAAGTTACGAACCAGTTCAATCCCGCCATAAGGATATACAGCACCAGCATGAGGGCCAGAGTAAAGATGAGCCGTCCCGTCGTGCCTTCGGGAATAATGGTCTGCAGGACATGCCGGGTCAGCATGGGATAGGCCAGCTCAATGGCGGCGATAAAAACGGCGCAGATTAAATCGGCAAAAAAAAGAGCCTTGTAAGGCCCGTAATAGGGGATGAATCTTTTTACCCGTTCCATTCTGTTTACTTTCATGGAGTCAGTATAGAACCGACGTTTCATTTTTACAAGGGAAAGAACGGGCTGAAAAGATCTTTCCCCCTATCCGCCTCAACACCGCCATAGTGACTCTCTTTGTTCTCCCCTTCTCCTGTGCTATAATTTTCTCACTATGAAAGATAAGGGTTATATCCAGATATACACGGGCAACGGCAAGGGAAAAACCACCGCCGCCCTGGGGCTGGCTCTGCGTTCAGCGGGGGCAGGGCATAGAGTATTTATCGGGCAGTTCCTCAAATCGGGGGACTATTCGGAAATCGGGGCCCTGAGACGTTTCGATGACCTGATAACCATCAAGCAGTTCGGAGCTCCCCATTTTATCAATAACGAAGTGGCCGAAGAGGACCGGCTCCTGGCCGAAAAGGGCATTGCCGAACTGGCATCCGTTCTAGCCTCGGGAGAATGGGATGTGGTGATCGCCGACGAACTGAATGTGGCCCTACACCTGGACGTCATCCCCCTGGAGGATGCGCTCTATCTCATAGGGGAGAAAAAAGAAAAGACCGAACTGATCATTACCGGGCGATATGCGCCGAAAGAGATAGTTGGACTGGCCGATCTGGTCACGGAAATGACGGAAGTCAAACACTACTACAGCGAGGGCGTTTCCGCCCGGACGGGAATTGAGAAATGACAGGAACCAGAGCGATTATCCACCTGGAAAACCTCAGGCACAATATAGATATAATCCGGCAGCGTATCGGCTCGGAAAGAAAGATCTGTCTCCCCGTGAAAGCCGACGCCTACGGGCACGGAATGATTCCCGTGGCCAGGGCCGCTCTGAAGTACGGCTGCGATTACCTTGCCGTGGCCCGTACGTCGGAAGGCAGGAAGCTCAGGGACGCCGGAATCTCCGGGCCCGTTCTCATGATGGGCCACGCCCCTTCGGAGGAGCTGGCGGAACTGGCAGAGCTGGGTCTCCAGCCCTACGCGGGGTCGGCGGAATACCTGGACGCCCTGGACAGAGCGGCCCGGTCGGTACTGCCCGAAGAAAAGAAGCTACCCGTTCACCTGAAGATAGACACGGGCATGGGCCGCATCGGCTGCCGCCCCGAAGAAGCCGTCTCCCTGGCCCGCCGAATCTTCTCTTCGGAACGGCTCTGCCTGGCGGGAATATGCACCCATTTCCCGGTCAGCGACTCACCGGAGGAACGGGACATTCAATTCACCCAGGACCAGACCACCGCTCTGATACAGGCGGCCGACGCCGTCCGTTCTCTCCCCGATTCCCCGGAAGACTTTCTTGTCCACGGGGCGAATTCGGGCGCCCTGGTACAGCATAGGAACAGCTTCATGGATATGGTGCGCCCGGGAATCATTCTCTACGGCTACGAGCCCTTTCCCGGGACCCCCCTGGGAGTTCTCCCCCTGATGGAACTGACTTCCGAACTTGTTTTCCTGAAAAAGGTCCTTCCCGGAGAGTCCGTATCCTACGGAAGAACCTGGCGGGCAAAAGAAGAGACATGGATCGGCACCGTGGCCATCGGCTACGGGGACGGATACAGCCGGCATCTCTCCAACAGGGGTTCGGTCATGATCGGAGAGAACACCTACCCCGTGATCGGCCGGATATGCATGGATCAGATAATGGTGGACCTGGGAGCCGATTGCCGGGTGTCCCTGGGAGATCCCGTGACTCTTTTCGGACCGCCCCCCTGCCCTTTTTCCGCCGCCGCCATCGCCGAACAGCTCGATACGATATCCTATGAAGTCTGCTGCCTCATTACCGGGCGGGTTCCCCGTGTTTACCCTGATTGACGGCACGGAACAGGTTATCAAAGCAAATAAGTCCGTGTATAATAGTCAGCAACCAAAGAGGTAGGACCGATGAGTGAGGAAAAATTGATCACCCTGGAAACCAAAATCAGCTACCAGGAAGACACCATCCAGGAGTTAAGCCGGATTGTGGCGGACCAGGAGAAGCGTCTGATGAAACAGGAAGAGCGCATGACCCTGCTTGTAGCCAAGGTAAAAGAGATGAGCGAGCTCATGGAAGAATCTCCGGTCAGCAGGAAACCGCCCCATTATTAGGCGGAGACATCGGGAGGAGAAGAGGATGAAAAAAGACGGTCCCCTTATCATAGGGATCTGCGGCGGTTCGGGTTCGGGCAAGACAACGATCGTAAGAAAGATCGCCGAAATTGTGGAAGGCTTCACGGTCATTCCCCAGGATAACTACTACCGGTCCTTCGAGAAAACCGTGGACAACGAACACATTACGGCGGTGAACTTTGACCACCCCGATGCCTTTGACATGGATCTTCTCACAACCCACATGGCCCTTCTCCGCCAGGGAAAACCGGCCCCGATGCCCGTTTACGACTTTGTAAACCACCGCCGTTCGGAAAAAACGGTGACCATCGAACCGGAGGGCATAATCATCCTCGAAGGGATAATGATCTATGCCGATCCCCGCCTGAGGGATCTGATCGATCTGAAACTTTACGTAGATACCCCCGGAGATATCCGTTTTATACGCCGGATGCTCAGGGATATAGAAGAACGGGGCCGGACGGTGGATTCGGTCGTAGAACAGTACCTGAATGTCGTACGGCCCGGGCATGATGAATTCATAGAACCGATGAAAGCTTATGCCGATCTGATAATTCCGGAAGGCGGTCATAACCAGAGGGCCATGGATGTCCTCTCCGCCTTTATTCACCAGACATTGAAAGACTCTAAGAAGGAAAACTGATGTTAACTGATTTTTTTAAGAACGCCGTCTCCGCCTGGCATGGCGTGGCGGAAGTGAAAAAGCTGCTGGACCAGTCCGGTTTCCAGCACCTTAACGAAGAGGATTCCTGGGACCTGGAACCGGGCCGCGGTTACTATGTGATTAAAAACGGCCGCTCCCTGGCCGCCTTTCGGGTGGGTTCCGCCGAAGTACCCCGTTTCAATATTATCGCCGCCCATACGGACAGTCCCCATCTGCGGCTGAAAAAAGAGTCCCTCCGACGGGAAGGGGCTTTTCTGACCGGCGGTGTTTCCGTCTACGGCGGCCCCATCCTTTCCACATGGCAGGACCGTCCTCTGGGCCTGGCCGGATCGGTCCTGGTGCCCGGCGTCAAGGGACGCCCGGAAAGGCTCCTCTTCAATTCGGAAGAGCCCGTGGCCATCATACCCAACGCGGCGATTCACCTGAACCGGGAAATAAACAAGGGATACGAAATCAAGCCGGCCGTCCATCTCCCGGTGACCCTTACCCTCAATACCGATCTTTACGATTATATTGCGGAAAAGCTCTCCATAGACAGGGATTCCATTCTCTCAAGCCAGATGGAACTCTATCTGGCGGGGGAACCGGTCCTTATGGGAAGCGGCGATACCGCCCTTCTCAGTTCATCACGGATTGACAACCTTGTTCACTGCCTTCTGGCCGCCGAGGCCCTGGCCGTTTCGACGCCGGCGGAAGCAACGCCTATCGCCCTCCTCTTCGACAGCGAAGAGACGGGCAGCCGGACGGCTGAAGGCGCCCTTTCCGGCCTGACGGAACACCTCATGGAGCGCATCTGCCTGGCCCGGGGACTGGGTCGTGAGACACTGCACAGATCCCGCCCTCTCTCCTATATCATTTCCGCCGATGTGGCCCACGGATGGAACGGAAATTACGGAGACAAATATGACCCGGCCTACCGGTGCGACATAAACGGCGGCCCCGTCATAAAAATCGACAACAACAATAAGTACGCCACTACCGGGGAAACGGAAGCCCGGCTCAAACTTCTGGCCCGGGAATCGGGAATTCCTCTGCAGACCTATATTCATCACTCCGACCTCCCCTGCGGTTCCACGGTCGGCCCCCTTCTTTCCGCGGCAACCACCATACCCTGCCTGGATATGGGACTTCCGATCTGGGCGATGCACAGCATCAGGGAGACAGCGGGAATCAAGGATATAGATTACACAAGAGACCTTTTCAAAGCTTTCTATAAAGAGGGATAAGATGGTTTCCTTCTCCCCCCGTGGGGAGAAGGAGCCAATTTTTACTCATCCATAAAGAGTTCCACTACTTCCGCGGGAGATTTGGCCGCCAGAAGCATCCTCACCAGAACGGAGGACTGGGTGGTTTTCGCGATTTCAGAGAGGGCCTGAACATGGGGGCCCGACTGGTCGGGGGGAGCAAGGATCAGAAAGAAGATTTTCGACGGCTCTCCGTCAAGAGCTTCGTAATCCACCCCGTCGGGAGAGATTCCGATGGCAATGGTCAGATCGGGTACGGCATCGGTTTTGGCATGGGGAACGGCAATGCCCCGGTCCAGTCCGGTACTGCAGAGGACTTCCCTTGACTCTACGGCCTCCACGATGGAATCGGCATCATCTATTTTCCCGGCATCCTTGAGAAGGAGAACCAGTTCTCTGATAACATCGTGCTTTGTCGTCGATTCCAGAGGCACCTTAATAACACTTTCCTCGATTCTTTCCAAGAGAGCCATATTTATCTCCTTTCCTTCCTGACTATCATTATAATCGGCTATTTTTCTTCCTTGATCAAGTGAGGAGCTTTCAATCGTCCGGGATTTGCCCTATCAGGAGTCCTCCCGGGACGCATCCTCCCTATCCTTTCCGTCCTGCGTATCTTCGGTCCCTTCCTTCCGGCCCATATGGTCGTAAAGGAAACGCTTGATCTTTTTCGTGGGAGTTCTGATAAAGGGCTCCTTCTCCTCCCTCATATGGGAAATCCGGGAAAAAACATTCAGCCGCTTGTTCACGGTGTTCGTCAGATTCCCCGTGTACTTCTCGATGAACTGCCTGATATCCTCAGGCGAGGGAATCCACCCTTTTTTGTCCTCTTCGACATGAAACTCCCTGGTTTCCTCTTTATGCTCCATATGATACCGGAGCCGCTGAAGCTCCTCTATGATCTTCTCATAGTTGAAATTAACCAGGGCGGTAAGACCGTTGCCTTCCTCCAGGACGAGGGACTCCTCCACAAAGGGCTCCGCATTTATAACCGATTCAATAGATTCGGGATAAATATTCTCCCCGTTGGCTCCCAGGATGACATTCTTAATGCGCCCTTTTATAAAAAGATTGCCCCGTCTGTCGAAATACCCAATGTCTCCGGTGCGGAACCAGCCGTCCTCGGTCATGACTTCGGCGGTCATCTCGTCATTTTTGTAGTACCCTTTCATCACATTGGGTCCCCTGGCCTGAATCTCCCCTTCCCCGGCAATGCGGATTTCCACGTCCCGGAGAACTTTACCGGTCGAACGGTAGGCTCCTCTGAGAGGGGGGCTTCCCGCCAGAAGGGGGCTCGTCTCCGTCAGTCCGTATCCGATGGAATAGGGAAAACGGGCGTCACGGAGAAATCTTTCCACCTCGGCGGAAAGGGGAGCACCCCCGATACCGAAGAAAATGAGCCTTCCCCCGAATGTCCGGTAAAGCTTCCTTCCTGCCAGCCAGTGTATGGGCCTTTTCAGGGGGGGGATTTTATACAGCGACCCGAGAAAACCCTTTGTCACGACCGGCTTGATGGAAGAGGCATAAATCTTCTCGATTAGCAGCGGAACGGAGAGTATCACCTTGGGACGTATTTTCTTGAGGGCTTTCAGAATAAGGCTGGGGACCGGAGGCCTGCCCAGATAGTAGGTATGCCCCCCTGTATAAACGTTGATAAGCATGCCGATGGTACACTCGAAAGTATGGGCCAGAGGCAGGAGGGAGAGCCATTCATGGCCCGGTTTCAGTTTAGGCTTGGGGATATGGGAAGAGGCCATGGCATTGGTCGTGAAGTTCCTGTGGGTAAGCATGACCCCCTTGGAGTGTCCAGTCGTTCCTGACGTGTAAAGAATAGCGGCAAGGGTATCCTCCCTCACGGCCAGGCGCGCCTCGTCCAGATGCCGGTCCAGCTCTTTCTGCTGGCCGCTTTTCCCCTCAAGTTCGTCCAGATCATCCAGAAGAATCGAAGGCATGGTGAGTCCGAAGGCATCCATTTTCTTCTTCTGGGAGGCTGACAGAAAAATCAGCTTCGCCTCCGAATGGTCCAGAATCTTCTGAATTTCCTCCCCCTGAAAGTCGGGCAGGATGGGAACCAGGACGGCTCCCATCGTCGTAACGGAGAAATACACCTGAGGCCAATACAGGGAACTTTCGGCCAGGAGGGCCACCTTATCCCCGGGTTTGATTCCCTGAGAGAGAAGCCAGCGTCCTATCCTCCGAACCGATTGCCCCAGTTCCAGGTAGGTTATGTCCTTATCTTCTCCGTAATGGGAGAAAGCCTTTCGATCGAAATACTTTTCAATGGCCTGAAACAACAGATTATTAATTGTCGATATCATGGTTCAAGCATAACATACTTTAGAGCGTAAGTCACATGAAATATTCTTCTCCCGCCCCCCCGCATCCTCTTTTCAAAAAATCGAAATAGGCTATAATGGGTTCATGAAATTCAGACCCTGTATAGACCTCCACGGAGGCCGCGTCAAACAGATCGTGGGAGGCACTCTCCAGGACGGTTCTGAGGGGGAGTCCGGTTCGGCGAGGGAGAACTTCGTCTCCGACAAGGACGCTTCCTGGTACGCTTCTCTCTATAAAGAAAAAAATCTCACCGGGGGGCACGTCATCAAGCTGGGCCCGGGTAACGACGCCCAGGCCCGGAAAGCCTTGGAAGCCTGGCCCGGCGGACTACAGATAGGGGGGGGCATAACCCGTGACAATGCCCTGGACTGGCTGGAGGCCGGCGCCTCCCACGTGATAGTAACGTCCGCGCTGTTCCGCGACGGGCGGCTGGACTGGAAAGAGCTGGAAGACTTCAGCCGTCTGACCGGAAAGGAACGCCTGGTGATTGATCTGAGCTGCCGGAAAAAAGAGGACAAATGGGTTGTCGTGACCGATCGCTGGCAGACTTTTACCGATTTCGCCCTGACACCGGAAGGTATGGGCGAACTGACCTCCTTCTGCGATGAGTTTCTCATTCACGGCGTGGATGTGGAAGGAACAAGATGCGGCATAGAGGAAGATCTAGTGGCGCTTCTGGCCCGGGAAGGCAACCTCCCCGTCACCTATGCGGGCGGTATAGGCTCTCTGGAAGATATAGAAAAAATCAGTGCCATAGGGAAGGGAAATATCGATTTCACGGTCGGGTCCGCCCTTGATATCTTCGGCGGTGATCTCTCACTTGAGAAGATTCTCTCCCGTTTTTCTTAATTCCCCTGCAAAAATAGATTTGACACGGCCCTATGGAAGACATTACAATTTATATACAGATCAATAATGCGAAAAATCAACCCGCAAATAACTATTAAGGAAAGAAGGGATGGCAGATTTTTTTGATAACACCATGTTCTCTCTCTACAGGGATTACATATATGAGCAGAGCGGAATAAGTTTCTCCGATTCCAACCGCTCCATTCTCGAAAGCCGTCTGAAGGAAAGACTAAGACAGCATCAGATTGAGACCCCGCGTGAATACTTCGATATGCTGAAAAAAGACGAAGGAGAAACAAGGAATTTCCTGGATTCCATAACGACGAACCTGACCCGTTTTTTCAGGAATCAGGCCCATTATGATGCCTTTATCAATTATGTCATACCCGACCTTGTCGAATACAAAAAAGCAAACGGCCTGGAAAAAAAACTGATATTCTGGAGCGCCGGCTGTTCAACGGGAGAAGAGCCCTATACCAACGCCATGGTGCTGAAGGAATATCTTCCTCCCGGTTATGACTTTACCATAATAGCCTCAGACCTCAGCCTTAAATCTCTTATGAAGGCGCAAATGGGAACCTACAATACCAATATGGTAAGAAATGTACCCGAACAGTACCTGAAGAAGTATTTTACCAAGCAGGGTGAGAACTATACGGTCATCGATGATTTGAAAAAACATATACGTTTCGATTATCACAATCTCAAATACGACAGCGGACAGAGAAACGTGGATTGCGTTTTTTGCCGAAATGTGCTTATTTATTTCGACGAAGCCGCCCAGAAGAATGTGGTAGATCAGTTCTGGAAAGTCATGACGGAACACTCCTATCTCTTTATCGGCCACTCCGAATCCCTTTTCGGGATGGACACTCAGTTTAAATTCATTAAGACTGATTGGGCTTGCCTCTACGGCAAAATGCTTAAATAGGAAGGAAGATAGATGTCCAAACCCCTGTCAGTTCTGGTGGTAGATGATTCCGCCCTGATGAGGAATATGCTCAAAAAAATAATTTCCAGTGATGAGGAACTGGAAGTGGTCGGCGTTGCCATGAACGGCCGCTTCGCCACCCAGAAAATCCCCATGCTCATGCCCGAAGTGATCGTCACAGACCTGGAGATGCCGGAGATGAACGGCATTGAATTTCTCAAATGGCGCGAAGAGGAAGAAGTGGATATTCCGGTTATCGTCCTCTCGGCCCATGCCAAGGAAGGTGCGGCGGTCACCATGGAAGCCCTGTCGCACGGAGCATCCGACTTTATCACGAAACCCCAGGGAAACGGCCCGGATGAACTCCGGGAAATCGGAACCCAGTTAATAACTCTCCTGAAGGCTTACGGCAAGAATTACCGTAAGCGGGTGGGCCATATTCCCGTGAGGGAAACAAAACCCCTTCCCGTCCACGAGACCATCTCATCCACGTCTTTTCCTGTCAGGGAACCGGAAAAAAAAGCAGACGGGACGGAAGGTGTCAGAGACATGTCCTCCGTTAGGGGAACACCCGAGCTGATAGCCCTGGGAATATCTACGGGAGGGCCGAATGCTCTCCGCCAGGTGTTTGCCCAGATCTCCCCCCGTATGAACCTCCCCATCGTCGTCGTCCAGCATATGCCGGTCGGCTTCACGAAGGAGTTTGCCAACAGCCTTAATAAGATTTCCCCCCTGGAAGTCAAGGAAGCCCAGCACGGGGACATTCTCAAACCGGGCAGGATCCTCATCGCTCCGGGCGACAAGCATGTGGAAGTGGAGAAAAGAAAACTGGCCTCGATCGTTTCCCTGTCCGATGCGCCGCCTCAAAACGGTCACAAGCCTTCGGCGGGCGTCCTCTTCGAGTCGGTGGCGAAAAATTACGGGGGCAACTGTATAGCCGTCATTATGACGGGGATGGGCCGTGACGGAGCCGCAGAAATCGGGGGGATTTATAAGAGCGGAGGCATAACCCTGGCCCAGGACGAAGCGTCCTCCGTTGTGTTCGGAATGCCCCGGGTTGCCATAGAAAACAATAATATCTGTGAGGTAGTCTCCCTGAACAATATGGCAAGGAGACTAAACGAACTGGCCCGTTGTTAACCGCATCCGCCGCAGGAGGCGCAGTCGGTCTCGCAGGCGACCTTCTCCCTCAGCTGCTCCGGAGTCAGCACCTTTTCCAGCCGGGGATAGTTCTTCTCCTTCTTCAGCAGATTAATGAAGGCGGGAAGGACAAGCCCCAGGGCCAGGCCGGCCAGACCGGCCAGGGCGCGGAGACCTTCACCTTCCCAGAAGGAACCGGCAATACCGTAAAAAGCGGCGAAAAGTATAAGGGGAACCATAAAAACCAGGAAAGCGGCTCCGATGGTCAGCCCTGTCTTGATGCTTATCTCCACGTAATCGCCTATCTTCACGCTGTCCCCGTTGGGATTCTCCACGGGGAAAGACCTCTCTTTCACTTTCCAGAACTTCCGGGACGTGGCGGCCTTGGGACTCATCGGTTTCATATAACGTGCATAAACCAGGCCGTCTTCACCTAACTCAACGACCCGGGCAAAATTTATCATGACATCTCCTCCTCGCATGGAATGCGCAGTGTTTCTAAAGATAATGCTTTCCCCGTATCATCGTCAAGCTCAATCACCACGCCCTGAAGCTCAAGGGAGGCAGTTGAATCAACGGACCTTTCGGGAATCTGTGTCAGCTGCTTGCGAATCTCGATCTCCCGGTCAAGTCCGGCGACGGAGAGCAGGCTTCCCGTACGGCCCGCATCGGTAATAAAAGCCGTTCCCTTCCCGCTCACGCCCCCGTCGGCCGTCAGGGCGCGTGACCCCGAGCCTATCACGGCGCCGATTTTTCCGTCCATGAGCTGAAACATGGTCTGTTTCTCCGCCGTGGTCAGGGCGTTGAAATTGAATATGACCAGCGGGGTCTGCTGATTGATCCTCTCAATAAGATCAGGAATATAGGTAAAGGGATTGTTCGTGTGCATCTTGTTGTAGCCGTTCTGTCCCAGCATGGATATGACGGCAAGCTTCCTGCCGCCCACGCTGAAAAAGGACCATCCCCGCCCGGGAGTTCCCGTCGGGAGATTCGCCGGCTTCAAAAGAAAGAACGACTTTCCGATGAAGGGCACGATATCCTTCTTGTAATAAACGCACTCTCCCGATGTCATGCAGTTTACATCCAGCTTATGCAGGTAGACGGCATGATTCCGTCCCATACCGAAACCGCCGGTTGTTCCGTTACAGTGGGCGATGGTAAAATCAATGCCCTTCTCTTTCTTCAAAGCAGGCAGAAGGTTCTTAACGGTAAAGATTCCTCCCTTTCCCACAATGTCTCCAATAAACAGTATCTTCATGAAATATGCCGTCCGATATCCTTGGGGCTGATAACCCCTTTTTCCGTAATGATCCCTGTAATCAGTTCCGCGGGAGTCACATCAAAGGCGGGATTGCGGAATGAACTGCCCCGGGGAGCGATTCTCACCCGTTCAACACTACCGCTCCTTTCGGAGAGTCCCGTCGCATAGGCGACCTCATCACCGCTTCTCTCTTCGATGGGAATCTCACCGCCGCAGGAGCAGTTCCCGTCAATCGTGGCAAACGGGGCTGCCACATAAAAGGGGATTCCGTTGGCCCGTGCCGCGAGAGCGCTGGTATAGGTGCCTACCTTATTGGCGATATCCCCGTTGGCGGCGATTCTGTCGCTTCCCACGATAACCATATCAATCTCCCCGCGGGCCATGAAATACCCCGCCGCGTTATCGGCGATAACCGCATGGGGGATTCCCTCCTGGACCAGCTCGAAAGCGGTAAGGCGGCTGCCCTGACATCTCGGCCGGGTTTCGTCCACGTATACATACAGCTCTTTCCCCTGACGGGCCGCTTTAAATATGGGGGCCAGAGCGGTTCCCCAGTCCACGGTAGCCAGCCATCCGGCATTGCAGTGGGTGTTCAGCCTCATACCGTCCCGTATCAGTTCAGCACCGTATTCCCCGATCCTTTCGCAAGCCGAGACATACTCTTCGGCAATGCGTTCCGCCTCGTCCAGAGCATTCTGCCCCCCTTTGACCGCGGCGAGAACTCGCTCTATCCCGTAAAACAGATCCTGTGCTGTCGGGCGCGACCGGCCGATGGTCCGGGCGGCTTCCTCGATATCTACCCCTTTTTCCGCGGCCAGAGCCATGGCGTAGGCTCCCGTCGCCCCGATAGCCGGAGCTCCGCGGACGACCATATGGCCGATCGCGGCCGCTACCTCGCGGTAATCGGTATAGCGGACCACCTCGACTTTATGGGGCAGGAGAGGCTGATTTAACAAACAGACAGCCCCTTCCTCGAACCAGACGGTTCTATACTCTTTTCCCTCTATGGTCATGGACATATTCTAAACGGGAAAAATACCTATAGCAAGGGGACTTTTTTTAAAAAAAAGAAGTTTGAACAGAAATGGCTTTAGCAATTGTTACATTAATGATGTAGAATAGAAGTAGAATTATGCCCAAAAAAATGAGGAGTCGAGCCATGAATAGCAGAACCCTGCCACTACTGATTATAATGATAACCGCCCTTCTGGGAAGCTGTGCCACAACCAGCACCTCCGTAAGCCGTATAGCCACCGATGAAGTGGTGGATCTGAGCGGCCGCTGGAATGATACGGATTCCCGTCTGGTAGCGGAAACAATGATAGACAGCCTCCTGAACAGCCGATGGCTGGGAAGGTTCCGCGATGAGGAAGGACGCGATCCTGTTGTCATCGTCGGATACATCAGCAATAGAAGTTCCGAACACATCGAGACAAGGACTTTCACAAAGGATATTGAAAGAGAACTGGTCAACAGCGGCGAGGTTTCCTTTGTCGCCAGTTCGGAAGAGAGACTGCAGCTCCGGGAAGAGAAACTGGACCAGCAGGGGAATGCCACCGAGGAGACCATGGCGGCCCTGGCGGCCGAAACGGGAGCCGATTACATGCTTACCGGCGTTTTCACCACCCAGACCGATCAGGCGGAGGGAAAGAAAGTCGTCCTCTATACGGTTGATATGGAATTGATAGACATAGAGAGCAATGAGAAGGTATGGATCGATTCCAAGGATATCAAGAAGTTTATAGAGCGGGCGAAGAACTCATGGTAAAAGCTGGCCGAAAGATTCTTCCGGCGGGGGCCGTTATTCTCATGCTGATGTCCTGCGCCAGCACAATGACGACACAGACGCAGTATGTAGAATCGGAAGCCTATGTCAAACAGAGAAATTTCGATGCCGCGGCGGCTGTCATTGAAGAAGCAAAGGGAACGGTCTATAAAGAGAAAGAGCGGGTGCTCTACTATCTGGACGTGGGTATGCTTTATCACTACGCCGGCCGCTACGAAGAGAGCAATACGGCCCTGAGTGAAGCGGAGTTCGCCATGGAGGAACTCTATACCAACAGTATTTCCAAATCCATAGGATCGGCGGTCTTGAACGATAACGCGAAAGACTATGATGGAGAGATTTATGAAGATCTCTATATCAATGTATTCAAAGCCCTCAACTACGCAGCCCTGGAAGATCCGGAAAGCGCCCTGGTGGAAGTCAGAAGACTGAACAACAAGATGGATTTCCTGCAGGATAAATATGACGCCATGTATGATGAATACAGCCGGAGCGGAGAGGACACCCAGGCTCAGGTAAAAAAAATTACCAACGAGTTCCACAACAATGCCCTGGCACGATACCTGGGAGTGATTCTCTACCGGGCCATGGGCGATTACGATGACGCCCGGATCGATAGGGACTATTTTAATATGTCCTATCTGAGCCAGCCTCTTCTCTACCCCTTCCCCATGGGCCTTCCTCCCGACGCCCGTCCGGCCGGGGGAACGGCAGTCCCGGTGAACGTCTTCGCCTTTACAGGCCAGTCCCCGGGAAAAAAATCCGTAACCTACTATGTCGATTCATCGGCGAACTCCCTCTTCTTCACCACCGTGGATCAGGGGGAGGAGGACTACCTGAGGAGCATCTCCGACATCAACGGCATGATCGTTCCCGGACTCAGCTACGGATTCCACATGAAGCTCCAGTTTCCCAAAATGTTCGACAGGGGGATCGATATCGACGGGATTCGGGTTTATGCCAACGATACCCTCGTCGGCGAACTGGGACTGACCGAAGATATTGAACTGGTGGCCCAGACGACATTTGCCAATGAACTTCCCCTCATCATCGGAAAAACCGTAACCCGGGCTATTGTGAAGGGAGTGGCGAAAGAGGTGGGGCAGTCGGCGACGAATTCCATCATCGATGATCAAGTCGGCGGGCTGGGAGGAGAACTCCTCAAACTGGCCATGGGAGTAGCCACCGATGTGGCGGTGGATGCCACGGAAAACGCCGATCTCAGGGTTTCCAATTTCTTTCCCGCCAGAGCCTACACGGGAGAATTTTATCTGGAACCGGGGTTTTATGATTTTCGTGTGGAATATTATAATAACGGTTCCCTTGTCTTCACAGATCCGATCGGGGGAAGAGAGATCAACCGTTACAATTCGATTTTAGAATCGGTCCATATGTTTTAAGCGAGGTAGTGACAATGAAAAACGCAATCATACCGGGAGCGCTGCTCCTGATCTTATTACTGGCGGGATGCGCATCATCCCCTTCGGCTTCCGGATCATCCTCCGGCAGCAAGGGAAAGCAGCCCGACTGGGTAACCGATATCCATTCCGCCTATCCCGAAGACGAGTACCTTGCCGTGCTCGGTGATGGCGACAGCCTTTCAAAGGCCCAGGCCAAGGCGGCATCCAATATGGCCCTGATATTCGAGAGCCGCATAGTCGTGGACAGTACCGTGGAGAGCCGCTTTGTGGAAATGCGGGCATCCGGTGCTTTTGCGGGAAGCACGGAGGAAACCTCGGTCACCGATAAGATTTCCCAGCTGAGTGACCAGACGCTGATGAATATGAAATACGGCGAGTCCTGGACGGACAGCATGGGTACTGTTATCGTCGCCGCCTATCTGAACCGCAAAGAGACGGCGGACCTTTACAAATCCAGAATGAATGAGCAGTCCCAGGTTCTCAACCGGCTTATTTCCAACGGAGACAAGGCCGACTCGAAACTCTCCCGCTACGCCTACTACGATTCGGCCTATATCATAGCCATGGGCAATGAGGTCATGAGGGAGCAGCTGGAGATTATCTCACCCTCCGCCGCCCGCGTGGCCGGAATGGGTTATGATCTTCAATCCCTGAGAGACAATAGGACCGACGCCGCAGGAGATATGTCCTTTCGGATGGAGTTTGAAGGGGACGACGGCGGAAACGCCGCATCGGTTCTGTCCGAATCTCTGACGGATATGGGCTTTTCCGTTTCCCCGGGCGGAGATATCGCGGTCAAAGGTTCGGTGCGGACGGAAAAAGTGGCCCGCAGTAACGATTATGAAAACTTCAAATGGTATCTGGTGATAGATATTGTCGACGAGAAGGGTAATGTGATTCTCTCGGTAAATGAGAGCGACATCTCCGCCTCCACGTCGGAATCGGCCGCCCTGTCCCGGGTAAATACCGATGTGAAAAAGACGATTAACAAGGAGTTCGGAAGGCAGTTCAACTCCTACCTTAACAGCTTCGTTGATAAGTAAGACTTCCCAGCACAAGTGAGACAAGTTCCCCGTCCTGTTCAGGTACGGGGATTTTTTTTCCCTGAAGGTCATAGGTATAAAGCCTATTCTCTCTGCGTATCAGGTCAATCAAATCACCATGGTCCCTAAAGGCTCTTTCATCCTTGAGCAGGTTGATGAAACGGGAGAGCCTGAAGGCTGTCACAAGGGTTAGAGTAGAGAGAGAACCGTTCCAGGGATAAGCCATGCTTCCCCTGGCCAGCCCCGGAGGATTTCCCTTGAGGGGGTCAGTGCCGGTAAAGCCTTCCAGTCCGGGAACGGGATAAAACAGAGAGATACCCAGCCTTGTCGGTAGGGAATCGAGCAGAAAAAGGGCTTCCGCCGCGGATTCTCTTGAGTCTCCTTCCAGACCGCAGATAAAATAGGTTACCGACGGAATACTCCCTTGCTTCAGATAGTCCAGATGCTCCCCCAGTTTCCCGGGGTGGAAAAAGCGATTTTCCCGGGCCAGAAGTTTCTTATCGGCCGATGCCAGGGAAAAATTGAACTGCCGGAAACCAGAAGAAACCAGTTCCTCCAGTATTTCCCGTGTCAGAAGTTCATAATCCATGCCGTTCTCCGCCGTAAAGAACAAATTTTCTTCCGGACGCCCGTCGCTAACCCAGCGTTTTCTGAACTCCCGGAGAAGACGGAGGAAATATTGTTTGTTCATCAGCAGATTGTCATCTTCCAGGTCCAGGGTCAGCTTTTTTTCTCTTCCTAACTGAGGGCTGCGGAGAAGGCATTCAAAACCCTCAAGAACAGTTTCTTCGTCCAGCCTTCTGACCCGCTCTCCCTGGGTCAGGCGGTTAGAACAGAAACGGCAGCCCCTCGGGCAGCCCCGGGAGAGGAGAGAGGCGGCCTGAACATGGGTCTTTCCCCCTCCCGTAACGGAGAAGAGAGGAACCATTTCATCGGAGGAACAGTAGCGATCGGCCCGAATCAGTCTCTTTCCCTTTCCTGCCATAAGGATCAACTCGGCCAAAGAGTAATCCTTAAAAAGCACTTCCCCTTCCCCGGCCAGGACAAGATCTATATGCGGATCAACTGTAAACAGTTCAGGCCGGACAGTCACGCCGGCTCCTCCGGCAAAGACTGGAACGGAGTCCTTATCGCCGGTAAAAGCCTTGCACGCCCGGGCCAGGGAAAAAACTTCTTCACCATAGGCATGGGCGAAAAGGGAGATAAGGATGAGCCCGGGATTTTCATCATGGATAAGGCGGGCGGCTTCTTCCGGCTCGGCCCCCCAGCGATACCATCGGGAAAAATAGCTTACGGGCCCCTTTTCCTCCAGGAGATGGGGGGTAAGGTGCCCAGCCCATTCGGGCAGCGGTTTACGCCGGGGTTTTTTGGGGATAAGGGGAAAATTCAACAGGGTTACCGAATGGCCCTGCTTTTCAAGAAGCGCCTTAATTGAAAAGCCCCCCATCGCCGATAGACGATGGGGGGTCGTATAGAAATCTTCAAGGGAAGGCTGTACTACGACAACCTTCATTTGGGGGGAATGATCAATACCTGTCCGGGATAGATCAAGTCGGGATTCTGAATAAGCCTTTTATTTCTTCTCCAGATTTTCGGCCAGAGAAAAGGATTATCATAGACAAAATCATATTCGGAGATACGCCACAGACAATCCGTATCGACCTGGCGACCGACAACCGTATAGAAGTCGCTCACCGCATTGCTCTGGTAAGCTTCAACGAAAATCTTCGCCTGGTGGAAGTACTCATTCGCCAGCTCCAGATTCTCGGCATTACGGGCTTCGACCCCTTTTTCCCATAGTTTCTGGGCGGTAAGGAGGTAACTGGTGTCGGCTTCTTCATCTTCGCCCATGACATCGGTGGAACCGTCGGCGGGGACGTAATCCTTGAGGTTACTCTCCTCCTCCTCTTTCTCCACATCGTTCTTGAGTTCCTTCAGAGGATTCTGCTGGAGGTAATCCTCGCCCTTCCAGGGATTAGGATCGATAATATTGCCCTCTTCATCAACGATGGTCATGTTGGAAGCATTCTCAATGGCTTTCATGACATCAACGAGGAGAGAGTCGGTTTTATTAATCTGCTGCATCCTGCCGCCGCCCTGAGCAATCTGCCGGGCAATGGCCTTTGCTTCGAGAAGGGATTTCTCAGCCGCCTTCAGATCGTAATCGGCGTAATGAACCCGTCCTTCCTCCAGGAGCCCGTCGGCCCTGTCCAGCTCATCTTCGGCCCAGATATAGGCTTCCAGATCTTCCGCATCGGACAGATACATTTCGGTGTCGCGGATCAGGATATTTATCCAGGCTATGTTGTTCTCGAGCCCGTCTTTGAGACTCTGCTTGGCCGTCATGGTTTCACGGTAGGCGAAACGGGCGCCGCTGTAGTCGCCTTCAAGAAATTTCTTTTCCGTATCCTCTCTCATGATAACCGTGAGAGCCCAGGATTTGGCGGCGTATTTATCCGCTTCCATCTCAAGAAGCGTCTTATCCATTTTGTCCATCTGAGCAGAATAATAATCCCTGACGGAGACGAGGGAATCGTCATAGAGCTTATTGGCGGCGGCAATAAGAGCGTCGCTTCTCTCTTTGGCGCTTTCCGGATCGGTTTCAGCCAGAGCCTTGATATCTTCCAGTTCCACGGCCAGATCGTTAAAACGGTCGGGATGGAATTCCGCGGCGCCTACTTCTCCTGCTCTGAGAAGCGCTGCTTCCGCATCGTCAAGAAATGAAAGGTCGACAGGCTCCGGTTCCGGTTCCTTCACTGCGGCCTCTTCAACGGGAGGAGCCGTTTCTTCAGGGGTGACAACGGCGGGTTCCTCTGTAACTTCCTCTGTGGTTTCCGGTTCGGAGCCACAGCCGGCAAACAGAAAAAGAGTTGCCAATAAGATCATAAAAGCATATAAAACATTCTTCATGTTACACTCCCATTACAATGTAGCACGAAGAGCATAAACCGTCAAACATTTCACTTTTCTTAACGTGAGAAATGAATGAAAATTTAAAAAAAAGAGCGTTTTTTTTCCTCTCCGTGATGATCCTGTGAAGCTTGTGTTTTTTTTGCCCTTTCCCTGCCGTAATAATGATGGCGGAGGCCGGGAGGACGGACTTGCCCCGAAGTCCCCGATAGTCTACAGTACTCCTATGAAACAGTATAAATACCTTTTAATAGATGCGGACGGAACATTTCTGGACTTCAAGAAGTCAGAGATGCGGGCATTGAATAAAACAATAGACTATATAGGGTGGAAGGACAGGGATCTTTTCATAAACACCTTCCTGGAGGAGAACAGGAAAGCCTGGGAGATGCTGGAGGAGGGAACGATGGATCCCGGAAAAATCAACGCCGCCCGTTTTTCGGCGCTGTGCGGGGAGCTGGGGAAGAGGGAAAAACCCGCCCTGTCCCCTGAAGAGATGGGAGAATACTATCTGTCCCGGCTCGAGGAAGGGGACTTCCTCATCGAGGGGGGGCGGGAGTTTCTTGATTACCTCAGGGGGAAGTATATTCTCATTCTGGCGACCAACGGCCTGGCTCGTATTCAGAGAGGCAGACTGACCAGAGCGGGCTTGAAGGGACATTTCGACCGGCTGGCGATCTCCCAGGAAATCGGCTTTCAAAAACCTCTCCCCGCCTACTTTGAAAAGGCCATGGAAGGCTATGATTACCGCAAGGATGAAGTATTGATGATAGGCGACAGTCTGACATCCGACATGGCGGGAGCCGATGCCTTCGGCATAGACAGCTGCTGGTTCAACCCGGACGAGCTGCTCAATGACGGGACGGCTTCCCCCACCTACGAGATCAGCCGGCTTGAAGAGATCCGGAACCTGTTATAGCCTCCACATCCTCCGCCGTCTTGGGCTTCTCTTTTCCCAGACGCTCGGCCCCGTTCCCGGTAATGAGGAAGTTCTCCTCATTCCTGATACCGCCGAAGTCCCGGTATTTGTTCAGTTCGGTGTAATCGATGAATTCCCTATGCAGGCCGCGGGAGGACCATAAATCCATGAGCTCGGGGATGAAATAAATTCCCGGCTCAATGGTGAGGACGAATCCCGGTTCCAGCTCACGGCCCAGCCGCAGGGATTTCAGCCCGAACTGGGCGGATTTCTCCTTGCCGCCGTACCCTACAATCTCTTCGCCCAGGTTCTCCATATCATGCACGTCCAGCCCCATGAGATGGCCGAGGCCGCAGGGGAAAAACATGGCGTGGGCGCCCTGTTCCAGAGCACTCTGTACGGAACCTTTCATGATTCCCAGATCTTTCAGCCCCTCCACGATAACCCGGGCGGACTCATAATAAACAGAAACAAAGGACACTCCCGGCGCCAGCAGTTCAATGGCCCGGTCATGGGCCCGGAGCGACAGATCGTAAATCTCCCGCTGACGGGGGGTGAAACGTCCGCCCACGGGAACGGTGCTGGAGAGATCCCCCGCATAGCCGCGGGCGGTCTCCGCTCCGGCGTCGAGGAGAAAAAGATCTCCCTCGGCCAGGGTATTTCCGTAATAATGGTTGTGAAGGGTCTGCCCGTTTTTTGTGGCGATAACGGTAAAGGCCGACTCCATCCCCTGAGCCCGGGCGGTTCTTTCCACTTCCGCCGCAATGGCCGCCTCGGTAATCCCGGGACGGCAGAGTCTCATGGCCGCACAGTGCATATCCACGCTTACGTCGACCGCCTTTACGATCTCTTCAATTTCCCGATCTTCCTTATGGTTTCTCTGGTCCGCCACGGCTTCAATAAGAGCCCGCGAAGCCTCGAAAGAATCAACCGCCGGATTCCGATGAAAGAGCCGCCCCAGTTTAAGGCTGTGCTCCGCCCTGTAGGGGGGGAGCGTATGGATCGTCCGACCGGCGGAGAGGGCTCCGTCGATCAGAGCCGGCAGTTTGTCGGAAGTGAAAGCTCTGTCCACTCCGCTCGTACGGGCCAGATCGGCCACGGTGGGCTGGACTCCGGTCCAGACATAATCATCGATGGTCAGATCATCGGCGAAAAGGGAGACTTCTCCCGACTCGCAGTCCAGAAGACCGTCAAAACCGCTGTGGTTCAGACCGAAGTAGTAGAGGAAACTGCTGTCCTGACGGAAGGAATAGGCGTTGTCCCGGAAATTCCGGGGCGAGTCTCCGTTGCCTAAAAGGAGAATCAGCCCGCTCCCCATACGGTTCATCAGTTTTTGTCTACGCTCTATATATACGCTTTTTTCGAACACGGCAACCTCTTTATTACATGGGAATATTTATTATACGCCGGCGGACCTGTGATGGCCGTCTTCCGGTCAGAATGTCTTGACCAGCTCTCTCAGATAATCCTTAAGCCCTTCGGCCAGGTCCTTATGCTTAAGCCCGTAATGAATATTGGTTTTCAGAAACTCCAGTTTGTTCCCCATATCATGGCGGATACCGTCTATTCTGTAGCCGTACATGGGCTGATCTTTCATAAGCAGGCGAAGGGCATCGGTAAGCTGAATCTCCCCGCCCTTGCCCGGTTCCACCACATCGAGGGCGGTGAAAATCTCCGGGGGAAGGACATAACGGCTCGCCACGACCAGATTGGACGGGGCTTCATCCATGGCAGGCTTCTCCACCATGTCGGCGATTTTGAAGATTCCCTGTCCCAGGTCTTCCCCGTCGATAACACCGTAGCGGCTGACCAGTTCGGGGGCCACCTCTTCCAGGGCGAAAACGCCCTCTTCGTATCGGTCGTATACATCGATGAGATGGCGGGTCACCGGTTTGCCGGTGAATGACTCAAGAACCGTGTCTCCCAGAAGCACGGCAAAAGGCTCGTCGCCCACATGGTGGCGGGCATACTTGATCGCGTCGCCCAGACCGTTCTGCTCATGCTGCCAGATAAAGTGAACGGCCACATGGGAGGGGAGAAAATTAATCAGGTCCAGTTCGGCCTGCTTCTTTTTTTCCCGGAGCTGATCTTCCAGTTCATAGTTGATGCTGAAATATTCTTCCAGGGTTCTCTTTCCCCTTCCGATGATGAGCAGGATATCGGTGATACCCGCATCAATCGCCTCCTGAACCACATACTGTATGGTCGGGGTATCCACAATGGGCAGCATCTCTTTGGGCTGGCTTTTCGTGGCGGGCAGGAACCGGGTCCCGAATCCCGCGGCGGGAATGACGGCTTTTTTAACCATGAGTACTCCTTCGTGCGGAACCGGATCTTTCCTGCCGCACATTTCCTTGTTTATACGATGCGGGGGATAATCAGATCGATTCCTTCCCCGCTTAAAGTCTTCTTCAGATTCTCCAGGACGTTTTTATCGGGGCAGGTTCCGATAACGGCACCGCCGCTTCCCGTGAATTTAGCGGAAGCCCCGGCGGATCGGGCCAGTTCGACCATTCTCAGGTTTTCCTTCGAAACGTGCATTATCTGCCGGCGCAGGTCGAAGTTGGCATTCATAAGCTGGTGAATGGACTCATAATCCTTGTCATTCAGGGCTTTTCTGAAATCCAGCGTGATACGGCCGAACTTTTCCATGGCTTTATGAACGTCCTTGTCTCCCTTGTCATAACGGTAGCGGAGATCATTATGAACCACCTCGGAACCCTCGGAATTATCCCTTTTATAAGCGATATAGAGAAGCAGATCCCCGGGGATTTTCAGCGGTTCGTAAATCCCGTAGCCCTTTTCATCCATATGGGTCTTGTCGAAATCCATGTAGGTTATGCCCCGGTAAACCTGGGCCACCCGGTCCTGAAGCCCCGCCCCGATGGAAAGCTCCTCCGTCTCAACCGAAAGGATAAGGTTCGCCAGAAGGGGCTGGGGAATCTCCACTTTATAGTACTCCAGAAGAGCCCTCATAACGGCCGTTACGATGGCGCTCGAACCGGCCATGCCCAGATGGAGGGGAATATTGGAGTGGTAGCGGATGGTAAAGTTCCGGTCATGGAGCGGCTTGTAATGCTCCTGGCACCAGAGGTAGAATTTCCTGATGGCCGCCTTGATAAGGCGGACGCCGCCGTAGTACCCGAAATGCTTGACGTCATCACTCAAAGCCGCTATTCCGCCGTAGCGGGAAACGTCTCTCTGCCCCGGCAGTATGCGAAGTTCATCGGTGGGATAAAGGGTAATATCCGCCTGAAAGTTTCCGTAGGTAAAGGCGATGGTCTTTCCAAAATATCCGTCCGAAGGGTTCCCGATCAGGGCCGCCCGGGGATAGGAAGTCGTTTTAATAATCATATCCGTTTCTCCGGGGATTAGCATAACACAGGCGGCAAAAAAAAACAGAAAAAAAAACCCTTTCTCCCCTTTTGCTGGTATTCTAATGTATAGAGGAGAAAAAACTATGTCAGTAAGTTTTGATTACCGTATTCCCACCAGATTGATTTTCGGTGCCGGAAAGCTGGAAGAACTCGGAAACGCCGCCCTGCCCGGCAGGAAAGCCCTGATCGTTATTTCCTCGGGAACCTCCATGAGAAAGTACGGTTATCTGGACCGTGTAGAGGCTCTCCTGAAAAAGAACGGAGCCGATTCGGTGGTATTTGACAAGATTCTCCCCAATCCCATCAAGGACCATGTCATGGAAGGAGCCGCTCTGGCAAAGAAAGAGAACTGTGATTTCGTCCTGGGTCTGGGAGGGGGAAGCAGTATCGACTCGGCCAAGAGCATCGCCGTCATGGCGAAAAACCCCGGTGACTACTGGGACTACATTTTCGGCGGAACCGGAAAAGGTCTGCCGGTGCCCAACGGCGCTCTGCCTGTTGTTGCCATAACGACGACCGCCGGCACGGGTACGGAGGCCGACCCCTGGACCGTCATCACCAATCTGGAGACGAAGGAGAAAATCGGTTTCGGAACGGACGATACCTATCCGGCTCTCTCCATCATCGATCCGGAACTCATGACATCCGTTCCTCCCCATCTGACAGCCTATCAGGGCTTCGACGCCTTTTTCCATGCCGCGGAGGGATATATTGCCACCATAGCCACCCCGGTGAGCGACGCCTATGCCCTTAAAAGCATCGAACTGCTGAGCAGCTACCTCCCCCGCGCCGTGGCCGACGGATCCGATCTGGAAGCACGCAGCTACGTGGCTCTGGCCAATACCCTGTCGGGTATGGTGGAATCCACGTCGTCCTGTACATCGGAACACTCCATGGAACATGCCCTGAGCGCCTATCATCCCGAACTGCCCCACGGAGCCGGTTTGATCATGCTCAGTCTCTCCTACTTCGAGACGTTCGCGCAGGTCTGCCCGGAACGTCTCGCCGTTATGGGCCAGGTGATGGGAGAGGAGGCATCCGCCCACGGCTTCCTGCGGGCCCTGAAGAAAATGCAGGAAGAGTGCCGTGTAGATAATCTTAAAATGTCCGAATACGGAATCGGCAGGGATGAAATTCCCGTCCTGGCCCGGAATGCCCATGATGCGATGGGAGGCTTATTCGGTATGGACAGAAAGACTCTGGCACCGAAGGATACAGAAGAGATTCTGTCAAAGGCTTTCAGATAAATAAACCAATCCTTTCCTTCCCGGGCATCACATTCGTGTATGACGGGTAAGGAAAGAGTAAAAATCGTAGGATTTCCCTCTTTCCCTTCTTATTTCGTTTAATAAACACATATTTTACCTCTTGGAAAACACTACATATATGTACTTATTCGTAACTTTTCATACACCCAAGTACGATTCTTTTTTTCCCCGAATTCTTTTTTTCTTCTCTACTCTTTATTTATTCAGTGAATGATCTAATTGGCCCGGTAATTGCACTATGGGAGTATCATCCACAATTCCGTTTGACGGAATGGGTTTCAAAATTGATAACTGAGAAGAGTTTTGCAAGATGAATGAAGAAATTATTAAAAAAGTCATAACCTGGAGACGCTATCTGCATGAAAATCCGGAGCTCTCCTTTCATGAAGAGAAAACAACAGAATATATCTACGGAATCGTCAGTTCTCTTGAGGGAGTGGAAATATCAAGACCCGCCCGGACAGGTCTGCTTGCCGTACTGCGCGGAAACGGTCCCGGGCCGGTCATAGCCCTTCGCGGGGATATGGACGCCCTTCCCATTACCGAAGAGAATAGCGTTGATTATATCTCCAAGAATCCCGGTGTCATGCATGCCTGCGGTCATGATTCCCATACGGCCATGCTTCTGGGAACCCTTCTGTCGCTCCACTCGACCAGAGAGAGCTGGAACGGGGAAATACGGTTTTTCTTCCAGCATGGAGAAGAACTTTCCCCGGGAGGAGCCGTGGACTTCGTCAAAGCCGGAGCCCTGGAAGGAGTTTCGGCCATTCTGGGAACCCATGTGGCGCCGGATGTCGAATCGGGAAAAGTCGGGATAACCTACGGCCCCGCCATGGCGGAACCGGATGAATTCAAAGTTGTGATAACCGGCAAAGGCGGCCATGGAGCTATTCCACAGGAAACAATTGATCCGATTATGATCGGAGTTCAGATAGCCCAGAATTTTCAGACGATCATTTCCCGTAATGTCGGCCCCATGGAGAACGCGGTTCTTTCCATAACCCAGTTCCACGGGGGAACGACCCATAACGTCATTCCCGGCAAAGCCGAGCTGTGCGGCACGGTCCGGACATTCAATGTGGAAACCCGTGATCTGATCAAATCCCGCATGGAGCAGATTATCGAAGGCGTATGCCGGTGCAATAACGCCCGGGGCTCCTTTGAGTTCATTGAGGGCTACCCCTGCGTTATCAACGACAGGGAGGTGACCGCGCTCCTGGAAGAGACAGCCAAAGCTGTGCTGGGAGATGAAAACGTCATTCCCAGGGCACCTTTTATGGGTGGAGAGGATTTCGGGGAATATCAGAAATATATTCCCGGCTGCTTTTACTTCCTGGGAATAAAGGGCGGCGATGAAGGCAAGGGGAATCCCCTCCATCATCCCCAGTTCAACCTTGACGAAGCTGCCCTGGGAGCGGGAGTGAAGGTGATGGTCAATGGCGCCCTGGCACTTCTTAAAAAGTATGAGGACAAATAGATGGATAATATAATTGACGTTAAGGATTTACAGATAGCGTTCAACACCGACGACGGCGAGCTTGTCTGCGTGGAGAATATCTCTTTTTCCATTAAAAAGGGAGAAGTTCTTTCCATAGTGGGCGAATCGGGCTGCGGAAAGAGTGTGACGGCCATGTCTCTCATGAGACTGCTGGGAAAGAACGGTATCATAAAGAAGGGCAGCATCGCCTTTGGAGATGAGGACATCGCGACTCTGAGTCCCGATAAAATGAAGAAACTCAGGGGCAACCGGATTTCCATGATTTTTCAGGAACCCATGACCTCCCTGAATCCCGTACTGACCATCGGCCGTCAGATGCTCGAGCCCCTCGAGATCCACAAAGGCCTCTCCAAAGAAGAGGGAAAGAAAGTCTGTATCTCCTGGCTGGAAAAAGTCGGGATTCCCCGGGCGGACAAAGTTTTCGCCGACTATCCCGGGACCCTTTCGGGAGGGATGAGGCAGCGGGTCATGATCGCCATGGCTATGCTCTGCTCACCCGATCTGCTTATCGCCGACGAACCGACCACGGCCCTTGACGTAACGATTCAGGCCCAGATTCTGGACCTGATGGAGGACCTCAGGAAGGAATCGGAAGCATCCATTCTGCTGATAACCCACGACCTCGGAGTCGTCGCGGAAATGGCGGACAGAGTTATTGTTATGTACGCCGGACAGATTGTGGAGGAAGCCGACGTTTTCACCCTGTTTCAATCGCCGACCCACCCCTATACCAAGGGGCTCATGGGTTCCATTCCGAATGTTTCGGACGATTTCACCGAACGGTTGAAATCCATTCCTGGAAACGTCCCCAGCCTCAGGGATATGCCCGAAGGCTGCCGTTTCTGCGAGCGCTGTTCCATGGCGATGGATAAGTGCAAAACCAATAATCCGCCCGTTTTCACTACCGATGGAAACCATAAGATTCGTTGCTGGCTGGCGGAAGGAGTAAAACATGGCTGAGAATATTAGCGATAAAATGAAAGAATCCCGGAAAACCCTGCTGACGGTTCAGGAAGTCAAGAAACACTACCCCATCGGCAAGAGCTCTCTCCGCCGTTCCTCCGAGCCTGAATTCGTAAAGGCCGTGGACGGGGTTTCCTTTAAAATTTTTGAGGGAGAAATGCTCGGTCTCGTGGGCGAATCGGGATGCGGAAAGTCCACCATGGCCCGCTTGATCGTTCGGCTGGAAAACGTTACGGACGGCAGGATCTGGTTTGACGGACAGGATATAAGCACGCTTAACGGTACAGAGCTTCTTCTGGCCAGGAAAAACTTCCAGATTGTGTTTCAGGATCCCTACTCCTCCCTCAATCCCCGGCAGAAGATCGGAGAAATGCTGGCCGAGGCTCTCTATGTTCACGGTATGAAAGACCGTCAGGAGAGGTGGAAGCGCGTACTTCATCTTCTAGATCTGGTAGGAATTCCGGAAAGCTCCGCCGACCGGTACCCCCATGAGTTCTCCGGCGGCCAGAGACAGAGAATCGGCATAGCCCGGGCGCTGAGCGTCAATCCGAAGCTTCTCGTCTGCGACGAGCCCGTATCGGCACTGGACGTATCCATCCAGGTCCAGGTTCTGAACCTTCTCAAGGATCTCCAGAAAGAATTGAACCTCACCGTGCTTTTCATCGCCCACGGGCTGGGCGCGGTCAAGTATATCAGCGACAGGATCATTGTTATGAACAAGGGCAAAATCGTTGAGACCGGAGACGTTCACGAGATTTTCGCCAATCCCCAGGATGCCTATACCAAAAAACTCCTGAGCGCCTACCCCATTCCCGATCCGCTCAAGCGGACCAGGAGAAACAACTTCACAAATACCACGGAGGAGAAGTAAATCATGAATAAACTGCGACACAGACTGCTTCTTACCATACCCATTTTATTTTTTGTCACCCTGTTCAACTTCCTCATCATGTCCATGGCACCGGGAGATCCGGTAGACGCCTACATGAACCCCTACGCCACCGAGGAAGACCTCGCCCAGAAAAGGGCGGCCATGGGACTGGACAAACCGGTTCTTTACCAGTACGGCGTCTGGCTCGGAAAGGTCATACAGGGAGACCTGGGATACTCCTATTCGAGCTATGAACCGGTCAAGGATATCATGGCCGACAGAATCGGACCGACCCTGCTTCTCATGGGAATCGCCATGCTGGTAGCCTACATCATCGCCATTCCGATCGGTATCCTGAGCGCCACGAAGCAGTACTCCCTTCTGGACCACGGTGTGACGGGACTCTCCTTTCTCGGAATATCCGTGCCGCCCTTTTTCTTCGGCATGTTCGGGATCTACATTTTCTCGCTCAAACTGCATCTGCTTCCTACGGGAAACATGTACAGCCTGGGAAAGGGAATGGATATCGGCGACCGCATTGAGCACCTGATTCTGCCCGTATTCGTACTGGCCATGGCTATCGCCGGAAAGATGGTCCGCTACGTAAGATCGAGCATGCTGGATGTTCTTAACCAGGACTATCTCAGAACGGCCCGCTCCAAAGGGCTGAGCGAATGGATCGTGATTCTGAGACATGCGCTGAAAAATGCCCTGATTCCCATCATTACGGTAATCGGCCTGGATATTCCCCTGCTGATAGGCGGAGCGGTTGTTACGGAACAGATTTTTCAGTGGCCCGGTATCGGACAGCTGACCATTCAGTCCATCGGCTCCCGTGACTATCCCGTCCTCATGGCCATCAACCTGATATCAGCCCTGTTTGTCATAGGTGCCAACCTCCTGACCGATCTGGCCTATCTGGTTACAGATCCGAGAATTAAAGAATAAGGAATTCCCGATATGAGTAAAACAGAAAAAACACAGCCAACCAATTCCGTCCTCAGACGATTTTTAAGACATAAACCGGCGATGATCGGCAGTATTATCTTCTCTCTGATTGTCCTTTCCGCCATTTTCGCCCCTCTTCTGGCTCCCCACAGCCCCTACGAGGTAAGCGATACCTTTGAAGCGGCCCCCTCCGCCGAGCATCCCCTGGGAACGGATCCCGTGGGAAGAGACGTCCTGAGCCGTATTCTGTACGGTTCCCGGGTGTCCCTCATCATCGGTGTCGGGACCGTGATTATCTACGTGATCATCGGCGGTATCATGGGGGTCCTCTCCGGGTATTTCGGGGGCAAGCTGAATATGCTGATCATGCGCTTCACCGATATTATCATGTCCTTTCCCCAGATCATGGTCATCCTGGTTCTGGTAAGTATCCTGGGACCGTCCACGTTCAACGTCATCCTGTCCCTGGGACTCCTCGGCTGGCCGGGCGTTGCCAGACTGATAAGGGGAAGCATCCTGACCGTCAAGGAATCGGACTACGTCAAAGCGGGCATCGTCCTGGGGTATTCCCACAAGAGACTGATCTTCAAGCATATCCTGCCCAATATCCTGGCGCCGGTCATCGTCAACGCGACCTTCGGTGTTTCCAGCGCCATCCTGATGGAATCGTCCCTCAGCTTTCTGGGTATGGGAGTCCAGCCTCCCACGGCGACCTGGGGTAATATCCTCACCGACGCCCAGTCCATGACGATTCTCGCCAAGGAGCCCTGGATGTGGATTCCGGCGGGTCTGATGATCGTCATCACCGTATTGTCAATCAACTTTATCGGAGACGGGCTGCGCGATGCCCTGGACCCGAAAAAAGTTCAATAATATAAGAAGAAAGTAAACCAATAAAGGAGAACTTATAAAAATGAAAAAACGATTTTTCAGCAATGGGATAAAACTGAGCGTAACAGTTTTATCGGCAGTACTTCTCTTTGCCGGACTGGCGTCCTGCTCCGGCGGAGATGAAGCGGCGGCGGAAAAGACCATCTATATCGGACAGGTCAATCCCCCGATCACCTTCAACCCCCTGAATTCACCGGACATCGGGTCCCAGTATGACCAGGGCCCCATGTTCGACTCTCTGCTCGGCATGGTAAAACCCCTCGAATTCGAGCCCATGCTGGCCGATACCTTTGAGCTGAAGGATCCCACGACCCTTTATATCAAACTCAACGACAAGGCAAAATGGACCGACGGCGAATCTATCACCGCCGAAGACGTGGCCTTTACCCTGAACCTTCTCGCCAATCCCAAAACCGAAACGAACATCGGTACCTATATCGCTCAGTTCGCCGGTCTTGCCGAGAACGGCAAACTCCCCGAGGGAGAAACCGAACTCTCTTCCATCAAGGTTCTCGACGAGAAATCCCTCGAGATCACCCTGAAGCAGGCCATCGACTTGAACATGATCCGGGAACAGCTCGGAACCAAGCTCTTCATCCTTCCCAAGCACGTGCTCAAGGATGCCGATCCCGCCGAGTTCGCACAGCTCCCCTACTTCCTGGCTCCCGACGTAACCAGCGGTCCCTACAAATTCGTAACCTACGAAAAGGACCAGTTCGTTCAGTACGTTGCCAACGAGGACTACTACCGCGGCGCTCCCAAGATCAAGAACATGTACATCAAACTCGTTCCCTCCACCAACCTGGCCACCCAGCTGGAAACGGGAGAGATCCACTTCAACACCGGTCTCGGAATCGGTCTTTTCCCCAGTACCGACTTTGACACGGTTAAGGAGATGGACGGCATCTGGACCAAGACCGAACCCAACACCAGTGTTCAGATGATGCTCTTCAACGTGGGCACCATCACCGATCCCAAAGTCCGCCAGGCTATCGTATACGCTCTGGACAGAGAGACCATTCTGAACAAGCTTCTGAAAGGATCGGGCGAAGTCGTGGACCCCCCCTACACCTCTCTGAACCCCTACCTGAACAAGGATATCCCACAGTACACCTATGATCCCGGCAAGGCCAAGGCCATGCTGGAAGAGGCCGGCTGGGACTTCGACAGAACCATCAACCTTGTGGTTCCCATCGGAAACAAGGACCGCGAGCAGTCCGCCAACATCATCACCCAGAATCTCACCGAGATAGGTCTGAAGATCGAGATGACCAAGTACGACTTCCCCACCATCATGCAGAAGGGAAGAGTACATGACTTCGATCTGCTCCTCATCGGCAACAACTTCCTCCTCGACCCCGATGGAATCTCCGTCATGGTTGAAGAGGGTGCCGGTCTGAACTTTTCCGACTACCACAACAAAGAGTTCAGCGATTACTTTGTCAAGGGACGGATCGAGCCGGATCCCGCCGTGCGGAGAACCTACTACAACGAGATTCAGAAAATCATGCATGAGGAACTCCCCCTCATCACCCTGTACTCCTACCAGGAGCTCCTTGGTGTTTCCAACAAACTCATCAAGGGTGAGCCCCGTTTCTACGGCACGTTCTATGACGTGAACGAATGGGACCTGGCTGAATAAAAAAAAGCATTTTCGGGGCCCGGTTATGCCGGGTCCCGTCATTAATATAGGATAACAACGATGTCAGATAAAGAATTACAAGAAGCAATTGAATCTATCAAAGATGACGTAATCGCATGGAGACGGCATATTCATAAGAACCCCGAGCTCTCGTTCAAAGAGTTCGAAACATCCAAGTTTATCTATGAGAAGCTTGAATCTTTCGGAAACTTTGAACTCTCCAGACCGACGGAAACCAGCGTCATGGCCCGTCTTATCGGCGACCCCTCCGGTCCCGTTGTGGCCATGCGCGCCGACATCGACGCCCTGGCCATGCAGGAGAACAGCACGGCCGACTACGCCTCGGCCAATGACGGCGCCATGCACGCCTGCGGACACGATACCCATGCGGCCATGCTGCTGGGTGCCGCCAAGATTCTTTCGGGAATGAAGGATCAGATTAAAGGCGAGTTCCGCTTTTTCTTCCAGCATGCCGAAGAACTTCCCCCCGGAGGAGCCTCCCAGATGGTGGACGCCGGCGTGATGGAAGGCGTTGACCGGGTCATCGGTCTTCATATCAGCCCCATGAATCCCTGCGGACAGATCGGTATCGGCTACGGCGCCATGACGGCGGACGGAATGAACTGCGAAATAAAAATCAAGGGCAAGGGCGGCCACTCCTCCATGCCCGAACACTGTATAGACCCCGTTTCCATCGGAGCCCAGGTTGTTCTGAATATTCAGCACGTGGTTGCCCGGTATTCCGGAGCCTTCGAACCCCTCGTCCTGGGCGCCACCCGGTTCAATACCCCCGGGGAAGCTTTCAATGTGATTCCCGACTATGCCGTTATCGGCCTCAACGGGCGGGGCGTCACCGAAGATTTCCGGGAAAAGATCCCCCCCTTCATCGAGCGGATTGTCAAAGGCGTGACCGATGCCCACGGAGCGGAGTATGAGATCTCCTTCGAGTTTACCTACAAAGCGGTAATCAATGACCAGGAAACCACCGATTCGGTGAAGAAAACCATGACCAGAGTCTACGGGGAATCCGCCATAATCCCCGCCAAACAGATGATGGGAGGAGAGGATTTCTCGGCCTATCTGGATAAGGCTCCCGGTACGTTTATTACTCTGGGTGCGGGCAACGAGGAAAAGGGCATTGTGTATGCCAACCACCATCCCCTCTTTGATGTGGATGAGGAATCCTTTCCCGTGGGTATCGGCTTTTTCGTCTTCAGCGGTCTGGACCTTCTGGACTCGCTAGGCAAATAATGCTGGATATTTTTTCCGATTTTCTATCCCGATTGCCCGGATCTCCCACACTCAGTCAGTGGCTGATTCTGGCAGTTGGGACGATGTTCATGGGAATGGACAAGGCAGGACTCAGGGGGATCGGAATAATTGCGATTCCCCTTTTCGCCAATGCTCTGGGCGCCCGGGTTTCAACGGGCGTCATCCTTCCCATGCTGGTCGTCGGGGACATCTGCTCCCTCATCATCTACCGCGGGCATGTGGGCTTCTCTTATCTGAAGAAGATGCTTCCCATGGCCATTATAGGATTGATTGCGGGCATGCTGCTGGGCAATATTGTTCCGGACAGGATTTTTCTCCTTATCCTGGCGGTTATCGTATCCATCTGCCTGGTATTCATGATCTGGAAGGAGATCAACGGTTCCGACCTCAAACTCCCCGACAACAGGCTGATCCACTACGGAGCGGGACTGCTGGGGGGAATTTCCTCCATGCTGGGGAACGCCCCCGGACCGATTATGGCGGCCTATCTGCTGGCTCTGGATCTTCCCAAGAAAATATTCATCGGCACGGGAGCAGTGTTCTTCTTCATTGTGAATGTGCTTAAGCTTCCCATTCACATCTTCTTCTGGAATACGATCAAAGAGGATACCCTGCGGCTCTCCCTGACCCTGGTTCCCATGGTATTTGTAGGAATCGCCCTGGGATTCGCTCTGCTGAATAAAATCCCGGATAAGCTCTTCCGCCTTCTGATCATTCTGGTAACCATCTTCGGCACGGTGAGAATGTTCTTCTAGAGGAGCCCCTTCCCCCTACTCGAACTCGACAAAGATTTCGACCCGCCTGTTGCGGCTGCGGCCTTTCTTGGTGGAACCATCGGCAATCCTCTCCTCTCCCCCCCTCCAGGAGACATCGGAAACGACGACACCCGCGGCCCGGAGGAAATCGGCCATTGTCTGGGCTCTTTTACGGGACAGTTCCCTCAATTCCGCCTCTTCATCGGCCTCCCCCATGGGATTGGCATGGCCCACGATGGAAACACCGGTGTAATTCATGCTCTCCAGCTCGGAAAGAAGCCCTCGGCTCAGCTGGGCCAGCCCTTCCTCCTGGGATGGGGTCAGGGTATCGTCATTGGGAAGGAAATTCATGATCATGATCACGATCTGCTTCCCATCCAGGATAAGGGAGAGATCATCGGACCGGTAATCTTCCAGACTCAGCTCTTGAAGTCTCCGTTCCAGCATGACGGCCTGAAAGGTCGTCTTATCCTCGAAGCGGACCATAATATCCTCCACATCGGAACTCAGCTCATCCTCAAAACACTGCAGGGCGCTTCCTACGAGCATCTGCCCGCAATCGTCGCAGTACTTCATCAGAACCCAGTAGCGGCCGTCCTCTTCGTAGGTCGATTCAACCGAGGCTCCCCGGAGCGAATTGCCGCCGATCACGGCATCCAGTTTTTCCGTTACCCTTTCTTCGCCTCCGTCGCTGCGCGTTTCCATGGAAATCACCGCTTCGACCTGGCTGCACAGCTGCATGAGTATATCCTGCTTTCCTTTGTCCACGGCGATTTCCAGAGACTCTCCCGAACCGACTCCCCAGAAAGCATCCTCCGTAAAAGGAAGATGGGTCACCCATTCGGGAGCTTTAGCCCAGACAGAAAGCTGAACGAGAAGCAGAACGGCAGATAATAACACTTTTTTCATTTTTTATTCCTTTTTCCCCTGAAGAGGGGGATCTGGACGGGGCGTTTCATTTTTCTCTCCTAACTATAGGTTATACCTCATATTAAGAAAAAAGACAAAATAAAAAAAGGACAGGAGATATAACCCTGTCCTTTTCGCCCGAATGGTCTATTCACGGCTTAAATCAGTCCGGCCCCTTCGTTAAAGGCTTCCTCGTTCATGGGGATAAGATGGGCTTTCTTCTCTCCGAAGACCTTATGAAAGGCCTGGAAAACCGCTTCTTTTCCGGGGAATCCTGTTAAGGCCGTATAAGCCCCCAGCATGACCACATTCGCCGCCTTGTCCGATCCGCCGCCCGCCATGGCCGTCGTATTGACCGGCAGGTAGGATACTTCCACATCGGTACGGGATACCTTTTTATCGATCAGATCGCTGTTTACCAGGATTCTCCCGCCCGGTTTAACCCGGGATTCGAATTTCTCCAGAGAGGGAAGATTCATGGCAATGAGGGTATCCGCCTGGGATATAACAGGGCTTCCCACCATATCGTCGGAAATGATGACATTGCAGTTGGCCGTGCCACCGCGCATTTCGGGGCCGTAGCTGGGAAGCCATGAGACGTTTTTCCCTTCCACCATTCCGGCGTAAACCAGAAGCATTCCCATGGACAGGACGCCCTGACCGCCGAAACCGGCTATAATGATCTCTTCGTTAATCGACTTTCCCATTACTCTTCCTCCCAGTTCTTATAATTTCCCAGAGGATAATAGGGCATCATGTTCTCTTCCAGCCATTCAAGAGATTTCACCGGGCTCATTCCCCAGTTGGTGGGACAGGTGGAGAGCACTTCGACCATGGAGAACCCTTTTTTGGCGATCTGGGCTTCGAAAGCGGATTTGATGGCTTTCTTGGCTTTTCTGACGTTGGCCGGATTATGCACGGAGACCCGTTCCAGAAAGGCCGGGCCGTCCAGGGTGGCCAGCATTTCGCACATGCGTATGGGGCTTCCCTGGAGTTCCTTTTTCCGTCCCAGGGGACTGGTGGTGGATTTCTGTCCCACCAGAGTGGTGGGCGCCATTTGGCCTCCGGTCATGCCGTATATGGCGTTATTGACAAATATAACCGTGATGTTTTCGCCCCTGGCGGCGGCGTGGACCGTCTCGGCCGTACCGATGGCGGCCAGGTCTCCGTCTCCCTGATAGGTGAAGACCACGTTGCCCGGCAGGGTGCGCTTGATGCCGGTGGCTACGGCCGGCGCCCGGCCGTGGGCCGCTTCCTGCATGTCGCAGTTGAAGTAGTCGTAGGCGAAGACGGCGCATCCCACGGGGGCGATGCCCACCGCATGGCCCAGAACGCCCAGTTCTTCCAGGGTTTCGCCTATCAGCCTGTGTATGATCCCGTGGGTACACCCGGGACAGTAGTGGGTGGGGGTGTCTACCAGCCCCTCGGTTCTAGAAAAAACGGTACTCATTGGGCACCTCCCAATATTTTCTTCACTTCTTCGACGATCTCTTCCTGCAGGGGAACGATCCCGCCCGTGCGGCCGTAAAAATGTACGGGGTAACGTCCGCTCACGCCAATTTTCACATCATCCAGCATCTGCCCCATGCTCATTTCCACACACAGGACGGCCTTGCAGTCCTTACCTATGCCGTCGAAGGCGTGGTAAGGATAGGGCCATATCGTAATGGGACGTATGATTCCCATCTTGATGCCCTCTTCGGCCAGCGCCTTGCGGGCGTTCATGGCGATACGGGCCATGGTTCCGTAGGCGGTTATGACGATATCCGCATCCTCCACGCCGATCAGCTCGACGCGGCACTCCTCTTTCTTTATCTTCTGCCATTTGGCGTCCAGGGCCAGGCAGTGGTCTTCCAGGCTCTCCGGAATTATGTCGAGGGAGTTGATGATATTCGGCTTGCGCTTACCCTTCGTTCCGGTGGTTGCCCAGGCTTTATCCTCCGGTGCGGGAACAGGAACATCCTTATCAGGAAACTCTACCGCCTCCATCATCTGTCCCAGCATGCCGTCGCCGCAGATCATGACGGGAGTGCGGTACTTATCGGCCAGATCAAAGGCGTCGGAGATGATATCCACCATCTCCTGTATCGAATAGGGTGCGTAGACGGGCATGTTGTAGTCGCCGTTGCCTCCGCCCCGAGTCACCTGGTAGTAATCGGCCTGTCCGGGCTGAATGCCCCCCAGTCCCGGCCCGCAGCGCATCATATTCACGATGACGCAGGGCAGCTCGGCACCGGCGATATAGCTGATGCCCTCCTGCTTGAGGGCGATTCCCGGGCTGGAGGAGGAGGTCATGACCCGGGCTCCCGCACCGGCGGCCCCGTACACCATATTGATGGCGGCCACTTCGCTCTCGGCCTGAATGAATGTGCCGCCCACCTTGGGAAGCTCACGGGACATATACTCGGGGATCTCGTTCTGGGGCGTTATGGGATAACCGCAGAAGAGGCGGCATCCCGCCTTGATCGCAGCGGCTCCCACCGCTTCGTTTCCTTTCATTAATACTTTTGCCATAGCCTACTCCCTTTCCACCGTAATAACCTGATCGGGACACATGAGAGCGCAGGCCGCGCAGCCGATACATTCATCGGGGCGCGCAATGTGCGCCGGCTGATATCCTTTCTTATTGATTATGCTCCGGTCAATTTCCAGAATGCCCTTGGGGCAGGCATTCACGCAGAGACCGCAGCCCTTGCATCTATCCGTAATAAAGGTGACTTTTCCTTTAGCCATAACATCTCCTTGGGAAGCTCCGGCGGAGTGGCCGCCGAAGCTGCCGGCCGCCCTCTGCAGGAGGTTTGCAAAGATCCTGAAAGGAACGGCTTTATATTGACATTATAAAGCAATTTGTCAGATCCCGCAACGAAATAGTACAAAACAAGCAATAGGACATTGTACTAGAAGCAATAGTGTGAATACACCAACAGAGTTGTGCCAACGGCGTGAAACCCTCCTGAAAGCCTCCGTTACGTCTCTTGAATAAAATATCGGGAAATGTAAAAATGAACTCGCGCGCCCCGTTCTTCCGCGGGGAAGCAATCCAAATCCGGAGTGAAGCCAATGCCCTACGGACAGCTTATTTTCTGGTTCATCACGTATACGGCGATCATCGCGGGAACGGCGATTTCCGCTCTCGCGGCAGCAAGGTACGGCAGGCGCCCCTTCCGCATTATCCTCTTCACGGAGATTTCCCTCCTCTTCATGGTACTCTCTGTCTCTCTTGTAATATTCGCTTATTACCAAAAGGCCTTTGAAACGGAAAGCAGGTATTATCAGCTTTTCCAATTCACCTTCTTTCTGGGCTTGACAGCTTCATCCTTTTCCTTCCTTTTCATCCCCGCCGCCGTCTTTCCCGGGAGCGGCGACAGAAAAGCTCCGCCCCTTCTTGCCTTTCCCATATTCCCCCTATTCATTCTCTATGGGGGAGGGCAATTCCTGAGGGCTACGCCCCTTTTTCTGTCTTCGCCCATCGATTTGATCACCGGCCTTCTCCAGCTCGCCCTATTTCTCTCCTTCATGGCTTCTTCCATCTATGCCCTTACTTCATTAGTCCTTTCGTGGCAGCCCCGGCACCGCAGCCTCAAAGCCATCATGTTCTCTCTAGGCCTTTTGATTATTGTCGCCGTATTCCTCATCGATATTCTTTACGGCCTCTGGAGTAAACTGCATTTCCAGAGAGATCTGAGTATTTTCCATGTACTGCCCGCCTATGCCCTGATCGTGTCCACACTGCTTACGGTTTTCACACTTAGCTCCACAACCCGAAAGATGGACTCATCGGCCAGAATCGATCCGGCACTCCTCAAGTCCTGCGCCATCAGCCCGAGAGAAGAAGAGGTTATCCACCTTCTGATTAACGGCGAAGGGTATAAGGATATTGCGGATAAGCTTTGCATCTCCCTGGCAACCGTTCAGACGCATATCAGGAATATTTACAGGAAAACCGACGTGAACAGCAAAGTGGAACTGATAAATCTCCTTCGCGGAGACCATCCCCGATCCTGATCACATATCCATGTGATTCTCCTTTTCCCCAAAATCCCATCAATATAGGATGGCTGGCATGCCGGTCAGAGAGCAGACTTATGAAAAATATTTCAGGAGGATGCTTTATGGCCAAAGCATTTTTAGGACAAGTACTGTTATTCGGATTCTTGCTGCTCTATCCGCTTTCCGCTGAGTCTATCGATAAAGAGACACGCATACCGATTAACGGTTTGGAAAAAATCGTAGTGAACGGAGATAGTCTTGAGGAAGTCCGGCTGGGCGTGAACATCGTAACGACAACCGCTACGGTAAAAAGCTGGGAGGGGGATGAACTGGCCGTAATCCAGAAAGGCCGCCGCTCCCTGGGACGCATTACCCCCCTGGCCGTGACCCACGCCCGCCGGGGAAGCGAGGCTGCGGTATCCCTTTCCCCGGTGGATTCATTCGGCATTGGCATACGTATCGGGGCAATTGAGATTACCATTCTCGTTCCCGAAACGTG
The DNA here is from genome assembly GCA_963668315.1 of Spirochaetia bacterium. Taxonomy (GTDB): domain Bacteria; phylum Spirochaetota; class Spirochaetia; order DSM-2461; family DSM-2461; genus SZUA-368. The sequence goes on along the minus strand of OY764216.1, from coordinate 1,137,888 downwards.
GGAAGGGGAATTGGAGCTTAAGGATTTTTCTGTGCCAACAAGCATTGAGGAGCTTAGGACCGGGACGCTGACCGTCAACATGCAAAAGGCGAATCTGACGGTTACCGACTCGGAGTTCAGAGCGGTGGAAATGTCCATGGGAGCCGATTCAAATTTCGAAGCCGACAATGTCAGCGCCGGGACCTGGAGATTAAGGGGAAAACTGGGAAAGATAACCGCCCGGAATATAACGGGATCCGTTGACGCTGAAACGGCGGACGGCAATATCCTCATCGATTTCTCAGAATACAGCGGAACTTCCCGGCTGGTGTCGAAGTTGGGGAAAATCACAGTATTTGTCCCGGCGGACTCCCAGCTTGACCTCAGCCTCTCCAGCGCGTTGGGATCGGTCGGAACAGATCTGCCCGCCATCGGCCCGGTTACCATATATGACTCCCACAGGCTGGAAGGCCAAATTGGGACTTCCCAGAATACTCTTGCAGCCCATTCGGGAGACGGAAAGGTAAGGGTGCTTTCTAAATGAAGTTACCTGACAGTAAAAACCTGATGATACTGGCGATTATTTATCTTACGGCGGCTGTTATGGGCTCGGCTGAGACAGAAAATGAAATTACTGTGGAAAGGCCTATTATCTTTCAGTTCGTACCTGTACCCATATATAGTGGGGTGAGGGAAGCTACCGGAATATGCCTGGGCATGGTCGCTTCGGAGGCAGATTATGTTCACGGTCTCCATCTCTCTACGGGAGTTTCCTGGGCCCAAAAAACCGAAGGCCTGCAGTTGTCCGGGGTACTTAACGAAACGGGTGATCTGAAAGGTGTCCAGATCTGCTGCCTAAACTATGCGAGAAAGACCTATGGCACCCAGATCGCGGGAGTACTGAACCTGACGGGAGAGCTGACAGGAACTCAGATCGGAATATTCAACATTGCATCGACCGGAGAAGGCAAGCAGATAGGGGTTTTCAACTTCGCAGCAGGGGAAGACATCAAATCTTTCGGGCTCTTCAATTTCCACAGGAACGCCTGGGTAAATCTTCGGGCCGAAGCGGGCCCCCCGGGCTCGACTTACCTGACGGTTCAGAGCGGGCTCGGCGGCTACTATTGCTCCCTGTCCGCCGGTTACAATTACGCTGACGAATATCTTTCCTCCTCCTTCGCCGCAGGATACAGATACGAAAGTGAATCGTTTTATCTTGAAGGGGAAGGGAAAACGACCCAGAAATTCCAATCCTTCTCCAAAACGGAAAACTCCGCAGGTGCGACACTGAGAGTCGGAGTCAGGACGGGCGAGGTTTTCTCCTTCTTCTGCGGGGGAGGGCTCTCGGGAAGCAGGAATGATTCGTCGGGATTCTCCCTGTTTGTCCCGGGGCTTTATTGGCAGCCGGATCTTTCACTCGGCATTGAGGCCAAGATTCTCAGATAAGGAGGACGTTCCGCTCTGGGACCGATATCCCGAGGGGAACATTTAATCCTTATTCCTCTTGATTGATTACCCCCAATATAGGAAGATAGAACCATACCGGGGATCATATCAGGCACGGCCCGACAGGAGAGAACATGGATCAGAAAACAAGAAAAATGCTCATCAGCTTCCAGAAAGAAGAGATAACCGCCAGCCTTTTCTACAGCAAACTGGCACGAATGGAAAAGGACGAAAAAAACAGCCGCCTCCTGGCGCAGTTTTCCCGGGATGAAAAAAGCCATTACGAGATTTTCCATAGACTGTCCGGAGTGGATGTGAAGCCCAATCGCCTCTATGCCGGATTCGTCATATTCTGCGCCCGTCTTCTCGGCCTGACCTTTACCCTGAAAATGGTGGAAAAGCTGGAGGAGGGAGCGCAGAAGCAGTACGGGAGCCGGATTGATACAGTCCCCGGACTTGAACAGATACTGAAGGATGAAGAAAAGCACGAGAAAGAGCTGTTGAATATGCTGCAGGAAGAGAGGCTGGAATACGTGGGCTCCATCGTCCTGGGGCTGAACGACGCCCTGGTGGAACTCACGGGGGCCCTGGCCGGCTACACCTTCGCCTTCCAGAATACCCGGCTCATTGCATTAACCGGACTGATCACGGGAATCGCCGCTTCCCTCTCCATGGCGTCTTCGGAATTCCTCTCCCACCGGGCGCAGGAAAAGGGAGCGAAAGCCCTGACCGCCTCCATCTACACGGGCTTCGCCTATATTGTCACCGTCATTCTGCTGGTGCTTCCCTTCCTTCTCATGGAAAATTTCATCCTGGCCCTGGTCGTGACCCTGCTGACGGCGGTGGTGATTATCGCCCTGTTCAATTTCTATCTGTCCGTGGCGAAGGAACTCTCCTTTGTCCGGCATTTTCTGGAAATGGCAGGCTTGAGCCTGGGAGTTTCCGCCCTCTCGTTCGCCATAGGAGTGGCGGTAAGAGTATTCATAGGGATTGAGATTTAACGGCGCCGGGGTTTCTTTTTTTTCCCGAGAAGCTCTTAACGCCCATAGACATAGATGGACATTAATAGACATAATATGGTGATGCCAATATTCTGAGAGGTGTACAATGGATCTAAAAAATATATTTCACGAGGAAAACTGCCTCATCCTGCAGGAATCAACAAAAACCGAAGCTCTGATGGAGATGATTGAAAGTCTTTCTTCCACAGGGAAGATTGCCAGCGGAGAAGATCTGCAAAGAGAAATCTTTTACAGAGAACAGCTTATGAGCACGGGTATAGGAATGGGAATAGGTGTCCCCCATGTCCGTTTCAAGGGAATTTCCGAACCCATCGCCGCCCTGGGCATCTCTCCCCCGGGTATAGAAGATTACGGCAGCATCGATAACGAACCGGTGAAGCTGATTGTCATGATCCTGGTGGGAGAGAACCAGCATAAACAGCATATACGTCTCCTCTCGCAGATAATGGAGCGCCTCAAAGATGATGACAAGAGGAACGCTCTCATGAAAGCCGCCACGCACAAAGAGATATACGAACTGATCACGAGCGTACCCAATGAATGAATTTTCCCGGATTATCGAATCGGTAACTCCCGGACATTTCAACGTCATTCTTCTCCTTGGTCTGGTTCTTTTTCTCGGTTCCGCCGGCGGAAGACTCTTCCAGAAAATCAAGATTCCCCAGGTTGTCGGCTATATAGCCATAGGCATCATCCTGGGGCAGTCTGGTCTTAAACTGATTTCCCGGCAGTCAATTGTCAATCTGCAGGGTTTCAGCTCTTTCGCCCTGGCGCTGATCGGGTTTATGATCGGCGGGGAACTGAAGATCAAAACCCTCAGGAAATACGGCAGCCAGTTCACCTGGATTCTGCTCCTGGAAGCGCTTCTGGCATTCTTCGTTGTATCCGTCCTGGTGACCCTGGGCAGTTTTTTCATTTTTCACGATTTCAAACAAGCCCTGGCTCTGGGACTGCTCCTGGGCTCAATCTCCTCGGCCACCGCACCGGCGGCGACAACCGACGTCTTGTGGGAGAACAAAACCCGCGGGCCGCTCACAACAACAGTCCTGGGACTGGTAGCGATGGATGACGGCGTGGCCCTCCTTTTATTCGCCGTGGCAACCAGCGTGGCGGGAGCTCTTCTCGGGACAGCGACGGGCGGCCTGGGAATGGGCCTTCTGATGCTTGCCTGGGAGATAGGGGGCTCCATTATCGTCGGCTCGCTTATGGGTTGGGGACTCTCCAAACTGATCCGCGGTTATATCGATGATGACAAGATTCTTGTATTCTCTCTGGGAATCATTCTGCTGATAATCGGCCTCACCCAGATCCTTGATCTGGATACGATACTGTGCGCCATGTCCATGGGCTTCTTCATGGTGAATTTCTCTCCCAAAAAGAGTAAAAACCTCTTTGCCCTCGTGGAAAAATTCACCCCCCCCATTTATGTCCTGTTTTTCGTCATGGTGGGAGGCAAAATGGACCTTAGTTCCATAAACGGACTGGTGGCTCTGCTGGCCGCCCTGTTCCTTATCGGACGGACGGGAGGCAAGTTTCTCGGTTCCACCCTGGGAGCGATAATATCCAAGGCTCCGGCCACGGTGAAGAAATATCTCCCCTTCTGTCTTCTCAGCCAGGCCGGTGTGGCCGTGGGGCTCTCCGTGATCGCCGGGCAGACCTTTCCCGATCCCCTGGGGGGAATCATCGTCATGGTCGTGACGACGACGACCTTCGTCGTTCAGCTGCTCGGTCCCCCCAGCGTCAAATTCGCCGTGGACCGGGCGGGGGAGACGGGACTCAATATCACCGAAGAGGATCTGATTGCCAGGAGCCTGGCGTCCGACCTGATGACCAATACCATGATGATCGAAGAGAACAAGACCATCGAGCAGATCCTTCAGATTTTTTCCGAAAGGGACGACCTGGTCTATCCGGTTATCAACAGGGAAAAGAAGGTCATAGGCATTATCACGATCGATACTCTCAAAGATACTTTCATCGCCTCTGAACTTTCTCCTTTCCTCCTGGCCCATGACATCATGCTGCCCCTCCTGGGAACATGTCCTGCCGAGGCTGGTGCCCAGGAGGCCTTTGCCCTGATGAAAAAGAACAACCGCGATTTCCTCTCCCTGACGGATAAGGACGGAAACTGCATGGGGATTCTGGAAGAAAGAACGGCCCGAAAGAAATTGTCCCTGATGGTCTGGGAGCGGCAGAGAAAAGCCGATTCTCTCGGATAAAAAAAGTTTGACTTGTCCCGGGTAATGACTACAATGTAATAATGTAGACATAAAATCCCGAGGCAGGACATCATGAACAAAGATAATTTTAAAAGACTGAGAAGGGCTGTTCTGACCCTTTTTATTTCCTTTCCCCTTACGGCGCCCGTTTTTCTGACGCTTTTTTCCTTTCTCAGCGGCTTTATCACAACCGATGAGCTTATCCAGATAGCCCTTCACCCTCTGATCAAGGTCAGCGCCCTTGTTACTCTGGCAGCCGGGGCCGCCCTGGCCCTTCTTCCCCTCTCCCGATACGGGAAGAAGGAACGAGAAGCCCTTGACTGGAAGAGTCAGCGCCAGTTCGGGATTAGCCTGATGCTCAATCTGTCTATCCTCTTTCTTGTTGTATGCCTCGGAGGGGCGGTCAATCTGGGACTTCTGGTTAAAATAGCTTTCCCCCGAAGGGTCTTGTTTACCATCCTTTGGATTGTTCCTTTCTTCCTTATGATATTTATTCCTTTAATGGCGGTAGTCAATACCCGCTACGATAAGGTCGTCCGGGAAAACAGCAAGGAACTGGAAACGATATTTTCTCTCCGTTTCAAGCTGTCCCTGGGAATCCTCTGCTCCTTTGTCGGAACGATAATCATGTTCCTTCATATTGAGATGATCTCCTCCATCGCCGTGGAATTGGGCAGAACTCTTCCCCTCCCCAGAATCCAGTTGTTCCTGATAGCGGGGTTATCGGCCCTGATATTCATGCTCATGATGCTTACCCTCATTATGAAAAACATGATCACTCCCGTACAGGACATGCTGACCAATTTTCAAACCGGCTCATCGGGGGATCTGACTGTCTCCATACCTGTCAATTCCACCGATGAAATCGGTCTGCTGAGTCAGATGGCCAACAATCTCTTTGTCAGTCTTAACGGCGGATTCAGCCTGATCCTGAACAATGTCGAGGATCTGGAGAAGGATAAGAGTGAGCTGGGCCACCGGGTGGAAGAGATGGCTTCGGCTCTTACCGTCATAAGGGAGCATCTCAACCACACTTCGGAACAAATGGAAGAACACAGCACCAGTGTCGTAGAAACGACCGCCGCCGTTGAACAGCTGGCCCGGAACATCGAATCCCTGGGCGATTCCATAGAAAAACAGAAGGAGATACTCCAGGTTTCATCCGAATCTCTTGCCGAATTGACAGAGTCCAATGGGCGGCTCATGGAAATATCCGGAAGGGGCCGGGAAAACAGTACCGCCCTGGCGTCTTCTACGGCGGAGAGCCGGGAGCAGCTTCAGACCATGGAGGAAGAAATCACACAGATCACCCAGGATTCACAACACCTGCTGGAAGCCAACACCCTCATTGCCTCCGTGGCCGCACAAACCAATCTCCTTGCCATGAACGCCGCTATCGAGGCGGCCCACGCCGGAGATTCGGGACGGGGATTTGCCGTGGTAGCCGAAGAGATCAGAAAACTGGCGGAGACCGCATCCCTGCAGTCCAAGAGCATCGGCAACAATCTGAAACAGGTTCTTTCCCGTATCAATAAGATAGGGGGAGGGTTCAAGGATATGCAGGATTCCTTTTCCCAGATGGATGGGAATGTGACCGATGTTCAGTCATCCCTTGATAGAATGTTCGGTTTCTCGGAAAATGTCATCGCCTTTTCCAAGGGACTTGAGAAAGCCATAAACGACCTGGAAAAAGTATCGGAAGGGGTCATTCAGGGGTCGAATGAGATGCAGATAGGCAACAAGGAGATTCTGGATGCCGTCACGGTGATTCGTGATATCAATCAGAATGTCACCGAGGCCATCAAGGATATATCCGGTCATTCCGAATCCATAGCAAAGGAATCGGAGCGGCTTCTTGAGCAGAATAAACGAACCGACACCTCCCTCAAGGATGTAGTAACGGTTCTCAGCCGCTACAGGATCTCCCGGGCATAAAAAAAGGGCTGTCCGGTGAGGGCAGCCCTGCAAAAACTAAAATACTTATGATTAGAACTGGTAGGAAGCTTCCAGAGAGATAAAATCGTTCTCGTCAAACTGACCGAAGAAAGTATCCTCATCGCCCCATAAAACGGTTCCGCTAAGTTCAAGGAAAAGGTTTCCATCCACATCCCACTCTACGGCGGGTTTTACCATGCCGGAAAAATCCTCGGCACGATAGGTAACGGTGACTTCCGGTTTCACCTTTTCGTGGTTGAAGGAATCGGAGACATTCAGAACCAGGGTTGTCTCGGTGGCGTCGCTGCCGTTCTCGACATCTCCGGCGACCTGAGTGTCATCATGATTCAGCATATAGCTTCCGGTGGCCTGAAAGTTCACATTCAGGTTATGGACCGGTATGTCCCGGTCGAAACCGGCAACATAGTTCAGGCTGTTGTTATGCACATCCGGATCGTCTCCGGCGAGGTCCTGTGTCATGTAATAGGCCGCCTCACTGCGCAGGTTGAAACCGGCGAGGATTCCGCCCGCTTCGAGTCCGAAGACCTGCATGGGATCGTAGTCGATATTCAGGCTGGCGAAGTCGGTGCCGCTGACACTCGGGGTTCTGTAACGGCCGATATAGTAAACGGCGCCCAGATCGACCTGTCCCACCGTGGCGGTGTAACGGGTACCGGCCTGAAAGTACTTCAGGGAGTTCGTGTCAGGGAGGAAGGCATCGATGCTGCTGTTTTCCGAAAGGAACATGGTCTGGGCAGCGGAGGCGGCACCGTTAGCAGCGGCATCAGCCTGAGCGGCAGTATATCCCAAACCGGAAAAATAGGTGTAGTAGCTGCTATAATCGGATGCATAACTCGAAACGGCGGCATTTTCTACGAAACCGGTGACGGTATCGACCAGAGTCTTTGTCTCATTCATCATCCATTCTCCGTCGGAAGCCAGCTGATCGGCCTCGAAGAAGGGAACGAAGACCAGTTCCAGTTTGCCGTTCATGTTGTTGGGAATTGCCACATTGATCATGGGCTGGGCGATCTTGCGGTCCAGGTACTCGGGATTCAGGAAATCGGAGTAGTCCATGGGATTAAGAAGGTCCAGTACGTGTACTTTGTCGCCCTTGCCCCAGACCACTTTCTGCCAACCGAAAATAGCGGTCATTCTGTCGCCGTAGTAAGTCAGGGACAGCTCGTCGAAGAGATTGTCCTCCAGGTCAGCTTCATTTATATTAAGATCGGCCTTGAACTCCGCCTTGTCCGAAGAGAAGGAGAGGTCCAGAGTCATGTCCGGATTGACCGAGCAGCTTCCCTCACCGAAGGAATCGCTGTCCCAGCTGTCAGAATCGGCCCAGTCTCCCCAGCCAGCCCTGAAAGGAACGGCCAGGCTTCCGGCCACTTCAATGGCGGGAGCGCTTTCGAATCCCATGCTGGTATCATCACCGCCCATCAGGTCGCCGAAGTCAAAATCATCGGCGGCGAGGGGAGCTATTATCATCATGAGGGTTAACACGCAGATAGCAATATTTTTCATGTTTTTTCTCCTTGTTATAGAAGGCCCTCCCCTTTTCAGGTCGGGCCCGGATAAGTTTAGCGGCCCTGTTCCAGATAGTTGGTGGTGAAAAGTCTGTCGCTGATGGGTTCGTCGAAAACGATCTTCATCATGGTCACTTCGGTATAGTGTCCGGTCTGAACATTGGTCATTTTCACTGCCATAGGAGTGTCATAACCGTCGATATTCTCAAGTCTCTCCACAACCATGACCTTTTCAAGCTGTTCGGATTTGTCATACATCTCGATTTTCACGGGGTACCAGGTAGCCTTGTCAAACCAGGTGATTCTGTAAGCGTACTGGGAATCTTCCGGATCCTTGGCCTGCCCCTTTACTTTGTAGCAGTCCCAGGATTCGTATGTCTCTTCGCCGATAAGCTCATGGGTGTCCTGATCAACAGAACGGGACCCCATGTCGTCATAGGTCATGTCGGTTCCCATGAAGGATTTTCCCCCGTCGGAAGCGGCGATACGGCGAACTCTTTTCAGTGCGGGCAGGTAGATCCATCTGTCGTCATCGCGGCCGTCGTTCTCCTTCTGGAGAAACCGGGTGTTGGCCACGGAAGCGGGGCTGCGGAAAACCATAACGGTGGATTCCAGGTCTCCGTCTTCGGTGCTCCACTCTTCTACCATGCGGGAGTCAACGTCGCCGTTGGCGCTTACCAGATCCATCTTCACGGCCGCGTGGGTCGTGGCGGGGTCCTTGACATCGTGGGCGTTCTGGGCAATTTCCGTACCGGTGATGGCAAAAAGTCCGGCATTCAGCATAACCAAGCTCCCGATAAGAGCTCCTTTTTTCAGTAATTTCATGATTTAACTCCTTCGCCGGCACCAGGCCGGCATGATGCCGCTCTATCAGGCGGATTTCTTACTAGTCGATACGTCCCCGTCTTTTCTTCTCATGAAACGGGGATCCAGTTTATTAAGGATGAGGGGCAGAATAATCAGCGCTCCCATACTGGACGTAGCCATGATGATGGCCACGAGAATACCTATGTACCTGAGAACCAGGAACCGGGAGAAGCAGAGAACCGCAAACCCCAGACCTACGGAGAGGGCGTTGATGATAATGCCCCGTCCCGTGGAAAGGACCGTGTTTCTCGTTACCTGAACGAGATCATCGGACAGGGCTCTCTCTATCTTGTAGCGGGAAAGGAAGTGAACCGTATAGTCCACACCGATTCCGATAGCGATGGAGGCGATGATGGCGGTTACCATATCCAGGTTGATTCCCAGAAGACTCATCAGACCGAAGTTCATCAGTATGGACAGGGTCAGAGGCACGATACCGATAACACCGGCCAGGGGTGATTTATAGGTAAAGGCAATGATGAGGAAGACGGCCAGCAGGGCAAACAGAATGCTGGACATCTGCGAAGAGAGAATAAGGTTGGTCAGAGCCAGCTCCAGCTCGGCAATACCGGCGCAGCTTATGGAATACCCCTCGGGCAGATTCCTGTCGGCAAATGCCTCAATCTCTTTGATAATCATATCCGTCTCGGCCGAACCGTGGGTTTTAAGCTGAATCATCATTCTCGCCTCGGTGGGCTTGAGAGAATCGTTGGCATACTTATCCAGAGAGCCGGAGTAGAGCAGCAGATACTGGGCGATCAGGTTTTTCAGCTCGTCCCTCTCCGCCACGGGATATTTCTCCAGATCCCAGGGGATCTCATAGTAGGCGGCTCCGTTGTAGTTGGTCAGCTCCTTCAGCTTCTCGGTGAGTTCGGACAGGGAAAGCTCGGCATTGTCTCCGGCGGTTACACTGTCGTTGATCAGCATGATGAGTTCCTGAATGTTCATTTCCCGGGAAAGGGGAACGAACTCAGCCGTAACATCACCGCCGGCGGCGGCAGGTTCGGCAGCGGCCATATCGTCTCCGAAGAAACTATCCGTTCCCTCGCTGGAGGCGGAATCGTCGAAAAAGCTGTCCGTACCGGCGCTATCGTCTCCGAAGAAACTGTCCATACCGGAGGTGGAATCGTCAAAGAAACTGTCCGTTCCTGCCGAATCATCTTCGTAGAAACTGTCCCCGCCGAAAAAGCTGTCGTCCGCCACGGCGTCATCTCCGCCGAAGTCGTCAGCAGCCGAACTGCTTTCTACCGCTGCGGGATAGTTCATGATCTGATTCATCCGCTTGATGAAATCGCTGTAGGAGATGATCTGTCCCACCGTCTCGGGATAGCGGTCCAGAAGGAACTGCTTCATATCGTCCATGGCTTTCAGGGCCGCCGGATCGGTCAGGTCCTTTCCCTCTTCCGCGGCAAATACCACGTTGAACATATTGGTACCGCCGAAGTGGTCATCGATAAAACGGCTGTCCTGGCGGATAGGCTCATTGTAGGGGAAGTATCCGATAAGTGAACTCTCCACATTGATCTGTGTCAGTCCCCAGAAGGAGAGGGCGGCCAGAATCAGGATAGTGAAGACGGTAGTTTTTTTATACTTCACAGAGAAGGAGGTGATTCTCATAAGAGCGGCACCCTGGCCTCCCTCATCCACGTCGTCGGAATCGTCTGCACCTTTTCTCTTTGCCCGTCTGTTCTCGGCCCATTCAAGGAGCACAGGAACGAAGAAGAAAGAGAGCAGGAGAGAATAGACCGTACCTATACCGGCAAAGAGACCGAAGTCTTTCATGGGAACAATCGGACTGGTCAGGATGGAAAGGAAGCCGATGAGGGTGGTAACGCCGGCGAGCAGAATGGGAAGAAAAACACCCTTCATACCGTCAGCCAGGTTCTCCTTGATACTGCGTCCCTTGTTCTCGCTTTTCACATGATAATAATGGTTGATAACATGGATCCCGTAGGCGCTTCCCACCGCAATAATGAGAACGGGCAGACAGGATGAAATAATCGTGAATGTTCTTCCGAAAATGGCCATGGTTCCCACGGTCCAGACGGTTGCTATCAACACGGTCAGCAGGGGAAGAAGGGCCGAGGAAATCCTCTTGAATGAGAGGAAAAGGCACAGGAAAAGAACGACGGCGACAAAGGGTATCAGAATATACAGGTCGGAGTACATATACTGTTTACCGATCTGCGTGACAACCGGGTCACCGGCGATGCGGAATGTCAGGGGATACTTGTCGTAAGGCTTGATAAGCTCCCTCACATTGTCCAGGAGCTCTCCGATCTGCTCGGAGTGACAGTCCTTGGAAATACTGACGAGAATCTGCGTCGATTTGAAGTCATCCGAGTAGAGAGTTCTCCTGTAAGCGTCGGTCCAGTCCAGGAGACGCTCCTTGAAGGCCACCAGATTTTCAGCCGTCCTCTCTTCCCCTTCGGGGATAAGCTTGGACACGGCCATGCCTTCATCGGTTCCTACAGGATAATCCGTATTGGTTATTGCCTGTACATCCTCCACGTACTCCAGATCTTCGATGTCCGCCACAAGAGCTTCGACCATATCCAGATCTTCCCAGTTAATCAGGGAATCCTCTTCCGTGGTGATACAGATATCCATCATCAGCTGACTGCCGTAATTATCCTCAAGAGCCTCTTTCCTGACAAAGGAAGGATTGTCCTCGGGGAAAAAAATCATCAGGTCGTTATCTATCACAATGGATAGAGCCACAACTCCGAATAAAATGGTCAGCAGGATAACTAATGATAAAACGATTTTGGGATGTTTATGCATTACAACCCTCCTTTGATTTTTTCACCTTTTGCATTCGTTGCACACTATGTGCATCTAAATTACACACTGTGTGCAATCTAGTCAAGACTAAAAAGAAAAAACTGAAACTTGACATGAAATGATATCCCGGTTTTAATTACTTTATGGGTATAGTAGAGAGAAAAATAAGGGAAAAGGAAAAGCGCATCCAGGAAATTCTGAATGCCGCACGAGTACTGTTTATTAACAAAGGGTACAGCAGCACGACAATGCTCGACATCGCACAGGAATCGGAATTGAGCCGTCGGACTCTCTACCTTTATTTCAAAAGCAAGGAAGAAATATCCTTCCGCGTCATGAGCGATGCCTATGCTCTTCTCCTCAATCGTCTAAAACAAGCGATTAAAGAGGAAAAGGGCGACGCCTATTCAAAGCTGAAAAAGATAAGCGACGCCTATCTTGACTTCTACAAGGATGATTTCGACCAGCTCGTATTCACCCTGCTTTTCGACTACAGAATCAAGCCGGAGGATACGTCTGATAAGGAAGCCCGAGAATGTCTTAGGGCTATAAAAAACATAACCACTCTCCTGGGAGAAATTCTGGAGGAGGGGCAGAAGGACAACTCCCTGGCCCTTGTCAGCGATCCCTTCAAAACCGCCTTCACCTATATGACGATGATTCAGTCCACCATGCAGAAACTGGCCGTCAGAAGAAACTGGATGCTGGAACAATATAGCCTTTCGGGAAAAGAAATTATGGAGGAGATGTTCCGTATCATCTACTTCTCTATCGCCGCTCCCGGCAGACATAATCCCGAAGCTCAATAATATTTATCTCCCGTTCACATTTCCTTCATAATCAGCCTCTATTCTTCTTTTCATAAAGCCGATTCATCATCGGCATGAAAAGGAGAAAAGAATTGATGAAACAAACCTGGTACTCCCTGATGCGCATGATAACTCCTGTCCTGTTCGGGAGTCTCCTCTTTCTCGGAATTCTCTATAAAAGCTTCTTCCTCATCGGAATTTTCATGGTTTCCTCCCTGTTTTTCGGAGCGTTTCACTGCGGCTGGCTCTGCCCGTTCGGTTACCTTCAGGAACTACTGGGAAAACTGGGCCGCAGACTTCATATCCCTCATTTTTCCCTCCCCCCGGGATGGGAGAAATACCTGAGATTTCTCCGTTACCTCCTCTTTGTTCTGAGCTTTACAGGCCTGGGATTCATCTATTTTCTGGGGACGCCCTACTCCCAGTCCATGGGATTTCTAACGGGACTCGGAGGGGCGGTCATACCGGCTGCGGCCCTGCTGACAGGGGCTTTCCTTACCCTTTCACTTTTTATCGACAGACCCTTCTGCCGTTACTTTTGTACCGAGGGAGCACGGTACGGAGCCCTTAGTATGGCACGTTTTTTTACGGTGAAGAGAAAAGAGGAGACCTGTATCAGCTGCAGAAAATGCGATAAAGCATGTCCCGCGGGTATAGAAGTCTCACGGATTAATCAAGTTCGAAACGGACAGTGCATCAACTGTTTTGAGTGCATACGATCCTGTCCCAGAGATAAAACACTAACATACGGCTGGGCGCTGAAGAAACGCTCCCCCGTCAAGGAGAATGAAAATGAGAAAACGGAATAGCCTGATCCTCGGGCTCCTGCTGCTGCCCTTTGCGTTTATTATGATGACCTCTTTCAGAGGAGGTCACAGGGCAAACTACTCCCATCCCGAAGGCTGGGACTTCTCGGCCTATAATCTGCAGGACGGGATTTACCAGGGAGAAGCCACGGGATTCAGGGAGGGACTGATTGTGGAGGTCACCGTAGAAGAGGGAACCGTCGTGGACGTAGCTGTCGTTGATCATAACGAAGTGGGGCCCCAGTATTACAAAAGGCCCATATCCCTTGTTCCCGGAGAAATTGTGGAGGAGCAATCCACCTCGGTGGATGCCGTGACCGGGGCCACCGCGACCAGCATGGCGATCATGGCAGCCGTGGAAAACGCCCTTCAGCAGGCGGTGAACGAGACCCTCTAGTCTGATTCCTCACCCTCCCGGACGGAAGGTTTTCCGTCGGGAGGCAGCTTGGCGAACAGGCTCTCCCAGTCTGTCCTACCCGTCAGCTGCATAAGCACGAAAAGGGTAAGGACGGAACAGACGGTAAGGATCATCCCGGTAATCCCCTCAAAGAAAAACGACCATGAGAAGAAGATCAGATAGATAAGCTGCACGCCCGGAGCAATGATATAGGCCAGCCGGGGAGGAGCAAACAGCCGCAGATATGTTACGGTAAGCGCCAACGAGACCGCGGAAGCCACCGCGAAAGTCAAATAGAGATTCATATGATCTGAAAAATAGGAGTACATGAGATGGAATGAGAAGAACGTGGCGGCCAGGAAGAAGTAATGCATGGGATGAAAAGGACAACCCATAATTGTCGTGACGATCAGCAGAATGGTAAAGAAGAAAAGTAGCGGCACCGGCGCGAAGAAGGTAACCCTGGTCACGATCTCTCCCGGATTCTGCCTATTGGGGATAATAAGCCCCAAATCCTTTCCGGTCATGGCCTTGTCGAGGGTCCAGACCATCTCATATCCCCCGTCGACTTTCGTTTTTTGCGAAGGGGACATCAGGGAAGGGGGAAAATCGAAATCTTCAAAGTCGGTGCGGATTTTCAGGTTGAAGTTATTCAACTGGGCGATCTGGTCCCCTTCCGAGATATAGTAGTAAAGATTCTCCATGCCGGTGGATTCATAGGAGAGGGTCAGTCTGACAAAACCATCGTCATCGGGCCGGACAGAGAACTCCTCCTTCCGAATCAGGGGAAGCAGATCTTCCCGGGCTATGCCGTTTACCTCCAGGGAGATATCGCGATAGATAGAGTCGGAAGACTCCAGGGCGGAATAGAGATACCACTGCTCCTTCGGATCATCGGCTTTAAAAAGATATTCCCCTTCAAAGCGCGCCTTGAATGTGGGAAACCAGAGATTGCCCCGCTTCCTCCTGTCCAGAGACACATCGATAGACACATTCGATTCCAGGGCTTCCCTCTCCACAGGCACAAACATGGCCCTTTCCACCTCGGCGCCGTTCTCCCAGACTTTCACGGTCTCTTCCCTCTTCCTGTAGAACCGGGGGGACCGGAAGAGGAGATCACCGCCGTAAAGGCTTGCCACTTCGCTCTTCAGAGAACTATACTGAGTATCCGTCCGGGCCGTCGTCGCCGTTCCCAAAATCATCCAGGCAACAAAGGTTCCCGCGAAAATGAGTATAATCGCGGTCATTTTTCTTCCGTTCATCATGACTCCTCCTTACATCGGCCCCCATGATAAGGAGTCGAATGAATCGGATCTACAGAAAAGGTTTCATTACCCGCAGTTAACCCCGTTCTTGCCCCATTTGCCGTGATTGAAGCGGGATTGTGGCTAAAAACGATGGACGTCCGACAAAAGGGAATATAATTTTTTTTCTTTACACTTTTCTCACAAGATTGAGTTAGGATATAATTCACGTAAGGTTCACTCATGTCCGCTTGACAACGCCGGTGGGATTTTTTACTGGAAATTCCCGATCAGCAAACACCAGGGGCTTCGAGAGACCATGGGGGAAACAGCATGAATAACAGTAGGGACTTCCTTTTCAAAATAGTCGTGTCAGCAGCCATCGTGATAAGCCTGGCATTCCTTGTCATTCCCGCCCTGCCGAACAAAGCGGCTCCCGCAGAAAACCGCAGTACCGCGCCTTCCTCAGGCGGAGCTCCGGCGCAGGGCGGTTCTGGAAGAGAACAGAAGACGCCGAGCCAGGCCGTGGAAGCCTATGTCACCTCCCTGGAGACGGTCTCCAATTATATCAAAGTCAACGGGGATATCCTCACCGAAGGAGAGATTGAAATCTACCCGGATATTTCGGGAAAACTCACCGATATTTCCGTCTCGGTGGGAGATAAAGTCGCGGCGGGACAGCCGATCGCGTCGGTCGACCCGTCCCTTCCCGGGCAGAATTACTCCCGCAGTACCGTATACGCCACGATCGGAGGCACCGTTCTGCGATATAACGCCCACCGGGGCGACAAGGTGACAACCGGAACGTCCATTCTGACCATAGGCGATCTGACCAGACTTAAGCTGGTCACCTATATCCCCGAGAAATTCGCCGCCTACATAAAAAAGGGTCTTCCCGCCGAAATCACCTTTGCCGCCTTCGGAGACCGTCTGTACGGCGGGGAGATTTCCGACGTGGGCACGGTTATCGACCCGGCATCCAGAACTCTGGAAATAACCATTAAGCTTAATGAAAGGGAGAACGTCAAACCGGGGATGTTCGCCTCGATAAAACTGGTGACCGAACAGGTAAGGAATGTGGTGGCCGTTCCCGAGGAAGCCCTGTTCTCCTACTATGGAAATGATACCGTATTCGTTATCAACTCCGAGGGAAAGGCGGAACGGCGCGAAGTAACGGTAGGACTCCGTTCTTCCGAGCTGGTTGAACTCAAGGAGGGAGTATCCCCCGGAGAATCGGTTATCACCGCCGGGCAGACCCTTCTGGATGAGGGCACTCCCGTTCACGCCATTACCCGGGATACAAAATGAACATAGCCGAACTTTCCGTCAGACGCCCCGTTGCGATTCTCATGGTCTATATTCTCATCTGCGCCATTGCGGTCATCTTTGTCCCCAAACTGGCCGTGGATATGTTTCCTTCCACCGAGTTCCCCACGCTTATGGTCACCTGCAACTACAGCGGAGCCGGACCGGAGGAAGTGGAGAAAAACATAACCATTCCCCTGGAGGATGCTCTGGCCAGTCTGGAAGATCTGGAGGAGATCTCATCGGTCAGCTATGAAGGCAGAAGCCGGATAAGGCTGAATTACGGATTCGACAAGGATATGGATGAAGCGGCCGATCAGGTCCAGCAGGTTCTCGACACCCTGGGGAACCGCCTTCCCGACGATGCGGAGGACGCCCGGCTGAGGAAATTCGATATGACGTCCTGGCCCATCATGCAGCTGATGATTACGGGAAACGCCCCCATCGAGGAACTCAAGCAGCTGGCCGAGAAGATAGCCAAACCCATGCTCGAGCGAGTCCCCGGCGTGGCCGAAGCGGAGGTGTCCGGCGGCCAGGACCGGATTGTCAAAGTGGCCCTTTCGGCCAACCGGCTCGAAGCCTACGGACTGACCATGAGTCAGGTCGCCTCGGCCCTGAGAAATCAGAATATCCAGATGTCTTCGGGCAGCCTGACGGCGGGGAGCCTTGATTATCTTGTCCGGACGGATGAAGAATTCTCCCGTCTGGAAGAGATCCGCAACGCCGTGGTAAAAACCATATCGGCCCCTTCCGCCTCGGAATCGGTCAACCGTTCCAAAGTCGTACGCCTCGAAGACATAGCCGAAGTCTCCCTCGGGTATGAGGAGAGCAGCTACCTTGTCTATGTCAACGGAACTCCCAGCGTCATGCTCCGTGTCTCCGACGAATCGGACGCCAACAGCATTCATGTCGCCCGGGGTGTCAACGAAGCGCTCCAGGCCATAAACGAGTCCCTCCCCGAAGGAATCAGTCTGGTCATCACCGCCGACGAGACCTCTATCACGGCATCCAGCATGAACCAGGTCTACCAGGCGGCATACCAGGGTGTCATACTGGCGGTTATCATTATTTTCCTCTTTCTCAGGAGCCTGAAAAGCACGCTGGTCATCGCCTTTTCCCTGCCCATTTCCATACTGATCACCCTGGCATGCATGTATTTCATGGACCTGACCCTGAATATGATGACCATGTCCGGACTCATACTGGGTGTGGGAATGATCGTGGACTGCTCCATCGTCATTCTGGAGAATATCCACCGCTACCGGGAACGGGGAGCCAAGCCGAAGGTGGCCGCCGTACTGGGAAGCCATGAGATGCTCTCCGCCATCACCGCCTCCACCTTGACCACCCTCTGTGTTTTCATTCCGGTCCTGATTTTCAAAAGCGACCTGGAAATGCTGGGAGAGATGTTTGAGGAGCTGGTTATCACGGTCATCATCTCCCTCATCTGCTCCCTCTTCGTGGCGGTCACTCTGGTTCCCTCCCTCTGCGGCGGTTTTCTCAAGCTGAACACCCGGGTGCAGAAACCCTTGAAGATCCGGTTTCTGAAGAGAATAGACGACGGGGCCGAGAAGCTCCTCACCGGCCTTGAAGACGGATACCGCAATATCCTGGATCTGGTGCTGAATAACAAATTCCTGGTTCTGGTTCTGGTATCGGTCCTGTTCGCCATTGCCCTGCGGAGCTTTACCGGCCTGGGAATGAATATGAGCATGAGATCGACCACCGACGACAAGGTCACCATCAGTCTGTCCATGCCCGAAGGAACCAATACCGATATAACCAGGGATAACCTTTTCGCCATGGCGGATATTATTGAGCAGGAGGTGAAGGAGTACGAAAACATCATCATCCGGGTGGGCGGCAGCTCGGGAAGCATTGAGATAAGCCTTCCCGATCCCGAATTCCAGACCCAGTCCACCGAAGAGATTATGACGATTCTCAGGGGTTATCTGAAGGAGTTCCCCTCGGCGAATTTCACTTTCTCTGCAGGCAGGCGTTTCGGGAACCGTTCCGCCGTGGACATATCCGTCCTCTCCGAAGATGTGGATTTGACCGAGCAGGTCGCCGACGAGATCGTGGAAATCCTCAGAACCGTCCCCGACGTGCTGGATCCCGTCTCCAGCCTCGAGGCGGGCGGCCCCGAACTTCAGATCTCCGTAGACAGGGACAGGGCCGCCGCTCTCGGCATCTCTATCACAACACTGGGCAACGAGATCGGAGCCCTTCTCAACGGACTAACGGCCACGACTTTCCGCATGAAAGGCGAGGAGATGAATATCAGCCTCTCCCTGAAGGAAGAGGATCGCTCCAATCTGACGGATCTGAGTTCCTTCTATATCACCGGAGGAAGCGGCCGGATTCCCCTGTCCAACGTGGCGGAACTGGTCGAAAGCCGTTCGCCCAGCTCCATCTCCCGGGAAAACAGAACCCGCATCATTCATGTCACGGCGGATGCCTCGGCGAACGCAGCCGTATCGGACCTCTCTCCCCTGGTCCGTTCCATTCTGGATGAACGGCTCATCCTTCCCGAGGGGGTCACCATAGAGATGGGGGGAGAATATCGTCAGATGCAGGAATTCAACTCGTCCATTCTTCTCATCGTAGCCGTTGCCGTATTTCTCGTTTTCGGCGTCATGGCTGGTCAGTTCGAGTCGCTTCTGGATCCTTTCATCATCCTTTTTTCCATACCCCTGCTGCTCATCGGCGTATCGGCTATGTATGCCATAACCGCACAGCCTTTCAGCACCTATGCGGCGGTGGGAATTGTGGCCCTGGTGGGGATTGTCGTCAACAATGCCATCGTACTGGTGGACTATACCAACATCCTCAGAAGACGGGGCACACCTCTCAGAAAGGCCTGCCTGGACGCGGGAGCCCATCGCATGCGGCCCATTCTCATGACCAGTCTTACCACCATTCTGGGAATGGTTCCCATGGCCTTTTTCCCCGGGGAAGGGGCCGAACAGATACAGCCCATAGGGCAGACCATGGTGGGAGGCCTTCTTTCCAGCACGTTCATGACTCTTTTCGTCGTGCCCGCGGTCTACTATCTCTTAAACCGGGCGATGGAGAAGCACAGGCAGAACAAAGGACTGCGGATCTCTGTTTAGGAATCTTACAACCCGTTGAAATTATCCATGACTCAAAAAATACTAATCCTTCTTCCCCTTGTACTGCTTCTCTCCTGCCGACCCGGGGGAGAAGTTTTCGTCAGCGACAGGCATTCCGGCTCCTACCCCTATCTGCTCAGCCATCTGGAAAAGGAGGCCCCGGCGACCCTGATCCTCCTCGATTATCACCACGATATGGGCCCCGGCCCCTCTTCCCTTTATCTTCCCCCCGGGGAATGGGACGTTACGAGCTTTAACTGGCTGGGAGGGCTGGTCGACGGGGGAATGATAGGAGACGTGTACTGGGTCTCGGGGCGGGATCTCCTTCTCCCCAACCGCAATGCCCGGCTGGCCTGGCTCAACCGAAAAACCGGAGAGGATCCCCCCCACATAGGGGCGAGAAAAAGAGAGGCCGTGCACATCATAGACTGGTCCGACCTGAATGATCTTTACGCTGCGGGACAATTCTCTGGCCCGGTGGCTCTGAGTCTGGATCTGGATATTCTGACCGTCGATCCGGGAGACTCTCCCGAGGATTTTCTTGATGAAATGCTGGATTTTATCGATAAACTGAATCCCCCTGTCCTGACCGTGGCCTTTTCGGCCGCCTATCAGCCGGAAGCCTCTCTGGCCTGGAAGTGGTTCGCCCACTCGCTGAAAAGGCTCGGCAGTAATCGCAGGATTCTAATGGCCGGAGGTGAAATGAGCCCCCGGCCGGAGGGAAATGAGGAGTTACGCCGATGGTCAGAGTGGAAGGAAAGGGGAATAAAAACGGACTTCTCCGCTTTTTTCGCACCCGGAGCAGCCCTCTGGGATATGGCCCCCGCCCTTTTCTGGCAGGAACTTATCTCCCTTCCGTTGATTCCCACCGATGATACGATGGCGGAGATCACCGGGAATATGCTGCGGGCCCGGAGGGAGAATGAAGAACTTCGCCGGGAGTTTCCCGAAAAGCAGCTTGAGAAACTGGCCCGGCAGGCCGCCCAAATTCTCACGGAAGATTTATCCGGAATGAAAAGCGGTGAACCCGATTCCGGGCCTGCCCTTTCCGGAGCGGAACGGGGGCTGGCCGTGCGGTTTATCTCACGTTATGAGGACCGGGGCTGTATTGCCTACTACCGGGGTATTGAAAACCCGTCGGCCATGATAGGCACGGCCGTAGCCGAGGCGGCGTTCCATGATCCCCGCTATGAACCTGTCAGAGCCGATGAGCTGGAGGATCTGGACGTGGAAGTAACTCTCTTCGGAGATTTTACTCCCCTTGACTCCCCGGAAGACTTCATACCCTCTCTGGACAGCCTTATACTGGAATACGAGGGAGAGCGGACCCTCCTTCAGGCCTCTCTGGCCCAGGAAAGGAATCTCTCCCGCCGTCAGTTTCTCCGTACACTCTCAAGGAAAAGCGGACTGGGAGAAGAAGGATGGAAACAGCCGGGAGTCAGGTTCTACCGGGCTCCCTCCGTCAGAGTGCGCCTTCCTGTCTCTCAAAGAGAAAAGTAAAAAAATAACTGGTGATGTCCCGGGCATCCTTTCCGGACAATTCGTAGGAATTACTGTGGTAGAGAATGCCCATTTCGGGGGATGTCATCCGATCGGCCAGGGAAGCCAGGAGATAAATGCCGGGGCGGTTATCACAGCCGGCGAAAATCCAGTTTGTACGGCCCGGATTCTCCATAAACCGATCCGTCCGCTCATCCTTTATGCGGGTGCCTTCAAAATCCCCATGATGGGCGAAATCACTGGAGATAAGAAGAAAATTCTCCTCTGCCCCGGCCCCTTCAAAATAGGGGGAAAGGCTTTTCCACAGCCGGTTGACCACGGGCATATTGACAGGGGCCTCCCCCCGGTAGTTGAGGGGAACAACCTTCGCATCGGGGAAATATTTCTTGATAAAGGGGATGAGAGTCTCGATTCCGTGCTCCATGACAAAGACCTCCCTGTCCACTTCACAGTCAAGTTCCTCCGCGAGCCGATCGACCACGTCCCCATCGGCTTTCACTTTGCCCCGTGCGGTCAGCCAGCTTTCGGCGGTCAGGGAGTAGTCTCCCGTCCCGAGATCCCAGTGCCGGGGAGAGAGGATGAAAAAACGCTCGACCTTCCGCCTGCGGGCCAGCTCACGGAACCAGTCATCGATCAGCTCCCCCGCCAGAAGGTGGTGGCTAACGATGCCTGCGACAGGAAAAGCTTCCCCCTCGGGAAGACGTCCCATCTCCACGTCCGGCAAGGAGGGATAGGAATCCCCCTTGAGGTCCCAGGTAAGGTAGGGGTCTTCCGCGGCCCCTATCCCTTCCTCCCGGCATCCGGCCAGGAGCAAAAGGGAGAAGCAGAGCAGCAGCTCTTTTACTCTCATCATTTACGGACGGGCTTCCAGCATGAGCCCCTTGCTCCAGAACGGAAGGTACTCATCCATATTTTCATCTCCGGGATAGACGATTTCCCTCCACTCTTCATTGGTCATACGCTCCGACTGTCCCACAAGAAACTCAAAGTAACTGAAGGTGAATCCCACGGCGATCCTCTTCCTTCCCTGACCGTCGTTCAAAGCCACCAGCAAGCGGTAGGGAATTCCCGTTCCCACTTCCAGGGCGACACCCTGCTCCGCATTCGTAAAAACATCGGCCACGATGGCGCTCTTGAGAATGTCCTCGTCCTCCACGTAGGATGCGTAGTTCATTTCGGGGGCGAGAACCAGAGGAACCAGCTGCTGGGGAATGGTCCTTATCCATTCCACATCATTCGGAGCCACCTCTTCGTCCTTATATTCCAGATAGGCGATATCGGTCATCCGCGCGAGCAGCTTATCCCAGGAAGCAAGCTTCTCTTCGTAATCCTCACCGATAAACCCGTATTTCCTCCCCGATTCCCGAATTTCCCTGACCGCAGACAGAGCCGCGTCGAAAAAGGGAAGGTTCGGTTCAATATAGTGAACCGGAAGCGGCAAGGGTTCGGTACGGAATGTGGGGTTGAAGTCGCCGTCTCCCGCTCTTTCGGCATAGACCTGCTTGACATAAAGAATGGTATCATGACGGAGAGCGGCCCATGTGCCGTGGGCCGAAATCTGGGATTTAATTCCCCAGAGGGGGGACTCGGTAAAGTAGAACCCCGCTCCCGGCTCGAAACAGGCCTGGGCACGGATCATGGCCAGGGTGCTGTTGTAGTAGCTTTCCTTCCAGAAGGCTTCATCCTTCGCCTCAAATTCCTCCTCTATTTTTCCCAGAGTCTCTTCCAGTCCCGCCATTTCCGGATAATCGGAAATCCGTAGCAGATTGTCCGCCGTACGGGAACCGAAGGCCTTCATGATGTCCAGCCCCCGTACGATATCCCGGCTCATCAGCCGGGGGGGCGAGACAAGCTGGTGGACATAGGAATCCCAGGTAAAACGCTGGCCGAAAAGACGCCACCCCATCGGCGGTGTGCGCCCCTCCCCCGACGGCGCCTCCCAGACAGAATTACCGGCGATAAGAGGAGACCGGAGTTCTTCCCGGGCCTTGAGAATCGCCACAGAAACCTGTTCCACATCGTTGGTCCAGGCTCTCAGGTCCTCGATATGCAGCCCCTCGAAAAAGGGCATGGCCTCATAGAAGGAGAGATCATCGCTCATCCCGATCAGGTCGGTTATGGGATCGAACAACAGCTTCCAGTCCTGAAAGAGGTCGGGATTTTTCACGGCGATATCCGTTGCCACCGCCACCATGGGAAGAGTGTCCAGAGAGAGAGAGGCGGCACTTCCCTGAGTCATGGCCTCGCTGTCATCGGATATGACGGCCTCCTGTCCGTCGCTCATATAGAAATGAATCCGTCCGAACCACATCATTGTCCTGAAGTAAGCCTCGAGTACGCCGTTTTTGGTATAATGTCCTCTTGGTTTGTATTGGGAATAATCCTCCTCGTACTGAAACGAAGGAGAAAGGGCCGAACCGGCGGCGTTGCAGATAAGCTCCACCTCCTCCCGTACCTTTTCGGGATAAAGGGCCAGCACCGTGTCCCGGTCAGGTTCAGTATATTCGATCTTCTCCTCCCCCCAGTCCTCTTTGGCAATATGGATTTCCGGAGCCAGTTTGATGAGACAGTCGGCGACCTGAAAATAGGTTATGAGGGTATTCACGGCCTTACCATAGGCATCATCGGCGTCCTCCGTCACATCCGATTCTTCCAGACGGTCAAGAAAGACTCCGGTCAGCCGGCCTAATCGGGGAATGAAGATTTTCTCCTCCGTCTGCTGCAGAAACTGATCGAAGAAAAGATGCAGTCCCTGGGAGACAAGGTCGGTGGTGATGAACAGGGGCGTATACTTGTCCCGGGCCGTATTCATATAAAGGGAAATCATATCGTCAGGCCTTTCCAGGCTAAGGTAATACTCCTTCTTGCGGACACGCTGAAGGGCCAAACGATTTTTCTCCAGAGTATCAATCTCATTATCCGCCAGGGGATAATAACCCGCATAGGGGGGAAACTCCTCATAACGGCTTCCGCCGGCATACATGGAAGCGGTCAGGAGATTTTTCTCTGTCGAAGCATTCAGCCCCGCCAGATCCGCCCCGAAGACGATTCCCTGCTGCCCTTCCCATTCGGTCAAATAAAAATAGTTGTAGTTATCCTCAAATTCGAAAAATCCGTAATAATCCCCCTCAGGATTGGACAGTCTCTCCCTAATGGGTATCAGAGCGGCAAAGGGGAGAGGAATTCCCTCGGGAAGTGCCGGCAGATCCTCATCCTTTTCCACCCGCACACCGGGATAGAACCGCGCGACCTTGCTTCCCACCACCGCCGTATCGCCTTCCCATTCGGTGGCCAGATTCATAAAGGTCATATCGTCATCAAGATAACCGGCGTGGGCCTCGGCCGCATCTCCCCGGCCTCCGTCGGCACCGACAAGGGCAAGATCAAAGGAAACGGTCTCAGCCTCTTCCGGTGCGGGGGCGGCTTCCTGCTCCTCTGCCGCGGGAGTCGGGGGAGGCAAAGCAGGTCCCTCGACGACAGCATTCTCCCTTACATCCGCGGACGTTTCCTTCTCCTGGACTCCGCATGCCCCTAACAGGACAACAAAAAAGCATAGTACGATAAATCGACTCTTATCCAATTCTCTCTCCCCCCATGATTCTGATACAATCTGGGAATAATAAACATGAAAGTAGAATTACGCAAGAGATACCTTTTTTACGCCCTTTTTATTATACCCTTTCTCGCCGCCGGTCTGCTTATCCCCCGGGGGATAACCGGCAGAAAAGTAAAAATTGTCTTCGCCGGTGACATTATGATGGACCGGTACTTCAGAACACGGGCCGAATACTCCCCGGATGATGAGAATCCCTACGGTTTCATTCTGCCCCTCCCTCTCCCCTCCCTCGCCGATGCGGACTTCATCATCGCCAACCTGGAAGCTCCCGTCAGCACAAATCCCTCCCTGAGCCGCGGCACGGCCTACGGCAGTCGGGAAAATTTTCTTCTCCGAATGGAACCGGCGGCTCTGGAACTGCTCAGGAGAAACGGGATTGCCATTCTCAACACGGGAAACAACCATATGGGTGCTTTCGGAAAGGAAGAGAGAGAGGAGACTTACCGGTACCTTGAAAAATACGGTCTGCGCTGGTTCGGAGATAACGGGAAGGACGAAGGAAAAAATTATCTCCTTCTGGAAAAAGGCGGTATAAGGCTGTGCTTCATCAATTACAACCAATTCACACAAGGGGGAGAGGAGACCGCCCTTGAGACGCTTAAGGAGAAAGTTCACCGGAGCGATATCCAGATTATGTACTGCCACTGGGGGGAGGAGTACAGGACGGAACCTTCGGTACGGCAGAGGACCCTGGCAAAAACATTCATCGAGGCCGGAGCGGATCTCGTTGTCGGGAGCCATCCCCATGTCATACAGCCCCGCGAGATTATCGGCGGAGTCCCGGTGTATTACTCCCTGGGGAATTTCATCTTCGATCAATACTTTTCCCCGGAGACCCGCAGAGGACTCCTTCTGGAAGCGGAATTCGGAGTAAGGGGACGGCGGGTAAAGTACCGGGAAAGCTTTGTCAGCTTGAAGCCGGATGGGACAACCGTAGAGGAGGAGCCCCAAAAAAACGCCCCGTGAACTTGGTCCGGGGCGTTTTTTCTTTTTACATGGGGTTCTTTTTAAATGAACAAAGTTGCCTGTGCGTCATCGGTGGATTCGAGGAAACTGGCGACTCCGCCAATCTCCACGCAATCCAACAACTCTTCCTTCTTAACACCCATAACATCCATAGACATCTGGCAGGCGACCAGCTTGACGCCGGCATCCACCGCTGTCTGAATCATCGTCTCAAGGGAGTCAACTCCCTGGGCCTTCATACGGGACCTCATCATGACAGCCCCCAGGCCGCCCATGTTCATCTTGGAAAGGCCCAGCTTTTTGCTGTGATTGGGAAGCATCATACCGAACATCTTTCCCATGAAATCCTTCTTAACACGAACAGGTCCTACTTTCTTTATAATCGATAAACCCCAAAAGGTAAAGAAAAGGGTTACTTTTTTTCCCGCAGCCGCAGCCCCGTTGGCAATAACAAAGGAGGCGAGGGCTTTGTCCATATCATCGGAAAAGACGACCATGCTGGTTCCGTCCTGAGGCAGATTGGCAGCCTGGCCCGCGGCAGGGGCGGCCCCTTTGGGTTTGCCTCTCTGCACGAGGGCCGAAACTTTCGGGCCTTTCTGTTCAACGGAAATGACATGGTTGCCGGTCATCTTGGCCCAGGCGTACACATCCTTGGCGAATCCCGGATCGGTAGCCACTTCCCTGAGCATTTCTCCGGGATGAAGCTTTTCAATTTCGGTTTTCAGCTTGAGAATGGGGCCGGGGCACTGAAGACCGCATGCATCCACTTCGATGGTCTGTACGTCAATGGAAAGGGGCAGACTCTCGTTGGTCGCCTCTCCCTGTTTCAGAGGCCTGATGACCTGCTGGCTTTCCCAGAGGTTTTCATTACTCTGAACGGCCGTGGCCGCCGAATAGATCTTGAGCCCGCCGGAGAGAATACAGGCGTCAAAACCTTCCTGCTTAAGTATACGTTCCACCATGTAGGCACGCTTGCCCACTCCGCAGAGCAGGACAATCTTTCTGTCCCGCGGGATCTCTCCCAGACGGCTCCGAACTTCCGGCTGGGGAATATTGTAGGCTCCCGATATGGTTCCCAGTCCGAACTCATCGGGGGTTCTCACATCCAGGATGAACCTCTCCTCCTCGGGAAGATCTCTCAGCTCTCTCCAGGTGATATGGGTGGACCGGCCCTTAAGAATATTCTCCGCGGTAAAACCGGCGATATTCACCGGGTCTTTGGCGCTGGAAAAGGGCGGCGCGTAGGCATGCTCTATTTCCTGAAGATCATAAACCGTGCCGCCCATCCCCATAACCGCGGCAATCATATCAATTCGCTTATCCACACCGTCGTATCCCACGGCCTGGGCCCCGTAAAGCTTTCCCTCCCTGTCGTATACGATTTTTACGGTCAGCGGGTGGGCATCGGGATAGTATCCCGCATGGGAGCTGCCGTGAATAATGAGTGACTTGACATCGGTCTTTCCAAGGCGGGCCAGCTGCTTCTCCGAAAGTCCCGTAGAGGCCACCGTCAGGTCAAAAACCTTGGCGATACCCGTTCCGAGGGAACCCTTGAACGAAATAAGTTCCTCCCCCGCCATGGCCTTGATGACGTTATCCGCCACGATGCGTCCCTGCTTGTTGGCCGGTCCGGCCAGGGGAGTACGAAGAGAGTCACCGGTCAGAGGACTGGGGAATTCAATGGCATCACCCAGGGAGAAAATATCGGGATCACTGGTCTGCATCTTGTCGTTGACCCAGATGCCGCCGAATTTCCCTATGGTCAATCCTGCTTCGGAAGCCAGTTTCGTGTCCGGCTTGACTCCGATGGAAAGGATGACCATATCCGCATCCAGGACCTTGCCGCTCTGCAGAGTCAGCCTGACCAGGTTGTCCGTATCCTCGAATTTGGTGACCCCGTCGCTCAGGTAGAGCTCAACGCCCTTCTGTTTCAGCTGGGAGTGGACCTCAGCGGCCATCTCATAATCGAGAATGCCCATGACCTGGTCAACCGCCTCGACGACGGTGACGAAAATCCCCTTTTCATGAAGGTTCTCCGCCATTTCCAGCCCGATGAAACCGGCGCCTATGACAACGGCTCTTTTGGGTTTCCCCTCTTCCACCGCTGTTTTAATGGCATCCGTATCGGTAACATTGCGCATGGTGTAGACCCGTTTTGAGTCGATTCCGGGAATGGGCGGTTTGATGGGTTCCGCCCCGGGAGAAAGGATCAGCTTATCATAGCTGTCATCATAGGTGTCACCTGTAGCAAGATTCTTAAGGGTAACGCTTTTTGCTTCCCGATTGATTTTTAAAACTTCGTGACGGGTTTTCACATTAACATTCAGGATACCGTTGAAGCTCTCCGGAGTCTGAACAAAAAGGCGCTCCCGCTCCGAAATGGTATCTCCGATGTAATAGGGAAGGCCGCAGTTGGCATAGCTGATATACTCGCCCTTCTCATACATGATAATTTCCGCTTTCTCATCCTGCCGCCGTAACCGGGCAGCCGCAGTAGCACCGCCTGCCACTCCTCCTATGATAACAACTTTCATCCGTTACTCCCGTTTATATAATTTAATATCGATATATTAGGATTATAATATATTACGAGTATAATGTATGCTCACGGAAATTTCAAGCAAAAATATATAGTTTTTCCTATATTTTCTTATGCGGAGAGGGATACGCCCTTGCAGCTGACGACGCAGTTTCGCCCATTATTCTTTGCTTCATAAAGTGATACGTCGGCATCACGGATAATTTTTTCCACATTTACTTCTTCTGTGGGAACTATCGTTACCGTTCCGATGCTTACGGTGAATGACAATTTATGCTCTTCGACCTGAAAGATATGCTCTTCCACATCTCTTCTCATCTTCTCCGCTTTCAACTGACAGGTTTCTTCATCCGTATAGCCGGAAAGTATGATGAACTCCTCTCCCCCATATCGGCAGCAGACATCGGTCGTCCGCTTAAAATGGCTTTCCAGCAGACGGGAAAGACTTTTAAGTCCCTCGTCTCCTGCCTTATGGCCATAGGCGTCGTTAATGGATTTGAAATAATCAATATCGATCATAAGCAGGGACAGCGGATCTCCACTGCGGCTGTGAGCGCACCAGCTGTTATTGAGCAGCCTCATGAACTCCCGGCGGTTGCACAATTCAGTCAGACTGTCCAGGGAAGAAAGCTTCAGAATCACTCCGGTTTTCTGCTCGTTATCCAGAGCGACCGACACAAAGGGCAAAAGGGATTTCAGAAATTCCAGCTGATGAAAACGGAAGGCCTTCCTTTCTCTGCTCTGCAGAGAGATAACGCACCGGGTCTCCTCCCGTTTGAAGACAATGTTCAGAAGGGAGCGGGAGGGAGGGAAATCCTCATCGAACATAATTCCCATCACCTTACGGGACAAGAAGAACCCCTTCTCCTCATTGAAATCGTCTATGAGCAGAGATTGATCTTTTCTAAGGCAATACGCGGCAAGATCCGTCTCCGGATCATACCCGTAAAGACGGGGTTCCACTGTGACGCCGCCCATCCGTCCGTAGATCAGCTCCAGCTGGGAAGCGGACTTCTCTTCCACAACAAACAGCCCGTCCTCGTCCTTGAGAAACCCCAGGGCCTCCGTCAAAACCCGGAAAATATCCTCCCTGTTCCGGCAGGCGACCAGGCGGCTTCCCAGCTCGCTGACTCGCTTCATGTACTCCCGGCTCACCGCCCACAAGTCCCTTTCGCAGGAGTTGTGATCCTCCTTTTCCCGAATATGCTGCATTTTTTTCGAAATCTCCCGGAGCAGCTTGAGCTCATCGGCGGCGACACGATAATCACCCTTTTCCATATAATGCTTAGCAATCAGATCGCCGAGGGAAAGGACATCCTCGTAGCGCCCCTTTCCCAGAAGGGATGTCCGCTGATCAAGAAGCAGCTTAACCCCTTTCTCCTCCCCCCTTTTCAGCAGAAGCCGTCCCAGATTCAGCCGGAACTCGGCCGCCAGATCGTTATAGCCGTTGCTCTCAAGGGTATTGAGAGCTTCCTCGTAGAGATATTCCGCGGTGGCCAGATTTCCCGCCCCTTCCTCAAAGGCGGCGAACTTTTTCAAGACCCAGGCATACCCCCGTGATCCGACCGATTCCTTCTTGATGAGGCGGTAGCCGTCATGAAAGCTGCAGCGTGCCCGGGATACATTCCCCATAAGGGCGAAAATCTCCCCCCGGTGACAGTTGATTATACTGGAGAGGTAGATATCCTCCTCTGCGGCCAGGGACTCCCGGGCCTCATCAAAGAAGGACAGGGCCTTGTCGTAGATTTTCATTTTTCCGTTAATCTGCCCCAGAACATCCAGGACCGAAGCGCTGATTCTGTGTTCAGAAAGCTTACGGGCCAGGGCCAGACAGCGGTAGGCATAGTCATAGCAGAGCCCGTGGTAGGTTTTGCCGCAGTAGTAAAGGCAGAGCAGATGATAAAAATACATGTTGCTTCTGTCCCAGGCGGCCTCTTCGGAAAAGAGCTGCTTCAACTTGCCTATCTCCTCTTCGGCCTGGTTCATTTCGGAGATCTGAATATAGGAATAGGCTCTGTGAATCAGCGTCTGGAAAACGCCCTGGCTGTAGGCGATGCGATGGCCGCAGCGCAGAGCATCTTCCGACAGATCAAGGACTTCAAGGGGGTACTCGACACGTCTCTCTGCAAAATACCGATTATAATAATCGACTTTGCCGATGAGATCATCCCTTTCCTGAATAGCCTCGCTCAACGACTGCATCGTTAACGGCATCCCCCTCCCTCAATAATATACAGCTAAATCCTTATTTTGGCAAAAGAAAACGGTATTTTCCCTGAAATATAAGGGCGTTTCATAAAGGAACTTCCCGAAATATGGTTCTCACGGGAAAATTACTCTATAATAGGTAGTGACAGGAGATAGATAATGAAAATAAGGCACACTTGGTTAATCATCATAACAGCCCTCTTTTTAGCTCCCCCGGTTCTCTCGGCACAGGAAGGGGAAGACTCAGCCTTTGCTTTCAATATGGGAATCGGGCTGGGAGTCCAGACATTCAACGACGGCGCAGACGGGGAGGAGATATCCTATCAGAAGATCGGAGTTCTCCCGGAATTTTCCATAGGGAAATGGGGCGTGGCCCTTGACCTCTCTTTCCATGTCCGTTCAGGCTCCGGGGGTGAGTTTCTTTACTTCAGAGACGAGGACTGGGTGCCTGAGGACGATACCCTGAGCGCCTGGCTGGAGCTCTACCTCTCCAAATTCGCCTATGTGAGATACGGCCGGAAGGGAGATCCCCTCTATGCCCAGTTCGGCTCCATAAACAACGGGACCCTGGGAACGGGCTTCATTATGGGAAACTACGCCAATACCATGTTTCTGCCCGATAGCCGCCTCCTGGGACTGGCCCTTGACTTTGACGGGGCTCTGGTCAACTTTCCCCTGCTGGGAATCGAAACCTTCGTGGGAAACATGGCCGCCATGGATGTGGTGGGATCACGCCTTTTCCTGAGACCTCTCATTCTGTCGGAGAACCGGCTGCTCCAGAACCTGGAAGTGGGCTTTACCATAGCCGCCGACAGAGATCCGGCCTACAGGGAGGAGTATTTTACCGAGCTCGATACAATCTACTCCGTCAGCGGAGATAAGCTGACGACCCCCATCGATACGGCCCTGACATGGGGAGCCGACCTGATTCAGCCCCTCCTTTCCAATGAGATTATCAATCTGGCCGCTTTTACCGCCTTCGCCGCCCAGCCGGGGACCGGGGACAACAGCGACACGGCCACGGGAGAAATGATCGGATTCGGGGGAAGACTGATCAAAGTCATTCCCTACACCGCTCAGATTCGCATACTGGGCGAAAACTTCATTCCTACCTATTTCGATCGATCCTACGACCTCTACCGGGCCCAGAAATATGCCGTTCTTTCCGGAGCCGTCAGCGGTTCTCCCGCCATGGTGGGATGGCTGGCCTCCACGGGATTCTCCCTGCTGCAGGATACCATCGTTTTCAACGCCATGATTGAAGGCCCCTTCGACGGAGTACCCACCACGGACGAAGAGGACAAGCTGAACTACAGCGAAGCCCAGTTCCCCCACGTGGCCATGATGTTCACCCTGGGAGAGGGAATTATCCCCAATGTCTCCCTGGATGCCTATTACGACAAGAAATACATTACCTCCTTCCCGGATACGTTTCATCCGGTGGGAGCCGTCATCGGCGCCGCCGTCAATTACCGAACCGGACCGGCGGTCATAACCCTTGGATACGATTTCCGGTACAATCCGTCTACCGATGAATTCGACACATCGGCCAAGCTGATGACGACCATAGCAACAAACTAGGAGGCTGACATGAAATTTCCTAATAAATTAGTTCTGACGGGGCTGTTATTTGCCCTCTCTCTCTTCTTCATTCAGGCTCAGGATCTGACCTCCGGCGATCCCCGGGGCGTGCTGGTCTATGCCGACGACGAGACGGCCATGACCGTTACCGACGGGGCGGGCAATCTTCTCGATGTCTATCTGGGAATGGACATTCCCGCCGGTTCCTCCCTGCGGACGGGAGCCACTTCGGCGGAACTTCGGCTGGAACCGAGCGGCTCCATTCTTAAAATTGCCCGGGAGACGCTGATGTCCATTGATACCCTTCAGAAGGGATCGGTCGGCTCCAGCAATATCTCTGTGAAGAATGGGAAAATCCGCGCGGTTATCGCCAGACTGACCGACAGGGAGGACCGGTACAGCTTCTTTTCGCGGAATACGATCTGCGGCATAAGGGGCACCGACTTCGTACTAAGCGCCGACGATGTTCTGGCCGTTGCCGACGGCGCGGTGGACTTCACCAGAACCGCCACCGAGGAAACCCTCCGGGTCACCACGGGAAACATGGTGAACGGAGCGGCGGAGATTTTCGCCCTGTCCCGGCTGACCCAGGATGAAATGAACCGATTCTATTCGAATGTGCAGTTCGTTCAGCTGAATCCGGCCGACGTCCCGGGCCACGCGGCTCCTGTCGTGGAAGCGGAACCGGCCGCCGAAGAGCCGGAAGCGGCTGCAGCGGAAGCCCCTGAAGAAGAACCCGCATCCGAAGAAACGATGAGCTCTGACACGGGAGCTCCGGCCGCCGAAACCGCCGCGGGCGAGGGAGATCCGCAGGACGCATCCCCGGCCCTTAACGGGGAACCCGGCGACGATCCTCTCATGAGAATACTTGGAGGCGTACTGGCCATGGAAGTAGGCTCCTTCTCCGTGGACGGGGTTACCTATTCCAAACTCCTGTTCCAGCCGACTTTCCAGGCGGGAAGACTGGAAGCCAGCCTTTATCTCCCCTTTATCTACAACCAGAATCTTTTCGATCCCGACGACTGGTATAAACCGGCCGGAAACAATGAGTGGTCATTCGGTACGGACCAGGACGACACCCTGGATATCCTAAGCGACGCCTTCGGGGACCTTTTCCTGAAAATCCGATACCTCAAATGGGGCAGACAGCGGGATCCCTTCTACTTCGCCTTCGGGAACTACAACGGGGTGAATCTGGGACATGGCATCCTCATGAACGACTACAACAACAATTCCGAATTCCCCGCGGTAAGAAAGGTGGGACTGAACCTGGGCGCCTACGGCGAGAGAAGGGATTTCGAGCTGGTGGGAGAAGATTTTTCCCGCCCCCTCAACCAGGTGATCGGAACCAGGCTGGCTTTCAAACTGTTCGGCCCCCTCTCCCTGGGATTTTCCGCTGCCGCCGATCTGGATCCGGCACAGGATCTTGATCCCGATATGGATCAGTCCTTTATAGACAGAGACCCCATGCTGGTGAACTTTGCCCTGGACCTGGATTTCCCCCTGATTGAACGGCCGGCCCTCACCATGCTGTTCTATACGGATGTGGCGTCCATGTTCCCCATAGTGGACGGAGATCCCTGCACGGAATATTTTCTTGATGATGACAGCTTCCCCAGAAACTACGGCGCTTCTGCCGGCGTGATGGGCAATCTGCTGATTCTGGATTACAAACTGGAATATCAGTACGCCGACGGAGTTTTCTACCACGGCTTTTACAACAGCACCTATGATAAAATGCGGGGCGAGAGAATCAAGGAAATCCTGACATATGTGGATAATATCGATACTGCCGATGAAGTGGATCCCCGCCAGGGTATCTACGGAAAGGCCGGCATGACCCTGGCCCAGATTCTCTATTTTTCCGCAGGATATAACTGGTTATGGACAAGCGAAGGATTTGAACCGGAGAATGACTACCTTCAGATGAGCCTGAGCCTCAAGCCCAATGTCATCCCCGTCATCGGCGTTTATGGAACGATCGGATACGCCCGAACCGGTTTTGCCGACGCGGTCGGCCGGGGCGGGCTGTCCTTCATAGATGAAAAGACAACCTTTTCGGGAGAAGTGGTCTATCCCGTTTCCGATTATCTGAACATAGCCCTTGTTCTGGCATCGGCTCTGGAAAGGGATACATCGGGTGACCTCGTTTACGATTCCAAGGGAAATCCGGATGCCACCTATTCCGTATCACTGGACGTGAGACTGCACTACTAGATATCAGCAAGAAGTCAGAGGGAGCCTTCCGGGGCTCCCTTTTTTGATGCGCCCTATCCGAGGAATTCGGAAGACTGCCTGAGAACCTCTTTCAGCTCTCCATAGGGGAGGGGCTTATGGTAGAGAAACCCCTGGGAGGTGTAACAGGCCCGGTCAAGGAAAAAACTGTTCTGCTCTTCCGTTTCGACCCCTTCCACCACGATGTCCATTTCCAGCTCTTTCGTCAGTTTGATGATATTGTTCAGAACAATCTCATTCTTCTTGCTCTGCCCCACCTTGCCCACAAAGGTCTGATCGATTTTCAATGTATGGACATTCAAATCCTGGAGGAGGCTCAGAGAAGTATAGCCGGTTCCGAAGTCATCGATGGAGACACGGACCCCGTATTTCATGAACTGGGAAATGATTCTGCTGGTAAAACTCACATTGCCCATGACCATGGTCTCGGTCACTTCTATGCCGAAATAACAGGGCTCCAGGCCGATTCTCTCCAGGATCTCCCGGGTCGCATGAAAAAAGTTCGTCTCCGAAAACTGCCGCGGGGAAACGTTTACCGAGATAACGCCCCTGAATCCCCTGTCGATCAGATCCTTTCCTTTCTTCGCCGCTTCTTCAATGACCCAGTAGCCGATGGGGATCATAATATCCATCCTCTCGGCCAGGGGGATGAAAAGGGAAGGAGAGATAAATCCCTTCTCGGGATGATTCCAGCGGATCAGAGCCTCCAGGCTGACGATCGAGCCCGTCCGTATATCCACCTGGGGCTGGTAGTAAAGCTCGAACTGCTTCTGTTCGAAGGCCTTGTATATGCCGATCTCCATTTCATACTGGGTTAGGGTGTTATTCAGCTCTTCGTTATATAAGAGCCAGTTGTTCTTCCCTTCCGACTTGACCTTGTACATGGCCAGATCGGCATTCCGCAGGAGAGCCGAGACGGACATCCCGTGCTCAGGGCAGAGGGCCACTCCGATGCTGGAATGGATGGAATGCAGCTCCCCTTCCACATCTATCGGGCGGATAAGCCTCTCCATCATCCCTTTCATACGTGCTTCAATCTGTTCTGTCGTCTCCACATCGGGAATAAGAAGGGCGAACTCATCTCCCCCCAGCCGGGCGGCAAAATCGCACTTCCCCAGATTGGAAAAACGGAAGGCGTATTCGATGAGTATGACGTCACCGATTCTGTGCCCATAGGTATCGTTTATCATCTTGAAGCCGTCGAGATCCGTAAAAACAAGAACAAAATGCATCCCGTCATGGATCATCTCTTCCAGTTTGTCGATAAACAGGTTCCGGTTCGGAAGCTTCGTCAGCCCGTCATAATAGGCGGAATACTCCAGCGACCGGTTGAGAGAGGTCAGCTGGACGTTGCGCTCAATCATATTGCCGTAGGACTTCTGGGAAAAATCCACCAGATTATGTATCTCTTCCACCGTGCTGTCGGGCCATCGGATTTTCCCCAGGCCCTCCGTTTCCTCCCGGCTCAATGCTTCGGCGATGCGGGTCAGTTCCGTAATCGGTCCGGCCAGCAGAGGGGAGAGTATCAGGGCCAGAAGAAAGGCTCCGTAAAGAATCACGAGAAAAACGGCCATAGTACGAATGTAATGGATCTTTACGGGAGTCTCCGAGTAAGCAAGCGGGTAGGAGAGAAAAAGATACCCCTGTCTGGCTCCTATGACATCCTTACTAAAGACGACATGAGCTCCTATCCAGGGCAGCAGGTCGTGTTCTCTCTCTCCGTAGGTGAGAAAAAGCGATTGTCCCGATTCCACGCTCTCCCAGAGTAAATCATTCTTTCCCAGGGGCCCATCTTCGCCCGGACGGTTACGGAGGACGGATCCCCCTTCCTCCAGGTAGGCGGCCGGCCGGGGAGTGAATTCCACAAAGGAGGCGTTTCCCCCTTCATTTCCAAGACTGAGGATTCTGTCGGCTTCCCTCTCCAGTATACTGCCGGTTTCATTCATGAAACGGTGGGTAAACCGGCCATTATCCAGGGCATAGAACAGAAGAGAAATCACAAGTATTCCCAGGGCGACCGTATTGAATAGTATGGTTCTCAGGGAAAAGACGACGCCATTGGGCCTGTTGAGGATTCTGGCTATACATAGGATCCAGCCGTAGTACAGCATGGAAGCCGATGTGACGCAGATAATGCCGTTGACGGCTATTCCGGCGAAGAAGGCAAAGGAGAGTCCCGGTTCAAAGCCGTAGATCCGGGAGGTCAGGGCGAAAATAAGAGGCAGGCCGGGAAACAGCCAGAAGAGGCCATCCACGCCCACCAGATTACGGATCCCCTTCCTCCGTGCAAACCACAGAAAGAAAAGTTCGCCGAGGGAAAATACCGGAAAAAAGAAAAAAAGCCAGCTGCCGAAGAGGGGGAGATTGATCAGCAGAACACTGATAAGGGCAAAGGGAAAAGGAAGAGTCATGAAGATGAGAAGTACGGCGATGCCTCCGAGGAAAAAAGTCTGCCCCAGTTCAAAACTCAGACTCATCATATTCAGGCATGCTCCGGCCCCGGTCAAAAGAATGAAGACCGCGACGTTTTTCCACGATACTATCTTGAGATTACTCACTCCTACTCCCCTCTTTTTTATATCGGCATCGCTATTGAAAAAAGTCGGATTTTTTTGATTTTTATGGTATAATCCCGGGCATGACTCTCTCGGCGAGACACAAAACAATCTGGGGCCTCTTCGCTCTAAGCGTCATTCTTAATGGAATAATCCTCTATTTTCTCGCCGTTCATCTTCAGGAAATGGAGCAATACCATCCCCTCTCCCTTATAAGGCAGAGCAGATGGCTCGGCACGGGCAACGGTTCTCCCCTTCCCTTCGGCCGGCTGCTGCTGCTCCATGGAGCGTCCTCAAGCCTTCCCCTTCTTGCCTCTCTTGTTCTTATTCTGTGCTTCCGTCACTCCTCATCCCAGGAGATTTTCTATTTCCAGCTGTTTCTTCTTTCCCTCTCCCTTATATCCATCCGGCTTTACAGCTATGGGGCGGCCTGGTATCATCTTCCCTTCAGTGTAACCGTACGGATAAGCCGGGCGGTTTTATTCTTCCGGTTCAGCGGCCTCCTTTTTCTCCTCCTTTCCGGAATTTCCGTGTTTGACAACCGAATCCAGAAAAGCGATCCCTTTTTCCCGTTCGCTCTGGTCGTCTCCTTCGGCCTGGCAGCGACAATCCCCGTGAGCAGCCGTTTCATCCAGAATACCCTCACCTATCTGCCGGTCAACGAGCTGAGCCTTTTCTTCCTCTTCCTGATAATCAAACTTATCATCCCCATTAATTTTCTCTGGTTCTTCTACCAGCGGAAAACGATAGACTATTTCATTTTGACAACGGCGACCATTCTATGTATAACCGGGGAAACGCTTCTTTTTTACATGACATTTTACAGCTGCGTGGGAGGACTTATCCTCCTCCTCTCAGGGACGATCCTTTTTTCTCATCGTATTTACAAGCTTTACCTTTGGAGATAATCGGTATATAATCAGAAGCCCGCCGACCCAGGCAGGAAAGCTTCTTTTTTTATAGAAGTCCCTATTCCGTATCCCTTAGAAATCAACCGTTTCCCGGAGGAGAATTAATATGGTATGTCATAACGAAGAACTGGAAACCCTGGACAGAGAAGGACTGCGGGCCCTTCAGTTATTCCAGCTGAAAAGAACCGTATCCCATGCGTTAAAGACACCTTTCTACCGGGAAAGGCTGGGCAAAATCGGACTGACCTCTGCGGAAGATCTGAAGTCCCTTAAAGACATAGAGCAGATCCCCTTTACCACCAAAGATGATCTCCGCGACGCCTACCCGACGGGAATGCTCTCCTGTTCCATGGACGAAGTGGTGCGGATGCACGCTTCGAGCGGCACGACAGGAGATCCCACGGTCATCTATCTGAATCAGAAAGACCTTGACAACTGGACCGATATGACGGTCCGCTCCCTCATGGCCGTAGGCTGCCACAGGGGGGATGTGTTCCAGAATATGATGACCTACGGTCTCTTTACAGGGGGTATCGGCCTTCATTACGGGGCGGAAAAACTGGGGATGCTGGTTATTCCCGCTTCCAGCGGCAACACGGCCCGTCAATACAAACTTATGAAGGATTTCGGCACGACCGTCGTTCATGCCACTCCCAGCTATATGCTGCATATGTTCGGGAAGATGGCCGAATACGGTTATAAGCCCTCCGATTTCAAGCTGAAGAGAGCCCTGATAGGCGCGGAACCCCATTCGGAGGAAGTCCGCCAGAAAATAGAGGAGCTCTGGGGCATTCAGGCTTACAACTCCTACGGCCTTTCAGAGATGAACGGCCCGAGCGTGGCCTTCGAGTGTGAGGAAAAAACCGGAATGCACCTCTGGGAGGATTCCTACTACATGGAGATTATAGACAGGCATAACTTCCAGCCCGTTCCGGAAGGGACCGAAGGCGAACTGGTCCTTACCATTCTCATCCGGTCGGCCACCCCGATCCTCCGTTACAGGACCAAAGATCTGACGTCTATCATCCCCGGGAAATGCCCCTGCGGGAGGACGGGAAGACGGATCAGCCGCATAACCGGACGGACAGACGACATGATGATTATAAACGGTGTGAATGTCTTCCCCAGCCAGATTGAGGAAGTCATCATGAAAATGCCCGAAATCGGTAATAACTACCGCATTCTGCTCAGGAAGAAAGGGACCCTGGACCAGCTGATCATCCAGACCGAAGTGAATGAAGGCATTTTCAGCGATGACTCACGCAAAATGAACGCCCTGATCGGACGGTTGAAAAATGACCTCCGCGCCTCGATTACGATCAATCCCCAGATAGAACTTCACGAACCGGGCGTGCTTCCGGTGCAGGAAGGGAAAGCGATAAGGGTAGTGGACGAGAGAGAATAGCCGTCCTGAATGAAATCTCCCTCCCGGAAGGGAGATAGGGTTCCCGGGATCCGATAGATAAAACAATTTGCTTTTTCTCTTTTTCGACGCTATTCTATTATCGTGGGTAAACGTCATGACAATGATACGGATAGCTCAGTAAACGATGACCTCTCTTTGACCGAACTCTTCGCGTTGGAGGATTTACAGCGGCTGCAGGATCAATTTTCACTCACCACCGGGACGGCTTCGATCATCGTCGAGACCTCAGGCGCTCCCATAACCAGGGCATCGGGCTTTACCCGGTTCTGCCAGATGGTAAGGGATACGCCCGCCGGATTGATTAACTGCCGCCATTCAGATGCCGTCCTGGGCCAGATGACCGAAGGGGAGCCGATTATACATCCCTGCCTAAGTGCGGGAATGCTGGATGCCGCCACTGCCATAAGGATCAACGGCCGGCCCATCGCCTTCTGGATGATCGGGCAGATAAGAGACGACTCCCAGCCGGAAAGCAATATCAGGCAGTATGCCCGCAAGATTGGCGCCGACGAGGAAGATTTGCTCACCGCCTTTAACGAAATTACCCCCATAAGGCGGGAACGGTTTGAGCAGGATGTCCAGTTTCTCACCCTGCTGGCCGATCAGCTTTCCACCATCGCCTACCAGAATTATGTACTGAACAGGCATAGGGAGAAGGACAGGAAGCTGTTGGATGAACTGAAGAGAAAAGAGTCCTACCTGAGAACCCTTATCAATACCATGCCCGATCTTTTCTGGATGAAAGACAAGGAAGGCCGTTTCCTGTACTGCAATCCCCGGGTGGAGAATTTCCTCGGGGCCGACAGCTCGGAGATCATAGGAAAGACTGATTACGATCTTGTCAGCAGAGAACAGGCGGAAACCTTCCATCAGAGGGATAGGCATGTTCTGGAAACCAGGGAAGAGGTGAAGAACGAGATAGAGCTGACCTTCGCCTCCGACGGTCACCGGGAAATACTGGAAACGATCAAAACCCCCATTCTGCAGGGGAACGGAGAAATCACCGGCGTCCTTGGGATAGCCAGGGATATAACCGCCCACAAGGAAGCGGAAAGGGAACGGCAGGAGCATATCGACTTTTTCAGGAACCTGGACCGAATTAATCAGACCATACAAAAAAGTACCGATCTGGAAGAAGTCCTCAACAACATACTCGACGACGTGCTTTCCATATTTCATTGCCACCGGGCCTACTTTGTCTATCCCTGCGATCCGGACAGCCCGATACTGCGCGTCCCCTTTTCCCGCCATACTCCCGATGTTCCCGATTCCGACCACACGAGACGGGAAACACCCATGTCCCCCTTTGTGACAGCCGCATACCGCAAGATGCTCGAAACGGGAAGAATCTACGAAAGATACGAACCGGAAAAAGGGAATGAAGGGAACTGGGAGAAGTACAAAACCCGAGCGATCATGCAGATAATCCTCCACCCGAAAATGGGCAAGCCCTGGGTTTTCGTCCTTCACCACTGCCTGAATGAAAGAGTATGGACCGAGAGGGAGAAAGAGCTCTTCCAGGAGATAGGGAACCGTATAACCGATTCCCTCACCAACCTTCTCATGTACAGAGATATCCAGGAAAAAGAGAATTTCATCACCAATATCTTCGAGAATATTCCCAGCATGATATTTGTCAAAGAGGCGTCCGAACTCACATACGTCCGCATCAATAAAGCGGGAGAGGAGCTTATCGGAAGGAAAAGAGATGAAATAATGAGGAAAAGGGATGAAGATATTTTCCCCCGGGATATCGCCGATTTCTTCAACTCAATGGACCGGAAGATTCTGAAGTCCAAGACCTTGCTGGATATTCCCCAAGAGAGAGTCGAGACCCGGGACGGGGAAGAGAGGATTCTTCATACCCAGAAGATTCCCCTGCTGAACAGCGAAGGGAAACCGGAATATCTTCTTGGCCTGTCAGAGGATATCACGGAAAAAATCTCCGCCGCCCGGGAGCTTGATGAGAAGCGTACCTGGCTCCAGGCCTTTATGGAGTCCACCAGCGACGCCATAACGATTTACGATAAGAACGGCTATATCGTTCTTATCAATAACAGGGCCCTTGAACTCTACCCCGAAGGAATTGTCAGGGACCGCGTCAGAAGCTCGAATATTGCCGATTTTAAGGAGAGATACAGCGAAAGCGGCAGAGAGATTATCAAGTACTTCGATCTGGTCAGAGAAACGGGCAGGACCTATATGTTCCAGCGAAGACATCAGAGTGAAAACAGGGAGATGCACCTCAGCCACAAAGTGTTTCCCGTGGGAGAGGGAATCGGATTCATCACCACCGATATCACGGAACAGAAAACCCTTGAGGAGCAGCTCCAGCAGATACAGAAGGTCGAATCCATCGGGCGGCTGGCCGGCGGTGTGGCCCATGATTTCAATAACATCCTGGGCATTATCATGGGATATACCGAGATGGCCCTGAACAGCCGCCGGAAAGATGCAGAACACGATTCCTACCTTAATGAGATCATGAATGCAGCGGAGAGATCGGCCGATCTGACCCGGCAGTTGCTGGCTTTTGCCAGAAAGCAGAATGCCCGGCCGCAGCAGCTTGACCTGAACTCAACGGTGGAAAAGATGCTGAAGATGCTGAAAAGCCTGATCGGAGAATATATCGAACTCAGCTGGAAACCGGACAGAGATCTGTGGAAAACACTGATGGATCCCGTTCAGATCGATCAGATACTGGCGAATCTCTGTGTCAACGCCCGTGACGCGATTGACGGAACGGGCTCCATGACCATCAGCACGTCCAATCAGGTACTGGACGAGACCTATTGCGCCTTTCATCCCGATGTGTCTCCGGGAGAATATATATGCCTTTCGGTTTCCGACGACGGAAGAGGGATGGATGGAGTGACCCTTTCCCAGATATTCGAACCCTTTTTCACCACCAAGAGCAGGGGAAAGGGCACGGGGCTGGGGCTTTCCACGGTTTACGGGATCGTCAAACAAAACCAGGGCAGTATAAGCGTCTACAGCGAACCGGGGATAGGTACGACATTCAAGGTTTTCTTCCTCCGTGAAACGGGAGAAAAAACAGAGAAAGCCGAGCAGACGGAAAAGGCCGCCGCCGGGGGTCAGGAACAGATACTGGTGATAGAGGACGAAGAGGCCCTCATGCATATGACCGCCCGGATGCTTGAACGCTACGGTTATTCCGTTCTGACGGCGGGGACAAAGGGGGAGGCTCTGCGCGTCGCCGAAGAGAAGGGGAATGAACTGGACCTGATACTGAGCGATATCGTGATGCCCGAGATGAACGGCAAGGAGCTCATCAAAATCATCACCGCAGATCATCCCCGCATCAAATATCTGTTCATGAGCG
Source organism: Spirochaetia bacterium (assembly GCA_963668315.1). Classification (GTDB taxonomy): domain Bacteria; phylum Spirochaetota; class Spirochaetia; order DSM-2461; family DSM-2461; genus SZUA-368. The sequence continues at coordinate 1,095,556 of OY764216.1, read as the reverse complement.
GTTACATCGACGATATTATTGCCAGCCACGGAATCCTCGAAGAGGGGATACGCTTTATACAGAAACCCTTTTCCAGCCGGGAGCTGGCTTTGACGATCCGGCGCATCCTCGATACCCCCGAAAGCTAAATCTCCAGAGTGGCCGCTTCGATTATGACTTCCTTGGAAGCTTCTTCCCTCGTCATTTCCCGGGAGATAACTCCGTTTGAAAGGACGAGAATCCTGTCGGACATGCCCAGAGTCTCCTCTATCTCCGAGGAGATCAGTATGATTCCGGCCCCCTTCGACGTCAGATCATTCATGGTGTTGTAGATATCCACGCGCGACGCCTGGTCTATCCCCCGGGTCGGCTCGTCCATGATATAGATTTTCGTCCGGCTCATAAGCCATTTGGAGACCATGACCTTCTGCTGATTCCCCCCGGAATAGCCGCCGATGATATCGTTGCACTTTCCCGGATTGATTTTCATGATGTCCACATAACTGCGGGTCATTTCATCCATGAACGTCTCGTCCAGATAGAAGAGATTCTTGAACCGGTCCAGGGAAGCGCTTGTCATATTGCGCAGAAGATCCATCTTCGTAAAAATCCCGTTTTTCACCCGGTCTTCGGGAATGAGGGATATACCGCGGGCCATGGCATCCTCGGGATGGCGGAATCGGACATCCTCACCGTCTACGGCGATTCTCCCCCCGCTGGGAGGTACGATCCCGAATAGGCAGTTGGCGAGGAGGGTCCTTCCCGAACCCATCAGCCCCGTAATGCCCAGAATCTCCCCTTCCCTCAGATCAAAGCTCACCCCCTTGAGAATCGGCTCGTACTTCAGGTCGTCCACGGAAAGAATCACATTTTTCTTTTTGGTGGCAAGCCGGGGATATCGCTCCTTGTGAACCTGCCCGGTCATCATCCGCACCAGACGGTTCTGATCGATCCGGCGGCAGTCCTGGGGAATTAGCAGCTTGCCCTTGTCCATGACGGATACACGGTCGCCGATCCGGGTTATCTCGTCCAGCCGGTGGGAGATGTACAGAATGATCCTCCCCTGCTTCTTCAGACGGGTGACGATATCAAAAAGGATCTCCCTTTCCGCGGGGGACATAACCGAGGAGGGCTCGTCAAAAATGACGACTTTTGCCGGCGACAGATAGCCGCGGACCGCCGAGACAAGCTGCCTTTCGGCATAATTCAGATTGCGGATAAGAGTCTGGGCAGAGAGGGAGATCCCCAGCTCGTTAAAGGTCTCCCGGCCGCGATGGAAAATCTCATTCCTGTTATAGAACAGGGGGCAGCGGCTCAGGGAAGGCAGATTGCCCAGGAAAAGATTCTCCGCCACGGATAAGTTTTCAAAGCACTGGAATTCCTGATGAAGATAGAAGACCCCCTGCTTATAGGCGTCCCTGATATCCTTGAAACGGACCGGTGTTCCCTCAAGAAGGAGCTGCCCCTCATCGGGGGGAAACCACCCGGCTATCAGCTTCATCAACGTCGACTTTCCCGAGCCGTTTTCGCCGACCACCATATGAACCTCGCCCGAACTGAGAGATAAATTGACCGGTCCGAGTCCGAATCCGTCAAACTGCTTCTCTATATTTACCAGTTCCAGCCAAGGTTCATATTGTGACATTATCAGCGGCTCCCCTCATAGGCTTCCATAGGCGTGTAGAGGGGGACTCCCTCGCTGAATATGGAAGACTTATAATCCCCCGACAGGTCGGAAGTGGATATAAGCTGATCGGCGAAATGGATATCCCCCAGCCTGTAGAAGGCGTTCTGATCGGCCCTGTCCGAGGGGCAGACCACGATATTTTTCCGGGCGACTCTCTTCGCCTGCATGATAAGATCGGCCTTTTCCTGGCTCCTGACGGTAAACTGAAGATCCCGGCTGATGCCGTCCACTTCGGAAAAGAGCAGATTTACATAGAAGCGTTCCAGATTGGACAGGGTCAGTGAACCGTACAGGGCCAGCTCCCCTTTTTCCAGAGTCCCGCCCAGAAGGACGGTTTTGTTGGAATCCTGTTCTCCCAACTGGGCGGCGATCCTTATATCATTGGTCAGGACGGTCAAACCGGACCGTTCCCCCAGACGGGAGGCAATGACATTGTTCGCCTCCCCGCCGGTAAGCATTATTACATCCCCATCGGAAATCATTTGCAGGGCAACGGAAGCGATTCCCCTGTAGGCGTCCTCAAGGAGATCAAGCCCCCGCTCACCCAGGGAAAATGAACTTTCGGTCCGGTTGATTATCGCCCCCCCATGGGTACGGGTCAGCCACCCTTCGGCTTCCAGTCTCTCCAGATCTCTCCTTACGGTTACTTCCGAAACGTCCAGGAGGGAACTGAGCGCCTGTACCTGCGCCTGGCCATGCTCTTCCAGATATTGCTTGATGATTCGTATTCGTTCAATAGCATACAAAGCGGCTTTCCTCCGGAATTAATACTATCACAGCCCGGGGGAAGTTGGCAATTTGATTCTCCCTTTGTTTCGATCATAAAAAGAGTAAAACGAAACTTTTTCTTGACAGGAGGGTGTACTGGGTGTACCGTAAATTCACATTTGAAACACAATGATTACGTTTTGCTTCGTTTTTGTTTGTTTCAAACATTTTCAAAGGACGGGCGATTGTACCGCAATTTTCCGTCTGCGTACCAAGGAGTAAAGTATGAAAAAAATCCTAACCCTGGCCCTGATCGGCCTCGTGGCTCTTTCGGCCCTTCCCGTTTTCGCCAACGGCGGTTCGGAAAGTGATGTCAAAACCGTGGGAATCGCCATGCCTACACAGTCCTCCCAGAGATGGATTCAGGACGGCGGCTACATGAAGGACATTCTGGAAAAGAGAGGATACAAAGTTGATCTTCAGTATGCCGAAGACAACATCGATGCCCAGGTCAACCAGATCGAGAACATGATCGTGAAAGGCGCCGACTGTCTGGTTATCGCCGCTATCGACGGTGCGGCTCTCTTCAACGTGCTCGAACAGGCTGCCCAGAATGACGTAAAGATCATTTCCTACGACCGCCTTATCGTCAACACCCCCCATGTCAGCTACTACGCCACCTTCGACAACTTCCAGGTAGGCGTTATCCAGGCTACCTCCATCGTGGAAGGACTGAACCTTAAATCCAATGCGGGCCCCTTCAACATCGAGCTCTTCGGCGGATCTCCCGACGACACCAACGCCTACTACTTCTGGGACGGAGCCATGAGCGTTCTTCAGCCCTACATCGACAAAGGACAGCTCGTTGTCGCTTCCGGCCAGACCAATTTTGAACAGGGCGCCACCCTGCGCTGGGACGGAGTTGTGGCACAGCAGAGAATGGACAACCTTCTGGCTGCTTACTACACCGACAAGAATGTGGATGCCGTTCTTTCTCCCTACGACGGTCTTTCCATCGGTATTCTTTCCGCTCTCAAGAGCGTGGGATACGGTTCCGCCAAGCCCATACCCGTGGTTTCCGGACAGGATGCGGAGATTCCTTCTGTCAAATCGATCCTCGCCGGCGAGCAGTACTCCACCGTATTCAAGGACACCAGAACCCTGGCCAAGAGAGCCTCCGACATGGTAGATGCCGTACTGAAGGGCGAGACCCCCGAAGTCAACGACACAAAAACCTATGACAACGGCGTATTCGTTGTGCCTTCCTTCCTGGAAGTACCCGTTTCCGTTGATAAAAACAATGTAATAGAAGCTCTTGTAGACACTGGATATTACACGAAAGATGAATTAGGATTATAGTAATAGTAATCCTCCATCGACGATTTTGAGGACTGCCGGCGGCGGAGATACCGAAGCCGGCAGTTTTTCTTCACCATCGGGAGATATTAAAAATGAGCCAGACCATATTAGAAATGCGCCAGATTACAAAGGAGTTTTCCGGGGTAAAGGCATTGAACGGCGTTTCTCTTTCCGTAGAGGATGATGAGATTCACGCTCTTGTCGGTGAAAACGGAGCCGGAAAATCCACGCTCATGAATGTTCTTTCCGGCGTCTACCCCCACGGCACTTACGGAGGGCAGATCCTCCTTAAGGGAAAGGAGTGTTCCTTTAAGGACATTAAAGACAGCGAAAAAGAGGGCATCGTCATCATCCACCAGGAATTGGCGCTGATCCCTTATCTCTCCATTGCGGAGAATATATTTCTGGGCAACGAGGTCCATCACGGCGGGGTTATCGACTGGAATAAATCCATCGACCGGGCCTACGGACTGCTCAGAAAAGTGGGACTGGACGAAAATCCCACGACCCTTATCGGGGATATCGGCGTGGGCAAGCAGCAGCTCGTGGAAATTGCCAAGGCCCTATCCAAAGACGTGAAGCTTCTTATTCTGGACGAGCCGACCGCCGCCCTCAACGACGAGGAATCCCAGAAGCTTCTGAAGCTGCTTATCGACCTGAAAGCCCACGGCGTCACATCCATCCTCATCAGCCACAAACTGAATGAAGTGGAGCAGGTCGCCGATCAGATAACCGTCATCCGGGACGGCCAGGTCATCGAAACCCTTGTCAGGGGTGAAAACTCCTTCAAGGAAGACCAGATCATCAAGAGCATGGTCGGACGTGAGATAACCGACCGGTGGCCCGAGAGGGACACCCCCATCGGAGACGAGGTTTTCCGCGTGGAAGACTGGACCGTATATCACCCCGTTCAGGACGGCAGAATTATCGTAAACAAAGCTTCCTTTGATATCAAGGCGGGGGAAGTGGTAGGTTTTGCCGGGCTGATGGGAGCGGGCCGGACGGAACTGGCCATGAGTCTCTTCGGAAAATCCTACGGAAAAAATCATTCGGGAAAAATCTTTAAAAACGGCAAAGAGATCACTCTGGATTCGGTAAACGAGTCCATAGAAAAGGGAGTCGTCTATCTGACGGAAGACCGGAAGAACTACGGCCTTGTCCTGATCAACGACATCAAGACCAATATCTGCCTCCCCAATCTGAAGAAGATTTCCGACAAGGGCATCCTGAACCTGAACGAGGAGATCGTCCAGGCAGACGATTTCAGGAAGAAACTGGCCGTACGCTGCAGCGGGCTGAACCAGAACGTGGAAAACCTCTCAGGAGGGAATCAGCAGAAAGTGGTACTAAGCAAATGGCTCATGTCCGAACCGGACGTTCTTCTTCTCGATGAACCGACTAGGGGAATCGACGTGGGCGCCAAATATGAAATCTATACGATTATCAACCAGCTGGCCTCCCAGGGGAAGGCCGTCCTGATGATCAGCTCGGAGCTGCCTGAACTCCTGGGAATGTGCGACCGCATCTACGTGATCAACGAAGGTGAAGTGGCCGGATGCCTCGCCCGCAGGGAAGCATCCCAGGAAAGCATTATGAAAACAATCATGACCCATCAAAAAGAAATCAAGTTAAGGAAGAGTGTATGAATCAGTTATCGTCTCTATTCAAAAACAACGTGAGGAAGAATGGAATGGTCCTGGCCCTGGTGTTTATCATGGTTCTGTTCCAGATCCTTACGGGGGGTATTCTGTTCCGTTCCATGAACGTGAATAATATTATCCTTCAGAACGCCTATGTTCTGATTCTGGCCACAGGTATGCTGCTCTGCATTCTAACCGGGAATATCGACCTCTCCGTCGGTTCCGTGGTGGCCTTTGTGGGAGCCGTCGCGGCTATTATGATGGTGGACTGGGGTCTTCCCGTGGGACTTACCATTCTGCTGGCTCTTTTGATCGGAGTTGCCATAGGCGCCTTCCATGGCTATTTCATCGCCTATATGCATATTCCCGCCTTTATTGTCACTCTGGCGGGAATGCTCATCTGGCGCGGTCTTACCATGGTCATCCTCAAGGGGCAGACGAAAGCTCCCTTTGAGAAAAGCTTCCAGGCCCTGGCCGCCGGCTATCTCCCCGGCAGAGAGATCCGAATCGGCAGTTTCAATACCATCGCCGTGGCCGTTGGTATCCTCGTCTCTATTCTTTTCATTGTCTTCCTGATCAAATCCAGAAGGGACAAGGTAAAGTATAACTTCGAAGTGCCTCCCTTCTGGGCCGAGATGCTCAAGATTGTTCTCATAGTGCTGGCGATCAATGCCCTGGCCTTCTCACTGGCGAACTATAACGGTATTCCCATCGTCCTGATTCTTCTGGCCTTCCTGATTCTTCTTTATACGTTCATTACCCAGAAAACGATCTTCGGCCGGCATATCTACGCGTTGGGCGGCAACGAGAAAGCGGCCATGCTCTCCGGAGTCAAAACCCAGCGCGTCATGTTTCTGGTCTATACGAATATGGGCCTTCTTTCGGCTCTCGCCGGTATCGTCGTAGCCGGACGCCTTAATGCGGCCACACCGAAGGCGGGCAACATGTTCGAGCTGGACGCCATCGCCTCCTGTTTCATCGGCGGAGCTTCTGCTTCGGGCGGTATCGGTACCATTATGGGCGCCATAATCGGAGGCCTTGTCATGGGTGTTTTGAACAACGGCATGTCTATCATGGGCGTGGGCGTTGACTGGCAGCAGGCCATTAAGGGACTGGTTCTTCTTCTGGCCGTTGTATTTGACGTAACGACTAAGAAAAAAAGCAATTCCTGACGGACATCAGTTTCGTCAGGGAAAGAGACCCTGAAAATGAGGAAGAGGATGGTTAAGGCCATCCTCTTTTTTTGTTCATTAATGTATAAATATAGCAGCAACCTTCTTTCGTGTAGGATACGGATGTGACTCCTCAGATGAGAGGGGCCCCTGCGTTAAAAAATACTGAACATCGTCACGGATAACTTATATACACAAATTTTCATATATTGCTTTATCTTCTTTTATATTAATTATTTACCAGACTATACACATTTACATAGTTTTGTATATACAAAATATATTTCATTATAGTTTAATATTTGCTTTACAACCGAATTGTTTTTTCCTATACTGGCATCCACATAAATATTAAGTATTTTTAAATTATTATTTATATTTACTGTTTTCCTGTAAACCGGGATCAATAGCGCTTATGGTCACCCCATACAGAAGAACAGGGATAACAGAAGGAGAAAACACCATGATCAAACCTCAAGGTTCCTGGGTTGCCATTCCCACGCCATTCAATAAAGACGGATCAGTCGATCTGGGCGGCTTCAATACACTGATTGACTTTCATGCCAAACACGGCACTGCCATGCTTCTCGTTATGGGCTCCGCAGGGGAAGTGACTCTTCTCACCGCGGAAGAGCGAAAAAAAATCGTCACCCATGTTGCCGCTTACGCCAAGGGAAAACTTCCCGTTTTCTTCGGCTCCTCTTTTCCCACCACGGAACAGACGATCGAGTTCGCCCAGTTTGCCGAGGCCGAAGGTGCCGACGGACTTGTCTTCACCTGCCCCCCTTACCTGCTCCTTACCCAGACGGCCCTTTACGCTTATCTGAGAGCCTGTATGGGCGCCGTTTCCATTCCCGTCGGCATCTACAACAACCCGTCCCGGGTCGTCATCAATATCAAACCGGAAACCATTGAAAAACTGGCCGACGAATTCCCCCATTTCGTGGCGGACAAGGAGGCTACCAGCAGCGTTCAGCAGCTTGCCGAAGTAAAAAGAAGAGTGGGAGACAAACTGAGTATACTCTGCTGTGACTTCCCCAAATACTCCATCATCCTCCCCACCATGGCTATGGGCGGAGACGGTGCCGCCAACATCGGAGGAAACATCATTCCCGCCGATATGGCCGAGATGTGCAAACCCTGGGAAAGCATCGAGCAGGTTAAGAAGACACGGGAACTCTACTTCAAATTCTACCCCCTGACCTCTGCTCTCTACTGGTTCTCCAACCCCATTGTCATCAAACCCGCTCTGGATTACATGGGACTTCCCGGCGGACCTCTGCGCAGCCCCAATCCCACTTTGGAAGGAAAGAAACTTCAGGAGCTCCACGAGATTCTTGATGAGTTCGAAATCCGCAAAAGATACGGAGTTAACTAAGGATGGAAAAAATGCTCTCAATTATCAACCTGGTCAAAGGGGATAAGGTAAAACAGTCAATCATCGACTTTGTCGAAAAAAAAGGCTGGGAATCGGCTGTCGTGACCGGGGCTCTCGGTTCGGTTGTCGATGTAACGGTCGGAAACGCCGCCACCACGACCATTCCGCCGGAAGTAAATTATACCGATATTCCCGGTCCCTTTGAAATGCTCTCCTTCTGCGGAGAAGTATGCAAACAGGATGACGGGGAATGGTTCGTACACATTCACATGGCCGGTTCAAAGGTTGATGCCACCGTTTTCGGCGGAGGCATGCAGAAAGCAACGGTTTTCAAGGGATTGAAAGTGTTTCTCACGGAAGCATGACAGTTCTAAAAAATAAAAAAAGGGGTAATCAATGAAAGAAATGAAGAAAGTACTGATCAGCTGTCTGATGCTGATCGCTTTGTCTTTCACAGGGTGCAGCAAGCAGGCTGATACAGCGGCGGCTGCAGGAGCAAATGAGACCAAAGTCGAGGATCCGAAATTCATCTCCCTGGCGGGCGGTTCCGTGGGGGGAGGATGGTATGTTCTCTGCGGTGTAATTGCAGAAATGCTTACACCCGTCTTTCCCGGTTCCAACGTCAAGGTAACCACCGGGGGAAGCGTTTCCAATCCTACGAGCGTATCCATGGGTAAAGTGGAAATCGCCGCGACGCAGGATAACATCTATGCCGATGCTCTCTCGGGAAGCGGTCCGTACGCGGAAGACGGCAAAATAGCTAATATCTCCGGCCTGGCAAGACTGGGAGAAATCTACATGTCAGTTTTCCTGGTTGAGGAAAATTCCAAATACGAATCCATCGACCAGATCATCGAAAATGAAATGCCTGTCCGTCTCGTTACGGCCGTACAGGGTTCCTCTCCTGCTCTGGCAACGGACAGAGTATTGGAAACCTATGGAATTTCCGCCGCAAAAATCAAAGAATGGGGAGGAAGCGTTACCTATGTTTCCTATTCCGAAGCGACCTCTCTGATGAAGGACGGACATGCCGATGCCTACTGCGGCCCCATCATGCCTGCCACCATTGAGCTGGCGGTCACCAAGGATCTCAAACCTCTCCCCCTTTCCCGGAATACGATCAGCTCTCTGTGCGATACCTATAAGTACGGCAGAAGCACGATCCCTGCGGGCACCTACGATTTCATCAAGGAAGACCTGGATGTCATTACGGAAAACCCCATACTGGTAATCAAATCGGATATGCCCGATGAAGTGGTCTACAGGATCACCAAAACCATCTGCGAAAGCCCCGAAAAGATCCAGGGCTCCAGCAATACCTATAAAACCTGGACTCCCGAACTGGCAAGCCAGATCAGCGGCGGACCGATCCATCCGGGTGCGTTGAAATACTATCAAGAGATGGGATGGGTTAAGTAAAAATATGAGCCAAATGACTAAGCCGCAGAAAATTGCGGGGATAATCGTTTTTATTCTCTCTCTTATTCTCGTGTTGTTCCACCTGTATACTGCCGCCTTCGGGAGTGTCATCACACAATTGCAGCGAAGCATTCACCTGCTACTAACCGCTTCGATGGGTTATCTATTCTACCCCTCGGCCGGAAAGGGCGAAAAGGTGAAATGGGCTGACTTCGTCTTTTTCGCGCTTTCCCTTATCTGCTTCTCCTACATAGCGCTTAACTACGAGGAAATCGCCTTAAGAAAGTCCCTCATTTCACCCCTGTCGCCCCTTGATTACGTAATGGGTGCTCTTGTGGTGGTTCTGCTGCTGGAAATAGCCAGGAGAGCTGTCGGCTTGGTCATGTCACTCATCGCTCTCATCGGTACCCTTTATGCCCTATTCGGTCCCTATATGCCCGGCGTCCTGGCACACCGGGGAATATCCCTGAAAGATCTGATCGATTATCAGACATGGGGCCTGGACGGGGTATATTCGATGCCGCTGAGCATCTCAGCCACCTATGTTGTACTTTTTGTTATTCTGGGAACTATCCTCGAGTTCATTAAGAGCGGCGATACCATCATGGACCTGGGAAAGATCACCACCGGAAAATACAGAGGGGGGCCCGCCAAGGTAGCCTGTCTCACCTCGGCCTTTTTCGGTTCCATTTCGGGCAGTGCGGCTGCCAACGTCTACGCCACCGGAAGCTTTACCATTCCCATGATGAAAAAAATAGGATACAACGGGAAAACGGCCGGAGCCATTGAGGCGGTTGCCTCCACGGGCGGCCAGATCATGCCTCCCGTTATGGGCGCGGCGGCCTTCCTTATGGCCGAACTGATCGGTATACCCTATATCGCCATTTGTAAAGTGGCGCTGATGCCCGCCCTGTTTTTCTACGCAGGCCTTCTGATCGTCCTGGACTTCGAAGCGGCAAGAACGGGAATCTCCGGGCTGGATCCCGGGGAGATCCCCAAACTGAAAGAGATACGGGGCAAGCTTTATCTGCTTCTTCCGATCGTGACCCTCGTCGTTCTTCTGATCGCCGGGTTCTCACCCTACTCCGCTTCATTCTACTCCATTCTTGTCGGAATCGTCCTGGCCTTTGTCAACAGCGATGTCAAGCTGACTCTGAAGAACGTAATGGATATTGTCACGACCTGCGGGAAAAGAACCGCCATGATAGCCATAGCCTGCGGAACGGCGGGAATCATCATCGGCATTATCACACAGACCGGCCTTGGACTTTCCCTTTCCAGCCTGATTCTCTCCCTCTCGGGGGGGCACATTGTGCCGGCGCTTCTCCTCATGATGCTCTGCTGTATCATCATGGGAACGGGTACGCCGACCACCGTAGCTTACATCCTGGTGGCGACCCTGGGTGTTCCGGTCATGCAGGACCTGGGACTTCCCCTCATTGCCTCCCACCTCTTCGTTTTCTATTACGCCGTTATTTCCATGATCACTCCCCCCGTCGCCATCGCGGCATTCGCGGCGGCCGAAATCTCCAATGAGGATCCGATAAAAGTGGGACTGACTTCGATGAGAATTGCCTGCATCATCTATTTCATCCCCTTTATCTTGCTCTTTGACCCGGCCATGCTGCTTCAGGCTTCCCTGGGTACCAGCATATTCAGATTCGTCTCCATCATCACAGGAATTATCTTCGTATCCGGAGGCATGACCCGATGGTTTCTTAAGGAACTGAACGCACCGGAAATAGTGATAGCCCTCATCGCCGGAGCGGCCGGTCTTATTCCCAATACTATCTTTAATATCGTCAGCATCGCTTTATTGATCATTTATACAATTTTTAATAAGGTAATAGCCGGTAACATGAGAGAAGCCAGGGGAGCAGTGGATTGAATAAACAAATTGGATTAGTGATTAAACATAACAGAGAGCTTTGCGGCTACAGCCTGAAGAATCTTGCCCAGATGACGCAGTTGTCTTCGAGCTACATTTCCCAGATAGAAAACGGGAAAGTATCCCCGTCGCTCTCGTCTCTTGTGAAAATTGCCAATTCATTGAATACGACAATCCAGGGACTTTTCGAAGAAGTCTCCCAGGAAGATGTATCCCCCGTCATCAGAAAGGACAGCCGCAGGCTTGCCTCCTCTCTGAGCAAGAACGTGAAGATCTCCTTTGCCACGAACAGCGCCCTCTCCAAAATAATGGAAGTGGCCATTGTGGAACTGGAGGTCGGCGCTCATACGGGTGATGATTCATCCTCTTATAAACGCTTCGGCAGCCAGGTCATGTTTGTCAACAAAGGCAAAGTGGAAGCCAGGCTGGGAGACGAAACATATATACTGAATAAGGGGGATTCTCTGAACATGATTTCAGATGCCCCCCATTCGGCGAAAAATATCCATGACAGCGTTTCGGAAGTAATATTTTTCGTCGTACCACATCATTAATCGTCTATAAGGTTTTAGAGAATATGCACATCATTATTATTGGAGCCAACGCGGCCGGAATGAGTACGGCGGCCAAGGCTCAGAGATCTCTCAAGGACAGTAAAGTCACCGTTTACGAAGCCACGGAATCCGTATCATTCGGTTCCTGCGGACTCCCCTATTACATCGGAGGTCATTTCCAGGACGCCGAAAGAATGGTCGCCCGGCCGGCCGGCAAGATCCTTGAATCGGGAATCAACCTCAAGCTCAATCACAAAGTCACGAAGCTTGACATCGGCAGAAAGGAGCTGACCATACAGCCCTCCGACGGTCCCTCCTTCACGGACAACTACGATAAACTTGTTATCGCCACGGGCGCGTCTCCCCTTGCCCCCCCCCTGAAAAATATCGATCTTGAGAATATCTTCCTCCTGAGGAATCTTGCCGACGGGGATAAAATAAAGGGTGCCCTGAGCAGGACCGGCGAGGAAGCCGTTATTATCGGCGGAGGTTTCATTGGCCTGGAGCTGGCGGAAGCTTTTAGAAAACAGAATAAGAACGTCCGGGTAATAGAGCTCGAAGACCGGCTGATGAAGCATATGCTGGACGGCAGTTTCTCAGAAATGATCTCCGAGGAGATGGGCTTACACGGCGTGAAACTAAACACCGGCGAAAAAGTCACAGGCTTCAAGGGCGATACCGGCGTAGAGGCGGTTGTTACCGATAAGGGCGAATATCCCGCCCATCTGGTCGTACTGTCCACCGGAGTCAGACCCAATACCTCATTCCTGGCGGAAACGGAGATAGAGCGGTTGCCCAACGGTGCGGTTGTCGTGAACGGCTACGGCGAAACGTCCGTGGAGGATATTTACGCCGCGGGGGACTGCGCGGCGGTGATGAACATGAAAACCGGATCGCCGGTCTACTCACCCCTGGCGACGGCAGCCAATAAACTGGGCAGAATCATCGGTGAAAATATGGGAAAAAAGGAACGCCCCTATCCGGGCACACTGAACTCCTCCTGCGTCAAAATCTTTGATCTGGAAGTGGGTAGAACCGGTCTGCTTTCCCGTGAGATAGATTCAGCCGGAATGGGAGTTAAATCCGTATTAATCAAGGACAAAAACCAGACCGATTATTACCCGGGACAGGAAGACATCCTTATCAAGCTGACTTTCGATGAAGAGACACAGGAGCTGCTGGCCGCTCAATGCGCCGGCAAAAACGGGGCGGTACTCAGAATCGATGTTCTGGCCATGGCGATTCAAATGAAGGCCAAGGTACAGGATCTGGCTATGGCGGATTTATGCTACGCCCCTCCCTTCGCCCGTACATGGGATGTTATCAATACGGCGGGAAATGTCGCTTTCTCCCGATGGGACAAGCTCACTTCCTGATCGATACCACTGTCATCCGGGAGATTTGGGTCTCCCGGAGCGTGGGAAGCAACGCCTGACTACTTTCTCTTTTTACGGGTCAAAACCTCGTTGGCAAAAAACACCCCGTAAAAAACACATAATACAACAACTAGAATGATAGCCATATTATCCTCCCCTTTTACTCAAGTTTACCCATAAAAGGGGGAGCCGGATATATGCCGTTTGGCATAAACAGGACGAACTACTTCCGGGAATCGCTCTCCTGCTTCCCTTCCGTGAGAGCCGCCTCCCCGCAATTGTCCTCTTCATCTTTCAGGGTAAAATAAGCCAGTCCCTTCTCCACCGTATCCACCTTGCGGTTGTTTTCTTCGGTAAGATTGTCCACGGTTCCTATCGCGGCCCGAACTTCACGGTTATTTTTGTAAATGACGTCGATGGCCTCTTTCACATTGTCCGTATTTTTCTGAAGGTTACCCGTCTCCGAAAAGATTTTTTCCGCGAAATCTGAAATCTGTTTGGTCTCCCTCTGAAGCTGAATCGTGCTGTCCTTCATGCCATTCAGCGATTCCAGCAGGACCTTGCTTCCCGTGCTCTCCTCCTGCAGTGTCGAATTGATCTTCTGTTCTTTGCCGGAAACGGCATGGATAAGGTCCAGAATCTCCACGAAATTGCTCCCCACCCTCTCGGATGAACGGGCGACGTTCTCGATCGTTTCAACGATGCCGCTCAGTATCTTATCTATGTCCCTTGAATTATGGGCGGTTTCTTCAGAAAGTTTCCTGATCTCATCGGCGACGACGGCGAATCCCTTTCCCGCTTCCCCGGCGTGGGCGGCTTCAATGGCGGCATTCATGGAGAGAAGATTTGTCTGAGACGCGATCCCCGCGATGATTGTATTTGTCTCCAGCAGATCGTTTGACTGGCTTTGGATGCTGGCGATCTGTTTAATCACATCATTCAGAAGCCCTTCGCCTATTCCCGATTTATCGGTAAGCGCCGTATAGTAGCCCCGGGATTCGGAAACCAGATCGGCGGTGGAATTAATATTGACCAGGAGCTGTTCTATGGAAGCGACCGACTCCATGATCGTCGCCGTTTGGGAGTTCACATTTCCTTCCAGGCTCCGCAGGCTCTCGGTGATATCCTTGATGGAAGAGATGGTGGAATTGATACTGCCCCTGATATCTCTTTCGGCGGAGATGGACTTTTCAATGGATTTATCGGAGCTGTCAAAAAGAAGGTTCGTCTCCCCGATAGACCGGGAAAGCTCTATGGCCGTTTCCTGAAGGTTCCTGATGAGCGACATCACTTCCCTGAGGTTCTCATTCAGATTGACAACCAGACTGTTCAATCCCGCCGCCAGATAGCCTACTTCATCATCCCTTTTCCAGCCTATGGAAACGCAAAGATTCCCCTGGGAGACGGAGACAAGATTATTCAGAAGAGTATTGATCCTGCCGGATAATCCCGATGAAATCATAATGATAATGACGGCGAGAATAATCAGGACACCGCTTCCGATCAGGCCGATATTCCTGATGATACTCAGAGGGACATCCATTATGATTTCCTCGGGAATGGAGACGATAAAGAGCCAGTCATCGATATTGGCTTCAAATTCGATAACTGAATAAAGCTGAATATAATCGGTCTGATAAATTTCGGAGTAGGATGTCAACCTCACCGGACTTTCCGAACTGAATGCCCGGGACGCGGCGCTGACAGCATCTGTGGTGCTGGTATCGGAGATATACCCTCCGACACGGGTTTTGTCCGAATCGGCATAGATGAGTCCTTCCTTATTGGAAATGGTGGCGAAACCTTTGGTATAGCTGTCGGTCTGGCCAATGACGCTATTCAGAAAATCAAGGGATATATCAATCCCCGTCACCCCGTAGATAACGCCGTCCTTATCTCTCATAGGAATGGATAGGGAGATCATGCTGACCCAGACCCCCGTTTCCACTTCCTCCTCATAGGGTTCGGCCATATAGATTTTTCCGGTTCTCTTGGGAATGGCGTAATAATCCTCCCCATAGGATTCCACCCCCCAGGCTTCGGTCGTGACATTGACCGCCCCTTCGTCCCGGTAGGCCCAGACCGCATAGTTACCCGTTTCGTCATAGTCATCTTTGTTGGCGAAGAAGGCATCCCTTCCGTCCCATCCGTCAGGCTCGAACAGAATCCAGTAGGAGAAAAAATCCCCATGGGTCTGCAGTTTATATTCCAGTAACCCCGGAAGTATATCCCTATCGGTATAACCGCTATCCTTTAGATGCTCCACCATATTTCTCAGCTGCAGAATATCGCCGACAGCCAGATCCATGGAATTCCCTATTTCTTCCGAGGCGGAGATGGAATACTGTTCCGCCAGAAGAAAGGCATCTTCCCTCAGCGTTTTCGTTGCCATGGTTCCAATAAAAGCTATGCCGGCCAATACAAAAAGAATAACCGGTATTAAAATGGATAAAATTAATTTTGAACGGATCTTCATAAATACCCCTTAATTCATTTAAAGGGATATTTGTTCCGGTTTCAAATATTTCTGAAAAAAACAGCCCTATTATATGCCGATTTTTTCCATTTTTTTTCTTATGAGTCCCACCCTGTCCTCGCGGGTTCCCCCTCCCATTGCGGGCAGGGCCGTCTCCTCGACGATTTTTCCGTCGGCCATGAAGAGAACTCTCTCCGCCCGGGCGGCGACGCGGGCATCGTGGGTCACGAGAAAGACGGTTCGGCCCTCTGCGTGAATGAGGGAAAAGAGGTCCATGACCTCTTCCACCGTGCGGGAGTTGAGGGCCCCGGTAGGCTCGTCGCCGAAAAGGATGGGCGGGTTGTTCATAAGCGCCCGGCAGAGGCCGGCTCTCTGGAGCTGCCCCCCCGAGACCTGGGTGATCTCCCTGTCTTCCAGTCCGCCGATTCCGGTCTTTTCCATGTAGGCCCGGGCCCTTTGGGCAATTATCTCCCGTTTCTCCCCGCCCCTGCGGCAGGCGGGAAGCATGATATTGTCCAGAATGTTCAAATTCTTAAGCAGGGTGGGCTGCTGGAAGACAAATCCCATGCCCGTGCGGAGCATTTCGGCCTTCTCCTTCTCAGAGAGAAGGGAGAGGTCTTTCCCCATAAAACTGACCCGGCCCTTCTGAACCGGATCCATTCCGCTCAAGGCATAGAGCAGGGTGGATTTTCCCGAACCGGAGGGTCCCATTACGGCGATAAATTCCCCTTTTCCAATGTCCAGGGTCAGGTCATCTATGACATTACGCTCCTTCTTCCCGAAGGATTTGACAATATTCTCTGCTTTGATCAGATTTTCCATAATTTACTCCCCTATGTAGTCGGATATTTTCATTTTACCCGTCCCGGCCGCTCCTCCGAGAGTAGCCAGGCAGACGGTCAGAATCAGAAGAAGCGGATAGACCAGGTAGGCCATGACGGGATTGACGGTAAACCGGAAAGCGCTTACCCCCAGAGAGGAGATGATCGCCCCCGCCAGGCTCTCTCCCAGGGTATTGGCCAGAACCGTTCCGGCCGCGCCCCCCAGAAGCAGGACGAAGACGGTCCGGGCGGCGTACTGCAGGCGGATATCCCCGCCGGTAAAGCCGATGGCCCGGAGAACGGCGATGGACCGGGAATCCCGGGCGGTAAGCATGGTCATGAACAGACCGGTCACGGCCGCCGCTATGACCAGTGCGGCCAGTACGGCCATGCGGGAAGCGCGGCGCACCGGTTCTATGGTGGAACCGAAGGTCTGGGCGATGTAGCCCTCCAGATCTGTCACCTTGGCAAAGGGATAGGCTTTTTCCAGTGACTCGATTTTCCCGGGGATGATCGCCCTGTCGTTCAGATCCACGCACAGATGGGCCCACATGATATCGGCCGAATCATCCGTAAAGGAAGCCTTGGCCGTCATGCCTCCGTTCGTTATATCCGAGTAGGTCCCGCAGACTCTCAGGGGTACCGCTCTCCCCCGGATATACAGGGTAAGACTATCCCCCGGCGCCAGGCCCAGCTCCTCCGCCTCAAGGGAGGAAAGGGCGATATCCTGCGGCCCTTCCGGCGCCTTTCCCCTGGTGTAGAGGACGGGGAACCGGGTATGATCGCCCAGTTCCACCTTGAGATTGCTCCCGGTCCCTTCTCCCGTTTCCGCCTTGTAGGCCCGGGTGGTAAGAAGGGCGTAACGGGCCACATCCCGGTCTTTGCCCAGCTGTTCGGCCAGGAGCGAGGATTTCGCCCCGATATCGCCGGTCTGCCTTATGTCGATTCGTATATCGCACAGACCGATTCCCATGTAGGAGGCGAAATCCCGGGAGCCGATGGTGGAAGAGAGGTTCTGGGGCACGATCATGATAAAGGAAGCGGCGATAAAAACGAGGAACATGGTCAGGTAGAGCTTCTTCTCGGCCAGAACACTCCCGATTCCCAGGAAAAGATTCACCCCGGGAAAGGAGCGGACCGAAAGGCGCAAAGACCGGCCCTTCCCTTCTCCCCCGGGGGAGGTTCCAAAGCGGAGGGCCCGGGCGGGGGAAATGTTTCTGATTCTTCCCAGCAGCTTCCTCACATAAAGGATAACCCCCAGATAAACCGCGGCCCCGCCCAGTATCCCCCAGAGGGATGCGCCAAAGCCTTCACCCTCTCCCATGAAGAGCCGGATATTCCTGAGGAAGATATCCTGAAGCAGCAGGGAGAGGCCGTAGCCGGCAAGGCAGCCCAGCAGAAGAAGGATCCGGTATTTGGACAGGAAGATTCCGCCGATCCGCGAAGAGGGCAGCCCCACCGCTTTCATGATGCCGATCTCCCGGTAGTCCTCCTCAATTTTAGCCAGAAGGGAGAAGCGGATGCACAGGAAAGCCACCGCCGTTACCAAGAGGCTGACGAGCAGGAGAACGGCGATCATCAGCCCGTCGGAGAGGGCGTTCATAAGGCGGAAGAGCCCCCAGGTCACTGTCGGCCCGTTATTTTCCAGACCGGCGTACAGGTAGTCGTTCTGGAACTGGTTAAGAAGCTCCGGATCCTTCAGGCGGAACTCGATGAGATACTCAAGGATTCCGCCCGGCCGGAGGGCTTCGAAATCCTCCGGATTTATAAGGAAGCGCTTGGAAGATGCCAGGGTGGAGTTCATCTGTGAATCGCGGATAAAACCGGCCACCCGAAAGGACATTCCCCCCGCCCGGAGAGTATCCCCCTCCCGGGCGGCCCCCTCCTTCATAAGACTGAGGGGCAGATAGACCTCTCCCGGAGCAGGAAAGGGGAGGGGACCGTCCATGGCCGGGAGATAATCGAAGCGGCCGTTCTGCACGGTAAAGCCGTTATCCTGTATGGAACCGCCCAGAGAGAGATCTCCTAAAATCAGATCGGCGCTGTCCCAGTTCAGGAACTCCCCAATCTGCCAGGCCTCCACATTTCCCTCCTCTTCGGCAAAGGCGGCCATTCTGTCCCGGTCTATCCCCCCGCTGTGCATCTGCATGAAGTGAGGGGTCCGGGCCCGGGCCATGAGAGTGTCGATGGCGCCGAATAGATTGACCGCCAGCAGGACCGAGAGGGCCAGGAGGAAGGCAGCGGCGGCGGTGAAAAGAATCGTGATTCCCGAGACGACACCGTTGCGCCGAAGATCGTTCAGGATGATTTTATGAAGCATGTTTCATTTCCTTATCCCCTTCCAGGGCGTTTATGGATTTCATACGGGAGAGGACCAGGGCGGTCAAGCTTAAAAGCAGGCCTGAGATCACGATCAGCAATCCCGTTCCCCTTCCCGGACCGGTCCCCAGAATCCGCCCGATCGAGGGAGCCAAAGGACCCTCCGGCAGAAGAAGCGGGGTAAAGAGATAATCGGCCAGCGGTCCTGCCAGAGCGAAGGAGAGCACATAGCCGAACTGGGAAATGAGGCCGATGATGCCCCAGGCCCTCCCCTGAAGGGAGTTCTCGATGTTGGTTCTCAGCAGGAAGTCCAGGCAGGTATTGGCAAAGGGCAGGGTGGCGAAGAAGAGGAATCCCCCCAGACCTATGAGAAAGAGATTTTCCCGTAATCCGAAAAGGACCATGAAGAGTCCCGTCAGAAAAAGGGAAAAAGCCAGGATGGGGGCATAGTTCCTTTTCAAGGGGAATATCCCGATGGCAAGGCTGGAAACCAGCATTCCCGAGGCGGCTATCGTCTCTATCAAGCCCAGGGAGGCGCTGTCCGAAAAGACAATGACCATGGGGGTGGAGAGAGTCTGGATAAACCCCAGAAAGAAGGTGATGGCCGAGCCCAGAAAAAGCAGAACCATGATCCCCCTCTGAGCTGAAAGGGCGGCCCATCCCTCCTTGATTTCCTCCCTCATTCCTGCCTGATGGGGCCTCTCCTTTACGGGGAGTCCCTTCCGCACGGTCATGGTGGTGAGGATGGTCAGGAAGAACGTGGCCATGTCGATAAGGAGGAGCAGCCTCAGGTCGGTCCGGGTCAGAAGAAATCCGGCGATGACCGGGGAGATGAGAAACTTCGCCGAACCGGCTGCCTGAACCAGTCCGCTGGCCCGGGCGTAATTCTCCTCGCTCAGGAGGTCGGAAACGGTAGCCTTATAGGCCGGTTCGATAAGAGAGGCGAAGACCGAACTGATTCCCAGCCCCAGGTAGATCTGCCAGAGCCGGATATGTCCCAGATTCAGACAGGCATAGATAAAGAGCAATCCCAGGGCCGAAAGCCCGTCTCCCAGAATCATAATCAGCCTTCTGTCAAAACGATCGGCCAGCACACCGGCGGGAACGCTGAGCAGCAGGGCCGGAAGAAAAGCCAGTAGAGCCGCCAGGGATGTAGCCGATGCCCGGCCCGTCAGCTTATACACGAATATTCCGATCCCGAAGGCGGAAATCCCCGTCCCCACGGCGGAGACCAGCTCCCCCGACCAGATAATCATAAACTTGCCAAAGGACTTTTCCATGATTTTATTCTCCGCCGGCAAAGAGCTCCGGGCCGAAGGGAACGCTCCCCTCCTCCACCCCGAGCAGCCGTTCCGCGTTATAGATGAAAGCCCTTATGCGGCCCATCATCTCCTCCCCATCCAGATCCAAAAGTCCCTCGTCGAAGAGGGTATTCGCATAGGTGACGATCATCTCCATTGTCTCCAGAGGCCAGGGGGTTTGGAACACACCCTCTTCGATGCCGTCCTTGATTATTTCCGCCAGGATGGGAGGGACACCGGTAATCACCAGCTTTCGGATTTTCTGATGCATCAGAGCATTCTGAGGCTGGTGGATGTATTCCATAATTTCCTCGCTGGGCCGGATGTTTTCCGCCTCTCCCGCGTTCAGGGCCATGATGGTCTTAACCAGCCGCTCGAAGACGGGCAGGTCCTTCTCGACCGCGGCCTTGCGGGCATTTTCCAGAATCTTATCTCCCAGGCGCTCAATGATCCCGTCCATAATATGTTCCTTGGAGGGGAAATGATGGTACAAGGTTCCCCGGGCGATGCCCACAGCGGCCAGGATATCGTTCGTACTGGTCCCGTCAAAACCTTTCTCCATAAAAAGGCGCTCCGCCGCATCCATAATCTCTTTTTTCCTCTCTTCAGCCTCTTTGACCACTCTCATCCACAACCTCACCGACCGACTGTCTGTCGGTAATTTAAAACAGAAAAGAGTCCAAGTCAAGAACCGGTCTGTTAAATTTCCGTTTTTTCTATGCTAAACTCGCCCCATGGAATATATACAGTGGCAGCCGGCCTTCAATCTGGATGGGGGGAAAATCGATGAACAGCACCGCTATCTGGTGCAGATTCTCAATGAAACCTATGAAATGATGATGAAATTTGTCAAGAATGAGCACTTTATCATAAAGCTGGAAGAGCTACGGGAGTATGCGGAAAAACATTTCCAGTTCGAAGAGGCCCTCATGGAAAGCAGGGGTTATCCGGACTTCAGAAACCACTGCGGGATACACAGAGAATTCATAGGCGAAATAGACGAACTGGAAAGGAAAATCCGTAAGGGGAAAAAATCCGCTCCGGCGGAAATATTCGTGTTCCTTCGGGACTGGCTTCTGGAACACATCCAGGTAACGGACAGAAAATACGCCCCCTACCTTTGTACCTGATCCGGAGCGGGATCGGAACGGCTAGTTCTGCCGGATAACGTCTTCGCCTCCCAGAACCATCCACATAATCGGCTGATCCACCACGTAGGCATTAATGGCGTCGACGATATCTTCGGTGGTCACCTTCTCCCACAGATCCGATTCGCTCCGGTAAGCCGCCGGATCGCCGTCGTACAGATAGGACTTGCCTATCTGGTCGGCCACGCTGGCATTGGTCTGCTGATTCGTGTAATAGTTCGTCACGAACTGGGCCTTGTAGAACTCCAGGGCGTCCTCAATGGGAACATAGGGATCGTCCCCGCTGGGCGACGTGGACATGCATCGGCCGGAAGCCAGAATATCCACCCCTTCCATAATCATCTCATCCACCTCGTAGGGGACCTGGGTCTTATAGACGCCGAAGCAGGCGTACTTGGCCTGGAAATCGTACAGATTGGCCCAGACACTGTAGCAGGCGGAGTTTTCCGTCCGCACCACCTGGAAAAGGATATCGTCCAGAAGGCTCAGCCCCAGCTCCAGGGCCGCCTTGTCCCGGGCGGACATTTCGGGCAGAACCCAGTTGCCCCGCACGTAGGCCAGGCCGGGGGAATCGGCGAAGGGCTCGGTCATCACCGTCGTTTCCGCAAGGGGGGCCAGAGGGCCGGCCGGGACAAAATCCTCCCCCGTCATGGGAAGGCCGCCGAAATCGCCGTTCAGCTGTTCCCGAAGGGCCGCCGGATCGAAATCGCCCACGGCCACGAAGAAAATCCGCTTGGCCGAAAGGGACGTGGCGTAATAGTCTTTCACGTCATCCAGCGTCATGCCCTCCAGATCTTCCAGAGTCCCGTCGATATCGGTCTGATAGGGATGGTCACCGAAAAAGGAGTCGGACAGCACCTGGGACGCCAGGGAGTAGGGATCGGCCTCCTTTTGCGTCCGGGCCATGAGCAGACTGTTTTTCACTTTCCCGAACTCGTCCTCATCCCAGGACGGATTCAGCAGCTCATCCTTAAACAAATCGTAAATTTCGTCGTAATACTTATCCAGAGTCATAAGGGAGAAACCGGAGTAGTCGAAATAGTCGGCGAAGGCTCCCACGGCGGAACTTTTCTCATGGAGGATAGTCTGGACCTCTTCCCAGCTGTAGTTTTCCGAACCGTGGGCCAGGAGACTCAGAGTCAGCTTCTCAATACCCTCTTTCCCCTCGATCCCGTACTGGGCCTGTCCCTTGAGATAGAGCTTCAGGGCCCGCACGCTGCTGGTCTCGCTCTTCTGCACGAACAGGGGAATGCCGTTATCCAGGGTCAGGGAAACGATCTCCGGCCCCCGGTCAGATGACCCCTGTCCGGTCTCTCCGGAGGCCAGGGAATAGGCGGCGCCCGAAACCAGAGCCAGGAGCAAAACCGCCAGAGCCGCTTTTCTCGTTAGTATATTAATCAATCCTTTCATCCTCTCCCCCTATCTCTTCTGCCACCAGTAGGCGCTGTCCCGGGTGATCTCTTCATAATTGTCCGCCGCGGGATATTGGGCGTAGAGATCGGGATTCATCTCCACCGTCAGAAGCCAGGGCTTCTCCGATACGTATTTCTCAAGATAGGACGCAATCTCCCCGTGGCCGACCTTCTTCATGTTATCGATATACCCCTTGAAATAGTCGGTCGAGGCCGAAGCCCACCAGAAGGAGAACTCCGAGATAAAGGAAGAGGGAACCTCCATGGCGAGGAGCCGCTGGTCCTCCAGAATGTTCTTCATCACCCCGTAGTCCTCCTCGGCGAAGTAGTCCGGATCCCTGATCATAACCTCGATCTCCTCGAGGACGGCATCCTTGAAGAGCTCCGCCGTCACATAGGGATCGATGCCCGGCTGAATCACCGCGTAAGCCCCCATGAAAATCTGCCCGCCGTCCTTCTGGGTGTAGTAGGATTTCCAGATGTACTCCGGCGCGTACAGGCCGGGAACTTTTTCAAACACCGACCGGCGGAAGCGGCTCTCCGGGTCTCCCAGCAGAGTGAGCAGCACGTCCGCCGCATAGGTCGCGTCCGGATCGGCCAGGACATCGGGCCCCCGCATATACATCTCGATCTTGGCGAACCCGGGATACATGGAAGGTTCCTGGAAAACGGCCCGGGAATTGCCCTTCATCAGGGGATGGGGATTCTCGATCACATAGGGGTCGGGATTCCGTTCCCAGCCGCCCATCAGCTTCTCCACCATGGGCTCCACCTGCTCCGGGTCGATATCGCCCGCCACGAAGAGGGCGCAGTTGTCCGGGGTATAGAAGGTCTTCTGCATCTCCCTGAGCTGGTCGATCGTGCAGTTCTGAATCACATCCACCGGCCCGGAGACGTCCCTCCGCCAGGGATACTCGTAAAAGAGCCGCCCCGCCACGGCCTGGGAGAAATTGTCCGAAGGATCGTTATGGTACCCCTTTATCTCATTCGTCACCACGCCCTTCTCGACCTCCAGTTCGGACTCGTTGAACAGGGGATATCGGACCGCCTCGCTCCAGAAGGAGATGCCCTCCTCCGTTTTTTCCGAGGGAATGGTAAAGTAATAGGTAACGTATTCGGTGCTCGTCCCCCCGTTCCAGTTCCCCACGCCCAGGGATTTCATCGCCGCCATAAACTCGGTTTGCGTCTTATATGTGCGATTTCCCTTGAACAGCATGTGTTCGTATAAATGAAACAATCCGGCCGTTTCGGGCGTCTGAGTGAGCGCGCCGCAGCGGAATGTGATCTGCACCGTGGTCAAAGGAACCGTATGATTCTCCAGCATGAAAAGCTCCAGACCGTTGTCCAGAACCCTGTGGGTCATGCCGGGAATATCCTGAGCCGCCAGTCCGACCGTCATGATCAGGGCGACCGCCAGTATCCGCAGTATCTTCATAGTCCACCTCCCGTGGATAAATTCATCTTCCAACAAATCGGGGGAAAACGCAAGTCCCGGGATAAAAATTACGGCCGTTCCCCGGCTGACGCCGGGCCGGGCTTTCCGTTCCAATAGCCCGATCCGTCCGCCTTCTCCGGCTCTGTCGCCGCCGCCGGGCCGTCCGGGGCTATTTCCCCTCCAATCCCTAACGGATTTTCCCGTTTACGACACAGGGCTGTCGTATAGGATGTGCTATATTCTCCATAGGGAGGAGAATAGTGAGTCAGATTATCAATATAACAAAAGAGAACATAGACGGGGAGCACATCTGCTGTGCCATGGGCAAAGACCAGGCGAAGAAAGCCTGGCTGAAAGAACGGTTCGCCGAGGGACTTGTCTTCAAGCGGCTGGACGACAGGGGCAAAGTATTCATAGAGTATATGCCCGTGGAGGCAGCCTGGAAGCCGGTGGAGGGAGCAAACTGGCTCATCATCAACTGCCTGTGGGTCTCGGGGAAATTTAAAGGACAGGGCTGGTCGTCACGGCTTCTGGAGGAATGCCTGAAAGATGCCCGGGACCAGGGGAAGGCGGGCGTTCTTTATGTTTCTACCGGAAAAAAAGAACATTACCTAACGGACAAGTCTTTCTTCATCCACAAAGGATTCGAGGTGATTGACGAAGCGCCCCCCTCCTTTGAACTGCTGGCGTACAGAATTCAGGACGAAACGTCCCAGCCCCGTTTTTCCTCTGCGGCAAAACAGAATATCCCCGGAGAAACAGAGGGCTTCCGCTTCGTCTATTCCGACCAGTGCCCCTTTACCGGGGAGTACGTCCCCCTTATGGCCGGCTGGGCCCGGGAGGCCGGTTACAAAACAGAGGTCATCAGACTGACCTCGGCAGAGCAGTCACGGGAACTGGCCGGCCCCTTCGGGACCTTGGGGATCTGGTTCCAAGGCCGGCCGGTCGGACACTCACCCATGACGGAGAAAACGTTCGCCAAACTGCTGGCCGGCCTTGAAGCGTAATTTTCCCGTCTACGCGATTCCCGGCTGGGCTCCCAGTATCAGGGCGATCACGTCCCGGGCGGAGTAGGAACTCATTCCCCGGTCGATGAACTTCTTCATCACGTCCAGGCATGAGCCGGCGGTAACGAGGGGCTTCTCCAGATAACCGGAAATCTGCATTTTGGGCAGGGATATATTGGCGAGCAGGGCATTGCAGAGGCACTTCCGCCCCTTCGTCTCCTCCCTATCTCCCCCTTTGGCCGCGTAGGCTTTCGCCGGCTCGGCAGGACAGCGGTAGCCCAGCTGACCGTCTTCCCTTTTATAGATCTGCCTCAGGTATCCCAGATCGCAGATGCGGGGACGGCTGAGGAAAGTCAGCTTTTCGGAGAGGGACTCCGCATAGGAGAGCACTTTGAAGGGAAAGCCGGTGGGAGAAGCCAGGGGATCGGTGAAAACCCGGCCGACGCCGCTTTTAATCGCGTCCATGATTTTAGCTTTCACCTCATGGGCCAGACCGGATTCCCGGCAGAACTGGAAGGCCGTTCCGACCTGAACGCCCGCCGCTCCCACGGACAGAGCTTTCTGAAACTGCTCTTCGTCACCGTAATTCCCTGCCAGCCAGAAGGGAACCCCCAGTTTGGCGAGCTGGCCGTAATCAACCCCGTCCTTGGGGCCGTAAACCGGCTCGCCCTCGTCGGTCAGAGTCATTCGTCCCCGGGGAGGGGCGTTGTGTCCGCCGGCGCTGTGATCTTCCACGATCAGACCGTCCACCCGGCCGGATGCCTTCTGCAGCATGATCATGGCCAGAACATTTGAGGAGACGATGGGCAGAAAAGCCGGTCTATTCAGCTTTTTCCCAAGGGAGGGAAAGAGATTCCGGGGATCAAAGGTCATGAAAAACTCTTCTCCGTTTTCCGCGCCATCCACATTCAGCTTGATCCGGGCTTCTTCATGATTCGCCAGTTTATCGAGGACACCGGGAATCTCCAGGGGAATTCCCGCTCCCATGATCACATAATCCACTCCGGCCAGCATGGCGCCGTACAGGGAGTAGAGGTTAGGCATCTGCACTTTCTCCAGGAGATTGATCCCCACCTTGCCTTCATGCCCTTCCTTGGCCAGAAAAACTTCGGCAAAGTTGGCGGCAATGGTCAGCTCTATCAGATCACGGGAAGGCTCTATGGAATATTTGGGTACCGATTTAAACTGAAACCGGTCTCTTATGCCCCGGTTAACGAAATAGCGGTCCAGAATTCTTCCCGTCATTTCCTGATCGGGAAAGGAGGCGAAAGCCCTGCGGATATGGCCGCCCGTATCGCCCCCCTGAAGCTTCCGGGCTATCATGGTATCGAGCGCCGTGCCGGAGACAACACCCAGCTGGCCGCTCCGGGCCACCTCTTTCGCCAGTTCCCAGCCGGAAACGCCTATACCCATACCGCCTTGAATAATTCTTGGATAATCCACATATTTCCCCTTATGATAATGATTTATCGTATTTTTATATACACTTTCTTTATAATAGTCAAAATAAGATATAATAACAAGGAGAAAAAGACCTTAAACGTAAAGACACCCCGGAATAGGCCTAAATGCACTATGCCGAAGTTTGACAAACTTACAAAAAAAGGCTGCCCGTATAACAGGCAGCCTCATAGCTAGAGAGGAATACTCCCTTCAGACGATGTGTCTACTTATTCATATAAGCAACGAGAATATCGTCCAGAGTACCGTACTCTCCCAGGACTTTCTTTCCGGCGAGCATGGTATACTCATCACCGCCGGCAGCGGTAAAGTCGTTGGTTGCCAGGCTGTAGTTCTTGGCAGGATCGATGGGGCTTCCCTTAACAAGGATTTCCGTTACCCGGCTTCCGGCGGGTTTGGACTGATCGAAGGTATAGGTCAAACCGCCGAAGTGGCAGAAACCGCCGGAGGGTTCGGGATAGGCTTTGATGCCGTTCTCGATAGCCGCCTTGATATCGGCACCGGTGACTTCGATAACTGTAACGGTATTGCCGAAGGGCAGAACGGTGATGACATCGCCCTTGGTTACGTCGCCCGCTTCAATGGACGCCCGGATTCCTCCGCCGTTCTGCAGAGAGAAATCGGCGCCGGTAACATCGATAAGTGCCGCGCAGATCATATCGCCCAGATTGGTGGCTCCGGTTCTGACATGATTTCTTTCGCCGTCAAGATAGACATCGGTATGACCGACGACCACTTCGGTGATCTTGTCATTTTCCACTTTGATGTCTTCCAGCTGAGAGATAACAGCGGCGTCATCTTCCAGGGAGGCAGACTCTTCTTTGGTATAAAGACTGGCTTTGGCCGTTACTTCACCCATGTTTACATTGATGGTGTCAACACCCAGGAATTTGTCGTACTCGCCGGCCTGAGCTATCAGACCGTATTTTGCCATAAGTCCTTCGGGGAGGGGCGTATGGCTGTGGCCGTCGATAAACAGGTCGATTCCCTCTACGGAATCCATGACGACTTTACTGGTTATTTTCGTATCTTCATCCAGTCCGAGGTGTCCCAGAGCGATAAGAACATTTACCTTCTTTCTCAGTTCCTTGACCATTTTTTCAGAAGTTTCGACAGGATCGAGGAAAGTCAGCCCCGCCGTATTTTTAGGATGGGATTTGTAAAGGGTCTCTTCGGTGGTAAGTCCGAAAATACCCACTTTCATACCGTTCACATCCAGAATGGTATAGGGGGGAAGAATCGTCTCTCCCGTTTCATCGTTGACAACATTGGCACAGACGATGGGGAAGTTGGCCATACCGGCCAGCTCAACCAGCCTTTCCCAGCCGTAGTTGAAGTCATGGTTACCGGGAACCATGGCATCATATCCCATGGTATTCATAATCTCGATGGCCGCGGCGCCCTCGGAGAGGGAGACAAGGGTCATTCCGTGCGTCGTATCGCCGCCGTCCAGCAGCAGAACATCCTTACCCTCGGCCTCCAGGCCTTTCACGTAAGAGGATACTTTCGCAAATCCCATACCGTCATATTTCCCCTCCAGAATTCTTCCGTGGGTATCATTGGTATGGACTACCGTCAATGATGCGGAATCCACCTTGGGGGCGGAGGCGCATCCGGCCAGAGCCAGTGCCAGCACCAGCAATACCGCTCCTGCCTTAAACCACATTTTGTTTTTCATAGCTTCTCCTTAATAAAAAGTTCGGGCTCAGAGAGAGCCTTCTCTAAATATTAACTCATTTTATCATAATTTCTATGGAGGGGGGTTAGAAAACAAATAATTCTCTTATAAATCACTAACAGAGGATTACTCAAGGCGGAATTCGAAAAGCTTTTCCAGCACAACGATCTCTCCGGGAGGATTAAAGTGCCATTTCTTTTTAATAGTACGGATAACCTCTTTATCCAGTATGTCATAGCCCGAGGATTCCAGGATCTCCACATCATCGAGCTCCCCGGCTTCATTAATTGTCATGGAGACAAGGACTTCCCCCTGATACCCCCATTTTCTAGCAGGCGGCGGATAGGAAGGAGGAGGCAGATTCAGTCCACGGGAAAGGGTCTCGAAAGAAGGATAAGCCTGAACCTCTCCTTCACCGGAATACTCTTCAAGGACCGCGTCCCGTTCTGCTCCTCCCCCTGAGATTCCAGAAGAATTGCCAGCAGGCTTATCATTTACGGGGGTTGATTTTTCAATAGTCTCCCCAAGGACTTCACGGTCGTTATATTTTTCGCCGTCTGCCGCTTCAGAAGCTGCTTCATCGGGCAAAGAAGGACTTTCTCCGGGCTTTTCCCCGCGAAGGGCACCGGCAGGTGCATCCTGCGGCCGCCCTTCGGGGACCTCGGGGTCAAGCCTCTCCACGGCGACATCCGCGGCCGGTTCCGGCTGGGAATCTCCGGCCAGAGAGACAACCAGAGAAGGAATTCCCCCAGCGGTGTTAGCCGGTGAGGAAGACCGAATAAGACCGAGACACCCCAACAGCACGGCATGAAACAGCAAAGACCCCAGAAAGGCCAGGAAAACCCTATTCCGCAACAAGGAAGAATTTCTGGACACCATCGGACCCCTGAATCGTTTCGATCTCAGAATAGTCGGTATTGTCGAGCACGATAATTTCGCTTTGGGAAAAGTCCGCCACCAGGATGATCCCGCTGACAGGATCAACGGCCGCATCCATGTACGTGTCTCCTCCCGAAGCCAGAATATAGTCGTCCGATCCATGGACGACCGTCAGATTTTCATAATCGTAAGACATGATACCCGCCGTTCCGCACAGATATACCAGTGAGTTGTCACGGTCAATGCTTCCCGGTGTACCCACGGGAGAACCCCCAATGGCCAATCGGGTTTTCTCGGTAAATGTGGTCCCGTCCAGAACAACGACAGCCCCGTCATCTTCGGTATATTCTCCCGTAAGGATAACATGGACCTCATTCTTATCGGGAAAGGCCAGAATGGACTGGGGATCACTTCCCACTCCCATGGACACCGTTTCGATCACACTGTTATCGGCAGTATCGATGATAGAGACAGAACCCTCCCCGAAGGTAAAAGTATCGGCGTCGTAATTGGTATTGGCGACAAAGACATAGCCATTCATATAGCAGCCTCCTTCCGGTCCGTTACCCACGGAAATTTCATCAAGGATATCGCCGCTCCCGAAATCGATGATGGAAACGGTGCCGGCGACGAAGTTCGGCACATACCCGCAGCCTGTCCCTTCCGCCTCGATGACCATCCAGGGATTACGGTTTGAGCCAAGATAAATCTCATCGGACTTTTCCAGGGTCGTTTCATTATAAATGGTAATGCTGTTGTCTGTCGAATTGGTCACATATAACAAATCATTCCGGTAAAGGATATGGTTCGGGGCGCTTCCGGTAAGAAAAGCGTCATCATGGAGCCGCAGATAGGAGGGTTCCAGGACGGAAACGGTCTCGGCCAATCCGTTAAGGACAAAAAACTCCCGCTCGTAATCGGGAAAAGACCGACCGGTGTTGATACTGGTAATTTGATAGCAGGAAGAGAAAAAGAGCAGCACAGCCGTAATAGAAACGAATCGGATTTTCATTTTTTCCCTTCCCCCGATTCCGGCTTGTAATTCCAGCCGGTTCCCACGTAAAATTCCACTCCCGGCACCGGGTAATCCTGAATATCCACATAGGACTGGTTCAATAGATTCTTTACGGCCATATTGACGTACCAGTTCTCCCTTATCTGGGCGTTCACATTAAGATCCAGAATAAAATATCCCTCCAGATATTTCGTATTCTGCGCGGTTATATACCGGGGGGAAACAGCACGTCCCTCCAGGCGGATGAAGTGCCCGTCATAGTGATTCAGGGAGACAATGCCGTTGAACTGATAGGGAGCCCGGCGGGGCAGGAACATACCGTAAGTGACCGAGTCTTCCGTGGTATCGAAAGCGTAGAGCAGGGTCATATTCCCTTTGACTTCGGAATAACAGTTCATAAAGGAGAGGTCAATCAGCAGGGAGCACTCCCCCTCGAAACCCTGAATCCGGGCGGAAGCGAGATTACGGGGCCGCCACTGACCGAATGCTCCGGGATTCCACTGAATCAGGTTGGTCACGTCGTGGTAGAAATAGACCGCCTCCAGGGACATCCAGGTCAGGGGCTTCAGAAGGACACCCCCGTCAAAGATCAGTGCCTCCTCCGGTTCCAGATCGGGATTCCCCACGGCGAAAGAAGAAGAGGGCCAGAAAAGGTCATCAAAGGAAGGAGCCCGGTAGGAGTACCCCCCGTTCCCCTTCAGGACAATTTTCTGCTGCCTATCCACCGAGATATTGATTCCCAGATTCCAGGAGGGAGCATCGCTTGTCTTGACCAGATCCTCATCGTCAAACCTGACGCGGCTCCAGTCGTAGCGGAGGGCGGGAAAAAGGGAGAGAACCGAGGGCTCCCCTTCCTCCCGGGGAAAGAATCCCCATTGGGACCGGTAATACAGGGAATGCTGAATACGGGAAACGGTTCCGTCTCCTTCGGATAGTCCGGATGACTTGATCAGAGCGGATGACTGCAGACTGTCTCCGCG
Source organism: Spirochaetia bacterium (assembly GCA_963668315.1). Classification (GTDB taxonomy): domain Bacteria; phylum Spirochaetota; class Spirochaetia; order DSM-2461; family DSM-2461; genus SZUA-368. The sequence goes on along the minus strand of OY764216.1, from coordinate 1,064,464 downwards.
CAGGGAGTAGCCCGCGTTCTGGGAGAGGCTGAACCGGGAAAAAACGTCTTCCCGGGACCAGAGCAACTCCCCGCTCAAAGCTGTGTTGTCGTGGAAATCATCCACCGCCCCCAGATAGAAATCGGGGTCCTCATAATGGCGGGTCTGCTTGATGATAGAAAGGCTTCCCTCCCAGGCGCCCATCGGCGTATCCCAGAGAACACCGCCGCCCGTGACGAACCGGTGATCCGCCATGCGGGCGTTCTCCGAGGGGAACTCTACCGTACCGGGGACTCCCTTCTCATCAAGATGGTACTGCCCGTTCAGATTCAGCTGCAGAGAAGAGGAAATATGATAGCCTGTTTTGATTGAACCGTTCAGGCTGCTGCCGTCGCTATTGACGAATTCGGCCGTTCCGTCGTCCTCATGCTCGTTGGCGTAGGTGTAACTGCCTCCGGTTCTCAGAGCGGAAAGGGAGAAAAAATAGTTCCCCTTCCCTTCGTTAAAGCCGCCCTGGATCTGCCCTCCCCCTTCACAGGTTTCCAGAGAACCTACGGAGCCCTTTACGGCCAGGGCGAAGTCTTCCCCCGCTCCGTCCTTCATAATGATGTTGACCACGCCTCCCAGGGCGTTTTCGCCATACAGGGCGGAGGCTCCCCCCCTTATGACCTCGATCCTCTCGATATCGTCGGGATTGATCGTGGAAAAATCCACCCCGCCCCCCTGGGCGGAATTCAGCCGCTTGCCGTCAACCAGCACCAGCACCTGCTCAGGGGACGAACCTCGGATAGAAACCAGAACGGGCTGGGTCAAGCCGCCGTAACGGACGGTCTGAACCCCCACTACGGAGGCGAGCACTTCTCCGGCGTTCCGGGCGCCCGAAGCCTTGATTTCCTCTTCGGTCACCACGGTCACCTGGGAAGAAACGGAGCGGGGATCGGCCGGTTCGGCCTCGGCGGTTATAACGATCCTCTCCGGCTCATCTTCCGCCGTAATAAGGATTTTCGAGGATAAAAGTACCATAATAAATAACAGACCGGGTCTGTCGATACGCATGAATTCTCCCAATGCTCTTTTATGCTGATTATACATAATGTCCGAAAACTTGACACTCCCCCGGGATACCGGTATTCTTGGACACGACAACGGCATCTGTCAATGGAAGGAGGTGAGAATCCTCCGCGATCGCGTCACTGTGATAGGAAAAAGCTTCCTTAAGCCAGATACACACACTTGCCGTAGGATATCCAGACTTCGCGGACTGAGTCGGAATCTTCACGCTGTGAATTCCCTTTTAGTTCCTCGAATGAAAGCACTTTTTCATGGAGGAAATGATGAAAAAAGCACGTAAATTCTTTGGGGCCGCTGCTGTTACGGCCGTTCTTCTCTTTTCGTTCGTCGGCTGCGACATGTTTACCGATGATGAGGTTGCCGTTTCGAGCATCACATTGGACAGTTATCTGCAAATGCTGAATACTAACGATACATTCACAGCAACGGCAACCGTTCTTCCTTCCGATGCCGATGACAAATCAGTCACCTGGAGCACTTCGGATGAGACGATTGCCACGGTTGTTGATGGTGTTGTTTCCGCTACAGGAACCGGAACAGCTCAGATAACAGCAACCGCGGGATCAAAAAGCGCCGTTATCAATGTCCACGTCAATGATGAGTTGGAAGTAATTGGAACCTGGTATCATGCAGACGCTAATTGGCCGGAAAAATGGGTTGTAACCGATACAACCATTGAGAAACACAGTTCTCTTGCTTCAACAACTCCCGACTACAGCTTTACCATCATAGATTACAGCAATGACGGGTTCAACGCGGGCGATACGGAAAGCAGCGACTGCGGTTACGCCGTAGTCAAATACGCCACGGCACCTTCCTATAATGACGATGCCGACGGCTATGTGGTATACCGCTGGAAAAATCTTTCCACGGCCGATGGCGAGACTCAGGTAGACATAAGCGAAGGCTATAATTCCAGCTATACTGACGGCGCCCCTACCGCCGCCGAAGCAGTAGCCAATTACAGTGTATCCACTTCCAGTTTTTACAGCTATACGGGGTCCTGCGTTAAGCAGTAACAAAGGAAAAAGGTATGATCAAGCGTATTCTGCCGTTCTTTCTGCTATGGCTCCTCATTTCCTGCTCCGGGCTGACTCCGGACTCGGGGGATGACGGCGGCGAGAGTTCAAGCGAAGATCTTCCGGCAGGATACGTCCCCGACGGCTGGGTAGAGCCGTCACTGGCCTATAACCGCAGCGAATACTACCCGGCGGATGTCCTGCTGGATGACAGCGTTACAGCGCCGGGTCTTTTCGTAAACAGTTCCACCTACAGCGTCTCGGCGAATTCGGCCAAACTACTGAATTTTCCTTCCGGCGGAGGCACCATCGTCCCGGACAACTCCTCTGTCGTCTCCCTGGGCATGGCCGGCGGCTCTGTCACGGTAAGGTTCGATCCCCCCATCGAAAACCATGTCGACAACATAGGCGGGTACGATTTCATTGTATTCGGGAATGCCTACTGGTACGGGGGAAATTCTTCAAAAGCCTGGCAGGAACCGGGAATTATATGGGTTATGAAGGACGAGGACGGTGATGGGATGATGAATGACACCTGGTATCTGATTCCCGGCTCTCACCTCTCGTCCAGCGACTCCGCCGAGAACATCACCTACCTGGCAGATGACCTGGCAGAGAACTGGTGGCCGCAGGGTGCCGCGTCCCCTCTTACCTTATCTTCGGTCTTCACCCTTCCCGACTCCCTTTTCTCCTATGCGGGAGAAGGGGTAATTTCTACAGGATACGCCGATGTCACCCCTACCCTGATCCTGGGCGATATGTCTGGCGCTTCGGGTGACAGTTCTACCGACAACAGTATCCGCAATAGCGAGGACTACCCCGAAATAGATCCGGTCTACTTCTATACGACTCCAGATACTCCGGGCGACAGAACTATCGATGCGGGCTCAGGCGGCGGCGACGCCGTCGATATAGCCTGGGCCGTCGATCCCGATACTTTTGATTCGGTTAGCCTCGATGAAATCAGCTGGATAAAAATAACGGGTGCCACCACGCTTTACGATGCTGTCCTGGGCGATTTTTCCCCTGAGATCGACGGCATAACCAGGGTCCGGCGGGAAAACTGATCCCATTCTCCAGCGGCATTCCTTTGCTCAGGAACACCCCAACTGACTCGCCTTAACCCGCGGATGGGTATAGCGCGTCCCGGCGTCAACCCTCAGACGGCCCGCTCTCACCGCCCGGGAAGGGCACCAGTGAATACAGGCAAAGCATTCGGCGCAATTTTCCTTCCAGCGGGGAGACGGTGCTTCTTCCCCCGCCGCCGTTTCCATCTTGATGTTCTCCATAGGACAGACCCGGGCACAGAGACCGCAGCCGGTGCATTCCCCGGGAAGCGCATTTTTTGCTCCCACTTTATAGAGGTTATCATAACTCCAGCGGGTCAGCTTTCCTGCGGCCCTATGCCATCTTCGGCTTTTTCCCTCATGGATCGCATCCCCTCCCCTTATACTGCGGATAATACCCTCCACATGCCCGTCCGCCTCCCGGAGCTTCTCTTCCTTCTGCCCATCGGAATCATGGAAAACAATACTGTTCCCCGGCATATACTGGACGAAGCCGCTTTCCAAAGTATGTCCCCTTTTCTCCAGGATTTCGCTGACCCGTTCCAGAACGGGACCTTCAAGCTGTCCGCAAGTCGCCAGAGCAAAGATTCTGCATTCGCGTATCAATTCTATCCTGTCCAGCAGGGCTTTCACCGGAGCGGGAAGATCGAGAAAGTAAACGGGGAAGACGAATCCCACAAGCGACGCCCGGCTCTCTATTTTTTCCTGCTCCAGCAGCCGGGTGTTGATCATGCGGATTCTCCCCCCGCCCAAACCATTCAGCAACTTACGGGCCATATCCAGCGAATTGCCCGTTCCGGAAAAAACAAAAAGCTCCATCCCATCATAAACCTGATCCATTAACATCTCCTTAGCCCTCCTTAAAGGGCATTTATGCACATATTTGCACATTTAAAAATAAATAAAACTACACATCCCCACAGTCGGGACAGTTCTCCCGCAGGAAAAGTCGCAGATTATCTGTCATGTTCTCCAAACGGCGAAGCAGATCTCTTCCGTTGATGCTGTAATAAATATAGCGCCCCCGCTTTTCCGTGAGAACCATTCCCTCCTGTGACATTTGCTTCAAATGGCGGGAAATAACCGAACGATCCTGTGGAAACCCCTCGGAGACTTCCCCGATGGAACAGGTACCGTTCATAGCCAGAAACCGCAGGATCTCAAGGCGTACCGGTTCGGACAGAACCTTAAAGAAATCGGAGTCAAAGAGGTTTTCCAGCTGCCGCACCAGTTCGGGGTCTTTCATTTACAACGCAAAATATACATGCACTACCATGCACATGTCAAGACTAATCCCCCAGGATCCTCTCCCTGAGCTTGTTCCTGGCCGATTCGGGAAGTCTCTTATTGAAACGGATCCGCTGGATAGCTCCTCTGTCATAGGCGATATCCGCCAGGTCCTGCTTGGTCAGAACCGTATTGGGAGGGCAGTTCACCTCTTTGGCAATCTCCTCCCTGATATCCACAGCACGGGCATAGGCTTCCTTCGCCTTTTTTGACATTTTCTTATAGGCCGGGGTTTTGAAAATGCCGGGAACCGTCTTCCTGTCGTAATCCAGGTGGCTTGAGGCTATACGAAAAGCCATCTCTTCGACCAGGTTTTTCTCGACGATCTTCTTCATCATCACTTCGCTCAGATTGAAGAGATATTCCACATCTCCCAGAGCGTATGCCTTGGCCTCGTCTTCCAGGGGACGTCTGAACCAGTTGTACTGCTGGAACTTTTTTTTCTTTTCCACTTCCACCCCCAGCTGGGAGAAAAGTACGCTGTCCAGGCCTTTTTTCTCAAGCTCCAGTACTTCCGCCAGAATCTGGACATCAAAAAGGGAGGCGATCTTTATGCCGTACTGCTTATAGACAAGCATCTTGTCCGAATCGGCTCCGAAAAAGAGCTTGACCGGGCTCTTCATCTCCAGAAAAGCCTTCAGTTCGGCCGGGTCGATTTTCACCGGATCTATGAGAAGATAATCCCTTCCGTCAAAAACCTGTATAAGGCAGAGATGCTCTCCGTACACGTGCAGGTTGAATTCCGCTTCAAAATCCATGGCGATCTTCCCGATCTGCCTCTCTCCCAGTTCTTTTCTGTAGGCTGCCAGTCCGGAGGACGTATTTATCTCTCTGTATTCTCTGTTCATAGTTCCAGAGTAAGGGAAAGCGCCGAAAAAAGCAAATCCCCACGGCGGAACCGGCCGCCAGGCCTTTCAAGCAGATTATCTCCGAGAAAGAAATGATGAATGGAATTGCCGTCCCCCTGGGGAGGGGGATTTGAGGAATACTACTCTAGAAGCTCTCTGGAGAGGAGCAGTTCATATTCATCCGGGTAATCGTCCAGATCAGACTCAAACAGGGAATAAAGGTAGTAATATTCGAAATCAGGATCGTCTTTATACTTATTGAGAAAGGATTCACCCTCCTCTTTTTTTGTGAATACATTCAAAACCTGTATACCGTTGGAGACAAACCAGAAATCTTTTTTTGCCATTAAGTCCTCCCGGGAAGGATGGAGGGGGAGGGGAAACCCGGACCGGGGAGAACCACACTGCACCACTTATACCTTTTCTGAAGCCCCGAGGGGATTCTTCCTTCCAAGAACAAAAGATATAAGCAGACATTGTTAGCATGGAGGGTCCTTTGTCTGCTCTGTATATGAGGCTTATACCCTTAAAACGCTCTCTAGGTCAATAAGTTCACTATTTTTCTTAGATAAAAACCTTGACAGAACGTTGTTCCACGTACTATATCTAATTCAACTCATTTATCGTTGTTGACGATTGTGAGCTGCAGACCTACGGACCCTGTATGCTAACGGAAGTCTGCTGTCATCTTCTTTGCTTATGCGCCCGGACACAAGATTACGGGCGGTGTGTTTCGGAGTTGTGCAGCACGGAATCCTATGCGACAGCAGGGTTCCCGGGATTTTCGCCTCATGGGGGAACCACCCTCGTATGCGAGTGACCGTTAGCTTTCCTGCCCTGCTCCGATAAGGACGGGGTCATGACCGAAGAATCCTTGTGGTTTATTTCTGAAAACGGGGAAGCCATCTGTGTCTTTTCCGACAGAGACAGAGCTCAGGAAGAGCGTTTCTATCTTAAAGAAGAGAATCCTCTTGAAAAATACAAGCTATACGATATTCCCATTGACGAATTAAGCGAATACCCCGACGAACTGGCCCTGGCTCTACAGGAAGATCTGGTCGAGGTGGCGTCCGATGACGAAGACTACGGAGACGAGGATTCTTGAGGGAAGAAAAGATTCTCCTAGAACTGGAGAACCTGACCAAATCCTATGACGGTGAAAATAAAGCGGTTGATTCTCTTAACCTGAGCCTGGCGAAGGGTGATTTCGTTTCACTCCTGGGACCGAGCGGCTGCGGAAAGACGACGACTCTGCGCATGATCGGCGGCTTCGAAGAACCGGATGGCGGAGCCATTATCATGGAAGGCAAGTCCATGAACCCGATCCCCCCCCACAAGCGGCCGGTCAATACAGTTTTTCAGCAATACGCTCTCTTTCCCCATTTGTCCGTCGGCGAGAACATTGCCTTCGGAATGGAATGCGCCGGGAAAGACCGCAGGCACATACGGCGGATGACGTCGGAGATGCTGGAGCTGGTCAATCTGCCCGGCCTAGAAAAGCGGCCGATTCAATCCCTTTCGGGCGGCCAGCAGCAGCGTGTGGCCATAGCCCGGGCCCTGGTGAACCATCCCTCCCTTCTCCTGCTTGACGAGCCCCTCGGAGCTCTTGACCTCAAGCTGCGCCAGAATATGCAGCGGGAGCTGAAAAGGATCCAGCAGCAGGTGGGAATTACCTTTCTCTATATCACCCACGACCAGGAGGAAGCCCTCTCCCTCTCCGACCGTATCGCCGTTATGAACGAGGGCCGGCTGCAGCAGTGGGGCACCCCCGAGGATATCTACAATGAGCCCCGGAATACCTTCGTGGCCTCCTTTGTGGGAGAAAGCAATATACTTGATGCCCGGATGTCCGGCGATCGCCAGGTGGAATTCTGCGGACGGGATTTCCTCTGCGTCGACACCCTCAGACAGGGAGACTTCCAGCCCCGCGTGGTTATCCGGCCGGAGGATATAATCCTCAGGTCTCCCTCCTCTTCCTCCCCGGGGGAGAATGTTCTCCCCGGGCGGGTCCTTTCAAACCTGTTCAAGGGAGTCCACTGGGAAATGACCGTGGAATCGGGCGACCGGACATGGCTTATCCACAGTACGGCCAAGGCGGAACCGGGAGAGAATGTGGAGATGCTCATTGAACCGGATGCCATTCATGTAATGTTCGAGGAGACCTGAGAATTGAAGACCCGTTACCACTGGTACGGCCTGCCCTACGTTCTCTGGTCTGCCGTTCTGATACTCTTTCCCCTCCTTCTTATCCTTCTCTTCAGCCTGACGGAACCGCTCAAGGAGACGGGAAAGTTTGTCCTTACCCTGAGGGGATACCGGACGTTTTTCGATCCCCTGTATCTGAATATTCTGGGCTTCTCACTGGCCATGGCTGCGGCGGCCACGCTGATTTGTCTGATCGTCGCCTATCCGCTGGCTCTGGCGGTGAGCAGAGAACAGAAGGAGACAAGAAACCTTCTGATGCTCCTTCTCATGGTTCCCATGTGGATCAATTTCCTCATCAAAACCTATGCCTGGAAACCGATCCTGCGCCATGACGGCCTTCTGAACGGGATTCTGACCTTCCTGGGCGCCCAGCCTGTGGAGATTCTCTACACCCGGGGGGCCGTGCTTCTGGGAATGGTGTACAATTTCCTCCCCTTCATGGTCCTGCCCATCCTGAATTCCCTGATCAAAATCGATAAAAGGCTGATCGAGGCGGCGCGGGATCTGGGTTCCCACCAGCTCAGGCTTCAGCTGAAAGTGATCCTCCCCCTGGCCCTTCCGGGAATCTTCTCGGGCATAACCATGACGTTCATGCCCTCGGTGAGCACCTTTCTCATTCCCGTGATCCTCGGAGGCGGGCAGGATATGATGATCGGCAACCTGGTGGAGCAGCAGTTCCTCAAGACAGCCGACGAAACCTTCGGCAGCGCCATCTCCCTGATACTCATCACGGTGATCATGCTGATCATGGTCCTGATGAACCGGCTGAACAGGTCAAGCGAGCATATCCGATGAAGCGCCTTTTATCCCGCTCCCTCATCGGGCTGGCCCTGGTCTTTCTCTACCTGCCCATCATGATTCTGATTCTCTACTCCTTCAACGATTCCAAATCGGCCCTGAACTGGACCGGCTTCTCCCTGCGCTGGTACGCGGCCCTCTTCAATGACAGGACGATCATGAGCGCCCTCAGGACCACGCTGATCCTCGCCCTCATCTCCTCCTCCCTCTCCGTCGCCGCGGGTCTCCTTTCCAGCTGGGGCATCATCCATTTCAAGAAGGCTCCCCGGAATCTGATTATGAAGGTGAATGACCTTCCCCTCATCAACCCCGATCTGGTAACGGGCATCTCCCTTATGACCCTTTTCCTGTTCTTCCGGCTCAAATTCGGATTCGGGACGCTGCTTCTGGCCCATCTCTCCTTTTCCATACCCTATGTGATAATCACCGTGCTTCCCCAGATGCGCAGCCTGGCCTCATCCCAGCTGGAAGCCGCCCTGGATCTGGGAGCGACTCCCTGGTACTGCCTGCGAAGGGTCATCTTCCCCCAGCTCAAAGCGACGATCATGACGGCCTGGCTGATTTCGTTCACCCTCTCCATCGATGATTTCGTCATCAGCTTTTTCACCACCGGCTCGGGGGTCAACAACGTGTCCATCGTGGTCTACGCCATGGCGCGTCGGGGAATAAACCCCAAGATCAATGCTTTGTCCACTCTGCTGCTAACGGTCATATTCCTGATACTGGTTCTGATCAACGGCAGAAAGAATAGAAAAAAGGAGAATTATACTATTGAAAAGGAAGTACTTTTACACGAGTTCGGTGATTCTGACAGCACTCGTTAGCCTTATTCTGATGTCCTGCTCGGGCAGCGAGAAACCTGTCCTGTCCGTTTATAACTGGGGCGACTATATCGACGAGTCGATTATTACCGACTTCGAGAAGGAAACGGGCTGCAAGGTCGTATACAGCCTTTACTCATCCAACGAAGAGATGTACGTCAAACTCAACCAGGGAGCGGACAGTTACGATCTGGCCTGTCCTTCAGACTACATGGTGGAGAGGATGATAAAAGAAGGCATGCTGGCGAAACTGGATTATTCCGCCCTGCCCAACAGCAGCCTGATAGATAAAAGGTTCATGGATCTTCCCTTCGACGGCAAGAACGTCTACTCCCTCCCCTATATGTGGGGGACCCTGGGAATTCTCTATAACAGTGAAACCGTTTCCGAACCGGTGGACAGCTGGTCCCTGCTCTGGAGTGACAAATACGCCGGAAGAATCGGGATGTACAACAGCGCCCGGGACTCCCTCGTGCCCGCCCTCAAGCTTCTGGGCTACTCGGTCAACACCACCGATGAATCGCAGCTCGCCGAGGCGCAGCGGCTTCTCATCGACCAGAAGGACAAGGTTCTTGTTTACGGAGAGGATAACCTGAAGGAGATGGTTTCCGGAGGCGAGCTGGACATGGCTCTGGTGTACTCGGGAGACTACGGGTGGGTCATCGAGGATTTTCCCGACCTGAATTACGCCGTTCCCTCCGAAGGTTCAAATATCTGGTTTGACAACTGGGTGATTCTGGAGAATTCGGAGAACAAGGAACTGGCCCATCAATTCCTGAACTTTCTCTGCCGGGAAGACATTGCCAAACGTAACGCCGAATATATCGGGTACGCCTCTCCCCTTCCCTCGGTCGTGGAGCAGCTTGATGGGGAAACCCGGAACGATCCGGCGATCTATCCCCCTTCCGCCGTCATTGACAACTGCGAGGTTTTTACCGATCTGGGCGATTTCAACCAGGTTCTGGACAGGATCTGGACCGAGGTCAAGGCAGCCAAGTAGGCTTAGGGGTACATATCAGAAGTTCAGCTCCAACAGGGATTTCAGATTATGTACCCATATATCTTCCATTAACGGAAAGGACTTATCCACAGGGGCGACAACAAAGGCTTTCATCGGTTGTATGACCTTGAGAGCTTCATAAAACCCCTGAGTTACCCTTGGCGCTGAGGAAGATTTAATCTCTATGGCTATTCGTTTTTCCCCCTTTTCAAGGACCAGATCGATTTCCGCTCCCCCGGAAGAGCGGTAAAAACTGGCGTAGTAGCGGGGATATTTCTCAAGAATACTGGATATGATAAATGCTTCGTAACTGTTTCCAAGAGCCGGATGGCCGAGAAGATCATTATAACTCTCGATCCCCAGCAAGCAGTGGATGAGGCCCGTGTCCCGAATATAAATTTTCGGAGACTTAACCAGCCTCTTTTTCGTGTTTGTATAAAACGGAGGGAGCCGGCGTATTACGAATGTTCCTTCCAGAATATCAAGATAATTTCTGACAGTGGGAACACTCACCCCCAGTGACGAGGCCAGTTCACTTTGATTCAGAAGAGAACCATTGACATGGGCGAGCATCCCCCAGAAACGTCTTAATGTTTCTGCAGGAATATTGAAACCCAGCTGTGGAATATCCCGCTCTAAAAACGTTCTGATATAATTCACTCTCCAGTCAAAACTCAGTTCTTCCTCCAGTTGAAAACAGCCGGGGTACCCGCCCTGCAACCATAACCTTTTTAAATCGTCAACTTCCGAAGCAACGAAAGGATTGATTTCGACATAGGAGATTCTTCCGGCCAGAGTCTCTGAGCTTTGCTTAATGAGATCTCTGGACGCGGAACCAAGAAGTAAAAGCTGGCCGGACCGATGGCTTCTATCCAGATAACTTCTGAATATCTGAAAAATCTCCGGATATCTCTGAACCTCGTCTATGCATATCAAAGAACCGCTGTTCGCTTCCAGAAAAGCGAGAGGTTCCTGTAATTTAACAAAATCCCGGGGATCCTCCAAATCTAGATAAACCGCATCGGCAAAGTTTTCTATGATTTTTTTTGCCAAGGTAGACTTACCAACCTGTCTGGCCCCGAGAAGGGCAACGGCTGGAAAAGCAGAGAGATGTTTTATAATGATCTCTTCCTTGATACGGGGAATATAGGTTTGCATATTTAAAGTATAACATTAAAATTACAGAGCATATAGCTTTTTTTATGTTGAACCGAGGGAAAAACGATCGGATGAATAGGCTTAGGGATTCCGTTCAGCACAAGCTTTTTGCCCCATAAGGAACAGCGAAGCTATTGAAGCGGTTAAGGGCCCGGGCTGCCCGGCGGCGGGACAGAGCCGGAAGAAGCGGCCCGGATAAGCCCTTTCGAGCGGAAAGCCCGGCGCGGGGAGGCGAAGCTTCCCCGCGCAAGCCCCAAATTGACTAATTTCCCTGTCCGTGCCGTCTCCTGATGGCGGCGAATACGCTCTGCAGCACGATGAAGAAACAGAGCAGAATGGAAAGGACGATTTTATTCCACCAGGACGAAAGGGTTCCGTTGCAGCGGATGTAGGTTTCGATGATAGCTTTGATGAGCACTCCGAAGAAGCTTCCCACAACGGTTCCCACCCCTCCCGTGAGCAGGGTTCCTCCGATGACGGTGGACGCGATGGCTTCCATCTCGAAGCCCCGGGCCTGTTCAACGAAGCCCGAGGTCGTGTTCAGACAGAAGACGAAGCCCCCCAGGGATGCCAGAAATCCGTTAAGCACATAGGCGGTCATCTTTACCCGGCGCACGTTGAGTCCCATGAGCATGGCCGACTGCTCGCTCCCGCCGATGGCGAAGACGGAGCGGCCGAACTTGGTGTAGCGCAGGATGTACCAGACCACGGCCAGGGTGACCAGGGCGATGACCACGCTGGGATGGATGAAGGGAAAGAGCTTGATGCCCCGCTTGTTCACCACCGCGCCGAAGGGTATCCTGATGTTTTTGTTGGCCATGTCCAGGAACGCCTGATTGACGGTGATGGCGATCTGATCCACGCTGATCATGGCGGTAAGGCCGCGGCAGAAGAACATGCCCGCCAGGGTCACGATGAAGGGCTGGATGTTCAGATAGGAGATGAGCCAGCCCTGTACGCAGCCGAAGACAATGCCGAAAACCAGCACCAGGGCGATGGAAACACCGGCGGACATTTCAAGATTCTGCATCATGTAGGCCAGCATCATACAGGTCAGCCCCACCACGGAGCCCACGGAGATATCGATGCCTCCGGTTATGATGACCACGGTCATTCCCGCCGCGACGATGATGAGGCCGGCGTTGTCGATGAGCATGTTCATGAAGGTCTGCATCTTGCCGAAGCCCTGGGCGCTGTAGATGATGATTCCCAGCAGGTACATGAGGAAGAACATGACAATGGTGACCATGAGAAGAAAATTTGTTCCGGTGACTTTTCTTTTAACTTGTTCTAAGACATTCATTCGGCACTCACCTTGTTGGCATTTTTGTTATGATTCCAGGCGCTTATCCACCGCTTCAGTTCCTCCGACTGGATGGATACGATGATGATAACCACGATGGCTTTGAACACGGGCAGCTGGTCGGCGGTAACACCCATGGCGTAGAGGCTGGTGGTCAGGGCCTGTATGGTTATGGCGCCGATGACCGATCCGGCCAGGCTGAATTTGCCCCCGGCCATGCTGTTGCCCCCCAGGGCGACGGCCAGGATGGCGTCCAGTTCCATGTTCAGGCCGATGTTGTTGGCGTCGCTGGAGTAGATGCGGCTGGAGGAGATAACCCCGGCCATGGCGGCGGTCAGACCGCAGAGCACGTAGCAGAGGAACATGATGAAGGTGGAGTTGATTCCCACCAGGCGGCCCGCCCGGCTGTTGATTCCCACCGTTTTGATGTAGAGGCCCAGGGCCGTCTTCGTCAGAACCAGATAGAAGATCAGCACCACCGCCGCGGCGATGAATACCGGCGTGGGTACGATAACGTGGGGGAGAAATCCGCCGATGCCCTTGAAGGACTCCATGCGCACATAGATGATCTGCCCCGGCACCATCTTGCCCCCGATCTCCCGGGCGCTGATTAGCTGGGCGATGCCCCGTCCCGCGGTGAAGAGGATCAGCGTGGCCACCATGGCCTGGATCCGCAGCCGGGCGACCAGGAATCCGTTGAAGGCTCCCAGAATCATACCCATGATCAGGGCGGCCAGAATACAGACGGCCATGGGGGAGGCATAGGAGTCGTAACTGGACCCCAGCATCCGCACGCAGACCGCGGCGGCCAGGGCGCTCACGGCTCCCACGGAGATGTCGATTCCCCCGGTGGCGATAACCAGCGTCATGCCCACGGCCAGAATGACCAGTTCGCTCGACCGGTTGATTATGTCTATGGTGTACCCGTAGAGCACCCCGTTCTGTATGGTTATATTAAAAAACGAGGGGGTCTTGATCACATTGACGATCAAAACGAGAAAAAGGGCGAACAGGGGAAGAAAGAGAGATTTCCCCACAAGGGCCCTCGCCCCGTGTTTTGCTTTTAAACCGAGTTCATTCATTCCTGATGTCCTCCCGCTATGGCTGCCATTACTTCCTGCTGGGTAATGTTTCTGTTTCTCAGTTCTCCGGTTTTCTTCCTGTCGCACAGAACAAAGAGACGGTCCACCGTCCGGAGCATCTCTTCGATCTCCGAGCTGATGAACATAACCGTGACCCCTTCGCCTGCCAGCTGTACGACGAGCTTCTGAATCTCGGCCTTGGTTCCCACGTCGATTCCCCGGGTGGGCTCGTCAAGGATCAGGAAATCCGGATTGGTGATAAGCCAGCGGCCCAGGATCACCTTCTGCTGATTACCTCCGGAGAGCTGGTTTATCGGCGTTTCCGGCGAAGCGGTTTTAATGTTGAGCAGCTTGATGAATTTGTCGGCCAGTTCGTTCTGCTTTGACTGGGGGAGAAGTTTGAACATCCCCGTGCGTGCCTGCAGGGCGATAATCAGATTCTCCCGGACCGACAGATCTCCGATGATTCCCTCTTCCTTCCGGTCTTCCGGCAGAAAGGCCATGCCTCTCTTCAGGGCATCCATGGGATTCCGCGCCTTCAGGGGGCTTCCCTTGAAACTGAGCGCTCCCCTGTCCGGCTTGTCGGCGCAGTAGAGAAGGCGGGCCAGTTCGGAGCGGCCCGATCCCAGAAGTCCGGTGAGGCCGATGACCTCGCCCTTGCGAATCTCCAGGTCGAAGGGTTTGATAGATCCCGCTTTCCCCAGATTGTCCGCCTGAAGAATGGGGGCTTCCCTCTTAACCGCTACGTCCTCGGCGGCGTCCTGGCTTCTTATCTCCGCCAGGTCGTCGTACTCATGGCCCAGCATCTTGGCGACCAGCTGAACTCGGGGCAGTTCCGCCACCTCGAACCGGTCTACCAGTTCGCCGTTTCGCAGTACCGTAATCACGTCGCAGATCTCATAAACCTGCTCCAGGAAGTGGGTGACGAATACGATGGAAACCCCTTCGGCCTTCAGCCCCCTCATTACCTCGAAAAGCTTTCCCACTTCCTGGTCGTCCAGGGAGCTGGTCGGCTCGTCCAGAATGAGAACCTTGCACTGAACGTCCACGGCCCGGGCGATGGCGACCATCTGCTGAATGGCCACGGAGTAATCGCCCAGGGGCTTTGTCACGTCTATATCCAGGCCGACCGCCTTCAGGGCGTTTACGGCTCTTTTATTCATTTTCTTCCAATTGACCGCGCCCCATTTGGTCAGGGGCTGCCGGGCCAGGGAGATATTCTCAGACACGGAAATATTGGGACAGAGGTTAACCTCCTGATACACCGTGCTGATCCCGTTTCTCTGGGCTTCTTCGGGGGAATGGTTAATCACCGGACCGTCAAACCCCTCTACGCGGATATCCCCCTCTCCCAGGGGATACACTCCGGTCAGGACCTTAATAAGGGTGCTTTTTCCGGCACCGTTTTCCCCCATGAGAGCATGTATCTCTCCTTTTTTCAGGGTAAAGTCCACGTTTTGCAGGGCTTTGACTCCAGGGAATTCCTTGCAAATGCCACGCATGGTCAGCATTTCATCATTTTTCATCGGATCCTCCGGATAAAAGAAAAGGAGGCACAGCGAATCCCGTGCCTCCTCCGTTATTTCACATTAATACATTCTGGTGGGCAGAATCTCTTCGGCGTTGAACTGGTCAAAGACACCTTCGTCGACATACATGATCTTGCTTACCGACTGGCCTTTCTCAAGCATCTGGATGATGTCAGCCACACGGGGTCCGTGGAGGGGGTTACATTCAACATCGGCGTTGATTTCACCGGCGATCATTCTGTTGAACGCTTCGTGAACGGCGTCGAAGGAGATGATGATGATATCCTTTCCGGGCTCTTTTCCCACAGCCTTGATGGCGTCGATGGCACCGAAAGCCATGTTGTCGTTTTCAGCAAAAACCACGTCGATGTCGTCATAAGCCTTGAGGAAGGATTCCATGACTTCCTGGCCTTTTGCCTGGGTAAATTCACCGGTCTGTTTAGCCAGAAGATTGTAGTTGGCATTCTTGGCCAGACCCTCGGTTATACCCTGGGTACGTCCTACCTGAGCGGAAGAACCGATGGTTCCCTGAAGCAGTACGCAGTTGATATTTTCCTTGTCCCGGCCGACTTTCTTAAGATAGTCGTTGAGCCAGACGATGCTGTCCTGTCCTTCCTTGAGGAAGTTTCCGCCGACCCATGCCACGTACAGGCTGTCGTCGGATACGTCCATCTGTCTGTCGGAAAGGATGACGGGGATGCCGGCGGCCTTGGCTTCGCCGAGTACCGTTTCCCAGCCGGTTTCCACAACGGGTGCGACAACGATATAGTCCACATCCTGCTGGATGAAGTTACGGATAGCCTTGATCTGATTTTCCTGCTTCTGCTGGGCGTCATCAAAAATCAGTTTATATCCGTTTGCTTCGACGAAAGTACTCTTGAAAGATTCGGTGTTGGCTGTTCTCCAGTCCGATTCGGCTCCTACCTGAGCGTAACCGACGGTGATGAGTCCGGTTCCTTCCGCCGCAGCGGTTTCATTTCCCCCATTGGCGAAAAGCAGTCCGCCCGCCAGCATAAGCGTGGCAAGACCCAACAGGAATACTCTGTTTTTCATACAAAACTCCTTGAACTTGATATTATTCAAGGAGGATAAACCCGCTTTTATCAGCCGTACATGAGTTTATTTATGCTCTTTCCCGTAGAAAAGAAAACTTTTTTTCCGAAAGGTTGATTTATTTATTATAAAAGGGGGATTTTTTACGAATTCCCGCCCATCCTCCCCGCCGGTCTGTGGGAACTGCGGTACTCCCGCGGAGAAAGGCCCGTGTTCTTCTTGAAGATAAAACTGAAGTAATGGGGATCGCCGTAACCCACCTCGTAGGCCACATCGCCGCACTTCATGGAGCTGGAGACAAGCAGTTCCCGGGCCCGTTCCAGCCTGACCCCCGTAAGGTATTCAATAAAGGTGCGCCCCTCTTCCTGGGAGAAAACCGTGCTGAAGTGATTGGGGCTGACATTGACATGGGACGCCACGGCATTCAGGGAGATATCGGGACTCATGAAGTTCCTCTCGATATACTTTTTCGCCAGGACGATCTGCTCGTTATGCTTCTGCTCCAGATGCATAAGAGACTGCCCGCCCGCACTATGATCGGCCCAAAGGACGGAAGTATCGCGAATATCGCCGGTCCCCATGATCTTACTCTCCCCGGAGCGTGACATATAACGGATCAGCCCGCCCGCTTCCACATAGGAGGTGCGGAGCTCTTCCAGATGGGAGGCCACCGAGCCGATTCCTATGGACAGGGCAACCTCTCCGGTACGCTCCGCTTCATGCTTGATGCCCTGGGCCAGCGCATACAGGCGGTCATCGGCCAGGGAAGGATTGTCGATTTTCACCAGCAGGATGTACTCGTTTCTGTTCGGCAGGGTCAGGAAAATGTCCCGGCGGTGGGGAATCAGCCCGGCCAGGAGTGAGCTGACCCGTCCTCCCGGCGCCTCCTCTCCCCCCGGAGCGTTGCAGCCTATGACCAGGGCGGTAAAACCGGGGGCCGAAACATCAAGGTCCAGCTCTTTTCCCCTTTCCAGCGCCTCCCGGGACTCCATCCGCCCCATAATCAGATCAAACCCCCACTTCTCCCTCAGAATCTCCCGGTGGGTCCTGACCTTCCTCTCCAGATTCTCCATCTGGCACCTCTGGCTCCTCTCCTCCTCCAGCCGGGTAGCCACCTTCTCCAGCGAGGACAGCATGTCCCCGGAAGATACGGGCTTCAAGAGATACTCCTCCACCCCGATGGAGATGGCCTCCTTGGCGTAGTGGAATTCGTCATGGCCGGAAAGGATGATGATCTTTATCCAGGGCTGATCCTCCTTGACGAGCCGGGAGAGGGCCAGGCCGTCCATGAAGGGCATCTTGATGTCGGTGATGAGAATGTCCGGCTTGATCTCCCTGATGGCATGGAGAGCCATTTCCCCGTCGGGAGCCTCCCCCACCAGGGTGAATTCCGTATTGTCCCAGGGAATATTGTTCCTGATTCCCTCACGAGTGACGATTTCATCTTCCACCACAAACACACTATACATTTTTTTCTATCTCCGGCACTTTAAATATAACGGTCGTCCCTTCTTTGTAGACGCTCTCAATTTCCAACTCCGTCCAGCCGCTGTAATACAGGGCCAATCGCTTATTCACATTATACAGCCCGTAAATATCCCCGCTGTGGGAATGCTCCCGCTCCTCCCCCATCTGCCTTTTCACATCGGCCAGCCTCTCGGGAGTCATCCCTATCCCGTTATCATGGACGGAAAAGCAGAGGAGCTCCCCCTCGAGCCATCCCCTTACGGTGATTTTTCCCCGCCCCCTCCTGTTCTTGATCCCATGGTACAGGGCATTCTCCACCAGGGGCTGAAGGAGCAGTTTCAGCATGAACTTATCGGTCATACTCTCATCATATTCGACGGAAAACTCCAGTATGTCCCGATAGCGCACCTGCTGAATACTCAGATAATTCTTCACATGCTCCAGTTCCTCCCGCACGCTTATCCAGTCCCTTCCCCGGTTCAGGGCTGTACGGAAAAAACTGGAGAAATTGCGGGTAACAGAGATAACCTGCTCATACTGCTTCCCCTCGGCCAGCCAGACGATGGTATCCAGGGTATTGTAGAGAAAATGGGGGGTGATCTGAGCCTGCAGAGCTTTCATTTCCGATTTCTGCAGATTCTTCTGCTCCCGGATATTCTCATCTATCAGATCGCGGATCTTTTCGGCCATGATATTCAGGTTGTCCGTCAGGTTATCCAGTTCCTTCACATGGGGCCGGTCGGCCCGGGCGTCCAGATTCCCCGCGGCTATCTGGGTGGAGAGCTTTTCCAGCTCGCTGATGGGATAGTCGATGCTCTTCGTTACGGACCGCTGGGTCATGACGGAAAAGATAAAAACCACCATGAGAATGACAAACTGGAGCAGGGTCAGTATCAGGGCGACCCGCTTGATCTGCTCATTAGTGCTGTCTGCCGACTCAATCTCCAGCACAATAAAATCCTGAAGAAGATCGGACACCAGATCGGCCACCCCGCGGATCTCATCGAGAATCTCCTCGTTCCTGGTCACCAGAAACTGATTGTCGATCTGCTTCCCCAGAAGATCCACGTAACCGGTCAGCGTTTCCATGGCCCGTCCTGCCACTTCCAGAAGACGGCGGTTCTCCCTCACCTCCGTATTCCGGAAAATCTCATCCAGCCGGCGGTCCACATCGTCCAGAATCTCATACTGCCGCCCCTCTTCGAAGGTCTTGTTGCCGGCGACCACATCCCACAGCTCGTTGGAAATATCCGATTTGATGATCTGGTTGACCCGGTTCGTCTGGCTGACATTGGTGATCATCCTGTCGTAACGGACGGTCTGGAACCAGGAAGAACCCAGACTGATGGCGGGAGCGATAAACATCAGGCAGATGATAATGATATAGGAAGCTTTGATGGTCTGCTGTATGCTGGAAGAGAGAAGTCTTTTCTGAAAGAAAGCCAGAAGAGGCTGAACGCGGTGCCTCATAACAAAGGCTCCGCAGCAGGATGAGACAGAAAAAGGGGTATAAGGCGTTTACCGGGGACAGCGCCCCCCGCGTGTGCGTTCACGTCTGCCTATTATACCCCTACACAACTTAACGGGCAAGAAAAAGTTCCCCGCTCCTTCCCCGGACCGGAAACGGGGAATCAAGGGAAGGAGAGAAAAGAGGACTATAGCCCGGCGGATCCGGTCAGTTCAACGGGGATCAGAGCCTTGATCTCATTGAGGAGAAAGGCGAAGGGATCGTCTCCGATTCCGGAAATCAGATAGGTCGGCATTTCGGCCATGCCATCGCCCAGAAGATCGGAGGGGCTATAGCTGCCGTCCAGCCACTGGTCGTATATATCCTCATAGGTATCGACTCCACTCTCCCAGACATTAAGGGCATCCTCGGCTTGTGAGAGGATATTGCTGAAGTCATGGGAATAGGTACCGATAGCATTGCCTTCCTTGTCATAGATTCCAAAGAGAAAGGCCAGATCATCGGGAGAGAAAGTCAGCTTATAGGCTCCGGTGGGCGTATCATTCCCATCCTTCACATTAATGGAAAGGACATGGTCGCCGTCAGCCTCTGCATAATCATAGACAAAGGAACCGACAAGATCGTCATCCCCGTCGTACCACCAGAGGGTATGCTGATTCCCCGCCAGGATAGCCCAATCCTCAAGGCTGGCAGGATCGCTGATGCTTCCGTCCAGCTCAAAGAGAAATTTCTGAGCCGGCTGGTCGTTTACGCTTATCTCCAGAGACTCCGGCCAGCTTCCTTCGCAGGATTCATTGAAATAATCCAGGGAGATCCCCACGGGATAGGGAATGGCATCTCCTTCCAGAGTCACTCCCACGGTATGGGTTTTATCATCATTATAGGCCGTATCAATCCTCAAATACTCAAGATCTCCGTATTTGATGATTTTGGATTTCAGTAAATGATAACCGGGGAGATACTGCAGATCTATGGTAATGGGTTTATCGAAGGTATACTCCACATCTCCGGCGGAATCGGCACTCAGATTTATCCCTTTTCCTCCATCGATATAGAATTGAACAGGCATGTGTACGCTCTCGGGAATCTCCAGGCTGAAGCTGTCGAACCAGCCGCTGTAATCACTGTATCCCTGATCCTCGATCAGACCGTAGACCGTATCATATACCCCCGCCAAGTCGGCGGCCGGTGTTTCACTCACGGGTACCGGATCGGCATTGAAGGTGACGCCCCAGTAGACATCGGTACCAAGGGCTTCATCATAAAACCAGTAGCTGTCCCAGAGGTGGGAGAGGGCGTATACCTGATCAAGGAGATCGCCATCGGCTATATCGGAGATGGGGGGAGTTTCCGGCATGGGAAGTAAGGTTTCGGTGACATCCGGCTCGACCTCATCGGTCGTCTCATCATCGGTCGAAACAAGATATGAGTTATAAACGCCTTCATAATCGCAAACATAGTCCGCGTCAAGTTCGGGTTTGCTTACCGAGGGAACCGCACAACCGACAGAACCGAGGTTCAGCGTAGCCGGATCGGATATGTCGTCATCGCTATCGATCAGCTTATGGATACTGCGGCGGAAAAGAACGTCCTTGCTAAGATCGTAGGCGAACTCCGTCCCGGAAGTTACCGTGGCTGTATTATCTTCACCGGCAATTATAGCTTTCAGGGAAACATTGCCATCCGAGTCATATTGATAGCGGGTTCCCGATTTCAAGGCATGGCCGGTTTCTGTTAAATAGCTGTAAACGGCGGAGACTCGGTCTGAGACGTCATAATCGTAAGTGATAAGTCCTGTGCACTCTTCGTTACCATTAAAGAAAGCAGCCTTGTCCAACAGATCGCCGTCCCACTCATATATGGCGTAACTCTTTATAATCCCTACTTCCTCATCTTCGCTGACAGGGGGATAATTGGTTCTGACAAAGACGACTTGATCCGCTTCATTCAGATCATAGTACTCTATATAGAGGAGCGTCCCCACAGCATCTTCCGTACTGGTGTGATAATAGACGTCCCGGGCATTGGTCTCGGAATGCCAGTCATAGGAATAATAGGCTGTGGAACTGTCTCCTCCGGCATCATCCTCATCGGGATTCCATCCCAGATTACAGCCGGACAGAGCTAGCAGGCAAACAGCAAAAAGGGCGAATAAAATCTTTTTTTCCATAGAGTTCTCCTCTCATACTATATTTTTAAATCAACTAGACAGACACAGGAACACTCACTTATTATAGACACATAAGGGGTAAAAGACAAAGATTTCCATGAAGGTTCACAAATTTATTATATTCTTCTTACTATCTACTTACTCGATATTTGCTGAAATAATCATAGATATCAGTTTTCCCGAATCATTTTATGTAAACCTGGAAGATGAGTATGAACCCTATCTGCTCAGCCAGATCAATTACTTTAAAGCCTCCGAACTGGAACCTCTGGTCAATAATATGCTCATCAAGCCCCGTGTAACCTACTCCCTTTCCCAGAGCCTGGGGCTCTCCACGGCTCTGCCCCATATAGGAGCCTATTCCCCCGAGGGGAAGGCTTATCTTTTTATCGGGTCCGATGGTGCCGTGGTCTCCCCCTATTATAATCGCGATGCTCTCACCGCCTACCTGGAAACCTTAAGCATTGAAAGCGATCCCTCCCTGGGCGCCGGGGTTCAGCTGTGGGAGGGAGGAGTTGGGTTTCCGCTGACCCGCTGGCGGAAAAGGATAACCGCCGGGGTCGGCGGCGGCTGGCTCGACTTCAGGCAGGAGGACATCCTTATAAAGAACTACACCTTCCAGACCAGCCTCAGGTACGGAGTCTTCGGGGAGGTTCCCCTCCACAGGGCCATCGGATGGAACCCCCTTGTTCTGACGGCAGGGACAAGTTACCGCCACCAGGAAGTCCTGGTCAAACCGGACATGGGTGCCATCACCCAGTCCTTTTCCATCGATCCCGACGGGGACGGGCCTCTTCCCCCGCAGAGTATCGACCTGGAGGCGGAATCCCGGTTTTACCTCAAGGTGACTTCCGACGCCCTGACCTTTCCCCTGCTGATCAATACGGAGTTCCGCTTTTTCCGAACCTTCAACCTGGCCCTGGGAGGATCCTTCATTCCCTCCTGGACATCTTCGGGTATCGGCCTGGAGGGCGAGGGAGAGGTCTATCTCCTCGGTTACCAGGCGGATATCCTGGGAATTACGGAAGAGGACTACGGAACCATTACCGCTTCGGGAAGCGTGGACGGAGAAGGGGGAACGCTTTTCTCCGGCTTCGGCTGGCTCAGGCTCCAGGTAGATATGGGGAAACTGTTTTTCAGTCTGCCCGTACTTTTTCAGCCTCCCGACAGGGTGGGAGCCGGAGCCTACCTGGGGGTGGTACTATGAAGCGGTTCGTTTCACTCCTTCTCCTCTGCACCGCCTTTCTGCTCTCCGGGCAGGAGCGTCCCTGGCCGGGCGACACAATTTATCTGGAGAGTACCTTCACGGGCGGTATGAATCACTCCGGCGGGGAAAACAGCCGCGGCCCCTGGATAAACCTCGACCTTTCCGCCGGTTCCCTCTGGCGGGACGGGGGAGTGGCCCTGCAGGCCGGACTGGCGGGAGCGACACTGACATCGGGCGAATCTGCCGCCCTGCCCATGGGAGCAATTCAGTGTTTTTACGATTGGATTTTTCTGAACAGCCTGCAGGTACAGCCCCGTCTGGGAGGCGGACTATTCCTGGCCGTCCCTTCGGAAGAAGGGAATATCCACGGAGTTCTGCAGAGCGGCGTGAACCTGGCCGTTCACCTCCATAACCGCCATTATCTGAAACTCACGGGAAACTGGAACCTGCCCCTTTATTCCGGGCTGTCCCCTTTCTTCACCTTCGGACTGGGATACGGTCGGCGTGAAACCATACGCATCCCTGTTCAGGAAACGGGATTGACGGTCCGCCCGGACAACAGCCGCTTCTCCCCCGACGGAGACGGGGAGAACGATTTCTACACCATGGCCATTCACCTTGACCATCCCCGCTCGGCCGAAGGATGGGAGATCAATATTTACGATCCGGAGGAGCAGCTTTTTTACGCCAGTTCGGGGACCGGGGTCCCGCCCGAAAAGTTTATCTGGAACGGACGTTCCTCCGACGGGGAATGGGTCAATTCGGCGGTGGATTACCGGCTGGAGCTGCAGGTGACGGATAAGGCGAAGAACCGGGAGAGGGTATCTTGCGGCCTGAGAACGGATATCCTTGTTCTCAGGGAAGGGGATAAACTGAAAATTCGCATTCCCAGCATTATGTTCTCCCCCGATTCCAGCAGCCTGATTTTACCGGGCGAACCGGAAATAACGGGTAACAACCGGGAAATTCTCAGCCGTCTCTATACGATTTTCCTGAAATTTCCCGAATACAGAATCCAGATAGAAGGCCATGCCAACAACCTTATCAGCGGTTCCGATGAACAGCGCAGAAGGGAGGAGGAAAACGTCCTCATCCCCCTGTCACTGAACCGGGCGGAATCGGTCAAGGAGGGTCTGGTGGAACTGGGGATTGAGGAAGAGAGGATCACCTGTCTGGGGATGGGCGGTTCGGTACCGCTCTTTCCTATTGAAGATCAGCAGAACCTGTGGAAAAACAGGCGGGTGGAATTTATTCTTCTGAAGCGCGAGCCTTGATCCGTTCCCGGAAAAAATCCATGACAAGACTGGAAATTCCGATGCCCGCCAGGGAGAACCCGGCCGTAATGAGTCCGTTGCCGACGCCCGTTCCTCCGGGATCCTTTTCCATGCTGTCCAGGGTATGGTAGAAGGAGCCGCCGAGGGTCCCTACCCCTGCGGCAAACAGGGCGATACCGACGGCGTATCCCCGCTCCGGTTTATCTCCGGTGAAGAAGTGATCCATAAGGGGCATACCGGCGGGCTGGGGAATATCAAAGTCATTCAGCGTAAGGAGGGAGCCCACGGTTTCTCCCCCTATCCATTCCGGCTCCGATCCCGCTCCGGGGGATGATATATCCGCTCCGTTCTGGGCAGAGAGAGAAAGGGTGAAAGGGGCAAGAAGAAAAAAAAGGATAGGGTAAACCTTCATGCCATTATTGTACATGACCCGGTCAACCGGCTCAATAGCCTCTGGGCTCGATGCCGGAAAGATCATCGTATTCGGTAAAAACCTGTTCCTGCACATGCTGGAGAGGGGGAATCGATTCTCCCCGGGCCAGTTTCTCCGCCAGGTCTATGATATCCGGCCCCGTTTTGGGATTGCATTCGATCACGCAATTCACTTCTCCCCTCTGCAGGGCGTCAATGGCGGCCTGCTCGGCATCAATGGTGATGATGACGATATCCTTTCCGGGGCTGAGCCCTTTCTCTTTGATGGCTTCCAGAATCCCCAGTGTCATACCGTCGTTATGGGAATAAACCGCATTGATATCGTCATACCTTTTGAGGATATCACGCATCAATTCATAGCCCTTCGAACGGAGGAAATCACCGGAAACGCTGTGGATAATCTGAAAATCGTCGTGGCCTTCCAGAATCTCCCTGAACCCCTCCGCCCTTCCGATGGCCGGGGAAGAACCTTCTGTTCCGCTGATTTCCACGATTCTCACCGGACTCTTCCGGGAGGAGAATTTCCTGAGCAGGAAAAGTCCCGCTTCCCGTCCCTCCTGGCGGCTGTCCGTCCCGATGAATCCGGCGAAAAGACTGGGATCGTTTGTTTCAATTTTCCTGTCGGTGATTAGTACGGGAATCCCCGCATCCTTCGCTTCCTTGAGGATATTATCCCAGCCTCCGGCGACAATGGGGACAAAGGCAATGACATCGACCTGATAAACGATAAAAGAACGAAGCGCTTTGATCTGATTTTCCTGCTTCTGTTCGGCATTTTCGAAAAGGAGCTGTACCCCGCGGGACTCGGCGGCCTCTTTTATGGAAAGGGAATTGCATTTCCGCCAGGCGCTCTCGGCTCCTATCTGGGAAAAACCGAGAATCAGTCCTTCGGGCTTTTCCTCCTTCTTTCGGGAGCCGTCACAGGCGGAAAGCAACAGGCAGAAAAGGACAGCCAAGGGGAGGAGGATTGCCGGAGAGAACCATTTACCTGAGCGGTTTTTCAATGCGTGGGCGGTCACGTTTGCCCATTATAACCCCAGAGACCCGATCGGGCAAGGAGAAATCTTACCGGGGTTTACACCAGTAGAGCTTCACCCCGTGGGCGGGAATCTTAACCGAACCGTTTCCGTCTGCCAGTTTCTCCTTCTCCCGGGTGAAGATATTTATCCCTCCCCAGGGTACAGTCCGCAGTGCCCAGGTATCCAGAGTATTTTCCACCATCCTGTCTTCATCCCCCAGATTAAAGAGAGCCCTGTACTCCCGGTCATCCTCATGGGCGCCCCAGAGAACAAGATCTCCTTCCCTGCGGATCTCCCTCCCCTCCCGGGAGTTCTGATTCAACCGGAGAAGCTCCTCGTTGCACAACAGGCCGAGGGTCCATTCATCCAGATCGGTCAGCACGCACCCCAGCATCAGGGGAGAACGGAATATGGCCCATAGGGCCATCATGGTTCTCTGCTCCTCCCGGGTGAACCGGGTCTGCCGCTCTCCGAAATTATGCTCGTTGGAACGGACGGCCAGATGCCCCAGGGGCAGCATGTCGGCGTCGGGCCAGTGGCCGGGGCCGG
The DNA here is from genome assembly GCA_963668315.1 of Spirochaetia bacterium. GTDB lineage: Bacteria > Spirochaetota > Spirochaetia > DSM-2461 > DSM-2461 > SZUA-368. The sequence goes on along the minus strand of OY764216.1, from coordinate 1,038,658 downwards.
AATGGGGGCTCCACCGGGCGCAGCGGGCGAACTGATCGTAAAGATCCTCCCAGCGGTCCCAGTAATCGTTGCTGATGCGCCACATATCGGCATGGGCCGTCAGATGGGCCGATTCCTCCAGGAGGGCCGGTCCCGGTGAGAGGCTCAGAACGATCTCCCGCCCGCAGCGGGAGATGGCGTTACGGATGAGTTCCACTTCCTTTTTATGGTAAAGCTTGTCGCCGATAAAAGAGCGGGCGATATCATCGACTTTAATGAAATCCACGCCCCATTCGGCATACAGTTCCAGAAGGGAATCATAATACTCCTGAGCTCCCGGTTTGGAGGCGTTTACCCCGTACATGTCGGTATTCCAGGAAGCGATGGAGGCTGTGGAGGCGATATCCCTGGCTCGGAATTGCGTCCCTTTAATAGGAGTATTGCGGTGAACGGCCTGACGGGGGATGCCCCTCATGATATGGATGCCGAATTTAAGGCCCATATCATGGATTTTCTGTCCCAGTTCGGTAAAGCCCCGGCCTCCTGCTGAGGAGGGAAAGCGGTTTTCCGCCGGAATCAGACGGGAGTAATCATCCATGGCAAGATCGGCAAAGGGATTATAAGACGTATGAAAAGCATTGGGCTCATACCATTGAATATCCACAACAACGTACTGCCAGCCGTATTCCTTGAGGTTGTCCCGCATATAGGCGGCGTTATCCAGTACTTCCTTCTCCGTTACGGAAGTGCCGTAGCAGTCCCAGCTGTTCCAACCCATAGGCGGGGTAGGCGCCGTATTTCTTTTCATCATTATTCTCCGAAATCAGTCTTCCCCCCGCAGGGGCTTGCTTACCCCTTTTTATATCATATTTGCGGGTTTATATCAATTTTTCGGATATATATTTTCTGATTTAGTAGGAAAGAGCCTTCAGATAGGGCATACCGTTATTGACCGTACTGCTGATTGCCCAGACGGAGGAAAAATCGAAGCCGGTGAAAGAATCACGGTCTGTGAGATCAATGTCTGCAGCAAATTCATCGGAATATCCGGAAAGATCAAAATCATAATAACAGTTCACATTCCGGGTCGCTTCCACTCCCTGGCCGATAAATCCTCTCACCAGAGAAACGATCATTCTTACCGCTGGGTTGATGGATACGCTTCCCGCGGAATAACAGTTCGTCAGGCTTCCTCCCTGGTTGTTCCCGGAGAACCCGCCTACCAGTTCAACTGAGCCTACAACATCCCCTGTTGCATATGAATCGCTGATTGTTCCCGAAAAGGAACCGGTGAAACCGCCTACGTTATTATCCAGTCCTTCAACACTGCCGGCAGCGTAGCTGTATTCAATAACCCCGCTGCTGTAACCGACGAATCCTCCGGCGTTCTCGCCATTATTGCTGCTGCTTGATAATACATCGGCCGTGGAACCGCTCAACGAAACGGTTCCCTCGTTCAGCCCCAGAAGACCGCCGACATAGCCGCCCCCTGTGGATTCCACAGAACCGCTGGAGAAACTTTTGCTCACGGTTCCGTAATTACTTCCCGCCAGAATTCCCGTATTGGCTCTTCCGGTAATATCGGCTCCGCTGATGCGAAGCCCCGTCACCGTTCCGTCGGCGGAAATGCTGCCGAAAAGGCCCACCGTACTGGTGGTACGATTAATGATAAGGGAGGTAATTTCATGATCATTGCCGTTCAAAGTTCCGCGGAATGAGTCTATTGAATTGATAGAGTTATCACTATTGTAGACATTACCGATCGGCGCCCAGTTCTCATATCCGGACAAATCGATATCGGCCATTAAAATATAGGAATCGCTCAGATCCCAGTCTTCATAGCCCGTAACTCCGCCTCTTATGGCATTAAGATCTTCGGCGGTATATATCTGATAGGGAGAGGAGGAACTTCCGTCCCCCAGGCCCGATCCCGCGTCAGGCATGGCGCAGGAAATAAGACTTACAAGAAGGAGAGAAGATATTGTAAAACAAGTTTTAAAACATCTCATAGGTTAATAAAATCCTTTTAAAATAAATTTTTCTATTAACCTGATTATAACACTTTTTCGTAGAAATGAACAGCTTTTTGTGTTTTATGTGAAGCTTTTTCATATTTCGTTCACATTTATTCCTGTTTTTCCCCTTTTCTACGGCAATTCCGTCCTGTAAAGCTTAAAGTTTTCGGCCCAGTTTCTTTTCGACCTGTTTTTTCTCCCATTCCGGGCCGAAGAGAGAAAACCCCCCGAAAATTCCCGCTCCCAGCGCATGGGAGAGGATTCCAAGTCCCCAGCCGAGTGCCGGCCAGAAAGCCCAGATATAACCGGGATCAACCAAGAGATTCACCGCAAACAGAATCGCGATAACCAGAACATAGGTCATAAGATGGGAATAGAACCCCTTAAGCTTCCTCACCTCTCCCATGGCCTTTTCCTCTTCCGGTGTGACGCTTAATCCGTTTTCCATAAGATTTTCCTCCTGAAAATCGCCGGCATCCAGATCAAAGACGGCGGCCAGAGACTTGCGGGATTCCAATCCGGGTTTTTCTCCCTTTTCAATCCGCTGAATAGTCCTGACACTCAGACCGCTGAATTCGGCCAGTTCCGCCTGGGACCAGCCCCTCTGCAGTCTGAGTTTTTTGATGATAAGCATGTTTGTCTCCTTGGCAACCGGCCGTTTCATCCTTGCCAGCTCGTTTATTTATCAGAAGGTTACTCTGAAAATAGCACAGCGGACAGGACAAAACCATGACAGAAGGACGACACACACCCGATTCGGATAAAAAGTTTATTCTCCCCAGACTTCGCGGGCAATATCCTTGATGAACCGCAGTTTTTCCCACTGCTGCTCCTCTGAGAGGAGGTTTCCCTCTTCTGTTGAGGCGAATCCGCACTGAGGGCTTAAGCAAAGCCGGTCCAGAGGAACATATGCCGCCGCTTCATGGATCCGGGCGATAATCCGCGCCTTGTCCTCCAGTTCACCTGTCTTGGATGAAACCAGTCCCAGAACAACCTGCTTGTCACCGCTTAGATATCGGAGAGGGGAAAAGTCCCCCGATCTTTCCGTATCGAATTCCAGGTAGTAGGCGTCGGCATTTTCCCGGCCCAACAGAATTTCACCCACCGGTTCATAACCGCCGGACATGGCCCAGGTGGACTGGTAGTTGCCCCGGCAGACATGGGTGGTGATGACCAGATCATCGGGTTTTTCCCTGATGACACCGTTGTTCAGATCGGCATAAAGCCTTGCCGTTTCATCCGCATCCAATCCGGCTTTATCGTAATAATCCCTGAAGCGGCTGTCGCAGAGCAGCCCCCAGGTACAATCGTCCAGCTGCAGGTTTCGGCAGCCCTCTTTATAGAGGGCACGAACAAAGTCCCTGTAGGCCGCGATAATATCAGTTTTAAGGCTCTCTAAATCGGGATAAACCGCATCCAGGGTTTGTCGGTTCTCCTCCCTGATGACCTCGGCCCACAGCTGCGAAGGGGCGGGAATGGTCTGGCGGGCCAAAACGCCGTCACCGGCCGCGTTTTTCAGAAAGCGGTAATCCTCTATAAAAGGATGTCTTCCGCAACGGACAGAGCCGCTTACCCGGGCGGATTCCCCTCTGGTTTCCACACCTTCAAAGCTATAGCCTTTGGGAAGAGAGACCTTTTCGATCCCCTCAAATCCCCACATGAAATCCAGATGCCACCAGGAACGGCGAAACTCTCCGTCGGTTACACTCTTCAATCCGGCTTCTTTCTGTTTCTCCACCAGACGGATTATTTCCCTGTCTTCTATATCCCGTAATTCTTCCGGACTTATCCTTCCCAGACGATGCTCCTCCCGGGCCTTCTTAAGAGACTCGGGTCTGAGAAAACTCCCCACCACATCATACCTGAAAGGGGCCTTTACAACGGTATTATTTTCTCTGTTTCTATCTATCATATTATCCTCCACTTGACGTGAGTAAGCATACTCCTCTATCATCCATAATGTAAAATGATAGTTTTTCATCTATCCATAAATAATATTCATGTATGATAAATAAGATTCATCTGCAGATTCTATTCGAAATAGACAAGAGGGGCACCGTGACGGAAGCGGCGGAAGCCCTGTGCCTCACACAGCCGGCCCTTACCCACACGATAAGGAAGCTGGAAAACGAGCTGGGAACCCCGCTGTGGGAAAGGGAGGGCCGGGGGATTAAATTCACCCAGAGCGGAGAATACCTCCTGGCCATGGCCAGACGCCTCCTGCCCCAGTTCAACCATGCCGAAGAGATGCTTCGCCAATATGCCCGGGGCTCGCGGGGTCTTCTGCGCATCGGCATGGAGTGCCACCCCTGCTACACCTGGCTCATGCAGATAACCGAACCCTATCTTCAGCACTGGCCCGATGTCGATCTGGATATCAAGCAGGAGTTCCAGTTCGGCGGTATCAGAGCCCTGGAAGATCACGAAATAGATATGCTCGTGACACCCGATCCTCTGAAAAAAGAGGGATACACCTATTACCCTGTCTTCGACTATGAGCTTGTCCTGGCCGTCGCCGAGGACCATACTCTGGGGAAGAAAGACTTCATAACTCCCGAGGACTTGATCGACCAGACACTGATAACCTATCCCGTGGGTACGGAGAAACTGGATGTCTATACGGCGTTCCTCATTCCCGCGGGATGCTCTCCCCGTAAGCGAAAGATCATAGAGACGACCGATATCATGATGCAGATGACATCTACCGGACGGGGCGTTACGGCTCTGCCCTACTGGCTTATCGAAGAGTACCGCCGCCGTCTTCCCGTCAGGCCGGTCCGGCTGGGAAAAGAGGGAATACACAAGAAGATCAACCTGGGAATTCGCACAGCCGAAGGGGCGACGGACTACATACGGGGGTTTCTCAAAGAGGCGGGAGTGGTTTTCGAGGGAGAAGGATAAGTTTTACCCGTCAATGAAATGGAGGTCTTCGAAATTCAGATGATGGAGGATCTCACGCAGTACCAGTAATTTCGCATAGTTTTCCCGGTTCATATCGACGCTGTCGTAAACGGGAGAAGGGCCCATGGAAACCAGAGCATAGGTTGTAAAAATCTCTTCTACCGTCTGCTTTGAGAGACTTTCGTCCTTTTCTTCACGGAGATTCAACAGGGCCGTCATTTCCCCGGGAAGATACAGTTTTTCACCGTCGTTAACCAGATCCTTATCACTCATCAGTTCATCTTCAATGAAGTTTATGGCATATTCGACTTCGGCTTCACTCGGAACATCCCTTCTGAAAAAATCCCTGATAATTCTTTCTGCGCCGAGGGGTAGTTCAATATCCTTCATCAACCGCCCGTTATCAATAAACAGAAAGCTGATTGTTTCATTATCCATGACCAAGAGACGACAGGGCCCTTTGTCATTTATCGTCTGAATCAGGCTGTTCGAATCCATACTGGTAACCTCGTTTTATATTATTGATCCTTTTCAGGGCTTGATATATCCGTATCCTTCCTGCTGTCGTTCAAGGATTTCCCTGACACCGCTGGGTACGACTTCTATGAAATCAAAGATATCCTCCCCGGTTATCCCGCTGCCCTTCAACGCATTCCGGCAGGCGCACAATCGGACATGATCACGGGATAATTGCTCAAGTTCCCGGCGAAAGGGCGATTCGGCCTGTACGAACCCGTGGACCGCCTCGGAATTGGCCACTATCTCGATTCGGGAATCGGGAGAATCTTTTAAAAGATTGCTTACATTGTTGATGACAAGCTTCCACTTGTCCGATTCGTCGATATGAAAAATCCCTTTCAGTTCCATATTTACCCCTCTGATTTAGCTATTATACAGGAAACAGGCCGTAAGTTCTGAAATCGGGATAAAACAACAGCAGGGACCTGTTAAAAAGCGGCCCTGCTGTTGCAGATGAACTATAACTGAATTATTGTTACCGATCCGTGTCCCAGATCAGCTCCTCCGGCCGTGTTAGACTGGTTGGTTCCTGTGTTGTAGGAGCCGCCGCCTCCGCCATAGAAGGGCATTCCGTTAATATCGTCTGAAGCTCCACCGCCGGAGTATCCGCCGCCCCCGCCAGAGGTAGCATAACCGGTTCCGCTTATTCTGGCTCCGCCACCACCAAAGCCTCCATCGCCATTATTAGCCGAGCTATCAGTAACCTCGGAGCCAAGACCTCCGTCGAAGAAACTTTGGGCTTCCGTGGAGAGAGAGAACTCTTTCAAAATACCTGCAGCAGCATCCATCCCGGCATTTGCCCCGGTATCACCGGCAGTTCCATCGGCACCGCCGTCATTATTGCTGATGTCATCATGATCATAGCCGGAGCTTCCAGCGGTAGACGCCTGGCCGTTGCATTTAGCGTTAGCATTAGCTCCAGCGGCACCACCACCACCAGCAGCCATAAGGAGAGAGCTATCAGGGAGAGAGGTTCCTGTAGAGACAAAAGAGCCTCCCCCTCCTCCCATCTGAGCATAAGCTTTATAGAGCCCCCCCCCCTGCTGGCCAACAAGGATCCAAAGAATATCACCGGCAGTCAGCTCAAAGTCACCTTCGATTTTTGCTCCCTTTCCATAGCTCCCGGCATTGGCTCCGGAAGCACCCATAGCAGTAATGCGATAGGTGGCTGTCTTCGGTACAGTCCACTTCTGGATACCTGTATCGGTAACCGTAACATCACCATTAAGAAGCGTTCCCAAATACGCCGAATCGACAGCACTCTGATCAGGGCCCTGTCTTCCCGTAGCCGAAGCATTGGAAAAGCTATAGGTCCTAAGTTCGACAACGACTTCATAGGTAGATTCAGGAGAAATATTACCCGCCCCATCAATTACGAAAATATAGTAGGTGCCTTCTGCAGTCGGTACGGAAATTGACGTGGCGATTCCAGAAGCTTTAGTCATTTGCGCTCCCTCAATAAATGAGGTTGTACCGTAGGGAGCGAGCCATATAGTATTATCCTCATCACCGGAGCTCGCAATGGCTAATGTTTCATCATTATAGAGAGTGGCATCTGCAGAAATAACAGTATTCTGATTGTCAGGAGCTATCGTATCTTTCAAGACGGTAACTTCTGTAGTAGCTAGACCCTGATTTCCTGCCGCATCGGTAAGAGAAACTGTAAGATAGAGAGTTCCATCGCTCAGTGAAGAAACATCAATTCCACTGACATTCTGTGCCAAAGCGGAAACAGCTACTGTTCCTGTAACAGCAGAGTTAGCAGAGTTTTCATCATTAATCGTATAGTTACATGTCGCTCCCGCTTCTGCACCAGAAAGAGCAAATGACATAGCTGTTGCATTATCAGAACTAATGATAGACTGCCCTATAACCGCAGAATATCCCGAAGGAGCCACCGTATCTTTTGCAACAGTCTGAATAGAGGTGCTTTCTCCCACATTTCCTGCTGCATCTGTCAGTGATACAGTAAGGCTGATGTTACCATCGCTTAGGGGGGAAACATCTATTCCGCTAATCGTTAGATCCGTAGCAGTAATAGCTGATGAACCTGTTACCGCAGAGGTAGCAGAATCTTCATCATCAATAATATACGAGCAGGTCGTACCAATTTCTGCATTGGAAAGGGTGAAGGAAAAAGCCGATGTGTTCGAAGCATTTATCACGGATTGATCAATTATGACAGAATATCCGACAGGAACAGTTGTATCCTTATCGGAGGAACCGTTATCAAACAGATTCCCGCAGCTGAAGAAAAGTGATGCAAAGGATATGCATCCCAGAAATAAGACTAATTGTTTTTTCATTAGTACTCCTCAAGAAAAGAAAATTAGCTATCTATACACTAGTATTAATGGAATAACAATTACTTTTTTCTCAGTATAGACGGTAGGATTTGTATAAATTAACACATACATACTGTTCTTTTGCCTGTAAAATAACAATATAACCATTTTATTGAAATAAATAAGGCCATATAAAAAAAGATTCCCCCCTTGTCCGCCTTATTCCACGGAAACCCTGTTTTTCCCCTCTTTTTTACTTTGGTAAAGCAGAGTATCCATTCTCTTGAAAAGGGTATCTTCCGTATCCTCTTTTTTGACTACCGCCGCCCCGAACGAGGCGGTGACGCTGATTTTTTCCTGATCATGGATAAGGAAAGATTCGCCGATCAGAATGCGTACTCTCTCCACCAGGGCAAAGAGCTCGTCCCTGTCGTGCACCGTGGAAAAGATAAGGAGAAACTCCTCCCCACCCCATCGGCTCACCACATCTCCGTCCCGCAGTGTATTGAAAAGAGTTTTCGCCACCATGGCCAGTACTTTATCCCCGAAGTCATGACCGTAGGTATCGTTAATGTTCTTGAAATTGTCGATATCGCAGAGGGCGGCGCTGAAAGGAGCACCGGAGGCGGCATAATCTTCAAAAATGCGTCGCAGTTCCCTGTCGCAGAAGCGCCTGTTCCCCACCTTGGTTAGTGCATCCGTATAAAGCTGTTCATTGAGAAGATCTATCTTGCGCTGTGTCAGCCGTATTTCGGATGTATCGGAAAAAACTTCCAGTACCCCTGTCACCTTTCCCGTCTCATCCTTAACGGGAATGGCATGAATCGTAACGGGAACGCGGAACCCTTCCTTATTATGAAGAAAAACCGAAACAGCGTCCTTCTTGCCTGATTGCATCACTTCCTTAAGCGGGCAATTTTCTCCGCATAACTGCCGACAGGAATCGTCTATGTGATTCAGAATATTGTCGGAACATTTTCGCCCCAGAACTTCTTCCGAAGTATATCCTGTTATCTCTTCGGCTTTCCCGTTCCAGTATACAATGGTCCGAGACTCATCTAACAGGTACACCCCTTCGCTGATGACATCGAAAATCTGTAACAGCAAATCTTTGGTATAATTCAAAGTCACCCTATTCCCTACCTTTGATTCTAATTATAGACCAAGGACTCTTTATAAACAAAAAAACCGCGAAGACATGTAAGTTCCCGCGGTCATAAAATCTAAAAATAAGGGGGAATTATATAGTTTTCAATTTAACTCATTCCCCTAACGTTGCCACATCTCTGTAAGCTGGAGGAATTATACTGTTTTCAATATAACTCCCCCTCCCTTTCCTTTACGCTTCCGGATTACACCGGTAGAGCTTATCGATCTTGGCCTGGTCCTCGGGGGTACAGGGCAGAGTCAGGTTCAGCTCGTTCTTCATCTCTCTGAAAATCCCGATCGTCGTCTGGATTTCCTCATCGTTGTGAGCCGCGGTGGGGATCATCCGGAACATGCACAGTCCGGGAGGAATAACGGGGTAAACGACGGCGGTAACGAAAATTTTCTTGGCTCTCAGGTACTGAACCATCCGGGCGCCGACACCGCCGGCGTCATCGGCCTTCTCCGTGCCCACGGGGCAGAAAACGGAACAGATGGGAGAGTCTCCCGGTCCGATGGCGAAACCTTCGTTCCGCAGACCGTCCTGAAGCTTTTTGGAGTTTTCCCACATCTTGTCTCTCAGATCCTGTCTCTCGATGACCAGATCCAGAGTCTTATCCAGGGCTTTTACATAAACCATGGGCAGGGACTTGGCGAAAACCTGGGTGCGGGCGTTGAACATGATCCAGTCACGCACGTCCTTGTCACAGGCGCAGAAACCGCCGATGGAAGCGAAGGCCTTGGCAAAAGTACCGAAGTAGATATCAATCTTGTCCTGTACGCCGAAGAAATCAGCCGCACCGCGGCCGTTCTCGCCCATAACGCCGATACCGTGAGCATCATCGATAAAAAGACGGGCGCCCCACTTATCCTTCACCTCGCAGATGCTTTTCAGGTCCGCCAGGTCTCCTGTCATTCCGTAAACACCCTCGGTCAGGACAAGAACGCCGCCGTCGGGATTGGTCTTGTTAACGCTCTCCAGAACCTTGTCCAGGTCCTTGGCGTCGTTGTGTTTGAAGTAGCGCAGATTGGCGCCGGCCGCCTTGGCCATGCCCGCCGCGTCGAGGATACAGGCGTGGGCCAGCTTATCGACGACAACCGTATCGCCCATACCGGCCAGGGAGGAAACGATTCCCAGAACGGCCATGTAACCGAAGTTGAAAAGGAAAGCCGCCTCTTTCTGGGCGAACTCGGCAAATCTCTTCTCCAGTGCCAGGTGATAGGGAGTGTTGCCGCTCATCATTCTCGAGCCCATGGGGTTGCTGGTGGAAAATTCCTCAACAGCCTTCAGAGCCGCCGCCCGGACTTCCTCGTTGTTGGCCAGGCCGATATAGTTATTGACCGACCACATGATATGCTCTTCCCCGTTGTGGATCATCTTCGTGCCCGAAATGGGGTCCATGATCGGCCGAGTCAGTTCATTCTCACCCATATGACGGAACGCACCGAAGTAGCCCCCGTCGCCTTTGCATTTATCAAAAATATCTGCCATTTTCAACTCCTAATCGTTGATATTCAATTTCTTTCAGGTTGGGGGGCTGACGCGCGAACCGCGCGCACCGGGCTATCCGCTCGAATGGCCCCGGGGGCCATAACCGCTTCTATCCCTGCCCCTTAACGCTTTATTTCAAAAGTTCCCGGGCGACCTCTTCCTCAGAGGGCTCCTTGGAAAAAACATGGACCGGCTGCAGGAAATGCATGTCATGCTCAGACATGAATCTTTCCATTCCACCGCCCGTAATATTTAACATAATCCGGCCGTCCTTGGGAACCAGTCCCGCCTCGGCAGCCTGAATCAGAGAAGCCGCCGCAACGGATGCGGCAGGGGAAAGGTCGTTCCCTTCCAGCTCCTTGAAAAGCTCGCCCGCCTGGGACGCCTCTTCATTGGTAACGACCAGCACGTCCCCGTCCGTATCGACGAGGGCGTCGTACAGACCGCCCGCCAGGCTGTAAGGGGGTTTTCTGTTGGTCAGGACCTTCCCGATGACGGCCTCGGCCTGCTCGCGGGCCAGATCGCTGTCCAGTTCCACCATAGCCCGGCCGCCCTGTTTCCAGGAATCGTAGATCGGCTGAAAGGGAACATTCTGGGAAACCATCAGCTTCATCTTATTGGAGCCGAATCGTCCGTCCGCCTGAAGTCTCTGCATGGCCTCCCAGGCGGCGATGGCCCCGGTGCCGCTTCCCACGGCCTGGAAATAGTACTCCGGAATCGCTCCCATCGCTTCGGCAGCGCTCAGAACGGTGGTGCCCATACCGTCCCGCCGGGCGATATTCTTGGCTCCCCCCTCGGGAACAAATCCCTCCAGGGCGCACACCTTATTGGAAAGGGCGATGGCATCGAAATAGTCGCTTCCCGATTCGGTGCAGTACATTTTAACGCAATCATTCAGTTTCTTATCGAACCAGAGGGCATCAATATTATCCTCGGGAACGCAGAGGATGAGGGGAATGTTGTTCTCCGAACAGACCCGGGCAAAGGCGCGGGCCGTATTACCGGCGGAAGCCACGACCAGGGTATCCTTGAAATCCTCGCCCATACGGCCGCAGACCGAATAGGCTTCGCACTCCTTGAAAGCGCCCGTCTTCATATGGGCGCCCTTCTCGGGCCACCATCCGTTAAAAGTAACCCACAGGTTCGTAAGGCCCAGTTCTTCGGCGAAGGCCTTGCTCTTATAGGTTATCGGCGCACCCGAACCGGCCAGAGCCCGTTTAACCGGGAGCCAGTCGGCGAAACGGTAAAGCCCCATTTCGCTCGCGCCGAAATCAATCTGCCTTTTATCATATTCCGCCCGGATAAAACCCGGCTTCTCGCAGGAAGGGCATCCCAGAGGATAATCGGCATCGCTGATCTCTTTCCCGCAGGAAAGGCATTTAACGGTATATTTCGTTTTTTCAAAGGCCATAGGCGCTCCTTGTTTATTAAGTAGAATCAGAGGATGATGTCCTCATCAAGTAAAAGTTTCTCCACCTTCTCCGCTTCCGTAACAGCTTCCGCAGGATTGGCAATCTGGTAATCCGGCTTCAGATCGGTGGATATCTCCTTTCCGAGCCAGATAGTCTTCATTCCGTGGGGATCAAGGGCTATGCTTACGACCTCCCTCTCCTCGGCGGTCAGCTCGGGACAGGAAACGATAAGAATTCCCCCTCCCTCCATGGACATCTTCGCCATAAGAGCCAGGCGGTGGATCATCTCTTCCCGCTCATGGGCGGCCAGGCGGCGTCCCCGTCGGCTGTCCCCGTATTCGGAATCGTCCCCTTCTCCGAAGAAACTGGCGATCCCCAGGTAAAAGGCGTGGCAGCCCCTGTCAAAAAGACGCCGTTCCAGCGCTTTGGACAGTTCGCTCTTGCCCACGGAGGCTTCGCCGGTCACCAGAAGAAGCTGGGATTTGTGTCCCAGGGCACGGGCCCTTTCCGATACGGAAATATTGCCCGTTTCCCAGCTGAAATTGCGGTGAATGGAATCCTGCCGGTGTCCGGCCATACTGTCCTTCACCACCTCGCGGATGATTCCGCCGCCGGCTATTTCATAATCGTCAACGATGACAAAACGGCTGGCGCTGGGCAGGTCCTCCACCAGATCAAAGGCGATGGCCCGGTTGGTGGTGAACACACATTCGGCCACATCATGGCGCCCGACGATCTTCTTCATGCTGTCCGTATTCAAATTGGAAGCATCTATGACCCGAATCGTATCGAAAAGCTGCATTTTGACCCGGTCCGTTCCCACCTTGAGGATGTACTCCTTACCCTTTTCCAGGGGCTTTTTCCCCAGCCAGAAAAGGCTGACACGAAAAACATTGCCCACCTGGGGCTGTTTTTCCCCCACCTTGGCGACAAGGTTACCCCGCTTGGCGTAAATCTGTTCGGTCATGGTAAAACCCGTGGCCATGCCGGGTTCGGCCGACTCCAGGGGATCTCCGTTGAAAACTTCGATGGAATCCACCCGGCTTTTCTTTCCCGAAGGGTAGAAAATAAGCTCGTCCCCCCTGTTCAGTACACCGGAATCGATGGTTCCCGCAATGATGCGACGGTTGTCTCCCTCGTTGGTGAACTTATACACGTCCTGAACGGACATACGGAAAGGCAGCCTGGTAGGCTTTTCCTCTTTCTTGAACTTATCCAGAAGGGAGAGAACCGTATCTCCTGTCCACCAGGGCATATTCTCGCTCAGGGAGGCGATATTATCCCCTTCCCTGCCGCTGACGGGAATAAAAGAGACATCGGTCATATCCAGGTTCTTCAGAAAGCGGGTGTACTTCCGCTCAATCTGCTTGTAAACCCGCTGGGAGTAGTCGGCCAGGTCCATTTTATTTACGATAACGCACAGCTGCCGGATCCCCAGCATGGACAGAAGGTAACCGTGGCGGCGGGAGTTCTCCTGAATTCCCTCGTCCGCATCTATGACCAGAAAGGCCGCTTCGGCCCTGGCCGCTCCGGTAACCATGTTCTTCAGGAACTCGATATGTCCCGGAGCATCGAGGATAATGTAGTCCCGCTTTTCCGTATTAAAGAAAACCCGGGCGGCGTCAATGGTGATACCCTGGGCCTGCTCGTCTTTGAGAGCATCCAGGAGAAAGGCGTATTCGAAGGGTTTTGAGTTGCGTTCGCAGTTTCTCTTGACCGATTCCAGCTTGCCCTCGGGCAGGCTGTCCGTGTCGGCCAGCATGCGTCCGATTACCGTACTTTTCCCGTGATCCACGTGACCGGTAATTACAATATTCATCTGTTCTTTCATGGCGCTGCTCATTACATGTACCCGTCCCGTCTCAAAGTTTCCAGTCCGCCGCCGTCTTCCTGATCCTGAGCCCGTCCGGATCTCTCGGCGATATTGGCGAATTTACCCGTCTTCAGCTCATCGATGATCTCCCGGACGTTGCGGGCATCGGACTCAACCGGATTGGTACAGGGCATACAGCCCAGGGAGCGGTATCTTATCCCGTCGCCCTGATTGTAATAGAGGGAAACGGTGGGGATATTTTCCCTTTCGATATATTCCCAGATATTCAGCTCCGTCCAGTCCAGAAGAGGATGGATGCGCACATGGGTGCCGGGAGCGAAGTCGGTTTTATACTGATTCCAGAATTCCGGGGGCTGATCACCCACGTCCCAGCTGTTCTCCTTATCACGGGGAGAGAAATAGCGCTCCTTGGAACGGGAGCCCTCTTCGTCGGCCCGCACACCCACAATGACGCCGGTGTACATCTCCGTATCGCTGTCCACTTCGTAGCTTCCCTTGCGGTGGTTGAAGCGGTAGCGCGTCCAGTCGCCGGACAGGGTATTTTTCAGAGCTTCCGCCTTGAGGGTGGCGCAGCAGGTCAGACGGTCTACCTTGCCGTTGGGAAAAGTGTCTCCCCTCTCAAGGACATCCTTATTCTCCCCGTAAACCATGGGGAGCTTCCATTCCGCCGCCAGACGGTCCCGGTATTCAATCATCTCGGGGATTTTGTATGACGTATCGATATGCACCAGAGGAAAAGGAACGTGGCCGTAGAAAGCTTTCCTGGCCAGCCACAGAAGCACGGTGGAGTCCTTTCCAATCGACCAAAGCATGCATAGATTGTTGAAGTTGGCGTATGCCTCTCTGAGCAGATGTATGCTCAGACTTTCTAATTCATCCAAATGATCCATAGACTGGATATTAGGGTAGTTTTTCCGATTCATCAAGGAAAATCTGTTAGAGATATGTTAGCAAATCCTTTCGAGAGGGCTAATTCGCCGATTTTCTTGACAATCGCCGAATTTTGTCATACGTTTTGTTAGACATTATTTCTCCCTTCTTCTACCCGAAAAAGGGCATAAGAAAGGCTTAATAGGTATCTATGCAGAGAATCAGTATTCGCGAAATTCAACACAATCTTGCCGCGGTAATCCAAAAAGTTACATCCGGTCAGGAAATCCTCATCTGCCGCCGGAAAACCCCCGTGGCGCGGCTTCTTCCCCTGGATACGCCGCCGGAAGTGAACTGGGAGAACCACGAGAAGGAGATCATGACAATCTTCCGGGGCAGAACCCTGCGCCCCCAGGAGAATCCCGGCATCATCAGCGAGACCCGGTATGACTTCTAAAGCATCCGGGCATCCGCGGCAGGAGGATGACGAGTATTCCCTTCGGACATCGCGCAAGCTTTACTACCATCCGGACGCCCTGGAAAAACTCTACCTGCCCCAGGTGGACAGCATGTCCATCATCAACCTGACGGTGGATAGAAAACTGCCGATTCTCATGACCACACTTCAGGAAACGGATCTTCAGAACGAGCTGGCCCAAAGGCACGGCCTGGACGAGATAAGCCGGGAGGAACTGGAAGGTGTCCGTCTGCAGATTCATAAGGACAAAATCCGGGGCAAACTGGTGAGTATCGATTGCGACTGGGAAGCGGTGATGTCCCTGACCAGAGAATACACGCTCACGGCGGTCTATGCCCGGAGCTGGAACCTGCGGGAACTTCTCCATCTGGCCACGGCCCGACATCTGGGCTTCGACGGCTTTCTCACGCCGGACAGGAGGCTGAGGGAGCTCGCCCGCCTATTGGGCTTCCTGATTCCCTGATCCCATGATAAAATAAACCCATGACCGATATTGAGGCCCTGAGGACCATGTTTTACTTTCTTCTATACATCCTGGGATTTCTGATATTCATGCTTCTTATCAGGACAAGGGAGTCACACAATAGGAAGGACATGTCCTTTTTCATGGGATTCTACCTATCCTTCCTCTGCCATGATCTTATCGGGTTTCTTCAGAATCTGGCCTTTATAGCAAATAACCATCCCCTTTCCCTCTGGATAGTTAGCCATACCCTGGAAGAGCTCGGCCTGCTTTTTCTTCTTTTCTTTCTCCAATCCCTCGGCAGATTCAGCATGACTCCCTTGCTCACGGCACTCTGGACAGGCCTGATTCTGACGGCCTATATTTTGCCCTTCGCCGTTTATTCCCTTATCCCCTCCCTCATCCGAATCGCCTTTTTTCTCTATTTTGCCGGACATGTTCTCTACCTTCACCTGACAGGCCGTTCCCTGCGGCTTATGCCGTCCATCGGCATTCTCGTAGGCAGGCTCCTTTTCTGCACCGGCTTCTTCCTGCTGGGAATTATTCTCGAATTACTGGAAGAGATACCCCAGACGAGAATATATCTTACCCTACTGCTTGTCGATTTCACGCCCCTCTTTACCATCTGCACGGGCGCCATAGTCACCTTATGGCTGAGGGAGCAAAAAGCCCCCGTACCATTGATGAAGATGGGGCTCCCCGTCTCCCCACGGGAAGAGGAGGTCATCAATATGATCCTGGCCGGCGAAACGAATTCCTCTATTGCGGAAAGGCTCTTTATTTCCGAATCCACGGTGAAAAAGCATATCAATAACATATTCCGCAAACTTCAGATAAAAAGCCGGTGGGAATTATTGAGGATTTCCGGAAGAATTCATCCCAAGGAGTAGTTCCGGCGGGCCGAATTCACCCAAAGTTCCATAGCTAATTTTCCATAACGGCCTATCCTGTAGAAAACAGACCTTTATAGGAGAATACAATGAAAACAAATCCCATTCGATTTCTGCTGATTCCGGCCCTTGCCGCCCTGGCCGTCGGCTGCCTTTTTCCGGACAATTCCTACCTCATGGAACTTAACAGGAAAGGAAAATGGCGGCAAGCCGAAAACGTGGGATACGAAATGCTTGAAAATCGTAGAAATTTTAAAGAGGAGGAACTGAGCGAAACCTACTTCCAGGTCATTTACGCCATGGCCCGACAGGAAAATTTTACCCATGCCCGTGAACTAATGAGGGAAATGGATCGATTCCGGGCGGAGCAGGCTCCTGAGGGAGAGCCGGTCTGGCTTGAACGGGAACTGAAAAAGCTCAGAGCAGAACTGGAGGAGGACGTTCTCTACACTCCGGAAAGGGAAGTTCAGGAACTTAACAGGTCGGGAAACTGGGCGGAGGCGGAAATAAAGGCACGCGAGATTCTTGACTCCGACCGGGATTTGACCCCGCCTGTCTATGAAGAGCTTATGTTCAACCTCATATACTCTCTGGTAAGGCAGGGGGAAACTGAAGAGGCCCGTATGAAAGCGAACCTCCTGAATGGTTACCGCCAGAAGAGAGGTACCCCCGACGAGTTGCGCTGGCTGGACGGGGAACTTGATAAAATGGAGCTCTGAAAACGTTCCGGACCGGAGGGGAAGCAACGACGACCGGGAGCCCTATGGGGTAAACTGTTTTACGATCCCGTGGTGTTTCTCCATGCTGCCCATGTTCTCCCTTCCGTTTTCGCTTGCATGGACGCTCGAATGGCGTATACGCCCCTGTTGACATAAATCGGAATTGGAAGTATTAGTTTAGATGCTAAACACCTGTGTTATAATACAGAAACGAAGGAGAAGCCATCCCATGAAGGATTACCATAAGTATGGAATTCAGTTTGAAAAGCTCATTCATAAGTACGCAGAGACGGAAAACAGGAATTTCTCATACGGAGACGGATTAAGTTTTACACGGCGAGAAATCCATACAATCAATGCCATAGGAGAGAACCGAGATATAAACGTCACATCCCTTGCCGAACTTCAGGGAATCACCAAGGGAGCCGTCTCGCAGATGATAAGCAGACTTGCGGCGAAGGGTCTTGTGGAAAAAGCACCCTCGCCTTCGTCGGAGGCGGAAGTTCTGCTCCGCCTGACGGAAGAGGGAAAAACCGCGTTCGAAAAACACCGCCAATACCACCGGGAAGTTCAGGACGATTTCTTCCGTTACCTTGAAGAACTCCCTCCCGAATCTTTTGCCCTTCTTCTGGATTTCATGGACCATTTTGAGAAGATGCTCGATAGAAAAAGGAATTACCGGTAATAGTATAATTGCCCCATAGACGGAGAAGTAAGAAGCTTGGCACCCACCTGTTTAGCTCCTATACTGTATAGATAATAAACACCTAGAAAGGAGAACGAATCAATGGAAAAATCACGGGAAAGAATCGAAACGCTGCGCACCGGAAATGTCAGCCGGGCCCTGCTCAAACTGGGCCTTCCATCTATGGCGGGTCTGGTTATATCAGCCCTGTACAATCTGATCGACACCTATTTCGTCGGGAAGCTCGGGACGTCCCAGATGGGGGCCGTATCAATCGTCTACCCCCTCGGCCTTGTGATCCTGGGGACGGGCCTGCTCTTCGGTTCGGGCGCTTCCTCCCATGTGTCGCGGTTCCTGGGTAAAGACGACCGCGACGGGGCCAGCCGTTATGCGTCAACAGCCCTATTCGGAGGCCTGGCCGTCGGCCTGGTACTGCTGTCGCTCATGCTTATATTCCTGACGCCTCTCCTCAGCGCTCTGGGAGCGACAGCCACCATGATGGCTTACGCGAAAAAATACGCCGTCCTTTTTATCTCCGGCCTGATATTCAACCTGTTCAATATTACCTTCAACAATATCATCGTGGCCGAAGGCGCTGCCAGGACAAGCATGACGGCCCTGTTTGCCGGCTGTTTAACCAATATTATTCTGGACCCGATTCTTATTTTTACCCTTTCCCTGGGAGTAAGGGGTGCCGCACTGGCGACGGTGATATCCCGCATCATCACATTCTCCGTCTACCTTGCCTACCTTTTCCGTAGACAAAGTGTACTTGAGTTCCGCCTTCGCCATGTATGCCTGAAAGCCTCTGTCCTTGCGGATATTTTCAAGCTGGGAGCCCCTGTACTCATGTATCAGCTTCTTACGGGTCTCGCCCTGTCTCTGACAAACGGGCTTACCGCTCCCTACGGGGATTCGGCGATAGCCGCTCTGGCTGTGACGACAAGAATTATGAGCCTCTGGTCCATGGCCATTTTCGGTTTTCTCAAGGGCTATGTCCCTTTCGCCGCCTTCAACTTCGGAGCGGGGAAACTGGAAAGAGTGAGACAGGCGACCCGGATAACGACGATCTGGTCCTTCGCCTACTGCACTCTGACAGCGGCGGCGATGATTGCCTTCTCCCGGCCCCTGGTCTCTGCTTTCTCCCGGGGAGATATGACTCTGATTCGCATAGGGAGACTCTCGCTCATCCTCAACGCTCTGACATTCACGGGGTTCGGATTCCAGGCCGTATATTCAAACCTCTTCATCGCCCTGGGGAAAGCCCGGGAAGGGGGATTGATCGGAATTGGCAGGCAGGGGCTCTTCTTCATCCCCCTGCTCTTCCTCCTCTCCGGCCTTTTCAAGCTCAACGGGATTATCGCCGCCCAGCCGGTAGCCGATCTCTGCTCCCTCATCCTGGTTACGGTCCTGGCCGGTTCTGCCCGACGGGCCATCGCTCCTGATGGCAGAATCAGGCAAACCGCTTAGGAGTACGGGAATAATAGGTGTCATCGGATTTCAGAGTAGAGGCGGCCCGAAAGATGCTTGAAAACGTGCCGGGCGTTTATAAAAACGGGCACCCCGCCCAAGTAATGCGAACAGGCGGGGTGCTGATAACGAATCGGGCCGAAAGGTCCGTCCCGTTTTTCCGGTTACTTTTTGTTTCTGTCCTTGAGCAACGCGGCGAAGGGGTTGTACGTCTCGCCGGAAGAACTGCCGGAGTAGGCGGTATAGTCCGTATCGTCTTCGCCCTCACCTATCTGTTTAAGAGAAAGTCGTTTATTCGCCGTATCCACGGAAAGGATCCGTACCTGCACTTCCTCACCCTTTTTGACGACATCACGGGGACGTACGTCTCTTCCGCTTCCCGCCAGTTCGGAAACATGGATAAGGCCGTCCAATCCGGGCTCGAGGGAGACAAACGCCCCGAAATCGGTAATGCGGACAATCTTCCCCTTATGGAGGGAACCCTCCGGGTACTTGGATGCCGCATCGTCCCAGGGGTCGCCGAGAAGCGCCTTCATACTGACGGAGAGGCGGTTCTTCCCCCAGTCCAGACTGATGATCTTCACTTCAATTTCCTGCCCGGCGGCGAGAACGCTTTCCACATCCTTAACCCGTTCATGGCTGATTTCGGAAATGGGAAGAAGGGCCTGAACTCCGCCCAGATCGACAAAAGCACCGAAATCGCGAAGGGAGACAACCTGGCCGGTTACGGTCATGCCCTCTTTCAGGGTTTTCATGAGTCCTTCCCGTATTTTCTCTTTTTCTTCCTCGATAAGAGCCCGGTTGGAAACGATAATGTTCCGACCCTTCTCCCCTATCTCGGTAATCTTGAAGGTTAATTTACGACCCACCCATTCGGAGCTGTCTTCCACGCGCCTTTCGCCCATCTGGGAGAAGGGACAGAAAGCCCGGGATTCACCGATTTTTACTTCGAACCCCCCTTTGACTTCCTTTCCGACCACTCCCTCCACGGGAGCCCCTTCATCAAAGGCATTCTGCAATACGGCCAGTCCCGCTTCGCTGGAGCTTATGCGCGTGGTAAAGCGCATTTCGCCTTTATCGGCTTTCAAAAAAAAGACTTTTATCTTATCCCCTTCCTTTACGGTCAGGTTTCCCTCTTCATCCTTCATCTCTTCCGCATCAAGAACACCTTCACTCTTGCCGTTCAGGTGCAGAAAGATGGAATCTCCCGAAATGGCGACGATTTCCGTATCAACCGCCTGTCCCGGTTCAAGATAGTCATTTTCGACTACGCTCTTCTCGAAGAGTTCTGCAAAGCTCTCTTCATTCATGTCATTATTATCACTCATACCATTTACTATAAAACCGTATACAAAAGAAGACAAGAGCTACGTCGGCCAGGCGGGGATTAATAACGGTTATAATCTATGCCGATTGTCCTGCGAACGGACGATTTCATCCAAAAGGGCCAGATTAGCCCTGACTTTTCCGTCGGGTACGGACAGGATGATTTCTCCCAGCCCCAGCACTATTCCCGGAAGAAACTGGAGAGGCGCTTTTCCGCCCATGAGGTAAATAATGAGAGACAGCACAATTGTCCCTTCCCCCAGGGAGGAAGGAACAAGGGATAAGGCCATAACGGACCCCTCTCTGCTTCTGTGAATCTGGCGAACCCAGAATTTCAGAAAAGCCATCTCTTTACTTTCGTCCACATGACGAAAGGCATTCTGGATGAACGCATACAAAAGGAGAAGCAGCCCGGAAAATCCCCAGAGGATGGGAGAAACCTGACCTGACAGCTCCCCCCCGGCGAGGGATGCCCCGAACAGGGAAGAACTGCTGAAAAAATCGTAGAGAACCGCCCCCGTAATGATAAGACCGAAGGCGATCTGCCCCTTTATGGCCATATCGACCATCTGACTCTGTCTGTCTGAATCTTTATCCATATTACGATTTTAGGATCACCGACGGGAAAATGCAAATTTTCTCTCTAAACCAGCTCTCGATAAAACTGCAGACTCCATCCCTTCTTTTTGGCGGCATACATGGCTTCATCGCTCTTTTTAAGCAGTTCCGGAACGGTTTTCCCGTCCTCGGGAAAAAAGACGATTCCGATGCTGATTCCCACGGTAAAGTTATCGTTTCTATAGGGAATGGGGCTTTCCATGTTTTCGATGATCCGCCGGGCGACCAGGGCTGTTTCGTTTTCGTTGGGAATTCTCTCAAGAATCAGTACGAATTCATCCCCTCCCATCCTGATGACCGAATCATCGGGCCGGACCGATTTCTCCAGCCTCACCGCCACTTCCCGGAGAACAAAATCCCCCGCCGCGTGACCGAACTCATCATTTATGGGTTTGAATTTATTTACATCGCAATAAAGGACGGCGAACCTTTCGCCGAAAGTATTGCCCCGCGTTATGCTGACATTCAACCGCTCCAGCCCGAAGACACGGCTCTTAAGACCGGTAAGCTCATCATGAAAGGCCATGTGCCTAATGGTTTCCTTCTTCAATTCCAGGGATGTTTTATATTTCCCGAGAAAAAAGGAGAGTATCAGAAATAGAAGAATAAGAGCGGCATAGACCTGATAGAAGGGCAGAAGCTCCCTATTCAGCTGGGATATGACTACCGCGGCAGGAATATGGGAGACAAGATACCACTCATACTCTTCACTGGAAAGGGAGCCTTCCTCGCAGCAGAATCCCTCATTCCGGCTCGAAACCCATGTCTTTTCCAGAGGGCTCACTTTTCTGAAGACGTAAACCTCATGGTGAAGGACCGCTTCACCGATACTCTTCTCACGGATGAGATCCCAGAGATCCGGGTTATCCCTTCTCAGGGAGATTTCATCCTTCCCGGGGAACATAAATCCGAATTCCTTTTCCCCATCTTCAGAGTTGACCAGATAATACCCCCCGCGGTTGAGGAGGAACATGTGCTGTCCCAGATGCTGCTCCAGTTCATATTGAATATAATGGTACAGTTCTGAGGAGAGGGAATTCATGACAACGACGCCTATACGCTGCCCCCCACTATTGAATACGGGAGTGGAGAACCGGATAACCGGCTTATAGGGGATCTCTATTTCACCCCTTTCCACGTTGAGATCAAGCTGAGAAACGAAGATCTGCCCCTTATCAAGCACCAGAGCATCATGAAAATAGTAGCGGTCCGCTAAATTCCGCAGCTCCTCTTCCTCAACGATGCGGGCCGTTTTCCCGTTATACTTAATCCTGACCCTCTCCCGCCCCCGGATATCCAGAAATCGGATCTGATCGTAATTCCCTGAGATTTCCGCCACACTTCTGAACATCCGTTCAAGATCCCCCCAGTTTTCAGATCCCCGATCTTCCCCCTCCAGCCGGGAGGCTACATACTCACTCAAAATCAGGGTCTGCTTCCCCGTATCCCTGAGATTCGCCGATATGAGATCGGGAATAAATTCCTGATGAAGCTTTTCGGTCAGAATGATTTTCTCTTCAAGGTAGCTCAGCTGCCGATGATAGATAAATATTCCCAATAGAGAAATTGCGCCGATCATGCACGAAAAAAAGATAATGAACCATCTGCCGACGCCGCGTCTCCGGATGACCTCTCGTTCTGAGAATTCCTTAGCTGATGGTTTTTTTTCCATGCACTTCATGACATGAACAGCACCTATCATTAAATTGTAATTCACGTAATAGAGCAATTCAAGGAAACCCCGTAAATGTCCGGTTTTCTTCCGTTGGTATATTTTTTCATTATATTGACATATTTTTGCGTCTCCCCTATCCTCTAACCGGGATAAACTAATTTCAGGAGAGAACAATGCTCATTTTTATTCAATTCGGACTTTATCTGTTTCTGATGCTGGGCATCGGATACTATTCCATGAGGAAAACCGAAACCAACGAGGACTTCATCATCGGCGGACGTAAACTCGGAGCCATTCCTTCGGCCATTTCGGCCGGAGCTTCCGACATGTCCAGCTGGCTGCTTCTGGGACTGCCCGGCGCGGTCTTTGCCAGCGGTCTTGTAGAAGGGATCTGGATCTCCCTGGGACTGACCGTAGGGGCTTATATCAACTGGCTTATCGTCGCCGGAAAGCTGCGTTTTCTCACGGAAAAACTGGATGCCGTCACCCTGCCTTCCTACTTTGCCAAAAGATTCGAGGACAACACCCATATCCTCAAAGTCATATCCACGGTGATCATCCTTCTCTTTTTTACGCTTTACGTGGCTTCCGGATTGAAGGGGGGAACCCTCCTGTTCGCCCACTCCTTCGGCGCCAGCGAAAGGGCCGGCCTGATCATCACGACACTGGTCGTGGTATCCTATACGTTCCTGGGAGGATACATGGCCGTATGCTGGACAGACCTTATCCAGGGCCTGCTCATGCTCACGGCTCTGATCTTCTGCGCCCTCTTCGGCTTTTTCGCCATTACCGGCTCGGGAGTGGAGATCAGTTCCATCAATCCCGAGGCGTTTCACTTCTCCACCGGCTGGATCACGGCCGTCTCCCTGATCGCCTGGGGATTCGGATATTTCGGGCAGCCCCATATCCTGGCACGATTCATCGGGATTAAAGACGTGGAATCGGTACCCCGGGCCCGCCGGGTGGGAACCATCTGGATGATACTCTCCCTTGCCATGGCCACCGGAATCGGGCTGATCGGTATCGGACTGAACGGGGTGACCCCCCTGGAGGGAGTATCGGAGAACAGCGAGCGGGTATTCCTGGCCATGGCCAGCGCCCTCTTCCATCCCCTCTTCGGGGGATTTGTCCTGGCGGCGGTCCTGGCGGCGGTCATGTCCACGGCGGACTCCCAGCTGCTGGTCCTCACGTCCTCCCTGACCGAGGATATTCCCTTTATCGCCAAACAGAACGATAAAAGAAAAGAGCTGATCAGCCGTCTGGGAATCATCGGCTTCGCCCTCCTTGCCTTTATTATCGCCTTTCAGGACAACGGCAATATTCTGAACATGGTCGGTTACGCCTGGGGCGGATTCGGCGCCGCCTTCGGCCCGGTTGTCATTCTCTCTGTCTGCTGGAGAAGGACGACCAAATGGGGCGCCCTGGCCGGAATGATCGTCGGCGCGGTGACCGTGGTTATCGTCAAGAATTTCATTTCCATCGAAGGGGAATACTTCTATGAACTCCTTCCCGGATTCATTCTGGCATTCATCGCCGTCGTAGCGGTAAGCCTTGCGACCAAGGCTCCCTCGGAAGAGACCCTGGCCCAGTTCGACCAGGCCTGACGGACTATGTTCAAACGATAAAGAGAAAGCCCTTCCTCCGGATGCTCGGAAGAAGGGCTTTATTTTACCGATTAAGCCGAAAAGACTACTGAAGCTGTTCCTTGAAGAACGCCGTCATAATATCCATCACCGGCTTCTGGAAGAAGTTCTCATCCGCATGGTCGGCTCCTTCCACGCTGTACAGAGTTACCGGGACCCCCGCCTTTTCCAGGGCGTCATGAAAACGGATGCTCTGGTCGTAGGGCACGACATGATCGTCGGTTCCGTGAAAAAGAAGACAGGGCGGGCAGTTGGCCGAAACATAGCTGACGGGGCTGGCCCTTTTCACCAGATCCGGGCTGTCCGAGGGCAAGTCGCCGATCATCCGGGCCTCCGGAGAGAGACCGGGCTTGTCCCCGGGGGGAAAGGCGCTCAAATCGGAAACCATATACCAGGGGCAGGCGGCCTGAACGGCGCTGCTGTATTCCAGATGCTCTCCCTTATCAAATTCCCTATGTGTCCCTGTCACGGCCACCATGCCCGCCAGCTGGCCGCCGGCCGATTCTCCGCTGACGCCGAATTTGTCGGGATCGATATTATACCGGGAGGCGTTTTTCCTCAAATACCGTATGGCGGCTTTGACATCCTCCAGGGGGCCGGGAAAGGGGATATCGTTGGAGAGGCGGTATTGAACGCTCGCCACGACAAAGCCCTCCCTCGCCAGATCGGCTAAATTGGGCACATGGGCGTGATGATCCATCTGCAGCCATCCGCCTCCGCATATCCAGACGATGCAGGGCCAGGGCTTGTCCTGTCCTTCATGGGGATAGATTATATCCAGCTTCAGATCCTGCGACGTATGGCCGAACCAGGCGTCGGCCTGACCGTAAGTCACGTCTCCGTCCATCCACAGTCCGGGCCTTTCCCATTCCATTTTAATATTCCTGATCATAAGATCCCCCTTGATTATGCATTACCATTGTAACACAGGATGAGAAATCGGGGGGACCACTATTCATCCGGATATTTTCAGGAAAGCTGCTCTTTAAAAAATGCGGCCATCAGATCCAACACCGGTTTCTGATAGAATTCTCGATCCCCGTGGTCAGCCCCTTCCACGCTGTAAAGGGTGACGGGAACCCCGGCCTTTTCCAGAGCGTCGTGAAAAAGAACACTCTGATCATGGGGAACGGTTTTATCCTCCGTGCCGTGGAACAGCAGACAGGGCGGGCAGTCCGAAGAGACATAGGTGACGGGGCTGGCGGCTTTGGCCAGCCCGGGATTCTTTTCGGGCAGGGCCTCGATCAGACGGGCCTCGGGGGAAAACCCCGGGTCGGCGAGAGGGGGGAAGGAGAGCAGGTCGGAAACCATATACCAGGGGCTGGCGGCCTGCACCGCGCTGCTGTATTCCAGATGCTCCCCCTTATCAAAATCACGTATGTGCCCCGTCACAGCCGTCATGCCGGCCAGATGGCCTCCCGCCGATTCCCCCATGACGCCGAAACGGTCCGCATCGATATTATATCTGTCCGCATTTTTACGCAGAAAACGGATGGCGGCCTTTACGTCCTCCAGAGGCCCGGGGAAGGGAACTTCGTTGGTCAGCCTGTACTGGACGCTTGCGATGACGAACCCTTCCCTCGCCAGTTCCATTAAGTTGGGCACATGGGCATGCTGGTCCATCCTCAGCCAGGCGCCGCCGCAGATCCAGACCAGGCAGGGCCAGGGTTTTTCCCGTCCTTCGTGGGGATAGATGATATCCATCTTCAGATCTTTCGTGGTGTGCCCGTACCAGCTGTCCACCCGGGCATAGGTGACGTCCCCGTCCATCCACAGCCCGGATCGCTCAATATCAACTTGGATTTTCCTGATCATTCTATTCTCCTTATTCCTCAAACCGCTCTGCCAATCCCTCGGGAAGGGATATTACGGGGCGGATAATAATGCCGAAAAAACGTCTTTGGCCGGCTTGGGCCGCAAATTAGCCCGGTAGAGACCCGAATCCCTGTGGTAGGACAGATCGGAATCTACCAGCTTGAAATAGTACGCTTCCACAATGGGAAGCCCCTCGATAGCCGCGATGTAATCCGCCATCCGCTTTGCCTGGTAGGAGGGAGCCGTGCTTTCAAATTCCGAATTGGGCCCTCCGAATTCGGATACCACAACCGGTTTGTCCTCGGGTAATACAGAAAGATATTCGCTCCAATTCTCCGGATCGTCATACAGATGGATGTCGATCATGTCATAGCGGGCGTTCTTCAGAACGTACTCCACGTTCCCCTTTACGTCGCGGGCTTTATAGTCTCCGGCGATTTTATCGATTCGCCCTCTCAGATACTCTTCGGTGGCCCCCTTAGCCAGTTCCAGCCCGGAAAAATCGGGATAACGGCCTTCTTGGACAAACGCCTCCATCATGGGATAGGTCCTGGTCAATCCGCCCAGAACGACTTGCGTCTCAGGGGAAAGCCTTTTCACCGAATCGTAGAGGATATTATTGTACAGGACAAATTGCTTGATCGAATCGTAATCCCCGTAGGCCGGACTGTCGGGATGATCGGTCTCCCACTCGTTCCCGAACTGGATTTTTTCAATGTTGTCGTATCGGAGCAGCAGTTCTTCGATGAAATGCTTCAGGGCTTCCTCGTCGAATCGGCTCGATCCGTCCTTTCCGGGCGGCAGGGCGGCCCAGGGGGGAGCCTGGCTGGGAATCGTCAGAAACAGGGCAATATGATTCTCATGGGCTTTCTCCATGCGCAGATCCATGGGTTTCCAGTAAAATACACCCTTTTCCGGTTCCCTGTACCGCCAGTCTACGTCCAGGCGCATCCGGTCCAGGGAGAGCTCCTGCATCTTGCGGATCGTAAAACCGATCTCTCTCCGGCCGGAATAGGGGGGAAAGGAGATTCCCGCGAGGATTTCCAATTTGCCGTAAACAGAAGAACTTCTTATTTCCAAAGTCTCCTGGCCCGCGCAGGAGAAAAGGAGAATAACCGGGAAAAGAAAAGCCCCCAGGATGCCTTTAACCATGGAAAATAGAATAGGTCGTTTTAGCGGATAGTTCAACAAAATTCTCAGTTTGTATTGACAAAGCCCTTATTTAGGTATTACAGTACCTATATAACAAATTAAACAGGGAGGAATCATGAATCTGGTCAATCTGTCAGAAGGCGCCTATCTGGCCATGCACAGCCTGGCTCTTATCGCCAAAGAACAGCCGGAACGGCTCACCGTCAAACATCTGGCCGAAGAACTTGATGCTTCCCAGGCCCACCTGGCCAAGGTTTTTCAGAAACTGAGCAAGGCGGGATTCGTCAAATCGGTCCGAGGGCCTTCGGGAGGATTCATTCTGAGCAAGCCCGCCGACGAGATAAGTTTCCTCGATATTCTGGAAGCCATGGAAGGCCCGGTATCCACGGGCGCCTGCCCCTTCGGCAAGGATAAATGCGCCTTCCACCACTGCATCTTCACCAGAAACATCCATCGGATTTCCAAGGATATCTACGAAACGTACAGGGAAATCAAACTTTCCGATTTCTGATTTTTTATTTCGATTTATTTAGGTATTACGGTACCACTTTAGGAGTATAAGCAATATGGAGTATTTCACCAAAGCCGACACGTTACTGGAAATCGCCGAGAAATATCCCCGGACGATTCCCGTGTTTACCTCCAACGGCTTCGCCCATATGGCCGATCCCGCCAAACGGGAGCAGTTCGGTAAATCGGTAAGCCTGGAGATGGCCCTGACCCTCAAACAGCTGGATTACGACAGCTTCGCCCGCTTACTGACCGAAGCCATAGAAAAGGCCGAAGACAAGACCGACCTGACCCTGGCGGAAAACGGGGAAAACAGCGCGGCCGAAGTGAAAGTGGTCGGCCTGCTCCCCTGTCCCGTCCGCATACCCCTGCTGGAAGAGTTCAACCGATTCCTCGAGGAAACCCCCGGCCTGAACGTCAGCCACGAACTCAAGGCGGCGTCCATGGGGCTCGACTGGGTAGAAAACAATATCAAGGGAATCGATGACGCGGCGGAACTGCCCGACCTGTTTATCTCCGCCGGCTTCGATATGTTCTTCGACGAGCAGATGATCGGCCGGTTCAAAAAGCAGGGAACCTTCGGCGATTTCTCCGGCCGGGAGAGATTCAACTCCTCCTTCGACAGCCTGGACCTGAAGGATCCCCAGGGCCACTACTCGATCATCAGCGTGGTGCCGGCTGTCTTTCTCATCAATAAGAAGGAGCTGGGAACCCTGCCCGGGAATGTACCCGTACCCCGTACCTGGGAAGACATTATGGATCCGGTCTTCGAAAACCGCATCTCCCTGCCGGTGGGCGACTTTGACCTTTTCAACGGCATCCTCCTGAATATCCACAAGAAGTACGGAGACGAAGGAGTGGCCCGGCTGGGGAGGAATCTGCTCGAATCGCTCCACCCCTCGCAGATGGTGAAAAGCGACCGGAAGAAGGATAACAAACCGGCAGTCACCATCATGCCCTACTTCTTTACCAAAATGGTCCGCCCCGAGGGAGACATGGAGGCGGTCTGGCCCGAGGACGGCGCGATCATCAGCCCTATCTTCCTGCTCGCGAAGAAGGAGAAAAGGGAGAAGCTCCAGCCGGTTATCGATTTTTTCGCTTCCGAAGAAGTGGGAACGGTGCTGGCCCACAACGGTCTTTTTCCCACGGTCCACCCCGACGTGGACAATCGGCTTCCGGCGAAGGCCCCCTTCATGTGGCTCGGCTGGGATTATATCTACTCACAGGATATCAGCAAGCTGATTTCCCACTGCGAATCGGTCTTCGAACAGGCCGCGGCTCAGGAGGCGTAAGTGAATCTGGTAACCATATCGGGCCCTCCCTCTTCAGGAAAAACCGCCGTTATATTGAAAACGATTGAATCGCTTAAACAGAGGAACGTGAAGACGGCGGTGGCCAAGTTCGACTGCCTCTACACGGACGACGACAAGCTTTACGAAAAGGCGGGCATTCCCGTCAAGAAGGGGCTCTCCGGCGCCCTCTGTCCGGATCACTACTTCATCAGCAATATAGAGGAAGTGACCAAATGGGGCGTGGATGAAGGGTTCGATCTGCTCGTCAGCGAATCGGCCGGGCTCTGCAACCGCTGTTCCCCCTACGTGAAAGGCATCAAGGCGGTCTGCGTCATCGACAATCTGAGCGGCATCAACACGCCTAAGAAAATAGGCCCCATGCTCAAGAGCGCCGACATCGTGGTAATCACCAAGGGGGACATCGTCTCCCAGGCGGAACGGGAAGTTTTCGCCAGCCGGGTGAACACGGTCAATCCGGGGGCGGTGATCATTCACGTGAACGGCCTGACCGGACAGGGCAGCTACGAGCTGAGTACTCTGCTCTTCGATGAAGCGGAAGACATAGAGACCCTGGTGGGCAGGGAACTGCGCTTTCCCATGCCCTCGGCCCTCTGCTCCTACTGCCTGGGCGAAACCCGTATCGGCGAGAAGTACCAGATGGGCAACGTGAGAAAGATGAAAATGGAGGAAGGCCAATGAATGCTCAAACCATCAGGCTGAAAAAACTGAATGATATTCTGGAGCGCTATCCCTTCGTAACATCCTACTTCGCCGATAACAATCTGCCCCTGGAGGGGGATAGGGAGATCACCCTGGAGGAGTACTTCGGCCGCTTCGACGAAGAGACCCGGGAAGAGATGGCGATTGACGTGGAGCACCATTACCGGCAGCTGGAGGAATTCATCAAGCAGATGAACGCCTTTCTGGGCCGCGAGGAGGACAAGGTTCAGCATATCACCATCCTCCCCGGTACGGATAAGTCGGGAGATAGGGAAAACTTTGAGGAATTGACCATCCGGCAGGGAGAGATCATCTGCATCGTGGGCCCCACCGGCTCGGGGAAGAGCCGCCTTCTGGGAGACATAGAGTGGGTTGCCCAGCACGACACTCCCACTTCCCGGACGGTGCTGATCAACGGTGCGGAGCCCGATAAGAAGTGGCGCTTTTCCACCAAGGACAAGCTGGTGGCCCAGATCTCCCAGAACATGAACTTCGTCATGGACCTGACCGTCTACGAGTTCGTGGAACTCCATGCCGAGAGCCGCATGGTGGAGAACCGTGAAGAAGTCATTGGACGGATCATCGAGAACGCCAACAAGCTGGCCGGGGAACGGTTCAGCCGGGATACGCCCATTACCAGTCTTTCAGGCGGTCAGTCCCGGGCATTGATGATCGCCGACACGGCCATTCTGAGCAAGTCCCCCATCATTCTGATCGACGAGATTGAGAATGCGGGGATAGACAGGAAACAGGCCCTGGATCTGCTTCTGAGCGAAGAGAAAGTGGTCCTCATGGCCACCCACGATCCCATTCTGGCCCTTATGGGCGACAAGAGAATCGTCATCAAGAACGGGGGGATTAACAAAATCATCGAAACCACCGCCGAGGAGAGGGAAATCCTCACGACTCTGGAGGAGATGGATAGAAGACTGCTGGCTTACCGGACCAAACTGCGGAACGGCGAGATCTTAGAGGAAATTCAATAAGAGCCGTTAGGTTGAAAACGGCATAACACCGGGAATAGGGTGTGTTAAATAGTTTTCAATTTAACACACCTCCCCTTCCCGAAAATCAGCTCTCAAGGAGAAAGAAAATGCACGAAGGATGTTCCGGTTCGTTCACCGACGGAAAACAGGTAGTAGATAAGGTAAGAATGATGGGATTCGCCGATCAGCCGATGCCCATGCCCATGGAAATAGAGTGCGTGGAGTGCGGGGGCCGTTTTGAAATGGCGTCGTTCGAAGACAAATGCCCCGAATGCGGCATGGTATACGGAGTCACCCCCTGCCATGCCTTCGATCCGGCCAATGTCATGGCCGCAGGTAAGGAATATTAATTAACCAGGGAGTTTTCATATGAGTATGTTTTGTTATCAGTGTCAGGAAACGGCAAAGAACAGCGGTTGTACAGTTAACGGCATCTGCGGAAAGAAAGGCGATACGGCCAACCTGCAGGACCTTCTGATCTACACGGTCAAGGGCATCGCCTTCCTTACCGAAAAAGCCGGCAAAGTGGAAAAGGATGCGGCCGATTATATGACCAAAGCCCTCTTTACCACGGTCACCAACGTCAGCTTCGACGACGATCAGCTGGCTGACATCATCAGCCAGGGGCTCAAGCTGCGGGAGGATCTGAAAGCCCGTTACGCCGTCACGGGCGATCTCCCCGACGCGGCCCTCTGGACGGCGGACAGCAAGGAGAAAATGCTCCTCAAGGCCGTGGCCGTCGGCGTGCTCTCCACAGAAAACGAAGACGTCCGCTCCCTGCGGGAACTCCTGGTGTACGGCCTCAAGGGCATCGCCGCCTACACGGATCACGCCGCCGTTCTAGGCTACGAAGATCAATCCATTTACGACTTCATGGCCGAAGGATTGGCCTCCACCCTCAAGGATCTTCCCGTGGACGAAATGATCGCCCTGGTCCTTAAAGCAGGCGAAGTAGCCGTCACCGCCATGGCCACCCTGGACAAGGCCAACACCGAAACCTACGGTAACCCGGAAATCACCGCGGTGAACATAGGCGTGCGGAACAATCCGGCCATCCTGATCTCAGGGCACGACCTCAAGGACATGGAAGAGCTGCTCAAGCAGACCGAAGGCACCGGAGTGGATGTTTACACCCATGGGGAAATGCTCCCCGCCCACTACTATCCCGCCTTCAAGAAGTATGATCACTTCGCCGGTAACTACGGTAATGCCTGGTGGCTTCAGGATAAGGAATTCGCCACCTTCAACGGTCCCATCGTCATGACCACCAACTGCCTGGTTCCCCCCAAGGCCTCCTACATCGACCGGATGTTCAACACGGGCAACGTGGCCTTTCCCGGCGTGAAAGCCATTGCCCCCCGCAGCGAAGGCGGCGCCAAGGATTTCTCCGAAGTCATCGCCCTGGCCAAAACCCTCCCCTCCCCCACGGAAATCGAGACCGGCTCCATCGTCGGCGGATTCGCCCACGAACAGGTATTCGCCCTGGCCGATAAAGTCGTGGACGCGGTAAAATCGGGAGCAGTGAAAAAGTTCGTCGTCATGGGCGGATGTGACGGCCGCCAGAAGGGCCGGGACTACTACAAAGATTTCGCCGAAGCCCTGCCTGAGGATACGATCATCCTCACCGCGGGCTGCGCCAAATACCGCTACAACAAACTGAACCTGGGCGATATCGGCGGGATTCCCCGCGTTCTCGATGCGGGGCAGTGCAACGACAGCTTCTCCCTGGCCCTTATCGCCCTCAAGCTCAAGGAAGTATTCGAGCTGGAGGACATCAACGAGCTCCCCATCGTTTACAACATCGCCTGGTACGAACAGAAGGCGGTCACCGTTCTGCTGGCCCTTCTCCATCTGGGCGTGAAGAACATCCACCTGGGCCCCACTCTCCCGGCGTTCCTTTCTCCTACCGTGGCCAGCGTGCTCATCGAGAAATTCGGGATCGCCGGTATCGGCGAAGTGGAAGAGGACATAGCGAAAATGGTAGGCTAAACGGCCCCATGTAAAAAAACATCCCAAAATCAACCCGGAGTTTTTGCTCCGGGTTTTTCTATCGGGACCGGCAATTCACACCTAGGTTACGGCCAGATCCTTTTTCAGCTTTCTCAGACGGATATCCGAAGCGGAGGGTTTAATCTTAAGAATCCTGACCGGAACGGCGTCTCCCGCCTCCAGCTTATCATAGAGGTGATGGTTTTCGGTAACAAAGGCATTCTGATAGTCTTCCCCTTCATAGGAGTATTGATACTCAATAAAATAGAAAATCTCCCTATCGTATTTTCTTCTTCTGCCGGGAATGTCATCGGTGTACAGATCATTTTCCTCTTTGTACTTCGAAATGACCTGCCCGTTTATATTTTTACCGAATTTTCTGATAAGGTTCTTCTCGTAGTAGTAGGCGATACTTTCCACCAGGGTATAGCCGAAATAAACGAGAAGGATCCACACCAGCTGAAAACTGAGAAAAACATAAAACTTCAGATGGATCGCCAGATAAGCGAAAAATAGAGCAAGGCAGGCGAAAAAGACAAGACCTGCCAAAGCCCAGAAATGATAGGCCACGGCTTTATATAAACAGGAAGAACGTTCTTTCAGATAGCGTTTTTTTCTTTCGGGCACAGAATATCCTAAGGTTTAAGTGTATCCCTATATCATATAGCGATCATACTGTCGGCGTCAAAACAAAAAACAGTAAATCCTCTGTAAAAATCTCCCCTTGCACCTCCCCGGCAACCTGCTATAATAATTAATAAGGAGGGTCCTATGACCTATCGGGAATTTCTCACCCATAAAGCCTCTGTTACGGCAGATCTGGCCGCCGTTGCCATGGGCAGGAAAGCCGGCGATCTCGTTATTAAGAATATCCAGCTGGTCAATGTCCATCTGGGAACGGTGGAAGCAAATACCGGTCTGGTCGCCTATAAGGGGATCATCGCCTTCATCGGGGACACGGGTTCCTATCCGACGGATAAGGAAACGGTCATAATCGATGGCCGGGGACTCTTCCTCCTTCCCGGCCTGATAGACAGTCATATGCATGTGGAAAGCTCCATGGTGGATCCAGTCTCTTTCGCCGCTGCCGTACTGCCCCAGGGAACGACGACGATTTGTCCCGACATCCACGAAATGACCAATGTTCTGGGGCTCAAAGCGGTAGAATTGTTTCACGAGAAGACTAAGGACCTCCCCCTTAATGTACTGACGGCCATGCCGGTCTGCGTTCCCTCCCTTCCGGGACTGGAGGACGGAGGAGCCCTTATCAATGCGGAGAATGTCCGGGAAGCCTATGAAAAGGGATGGGCCGCGCTGCAGGGAGAACAGATGAATTTCCCCGGGGTAATCTTCGGCGACTCCCACGCTCACGCCATTGGGGCGGAGGGGCTGAAGGCTGATGTCGTCATGACAGGACATTACTCTTCCCCCGATACGGCAGGCGGCCTTAACGCCTTTATCGCCTCGGGAATGACCGCCTGCCACGAAAGTACTACGGCCGAAGAAGCCCTGGCCAAGGCCGGCAGGGGCATGAATGTTCAGATGCGCTACGGTTCGGCCTGGCTCGATCTGCCCAACCTGGCACCGGCCCTTCTGGATAATCCCGAACTGGACAGCCGGTTCTTCACCCTGGTCACCGACGATGTCACGTCCCGGACGATCCTTGAGGAGGGGCACCTGGTCCGCGTTCTCCGGGAAGCTGTACGCCAGGGGATACCCTCCCTCAAAGCCATACAGATGGCCACCATCAACGCCGCTCAGCTGCTGGGGATGGACCGCTGGATAGGCTCTCTGGCTCCCGGAAGGTCTGCGGATATGATTCTTGTGGACAACCTGAAGGATTTCGATGTGAAAAAGGTCATTTCCGCCGGAAAGCTCCGGGCGGAGGACGGGCTTCTGACAGAAAAGATTCCCCCGGCGGAGTATCCCGGCTGGGCGCTTAAGACCATGCATATCTCTCCCCGGCAAGAAGAGGATTTTACCGTAGGGGCCCCCCGGGAAAACGACGGAAGGCCTGTGGGAGTCCGTGTGATAGAACTGGTCCCGGGGATGGTTTTCACCCGGAAAAATCCGCTTTGCTCATTCCAGAAGAGGGCGTTCTCGCCCCCGATGCCTCCATGGATCTGGCTCAGCTGACCATGATCTACCGGCACGAGCGGCAGGTATCCCCGGAAAACCGGAAGTCCCACGCTTTTATTTCGGGCCTGTCCCTTCTTCCGGGCTCAGCCTATGCCTCCACCGTATCCCACGACTGCCATAATCTTCTGGTTCTGGGGACGGACAGGAAGGCGATGACAATGGCAGCCAACACCCTTATCGAATCGGGGGGCGGTTTGGCCGTAGTAAAGGACGGTAAGGTTCTGGCCAGCCTGCCTCTTCCCTTTGCCGGGCTCATGAGTCCCAGGCCCGTCTCCGAAGTGGCGGCGAATCTTGCCGATGTAGAGGAGGCCCTAAAAGCTGCGGGCTGCCCCCACGATTCGGCGGAGATGACCATAAGCCTGCTGGGGCTGGTGGTTCTGCCCGAGCTTCATCTGTCAAACCGGGGCCTGGTCCGGCTCAAGGACGGAAATCCGCCGGAGATCGTCAGTCTGTTTATTTAAAATGGATAACGATGCGGCAGGAACCTCATCGTATCATAAATAATCACTAAGCCAGAACTTCCCGAGGCAGGCGATTTCAATGCGGTCCGTCTCGGGTTATTTCTCCCTACCGGACGTTCCTGGGCTCGCCTTTCAGCCAGGATTCCACGTTATCAAAGGTGATGACGGCACGCTTTACCATGGATTCTTTGGTAGCGAAAGCCACGTGGGGCGTCAGGATCGTATTGGGGACTCCCAGGAGGACATGATCGGTGGGGACAGGCGGTTCCATTTCGAATACGTCGATTCCCGCTCCGGCGATTCGGTTCGTTTTAAGAGCTGAGGCGAGGGCCTCGCTGTTGACGACCGGTCCCCGGGCGGTGTTGATGAGCAATGCGGAGGGTTTCATCATCTCCAGCTGCTCCTTGCCTATGAGGTTCTTGCTGGCCTCGGTCAGGGGCACGTGAAGGGAGACAATATCGCTGACCTTCAGAAGTTCCTCGAGGCTCAGGTATTTCACGCCCTTTTCGATCCACTCCTGCTTTTCCGTCCGGCTAAAGGCGACCACTTTGCAGCCGAAGGCCAGGGCGATCTCCATGACCTTGCCGCCGATGGCGCCGGTTCCCACCACACCGACCGTCTTCCCCGCCATCTCAAAGCCTACCAGCCCGTTTTTCGTGCCCCCGCCACGGGCGGCTCCATCACAGGCAAGAATGCGGCGGGAGAGGCCGACCATCATCCCGACAGCCAGCTCGGCCACGGCGCTGGTGGAGTAACCGGCGGCATTGGAAACCAGGATGCCCTTATCCCTGCAGTACGCCATATCCACGTGGTCAACGCCGGTAAAGGCAATGGTCACCATTTTGAGATGGGGACAGGCCTCCATGACCTCTTTTTTAAAGGGCAGATTTGTCAGGATAATAATATCCGCGTCCCTGCCCCGTTCGATCAGGGAGGGAGAGTCTTCCACACGGTTATCGTAGCTGATGAAGTCGTGTCCCGCCGCTTTAAGGGGAGCGCTGAGCTCATCCAGTTTATCCCTATCGATTCCCAGGGGTTCAATTAATACGATTTTCATGTTCTCTCCTACAGTTCAACGTCTCTGTTGCAGTCTTTCGAGTAGATATAGGTAAATCTGTCCCGGCCTACCCCGTAGGCCCCCTGGGTCACATAGGGACCGAACCAGACAAAGTCGTTCTTCTTGATCGGCATCCATTCATTATCCAGAAGATACAGGCCCTCTCCTTCCAGAATATAGGCGCCGTGTTCCTGAACATGGGTCTCCACAAAGGGATGGCATCCGCCGGGCATAAAGCTCAGGATGTGCATGTTCATGTCAAAGCGCAGATCCTTGGGGAGAAGGTCTTTGATGTGGACATTCTCCATGCCATCATAGACGGCGTATTCCATATCATTCACATTACCTGTTACTACGGGAGGAAGGTCCTGACCTTCCAGGGAGAGGAACTTCTGCTTATAGAGAAGGAGTTCGGCCTTCTCTTTGCCGTCGACATTAAAGGAGAGGTCCTTGCCGCAGGGCACGTAGATATATCCCCCGCCGGTCATCTCCTTCTCTTCACCGCCAACGAACCAGGAACCCTTGCCCTGCATGCAGTACATGAAGAGTTCCACACCGGCCTTACCGGCGATTTTCGCATCATGAGTCAGCTTATCGGAAACAGTTAAAATGTACTGGGCGAATCCGGCTCCCAGCTTGGGGGACGCGATGATGCTGACATCGCACCCTTCCAGTCCGGGTACGACATTTTTTACAAGGCCTTCCGGGGGAATGACGGCGTAGAGTCCTCTTTTTACCACGCTTCTCGTGGTTAGCATCTCTTTCGGATATCCCATTTTATTCACCTCACTTATCAAGATTCAGAATAACCGTTCCCCTTCATGATATTCAATGGTACTTTGTAATTTCCCCGGCATTGAGAGCTTTGAAATAGGCTCCTAATCGGTATAGACGGACGCCGCGGCCGGGACATCCTCCCGATTCCCGGTCCGCAATGGCAGCGTCATGCTCAGAGGATCACCTATAGGACAAGATTTGCCTTAGAATCAAACTCCATATCCCTGTCCAGGGGAAAAATCGGCCGGGGGATGAGAGAATAGGGCAATGTGGGAAGATCTTCATTCGTGCTTCCCTTGCTCAGGGCCATGATGGACCGCTTGGCCACGGTTCTCTGGGGGGCCGTAAGATAGCCCAGCTTACAGACGACAATCTCCGCCTCGGACGGTTCAGCGCCCAGGTCTCTGAACATCTTGGGATCGATAAATCCGATGTGTTTGGACGTCAGAACAATATCGACATTTCCCGTAGAGAAAAGGACCAGATCGCTCTTATAGGCGCTCCACTGCTCCACAATTTCCTTCACCTTTCCCGTCACGGTCAGGGGGGAACTGGTTACGGTATCAAAGGAGGCCCCGAAGGTAAGCTCTATCGTCTCGCCGGTTTTTCCCTTGCAGGCCGCCACGGCTTTGGGATCAAAGATACCGCCGTAGATAACGGGATGGGCCAGACCGGCCGTCCGGGAATCATCCAGGATCTGCGCCAGCAGTCCGGTGCAGTCCGCCGAAGAACCGGCGGTGGGGTTATCCCCCGAATCGGAAAGGTAGACCGGAGTAGGCCCCTGTTCCACGGCGTCAAAGACAACATCGAGAACTTTATCCAGAGTGTACGTCTCGGTATGGAAAGTAAATTTTTCCCGGTAGGACCAGAAGAGATCGGCCAGACGAAGGGCTTCCGAGGCGGCCAGGTCTTTATCCGAATCGGCCACAATGAGAACGGCGGCGCTGCTGTCGCTGTTATCGGCCCAGGGAAAACCCATCAGGTAGTTGGCGGCCATGATGCCTTCTTTTTTCTCGCACTCCCGAAGGGCGGAGATCAGTGTTTTCATGGGTTCCGTCGTCGTTTCGGACTGCTCCCCCGCTACGAGAAAGGGAATCCTCACCCAGGCGGAAACGGGTTTCGCCCCTTCCTCCAGGGTCTTTATCGTCAGTTCCGCGGCATGGCGTCCCGTCTCGAAGCAGTCCGTATGGGGAGCGCATTTATATCCGACATAGCCGTCGGAATACCGATGCATCCGCTCCGTGTAGGTGGTATGCATATCGAGGGCGGAGAAGAGAGGCTGGGTGGGGAAAATCTCCCTCAAGGCTTCCAGCAGATCCCCTTCCGCTTCTCCGATCTCCTCGATTCTCATGGAGCCGTGCAGGGAGAGACACAGGGCATCGACCGGGCCGGCCGCCAGAGCTTCTTTCGCCCGCTTGAGAATCTCCTGTTTGAGTTCCAGATAAAGGTCTTTCGAGATGACGCCGTTGGGAACGGCGCGGGCGAAAACCGTGGGAACGACCTCGTATCCCTGTTCCTTAAGCGTCTTCACGACACCGCTGACGCTGTCACTGTCGTTAAGAACATCAAACAGCTCATCGCCGTAATAAATAGTAAAATCCTCCCGACCTGTCACGATAGGATTAAATGTATTGGACTCGTGGTGCATACCGGCCGTTACAACTCTTTTAGTTACACTCTTCTCATTCATTAGTCATTCTCTTCCATAAGCTTTTCAAGCAGATTATTACGAAATGAACCGACCGAAACCTGCCCCACCTGAGGAATGGCATAAATCTTCTCCAGTATGCAGGCGGCGGCTCCCTTAGCCGAATCGAAAACTCCTTCATCCCGAACTTCAAGGGAGAGTTTTTTCTTTTTCAATAGACCCCATTTCTCAGGAAAAACTTCGCTGACGACACGGATGATCAGGTCCCCGGTGCCGGAGAAATCCCCCCCGATGATGAGAGACCGGGGATTCAGGACCTGGAGGATAAGGAACATGTTTTCCATAAGTTCCGTGATGATTTCCCTCTGGATATCCTTATCATAAGAGGCCCTGTCCATATCTTCTTCAGGCAGACTCAGCTGCCATTTCATCCTTCTTTCCCGTGAAAAAAGAATACTCTGATATTCGCCAGCCTCATGGGTATATCCGCTGAACAACTTACCGTTTATGACAAGTCCCATACCGATTCCGACGGAAGGAAGATTATCGGGAAGCAGCTCCCGCCTGTGAAAGCGGGGGAGAAGATAGATAAAGGAATCCGGATCCCGTTTAGGATTATTCCAAAGGATATTCAGAGCGCAGCAATTGGCATCATTGTCTATAACGACGGGAAAGGGAAAGCTGTCTCCCAGGAAACCTTTCAGAGAGACGTCGGCCAGTTTATGGGTCCAACTGGACACGACATGGCTCTCCCCGCTGTCAACGATCCCGGG
This sequence comes from Spirochaetia bacterium, assembly GCA_963668315.1. Taxonomy (GTDB): domain Bacteria; phylum Spirochaetota; class Spirochaetia; order DSM-2461; family DSM-2461; genus SZUA-368. The sequence goes on along the minus strand of OY764216.1, from coordinate 998,919 downwards.
AATAGCCAGGCCCAGCCCGAGTATGGGAATATCACTTTTAAGTTCCCTGCGGATTTCTTCAACAGCATGGGTGAAACGCTTAAAGAAGTCTCCCTCGTCCAGGGGTGATTCAACCTTTTTCATAAGGACCGGCGTCCCGGCGATGTCATACACGGCAACGCAGTAGTAATCGACCTGAAGATCCAGCCCGATAACATACCCGTAATCGCCCAGAATGCGTATCATGATGGGACGGCGCCCCAGGCTCTTCGTCTCACGGTTGCGGTCGGAGTACTCCTCGACAAGCCCCTCTTTAATGAGCCGGCCGACGATATAACTCACAGATGAGGGCTGCAGCCCCAGTTCCTCGGCAATCTTCTGGCGGGAACAGGATTTGTTCTCCCGAAGATAATTCAATACGAGCAGCATATTAGCCGCTTTCTGAAACTGATTATTACCGACTGCTCTCATACTGCTTCCCACCTTCTGTTCACCCTGAGAATAATAAATTATCTAGGATAATTTATTCAAGGAAGTCAGCACCTGGGAAACCCTGTCGGAACTGGTAAAACTGTTCATGAATTCCGGTTTCCTCAAGAGACCGCCCATATAGACGTGGTCGGGGCAGTAGTCCATGGTGCTTTTCTTCTCGGCATCCAGATAGATATGATATTCGCTGGCTCCCGTTTTGGCGACCACCCGGCCAAGTTTTCTCTCTGTGATATCCCCGCCGGGCATAATGATAATCCGGTCGCCCGCCTTTGCTATCAACTCCCGGATAAGATCGGCTCCTTCGAGAACGGAAGCCTCCTGGCCTGAGGTGAGGATCCGGTCGCATCCCAGATCAATAATATCTTCAAGGGCCTGGAAGGGATCGGCGGCCACATCGAAGGCCCGGTGAAAGGTCACGCTCATGGAACCGGCTTCGGCGATCAGTTCGGCGCAGCGGGCCTTGTCCACTTTACCGTCGGAAGTCAGAATTCCGATGACCACACCGTCAACGCCCAGTTCCCGGCAGTAGCGGATATCCTCTTTCATAACGGCGAATTCATTGTCCGAATAGCAAAAATCCCCGCTTCGGGGCCGAATAATGACATGAAGTCCCAGAGAGACGTTTTCCCGGGCGATTTTGATGGTTCCCGCACTGGGTGTGGTCCCGCCGCCGAATAAGTTCTCACAGAGTTCCACCCTGTCCGCGCCGGCTTTGTCGGCGACGATGGCCGATTCGGCCGAATCCAAACATACTTCCAGTTTATACTTCATGAACTACTCCTTAAGGGCGCCTTCGCCAAACCCTTTTATAACCATTTTGTGTGCGCCCAAATAGAAGGCGATCATGGGCAGCGTCCCCAGCGTCAGCGCGGCGAACTGCATCCCGTAATCCTGATTCAATCGTCCGGCGAAGGAGTTGATTGAAACGGGGAGACTTCTCATGTTGTCTCCTGAAGTCAGAATGAAAACCAGAAGGAATTCATTCCAGTTGTTCAGAAACGAGAGAATTCCGATTGTTGCCATCACAGGGGTGGCCAGAAAAAAGATGATATGCCAGAAAATCTGCTGATAACTGGCGCCATCAATAACTCCTGCTTCGATAAGGGAATCGGGTATCCCCTTTATATAAGAACATCCCAGGAGAATGGCCATGGGAAGGCCGAAAGTGATATAGGGGATAATGACCCCCACGCGGGTGTTGTACAGTCCGATTCTCGTCTCCATCATAAAAAGGGGGGCGATAATGGAATGCACCGTGATAAGGAGTCCCAGGGAAAAGAGAGAGTAAAAGATCTTTGAGCTTTTATACCCGAATTTCGTCATGGCGAAGGAAGCCGTCAGAGCCAGTACGATCGTCAAGGCTGTAGCTACCCCCGAATAGATGATAGAGTTGATAAAGGTAATGCCCATATGCCCCCTGGACCAGGCTTCCAGATAGTTCCGGAAGGTGGGCTTCAAAGGAAGCCCAAGGGGATGGAGCATAATATCGCCCTGCAGCTTGAAGGACGAATAAAACATCCAGATGAGGGGCATAAGAGTCATCATGGTAAAGGCGATCAGAAAGATATAGGAGAATACCTTCCAGCCTAAGGGAATGTTTCCGTCAAGTTTTGAATTATCATCCATTTTTCATTCCCCTCCTAATCGAATTTTTTCTGAAACAGACTGTAAATGTAACGCCCCAGGGAAATCAGGCCCACACTCAAGACGACGATTACCAGAGATACGGCGGAACCGTATCCGTAATTGTTATAGGTGAACGTATGCTTATACAGATAGATAGCCATTACGTTGGTGTAATCCACCGGTCCGCCACCGGTCATAGCGAACACCAGGTCGAAACTCTTCAGGCTGCCCGAGATCGCGAAGATCGAGCTGGTGAAGATAACGTTGGAGAGGGCGGGCATGATAATGCTCCAGAGGATTCGGGATTCCGAAGCCCCGTCGATGCGCGCCGCTTCCAGGGATGATTTGGGCACCCGCTGCATATTCGCCAGAAACATGACCATGTACAGGCTGGTATGCATCCACAGCAGAACGAAAAGGATGGGCAGCATGGCAAAATGGGGGCTCTCTGAAATCGTCATGACGTAGTCGGGATTATGGAGAATCTGCTTCATAAACGTGGTATAAATCCCGACAGGAGAGAAAATACGGTTCCACAGCAGCGCTACCACTACCGAGGAGATGGTTATGGGAAGAAAGATCATGACTTCGAAGAACTTGCCGCCCCGTACCAGTTTTCTGAACAGTATGTAAGCTAGGACGATTCCCAGGGGAATCTGCCCCAGTACGGAGATCAGCATGATCTGCACATTATTCCAGAGAGCCCGATGAAAGGCGGGGTCCGTAAATATTTTGATAAAATTTTCCAGTCCAACAAATCCGACCATCTGGTAATTCTTCCATTTGGTCAGAGACAGGACCCCGCTCATTCCTATAGGAAAGATAATGATGGAGAGATACAAGAGAAGCGCGGGCAGCAAAAACATGTAATAACTGACTTTCTTATTGGTTTGATCCATCATTATCCTAACCTCCTACATTCTGTTTGAGTCGTTCTCGGCAACCCATGCTTCATAGCGGGAAGCCACGTCTTCGGGAGACAGATTGCCGAACATCATAGCCTGAATATCGGGATTCAGAAGACCCATGCCCTCACCGTCCATCATGGAGTCGATAACGTAGCCCATGGGATGATCCTGCTGGAACTGAGCATATTCAAGCTGAAGTCCGGGAAGATCGAACTGGGAGTAGTCGAGCTTGTACGTGGGGATCTCACCATACTCAAGCCTGAGGGAAGCACCCTCTTCACCGGCGTTGAAAGCGATGAAGTCATAGGCGGCCTGTCCCTGGGCGGTACCGCTCAGCTTGGCGTTTATACCGAATCCTTCGGAAAGAACCGCGGCGCTGGAGTTGGGGCTGACTTCTCCGGGAAGGGCGGGGAAAACGATCATTTTGATGGCGTCCTGCTGTTCCTGGGGCAGTTCGTTGACCATACCGGAAGTTCTCCAGCCGGCATCGATCAAATAGACCGACTTCTGCTGATAGAATTCCTGGTCGGCCTCGGTATTGGACATCTGGTTGACACCGGGAGAGAATACGTTCTTCTGAACCATCTCATTGATGATAGCCAGAGATTTTACGAAAGGCTCGTCCGTAAAGGAAGCGTCTCCGCTCATGGCTTTGTTGAACCAGGCTTTTCCTCCGAGACGCTCTACGAAGGCGCTCAGCAGCCAGGAGTTTACAACCCACTGGTCTTTGTTACCCATGGAGACGGGATAGTAGCCGGCGGCGCGGATAGGTTCGACCTGGGCAAGAAGCTCCTCGTAGGTAGTGGGGATTTCCAGGCCGAGCTTGGCAAGAAGATCGGTATTTACATACATGGCGTGACATACGGCCATATTAGGGGCGATCGTATAGATTTCTCCATTAGGACCCTGAGCGTCCCATGTGGAAGAAGAGAAATTTGACATGAAATCATCGGTCAGGTATTCGCGCAGATCAAGGGCGTTTCCCGTTTCCGTAACGTAGGCTGTTCTTTTTCCGATATAGGTGGTGAAAAGATCGGGAAGCTTCCGGGAAGCAACCATGGCCTGGAACTTCTGGTGAAAAGCTTCACCGGTGGCATACTCATGCTCAAAGGTAACATCCGGTCTGGCGGCCTCAAAGGCTTCCATTACGGCGGCGTGACCTTTGTACTGTTCCGCGGCAGGATCCATCTGGAAATAGGTTTTCAGAACGACACCGTCGGAACTCTCATCCGATCCGTTCGCAAAAAGGAACGAACCGGTCAGAAACAATACCGCGCTGAAGAACAGAGCGGAGCCTTTAGCTATAGCTTTCATTTTGTACCTCCAAGTATCAGAAAGTTTGGTTTTCGTTATGCGAAACTTCGCCGACACATTTAATTCATTCAATGAATATATTAATTTAAATCATTTGTCAACGATGATATAAAATTTATACTCCCGCCCATTCCCCTACATATCCGTAGGCTGCGGTATACTTTTTACTTTTTTGTACATGAAATTTCCCCAGAGAAACTCTCCACCCGGCTCCGCCCTCTTCTGCTCGATTTATATAAAAGATAAAAACCGACATTTCTGTATTATCCATCATTCAAGAAAAAAAGAAATATTCTCCGCGGGATGAAAGTATTTGAAAAAATCACTCCTCTCCCCCATAATTATACTGTGGATAATTATACCCTCCTTATCATTGTCGCTATCATTGTGACGATCAATGCTGTTTTCACTTTCACTCTGGCGGGCAGCGTTGACAGGAAAACAGCCCGCTATTGGAGGATTTCCTCCCTCTGCCTCATGGCAGGATTTATTCTTCTGATATTCCAGGGAAAGCTTCCTCCCGCCTTTTCGATCATACTGAGCAACAGCGTCATCTACACCGGCTTTTTCTTTCAGGTGGAGACGGCCGTCGGGTATAAGTACAAAGAGAGGCAATGGAACAGAGCATTGTTTCTTTTTCTTATCCTCACCCATGCCGTTTCTTTTCTCTATTTCACCTACTTCCGCTTCAATACGTCCGTCCGCATAATAATTCTTTCGGCCTTGATGTTTCTCCTCTACGGATACGGCAGCAGAATGCTCCGAAAAGACAGAAAGTCCTGGAAAGTACAACCCGCAGGACTCAGGGGAATTTTATATATCTTTCTTTTCTCCGGGATGTTCCATCTTTTCAGGTTTTTATCCACCTTGAGCGGACTGGGCCGGGTCGGGTCACTTTTCGATACAAACCTGGTGACCTCCCTGAGCTTTCTTCAGGTGATTATCCTATGCGTAACCTTTACCATGAGTCTTCTGAACTACGCTCTGAAGGACAAAAACGAAACCATTCAGACCGAAAGGAATCAGCTCAAATATCTCTTCGGCTTTCTCAGTGACACGGCAAAGTATCTGGAGATCTCCCAACTTTACGAAAGTATAGAAAAGACACTCCGCAATACACTGGGAGTCAATAACGCCGCCATCTTCCTTATTGATGAAGAAACCGAAGAGATCCGTCTGACCTATGATTACAACGACCTCGGTCTCCCCCTTGACCAGGCACGAGTCTTCAAAAAGGGGGAAGGAGCAACGGGAAATGCCGTCAGCCAGGACCGGGTTATCGAAATCGATATAAAATCCCATCCCAACAAAGCCATCGCAGACGCCTACAGCGCAAAGGGCATTCACAAGATCTACAGCTCTCCGATCAAATCCTCCGACGGGATCCTCGGCGCCATAACGATCGCGGTCACCATGACAGAGGAAAAGGGACTTTTTGACCGGAACTTTTTTTATCACCTGGGAGAGCTGGTCGGTCTCGTCATGAGAAATGCCTCCCTGTTCAACAAAACCATAAAGCTGGCCCACACCGATGCCCTGACCGGTCTCATGAACCGGAGGAAGATGACAGACCTTCTCCATGAAGAGATGAAGCGGATGGAGCGAAGCGACCGAACCTTTGCCCTGGCCATTGCCGATATGGATGACTTCAAAAGCGTTAACGACACCTACGGCCATGACTGCGGCGACGAAGTTCTGCTTAAAGCGTCCCGGGTTTTCAGGGAGACCTGCCGGGAGACGGACTTCATAAGCCGCTGGGGCGGAGAGGAGTTCCTTTTCCTCTTCGTGGAAACGAACCTGGAGGAAGCGAAACAGGTAGCCGAAAGAATTCGCGTGAATATGGGGGGAACACCCATAGAATGCCTCTCGGGAGCCCGGAAGACCATCAGTATAGGGCTTACCGAATATGACCGGAAGCTCAGTCTGGACCAGATGATAAAGAGGGCCGACGAAGCCCTCTACATGGCCAAAGGCCGGGGAAAGGACCGGGTGGCCTGGAAAGGCTAAACCGGGCCGCCCTCTTCTTTTTCACAGCAGACACAGCTTCCGCCGCAGGCCGCATGGGCATGAAGGGCGTCGCTCTGACGACAGCGGGGACAGACGGGCGTCCCTTCCTTCGACCATTTGAAGGGGGCCCGGCAATGGCGGCAGCAGTATACATCCGCCGAAAAGCGGATGCTTCCGCCCGAGATGGAAAGCGGCCTTCCCTGTACCAGAAAATCTGCCACATGTCCCCGGGCTTTCTCAAGCAGGCGGGTAAAGGTAGGCCGGGAGATACCCATGATCTCCGAGGCTTCCTTATGATCCAGCTTCAGCTGATCGGCCAGACGAATCGCCTCAAACTCATCAAAGGGAAGAATAACCGGTTCCTGTTCCCGTTTCCCTTTCATCTCAGGCATAAAGCTGAGATTAAGGGGAGGAGCTTCAATGGATCGGATTTTTTCAGTTCTGGCCATATTTTGCCCATCTTAACCGTAATTCAAGGGAAATGCAATCGATTCATCCCGGGATTATCCCCCCCGAGAATTGCAAAAGAACCCTAGAAATGGTAAGAACTTCATGATGACAAACGATGAAATCCGGCAATGTCTTTCCGTTCTCACCGAATTGACCGAGAACAGCGAAAGCTTCGCCTCCCTTTCCCGGGAACAGCAGATAGAGCTAATGAAACTGGCGGGACGGCTGTCCCGGCCAGATGCGGAGGCGATCCGCAAGAAAAACAAGGCCAAGAGAAAACTCATTAAAAAGGAAGCCGCCCAGAAGGCCCGCGAAGCCCGGGCGGCCACGGGAATACGTCAGGCACGTACCGAAGCCGTATTCACCGCTCCCGCCCAGCTGACCGACGGCACCTCCGACCCCGAGTCCCTCCCCCTCCTTCCCTCCCCGCGGAACTGCTACGTATGCAAGACCGAATATACCCGGCTTCACTTTTTCTACGACACCATGTGCCCCTCCTGCGCCGACCTGAACTACCGCAAGCGCTTCCAGACCGCCGACCTGACAGGACAGGTGGCTCTGATTACGGGCTCCCGTCTGAAAATCGGCTATCACGCCACCCTTATGATGCTGCGTGCCGGCGCCACCGTCATCGCCACGACCCGCTTTCCCGTGGACTCGGCCCAGCGCTATGCGAAGGAGGAGGATTTTTCCCGGTGGGGAAGCCGCCTCCATGTCTACGGACTCGACCTGCGCCATACCCCCAGCGTGGAGCTTTTCTGCCAGCATATCAACGAGACCTACAGCCGCCTGGATATTCTCATAAACAACGCGGCCCAGACCGTAAGGCGCCCGCCGGGGTTCTACGCCCATCTCATGGAAAACGAACTGCTGGATGTGGAAGACATGAGCCCCTCCGTGCAGGGACTGCTCCGTAATTTCCATATATTTACCGAAAGGCTGAGCGCCTTCTCCCGCCCTGTCCTGGAACAGAACGATACGGAAGCCCTGCCTGTGAGCTGGCATGAAAAGGCTCCCGGCATCGGCTTAAGGGAGTCGGCCAAGCTCTCCCAGATTCCCTACGACTTCGACGAAGAGAAATCGGTTGAAGCGGTATTTCCCGCGGGCAGGCTGGACGTGGACCTGCAGCAGGTGGATCTGCGCACCACCAACAGCTGGCGTCTGAAACTGGGGGAGATCCAGACATCCGAAATGCTGGAAATCCAGCTGGTCAACGCGGTGGCCCCCTTCGTCCTCTGCAACAAACTCATTCCCCTTATGAAAAAAGAAAATACCGGGCAGAAGCATATCGTCAACGTCTCCGCCATGGAAGGGAAATTCCTGCGGTTCAAGAAGGGCGAACGCCACCCCCACACAAACATGGCCAAGGCGGCCCTGAACATGCTCACCCACACCTCCGCCGACGAACTGGCGAAATGGGGCATCTTCATGAATGCGGTGGATACGGGATGGGTGACCGACGAGGATCCGGTCCAGCTGGCCAAAAAGAAGGTGGACCTCCACGATTTCCAGCCACCCCTGGACATCGTGGACGGAGCGGCCCGGGTGTGCGATCCCATCTTCGACGGGATAAACACGGGCCACCATATGTACGGGAAATTTCTGAAGGATTACTTCCCCATCGACTGGTAGGCTATGTACTTTAACGAACTGCCCCTGGGCGAGCCTCTGAAGAAAGCCTTGAATAAAAGGGGATACGCCGTTCCTACTCCCATTCAGGAGCAGGCGATCCCCCCCATCCTCGCCGGCCGGGATATCCTGGCGACATCCCAGACGGGAACGGGGAAAACGGCGGCCTTCTCCCTGCCCCTGCTGCAGAAACTCAGTAAACGCCCCCGGGCGGGAGCCCGCCGCATCAGAGCCCTTATCCTGGTACCCACCCGGGAACTGGCCTGCCAGACGGCCGATGCCCTCAACGCCTACGGGAAATACCTGCCCCTACGGACCGAAGCTGTATTCGGCGGGGTAAAAATCAACCCCCAGCTCCAGAAACTGCACCGGGGCGTGGAGATCCTCGTGGCTACCCCCGGCAGACTTCTGGATATTTATGACAAGAACGGCGTCCTTTTCCCGAATCTGGAGATGCTGATTCTGGATGAGATGGACCGCATACTCAGCATGGGCTTTACCCGCGAAGTACAGCGTATTCTCTCCCTTCTCCCGGGAAAGCCCCAGACTCTCCTCTTCTCCGCAACCCTGCCTTCGGAAGTAAAAGCCCTTGCCACGAAGCTGCTGGCGGACCCCCTGGAGATTCATATCGAGCCGGAAAGAAAAACGGCGGAGCCCGTGGAGCAGTGGGTTTACCCGGTGGACCGGGAGAAAAAGGCGGCCCTACTCATAGAGCTGATCCGCCGGTACGGCGACCAAAAGATTCTTATCTTCACGGGAACGAAAAACGGGGCGGATCATCTTGTCCGGCGGCTTGAGAAAAAGGGGATCAAGGGGAACGCCATCCATGGGGACAAAAGCCAGGGAGCCCGAACAACAGCGCTGAAGGAGTTTAAATCGGGGGATGCGAATATTCTCATAGCCACTGACCTGGCCTCCCGCGGCCTGGATATCAGCCGGCTTCCCCTGGTCATCAACTATGATCTGCCCCGGGTGAAAGAGGAGTACATCCACCGCATAGGCCGTACCGGAAGGGCGGACCGCCCCGGCGTGGCCATATCCCTCGTGTGCGCCGAGGAATTTGACGAACTGAAGACAATCGAGCGGCTGACGCAGCAGGTCATACCCCGCAGGATAGAAGAAGGATTCGCCCCGGCAAAGGAACTGCCTCCGTCCGTTCTCGATACGCGGCCCTTCAAAATCAAAAAGCCGAAAAAGAAGAAAAACCCTACCGGTGAGTCCTCGCCCTGAAAGTCTTCCCTTTGACCGCTCCCTTTGAGAGCATCTTCAGGGCCCTATCGGAAAACTCCCTCTTCACCGCCACAAAGCTAATGTAATCCAGCCGGTCAATCTTCCCCACGTCGCTCCCTTTCAGACCGCCCTCCGCGGTCAGGGCTCCCAGAATATCCCCGGCGCTGATCTTATTCTTCCGTCCCCCGTTGATAGACAGGGTCACCATGGCAGGCTTGAGTCCGGGAAAATCCTCCGGGACGGTGCAGTCCATGGGCAGGGCGGCATAGTTTTCGCCGGTCAGTTCATTGATACGGTCCAGGCGGAACTGCTCATCCGGCTTCATAAGGGAAAAAGCCAGCCCCGTCTTCCCCGCCCTTCCCGTCCGGCCTATGCGGTGGATGTAGGTTTCCGTCTCAAAGGGCAGATTGTAGTTGATAACGCAGGCCAGGTCCCCGATATCCAGCCCCCGGGCCGCCACGTCGGTAGCCACCAGCACGGGGCTGCTCCCGTTGGAAAAGCGGATCAGCACTTCGTTCCGCTCCTTCTGCTCCAGATCACCGTGAAGGGCCAGGGAGTGCATCCCGTAACGTTCCAGCTCCTCCTGAATCCGGCGGCAGGCATCTTTGGTGTTGCAGAACACGACCGTCGATTCCGGCCGGTGCTCCCGTATCAGATTTACCACCGCCCGGCCTCTCTCCTCGGCATTCACCCGGAAGAACGACTGCTCAATCACTCCCTCGGCATGAATGGCATCCACCGTAATCTCCCGGGGATCCTTCATGATGTCCCGGGTGAGCGCCCGGATATCCTCGGGGAAGGTTGCGGAAAAACAGAGGGTCTGCCGATTTTCGGGGACATGGGCGATGATCTCCCGAATAGTATCTATGAACCCCATATCCAGCATCCGGTCCGCCTCGTCCAGCACCAGGGTTCTGATCTCGTCGGGTACCAGGGAACCGCGCTTCAAAAGCTTATTAATCCGTCCGGGCGTCCCCACCACGATATGGGCCTGATGGGAAAGGGAGTGCTCCTGCTTCCGCAGAGGGAGCCCCCCGGTAATATTCAAAACCTTGATGTTGTGGCGAAACCCGGCCAGCCGGCGTATCTCCGAAGCAACCTGCTCCGACAGTTCCCGGGTGGGACAGAGCACGAGGGCCTGGACCCTGTACCGCTCCGTATCCATCCGCTCAAGGAGTCCTATTCCGAAAGCCGCCGTCTTGCCGCTTCCCGTCTTCGCCTGGGCCAAAACGTCCTTTCCCTTGAGAATGGGGGGAATCGCCCCTTCCTGAATGGGAGTCATGGTGTCGTAACCGATCTTTTTGAGATTCGCCAGCATGGGCGGGGAAATATTCACATGGGAAAAGGGTTTCATAGGGCTAACCTAACATCAAAGGCACAGGAATGCTAGACGTTTATATTGGTGATTCTCTATATTGATAACTTTTTATTTATTTCATCCTTTACAAAGGAACTTACTTGAATTATTATGAACATATGTTCGTTTGAACCCCACAAGGAGGATATAGATGGGAGCGAAATACTTGATCATCGGCGGTTCTGCCGCAGGGCCCAAGGTGGCCGCAAAAATCAGAAGACTGGACCAGGAAGCGGAAGTGACGATTATCCAGAAGGGAAAATACCTGAGTATGGCGTCCTGCGGCTACCCCTATTTCGTGGGAGGCGTTTTCGACAACCCCAACTCCCTTATTTCCACCCCCACCGGCGTTCCCCGGGACCCGGGATTTTTCGCCAAAGTCAAAGATATCAAGGCCATCATCGAAACGGAAGCCCTCTCCATCGACCGGGAAGCCAAAACCGTTCTGGTAAAAGACCTCCCCTCGGGAAAGGAGACCGCCCTTCCCTATGACAAACTCATCCTGACAACGGGAGCCTCGCCCGTCAGACCGCCCATTCCCGGCATCGATCTGGACAACATCGATACCCTCCAGAGCATGGAAGACGCCATGACCCTCAAGGATGTGGCGAAAAACAGAAAAGCGAAAAAAGCCGTCGTCGTGGGCGGCGGACTTATCGGCATTGAGACCTGCGAAGCCTTCCAGCTGGCGGGCATCGACATTACCGTGGTGGAGATGCAGGACCAGATCCTCCCCTTCCTGGACTGGGAGATGGCCAAACTGGTGGAAAACCACATGAAAACCAAAGGGGTGAAAGTGATCACCGGCCAGGGCGTCACGAAATTTCACGGCGAGAACGGCAGGGTCACCGGCGTGGAGATATCCGGCGGAGAAATCCTCCCCTGCGACCATGTGGTCTTCTCCATCGGCGTACGTCCCAACACGCAGCTGGCCATCGACGCCGGCCTGGAAACGGGCAAATCCAGGGGCATCACGGTCAACCGCTTTATGCAGACCAATGACCCGGATATCTACGCCGCCGGTGACTGCGTGGAAGTGACCAACCTGATCACCCGCAATAAACAGCACTTCCCCATGGGCGACGCGGCCAACCTCCAGGGACGGGTCGTCGCCCAGAACGCCGTGCTCGGCAATGTGGAAGAGTACGACGGCGTCATCGGCACGGGCATCTGCAAAGTCTTCGACTTCACCGCCGGCAGCACGGGCCTCTCCGAAAAGATGGCCCAGCGGGAAGGCTTCCAGAACATCATCACCGCCATCCACGCGGCTCCGGACAAGCCCGGATTCATGGGCGCCGCTCCCGTCATCATAAAAATGGTAGCCGCCAAAACTACCGGCAAATTCCTGGGAATGCAGGCTGTGGGCATGGGTGACGTCTCCAAGCGGCTGGCCATGGGTGCCATGGCCCTCCACGGAAGAATGTGCATCTCCGACATGGTGAACCTGGACCTGCCCTACGCCCCTCCCTTCTCCCCGGCCATCGACAACCTGATCACGGCGGTCCACGTCATCGAAAACAAATGGCGCCGCAACATGACCGGCATCTCATCGGTAGAGGTGAAAGCCAAAGTGGATGCCGGCGAGAATCCCTTCATCCTGGACGTACGCGGACCGGACGAGTTCGAAGCCATGCGCCTGGGCATCGGCGAAACACTCATCCCCCTGGGGGCCCTCCGCTCCCGAGCCGCCGAACTCCCCGCCGACAAATCCGCCGAGATCATCACTTACTGCAAGATCTCCCTGCGCGGCTACGAAGGGGCGCTCATCCTCAAAGGTCTGGGCTACACCAACGTGAAAGTCATGGAAGGGGGCATCATCGCCTGGCCCTTCCCCCGGGAGAAGTAAAACCTATTCCATCCCCGGGAGATGCCGTCAGTATGCCATTCGGGAGGGGGAATCACTTCCCCCTCCCGGGTTTATTTATACCAGGTCATCTTCTTCTTTGGTCGATTCTTCAGAGCCCTGGAGATCCGAAATCCTATAACGGGGTTTCGAACCAGAACAAAAAGACACCTCAGTACAGATGAAAAGCTCAGAACATAGAGTAGAAGGATGCCCGTGGAAGCAGGCGAAAGGCACAGCTCCTTCAGCCTATTGCCACGGGGGAGAAAGGGCAGGAGGCTTGTGGGGTCCACGGTCGTTTCGGCAAAGACGGATAGCAGCAATACCCCCATAAGGCTGACGGCGCATACTATGGCCGAAACCAAAGGATTGCGGTATTTCAGCAATCCCAGGCGGGCATGCTCCTCCATATCCAGTCCAAGCTGGGGAACCCCTAGAAGGATTTCCCCCCGGCGCCCCATATTGATATGCCCCCTAAAGGAGGCCACTCTCATGGGTACCGGCGTTCTTAGGGGCAGTTTCCGCCGCCAGGGCGGCGGAGCGATCAGGGGGGCATATCCCAGGGATCGGCCCTTCTTTTCGGCAGAACCGCTCACCTGATCTATCTGATAACCCGCTTTCAAGGGATGCCAGGCCAGCATTAACGCTCCCACAGTCAAAAGGGTTACGAAATAAATAATCAAAGTGGCAATATTGAGGATCACTGCCATGTAATTCACCTGAGCAAAGGGGGACCTCTCCGTAAGACCCGGAATAATCCAGTTCTTAATAAGGAAAACCACCAAAGACATTCCCCCCGCTATAACTGTCAAAGTCAGAGCCTTTGCCAGAATATTCCCCCGAACGATACGCCTAAGGTAGCGCTCCTCCATGGGGGAAAGGGGTTTGGATGCTTTGACGTTCAGGAAGGGGGGCATTAATCGAGTACCTTTATATTTTTTTGAGCATACTCGACTAATTCCCCCCCTTTGTCAACGGGCTTCCGGGGAGGCTCCTTGACGTCCACACCTTGGGGCCCCGGGATATTTCCCCGATCTACTTCAGCCGCCAGAAATCTCCATATTTATGGGACACATGTTCTGCAAAACCGGCCGAGGTCAAACCCATCAGCTGCGAACGGGTCTCTTCCTCGCTCAGATCGCTCAATCGGGATATCTCTCTGGTCGCCGTCAGCTCCTGACGGGAAAGAAGCTCTTTGATGTCAACCGCTTTCCCTTCCGGCTCCACAGCCTTGCCAAGGGCCTTATAAAACAAGTCCCGTAATTGATCGCTGGAGTAAATTCCGGAAGCCCTGTATCCGGTTCCGTCCGCTCCGAAAGCAATAAAAGCGGGAAATCCCCTCACTCCCAGACGGCGGCCCTCTTCCAGGTCCGCTTCGAAGGCTTTCTCCGCCGTTCCGTTTTCAATAAGGAGGTTCACCTCCCCCACGTCTGCCCCGGCGCGTCCCATGGCCAACTCGAGATTCTCCTTTCGGGCAATATTTTTCTTTTCCAGAAAGACCATCTCCCGCAATATACGTAAAAATCTCCCCGAAGCCCGGGGTTCCGCTATTTCCACCGCCTTAAAGGCTATCGACGCCGGATAGGAGGATTCCAGAGGATCTTCCAGCCATATATCACCGTCAATGCTCATTCCGCTGGCCCTTCCCACCTCATCCCAATGGCCTGCCACATCGGAGGGCTTGTTTATTCCGTTTCCCCCGTCGCTGAAGCCCTTCCACCCCGGGAGCAGTCCCCCCATCCGTACGTTAACATCGACATAGCTTCCGAAGTCCCGTTTAAACCGTTTGATTTCCGGCTCAATGGCCCAGCAGGCAGAACAGATGGGATCTGTAAAATACATGATCTGAACTTTTGTGCGGGTAGTTTGGGGGGTGATAATTTCTATTGTATCGGCGGTATCTGTGTGGCCGCAGCTACCTGTTTCCAGATCACAGGTCATTCCCTGTGCCTGAGAATTACTGTCATTAAATTCGTTCATCAATTGAAGATACAATATACCTGATAATAGTCAAGAAAAACTTATTTAGCGTACCCTTTCAATTCTTCTATCAGAGTAAATTCTTGCCTGCCCCTTAGGAATCACCGGTATTTAAGTTTGATTAATAAGGCAAATGTCCTATATTATGCCATCATCCTAAGGAGCGATTACCATGCAGCGGTCAGACCAATCCCACCATATTCCGGCAGCCCCCACCAACCCGGTGGACCGGGGCGCCAAGAGGACCCCATTCCGAATAAAGGATCTTTTTGAAAATCCTTCGGAAAGCGAAAAAGGCGAGGAGAGAACCGGCCTGGATGAAAAACTCCGCCAGGCCTACTTCTGGATTACCAATACGGCCATTATCAGCCCTTTCTACGATATAGAGTATAACGAAAAGGCTCCCCAGTCCTACTTTTTCGGGGACTCCAAGGTTCAGGTCGATCTTCCCACCGGCCAGTGCTACTCCAGCTTTGTCCTGATTCCCCTGCTGACCCTGGCGGTGCGCAAGCGCTGCCTGATCGTGGGAGGCCCGGGAAGGGGAAAAACGGCCACCTCCATTCTCATGGGGCTCCTGGCGGGATACGACCTCAAGGATATGAAGCGGGCCATTCAGCACGGCCAGCCCCAGATGACCGTGGCCGACCTGCTCGGCCATCCCTTCCCGGGGGATCTTATGAAATCGGAGGATCCTTCGCAGATACGCATCTCCTGGAGAAAGTGGCTGGAGATGAAAGTGAAGATCATAGACGAATACAACCGGATTCCCACCAGGACCCAATCGGCCCTGCTCACCGTTCTGGCGGACAACTACGCGGAAATTATGGATCAGATCTACGAGTGCCCCGAAGCGGCCTGGTATTTGACGGCCAACGATGACGCCGGGGGCGGGACCTATCAGGTCATTGAGGCGCTCAAAGACAGAATCGATGTGGTTATCCGGGCTCTCCACTTTAACACCCGCTTCGTAGAGGATCTCCAAAGGAGAATAGAAACGGGGTACAAGCCGGAAAAGAACATTCCCCGGGAGATCATCTTTACCGATGAGGAGCTGGACACCCTCTATAAGGAGATCCTGGCCGTGGCCATTCCCGCCCCGCTCCGCCGCAAAATCGAATTTTTCGCCCGGCAGTTTGAGTTTTTCGAACCGGCATCGACGAAGCTGGACTATATGACAAAGGACACGGCCAAGCTTTCCGGCCTGGACTTTCAATCACTGATGGAACTTGAAAGCGGCAAGGATATGAACCGCGATCTGGGAAGCCAGGCCAAAAACGGCCTTTCCGTAAGAAAGCTCATGACCCTGCTGCTCTACGCCAAGGCCATGGCCTACTTCAGAGGGCTGGATGAGGTGGAATTGGAAGATATCCGGCAGATTCTGCCCTTCGTCCTGCACGACGCCCTCTCTCCCCATCTTGAATCGCCCTTCTTCGAGAAGGAGGAGAACGCCCCTTACCGGGTTGACCGGATAACCTGGATACGAAAATGCTTCGACCTCTCCTGCCAGGAGTACGCCCGGTTGAAACTGGACGAATACGACCCGGTGGCCAAGATGGAGGAACTTTTTGAGAAAGGGATGGAGGGTCTCTCCATCTCGGAAGTGGAGAAGAGAATGTTCCAGATTGAGCAGATCCTCAGCGAAATGAGCCGAAGCGGAAAACTGTACGGCCATATGGCCGACGATATTCTCAAATTGAAGTACTTCCACCAGCGCTATACGAACTACAAGAGGTGGCTCCAGTGGAAATAGAGGGGGGCCTCGCCTCTTTTCTCGCCCGGGAAGAGGAGAACATCCAGCCGGTTCTGGACGGGCTGCTTTTCTCCCATCCCCGTTTGGCCGATGCCGATTTGGGTAAGCACCTGACACCTCTGCTCACCGCTCTCTATGAAGCTTACGGAGAATCGGACCATCTGCTCAACCTGATGATCCACGGTATTGAAACGACCCTCCCCCCTCTGGTTCGGGGCGGAGAGATGATGCTTAATGGGGATTTTCTTAAGGGTTGGCTGCTCCTGGCCCCTTTTCTCAACCGGAAAGAGGCCCTCCCTTCCGGTGAATTACGCTCCTTTCTTACTTCCTGGGACGGTGCGATTCGTTCTCTCCCCGATGCCCGGACCCGGCGGGACTGGCTCGATCAAATGGCAGCCCCCCTTATGGTATGCGAACGGAAGGAAGAGGCCTTTGCCCTGGGCCGATTGGCCGCCTGGACATTGGGAATGGCCGAATGGCGCATTCCAGCTCTGGATGGATGCGAGCTGCTTTCCGACAGGCAGTTGGCCTCCCTTTTTCCCTATGGGCGCAGCCAATTGGAATCGGCCCGGGAAAATCCCTGGGCTATCCCCGGAGACTATACCGGGGGCCGGCTGGGCGGATTTGCCGGATACGGCGGGCCTTTTCTCCTTCCTCCCCACTGCCGCCGCCTGGAAGGGACGGACGCCCTGGGCTCCACCGGACTCATCCTCCATGATCAAAGGAGGGCTTTTCTGCTCTTTTCCGACTCCTTCGGCAGCCGGCTTATTCCCTTTCCCTTCCATGAGGACAGGCTCTTTACCCTTCCCGGCGGAAAAGAGAAGGGAAAGTTGAAAATCCATTTGAAGGAGGATAGCCATTACCTGTGGGTAGAAGTGATAAACTGATGGATGAAATGCGCAGCATGTGGGACGACCGATGGGAAGAGGCCCTGCGGCAGTGGAGCCACTTGGTAATGATGCGCCCTCCCCACTGGTGCTTTTCCCGGGAGGAAGCGAAGGAACAGGGACTGGAGGGCAGCTTTGCCATGATCAGGCTCAAGGATCACCGCATCGTCCTGGATGGCTCGCTCATAAAGCAGTACGGCCTGGACGACTATGCCCTGGAGATTCTGGCCCATGAGATTGGCCACCACGTTTATGTGCCGGCCAATCTCACCGATAACGGGCGCATGCTCACCCTGGTAAGAAAAGCCTTGACCGAAAAGGAGGAGCATGCCCCCCGAATTATGAATCTCTTTGCCGATCATCTGATAAACTACCATCTCCAGAGCCGCCGGGGCCTTCGCATGGACGATATCTACAAAAAGATCCAGAAAAGGGAGAAAAGAGCGAATCCCTCCCCCGTCTGGAACCTTTACCTGGGAATTTACGAGAAGCTCTACTCCCTTAAGCCGGGGGAACTGACCCGAGTCCGCCCCGGTGAGGACAGGGGGGAACAGCTGGATAGGGACAGCGAAATGGGGGCTCATATTATACGCTCCTACTCGGGGGATTGGCTGGAAGGGGCCTACTCCTATGCGATTCTGTTCTACCCCTATCTGTGGGAGGAAGAGGGTAAAGCCGAAACCTGGACTCTCATAATGGATGCCTTGAAAGCTTCCGAAGGCTCTTCCGGGGTCGGGGCGGACTTGGAAGCCCCCCCGGGAGACCTTGACGATGAGCCCCTTGGACCTGTTGAGGGAGAAGACCTGGCCGGTAGGATACCGGAGAAGTCATCCTCCGGGGAAGGGCCCCGGCAGAGATACAAATCCCCCCGGGACTATCTGGACTATTTACGGCAGCTCGACCCGGCGGGACTGGATATACACAAAGCCCTGGCCCGATACTACAAACAAATTTCCGCCCCCTATCTCATTCCCTTCCCCAAAGAGAAGGTTCCCCAGACCGAAGGGGTCATTCCCGAAGGGCTCGAATCGTGGGACCTGGGGGATAATCCGGGGGAAATAGACTGGTTCGGCTCCCTCATAAGAAGCCCCGAGGTCATTCCCGGGATGACCACGGTAAAGCGGGTCTTTGCCCCCGACGAGGGAGATACCCTGGCCTATACCCCCTTGGATCTTTACATAGGAATCGACTGTTCCGGTTCTATGGGCAATCCGGCCATTAACTTCAGCTGGCCCGTATTGGCGGGGACCATCATCGCCCAA
This sequence comes from Spirochaetia bacterium, assembly GCA_963668315.1. Classification (GTDB taxonomy): domain Bacteria; phylum Spirochaetota; class Spirochaetia; order DSM-2461; family DSM-2461; genus SZUA-368. The sequence goes on along the minus strand of OY764216.1, from coordinate 980,205 downwards.
TCCGCCCTGCGCGGGGGAGCCCGTGTAAAAGTAACCCTTTCGGGGGAACCGGGCTCTTTCATGGAAACGGAGAGCTTTGTACGGGACTCCCGGAAAATCATGGATGTCCTTGTATCCTATCTCGGGACCGGATACGCCTTTGGCATCCCCCGGCTGCGAAGGGACTTCTCCCGCCCCCGCAAAAGAAAAACCCATATCCTTCTCCTTACCGATGACGATATTTTCGCCATGCTGGGAGGCGGTTGGTATGGAGAGGGAGAGAAAACCTGGGATGTAGCCAAAAAGGCTATGGAGAATTGCGGGGGCGGCGGGTCACTGGTCCTCTATTCCCGGCCGGAGTATCATAAAAAGGAGGCGGATATTCTGCGAAAAGAGGGATGGACGATTTACTATGTTTCCAATGACGAAGAGCTTTCCCTGTTCGCGAAAAAATTCGCCGCCGGTAAATTTGGAGGAAAAGGATGAACAGCCCGACCCTTGAAGAGTTGCTTAATTACCTAAGCGAGTGCCCGGCACTGTTTCTGGAAAACCCTCTCCCCTTCCCTTCCCACTCCCTATCCAAAGTTCACAGCCTGGCGATAGTAAAGGACCTCTTTATTTTCCAGGAAGTAGAAATACCCGATGAACTGGCATCCCGCCTGGAAAAACGCTGGGAAAACTGGGAGATCGGCCACTGGCAGGGGCTGCAGGTCCTGGCCTACCTCTACTCCCACCCCTGGTTTCACGGAAGAGAAGAGCTGGGCCCGGGGTTTTCCCGGGGGTACGACCATATGGACAGGTTAGTCCGCCTTGTCTCTCCTCCCCAGATGATCGGAAACCCGGCCCGCCGGGAAGAGCTTTGCCGCCTGGCCCTTCACTGGTGCGGTCTGTTCCCCCGGGGAGAAACGCCCCGCGAAGGGGAAGACAGGCTTAAGGCCCTGGATACTCTCTATCGCGCCGAACTGGAAGAGCAGAGCCGCCAGGCCCACAGCCGGGCGGAGGAGATAAAAAGGAAGATGCGGGAAAAAAGAGCCCGGGAAGCGGCCAATACCTATGGCAGAGAGTAAAGAGATTATGCCGGTTCTCACCGATGAGGAACGGTTCCCCGCTGCTGAAAATCTAAATTGGCTTAACGCTCTGCGCCAGCATCCCAACTCTCCCCGTTACAATTTCAAGTCGGGAGACCGGCTGACCGGGAAACATCTGGAAAACCTGAATGTCTACAGGAAAGATATGGACGGAAGGGGGAATTTTGCTGCGGAAGACTTCATAGAAGGGTTCTACAAAGATGTCCTTTCCGACGTTCCCGCTTACCGGGATTATCCGTCGGATTTCTTCCGGGCCCCCTCCTTTAGCCGGGAGGACCTGCGAAGGGCGCCTTGGAATTTCGTAAGAGACAGTGCCCCCCTCGATGATATCCTCTGCTACGCCACCTCCGGTACAACGGGAGCCCCGCTGGATGTGATTTTCGGCCCGGAAGAAGCCTCCTCCTGGCTGCCGCAGGTAGAGAAAATGCTCTCAACCGAAGGGATCAGCCTGGCAAGAGGCCCGGGGAAAACCGCCATAGCCCTGATCTGCAGCCAGCTGGAAACACTGACATACGCCTCTGTTTCGTCCTATCTGGACGGGGCCGGTTTTATAAAGGTCAACCTCCATCCCGGCCAGTGGAGAGATCCCCAGGACTGCCGGAAGTATTTGACAGAACTCAATCCCTCCCTGCTGACCGGGGATCCCCTGGCCTTCGCCGCCCTGATGGAAAGGGAAATCCCCCTGAGGCCCCAAGCCATGATCTCCAGTGCCATGACCCTCTCTTCCGGACTGGCCGATAGGCTGGAAGCCCACTTTCAGTGCCCCCTGTTTGACGTCTATTCCATGACCGAGTGCCGCAACATCGCCTGGACAAGAAAAGGGATGACCCAATCCATGCGCCCCGACCTTTTCCTGGAAATCCTCGATCCCAAGGAGGACCGCTCCCTTCCCGACGGAGAGTGGGGTGAGCTGGCCCTGAGCGGGGGCAATAATCCCTACCTACCCCTTATCCGCTACCGAACGGGAGATTTCTGCCGGATTCGAAGGGATGGGGACAGGTTATATCTGGCAGATTTCCAGGGCCGTAAGCCGGTACGTTTTCCCCTGCCCCAAGGGGGATGGATCAATACGGTGGATTTTTCCCGAGCCCTGGCGCCCCTGGCCCTCCCTGCCTATAGAATAGTGCAGCGGGTAGATTACTCACTGGAAGTAGGACTGCCCGCAAACACGGGAAAGGAAGAGGAAGTTCTCTCCTCTCTCGCGATTGTACTCAAGGGGTACGGTGCCCAAAACCTTCCCCTGAAGAGGGGCGATAACATCGGCCTGGACGGGGAGAGGAAAATCATAACCTTCCAAACGGAGGTCCCCGACAGTTTATGAGAAAAATCGGATTATGCCTGGGTAAATACGCTCCCTTCCATCGGGGCCATGCCTATGTCATCGAAACGGCCCTTAGGGAGATGGACCTGGTTAAGGTGATAATTTACCAAAGCAGACTTACGTCTATACCGCTTCATAAAAGGGCGGCCTGGATAGGGGAGTGCTTCCCCCATCGGGTCGAGGTAATTACGGCCCCGGACGGACCGGAGGAGACGGGCTACTCACCGGAGATAATGAAATGCCAGGAGGAGTACGTTCTCAAGCTTCTGGGGGGAGTCCCCATTCACAGCTTCTACTCCTCCGAACCCTACGGGGAACATATGAGCCGCGCCCTTAAGTGCCGAAACCGCCAGGTGGATCCCCGGAGAATCCATATCCCCGTTTCGGCAACCTTGATACGGGAGAATCCCCCGGCTTTTCGGGAATTCCTACCCCCGCCGGTTTACTTTGACCATATAATCAAGGCCGTATTTCACGGAGCCCCCAGTACGGGGAAGACCACCCTGGCCCGGACTCTGGCTGAACATTACACCTGTCCCTGGATGGCCGAGTACGGCCGGGAATATTGGGAAAAGCACCAGAGGAATCGCCGCCTGACCGGTGAACAGCTCCTGGAAATCGCCCGGATTCACCGGAAAAAGGAAGTAGAAGAGGCCTATATAGGGGGGGATTACTTCTTTGTTGACACGGGAGCCCTGTCTACTTATCATTTCGCCCTGGATTATCACGGATCGGCTGTAAAGGAACTGGAGCTTCTGGCCGATGACTGCCGGGACCGGTACGACCTTCATTTTCTCTGCGGCGACGATATTCCCTATGACGATACGGAGGACCGTTCCGGAGAAGTCCATAGGAGCCTGTTCCAAAGGAGTTTTCGCCGGGATCTGGACAGGAGAGAAATCCCCTATGTCCTTCTGGAAGGCAGTCTGAGCGAAAGGATGGATCGGGTCGCCCGGGAACTGAATCATTACAAGGAGAATCACACATGGTAAATTTCTTTTCCATAGACAGTATATTTTTCATCTTCATGGGGTACCCCATGAGCTATATCGAATTCGTCGGTACGATTCTTTACCTCTGGTCGGTGTGGCTCATATCGCAGAAGAGAATGCTCAACTGGCCCGTGGGAATCGCTTCGGTGATCCTCTACGGGATGCTCTTTTATCAGATCCAGCTCTATTCGGACTGCCTGGAGCAGATCTACTACCTGGGAGCCAGCGCCTACGGCTGGTGGTACTGGATGCGTGACCGGGGAGAAGAGAGGGAAATAACCGTTAAAGCGGGCAGCGTGGGAAACAATTTATGCTGGCTCGGGGGAATCCTTATCGTATCGGCCCTGAGCGGTTATCTCATGGCCCGGATTCACCTCATCCTTCCCGCCCTTTTTCCCCTGGCCGCCGATTTTCCCTATCTGGATGCCTTTACAACGATTTCCAGCTTCGCCGCCATGTTCCTCCTGGCCCGCAAACGGACGGAAAACTGGATGATCTGGATTGTGGTGGATGTGATTGCCATAGGGCTTTACTGGGTCAAGGAAGTGAAATTCCTCTCCCTTCTCTATGTGATACTTCTGATTCTGGCCGTACGGGGGCTGATAACCTGGAGAAAACAGCTCAGGGAAGACGCCCCTTCAGATAACGGCTCAGCACCAGGGAACTGACCACGACCAGAGGGAGGGCCGTGGCATAACGGATCACCGTAAAGGGAATTCCCAGAAAAGATGCTTCGAAAATCGTCATGGGAATCCGGCACACCGCCGCCGCTCCCAGATAGGTAATGACCACGCTCAGGGCGGCCCCCTTCTTCCACAGGGCCGACGCCACGGGCAGGGCCGTCAGCATGGGTCCCAGGGTCAGGCCGCCCAGAAGAATCACCCACAGATAACTTTTCCAGCCCGCCCCTTCGCCCAGATGCTTCTCAATAGTCTCCCTCTTTACCCATACCTCGAAGAGCCCGATCAGAATAAAGGCGCAGGGAAGAAGCGCCGCCATCTGCTTGAAATTACCGGCGAATGACCGGGACGCCTCCATTCCCCAGTTCCAGTCAAAGAGGAAAGAGAGAAGGGCAAACAGACCAAAAGCCGCCAGAAAAATCCAGGAGGCCGCATTTTTCTTTTTCACGGCAGAATCTCCCCGAAAAACAATCCCGCGACCAGGGCCACCGCCGCCGCAATGACAACCCCGGCCAGATTCCTGAGCAGGGCGAAACGGGTTCCGAAAAAGGTCTTTTCCACGGGAAAAGTCAGAACCCCCACCATCATCAGACTGGAGGTAAACGCGGCGATAACGAAATAGGGCACGCCCTGCTCTCTGAGCATTCCCCCCAGGGGAAAGGCGATAAAACCGGGCAGAAGGGCCACGGACCCGCACGCCAGCCCCGCCAGAGCGGCCAGAAACCGGTTTTCCCCCGAAAGATAACGGGATATGACCTCACGGGGGAGCAGAGTCAGGACCAGGGATGTTACGATTATCATGATGAGAAAAACAGGAAGAACCCGCAGGAACTTCTTCAAACCCTTTTTTATTCCGGCCAGGGTCTTCTCTCTGTCGACGAGAAAGGAAACAAGGCAAAGAGCCAGCGTTATATACAATAAGGTCATACACGTCCCCCCTTCCCATCATACATCAGGATCGGGGGAATTTAAACGGGGCAGCACAGAAGACAGACCCCTGAATACATGATATTATGGGTAAGCTTAGTTACTTCAGAAGGAACACCCATGGCAGACAATTCCCCCGAAACGAACTTCAATCCCCCCTGGTATCTGAAAGGAGCCATGGCCCAGACCCTATTGAACAGCGCCAAATTCCGGAACAAAGGAATCGGCGATTTTGAAAACAACAGCAGGGAGAAAATCATAGACGGGGGAGACGGGGTGAATCTTCAGGGATTCCTCTCCGCACATCAGGACAGGACGGCGCCTCTCCTCATTCTCTTCCACGGCTGGGAGGGCAGCGATAAGTCGGCCTATATGATCAGCACGGGACGTTTTTTCTATGACAACGGATTCAGCGTATTCCGCCTGAACATGAGGGACCACGGCAGCAGCCACGGGTTGAACCGCGGATTTTTTCTGGGGACCCTTATTGATGAGGCCTACACCGGTGTCAAGGAGATTATCCGGCGCTTCTCCCCGGACGGAAGCGCCTGCCTCGCCGGTTTTTCCATGGGAGCGAATTTCTGCATCAGAGTGGCGAAAAAAGCTTCCGACGGGAATTACGCCGGTCTGAAGCATATATTTGCCGTCAATCCTCCCTTTGATCCCCTCGAATCGACCCGCAGAGTGGATGAGATAGGCCTGATAAGAACATACTTTCTCAAGAAATGGAAAAGATCCCTGGCCATCAAACAGAGGACCTTCCCCGAGATTTACCGCTTCGACTCCCTCCTCTCCCTCAACGGCTGCATCCCCATGACCGAAAGGCTCCTGGAAGAGTACACATCCTTCAGTTCCCTGGAAGATTACTTCGGAAGATACAACCTGAAGCAGGGTTACCTCGATTCGGTGACCGTTCCGCTGACACTCCTCACGGCCGAGGATGATCCGATAATTCCCATCTCACACATCGCCTCGTCGGAAATGAGTTCCCAGGTGCGTTTCATTCACCATCCCCGGGGAGGCCACTGCGGCTATATCATGAACCGGAACTGGGAAGCCTGGTATCTGGAACCAATGCTCAGGGCCTTCCAATCCCCGGGCCATCACATTCCCGTTTAAGAGGGTCAACTCTTTTCTGCTTGCCTAACACGGAACGATACTCTATATTTCCCCTATGAAAAAGAAAAAAAACATCGCCCTTGTGGCACATGATAACAGAAAAAAAGACCTTATCGAGTGGGTCGAATACAACTGGGAATCCCTCATTCCCCACCAGCTTTTCTGCACCGGAACCACCGGTACTCTGGTGGAGGAAGCGATCCTGAATAAAATTGAGGCCGATGGTAACGGCAAGTTCACCAAATCCGACCTGCATATCAAGAAGATGAAATCCGGTCCCCTGGGCGGAGACCAGCAGCTGGGCGCTCTGGTATCGGAGGGCGGCATAGACATCATGATTTTTCTCTGGGATCCCATGGAACCCCAGCCCCACGACGTGGACGTAAAAGCCCTGACCCGTATCGCGGTTCTTTACAACGTCCCCATCGCCAACAACAGGTCCACGGCGGATTTCATGATCTCCTCAAGCCTCTTTAAAAGCGATTACGAACCGCAGCTGAAGGACTATTCCTACTATATCAACCGCAAGGTCTGACAGGTACCGGCCCGAAGCCGGCCGGCCTGTCTAGTGTATCTCTTCCATGAACGCCAGCTGATCGGTCAGCATGGCGATGGAAGGGAGTTCCGCCCCGTGCCGTTTCGCCTCAGCCAGAGGACGGCGGTACATATACTCCAGCTCCATTTTTCTGTGATTATCATAATCAAGTTTCATGCTGGGTTCGTAGGGCTCCATAACAGCTGTAAAATCAAGCATGTTTTCAACGGAGCCGTCGGCCAGGGGACATCCGCATGCTTCCGCGCCTGCCACGACCTCTTCCATCAGCTTTCTGGCCAGGGCCCGGCCGCTATCGCTTGCCATAATCTGCTTCGTATCGGCATTCAGAACAACGGAAAGCCCGTTATAGGGAATATTCCACAATAGTTTGTTCCACCGGGCGGCTTCCAGATCCTCCATCAGGGTCATTTCCACTCCGGCAGCGGTAAAATCCTTCTGAATCTCCTGGAGCAGGGACAGATCTTTCCTTTCGAGGGGGGCCGCAGAGATGGAGCCCTTGTCCAGGTGAACGATATGGCCGTCTCCCCTCTTCTGTGAACAGATAAAACACATGCCGCCCAGAACGACAGCCTGGGGAAACATATCGCTGATCTCCTTTTCCATTCCCAGACCGTTCTGCAGAATGAAAATAACCGTCCCTTCCCGCACGATCGGCTTAAGGAGCCCTTCCAGCATGGCATTCGAAGTGGTCTTCATGGTAATAAGAACCACATCCGTTTCGGGCAGATCCTCGGCGCTGGGATAGACATTGACCTTATCCAGAACAAAATCACCCTTCCACGAATCGATCCTCAGACCCTTTTCCTTTATATGTTGATAGTCGCTGCGGGCCAGAAAATCCGTCTCCGCTCCGCCTTTCTGCAGCATAGCGCCGTAGTAGCCGCCCACGGCTCCCGTTCCCAATACGGTATATTTCATAATATTTTCTCCAGTTCAAAAGAATAGAAATCCATTATACCCTTTCCTGTGAACTTGATAAATAAGGGCCGGGTTCCTTTTTCTCCTCTGAAAGGGCCGCTTCCCTCACGGGGTGCCGAACGCCGGTCGGAAAACTCCTCATCGGCCTTTTACGGAGTAGCGCTCATTAAAAGCCATATTAATTTCGGCCAGCTCCATTTTTCCCTCAATATAGGGGCTGTACATCTCATAGGGATCCCCCGCTCCGAAAACACCGCATCCGGAACAGTTCTCACATCCGTCGCCTCCGCAGCTTAATGCTCTCTGAACGATCCTTTCCCTCTCTTCTCTCGTCGTATTTTCTATGGAAAACTTATTCATTACCTTCTCCTTAACTCAACTATTCTACCTTAAAGATAATCCGTTGACTCCGCGAAATCAAGCATCCCCTAACATTATACGTTTTGCCTAACTTAAGATTGGTTTTGTGTAATTCATGTAAAAAACAGCAAAGGGATTTGCATTCTTCCGCGGTTTGAATAAAAATAAAAGTAAATTGATGTTAATGTGAATTTTTAACATTTCAAAGCAAGGGGAGACTTTATGACTGTTAAGGAAATCAAAACAAGGGCAGAAGGAATGGGAATCAATCCAGGGAAAATGAAGAAGGTTGAACTGATCCAGACCATCCAGAAGGTAGAGGGAAATACTCCCTGCTTCGGAACAAACGGGAAAAACTGCGGTCAGGACAATTGTCTCTGGCGGGATGACTGCCTTAAGGCATAATCCGCCTGATCCCCGTCGTCAGGATGCGGCGGGGACAGGACGGTAAACAAATCTTAGCGGATGAATTCGGATGCGAAATCCCGGCAGACCTTATCAATGACTTCGGGATAAAGGGCCATCATGTCTTCCGGCTTGTAAATACCGGCCACGACGGGTATCGCTTTGGAACTCTGTTCCCAGTAGCCCTGAGCGTATATCCTTTCTCCCTCATCATTGAACCACTGTATCCACATTTCTACGGATACACCCATCATTCCGTTCTTATCGACTCCGGAATCCATGATTTTCTCAAAGGTAAAATCGGCGGTAATCCAGCTTTTCGAACCGATCTCCTTCTTAAGGCGGGGTCCGAGATTCCTTTCGTCATTGATTTTAAAATACTTGTACCCTTCGGCTCGAAGAATATTGGTATCCATAATATCAAGAACGTCCTCCACCTTATCATAGGCATCGGACGTCAGAACCGATTCCTTATCGGCGACTTCAATGGTACCCACCTCTGCAAGGCTCTCTCTGAGAGTCGCTTCCGCCTGATCGACCAGCAGGTCGGCCCGCGAAAGGATACTGCTGACTTTCTCATCCTTCACCTCACTGACGACCGCGTTGGCCACGGCTCCCAGCAGGCTTCCCCCCAGGGTATTCCCGTCGTCTTCGGCATACCAGTCAATCTCGGTGTTGGATGAGACCCTGACAACGGCCAAGGGACTTACAAGACTCAGATCTTCAAAGGGGTTGTAACTGGAACAGCCGGCAAAGAAAAGAGATGCCAAAGTGATGGCAATAATAACTAGTCGTTTCATTTAACACTCCTTTCTCTGTTATCGGCCCTATAAGTGAATATCATTACACTATTATGTTTTTCCGTCCCATGCCGGTTTCCTAAACGAACTCTTCGAATTCGCCGTCCGTTCCATCGGCGATCAGCATTCTCTCGCCCTGCGACTCCTCCTGGGAAAGACGGCCGATCTCCACCTTATCGTCCTTATAGTTTGACTTTCGGGCATGGGGGTTATTTCCAAGATGGAAAAAACTTACCGCCTGGTTCATGCTGCGTGCCTGCGCTTCCAGCTCTTCCGACATGGAAGCCAGCTCTTCACTGGAACTGGCATTCTGCTGAACCACCGTGTCCAGAGTCGTTACCGCGGTGCTGATCTGCTCGGCGCCCTTGGCCTGTTCCTGACAGGAGACGGCGATCTCATCGGAAAGCTCCGAAGTTTCCGCCATGCGGGGCACGATATGTTCTATCTGCTCAAGGGCTTTATTGGCGCGCTCCACGTTCTCCCTGGTTATCTCGGTAATGTTCTTAGCGGCGGAACCGCTGTTTTCCGCCAGTTTGCGCACTTCCGAGGCGACTACGGCAAATCCCTTACCCGCTTCACCGGCTCTGGCCGCTTCTATCGCGGCATTCAGGGCCAGCATGTTCGTATTTCTGGATAATTCCTCTATGACAATGATCTTCTCACCTATCTCCCGCATGGCGGCAACCGTATCCTGTACGGCCTGCAAACCGTTCTTGCAATCGCCCACGGTTCCTTTGGCCGTTCCGTTGGACCGATCGGCATTGGCCGCATTCTGCTGGATGCTGCTGCTCAGTTCTTCAAGAGAAGCCGAGACCTCTTCCATGCTCGACGCCTGTTCCGTGGCCCCAACCGATATGGTCTGGGCCGCCTGGGAAATCTGGCCGCTCGCATCGGTAACCTGCCCGCAGGCCTCCTGAATATGGGCCAGGACATCCCTCACCCGACCGACCATATTTTCAAGGGCCTCCCCCAGAATTCCCACTTCATCACCCTGATCCAGATTAAGGGATACGGTGAAATCACCCTCGGAAAGGGCCTTGGCATAGTCCATGCTCTTCACAATCGGACCGGTGATCTGTCTGGTAATGATAATGGCCAGGGCCAGACTGATAAGAAGAGCGGCCAGGGACAGGATTAGGGTATAGCGGACAGCTTTGCCGGTGGTATCTTCCACCAGCTCATCCAGGAGCAATTTGGCCTGCTCAGCCTCTCGGGCCGTCACGACACCGGCGTCCACAGCCTCTGCGATGGCGCTTTTCTGCTCTTCCATGGCTGTGATATAGTTTCTTATCTGCGTCTCGTAGACCTCAAAGGGAACGCGGACATTCTTTATGGCCTCTCGCCCTTCCTCGGTCGTGAAGATTTCGGAGGCCCGATCAAAATAGTCGATCATATCCACCAGGGAGTCTTCCAGAATAAACCGGTTATCGTCGCTGTTGTCCGCTTCATATTCGGCAAGGAACAGTTCTATATGCTTCCACCAGTCAATCATGCTGTAGATATGAACCAGATTCTGCGTCAAGAGAAGCTGCCCCAGGGCCATATTATTACTTTCAAAGGTCCGGGAAGTAACGCCAACGGCAAAATCCTCCAGTCCGTCAAAAACCAGGTCAACCTGCTCCGACGCTATATGGCTCTCCTCGTGGCTCTGCTCCATGGTGAGATTTGTCTCTTCTATGCGGCTCAAGGCGGCCAGATACCGAACCAGGGCTTCATCCAGAGATTTTCCGTTCTTCGTGACTCCTTCGCTGTAGATGCGGGACTCCTCATTGATACTGACCACCTCTGCCGCATAATCCCGGGCGGCATTCAGATCATCGCTCGCATCTTCCGCATACTGCTTCATCCCCGTATAGATCAACCGCAAACTGTCCTGGCGTCCTCTTGCCAGGCTTAACTCGGCCATAGTGATTCCGTTAATTTCTCTATTGGCCGTTTCGATATCCCAGATGCTTTTTATGCAGAAAGCTCCGAGAACCGCCATCAGCAACAGGACAATAATGAAACTGCCCGTCAGCTTCGTCCCGATTTTCAAGTCCTTAAACCTCATAGATTTTTCTCCTGACAATGATAATAAATACTAGTAGAGTGCAGTTCATTTTTCAAGGAATAAGAAATAGATTGTTCTTTTTTTTACAATTTCCCGTCCATTATTGAGAAATTCCGAACATTGTTCATGGGGTAAAGCGGAAATTCCCCGGCGATGGGAAAGGATTATCTTTGCGTTAACCCTTATATGGGGTATAATCGTAGACAGGATCAGCCATGGATATACACCAGAATGAGGTTCTTCACTATCAGGGGGAGGAACTCTTCTATAAACAGCTGAAAAAAGGACGCATACTGGGACTGCTGCCCAAGAAATCCCACAAGTACCGTCTGCTTTCTCTGGAAAAGCTGCACGCGATTCTGCCTTCCACGGGAGAAACGGACGGGGGACTTCAGGATGTGCCCCTCTCCCGGATAATTGGAAGCGAAAACCGGTCGGAAGATTTTACCGGCGACTTCTATCCCCGCAGGGAATGGATGAGAGAACGGTGGATCAAAGTCCTTATCCATATGCAGTCGGCCACAGGCTTTGATCCGGTAAGGCTCATCGAGTACGGGGGCTACTATTTCATCAGGGACGGCAACCATCGTGTCTCAATCGCCAAAGCCCTCAAACGGGATTTCATAAGCGCCCGGATCCGCCGGCAGGCCACCACTCTCAATCTCCCCGATTCCTTCGGTTACGACAGCCTGCCCCTCTGGAAAGAGCAGGTATCCGTACACAGGAGAAGGGACCTTTTCAATTATGTAGATCCGTCCCTGTTCGACGTCAGACGCTGCGGGACATGGACCGGCCTGGAAAAGACGGTTTATTCCGAATATCCCCACCGTTTTAAAAGGGAAAAGAATCGCTCTCCCGAGTCAGCGGAAGAACTCATAGAAGACTGGAAGAAAAATATCTATGATACGACCATGGTTTATATTGGGCAGAATTCCCTTCTTTACCTTCTTCCCGGCTGGGGTTCAACCGATGTATTTCTTGACTTCTGCCGGTTCTGGGAAAAGCAGCCGAAAGCCGAAGATCTCTGGCTGGAGGAAATTTACCGCCTCTACTCCGCCCGCCTGCACCGCAAAAAATTCCTTCTCGTTTTTCTCCAGCTGGGAGCCAAAACTCTGGGGACACTGACCGAAGACAAGGAAACAGCCCTTGACCGATTCCGGCAAATGACGAGGCAGAAAGAATTTATCCCCGAATTCACCCTGCCCTCCTGTTCCAAGAAGCTGATCCGCTACCTTTACCGCCAGGTGTATCTGCAGTACGCCCTCTTTTTAAAAAGGAAGTACCGCCGGGCTCCTTTTATCAGCGAGCTGACCCTGCACTGGTACAGGAATTATTATAAGCCCCTTTACGAGCATTATAAGACTCTCCACTGCCAGCGGTCATTCACAGGATACTACATCGTATTCAGCAAACGCTACTTCAGGGAGTTCGAGAATAACTGCGGAGATCTGACACCCTTTGTCAAAGAGTACTGCCGTACCTGCCCCATCAGGAATGACGCCGCGGCCCCCTAGGTGTTTCGTATCCCGGAAATTCCTCATTTCGTCATCATAGAATGCCATCCGGCCGTAATCGATTCCCGATTTACGCCTTTACCCCGGCGGGTTCCCTCTTTTCGGCGGAGACATAGGGAGCATTGAAAACCAGAGCGGGAACAATACCCATCTGCTCCGCCGCGTACTGGGCGACCACATGGTTAAGCCAGTTGGGCTTATGCGCATCAGACCCCAGGACAAAACGGAACCGGTCCAGATGGGGGGCATAGTAGCTCCTGTAGTCCTCCGCCTTCCAGATATAGCGGTTGTTAACTTCGATGAAGCATCCGGTGGGAACCTTGGCCAGATCCGCCCCTATGGCGATGGGGTGGGAGATGATAAGGGGTTTTCCCGATTCGAGAAGCTTCTCGGCACCGCGGTATTCGGACTCTTCGTTGCGGCAGTGAAATATATAGTAATCAAAGGGAAGCTCCAGGGCCCGGGGAACGTCGCTTGAGAGATTAATCTCGCATCCGCACCAGAATCCATGGCCATGCACATCGTCACGGTACTCAATAAAGTTCTCTGTCACATATTCGAAATGATCGCTTATGCCGGTTATCCGGGCATGATCCAGGGATTTGATCAGATCTAATGTCTGCTGGGGCTCAATGGCGGAATCGCCGTAGGAGTAGTTTGTATGGATATGTAAATCCTGTTCAATCGGTTTATTCATAATTACAAATATTACATCAATACGGATGTCCCGTTAAGAGGAAAGGGCGCCGGTTCATCAAACTGACACAGGATAGCCCAAGTAAAAAAAGGATTGTCATCGCAGAGAAAGGCCGGGGGGTAAATCAGCAGAGAACGGGCATATAGATGCGAACGTGAAAGACGTCTCTCTGGGGGGGTAACTCGATGCCGTATTCATCGCCGTAAAGAATCCGCAGCCTTTTATGAATGCTTAAGAGCCCCAATCGGTTCTCCTTCGTCCCCTGCCCGTCTCCGGACAGCTGGGCCCGCAGCTTCTCCAACGTCTCAGCCGTGGCGGAGGAACAGGTATTTGTGACGTCGCAGCAGAGATAGTTGTCCCTTCTCTCCAGAGCCATTTTGACTGCCACAAAGCCTCTGTGCAGGGAGACGCCGTGAACAAAGCAGTTCTCCACAACGGGCTGCAGGCAGAACCGGAGGATCTCCAGTTCATCGCAGCTTTCCGGCAGCTTCAGCTCAAAGGAGAAGCCCTCTTTATATCGGATTTTCTGCAGAGCCACATAGCTCTCTATATAGCGGATCTCATCGGACAGGGGAATGATGTCCCTGGTTATCCTCAGATTCATGTGGAGGATATAGGAGAGATGGCGCAGCATGCTGATGAGCATGGTGAAATCACGCTGCTCCGCCACTCCGACCAGACTGTCCAGAGTGTTGAACAGGAAGTGTGGATTCATTTTGTTCTGAAGACTTTGGAACCGGGCCGAGGCCTGCTCCTTTTCGTAGTGCTTCATCCTGTAATAGGTCCCCAGCAGGAGCAGTCCCAGCCCCAGAACGGACAACAGGCAGAAAACCCCGATAACGAGTATGTAGAGGGCGGCCCTGCGGGCATTGCTGTTAATGGCATCCTTGGGCAGGGAGCCGGCGAATACCAGGCCCAGCGTCGTATTGCGGGAAAAGACGGATACCCGCTCATCATCCTGGACGAACACGGCTCCCGAGGAGTACCGCAAGTCTTCGAAAGGCACAAGGAGCGGGACGCTGCCGCCGGCCGGATTATCGGCCACCACGGGAAACAGATTGCCCGATGTCTCCAGAAGACGGCCCGATTTGTCATAGAGAGAAATATTAATGGGATAGGAATTGGTACCGCTGAGCAGTTCGCTGATGAGCTTAGTTCTCTGCAGCACCGTCGTGACATCCATTTCGGTAAAGGCCACACCGGCGGTATTGATACTGGAGAGCAGGAAAAAGGAGACCGGGAGAATTGTGTTCAGCCCCATGGCGTCCTTGTAGGGAACGCCGGGAAAGGGAGCGACGACGTACTGGCCCTGGTAATCGGGGTTTCCGTCAATGGCCGCCCTGTCCTTGAATTCCTTCCACCAGTCCGTCTGGGAAAGATAGTCCCCGTTCGTACCGGAATCGCTAAGGAGCTCCCCGTTTCTTCTTATGATCCAGATATGCCTGTATTCGGGGAAAGAGGCCATCATGCTGTCCAGAACCTCACGGACTCTCTCCCCCTCAATCGCCTCCCGTTTGATCATAGTCATGAGGGAATTCAGCCGGCCGGACATCTCATCGACCAGGGAGGTATAGCTGTTCTCAACGGAAAGGACCTGGTTAAGCATCATCTGCCTGCTGAGACTGTTAAGATCCCGGGAGATTCTGCGGTAGGTAATGAAACTGAAAAGGAGAATGCAGGCCGTAATGAGACAGATGCTGAAGATCAGGAGGCGGTGGAAAAAGGGCGGGGTCCGTCTCAAGCGGTTCCCCTGTGAAACTCCTTCCGAAAGCGGCTCGGAGAGACTCCCGTCGTCTTCTTGAAAGACCTGTGGAAATAGGATGGATCGGCCAGACCGCATTTTTCCCCTATCTCCCTTAGGGTGAGGCGGGAGGATTTGAGCATTTCCTTGGCCTTATCGATTCTCAGATTCCTGATATATTCGATAAAGGTGACGCCGAGAAATTTATGAAAACTCGAACTCAAGTAGGAGGAGGAGACAAAGGCGTACTCCGCCGCATCGGTCAGGGAGATATCCTCTTCCAGATGTATCTCCACATACTGCTTCGCCCGCAGAATATGTTCGGGACAGACCATGTCGTCGTCTTCCTCTTCCAGGACCGACTCTTCCCGCATCCTCTCCATAAGCTGGTCGAGAATGCGGTTGAAATCCTCCTGGAAGACAGGTTTCAAAAGGTAATCGGCCGCCGAGATCTTCAACGCTTTCTGGGCGTAGGAAAAGTCGTCATAACCGCTGATGATGACAAGCTCCCCCTTCCAGCCCGCTTTTCTGAACCGGTCGGCCAGGACCAGGCCGTTCTCGCCGGGAATCCGGATATCGGTGAAGATGATATCCGGCTTTTCCACAAGAAACTGATCCCAGCCCTCTTCGGAAGTATAGGCCCGTGCCGTGACATTCAGACAATCGCCGTAGCTTTCCACATAACCGGAAAACCGGTCCATGGCAGAGGGCTCGTCTTCTATTATCATGACACGCAGCATACTACTATTTTATCCCTTCACACCCGTCAAGGCAATGCCTTCGATAAAAAACCTCTGGGCGCTCAGGTAGACAGCCACAATCGGCAGTATGGAGATGGTCGTGGCCGCCATGACGAGGTTCCACTGAACATCCATATCTCCCGTTAGCAGGGACAGTCCCAGGGTCAGGGTTCTCTTCACGTCGGAATTGATGAATACCAGAGCGTAGAGGTACTCGTTCCAGATCTGGAGCAGGGTGAAAATGAACAGCGTCGCCAGAGCCGGTTTGGCCAGGGGAAGCACGATTTTGGTGAATCGGCTGAAATAGCCGTATCCGTCCATAACGGCCGCTTCTTCCAGTTCCCGGGGAATCCCGAAGAAAAACTGCCTGAGCAGAAAGGTTCCGTAGGCGGTGAAAATACCCGTAAAGACAAGGGTCCAGTGGGTGTTCAGAAGGCCCATCCATTTGAAGAGGATGAAGTCCGGAACCAGCACGACCTGCCGGGGAATCATCAGTGTGGAGAGATAGACGAAGAACAGCCCGTCCCTTCCGGGGAATTCCAGCCGTGAGAAGGCGTAAGCCGCCATGGCCGATGTCAGGAGCGTACCGAGACAGACGGCGGCGGAAACCTTGACCGTATTGAGGAAGTACATGCCGAAGGGGGTACTCGCGAAGACCGCCTTGTAGTTCGTCAGCTTGAACTGGTTCGGGATCAGCGAGTAGGAACGGGTGTACACCTCATCAAAGGTTTTGAACGATGTCGCCACGGTCCACCAGAAGGGGACGAACATGACGAAAAACAGAAATATTAAGAATACATAACTCAGAACTATGGTCTGGGGTTTGGATTTTCCTATCATGTCAGACTCCTATTCGTAATGAACCCATTTTTTGGAAGCGCGGTCCTGAATCATGGTGAAAATGAAGATCACGATAAACAGGACTAAGGCGAGTGCCGAGGCGTATCCCATGCGGAAGAACCGGAAACCGGCCTGATAGATATACATTACCATGGTATTCGTCGCGTTACCCGGTCCTCCTGCGGTGAGTACCGATGTCAGGTCGAAGATCTGGAAGGATCCGATGATCGACGTGACAAAGACGAAGAACGTGGTCGGTGAAATCAGGGGGAGCGTGATATGGACGAACTCGCTTATCGGCCCTGCCCCGTCGATTTCCGCCGCTTCGTAATAGGACTTGGAAATGCCCTGAAGCCCGGCGAGGAAAATGACCATGAAGTAACCCAGCTCTTTCCAGATACCCACGAGAATTACACTGGGCATGGCCCAGGGTATGGAATTGATCCACGGATAGGGTCCCAGATGAAACCAGCCGAGAAAATGGTTGAGAAGACCCTGATCGGTGGACTCCATGAGGGGCTTCCAGATAAGGGCTATGGAAACGGAGGAACAGACCATGGGGAGAAAAGTCATCACCCTGAAAAGGTCCCGCCCGCGTAGTTGTCTATTTAACAGTATGGCCAGCAGCAGGGAAAGGAACAAATTGAGAGGCACCTTGATAAATGTATAATATACCGTATTTACCAGGGTTTTCCAGAATAGATCGTCAGCAAGGAGTTCCTTGAAATTGGCCAGTCCCACAAAAGTAGGGGATGTGAGCAGATTCCAATCGGTAAATCCCATGATGAAAGATCCCAATGAGGGGACCAGCATAAAAAGGACAAATCCGACCAGGTTAGGCAGCAGGAAAAGAAAAGCCGCCAGATATTCCTTTTTTTTACGCTGAGTTACGATGTTTTGGGCAGTTTTACTCATAACGTCATTAAATCCTTAAGAATCCCGGCCCCAGAAGGGACCGGGTTATAGTTGGTTTTGGGTTATCGTTTTTATTTGGCGGTTCTGTCCAGAACGGCCTGAACCTTGGGTGCTATACCGTCCATGGCTTCCTGGGCGCTAAGCTCGCCGAGGAAAATCTGCTGGTAAGCGGGGCAGAGCAGCTGCTGTACTTCCAACCAGCCCGGTCTGATGGGCAGGTTGTGTCCGTAGCTGGCAGCGATTTCACGGGAGTTCTTTTCGATCATCTTGGGATATTTGGTAGGATCGGCGTAAAGGCTCCAGTATTTCTCATCGTCGATGGTGGGGGGCATTCTCTTGGCTTTCATGTAGAGAGTTTCTCCCTGTCCTTCCGGTCCGCGGAGGAACTTGAGGAAGGTCCATGCGTCTTCGGTCTTTTTGGACTGATTGTTCAGACCGATGATGTTGGATTTGAAGATCGTGGCTTCCTTGGCAACACCGGTAGGCATGGGGAAAGCTTCGAAGCGGATACCGTCAACCTTCTGAAGGCTCAGGATTTCTGCGGCGGAACCCATTCTCATGGCGACCTTGTTGTTGATGAACCAGCGGGTCAGGATATCGGCGTCAGCGGTGACACAGTCCTGGGGCATAAGTCCTTCCTGGTAAAGGTCGGCGATTCTCTGCATAGCGTCCGTAGCGGCGCTGGCATTCATGGTGAACTTGCTTCTGTCGGCACTGAAAACGTCGGCGCCGTTGGCCCAGATATAGGGCAGCATGGCGGACATGTTGTTCAGCTCGAAGGCGTAACCGTAGGTATCGTCGATTCCGGCGAAAGCCCTGACGATCTCTTCGAAATCATCCATGTTCCAGTCGAGGGAAGGAAGTTCAACGCCGGCCTGCTCCATGACATCCAGATTGATGAGCATATAGATGGCGGCAGTTCCCCAGGGAAGACCGTAGAGTTCACCCTTGTAGGTGTTCTCGGCAACGCCCTGCTGGTAGTAGGCGCTCAGGTCGACACCGTCGCGGGCCACGAGATCACCGAGGGGGCGAAGGGCGTTCATCTGAGTGAAGTCCTGGAAAAAGTAGGAGTCGATTCTCATGACATCGGGGGCGTTACCGCCGGCCAGAAGGGTCAGGAGTTTCGTATGGTATTCGTTGTAGCCGGAAACAACCGGTTCAACCTTGAGTGTGGGATTGGATGCTTCGAATGCATCAATGATATCCTGCTCAACTCCGATACCGTCGGGGTTTCCCCAGAAGCCGTACTGTACAGTAACGGGACCGTCTGAAGAAGCTCCGTCACCCTGGCCGTTAGCCATGGCGCTGAAAGCACAAAGAGACAGGATCAACAAAAAAATGGATAGTTTTTTCACAAACACCTCCTTAAAGATGATTCAATTATGAGCCCGTTTTTCCCATAAGGAGATGTACGTATTTTATCAAGACTTGGACATTTTTTAGATTTCCCAGGAAAAAGTTCAGAAATTTGCGGAAAAATGCAAAAAAAAAGCTTCCGGGTAGAAACCGGAAGCTTTCTCTCAACACACGGGGAATCAGGAAATCTTCTTCGCCGCCATCTGTGCTTTCACACACAACTCGGCCGCTTTGAAAGCGTGTTCCTGGGTCATGGCGTTTTCCGTTCTGTTGATACAGTCAAGGACAAGCTGTCCGAAGAAGGGAAATCCCACTTTACCGTTGACGTTAATGTATTTTTCGCCTTCCCCGTTCACGAGGAAAACATGGTTTTCCTCTTCCGACCGGGCCACATCCACATACTTTCTGAGCTCGATATAACCCTCGGTTCCCAGGATGAACATACGTCCGTCACCCCAGGTGGAGAGACCGTCGGGGGTGAACCAGTCGACCCGGAAATACCCGGTGGCCCCATTGTTTCCCACCACGGTACAATCGCCGAAATCGTCCAGTTCGGGGTATTCGGGATGGCTGTAGTTGGCGATCTGACTGGAGACGATCGTGGCGTCGGTGGCTCCCGTATAGAAGAGGAACTGCTCTATCTGGTGGCTTCCGATATCGCACAGGATACCGCCGTATTTCTCCTTTTCGAAGAACCAGGCCGGTCTCTTGTCGGCGGAAAGCCGGTGCGGCCCCAGTCCCAGAACCTGGACGACTTTACCGATGGCGCCCTGCTCTATCAGTTCGCCGGCGAAAACGGCACTTTCCACCTGAAGACGCTCGCTGTAGCTGACGGCGTATTTTTTACCCGTCTCGGCACAGACCTTCTTAACTATATCCAGCTGCTCCAGGGTCGTCAGGGGAGCCTTGTCGGTAAAATAGTCCTTGCCCGCCTTCATAACGCGCACGCCCAGATCGGCCCGTTCGGAGGTTATGCATGCCCCGGCGACGAGCTTCACTTCATCATCGGAAAGAACCTGCTCTTCCGAGTCGGCCGCCTTGACCTGGGGAAAAGCCTTCATAAAGGCCTTAACCTTCTCGGAATCGGGATCGTAAACCCATTTGAGGGTGGCTCCCGCCTCCACCAGACCGTTGGACATGCCGTAGATATGACCGTGATCGAGTCCCACAGCGGCGAATACGAACTCCCCTTCCTTAACAACAGGATTGGGTTTTCCCTTGGGAGCGTAGTTTAATCCTTCCTTCTTAGCCATAAAATCAACCTCACTTATCTTTGTAATTGCCCACGGTTATTTCCTCCGCGGCGAAATTCTCTACATTCGATGTTTTCTTGTAAAACCTGACAGCATTATCCAGGATTCCCTGGAAAGTATAAAAATCGTCATCCTTGCTCAAGGGCAGAGTAACGGTCTCCTTCCGGCATCCCGACTTGTAGATGGCCGAAATCAGTTCCACCGTCTTCCGTCCGTCCTCCCCGGTAATCATGGGACGTTCTCCCTTCTCCAGGGCGTTCAGAATATCATCGATCTCGCCGGTATGCCCTTCATACTTCAGGTTGGGCATAGCCTCGTAATCGTCATTCAGCTCCTTTTCCAGAGTCTCGTTTCTTTCGGGGAAGCCGTTCTGGAGGGAAGTGCTGGCGTAGGTATCCCAGGGGGCCTCGATTTTCGCTTTCTCGCACTGGAGGACCAGCCCCTGCTCTTCACCGTGATGAACAACGGAACTTGTCACCTGAGCCATGGAGCCGTCCTTATAGCGCAGGGCGGCAAAGGAAACGTCTTCCACTTCCGAGTTATCGTGCATCACGTTTCCCAGAACAGCGGTCACTTCCGCGGGAAGCTCGCCCTGGATCCAGTTGATCATATCGATGTGGTGAACAGCATGGTTAAGGGTCGGACCGCCGCCCTCCTTTTCCCAGAGACCTCTCCACCAGAGATCGTAGTAGCAGTGTCCCCGCCACCAGAGGGAGTTCACATGGGCCACGCGCAGTTTGCCCGCCTTTCCTCCGTCCAGGGTCTTCTTAAGCTTATATATGGAATCGCGGAAACGGTTCTGGGCGATACAGGCCATGACCACGCCGTTTCTCTTCTCCGCTTCGTTCATTCTGTCGCACTCTTCCAGCGAGGCGGCCATGGGCTTCTCCACAACCACGTTTTTTCCCGCATCCATCATATCTACGGCGATAGGGGCATGTACGTAGGGGGGAGTACACACGTGAACCAGGTCAAAGGGGACGTCCGAAGCAAGCAGTTTTTCATGGGAATCAAAAATCCGGCAGTCCAGTCCGAAACGCTTTTTCATCGCCTCGGCCTTCTCGGGATAGATATCAACAAGGGCGGTGATGCGGCACCTATCGGGAAATTCTAAAAGCCCCTCTATATGATTGGGAGCGATGTTTCCCGTTCCTATTACGGCAACATTCATCATAAACCTAAACTCCTCCGTATTAATATAATAGGAATAAAACTAGCACATCCTACTTTACAAGAAAATGAGTCAAGTATATTTTATTTGTAATAATTAAAGATAACAGACGAGGAAGCCTCCATGGATGAATCCCTGAACAATGAAAGACCCAGTATATTCCACGAAACGGAGCTGGCACCCGCTCTCCATCCGAGGCTCTGCTACTTCGTGAAAAAGGAGTGCCTTCCCAACTGGCAGATCAACGAGCAGGAGATTCTTTTCTATGATCTGCTGTTCGTCCTCAAGGGGAGCGCCGACTATATCATCAACGGCAGACCGAGGACGGTGGAAGAAGGGGACATTCTCTTTCTGGCGCCGGGAAGCATCCGCAGCGCCACGACCCGGGGCATGACCTGCGTCTCCCTGGATTTTCTGCTGAACGACGACGAATCGCTCGACCTGCCCGAAGTGACAGCCACCGGGGGTCTGGGGGATTTCCTGAGTCTTTTTACCGAACTGGATTTCGAATGGCTCCAGAAACGGCCGGGCTACCAGATGAAGTGCCAGGCGCTTTTCTCCCTTATTCTGCATAAAGTGGTTTACGAAAACCGGGAAGCCCCGCTGAACGCCCATGTGGAAATCATCAAGCGCCACATCCTTCAGAATTACGACAAAAAGCTGACCATCTCCTCCCTCGCCCGGAAAGCAAAGCTCCACCCGGCCTACTGCGGCTCCCTTTTCAAAAAAACCGAAGGGACGGGGATTTCCGACTTCATCAACCATGTGAGGATAAACAAGGCCGCCTCCCTTCTGGAAACGGGAGAGTATACGGTGGGGGAGGTCTCGGACAAAACGGGTTTCTCCGATATCTATTACTTCAGCAAAACGTTCAAGAGAATGACGGGACTCTCCCCCAATTCCTACAAGAACAAGGCCCTTATCTCCTCGGGAGGAGCGGACCTTATCTAGGAGTCTGCCGGATCTGAAAAGACCCGGCAGCAGGTTTTAGAGATATTTCTTCAGAACCTCGCGGACGGCGCCGGGACCGGCACACATCTCTTCGAAGTAACCCTGAATCTTCTCGCCCAGACCGGCGGCTACCAAGTCGGAACCGAAGATCTCCTTGCTGGTCAGGAACTCTTTCAGATCGGCGGGCTTTCCGAAGGGTTCGGCCATGTTCAGCCGGCTCTGGATCTCATCCTTGCGGGGATCGGAGCTGACATCCATGGGCTTGCCCTCCTCGTCCACGGCCAGGAGGTAGCGAAACCAGCCGGCGATAGCCAGGGGAATACCCACGAGGGAGGAAGCGTCCTTATCGGAAGCGGCCACGTAGGATTTAATCGTCTCGCCGAAACGGATGCCCACTTTCATGGAGGTGTCCGTGGCGATCCTCTGGGGAGCATCGGGGATATAAGGGTTGGGGAACCTCTTCAGGTAAACCTGATCCAGGAAGTCCCTGGGCTTGATGATGCCCGGGTCGGTTACGACGGGAAGGCCCTCTTCATAGCCGATAAGGTGGATCAGCCTATCGATATCCTTATCCTGAACGGCTTTGGACACCAGGGTGTAGTTCATCAGGGAACCGATGCAGGCGATGGCCGTGTGGAGGGGGTTCAGACAGGTGGTGACCTTCATGGTCTCCACCTTGTTGACCGTTTCCCGGTCGGTGAACCAGATACCGTCCGTTTCATCCAGGGGGAGCTTTCCGTTGGGAAAAGAGTCCTCGATGAAGAGGTAGCGGGTCTCTTCGGCGTTGACGAAGGGCGCGATGTAGGTGCTTTTGCCTGTGATGACCACGTCCATATCTTCCCAGCCTTCCTTCTCGAGGAGCTCTTTGATGCCCTCGTTGGGACGGGGAGTGATCCGGTCGATCATGCTCCAGGGAAAAGACACTTTGGAACCGTTTTTCATATAGGCGGTGAAAGCCGGTTCTGTCAGTCCCCGTTTCTCCCACTCTTCGGTCATCTGAAGAACGGCATTCTGCAGTTTCTCGCCGTTATGGGAGCAGTTGTCCATGCTCACCAGAGCCACGGGAAGCTCGCCCGCTTTGAAACGCTTGTACATAAGGGCGGTGAGGATGGCCATCACATGGCGGGCTCCTTCGGGGCCTCTTTCCATGTCCTCTTTGACGATGTTCAGAAGGTCACCCTTTCCATCGGTAAGGGCATAACCCTTCTCTGTGATGGTGAAGCTTACCATCTTCAGATCCTTATGGGTGAAGATCTCTTCCAGTCTGGCTTTGTGGGCGGCGTTGGAAAAGTCTCCCGTCAGGGCCTCGGCGATTCCGGCGAGAATCTCTTTTTCCAGTTTTCCGTCGGACAGAGCGGTCACGTTGAGAGTCAGGTTATCAAAGGGCTCGTAAATTTTCTCGATGATCTCATAGTCGAAGGTTTCCACGGCGATGATACCGGTACTGGCCTTACCCGCTTCCAGCAGTTTCTGATGATTGGAAGAGACGAATCCGCGGAAGATATTACCCGCGCCGAAGTGAACCCATTCGGGGCTGGCCTTGGTCTTCTTTCTCATTTCCTCGATATCGAACCGGGGAAGTTCTCCTTCCCAACCGGCCCAGTTGCCGGCTTTCTTGTCTGCTAGTGTCAGTTTCATTTCTTATCTCCCTGTGCGTAGGCATCCCAGAGCCCCTGGAGATACATCACTCCCAGCGCTCTGTCATACAGCCCGTACCCGGGACGGCATTCTGATTCTTCACCCCAGATATGACGTCCGTGATCGGGTCTAATATATCCATTGTAACCATTTCTGTGGAACAATTCCATTAATCCGGCCATATCAACATCACCGTCGGATGTTTTATGGCTCGATTCTATAAAATCGCCCTTGTCGTTTCTCTTCAGGTTCCGAAGATGAACGAAGGCGATGCGGTCGTGAAATTCCTCTGCCATGGCAAGAAGGTCGTTATCCCCGTTGGCTCCGAGGGAACCGGTGCAGAAGGTCAGGCCGTTGCTGGGGCTGTCGACCAGGCTCAGATAGCGGCGGATATGATCGGCGCTCCGCACGATCCGTGGAAGCCCGTAGATGGGCCAGGGCGGATCGTCGGGATGTACGGCCATTCTCACGCCGAACTCCTCGCAGGCGGGAATGATCCTTTCCAGGAAATACTTGCAGTTTTCCGTCAGCTTCTCCTCATCCACCTCTTTGTAGGCGGCGAAAAGATTCTCGATGGAAGCCAGTCTTTCCGGTTCCCACCCGGGCAGGGTGAAATCCTTGGCCCCGCCCAGAACGTCCTTAATCAGTTCCTTCGGATCCCTCTCGGCCAGAGCCTTCTCGTAAAAAAGAGCGTTGGAGCCGTCCTCGGCTTTCCTGTAGAGATCGGTTCTGACCCAGTCGAATACGGGCATGAAGTTGTAACAGATAACTTTGACGCCGGCTTTGCCGAGCTTCCTGATCGTCGAAATGTAGTTATCGATGTATTTATCTCTCTCGGGAAGGCCGATTTTAATGGCGTCGTGAATATTTACGCTTTCCACCACGTCCCCGTTGAATCCGAGCTTTCTGATCTGCCCGAGGACCTCTTCGATCCTCTCTTCCGGCCAGTCTTCTCCGGCGGGAATATCATGGAGAGACCATACGATTCCCTCCACTCCGGGAATCTGCTTTATCTGCTCAAGGGAAATACTGTCATTCCCTTCGCCGAACCATCTCCAGGTCATATTCATCGTTTTTCTCCTGACAAAGGACGAAGCCCTTTAAGCCGATCTGCACCGGTCTGTCTCGCCCCGACTTTGGAATTTCCCTTATTGTGGCCTATCCTACGGTAATTTTCCTTGCATTTTAAGTCATATTTTAGCATAATTACGACATGAACCACACCTGGATGTACCGGGATATAATCAACGATTCCCAATCTCCCCTGGGTCTTACCAGATCCTGCATGAAGGGAGATTACCCCCTGCACAAGCATGACTTCAGCGAACTGGTCATCGTTCTGGGAGGCACGGGGACCCACCGGCTGAACGGCATGTCCCACCGGATTTCACCGGGCACGACCTTCGTGGTCAAACCCAAGGACGAGCATGGGTATTTTGACAACAAGGATCTGGAAATCGTTAACGTGATTATGTTTGGTGAAGATATGCTGACGTTTCTGGGCGATCTGAGAGCCCTCCCCGGCTTCCAGTACCTCTTTGTCATGGAGCATGAATCGGGACCGAAAAAACAGATAAACTGCCATCAGCTCTCCGCCGCGGAACTGGTGAAATGCCGGAAGCTTCTGGAGAGCATGACCGACGAGTATGATAACAGGCGTCCCGGGTATCAGGCCAAGCTCAAGTCCAGCTTTCTCGATCTGGCCGTGACGATCACCAGGAGCTATGAACATCCCAAGCACATTTCCGACGACACCACCGCCCGGCTCGGTCACGGGCTGGCCTATATGGAGGAGAATTTCACCCGGGATATTCGCGTTCCGGAGATCGCGGAGAAAGCGAATATCTCCCTCCGGCAGTTCCAGAGGCTCTTCCTTTCCCTCTATGGAATGTCCCCGGTGCAGTACCTTTTGAGCCTGCGTGTCCAGGCGGCCAAGGCCCAGCTGATGAACACCGACGCCCCCATCGGAGAGATTGCCGCCCTCTGCGGTTTCGGGGACAGCAATTACTTCAGCCGGCAGTTTAGAAAGACGACCGGCCATTCACCCCGGGAGTTCCGTCAGATGACGAAAGAGCTCTCCGCGATAAACCGGCCGGTCCCCGCATAGAGTCCTATTCCGCCGTTATGGTGCGGCTCTCCCTCTCTTTGGAGATCTCCTCGATGGTCTTGTCCTTGATGCGGACGGCGCCCCGGTAGCCTTCGTTGGTCTTAATCAGACCGCCCTTCGCGAACCGCGCCTTCGCCGCTTCAATAGCCTTGCCGTACTGGGGCAGCCACTTCTCCTGGGCGATAAGCATCTCGTCGATCATCTGCCAGACTTCCGGGGGATTGCAGACCGCCCCGGTCAGGGGATCCATCAGAGCCGCCTGCTTCAAAAGCGTCTCGTCTCCCGCCACAGCGGCTTCCACGGCCAGTTTCTGTACCCAGATGGACTGGGAACAGACCGCCGCGCATCCCAGGGGCAAGTCGCCCACCCGGGGAACGGAGATTCCGTTGCCGTCCACGTAACAGGGCACTTCCACCACCGATTCGGCGGGAAGATTGGTGATGCATCCTTCGTTCATCACGTTGAAGTGCCCCCGGTAGGGGCGGCCCGTTTCCAGAGACTCGATGATGTAGGAGCAGTGCTCCTTTCCCCGGTCGCTGCCGTCGAACTTCTTGCAGGGCTCTTCGAGAAGCTTGGGATACTCCGTATCAAACCAGTTACGCTCCTCCCGAGTGACTCTCAGGTAGCCGCCGGTCTCCCCGTTGATCCAGCTGTCCAGATTGATCCACTGCTCGATCTCATCGGGACGTTTCCTGTACCAGGCCACGTACTCGGAGAGGTGCCCGTTCGATTCGGTGGAGTAGTAGCCGAATCGCTTGAGAATATCGATGCGGACCTTCTCCTCCTCGCTGAATTTCTCATGGGCCTCGAAGCCGGCGAGCAGCTTGCCCAGCATATCCTCACCCTTGTGCTTCACCGATGTGTACCAGGTCTGGTGATTGATGCCGGCGCAGATGATATCCAGCTCTTCGTGGGGAATATCCAACACTTCGGCAATCTGGTGCTCCCCGTGGATCTCGCCGTGGCACAGGCCGATGGTGTTGACTTTGCCGTATTTGTTGCAGGCCCAGGTGGCCATGGCGTTGGGGTTGGAATAATTCAAAAGGAGAGCGTCCGGGGCGGCGACCTCTCTGATGTCCTTGCAGAAATTCAGCATCTCGTTGATGACCCTCTGCCCGTACATGATACCGCCGGTGCAGAGCGTATCGCCCACGCACTGGTCGACGCCGTACTTCAGGGGTATATCGATATCGGTCTCGAAGGCTTCCAGACCGCCGATTCTTACAAGGTTGATGATGTATTTGGCCCCGGCAAAAGCCTCTCTCCTGTCAGTGGACGTCTGAATTTTTATCCCGATCCCGGCGGCATCCAGATCGCGCTGGCACAGGTCCTTCACCTTTTCCAGGTTACCCTTGTTGATATCGGTGAAAGAGATATCGCAGTCCTGTAGTTCGGGGACCGATATGATATCCGTGAAAAGCGTTCTGGCAAATACCAGACTGCCCGCGCCTATGAAGGCTATTTTGATCTTTTTTTCCATGCTATTCTCCTCGTGAAAGTGACGTATTTTAGAAACTATGATTTTGTTCCGGTCAAGGCAATTCCCTCAATAAACTGTTTCTGGAATATCAAATAAATAATTATCATGGGAATCATCGCCAGCACGGAACCGGCCATAAGGTTCGGATAATTAACGGCAAACTGCCCCTTGAGGGTTGAAAGCCCGGAAGCCAGAGTCAACATCTCCGTTTTCGTGTTTACGATGAGCGGCCACATGAGATCGCCGTAGGCAAACAAAGCGGTAAAAACCGATAGAGCGGCAAGGGGTGTCTTGGTAAGCGGCACGGCGATCACCCAGAAAGTCTTAAGATGCCCGCATCCGTCAATCCTCGTCGCCTCAATCAGATCATTAGGTATCCCCATGTGAGCCTGCCTCAGGAAAAACGTTCCGAAAGCACTTACCAGTCCCGGAAAAACAAGCGCAAAGATAGAATCGGCTCTTCCCATCTTCGCTATCATCTCGTACTGGGGGATAATATATATCTGGGGCGGAAACATCAGCTGGGAGATCACGATGGCGAAGAAAAGATTCTTCAAGGGAAAATTGATCTTAGCAAAGGCGTAAGCCGCCAGGGAGGAAAACACAGCCGCGCATATGATTCTGAACAAGATCATGGAAATCGTATTATAGTACAAATTCAGAAAGGGCAGACTTGTTGTGGCCTGTTTGTAGGCGGAAAAGTTGGCGAAACTGTCAGGAAACAGCTGCGGAGGGATCAGAGTTGTTTCGGGAACCGTTTTGAAGCTGGTGAAGAGCATCCAGATAAAAGGAAAGATCATTATGACACTTCCGAATATCAGTAATGCGTACGCTATGGTATTAATCTTTGTATTTTGTTTCATTTATCTATCCCCGCCTGTCAAACGTCGTAGTTGACCCATTTCTTCTGACCAAGAAACTGCACATAAGTAACCAGGGCGATGATCAGAACCATCCAAAGCGCCAGAGCCGAACCGTAGCCTTTGTTATTCATAACAAAAGACTCCCTGTAGAAGTAGTACATAAGGCTCTTCGCATTCTTTATGGCCGGATTCGTCTGCTCGACCATCATATAGATGACATCGAAGATTTTAATGGCCGCCATAATCCTCATTATCACAACGAAGAACATTGTGGGAGAAACCATGGGGAGGGTAATAGAGAAAAATTTTCTTACCGGAGAGGCTCCGTCTATTGTTGCCGCCTCATAATAGGTGGTGGGAATGGACTGAAGACCGGAAAGAAGCAAAATGGCGTCATAGCCGATGCTGCTCCAGATGGTGACGACGGAACAGGCGAAAAGAACGGTATTCGGATTCGTGATCCAGTTAACTTTCGTCGCCACACCCAGATAGCCCAGAATGATATTCACAATGCCGAATTCGGTATTGAGCATCCACTTCCATACCATGGCGATAGCTGCGGGAGCTACCACCATGGGCAGAAAATAGATTCCCCGGAAGATAGCTTTACCTCCTATCTTCTGATTCAGCAAGACGGCGATGAACATGGCGATCATGATCGTCAGAGGAACCGTGAACAGGGCGAACATCATCGTGTTTCCCGTATACCTCCAAAAATCAGAGGAAGAGAACATATCGGCGTAATTCTTCATGCCGATAAAAGTCCACTTTCCAAAGGACCCGGATTTATGAAAACTCATCCAGACGGTCCTCAGGAAGGGGTAAATATTCAGGATAATCAATCCAATTATGGTCGGAGCGATCATTCCAAGTCCCGCCAAAGAATCAATTAGCGACTGTTTGTACTGCCCATTGCTTAATTTGGCTTTCATTCCTTGCTTTTGCATAACCCTATCTCCCCGACCTGTACCACCTTAATTCTCTGTAGCCAGATAACCGTCCACGATTTTCTGACACTCCAGAGTGCATTCATCAAGAGTTTTCGTGCCGTTGTAGACATCGAGGATCAAACTCTCCATTTTCGGGTACCATTCATTTTTTGTCTTGGAATAGGGGAACTGGACACCGTAATCCATCATTTCCACGAAGGCTTTCACGTTCTTACCCTCGTAATTATTGATCCAGGAATCACCGGTGCCGTTATAGGCGGGGATAGCCGCTCCATTTTCACCATGAATGATGGCCGCTTCCTTCGTACCAAGGAATTTCAGGACGTCCTTGACGACATCAAGATTTTTATTGCCCGAACCGGTGGCGTAACTCAAGCCGTTATAGATACTGGCTCTTCCGTCACCCGCTACGGGATCGGGGCATTTGGGAAGAACGGCAATATCCCAGTTCAGGTCGGGATAATTGATATAGAGGTTATTGATGCCCCAGCTTCCCATATAGAGCATGGCTCCCGTTCCGGCGAAAAATCTCTCAAACTGACCAAGTTCGGAGAGTTCGGCCTGGCTGGGAGAGAAGGTATTCTCCGTGTTCCAGCTGATCCACTCCCCCAATCCCTTGATGGTACCGGGATCACGGAATCCGGATTTCGTTTTGTCATCGTTCAGATAGTATCCGCCGGTCTGGTAGATAAGATTGAGAAACCCTTCCTGCTCATTGAGGGGCGCCATCATTCCGTACTTGCCGGTCCTTTCCATTATGGTATCGGAAACTTCCTTGAGGGTGTCCCATGTCCAGGTGTCATCGGGATAGGCGACGCCGGCTTCATCGAAAATATCTTTATTGTAGGCAAGGCCGATTGTGTCCCAGTCCTTGGGAACCCCGTAGATCCGTCCCTCGTAGGTGGCATTCAGTACAAGATTGTCGGGGAAATGCTTGTAGTAATAATTATCCTCCACATCGGCGTAAAGATCGGTAAGATCTGCAAGAAGCCCTGCTTCTGCATAACGGGAAAATTCATTGGTATGCATCCAGAAGATGTCGGGAAGACTGTTTGTATTGGCCATGGCTTCAAGCTTTGTCCAGTACTCGCCCCAGGTCGAGATATCAACGGTGATATCCACGTTGGGATGGGTCTCCTCATATTTATCAGCCAATGCGACCATTCCGGCCTTCTGATATATCTCCCATCCTAGCAAAGTAAGAGATGTAGTCCCGTCCTTGCCGCCTGCGGAAGAGGCTGCCTTATCCTTGGAACAGCTCGACAGAAACAGCAGAGAAACGGCAAACAGTACAGTAACCGCCGTCTTCATATGACCTTTGATTTTTATCATTTCATCCTTCCTTATTCCCCAGAAAGCCTTCTGGAAAACCTTGATTTTTTCAAAAATGGTAACTCTTTTTCCGGCAGGACGCAAGCTCAGGATGGATCATAAAAAAATGCCGATTCCCTGATATCCCGAGTGAAACAAACAATATGACAATATTGTCTATCGTCAATTTATTTCATTCCATGTGAATTATTTAGGGAAATACAAACAGAATTGTGGAAGGTCTTTTTATCGGATAGGAGCAAATATGTCTTATAGAAAGGCAACTAACATTTATAACTAATTTTATGAAAGATATATCAAATAATCCAACATTATGACATACGGCCAAGATGCCTATCGATTTTACAGATATGATAGAACAACCCTCTCGTCACTCTTCTTCGTCATAGTAATAATTGTCTAATCTCACGGTAAATTTATTTCTGTATTCCGTTGGGGAATAACCGGTCAGCTTCCTGAAGCTCTTGGAAAAGGTATTATAGTTCTGATAACCCACGGACTGGGCGATTTCTTCAACAAGATAGGCACTGGAGATTAGGTATTCCTTAGCCTTTTCCATACGAAAACCGATCAAATATTCCTGCACGGAAACCCCTATTTCCTTATGGAAAAGGTGGGAAAAGTAGGATCTGTTAATACCCAGAAACTGCGCAATATTCTCAACGGAAATCTTCTGGTAATAGTTTCTTTCAATAAAATCAACACTTGTGCGGACATAATTGACACTCTTGCCGTTAAGGGAGGGAAGTGTCTTCTTTTCCCTTTGAAGCATCCAGATTATCTGCAGAAAAAGGCTCGTAATACGGATATGATAGCCCGATTCCTTGCTCTCAAGAAGTTCAAACATCTCCTGGTAACAAGCCTCCATCTCCTCCGAAAACGGCTGCCTGAAGATGCACTCCTTCTCGCTTATGCCGACAGATTTAAGCATTCCCCTCACCCGTTCTCCGGAAAAACCTATCCAGCGGTATTTCCAGGGACTTCGGGAAGACGCCTGATATTTGTTCCTCTGCATGGGTGAGATAATAAAGGAGCACCCCCTTTTCAGCTGATGCTTCTTGTTATTTATGTAAAGCTGTCCGCTTCCCTCAACCACGTAATGAATGATGTAATGGTCCCTTCTTCCCTTGAAACTATAACAGGGGGAGCACTGCTGACTGCCGGCAAAAAGAATATTGAGCTCATCGTCCGCCGGTTTGCTGTTGTAAACATGATACATCTTCATGGGCTTTCATCCTGACAAAAAAGGCTGCCCGCAACCACTCGGACAGCCTTAAAAAAGATATAAATGGTTTATCCGGCTAGCCGGCGATAACCTTTTTTCCCGCTTTGCCCCAGGCTGCTCCGGCCTCGGCAAAACCTATTCCCCTGGCGAACATGTCATCCTGCATCTTCTCGATACCGGGAACATGATAGTTCTCTCCGCCGTCCTTCTCCTCTATTTCATAATAGTCCGCCGGGATTCCGGTGACATCGGAGGATTCAAACAGCTTGATGATGCAAAGGACCTGCTGCCAGGAGTTCTCGATCGTACAGGCAGGAGTTCTTCCGGCGGGAAGATCCTGGCAGACATTCCAGAAGACCCTTTTCTGCACATCCATATCGTAATTATCCAGTTTTTCGATGGAGACCTCTTTCTCGTCTTCGTAACGGAAGACTTCGCAGGTCTCCCTTTCCCAATGGATACGTCCCTTTTCAAAGAGGTAATCGGTCTCAGGCTCGTGGAGCTCCTTGCAGGCATGGGTGGAGGACATCTGAATGACCGGGCCTTCCTCCGTCTCTATGCGGATATACTGGGTATCGGCCGATTCGATGGGCTGGGCGTGATAGTTCTCGCCGTAGATGCTCACCGGAGTCACACCGCTCTCTTTCGTGCTTCCCGCGACGTACAGCATATTCTGCAGAAAATGGGCCGTGGCATTCTGAAGGGGCGAATCAAGGATGGGCTTTCCCTCCATATACAGTTTTCCCGACCAGCTGTTCCGGCTGTAATACTTGGAATCCCGCGGCCAGGACACCTTCGTCCTCGCCTCTTTCAGCTCTCCGAGGGTTCCGTCAAGACGAATCTCTTTAACCCTCTGAACGGTGGGTGTGAATAGGTTCTGAAAACCGATAACCAGAGTTTTCCCCGTTTCCCTCTGCGCCTCGAGCATGTCGTTTACATCTTCCATGGTACCGGCGGCGGGTTTCTCACACATAACGTCGAAGCCCTTGTTGAGCGCGGCGACGGAGAAAGGGGCGTGGGAATCGATTCCAGTGGGAATGGCGATAAGATCCAGCTTTCCCTGTTCGGCTTCCAGCATTTCATCCAGGGTATCGTAAACCCTCAGCCCCCGGGGTTCGACGGCCTTGAAATTATCGTTGTTCCGGCTCGCCGGACGGACGACTACGGCATCCAGAGACGCCAGTCCCGCTGCGATACAATTATCTATACTTCTCAGATGAACCTGAGCAAAACCGTTAAGGCCGACCAGGCCGATTCTTACTTTCTCCATAATCATCCCTTCCCTGCGAAAGATGGGGCAAGTATATAATAATTGCATGCAACTGTAAAGGGTCAAATTAATTTACCCTGTGTCAATTTATTCCGACAGCTGCGAAAACCCCTCTCCGAAGACCAGTTCGATAAACCGGTCGGCCATTATCGGCTGCGCTCTGGAATCGGGATGAACCCCGTCGGGCTGCATCTCCAGATCCTCTGCACCGAAAAGGCGCAAACCGTCGACATAACAGATACGGCGGTCTCCATAGGCTCTGCATATCTCCGCCGTTTCCTTGAGGCATTCCCTCATCTCCCTGAGAGAGAGCCCTTCCGCCCAGCCCCTTTCCGACTCCCGGGACGGGCTTATGACGGGAGAGATAAGGGCCAGGGGTGTATCGGGATGCTTTTCCCGGATAATCTGCACCATTCCTATGACACTGGACTGAAAAGTCCGCCGGGAAAGGGGTCCTTCGTAGGTATTGATCCCCAGCTTGAGAGTTATATAATCGGCGGGAAGGTCCCGAATCAGCCGGGCGACCATCGGTTCCATGACGCAATGGGAGGCGAACCCCAGGTTAGTCAGATGAAGATCCATGCGCCGGGCGGCACGGGAAGCCCAGGTATGGGAGGGAGAATCGGCCTGACGGGCATGACTTATGGAACTGCCGTAATGGATCCACCGCTTTCGGGCAGGGGGAATGAGCGAAACATGGGCCCCTTCATCGACTTTCAGGCTTCTCAAAAGAAAAGCATGCCTCTGGTCCAGCCAGATTTCCACCTGCTTCAAGCCCGGCTCCAGAGGCGCGAAACGAACCGGACGGTCCCCCGGGCAGGAGGTGACGCTTTCCCTGAATTGGGAGTTGATATAGAGATCCAGAACAAGATCACTCTCCGGGTCGGCAATATCAAGGGCCAGAAATTCCCCGTCAAAGGCAAAGGTCAGCCTGACGCCCGAACACTGCCGGGCGGGAGGGGCGCTCCCCTGGGGCCGGCCGTCGTCCTTGAGATAGGGGAAAAAATCCCTTCTTGCCCAATCGATTCTCCAGGGACAGACCCAGCCGTCTCCCCGTTCTACGGATAGGGCGCCCTCAAAGGAGAATGTTCCGCTTTCCCACGTCAGTTCTTTCATCTTCTTCCCGATGTTAAAAGGCATTAAAGAATGCATCAATCATCGGAAATCCGCCGGGAAATGTCAATATTATGAATGGGCCCTGTATTTCTTCCGGTATCCGGAAGGGGTAAAACCGGTCTCCTCCCGGAAGGTCCGGCTGAAATAGGCCGATGTACTGAAACCGCAGAGCTCCCCTATTCTCTGAATGGAAAGATCGCCCGCTCTCAAGAGACGGGAGGCTTTATCCACCCTCCTCTCCCTCAGCTTTTCCATGGGACTCATCCGGTAGACCTGCTGAAAAGCCCGGGTAAGAGAACTCCGCGACATGCCTGCTTCCCGGCATAGGTCTTCCAGTGTCAGACTGTTTTCCAGGTTTTCCTGGATATACGGCATGATACGGCTCAGCTTATCAAGGGGGGAATTGAACGGGATCGGCATGTATTCAGTTAGAATGGTATGAATTATCCTGTCAAACAGATATTTTGACCTGTAGCGCCAGCCCGTTTCACCATCGGAAAGCCGATTTTCAAGTTGGGTAAAAAGATCCAGGATCCGCTCCTTCCCGACAAAAAGCAGCCGCCTGTCAGAACAGGCTCCGTCCAGATACGGCTCGATATGAAAAAGGAGCTGATAACCGGTCAAATATTCCATATCATAAATTGTCGGGAGCATTTTCTCTTTACGGAAAAGAACGTTGTACAGTTCCAGAGACTCCGTCTTTTCATAACCGTGCTCCACCCCGGGGGGTATGAGAAAGACATTGCTCTCTCCCAGAAGAAAGCGGTTTTCCCCCAGGAGATGAACGCCCCGTCCTCCGGCCACATAAACCAGTTCATGAAAGTCATGGCTATGAAAACTCAAATCATTCTGCGAATCCACATGTTTCAGAGCCAGAGGAAAAGCAGGATCTTTCAGATAGGCTTCTATCCGTCTCAAGGCTTCCATGGGGGAGAATTATAGCAGGAAACCGGGTATAAAGGGAGAAAAAGAACGGCCCGGGGAAATCATATTACAATACGTATCGCAACTGAAAATTGGCACTGCCGACGGTAAAAAAAGTCTCTGTACTGATAATCCCCTCTACTTTCATCAATTCCTCATCAAGAAATTTTTCATAAGTATAGTCTTCGTTATATAAGAGGACCGCCATAATATCGAATCGGCCACTGATCATGGCTAATCCGACAATCCCTTTCAAATCCTTGATCTGTTCCATCGCCTGCTTCGTTTTTCTCGGATCAACCTTAATTCCTATGAATGCGGAGTGATGCCCTTCTATCGCCGCAGGGTCAACAAGGCTTATTATCTGCAATGAGCCCTGGGCCAGCATTTTATTGACTCTGTTCCTAACCGTATTCGTGGTCAGATTGATCTTTTCAGCTATCTCGCTGTACGGGGTTCTGCCATCCCAGAGGTTTCTGATGATTTCCAGATCAACTTTATCCAATTTGTCATATTTAGCCATATAGCCACCATTTTATCCCCTGGATTTCGCAGTGTCAATTAAAGGGTAGGAAGGCGCCATCCGCCGGAGAACCCCGGCGGATGGCGTGACACTACGCGCTGACTAGAACTTTCTTCTTTGAAGCCACCATAATGGCAGCATAGCAGATCCCGGCCACGATAATCGTATCAAGAGCCGGAACCGTAGTTATCTGGAGGCTTGTTTTCTGAATCAGAAAACCCAGAGCGCTTCCGACCATCCAGGCGATGAAAGGAATCGGCCTGAAATCTTCGGCGTCATTGGCTTCCTCTGAATTAAAAAATCTGTTCTCTTCGCATTTGAAAAAATAATAGTCAATAATCATGACCGAAGCCGCCGGAGGTATCAATATGGCGACGACCCCCAGAAAAGCCTGAAATCCGGCGGCGGTATTTATGCCGGCCAGGGCCAATCCCGTCCCCACGACTCCCGAGACAATGGTTATCATCCATTTTTTCATGAAAGGGAACATGGCATTCAGAGACAGAGCTCCAGAGTAGAGGTTGTTATCGTTCGTAGTCCAGGCGGCAAGAATTATCGCAAGGACTGCCAGAACGGACCAGAAGCCCGAATTATTCGCGAGCATAACTTTTGAGAAGTCCACTTCTCCCCCTGCTCCTTTAACCATAACGGCGCCAAGGATAAGAACAACGGGAAAGCCGATGAGCATTCCGAAAGCCATTCCCCATCCGCCGGCCGATTTGCTTTTTGCGTAACGGGTTATATCGGGAGCGATCAGTGCTCCTACAATATAGGTGCCTATCACGATAGAGATGGCTGCCCCCAGAGGCATGGCTCCCTCTGCAGTTACCGAAGCGACGGAGGCAAGAGTCTTGTCTCCGCTGTAAACACTGACAATGGTGGCCAGGATTATTATGATAAGGAGTGGTATGGCAACAATGCTCAGTTTCTCAATGGCTTTGAATCCAAGCATGGCAGAAAGGGTCATGAGGACTCCCCCTACGATTTTCAGCAGCCAAACGGGAACAGCCCCCCCGAGAGCAAACGCGAGTCCTCCGTTGCCCAAGCCGGCAACCATAAAGCCCAGCTGAACTCCGAACCAGCCCCATAATCCGAAAAAGAGCAGGAGCTGAAGAACGTTGGCCCCGTATCTCCCGAATGTGAACTTGGCGGACATACCCGTGGAAAGCCTGGTTTTCGCGCCCAAAATTCCCACTAAAATGGAAATCGCACCCAGAACAATTGATCCGAACAAAAACGCCCCCGCCGCCGTACTCAGGCGGGAAGGACCGGCGATAAGTCCGGCGATAAGAAATGCGGGCAGGCAAATCGCCGACCCCCAATACACGATACCGATTTCAAACCAGTTTTTCCCTTTCCCTTCGGGAACCGGATTGACTCCGTAATCCTCAAGTAGATCTTTTTTTCCTTCCATTGTACTTTCCCTCTCCTCTCTTTAGTAGACCTTTTTATGCCGCCTCTGACGACTTATCTTTTTAATTCCCCTACGGCTTTCACACGAAAACGGACGGCATTGGAAGGAAGATAGGCCAGGGGTATCTCTTCCAACTCGACAATTTCCAATGTCGACTCATCGGCTCCGGCTTTCACAGCCTCCCTTTTCGCCGCTTCCTTAACCTCCTCTATCACAGCGTCCCTGCCTTTAGCGACAATATCGAAGACCCCATCGATGCTGCCTGAAACCTGGGATATGGCCGCTCCGATTGCATTGGCGACTTCGTAATGCTCCGGCTTGATGACTGAACTCGCCCCCTCTAGCTCATCTCCGACAAGAATACTTCCGCCGCCTACGACAATTACGGGTAAGTCGGAAGCCATGGTTTTCATCTTATCAACCACATCCTCCACCATGACTTTCATCAAACTCAGACCTTCATCAACCAGTGCCTTATCAAGATCCTCGACCAGCAGCGTATCTCCCAGTTTGAAACGACCTGATGCTACGACAAGATCGGTAGCCGTCAATGTTCCGCCCCCGAAGATCATACCTTCCTGGTGTATCCGGTATCCTACGGACTGGGGACCAATCAGCATGGAGGGAGATGTCTTAACCAGAGAGCCTCCGCCGAGACCAAGAGTGATCAGATCGGGCATTCGGAAATTAGTCCTGACCCCCCCGATTTCAACGGCGGCGGAAGATTCCCGGGGGAATCCCTTGCTGAGTACGCCTACATCTGTGGTCGTCCCGCCGACATCCACAACGATTCCATCCTGTATCCCCGTAAGAAAAGCAGCGCCCCGCAAGGAATTGGTCGGCCCCGAGGCAATTGTCAGAACGGGATATCTCTTCGCATAATCAATAGACATGAGCGTTCCGTCATTCTGCGTGATAAAGAGATCTGCCTTGATGCCATGCTCCCTGAGTACATTCTGAAAAGATCCGTAAGCCTTTCCTGCCAGCTTCCTGATCGCCGCATTGAGAATGGCGGCATTCTCCCTCTCTATGATTCCGATAGAACCGATTTCGCTGGATAGGGTAATGGGGAAATCTTCTCCGAAAACCTCTGCGGCCATCTCTTTGACAGCATGTTCCTGATCATTGTTGACCAGAGAAAAAACTCCTGATACGGCCAGAGCCTCGGCTCCCTTCGCCTTAACTTCAAGAAGCGCTCTATGGATCTCATCCCTGTCAATGTCGGAAATCAGCGCCCCGTTATACTCGTAACCGCCTTTGACGATGACATAAAAATGATTAATGGCTTCCAGAATATCTTCGGGCCATTCAACATAGGGGGGAATAGAATACCCTGATGGGGCCGACAGACGAATAACGCCGACATTGGACAGCCCTTTCCTCTCCACAATCGCATTTGTCGCATGGGTTGTCCCCAGCATGGCGTCGGCGATCTCCGCTGGATCGACACCCGACTCAGCCAGCACATGCTCGACCGCATTGACAATACCCACCGAGATATCCTCGGTCGTGGCTTTTTTACACTTCGCAATAACCTTATTATCCTTATCAAGAATGACGGCATCTGTGTTCGTACCGCCCACATCAATTCCCAACCGATATTTCATTTTTTACTCCCGGACAGATCTTCTATGGGTGAATATTCATAATCGTATTTAAAATACCGGGGCCCCACCTGCGCCAGCCCCTCCTCAGTTCTCCAGAACGGATCACAGGGGATACCTATGACCGTTACGCGCTGGCCGTACTTCAGGCTCTCCGTCGTTATGGGAAAACCCTTTTCCTTATCAAGAACGGTAATCAAGTCCGGAGTCATGGCAACGGCGTCACCATTTCGGATGCCGATGAGATTCTCATTTTGAAAATCCAGCTCAAAGGAAGATCCCTTGTCTTCATCAATTCCATCCATTCTGACCTTCCCCCGGATAAACCCGGTAGTAAGATCCCGCTGTACATCGGCGATTTTACCATCGAACAAACGAAATCCGCCGGCGACTTCAAGCAATCCGGCGACCGGATCGGCCTTCTCTTTATTTGCTTCCATAAGCCTTTTCCCGATTTTCCAGGCAAAGGACATCGTTCCTTTAACAGAGGATTTTTTAAGCTGCTGTCCTGTCATGCAGTAAATAGCCATCATGGATGACAATCCCATGGCAACCGTCAAATTTCTGGCCAGAACTTCGGACCAGTCGTTCGTCACTGTATCCATGACAACCTTATTCCCTTTCTCATCACAAAGGACCATGGGAGTGGAAGAAACTCCGGCAACACTAAAGGTCGTCATGGGAAGCTCCGGAAAGGCTCTGCCCATACCATCTGCATCAACAAGAGGCAGTCCCAGACAAGCCGCCGTATAGACGGGAATGCAGGAGTTCAATCCTCCCGCCTCAATGGGAATGACGGCATAAGCCTTTTTCCCCAAATGCTTTTCCAGGGAACGGAAAGAATTCTCCGGCTCATTCCCGTTAGGCAGCTTCTCGAGCATAACGGCCGGCGCTCCCATCATAGCCGAAGGAATGACAAGCTCATCATCCGGTACGTCCTCTGCTTTTATCAGCCTTACCTTTCCATGCTTCCTGATGGCCTGCTTAGCCATCAGTTTTCCCACATAAGGGTCTCCTCCGCCGCCCGCGCCCAGTATGGCAGCCCCTATGGCGATATAATCTAAATCCTCTTCAAGTAAGTAATCCATTATCTTCCCCTGCAACAACTACATTTGTTTGTGATAGAACCCCTATATTTTTCGCGTAAATCAGATTCCCCATAAAATAGCTATTGCAAAATACAATATTTATTTATTTTGCATATGTCAATATTTTAGAGTTATTTTTTTGCATATACACAATTTTTGACTTTTTAGAACATTTTACATTATGGTCGAAAGTCACCTCCTGATCAGATTCTCTCTCTTCCCGATCCCCAGGTCAGGATCGGTGCGTTCCATTTGATTTTTGGGTATAAAAGACAATTAATTGGCAATATTTTTATATTATTCTCCCCGATATTCCCCTACACTGTGAAATACGGAGGAAAGGATGGACAAAAAGACAACAGGATTTCATCCGTTCTGGTTCTGGAACGGCGACATGGAGATAGAGGAGATCCGACACCAGATAGATCTGATGGCAGAACAGGGGATTAATGGATTCTATATCCATTTCCGCCAGGGCATGACCCTCCCCTATCTGTCGGAGAGCTTCTTCGCCCTTCTCAGACAGACGGCTGAATACAGCCGGGACAAGGACATGACGGCGCACATCTACGATGAATATCCCTATCCCTCCGGATCCGCCGGCGGTTTCGTCACCCTGGGCCGTCCCGAATTCAGGGGCACCCACCTCGTACAGAAGAACTACTCCCTTTCGGGAGGCAGCGTCTCCCTGCCTCTTCCGGAGGGGCATATTCTCAACGCCACTCTCGTCCCCATGGAAGGGGAAAGGGAGTTATGGGATAACCGCAGGGATGTCACCTCTCATATAGGAATGGTCCTGGCAGACCACACCTTCCATGCGGGGGGGCTGACGTCTTATAACCAGAAACGCTACTTCGCCTCCCGGCCTGTTCCTACATTGATAATGGAACTGGAAAAGGGGGAGTATAGCCTCTGCGTCTCGGTTCAAACCGAACAGGATCGCTTCAAATATTGGGGAACCCTTCCCGATGTCCTGAATCCCGAGGCCATGGAGTATTTCCTTACCAAGACGCACAAGGCCTATGGGGATTATTTCGGAGAGGAACTCTCGTCCCTCTTTTTCTCATCCTTTACCGACGAGATAGAACCGGATTGGTCTGCCCGCCTGCCCGAAGAGTACAAAAAGGCCTACGGTGAGGAGCTTACCGATAAGCTGCCCGCCCTGATCAGCGACAGTTTTCCCGGAGCCGACGGCATAAGACAAAATCTCTACCGCCTCAAGTACAAACTCTTCGAGGAGAGCTTTGAAATCCCCGTAAGCCGATGGTGCGAAGAAAACGGGATTCGCTACTGCGGAGAAAAACCTTCTCTGTACCTGCGCCAGATGAAGCATATGGCTATTCCCGGCTGCGATCCGGGCCATACCAAAGCGGGAAGGATCCCCGATATAATCAGGTCAACCTTGAGGGGCAATGCCCGGGCCTGCGCTTCGGCGGCCAAGTTCTACGATAAGGAAGGATGCCTGTGCGAATGCTATCACAGCCTGGGCTGGAGCGGAACACTGCTGGATGCAAGGATTATCGCGGAGAGCCTGGTTCTCATGGGCATAACCATGCTGGTGCCCCACGGCTACTTCTATACCACCCACGGCCTGACGAAGCACGACGCGCCGCCCACCTTCTTCTTCCAGATGCCCTACTGGCCGCTGACCCATCTTCTGTCGGAGCGTATTGCCCACATCCAGGAGGCCTTTGATGCCACCCGTATCCACTCGGATCTCTATATCTACGATCCGACCGGATCGCTGCCCACGGAGAAGGAGCGGGAAAATTATCAGGGCCTGTTGTATGCCCTGGCCGGCCGGCAAATCGATTTTCTCATGGTGGAACCGGATATCATCGAAGGACTGGGAAAAGATCTCAGGGGGAAGACCCTTCTCGTATTGGAGACGGCCAGCGAGGAACCGGATAAGGCGGCCGCCCTGGAAAGCTTTACCTCCCGGGGCGGACTTGTGCAGATTGTTAGAACGGCGGAAGACCTGGAAGGGCTGGAAATCGCGCCTTCCCTCTCCTTCTCCCTCTCGGGAAAGAGTCCCGAACGGCTATGGATGGTCACCAGGGAAAAGATAACCGGCGAGAGAATATATTTTTTCCTGAACACAGGAGATTCCCCCCTGGAAATATCCTTCGCCCGCAGAATGGGCATCACCGAATTCTCCGGCTCCGAACCCCGGGCCAGAACGGCCTGCCGCAAGGTCATCGCTCCTTTCGAATCCTTCCTGACGGCCCCTTCCGAGACGAAGAGCGAGGACGTCCCGTCCGATGGGCCGGTCATCATTCACATACCTTCGGATCTGGACGCCCGCCCCCTGGGGAAGAACTACCTGCGCCTGGACAGCTGGGAAATGGAGCTGAACGGCGAAAACCATTCCGTTTCGGCTTCTCCCCTCATCAATCAGATAGACGAGGGCGGTTTTTCATGGAAACCGGCCATTCAGCACTACTTCGGCTGGATGCCCGATCTGACGGCAAGCCCGCAGTCAGTAATCTATCGAAGAGAAATCGTCCTCCTTGACCCCGCAGCCTCCAAAGGGGCGGAACTGATGATCGAACCGGGATCGCTGAGAGGGAAATGGAAGATTCGTCTTAACGGAAAGGACCTGGGAGGCGGTGTTAACCTGAAACCCGGGGATTATCCGGTCAGGGGGACCGGAAGCCTCTCCCTTGATGGGGCGCTCTCCCAAGGCCGGAACACCCTGGAAATTTTCTGCGACGCCGAGAAACTGGACGACGGTCTGGTATCTCCCCTTTATCTGGCGGGAGATTTCCTGGTGAATAGAGACGACTCTCTCACTGCCGCTCCGCCGAAGGGCCGGTTCACCCCCTGCCGGTTCGACGATTACCGGCAGATGGGCCTTCCCTATTATTCGGGGCGGCTGCTCTATGCATTCGATTTCAACTACGGGAGTACGACGGAATCCACGGGAAAAACCCGGCTTGAACTCCTCCCTCCCGTTCCTTTTCAGGACGCCCTGGAAATCAGCCTGAACGGGGGTCCCTTCCTGCCGGCCCCCTGGATGCCCTATAGGGTAGAAACGGATGCTTCCGCCTTGAACGAAGGGACAAACCGGGTGGAACTCCGGGTCAGTACCAGCCTGA
Source organism: Spirochaetia bacterium (assembly GCA_963668315.1). Taxonomy (GTDB): domain Bacteria; phylum Spirochaetota; class Spirochaetia; order DSM-2461; family DSM-2461; genus SZUA-368. The sequence continues at coordinate 937,200 of OY764216.1, read as the reverse complement.
TACGGACCTTCGAAGGGACACGATTCGATATTAAGAATCATTGTTATGAGGAGTGCTGATGTTAATGGGGTAACGGCTCTTTCCCCGATGGCGCTGCAATTAATCATGAAAACTTGAGAATTGCCACACCGGGGCTTATAATTACCCTATGAAGTTAAAAAAGAAGGGAAAAAAAGTACAGCTCGATGACGGGGCGGAATCTGATATCATGAAAACCAGAATAACCCTGTCCTTTTCCATCATTATCTCTCTCCTGATTTTCCTATTCGGAATCGTCAATGTAAAAGTAGGCAGAGTCACGGCGGGCAGGGCGGAATTGATAAGCAGCACGATAATGCTGATCTATACGTTTTACAGCCTTATCCTGAGGAAGAAAAGCCGGGGTCCGAGGAGATTGCTAACTGTCCTCGTCATAGCCATGGGTATATATCTTTACTGGAACGGCGGCTTCGGCAACACAGGCATTATCTGGACCCTGATCCTGCCTCCCCTCTTCTTCTCTCTCCACAGTCAGAGGAAAGGACTTATCCTGACCCTCTCCTTCCTGATCATCATAGGTCTGCTCTTTCTCTTGTCCTCCCGGGGGAGAATTGCCGTGGCGTATAACGGAATAGAGACGCTGGCGGCCTTGCTCGTACACTCCTGCATCGGCTTTATCCTCTTCTCCTACGAACGGAACAGAAACCTTTACAAGCTGCAGATAGCCACCCTCGAAGAGCTTCTCCCCATCTGCTCCCACTGCAAAAAGATCCTTGACGATGAGGGAAAATGGCAGCCCGTCGACGACTATATGCACAGGAAGAAGGATGTCTCCTTCAGCCACGGGATATGCCCCAATTGCCTGAAGGAGCTATATCCCGACCTGGTGGACAGCAAGGGGCAGCTGAAAAAGTGAAGGCCGGGGATTGTCCCTGTTAAAATGAGAAGGAAGCGGCCTGTCCCTCGTACATCAGGCTTTTCGTCTCTCCCTCAAGGTGAACCCTGATATTCCTCTTTTCTCTCATTCCCGGATAGGTCCCCTGCCTGTCACCCAGAACCAGAACCTTATCGGCGTCATTCCAATCCAGGGGAATCAGAGAAAAAGCCCCCTCTTCGTAGGCGTAATTGTCCCCTTCGTCCTCATAGAGCTCAAAGGAACCGTCGGCTCCGGGATACACATGAATATCCAGATCGGCCCCGTCGGCCTGATCGGCATACTGAAGGCCCTCGGCCATGGGTATGATGGAACCGGCCCGGACAAAGAGGGGCATTCTCTCCAGGGGAGCATCGGCCGTTATCCACTGGCAGCCGCCGAACTCTTCCCCCGTCCAGAAATCCAGCCATTTCACACCCTTGCCGGGGAGATAACAGCGGCGGCTTTTTACGGTCCCCTCCATTTTCCCGTTTCTGTCGTAGTACATAGGCTCCGTTACGGGACAGACCAGAAAAGCCGGACCGAACATGAACTCGTCCGCGAGGGAGAGAGCCTCTTCGTCCTCAGGGAAATCAAAAAGGAGGCTCCTGACCATGGTGTAATGTTTCCTGTTAACCAGGGACGCCAGAGAATAGATATAGGGAATCAAGCGGTAACGAAGGCGGATGAAGGAAGCTATGGTGTCGTAAAACATATCGCCCGGCTTTCCGAAATTCCAGATTTCCCGGGGCGTGTCGGTCCCGTGGGAACGGAACATAGAGAGGAAGGCTCCGAACTGCAGCCAGCGGACATATAGTTCCCGGTAGGCCGGATCTTTCACGCCCTCGTCATAATCGCCCTTCCAGAACCAGAGAGGATTGGGATTTTCGTTCTGACCGCAGCCCCGGTTGCGCCACTCTTTACCCACCGTAAAGAAGGCGCCGATATCCAGCGTCCAGTAGGGCATGCCGCTCAGGGCGAAGTTCAGGCCTTCGGCTATCTGCTTCTTCATAACGTCCCAGGTCGCGGCGATATCCCCCGACCAGAGGACCGTTCCGAAGCGCTGGGAAGAGGCGTAGCCGGAGCGGGTCAGGTTCACCACCCTCTTGCCGGGATAGCCGGCCCGCTGGTTTTCGTAGATGCCCCGGGCATGCATAAGGGCAAAGAGATTCGCCTGGCCCGGATCGAGGAACTGCTTGTGCTCCTCTCCGACCAGATGGTAGCGCTCCCAGGGTTCCCGCAACTCCGAGCCCTGCCAGTCGGGACCGGGAAAGGGTTCGGTCGAGTCGCACCACCAGGAGTCAAAGCCCCCTTTGAAGAGCTCCTCTTCGGCCTGCCTGAAATAGATGGCCCTCCCCTTCTCGGAAAAGGCATCGTAGGTGGAGTTGTCGTTCAGGAGCAGCCCGGCCTCGGCAAACTCCCCGTGGTTCTCGCAGCCGGGATTCATATTGGGCCACACGGACACCATGGAGTGAACATTCATGGAGTGAAGCGCTTCATTGGTTCTCTTCAGATCGGGGTAACGGGTCTTGTCCACGGTTTTCTGTCCCCATTTTCCCGGCTCCCAAGTATTCCAGTCCTGTACGATACAGTCCAGGGGAATGGAAAGTTCCCGGTATTTCCGGGCCACGTCCACCAGCTCGTCCCCCGTCCGGTAGGCTTCCTTGGACTGGACGTAGCCGTAGGTCCATCGGGACAGCATGACAGCCCGGCCGGTCAGCTCCCTGTATCCGGCGATGATCTCGTCAAAATCCTTTCCGGCAATAAAGTAATAATCCAGCTGATCCACCGTATCGCAGAAAAGATAGCTTCCCCGGCGGTCATCATTGAATGTCATAAGAGAACCGCAGTCCACCAGGATCCCGTAACCCTTGGAAGAGATAAAAAAGGGAATGGGAATCCGCATATTATGCTGGTAAAGATACTGGTTGCTATGGCGGTAGTTGAAAATTCCCTCTTCGGCCTGGCCCAGTCCGTAGATTCCCTCATCATCCTGAAAGTCGAAATTTATCTTGGCCCGATAGGCGGTTCTGTCCACATGGGGCTTCAGATTCCTGATGAAGCTTCTCTCCCCGTCAACCGTCTTTATCCTTTCCAGGATGGGCTCTTCCCCCTGGGTGCTGTACCGTATCACATCCACGGGAGTCAGGGTTTTATCCCCTTCCCTCAGAAGAACAGAGCCCGATGCTTTATCCTTCCAGGTAAAACGACCCGATTCCCGGTCAATGCTGAGTGCCAGGATCTCCGTTTCCAGTTCGTAAGAACCTTCCCTGTCGGCATAGGCCAGAGGCAGAGGTTTCTGTTCAAGTACTAAATCGGAAGACCGGTGAAAATTCCCGCCGGCCAGGGAGCAGCGGATGATATTCTCCCCGACGGCCTCCAGCCGTAAGGACGAATTCTCACCCTCAATGTACAGACTATTACCCTCTTCACGAATCGATTCAAATTTCACCGGCCTGTTTCTCCTGCATCAGATAGTTTATTATTTCAGCATATCATAAATACAGGTTTATTTTAAGTGAATATCATCCTCATGAGGATATCTCTCTCGTAATTTCCGAATCCCTTGCCGAAAATATTCAGTCCGCCGGCATTCTCCGCTTCAAGATCGGCGGAAATATTCAACCGCACGGAATGATGCTCCATAACTTCCAGGTCATTCAGAACCACGGAGCTGATTTTCTTGTTATTCACATAGGTCCCCGTTTTATCGACGCGCCATGTTGTCAGGATACCGTACTGGGACCCTTTGAGCTTCCACCATTCGGGGGTGAATTTTCCCCGTTTGTCACCGAAATCCCCCGGTGAGGTCCAATGGCCCAGGGAGACTCCGTTTATCGCCAGGGAGATATCCGAAGGCCAGTCCGGATTGGTCCCGGGGACTTCCGAGGAAAGTTCCATTTCAAACTCCAGGGCCTTGAGGGGTTTGCTGTGTTCAAAGGCATTATTGGGAAACTGATAGTCGATGGAGCCGCTGCCGAACCAGATAAGGGCCGCCTTGACCCGTTCCGGGCTCAGAAAAGCCGTCGGCATATCCAGGTTTCCCAGAATCTTTTCGGGCGAGCAGATACCGCAGGGGACGTTCACTTTATACTTGATGAAAAGCCCCAGGGGCATCTCGACCTCTATGACATTATCCTCGGCTTTCACCGAATCATCCATCCGGATTATGAACTCATCGTAAAGAGCCCGGCAGACTTTCTGAACACCCTTTCCGCCGCGGAAAATCGTGGAACTGACAAGACCGGCCTTCTCCAGGGTCTGTATATTCGTCGCCGCGGTAGACTGGGGAATTTTCAAAATCTCGGAGATGCTGTTTATATTCAGCTCTTCGCTCTGGAGCAGCGTCAGTATATCCATACGGATATCCGACGCCAGAGCCTTGATTATATGAATATCCCTTTTGGGACTGAGAAGCATAACTCGAGGGGACGTTTCTTTTTTAGTCATAATGGCCTAGAATAATTCATATCAGATTATTTGTAAAGCAATTACAGAAGCCGCCGGCAGAGAGATACGCAGGGAGTTCCCCTCTCTGACGAGATTGTCCATTACCCTGGGTTTTACCTTTTCAGGATTCTCGAAACTATTGAAATCCCTGTAGTCCTGGGGCTGAAGGATCCTGCCGCTTACTCCGTTCACTTCAAAGCCTCTGACATCCAGCTCAAACTGACATTTTTCCACACCCGACATATTGGCCAGAGTCACGAAAATCTCACCCTTCTCATTGATGGAAGCGCTTCCGCTGACTTCCCTGGGAAGATGATCCAGGGCCAGAAGATCGTTATCCTGATGCTCCTTGAACATCTCGAAGACGTGGTAGGTCGGGGTAAGAACCATCTTGTCCTCTTCGGTCAGAATCATCGCCTGGAGCACGTTGATCGTCTGGGCGATATTGGCGATGCGCAGCCGGTCGGATCGGTTGTTGAAAATATTCAATCCGATGGCGGCGACCAGGGCATCCCTCTGGGTATTCTGCTGATAGAGAAATCCCGGATTTGTCCCCGGTTCCACATCGAACCAGGTTCCCCATTCGTCAAAGACAAGGGCCACCCGCTTTTCCGGGTCGTAGCGGTCCATGATGGCTCCGTGCCTTGCAATCAGCTCATCCATGTAGAGGGCTTTCTCCATGGTGGAATTCCAATCCTCCAGACTGAAATCCGTGGCGGAACCTTTCTGGGCCCAGGTACCGGGAACGGTATAGTAGTGAAGGGAGAGGCCGTTCATCAGCCAGTGTCCCTGGAAGCCGACTTTGGCGACTTCCCGCATAAGCACTTCGGTCCAGTGGTAATCATCCGTATTGGGACCGCAGGCGATCTTGAAAAGCTTGTTATCCCCGTAATCGCGGCAGTAGGTGGCGTAACGGCGGAAAAGATCGGCATAATACTCGGGCCTCATGTTGCCGCCGCAGCCCCAGTTCTCATTCCCCACTCCGAAGTAGGTCAGAGGCCAGGGCTCTTCCCGTCCGTTTTCCCGCCTCAGGTCGGCCATGGGACTCTTGCCGTCCATGGTCATGTACTCGACCCAGGAGGACATCTCCTTGACCGTTCCGCTTCCCACGTTGCCGCAGATATAGGGCTCGCACTCCAGAAGCTCGCAGAGCCTCAGGAACTCATGGGTGCCGAAGTGGTTGTTCTCGATCACCCCGCCCCAGTGGGTATTAATCATGGTAGGCCGTTCTTCCCGGGGACCGATGCCGTCTTCCCAGTGGTACTCGTCGGCAAAACAGCCGCCGGGCCAGCGAAGGTTGGGAATCTTCAGTTTTTTGAGCGCGTCGACCACATCGTTTCGAATCCCCTCCGTATTGGGAATGGAAGAATCGGGGCCCACCCAGAAACCGCCGTAGATGCAGCGGCCCAGGTGCTCGGAAAAATGACCGTATATATGACGGCTTATTTTATTTTTTCTGATATCTCCGTTAAGAACAGCACTATCCATGATTAATCTCCTTCCCGGCGAAGCAGCTCCCCGCCGGGCATACTCTTTCGATGCCGCCCTCAGTTCGCAGGAACGGCATCGCCTTTTTTCCGTCACGCCTTCTTCAGTCTTACCAGGTTCCAGGAAAGGGCCGGCAGATCCAGGGAAAGGGATTCCCCTTCGGTCTTCACCGAATCCTTCAGCGCCCTGGGAACAACGTTCGTCGGATTATCCGCCGTGTTGACGGCCTTGATATCGTCGTGAACCATGGTCAGATGCTCTACCGGCTTATAACCGGCGAATCCGCCCAGGACACCTTCGATGTTCAGGGATTCCGTCTTGTGTCTGTTAAGAAGGAACAGGCTGATTTCACCCTTCTCCTCATTCCAGACAGCCGAAGCGTCAAGCCAGGGAACCATGCCGTGATCCTTGTGATCATAGCCTTCTTCGGAGCAGATAAGCTTCATACTCCTTCCCCGTCCGAAGAGGGAAGCCTGCAGGAAAGGATAGAAAATGGTCTGTCTCCAGGCCCGGCCGCCGTTTTCGGTCATGATGGGAGCGATAACGTTGACGAGCTGGGCCAGACAGCCGATCTTCACTCTGTCCGCATGGCGGATAAGGCTGTTCAGCTGGGCGCCCACAACCAGGGCGTCCTCGAAGTTGTAGATATCTTCCAGAAGGGGAGGTCCTACCTGCCAGGGATCCCTTTCGGAGATGTCCCTGTCCTGCTGATTCGAGTGGTACCAGACGTTCCATTCGTCAAAGGAGAGATTGATCTGCTTTTTGCTCCGTTTTTTGGACTTCACATAATCGCAGGTGCTGACAACCGTATCGATAAAACGATCTATCTTCAGGTTGGCCGCCAGAAAGCTGTCCAGATCGTTCGCCCGGTTCTCCAGATAATTATGGAGAGAGAGGTAATCCACGCTGTTGTAGCACTCGGTCAGAACCTGATTTTCCCACTGGGGGAAGGTGGGCATATTGCCGTTCGAACTGCCGCAGACGACCAGTTCCAGATTCTTGTCATAGTACTTCATGGCCTTGGCCGTCTCATCGACCAGACGGCCGTACTCTTTGGCCTCCTTATGGCCGACCTGCCAGGGGCCGTCCATCTCGTTTCCCAGACACCAGAGCTTGATATCATGGGGATCTTTCACGCCGTGGGATTTTCTCAGATCGCTCCAGTAGGAACCGCCGGGATGGTTGGCGTACTCCACGAGGTTCCTCGCCTCGTCGATGCCCCTACTTCCCAGGTTGATCGCCATCATCAGTTCCGTATCGGCCTTCTTACACCAGGAGGAGAACTCGTTGAGCCCCACCAGATTGGGCTCCATGGAACGCCATGCCAGATCCAGACGCTTGGGCCGCTTGTCCACGGGGCCGACGCCATCTTCCCAGTTGTAGGCGGATACAAAATTTCCACCGGGGTAGCGGACGACGGGAACCTGGAGCTCTTTTACCAGATCCAGAACGTCCTTGCGAAAGCCCTCATCGTCGGCTGTTGCGTGACCGGGTTCGTAAATGCCCCCATAAACAGCCCGGCCCAGATGTTCGATAAATGAGCCGTACAAACGATCGTCCACATCGCCGATCGCATAATTCTTGTCCATGATCAGTTTGATTTTCACTATTTCCTCCAAAAATCAATTATACTATCTAGTTATTATATTTCAGGCAACGAATGACCCGGTCTTCCATACTTACTTCCTTGGGAAGTACATGGAAACACTCGTTCCCTGCTTCTTCACATCGGTCGGCGAAGAGACAACCCTTAGCGGTAAACTCCTCCCCTTCAAAACGGGAGGGCTTATAATCAAAGTCCTCCGCGTCGGGCGACGGATCAAGAGCCGCCCGGACGAGCAGCTTGGTGTAGGGGTGCCTGGGGTTTTCCAGTATGGCCTTGGCTTCTCCCTGCTCCACGAAAATCCCCCGGTGCATAATCGCGATTCTGTCGCTCACATAATAGGCCGTGGCCAGGTCGTGGGTGATGTAGATAATCGAGGTATCAAAACGCTCCTTCAGGCTGGAGAACAGATTGACAATACTCATTCTCAGAGAAGCGTCAATCATCGAGACCGGCTCATCGGCGATGAGAATCTCCGGCTTGGGAATAATGGCCCGGGCGATGGACGTTCTCTGCAGCTGTCCTCCGGAAAGTTCGTGGGGATATCGTCTGCTTATCTCCTCCAGGCTCAGGCCTACCGCCTCCAGAGCCTCTTCCACCCGTTTCTCGGGATGGGCGTCTTCGGGAAAAAAGTGCGTCGCCGTATCCAGAAGATACCGGTCCACCCGGCTCAGGGGATTGAAGGTTTCGAAGGGATTCTGAAAGATCGGCTGGACCCGGGACATGAAGTCCATCTCGCCCTTTCGGCCCTTGATCTTGTTCAGATCTTTACCGTCCAGTTCGATGGATCCCCCGTCATTCTTGATCAGGCGCAGGATCATCCGGGACAGGGTCGTCTTGCCCGATCCGGACTCCCCGATAATGGAAAAGACCTCCGGTTTTCCCGTGTATAACTCAAAATTCACTTCATTGACCGCCCGGAAGGTCGTGCCGGAAACAATTCCTCCCAACCGGTACTCCTTAACGGCATTCTTTATGGCTAACTGTACTTGGCTCATCGTCTTCTCCTCATTTGGCGCCGTGATAAAAGCAGGCGACCCGGTGTTCATCCCCGATCACTTCCATGGCGGGGGTTTTCTCGGCGCACTCTTTTCCGGCCCGGGGACAGCGGGGATGAAAGGGACATCCCGTCGGGGGTGAAGCCAGATTGGGAGGATTTCCCTTGAGACCCTCTTTGTGGCTGGAATCGCCGATCCGGGGCAGGGAACTGATAAGGTGCTGCGTATAGGGATGGCTGGGAGAGTAGAAAATGTCCCTTGTCTTCCCCTCTTCCACCAGACGCCCGGCGTACATAATGCCGATTCTGTCGGCGATATTGGCGTGAACGGCCATATCGTGGGTAATCAAAAGGACCGTATTCTTCTGCTGTACCTGAATCTCCCGTATTAGGTTCAGAGTCTCCCGCTGCACCACCACGTCCAGAGCCGTGGTCGGTTCGTCCGCCACGATGACATCGGGATTGCAGATGGTAGCCAGGGCGATGATAACGCGCTGCCTCATTCCGCCGGAAAGCTCGTGGGGGTAGGAGTTCAGTACTTCCGCGGGAAGGCGGAGCTTGGCCAGATACTTCACGACGGCCTTGCGGAACTCCTCCTTGTCGGGAATATCCATATGCTTGTAGGCGAAATCGATGAAGGATTTGTGGATTTTCCTTACCGGATTCAGCACGTTCATCGATCCCTGCATGACATAGGAGAGGTTCTTCCAGCGTATGCTGTCCAGATCGGATCGGGAACAGTTCAGCACATCGGTGCAGCTCTCCCTGTCTTCGAAGTCATAACTGACCTTTCCCCCCAGAACCGTCAGGGGGGCCCGGTGGGTCCCGGAAAGAAGCTTGATCAGCGTGGTTTTACCGCTTCCCGACTCTCCGGCGATCCCGAAAACCTCGTCCTTTTTTAAAGTCAGGGAGATATCGTTGATGACTTTCACTTCCCTCTGTATGCCGTACAATTCCGTCTTGTATACGGCGTTCAGCTGCTCAACATTCAATACATTCTGACTCATGATCAATTACTTCCTTTTCTCTGCAGCCGCGTCCGGGGATCGATATACTTATTGATGCTTATGGAAAGCATGTACAATCCGGTAAAGACAAATACGGTGATGACGACGGGAATGGCGATCCACCACCAGACGCCGGAAATGAGAGCCTGATGCTGGTTGGCCCAGTAGATGGTCACTCCTATGGTGGGGTCGTTGACATTGGTCAGGCCCAGAATAGCCAGGGTCACTTCCATACCGATGGCCCACAGCATGTTGTTGATGGTGGTGGAAAAAACGATGGGAAGCACATAGGGGAAATGCTCTCTGAAAATGATTTTCCTGGTGCCGAAGCCCGAGAATACCGCCGTATCGGTAAACAGCTGAAAACGGAGGGACATGGCCTTGGAGCGGATAAGCCGCGCGTCGAAGGCCCAGCCGAACAGAGAGAGAATCGCCGCCATGATTACCCAGTTCATCTTTTCCTTTAACAGGAAGTTCAGCAGGATGAGAATCGGGAGGACGGGCATAATCACGAAACTGTCGTTAACCGCCATAAGGACGCGGTCGATAACCCCCTGCTTGTAGCCCGAATACAACCCGACGACAAGGGAGATGATACGGCTGATCACCGCAGTGATGACACCGAAGAAAAAGGAGTTTCTCAAGGCAAAGGTCATCTGCCAGAAAAGGTCCTGCCCCCGGCTGTTCGTTCCGAAAATATGCTCGAAGGAGGGCGGGGCGTCATCCATCACCAGAAAGGATTCGTTGGACGGATAGGGGGAAAAAAAGGAGAGGATGATCATAATAATCAGAAAAAGGGCCGCCGCCACTCCGAACCGGAAGGGCCGCGAGTTCTTAAGCATGTCAATAAATACTCTTTTCATTACGTCCTCCCTAACCTAACCTGATCCGGGGATCAAACAGGGGATACAGCAGATCCACGATGAGCACCGACACGGAAACGCCCATGATGGAAAATATGGAGACTCCCATTATGAGGCTGTAGTCGAAATTCATGACCGCCCGGTAGGTCAGAAGCCCCAGGCCGGGGATTCCGAAGACGATCTCTGTTATCAGGGCTCCCGAGAACACGGCACCCAGGCTCATGCCCAGACCGGTGATTTGGGGAAGCAGGGCGTTTCGGATCACGTACTTGTTCAGAATGGTGTTCTGGTCGACGCCGCCGGCTTCCGCATAAAGGACGAAGTCGTCGGCCACGATATTGGAAACAAGACTTCTCATTCCCAGGAGCCACCCCCCCAGACCGACGAGGATAAGCGAAAGGGCCGGCAGGAATGTATGGTAAAGGACGCTGCCTATAAATTTCAAATTGAATCCTTCTATTGCCCCTCTGGCGTAGGCTCCGGAAGTGGGAAAGATGGGAAAGATAAAACAGAATATGATCAGAAGGATAAAAGCGGTGATATAGTAGGGGATCGGCCGTATGCAGGTCGCCCCGAGCTCGGCCCATTTGACCCATTTCTTATCGGGGAAATATCCCGCCAGTCCCCCCAGGATATTACCGATAACCCAGGAGATTAGAGTGGTGGTCAGCATAAGCCCGATGGTCCAGGGAAGAGCCTTCTTTATCAGATCGATGACAGGCATCGGATAGGAAGACAGGGAAGGGCCCAGATCTCCCTTGAGAAACCGCCCCCAGAAAGCCCAGTATTGGTCCCACGCGCTGCCTTCCAGACCGTACATTTCCGTCATGGCCGATCGGAAACTTTCCAGAGCATCGGGATAAATATTCGCCCCGGAAACCATCATCTGATTAATTTTCTGTTCCACCGGATTCGTCGGAGAGAGGCGGGGTACGATAAAAGTAACCGTAATACCGACAAAGACGACGAGGAGGAACTGTCCGAGCCTCTGAACAAGATATTTGAAAAAGGGACTCTTGAATATGTTTTTCCTTTTCATTGTTGCCTCATAGTGATTCTACCTTAAATAACCCGGCGGGCTGTCCACCCGCCGGGCAAGCTTTGTGCTGCGAATAATGGCGTTATTCGGTAGGAGGCTTCTCCTGCTTAAGCTGCGTCATGATATAGCGGCTGTTGGCCCAGTTGGTTACCGGGTTGGCATAGGGATTATCGAAAGTGGGATAACCGCTCCAGAAAGTACTGTCCTGAGAGGAGAATACATTGTAGGACATAAGGGGGATCGTAGGCATATCCTTTGTGGTCAGCTTCAGGAATTCCAGTCCAAGCTCTACATTTCTTTCGGAATCGAAATCCGTCACGTTAACCTCGTCCACGATTTTGTCCAGCTCGGCACTCTTGTAGCGTACGCCGTTTCTGCCGTTGACAACTTCTCCGATCCCCTTATAGAAATCGGAATGCCAGGTGTCGACAAAGTAACTCAGGTCGGGATGTCCTCCCCAGGTCTCAATGTTCCAGCCCATGTTCACGTCGTATTCGCCCAGGTTGTACATGGTGCCGTTGTCCTGGCTGTAGGAAGCGACCGTATCGATACCGAAGTTGGTCCAGAGTTCGGCGACCATGGAACCCAGACGGGCCAGTACGGGGTTGCCCGGTCCCCAGTTCAGAAGGGTAATGGTGAACTGTTCGCCGTTGGGCTTATACCACTTGCCTCCCTGTTTGGTGAAACCGTTCTTCTCGAGAAGGGCGGCGGCGGCTTCGGGATTGTAGCCCCACCATCCCTGTCCGATAACATCTTTTATTCTTTCCGGATCGGAAGGAACGGCATCGCCGAAATTCTTTCTGGCCGCATCGGCGATCTGCTCGGCGATCGTCGTGTCATAGGGATGAATCGTTCCGGCTTTACCGGCATCGATGGTGAAATCCTTGAGAAAATCCTGCATGGGATCGAAGTACCACTCCCTGGATCCTCCCGTGGGGGGGTAATGGATGGGGGACATGGTAACGGCGCCCTTGTAGCTGGCCAGAGCGAGTTTCTTCATGTCCAGAGAGAGGGCGAGGGCCCATCTTACATCTACGTTATCGAAGGGAGCCTTGGCATTGTTGGGGAGAATAGCCACGAGGGTGGGGTCCGGATGTCCCCAGGGGAAACCGTTGAACCAGTTGCTTTCCCATTCATTTTCGGAAAGCTTGATAATGCCCTCGGGCGCTATGGAGTGGATCATATCCAGCTCATGGTTGGCCTGGGTGATAACTCTCTTGTCGCTGGGACCGGCGTCCACATACATAACATAGGGGGGAACGGGCTCGCCGAAATCGGCGATGGAAGTCTTGTCCCAGTCTTTCCTTTTCTCCCAGAGGGTCCATGTTCCCTGTTTGTCATAGTCTTTGAGGACATAGGCTCCTATGGAAACGGGAGGGTTAAATTTATAAGCAAGGGCGTCAGAAGGCTGCTTGATGTCCTTCTCCATAACGTGCTTGGGCATAATCCAGCAGGCGTTCCAGCGGACGGTGAAGTTTCTGTGAAACCGGCTGTTCGGCTTGGTCAGATTAAAGACAACCGTATAATCGTCGGGGGTATCCACGCTCTTGATAAATACCTCGAAGGTGGAACCGAACAGCAGGGTGGGATTCTGCTTAAGCAGTTCCACGGTGTATTTCACGTCGGCGGAAGTAAACTCCACGCCGTCGCTCCACATGATGCCCTTTTTCAGTTTGGCGGTCATCTGGGTAAAGTCATCATTGTAAATAGGCTCGGAAGCGGCGAGGCTGTTGTGCCAGGGGCCGTCGAGACCGGCATCGGGATCCAGGAACCACAGGGTATCCATGGCCAGCTGCTGCAGGCCGTTGGAAACACCACCCTGACCGCCGGCCCATACGTTCCAGACATTGAAGCTGTCCGGATTGATCAACGTACCGGAGGGATCTTCCACGATAAGGGTGTCTCCCCTTTTCACTCCGGGATAGACTTCCTCATTGGGGTTGACCGAATCGGTCCCGCCGTCCTTGTCTCCCTGAGCCGTCAGGGGGAAGCAAAGAAACACACTGGATATTACCAGCAGCGATACTGTTAACAACCTTCCTTTTCTCATATTGTAAACTCCTTTTTGATAAATAAATCACGTAACGTGATTCACATTCATGTATCATAATATACGATACTCATAACATCATATATCGCATATCATGATCTGTCAAATGTATATTCCTCCCAATCTCCCCTGTTTTCCTTTCATCCCGGTGAAAACTGACTTATAATTAAGAAAAGTTCGAGACTTTCTGCCCGGGAGGACTGCATTTGATGATAGAGGGGACCAGTCTGTTTGTAGGTATGTTCAATAACCTGGCTGTATTCATTGTTTTCATGTTTCTCTACGGCTTGATAAAACCGAGAAATATGGGGCATTACCGGAAATCCCTGTCCCTCGGACTTCTCTTTGCCCTAACCCTCCTCGTATGCATGCTCGTCCGTATCCCCGTGGCTCCCGGTGTTCTGGTCGACCAGAGAAACGGCATCATCGTGCTGAGCACCCTCTTCGCCGGCCCCCTCTCCGGCCTTATTACCATGACCGCCGGGATTATCATGAGAATGATTCTGGGAGGAAGCGGAGTTCTCGCGGGAATCATCGGCATGGGGCTGTCCCTTTCCGCCGGGCTGCTCCTGCGCCGCTGGAAGAGAGAGAGACACATCCCCTTCTTTTTCCTGGGAAGCCTCATCGCCGTGATAATCATCCTGCCCGGATTTCTCTTTGTCGGAGATCTGGCAAACGGATGGAACCTTCTCAAGAGAATGGCGATCCCCTACGGGACCGCCCTGTATACGGGGATTATCTTTGTCGGGTTTCTGCTGCAGCACGAGGAAAACCGGCTGACCACCGCGGCCAGACTCAAGGAATCGGAGAATAAATACCGCAGCCTCTACGAAAATCTGCTGGATATCAGCTACTCCGTAGACAGGGAGGGATATATAAAGGAAATATCCCCCTCCGTTAAAACAGTACTGGGCTACGAACCGGAAAACATCATCAATTCCCATACAATCGAGCTGTATGTCGACAAGGAGGACAGGCGGAATCTCTACGAAACTCTGGAAAGGGACGGAATACTGAAGGATTACGAAGTTTTCCTCTACAAAAGGAACGGAGAAATAGCCCGGGTATCCATCAATGCCGTCCTGGATTATGACGGCAGCGGCCGGAGAAGCGGCTATCACGGCATAATCAGGGACATAACAGAACTCTTCCAGGCCCGGAAAGAGAAGGACAGCCTGGAGAAGATTGTCTACCAGACCCAGAAAATGGAGGCTCTGGGAACCCTCGCGGGAGGGGTGGCCCATGACTTCAACAATATCCTCGCCGCCGTGCTGGGATTCGCCGAACTCATCCGCAATAATGCAGATAACGGGGAATCTGTCAGAGAGTTCGCCGATCAGATCCTCCAGGCGGCGGACCGGGCGACAGGGCTGATACGTCAGATCCTTCTTTTCAGTCGGGAAACCACCTCTAAAATGGAGAGGCTGGAAATCGACTCACTTATCGGGGAAGTGGCCAATTTGCTTAATCAGACTATCCCTAAGACAGTAAAAATCAATTTCATCAACTACCGTGAAAAACTCTCCGTCCGGGCCGACTCCAACCAGCTGCATCAGGTTATTCTGAATCTGGCCACAAACGCCTTCCATGCCCTCCCCGAAGAACAGGGAGAAATCACCCTGTCACTGGACAAAACGGTTCTGTCCGAAGAGGAGGGAATCCGTCGAGGACTCAAGGCGGGAGAGTATCTGCTCTTCTCGATCGGGGATAACGGGAAAGGAATAGCCGAGAAGGACCGCCCCTATATATTCGATCCTTTCTTTACGACAAAGGAGAGGGGCAAAGGAACGGGCCTGGGCCTATCCGTCGTTCACGGGATAATCAGGAAGCACGAGGGAGAGATCAGTTTTGAGAGCGAAGTGGGCAAGGGCACGACTTTTACGATTCTCCTTCCTCTCAGCGGGGAAGAGGGGGATGGCTCCCCCGACAGGAAGGACACCCGGGAAGAAGACCTGCCCGGGGGAACGGAACGCATTATGATTCTGGACGACGAAGAATCCATCGCCCAGATGGAAAAATTCATGCTCAGCTCCCTCGGGTACGAAATAAGCATGTATACCGATGCGCTTATGGCCCGGGAGGCCCTTCTGAACCAACCGGAACGTTACGATCTCCTCATCACCGACCAGTCCATGCCGGGCATATCCGGAATTATGCTTGCCGAGGAAATTCTGAAAACAAGAAAGGACTTTCCCATCATCATCGCCACGGGATACAGCTCCGTTCTCAAGTCTCAGGAGGCGGAAAAAATGGGGGTGAAAAATATCCTTATCAAGCCCCTGTCCCAGAAAAAGCTCGCCCGGACCGTCAGGGAGACCCTGGACAGCTGATTCTATTTCTCAGAAGCTTTGTAAATCCTGTCCATAACGGCGGCGCCTACTCCCTCCCGGGGCACTTCCTCGGCAAAGATCACATCGACACCGGATTCATCCAGCCTGTGAAGGGCGACGAACAGACGGGACGCCGCTTCCAGGGTATCCCCCCGGGGAGACAGGACTTCCACGGCGGCGAAGCGGTTCAGATCCCCCTGCCCGTTGAAGGAAAGGAATCCGGCGCTCCTCCCCGGACCGGCCGCGGCCAGGGCCTCTTCGGCGGACGCGACAATATGGAGCGGCTTGCGGGGCGAATAGTGCATGGGAAGCTGGCCCGGCGCCTTGGGGGTCTTGCTGGTGCGGTCCAGCACCTCCACATCGCCCAGGACTTCCCGAAGCGTTTCCACGCCTATCCCGCCGGGACGCAAAACGGTGGGAACGTCGCGCGTCATGTCCAGTACGGTGGATTCCACACCGACTCGGCAGGTACCTCCGTCTATGACCATATCGATCCTGTCGCCCAGGCCGTCCTCCACATGCTGCGCCGTGGTGGGGCTCAGATATCCGAAGGGATTGGCGCTGGGAGCGGCCACGGCTCCCGTGGAAAGGCGTATCAGTTCAAGGGCGGTGGGATGATCGGGCATGCGCACCGCCATGGTATCCAGGCCGGAAGTGACGAGCTCGGGAATGATATCCCCCTTGGGGACAATAAGGGTCAATGCGCCGGGCCAGAGCTCCTCAATCACACGGAAGATCTTCCTGTCGGTAATCCGGGCGATTTTCTCCAGAGTCTCCAGATCGGCGATATGGGTAATGAGGGGATCAAAACTGGGCCGTTTCTTCGCTTCGAAGATTTTTGCCACCGATCGGGGATCCAGAGAATTCCCCCCCAGGCCGTAGACCGTTTCGGTCGGAAAAGCGACAAGGCCGCCCTGTTTTATTATATCCGCGCCGCGGCGTATATTGTCCTCATTATTCTCAACTATCATAACCATGCCATTATACCAGCAGGATCAGTCCGTAGGAACCCTTGTAAAGAGCAATTCTTAGGGAAATGATGACCAACAATGCTCCGGGATTCTTGCATTTTTCACTGTGGCCGATTATCCTTAAAGAAATAAAAAAAATAATTGACAAGGATAGAAATGAATAAGACCAGGACGAAAATCGTCGCGACTATCGGAAGACAGAATGATGTGGAATTCATCCGCAGCCTCTACAGGGCCGGAGCGGGAACGTTCCGTTTGAATACGGCTCACCAGACGCCTGACGAAACGGAAGGTATGATTGACAGAATCAGAGAGGTTTCGGAGAAAGCGGCTATACTGATCGATACCAAGGGACCGGAAATCAGAACTATTGATCTGGAATCCCCCCTGCAGATAAAGGAAGGGGATGAGATTTATGTGATCCCCCGGGGCGAAACGATGGAAGAGCCCCATTTCTCCGTATCCTACGACCGATTCTGCGACGACATGAAACGGGGAACGGAAATCCTCATAGACGACGGGGAAATTTCCATGGTCATCATAGACAAGAAGGACCACCGGCTTCGCTGTATCGTAAATAACGACGGGGAAATCAAGAACAAAAAAAGCGTCAATGTCCCCAATATGCCCATCTCCCTTCCCTCCCTTTCCGAGAAAGACGAGCAGTACATACATTTTGCCGCCCGCAAGGGAATCGATTTTATCGCCCACTCCTTCGTAAGGAACAAGGAAGATCTCATGGCCGTCCAGAAAATACTGGATAAGTACGACAGCCCCATCAAGATCATTGCCAAAATAGAGAACAAGGAAGGAATCGACAACCTCGACGAGATTCTTGATCACTGCCACGGCGTCATGGTGGCCCGGGGAGACCTGGGGATCGAGCTTCCCGCCGAAGATGTCCCCATCGTGCAGAAGGAGATGATCAGAAAGTGCGTTCAGAGGCGCCGGGTCGTTATTACGGCCACCCAGATGCTCCACACCATGATCCACAACCCCAGGCCCACCAGAGCCGAAGTCAGCGACGTGGCCAATGCGGTCATGGACGGAACGGACGCGGTAATGCTTTCGGGCGAGACAGCCTATGGCGATTACGCCCTTGAAGCCGTCCAGACCATGGCAGCCATTGTCAGACAGATGGAAAACAACATCAAAACCAGGCAGAAAAAGGGCAAGGTAGTCAAAATGCACCCCGTCCGTTTTCAGATGATCAAATCCGCCGTAAAAATGGCGAAGAAACTTCATACCCAGGCCATCGTCATCCAGACCGACACGGGACGTTCGGCAAGACTCATTTCGGCCTTCAGGGGTACCATCCCCGTACTGGCCCTGTCCCCCAGCCCCACGGTAGTGAGACAGCTGGCCCTGAGTTTCGGCGTGGAAGCCTACACCCTTGAGCAGAAGGATACGCTGGACGAAATGGTTTCGGCCTCCGTAGAAGTCCTTCTCAAGGAAGAGGCCATCCGCAGCACCGACCTTATCATGATGGTCGGCTCCTCCCCGAAAAACTCCTATGTCACAAATTTCCTTGAAGTGGGCGAAGCAGCTCACTTTCTGGGCGGCCGGGAGTAATTTTCCCTGTTTTCCGAGCCTTTCCCCCGGGGGAAAGGTTTTTTTCGGCAATTAATTGCACATTGTGTGTATTTTCTACACTTTATGTTTGCCTTTTCCCGGAATATTGTGTATCTTCCCTAATATGAAAAACAAAATACAAATACAAGTCCTGGTACTTTTAGCAAGTACCCTCGTTTTCAGCGGATGTATCACGAAAAGTGCATACGAGATTTCTACACCGGAAGAGCTGTCCCAGTACGGCTATATTACCATTGCTCCCCTTTCAGACGGGACCGAAAAAAACACCGCCTTTGAGAAGGAACTGGCCGCGGTATATGCCGATGCGGGACTGGAAGTTCTGGCGCAGGAAGAAGTGTCCACCCTCCCCGAAGTGGCCCGGCAGAAAGTGCTCCTCGCCGAGTACGATATGGAAGAAGGCTCCCTCGAAACGGTTGTGAACATCTTCTATTCCGACTCCCAGAGCCATTCCGAAGTTGCCTATTGCCGGGGAACCTGGGGCCTTAAGAATAAAGTCAAAAACGAAGAACTGGCCCGCGACAACGCCGTCAATCAGACACGCTATATGTTCGGCCTCGGCGACGAAATGGGAGAATACAACAAATACAGCTGGTACTAGATCTGCGGCCTTTGCATTCACCCGGAAAATATGATAAAAAGAGGAAAAATCTTTAGCAGGGAATAATCATGAGCAAGATCCGGATTATCATTACCGGCGGAACCTTTGACAAACACTACGACGAACTGGCGGGAGCCCTTACTTTCAAGGACTCCCATCTGCAGGAAATACTAACCTACAGCCGCTGTACCCTGCCGGTGGAGCTGGAGATAAATCAGTTGAAGGACAGCCTGGATATGGGAGAGGACGACCGGCTCAGGATCGTGGACTCCTGCCGAGAATGTCCGGAAGACAGGATCATAATCATTCACGGCACCGATACGATGACCCTGACAGCCGAACTTCTGGCCAGGGAAATACCGGGCAAGACGATTGTACTCACCGGTGCCATGATACCCTATTCCATAAGCAAATCCGATGCCCTTTTCAATTTCGGATCGGCCTTCACCGCCGTTCAGATGACCTCCCCCGGCGTGTATATCGCCATGAACGGCCGGCTCTTCAGCGCCGGGAAAGTCCGGAAAAACAAAGAAAAGGGCATATTCGAAGAAATCTGACCCTCTCGATTCTTTTCCCTTGATTTCCCCGCTATCTGAGCATAAAATTATTATTAGTTCAAAATATTAATAATGGAAATACAATGCTTAGAAATCTTGCCGGAGTGTTATATAACCTATTCATAAAGCCCTCTCCCGCTATAACGGACACACTGAAAATCCATAAAGCCTCCCTGACAATTCAGCTCTCTCTTTTCCTGACTGTCGCCGTTAATTCCGGTGTCTTCTACATGGGCTTTTTCAGCCCCAACCCAAAGGTCGGCCTTGTTCTTCTGGCAGCAGAAGGGGTGTTCTTTATCTCCTATCTGATCTCCCGCACCCGTTACTATAAGACGGCGGCCCTTCTGGTCATCGCGGCATTCGCCCTGCTGCCTATTTTCGAACTCCTTTTCAGCACGGAAAGGGACGCGTATACGATACTGCTTCTTCTCATCTGGAATACGCTGAATATCATATTCGCCACTTCCCTTCTCTCCTTTCGCCAGCTGCTGATTTTCTTTTTCCTGAACATCCTCATTATCCTGTCCTTTCCCCTGTATCTTTCCGATGTCACCATAGAAAAGATTATCCTGCCCCTGATATTCAATACAATTCTTCCCCTGGCCCTTATCATATTCTCCTCCTATGAGAAGAGGATCGAACGAAGAAGGGTGGATGAGATACTGGAAATAAACGCCAGACTGGAAAATGAGCTTACCATCAAAACAGAAATGGAAGAAAAGCTGATATATAACGCCACCCACGACGTCCTGACAAAACTGCCGAACCGGGCGGTAATGCGCGACAGAATTGATCACCTCATCCACTACTACAAAAGGCATGAGGACCTGGGATTTGCGGTCATGTTCATGGATCTGGACCGGTTCAAGACGATAAACGACACCCTGGGTCATAACGTGGGAGACAAGCTTCTCATAGAGGTGGGAAAAAGGCTCAAGGATTCCCTGCGCGAACAGGATACGGTCACCCGCCTGGGAGGAGATGAATTCGTCATCCTTTTGGAAGATATATGCAGCATAGAGGAAATTATCCATATCCTTGACCGCCTGAGGGAAGATTTGAAAGAGCCGGTCCTCCTGGAGAACGAAGTCGTCCATGTCTCTGCCAGCCTGGGAATCGTCATGGGAAACCATGACGAAACCAATCCGGATATCATCATCGGGAATGCCGATATCGCCATGTACCGGGCGAAGAAGCGCTCCGGGTTCAGCTATGAATTCTACGACAGCACCATGCTGAACAGCATAAAGTCCAAGCTGGAACTGGAATCCCGCCTGCGAAAGGGGGTGGAGAACAGAGAGTTCATCATCCTGTACCAGCCCATCATCAACACGCAGACACAGATCACCGCAGGATACGAAGCCCTGATCCGCTGGAAAGATTCCCGCGGGAAAATGGTATCCCCCGCCGACTTCATCCCTATCGCCGAAGAAACGGGGCTGATCATACCTATCGGCTACGATGTGATAGACCAGGTCTGCCGGCAGATCAAAGAGTGGCAGACCGCCCATCCGGGACGGAAGTTCACCGTAAGCATCAATCTGTCTAACAGGCAGTTTGAAGCTCCCGACTTCATCGAGAAAATCAGGGAGATCATAGAAAAGAACCGGATCGACCCGGTTTATCTGAAATTTGAGCTGACCGAAAGCCTTATTGTAGAGAAGTACCAGGAGACGGGAGATCAGCTTTCCCGGCTGAGGGAACTGGGCTGCCAGATTCTCATAGACGATTTCGGAACGGGCTACTCTTCACTCAGCTATCTCCACTCCCTCCCCATCGATATCCTGAAAATCGACCGTTCCTTCATCAACAAGCTCTCCGGAAAGAAGGAGAATATCGTCTACACCATCATCAATCTGGCCCACAGCCTGAACATGGAAGTCGTAGCCGAGGGCATCGAGACGGCGGAGCAGCTGAACCTTGTCAAAACCATGGGCTGCGAATACATCCAGGGTTACTACTTCAGCAAGCCGGTGGACAGCAAAGAGGCCGGGCGCTTTCTCAGATAACCGGGAACAAAAAAAGAGGCCCCCGGGGGGCCCCTTCCTCAATAATCGAGAATCTGACGCCTAGTAGGATTTACCGAAGATAACCTTCTGGGCGCTCTTCTCTCCGGAGAAGATACAAACCCCTTCTCCGTCCGTATCGTCCAGGGGAATGCACCGGATCGTCACATTCAGGTCGTCCTTGATCTTCTCTTCGATCTTGGGGTCCCCGTTCCAGTGGGCCTTCACGAAACCGGCTTTATTCTTGAAAAAGTCGTAAAAAGCCTCTTCCGAATCGACTTCAAAGGTATTCTCGTCTCTCAAAGCGGTCGCCCGGGCCAGAAGCCCTGCCTGTATCTCTTCCAGAATGGACGCGGCCTTGGCCACGAACTCGTCCCGGTCCAGGGAGAACTTGCCGTCCTCATCGCGCCTGGCGCCGAAAACCTTGTTCTCGGCGATATCCCGGGGACCGACCTCGATGCGAAGGGGAACGCCCTTCTTCACCCAGCCCCAGTTCTTCTCGCCGCCGCGGATGTCCCGCTTATCCACTTCCACGCGGATCGGTTCATCCCCGTAGAAGGTATGCTTCAGATCGTAAGCCAGTTTCTCGCAGTACTCCAGAACCTCGCCGTGATCCCCGTCCTTATGCAGCACGGGCAGAATCACGATGTGGGTAGGCGCCAGCATGGGGGGAAGCACCAGGCCGTTATCGTCGGAGTGGGTCATGATCAGACCGCCGATCAGACGGGTGGAAACTCCCCAGCTGGTGGTCCAGCCGTACTGCAGCTCGCCCTTGTCGTCCAGATATTTGATATCCGACGCCTTGGAGAAGTTCTGTCCCAGGAAGTGGCTCGTACCGGCCTGCAGGGCCTTCATATCCTGCATCATCGCTTCGATGCAGTAAGTCTTCTCGGCGCCGGGGAACTTCTCGCTCTCCGTCTTCATACCGGTCAGTACGGGCATGGCCATGTAATCCCGGGCGAAGGCGGCGTAAACGTTCAGCATCTTCTCCGTCTCTTCAACGGCCTCTTCGCTGGTGGCGTGAACCGTATGGCCCTCCTGCCACAAAAACTCCGACGTGCGCAGGAAAAGACGTGTACGCATCTCCCAGCGCACCACGTTGGCCCACTGGTTGATCAGCAGGGGCAAATCCCGGTAGGACTGCACCCATTTGGCGAAGGTGGCACCGATAATGGTCTCAGACGTGGGCCGCACGATAAGGGGCTCGTCCAGTTCGCCCGCGGGAATCAGACCGCCGTCGGGTCCCTCTTCCAGCCGGTGATGGGTAACGACGGCGCACTCCTTGGCGAATCCCTCCACATGCTCCGCTTCCTTCTCCAGGAAACTCTTGGGAATGAAAAGGGGAAAGTAGGCGTTCACGTGGCCCGTTTCCTTGAACATGCGGTCCAGGTTCTTCTGGATGTTCTCCCATATGGCATAGCCCCATGGCTTAATGACCATACACCCTCTGACAGCGGAAGGCTCCGCCATATCGGCCGCCCTGACGACCTGCTGATACCACTCGGGATAGTCTTCCGCCCTGGTGGGGGTGATTGCCGTTTTCTCTTTCTTAGCCATGGTAACCTCTTAATTCTTGGTTAAATTGATTTCTTGCGAGTTATGAATTATAGAATATTGCCGGTTTTTTTTCCAGTCCTCGGGCGGGTCGCCGCCCTTACTCCTGAACTCGGAGGGAGACATGCCCATGATCTTTCTGAACATGACCGAATAGTAGCTGGAATCGTCAAAGCCGACAAGAAAAGCGATCTGCGTCACGGTCATCTCCGTTCCCGCCAATAGTTCAAGAGACTCCTTTATCCTGGATTGATTAATGTAGTGGAAGACGGTTGTTCCGTACAAATTTCTGAAAACCCGGGAAAAATGCCTAGGGCTCATATGGGCCATTTCCGCCAGTTTTATCAAAGTATAGCCATTTGACAAATTATCCGTGACGATACGGGTGACGTTTTTTACCCTTGAGCCGGCATCGGTATCCCCGGGTTGTACGGATTGGCCGACCGCCCTGTTTATGCCGATTAAAAAGATTGTAAACAAAGACCGGCAGTATAGATCAAACCGGGGCATTTTCCTGTAAATCTCCTTGTCCATCCGCTTAACCATATCAAGGAGGCCGGACATTTCAAATTCGGACAGATGAATATGCAGGAAAACATCCGTACATAATAGGTCCCGTTCAACCAGACTCTCATCAAAAACAATGTTCACATAGGACAGGCTGTCTATATTCGAGTAGGAGTGCTCCTTTCCAATCGGAATAAACAGAACATCTCCCGGCCGAACCTCAGAAACCTTTTCGTCGCAGAAATGGGTTCCAACGCCCGAATATATCAAAACCAGCTCGCAAAATTCATGGGAATGAAGGGGATACTCGATGGTCCTGTCCATATGCAGGATGCTCAGAGGAAGCTCCCTATTGATAAAAAAGTCATGCCTATAGTACTTCTTCGCCGGGGAAATATCCGCTTTCATGTCCTTATTATAATAACCGATGGCATTATCCTCAATGACAAACTCAGGAATCAGCCGGATAATTTCTTTATATGGTAAGAATAGTCAACGACAAAAGGGCAAAAAAGCTCGACCTGTCCGTGTCCTCCTTCGAAAACGGATGTCTTTCATTTATCCAGGGATACTACCGGAGGATACTCAAATCCGGCGGCGGTCATAAAGACTTCGAGGAGCTGCTGATCGGCCTAAGCCGGGTCATCTACTATGTAAACGACGGACGTCCCTTTGTCAGTGTTGGCGAAGAGCTTCGATTCATCACGGATTATATGAAAATTCAGAGAATGAGATTCGGCCGTTTGCCTCTCGAAAACAGAATAGAAGAAGACCTTTACCCCTATGCCATAAGGAAACTATCCCTTTTCGCCTCACTAGAAGAGGCCATTGACGGCCAAAAGACAATATCGATCGCCGAAGGAGAGCGCTTCCTCTTCACATCCTCAAAAGGGGAAAAACTGATTTGCCTGACCGCCGGAACGGAAGAAACCGCCCTCCCCCTTGCCAAGATAAAAATCTCCCGAAAAGGCATCCGATCAAACCCTCTCTCCCTCTATGCAAAACAGTAGCCCCATGCCGGTTTAAAACCCGGGCGGGCCCCTCCGGGGCCGGGCTTTGCGGGGCTGACGGCCTCCTCGGGCTCCGCCCTGCGGGGTCTGCCTGCGGCACCCCTCCAATCCCTCCCGCGGCCTACCAGGGCTGGCGGCTCTCCCTGCGAATGTTCACATGGTCCACCATGCCCTTCCCCTTGCGGGTCAGGAGAAAGAGAACCCACTCGGCAATCTCCTCCGGCCGGATCAGCTCGGAGGTATCGATATCGGGGCGCACGCCGGTCACCATCTCGGTCGCCACGCCTCCGGGACTGAGCACGTGTATCCGGTAGCCCCGGTCCTGCAACTCCCGGGCCAGGGACTTGCTGAACCCGGTCAGGGCGTGCTTGCTCGCCGTGTAGGCCGACTGGAGGGGATACCCCTCGTGGCCCACCACCGACGCGATATTCACAACCGTCTTCTTCGAAGATTTCTCCAGAAGGGGGAGCAGTTCCCGGGTTAAAAAATAGGGAGCCTTGGCGTTCACCGTCATAATCCGGTCCCAGTCGGCCACTTCCGTTTCCCCGATCGGGGCGGACAGGGCCTGCCCGGCGTTATTAACGAGCACATCCAGAGCGGCGAAGGTCTCCTTCACCTCACCGGCCAGGGCGAAAACGCTATCCATATCGGCAAAATCGGCGGGCAGCACGGTCACATCCGCCCCCAGGGCCCGGGCTTCGGCGGCGGCCTCATCCAGCCGGGAACCGGGCCGGCTGGTCAGAATCAGGCGCGCCCCCTCCCGGGCCAGCATCAGGACCACGGCCCTTCCTATGCCCCGGGAAGCTCCCGTCACCAGAACGGTCAATCCCTCCAGGCTTGATCCTATCTCCTCTCCCATACATATCTCCTCAGAAGGTCCGCTCCCTTGGTTATGCCGATGCGCGGGGTAATTCCCAGCTCCTCTTCGGAAACGACGCATCCGTCATCCAGAATCTGCAGGGGCGCCTCGGAGAAGGAGTGGCCGTTCAGGGAGAGATCCAGATCGAAGGCCTGGCCGATCTTGCCGGGACCGTTCAGAAGGCTCCGCTTGATCCTCTCCTCCGGCCAGCACTCGCTGCCCCGCAGGGCAATCATCTTTTCCCGGCCGATCAGGGGAAACAATCCGCGAATAAGGACGGCGCTTCCCTCCCCTTCCGGTCCGGCGACACAGTTCACACAGCAGTGTATCCCGTAGCTCACATAGACGTAAGCCCTGCCTCCCGGACCGAACATGGACTGGTTCCTCTCGGTAATACCCCCGTAGGAGTGGGAGGCCGGGTCATCCTGGCTGTAGGCTTCGGTCTCGCAGATTCTGCCGGAAACCACCGATCCGTCGGGAAAAGTCCGCTTTAAAATCTTTCCCAGAAGTTCCCGGGCCAGGGTATCCGCATCATTCAAATAAAACTGCTCGGGCAACAGGCGGTAGGCCTTCTCCGTCATGATCTCTCTCCTGTCCTCATCAATGGCATAATTCTATCCTCTTTTCCTTCCGTACGTCGAGTTCTCCCGGTCTATCACAGGGCTAAACCGAATCGTCCAGAAGTATATCCTTCAAATCAACCGACGGCTGGTGATACCGCTTCTCAAAAGCGACATTTTCCCCGCCTATGGCCTTAACGGGACACCACTGAAAGCAGGCGAAACAGTTTTCGCACTGATGGCGCCACTCCGGCCTTCCCCCTTTCATTTCGATATTCCCCACCGGGCATATCTGGGCGCAGAGGCCGCATCCCGTGCAATCGCCGGAGACGGTAAAGCTTCTGTCAGAGAAGCGGGTCATCTCCTTGAAGTCATCCCCGCCGAAATGGGAGAGCAGACGGTATCTTTTCAGGGCGGCTTTCCGGCGCAGTTTCAAGACCCCTTCCCGGGCCAGAGCCGCCGCGGGGCTTTCATAGGGGAGCCGGCATTTTTCCAGACGTCCTATTTTCTCAAAAAAATGCTTTGCGGCGACCCTTTCCCGGTAACGCCTCAGGAGTTCCCATCGCCGGGCGTTTTCCTGCTGTTCCGAAAAAACCAGGGGGGTTTGTAAAAAGCGGTACCCCAGCCGGCTGCCCAGAGGGTAGGGAGTCCCCATTTTCACATTCAGCCCCGCCGAGAGACGGGCCCCCTGGCTCTTGAGCAGGTTATCAAGGTTTTTCAGAGTGAACCCGGGACTTCCGCTGTGCGTGCATACGGCAAAGACATATTTCTTCTTAAGCCCGTGGAAGGATTTGATGAAGTCCCTGACAAAATAGGGCATCCCCTGCTCGTTATAGGAAGCATAATACACGGGGAAATAGAAGCCGACGATATCGGCGCTGCTGTTTACAAAACTATGGGACTTGAATGAAGGTATGGGGATGAGCCTTCCCCCCAGCCGCTCCGCCCCGTCCCTGGCCAGAAGAAGAGTATTGCCCGTCGAGGAAAAGTAGTAAATTTCCGCCTTCATGTTCTCAGTATAATACAATTTTCCCCATTCCACAAAAAGAACTGAAACGGAATATTCACTCTGGCTTTCACGGTTATATCGGGTTATACTTCTTTGTAAGGACTCAATGTCCCGACGGAATTTAAAAAAAATGATTACAAGTATTAAAAAATTTTTCCATGAGCATCTGAGCTCCACCAATGACATCAACAAACAGCATTTTGTCATACTGGCCCTGTCCGGTATCCCTCTTTTAATCCTGTTCGGCGCAGGAGACATTATCGTCTCGGGCCAGTTCCGGCAGGCGGGATTCAATCTTCCTTTCTGTCTTTCCCTGATCGTAAGCCTGGCTCTGCTGGACAAAACGGAATATCTGAAAATCCTCTTTCGCGTCAACGCCTTACTTTTCGGAATACTCCTCCTTTACTTGTTCGCCACAGGGGGAGAATCGGGTTCCAAGATGCAGTGGATGCATATCTACCCCCTGGCCGTCTACTTTGTCCTGGGCCGCAGGGAGGGAGGGATCTGGAATATACTGGTCCTGCTCTTCTTCCTTGTCCTCTTCGTTAACCCTGCAGACTTCCCCTTCATTTACTCCTATTCAACAGGAACGATGATCCGATTCCTCACGACCTATATGAGCATCAGTTTTTTCACCCATCTTTTCGATTTCTACCGCGAAACCTATCGGAACAGACTGATTGCCAGGACAGAGGAGCTGCAGAAAGCCCTGAGCGAAGTGAAAACCCTCAGCGGTTATCTTCCTGTCTGCGCCTCCTGCAAAAGGGTCAGAGAAAAGGACGGCAGCTGGATCGGTCTGGAAGAGTACATCCGGAATCACTCCAACACGGAAATCAGCCACGGACTCTGCGACAGCTGCGCAAAGTCCCTCTACCCAACCATCATGGAAGAGATAAACAAGTAGTCCCGGAAGGAAGCCCGGGCGTAAAAACCGGCGGCGGCAGGTTCTCTCCCTCTTGAAGAAAGGCGGGGCCCGTAGAATTGTATTTAATATTTTTTTGTATTATCATAGCAGCACAATGTCTGATAAAATTTCTATTCGAAGAATAGAGACGGAGACCTCTATTCATGATTAATAAAATTGAAAAATTAATAACGATTCTTATAAAACACCGTTTTGTCGTACTTTCCCTGACTCTCCTCTTTACCCTTTTCATGGGCTGGCATGCCGTACATGTGCAGATCCGGGCCGATGCGGACAGCCTTCTTCCCAACAGGGACGCCCTGGTCGAGGAATTCATAGAAATGGGAATCCCCCAGAACGAGTATCTTGTGCTGGGCATAGAGCGGGATAATCTCTTTGAGCTGAACTTTCTGCAGACCCTGGATACATCGATCGGGAACCTTCTTCGGGTGGAGGGCGTGGACTCTCTTGTCTCCCCCTTTACCCAGGCCGCCTTTGAGAAAAAGGGTGCCTTCTTCAATATCGTCAATACCACCGACTCGGGAAAGGCCCCGGCCGACGAAGAGGAACTGCGCCTCTTCAAGGAGAGGATCACCTCGGGAGCTCTGACGAACGGTCTCTTCATCAGCAGCGACGGGACCATGTTCCTCATTCTGCTGGAATATGCCGAGGTAAACGACTTCACCGCCTTTATGACGGAGATAAGGGCTTGCCTCGAACCGCTCCAGTCCATGAGCACGGTCTACATCTCGGGAAATCCCCCCTTTGAAGTGTCGGCGGGAAAATACCTGGCCCGGGATATATCGATCTTCCTCTCCCTGGGCATCATCCTGATTCTCGTGGTGTACTACTTCGGATTCAGCTCCAAGAGGTCGATTTTTCTCCCCGTGGTTGTGATCATCTGCGGCACGGTGTGGACCATAGGCCTGATGTCCCTCCTGGGATTCGCCATCTCGATAGTCAGCATCGTCGTGCCCCCCCTGGTTCTGACCCTGGGAAGTTCCTATACCATCCATATCCTGAACAGCTACTTCCGCCTTGCCCCGGTAGATACCGATGATAAGCTGTGGATCTCCGGCGCCGTATCGTCGGTCAGCTCCACGATCATCCTGGCCTCCCTTACCACGGTCGTCGGCTTTCTGAGCTTGCTGGTCACCTCCCTTACCCAGCTCAGGGAATTTGCCCTGGCCTCCAGCTTCGGGATCCTCTCCTGCAGCCTCCTTTCCATGACGGTGCTCCCCTGCGCCCTCTCCCTGATGAAAAATCCCCAGATTCATCAGACGGCGGGAATCAAGGAAGGCATCATCACCAGAATTATCAAATTCCTCACGGGACGCATCATAAAGCACCGTTTCATCATCCTTTTCACGTTCTTTCTCATTCCCGTGCTCTTTGTCATCTCCTACCCCAAACTGAAGGTTAACACGGACTACGCCACCTATTTTCCCCAGGAGGATGTGGTTATCAAGGACCTGAATCACCTTGTGGAGAAGATGAAGGGTTTCAGCGAGCTGGTCGTGGTATTCGAATCGGACAGGGAGAACGCCTTTCTGGACAGGGACATCCTGGAAGCCCTCAATAACGCAGAGTTGAAACTCAACGAGCTGGGCGATATCTCCAGTACCCGCTCCTTCAACACCTTCGTCCGGGAAGCCCAGCGGGTAACTCGGGGCACCACCGATTTTCCCTCCTCGAAGGGACCGATTCTCTTCCTCTCCCGCGCCCTTAACGCCTACAGGCAGAGGGACGCCGAATCGGCCGACCTGATCAACTCCTTTGTGGATGAGAATTACACGCGGTTCAATATCACGTTCCGCTATTACAACCATGAAACGGGAATGGCCATGGGCGAGGACCGGGTTCCCCAGCTTCTGGGGCAGATTGAAACGGTTCTGGACGAATATACCCCCGAAGGCGTCACCTACCGCATCATGGGCCCCCGGATGTTCTTCCAGGACCTTTACAATCAGCTGACCAAGGATCTGGCCCTGTCCACCTTCACGGCTTTTATCCTGATTTTTATCGTGGCCAGCTATACGTTCAGATCCTTGCTGTACGGATTTTTCTCACTGGTGCCCATGTTCGCCGGAGTCCTTTTGAATTTCGTTCTCATGGTACTGTTCAACATTCCCCTGGACCTGACCACGATCATGGTCTCCTGCGTTTCCATAGGAATAGGCGTGGACGACTCGATCCACTTTCTCCTGCACTACAAGCACGACGGCAACCTGCACCGGACCATGGTTTTGACGGGAAGACCGATTTTTCTGACGAGCCTCTCCATCATGGCGGGGCTTATCCTGCTGATCTTCTCCACCTTCCGCCCCATCGGCTACTTCGGCGTTCTTATCAGCATTGCCCTGTTCAACACGACCATTGGCTGCCTGATTTATCTTCCCACTATCCTGAGCCTTAAGGAGAGTATCGCTCGCCGGATCAGGATAAAAAAGGGAATGATATCAGAGAGGAAGTAACCTCTCTCTTAGGAAAGGTCCCCTAGAACCGCTTGGTGTAGCCGTGGCAATAGGGGGCTTTCCCGTTGCCGGCGTAATATTCCTGATGGTAATCCTCCGCCGGCCAGAAAGCTGCCGCCTCTTCCACTTCGGTGGCCACATCGTAGCCCTTCTGCTCCAATAGGGTTATCAGCTCCTCGGCGGTCTCCTTCTGGGAGCGGTTCTCGTAGAATATCCTGGAAAGGTACTGCTCTCCCAGATCCGGGCCCTGCCCGTTCGTCTGGGTAGGATCGTGAATCTCAAAAAACAGCATGGCCAGCTCCCTGTAAGAAACGACTTTCGGATCGTAGATCACTTCCATGGCTTCCACATGACCCGTGTCGGTATAGCAGACTTCCTGATAGGTGGGATAGGCTTTATGCCCTCCCGTATAACCTACGGTGGTCTCCTTCACCCCTTCTTTGTTCTGAAAGAAGTACTCCACGCCCCAAAAGCAGCCCCCGGCAAAAACGGCCCGTCCCGTTTCGCCTTCGGCGGGAACAAAACGCATGGAGAGGGAATTCACGCAGTGGCGCGTGTCCTTATCGGTAAAACCCTCGCCCAGGAAGACGTGCCCCAAGTGGGCGCCGCAGGTACTGCACAGGATCTCCGTGCGCCTTCCGTCCGCGTCGGTCCGCCTGGTTACGGCTCCCTCGATTTCGTCGTCAAAGCTGGGCCAGCCGCATCCCGAATCGAATTTATCTGCCGACCGGTAAAGGGGCGCATGGCAGCGCCGGCAGAAATAGGTACCCTCTTCGTGATTATCGTAATACTCACCGGTGAAGGCCCTTTCGGTACCCTTCAGCTCAATGACGTTATATTGCTCCTCGGTCAGCCTGCTGTTGAGCAGACTTTTTGTTTCTTCCGGTATTTTGCTCATAGAGTCCTCTTTTGTCCTTTCATCTGAACTATCTCCTCCGCCCTGGGCAAGGAGGAATCCCGTTAACAATGTCATGCCCGTCAGGGCATAGATCAACCTTTTTCTGGGTAAAGTATTCATATTTTCAATATACTACCATTTATATAGCATATCAATAATATTACGAATCTTTCATTCATGAAGTCCGGGAGAAATCAATTAGAAACCTTTTTCCATTGCCATGACCGTAAAGGCCGTGTTATCTTGAAAATAGTAAACTGTCGAGGACGGATCACCATGGAAGTTATCTTTTCGGATTTTCTCAGAAAAAACAAAGCGGTACTTAAGGACCTTATCTCAACCCTCTCCTCGGATTTTCCCTATGTCTCCATCCTGGGAACGGATGTGGCGGGCACCGCCTATATGGTGGCGAAATCCGGTTCATCCATCACCGATTCCTCCTGGGGGGAGCGGGGATTCGTCTGCCGGGTTCATAACGGGAAGGGCTATTCGGAGTACTCCTTCAACAGCCTGGAAGACCCGGATGCCATTGCCGCGGCCGTCCGCAAAACGGCCCTCCAGAGCTCCTCGGAGAACAGTCCGCTCCATACGGTGGAGTATCCTGTCGCCGCGGAGGCGGAGTTGACCAGAAGCTTCTACGATACGGTGGAAGAGGATCCCGAGGCGCAATCACCGGGAGACATTATGACGTCCCTGAATTCCTCCATGGGAGAAGCTCTGAGTCGGGCCGATTTTCTGGTCGATGTCCGCATCCGCTACGAACATGTCAAAATATCCAAGCTTTTTCTCTCGGCCAAAAAAGACCTGGAACAGGCTTATATGTGGTCCCAGGGATACGTTTTCGCTATCGGAAAGGGGGAGAAGGGCATCCAGTACGGCTTCCGGTCCTGCTCCGGTCTCAAGGGGTCGGAACTTCTGGAAGAGATAAGGGCCGCCATTCCCGCCGCCGTGAAGGAAACCGCCGACCTTCTGACCGCGGAAAGACTTGTTCCCGGGGAATATGACATCATCTGCGACCCCGCCATGGCCGGTCTGATCGCCCACGAAGCCTTCGGCCACGGCGTGGAGACGGATATGTTCGTGAAAAACAGGGCCAGGGCCATGGCTTATATGAACAAACCGGTCGCTTCCGCCAAGGTTCGCATGCACGACGGCGCCGCCTCGGCCCGGGAGGTTTCTTCCTATCTCTTCGATGACGAAGGAACCCTGGGAACGGATACGCTCATTATCGAGGACGGCATACTCAAATCGGGAATATCCGACCTTCTCTCCTCGCTGAAACTGGGCAATACCCCCACGGGCAACGGCAAAAGGGAATCCTTCGAAAGAAAAGCCTATGCCCGTATGACGAATACCTTTTTCGAACCGGGAGAGGATTCCCTTGAGGATATGATCCGGTCCATTGACCATGGTTACCTCCTGGAGAGCTTTTCCAGCGGGATGGAAGATCCCAAAAACTGGGGCATTCAGTGCGTATCCACCCTGGGCCGGGAGATCATCGACGGGAAACTCACCGGGAAAGTGGTGGCTCCGGTCTATCTGACGGGCTATGTACCCGATCTTCTGGGAGCGATAGACATGGTCAGTCCCGATTTTGAACTGTCCGGATCGGGGGCCTGCGGCAAGGGATATAAGGAATTCGTCAAGACTTCCACCGGCGGGCCCTACATCAAAACGAAAGGAAGGCTGGCATAATGAATACCATCGATATCATCAGGAAAGTCATGAAGGAGCTGGGGATCGACGAGTGGATCATCAGAGAGGAGGAAGTGACATCCCAGGAGAGCTTCTACATCAGAAAAGATCTGGATATGAACCGGGCCAAGGATGTAAAGCATTACGATGTCACCCTCTACCGCCTTTTCGAGGAGGCGGGACAGGCGTATAAGGGCTCAGCCTCCCTCCGGCTGCCTTCCCGGATCAGCCGGGAAGAGATTATCACACGGCTGGAAAAAGCCTGGTACGCCGCGTCCTTCGTGAAAAACCCTCCCTACCCTATGGCCCTTCCGAAGGAGAGAACCGTTCCCCCTCTCCGCAGCCGCCTGGCTGAGGAGGACATGAACCCCGTGATGGAAGAGCTGCGGGAAAGTCTCTATAAAAATGATATCCACCGGGAAGGGGGCGTTAATTCGGCGGAGATTTTCCTTAACCGTTTTACCTGCCGCCTTGTTACTTCCACGGGCATAGACGAATCCTGGACCCGCTGCCAGGGAGACATAGAGCTCATATGCGACTGGAAGGAAAACGGCGAAGATGTGGAGATCTACAATATGTTCTCCTTTGCCGATGCCGACGGAACCATGGTAGAAGAGGAGTGCCGGAACCAGATTGAAAACTGCCGCCTGAGAAGCCGGGCCCGCAAAGCATCCGAACTCAAGGATATCAATATCATACTCACCGGGGAAGCCGTCAGGGATATGATGAACTTCTACCTGACCCAGAGC
Organism: Spirochaetia bacterium; assembly: GCA_963668315.1. Lineage (GTDB taxonomy): Bacteria > Spirochaetota > Spirochaetia > DSM-2461 > DSM-2461 > SZUA-368. The sequence goes on along the minus strand of OY764216.1, from coordinate 903,537 downwards.
AGCGCCAAAGGCGTTTACGAGGAAATCGCCCGGGGAAAGGCGGGTGAAATATTCCAGGGGAACGAGGCAAAGGGCGATCTCGTGTCCATAACCCTTGATCCCTCCCTGGAAGGCTCGCCCCGCTCTGTACCCTACGACGGGGACGGCACGGCTCTGGAGAGAGTGGAAATCTTCCGGGACGGGAAACTGCTCCGATACCACGGGAACCAGCAGTATTCCCATTACCTGAACGTTCCGGCGACCGGTGTCATAGGGAACCGCGTGGTGGCCGGGGGAAAGAGCAGCGTGGAAGAGTGGAAAAAGGAGCCCCATGTGGAAATCCGCAGTTTTTCCGACTTCCAGATGGATCCCATGACGGGTGATTTCGGAGGCGAGATCCGTCTGGCCCTCTGGTTTAACGGCAAAGAGACCGTTCCCCTTACGGGAGCCTCCCTCTCGGCTTGTATTTTTGATGTTCAGAAAGAGTTTTACCTGTCCAGGGAACTGGTGCGTAAAGAGAATTACCATGGCCCCGCCTATCTGATGTATCCGGGGGGCCGGTTAAGCTGATGATGAGAAATAACAAAAAAACTGTTATTTCCCTCACTGCCCTCATAGCCCTGTTTCTGATAATCATCTCAGCAGTACAGATTCGTAAAGCGGCCGAACCCGTCGAAATAAACTTTGTCCACAATTTTTCCGAAAGCGAGTCAGCCCTGTTGGCTCCGCTGATAGATCAATTTGAAACGCAAAACGGAAAAACGCAGGTAAGACTAACCGCCCTGAACTCCAGGGAGATAAGGCAGAAGATCTACGAAGGGGATATCGTGCCGGATATTTTCCTCTGGCCGGGGCCCGTGGAACAGGAGTTTCCCTTTAGATACTCCGAACCGAAAAGATGGATGGGCACAGGATGGACCCTTGCCGTCAATCGGTCCCTCATCCCGGATGAGATTCTTGCCTCCATCGAATCGGCTGAAACGATGGATGAGCTGGAGAAATCCCTGGATTTATTAAAAGAGCAGGGCATGACTCCCCTTTCTGTGGGGAACAGCCATCTCTGGCCTTTGATCTTATGGTCGCAGCACATCATGATCTCCTTAAATGACGGCGATACCGACTACATCCCCGGATCCGATACAGATAATATCCCCTATGTAAACAGCTGGGAAATACTGCAGCGGTGGAAGAGAAAGGGGTTCTTTCTTGAGGAAACATGGAACGAAGGATGGCCCAGAGGAGTGGCTGCCATGGCTCAGGGAAAGGCGGCCATGACTCTCCTTTACGATAAGATGCTCACGCCCATCCCCCCCGAAGTCCGAAGCGATATCGAATTCATCAAGTTTCCCCAGGGGAACCGGAAATCCTGGCTTATCGGAGCCGGAGTTTCCCTTGTCGTCAATCAGGACAGTCCCGCCGCTTCGGAAGCGGCCGAATTCAGGAATTTTCTGAAAAATCCGGCAACGTGCGAATATCTGACCTATCGGCTCCAGCGTTTTTTTTACTCCCAGGATGATGACGCCTTCGCACAGCATATAGCGAGCTGGCAGGAATTATCGAATACCCGGGAAATGCGGGAGTACGGGATGGAACTGAGGCGGTTTGTGGAAGAATAGGACCTCCCTCTCCGGAGGTCCTATCACTCATATTCCTTAAAAGCCTAAATATGTCGACTCTTCAAGATTGGACCCGGTATAACCTATCTGGGGATTCCCGGAAGCATCCAGGTACAGAAAGCTCTTGGAATTGACCGGGTTGGAAATGGCAGGCAGGGCAACGGTTTCCCAGGCTCCTGTAAATGCGCCGGTCGAACTGTTCGCGCCAGCTCCGAAATTTGTTGTCACACCAGTTGAAACTGTTGTGGGATAACTAAGCCTCAAAGGCGCTTTGGTTCCCGTATATGCACTGGAATATGAAAGAATAACCGGTCGGTAGTCATCTGTTCCAAACTGCTTAACCACAATACTGTTTTGTGATCCCGCTCCGAAAAGGGCATCCACATAGACCGATTCCCGGGTTGTGAAAGTATGATCTGAGGCATTATATGTAAGCCGTGCGTATTTTAAATAACCCGAGGCGACATCCTGATAGGCCAGATGGATACCGCCATTATCATCGATAGCCATGTCTACATATGCACCGGCACTGCTGTCTATAGCGCCTGAAGTGAACCAGGTATCGGCACTCTTATTTGAGGCTGCCAGATTACTTGTGGGATCGGCTAATCCCGCGTTTTCATTCACGGCGATTTTCAGACTCTGACTGGCATCATCAAAGTAGGCAATATAGGCATAGACAATGGGATAACCGTCCGTGGGATCGGTAGCCCCCGTATCAAATACTTCCAGGTCAAACTGATTACTGTCTGCGCCGGCTGTTGCGGTAGTGACTTCCTGTCGACCGCGGGGGGTTGCGATTCCCATATTGTTACTTTTCTGAGTACCGGTCAGAGATACCGATTCACCCGCTCCGGCATTGGTAAATTTATCGAGATTGGCAAAGAAGCCTCCCCCGGCAACGGCCTCTGTCGATAGAGCCGTATTGGAATAGACATTCTGGCTGGCTGTCGTCCCGCCGGAAGTATCGGACGTCTGGAACGAATAGAAGACAATACTTCTGCTTTCATCCGCACCGGTATCAAAGTACGCGACATAATTCCTGGTCAGCGAACTGTTCCCTACGCTCCTTATCTGCAGATTCTCGTACCTGTTCAAGTCAAGCGCAGAGTATCCCGTATAGGGAATAGGGTTCTCACTGACATTATTCTCGCCCGCCGCATAGAAATTTATATTTCCAAGGCCAAGCTTCCCGAAGTTGGTATTCTGATTCCAATTGTAAGCCTCATCCTTATTCTCTCCTGCAGTAATAAAATCATAGGCTCCCAGACTTGCTACCTGGCCGAACTGAACAGACCCGGAAAACGAGAAAGATCCGTCATAAAAACTCCATTCCGTGTCATGATTGAACAGGTATATCAGGTTGCCGCTGGTGTTATAGTTAAAAGCTCCGCCGCTGAGACCTATACTCTTTGTCAGCACTTCAGCTGTGCCGCTCCCGGGCTGCAGCCACAATTCCTTTCCGCTCTTCACGTACATCCAGTCAAAATCAGAATTTCCTGAATTGGGAGCCATATAGGGATCGGTAACTGTGGACGTTCCTGTCAATGACGAAACATTCCAGAAGACAATCTTTCTGTCATCGACCAGGGTGGGATTATACGCATTGGCCTCGGAATCATCGTCATCATTATTTGAGTTATTAATGCTGCTGACTCCGTTGGTGGTTACACGGATCTCTCCCGAGGTACTAGTGGCAGCAAGATCGACAGAAATAGATGTCGTCGTACCTCCGGCTTCGGCTGTCAGTTGGACATAATCGGTATTTACGACTCCGCTGTGGTCCCCGATTGTTACGCCATTTGCGGTTGTTCCAGGCAGGTTGTAGCCGGTTATCGTTATGGTGGAGCCTATGGGTACCGTATAATTTCCCTTTACAGACCGCCTGACATAGGTCAGGAGACCGGAATCAAAACCGGCTCCGGTGATCCCGGTAATATAGGGAACGATATCGACGGGAACAGGTGCTGCCAGCATACCCGTATTTGAGCCGTCAAAAGAAGTGACACGGACAAAGACATTAGCCTGAGCATTTCCGGTAATTTCCGATGTATCCCAGTCATAGGACCAGTCATAGGTCTTTCCGGCAGCTTCATCTTCCTCGGTAAGTGTTAGTACCATTGTTCCCGATGTTGAGGTAACCCATGTATCATTGGCGTCATTGCCGTCGTTGGTATAATCCAGGGAGTACTGGAAGCTGACACTTGAAACGACAGAATCATCATTGGTAGTTCCCTTTGCCCTGACGGTACCTGATAAATCGGCATCAGCGCCGTCAAAGGTACTCAATGGGGCAAGTTCCACATGACCGGCTGTAGCAGCAACACTGTCATGAGTAAAAGCATCCATGTAGATAGAGGGAGCCGCAGCATCATCATTATTTACCCAGAGGTAGAATGTCTCGGTAACCAGATTCCCGTCTACATCATTTGCCTCTACGAAAAATTGGTAATAATACCCACTGGCGTAATCGGTGGTATCCATACTGTAGGTGGCCGTTTCCGAAGTACTATCCGTCCCGGGTGTGGTCAAGGTGAAATCCGAACTGGTCCAGCTTATTTTTTCCGAGCCTACGGCCCATGTCGAATCAATAGAATCGGGTGCCCCGCTGACAATATTATACCGATTGGGAATTTCCATTGTCAGGGTACTTTCATCTATTCCAGTTGCATCCTGCAAATTAAGATCGAGAGCTATAGTACCAAGAACTTTTGTTCTCATGGTATCGGCATTAAGAGCAGCACTATCGATTTCAACCGAAGTCACACGAGGCGGTTCATTCATGACCTGGGCATCGACAACGGTATAGCTCATATTTCCCGCTTCATCATAAACCACCGCATAGATATTCAAAGGACCGTCAAGAAGCTCTTTGGTATCAAAGAAGGAGTACCACTCATCATAGCCTTCCTTGGTCTTCAGGCTTTCGTTAAAACCGTCACCGTCACCAATCCCGGGATATAAAGCCTGATCGTCAAAAGTTCCCTGTTCAATCCGGTTATCAATCGTGATGACATAGTTGCTGTTTTCCGTGAAGGGAATACTGACGCCGGCGGTACCGGAATCACCGTCATCATCAATCACGGCATAGGAGGAACCAACAGCCAGATCTGTATATGTTTCACTGTCAACGGGACTCATAAAATACAGAGTGCCGGAAACATCTTTAACAAAGTATACATTCACCTTTTCTATACCTGAGATGGTACCGCTGTCCTCAGCGGCTCCCAGGACTTTATAGGCATCATCACTTTCTCCGGTATTTTCATTCCCCTTGAAGGTATAGACAGGTCCCGTGATAAAGGGCAGATCCAGCAGGGTTCCGTCTCCGTCCTCATTCCAGGCAACCGTCGGCAGGGTATTGTCCACGCTGTAGGAAACACTGGTCGAACTCTGTTTATTGGTACGATCGGTTACGCTGATCTGAATATCGAGCAGTCCGTTTCCCCCGGAGACAATCCCCGTATCGGTCGTATCAATATCGATGGAGATGTCATAGGTATAAGGCCCGGTTCCGGAAGGTCCGGCGATATCACCCGAATCGATGGAAGAGAAGTTGGCTCCCCCGTCATAACTGATCAGCATATTCGATTCATCAAGCTGCTTGTCGTCGGAAATCGTCGTGGTCAGGGTGACCGTGCCTTTCTGCAGTGTTCCCGTCGCAGGAGAAAGGACCGAGAAAGACGGAGAGACCGTATCGAGATAGATCCGTACAATCTGAACGTCTCCCGGAAGACCATTGCTGTCGTAGGGCGTGAACCTCATGCGAATAAAACCGCTGTTTGTATATCCGGCCGATGCCAGCTTGGCCGTAGTGAAATCACTGGCGGCAAGGGAGATAGACCAGGAACCGCTTGGTGCGTCGAGAGGAATCTTCGTCGATTCATTGATGTCGCTGCCGGTAAAGGTGATTCCGGCGGCTATCCCGTTATAAGCGGTCAGATCATTGGTCAGAGTCAGATCAACGCCCCCTTCACTGTCCCCGGAATCATTCCAGGCTCCATCATCATCAAGATCGAATTCAAGGGTGACATAATCTGTTCCGTCATCATCGGTAATGGTTCCGTTCACCAGGAAGGAACCGGACACGCTGGCATCATTAGCGGGCGTGACGACGGCCAGTTTGGGCAGATCTCCGTCCGGATCGATATCAATATACCCTATATAACTGACCGGAACGTAACTGGAATCCAGATCCGTATAGGATTGGGACTTGTTTCCCGCCGCATCGGTCGCCACGACAGAGAGGGGAAAGCGCCAGATATGAGTCCAGGTTTCATCACCATCCTCGACACCATCCCACGGTGAAGCGCCATCATCGCCGGTGTTAAAAGTGTAATCAGGGGCAAGAGCGCTTTGATAGTTTGCCGTCTCATTGCCGGCTATCGCTGCCGTATCAAGGATCACTTTCCAGTTGATGGGGGATGAGTTTTCGTTGGTAAGAGGCATATTTCCATGAATTCCGCCGGTTATGACCAAATCATGAATAGAACTGTCGTCGGAAACTGTCCCCTGTATGGTGACATCGCCGTTGACATGGGGCGCATCGTAATAAACGCTGTTCACGGAGTCATAGGGAGGGCTCACAAGAGAATCGGACATGGGTATCGAGGCGGGCGAGGTAAAGCTGACGACCGGTCTGACCGTATCCAGAATTACCGTAACAAGACCTTCCGTCGTTTTGCCCAGACTATCGGACGCCTGATAGGATATATTACAGGCGCCCTCTCCCAAACCGTCGGAAGCGACAGTGTACAACCAGGTATCGGTCCAGACTTCATCTCCATCCTGAATCCCGTTGTCGGCAATGCCGCCTGCGCCGGAGCCGTCATCGCCTTCGTTGACAGCATCGTTGAATCCGCTTCCCGTATCGACTTGAACCGAACCGATTCCGTTATCGTCGCCGGCGCTGAAAACAAGAGTGAAATCCCCGTTGATATAGGTCGTATTAAGGGAGACGGTCCCGCTGGAGGAAGAGTAAACTTTGGGAGCTCCGCCGTAAATATCCACGACCTCTATCTGTTCCAGAACAAGATCGGGGGCCAGCTTATTAATTCCGAAGGAAAGGGAATTCGATTCCGTCATGACCGACCCGGAATCGGTTGCCCGAATCTGAATGGTATAATCTCCGTCCGACTGATCCAGCAGAGAGTGTTCAAAGCTGATGCTTTTCCCCGAAACGGACGAGGGAGAATCGACATTCTCATAGGCTCCCCCGTTCAGGGAAATCTGAACGGAAGTCAGGCCGTCATCGTCCCGGACCGTCCCGAGCACTCTGGGATTCGACTCCATAACTTCGCCGGCTGTCGGCTGGGAAAGGGAAACAATGGGCTTATCCGTGTCCTGATAGACGATAAAGGGCAAATGCTGAGTCGTCGAGAAGTTTCCCGCACCGTCAGTCGCGATGACATGGAGGTAATAGTAGTCGGTCCCATCGGCTGAATCGGCAACTCCCGTCGTATCAAAGGCAGCTGTCCAGCTGTATGTGCCTGTCGCTTCCGCCCAACTGGCCGCGGGATCCGAAGTGGTTGAACCGGCCGTGTCATCAAACAGATAGTACACCTTGCTGATTTTGATATTATCGTTGGATTCGCCCTTGAAGGTATAGGTCCCGTTATAGGCTCCCCGGAAGCTTCCGTACTCCCCATAATCCGTATCGGGATTGGTTGCTTCTGTCGTAAAAGTCACCGTAGGATCTGTGGTATCCACACGAAGCTGATAGGATTCCTCATTGGTTTTATTATGATAATCCGTCACGAGGACACTGATTGTCGTATCATCGCTAAGGCCAAGTCCGCTTGCGACGGTCCATGACAAGGTATTGAAATTCGTACTGTCCTCAGGGCCCGTATCTTCATCGACGGCAGGGGAATAGGCCGTATAATTACCGTCTCCGATCTTGACCTGAACAGACTGAACCTGTACGTCATCCGATGCAGTACCGGTCAACGTGATATAATCATTTATATAAAGGCTTGTCGTTACCGCAGCTGTGGTCAACCCGTTGCCAACCTGGGTTATTGAAAAATCCGGAAGAGCCTTATCCACATAGACAGGGAGAGGAGTCTCCGACTCAGCAGGAAAGGTCGTGGTTACCGGATCAATATCCTGCGTATCGTCTGAAAAGTTTTCCCCGACATCGCTGGCCTTCACCCGAACCGGATAGACCGCCGTTCCGGCGGAAAGAGCGGTAACGGGGTGGGAAAAACTCACATAGCTGCTGTCGGATGTCGGTTTATTCGCGATTTCCGTCCAGGTTGTTCCCCCGTCAAAACTTATCTGGAGAGAAGAAACATCGACATAATCGTCGTCTTCAACGGTTCCTTCGACCAGAGAGGAAGCACCCAGAACGCTATTTGCCGCCGTCGAAAGGGTAATAACGGGCAGATTTTCCGATTCATCGATTGTTATGGATATGTTGTTGCCCGCAGCAGAAGGATCGGAATAATTGCCGAAATTGTCCCGGGTAAGTATATATACGCCCCAGGTATCGCCGTCATAGGGAGCGGCGGCGAAACGGTACTCCCAGTCATCCGTTCCCGAGAGAAGGGTCCAGGAGGCAAAATCAGCACTGGAGGGATCTGTAGAGGGAAGATCTGCGGCTTTACCTATCCAGACCCAGACGCCGTCCACTTCGCTTGCCGATGTATCCCCGTCATTACTGTATCCTTCGACGAGAATCGAACCGTTCAAGGTAGAACCGCTATTCGGGCTGGTAATGGTGACATGGGGAGCCTGGGTATCGATATAGGCTTCCCTGGTATATGACTGCGTCTTGTCAAAGGCATCGGTAACGGTGACGGTCCATTCCAGAGCCCCGTCGTCCGAACCATCGCTGTTAACGGGATAAGATTGGGACCAGAACGGACTGGGGAAGGAGAACGGATCGGCATTGGTCACCAGATTATTATCTATGACAACGACATTGTTGTGTTTTACAACGAGATCCACGCTCTTGATACCGTTGGAATCGCTTGCCGTACCGGACAGACTGAAGGATCCGTTAAGCCGTTCGCCATCGAGAATCGTCTGTGTCGTCACGGGGAGATCCTCGTCGACGGTAAAAGGGATGGGACCGATCTCATTCCAGTAAAAATTGTCCGAAGTATAGGTATGGGTTCCATCGATGAAGTTCTCATCGGCTCCCCGCACATAGAGATTGTAACGTCCGTTGGGCAGCTTTGCCGTAAACGTATGCTTCCAGGTCTCGCTGGTCGTCGGCGGACCAGTGACAGCCGTATAATCACGGACGACGGTATCGTCGGCTGTATTCGTGACTTTAATATAAAGCAGACCCGATTGAACACTGTCGTCATCGACGATTGTTCCGATGATCTGCTGAGAGGTCGGCATGACATTTGTGAGGAATGTACCGCTGTTATCGAATGTGGAAAGGTCAATTTCCGGCCTGTCGGACTCCTGAGAAACGGTAAAAGCGACGGCGGTGACTCCGCTCATGTTTCCCGCATAATCAATCGCAAGGGCTCTGAAGACATAAGAGCCGTCACCGGAAGAGAAAACGGGGTCAGAGACGGTATCAAAACTATCGCTCCAACTGTAGTTCCCCGTGGCCTCGGTGTAGCCCCCCTCGCTAGTAATAGCTCCGTTTGAACCCGGAACGGGAACTGCCGGGGCAGCCGCCCCGGAAGGAAGGATGCTGTAGTACACCTTATTCAAGGTAATATCATCTCCGGCGGTGCCATAAAAGGACACCGTACCGTTGACGGTATCAGAGGCATCCGGCTCCCCTACGATAAGAGAAGGAGGAGCAACATCCACACTGAATTGCCCGTGGGCTATACTGGTGGAGTTGTACCCGTCTGTTGCCTGAACGATATAACTGACAACGCCGCTTCCCAATACAGAGTAATCATAGGTAAAGGACCAGGATGCGGTACTTACCGCAGGAGAGTAATCCGTAAACAAATCGAAGTTGGCTCCGTTGTCAAAGCTGATTTCCACTTTGTTGACACCATTGCTGTCTTCCGCCGTTCCGCTTATGATCACATCGTCATTATGATAACTGTAATTGGCGGGACTGCTGATAACGATCGTCGGTGCTCCCCTGTTAACGATAAAAGGAACCCCCAGATCTTTGTCGGCGTCCGTATTGGCTCCCGTCAGATCGGCATTTTCTACCAGATTCCAGTTAAAATTACTGTAGTTGCCAAAGACGGAGTCATCGGAAGATTCACTATCCCGAGCCCTCAGCTTCACATGATGGACCCCTTCCAGAAGCCCTGAGATATCGTGTTTCCAGACGATAGTCTGTTTGGCGGCACCGCCCAGAGCCGGAGCCAGATCCACATCGGTCCAGGCTCCTCCGTCAATGCTTATCTCAATGGGAATATCGGTTCCCGGATTAATGGAATCGTCATCTTCGATCAAACCGGAAAGAGATGTCGCGCCCACGAGCACATTTTCCGAGGCAACCGTGGAACTCTTATCAAGATCATTAAAAGAGATATCCGGTCTGTCCGTCTCCTGATCTATGGTAATAACAAGACTGTGTCCGACCGCCGTATCATCGGTCTCATTCAGAAGATCCCCATGATCCACAGCCCGTACCCAGATTTTAAAATCATCTGCGGTGGAAGTGGAGTTGTAATCCAGCGTATTAAACGTAAAGGACCAGGAATAGGCAATGGGAATTGAAGTCCACGATGCCGAATCGGCAGGGGGCGTTACATCATCCGTATCAATATAGTAATACAGACCGGTTACGTCATTGACATCACTGACCGTGCCGCCCACCGTTACGGCATCGCCGTTAACCGTTACCGATTCGGGAGGTTGGGTGATCTTCAGCACGGGAGAAGTGGTATCCACTTCAAAGGGAAGATACTCGGTACTTGTTGCATCGGCCTGATCCACCGCGCGAATCTGTACGGTATACTGCATATCGTCGGAGCCATCGGGATCGACAGGTAACGTGTAGCTCCAGTTTATCAGGGTCGAGTCGGTCGTCGGAGTAATGGAAATGGGATACCAGGTTGTCCCGTCAAGGGAGAGAGCCATGGATTTGACTCCGTTCACATCTACCGCCGTTCCGCTTATCACCACATCTTCATTCCAGAGACTGTTGGCCGCCGGCGCTGTGATATTAAGAGAGGGAGGTCCCGCATCGACAACAAAAGAGTAGGAAAGGGAAGAACCGGCCACCGAATCGCCGTTGGTTTTTACATCGTCCACGGAAAGTTCAAAGGTATGGACGCCTTCGGCCACGCCAACCAGGCTGTGGCTCCAGCTGACATTGGTAGAATCGGAAAGGGGCGCCGAAGAGACGGCAACAGGATCATTTCCATCAAGGGAGATCGTCAGGGAGGAGACATCGACAAGGTCATCGTCCGTTATATTTCCGATAATACTGGAATCGATTCCGAGCCGTCCGCCTTCGGAGGGCTGGGAGATATTAATCACCGGCAGATCCCCGTCCTGATCCACGGTAACCGTAATTCGGGAGGGATGATCGACAAGACCGCTGCTTCCCCGGTTTCCCGCCACGTCTTCGGCGAAATAGTGCAGGGTCAATGTCCCGGGAGACGCGGTATAGTAGTCCGTCGTGTCCAGGATTTTAGACCAGTTGTAAACGCTGTCGGTTATCGAATCCCAGCCGTCAGCCAGGGGATCGGTAGGGTATGACGTGTATTCCGGTATATCTCCCGCTTCTATTTTCCCGTAGACAGCCGCGATGGCAACATCATCGGCGGTGCCGCGAATCGTAACGGTTCCGTTCAGAGTATCCCCGTCACCGGGAGATGTGATCGCCATGGTGGGAGCCGTAATATCGGCAGTGATTCCGAGGGTGGCATTACCTGCATTCGTCGCGGTTCCCGTTCTCATTCTTATGGTGTAAGAACCGTCGCCGGTAAAATTAAAGCCGGACGTCGTTCCTTCTGTAAGCTCCAGAGTGAAGTGGCCGACTTCGCTTACATCGGGCGTCATCAAAATGGCATTGCCGTCCGTCCAGGAAAGATCCCCGTCGGGATCTACATAAACGTCGCTTCCCTCCCAGGGAGTTCCATCACTTTTATTCACATTTATGTCGAGTGATAGCGTCCGGCCAATACCAATATAGGTACCCGGATCGGGACTGTTGACGACGATGCTCGGAGCGCTGGCGCTTACCGTGAAGGGCACTTCTATGGACGTGGCTGATGCACCGGACGCATCTTCGGCGCGGAGGACTATGTAAAAAGTTCCTTCCGGCAGCTCCGCATCAAGAATCCACTGGGTCCCCGAAAAAGTCAGATCGCTGCTTTCGTTACCCAGGCCGCTCCCTTCCTGGGAGATCCAGGAATCAGCAACTTCTTCACCGTATATATCAAGAGGGGTATCCGTCTCGTAATCAAAAATAGCCAATTCCACCAAGGCGATGCCGCTGGCATCATCATCTTCCACATATCCGGTAAATCTCTGGGGAACGGAGAAACGATTCTCCTCCAGAGGATTATCGGGGCTCTCGACAATAGGGGGGCTGACAAAATCAAACTGGGGAAGATCGGAATCGGGATTGAATACGACGGCCATGACGGTTCCGGCAGGATCAGAACCAAGCCGGAGATTTTCCTGGGACGTCGTAAGGAGAGACGAGGAAAGGTCTGTTCCATTCAGATCGGCGGTATTGATCTCCTCTATAGAAGGAAGGGATCCCGCATCAACCGCATAATCGATAATGTCTTCAATGTGGTAATAATAACTGTTTCTGTTTCCTGAATAATCTTCGGCTTCCACAAAGAAGAAGTAATCGCCGCTGAGGGAGTACAACTCCGAATTGAAAGTGTAATACCAGCTGGAAGTACCGCTCGCTTCACCATTTTCGAAAACAGCCGTTCCATCAGCTTCATACAAGGAGACATAGACTTTTTTCACACGTGTGGCATCGGCGGTCTCGCCTTTCAGGGTAAAACCCTTATTGAATTCGGGAAAGTCGGAATCGGATGAACTCCCGTATTCGGTAGGAGACGTAATAAGCACAGCCGGGGGATTGTTATCTACAATCAGCAGAACCGTGGTGGATACGGTTTTACCGGAGCTGTCTACGGCTTTAATGGTCAGCTCCAGATCACCATCGGTGAATTGCGTCGTATCCAGATCCAGAGACCAGCTGTCACCGGAGAGACGGGCATTGAAGGTTACCGATCCGGAAGAGACCGTAACCGATTTCACTTCCAAGTCATCGGCAGCATAGCCGGACAGAGTAATGGTGCCCCCGACATAGGTTCCGTTTCCGTGACTTTCAATTCCGATAACAGGAGAATCCGTATCAATCTTATCACCCAGGCTGGGAGAAAACAAATCACATGTGGTAAGTAAAAAAAGGAACAGGGGAAAAAGGATAATATGACGAATAACTGCTGTCGGATGCATCTTCTTAAACATAGTGCCTCCGTTTTTTTACATTATTAATGACCTGATTTTGTCTCAATTCTTTTGCAGATGGACTTATAATATAGTCTATTTTTCTGATTCTTGCCATTTTCCCCTCAAAAAACATCTGTTCTAAGCCCGAATGTAAGGCGCGGCTCTATGCCGGCGTTAATGTCTGACGAAATAAACCAGAACTCCGCCTCCGTATAGAAACCGAAGGCACTGAAATATTTCCAGTCCGGATTTTTCCACTTCACCAGTTCAATCTGCGTCAGGAAGGCTCCCAGAATTACCCCGTCCGAACCGAAGGGGGAACTGTCGCTCATGGAGAAATAGTTGAATACCGTCCCCATCGTCACGGAGGAGGAAAAATCCTTGAAGTCGTAACCCAGATAGTAATTCCAGGGGATAACGGCGATATTGGCCAGCAGCTTGACTCCGGAAACAAAACCGGAGAACCGCCCGGGGGGAGCATAGCCCAGCTGCCCCTGAAGTTTGACATTGTCGTCAAAAAAGGTCAGTCCCGCACCCAGCTCAAAAAAGGACGAGCCCATAAAGTGCATATCAATGTAGAGACCCTGAATAAAGGCGGGGACTTCGTAGCGGTTCTTATCTCCCTTTCTAAGGGCGACGTTGACGGAATCGAGGCCGTTCTCATCTTCCCCCGTACCGGAGAGAGCCAGTATCCCGTTGAACCGCATGCCCTCCTGGGCCGGTGTTATCAGGTCAAGGGAAGGAGGATTCTCATCGACTAGAACCAGAGTCTTCGTCACGGCCGTCGTTCCGTCGGCGAAACGGGCACGGGCCAGAATCCACAACTCCCCTGCTTCCAGCTCCTGTGTCTCCAGCCGGAATTTCCATGTGGCTGAGCCGGAGGCGGGGCGGAATGATCGGCCGTTATCCAGGCTGATCTCGATCAGTTCGGCCTCTTTCGTTCTGTTGTACTTCTCCAGTTCTTTCCCCTCCAGGGCGGGAGGAGAGAAGTTATATCCTGTTGTGCCGCTTAGCCACGGCCTCTGTGTAATGAAGTCGCCCGCCTGAAAACTATCGATACTTATCCAGGGGCCCCTTGAAGAATAGGTAACCTCCACCGGTTCCGACAGGACCTCGTTCCCCTCTTCCGTTTTCTGGGAAATCCGCAGGGTATGTACTCCTTCGGTCACGTCATCCTTTCCCAGGGCGTAATGAAAGTATCCCCTTTCGGAAAGTTCCAGATCTGTCCGGGAAACGCCGTCAAAAAGGATAGTCGTTTTTCCCGGATGGGCCATATTCTCCACCCTCCCCTGCACGATCAGTCTGTCCGTGACATCCGATCCCGAGGCGGGCGAAAGAAGCAGGACTCTTTCCAGATCCTCCCTCTCCGTCAGAAACAGGTTGCGGCTGATAATCGATTCGTTTCCCGTAATATCCGTGGCGGTCAGTCTCATATTCACCCATCCCGGTTCAAAGGAGGACATATCCAGTTCTTCAAAAATCGTTCCCGATGAATTTAACTCCAGACTCTGCCCGGGAGAGGCACCCGAAAGGGATTTGAACTCGATCCCTATATCACTCAGGCCCCGATTGTCCGACGCCAGCCCCTTGAACACCGTCTCGCCGCTTATCCTCGCGCCCTCTGCCGGTTCGGAGAGAGAGAGGACAGGCGGAGTATTATCCACATTGATCATGGTCGTATAAAGGCTGGATGCGCCGTATTTATCCACCGCCCTGACAAGAAGAGAATGGCGGCCGTCCCTGAGCATTTCCGTGTTAAAGAGATAGTGCCAGCTGACCGACTCGTCCGATTGTTCACCCCCTTCCTCCACGGGAATCCGGTTAAAGGTATTTCCGTTGTCATAGGAGAGATAAACGCTGCCGATCCCGTTGTTATCCCGTGACATGCCGGTCAGGAGAACATCCCCCCGGACAATTTCCCCGAGCGCGGGCGCCGTCAGTTCGGAGACGGGTTTGTCCCGTGAAACATGAAAGTTAAGAAAGGCCGGTTTACTCTCCACATCATTCAGATCAACGGCGATTACTTCCAGAAGATGGGAATTATCCGTCAAATTCTGTAAGGCCAGGGGTATCTCAAAATTGTTTCCCCCCTCCAGCAGGACAAACTCACCTTCGTCTATCCTGTATTTAATCGACTTGACCCTGTCGTCATCAAAAGCCATGCCGGACACAAGGAAGTCTCTTTCGGCCAGATAATCATCGGACGGAATCTGAATCTGTACCAGAGGAAGATCCCCCTCTTCATCAATGGTCAGGTCCGGCATGAACACCTCCGTGTTTCCCGCCTCATCGGTCAGGCGGAAACTTCCGGCAAAAGCCTCGGCTCCGGGAGTGAGATCGATGGGGCATCGGGGAAAATTTTCCCCTTCCAGGGGGAGATAGTTCTCACCATCGGGGGAGTATTCGGTCAGCACGGAACCTCCGCTCTCTCCCCCTATGAGACCGGTATAAGAGATAACCCCGTTGATGCTTCTCCCCGGGACGGGAGTCAGCTGTTTCAGGGCAGGAGGAGTGCTGTCCTTCCTGACAAGGATCTCTTGATAATCGACGCATCCCGCCCTGTCTTCGGCTTTCAGAACAAAATGAAGATCCCCCTCACCGAGGGCTTGAAAATCGACCTGACGATTGAAGCGACCTTCCTCCCTTTCCACGGAGGAAAAAGCTCCTCCGTTCACACTCAGAGACAAGTCCGTGACCTCCGTGTCATCAGCAACGGTTCCGGACAGCAGAAACCCGTCACGGTAGACCCGATCACTCCTCTCCTCGTCCAGAGCGATGGAAGGGACCTGATCATCCCGGATCACAGAAAACGGCCCGACCTGATAGGTTTTCCCCGAAGAGGTCTCAATCTCCAGGGTGAGATCCCCGGCATAGCCCGGTGAATCGGCAGAAACAATGACCCGGTGATCTTCCCTCTTGACCGAGAGAAAATCCGCTTCTGCCGATAATTCGGCCCTTACCGCCTGCTCTCCCAGATAGAAGACCAGTGGGTTATCCTCCCGGATATCCACAGGATTATCCACAGGTTTTCCACCGCTTCTAAACCGTTCATCTCCCGTATATAGCATCTTTTCCGCCCCGGGAGCCGTTTCTCCTTTCAGAAAGAAAAAATAGGTTTTCTCTTCCGTCAGCCCCGCCTGGTCAGCCAGCCGGATATGGAGAGTATGATAGCCGGGAAGAATATCCTTCAGACTGAGGGAAAAATACTGCCACTCCGAATCGCTCTGTTTCTTCGGAGAGATTTTCAGCTCTCCCCCCCCATCCCAGGCACCGAAAACTTCTGCGGCCGGGTTGGCGAAAAAGACCGCCCCCTCCAGGCTTTTATACAGACCTTCCTCAATTTCTCCCCCCTGAACAAAGGACACGGAACCTTCTCCCTGGAGGGGGATATAGCGGTCCATTCGAATTTGCGGCTTAGCCCCGGCAATCGTAAAATCCACTTTTTGAGTATCACTGCTTACTCCGTTAATATCCACCGCCGAGATCTCAAGCCTGTGGAAACCCGCCCTCAGGCCCTCCAGAGACTCATAAAAGGAGTAACGGGCGGGAATTTCCATGGGATCGCCGCCGTCCAGGGAATAGAGAATCTTCTCCACCCCGTCATCGTCGCTCACGAATCCGGCAAGCGCAGTCCGGGCAGGAATCTCTCCCGGAAGGGGAGATACCAGTGTAACAAGCGGTTTGTCCCCTTCCCTGTCCAACTGCAGCTCCAGACGGGCTTCGGAGACATTGCCCGCCCGGTCAGTCAGCTCAAAACGGATATCCCCTTTGTCCCTGCCGGTAAAATCAAATTCCTTCACCCAGTAAGGATCTCCCTCCTTGAGAAGAATCTCTTCCGGGTCATCCTTTCCCGATCGGCAGGTCAGATTTGAAAGGCCGATTTCATCCACCGCGTATCCGGCGACGACCACTTTTCCGTTGACCTTCTCATCGGCCGCGGGATAGATCAGGGAGATTTCGGGGGGGCTGTTATCCACAAAGAACAGAAAGGAGGACAACCCTTCTGAACCGGAGTTATCCACAGCACGGAACCAGTAGATCTGGGGACCGTCCTCCAGCTCTTTTGTATTCACGGAAATCCGGTAGGTTTTTTCCGGGCTGCTCTTCTTACCCTTGAGAGACAGGGGCACATAGGTCGTCCCTCCGTCCCGGCTGTATTCGAGACTCCGTACTCCGTTCGAATCGGAAACACTGCCTTCCAGGGAGATTTTCCCGTTGACAAGGACACCGTTCCCATGGGATGTCACACGCGTTACGGGGGCGCGGCTGTCCAGAGTAAAAGAGAGAAGCGTCTCATCACCGGTAACCCCGTTTATATCCACTCCCCGGGCGGAGAGAGAAACGGGGCCGTCCCCCAGGCTGTCCGTGTTGAGAAAATGAGACCAGAAATCCGTCCCTTCCGCCCGGCTGTAGGCTCCGTCATTAATTTTCAATTCAACGTAGGCGACCCCGTCGTCATCGGTGCAGGTCCCTATGATATTTACATTCCCGTTCACTCCCATACCGGGTTCGGGATTGATGATATGCACGATGGGTTTATCCGAATCGGGATCAATATACAGGTTATACGGACCGGCAGTGGCGGTGTTTCCCGCTTTGTCCAGCCCTTCGATGATAATATTATAGGTCCCCGGTTCGTATCCGGAAAGATTGAACTCATACTGCCAGGCTTCCAGACCTTCCGCCTCGTAATAGGAGGCATCGCCGGGCTCTCGGCTCTCCCCTTCCTGGGTAAAAATCACAGCCGGAAAGCTTAGAATGAGGATTAGATATATCACAGATCGAATAGTCAAAGGTCCGCTCCTGAGAGAGTACTTCTCTTTAATTATCGGAGGGGCATAGAATAAAGATGAATTTATTTAGTTTGGGGGGATTCTCGCTCCTCTATCAACGGGGAGAGCAAAGCAGGAGGAAACGAACTAGGGGCGGGATAGATAGTCGCGGATCTGTGTTGCCATTCCGGCCCGATCATTTTCAGAAAGAAAAGCCGCCCGGCCCAGATCGGGAACCGCCCCCCCCGGAGAAGCAGCGGCAAAGAACCGCTTTTTTTTCTGCCGTATTTTTTTAAATCCTTAGCTGGGCTAAATATTCTACTCCCGTTTATACTATATACCTGCCGGGAAATCTACTCTTTTTTCCTGTATTTTGTGTTTTTTGTGAAGTTTCTTCACATTTCGTCCACTAACCCTTTTTTCAGGATATCCAGACAGAAAGCATTAAGGCTGACTCCTTTTACCAGGGCTTTCAGAGCCAGCTCCTTGTGAAGTGTCTTTCCCGTCCTTAGGACAAATTTCCCCGAATAGGTTTTCTGGGCCGTTTCCTCGGGAAGGGGAATTCCGTCCCTCTCCATAATTTCTATCCACTCCTCGGCATAACGGCAGAGGTCTCTGTATACCGCGGTCTCATCATCGCCGTAGACTCCTCCCCCCGTCAGTAATCCGGGGCAGGAGCCCACATAGCACTGATGCTCCTCGGACCACTCCACGATCTTGAGATATTTATCGCTCTTCTTCATGATTTACCTTCGTCATTCCCGACACGTTGCTTAGCCACTGCTTAGGTGTATACCCCGTATTTCTTTTAAATATTTCAATAAAATAGGAGACGCTTGAAAATCCGCAGTCAAAACAGGTCTCCGTGATGTTCTTCCCCTGATCTCTAAGCATTTTCCCCGCCTCCTCCACTTTTATAATATTCATATAATTCGTTATGGTTAGGCCCGTCGTTTTTTTGAAAATGCGGCACATATGGTATTTTGACAAGTGGCAGACAGAAGAGAGCTCGTCCAGATTGATCCCCTTATGAAAATTGTCATAGCAATAGTCTATGATTTTCTGAACGCTGACTATGGCGGCGCCGGGCCTCAGATACTCCTCACTGCCCTGCTTGAGCAGAAGAGAAAGCAATCGGGAAAGTATATGCAGATCCTGAAACTTTTCCGCCGGAGAATGGTATGCCTCCTCCCTGGAATTATAAAAATACAACTCCTTTATCAATCCGTATATCTCCTGAACATGTTCTCCATTAATCCTCTGAGGTACAAAGAGAGGCTTATTACCGATAAGGTCGGAGATATGCTTGAAATCGATCTGAATGGTCACCCATTCAAAGAGATCCCTTGTCCAGAACGTCACATCATGAATGCTCCCCGGCGGCACGACCATAATCTCTTTGTTTCTGACTTCATAGGTTTTTCCGTCACAGAGCAGCTCGGCATAATCCCCCCGGTAGGCCATGATCTCCATGGCCTCATGATAGTGGGGGTAAAATTTCCAGGGCTGCTCCGGTCCCCATTCATTGAGAAAACTATTCTGGATAAGATGGTAAACCGCCCCTTCATAGTGAACGACTTCCCTGACGACCCCATGGGAATCCCGAATGTAATCATTCTTGTGCATCCCTTCCATTTTAACAGACAAAGAGCAATATAGCGATATTTTTCAGCAATTTGATTATAGCGGGAATTCCGGTTATGGCCCCATGATATCCTATAACATCTGCGGAGGAAATTATGAAAAAAACCAAAATAGGCATCATAGGCTGCGGTGATATCAGCGAGATCTACCTGAAAAACACCACCGGACTATTTGCCAATCTGGATGTTGTCGCCTGTTCGGATCTGATCCCCGAAAGATCCAAAGCCAAATCGGAGGTCTACGGCATAGAAGCTCTGACAACGGATGAGCTTCTGGACAGAAAGGATATCGAAATCGTCCTGAACCTGACGCCCCCGATGACTCACAGGGAGATTTCCCTTAAGGCGCTGAATAAGGGGAAGCATGTCTACAGCGAAAAGCCCCTGGGTATCAGCCGGGAAGAGGGGAAGCAGCTTTTCGACACGGCCCGGGAGAAAGGGCTCTATCTGGGCTGTGCCCCCGATACCTTCCTGGGAGGGGGAATTCAGACATGCCGCAAGTTGATCGATGACGGCTGGATCGGAAAACCCTTCGGGGCGACGGCCTTCATGATCGGCGGAGGTCCAGCCGAGTTCCATCCCAATCCGGATTTCTTCTATAAATACGGCGGAGGCCCCCTGCTGGATATGGGCCCCTACTTCGTTACGGCCATGATCAATCTGTTCGGCCCGGCGGGAAAGGTCAGCGCCTTCGCCCAGAACCCCAACGAAGAGAAAACCATCCTGGGGCCTGTCAGATACGGAGAGAAGATCAAAGTGGAAACCCCGACCCATATCAGCGGTCTTATCGAATTTAAAAACGGCGTCTGCGCCAACCTTCTGACAAGCTTCGAATCCCACGGGGGATATCCCCATTCGGGCCTTCCCTACCTTCAGGTTTTCGGGACGGAGGGCACCCTGCTCGTACCCGACCCCAATACCTTCGGAGGCCCGGTCAGGCTCCGCCGCTTCGACGGCCCCTTCCAGGAGATCCCCCTGACCCACGGTTTTACCGAAAACAGCCGGGGAATCGGTCTTTCCGATATGGCCGCGTCCATACGGGCCGGAAGAAAGGCCCGGGTCAGTGCGGAACTGGCCTACCACGCCCTGGATACCATGCTGAGCTTTTATGATTCCGCCGAAAAGGGAATCCATGTCAGCGTGGAGAGCGAATGTCAGAGACCGGAGCCCCTGCCCCGGGTTCTGCCGAAAAATTCAACGGAAACAGGAGAGTAATAATGAAAAAAGCAAAGGTAGCGGTACAGCTCTATTCGGTGAGGGATGACCTGGAGAAAGATTTTTACGGAACGCTGAAAAAGGTCAGGGAGATGGGTTACTCCGGTGTGGAGTTCGCCGGATTTTACGATCAGCCGGCCGAAAAGATCAAAAAGGCCCTGGATGACCTGGGCCTCGAGGCCCTGTCCAGCCATGTCCCCCTGGATACGCTCAATGAGAAACTCGACGAGATGATCTCCTTCCATAAAACCCTGGGAAGCGGTTACTTCGCCATCCCCTGGCTGGATGAAGAAAGAAGACCGGGACGGGATAAATGGAATGATGTGGTTTCCCAGATTAAAATAATCGGAAAGGCCGCCCGGGCAGCCGGATTACAGCTGCTTTATCATAACCATGATTTCGAGTTCGTGAAAATTGACGGCAAATACGCCCTGGACAGGCTATACGCCGAGATTCCTCCGGAATATCTGGCCACGGAACTGGATACCTGCTGGGTAAGCGTCGCCGGGGAAGATCCCGCCGCCTACCTGAGAAAATACGCCGACCGTTCTCCCGTGGTTCATCTGAAGGATTATATAAAAACGGGCCAGGCGGACAACATGTACGCCCTGATCAATGAGAAAGGCAAGGACGACAGCGATGCCGTCGCCGACCGATCCTCCTTTGACTTCCGCCCCCTGGGACTGGGGCAGCTGGCTCTGGAAGAGATTCTCAAAGCGGTCGATGAAATAGGAAGCGAATGGATTGTTGTCGAGCAGGACCGATCGACCGAACGCCCTCCCATGGAGGCGATTTCCATCAGCCGGGAGACATTAAAGAAACTGGGTTACTGAGATTAGCCTCTGCCGTGCCTATGATTCGGTACGACAGCATCACACGGGCGGGTTCTTCCGGTTATTCGGATGAACCCGCCTTTTTCCTAGAAAGCTACAGCTTGATCCTGCCGGAGGGAGATGCAAAGGGCCCGGGTATGACATCCACACCGCGATGGCTGTCGAAGTAGTCCTCGTCAAAGCGTATCGCCGTACCGTCGGCGTTTTCATAACGGGCTTCGGGCTCGAAGGCTTTGCCGAGTATTTCGGAATGGATCATCCTGTCCTTGAAGTCCTTGAGGTAATCGTAGACATTGGTATCCAGATAATACTGACCGTCCTTTTCCACCAGCTCCACTTTGACTTTGCCGTCATTACTTTCAAGACCATCCGTTTCCTTCTTCCACGCCCTGGCCCCGTTCAGGTAGGCATTGCCTTCGCTCCATACGGGCAGATGGCCGAAATGGGCCGGCTCCAGGGCCTGCATGTTCGGACGCTTTGTAAAATCAAACTGGCTTACCCACTCTTCATAGGTGGGGTATTCGTCGAAAACGCAGGTCCCCACGAGCCTGTTCTCCCGCATTTCCTTCATATCCTGATCATGGTAGGTCACATAATCCTCGGAAGGTCCTTTCTGAACAAAGATATTGTTGTAGAAGCGGTCATCCCCGTGAAGAAAGGTCATAAAGCCCATGACTTCCGTACGGTGGGGGATATGGTAGGGCGTGTACCGCCAGGTGGTTCCCTCTCCCACGGCGGTATACGCCCCGCAGATAAGGTTATGGACCATCGCTACCCCCTGAGTCGCGAAACGGAGACTCACGTCGGAGAGAAGGACATTGTTGTCGATCAGGGTCGGGCCGTGGCTGACTTCCACGAACAGGTCCATGGACATCATGCTTCCCGGAAGGTTTTTGGCGAAAGGCGGTCTCTGGTTGTCATGGAGAAGATTCCGGGTAATGCGCGTCCCCTGCGCTTCCCAGTCGCACCAGATGCCCATGGTGCAGTGATGGATATGGTTGCGCCGGAAGAGCACGTCGATGGCGGCATGGATCTTGATGCCGGCGATTTCCGCACCTCCCAGTTCCATCATATTGTTGATATGGTGTATATGGTTGTCCTCGATAACACTGAAGACGGCGCCCATGCGTCCGATGATTCCCCCCTGCTCGCAGTGGTGGATGTTGCAGCGGCGGACCGTATGGCTTCCGACGGTCTCTTTCATCCAGCCGTGATACTGCCCCCGGCAGACCGCGTCCCTTTCCATCTGGGTCGGGCTCTTCACCTGCTTATAGGTGAAATAATGCTCGTTCTCCGGGTCAAGGTATTTTCCCAGGGAGATGCCGGCGCAGCGGCTGTTGGAAATCTCGCAATCCTCAATGATCCACCCCTTGCTCCAGTGGGGCCCGATCATGCCGTCCTGAAAGGCCGCAGGGGGAGCCCAGTTGGTGGCCGCCTTGTTGATGTTGAATCCCCTGACGATATGGTAGCCGATGCCCGTTACGGAAGGCATGAAACATCGCCGGCGGACATTGATCTCCACGTTCTCCTTATTCGGGTTCTGCCCCTGGAAATTGGCGTAGATAATCGTTTCATCCGCATTTTCATCCTGCTCGGTATACCACTTGTACACCGATTCCTCCGGCACCCAGCTGCATTCATAAATCTCGCCTTTGAGGCATTCCTCCAGAGTTACCGTTTCGTACAGGGCCCTGTCGTTCAGATAGACACAGCCGGTGTGTTTGTTGGGGGCGGCGAAATACCAGTCCCCGTAGACCAATGTGGCGTAGGGATTGTAATCTCCGAACACGCTGTTGGCAATCCGGCAGACCCAGACGTTATCCCTGTAAGGCTGCCATGATTTCACCTGCTCCGCACCGGTAATCACGGCCCCGAGAGGCGTCGTGCTCGTATAGGTGACAGGGGCCTCCTCCGTACCGCCGTGGACCGGATCGACATATTCCCGGTAGATCCCCGGGGCGACCAGGACTTCATCGCCGGGAAGAGCCAGTTTCGCGGCCTCGTTGATTCTTTTGAACGGGCTTTCGCTGGAACCGCTGCCGTCTTTCGCGGCGTTTGCATTAACGTAATATTTTATGTGAACCTCCTTGAATGAAGATGATATGACTCATGCCATCATTCTCTATTTGATTTAATTTTTATCCGTCGCCATTCCCCCTAAAAAGGGTTCTGGTCCAAGCTCAGAGCTGCCTCTTTACACGTCTGAAGGACGTGGGAGACTGACCGGTATATTTTTTAAATGCCAGGGAAAAGTAGTTGCAGTCCCGGTACCCCACGAGGGCGGCGATCATCCCGCTCTGTAGATTGGTCGTTTCAAGAAGGGCCTTCGCTTTCTCTATTCTCTTTTCCGTTATGTATTTGTTGCACCCTTTCCCACAGACCTTCTTGAAAAGCCTGGAAAAATAGTTTTCCGAAAGAAACATCTCCTCGGCGATAAGGGAAACGGAAAGGTCCTTGTCCAGATTACTGCCTATATACTGCTTTGCCGCCTCTATCAGTTCATGGCTGCGGACCTCCCTGCTGTCGATCAGGTCGCTGATAAAGGTTCTTGTGAAGGTAAAGGCCTCCTCCCTCGTCGAATCCGCGATGGAGAGCAGCAGGGATTCGAGAAGCTTATCCGTTTTGATGCCCGAATCGACGGCATAACCGAAATAGATGGAGGAGGCAATTTCAAAGCAGCATTTCCTGACAAACCCGTTGGCCAGATTGAAGGATTCGCACGCTTCCTCAAAGGTGTCGAAGGCTTTCATCAGGATTTCCAGATTAGCCGTATTTGTCACCATGATCTCTTTCTGTTCGCTTAAAATCCGGTTGAACATATCAAGGCGCTTTTTGGAATTCCGCTCCTGCAGAATCCGTCTCTCCCCGTGGTTCCCGTTTTCTATGAGATACATGGCGTCATTATAGGAAACATTCAGATTCTTAAAGCCGCAGATAAGGCTCCCCATCACAATTTTCGGATGGAATTTATATTCGTCCACAAGGATGCTGTTCAGGCTCTCCACCCTCTCCAGAATTTCCCCCGACTCTTTGTCCTGAAAAACAACAAGAACAATCCGGTCATTATTATCGATGAAGGTGATGCCCGTTCCCCTGGCGTCGAACATCCCCATGCAGATATTCTTGATGGAGAGGAGCCTGAAGGATTTGTCGTCATCACTTATATCCGTATACAGAACGGGAATGAGCACCACGACCTGCATGGGGGTTCCCGCAGGATATTTGTACTCCTCCATAAAGGAGTGATACTCCCTCTCCGAGGCGATGCCGTGAATGAGCTTGCCCATGGTTATTTCCAGTTTGAGCTGCTCTTCCACGCCGATCTTTCTCCTGAGGAGCTTCTGGTGCTTCTGCTCGTCCATGCGGCATTCACGGATTTTCGTCAATTTGAAAATCGATTGGGCCAGGGTGTTTTCGTTCACAGGCTTCAGGAAAAAGTCCTCCACTTTCATTCGGAGAGCTTTCTGGGCATATTCAAAATTGTCGTAGCCGGTGAAAACGATTATGTCGATATCGGAATTGAATTTCTTGATCTCATCAATGAGTTCCAGACCGGACAGCTTGGGCATATTGATATCGGTTAGAAGAATGTGGATCTCTTCGCTCCTGATAACATCCAGAGCCTTTTCGGCGGATACGGCCGTGAATACCTTCGAAATGTTAATATTGCTCCAGGGCAAGGCGGATTTGATGCCGTCTCTGATCATTTTTTCATCGTCAACAATTAAAACATTATACATGCTAGTATCCCTGCCCCATGGTATTCGGCAATTTGATACGGACGGTAATACCGGTCTCATCATTCCTGAAATACTCAAGCCCGTATATTTCTCCGAAAAGAATCTTTATGCGCCGGTTCACATTCCTTATGCCGTATCCGAAATTTTCACTGAAATCGTTGATGTGGCCATTCAGTTCCCTAATCTTTTCCTCTTCCATGCCGATGCCGTCGTCGGCTATCTCCAGATAAATGAAGCGGCCCGCGTGAATCCCTTTCATGGTCACCCTGCCGGTCTCGCCCTCCTTAACCCGTATCCCGTGATAGAGGGCATTCTCGATTATGGGCTGGAGAGTCATTTTGGGGATGAGGATCTGCTGGATCTGGTAGGGGATGTCAGTCACGAGGTGGATAATGTCATCGTAGCGCATGTTCTGGATGGTGAGGTAACTGTCGATTTGCTCCAGTTCGTTCTCCAGGGAGATGATATCCTCCCCCTTGCTGAGACAGTTCCTGTAATAGTTCGACAAGGCCTGTACCAGAACGGATGCTTTATTATTGCCGTCGGCGATGGCCTGCCAGTGGATGCACTCCAGGGTGTTGTAGAGAAAATGAGGCTGGATTTTGGACTGGAGCTCGTTGAACTGAATCTGATTGAGCTGCTGCTGCTCCAGAATGACCTGGTTCATCAAGGTGTCGATCTTCTCCACCATATAGTTGAAACCGTTGACCAGGCTGACGAAATCGACCCCCATATTATCGGAGCTGATCCGCATTTTGAAATCGCCCTCGGCCACGGCGTTAAATCCCCGCAGCATGGTTTCAATGGGTTTATATGTTTTATTCAGAACCTTTTTGGAAATCGTTATCCCTATGAGGGAAAGCAGAAGGAGGGTGAATATTATGGTAAAAATAATGATCAGGATGTTCCTGTACATCCGCAACAGGGGAATGCAGCTGACCACATAGTAATTCCAGCCCTCAATCCTCTGATAGCTGTACAACGTCTTGTTGGTATTGAAAAAACCTTTGTCACCGGTAATTTTCTCCGAGGGGGTAAAGAATGTTCCGATCATGTCGGAATTCTCGCTGTAGAAAACATTGTAGCTGCTGTCAATAAGCAGGATATCCGAGTCGACATCAATGGCGCGTCCCTTGGATTTGTCAAAGAATGCGCTGGGGTCAAAGAGCATGCAGAGCATTCCGTACTCCACATTGATTTTCGTTACCGAGTAGATGGGCATATAGATGTTTATCTTGTAGGCGTCTTTCTGATAGGAGTCATTCAGGCTCATACGCAGGGTCCCCCTTTCACAGGCGAGAAAGCTGTCCGCGTAATCAGCTGGATAAACCTGATTGAAGGTCTGCTGGATACTCGAAAGGGGGGCTTTAAAAAGTATATCGTTGCAATCGTTTTTCACTACGGCGATAAAATCCAGATTGGTATACATGTAAAGAGTGTTGCGCAGGGTGCTCTTCGTATTTTCCACGAGCTCATAATAATCCTCATTGGAGAGGTCCATTTCGGAGTTCTTCAGCTGAATATAGCTTTGAATGAACTTGTCCAGAAGGAGGGCCTCGGCCAGTTCCTTGTAGTTATCCAGGTTGTACTTGTAGTTGGCGGCTATGCGGGAGAGCTGACTCTCGGTGATCTGGTTTGACTGATTGATATAGGACGAGATATAAAACGTGGAGAATATGGCCAGTATGATTATCGAAATCCCGGCTATCAGACTTGTCACCAGTACGGAGATTTTCTTATTGAGGTTCCATTTGTTAAAACTTCTGAAAAAACCTCTACCCACCCTATCACCTTTCATCATGGAGTAAAGCAATGACCGGACATTTATCAAGCCTATGCCCTGAGCCGCCCCGTGTCCCGGGACGGTCCCTTTTTTCAAAAATCATTCCGACGTTCCTGAATTATACCATCTCATTTTATCCACGGGAGAGGATTTTTCTCTTTTTTCCCGCCTAGGCCCCCGGGCCTTCTTCGGGTAAGCTCTCCTTCTCCGCGTATTCCAGTATAAGCACCGGCTATCCTTTTACCGCTCCGGCCATCAGACCCTTCACCAGCTTTTCCTGCAGAATAATAAAGAGAACAATCATCGGAAGAACCGTTAAGACGAGAACGGACATGATGACGGGAATATTCATGGAGTGCTCCCCTTTGAACGCCGAAATGGCGAGGGGCAGGGTCTGGGCTTTCTTCGACTGGGTCAGGGTGTTGGCAAAGGCGAATTCGTTCCAGATGGCGACGCCGTTGTAAATGGCGAGAGTTGAGAGCCCCGGCTTGGAAAGGGGAAGGATGATATGAAAGAAGGACCTGAACTTCCCGCATCCGTCTATTTCCGCCGATTCTTCGAGCGACGCAGGTATGGACCCCATGAAGGTCGTAAGGATATAGCAGGAAATGGGAATGGCGAAGGCCACGTAGGGACCGATCAGAGCGGTAATCGAATCGTATGTTCTTATTACCGTGGACATCTTAAAAATGGGAATGAGCGTCACGTGAATGGGAATGGACATACAGGCGACAATCAGGGCGTAGGTGGGCCCTCTTAGTTTGAACTTCATCCTCGAAAGGGGATAGGAAGCACAGGCCGTAATAAAGAGCAGTATGGTCAGACAGATTGCCAGCAGTACGACGCTGTTGAAAAAATAGTTCAGAAATCCGTTTTTCAGAACTCCTATGAAGTTTGTGGGAAACCAGGAGTCGGGCAGCTCGAAAACGCCCTTCTGGAGCATCTCGAATTGACCTTTAAAGGCGTTTATCACCATAAACAGAAAGGGGACGGAAGTCACCATCAGCCAGCAAACGGCCAGCACTGCCGCCACCGTCCACGCTATGTTACTTTTTAATCTGCTGTTATCCATTGTTCGAAGACCCGTTCCCTTTTAGTATGGTTTGCATCATAAGGGCAAATCCCGTTACCAGGATGAACATGCCCGCCGCCGTTGTCGAACCGTATCCCATCTTGAAGTGTGAAAAGGAGAGTTTGTACATATAGGTGGCCATGAGTTCCGTCGCCGTTCCCGGGCCGCCACCGGTCATGGCGTAAATGAGGTCAAAGTACTTAAGCGACCCAATCAGGGACAGGATGCAGGCCGATTTTATCATGGGACTCAGGAGGGGCAGACCTATATGGAAGAAATACTGTCCCCGGGTAGCGCCGTCTATAATGCAGGCTTCGTAAATATTGATATCGATATTTCCGTATCCCGCCAGGAAGTACACCATGTAGAAAGGAATATATTGCCAGGCTACAACGCTTATGACAGCGTACAGAGCCTGCGGTGCCCGGCCGAGCAGATCCACCTTGCCCCCTCCCAGGGCCTGGGAGATCGTTGTCACGATCCCGCCCGTGGTGGCAAGGGCGTAGGAGAAGAGGAATCCTATGGCTACGGAGGACATCAGAAGGGGAAGGAACCAGATCACTTTGAAAAGATTGACCTTCCTGCCGGCCGCATCGAGAAAAGTAGCCAGGGCGATGGCAATCGGGATCTGGATAGCGATGGAACAGATCATCAGGGTCAGGTTGTTTTTAAAGGCGAACCAGAAAACCCTGTCACGGATCAGCTCTTTCCAGTTCTCCAGCCCGACGAAATCCCTGTTCTTCGAAATTCCGTTCCAATCAAACATACTGATGCTGAATGTTGATATGATGGGGTAAATAATGAAGATCGCCATTATTATGATAACGGGAGCCAGAAAAACAGTCGCGGCGATGCGCACGCTTCTCTGACGGCTTTGCACGAGCGATGCGTTCTTTTTCATGTTAACTTCCTTCGTCTCATGTAATGAAATTACCGATTTTAAATGGGGGAGCCCTCATCTCAACAGGACAGACTTCAGGCTCCCCGGGCTTTCCGGTGATTACCGGGAAGGCGATTTCCTTCTCTAGTTTTCTCTCATAGCCTTGTTAAGTTCGGCATTCGCCTCGGCGGGAGTCTTGGTCAAACCGAAGATCTCCTGGCATGTGTTCTTATGGGTCTCGCCCACGGCCGGGGGAAGATACTGGTCGTACCAGAGCTGTACGTTGCTGGCGCTGGAGAAAGCGGCCCAGATTTTCTGCATGCAGTGGTCTTCAATGGTATCGCCCATGCCCTCTATGGAGGGGATTGTTCCCGCTTCGAGCTGCTGGCTGTTATACGTATCGTCGTTGTAGAACTGTGTCGCCAGAATGAAGGCGGTGTTCAACTTATCCTGATCGTCATGGATATTGAAGGAGAAGCCGTTTCCGATGGAGGTTCCCACCACAATGTTCTGGGGTTTATTGCTGCTGGCCAGGTCGGGGAACCGGAAGAAATCCATATTGGCCTCGTACCACTCCTCGTTATCATTCCTCATGGATGAGGCCTGCCAGGAGCCATGCAGCATCATAGCCGCTTCTTCAGTGTAAATCAGCTGCCTGTCCTGTCCGTCGTCCGTGTTCAGGCTGTTGACGCCGTCGGGGAAGTAGCCGGCCCTGACCCACTGCTGGATCTTTTCGCCCGCATACTGGAAAGCAGGAGATTCAAAGGAACCAGTGCCGTCCACGGCCGCATTGAACTCATCCACGCCGCCGTAGCGGGTTGCCAGGTACATGAAATACATGGAACCGGTCCATTTGTTCTGGTTGGCAAGGGAAAAGGGGATGTAGCCGGCGCTCTTGAGTGTTTTGCAGGTATCTTCGAGTTCGGCGATGGTTTCCGGCACGCCCAGGCCCAGCTTGTTGAAGATCGTCTTGTTGTAAAAGATTCCGCTTCCGCCGATTCCCCCGAAGGGCACGGCGTAAACTTCACCTTTGTACATACTCTGCGCGATAGCGGCTTCAAGAAAAGGTACGTCGCAATGCTCATTTATCAAGTCGGTGATAGGTACGGCGAAACCGGATTCTATATACTCATTCATCGGCCCGCCGCCCCAGTGAATATACATGTCCGGGCACTGTCCGGAACTCATGGAAATAATCAGCTTCTGCTTGTAGGTATCATTCTGGATATGGGTGTTTTCCACGGTTATGTTGGGATAGGCCGCCATAAACCGGTCAACAGCTCCTCCCTGAATGGTATTCGCGGGATTTTCCGTGGCAATGTCCCAGAGGGATATTGTCAGTTTTTTGGAGCTGACACCGAACCCGGTGCTCTCTTCTCCGTTTCCCGAGCTGACCGCCGCTTCACTGCCGCCGGTACTTTTCTTCGAGCATCCTACTGCAAACGAAAGGATAAGCAGTACCGTAAGCAGATACAAAAAAACTTTTTTTCCTGCCATTGTTGAATTCTCCTTGATATAGAATTTGTTCAAGACTTGACTGAAATAATTCTACCAGCATCCGGGTAAATGAAAATATAATTTCCTGTTCATTATATAGAAAAATCTTTCTTCTCCCCCTCTTCGGGACAGCGTTTACCCCCCGTGGGAATCCTAATGCCTTCCCATGGAATGGGAGGGAGCGTTTTGCCCCCGGGAGTGAGAATTGAAACCGCACAGGGGCAGGAGAGAGGATCTCAACAGTTCAAGATATAGTACCATCTTAGTATCACTTTTTCAGTTTTTTATTCTCATTCTTGATTTTCCCTTGACTCTTTTGCAACAAAGCCGTACGGTAATATTCGAAATGAACAATAAATCCGTTTTATCCATTATTATCATCTCCCTAATTATTCTACTAGGGATAGAAGTGGATGGAGAACGGTCGCTGTAAAAAGCGTTTAGCAGAAATTGCAGACCCGTTCTCCCAGAGGACGGGTCTTTTTTTTACAAATTGCAACAGTGAAAACAATAAGCCGTGGCCATGGAGCCCCGGAGAATGAAAAGGAGTAAGGAATGGATAAGGTATTGATTTTTGACACGACCTTGAGGGACGGGGAACAGGCATTGTCCTCCAGTCTGTCCGCTAAAGAGAAAATGGTCATTGCCCATGCCCTAGCCAAACTCAATGTTGATATCATTGAGGCCGGTTTTCCCGTCAGTTCCCCGGGCGACCTGGAGAGCGTCAGGCAGATTGCCAATACGGTTAAGGGGCCGATCATCGCCGGGCTGGCAAGAGCGGTGAAGGCCGACATAGACGCCTGCGGGGAAGCTCTCAGGGATTGTCCCCGCCCCCGTATTCATACATTTATCGCCACATCGAGCATGCACGTGGAAAGCAAACTGAAAAAGGGATATGACGAAGTCATCAGCATGGCCGTCGACGCGGTCAAGCATGCCCGCAACTTCTGCGACGATGTGGAGTTCTCCTGCGAAGACGCGGGAAGAACCGACAGGGATGTGCTCTGCCGCATCGTGGAAGAGGCGATCAAAGCGGGAGCCCGCACGGTCAATATCCCCGATACGGTCGGATATACCGTGGGATACGAGTTCGGCGATATTATCAAGGATGTCTTCAACAGGGTCCCCAATATCGACCAGGCGATCATTTCCGTCCACTGCCACAACGACCTGGGCCTGGCCTCGGCCAACTCCCTCATGGCGGTGCTCAACGGAGCACGGCAGATAGAGTGTACCGTAAACGGTCTGGGAGAAAGGGCGGGCAACTGCTCTCTGGAAGAAGTGGTCATGTCCATGAAAACCAGAAAGGATATTTTCAATGTGGAGACGGGAATCGTCACGGAAGAGATCGTGCCCACCAGCCGCCTCATAAGCCGGATCTGCAACGTGCCCGTCCAGCCCAACAAGGCCATCGTCGGAGCCACCGCGTTCGCCCACTCCTCCGGAATCCATCAGGACGGCGTTCTCAAGAACCGGAGCAACTACGAAATCATGACCCCCGAATCGGTCGGATTGTCGGCCAATCAGTTTCACCTGACCAGCCGCTCCGGACGGCACATCATCAAGCACCGCCTGGCCCTTCTCGGTTATGCCGAGGACTCCTACGATCTGGACCAGTTCTACCAGAAGTTCCTGTCCCTGGCCGACAAGAAGGGAACCGTATACGATGACGACCTGGAAGCGATGATGGAGATAGACGGCGACGCCGCGGATAAATACAGGATGATCTATCTGAACACCACCTCCGGTACGGGCTCCATCCCCTCCGCCACGGTTAAAATCCAGAACACCCATGATGAGGGCTCCGAGCCGATTCAGGAAGCCGCCACGGGGGACGGGCCGGTGGACGCCGCCTGCAAGGCGATAGACAGAGCTGTCGGCATATCCGTCAAAATGATAGACTACTCTCTGGCCGGTATGACCGGAGGACGTAACGCCCTGGGCGAAGTGAAGATTATCGCGGAGCACAAGGACCGCCGTTACCACGGATCGGGCAGCAGCACCGACATCGTCGAAGCCTCCGCCCTGGCCTATATCAACGTAATTAATAAGGTAGCCCGTATGGAGGGCATAGAAAAGTTAAAGGAGAATAGAGCGTAATGGGAAAAACCTTAGTAGAAAAGATTTTCGAATCCCATCTGGTGGACAACCCCTGCGAGGGCGTTCACGTTCTGAATCTGGATAGGGTGTTTTGTCATGAGATAACCACCCCTCCGGCCATTCTGGATCTTAAAAGAAGAGACAAATACCGTGTATTCGATCCGGATAAGATCAAAGCCGTTATCGACCACGTAACTCCCGCCAAGGACTCTCTCACCGCCACACAGGGCAAGATCCTCAGGGACTGGGCGAAAGACATGGGTATCAAGGATTATTTCGATATCGGCCGCAACGGTGTCTGCCACGCCATATTCCCCGAGAAAGGATTCGTCCGCCCCGGCTTTACGGTCATCATGGGCGACTCCCATACCTGTACCCACGGAGCCTTCGGCGCCTTCGCCGCCGGCGTGGGAACGACCGACCTGGAAGTGGGTATCCTCAAGGGCATCTGCGCTTTCAAGTCTCCCGAGACGACGAAGATCACCATAACCGGCACTCCCGCGAAGGGCGTTTACGCCAAGGACGTGATCCTGGCGGTTATCAAGATGATGACCACCAACGGCGTGACCAACCGGGTAGCCGAATTCCGCGGCGACTTCGTTGACAATCTGGGAATGGACGGCAGGCTTACCCTCTGCAACATGGCCGTGGAAATGGGCGCCACCAGCGGCGTCTGTCTCCCCGACATGACCACCGTGGAGTACCTCTGGCCCTTTATCGCCGGGGATTACGCCGGCAAGGAAGAGGCCCTGGCCGACTTCAGCAAGTGGCGGAGCGATGACGATGCGGTCTACGCCGACGAGCGGACCATCGACATTTCCCGGCTTGTTCCCCAGGTAACCGACGAATACCGCCCCGATGTGGTTAAGGATATCACCGAGATGGAGGGTAAGCCACTTAACCAGATCTATCTGGGTTCCTGTACCAACGGCCGCCTGGAAGATCTGGCGATTGCCGCGAAGATCCTCGAAGGCAAAAAGATCTCCGACGACGTGAGAATGATCGTCTCCCCCGCCACTCCCAAGATCTACTCCGAGGCCCTGGAAGCGGGTTATGTGAAGATCTTCATGGACGCCGGCGCCTGCCTGACCAACCCGACCTGCGGTGCTTGTCTGGGAATGTCCAACGGCGTTCTGGCCGAAGGGGAAGCCGCGGCCGCCACGACCAACAGAAACTTCAACGGGCGCATGGGCAAGGGCGGTATGGTCCATCTCTGCAGCCCTGCCACAGCGGCCGCTTCGGCCATCGAAGGCAAACTGACCGATCCCAGGAGGTACATGTAATGAAGCAGTTCGGAGGACAGATTCTTTTTCTGGATAGAAGCGATATCAATACGGACGAGATCATTCCCGCCAAATACCTGACCGAAGTGGAAAGAGCCGCCATGGGCCCTCACCTTCTCGAAGACCTGAAAATGGACGGCTTCGTTCATATGAGCCAGCCCATGAAAGACTCCACCGTCATTGTCTCCCGGGACAATTTCGGATGCGGATCCAGCCGTGAGCACGCTCCCTGGGCTCTGGAAGAGAACGGATACACCGTGGTCATCGCCCCCAACTTCGCCCGTATCTTCCGGGGAAACATGTACAACAACGGCTGCATGGCCATCGAGCTCAAGGAAGAGGAAGTGGACGAGATCTTCGCCCTCTCCTCCGGCCCGGAAACCACAGGTGTGACAGCCGATGTGAATGTGGAAACCCAGACCATCACGGTCAAAAGCGCCAAGGGAGAGAAGACCTACTCCTTTACCCTGAGCGCCTACGACAAGGACCTGGTCATGGCCGGCGGCTGGCTGGAATATGCGGACGCCAAATACTGATTGGAATCCCTCTCTCTACCTGAAATTCGGGAGAGAGCGGCTCCAGCCGACCATTGATCTTGTCTCAAGGATCGACAGGGAACAGCCGCAGCGGATACTCGATATCGGCTGCGGACCGGGCAACAGCACGGCTGTTCTGAGAAACCGGTGGACCGAAGCGGAGATAACCGGACTGGACAACTCCCCCGCCATGATTGAGCGGGCCCGGGAGAGCGGTATCGAGGCCGACTGGATTATCGCCGACGCTTCTACCGCCCGATTTCCCGGGGCCTGGGACCTGATCTTTTCCAACGCCGCCTACCAGTGGATAGCCGGTCAGTCGGAACTGTTTCATAAGCTCCGGTCCAACCTGAAACCCGGCGGCGTGATGGCCGCGCAGATTCCCCTTTTCATGGAAATGCCCATGAGCCGGATTATCAGCGAGGAGACCATAAAGCCGCGCTGGGGCTTCAGCGGAGATTTCGGACGCCTGATGATTCACAGTCGGGAAGAGTATTACGATATTCTTTCCGGGCTTTTTGAGCATGTGGACCTCTGGGTGACCGATTATATTCATGTGATGGAATCCCATGAATCCATTTTTGAGATGATGCAGAGCACCGCCCTGAAACCTTTTCTTTCCTACCTGGAAATTGAAGAAGAAAGGGCGGCGTACAAAGAGGAAATACTGAAGGGCATAGAGCGGGAGTATCCCGCCCGGGGAAACGGAAAAGTCCTCTTCCCCTTCAGACGATTATTTTTTATAGCGAAATAAAAGAAAGTCTACGGACAATAGGGGAGGATGGATTTGGTTCAAAGAGCCAGAGGCGCCTCCCCCCAAAGGAGCAATTATAATGAAGAAGATAGCAGTACTCGCCGGAGACGGCATCGGACCGGAAATCACCGCCGAAGCGGTTAAAGTCCTCGACGCGGTAAAGAAAAAATTCGGTCTGGAATGGACCTATGAAGAAGCCTTCGTGGGAGGCGCCGGAATCGACAACAAAGGCAAAGCTCTCCCCGATGAAACGGTAGAGATCTGCCGATCTGCCGACGCTATCCTCTTCGGTTCCGTGGGCGGACCCAAATGGGAAAAGCTTCCCCCCGAAGAACAGCCCGAGCGGGGCGCCTTGCTTCCCCTGAGAAAAATCTTCGGCCTCTTCTGCAACTTTCGCCCCAGCCCCCTCTTCCCCGCTCTCTCCGCGGCGTCACCCCTTAAAAAGGAGATCGCCGACAAGGGTTTTGATATACTGATTGTAAGAGAGCTGACCGGCGGTATCTACTTCGGAGAGCCCAAGGGCCGGGAGGGTTCCGGCGCATCAGAGAAAGCCTACGACACCATGGTCTACACCAGAGGCGAGATAGAAAGGATCGCCCGCATCGCCTTTGAAGCGGCCCGTAAGAGAAACAAGAAAGTGACCAGCGTGGACAAGGCCAACGTTCTGACCACCATGGTTCTCTGGCGTGAAGTGGTTACCGAAGTGGCCAAAGACTACCCCGATGTTGAACTGAAGCACATCTATGTGGACAACGCCACCATGCAGGTGGTGAAAGATCCCGCCCAGTTCGACGTCATGCTCTGCGGCAACATGTTCGGCGACATCGTATCCGACGAGTGCGCCATGCTCACCGGCTCCATGGGCATGCTCTCCTCCGCCAGCCTGAACGAGACGAATTTCGGCCTTTACGAACCGGCCGGCGGTTCCGCTCCCGATATCGCCGGACAGGGTATAGCCAACCCCCTGGCGGCCATTCTTTCCGCGGCCATGTTGCTGCGCCACACCTTTAACGAACAGGAAGCGGCCCTGGCCATAGAAAAAGCCGTAGAGAAGACTCTGGACGACGGTATCTTTACCGGCGATATTGCCTTCGGCGGACCCTCCGTTTCCACCAGCGCCATGGGCGATGCCGTGGCGGAGCGAGTCCTCAATGGATAAGGTCTATCTATACGACACAACGCTGCGGGACGGCAGTCAGTCCCGGAGCATAAACTTCTCCCTGGAGGACAAGCTCAACATCCTGAAGAAGCTGGATGATTCGGGCTTTGACTTCGTGGAGGGGGGATGGCCCAATCCGACCCATGAGCTGGACAGACGGTTCTTTGAGGAAGCGTCCGCAATGAAACTCAAGTCTGTCCGGCTGGCCGCCTTCGGTTCGACCCGACGCCCCAATATCAAAGCGGAAGAGGACGGCCAGCTCCGGGCGCTCATAGATTCCAAGGCCCCCGTCATCACCATCTTCGGTAAAACCTGGGATCTTCACGCCACCAAGGTGATCCGGACGACTCTCAAAGAGAACCTCGCCATGATCACCGAATCGGTGGATTACCTCAGGCAGAACTGCGAAGAGGTGATATACGATGCGGAACACTTCTTCGACGGTTATAAAAACAACAGAGACTACGCTCTGAAAACACTGGATGCCGCCGTGAAAGGCGGTGCCCGGTGGCTTGTCCTCTGCGATACGAACGGGGGAACTATGCCGGACGAGTGCGCCGCCATCACCGAAGAAGTCGCGTCCCGGTTCGACGTCAACCTGGGGATACACACCCATAACGACGCCGGATGCGCCGTGGCCAATTCGCTAATGGCGGTCAGGTCGGGGGCCCGCCAGGTTCAGGGAACCATCAACGGGTTCGGGGAACGATGCGGTAATGCCGACCTGATCGCGATTATCCCCGGACTGGAGATGAAGTACGGCTTCCAGACACTGGGCAAAGAGAAAATCACTGAGCTGACAAGCCTCTCCCGCTATGTGGACGAAGTGGCCAATCAGCACTCCGACCCGAGAAAACCCTATGTGGGGGCCTATGCCTTCGCCCATAAGGGGGGAGCCCATATCGACGGAGTTCTCAAGGAAGCCACCAGTTTCGAACATATGCCGCCCGAATCGGTGGGCAACGCCCGCAGCTTCGTAATTTCCGATCAGTCCGGAGCCAGCACGCTGGTGACGAAAATCAGAAAATACATACCCGATATCGACAAGAAGAATCCGCTGGTCAAAGAACTTCTGGTCAGGGTCAAGGATATGGAGGCCGAGGGATACCAGTTCGAATCGGCCGAAGGCTCCTTCCGCCTGCTGGTTGAGAAAGCTTTCGGCAGATATTCCGAACCCTTCTCCTGCGAAGGATTCCGGGTATACGAAGAACAGTCCGCCGTGAGAACCAAAGAACTGTCGGCAGAAGCGACCATCAAGGTCATCTGCCGGGGAGAGGAATTCCATACCGCCGCCGAAGGAGACGGACCGGTCAATGCCATGGATAACGCTATCCGCAAGGCGCTGACCAATTTCTATCCTCAGCTGGCCGGTATGGGTCTTATTGACTACAAGGTACTGGTAATCAACGGAAAAGACGGCACTTCCGCAAAGGTCCGCGTTCTCATAGAATCGGCCGACGAGGAGGAGTCCTGGGGAACCGTGGGAGTCTCCACCAACATTATCGAAGCATCCTGGATAGCCCTGATCGACGCCTTGAACTATAAACTGCTCAAGGACGGGCTGGCCTGATTATC
This sequence comes from Spirochaetia bacterium, assembly GCA_963668315.1. Taxonomy (GTDB): domain Bacteria; phylum Spirochaetota; class Spirochaetia; order DSM-2461; family DSM-2461; genus SZUA-368. The sequence goes on along the minus strand of OY764216.1, from coordinate 865,736 downwards.
CCGGGCGGGACAGCTCATTCCCAGAGCTGACCGCCCGGATTTCCTTCCTGTACATCTGTCTTCCGCACCGATTAGTAAAACGCCTGAAAAGAATTTCCCGAATTCCCGGGATTTTCCCATTATAACGGATATGTTTACTATATACGGACCGCCGGGAGATTGATATGCGTATTTTTATTACCGGAGCCACAGGGGCCACGGGCAGACTGCTGGCCGGAGAACTCCTCAGAAGGGGACATTCGGTTACAGCCGTTGTCCGAACTCCGGAAAAATTAGCCCATCTTGCTCAGTACGAAGAGAAACTGACCCTGATAGAAAAAGAGATCACATCCATGACAAAGGAAGAAGTGGCCGTTTTTATCAAGGAGTGTGACGCCGCGGTTTCCTGCCTGGGTCACAACATCACATTCAAAGGGCTTTTCGGTCCTCCGCGACGACTCGTCGCCGATGCGGCCAGGCTTGTCTGCTCGTCCTTTCAGATCACCCCCGGGGAAAGGCCGCCGCGGTTTCTCCTTATGAACACAACAGGCAACAGGGACAGACGGGTACGGGAAAAAGCCTACAAGCCGATTGACCGCTTCGTTCTGGGATTCTTCACCCTGCTTCTTCCTCCTCAGGCGGATAACGTACAAGCGGCGCTGTACCTGCAGAAGAATTTCAACGGAAAGGAAAGCCCCGTCTCATGGTGCGCCGTCAGACCGGATACGCTCATTGACGAAACAGAGGTTTCACCCTATACCATCCATGATTCTCCCGAGCGCAGCCCCGTTTTCAACGCGGGGAAAACAAGCCGGATCAATGTGGCGAGTTTCATGGCCGACCTGATCACAGACGATGCGCTTTGGAATAAATGGTCCGGAAAAATGCCCGTCATTTACAATACAGAGAACTGATCCGCTTATCGGACCCTTTCAAAAGAATTAAGGTCAGGTATACTCTTTACCTTTAACGCAGTTCCGCCCGTTATGCTTTGCGTCATAAAGCAGCTTGTCCGCCATACGGAAAACCTCGTCATAACCGGCCTCTGAATCACGGGTAATGATCCTTGTCACCACCCCCAGGCTGGCCGTCAGGGGGATGGAGGAACCTTCATAAAGAAAGACGCGCGATGCGATCTCACCCCTTATCTCCTCGGCAACAGAAAGAGCCCCTTCAAAATCGGAATCCCCCAGGAACAGACCGAATTCCTCTCCACCCAACCTGGCGGCGGAGTCATGGGATCTCCTGATATGCTTGCTGAGAAGTTCGGCGACTTCCCTGAGGATATGATCTCCCGCGGGGTGACCGAAGTTGTCATTAATCTTTTTAAAATAATCCAGATCCATCATGATCAGGGAAAAGGGAAGTTCTCTCCTCTTCGCCAGAGAGTAGAAACGCTCAAGGGTATCGAAGAAGTATCTCCGGTTATAAAGCCCGGTCAGACTATCCGTTGTGGCCATTTTGGAGAGGACTTCATTCTGCTTTCTTATCTCCTCCGCCCGGATGGCGTTATTCAGGGCGATGGCCGTATAGGAAGAGATCATTTCAAAGGCTTCCACGTCTTTCCCGGAAAAACAGTTTTTGCTGTAACTCTGAATCGTAATAACCCCGATAATCCGGTTTTCTATCTTCAGCGGGTTATAGATAATCGACTGGGGCGCGACGATTTCCGTTCCTTCCCCCAGCCTTGTGCGCCCTTCCCAGCTTTTGATAAATTGAAGGCACTCCTTTTGGAAGTCGGAGATCAGAACCATTTTGTCATTTCGAATGGCCCAGGCGGCCAGGCTGTTCTGATCATTGAGAGACGTGGTTATACTGGGATAATTCTTCCCTTTTTCGATGAAAAGCTCATAGAAGATTTCCTGTTTTTCCTCATTGAAACGCGCAATTCCCAATATGGAGAAGTCCAGGATTTTCTTGAGATTATCGTAGCTTCTGAACAGTATGGTTTTCAGATCCAGAGAGGATGTGATGATTCTTCCCATGGAACTCAGCGCGGCGATACGGTCCCTGGTCTCCGACAGCAGCTCCAATTCCCGATTTTTCAATTCCCACAGCTCTTTCTGCTTCTGTAAATTCTGCCAGAGATTCACATACTTCTTTTGATAATCCAACGCCGATTTATAATCAACCCGGGTCTCAAAGAAAGAAGCCTGCAGCTTATAAAGATCTGCCAGATCGTAGGAGGCGCCTGATTTTTCTGCTTGAGATTTCGCCTGATTCAGATAATAATCCGCCTTATCCCGGTCTTTTTCTTCCAGATAATACCTGGCCAGACTAAGGAGGGGGCCGAAGTTGATATGGGAATCTCCCCGGTTCTTTGAGACCTCCAGAGCTTCATGCCAGCATGACAGGGCTCTCTCGTCTCCTTTTTTGTGATAGATGACACCCAGTTCATCCAGAGAGGAGATGAGAGTATAGTAGTATTCCTCTTCATGACACCGGGTTATGCACTCCCGTAAAATTTCCTCGGCCTTCTCCGACTGGTTGAGATGATGATAGGAACAGCCGAGATTATTCAGGATTTTCAGCTGATAGATAACATTACCGTGCTTGACGGCCTCCCGCCGGGCATTTTCAAAATACTCGGCCGCTTGCCGGTAATTCTCTTTCCAGTACAGAATGGTTCCCTGGCCGAATAAAACTTCCGAAAGATCGCTATCGCCATGATCGGTCCCGCTGATACCGGAAGCTTCCTTATAAGCCGCATAAGCCTTATCCAGATCGCCCTGGCGAAGATAGATGGAACCCAGAGCGGAATAACAGGAAACGAGAAGGGATCTGTCTCCTATCTCCTTGGCCAGGGATAAAGCCTCGAAGATCGACTCCAGAACCAAAAGCTTCTCTCCCTTTTCAGACAGGCAGTCGGCATAACTGATTAGACTGTAGGAAAGTTCAAGGGTTAACTTCATTTCTCTGGATAATTCAACAGCTTTCACGGCGGAGAGAACCGCATCGTCAATATTCGTTCCAACCTGCCGTCTGCTTTGAGAAAGAAGTTCTTTTACTTTTGGCTCCATACTGGTAAAAATTCACCCCTTTTTATAATCACGCGAAAAATTGACAAATCTCAATAAGCTGAGAAAAAAACCGTCCTTATCCCTTCTCCCCAACGGCAACGATCTGATATCATGGATATATTTTTATAACAAATATCAGCGCCAAGGATGTGTATAATATGAAAAAAAAGAGTCTTTCCTGGCTGACACGGGAAACGGAGCAGATCCACAACTATGAAACACAGCGTGTTCTCATCGGATTAACCGCTTTCCTCCTGCCCTTTCTTGTTACCCTTGTCCATGGACGGATTATCTCTTCCATCAGCGCCTATTATTATACCGTAAGTCGCAATATTTTCGTAGGACTTCTTTTCATTACGGGCTTCTTTCTCTTCGTCTACAACGGAAAATACTATTACGAAGCTATTATAAGTAAAATCGCAGCGATCTGCGCCCTGGGAACGGCACTGGCCCCCACGGGTTATCCAGATGATATCGTCGTGAACAGGGAGCACCTGGAAGCCGTTATACATCCGGCCGCCGCCCTGCACTACATCGCCTCCATCTGCCTGTTCGTCCAGCTGATCTTCCTCTGCTGCTGTTTTGCCCGCCGGGCGAAGCTGAAATGGGAAGACAAGGAGATTGATGACAGCCGGGCGGGTAAAAGGCGAATCATCTACATCCTCTGCGCCCTGGCCATGTCCGCCGCTCTTCTCTCCTATCCGGTTCTATGGCTGTTCTTTCCCTTTACCCAGGCCGATCTCAACAGCATCCATCTGCTTTTTTTCGCCGAATCCACAGCGCTGATCTCCTTCGGCGCGGCCTGGTTCACCGCGGGTAAGCCAGGCCGGCACTGGAAAGCGTTCCAGTCGCATCACTCTAAGACAGTTTGATCTTCACGACCGCTTTTTTAAGCGTCCCCGGCGTTCCCGCCGCCAGTTTGGGCATATGACCGTCCTGGGGATAGAGAACCACAAAATCCCCCGCCTTCAGAGTCACATCGATCCCTTCGCTCTCTCCGCTGTAAAACATAATATCCTTATCGGGATTATATTCCTGGGACAGAGAGAGGTCGGAAACATCGGCCACACGGATGATTTCCGAGCCATCCAGGACAAACTGAATATCCAGGTAGTTTTTGTGGCTTTCATAACGGTGTTCCTTGAAAAACTCCGTTTCGTAGGTCTGAAGCATGACGAAAAGATTCCGTCCGTCGATTTCAATCGTTTTCACGCTAAAGTCGTCTTTATCCAGATCTGCCAGAAAATCGAGAGCCTTTGCCAGTTCCGGCTTCAGTCCCTCATAGGTCTTTCTGTTGCTGATAGTATCCTTAATCATAAGATCCCCCTTAAATAATTTCACCAGTATACTCTATTTTGATAAATTTTCAATTTTATTATTTGTATCGCTTGCTATTTTATCGTGCGCGATATATATTAATGATATCATTAAGAAAGGAGCAGAAGATGTCATCATTCTATCAGTTCGAAGCGGAAACCCTTCAGGGTAAAAAAATCGCCATGGAAGAGTTCAAGGGCAAAGCCGTCCTTGTGGTCAACACGGCCAGCAAATGCGGCTTAACCCCCCAATACAAAGGTCTGGAAGAACTCTACAGGAACTACAAGGACAAGGGTCTTGTCATTCTGGGATTCCCCTGCAACCAGTTCGCCAACCAGGAACCGGGCGACAACAAGTCAATATCGGAAGGCTGTCTGATAAATTACGGCGTCAGTTTTCCCGTATTTTCCAAAGTTGATGTTAACGGCGATTCGGCCCACCCCCTCTTCAAATACCTGAGAAGCGAACTCAAGGGATTCGGCGGGGACAAAATCAAATGGAATTTCACGAAATTCCTTATAGACAGGGAAGGTAAGCCGGTAAAACGGTTCGCCCCGACGGTCAAACCGGAGAAGCTGGTCAGGCACATAGAGAAGATCCTTCCCGTAGATTGACAATTCCCGTCCCCTAAGAGAGGAAAAGGCTTAATCATGCAAAAAGAGCAGATCCCTCCCCTGCGGTATTTCACTGCAGGGGGTGATTGGGAAAGACTATCTATTCATAGAGGGAAATCGTCCTGACGACAAATCCCCTGCCCTCCAGTCCCTTCCACCCGGACTGGCCTCTACCATAGTAACCTTCGAGTTTCACTTTTAAGCCTATATATTGATCAAATCCGCGAGATCTGCCCGAAGTCTCTTGAAACAGAAGAATTCCGCCGCGGTTGACAGAGCCGCTATCGGAAAGGACATAATAGGAATTCTCGCTTAATGTCCCCTCCTTATCTTTTACAAGCAAAATGAAGCCCTCAAGAACAGTATAATCCGCATCATTGTCCGTTGCCGCTATGGTCGCATCCTGACTATCTCCTCCCCGGGGGGAGGAAAAACAGGAAAAGAGAAACAAGAGAAATACAAAGCAGGAAAGAATCCTTTTTGCTATATCAATCACAGCTCAAGATCCCATTGCAGCCGCGCGGCATGCCTTTCCCGGCGGGATAAACTCTTTTCGGAATAAAATGTACCAGTATTAAGACTTACGCTGTACTTGCCAACATCATAACATTCAACTTTAATATAATAAGTACCACCATCCGCATCGGAAAGATTGATATTCTCTCCCTCATAGCCGTAGCCGATATTACTAGACAAATTATCCGCATCAAAAAGATACATATCTGCCACCTCGTATCCTTCATCAGGTATGGAGATGGTATAATCTTCCCCTTCCGTCGTAGTAAAGGAAAGATAGTCTACATCATCCGAATCATGTATCGTATGATTCTGCGTCTCACCTGTCCCTATGGGGGTCGCATCTGCAATTGTATCATCCGGTTCATAGGAATCGGAAGAAAAATCATATTCCGCACAGGATAGGGTATAACAGGTCTCCTGTTCATAATAATTATCAATAATTATGTAGTAGATGCCGCTCGTCGGACAGGTAAACAACAACGATCTACTGGAATAACCCAAGTAGTTACCATAACTATCAAAAAAGACCAGATCGGGAGAGGCCAACGGGGCGATGTCCGGGCGGTCATCAGAATCTCCTATGGTAACCATATATCCCTTCCCACCTTCCAGATAGCCTTTCACAACATCGTAGGGATCATTTTCATGAAAGCTATGATGTTGAGGAGTAGTTCCGACAGTCAATGTCTTAGCCATCGCCAAAGAATATCCTTCCGGGTCATGATCCGTTTCATAGTCATCCGGCGCTATCTCTACCTTGAACGAAGCGATAAGATCCTGAAAATCCGCCCATGATGTGTCTTGGCCGAATTGAAGGATGTCTTCATAAAGGGAAGAGGGATAGTTTTTATAATACCACTGGTAATTTAAAATGGAGATACCTCCCGCATCACTGTAATTGTTTTCGCTAAAAGCAGCGACCGCATTATTCAGATTGGCAATAACACCATTTGCCCTGTTTTTTACCTCCGCCGATATACTGCCCTCAGCAGTGAGCGCATTCATATAGGAGAGGATATCATGGTAATAGTTGGTATCCATGGACAGAGTGAAAGATGAGGCGCTGTTATATGCTGCAGCAACGCTGCTGTCGCTGTTGATATCCGCTATGGCAGCCAGAGCCAGATCATCCAGGGACTCTACCAAAGCGTCAATTTCCGAAAGATCAACAAGAGAAAGGGTAAAATCCCTCCATGTGGTATTATTGAAGTAATCATAGGCACTATCGCAAAAGGCGGAACCGAGAGTTTCCCCATCGATGGAAGGATTATCAATAATCTCCTCCAATGCTTCGTAGGACCACTTCTCAGCAGGAAAAACTTCTTCACTGAAAAGTATGTAATCGGCGGAGTTTCGAACTTCATAGGCCATTTCAACCCCTCCCATGAGACAGGCATAGGGATAGAAGAGATCGACGTTACGGCCAATCAGACTCTTAAGGTAAGCCACCGCCTGTCCCAGTTCCTTATGGGATAATGAGTCATTATCACTATCGTCAAATCCTATACCCCTGTCACCGTATGTTCCAGATGAATTCAGGTCATCAAATCCGCCACCGTGATTGAAAATACTGTAAAGGTAATGCTGACCGGGATAGTTATTCACGACCCACTTCAGCATATCTTCTGTTTCGCCCAGGCTTCCCGAATTTACCTCATCGACAGCAACAAGCCTGTCATCTTTGAACGCTCCTCCCGTCAGCACATAATAACCGTCGTCATAGGGAGATTCATACCCATCATACGTCTGGCATCCATCCATATAGACGATTATATTTATGTTATCATCCGAATCCAGAGCCTTCACTTCTTCCAGTGTACCAAGGTAATCCGCCATGATTCCGACTTCTTTCTCAAAATCATAATCAATATTATTATCAATGGCAAAATGGGCTATCACGGTCCATTCGGGGAGAGTGCAGTCCAGATTTACGGTTAAAGTCTTATCACTGTCCATCACAATTGTTCTCGGATTATCCGTATTCCCGTCGGACCATGAATGGAAACTGTAGTATTGGGAAGGATAGACGAAGACAATAACCGATTCATTTTCAAGATGATAGGATAGGGAAGATTCCGAAAAAGTAGCCCCTCCGGGTAGATCGGAGATAAGAGAAAGAGAATATGTCGTTCCGGGTACGAATGTACATTCCACAGATTTATCCGAGTCCATGGTAACGGTAGCGACATCTCCCAGAGACGTGGTGACTCCGCTCCAGCTGAGAAAGGAAGAGCCTTGTTCTGGTTGAGCCGTTAGAGTAACAACCGTGCCTTCCTCATATCCCTTATCCCCTGGAAGCGGATTAATGAGCACTGCTCCGGTACCGCTTCCCTGCTGACAATCCACTGCCAGGGTGTAATATTTAACCTCATTCTGCGAAGGGTTATCCTCAGAATGGCTGGAAATATCCGGACATCCGGTTAAAAAGACGAGTAAAAGCATGACAAGCAAAAGCATTAATAGATTCTTCATTTAGTCCCCCTATTTTGAAAAAAATAACATACCACAGTCTTATAATAAAAACCCATATATTATTTCGTATTTTGATAAAAGTAATCCCTCCGTTCTGATTCCTATCAGGCCATAGACCTTTCTTTTAAATCAGAATCGATTCGTCATCCAAAAGGTCAGGCACATAGAGAAGATCCTTCCCGTAGATTGACAATTCCCGTTCATGACGGTAGAGTCAAACAGGAGTCATTCATGAGTAACGATCCGCTGCTGCTGAAAAATCAGCTCTGTTTCCCCATATATGCCGCCTCCCGGCTGATCATCAGGGAGTACCAGCCCCACCTGGACGAACTGGGGATCACCTATCCCCAGTACCTGGCCATGATGGTCCTGTGGGAAAATGACGCTCTAACCGTCAACGAAATTGCCCGGCTTCTCATCCTGAATACCAATACGGTGACTCCCCTCCTGAAAAGGATGGAACAACAGGGACTGGTGGAGAGGAAACGCTCCCTGAAAGATGAAAGACGGGTGATTGTCGCTCTGACGCAGAAGGGAAGAGATATGCGGCAGGAAGCTCTGAAAATACCGGAGATGCTGCTCTCGCGCATTCTGGAAGGCCCTTTTGAAAAAGAAGAGCTGAAAACGATCAAGACGACTCTGGATAAACTTGTATTCTCTCTCTCCGAAAAGTCAGAAAATGAAGGATAAACCCATGGAAATTGTTAGAGCCCGAAAGGAAGATCATGCCCGTCTGATGTCTCTCTATAACCGATGCAAGGACGATTTAAACGGCCGCGGCATTTATCAGTGGAACGAAAAATACCCCAACGACGAATCGGTCGCCCGGTGTATAGAGAGCCGCGAGCAGTATCTTCTTGTCGACGGGGATCAGGTCGTGGGAACGGTGGTTCTGAACGAGACACAGGCCGATGAGTGGAAAGAGGTTGAATGGCAGTTCAACGATACCGTTCCCTGCGCCGTTCACGGACTGGTCGTTGACCCGGAGAAGCAGGGCCGGGGTTACGGGAAAAAGGTTCTGAAGACATGCGAGGATTTCGCCCGGGAAAAGGGCTATGCGATTATGCGCCTGGATGTTTTCCCCGAGAACCGGGCCGCCGTAGGATTGTATGAGAAGTCCGGCTTCGTAAAGCGGGGCGCCGTGCAGTTCGATTATAAACCGGTAGGCCACCAGGAGTACCACTGCTACGAAAAGCAGTTATAGACGGCACATAATCCAGCAGCCCCTGTCGGTAAAGCCCAGGTCTTTATACAGCTTTCCCGCGCGGGGATTGTCATAGAAGAGGATGACTTCCTTGCCGTCATCGATCATATCCCGGCATGCGCGGCTTACACACAACCTGGCTAAGCCTTTGCGCCTCCAACCGGCATCGGTGGCAACACCCATAACCGTTCCGTTCAGGCTGTTCTCGGCAGAAATCTGCGCGCAGGCGACAATACGCCCCTCCCTGCGGATCACATAGGCCCGCCCCGTGGCTGTTTTTATTTCCTTTCCGAAGGAGTCACGCTGATTTTCGCTGACTTCAAACTCTTCTATCCCTTTCAGGAACGTGAAAAGCTCCTCTATCCCGTCCACACCGCAGCGGACCGGCTCTTCTTCCCCCTTCGTTACGCCTGAGAAATTTTCCCCTGAAAGAACCGCCAGATTTGTCTTCCTGATTTTTCCCAGATCCATATATTTCGCCAGTCCCGTAATAGAATCCCCCATTCCGGAGACACGCTCCCTGAGAGGGTCGGACGTTATAACCCTGGCAATCTCCCCGAAATTCGGGGTTTCTTCGGAAGTGACCAGATAGCCCTTATAGTACCGGAGTAAAACGGAAACAATCCTCCCTTCCCTTTCCTCATACCACAGGTCCAGGAAATCTTCATCCAGACTGAAATTTTCCAGATCCCCAATAAAAAATCCGTTCTCCGAAGGATTTCTTTTCAGGAAAGGCAGGACCCTATCCTTGTCTTTATTGCTCGCTTTTATCATAGGGTAAAAAAATACCCTTCCGAAGCCATCATGGCAAGGGTATGTCTGAATATAAATAATTTCTCACCTTGACCATTATTTTCCGTCCGTTCTATTGTAAAAGGATGAAGAAGGCGGTATCGCTGCTGGCTCCCTACAGAGGCCTGCGAAAAGAGATTTATATCATTGTCTCGGCTAAAACCATTAATGCCATGGGAACTCTCATCCACCCTTTTTTAACTCTTCTCTTAAGCAGGAAAATAGGCCTGTCCGCCGGAGATACCGGTTTTTATATTGCCATGTGTTCCATTCTATGGGCCCCCGCCAGCCTCATCGGAGGCAAACTTTCCGATATAATCGGACGCAAACCGGTATTGATTCTTTTTGAATCACTGGCTTCTCTGGGCTACGTGGCCTGTCTTTTCATAACGCCCGGAATGGCTATGGTTTATCTGATTATGTTCAATACCTTCTGCTTCGGAGCGGCCGGACCTTCCCATGATGCCATGATGGCCGATCTTTCCGAACCGGCCCAAAGAGAGGGCGCCTACTCCCTGGGATATCTGGGTTATAATTTCGGTTTTGCCATAGCGCAGGTTCTGGCCGGGTTTCTGTTTGAAATCCATCTGCCCCTTATGTTTTTAATCGACGCCTTGACGGCAGCCATAGCCATAATTATGATCGGTCTACTTGTCCCGGAAACCCGGAATGAAGCCCTGAGGAAAGAGGAAATGGATGCCGATGACGAGACGGCCCCGTCGGATAAATCCATATTCCATGTATTATGGGAACGGCCTCTGCTGATTATTTTCGCTCTCGTATGCTTCGGTTACAGGTTTCTTTATTCATGCTGGCACTTTCTGATTCCCCTTCATGCGGAATTCCGTTTCCCCCAATCCGGAGCCGCCCTCTTTGGACTCCTGGGGAGTTTCAATGCCCTGATTGTCGTCATCTTTACCCCCCTCCTGACCTATTTCCTGAGAAACCGCACATCCATAAGGAAAATTTTCTACGGGGGAGCATTATTCACCCTGGGATTCGGGCTGCTCGGCTTTATCGATTTCCGGGCGGCTTTTTTTCTTTCCGTCTTTATCTTCACCCTGGGTGAGATTTCCGAGGCGGTCAGTCTTATGCCCTTTCTCATGAGTCATACTCCCTCTACTCATCGGGGACGAATGAGCTCTGTTCTGCCTATTATAATGGGTTCGGGCTTCGTAGCGGGTCCTATCGTTCTGGGCTCCTATCTGGAAAAAACCTCTTTCCGGGCAACCTGGCATCTAGCCGCTCTGGTCGGTCTGGCCGCCACCATTGGAATGGGCTTGATCGATCTTTACGAAAGAAAAAAGGGGACGGGTTACTCCAGAGATTCAAGAAAGCGTTCCATATCCCCATAAAGTTCATCCGAATCGGCTTCATTGAGAATATGATGCTTCAGCCCCGGATAGTACTTTATCACCGCCCGGGGAAACCACAGAGAAATGCGTGCCGTATTATCCTCATAGGCGACGACCCGGTCCTTTCCGCCCTGGACGACAAGCAGGGGTGTCTCGACAGGGGCAGGACCGTCGGGAAGAGCTTTCTCCCAGACGATCAGCGCCCGGGGCCAGTTCACGGGCATCCGCTCTATACCCAGAGGATCTCTCCGTTTCTTCTCTGTGAATTCCCTATCCGAAGTCGTAGGTCTCTTACTGGTCTTCAAGGACCCCACCTTCTCGGGCAGATGATTCAGAAGAAAAGCCGCCCGTTTGAAATGATTGAACCGGATCAGGGGAGCCGCCAGTACAGCACCCTTCGCTTTCTGCCCGCTTAGCAGTCGGTCCAGGACCACCGCCCCGCCGGTGCTGTGCCCAATGAAAACAATTTCCTCAGGCTCCAGATGCCAGTAGGCCATGACCCGGCTCAGGCTTTCACGGTACTCATCAAAATTGTCCATCCCGGCCCTCTGCCCGCCGGACAAACCATGCCCGGGAAGATCATAGGTGACGATGCGGTATTTCTCCCTGTTGAGAAAAGTCAGAAGCCGGGAACTTAAGGCGGAATGATCCAGGTAGCCGTGAAGGAAAAGAACCGTTCCCTCAACTTCGGGAGGAGTAACGGACCAGGTCCATAGACTGTCCTCACCCTCCCCGATAAACCCATAACTCCTTTCTCCCGCCAGATGTTCCACGCCATAATAGGAAAAGTAGTCATCCGGCTCCCAGGAAGTTCTCCTTTCCACCGTCGTGCAGCCTGCCATGAAAAGCGAGAACAGCAGGCAAAGAATTAAAGGACGTTTTCTTTTCATAGGACACTTTAATTATAGTATGTCATTTCACTTTTTTCACAGATAACCTTTCAGAAAATCTTGTGCGAACGCATTTTACCGTTTAAGCTGATTTCATGACACAACTGGGCGAAAAGACATGGGTCCTTGAGGGACCGACCAATATCGGCTTTTTCGAAGAGAAGGGAGATATCCTTCTTGTGGACAGCGGGAATGATAAGGAATCGGGACGGAAGATCGGCAAAATCCTCAAGGAGAAGAACTGGCAGCTCAGAGGAATTATCAACACCCACTCCAATGCCGACCATATCGGAGGCAACGATTACCTGCAGAGAAATCTGGGCTGCGAAATCTATGCCGCCGAAACGGAGAAGGCATTCATTGAATCACCCGTTCTGGAAACATCCTTTCTCTGGGGAGGGAGAGAGATCGGCGAGCTGCGAAACAAATTCTTTCAGGCCCGCCCTTCCCGGGTTACCGAAATCATCGATCAGAGCCAAGAGTGGAAGAACGGAATCCGCATCATTCCCCTTGAGGGCCACTTCTTTCAGATGATCGGGCTGAAAACTCCGGACGAAGTCCTTTTTGCCGCCGACAGCCTGTTCGGGGAGAATGTTCTGGACAAATATAAGATCCCCTTTATCTATGATGTGGCCGCCTACCGCAATTCCATCATAAGGGTCCGCGAGGAGAAAGCCCGGTTCGTCGTTCCTTCCCACGGCCCCGTAAGCGGGAATATCGCCGAAACGGCCGACCGGAACCTGAAGCGGGTCGACGAGATTGAAGAGAGCCTTCTGGCCATACTGGAGGAGGAATCCTCCTTCGATACGATTCTCAAGCGGCTCTGCGACCGATTCGGGATTCTTCTGAACGGGGGTCAGTACGCCCTTGTCGGGTCCACGGTAAGGTCTTTTCTGTCCTATCTCGCCGATACCGGCCTGGCGGAATACCGCTTCCGGGACAATTTCATGTTATGGAGGAGAATATGAAAAGGGAAATCATCAGTCAGTACGGAAAAGCAGCGGCCATGATGGAAGAGTGCATTAATCTCTACGATGACACTCTCTGGATGGACCGATCCTACCAGAATCCCGCCTGGCAGGTTTGCTATCATGGCCTTTTCTACACGAATATCTACTTAAGTCCCTCAGAATCGGCCATCAGGAATTGGCCCGGGGAAAAGGAAGATTATCATGATTTACGCAAAATCCCCTCCGCCGTCGAGTATGTGTTTGAAAAGATCTACACCCGCGGGGAAATGGTTGAATTCCTAAATCACATAAGGGATTCCCTTCCCGCCTATATGGAATCCTTCGCTCCGGAGGAACCCTGCTGGCCCTCCTGGTATCATCAGAATCAGCTGGAATTTCACATGACCAATCTGCGCCATTTTCAGCAGCATACGGCGGAATTGCTGGAACGGCTGAACAACCGGTTTCCCGTCTCCTATCAATGGCGGTAAACCTTCTCAGGTAATCCTGTTCTCCTCCCGGTACCGTCCGGGGCTGAGGCCGAACTGCTTTTTGAAGCTCTGGTAAAAACTACTCTTGTCCTGATACCCGATAACTTCGAATACCTCATCGATTGTCCTGTCCGAATGGAGAAGATACTGGGCCGCATTCTGCAGACGGATATCCACCAGCAGCTGCCGGTAACTCCTTCCCGTATGCCTGCGGATCAGGGAAGAAAGATACTTGGGGTGATAGCCGAACTTGTCGGCCAGATCGTTCAGTCCGCACTGATTGTAATGGCGGTAGATATAATTGAGAATATCATTCACCGGACTCTCTTTGACCACAGGTGAGGCGCCGTAATCCCTGAGGATATGGGAAAAGAGAAGGGTTATCAGCGACTCGATGATAACGGGACCGAAACTCTTTTTTTCGAGATACTCACGAATAAGCATCTCGATGACCTGTTCCAGTACATCGCTTACTTCAGGCAGGAAGATCGAGGAGGACCTTTTCTGGTTTTCCACCTTATAACGGATAAAGAAGGCATTCAGAGACTTATCGGAGAGCAGGGGGAGATAGACGGTTTTCCGGAAAGTCTCGACGGGGAGGACGATATTCAGAATCACATCCTCCCCGTCCCGGTATTTCCTGTAGAAATGGACCGCATTGGGATTCATCAGGAGTAGATTCCCCTGCCCGAACTGTATCTCATAGCCGTCGATGATCCCCACCGGACGGCCCCGGATCACATAGTTGATCTCAAAAAAATCATGGTAGTGAACATTTTTGTTTGAATCATCCCTGTGAACAGAGATAAAGACCGGTTCCTCATGGGGCAGAAAATAGTCCGCCGAGAGACAGACCGGCTGAGAAATATCCCCTCTTCTCCCCTTATCCTCTCCTTTCTTCTCCCGGAAGAAGAGGTTTTCCCTTTGACTGTGACGTGTAATTTTCTCGAGAAGATGGTCATCCATTTTCTTACCTCGCAACACTAACAAATTCCGTAAAAACATTTCCCGATAAAGAAGGCTGTCCTATAATATATCAAAACATTACCTTTTATAAGCGAATCTGAAGTTCACGATAAGGCTTCTTGCATCCATTATGTTCAGGTAAGGTTTCGGAAGGGAAGACATTCAGGGCGCCCCCCTGCCCTATCAAGGAGTATTTTATGAAAATCACCCGGTGTAAAACCAATCATCTCGTCAGTCCCGTCGGATTTGACATGGAAAGAACCGTATTTTCCTGGGCCGTAGAAGAGTCCCTGTCAAAAACCCAGCAACAGGCCCGCCTGACCGTGGCATCCGACAGGGAAATGAAGAATATCCTCATGGATACGGGATTCCGCAAAGCCCTGGATAACCGGGGATTTGAAACCGCCCTCGAACTGAAGCCCCGGACGGAATATTTCTGGCAGGTGGAGGTGGAAGGAGACAGGGACAAAGCCCTCTCCGAAGTGAACTTCTTTGAAACGGGAAAAATGACCGAACCCTGGCAGGCCGGCTGGATCAAAGCCGAAGACGCCTCTGTCAGCCCCTATATGAGAAAGAACTTTACCCTGGAAAAAAGAATAACAAAAGCCAGGGCTTACATTATCGGCCTGGGACTATATGAGATGGAAATCAACGGGAAAAGAATCGGCGAAGAGCGGCTGACGCCCTACTGCAATGCCTACGACGCCTGGCTTCAATACCAGACCTACGACATTACCCATGCCCTGGCTAAGGGTGAGAATGTCGTGGGCGTTATGCTGGGCAACGGATGGGCCAAGGGGCCCTTCGGAACCTTCGGCGAATTGAATACTCCCTACATGCATGATTTCGCCCTGCTCTGTGAACTGCATATCACCTGCGAGGACGGTTCGGAGGAAGTCATCATCACAGATAACAGCTGGCAAAGCCACCGTTCACCTATTCTGGAAGATTCCCTTTACGACGGGGAGATATTCGATGCGAATCTTATCCTTAAGGGGTGGTCCGAACCGGAAGACAGCGGTGAAGGGTGGGAATCGGTCTCTTCCTATACCCCCGAAGGACTGGGCCCTGTGGTGGACCGCATGTCTCCTCCCGTCATCATCAAGGAAGAGCTGAAGCCGGTAAAACTATTGAAAACCCCTAAGGGCGAGCTGGTCCTGGACATGGGTCAGAATATGGTCGGATGGCTCCGCTTCAGGATGAAGGAGCCCCAAGGCGCCAGGGTGGTCCTTTCCCATGGCGAAGTTCTCCAGGACGACTGTTTCTACCGGGACAATCTGAGATCGGCCAAAGCGCAGTACACCTGCATTTCCGATGGTGCGGAGCGTGTGGTGGAACCGCATTTTACCTTTTACGGATTCCGCTATGTCAAACTGGAGGGTTTTACCGGCCCGATAAATCCTGATGATTTCACGGGCTGCGTCGTCTATTCCGACCTGGAAACCATCGGGGATATCAAAACGTCCGATCCCCTGGTCAACAGACTCTTCCAGAACGCCTTCTGGAGTCAGAAGGACAATTTCCTCGATGTTCCCACCGACTGTCCCCAGAGGGACGAGAGAATGGGCTGGACCGGTGACGCCGAAGTTTTCTGCGGAACGGCCAGCTTCAACATGGACACCTACGCCTTTTACTCAAAATTTATGCGCGATCTCTACGAGGAGCAGAAGTTCGCCGGAGGCATGGTGGCCAGCACGGTACCTACCTTCAATCAGAATAAGACGACCGAATCCAGCTTCATCGCCGGTGGAGCCTGCGCCTGGTCCGATGCGGCCACCGTCATTCCCTGGGAGGTCTACCTGCACACCGGCGATCCGGCCATTTTGAAAAGGCAGTACCCGAGCATGAAGGACTGGGTGGACTGGATTATCTCCCGGGATAAATCCGAGGGCGGCCATAACCTGTGGACCGTCGGTTTCCAGTTTGGCGACTGGCTGGCCCTCGACGGCCCCGTGGAAGGGGGCGTCATGGGAGGCACGGACCATGGCCTTCTCGCATCGGCCTATTACCGGCTTTCCACCAACATCCTGGCAAAGGCCGCCCGGGTTCTCGGCAAGGATGATGACGCCCGCTATTACGCCGAACGCTCCGAAGCGGTAAAAAAAGCCATCCAGAATGAATATTTCACCAAATCCGGCCGCTCCGCCATCGGAACGCAAACAGCCCATGTCGTGGCCCTTCACTTCGATCTGGTGGATGAACCGGTAAAGGAGAGGGTTCTCAGCGACCTGACGGCTCTTCTCAAGGCCAACAAGATGCATCTGAAAACCGGATTCATCGGAACGCCCTATCTCTGCCGGACTCTTTCCGATCACGGGGCATCCACTGAGGCCTGCCAGCTGTTCTTCCAGGAGGATTATCCCAGCTGGCTCTATGAAGTACTTATGGGGGCGACCACGATCTGGGAGAGGTGGAACTCCATCCTTCCCGACGGGAAGATCTCGGGAACGGGCATGAACTCCCTGAATCACTACTCCTACGGCTCCATCGTGGAGTGGATGTACAGGAATCTCTGCGGCTTGAAGCCCCTCGAAGATGAACCAGGATTCAAGAAATTCATCATCCGCCCGGAAATCTGCGGGAAATTCTCCTTTGCCGAAGCATCACTCTCATCACCCATGGGGATGATCCGCACCCGCTGGGAACTGGACGAGAAGGGGAATCCGGCGATGGAGATCACCGTTCCCTTCAATTCGGAGGCCCGGCTTATACTGGATAAGGCCCTGCCCGAAACCGTAGAAGGGGGAGAGGCTCCGGCATGGTCCTTCGGGAAGGAAGAGGGTGCGGAACTTATCCTTGCCGCCGGAGAGTACAGGATTACCTGGAGCAGCTCAGCGCCGTTGAAACTTGAATATGACCTTGATACGCCTCTCTGGGAGCTGAAAAAAAGGGAGGAAACACGGAAGATTCTTTTGAAATACTTTCCCCATTTCGTCAGCGATGCGGAAGAAGCCCTTGGCTTTAAGTTTCCCTACAGTATTCGGGATCTTCTTGAAAAAACCGATGACTTCCAGAAGAGGCGCATGCTTAAGGGAGCAGACATAGCAGGCTATGAGAAGGAAATCTCCGCCGTTCCCTATGAAATCCGTCTTTAGGATGCTCCGGCCGGTACTCTCAGAAAAGAGGGCCGGCTGCCAGACCGACGGCAGAATTGTTAAAATTAAATTATATTCTGTTTATTATTTAAAAGGGCGCTATATTAAGGTCCAAAAGATCTTGGGAGAAATTATTCATGGCTACCTGGGGCTTACACATAAGAGTGGCTGAGGAATTACTGAATAAAGACTACGACCTGGACTACGAAAAATTCCTTGTGGGAAACATAGGGCCGGACTGCGGAGAACCCAACAGCGATTGGTCCCAGTTCACCCCTCCGAAACGCATTTCACACTGGATAGACAGGGGAATCGGGAAGATTTATCCCGACCGGTTCTATGACACCTACCTTTCCGACAGGGTGGGAGACAGGGAGAAACGCTCCTTTCTCATCGGCTACTATATCCATCTTCTTGTCGACAGGGAGTGGAAAAAGCTGATTGACAGAAAACGGGTCAGGGATATCCGTTACTATCCGCTTCGAAAGGACCGGACGTTTATAAGGACGATTAAAAAAGACTGGTACGACCTGGATCATCTCTACTTCAGGGACCACCGGGACAGCCTGCTGTTCAAGATTTTCCCCAGGGTTAAGAGTTTCCCCAACTACCTGGCCTACTTCCCCCGGGGAGCCATCACCAGACAGGTGAAATTCATCTATGACTTCTATTCCCATCCGCCGGAAGACCTGGAAAGGGAGTACACCTTTCTCAGCCTCCAGGAGATGGAAGATTTCGTGGACAGAACCGTCTTCTATCTGGAACGGGTTCTGGAAGAGAAAAATATCGTCTACGCCCCGGCCCTCTGCTGAGAAAAAAAGGATAGCTGCCGGATCTGACTACAGAGTCTGTCCGTTGTCGGCCACTACGAATTTTCCCGTCATGGAACGGTTCGCCAGAAGGGCCAGAACCAGCTCGGCAATATCTTCGGGCGGAGCAATACGTCCCAGGGGCAGGCTTTCCGCAACGGCTTTCTTGGCAGCCTCGTCATCTCCCCACCACCGGGTATCGATCCCGCCGGGCACGACGCAATTCACCCGTATTTCCGGACAGAGGGCGTGGGCCAGGGATTTGGTCAGCCCATGCACGGCCGATTTCGAGACTGCATAGGCCAGGCAAGAACCGCGGCCGGTCAGACCGGCGGTGCTCCCGATATTGACAATGCCACCGCCGCCGGCTTTTCTCATATGGGGAGCGGCGGCCCGGGCGCAGTGAAACGCCCCCTGCACATTGACCGAGAAGAGAAGACTCCACAGTTCATCGGTGATCAGTTCCAGATCTTCAAAGGGGAGTTTCCGCGTGATGCCCGCATTATTCACCAGAAAATCGACAGAGCCGAACGTCTCCGCCACGGTATCCACCATGCGCCTGACCTGACCGTCGTCGGCCACATCGGCCTTAAGGGCAATGCCCCTGCCTCCCTGGCCGGCAATATCACGGACAGTCCCCTCCGCTTCCTCCCGGCTCTTTGAATAGACAACGGCCACCGATGCCCCCTTCCGGGCCAATAACAGGCTAACGGCACGTCCGACGCCCGTTCCACCCCCGGTTACGATTACACTTTTCCCTGAAAAATCCATATTTCCTTCTCCCTGTTAAAATAATAACACGGGATAGTCCTTTGTCCAGGGTTAGTTGTCCCGATTCCTCCTGACGCGGAGCAGCTTCAGCCCCCTCCCCTCATCCCGGGGCATGAAGTCCGCGGGGGGCTGAACACGCTCCGTCCCGAAATCTTCCGGCAGACACGGGGAAACCAGGGCTTCAAAATCGTCCCAATCGGATTCGGGGGAATTCAGGGTCAGGATCATCTCGCCGTCGGGCTTCAGCATTTCGGGGAGTTTCCGGAGCAGCCGGGGATAGTCCTTTTTCAGATCAAAACTCCCCTTCTGGCTGGGAGGCGGATCGGCGATGATAAGGGAGTAGGGCCCTTCTCGGCGCAGTTTGCCGAAGGATTTGAAAATATCGTGCGCCAGGAACTGGGCCTGATTCGTAAAGCCCCCGGGAATACGGCTGTGATTGAGCCGGTGATTTCTTTTTCCCAGGTTCAGGGAGTTCTTATTCATGTCGATGTTCACGACCTTTTCCGCCCCGGCCGCCAGTGCCGTAACAGAGAGGGAACAGGTATAGGCAAAGAGATTCAGGACCGAAACGGACTCCTCCTCCCGCCCGGCCACAATCGTTCTTATCAGGCTGCGTCCGTCCCGCATGTCGATAAAGAATCCGGGGTTCTGCCCCCTGCGGGGCTGCAGGTAAAACTCCAGCCCCCCTTCTGTGATGACGAATTCCTCGGGAATATCCCCCTTTTCCAGAAGGACCTGATAGGGACGGGAGGAGCGGTCCTGAACAAGAAGGCCGCACGTTGGGTAAGCCAGACTGAGCGCTTCAATCGATTCATCCAGCTCACAGCCGCAGAAAGGCCGGTAGGTAGTCATGAAAAGGAGGGGCGGATAGTAATCCAGATTCAGAACGCCGGGAAGCATAAGCAAACGGCAGGGCTCGCCGGGAAGGCCCTGCTCCGTCAGGGGCAGAGACAGGGATTCCAGGTTCCGGCGGATATTTTCAATCAGTTCCATGGAGCCATGATACCTGCCGCCGGGCCTATTGGCAAGAGCGTTATTCCACGGCCTTCAGATAGAACTCATGGGCTTCCGCCTCGCCCAGGGGATAGGGCAGCTTGACGCCCGCCTCCATCAGCTCATCGCCGCCGAACCTGCCGAGTCCGTTTACCGAATAGCTGAGGTCCCTGTCCAGACCTTTCAGCCTGAGAGTCCCATAGGGGTGATTTGATTCGGTATGGACCGAAACAAAGACGGCCAGAGCATCCTTCTTATCCCGGGACACGGTCATCCATGCGTAGCGGTCCGTGTTTTTCCAGGGATCAATCAGGCGGTAATGAAGACCCTCCACGGTGAGGAATCGGCGTTTTTTATAGGTCTCTATCTGCCGGCGGATCCCCTCCTTTTCCTCATCCCCCAGGTCCAGAAGATTTAGTTCATAACCGAAATTGCCGCCCATGGCCACGGCGCCCCGCGTTTTCAGCGAAATCGTCCGGCCCGTCTGGTGGTTGGGCACGGCCGAAACGTGGGAGCCCATGGTCAGGGGGGGATAGACCATGGCGGTTCCCGACTGGACAGCCAGACGGGAAACGGCATCGGTATTATCGCTGGTCCAGGTCTGGGGCATGTAGTAGAGCATGCCCGGATCAAACCGTCCGCCCCCGCCGGAGCAGCTTTCGAAAAGCACATCGGGAAAGGCCGATGTAAGCCGTTCCAGCACATCATAAAGTCCCAGGACAAAGCGGTGGGCCGTCTCCCTCTGCCTTTCCGCCGGCAGCTCCAGAGAGCCCACTTCGGTAAAATGGCGGTTCATATCCCATTTCACATAGGAGATGGGGTTATCCCTCAAATGGGAAGAAAGGGTCTCGACGATATAATCCCGCACGTCGGAGCGGGTATAATCCAGAATCAGCTGAGACCGTCCCGAAGAGAGCTTTCTGCCCTTCACCTGGATACACCATTCGGGATGGCTTTCGTAAAGGCGGCTCTTCTCGGAAATCATCTCCGGCTCGAACCAGATACCGAATTTCATCCCCTTGGCTATTATTCCGTCGGCCAGAGGCTTGATTCCCCCGGGAAGTTTTTTGCCGTGGGGAAACCAGTCGCCCAGGGAGGTTAAATCGTCATCCCTCTCGCCGAACCAGCCGTCATCCAGAACAAAGAGCTCGATGCCGAGCCGGCTGGCTTCCCCGGCCAGATTCAAAATCGTTTCCGAATCAAAGTCAAAATAGGTGGCTTCCCAGTTATTGATGAGTATGGGGCGGGCCTTGTCGCGGTATGTTCCCCGACACAGGCGGGTTTTATAGAGATCGTGATAGGTGCGCGACATACCGCCCAGCCCCTCATCGCTCCTTACCATCACCGCCTCGGGGGTTTGAAACTCCTCACCCGGTTCCAGGTTCCATTCGAAATCGAAAGGGTTTATGCCCATCAGAACCCGGGTCGAGTCGAACTGGTCCACATCAACGGAAGCCAGAAAATTGCCGCTGTAAACCAAGCTGAAACCGAAAACCGTTCCGTAATCCTCTCCGGCGTCCCCGGACACCAGGGCCAAAAACGGGTTCTGCTGATGGCTGCTCGTTCCCCGCCGGCTCTCCACCGACTGGGTCCCGGGAAAAAGAGGGCGCATATGGATATGGCGCTCCCGGTTATGGGCTCCGGAAAGCTGGAGCATACGGTAATCGGACGAATCAAAATCCACGCAGAGGCTCATGATCTTCTTTATACGAACCTTCTCCTTTCCTTCGTTTCTCAAGCGGACATGGCGGCTGATCACGTCCCGGTCCCGGAAGACCGTATAGGTCAGATCGCAGAGAAGCCCGGTCAGTTCATCCTCCAGGGTGATAACAAGAGTATCGGCCTCGGAATCATTTTCCACATAGACTGACGGCAATCCGGCCAGAGGCTTTTTCCCGGCGAAGAGGGAGTGTTCCCGGTAGAGCAGTTCCGCCGAGGTGCTTCCGTCGGCATACTGAACCTGCAGGGCGGGGGCCCTCAGATCCGTGCGGCCCCAGACACCGTACTCCAGGGGGATACTGTCCAGGGAGAAAGTCCGGTCCAGTCTTTCGGGGTTGGGGGAAAATGACCGGTCGAAATATTGAATGTCACCGCTGCCTCCCCATTGGCGGAAGGCTCCGAACCATCCCAGGTGGATAAGATAGCGGTTTTTTACCAACTCTATAAAATAACTTGAGCCGGGGGTCTTAAGGTGGAACAGTTTTTTCGAATCGATATATTCAATGCTCATTTGGTCAATCTCCTTATTCTATTAGCAGAAAGACCAGCCCCATGGCTGGTCTTCCTCAGCATATCCCTTTTTTTAGAAAAGATCGAGGATTCTCTTATTCGCGTCTTTCAACGCCGCTTCGGGAGATGAAACGCCCAGAAAGATACTGTCGAAAGTCTGCGTCATTATCTCGCTGATCTTAACGCCGTTGTCAACGATGGGGTAGACGAAGGTCTCTCCCGGTGTCGTCGCTTCTTCGGTAAAGGCCGAAACGTCCAGACCTTTGGCTTCATAGGCGGCCAGGGCATTCGCAACTCCCGACTCGATGGCGGGGAAGACAACGCCGAAGGTCCCCACGGTGTTCTGAGCCTCGGCGGAAGCCAGATACTTAACCCACTGCCATGCCTGCTCCTTATGCTTCGATCCGACCCAGATGGAATCGGCGAGACCATTGGTCATGCTTTTCACACCGTCGGGCCCGGCAGGCATTTTGGCGAATCCCACGGGGAACTCGGAACTGGAGGAGTAGTAGCCGATCATCCAGGAGCCGTCAAAGACCGTGGCCGCCTGGCGGGAGGTAAAGAGGGGGTTGGCGCCGTTGGCGGTCATCTCGTAGGGGGCCATGAAACCCTTGTCCATCAATCCTACGAACCACTCAATCGTATCGATGAACTTGGGATCGTCGAAGTGGTAGTTGCTGTCGTAAAGACCGTCGGTATACATCCAGTTATTGCTGACGGCCATGGGGCTGAACTGCGCCTGACCGCGGTCGTCGAAATGGTTGAGGGCCAGACCGTAGCAGGCCACGTTCTCCGAATCGAAGTTGGGGTCAAGGCCGTTTCTGCCTTTCTCATCAACGGAAAGGGCGGCGATGAACTTCTCGAAGGACCCGCCGTCACGGCTGTTCCAGGTCAGGCTGCCGGCCTCTTCGGCGGTATATCCGGCGGCTTCGATCATCTCCTGGTTGTAGACAACGGCAATGGTGTCCCAGTCTTTGGGAAGGCCGTAGCGCTCGCCCGACTTGGTGGCCCAGAGTCCGTCCAGCCCGTTCATATAGATAGACGTGTCCAAATTGTCCCTTTTGATATAAGAAGAGAGGTCGACCAGCTGGCCTTTGGCGGCGAAATCGGGGTATTTGGCCAGGTGGTTCGTAAAGACATCGGCTGCCGTTCCGCCCACCATATCGGTTTGCAGGCCGGTCCAGTAATCTCCCCAGCCCATCTGAGTTATTTCCACTTTGATATCCGGATTGGCCGCCATGAAATCCTGAGCGCACTGCTCATAGGCGGGCAGCTGGTTGGCATCCCACAATACATACTGAATCGTCACGGGACCCGATGTGTCTTCACCGGAACCGTTGGCCCATGCGGTTAAGGCGAGGCAAACCGCTAACAGAATGATTAAAATCTGCTTCTTCATTGTAAAACTCCTTTAATTCTTTATTTCCAGCCTCCCCGAGGGGAAGCAGTAAATCCGTTATGTTCCGGTGTTCCTAGCGAAAGCCGGAAAAACCGATGGAATTGACGATCCTTTTGCCGAAGGCGATCAGGATTCCCAGCGTGGGGATCATGGCCAATGTCGCTCCGGCCATCATGCCGCCCCAGTCAGGCTGTCCCTGGGGTGTCTGAAGACGGAAGATCCCCAGAGCGACGGTCAGAGTGCGTATTTCCTCTTTCTTGCCCACGATAAGGGGCCACATATAATCGTTCCACGTGCTTATGAACGTGATGACGGCCAGGGTCATCATGGCATTGGTACAGAGGGGAACGATAATTTCCCAGAACGTTCTCCCCAGGCCGGCTCCGTCCAGAAAGGCCGCTTCCTCCAGTTCCTTATTAATACCCAGCATGAACTGCCTGAGAAAGAATACGGCGAAGGGGGTCATAAGCAGGGTGGGGGCCATGATCCCCAGATAGGTATTCAGCAGTCTCAGATCCTTGATCAGAACGAAGTTGGGAAGCATCATGACGATGCCGGGAATCATCAGGGTGGAAACATACAAGGCGAAAAGGGTCTCTCTGAACCGGAACTTCAGCCGGGCAAAGGCAAAGGCGGCCATGGAAGAGAAGAGAACCTGAAAGATGGTCACCCCTATGGCCACAATAAAGGAATTGACGATGTTCAGTCCGAAGTTCACCGACTGCCCTGTTCCGCCCAGCTCAATGGCCCGCGCCTTGTCTATAAGCCCCAGGACGCGTCCGTAATGGGTCCATGTTCTGACCGAGGGGAATATCGCCGTCGGTTCGGTAAAAATCAGATTCTTCGGGGTCAGGGAAGTCCTGAAAACCCAGAAGAAGGGAAAAAGGGTCACCACAAGGAGCAGGACGATAAGCGCCCAGAGAATCCCCTTGGATAACTTGGTATTATGATTAGCCATACTCTTTGAATTTGCCATTCTTTTCTCCTGTCCTGCCGATTAAAAATCGCTTTCGCTGGCCCGCATGATTCTCATCTGAAGGAAGCTGACTCCCATGAGAATAGCGAACAGAACCATAGACGCCGCCGTGGCATACCCCATCAGGTAACTCTCAAATCCGTTTTTATAGATGAAAAGATAGATGACGTAGGTCGCCGTGATAGGTCCGCCCTTTGTCGTAATGGCGACCGTATCGTAAATCTGGAAGGAGCCGATGACCGACGTTATAATAACGAAGGCCAGAACCGGTCGCAGATAGGGCAGAATAATCTTCGTAAATCTGGTCCATGGAGAGGCCCCGTCTATCAAGGCCGCCTCCTCCACTTCCCGGGGGATTCCCTGAAGTCCGGCAAAAACGATAAGGGCCGTGTAACCCATGTGTCGCCAGATATTGATCCCCGCGATGGAGGGCAGAGCCAGTTCCGTGGAAGTAAGGAAGTTTATCGGCTTCCATCCCCAGCTCTGGACCGTGCTGTTGATGACGCCTACCGCCGGATCGAGCAGCCAGAGCCAGAGAAGGGCCACGACCACATTGGGCAGCAGCCAGGGAATCAGAATCACGCCTCGAAAAACATTTGATTTGGTAACCCTGTCCATAACAAGGGCGATGGCAAGTGCCAGGATTGTCTGAAGAGGGATATTCCAGAAAACATACTTCACCGTCACCAGCATGGAATTCCAGAATTCCCCGTCGGTTAACAGCTTCCCGTAATTTTCCAGACCGACGAAGTTCGGTTTTCCGAGAAGATCCCAATCGGTCAAACTTAAAAATGCGCCTCTTACCGCCGGTACGATGAAAAAAGCGGCAAAGCCGATCAAGCTGGGAATAAGAAAAAGAAAAGCACCGAATCCCTGTCGGTCCAGACTTTTGACTCTTCCCTTGTTTTTTGAAGTCCGCTGTACAGAAACAGCCATATTATCCATAACAGTCTCCCTTAACTTTTTTTAGTATAAGATCACTTGTTCCATTTTGTAAAGCTTTTTTGCAACATTTTTCATATCTTATGTAACGCGTTACATTAATTGAAAAAGGATTTTCCCCAATTCTTGACAGATTCTTCAGAAAAAGAGATAATGAAATGTGCTCTCCCGAGCAAAACATAGAATAGATAGAATAGAGTGTATTTATATGACTGTAAATGAAATAGCTAAAGCATCCGGCGTTTCGACCGCCACGGTTTCACGGGTAATGAACAACGGACCCGTCAAAAAGGAAACCCGGGAAAAGGTTGAGGCCGTTATCAGGGAATTGAACCATCTTCCCGATGATTTGACAAAAAGAACACTGGGCACACCTCAGAAGGCCCTCGCCATTGTAACGCATAGTGTAACGAATTATTACACCATGGAATTTGCCGAAACCGTTATTGACCGGTGTGCGGAAAAGGGAATCCTTGTCTATCTCAACCGGAGCGATACATACGATGGTCAGTATAGAAGCATATCCGATCTGCTGGCCCGGGGCGTGGAAGGGCTCATCCTCCAGGATCCTCCCCTGCAGAGTTACGAATCGGACTTCTTCCACAAGCTGGCCGAAAGAATCCCTCTCGTGCTGGTCCATTCAAACAAGGAACTCTACGACATCAATGCCGTGATGGTGGACCAGGAGGCGGGAATGAGGCGGGCCGCCCGTTATCTGCTGGAAGACGGCCATGGCAGACAGCTCTTTATCAGGGGAGACTTCGGTTTCTCCTTTGAACAGAAAGAGCGGGTCTGGCGTGAAGAGATGACGAAAGCCGGCTTCCCTCCCCGCCCGGAGGATGTGCTGACCCTTGAGCACGTCGACCATGAAAAGGGGATAGACGTAACCTATGAAGCCGTGAAAAAGGTTCTGAAGAAGGGCGATATTCCCTCCGCCGTTTTTACGAGTAACGATATTATGGGCGTGGGAGCTCTGAACGCCATAAGGGACTGCGGATTCCGGGTTCCCGAAGACATTACCCTGTTAAGCCACGACAATACGATACTGGCCACCAGCAACGGGCTCAGTTCGGTAGATATGAAAACCCCCAGCGTGGCCCACGCCGCCCTGGATCTGCTGGATTATCTGATACACGGGGCCGATACGGAACCGCGGAGAATACTGATCACCCCCGATCTGGTGATCCGGAATACCAGCCGTAAACCGAAATAATCAGCGGGGATCACCACCTGCCGCTATCAGCCAGTTTTCCCGCCCTGTACTCTTTCAGTCTTCGGGCGCATCCGGGAGACAGATTTTCCGGGGGCTGATCCAGGGGGAACAGCCTCACCTCTTCAATTTCGCCGTCGCTCCGGCCGGTATAGGTAAAATCCTCGCAGAGGAAGAGAGCCACCGAATCGCTTTTTCCCTGGGTGTAGCTGTTATAGACCCCCAGGAAACTCAGATTGCCGCCCTCGGCGCCCGCTTCTTCCTTCATTTCCCTCAGGGCGGCTTCCTCGTAGGTTTCCCCCCATTTTACTCCCCCGCCGGGGAAGAACCAGTAATTCTGGTAGCTGTGCTTGACCAGAAGGATATGCCCTTCCCGTATCATCATCGTACGGCTGCCGAGAGTTTTTGGTCTGAAAAGGCGCCAATACACCTTGGCGCCGAAATAAAGAATCCTCAGTAAATATTTCATCCCTCCCATGTTAGCATAATCCTCTGTTTCAACAATCGGAAAAGAGCCAATATTTACATTTTTTTAACATTGCACACAAAATCTTCAAATTTTCCCTGATTTTTACAAATTGAGAAGTATATTAGAAAAAAAACAGAGGAACACTATTGCCGTTCCTATTATATAGAGGTTATTGCCATGACAATTAAAGCCGGACACGTCCTGTTATTTTCTCTCGCTGTCATATTCAGCGGATGCAATATGTTCGAGGGGGTTTTCAAATCCAATTCGCACATCACCGTGGAAAACAAATCGGGTAAGGAGATCGCCCTGGTTGAAATCCTTCTTGGAAAGGAAGTAAAGAAGCTCGATACTGTTCCCCATTCCCCGCTACAGACGCAGGTATACGACGTATCCAGCAAGTCGATCTATACCGTCGCCGTTACCTTTGCCGACGGTTCCAAGGATCTCCAGTGGGCCGATGTCTCCCAGACGGATGCCGCCGTTGTCACGGTGGGAAACGATCCCGTCGCATCGGGGGCTGTTGCTCTTTCCCTGAACCGGTAGACTCCTGTCATAAAAAAAGAAGCAGAGGTTCCCGGGACCCTCTGCTAAGCGGCTCCGAATTCATTCCTTTTTTTCTTAGGCAATTGCCGCGTTAGATGGTATACTTTGCCCATGAGGCAAACCGCGTCAGTCAAATCGCCCAAGGCAACAAAAAGATATTTCTTCTCCATCCTTATTCTCTTTCTGTTTTTCAGCTCGACACTGATCATACTGTCCACGGCTTATTACAACAACGAGACCACCCATGTCATGACCGACGCTTTCGCCGAAAAGCACCAGAGGAATATCACCCAGCTGAGCATTCTCTTTGACAGCATTCACGCCCAGCTCATCCCCGGGATAAAAGAAGCCAGCATGTACACGTTTTTCTACAGCAATCTGATGTTTTCCGATCATCTGACCAGATATGAGATCATGCTGGGGATGGATTCACTGGACGACATGCTCCTCTCTTATCCCCTCATCCACTCCATCTACCTCTACAACGGACAGATGAATTTCTTTCTCACCACCACCTCCGGCCTGGAAGATGCGGATGATTTCTACGACAAAGAGGTCCTGGATATCCTGACGAATTTCAACCGCGATTTTGTCGATTACTACTGGCCCCGCACAGCCTGTTTTCCCCTCTCCCCCTACCAGTCGACCATTCATATACAGAAACGGACCCTGACCCTCCTTATGGGAACAACCCCCACCCAGAAAGCCCATCTCAAGGGGGCGATCATTGTCAATATGGATCTGGACGAAGTCACGTCCCTTCTCTCAGCCGAGCTTTCCGACTCAAAGGACGAAATATTCATCTACAACCAGAACGGAGAGTATATTACCCATTGCGGCGAAACCCTTCCGGACGAAAGGGAAAGAATTTACGAGGAGATCCGGGCCCTCGATAAGGAGCAGGGAGTCATCTTCGAGAACGGAAAACTGATCTCTTTCCAGTACAATTTCCGGCTGGGATGGTATTTCATCGGGATCATGCCTCTGGAAAACATCAACAGGGATATCTCGCAGGTGACAAAAACCGTCATGACCGTGATGTCCCTCTTCATGCTGGCGGCTTTCCTCTTCTCCTACTTCAGCGCCCGGTTTATCTACAGACCCATCAATAAACTCCTTGATTTCGTCTCCTCCGGCAGCCGCAGGGACAAATCATGCTTTATCTCCCAAAAGAATGAGATTGCCCTGATTCAGGAACACTACCTCCATATCCTCTCGGAAAAGGATTTTCTGGAAGATTCTCTCCAGAACCTCAACGAAGACTACCGGGTGGAAATCTACCACTCCCTTCTGGATGGAAACCACTATCATTTCTGGATGGACGAACTCCAGCCGAAGGATCAGCTTCTTTTGAGCGGATTCCTGGAGCTTTACCTGTTTCAGATTGACGATTTTTATGAAAGATGCAGCGCCATGGATCCTCTCCGTTTCCGCCAGATAAGAAAAAAACTGATCGAGACAATCCGTGAATCCCTCGAGGAAGAGGATGAGATGCTTATAGACATGACCAGCCGCAATCTCGTCTGCCTCATACCCCGGAAGGAGGATTCCTTCGAACGCATCGCCCGCCTCCATGGAAAACTCCTTCAGGAGATGCCCATCTCCCTGAGCCTGGGATGCTCCTCCCGCCAGATGAACAGCCCCAACGAACTTCATCTGCTTTATGAGGACGCCGTGGAAAAGGCGGGAGAAAAATTCCTGACGGGCTTTGGAAAAATCCACCGGGCCGAAGTAGGAACGGCGTCCCTTCCCATCCTGCCCCCCCGTTATATGGACTGCTTTTTCTCCGCCCTCCTCCTGTCGGACAGGGAGCAGTGCTTCCATAAGTTCGATCAGATCATCATATTTTTGAAAAAGGGGACTTACCGCAACTACCGGCAGTTCATCAATCTCTTTTCCTACCGTTTCCTACTCATCGTGAAGGACTGGAAGGACTCTCCCCTCATTCCCCGCCTTATCCATGTGAGAAACAACCCTCAGACCCTGGAAACCCTGGATAGCTTCTCCCTCTTTTTCACAACGATTATCTCGGAAATCCTCAAGGAGAAGAACAGCGCCAACAGAAAGACCCTGGCCCACTACCGGATGATTGAGAAGGCATTAAGCAAAAACTTCACCGATCCCTCCTTCTGCGTTCAGACCCTGGCCCTCGAGACAGGTCTGTCTCCCAACTACCTGAGAAAAATCTACCGGGACCACACCCACGGCTCCCTGTCGGAAAGGATCATCCAGCTTCGCCAGGAAGAAGCGTGCCGTCTTCTCCGGGAAACCCAGGAACCCATCAAAGAGCTTTACGAGAAAGCCGGATTCATCAACTATAACTCCTTCTTCACATCCTTTAAAAAAGGGACCGGTCTGACCCCGGCCCAATACCGGCGAAATAATCAATCTGCTTAATTTTAAGTAAACTAACAAGTCAAAATGATTCCATTGACGAGTTATTGTTAAAATGGTGAATAGACAGATACCCGGGCTGATCAAATAATGAAACCAACTTTCAAGCACGGTGTGATCATATCCCACCAAAAGGAGATTTTTATGAAAAAATGGGTAGCCCTGTTTATCATCTTATCCGCGTGCATGGCTTTAACAGCCAACGGCAAGGCGGACGGCTCTACAGCCGCAGGGGGCGCAGAAACGGTTGATTTCTATGTCTGGTCCGATGGAAATGACGAGTATTCCGAATTCTTTGATGTCTACAACCAGCAGGACAAGGACGTTAAGATAAACCCGAAGTACATTGTACCCGCCGATTACGGTTCAAAGCTGACGACGCTGCTCGCCGGAGGCGTGACCATCGATGCTTATATGCAGAAGTCCCAGA
Organism: Spirochaetia bacterium; assembly: GCA_963668315.1. Lineage (GTDB taxonomy): Bacteria > Spirochaetota > Spirochaetia > DSM-2461 > DSM-2461 > SZUA-368. The sequence continues at coordinate 834,904 of OY764216.1, read as the reverse complement.
CGGATATGTTTCCCCAGTATTACAATGGGTACATCGAACCTCTGAATGACCTCATTGCCTCCCACGGATACGATTACAATCAGATCAAAGCCTGGGATGCCTCCATTACGATCGGAGACGATATCGTGGCCCTTCCCCACCGGGCGGGAAAATACTACACCTACTACAATGTAAAGCCCTTCGAAGAGAAAGGACTTCCCACTCCCACCGAGCTGGTGGAGCAGGGAGACTGGACCTGGGACAAATTCGTGGAGCTCTCCCAGCAGCTCTCCGAAAACGACGAAAAAACCTACGGTTCCTGCCTCTACACCTGGGGAAGCTGCAACGTCTACCCCGCCGCCCAGGAGGGCATGAATTTCATCAATCCCGACGGAACCGTCGATGTGGATGAGTCTCTCGTGAAGTCCTTCAAGATCAGAAAAACCCTGGAAGACGGCCTGGATATGCCCAGACTGGTCGACCTCAAAGTGACCAAGACCCACTATTCCCAGGTTTTTTACACGGGAATGGCTCCCATGCTGATCATCGGCGAATGGTTCCCCGGCACGGTAAGAAACGGATTCAACAAGGGCCTCATCAATGATTATACCCTGGACGACTTCCGCATTACCCGCATGCCCAGCGATTCCCCCGACTACTACTCCGTAGGCGCGGCCACCTTCGGCCACGTACACGCCAAATCCAAGAAAAAAGATGCCGCCTTTGAAGTCCTCGCCTGGATGGCCAGCCCCGAGGGAGCCCTGGTGGAAGCGGATATGGGATTCCTGCCCCCCATGGTTGACGACAAGGTCATGGAAGTTCTGGCTTCCAACATCCCCGACAAGACATCTCTGGAGTACTTTACCGAAGACGTTCCCGTCAGGCCCTTCTTCTATACCAAGTACGGCAGCAAGGTCGAGCAGATCATCAGCCAGTACGTGGAAAAATACCTCATCGGCGAAATCGGCGATGACGAGCTGATACCCGCGTTCAAAGAAGAAATGCAGACTATCGTAGATACCACAAACTAAATACCACGGGGGAGAAGCGATTCTCCCCCTTTCCGGAGCCATCAAACATGAAAATAAAATCTCTGGAGAAGACCTCCTGGCCCACGGTTCTCAGTTTTCTGCTGCCGGGCTTTATCGGGTTTATTCTCTTCGTATTCGTTCCCATGCTTTCCACGCTGTTCGTGTCTTTCACCAACTATTCGGGAGGGCCGAACTGGAAATTCGTGGGTTTGCAGAACTACCTTCTCATCGCGAAGGACAAGCACTTCCTCCAGTCCATGGTCGTAACCTTCAAGTTCGTCATCATGGGCGTCTCCCTTCAAATCATCATGGGCCTGCTTTTCGCGCTCATACTGAACAGAAACTTCCTGGGCCAGACATTTTTCAGAAGCCTCTTCTTCATGCCCAACGTCCTCTCTTCGGTAGGTATCTCCCTGGCCTTTTCCCTGATTTTCCATCCGACCAAAGGCGTGGCCAATCAGATTCTCGCCATGCTTAAACTGCCGCCTTCCCCCTGGCTGACAAGTCCCGATACGGCTCTCCTGTCCATCATCATGGTGGTCCTGTGGATGTCCTTCGGATACTATATGGTAATTTTCCTGGGAGGACTCCAGGGAATAAATCCTTCCCTTTACGAAGCGGCCGACATCGACGGAGCCAACGACGTGCAGAAATTTTTCCGCGTCACCCTGCCCATGCTCAGCCCCACCATGTTCTTTGCCATGACCATGTGCATCATCAACAGCTTCAAGGTCTTCGACCAGATATTCATGATGACCGGCGGGACGGACGGAGGCGGACCGGCGGGAAGCACCAACGTAGTCGTATACGATATTTACCAGAATTCCTTCCGGAATTTCCGCTTCGGCTACGCTTCGGCCGAGTCGCTTATTCTGCTTCTCATCATTCTCATCGTAACACTGGTGCAGTTCCAGAACCAAAAAAAGTGGGTGACCTATGACATCTAAGATCAAAATCAGCAGCATCCTGTCGGGGATCATCATTCTCTTTACATCCCTTGCCGTAATCATACCCATCTATATCATATTCACCGCCGCCTTCAAAAACGAAGTGGATATTTTCGATCACCCCGTGGCGCTGTTCACCGCCAATTCGGGCCTCTTCAATTTCAAGCAGCTGAATATGTTCCCCCTCTATATCTGGAACTCCATCAAGGTTACCTTTTTCTGTACGGTCATCCAGCTGGGGACGGCATCCACCGGAGCCTATGCTTTCTCCAAGCTCAAATGGAAGGGACGGGATTTCATCTTCATCCTCTATCTCATGTCCATGATGATTCCCATCCAGGTCATTATCATTCCCCAGTTCATGATCATCCGTTCCATCGGTCTCTACGATACCCATCTGGCCCTTATTCTCGTGGCATCCTTCACGGTGTTCGGAACATTTCTGATCAAGCAGTTCTTCATGACCATTCCCGACTCCCTTCTGGAATCGGCCCGCATAGACGGGGCCGGAGAGTGGATGATCTACTTCAAAATCGTCATGCCCCTGGCCAAAACCGTTCTCGCCACGGTTCTGATCTTTTCCTTCCGCTGGTTCTGGAACGAATTCTTCTCGGCCCTGATTTACCTGACCAGTCCGGAACTGAAAACCCTCCCCCTGGGTATGACCGACTTCGTGACCGAATATCTGGTCTACTACGGACCGCAGATGGCCGCCGCCATGATCTCCATTATCCCCGTGATGATTCTTTTTATCTGTCTCCAGGGATATTTCATCCAGGGAATTGCCTCAAGCGGCATCAAGGGTTAAGCCATGCTCCGCGATAAGCTCCCGCCCCTCTCAGAAAACCTGAAACTCCCCTTCCCCGGGGAAAGTTATCTTCCGCCCTGTACCGACCGGGAGTTCTGGAACGGTATAGAAGCGGACCGGCGGGAGCTGATCCTGAGGGAAGGCAGAGAAGCGGCCGGTGAGGAACTGCCCGTACTCAAGGCCACCCACTACCGGGAGTATCACCTCAACGGAAACAGGGTGAACTTTGAGAAAATATATTTTTCCCGCCGCCTCCACCTTTTCCGCCTGACCAAGGCCTATTGCGTCGAACCTTCGGACGATCTGCTTGACCGCATCATAGACGATCTGGACAGTCTGTGCGGGGAATGGAGCTGGGTTCTGCCCGCTCATAACGCCCCGCCGGCCGATCCCTATCCCCCGGCGGAACCGACCCGGGTGGACCTCTTCGCCGGGAGCAGTTCCTCCCTTCTGGCCCTGACCATCCATCTTCTCAGAGAACCGCTTACCCGTGACGCGGAGAGGCTGGTCTCCCGGGTGGCGGCGGAGTGCCGCCGCCGCTGCCTCACTCCCTATATGAACAACGACAGCCACTGGTGGATGGGATACCTCCCCGCCCCGGGCCACGGGCCGCTTAACAACTGGACCCCCTGGATTACGGATAACTTCCTTCACACCCTTTTTCTTCTGGAGACGGATAAAGCCGTCCTGGCACAGGGAGTCCGCCGCGCCTCGGAGATCCTGACCCACTACCTGGATGTTCTCCCCGAAGACGGGGGCTGCGACGAAGGCCCCGGATACTGGGACCACGCCATAGGCTCCCTCTTCGACTGCCTGGAGATTCTCCACTGGGCCTGCGGAAAAGAGACGGAACTGCTCAGCGACCCCTTTCTCGCCAAGGCCGCCGGCTACATTGCCAGCCTGCACATCTGCGGGGATTATTTCGTGAATTTCGCCGACTGCCCCGGCCGGCTCCCCCACCTGCCCGGAGACCTGATCCGCCGGATGGGAAGAGCTCTCAACAATAGCAGATTAATCGCCCTTTCCGGGATACTCCGCGAAGAAGCGCGGAATGACAGGACAGAATACGAGGCGGCCTTTTCCTCCCAGAGGGGTATCAGAGATCTGGCGGTAAGGTGGAAGGGAGAGGCCCATACCGAGCCCGAAAGACCTCTCCGGGAAGTATTTCCCCTCTCCCAGACAGGGATAATCCGAAGGAGCCCCTACACCTTTGCCTGCAAGGGCGGCCATAACGATGAAAGCCATAACCATAATGATATCGGCCAGTTTATTCTTTACGGGAGGAAAGCTCCCCTCCTTATCGATCCCGGCGTGGGAGACTACACCCGGGAGACCTTCAATGAGATGAGATACACCATCTGGACCATGCAGTCCGGGTGGCACAATCTTCCCTCGGTAAACGGAAAAGACCAGGCCCCGGGAAAAGGGTACCGATGCACACGCTTTGCCTTCGACCGCCCCGAAGAGGGGGAAATGGAAATAGGAGGAGCCTATCCGCCGGAAGGGAAAATCCTTTCCCTCGTCAGGTCTTTCCGCTTTGCCGAGAGTGAGATACGGATGAAAGACAGCTGGGAGCTCCGGGAGGAACCGGCTGATATGGTCTGGCATTTCCTTTCCCTCGATAAGCCCTCCTTCATCGACAGCCAGCTCCATATCGTCAATCCGGCAGGTGAAAAAGTCATGATCCGCTCAGACAGGGAGCTGGACTTTACAAGGGAATACCTTCCTTTTCCCGTAGACAATGAAAAACTCCGGGCCTGGAAACGGGAGGGCCTCTGGAGAAGCGTCTTAACCTGCAAGGGAGAACTTCCCCGCAAAGGGGAGTCTCTTTTCGTGTTTTCCCTTAATTAATTTGATATAATTAAGAAATGCCTGTACTCTTATAGGCAGGGAACGAAGATGAAGAAAGCACGGCCCCTTTTTCTGCTCATGGCTCTGATCGCCCTGACGGCGGTGAACTGTCATCGAGAGGAAAGGAAAATCCCGGTCTCACCGGAAACAGAACTGACCGGCGGTTCTGACCAGAAAACCTCCAAACCGCGTATTCTCCTTATCAATTCCTATGATCCCGATTTTCCCTGGACGCGGGGAATCATGGAAGGGCTTTTGTCATCCTATTCCCTTCCCTGGCAGCCCTCGGGCGAACTAACCGCCGACGAAAGTCCTGTCATCCTGAATATATTCAATATGGACACGCAGAAAAACCAGTCCCCCGAGCATATCGAAGCGGCCGTGCAGAAGGCAAAACGGCTCATTGAAGAGTGGCAGCCCGATGTTGTCATTGCCAGCGATGATAATGCCTCAAAATACCTCATCGTCCCCTATTTTAAAGACAGCTCCCTTCCCTTTGTTTTCTGCGGCATCAACTGGAGCGCCGAAGAGTATGGATTTCCCGCAGCCAATATCACCGGCATGATCGAGGTAAGCCAGATATCCACCATCATCAGGGAGCTCCTTCCCTACGCCGGCGGAGACAGAATTACCTTTCTCAGGGGGGATGCCCACACCAGCCGGAAAGAAGCGGCCTACCTGCAGAACGCCCTCTCCTACGATGTAAATGCCGTACTAGTCTCGACCTACGAGGAGTGGAAAAGGGAATTCCTCCGTCTTCAGAACGACACGGATATTCTAATAACGACCTATCCTTCGGCGATGGCCGATTGGGACGGCGACGAAGAGGCTCTCCACCGGTTTATGGTAGACAACACGGCAATTCCCACCGGCTCATGGGATTACTGGATGGCGGAGGATGTCCTTATCACCATAGCCAACTCTTCGGAGGAACAGGGCGAGTGGGCCGCCGGGGCGGCGCTGGATATTGCGGAGGGGAAAAAACCATCGGAGATCCCCGTTCAGGAGAATATCAGGGGCATCTACTATCTGAATATGGGACTTGCCAAAAAGCTCAATATTAAATTCCCCCTTGCGATACTGGAGGAATCCCATATGGTAAATACATTTACCGATTGAATAAAACATAATTAACCGCTAGTATTATTATAGAGATTAAAAATGGGTAAAAGGACCATCATTCTTCTTATTATGATATTCCTGACTCAATCCTGCCTGAAGGATACTCCCGAAGACAAGCCGCGGCAAAGTTATGAAAAACAGGATTTTACCGACAAACTGAAAATTCTTTATATCGATTCCTATCATCCTGATTATTTCTGGTCCCGGGGCATCATGAAGGGGATCTTCTCCTTCTATAACCTTCCCTGGATCCAGGAAGGGGAAGTGGCTCTCCCGGAGAGTCCCGTACATCTCAGGGTCCACCACATGAATACCCTGGTCGATCACTCTCCCGATTATCTGGCGCAGGCCGTAGAAGAGGCCAGGGATGTCATCGATTCCTGGAAGCCCGATGTCGTTATTGCCAGCGACGATAATGCTTCAAAATATCTGATCGCGCCCTACTACATCAATGACAGGCTCCCCTTTGTTTTCTGCGGTATTAATTGGAATATAGAACCCTATGGCTTCCCCGCAGAAAACATCACCGGCATCGTATCCGTCCATCAGATTTTTGATCTGGTGGAAGCCCTTCTTCCCTACGCGGAGGGAAAGGAGATCACCTACCTGAGATCCGACGACACGACCAGCCGTCAGGAAATAACCTATCTGGAAAAGACCCTTTCCTACCCGTTCAAAGCCGTGCTGGTGAATAGTTACCAAATGTGGCAGGAGGAATACCTCAAACTGCAGAAGGAATCGGATATGATTCTGGCCGGTTATCCGTCCTCCTATGCCGATTGGGACGAGGACGACAGGAAGCTCCACCGCTTTATGATGGATAACACACGGATCCCCACGGGAGGCTGGGACAACGTTATGGCTCCCCATGTACTCGTTTCCATAACGAACAGTCCCGAGGAACAGGGGGAGTGGGCCGCGGAAGCCGCCCTCAGAATAGCCATGGGAACAGCCCCTTCCGATATAGAAGTGGCGCATAACAGAAAAGGGGCCTACTATACCAATATGCTCCTGGCGAGTAAGCTGGGCATTCAGTTTCCCCTGGACCTCATCGAGAAATCCCATATGATCAATACCCCGGAGGAGAACAAAAAAATATACTATGTCAATTCCTACCACCAGGGATATGAGTGGAGCGATTATATAGAGGAAACCATGATCAAAGCCCTTAACCAGTCGGATCTTTTTTACGATTTGAAAATCTTCCGCCTGAATGGCAAGGCACAGATATCCGAGGAAATATTAAACAGGAGAGCCGGGGAAGCCTACGAAGAGATTCTCGCCTGGGAGCCCGATATCATTCTGGGAAGCGATGACAGATTTATCAATAACCTGGTGATCCCCTATCTCACCGGGGAAAAATTACCCATAATATACTGCGGGCTTAACGGCCCTCCCCCCCCGCCTTCTCCCTGGATCACGGGAATGGCGGAAGTCGATCCGCTGGCCGAATCGGTGTCCAACCTGAGACAGCTGGCGGGAGGGGACAGGCTGGGCCTTCTTTTTCAGGAAGAACCCTTCAACCATGCCATCTATGACAACCTGACGGCCAAAGGGGAGTTATCCCTGGAAAGGGTCTCCTTTACCCCGGATTTCGCCCAATGGAAGAAAGAGTACCTGAAAATGCAGGAAGCCGTGGATATGCTGATTTTTTACAATCCGGTGGGAATGAAAGACTGGAATGAAGAGGAAGCGCTCACCTTTATCCGGGAGAACACCTCCATCCCGGTCGGAACGACGATTGACACCAATATCCGGCTGGCCCTCATGGGTAATATGAAGACACCGGAAGAGCAGGGATGGTGGCTGGGAAAAACGGCGGTTGACGTTCTTAAGGGCAAGGCCGTGAAAGAGATTCCCCAGGCACAGAATAGCGGTTCCCGCCTGGTCATCAACACCGAAATGGCCGAATTTCTTGATTATAAAATACCCTTGGAAATCATCAAGGAAGCGCAATTATGGCCGATGGAGCAACTGGAACAATGAATTTTCTGCATTCGATAAAAACCAAGCTTATCCTGCTTACCGTGGGAACGTTACTCATTCTCAATACGTCCACGTTCCTGATCTCCCGTATCCAGCTGACCCGCATTATAAACTCCAGTCAGATAAATCTGTACGAAGAGAAAATAAACATTATCATCAAAGAGATGGAAAGGGCCGAGGAAAGGCTGGAGAAAACCGGCTCCCGTGAAGTCTATGTCGACGATTTCCAGGAAAGTTTCCTCCAGAACCTCAGCCGGACCTATTACGGCAGAAAGGACACGGGGGTCTACCCATTCATACTGGACAGAGATCTCTCGGTGATCCTTCATCCCGATCTTTCCCGTGGCGAAACCTCTCTTGAATCCCTGGAGGAGATCCGGCATATCCGCGAAACAGCGGCCTCCGATGTTTACCTGACCTACAGGGGTGTTGAGAAGTGGTATATTTTCGAAACCTTCGAACCCTGGGACTGGATTGTGGTTTTCTGCGTCCCCCTGAAGGAGAAATATCAGGACATCAACAATTTCCTGAAGGTTCAGATGCTGACCATGATCCTTTTTTCCGCCTTTATCATTCCTCTTCTGATCCTTATCTCCTACAGCATCACCGCCCCCATAATAGAGTTAACGGCCATTACGGGCAAAATCGCCCAGGGAGAGCTTAACCAGATTGTCAGGGCCCGGGGCCGGGACGAAGTCAGTCTTCTCTCCCACAGCGTAAGATCCATGCAGCAGTCCATCAAAGAGAAAATCGAAGATCTTAACCATGAAATGAACGAAAAAACGAAGATGGAGGAACAGCTCATACAGGCCAGGAAAATGGACGCCATCGGCCAGCTGGCCGGCGGAGTGGCCCACGACTTCAACAACATGCTGGCCGGAATTTCCGGAGCCGCCCAGCTTCTGGAGCAGGATGAAGCCATAAAGGGGCAGAACCGGGATTTCGTTAAAATGATACTGGACACGGCGGACAGGGCGGCCGAACTGACGGGGAAGCTTCTTGCCTTCGGACGCAAAAGAAACATAAGCACAACGGTGGTTGATCTTCACGGAGTCATCCACGATACCGTCCTACTCCTTGACCGGACGCTGGATAAAAGAATCAACGTGATTCTCGAGGAAAACGCGCAGAATTACTTTTTCTCGGGGAACGGAGCCTCCCTTCAGAACTGCCTTATGAACTTAAGCATCAACGCGGCCCATGCCATGCCCGACGGAGGCGATCTTACCCTGGAAACCCGCAACGTGGTACTTGATGAGAATTATTGCCGCTACAGTTCCTTCGAGATAGAACCGGGTCCCTATATAGAACTGATTGTCAGAGATACGGGAATCGGCATCGAACCGGAATACATTTCGAAGATTTTCGAGCCCTTCTACACATCAAAGGAACTGGGCAAAGGCACGGGACTGGGGCTCGCCATGGTCTACGGAACGATACAGGACCACAAGGGAGCCATTACGGTGTACAGCGAACCGGGCAAGGGGACGGTCTTCCATATCTACCTTCCCCTCTGCACCGATGAACAGCGGACCGGCTCTTCCCCGGAGCAGACCAAACCGGTACCGGAAATAACAAAGGGAAATCCCGGCAGGATCCTCCTGGTCGACGATGAGGAAATCATCAGAAAAACGGGAAAACCCATCCTGGAAATGATGGGCTTCGATGTTATCCTGGCGGAAAACGGAAGGGAGGGCCTGGAAAAATACTCCCGGGATCCCGATTCCATACAGCTCGTTATCACCGATATGATCATGCCCGAGATGAACGGCCGGGAATTTTTCAGAAAGATCAGGCAGATTAATCCCTCCTGTCCCGTCATTCTTACTTCCGGATTCACCAAAGACCAGGATCTGTATCAGCTGGAACAGGAAGGCCTCTCGGGATTTGTCCAGAAGCCCTTCCGTAAAGAAGAACTTATCGACTCAATCAACCAAGTCCTTTCATCGGCTCGACACGAAGAATCCCGTCCTGTCTCATAATCACATTGTAGAAGAACCACAGCGGTTCCTCCTTCTCCTTCGTCACGGCAATGGCGAACTGAAGACGGTACACACGGGAACTTTCCACGGGGACCGGATCGTTCTGATTCAGAAACCAGAGAGTTTTCTCCGGATCATCCATATTCCGGGTGAAACGGAACAGATTCATTCGGAAAACCTCGGTTATGGAGGACAGTCTGACATGAAGGGGCCTTAAGCGCTTCCCCCGTATTGTCACCTTTCTTCGGATATGAATAACATTTTCCGGAGGGAGAATGGAACGCAGGGCGTCCTCTTTCTCCCTGAAGGCATCCAGCAGATACTCGGGAAGCTCCTTTTTTCTAAGATGCTCCACGGTCAGACGCGCCCGGCCCACAGGATGGTTGATCAGGTTATCATAAAGATTATCCGTTTTATCCGAAATCATGACAGGTATCAGCTTCTTGAATATCGCCCGAAGTCCCTCTTTGATCCGGTCCTTAAGGGAGTAGGACAAAATGGCTATGGCGATCCAGGGCAGGCTGTAGGAAACGAAAAAGCGGTTGGCGTACAGGGTGGCCAGAACGGCAAAAGTCATGGCCACCGCCGCCGCGATTGCCGCCAGCAGATGGCCCGTATTGGCATTCAGGGAAGAGCTCTTTTTGTCCATATAATTCACCGAATGGGCCCATTTTTTCAGAATCCCCTCACGAAAGGCCAGTCTCTCCTTGTCCTTCTCTGTGACATTATTCATATCGATATAGGCATAATCCATATCGCGCCGGTATTCCGACTCGCTCTGAAGCAGTTTTCTTATCCGCTTCTTACCGGTGGCTCCTTCGGCATCGTTGAAATAATTCAGGAGGGGGGAGAGAATTCTCTCAATGGACAGACTGATGATCTCATCGGCCAGGGAGTAGGCATTCTCTATCGTCTTATCGTAGCGGCTGTCATCCTTTGTCTTCGTCAATGTCCGGAAGCGGGTCAGGAACTCCTCCATCAACCCGTAAAAATAGATCACCCTCTCCTTAATGTTGATCGAAGGGTCTTTCTGAAAAATGAGGGATTTGAAATACTTTTCCCTTTCATCCATCACATCCAGGAAGGTGTTGGCCAGAACCCGAAACTCGTAGAGAACCCGCTGTTTCTGATCCTCCGTTACTTCGGAATTTCCTTTCAGTATCGATTCCAGCCGGATCAGGGGACTGCGGATATTCTCCCGGTAGAGGATCTCCTCCAAGGTCGTATTGTAAATGGAATAACGGGTATAGATATGGGTGTCGGCCAGAATCTCGCCCCGGGGATAGGTATTCTCCTGTATATCCAGGCTATAGGGGGAGAGCAGATAGAGATCCAGGGCAAACTGATTATTCCTGCCCAGATCCAGAGGATAGTGGTGCTTCACTTCCACCTGGAAGCGGCCGTGCTGTTTCATCAATTCCATGGCTTACCACATTCAATCGGGAGATATAACGACATAGGAGCCTATTATACAGCACTCGGGCTATTTCTTCAAATTCGATCCCTGTCTTATTCATCTGAAGGATTTCCCGCCTTGTAATTGGCTCTTTCACAAACCGTTCACAATAAAATTTGATGATTTATGTTTTTTATGCTAAATTATGTCCTGTATACTATTATAAAAAGATGTAAAAACAAAACAGGAGCTATTATGAATACGCCCGCCATTCTCTTGGTGGATGATGAAAAGCCGATTCTCAGGGCTCTGGAGAGAGAACTGTCTAATCTGGCCGATGAGATTTCCCTGGAGATCAAATCTTTCACCAATCCCCTTGTCGCTCTTTCTTACATTAAAGAGTATCCCGAAAAAACAGCCGTACTGATTTCCGATCAGAGAATGGCCGAACTCAAAGGGTGCGACTTCATCGGCAAAGCAAAAGAGATCAATGACCGCATTGTGCCCATACTGCTTACGGCCTACACCGACACGGATGATATCATTAATACCATCCGCACCGGGATTTTCTCCTTCATCCTCAAGCCCTGGAACAGAGATGATCTGGAAAGGGAAGTTCGGAAAGCCTTTCACCGCTATAAAAATGAAAATGCCTACCGCACGTCTGCCGAGCAGCTCCGGGTTGAATTTATCGGCGGAGGCCTGACTCAGGAAAAATTTCTGGCCCCTCGCTTCGAGAAGGATGACCGGTTCAGCTTTTCGGTCAATTACAAACCTCAGCTCTCCTGCGGCGGCGATTACTACGACCTTATCAGAATCAACGAAGACAACTACCTTATCGCGATAGGCGATGTTTCGGGCCACGGTATCAAGGCGGCTTTCATCACCTTCATCCTTAAGACAATTACGAATGAAGCGACTTTTTCCCGATTATTGAACACTGACGTCTCCCTCAGCCGCATCATGGCCTATCTGAACCACCGGGTCTCTCAGGTCATAAGCAGCATCCAACCCCTTTTCATCAGTTTCTGTCTCTGCCATATGAACCTGAGAGACAGAACGATGACCGTGAGCAACGGGGGCCACATGCCTCCCCTCATCATAAGAGACGGGAAACTGCTCGAAATGGAATCGCAGGGAACGGCCATGGGATTTCTCACGGACATCGCCTATTCGGACAGCCGCCTATCTCTGAGGGACAAGGATCGGATCGTTCTCTATACCGACGGTCTTTCCGAACTGGACGGAGGGATTTCCCGGCTTAAGGAGATATTCCTGTTTTACAAGGATAATCCCTATTTCGTGTCGGCGGTGATGGAAGATATAAAAAGGCTTCAGACAAACGAAGAGATAAAAGATGATATGACTCTGATTTCCCTTGAGATGAATCTATGACCATCCGCAAAAAAAGCCTGCTTTTCTTCTCTTTTCTCCTGGCGGTGATTCTGAGTCTTCTCATTTCACTCTCTTACTTGCTCCATCTTCTGAAATCTCTACACCACGTTCCGGGTCGGATAGAAATTTTTCTTTCCTTCTACAGCTCTTTCCTCGCCGTGATGGTAGTCCTCTTCTTTACGTTCCTCCTCGTCTTTTCCCGGAGGAGAATTATCAAGCCTTTGGAACATCTGGAAAAGTCTACCAGACTCTATAATGCAAACCAGAGCGGCTTTTCCCTGCCCTTGATCGGTAGGGATGAAATAGGCTCCCTCGCCCTTTCCATCGACAAAATGATCAAAACGATAGAAACCCAGAAAGAGATGATGGCCCGGGATGAAAAGCTTTCGGCCCTGGGTTTGATGGCCGCCGGAATCGCCCATGAAATCAACAATCCCATAAGTTTCATAAAGAGTAATTTCCAAACTCTGGAAGAGTATCTTGAGCAAATAGAGCAAACGGTCTCACTCTATGCCGAAGCAGTGCCCGATCATCTCAAGCCGGAAAACCATGAGCAGATCATCCGTATCATGAATGACACGAGGGAACTGATAAAGGATAATCGGGAAGGGATTCTCCGCATTCACGAAATCGTCAGCAACATAAGAGGGCTCTCCCGCATGGATACCCTCGCTGCCAACAAACCGGTTGACCTGAAAAAGTGTGTCAAAGGAGCACTGACAGCATCCGGCCACAGCTCCCGTAAAAACCCGGAAATCATCTGGGAGTCCCGGGCCATTCCCCCCGTTTCCGGAACGGAGGAAAAGCTGCATCAGATATTGCTCAACCTACTTAATAATGCCCGACACGCCATACCGGCAGAGGGGGGTATTATCAAAATCGGATTCGAAAAGGATCCTTCCTGGATCTACTGCTCAATAGGAGATAACGGTCCGGGAATAACAGAGGAGAACAGATCCAAAATATTCGACCCCTTTTTCACAACGAAAGCCGCGGGAAAAGGAACCGGCCTGGGCCTGAATGTGTCCTATCAGATAATGAAACACCTCGGCGGGGAGATACGGGTCGATACATCCGAATGGGGAGGAGCCCGATTCACCCTCAAGTTTCCCAACCTGGAGGTTGAATAACCCCCGAGAGAACTTCGACGGTATCAAGTCAGCTCGTCCCTCATTCTGATACGTTTTTTGAAAAAATCCCTCTGTCCCATAATTATGAACCGGGCCGTTTCCTTCTCCCCTCTTAAAAGAAAAACCAGAGCCATCAGACAAAAACGGATGAGGGGAACGGGAAGAAGAAGCGGTTTGTTGCGGCGGTACACGAGGAGAATATTGCGGGCGTCGTAATAGCGGATCCATCCCGGAGCCGAACCTTTCTTGAAGGGATGGTAGACGACGGATCGGGCAACGGCATAGACGGGAAAACCGCGGCGGGCGATCCGGCAGCACCACTCCACATCGTCGAAATGGATAAAGATATCCTCAAAGAAGCCGTATTTTTCCACAACCTCCCGGCGGATAAGCAGGGAAGCCGCCGCCCCATGGCCGACCTTTACCGGCTCGGGATGGATCGAGGAGACCGGTTCATTCTGATGATTCGCCTTGAGTTTACCCCTCAGCCAGCGGATTTCCCCGCCCGCTTCGGTAACCCTGTCCGGATTTTCCTGCTGGGCGATGAGCGAAGCCAGGGCGCCCCAGGGCCCCTTAATCGATCCGGCCGCCTTCAAGAGCTCATCCAGGGCGTCCTCCCGGGGAACGGCATCGTCATCGAGAAGCCAGAAAAGGTCGTTTTTCCCCTTCAGGGCCTCTTCCACGCCCCGCCGGAAACCTCCCGCGCCGCCCCGGTTCTTCTCCTGCCGAACCAGGCGGACTCTTCTATCGCGGCCCCAGCGGGATTCCACCCCTTCGGCTGTCCCGTCGGAGGAGCCGTTATCCACAAGAATGATGCGGAACCCTTCTCTCTCGCGCTTCAGCAGCCGTTCCAGCTGTTGAAGGACTAAATCTCTGTTATTGAAGGTGACGATGACGGCGGTCACACCGGTCACAGGCTTGCATCCCAGGAACCGTTTATAACCAGTCTGATAAACATCAGAGCATCCCTGTTCCAGTCATCGGGGTTCGTTCCTCCGTAACCATCGGCACCCCAGGACCAGGCGCCGCCCAGCTGAAGTTTCGCCCCGTCGGCAAAGTACCAGTTGAAACCGGGCCCGAGAATCCCGCTCCGGTAATAGTGGTTATACCGGCCGTAGAGGGAAAGGTCCCAGTCATTTTGTTTCCACCGGGCGTAGAGCGCCAGGTTGTGGCCATAAAAGAGAGCCCATGTACCGCTGGCCAGAGTCAGTTCCGACTCTTCCCCGTTGAAGAAATACTCCCCTCCCAGAGAGAGGCGGCTATCCAGAAAATCCCGGTACAAACCGCCGTTGAGGGAATAATCGATGGGATTGTCCGGCTTGCCGTCGGCGGTGGTTTTATCCGGGTTATAACTGCCATAGTACAAACTCTTATCCACGGTCACCAGAAACTCACCATAGGCTTCAATTGAGTCAAAGAGGGTCGTTTTCACGCTGGCGGCGGAACGGAGGTTCAGCTGGGGATGGGCGAAAACCGACAGAGTGGCGTCTGCGAAGGGCAGAGGCGGATTGATGCGCAGCCCCCAGCCGAAATCCTGAACACCGGGCGTACTCGATTCGCTCTTCCAGAATCCGTCCCTTGCCAGGGAGAGGGCCTCCACGGAACCGGTTTTCCAGGGGATAGTCAGGCGAAGGGCCAGAATGTCTTTACCTCCGAACGATTCGCCTATCGCCATATCAGGCAGGCGGGCGACCAGGTTGGTATGGGAGAAGTTACGCGATTCCCCCCAAGTCACATTAAACCGCCCCGCTCTGAGGAAAAGCGTGTCGTTGGGGTGATAATCGGCAAAAACCTCCGACGGATCCAGAATAAAATCCGGCGCTTCCAGAACCCATTTCTGATAAAAACGGAACTCCCGGGACAGATGAAAATCCAGGATCAACTGGGAATTCAGTTCCAGGATCAGGCTGTCGTTAAAATTCCCCGGGCTTGGAGGCATCCCGTCAAAACCGGGGGTATACCCGCCGGTCAGGGTGAAGTTTCCCTTAACATCCAGGGTTTTCCGGTCCAACAGATCCTCCAGAACGGAACTCTCCCCCATCGGTTCGCTCACCTGCGGATTATCCTCTCTATCCGTTTCTTCCGCCACGGGGTCGTCAAAGAGGGAATCCAGCGAATCGGCGGCATCCAGAAGATCATCGGAGGACTGGCTGTAAACAAAAGAGGTCAACAGCAGGGCGAGCAGAAAGGGAACGGCGCGCGTCAATGGCTTACCCGCTCCAGGAAGGATTTGGAAAATACCGAATCGGGCAGATCGGTCAAAGAAGGATTCTCAATGGTGACCTGGGTCTTTTCCTGCTGAAATTTCCCGTTGACCATAGCCCCTTCCAGCTGGTCCACATAGAGAACTTTATAGGGGACGTAAAGCCCGTTCAGCTCATGGTAGGAGGGAAAAACGGAACTGCGCAGAAGACGCCCGGAAAGACTGTAGTCTTCGGTCTTCCTGACAAGATGGTCCTCATCAATCCAGATTTTCATTTTCGGATAGGTGAGGTTATCCACAACACCTTCCAGATCCAGAAGCCAGCAGTTATAGCGGCCCAGGGCCACCTGCTCCGAACCGGTCACCCTGTAATCCTGAGCCAGGGTGGATCGGGTAAAATCGGAATTGCGGGCGTTGGTATTCTGAAAACGCTCGGAGGAGCTGGTGGAGTTGAATTGGCGCGATTCGGGATCGTAAACCCACAGGGTCTCTCCCTGCTTCAGATATCCCTGGCCCCGGTTCTCCGCCGGATCTTCTATGACAATGGTGTATGTCTCGGAGCGGTCCCGTCTGAAAACGGAAGCGACCGTGGTGATACGGCCTTCGCCGGGTTTATCCTGAACAATGGTATAGCGGGCCTGAAAATCGGTGGCGGGATAATTGACCAGCCTGTCCGCCTCGGCCAGAAGCGCCTGAAAGTCCACGGCGAACAGAAAGCTTGTCATGTATAGTAAAAAAGCAGCAAAGAGTATTTTTCTCATTTTTCTCCCTTAAGAGTCAGGGCCAGAGGCCTTCTGACTTCATGGCGTACCAAAAGCCATACGGGGATCAGTACGCCGGCAAGAATAACACTAATATTAAAGCAAAATCGGGAAAAAACAAATCTCCCCGTCAAATTTCCCCGATTCAGAAAAATCCCGAACCCCTGGATATCCTCGAAGGAGAATCCCCTCATCCCCCAGAGCATGAGAAAGGAGAGAACCGTTCCCGCCGCCAGAGAGACCAGCAGCAGGAGAAGAATCTCGATGAAAAGCATCCCCTCCATCTGTCTTCCGGTCATCCCCACGGCCTGAAAAACGGCCAGCTCCCGGCTGCGGTCATGGAGAAGGATACGGTAGGTGACCAGCACGGAGACAAAGGTTATGAGGAGCATCATCAGATAGATGAAGTAGGATACCAGATCCATCGCCGTCAGAAGGTCGGCCACATCGGAAACATATACGCTCAGGGCATAGGCGAAATACCGTACCCCCGTCCAGCTTTTCCCCGTCTCCCGGTAATAGTCGTCCCGGGTGTAGACAGGCTCTCCCGAGGGAAGCTCTTGGCTTAGCCTCCCGTAAAGCGTTTCCGCCCATAAATCAGCCTTGTCCGGATTATCCAGGTATATTCCCAGAGAGCTGAATTCATCCTCACTCCACCCCATCAGGCCGTTCAAATCCCTCCTGTCCATGAAGAGGCGGTAGTACCCCAGCAGGGTATCGTCATGAATGAGTGCCGCCACGGTGAAATCACCCGTGTTGACCTGCCCGCGGGGATTGGTCGTTTTCAGAATGACCCCGTCCCCCGCGTGAAGATTCATGATCTCGGCCAGGGCAGAGGAGAGCACCACCGAGCCCGGGGAATCCAGAAGATCCATATCACCTTCCGCCACGTCATAACGGCTCAGCCAGCTCTTCTCTGTTCCGTAATCCAGCCCGATGACGTTCTTCAGGAGCTGGGGACGTCCGTTGAAATAGAGCCAGCCCTTTCGGAAAAGCTGGCTCCGGGGAGCGGCCGTTCCGGGCACATCCTCCGCCAGGGCAAAAAGGGTTTCCGGCCGGTCAGCCCAGGCGGGCCTGTCACGGTTATCCCCGTAGAATCCGACGAGGAAAAGATCTCCCCCGTAGTGGACCCGGGAAGAATCGGTCACATTGCGGTTCATCCCTTCGGAAACAAGGGAAAGAAGGGAAATGAGAGCAAAACAGAGAGTCAGGGCGGCGGTCAGAAAGAACTGCTTCTGTCTGTGCCGCAGAAGGTTGCGGTATCCCATAATGAACAGACTGCGCTTATTCAAGATTCCCTCCCTTCAAGGCATCCACCGGAGGGAGGGCCAGGGCTTTTCCTATGGGGTAGAGGGAGGAGACCCAGCCGGTCAGCAGGCAGAGAATCAATGTCACTCCGGCCAGTCCCGGGGTAAAGGGAAAAAAGAGAGCCCTGCCTCCGAATACGAGATTTAAAAGGGAATTCCTTAAAACGATCTCCCGGCTGTTCAGAAAGAGAAAAAGAATCCGGGACATAATCAGGCTTAAGGCACCCCCTGCCAGGGAGAGGGAGAAGTATTCCAGCCCGAGAAGGCGCCGGATAAATCCGAAGGTTCCCCCCAGCGCCTGAATCGTCCCTATTTCCACGGTTCTCTGGAACAGACTGATAAGCATAATATTCACGATGCCCAGAACGCCGGCCAGGAGAATCAGGGCGAATCCGCCGTAAAAAAAGAGCTGGATAAAATGGGCGTACCCGGCGGTGGTACCGGCAGCCTGACGCCAGTTCAGAACCTGCGAGGGGTAATCGGAGACAAGAGCTTCCAGCTCTCCCAGCTGTCGGCCGTACTGCCCCGGCCGGGCAAAGCGGACAAGCAGAAAATGCCAGCTTCCCTCCAGGGGATCGGAAGGAGGGTCGGGCAGAGGTTCGTCAAAAAGAGCATCCAGAGAGGAGAGGATATCTTCTCCCTCCTCCCCGTCGGCCGCAGCGAAATCTTCAGAAAACAGATCGTCCAGGTCCCTATCGAAGAGATCGCTGGCCTCTTCGGGGGATGTATCCTTCGTCTGATCGGCCAGAACCCGGACCAGATCGCGGGCGGTCTTCCCGTCCAGAAGCACCAGGGAATCGATAAGGGGATGGGCATAGGGAAAACGGTATATCCCCGCCACGGGCACAAGCCTTATGGTAAAGCCGATATCCCCGAGAGTACTGAATTTCACAAAATCCCCCGGTCTGAGGGGTGTTCCCGTCTCTTTCTCCCACTCTTCCGCCAGGGCCTGGGAGACCAACGCGCCGGAACCGGAAAAGTCCCTCTGTCCCCCTGTCATCTCCGCCTCGGGAAAAAGGGAGAAGTAGGATTCGGGATCTATCCCGAAAAAGGGGATTCCCCTGCTGAACCCGGAAGCTTCCATCAGAGCCGAGCCTGAAATCAAAGGGGTGGAAACCATCCCCCGGCCTTCTATCAGGCTCTCCATCTCATGTCGGTGCTTTAAAGTGGGAAGGGTGTAAAAATCCCCCAGGGAGGGGGCGGAAGCACCGAAGAGAGACATGGGCTCTTCGGTCGGGGACAGGATGACTCCGTCGGCCGTCAGATAGTCGCGGAATCCCTCCCGCATGGAGCGGTTGACGGAGACCAGAAGGGAATTCCCCCCCATAAAGACCATGCCCACCGCCGTCATGAAAAAGAGAATCAAAAGGGAGCTTTTACCGTGTCGCAGAGCGTTGCGCAGAGCGAGTTTAACGACCATCGGAGCTATTATATAGCAAAAGGGAGATTACGTCTTACGTGAAAACCCCGCGAACAGGGAGTCAGGGCAGAAAAGTAAGAATATTGTCCAGATCGATGGGTTTTTCAGGCTCTTTTTCAGAAAAGAAACGGGGATCGAAGGCAAAGGGTTGGGAATCGAGTAATTTCACCCGGAAAATATCCCGATGGCGGGGATTCAAGAGCAGATTGAACTCGCTGGGAACCACAATGGACGGCACCAGCAGAGCCGGGCGATCCTGCGTCTTCAGCCATTCGGTCCCGATTTTCCTGGAATCGCCGGTCCAGTCGAAATCCCGCAGATCCTCATTGATCAGATTGTCGGGAATATCCAGCCTGGCCCTGTGCATGTTCACCGGCGGCAGGTCGGAATCGGTATGGACAAGAATTTCGCAGACGCAAAGGGCCAGGGAACAGGAGGTATAAACGGCGGGATATCCCTTATGGTTCCATCGCCCGCCGGCGATCTCGGCCCCCCGCCCGGAAAGATCACGGACCCATTTTTCCTGGGAAATACGGTAGACAATCATCAGGAATAGACGCCGTGTTCCAGACGAACAAGGACATCCATTACCTCTTCCGCGCCGAATCGGCTTTTAAGCATCTCCAGGGGAATAACATCGCGGAGGGCCCGGTTGGGCCTGTTGAGCCAGAGGCCGGTCTCCTCCACACCGCCGAACACCTCCGCTCCCTTCAAAAGAATCCGGATCAGAGACAGGACCACTTCGGCGGCATGGTCGGGGATCGTTTCCTGCGCTTTGATACGGGACAGGGAACGCGTGCTTATGCCGGCTATCCGGGTCAGCAGATTCACGCTGGCCACGGCTTTGGCAATCTGAAGGAACTGCTCCTTGCGGATGCCCTCGTCCAATAGACGGCGGCACTCCTCGGGACTGAGTTCCTTCTGCGTCTGTAAAATCTCTGTCAAAGCCATAGGCGCCTCCTGTCTTTACAGTATAGCGCCACATGGCGTTGTTTGCAAGAGAGATCAGCCCGTATAAGCTTCCAGAGTCATGTCGACAGACACATCTCCGGCAACGTCAATACTCTCCGCGGTGGAAGGATTCGAATTGACCATCCCGTTGAACATCCAGTAGTCCCCCGAAGAAATTCCTTCACCGGAACCATCCATGTCGACAATCGCATAGAGGTAATAGGTTCCATCGGAAACGTTGGAAAACGAGTAGTTAATAGAAGTTCCGGTCACCTGTTCTGAAAGAAAACCTTCCATTCCATCATCCCCGTTCAAATTCGTATCAAGACAGATATAATAGGTCTTTTCACTCACCGAAACGGGCAGGGTGATCGTACCGCTTACCGTATTTGTACCTTCTCCGGTCTCAGAGACAAAGGTCACCGCCGTCAAATCAACCGTTCTGTCACCGTCGATGACCAGGGTCGCCGATTCGGGGGGATTTCCGCCGGTCATACCGTAGAAGGCCCAGTAGTCTCCATTGGCCACGGGTCCTGCCTCTTCATCGCCCCAGGAATCGTCCACATCCACGACGAGGTGCATGAAGTACGTCCCGGCGGGAATCCCGCCTACGCTATAGTCGATGGTGCTTCCGCTGACGGTACCGGTAATGTAGTTCATTCCGTCGCCGCCGTCGTCATTGGAATCGATGCCGACATAGTATTTCTTCCCGGTGGCATCGGAAGGGAGAGCGATGGTGCCGCTTACTTCGTAAACTGCCGGCATAACCGATGTCCACGTTCCGGCAACAACGGCGCTTCGGTCTGTATCTGAATCACTATTCAGTGTAAATATCAGTTCCCCGTCGGATAACGCATATGCGTAAGTACCATAATCCGCTTCGGAATCTCCGTCTTCCCAAATCGTAATTTCCGATCCGTCCGATTCATAATTTACCCTTTCCTCTTCGGTATCCTGATAAACGGTGCATGCCGCCGTTCCGTCTCCATAGATAGAAAGAACAAAAAGTTCACAATCAACCGCTCTATACCAGGATCCGACGAGATCGCCGTCCACAAGCTCATCATCGTATTCTGCCAGGGTTAATCCGGATAGGGCCAGATCCTGATTTACCGGGAGATCGGCCTTCATAGCATAATAGTCGCCTTCGGTCATTACATCCCAATTTATACCGGCATCACCGCCCCAGGAACCGTCCATATCTACGACGAGAAGAAATTGAAAGTCATTTGCCTTAACATCGCTTATGGAGAAACTGAGCGTTGTTCCGCTGACCGTTCCCTGATCCTTTAAGTATATGCTTTCCGAATCATTAACAAGAGTGGCGGCATAATGTTTTCCTGCGGCCTCATCGGGAACCGTAACCGTACCGCTTACCGTGTAGACGGCGTTCGGATTGGTTTTTGACCAGCTCAACAGAGCAATATTGCTTCTTTCCGTATCCGAATCACTCACCAGGGAAAAACTCATGGTTTCATCGGTCACCGTAAGGGTATAAACCCCTTCATTCGTTTCTCCATCATTTATAAGAGTGATTGTACTATCTACGACTCTATACGTTCCGGTCGTCCATTCGTCCTCTTCCGATTCATAATAGCTGAAAGTACCATCGCTTTTAATCTCCGCGGTATAAATATTTGAACCGCTTACAGCATACCAC
This sequence comes from Spirochaetia bacterium, assembly GCA_963668315.1. GTDB lineage: Bacteria > Spirochaetota > Spirochaetia > DSM-2461 > DSM-2461 > SZUA-368. The sequence continues at coordinate 812,975 of OY764216.1, read as the reverse complement.
GTACCCACATAAAGCTTTTCATCATCTCCGCCGCCACTTGAGTTGGCCGGATCTTCACATGACGCAAAAATCAGGAGTAAAGCCGCTATCAGACCTAAAATCTTTTTCATATACCCTCCGGGAATCGATGTAAATAAATTTTGTCATTAATATGTACATTTCTACATATTCTTCACATGTGATATACTAAAAAAACATCCAGCATCGTGTATATAGAACTAAAGTTCTATAAAATCCCCGGAATTTTCCCCTTTTTTCAGTTAAATAGAGAAAAGGATATATAATTTTAGTAATGAAAATTGAAGAAAGTAAAATCCCCTATGTAAAAGAATTTATCGCTCATAGTTTCTCGGAAAATTTAAGTGACTCTTTTCTGAAGGAACAGGCCGATCTGATCTGCCGGATTCTGGACAGCCACTATTTCGCCACCATACTTTTCCCCAACAAGCACTCGGATCAGACCTACTATTTTTCCAATAATCCCGGAGATTTCAACGATGTATACCTCCCTCTGCAGTCCAAGGATGTTCTTCAGGATTTCATGATGAACGGCAAATCCCCCGTGAGCTACAACCGGATAGCCGATATGAGCGATCCGAAGCACAGGGACTTTTTCACACCCCTCCAGCAAGTCCGCCCCGTGTCCGACTGCCTCTACATCCCCTTTACCCTGACGGAGCGCCTCTGCGGTTTCACCGCCATCGCCCGGGCCGGGATAAACAGACCGGAGTATCAGAGGGAAGACCTGCAGACCTTCGACTTCCTCTCTTCCTATCTGACGGAAAATTTCATCCGCTCCTTCCGGCAGCCCCCGCCCGAAACCAATCAGGCTTATCTGGACAGGGAAGGGCATATCCTCTCCTGCGGGGAGCTTCTTAAGGATGTATTAATTCGCAACACGGGAGAAAGGTTCTGGGATACGCCGCTCACGGGGGATCGTCCCTTTTCTCGGATCTTTGAACGGACGTTCCTCTCCGTATTGAACAACCTTCCCGATTCCACGGGAACCTTCCCCGTTAAGACTCCCGATAAAAACTACCGGCTGGAATTTTCCAAAACCGCCACGGAGGAGTTCTCCTATCTGCCCGTCGATATCCCGGCCATAACCATTCAGCTTAAGGAGGATTTCGGTGAAAACGATTCTCTTCTGGATTATGACAAGATAGTCAATGTTTACAGTCTTACGACTCGGGAGCGGGAAATCCTGGATTGCCTTTACAAGGGATACAGCAACAAAACGATCTCGGAGACCTTGCGGATCAGCCTTTCCACGGTGAAAAAGCATATCTGGAATATCTATAATAAGGTCGGCGTTGACAGCCGGACAAGCCTGATTTACGCCCTAAGCGTCTGATTCGCCGTTTTTCTCTTCCCTCACCTCGGTCTCTTCTTCCGAATCCACGGGGGGCAGCCAGATTTTCTCCATGACATAACTGGAAAGAAGAATCATCACGTTCGCCATGAGAATCGTGAGAAAGTCGATCTCGATGGTCACGGTGGAGTTTATCGTGGCCAGGATAATGGAGATAAACAGAAAGGTCATCTCCTTGATGGGAATCTGCTTCGTCCGGTAGCGGATAATGGAGAAGATGGCGAAAAGGCCGAAGGCGAAACCCGTTTCCATTTTGATTTTACTCAGAAGGCTGGCAATGAAGAAAATGAGGATATTGAAGTTAAAGAAAACAAACAGGTATTCCTTCTTCTTCTTAACCGGAGAATAGATGCAGGTGATCAGCAGTGTAATGACGACGAGATTTATGATAAATCTGATGAGTAACTGCAGATTGAATTCCAGATCGAAGGCGAATAACTGGGATAAAAAATCCATCAAGGCTTTCCTTTGGGAGACGAATAGGTCAGATTCTTGCATTTATATTAGGCGAAATCATGATTACCGGATAGCCCCTTGGCTCTTTTTGGGGAAAAACTTACAATAACATCATGAAGTCCGGCCTGCCCCTTATGCTGCTTCCCCTTATTATCCTCGTGACCGGATGCGGTATGCTCGATAGGGACCGTCCCGCGATAGCCGGCATCACCAATGTCTATCTTTCCATGGATGACGAGGAGATTCAATACCTTAAGGAGTCGGACAATTACGACAGCGCTTATACCCATTGCCTGATGGAAGACGATGAGGGCACCTTTCATGCCTGGATCAGGTCCCGGGGATTTTCCACCCGCCAGAGCTACAAGCGTTCATTCACCATCAGGAAAACGGACACCGGCGGAAATGATGTTAAGTTTGCTTTCGTCGCCTGTTATGATGATGAATCGGGAATACGCAACCGGCTGGCCTTTAGTTTATACAGGGAGATGGGAATCCCCGCCCCCGAAGTCGAACCGACGGCGCTTTTCCTGAATGGAGAATACCTTGGCCACTACGACAAAATAACGATCTATGACGGAGATGTTCTCAAAGATTTTTACTCCGCCGATAAACTGGAACTTTACAAATGCCATTTCTGCGAATTCCAGGATAACAATGCCTTCGGGGACGAACATCCCCTCCAGAGTCAGACGGAAAAGAAATACCCCGACAATGATGACTTCACAAGCCTGAACTCTCTGATCATCACATTCCTGGAACTGGATGACGACGCCTGGAATCTGTGGGTGGCGGATAATTTCGATGTGGAAGGGACGGCTCAATACTGCGCGGCCCATACCATACTCAAGGTTAATGAAACGGCCTTGTTCAATTATTATATCGCCTTCATAGACGGGAAGTATACGCTTCTCCCCTGGGACAACGACAAATCCCTCTATACCGATAGCCGGGACAATGAGTATAGCCGGCTCCATGCCCGTCTCCTCATAGACGGCTCCCCCGTAAAAACGCGCTATGAAGAGATATTACGAGATTTCACGAAGGACGATTTGATCGCGCGGATCCCGGCGTATATGTCCGAAATAGACAGAGCCATCTATTATGATCACAATCGCCGTTACGATTACCAGACCTTTCTTGATCAGGAAACCTACCTGACGGACTTTCTCAATAACCGGATCAGCCAGATCCAGAACAATCTATAGGAAACAACCATGCCCTTGAATTTCAACGTAAAAAACACACTTTTCCCCCTGCTCATGCTCTTCGCCGCCCTGCCCCTCTTCGCCGAAAACAAGATCAACTGCAGCGTTCTCATTGACATCGATTCCAGCCGATACTGGGAAGAGTATCTTAACCTGAAAGGAAAACTGGGAGCCGAACTGGATCTCTCCTCGGGAATGTTCGCCGATATATCCGTGCAGGTAGACGAATCGGAAGTGAAACCGGACGAAGTCAGCTTTACCTTCAAACTGGGAGAGAAAATCAAGGTACGCTCCGGTTATAGGGAAAACTTTCTGAGTATGGATGAATTCCGGTCCTCCTTCGACCGGCCCGTGGCGACAATCAGCCTTATCAAGGAGTACTACGACTATCTGGGATACGAAGCCCGTTATCTGGGCATGGAAATTTACGACAAGAACGACTGGTATGCCAGGGGGGGAGTCTCCTACATCTATCCTTACGAACCGCAATTCAACGGATCATACTTTTTCCACCCCTTCGGGAAGAAAAGCTTTTACGGACTGTCGGGACTCTACCTGGGGAATTACCGGACCATACTCACGAACCACGGAGACAATCCCCACCACTTCGCCTTTACCCTTCATGCGTCCGATCTTTCCCGCCCCTGGATCTACTCAGCTGAAACCGCCGTCGGCTCCAACTATCCCGCTCCCATCGGCTACATGACCCTGCCCACGGACGATAGGGAAAAAAGCTATTTCTGGGGGGTAGACCTCCTGTTCGGCCGTAAGATTCCCGTAAAGGAGATGGTCTGGATTCCCGCCCTCCGCTACTCCCTGCTTATGCCCGACGCGGCCTACGGGGAGTACTTCAAAGAGCGGGCGGTTCTGGGAAACCAGCTGTTACTTAATGAAGACGCCAGGATTTTTGTCGATCTGTTCCTGGAGCACGAGCGGCCCTATCTGGATTTGTCGGGGGATAAGGATATCATTACGCCGGCGGTTTATGCGGGGATGCAGGTGAAGACGAATTAGGGGTTCTTTTTCTTCTATCTGTCGGGAAGAACAAAATTTGCACCGGGTAATTTCTCCGGTTTATAATTATATTATGACCGGGATAGAAAAAAAACCTCTTCCTATCACCTCTCTTCTCATTCTATTTACCTTGATTTCTCTTAATTCATGCTTCTTCCCTTCATATCCCGACCGGGATTACAAAGTTATCAGTAAAAACACCATTCTGATTATCGGGGACGGGATGGGAGACGAGCAGATCAAAGCCGCTGGGTATTATGAATACGGAGAGACGGGTCATCTTAGTTTTGAAGATTTCCCCTATAAAACCCATATGACCACATATTCCGCCAATTCCCCTATTACCGACTCTGCAGCCTCCGCATCGGCCATGGCTACGGGAGAAAAGGTGAATAACGGAGTGTTAAGTATGGACGGCAATACCGAATTATTGACGCTGCTGGAAATTGCCCGGGATGAGGGAAAAATGACCGGCCTTGTATCCACGGCGACTATCGTTCATGCCACTCCCGCCGCCTTTGCCTCCCATACGATAGATAGGAGCAATTATAATGAGATCGGTCGGCAATATATGAATAGAAGCCGGCCGGATGTCATTTTCGGCGGCGGAGATGTCAATTTATCCGTTACCATGGCCGAGCTCCAGGATTATCGTGTATCCCAGAATGCCACCGAACTTTCCGGGCTGGATTACGCTCCCGGAGACAAGTATTTCGGATTCTTCGGAACCGGCTATATGCCCTATATGTACGACGGAACAGACAGCCTTCCCGAATTGTCCGATATGGCCATGAAAGCCCTCGACTTGCTGGAAGAATCGGATACGGGCTTCTTCCTTATGATTGAAGCCGGAAGAATCGACCATGCCGGACACGCCAATGATCTGATCCGGAACATTTACGAGGTTCTGGAGCTTTCCGACACCGTTTCCCGGGTAATTGACTGGGCCTCCGGAAAAAACGATACGGTTGTCATCGTCACGGCCGATCATGAGACGGGAGGCTTAACGGTTCTGAACAATAACGGCATTCACAACCTGCCTGACGTCTCATGGAGTACGACTGGTCATACGGATGTCAACGTTCCCGTTTATATCTGGGGAGAAAACGGTGAAATCCTTCAATCCCGCATCAGAGATAACACGGATATATTTCATTCTTTAGTTATACAAAACGAGTGAATCACATCCCCTCTGAGCAAATTTTTCTTCGAATATTTGACGCGACAGGGAAACCTCCTGTATGATATCCTATGACTCCTCTGGTTTCCGTCATTTTGCCCGTTTACAACGTGGAAAAGGATCTCCCCCGCTGCCTGGACTCCCTTGATAAGCAGACTCTGCCCAAGGATAAGTGGGAACTGATCGCCGTTAACGACGGCTCCACCGACGACTCTCTGGGTATCGTCCAGAATCATATCCGCCTCTTTCCCCAAATACAGATCATCTCACAGGAAAACCGGGGACTGGCCGCCGCCCGCAACAGAGGGATCGCCGCCGCGAAGGGAGATTTTATCGCCTTTGTGGATTCGGACGACTGCCTTATGCCCGATTACCTGACGGCTCTATCTGAATCCCTGGAATCTTCCCGGGCGGACATGGTTATAGCCGATGCCTTCATGAACAGAGGAAACGAACGGATTTCATATATAGATGGACGTGTCTGGGATTATCTGGAAAAGAGTGCGATCAGTGCGGGAGATCTGAAAATGTACCCTAAAACTCTCCTCTTCCAACCCTCTGTCTGGCGGCGTATGTACCGGCGGGATTTTCTTACCAAGAACGGTTTCACCTTTTCGGAAGGTCTGATTTTCGAAGATATGCCTTTCCATTTTCAAACCATGTCCAAGGCGGAATGGATCGTCTTCTATCCCCGTCAGCTCTACTGCTACAACGACAGCCGGAGTGAATCGATAACCAATACCCGGGGAGACCGAATCTTTGATGTATTCCCTATATTCCGCAAGGTCCATGATATCGTTAAGGCTGATTATACCCGGGAATGGCTGCTATACGCTTATCTTTTTGAATTCCGGACGCTCAAGTGGGCCCAAAGGCAAGTTCCAGCGGAACGGCACCGGGAATTCAGCCGGAACAAACGGACGTCCCTTGCGTATTATTCTTTGTCTATACATATTCACGGCTGGTTCTTTCGGTTGAAGCAAAAGGTATTGAATAGGATATGACTTTTTCCATCATCGTTCCTGTTTACAACGTTCGCAACTACCTGCCCCAAGCCTTGAATTCCCTGTCCGTTCAAAAGGAAGATGCCGAGTTTATCCTGATTGACGACGGCAGTACCGACGGTTCTTTGACTATTTTGGAGGACTATGCCGCCGGGGACGCTCGTTTTCGCCTGTTTACCGGCCCCAACGGCGGCTACGGTAAGGCGATGAACCGGGGACTGGACGAGGCTCGGGGCGATTATATAGGGATTCTGGAGCCGGATGACTTGTATGAACCGGACTGCCTGGAGCGGATTAAGCCGAATTTGGGAGCGGATATTATCAAGGGAAACTTCACTCTCTTCTGGGACGATCCTCCCCGGGAGTCTGTCTACCAACTCAAGTCGGATAAATGGGGGGAATGCACTCCCGAATCCAATCCCCGGCTGCTGGTAAACAACCCTTCCATCTGGTCCGCCTTTTACAGAAGGGATTTTCTGGAGCTGCACCGTATCCGTTTTGCCGAAACGCCGGGGGCTTCCTTCCAGGATCTTCCTTTTTTCTGGGAGACATTTCTTAAGGCGCAAAGCCTCTATATTCTGCCGGAATCCCTTTACAGTTACCGCCAGTCGAATCCGGACTCTTCGGTGAAGAAAAAAAACGATCCCCGGCGGATTTCCGATTTGTATAATCGGATTCTGCCTCTTATTGAGGGCATAGCAACAGAAAGAAGGGAAATTCTGGCTCCTTTCATAACGGCCAAGATAGCCGAGGACCTGTACTGGAACCTGGACAAGACGGCTTTTGGAAACCTGCCAGATTATTACCGACGAAGCCGAAGTATTTTGAAGGAGCAGAAAAAGGATTTTAGTCAGATAGAGAGCGGGAAGGTTCGTTTATTCGCGGGGTTGCTTTTTCTGTTTACTTACTACTCATGATTTTATATCTCCGCAAAGGGTAAAGCGATAGTGTCCAGCCATGTTCGCAACTTTCCTTTCAAGAAGCCATCAAAATTCCCCATTAGGCAGCCTGACCTAATTTAATTCTTTGTTCATCAATCGATTTCTCACTGATATACCGTTTTCCCGAAGCCCAGTCTTCTGAGTATTCAATCAGGTAACAACAGACTAGTCTAAGGTAGGAGTCAATACTGGGAAAGATTCCCACAACACGAGATCGTCTACGGATTTCCCGATTCAATCGTTCCAGTTGATTGGTAGAAGCAGTTTTCCGGCTGTCTATTTCTGAGAATTCATAATACTGAAGAGAGTCTTCTAATCCGTCTTCAAGACAAGTCATGGACTTCGGAAATTGTTCTTCAAATTCCTCTATAATTCGGTATGCATATTCACGGGCCGATTGGGAGTTCGGTTGATTCCAAATCTGCTTAATTCTGCCGGCAACAGCTTCTTTATCCCTGGCAGGAAGATGGGACAGGATGTTCCTCATAAAATGGATTTTACAGCGTTGCCAGGAGCAACCGATGAGTTCCTTTCTTATGGCGGCTTGAAGTCCCAGATGGGCATCAGAGACACAGAGCCAGGCATTTTTAAATCCTCTTGCTTTAAGAGACCTGAACAGTTCGGTATAAGTGCTTTCTGATTCTTCCTGCATTGGTTCAACAGCAAGGATTTCTTTGAATCCTTGTGAATTAACACCAGATACAACCATCACAGCCATATTTCTCACTCTTCCGTTATACCGGATCTTTTCATAGAGGGCATCAACCCAGATGACAGGATATTCTGAATCAAGAGATCGATAGCGGAATTCATCTACCTGTTCATCAAGTCCCTTATTGATTTCAGAGACCTGGCTGGCTGAAATATTTTCAATGCCCAGACTCATAGCCAATTTCTCAATCTTTCTGGTTGAAACACCGTTGATAAATGCTTCCTGGACAACCTGAATCAGAGCTTGCTCGGATCTCTTCTTTTCTGTTACAAAGAAGGGAATATATCCGCCTTTTCTGAGCTTGGGGACAAGGAGATACAGTGTTCCAAGACGAGTATCAAATCGGCGTGGTCGATATCCAGAAAAATGGGTGGATCTTCCCGTAGAATGAGACCCCTTTTGAGCTCCTACTTTATTCGCCGCTTCTATTTCCATAAGCTTTTCCAGTAGCCATTTCAATAAGCTGAAAATGGGATCCGGTTCCGAAATGAATTGGAGTAGCATTTTTTCCAGATTACCATTATCATTTTCCTTAGCCATCGTTTTCTTCCTCCATGGTTTTAGTTGTGCATTACCATTCTGGAGAATTCGATGGCTTCTTTCAATAATTAAAATTGCGAACTTGATTGTACGCTATCGGTAAAGCACACTCTTTTCCGGGTCGGAATTTCTCTTCGAACTGGCGGGCTGTTTTAAGGGCGGCGTCGATGGTCTTGTCCATATCAAAGTACTGGTACAGTCCCAAACGCCCTACAAAGGTAATGCCGGCGAGTTTATTGGCTTCGGCCACGTAGGTGCCCAGGAGGTCGTTTTTGCCGCTCAGGCGGACCGGGTAGTAGGGGATATCTTCGGGCTCGCAGTTCCGGCTGTACTCCTTGTAGCAGACGGTACCTTCGTGCTCTTCCCAGGGAGCAAAGTGCTTGTGCTCGGTAATACGAGTCCAGGGAACCAGGGGGCTGCAGTAATTGACCACGGCGCCACCCTGATAATCGCCGTTCAAGGTTTCCTCTTCGGAAGGATAGAACTTTTCAAAGTCCAGAGTGCGGTATTCCAGTCTGCCATGGGCGAAATCGAAGTAGCGGTCCAGCTGTCCCGAATAGAAGACATGGTCGTATTGTTCCGCTTCTTTCTTATCAAAGACATGTTTCAGCTTCACGGTTATATTAGGATGATCCAGAATATTGTCTATGAGCGCAGAATAGCCTTCCTTAGGCATTCCCTGGTAAGGGTGGGTAAAGTAGTTGTCGTCGTAATTAAAGCGAAAGGGAAGTCGTGAGAGCACGGAGGCGGGCAATTCTTCCGGATCCCGCCCCCACTGCTTGAAGGTGTAGCCGGAGAAGAAGGTGTGGTAGAGCTCCTCCCCCATCAGGCTTAGGCCTTTTTCCTTAAAGTTTTTCGGGTCGGTGATGGATTTATCCGCCTTGGACTGAACGAAGTCGTAGGCTTCCCGCGGGGAGAATTCCTTACCGAAGCGCTGGCTCAGGGTGAGTAGGTTGACAGGCAGGCTGTAGGTGCCGAATTCGGTGCGGGCTTTAACCCGGTTGGTGTAGGGCATGAATTCGGCGTATCGATTCACGTAGTCCCAGACTTCCTTAATGTCGGTATGGAAGATATGGGGGCCGTACTGATGTATCATGACCTGGGTTTTCTCGTCCCGGTAGGTACGGCAGTGGCCGGCTGTGTGGGATTTTTCGTCTATGACGGTGAGTATGTAGTTTTTTTCCGCCAGATGACGGGCAATGACGGCGCCGGAAAGGCCGGCGCCGGTGATTAGGATTTGGGGCATGGGGAAATGTTCCTTTTTCTAGGTCGTTTGATAATTATTTTTGCAAATTTAATAATCTTATCTACTATTATCAAAGTTCTAAATTTATATAATAAAAATAATTTGATCTTCTTAAATGAAAGTACATCCCATTCTATACATAATGTATCTTTCCATTTTGAGTTATAATATAAAGAACTTAAATCTTTGTATGATTTAATTTTTGAAATTGATATTTTATTCACGATGGGATAATTTGGATTGATCTCACCAATTCCAATATTTATAGAAACTCTTGAAAAAGCTATACGATCTTTTTTACTCTTAATATTTAAGAAAAAAAAGTATTTAATTAAATCTATATTGCTTTGATATCTGCAAAAATCATATTGATGCATATTCTTTTTATATTCATTTAAAAAGATTTTATGGATAGAATTTATATATTTATCCTCGCCTCTATCAATAAACTCAGGTCTAGCATATCCTTTTTCAATATTAAAATGTTTTAAAGACTTCATCGGACTTGAAAACAGAAACTCAAACATCATAATATTTGAAAAAACATAATGGGATTTTATTTTTGAAAAACAAAGTTCATCAATAAATGTTTTTACATTTTTTTCAAGTTTACGATCAATTTTCTTTTGTAAACAAAAGTAATACCCAAAAACTTCACAATTTAATAATGACATCAGTGCTAACTGTGATGTTCCTCTCCAACCGATATCTATTATACAAATTCTTTTGTTAATTACCCCTAGATTCTCAAAATAGTTCATTAGCGCTTTTTTTTCTAATTCAATAGCATTATGAATATCTCTATATATATATTCAAGAAATTCTCTTAATTTATCTTTCTGATTATTTGATTGGATATCAATCAATTGATGTTGAAAACCGAATTTTCTTAATTCATCTTCATAATTACATAAATCTAGACCAATATTTTCAATTATTGCTTTAATACTACATTTTTTTTCAATACTATTTTGTTCATTAAGAATTGCATCAAGTAGTTCATCTTTATCATTTAATTTTGAAGCATATAAATATGCACGTCTTGAGGATAACACATACCTGCCTTCTGACCTTATATGTTTATTAGCAGATGCTTTCTTATAATATAAATATGGATAAAACCCATCTCTAGATAGAAATAGTAATATGTCAAAATTGTCTTTATCTGCTTGCGATATTACCCAGCTCGAGAAATTCTTAACAATAGGAATCATCTTTTTCAGACAAAATTTCTCCCAGTAATCAATATCACTTTTTTCCATTTATCTTTTATATCTGGCAATATAATCGCACAAACTAATATTTTTTTCTCTTTTATTTTCAATTATTAAATCCCTTAATTTCTCTATATTCAAATTTAGTAAGGATCTATTAATAAATGTTGATAAATTCGGTTCATTTACTAAATCATCAAATACTTGATTAAAAATTTCATTTGATAATGTTGGACTTTTATCTTCAAGGTTTTCATACGTAAACAGTTCTTTTCTACCAAAATATTTTTTTGCAATTTCTTTATTTGTATCAGATGCCAAGTTCAGAACTCTTTTTCTTTCATTAACATCTAAAAAAAACGGTTTAGGTCCATTTTTAATTATACTTTTTGTTAAAAGATATTCTTTAATTTTTATATACTCTTCATCAGAAAAAGGGATATGATTAATTTTACGTAAAAAATCTAATATAAATTTATTACTTGTAATGTTAGATTCAGTTATATCAGGTGTTTTTATATCTTGTAGATCAATTTCAAGAAATTTAATAAAATTATTTATTAAATTATGATTTTTAGATTCATCATCATAGACTTTTAGATATATATTTTCTCTTGAAAATATTGTTTCCCAAAAACTTACTAGATAAACGTAATTAACAAGAGGAAAGATATGGAATATTGATCTAGATTCTGCTGTTATTCTCTTATAATGCCATTGGATCCAAAAACCATAAGCAGATTCTGAATATCGATCCTGTCGTCTAACATACATTAATATTTTTACATTAAAATAGTTGGATAAACATTTTATCCTATCATCAGAACTATGACAAAATTCTTGATAATCTTCATCAGATAATATCACTGTATGACAATTGTTTTCCTTTGCCCTCTTAACAAGATTTTCAAGTAAAACATTAAGCTGACTTATACTATTTGTCTGTATCAATTTTCTTATTATAATTAATTTATTTTCTACTAATGTATGATCAATAGGATAATAGTAACCATGTTTTAGTATTTCATCATGATTTAAGTATAAAAAGCTTTGTATTGCTGTCGAGCCAGTTTTATGTATACCAATATGTAAAAGAAGATTTATTTTATTCATTATTATTCCTCAATATTTCATATAGCAATATATTCTTACCATTCAAATAATTAGCATTTCTATTAAAATAATAATCATATTTAAAATAGATATTTGGAGAGAATAGCTTTTTATCACCTTTAATAATATAGTGTAAAAGAGAACCAACGTGTCCTTTGTTTATATTATATTTTTTGGAATAAAAAACGCTATCGAACTTTGGATTTTTATATAAAAAAAGGAATGTCTTAATTTTATATAATATGTTAGGTTTTTTTAAATTATAAAGATATTTATGCATATCTATAATTGCATTCTGAGTTGTTTCAATTTCTGATAAATACTTTATATTATTTGCCCTCTCTTTTCTTCTATTTTCATTTATCTTAGAATTCAATTCATCAATTAGATACATCTGCTTACTATTTTCAATCGAAAGTTTATTAATTAACTTCTGATATATATTCAGTAAGGAATAAATTTCGATATTATCATCATAAAGGGAGGATTGATTATAATAAAAACTTGCCAGATCAATTTTATCATCAATATCAACATTAACTTTATAGGCAAACGTTTGATTCCTTTCTTTATATGCAATAACCTTCATATTAGGAGAAACAAATAATGACAGCTTATCATAACCAAATTGAGCAAATTGCATCCATCTATGAAACTGCTTAAAAAAAATATTTTCTTTTATTAATTCTTTATCCTCAACATAATCACCAATGATATCTTCTTCATATATATCTACAAAAGTAAAACCTGACTCTTCCAATAAATGCAATATACTTGTTGGTGTAAAAGATAATTGATGGGTCCAATCAATATATCTAAAATAAGCACCGCTGATTGAAGTTGCATTAGGTGTTATAATAAACAATTTCCCTTTATCTTCAAGTAACTTACACAATCCTTGTAGTACAAATATTATTTTATCTTTATCTATGTGTTCGAGAACATCTATTAAATAAATAAAATTATACCTAACGTTACATGTATTTACATAGTCAATAATATCGATATTTTTTACTTTTGATGAAAACTGGCATGCAATATTATACATATCCTTACTTATTTCTACTGCATCTAAATTCTTGTAGCCTAATTCACTTAAAGCCAATAGAGAAATTCCATTTGCACAACCAACTTCAAGAATTCTTGAATCTTTATCTGCTGGTAGATGATTTTTCAATAATTTTTTATACTTATAACTCATCCATTTTACATATGAAGAATTAGTATGATCATGCCATTTTTTATAGTGAGTGTAGTAATTCACTTTTTCAAAATTCTCTTCTTTAATTTTTGAATAAACAATTTTTGTTCAAATAGAATGAAGTATATTGTTCTCTTAATAATGTTATAATTCTCAAATAACTGTTCATGTTCTGCTATTCTTACTGACTCTGATTTTTTATTTCCAATAACTCCTCTGTTTTTTTGCAATTCCCAGTTCCACCATTCAAGAATATTATAATCTGCTCTTCCAGCATGCACAAAATCATCTGATATAGAATGAATAAATAATGATCTATCAATTTCTTTGCTTTCATGAATATAATACTCTAAAGGAATTGAAGCTTCATAATTTGAAATATTAAATAACTCTAATAGATCTCTATGATCATTTAGAAAAGAATCAACGAAACGAATAGCACCATAATGTATTTTATTAATATTTAGTGAATCAACAAGGTTGAACTCTGTATAATCTTCAAAAACAGGAATAACCTTGTTATTTGCATTTCTTATATATCCAATACACGAAGGAGATGATTCAGAATATAGCTGTTCCCGAATGAGCCCACTTATTTGCGGTACAAAATCATAAAAACATTTAACTTTAAACTTAAATCTTTTTGACAAAATAGAACTTGTTTCATTATTGGTATGCATAAAAAGAGTATCGATTGGCTTTTCCAAAATATGACATATAATAGATTGAATTCTTCCTGAATACCCAAGATCAAATGTTATTGCATCTTCATCAACATTATTATTAATTAAATATTCTTTTAAATTAAGTTTATATTCACTAAGTTTATCCTTTGATAGTAATTTATTATAAAAATATTTCATAAAGAAAAGAAATCCTTCTTTTCTATCAAATCTTTTATCTATTATTATCTTGTCTTTCTTAAGCTCTCTATAATCTAAATTATCAATTGTGATTACATTAAATAATTCTAAAATACTACGCGGCGAATGTTCCTGATAATTTAAAAAATCAGATAAACCATAAATGTTAACTTTTTCTGAGAAAAGCGCTGGTAAAAGAGATCTCCTTGAAGCATAAATATAACCCGTTTTGATGTTTTCTGACTCATTATATTTGTCAAATATTTCTTTTATTAAATATCCATCTCTACCAATAAAAACAATCCTTTTTTTATTATTATTCTCACAGTATTTTTTAATCCATCTACACATTAATAATGTAGTTATACCTAAGGAATAATGACCTATAAAAAAAGGGTCCACATTAAAATCAGAATTATAGTTAATAGATTTATATGGTTTATCATAAAAATAATTTGCTGTATTAGCAATTAGACACTTCATACCAAAATTGTGTTGTACATAGTGATTATCTAACCAGGAAGAATTATTATTTATATTATTATATGGATCAAAAAATCTACCAGAATAAATTCCATTAAGTTCTGTTGATAATAGATCCCTTATTTTTGGATAATAATAAGATTGAAGTCCCATCTCTGTAGCTTTTGTTTTGTCAGAAAACCAATTATCACCAATATGAAAAATTTTGTATGGATTAATATTTAAGTCTTCACAAACATGTTTAAATAAATTTCCAGTATGTTTTGTGAGTTTTATATCAGAAGACAGATATAATTTCTCCCAGTTTTCATATCCTGAATTATGTAGTAAATCTGCTATAAATTGTTTAGATAAATACATATCAGAAATTAGTATTATTTTTTTACCCATACTTTGAATACCATTAAACAAATTCAAAGCAGATTTTCTCTGTCTAATGTTATTTTTTTCTATTTCTAATTCTTTCTTTTTTAATTTATTAATTATGTCTTCTGATATTTCATAATTCCTTAAAATATAATTATATATATCATCAAGAGTAATATCTTCGATTAGAGGATTGTTCTTAATTTCTTCTGCTCGACAAAGAGATTCTGCCTCGATACGTATATTACTAAATTTAACAAGATTAGGTTTACTACAAATGGTTGAAAAGAAACGATCAACTAATTCAAATACATCAGAAGGATCCAAAAAGTCTCTCACTAAAAGAGTATCAAATATATCAAAACTGACATACTCAACTTCATTCCTTTTAATGAGTTCATAAATATGTTCATATCGATTATCCCAATCTGTAATGACAGCATGATGATAAAGATCATCGCCCCTAACTGGAGTATTATCGGATAAAAAAAGCGAATATTTTGATAATAGTTTATTTCTATCACTACACTTATTAATTTCATGCTTTATTCGTTCACACCAAATACGTGAATATCGTTCTTTCCAATTATTAATATTACCCTTATATTCACTATTACAGAATTGTTCTAACAAAAAACTAAACACCAATTGAATATCTGAAAGATTTTTGCTGAACTTACTAAAATCAGCATTTTTTCCAGTAGAAGCATTTCCATGCAAACAATAAAAAATACATCCATTGTCCACTGAAGCATAAGAATTTGCATTACTAAAAAAAACCGAAGAAAAGAGAACATCTTCTGTCATAATCAAATGTTCTTTCTGCTTAGTAAGAACTGGTAAAGACTGCTCAATCAATTCTCTTTTATATATTTTATTCCAGATTACATGCCAATGAAAAAATAAACCTTCTTGTTGAAAGAATTTTTTTTGTATATCCTTACCTATCAATTCAGGAAAGAGATTGTTATTATTATTTTGAATAAACTTCTCTCCGTTTTCAGACTGCATAACTATTCTTGATTCAACAATATCATAATTTGAATTAATTGCTTTTTCTAATAACTCTCTATAATAATCAATTGATACATAATCATCACTATCAAGAAAAGATATATATTGTCCTCTTGCCTCTTTTATACCTGCAATCCTTGTATGAAATAAACCGAGATTTTTATTATTTTCAATATACTTGATATTATGGTTATCAAGGTATGGCTTAATTATACTTCTAACATCACCAGGAGATTTATCATTTACGATTATTAATTCTATGTTTTTATATGATTGCCCAATAACACTATTGATACTTTTCTCTAAAAAACATTCAGTTCCATATACAGGCATTATAATTGAAAGTAGTGCATCCATTTTTATCTCCTATTCATTCCTTAGTATTATTACCCATTATTTAAGCAATTCATTATACATTTTAACAATACAATCTGTAGAGTCTATTGCAACTAATGATCCCTTATTTAATAATACAGCTTTAGTACAAATCCTTTTAATGCTAGCTACGTCATGAGATACAAACAAAATTGTTTTTCCTGACTTAAAAATTTGATCCATACGGGAAAAGCATTTTTTTCGAAACTTTTGATCTCCTACAGCCAAAACCTCATCTAGAATGAGTATATCTGGATCAATATTTATAGATACAGAAAATGCTAGACGTGCTTTCATACCTGAAGAATATTTTTTCAAAGGAACATCAATAAAATCTATTATTTCACTAAAATCAACGATTTCATCGTATATAAGATCTATTTCTTCTTTATGTAAGCCCATTAGTGAACAATAAAAATATATATTTTCGCGACCGGTATATTCTGGATTAAATCCACCTCCTAATTCTAGAAGCGGTATTATTCTCCCACTTACATTAACGTCTCCTGATGTGGGTTGTGTTATCCCACTTATTATCTTTAATAAAGTTGATTTACCAGCACCATTTCCACCAATAATCCCAAGAATTTCTCCTCTATTTACTGAAAGAGAAATGTTTTTTAATGCATCGAACTGTCTATATCGTTTTTTCTTTCCAGGTAAAAATGTATCTTTAAAACGATCTACAAAATTTCGGTCATAAAGATAATATGTCTTTGATACATCTGTTAAATTAATTACTATATCATCCATTTTTTATCCTAAATATAATCAGAAAATTGAGGACGTAATTTTTTAAAGAAAAATGCACCAATAATAAGCGAGGTAAAAGTACACCCCCAAAAATATATTAGCTGACTCATATTACTTCCAATGGGTATTTTATAGAAAAAAGAATCTCTATAACCCGAGATGATATAATACAATGGATTAAACATTAAGTATTTTTGCAATGATATAGGTAATACATCAATAGTCCAAAAAACAGGGGAAAAGTAAAAAATCATTTTGTTTATAACACTTACTATTTGTTGTAAATCTGGAAAAAAAACACCAACAGACGAGGTAAACCAAGTTAGCCCTAAAAGAAAAAAACTAAGAGATAACATATAATAAAATATCTGAATCCAATATATATTGATATATACATGATTTAAAAAAAGTACTACTGACACGATTATTAAAAATATCAAATGTTCAAGTAAACCAACCAATACTACTACAACTGGTAAGATGCTCATTCGAAATGTAACTTTTTTTAATAGATATGAGTATCCATATACTGCAACTGTTCCTTTAATAAAAGTTTCTGTGAAAAAATTTATAGATGCTAATCCAGTAATAAGATAACAAATGTATGGAATATTCATATTGCTACCTCCGCGTAAACCTATACCAAAAACAACATACAGAACTAGCATAAATAACAAAGGCTCAATAATCGACCATAAAAAACCAAGTTTTGAACGTTTATATTTTTGAGAAAACCCTCTTTTCGTAAGTTGCCATATTAAGTAACGACTTTTTATAATATCTGTCATAAATGAAATTAAGAATTTCACGAAACTATCTCCTATAGTAATGGTTTAATATAATTAATTGCCTTCATTGCTGTTGTTTCAATAATTTCCCCCATTGTATCCAAAACCAGTTCCGCCGATTCCGGTTCCTCATAGGGACTGCTTATACCCGTGAAATCGGGGATCTCCCCAGCCAAAGCCTTCTTATACAATCCTTTCGGATCCCTGGATTTACAGGTATCCAAATCGGCCTTCACATAGACTTCGGTAAAGGCTCCTGCTGGAAACAATCCCTTCACAAAGTCCCTCATAGCCTTCATGGGCGAGATAAAGGAACAAAGCACAATAAATCCGGCATCGTACATGAGCCGGGCCACTTCTCCTATTCGACGGATATTCTCTATCCTGTCATTAGCCGAAAAACCCAGATCCCCGTTCAAACCATGGCGGATATTATCCCCGTCCAGAACGTAAACCCGCTTACCCTCTTCAAAGAGGTTCTTTTCCAATTCCTTGGCGATAGTACTTTTACCCGATCCGGAAAGGCCGGTGAACCACAGACAATGGGCCTTATGCCCCTGGCGGGCTTCTCTGTTCTCCCGGGTCACATTAAGCTTCTCCCAGCGAACATTCGTTGAAGATTGGGTCATCAGCTCAGGAGCCGGAGCATTTTTTAAGGCTTTTCGTACCATCCCGGCCGCCACTGTCTGATTAGATGCCGGATCAATCAATATAAAGCTTCCCGTTTCCCGATTCTGATCATAGGGATCCAGAGGCAAGGGCATGGCCGTTTCAATTTCCACACGACCTATCTCATTCAAAGAAAGCTTATCCGCATCCTGACGATGCAAAGTATTGATATCCAGCCGATAATCAAGAGTCCTGACATATGCCTTGACCATCCGGCTGCCGCATTGCAGATTGTAACCGGTCGCTAAACTCAGAGACTGGTCATCATCCATCCAGCAGATAGTCGCCTGGAAGCGAGTGGTTACATCGGGTAAGTTATGACTACGGACGATCATGTCACCCCGGCTGATATCGATCTCGTCATCCAACGTCAGTGTAACGCTTTCCCCTTGAAAAGCTTCATCCCGGTTACCGTCATAGGTAACAATCTCCTTTACGGTGGAAGTCTTCATGGAAGGAAGTATCGTTACCGGTTCACCCGGTTTAATGGAACCGCTGGAAATACGTCCGGAAAATCCCCGAAAATTCAGATGGGGGCGCAGGACATACTGCACGGGAAAACGAAAATCCACCAGATTCCGGTCAGCCGAAATAGATGCGTTCTCCAGCTGATACATGACGGTCGGGCCGTCATACCAAGGCATATTATCACCGGCATCCACCACGTTATCTCCCACGAGAGCGGAAATAGGAATAAAGGTAATATCGTGAATATTAAGCTTCTGACTGAATTCACGATATTCTTCAACTATCTTCTCATAGGTTTTTCGATCGTAATTCACCAGATCCATCTTGTTGACCGCCACGATCACATGGGGAATTCCCAAAAGGCTGGCGATAATCCCATGGCGTCGACTCTGAGGCAGAACGCCAAGACGGGCATCAATCAATATGATTGCCAAATCAGCCGTGGAGGCCCCTGTCACCATATTGCGTGTATATTGCTCGTGACCAGGAGTGTCGGCGATGATAAATTTTCTTTTAGGAGTGGAGAAATAGCGGTAAGCCACGTCTATGGTAATACCCTGCTCCCTTTCGGCCCGTAAGCCGTCTGTTAACAATGCCAGATTGACTTCTTCTTCACCGCGTAAGGCGCTGGCCTGCTCCAACTGTTCCATCTGATCCTGAAAAATGGCCTTGGAATCATAAAGCAACCGGCCGATAAGGGTACTTTTACCGTCGTCCACGCTTCCCGCTGTTGTAAACCGTAACAGCTCCATATTCAGATAGGCTTCTTCGTTAAACTCTTCTATTTCCTGATTATCCATAATAGTGCTCATCATTCTCTCCTTAGAAGTAGCCCTGTTTCTTTCTGTCTTCCATCGCCGCTTCGCTGCGCTTGTCATCGGCTCTGCCGCCCCTTTCTGTGGTACGGGTATATGCCACTTCGTTGACTATGTCCCGAATTGTCGCAGCGGGGGAAACGGTCAAACCGGTACAGGTAATATCACCTATAGTCCTGCAGCGCACATGCATGGGCTCGATTTTTTCATCATCCAACGGATCGGTAAGCCCGGGAATATGAGCCAGAATAATTCCGTCTCTTCTAATGATATCTCTTTCATGACTGAAATAGAGGGAAGGCATGGGAATCTCTTCCATGGCGATATACTGCCACACGTCCAGCTCCGTCCAATTACTGATGGGGAAAGCACGAAAATGCTCGCCCATATTGTGCTGAGCATTAAAGATATTCCATAGCTCTGGCCGCTGATTTTTAGGATCCCACTGACCGAAGGAGTCACGGAAACTGAAGAAGCGCTCCTTGGCCCGGGCTTTTTCCTCGTCCCGACGGGCGCCGCCCATGGCACAGGTGAATTTGAACTCCTTAAGCGCGTCCAGCAACGTCACCGTCTGCAGTCCGTTACGGCTGGCCTTGGGACCCTTCTCTTCCACGACCCGGCCCTTGTCAATGGAATCCTGTACGGTTCGGACGATAAGAGTGGCTCCTATCTCATCCAGAAATTTATCCCGGTAATTCAGGGTTTCCTGAAAATTATGCCCCGTATCCACATGAAGCATGGGAAAGGGGATCTTGCCGGGATGAAAGGCTTTCCGGGCCAGCCACGCCATACAGATGGAGTCCTTTCCGCCGGAAAAGAGCATGGCCGGTTTCTCAAACTGGGCGGCCACTTCTCTTAAAACATATATGGCTTCATTTTCCAGCTGTTTGAGGTGATTTAAGGTGTAATTATTCATAAAAGATCCTTCATTTGCGAATCGCGGGTAACAAGAAACCAGGGATTTAACAGGTTTTCCTTATTATAATCCAGGAGATTTTTGGATTCTACATTAAATACATAACAGCCGGCGGCACGGCAGACCCCGTCGGCCGCCGCCGTATCCCACTCCATGGTAGGGGCGAAACGGGGATAGACATCGGCCGAACCTTCCGCCACGCGGCATAACTTTAAGGAACTGCCCGAACTCTGGCACTCTAAACCGGGATGCAGCTCTTCCAGCTTATCGATAAACTGCTGAGTCTCCTCGGAAAGATGGGATCGGCTGGCGATAACTGTAAATATTCCATTATCTCTTTCTTCCGGCAATGAAACTGGTTTTCCCGCTTTTACCCTCTTAAAAGCCCCATCTCCTTCAGAACCCCAGTAAAGGACATCTGTAACGGGAATGTAAACCACACCCAGAACAGGCTTTCCCTGTTCTATCAGGGCAATATTAACCGTAAATTCTCCGTTTCGCTTTATAAATTCCTTTGTTCCGTCCAGAGGATCTATCAGCCAATAGGTACTCCATCGGGATCTTTCTTCATAGGAAATGCTTTTTCCCTCTTCGGACAAAACAGGATAGGGGGTATCATTCAGATAGGAAATTATGACTTCATGGGAAGCCTTGTCAGCTTTTGTCAGGGGTGAATTATCAGATTTAAATTCTATTTCAAAATTGGAAGAATTATAAATCTCCCGTATTTTCTGACCCGCATCAAGGGCGGCTTCTTTTGCTATTTCGAGATTTTTCCCTCTCATGGTACAGAAGACTAGCATAGTTCTTTCTGAATTCATAGGCCATTTCTCAATCTCAAAAAAACGATCTATCTTGAATATTTTATAAGTCAATTATATAAAAGAAAAATATGATACCTTGTTTCAGCGCCTATTTCTCTATCTTTCTCGTCATCCTTATGATAACAGCCCTTATTAATGAATTCCTTCGCCCCGGGCTCATCCTGTTAAGTGTATTAAGCCTTTTCTATTTTTTTGGATATATCGATATATATGAATTTCTTTCCGGCTTCAGCAACAAGGGCATGATGACCGTGGCCCTGCTGTTTCTTATCAGCGAAGGGATCAGGCAGACCGGGGGCCTTAATCTGGTCACCCACTACTTTCTCCCTTCCCGCCAGTTCCGCCCCGTCTTCATGCTGGGCCGCATCATGCTTCCCGCCACTTTTCTTTCCGCCTTTATCAATAATACCCCCGTAGTGGTTATTTTGGCACCCGCCATAAAAAGCTGGGCCACAAGACTGAATCTGAACCCGGGAAAATTCTTGATTCCCCTCTCCTACGCCACCATCTTCGGGGGAATGTGTACGCTCATAGGCACATCGACCAATCTGGTTGTTCACGGCCTGATGCTCCAGAACGGCTACAAGGGGCTGGGTATGTTTGAACTTTTTAGAGTCGGCTTTCCCATTGCCATCCTGGGAACAGCTTACACCGCTTTCATCGGCTATCATCTGCTCCCGGAAAATCCCCCCATCGATGAAGCCAGAAAAGAAAACCTTAGGGAATATCTCATAGAAATACAGCTGGATCCTACGAGTCCTCTATGCCGCAAATCGGTTTTTGCCGCCGGTTTGAGAGAGCTGAAAGGAGTCTACCTAACCGCCATCGAACGGGATAATTATTCTATTAAAAATGTAAATAAGGATGAGATTCTTCTAGGAGACGACCGGCTCATCTTTTCTGGAAACATAGACAGTATAGATGATTTAAAAAGCTTCCCCGGCCTCTATTTCGTGGAAGAAAAAGAGTTCAGTAAAGACTTCCATAGCATTACAAAAAATCTTGTGGAAGTCGTCGTTTCTCCCCGTTTTCCAGGTCTGGGCCAGACAATAAGCGAGTTTAACTTCCGCGCCACCTACCGGGCAGCCGTACTGGCCGTCCACCGTAACGGCTCCCGCATAAACGGGAAAATAGGAGACATCATTTACGACCCGGAGACAATCTGATCCTGTTAACGACTCAGCGCTTTACCACCCGCTGGAAAAATTCCCAGGATTTCTATCTGGTCAGCGGCTCTCATGTTCCCCATCGCCATAGAAACGTCCGCTCTGCTTAACGTTTCCCCCCGTCCTTTTTTTATCGCCATCGCCATCGCCGCCTCGGCCAGTTTCTCAACCCCCATAGGTTATCAGACCAACCTGATTGTCAAAGGTATCGGAAATTACAAATTCCGGGACTTTTTGAAAATCGGCCTGCCCCTGAATGTAATTACCATTATCGTTTCCCTCTATTTCATTCCGCTTTTCTGGAAGTTTTAGTTAATCCAGAATTTCCGATTAATGTCCCTAATTCATTTATACCCACAATGATACCGGCAGGAAAGAATCGTCAAACGTCCACACGAGCTTCCTACTCATCTATCAGCTCATGTTTCAAAACACGGATTTTACCGAAAATAAACCACGTGTCCCCGGCCCGCGCAGCGGGAGCCTTCCCACTCAAAAAAAAACTCCCAACCTTTTATTTTTCCTTCCCCAATGCTATAATAAGCAAGGTAAAAAACAGGAGAGTCCGCAATATTGCCCTATTTCTCGCTCATCATAGCGACAATAAACAGATTGGAACACCATATTAACCTCCTTAAATCCCTTAAAGAGCAATACTTACAAGATTTCGAAATTATTATTGTCGACCAGAATGTCCATGACAATCTTAAAAAGACTCTGACCGCAGACCTGCAGGACTTTAACCTCATCTATCTGCATGTTAAACAAAATATGGGTCTGTCCGCCGCCCGAAACTATGGTCTTGGCCATGCTTCCGGCGAAATAGTGGCTTTCCCCGACGACGATTGCTGGTACCAGCCCAATTCTCTCCAGCTGGTGCAGAAATACTTTCAGAAAAATCCCGAAACCCAGTGCATCACCGGTCTGGTCACCGATGTGGACGGCAGCTACTCCGCCGGCGGCTATATGCTTAAAAGCAAACAGGCCAATGTATCTCACCGCAACGCCTGGTGGACTTCCAACTCCTCCGCCGTATTCATCCGTAAAGAGGTACTGGAAAAGGTAGGTCTATTCGATGAAGCCGTCGGTCTGGGAACGGAACGGTACATCTCCGGTGAAGAAACCGATCTGGTACTGCGTATTCACATCCATAAATACACCATCAAGTATTACTCCGATATCAACATCTACCACAAAAAATACTGCGGAACCTACGATAAAGCCGAACGTCAAAGAGGCTACGGCTACGGCCTGGGAATGGGCTATGTCCTTCGAAAAAACGGCTACACCATTTTTTCCCTCTTCTTCTACTCCGCTATCCACTGGGCTAAAGGAACCTACATGCTTCTCTCCCTCCAGCCTAAACGCGCCTTCTTCCATTTCGCCCAGGCCCTGGGACGCCTCCGCGGCTACTTCGAATACCCTAAAAAACATTGATCCCTTCCAAGTCTCTATAGGAAGAGGAAAAAATAATTTTTCCTCTTCCTTTCTCCCCGATCTTGAATTATAATTAATCTCAAACAACCAGGGAGACCAGGCTTGCCTTATTTCTCACTTGTCATTGCGACGATAAACAGAATGAATCATCATCTCAAATTGTTATCATCCCTTAAGGAACAGACGTATCAGGATTTTGAGATTATTCTGGTCGATCAGAACCCCCATGACACTTTAAAAACCTCCCTTCTCGACCATCTGGCCGATCTTAATCTTGTTTATCTGCACGTAAAAAGGAACCTCGGCCTCTCCGCCGCCCGTAATTTCGGATTGAAACACGCCTCCGGTCAAATCGTCGCTTTCCCCGATGACGACTGCTGGTATCAGCCGGATACCCTGCTCCAGGTAAAAAACCGCTTCCGGACCGATCCTTCTCTCAAGGGTCTCACCGGTCTGGTAACCGATGAACAGGGCCGTTTTTCCGCCGGCGGATTCATGATTAAAAACCATAAAACCGCCGTGAACAAACATAACGCCTGCATGACAACCAACTCTTCCGGTATCTTCCTCCTTAAGGACTCCGTCAATGGGGCGGGTCATTTTGATGAAGATCTGGGACTGGGCGCCGCCCGGTATATCTCCGGCGAAGAAACCGACCTGGTCCTCCGCATCGTCGCCAAAGGCCATAAAGTTATCTACGATCCCCGGATCAATATCTACCACGACGTCTACCGCGGCCGATATGACAAAAAGGAGTGCTCCCGCCGCTACGGCTACGGCCTGGGCATGGGCTACATCCTCAGAAAAAACGGCTATAATCTGTTCCAGCTGTCTTTCTACTCCCTCATCCATGCCGCCAAGGGATCTTTCCTCCTCATAACCCTCAAACCTTGCCGCGCCTGGAGCCACTACTGCCAGGCTTGGGGCCGCCTCAAGGGCTGGTTCGAATATTCTCGCCAAACCCGGAAATCCTCTGCCATTCTCCCCAATAACTCCCTCAACCCCGAAGCCGCCATAGGGTAAAAAACCACCCTTTGCGCCTTTGCGAGCATTAATCCCTCCTCATAAAATAACCACACCTACAATACCCCCTACCTCTGCGAGCCCCCCCCTCTTGACATCCGGCCCCTAAATACCAAAAATAAACCATGACCACTCTGCAAAATAAAAAAGCCCTGATCACCGGAGGCGCCTCCGGAATCGGCTATGCCACTCTTCTCCGCCTCCTTAAGGAGGGCTGTTTCGTAGCCGTCTGGGATGCCTCGGAACGATCCATTAACGATAAGCAAGCGGGTCTCATGGACTTCAAAGATAAGATACGCTGGACGAGAATCGACATAACCGACAGAAAAGCTGTTCATGATGAAGCTGCCAAGCTGAAGAGCGAATGGGGTTTTCTCGATATTCTCATTAATAACGCCGGCATCATGCGTCCGGGCAATTTTCTGGAAGGCAGCGATGAAGACTGGGATTTGACCCTTGATGTAAACCTGAAGGCCGTACTGCATACGACCAGAGCCTTCCTCCCCGCCATGTATGAAGCCGATAAGGGACACATTGTCAACATCTCATCCGCCGCGGGAATGCTGGGCGTTTCGGGCCTCTCTGCCTATGCCGCTTCCAAATGGGCCGTCCATGGATTGACCGATTCCCTGCGGGAGGAAGCTTTTATGGATAAAAAAAACATCCGCTACACCTCCGTCCATCCCTTTTACATAGCCACCGGGCTTTTCGAAGGAGCTCAGATAAAAGGTCTGGGCAATATACTTGTTCCCCGGGTGAAAAATCATGACGTCATCGCCAAGGGCATCGTGGAAATGGGTCTGAAAAGAAACCGTAAAAAAGTGTACCGGCCCCGTTCTCTCTTTCTTATAGACTTACTCAAAGGACTTCTGCCCTATTCGGCCTTCGCTGCGGTTATCCGCTGGTTGAAGGTACAGGAAAGCATGTCCCATTATCATAAGTAGGAAGCTCATATGAATTTGAATAGTACCGTCAATCAAGCGAAGGAAGCACAAAAGATCTGGCAGGATCTGTCCCTGAAAGAGCGGGCTCATAGGCTCAAGCCTCTGGGCAAACTGATTTCAGAAAGGGCCGACCGGCTGTCGCAAACCATAAGCCGTACCACCGGAAAAACCCTTATTGATGCCCTGAGCGCCGAAGTGCTTCCCTGTTCTCTCTCGGTGAATTTCTACTGCCGCCAGGCACCCCGTTATCTGAAACCCAGGCGCTTGCGAGGCGGATCCCTTCTTTTCTTCAACAAATCATCCCGCCTTTATCGGGAACCCTGGGGTGTTATCGGCATCATCAGTCCCTGGAATTATCCCTTTTCCATCCCCTTCCAGGAAGTTCTCATGGCCCTCATCGCGGGTAATGCCTGTATTCTCAAAGTGGCCCGGCAGTGTCGGGATGTGGGAGAAGAGATCAAGAGTCTTTTCGATTCTCTGGACCTGCCGGAAAATCTTTTTTCCCTGGTGGATATGGCAGGATCGGAAGCCGGACCTACTTTCATTGCCTCGGGAATCGATAAGCTCTTTTTCACCGGCTCCAATCCGGTGGGAATAGAACTGGCCAAACTGGCGGCGCCCCGCCTTCTTCCCCTCAGCCTGGAGCTGGGAGGTAACGACGCCATGATCGTCCTGGCCGATGCCAATCTGGAACGGGCGGCCAACGGCGCCTGCTGGGCCGGCTATTCAAACTGCGGCCAATCCTGCGGCGGCGTGGAACGGATTTTCGTCGTATCCGAAGTGTATGACGAGTTTGCTTCGCTCCTCCGGGACAAAACCAAAGCCCTGACTCAGGGAAGCTGGAATGGAGAGAATTCCGATCTGGGTTCTCTGACGACGGAGAAACAGCGGGAAACGGTAAAGGCACATGTGGCCGATGCCCTTTCCAAAGGCGCTGAGATAACGGCCCAGTCTCACTTGATCGATTCGGCAGAAGGATTTTTCTATCCCGCCACTCTCCTGGAAAAAGTCAAACCCGGCATGCTGACCATGGATGAAGAAACCTTCGGCCCCGTTATAGCCCTTTGCCGTGTAGAGGATTGCCGCGAAGCCATCTCCCTGGCCAACAGCTCCCATCTGGGCCTGACCGCTTCGGTATGGACCTCCGACCGCCGCAAGGCCCGTCAATGCGCTTCACAGCTCCAGGCGGGAGCCATCACCGTCAACGATCATCTCATGTCCCACGGCCTGGCCGAAACCCCCTGGGGCGGCTACAAACAGTCATCCCTGGGCCGCTCCCACGGCACACCCGGCCTCGACGAAGTGACACAGACCAAGACCGTTATTAACGATTCCCTCGGCTCCCTCCCCCGGCAAATGTGGTGGTACCCCCACTCACCCGCCGTCTACAAGGGCCTGAAGAGCGTCATGTCCTTCGTTTTCGGCCCGGGAAGAATCGGGGGGCTGCTTGGCACGATTCGGGTATTTCTGAGGAGCTTTACCTCCTAGAAGATTCCCACCCGGCAGCCTACGCTGAACCGGGGCACCAGACCGGCTTGCACGTCCGATGAGATGAACCACAGACTTTCCTCCACATAGAGGGAGTAATCATTAAGAACAGACCAGCGGTCAGTCTCAAATTTAATCAGCTCCCACTGAAACAGTATGGAGCCCAGCACCACCCCGTCGGAGGAGAATCCCAGAGACTCTCCGGACATGGTAAAGTAGGAGAAATTCGCTCCCACCGCCAGGGATGTGGAAAAATCAGCCCAATCCGGACCTAGAACGTAGCTGTAGGGAATCGTCGCCACATTGGCCAGCAGCTTACCGCCCAGGACAAGCCCCGAGAATCGGCCCGGAGGGGCAATACCCGCCTGAACCTGAAGCTTTACATTGTCCTCAAAGAAGGTCAGTCCCACGCCCTGTTCCCCGAAGGTGGCCCCGAGGACCTGGAAGTCAAGGAAAAGCCCCTGCACAAAGGAGGGCAGTTCGTATCCGCTCTTGTCACCTTCCCTGAGCAGTAGGGCAACTCCGCTCATGCCGTTGCTGTCCTCGGTATCTCCGCTGACAGTGAGGACATCGTTAAAACTTTCTCCTTCGGAGGGAGCGTTGATAGTTATCTGCGGCGCCGTTTTATCCACCTTCAGCAAGATCTCCGCCGTGGCCTGGCTTCCGTCCCCGTAGTAGGCCTTGGCGATTACCGGAAGATCCCCGTCGGGATAGGACTCCGTTTCGATACGGACTTTCCATGATGCCCCATCCTCTCCTTTCCTGCGGGAAACCTTCCCTCCCGGGAGTATTCTGAAGGAGCGCCCCTTGTCAAAACTGTATTCGATACGGTCCAGGGGAACATCTCCGTATCCCGTTCTACCGGTAATAAAAGTCCTTTCGGTCAGGAAATCGCCCGATTCGTAGCCTTCGAAAGAGATCCACGGCCCTTCGCCGTCATAGGTGAAATGCCTCTCCTCCGTCTGGGAATTCCCGCTCCGGGCCAGAAGAACATGATCTCCCCGGGTCAGGGTCTCCCCGTCCAGAGTGAAATGGAAAAATCCGTCTTCTCCGGCAAGTGCCGTGCCCGTCGACTCCCCGTCCAGAAAAAGATCAACCCCACCGGAATCCCCGCCTTTCTCAAGAGTCCCCTCTATGAGAACGGCACCGCTCTGTCCGGCCCCTTCCAGTGGGTATAGCAGGGATACGCCGGCTCTGTCGGCTTCACCGTTCAGATAGATGTCGCGGCTTATGCGGCTTCGGTTCCCCGCCCGGTCCACAGCGGTGAGACTGAGGATATACCAGCCCGATTCGCGTTCGGAAAGATCGACGGTCCGATTGATGCGAAGGGTCCTTTCCTCTCCCTTGAGAAGGGAGTATGCCCATTCCGAACCCTCCTGCGGATCATCCCGGGAGGCCAGAGTATAATTCACTTCCTCCAGGCTATTCAGATCGGAAACGACCCCTTCGATGGTAAAGCGGCGGAATATTTCGTCATTCCCCCGGGGAAAATCCAGTTTAATGGAGGGAGCCCGGTTGTCTATATTGATAAGACTGGTAAAGTAGGATTCCATACCCGCCCGGTCAACCGCTTTGATAAACAGAGAAAGGGGCCCGTCGGGAAGCACGGTCGTATCCAGGGAATAGACCCAGTTCTCCTCTCCCCGGGCCTTTTGGTAACTCAGCCCGTTATCGGTAGAGACATAAACCCCGGCGATGCCGTTGTCATCCTTCGCCGTCCCCTGCAGAACTCCCACCCCTTTGAGAATGTCTTCCGGAACAGGTGAATCGATCATAATTTCCGGGGATTTACGGCTCACGGAGAAAGTTCTCTCCACCACGCTGCTCTCCCGTCCGTTGAGATCCTCGCATTTGAGATAAACCGTAAAGTCTCCATCGGGCCGGTCGCCCGGATCAAAGGGCAGGGAAAAAGAGTAGCTTCCCTCTGTTCTATGCCACTCCTCCTCGCCAACGCGATAAAGAACGGCGCCTATACCATCATCATCCAGAGCGGTACCGTTCAAACCTACCGGACCGTTTACCAGGGAATCGGCCAGGGGGTAATCCAGAATTACCCGCGGTATGTCTGCATCGGCATTCTGACCGATGGAGAGGGGCACGAGCCGGGAAAGGCCCCGGGAATCGCTCAGCCGTAAAGTCAGGGAGGGATCCCCTTCATAGCGATTCAAGTCGATCTCATGGGAAAAGCTCTTTCCCCCTTCCACGGGAAGATAATTTTCCCCGTCGTCGCTGATTTCAACCAGGACATCACCGCTTTGATCCTGTACCTTACCGGCCAGCAGGATCTTCCCGTTCAGAATCTCTTCCGGACCGGGAGAAAGCAAGGTAAGTTCGGGAGGCTGGCTGTCCCGGCTTATCAGGATAAGGTTTTCCGAGAAATTTCCCTCTTCAGACTGGGAGCGGAACGCCAGGGCGTACTGACCGTCAGTCAAATTCTCCGCCGGAATTTCCAGGCGAAAACCGCCGTCGCCATCCCTGGCCAGATTCTCGTAAACCGGATCTTCCCCGTTCAGAAGAGCATAGGACAGGGTATTTCCCCGGCCGGGAGCGGTACCTTCGACGAGTATGCCCGATTCGGTAAGCAGAAGAGGGCCTCCGGCGGAAAAACGAATCTCCTCCACGGGCGCCAGGGGATTTTTCTGAGACAGTTTGGGCACAGTAAAGCTCAACTGCTCCGTCTCACCCAATTTATCATTGGTATCAACGGCCCGGGCCACCAGCTTATGCCGACCCGGTTCCAGTCCGGTCAGTTCCAGAACGGTGCCTTCGCAGGCCATTTCCCTCCGGGGACTTTCCCCGTCCAGGGAATACTCTATAGCGCGGATTCCGTCATCGTCCCGGGCGATGAGTCCCAGCTGAACCGTCTCTTCCTCCACCCCGGTCCGCTCAGGCCCGAAAAGGGAAAGTACGGGCAGATCGCTCTTTTCGTCATGGAGAATTTTAATTTTCTCCTCAGAGACGTTGCCGCTGTTATCCTCGGCGACTATTTCCACCGTCCGGCTACCGTAGGGGATTCCTTCCAGAGATAGATTTACCTGCCAGTAGGAACTTCCCGGCAGAACTGCCGCTTCCCTTTCCTCCCCGTCCGCGAGGCGGAGGAAAATTCTTTTCACGCCCACGTCGTCCCTGACGAAACCGCCGATCAGCACCTCACCGTTGACCCGCTCGTCTTCGCCGGGAGTCAGTATTTCCAGTTCGGGCGGGGTATTATCGGCAAAAAAGAGAAAGTTATCTTCCCCCCGAAAGCCGGAAACATCCGTTGTGGCCAGGGTGAGGTTATGAACGCCCTCTTCGAAATCCTTTGTGCTGATTTTGTAGGCAAAACGATACAGGCCCGCCTCTTTATCGAATTTGAGACCAACCCTGTCGGTTACACCGCTTTCCCGGTGTGTGATGTAAAGATCGGAGAGGCCGCTTCTGTCTTCCACTGTGCCCGAGAGCAGAACCGTATCTTTTAGAAAGGCTCCCTTTTCCGGGGAATCGATTCTAATGCGGGGAATGTCCTTATCCACCCCGAAGGAGACGGTATTCTCCGGTCCGGTCAGACCGTTTACGTCGGTAGCCCGCAGGCTTATCTCATGGTGACCGTCCGTCAAATTGCCCAGGGGAATATAGTAATCCCAGAATTCCGTTCCCTCGCAAGCCGCGTAGGCCCCGCCGTCCAGGCTTATCTCCACCAGGGCGATTCCGTCGTCGTCGCTGGCGGATCCCACTACGTTCAGGTTGTCCTTGATCAGACTGCCCGCGACGGGGCTCACCACAGCCGTCTGCGGCAGATCCGATTCCCCGTCGATATACAGGTTAAAAGGCCCGGCCTGGCTCACGTTACCGGCCCGGTCCTCTCCCTCTACGATAATGTTATAAAGCCCTTCTTCTTGGCTGGAAAGGTCGTAACTGTATGTCCAGGATTCCAGCCCGTTTGCTCTATTGTATTCCGGTTCTTCCTTACCGCCCGCACCCAAAAGGGCGGTCGCCCCCAGTATCAGGACGAAAAACGCGTATCCTATTTTATTCATTTTTCAGTACTCCTCTCAGTCTGCCAGATCCCCGAGCATTCGGATATATTCGATTCCCCCGTTGGTATAACCCACAACGGGAAGCCCGTGGGTATCCACGCCTACGCAGAACCGGTTGGAATCGGTATTGCTGATTTTCGCAGGCAGGATACTGACTTCCCACAGCCCCGTGTACTCATCGTCCCCGTTTACGCCGGGCCCCACGGAACCGGTCATCCAGGCCGCCTTGCCCGAGCGGTTCACTCCCTTGTAGGCGATGAAAGGCTTGTCTCCGCCATTCAGTTCCAGGGTAAGACGGTCGCCCACGTCCAGGTAACTGTCCACGACCATCTTCTGTATTTCGCCGAAGCTGCCCGAAGCAAAATCGTTGACAGGAATATAGATATATCTCAAATCGCCGTTGTTGTTATCGTAATAGGCCAGATGGATATTGTTCCCCGAATCGATACGCAGGTCCAAATATTCCCCGCCATGTCCCGAATCGATCAAACTGTCGGCGCCAATGGTCTCCCAGGTATCCCCATTATCCGGGTCGATATTGTACATGAGCCGTATCCGCCCTGTGCCCGCGGCGTCATACCAGGCGACCACCGCCGTGCTTCCGTCCGCAGTACCGTCCACGGCGGTAAACTCGCCGGTATTCTCCGTCACGAGCTCCTGCCGTCCTGCCGGGGTTTTTCCGGTCTGGTTATTATTCACGAAGCGCATTTCATTCCCGTCATATTCGGGGAAAGAACCGTCCGGTTCATACTGGGGCACGCTTGCATAGATGGCGGTGCCTTCGTTATTTATCCGGCCGCCCATCCCGCCGGCTATACCGCCGGACGTGCCGGCCAGGAAATGGCGGAAGATAATTTTATCGTTAAGCCGGTCGTAAAGGGTATAGAACACATCGGTTTCCCCGCTGTTTCCTTTCAGAGAGATATCGGGGTAGCGATAGCGATCCAGAACGGCCGTGGATTTTCTTGTTTCATCCACCAGATTTTCCAGCCAGATCTGATTGTCATTGATACGATAGGCCCAGTAATCCCAACTGGTAGCCGGGACGTCTTCGAAGAGGGTCATGAGAATTCCCCCGTAGTTCCCCGAATTGAAATCTCCAAAGTTACCATTCACCACGTTGATATCGTAGAGAGAGGCATGGTCCCCGCTGGAATTGTGATCGATAGCGCTAAAAGTAAACAAGTCCCAGTTTTCGTAAACGTACTTTTCCGTCGTCCCGTCATTGTAAAGGGAGATACCCCACCCCTGGGAATTGTTCTGGTAGGCGAACTCCGGCGTATCCCCGTTCATGGACATGGAGGGGTAAACCGCGTTCTTCGCCAGGGAAAACTCATTTTTCAGAAGGCGCAGATCCCAAACCTGCAGCTTCCTGTCGTCATTCAGGGAAGGATTGATGACATCTGCCTCTCCGTTGCCGCCGTTATCATTAATATTGTTGATAGAGGGAATTCCGTTGGTGAAGACCGTCAGGTAGCCGGAGCCGTCCAAAGCCCCCGCCCCGTCGATCCGCATATCCGCCTGCAGGCTGGTATAAGTAGCATTAACCCCGGTATAGATCAGCCCCTTGCCGGTTTTCTGGCCGCTCCCGTCAAGGCTGTCCCCGTCGGAGCTGAGCCGCACATCGCTTCCCGCTCCGCCTGTGCCGACCGGATTAAGATTGTATCCGCTCAGAACGACAGTCTCCCATCCGCCGTCGGCGCTGTTCACCCATACCGGATAGGCTCCCCGGGCCGAACGGGCGAATTTGCTGTCGAAAGCAGAACTCAGGTATGTATCTATCCCGCTTATATAAGGAACCACATCGAAAGTGAGACTTTTTTCATCGCTGTTCGCCGTATCGGCAAAGTCCACCGCCGTAAACCGGGCTATCACATCCAGAGCGGCCACTCCGGTCACTTCGGCGGAGTTCCAGACATAGGTCCAGGAAATCTGATGGCCCAGGCCGGGATCGAAGGTCTGCTCATCTATGGTAAAGCCGCTCGCACGGGAAACGAAATATCCGTTTTCCCAATTGGCCAGAACCGTCTCGTTCCCGTCCAGATTCAGCCGGAACTCCTCGATTCCCTGATCATCGGAAACCCGTCCGGTAAACTTCACCGTTCCGCTGACATCGGCATCGCTCCCGTCCAGAAGGCTCGCTCCCGCAGGCTCCAGATGACCGTCAACGACGCTCTCCCGGCTCAGACTGTCCAGCGTCACCACCGGAGCGTCGTCATCCACATTATCGATTTCCACAAGAATCGTCTTTTCCGCCGTAATCCCGTCACCGTCGGTAACCTGGCAGAAATAGGTATACTCTCCGTCGGCCAGGGAAGAAATGTCCAGTTGCCCTTCGGACGCGGAAAGAACGGATGACCCCGAAGAGTCGCTACCCTCATACAGGCGAAACTGCGTAATGCCTCCGCCGTCGGTGGCGTTCACATGGAAATACAGCCGGCTCCTGGCCTTGAATTCGCCGGTATAGGGAAATATTTCGTCTCCCTCCACCGTGCCGTTGCCATCCAGGTCATAACCGACGTCCACCGACGTGATGGAGGGCTTGTCGTTTTTCACGAAGATCATCTGACTGCCGTGTACCCTGTTCTGCGCCCGGTCGTAAGCCACATAGTGAAGCGTGGCGACTCCGTCCGGAATATTCGTCGAATTAATGCGGGCCTTCCACTCATAGAAAGAGCCGACGTTCAGCTCCTCCTCCAGTCCGTCCCCGTCGGAATTGCTTCCCGATAGGGTTTCCACGGTGGAATCGATGGTCATGAGATAATCCGGATCGGAAGGAAAGGGAGTATCACTGCCATTAATCTCTTCCGTCGTCAGCGCGGCGGCTGTTCCGTCCTTCTGATCGTAGAAGAAACCGTCCTTCTCTATGTAAAGAACAACTCTTTCCACGCCGCTGACCGTTCCCTCATCATCGGCGAAACCGGTAAATAGCCCATTGTCTCCGCTTCCGTAAATATCCGAGGTATCCTGAGTCATCCAAGCCGTGGGCAGATTGTTGTCCACATAATAAACCAGCGATTCCTGTGATTGATAGTTCGTATTATCCGTCGCTTTGAAGCGAATCAGGATATCATCGCTCGTGACGCCGCCGACATCGGGAATGGAAGCCGTATTGACCGGCAGGCTGATGGCATAATCGGTGTTCACAGCGGATCCGGCTCCCGAGTAACCCGGCTGAACGGTGCCGTCCTTTATAATATAATGATAGGAAGTTCCCCCGTCGTAACTGACTTCCAGATGCTTAATCTGCGTCTCGTCGGACAGATTTCCTTCTATGGTAAAGGTATCCTTTACGTAGGATTCGGTGGAAGGCGTCAATTCCCCGATAACCGGAATCGTATCGTCAAAGCGAAAATGGAGCGTCTGCACATCTCCGGCCACGCTGTCTGCGCCCCCGTCCTTGTCCACGGCCCAGATCCGGGCGTAAATATCCCCGCTGTGCCCCGCTTCGGTGCTGTAAAGCTCACCGGAACTGTTCAGCGAAACGCTCCAGGGAGAGGAGCCCTCTGCCAGGTAGGCTTTCGTCTCGTCCAGCAACGTCACGGGTGAGGAACTTCCCGATCCGTCAAAATCAATACCGCCTCCGCTCAGGCTTACTTTATCGGCGAAATCGGGCTCCCCTCCCGGGGGAGTGTTAACGTCCAGCTGCACATAAACGCCGTATACCTCTCCGTCATCGTCATAGGACGTTCCCGTCAGGAGAACCGAACCGCCCACACTGTCTCCGGACCGGGGAGAAATCACCGTGACCGAAGGCTTATCGAGCTCATTATCGATATTCAGTACAAAGGCACCGGAAGGCGTAACCTTTACGTTTCCGGCTTTGTCCGTCGCCTCAATATAACAGTTAACGGCGTAAACTCCGCTCCCCGGCGCCGTTTCGTCGCCGGCGGTCCCGTTTTCGTAATCATCCGAAGCAAAGGTATAGGTCCAGCTGTACAGATCCTGCTCATCAATATCTATCCATGGCTCCGCCGGATCGTCCCCGATCTTCAGACGGACCGACGCCAGCTGATTGTTATCGGTGCAGCTGCCGCGCAAGGTCACATCGCCATTGACATAACTGCCGCCGGCGGGGGAGACAAAAGAAGTGATGGGTGCGGTCGTATCCACGGTGTACTGCACATTCGTATAGGACCAGGTGCCCCCCGAATCATCGCTGGCCCGCATCTTTACGGGAATAGAGCCTTGCTCCCCTCCCTCGACACGGTAGGACCAGCTGACGCTTTCGCTGGGAAGGGAGGGCGTTGTGTCCACTTCGTTCCAGGTCGAGCCCTCGTCCAGGCTTATCTGCAGATCTGTGACGCCGCCTCCCGTATCCAGAGCTGTGCCGGTGATCGTGTAATCGGAGACGTTCAGATACTGGCTCATGGCCGGAAAATCGATATCCACCTTGGCGGCATCCACGTTAATGCGGAAATTCACGAGGGGAGAAAGCTGAGACACCCCGTAGATATCGTCAACACGAATCTGAAAATAGTGGTCCCCCGAAGAAGTATAAGTCCTGGTATGGGTCCAGGTCACGAATCTTCCCGAACCGTTCACACGGCCTACAGGCTCCCAGAAACCGTTGTCAA
Source organism: Spirochaetia bacterium (assembly GCA_963668315.1). GTDB lineage: Bacteria > Spirochaetota > Spirochaetia > DSM-2461 > DSM-2461 > SZUA-368. The sequence goes on along the minus strand of OY764216.1, from coordinate 776,789 downwards.
AGCGGATTTCCAGCGTAGAGGTATCCACCCCGTCGTCATCGGAAACGGAGCCGAGAAATTTGGCGGAACCGGACATAACGTTATCCACCACAAGAGCTGAGGGATCGGGATTGCTGATGGTTATATCCGGATTATCCAGCTCCATACTGATCGAAAGTGTCATTTCGTCCAGCTCGAGGGCCTTAAGTCCGCTTGGGGTTATATTTTTCCCAGCCACCCCATTTTCCACGTCGTAAATCTCCTCGGGCGTCATATACACATTGCCGTCGGCCGTAAGAATATCATCGTAATGATAAAAATGAGTGCTCACGTTTCCCGCGTAATCCTCCGCCGAAACTCTAAAGATATAGGATCCGGTCCCGGGACTCTCAAAGGTGCAGTTCCAGGTATTGGTTCCTTCCACATCCCCCAGACTGCCCGATCCCCCCTCCAGGCTGACATCGACCCTTCTGACCCGGAAGGGATCGGAAGCTTCCCCCTTGAGAGAAATAATGCTGTCCGTAAAATCGGTGGATTCGTATCCCGACGGTTCCTTAACCAGCACGACCGGCGGGGTATTATCAAAAAAGAGAAGAAGGCGGGTCTCATATGTCCGGGGTTCGGGTGCTTTATCGGTGACGGTAAGGAGAATTTCCTTCTCCCCGTCCCCGTAGCGGGCCGTATCGACAGGGGCGCTCCAGGAAGTGCCGTCGCCGCCAAGGGTCGCATCTATGGAGGCATCCGCCCCTTCCACGGAGATTCTCACCGATTTGACGCCGGTATCGTCTGAGACGGAACCGGACAGAAGGATCGTTCCCCGCACGTAATCTCCGTTGGAGATGGGCGTTCCGTCCTCGTAACTGCCTATGACTAAAGAAGGGGGATCCAGATCAACCTTATCTCCCAAGCCGATCATACCGTCCGGACATCCGGATAGCAGAGCCAGGAAAAGAAGCGCTAGAATTCCTTTTATTATTATTCTCATTTTTTATCCTTACTATATAGACATTCACATGTTCTACACAAATATGACACATAATATATACATAAATGAAAAAAATCCATTTCTGATTTTAAATTATCCTCCACATTGACTTTTTTTTACCGCCGGGATTACTATAACCCCGGCCGAATCGATTCTTAACGAACGGTACCGGCCGTAAACTAACTAATCTTAATCAATTCAGACTTGATTCAGAAGGACAGGTACTGATGACTTTGGCATTGGATGTGGGAAGTTCCCGTCTTTTCGGCGGAATGATTCACAAGGGCAAGGTATTAGGAACATTCCATAAAGAAACCTCCCCCCGCTCGACAGCAGACGAGATAGGACTCTTTCTCCTGCAATGGCTTGCTGTGAAAAATTTCCAAAAAGAAGATCTGGAGGCATTTGTCTTCTGTTCCGTCGTTCCCGAGCTGAACGGCGAGATTGAGCGATGCTGCCGGGACTACTTTCATCTTCAGGCTTTGACTTTACGAGCCGGTGTGAAAAGCGGACTGCAGGTGAAGTACACCAACCACTCAGAGCTGGGTGCCGACCTGATCGCCAACGCCGCCGCGGCGCTAAGCCTTTCTCCGGGAAATAATCTCATTATTGTCGATTTCGGCACGGCGACGAGTTTGTGCGCCGTCAGCAGGGACCGGGAATATCTGGGAGGCTGTCTTATTCCGGGACTGGATATAGCCATGGAAGCACTTGCAGACCGTACGGCCCGGCTTCCTGTGGTGGAAATACAGCCCGTCTCCAAAGTCTGCGGCAGAAACACGGTCAGCGGGATTCAAAGCGGCTTGTTCTTCGGCACTTTGGGTATGCTCAAGGAGCTGATTAACCGCCTGTCGCGCGAATGCTTTGCCGAGCAGAATGTCACCGTAATAGCCACGGGTGAACATGCCGGGCTTTATGAAAAGTACCATCTATTCGATAAAATCGTCCCCGAACTTGTCCTTTTGGGTCTGGAGGAAATCAGAAAACTGAATCTGGGTTGATACAAGGCTGGAGGACGCGATGAGCGAACAGACCTGGTCCGAAAAACGGACGGCAACATGGAAAAGTAAAGTGGGATTGGCAGAAATGCTGAAGGGAGGCGTCATTATGGACGTGGTGACTCCCGAGCAGGCACGAATTGCCGAAGAAGCCGGAGCGGCGGCTGTCATGGCCCTGGAAAGAGTACCGGCGGATATCCGCAAGGACGGGGGCGTGGCGCGCATGTCCGATCCCGAGATGATTATCGGGATTCAGAACGCCGTGACCATACCGGTTATGGCTAAATGCCGGATAGGACATTTCACCGAAGCAAGTATTCTCGAATCCCTGGAAATAGACTTCATCGACGAGTCGGAAGTCCTTACCCCTGCGGATGACCGTTATCATATTCTCAAGGACGATTTCACCGTTCCCTTCGTCTGCGGCTGCCGGAATCTGGGCGAAGCCCTCAGGCGCATAGGGGAAGGAGCCGCCATGATCCGCACCAAAGGCGAAGCCGGTACGGGAGACATATCCGAAGCGGTAAGACATATGAGAACCCTCAGGGAGGATATCGCCCGGATTACGGCTCTTCCCAGGGAAACCCTTATGACCGTGGCCAAGGAAATGGGCGCGCCCTATGAGCTTGTTCTGGAAGTGGCGGTCAGAGGAAAATTACCCGTCCCCAATTTCTCCGCCGGCGGGGTGGCCACTCCGGCCGATGCGGCTCTGATGATGCAGCTGGGGGCAGAGGCGGTTTTTGTCGGTTCGGGCATATTCAAATCGGAGAATCCCGCGAAGCGGGCGGCAGCGATTGTCGAAGCGGTCACCCGTTATGAGGATCCCGAGACTTTGGCCAGGGTTTCCCGTAATCTGGGGCTTCCCATGACCGGAATCGGTATGGATGAACTTCTTCCTGAACAGCGTATGGCCGGACGGGGCTGGTAATGGAAAGGCCGGGAATACTGGCCCTTCAGGGCGGCTTTGCCGCCCACGAAGGTGTTTTGAAAAACCTGGGTTACAAGCCTCTGCTTGTAAAATGCCGGCAGGAACTTAACCGCATCAGCTGTCTCATTATTCCCGGCGGAGAGAGCACCGTGATGTATCGTCTTCTGCAGAGAATGGATATGTGGGACGATCTGTCCCGCTTGATCAGTGAGGGACTTCCCGTTTTCGGAACCTGCGCCGGTATGATAATGCTCTCCTCGGGTGTGGAGAATTCCGATCAGCCTACTCTGTCGGCTATGGATTACCGTGTGACACGTAACGCCTATGGACGGCAAAAGGACAGCTTCGAAACGGATTTGATCTGGGGAGGAGATACCGTACCCGCCCTGTTCATCCGAGCCCCTCGCATCCACTCATTGGGGGAAAATACGGACGTGATGGCCAGCCATGAAGAAGTCCCCGTATTGGTACGACAAAATAACTGCCTGGCCGCCAGTTTCCATCCGGAACTGACCGGCTACACGGGGATCCATCGGTATTTTCTGGAAACAGTGGCATCATCCAAAACGGAACTTCTCCCGGTTAGTCTGGAATTTGATAAGAAGTTTGACCTTTACAAACTTTAAATACTCAAAGAATATGATTCTTCAGCATTAAAGGTCATATTCTTTGAATATGTAAACACATTTTTATCATATTTTTTTTTATGACTGTAAATTCATTTTATTAGTGATAGAGTATACATAAATACAATATTTCTAATTGAATAGGAGAATCAAATGAAAAAACTCGTTGTTCTTTTTTTAGTAGTAGCCATGTCTATTACTTTCTTTTCTTGCGAAGATGCTAGTGGTAATTCAGCTCCTGCACCGACCGACTTCACAGCCATAAATGACGGTACAGTATCGCAGGAGCTCTATGATCTGGCTAGTGTCTTTTTAGGTACTCAAATGGATGTGACTGAAGATTTGGATGATCATGATTCTGCTTTTGCCACTTTTTTTAATAATTCAATGAATTCTTACCAAGGAGGAACAAGCACATATACTTATAATGGAAGTGATTATAATTGTACTTTGACTATTAACTCAATGTCTTATGATATAAATACTGGAATAGTGACAATGGATATGGATATGGTATTTTCTATGACTTTATCTAATTCAGCAATTTCCTTCACTGATAGTAAGGGTTATACCACCAGTGGAACATTATCCGGTACAAGTTCTTTAACAATGTCCATGGATACTACATCTGATCAGAATGAGAATATGACTGGTACTATTACCATGAGTGCAACGGGAGATTATACAATCAGTGGATTTTCTGATATTTCAGATGTTGATTTTGACTTTACTTTGGTAATGGACGCTTCGGATGATTCATTTAAGAGTGCTAAAGGCACTTTTACCATTGGTAATAACACCTATAATATTGCAGATTTTCAGTCTTTCATTGAAGCTGATGAATAAAACTAGATAGATATAAATTAACTTATTAATGAAAGGACTATTGCATTATTGGTATAGGCAATAGTCCTTTTTTTTTATTTTTTCAAGTATACAAATCATAATTGACAAGTTATCCGGACGATGGTAGGTTTTTCCCATGAATAACTATACCATTGTCCGGTTCGAACACCTAAATCAGCACGATAACCTTTTCGGGGGACAGATGCTCAGCTGGGTCGATGAATTCGCCTGGCTCACCGCTTCCCGGGATTTTCCCGGCTATAAACTGGTCACCCGGGCGATGGACAAAATCAGTTTTGAAAAAGCCGTTCCCAACGGATCCATTCTCCGCTTTCATATCCTGCCCTGCAACCAGGGAACCAGCAGCATCACCTATATGGTGAATGTTTTTGCCGACTCACCCGGTGAAGACAAGGAGAGCTTGGTATTCGAAAACAAGGTGACCTTTGTCAGCATTGATGAATCGGGTAAAAAACGTGAACTTCCCAAAAAGGAAGTCCTGCGCAGTCAAAAAGAAGAATTTCTATCAAATCTCTAATTTCAATATCTCAAAATAATCTTTATTAATGGCAAAAATCTATTTCCATTAATAATAATGGGGTATATATTTTTCCAGATATTTCACTTACAGGATGTATTATGGAAAAAAAATTTTTGCTCTTTCTACTGTCTGTCGTCACGCTATTTTTTGGTTCCTGTGATAGTGGGTCAGATTCGACGTCACAGGAGTATGGCCGCGTAACCGATGAACTGGCCGGCGAAATGGAAGCTATTATCGCGTCTTTTTACCTTTCTCCCGATGAGATAATGGAAAAATCCCCCTTCACCGCCGCGAAGACCGAAACCGACACAACCCATGCAAATACGGTATTTATCATTAATGAGCCTTCAATCAGCATCGGCGGGGATATAATATCCCTTTCGACGGGAAATTATGAAGTCCGTATGATTAATAAGGTTCATTCCTCCTATACCTTCTCTGATCATAGCGGAAATATCACAGGAGGAGTGACGATTCTTCCTATGCTGGTTGATAGCAATATGGCAATCCTTTCGGGCACGGCGTCAGTCACTCTTGATGTAACCGATTCATCCATCACTCATATCGATTTGATCCTTGATTTGAAAACCGGTGCCATGACGTACATAGCCATTAACGGCAGGCACTATCTTCCGGCCGATTTTGAACCCTATCAGACATAAAAAAAGGCTGCTCCCTGAGAGCAGCCCCTTTCATCTTTACGCTATCCGCTTTCGCATTTCTAGCGCGAACCCTTGTAAATAATCCGGACTCTCTTGAAAAGTCCTTCACCTTCACTCTTGGTCATGACATCGTTCCTGTCATTCAGGGTCGTATGAATCAGCCTTCTCTCAAAGGGATTCATCGGCTCAAGAAGCTTGGAAGACTTGGTTTTTACCACGGCTTCGGCAGTTTTCTCGGCTATTTTAATCAGATTCTCTTCCCGGCGGCGGCGATAGTTTTCCGCATCCAGTATGATTCTATTCTGACTTTTACCCCCGGCGATTCGGCTTTCATAAACGTTAGCCAGGAGCTGAAGGGCGTCGATATTTTTACCCTTGCGGCCGATGATAATCGCTGAATTTTCCGACTCGATGGAAAAAATCAGTTTTTCCTGCTCCCTTTCCTTGAGGGTGACAACGGCTTCATAACCCATATTTTTAATTACGTTGGTGGTAAAGTCGATCAGTTTTTTCTCTAAATCGTTCTCCGGCACAAGATCGGGTCTCTCATCCTTGAAGGTAAATTGGCTATCGTCAAAATGAGCCCGAATTCGTACCGTTCCTTTCTTAAAGAGGAAACCGGACTTTTCCGCCGACAGGATCTCTACTTCGAATTGATCCTGCGTCAGGCCGAGTTCGGAAACAGCCTTTTGAATGGCGTCCTTTTCGGTCTTTCCTTCGAATTCCTTAATCATGTTTATCTCCTGAAACCGGCCCGAGGCCGGCACAATCTCATATTATTTGCCCTTTTTATTCTTTTTTGTCTCTAGCAGACCGTCCTGAATCTTCTTCTTGCGGGTAATATAATACTGCTGAGCCGTCGTCATGACGTTCATGGTAATCCAGTAGATAAGAAGACCGGAGGGTACATTGTAAAGGACGAAAAAGAACATGGCCGGCATACCGTACATCATCATTTTCTGCTGGGCTCCCGTCTGCCCTGCCGTCTGCGTGCTCTGAGTAATTCTCATGGACAGCAGCTGAGTCGCCACGTAAATAATGGGAAGCAGACGCAAATCGCTTCCGATATTAAAGGGGATGCTTACGGGAGCAAAATTCCATACCGATTCGGGAGCGGAAAGGTCATTGATCCAGCCGGGGATAAAAACGGCTCCCCGCAGGTCAAAATACCGGTTAAGCATACCGTACACGGCAAAAAGGATAGGCATCTGGAGCACCATGGGAAGACATCCGCCCAGGGGACTGACTCCCTGTTCCTTATACACTTTTGCCATTTCCCCGTTCAGTTTCTGGGGATCATCCTTAAACTTTTCCTGTATTTCCTTGACGAGAGGCTGAATCTCCTGCATTTTCGCGGTCGATTCGTAACTCTTGTGGGTAACGGGAAAAAGAACAAGCTTGATGAGAAGGGTCATAATGATAATGGCGATACCATAGTTGGGAATGACCTTGTACACCAGCTCAATAATCAGTTTTAAGAGCCACTGGATGGGGGCCAGTATACCGCCGGCCTGGGAAAGCTCATCCAGCTTCATGTTGGAGAAATTGAAACTGTTGTCAAGATTGTTGTTATAGAGGGAGAGGATGCTCTTATCCTTGGGCCCTATATAGAAGTGAAAAGTGTCGCTGTTCTTCGAACTGCCGATGGACGGCCGGGCGAAAGACATGTAGGACGCTTCCTTACCGGTCGATCCTGTCTCTCTGTTATCAAAGATGACTTTATATTTCGTGGAATCGGTAATAGCGGCGACGGAAAAGTACTTTCCGCTGATAGAAGCCCAGTTCACATAGTCGTCCACAACAAACTGATTTTTCTTCGTACCCCGGTTAACCAGCTCAACCTTTTCATTCTTATAGGTCTGGAACTGACGGAAATAGTAGCGGCCGTCCAGCTTCTCAAAGTCGGGACCAATCTGAGGACCGTAGGTAAGGGTATAGGCTATTCCGTCATAATTAAGGGGAATATATTCATTTACGGAATTTTCCATTTCCACGGTCATTTCCATCATATATTCATTGGGAACAAAGCGGTACTTCTTTGTGATGGTGAAGGGGGCGCTGGAAGTTCCGTCGCTGTAGTTCATAACGAAGGACTGGTAAAAATGATACTCGTAATCACCGGTCTTTTTGAAATAAAATGCGTCTCTGACGGGACGGGAATAATTTTCTCCGAAGGATAACTCAAAGGCCGCCCGGTTTTCCGTAACGGGATACACCATATTAACCTGTTCCCCGTTGTCGCCTACGTGCTCTTTCAGCTTCAGGGAAGTGATATCACCGCCCAGGGTGGAAAATTGTATCTCATAGAGATCCGTATTCATGGTGATGATCTGAGAAGCGGCGGGCGCCTGGCCCTCGCTTGCATAGACGCTGTAATCGCCACTGCTGACGGATAGGGCGGATCCGTTTACAACGTTATCCTGGGAAAGGGTTACTTCAGTTTCGCTGTTTTCCTGAGGTTGATTTTCCACAACTTCGGTTTGACTTATTTCATTTTTAGGGAACATCCTCTGCTGAAGAAAGGAAAAACCCATAATCACAACAAAACTTAAAACAACGGCCAGTACGACGTTTTTATCCATTATCACTCCTGTGTAAAGCCCGCTAAGGGGTAACTTTTTTAATAAGGTCAGGGAACCGGATCATAACCGCCTGGATTGCGGGGATGACATCTTAGTATCCGTCTGATTCCTAAATACATACCCTTGGCAAATCCATACTTTTGTAAAGCTTCTGCGGTATAGGCTGAACAGGTCGGAGTAAACCGACAGCTACTCGGAAAAAAAGGAGAAATGAACTTTCTATAGAACAGAACAAATAAACGAAATGCTCTGCCCAAAAACGAATTAATTTCCTTTAACAAGACCGGACCTTCTCATAAGGATTTGAAACTGTTCTTCCCTATCCCTGAAGTCATAATTGCCAGGATAGATAATAAAAATTATATCAAAACCCTGTTTAATAGAATTCTTATTATTCCTGTACAATTCTTTCATTATACGACGGCCGTAATTTCTTTCCACGGCATTACCGTATTTTCGTCGTAACGTTATACCGATCCGGTTATATTCCCTGTCATTTTGAATAAAAAAAATTTTTGCGCCCCTGCATGACATTGATGCAGCGGACGCAAAAATTTTCTTGAAATCGGAAGCGCTTCCGATTCGTTCATCTCTAGTAAGGTTTCTTTTCATTAGAAATGGAAAGCTTTTTTCTACCCTTTCTTCTTCTTCTGGAGAGAACGGCGCGACCATTCTTGGTTTTCATTCGAGCCCGGAAACCCCATCTTCTGTTTCTTTTAGTCTTGCTGGGCTGATATGTTCTTTTCATCTGTCAGTCTCCTGATAATATATTACACTCAATTATTTGACAATAAAAGCGAAATAATTTTAGTTGCAAGGAAAGATTATGTCAACTGCGAAGCAGTCCATTATTCTCCCAAATTCCTTAAGTTTTTCAAAAGATCGGAGAATTCATTGTCAGGCTTGACGGAATTTTCCTTTTCCGGTTCGTTTTTATATTCCTCGATAACACGGGCATTTTCCATCAATTCCCTGTTAATGCTTTTATTATCGCATAGAACGCGGAAGCTTCTGATGGTCGCCCGGGGAAACTGTTTTATCATTTTATTCATAATAGCCCGTTTTTTCATAAAGAAAATCTGGGCCCATCCCGGATGATCGCTGTTCAGTATGAGGGTCGTTCCTTTCAGATCCTTTATTTTGATATGAGCCGCCAGATCCGTTCCTACGATCCTTTCCCAGGAAGAAATCAGCTTGATCCAGTCCTCTCCTTCCTGAACAACATCCCTGTCAAAAAACTGTGATATGATATCGGCCGATTCTCTCATCTTTTTGTTAATTGTCCTTTTTCGATGTCAAAGAATAAACTATTTTGCCCTCTTGTATAAGTGTCGTCCCCGGGCAAAAAGGTGAAAAAGGCCTGTTCATAGGGGGGAAGGCTGTCCAGGAACAGCGCTCTTTTCTCCCTGTCCAGTTCCAATAGCACGTCATCCAGCAGCAGCACAGGTTTTTTCTCCTGGCTGGCGCTGACAAAATCCGCCTGGGCGATGCGCAAAATCAATGAGATAAGCCTCATCTGCCCGGTGGAGCCGAAATCTATAAAATTTTTTCCCTTCTGCATGAACATGAAATTATCCCGGTGAGGGCCATACAGGGAGGATCCCTTGAAGATCTCCTTCTCTTCACGGGATTTCAGGAAATCAAAAATATCCTTCTCTTCCTCCAATCCTCTCCAGGAGGGCTGATATACAATGGAAAGTTCCTCTTCCAGTCCGGAAATGTGTCTGAAATAGCGATTGAAATGGGTATTGAAAAGCTCTGTCAGTTCCTTTCGGCGGGTCTGGATTTCCTTTCCGATGGTAACCATCTGATCGGTATATACTTCCAGAAGGTCTCTCCGTTTCTCCTTGAGGACTTTATTCCGTTGAAGCAGGACTTTTTTGTATTTTCGCAGGGAATCCACGTATAGGGGATACTGATAACTTAAGGTCTGATCAAAAAACCAGCGCTTTCGTTCCGGGGATCCGTTCACAAACGTCAAATCGTCATGGCAGAATACAACGCAGGGAATGTTATTGATGAGTTCCTTTCTGTCCCGGACGATTTTATCATCCATTTTCACGGTTCTCACACCGTTTTTAAAGGAAATGCCCAGGGATCCGTATTGAATCCCCGTGAAGGAATATTTACCGCCCACGAAAAATCCCGCTTCTCCGTGACGGCACAGGCCCTTTTCTGTTTTTCCCCGGAAGGAGGAAGCATAACAGAGATAATAGATCATCTCCAGAAAATTTGTCTTGCCCTGTCCGTTCAGACCGACAAGAAAAACTTTGTCCGCTCCGGTTAAATCAATCCGGCTATCTACCAGATTTCGAAAATTCAGTGAGCGGACGCTGTCAAATCCCAATTTAGTCCATCTGCATGGGCATTACCACATGGAGGTAATCCTTTTCCGGATTACTCTGCAGAGTGACAGCCCGATTTTTCTCGGTAAACAGGAAGAGAATATTATCTTCATCGATAACATTGAGAGGTTCAATCAAATAGGTATAGTTCAGGGCAAAGGTTGTTTCCGGACCGTCGTAGGTACAGGGAACTTTTTCCCTTGCCGTACCCACATCGCTCTCTTCTGATTTCAGAATGATCTGATCCGCATCAACGGTAAGGAAAATCTTCTTTGATTTATGCTCCGCCAGAATGGAAACACGTCTCAAGGCGTTGGATAGATCTTCCTTGCTGATGACGACGCGGTTATCCTGATTTTCGGGTATAACCTTCCGGTAATTGGGGAACTGCCCGTCAATGAGGGAAGAAGAGATCTTCTGACTGTCGAATCTGACGAAAATCGATTTATCGACAACGGCGATCTGGATATTCCCTTCACCGGAAGCCAGCTTCTTGATGAGCTGAAGAATTTTCGGGGGAACAATGATGCCGGGGAAATCGGGAATATTCCCTTCGAACTTCCTTCCGATATAGGAGAGTCTCCGTCCGTCCGTACCGACCATGACAAGCTGGGAATCCTCTTTTTCCATGTAGACACCATTCATGAAATAACGGGTTTCATCGTCGGAGATGGAAAAAATTGTATGGGAGATCATTTCCATAAACATCTGCTGGGGAAGCTCAAAATAGGAGGAGTCTTCCACGGCAAGTAATTCGGGGAATTTATCGGCATCAATGGTATTCAGCTGGAAGGAGATATTTTCATCATCGGTACGGATGATCATTTTCTCGTTATTAATCTGTTCAAAGGTGATAGTGCCGCTGGGAAGTGATTTGATGATTCCCAGGAATTTATCACAGTAAATGGTGGTGCTTCCTGCTTCTTCCAGATCAACGGGTATAACTGTTTCAAATCCGACCTTAAGATCGGTGGCTTTGATTGTTAAACTGTTGTTATCCGCTTCAAGAAGAACATTCGATAGAATCGAAAGGGCATTTCTCGATGAGACGATGTCCTGGGCAATGGAAATTTCTTTTAAAATAACATTTTTGTCGCATCTGAATTTCATGAAAATACTCCTTGTGCGGGGGGATAATTATGGATTTAAATGATAGCACAAATGGCTTTCAAGAAAAACCCTTCTTTTTCTAAATTTATTAATTTATAAAACAGTAGAAGTAGTAGTAGGGCCTGTGAATTTGTTGATAAGCCCCTTAAAATTAGCCCTTAGAGAAAAATAGGGAAAGAATAAGTCTGAGGAAAAATCCGCATTAATATCCACATAATCACAGACAGACGGGTTATACACAGTTTTCCACGGATCCATACAGTTCGTTTTAACAGAGTTTTCCACAGGGGTTTTTAATGAAGAATTGAGAATGAAGAAGGGAGAATTAGGGCTTTGTATAATAAAGAAAGGGCTTGGTCTTTCGCAATGAGCTTTTTTGTTGGAGACAGTTATAATTATAAGTGGGGGAGGAAACTAATTCTTCATTCTACATTCTTAATTAAAGAAAGGGATTAAGAGTAGATGTTCTTCTTAAGTTCCATAATCATAGGCTCAAGGGTGGAATCCACCGCCAATCTCTCGTCTATGCGCTGACAGGCATGCATGACCGTCGTATGATCCTTTCCGCCGAATTCGATTCCAATCTCTGTCGTGGAAAAATCGGTGAGCTCACGGGATAGATACATGGCTATATGACGGGGAAAGGTGATTTTCTGGGTTCTTTTCTTGCCTTTGATATCCAGGATGGAGACGTTGAAGTATTCAGAGACTATTTTCTGGATTTTGCCGATGGAAACGGCGCTCTGGGGAGAAACGGAAAAATACTGCTGCAGGAGATTTTTCACCGACTCTATGGTTATTTCCTTTTTGACTATATCGGAATAGCCGATTATTCTGTTCAGAGCCGCTTCCAGGTCACGAATATTCGATGTGATGTTTTTCGCAATAAATTCGATGACTTCCAGGGATATTTCATCATTATAATTCGTTTGTTCTATTTTCTTCTTTATAATAGCGATTCTTGTTTCATAGCTGGGCGGCTGGAGATCGACGATAAGCCCCCTCTGGAATCGGCTTTTCAGGCGGTCATTAAATTTCTTCAGCTCGGAGGGCGGTCTATCACAGGTGAATACCAGCTGTTTATCGTAATCGTAAAGGGCATTGAATGTATGGAAAAGCTCTTCCTGGGTATCATTTTTATCCTGAAGATCATGAATATCGTCGAGGAGCAGGAGATCTACTTTTCTATATTTGTTTTTGAAGTTGTTTTGCGTATTGGTTCTAATGGACTGGATGAATTCATTAACGAAGGTCTCGCTGGGAATACAGACTATTTTTGTCTGCGGATTGGCCTGATAGACTAAATTTCCAATGGCCTGCATGAGGTGAGTTTTGCCCAGACCGACGCCACCATATATAAGGAAGGGATTGTATTTGGTTTTTCCCGGATTATCGGCGATAGCTTTGGCGGCTCCCACGGCAAAATCGTTATTGTTTCCAATGACATAATTTTCAAAGGTGAAATTTGTTTGAAGCTGGGGATGGCTTATGATATTTTCCGGAGGGATAGGGCGGCTTTTGGGGGAATTATTATTCTGTTTGACCGGAGGAATAACCGTTTCAGAGGGAATTTTTTCTTCCTTTTCTTCTTCATCCTCTATTTCGGTTTTGTTTTCGGATATTTCAAAGCTCACGGTGATCAGGGAGCCGGATAATTCTTCCAGAGTTTTTTCAATCAGCTTATTATAACCCCGTGAAACGACCTGATCCTTATAGAAGCGGGAGGGGGTTCCGACTACCAGATGGGAGTTTTCATAGGAAAGGTAAACCAATTTTTCAAACCATAGATGAAATTCCGCTTCATCGATCTTATTTTCGCGTATCTGACGGATACATTCATCCCAAAAGACTTTGAAATCAACATTGGCCATAAAAAACTACTCCTGGACGTATATGAGCATACTATAGCATAATTTCGGAGGATATGACTATCTTTACTTTTTTGGTTTCGGGCTATATACTATTCAGGTTATCTTTCCCCAAACTATAATTATTAGCAGGTAGAATCATGTCAAATAATTACGATGCTCAAAGTATTCAAATATTGAAGGGTCTTGAGGCAGTTCGCAAACGTCCCGGAATGTATATCGGTTCCACAGGAATCGAAGGTTTACACCATCTGGTTTATGAAATCGTCGATAACAGTATTGATGAAGCCTTAGCGGGATATTGTAATAAAATTCAAGTTTTTATCGAAGAAGATAATATAATTCGAGTTACCGATAACGGACGGGGAATTCCAACAGGAATTCATCCCGTGGAAGGAATAAGCGCTCTGGAAGTGGTTATGACCAAACTTCATGCCGGCGGAAAGTTCGATAAGGGTACATATAAGGTATCGGGAGGACTTCACGGTGTAGGCGCTGCCGTTGTAAACGCTCTTTCTGACTGGTGTGTCGTAAATGTGCATCAGGACGGAAAGATTCACAGTCAGACGTATAAAAAAGGGATTCCCACGGGGAAAACCGAGGTTACCGGAGAAACAACCTTAACGGGAACCGAAACAAGGTTTAAGCCTGACGGGACGATATTTGACGAGCTGATATATAGTTACGATATTTTATCCCAGCGTTTAAGAGAATTGGCCTTCCTTAATAAAGGGGTCCATATAAACCTGGCGGATGAAAGAAAGGGTCAGGAAAAAAAGAATGAGTTCATGTTCGAAGGAGGAGTTAAGTCTTTCGTCGAATATCTGAACAGGAAAAAAACGCCCCTCCATGATGAGCCCGTTTATTTTGATACGGTAAGAGACGATATAGCCGTAGAAGTGGCCATGCAGTATAACGATGGCTTCTCTGAAGTTATATTTTCTTATGTCAACAATATTAATACGAGAGAAGGCGGTACGCATCTTTCCGGTTTCAAGACAGCTTTGACCCGTACTATGAATAACTTTCTCCAGGATTCAAAACTGGCGAAAAAAGCGGATGAGAACTTTTCCGGTGACGATGTAAGGGAAGGTTTGACCTGCGTTATCTCCGTTAAAGTACCTGAACCGCAGTTTGAGGGACAGACAAAAACGAAGCTCGGCAATTCCGAAGTGAGAGGTGTGGTAGACTCTCTCGTCAATGAGCAGCTGACATCCTATTTTGAAGAAAATCCCCGGGTAATCGAGATAATCCTCGAAAAAGCCATGCTTGCGGCAAAAGCCAGAGCCGCCGCCCGAAGAGCCCGGGAAAATGCCCGGAGAAAGAGTCCTTTGGACGGAGCCAGCCTGCCCGGTAAACTGGCTGACTGTGCCGATAAAAATCCCGAAAACTGTGAGGTCTTTATCGTTGAGGGAGACTCAGCAGGCGGTTCGGCAAAGCAGGGAAGGGACAGATCCATACAGGCTATTCTGCCTTTGTGGGGAAAAATGCTTAATGTGGAAAAGACCAGAATCGAGAAGGTCATCAATAACGATAAAATGTATCCCATCATTGCCGCTCTGGGAACAAATCTGGGAGAGGAGTTTAATATTGAGAAGCTCCGCTATCATAAGATTATTATCATGGCCGATGCCGATGTGGACGGATCACATATCAGAACGCTTTTATTAACCTTTTTTATCCGCTATATGCAGCCCCTTATCGAGAACGGGCATATTTATCTGGCCATGCCTCCTCTTTATAAAGTCAGTTATGGTAAACAATTCGGATACGCCTTTGATGATCAGGAGAGGGATGATCTGGTTAAATCCTTTAATGCCGATCCGGAGAAAATTGAGATACAGAGATATAAAGGTCTGGGAGAGATGAATCCCGATCAGCTCTGGGAAACAACCATGAATCCGGAGACGAGAAATATCAAAAGGGTAACGATGGAAGATTTTGTTGCCGCCGATGAAATTTTTACCATCTTGATGGGTGAGGATGTACCTCCCCGCAGGAAATTTATTGAAGACAACGCTCTTTCCGTAGCGAATCTGGATATCTAGGAGAATTTTGTGAGCGATTTTCAAGGAAAAGTAATTCCCATTGCTATTGAAGACGAAGTTAAAGAATCTTACCTGAATTACGCCATGTCCGTAATTATCAGCCGTGCTCTGCCCGATATCAGAGACGGATTGAAGCCGGTACATCGAAGGATCCTCTATTCCATGAGTGAAATGGGATTGCGTTACAACAGCAAGGAAAAGAAATGTGCCCGTATAGTCGGAGACGTACTCGGTAAATTCCATCCCCATGGTGATGCTTCCGTTTATGACGCCCTGGTAAGAATGGCCCAGGATTTCTCATTAAGAGAGCCTCTTGTTCAGGGCCAGGGAAACTTTGGTTCCGTAGACGGTGATCCTCCGGCAGCCATGAGGTATACCGAGGCCAAAATGGCTCGTATATCCGAGGCCATGCTCAGGGATATCAAGAAGGAAACCGTTGATTTCGGTCCCAACTACGATGATTCCATGATGGAGCCGCTGGTGCTTCCTACGGCTTTTCCCGCACTTCTGGTAAACGGATCCAACGGTATCGCCGTAGGTATGGCAACCAATATGCCTCCCCACAACCTTTCTGAAGTATGTGATGCCCTCTGTGCCCTGATTGAAGATCCCGATATGACTGTCGAGGATCTTCTGGAGTATGTGAAAGGACCGGATTACCCCACGGGAGCTTCTATTTACGGTAAAGTCGGCATAAGAATGGCTGCAAAAACCGGACGCGGTAAGATTATCGCCCGGGCAAAATACCATCTTGAAGAGTTAAGAGGCGACAGGGAAGCCATCATCATCACCGAAATACCCTATCAGGTAAACAAGGCCAAACTGGTAGAAAGAATTGCCGAACTGGTAAAGGATAAGCGAATAGAGGGTATTTCTGAACTGCGTGACGAGTCTGACCGACAGGGTATGAGAGTCGTTATTGAGCTGAAAAGAAATATTCCCACCAAGGTAGTTTTGAATCATCTGTTCTCTTTAACTCCCTTGCAGTCTAATTTTAATGTTATTAATCTGGCATTGGTCAATGGAAAGCCGAAGTTATGTAACTTGAAGGTTATGCTTCAGCATTTTATTACCCACAGACTTGATGTTATCAGGCGACGTTGTATATTCGATCTCGATAAAGCAAAAGCTCGGGCCCACATTCTCGAGGGCTTGAAAATTGCTCTTGATAATATCGATGAGATCGTGGATATCATCAAAAAATCTGAAAATGTAAACATGGCCCGAGTCAACTTGATGGAAAGATTCGATTTTTCTGAAAAGCAGGCTCAGGCTATTCTGGATATGCGGCTTCAGAAACTGACAAGTCTGGAAACTCAGAAGATTATTGATGAGTTGAATGAATTGTTGGCCGAAATTGCCTATCTGGAAGATCTCTTGGCCCATGAAGAAAAAATACTAGGTGTCATCCAGGATGAAACCATTGAACTGAAAGAGAAGTATGGTACACCCAGAAGGACAGAGATAGTTCCCGAAGAGTTGGAAACGATGAATATGGAAGACTTCATCAAGAAGGAAAACATGGTCGTTCTTATTTCCAACCGGGGATTTATCAAGAGAATTGCCGTTTCAGAGTATAAAGAACAGAGCAGGGGAGGAAAGGGATCCAATACTTCCAAGCTGAAAGATGACGATTTCATAGAGCATATGTTTATCGCCAATACCCATACACACATCATGTTCGTAACCAATAAAGCGAAGGCCTATTGGCTTAAGGTATACGAAATTCCCGAAGGATCCCGGGCTTCCAAGGGTAAACATCTGAAAACCATCTTTGAATTTGAAGAGGATGAAGAAATTACCGCTTCCGTTCCTCTCGAAGATTTCAAGGAGGATCAGTTTCTCTTTATGGCCACCAAAAACGCCATTGTGAAGAGAGTCAGCACCTATGATTTCAGAAATGCCAAGATGCGCGGTATACGGGCTATTGAGCTGGATGAAGGGGATTCTCTTGTTTCTGCTAAACTTACCACCGGCGAAGGCGACATTATGCTCATAACCAAAAGAGGTAAGGGACTGAGAATAAACGAGGAAAGCGTCCGGTGTATGGGAAGAGTCGCCCGAGGCGTGCGGGGTATAAAGCTTGCCGAAGGTGATGAGCTCATTGGAATGTGTAATGTGGAAGATGAATACAAAATGCTGCTTATTTCCGAATATGGTTACGGAAAGAGAACGGAATTTGATGAGTTTTCCGCACACGGAAGAGGAACAGGCGGCCAGAAAGCGTACGGGGTTAATAAAAAAACCGGTGAGTTGATCGGTGTTATGGAAGTTTTGGAAGAAGATAGTATTATCTGTATCACAACACAGGGCAAGGCTATCAGAATGCCTGTTCATTCCATTTCCATCAATGGTAGAGCCGCATTTGGTGTCAGAGTCCTCAATACCGGTTACGATGATAAACTAATTGGTATTGCTCGTCAGGAAAAAGAAAATGAAGATAATATACCTGATGAGGAAGAAGAAAATGATACTCAGTTAGAATTGTTGGGTGATGATCTTCCTGAAGATGTTTCACGTGAAACAATTGATGAATCAGAAGATTTTGAAGATGATGATGAATATCAGGATGATTCCGAAGAATAATTAACTAATCAGTTAAGATACGGGGCTGTTGCAGTAAATGATCTAGCAACAGCCCCTTTTTTTGTGACAATGGGAATTAAACTTCATAAAAATATGTTCATAATTGCGAGGATAAGGAGGAATATGCAATTACCGAAGGAGACTGAATTGATCACTATCTTGTTATCTGTCATTAGGGACAAAAAATGGTTTATTTATTTCCTTTCGCAGATACAGAATGAATATATCAATTCATTGCGTTTTTTATAGGGTTAAAGCCGTGAAAAATGTTTCACGTGAAACATATGCCTCCTGTGGATAACTTGGGACTGAAAATTCTAATTATTCTGTTCAAAAAAATGCTCTCTCTAAATGTTTATATTATAAAGAATAAATTCTGTGACAATTTATATACATAAAATTAATATTGTGGATAACGTGTTAATAAAAAAAAGCTGCCCCGCGGACAGCTTAATATAAATACTTTAAAAGTATATTAGATGGATTCTACAGAAGCTACTTCGGGAATAACCTTTTTAAGGTAATTTTCGACGCCCTGTTTGAGAGTCATCTGTGCCATGGGACAGCCATTGCAGGCACCCTGTAATTCTACTTTGACAACATTTTCATCGGTTAATTCCACGAATCTTATATCGCCGCCATCTGCCTGAAGACTGGGTCTTACTTCTTCTATTGCCTGAGAAATTTTCTCTTTAAGATCACTCATGAACAACTCCTTGAAAGCTAATTAAAGAGAGTATAATAATATTTTTTAACTATTTCAATAAGAAAGATAGACATTGGATAAAGAGGGACAAAAAATAATTATTAATTGACTAGTATTTGAATCTATTCTATTATTACATAAGAGGTTAATGATGGATAGGATAATAAAAGAACCTGTTTATTTACAGATATGCCGGATCTTAAAAGAGTTAGTGGAAGACGGAGAATTTAAAAGGGGAGAACGCTTTCTTTCCGAGAGAGAAGTCAGTACACGGTTTGAAGTGAGCAGGACAACGGCCAACAAAGCGCTATCGAGCCTGGTCGGCGAAGGAATATTAACATATAAAAAAGGAATCGGAACTTTTGTATCCGAGGGATCCTCAAAAATCAGTGCCGATATACAGTCATTTTTGAAAAACTCAAAAAAACTTTCCTTTGATATTAAGGTGTTTTGCGAGAGAGCTTATAAAGATCTTCCGGAAGCGATACAAAATGTTTTTGACAGTGAAAAATCGGTCTACTATATTATGGCCGTTTACTCCCTGGATGACCAACCGCTTCTGATTAACAGAAAATATATCAATACATCAGAAAACATCAAAGACGGATCTAAGTTCCTCAAAAAAAATTACTTCGAATATCGTTTAATAAAGAAGGAAATCTCTCTGTCACGGTTAAAGAAAAATGACGCGCCCCTTATTAAAAAGGAAGAGGGCGATGTACTCTATCTTGTCCGGGATGAACTGACCCATGAAGGCTCTACCATCTATGACGTCACTCTATTACGGGGCGATGTTATCAGTCTTTCCATGGACCTTGACGGAATACTTAATATTAATTACTTGAGCGAGAAATAGATGCAGATAGATAAAGCTGTTGTATGGATTACCGGTGCCTCATCGGGTATAGGAGAGGCATTGGCCTATGAAATTCACCGGAAAGGGGGAATTGTTGTTTTATCGGCCCGCAACCGGGAAAAACTGGCTAAAATGGCAGAGAAGATCGGCGGAGAACGGTCTATGATTGTTCCCCTGGACATGACCGATAGAACGTCATTCCCCTTTGCTCTGGAACAGGTTCTGGAGAAATGGGGACGTGTCGATATTCTCATTAATAATGCCGGTGTCAGCCAAAGAGCGCCTGTTTCCGAAACAAAAATATCCGTAATAGAGAAGATTATGGAAACCAATTTCATGGGTCCCGCGGCATTGACCTCTCTCATCATACCCCATATGATCGAAAGAAAACGTGGTTACTGTCTCTTCGTCAGCAGTGTGGCAGGAAAATTTGCCACCCCCTTGCGCAGCAGCTATTCCGCTTCAAAAATGGCTCTTCAGGGGTTTACCGATGCTCTCAGAGCCGAAGTTTATGAGGATAATATAAAAGTATCCCTGATCGTTCCCGGATTTGTGAAAACCGAAATATCCGTTAATGCTTTAGAAGGGGAAGGGCAGAAGCATAATCTAATGGATCCCAACCAGGCAAGGGGGATTACTCCCTCTAAAGCAGCCGGTATTATTATCAGGGGAATAGAAAGGGAAAAAAGAGAGATATATATGGGATTGGTAGGAAAAACCAGATTTGCCCTCTTCATGAGCCGTTTTTTTCCCGGAATATTGGCCAGAATCATCAGAAAAGCTGATGTTAAGTAGATGTGTGGCTAATCCAGAAATAATTTGATGCAGTCGGTGATATAGGAAATATCATCTCTTTTAATAACGACACGATTATAGTCCGTACCCTTGATGGGGGTTGATTTATCCAACAGATTCGGCCGCTTCTGCGGGATATTCCGATTGAACCAGTAGACAAGAGAAATCTTCCCCTTGGAGAGCTCAATGCAGGTTATGCCCCTTTTACCGATGGCGCATCCCGAATTGAATAGACAGGGTATGACTATTTCATCTGAATAGATGGAACGAAAGGGGTCAATGAATCGGTCGTCCTTGGTTAATTCATCAAGTTCGGCTTTGAGCTTGTGCAGTTTACTTTTCAACCGCATATGTTCCTGCGGAGCAGCTTTTCTGTAAGTTCTCAGCAGGTACTCTATCTGATATTTAACCACTTCCTTACGGGAGAGGGATTCAAAAAGAGGCCTGTGCGTATGACCTATGAGGGACACAATTTTTTTAGAGAGGGAGAACTGATAGGACTGACTTTCAAGGCGATGTTTTTTCCAATTGTTATTTCTGTCGGAATAATTCTTTATCCGTAAAGGACGTACTATATAATGAAGCCCGAATTCAATGATTTTATTGAACTGATTGTAAAAAGCCGATGATTGGTGGCCATGGTAAATAAAAAAATCCTGATTGTTCCATCTAAGGGTGACCGCATCGTATAAGGGAAATATCTGCTGATGGCTCAATTCCAGAAGAAGTTTGTCATCATGGTTTCCGCAGATTTTATAGAACCTGTTATCCTTCTGGAAATCCTTGAAAATATCATAGATATGGCTCCATCTGACGCGAATTTTTGGCAGGGAAAATTTCTGTAATTCTTCTATATCTCCGTTGAGAATAAGATTCCAGTTCTTTTCATGATAGTAATCTTTGAGAATCGTGCCTACCATGTCCCCGTTTTTTAAAAAATCATCGCTGCTCTTGCCGTTTCCCATATGAAAATCGCTGAAAATAACAATACTGTCATCATCAGACATCTCCAGGGAGAGTGATTTTTTAAAAGTATGTTCCAAGGATGGATTAATAACTTTTACTTTTGCCATTATTAATAGATTATAGGATAAATGTTCTGATATTGTTAGCAGGTAAAATAAATATTTTACCTGCAGATCATATTATTCAGTTTATCCACGATTTCAGGAAGACTGGCGATAATATAATCTATATCATCCTGGCTTACTTCGTTGTTTGTCACAAAGCGGAAAACACCGTTCTCCGCAGGATAAGTCAGAATACCCATATCCTTTAGAAGGGAGAGGAAGGCGAGCTCCCTCTCTACGCTGTTCAGACAGGGGATTGTTATGAATATCATATTGATCTTGATCCGTGAGACCTGGACATCAAATTCTTCAAAACTATTGAAGGCATCCCCCAATTGTCTGGCTCTGGCGTGATCGTCGGCAAGTCTCTCAATCATATGGTCGAGGGCATAGAGACCGGCCGCCGCCAGGATACCCGCCTGGCGCATACCGCCGCCCATGATCTTTCTGTTTCTCCTGGCCTTTTCGATGAACTCCTCCGTACCGCAGAGGATGGAACCGACGGGCGCCGTTAGCCCCTTTGACAGACAGAACATAAGAGAATCCGTTTGGTCGGCTATTTCTTTCACCGATAATCCCAACGCCAGAGCGGCATTGAATACCCGTGCTCCATCCATGTGTACGGGAAGCCCGTAGCGGGCGGCTCCCTGCTTTATCCTGATCATCTCCTCAAGAGGCACCAGGGAACCGTTGGAGAGGGGGTTCTCAATCTCGATAAGCCCGGGAACAGGGAAATGAATATCGTCGGTTTTTCTTATGCGGGGTTCGATTTCATCCCAGGTGAGATAATCGCCCATGGGGGTGATGGTCCTCAAAAATGCGCTGCTCAAAATAGAGGCGGCACCGCATTCATGCTGTATGACATGGGACTCTTCGGAAAGATAGACTTCGTTGCCGCGGCCGATATGAGTCATGATGGACAACTGATTGGCAAATGTTCCGCTGGGAACAAACAAAGCGGATTCCTTTCCCGTGAGGAGAGCGGATCTCCGTTCCAGTTCATTGATCGTGGGATCTTCCCGGGAAACGTCATCACCAACAGGGGCGTTCATCATGGCTTCGCGCATGGCGCGCGAAGGTTTGGTAACCGTATCTGACCGCAAGTCTATCATTCTGTCCATATCACAGTGATATCACTTTTTTTTGAGAAAGTACACACCCTTATCTTCGGCGAGGGTAAATAGATTTGTCGAATCGAGAAAGTGGCGTATATTCAATACGGGGTACTTCAAAAGGCGCCAGCCTCCCAGGAAGAAGGCCCAATCCACCTGTCGGGGAAGAATCAGTTTATCACCGAAAAGGGATATGACCTTTTCCATGGATTCTTCCATCAGGCTTAGCCAGGAGTCCTCTTTATGCTGCATTTCCATCTGTTCAGACCTGTTTACGTACTCAGCCGCATAGAGACCTTCCTGGTAATCCAGCACATGTATTCTGATGGCATCGCCTACCTCGAAATCATGGCGCTCATAAAAACATCCCATATCCATCACGGGTATCATCAGGTTTTCCTGAATAAGAGAAGGATGCTGAAAAAGATTCATCAGAAGAATCTTTTTTCCCAGAAGGACATGATACTTTTCCAGGGCGTTTATCGTGTAATTGATGTTTCGGAAAGGGATGATATTCTCTCCGTCAAAGGTCCGAATCTGCCAGGGAGGAAGAGCGGTGGGACAGAACGGATGCCAGCGGTCACCGGGGATGAGAATCTTTCTGTTGACTTCTTCCCAGGTCGGATAAATCAGAAAGGTACTGTTCTTATAATAAGCCCCTTTGCTTATGTAATGAGTCCCGTCATAAAAGTAATCTTCGCTGTTTATGCTTTTTGTCATAACCTTTTAACCCTGAGAGAAAATTTACTGATATTTCTTTCATAAGTGAAGTCTTTTTTCAATTCTTCTCTCTTCCCGTAAGATAGTCATTGGGTTATATTGTCTGACATGAAAGTCGGTGAAGAGAAAAAAAGAGTCATTGCCTATGGTTTCATCTATCTGGGATTATTCGGAGCCTATGCGATAATCTCTCCCTTCATGCAGCTCTTTCTTAAGGACCTCGGATTTTCTCCTGTCCGCATTGGATTTCTGCTGGGGAGTTTCGAAGTCGCCGGGATCATCGGGCCCATGATAATTGGCCGCATAGGGGACAGGACGGGTCATTACAAATTCCTAATTATTCTGTGTATGATCGCGTCCATCCTCTTCCATTCCCTTCTTATGCTTCCCTTACCCTTCGCCCTGTCCTTAGGGGGAATCTTTTTTCTCGGATTTTTCTATAAGAACGGGATACCCCTGACCGACACTCTGGCTTCTCACGGGCTGCCCCGATTCGAGGACAACTACGGCATTGTCCGAATCGTTGGCAGCCTCGGCTATGTTGTCGTGGCCTTCGTGCTGTCCGTTTTCAATCTTATTGACGCATCGTCTCCTTCATCAATTCTGTTCTGGTTTGTCCTGCTGGTCCTTTTTCAGATAGGCACGCTCTTTTTTGTTCCCCCTCCGGGATATACCGAAGAGGAAAGGATGAAAAGAACCGGATCTCTCACAGGGGTTTTCTGGCTGGGTATCGCCATTGTCTTTTTCAACAGGCTTTCCATGTCCTCCTATTACTCCTTTTTCTTTCTATTTATCAAGGATACCTGGCATATCGAGAAAATCGGGGCCGTCAGTGCCCTGGCTTCTTTCTCGGAGATCCCCATTATTATTCTGGGAGGGCGGCTTATAAGGCGTTACGGTTATAATAGACTGTTCACCCTGTCTCTTCTGGGGGCCGCCGCCCGTATGCTGATTAACGCCTTTGCCCCTTCCTTCTCACTCGTTCTGGCGGGGCAGATTCTGCACTGTCTGACTTTCGGAATGATGCATGCCGTTATCATCGCCTTTATACAGGAGAAAACAAAACCGGCTAACCGGGGACTGGCCATGGCGATTTATATGTCCGTGGGAATTGGTCTTGCCGGATTTATCGGGAGCAGTGCTGGCGGTTATATTGTGGAGCAGTTCGGCTACCAGCAGCTGTTTTTTGTTTACGGTCTGGTCGCCCTGGGAGGATTGTTTCCAGTTTTCCTTTTAAAGAAATATTTATAGTCAGCCGGGAAATTGCTGCTTCACACAAGGGGGAGATAGATGGTGAAGCATGTCCCCTTGCCCCATTCGCTTTCCACCTGTATATAGCCGCCGTGGCCCTTGATGATCCCGTAAACCGTCGATAAGCCGAGTCCCGTTCCCTGTCCTTTTTTTTTCGTGGTGAAGAAGGGTTCGAAAATATGGGGGAGATCGGAGGGTTTAATTCCGCTGCCCGTGTCCTGAATGGTCAGGAGAATGAAATCGCCCCCCTGCATGTCCTTATCAAGCGCATGGGCATCCTTTTCGGTAAGGACGCGGTTATCCAGGGATATCGTCAACGTGCCTCCATTGGGCATGGCATGGCTGCTGTTTACCGCCAGATTAATAAGGCAATTCTGAAGTTCCGATTTGTTGCCGTAAATTATGTCCTTTTCGACATCTATTTTCTTTTTCAGAATAATTTGCTTGTTTATGGTTCTCTCGAGGATAGCCAGGCCGAGATCGAGAATTTCCACCAGGGAAATCTCTGCCTTTTTGACCGATTCCTGACGGCTGAATGAGAGAAGTTTGGAGGTCAGCTCGACTGCCATATCGGAGGAGGAAAGAATGATATTGCCGTAATGCTTCCTCTCTTCCGCATCCATCTCTTCATTCAGGATCATATCGGCCGCTCCCATTATGGATGTGAGAAGATTATTGAAATCATGGGCTATTCCGCCGGCCAGTTTTCCCACGGCTTCCATTTTCTGCCCCTGGATAAGCCTCTCCTCGGCTTTCACCTTCTCCGTTATATCCTGTACGAATAATTCAAAAATTTCCTCATTGTCAATCGTTATGAGGTGCATGGCCAGGAAGACGATGATTTTCCTGTCATCGGTTGTCCGGAGTTTCAGCTCAAAATTCGTGGTTGTATTACTCTTTCGGCAGTTATCGATAATGTTATAGAATTCACTCTTATCCAATATAAAGTCGTCTATGAAATTTTTATCCGTATCCTTGGCAATCCCCAGAATGAGAGCCATGGCGGGATTGTAATCGAAAAAGCTGCCGTCCGGTTTGATACGCAGAATTCCGTTGACGGCGTTGTTGAAAATGGACAGGTATTTCTCCTTTTCCCTGTCCAGCTCTTCAATGATGGAAAGCAGCTGGGGGTAATAGCTTTTTTGAATGCTGTTCCCCTTCAGACCAACGAGATCTTCTATGATGGACATATCGGTCTGAATCTCAATAGGCTTCTTCATAGATGGTCTCCAGATCTCTCGTTTCGCTTTTCCGGGGGTTTGTGATAAGACAGGAATCCCTGTGGGCTTTCTTGGCCAATAGAGGTATATCCGATACGGATACGCCGCAGTCCTTCAGAGTTTTTGTAATTCCCAGATGGGTCTTCAGATCCTGGATATAGGAAAAGAGAAACATTCGGGTCTCGCTTTCCGTCAGACCGTCCGTGGGCAGGCCGCAGGCACGGGCTATGGCGGCAAAACGTTCCGGAACGGCGGGATAATTGTAGTTGATGACATGCTCGAGAAGGAGGCTGTTGCACTCGCCGTGGGGCAGATCCAGCATGCCGCCCAGGCTGTGGGACATGGCATGCACGGCGCCCAGAATAGCGTTGGAGAATGCCAGACCGGCCTCCAGGCTGCCGAACATGACCTTATCCCTGAAATCCAGATTTTCCGGTGTAGCTATGACATGCCTTAAATTGGCAGCCAGGACACGGATGGCTTCAAGGGCGTGGGTATCGGTCAGGGGGGAATGGGCAATGGATACATAGGCTTCAATCGCGTGGACGAGGGCATCCATTCCTGTACAGGCTGTTAAGTAGGAATTCATGGATACGGTTGTTTCCGAGTCGACAAGGGACACATCGGGAATGACTATCTTGCTGATAATGGAGACCTTCACTCTGTTTTCATTGTCGTTGATAATGGCAAACTGTGACACATCGGCCGATGTTCCTGCCGTTGAGGGAACGAAAATCATAGGGGGCAGGGGGTTCTTAATCATATTGACCCCTTGAAATTCGAGTATATGGCCCCCATTTGTCGCGACGATGCCGATACCCTTGGCGCCGTCCATAGGGCTTCCTCCGCCCACGGCGACGATCAGATCACACTGTTCTCTTTGGAATATTTCCACGCCGCTCATCACTTCAAAAGCCCGGGGGTTGGGAGAGAAGTCATGAAAGAGGGCATAGTCGATGTGCTCTTCCTCCAGGCTGGCAAGAATATCCTTGAACCAGTTTTGATGCTTCACTCCCTTATCGGTGACGAGCAGTACCTTTTTGCTGTGATAGCTTTTGCAATAGGAACCAACGAGTTTTCTTGACCCTCTGCCGAAAATGATTTCGGGGGCAATAAATTTACGCAGACCGGAAAAATCGGTAATCATACATAATCATTCTAATATATTAATATGTTCAATGCAAAAGAATGATTTAACTTTGACGGCTTTTTAGAAAACGGATTTTGGTGAAGATTTTCTCCATCTGCCGTGCTTCCTTTTTACTGAGGGCGGCTCGGGCGAAAATGTCGCGGAAATAGGTGTCCGTATCGTCGGGATCGGATTTGACAAAGTAATCCAGATTGTCCAGCGTTTCATGGATGGTCTTTACCAGATTTTCCGTTTCGTCATTCGTAATCGGTGTGTATCGTCCCACCCTTTCCCCTTCCGATTCCCGCCAGAGAGCGGCCGTCATGATCTGTACGGCATGGGAAAGGTTCAGAGAAGGGAAGTCGGGGTTGGAGGGGATATGGACGGCCGTATGACAGCAGGCCAGTTCCTCATCGGTCAGGCCGTTCTGCTCGTTTCCGAATACCAGGGCCGAATCGCCTTCCAGGGAGAGGGCGCGCTCGGCGAATTCCTCGGGCAGATGGGAGAAGTATTTCCTGCGGCTGCCCCTGCGCCTGGTGATGCCGGCGGAAAGGGATACCCCTTCCAGAGCTTCTTCCAGATTATCGTAGAACCGGGCGTTTTCATAAAGGGAATAGGCATGAACGGACATATTGCGGATCCACTCTTTTTCCAGATTCCGGGCCTGATTGACAATGGAAAGGCGGGAGAGCCCCATGGTTTTCATGGCGCGGCAGACAGATCCTATATTGATGGCCCCTTCGGGGCGGCAGAGAACGATTCTTACATTGTCGAGACCCATCAGCGCATTACCAGGTCGCTCTTGCCGATGGTGATAATATCGCCCTGCTTGAGTTTGACATATTTATCCGGTTTGATTTTTTTGCCGTTCAGAAAGGTACCGTTGGTACTTTTAAGATCGCAGATAAAATAGGAATCCTTGATTTTCTGAATGATAGCGTGCTGCCGTGACGCGAGACTGTTATCAATGACGATCGTGTTTCCGGAGCCGCGTCCCAGGGTGATCTTGCTTATCATGGGAATGGATTTATTGCCGAAAATCAGCATATTCTCTTTTACATGGGAAAACTGCTTCAATCTTTGCCCAATGGGACTTTCGGTAATGATGGTATCGCCTTCTGCCATTTACGGTAACCTTCTTTGATGGGGATTCCCTAGGCTAATTTTAGCATAAAGAATGGAAAAACACAAAAAAACCGACCCCAAAAGAGTCGGTTTTTTCTGTAAAAACTATGTAGATTACTTGGAGTAGAATTCTACAATGGCCTGTTCGTTGGCAACGGTAGAGATATCCGTTCTGTAGGGGAGTCTCTCAACTTTACCTACCAGGTCATCTTCTACGATCGAAAGCCATACGGGAACGGGCTGACCGCTCTTGGCAAGGTTCTCTCTGATGAGCTTCTTGCTTCCGTCACAGTCTTTTACTTTGATGACGTCCCCTTCCTTAACAACAATGGAAGGAATGTCGGATCTTTCGCCGTTCAGTCTGATGTGGCCGTGGCTGACCATCTGACGGGCCTGCGCCCTGGTCGTTGCCATACCCAGTCTGTAAACTACATTATCCAACCGTCTTTCAAGAAGAATCATCATGTTGTCACCGGTAAGACCAGATTTCTTTTTGGCCTTCAGGAACGTATTGAAGAACTGTTTCTCGCTCAAACCGTAAGCATAGCGGAGCTTCTGTTTTTCAATCAGCTGCTGGCCGTAGTTGCTTACTTTGTTGCGGGATCTTTTCCCTCTTTCCTGTCCGGGACCCTGGGGCTTCTTCTTAAGTAATCTATCATATTTTACGTTACCGTAAATATTGACACCTAGACGGCGGACGATTTTTCCTCTTGCTTTTTCGGATCTCGCCATTACTTAATCACCTCATGGTTTGGATTTGCGCGTTTCAGAAACGCGGTTTTACACTATAGATAAATAGGGATTATAAGTCAAGATAGGATAAAGAATTCTCAAGGAGAAAGTAAAATACAGCCTATTAGTTGACAATATCAATATTTGATAATAACATTTAATTATGAATCAGATAGAACATGTAATTGATTTCCGGAATACCATGCGCCGAATGGAACGCGTCGTCCTCAGCCGAATTAAGGATTCCTCCTACTGCAGCGGCGTGACTGTTAATCAGGGCCATATCCTTCTCTGTCTGGAGGGCAAGGACGATATGACCCTCACAAATCTGAATGATGAACTGCGCCTGGATAAGGCATCTCTTTCCAGAACCGTAGATACCCTTGTGAAAAAGGGTCTTGTTCGGAGGGAATCCCGTTCCCATGACCGGAGGAGTCAGAACCTGGGGCTGACGGAAGAGGGAAGAAAAATCGTGGAAAGGATAAACCGAGCCAGTCTGGACAGCTTCGGACGAATCTTTGAAGGCCTTGAGAAGGATATCAGGGAACGCATTTCTTACGATCTGCATGCACTGGTGGAAGCCATGCGCACCGAAGGGGGCGAGAATAACGGATGCTGTGCCTGCAGAGGGGAGGAACATGAATGAATTGAACGGGGTCTGGAGTACTTCCGATATATGGGGAGCCCTTAAGGTACGTCTGGGAATAAACCGGGGAAATTATAGGGTAGAACCCGGATTATACGGGATGAACAATCCCGGAAGGGTTTCTCCGGTCTTTGTCACGGCAAACTATAAACTGACGGTTGATATTCTGCGCCGGGAGCTAGTAGGGCTGGACTGCCACATTCTGGTTCTGGATACCGGGGGAATTAATGTCTGGTGCGCCGCCGGAAAGGGTACTTTCGGAACGGCCGAACTGGTCCGGCGCATAGAAATGACGGGACTTGCTTCCCGGCTTGATCACAGGGTCTTGATTCTGCCCCAGCTGGGAGCTCCGGGAGTCTCGGCCCGGGATGTGAGAAAAGAAACGGGTTTCAGAGTGATCTTCGGTCCCGTGGAAGCAAGGGATATTCCGGAGTTTCTGGCAGGGGGCATGAAGAAAACGGCCCGAATGCGGACAAAATCCTTTTCCTGGAGGGACAGACTGGTTCTGACCCCACTGGAACTTATTCAGTCCTGGAAGATTTTACTGCCCTTCGCCCTGCTGGTTCTCATCATGAACGGATTCTGTTCCGGCTGGAACCAGCTGAATTTCTCCTTGCTGGTCCCCCTTCTTCTGGGAGCGATTACCGGAGGTTTTCTAACCCCCCTGCTTCTGCCTTTACCTCCTATTCGGGTGTTGTCAAAGAGATGAAATGGGCCATACCCATTCAGATCGGCCTTACCCTTCTTGCTTTGGCGGCGGGGACGGTTATCTGCCTGAGGGCGGGAGGAACCTTATGACTTATCTGAAGAACGTGGCCACCCTTGCAATGGACTGTGAGAAATGTATCGGCTGCGGTATGTGCCTGGATGTATGCCCGCGGGATGTTTTTGTGATGGAAGAGGGAAAAACGCGAATCAGCAGGAAAGATTCGTGCATGGAATGCGGCGCCTGTGTGATGAACTGTCCTGTTTCGGCACTTGCCGTGAATAAAGGCGTGGGCTGCGCCGAAGCGGTGATAAATGGATTTCTAAAGGGGGGAGAGCCGTCATGCGGATGCTCCTGCGGAAATAATAAAGGATGCTGCTGAGGCAGCGCGGGAGGATAATTCAGTGATAAGAATGGCGAATGACAATGATGCGGAACAGATTGCGGGTATTTACAATTACTATATTGAAAATACGCCGGTAACGTTCGAGGAAGAGAGTCTGAGCGCCTCCGATATGGCGGAGCGGATTAGAGAGAAGACCGAAGAAGGCCTTCCCTGGTTTGTCATGGAAGAAGAGGGCCGAATCGTAGGCTACGCTTATGCCAGTAAATGGAAGGGGCGCTGTGCCTACCGGTTTTCCGTTGAGTCTACCGTATATCTTTCCCGGGAACATCTGGGTAAGGGCTGGGGGCGTCAGCTTTACGGCGAACTGATAAAGGAACTGAAGGGCAGGGGATACCGGACCATGATAGGCGGTATCGCCCTCCCCAATGAAAAAAGTCAGAAGCTGCATGAACACTTCGGTTTTAAGAAAGTGGCCCAGTTCGAAGGAGTGGGTTACAAATTCGAAAAATGGATAGATGTGGGCTACTGGCAGTTTAATCTGTAATGCGGGCAGAGGCCTCTCTCAGGGAGGCGGAGCTGACCGCATCCGTCTCCCCGACACGAAGCAGGAACTGAATCGGTTTATCCGCCATACCGGAGGCAGCCAGATCTTCCTTCTGGGGGGATTCTTCCAGAATCTGTGAAACCGTATGAAGTTCGATGTTTCTCTTTTTGCCTTCCCAATATAATTTCTGGAATAAACCGCCGCAGGCAAGCAGCGCCCGGGGAGAATTCTCCTCACTTGTTATAAGAAGGATTCCGGCCGAATTCCTCATGAGCTTGCGGGACTTACCGACGGCGCCGCTGCGGAAGAAGGAAGACATGACCGTATCGGGAGAGGCCTTTTTGTACCAGGAGCGGACCATAAGGGCGGGAAGGTTCAGCATGGCCGGCGTCATCCCGATGCCCGCCACCTCGTCCGCTTCACTGAAGCAGATATAATCGGCCAGTTCCCTCTGCTTGCTGTCGTTTTCCGCCTGCAGGCGGTTCGCCTGGACCGTACCCTCCGCTAGATAGGAGAATTTTTCATCGTCCCTTTCAATCCAGAGGACGTTCTTTTCACCCTCAACAAAGGCTGACCATTCCCGCTCTTTCCGGAGGGTCCGGCGGTATTTCACCTTTTTCATGGAACCGTTGCGCATAAGCCGGACCTGTTCTTCGTCAATGTTTCCCCCTTGCCGATGCAGAGTAAATTCCGCGACGATTCGGTCATCCCTGTTCTCCATGAGAACCGTCATGTCAGCTTCGTATCCGCAGGCTGCAGCGGCAATCTTCAGGTTTTCGAGATAAGCCCCCAGGGAAAGAAGAAACTCCCTTTTCTCGGGATCAACTTCCCTGAGCCAGCGTTCCTCCGCGGCTATAACCCGATATCCTCCCTCTTCCCGGATTTCCAGACGCCAGGGCTGACTGTTATGGCTGCTGGCCGCGGTCTGGGCCAATCGGAAAATCTCCTGCTCTATGGATGGGTATTTATCCGTTTCCATTAACTCCTCCTCTTTTGTCACACAGCAGGATAAAAGTAATCCCGCAGCTAATATCAGACAGCATCTGACCATGTTCCTCTTCATCATTGTCCTCCCCTTACCAGACATATTTATAGGAAAGGGCGATTCTCTCAAAAGAAAGCTGTCCCTGTCCTGTGCATATTCTATTCATGAAAAAATCTTCCTCTTTCGATTCAGCGGTATAGGCGCGGCTGTTTTTCCACTGGACAAGAAAAGAGAGTGAATGGCCGCCGCTGATCTGCCAGTTGGCCAGAGGGCCCAGGCGCACTTCAACAAAATCTAAACCCCAGCCGCTGTCATCTATTCGGCTAAGGGAGGCCGTAGAGCCGAGGTATCCCTCCGTCTCCAGAATAAATCCGGCGAAATCAATCGGTGAGCGGGGAATGACGTATCCCAGTACAGTTCGATTCTTACCAAGAAATCCATTGAAATTTTCTCCCTCATCCGCCTGATATCTCCAGGGCTCATCCCTATCCGCTCCGCTGTAATACTGGAAGCAGGTACTGAAGGAGGACTGAAAAACCAGATGGCTGAATTCGCCCGGGTCGGGGAGGACTGCCGCCAGGTCAAACTGAATCGTCACCCCGAGCCATGTCTTGCAGACAACGCCGCTAAGGGATTCTATGGATTGATCTGACGATCCGTCTTTGTTCAGTCCCAGGCCGATTATGTCTTCCCCGAGAGTCCATCCCGTGCCCAGGTGGATTCCCTGCTCCAGCTTCAGAAAGGCCAGGGGCGTAAGCTGACAGATCAGATCTGATCCCAGAGAGACGGGGGAGAAGCTTAACTTGCCCTGAACGGCAAAATTGTTATTTTCCCTTAACGCGGAATCCCCTCTCAGTATCGGCTGTGAATCGGAGAAGCCGGTCCAGACCTGAAATTCCGGGCTCTTTCCCCTGTCTTTAGGGTAGAAAGCCGAGTCGGCGCCGAACTGAAGCTCCCCGGACCATAAGCAGGCCGGGAGCATCAGCAGGCAGAAAAGATATTTATTCATGTTATCTCCTTTATTATATGAACAAGTTCATGAGGCATTGATGTTACCTGTCGGTTACATTTGGTTGTTAAAAAAGACCGCCCTTAATCCGTCAAAGCAATTCATCGATAATAGCGCTGATCATTCTATTAATCCGCTCCCAGCCCTCGGCTGATCGGATATCTATCCCGTTGAATACTCCGGCCCGGTCTTCCATGAGAGACAAATAGGATATTCCCGCCGTCAACAGAGCGAACAGAGCTTCGGTGTCACAACTTTTCTCGGCGGAGGAACGGCTGGTGAAAAGACGGGAGAGCTCGAGGCCGCTTTCTTCGGTCCTTTCCATAATCCGGCGGCCCGTATCGGTATCCCTGGCAAGCAGCCATCGCAGCATTTCCCTTCGGGCGGCGTCTTTCCGTAAGCTGCGGCCGTATTCGGCAAAGATGGATTTAACCAGTTCCTTCGAATCGGCGTCCCCGTCTATCTGGCTGTTTTTTTCCGTCCAATAGTTGTTCTTCTCTGCCCAGCGCCTTATGAGACCGTCAAAATCATCAAAATACCGGTAGATCAGTACCTTTGATACTCCCGCCTCCCTGGCGACGGCGTTTACTCCGAGGGAGGTAAATCCTTCCCGGCAGATGACTGTATCTACGGCAGAGAGAATCTCTTCTTCTGTTTTGCTCCGATCTTTCATATAATCATGTTACTTATCGGTTACATACTTTGTCAAGGGGTATGCAAGGAGTTGGAATGGGATTTGAGAAAGGAAGCATAAAAATATTGACTATATATTTGGTAGTATATATAATTGATAGTATAGGGGGGTACCCTATACAAGGAGCAGGCGATGAGAAAAGCGCACCATTCATACGAAGCTAAAACCGAGATGGTGAAGCGGATGAACCGGATCGAAGGGCAGATACGCGGTATCACCAGGATGATTGAAGAAGATGTCTACTGCGATGATATCCTGCATCAGTTCATGAGTGTGGAATCGGCGATTGCCGGCGTTAAGACTCAGCTGCTGGAAGCTCATATGCGAAGCTGTGTCGTCGAGCAGATTCAGGCCGGTCAAACGGAAGTGATTGACGAATTATCGAGGACGATAAGAAAAATGATCAAATAGGAGGCTGTGATGGAAATTATACAGCTTGATATAAAGGGGATGACATGTGCATCCTGTGTCGCCCATGTTGAAAAGGGTATCAAAAAAAAGAGCGGGATTGATATGGCTGCCGTGAACCTGGCAACCGACAAGGCCACAGTCAGCTATGATCCGGAGAAAGTGAGCATCGAGGAAATTATCCAGAGTGTCGTCGATGCGGGATACGGCGCTTCTCTGCCGGCTGAAGGCGGGGAGGAGGCTGATTCCGAGAAGGGAAAGCTCAGATCTCTCGAGATAAGACTGATTATCTCCTCCCTCCTAAGTGCTCCCCTGCTACTGGCCATGTTCGCCGGGCTTCTCAAAATTGAGGCCCTCATGTTTCTTCATAATCCCCTGCTGCAGCTTGTCCTTGCCACACCTGTGCAGTTTATTGTGGGAGCCCGGTTCTATAAAGCCGGATGGAAATCTGTCAGGGCGGGCAGTCCCGGCATGGATGTCCTTGTCGCCCTGGGTACATCGGCGGCCTATTTCTACAGTATCTACAATGGTTTTTTCCATACTCCCGGAGCAGGCATGTCCGCAGGGCTTTACTTTGAGGCGTCTTCTCTGATCATTACCCTGATATTGCTGGGCAAGTATTTTGAAAGCCGGGCCAAGGGGAAAACATCGGAAGCGATAAAAAAACTGATGGGTCTTCAGCCGAAAACGGCGCTGGTGGAAAGGGACGGAAAGGATGTGGAGATACCCATCAGCGACGTCGTCCCCCGCGATATACTGCTGATCAGGCCGGGCGATCGAATTCCCGTGGACGGCACCGTTCTGGAAGGAAATTCCGCCGTGGATGAAAGCATGATCACCGGCGAAAGTATGCCCGTCGAGAAAAAACCGGGAGACTCCGTTACAAGCGGAACGATAAATAGCTACGGGTCGTTGCGAATGGAAGCCGAACGGGTAGGGAAAGACTCGGTTCTTTCCCGGATAATCGCCATCGTGGAAGAAGCTCAGGGTTCCAAAGCGCCCATCCAGCAGCTGGCCGACAAGGTCGCCTCGGTATTCGTTCCCGTTGTTCTGGCTATCGCTCTGTTGACCTTTCTTATATGGTGGCTTGCTCTCGGTTCGCCCGCACACGGACTGATCGCTGCCGTTTCCGTTCTTGTCATTGCCTGTCCATGCGCCCTTGGGTTAGCCACGCCTACGGCCATCATGGTGGGAACGGGATTGGGAGCCCAGAAGGGAATTCTTATAAAGAACGGAGAGGTACTTCAGCAGGCGGGGAAGCTGTCAGCCTTGATTCTGGATAAAACAGGAACCATCACGCAGGGTAAGCCGGAAGTCAGGAAAATAATCGGAATGAATCCTTCCGACGCAGCGCTGGGGGAAGATGAATTACTGGCTCTGGCGGCTTCACTGGAGCTGAAGTCTGAACATCCCCTGGGTAAGGCCATTGTCGCGAAAGCACGGGAGAAGGAGATTCAGCTGAAGCCGACTGAGGATTTTTCTTCCCTTCCGGGAAAGGGAATTTCCGGTATTATCGAGGGAAAGCAGTACTTCATCGGAACGGAGGATTATATCCAGTCTCTGGATGAACGTTATTCTCTGGGCAGCATAATCGGCGTAAAGAATGAGTGGGAAAGCAAAGGTCATACGGTGGTGATCATGGCAAACCGTACGGATATTATCGCCCTGCTTGCCGTTGCCGACGGTATCAAAGAGCATTCGAAGGAAGGGATCTCCCTGCTGAAGGAGCTGGGACTGGATATCTATATGATAACCGGGGATAACCGAAGAACCGCTCTGGCCATAGCCGAGGAAGCCGGGATAGAGAATGTTCTGGCCGAAGTCCTCCCCGAAGGAAAAGCGGAGGAAGTGAGGAAGCTGCAGGATGAGGGACATGTCGTCGCTATGACGGGAGACGGAGTTAATGATTCTCCGGCCCTGGCCACGGCGGATATCGGAATAGCCATGGGGGAGGGTTCGGACATAGCCATGGAATCATCGGATATTACCCTGATGAGGGGGGATCTGAGGGAAATAGCCACAGCGATTTATCTCTCCCGGGAGACGATGAAAAAGATCAAACAGAATCTGTTCTGGGCTTTTTTCTATAATTCTTTGGGCATTCCCTTTGCCGCCCTGGGTTTTTTGAATCCCATCATCGCGGGAGCGGCCATGGCTTTCAGCTCCGTATCGGTTGTCAGCAACTCACTCAGCTTAAAGCGTTTTAATATGAAACGGAAATTATCCGGTAAGAAAAATAAACAGATCGAATCCATGGAGGAAAATAAAATGAAAGCAACGATCAAGGTAGAAGGAATGTCATGCGGACACTGTAAGATGGCCGTGGAGAAGGCCGCTCTTGCCGTCACGGAGGTGGAAAAGGCTGAGGTGGACCTGAAAAAAAAGGAACTGACCGTGGAACTGAACGGAGAGACGGAAAAAGTCCTTGATGAGATTAAATCGGCCGTACGGAATGCCGGCTACGATCCGCAGTAATCGGGGAGGTTGAAATGAACAGGCAGAGGAAATAATTCCGATACGGTTCATATTTTGTTTATATTTATCCGGTAGAATGAAAGAAAAAGGAGGCCCTTATGTATAGGTCATTTGGCCATTTATGCGATGGTTTTTTTCAATATGGCAGGTTTAATTACGGAGGTGTTATTATGATGATTCTGGGCGTGTTACTTATTGCCGCTGTTATATATTTTATTTGGAAGGGGAACCGTCACGACGAAAAGAGTGAATCTCCCCTGGATTTGCTTAAAAAGAGATTTGTAAACGGTGAGATCAGTGAAGAGGAATACCGTGCGAAAAGGGAAACGTTAAGGAAATAAAAGCGACCTTTCCGGATATTTAAAAACGGGGTGTCCCATGGTGGGGATATCCCGTTTTTTTATTCTCCCAGCCGGCTCCCATGGCTAATTTTCCCACATAACACGAGAAATCAGGATCAAAAGATTCATAGCAAAGAGAGAAAGGATATGTTAAGATTTTTTCACGTTGAGCCTGATAGAAAAAAAATATACGGTATAATCTGGAAATAGTATTCTTCTTAAGAAATGGATAAAATGGAATTTAATGCAAAATTACAACAGCTTAGAACAAACAGCGGCTTAACCCAGGAACAATTGGCAGAAAGACTTTTTGTTTCCAGGGTTACCGTGTCAAAATGGGAATCCGGACGGGGCTATCCCAATATTGATTCGCTAAAACTCATTGCGAAAGTTTTCTCCGTTTCGATTGATGATCTTCTTTCCAGCGATGAGCTTATTACCTTGGCGGAGAACCAAAACCAGGAAACGTCAAGAAATCTCCGATCATTAGTTTTCGGACTTTTAGACATTATGCCGGTATTACTCTTTGTTTTGCCCTTTTTCGGCAACGATCTGGGCAATCGGGTCGAGCATATCGCCTTGCCCGATTTTAACGCTCCCTATTATGTATTACTGATTTGTTATTTTCAGATTATTTTGTCCGCGCTCTTTGGCATTGTGGAATTGGCTCTGCAAAATCTCCGAAGCCCAAACTGGCTCAAAGCGAAGATTCTTGCCTCATCCCTGCTGTCGGTATTTTTGGTGCTCTTTTCGATTATGATCCGCCAGCCCTATGATACCACATTTCTCTTCTTCATCCTCTTGTTTAAGGTAACGTTGCTTCTGAAAAAAGAATGATACGAAAAGTATCGCCGATGTAAACACATATTTCTGGTTGCTCCGATCATTTTGTGGCTAACTGCCCCGAAATGAAATTCAGGAGTAACACATTGTTCAAAAAAAATTGTATGGCCGCTATTCTGATCTTGCTGGCCGCCTCTTCTCTGCTCTCCCTTGATCATGGCGCTGATGGAAATTTCGGCTCTCCCTTTTGCCTTGATCCGGGACTTGATTCATCCGTTATTGCCGCCGCAGCCGTGTTAAATGGAACGGTTCTTTATTTTGACAAGGTCAGAGAGGTAAACCAACCCGATTTTGATGGAAACATCTATGATCCAATTCAGGTAAACGGATTTGATCGCCTGTTCATGAATTCCAATTCGGCGTCAATTGATGATCTCGGAACATACATGGGGCTGGTCTCTGTATTATCGCCGTCGGTTTTGCTTGCCGCCCCATCGGATCAATGGATTACCATAGGAACTATGTACGCGGAAACGATGGCTCTCGCATACGGCGTCAAGGAACTAGGCAAGTTATGCATCGGGAGAGCCAGGCCCTTCATGTATTATGATGACTATCCCCGGGAAGCGGTCCAAAGTCATGACTGGAACAAATCCTTTCCCTCGGGCCATACGACTCTGGCCTTCGCCGGAGCATCATTCACGAGCTATGTTTTCAGTACATATTTCCCCGATTCAAGCTGGAAAATTCCTGTCATAGGCTCTTCCTGTTTCATCGCGTTAAGCACTGCCGTCTGCCGGGTCGCGAGCGGCGATCATTTCCCGACCGATGTGATTGCCGGTGCCGTCGCCGGTACCGCTTGCGGTATTCTGGTCCCCTGGATACACACAAGAATCGTTAAAAACGGTCAATCCGATGATGAATATCTGGCTGATTTCACTGTTCAGGCAATGCCTGCAGGCCTAATTCTATCGATGAAATACTAAGCCGTCAGGAAAGGATGATGAAAAAGCACACCCATGATCACTTCGGCCCGGAAGGAACCTGGCTCCCTTTCTGATTTGCAATCTCAACGGAACGTTCTATAATTATACCAGGGGACATCATTATTATGTTCCCGGAGGAATCTTGAATCTCGATGATCTGAATTTCTTCCATAACCGGCTTAAAATCGGTGAAAATAACTTCCACAATCTCATGGCTTTCCGGGTCAGAAAAATCCTACTGGTAGCCACTTTTTATGACGCCTATACCATAGAGCACGACGGCCGTCTTACCGAGCAGATCACGGGGGACTATTTCCGTCTCAACTTGACGACCATACCCAGGATCACCAGCGTTACTTCGGGGAGCGAGGCTCTTGCCCTGCTTCAGTCCGAGCCGTTCGATCTGGTCATAACCACCCTTCGTATCGGGGAATCCGATCCCTTTGAACTTTCGGAGAGGATACATGCCTTCCTGCCCGAGCAGCCGGTCATACTTCTTCTGACCGTGAAAAGCGATATGGAATTCGTCCGGCGGAACGGGGAGCGAATCGGGCACCTGGAGAATGTTTTCCTTTGGAACGGGGATTCCCGTCTTTTTGTGGCGATGATCAAGACAGTGGAGGACCGCAGGAACGCGCCCCACGATACCGAAAACGGTCTGGTCCGGGTGATTCTGCTTGTGGAAGATTCGGTGGACTATTACTCCCGCTTTCTCCCCCTGATGTACCAGGAGATTATGACTCAGACTCAGAAGCTGATAAGGGAGGAGCTGAACGACAATCAGAAATACTATCTGATGAGGACCCGGCCGAAAATCCTCCATGTAAAAACCTACGAGGAAGCCATGGAGCTGAGCAGGGCTTATGCTCCCTATCTGATTTCCGTGATCTCCGATATCCGCTTCAACCAGAACGGCGCCCCCGATCCCGACGCGGGGCTTCATCTGATAGGCCGGCTGAAACGCGAGTTTGAAGACGTGCCCATGCTTCTCCAGTCTTCGGAAGAGACGTCCATGAAGTACGCCCGGGAACTGGGAGTGGATTTTATTCTCAAGCAGAGTGAGAATCTGATGTCCGATCTGCGCCGTTTCATTGAGAGTAATCTGGGATTCGGTGATTTTGTTTTCCGCAATCCCGAAGGGGTGGAAGTGGGACGGGCCTCCTCACTGGCGGAGATGGAGGAGGTTATTCCCCGCATGCCCATCGAATCCATTCTTCACCACGCCGGGCATAATCACTTCTCCGCCTGGCTGGTGGCCCACGGAGAGTTTCAGGTAGCCCGCAGTCTCAGGCCCATCAGGATAGATGACTTTCCCGAGCCGGAAGATCACCGGCGTTATCTTATCCGGGCGTTTCAGGAGGCCAGGCTCAGCCGGATCAGGGGGAAAATCGTGGAATTCGATCCTTCGGTGGTCCTCTCCAATGAAACCATTCTGCGCCTCAGGGACGGTTCGCTCGGGGGAAAGGGGAGGGGAATCGCCTTCTGCAATGCCCTTCTGACAAGTACCGAACTGAATGGAGAGATCGACAGGGCGGATATCCGGATTCCCCGGACGCTGATACTGGCGACCGATGAATATGATCAGTTTCTGGAAGAGAACAGAATCATTGAGCGGATCCATGGAAAGGCCGACGGGGAGATAAGGCGCATTTTCCAGGAGAGTATTCTGGATGGGGAGACGGAAGCCCATTTGATGGAGTATCTGGAAATTGTCAGAAAACCCCTCGCCGTCAGATCCTCCTCTCTCCTGGAGGATTCCCACGCCCAGCCCTTTGCCGGGATTTACGATACCTGCCTCCTGCCGAACAGCCATCCCGATGATTCCATACGGCTCAGGGAGCTTCTGTCCGCGGTGAAGCAGGTGTATGCCTCGGCCTTTATGGAGGATACGAGGCGATTTATCGCCGGGCACGGATACCAGCAGGACGAAGAGAAAATGGGGGTCCTTATTCAGGAACTGGCCGGCCAGGTCCGGGGAACCCGGTTCTATCCCCATTTTTCCGGAGTGGCCCAGTCTTTTAACTACTATCCTCCTCCCGGGCTGAGCCATGAGGATCCGGTGGCACTTATGGCCGTGGGACTGGGAAGGAGCGTCGTGGAAGGGGGAAGGGCCTTTCGCTATTGCCCCCTCAGGCCGGAAGTTCCCTGTCAGAGCCGGGATGAATTGATCCGGTACACCCAGACGGAATTTATCGCGCTGAATATGAGTGATGAGAGTCCCCCGAAGGAGGGGGGAACAGGAAAAGAGCGGGAAATCCCCTATCCCCTTTCTGCAGCAGAGGAGGACGGCATGATGGATCATCTCGCCTCGGTTCTGACCCAGGGGGAAATTGAGGAAGGTCTCTACCGCGAAGGGCCTCGGATCATCAATTTCCCCGATATTGTGAAATACGACATATTTCCCCTTAATGCCATACTGTCACGCCTTCTGGTCCTGCTGGACAAGGCGCTGGGAGGCCCTTCGGAGATCGAATTTGCCGTCGATCTGGATACCCTGCCCCTGCCCGTTTTCTATCTCCTTCAGGTCAGGCCCATGGGTATGACCGTTTTCAACGGAACGGGAATCCTGCCGGAACCGGTTAAGGAGGGGGCCCTCATCTATACGGAGAACAGCCTGGGCCATGGAACGGTACCGGGTCTCGCCGATCTGATTTTTCTGCCCCCCCCTTTATTCGATAAAATCCGGACGGAGGAAATGGTCAGAGAGATCAGCGGGATGAACCGGAGAATGAAGGAGGAGGGGAGGCGGTATATTCTACTGGCTCCGGGCCGTTGGGGGTCGGCGGACCGGTTTCTCGGGATACCGGTCAACTGGCCGCAGATTGACCAGGCGGCGGTCATCGTGGAAGCGGCCGTGCACGAACTGATGGTGGAACCCTCCCAGGGCTCCCATTTCTTCCATAACCTCACGGCGGGGGGCATCGGCTATCTGATGATACGGGAAGGGGAAACCTCCTCCCTGTGCGACTGGAAGAAACTGGAATCCCTCCCGCTGTACGGAAAGGGAGAGTATTTCCGCCATGTACGGCTCAAAGAGCCGTTCCAGGTCATCATGAACGGAAGAAAAGGAATCGCCCGGATTAGTTTACCGGATACACATTAGGAGGAGACTATGACTTATACAGAAGACGTATTGGCAAACCTGAAACAGAAGTACTACTGGGAAAAGGAGTTCCTGCAGGCCGCGGAAGAGGTGCTCGAATCGCTGGATGTGCTTATGGAAAAGAGGCCGCGGTACAGAAAATATGCCCTCCTGGAGAGGCTTGTTGAACCGGAAAGGGTTATTCTCTTCCGCGTTCCCTGGGTGGATGACCGGGGTAATATCCAGGTGAATTCAGGGTTCCGCGTGGAGTTCAACAGCGCCCTGGGCCCCTATAAAGGGGGACTGCGGTTTCATCCGTCCGTTAATCTGGGTATTCTGAAATTTCTGGGATTCGAGCAGATCTTCAAAAACAGTCTGACGGGGCTCCCCATGGGCGGGGGAAAGGGCGGGAGTGATTTTGATCCCAAGGGGAAAAGCGACAACGAAGTCATGCGGTTCTGCCAGAGCTTCATGACCGAACTGTACCGCCATATCGGCCCGGATACGGATGTTCCCGCCGGCGACATAGGAGTGGGAGGACGGGAGATCGGCTATCTTTTCGGTCAGTACAAGCGGATCGTCAATCGGTTTGAAGGGGTTCTGACAGGCAAGAAGCTG
The DNA here is from genome assembly GCA_963668315.1 of Spirochaetia bacterium. Taxonomy (GTDB): domain Bacteria; phylum Spirochaetota; class Spirochaetia; order DSM-2461; family DSM-2461; genus SZUA-368. The sequence goes on along the minus strand of OY764216.1, from coordinate 734,346 downwards.
AACTGGGGCGGCAGTCTGATCCGGCCGGAAGCCACCGGATACGGTGCGGTCTATTTTGCCCAGGAAATGCTGATGACCCGCCGGGAATCCCTGGAAGGGAAGCGGGTACTTATTTCGGGAAGCGGAAATGTGGCCCAGTATGCGGCTGAGAAGGTTAATGAGCTGGGGGGAAAAGTCATATCCTTCTCCGATTCCAGCGGGACCGTTCTGGACGAAGAGGGCATAGGCGGAGAGAAGTGGGATTTTGTGATGGATCTGAAAAACAACAGACGGGGACGGATGGCCGATTACGCCCGGGAATACGGCGTGCCCTATTTTGAGGGGAAAAGGCCCTGGGAACTGGCTCAGGCGGATATCGCCCTTCCCTGCGCCACGCAGAACGAACTGGATCTGGACGAAGCGAAATCACTGGTAAATAACGGCTGCCTGTGCATCTGCGAAGGGGCCAATATGCCGGTGACCCCAGAGGCAACGGCCTTTCTGCTGGAACATGATGTTCTCTTCGGACCGGGCAAGGCGGCCAATGCGGGAGGAGTGGCCACCAGCGGACTGGAAATGAGCCAGAACAGCATGAGACTGAAATGGACCCGCCGGGAAGTGGACGACAGGCTGAAGCAGATTATGAAAAACATCCATACGGACTGCGTCCAGGCGGCGGAACTTGCCGGAACGCCGGGGAATTACGTGAACGGCGCCAATATCGCCGGTTTCCTCAAAGTGGCCGATTCCATGATCGATCAGGGGGTTGTTTGAGAAACGGGCTATAGGTTCATCGTATAGGCCAGGGCGATTCTGTCGAAATACCAGTACGTCTCACCCGTACTGCTTCTGTTTCTAAAGTCGTTGTAGTAGATGGTGTCGTCGCTGTACTGAACCCCATTGTGGCACTGGATAAGAACGGTAAGACCGCTCTTGTCATCAATGGCCCAGTTGAAGAGAGGCCCTATCCTGATTTTCGTGAAGTCCGACCCCCATCCTTCGGAGGAGACGGTGCTGGACGTCGAGATCTCTCCCAGCCTCCGTTCCGTTTCCATCATGATTCCGGCCAGATTAATGGCGGAACGGGGAATCATATATCCCAGTACGGTGGAAGAGTGGAACTGCCACCCGTTGAAGTTTTCCCCGCTGTCCGCCTGATACTGCCAGGGATCGTCTTCGCCGGCGGCGGAAAAGACCTGATACTGCCATTTGGCCGTTGCGGAAACAACCACATGCTTCCAGTCCTTCGGCTCGGGAAGAACCGCCGCCAGATCAAACTGGAACGTTCCCGAGATCCAGCCGCGGTAGACGACGCCGGGAAAAGAATCGGTTAAGGGATCCCCCGTGCCGTCGTTATTGAGCCCCAGCCCGTTGGCGATTCCGGCGTTCCAGCCGGTGCCCAGATGGTTTCCCTGTTCGAAATTCAAGAAGGCCAGGGGCGTCAGCCGGAACGACAGGTTCAGATCGGCCGTCGCCGGAGAGAGATCCATCGTCCCGGTGAGAAGCAGATTGTTGCCCTCCGTCAGGGGGCCGTCTCCCCGCAAAAGGGGAATCTGCCTGGAGGCTTCAATCCAGCCCTGCAGTTCCAGGGCTCCCCAGCCGGTTCCCAGGTCGCGGCCCGTATCGGGGGCAGGCAGGGAAGAGGGGGCTTCGGAAACACGGTAGGAGAGGGGATCCCAGCCGTTATCACTGTTCAGTCCGTCCTGATGGGGAAAATAATAGGCCGATTGAAGCCCCCACCGCCAGTTCAACGAATCGGTCTCATTCGAGAAAAGGGGCAGTCCCATGGTGCAAATAAGAAAAAATCCAAAAAGAATGATACGCGGCGACCTGTTTTTCATAGCTTCTCCTCTTCTATCTGTTGATAAATACCACGGGCGGATGATAAGATCAACCATGAGTTTTGAAATTGCAAATGTCTATATACTGAAATATTTCTATTATATTTTTATTGCCCTTCTCTTTGCCTATATGGTTCTGGGGAGGAAAACAAAAGACCTGACCAAGAGGATACCCCTCTTCTTTCTGGCCCTTTTATTCTTTATAGTCATGATTTCTGCGGTTCTGACAAAGCAGAAAAATCTTCCCGCCTATCTTCCTTCTGTGCTTTTTGTTCTGCTTTTCGGCTCGTCCTTTGGTTTTTTCAGGGACCGTTTTTTTCCCTACCGCCTGAAGTGCGCCAAATGCGGGAAGAAGCTGACCCTCAAGGATATTTTTATCGACGAAGGCTACCTCTGTACCGATTGCAAAGGAGAATCCAAAGAGGAATCCGGAGAGTCGGAGGATGATTCAGATCCCGAAATCCCGGAAAACGGGGACGAATAGGTTTCCTAACCCTCTTCCACTGTATTTCTGAAAATCTCGATAATCTCATTTTGACGAGCAAGGAACAGATCTACCAAACGGGGATCGAACTGCCGGCCCCTTTCGCTTCTGATAAGTTCAAGGGCTCTTTCCGGTTTCCAGGCTTCCTTATAGGGCCTTTTCGTAATCAGCGCATCGAAGACGTCGGCAAGGCTGACGATCCTTCCGAACTGGGGAATTTCGCTTCCCTGGAGCCCGCGGGGGTAGCCGCTGCCGTCGTATTTTTCATGATGGGAGTAGGCGATGACCGCTCCCGCTTTCAGATATTTACTGGAACAGTTCTGCATAATGTTATAGCCGATGACGGTATGCTCCTTAATTATGCGCCACTCCTCCTCATCGAGAGGTCCCTCTTTGAGCAGAATGGAATCGGGAATACCCAATTTGCCTATGTCATGGAGGGGCGCGGCATGATAGAGGAGGTCGATATACTCCTCATCGAGATCCAGGGCTTTCGCGATAACCCGCGAGTAGGAGCTGACCCTTCTGATATGGCTACCCGTATGGGAGTCCTTGTAATCCGATGCCCTGCCCAGAAGTGCCAGGCTTTCAAGCTCTCTGATATGCAGCGATTTATAGGCCACGGCCTCTTCTTCTGCGTTCCTTTTCATCTTTTTGTATGAGAGATCCAGGCTGGTGATAAGATTATTGAAGCTGACGGAGAGCTCTCCCAGTTCGTCGGAGGAGTGGACCGGAACGGTATGGGAGAAATCTCTGGTCGATAAGTTTTTCTGTATTGCCACGCGGACCTGGTTAATGGGATTGATGATGATATTGAGAATGAGAATGAAACTGGAAATGATGACGATGAACGTGCCGGAGAAAAAAAGGATAAGATTATGCGTCATTTTTTGAATGGCTTCGTCAAAGGCGTTTTTTCTCTGTATTATATAAATCGTCCAGTCCATACCGGTAAGATATTTTGTTTTGCCGATGAAACTGTTTTCGCCGATCCGGTAGATGTACAATCCGCTGTTAAAAAGAGATTCCCCGTCAAGCTCGGCGGGATCGGGAGAGAGTTCGCCGGTACTGAAAATGAGATTGCCCCCTCCGTCCCGGGCGAAAATCGCTTCGCTCTCTTCTATGGCCGAGGACGCATAATCGCCGATGGAGGCAATGACAAAACGGCGGATGGTGTCGTTATCCGTCAGATTATTGCTTATGAAATGATACCATTGCCCTGTCGCGTATTGACTGACAAGATTGAGCTTATAACTCATGAAGCGGTTTGATTCATTAATGAGATATTTCTGAGATCTTTTTACGACAACCGTACTGCTTATGCTGAAACAGCAGAGCAGCAGCGGAATGATCAGGAGAAGACTTTTTGCCTTTAGGCCGAATCTTTTATTCATTTTACCCATTGTTACTATATTATTGTCCATTTTAATGGTTTAATTAATGTATTCTTGAAATATTAATTGGAAAAATAAACGAAATACTTCGATAAAGATTATATGGACGTGCTATCCAGCGAATCAGAAATGTTAAATGAAGAGAATATTATCTCGACAAAGGAGAGAGAAGAGATCCTTGATTCCGTCGAGAGAGAGTTCTCCCGTTTTTTCAATCCATCGGAAAAGGATTTTACCTCCGATGACGTCCCCAGCGGAGCTCTGGCCTATTTCCTCGTCTCTCTGGGAATCATCTTCTTGACCGTCATCATTCTTTTCTTTTATTCCCGGAGCTTCCGTTCCCAATGGGAAACCATAGATCCGGCGACCGTGGAAATGACGAATGATTCGGAATGGAGAATCCTCCAGTATTTCAAAGAGCAGTCCGATCAGGCCCTTCTTGATAAAAACAGGGAAATCCTGTCCTATCGGGAGCAAATTGCCGAATACGACAGGAAACTGGCCATGCTGAGGCAGCTTATTGTGACGAAGCGTGAAACGGAGACCTTCCTGAATAAATCTGCCGCTGAAATGAAGGGAAAGGGGTACAGTCAGGCTCGGATCACAGAAGAACTGTCACGACTGGAAGAGGAGCAGATCTCTGAGTTTACCCCGGAAATGGCGGATAATTACAGTTTGAACCTCACGGAAATTAATCTGGAAATTGACCGCATCCTGGATGAGAGAACAAACAGCGAGCAGCAGCTTCAGGTAAGCCTGAAGGAAAGGGACGATCTTCTGGCGGAGAACAGTCAGCTGACTTCCTCCCTGGAGAATGAAGAGCAGCAGCAGGAGCAGGACCGGCAGGAGATATATAACCTCTATCTGATGGAAGAGTATAAAGGAATCCTGGCCTTGCTGAGGGAAGAGCTGTACGGAGACGCGGCTTTTCGGATAGACCAGATTATTACTTTGCTGAGCCATCCGGAGGAGACCCCTTTCCGTGCCATTGACCATGATGTTCTGATCCGGGATCTGGATTTCCTGAATTCCATGAGGAGCTTCATGCTGGGAAAGACCGATTTTTCCGGGATGGAGGAAGACGCGCCGGTAGAAGAGCCGGATGTAAGGAATCGGCTGGAAACGCTGATCGAGGCCCTTGAATCTTCTCCTGACGACACATCCCGTCTGGCGGCGAGAGAGGACCTGTTGAGTTATATCTCAGGCGATCCTCTCCTTGAAAAGGCCTTTTCCCTTCTGGAAGACGAGAAGGCCGTGATTCCCGAGAAAGAAGAGGCGGCCGGGGAAAACACCGTACAGGCCGCAGTGCAGATACCCGTGAGGACCGGAGTCATCGGGACCATTCAGTTCAATCAGATAGAAATCACCCTTTCCGAAGGAGCGGAGATAAGCCTGGGAGCTTCCTTCAGGATAATTCGCCAGGAAGGGGCTGGAAACAGACTGGAAATCGGACAGGGAGAGATAACTTCGGTCGATCCTCCTGCCGGAAAGATCCTTTCCCTTTTCAATACGCGGTACAAACCGGAGATCGGCGATCAATTAATCTTTGATCCGGAGGAGTAAATTACGAAAAGACCTTCTGTCTTTCCCTTTGCCTTTATCCTCTTCATCCTCGTTCTGCAGCCCCTTTTTCTCCAGGAAGATAGATCCAGGGAGCCGAATGTTCTGGTCTGTACATCCCTTATGAATGTCAAGGAGCCCCGGCCGGATCTCATTTCCCTTCTTAATAAGCAGGTCTCAGGAAATTTGTACGACGGGGGGTTCAACTCCATCTTCATTGAGAATGATTCATCCGTTATCAACGTTATCGACTCCGGCCTTTTCATGGGAGCCTTTTTTGTCATTGAGATAATCTATATCGATAGTGACGATAAAAAAAATCTTTGTATCCGGGCATACAGTACCTGGGATAAGGCACTTATAGACGAGGAAAAAAACGTTTTCTCCCGCTTTGACGAAGAGGCATTCCTCGTTTCAGGAATGACGCTCCCCCCTATCCTGAGGGAGTATCTGAATACCGATGAGGCCCGGGACCTCGCTTCGCAGCTCAATATGGTCTATGAAAAGTACGGCGAACCCGCCGTGGCTGCCGGAATGACAGAGGAGACCGGCGGCGAAGCGGGGGAGAGCAGGGCGGAGGACGTTCCCCTCTCCCGGCCGCCCGAGGAGAATCAGGTGATGATACCAGAGGAAGAGAGGGACAATGACTTCCTTATTTCCCTGAAAGGGGGCGCACTGATATCGACTTTTGAGTCGGCGGAGTATTTTTCCTATGCCCGTTCCCTCTCCCTGGAAGGACTTTATCGCTATGCCCTTCCCCGCTCCTACCTCGAGGGCGGTATCCTTGTGCACTATGACGGCTTCACGGCCAAAGGAATTAATGGGGAAACCCGGTCTTCCCTCTGTTCGATGGGCGCCGTCCTGGGATGGGAACCGCACCTTTCCGATCGATTTCGCCTCTTTGGAGAGGGCGTTTTCGGGGGGAGTCTGCTGCTGATGGAGGACGGTGAAGAAGATCTCAGGGGCAAAATCATTCCCTTTGTGTCCGGGGGCATGGGAACAGGCGTTAATTTCAGCAGGCACTGGGGGGCCGTCCTCACCGTTGATTATATGCTGTATCTGGAGGAATCGGTGAATCTCTCCGGATTCTGTCCCGCCTTCGGGGTGGGGTATCATTTTTAGTTATGAAAGCTTTGATGCGTATAGGAATATGTTTAGGTTTCTCATTCTTTCTCCTCGCCTGCGGCGAAGCGTTTACCTTTGATCAGATCCTGAACGGTCTGGAGAACCGTCCCGATGTGGATTATTATCCCGACAGTATTTCCAGTACCGATACTCCCGCGGCAGGAGCTCCCTTAACCGGCAGCTTTACCTGTACGAACAGGGGAAGCGAAGACGGCTCGGTGGATATCACCTGGGAATGTTACTCCTCCTATGACAAAACCCTGAACGGCGACGATCTTTATATAACCGGCGGCACCCTTTCGCCTCTTAAGGCAGGGGTCTCCCAGACGGTGGATTTTTCAGGTGCATGGCCGTTAACGGACGGGCAGTACTATTTGATTTTAAACCTGAGTGCTGAAGACGATGTGTACTCCTACAATGACAGGAGAGTCAGTTCGGACTATTATACGATTACGGGAAGCGGCTCTTCGGTGGATTATGCGGTGACATCCGTCACCAATACGGGAAGCACCCAGGGGGGGAGTTCCCTCTCAGGAGATTTCACTTTTCAGAACAATGGTGATACGTCCGGCAACTACAATGTCGAATGGTACGCCTATATTTCCGAAAACAGTTCTCTGGGAAACGGAGATCTTCTGATCGATACGGGGTCCGCATCGGCCCTCGCCCCCGGAGCGGCGTCAACCGTTTCCTTTACGGGAACCTGGCCCATTGACGGCGGCAGTTTTTATCTTATCGTAACCGTGGACGCCAACGACGAATACGAAACGACCCTCTCCGACAATACCGCTTCTGTCGCGGTGGCCCTTACGCCGCCCGATCCCAGGGATGTGGATTATTCCTGTTCGTCGGTGACCTGTACTCCCGCGGGGAATGTGTATCTTGGAGACGTCCTGTCCCTGGAAAGCACCTTTACCAACGAGGGAGCGGATACGGGACTGTTTCCGTTGTACTGGTATCTTTATGTTTCATCGGCCTATTACAGCAGCATCGGTGATATCAAAGATAATGGTACGCTGATCAACAGCGGGTATGAAATTCCCTTGACAACAGGAAGCTCCCGGACGATCGCGGTCTCAGATCAGAATGGCTATGAAATCACGGATGGAAGCCGTTCATACGTATTTTATGTGGTCATCCAGTCAAGCGAAGATACGAATTCTCTCAATAACTGGGCTAGTTGTGATACTTATGCCAATAATACCGTCAGGCCATAGCCGATATCTCTTTACGATCTTCTATTGAAAAATCCTTCCCGCCGATATTACAATTAAATGGTATTTGATAAAGTATTCAAAGGATAAACGCAAGGATGAGCCGCACCTGGAAAAGAGCCAATGGAGATGATCAGAAAGAGATAAGAAGAAGAGAGATCTGCGACGCCGCTCTGGCGCTGAACGAAACCTGCCCCTTCTCTGAAATGACTTTGGCCGATATCGCCCGTTATGCGTCGTTCACCCGGTCCAATCTGTACAAGTACTACGCCTGCCGGGAAGATCTGTTCCTGCAGCTCCTATCGGAGGATTTTCTCTCCTGGGTGGAGAAGACCGAAGAGGCCTTTCCCCAGAGGAGTTACGGGCTCAAGGAATTTTCCCATATCTGGGTAGACATCATGCTGAACAACCCCCGCCTCCCCGAACTCCTTTCGCTCTCCCTGTCCATCCTGGAGAAAAACGCCGGAGAAAAGGCCCTTTCTCTCTGGTATGATACGTATAAAAGGGGAATGGACAGGCTGAACAGATTGATACGGGGGCTATACCCTTCCACGGAGAAGGATGACATTAACGAATTCCTCCTGGTGATTCAGGCGCAGATCACCGGCTTCCTCCCTCTGCTCGAACTGGACGGGAAGCAGACCAGGGCTCGCAGGGATCACCATCTTCCCACGGGAAAGGATTATTACAGGGAAATTTTATGCCACGCCCTGGAATCCCTCCTGGAGCCCTGGATCTAATAATTTTCCCCGGTTTATAAATAGCTAGAAATTCATTGACAGCTCTTTCTTCTATGATAGAATAATACAAGTGTCATATAACATGGGTTATATTGCTTGTGTTATGTGAAAATCAAAGTTTAGGAGTATTTTATGAAAAGGAAAGTCGTTCTCGTTTTGTTCTTTCTTATGGCTTTTTCCTTGGTATTTGCCAATGGAAACAGCGATGAAGGAAAAAGCACGAAGGATCAGGAAGTCGTGGTAGACGCCTCCAGCGGAAACCTCCCCAGAAATCAGACATTGTACTGGGCCGGACTCCAGTGGGGCTCTATCAACGGCTGGAACCCGATCTCCGATGATATGAACAACGGCATGGCTGTAAGCAGACAGGCATACGGTTCCAGAAGCATCATGTTTGAAACTCTGTACATGTTCAACTTCATGGACGGTTCCCTTGTTCCCTTCCTGGCTGATGGAGCTCCGGTCTGGAACGCCGCCCGGACGGAAGTTACCGTGAAAATTAAAAGCGCGGCCAAGTGGAGTGACGGTACGCCCGTAACGGCAAACGATGTCGCCTATACCTGGGCTACCTCGCTGAAAGTGGGTAATACCGCCGGAAATTCCAATAAGCCCTATATCGCTTCTGTGGAAGCGAAAGATGCCAGAACTCTGGTGATTAAAGCAGCTCTTACGTCTAACGGAAAAGCCAAAAATCCCCTTATGATTGACAACTATCTTGCCCAGGAATATGTGGCTCAGAAAGCCTGGCTTCAGAAGCTGGAAAGCCGCAATGGCGGCGATGCCACGAAAATGAAGACCGACGCTGCCGAAGATGTTCCCTACTCCGGAGCTTACGGACCCTACTTTGCCGATGACCAGAAAGTCGTCCTCGTCAGAAACGAAGGATACTGGGGAAAGGATTCCTCCATGTGGGGCAAACTGCCCGCTCCCAAGTATGCTGTCCATACGATCTACGCCGACAACGCAGCAGGTGAGGTTGCTTTTAAAGCAGGTGAAGTTGATGTCTGCCAGCAGTTCATTCCCAATATTCAGAACCTGTGGCTCAGGGACAATCTTCCCATTTCCACCTATATGGAAAATGCCCCTTACGGAGTTTCCGGTTCCCTGCCCACCTGTTACTTCAATCTTGATATTCCCGGTCTGGACAACGTAAACGTCAGAAAAGCCATCGCCATGGCCGTTGATTACGATGCCATTATCGCCAACGCTATGACAAACCAGTCTCCCACCTTCGATCAGGTTCCCCGTTCCACAATGAACCCGACTCCCGGTGAGCAGTCACTTTACAACCAGAAAGAAGTTGCTTCCCTGCAGTGGGCCGGAAACGATGTTGCCGGAGCAAAGGCTCTTCTCGACAAAGCCGGAATCAAGGATACCGACGGAGACGGGATCAGAGAGCTGAACGGCAAGAAGCTTTCCTTCAACGCCTGCTGTCCCAACGGCTGGAGCGACTGGATGGCCGCTATCGAAATCGTGGCAGCCGCCGGCGATAAGATCGGAATCGAGATCGTTTCCGAATTCCCCGAATGGTCCGTATACCAGACCGTCGTAACCGCCGCCAAGCAGGACCAGTATGAGATCCTGATGATGTGGTCCGACGGCTCTTCCCCCACCATGCCCTGGAACCGCGTCCGCCAGCTTATGAGCTCCGAGTACAACGGCATAGAGGGTAACTGGTCCGGTAACTGGGGACACTATTCCAACTCCAGAGTTGATGAGATTATTGCTGCCATTCCCGGCACAACCGATCCCGCCCAGCTGAAGGCTCTTTATACGGAAGCCAATAAGATCTATCTTACCGACGTACCTTCTTTCACCCTTATGTACAGACCCAACTGCTTCCATGCTGTTAACGAATCCGTCTGGACGAACTTCGCCGAATCCGGCGATGGGAAAAACATTCCCCCGGGAGATCTGATCCACGGGTACAGTGTTGCCGATTTGTATAACATCACGTTAGTTAAGTAATTAGGACTTGTTTATTCGCCCTGCCCCGGTTAGGGGGGCAGGGCGTTTATGGAAAAAATCGACAGGAGGTGCTTTGTGAGCGGATACCGTAAGTATTTCGGAAAAAAAATACTATGGTTTACTATAACCTTTATAGTTGCCGTTTTATTAAATTTTATTCTGCCCCGTTTAATGCCCGGTGACCCGGTTGCCGTAATCGTGGCCAAAAGTGCTCAGGGAATGTCAGAGGCGTCAGCCGTCAAAGAGATTTATGAGCAGTATGCAGAGGAATTCGGAGTCAATGACCCGATGTATGTTCAGTTTTTCACCTATTTTAAAAATGCCTTGAAAGGAGATTTCGGATTATCGTTCAGTCAGTATCCGAGGGAAGTCTCGGACATTATAAACGACGCTGTCTGGTGGACGGTCGCCTTACAGTTGCCGGCAATAATCATCGGTTGGTTTATTGGAAATATTCTGGGTGCCCTGGCTGCCTATATCCGCAAGGGATTTGATAAGGTAATAATGCCCATCGCCCTGTTTTTCAGCAGCATTCCCGCTTTCGGAATGGCTGTGATATTATTGGTTTTATTCGCTATTAAGCTGGATCTGGCTCCTACTTCCGGCGGCTACGGGTTCGATATGATTCCCAATTTCAGCTGGAGCTTCGTGAAGTCGGTCATTTCCCATTATCAGCTGCCCTTCTGGTCCATTGTTATCTTCGCTACCGGCGGTCAGGCCATAGGCATGAGGGCCATGTCCATCTATGAGCTTAACGCGGATTACGTGAAGTACAGCCGTTTTCTGGGCATCAAGGACAGGAAGATCGTCGGTTACGTTTTCAGAAACGCCATGCTGCCCCAGATCACCGGACTGGCCCTGGCCCTGGGAACCATGATCGGCGGTGCTCTGGTGGCCGAGATCATTTTCAGTTATCCCGGGCTGGGGACGACCCTGCTTTCCGCCATCACCATGGCGGATTACCCCCTGCTGTCGGCAACCACGCTAATAATCACCATCATGGTGCTTATCACCACCTTCGGCATCGATATTATTTATGCCTTTGTCGACCCCCGCGTGAAAGCGGCGCAGTTTGACGAGTAGGAGGGGAGACGGATGAAACATTTACTACAGCAAATTTTCCATACGGGCAAATTTACCACGGGCTTCGCCATTTTCATGGCAATAATGCTCCTCATGGTCTTCTATCCCCTCTTTAATCCGGGCGATCCTCTGGCCCTGGTTTCGATAGGGACATTTGCCCATCCGGGAACTTATGTCTCCTTATACGATGCCGTGGATTCGGAGAAGAACATATTCAAACTGGATAATGCCGAGGCAAACCGTCTGGACAGCGTTCTCAAGAGGGAAGACCGGGTGGAAATGATCATGTGGTTCGAAACAGCCGGCGTATCCATAGAAGGCCTAGATATCAATGATACGGAAGCCCTATTGTCCCTCTGGACCCAGAATTATGATCCGGCTCTTCGACTGGAAGGGTTTACCAAGGCAAAGCGCAATTATTTCACGAGATTGGATAACAGTCTGAAGAGCATTACAGACGTCAAGGAGAAAGTACTGGCTAACCGGGACGGTGAGACTGGCGAACTCGCCGAAGTCAAAACGATTGAAGATACCGATTACGTCAATCTGAAAAATGTGGCAAATGTCAAACGCCTTCCCCTGGGGACGGATAACTTCGGCCGTGATGTTCTGAAAGAACTTGTTTCGGCCATAAAAACATCCATGCTCATCGGTATCGTGGCGGGAATCATCGCGACCCTGATCGGGCTCACACTGGGTTTGCTTGCCGGATTTATCGGGGGACTTCTCGATGATATCATTATGTTCATCACCAACATTTTCACGGTCATTCCCGCCTTTGTACTCCTTATCCTCATCTCCTATTCCATAGGCCAGGATCAGAGGGGAGCCATGACGGTGGCTATCGTCATCGGCGTGACCCGCTGGGTATGGACAACCCGTGCCGTCCGTTCGCAGGTTATCTCATTGAGAAACCGGGATCATGTTAATCTGAGTAAGCTGTCCGGCCATAACCTGGTTCTCATCATCCTGACGGATATCCTTCCCTACATCGCCTCCTACGTGGTCATGGCCCTGATCCTTCAGATCTCTTCGGCTATTCTGGCGGAAGCGCAGCTCTCCATGCTGGGACTGGGACCCAAGACAACGGAAGTTCCCACCCTGGGACTGATGATGAACTGGTCCATGCTCTATTCGGCCCATCTGAACGGTTCCTGGTGGGCCTATTTCCCGGTTATTCTGACTATCGCTTTAATTTCATTTTCTCTGAACCTGATGAATACCGGTCTCGATCAGGTGTTTAACCCCACATTGAGAGATTAGGAGGACATCATGGGAAAAACAATTCTAGAGGTCAACAACCTCAAAACAAAGTATATCACCCGTTTCAAAGAGGATGTGTATGCCGTAGACGGGGTCTCTCTGAAAATCGAGGAGGGCAAATCCCTGGGGATAGCCGGAGAATCGGGGTGCGGAAAGTCCACCCTGGCTCTGAGCCTCATGGGGTATTATTTCCCCCCTCTCCACTATACGAGCGGCGATATCATCATCGACGGGAAAAATATATCCCAAATGGATCCGGACGATATCCGCAAGAATATCCTGGGAAAGGAGGTCGCCTACATTCCCCAGGCCGCCATGAACGCCCTGAACCCGACTCAGAAAATCATCCGTTTCATCGAGGACGTGATGAATGTTCACAAGCCGGAAATGACCAAGCCTGAAGTCTACGAAATGGCGAAAAAGCGTTTTGAAATCCTCGGACTGCCCGAGAAGGTGCTGAATCAGCATTCGGTGGAACTTTCCGGCGGTATGAAACAAAGAACGGTTATCGCCATCTCCACCATTCTGTCCCCCAAGGTCCTTATTGCCGACGAACCTTCCAGCGCTCTGGATGTAACCAGTCAGAAAATGGTCATTAAAATGCTCCGGGAGCTCATGGAAAAGGGCTACATCAAATCGATGATTTTCATTACCCATGAACTCCCTCTTCTTTATAATGTCACCGACGACATCATGGTTATGTACGCCGGGCAGATCGTGGAAAAGGGATCGGCCAAGGAGATGGTTTTTGATCCTGTTCACCCCTATTCAAAGGGGCTTATGGGCTCCATTATCGTTCCGGAAACGGGGACCAGAGAGCATGAACTCCTCGCCATTCCCGGGACCCCCCCGAATCTCAAGAAACCCCCGTCCGGATGCCGTTTCGCCGCCCGGTGCAAATACGCGACCCCGGAGTGTAAGGTGTTCAATATGGAGATGACGGAGTTCGGAGAAGGCAGGAGCCAGCGCTGCCGGTTCAGCGTGGAACATTTGAGGGAGATCTACGGAAAATGAAAGAGGAACTTTGCTTAAGCGGAAAAAACGTGACTAAGGTTTTCGGACTGGGCGATAAAAAAACCATTGCTGTCAACCATGTGGATTTCGATTTCCACGTAGGAGAATTTGTCTCCATCGTCGGTGAATCGGGAAGCGGTAAAACGACTCTGGCCAAAATGCTTCTGGGGCTTTTGAATGAGACGGAAGGAGAGATCTCCTTTCTGGGCAAGCCCCGGGATATCAAGGGGAGAAAAAAGAAGAGAGAGTACTGGAAGGATATCCAGGCGATCTTTCAGGATCCCTTTTCCTCCTATAATGTGTTTCATAAGATTGATGCGGTTCTTCTGGACTGTATAAAGATGAGGGGTGGAAAAAGCCTCCCCTACGAGAAAAAAGTGGAAATGATGACGGAAGCATGCAGTTTCGTCAATCTGAAATTTGAAGAACTGACCAACAAGTATCCCTTTGAGTTGTCCGGTGGTCAGATGCAGAGGCTCATGATTGCCCGGATTTTCCTTTTGAAGCCGAAAATCCTGCTGGCCGATGAGCCAACTTCCATGATCGATGCCTGTTCCCGGGCGACTATCCTGGATATGCTGCAGAACCTGAGAAACGAGATAGGCATGACGATAATATTCATTACCCATGATATCGGCCTTGCCTATTATATCTCCGATACGGTTTATATCATGGAAAAGGGCAATATCGTGGAATTCGGTCCGGCGGAGAAAGTTATTCTCAAGCCTACGGCTGAATACACAAAAAGGCTTATCAGCGACGTTCCGAAAATTCATGAGGAATGGGATCTTTCAACCGTCTGAGAGGGCGGAAGTAATAGTATAAAATAAAAGGATGGAGATTTATGGACATTAAGAAAATCATCTCGCAGATGACCTTGGAAGAGAAGGCCGGTCTGTGTTCGGGCGCCGATTTCTGGAAGACGAAAGGAGTCGAGAGATTGGGCGTACCCCAGATGATGGTGAGCGACGGACCGCACGGATTGAGAAAACAGGACGACCAGGCCGACCATGTAGGAATAAATGAAAGTATAAAAGCCGTCTGCTTCCCCACGGGAGTTACCGTCTGCTCCTCCTTTGATAAAGAACTTATCCGGGAAATGGGAGAGTACCTGGGAGAAGCCTGTCAGGCAGAGAATCTGGGCGTTCTCCTGGGACCGGCTGTCAATATCAAGAGATCTCCCCTGTGCGGCAGGAACTTTGAGTATTTTTCAGAGGATCCTTATCTGTCTGCCGAAATGGCTACTTCCCAGATTAAGGGTATTCAGAGTCAGGGAGTCGGAACCAGCATCAAGCACTATCTGGCCAACAGCCAGGAGCACCGGCGCATGTCCTCCGATTCCCGGATTGATGACCGTACCTTGCGTGAGATTTATCTTCCCACCTTTGAGAAGGCCGTCAAGGAAGCCCAACCCTGGACGGTTATGTGCTCCTACAATCGGATAAATGGAACCTACGCCGCCGAGAACCATAGATTCCTCACGGAAATACTCAGGAATGAATGGGGATTTGAAGGTTTTGTCGTTTCCGACTGGGGGGCCGTAAACGAGCGGGTTGAAGGAGTCAAGGCCGGGCTTGATCTGGAGATGCCCTCTTCCCACGGGTTGAACGACGGTAAAATTGTCGAAGCCGTAAAAGCCGGGACCCTGGACGAAGCTGTTCTGGACAAGGCCGTGGAAAGAATTCTCCGAATCGTATTCATGTATGTCGAGAAGAAACCCCCCCAAGCGGTATTTGACAGGGAGAAGCAGCATCGGAAAGCCCGGCAGGTCGCGGGGGAATCGATGGTTCTTCTGAAAAACGGGGGAATTCTGCCCCTCGCCAAAAAAGGGAAAATTACCTTCCTGGGGGCTTTTGCCGAACAGCCACGGTTCCAGGGAGGGGGAAGTTCCCACATCAATGCCTTCAAGCAGAGTTCTGCCCTGGAGGCCGCCGGGTCCCTGCTGGGCGGAAACGTTCAGATTGATTACGCCCCCGGATATTCCCTGACGGAAGACAGTGTGGATCAGAAGATGATTGACGAAGCCGCGGCACTGGCGGCAAAGGCTGACTGCGCCGTGATCTTTGCCGGATTGCCCGACAGCTATGAAAGCGAGGGGTATGACAGGACACATATGGGCATGCCGGAAAGTCATAACTCCCTGATCGAAGCGGTTGCCCGGGTCCAGAAGAATACCGTTGTCGTCCTTCATAACGGATCCCCCGTAGAGATGCCTTGGCTAAGCCAGGTTAGCGCTGTGCTTGAAGCCTACCTGAGCGGTCAGGCCGTGGGTGAGGCAGTTGTGGATATCCTGTTCGGTGATGTGAACCCCAGCGGAAAACTGGGAGAGACATTTCCCCTTAAAATGGAAGACAATCCCTCTTTTCTCTACTACCTGGGAGAGAAGGACAGGGTGGAATACCGGGAAGGTGTATTCGTCGGATACCGCTACTATGACAAGAAGAAAATGGACGTTCTGTTCCCCTTCGGTCACGGTCTGAGTTATACCGATTTTACTTACGGCCCCGCGAAGGTAAGCCGTGATCTGATTAAGGACAGCGATACCGTAACCGTTAGCCTGGAAATAACCAATACGGGAAACCGCTACGGGAAGGAAGCGGTTCAGCTGTACGTGGCACCGCCCGAAGGGGGAGCCATTAGACCGGTAAGAGAACTGAAGGGCTTTGAGAAAATCTGTCTAAAACCGGGTGAAGGGAAAACCGTCAGCTTTACCCTGGATAAAAGATCCTTTGCCTACTTCAATGAGGCGATTGACGACTGGTATGTGGAGTCGGGTCTCTATAAACTGCAGATAGGTTCATCATCACGGGATATACGTTCGGAAGCCGCCGTCACGGTGGAAAGCACGGTAAAAATTCCCGTGATATATGATATGAATACCCTGGCCGGCGATCTTATGGATGACCCGGAGAAATTCGTGATAGTGGAAGATCTCATAAGGCAGATGGAAAAAACATTTCTGGGAGGAAATGATGAAGGCGGGGCTTCAGAGGAAGCAGTTACCAGTGAAATGAGGGATGCGATGTTCCGCTATATGCCCCTGAGAAATTTTGCCTGCTTCGGAGATGGATCAGTCACTTTTGATCATTTGAATGGGATTATCAAGAAGTTAAACGAGAGTTAAAAAAATGATAAAGGAGACTGTTGTCTTTATTCAATTGAGTCAATAGAATAGCCGGCATGGAATATAAAACGGAAAGAATGATCTACCAGATTGATGAGACTCGAGATAAAATCCTGGAGTATGCTGAAAAGAGATTTATTGAAAAAGGCTTATTCGAAACCACGATGAGCAGTATTGCCAAGGGGACCGGATTAAGCCGCACATCTCTCTATCGCTACTTCAGAGACAAGCTTGAATTATCCCTGACCATCGTCGTAAAAAGATTGGAGCAGATAGGGGATGACAGCTATATCCGGCCTCAGGCAGATCAGCTTCCCGATGGAATATCCCGTGTCGGTTATCTTCTGAAAGAGCGGTGGATGAACAGCCAATATGACGATTCCTACCGCTTTCTGGCGGAATTTGACGCCTATTATTCGGGATCACGTATCCCGGAAGGTTTCCGAACCGTCATGGAAAAAGCCATGGTGCCCGTATTGGATAAGCTTCTCAGGCGATATATTCAAGAGGGCCAGGCGGACGGTACGATCCGGACCGATATGGATGTGGAGCTTATTCAGGAAATCCTGGGCAACGGGATACGGAGTTTTCAGCAGCGGATGATACTAAGAGGAAAAATCCTGGTTGATATCCCCCTGGAGAATCTGGGGATTATCACGGAGAAATATCATCGAGTTCTTCTGGATGGTATTAAGAAATAGGTAAAATGGCTTAAAGGATCGGATTATTATGGTACATATGATATACAACAGGTGTAATAATGGCGGGAAGCCGTAACATCTGCCTTCCGGAAAAGGATGAATCGGGAATCCCCCTCAACCGGCTGTGGACGGCGGACTATACCAGGTTCCTCATCCTCAATTTCCTTATCGGCTGTACGAATTTCATACAGGTGGCCACATTACCCGAATATATATTGGGACTGGGAGGAAGCAAGGCTTCCGTAGGCGTTTCCATGGGGTTTTTCTCCTTTTCCGCCCTGGCGACAAGGCCGGTCGCCGGTATCCTTCTTGATCGTATAGGCCGGATGAAAGTTCTGATCATGGGCAGTTTTTTACTTTTCCTGAGTTTATTGCTGTTCCTGACCGCCAATTCGCTTGAACAGGTATATCTGCTGAGAGCCGTTAACGGAGTTGCCTTCAGTCTTGTCTCTACGGCTATTATCACCCTTATCGTGGATATCACCCATGAGTCCAGACTGAAAGCGGGAATAGGCTATTATGCCGTGTTCGGGACGCTGGCCTCGGCTGTCGGACCGGCATTGGGGATGGGGATTCTTCAGTTCGGAACCTATACCCATCTTTTCCTCGGTAATATCATTATGGGGAGCATCATCGTCTTCATGGGAATGTATATCGTGCTGAAGGGAGCCGTGGTAATCCGGGAGTCCGGAGATAGGGGGACGGAAGAAGCAAAACCGCTCAGGGCAGGCATGTTCGCACCGGTCATACTCATCGTTTTTCTGGGCTTTTCCCTGGGGCTGATTCTTACCTATGTGCCTGTCCTGGGAATTGAGAGAAATCTGACGAATATTTCACTTTTCTTCTCTTTCTACGCCCTGTCCATCGTAAGCGTAAGGGTCTTCGGGTCGAATTTTCTGGACAGGCTGAAACCATTCAGGCTTTATGCAACGGCTGTTGTTTTCCAATGTTCGGCCTTTATGATCCTGGCCTATTCCCACTCCATTTTTCCCGTTCTTGCCTCAGCTGTGCTGTATGGCTCGGCCTTCGCTATGGTGCAGCCTCTTTTGAATTTCATGCAGATCAAGGCATTGCCGTCCCACAGGAAGGGATTGGCGGGGGCGGTGTATTTTCTGGCCCTGGACACGGGGTTTGCCTCGGGGTCCATGGGATTCGGCTTGCTGCTTGAGAGAACAAGTTTCCTGCATGTCTTCACCGCCTGCAGCGTAATTGTATTTTCGTCGATTTTTCTTTTTACCCTGATAACATCAAAATTGGAAGATTAAGGAAGGAGTTTTATTATGGAGAATAACCTGGAGGAAATTGTCAAAAAACTGACTCTTGAAGAGAAAGCCAGTCTTTGTTCCGGTCTAAACCATTGGGAGACCAAACCTGTTGAACGTCTCGGGATTCCGTCGATTATGATGGCCGACGGCCCCCATGGATTGAGAAAACAGGAGCAGGATCCCGATCATATCGCTCTCTCGGGCAGCGTCCCGGCCACTTGTTACCCCGCCGCTTCGGCCCTGGCCTGTTCCTGGGACCGGGACCTTGTTCAGCAGGTAGGCTCCCATCTGGGAAAGGAATGCCAGGCCCAGAATATTGACATTATTCTGGGTCCGGGAACGAACATAAAAAGATCTCCCCTGTGCGGCAGGAATTTTGAATATTTTTCCGAAGATCCCTATCTGTCCTCCGAAATGGCCGCCTCCCATGTGCGGGGAGTTCAAGGGGAAGGGATAGGAACATCGCTTAAACATTTCGCGGCTAATAATCAGGAGTTCAGAAGACTTATAACCGATACCCTTATCGATGAAAGAACCCTGCGGGAAATTTATCTGGCCAGCTTTGAGGGGGTCATAAAAAAGGCGCAGCCCTGGACGGTCATGTGCGCTTACAATAAGATCAACGGGGCTTTCTGTTCGGAAAACCGCAGGCTGTTAACGAAAATTCTCCGGGATGAATGGGGCTTCGAAGGATTTGTCGTTTCCGACTGGGGTGCGGTAAATGACAGAGTGGAGGGAGTGAAAGCCGGGCTTGAACTGGAAATGCCCGCCTGTGAAGGCGACCGGGATAAGCTTATCGTTAAGGCCGTACAATCGGGTGAACTGGACGAGAAGGTTCTGGATAAAGTTGTTCTGCGGTTTCTGGGGATAATTAAAAAGGCCGTAGATAACAGAAAAGAGGGAGTTCCCTTTGATGAGAAAGAACATCATGCCTTCGCCCGGAAGACAGCGGCTCAGTGCATGGTCCTCCTGAAAAACGAAGGAGAGATCCTTCCTCTGGAAAAAAACGACTCCCTCGCAGTGATCGGTGGCTTTGCCACATATCCACGTTATCAGGGAGGAGGAAGCTCCCACGTGAATCCGACGACAATCGATCTGCCTCTGGATGAAATCAAAAAAATAGCCGGCGGAAGGAGCATGAAAGTCGAGTATCAGGAGGGTTACCCGGTAGACAGGATTGTGGACAGATATTCCCACAGAAGGTTTAATTCCGTCAGCGATGAACCGGATACCGCCCTGATTGAAGCCGCCTGCGAGACGGCGAAAAAAGCCGCTGCCGCTGTCATCTTTACAGGACTTCCCGAGCCCTATGAATCGGAAGGATATGACAGAAAACATATATCCATTCCCGCGGGCCATGAAGAACTGATAAAAGCCGTCGCTTCTGTTCAGCCCAATACGATTGTTGTGCTGAGTAACGGGTCGCCCATAGAGATGCCCTGGCTAAGCAGCGTGAAAGCCGTAGTGGAAGGATACCTTGGCGGGCAGGCTTTCGGCGGGGCTATCGCCGATGTTCTGTTCGGAGAAGTCAATCCCTCGGGAAAACTGGCGGAGACCTATCCCCTGAGAGTTGAGGACAATCCCTCCTATCTTTTCTTTCCCGGGGACGGCAATATGGTTGATTACAGAGAAGGGCTTTATGTGGGATACCGTTATTATGATGCGGCAGCGAGGGAGACGCTTTTTCCCTTTGGTTTCGGATTGAGTTATACGGACTTTACCTACGAAAGCATGGAGACCGATAAAAAGGTCCTTTCCGATAAGGATACCCTGCAGGTAAGGGTGAAGATTAGAAACAGCGGGAAAAGGGCGGGAAAAGAGACGGTACAGCTATATGTCCGGCCAAAGAATGCGCCCGTACAGAGACCGGACAAGGAACTCAAGGGTTTTGAGAAAATCACTCTCTCTTCCGGAGAAAGGGGGGAAGCGGTTTTCTCTCTGGATAAAAGAGCCTTTGCCTATTATGACCCGGAAATCGCCGACTGGTATGTCGCCGACGGGGAATATGAGATTCTGGCGGGAAGCTCGTCAAAATCGCTTCATCTTGCAGAGACGGTAACGCTTAAATCGGAAAACAGAAAACCCCTGATCTACACCAGAAACTCTTCCGTTCAGGAAGTGTACGATAATAAGAAAGGTAAGGTTCTCTTGGATGAAGTCTTTGATGAGATGGAGGCGAAGGGGGGCATGAAAAAGCAGTTTGCCCTGACACTCTTCAAGGAACTGCCCCTACGCTCCATCCACCTGTTCGCAGGGAAAAAAATGTACGAGGAACAGGTGGCAGAGCTTTTGAGAAAGATCAATTCCCGGTCTTAGGGATTTATTGCCAGAGGAAAGCCGTGGCCCTTTTCCCCAGGATATAATCATCAAAGCATAATTCCGCTTTGGCTCCGGCCAGGGCGGAACAGATATGCAGGGGCAGAAGATGCTCTTCCCTGGGATGACAGTACCGGGCATGGGGGCCTGACTTGGACCAGTCGTTCAGTCTCTTTTCGCTTTCTTCAGGCGAATAGGAGTCTACACAAGTATCCACCAGCCAGTCCTGGAATGCATCGTTGGAGGAATCAGCCTCACGTGTGGTATCCCAGCGGAAGGCTCCCATGTTGTGGAAGGAAAAACCCGATCCGATGATGAGAATGTTTCTATCCAGAAGGGGTCTGAGGGCCTTTCCCAGTTCAAGATGCTCCCGGGGATCAAGGCTGTTGACCAGGGAGAGCTGCGTCACGGGAACTCCTCCCTGGGGAAACATCATCATCAGGGGAATAAATACGCCGTGGTCAAAGCCCCGTTGGGAGGTGGAGGCTGATTTGATATCCGCCTTATCAAGGATATCCGTAATATCCCGGGCCAGGGAAGGGTGACCGGTAATCCCGTAACTGAGATTATAGGTCTCTTCGGGAAATCCGTAATAATCGTAAAGAAGGGGAGGGGTCTTCCCGGATATTACGGTGGGTACGTTTTCCTCCCAATGGGCGCTGATGACGAGAATTTCCTCCGGCTCTTCAATGCGGGAGGGGAGGGCTTTCATAAAATCGATCATCTTGAGATGGGACGGCTCGTTTAAAAGAGGCATGGGACCTCCCCCGTGGGAGAGATATACGATGGAGTGACTATTGTGCTTCATATTCTAAAACCTTATTCCTTTTCAGAGAATTCCCCGGGCTTCCACGGAGATACTGTGAAGTTCTTCATACGCCAGAGACATTTTTTCAATTAATTCGGCTACGCCGTTACCGATTGTATCCACATGTTTGCTGGTATGCAACATAATTCCCAGAGCTTCCTGAATCAAGTCGGTGCCCTGGCTCATCTCATCCATGGCCGTGGACAGTTCCTGGAAGCCGTCCGCCACTCCCGTCAGCCGGGATACGACCTGATTCATATCCTGATGGGATACCAGAGAGAGGTCTTTCGTATCCCGGACGTCCTGGGCCACTTTATTCAGGTCATAGGATATGATGCGGGCGTTATCGGCCGTTTCCTCCGCCAGCTTGCGAATCTCCTGGGCCACCACGGCAAAGCCTTTCCCCTTTTCCCCCGCGTGGGCCGCTTCTATGGCGGCATTCATGGCAAGAAGGTTTGTGTTGGCGGCGACATTATCAATCGTTCTGTTTACCTCCAGAATGCGGTCGACGCTTTCGTTCACTTTGCCCACCGATGAGACGGTTCTTTCAAGGGCCGAGGCGCCGTTCTGTGTCCCCTCCTGCAGGCTGATTATCATCTCCTGCCTCTGTTTGACGAGCTTGGCGATATTCTTGATGGAGGCCAGCATCTCTTCTACCGATGCGGAGGACTCCTCAATGGCCGATCCCTGTTCTATGGTACTCTCCTTCATCTGCACAACCCGCTGTTCCACATGCTTCATAATATCGGCGCAGTTATTGATCTGGCTGTGAAGCCTGGAAGAGATCGTATCCAGTCTGCTATGGGCTTTCTTAACCAGGGCCACTTCGTAGTAGTGACAGTTTTCCGGTTTGTTCAATCCGTTATGAATCGCCTTGGCCATGCCTTCACAGCTGCCGTATCCGCAGGAGGAACAGTTGTAGATATCCTCTTCGGAGAATTTGAGCATTCTGTTGAAAATGGCCCATGTCTCCTTTTCATCGGGAATCTTCCAGGACGAGTAGGCGGATCTGTCTTTGTACCGCCGCTCATAGAGGCCGTCCTTCCAGTATTTGTCCGTTACCTTTCCCAGCCTCCGCGATGCTGTCTGGTTGCTTGTTCCGGAGGAGTATTTTTTCCGGGCGGCAGCCGCCCTTTCCGAAACGGCCGACTCCAGTATGTCCACAGGGGTGGAGCGGTGATTTGTCCCCGTTCCGCCGTTGCACCCCTTTTCACAATTGAGGCAGTCCACGACGAGGGGGTTTTTATTATTCTTCAGCGCCAGGGGCAGGGATTTGAGATAGTCGTAAATCGTATGGGTCCCTTCGATTTTTCTGATGGAAGGAAGAGCCTCGGGCATTTCCCTCTCTATGGTAGCCATTAACCCGCCCGGAGAAGAGAAAAGTACAGCCCGCTCCGGCTCCGGGGAATCATAGGGGACAGCCGGATAGGAAGAGAGGGGGCGTCCGCTTTTTCCAATACTCTCTTCCAGGCTGGAAAAACTGACATTATAATCGCCTATCCCGGTGGATTCGAACTCTCTTTTTTTGGCAAGGCAGGGAGAGATGGCCGCTATTTTATGATCTTCGTACCGGGGATAAAACTCTCGGATCATTTTCATCGTATGGAGCATGGGGCTGTCGGCAGGGGCCAGGTAGGGGATCAGTTCCGGCAGAAGGAGTTCGATATAATTGACGATGGCAGGGCAGGGCTGGGCGATCAGGAGGGGAGGGTTGTTCTTTTTCAGATAATCGAGATAGGAGGTTACCGTCAGTTCCGCCCCGAAACTGACATCGAACACCGCGCGGACACCCATGGATTTAAGATAGCCGTTAAGGTTTTCAAGGCTGCCCTCAAAACTGGCGGCGGCGGAGGGGGCTACTATGGCCACAATTTTCTCCCCTTTGCGGCAGCTCTCGGCGAATTGTTGCCAGTCGTCTATTCGCCTTCTGGCCTGGTGTGTACAGGCCGAAATACAGTTTCCGCAGCCTATGCATGTCTCATGCAGTATCATTACCGAATCCCCGCTGCCGTCCTGGCAGTACTTGACGGGGCAGACAGCGATACATTGATGACAATTGACGCATTTCTCCCCATCCACCTCAATAATTGGTTGTAAGGCCATAAAATAAACTCCTATAATAGTTAACTTTAGGGACAGACTGTTCATGTTTCAAGAAAAATCGGGATTTTCCTGTGTTTTTTTGCATCCGAAGCACTTCTATGTGATAAAATAGTAGCATGTTAAGAATTCTGACGGAGATTCCCTCTTTTATAGATCATAATCTTTCCGTATATGAGAACTGTATAAATCTCTTTCTAACCCATAATATGCGTCAGACCGCCAAACACTCATCGCAGGTGACCAAGAAAGCCATTGAGCTGGCTGAGCGGTTCGGTGAAGATCCGGAAAAGGCCGAAACCGCCGGGGTGCTTCATGATATCAGCGTCATAATCCCCAATGATAAGAGGGTGGAAGCCGCCGAATCGCTGGGTATCGGTCTCTTTGAAGAAGAGAAAGAGTTTCCCATGATCATTCATCAGCGTTTATCCAGGAAGTTCGCTTCCCTTTATCTGGGGGTGGATGATAAGGAGATACTTGATGCGATTACCTGCCATACGACCCTGTGGCAGAATCCGACGAGGCTGGATATGATAATCTTTCTGGCGGATAAGATCTCATGGGATCAGCCGGGGGATCCTCCCTATCTGACTCTTCTTGAGGAGAGTATGGAGCTCTCTCTGGAGAAGGGAGCCTTTGCCATGATCAAATATATGATGGATAACAAAGGGAAACTGGCCGTTGTTCATCCCTGGCTGGCCGGTGCGTATGATTACTTCCTCAGAATTCAGAGCGAACAGGAATAGAGGGCAAAAAAAATCCCCCTCCCGGGTTTATGCCGCGGGGAAGGGGGGAAAGAATATATAATACCGTAAAGAGTCCCGATGATATGGCTCTTTCTACATCCAGCCGGCGAGAGGATCTTCCCATGAACAGATCTCTTCTTTCTTGAAAAAAAGCTCAATTTCACGGGCGGCGCTTTCCGGAGAGTCGGAAGCGTGAATACAGTTGTCCGGCTTTGTTGTCCCCAGGGCAAAATCGCCTCTGATGGTACCCGGTTCCATCTCTTCCACATAAGTGGCGCCCGCCTGTTTTCTCATAATCATGACGGCGTTCTTTCCCTCGGCGATCATAAGGATGACAGGACCTTTGAGTGTGAAAGCTTCCACGTCGGCAAACCAGGACTTCTCCACGTGTTCCGCATAATGGGCCCGGACCATTTCCCTGTCCAACTGCAGCATCTTCATGGCGGTCAGCTTCAGGCCCTTTTTTTCAATATTTCCAATAATATCCCCGACCAGTCTTCTCTGTAATACGCCGGGTTTGAGCATCAGTAAGGTTTTTTCCAATGTTTCCTCCAGAAAATTTAAGAAAAACAGTGAACCATAAATTCCTTACTTTGAAAAGAGGAGCGGCAGGGGGGCCGCGGGCATTTCCCTTATTTCTTTTGTCTGGTATATTTGTGCCATGGCCGGTTTATGGAAAAGAACCCTGTTTGCCCGAATCTCCCAGATGCTTATCCTCATAATCTGCATCAGCCTTCTTTTCTCCATGGCTATTTTCAAAACTCTGAAGCACTCTTTTGATGTTCAGTTCTACAGGACATTCCGGAATACCCTGGAAATTGCCGTAACCTATCTGGAATACGAACTGGATAAAATCTCCGAAATGACCCTTTATCTAGCCGCCGATGAAAGGCTTCAAAATGCCATAAAAAATGAGAGTTCCTATTCCGACAGGTATGAGCGGATTCAGGTAAGGGATATGATTAAGGATATCCTCTTCAACCAGGCATACGGGGATTTCTACATTTCCCAGATAGAGCTTGATCTGCTGGAGGGAGATCAGATTCAGATCGGGCGGAGCGTGGGATCAATGAAGAGCGAGTATAATCCCGCCCTCAAGGAGCATCCCGGTTATGAAGACGGGAAGGATTTCTATTTCGTGGGCAGCCAGAATAATCTGGTTAATGTCAGGAATATACGGGATATCTCTTCCCTGGATTTTTTCACTCTGGGAACGATGCTGACATACATCGACGTTAAGCTTCTCATAAAGAAATACCAGAGGCAGATACCCCTCTCCTCGGAAATGAATTTCCTGCTGGTAAAGGACGGGGAACTGCTTCTCGAGGATGACTTTTCCCACAGGATTTTCCACTCCCTTGATAATCTTGATGAGGGTTTCTCTTTCTATAAGGACGATAGCGGATATTACTTTGTCACGGTTGTTTCAGGTAAAAAGGAAGGCTGGTCCTTCATCGGTTACACCTCTCTGAATGATATGAGACGCCTTGATGTCACTCTGTGGACCGCCATGATTTTGGGCCATGCCGTCCTCGCCTTCATCATGTTCTTCACGGGCAGAATTTATGTTCGCCATTTCACCAAACCCCTTGAATTGCTGAGCCGGGATCTGAGGGCTATCGAGCAGAACGTCTTCAATATTTCCCTCAATCCTCCCTCGGAACGGTACCTGACGGAAGAAACGGCTGCTTTATACCGGGACGTGGAACTGGCCTTGAAAAAAATACAGGAGCAGGTGTACCAGGATTATGTAAAACAGATGTCTCTCCAGACGACGCAGCTGCAGATGCTCAGATCTCAGATCAATCCCCATTTTCTGTATAATACCCTGGATTCCATCAACTGGATGGCCAGGAGGTCCGGAGACCAGGATATCGCCCGAATGGTGGTGGCCCTGGGCCGGCTGCTTCGCCACTCTCTGAGCGAGAGGAGGGAAAGGATTACCGTCAGGGAGGAACTGAGCCTGTTGGATGACTATCTCGCCATTCAGAAAATCCGCTTTCAGGAAAGGCTTTACTGGCATTGTGAAGTCGATCCCGGGGCGGAACCGGTCATGATGCTCCCCTTTATTCTCCAGCCGCTGGTAGAGAATGCCATTAAATATGGAATAGAAGAGGGCGAGGGAAAACTATCTATCGAATTGATTATTAAAATCAAGCAGGGAGACATGCTGGAGATCAGCGTTTGCGACGGGGGGCGGGGCTTTCCCGAACAATTGATGGAGATATACCGGGAAAAGGGAATGGAAGAACTTATCTCCGAAAATCTGCTGGGCGTGGGATTGAGTAATATTTACGAGAGAATTCAGTTATATTATAAAGGAAGAGGTAAATTGATTATCAGAAACAAATCCGTGAAGGGGTCCTGCAGTATCCTGGAATTTCCTCTTCTCAGGGAGAAGACAAACCTATGATCGGGGTGGTTGTCATTGATGATGAAAGGCTGATTCGCGAAGGTATTGCGGCGGCCATGAACTGGACCAGACTGGGGTGCCGGCTCGTAGGTACCGCAGCGGACGGGCGGGAAGGGCTGAATATGATAAGAGAAACTAAGCCGGCCCTTGTTATAACGGATATTCGGATGCCCGGGATGAGCGGCCTTGAAATGATCCGTGAGACCCAAGGTTACGGATGGACTCCGAAATACATCATTCTTTCCGGCTATGACGATTTCACCTTCGCCCGGAAAGCCATGGAATTCGGGGTGAAGCACTATCTCCTCAAACCTCTTGACGAGGGTGAGCTGGAAGAGAAAATCATCAGCCTGGGAAATGAGATCCGGGAGACCCACAGGGAGGTTTCCACGGGAAATGCCGTGGTTGATAAGGTTCTGGAATACATTGAGTATAACTACAGCCGGAGAGATCTTACTCTGGGGTGGATTGCGGACAATCTGATTTATAAGAACAGCGAACATCTGGGAAGGCTGTTCAAGAAATATACCGGACTTTCCTTTGCCTGTTATCTCAGCCGGCTCAGGGTGGATAAGGCCCGGATCCTCTTTGATGAAGGGGGCAGCGAAAAAATTTACGAAGTGGGAGAACAGTGCGGCTTTCCCCCGGACGGGCAGTACTTTTCCACCCAGTTCAAAAAGGTCCTCGGGATGAGTCCCCGGGAATATCTGGGAAGGGACTGATGTGCTTCCGGGTCGTCTTTGATAAAACGGTGATAGGGCAGCTCCCTTCATTCCGGAATCTGTCGGACCGCAGCTGGCCCGAAGGGGAGCTTTCCGCCTTCTCCTTTCCTTCCCTTCCGATTCTTGCTTCCGGCAGGGAAGAGGCCTTTTCCGCCGGCTGGGGGCTTATTCCCCCGTGGGTCAGGGAAAAGGAACAGGCCGGAAAGCTCCGGTCCGCCACCGTGAATGCCCGCAGTGAAACGGTTCATCAGAAACCCTCCTTCCGAAACAGCTGGCCCGAAAAGCGCTGCATACTGCCGGTCCGGGGTTTTTTCGAGCCCCATCTGGGAGAAGCGGGCAGGGAGACCTGGCTTATCGAAAAGGCGGACGGCGGATTCTTTTTTCTGGGAGGACTCTACGCCGAGACATCCGCCCTTCTTCAGGGGGATTTTCCCGAAAGGACATTCAGCCTTATTACTCTGGAAGCCCGTGACTTTCTGGCGGAAGTGCATAACGAGAAAAAGCGGATGCCCTTGCTTATGACAGGGGAAAAAGCGCGCGAGTGGATAGGGGCGGAAAAATCAGTCATAGATCTGTTTCACCCTTCCTGGCAGCTGGATCAGAGGGAACTATCGGGGAGATGCATAAAAAAAGAGAACAAAAAGTCGGATATTTTAAAGGAAACATCGCTTTTTTCAATTTTCAATTAACCAAAACGGTCGAATAATGAATATATATTGAACCATTTAGGGAGGTTTATTTTATGAAAAAAGCGGTATTACTGCTTATCGCTCTGACTGTCCTGTTTCCCCTGGCCGCCAATGGCGCTGATGACAAGGGTGCATCGGGAAGTGAAGAATTATCCGTTATCTGGTGGGGTTCCCAGAACCGCCACGACAGAACCATAAAGGCTATCGAGCTGTATATGGAAAAGAATCCCAACGTGGAAGCAACCTATGAGTTCGCCGGTTGGACCGATTACTGGACAAAGACAACCACCATGGCTGCCGGAGGTATGCTCCCCGACGTCATGCAGCAGGACTACGCCCGCCTGGCCGAATGGGTGGATAAGGGGCTCATGCTCGACCTGGAGCCCTACGTAGCCGATAATACGATCGATTTCTCCAATGTGGTGGAGAGCGCCATTGCCGGCGGAAGAATTGACGGTGATCTTTATGCCGTCAACCTGGGAATGAATTCGGAATGTTTCGTCCTTGATGTGGACGCCTTTGAAAAGGCGGGAATTCCCCTTCCTCCCCAGAACTGGACCTGGGATGAATTTGAATCCATTGCCCGGGAGCTTCACGCGAAACTGGGTATTTACGGTATGGGCGACGGCCTTCTGGGCGATCAGAACTGGAAAACCATCTACCTCTCCAATGGGGAATATGCCTATAATGATGCGGGTACGGATGTGGGTTACACCGACCAGAGCCTCTTTGTGGATTACTGCGAAATGATCGTCAACATGCAGAAAGACGGTGTCATTCCCAGCAGAGACGAAGAACTGGCCAAATACGGCATCAGCATCGAGACGAAAGGTATGGTTCAGAAAGAAGCCGCCATGGAGTATTTCTGGAGCAACCAGTTGACCGCTCTGGCATCCGCCGCCGGCGAGGGCAGACATTTCTATATGACTCACAAGCCCAGACTGACGAAAGACGGTCCCGCCGCCAACTATCTCAAGCCCAGCATGTTCTTCTCCATCAGCGCCAAAAGCGAGAATCCCAAAAGGGCCGCCGACTTCATCAATTACTTCACCAACGACCTGGATGTGAACAAGATCCTTGCTGCAGAAAGAGGAGTGCCCATCTCCTCCGCCATCAGAGAAGGGATCAAGGGCCAGATGGGACCCGCCCAGCTTGAATCCTTCAATTACATTGACCGGGTTTCTATGGATAATAGTCCTCTTCCCAATCCCGATCCTGTGGGACACTCGGACATAATGAACAATGTCTTTACTCCCCAGTTCCTCGATCCCATGTGCTACGGGGTGATTACTCCTAAGGAAGCCGTTGCCACCTTAACGGCCGAAGCCAAGAAGATCCTGGCTAAAAACAAATAAGCATAGGAAGTATACCTTTGAGGGGGTCCGGCTTTCCGGACCTCCTTTTCTGGAGTTTTCACATGAAAATAAAAAAACATTCCACCCGTGAGTCCATAGACGGGTACCTTTTCATTCTACCCTGGCTCATCGGATTTCTCGGGCTGAACCTCATTCCCATGGTCGCCACCCTCTATCTCGGCTTTACCGAATACGACATGCTTTCCAAGCCTGAATTTGTCGGGGTTTCGAATTTCATCCGCATGTTCACCGATGATGTCCGTTATTGGAAATCGGTTAAAGCCACCCTTTACTTTGCCTTTGTATCAGTTCCCGTACGGCTTATCTTTGCCCTGTTTGTAGCCATGATGCTGCATAATAACAGACGGGGAACATATTTTTATAGAGCCCTTTACTATGCTCCTTCCGTTGTCGGTTCCAGCGTCGCCGTTGCTGTCATGTGGCGGGAAATTTTCGGTCCCGATGGCTTGCTGAATGCCATACTGGGAAAATTCAATCTACCTTCCGACACGGTATGGCTGGGAGATCCCCGCTTCGCCATATGGACGTTGATCCTCCTGGTCGTCTGGCAGTTCGGATCACCCATGCTGATTTTCCTGGCGGGACTTAAGCAGATTCCTTCAGACCTTTATGAGTCCTCCTCCATTGACGGGGCCGGACCTATCAGGCAGTTTTTCAAAATCACCCTGCCCATGCTCACGCCCATCTTCCTCTTCAACCTGATTATGCAGATGATCACAGGATTTACCGCCTTTACCCAGGCATTCATCGTTACCAATGGACAGGGGACCCCCCTTGATACAACCAATTTCTATGCGCTTTACCTCTATACCCGTGCCTTTGAGAGTTTCCAGATGGGATACGGTTCGGCCATGGCTATTGTTCTCCTTATTACTGTGGCCCTTTTCACGGGACTCATCTTCAAATCCTCCCCCATGTGGGTACATTACGAATCGGAGTAGTTTATGGTTGAAGTCAACAGATCTAAACGAACGAGAAACACGATAATTTACCATACTCTGGTAATCCTGATTGGTATTTTCATGATCTATCCCATCCTATGGCTGGGGGGAAGTTCCCTCAAACCGGATGGAGAGATCTGGACGCGCATGTCCTCCATATACCCTCTCAGGCCGACTCTTGAGCATTACATGGACGGCTGGAAGGGATTCGGGAATATATCCTTTTCCGTTTTCTATAAAAATACGATTATCATCTCAGTGGTTACCACTCTGGCCCTGGTTTTCTCTTCTGCCTTTATCGCCTATGGTTTTGCCAGGCTCAATTTTCCCCTGAAGAAATTCTGGTTCGCCTGTATGCTGGCCACCCTGATGCTTCCCCTGCAGATCCAGCTGATTCCGCAGTACATCATGTTCTCCAAGCTGGGCTGGGTCAACAGCTTCAAGCCGATTATCGTGCCGAGTTTTTTCGGAAGGGCATTTTTCATCTTTATGATCGTTCAGTTTATCCGCGGAGTCCCCCGCTCTCTGGATGAGGCGGCGGAAATTGACGGGTGCAACCGGTATAAAACGTTCTTCACGATTATCATGCCCCTCTGTACGCCGGCCATGATTACTGCGGCGATATTTGCCTTTTACTGGTCATGGGGAGAGTTCCTGATGCCCCTGATCTACCTTAACAAGCCCAAGCTGTATACGATTTCCCTGGCCCTGCGTTCCTTTTCCGACCCCAGCGGACAGACCGACTGGGGAGCGATCTACGCCATGTCGTTTCTTTCTCTCCTGCCGGTATTCGGGATATTTATTGCTTTGCAGAAGTATCTGATAGAAGGAATCAGTACGGAAGGTTTGAAGGGATAAGCAGACCCTTCGCTGATAATCCGGAGCGAAAAGCTCCGGTTTTCAGTTGATCTTTTTCATATCCGGGTCATCCGCCGGATTATGGGTCTTCATGTACTCGTGCTCCTTTGTGACATGATCCATGTAATAGCCGAGGGTCCAGGTTAAGGATGTCGGAGTAATCATGGCGAAGGCCGGCTTTTCCGGAGTCTCGAGGATCCTTTTAAAGGTTCTCATAACGGTCAGGGCTTTCTCCTGGGAACCCACCGCCATAATAACGGCCATGCTTCCGGGAGCGTTTCCTT
The DNA here is from genome assembly GCA_963668315.1 of Spirochaetia bacterium. GTDB lineage: Bacteria > Spirochaetota > Spirochaetia > DSM-2461 > DSM-2461 > SZUA-368. The sequence continues at coordinate 702,338 of OY764216.1, read as the reverse complement.
CCGATGTGACGTCCTCTTGTTCTATACGTGTTAAGAGGCTTTCGACGTTTTCTTCAAGCATGGCCCTGTCGGCCGGCAGAAAAATCATATCGCCGGTATTGATGCCCTTAGAGGTTAATTCCGATTTCCCTCTGTTGATATCCTCTTGGGTAAAGCCTCTGAATAAAAAGATTTCTGTCATTAGGCACTCCTGTTTAGTGCTTCAGCCTGGGGCCGTCTTCGGCGAACTGAGGACAGCGGTAAATAACCAACTCCATGAAATCGTCCTTGTTTATTATTTTGTCCCCGATGCATTCCCGGACAAAATTCTGGATCGTACATTTCCCATGGTATCGGCACATCGGGCAGGCTCCATTGTCCCTCACATTGATTTTAATTTCCATAGGTAAAGAATAACCGATTTGCCGGAAATTGGAAAGCCCACGCAATTTCATAATTTGACATAGGGAATTCTTTCTGAACCGTTTTTCCCCCGGCAGATTCTTCAGTTTTCTTTTGCTCACACCCCATTTCCATGGTAAACTTCTTTTTATGGAAACGGTATGGGCAGGAGGCAAATCGACCTCCTCTATTGGGTTGGGATGCGGCGGTTTCAGCCGCCTGGGCATTGGCTCCCGGAGATCATCCGAAAAAGAGGCTCAGAGAGTTGTCCGTACGGCTTATGAGCTGGGAATCCGCTTCTTTGATACGGCCGAAGTCTACGGTACGGAGTCCGTGCTGGGAGATGCCTTGTGCGATAAGGACCGCTCGGAGATAACGCTTTGCTCCAAGGTCATGCTCAAGGATCAGGATAACTGGAAATCCGCCGCTCAGATAAAGAATGCCCTCGAAGACACACTGAGAAAACTGAAAACCGACTATCTCGATGTATACTATCTTCATGCTGTCATGCCCGAAGACTATGACAGAGCCGTAGATGAGGCCTATCCCCTTCTGGAAAGCCTGAAGAGGGAAGGCAAGATACGGATGATAGGCATTTCGGAAATGTTCGGCCGGGATATGACCCATGAAATGATGGAAAGGGCGGTTAAGGACAGCATTTGGGACGCCCTTATGGTCGGATACAACCTGTTGAACCAGGGCGCTTCCTCCCTGCTGCGCCGGGCAGGGGCCCTGGGGATATTCAGAGTGAATATGTTTGCCGTCAGAAAAGCCCTGGTAAATAACGAGCAGTTCGGAAAATACATGGACAAAATGATCGGAGAGGGAAGGTTCCGTTTTACCCTGAGCGATTTTTATGAATTTAAGGATGAGCTTTTCAGAGGGACCGATTCGGTGAGTTTTCCCGGTCTGGCCTATCGTTTCGTCAGGGATGAAGATCTTTTTGACGTGATTCTCACGGGCACGGGAAGCCTGGAACATCTAAAGGATAACATCCAGGCCCTGGAAGCACCTTCCCTTTCTGGCAGGATACGGGATAATATTAAGAACTTCTATAAGGGAGAAGTTCATCTGTCAGGACAGGAAGGATTTTGCTGATACAAATTCTTTTCTCGATTTATTCTGATAAAGGTTCCCCCTGTAAGACCGATAATTAGTACTGAGGTAGGAAAATGAGAAGAGTATTACTATTAGCCTTTGCCCTTATGTTTATTATTGCCCCTCTGGCTGCGGGTGACCGGGCGGAGTTCGTAAATCTGGGATTTTCGCCGGACGGCAAATATTTCATGTTTGGGTTTTACGGATACGACGCCGAAGTTCACCACTCCTATGCCGAAATTTACACGGTGGATGTGGAAAGAAATCTGTTTGTCCCTAAGGGCGTCTCAAAAGGGAGTTATGATTATACGGTCGTTCCCGGTCAGTCCGTGGAGGGTGCGCTCTTTTCCCTACTGGAAGACAATGCTGCCGTACGGACATCCTACTCCATTGAGTATCTGGAGACGGGGCGGCCCGTATACATAAGGATTGACGATAATCCCGAAAGTCCCGAAAACCTGGAATCCGAAGAGAATCCGGGAATGAATAACCTTGAGTTCAACGATTTCGTGACAGGTGATCATTATCAGCTCACGTTGAATCAGGAAAAACAGGAAGGCACTCCCGTCAGTTCGACCTTTTCGCTGGACCTGTCCGTAAGATCCTCAGACGGTCTGGTGCAGACCTACACCGTGGGCCATCCCAACTACAAGAGATCGGGAGTGGAGAAGTACAACATAAACCGTGTGCTTGTCGGGCCGAATAACAGATCGATTATCATTATCATAGCGAAATTCTATGAAAATGGAAATATCCGTTATATGGTTGAAACGGTAAAGCTAAAATAGTAGAATCCGTCTATGGTTAACATACAGCTCTTTCTGTATTTCTTTAAGAAAGAGAATATATTCAATATACTTTTCTTTTTTACCCTGGCGTCGCTTCTTTTCCTGGGAGACATCTTTTTTCTTGTCTTCCTGATGAGACTGATGGGAACCTATCTGGCTTTTACGGTTTTCTTCTTTTTTACGGCCGTAGGACAGGTAGGTCTCTTCCGAACCTTTTCCCTTCTGATTGATAATATCAGGGAGGCAAAGGACGAAGGAGAGAATTGCATGGATTACTATCTGGCCTACGCCGGCTCCATCCCCGCTGTAATCTATATGATCTATCCGGGAATCATCAGCACTCTCATTGGTTTCATTCTGCTGATTTTTCCCATCAGGAAAGTGCTGGGCGAGTTCATCACAAAAAAACTTCAATTGGACTGGGATGAGATTAATGAGTACCTCTTTCTGTTGATTAATTAAGGACGGTTATGGAGCGGATTTTTTTTCTCGGGGATAGTGATCGATTCTACTTTGAGGAAAATGACAACAAGAGTCCTGTCACCCTGGCATCCGGTTTCAGTCTGCGGGATTTTCTGGAAAAACATGAGCGGGTCACTTACGATCTGCTGGTGATCGACGGCATGGCCGGTTCTTCTGCGGTAGGGGCCTTTCTTGATACGCTGGAAAAAGAATCCCGCCTCCCCATGATTCTTCTTGTTTCTCCTCAGGATTTCCCCCTGATGGGAGCCTTGGAGGAACATTATCTCGTGACGGGATTATATTCGGGACCGCCCCTGCTGAATGATCTGCTGGAATCCTGCCGAAGCTTATTGGAAGAGGGATGTTCCGGTACCTATTCCGGTGATGAACGCGCATCCTATTACGGTATGCTGGGTATTTCCGAAGGGATGAAAGCTGTCTGGCGGAAAATTGACAAATATGCCGCCGATAGCGATTCTCCCGTTCTGATCATGGGCGAAAATGGAACGGGTAAGGAACTTGTCGCCCGGGCTATCTACGAAGTCGGCCATGGTGAAGGCCGCCCCTTCGTTCCCTATCAGGCCTCCTATGCGGATGACCAGTTTCTTGCTTCCGATCTTTTTGGTGTGAAGAAGGGGGCCTATACCGGTGCGGAAAGCCGGGAAGGACTGCTTATTCATGCCGGGGGAGGAGTCTTTTTTCTGGATGAAATCGGCCTTCTCAGCCAGAAAAGCCAGATGGCTTTTCTGAGAGTTCTGCAGGAGAAGAAGATACGGCCTCTCGGTTCTTCCGAAGAGAAAGATGTTGATTTTCGCTTAATATCGGCGACAAACGAAGATTTGTGGAAATCCGTGGAAGAGGGTCATTTCAGGACGGACCTTTTCCACCGGATAAACACCCTTATGATCCATGTTCCTCCCCTGCGGGAGAGGATGGAGGATGTACCCTTCCTGGCGGATTCCTTCTGTACCGGCGGCGGCGCGGACGTTTCCCTTACAAAGGGTGCTTTGGATAAGCTGCTTAATTATGATTGGCCCGGAAACATACGGGAATTGCAGAACGTAATCAAACGTGCGCTGATTGAATGCGAAGGACAGGAAAAAATAGAAACAAGACATATCTTGTTTAATTAAACCCCTTTTTCATATGGTTATATGTAAAAAGAGTAAAAAAAAGTGAGAACTGTTTGACAAAAGGAAAGGCAGTTAATAAAATAACAAAAGAGACATTCTATTCAAGGTTGTTATATGACAAACAATAATGAGATTATACCTGGATTTGACATCGAAAAAGATGATAGCTTAAAAATTAGATTACAAAAAATCGACAGCGTAAAAGGATGTCTTGTCCTCTATTTGTCCGGCTATATTGATACGTATAATTCAAACCTTTTTCAAAAGAGGGTTAATAAGGCCATAGAGACAGGATTTACCAAGCTGATTTTTAATTGCGGTAGCCTGAATTATGTATCCAGTACGGGCATCGGTTCATTTACACATTTTCTTAAGGCCGTAAAACCCAAGGGCGGAGATCTGGTTCTGCTTGAGATTCAGCCTAAGGTCTATGAAGTTTTTCAGTTGCTCGGCTTTTCCCAGTTTTTTAATATCAAAGATAATCTGGATGAAGCGGTAGGCTTCTTTTCAAGTGAAGGGGGCGGCCGTTCCGAATCGGTATTCCCTAAAATCTTCCGCTGTCCGATCTGTTCGAAGAAACTGAAGGCCACAAAGGCGGGGCGCTTCCGCTGCAGTGAATGCAAGACCATCCTGGCTATAGATAATTCCGGTCAGGTTTATCTGGGCTAGTTCTATTCCCAGTTATGATGATAAGAACCCGGGCTCGTGGGAGCCCGGGTTTTTTATTGATGTCATCGGAGGCGAAAACAGGTTTCGTTCCCTGAAGCCTCCTCCTGGAATGGAGTGGCGGTTTGTGTATAAGCCTGATCCTTCCCGTTATCCCGCCCTTTGCCTTTTGCCTGACACGGTAGAAAGCCGTTCTTACAGGACAGGTACCATACCGGTCCTCTATTATAATGAAGAGGAGTACGGTATTCCCGATACCCGAGAGTGTCACAGGTATTTCAATCGGGAGTATTTCGTTCTTCCCGGCGGATCTGCCGTTGTAGATGGCCATGTCCTCCGATGCCGCGGCGAGAACCTGAATCTGTCGAACAGGGAAAGATGCCTTCTCTTCACGTTTCTTCTCCGCCCGGACAAGTTTCTTTCCCATGGGGAAATTCGCCATATCGCCGGAGGGGATACCGTGAAAGTTCCCCTGAGCCGCCTAAGGACAAAGCTTAACCATTTTCTCTCTGGGAGAAGTCCGATCCGGATAGATTTTCACGGAGTAAGGATGATTGGGTATTACTTGGGGATAACTGTGGATAACTTGTGGAAAACTGAATAAATCCCTTTCCGGCGATACTTACAAAAACCAACGATTAACATAAAAAAAACCTAATATTAGTTATCATTCTTACAGGCAATCGCTTAAAAGCTTTCTATATAATGAAATAAAGCTGAATTTAGTGAGGCCTTTGCTGAATAAAATGAACAAAGGCCTCATAAGTGTTTTACTGAATAACTTGTGGATAAAGTTGGGATAACTGTGGAAAACTGTGGAAAACTATCTGAATAACTCTCAAAGTTCTTACAAAATAAGAGTTTAGAAGATTTCTACAATCTGGTAATTTCTGCACCCAAGTCAGATAGTCTTTTCGCCAGATTTTCATAACCCCTTTCAATCTGGTAAACGTTGTTGATAACACTTTTCCCTTCCGCACAGAGAGCGGCGATAACCATGGCCATGCCGGCCCTGACATCGGGGGAAACAAGGTTATCCCCGGTGAGATGGGAGGGGCCCGATACAACGGCTCTATGGGGATCACAGAGGATTATTCCAGCTCCCATGCCGATGAGTTTATCCACAAAGAACATGCGGGATTCAAACATCTTTTCATGGATAAGCACGGTACCCTGTACCTGTGTAGCCACTACCGTCATGATGCTGGTGAGATCGGCGGGAAAGCCGGGCCACGGGGCATCGTCGATGGTGGGAATCATTCCTCCCATGTCGGGAACAACCGTCATTCTCTGCTTTGACGGAACAAATACGGTAGAGCCGTCGTCCTCCCAGCTGATTCCGAGTTTGGCGAAGGACAGCCGGCACATTCTCAGGTGCTGCGGATCAGCCTTGAGAATTTCGATCTCTCCTCCGGTCGCAGCAGCCAGACCGATAAAGGAGCCCACTTCCATGAAATCCGCCCCGATGGAGAATTCCGCCCCGTGAAGTTTCTTTTTCCCCTTGATATAAAGGATATTCGAACCGATCCCGGTTATTTCCGCTCCCATACTGTTGAGCATCTGGCAAAGGTCCTGAACATGGGGTTCGCTGGCGGCATTGCGGAGAATCGTTTCCCCTTCGGCCAGGGCGGCGGCCATGATGGCGTTCTCTGTGGCCGTAACGGAAGCTTCGTCGAGAAAGATATCAGATCCGGTCAGCTTATCGGCTATTATATGGAACACGCCGTTTGTCTCAACCTGAGCTCCAAGAGCGTTCAGAGCAAGAAAATGGGTATCCAGACGGCGGCGTCCGATAACATCTCCGCCGGGAGGGGGCAGGATGACTTCTTTAAGCCGTCCCATCAGGGGGCCGGCAAAGAGAATGGACGCTCTCACTTTGGCCGAATCTTCCCGGGATATTTCACAACTTTTTATATTAAGGGTTGTGATCTTATATGAATGGTTTTCAAGTTTTTCAACCTGGCTACCAAGGTGGGTAAGAATTTCCAGCATGACATGGACATCTTCTATCTCGGGCAGGTTGCGGAGAATGACCGGTTCATCGGTCAGCAGAGTGGCCGCAATGCAGGGCAGGGCGGCGTTTTTATTGCCGCTGGCTTGTATTGTGCCCTTGATGGGCCGGCGGCCGATTATTTCATAACTGTTAGTACAACTCATGGGTTCAAATTTACCTTTGCTGATATTTACTGTCAATGCGTTAAGTGTGGCGCTTTTATGGAATATTTTACTTCCCCGTAAAGATTTTTTCCATCTTGTATAAATATACAGCCCTATGTTATCTTTATCCGGAATCTTCTCTCTTTTTATGTCAGGGAGGAGTAAAAAGAGGTATCATGAAAGTCTTGAAATTCGGAGGCAGTTCCGTTGGGGACAGCGAAAAGATTAAATCGGTTGTGCGGATAATTCTTCTCTCTGAGGAGAATAAATATATTGTTCTTTCGGCTATGAAGGGGATTACCAACACTCTCATCGATTCGGCCCTGGCGGCGGAAAAGGGGGATCCCTCCTATCTCGATTTTTATCGGCAGGTGGAAAAAAAGACAAACGATACCCTGGCGGCCCTGGTCACCGAGGAAAATCTGCTGAAAGAGACCGGTGAAAAAATCAGCACCATGCTTGAAGAGTACCACGATATCCTTCACGGTGTGGCCTTGATAAGAGAGTGTTCCCTCCGTTCCCTGGATTTAATCATGAGCTTCGGCGAAAGGCTGAACTGTACCGTTGTTACCGCCTATATGAACAATCTGGGCCGCAAGGCGGAATTTATTGACGGAAGGGAAATCATACGGACCGACAGTAACTTCGGAAGCGGTTCGGTGGATTTCCAAGAAACATATAAACTGATTAAGAAGAGAACCGAAAATCTAGACGGGATGGCAATCATCACCGGGTTTATCGCCTCCAGTGAGCAGGGATATACAACCACTCTGGGCAGAAACGGAAGTGATTACACGGCCAGCATCGTCGCTGCCGGAGTGGAAGCCGACTGCTGCGAAATATGGACGGATGTCGACGGCGTGCTGACCGCCGATCCCCGGGTGGTTCCCTCCGCCCAGGTAATTGACAGGCTCAGCATTGAGGAGGCCCAGGAGCTCTCCTATTTCGGGGCCGAGGTCATTCATCCTTCCACATTGATACCCACTGTGGAGAAAGAAATACCCGTCATCATCAAAAATACCATGAACCTCGATGCGCCGGGGACAATCATTTCGGGGGAGAAGCCCCTGCGGGATACGCCGATTACGGGAATCGCGTCTATTGAAAAGGTGGCGCTGGTGAATATTATTGGAGGTGGTATGGTGGGGATGCCCGGCGTGGCTTCCCGGATATTTACCTCCCTGGCCGATGCTCAGGTGAATGTCATCATGATCAGCCAGGCATCTTCGGAACACAGCATCTGCATCGTCTGCCGCCAGTCGGAGGCGGAGAAAGCAAAGGCCAAGCTGGAAAAGGATCTGGCCGATGTCATCGCGGCTCAGCGCATACAGCGCATAGGGATTCAGCGGGAACTGGAACTGATTGCGGTTATCGGTGACAATATGAAGGGACAGGTAGGTCTTTCCGGCCGTCTGTTCAGTGCCCTGGGGAATAAAAAGGTTAATATTCTTGCCATCGCCCAGGGATCTACGGAAAAAAACATCTCTCTGGTTATCAGAAAGGAACAGAGAGAAACCGCGTTAAACGCCATTCACGAGACTTTCCTCGGCTAAGGTTAAGGGGAGGTTAAATCTTGAAAGAGGATTTAACCTCCTTTTATATTACTGTTATACGGGTGTTAACCTCACCTGTTTTCATTCTTGTTATATTTGATTCAACGATCCGTCAGGGGTCGAAATCAATTGAACAGGAGCGTTTATATGAAACGTACAGTTTTATTTCTTATTATTTCTTTAGCAGCATTAGGACTTTGGGCCAACGGCGCCGCCGAGACACAGGAAGACGTCAGCTTCAGCCAGACCGAGCTTACATACGAACCGGTCCGGGTGATCACCGTAACTCCCTCCGCCGATATCCTTGCCGTATTTGAATCGAACGGTATTGAGTCAGGCTACCTTCTGAATGAAGTCATCGAAGACGATGATGATAATGAATTTCTTCTGCCTCCTCCCGTAAACCAGGAGATCAGAGAGCAGCTGACGGCCATCATCAGTGAAAACAGAGACGGCGTTGTTGATCTGATCAATGCTGAGCTTAAATCCAAACTTCACAGGGGCGGAACGGAAAAGGCTGTCATGACCATAGGGTCCTATCAGTTTGCAGCCAGTCTCGATTATCCCCAAGCTTAAGCGAAGTGAAATCAACTGAAAATACGGGGGTCCCTAAAAACATGGGGACTACCGCCATAAAGAAAAAAGGGACTGTCCTATGACAGCCCCTTTTTTTATATCCGGATAATTTACAGCTTATCAATAAGCATCGAACATTTACCCGAAGGAATGGGGAGGGTTTTTTTCTTTTCCCCCAGAATATCGATGGTAAAATAGTAGAGTTTTTCCGATTCAAGGCGGATTTCCCAGCCTCTTCCGCTCTTGTTGCTGAGAATGGTAATTTTGTTCCGTTTCAGGTTCAGATCTTCGATTCCCATGACCTCGAGGGTGGGAACAATCCAGTCTACCGTTTTTCTGGGAAGACTGATATAGAGGCCGATGACATTCTCTATCATCAGAGCGATGGTGGAAAGGCCGGTGCATCCCAGATAGAGTTTCCTGTTGTCATCAAGCCCGCCGTTGATCTTGGCCGGTCCGTCTGTCAGAGGGGCGTAGGCTTCCCACAGGGTTCCCTTTTTGCCGCTTACCGGATGGAAGGTGTCCAGAATGGAATAAATATGCTTAATGGACATTTCACGGGACATTTCGTATTTGCCGTATTTTTCCAGAGCCTTGATTACCATAAAAGTAAAGGCGGGATAGACCGATCCGTTGCAGCCGTCTCCCTCTTCCTTGAAGCAGGGTTCGTTGATCGCCACCGTGGGAAAGGGGTTGGGACCGCCGAAGAGTTCGGGATCTCTCAGGTGAGCGATGATGGCTTCGGCTCTCTCTTCGTTGGGGATCTCTGCCAGAAGGGGCCAGTAGGCGGCGATGGTCTTCAATTTAACCGGTTCGAGGTTCTCGTCCAGGTCATAATAGAAGCAGTCGTCCTTATCCCACATTTTGCTGGAGATACGGGTTTTAAGGGAAAAATATTTCTTTTTATATTTAAAGCTTAGTTCCTTGTCATTCAGAACGTCGCCGAGAGCTGCCATATAAAGGGAGTTGACCGCCATCTGGGCGTTGAAATCCACGAAATAGACGCTATCGCCTCGGGGAGAATCTCCCATCATGGTGGCGGAAAGGGGCACCTTATAGAAGCCGGAAGCTTCATCCTTCCAGTTCTCCTCGATCCACTCGTAATACTTTTCCAGTCTGGGCATGACCTCTTTGATGCGCTTTTTAGCTCCTACCTTATGATAGAGGTTGTATTCAACCCAGGCAAAGAGAGGAGGGCATAGCCCTTCGGGATTGTCATCGGATGTAACCGGTTTTCCTGTCTCATCGTCGTATTCGCAACGTATGGCGCCATTCTCCTCCTGTTTCATGTAGAAGATGTCTAAGATGTTGGAGACGGGAAAGTTCCGGCTGTTATAGACGAGAAAGAAGGAGGCCATGTAGGTCTCGAATAAATTAATAGTCGTTCCTTCGGGATACTTGAAATAGAAAGGACCGAATCCGTTTGCTGCTGTGCCCTTGTTCAGGAAATCGCTCAGCCACACCCAGGAACGCTCATATATATCAACAAAATCCTGGTCATAGTAGTGAACAAGGGGGAAGTCTTTTTTTACCACTTTTTCTCCTCGGTAAACTTTATTCTATAATGGGAAAAGCTCTCACTACCGATAATTATCGCTTTTCCAGTCTAAATCTTTTCATAATACCATATCGGGAGAAGAAAATCAAATGGAATGTTGAAATATTTTGCCTAGGATTTCTTGATCCTGTCGTGATTTCTGACCGCTTCGTCGATAAGAAGGCGTAGGATCTTCCGGGCGATTTCAGGGTCCAGACCCGCGTCAGAGGCAATTTGAGAGATCCGTTCCATCTGCCTTGATTCCCTTTCGGGATCGGTGGAGGGCAGATTTTCCTTTTTCTTCAGAAGGCCGACTTCCCCGGTTATGCGGAAACGTTCGGCAATCAGTTCTATGAGATTCTGGTCAATTCTGTCCAGGGATTCGCGGAGTTCGAGAAGTTTTTTCATAACACCATTATACGGGGGGAAGGGGGGATTATCAATCACCGGAGAGAGCCGGATTACCCGGCTCATCTCAACTGGCTTTGCGTTCCCGGGTCTCTTTGCTGCAGTAGAGAATCTTCCTGATGCTGTCCGGTGATAGATTGTATTCGTCGGCCAGGCCGTTTATCGTCCATCCCTCTCTTTTGAGCTGACGGATGTCCTCGTTCCTGGCGCGTATCTTATCTCTCGTTCCGTTCTTCTCTCCCCAGGAAAGGCGTGACTGCTCGATTCTGGGAATATAGATCTGGGAACCCTGAATATATTTCTGTATTTCTTTAACCAATTCTACGGGAAGACACTCTTCCGCTTTTAGATATGACATGGTTTGTTTCCTCATAAGGGCTAGCGTGCGTTTGAACTCCTTCGTTCAAACCGTCATCGAACCTGTTTACCGATTCTGCTGGACTGCTATGAGGAGAGAGGTAGGTTTTAATTACTCCCCTGCGGTCCGGCAGATTTCCTGCACCCGTGCTGCTGATGCGACATAATCGTATTTAATCATTTGAAACCTCCGGTGAGATGTAATGTCTGAACAGTTTAGTTCCGTGTTTATTATTTGTAAAGGGTAAAGATCTGTTAAATTTGAAAATTCCCTTTCCTTTTTGCAGTACCGATTGAAGCGGTACCCCGCAGGAACGGCCCGAGGGAAGGGCGGAACGGAGTGAGCCCGTGAAGGAGGGGAAGGGCCGGAGGTCCCCGGGACGAGGAGTTTAGCGGAAAGCGGGGCCCCCCGGCAGGGGGGACTGCCCGGTGAAAAAACAAAAGGAAGCGTTTTTTCCCTTTCGGGGAGGGAGGATGGGGCCTATAATGGGATCATACCGGTAAATAAAGCGAGGGCGGGAATTGGTCCGGCCCGGGCAAGTACAGGAGGTGTATTGTGATTGATATTGAAAGTTATGGGGTGAAAAACCTCTAGGACGAGGGGGCGTTTTCCTGCGGGGAGACTCCCCCTTTTTTTGTATATCGGGGATTGAAACACAAGCTGTGCTTGATTTTCCCCTCCATTCTGCCTATCCTTTAAGAAACGTTGATTTTACGGTGGAATTGTCTTTTGTAAGACAATCAGACCTAAAGGATGGAATAGATGACCAATAAAGAAAAAGCCGCCGCGCTGCTGAAGCAGTTCAAGGGTGACTCATATAAATATGGCAAAAACGCCCTGGACAGCCTCTCTGAAACGGCCGCGAAACTGGGCAGCCGGGCCGTTCTGATCCACTCCGGATTCTCCGGATCGGATGAATGGATCGCCAAAATCGAGGCGGCCCTGGAAGAGGGCGGCGTAAAGCTTCTGGCCAGAATCCCCGGAGGGAGGCCTAACGCTCCGCGGGAGGATCTGGACCGCATCACCAGAGCGATCACCGAGGCAAACCCGGACCTGCTTATCACCTTCGGCGGCGGCAGCAACATCGATCTGGTGAAAGCCGCCGAGGTTCTGAGGACGCTGGGCGGATCCATCGAGGATTACTTCGGCACGGGAAAAGTTACCGAGGCCCTGGCGGCTTCGGGTAAAACCCTCACTCCCCATATCGCCATTCAGGCGGCGGCTTCCAGCGCGGCCCATCTGACGAAATACTCCAACATCACCGATGTATCCACGGGACAGAAGAAACTGGTGGTGGATGGGGCCATTGTTCCCCAGGCCGCTTTTTTTGACTATTCCGTTACCTGCGGAGCCCCTTCCTCCCTGACCATGGACGGCGCCCTGGACGGGGTGTCCCACTCCCTGGAAGTTCTCTACGGTGCCAGCGGAAAGGATAATTATGACCTCTGTCTCGAGATCGCCCTGGCCTGCATCGGCCTGGTTATCGAGTATCTTCCCAAGGCATTGGAAAACGGAGAGGATTACGGGGCCCGGGAAGCTCTCGGACTGGCAACGGACCTTGGTGGCTACTCCATCATGGTGGGAGGAACGAACGGGGGGCACCTGACCAGCTTCTCCCTTGTGGACCTCCTGAGCCATGGCCGGGCCTGTGCTTTGATGAATCCCTATTATACCGTATTCTTTGCTCCGGCAGTGGAGGATTCCCTGAGGAAAATCGGTTCTCTCTACAGGGAGTGCGGCTATTCCGAGGCTGATTTTGACGGTCTTTCCGGCCGTGAGCTGGGCCTGGAAGCGGCCAGGGCCATGTTCGGTCTTTCCCGCAAAATCGGGTTTCCCCTGACTCTGGGCGAAGTAGATGGGTTCAGCGATAAGTATATTGAGAGGGCTTTGGCTGCCGCGAAGGACCCCCAGCTCAAGATGAAGCTGCAGAATATGCCCATTCCCCTGGAAGCGGAGGATGTAGACCCCTTTATGGGGCCCATTCTTGCAGCGGCTAAGACGGGCGATTTGTCTCTGATAAGAAATAAATAATCAGAGACAGGGGACGGACTGTCGGGCTACCTGAACAGTCTTGTCCAGAGTAGCAGCAGCCAGTACCAGATCTGACGGAAGATTCTTACCCAGCGCCAGGGAAGGAAAAGGCATTTGGCCGTATTGCGGAAGAACCGGGACGCTGCCGTTTCCGAAGGTTTGCCCTTTCGGCCCCCGATGATTTCGTAACAGTTTTTGTTCCAAAGGATAATGCCCGGGTTAAAGTCGTCCTTGTGACGGTGAAGCCAGAGATCCTTCCCTTTAATTCCTCTTCCCGCAAGGAGAAGGGTGGGGGAGGCTTTCTTGATTGCCATAAGGATGTCCCCTTCCCTGTCTCTGTCCCATTTCCCCTGATGCCTTCCGACGAATCGGAGATCGGGGAAGGAGTTCTTCAGATTGGTGAAGGATTTCTGAATCCGCTTTTTGGTCGTTCCCACCAGATAGGCCGATTTTCTCCGGCTCTCCAGAATGCCCATCAGGGAGATAATAAAATCAAATCCTTTGTAGTGAACAAGTTTCTCTTTTTTCAGGAACCGGGATGCATTGATAATGCGGTGGGATACGGGAAGTATCAGAGCGGCTTCCTTAAGGGCCCGGTGCCACTCGCTTTTCCTGCGGCGGGCTTTCATGAATCCGACAAAATCCAATAGAATGATCTGGTTGATTCCGCCGTTTTCTGAAAGGGTTGTTATGACCTTCTCAAGGTCTTCCTCTTTGACTATGTCCACCGGTACGTCTAGTATATTGATTCGGTTCACAAGACTGGATTCCACTAAGACAACTCCCTTAAAATCGTTTTAACCGCCGCGATGGCGTACAAGGCGGCCGTTTCGGCTCTAAGTACATTATCGCCGAACCAAAGCGAATCATAACCCCATTTTTTAAGGTTGTCCACTTCTGCCGGGGATAAACCGCCCTCCGGACCTATGACGATTCCTATTTCACGGAGGCCTTCTCCGGCAGAGGAAAGAACCGGATAAATCAATCCGTCCCCCAGGGCTTCCTGGTGGCAGAAAAATCCCCCGATGCCTTCCCCGGGAAAGCTTTCCAGCCGGGAAAAGGAGGTCGGCTCTTCCACGGCGGTCTCTACTGTCGAGCCGCTCTGCTGCAGCGCTTCCTTGACGATGCGGTCCCATCTCTCCTGCTTGGCCTTGCGGTCCTTGTCTGTGCTCAGCTTAACAAGGGAGTGGTCGCTTTCGAAGGGGACTATCGTTTTGACGCCCGCTTCGGTGGCCTGGCGGACGATCTGGTCCATCTTCTTGCCCTTGGGCAGCGCCTGAAAGAGAGTGATGTCCCACTGTTCCCGGGGGGCCGAGGAGAGCCGCTCCTCAATGGAAAAAAGGGCGGAATCCGAACCCGTTTCGGAAAGCATCAGACGGTAGGCTGTGCCATTCCTGTCCCGGGCGTTCAGTTTGTCTCCCGGAGAAAGGCGTCGGACGTGGCAGAGATAATGAAAATCCTTGCCTGACAGTTTCAGGGTATTCTCATCTGCGGAAGGAATTTCTGAGAGTAGGAACTGCTTCATGCCTGTCAGGATTCCTTGATGGTCTGAATATGGACGCGCCGCGAGCGGGAGCCGTCGTATTCACAGAAGTAGATCCCCTGCCAGGTTCCCAGAGTCATGTGTCCGTCCCGAACGGGTATGGTCACGCTCAGTCCGGTCATGGTCGCCTTTATATGGGCGGCGGAATTTCCCTCCCCGTGGGCGTAGCCGTCATCGAAGGGGACGATTTTGTTCAGCTCCGCCAGCATATCCCTCTGAACGTCGGGGTCGGCATTCTCGTTGATCGTCAGACCCGCCGTCGTATGGGGACAGTAGACCAGAACCATGCCGTTTACCAGTCCGTCCTTTTTCACCGCTTCGGCCACGGAATAGCTTATGTCGATAAATTCCGTCCTTCTGGTCGTTTTGACATTTATCGTATGGAAGCCCATCTATCTCTCCACCTCTTCCACGGCTTTCTTCAGCGCGTCGTCGTATTCCAGATTGTAGACGGGGGGATTATCCAGCCGGCGGTTGATTTCGTTCTGAATCATGACCCGCAGGTAGTAGTCATCCATGACGATGCCTTCGTCGGCCAGATTCCTTATGAACTGAGTGATCTTACGGGAGGACGGTGTCCCCTCTTCGCGGACGAAATTGCCGATGCGGTCCTCTTCTACGATTTTTTTGTAGGATTCGAACTCATCATCGGTAAGCTCATGGGCGGCTACGGTAATATCCGGATCGATTCCGGTCTTATCGATATTCACGCCCGAAGGGGTATAGTAACGGGCCGTGGTCATCTTAATGGCGTTATCCCCCAGGCGGAGGAACTGCTGAACGGAGCCCTTTCCGAAGGAGGTTTCCCCAATGACGGTGGCCCTGTCCCTGTCCTTAAGTGCCCCGGTCAGAATTTCCGCAGCCGAGGCGGAGCCCTGGTCTATCAGTACGGCGACGGGCCACTCCTCCGGTACCAGAACGCCCCGCTTGGCCTCAAACACTTCATTTTCCGATTCCACGCGGGATTTGGTGGAAACGATGACCCCGTCCTTGAAGAAGTAATCGGCCACGTCCACCACCGATTCGAGCAGCCCGCCCGGATTGCTCCTCACATCCACGATGAGCGATGTGCAGTCATCCTTGAGGAAGCTCTTTATCGCTTCTTCGAACCGGTCCGCCGTATAGGGGGTGAATTCAATGATTCTGACGTAGCCGATATCGCCGATAGTATCGTATTTAATAGTGGGAATTTCGATGACGGCTCTCTTGATATCCACATTATATTTAATACCCCCCTCCTGAAGGAAGGTGACATTTACCGTGGTTCCCGCCTTGCCGCGCAGTTTGTCCGAAGCCTCGTCGGAGGTATAGCCTTCGGCGGAGACACCGTCTATGTCGAAGATGTAATCTCCCGCATGGATGCCCGCTTTATAGGCGGGTGTACCCTCGATGGGGGAAACGACACGGACATAGGGAAGCCGCCCCCGGGGATTCTCCTCGTCGTACACTTCCGTGGTGATGTAAAGTCCCACGCCGCCGAACTGTCCGCTGGTCGTATCGCTCAGATCCTGAAGGAACAGATCCTGGACAAAAACCGTGTAGGGATCTTCCAGGCTGTCCATCATACCTTTCATCGCGCCTTCGAACAGAACTTCCGGATCCGTTTCGTCCACATAGTTCTGAAGAAGCAGATAAAAAGTATACTGCAGCTCCCGCATGTATTGTTCCGTGCTTTTCCCGTTCTGATCGGAATCCCCCGCTTCGGCAAAGAGGCGGGGAGAGAAAACGGTCAGCGTCAATAGTAAAGAGAGGGTTATCGTTGCAAGGGCCCAAATTCGTCGTTCCACTTTTCGCTCCATGTCAATATTCTAGGCGGAACAGCCCCTTTAATCAAGGTTCAATTCGCTCCATGTGTTGACTTACCCCTATTAAGCGCTTAAACTGAAAAAACAGGAATTCCGTTCCATCGGTAAGTCCTTTTCCCGGAGGTACTCATGCAATTGATAGCTGTCGCCAGTGGTAAGGGGGGAGTGGGAAAGTCTCTCATTTCCGCCAATCTCGCCATTGCCCTTGCTCAAGCCGGAAAAGATGTCGTTCTGGCCGACCTGGATCTGGGAGGATCGAATCTGCACCTGATTCTGGGGCAGATGGCCGTCGCCGCGGGCATAGGCAGTTATTTGCAGAATTCCAAACTTACCCTGGAAGAGATCATCTACCCCACCTCATTCGATAACCTCAGGTTTATCCCCGGAGAATCGGAGCTGCCCGGTGTGGCCAATATACGCTCGGGTGAGAAAAACAGGCTTATCCGCAATCTGTCCAAGCTGGAGTGCGATTTCCTCATCCTCGACCTGGGGGCGGGAACCAGCTTCAATACCATGGATTTCTACCTTCTGGCCAGCTGCGGCATCGTGGTGACAACCCCCACGCTCACATCGACTCTGAATGCCTATCTATTTCTGAAAAATGCGGTTTTCCGGGTTCTTAACAGCTGTTTCAAGAGGGATTCGCCGGTTTTCACCTATATGGAGAATCTGAGGAAAGACGGTGTCTCCCTCCAGAAAATCCATGTGGGGAAACTTCTGGACAATATTAAGAAACTGGATGAAGACGTCTATAATGAGTATATGGAGAAAACCTCCCATATGCGCCCCCGTCTTATAATGAATATGCTGGAAGATCCCAAGGACACCAACCGGGCGAATAAGCTCAAGCTCTCTTGCCGGCAGTATCTGGGGCTTGAAATGGAGCATCTGGGCATAATCTACAGGGACGATCTGCAGAATCTTGCCTTGAACTCCCAGCTTCCCATCATCGTTTACAAGCCCCAGTCCATTCTCTCCCAGGCGGTGTACCGCATAGCCGATAAGATTATGGAGATGGAAGACATTCCCGTTGAGCCCCTGGCTCTGGGGGACGGGGACACCAGTTTTCTGGAAGCCAACTATGAGGCTGAACAGGATTTTGAGAACAAGCAGACATCGCTGGAAGAACTCCTGCACTGCGGAGCCCTGACCCAGGGCGATCTGATAGAAACAATTAAGATGCAGCAGTATGAGTTAACCCAATTAAAAAAAGAGAACCGCCTGTTCAAGCATAAACTCACCAAGGCGATTAAAGCCGGGTACATAGATAAATAGGTTTCTATGGGTACGGTAAAAGGTTTAATTGAAATTTCCGTCAATCCGGAGAAAACTCAGGTCCGTCTGATCTATACGCCGAAATCTCCCGGGGAAGTGTGGGATTTTCAGAAAGTAATCCATCTTCTTGAAAGAAAGGGTATCGTTTACGGCGTCAACAGGAACAGAATAAAAGAGAGTCTGTCCCTGTTCGGCGATCAAGATGAGAAAACACGCTCCGTTCCCGTGGCTCAGGGAAGGCCGGTCTCCTATGGGAATGTGAATTTCTCTCTGCCCGAAAGGGAGCTTGACGAGCAGCTCCGCCGGATTATCAATGAGGTCATACGCAGGGCCGGGGCGCCTAAGTTCGATAAAGAAGTCGATTCCGCTCTGAAAGGAATCACCTACGTCAAAGAAGGGGAGCCTCTGGGCTCGCTGAAGGACGGATTTTCCGAGACGCCCGGGCCTGGAATCGATGTCTTCGGGAATGAGATCGCTCCTTCCTCCAGTGGACAGGGGGAATTCTTAATCGGCAAAGGGATTGGAAAGTCTCCCGACGGAGAACTTTTTGCCGAGAAGAGCGGAGTCATAAGGCTGGGATCGAACTGGATTGATCTGATTCCCTTTCAGGAACACCGCTGGGAGATTATCCCGGCTAAGGACGGCAGCGGGGCCATATTGCGCTTTGAGCCGGGAATGCGGTCTTTTGAGCCGCCCCGGGGCGGCCAGATATGTGAGGAAGCGGTGGAAAAGGGATTTCCCCGGGATAATCTTCTGGAAGAGAAAGAGATCGATTCCTTTATTCATACAACCATTGATTCCCGGAAGCCGGCGGAACTGAACTTGCTGAAAGAGAAAGACGGCTTAATAAAAATAGAAGTGGATTCATCCAGGACGACGGCAAGGCTTGTCTTAAAAAAAGGAATGGGCAAGGGAAAATCCCTTTCTCTGAAGGATGTCAGTGCCGCTTTGAATAGCTCCGGCCTGAAGGGTATTGAGACGGAGAAGACCAAAAAGGAGATTCTTAAATTTTATCATTCCGCCGAACGGGAAACCTCCCTTCTTCTCTGTGAATCGGAAAAACCGGAACGGGGCAAAGACAGGGACGTCAATTTTTCCGTGAAGTTTCTCGATGATTCCTACCGCGAACTCCTTTTGGATAAGGTGGAGCTGGATGAGTCCCTGGTTTCCTTCTATGAATCGATTAAGGTCTTTCCCATGGAGAATATCAGCAGTCTAGCCGTGGTGGAGAAGGATCAGAAGATTTTCTCTCTCAGCGCCGACGTCAGGGGAAAGGAAGGAAAGGACGTCTTCGGCAACCCTATTCCCGGACTTCCGGGCAATGACCCGATCCTTCATCTTTTTGAAAATATCGATTTCCGCAACGGCGCCGGTTCCGCCATGATCTCCGGTCTCCTTGAAGTGGGAGAAGACAGGGAAAACAGAACCTGGTATGCCCGGATCAGGGAACATACGAACGCCCCCATAAATATAACCATCTCATCCAATAAAATGGCCGCCTTCCTTTCCGTCGGCCTTCCCCGGGGGACGGGATTTCCCGCGGACCGACGGCATATCGAGGAAGCCCTGGAGAAAGCCGGCGTGAAGAGGGGGCTTCTAAACGAGAAGGTGGATGAGGCGGCCGAGGCTTCCGGGCTGGGCGAAGTGGTCACCGACCTTGTCGTGGCCGAAGGAAAGCTGCCCATGGACAGTACCCGGGAGCTCAAGCTTGTTCAGGACATTGACTACCGCGATAAAAACAGGAATGCCGTTTCCCTTAAGAAGGGAGATGACATCGGTTATCTGATTACTTCGGGAGACACCGAAGGTTATACGGTAACGGGAGAGGAACTCAGGCCTGAAGCGGATGAGGAAGCCGTCGAAATCGGCGAGAATATCCGGGAAGTGGAGACCGACGAGCAGGACGTGATCAAACTCGTCGCCGAAAAGAGCGGCCGTCTCATTTTCACGGGGAACAAGCTTTTTGTCCAGGATACCGTTGCTATCGAGGGAGACCTATCGGTGACCCTGGGAAAAATAATCTTTCCCGGTGTGGTTGAGATCAAAGGATCGGTGCTCAGCAGAGCCATAATCAATGCCGGAGAGGATGTTCACATCGGGGGAGTCGTTCAGGCCGCCCTGGTCTCGGCCGGGAACAGGATAACCATCGGAAAGGGGATTAAGGGCGGCGAGAAAGCTGTACTAAGAGGACTTTCCCTCAGTTTTGAATACGCCGAGGAAGCCGCCCTCATGGCTGCCGAGTCCATTCATTTCGGCAAGGCTATCATGCGCTGTCAGGTCAGATGCAACGGGCAGATAGAGTCGGACGATTCGGGAACGCGCATTGTAGGCGGTGAGATCAAGGTCCGCAACGGCCTGACCGTGGATTCCATCGGCAATGAGCGGGGAGTGGAGACCATCATCCAATTCGGTCAGGACTTTCTGGTGGAAGACCGTATCTCCCAGCTTGTCAGGGAGACCGAAAAGCTCCAGCAGCAGATTTTGCGGGTCGATGAAATCATCGAAAAGGCGAGAGGCCGCGCGGATAAACAGGATCTTATGATGAACGCCCGGGACAAGAAGGTGCGTATTCTGAAGACCATAGAAAAAAAGAATGTCAAACTGTTCCTTCTGCGGGAAAAATTTGAAGAGCATTTTGAATCATCCATCAAAGTTACGGGCGATCTGAACGTGGGGACCACGTTCTACAGCCACGGCCGTACCATGACGGTGAAATCGAAAAAGCGCTCCGTTGAGATCTATTTTGACCGGAATAGCGGTAAAATAAGCGAAAGACCGCTATAATGGGGAAAAAATCCCTTCCCAGAAATTAAGGAGTTCTATTTATGCCTTTCTATATTGATTTTCCCTCCTGGATCAGGCCTCAGATTATTCCGGGGTTCCCCGTACGCTGGTATGGACTCATGTATATTATCGCCTTCGGGCTGGCTTATTTCTTTTTTTCCCTCCAGGTGAAAAAGGACAAAATTGAAGTGGAGAAAGAGCAGGTAGGGGATTTCTTTTTCTGGGGGATTGTGGGCCTGATTCTCGGGGCTCGGCTTTTCTCTGTTTTCATCTATTCCGATGACCGTCTTCTCTATCTCACCAGGCCCTGGCTTATCTTCTGGCCCTTTCAGGGCGGACGTCTCGTCGGTCTCCAGGGCATGTCCTATCACGGGGGCGTGGTGGGAGCTTCCGCCGGTTTTATTTTTTACTGCCGCAGGAAGAAGCTGAATGTCTGGCTCTGGGGCGACATGGTCTGCACGGCCATACCCTTCGGCTATTTTTTCGGGCGAATGGGAAACTTTATAAATGGAGAGCTTTACGGGCGGGTTACCACCGTCCCCTGGGGAATGCGGTTTCCCCAGGCGTCCCGCTTCTCCACCCAGTTGGACTGGGTTAAAGATCTGGCCCGCGAGTTCGGCATCGGGCTGGGCGGGTTAAGCTCGGTTAATTTTCCGCGCCATCCCTCCCAATTGTATGAAGCCTTATTTGAAGGCGTCATTCTGGGGCTGATCCTCTGGTTTGTCATTCGTCCCCGAAAACCTTTTCACGGCTTTATGATCGGATCCTATATCTTCGGTTACGGATTTTTCCGGTTTTTCATCGAGTACTTCCGCGAGCCCGACGCCAATCTCGGGTACGTGATCAACTGGGGCCCCGAGGAAAACTTCAACCTGACCCATTCTCTCCTGAACTTTTCCACCGGCCAGATCCTCTGTTTTCTCATGATGGCCGCCGGGACGGGAGTTATTTTCTGGGCCGGGAATAATCGAGAGCGTTAGGGCCCGTTAAGCATCGGGGAATTCTTTGCCGATAAATAAAATATGAAAATACGACTGGCCGCGGCCCTTTTCACTACGGTATTCTTCTTTCCCCTCTGGGGGGATCAGTATTATCTGAAAGAGGGGAATTACCGTATTAATGTTCCCGTCAAATGGGAAATGTATAGCGAAGAAGGTGAGACGAGGGATCTCAGTTTCATTTCCGATGATCAGAGCGTTATTATGCAGATCTCCTGGTATGAGGGAAGTCAGTTCGATGATGTCAACGATATGTACCGGTATTTCGCCGAGGGGATAGGGGCCCAGAAGAACGATCAGTCCCTGCTCCCCTATCTGGAATGGCAGTCCCTGCTGGCCGATATCTCCTTTGAGAGCGGGGGGAACCGTTTCAGGGGGTGGTACCTGTTTCTCGACGGTGCCGACTTTGACTATCGGGTTATTGTTTTTTCCTCCGAAGGGGATTATGAAACGGCCTTTCCCTATATTCTCTCCTGCCTGGATAGTTTCAGTCCGGGAGAGGAATCAAGAAGATCACCCGGTATCATTTCCCGGCTCTTCTATCCCGAGGAAAACGCGACCTACGAGAAGAAAACCGACTTTCTCAACGGCAGGGCTTTCATATATGATTACGATCCTTTTGAGCTGGAAGCCTCCCAGGTGGTTATTGAACGGGAAGCGCCTCTTTTGACCCATTATAATCGTGGGACTCCCGACGCCGCCCTGGCCTGGGACCGCTATTACAAACTTATCTACCGGGATAATTTCCACCGATTTGATGAAATTTACGAGGCGCTGGAACCGCATTTCTCCGGTAAATCATCTCTGGAAACGGCGGAAACTCTGCTGAACTGGTTTCAGGGTTTTGAATACGGCAGCTCCGGGACTTTTTCCGATCTGCTTTCGCCCCTCGCCAGTACCGTAAGAGGGGTGGGAGACTGCGATTCTCTGGCTCTGGCCTATCTCATTCTGCTTGACCATTTCGGCATTGACGGGATTCTGCTTGTATCCGAAGAGTACGCCCATGCCATGGCCGGAGTGGCCGTGGACCGGGGGGGATATACCTTTGACGTAGGAGGGGAATCCTACCTGTTCGCCGAAATGACAAAGGACGTGGATATGGGAATGATTGCGTCGAATATGACCGATCCGGCCAAGTGGCAGCCCATCTCCTTTCGCGAATAGACAATTGTGTCAATTCGGTGGTTTCTGGCAAAAAAAAAATAGTTTCGTTGTTTTTTTACCGGGGGGGTTATAAACTAGTAGTCACTAGGCGAGGATTTAAAAAAGGATGGTAGGTTATGCCGGTAAGGAGCTTGACCATTAGTGCGACGGTGATTGATAAAAAGCATTATTCCTTAGCAAACGAACTTTTACGAAAGTCTATACATATGCTTATCGCTCTGGTTCCGTTTTTTGCTTCTCTGAATCTCATGATGACTATCTGGGCTGTCGTTTTCGGTCTTTTCAGTTACACATTCAACGAATATTTCCGCTTTAAACATAGAAGAAATTTTTCCCCCGTCTCCTGGATTACGGAGCTGGCATCCCGTGAAAGGGACAAAGGGCATTTCGTCCTGGGGCCCCTCACTCTTTTGCTGGGGGTTTTGCTGGCTTTGATTTTCTTTCCCCACCCCGCGTCCACTCTGGCAATTTACGCTCTGGCCTTCGGTGACGGTTTAGCCAGCCTTGTGGGCAAAGTCTGGGGCAGAACGGTTGTCCCCTTTCTTCACGGCAAGACGCTCGAGGGCTCCCTGGCCTGCTTCGGGGCCGTCTATCTGTCCTCCTTTCTTGTAACGCGAAATCTGGTGGATGCCTTTCTTCTCGCCCTTTTTACCACCCTTCTTGAGGCCATACCCCTGAAGGATTACGATAATGTGATCATTCCTCTGGGAACGGGCTTTTTCGCCTATTTTCTTCTGGGCGTTTGAAAACATTACAAAACTTTAACCATCCCCGGGGTTTTTTTAGTAGTTTTCCCCCGCAGAATTCAGTATTATAATAATGAAAGCCCCGCAGGGGCCTACAAGGAGTAAAGCATGTCTGACTTATTCAACAGATCATTTTCACGGGAAGCCCAGGCACAGAAGGAGCAGACCATTTTAAGGAATGTTTACCTGTGGATGACCATGGGGCTTCTCATAACCGCCGGCGTGGCATGGGTTGTCATTCAGGGAGGTCTGTACCGGCAGATTTACAGCGGCATGACCTATATTCTTCTCATGATCGCTGAATTCGCCCTTGTTATATACCTCTCACGCAATATAATGAGCATGAGCACGGGAAGAGCCGTGGCCGCTTTTACTGGCTATTCCGCCCTCAATGGCCTGACCCTTTCCATCATTTTCCTCGTCTATACGAGAAGCGACATCTCTTCGGCATTCATCGCCGCCGCCGTTATGTTCGGTGTTGTCAGCTTCTGGGCCACCGTTACGAAAAAGGACATGTCCAGCTGGGGACACTATCTCTTCATGGGACTGATCGGCCTTCTTGTTGCGGGCCTGATAAATATGTTCTTTTACAACTCCCTTTTCGCTACCATCTACAGCTACATCGGCGTGCTCCTCTTTACCGGACTGGCCGCTTACGACACACAGATGATTAAACGGATGAGCGATCAGATGAGTCATCAGGTGGATGAGGCTTCCTACGTTAAGCTTTCGATCCTGGGAGCGTTGAAGCTCTATCTGGATTTTATCAATATGTTCCTCTTCATTCTGAGGATTTTCGGAAGAAGAAACTAGTCTTCCTTTCATATATGAGAAAAGCCCCGGTATCATCGGGGCTTTTTTTATGCCGGGGGATTGTTCATCAGTAGTCAACCGCGTATAGTTAGACCGGGTTTCGGTGGGAAGGCGGGGGGTAGTAATGAAAAACACGGCTGTACGGCAGGCGGGACTAATGCAGTTTCTCTACTATTTCGCGCTGGCCGGCGGGGCAAACTACTTCACCCTTTATTATAAGCAGCATCTGGTGGATTTTTCGGGAAATCCCCAATACGAATATATCGGCGTCATACTGCTTGTCCAGGCTCTGGTCGCTTTCTTCTCCCCCCTCCTGGCGGGATATATTGCCGATAAATATCAGATTACGAACCGCCTCATAAGCCTGTGCGCCTTCGGTGTATCCCTGGGCACGGCCGTAGTCGTGATCCCCGGTTTGGGGCCCTTTGTCCACATGACGATCCTCCGGAGGCTCTGGCTCCTGCTGCCCGGAGCCGTGATGACCCAGTTTTTTCTGAGGCCGCTGGTTCCTCTCATCGATACGGGCTCCCTTAAGGCTCTGGAGGAACAGGACGGCCATGCCGATTATTATGGCCGGATACGGGTTCTGGGGTCTATCGGATGGATTCTCTGCTGTCTCCTTGTAGGCCGCTGGCTCGATTTTTCAGGAAGGCTTGTGGATGCCATTCTCGTGTACGGTCTGGTCTTTGCGGTTCTGGGATTCATTTCTCTGAGCGGTTTCTCCACGGAGGTGAAAAAGGTCGATCTTTCCTGGGAACATCTTCTGAGCGACCGCGTTCTTCGTGTTTTAATTGTGCTGACCTTTATACGCATGATCAGTTTCGGAATGGGATTTGCCTTTACCGGCGTTTTTCTTTCTGAGATGAATCTGACCTACTCCCAGATGGGGCTGGCCTTCGGGCTGGCTGCCGTTCTGGAGGTCCCCTTCTTTTTCAAGGGACATGTTCTGAGGGAGAAGTGGGGGAGCGAATTTCTTATCCTGTTCGATCTTCTTCTCCAGGCACTCAGGTTCATCATCTTTTATCTTTTCCCCCAGGTGGAGAGCCCCGCCTTCTATATAATCGTGCAGATGCTGATGGGCCTGGGCGTCTGTCTCCACATAAACGGGATAGTCCCCCTTCTGAATCAGATAGCTCCGCCCCATCTGAAAGCCACCTATCAGAATCTGTATACCGTGGCCGTCTCCCTGGTCATCATTGTGAACGGTCTGGCCTCCTCTCTTATCGTAAAAGCCCTGGGCACCCGCTCCCTTATGGGAATCTGTTCGCTAATTATGGCGGCGGCCTTTTTTTATACCGCCCTTAGTCTGGTTCTTCCGAAGAGAAAAAATAACCCGGATCCAGCCTTGCAGGATTCCGGGTTATAAAAGAAATTGTGTTATTGAAAAAGTCTCTCAGGAGAGAAGCGCTTCGTCCGAAAGGAAATCGCTCTTCTTTATCTCGTGGAACTTTTTAACCAGCTGGTCTACGGTGAGATTCTTCTTCTCATCACCGGAAACATCGAAAATCACCTGCCCCGCATCAAGCATCAAGAGGCGATTGCCGTAGTCGATGGCCTGCTGCATGTTATGGGTGACCATCATGGTCGTCAGGCTGTATTTTTCGATGAAACGGCAGGTCAGTTCCAGCACCTTTGAGGCGTTCTTCGGATCCAGAGCGGCCGTATGTTCGTCAAGGAGGAGTATTTCCGGTTGGGAAAGAACGGTAGTAAGGAGGGTAAGAGCCTGTCTCTGTCCTCCCGAAAGGGTTCCCACATTGTCGGAAAGGCGGTTTTCGAGGTTCATATCCAGCTGGACCAGCTCTTTTTTGAACTCTTCCCGCAGCTTGTTGTTCAGGCTGACGCGCAGGCCCTTGAAGCCTTTTTTGCTGGTGATGACCATGTTGTCTTCCAGGCTCATATTGCCGGCTGTTCCCAGCAGGGGATCCTGAAAAATCCGGCCGATATACCGGCTCCGCCTGTATTCGGGAAGATTGGTGACATCTCCTTCCTGGAAAAGGACTTTGCCGGAAGTAGGGGTGTATTTGCCGGAGATGACATTGAACAGGGTGCTTTTTCCGGCTCCGTTCGACCCGATGATCGTTATGAAATCCCCCCTGTTGACCTGAAGGGAGAGATCGTTCAGAACATGATTCTCGTCGGGGGTACCGATACCGAACACCATATGTATGTTTTGCAGTTTTATCATTTCTTCGCCTTCCCCTTCTTAAGCGCCCCTTTCTTATCCTGGAGTTTTGTGATCCAGAGAGCGGCTATAATGAGGATTCCCGTAATCAGTTTGAGGTCGTTGGGCGTCAGGTTGATGTAGTAGCCGTAATATCGTCCGGCGTACATGATCGCCCGGTAGGCGATGGAACCAAGGATGACCCGGGTCGTCAGCCATCCGATTTTATTGGAACGGAGGATGAATTCGCCCAGCATAACCATGGCGAGGCCCGACACAATGATGCCCTGCCCCAGATTGACGTCGGCGAATCCCTGGTACTGGGCGGCGAAGGCCCCTGACATGGCGACGAGTCCGTTGGCCAGCCCCAGGGCGATGTACTTAAGAGTGCGGGGATCAATACCCTGGGCGATCACCATCTGTTCGTTGAAACCCATGGCTCCCAGAGTCAGCCCCAGGTCGGTATGGAAAAAGAAATCCAGAACCAGCTTGACGATAAGAACGGCAATGAAGCAGAAAACGAGAAGGGCGGCCGGCTGGGAGAGAATGGCTCCCATGCTGTCCTGAAAGCGGGTAAGCATGGTTTCCACCCGCATGAGGGGCAGGTTGGCCCTGCCGCCGAGAATCCTGATATTGATGGACCAGAGCATGGTCATGGTCAAGATTCCGGCAAGAAGCCCCGGGACCTTGAGCGTGTTATGGATCAGGGCCGTGAGCATGCCCGCCAGACCGCCGGCGATGAAGGCCAGCAGGAGGCAGAGGAGCGGGGGAAGGCCGGCGGTAAGGGTTGAAGCCATAACCGCCGCGCCGAGGGGAAACGTTCCGTCCACGGAAAGATCGGGAAAGTCCAGTATGCGGAATGTGATGAATACGCCGAGGGCCATGATTCCGTAGATCAGACCCTCTACAAGAATACCTTCAATCATTATTTAACGTTCGCTCCGTTTTTGATCAGGGTGGAGGCATTCTCCTGAAGATTTTCGGGAATCGCGATACCCAGTTTATCAGCCACGTCCATGTTGATATACAGGTCAATATCGGAGGGATCGGTCATGAAGAGGGTGGGGATGGAATCGGGATCGGCCCCCTTGAGAATGTCGACGATGAGCCGGCCGGTCGCCTTGCCCATTTTGTAGTAATCGAAGCCCCAGGCCATGAAAATATCTCCCGCTTCCACGCTGGTGGGGTCGGCAGAAAATACGGGCTGTCCGTTGGCAGCGGCCACATCGGTCAGAGCAGAAAGAGCGGAAACAACGGTGTTGTCCGTGGTTACATAGTAGGCGTCGACCCGGCTGGCTATCGCCTGGGCCGCCTGTTTTACTTCGGCGGAATTGCTGACCGAACTGGGAATGAATTCCACGCCCAGTTTATCGCAGGCATCCTTGGTCAGGGCGGCCAGGGCGGAAGAGTTATCCTCCGAAGAGGTGTATACGTGACCGAGAGCTTTCATGCCCGTCAGTTCCTTGAGGAGTTTGATCTGCTCGAATACGGGGATCATATCGGAAGCACCGGTCACGTTGCCTTCCCCTTTGTCGGTGGATGTGATAAGTCCGGCACCCACAGGGTCGGTAACGGCGGCGAAGATGACAGGGGAGTCGGTAATCGTCTGAACAAGAGCCTGGGCGGTGGGAGTCGCGATGCCTACGGCGGCGTCTACCTTGCCTGCTTTGAATTTCTGGGCGATGGAAGAGGCGGTACTGATTTCTCCGTTGGCGTTCTGAAGATCGAATTCCGCATCGGGGTAGGTTTCCGACACCACTTCCACAATACCCTGTTCAAGGGCGTCAAGAGCGGGATGAGCGACGATCTTGGAAATACCGATTTTAACGGTTCCGTCATCGGCTTTACCGTTGGCGGCAAGAGAAAAAACCAGCAGGAACAGCGCCGAAAGAATGGTAAGCGTTTTTTTCATGAGAGACTCCTTTGGTTGCATAGGCGGACAGTTCATTCTGGGTTTCGGCCGGCCTACGGGGTGAGCGGTACATTTCCCGGGGGATTTTCCGCGTATCGTAAAAATTATGTTTCTACTGAAAGAAACGTAAACCCTTTGGGAGGATTCGTCAAGTGTTTCGCAGAATTTTGAGGTTTATTCGGTTTTAAACCGATTGATTTTATTTCCGATGGAACTGATGTTCTTCCGGTTGATTTTGTCCAGACTGCCTATCTTATCCATGGAAGCGTGAATCCGGCCGCTCCCTTCGCTCACTTCCGTCAGGATGTTTTCCAGATCCTGTGAGCAGCGGTTCAGCTCTTCCATGCTTCTGGTAATATTCCGGGTGTTCTCTCTTACCTCACGGGCGGATTTCTCCACTTCCTCCGCTTGTTCCTTCAGGCCGCCGAGTCCCGAAAGAACGACCCGCCCTCCCAGTTCCTGCTCCTCCATGGAGGACATGATTTCCTGCTGGAGCTGTCCCGTCGATCCGAGCCTCTCCCGCAGCTGTTCGAAGGAAGCATCGGTATTTTCCACATCCCCGGCTATGCGGTTCATTAGGGTCCCCGTCTCTTTGAGAGTGACGCTGACATCCTTGGAACGGAGAGTGGAATTCTCAGCCAGTTTTCTGATCTCTTCGGCCACCACGGCGAATCCCCGCCCCGCCGTTCCCGCATGGGCGGCTTCTATGGCGGCGTTCATGGCCAGCAAATTCGTGCGGGCGGCTATCCCGGCGATGAGATTGTTCGCTTCGGTCAGTTTGGCCGCCTGGGCCTGAAATTCTCCGATGCTCTCCATAACGCCGTGCATGCGCGACTGGCCTTCGTCGGAAAGATCATTCAGGTGAGCGAAGAGATCGCTGTTCTTTTTGAGATTATTCGTTATGGAGGTGATATTGCTGATCATCTCCTCTATGGCCGCCGAGGACTGGGAGATAACAACGGACTGCTGCTGAAGCTGAATATCCAGCTCTTCGGTGGATTTCTCGATCAGTTCCGTGTTATCCCTGGTTTGAGAAACATGCTCCCGCTGCTGTTTGAAATGTTCGTCCATCACCAGGAAAGAGTCGCTGAGGGCTTTCATGCTTTCCATGGTCTCTTCTATTCCCGACGTCAGTTTAATTCCGCTCTCTTCCAGGTCCCGTTCCGCCCTGCCTATCTCTTTGATCATCTCCGTCAGAATCGCGAGGAAGCGGTTGAACCGGTGGCAGATTTTTCCCAGGTTGTCAAAGTTCATCAGGACGATCCGCTTCTGCAGGTCCCCACCCGCCTCATTCAGTTCATCCAGTCTCTGTGCCATGAGTTCTTCCTGCCGCCGGTCTTCGTACTGGCTGAATCGGTTCATGAGGAAGTAAAGGACGGCGAAGAAGAGCATGAGAAAGAAGACGGAGACCGCCGGATTTGACAGGGCCGGCGGGATGGAGGGGGAATTCATATAAAAGGAGATGCAGTAGACGCTGAAGTTTCCCGTCAGGATCAGGAGGGAAAGGATAAGGAGATGATTTTTCCAGCGGAGGTAAATATTCCGCTCGCCCTCTTTGATCGTCGTCATATTCAACTCTTTCTTGGGAGCTGTCAGCAGGGCGTTCATCGCCATGGCGGACATCAGGCCGGTCAGAAAGCCGAAGGAAACGGAGTTGAACATACTGGTGAGAAAACCCACGCCGCCGGGACTGTTCCAGTGAAATACGAAGGCGTAGATGGCGGTGGTGGCGATTATCCAGATGATTATATGAAACAGAATGAGAAGCCAGGGGATGATCAGTACCGATTTACGGGCGCTTTCTTCTTTTATGCCCCTGTTAAGGTATTGGAAAAGAGGCTTAAGGATATGGAAAATCAGCCCGAGACAGATCAGGGAGAACAGAGCGGTGGCCGAAAGAATGACCGGTTTTATTCCGAATCCCAGTCTTTCGGCGAAACCCATATCGACGAAGGGGTTGAAGAGGCTGACGATAATCTCCCTGATCAGACCTCCCAGAAGAACGGGGAGAAGAAAATTCACCAAGGCGATATTAAGGGCCAGTTTTTTTGTATTCAACATAATACCAATCCCCGACTGATTTAGTCTGAATGAACCAGTGAAATCTTATCACGGGGAGCAGGGGCTGTCAAAGAAAAAGAGGAACCCCTCCCGGAGAAGGAGCTCCCGAGGGCATCAATGGCCTTCCGAACAGCCTCCGCCTCCGGCGAAAAGGGCCCGGGGATCCATGCCCGCATCCTGAAACAGCTTCGTGATATTCTGCCCCAGTTCTCTGGCGTTGATGCCCAGCTCTTCGAAGGTCATATAGAACTGCTCTTCCCTTTCGATGCCATAGGTCTCGACAAAATAGTCGGGGTGGATCTGATATATGCCGATGACTTCGGCGGGCGTGTTGTCATCTCCGATCCGCTGGGGGCCCCAGAGAAGTCTCTCCTGTCTTCTTTCGAGGCCCGTGTCGGCCTTCCACAGGAAGTCTTCTGTCAGAGTCGCAGCCGTGAGAACGATAAGGAATATGCCCAGTGTTCCGAAGAGGATCAGAGCGGAGGGGAGCCTCTGGGACTTTCCCCTGAATGAAGGCGTAGAGAATTCCAGGGTTCCCTCCACGGGACAGGCCTGAACGCATTTGGTGCAGCTGATGCATTCGGGCGATTTGACCGTCGCCCTTGAGGACACGTCTATGTCCATGGGGCACGAGGCATCGCATATCCCGCAGTCTATACAGGTTTCGCTTTTGCGGCGGATGCGGCTGAATCCCAGGAAAGAGGGCAGGGCAAGAAAACCGCCCATGGGACAGAGATAGCGGCAGAAAGGTCTGTCGACAAAGAGAGCTCCTCCCAGGGAGAGCGCCAGTATGATCAGTCCGATCAGATATTCAGAGAAAAGTTCTCCCGAACCGAGGTGATGATAGGCGACCCAGGGATCGTAGGGCCGTATGGCCAGGGCGAGTGTTTTCCAGGCCAGTCCCAGAAAGAGGAGAAGTACCGGATACTTGGCATAACGAAGAATCCGGTCCAGTCTCCCGGGAAGATTGAACCTTCTTTTCAGAACAGCCTTTCCTCCCATTCCGAACAGTTCCTGGAGGAATCCCAGGGGACAGATATTTCCGCAGAAGGAGCGCCTGAACACCAGGGCCGTTCCCACGGTCGTGGCCAGCAGAATGATACTGCTCCAGGCGACGCGTCTCAGTAAGCCCTGGTAGCGTATGAGCGCCCAGAGCGATTCCAGGCCTCCGAAGGGACAGAAGGCATCCACGGCCGGATAGATTTTAAGAATCTGATGGAGTCTTCCCTGGGCGGTGGTAAAGACAAGGAGACAGAGCAGGATAATAAAGCGGAGAATAGAGAGAATGCGGTTTTTATTCATAGGACGTTATTCTCCCATGACTTTTATGAATTGTAAAGTTTTAATATATGAAAAAGTCGTTATAAGAGAATATCAGAAAAGAGAGTTAACAAAATTAGAGGGGGTGATTCCCGTTTTCCTTTTAAAAACCCTTCGGAAGGTCTGGGAGTTATTGAATCCGGTCAGTGCGGCGGTATCGACGATTTTCTCTCCCTTTTCCAACAGCTCCGTGCTTTTGCTGATACGCAGGGCCTCAAGATAGGAGGCAAATGTCTGTCCGAAAAGGGACTTGAAGGTATTGTAAAGGAGTGATTCTGAAAAACCCGTGTAGGAGGCCAGGTGATAGAGGGTAAAGGCCGGGTCGGAATAGTTTGCCCTGATGTAAGACTGGATCGTGTCCCGCAGTTCGTCGTCTTCCTCCCTTTTCTTTCTGGCATGGCTTTCTGCCACCTCCAGAAGACGGGCTCTGATGATACTGAAAGATTCATAGGGGTCCTGGATCTCGGCGGGCAATTCCTTGATGGTTAAGGTGCATCTGGTAAGGGTGCCGTAGAGCAGGGAGATAAAGTGGCGCTGGGCCAGCAGGCAGTTGTCCTTTTCACGAAAGTTGGCCCTGCCGATTTTCTCCAGGAGTTCGTCCGCTTTCACCCTGTTTCCCGCGTTGACATAGGTCAGCAGTTTGACTTCCCACTCCACCGGATAGGTAAAGGCTTTTACGTTGACCCTTGTATCTTCCACGCTGTAGAAACCGGAGGTGGTTGTCTCCGTCGTCTGGGCCAGCTGCTCCGCCCGGGAGTAGGCGTTATGTATCTCTTCGGCATCCTCCCCGATCCCTCCATAGAAGATAGATAAGGGGGCCAGTCCTTCCTTCTCAAGTTGGAAAAGAAGTTCCTTCTTCAGCGATTCCCGGGGATCTTTCAAATGGGAGACGCTGATCAGAAAAAGCAGACCCCCCTCTTCCAGAGGATAGAAAATAACGGGCGTTTTCAAGTCCTCCGTGAGAAAACGGGAGGTGATGTCGCCCATTTTATCTCTCTGCGAGTAGGAATTCACGCTTTTTCTCTTTCTTTCGGCGCTCTGGATGATGATAAGGGCAACGGGGAAAAAATCAGAAGAGAGCCCAGCTATCTCGGCCAGTTCCTGGGATTCTCTTCTGTCTCCGTAATCTCCCCTTATCAGATTGAGGAGATAACTCCGCTGGAGGAAGCTTTTCTGCATGGCCAGCTGCTTTTTTATTGACTGTCTTTCTGCCAGCATGGAGTCAACCCGCGAATTGATCAATTCGTATCCGTTCCCCCTGCCGGTTCGCAAGGCTTCCTTATTGGTGACGGGGTCCAGCTTGGCGATAAGCCGTATGATCGGGAGGGAATTCCACTTCAGAAGGAGAAATCCGAGAAACATGGTAAGCGAAATACTCGCGATGGTAACGGCCAGCAGGGTAATTCTGGTGGATCTGACCGATTTCAGAACATAGGAATAGGGGACTCGTGAAACGACTTCCCAGGTTCCCTTATGGGCCGTGGCCCGGTTAGTCAGGATTTTCGAGGTTTCAAAATTCCTCGTTTCCTCCGGATAGGTGATGGAGGTTCCCCCGTTTCCTTCGATAACTTCAATCTGGCCCTCTTCTCCCACATCGAAAAAGGAGAGGAGTCTGTAAAATTCCGATTTATCTATCTTTATGACGATAAGAGCCTTGGGTGTTCCCGCCCCGAAGGGAAAGGAGGAGAGAAACCAGAGGCCGTCCTTGGTTTTGATGATTCTGCTGTGATAATTTTCCCCCCAGAGAATTTCATCGGTGTCCGGCCCGTTCGGAGAGGACGTCAGTTTGTTCTTCAGGGAACCGTAAAAATCGACGGTGGAGCCGGAAGGGCTCAGGACGACATTGCCGTTTTTAAAGAGAATATCCACGCCCTGAACATACTTATTGGAGAGTTCGTAGCGGGGGAGTTTTTTCTGAGTTTCGTAAATCTTGAAAAAATCGGGATTATCGTTTCTGGCCAGATCACGGTACAGACTGTTGATCGAAGGGTTCATTGCCAGGGAGGCCGATATCATCTCAAGTTCTCCATAGACGCTTTCGATCTGGTCCCGTATCTGGAGAAGCATACGCTCATTGGACTGTTCTGCCGTGGAGATGGAGTGGGAAAGGGAGAATTTCATGAGAAAAATCAAGGAGATGATCGAAGGAATAATAATCAGTGCCACGGACAGCAGCAGGGGATAGAATAGCCACCGTTCCCTGTCTTTTTTCAATCGACACTCCTTTTCTTTCGGATAAACAACCGCGGCGGGAGACTTAATGCGCCGCCCGCCGAAGCTGTGTTTATTATACTACATCAGCCGAATAAACTCTATTTGCTGAACTGTCTGTCGTAGGCCTTCTGCATTATACCAAGGTACTCGCTCAAACCGATTTTTTCCAGATCGGCCAGATAGGAGTCCCACTCTTTATCGATATCGCTCTGGTTCATGATGAACTTAGTCTTGGAAGATTCGATATAGTTCTGGAGTTCAACCTTGATCGTACTGGTTTCTTCCGCTTCCTCCGCGGTCAGCTTGAGGGTGGGGGCGATTCGCACGTCGGGGTTGATATAGGGCTCGTAAAGATCCTTGGTGGTCTCGAAGAGCAGTTTCTCAAGGCCTTCGGGAGAGAAGGGATCGATGCTGGGATCGGTTACCATACCCAGACGGAAATCTCTGGGGTAGTAGGAACCGTTGTGCCAGTTGTCGTTCTGGGGTTCGATGGAGAGGGGAACCAGGGTTTTGTAGATGGCCGGTTTGCCGTTCATGCCCACTTCGCCCGGTTCGGCCCAGCGGAACTGCTTGCCTTCGATACCGCCGCGCTCACACTCTCTGATGGCCGTATCGATGGTGTAGAAGGTATCAATCCATCTGATGGCTGCCTCGGGGCTGGCGCACTTATCGGTAATAACGAACTGGCCGGAGTGGTAGGGGCTGTCGGGGAAATAGGCGCCCTGCCGTGTCCCGTCAGGTCCGGCGAGAGGGGCGATGGGCACGTACTGGCGGTATCTCTCGGGATCGGCGGTGGCGCTGAAAAGCATCTGGTTATGTCCCGCCTGGAAGGCGCCGATGAGGATATCGGGCAGGTTGGCCAGCTGTCTGAGCTGTTCATGCTTCTGGGTGAAGGAGGGGCCGTAGATCAGTTCTTCCCTATACAGCTTGGCCAGATATTTCAGGCCTTCCTTGTATTTATCCTGATTGACGATGCTCGAAACTTCGCCGTCTTCCACGAGAAGCCTGAGGTTGTCGCCGTTATCCTGAATAAAGGAGTTCATCACAAAGGAATCCACCGTTTCGTACCAGCCTTCCCGTTCCCGGGCGCCGGCGAAGGGAATCTCGTCGCTGGCGTCGCCGTTGCCGTTCATATCGTGCTCTTTGAAGTAGGTCAGGGCGTTATAGAACTCTTCGGTTGTTTCAGGAATCCCAAGACCGGCTTTGTCCAGCCAGGCTTTATTGATCCACATTTTAATGGGCATACTGCAGTGAAAACAGTCATTGACCCGGGGGAGGCTGTAGATATTACCGTCGATATGGGTGATGTTTCCCCGGATATCGGGATTCTCATTCATGATCTTTTTGAAATTGACCATATTGTCATCGATGAGGTCGTTCAGGGGAAGAAAAACCCCTTCGTTGATTCCGTAGCGGGCCTCGATATCGGGCGTCATATCGATATAGGTTCTCATAAAAATGTCGGGATAGTCCCCGCTGGCCAGCAGCAGGGTGATTTTTTCCTTGACCGCGTCTTCGGGGCTAACCTCGAAATTGACATGGATATTCGTTTTTTCCTCAAGCCATTTGGTGAACTCGTTCGTCTTGAAATCGATGACCGATGCGTCGGAGGGCGTGAAGACGGAAAACTCCGTTTTCTCCTCAACGATCGGGTAGGTTCCGACGGGGGTCAGCGTTATGTCGCCGCTTGCCGAGGTTTCCTTGCTGCCGTTGGCGGACAGAAGAGAAGCGATGAGACAGAGTGCGGATAACATAAGAACTTTCTTTTTCATATTCTACTCCTTTTGTTGTTCAGGCTGGCAGGTCTCAGTGGAACCGGTCGGCCCTATATTCTTCCCGGAAACATCCGGGATAGATTACCCTTTTAGCGAGCCGATCATAACCCCTTTGACGAAATACTTCTGGACAAAGGGATAGATGCAGAGCACCGGCACGCTGGCGACGACGATGGTGGAATACTTGAGCAGATCCACCAGTCCCTGTTTCCTGATAAGCTCGTCCACGTCGGCGATCATGATCGGATCGATTTCGTTGGAGATGAGGATGCTCCTGAGGACCAGCTGGAGGGGAAAGAGCTCCTCCGTCTTAAGATAGATCAGGGCTTCGAAGTACCGATTCCAGTGGCTGACCCCGTAATAAAGGGTCAGCACGGCGATGATGGGGCCGGACAGGGGGATGACGATCCTCCACAGAAAATTGATGTCATCGCAACCGTCGATGGTGGCCGCCTCGTACATTTCGTCGGGGATCGTCGTCTGGAAATAGGTTCTCATGATGATCAGGTTCCAGACGGAAAGGGCTGTGGGCAGGATGAGGGCCGGCCGGGTGTTCAGAAGCCCCAGGTTTTTCACGACAAGGTAGATGGGGATCAGACCTCCCGAAAAAAGCATGGTAAAGACGAAAAGCCCCGTGAAAATCCCCCGGGCTTTAAACTCTTTCCGGCTGAGGGGATAGGCGGCCAGAATCGTGAAAATGATATTTACCGTCGTCCCCACAATCATGTAAATGAAGGAGTTTCCGAAGCCGGAGAGGATGTTACGGTTTTTGAAGACGGCGGCGTAACCGTTAAGGTTCGGTTCCACCGGGTAGAGCCAGACCTTGCCGGAAATAACCGCGTTGGGGCTGGAAAAGGAGGCGCTCACGATATAGATTACCGGCCAGAGGACGAGGATCGTCGAAGCCAGGAGGACTATGGTGAAAACCGTGTGTATGATATTGTCCTGGCGGCTTCTTAAGAGCTTGCTGTTTACCATAGACTGACCTCTCCGATTTTCTGCGAGATTTTGTTGAAAGAGAAAATGAGGACGAGGTTCACCAGGGAGTTGAAAAATCCGATGGCCGTGGACAACCCGAAGTTGGCGTTGACCAGGCCGGTTTTGTAAACGTAAGTAGCGATAATCTCGCTCTGCGCCAGATTGACGGGGTTCTGCATGAGAAATACTTTTTCAAAACCGATGCTCATGACCTGTCCCATATTGAGAATCAGCAGGATGATGATGGTCGACTTTATGGAGGGAAGGTCTATATGCCAGATCTTGTGGAGCAGATTGCCTCCGTCAATCCGGCAGGCTTCGTGAAGCTCCGGACTGACCCCGGAAAGGGCGGCCAGATAAATGATGGAGTTATAACCGGTGAACTGCCATATCCCCGACCAGACGTAGAGGGATTTGAACATCAGCGGATTCGCGAAAAAATCGATTGATTCGAGGGAAAGCAGGTTCAGGAATTTATTGATGATGCCCATGCGGGGATCCAGAACCTGATAGAGGATTCCCACCATCACCACCGTGGATATGAAATAGGGGGCATAGGTGATCATCTGGGAAAAACTTTTTACCTTCTCGTTTCTCTGCTCATTAAGGAGAACAGCCAGAATAATGGGAAAGGGGAATCCGGCGATAATCGAATAGAGGCTCAGGCTGAAGGTGTTCCAGACAATAGCCAGGCTGGAGGGGGAATTGAAGAACTGCCTGAAGTACTTCAGGCCGACCCATTTGCTTCCCCATATTCCCTTGGTTATGCTGTAGGACTTGAAGGCCAGAAGCAGGCCTCCCAGGGGGATATACTGAAAAATGACGAGATAGGTGAACGGCAGGAACAGAATCGCATAGAACTGCCACTGCCTCGCTATATTTCTTTTAAAATTATCCATACTCTCTTCCGGTTTTGGGGTGTGTTCTACTACCATTAGATGGCAGTTATCCCGATTTGAAAAGAGGCGATTTTTGGAGGGGGGGCAATTTTCGTTTATTTTACGGGAACGTATATTGTCTTAATTTTCGGAAGATCAATTCCTACGGAAATGGAGGAATCCCGCAAAGACAGGAAATCCCGCTGTGAACAGGCGTCATTTTTCCGAGCCGAATTTCAGATCAACCATTCCTTTATCTTTGAGCTTCTTATAGTTTTTAACAACCTGGATGATAATTAATATAAGGGCGACGGGCCAGAGGGGAGTCATGAAGAGGAAGAGAAAAAGGATGATTTTCCCTTTGGGAACGGCTGGCTTATCCCTGCTGACTTTCTCCAGCTCTTCCGGGGTGATCTCTCCTCCCGATTCGGCTATCCGGTTGATTTTTTCAAGTTTGCTGAATATATCCGATTTATCATTCTTCAGGAAATCCCGCAGTTCCGGCGAAACGGTGACGGGAGAGGAACCGTCATTTTCAAAGGGTGAGGCTTCTTTCCCCGGCATGTCCTTTTCCCGGGAAGTGGCTTCCTCCGGTGCCGGCTCATCGGCCGCTTTCGCGGTGGCAAAGCGAGCGGCTTCGGGTACGGTGCGGCGGGTGAGAATATCTCCCTCCAGATGTATCCCCAGTCCCCTGACGCGGCAGAGCCGGGCCGCCAGTTTACGCACTTTGCTCTCGGGCAGGGATAAGTTGGCTGATAACTGGCTCAGGTTAACCTGTCCCATATACATGACCGAATCCAGGATATCCCGCGTCTGGTTTTCCCGATGGCGCAGTATCCGCCCCAGAATCTGTGTGAGAACGGCTCCGGCCAGATAGGCGCCCGAAAGGATCAGATTCGTCCCCAGAATACCGGGGGCTGATTGCAGATAAGCCGAAAGATCCGAAGCAGACGGAAGGCCCGAAAGCCAGGGCCATGATAAAAACACCACCGGAATCAGCATCAGAAAGGACGCGATGATAAGCACGTCGTCGGTCTTATAGATATTTCTCTTTTCCATGCTCCTATTCTATATCAGGTTTTATTATATAACCAGAAAAGATTACAGCGGCCCATAATGGTCCATAAATTCATAATCCAGACCGCATAAATAGTCTCGCCTGGGTCCGGCCCTTGGAACATGGTGGGAAGATAGTATATTATGTATTCCCGGAGCTTGAATTATCGTGATTGTTTTGTTTTTATTGTTTGCCACCGGTCTTTGTCTCTTCCTGGCCGGATTGATACAGCTGGTCTATAAGAACAAGACCTATTTTAATTATATCATGTGCTGCATGTATTTTTCCCTGGCCTATTTCATGATTTATATCTGGATGTACAACCTATCGGTTCTTCCCAGTCTGCTCTTGGGTACGGATACGGCCATTCCCTTTTTCATCGGACCGCTCCTTTTCCTCTATTTTGCCATGATCTCCGGATTCATGGAGAAGAAAGTCAACTATATCGTTCCCGTTTTTATTCAGTTCATCATCGTATTCTTGCTCATCGTTCTGCTTAACGGCCTGTATCCCGTGGTTCCGGCCGGAGGGGAAGAGAGCTTCAATCCCTATCTCAGTCTTCCTCCCCGGCTGAAGTTCATTAATTCCCTGTCGGATTATTATTTTTCCCTATGCGCCGTCACTCTCTTTATCTTCCTTTTGAAGAAGGGGGCCTTGAGAGGGAGGAGAAACAACTACATCCTTGTCATCTTCGCCCTTTCTATCCTGTTTCTCTTCGGTTCATCCCTGATGCTGCTCAGCCATTTCATTCGGTCCGACGCTCTGGTCACCGTCGCTATCGGGGCCTATGGTGTTTTCGGATTCGCCTCAATTCTTTTTACTTACAGGTATCCGAAGGAAACCCAGCTTATCCTGGCCCCTCCGGCGGATACGCCCAAGGAAAAGGTTGAAAATCCGCTCTGGCTCAATGAAGCGGAAAGGAAATTGCGGAAATTGCTGGAAAAGGACAGGATATACTCCCGGCCGGGGCTATCGGTTACGCAGGTGGCCGACATGATAGGCATCACGGCGAATCAGCTCTCATGGATGGTGAATCACCGGTATGAGATGAATTTCAAGTCCCTTATCAATACCTGCCGCCTTGAGGAAGCGAAAACGGTCCTTGCGGAAAATCAGGCCATGAATATTATAGAAGTGGCTTTCTATACCGGTTTCAATTCCAAAAGTTCCTTCAATACCCATTTCAAGGACCGGTTTGGTATGACCCCCCGGGAGTACAGAAAAGGGGAATCTTCCTAAAATCTTCAAAAAAAGGTTCAGGAATGCATTCCTGAACGAATAAATACCCTCTTCCCGCTAAATTGTACCCCGTGCTTAAACCTTATCCAATGAGGTGAGGCCTGCCAAGCACAGGAGAAATTACATGACGAGAAATCTTTCTACTATTCTGCTATGCGCTTTATGTGCGGCCGGGATTCTTTACAGCTGCTCCATGGGAGGGGGTGACACCTCGCCGGCTTCTTCAACAGGCCCCCGTCTGACCGTCCAGGTGTTAAGCGGGGATAATCCCGTATCCGGTGTCGAGCTGTCGGTTGGCGGCGTAACTTTCGGTACCACCGATGGAGACGGTGTTTATACCATGGCCTATTCGGAGAATGGGAATCTGACCATCCGGGCGGATAAGAAATTTTTCCTTTCAGGGGAAGAAAGCCTTAGCCTGACCGGAGACGATGAGAGCGTTACGATTAGGATCGAACCGAAAATTATCTTTCCCGATATGTTGAATAAGCGCATTGTGTATATGGATAATATGGCGGGGGATAATAAGGGCTATATAGAATCGGTTCCCGGAAAAAATGGAACCGTCGACCTTGGTTATGTAAACTGGGTTGACGTCGACTATGATAACGGGTACATCTATATCCTCGATTCTATCTGCGATACTTCGGGTTATGTTGATAGTTCCCGTATTATCCGCCTATCCGACCTGGAAGATCCGGAGACGATCATTACCCCCCTGACTGATCAAGTCCTGACATGCGGGGGAGCGTGTTCCGACAAAATCATCTTCCCCAGCCAACTGGCCCTGACCGATTCCGGAGAGATTCTTATTGCCGAGATTTCTCTTGAGATGAATGCATCTGAGTATGTGCGGCTTGTCAAAATGTCCGATATAAAAAGTTTCGAAGATTGTATCGTCACTTTTGTTCGTGATCAGGATGATTATAAATACAGTTCAAACAACGGCATTGCTATTCTGCCCGGCGGAGGAAGTCTCATTTCATCCTGTGATGAAGGTCGCACTCATGATTCTTCCCTCTCGGTCATCGGGGATTTCGACGGCAGTATGAGATCCGATTGGGGGGGTGTCATTTTTTCTGAAGTGGCGGGGGAGAACAGCTTTGATATGCCAAGCTCCATTCTTGTCGATTCGGTGAACGGTTTTGTATATGTAAGCGATTCTGGCGACCTTCCCAACCCTGGCGATGCCATAAAAATAAGCGATTCAAACAACAGGATCGCCCGATTTGATCTTGGGGGGGACAATCGCATAAACCGCGGAACCGGAGGCAGCGGAACCATGGAGTTTAACCATCCCAGGCTTGTGGCCATCCTTCCGGACAATCGGCTCATCATCGAGGATATCGGCAACAACAGGCTCGTCGCCCTTAAATCTACCAGGGACGGACTGGAAAACTGGGAAGAGGAAGCCGATTCCAGCAACCACTACTGCTTTTATTACTGGTACAATGCCTCTTAAAATCGCCTATATCAATTTCGGAAAGGGGAGCGGCGGGCTCGTTCTGGGAACTTCCCTTTTTAACGGCCTCAAGCGGTGCGGCGTCGATGTGGAGTATACCGCCATTACGGATAACGCTTTCTCCTCCCTTATCGAGCCCTTTCATAAGCATATCAAGGTGAAGATAGAGCCGGAGAAATTATTCCGGGACGATCGGGGGACGGAGCTGTACCGGGCCATAGAATCGGTGGCTCCCGACGTGATCATTGTTTTTTCCATCTGGCTGCCCCTTTATGGAATACTCGATGACTTCCGGGCCCAAAAGATCTTTCTGATCAGCCAGATGGGGGAGCCCTGGTTTCATGTGCCCCTGTCGGCCTGGGACACCCTTCACTTCGAACCCGGTCAGTACGACAAGTGTTTTTCCATCGAACCGGGCTTTGTTGTGGATGGCTGTGAAAATATCAACCCCGTCGTGATTCGCAACAGGGATGAAATCTTTTCTCCCGCCCGGGCCAGGGCGCTGCTTGATGTCCCGGACGGGCAGAAGCTGGCCGTTGTTTCCCAAAACGGTTATCTTGGGGAACTGGAAAAACTCCTATCAGAGCACAGGGAGAGTCTTGACGAATACAAAGTACTCCTTAGTACGAATCGTAGAAAAAAGGGGCTTTTTCCGCTCGTCGATTATGCGGGGGCGATTGATCTTCTTATCAGCGGCGCCGGATATTGTACGTTTTATGAAGCCAGGTATTTCGGGATTCGGTCGAAATTCCTCTCCTTCGGCCGCAACGCGGAGGATACTTCCTGGCGTATTGAGCATAACGGGGATTTTACCTTCCGGACAAACGGCGCCGACCAGATCGCCGGGTACATACGGGAAAATACCTAATCCCTTAAATTCGTCCCGACCGGCAGAGGCGGCCGGGACGATTCCCTATCTGACCAGGTAAGAATTCTCCGACCCGATAATCGCCCGCTCCACCAGAGGCCTCGTCACAAATACCATAGCTGACAGGGTTATTATCACCAGGGCATAGGCTATGATCAGTATCTTGTTACTTGTTTTCATCCTTCTCTCCTTTACGGCTTAAGTACTCTTCAAAAAGCCTGACTAATTCATCTTTTCCTATTTGCAGTGTTTCCATCTTTTTAAATAAGTCGGGAAGTTCCGAGCGCAGGAATTCCTCTCTCTTTAGCCGGGCTGTCATGGCCCGGGCGTCGGAGGCGGCGAAATAACCGATTCCCCGTTTGTTGTAGATCACTCCCTGTTCCTGAAGGAGCCCGTAAGTTCTGGTCATGGTATTGGGATTGACCTCCATCTGGCCGGCCATTTCCCGAATCGAGGGAATCCTCTCTCCGTCGGGCCAATCGCCGCCAAGTATCATTTCGTAAAGATATTCGGCGATTTGAATATAAATGGGGCGTTTCTCATACTGCATCTTTCGCCTCGATTTCCCGTATTCTGAAGTAGGTTACCGTCCAGAAGAGAGGAGCGAGAAGTCCCCAGTATACTGATTTAACAATCACGCTTCCGATTTTTGTCCATCGATCGCAGTTAAATTGGGAAAAAAGCAGATTTTCATCCACGTGGATATTCCCGAAATACAGCCCGGAAGATGCCTTCGATGTATCGCTGAACATAAAATCATGAAAGAAAGGGGCGTAAGCGATTCTTGTCACCAACCCCAGGATAATCGTCAGACTGACGGAGAAGGCCAATACGGCGAGAACCGTTTTAATGAGATGGGCGCTTCGGAAGTAGGCCGCTCCCATCAGGAAAAGAGACGACATTACGATGTAATGGCCCGTCATCTCCCAGATCATCGGATCGAATAGATTGAACAATGGTACCGAGTGATGCCAGATTATCCTCATGATCCCTTCATTAACCAGAGAGGAGATAAAGGTAAAAACGATCAGACCCAGGGGATAGAGCAGGGAATAGGATATGATCTTGGCGATCAGTTTCTCATGGGCGTGAACGGGGAGCATCAACCAGGCGTGCTGGCCCCGCTTACTGTGCATGGATCGGGAGAAGCAAATACTGGTGAAGATAAAACCCGCCGCGAACAGATAGCCGCCTATCCCTTCCTGATAGTCGTAATCGATATATCCTCCGAAACGGTGAACGAATTCCTGCAGGAAACGGGAGCACAGAAAGATGAGAAATATCACCGCAGCCAGTACAATGATGCGCTTTTTCTGATCGTAAAATTCCTGGCGCAGCAGGTAATAGATGTTTTTCACAGTTTGCCTCCTTTTATGAGTGAGCCTATCCGGTCCGGTGAAGAGATTATGCCGTTGAACAGGACTTCCAGGTCCAGGGCGGATTCTTCCCCGGGGGAAGCGGCCCTTATGACATGCCATCCGCCGGGAACTTTTTCCGAGTAGAGCAGGTTTTCCGCCGGGCCCGGTTCTGTGGTCACCCGGTCCATTGCAATCTTCGACGCCGTCTCTTCCAGGGTGTTGTTCAGGATGATTTTGCCCTCGTGCAGAATGATGAGAGGATCGATGAGGCTATCCATATCCCGTACCTGGTGGGTGGAGATAAGGAAACTCCTTTCCGGCGTCAGAGCGGAGGCGACGGTTTTGCGGAACTGGCTTTTGGAGGGAATGTCCAGCCCGTTGGTCGGTTCGTCCAGAATCAGCAGGCTTGTGCCGGACGCCAGCCCGAAGGCCAGGAGGAATTTCTTTTTCTGTCCGAAGGAATAATTGCTGATCTTTTGTGATAGGTCGAGCTGGAATGTATCGGCGTAGCGGTTGAAATCCTCAAGGCTGAAGCGGGGATAATAGACCGTGTTGAGCTTCAGGTAAATCTCGGCAGTGGTGGGGGGCAGATAGAATTCCTCGGGCAGATAGAAAATCTCCCGGAGCATATCGGGCAGGCGTTTCCCCGGGTCAAATCCCAGGATATCCGCCTGTCCCCCTTTTCTGTAGAGCTGCCCGGAGATAATTTTTAGCAGGGTGGTTTTTCCCGCTCCGTTCAGCCCCAGAAGGCCGTAGATATTGCCTCCCTCAAG
Organism: Spirochaetia bacterium; assembly: GCA_963668315.1. GTDB lineage: Bacteria > Spirochaetota > Spirochaetia > DSM-2461 > DSM-2461 > SZUA-368. Next base: position 658,006 of record OY764216.1, on the reverse strand, counting down.
GGACAGATTCAGATCTTCAAAAAGAGGGCGTCTGCCGTACTGAAAGTTCAGATTTTGCAAGCGTATCATGCTATTCTCCTTTTATCTTTAGTGTTTAAATCGGCGAATCCGAAAATCAGCAGATAGACGGAAAAAATGAATTCATAGGCCGCCGTGGGGATGGCCAGCCATGTACCGACGGATATTCCGAAGGCTTCGAAAAGGCCGCCCGCCAGGCAAAGGGGATAGGCGATTACTCCCCATATCGCGAACAGGGCGGGCACGAAGCGTTCCCTGAGCAGGATATAGTTGAAGAATATGCCGCCCATGCCCAGGAACAGGGGAATCCAGACGTCGTTGATTACCCGATAGAATCCGGCGATGAAGCTGACCAGCGCCTCCGGTTCCGCCATGACATCCGCGACTTGAAGGGAGTATTTCCTGCTGAGGGGAATCATGATCATCAGGGCTATGGAATAAAGAGTTATCGCTCCGCCTTCCCAGAGCCGCGCACCGAAATAGGCAAGATTCAGGTGCCGGAACTTTTTACTGATCAGCGGAGAGAGGCACAGGGGAATTCCCGCAATGCCCACGGCGCAGGAGAACACGAGCAGAATTCCCCCGGCGAATAGACGGCTCTCCTTGAAAACGCTTGTCAGGGGATGGGTGGCGGTGAGGATATCGGAAATAATGGCCGTCCCCGCGATATAGGTCAGGCAGGTTGAAAGTAAGAGAAACCCTATTATCCGTCCGTTTTTTTTATAACGATTCATAATTCACTCCTGAAGTCTCTTGTGTTTGAGTGTATTACATGGCTAGTACACTAGAAATATAGCGCTAAAATAATTCCCTGTCAATCTTTTGGGATAAAAAAAAGATTAATTCGGAAACCGCGGAGGAACAGTCCTGGCGTACATAGTCGGCGACGTCCCATGTGATTATCTGTGCGAACCGGAGATTTCCCGTCTTCGTGTGTTAGCAGAGGGTCTCGACCGCTATCAGATGGAAAGCTTCCAGATAAACTTCCAAGGGGGACGTTTTCTTAAAGGGGCGTTTTTTCTGCGGTCAATCCGTTCATTGAGGGAGTTTCTTATTTCTTCCCGGTCATCCACAGACGTATTATCGCAGGAATGTTCGGAAATCCTTCTTGACCTGCCTGCCTTCGGGCATTATCTTTGGGGTAAAGGGGTATACTGACATGAAAAGTGCCATTATTATCGCGGGGGCCACGGGGGATCTTTCACACAGAAAGCTGATACCCGCCCTCAATTATTTATATTGCAAGCAAATGATAGATCATGAAACATTGATCATAGGATCGGGACGTGGGGCTCTGACCCGGGAGGAATTCCGTTCTCAGTTTGATACGGACTGCGAGTTTAACGAGCGGCTCTACTATCATCAGGGACTGGAAGGGATAAAACTCTATCTCGACAGCCTGGGCACCTTTGACCGGGTCATCTGTTTTCTGGCCATTCCCCCCAAGGCCTACAGTTCCACTGCGGCTGTTCTGGCCAGGGAAGGTTTCGGAGAGGAAGCGGTCATCGTTATCGAGAAACCCTTCGGCCGTAATCTGGATACCGCGTCTACTTTGAACAGGGAACTGACCCAGTCCTTCAAGGAAGAGCAGATATACCGCAACGACCATTACCTTGCCAAGGAAACGGTGCAGAATATCATGGTCTTCCGGTTTGCTAATACCATTTTCGAGGCGATCTGGAACAACCGCTATGTGGAATCTATCCTGATTGAAGGGTACGAAGAGCTGGGGCTGGAGGAGAGGGCCGCCTACTACGACAGTGCGGGCAGTCTGCGCGATATGATCCAGAACCATTTGATGCAGCTTCTGTGCCTGGTGACCATGGAGCCGCCCGTCTCGCTGGATGCAGAAGAAATAAGCCGGCAGAAGGTGGATATTCTCAAGTGTCTGCGGATTGACAGCTGCCGGAAGGGGCAGTACGAAGGATACCGCCTGGAAAGCGGCGTCGATCCCGAGTCCTACACGGATACGGCCGCCGAGATCAATGCCCGGATAGAGAATTTCCGCTGGTCCGGCGTCCCCATTATCATGAGAACCGCCAAGGCGGCGGACAGAACGGTAACCCGGATTGTGGTGACCTTCAAGAATATCCCCCGCCTGCTTTTCAACCGGAAGGCGGAAATTGCCCATAACCGCATCATCATAACGGTTCAGCCGAACGAAGGGATTATGCTGGACGTTGCCGGCAAGGTCCCCGGCATCAATCTGGAGATCGGACGAAGCCGGATGAACTTCTCTCTGCGCCAGTCCTACGAGCAGGATATTCCCGAAGCCTACCAGAAGCTTCTTCTCGACGCGATAAACGGGGACAGAACCCTGTTTGTCAGCGCCGATGAGACGGAGCTGAGCTGGAAGGCCCTGGAACCCTTCCTGGAGGATCCGGAACCCTTCCTGTACCGCAAAGGGAAGATGCCTTTTCCGGAGAGTTAGGGCGTTTACTTCATTAGGAAAGTATTTTTTAACTCTTTTCCGTTTTTATTTGAAAATTCAAGCTCGTGATTTTAGAATTATTTATCAATAACTAAAAATGATAGGAGATTGTATTTTGAATCGAATAAACTTATTTTTTGTCCTTTGGCCTGTTCTCCTTCTGTTTTCATGCGGTGGCGGCGGAAATGATGAGGAAACATCGGCTTCTGCCAGAAATATTACGGGAACAGTCAATATTTCAACAACCGATGTTGTCATTGGGACCTTTCATGATGATTATTGGTTTTCCAGCAGTTATTCAGGGGATGAAGATGTGGTTGCAAGTGAGTTTAGTACGACTCCTCCGGCTGAATTCTCTCCCCTTGGAACGGCACTTCCCGACGGCAGTGGATTCTATAACCTAAGCCTGCCTTCCGATCCTTCGACTCTTGGCTGTGTTATTGCCTGGGTCGATTCAGATGGAGACGGAAAGTTTGATCTGGGAACGGAAAGCGGTTATTTTCCGGTCAAAACGATAGATGGTACGGATTATGTCATTGATAGTTTTGGATGGATTGATTTATCATCGCTGGGGTATGGGGTATATTACCTTGTTTCATACGGTTCCGGCAATAACGATGGTTTTGATATCGTTGGCAACGGCGGCTTTAATTTCTCTATCGACTGAATAATTTCACCACAGAGCGCTCATACCTGAGCTATTACCGTTGCGTAAGGTATGAGCGCTCGGAAGTTTTCCGGTGTAAGAAGCCCTACTGAACCGTCACTTCTTCACAGCTGGTCATTCTGACCCTATCTCCCTTTACTCCCTTAAGACGGCAGTTGGAAATTTGGGAATCTTTCACGTTTTCCAGAACGAAACCCGCGGCGGAATATGTATCCTTGAAGTAGGTCATGGCCGGTTCTTCCGGGGCGGCGCCTGCGGCCATCTCGATGGTCAGGTCATTAATGGAGACTCCGGATATGGGTCTTTCGGGAAGACCGAGGAAGATTCCCGCCGACGCTCTGGTCTCGGTACTGATGATGCCGGAAATGGACACGTTTTCCATAAAGGGCGTCGTGTCGATAAGAGGCTGGGGGGTTTTGTCGCTCAGATAGGCGAGCTGGTCCGGATGGGTCCCGCATTTGTAGAACATATTGAAAACGAGGGGACAGCCCACATCGGACATGACGATGTCGCTTATCCGTACGTTCTTCACATAGCCGCCCCGTTCCCTTCTCGTTTTCAGGCGGATGCCCCTGTCGGTTCCCTTGAAGGTACAGCCGGATATGACGATGTTCCTTAAGCCGCCGGCGATTTCCGAACCGAGCACGATTCCGCCGTGTCCCCGGAGCATGGTGCAGTTGGATATTACCACCTCTTCGGTGGGACGGCCCACGGCCATGGCTTCACGGCCGATTCCCGATTTAAGGCACAGGCAGTCGTCACCCACATCGTAAACGCAGTCGGAGATGCGGACGCCGCAGCAGGAGTCGATATCCATGCCGTCCGTATTGGGGGCGTCTGCGGGGCTGACGAAACGGGCGTCGTGGATGGTGATGTCCGTGGAGTAGAGCATATGGCAGTTCCAGAACGCCGAGTTGGTGCAGGTCACGCCCTCTATGGTTATATTGCGGCAGTCCTTGAACTGCAGAAGGGGCGGGCGCAGAAATCCCGATTCCATTCCGCCGCCGCCCGTATCGAACCGGGAGATGTCGCCATTGGCTTCTATGACCCGTTTCGTTGTTTTTCTGTACTCTTCCAGGAAGGGCCAGTTTTCGGGCAGGCCTTCCGGTTTCGTCCGCTGGCGGCAGGTGTCCCACCACCACATCCCGTTTCCGTTGATCCTACCCTTTCCTGTCAGGGAGATATCCTCTTCCTTATCGGCCCAGACCATGGGCATAAGGGCTATGCAGTCATTTCCTCCCCAGCGGGTGCTGACCAGGGGATAATCCTCCGGATTGTCGGAAAAGCTGATCTCAGCTCCCGGAGCGAGATGAAGCTCCGTATGGGAGTATAGCCTTATCGGTCCGGTCAGGTATTTTCCCGGGGGTACTGATATTGTGCCGCCCCCGGCTTTTCTGATTGCCTCGGCTGCTTCGGCAAAAGCCTTTGTACAGTCTGTCTTTCCGTTTCCTACGGCTCCAAAGTCAATGAGTGAGTGATTTCCTGTCGTTTTCATGGCAGAAAGAATACCCGAAGGGGCAAAAGATTTCTTCTACTTTGGAATAATTCTCCATTTTTGTTCCCTTTTATGAAAAATCGTTTCCCCCATTATCCATATTTTGACATATTTATGAAAAATCGTTTCTTTACGGATCCCCCTATCGGGATTTAAATAACGCCATGACTTTCCAAGACAATAAAACTATAAAAAAAATCATTAAGTATAGGGCCTTCTACCTGATGCTGGTTCCCATGGTCCTATTCCTCGTCCTTTTCAAGTATATTCCCATGTACGGAATCCGAATCGCCTTTTATGAATTCGGCATTATGGGAATAAGGGATTTTATCGGGCTGGAGAACTTCCGCTACCTGTTCGCAAGCGAGAGATTCTGGTCGAGTTTTTTCAATACGCTCTTCCTGAGCGGCCTTGACCTGTTGCTGGCGACTGTTATCAACATCGGCTTTGCTCTGCTTCTGAACGAAGTGAAGCACAAGGGTAGTCAGAAAGTGATTCAGACAGTGGTTTATCTTCCCCACTTCCTTTCCTGGGTTGTTGTCGCTTCACTCTTCACGATGATACTTTCCCCCGAGACGGGGATCATCAATTCGGTCATCGAGAAACTGGGCGGTCAGCCGATTTACTTCCTGGTCGATGAGGACTGGTGGAGGCCTTCCTTCCTCTTCATTCACCGATGGAAGGAGACCGGATGGGGCGCCATTATTTATCTTGCCGCTCTGACGGGAATCGACCCCCAGCTTTACGAAGCGGCCAAGATCGACGGAGCGGGAAGGCTGCGCCAGACTTTCGCCATTACCCTGCCCAGTCTCCAGACAACGATTCTCGTTGTTTTCATCATGAGTCTTTCCAAGGTGCTTAATCTCTTCCAGCCGGTATTGGTTCTGTATAATCCCCTTGTCTACAATGTGGCCGATGTTATCGGAACCTATACATACAGGGTCGGTTTTGAACAGGCCGACTACGATTACTCAACGGCCATTGGTCTCTTCCAGTCGTTAATTTCCCTTGTACTCGTACTGGGAGCTAACTACATGAGTAAAAAAATCAACGAAGAGAGCATTCTCTAGGAGCGCATGGTAATGACAAAAATTGGTGAAATATTAGGATTTGAAAAAAATAACCGGGGGCGGAATGCGTTCCTGACGGGAAATGCCATTTTTATGATCATCTTCATGATCATGATGCTTATTCCCCTTATCAAGGTCGTTTCCGACTCCTTTGACGGCGTGGGCGCCTACGGGATGCATATGCTTCCCCAGAAAGCGACGACGGCGGCTTATGAAGCTATTCTGAGTTCTTCCAGTCTCTACAGGCCCTTCTTTGTTTCCCTTCTGGTCACAGTACTGGGAACCACCGTGGCCATGACGGTAACGACGATGTCTGCCTACGTCCTTACTGAAAAGGATCTTCCCGGAAGGACATTCTTTATTTACATGGTGCTTTTTACCATGATTTTCAACGGCGGTCTTGTTCCCACGTATATGCAGATACGCCGCCTGGGACTTCTTGATACTATCTGGTCGGTTGTTCTGACCTTTACGATCGAAGCCTATTACCTGATACTTATAAAGAACTTTTTTGCCGAAGTTCCCGAGAGCCTCAAGGAGTCGGCCGAAATAGACGGAGCCAACCCCATGACTATCTTTGTGAGAATCATGCTGCCCCTGTCCAAGCCGGCCATCGCCGCGGTCAGCCTCTTTTATATCGTGCTTTACTATAATGACTTCTTCCATTTCATTATCTATATCAATGATCCCAAGTGGATGAACTTCCAGGTAAAACTGCGGGAACTGGTTCTGACCGATGAGTTTGTTCCTTCCCAGGATGTTCAGGTCTTTCCGAAAAGTCTTCAGAATGCGGCTATTGTCGTGGCGGTAATCCCCGTCATGATTGTCTATCCTGTCCTGCAGAAGCACTTCGTTTCCGGTTTGAAACTGGGCGGAGTTAAGGGGTAACAAGGCTTACCCGATATAACGTTCTTTTCCGGGTGACATTTTGCCCGGTTTGAAATACTATCTTAAAAGGAGTTTTTTAAATGAAGAAAACTGTTTTTCTTTCTGTTATGCTGATCCTTTCCGGATCACTCGTTTTTGCAAATGGAGGCAATGAAACCGCATCCTCCTCTGCTGAGACCCCCAGCAAAATCAATGCGTTCTTTGATACGACGTTTCTGAGACCCGAATGGGGTATGGATATTTTCCTGGAGAAATACAAGGAATTGACCGGTATCGATCTTATCGTTACCCAGCCTGCCCATAACGAGTATTACGAAAAAGTTCAGCTGGCCTTCGCTTCCGGCGATATCCCCGACGTTATCGAGCTGGATACGGACCACCTCTCCACCTATGTGTCTGAGGGAGCCATGCTGGATCTTACCAAACAGATTGAAGGTTCTGCAAAAATCCAGGCTATTCCCAGCCAGTATGTTGAGTCCGTCCGTTTTGCCGACGGCAAACTTTATTCCGTAGGCTACAATACCGGTGGCGGCTGTATCTCCTATGTGAGAAAAGACTGGCTTGATAAGCTCGGTATGGATATCCCCACCACCTGGGACGAATATTATGCCATGCTCAAGGCTTTCGCTACCAGCGATCCCGATGGAAACGGCATTGATGATACTATCGCTTTCGTAGCACCCGGTGTTAAGGATGATATGTACATGAGAGACATTTTCCAGGACGGAATCGCCGACTTTACCGTCAAGAACGGCAAGTGGGTCGATGGTCTCGCCCAGCCCGAGTTTGTCGGCGCCATGGAAAGACTGGCTCTCTGCTACGAAGAAGGCCTGATTGATTCGGAAGTATTCACCAACAAAACCTCTACCTGCCGTGAAAAAACCTATTCCGGCAACGTGGGTGTATTCACATACTGGTCCGGAACATGGGCTAAAACCCTGGAAGACGGTGTTAAAAACGGCCCTGCCGGTGCATCCGCCGAATTCGTTCCCATGCCCGCTATCGAAGGCAGCCATTACAACAACAGACTGGCCGGTCAGCACGCCATTACTGTAGCCTGTGAAGATCCTGACTTCGTATTCAAGAATGTCATTGAATATATGCATGACGGTGCTGAAGGTCAGCAGCTCTTCACCTACGGAGTTGAAGGTGTTCACTGGGATCCCAAAACCCATGAGTTCCTGCCCGAGCTGGACGACCCCAAGAAAACTTTCCCCAAGGCTTACATCCACCCCGAACTGCAGCCCGCACCCTGGACCATCGATAATCCCTTTCCCCTCGATCCGAGACTGGAAAGTTCTGTCGCCATGCACAGAGCCGATGCCGTTCAGCAGCAGCTCAGACCGATTTCCAAGACCTATATCAAGGTATCCGGAGATCTGACCGCCCTCAGAGAGGAAATCATTTCCAAAATCTGTATCGGTGATCTGGGCGTAAAGGAAGGTCTTGATCTCTATAAAGCTGAAGCAGAGAAACTGGGTATGTCCCAGATTCTTGCCGAATTGAATATTTAATGACAGATAAATAGTTCTATCTTATTGTTCTACCGCAAATCGGGGATGTTCTTTTTCCCCGATTGCGGTTATTATTTGTGCATGCTTCTGAGAAGAGAACGGAAGAGATCGTTTTTTACGCGATTTCTATACTCCTATATTTTTATCCTTTTTTTCCCCGTGCTTACCGCTTTTATCTTCTACGGCGAAAGTGTGGGTTCCGTTTATGAAGAAGCTATTTCCGCCAACCGCGCCATAATCGGGCAGACGACCCTTATTCTCGATAAGAGCCTGGAAGACTCTGTCGCCCTGTTAACCAAGTTAAATATTGATAACGATTTCACATCACTGACGATCAGCGAGCGGCCTCTGGACGGGCGTTTTTATTATAAAATGGAAGGGGTCGTAAAAAACCTGAATTCCCATTTCATGACGAGGGCATTTCTTGCGGGTTATTTTATCTACCTGCCCGACAGCGAACAGGTCCTTGTCAACAATACGTCCTACAGCAGCGATTTTTTCTTTCGCCATATGATCACCTACAGACATTATGACAAGGCTGACTGGCTGAAGAATCTTGAGGGAAATTGGGACGGCATCCGTTTTCTTGAAGCCGGTGAATTTCTTTTTAACGGCTATAAGGTGAACCTTATTCCCCTGGTTATGAGAATTCCCATACAGCACAAGCCGGGGACTTACTGCCTGGCCGTCGTCTTCCTGGATAATGATGTGGTTAACGAATATCTCTCCCGGGCACAGATTGCCGAAGATGTCAGCATATATGTGAGTACGCGAGAGGGAAATCCCGTTACCAGGCTGGGAGGATCGGATGAGGAGTTTGAACTTATCCGGAACAGAGAGAACCTGCAGGACGGGGACAGGATAGAGACAGAAGGGGGACGTAAACTGACCGTGACGGTCAAGTCCGATTATTCCGGTTTATCCTATACGGTCCTGACCCCCGAAAAGGTCCTTCTCCATCGTCTCCATTATATCCGGAATACGGCTCTTGTCGTCTCTTTCTGCACCATTCTCATAGGACTGATGCTTTCTCTCTTTTTCTCCAGCAGGAACGCCAGGCCGCTTGTCAAGCTTCTCGATGTCATGAAGGGCGGCGGCGATGAAGAAGAGGCCAAAATGCGCGATCCCTTCGAGGCGCTGCAGGAGTCCGTATCCAATCTGGTCCATGACAATTTAGACCTCAGTGACCGTATGACCGTGCAGAAAGCCCATCTGCAGGAGATAACTCTGCAGCGTCTTCTGAACGGAGAGTTCAAGAGCGTGAAAGCGATGGAGAAGAGTCTGAGTTTTCTTTCTCTTGATCTTAAAGCCGATCTTTATACGGTGGTAAGGCTGAATCTTTTTCCCGCCGAGGAGAGCCAGACGTCCAGCACGGTGGAGGAAGAACTTATGGGCCGGCTGATTCTGGACGACCTTCTTCAGAATGAGGACCCGCGCTGCAGGATCAATATCATCACCATGCGGGAAGCGGAATTTGCCCTTATCTTCAGCTGGAACGGTGTAACCGCGGAAGAAGGGAGGAGATCCATTGAGTCCCGCCTGACCGATCTTCTGAAGGTTCTCAACCGGGAATACGGACTCAATCCGCAGTGGGGGGGAGGTACCTTCGTCACTTCCCTGGATATGATAAGCATTTCCCATGACTGTGCGAAAACCATATGCAGCCGAATGGATCATGACGAACTGGTGGAGGGTAACTGGTATGTTCCTTCCAAAGGACATACGAGGGATATTCAATATCCCCTTGAAGTGGAAAACCGTATTATCTACCTGGTCAAGGCGGGGAAATTCAATGCGGTCTGCAAAATCCTTGACAGCAACATCGAGCAGAATGAACATCTTTTCGGTGACAGGACGATTAAAAATCATTACCTGGAGCTTCTCAGGAACACTTTTTACAGGATGAATCTCAAAGCACCCCTGTTCGGAGAACTGTGTCTGAGAATGCATGCCCTTGAATCAAGGACCGATCTGGATTCCGTAGAGAAGGAGATCCGGACTATCTACGGCGAGATGTGCCATTATATCTGCAGTAACAAAAAGAGCCGGAACAGCAAACTGAAAGACGATATCCTCGAGTATCTCAAGGAGAACTATCACGATATCAATATAAGCCTGATTACCGTTTCTTCCCTCTTTAACGTATCGAGCGGTTATCTTTCCCACTTCTTCAAGGAACAGACGGGGGGGAATTTCTCTTCCTATCTGGAAAACCTCAGGATTACCAAGGCCGTTGAACTCCTGGACCGGGGAGACGGCAAGATCCAGGAGATCCAGAGAGATGTGGGTTATACCAACGCCTACTCATTCCGCAGGGCTTTCAAGAAAGTGACCGGTATGAGCCCCAGCCAGTACCGGGATCGGTAGGGCTCCCGGCGTATTGATTTCATTCCGAATCGATAGTGACCGAAACGGGAGAATATATATCCATAAAAATTGATGAATTCTCCTTTGAATTTATTTGTACTATAACATTAAAATAATAGGTTTCCCCAGCGGTAAGACCAGGAGTGGTGTATGATGATGCATTCCCGGTGAGCTGTGATAATTGAATAATTTCATCTTCCGCGACTAATGCATTTTCAATAGATTCTACCTTCTCCCCGGTATCGGAGTAGCATATTAAATAATTCATGATTGAGTCGGTGGCCGGAGGAGGTACGGGTATCCAGGTTAACGTTACGGTGTTATTCTCTTTGGACGCGGTTATGGTTCTATCAGTGAGGGGAGAGTCATTCGTAATGGTAATGGCTTTGCTTAGGCTATCAAGCGTTTCATTACCCGCCTCATCCCGTATGATGGCTGCTATATAGTATTTACCGGCATCCGGTTTGGAAACGGACAGAGAGGCGTCGCCATCTTCTTTCAATGAAACTGCTGTCGTCCAGGTTCCGCAGGCTGACCCATTGGCCTTTGCCTCTTCCAGGGTGTTCATATTATCTGCTTCCGAGTAATAGATGAGGAATTGTAGATCGTAACCGGCCGTTTCATTATCCCGACAGTTTTCTATTTGGACGAATAAGCCTCCGGGGTTCTCAGAAATAAAAATATCTTCCCTGTGGGGGGCTATGGTGTCGTTAACCGAAGGGGTGGCTTTGGTTCGTTCGGTATAGGCCGCGGTGCTCCCCGCCTCATTGGTCACCATGACGTTGAAGTAGTAGGTTTTATCCTTCGTCAGATCCGTAACTGCCGCCGAGGGCTCCGTCGTCCAGTTGTCGTCTACGGCAATGCCGTTCATTTTCATCTCTTCAACAGTCCCTATATTGTCCGATTCGGAATAGTATGCCCTGTATTTAAGGGTACCTGAACCGCCGGCCGCCGTCCAGAAAAGGGTCATGGACGTGGTTTTCAAATCGGTGATCAGAATGGTTCCGTCCGGAACCGTCACGGGAGTTGATTCGGATGTATCGGATCCCGTGAGATCGCAGCCGGAGAAAAAGAGGACGGTGCAGAAAACCGTCGCCATGGGTAATAACCTGTTTCTTTTCATTTATGAGCTCCTTTATGTATGAGAACGCTACCCATCATATCGGAGATAAGGGAGAAAAACGTTCAGGAATGCATTTCTGGACCTTTTTCTAAAAAAAGAGGCTGCCCGATGAAAAGGCAGCCTCTGCTCTATGTTAAAAAGGGGTTTTAATTCAAGGAGAGAGTATAATCGAACTCGTAACCCCTTCGGTTTACCGTGATGTCCAGTTCGTCATCCTGGTTCACCGCTTCGTAAAAATCCTCGATATCCTTAAGGTTTTTGCGGTTGATGCTTTTGATGACATCGCCGTTCTGAAGCCCCAGGGCGGCCGCCTTGCTGTCTTCCGTTACATTGGCGATGATCAGGTTGCCCGCATTCCGGCTGAGCCCCATCTGCTCGCGCATTTCCGGGGTCAGTTCCGCCACGTTGAATCCGGGCCAAAGGGTAACTTTATTTCCTTCGGCTGTCAGATCCTTGCGAAGGCCCAGGGTAATTTCGGTATTGTATTCCCTGTTGTCACGTACGTAGGTTACGCTTACCCGTTCCCCGGGACTGTCATTGGCGATGGTGTTGATGAGATCGTTGCTGGTCTCGATAGTCCTGTTGTCCACCGATATGATCAGGTCTCCGGGCTGGAGTCCTCCGTCCATGGCGGGTGAATCCTGGTAGATATTGAAGACAAAGGCTCCCTTTCTGTCATCCAGACTCATGCTTTCCGCCAGTTTGTCCGTCAGGGTTCCCATGTGGACGCCCAGCCAGCCGTATTCTACGTTACCCTTGGTGATGAAGTCATCGATGGCCTTCTTCGCGTTATTGATGGGGATGGCGAATCCCAGGCCGATGCTTCCTCCCGACTGGGATACGATCCAGGTGTTGATTCCCACCACTTCTCCCTCAAGATTAACAAGCGCTCCGCCCGAGTTTCCCTGGTTGATGGCGGCGTCGGTCTGGATATAGTCGGTGAACCCGGCGTTGTCAGGCCCTTCCTTACGGCTTTTGGCGCTGATGATACCCTGGGTTACGGTGGATTCGAATCCCATGGGGTTGCCCACGGCCAGAACCCAGTCTCCCACCTGAAGGGCGTCGGAGTCTCCCAGACGGGCTACGGGGATTCTTTCCGTGGTTTCTATGGAGATGAGTGCCAGGTCTTTATTGGGATCGGTTCCCACCAGTTCCGCATCGAACTCTCTGCCGTCATAGAGGGAGACGCTAATTTCGTCGGCATTTCCCACCACATGGTTATTCGTGAGGATATATACTTTCTTTCCCCGCTGTTCCACGATAACACCGGAACCGAGGGCCTGCTGTTCGTACTTCTGTACATTCGGTTCCTGCCCCGGTGTCTGCCCGTAGGGGGTTCCGAAGAAAAACTGCTCCATGGTAAACTGGGTGTTGCGTTTTTCCACATATTGAGTGACGTCTATCTCAACCACTACGGGCAGGACATCGGAAGAAACCTGTCTAAAGGCCTGTTGAAGGGCCTGGGCTGTATCGTACCAGCTTTCCGTCTGGCTCCAGAGGGGAGATAGTCCCGAAAAGATCATTAAAACAATAAGAATGATTGTTACTTTTTTGGTGATTTTATTCCTTTTCATTACGTAACCTCCATTTTTCATACATCTTATGTAAACAATATAGGGGATGAACCTTTCTTTTCTCTTACCCGAATATTACAAAAATGTTAGGGGAGAATTATTTGTATTTACCCCGTTTCGCCACTATACTATAACAATTATACGGGAAAAATCATTTATGAAAAAAAACAGCAGAAAAATCCTGATTTATGAAGACGGTTCCGACGTAATTGATAGATATGAACGGCTGCTCGCGGGCAAGTCTTTTCATGTAAGCAAAATCCGGGATGAGCCTCTTTCCGGCTGCCGATGGGATGATTCTGTTTCATTTCTTATCTCACGGTATACGGAAGAGGTAAGGACCCTTATTCCCTTTCAATATGAAATACCGGTTCTTTTCATACTGCCCGATCCGCCTCCGGAAGAGGAGCCGTCGGGAGAATATATCTGTGGAGTTCTTGATGAATCTTCCAGTGACTGGGTTATTCTGAATACGGTCAAGAGGACATTAAAGGATCTGGACTCTCGGCGCGGGGAAGGGATTTCCGATGAAGTGTCCTCCCGGCTGGCCGAAGAAACCTATAAGGAGCTGCTGGACGGAATGAATGAATCCGTCTGGGTGATAGACTTCCAGGGCCATATTATTGACGTCAATAAAATCGCCGAGAAAATGCTGGGTTACAGCCGCAGCGAACTGTTTGCCAAAGGACTCTTTGGCATTGACGGGAAGCTGACTCGGGGAGATATCACCCGGATCATTGTCAGCCTGAAAGAGGATAAAATCCAGGTCTTTGAAACAATTCATGTCGCCAGAGACGGGACCGAGATTCCCGTGGAGATCTCCTCCAGTATTATCCGGTATCACGGGGAACTGGCTGTTTTGAGTATCGCCCGGGATATCCATGAGAGGAAGGTCGCGGAAAAGCTGCTGCGGGAACAGCTGGAAAAGGATGAGCTTGTGGTCAAGGCGATGCACCACAGGATAAAAAACAATCTGGCTACCGTGGCGAATCTTCTCTCTCTCCAGGCCAGGATAAGCGGCAAGGGCGAGGTTCAGAGCGTTCTCAACGAGGCGGTAAGCCGGGTGAGATGTATCGGGCTTTTGTATAATAAGCTTCTGGAAACCAGCGGATACGAAGGGATATCCGTGGAAACCTATTTCTCCGGAATCATCAATTCCCTTCTGGATATATATCCGGAGATGGGGAAGCTGTCTATTTCGCTGAATATGGAAAGTATTGTTCTGGAAGAGAAGTACCTCTTTCCTCTCGGCGTCATCGTGGAAGAGTTATTTACGAATATCTTTAAATACGGTTATCCCGGAGATGCCCGGGGAGAGGTTGTCTTTACCGGCAGGAAAGAGGGAAATCAGGTCATTCTTATGCTGAAGGATGACGGGCATCCCATGGAGAACAGGGGTGACGGACAGGATCAGAAAGGCTTTGGCATGATGATTGTCAACCTGCTGTGCAAACAGATTAAAGGCGATTACAGACAGAGTTCGGAAGGGGGGAACAGCCGGGAGATCCGGTTTACCCCCCTATAAAAAACGGACCGGGCCTGAGGGTGAATCTCAGGTCCGGCCCGAAACATTACCGGGGAGATTTCTTAAGCCTGTCAGGACTCCTCTTTAGGGGACTTTTCGGGCTTTACCGTCTTCTTCAGGGCAGCCAGTTCTTCTTCCACTTTGGCTTCCCTTTCCAGATCCACGAAATCCTTGTCGAAGGAGCCGGCCTTGGCCCGTCCGCTCAATTCGGCTTCGGCTTCCATTCTTTCTATACGGTTTTCCAACTGGTCGAAACGGGTCAGCACATCGGTGCCGGAAGCCCTGTCCATCACCTGACCGACCCTTTTTTTCTCCGCCGCATGGACACCGCGCTGTATGAGAAGGCGGTACTTCTGCTGAACTTCTTCCAGTTTGGCTTCTACCGCGGCGATCTGGTTTTTCGTTTCTTCCAGAAGACGGCCCAGATGTTCGAGGTCCTTTTCCCGGTAATCCTTCTCGTTTTCACAGCTCTGTCTGGCCTGAATGGCTTCTTTTGCCAGTTCATCCTTACCCTTGGCGACGGCCAGGGCGGCCCGGTCCTGCCATGAAGTGATCTTTTCGGTCAGGACTTCGATCTCTTTGGTCAACATGACCCGCTGGGCGACTTTGTCCGAGCAAGATCTTTTAAGGATTACCAGGTTGTCGTCCATCTCCTGCATCATCAGTTTTACCATTTTTTCCGGATCTTCCGCCTTGTCGAGCATGGCGTTGAAATTGGAATTCACTATGTCTTTGAAACGTCTCACCGTTCCCATGTCATCCTCCTTGGGAGCGGGCTGTATGGCCGGTCCCTTTGACTCTTGATTGGTGTGCTGCACTTACTCACTGTATTGCAAGGGGTGTGCCAAGCGGGAAAAAGGGGGAAGAAGGGACCATCGGGATGGATTTTTACGGGTTTTCATGAAGTATTTGGGGGAAATCCTATCGGGAAATGGGGAAAATCCCAAATGCGCCAGGGATGGAAGCGGTTAGGGCGCCCGGCGGCAGGCAGAGCGGAGCGGCGCCTGAGGAGAGCCGGGGAGAAGCCCTTCGAGCGGACAGCCCGGCCCCGTTTTCTGCCGACCAGGCAGGAGGCGGGGGGTGCCCAAATCGGGATAAAAACGCTATATTGTGGTTTTCGGAGGATGACCATGAATCGTGACAGAGTAGAAGCGCTGATGAGAGAATTGCTGATCGAGCTGGGTGAGAACCCGGAGCGGGAGGGGCTTCTGAACACGCCGGAGAGGACGGCAAAATCCTGGGATTTTCTGACCAAAGGGTACGGGGAGTCTCTGGAGGAAGTTGTTAACGGGGCGGTATTTACGTCTGAGGCGAACAATATGGTCATCGTGAAAGACATCGAAGTGTACAGTTTGTGCGAGCACCATATGCTGCCCTTTTACGGGAAGTGCCACGTGGGGTATATCTCGCGGGACAAGGTGATCGGGGTGAGCAAGATGGCCCGGATCGCCGATATGTATGCGCGGAGGCTGCAGATTCAGGAGCGGCTGACGGCGCAGATCGCCCGGGCGGTGATGGATACGGTGGACCCGGTGGGGGTCGGCGTGGTTATGGAGTGCAAGCATATGTGCATGATGATGCGGGGGGTGGAGAAGCAGAACTCCCTGATGACGACGTCGAGCATGCTGGGGGCTTTTCAGAAGAACCGGGCGACCCGGGAGGAGTTTCTGCAGCTGATTAAAGGGTAGGGCGAGCCCGGGAAGCGTAAAGAAAAGAATTTTACCACGAAAATCGCGAAGGGCGCTAAGAGGGAAGAGCTCTCGCAGAGTAAGCGGAGGGAGCTGAGGTTTGGGGTACTTCTGAGCCGAGAGCGGCTGGAGTTTATTATTAGCGGGTTTCGCGTGCTTCGCGTGCTTCGTGGTTGTGAGGGGTTGTGGATAGGATATGAGAAGTTTACCACGAAAATCGCGAAGGGCGCGAAGGGTTGGGGCTGTTTTGCTTGGCGTTTAGGAGCTTTCGCGGAGTAAGCGGGGGGAGCTGAGGTTTGGGGTTCTTCGTGGTTGTTGGGTGTTTGTCATAGAGAGAGGGGATTGACCCTATCAAAAAATTATATTTATCGGGCTTTTGAAATTATGCTAGATTATGTTTTGACCTAATTTGGAAAGGAGACAGGTATCCTGGCGTGGTATCCGGTAATATATGGAAGATTTTTATTTCAATGTAGCGACGAAGATTCATTTTGGAAAGGGGAAGGTAAAAGTTCTGCCTTCTGAGATCGAGGGGAATCATATCTTTTTTATGTATGGCGCCCGTTCGGCGAAAATGAATGGTGTCTATGATGACGTTATGGAACAGTGCCGCGCTAACAATATAGAGGTTACGGAGTTTACCGGTGTCGAGCCTAATCCGAGGCATACGACGGTTACCCGGGGGGTGGATTTGCTTCGTCAGAGCGGAGCGGATACGATCGTAGCGGCGGGGGGCGGCAGTATTATCGACTGTGCCAAGGCGATTGCCATGGGGTTTTATCTTGCCGGCGATGCCTGGGAGCTGTATGAGGGAAAGGATGAGGCGGAAAGGGCTGTTCCCATTATTTCCATTCCCACCGTGGCGGCCAGCGGTTCCGAGGTTTCCAACGTCTCGGTTATCAGCAATATGGATCTGAAGAAGAAGCTTCACTACCGCCATGACGTACAGAGGCCGAAAGCGGCGATTATCGATCCGGCCTATACCTTTTCTCTTCCGAAATTTCAAACCTCCTGCGGTATCGTGGATATCATGTGCCACTCCTTTGAGGGATATTTCAGCCATAGCGTCGGTTCTTTGCAGGATGGCCTGGCGGAGAGTGTGAACCGAACCTGCGTGCAGCACGGAAGAAAGGTAATGACCTGCCCTGACGATTACGATTCCCGGGCGCAGCTTATGGCCAGTTCGGCCCTGTCCATTACTCATCTGTCCGATTGCGGGCGCAGTTTTGTGGGGAATATCCACTCGCTCGAGCATGTTCTGAGCGCCCATTACGATATCGCCCACGGCGCCGGTATTGCCATTGTTTCCCTTGCGTGGTTCAAGTTCGCCTTGTCAGATAAAACGGCGAACCGTTTCGCCCGGTGGGGAAGGGAAGTATGGGATATCCGGTCGGTCCGGGACGACTATACCGTGGCGGTGATGGCGATAGAAGCCTACGAAAGCTTTATTCGGGAGTTGGAACTGCCTGCCAGAATTTCCGAGCTGAAGGGGGAGATTCCCCGGGAGGCTCTGGCCGGGATGGCCCATGAGTTTTATCCTGTGTCCAATTCCGCGATGTGGTTTAAGCCTGTAAGGAGTGAAAGTGAACTGCTGTCCCTTCTGGAGCTGGCTTATTAATCGCCGGCGGGCCGCCATGTGTTAATTCGTCAGGCTTTCCTTTGAGGTCAGCTTGATGATGTAGTCCCTTACGAATTCGGTGGCCCGGGTCAGCTTGCGGTTTTTCGGCCAGAACAGGTGGAGATCGCGCCAGATCATGGGGTGGTCCAGCTCCAGCTCAACCGTGTAGTCCTTATACATGGGCATGCTGGGCGATACGGCCACGCCGTAGTTCATGGCAACGTATCCGAACTGGGTGATCCAATCCGGACAGTAGGTGATATCCGTTTTCAGGCCGTCGTGGTTGTACATTTCCCTTATCCATTTATCCAGATTCGAGTTGGGGTTGATTCCCAGAAGGGACTCTCCCTCAATATCGGACAGGGTCACTTTTTCCTTTTGGGACAGGGGATTGTTGTTGGCCGCGATCAGTTTGAGTTTCTGCTGGCCGATTTTTTCACATTCGCAGTCCTTAATCGATTCGGATGTGGCGATGATCAGATCGTACTTTCCCAGTAGAAGCTGATCGTCAATGCTGCCGGAGCCCTGGTTGACGTCGAAATCGAGGAAGATATTGCAATCGGGATTATCGTCGTAGAATCTTCTGAAAATATGGGGGATCTCGGAATTGGCAACGCAGTAGAAAAAACCCATTTTGACCGTACCGGACAGGGGGTCGTTCATGCTTTTTAATTCTTCGGCCCCCTCTTCTATCAGATTCAGAATGTTCCGGGCGTAGGGAAGGAACCTTTCTCCGTATTCGGTAAGGGTAACGGGCTTTTTAAGGTTGCGGGCGAAAAGAGGAACGCCCAGCTCGTATTCCAGTTCGTGTATGGCGTAGCTTAAGCTGGACTGGGCCACATAGAGATTCTGGGCGGCGGATGTGAATTTCTGTGTATTGGATATTTCGATAAAGTATTTTAACTGTTGTAAGGTCATGGCGCTCTCGTTTTTTCGTTTGCTCTATTTAAACGGTTTTCCTTCAGGATTGCAAGGAGCGTGTCAAGTTTACCGGTAAAAATGCATTATACAAATTTTCGATCGTTCCCATATAAAAGAAATATTTTAAATAACTAATATTATATTGTATATTATTATCGATAAAAAAATTATGGATTCGATAGAAGAAGCTCAATTCTATTCTGGAGTAAATAATGAATAAAACATACCCCCATCTTATGTCTCCTTTGCAGATTAATAAGTTGACGGTGAAAAACAGGCTCGAGGTATCCCCGCTGGGTTCCTTTTTCCTTCTTTACGGGGAAAAGGGAGATTATACCTTTAACATGGTGGATTATCTTTGCGAACGTGCCCGCGGCGGTTTCGGCCTGATCACTTTGGGCGGAATTCCCAGCGATATGTACGTTGACTTCAAAGATCCCAAGGACGATCAGATCTCTCCCCTATACGCGCCCAAGCATTTCAAGAATGCCGCCGCCAATATGCTCGACCGGGTCCACTCTTACGGAACCAAGGTCTTCATTCAGCTTTCCACAGGTCACGGCAGGATGAGAACGGAGAAAACTCCTTCGCCCCTCCCTTATCTGAATAATCCCAAGCTGATTTTGACTGAGCTCACCAAAGAGGAGATCAGGCATAAAATCGACGAGGAGATCAAATCGGCTAAATTTGCCAAGGAGTGCGGATTCGACGGTGTTGAGGTCCATGCCATGCACTGGGGCTACCTGCTTGACCAGTTTGCCCAGACTCTGACGAACAAGAGAACCGATGAATACGGCGGTGACCTGGACGGACGGCTGAGATTCGCCAGAGAAATTGTCGAGGGAATCAAGAAAGAGTGCGGCGAAGATTTTCCCGTTTCCATGAGAATGGGGCTGAAGTGGTTCATGAAAGGCTATAATCAGCCTTCTCTTTTCGGCGAGGAAGAGATCGGCCGGACCATCGAGGATGCGGTGGAAATCGCGAAGAAGCTGGAATCCTACGGTTACGATATGCTAAACTGCAACTCCGGTACCTACGACTCCTTTTACTACGCCTGCCCTCCCTATTACCAGCCCTACGGTTACAACCTGGAGCTTTCCAGAAAAGTCAAGGAAGCGGTCAATATTCCCGTTTTTATCGCCGGTAAGATGGATGATCCCGATGTGGCCGAAGAGGCCGTGGGCAACGGTGATACGGACGGTGTGGCCATCGGCCGCGGGTCTCTTGTCGATCCCTACTTTGCCAAGAAACTGGAGATGGGGATTCCCGAGAAGATCCGTCCCTGTATTTCCTGCCAGAACTGTATCCGGTCGCTCTTTGCCATGGGTTCCATCCAGTGTTCCGTTAATCCCAATGTGACACAGGAATTCAGCTATAATGCGACTCCTGTCCTGAAGAAGAAAAAGATCATGGTCGTCGGAGGAGGCGCCGCCGGAATGGAGGCCGCCCGTACCGCCAGACTCAGGGGACATGAGGTTGAGCTTTATGAAGCCACCGATGCCCTGGGCGGCCACCTGATAGAAGGAAGCAACCACCCCTTCAAACTGGGTATCAACAGACTGTATAAATGGTATAAGAAAGAGCTTGAGGAGCTGGGTGTTCCCGTTCATCTGAATACCAAAATTACCCCAGAGGATATCAAAAAGAGCGGCTGCGATACGGCTATTCTGGCCGTGGGCTCCTATCACTTTGTTCCCAAATTCGTGGAAGGATGGGATCATGCCAAATCAATCGTAGCCTGGGACGCTCTGATGGGAACGAAGGAGCTTGGAGAGAATGTGGTTGTCGTAGGCGGAGGACTTACCGGCTCGGAAATGGCCTATGACCTGGCGGCTTATGAAAATAAGAAAGTTACCATTGTGGAAGCCCTTCCCGATATTCTTTCCAACGGCGGTATTCCCCAGCCGGTTAACTTGATGCTGCGCGATCTTCTTGATCACTATAAAGTCGATATCAAAACATCCCACAGAATCAAAGCCATTAATGACGAGGGCGCTGTGATCGAAGATATGGAGGGGAAGCTTATCACCATAGCGGCGGACAGTGTCGTCAGCTGTATAGGGTTACGGCCGAATCCTTCCATGAGAGAAGACCTTATGTACACGGGAATTGAGGTTTTCGAGGTAGGAGACGGTGCGGGTATCGGCAATATCCGGACTGTTATCTCCGATGCCTATGAGATCGCCAGAAACGTGTAAATCCGGTCTCGTAATTGCTTAATGAAACAGAAGCGGTTCCTTAGGGGGCCGCTTTTTATTTATCCCTATTCGTATAGAAAGATACGGAGTCCTATCCCCGGGATTACAGAGCCTCTGCGGCGCAGTCAAAGAAGGAAGGGACCATGACCGCCCGGCCCCAACGGGCCTCTTCCATTGAAAATATGGCAGCCACTGATAAGGTCATTCTGAGGTTTCCCAATTGGTGCGGAGATAGGGGCGTGTTTGTCCGTGCCCGGAACATCTTTTGATGAAGAGACGCTGCGTATGTGGTGCCGCGAATCGTCTCTCTTTCCTGCTCAGCCATGGCTGATATGAAAAAGGGCCTTCCTTAAGCTTTTACACTTAAGGAAGGCCCTTTATATTTTGTCTCTTGATTTAGAGGTTGAGGAGCTTATACTGGTTGTCTACCACCATTTTGCGGAGATCCGATGTGGCGATTCCGTTTTTGGCAAGAATTGTCACGAACTCGCGCAGACCTTCGGGTACCAGGGGACTGATATCGTCAAAGTGGTCACTGCAGAGGATAAATCGCTCGGCGCCGTATTTATTAACCAGGGTTTTTATGCTTTCAAGCATCTTGGGTACGGACTGGTGGGCGTAGATTGTGTGCATGCAGAGGTAGGTAAACTCTACGTAGCAGCCGGCGGCCAGACCTTTTTCAATCAGTTCCAGGGACGTTCCCTGGGCCAGGGGATGACCGAAAACACCCTTCTTCATGCCGATTTCCTTACACACTTCAAGGGTCTTAACGCTCTCCTCGGCATCCATGTGGCCGGTGAAAAGACAGGCATCGTAATCTTTTACAAGATGTAGAACTTCCATGGTATTTTCGCTTACTTTGCCGTTTTCATCATAGATGGAAAGGCCGTTTTTCTCTACGGTAAGGGCATGGGAGGATTTGATGTTCTCCTGCATAAGGAAAAAGGCCAGGTTGTTTCCCAGGTCGTATTTGGAAGACCAGGTAGGCATATGGACGACTTTGCATCCCATTTTCAGGGCCAATTCGACAGTTACGGGGTCGATACCGCCGCAGGGCTGATTCAGAACGATACTTCCCATAACATTGATGTCGGGAAAAATCCGGTCCAGAACCATGGCTTTTCCCAGAGTGGGAAAGGTATGAGACTTCAGGACAATCCCCTTCATTCCTGCTTCCTGGGCCGCTTTGATATTATCGAAGTCATCCCGTGCCGAGATGAAGTCCTTATTAAACTCCGGGTAGCTGTGCACGTGCATGTCTACGGCGCCTTCAATAAGCTGGTCCATGTTCACTATTGTGTCTGTCATTTTTTATTCCTCCGATTTTTTGGTTTTTTCAACTATTTAATATAAATGCTCAGTGAGTTACGGTAGAGATTCTCGATGTCATCCCTGTTCAGTGGCTCCGGATTGCTGGCAATACGGAAGTCGAGCTTCATAAAATCATCCGTCCATTTCTGAACTTCCTCTTCAGATACTTCGATGTTGACATCTTTCTCTGTTATCTTTTTGCAGAACTCGGCGAATTCATCTGAGTTATTGAAGCCGCATGCCTCGACAATGGGCTGAACCCAGGACTGATCCTTGAATCCCCTGACATATTCACCGAGGAAGATTCCGCAGGCGAGACCGTGGTTCACATGCTTGAAATGGGACAGGGGATAACCCATGCCGTGGGGAATGGTGGTACTTGCCTGCATGAAAGCCATACCCTGGACATAGGAGGCCAGCATCATGTTGTCATAGTCTTCACTGCCCAGATCGCCGGAAATCATCCCGTCCTTGAACTTGGCGAAAAGTTTGAAACCGTACTCCGCCAGGTATCTGTTCATGGGGTTGCTTCTGACATGCAGATAGGTCTCCACTCCGTGGGCCAGAGCGTCGATGACGCCGGTGTGGATGAGGAAGGAGGGAGAGCAGCTGATGTAGCGGGAATCCAGGAATGCCGCATCGCAGAAGGCGACAGGGTACATACAGAGCTTGGTATCCGTATCGGCACGGGTAAGAACGGCGAATCCGGTTACTTCGGCTCCGGTTCCTGCCGTGGTGGGAACGGCGAAGATTGGTATGTTCACTTCGGTCTTGATGCTGGTGGAAGGATGGCCCATGCCGTAGAAAACTTCATAGGGATCTTCGATTTCGGGGTGGGTGAGGAGAAGGGCGACGGCTTTACAGGTATCAATGGAAGAACCTCCGCCGATAGCAACAAAGAAATCAGGTTTGAATTCGGTGGCCTTATTGGCCAGATCAACAACATTATCAATGGGGGGATCGACTTCCACACTGTCGAGAACCAGATATTCGACTCCGTTTCCCTTCAGGACATCCTGCATATCTGAAAGGCCCTTATTCTCACACCCGTCATAAAATTTCGTCGTAAAAATGACAGC
Source organism: Spirochaetia bacterium (assembly GCA_963668315.1). Lineage (GTDB taxonomy): Bacteria > Spirochaetota > Spirochaetia > DSM-2461 > DSM-2461 > SZUA-368. Next base: position 634,519 of record OY764216.1, on the reverse strand, counting down.
GCGCTTTCCGTAGGGTTTAAAGAAATCAGCATTGTCTTTAATGCAGTTTTGACCGAAGAACAGGGCAGTTTGCGTGTTATACCTAAAACCTTTCATTTTCGTTCCTTTTAAAAATAAGATGTAGGGTCAATTGTAAACAACAGACCAGGTCGATAAAAAAATATCTTTTTGAAGCTCGATAAAAATATATCTTATTAAATCGATCTTGTACAATATGAATTATCGATGGGTATAATCGAATGAAACTTATGTTCACCGGGAAACGGGAAAAACAGAAAGGGTTTATGAGGTATATATCTCTATGGTATAAGGGAATATGGAGAAATTAAGAGGAAAGTTAATGCAGTCCAGGCGTACGCATCAGCACAAAATGCGAGAAAAAAATATCGATAAATAATTCTCCCATTGAGGGCCTTTTGATGGAATACAGGAAATGGCGGGGATACTGTCCAGAGCCGCCGGGGATTAGCCCAGCTTGAACAGCTCTTCCAGATCCTCCCTGGACATTTCCTTGAAAATGGAATCCTCCGCGGTGATGAGGTCATCCATCAGTTTTCTCTTGCGTTTCTGCATTTCCAGGATCTTCTCTTCGATGGTTCCTTTCATAATGAAGCGGAATGCCGTGACCGGCCGGGTCTGTCCTATACGGTGGGTCCGGTCGATGGCCTGAGCTTCGGCGGCGGGGTTCCACCAGGGGTCGAAGATAATCACGTAGTCGGCGGCGGTCAGGTTGATGCCCGTGCCGCCCGCTTTGAGGCTGATGAGGAACACTTTGCGGTTGGGATCGTCCTGAAAAGCTTCGATTTCCGATTTTCGGTCTTTTGTGCCTCCATCCAGATAGGAGTACTCGATCTCTTCTTCCTCGAGCCATTCCCGGATATGGGTCAAACTTTTGACGAACTGGGAGAATATCAGGATCTTGTGGTCGCCGCAGGTAATATCTCGCAGATGGAGCTTGAGGACGTCAAACTTGCTTGAACTGATATCCCTGTATTCATCACCGAGCATATCGGGAAAAAGCACGGCCTGACGGAGGCGCATAAGGGCCTGGAGAATATCGAAGCGGGCACCGGAAACACCCTTTTCTTCGGCGAGCTGGAGGATTTCCCCCCTGTATTTTTCCAGAAGCTCCTCGTAAAGGGCGGCCTGGTCGGAGGCCATTTCGGTATAGCGGATGATCTCTTCCCGGGGCGGCAGATCGTCCAGGACATCCTCTTTCTTACGTCTTAGAATGAAGGGATAGACGATCTTTCTCAGAAGTTCCCGTTTTTCCTCATCCTTCTTCTCCTCTATGGGCTGCATGAAACGTTTATTGAAGTGATCCGCCGGGCCCAGGAGGCCGGGGTTGAGGAAATCCATCTGGGACCAGAGATCCAGTGTCCGGTTTTCCACGGGGGTTCCCGTGAGCGAGAGTCGATGGGCGGAGCTGAGGATTTTTACCGATTTGAAAGCCTGGGTCGTGGCGTTTTTTATGTACTGGGCCTCATCAAGGATGACATAGGTATAGTCGATCTCTTTGAATTTGACGATATCATTCCGGAGTGTCTGGTAGCTGACAAGGGTGATGACCGGGGACATCAAGTCTTCCAGGGAATCGGTTCTCGCCGTACCGGAGTGGTGAAGGCAGCTGAGCTGAGGGGCGAACCGGCCGATTTCGCTTTCCCAGTTGGGGAGGGTGCTCACCGGTGCAACGATAAGGACCCGTTTCAGCTCTCCCTGGTCGTAGAGGGTCTGAAGAAAAGCCAGGGTCTGGACGGTTTTACCCAGTCCCATGTCATCGGCGAGACATCCGTTGAGACCGGTGCGGTGCAGAAAGTGCAGCCAGTTGACTCCGGCCTGCTGGTAATCGCGCAGTTTGCCCTGAAAGTTGCTGCTGACCGGCACGGCTTCCTGGATATCGAAGGTTTCAATCTGAGTTTCCAGGTCTCTCAGGCGGTGGACCGTTTCGTGCTCCCGGTTCTCCAGGGAGTTATAGATCAGGTTGATTACTCCCATGTTGTTCCGGCAGGTCCGCAGTATGCCGTCCTTACCCAGGCCCAGACCGAAGAGGGTGCGCAGATTTTCGATCTCCGCTTCTTCTATGATGTATAGCCCTTTTCGGCCCGATGCATAGTTCTGGTCCAGCAGGGAGGCATCCAGTTCTATGATATCTTCCCCGCTTTCCGACGTGATGACCGCTTCAATATCGAGCCAGTCCTGATTCTCCTTGATGCGGAAGCTGATATCGCCCCGTCCGAGGATGCTCTTTTTATCTCTTTTGCGTTTGAGCTGGATACCGTAATCCAGCAGATCCTGTCCGTGCTTGGCCAGAAACTCCTCAAGCTCCATGGAAAGGGCGAAGTTGTAATACCGCACGGCACCGTATATCTTCGTGTGAATGTCCTGGCCGAAGGTGACCAGACAGCGGCTGCAGATGGCCTGCTCGAAAATCGTATCCCTCCGGCTGAAGGTCACCTTGTCAGAGGTTTTCTCCAGAATGATGGATTCTTCCGAGTTATTGAAGGGGAGCTGAAGGCCCTCGTAATCGAAATAGAGGATGAGGTGCAGTTCGTTTCTCCTCCCCTGGGTCATTTCGAGGATGGGGAAACTGTTCAGTTCCCGGAATTCGAAATCGGGGAAGAAATCATCCGTGGGAATGCCCTGTTCCTGAAAGCTTTCCAGGGTATCCTGGGCATCCTTCATGGAGAAGAGCTCGCTGTTGCGGAAGCTTTTGATAATCTCTGTGAGCGTGTGGTCCCGTTCCAGAAGATGGACGGTATTATCGTTCATGGTGTAAAGGTAGTGGTAATTCTGGAAGAAATCGGAAGTGAGCGGTATGGAGGCTTCTTCGTCCCTCAGCCCATCGGGGAAAATGACCGGGTTGAACAGGGGTGAGTTTTTGTCGAAGGAGGAGAACTGGAATCCCAGCGTCCATGATTTTATGGGAACGAGCTTTACCTGCCGGGGGCGGGAAAAATCGGGGGTGTAGAAGATTTCCGGGAAATCCGGCTCGCCCAGTAAATCAAGGATTTCGGGAAGAAGGATATCGCCCTTGTGGCTGCTTACCCGATCCAGTATCTGTCTTTGATTTTCACTTAGCTGGGTGTCCCCTTCTCTGAAGAAGAAGAAGGATCTGCCGTCGTGAAGTGACGGCTCAAAATTATAATGGCCATAGCTCTTTCGTAGTTTCAAGGCCAGCTTTTTTTCTTTCATAACGTATGCAATATCCCTGGAACGTTCCTGTTTTTGGCGATGAATGTTCCTATTCTATATATGTATAATACCATCTTAGAATGAAATAGTTACCCTGAAAAGATTAATAATTCTTTAATCTTTTTATCAATTTTTGTTATGAAGGAACTATTTTGTAGAAAACCCCGGAATTCCATCAGTCTGCAAAGGTGTAATAGCGCAGATGAATCGACTGATTTCATTCCGGGATGATTAGCAATTTAGATAACCCGGGGACAGATAGGTCCCATCAGGCCAGCCGGCACTTAAGGGTTATGATCTCATAGGGAGCATAACTGATTTTCCCATGCGTGCCGTCAACGGGAATCAGTATGCCCGCTTCATCGTCTATCCCGTCTTCCAGGAGATTTGTCAGTGTCAGATCCTTTACGGGAAGACGGAAATTAAGGTCGGCCGTCCCCCTTTTCCCGTGGAGTTCGACGAAGCGGCAGATGATCGCCTCATCGTTCTGAGCTTTCTTGAGGCTCTGCAGATGGAGATGATCCGTTTCGACGAAACCCGTTTCGCCCATGGAATCGTTATTACCGCGCCGTGACAGGAGGGGCACATTCTTGTTCCAGGCTTTTTCAATCACGTCGCTTTCCTCGAGGCTTTCGCCGTGGGGGTAGAGGGAAACGGAGAAGCGGTGGGAGCCCTTGTCGGAATTGTTGTCCGGGCGGATGGAACCGCGGAGGAGGGAGACTCCCACCTGATTCTTATGCAGGGAGACGCCGTATTTTGAGTCGTTCAGCAGGGCCACGCCGAATCCCGTCTCGCTGAGATCCACATATTTGTGCATGCACACTTCGAAGCGGGCTTTCTGCCATGAGGTATTCCGGTGGGTATCGCGGAAGATCGTTCCCGCGCTGGTGTCGCATCCGGCCTGGCGGGCCAGAACATTCATGTCGAACTCCAGCTTGACCAGACGGTTTCTTTCCTGCCAGTCCGCATGGAAATCCATATCGATTATCGGACTGTGTCGGTAAAAACGGATCGTCCGGGTTATCCGGGAATTTCCGATCACGAGTCGGCTTTCCAGGGTGAAATAGAGACTTCCCGATTCGGACAGTGTCAGGGGCGACTCGATCAGAAGCTCCTCTTCCTTATCTTTGTAGTTATCCAGGATATCCCAGGCATCGTACATCCCGGGATAATCGTGGTAAACCTTTACGTCTCCCAGGAATCCGCCCCTGCTCTGGACATTCTTCCCGTACTCCTTGGAGTAGAGTTCCGAAATGGTTCCCCCGTCTTCCAGTTTTGCCCGGTAGTAGGGGGTCTCGAGGACGCCGCTTCCGTAGGTGAACCAGTCCGTTTCGCCCTCCCGGGGAAGGGTATTCTTTTCGAGGGGGAGTGTCAGGGACGCGAAGGGGGAGAGGTCCCCGGGAAGTATCCATAACCCCTTTTCGCCCTTAAGGTTTCCCTCCTGGCAGGTTACTCCGGCCGGTTTTTCCGTAAGCCCTTCGATAAAACAGGGCTCGCTGCGGGTCCAGCCCAGGGTGTTGACAAGGAGGAGGGAATCTCCGTCCGATGCATCGCTGAGGGATGCTCCGCCCGTGGCGAGGGTATCCAGCGCTTCATCTATCAGAGAGTTCAGTTTTTTCCCTATGATATCATAATCTTTTCTGGTATCCCTTTCCACGGGAGCAATGTGGGTCCCGGGGAGGATATCGTGAAACTGATTGATAAGGAGGAGCTTCCAGAGAGAGTCGAGCTCTTCCCGGGGGTACTCTCCCGTTTTTGCGTAGACCAGGGTCAGAAGATATTCCGCTTCTCGTAAAAGGATTTCGAAACGGCGGTTCATCATCTTCAGATAGCCCTTGGTCGTAAAGGTTCCCCGGTGCATTTCGAGGTAGAGTTCCCCGTCCCACTCTTCCAGGGCCTGGTCGCGGTTTATTGATTCGCCGAGAAAGACGTCTCCCCGCACATGGCGGACTTCGGGCAGGGAGGGAATTTTGTTCAGTCTTTCCTTGAACTCGAGCATCTCCTCGGTGACGCCGCTTCCCCCGTCTCCGTAGCCGAACATATTCAGCGTTTCGGGGCAGACATTTTTTTCCTGGAAGGCGCTCCAGTTCTCTATGATCTGGTCGGGGGTGTTCCAGGAGATAAAGTGGGTCGGAGGAACGCAGGCCAGAATGTCCGAACCGTCGATTCCCCGCCAGATGAAATTGTTATGGGGAAAAAGGTTCGTGTCGTTCCAGGTGGACATCTTGTTGGATACGAAGTAGTCCATTCCCGATTTCCTGAGGATCTGGGGGAGTATCCAGGTATTGCCGAAAACGTCGGGCAGCCAGCAGTTATTCACGGTGCGGTTGAATTTTTCCCGGAAGTACTGCTGGCCGTAGAGGCTCTGCCGTACGAGGGATTCGGCGGTGGGAACGTTGCAGTCCGGTTCCACGTACATGCCGCCCACCAGCTCGAAGCGGCCCTCTTCGACACGTTTTCTGACCCGTTCGAAAATTTCGGGATAATACTTTTCCAGCGTCTCGTAGGTGTAGGCCTGGGTGTGGGCGTAGGTGAAGTCGTCGTACTGATCCATCAGATCGAGCTGGATAAGACAGGTCCGGGCGTTTTTCTGCACCGTATGGATGCGCCGCCAGTAGTAGGCCAGGTCCAGGTGGGAGTGGGCGACCAGAGCGACTTTACCGATATGGTAGGAGTTTTTCCCGTTGAAGACGGTTTCTTCCAGATGCCTGCGGAACGCCCGGAGACCGTCTCTGAGAAGTTCTCTGTCTGTGCTGTCGAAATCGACATAGAGAAGGGCTTTATGAAGCTCTCCGGTAAGGGAGTTTCTCACATCCTCTTCGACATACTCGCTGTGGATTGTTTCATTGAGGATTTTGGCATCGTAATAGGCGTCTTTGACAAGTTCGTCCAGGATGAGGATTTCTCCCCCGGGGAAAATCTGGCGGCAGCCGCGCAGAGCGGCCGTTTCGGGATTCCGCTCGTCATCGGGCTTGGACCGATTGTACCCTTCCATTTCGATCTTCAGGGATGTGATATCTTCACCCGCCTTGCGGAGGGCCACACGCTGTCTGTTGGGATCGACGCCTCCGGTCCACTTGCCGTTGACCTTCACCATCATTTCGGCCGCCGTTTCGAAACTGAACCAGACCGGTTTTCCGGCCCATGTTTCCGGGATGGCTGCATCGGCTGAAAGAAATACCGTTCCGTCGGGGAAGAAGTACTCTTCCCCCTTAAGGATAGGGCGCTCCTCTCCGGTGAACTCATAGGTCATTTCTTCGACCTGCCGGGCTTCTCTTATTTTCCATCCGGTGACGGGAAGGGCCTCTTCGACTATTCTGTCCCTGAGCCATTTCGTACGAATTTCTATCCACTCGCTCTTATCCATGGAGCGTCTGACGACTTTAACGTGGGCCATTTTTTGCTGTTATCCTTATTTATCCCAGAAATAGGGCTTTCTTATTTTTATATCGACGGTGAGGGAAGACTGGAACTTCCCGTTGATCCGGTCCTCCAGCCATGTCCGGTAACAGCTGCGTGTCAGCGGACAGCGGGAGCACTCGTTCAGGGCGGCGACGGAGAGGGTATTGCCCTCCAGTCCGATGATCTCCAGATCACCGCCGTCACCCTGGACACAGGGCCGGATTTCCTTTTCCACGAATTCCCTGATTTTATGTATCATCCCTTTACCGCGCCGTCCGTTAAGCCTTCGATGAAGTATTTGTTCATGAAGAGGTATACAACAAGAATGGGGACAAGGGCCATTATGGTTCCCGCCAGCATGAGGTTCCATGCGGTAACTCCGTCTCCCTGATCCTTAAGCATGACGACTCCCACGGTGAGGGGGCGCAGTTCGGGTTTGGCAATGGTGAAGGCAAGGGGAAGCATAAAGCTGTTCCAGGCGTCGCGGAAAGCCAGAAGGCCTACCGTTGCCAGGATCGGCTTGATGATGGGGAAAATGATAACGGCGAAAATCTGGAAAAAAGAAGCTCCGTCAATCGTAGCCGCTTCGTCTATCTCTTTGCTGATACCGTCGCAGTATCCCATGACCAGCATGACGAAGAGGGGCTGTGCGGCGGCGACCTGGGCGATGATCATTCCCCAGAGGCTGTTGAGAAGCCCCAGGGCCCGGCTGATGCGGAATATGGGGTAGATCGTAACGGCTCCCAGAAGGAAGATCATGAATCCGAGAAGACCGATGAGCAGCTTCTTCCCCACGAAATCGGCGCGGGACAGGACGAATCCCGTCATGGCTGTCGTCGCAACGGTAAGGATGACGGAGCCTACGGTGAAGAGAATACTGTTGACCGTGTAAATGCCGAATTTGGCCTGCTTCCAGGCTGTGATGTAGTTGTCGATTGTTCCTCCCTGTCTGGGGAAGAGATTCATGCCTCCCTGGAGAAATTCCTCGAGGGATTTGAATGATCCGCCTATGGCGTAAAACAGGGGATATAGGGTCAGTATGGTGGCGATGATGAGGAACGCATAGATAACGATGGTCCCTATTTCGCTGGACTTTTCCGCCCGGTAAGGTTTTTTCCTATTCATAACTCAATTTCCTTGTACTGTACATGTAACCGAGGGTAATCACGGTTACGATTATGGTGGCCACGATACTGACGGCGCTGGCGTAACCCTGCTGGGGCATTCCGTTGTTCTCGAAGAAGTAACGGTAGATGTACATGGTCATAACTTCGGTCTTGGAACCGGGGCCGCCGTTGGTCAGGGCCTTGATGGAATCGAAAAGCTTCAGGGCGTTAACAATGGAGAGGGCGGACACCATCTGGAAAAGCTTTCCCAGGAGAGGGATGGTTATTTTGAAGAGTGTCTGAGCGTAATTGGCTCCGTCCATTTTGCAGCTTTCGTAGACTTCCTTGGGGATTTTCTGGAGAGCCCCCAGAAAGAGCACCATGAAAAATCCGATGTCGTGCCAGCAGAGGAAGAAGATGATGACCGCTTTGGCGGAGAAGCCCGATCCGAACCAGGAAATGGGATCCTGTATGATATGCAGCATCTGAAGGTAGCCGTTCATGACGCCGTTATATGAGGCAAAAACGAAGTAGAAGACAATTCCCATAATCGCCGTACTGGTGATGCTGGGCATAAAAATGATTGCCCGGAAAAAGTCCCGTCCCTTGATGGAGTTGTTCAGGAGAACCGCGAGTATGAGAGCGACCGGAATCTGAATGATTGAGACGACGAATCCGATTTCCAGAGTGTTGAGAACACTCAGCCACCAGGATTTGTCCTGGAGAACTCTTGCGTAATTGGAAAGCCCGATGAAGCTGGGCTTTGTGTAACCGTTATAATTGGTAAAGCTATGAAAAAGGACGTCAATGATAGGGTAGATGCCCAGAAGCAGAATGAGTACCGTGGTGGGCAGAATCATAGCATAAACTTGTAATGTTTTATTATCTTTAATGTTCATATTACTTTCTGTTATGCGCGAATCCCCGCCGGAGCGGGGATGACACAGTTTTATTTATCTATTGCTGAAATCGAAATCGGCAATATGAATATCGCTTTCGGAGAGAAGACCGTCGGCAAGTGCTTTATCCAGAGCGCTGTTGTATCTGTCGTTAAGAGTCTGGATTGTCTTGGCCGTATCTACTTTTCCGCCGTTGACGAGCTTGAGGAAGATATCGGTGAAAACGATGTCTCTCTTGTCGCCTTCGAGGGAGAGGGAGTAGTAAACGATCTGAGGCATGGGAGCCAGGTCGTCAAGCTTGAAGTTGTATTCGGTTCCCTTGAGGTTCATCGCTTCGATAGGAAGGGAAGAGGCTTCGTTGGCGGGAAGGAAGGTTTTGGGTTCGGGTTTTTCCTGCTGCATAACGGCGGCATTGGAAAGGAGGAAGCGGAGGAAGCTCTTGGCCTGATCCTGGTATTTGGAAGACGCGGAAACGGCGAAGTCAACCGCGGGGAAACAAGCGCCCAGACCGTAGGTGTCGCCGGTAGAGACGGGTACGGCTGCGGTAGCCCAGTCTATATCGGTTTTGATCTGAGTAGCGAAAGTTCCGGAAGTCCAGTTTCCGTCGAAATACATACCGACTTTGCCCTGGGCGAAGTTGGCTCTCATCGGATCGACGGCGAGAGTTTCGTAACCGGGGAAGAGGGAACCGTCTTTGGCGATTTCGGCCAGCTCGGAAAGAACTTCCATGTTGGCTGTGAAATCGAATTTACCGGTATTGAAGTCATAACCCATATCGGCGCTGGTTCCGGCGGCGGTACAGATGGGATCGATAACGCGGGTCCAGATGTTGCTGGAGCCGAGGTAGAGACCGAATCCGTAGAAATCGCCCTTACCGGCGGCGGTAATCTTGGCTGCGTATTCTCTTACTTCCGCAAGGGTCTTGGGGGGCTGATCGGGATTGAGTCCGGCAGCTTTAAAAAGATCTTTGTTATAGAGTAAGCGGAATGCGGAGATTCTGGTGGGGATGGTATATCTCTGGCCGTTGTAGACATTGTCCTTCTGGGTGAAAAGGGGCTGGAACATCTGAGATTTGAGCTCTTCGGTGAAAACGTCATCGATGGGAGCGATCAGTCCCTGGGCAGCCAGAGTCTGGACGGGGAAATTTCCACCGTTCTCGAAGATGTCGGGAGCGTCTCCCGAAGCCAGGGCGAGGTTTACGACGTTGGCGTAATTCTCTCCGTAGGATTCGTAAGTCAGTTCCGTATCGGGGTTTGCCGCCCGGAAAGCCTCAACAACAGCTTCCATGGCCGGGTCGGTACCGGAACCTTTTGACCACATTTTCAGAACAGCCTTTCCGTCGGCTGCTGAAGAATCTTCGGCTCCGTTCGCGTAAACGGACAGAACCATGACAAGGGATAACAGGACAATCGTCACCATTCTCTTTTTCATAATGACTCCTTATTTTTGGATTTAATCCACGTTAACATATTTCGTTTTGGTAAAAACGTATAATTTTGTTACCGGTATGTGGCTTTTTTGTTCTTTTTCTCTCCATTGATGGCTATTCTCTTATAAGGGAGCCGGAAAAGTATTATACTGCTGCCTTGCATAGAATTGCGTAAAAATCCTTTGGGGAGAAGAGATGATCAAAGCTCTTTTCGTTGACGACGACAGGGCCATTCTGGACGGTCTGGATTACCTCATTGACTGGAAGGCCAACGGAGTGACCATTGTAGGCCATGCCTATGACGGTATTGAGGGCATCAGGAAAATTGAAGAGCTGCGGCCCGATCTTCTGATAACCGATATCCGGATGCCCGGGTATAACGGCCTGGAAATGATCAGCCGTCTTCTCTCTCTCCAGATCGGGTTGAAAATCATCATCATCAGCGGCTTCGACGACTTTGCCTATGCCAGGCAGGCTATTGAGCTCGGGGTGTCCGCCTATCTGCTGAAACCGGTCAAGCGGTCCGAACTTGTGCGGGCGGTAAACAAGATTACCGGAGAACTGCAGGAAGAGCGCTCCCGGAGCATGACCGAGCAGGCCAGAAATAACAAAATATCGGTCCTCTCCTCCCTGGCCAGAGAGAAGTACTTCATGGATCTGCTCTCAAACAGTTCCTCCCGGGCGGACAGAATCGATTTTGCCCTGATCGGATTCGACTCTCCTCCTCCCTGCTTTGCCCTCCTTCTTGTCGAACCGGCGGCGGGAGAACCGGAAGCTCTCGCTTTGCTGAGGGATCAGTTTTCCCGGTCTCCCGAGGGCTCCCCTCCCGCCTTTCTCTCGGGCAGCCGGCTGATTCTGCTGTTCTCAGGGGAAGATGAGAACAGCACCTGGGAAAACCTCAAGAAGGGCCTTTCCCGTCTGGAAGAGCTGAAGAACTTCTCCTTTTTCGGCGGATGCAGCCGGATACACGGTGACTGGGACAGCCTGGGAAGGGCCTTCCGGGAAGCCGAAGAGTCTCTGGGAGACGTATTTGTTCCCGATCAGGTTCGTTTTTATGAGGAGCTGCGCCAGCGAGCCGCGGGCAACTCCCTCCGGACTCTCCCCCGGTTGGAAGGGATTGTCCAATCCGTACGGGAGCTGGACAGGGACGGAGCCTTTCGGGAAACTGACATTCTCTTTGATTCCCTGGCGGAGAATAACTGCCGTACATCCCAGTATTACCTGGAGGCGGTGAATCTTTTTCTTCTCCTGGGGAAGACTCTCGTGCGTATGGGGAAGGAAGGGGACTACTTCGACGGGGACCGTCTGCTCAATGCCCTTCATCTTCAGACAAGCTTCAGGACCAGACAGTCCCTGGTCGGCTGCGTCAAGGAGTGTCTCGCCCGCATCATGGACGGCCTGGAGGACAATCCCCGGTATTATTCCGCCCAGATCGTGCAGAACGTGAAGGATTATCTGGACCAGAAGTGCACGGGGGAGTCCAGGGAGTCCCTGGCGGAGCGGTTCAATATCTCCCCCTCCTATCTCTCCCGTATTTTCAAGGAAGAGACGGGAATGAATCTGGTGAATTACCTCACCGAAAAGAAAATCGAGCAGGCGAAAGAGAGACTTCTCTACTCTTCGGACCAGATTCAGGAAATTTCCGATTCCCTGGGATACGCCAGCGCCCATTATTTTACCAAAGTTTTCGAGAAATATACCGGCCTGTCTCCCTCGCGATACAGGCGGCAGGGGAAGGAAAGATGAAGATGATGATTCAGAGAAAAATCCTCATCATGCTTTTCATCGTCATTTCCGTTTCCGTCATATCCTACGGTTTCATTACCTACCTTTTCACCTATGACCGTTTTCTGAAGGATAACCTCTATATCGCCGAAGCCGCCATGGAAAAGGCGATGCTTACCGTGGATGAGGAGATTGCCGAGGTGGACAACATCGCCAAAGTCTTCGTGACCACAGACGAGACCATCTCCCTGCTTTCCAATGACGACACGGTGACCGACAAACACCGCGATTTCGCCTACCTCCGGGGAATGGCCGAGGGATTTGCCCTCCTTAAGCCCAATGTGGAACAGATACTTATCGCCAACCCGGAGAAATCCCACTACTCCTTCGGGTACAACAACTATATCCCCGCCGATTATGATATCCGCCTGGAACCGTGGTTCTCGTCCTTCTGGAACGGGGATGAGCTCGTGAAGACATTGCCTCCCGGCAAGAATCCCCACTCCTTCAATTATCCCCTCATGTCGGTCATAAGGAAGATCCGGCCCCTTTACTACAGCACGAACATCGGGATTATCCGAATCAACTTCAAAATTGACGGGCTTTATCGGGTTATCGAGAGCTCCATTCCCTCGGAATCGTATATCTATCTCGCCGACGGAGAGGGGAATTACCTCTATTCAACCCTGGGGGAACTGAAGGATAAAAACGCCGGGGAACTCAGCTTTTCCGGGGAGGGCGAGGGTGAGAAGGTTTCCGTGGGAGGGGGCTCCTATTATGTGATCAGGAGAGAATCGGAACAGAGCGGCCTTAGGGCCTATCTTTTTATTCCGGAGAAATATCTGACCCGACATCTTCCCTATATTTTCCGGAATATGGCAGCATCGGCTCTGATATGTATTCTTCTGAGCATCGGTCTGTCCATGCTGCTCTCCTATCCTTTTATCCGGTCCATCAGGAATCTGGCCGAAGGTATGAATCAGATAGAGCGGGGCAGTCTGGATTACCGGGTGACCGTGAGAAGCAATGACGAGATCGGCTATCTTACGGAACGGTTTAATTCCATGGCGGACAATCTCAGGCACCTGATCCGTGTGAACGGAGAGATTAAGACGAAAGCCCTCAGGGAGGAGCTGCGGGTTCTCCAGGGCCAGGTTACTCCCCATTTCCTCTTCAACACTCTGGAATCGATAAGAATGAAAGCCCTGGCGAACCAGAGAGACCAGGTTTCCTACATTATAGAGGAGCTGGGGGAGCTTCTCCGCTTCAACCTGAGAAACCGGATGGATTTCGTAACGCTGGAAAAAGAGCTTTACTACATCGAGAAATTCATAAATATATATAACTCCCGTCTCCACAGGAAGATATTTCTCTCCCTTCCCGGTAAGGGGGTGACCGAAAGGATTCTCATCCCCAAATTCATTATTCAGCCCCTTATAGAGAATGCGGTGAAGCATGGTCTGGAGCTGAAGGAAGCCAGCCGGCATATCATGGTCGAAATAAGGGAGGAGAGTGATTTCCTCTGGCTCAGCGTGGAGGATGACGGCTGCGGAATTTCCGAACCCGTCGTGGAAGAACTGAACCGGGGGTTCAGGGAAAATCATCAGAATTACGGTGATCACATCGGGCTCATGAACGTCAACAGCCGTATAAAACTGCTTTATGGAGAAGAGTGCGGCCTCAGCCTTTCCAGCATGGAGGGCGTTGGTACGACGGTCCTCATCAAATTCAAGAGCCGCCCCGTTTTCCCCTATCACGACAACTGAGGGGCATTCGTCCCGAAATAATTTGTTTACAAAGGGGAAAATCCGTTCAATAATTGAGTAAGCACAGAAGCACGGAGAGCTCATGTACAATATGATACTGGTGGATGATGAAGCGATTATCCGGGACGGTATCTCCACATGTCTTCCCTGGGGCGAGAACGGATTTAATCTGACCGGCGTTTTTGAACAGGGCGAGGAAGCACTTTCCTATATAGAAAGTCATCCTGTGGATGTGGTGATTTCCGATATCAATATGCCCCGGATGAATGGTCTGGAACTCAGCCGTATTCTCGGGGAGCGTTATCCTTCCATAACCGTAATCCTTCTGACCGGTTACGATGATTTTGAATATGCCCAGGAGGCGATCAAGAACCAGGTCAGGGAATTCCTTTTGAAGCCGATAACCCGGAAGGAGCTGGGACATGTCCTGGAGACGGTGGAGAGGGAGCTGGACGAGAAGAGAGAAGCCCAACGGCTTCAGAGCGAACTCAGAGCCAAGCTGGATCAGAGCTTTCCCCTCCTGCGGGAGAGGTTTCTGTACCGGCTTTCCCTCGGAAGAATAGAGCGGGACGCGCTGGCATCGCGAAAAGAACTCTTCGGCTGGATTGATCTCGAAGGGTATTACCAGATTCTTCTCATCTCCTTTCCCCCCAGCCTGGGTGATCTGGAGAGGCTCTCCCTTTCGGAGTTTCTGAAAGGGATAACCGGTGAATATGACCGGGTATTCTTTAATCCCGACGAGGATCTGGCCCTGCTGCTCCAGGACAGGGACGTGGCAGTTCTGGAAGAGCGTTCCTCCCGGCTGGCCGATGAGGCCTTCAGGAAATTCTCCTCCGCCGACAGCCGCATGATTTTTCTGGGCAGCGGAGAAGTGGTGGATAAGCTGGAAAAGCTGGAACGCTCCTATGCCGTCGCCGCCAACGGAGTGGAATACTCCCGTATCATGGGCTTTTCCCATCATCATACCGTCAGGGAGATTCGAAGCCGGGAAGAGGTGAATCCCGCCGAATTCAACCGGCTGTGCAGCCGGATCGTTCAGGAGCTGAAAACGGGCGGATATCAGCCGGGATCGGCGGCGCTGGAGGAACTCATCCATTATCTGGAGAGCCGTTTTATGACGGAAGAGCTTCTGAAGGCGGGGGCCATCAGACTTTTCTATATGCTTAACTCCTTCATGAAGGATCTGGAGCTTATCGACCCGGCGGAAGAGATTTTTCCCATGGATACGGAAGCCTTTGCCTCTCTGGACGGGATAGACGCCTTTTTCAGGGAGATGCTTGAGCGAATAGAGACCCAGATCGAGAGACGGCGCAACGATATGCTTCTTTCCCGGATTGACCGGGCCCGGGAGATCATCGAGCACCGTTTTCCGGACATCCGGTTTTCCCTGCAGGACATCTGCGATGAGCTTTATCTTTCCACCAGCCAGTTCAGTCTTCTGTTCAAGGAGGGGACGGGAAAGACATTTGTGGGATACCTGACCGAGTGCCGCATGAACGAAGCGAAGAATCTGCTATTGAGCACCGATCTGAAGGGATACGAAGTGGCGGAGCGTGTGGGATATGCCGACCCCCGCTACTTCAGCCTCCTCTTTAAAAAGCATACGGGAATGACGGCGATGGAATACAGGAGGAGCAGGGGAGCGTGAGTAGATCCCACCCATTCGGAACACTGGATTCCCGCATCTATACGATCTTTACGGTGATGATCTTCACGGCCATTATCATCATGCAGCTCATCTCCTTCCGGTTTACCATCAATACGGTGCGACGTTCCACTCTGGATAACAACCGTGTCATGCTCAGACAGCTGGTCGCGCAGATTGATTCCTATGTTTCCGGCATGGAGCCCCTTGTCAACGCCGTCATAGGGGATAGGGATATTCAGGCTCTTTTTGCCGCAGACGGGGCGGCCGCCGGTTCCCCGGGATACGATGAGACCGTCCGCCTGGTGGGCGAGAGACTCGGGAACTACTCCCGGACCCGGGAGGATATTTCGGAAATCATGGTCATGGGCCTTAAGGGGCAGATCATTTCCAGCGACTTGGACGCCCGTATTAATCCCTGGACCGACTGGAGGGAGAAGGAGTGGTATACCGGGGCTCTGGATGCTTTTGACAGAACCGTCGTCTCCTCGTCCTATGTGCAGAATCTGATAAGGGACCGCTATCCCTGGGTGGTTTCTCTCAGCCGGACGATACTTCTCGAGGAGGACAGGAGCGTTCTGGGGATTCTGCTGGTGGATCTGAAATTCATGAGGATCAATGAACTGTGCCGGTCTCTTTCGGTGGGAAAACGGGGATATAATTTTATCCTGGACCGGGAGGGAAACTATGTCTTCCATCCCACCCAGCAGCTTGTCTACTCCAGTATCAAGGAGGAGCCGATAGAGGGGATCATGGCCATGCTGGACGATTCGGAAGAGGACTCTTTCCAGGATGAAGACCGGTATTTCATGGTCGAGACATCGGAGGTAACGGGCTGGCATGTGGTCAGCGTTATCTACGATAATGATATCGTGACCGACTGGCAGTATGTCCAGGGGCTTTACGCCCTGGTGGGACTCGTCCTTTTTCTGATTGTGGGATTTGCCACAAACCGGATAACCTCGGGAATCACCAAACCGGTGAAGAAGCTTCAGGGGATCATGCGGTCCGTGGACACGGGGGATTTCCGCCTGGTAGGAAATATCCGGGCGACCGATGAGATACGCGAGCTGGCCCGGGAGTACGATATCATGGTGACCAGGATCCGCGAACTGATGGACGCGAACACCCGGGAACAGGAACTCAAGCGTAAAAGCGATCTCAAGGCGCTGCAGGCACAGATCAATCCCCATTTTCTCTATAATACCCTCGATTCCATTATCTGGATGGGAGAGATGGGGCAGAGCGACAAGGTCGTGCAGATGACGTCGGCCCTCTCCAAGCTGTTCCGCATCAGCATAAGCAAGGGCCGGGAGCTGATTCCCATACGCGATGAGATAGAGCATGTGCGCTCCTATCTGACGATTCAGGAGATGCGCTATCGCGATAAATTCACCTACCGCATAGATGTTGATCCTTCCCTTTATGAGCTGATTACCCTGAAGATCACCCTCCAGCCCCTGGTGGAAAACGCCATATACCACGGCATCAAGGAAGCCGATTATCCCGGCGTCATCACCATAACGGGCATACGGGAGGAAGACGCCGTGATTCTGGAGGTGCGGGATAACGGGTGCGGCATGGACAGTACTCAGCTGGCCGATCTGATCCGGGGCCTGGAAACGCCGCCCGAGGAGCGGTCCGTCCGTTCTCGCCAGGGCATGGGCGTTCATAATGTGCATGAGAGAATTCGGATCTATTTCGGACCTGAATACGGGCTGACCTGTGAAAGCGCTCCCGGAGAAGGAACGGTGATCCGTGTCCGGATCCCCGTGGCCGATCAGGAGGTGACCTTTTGAACAAGTGGTATCTTCTCTTTATGAGCCTCACGGCCGCTTTTTTCCTTTTCATCGCCCTTTCCTTCATGTATGAATTCTCTGGGGATGAGGAACCCGTCGCCAATGAGCCCATTCAGATCATTCTCAAATCGAATGTCGGTCCGGCCATGGATTTCTGGAATGTGGTGAAACAGGGCATCATGGAGGCATCCCGGGAGTTCGGTATCGACGTGGAGATTTCCGGTCCCCGGCAGGAGAAAGAGATTAACAGGCAGATCAATATCATGGAGAGCATCATCGCGAAAAAGCCCCCCCTGATTATCCTGGCGGCCAACGATTATACGGCCCTGTCCGATTCGGTGGAAAAAGCCGCCGGTCAGGGGGTTCCCGTTATCATGATCGATTCCGGAGTGGATTCCGCTGTGCCCGTTTCGTTTATCGCTACCGATAACGTGGAGGCGGGCCGCCGGGCAGGCCGGGAGATGATGAGGCTGATCGGGGAAAACCCCAGGAAAAAGATCGCTATCGTCAGCCATATCAGAGAGACCGCGACGGCCATCGACAGGGAGAAAGGCGTTCGCGATGAGCTTGACCCCTCCCTGGTGATAGGCACCTGGTTCTGCGATGTGGAGAAGGAGAAGGCCTATCGGATTACCAAGGAACTGCTGCTGGACGACGAGCTGGGGGGGATTGTCGCACTGAATGAAGAATCGGCCCTGGGGGTGGCCTGGGCGATAGAGGAGGAAAACGCCAAGGACAGGGTTTCCCTTGTCGCCTTTGACAACGCCCAGAGGGAGATGAGTTATCTGGAAGAAGGGGTGATCAAGGCTACCGTGGTGCAGAGGCCGTATAACATGGGTTATCTCTCGGTAAGGACTGCCTACCGCTATCTGAAAGGGGAGGATGTTATTTCCTTTCAGGATACCGGTTCGGTGCTCATTACCGGGGAGAACATGTTCGAAAGGGAGTATCAGGAGCTTCTTTTCCCCTTTTCCCACGAGTGATGAGGTCGTTGCCGCAGACCCTTTCTATTCTCTGCCCGATTCGCCCTGTTCCTTCCGGAAGCTGAGCGGCGAAAGCCCTTCCTGCTCCTGGAATTTCCTTGTGAAATATTTGACATCCCTGTATCCGACCTGCTCGGCTATCTCCATTACCTTCAGATCTGTGTTGGCCAGGAGGCCCTTCGCCTTTCTGATGCGGTAGGTGTTGAGATAGTGCTTGAAGCCCCTGGGGGAGAATTTCTTGAAGATTGGGGAAAAATAGTTGTAGTGGAGTGACAGGTGGTTGGATATGACGGCCATATTGATATCCTCCGCATAGTGCTCCTCTATGAACAGAAGAGCCTCCTTGATATAGTGCTCTTCCCTCTCCTTGAGCGTCTCCCCGTCCGGAGCCTCTTCGGGCTGCAGTTTTTCCAGGTCGAATTCATTGAGAAGTCTTCTGATGAGAGCGGCCAGTTTCTTCCGTTCTATCGGCTTAAGAAGATAGTCTTTGACTCCCAGTTCTATACAGCTCCTGGCGTATTCGAAGTCGCTGTATCCGCTGATGACGACGGTCAGGGGCTCTATGACTTCCGGGTCGAGGTAGAGCTCCTTCAGTGCCTCAAGCCCGTCCATCCGGGGCATCTTTATGTCCGTGATGAGCAGATCGATATTCTCCTTGCGCACCTGGCGGACCAGTTCCGCCCCGTCCCCGGCCTCGGAAAAATAGAATAGGTCGGGGAAGGCCGTCGTTATCATATCCTTAATCCCTTCCCGCACGATTTTCTCA
Organism: Spirochaetia bacterium; assembly: GCA_963668315.1. Lineage (GTDB taxonomy): Bacteria > Spirochaetota > Spirochaetia > DSM-2461 > DSM-2461 > SZUA-368. Next base: position 615,807 of record OY764216.1, on the reverse strand, counting down.
TCGTCAGCTATCAGAATTCTCAGCATCCTTTTCTCTCCTCAGACGAAGGATAATTTCCGTTCCCTTCCCCGGTTCTGTCTTTATATCAAGTCCGAAATCCGTACCGTAATGCTTTTTCAGTCTGTCGTAGACATTGCGGATGCCGATCCCCTTTCCCGGAAGGCCGCGGCTTACCAGGCTTTCCGGGTCAAATCCAATTCCGTCATCGGCGACAGTGCAGTACAGATAATCATCATCTCCGGTGATCCCTATGGATACTTGCCCGTCACTTCCCTTGGGGCGGATTCCGTGCTCAATGGCATTTTCCACGAAGGGCTCAATGGTCAGCTTGGGAATGCTGATTTTTTCGAGATCCCTGTCCATGGAAACGGAATAGTCCAGCTTATATTCAAAGCGCATGGCGTAAAGATTAACGAATCTCTCAATATATTCCAGTTCCTCTTCCAGTGTAACGAACTGTCTGTCCCACTGAATGGCGTAGCGGATCATATGGCCCAGGTCGGTCAGGCCGTCGGAGATTTCGTAGTTTCTCTGCAGAAGGGCTTTCATTTTTATGGCCTCGATCGTATTGGCCAGGAAGTGGGCGTTTATCTGGGCCTGCAGCGCCTTCTGTTCCATATCCTGGAGCGATCTCTCCTTGAGGACGGCGTCGCTGATCAGGCTGTGTATGCTGTCCGCGGCCTGCTGGAGCTGCTGGGAGTAGGGGTAGAACTCGCTTGTCTCGGGCAGGGTGGTTACCGATTCCTTGAGAATACCCGATTTAACCTGACCTACCGCCTCGAAAAGTATGGATATATCGCGGAAGAGAGGCTGTATTCTGCGGTTGGACAGATAGAAGAGAAAAAGGAAATAGGACGCCGTAATCGTCAGAAGAATCAGCCCGTACAGGGTTATTTCCCTTAATAGAGAGTTGAGGTTGAGCTTGTAGACGAGAATCAGGTCAAGGTCGGGGAGGGCGGCGATCACTTTGTCTGCCGTTCTTTCCCGGTTCATATAGCTGATGTACAGGTCCGGATCCATGGAAGGGACAACAAGGGAAAGGCTTTTGTCACGTACATCGAGAAGATTGGTCAGAGGGATCGTGAATTCGACGATGATCTTCCTGTTGCGGTACATGAAGGTGGTTATATCATGAAGGAAAAAGACATCCCCGCTCCTTTGAATTTCCAACCTGTCCGACAGGGAGGATGACGCCGGGTAGAGAAGGGGGGGGACGGCCAGAAGTTTCGGATTATCCACGAATATCTTCAGTTCCGTATTGAAATTGTTTATCTCCAGAATGTTTTCCAGACGGGCCAATATATTCTTGCGGAACTCATAGTAATCCTTACCCTTTTTTTCTTCCGGGGAAGTGATGAAATCCAGGAAGTCGAAGTCCCGGCTTATCATCTCGTTGTATTTATTGACGATATCTATCTGATTGAAGAGCTCGGTCCGGAAGTATTGCAGTTCGCTTTCTCCCCGGGAGACGGCCTCGTCGTAGGAGCGGTATAAGCGCTGAATCAGAATGACGACGAGGAAGGAGATGCTCAGGACGAGAATGGCGGTGAACATGACCCGGCGGATTTTCTTCTGGAAGGGAAGCATGACGGGGAGGGAACTATTCAAAGGCATCGCTCAGCCCCAGATCTTTTCTGAACAGTCGGTATTCGGTCAGAATCTCCTCAAACTCCTCTTCAGACGCACTGGTAATCAGCTTCAGAAGTGTATCGTTCCATTTGAGATCGTCCAGATACAAGGATTCATCGGAGACTTTCTCATCAAGCATGAGCGAGATTAACTCGGATTTGTCCTGATAGAGGACTTTCCCCAGGGAGAATCCGCGAATCTGTTCAAGAGGACCCGAAAGGGGCTGCGGCCAGTAACGGAGCTGAAAGGATTGATTTTCCAGCATCCAGTAGTGGGAATCGGCGCCGTAAATCCGGTTATACTCGACGCGGTCCGTATTTCTGAGTGCCTCCACTTCGGGGATCAGGCTGATCCGTCCGTCGGTCTCCTGCCAGGTTATCCCCTTTACTCCGTATTTGATAAGAAGCTGACCTTCGGGACTCATGAGAAAGGTCATCAGGCGGAAAGCCGCGTCGGGATTCCCGCTGTCACGGGCGACCATGGTCACCGTCCAGCCGTCGATATCGACCAGGTTGTAGTAGCCTTCCGGGGGAACTCCCTCCTCAGGGTAGGGACCGGGAACGGCGATGTACATCATATCCGGATTTTCAGTGTACAGTTCGGTCAGGGCCTCCTCGGCGTCGTGGAAGCGGTAGAGCATGGAGAAATACCTGCCCTTGACGATGCGGCTCTGTATCTGAGCCCTGTTATCGATGAATATCTCAGGGGCGATAAGCCCTTTCTGGTAGGCTTCACGGAATGTTTTTATCCAGTTCAGATAGAGAGGGTTGAGAGAAGCCTCCCTGGGAAGCCCCAGGATCCCCTTCAGCTGGAAGTTCAGGGAGTTCAGATCGGTCTGCATTTCGTTGAAGCCCAGGGGAATCAGAGGACCGCCTTCCGTTTCGGGGAAAGCGTCTCTGGCGGCCTGGAGAGCATTCAGAAACCCCCGGGGTGTCGTCATATCCGGCTTTCCTATTGCTTCGTAGATATCTTTTCTGACGATAAACGCGTAGGAGTTGTACATCCTGTCTTTCAAGTCGTCATAATCCCTTTTTGAGACAGAGTAACTGGGATAGAAATAGTGGCCCCCGTCGGGCTGCCTGATATGGTCGTAAACTTCCGGATCTATGTAGCGGTAGAACTCGAAGTCGTTTCTTTCGGCCAGTTCATCCAGATTATAGATAAGTCCGCTCTCTATCAGCTCCCTGACATGAAGATCCTCGGCGTCGAGGGTGATAAGATCGGGCAGGGTTTTTGTGGCTATCATCATGGAAAGGCTCCGGTGGTTGCTGCCCCCCGAACCGGGGATGTAGAAAGAGACCTGGGTCTCTGTTCTGCTCCGGATTTCCCGTGAAACGAGATCTTCCCCCCAGACCCGGTTAAACCATTCGAAATCGATATACCAGCCGAGGGGCGTATAGGCGGGTTCGGGATCCGCTTCGGCTTTTTTCCCGAGGAGGAACAGAACTGTTATAGCGGCGAAGAGAGCGATGGTAAGACCTGTAAAAAGAGGTTTCATGCTGATTCTATTATATATCATCCCGTGATTTATTCAACCGAAGAGAGAAGGAAAGGCGTGCCGTAAAAAGAGGCTGTTACAGATAATACTGCAACAGCCTCATCACTATTTTACTATATTGGGAGATTACTCAGTAAACCCTATTCTTCCCTCTTCTTTCTGAAGTACCTGACATAGACAGCGGCCAGAGCCCCCAGAAGAACGACGGCGGCAATAATATCGATCCACATGTAGGTTTTGTTCATGGGATCCATCTTGCCCGCATCGGGGTCGGGGATGGTGTAGTTCCCGCTGTTGGCCACGGTGTAGAACAGGTTCTTGGAAGCCTGTCTCATCGCTTTGACAATAGTGGGTGACGTATGGGTAATCTTGGAAGAGGCGTTATTGTTGAATCCGAGCATGGAATCGTTTCCGTTAAGGACGCAGTCCACCGTATTCTGGTAACCGTAGGAACCGTACCAGTCGGAAAGAACCAGTCCCCTGAATCCCCACTCGCCCCTCAATACGTTATTCAGGAGGCTGGGGTTGGAACCGCTGTACCTGTCGCCGATGAAGTTAAAGGAGGACATGGCGGCAATGGCCGTTCCCTCGTATTTCTTGACGGCGTACTCGAAGGGCTTCAGATAGATCTCCCTGATGGCCTGCTCGTCGGAGAAGGTCTGGAGGAGGCTGCACCGGTCGGTTTCCTGCTCGTTAAGGGCGAAGTGCTTGATGTAGGGGTAAACGCCCTTGGAAGCCAGACCGTTGACGGTGTGGGAGGCAATGTATCCGGCGAGAACGCCGTCTTCGGAGTAGTACTCGAAGTTTCGTCCGCCGAAGGCCGTTCTGTGGGTGTTCATGGCGGGGGAGTAGGAGCCGAAGATGCGGCAGTCGGCATATTCCTGGCCGACGCCCTGGCCTACGCGGTAGGCGAGATCCTTGTTCCAGGACTGGGCGATCAGGATTTCGGTGGAGTAGGCCGTACCGTAGACCTGGATATACCAGTCGTTCAGTCCCGAAGTTCCATCGGAGTCCTGGGTCTGCACTTTGCCGACCGAATCAATGGCGACCGTCTGGAAACCGCCCAGGTTGACCACGTTGATCATATCTTCAACGGACAGCTGATCCAGAAGCTGGTCCCAGAGGGGATCGTCGTAGGATTTGCCGGTGAGATCGGCCAGGCCGAGTCCGTTTTTCGCCTCGGTTACGGGCATGACATCTTCGGGATTGTCGTACTTTGTCTGATCATAGTAAGCGGTGGCTTTTTCCATGATAAAAGCTCTTCTGGCGTCATTCATGACATACATATCGTCATAGGGAGCGGCGGTGGCTTCGTCATAGTTGGCAAAACCGTCGGCCCGGGAGAGATAGGTAATTTCATGGGTTCCGTCATTCAGGGCGTAATCCTGGAACTGGTTGGTGGCCACGTCATCGTCGGAAACCCTTCCGGTGACACTGTAATCGATATCGGCATCAACCATAAAGGACGCCTCATCCAGAACGGTGTGGGAGTCGGCCCTTAAGGAGATGGTGTACTCTCCGGCTTCCAGAACATACCCGCCGTTGCCGGCCGTCTTGATGCCCCTGGAATCATAGGAAGCCATATCTTCCTTGGGAATAACAAAGGAGATAGTCTCCGAAGAACCGGGCTGAAGGATTTCGGTCTTTCCGAAATCGATCAGATTGACGGAGGATTTCTCAATTCCCCCGTTGTAATAGGGAGCGGAGTAATAGATCTCGACCACGTCCTTTCCCGCTACGTCACCGGTGTTGGTCACTTTTACGTCGAGAGAGACGGAGTCGCCCTTGTCCTGGAAGTGGGAAATGGACTTGTCAAAGGAGGTATAGCTCAGGCCGTGACCGAAGGGGAAAAGAACGCTCTCGTCATAGTCGATGAGGTTTTCTTCGGCGGCGGTTTCCCAGAACTTATATCCCACATAGATGCCTTCGGCATAATTCAGGAAGCTGAGGGCTCCCCGGAAACCGGGATCCTGCTCTGTCAGGTCGGCCTTGATATCCTCCACATTGGTATAGGAGAAGTTCCCGAAGTTATTATAGGCGGGAGTCGCCGTAAGGTCATAGAGATAGGTATCGACGGTTCTGCCGGAGGGATTGGTTTCGCCGCTCAGGATTCTTCCGAGACCGGCCATGCCGGTGGCTCCCGTACCGGGAGCGAGAATAACCGAATCGATGCTGTCATATTCGTTAACCCAGCCGAGTTCCATAGGGTTGTTCGCATTTACAACAACGATAACGTCATCAAAATCGGCACAGACCTTCTCGATCATGTTTCTTTCGGAGACGGAGAGTTCCAGGTAGTGCATGCCCGGAGTGAAATCGTCGTATTCTCCGTTATTGGTATAGGCCGCCGTAAAATAGTTATACCGGGGGTGACCGTTGGCTACTTTGTCTTTGATATCATAGGTACCGTTGATCACGGCATTCATATCCAGGGGTTCATCCTGACCTTCTCCGCCGGATCTTCCCAGAACGATAACAGCCTTGTCGGAAAAGTTCTTCGCGTTTTCCATAAGGGAATCGGTATAATTTTCCACGGGGGGCTCGGGGAGGGACCAGTCGGTAAAGCCGATGCTGACACCGTCGCGGCTGGCTCTCGTCGCCTGGTAGCCCGCATACATATCGATGACTTCCTGGTTGACGGTAAAACCGGCATTCTTTATGGAAGCGAGAATATCGATATTGCCGACCTGGGAAGCAGAACCGGAACCGGTTCCGCCGTAAATCGGATTCGTGGAGGCCCAGCCGAAAACGTTGATGTTGGAGTTTTTATCAAGGGGCAGCAGGGCCTCGTCATTCTTGACGAGTACCATTCCTTCGTCACCGGTCTCTTCGATAAGCGCCCGGGAGGCGGCAATCGTTTCTTCCGGAACGGAGGCGCTTCCATTCATAATAGGGGCGATATTATTATACATCGGTCCGAAGGAAATCACATTGGCGAGAATTCCCACTATAACGAGCCAGGATACGGCCGCCGTCCATCTTACGACGTGCTTAGTCCCTTTCTTCGCGAACCAGCGGGCGGCCACGATAACAGCAACCGCAATCACCAAAAGGATAAATATGGCGTAAACATAGCCGCTCAGGGCGTACGCATACTGTTCTACATCCGTCGGGCTGACGCCCAGATCTGTAAAGAACGGAGTGAAAACATTAATTAGAAAACGAATCATTTTTTCCTCTTTCTCCTTGAATTATGCTTTTATCAGATAGGGAAATAGGACATCTCGCCCTTCCCGTTGTATTAAGCATGTTCAAAAATGATAACACAGCTTTCAGATGACACAAGAGAGGGAAAATTAAGATAGGGTGGAGAAATTTAGGATTTGGCGGTGATTTCCGGGGAAAAGAAAAATCAGAGTTGGGGCAGCATCCTTGAGACGCTGCCCCGGGCATTTACTTATTGATTGTAATTCCTTTTTGATCAAGAGCCACGCCTGCTATTACAGATAGGTCACTGCTGGCATCTACAGCTGTCCATTTGGACATCCCGGCTCCGTCGGCAGAATCCCATGTCGTCCCGCCGTTCATGGATATTAATAGGTCTCCGGGAGACGTGGGTAGATCATCTGCATAATAGTAGGATTTGCTCATGGCAAGGACTATTCCTTCTCCGTAGCTAGAGAGTCGGGCAGAGATAGGATAGGGGTAATCGGAATTTTTGAAATCGGTTTTCTCCCAATTTACTCCCCCGTCTGTTGTATATTCAATATCCTTCCCACTTGTGTAGACAAGGAGGATATGGGTCCCGTCTTCGGATATATCAACATCGTTCCAAAAACCATCCTTGTTTAAATTCGTCCAGGTCGTTCCCCCGTCGGTTGAAGTCCAGAGCTCCTTTCCTGCGATAGCCATTGAGTTGCCGTCCCTTGAAACTGCAGCAGCAGTCCAGTGCAGCCCGTCAGCCGGACCGGATATCGTAGACCATGAACTGCCGCCGTCCAAGGAAATGAAAGGAGAACCGTAGTCCTGGAGAGCCAGGAGCGTATTACCGTCGGAAGATACGGCCTGGCCCTGCCAGTCGTCATATTCTGATTCCAGGGTTGTGTCCGACCAGCTTTGTCCTCCATCAGAGGAAAGAGCCAGTTTTGTTTTTTCTTCTCCGGTAATAAGGATTGTCTGCCCGTCATTTGAAAGTGAGACATTCCTCCAGGTTGATGAGGGAAGTGCGGTATTTTCCGTCCAGCTGCTTCCGAAATCATCGGAGAGAAAGAGAATCCCTTCGCTGCCGTCGTCAAAGAGTGCCGCCTGGAATTGACCGTCTTCCGGGGAGATGGCCACATCCGTCCAGTCCCTTCGACCGATATTCTTTATATCAGTCCAGTCGGCTCCTTTGTTCTCTGAAACCTTGGCGAATCCATGGGTATTGCCCTTGGTGGCATATATTGTATTACCGTCGGATGTGGGAGCCAGAACTTTAGCCGGCCAGGTCATGTCCTCATAATCCGTCCAGTACTCTCCATCGTCTTCGGAAACAAAAAGGTCATAGGATGTACCGTTATAGGAGGATATTATCAGCAATGATCCGTCCGGACTGTAAGAGAGGCAATCCGCCTTTTTTGTAAATTCATCCCAGGTTGTTCCGAAATCTGTGGAAACCCTGATGTACTTTCCGAAAGCGCCGGCGACGATTTTCATACCATCCGCCGTGAGGGACAGATAGTTGAAATAGGATGAAAGATCTTCCTGAGAAGCCCAGGTAGCGCCGGAATCACTGGATAACCAGAGAACTTTGCTGTCGCTAATCAGGCCGGTTGAACCGTATGATGCCAGCACTCTGGTTCCGTCCGATGAGCATTCCACATTGATCCAGCTTTCCTGACCGGGGGAAGTTATATCGGACCAGGTCGTCCCTCCGTCGGAAGACATGCGAAGGTAAGCGCCGGAATAGTTATAGACGGCGGTATATATGTAGGTCCCGTCTGAGGAGAGGGCCACATCGAAAATCCTCCCTTCCCCGATCTTGACAGGTGATTTCCACGTATCTCCTCCGTTCCTTGACTGTACGAAGTAGGCTTCATCATCCTCTGTGTATGTTCCCCCTATGACTGTGCCGTCACCGGAAACGGCCGAGCAGTCCCAATTCCGTTCCTCCGAATCGGGATATTCGGCCCAAGATGTCCCGCTGTTTATTGAGAAATGTAATCGATCATGGATCGTTGCCAGGACTGTACCATCATGGGAAGTCGCGAAATCCGTAAAATAGTTTCTGTTGCAGGTTCCTTCCGGTTCTATCGTGTCCCATGAGTCCTGGTCCACCGTTTTCATCGTCAGGGTATAGGTTTTTTCCGTTGTACCGTCCTCCGCTACAATGCGGTATGCGATTGTACCGCCGGCGTTGACGCTGACGGCCGTTCCGGCACTCCCGGAGGTGACCGTATCCCCGTTCTGTGTAATGGTCGTTCCCGGACCGCTGGCCTCGGGGGTTAGGATAATCGAAGACTGGCTTTCGGGAATGATAATGTTGTACGTCAGCTGGTCGGGAGTGAAATTAGGTTGAAAGATACCCATAGAGGGCACAAGGGAAGCCAGGTCGGCATCGCTGCTAGGAATTGCTTTAACCGTATAGGACGCGGTTGTAATTTCTGAATCGGTCATACCGTCTTTAGAGGCTATTACCTTAAGGACGGCGGGACCGGTAAGACGGCAGCTGGTTCCGTCTGTCGAGGCGGATGTCGGGTCCGTCCCGTCCATGGTGTAATGGAAGATTACCCCGTCCGTAGCTGAGGTGAAGGTGATATCAACTGGTACGGAAGCCAGTTCCCCTTCGGGAGGATCGAGAACCGGAGCTGATACTTGAAGCGGTACCGGTGTGACTGTATCTGCCGGCTTATTGACGTCACTACATCCTGATAGAACCAGAATGAAAGATGTCAATAATAAGAATAATCCCTTGTTTTTCATAAAGTCTCCTGTCTGTTATGTATTAGAAGTTAAAGAAGATATCACGATAAATGGGTGATCGCAATAAAATAATAATATTTCTGTGTTTTTCGGTAAGTGAGTATTTATTCACTAATTATCTCAGTGTCATAAAAGGATTCCCCCCTTCCATAGGAAAATTTTCAACATTCACCGGAAAATACTCCATTTCGCGATTCAGAATTCGGGGGGATACTGATGTATCCTCACAGGAAAATTTAGGAAGGAGTGTGCGGTTTGAGTGAAACAATACTCTCCATGAAAAAAATCGATAAACGCTTTTCCGGAGTCCATGCCCTCAAGGGTGTCGACTTTGAATTGCGTGCCGGAGAGATCCATGCCCTGGTCGGAGAGAACGGGGCGGGTAAGTCTACCATGATGAAGGCGCTGACGGGGATTTTCCCCAAGGATTCCGGCGAAATCCATTATCTGGGAAAGCTTTACAACCCCCGGGGGCCGAAAGAGGCGCTGAGCCGGGGCATCGGTATTATCCACCAGGAACTGAATATGATGGAGCACCTCACGGTGGCCCAGAATATCTTTATCGGCCGGGAATCGACCAAGGGAATCTTCCTTGACGACAAGGAACTGAACCGGCGGACCGAAGAGCTTTTCGCCAAGCTGAATATGAATATCGATCCCCGTGAAACCCTGGGACGACTGACGGTGGGCAAGCAGCAGATGGTGGAGATAGCCAAGGCGGTCTCCCACAACCTGAAGATCCTCATTCTGGACGAGCCTACAGCGGCGCTGACCGAGACGGAGATCAACGAACTCTTTGCCATAATGCGGGATCTGGCTTCCAAAGGGGTGGGCATGATTTACATCTCCCACCGGATGGACGAGATCGGTCAGATCACCGACCGGGTCACGGTCATGCGGGACGGGGAAAACGCCGGTAAAGGAGACACCAAGGATCTGACCAAGGAAGACATCATCAATATGATGGTCGGCCGGGTCATTTACGAAGAGCCCAAAGCCAAGAGCAATGTGCCCGCCGGGGCGGAAGTGGTCCTCCGGGTGAAAAATCTGAATGCGGGCCGTCTGGTGAAAAACGTCTCCTTCGAACTGAAGAAAGGGGAGATCCTGGGGTTCGCCGGTCTGATGGGCGCGGGGCGGACCGAAACGGCCCGGGCGCTTTTCGGCGCCGATCCGGTGGAATCGGGCCTGGTTGAGATACACGGGAAGCCCGTTCGCATCACTTCCCCCATGGATGCGGTGCGCCACGGAATCGGTTATTTGTCGGAAGACAGAAAGCGGTTCGGCCTGGCCGTGGGTTTGAGCGTGACCGAAAATGCGATCCTGGCTTCTTATGACGATTACGAGAAGGGGCTTTTCATCCACAAGAAAGAGGTATCCGACATCACCGAGAAGTATGTGGACACTCTGAAGATCAAAACCCCCACGGTAAATCAGCTGCTGAAGAACCTCTCCGGGGGGAATCAGCAGAAGGTAGTAATCGCCAAATGGCTTATCAAGAACAGCGAAATCCTGATCTTCGATGAGCCGACCCGGGGAATCGACGTGGGGGCCAAAAGCGAAATCTATACCCTCATGAACGAACTGGTGAAAGAGGGAAAATCTATCATCATGATATCTTCCGAACTTCCTGAAGTCCTCCGTATGAGCGACCGGGTGCTGGTCATGTGCGAAGGCAGGATTACCGGCGAGCTGGATATCCAGGACGCCAATCAGGAAGAGATCATGAAATACGCGACAAAGAGGGATTAAAGGCTTATGGATAACAGTCTGAACGAAAAAAGCATGGCGGAGAAGATCAGGGATATCGGGCTACAGAAGTTTCTGGCCCCTGCCGCCCTGGTGATTCTGTATATTTTCTTTGGAATCTTCGGAAGGAACTTCTTTTCCTACACCACGTTGATCAACATTCTGGATTCCTCCTATTACATCGGCTTTATCGCCATAGGGGTGACCTTTGTCATCATCACGGGAGGTATCGACCTCTCGGTGGGAACCGTTATGATGTGCGCCGCCATCATTGGCGGTACGGCCTACAAGACCTGGGGCTGGCCGATGTGGCTCTCCCTTATTCTTATCCTGGTGATCGCCACGGCCTTCGGCTTTTTCAACGGCCTGATGGTTTCCCGGCTTGATCTGCCCCCGTTCATCGCTACCCTGGGTACGATGATGATCTCCATGGGCGTGGGGTCCATTGTCTCCAACGTCCGGAGCGCTACCTTTCCCACCCGATCCAACGAGGACGGCTGGTTCAAGGACATTTTCAAGATGATAACCGATAAGGGCGATATTCCCACAGGGGCGATCGTGTTGTTCGGAACGGCCTTTATCGCCTTTATCATACTGACGAAAACCAAGATGGGACGGTATATCTTCGCCGTGGGCAGCAACAAGGAAGCGGCCCGCCTTTCCGGTGTGAACGTGAAGAAGTGGGAGATGATGGCCTACGTGATCTCCGGTATCTGCGCCGGTATCGGCGGCATCGCCTTCGCCGCCGTCTATACCACCGTCATGCCCGCCCAGGGACAGGGCTTCGAGCTGTACGCCATCGCCGGTGCGGTCATCGGCGGCACCTCCCTTTCCGGCGGTATCGGATCGGTGTTCGGCACCATGATCGGTGTTTACATCATGAGCGTTCTGAGAACCGGCCTTCCCTCCATGGATCTGCAGGCCCACTACCAGACCTTCTTTACCGGTGTGGTCGTTATCGGAGCGGTCCTTTTGGATATCTACCGGAACAAAAAGGCTTCCGAAGTCAGGATCCCCGCCGCGTCCGATCTGTATAAAGAAGATATGCTGCGCCGGATCGCCGGAGCCAAACAGTCCGGAGACAATGATGAGATCAGCCGTCTCAAGGGTGAGCTGAAGGCGACGTACAAGCGCATGAAGACCGAAGAGAAGACCGAGAAAACAAGAATCCTGGCGGAAGAGAAAGAGGCGGAGCGCCTGTTCGAGATGGAGATGAAGTCCACTTCCCAGGATGCATAGAACATAGGCTCCGGGCGGTTCTCCCGGACGTATACAAGGCATTTATCCCGGTAGTCCTTTGGGGCAATTTCAATCCGGGAGAAATATAGGAGTAATTTTATGAAGGTTGGAAAGAAGATTGCGATTCTGTTAATCGTTCTTGTAGCCGTAAGCTTCGGCGCCTTTGCCAATGGCGGTGGGGAGAGCAAACCCTATATCGCCGTTGTTTCCAAGGGTGAGCAGCACGACTTCTGGCAGCAGGTTAAACTTGGTTCCATGGATGCGGCCGAGAAATACGGCGTCGATGTAACCTTTGAAGGGCCGCCCAGTGAAAGTGATGTGCAGATTCAGGTGGAAATGCTGAATAACGCCATGGCCAAGGCTCCCGTAGCCATCGCTCTGGCTGCCCTGGATACCACCTCCGTTATGGATCAGCTCCAGGAGTGTAAAGATAAGGGTATCCCCGTTATCGGCTTTGACTCCGGCGTACCCAATGCTCCTGCCGGTGCTATCTATGCCAATGCTTCCACGGATAACTTCAACGCCGCCGGTCTGGCCGCCCAGAAGATGTTCGAAGTCATCAAGAGCGATATCGAAGCTGCCACCGATGCCAAGCCTGTTACCATCGTGGTTATGAACCAGGATGCTTCCGGTGAGTCTCTCCTCAGCCGCGGTAGAGGTTTCAGAGACACCATGGTGGATCTGATCGTTAAGAATACGTCCCTGAATGAAAGCGACATCAAGGTTATGGGCAACCCCGGTTACGTGGACAGCTCCAACCCCACCAGCGGAAAGAAAGTGATGATCGATATGGTCGTTCCCGCTTCCGCCGCCAATACCGACGCCATGGCAGCCGCCTCCGCCGTGCTTAACAAAGTGAAAGAAGCCAATGTTCTTGGTATCTTCTGTTCCAACGAAGCAACGGTTAAGGGCCTTCTGGCCGCCACGAACGACGGTGCCGATCTTCCCTCCAAGTACCCCGGTCTTATCGCCATGGGTTTTGATGCCGGTGAAGGTCAGAAAAACGCCGTAAGAAAAGAGTACTTTCTCGGTTCTATCACCCAGGATCCCTATTCCATCGGCTACAAGGCCGTTGAGCTGGCTTTCATGGCCTATGAGGGAAAATCCGTATCCGATGTTGATACGGGCGCCAAGTTCTACAACAAGGACAATATGGACAATGCGGACATCTCCGGACTGCTTTACGACTGAGAGATATTTATCACTTAGGTGATACGGGCCGCCTCGTGAGAGGCGGCTTTTTTCTTATATAGTGGAGAATTGGCACTCCTGGGTACAAACCAGAGGACCTGACTTGCTTTATTGAAATCGATAATCTATAATTCCCTCCCCCCTAGGAGCACAGTTTATGAACGTTTACTGCGGTATCGATTTCGGTACCACCAATACAGTTGTATCATTGGCAGGAAGAGAAGGTCAGATCATAGATTTTTTTTCCATTCCAACGGCTCTGTTTATACCACTTGAACGGGACGGTATACATCAGGTCATCATTGGTACAAGCGCCCTCGAAGCTTTCAAAGAGAAAAAGGCGGGACGGTACATTCATTCCCTGAAGAGATCTCTCAGTGATTCGGGATTCACCAAAACAAGAATTAATAACAGAGATATCACAATGGAGGATCTGGTCGCCCTGTTCCTGGAGGAATTGAGGAAAAGGATTTATGACAGATGGGGAATCTCCGTGGAGAATGCTGCGGTTGGCAGACCAGTCAGATTCTCATTAATTGAAGAGGATGACAAGCTGGCCTTTCATCGCCTGAAAGAAGGATTCCGCCAGGCTCGTTTTCGTAATCTTTCCTTTCTGGAGGAACCGATCGCCGCGTCCTACTGCTTTGAAGAGGAACTGAGCGAAGAGGACAGCTCCTTTCTTATTATGGATTACGGGGGGGGAACATCGGACTACTCTCTGATTTCCCATCACCCGTCCGGAACGGGTGTCGAAAGATATAGAGTCGAAAAGCTGGACGGTGTGGATATGGGAGGCGATCATTTTGACGAAGTGATGATGCTCAGGAAGATCTGTCCTTTCCTCGCCATGGGCGCAACCTATGAATCCTATGGAAAAAGAATGGCCATCCCGGTCCATATCTATAACCATTTATGCCGGTGGAATAATTTCATAATGAAAGATAAAAAGGAGCTGAACGCTGAATTTCACGATTACCGATACGGATCAAGCGATCCCGAAGGAGTGGAAAGACTTTTTAAGGTTATCAGCGAAAGGCAATCCTTTGATATCCTGGAAGGTCTCAAGAAGACCAAACACGGCCTGACAGAAAGTGACAGGTGCACATATCATCTTGACGATCGGCCCGTAGAGTTCCGCCTGGATGAGTATATTTCCCTTACCGGCGGAATCCGGGACGGAATACTGCAGGGACTTAACCGAATCAGAGAGTTTGCCGAAGAAAGGGACATGACTCCCGATAAGATCATTCTTACCGGAGGATCTTCCCGAAACAGGTCTTTCCTGGACTTCTTTTCCGATAGGGAGGATATTTTTTTCGACAAGGACCATTTCTACAGCATATCAAAGGGGCTGGCCCTTTACGGCCATCATATAGGACTTTCGGTAGACGATTAGGCAGATCCATGACCAGCCCCGGAATTGAGGGGAAAAGTTTTTTTTCAAAAACCGGTCGATTTTTCTTGATTTATCGGAATTATTGCAGTATGGTTAAGATATCCTAACAATGTAAGGAGGAACACACTATACAATGGTTTTATTCTTGGTAAGTAGCTATCGTGATGATCTGTATGGGGGAGGTGATGTTTTATTTACTGAAGTTGGATTGGATATAGGACAAACATTCTAAATTTATTTGATTATAATTTAACGGGCCTTTCGGGGCCCGTTTTTTTTACCCGGGACCGGGATGTCTGTTTTATCTCTTATAAACGTTGAGGAAAGGGAACGGATGGGTTTATGATGGAGGAGAAGGGAGAAAAAATGGGTAAAGACGATTTTACAACAGATGAATTTCAGACGGATTCAGGGGTCTTGCAGATTACCTATGTGGCCCATGGTACGCTGGCTATGAACTGGGACGGCTTGAACATTCATGTGGATCCCGTCTCGGAATATACCGATTACGAGACCTGGGAGAAGGCGGATATTATTCTGATCACCCACAGCCACAGGGATCACCTGGATCCGCGGGCGATAGAAAAGCTGAGAAGCGAAAACACCGTTCTTGTGATGAACGGTGAATCGGCCGCAACGGGAGACTACGGCCCGGCGGTACGGGTTATGAACAACGGGGAGGAGGTCTCTCTTTTCGGCGTGGATGTCCAGGCCGTGCCGGCCTATAATACGACGGAGGGACATGAGCGTTTTCATCCCCGGGGGCGGGATAACGGCTATGTGCTGACTTTCGGAGACAGGAAGGTTTATGTGGCGGGAGATACGGAAGTCATTCCCGAAATGGAAAACCTGTCTGACATCTCCCTAGCTTTCCTTCCCGTGAATCAGCCCTATACCATGACACCCGCCCAGGCCGCCCACGCGGCGACAGTCATCGGCCCGGATATTCTGATTCCCTACCACTACGGTGATACCGACACGGGAGAGATTGTCCGTCTGCTTGACAGGAAGGGAGCCCCCGAAGTACGTATCAGGGATCTGGCTTGAACACTATTTAAAACTGCCATCGGGAGAAGAGAATTATGAACACAGCGAAATTGGGAAACAGCGACCTTGAGATAACCCGGATGGGACTGGGAACCTGGGCCATAGGCGGGGATTGGGCCCGCGGGTGGGGCCACCAGGATGATGACGATTCGTTCCGGACGATACACAAAGCCCTTGACCGGGGCATCAACTGGATCGATACGGCCGCCATTTACGGGCTGGGCCACGGGGAAGAAGTGGTGGGGAAGGCCTTGAAAATGACCGGCCGCAAACCCTATGTCTTTACCAAGTGTACCCGCACCTGGGACGAGCAGGGAAATACGGTCAACAATTACAAAGCGGCCAATGTCATTAAGGAAGCCGAGGACAGCCTGCGCCGTCTGCAGCTTGACGTCATCGATCTGTATCAGATCCACTGGCCCCCCGCCAACGAGGCGGAAGGCCGGGAAGAGGAGGCCTATGAGGCGATGTACCGTCTGCAGAAAGAGGGGAAGGTCCGCTATTTGGGGGTTTCCAATTTTTCCGTCGCCCAGCTGGAAAACATCAGGGACATCGCTCCCCTGACCAGCATGCAGCCCCCTTACAGCGCCGTCAGAAGGGAAGCGGAAGAGGAAATCCTGCCCTATTGTGAAAAAAACGGTATCGGCGTGATTGTTTACTCCCCCATGGGCTCGGGGCTGCTTACCGGCAGGATGAACCGGGAGAGGATCGAGGCTATGGATGAGGGGGACTGGCGTAAAACCCACGAGCTTTTTACCGAACCGAAGCTGTCGGCCAATCTGCGTATCGCCGCCGCGATGGGTGAGATCGCCGTTGAGAAGGGCTGTACCGCCGCGGAAGTCGCCATAGCCTGGACTCTGTGCCACTCCGCCATAACCGCGGCGATCGTGGGAATGCGCAGAGAGGACCAGGTGGACGGCGTGATCCGCGGCGGGGAAATCCTCCTGTCCGGCGAGGACAGGGAGAGAATCGCCCGGGCCTTCTGATTACCCTTTTCTGGCGTAGCCGAGGAAATTGGCCTTGACCCGGTCGTAGGCCATTTTGGGACGGCGGTATTCGTCCACCGTGCCCTTGTTGTTGAATCCCCGGGGCCGGCCCAGGGCGTATTTGTTGTCATAGGTCCGGCTGTCGCAGAACTGCCAGAGGGAGACGCCGCTGTAATCTTCCCGGGTGGTGATCTCCCGGGTCAGCTGGTCCAGGTAATCGGCCTGGTACTCTTCGCTCCAGTGGGCATGATGGGGATCGCGCCATCCGTAGAAGGCGCCCGCCCCCATTTCCGAAATGATCATGGGCTTATCGGCCAGCCCCTTCGCTTTGGCCATCTCGCGGTATTTGTCCAGTTCGGCGGGGACTTCCTCGAGGGGGCGGGTCGATTCGCCCTGGGCGTACCAGCCGGGGTACTGGTTGATGCTGACGATATCCGCCTGATCAAAGAAAAGATCGTCGAAGGGGAACATGGAAGCGTAGGTCACGGGGCGGCTCTTGTCTTTCTCCCTGATGGTCTTGAAAAGATCTTCGTACAGGGGGCGGGCATACTCCTCGTTACTGGCCCCTTCGTTCAAAAAGCCCCACATGACGACCGAGGGGTGGTTGTAGCTGTTCTCCACCATGAGCCGGGTCTGGTGGACCTGCTGCTCGTGGAATTTGCTGCTGGAGAAGGATTTTTCCCTCTGACCCCAGCCGATACTCTCCTCCCAGACCATGAAGCCCATTTCGTCGCACAGGTCGAGAAAGCGGGGATCCTGGGGGTAGTGGCTTCCCCGGATAAAATTGCATCCCATGTCCCTCAGGATATGAAGGTCCTGCAGCAGCTGCTGAAGGGGAAGGCAGGGGCCGTACTGGGGATGGGATTCGTGGCGGCAGTAGCCGAGGAGCTTAACCGGTTCCCCGTTGATTTTTACCTGTCCCTGCTCGGTGGTGATTTTTCTCAGGCCGAACCGTTCGGTGATAAGGTCCTCCGCCGTTTCCAGGCTGATCTCGTGCAGCGCCGGAGAGGAGGGGCTCCACGGGGAGAGCCCGGGCAGGGTCATTTCTGCGGTATAGCCGTCGCTTCCCTTTTTGAGGGCCACCGTTTGTTTTTTGCCCTCCACGGTTACTTCGGCCGAAATTGAGGATTCCGCTGTTTCGTAGGCGGTTCTCAGATTCAGGCTGATTTTACCCGCCGCCGGATCGATGGTTGTCACTTCCAGGCGTCTCAGGGGCTTTCCGGGAAGTTCGCTGATCTCCACGGAGCGGTAAATCCCGCCGTAGCCGTAGAAGTCGAAGTACTGTTCCATAAGGGGGACCCGGTCAAAGTCAAAACGGTTGTCTATGGCCACTGTCAGGACTCTTTCCCTCTTGTCGGAGGCGGGGACGGCCACGGTGAATCCGCTGTAGGGGTAGGCCCCTTCGAATAGAGCTTCGCCGTCGACATAGACGCGGCACCACAGTCCCAGTCCGCGGAATCGCAGCTCCCCCGCTTTTCCCGGAGTCAGGTCGAAAGAGGTGCGGTAGAGAGCCGTTCCCCTTTTTCCCGTCAAGGGCAGAACCGTATCGAAACAGCCGGGAACGGTGGCTTTTCCGGTAAAACCGGCTCCCTTGATATCGATGGTATTCAGATCGCAGTCTTCACCGAGAAAGGTGAAATCCCAGATGCCGTCGAGGCAGCGGTCGTTTCTTTTAGGAAAATGGGGATATGTTTTCATTATGGTCTCCTTTGGATGCATAGGCGAGCAATGGGCTGCACCTGTGAAATTATATTTTAGTGCTGAAACAGCAGGATAAAATCGGAAATATGTAGTAATATTTGGATACTGGTGACATGTTATGATGGATTTAACCTACCGTCCCACCGATGCTCCCGCCTCTTCTCTGCCCTTTGGAATACGCAGTACCGGCCACTACCGGGTCAAGAGAGGCTGGAGCGAGCAGTTTACTCCCCGCTACTTCACCGAGGTCTGGTATACCTTCGAGGGGGAGGGGCGCTTTCTCCATTCGGGAAGGGAATATCTGGCCGAGAAAAATACCCTTGTTGTCCTGCCGGCGGGAATCGAGCATGACCTCACCGCCCTTTCGGGCGACTGGGAATATTACTGGTTCACCCTTGACGGGAAGGATTGCGACAGCCCCCTGGACTGGTACGGATTAACCGCCGGCTGCTATGCCTGCTCCGGATTGTCCCGGGAGTCGTTCCGCCTGCTCAAATCCCTGGTGGGCGACGGATCTTTCGCTTCCCAGAAGAAAGCCCTCTCCCTTGTCATGGCTCTGCTGAGCGAAGTCGATATTCCGACGGCCGAAAAGGGGAGCGATCGGCGGGTCGAACTGGTGAAGCGGCTGATACGGGAGAATTTCAGCAATCCCTCCTATGATATCAATCGTCTGGCCCGGGAAGCGGGACTGCACCGTTCCGTACTCTCCCGGATATTTACCGCTGAAACGGGGCAGAGCCCTTCGGATTTTCTCAGGGAGCTCAGGCTTAAGACGGGGTTATCCCTCCTCAGGGATTCACTGCTGCAGGTCTCCGAGATCGCCTGGCGCTGCGGGTTCCGCGACCCGGCTTACTTTTCCCGCCTGGTACAGGCACGTACGGGCCGGCCGCCCCGGGAGAATAGAAACCATGGAGGGCCGGCTTCTTTATACAAAGGCGAAGTTGGGGTAGAATAGGCTATGAGCAGAAGCAAATCTTCTTTAAAGAGACTGGTGGTCATCACCCTGGAGGAGGAGGCAAAGCTGAGGTATACGGCCGAGCTGCGCAGTTTCTTCAAGGGCTATCTGGACGTGGAAGGCTACAGCGTCAAGGAACCTCTGGAGGAAGAGATCAGGGGAGACCTGATCGTCATATCATCCCCCATCGCCAATGACTTTGTTAAGCCCTATCTTCCGGAGAATGTGGAAATCATCTACCTGACCCGTACCTTTCTCAAAGGAAAGCTTGAGGAACTGGAACAGCTGCCTCCCGGAAGCCGGGCCATGTTTGTCGACTACTGCCGCATCAGTTCCGTGGAGATTATCTCCCTGCTCTACGAAAAGGGTATCGGCAATGTGGAACTGACGCCGGTTTATCCCGATATGGAGCCGGAACAGATCCCCGACCTGGACCTGGCGATTACGGCGGGCCTTCTCTCCTACGTTCCCCCCCGGGCCAAACGGGTCATCGACCTGGGATGGACGGTGATCGACCTTTCCACCCTCATGGAGATTACCACCAAGCTGCTGATCTTCGATACGGAACTGGAACGGCGGCTCTTCAGCCATGCTTCGAGAATCCTTCCCATCGGGCAGGGACTTGTTTACGCCCTGCGCTCCGGGTCGGAGATCAGAAACCAGTGGGATGTGGTTCTGAAGGTTATTGACGACGGGGTCATGGTGATCGACCGGGACGAGCGCCTTCTGCATATAAACGAGAGTATGAAGCGGATTCTGGACCTGGAACCCATCGATTTCTACCGGGCCGAACTGGGTCAGGTGATTCCCTATGATGAGCTTGCAGGCTGTCTGAGGGGAGCGGCTCTGCTGGAGAATGAACTGATTCGTATTCCCCGGATTGAGAAGAGCATTCTTGTGACCAAACGGCGTATCAAGGCCGCCGGTTTCATCTATGGCGTGATAATTATCGTGAAGGATGTCACCGAGATCGAGAGGCTCGAGAATCAGCTGAGAAAGCAGCTGAGCGACCGGGGTCATATCGCCCGTTACGACTTCAGGGATATCATAGGGGAGAGTCAGGTTATCCGCCACACCATTCAGCAGGCGAAAAAGCTGGCCCAGATCGACGCGAATATCCTTATTACCGGAGAGAGCGGAACGGGAAAGGAGCTTTTCACCCAGTCGATACATAACGCGTCCAAACGGGCCAAGGGGCCCTTCATCGCCATAAACTGTGCCTCCCTGGTACGGGAACTGTTGGAGAGCGAGCTTTTCGGTTATGAGGAGGGGGCTTTCACCAATGCCCGGAAAGGGGGGAAGAAGGGGCTTTTCGAACTGGCCCACAACGGAACGGTCTTCCTCGATGAGATCGGGGAAATCCCCGGGGATATACAGGCCAAGCTGCTCCGTTTTCTCCAGGAGAAGGAGGTCATGCGCATCGGCGGAACGACAACCATCCCCGTGAATGTGAGGGTTATCGCCGCGACGAACCGGAATCTCCACCGGCTCATGAAAGAGGGGCTCTTCCGGAAAGACCTCTACTACAGGCTGACCGTTTTCTCCCTGCATCTCCCGGCGCTCTCCCATAGAAGGGGGGACGTTCCCATCCTCATAGACCATATGCTCAAGATGAAAAACACCCCCAAGGAAATCTCTCCGGAACTTCTCCGTTTTCTGGAGGAGTGGCCCTGGGAAGGGAACATTCGGGAGCTGACCAACTGCGTGGAATATATGAGTTATATGGGCGGTCCGATCCTCACCCTTGAAGACCTGCCCCCCACGTTTACGGCCTTTTCGGAGGATGTGGCGCTGTCCGACCAAGAAGATGACATTCTGAGGGAACTGGACGGGGAGAGCCGGGAGACGGCGCAGAGGGTTCTATATATTCTGAACCGGAAAAACATGGGCCGGAGGGGACTGCATCAGACCCTGTTGTCCGAGGGGGGCGATGTCTCTGAATACGAGATAAGACAGATTCTGGATCTCTTCCATCGGAACGGCCTGATAGAGAGCGGAACGGGACGAAGCGGTACCTCCCTCACGGAGAAGGGGAAGAGTTTCCATTACGCCTTAAAGGGATGATAAATGGGGAGAAATGGGCATCCCATTAAAACCCGTAAAAGAATCCCTTCGCATAACTTTTCTTGAAATTCTCTTTTTGCCTCCTTCAGAAAAGTACGCAAAAGTAAAAACTCCTTTTTTCTCTCCTTGAAATTTCACAATTGTAAGAAAGGGAAAAACTCTCCTTTTGGCATGCTTATTGCGATTAGGGTGTCTGAAACAAGTACTTGAAGAGAAAATGATGATGTTAAGCACCATCGGAATTAAGGAGTCATAATGCAAAGTAATATGAATTTGAAGCTTAGTGACAGTCGTGTCTTTGAGGGCGGAAAACGGGAAGAGGGTTTTCTGAATATCGGCTTGAAACCGGACGGCAGCTGGGTGCGAATCCCCGTGATTATCATCCGCGGTGAGCAGGAAGGTCCGACTCTGCTGGTGGATGCCTGTACCCACGGAGATGAATTCGAAGGAACCGAAGCGATCATCGACGTGGCAGACAAGCTGATGGGAATGGAATTCAGGGGAACACTCCTGGCCATACCTGTTCTCAATCTGGACGCCTATGCCGCTCTGGACCGTATTTCGTCTATCGATTCAACGAACCTGAACCGGATTTTTCCCGGTGACCCGAATAAGTTTATCACCCACAGGATCGCCCATACCTACATTAACGAGATTGTTCCCCAGGCGGATTACGGCATCACTTTCCATGGAGGAGGAGACGTCCTTTATCTGGAGCCGATTGTCGGTTATCAGCCTGTTGATGACGAAAACAGAAACCTGGTTCGGGAGATGGCCAAGGCTTTCGGTACGGAATACACCTGGCGGATGCAGAATCTTCCCTTCGAAGGGGTTTCCATCATCGAAGCCAGAAAGAAGGGTGTTCCCATGATTCTTCCCGAAGTGGGTTCCCATTGCGCCCGTTTCTACGACAGAGACAAGAATGTGGCCATCTGCAGCGACGGAATCTTCAATGTCATGAAATTCCTGGGAATGCTGGAAGGCGACGCCGCTCCCGTGGAGAACCAGATGGATACGGAGCTTCACTATATCCATACCGATACGGGCGGTATTCATGTTCCCCTGAAGAAACCCGGTGAGATGGTTCAGAAAGGGGAGGTCCTGGCCGTGGTCAAGGATTTCTTCGGACACAAGCTTTCGGAGATAATTGCCCCCTTCGACGGAGTCGTCATCGGGTACTGGAGTATCAGCGTCATTAATCCGGGAGACTGGTCCTACCTGTTCTCAAAAGTTCTGGATGATGATTTCTAGGAAATAAATTCATCCGGTTGAATAATCATTTTAGGAGAGAAAAATGAAAAGTAGTTTGTTAAAGAGAACCTTACTGCCCCTTTTTGCCCTGCTTCTGCTGTTAAGCGGCTGTCAGAAAAAAAACGTGGAGACCGCTCAGGCCCCCGCCGAAGTCACCAAGGATGTCCTGGTGATCGATCTGGTCAGCGAACCCACCACCCTTGACCCCCACCTGCAGTGGAACCCCAGCAGCTTTTATGTGTACCGGAACATTTTTGACAATCTTCTGACCCGCGATACGGGCGGAAATATCATTCCCAAGGTCGCTGAATCCTGGGATTTTATCAGCGATACGGTTATCGATTTCAAAATCAGAGGGGATATCAAATTCCAGGACGGCACACCCCTGACTGTCGACGATGCGGTCTACTCCGTGCTCCGTGTGCTCGATCCTGAGCTGAAGAGCCCCCAGACCGGTTCGTTCAACGCCATTACCAAAGCCGAGGCTGTGGATGAAAACACCATGCGGCTGACCACGGCAAAGCCCTATCCCGTCCTTCTGGCCCAGCTGGTCAAGCTGAGTATCGTGCCCAGGGCTTACGTGGAAAAGGTCGGCAATGAGGAGTTCAACAAAAACCCCATGGGAAGCGGTCCCTATAAGTTCGTTTCCTGGGAAAAGGGTATCAAGGTTGTCGTAGAAGCCAATGAGAGTTACTGGGGTGGAACCCCTCCTTTCAAGACTGTTGAATTCCATGCCGTTCCCGAGAAATCCACCCGTCTGGCGAATCTGCAGACCGGCAAGAGCGATCTTATTACCAGTCTTGATGAGGACCTGGCCGTTCAGGTGGAGAGCAACCCCGATATCAAGGTCCTCTCCGTTCCCACAGAGAGAATCGCCTACTTCAGGATTAATACCCTTTACGGTCCTACCGCCGATATCAAGGTAAGACAGGCTATCGCCTATGCCATCGATAAGAACCTGATTGTCGACGGTCTCAAGGGGGGATACTCCAAAGTCGCCAACGTCATGGTGGGAATTACCTCCTTCGGTTACGATGCCTCCTTCAAAGGCTATCCCTACGATCCGGAAAAAGCCAAGGCCCTTGTTGCGGAATCGGGCATCGGGAACAAAGAGATCGAATTGCTGACGGCCCCGGCAACCTTCGACCAGAGAGTGGTCGCCGCCATTCAGCAGATGTTGAGCGATGTGGGTCTGAATGTTAAAATCGTCGCCATGGACATGTCCACCTTTCTTCAGCACATGCAGTCCGATGACAGCAAGGATACCACCAGCTTCGGCCGATGGTCCGGCGGTGTTCAGGATGCGGACGGCATCATGTACCCCATGCTCTACTCCGGCAGCCAGTGGACGACGATTAAAAACGAGGCTCTGGACAGCGCCCTTGACGGCGCCCGGACTTCCATGGACATTGAAGTTCGGAAGAAGTTCTACCGGGAAGCTCATCAGATCGTTCAGGATGAGATTCCTGTGATTCCCCTCTACGAGGTGGGAATTATCTATGGCGCAGCCAGCGAGCTGCAGTGGAAACCCATGGCCGACGAAGGTCTTTTCATTATGGATATGAAGTGGGGCAATTCCTGATTCTCTGAATCCTCCTGCCGGATGTCCCGTATATCCGGCAGGAGATGAGATCAGGCCGAAAAGGAACAGTAATGGTACAATTTTTAATAAAGCGTCTGCTGCAGACTCTCCTGGCTCTGTGGGGAGTTATCACCCTTGTTTTTATTATCCTCCATTTCGCCGGGGATCCGACCCTTCTTCTGCTGCCTGAGACAGCCACGGCCGAAGATGTGGCCCGCCTGCGTTCCCAGCTGGGATTCGATCAGCCATTAATTGTTCAATACTTAAGCTATCTGGGGCAGCTGCTCCATTGTGACCTGGGGACCTCCTACGTGCAGAATCTGCCGGTGTCCGAGATCCTGGCCTCCCGGATACCCTATACGCTTACCCTGGCCCTGGCCTCCCTGGTCGTGGCCGTGGGCATCGGAATCCCCGTGGGAATCGCGGCGGGCCTCAAGCACGGAAAGGCGACAGAGAAAATCCTGATGCCCCTGGTTCTGGTCGGGCAGAGCATGCCAACCTTCTGGTCCGGGATTCTCCTGATCATGCTTTTCTCGATCCGGTGGAGGATTCTGCCCTCGTCCGGGGCCGAAGGAGCCGGGGCGATTATTCTGCCCGCCGTGAGCCTGGGAGCCCTCTCCATGGCAACCTTCGCCCGGATTCTGCGGACCAGTATCATAGAGGAGATGGACAAGCCCTACGTGCGGGCCGCCCGGGCCAAGGGAATCTCCTTCGGAAAGGTTTTCTTCCGCCACGTCTTCAGAAACTCGTCGATTCCCCTTATTACCATAGCCGCCATTGAACTGGCGACTCTGCTGGCCGGCGCGGTCATCGTGGAAACCGTATTCGCCTGGCCCGGTCTGGGGCAGCTGGCCATCCAAGCCATCAACGGGCGGGACTTTAACGTGGTTCAGGCCATCGTCCTGCTCGGCTCCTTCGTCTACATCTTTCTCAATCTGATAGCGGATATTCTCTACAGCATTGTGGATCCGAGGATTAAACTTCAGGAAAAATCATCATGATCAAGATTAAAAATAATATACTGATTTATGTATTTGCCGCCATCATCCTGTTTTTTCTTGTCGCGGCTTTGTTCGCGCCGGTTTTCGCTCCCTTCGATCCGGTAAAGCAGGATCTTCTCCATCGGCTGAAGCCTCCGGGAACGGTCACCGACGGGGGCATCCATCTTCTGGGGACCGATGAGCTGGGCCGGGATCTCCTGAGCCGCATCATCTACGGAACGCGCATCTCCCTGCTGGTCGCTTTTCTCTCCGTGGTCGTTTCGACCGTCGCCGGGACCTGGCTGGGAATGCTGGCCGGATACTACAAGGGAATGGTCGCGGTGATTATCATGAGGATTGTCGATATCGTTCTGTCCATCCCGCCCATCCTGCTGGCTATTCTGACGGTTGCCGTTGTCGGTCCCGGACTGGGAAACCTGATATTTGTCCTCGGTTTTACACGCTGGCCCCGTTACGCCCGGGTCTCCTATGCCCAGACCCTGACCGTGGCGGATAAACCCTATGTGCGGGCCGCCCGGTTCGCCGGAGTGCCTGTGCCGACCATTTTCATCCGGCACATCATTCCCAATATCGCCGCTCCCCTGATTGTGGTGATGACCCTGGAATTCGGCTTGATGATTCTTTTCGAGGCCAGCCTCTCCTTTCTGGGACTGGGGGTTCAGCCGCCCACGCCCAGCTGGGGGGCGATTCTGAGTACGGGGAGAAATTACCTCTCCATCGCCTGGTGGATCACCAGCTTTCCCGGGTTCTGCCTCTTCTTTCTGGTCCTCTCGGTCAACATGATCGGGGACTTTTTACGGGATATTCTGGATCCCCACAGCATACGGAGATAAGTAATGAGTGAGACAGTCATCGACGTAAGAGAACTATCCGTGAGTATAGACGGCAAGAACATCGTGGAGACCATCAGCTTTTCTCTGGAGAAGGGGAAGATTCTGGCCCTGGTGGGGGAATCGGGCTGCGGAAAAAGTATGACCGCCCTCTCCCTGATGAGGCTTCTTCCCAGACAGGCGGTTATCGAAGCCGACTCCCTGCAACTGCTGGGCCGGGAGATCTCGGGGTTCAGCGAGAAGGAGATGCAGAAGATTCGGGGAAACGAGATTTCCATTATCTTCCAGGAGCCGGCCTCCGACCTGGATCCGCTGATGACCGTGGGAAAGCAGATTATGGAGGCCATCCGGTCTCACTCCTCCTGTTCGGAGAAGGAAGCCCGGGAGAAGGCCGTTTCCATTCTGAAGAAGGTGGGGATTCCCGATCCGGAAGAGAGGATGAACCAGTATCCCTTCGAGCTTTCCGGGGGAATGTGTCAGCGGGTCATGATTGCCACGGCCCTCGTGTGTAAACCGGCGGTGCTTCTGGCCGATGAGCCGACCACCGCCCTGGATGTGACGATTCAGGCCCAGATCCTCCATCTGATTAAGGAACTGGCCCGGGAAACGGGCACGGCGGTCATCATCATAACCCATGACATGGGAGTGGTAGCGGAAGTTGCCGACGATGTGGCCGTTATGTATGCTGGAAAGATTGTGGAATCGGGGAGCATCACTTCCCTTTTTTCACAACCGGAGCATCCCTATACCAAGGCCCTTCTGGCCAGTATCCCCGGACTGAAGGGAAAGAGGAAGGAGAAGCTTAATACGATCCCCGGCATTGTACCCGATCCTTCGGCCTGGCCCGTGGGATGCCGGTTCAATACGCGCTGCGAATTCGCAGAGGGCGAATGTTTCCGTGAAGCGCCCCCCTTGACAGGCGTGGGGGAGGGGAACCATAGGGTTGCCTGTTACCACAGCGGGAAGAGTGAGGGATAACGGAATGAAAGAGCAGATAAGCAGTAAGAGAAACGTGCTGAGCGTGAGAAATCTTAAGGTCCATTTTCCCGTCAGGGCCGGACTTCTGGGTAAAGAGACCGGCCGTATTCATGCCGTTGACGATGTCTCCTTTGATATACGAGCGGGAGAGACCTTCGGCGTGGTAGGCGAATCGGGCTGCGGCAAGTCTACCCTGGGCAATGCGGTGCTCCGCTTTATCAATCCCACGGACGGAGCCATTTTCTTTCAGGGGGAGAACCTGGTGAATGCTGACAGCAGTACGCTCAGCCGGGTGCGGAAGAAGATGCAGGTGATTTTTCAGGATCCCATGTCCTCCCTGAATCCGCGTATTCCCGTGGGAACCAGCGTCGGCGAGGCGTTAATGGTGCATCAGAAAATCAGCAAGGGGGAGCTTAAGAAGAAGGTGGCCGATATCTTTGAGCAGGTGGGGCTGAACCGGGACCAGATTGATCGCTACCCCCATGAGTTTTCCGGGGGACAGAGGCAGAGAATCGTTATCGCCCGGGCTCTGATTATGAATCCCGACCTGATAATCTGCGACGAGCCGGTATCCGCCCTGGATGTGTCCATTCAGTCCCAGATCCTGAACCTGTTGATGGATTTGCAGAAGGACAGGGAGCTCTCCTATATGTTTATCTCCCATGACCTTTCGGTGGTCCGTCATATCTGTGACCGGGTTGCCGTGATCTACCTGGGACGGATAGCCGAGTTGACAGATACGGACCGTCTGTTCGATAATCCCATGCATCCCTATACGCAGCAGCTGATCAGCGCCATTCCCCAGGCGGTCCTCGACCGGGAGAGGAGGGATACCCCCCCCGTACTGAACGGGGAGCTTCCCAGTCCGTCTTCTCCCCCTCCGGGATGCGCCTTTCAGACCCGCTGCCCGAAAGCCTGCGCCCTCTGTCGGGAAAAGCGGCCGGAACTGAGGGAGAAGGAACCGGGCCATTGGGTGGCCTGCCATATGATCGATGGAGATGATGATGAATAAAAGTGAGCTTTTTACCTATTTGGATTCCCGGAAGAAGGAGTTTTTCTCTCTGGCCGATAAAATCTGGGAGAAACCCGAGCCGGGATACGGGGAAGAGTTCGCTTCGGGGCTTTTAAAGGAGGCCCTTCAGAGAGAGGGTTTTACCATCAAACCCGTGGAGGGTGTTCCCACGGCCTTTATCGCCGAATACGGAAAGGGGTATCCCCGCATCGGTGTGGCCGGGGAGTATGACGCCCTTAAGGGACTGTCTCAGACTAGGGAACCCCGTCTCCGGCCCCGCAGCGAAACGGCATACGGTCACGGCTGCGGCCATAACTTATTGGGAACGGCTTCCGCTGCGGCAGCTGTAGCGGCAAAGGAACTGCTGGCAGCAGAAGGGCTGGACGGTACGATCCGCTTTTACGGCTGCCCGGCGGAGGAGAGACTTTCGGGTAAAGTCCTTATGGCCCGGAAAGGGGTTTTCGACGATCTGGATGCCTGCCTGACCTGGCACCCTTCCAGTCTTAATACGGTGTGGGGCTGCCGTTTCCTGGCCTTCGATTCGGTTCATTTCCATTTTACCGGCAAGGCGGCCCATGCGGCGGCCTCCCCCGAATCGGGACGGAGCGCCCTGGACGGGGTGGAGCTTATGAACATCGGAGCGAACTATCTGCGGGAGCATATTCCCGATGCGGCCCGCCTTCATTACAGCATAACCGAAGGGGGAGGGGAGCCCAATATCGTCCCGGCCAGCGCTTCGGTCTGGTACTATCTGAGGGCTCCCGAGCGAAGCCAGGTGGACGAGATTTTTGACAGGTTGGTAAAAATCGCCCAAGGCGCCGCCCTTATGACCGAAACATCGGTCTCCTACGAGATGGACGCCGCCTGCTACGATGTGATGCCCAATGAGGTTCTGGGGAATCTTCTGCTGAAAAATTTACGGGAAGCCGGCGCTCCCGACTTTGACAGGGCCGACGAAGAGTTCGCCCGGGAGCTCAGCCGGGAATATACCGAGGCGCAGAAAACCGGTTCCCTGAGGGGCCTGTACGCTCCCCTTTCCCTGAAGGATTCCCTTCTTCACGGGGATATTCTGGAAAACCGGGACCGGGGAATGTGCATGGCCGGATCGACCGATGTGGGAGACGTGAGCCGGATAACCCCCACCGCCCAGTTCACCACGGGCACATGGCCCATCGGTACGGCCTCCCACTCCTGGCAGGCTTCGGCCGCCTCCGGGTCACCCATGGCTTTCAAAGCGATGATGACCGCCGCAAAAGTGCTGGGGGGAAGTCTGTGGGATCTCTTCCATAATGGAACTGAACTGCTGAAAAATGCCCGGGAAGAGTTCCTGCTGAACAATCCGGAGCTCTACCACTCTCCTCTGCCGGAAGACTTCGGCCTGGAAAATATCCGCCGATAAAAACACTGGAACAAAGAGCGAAAGGAAAAACCATGAAATTTAATTATCATCTCCCTGTAAATATTGTTTTCGGCAACGGCCGCGTCCGTGAAGTGGGAACATGGACCGCCCGACAGGGCAGAAAAGCCCTTATCGTTACCGGCAGGAACAGTACGAAGAAGAGCGGACTTTTGGACCGTGCCGTCGGCTATCTGAATGAGGCGGGTGTCGCTTCTGTCATTTTCGACAGGGTGGAACAGAACCCGCTTACCACGACGGCTTCTGAAGGGGCCGCCCTCGCCGTGAAAGAGGGTTGTGATGTGGTTGTCGGACTGGGCGGCGGAAGCATCATGGACGCGGCCAAGGGAATCGCCTTTCTCGCCTTGAACGAGGGGGACATTTCCGATTACATTTTCGGGATAAAAGCCTCCGACAGGGCGCTTCCCCTTATTCTTGTTCCCACCACCTGCGGAACGGGAAGCGAAGGAAACGGATTCGCCGTGCTTTCCCATCCCGTAACGAAGGATAAGAAATCCCTGAGGTGCCCGGCCATTATCGCCAGGGCATCCATTGTCGATCCTGAACTGATGGTCACCATGCCGCGCCCTATCCTCGCTTCCGTCGGATTTGATGCGCTATGCCATAATATGGAGGCTTACCTCTCAAAAATCTGCCAGCCCCTGACGGCGGCTCTTGCCCTTGAAGGAATCGCCCTGGCCGCCGAAGCGCTTCCGAAAGTATATCATGATTACGCTGACGGGGCCGCCTGGGAGAAGCTTTCCCTGGCCAGTACCATCGGAGGGATGGTTATTAACAGCGCCGGGGTAACCGCACCCCACGGGGCGGAGCATCCGGCGAGCGGTTTAAGAAACATCGTACACGGCCGGGGACTGGCCGCTCTGACCCCGGTGATGTTCGAGGCGTCCATAGATAAAGCCCCCGAAAAGTTCGCCGCCATATCCCGGCTTCTCGGCGGCAAGGATGAACATGACTGCGTGGCGCGGATAAAGGCGCTTTTGGCCGATATCGGTCTGACGACATCCCTTTCACAGGAAGGAGTTCTCGAAGAAGATGTGGACTGGATGGTGGAGAACTGCCTGAAAGTCTCAGCCGCAGGGATGGAAAATCATCCGGCTCTCTTTTCGAAAGGGGATTTACGGGAGCTTTATCTGAAAGCTCTTTGACTAGCCCTCTTCAGAATAGCGGACGGACCCGTCATTATCCCTTGCCACATAATCTATATTGCCGTCATTATCCAGTATTCCTATTCCGATCCAGTCACCGTTGACCGCTTCCGATGCATTCCCGTCGCCGTTGGTATCTCCCGTTAGATCATCCCGGAAAGACGTGAATATCACTCCGTCCCGATTCAGATGGGCGCCGTATTCTATTTGAAATTCGGTATTGCTGGATTTTATGACGGTTCCCGAAGCGATGGAAAGGGTGGTATTGGCGGTCAATCTCAGCAGGTTGCCGAAAAAGCAGAGGGGAACCTCCGTTTCATCCCACGATATATTATCATCTATGTTGCCGTTATTGACATATATTCCCTGATGGGTATTTACTTCGTCCTCTGTCGTCGCGTCTCCGTCCTCGTCGAAGGAGAAGGTATTGCTGTCATTCAGACCCATCCGGCAGTTTATCGCCAGGGGCCAGTAGTTCCGGTAGAAGGTATTGTTGGCTATTCCCGTATTGTCTGCGGCCGTCGATGCGTCCAGTGACGCCGCTGCAAGAGCCGTTCCGTCATAGGGGTGTCCCCCGAGATTATCCCGGAAAGTACAGTATTCCACGGAGGCTTCCGCCTCATCGATTTTCAGAACAGCGGTCTTTTCCCTGCCTCCGTAGGAGAACCGGCAATATTGGAATTCGTTTCCGATACATCCCGATTCCAACTCCACATTATACCAGTCCCCGGCAAGGGGCGCCTGGTTTCCGTCGTTAAGAACGGAATCCCCTCCGGTGGAGGAGTCATTGGCAGATGTGAAGATAATCGGTTTTTCCGATGTTCCGTTGGCGTAAATCCGGGAACCTGCTTCGGCCCAGAGATATCCATTATGGGTAAATTTCACGATAGCTCCCGGCTGGATCGTCAGGGTGCCGCCGTAGGCCATTCTGATTAGACCGTCAATGTAATAAACATTGCCCTCTTCCCAGACCGTGACGGATGACAGATCGGAATCCACCAAAACCACATTGTCCGCATACTGGGGCGACCAGGGCGGGGCGGGGGCATTTTCGTTATCCAGAAGATTATCGCACGATGCAATGAGCAGAGCCGAGAGGAAGAGGGGAAGTAAAAAATCCTTTTTCATAGGGGTTTCTCCTTAATAAAAAAAATTGGTTAATTAAAGAGTACCCCCGGTGAATTGTCTTAGCCACACAGGATATTGTGATAAGTCAGGTCAGCTGAAGCATAGAGCCGCCTGTATCAACCTGAACATTAATTATTCCCAGAGCATCATAAAGTTTAAAAAGGGTATTCCCCTTGGGAATTACCAGTCCGTTCTCACTGTTCCATAAACTGTTAATATGCAGATGGGTCTTCGAAGAGAGATCTTCAAGGGTCATTCCCAGGGCGTTCCTTTTCCGCCGGAGCGTCTCCCCGATACAGCTGATGATGAATGAGTCATTCAGAGCCAGAAGATCATCCCGTTCACACCATTCCTCGGAAAACGTCAGATCAAGGCAGCCGTCGCAGAGGCTTACTTTCCGGCAGCCCAGGGCGGCCAGAATTCTCGTCTGGCTTATTATGTTCAGGTCCCGTTCTGCCCTCTCCGCCAAGGCAATGGTATTGGGATGGACTCCTGCCTGTTCCGCCAGCTTCTCCCGTGAATAACCGGCATATCTGCGGGCTTTGCGGATCTCCTCCGCAAAGGATAAAAGATAGTCGTTCCGTTCATGATATCCCATAGATATGGAATATCCCCGGATCTATTCAGAGTCAAGAGTTCTTTCCGTTATTTCGTGAAATCTCCGGACCCGGGAAAAGATTCGTCAAAAAAAAACTGGCCATATCGCCGTTTCCGTGGCAAACTAGTAATACATCCTATGTCCGAGCTGAAACGATACGCCTATATTAATGCCCGCCTGCGGGGACGGCTCAGTCAGCTTCTGACAGACGATTTTTTCCATCGTCTGGCCGATTGTGAATCTCTGTCCTCGGCCATGGCCCTTCTGAAAAACAGTAAATACGATAATCTGGTCAACCTTTACGAAGACACCGGCGATATCCGTACCTGCGAGAACGCCCTGTATATGACCGAGGTCGATTTGTACCGGGATCTTTACGCCCGGGTGGATAAATCCCTCCAGCCGTTTATCCAGAAACTGACGGTTTTCTACGAAGTGGACAACCTGAAGAATCTGCTCAGGCTCTGGTTCGACCGCAAGGTGAGGGGACGGGACATCAACGCCTACACGGGATATGTCTTCCGTGAGAAGATCGAGTCCTCCCTGCCCATCGACGGTCTGATCAATGCCGAGGAGATCTCCGATGTGGTCACTCTGCTTCAGGGAACGCCCTATATGGAACCGGTTGCCAGAGGGGCCAGCGAATCCTTTAAGAAGGGTTCCCTTTTTCCCGTGGAACTGGAGCTTGACAAGGTTTATTACGAATCCCTCTGGAAAAGCATCGAAACCCTTCCGCGCAAAGACCGCGAACCGGCCCGGACCGCCATCGGCTCCCAGATCGATCTGATCAATCTGAATACGGTGGTTCGCCTCAAGCACTATTTCGAACTGGACAGCGGCAAAATCCTCTCCTCCCTCATCGCCGGGGGACTGAGGCTGAACCGAAAGATTCTCACAGAGGAGCTCGGGGCGGAGGAATTTGATCATGCCGGGCTGCTCAAGAGGTATTTTCCCGAGTACGCCGCCCTCATAAGCACCGATTCGTCCGCCGCCCGGGACAGCCTGAGCTTCATGGAGACCGCCTACGAGACGGTCATGGACGGGGAATCGCGTAAAGCCCTGAGGGGCTATCCCTTTTCTATCGGGGTCATTCTGGCCTACGTGCACTTTTCCAAGAAGGAGATCGCCCGGCTCATGCTGGTTCTCAACGCCAAATATTACCGCCTCTCTCCGGAGCGGGTCAGGGGGCTGTTATGATAATGACATCGGCCATGAAACAGCTATCCGCCGTGGTGCTGGAACAGGATCTGGACGGGCTGACCCGGCTGCTTCTGGAAAAGGGCGTCCTGGATTTCATCTCCATCAAGGAGATCTCCCGGGATCTGGACAAAAAGCTGGACAGGGTGGAACCCCGTGTTTCCCTGGATAAATTCACCGAAGTGCGCAGGCGGCTGGAGTATCTGCTTTCCCTTTCCAGCGCCGTACTGCCCGTTCCCCGGGCGGAGGATCTGGAAACGCTGGAACTGGTGGATCCGGATAAGGCGGACATGACCGTGAAAAAGGTGTCGGACCGGGTGGAAGCGATCCGGGAGGAACAGCATCTTCTCCAGGAAGAGTATCTTAAGACCGAGGAACTCCGCCGTCAGATGGAGCTGGTCGATGATCTGAACAGCCTGGCGAAGAATGAATCGGTCTACTCGTTCCTGAAGATCCGCACTGGCTACATGGACAGCGATAAGGTTCCCCTGCTGGAAAAGCTGCTCGCCGAAATGCCCACCTCCCTGATGAAGGCCGGCGAGGAAGCGGACTTCTATCTGCTTATCTCCCTGAAGCGGGATGATTCCCGGGTCTCCGCCTCACTGGGCCAGGTCGGCTTTCGCGAAGGTGAGGGGCTGACCTACGACTCCTACTCCAAGGAACGGATTCTCCGCGATCTTCAGGAACAGATTCAGGCTGTCAGGGCCAGGCAGCAGGAGAAAAAAACGCAGGTCTACACACTTATCGGTGAGGAGCAGGAGGGGCTCCTGGAGCTCTGGAAAAAACTGCGGGCCAGCGAACTCTACTATAAAGTACAGGTCAGATTCAGCCGTACCGCCCGGACCTATCTTTTCTCCGGGTGGCTTCCCGCGGACAGGAAGAACGAACTGGAAGAGGCCATCCTCAGGGTCTGCGAAAAGCGGTGTTATCTCGAGTGGTACGACGCTGGGGAAGCGGAGAGGGAAGAGCATCTGACGCCTCCTTCCGCCCTCAAGTCCCCCCGGGCGCTGAAACCCTTTCAGAATCTGGTGACCAATTATGCCACGCCGAAATACGGCACCCTGAATCCCACCCCCTTTGTCGCTGTGGCCTATTTTCTCATGTTCGGTCTCATGTTCGGCGACGCCGGCCAGGGACTGGTGGTCTTTATTATCGGGCTGATAGGATACCTGAACACCCGGCGTGAGGGGAAAGAGGTGAAAACCCTGATGCCCCTGATGATGTACTGCGGAGCGAGCGCCTTTGTTTTCGGGCTCCTTTTCGGTTCCTGGTTCGGTTTTTCCTGGACACCCAGCCTCTGGTTCAACTATCACGATGTGGTAAACGGCCATGTTTCGGGAGGACCGGTCCAGTCCATCATGGCCATACTGGGAATTACCCTGTGGTTCGGCCTGGCGGTGATGGAGATCGGGCTGATGATCAACTGCGTGAATATGGCCGCCCGGCGGGACTGGCTGCATCTGTTTCTGGACAAGGGCGGAATTCTGGGCATCTGGATTATCGGGGCCGGTTTCTTTATCATCCGCTCCTTTCTCGCCAGCGACATGCAGAGCCTCCCAGGGGATATCTGGCTCTTTTTCGGACTGATTTTTCCCACTCTGCTGCTCTTCGTCAAGCCGGTGGCTGAAGTGATTCACCACCGCAGGGAACACAGAAAGGGTAATGGCCACGGAAAACCGCCCGGAGCCGTGGATGCTGTCATGGAAGGGGTTGTGGAGATTCTGGAGGTATATGCCGGCTATCTCTCCAATGTTCTCTCCTTTATGAGAGTCGCCGGGCTGGGAATTGCCCACGTGAGTCTGATGACCGCCTTTTACAGTATCGCCGTCATGGTAGGCGGAGGCGAAGCGGTTTCTCTGGTGGGAATTGTCGTGCTGATTCTGGGGAACGCCCTGGTCACGGCGCTGGAAGGGCTGAGCGCGGGGATCCAGTCCCTCCGTCTCAACTATTACGAGTTCTTTGCCAAATTCTTCAAAGGAAGCGGCAGAGCCTACCGGCCTATGGCGCTGGATAGTGATTATTGAAAGCCGAAAGATGACAGCGGAAGTAGAATGAAGAATGAAGAAAATCGGGGAGAGTGGATCATTTTCCATTCTCTACTTTGCATTATATAAGAGTCGAAAGGAGAGATAGGATGAGAAACATTGTGAGTATTTCCAGGAAGGCCTTTGTTGGCGTGACAGGCGTACTGGGGTTCCTTCTGCTGGCCGGGACCCCTCTGTTCGCCGAGGAGACAGCCCATGCCGCAGCGGCATCGGACGGAAGCTTCTGGGCGTATATCGCGGCGGCCCTGGCCTTCGGGTTCGGAGCTCTGGGCGCGGGATTCGCCATTTCCCACGTGGGTGCGGCCGCCATGGGCGCCATGGGGGAGAAGCCGGAAGTGGGCAACCAGGCCCTTCTTTTCATTGCCATGGCGGAAGGTATCGTCGTTTTCGGCTTCGTTATCGCCTTCCTCATTCTGGGTAAGGTGTAATTGCGCTACTTCATTATAGGTGATGAGGATACGGTTCTCGGCTTTTCTCTGGCCGGAGTTTCGGGGAAGACGGTACGTACGGCCGAACAGGCCCATGATGCCTTCCGCGAGTGCCTGAAAGACGGTAATACGGCCATCATCATCATGACCGAAAGAACGGCGCAGATGATCCGGGAGGAAGTGGATAACTACATCTTCAATGCCGATTTTCCCCTGATTGTGGAAATTCCCGACAGGGAAGGACCCCTGCCTGACCGGCCCACTCTGCGTGAGATGGTGAATCAGGCCATCGGTATTAATCTGTAGGAGGAGAGGGCATTTGAAGAAGGAAGTGACGGGCAGCCGGGAATTTCTCGATGAGATACTCACCCATGCCCATACCGAAGCGGAAGAGCTTGTCTCCCAGGCCGAAAAAAGAGCCGAATCGCGGAAAAAATCCGCTCTGGCTCAGGAAGAGTCCCTGATGCGTGAGGCGGAGAAGCAGCTGGAGGAGGAACGGAAGAGGCTGGAAAAGCTTTCCGATCAGAAAATCTCCAGTGAGATCCGGCGCAAGGAGCTGCAGCTGCGCGACCGCTTCATGTCCGAAGCCCTGGATTACACCCGGGAGAAGCTTATCGGGATGACCGCTACGGAGGAGTATTCCTCTGTTCTGGCGGACTGGGTCCTGGAAGGGGTCCTGGGGCTGGATGTGGAGACTGTGGAACTGAACGGAAGAGTTCGGGAAAGAGAAATTATGACGGACGAGTGGCTCAGGGAACAGGAGAAAAGGCTTAAGAAAGAGTTCGGGCGGGACGTCAGAATCAGCCTCTCTTCCGATGCTCCCCTGATCGGCGCCGGCGTGGTGGCGAAGCAGAAAGGAGGGCGCCTGGTGTATAATAATCAGATTGATACGCGCCTTTTGAGGAAGCAGTCGGAACTGCGCAAAGCCATATATGAAGAATTATTCGAGGGCGAGTGATTGTGGATAACAGGGATACGAGGATTGTCGGACAGGTTAAACGGGTCAACGGCCCTATTATCGAAGCCAAGGGAATAACCGACGCTTTGATGCAGGAGCTGGTCCAGGTGGGAGAAGCCCGGCTGACCGGAGAGATTATCAAGCTCGAGAACGGGGAAGCGATAATCCAGGTGTATGAGGATACCACGGGCATTGCCCCGGGGCATAACATTTACGGAACGGGAGCCCCCCTTTCTGTGGAACTGGGGCCCGGCCTGATAGGGACGATCTATGACGGAATCCAGCGGCCCCTGGAAGAGCTGGAAAAGCTTTCCGGCATCTATATCGAAAAGGGGATCAGCCGGCCCAGTCTGAACCGGGAAAAACTCTGGCCCTTTGTCCCCGAGTTGAAAGAAGGGACTCCGGTTAAGGGTGGCATGGTCTTCGCCTCTGTTCAGGAGAGCCAGCGGATTAATCATAAGCTCCTCATTCCCCCCGGAATGGAGGGCGTTATTGTTTCTCTGAAGCCCGAGGGTTCCTACACCGTGGAGGAGACGGTGGCCGTTCTCTCTACGGAAAAGGGGGAAGTCCCCCTGAATATGTTCCAGAAATGGCCCATCCGCCGACCCCGGCCGGTAAAGAACCGCAAGCCCCTGGAAATCCCTCTGCTCACGGGCCAGCGGGTCATCGACGCCCTCTTTCCTCTGGCTAAAGGGGGCACCGTGGCCATTCCCGGCGGTTTCGGTACGGGCAAGACCATGACCCAGCACGCCGTGGCCAAGTGGTGCGACGCGGATATCATCGTATACATCGGATGCGGCGAGCGGGGCAACGAGATGACCGACGTGCTCACCGAGTTCCCCGAGCTGATCGATCCCCGCACGGGCCGGAGCCTGATGGAGAGGACCATTCTCATCGCCAATACGTCCAACATGCCTGTCTCCGCCCGGGAGGCGAGCATTTACACGGGCATCACCCTGGCCGAATACTACCGGGACATGGGGCTGCACGTGGCCATCATGGCCGATTCCACCAGCCGCTGGGCCGAGGCGCTCCGCGAGCTATCCGGCCGCATGGAGGAGATGCCCGCCGAGGAGGGATTCCCCGCCTACCTGCCCACCCGGATCGCCGAGTTCTACGAACGGGCCGGCTACATGACCTGCCTCTGCGGCGAGGAGGGGTCCGTTTCGGTCATCGGGGCCGTTTCTCCCCCCGGGGGCGATTTCTCCGAGCCGGTCACCCAGCATACCAAGCGCTTCGTCCGCTGCTTCTGGGCCCTGGACCGTCAGCTAGCCAATGCCCGCCACTATCCGGCCATCGGCTGGCTGGAGAGCTACAGCGAATATACCGATGACGTGGCCCCCTATTGGGCCGAGAAGGCGGGCAAGGAGTTCCTGGAGAACCGGCGGATGATCATGGAGCTCCTGCAGAAGGAAGTGAAGCTGCAGCAGGTTATTAAGCTGGTAGGCCCCGATGCCCTGCCGGACAGTCAGAGGTTCATCACCGAAGTGTGTACCCTCTTCAAGAACGCCTTTCTCCAGCAGAACGCCTTTGACGACATAGACAAATACAGCACCGTGGAGAAGCAGACCCGCATGCTCGCCGTGATCACCGGTTACTATGACCGGGGCAGCGAAGCCATCAAGGCGGGAGTCC
Organism: Spirochaetia bacterium; assembly: GCA_963668315.1. GTDB lineage: Bacteria > Spirochaetota > Spirochaetia > DSM-2461 > DSM-2461 > SZUA-368. Next base: position 577,249 of record OY764216.1, on the reverse strand, counting down.
CCCTGACCAAGATACACAAAATGAAAGTGCTGCAGGACATCTCCAAGATGAAACTGACCATCCCCAATGATGAGCCGGACCAGTTCGATCGGCTCATGTTAAAAATGGAGCGGGGATTTGCCAAACTGGAGGATTTGTATGCTTAAAGGAGTTCGTCTTGCTTATTCAATTCCGTCCCATTTTTGCCCTTTAGCACCCCTTCTTCGTCGTTCAATCGCCCCATATAATCATATATGGGGCTCATTCTCTCCTAAAAGGAGCACAAAATGACTAAAAATGTGCCTGGAAGCAACAAACAAGACGAACTCCCGGATATTGATGAAAAACGGCTTTTGGCCGGAAGGGAATATGTAGGAGTCGATCGGATTGACGGACCGCTGGTTTTTATCAGAAACACCCACCCCGTGGGGTATCAGGAACTGGTGGAGTGCGTCGATCCGGCGGGCAAGGTGCGCCTGGGTATGGTTCTGGACACCTCCGACGAAGTGGTCTGCGTGCAGGTCTTCGAAGGAACGGCCGGTCTGAACCTGCCCGGCACCAGCGCCCGTTTTATGGGTGAGCCGCTAACGCTTGGTGTGACAAAGGAGATGCTCGGCCGGGTCTTCAACGGCCTGGGTGTTCCACGGGACGACGGCCCGGTACCCGTGGCCACGGCCGAGCAGGATGTGAACGGGCGGCCCATCAATCCTACGAGCCGTTCCTATCCCCGGGACTTTATTCAGACCGGCATCAGCGTGATCGACGGGATGAATACCCTCATCCGCGGGCAGAAGCTGCCCATCTTTTCGGGTAACGGCCTGCCCCACAACGAACTGGCCGCCCAGATCACCCGCCAGGCCCGCATCAAGGGGGAGGAGTCGGATTTCGCCATCGTATTCGCCGCCATGGGCGTCAAGAACGACGTGGCCCAGTTCTTCATCCGCACCTTCGAGGAGTCGGGCGTTCTGGATAAGGTGGCCCTTTTCCTCTCCCTGGCGGACGATCCCTCCATCGAGAGAATCATCACCCCGAAAACCGCCCTGACCCTGGCCGAGCATCTGGCCTTTGACTGCGATATGCATGTGCTGGTGATCATGACCGACATGTCCAACTACTGCGAGTCCCTCAGGGAGATCAGCACCCTGCGGGGGGAGATCCCCAGCCGCAAGGGCTATCCCGGCTACCTCTACTCCAACCTGGCCGAGATCTACGAGCGGGCGGGCATGATCAAGGGACGGAACGGTTCCATCACCCAGATTCCCATTCTGACCATGCCCAATGATGACATCTCCCATCCCATCCCCGACCTTTCCGGGTATATCACGGAGGGGCAGATCGTTTTCGAGCGGGAGATGCACGGCCGGAACCTCTACCCCCCTGTGGCGGGTCTTCCCAGCCTCTCGAGGCTGATGAAGGACGGCATAGGAGAGGGCATGACAAGGAAGGACCATCCCCACCTCTCCAGCCAGCTTTTCGCGGCCTACAGCTATGTGAAGGACGTACGGAATCTGGCCAGCGTAATCGGGGAAGAGGAGTTGACCCCCCTGGATAAGCAGTATATGGAGTTCGGCGAAAGGTTCGAGCGGGAGTTCGTGAATCAGAGGCACGACGAGAACCGCAGCATAGAGGAGACTCTGGATATCGGCTGGTCCGTGCTCAAGGCGCTGCCGGCGGAGGAGCTGCACCGGGTTACCGATGAGGAGATTGAGGAGTTCTTTTATTAAATGAGCCAGGTTGCGCCTACCAAATCGAATTTTCTCAAAATCAAGGACGAGCTGAAATTCGCGAAGCAGGGATACGAGCTTCTCGATCAGAAACGGAATATCCTGGTGATGGAGCTACTGAACCTGGTGGATCAGACCGAAGCGTTTCAGACCCGGGTGGAGGAAGCCCTGGCTCTGGCCTATCGGAATCTGGAAGAGGCGGTTCTGCGTATGGGAAAGCGGCGGGTGACCAGTCTTTCCGAATCGATTAATGTGGAGAGCGAGATTCGCCTGAATAAGCGGAAGGTGATGGGAGTCTCCCTCCCTGTGGTGGAGACCGAGTTCAGCGGAGAAGGCCCCTTCTTCTCTCCCGTTAATACATCGCCCTATATCGATGAAGGGGTCCGGCTGTTTCAGGAAGCCCTGAAGGAGATGGGCCATCTTTCGGAGCTGAAGATATCCATCATGCGCCTTGCCCGGGAGGTGAAGAAGACAATCCGCAAGGTTAACGCTCTGGAGAAAATCGCCATTCCCGACCTGGAAGAGTCCCTGGGCCTGATATCCAGCCGTCTGGAGGAGCAGGAGAGGGAGAACATGATGCTTTTGAAGAGCGTTAAAGCCCGTTTGGAGGCTAAGAAGGCTGCCCGGGCGGTGCGGAGAGCTTAGATTTTCCCGACACGGTACCGGTCTCTTGAGTTAATCGTCTATTTCTCCTATTTTATCATAAGCAGATTGATAGGAGCGAGTCGCATGGATTTAGAAAAGTATTCACAGGAAAACATCAAGGTATTGGGGAGTAACGATTATCCCGGCAGGGGAATTATCATCGGAATGACTCCCGACGAAAGCCAGATCGCGCAGATATACTGGACCATGGGAAGATCGGAGAACAGCCGGAACAGGATTTTCACCATGCAGGGCGATAATGTCAGAACCGAGGCTTTTGATGAATCGAAAATGGAAGACCCCAGTCTGATAATTTACAACTGTACCCGGGAATACAAGGGAGCCCACATCGTGGCCAACGGCGATCAGTCGGATACGGTTTATAACGGGATTTTAAACCAGGTGAGTTTTCAGAATGCCCTGGAATCCAGGGAGTATGAGCCGGATGATCCTAACTGTACGCCCCGGATTACCGGTCTGGTGGATTTAGCCGAAGGCGGTTACCGCCTGTCCATTCTCAAATCCATTAAGAACATAAAGGGGATGCACAGCAAGAATTTTTACCGCTATCCCCGGTTCCTCCCCGGATACGGCCACATGATACATACTTACGAGAAAGACGGCAGTCCCCTGCCTTCCTTTCCGGGGGATCCTTTGATTGTCACTATTCTTCAGGGACAGGAAGAGAATCTGGACTTCTATTGGAATCTGATCAATGATGAGAACAAAGTCTCCCTGCTGGTAAAATACATTGATGTGAAGACCAAAGAAGTCAGAATCATCATGAAAAACAAGCTGCCGTAGTTCAACTGCGGGCAAATCTTTACAGGGCTCCCCTCAACTCTTCTTGAGGATATCGAAGATCCTGGCACAGGCCAGTGTATCCCGGTGGGGGATGAGGGGGCTCTCCGTTTTATCCTCTCTGAACAGCTGGGCGGCATGTTCAATCTCGTAGATAAAGCCGTCGTTGAAGTCGGCTTCAAAGGATTCCACCAGCTTTCCCTCTTTATCGAAACATTCGCATTTGGGAGATCCGAGGAAGTTGTAAACGACAACATGACCTTCGGTTCCGTAAATAACGGCGTCTCTGTTGGTATTGGCTTTGAAACCGCAGGTCAGAGAGGCCAGGGCTCCGCTTTCAAATCCCATGGCGATGCTGTAGAAATCATCAACGCCGGTGGAGCAGATATGGGCGACTCCCTTCGTTTCCGAGGGGATTTCATCCATTATGCCTATGGCGAACTCAATGGGATAGACTCCGGCGTCATAGAGGCTGCCTCCCGCCAGGGCGGGATCATACAGGCGATGTTCGGGCAGGAAGGGAATGTTGAAGGAGAAGCTGGCGTTGATCAGGCTGATTGTACCGATGCGCCCTGACTTGACCCAGGCCTTTGCCTTCTGGAACGTGGGCAGGCAGCGGGTCCACATAGCTTCCATGAGGAGAACCTTCTTGCTCCGGGACAGTTCAACCAGCCCGGCGGCTTCTTTTTCCGTTATTACCAGCGGTTTTTCGCAGAGAACGGCTTTCCCCTTCTCAAGACATTTCCTGACGATGTCGTAGTGGAAGTTATGGGTCAGCCCGATATAGATGATATTCACGTCCTTATCTTCGATAAGAGCGTCATAGCTGTCGTAGTATTTAGCGGCCCGGTATTTTTCTGCGAAATCCCTTGATCTCCCCATGTCTCTGGAGGCCACGGCCGCTAATGATACATCCTTTGCCTGAACCAGTACCGAGGCGAATCTGTTGGCAATATTTCCCAGTCCGATTATTCCGAATTTCACAGTCATAAACTACCCTCTACTCCCATTTCTTATAAATTATACCCTTCTATGTTAAGCTTCTGCCGTGAAAAGGGCAATACGGGGTTATTTCAGCAGACCCTTTCCCAAATGGAAGCCCAGAAGTCCCCCGGCCCCGTTCATCCAGATATCGTCAATGTCCATGCAGCCTACCCAGAAGAGAAACTGCAGCAGCTCAATGAAGAAGGCCGCCGCCATGAAGATCATAACCGCTCTGCTTTTTGGCGGGGTCCAGCCCAGGAGGGCGAGGAAAAAACCGATGGGGAGAAGAACGATGATATTACCCAATAAATTACCCAGCATCAGGTCGATGCCGCGGGGCATGGTTACCTGTTGAACAATTGTTTTAAAAGGAACAGGTTGAAAGGAGCGGTGGGGGAGGGCCCGGCCGCAGAAGGGGCTGAAATAGAGCAGATACAGGGCGGTGATGGCATAAAAAATAAGGAGTCCCGTTACGACTTTTCGGCTTATGGTGAGATGAATACTGTCTTTCATGGAAAAAGAGTAAGGGGGAATCGTGGAAAATATCCGGCGGGAGAGGGGCGGAAACGGGGCTATGCCTGTTAACGGCCCGGCTTTTTCGTGAATTCCTCTCCGTACATTTTCTGTGCGCAGTCGTTGCAGATTCCGTGGGAAAACTCCGCATCGGAGTGGCTGCTGATATATGATTCTATCTGCTGCCAGAATCCTTCTTCATCCCTTATTTTTTTGCAGACGGAGCAGATGGGTATTATTCCCTGCAGATGCTTGATCTCCCTGTCCGCCTTGATCAGTTTTCGCGACCGTTTGACAAAAAGGAAGAAGAACGCGAACACAAGAAAGATAAAGACGGGAATCAGCTCATCCAGTTCATAGTTCTCGTGGGCGTGGACAAACTGCATGATCTTTTCAAGGAGATCAAATCTTCCGGACAGAAAAAAAACAAGAATGCTGAGGAATACGATTATGAGGATTTCAATCTTTGACGCCAGGGCCTGTTTTTTCATAAATCTTCCCATCTGATTTTTTAATTCACTATTATATTGAATCAATAACAGAAGTATAACGATCCCTGTTCATGGACGCAAATCTTTTTTTGAGAAAGTGCTATTCCGCCGTGATCTTTCGTATCTCTGTCTCTCCTCAGCGGCGGCCAGACGAGGGCTGCTTTTTATAGGCGGGAAGTCCTTGACACGGGGAGGCCAAAGGCTGTATCTCATCTCTAGCAAAATAAAACAGATATCTGGAGAAAATTATATATATGGTACCTCTTATATTCCCGCCCGCCTGTTCTCCCACCTATATTCCTCTGGGCATTTCCCTTCTTAAAAGTTATATTGACCGCCAGATCGGCCCGGATAAATTAATTCTTACCGACCTGAATATCCTTTACTGGAACAATCTGGCAGAGCAGAAGCCGGAGTATGAGGAGTATCTTCGCTTTATCAAAGGGCAGCTCGGGGTTTTCAATCGCGAATTTTATGAATCGCACAAGCCTGTGGGGGATGCTCTCAAGGGAGACTCTTCGGATATTCTGCGCCGTATTTCCCGGTATCTGGATAGGGGAACCGCCGACGAAGTACTGGAAAGGGTTTTCCTGTTTCTCGAAGGGTCCTTTGAATCCTTCAGCCCCGTTATCATGTTCTCCTGCCTTTTTCCCGACCAGCTGCTATTTACCCTGGGATTTTCCCGATGGATCAGGGAGAGAAGGGCGTGCCGCCTGTATCTGGGAGGCGCGGCGACACTTCTTGTCAAACCGGAAGACCTTCTCAACCAGGCGTCATGGATAGAGGGAATTTTCACCGGCGAAGGGGAAGAGGCTCTGGAAGTCTTTCTGAACGGGGATGAAGATACCCTTATTCCCGGACTGTACAGCCGCCGGGGTGATGTGGTTATTCTCGAGGCGCCGCTGCGCCCGCCCGTCATGGACTCCCTGCCCGACCCGGATTTCTCCTGGGTGCCCTTCGGATCATATCATAATCCGAGACCCGTGCTCCCCGTACAGTTCTCCCGGGGATGTCAGTGGAGACGATGCCGGTTCTGTGCGCATAATTTCTCCTTCGGACGATACCGCTGTCTGGATGCCGTCCGGGCGGCCGATCAGATCGAGCGCTGTGTCCGTGAGTACGGCGTAACCGATTTCTATGTGACCGATCAGTATCTGGACGGAGTATTCCTGGAGCCCTTCGCCCGGGAAATCCTGGACCGTAAACTGAAGATTAACTATACCTTTATGGGGCGGCCGAGCGGAGATATGACGGGCGAGATCCTGACGCTTCTTTCCCGTTCGGGCTGCAAGTGGATCAGCTGGGGCGTAGAGTCGGGGAATGAGCAGCTGCTGAACCGGGCGGGCAAGGGAACGAATCCCCGGGAAGTCGCCCGTGTCCTGAAAGACTCCTCCCGTGCGGGCATCAACAATCTGGCACTGATGATTTTCGGCCTGCCCGAATCGGATGACAGGGCCCTGGACGATACCATTGATTTTCTCCAGGAGAACAGGGAGTGGATAGACTCCCTCACCGCCAGTGAATTCCAGCTGTACCTGGGAACCCCCTTCGGGAATCACCCCGAAAACTTCCGTCTGAGAATCACCGGTCCCGAGGTCTTCTGCCGGATTGACGGCCGGGCCCTCGACTCGGTGAAAGTACGTCACACCGATCTGCCCGTAAACGGGGATGCGGAGATACAGCGGGGGCCCCATGAGGCCCGGCGGTGGAAACGGCATAAGGTCTGGCTTTATCCCGGGGAATTCTGGGAATCCCTTCCCTCGGAACACTATCTGATTCTGAACAAGAGACTGAAGGATTCCGAGAATCCGGAACATCCCGATCATCATCTGGGTAATGCCGTTTAGGAAACCGATGCGGCTCAATCCCCGGCGATAGGCACCACTCTCCGAATAGATGACAGCGGATTATTTCTATGGAACTTTGCTTTTCAGCGGAAAAATACATAAACTGGATATAACAGAGATTCTTATCAGGAGGAATGATCGTGGTATACGTAAAAGCAGCAAGAGTAGGTGAAAAAAGAGCCGCATTACTATTTCTTGTAATCGCCGGCGCTCTTTTCTCTGCCTGTACAAGCGGCGGAACGGGCTTGGCGCAGCTTCCCGTTTATGTGAACGGCACCGTTCAGGATACGGAATTCGGAAAAGTCCAGGGGGCGGTGGATGGGGAATCCAATGCGTTGATATTCAAAGGCATCCCCTACGGGAAAGCTCCCGAAGGGGAACTGCGGTGGAAAGCGCCGGTTGATCCGGAATCCTGGGAGGGAATTCTCGATGCCACCCGGAGCGGGAATATGGGTATTCAAGCCGCCCGGGGGGGAGAAATCATCGGATCGGAAGACTGCCTGAATCTGGATATTTACCGCCCGAACAGTGATGAGCAGAGTCTGCCCGTTCTTTTCTATATCCACGGAGGTAATAATCAGACCGGAGCCAGCGGAGAATTGAATGCCCGCTATCTGTCGATCCTTACCGATTCCGTCGTTGTCTCGGCTAATTACAGGCTGGGCCTATTGGGCTTCAATAACCTCCCCGCCCTGAGAACCGGGGACAGGGGGGAAGATTCGGGAAACTATACTGTTCTGGATATTGCCAAAGCCCTGGATTGGGTGCAGGCGAATATCGGCTTTTTCGGGGGGGATCCCGGCAACGTGACCATTTCCGGTTTCTCCGCCGGCGGACGTGATGTCATGGCTCTGCTTATTTCACCCGTCGTCAAGGGGAAATTCCACAAGGCCCTCTCCTTCAGTGGCGGAATGACCCTGGCCGATTCGGCCCTCAGCACCGGTCTTATTGCCGGCGCGATCGCTCCCCTGGTGGTGGAAGACGGGATTAAGGCGACCGAGGAGGAAGCGGCTGTATGGGTTATGTCTCCTGAAGAAGACGTTAAGGATTACCTCTATGGCCTGCCCGCCGATCGTCTGGCTCCTCTGATGGCCAACGCCGGGATCCGCATGGCCGTGTTCCCCCATCTTTACAACGACGGATACGTTCTTCCCGAAGAGGGATTCGCCACGAAGAAATACAACGACGTCCCCCTTATCATGGTAACCGGTTCACAGGAGTTTACCCTGTTCTCCCGGTGGGACAGCCCCTTTGTCATGTATCCCGATGAAGTCCTTCTGGGAGATACGGAGGAAGCGAAGAACTATCGTTTTGTCAAAGAGTACGGAGGACGGCTCTACGAGCTTTTCAATGCCCAGGAATCGGCGGAGAAAATGTTCGACTCCTACGATGCTCCCATCTATACGGTGGATTTCGATTTCGGAAACGATCCGGAAGTGGTCGGCGAGGGCATGGCCGGGCTTTTCGGCTCCTTCCACGGCATCTGGATCCCCTTCCTGGCCCATGAACCTTCCGGCTTTTCCTCCCTGTTCCCCGCCTCATTCGAGAGCCCGGGCGCCCGGGAACTGGCCGATAAGTTTACCGCCTACATAGGCCATTTCCTCTGGGAGGGGGATCCCAACGGGGAGGATCTCGTTACCTGGGAATCCTGGAACTCCGCGGACAGCGGCCCCTCCCAGTTAAAGCTGGATGCCACCAGGGAAAAGGCTGTCATCACCATGTCCCGGGAGAGGGACAGCTACGGGAAAATTCTGGAAGATATGGAGAAGGACAAATCCGTGTCCGAAGAGGTTAAGGCGGAACTGATCAAAACCACCCTGAGCGGGCGCTGGTTCAGTAAGGGCCTGGACGACTATTTCGGCAATTCCAATTTATGGGTTGGCGTGGAATAGGGAAGAATCCCCTTTTCTTTGTCCCCTATAGGGTATAGGATAAAAAGCATCCAAAGCAAATCACACTATAGGGGAGTTATGTAATGGCCGAAAACGAGATCAAACAGAAAAGACCGGGCGATTCCAACCGGATTACCAGGGAGTATTTTGATTCTTTGCTGGTGGAAATGCGCCATATCGATTCGGTCCTGCCCTCTACGAAGCTGACTCTTTACGGAAAGACGTTTGACACCCCCGTCATGATGTCCGCCCTTTCCCATCTGAAGTATGAGGGAAAGAGCGGCATGGTCGAGATGGCCCGAGGCGCTGCGGAGGCCCATGCGGTCAACTGGTGCGGCATGGGGGATGAGAAGGAACTGGAGGAGATTACTTCCACCGGAGCCGAGACGATAAAAATCGTCAAGCCCTATGAGAATAACGCTTATGTCATCCAGAGGATTGAGCATGCCGAAAAGTGCGGGTGCCTGGCCGTGGGAATGGACCTGGACCACTCCTTTTCGGGCAAGGGAACTTACGATGTGGTGCTCGGTCAGAAAATGACCGGCAAATCTCTGGGCGAGCTGAAAACTTTTGTCCGGTCGACGTCTCTGCCCTTTGTTGTCAAAGGCGTGCTCAGCGAGCGGGATGCGGAGAAGTGCCTGGAAGCGGGCGTGCAGGGAGTTGTCCTATCCCATCACCACGGCATCATGGATTACGCCGTTCCCCCTCTCATGATCCTGCCGAAAATAGCGCGTGTGATAGGCGGGGAGATCCCGATTTTCCTCGACTGCGGCGTGGAGAGCGGGATGGATGTTTTCAAGGCTCTGGCCCTGGGAGCTTCGGCCGTGTCCATCGGAAGGGCCCTGATGCCTGCGCTGCAGGAGAAGGGCGCCGCCGGGGTAAGTGAATTTGTCCGCGACGTAACGGAGCAGCTGGCCGGCGTCATGGCCCGGACCTGTACCGCCGACCTGGGAAAGATGGATCCTTCGGTTATCTGGAACTCTTCCACCTAAGCTGCGTAGGGAGGAGATAGATATAGCTCCGACCGGGCATTTTCCTAAACCCCAAGGTTTCCGAACCTATTGCTCCCGATGAGGTGCCTATCCGCCTGCGCTGAATAGAAGGCGATTTTAAAAATTAATTTTACAATTAAAAATATTTCGTTTACCATTTTCTCAACCGAGGGATAGCAGGAAATAATTATGAGAGCAATTTATCAGCTGCCGCCGCCTCAGAGGGAGTTGGATTTTCCCTTGATGAGCGCTTTGGCTAAAAGGCGGACAAGACGGAAGTGGGTTCAGGCTGAATTTACGGATCAGGAAATTTCAAATCTCCTATGGGCCGCCTGCGGCATTACCCGGAAGGAGACGAAAAGGAGCAAGAGCAGGCGGACGGCTCCCTCCGCCTGCAATACCCAGGAGATCAAAGTTTATATCGCCCTATCAAAAGGCTTATTTCTTTATGATGAAGAAAAACATCGGCTGGAGGAGATTTTACCTTTGGATATTCGCGGGAATCTCGGTACGCAGAAAATGATGAAGACCGCTCCCTTAGGATTGATTTATGTCTCCGATTTCTCGAAATTCAAAAGATTTGTTTTCGGTAATGACGAGGAGAAAAAATGGTTTACCTCTACGGCGGATACGGGGTTTATCAGCCAGAATGTCTATCTCTACGCCGCCGCAGAGGATTGGAATACCGCCCTGTTAAGCCTTGTTGACAGGGATAAGCTTCACGGGATTATGAAGTTGGGTGATTATGAGAAAGTTGTTTTTACCCAGGTCGTAGGGAAATCGTTGTAAAATCAATTTTACTTGAGGAATGGAAATGAAGAATCAATATCAGGTCGTATCATTGAAAGAGCGCAGAGATCTTTATGAAAAGCAGCGTTTGCTTACGGCCGATGCCTGGCCGGAATTTATCCGCCATGATGATGTCTCCGCAGAGTTCTGGACGTCTTTGGTCGAGAGCTTCGAAGAATTCCAGCTGCTGCTGATCGATGGTGATGAGATTCTCTCCATCATCACTACCGTTCCCCTGCGTTACGATAAAAAGCTATCCTCCTTGCCCGACGAAGGTTGGGATTGGGTCGTTCGGAAGTCCGTTGAAGATTTCGAAAGCCATCGCGAGCCAACTCTTCTGGCGGGAATCCAGATCGTCATAAACCCCGATTATCAGGGGATGGGATTGAGTTATGCCGCCGTTTCTGAAATGGCTTCCTTTGCAGGGCAGAGGGGATTTTCCCAACTGATAATTCCCGTGCGGCCCAGTATGAAGTTCAAATATCCGCTTATTTCTTTTGACGAGTATCTGAATTGGAGGAATGATGAAGGTTTTTCCATGGATCCCTGGGTTCGGGTGCATGAAAAACTGGGGGGGGCGCTTCTCCATGCCTGCCCGAAGGCCATGAGTATTTCGGGGGCTATCGAGGAGTGGGAGAAATGGATGGGGCAAGGCTTTCCCCTGTCCGGTAAGTATGTGATAGACGGAGGGCTGGTTCCTCTCGAAGTCGATCGGGATATGGGAACAGGGCGCTATCTCGAGCCCAATGTGTGGGTTGTTCATCACGTTTCGCAAGGGTATAGCGAAAGGGATGCGCAGGGAGCCGCAGGCTGACCCCGCAGGCCGCACGCGGGCGAGGAGGCCGGAGCGGGAGCGGAGCCCGGAGCAGCCTGGAACCGGCGTCTGCCGGTTTTCGCCCGTATTATCAGAATCGCCCGAATATGCTATGATGGCATGATGTGCAGCGCCGGAATTCTCCCCGATAAGGAGCCGAAAAATCCCCATGATTATCCTCTGTTACGTTACATGGGCAGCAAATACAAGCTGCTGGACTGGATAGGGGAGGAGCTGGATAAACTGGATTTTTCCACGGCTCTGGACGGTTTTTCCGGGTCCGGTGCGGTTTCGTATCTGCTGAAGACCAGGGGGAAGTCGGTCTATTCCAACGATTTCCTGAACTTTTCCACTACTCTGGCCCGGGCTTCGGTGGAGAATCAGAATGTGAGGCTCGATGAGGCCGATCTGGCGGAGCTCCTCAGGGAGAACGGTGCTTTCCCCGATTTCATTCAGAAGACCTTCGACGGGATTTTCTATACGGCGGAGGACCGTCGGTTCCTTGATAATGTCTCCTTCAATATCGGCAGAATGGAAGAGCCCTACAAGCGGGCCCTGGCCATGTCGGCCCTGATTCGCTCCTGCCTGAAAAAGCAGCCCCGGGGCGTTTTTACCATTTCCGGCGATCTGGAAAGGTATAATGACGGCCGGAGGGATCTGCGCCTTTCCATGGAGGAGCATTTTTCGGAGCAGGTTCAGGTTTTCAACGCTATCGTCTTTGATTCGGGACGGGAGAACAGGGCTTTCCGGGGGGATGTTTTCTCCTTTGACACGGCCCGCTACCCCGTCGATCTGGTTTATCTGGATCCTCCCTATGTGCCCCGATCCGATGACAACTGCTATGTGAAGAGGTATCACTTTGTGGAGGGCCTTTCAAAATACTGGGAGAACGAGACCATCAAGTACGATACGAAGGTGCATAAGATCGAGAAAAAATACACCCCCTTTTCCTATAGGAGAACGGCTGTCGAGGCTTTTGACCATCTCTTTGAGAAGTTTCAGGAGAGCATTATCGTCCTTTCCTATTCGTCCAACGGGTTTCCCGACCTGGATACGCTTGAGGAGCTGATGGGGAAGTATAAAGGCCATGTCCGGGTCAGGAAGAAGGCCCATAAATATCATTTCGGTAACCATAAATCGGTGAAGCGCTCCCGTGTGGAGGAGTATCTGATCATCGGTCAGTGATTATCAATACCCCCGGTTTCAAGGATGGACAATGAAGAAAGTTATTCAGGACAAAGACTTCCTTATGGGGAGTTTATCCAATCTGGAGAGCGACTGGAAGGATGAAACGGCTCTTAAGGTGATAAGCACCCTATCGGCCATCAACGGTTTTTCCGAGATAAATAACCGGGTCATCGGGCAGCTTCTGGAGGATGACTTTGAGGTCGCCTCCATCATCTTTCAGCTGTTTCTGGAGAAATCCAAGGATGAGTACCGGTCTCTGCTGAACGAGCTGTTTCCCCGGGGACTGGCCCAGAAAAAGGGCTTCCTGAAGGACAAACAGCACTATGTGGAGACTCTGGGAAAGCTCTTCATCGAAGAGAAAATCACCGAGACGGTGGAACGGCGGTATACCTGGGAAGATATTCTCATCGAGCGGCTGAAGATCGGGCGGGGAAGCGCCATCAAGGGGCAGCGCCGGGGAAGGGATCTGGAAGATTTCGTGGAAGCCGTAGTCGGGCAGGTCTTTGACTGCTACGATCCCAGATGCAGTTTCATCGGTATGAACGGAAGTTCCACGGAGAAGGCCGATTTTGCCATTCCCTCCCGGGAGAATCCGGAGATTATCATCGAAGTCAAGGGATACGGGGCGACGGGCAGCAAGCAGACCGACGTCATAGGCGATATCAACCGGATCATTCAGGAGAAGCGGCACGATTCCACCTTTCTGCTTTTCACCGACGGGATCACCTGGAAGGACCGGGAGAGCGATTTCAGGAAGCTGATCGAATTTCAGAATCAGGGTTTTATCTATAAAATTTATACCAAGAAGATGGCCGATGAATTTCTTGACGATCTTAAGCAGCTGAAAGAAGAAAAGAATCTATAACATCAAAGCAATATCTACCATAAATCCCCCAATAGCGGCAAAGACCGGTGAATAATATTGCCTTACTATTAATCCCATGAAAATAAAGAAACTCCTTTCCCTCCTGATGATGATCAGCGACGAATTCCGCTACGGAACCCCCCATGAATATGAAAAGCAGCGTGTTATGGATGAGGTGGACCGGCTCTACAGGAAAATCCTGGAATTCCAGGATGCCATTCCCTCCCTGGAGGAGAATACCCCCGAGCTGCCCGAAGGGGATGTGAAAGTGAGTCTGACGGCGGTTGATGAAACGGGCAGGGGAATGAGTTCTCTGGTCAAATTTTATCCCCTGACCGCCAGCCGGCCGGAAGAGGATTTTACCAAGGTCAACGGTCGCATCGATATGATTGTCAAGCATACCGACCGGGTAGGACACCTTACCGTGCTGTTGCCCCGGTATGTACTGACCGGCTATGGGGAAGGGAAGGTGGAGGCCGAAGAGGTCACGGCCTATATGATGGAGGTCTCCCGGGGAACGGAGTATAAAATGATCCGCCGGGTTGCGGCGCCGGGGAAGGGGTCCGGCATCAACCTGGGAATGCTGACTCTGGAGAGGATCATCAATCTGGGGAAAGAGGGCTGGTTCGCCGGAGATCTTCATCACCACAGCATCTATTCCAGTCCCGTCCACGGAGGCACGGACGATGTGAGGGAGAGCCCCGAGGAGGTCAGGACATCGATGACCGCCATGGGTCTTTCCTTCGGAGCCCTGAGCGACCACCATAATATTCTCAATCACCGGGACTGGCTCGCCACGGAAACGGAGGATTTCCTGCCCCTTGTCTCCAAGGAGATCTCCACGGCGAACGGCCATGTCATGGCGCTGAATGTTCCCTCCGACGTTATCTACCGTGTCCTGCCCCCGGCGGAGCGGACCGAGGAAAATCAGTATGAGGAGTTTATCCGCATAACCGACGAGATCAAAGAGGCGGGGGGGCTGGCTCAGGTGAACCACCCGATGGATATTCAGCCGGCCATCTCCCTTTCGGAACATATGAAGGGACACACCGAAATCTTCGAAACCATGGAGATATGGAACGGTTCGGTTCCCATGATGCCGGGGACGACGAACTACAAGTCTTTCCGCTTCTGGCTCGAACTGATAGGGAAGGGCAAGTATATTCCCGCCACTACCGGGAGCGATACCCATAATACCCGGGTGGACGATTATCACGGATTGATGAACGAGCTTCTCTGGATCAGGCATCATCTGAGCCTCCTTGAGGAGAAGAACGGGGAGATCGACCGCTTTCTGAGCATGATCGACACATCCGTCGATGCCCTGGAGCTGTGGGCCGAGGAAACCCTGGGGACGGCCTGCGTCCGGACCTATGTTCATCTGGAATCCGGCCGGGCGAAGGACCGCGGGGAAATCCTCGATGCCCTGCGCGGGGGAAGAAGTTTTCTGACCAACGGCCCGGTCCTGATTCCCTGTCTGGAGGGGAAAAGCTGCGGCGAAACGGTGAAGCTGGGCGCCTTTTCGGGAGAAATAATCATGGATTGCACGATTATGGGGCAGAAGCCCTTTATCTCTCTGGAAATTTTCGGTAAAAAGGGAGTTCTGGCCAAAAAGGATCTGACGGGACTGAAACCGGGAATCATACACAGGGTATCCCTTTCGGTTAACGGGGCGCTTCTGGAACAGGAAGATGCCCTTGTCTGCCGCCTCTGGTCGGATCATACCCACATGGCAATAGCCAATCCGGTACTTGTTTCCCGGGAAAGTTAGGGTATAATTAGCTAATATACCCATAGGCTGTTTTGTCTGTGCTGATCAGGAGTTTTTCATGGTATCTTATATGCTGACCATGATGTTGCAGCTGTTTTTCATCTTTACCCCTTTTTTCGTCCTGTCCATGTTTCTTACCATGACCACGGATCTCGGAGTCAGGGAAAAACGGATTCTGGTAATCAAGACGTCTTTCTCCGTGGAAGTGATCTGTCTGATTCTGATCTTCGGAGGGGGCGCTATCTTTACCCTGTTCAGTATAACGGTGGACGCCTTTCGAATCGGTGCGGGGGCCATCCTCTTCCTGAGCGCGGTCGATCTCGTACAGGGCAAGAACGCCCAGTCCAAAACCATAGACAACAGCGACATATCCGTGGTGCCCCTGTCCATCCCCATCATCGTCGGTCCCGCCACGACCGGTACCCTGATGGTCATGGGAGCCGGGCTTGATTCGGTTTCCGATTATGTGGCCGGATTTCTGGCTGTTACCATCGCTGTCTTTTTCCTGGGGCTGATCCTTCTTATCTCCCCCTGGCTGGAAAAAGTCCTCAAGGACAAGGGTATATCCATCCTGACGAGGCTTTCCGGTCTCATCCTCTCCGCTCTCTCGGCCCAGATGGCCTTTACGGGCATGCGGAATATGTTAAAATAAGGAGTTCCCATGGAAAAACGTTGCCTGGCCTGCGATATCCTCAGTGGTGAGAAAGAGCTTCCCGGCGGATTTCTGCATCAGACCGGCCTGTGGTCTCTTGAGTCCTGTGTCGGCCCGTTCCCCGTCGGGACACTCCTGCTTAAGCCTATTCGCCATGTTTTGAATTTTTCCCAGCTGACCGCTGAGGAGACGGAAGAGTTCGGTCCTCTGCTCCAAAGGGCCGCCGCCATAATAAAAGAACTGACCGAGTGCGACCAGACCTATATTTGCCAATGGTCCCACGCGGGATGGGAACCGGTTCATATCCATTTTGTCATACAGCCTGTCTGGAACAGCCAGAAGGGGCAGTTTGAGAAGCCCGGTCCCTCTCTTCAGGCCGATCTTTTCGCGAAACAGGAATTTCCCGGGAAGGAAGAGATCGCAGACTTTGCCGAAAGGGTCCGGTCAAGGATGGGCGAAAGTCGTTAGGTCCGATCGGGTCGTTATTTCTCATCCTCAATAAAATCGGCGAAGTCGTTGATAAAACCGATGGGGGAATCGTCGCTGTACACAAAGTAGAGATTCCGGTTGAGCGGGCCCGTCGAGAAGGGGCGGGTGAGGAGAGATCCCAGAAGAAGCTCCTGCCTGACGGCCCGGCGTGACATGACCGAGCAGCCCAGTCCCGCTTCGGCCAGTGATTTTATGGCGCTCAGACTTCCCACCTCCATGACCAGCGAGCTGCGGGGAATAAGGATTTTTTTTTCCCGGCAATACGCCTCCCAGTAGTAGCGGGTCCCCGATCCTTCCTCCCGGAGTATGAGGCGGCTTCCCGCCAGCTCTTCGGGAGTAATGGGTTTCCGGCTGTCGGTGATGTAGTTCCTGCTGCCGATGAAGATCATTTCGTCCTGAAGAAAAAGCCGGCTTTTGTAGCGGGTCATATCGAAGGGACCTTCCACCAGGGCCACATCGATTTTCTTCCTGTCCAGGAGATGGAGGACGTTGACCGTGTTTTCTATATGAACGGTCAGTTCCCTCTCCGGATGGGCGGTGCGGTATTTCCCCAGGAATGCGGGGAGGATGAATTCTCCGATGGTCAGAGTCGCGCCCATGCGGTAGTATTTCCTGCCCTCCCTCATGCTGGACGCCTCCCTTTCAAACTGCTCGAAGAGAGCCTGGGCCTTCCCCGCCGTTTTCACGAGAAGCCGCCCCGCGTCGTTGAGGACAAGCCGCCGGCCGATATGGTCGAAGAGGGGAGTGGCGTAGAGTTCTTCCAGGGCTTTGATATGCTGGGACACGGCGGGCTGGGTCAGCCCCAGGGCGTCAGAGGCTTTGGCCAGCGTACCCTGTTCCACCACAGCCAGAAACGTGTACAGTCGATAATCGAGCATGGCCACAGTTTATCGATTTAACAGGGAAAAGTAAAGAATAACTTATATTAACATAAAAAAGTATAAATATTCATAATCAATCATCTCTGCTAATGTGCTTCTGAGGAGTCATTATGGATATTGCTTTGGGTCTGATTTTCTGCATCATCATCGGGGCTGCCGCCTGGGGAGTAAGCCACTTCGTCCCCCTGGGAGCCGTCACTCTGGCCATCATTCTGGGCCTTTTGATCGCGAATCTGACAAAAGTGCCGGTTAAGGCGAAAAAGGGGATTGTTTTCAGCGAAAAAAAGATTCTCTCCGCCGCCATAGCTCTTCTGGGGTTCTCTCTGAATTATAGAGTTCTCTTCTCCCTGGGGTTTCTCCCCCTGGCGGCGGTGCTACTGGGGGTTCCCGTGACGATTTTTACGGCCCTGGGCTGGGGAAGACTTATGGGAATGGAGAGGGATCTGGCCCTCCTGGTGGGGACGGGGAACGGAATTTGCGGCAGCTCCGCCATTGCGGCCGTACAGGGGGTAATCAAAACGGATGAGGAGCATGTCGGTGTCTCCGTGGCCGTTATCAACCTTCTGGGAACGGTGGGTATTTTTCTGATTCCCCTCATCGTCTCGCTTTTTCCCGGTCTGACCGAGCAGCTGAAAGGACTGGTTATCGGCAATACCATACAAGCCGTCGGGCAGGTGACGGCGGCGGGATTCTCCCTGGGGGATGTTACGGGACAGACGGCGGCGGTCGTCAAGATGGGGCGTATTCTTCTCATTACTCCGGTAGCTCTCATCCTGAGTTTCATTCGAAAACCGGCCGGGGCGGAAGGCGAGGGAGACATTAAGCTTCCCGGAGTTCCCCCCTTTATTTTACTTTTCATCCTGTTCTCGCTGGTGAATACGCTGGGAATCCTCCCCGAAGAGGTTGTGTCATTACTGAAGCAGGCGGGAGAGTGGCTGCTTATTGTGGCCATGGCCGGGATTGGGATGAAGATCACTTTCCGGGGGCTGGCGACTCAGGGAAAGAAGGCCCTGTGCGCCGGTATTCTGACATGGGCCGTTCAGATCTCCTTTTCCCTGCTTCTTATCTGGCTCTATTTTCATATCCTTGCCTGAGGCCCATGGCCTGGGTGGGTTAAATATAAACCCTAATGGATCGTAACGGTGGTATAATGGTTTTATGAAGTACAAATTGTTGGGAAACACGGGTGTTTCCGTTTCGGAAGTCTGCCTGGGAACTATGACCTTCGGCAGAGAAGCGGATGAGGAAGAGTCGCGCAGAATCTTCAGGCGGTGTCTGGACAGGGGCGTCAATATCTTTGACTGCGCCAATGTTTACGGTCGGGGCCGGGCGGAAGAGCTTCTGGGGAAATTTGTGAATGAGACGGGAATGAGGGACGATCTGTTCCTTACCTCCAAAGTCGGCATGGCCATGGGGGAGGGGCTCAATGAAACGGGGACGTCCCGCAGGCATATCGCAATGAATGTTGAGCAGAGCCTCCGCCGTCTGCAGACCGACCGTATCGATCTCTACTTTATCCATCGTTTTGATTCTTCCGTCCCCATGGAAGAAACGCTCAGGGCTCTGGACGATCTGGTGCGCTTGGGGAAGATCCTCTACACCGGCGTATCCAACTGGGCGGCCTGGCAGATTATGAAGGCCCTGGGCCTGTCCCGTTCCGGGGGACTGGCTTCATTCAGCTGCGTTCAGCCCATGTACAGCCTGATTAAGAGGCAGGCGGAAGTGGAGATCCTGCCCCTGTGCCAGAGCGAAGGACTGGGCGCCATCTCCTACAGCCCCATCGCCGCCGGGCTACTCTCGGGTAAATATTCCCAGTCGGCCGACGAAGGAAAGGGGCGCATAAGGGATGATAAACGGTACGCCGCCCGTTACAGCAGGCCGGAGTATTTTACCGTGGCCCGGGAATTCAGCCGGATCGCCGAAGAAATCGGCTGCCATCCCGTTACCCTGGCGGTGAAGTGGATTCAGTTCGGTGGCAGGGTAACGGCGCCCATTGTCGGCGCCCGTTCGGCGGAACAGCTGGAACCGGCCCTGGCCTCCGTCAGCCTGCCCATGGACAGGGAGCTCTTCGAGCGGATCACCGCCCTTTCGGAAACGCCCCCGCCGCCCACGGACAGGCTGGAAGTTCAGGTTCTGAAGGAGTAGCCTTACTCGCTGATATAGGAACAGCAGTAATCGGCCGGCTCTTTGATGATCAGCTTGAAACTGGAGTTGGCCGGAACTTCGAAGGAAGTCCCTTCCTTATAGGTGGTGTAGGAGGATTCTCCGGGGAGCATGATATCCATGCTTCCCGCCAGAATCTCCATGATCTCCTTGGCCTCGGTGTTGAATTCATACTCGCCGGGGAGCATGATTCCCAGGGTTTTTCTCTCTCCGTCGGGAAAAAGAACGACCCGGCTGGTAACCTTTCCCTCGAAATAGATATTCGCTTTTTTCACCACAGTGACATTTTCAAATTGCATAGTAATTTCTCCTTAGCGGCATCTTATCTTTTTGGAAAGGCTGTGGCAAGAGATATAACACCTCTCAACTTTCTCTAGCGGTCGGTAGAATCTTTACAAAGATCTGTATTCGGCCTAAAATTATCATGTCGACTGGTGCAAATACCATGGAAAGAACCATGAGGGAGACCCTGAATAATCTATCGAGCACCTGGGTAGTGGAAAAAGGGAGTATCCTATGGAACCGATTCTTTTAGATGGCAGAAAAACCGCCGCCGAAATCAATGAGAAGTTAAAAGTCAGAGCTCAACGTATAATAGAGAGGACAGGCTATGTACCCGAACTGGCCACCATCATCGTGGGTGATGATCATGCCTCAAAGGTCTACGTGCGCATGAAGGCCAATGCTTGTAAAATGGCGGGAATTAGTTCGCGTATTATCGAGTTATCCGCCGAAGCATCGACTGGGGAGGTTATCCGGGAGATAGAGCTATTAAACGGAGATGACCGGGTAAGCGGCATTCTTCTTCAGCACCCCGTTCCCGCTCAGATTGATGAGGCCGGCTGTTTTAATGCGATCAGTCCTGCCAAGGATGTGGATGGGGTGAATCATCTCTCTTTCGCTCGGTTCTCCATGGGAGTAAAGGCCTTCAAATGCGCCACACCCTACGGGATAATAAGGCTTTTGAAGAGTTATGCCGTATCCCTTGCCGGGAAGAACGTGGTCATTCTGGGGCGTAGTCCTATTTTCGGTAAGCCTTTGTCCATGCTTATGCTTAACGAAGATGCCACGGTTACAGTGTGCCATTCCCGTACGAAAAACATCAAAGAGATTACGAAAAGGGCTGATATCCTTTGCATTGGTATCGGACGACCCCGATTCGTTGACAGCACATGGATAAGGGAAGGAGCGGTTGTGGTCGACGCGGGGTATAATCCTGGCAATGTGGGCGATGCCGATCTGGCCGATCTTATGCATAAAACGTCGGCCTACACTCCCGTTCCCGGAGGCGTAGGCCCTATGACTATTATAACCCTAGTCGAGCAGACAGTCGAATCGGCCGAAAAAACCGCGAGCCTTACCAGCGGAAGGTGATTTCTGTTTTTCCCTTACGCTTGTGGATGCTTCGGAAGTTATCTTTGGCGGAGGAAGCGAAAATCACCGGTATCGTTTCGCCGTTCACGAACTGGTGGTCGTATTGATCTCCCGAGTTCAGAGGGATTCGAAACCGGATCGTCGTGCCGCTGCCGGAATCCTCTCCGCCCAGGGCGATAGCGTCATCGCTGCCGCCGGCGCTTGTATCGGGTGTGTGGGAGGTACGCCTGTTCCCGTAATCGTCACGGATAAAGACCTCTCCGTTTTCCACATAGGCTATGATGAAGTCCGCGTCCTGCATCACCGATGTGGGATCGAAGCCTACCGAAACCCATCCCTCCTCGGGAGCGGAGAGGGTTCCTTCCAGATAGGTTCCATCGATTGTCCACTCAAAGGTGATCCCGTTGACCTCTACGGAATTCTGAGCGGCCACCGGAAGGGCAAGCATTAATATAAAACCTAAAAAAATGATGACATTTTTCATTATTGACTCCTTACTGTTTTACGGGGCAGGAAATATCCTTGCATCCCCTTTTATATGAAAATATAATGCATGGAAAGGTAAAATGTTAGTTATAAATAACAAAAAATGGTTATGACACTCTATTTGCCTCTTCGGGATTAAGGAAACGGCTTGTTCCTTACACCTCCGGCGGCTATAATTTCTCCATGGAACCAATCATTTTTACCAATTCCCTCTCCTACCGTACAGGATATATCGATCTCTCTCCGGAAACTTGGGAGACGGTAGAATCGGGAATAAATAAAACTGTCATCATGAGTCACGAAGTGGCGTCCCCTTTCCCCCTTCGCGAGTGCATACCCAGCTGGAATCTTATTTGCGGCCTCCACGGCTGGGGTGAGATCTTTCTGAGGGGGAAAAACTCCCGGGGCTGGACAGAGTGGTATCCCATGGGAATCTGGGCTTCCGGAGACGGTCCTGTGACACGGTCTTCCTTCAAGGGAATGGAAGATGATCGGGGCGTTGTGAAAACGGATACTCTCTGTTTCAAAGAGGATATCGATGTTCTGCAGATGAAACTTATCCTCTCCGAAATCCGCAGGGGAGGGCAGCCCCTCTTCAAAGGCGCCGCCCTTACATGGAGCGGTGAAAAGCCGGGAGTGACCGGCGGCTTTCCCGATCTGCCTAAGGAAAATCTGCCCCGGGTCTCGGTCGATTCCCTGCCGGCCCACTCGCAGATGATTTACAGCGACGGGGGAAACGGCTGGTGCAGTCCGACGAGCGTTTCCATGGTTCTGGGGTACTGGCGGGGAAGGGCGGTCTGCCCTGAAGCGGCGGTACGCGAAGCGGTCGGCGGGGTGTACGACCCGGTCTACGGCGGTACGGGCAACTGGAGTTTCAATGCGGCCTGGGCGGGCAGCCTCGGCTACCGGGCCTCTCTCTGCCGCTTCGCCCGTTTTTCCCAGGCCGTGCCCTTTCTGGAAGCGGGGATCCCCCTTGTCCTGAGCATTGCCTTCGACAGGGAGAAAGATCGTCCCCTGGAAGGGGCTCCCATGGAGTCCACCGCGGGACATCTGACCGTCCTGAGAGGATTTGACGGCAGAGGGAGGGCTTTGATGCATGAGCCTGCCGCTTTGACCAACGAAGAGGTTCCCCGGACATACGATGGGGCGGAACTGGAAAAAAGATGGCTCGAATCCTCCGGCGGACTCTGCTACATCATCTATCCCGAAGGCGTTACGCCTCCCTATGCCAGAAGGTCCTGACGATTAATGCCGTAAGGGTCTCCTCCAGGAGATTGCGGGACGACCAGAGGCCCCTTCTTTTTTCCGGATCCTCTGCGCAGCCGGTCATGAGATAGGAGAATCCCCGCTTTTCCACCGGGTCAAAATAGAGGGCGCCTTTCAGTCCGTAAGCGTCTCCGTGATGTCCCCAGAAAAGAGGACTTTCCCCGTTGGGCAGGGCATCGTTAAGGGAAAAGAGTCCGTATCCGCACTCCCCTTTCAGATTTGCCTCATCCTTGCCGGTGGTTTTGCGGGGGGCGGCCATCTTTTTTATGATTTCTTCCGAGACGATTCTCGTCCCCATAACCTTTCCTCGTCCCAGAAAGAGCCGTCCCAGTCCGCTCAGATAAAGAGCTGAGGCCCTCAGCCCTCCCTGGGGAGCGAAAAGCGTCCCGTTGGTTCCCGGCTCATATCCCGCGTAGAAGTTTTTGTCATCGGCCGTTTTCCCGACGATCTCCCGGCTGTCGCACTGAACCATCCAGGGGCCGGAGGGGTTCTCCTTCCGGTAGATTTCCACCAGATTCCCCCGCTCGTGCTCAGGGATTCTCTGAAGATTGAATGAGGCCGTTGTTCCCTCGCTCCGGTCTTTTTTCAGGGCGGAGGAGAGGGGATCGAGGAGAGTCTCGTGAACCAGGCTGTCGAAGGT
Organism: Spirochaetia bacterium; assembly: GCA_963668315.1. Taxonomy (GTDB): domain Bacteria; phylum Spirochaetota; class Spirochaetia; order DSM-2461; family DSM-2461; genus SZUA-368. Next base: position 554,003 of record OY764216.1, on the reverse strand, counting down.
CTGACCGGTTATCCTTTCCAGAACGGTGGCAAGCACCCCGAAACCCAGGTTGCAGTAGACGTGGCGATAGCCATCGGGCCCGGCGTTTCTATCCCAGTTGGGAAGGGATTCCTCTCCCGTGAGAATGGATCTGATGGGGATCTCCCGCGGCAGATTGTATACTGTTCCGTCTCTCAGGCTGGACGTGTGGGTCAGCAGGTGGGCCATGGTGATTTTCTGCCCGGGAAAATGGGGATTGTACAGGGGGTAGCCCAGGTAATCGGACAGGTCCCGGGAAAAATCCAGCCTTCCCTTCTCCTCCTGAATGAGAGCGGTAAGGGCGCAGGCTATTTTGGAGATGCTGGCCACCCGGCAGAGGGTATCCGGCATCATGGGGAGGTTATTCCCGCACTCCCCGTTATCGATGAACCGGTGGCCCCAGGCTTTGCCGTAGAGGAGAGAATCTTCCTCAAAAAGGGTGATGCTGAGTCCCGCCGTCTCCCGGCCCGGGGTTTTTGTCAGTGCGGTAATTTCTTCTTCGAATCGGGAAAGGGCTGAATGCATGGACTTGACTCCTTGGTGAGGGGATTCTGCGATAACAAAGGCCGCCTGTTGTATGAGGCGGCCTTTGTGGACTTATTCGGCTTTAGGTTTAATGTTCAGCTTGCTGGACGCGTTGAAGGATGAGAAAATCGATCCTCCCGCATCGGGCCACTGGACGAATCCTTCCCATTTGTCCTTGTTGTAGGCTTCCACATATACTTCATAGAGAAGGTTGATGTAGGGCGCATCGTTATACTCGATTATCTGCATTTCATGGACAATATCCAGTCTCTCCTGGGGATCGATCGTAAGGGCCTGTTTGACAAACAGACTGTCATAGTAGGGGTTTGAGTAGAAACAGTCTGAACGATGCTGGATCTGATCGGTCGTGATGACGGAAAGCATATATGAGGGGTCGTCGTAGTCGGCGGTCCATCCCCAGATATACATATCCGTATCGAAGTCTTCATCATAGATGATGTCCGACTGGCGGCTGCCCGTTACGAATTCAATCTCCGTTTCGATTCCCACGGCCTTCAGGTTCTCCTGAATGATAAGGCCCATCTCTTTGTATCCGTCTTCAATAACGGTGAAGCGGAAGGAGAGTTTTGCCCCGTCAGCGCTTTCGCGGACTCCGTCGCCGTCGCGGTCGATATAGCCTGCGTCGTCGAGCATTTTCTTTGCTGCTTCGGGCTGATAGGTATGATACTGATCTTCGGGGAGCTTTGCCTGCCATTTACCCGTTGCATCGGGAAGCAGCATCTGGCCGACCGTGGCATAACCGTTCTTGGCGTATTCCACGATCCGGGCCTTATCGATAGCGTATTCACAGGCCACGCGGATTGTCTTGTCGAGGAGAAGGGGATTACCCTTTGATTTAGGATCGTCCCAGCAGTTGAATCCCATCTCGCGCAGTTTAACCGATTTGTATTCGTTTGTGGCAGCCTGGGGCATGTTTTTCACCTGATCAACCTGGGCGGCTCCGACGCTGAAGTAGTCGATGTCCCCGGCTTCAAAGGCCTGGGCGACAGTATCGGCATTGCTGAAATAAACGTAAATCAGCTCATCTATGGCGGGTTTCTTTCCCCAGTAGTCCTCATTGCGTACGAACTTGATATACTGTTCTTCCACATCCTCTTCCAGCTTGAAAGGACCGGTCCCGACACATTCGTCGTTGGTGAAGTTCTGAATGTCTTCGTAGGTCTCGTACTGGGAGAAAATATGCTCGGGAACGATGAATATCATCGCCATGGCCATATCAGCCTTAGGTGCTTCACAAACGAACTGGACCGTATAATCATCAACCTTCACATAATCTTTGATGCCTACCAGATTCCCCGCCTGGTTGGACTGCCATTCGGCGGTCTTTGAGTATGTATAGACGACGTCGTCGGCGGTGAAGGGTACACCGTCCTGCCATGTGACATCCTTTCTCAGGTGGAATGTCCAGACGAGTCCGTCATCGGAGATTTCATAACTTTCGGCAAGCCAGGGCGACATGGAAAGATCCCCGCCGATACCCAGAAGCTTTTCATAGGTATTGGAGTAGTACAGTATGGTTGCGGCTCTCCATCCGGAAATGATCGGATTTTTAGAGTCCGTGGTATCGGTGTTGCCTACTCTGAACACGACGGTATCATTGGCATACCTGTCGCCGGAGCCATTACTCCATGCACCGCTGAGCGGGACGATTAAGACAGCTGCCAGCATAATGATGCGGACGAACTTTGCAAACGGTGTTTCGTTTCTCTTCATATTTCTCTCCTTGAAAATATTCTATAAAGGAATCGGGATGGCCCTGGTCCCTTCTAGATCACTTTGTTATAGTGGCACGCCACGAAATGTCCCGGATCGACTTCTTTCAGCTCCGGCTCACTCTCCCGGCATTTATCCGTTGCGATGGGGCATCGAGTATGAAACCGGCACCCCCGGGGAATATTGGTAGGTGAAGGAGTTTCTCCTTCCAGGACAATTCGTTTCCTTTTCCGTTCCTCACCGACCATGGCCAGAACGCTTGTGAGGGCCTGGGCGTAGGGATGGATGCAGCCTCCGGAAATCATATCGGCCGGACCCATTTCCACGATTTTACCAAGGTACATGATAGCCACTTTGTCCGAGATCAGCCAGGCAAGGGCCAGGTCGTGGGTAATGAAGATAAAGGAGGTATTGTCCCTTTCCTTCATGGCGACAAAGAGCTTGAGGATATCGGCTCTGACCGAAGCGTCCAGCATGGATACCGGCTCGTCGGCTACGATGAACTTGAGCTTCATGATAAAGCAGGTTGCTATGGACACCCTCTGCCTTTGACCCCCGCTCAGTTCATGGGGATAACGGTAGAGGTACTCTTCCGCGGGACGGAGTCCGGCGAATTCCAGGGCTTCGAGGGCCAGTTTTTCCTTCTCCGCCAGATTGGCCGAACGATGGGTCAGCAGGAGCGGTTCGGTAACAATCTCGAAGACGGTGAACTTGGGGTTTAGGGACTGATAGGGATCCTGAAAAATCATTTGGGCATCCTTTCGGAAGCTCTTCATGAAAAATCTGTCCTTCGGGTTTATTTCCAGCCCTTTGTAAAGGACCTCTCCCGAAGTTTCATTCTGTAGGAGCTGGAGCAGCGCCCGGCCCGTCGTCGTTTTTCCGCTGCCCGATTCTCCAACCAGGGATACGATTTCCCCTTCATTTACGGTAATGTTTATATTATCAACGGCTTTAACGGTCTTCGTTTTTCTTTTGATAACCTCGTCCACGAAACCCTGCCTGACTTTGAAGTCGACGGAAAGATTATTTGCCTGAATTATGGGTTTGCTCAATTCCGTACCCCCCTTGCATGGCAGGCCACGAAATGGCCCTCTCCGGTGATATCAATTAGGGGCGGATCTTTCTCATCGCATATTTTGCCGATTTTGCAGTGGCAGCGTTCGGCGAACCGGCAGCCTTTAGGCGGATTGAACAGGAGCGGCGGATCGCCGGGAATGGAATCAACCATGATCCGTTCCTTGTAGATGTTGGGAAAGGCATGAAGCAGCTTGTCCGTATAGGGATGATAGAACGTTTTGATAATCTCTTCGGTTTTGCCTTTCTCCACGATTTTCCCGGCATACATCACGGCAATCTCATCGCAGGTTTCGGCGATGATGGAAAGGTCATGGGTGATCATGATAAGGCTCATGTTAAGTTTTTTTCTCAGCGAGTTGATCAGATCGATTATCTGCGCCTGGACCATTACATCCAGAGCGGTGGTAGGTTCGTCGGCGATGATCAGGCTGGGATTATTGGCAAGGGCCATGGCGATGACGGCTCTCTGCCTCATGCCCCCGGAGAATTCATGGGGGTAGGAATCAATGAGATTTTTATCAAGTTCGACCAGCTCGAAAAGCTCCATTGTTCTTTTTCGGGCTTCCTCCCTGGTCACATCTTCATGGAGAAGTATGGGCTCCATTATCTGCTCGCTGATTTTTTTTACCGGGTTGAGCGCGTTCATGGCACCCTGGAAAATCATGGAGATCTCTTTCCAGCGGATGTGATTAATGTCCTCCTCGTCCTTGGGAGCCAGGTTTTCCCCTTTATAGATAATATCTCCCCCGGCGATGCGGCCTTCCTCGGGAAGCAGTTTGATAACGGAAAGGGCCGTGGTGGTTTTTCCGCAGCCGCTTTCTCCGACCAGTCCGATGGAGCCTCCTTCCTCAAGGTCAAAGGAGACATCATCAACGGCTTTGACTTCTCCGGCTTTGATTGTGAAATAGGTTTTCAGATTTTTTACGCTGAGTATCTGTTTTAGTTTATCCGACATGTATCTATCTTTTCCTCAGTTTTGGATTGAGAATCTCATCAAAGCCGTATCCCATGAAAACAAAGGATGTCCCGAGAAGGACAAGGCATGTTCCTGCGGGAATATACAGCCACCAGGCTCCGATGGAAATGGCCCCTTCAATACGGGCGCTTCTGAGCAGCTGGCCCCAGGTGGGGATGCTGGGGTCGCCGATTCCCAGGAAGGCCAGGGTCGATTCGGTGATGATGGCTCCCTGAACCAGAAGAATCATGTTGGAAAAAATCAGCGTGAAGATGTTGGGCAGGATGTGTTTGTACATGATGTAGAAATCGGAGGCCCCGATGGCTTTCGCCCGTTCCACATAGGCCCTCTGTTTTATGGTCAGCGTCTGAGATCTGACCAGTCTGGCCGTGCTTGTCCATCCCGTGATGCCGAGGATGATGATGATATTTGAGAATTTCCCTCCCAGAATGGCGGCCAGGATAAGCATGAGCGGAAGGCTCGGAAGCAGCATGAATCCTTCGGTTATTCTCATGAGGATGACATCGAGAATCCCCCCGTAGTATCCGGAGAGAATTCCCACCGTGGCACCTATAATAACAATGATCAGGGTAACCAGAATACCGATGGCTATCGAGGCTCGGGTTCCGTAGAGAACGGCTCCGAATACATCGCGGCCCATTTCATCAAAACCGAAGGCGAATCCTTCCTCGGGGGCTCCCACCCGGGGGCCCAGAAAATATTCACTGTGATTATAATGATAGAACACCGGCGCGAAAACAGCCATGATGAGGAAAATCAGGAAGAGCAGCAGGCCGAAGACGGCCCTTTTGTTCGAAAGGAATAAACGGATGTTGTTCTCCCTTTTCATCCTCCTGATTTCCCGCTCCCTTTTCTTGATATCTGCTATTTTTTCCATTATTCGTACCTGACCCTCGGATCGATGTATTGATAAAGAATGTCCACCAGAAGATTGGCTATGACCGTCGCCGCGGCAATGACGAAGTTGATGGCCTGCATCACGGGATAATCCTGCCGGTTTACCGAGTCCACCATCAGCCGCCCCATCCCGGGCCAGGAGAACAGGATCTCTATCGAGAAAGCTCCGGCGAACAGTGTCGCGAGGGCTATGACGACGATGGTCACTATGGGAAGCATGGCGTTGGGAACGGCGTGCCTTCTCGTCACCTGTTTTTTGGAAAGCCCCTTTGCCCGGGCTGTGAGAATGTAATCTTCGGTATAAACATCGATCATGCTGCCCCTCATAATCAGGAGGTAGCTGCCGTATATCGCCAGGGAATAGGTTATGATCGGAGTGATAATATGGACGAATAAATCGGAAAATTCTTCTATAAAGCTATGGTATGTAATCCCCGGGCTCTGTATTCCCGCGAAAGGAACCCAGCCCAGCTGCTTCCCGAAAATAAACAGGAGGATCATGCCGAGCCAGAAGCTGGGAATGGCATAGATGAACATCGTCAGCGTCGTAAATCCGATATCCTCTTTTTTCCCCCGTCTGGACGCCGTCCAGATACCCCCGGCAATTCCGCCGAATATTCCGAGCGGTACGGCGATGACCGCCAGCTTGAGGGAGTTGAGAATCCTGGGGCCCAAGATGTCTTTGACAGGTTTTTTATAGTGATAGGACCGCCCGAAATTCAGGGTAAGCATATCCTTTGCGTAATTAAGAAACTGACTATACATAGGCTTGTCCAGACCATAGAGAGCTTCCAGTTTCTTAAGAGTCTCTTCGCTGCCGTAAGATTCCTTTGCCTGCTGGGCCAGGGGATTACCCGGCATAAGCCGGAAGATAAAGAAATTGACGGCTATGATGAAAATGAACATGACAACCGTATAACCGATTCGATTCAGCAGATACTTAAGACTCATGGTGTATACTTGTAAGAGGTAAAGTTTTATATTCTTGAGGTGCGGCGGTCGCTAATCCGTCCGCTGCGGGTAAAGCAGCAGATTTCATAAGGATCAGAAATGATGGAATCGGTTCGTTCATTCTTCACTCTCCCTTTGTTGTGTGATAGGGTATTATTAATATTTCATAAGTCTTGTATTTATGAAAGTACGTAATGTGAATAAATACAGGTTTTTTTTGCTGTTATTCAAATAAATATACAGGAATGTAGGGTTAATATTGTAATATTATAAGTATTTACAATTATGTAGAAAAAAGGAAGGAAAAATGTATTCCAGCGTGTTGGATGTATCCCTCGACAGTATTGAGAAAAATCTCCGTCTGATAAAGGATTTTCTGGGCGGGAACACGAAGGTGTGCGCCGTGATGAAATCCGATGCCTACGGACTGGGAGTCCCCGGTGTCGCCGGGGCCATGATCTCAGGGGGCGCCGATGTCATAGGAGTGGCGAGATGCCAGGAAGCCCGGGAGATTAAAAGATCCCTGGGCGGCGAAAGTCCGGTCCCCCTATTTATCATGGGACTCTGTGCCGACGGGGAGCTGGAAGTCGCCCTCGAAGAAGGCTTTGTCGTTACCCTGGACAGTTTTGCCCAGGCCGACCTGCTGTCCCGCCTCGCCGTGGAAAGAGATCTGACGGCCCGGGTGCATATCAAGATCGATACGGGCTTTTCCCGCCTGGGGCTGAAAGCTTCCGAGCCCGAATCGCTGGAGATTTATGAGAGCATAAGCCGCCTTCCCCATCTGTCCATTCAGGGAACCTTCAGCCATCTGGCTCTGGCTGACGGGGTCGAGGACGCCAGGCAGTTCCACCGTTTTACCCAGTTCTGCAACAAACTGGAGCAAAGGGGTATCTCTACGGGGATAAAACATATCTGCGACAGTATCGGAACAGTCCGCTATCCCCAGTATCATCTGGATATGGTCCGCCCCGGGGCGATTCTCTACGGAATGAAGCCCTTCCGGGCGCCCCTGGCCGACGATATGCCCCTGGAGTTTCCCGCCCGGTGGACTTCCCGTATCATTCATGTGACCCGCCTTGAGGAGGGCGAGGGTGTCAGTTATGACTACTCCTGGCGGGCTCCGGCGGGAGGCGCCCTGGCGGCCACCGTTCCGGTGGGTTACAGTGACGGCTATCCCCGATCCCTTTCTCAGAAGGGAAAGGTCTGCATCGGGGGTGTTATCTGTCCTGTAATCGGTTTAATATGTATGGACCAGATGGTGGTGGACGCTTCGGCCGTACCATCGGTGAAGCGGGGAGACGAAGTGGAGCTTCTGGGGGATACCATAGGAATTCTGGAACTGGCCGAAGGAGCTTCGACCAACAGGAACGAAGTGCTGGCCCGGCTGGGAAGACGCGTCCTCCGGCGCTATTGGAAGAAGGGAAAGGCCGTTTCCGAGCTGGCCTATCTTGATGAACCCTCCTTCCGGGAGATATAAAGGATAGTATGGAAAGAGATTTGACCCTTCTGAAGGGGGAGATTGCCCCCTTTCTTGAAGAAATCATAGATTTGAGGAGACAGCTCCACCGCTGCCCCGAGCTGGGATGGGAAGAGGAGACAACCGCTTCGCTTATCACGAAAAAGCTGGACGAGTGGGGTATCTCCTGGCAGCGTCACGATACCGCCGTGGTGGGGCTAGTCGAAGGAGACGCGCCGGGCGGCTGCGTGGGACTCCGTGCCGATATCGATGCCCTCCCCCTCGAGGAGGAGACCGGTCTGTCCTTCCGCTCAGGGGAACCGGGGAAGATGCATGCCTGCGGCCATGACGGCCATACGGCCATCCTGCTGGGCACGGCCCGCTGGCTTTCCCTTCACCGCGACCGTTTCGCCGGTTCGGTGAAGCTGCTTTTTCAGCCGGCCGAGGAAGCCGACGGAGGCGCGGAGCCTATGGTCAGGCAGGGGGTTCTGGAGAATCCCCGGGTCGATCGGGTCTTCGGCCTTCATGTCATGCCCTATATGCCTCCGGGGCAGATCGAGCTGAAGAAGGGCGCCCTGAACGGTTCCAGCACTACGATCGAGATCAAAGTGAAGGGAAAAGGGGGCCACGGGGCTTATCCCGAATCGGGTACCGACGCCATAATGATCGCCGGACATGTCATTACCGCCCTGCAGAGTATTGTCAGCCGTACCGTCTCCCCCCTGGACTCGGCCGTTGTCAGCATCGGTACCATTCAGGGAGGCCAGGCCGGGAACATTATCGCCGACGAGGTGAGAATGAAGGGAACGATCCGCACCACGGATAACGGTCAGCGCGACCGTATTCTGGAGCGTATCAGGTCTCTCGTGGAGAATACCGCCCGGGCTCACGGGGGAGAGGGAATCGTGGAATACCGCTACGGCTACGTCGCCCTGATTAATGAAGAGAAGAGCGTGGATCTCACCGTTCGGGTGGGAGAGGCCCTTCTGGGCAAGGAGAACATAAACTGGAAGGAAAAGCCCAGCCTGGGAGTGGAGGATTTTTCCTTCTTTCTGCTGGAACGGCCGGGCTGTTTCTATCATCTGGGATGCGGGCCCGACGGGGGAGGGGACTTCGAGCCGCTTCACTCATCCCGTTTCGTGTTAAATGAAAAGTGCCTTTCCATAGGAATAGCGATGCAGCTGGGAATCAGTCTGACAGCCCTGGATGAACTAAAAGAGGAATTATGAGAGATTATTTGATAATAGACGGTCACTGCGACACGGTTCTGGACCTGGTGGGTGAGAGTTTTACCCGCAAGGGTAGTCCGAGCCGGGACTTCACCAGAGATGAGGGATGGGGCCATGTGGACCTGGAAAAACTGAGGAAGGGGGGCGTGACCTGTCAGACGATGGCCATGTATGTCCGTGATGAGCTGGTCGACAGGGCTTTTGAAAAGACCTGTGAATACTCCCGGAAAATAGATGAGCTGTGCGCCTCCCATTCAGATCTGATTCCTGCGCTGACCGCCGGGGATATAGAGAGAGCGAAGGAAGAGGGTAAAATCGCCCTGTTCAAATCCATCGAGGGGGGAGAGGCCATAGCCGATCCCGAAGGGAAATCCTATGAGAGGATCGGGTATTTCTACGACCGCGGAGTCCGCATGGCCGGGCTGACCTATAATCGGATTAACCCCTTCGGCCGCGGTCTTGACACCCCGGGTTCCACGGGGCTGACCGAATACGGGAAAGGAGCTATCGACGAAATGGGCCGGCTGGGCATGATTGTGGATGTGTCCCACATGTCGGACGAGAGTCTGGCCGACGCCCTTGAAAGGACGGAACTCCCCCTGGTCGCGAGCCATTCCAATTCCCGTACGGTTCACGGACGGTCCCGGAATCTGACCGATGCCCAGCTGGAGAAAATCGCCGGGACCGGCGGGCTTGTGGGACTGATGTTTCCCGGAGTCTTCGTGGACGGCGATCCCAAAAGGGTGACTTTCGAAAGGCTGATGGAACACCTTGATCATATGCTCTCCGTCGTCGGTCCGAATCATGTGGGACTGGGATCGGACTTTGACGGCTTCACCGCGCCCTACGGCGTGTGCATGGAATCGGCGGTGGAACTCCCCAAAATCGCCGATCATCTGCTTGAGAGCGGTTGGAGCGATGAGGATACGGCCCAGGTCATGGGGGGCAACTGGCTGAGGGTGATAAAAAAGGTCTGCGGTTAATCTCCCTGCCTAGAGAATCCCCTTCATAATCATGCCCGAATAGAGCGCGATTCCCATGGAGAGGAGAGCCAGAAATCCCAAGGTGACATGAAGGTTTTTCATGGGTTTCTTTCTGTGTCTCTTTCTGGTAATCAGGAAGATCGGCGTGAAAAGGAAGAGGAAAAAGGAGAGAAGCCCCAGGTATCCGTGGACGCCTTTCAAGTGGTGTCCGCCGGATATCTGTACCATTATAATGGCTGTCGCCATGGCTATCATGCCGGAGGTGATGGAGTACCACTCCAGTCCCCGGTGAGCTTTGTAGCGTTTGACCCTATTGTTGCGTATAAGTGATATGGTAATGCCCGCTGACATGACAAGAAAAGAGGATGACATGAGAATACCATGTATCTTCCACAGTATATCGTAGGCCATCGGATTACCGCCTTTACTTATATATACTATACAACATCCTCTTTCGCATTTTCAATTTTACACGGCATTTATGCCCGGTTTTGCAGTTTTTCCGGCTGTTCCTTTTTTTTCCCGAGTCCCGGAAAGTTAATCTGGCTCAGAAAAACTCCGCCGAGAACGGCCAGCGCCGATATGAGCTGGGCCGTGTTCAGTGTTTCCCCTAAAAAGATCCTCCCGAAGACAAGGGCCACTACGGGAATCAGGTTCATGGACACCGAAGCGGAAGAGGCTTTAATTGTCGATTGAGCGCCGTTGTAGAGAAAGTAGGCTCCGAAAGAGCAGGCCGCGCCCAGATAGATAAGGACGGCCCAATCGGTAAGCCCCGCGCTTTTAAGGCTCAGATCGCCGATGCGGGCGAGGCCGGGCAGGAAAAAGATAATGCCCCCCCAGCTCTGCAGTCTGGTGAGAAAAGCCGGGCTGTAACGGATGTACAGGTCTTTCTGTATCAGCAGATTTGCCGCAGCGCAGACCATGGCCAGCAGTTCCAGACTGTTGCCCAGCAGGGGGTTGGGTCCGGCCTGCGTGTTGCCTCCGTTGAAGAGGGTCAGCAGAACGACTCCCCCCATGGAGAGGACCAATCCGCCTATCTGAGGCAGCCTGACTTCTTCCTTAAGGAACAGGGCCGCTCCCAGGGTGACGAACAGGGGCAGCGAACCGGCGATGACTCCCGACTGAACGGAACTGGTATACATGAGGGAGGTTGTTTCGAAAAGGAAATAGAGGCAGGGCATGGACAGGGTCATGATGAGCAACTTGAGCCAGTCGCCCCGTTTATAGCGGGCCGTCATCAGTCTTCCGGGAACGAGAAGGAAAACCAGAGAGGCAATGATCAGACGAATCAGCATAATCGTCCAGAGAGAGAAGCGATTGACAAGATAAGCCGCCGCCGGAAAGGCCGTTCCCCAGAAGAGAACCGCCAGGGCCAAAGCGGGAAAAGCCCAGGCTTTAGGTGAATTTTTCATTGAGGTACTCTATACCCATTCGCCATAAGCCGTATAGGGGAAAATCGCCTATATCGGAAAAATATCAGCCGAGCAGATCGGGCCTTGCCGCCGGCTCCGCCAGTTCTTCCTGGTCGTCCTTCAGATCCACCCCCGTAAGCTGCCGGCTGAAGGCTTTTGAGATCAGATAGGCCAGTTTGGAGGCGGCGGCGGTATAGCTCAGACCCTCCGGGCGTACATTGGATATACAGTTCCTTTCCGCATCGGTTGTCCTGCCCGGCAGGGGATTCCATGTCAGATAGATGCCCATGCTGTCAGGAGAGGAGAGCCCCGGCCGTTCCCCGATCAGGATAACCGCCATTTTAGCGTGCCGGTGATAGGCCACATCATCGCCGCAGGCAACCCGGCAATGCCTCACCAGGCTCAGGGGGGCAATTGTTTTCCCGGCGCGGTCCAGAAGGGGGAGGAACTCCTTCAGGAAGGGGATCGTATTGGCCTCCATGGCCCGGGCGGAGAGACCGTCCCCGATGATCAGGGCTACGTCGGTTGATTCCGTGTTTATTGCTGATTCTTTAAGCCGATTGCGAGACTCGTCGGCTAACTTGCGTCCCAGATCGGGTCTGACCAGATACTCCCTTCTATCCGATGCGGATGAGTGAAGGATCATCGGTTCCTGCTCCGGCGGAATCCCCAGGATATCGGTCAGATCGTTCTTCAGTTTTTCCATATCCAGAGGCAGGTGCACCGCGTCGCGGGCCATGGCGTGGCTCATCTGAAAGGTGAGATGCTCCTTCGTGGGCATGGAAACGCCGCACCGTCCCAGGGCTATGCGGGCGGCTGTGAACTGCCTGAGATTTTCCCAGGGATTCGGGGTGACATGACGGCTCATATTTTCTGACTTTCCTTGAGTAAGCGGTTTTCGGGACCGAGCTGATCGATCGGCTTCATCTCTTTGCTGAAGAGATTCTGCCTGACAAGCCACTCCTCGAATTCCGGGGCCGGGCGGAGGTTAAGTAGCCGGCGGACATAGAGGGCATCGTGGAAGGAGGTGCTCTGGTAATTCAGCATGATGTCATCCGCACCGGGAACGCCCATGATGAAATTGCATCCCGCCGCGCCCATCAGGGTCAGGAGGACATCCATATCGTTCTGGTCCGCCTCGGCATGGTTGGTATAGCAGATATCCATGCCCATGGGCAGCCCCAGCAGTTTTCCGCAGAAGTGGTCTTCCAGGCCGGCGCGGATAATCTGCTTTCCGTCGTAGAGGTATTCCGGGCCGATGAACCCCACCACCGTATTCACCAGGAGCGGCTTGAATACCCGGGCCAGGCCGTAGGAGCGGGCCTCCAGGGTCTGCTGGTCCGCCCCGTGATGGGCCCCGGCGGACAGGGCGCTTCCCTGGCCCGTCTCAAAGTACATCACGTTCTGTCCGCAGGTCCCCCGCTTCATCTCCAGGGCCGCCCGGTAGGCTTCATCCAGAAGGGAGGCGTTTACGCCGAAGCTGTCGTTCACCCCCTGGGTTCCCCCGATGGACTGGAAGACCAGGTCCAGGGGTACGCCCTTTTCCATGGCCTGTATCGAAGTGGTCACATGGGTCAGGACGCAGCTCTGAGTGGGAATTTCGTTCCGGCTGATCAGTTCATCGAGCAGCTTCAGCAGATAGCTGATGGCCGGCAGGTTGTCCGTGGCCGGATTGATTCCGATAACCGCATCGCCCGAGCCGTAGAAGAGGCCGTCCATAACCGATGCGGCCACGCCCCGGGGATCGTCCACGGGATGGTTGGGCTGCAGGCGGGTGGAAAATCGGCCCGGAAGTCCCAGGGTGTTGCGGAAAGCGGTGACCACACGAATGCGCGAGGAAACCAGAATCAGGTCCTGGTTCTTCATTATCTTGGATACGGCGGCGGCCATTTCCGGGATCAGGCCCGGGGCAATTTTCCCGAGGGTTTCTCCGTCGGCCCCATCGGAAAGGAGCCATTCCCGGAATTCTCCCACCGTGAGGTGCTCCAGGTCTTTCATGGCCTCCCGGTCACGGGTGTCATAGATGATTCTGGTGACCTCGTCCTCATCGTAGGGAATGATCTCCTCCTCCAGGAAACGCCGGAGGGGAACATCGGCCAGGCAGAATTGGGCGGCCGCCCTCTCCTCTGCGGAAGAGGCGGCCACTCCGGCCAGGCAGTCCCCCGAGCGTTCGGGAGTCGCCTTGGCCATGAGTTCCTTTAATGTATCAAACCGGTAGGTCCGCTGATTCGCCGTGAAAGTATATGCCATAGATTCTATTTATAATACATATCCGGGAGCCAGGTGGCAATCTGGGGAAAGATCATAATCAGAACAAGGCAGAAAACCATGACCCCCACAAAGGGAACAACCGATTTGTAGATATGGCCCAGGGTTATTTCCTTGGGAGCCATCGCCTTCATAAGGAAGAGGTTGTAACCGAAGGGAGGGGTCAGATAGGCTATCTGGCAGGTTATGGTGTAGAGCACACCGTACCAGATAGGATCGAATCCCAGCTTCATGATCAGGGGAACGTAGAGGGGGGCCACGATAATCAGCATGGCCGTGTCATCCAGGAACATTCCCATGAGGATGAAGGAGAGCTGCATCATGATCACAATGCCCCATCGGCCGAATCCGTAACTCAGGAACAGCTCTTCAATGGCATGAACCGCGCCCAGTCCGTCGAAGATGGCTCCGAAGGCGAGAGCCGCCAGGATGACCCACATGAACATGCAGCTGACCAGGAGGGTGTCGTGGAGGACTTCTCCCAGTAGTTTGAGGTTCAGCCTCTTTTTCCAGAAGGCCGCCAGGGTGGTAACCGTGGCGCCTATGGCCGAGCTTTCCACGATGGAGGTTATACCCATGAAGAAAAGGCCGGACATGGAAAAGATGATGATCAGGGGCAGAATGGCCGCCCTCAGAAGTTTGATCTTCTCCTTGAGGGGAATATTGCCCTCTTCCTCGGATATGGCCGGTCCCATTTCCGGTTTTATCAGACAGATTACCAGAATGTAGAGGATGAAGAGTCCGGCAAGCATCAGCCCCGGGAAAACACCGGCCAGCCAGAGACGGCCGACGGGCTGCCGGGCGATCATGCCGTAGAGGACGAGAACGACGCTGGGGGGAATCAGGATACCCAGGGAGCTTCCCGCCTGGATAACACCGGTCAGCATCTTCTTGTCGTAATCCCTTTTCATCATTTCGGGCAGGGCAATGGTGCTTCCCACGGCCATGCCGGCCACGCTGAGGCCGTTGATGGCCGAGATGACGGCCATGAGCAGCACCGTTCCTATGGCCAGCCCGCCGCGGACTCTTCCCATCCATACGTGAATCATGGCGTACAAATCGTCGGCGATTTTCGTTTTGGCGAACATATAGCCCATATAGATAAAGATGGGCAGGGTCAGAAGGGTGTACCAGTTCATCAGATTGATACAGGCCTGGAAGGTCATGCCCGCGCCGCCCTTTCCCCACAGGAGCAGGGAGAACACCGTGGCCACACCGCCGATAACGGCAAAAATCTGCCGCCCCGACAGCATCATCAGAAGCATGGACATAAACATGAATATGGCCATTATTCCGTAATTGCTCATGCCACATCCTCCTCTTTTCTGCCGGGCATATCGAGGCTGATGCCCCTGGCCACGGCCACATCCTTGATCAGTTCAGCGATAGACTGCATGAACATGAGAAAAATCCCGAAGGTCATGATGACTTTGATCGGGATTAAGGACGGCTTCCAGGCGGAATAGGATACCTGCTTGTACTTGACGGCGTAGGCCATTCCCTTCCAGGAGCCGTAGAGGAGGACGGAAAGATAGATTAGCATGACGACAAAGGTGAAGATATCCACCATCGCTTTTTTCCGGGGGGACCATTTATGATAAAAAAGGTCCATCCGGACATGCTCGTTATACATAAGGGTGTAGGAGCCGCCCAGGATAAAGTAGGCGGCCAGAATAAACTGGGACAACTCAATGGACCAGATATGGGGCGTATTGAAGAATGTCCGTGAGATCGACTCAAAAAGAAGGACAAGAATCATTCCTATGACGATGCACATGGCGATTTTGCCCGTGACCGTACTGATCCTGTCCATAATCATAACGTATTTTTTTGCTGCTTTTCTCATATTGTTTCCTTTGGAATATCTCCCGTCCTGAGACGGGAGAAGAAGAAATCCCTATTCGTAGCGGTAAGGAGGTCCGGCTTTTTTCATCGTGTCCACATACTCCTTGAGGATGGAAACAATCTGGGCCGAACGGGGGCTCTTCGTGGCGATCTCATCCCAGAAGGCATAGGCAGCATCTTCTACCTGGGCCCATTCCTCTTCGGGAATGGAGGTCATTTCCAGCTTTCCGCCGGTCGTCCGGTAGTGGGCTTCCCCGTACCAGTACCAGTGCAGGCGGAAGTAGTTGGACTTCTGGATGGCCAGGTCAAGCAGGGTTTTCAGGTGATCGGGCAGAGCTTCATAGGACTCGGTATTGGCGAACCAGCCGCCGGCCCATCCGCCTGAAATGGGGTTGGTCAGGAAGTAGTCCGTAACATCGGCCCATCCCACGGTGTAATCTTCGGTTATGCCGGACCAGGCGACGCCGTCGAGCATACCGGTCTGGATGGCCATCTCCACATCCTCGTAGGGCATCGTCACGGGAACTACGCCGAACTGTTTCATGAATTCACCGCCGGTGGGGAACATGTACATGCGAAGCCCCTTGAAGTCTTCGATGGATCGGATGGGTTTGGTGGTGGCGAAGTTGCAGGGGTCCCAGCTTCCGTGGGCCAGCCAGGTGACATTCTCCACTTCATCGTAGGCTTCTTTCCAGATCTCGTTCAGGCCGTACCAGTTCCAGAGTACGTCCACGTCCAGTCCGTATCGGGCGGCGAGGGGAAAGTATGCGGCGAAGGCGGACACATCGACCGGAGCGGCCATGGAGTCGTCATCGCTGACACACATGTCAATCGTTCCCTCCTGAAGGGCTCTGAGTATCTCTCCCTGGGGTACAAGCTGGTCGGCGGAGTACACTTCGATGACCATTTCGCCGTTGGCGGCTTTGTTGAATTCATCTATGGCGTTCTTAACGACAAATTCGTTCAGGGCGGGACCGGCGTATGACTGAAGTCTCCATTTGATCGGTTTCTTCACGGTCGTTTCTACGGCTGCTGTTCCGCCTTCTTCTGCGGAACTTCCGCCGCAGCTTGCCAGCGCCAGAGCAATAACTCCCAGAACGACAAGAAAACGTTTCTTCCCCGTAAACGCTCCAATGCTTTTTTTCATGATATTCTCTCCTATTATCAGAAATCTTGACTTCCTATTACGCAGGTAATGTGCCAATTTCATATTGATATACTAGGAATTATGGTTTTTACGAAGGTGAGTCGCGGCTCATTTTCTTGGCAAGCCGTGGTTTACGGCCATTCAGCCTCCTCCTCGCCCCTTTGCCTTACGAATATCGCGAAGAGAGCGGGGAAGGAGAAGAAATACACAACCGTAGGTAAAGAGTATGTTTTTTACAGAAAAGGAATAAACATCCTGACCCGAATCTTCTAGATTATGGCCGGTTCAATTATCGCCGGTGCGTCGAAAAGACCGAAGGGATGGACCCTGTATTCATCGGTATAGAGAGGTGTTTCCGTGCGGAAATCCTCCCAGCTGATGCGGCTGCAGGTGGTGAAGCCCTTATGGAAGGGACCCATTATATTACGCAGGTTGCCGACGATCTCTATGGCAATGATATTCTCTCCGTCCCTCCGCAGGCAATCGGTTACGTCCAGGTCCTCATCGCCTTGCAAGAGAGGAACAGGATGCTCGCCATTGACGGCGACAAGGGCCAGGGTGCCGGAAAATCGGCCTATATGGAGAAGCAGTTTTTTCCCCGGCGGGACACTCCCCAAAGAGGGCAGAATGAAGCGGTAGGTAACATTCCCCCCATAGTGAAAAAGCCCCTGGCCGGTCCAGTCTCCGAGCCTCAATGTGTCCGGCAGGCGTCCCATCCGACGATCCGTACCGACTGAGAAATCACCGGTAAGATAGATATCTTCCAGTTCGATGCCCTCATGGTAAAGCATTTCAATCTCAATAACGTTCTCCCCGGGAATCAGTCCGTGTAGGAGATGCTTCAATATCGCTCTGTCCAGAAAGGTTTCATCGGTTTTCTCACAGAGACGGCCGTTGCATTTCAGGATAAAGGCGGAAGATTTTTCCACCGCCGCATAAACCGGTCCTTCCGGAACGGTATCGACGGTAAAGGTGAATCTCTGTGAAAGGGGGAGGGAAGGTCCCGCCTCAGGCTGATTCAGCCAGCTGTAACGCTGCGGGGCGCCATTGTAATAGACCGGCCTCATCCCCAGCTGACGGCGGATCTCCTTCTGTCCCTGCCAGACGAGGGTTTCCTCACCCCAGGGATTCTCCCCGGTTCTGAATTGACAGCGGTCCAGAGTGAGGGTGTTTTCCCGGGAGAGGGTGTATTCCGTACGGGAAGGGAACGGCTGGACCAGCGACGTGACATAGTGGGGATGGCGGTAGGGGAAGGAGAGCTGCGCCCTTTCCGGTAAGATATCTCCGTCTACAAGAAATACTTTGGTCTCCTCCCCGCCGAATGTCGTCTGGATTGTCATGGCCGACCGGTCATCGGCAAGGCAGACAGGGATATTCTGTTTCTCTCCCGAAAGGAGATCATAGCCTATGAGCTCTCCCTTTTCGGCAAAATGGAGCAGAACGTCTCTCCTGCCCGTCTTTTCCGTGTTGACAATGGTATAGATCCACTGGCTCCCGTCTTTGCGCACCATGGAGAGGAACCCGTCCTGCTCCCTGCCTATATTATCGCAGATTCGTAGGGGTTTCCTTTCCCGGGATTCCAGTTCTGAAATCAGATGGCCGTAATCCCGGACCGTCAGAGCCTTATTCAGAAGAATTTCCGGCAGGGGGGAGTCGACCGCGTCTATTTTCACGGGAAAAGGCTCTACCCAGTAAAGGGTTCCCCCGGCAGCGGCGAACTCCTCGAGAAGAGAAAGGGTGGAGGCCATGAGCGTTTCTACCCGGGGGACAATAACCGTGTGATAGGTCCTGAGGCCTATGGCCACTCCTCCGTCTGTAATCCGGCCTTCCTCCCCCATGATCATTTCATCGCCGAAATCAAAATCGAACCGGGACATGAGAAGATCCCGGGCCAGGCGGTTCAGAATATCTCCTTCCCGGTTCAGATCAAGGATATGTCTGTCCATCCAGCCCATGTTCATCTGGCAGTTATTCAGGTCCTCATCCATGGCGGAACCGGATTTCATCCAGTAGGAGCCCATGGGGTGGATGAGGAGGATACCCCTTTCCACGTCGCCCCTGGTCACGCAGGATGAGAGGCGGGCGAAGTAATCCTCGAGTATGTGGTCGTGGGGCCACCAGTTGTTATGGTAGTTGAATGAAGGGGGATAATCCCTCTTCCGGCAGCCCGAAAGAGAGTAGAGGGCCAGGTGCTGGCATCGTTTGTTCACTCCCATGACGAACTGCCAGTCGCCGATTCTTTTCTGTCCGGCGAAATCGAATTCCCAGCCGGTCGTGCCGTATGTTTCGGTGAAGACGGTCTTCCTTCCGAACTGGTTGGCTACGCTGGTACACTGCTTGACCGTAAGATATTCCTGCCGGCAGTCCCCCAGTATATCGATGCCCGGAGCGTGCATGTACCGGTAATGGGGCATGGCCGCTCCTGACACGCGAACCGAATATCCCAGGTCGTTTTCATAAAGAACGTGTCCGGTCAGTTCCAGGCCGTTCCGGTCGCACCACTGGTAGATCTGCTTCATATAGGACGACTGGAAGAGCTCGGTCAGGGTCAGCCAGTAGTCATAGCGCGCTTTCTCCGCCCCTTTCCCCTTGAAGAAGAGAAGCGGCAGAATCTCCGCGGGAGAGTAGCCCCGCTTTTCCAGAAAGGTTTCGCCATAAACCGACGACCAGGGCAGCCAGGGGCGTCCCGGGGTAAAGTGGGAAAAGAAGTCGCAGAAATTGGGCTCGTCGGTGAAAAATCCCCTCACCGTGCGGCCGAAATGTTCGGAGAACCGCTCCCTGTACTTTTCGTGGGTCATATCCAGAAAGCATTGAATGCTCCGGGGATTCAGATTATCCGGCGGGGCGAGATTGTTGTACCATTCGCTGGGGCCGGATATCTCTTCCCGGCAGATAAGGACATGATCGCCTGAAGGGGATGAAATCCCGGGGTTCCAGGGGGTGAAGCTTTCCAGCCGGCCGGGATCTCCCGGCGCAAGGCTCAGGATAAAAATCCCCAGAACCCTTCCGGGATCGGCGTCCCGGCTCTCGAACTCATCACGGGACAGAAGCTCCGCCGTGACGGCCCGGGCGGTGAATTCGCCCGACCCTTTCGTGCTGACCAGGCCTCCCGCGCTGCCCGAAGGCCATTTGTCTTCGTCGTAGATCCAGGCTTCCATCTCCTGCCGGTCCGCCTCCTCCAGGGTTTCGGCGACGCAGTCCATCCATTCGTCAGAAAGATATTCCGTTTCCAGACCTTCCCGGGAGTGGATAATGAATCCGCCCATGCCCTGCTCATTCATCTCCCGGACCTGACGTTTCAGCTCTTCGGGATCCAGTTTTTCATTCCATGCCCAGAAAGGGGCGGAACGGTAGAAGTTTCCGGGATTTTTCCCGGAGAGGCGGCTGACCGGCTTTTTCTTCACTGCCCGATGCCTTTTACATAAAATTGTTCGGAATCCAGAGAACGATCTGGGGAACGTATGTTATGAGTATCAGAAGGGCGATCATAACGGCAATCATGGGAATGATCTCTCTTATGACGCCGCTGATTTTCGTCTTGCCCAGCCCGGCCACGATAAAGAGAAGCATACCGAAGGGGGGAGTGGAAAGACCGATCATCATGTTCAGGCAGATAATAACGCCGAAGTGGACCAGATCGATTCCGAACATCTTTACCAGAGGAAGGACCATGGGAACGAAAACCAGCTGGATCGTGCTGACATCCAGAACGCATCCCAGCAGGAGGAAGACGATATTGACCACCATAAGGAAGACGTATTTGTTTTCCGTAATTCCCATGACCAGGGCGGATACGGCCCGGGGAACCTGTTCCAGGGAGATAATGTAGGAAAAGAGCATGGACGTTCCGGCCAGCAGGGCCAGCGTCGCCGTATTGGCGGCACTTTTCTTGATAATCTTCCACAATTTGGCAAAGCCGAGGTTCTTATAGATGAGGATGGAAATCAGAATGGCGTAGGCCGATGCCAGGGCTCCCGCTTCGGTGGGGGTAACCACACCCAGGTAGATCCCTCCCAGTAGAAGGAGTACCGTAAACAGGGCGGGGAAAGCGGAGACGGTTGTCCGGAGGAACTGGCGGACCGCCATCTGTTCTCCCCGGGGGTACTTCCGTTTCATTGAGATAAAGCCCACATAGATCATGAGCAGGATGGAGAGGAAAATGCCCGGGATCATACCGCCCATGAACAGCTTGCCGATGGAAGCACCGGAGAGCATGGCATAGATGACCATGGGAATGCTGGGCGGAAAGATGGGGCCGACCGTGGCCGAAGCGGCGGTCAGGGCGCAGCTGAATTCGGGGTCGTAGCCCTCTTTCTTCATCTGCTCAATCTCCATGAGGCCGATACCCGACGCATCGGCGATAGCCGAACCGGTCATTCCCGAAAAGATAAGCGATGCCGCGACATTCACCTGGGCCGTACCGCCTCTCAGACGACCGAAGAGGCCGTTACAGAACTTGAATAGCTTATCGGTGACTTCCCCTTCGTTCATGATATTGGCCATGAAAATGAAAAGGGGGGCGGCGAGCATGGTATAGTTGGAGTACATATTACCGCTCATGACGCTAAAAACCTGTTCCAGGCTCCGCCCGCTGATCATGAAGTATGAGATGGACGCGGTAAGCATGGCGAGGGAGACGGGCATGCGTATGATAAAGCACAGGGCTAATATGGCAAAAAGGATAAGTACTATATTCATGAATGGACCTCTTCAGGGGAAGCGGGGATTTCTTTCACTTCTTTGATGTTTTTCACTAAATCCATAATGCTCCGGATGATTATTTCGGCGAACATAAAGATAAGCGGAGCAAAGACAACGGAGAAGGGCAGTTTGAGAACACCGGTCACCATTCTCTTGGACAGAAGGGAGTGGATGGACGGAATAAACACAACCACCAGGGTTATGATGAGAAGAAGATTCGCTGATATCTTGAAAATCTTCTGGACCCTGGGCTTCATGCTGTCGTAGACGAGGCCGAAGACTACATGCTCATCGGCTGTCATGGCTTTACCCACGCCGAAAAACATTGTCCACATATAGGCCAGAATACTGATTTCATAACTCCAGGCGACGGGAGCCTTGAGAACGTAACGGGAGATGATCGTAATCATGAAAGTTACGAAAATGACGGTAAAGGTAATATTCGGAATGACCGTCCCCAGAACATAGACCAGGCCCTTCCCGATTTTGCTTGCCAGTTTCACTAGAATTTCCCCCTTTTTTTTAGATAATTTGGCAACAGGATGATATACCGCTCCCGAAAAATGATTTTCGGGAGCGGCTATTGACTGTCAGTATAGAATGGTTATTTCGCCATGTCCTGTACTTTCTTGTACAGATCCATGTCCCAGGTTGATGTCATAGCCGTGTTGGCTTCGTAGGCGGCCTGAACATGACTTCTGAAATCGGCGATATCGGGATAGGTAACGGTAAGGCCCTGTCCTTCGAAAAAGGCAACCTTGCTGGCTTCGTTTTCGATTCTGGTCTTATCGTTATAGTCGATGGCGAACTTCATGGCTTCCCTGACGGCTTTCTGCTGGTCGGGAGTCATGGAATCCCATTTGGCTTTGTTCACGCAGGGCATGATGGAGTCGATGACATGGTTGGTAATGGCGATGTATTTGGTGACTTCGTAGAACTTGGCGCTCTCGATGGTGGGAAGGGGGTTATCCTGTCCGTCAACGGCACCGGTCTGAAGAGCCGTATACAGCTCGCTGAAAGAGAGGGGCGTGGGGTTGGCGCCCAGAGCCTCTCCGAGGAAGAGCCAGGCTTCGGAATTGGGCATACGCATCAGAAGGCCGTTCATGTCGGCATAGCTGTTGACTTCCCGGTTTCTCGTATTGACGACCCGGCTTCCGAGGTAAAGACTTCCCAGGGGCTCCACATTCAGGGTTTCCCGAACCTGGGGCCAGATATTCTTCTCGGCGATTTCCCCGTTGAGAACGGATGTCATATGGTCGTAGGAGCTGAAGAAGTAGCCCGAACCGAACATGCTGAAAGAGGGAATCTGAGTGGCGATCTGGGGAAAGGAGATATAAGCCATATCGGTCTCTCCGCTGATCAGCGCGTCAAACTCGTTCTCTGCCGTGAATAGGGTTCCGTTGTCGTAAACCTTGACTTCCACGGAGCCGCCGGTCAGTTCCTTTACCTTGTCGGCAAAAACATACATGGCTTCCGTATGGGAGTCTCCCGAAACGGATACCGAGGTGAAAATAAGCTCAACCGGTTTGGATGAGTCGTCCGATTTGCCGTTTGCCCATGTAGAGAAAGAGACGAGAACGGCAAGAGCCAGTGTGAATAATGATAGCTTTTTCATTTTAAAACCTCCGATTTTCTTTATAATCATCCCTTGGCGGGTAATTACCTATAAAATATTCTTCCTGATGTAATCCACAGCCTGTCTGAGCTGGACCACTTCCATTTGACGGCTGGATGTGAGCCCGGTAAAGTCCTGAACACGGCTGAAGAGATTGACATTCAGTCCCTCGAGCTGCATGTGGAATTTGGCATTGGTCGGGTAGAGCTGGCACTCTATGACACTGGCCAGACCCAGAAAATTCTGGACGATTTCGGCTTTTTCCGGCTCTTTGGCGTAGTTCCGGCACAGCCATTCGTAAACATCGCCATGGAAGTTGGCCATAACGCCGGAATAACCGGCAGCCCCGGCTTTCAGGCTCTCAAGGAGAGTGGCCGCGTTGGCATTGTACAGCTTCAGGTTGCTTCCTTCCACCGCCTTCAGCTTCGCCTTGATTTCATTGATATTGCAGCAGGTATCCTTGAGGAAGGTGAACTTGCCCGTATCGGCGCACCATTTGAGCAATTCCGGCGAGATGAGACGTTTGTAGGGGTAGGGGCATTCATAGATTCCGAAGTTTCCCTTAGGTAGATGGCTGAGAAGATTTTCAATGTTCTTCTTGACCACGTCTTCTCCCTCACCTTCCCTGGCAAACTGATTGGAGATGAACACATAGGAATCAACACCGTATTCGATGATTTCCCGGGCCTCGGCGATCTGATCTTCCGGCTTCTCGGCGACGTGGCCGGAGACGATGACGCCCTGGTCTTTGCCCTTGTTGTCGATAACGAACTTCGCCAGTTCCAGCCGTTCCTCCCGGGAGAGAAAAAACATCTCGCTTGACTGGCAAACGGCGAAGATCCCGGTCACTTTCTGTTTTGCATACCATTCCAGTATTTCCGAAACACCGTCGTAGTCAATCTTGTTATCCGCCG
Organism: Spirochaetia bacterium; assembly: GCA_963668315.1. Lineage (GTDB taxonomy): Bacteria > Spirochaetota > Spirochaetia > DSM-2461 > DSM-2461 > SZUA-368. Next base: position 530,255 of record OY764216.1, on the reverse strand, counting down.
TATAAGGCGTGATCATAACCGGCCATACACCGTTATCGATTGTTGTTTCCATTGGTCTCAACCTCTTTCTGCTGTCAAATAAAAATTACGATTTCCTATTCGTGATAGATGTACTATAATGGCACTTGTCGGATCACACATTCGATAAAATATTTAGTACGATTTTATACATTTTGAGGTTTTTCTGTTGGAAATATTTGATTCATTCTGCTGGGAAGAAAATAAAAAAGTCATAACTCAGGAGCAGCATAAAATCATAGGGCTAAAGAACTTCGCTTACTGGAACATCTCTTCCGCCTTTCCTCCGACCCCCCTGCATCACCATCGTGACATCGTTGAGATACACTGTCTGATAAAAGGAAAAAGAATAAGCCGGCTCAATGAAAAAGAGTATACCATAACGGGGAATGAACTCTTCATCATCTTCCCCAACGAAGAGCACAGCAACGGCAGTTTTCACCAGAGCCCCTGCTCTTTTTACGGTTTTCAGCTGGACCTGACGAAAGGGTCGACTCTGCTGGGATTGAACGAAGAATACAGCAGGGCGCTGGAGAAAATCATCACCTGCCGGGATTACAGGCATCTTCGTTTTGATCCGGCCGATCATCAGCTTCTGCGGCAGGCGTTTGAGAATATCAGCGATGGAAATCCCGACGCCCTGATGCTGGGGGTTCAGTATTTAAGCTGCTTCCTTTTTAAAATCCCCGAGTATATTCCCGTAAGTCCGGCCAGAAAAATCAGCCATGATAAAAATATCAAGAGAGTGCTTGAGCTCATAGAGAAGGAGTACCGGGAGATCATCCGCCTTCAGGAGCTGGCGGTTATATCGGGCTATTCCCTTTCCCGCTTCAAGAGCAAGTTCAAAGAAGAGGTCGGGATAACCCCGGCCAATTACATAACTTTCAAAAAGCTGGAATATGCCAAGAAGCTATTGAAGACAACCGATATGCCGGTCACCCAGATTGCCCTGGATGCCGGTTTCTCCTCGAGCAACTATTTCAGTACGGTAATGAAGAAACTGACCAATTATACGCCCGGGGAGTACAGGAAGCTTTTCCGGGAATAGGATTTACAGAGTATCGGCAAGCAGCTGCAGTATCTCCTCTTTCTTAAACGGTTTCCTGATGAACCCTTTAAGGTAGGAGGGGATTTCCTCGTTCCGGCTGTAGCCGGACATCCAGTAGACGGAAAGGTTCGGATACAATTCATGAATCTTCTCCGCCGTCTCCTGTCCGCCCATCCGGGGCATTATAAGATCCACAATAACGGCATCAAACAGTTCGGGTGACCGGGAAAGAATCTCCAGGCCTCTCTGTCCTGATTCGGCCGTTTCGCAGGAGATATCCTCGGTTTTCAGCAATAATTCCGTTGTCGTCCTGATAATCGATTCATCGTCAATTATCAGCAGGCTGAGCCCTTTCAGGCTTTTCCTTTTCGCAACGGCTACTGAATCGTCCTGAAAAGTTCCGCTGTCGGCCAGAGGGAACCAGAGATTGACACAGCATCCCCCTTTCTCCCGGTTGATGATTTCCATCGCCCCGTTGTGATTCGTCACCGTGTTATTCACGGCGGTCAGCCCCAGACCGGTGCCTTTGCCCTTCTCCTTCGTCGTGAAAAAGGGCTCAAAGATCCTATCCATTATTTCCGGTTTGATTCCGCTTCCCCTGTCGCATATTCTGATAACGGCGTAATTCCCCGGCGTTATCCTGTAACCGGATGAGCGGCAGTAATCGCCGTCCAGAACGGATTTCTCCAGCAATATCCCGATCTCCCCGCCCTGGGGCTGGGCATCTCTGGCATTCAGCATAAGATTCAGAAAGGCGTTCTGAAGCTGGGCGGGATCTCCGGTCACATAGAGGTCCCCGTCGGGCAGGATCATTTTTATGGAGATAATTTTATCGATGGTTCGCTTCGCGATTTCCGTTGATTTGCGCAGGATCCCGCCCAGCTCAACGGTGGTGGTGACACTTCTCTCTTTTCTGCTGAAGGAGAGAAGGTTCGCGGTCAGTTCCCGGGCATTTTCCACAGAGTAGGACAGGATATCCATAAGCTCGGCGGATGTATTATCCGGGCAGTTTTCCAGCTGGCTCTGCAGCAGTTCCGCCGCTCCCGAAATACCACCCAGCATGTTGTTCAGGTCATGGGCTATCCCGCTGGTCAGCTGGCCTATGGCTTTCATTTTCTGCAGATGATTCAGCTGCTCCATCATGGAGTAATAGGAACTCACATCATTGAAGCTGCCTATCATGCCAAGGATTTTTCCCTCCCTGTCCTTTACCGGCGAAGTATGGCAGAGCACGAGCGACATAGTACCGTTCCGGCTTTTCAGATAGACTCCCGAAGGGTAGGGATCGGCCTTATCCTGCCGGCGGGCCATCTCAAAGGGATCGAAATCGAGGGATTTTTTCGTCTCCTTGTCGTAGAAACAGAGGAGATCCCCGACCGGTTTAGCCAGGGCCTCTTTCCAGCCGACTCCTGTCATCTCCTCCATCTTGCTGTTGGTAAAGTGAATATTCCCTTTCTCATCTGTGGCTATGATGCCGTTATCGAGTGAATTAACCGCGGAATAAAACCAGTCTTCCCGCTCTATTACCTCTCTAATATGCATATAGGCGCGGTAGCCCAGAATAAAAAAGAGGAAGAGGACAAGGAAGAGAATTTCCACGATATCCTCTATGGGATCGAAAAAATCGGTTAGGTCGCAGTGTTCCAGAAAATTTGACAGATTTATGAAGGCATAGGATAAAAGCGCCAGCAGCAGGGGCACTTCTATCCATAGAGCCTTGGAGAGCTTTCTGCCGTATAGAACAATCCAGCCCATGGCTAAAAGAAGGAGTCCCAGGGAAATCAGATTAAATAAGGCGATCTCATTCACGGTTCCCTTCTTCCGGGAAATGATTTCCCGAGGCCCATGAGCATAAAGAGTGAACCTAGGAGGATAAAGGCATGTTCGGCTCTATTGAAGGCTATGGGGAAAATCCAGCCTTCCGCGATGGTGAAGATATTTGACAGAAGATAGGAGAGGAGGGAGAGGAAAAGCCAGGTTTTTCCCCTTAGGTCGGAACTCCTCAGGGGTTTCCAGATCAGCAGAGTGCTGACAATAAAAACAATTAATACGAAATATTCCGAATCCAGGGTCAAAAACGTATCCTTGGGAAGTAATGTTCCTTCTATAATTTTAGTTCAGGAAAAAGATAAGCGCAAGAAACTTCTCTCCCTGTGATCCTCACTTCTTCAAAATCCCCGAAAAACCCGTTGGACTTATTTAAAAAACAGGCGTATCCTGATGTAAATCACTTTAGATTCGGGAGATGCCTGTGAAACCGGAAGATTTGAAAAATGCGCCTTTCCATCTGGATGATAATGATCTGGAATGGGTCAAAGAGACGTGGCAGTCCCTGTCCGATGAAGAGAAGGCGGGGCAGATGTTCATACCCCTCTGCGGTGAGCTCTCCCGGGAGAATATGGACCGTATCCTCTCCTATAAGCCGGGCGGAGTTCAGCGTTTCGCCTCCACCCCGGTTAAGGATCTACGGGACTCGGCTTCCTATTTACAGGAAAACTCCTCCGTACCCCTCCTTATGACCGGTGATCTGGAATTCGGGACGCTGGGAACTATCGGCGTGGCCGGGACGTCCTGGCAGACCCAGCTGGGAACGGCGGCGTCCTGCGAATGGAAGAGGGATGCGGAGCGGATGGCACGGATCGCCGCCCGGGAGGGAGGCGCCCTGGGATTCAACTGGACTTTCTCCCCCGTGGTGGATGTGAACTACAATTTCCGCAGCCATATCTCTGCCACCCGTTCCTTCGGGAGCGATCCGGCAAGGGTCGCCGAAATGGGCCGGCTTTACATCAAAGCCCTCCAGGAAGAGGGAATGGCCGCCTGTGCCAAGCACTGGCCCGGCGACGGGATGGACGAGCGGGATCAGCATCTGGTCACGACCCATAACAGCATGGATATGGAAAGGTGGTTTGCCACCTATGGAAAGATCTACCGCACCATGATTGAGGAGGGCGTGAAAACCGTTATGAGCGCCCATATTACCCTGGCCGCCTGGGACAGAGAGCTGAATCCCGAAGCCGGCGCCGCGGATATCCTGCCCGCCTCCCTGTCCGGTTCGCTGAACAGAAAACTTCTGCGGGAGAAGCTGGGGTTCAACGGGGTTATCATTTCGGACGCCACCGGCATGGCGGGAATCTCCTCCCGCGGGCCCCGGGAGAAAATCGTTCCCCAGGTCATCAACGGGGGCTGTGATATCTTCCTTTTTTCCGTAGATGACGATGTGGATTACGCCCTTCTGGTGAAAGCCGTCAAAGACGGGACCATCCCCGCGGAACGGGTGGAGGAGGCGGTCCTCCGCATCCTGGCCCTCAAGGCTTCCCTGGGGCTTCACCGGAAAAAAGCCATCCCTCCGCAGGAGAAGGCCGAAGCGGTCCTGGGCTGTGCCGAGCATGCTTCCTGGCGGGATGAGTGCTTTGAATCGTCCGTGACCCTGGTCAAGGATACGCAGAACCTGCTGCCGGTGAGTCCGGAAACCCATAAGCGCGTCCTGCTGATCCAGAGCGAGCCGGTCGCGATTTTCGGCCCTCCCCGGGAACTGCCCTTCGCCCGGTATCTGGAAGAGGCCGGTTTCGACGTGACCCTCATGACGGAGGATATCATGCCCGGCCGGGAGTCATTTGATCTGGTTATCTACCTCCTTAACAGCAGCAAATATTTCGGAAAGGGGACCTATTTCGCCGACTGGCCCTCCCTGCACAAGGGGACCATGAGGAGCATGTTCCGTACCTGGGATACGGTTCCCACGATGATGATCTCCCTGAGCAATCCCTACCATCTGTTCGATGCCCCCCTTGTAAAAACCTACATAAACGCCTACTCTCCGGTGGATGAAATTCAGAAAGAGCTGATTAGGCTGATTACGGGCCGGAAGGCTTTCCGCGGGCAGAATCCGGTGGATCCCTTCTGCGGTCTGGAAGAGGCCCGGCTGTAAGGAACGCTATGGCAGTCATTAAACATGTTCTCCCCCGGGAGATTCCCCTTTCCCTTCTTCTGCTGGCCGATGAGGATGAGCAGATGATCGAGACATACCGCGAAAGAGCCCGGTTCTGGGCCGCCTATGGGGAGGATCGCATCATCGGACAGATAGGAGTGCTCTTTGACGGAGAGGAGAATACCGCGGAGATCGTGACGGTCTCGGTGGACAGGGACTGGCGTAACAGAAGAACCGGCACGGACCTTATAGAGACTGCCCTGGCCGCGGCCCGGGAAAAGTCGTGCCGCCGGGTGATTGTTAAAACAGGGAACAGCAGTCTCGGTCCCCTGGCCCTGTACCAGAGATGCGGTTTTCGTCTATCCTCGGTAAAACAGAATCATTTCCTGGAGAATTATGCCGAACCCCTCTATGAGAACGGGATCCGCTGTGTGGATCAGATTATCCTGGAGTACTCTCTTCCCGGGAAAGAGGAAAAAGAGGCGGCCCAGAAGGAGTACTGGTCCCGTTTTCTCCGGCGCAACAGGGAATATGAAGGCCGGTCCTACTCCGTATGGTCCTTCGGGCTCGGTGACCGCATGGCCAATGATCTGGCGGGACTTGTGAAAATCGGCAGGAAAAGAGGAACCGCCTCCGCCCGCGAGCTCTATGAAGAGGGAGAAGCATTACCCGTAGCGGGGGAGCTTTCCCTCATCACCTACGGTAACGGAATGCCCGCCTGCATCATTGAGACAAAAGAGATTCGGGAGAAACCCTTCTCGGATATCGACGCAGAGGAAGCCGCCATAGAAGGGGAGGGGGACGGTTCCCTGGAATACTGGCAGGAGGGCCATCGGTACTTCTTTGCCAGAGAGTACGAAGAGGCGGGAAAACGGTTTTCCGAGGATATCCCCGTTATCTTTGAAGTCTTCGAAGTGATCTACGATGAAGACCGGATGAAAAGTAAGAAAGGAGAAAAACCCCATGTCTGAGGCTGATAATGTATTCGGGCTGATTCTGGAAGGCATCAGCGGAACGGGAAAATCCTTTCTGATGGATGCCCTTTTGAGATCGGAACGATATACGGGCCGCTCCTGTCCCTCATCGCTGATCCTGTCCGAACATCAGACTCAGAGAATTCTGGAGAAGAAAACCAGGGAAGGAACATTGGTTAAGAAGGACAGTCTGGATCTGCTCGACGGCCACCTCTCCTATCTGGAGGGACTCAATGGAAAGCTGGAGCAGATGGAGTGGTGCCGCAGGAACAGCACGATACACCGCATTCCCTGGCTTTTTGAACGTTTTCATTTGACCCATGTCCTTCATTACGACTTTCTTTCGTGGAGCGACGTGAAGGATTTCGACGCCCGGCTCTCTTTGGTCAACGGAAAAATTTGTCTTTTGACGGCAACGGAGGAACAGCTGGATGAACGGCTCTTCGAACTCCGGGATGAGCACTGGAACAGCTATATAAAACGGTTCGGTTCAACCCGCCGGGAGATTTTGAATCACTTTCTGTATGAGCAGGAAAGACTCATCGCTCTGGCGGAAGAGACGGTATTACCCACACTCGTCCTTAATCCTTCCGATACGGCCCTCCCCAGGGCGGTAGAAAAGGTGCTGGACTTCTGGCTGGAGGGCGGAAAAGCATGAAGGCCGGAACCGAAAGCCCGGGATAGCCGGTTTTTTCTAAAAAAGCCTTTTCCCATGGAAATTCCCCCCACCTTGCACTAACTTAGTGAGTGGAGGTCCATAGGTGAAGGCTCTTTCTTATTTACGCTATGGTGGACCGGAGGTCCTGCAGATTATTGACATCCCCAAGCCGATACCCAGGGAGGATCAGGTCCTAATAAGAATCAAGGCTTTTTCTCTGAATGACTGGGATATGGCTCTGGTCCGGGGCAAGCCCTATGTGAACAGGACTATGGCGGGGAATCTGTTCAAGCCCAGAAAATTTATCCCCGGTTCGGATATAGCGGGAATCGTCGAGGACACGGGAAGACGAGTTACCCGTTACAGAAAGGGAGATCTGGTTTTCGGCGATTTGAGCGGCTCTGAATCCTGGGGCGGCTGCGCCGAATTTGTCTGTGCTTCAGAGAATGAAGTCACGCCCATGGGAGAGGATATCTCTTTCGAAGAGGCGGCTGCCCTGCCCCAGGCCGGCATGCTGGCGCTTCAGGCCCTGATCGAGCTGGGGAATCTCAAACCCGGTCAATCCGTTCTGATAAACGGAGCGGGAGGGGGCGTGGGCACCCTGGGGCTTCAGATAGCCAAAACCCTGGGCGCATCCTATGTCGCCGGGGTAGACCGTTCGGATAAGCTGAAAATGATGAGCGACCTGGGATTTGATAAAGTACTGGACTATGAAAAAGGGGAATTCCTCGGGGAAGAGAGAAAGTATGACCTTATCGTGGATACGAAGACATTCCACGCTTTTTACCGCTATACCCATCTTCTCAAGCGGGGCGGCTCTTATATCAGCGTAGGAGGCAGTTCCAAAAAACTTATGACCATTCTCGCCTTCCGGGGGATCATCCGATTTCTGACGGGGAGGAAATTCAATGTCGTCCTCCTCAAGGCGAACCGCAACCTGGGGTATCTGAAGGAACTCTACCACCAGGGCAGTCTGCGCGTCGTAATGGATGGACCCTATCCTTTTGAAAAGATTATTGACGCCTTTCGCCATTACAGCGAGGGAAACCATAGGGGAAAGGTGATCGTCACAGTTCCCTGAGGCCGCATCAGGCTTCCCTCCTCCTTTTTGCCGTCAAGATTAAACCGGTCCCTTCCTTTCTCCGATACTGGGGATAGGGAGAATCAAATGACCGAATCAATACGTTTAATCCGTTCCATCCGCAATATATTAATCATTGCTCTGGGAGTGCTTCTTATGGTGCTTCTCAAGACCCTGGCCGGATTGCTTCTGCCCCTTGTCCTGGCGGGACTCCTTGCCCTGCTCTGCATTCCCCTGGTACAGAAACTGCGCGATTTTCATCTGCCTAAGGCTCTCATTCTGCCCGTGGTCGCTCTGCTCGTCTGCTTCATGCTGATTCTTATCATCAACATATTCATCAATACCTTCACCAGCATTCTTTCCGATCTGGATCAGCTGTCGGTCATGTTCACCCACAAAATCGATCTTCTCTCCCGCTGGACGGTGGAAACATTCGGTCTGAAACTGGAAGCGGGAGCCGATGGTCTGACAAGCTGGTTCTGGGAGTGGATAGGCGGACTGCAATGGTCGAGGGCCGCCAGAAGCCTGGCCCTGGGCCTGGGAGATTTCGGGAAGGATTTCCTTCTCTTCTTTCTCTACTTTCTTTTCCTGCTGAGCGGCCTGTCGGAATACAAAAACTTCGTCCGCTACGTTGTCGCCGATAATCATAAGCTCCAGGCCCATACGGAAACCCTTCAGAACTCCATCTCCTCCTACATCGGCATCAAAACCGTGATAAGCCTGATCACCGGGGTCCTGGCCTTTGTTATCTGTCTGCTTTTCGGTCTGCGTTACGCCCTTTTCTGGGGATTCATCGCCTTTCTGTTTAATTTCATTCCCTCCATCGGCTCCATCCTCTCCACTCTGCTTCCCCTGCTCATGGCCTTCGTTCAGTTCGACAGCGCCGGAAGGTTCATCGCGCTGGCAGCCGTTCTGCTGCTTAATCAGTTTATCATCGGCAACGTTATCGACCCCATGGTCATGGGAGACAAGATGAGGCTCAATTCCATTACGGTTATCTTCGGACTGGTTTTCTGGGGATACATCTGGGGGATTCCGGGAATGCTGCTGTCCGTTCCGCTGGATGTTATGGTCAAGCTGGTGCTGGAACAGTCCGATTCCCTTTCCATCGCCGCCCGAATCATGGCCATGCCGGAGAAGGCGGAAAGTAAAAAGCGCTTCCCGTCAATTATACAAAAAAGACACTAAAAAAGCGTTTCCCATTTAAGGGATCTTATTTTAGAATAGGGGCATGCTTCAGAAAATTGTTCCTTTGTTACTGCTCTCTCTTCTTTATGTCACCTGTTCCACCGATATTCAGGTTGCCGCCCCCGCGGAAAGCGGAACGGAATGGCTTAAAACATTTCAGGGAGAAGAGGTGATCGTCGTCACAAAGGGGACTGTGGCTGTGGACACGGTGGATTTTCTGAAAAGGCATATCCCCGGGGCCCGCTGGTCCGCCCGGTTTGATTACGATCCCGATGTCTCCTCCAATTACCTGATCCTGGATTTTTCCGAGGAGCGCAGCGGAACACCGCTGGAACCGATAATCCGGGAGATGTTTTCCGGAATCCCCCGGTCGGGAACTCTGCAGGTAAACCATAACCGGATCAGGCTGGGGTACTTTTCGGCGCCCACCTATATGGACTGGATTTCCCATTGGGAGAAGGATCTTAAAGCCTACGGGCAGTTTATCGAAAACAGCGACATCGAAGAGACCAGGGGACCCTGGTACGCCGATCCTTCCAAAGCCTATCTGAAAGAGACACGGGATAAACGTACGGAGGAGACTTTCCTTACCGCCGTGGATTATAATTCAGGAGAGGAAAGGCCTCTTGTCCGATTTAGCCTGGTAGAAGGACAGCAGGGACAAACCTTACCCTGGACTGTCCGGTTTGAGGACCTCACCGGCCGCCTGGAATGGATCTCAGGGCTGGTTTCCTATGACAGAAGACCCGGAGAAAACCTGTCCGGATTTTACGGAGCGATGGAGGAGGGACGGCTTGAGTTCAGCGGCCGTTCTGAAAGAAGCTACTCCAGCGAGTCGTTATCCCTGATTCAGGTCGACCTGGAATTCGGCAATGAACTGATCATGACTCTGGTAAAAGGGCGCGGACTCCGCCGGGCGTACCCCCATGACAACGGCACCCTGAGGATAACCGGCGAGGAACGGGGATTTCTTGTCAGCGGATTTGACCTGGCCGGCAATGCCATTCCCCTCTTTCTGCTGGCCGTGGACTACCGGGCCGACCGGGTAAGCATCGAGACCTACCGGCAGATCCGGAACCTCGAGCTGCCTTTGGTTTTTAATGAAACAGACCGTTCCACCGGGACGGGGAGGGTGTACTCCTTTTCCGGTCTGCGGGCAAACTATACCGAGAGACTTGAGCTTCCCGTCAGCGATATCCAGACACTCCGAATCGGCCCCGTAGGCAAAGATCGGGGATTTGCCGACTTGAATGACGGCCTTTTCTTCTCCTTTGGCGAGCAGGATGAGCCGGAAATCGAACTGGGAGAAAACCGCCTGCTTCTGTTCTCCAATAACCTGCCCTTCGGGGATTTGTCCTATGTCTCCCGCTATATCTCCTTTTATCCCCCCCTGAATATCCTGTCCGTGGACAGCGATCTGATCCTGTCCGAAGAGGGAAAAACGGAGTACTACCTGGAGGTGGAAACCTCCCCCATGGAGCCGGGAGTCAACTACCAAGTCACCCTGCAGCCCCACCCGACATTGTTCGGGCAGGGGTACGTGTGGGAGTTTCGGGGACGTTAGTAGGTTATTGTGGCTGATGCAATATAATCATCCATTTCATTGCCAGCGGCATCTTTACCAATAGCATAGATAATATAGCTACCTGGAGTTTTGAAAGTTATGGTATACGTTGAAGTATATGGCTGGTATCCAAATTCTTCATCATCATCATCCGGTATAACGACGTCAACACCACTAAGCTGATACCATATTTTCATTTCACTGACATCATTCATTAAGAATGATACAAAAACGGTTCCATCATCTGTACTGGTTGTTGATGATCCGTTATATGTGTCTGCTACCTTATATATTGATAAAATAGGATCATCTCTGTCCAATGTTACATCTATGCTAACCGGATCACTTTCATTCCCTGCGGCATCCCATACTGAAGCATATATATAATGTAATCCATCAGAATCGGGTAGTTCAAGCGAGTATGAGCCTCCAGTTGTAAAGGTCTCGTTGATTGTCGTATTCACGGGTCTGGTGTCTGAATCATACCAGACCGCATAACTTACGGCGTCTGATGAAGTTAATGTGAATGTGATGGTTCTACTGTTTGTAACAGCGTCGCTGGTTAAAGAAAGGGTAACCGTGGGTTTCGTAATGTCATAGGTCAGGTTATATATGGCCGCTTTTTCATTTCCCGCGCTGTCCCTAAGTGTTACATGATAGGTGTGCTGTCCTTCTCCCCGGGCTGTCAGATCGTCGGTCCAGCTGGGCACATAGTCGGAAAAATCTGGTTCCGTGTCGTCATCGGCCCAATACTTTATCTGCAGGGGAGACGCATCGGTTGCATTGAACGTCAGGGTTACCGAATCGGCATTTGTTGGTGATTCAACATCGGTGGTAATTCCGACCGATGGATCGGTGGTATCGAGGTGTACCGTCGCGGAGGAAAGTACTTCAGATTCGTTTCCGGCTTCATCGCGGAAACGGGCTTTAATGATATAGTTTCCCTCTCCGCTGCTCAGCGTGCGGCTCGTCGTAGCCATGAATGATTCATAAACTGCGGGTTCTTCGGTTCCTGACCATATCTTCATCTGGTATACTCCGATATTTTCATCCAAACCGGAAAAATTGAGTATGACCGCGTTGTTGTTTATGTATAGCTCGCTGCTGCTGTCGTTGACCTTCAGGGTTGCATCTGCTACATCAGGCTCTGTCACATCATAAATGTACTCCTGGGAAACCGTTCCCGATTCGGTTCCCAGATCATTTTTTACCTTAACGTTTATCGTATAGACGTCTTCCGTTGACAGAGTTATAGAATCGGAGGAAATCGGTGTATCCCAGGTAGATGGTTCGGATTCCCCGGGAGTATACCATATTTTCATCCCGTCAACAGTCGTGCCGCTGGGAGCTGTTGTCGAGATGGTCAGATCCAGTGTGACCGAATCAGCTCCGAGTGTATCGGCTATGGAGAGGCTGACTTCTGGCGAATCGGCATTATAGGTTATGGTCGCCTGAGCCGTTCCGGAAATATTGCCCGCGTCATCCTGAACTTTGAGGTAAAGGGTATAGTCGCTTCCGCTGACGGCGTCGGTCAGTTCGTAATCGGAATAGGATGCTTCAAATGTGGAATAGGAGGTCGGTTCGTCATCGGAAATATCTCCGTGCCAGAGCTTCATCAAACTGACGTCGCTGTCGGCGGTCAGGGTAAGATCAATAAGGCTCTGCGCCGTTATCGACCCCTGATTTATGGAGATCGTAGGAGTCGTTATGGCATTGTCGAATATGATCGTATCCGATCTGGTCACAGTCTCATTACCCGCGTTATCCTGGAGTTTCAGGTATACCTGGGATGCAGAACCATTTGAGTATGAACCGAGGGAGTACGCGATAGACGGCGTTGTATAATCCGTATAACTTGCCGGTTCGTCACTTTCTATATCGCCTTCCCATGCTTTGTATCCTGATATATCCGTTTCAACTGTGGAGATGTTTAGCGTGACCCCATTCAGATTTGTCTCATCGTCATCATCGTTAATGTCGAAACTGAAGACGGGCGCCGAATTATCGTATTCTATGGTTATGGAATCGGTACTGACATTGCCCGCGTAATCCCGCACATTAACTGTATATATATGCTCGTCTTCGCCTCTGACGGAGAGGTTGTCAGTCCATGAGTTGGTAAAGTCTATGTAATCCGGGAAAGAATCGCTATCGGCCCGATATTGAACTTCCATGGGAGACGCATCTGTTGCACCGAAAGTCAGGGTTACCGTATCGGAATTGGTGGGAGAAGTCACATTGGCAGTAAGATTTAGCTCTGGCGGAGTATTATCATAAATGACCGATGAGGATTCAAGTATGTCCGATACATTGCCTGCTTCGTCACGAAAACGGATCTTGACCGTATAGGTCGCATCGCTGTCGGTTAGTGTGGCTGTCGTAGACGCCGCGTAAAGTATATAATCCGTATCGGCGGGCTCTGAGGAGCCGGACCAGATCTTCATAGCGTGGACGTCTATGTTATCTTCTACTCCGCTGATCCCGAGAGATACGCCGGTCTGGTTAGTATAGACCGTATCGGTCGAACTGTTGACCGTAAGGGTTGCCGAAGTTATATCGGGAGCTTGCGTATCGTAGATATAGGTTTTCGTTACCGTTCCCGATTCTGTATCCGCATCGTTCCTTACTATGATATTAACCTCATATGTGCCTTCCGTACTTACTGTCCTTTCCGCGGCAGTACTATAGGGAATCCATGTGACGGATGATTCGGTTTCGTCCGGAGATATCCAAATCTTCATCTCGTCTACGGTTGTCCCCTCAGGGGCCGTGGACGCTATTGTCAGATTCAGCGTCGGCGAATCGGATGCGTAATCTCCGCCATTGATTGTCAGAATCACCTCCGGCGTGTTGGAGTTGTAAGTCACTGTTACCTGGGTTATGGTCGATTCGTTGCCTGCATCGTCTCGAACTCTTAGGAATAGATTATAATCGTTACCGCTTATGGCGTTTATTATCTGGTAATCTGTAATCGCTCCGGAGAATTCTGAATAGGAGCCTGGGATGTCTGCAAGAGTTCCCTGCCAGAGCTTCATTTCATGCACATCGCTGTCCGCCGTCAGGGTCAGATCGATAGTATCGGTGGCCGTGACGGTTCCCTGGTCTACTACCAGACCTGGCGGGCTGATGGAAATATCATAAATGATGGTGGCGGTGGCCACATCGGATTCATTGCCCGCCTCATCCTGAACTCTCATATAGATGGTGGACGTGCTTCCATTCGCATAATTAACAAGCGTGTGTGCTATGGATGATGTGCTGTAAGCCGTGTAAGAGGAAGGCTCATCCGAATCGATATCGCCTTCCCATATTTTAATGCCCGTCACGTCGCTGGAAGTTGTTACCGTCAAGGTAACTCCCGCTGTATTTGTCTCTGCATCCCCACTATTGATAAGAAAAGAGAGGGAAGGTTTATCCGAATCATAGGTGATTGTCCATGATGCTACAGATGCATTGCCCGCCTCGTCTTTTACCCTGATTGACACGGTATGGTCCCCGACCGTATCGGGCAGGGTATAGGAAATGTCTCCGTCTCCATTGGTCCAGTCCGTATAGGTTGTCGGCTCTATTACGGAGGAGTCCCAAATCCTGTATCCCGCAATATCGCTGTCTCCGGCCAACTGGAAGCTGATTGAACGATTCCGGGTTAATGTGCCGTCGTTACATGTGAAGGTCGTGATGGAGGGAGCGGTCGTATCATAGGTGATTTCCCGGCTGAAGGGCGTTAGCGATTCGTTACCGCATTCATCCATTACCTGGGCCCACATAGTGTATGTGTCCTCGGCATCGGGCAAGGTAAACGTCGTAAGGTTCGAAAGACTGGTGTAATCCATAATCTCCGCCTGCCCTTCGTACCATACCTTGGCTTTAAGGCCGGAATTCTCAGGTAGGTTGTCAGAAGCTGTCAGGGCAATATCCAGAAGATTATTTTTCGTGTCTGCCGGGGTGGTGCTTTCATTTATTTCAAAGGCTGTTATCTCCGGGGGTGTATCATCAAAACGTATGTCCTTTGACATTGGCGAAGAGTAATTCTCCAATCCCAGGCGGATCCTTACGTTAACCGTATAATCCCCATTGGCAGAAGGGAGGGTATGGGTAAAACTATCTCCCGATTTAATGGTGTAACCCTCTCCCGGCTCCGTTTCCGTGTCGTCCCATATGGCGATATAAACAGTTTCGCTGGCAGAAGGGAGATTTGTAATGGTTGTGTAGATATTAATCGTCGAGTCCTGTGTCGTCGCAGCCGATGTCGTGGTTGAATCGATAGTGAATGTAAAAGTAGGACTTTTTAATGTATATGTCAAAATTGGTGAAACAATTAGGGATGAAACATTTCCCGCCTTATCCATAACGCGGGAGTAGTATTGGTACGTTGCTCCTTCGCTGCCGGCAATTGTAATATCCACTGGATCGGAGAAATCCTCATAGGCAGAATCTCCCGGTTCATCCTCGTCGCTTTTCCAGATCTTCATTTTATTATAATCGCTGATATTGCCATCAAATGATAATTCATGGGTGAGGCTGGAGGTACTTTGGTTGACGTCTGAATCGTCAATTTTGAGGGTATAGGATGGTGCTGTCGTATCCATCCATATGACGGCCGATGCCGTATCAGACACATCTTCATCGGCATTTCTGAGTCTTACGCTTACGGTATGCTTACCCTCTGCCGTATCGGACAGGATGTAAGAGATTGACGCAGAAAGAGAAGAATCCAGACTGAAAGCCGTATAATCATCATCACTGCTTTCCGAATCCCCTTCCCAGATTTTGTATTCGGACCATCCAGATTCTTCAGAGGCGGCAGTGATCGTGAAGTTCAGGTCATCGCTGTTCGTGTAAATTCTGTCCGTTTCCGGATCGATGTAATAGACCGATTCATCAACGGATAGGGTCACCGTCGTCGGCAGCACCGGCTTCTCCGGCGCATTCGCCTCATCATACTCCTCCACAATCGGAAGAAAAAGGCTTCCCGAACAGCCGGAAAGCACCAGGGATAATATCATCGTCATCGCGAGTGTCTTCAATATAAGGGATGAAAAAAACTTCTTCATCGGATCACTCCTCTATCCAGTAAACGGTTTCCCGCAGCGTTTCATTGACTTGCGTCTGATTCCTGTCCGCGATATAGGCGAAGGGAATGGCAAGATTGATATCGACGGCGCTCAGCTCTCTGTAGGCCGATTCAGCCGTCTCCTGCTCGCCCAGTTCCCGGGCGGTACGTGCTTTGCCCAGAAGGGCGTATTTGTTCTGCTTGTTCATTTCGGCCGCGGCGATGTAGTTTATATAGGCTTTGACGTAATCCCCTTCCAGGTAGAAGATGTTTCCCATGTTGACGGCGGCCGGGGCGTAGTCATAGGAGAGGGGTTCGAACTGGGCCTTGGCCTTGTCCATGAGGCCGTAGCGGGCGTACAGAACTCCCAATCTGTTCTTTGTGCGGATGTCGCCGGTGCGGTTGATGCGGTCCAGCAGCACTTTTTCTTCCTTGGAGATGTTCTTCTCGATAAAGGAGATAATCTCCGACTCGTAGCCTTCCAGAATCGGCTGGGCTTCCGTCAGGGGGGCGGGACCCTGTTCTGCATCATAGGGGTAGCTCAGTACGGGCTTATACCGATTCCAGGCATCGGCAGTGACAACGAAGCTCTTCTCGTCTTCCGCGGCGGTGTTCCAGGCGGTTGAGCCGGACATCCAGGCGTCGATGAAGCCCGCCAGGTCAAGGGCCGCCAGATCCAGAGGAATCCAGATCCTGCCCTGGTAATCGATATAATCCGTCCTGTCCAGTATTTTTTCCGCTTCGGAACGGGGCAGTCCCAGTCCCAGGGCCGCCATGGTTTTACCGGGAAGATTCAGAACGGCCGAAGGTATGCCTGCCGACTCGAGAAGGGCGGCGTAGGCGATGACCAGATCCTTTTCCTCTCCCGATTTCCGGGCAAGGGTCTCCACGGGGTATTGGAAGGTCTTTTCCACTCCTACCTGCTCTTCCCCGGTCAGTTTGAGGTTTATCCCTTCGGCGGACAGGGCCGTATAGAGTCCCATGGCCGTTCGGAAATTCCTGTCCACGGGAGTAACAGTCACTTCCGAAAGCTGATCCGCCACGGAGCGGGCGAAGGAGTGAAGGGACGGTTCCTCGGGTGTGATGAAGATGGCTTTTTTCTCCGGAACGTCATCGATGATGCTGTGAGATTCGGCCAGAATAAAGGGCTTGGTCGTTTTGAGTGTACGGGTTCGTCCCCTGTACCGGTAGCGGACTCTTATCTCGCCGGTAAGGGATACCTCGCTCCCGTTGGCGAGTATGCCTTCGGTAAAGGGTATGGCAATGGGAACGGAGACGGTTTTCCCCGGAGCCACCCGGGCGTAGCGGCCGCATATGGCGGCCTTTTCCATATAATCGGGCTGGAAAAACTCGATTTCCAGGTCTTCTATGGCATCATCCTCGCCGTTGACGAAGGTGAGGATTCCCGAGGGATAGGTCTCATAATTCCGGTACTGGGCGGGGTACACCGGTGCCAGCTGAATGCCGATGTAGCGGGCCTGATCTTCGCTGATGGGAGGAACGGGGGCGAATTTGGCGGAAATCCCCAGAAAGATCCCGTTATAGTTATTGTGGAAATAGCGGTACTCCAGGGCGGGGCCCACGCTGAAGGTGTTGGACACGCTGAAGAGTACCGAGCCGCCCCCTTTCAGGTACATATTGGAGATGGGATTCGCGGTGAAGTAGGTTCCCATGGCGGCTCCCACGCCCAGATAGCCCCGGGCGTCCAGCAGATAATTCGAGTAGGAGTAGCCGCCGCCGGCGGTCAGTCCGAAAAAGGACATCATCCGCTCATTCACGGTATTGATGAAACTGGCGTCCAATCCGGCGGAGAGAAAAAAGGGGTAGGCCGCCAGTCCCCAATTTCCGTTCAGGGAAAAGCCGCCTCCCAGGGAGTAGATATTGGTATCCCCCGAAAGGGTATATGTTCCGGTTGTCCTGTCGCCGCCTCCGGTGGGAATATCCAGGCCGGGAGTGAAGGAGAGAGAAATTCCCTGCTGACAGTAGAGAGAGAAAAATCCCCCCCATAAAAGAAGGGCTATGGGAATAAGTCGTCGTAATAACACCAGTGTCTCCGTTTAGTCATTAATATACCTCGTTAGCTTCATAATAACAACAAATTGTCCTCCGATTTGACAATTAAACCGGACGATTCAGAGATGGTGAGTATTTTCTGCATTTGTTTTCTAAAAGAACAGTTACGACATCCAGCCGCTGCGCATCTGCAGGGTCAGAACGAGCCGTTTCTCCCGGGGAATCTCCTCGGGGGGATCCACCCAGTCCGGTAGGGCGCAGAGGGCGGCGGGAAGGTTTGTCTTCCGGGCTAACTCTTCGGTCATCCGCCATCCGGAGAGAACTTCCTCCGGGCCGGTCGCTTTCAGCAGATGGCTGTTGCAGATCAACCGGTCAACGGGAACTCCGGAGCCCTGTTCTATTTGCCGGAGCATGGCCTCCCCCGCCTCGGGAGTGGCAGTTTCCGGCCTGAAAGGATTGAATACGAAGTAGTGGCACAGGCGTTTCTCCTCCCTCAGACGGGTCAGCTCCTCTTCGTATCGGCCCAGCACGCGAATTCCCTCCGGATCCCCTCCCGTGTCCAGAAGCATTACCCCCCGGATCAGCGACAGACGGGCCTGTACCTCGGCGCTCAGCGCGGGCACTCCGGTCTGGGAATCCTCGATGGAACCGCCGATGAGATGGATGTCTCTCTCTTCCAGATAGCCCTTTTTTTCGCGGCTGCGGAAATAGGGATTGATCAGGTCCAGATCGGCTATGGTTACCGGTTCTGAGGTTAATTGGCGTATCTGCAGGGCCAGGTTAACGGATATTTCCGTCTTTCCGCTGCCGTAATGGCCCGAAATCACCACGACCGGTGTTTTGCTCAGTTCTTCAATTTTATTCATCAAACAGATCGTCTATCCTGTCTTCGTCCTTGGCGAACAGCACGGCGCACGACACGAGTTTGGCCGCCCTTTCCGTATCGCTGTAAAGCTCGTCCCGCCGGCTTCTGACCGTGGAACCCCTCCCGAAAACCAGAAGGTCTATGCCGTTCTCCTCAACTTCGTTTTTAATCTCCTGGAAGATGGAGCCGCTCCGCTTGGAAAGGGTCACGGGGACGCCCTTCTGGGACGCCAGCTTTTCCACGTGGTTAAGGTACCGCTCCGAATCGCTTTCCAGATCGGTCTTATACTCTTCCTGCTCCGATTCTATGAAGATACGGCTTTTCAGAAGGTCATTGAGAGCCCGTGTGTTTACGACGTAAAGAGCCCTGAGTTCGGCCTGGTTCGATGCGGCCAGCATGATGGCGTACATGGCAGCCGATACGGATTCATCACTGCCGTCTACATAAACGAGGATACGGGAAATGGGACTCTTCATCTCTTTCCTCCTGATGAAAGGAATTATACCATGGAAATCAAAACTTGTAACCGCGAATTTTCGGAAGGGCTCTCTCCATATACTGCTTATTGAAGAAGCGGTCGGTCATACCGGCCAGATAGTCGATGATTATCCGCTTCTCCCGGGTTTCCGACCTGTAGTTGTGACTGATCTTCTCCTCGGCCCAGCGGGAGATATAGGAGTCGTGGTTTTCCAGATCCTTCATGAAGCTGTCGAAGAGAAAGCGGAACATGGGAATCAGCTTCTCCTCGTCCGTTTTATTGGCGTCGTTCAGGTAAATCTTTGTGTAATTGAACTTTCGCAGGGAAACGAGAGCGTCGAAAACGAAGGGGGAAAATTCCAGCTCGTCCTTGGCGAAACTGTTGTTGATGATATCGCAGACCAGGGAGTTGACGATTTCGTCGTTACGGCTTCCCAGAACATGGGACACGTCTTCGGGCAGTTCGCTCCTTTCAATGAGTCCCACCGTGATGGCATCCTCCACGTCCCGCCCGATATAGGCGATGATGTCGCTCAGCCTCACCACGCAGCCTTCAAGGGTCATGGGAATCAGCTTGTTGGGGTACTTGGGAACGGTAAAGCAGGAACGGTAATCGTCAAGAAATTTCTCCACCGTTTTCTGCCTGTACGGAGCGTAGTTCTTGGAAAAGAGCTCCCCGTTATGGCAGAGTATCCCGTCCATCGTCTGAAGGGTCAGGTTAAGCCCCGCCCCCTGGTTTTCCAGTTCCATGACGGAACGGATGCTCTGGGCTCCATGGGTGAAATAGCCGATCCCTTCCTGCTCGCAGATAATATTCAGAGCCCTTTCTCCCGCGTGGCCGTAGGGGACGTGTCCCAGATCATGGCCCAGGGAGATGGCTTCTATCAGGTCTTCGTTCAGTCCCAGGGAGCGGCCTATGGTCCGGGCGATCTTCGCCACCAGCTGTACATGGAGGACCCGGTGGGTTATATGGTCGTTGTCCATGCGGGAAAAGACCTGGGTTTTATCTATGTAGCGGGTATAAACCCGGGAATGGATGATTTTATCCGTATCATGGAAAAAGGAGGGCCGCATATTTATCTCGTCGGGCATCTTGAGGCGATCCGGATTCAGGCGGATCGCGTCTCCGGAAAAACAGGCGTGGGGAGAAAGAATCGCCTCTTCCCGCTTCCTGTTCGAACGGACGATCTGCTCGGATATATCTTTATGTAAACTCTGCATGAGTAAAGTTTAACGTCCCCCGATGGCCGGGTCAACCGAGTCAAAAAGAAAAAATGCTTGAATTCCCCGTTTATATGAATAAACTATAGAGAGGTGAGGGGTAATTTAAAAAAAGTGGATGGCGCTGTAAAAGCGCAAACACACCACACAAGGAGATTTTCATGAAGAAATTAGTTATTGTTTTATCGGCGGTTTTTATGATGCTGCCCGTTTTCGCCTCCAACGGCGATACCCTTAACATCGGAGGGGTGGTTCCCCTTATCCTGGACTTAACGGTCGATCCCACCGGGACGAATTATGACAATCTGGATCTTGTCGATGCGGGTGGTGCGGCCGTAACAGGTGAAGTTCTTGCCGCCATTACCATTGCGACAAATAATACGGCGGGCTGGACTCTCATCGTCACGTCCGCCAACTCCGACGCCGGAAACCCCGGTTTGAGGAATGACGATAACGATCCGGTCGCCTATCAGATAGCCTATACGGGAGCGGGCGGTGTGGCCGCTGCCGCCATCCCTGCTACTGTAGGACTGACTGTGGGCGATTCCAATGCCGGCGCCACCGCCTATGATGATACGGGAGATCTGACGATTGACTATACTCAAGGGGCAGATTATCCCGCCGGCTACTACTCCGACCAGCTGACCATTGTTCTGCGGGCCAAGTAGGGTGCGGAAGCATTTCCTGATTTTACCGGGCCTCCTGTTCCTTCTGGTTCAGGGGGCTTTGTCGGCTTTTACCTTTTCTCCCATTTCCCAGGAATTCTCGGCGGAAGGGAAAAACAGCAATCGCATCTTTTCCATTCATAACGATTCGCTCACCGATAAAATCGCCGTCAAGGTTTCCATTTTCTCCCGCGAAGTGGACGAAGAGGGAAGGGAGACTCTGGCGCCCCGGCCCGGGGATTTCCTAATCTATCCTTCCCAGAGTATCCTGGCTCCCGGGGAAACCCGTTCGGTGAGGGTCAAATGGCAGGGAGGTCCGGTCACGGGCCGTGAGAAGGCCTACCGCATTATCGCCGAACAGCTTCCCGTGGAGATGGGCGATGAAGAGACCCATGACGACGGAGGGGGAATCCGCTTTACCTTCCGGTACGAGGGGAGTCTCTACGTCGTTCCTGAGGACAGGGCTCCTTCGGTGGAGCTGCTTTCCGTGTCTTCGGTCCTTCTTGAGGGGGCGTCATGGCTGCGGCTCGTTTTTGAAAACAGCGGTACGGGCCATGCCATTCTGGGAGATCTGAACTTAACCCTGACCAGTTCCTATGATAATTTCGAACCGGTGGTACTGGGCCCCGATGACCTGGCGGGTGTGGCCGGGGAGAATATTCTGGCGGGGAACAGACGGGTTTTTCTGATCCCCGAACCGGCTGTTATCAAAGGTGAGGACGTGCTTTGGGATTTTACTTATAGGCCCGTATATTAAGCAAGTCTTTCCCGGCTACCGAAAATATAAGAGATGTTCCGTTCCTTCCTGTTCGTTCCATTGCTATTTTGTCTCTTTGCTGCTCTCTGGGCGCAGGAAGAAGTTCTTATCCCTGTTCCTTTTTATGTGGATGATGTCTATTCCGGTGAAATCACGCTGAGAATTAATGGGAAGGTGCAGATCCAGCCCCGTCCGCTCTTGGAGGAGCTGCGGCCCCTGCTTAATGAGAGCAGCCTGGATGCGGCGTTGAGCCGGTGGACGCCGGATGAGTGGGTCCCCTATGAATCCTTGTCGGGAAGTCTTATTCAGGCCGATTTTGACGAATCTCTTCTTATCTTTACAGTTGCCATTCCCCCCGAATCGAGACGGCCGGAAACGCTTTCCTTTGTCCGGGAAATAAAAGCTCCCCCGGGAAAACTTACTCCCCCTTCCGGGCTCTCCGGAATTCTGAATCTGGAAGGCTGGAGTCGCTTTGATTATGAAGACAGATATGTCAATCTCAGACTTCAGCCGGAGCTGGTTGTGAACTATGACGGCTATGTTATGGAATCAAGGGGCAATGTCCAGACCGGGGGAGAGCCTCTCTCTCTGGATTATCTCCGTTTTGTCCGGGAGTTCGATTCTCTTGCGGCCCGGGCCGAAGCGGGGGACCTAACTTATAGCGCCGACGGATTCCTGCCGGATAATATGGTGGGCCTGTCATTTTTCCGAAAGACCGCCCTGGATCTGAATTATCAGTCCCGTCCCGAGATGGGAAGAACGATTTTCTTTCCCGACCCGGCGGATGTGGAAATCAGGATAAATGACCGGATGATCAGAAAGCAGTCCGTTCCGGCCGGAACATGGACTTTTAAGAATTTTCCCTTGAGTTCGGGGCCTAACGAAGTCGTGATCCTCTGGACCGACAGCCAGGGGACGGAGCACAGGGAAAGCTTTTTTCAAATTTACGACAGCGGCCTTTTAAAAAAGGAAGAACTCGATTGGGGAGGCTCTTTCGGTACGGACAGCTGGACGGCGGCGAATCCGGCATTTCTCTTTCATCTTTCAAACGGGGTCACCGATACGTTCACGGCCGGCTTCAGCACCTATTACGACTGGAATGGGAAACTTTTTTCTCTGGAAGCGCCCCTGCTGCTGGCTTCTCCTTTCGGAACTTTCAACCTGGTCCCCTCGACCAGTCTGACTATGGGGGAGGGGTATGAACTGGGCCTCTCTCTGAATCACTCCTATTCGGAACAGAGGAAAGGTTATAGAAGGCAGAATTTCGGAAGCTCTCTGTCCTTCACCCTGGAATCCTACGAGACGGCTTCGCAGACAATCTCCTTGAGAGCCTATTATGTGTATCTGCCCCTGACGCGCCTTTCCATAACTCCCGCCGTCAACTGGTCCTATGAAGCCGTTGAACCGCAGAACTCCTTCTCCTTGTCTCTCCGCTTCAGAACGAGCAGTTCCGATGGAAGCAGCGTGTCCGCCGATCTGGGAGTGACGATGGACGAGGGCGTCTGGACCCCCACGGCCGCCATAACCTATTCCGCATCCTTCCCGGATATTCAGCAGAACTTCTATGCCCGGGGCGATTTAAGCGGGCAGAAAATGAATGTGGCATGGAATCGGTATAATCGGTCGGACGGAGACGCCGACTATAGCCTGGGGGCTTCCTCCATCATTCCGGCCAGCAACGAAGACCGCTTTACCCTTTCTCTAAACGGAGGCTTCATCCATCCCCGATTTAACGCAAACCTTTCGCAGGGATTAAGCGCGTTCTTCGCGACCAATGAATACAGCAATTCCACCAGCCTATCGGCCGGCACCGCCCTGGTCTATGCCGACGGAGTTCTGGGCGTAACCCGGCCCGTCAGGAACAGTTTCGTCATATTCCAGTCGGATATCGGTCCCCTTTCTGTTAATCCCACCTCCCTTGGTTCCCTGATGGAAGTGGGGGGAGAAGAGCCGGCCATACTGTCCTCCGTCTCGTCCTACCGCTATACCACATTCAGGCTCATGCCCGATTCTCTGCCCGTTGGCTCCGATATCAACGATTACACCACATCGGTTTTTCCCACCTACCGGAGCGGTACCCTTATCAGAGCGGAGGAGAAGGTTTACATGTACGCCGGCGGTATCCTGAGCGACGGGGAGGATATGCCCCTGCCCTTGATTCTGGGAGAGATTATGCCCTATTCGGAGCTGGGTCTGACCTATGAGAAAGGGGAGTGGCCCCGGGAGTTTTTTACCGATGAAAAGGGGTATTTTGAGTGTTACAGCCTGACTCCGGGGGAATATCTCTTGACTCAAAGGGATAAAGGGTTAACCTATAAAGTGGAAGTAACCGTGGATGAAAGCGGTTTCTGCGATCTGGGGGTGGTGAGTCCTGAAAAGTAAATATGTTCTTTTAATAGGTTTCTTTCTGACTCAGTTTCTTTACTCCCAGGATTATTTCCGTTTCTATGCCCCTCCGGGAGCGGTGTATATGAATGCCTCCTTTGAGCGGGATGAGCTGGTACAGGTTCAGATTACCGTGGAGCATGAAGGGGCGGGTATCCCCGCCTGGTTTATGACTCTGAGTGCGGGAAACTCCGGAACCTATGCCGCCAGGACCATGGATCAGGGAGGGTATAATCTGGATTATCAGGTTTATAAAGAAGCCCCTCCGTCCACGGCCGTTTTGATGGCTCCCCCCCAGGCCCTGACCCTGGACAATGTTATCTCCGCCGGTGATTTTTCCGCCGCGGCCGCCGTTGTGGAACGGGTGACATACAGCCTCTATTTCTCCCTTCTTTCCGGCCAGTTCTCCGCCGGCGGAGAGTACGGCGATACGGTGACTCTGACCCTGTACGAAGGGGATTATACCGACAGCGGGACCTATGTTCCGGTCGATTCGGTGGATCTGCTGGTAATGGGGCGCATGGCGGAGCTGATCGATATCTATGCCGACAGGGAGCCGGATAACCGGTCGCTGGACCTTACTTCCGATCTGATCGATAAGCGGATCGCCCTTATTCACGAAAGAAGCAACTCGCCCCTGGGTTACGAGGTGACTATCCGCAGCGCCAATCTGGCTGCCGATGCCTCCGCCTCCGTCCCCTTCATGGCCCACGAGACCGATGCGGACCGGCTGGACTACTCCCTGGCCTATGACGGCGTTCCCGTAACGCTCTGGACGGGCGGAACCGCGCTTATCACCAATTCCCTGGGGATTACCGGATCGGAATGGCTGACAAAGGAACTGACCCTTTCCTATACGGGAGATCCCGGCCTGGCCCACGGGGAGTACGAAGATATTCTCACGGTGATCATTACATCCAAATAGGTATGGAATCGGGCCTCTGAGACCAGCATTGGCAAACGGCTGTTTTTGAAATATAATATCTCCCCTATTGTAAGGAGGAATAAAAATGGCATCTAAATTACCCGTTGTGAAGCAGGTGGCATGGCTTTCTCTTATTCCTCAGATCATTTTGCTTGTGATCATTTTTTCCGTTTGCAGTCGTTTTTTTCCTGAGTACCCCTATGTGATAGGTTTCTCAATCTACTTTATTGTCTTTTATCTGCTCAGAACATTGATCCCATCTTGCCATAGAAGAGGAGTCAAGCTATTCAGAAAGAAAAGGTATGAAGAAGCGATTCCGTGCTTTCAGGAGAGTTATTCCTTTTTCTCTAGAAATCCATGGCTGGATAAATATCGATTCCTTACTATGCTCAGCTCATCAAGGATTTCCTATGTGGAAATGGCTTTGCTTAATGAAGCATTCTGTTTGGCCCAGCTTGAAAGAAAGGCTGAAGCTATTGGGAAATATGAAACAGTTCTACAGCGCTTTCCCGATAGTGAAATGGCGATCTCCGCTCTGAAAATGCTGAAGTAGACTTATCTAAGCCGTCAGTCCCTGTCCAGGAGGCGAAAGTCGGCAGGGCCGAATCCCCTTCGCATGAGGGCCGTTCTCAGCTTGGCGGGATCCTGATGCCTCCGGGCCATTTTATCCCGGGCCCTCTGCAGGGCGTCCCGCCTCTCTTCCTCTCCGAGCTCACCGAGTACTTTGCGGATTATCCCTGTGTCGATTCCCTTGCTTTTGAGTCCCGCCTCAAGGGCCATGGGGCCTTCCGGGTGTTTCCTGAGCCTCTCTTTGATCCATCGCCGGGCGAATTGCTCGTCATTCAGGTAGCCCTTGAAGTCTATCCAGTCGAGAGCCTGCTCCACCGCTTCGGGATCAAAGTCCCGCTGCATGAGTTTAATGCGCAATTCGCCCCGGGCATGATCCCGCCGGGCCAGCAGGTCCAGGGATTTTTTCCGGGCCGCTGTAATGGCAGCCCTGAACTCCAGGTCTTCCCTGTTCTCGGGAGGTGAATTATTGTAGAGAAGATCTTTGGCTATAAAAAAAGAGGATCCGTCCTCCAGAAGCACTTGAAGTACTCCAGGGGTAGATCCTCCTTCCTGTATGGAATATTCCATTTCGGCAAACTAACGTTTGGAGAACTGGAACTTCCTTCTTGCGCCGGGCTGACCGTATTTCTTTCTTTCGACCATTCTGGCATCTCTGGTGAGATATCCGTTGGCTTTAAGAGAAGTTCTGTTGGTTTCGTCCAGCTCTACGAGAGCCCGGGAAAGACCGTGCAGACAAGCACCGGCCTGGCCGGTGATTCCTCCGCCCCGAACGGTGATAAGAATATTGCACTTACCTTCCATGTCGGTGACCTTGAGGGGTCTTTTCACGATATCCTGATGCTCTTCGATGGGGAAAAACTCGTTGAGGGCTTTTCCGTTAACGATGATGTCGCCTTTGCCTTCTCTTATGTAGACGCGGGCAACCGAAGTCTTTCTTCTTCCTACAGCGTTTGCTAAGTTCTTAATCACAGCTTACTCCTCTACTTTACTTCTACTTTCACGGGCTGCTGGGCTGCGTGGGGATGTTCTGCCCCGGCGTAGACCTTTACGTTCCGGAAGAGCTGATTTCCCAGGGGACCGGAGGGGAGCATACCCTTGATGGCCTTTTCCATGGGAGCAGTAGGCTTGT
Source organism: Spirochaetia bacterium (assembly GCA_963668315.1). Lineage (GTDB taxonomy): Bacteria > Spirochaetota > Spirochaetia > DSM-2461 > DSM-2461 > SZUA-368. The sequence continues at coordinate 503,736 of OY764216.1, read as the reverse complement.
GAGCAAGGAGGGATTCGTAGTTTTCACTGGTAAGTCCACCGAGGTAACCGGAGTGCTTATAGTAGATCTTTCCCTTTGCTTTGTTGCCGGTCATCTTAGCCTTCGCGGCATTGATGATTACAACATAATCGCCAGTTTCGAGGTTGGGGGTGAAGCTGGGCTTGTTTTTGCCCCGCAGGATGGAAGCGGCCTTAACGGCAACGCGTCCCATAGCAACGCCCTCGGCGTCGATCAGAACCCATTTGCGGTCAGCGTCCGCAGGTTTTACGAATTTAGTCTTCATTGTATTTTCTGCCTCTTTTAATCAATTTCCTAAGTCTCCGGGTGCATCGGTGGAGACTTCGGTGAAAAAAATGCAACGGACTGTTATATTGCCATGAATAGGGTTAGGTGGTCAAGACTGATAAAAGGTTGTGTGATAAGAAATTTGCGACCTTTCTATAACATTTTGCCGAAATGGACCAGACAGATGATCAGGCAGTAGGCGGGAATGATCTTTTTGAGGGTTTTTCCCGGTAAAATTCTGACCACGTAGGGGGCGGCAATGATCGAGACCCCGCTGCCCAGAATCATGGACGGGAGAAGGAGGTAATCCACAGCCGTGCCCTTGCGGCGCAGAATCTCCCAGTTAATGACCGAAGCAATGCAGACCATTCCCTCCGCCAGAGCCGTGATGGCGGTCATGCTTTTAGGAGGCACTCCGGAGAGCATTCCCCCCAGGGTTACCACCGGGCCGTAACCGCCGCCCCCTATTCCCTTATTGAAGCCTGCCAGGGCTCCGAAGGCGAAAAGTTTTTTGGGGCGGTAAGCCTTGGTCCTGTTAAGAGTGAAAAATGATATAATCCCCATGAAAGCCAGGAGGAAGCCGACGTAAAGTTTAATCCATACTTCCTTGACGGGAAGAAGGAAGTAAACCGAGGTTATCGATACGACCGCTGCCAGGCATCCGGACAGAAAAAGGATAAGAGCCAGCTTGACCGATTCGGACGGTGGCTTCAGGCGCCATGAGATATTGCCCAGTTCCTTGTGGATATAAGCCGTGGAGAGCCCGGCGAAGGCCTGCTGAATCATTATGGCGGGGATGATTTCCAGGGAACCGTAACCCATGACAAGAAGCAGGGGAGTCACGGCGGTCCCGAATCCCATCCCGGCGGCGGAGTCCATGAATCCGAATAGAACGGTTATGGCGACTACGGGCCAGCAGAAAAGCTGATCCGATGATAAACTTTTCACGCTCAGGAAGAGCATCAGCACAAAGAGGAGGGAAAATATCCCGTAAGAACGGATTTCTTCCTTCGTCAGGCGGGCCCTCTCTCTCATGGTGAGTCTGTCTCTGTCTTCCGCTTCTTCCCAGCCCGTAATTCTTTCCGGATCGGCCATCTTTTCCTCCTCTCGTTATACAAGGTCAGCCAGATACACGTTCTCCATTCTGTTTGCTATGTAATCTCTGATCTCTCCGAAAAGATCGAGCAGCTTCTCCTCCTGACTGATGGGCGTGTCGGCATAGAAGTAGGTACTGACCGATTCGGTGGGAGCCAGAGCTCCGTCCATCAGGCGGATGATCTCGGCCAGGGATATCTCCTTTGCCGGCCGGGCCAGGGCGTATCCCCCTTCGGCTCCCCGCTTTGTCTTTATATAACGGTTCTGCCTGAGTATGGAGAAAAGCAGTTCCAGGTATTTTTTTGAAATCCCGTAATAATCGCAGATATCGGCCATCTTCACGTAGGAACCGTCATGCCTTGCCAGATACATCAGGGCCAGAAGGGTGTATTCGCTTTTTGTTGACATTTTCATGATGGCTTATCCTTTAATGTGTAGTTGGTCTATAGACATTATAGATTAATAGAGAGATATGTCAAATTAATTCTTGAATTTAATGATCGTGATCCAGGCAGAGACCGACTATCCGCCCGCAGCCCTCGCACCTGTATCGGACAATCGGTTTGCGTGAGCCCTTTTCATAAAGATCATTTTCCCTTATCCAGCGGGTGGCGCCGCATTTTGAGCATCCGGTCAGCTTAATCAGTTTACCGCATCGGGTGCATTTGAAACGCATGGAATTATCCTTGTCTCCCCAGGCGGCACGGTCCACCCAGGTCCGGCAGCGGCAGTTCGTGCAGGTCACGTAATCCATATTCTCAACGTAAGATGCCCGCCTTTTTTTGTCTATAGGAGGCCAGCCCGTTTTCACTGGATAATCTGCTATGCTATACTCGCCTATCCTATGCTAGTAAAAAAAGTTTTATTGATTTCCGCCGGAAGTCTGGCCCTTTTTCTGGGCATCCTGGGTATTTTCTTACCCGTACTTCCCACGACTCCCTTTCTGCTTCTCAGCGCCGCCTGCTATATGCGCAGTTCTGAGAGGCTCTACACCTGGCTTATCCATCATAAAGTCCTGGGCCTTTATATCCGCTCCTACATCGAGCACAGGGCGGTAACGGTAAAAGCCAAAGTTGTTTCCATCTCCATGCTGTGGTTGGCGATACTCTCTTCGGTTCTGTTTTTTATATCCCTTCTCTGGCTGAGAATTCTTCTTCTTCTCATTGCCTGCGGTGTAACCCTGTATCTCCTTTCTCTGAAAACCCTGACGGGAGATGAGGGAGGCAGATCGATTGGTCCCCTTCAGATAAAACCTACTGATGTTCATTAAATAATCGGGAAACTGAATCGAAAATCTTGTAAATCCTATTTTTCGGGATATATTAACTCTCCGAACATTTAACATATTTACAGGAGTTTTCCATGGGTAACCTACTATTTAGACCGAATCTTTTATTTGTCCCCCTATTTTTATCGCTTCTCTTCCTGGCCGGCTGTTCCGATCCTTCCAGCAGCCGGAGCAGTGAAAAAGTCATTTCCGCCGGAGACAGCCAATTCTTTAACCTCAGCACAACTGAATTCAATATGCAGTACTGCCCGGGAGGCACCTTCCCCACCGGTGCCGGTGATACCGGCAGCGAGACCATCAGCGATGCCTTCTGGATAGGTGAAACGGAAGTAACCTATGAATTGTGGTACACCGTATATACCTGGGCTGTTGACAACGGATACAGCTTTGCCAATACGGGGATTCCCGGGAATGACGGCACCGACGGGACCGAAACGGATAGTCAGGAACCGGTCACGAATATTAGCTGGCGGGATTCAATGGTTTTCTGCAATGCCTTGACTGAATACTATAACGCCCATAATTCCGGCAACCTGACCTGTGTTTATGCCGGTGATTCCGGTTACGCTACCCCCATCAGAACCAGTACCGATTCAACCACCGTGACCTGGGAAGAGGGCACGGGAGATAATGACGGAACCCAGGACGATCCCTATGTGAATCCCGACGCCACCGGATTTCGGATTCCCGGCAGTTATGAATGGGAATGCGCCGCCCGGTATATCGATGGGGAAAGCTGGACACCCGGGAATTACGCCAGCGGAGCATCGGCGGATAGAGATCATTTGACGGAAACAGCCGCCGTTGCCGTCTACGACGAAACAAGCGGGGATACCATAGCTGCCGTGAAGAGTAAAGATCCCAATGCCCTGGGCTGCTACGATATGAGCGGAAACGTGTGGGAATGGAATTATGAATGGACTTCAGATCGAGTAGGTATTTATCGAATCCAGCGCAGCGGCTGCTGGAACAACAGAGCTGTTTATTTAGGTGTAGGAGAAGTAAATTATGATCATCCGTATTTTGTAGACTCCTCTTCGGGGTTCAGACTCTGCCGGTCGGCCGACTGAGTAAGGTATAATTGAGATCATTCATGAAAATTAAATTATCAAAAACACGTTTTTTAACTCTCGCAATAATTCTTTCGCTTTCTCTGGCCGGCTGTTCCGATCCTTCAAGCAGCCGGAGCAGCGAAAAAGCCCTGACCTCCTTCGGTTTTACCTCCGAAGCCAACGCGGCCCTGGATTCTGATGTTTCCGTAATCATGGACGGCACGAATATCACAGCTACTGTGCCTTACGGAACCGATGTGACCGCCCTGGTGGCGACTTTTACCACCACCGGTTCGAGTGTCTCTGTAGGCGGAGCAACCCAGACGAGCGGATTCACGGCCAATAATTTTTCCGATGATGTGACCTACTGCGTTACGGCTGAGGACGGTTCCTCCGCGAATTATAGGATTACCGTTTCCATCGCCGGAACTTTCAAAGGGAGTATCCGCAGTTATTCCATAGGTTCGGCTACTCTTAACATGCAGTACTGCCCGGGAGGCACCTTCCCCACGGGTATCGATGATTCCGGTAGTGAGATTATCAGCGATGCCTTCTGGATAGGTGAAACGGAGGTAACCTATGAATTGTGGTACACCGTATATACCTGGGCTGTTGACAACGGATACAGCTTCGCCAATACGGGGATTCCCGGGAATGACGGCACGGCGGGAACCGATACGGACAGCCAGGAGCCGGTAACAACCATCAACTGGCGAGATGCCGTCCTGTTCTGCAACGCCTTGACCGAGTATTATAATGCCCATAATTCCGACAGCTTCACCTGTGTATATACCAGTGATTCCGGTTATGCAACACCTATCAGAACTGCGACAAATTCCACTGCGATAACCTGGGAAGAGGGTACGGGAGATAATGACGGCTCCCAGGACGATCCCTATGTGAACCCCGACGGCACCGGCTTCCGCCTTCCCGCAATGTACGAATGGGAGTGTGCCGCCCGTTATATTGACGGCAGCAGCTGGACCCCCGGGAGTTACGCCAGCGGAGCGGCGGCGGACTTTGATGATGCCGCCGTACTGGGCAATGTCGCCGTATACGACTCGAATTCCGGCAGTTCTACCGCCGCGGTAAAAAGCAAGGCTGCCAATGCCCTGGGCTGTTACGATATGAGCGGAAATGTTCACGAGTGGAATTTTGACTGGGAAACCGTATATAGTGATCAAGGGACAAACCGGCTGCTTCTTGGCGGGAGTTGGTGTGATAGTAGCAGTATCATGCAGATTGGTAATATCTTTGCCAATATACCATCTATTGCTATAACTCCTGCGGGCTTACGTCTCTATCGGAACGCCGACTGAGAAGGATAACAAACGCCGCCCTGGCTTCGGTCTAGGCCGACTTAAGGGCGGTCCAGCGGGAGAGGAATGCCCGTTCTCCTTCTTCAATCCGGGAGAAGGTTTTCAGGAGCATCTCTTTCTGGAACAGGGGTGATTCGCTGACGAGCCGTTTCATTTCGTCCGCCGCTTCGGGAACCATTTTCCTAACTTCCCGGGAGTAGCCGTAAAGATCGGCATGGATGATGAATTCGTCCTGGTCGATGATTTCCGTCGGCCCCTCGTCCTCCCGTACCACATCCAGATCGTAGTCCACAAAGGAGATGCGCTCTTCGCCGATTTCAGGGTAGTCGTGGATGTTGGCGTAGTAGTGAAGTTCTTCCGTCTCCCGGTCCAGGGCGACGTGCAGGCTGTAGGGCTTATCGAACCAGTAAAATTCCATGACGTCGGTCTGGAAGGTGAAGACGGCTTTTCTCGTGTGGTGTTCCAGGGTGCGGGGACCGTGATTGAAACAGACGACTCCCCAGTCGTCCCGGAAGATTTCGCCGGTCTGCCAGCTGTAGTGGGGAATGATATCTTTTTTAAAAACGTCTACTTTCATCACTGGAAACGTATTATAGGGTAAAAAGCCGGTTCCGTCAGGGGGGGCAAGTAGGTTACTTCTACAAAACAGGGAAAAGGATTAGGATGAGCCATGGTTATCATCTACGCTTTGCTGTCCGCCTGCTCCTATGGTATCTCCGATTTCATGGGGGGGCTTTCATCACGGAAAAACTCCCCCCTTACCACGGTTGCCTGGTCCCAGGTCGCCGGTCTTCTCACGGCTTTGATAGCCGCTCCTCTTATCGGGGCCGTATCGGTGCCCCCGGTGGATATCCTCTGGGGTATGGCGGCCGGTCTGGTGGGAAGCATGGGGGTAGGGCTCCTGTTCAGAGGGCTCTCCACGGGGCTGGCTTCGGTTGTTTCACCCACGGCGGCCCTGACGGGAGCTGTTCTTCCCGTCGTCTACGGGCTTCTCGCCGGAGAACGTCCTTCGCTGCTGACCTGGATGGGGGTCGCCCTGGCTCTGCCGGCCATTCTTCTTCTTTCCATGGAAAAGGGCGGTGAGAAAAGCTCCGTTTTCAAATCCCTGCGTCTGGGCTTTCTGGCGGGAACGGCTTTCGGGGGATTTTTCATTCTTATCGCCCAGACCGGAGATGATTCCGGCATGTGGCCTCTGCTGGCCGCCCGGGGTATTACGGTTCCCCTGTATTTTCTGATACTTCTTTTCGGCAGGAGAGCGATGATTCCCGCCGGAGGAACGGTAAAAATTACCCTGGCCAGCGGCTTTCTTGATATGATGGCCAATATCTTCTACCTGCTCGCGGCCCGTTCCGGCTACCTGATCCTGGCTGTGATTCTTACCGCCCTGTATCCGGGGCCTACCGTTTTCTTCCAGTGGCTTGTTCTCAAGGAAAGGCTGAATCTCTCCCGTATCACCGGACTGGTTCTCGCCATCGCCGGAGCGGCTCTGATCGGCATCGGGGGCTGATTCGGCGATTCCCGGATTTTGGGAGTATTGTGCTAAAAATTGACCGATTAGTAATTGTGTAAATAAGTTAAAATAGATAAAATAATCTCGATAATAGAGAGAGGCTTTTGACTTTTTTCGGGAAGTTTATGGCAGTCAGGCCGATTCTCCCTTAGAATTATAATCGGTTGCCCCCCTCCCGTCACGGGGAGGAAGGACGAGGCTAAGCCGGTAAAGGAGTATGTCATGAATTATAAGTATAACGATAGTAAATTCCGATTTCTCCATCCTATGGATCAGCTGGTCATGATTATGCAGCGGGTTTATGAGAACGAGATGACCACCACTTCGGGAGGAAACATCTCTGTTATGGATGAAGAGGGTGTTATCTGGATTACTCCCGGCGGTATAGACAAGGGAAACCTGACCCGCGACGATATTGTCTGGGTCACCCCGGACGGAGAAATCCACGGGAAGCACGCCCCCTCTTCGGAATTCCCTTTTCATAGAGCGATTTACGAGGCCAGGCCGGATGTCAAAGCGGTTCTTCACGCCCATCCGCCGGCCCTTGTCGCTTTCTCCGCCGCCGGAGTTTGTCCCCGCACGGATATCCTCCCCAACACGCGGCGGATCTGCGGCGAGGTGGAGTTCGTCCCCTACGCCCTTCCCGGCAGTGAGGAACTGGGTGAGAAGATCGCCAAGTCCTTCGCCGCAGGGAAAAATATGGTTATTCTGGAGAACCACGGAACGGTTACCGCCGCGGAGGATCTTTTTCAGGCCTTCATGCAGTTCGAAACCCTGGATTTCACCGCCCGGATTCAGATCAAGGCCCGTATTCTGGGAGAACCGCGGAAAATAACCGAGGAAGAGCTGAAATCGACCCACAACAAGAGCAACGAGCTGGATGAGTTCATCCCCTCCGCCCCGGGAAGCCGGGAGAAGGCCCTTCGCCGGGAGATGTGCGAGCTTATCCACCGCAGTTACGATCAGCGGCTTTTTACCAGTACCGAGGGTACCTTCGCCGTCAGACTGGCCGATGACGAGTTCCTCATCACCCCCTACGGATACGACAGGAGATATCTGGAACCCAAGGATATAGTCCTGATACGCAAGGGCATGAGGGAGGCGGACAAGCTGCCCAGCCGTTCGGTCATGCTTCACAGGGACATCTTCAACAAGCGTCCCGAGATCAATGCCATCCTGATCGCCCATTCGGCCAACCTGATGGCTTTCAACGTGACCGAGACACTGTTGAATTCCCGCATCATACCGGAAGCCTATATCCTGATGAGGGATTTGCAGACTCTGCCCTTTGTCGCTCCCATCGATGACCATGACCTGGTTGTCGAAAAGCTTACCGAGGCGAATCCCCTCCTCATGATCCAGAACAACGGATTTATCGTGACGGCTGATTCTCTTCTCAAGGCTTTCGACAGGCTGGAGGTGGCCGATTATACGGCCCAGGCGGTTCTGGGTGCCTATCAGCTGGGTAATGTCCGGGTGATGGAGGAAGAGGTAATAGAAGATCTGAAGGTGGCGTTCAAGCTTAAAGATTAACATTTGTCTCTTTTTTTCTGGCCATCCCTGCCAAGGGGTAGTAGAATGGCGGGATGAAAGAGATCAGATTTGATGAATTGCAATGGCTGAACGAACCTTCCGAATGGGACCTGGCCGACGGGGTTCTCCGCCTCGTCACCGATCCGGAGACAGATTTCTGGCAGCGGACCTATTACGGTTTTCGAAACGATAACGGGTCCGTATGCTATTTCGAACGGGAGGGGAACTTTTCCTTTACCGTTAAAACCTCCTTCGATTCGTCCCGCCTGTTCGACCAGTGCGGTGTCGTTGTCTATCAGAACAGCGACACCTGGTGTAAAGGTTCCATCGAGTATGAATCTCCCCGGGTCTCCAAGTTGGGCAGCGTGGTGACCAACGGGGGATACTCCGACTGGGCCTCGACCGATATAGATGCGTCCTCGGGCGAAATGTGGTACCGCCTTTCCCGGCGGGGACAGGATTTTCTTATCGAGAACTCTTCCGACGGGGAGGAATTCCATCAAATGCGCATCTTCCATTTTCATGAGCCGGTTAAAGCGGCTCGCATCGGTGTTTACGCCTGCAGTCCGCTGGATTCCCGTTTCACCGCCCTATTCTCTCACATGAACTTAAGCGAGTGCCTATGGAAAACACACGAACAGTAAAAAGAGGACTTTTTCTGCTCATCCTCTCCTATATCGCCTTTATCTCACTAGGACTGCCCGACGGACTCCACGGCGTCGCCTGGCCGGGGATCCGGGAGACTTTCGGCCTGCCCATCGACGCCATCGCCCTTGTCATGATATGCGGAACCGTGGGGTATTCTCTGAGCGGATTCTTCAGCGGAGTGACCGTGCGCCTTCTGGGAGTAGGCGGGCTTCTGGCTTTGAGCTGCACCCTGACGTCCCTGGCGGAGCTCACCTACGGCCTAACCCGGTGGTGGCCCCTTTTCGTCGGTGCCGCCACGGTAGGCGGGCTGGGCGCGGGAGCCATCGATGCGGGGGTGAACAATTATGTGGAGAAGCACTATTCCGAAAGGCTGATGCAGTGGCTGCACGCCAGCTTCGGAATCGGCATTACGGCCGGACCTATCATAATGACCATGGGGATTCAGCTGACCGGCCGATGGCGGATCGGTTATCTGACCGTGTGCGGATTCCAGGCCGTCATGGCGCTTCTCTTTTTCCTGACCCGCAATCTCTGGGAGAGACAGGACGCCGGTGAGACGGCCGCGGAGGAAGAGGCTTCCGCCGGAAGCGACGCGTCCATGGGGGAGACACTCAAGGTGGCCGGAGCCTGGCTGAGCATGGTTCTGTTTTTTCTCTATGTAGGGGCCGAGATAGGCCTGGGGCTTTGGGTTTACTCCCTCCTGACCGGTTCGCGCGGCGTGGATCCGGCCGTTGCCGGATTCGTCACAAGCAGTTACTGGGGCATGTTCACCCTGGGGCGATTCACCGCCGGATGGTATACCCGCAAGCTTACGCCCCGCAATCTGCTCTACTTCAGCATAGGACTCGCCTTAACCGGGACGGTCATCCTTACCCTTTTCAGGGGAGTCGTCGGATCGGTGGCGGGCATTGGGCTCGTCGGTTTTGCCATCGCGCCCATTTTCCCCGCCCTTATGTCCGATACGGAAAAACGGGTCGGCCGGAAGCATGTGGCCAATACCATCGGCATGCAGATCTCCGCGTCAGGAATAGGGGGCGCCGCCGTTCCGTCCCTGGCCGGAGTGCTGGCCCGGGTGTTCGGGCTGGAGGTCATATCCCCCTATATGATGACGATTTTTCTCCTGCTCCTCATCTGCCTTTTTCTGGCAAGGGCGGAGAAGTAGAAGGTCAGGCTTCCTCGACGAGGGTCTCGTATCCTTTGCGGCTCCGGCGGGGATAAAGCCCGGTTTCCTCGCTGCGGTAGCCCACGGCGATTACCATGACGACCTCTTCGCTCTCGCCGAGTCGGAATTCTCTTTTAATGCCTTCGAAATCCAGTCCGCTCATGGCATGGGTATGTACTCCCCTGGATTGGGCGGCATACATGATGCTCATGGCCAGAAGCCCCGCATTGCTTTCGGCGAATTTGATCTTTCTCTCCTCCGAGGAACCGTAAAGGAAGGCGGCCGCATCCATGGCCCCTTTGGTCGATTCCACTCCTACAAGCCCTTCCAGTTCCTTCCAGGCGGGATTCTGCGGGCCGTAGCCGTTTCTGTCTCCGATAATGATAAGATTGTAGGGAGCCTGCTTCACCTTAGGCTGATTATTGGCCTTTTGAAAAAGTTTTTCCTTTCCCTCATCTGAACCCACGGCTATGACGCGCCAAGGTTCCAGATTAAAGGCGGACGGCGCGTTGGCCGCCAGATCGATAATCTCCTTGAGTTTTGCCTTTTCCAATTGCTTCGAGGGATCAAAAAAGTTCACGCTTCTTCTCTCTGTAAAAATATTATTATCCATTTCCTATTCCTCTCATTTTTTTGAGAAGGGAGATCAGGGTCTCCTTCTCCTCTTCGGTCAGACGACTGTAGTGACCGGCCAGATTTTCCAGATGGCGGGGAAAGATATCCTCTATCAGTTTCTCTCCCTTTTCCGTCAGACTTATGAGACTGGCCCGTTTGTCATCGGGGGCGGTAACCCTCCTGACCAGTCCCGTTTTTTCCATGTTCCTTATCACCACGGTCATACTGCCGTTGGTGGAAAGGGTTTTTCTGGTAATCTCTCCTATCTTCATATCGCCCAGATGGTAAAGAGATTCCATAACGCTGAACTGGGGAAGGGTCACTCCGTAGGGAGAGAGAAAGGCGTTCATCATCCTGTCGTTGCTCAAATGGTTGCGCTCGATGCCGATGGCTATTCTCAGATTGATGTTGTTTTCCTTTCCGTAATCCCTGTTCTTTCGTTTCATGGATTCAATTTAATTACTAATTAGTACTAAGTCAAGAAAAAACGGACTTTGCCAAAAAGAAAGAATCGGTTTATAATGCCCAGCATGGCGGAAGATCTATATAAAATAATTCTTGTGGATGATGAAGATGAGGTCAGGGGCCGCATTTCATCGAAAATATCGGAAGAGAGCGGCTTTACCATCGTGGGGACGGCCGGTAACGGGTATGATGCTTTGGAGCTCATCGAAAAGCACTCTCCCGCCATTGTTCTGACCGATATCAGAATGCCCTTTATCGACGGCATCGAGCTGGCCTCCCTTATCCACCGGGATTATCCCACGGTGAAAGTGGCCTTTATTTCCGGTTACGACGAATTCGAATACGCCCGGGAGGCGATCGAGCTAAACGTGACCAGTTATCTGATGAAGCCGGTTACCCAGGAGGATATCTCCAAATTCCTGGTCCGCCTCAAGGGTGAGCTGGACCGGGAGTTCAAGGAAAAATACAACCTGGAAAGACTGCGGAAGAGCTACGATGAGAATCTGCCCCTTCTGCTGGACAACAGCTTCGCCTCCTTTCTGGTCTCCACAGGGAAAGGGCAGCAGCAGGCCTGTGAGGATCTCCGGTCCTGCGGTGTGGAACTGGACGGCAAAAACTATCTGGTGGCCCAGGTGCAGATCGAGGACGACGGCTCCGGAAGGGACTTGAGGGAGGAGGAGAAGATGAAGCACGCCCTCCGGACCATGATCGGTTCCGCCCTGGGACGGCACGGTTTCCCCTTCAGGACATTCCGCTTTTCCGACGGGCTTTTTCTCCTCATCGAACAGAAGAACAAGCTCTTTCTGAAGGAGATCGACCCGGTTTTTTTCGAAATCGTCAAACTGGCGGAGAAATTTCTCTCCATGAACATCAATATCGGGATCAGTCAGCTCAGGACGAATTTCCGCCAGCTCAATCTGGCTTACGAGGAGTCCTGCAAAGCCCTGGAACACAGCCGCTTTTTGAACGCCGGGCGGATCGTGTATATCGATCAGCTGGAGGAGGGGGCCCGGGTTCCTTCGGTCCTTTCCCTTACGGAGGGGGAGATCAAAACCCTGGAGCAGACGATCCGCTTCGGTACGGACGGAGAGGTGCGCGATCTTCTGGAATCGATGAAAATGGCGGGGCTCAGAGACAGCAAGGGAGGGGTGAATTTTCGCATGCTTTCGGTGAATCTGGCCGATATCCTCATCAAATATGCCGCCTTTATCGGGGTGGACCTCAATGTCCTGACCGGCGAGGACGTCCTGGAAAAACTGGTCCGTTTCCGGTCTCTTGATCAGGTCTACGACTGGGTCATGAAATCGGCCCTCAAGCTCAGGGAGTGGAACCTCAATACGAGGAAATCCGGGTCCCGGAAGCTTCTGGATCAGGCGATTCACATCATCGGGCAGAAGTATGCCGATCCCCGCCTCTCCCTGGATGATATCTGCGAGGAACTGGGGATAAGCGTTTCCTATCTGAGCCTGCTTTTCCGTAAAAATCTGGATACCACCTTTGTCAAATATCTCACGAAGATCCGCATCGACCGGGCCTGCGAGCTGCTCCGGCTGACCGGAGACAAAATCGTCGACATCGCGGGGCGGTGCGGATACAACGACGTCTACTATTTCAGCCACAGCTTCAAGAAATCCATGGGGCTCTCTCCGAAGAAATACCGTGAAGAAGCTCTTTCATAATCTGACCATCCGCCAGAGCATCCTGGCCGTTACCGTGGCCATGGTGGCTATCTCCCTCTTTTTCTCCAGCCTTTTCTATTTCACTTCCTTCTCCCGGGCCACCCGTTCGGTCATCGAGAGTCAGGCCAGGGAGATAAACAAGCAGATCATTCTGAATTACGAAAGCTATATAAACCGGGTCATCGAAACGGCGAACTATCTGCAGCTGGCCCTGATGGAGAGGGATATCTCCCCCTCCGGGGATGACCTGGAAAAGACGTTCTCCCTGAGCGTGGACAGCAACAGGGACATCGCTTCCATCACGCTGTTCGATCTCTCCGTTAACGAACTGATTTCCGTGGGACACCGCGATCCCGTTCAGGACGGTGTCTGGGCGGCCGAGGCGCTGGATGACGACTCCATTTATCATTTTTCCCCGCCCCACGAGATGGGCGAGGGCTGGTCCAACGAAGGCCAGGTGATATCCATCGCGAAAATGGTGACCTATCTGGAGCGCGGTCATGAGAAGCGGGGCATTTTTCTCATAAATCTGAACTTTCAGGCTATCGAAGCCCTGGCCAGCCAGACCAATCTGGGTGAAGGCGGGCATATCCTCATGCTGGGCGATGATGATTCCCTGGTCTATTCAACACTCCCCGTGAACTCCTCCGCCTACCGGCAGAGTTTCGAGCTGGCAAGGAACCACTACTTCGGGGGAGCCCGGATCGTACTGGGATCCCGGGAAATGTACCTGAATTCCAATACGCTCATCCAGACCCGGTGGCGGATCATAACCATGAGCAATATCAATGAGCTGGCCCTGGCCCGGACCCGCAATATCCAGCTGATCTTTGTCATTCTGGCTGTGAGTCTGATTGTCACTCTCCTGGTAGGGGCCTTTGTCTCCCGCCGTATCTCCGGCCCCCTTTATCAGCTGGAGCAGGCCATGTCGCGCATTGAAGAGGGGGATTTTTTCACGCCCCTGGAGGTTTCGGGGCAGAAGGAGATCATCCATCTGGGAAGAGCCTTCAACGAGATGCTTGAGAGGATTCGCACCCTCATGGATGCGGTGGTCAAGGAACAGCGGGACAAAAGAAAGAACGAGCTGGCCGCCCTCCAGAATCAAATTAATCCCCATTTTCTCTACAATACGCTGGATTCCATCGTCTGGCTGGCGGAAAACAACCGCAACAGAGATGTGGTGAACACGGTCGTCGCCCTGGCGCGTTTTTTCAGAATCAGCATCTCCCGGGGTAAGCAGTTCATTCCCGTGAAGGATGAGATCGCCCATATCGAGAACTATCTGACCATTCAGAAAATCCGCTATGTGGAGAAATTCGAGTACCTTCTGGATATCGATCCGCAGGTCTATGGGTACCAGGTCATGAAGCTGATTCTCCAGCCCCTGGTGGAAAACGCGATCTATCACGGCGGCGGGGAAGCGGACGACGAAAGGGGAGTCATAACCATACGCAGCTTTATCAGGGAAAATTATCTGGTCTTCGAGGTGGAGAACACCGGATACGGCATCACGGAAGAGCGGATAGAGGAGATCATGAAAACGATAAAAGATCCCGACCGGCAGGAGGGCGTCGGCCTCAGCAACGTGTATCAGAGGCTGAAAATCTATTACGGCGAAAAGGCCGATCTGCTCATGGAGAGTGAACTGGACGAGATGACCCGTGTCTCCCTGCTGCTGCCCCTGGAGGCCGTATGAAAAGAGTATTGCTTCTTTTCCTGACAGGAGGTTTTCTGCTGCTTTCCGGTCTCTCCGGCTGTTCCTCGGGAGCGAAAAGGGTTGCCGTTTTTCTGTATAACGGGGAGGATCCCTTTATTTCGTCCCTATACAAGGAACTGGCCCTGCAGTTCAGCGAAATCGGCTGTGAATTGAGTGTCTACGATGCTCAGAACTCCCAGATGGTGCAGAATGAGCAGATTGAGACGATGCTGAACGATCCGGTGGATCTGGCGATTATCAATCCGGTGGACCGCCTGGGAGCCTATACGGTTATCCGTACTTTCCGGGCGAAGGATATTCCCCTTATCTATTTCAACCGCCAGCCTTTGAAAAAGGACATGGACCTGTGGGACCGCTGTTACTATGTAGGCGCCACGGCGGAGCAGGCCGGACAGCTGCAGGCGGAGCTGGCCATGAAACTCTTCGGCGGGAATCCGAACGAGCTGAACCGGTTCGACCGGAACGGGGACGGCATGATACAGGGGGTGATCATCCGGGGGGAGCAGAGCCATCAGGATTCGGAAATCCGTACCCGGGAGGTTCGCGATACCCTGGCCGAGAAGGGCTTCTCCTTTGTCATGCTCACATCGGTTATTGCCAACTGGAGCCGGAGCGAGGCATACGAGAAGATGGATGAGGTGATCAATCTCTATGGGGACGAGCTGGAAGTGATCTTTGCGAATAACGACGAAATGGCCCTGGGGGCCATTGAGCTGATGGAGGACAGGGCGTATTTCAGGGATACCGACGGAAACGGACGCATCGACCGGCAGGACGCCGACTGGATCCCCGTTATCGGGATAGACGGACTGCCCGAAGCCCTCCGCGCCATAGAAGAGGGGACGCTTTACGGCACGGTCATCAATGACGAGGCCGCCCAGGCCCGGGCGATCGTCGATCTGGCAGCCACTGTCCTGACCGGCCGTCCCGCCGAGGATAGTTCCTACCTCCTGCAGGACGGCGCCTATATCTGGAACAGCTACTCACCCTATATGTCGGAGTAGGGCCTAGCTGATCGCCGTCTCCAGGGCCAGTTCCATCATCTGGGTAAAGGTCTTTTCCCGCTCTTCGCTGCTGGTGGCTTCCCCCGAAACCAGGGAGTCGCTTACGGTGAGGATCGTCAGGGCGTCCACCCCGTGTTTGGCGGCCAGCGTATAGAGGGCGGCTGTTTCCATCTCCACGGCCAGTACGTTGTGGGCGGACCAGATTTTCCACTCTTCCGGATCGTCGTTGTAGAAAATGTCCGAGGAGAAGATATTGCCCCCGTGGAAGGGAAGGTTCATCTTTTCCGCCGCTTTGACGGCTTTGTTGAACAGGTCGAAGCTGGCCGTGGGAGCGAAGTGCATGTTCCGGAAGGTAATGTCGTTCATGCTGCTGTCCGTGCTGGCGCTCATGGCCAGGATGATATCCCGGATCTTCACCTTCTCATTCATCGAACCGCAGGAACCGATGCGCATGATCCGCTTGGCGCCGTAGTCCCGTATCAGTTCGTTCACGTAAATGGAGAGGGACGGCTGTCCCATGCCGCTGCCCTGGATGGAAATCTTCTTGCCCTTGTACGTGCCCGTAAAGCCGTACATGCCCCGCACTTCGCTGTAGCACCGGGCGTTTTCCAGGTAATTCTCCGCCACGAAACGGGCCCTTAACGGATCCCCGGGCATTAAAACCGTGTCGGCAATGGCCCCTTCGGGCGCTCCGATATGTATGCTCATAATAAATCCTCCTGATTTACTTATTAATTATCGACCTTCGGCCAGCCTTTCTACAAGATAGGAGGGGAACCCCCGATCGGCCATTTTCTGCTGTGTTATTCCGTAATCGTAGGCGGTGCGGAAAAAGGTGAACTCCCTGCTCTTCGTATCCATGAGTCCCCAGGCCGCCCGGTTGTCCCCGTCACGGGGCTGGCCGACGCTTCCCGGGTTTATCAGGATATGGCAGCCCTTCAGACTGACCGGCCCGGTCCCGGGAGACTTGCGTATGATTTTTTTACTCCCGTCCCTCAGGTAGTACTCCTGGACATGGGTGTGGCCGAACAGGACGGTTTTTTTTCTGGCCCGGACTATTCCTGCGGCCGCGTCGCTTTCGTTCAGGATATAGGCGGCTTCCGGATCGATCGGGCTGCCGTGGACGAGTTCCATTCCCCTGTACAACTGCCGGGCCGAGTGATGGGAGAGAAAACCCATGAGCTCGGGGGTTATGTCCGACCGGGTCAATATGAGGGATATGCGGGCCATGTCGGAAAAAAACTCCTTATCCATGTCGCCCGTTATATAAAGGTCATGGTTGCCCGTCAGGAAAATCAGTCTGTGTTCCTTGAGCGCCAGGAAACAGGCTTTCGTGTCCGGGCCGTAGCCGCAGAGATCGCCTAAAAACCAGATTTCCTCCCACCTATGTTCGGCAGCTTCCCGTAAAACCGCATTCAGCGCTTCCAGGTTTCCGTGTATATCTGAAATTACCAGTGCTTTCATTAATAAACTTCCCGGGCTATTTTCCCATTTCTCGGAGAGAATATAAAGGCGAAAAGCATTTAAATTCCCGAAAACCTTGATTTTAATATAAAAGATAATAGAATGGAATCATGATGAACAGAGGCATAAGGTCTGCCATAACCAACATCCAGGAATCTTTCGTCTCCGTATGGACCCTTATGTCGGACACCACGATTTTCCTCTCCAACCATACGAAGATCTTTAATCAGTACGAGCCTATGCTCCGCCGGCTGAGGCATGAGCTTGAGAGGAACAGGAACGATGTGGATGCCCACCGGGAGGTGAGGGAGCAGCTGGTGGCTCTCAGAAAAGTGCTCCGCCAGCAGGGGTATAACCTGCGGCTCGGTTCCATTGATCTGAAGCTGGAGGGGTTCCGTAACGACGACGCCATGGCCGAGGGGTTCCAGAGGTGCGTCATCTCCATCATGGACGATGGCTCGGTTTATTATGTCACGGGGACGGCCAATCATATCGATCTTGATACACAGCTGGATGCCCAGCTCCATGCCCGGCGCATTCTGGATTCCCGATCTCAGATCGGACGGCATTACCTCTGGTTCCGCTGGATCAACCGTGTTCTCATACTCTCGGGAGCCGCCACAGAGACGAAGGAAGACTTCGAGGAACTGCGGGATTACGTCGAAGAAAACAAAGGTTCCATGCTCAAATATTTAGCAAAAATAAGCTGAAAACCCTCTGTTTTTCCCGTATTTTACAAAAAAGATGGAAAAAATCACATTGTTTACTCTCCGATCGGTGGTACGCTGATTAGCGTAATTAAGAGAGATTTTGCATCTCTCACACCAATTGATCTTTCCTGAATAGGGGAAGAATAAGGAGATTGTTTAATGAAAAAAGCATTGCTTTTATGCCTCGTACTGCTCTCTGCAGCCACGTTCGTTTTCGCCAACGGCCAGGATGACGGAACCATTACCATCGGTTGTAACATCTACAACTTCCAGGACAACTTCATGAACGGAGCTATCAAGCCCGTACTGGAAAGCTATGCCGTAGAAAAGGGCGTTGAAATTGACATCGTAGACTCCGAAGGTCAGCAGGCCAAACTGAACGACCAGGTAGATATTTTCATCACCAAGAAAGTAGACGCCCTGGCTATCAACCTGGTAGACCCCGCCGCCGCTTCCGCTATTATCGAAAAAGCCAAGAAAGCCGATATCCCCCTCATCCTCTTCAACAAGGAAGCCACCGAAGAGGGCATCATGACCACCTATGACAAAGTCTGGTACGTGGGAACAAACTCCGCCGAATCCGGTATGATCCAGGGCGAAATGATGGTTGCCGACTGGAAAGCCCATCCCGAATGGGACAAGAACGGCGACGGAAAAGTACAGTACGTTATGCTTAAGGGCGAACCGGGACATCCCGATGCCGAAGCAAGAACCAAATACTCCGTTAAGGAGTTCGTTGACGCCGGAATCGGCGTAGAACAGCTGGCCCTCGAAGCAGACCCCAACTGGTCCACCCAGTTCGGAAACGACAAGATGGCCGCCTGGCTGACTTCTGGATTTGCCAACGACATCGAGCTGGTTATCTGTAACAACGACGGTATGGGCTTCGGTGCCATTACCGCTATGAAGGCCGCCGGCAAAAGACTCCCCATCTACAGCGTAGACGCTCTGGATCAGGCTCTGACCCACATCCAGGACGGCGAACTGGACGGTACCGTTCTTAACGACGGTAAGAACCAGGCCAAGGCTACCATCGATCTGGCTATCAACGCCGCCATGGGAAATGACATCGTTGCCGGTACCGAATGGACCATCGACAACAGCACCACCAAAGCTGTACGGGTTCCCTACGTTGCCGTAACACCCGCCAACTACAAAGAGTTCAGATAAGTTCTGAGTTAATCGGGAAACGCCGGGGGAATTCCCCGGCGTTTCTTCACTGTCATTTTAGAATGTTTTAGGAGTAGAGACTTTTGGAAAATGATACTTTACTGAGCATACAGGGCGTATGCAAGTCTTTCTCCGGTGTCCAGGTTCTTAAAGACGTTTGTCTGGACGTCAGGAAAGGATCGGTTCACTCTCTCATGGGAGAGAACGGCGCCGGTAAATCCACCCTTATGAAATGTCTCTTCGGTATCTATACGCAGGATAAGGGAAAGTTCTTCCTTGAAGGTAAGGAATTCAACTTCACCGATCCCAAGCATGCCCTGGAGAACGGTGTATCCATGGTTCACCAGGAGCTGAATCAGGTTCTCCAGAGAACCGTAACCGATAATATCTGGCTGGGCCGCTACCCCACGGGCCGACTGTTCGTGGACGAAAAGAAGATGTATAACGATACGAAGGCCCTGTTCGACCGCCTGGGTATGGAGGTGGATCCGAGGATTACCCTGGATAAGCTTTCCGTTTCCCAGAGACAGATGGTCGAAATAGCCAAAGCCGTTTCCTACGATGCGAAGATCATCGTTCTTGACGAGCCGACTTCGTCCCTCACGGAAAACGAAGTGGAGAAACTTTTTGAAATCATCCGTCTCCTCAGGTCGGAAGGTGTGGGAATCGTCTACATCTCCCACAAAATGGAGGAGATATTCGAAATATCCGATGACGTGACCGTTCTGCGGGACGGTTCCTATATCGGTACCGAGGCGATAGAGAACCTGACCATGGAGTCTATCGTTAATATGATGGTCGGACGGGATCTGGAACACCGCTTTCCCCCCAAGACCAATGTGCCCGGCGAAGTCCACCTGGAGGTTAAAAACCTTTCCACCCGCTTCGCTCCCTATATACATGATATCAATTTCGAATTGCGCCGGGGCGAGATCCTGGGCGTGGCCGGACTGGTAGGCGCCGGACGGACCGAGATGATCGAGGCAATTTTCGGCGCCCGAACCAAACGGACCGGAGAGATCCTTGTCGATGGCAGGCAGATTGACAACTCCACCCCCCACAAGGCGATCAAGAACCGCTTTGCCCTCCTGACCGAGGAGAGGCGGGAAACGGGTATCTATCCCGTGGCCGACATCACCTTCAACTCCACCATTGCCAATGTTGAGCACTACCGGAACAAGGTAGGCTGGCTGATAGACAAGAAGATGAAAGACGATACGGACGTTCAGATCAAGAATATGAGGATTAAAACACCCAACCGCCGGGAACTTATCCGCTCCCTCTCGGGGGGAAACCAGCAGAAAGTCATCATCGGCCGCTGGCTGCTGACCGATCCGGATATCCTTCTGATGGACGAACCCACCCGGGGTATAGACGTGGGCGCCAAGTACGAGATTTACCAGCTGATCATCGATCTGGCCAATAAGGGCAAATCGGTTATCGTGGTCTCCTCGGAAATGCCCGAGCTTCTGGGCCTGACGAACCGCATCATGGTCATGAGCAACGGTTACATGGCGGGTATTGTGAATACGGAAGAGACAACCCAGACGGAGATTTTCCATCTGGCATCCATGCATTTAACGAAAAATAGAGAGGTAGGAGCGTGAGCGATACGACATTAAAGGCCCGGAAAGGGTTCTTTGCCAAATCTGGCGACGAGTGGAAAGATTTCCTTATCAATAATGCCATCAATATTGTTCTGGTGGGCATTATCATCGCCGTTATCATCAAGGAGCCGGCGTTCCTTTCGCTGACTGTTTTCAAGAATATCCTGACCCAGTCATCGGTAAGACTGATTCTGGCCTTCGGAGTCGGCGGTATCATCATACTTCAGGGAACGGACCTGAGTCTCGGACGTTTCGTCGGTTTTGCCGCCGTCATTTCCGCCTCCCTGCTGCAGCGCACCGATTATGCCGCCCGTTTCTATTCCGACATGTCGCCGGTGCCCCTTATCGTTCCCCTGCTGATAGCCATGGCGGTTATCGCCGTCTTCAGCGGAATCAACGGTTTTGTGGTGGCCAAGTTCCAGATCCACCCCTTCCTGGCTACCATGGGTATGATGATCGCCGTTTACGGTATCCTCTCCATCTACTTTGCTTCGGGCGATCCAGGTCCCCAGCCCATCGGCGGCTTTGACCAGAGATACACCGATTTCGTTATCGGAAATACCCTGGGAATCCCCAATCTGGTTATCTACGCCGTGGTTATCTCGGTGCTCGTATGGATTCTGTGGAATAAAACCACCTTCGGAAAGAACATGTACGCCGTGGGCGGTAACCCCGAAGCCGCCAAGGTTTCCGGCGTTAACGTACTCAGAACGACCGTTTTGGTATACGTCCTGGCCGGCGCCCTTTACGGTATCGGCGGCTTTTTGGAAGCGGCCCGTATCGGAAGCGCCAACAACGGTACCGGTTTCGGTTACGAGCTTGACGCCATCGCGGCCTGCGTTGTGGGGGGTATCTCCTTCTCGGGCGGTATCGGAAAGGTTTCCGGCGCCATCATCGGTGTTCTGCTATTTACCATCATTAACTACGGTATGACCTTTGTGGGAATGGATATGTATTACCAGTACATCATCAAGGGCGTGATTATCGTGGCTGCCGTATCGCTTGATACGAAGAAATATCTGAAAAAGTCTTAATTTTTTTTCATACAAAACTTCCTTCCGGACCCCGGTGTTGTTCGCACCGGGGTCCATTTTCGTTACCTCTCATAACGATTCTGCGCAGCATTGATTGCGTCCGCCCTCCTTTGCCTTATAAAGCGCTGTGTCCGCAGCTGTGATGAGTTTTTCAAAGTCATACTGCTGTACTGAGCCTTTCCAGCTGATGCACCCGATGCTGAGCGTTACCTGAAGATCCCTATTGTTATCTGAAATATGTTTGGAGGCAGCCTGACTTGCGAATCGATCGGCAATGAGTTTCGCCGATTTCAAATCGATAGCCGGCAGGAGTACGATGAATTCATCTCCTCCGTATCTTCCCGCAATATCATTTCCACGGAGATTTTTTTTAAGGAGAGAAGAAATTTTTTGCAGGGCGGCATCTCCCGCATCATGCCCCCAGCGATCGTTAATCTGCTTAAAGTAATCGACATCGATTAATAATATGCTTAGCGACATTGTTCCATCGTCATGCATAGATATTTCCGCCATAGACTGAAGGGCTTCATCGATGTAGCGGCGATTAAATAGTCCTGTTAAAAAATCGGTACTGGCTTCTCTCGCTTTCAAATCGTGCAGCTGCTGCAGTTCTATGTTCTGTGACTCCAGCTTTACTTTGTTTTCCTCCAGACGTTGATTGGCTGCTTTTGTTTCTTGCAATTTTATCAAGGTACGCTCATGTTCAATCGAAACAATGACAGCAAAGCTCAAAATAAAGACAGTCAGTCCTATGGGAGTCATCACGCCAAAGGGTGAAAAAATCACCAGGGAGACAAGAAGCTGATCATATAGAATACTGGCTAAAAGGATGGCCGTGCCAATCAGCAGCGGAATGATTCCCTCTTTCGTATGTATTATGGCTTTAGATAGAATATAAATCCCATATAAAAATTCCAGCAATGTGATTAAGCTGAAGAGCAGAATAAACCGGCTGATGACCTGGCGTTCCAGAACTACGTTCAAAATAAGGAAGAAGACTGTTTTTACAAGACTGATTCGTTTAACGGTATTCTGGCTTTCTTCTTCATATAGGAAATGAATAAGCAATATAAAAAGACAACCGCCTGAAATGGCCAGCATGTACTGCCACATATCCATTATACGGAATGAAAGATCGGGTATCCACTCATTTATCAGCATAGCATTGCTGGTGGCTGTATATAAAACCGTTATGACAGAAGCATAGATTAAATAAAATAGGGGCTTGTCATTTTTTCTATTTATTATCATTGTCAGGCTGAAATAGAAGATGAAGCCGCATAATATACCAATGATGAAGACATCTTTCCTGGAATTAGACTGCTCTAGCTTTTGAATCGTATCGCGTTCTCCCAGCAGAATAGGTCTTCTCAGACCTCCGTTTTCAAATTGGAAGCTGGATGTCTGAATCCATATGTCTGCTTGTCCGGATGGGGCCAGGTCCAGATCTGCCACCATAACCCGATATTCAGGCTGACTTTCTGATGCAGAAGTCGCAATCTTTCCGCTCTCCGCAATTTTCTCGTCATCTATATACAGAGTGAAGGCTTCTGAAAAAGCAGCCGGAAAGTAGAGCAGCCATTGTCGTTTTTCAGTTCTGTTTATCAGGGTCAGATGATATGTTCCGTAGAAAACGGGATTCAAGGAGTTCGTGCTCATTGCCTTGCCGGGAGAATTTATGGGCGATGGTATATTGTTCCAGCCTCCGGGCACTTGCAGATATCTTTTTTCGCCGGTATGTAGATCCTGCCGTTTATTTGATAGAAAAAGTTCGGGATAAAAAGCCCATTCCCCGCCAAGTGAAACAAGCCTGTTTTTCTGAAGGTCCTCACAGGTAAGGGTGTAAATCCCATTTTTCGCTTCAGGATTATCTGCCCGTATCGTCGTGTCATTCAGCCGAAAATCGACCATGAAAAATCCTGCAACGAAAACAAGAGTGCAGATAAAAGGTAATATGCTATAGAGTTCCTTTTTTGTGAATTCTGATTTTTCCAAACGGCAAAACTCCCTATTGTAAGCTTTATTCCAGTGAATTCATTACCTTCAGAATATGACGATACAGATTCCGGCAGTCCTGGGGTTCGGTATGATAACCCCCTCCGGTGGTTTTCTGCCGGATTACCAGGGTCTGGAAATCCTCATCTTCCCCGGTTTCCGTTATGAAAAAAGATCCCAGGTCCAGTCCGGCAAGATGATCGAAGGATGATTTTTGCCCCTGGGGAACCGCCTCTTTTCGAAAGAGTAGAACGGCGTACATATAGGGTACGGCTCCATTGGGTCCATTATTTATGGCCACCTGAAACTGAGCCCCCAGAAAATCGGGAGGATTCCGTCTTAATTCCACCATAAAACGGAGATCTTCGGGAATCAGGTGTCCTGCTTTATCCCGGTCGAACCGTAAATAGGGGGTTACGCAGATATCACTTCCCTCAGGAGTCTCCTGGAGAATTCCATCAAAGGCATTGAACTTCATATCCAGCAGGGAGGGGTAAAAAAGCCGGATCTTTCCGCTGAAAAACAAGGGCAAGGTAATGATAAACAGGTCGACCAGGGGCAAATAGTAATAACGCCCCGGATGGGCCTCCAGCAAAAGGGGGATAATCAGCAGCGCCAGAAGAATTATAACGGCCCCCACCGACGCGGAAGAACGGAAATACATGGGCAATGTGAATTGGCGTGTGTCCTTCATATTGATGCGGATACGGCTTAGTTCCTTGAAGGTAACCGGTTTCCAGTCTGCATATCCCTGATCTTCCGGAGCATTGTTGTAGTTTTCTGACAGAAGGAAGGAGATTCCCCCGAGCATCAGCAGTATCCCGGGGAAGCCGCCCCGGGATACCAGCATCTGAAGGGCGACTCCCGAAGTCTCCAGTAAGGCGAAAATTCCCAGGCGGCAGTGGAGGGTCAGGTTAGGAAGGAGGTGGTATTTCATGGGCATCGGAGGGCCTCCCTTTTGTTGATTTCACAGGTTCCGGCGTATTGCCAGTATAAAGGGCAGGCCGCCTGGCAGGCGATGAAGCGGTCGCATCCTGAACATTCCTCGGGGGCGTAGCGCTTCTCTTTGAAAAAACCTGCACGCTTAGAAAACCAGATATCCTGGAACTTTCCGGAGAGCAGGCTGCCCATGGATTCTGCATAGGAGGAGCAGGGCTGAATATCGCCCGTAGGCGTTACGGATATCAAACCGTCCATGGCCGCGCAGGATTTGTTTCCCATACCCCGGGAAAGGGGATTGAAGTGGCAGTGGGGCAGGGGGGAATACCAGTAGAAGGTCATGGAGAGCCTTGCCGCCTCTTTTCTGACCCGGTCCACCACCGGTCCGATTTGACTATAGGAAAGAAAAAGTTTGTCATTCCCCGGCGATTTTTCTGTGGGAATAAAGAGATTCATGGAAAATCTGTCGATGCCCAGCTCTTTCAAAAAGGCCGGCATCTTTTCTGTGCTGTCCACATTCAGCGCGGTAAGAGTCGTATTGGTCTGCACCTTTATGCCGGCTGATTTCAGGGCGGCGATGCCCTGGCATGTCTTCTGGAAGGAAGAGCTTCCGGTCAAGCGGTTGTGCAGTTCCGCTTCAGGTGCCTCGATACTGACCTGGGCGGTTCTCAGACCTGCACGGTAGAGTTTTCTGCTCCGTTGTTCCGTAGCCAGGGTGCCATTGGTAATGAGGTTGGTCCGCAGTCCTCTCTTTTCGGCATAGGATATCAGGGATTCCAGATCCCCCCGCAGCAGAGGTTCTCCCCCGGTAAAGGAGAAGAAGGGAATGCGGGCCTCATCACGGAAAATCCGGATGATTTTTTTAAAGCCCCTGGTGGTCAGCTCTTTCGGAGTGCCTTGGGCTGCCGGAGATTCTTTGCCGCAGCCGGCATAGCAAAACAGACAGCGGTTATTGCAGCGGTAAGTAAGGGCAATTTCCCCCAATATGGGCAGCCGGGTGAATTGGAAGTCGTAGGGCCTGCGCTCTACCGCTTCCGCCTGATCCAGGTTTATGGACTGATCTTCGTAAAAGGCTTTCAGATTGGAGAAGAATACATTCACATCCCGGCAGCGGTCTGCTCCATTCAGTCCAGGGAATGAGGCAATGCTCCGGCCGGAAAAGAGATGACTCAGAAGTTCCTGGCCGGTTCCATTGAGGCGGGTAACCCGGTTGGGGGGAAATATCAGCACCCCGTCTTCCCTGCGGAAAAAGAGATATTTACGGATATGATGGAAATAGCTGTCGATCCACTGTAAATCGGAAATCCCTAATGTTTTCAATGGCTTCCCCCGGAGACGCAGGCTGAATGGCAGGCGGAATGACAAGCTGAATGGCAGGCGCTGTGACAGGCACTGTGACAGGCCGAATGGCAGGCATTATGGCAGGCGGAGTGACAGGCATTGATGCTGCCCGATTGGAAGGCCGCCGGTGTGAAGCAGCCGCTGAAGCAGGAGGAGGAAGACATAAAGCGGCTGTATCCACCGCTCAGTTCATCAGGCAGGGCTATGGCTTCATGGGGTTCCTTGCCTTGGCTTAAATACCACCAGCGGTTGTAGTAATGGGGGTAGTGACGGTAATGGTTCGGAGAAGGGGAAGCTGAATTATCCTTTATGTTTTCTTCGGGTTTTCCCTGGCCTTCAAGTTCCTTTCTATAATAGGTCTTGGTCGCCTCAATATCGCAGTCCCAGATTTTCTCCTGGAGCTGCATGATCAGTATCTCGAAAAAGTCACAGAGCACTTTCGTCAACAGCCGGCCGTCGGGCAGAAAACAGGATAGAAACCGGGCGTCCATTTCGTCGGTCGCCTTTTCACGATCAAGTACATCCACTTCAAAGGGATCACGGCTCCGTATATGGATAATCCGTCGGTCTTCCAGAGATTCCGCCAGCAACGCTGTAATATCCGGCAGAGGGAGTTCCAGAAGCAGGGCCGCTTCTACGGGATGCAGATCCTTTATGATCTTTCCCTCAACCTGAAAAGAACCCACCTCCAGCCTGGGGGGCAGCCAGTCGTCTCCGGCCCAGGATATCTGATCCACTTTGTCTGCCATATGGGAAAACTTCCGGTCTTTCAGAAGGTAAAGCAGAACCGCCACAATCAAAACCGCTGCCAGAAATATTAACGTTATCAGCTGCGCAGAATCTATTTTCTTGACGGTCAGGGTCTTAAGTCGCCCGTTAGAAAGAGTTCTTTCCCCTGAGCCTTCGATTCCGGTCTGACCGGATGTGGCCAGGGGCAGGTAAAACTGTATTCGCATGGAGTCATAGGCGGGCACATGCTTTTTGTGGAACCGGAGGGTCAGATAATTCTTTCCGTCATCTCCGGGTGTTCCGTAGTAATCGACCAGATAGTTGCGGTTTACATAGGGTTCCGTAAGGATTCCCCGGTCGGAGACCCAATCTTGACTCAACTCTTGAGAGGGGACCTGAACGGGCAGCTGAACCCGTACCGTACGGTGCTCCAGAGAGTATTCCCAATCTACCGGAGCCCAGTCGAAATAGAAAAGCTCTCCGTAGTCTTCCGATCGGGTTTGACCGGTAAATCCGCCACCCCTCAGATCGGCCCCGTAATGCAGGTAATAGTAAGCCTCCCCGGTGAATCCCCCGTTATAGGCCAGTACAATATCGTAGAGTCCTCCTCCCATGGAAGTAATATCCAGAGGAACCCGTTCGTCGTCGTTAATATCTGCGAAACAGTTCTGGAGATCGAATTCCGGTTTTACCGCGCTTCCCTGGAAATAGAACCCGTGCATCTTATCTCCGGAAGTCTTCCAGTGGAGGCTATAGTATATATCGGCTTTTCCGTCGCTGCGGATCACCACATCGGTCTCCGATGAGATCAGGCTCGCATTCAGTGCCGTGGCAAAGGGCAGGGGGATGAGCAGTAGAAGCAGAATTGCAGATAATCTGCTCAACAGATGGTAGATCATGGGGACCGTCCTCGGGAGATTTTTGATATTTTTTACGCCGTTCCGATTAATGTTTTAACATGAAGTTTACTATAATGTACAGTTGATAGAATACGAAGTATGACAGGTCAATCATTCGTTTCATCGGTTCCGGAGAAACAGTTCTCCCCTCATTATTATCCCATGTATAAGTATAGAGCCCGGACATAGATCGTAATCTTCATCTCAGGAAATCAGCAGAACCGCCACCGCCGCTATCGCGATAAAAATGGCATGGCCCTTTGTCAGTTTCTCCTTCCAGAAGAGCATTCCCGTTACCAGCCCCATGAAAATTATTCCCAGCGCCAGGAGAGGATAGACGATAATGGCATCCACCCGCCGCAGGGATTTGAGGATGAAAAAGGAGGATCCCAGATTTATAACGCCCAGGATGATGCCCGGAAGAAGCAGGGCGGGGTTGAAGGAGTGCCCCTTGGCCAGAGTGAGGACAAGGGCGATAACCGTGCTGGTCAAGAAAACGAAAAAGAGGAAGGCCCCCTCGCTCGCCTGGGGCCAGAGTTCCCCCACCACTTTCAAGGTGAAATCGTTGATTCCGAAGGCGAGGAACAGAATGGCTCCCCAGAAGTTGTGACCCTTGTGCCGGGCGTCGTCGGATTTTTCCGAAGCCAGGGGAATGGCCAGAAACATAAGTCCCATTCCTATGATCTGACGGAGATGGGGCGTTTCATGGAAGAGCAATATCGTTCCCAGCAGGGGGAGGCCGGCGGAGAGCCGGGAGATCGTGGAGGAGAGGGAGATTCCCAGTTCGGCGATGGTTTTTCTGTAAACGTAGAACGCCCCGATAAAGAGGAACCCCAGGAACACCGCGGAAAGATAGAATCCCCATCCCAGATCATCCGTAAGACGCGGCAGGGTGGAGAAGTCTCCCTGCAGGGCCGAGGCGGCAGTAGCGGTTACGTAATTTATAAGGAAAATCGGTTCCACCGCCATCTTGCGGGTATGGGTGATTTTCAGTATCAGAGAGACGCCCGTCGAACAAAGGACGGCCAATAAAATGAAAAGCATAAAGGACAGAATATCAGGAATAGGATTCCCCGTATATACTTCTGTCCTTTTATTTGTAAAGATATACTAGACTGTTTTACCGAAGGGAAGGAGGGCGAGCCGGGCCAGCTTGAAATGCTGCTTCCCGAAGGGAATACCTATGATGGTAATAGAGAAGAGTATCCCCGCCAGGAAGTGGCCCAGGGCCAGACCCCATCCAAAGATGATGAGCCAGAGGATATTCCCGATCAGACTTGTCAGGCCGCTTCCGGTGTTTTCTATGGGCCGACCGAAGGGAAGGAGTACGAAACCGCCGATTTTCAGGCATTGAATCCCGAAGGGAATGCCGATTATGGTAATGCAGAGGAGGAGTCCCGCCAGGGCCCAGCCAAGGGCGGCTTCCAGGCCTCCGAATATAAGCCAGATCAAATTACCGAGAAATCTCATAGGTTTGTTCTCTCCTGTTTGTTATTCTGTACGTCCGCTGTCAGCAGCATTTCTCCAGAAGATCGGCGAGGGCTTCCGGTTCCATACGGAAGATGCTTCCCTTTCCCTGAAAGAATCCGTGCTCCCTTATGAGGTGAATTCCCAGGTCTGTATAGATCATCTCCTCATCGGTATCGATATTCTGTATGGTGATAACCGTTTTGCTGTAAATCCCCGCATGGTCGAAGGGACAGGGAATCTTTCCCCTGATGGAATCGGCCTTGGCCATGTAGGTGGCGTTGAGCTTAACGTAAACGCCGAGCCCTTCCT
The DNA here is from genome assembly GCA_963668315.1 of Spirochaetia bacterium. GTDB lineage: Bacteria > Spirochaetota > Spirochaetia > DSM-2461 > DSM-2461 > SZUA-368. The sequence continues at coordinate 474,697 of OY764216.1, read as the reverse complement.
GGGCTTTATCCCGTATCACTTCAAGCTTGTCGGCAATCTGCTCTCTGGTCAGACCCAGCCGCTCGAGCTCTCCCGCATCGTGCTCTATTATCGTATCCAGGTCCCGTGAGTCGGAGCCCAGAAATCCGTGGAGGGAGATGACACCCGGTTTCATGTTTTCCAATACCCTGTGCTTAGCTGGGTTTTCTTTCATCGGTTTCCTCCTAAAATTTGTCGTAGTAGATCAGTTCTTCGGGAACGCCCTTCGATGTAAGGACTTTGATGCAGGCGTCAATCATACCCGGGCTTCCGCAAAGATAAGCTTCCGTATTATCTCCGGATTTAAGATATCTTGCAACCGCATCGGTTACGAAGCCCGTTTCTCCCTCCCACTTGTCGTTTTCGTCCGGTTCGGAAAGGACGGGGACGTAACTTCCGTTGGGAAGCCTGTCGGCGATGGCTTTCATATCATCGGGAAGGACCAGGTCCTTTTTCCCTCTGGCTCCGTAGAAGTAAGTGAGCTTGCGGGGATTTCCCTTTTCCGCCATATCCATCATGATGGACTTTATGGGGGCGTTGCCCGATCCTCCGGCGATGCAGACGATGTCCCTTTCCGTGTCGCGCAGGAAAAACTCCCCGTAGGGTCCGTTGATGGTGACTTCCTGTCCTTCCTTCAGAAACTGGTGAACCCAGGTGGTGCAGATCCCCTCAGGAACAAGCCGCACTTCCAGCTCTACCGTATCCGTCTCGGAAGGGGAGGAGGAGACCGAATAGGCACGGAAGACCGATTCGTCGCTTAATTTGTACTCGGGAACCTGGATCTGAACGAACTGGCCCGCCTTGAAATCTATGGTGTTCGGGGAAAGCAGCTTGAGCCGCAGTTCCTTGATATCGTGGGTCAGGTCGGTGATTTTCTCCGCCCGGGCCTGAAAGCGGCGGACGCTGAAGAGTTCCTCGGGAATGCGTATGGCCATATCCTGCTTCACCTTGAGCTGGCAGGAGAGGCGGATGTTCTGATCCTGTTCCTCCTTGCTCAGCCAGGGAAGTTCGGTGGGCAGATACTGCCCGGCCCCCGACTCCACCTTGAGCTTGCACAGACCGCAGGAACCCCGGCCTCCGCAGGCCGAAGGGATGAATATCTCCTCTTCAATAAGAGTTCCCAGAAGGGGGCGCCCGCCTTTGACCGTCAGTTTCTTCTGTCCGTTGATGGTGAGTTCCACTTCCCCGTAATCGGCGATAAAGGCGTCGGCGATAACCAGGATAACGGCCAGAATAACCGTTATCCCCGTAATGGTGCCCACGCTTATCAGCAGTTGAGTTAACATCGCGGCCTCCTAAGTCACATTGATCATGCCGGAGAATCCCATGAAGGCCAGAGCCATCATACCGGCGATAATTAGGGTGATGCCCGCCCCTTCAAGTCCCTTCGGAATCTGCGCCCCGGCGATCTTCTTGCGAATTCCCGCCATGGCCATGATAGCCAGGAACCAGCCGATGCCGCTTCCCAGCCCGAAGAAGAAGCTGTTGATGAAGTTGTAGTCCCGTATCACCATGAAAAGGCTGACTCCCAGAATGGCGCAGTTGACCGTGATAAGGGGGAGGAAGATTCCCAGGGCGGCGTAGAGCCCCTCGCTTATCCGCTCGATAATCATTTCCACCAGCTGAACGAAGGCGGCGATGACGACGATGAAGACGATGAATCTGAGATAGTCCAGCCCCAGGGGGATTAGGATCAGATTATAGACGAGCCAGTTGAGGGCGCTCGTGACGGCCATGACGAAGATGACCGCCGCCCCCAGTCCCGCCGAAGTCTCGATCTCCTTGGATACGGAAAGGAATGAGCACATTCCCAGATAGTTGGCCAGAAGTATGTTACTGGTAAAAATTGAGCCGAAAAATACGGCGGCCGGCAGCAGTTCTGTCATTCCTTCATCCTCCCTTTGACAACCCAAATGAAAATGGCCAGCATGAAGAATGCCCCGGGAGGCATGATCATGATCGCCCAGTTGTTCCACCAGTCTCCCAGTACGGAAATCCCCCAGATGGTTCCCGCTCCCAGCAGTTCCCTGAAGAAGGCTATGACCACGAGAACGTAGGCATAGCCCATACCCGAAGCCAGTCCGTCTATCAGGCTCAGCCCGGGGGGATTGGCGGCGGCGAAGGCTTCCATCCGGCCCATGACGATGCAGTTGGTGATAATCAGTCCCACGTAGGGGCCCAGCTGCTGCCAGATCTCGGGCATATATGCCCTGAGCATAATGTCCACGATGATGACGAAGGTCGCGATGATCATGGTTTCGGCGATCATGCGGATTCTTCCGGGTATCACCTTTCGCAAGAGGGAAAAGGTGAAGGAGGAGAGGGTCGTGGTAAACATCACGCCCAGTACCATCACCACCGTATTCTGTAAGTTATTCGTCACCGCCAGAGTCGAGCAGATGCCCAGAATCTGGGCGAAGACGGGATTGTCCTTTCCCAGGGGGGCGGTGAATGTTTTCAGTGCTTTTCCTGCCATTAGGGTAACCTCCCTTCGAGAGCGGCGGCTTTTTCACCGGCTTTGTTGAATAGGGAAAGGGCGTAATCGCTGGTTCGGGAGGCTCCGGTGATGGCGTCTATTTCGGAGGACGCGGTCGATTCGGTTCCTTCCGGATTCATGGTCAGGGGAGCTTTCCGACCCCTGAGCTGTTCCTTGAACCAGGACTCGGTTATCCTCGCGCCCAGTCCGGGGGTCTCGTTCTGGCTGATGAAATCCACTCCGGCGAAGGTGGCCAGATCGGTATCGAAGGCAACGACCGCCTGGATTTCGCCCCAGAGTCCGGGGCCCGCCTGGATGAAGGCGTAGGCTTTCGTTTTATCGGCATCATCCTTCACGGTGAAAATCCCGTCCTCTTCGGTCACGCGGCTGTCGTACAGCTCATTGATTTCGTGGTTCGAACCGGGAACGGCCAGTCCCGCCGCATAGAGAACGGCCTTTTTCAGAACCAGACCCTCGTTGGCGAGAACCTGGTCGCGGGTGGACAGATAGAGAAGGGAGACCAGAGTGATGCAGATGATGGTCAGAACGGCCGTGACGGTGACGGGTCTTATTCTTTCTATGTAGAACTGGTTTTTCTTTTTTGCATCGCTCATCGGGCGGCCTCCCGCTGCTTCTTTTTTTTCTTGGCTTCCTTCATGTAGTGGTCCAGGAGGGGAGCGAACATGTTGGCCAGAAGAATGGCGAAGGTTACCCCCTCCACCCATATGGAGAAGACACGGATCAGGGAGACCAGTATGCCTATGGTTAATCCGTATATCCAGCGTCCCCCGTCGGTCGACTGGGATGAGGAAACCGGATCGGTTGCCATGAAGACCAGGGCGAAGAGAAGGCTGCCGGTGAAAAGGCTGCTTACCGGATTGACTACACCGTCCACGCCTCCGAAATAGAGGGCCGACTGGGTGACGAGAAAACCGATAAGGACGGCGAGCATTATCCGCCAGCTGGCCGCCTTCTTCCAGATAAGATAGATCCCCCCCAGGATGATCAGCAGGGCGCAGGTCTCACCGAGGGAGCCGGCCGTATTCCCGAGAATCAGGCGGGACAAGGGGAAGGGCTCTCCGCCCGTGAGGGCGGCCCGGGGCGTAGCCCGGGAGACGGCGTCAACGCCGTGGAGCCAGGTGGAGAATCCTCCGGGAAATCCTCCGGCGGGCTGGACGAATCCTGCCGTCAGGGGTACACCGAAGCTGATGTATACGAAAGCACGGCCGGAGATGGCCGGATTGAAAACGTTTCTTCCGAAGCCTCCGAACACCATTTTCCCGAAAACAACGCCGAAGACGATACCCACTACGGCTATCCACAGGGGGACGGCGGGGGGCATGGAAAGGGCAAAGAGGAAATTGGTGACGAAAACAGCTGAACTGACCTGTTTCTTATAGGTTCGCGCGAAAATGTATTCGCTTAGAAATCCGGCGGCGTTGACTACGGCGAGGATCATAAGAGATCTCCACCCGAAGAGATAGATCGAGAAGACGGCCAGGGGGATCAGTGCATAAACCACATGAAACATAACTTTCTGCCGTTGGATTAACGGCTTCTTTTTAATCTCACCCATACTCCATTATTTATATATCTAATAAGATATGTCAATTTGTTTTTCCATAATAGTTCGTGAAATTCCCCCTTCCCGGGGGCTCATTCTGGAAATTCAAACCAAAATAGTAGTATAATGAATATCTAAACTTGTGAGGTTAAGCTATGCCTATTAAAATTGCCAATGATCTGCCGGCCCGTAAAGTGCTGGAAAGTGAAAATATTTTTATCATGGGAGAAGACAGGGCCCTGCATCAGGATATCCGTGCCCTGAAGATTCTTATTCTGAATCTCATGCCCAAGAAAATCGAGACGGAGATACAGCTCCTGCGTCTTTTAAGCAACACGCCCCTCCATCTGGAAATCTCCTTCATTCATCCCGAGAGCCATGAGTCCAAAAATACCAGCCGGATGCATCTGGATAAATTCTACCATACCTTTGACGAGGTGGCCAGGGAGAAATTTGACGGAATGATCATCACCGGAGCCCCCGTGGAACACCTGGAGTTTGAGGATGTGTCCTACTGGGAGGAGCTTTCCCGCATCATGACCTGGTCCCGGAAGAATGTCTTTTCCACCCTGCATATCTGCTGGGCCGCCCTGGCCGGTCTCTATTATCATTACGACATTCCCAAGTATTCCCTGGGAAGAAAGATGTTCGGGATCTTTCCCCATGTGAAAAGCTATCCCCACGTTCCCCTGCTGCGGGGATTCGACGACATCTTCTATGCCCCCCATTCCCGATATGCCGAACTCCACAGGGAGGATATTCTGATGAAGGAGAATCTGGAGATCCTTTCCGAATCTCCCGACAGCGGCGTCTATATCGTGTCGGATAGGGAGGGGCGGCAGATTTTCGTCACGGGCCATTCCGAGTACGAGCCTGATTCCCTTAAGGAAGAGTATGAGAGGGACCTGGAAAAAGGGGACGACATCGAGCTCCCGCGCAACTATTTTCCCGGCAACAATCCGGCGAACCAGCCCGTGGTCAACTGGCGAAGCCACGGGTTTCTCCTCTATTCCAACTGGCTGAACTATTATGTCTACCAGCAGACTCCCTTTGACCTGGGGGCCATCGGGAGCTGAGGCCGATCAGCCGTCGATATTCATGACCCGGCTTTCGAGGCGGCTCTGCTCCGCCCGGAAGACCATGAGATGGCTCTCCAGCGTCTCCTCCGGTCCTGAGAGAATAAGGGATTTGTCGTTTTTGGCCACGGCCTCGATAAACGCATCCATTAATCCGAAGTCTCCGCCTCCGTGGCCGCTTCCCGCATCGGGGCCGCCCTGCGCCGTATCATAGGTACGGGTCTCCTCTGTGAGGAAATCGAAATGGGTCAGGGTTTCCCCGTCTCCGTATATATGGCCCTTCGTTCCGAATACATGGGTCATGCGGTGCTGCATCTTCGTGAAGGCTGTCATGGTGAAGTTGGCCGTTTTGCCCCCTTCGAATTCCATGGCCACGACCTGGTTGTCCACCACGTCGTTATCGCAGGCGTAAACGCAGCGGCCGTAGGGGCCTTCCAGGGCTTTCAGAACTCCTTCCCGGGTAAAGTCCTGGGTCAGAACCCCCAGGAATCCGGATCTCTTGCCCTCTCCGAGAAGGTTCAGGTAGAAACGAGGGGCCGAGTAGGGGCACTCCTTTTCCAAAGAGCAGCTGAGGCAGGTTTCCGAGGCGCCCTCGGGTTTTTCCTCTTTACGGAAATGCTTCAGCGAACCGAAGGAGGAGACCTTCCGGCAGGATGATCCCATGATATAGCGTATCCAGTCCAGGTCATGGCACGATTTGGCCAGGAGCATGAAGGAGGATTTTCTCTCGTTTCCCCAGTTTCCCCTGACAAAGGAGTGGGCCTGGTGATTGAAGCCGACCGGTTCGAGCCGCTGGATGCTCACCACTTCGCCGATCGCTCCGGAATCGATGATCGCCTTCAGCTTTTTGGTGAAAGGGGTATAGCGCAGCACATGGCATACGGCGAATATCCGGTCCTTCCCCTCAAAGGCCTTTGTTATCGCCCGGCAGTCCTCTTCGGTGGGTGCCATGGGTTTTTCCAGGAGAATATGATACCCCGCCGAGGCAAAGGCCTCGGCCGGTTCCCGGTGCATGCTGTCCTGGGTGGCAATGACGACCGCATCGGCGAAGCGCCCGCGTGAGGCCATCTCCTTCCAGTCGGTATACACATTTTCCTCGGGAATATTATGGGCCCGGACCAGCTTTTCCCGGTATTCCCGGCGCGGTTCGGCTACTCCGATGACTTTCATCCTGTCCGGGTGCTCAAGGGCATAGGACGCATAGGTATAGCCCCGGGCGCCTCCTCCGGCGATTATTACTTTTACACTGCTCATGGGGGCATCTTACATCTTTTTCTCTTTATGAGATACAGGAATTCTTTTTTCATGCTATTATAATCGGTAAAAGCGAAGGGGGAGGCTTATGAAAACTCACGGTAAAGGGGATAAGCTGTCCCTCGGTACGAGACTCTTTTTCGGTATGGGGGATATCTACGGCGGCGGTGCCTTTAACATCGTCAATTTCTATTATGCCGTATTCCTCACGGACGTGGTGAAAATCCATCCCTCCTACAGCGCCATGATCTTTCTGATCAGCAAGATCTGGGATGCGGTTACCGACCCGTTCATGGGGTACTTTTCCGACAGAACCCGCTCCCCCTGGGGAAGGCGCCGCCCCTATTACCTGGCCGGTATTCCCCTTATTTTCCTCTCCTTCGTAATGCTCTGGTTTCCCGTGAACTACGATTCCGAGCTGTCCCGCTTCGTCTATATCCTAATCGCCTACATGTTCTTCAACACGGTGGTGACCCTGGTCATGGTTCCCTATCAGGCCATGAGCGCCGAGCTGACATCGGACTATGAAGAGAGGACAAGCCTGAATTCCATCCGCCTTATCTTCAGCCTGGTATCCTCCCTCCTCTGCGCCCTCTTCCCCCTGTTTATCATTAATGCCTTCGGAACCGGTGTGGAGGGGATAAGAAAGGGGTACATCGCCATGAGCGTGGTATTCGGACTGTTCTTCGCCCTTCCCTGGATAGGAACATTCCTTTTTACCTTCGAGCACCCCGCGGAGAAGAAAACCTATGAGAAGGGCTGGCTGAAGTCCATGTTCGAGCCGCTTAAGATTAAAGTCTTCCGAAAATACCTGGCCCTCCAGCTGTTCACCTTCATCGCCTTTGATATCATCGTTTTGATCGTGGGACATTATATGAAGTACTGGATGAAGAATTACGACGCCATGAATCTCCTGCTGGGCATCCTGATTATCGTCGAAGTTGCGGCGGTTCCGCTTTTTTCGAAAATCTCCCACCGGCGGGGGAAAACGGCGGCCTATATGATCGGCGCGGCGATATGGGGAGTGGCCTGCCTGGGGATGTTTTTCATACAGCCTTCCACGCCCCTCTGGGCCCTCTATCTCCTGGGCGCCGTGGTGGGAATCGGGATGGCAGGGGCCATCGTGACCCCCTATACCATGTTCGGCGATGTGGTGGATGTGGGGGAGCTCGCCTTCGGGGAAAACCGGTCGGGGAGCTTCAGCGGGATGATCACGTTTCTGAGAAAGTCCACCACGGCGATCGCCCAGTCCACCGTGCTGGCCCTGCTGGGATTCATCGGCTACAGAGAACCGGTGGAAATGATGGACCAGGGAATCCTCCGGTCCATTGAACAGGAACAGCCCGACGGGGTCCTGCTTATGATCCGTCTGATTCTGACTTTCGTTCCGATTATTCTCCTGAGCTTCGGCTTCCGCATCGCCCTCAGGTATCCCCTGGTCAAAGAGGTCCAGGAAGAGATCCGCAGTATCCTGGACAGCAGGTCCGAAGGGGAGGAGAAAGAAAAAAGCGAAAAAGAGCAGACCCTTATTGCAATGCTGGTATAATGAACTATAATTCAAAGGGCGAGGACCGATCATGCTGCTTTACCCCTTTTTTATCTTACCCCTGATTTTCTCCGTTCTGGCCGTGAGAACGAATAAGTTTCCCTTCAAGGTGGGAGTGACTCTCTCCTGTATCGGGATAATTCTCTTCAGCCGACTGCCTGCCGGCTCCGGTAATGACCCTGTCCGGCTTATTCTCATCGCCCTTCTTATTTCCATCGCCGGGGATTTCTTCCTCAGCCACCGTGAGGAAGAGGGGAAGGAGAAGCCCGGATGGTTCGTATACGGTACGGTTCTTTTCTTTTTCGCCCATGTCTTCTATCTGGCCTATGCGGCGGGTAACTCTCGCTTTCCCCCGATCCTTTTCCTGGTCCTTTTCGGGAGCCTCGTCCTCTACTGTATCTTCAGACTGATTCCCAGGGTGGAGGAACTTCCGCTGAAAATCGCCATTACCCTGTATATGGTCATCTCCTGTCTCTCTTTCTCCTTCGCCTGGGGGATTCGGGGAGCCGGATCGGGACGTCTTTTCTTTATTCTGGGAATCGGGCTTATCCTTTTCTCCGACCTCTGCATTGCCGAGGCCGAGCTGATAGGCTTTACCCCGCCGGGGAAACTCATCCTTCCCACCTACTATGCCGCCCATATGGCTCTGGCCCTGGGACTGTCCCTTTCCTAGCTTTACGCCTTGACGAAAGGGGAAAAATAAACTAAACCGTAGTTAATATGAATTTTATAACCGTCACTACCACAACAACCAAACCTTCTCTTTGCAGAAAGCCTTCGGCGTTGGTGGTGTGATCGGATAATCTTTTCGAATACAGGCCCCGCCCGATGGCGGGGCTTTTTTTATGTCCCGCCCAAGGCGTACGGCGCTGTAAGGAGGAACCTATGAAAGAGAAGATTCAAGTCGGTATTCTGGGCGCTACGGGAATGGTAGGTCAGAATTATGTGGTGCTGCTGGAGAACCATCCCTGGTTCGAGTTGTCCTTTCTCGCCGCTTCGGAGAGGTCGGCGGGAAAGACCTATGGGGAAGGCGTAAGCACGAGATGGAGAATGGAGAGCCCCCTCCCGGAAAAAACGGGGAAACTTCCCGTCTATGCCGTGGGGGATATTGAGGCGGCCCGTGGAAAATGCTCCCTGCTGTTTTCCGCCTTCTCCGCCGACAAAGAGACCACACGCCGGGTGGAGCGGGATTATGCCGCGGCCGGTTTTCCCGTGGTCTCCAATAATTCCGCCCATCGCCTGACAGAGAACGTTCCCATTCTCATGCCCGAAGTCAATCCTGACCTTCTTGAGATTATTCCCCGTCAGCAGAAAAGGGAGGGATGGACGAAGGGTTTCCTCGTGACCAAGCCAAACTGCGGGGTTCAGAGTTATGTCCTGCCCCTTGCGGTCCTGCGTCGAGCGGGCTTTTCTATCGGAGAGGTTATCACCACGAATCTGCAGGCCCTGTCCGGGGCGGGGTATCCCGGTCAGTCCGCCCTGGATGTTATTGATAATCTCATCGCCCTTCCCTCGGAAGAGGAGAAGGCTTTCTGTGAACCCCAGAAGATTTTCGGCCGGATTGAGGGGGACCGGATCGTATCCGATGAAAACCTTTCCATTTCTTCCAACTGTCTCCGTGTTCCCGTGGTTCACGGCCATACCAGCTGTGTCTGGTTTTCCGTTGAGGGAAGGCAGCCGGAGATCGGTGAGCTGGAAGACCTCTTCAGGCGGTTCAAAGGGGAGCCGCAGGAACGGGATCTTCCTTCCGCTCCCCGTCCGGCCGTGCGCTACTTCCCCGGGGATTTTCATCCCCAGCCCCGGCTGGACAGGGATGCCTGCGGCGGCATGGCCGTCACCGTCGGACGGCTGGGAAAGAGCCCGGTTCTGGGATACCGGTTCACGGCCCTCTCCCATAATACCCGGAGGGGAGCGGCGGGCGGCGCCGTTCTGACGGCTGAATTGCTCCTATCCCGGGGGCTTATCCCGTAGGGATTTCTCTGTAAATGTAATAATCCCGAAGCGTCTCCGGCGGGATTATTACATCTATATAGGATATAAGAAGCTTTGAAGGGAAAATATGTAAAAATATCAGTAAAGATGGCTGAAATTCTTTTTGAAACTCCCTATTGAATTCGCAGATTCCGTCACCTAAGCTTTAATTAGTTCTTGTAAATTAAAAAAAACATATATACAACGAGGAGTCAAGGGATGCAGTTCAGATCACTAAAAACACAAATCGTACTTATGGCAGGAATCAGTCTGATTTTGACGGGGATCATCCTTATCGGCAATCAGATCGTATCACAGAACAGTACTCAGGATACTGTGGAAACACGAGTCAATGCTCTGATCGAAGAACAGACGAAGGATGTCCTTCTCAACCTCGCCGTCAGTGAAGCGCGTTTTATTCAGTCTAAGCTGGAAATCAACCTTGATTCAGCCCGGACAATCGCCGACTCCTTTAAAGCCGTCAGACAGAATAATGAGGACCGGGGAAACATCGATCTGAGAACTGTCTTCAACGATATTCTCCTGACGGTTCTGGAGACGAATCCCGACTTCCTGGGGACTTACAGCGCCTGGGAGCCGAACGCCCTCGACGGCAGAGATGCCGAATTCAGGGGTTTGACCGGTGAGGGATACGACGAATCGGGACGGTTCATTCCCTACTGGAACCGTGATCTTGAGGGAAATATCGCCCGCCAGGCCCTGGTTAACTACGAGGACAACTCCCTTTATGAGAACGGTATCAGGCGGGGCGGATGGTATCTGAATCCCCGGGAAAGACTGAGAGAGAACATTCTGGATCCCTTCCCCTATATCGTGCAGGGACAGACCGACTGGCTGACGACGATATCCGTGCCCATCATTGTGGACGGGAAATTCCTGGGTATCGGCGGTACGGACCTGAGACTGGGATTTATCCAGAATCTCAGCGTGAGCGTTTCCGAAGGACTGTATTCGGGGCATAATAACGTACAAGTCGTCAGTTTCGAAGGAATTGTCGTGGCCGACAGCGAGTTTCCCGATTACATCGGAAAACCCCTGAAGGATCTGGGAGGAGAGAACTGGGACGAGGAGGTCAGCAGGACCCAGAAGGGGGAAACCTTCATTGACACGGGACTGGAGACGGGGATCGTTAAAGTTCAGGCGCCCATTCCCCTGGGGCGAACGGGAACACCCTGGTCTATTATCATAGAGGTTGACCGGGCCCTGGTTTTTGAGCAAGCTCTGGCTCTGACGGAGGATCTGTCTGCGGAATACCGAAGGACGACCCTTTCGGGAATCATCGTGGGGCTTGTTGTTACGGTTATCGCCCTGATCCTTCTCTATTTCCTCTCGTCCCGTATCGTCCTTCCCATCAAGCGGGCGCTGGTCTTCACGGAAAATATCGCGGCGGGAGATCTTACCCAGCAGATTGATATCACCCAGAAGGATGAGATCGGAGCCCTGGTGAGCGCCCTGAAGGAGATGCAGCAGAAGCTGAAGGAGTCCATCCTCACCATCATGAACTCCTCCAACGAGGTTCTCTCGGGCAGTAATCAGATAGCGGCATCCTCCGAAGGGATTGCCAAGGGAACAAATCTGCAGGCGACCAATATGGAAGAGGTTTCCGCCTCCATGGAACAGCTGAATTCGAATATTCAGCAGAATACCGATAATGCCCAGCAGTCAAATACCATGGCGCAGAAGGTGACTCAGGATTCGCAGAAGGGCGGTACCGCCGTTGATGATACGGTGAAAGCCATGAAGGATATTGCCGAAAAAATCGGTGTGATTGAAGATATCGCCCGCAATACCAATATGCTGGCCCTGAATGCGGCGATCGAAGCGGCGAGAGCGGGCGAAGCGGGTAAGGGATTTGCCGTGGTCGCCTCGGAAGTCAGAAAGCTGGCCGAATCCAGCGGCGAAGCGGCCAAGGAGATTACCGAAATCACCCAGAACAGCGTGAACCGGGCGGTCGAGGCGAAGGATCTGATCGATCAGATCGTTCCCGCCATGAAGAAAACGGCCGATCTCGTCGAAGAGATAACCGTGGCCAGTCAGGAACAGAGCAACGGAGCCACCCAGATTAACAACGCCCTTCTGGAACTGGACAGCGTCGTACAGAGGAATTCCTCCGCGGCGGAGCAGCTATCCTCCATGTCCGAGGAGCTCACAGCCCAGGCGAACGCCATGAAGGATGCGGTGAATTACTTTAAAATCGGATCGGAAACCGGTCCGTCCAGACCGGCTCCTGTCAAAAATAAAAGAGAGACCATGAAGCCGGAGAGGATCGAACCTGCCGCCAAGCAGATTGAAGCTCCCTCCGAAGAGTGGGACGATGAGTTTGAGAATTTCTAGTCCGTTGCCGGCTCAACCGGCCGGGACGGAGGGAAGCTAAAGCAGCATTTCCATGTAGCGCAGCTCCTGACTTACCATGGCTTCGTCTTCATGGCGGAGCCATTCATTCAGCCAGGCGAAACGCTGGGCCAGGATGAAGTCGGGCAGAAGGGCCAGCCATTCCGGGGGGATGACCGAGGCTATCTCCCTGTAGAAGGCCCTGTTGAAGGGGCTGTCAAAGGCTTCGGGAGCTTCGGATCCGACACATCCCATGATCAGGGCCGCATCGTACAGAATCGGCTTCGTTCCGCTGAATTCCCAGTCAATGACAGCCTTGATCTCTTCCTCGCCCCAGATGACATTCAGAGGGTGGGGATCGCCGTGTCCGAATACGGCGGGGATTTGGTCGTAGAGGGGAAAAATCCTCTCCTCGAGCCGGTGCAGTATGGGATTCAGGGGCATGAGAAGGTCCGTATGGTGCAGGCTGATTTTTTCGATAAGCCCGTTGATGAAACCGGTGAGGCTGAACGTCTGTTCGTCGGGATCGGGCTTTTCAAGGCTGTAGAGGCGGCAGAGAAACTGTCCCAGGGCCTTTCCCCGCCATTCGTCACCGGGATAAGCGCTTCTGTTCAGTGATATCCCCCGGGCGAAGGGGAGAAGGCGCCAGTAATGTCCCCCCTCCTCCTGGGAAGCCCTTCCGTCCTTTCCCCTCAGGAAGGGCAGTACGGGCAGTCCCCCCTCCTTCATATGTTCCAGGCGGAGGGCGGTATTTTCATTTTTCTCCGCCCGTTCCGGGGTTATCTGTTCGAGTATCAGTCTTCTCTCTCCGCTGAGGAGGGATGTGCGGTAAAGGGAACGTTCGGGGCTGCCCTGGATGAAGCGGTTCTCTTCCAGGGACGTCAGGGGGAGATCCCACCGGGCCAGAAGGGCGGCGATCTCCTCTTCGCTGTAGCGGAGGAACGGCTTTTCCGAACGGAAGGGACCGGGGATTCCCTTTTCTATGAGGACTTTTTCGGCGAAGCCGACTCCCCGAAGACAGCGGTTGCCCCGGATATAACAGACTCCGTCTTTCTCTCGATAGGAAAGCCCGCAGCCGTTAGGGCAGATGAGACAGGTCATGACGGACATAAAATCAGACCGCCCGCTTCCGGTTTCTCACCGCCAGGTAGAGGGCGAACAGAGAGAAAGCCAAAAGGGCTCCGGTCAGATTCGCCAGCATGTCGCGCCAGTCGGCGGAACGGCCGATGATGTCCAGGGTCTGCATCAGTTCCATAAGCCCGCCCCAGCCGAGGGAGGCTCCCAGTGCCAGCAGCAGAGCGCTTCCGTCGGCTTTCTTTCTTCCGGCGGAGTGGAAAAGGCTCAGGGTGAAGAGAAAATAGAGCCCCATGTGTCCGATCTTATCGGTCCCGAAGAAGTTATAACGGGGCTCTTTAAAGGTGACTCCCGGAATGGCGGATAGAACCGTAATCATCATCAGGCAGAACAGGGAAGGGGCGTAGCGCCGTATTCTCACATCCATGAAAGCATTTGTCCGTGCATGGCCGGATTGGCGGCGAGTATCTGCCGGGGATTGACCACCGGGGCCCCGGAAAAATCGGAGACGATTCCCCCCGCCTCTTCCACAAGAACGACCCCGGCGGCGATATCGTAGAGATTGAGCTGCTGTTCCCAGTACCCTTCCACCCGACCCGCGGCGACCATGGCCATGTCGTAAGCCGCCGATCCGAGACGGCTCATGTGCTGGACCCGGGGGGCGATGCGGCTGAACCGCTCCAGGTTGTTCTCTTTCAGGTTATCCCTCAGACAGGCGAATCCCGTGGCCATAACCGCTTCTTCCGGTACGGAACAGTCGGATACATGGATAGGCCTTCCGTTGAGGAACGCCCCCTTGCCCCTTTCGGCATAGAAAAACTCATCCAGGACGGGCGCGGTAATCGCCCCCGCCTTGATCACATCCCCTTCCATATAGCCGATGGAAACGGTGAATATGGGGAGGCCGTGGGCAAAGGAGACCGTTCCGTCGATGGGATCAAGCACCCACAGGCATTCGTTGCCCTTGATGTCATCCCCCTCTTCCCCCATGATGGAGTGATCCGGGTAGGCATGGAGAATCTCATCCCTCAGATACCGTTCTATGGCCTTATCCGCGGCTGTCACAATGTCCTTGCGGTTGGCGTGTTTATTCTCTATAAGAAGAGAGTCCTTGTCTCTGTACTGGAGGGCCAGCCGTCCCGCCTCGCGGGAAATCCGTTCTATAAAATCATGTAAAGTTTCCACGAACCCATCCTATCAGGATTGCCGGGAGAGAACAAGAAGAGGAATTGTAAAAACTTCGTGGTAATATTTCCGCCATGGGCCTATAATAAAGGCATATTAAATATTATTCGGAGTCCTTCCATGACAGAGAGTTCAACCGGTAGAGCCCATCTGCTGTTTCCCCACATCGTCGGTATCTACTTTATCCCCATTGTCGCCAACGTTGTAATGAGGTTTTATATCGACGGGGCGAGAGGAGTTATTTTTCTCCTTAAAAGCCCGCTTATGTATGTATATCTTCTTGGCTATATGGCATTTATCATGCTTACCCTTGTCAGGAACAACCGCTTCATGAAAGGTTATGTCCCCGGTATGACAGGGGAGGAGCTGGAGAGCTTTCAGAAGACCTTCGTCAAATATCCTACCATCCCCCTGGCCGCGGCGATTCTCTACAGCCTTCTCGCCGGCGTCATTATTGCCTTCATCAAGGGAAGCTTCAAGGAGTATCTGGCCGAGGAGGTCCTTATCTGCTTCTCACTGGAAGTCCTGTTCGGAATGCCTTCCTATATTCTTTTTATCCGCTACTACGAGCAGCAGAACGGTCATATTCCCTTCACCGAGAAACATCTCTCCCTGAGCCTGAAACTCCGTTTTCTTCTGGTCGTGATGCTCTGCATGGTCGGTCTTTACGGTGTTTCCCTCATCAGCACGAAATTTATTATTCTCCACCATGCCGAGTACGGCGGCGGTTTCGGACTGTACAGGCAGATCCGGATCAAGCAGTCCGTCATCTTCCTGGCCTGTGTGGCCATAGCCACCCTGGACGTGATCATGCTTCTGGACGGAATTCTTCACCGGGTGGGAACTTCCCGTACCCTTCTGAACAAAATGGCCGGGGGAGACTTCTCCTTTGAGCCCCCCACGATCACTTCCCGCGATGAGCTGGGCTGCCTTCTTTCCGATCTGTCCAATGTCCGTCTGAGCGTGGCTTCCCTCATCAGCTCCATCACCGAATCCTCCTCCCGTACGGTGGAGATTAAGGAGCATCTGTCGGCCGTATCGGAACAGACCAGTTCCGCCATGACCGAAATGAACGGTAATCTCGAGTCCATCAACCGGTCCGCCGGGGAGCTGGACAGGAACATAGGCCAGGTTTCCCAGTCCATGGGACGGCTCGGCGAGGCGGTGGGCACCATCGACAGCGGTATTGATAATCAGGTGACACTGCAGCAGCAGTCCACCTCGGCTGTGACCGAGATGGCCGCCAACATAGAGAGCATCGCCGGAATCGCCCGCGGCAGAATTGACGCGGCCCGGAGGCTGAACGGCGAGGCCGAAGAGGGGCGGGGCGTCATGGAGGAGACCATTACGGGAATTCAGGAGATTGACGCTTCCATCGATAATATCAAAGCCATCACCCAGGTTATTCTGACCATCGCCTCACGGACGAATCTTCTGGCCATGAATGCCGCCATCGAAGCGGCCCATGCCGGTGACGCGGGCCGGGGATTTTCCGTGGTGGCCGAGGAGATCCGAAAGCTGGCAGAAACCTCATCGGAAAATTCCAAACAGATAAACGAGAATATCAAGGAGATCATCGGCCGTATCGAGGAAGCCGCCCGCCGGGGGGGAAAAACCCAGGAATCCTTTGACAGCCTGACCAGGGGAATAGGCGAAGTGGTCAATTCCCTGATGGAGATAGAAAGCAGCGTTTCCGAACTGAAAATCGGAAGCACGGAGATAACCCGGGCCATGACAGATCTGAATCAGAACTCCCTGAATCTGAGGGATCTTTCCCAGCAGATGAACCGGGAACGGGAGGAGGTCTCCGAGGCTCTGGAAGGGGTTCTTCAGATTTCCGCGGAAAATCAGGCCGCCATGGGGGAGATGAGCATAGGCGCCAGGGAGGTCATGGAATCCTCCCTCTCCCTCCAGGAGCAGGCCCGCAGATTGGATGATGCGACCGACAGTCTGGAGAAGAACGTCAATATCTTTAGAATTTCTGAGGAATGATCCTCTGGTGATGATAGTTCGGCCTCTCGTAATCGGTAATTTTCCTTTCGGGCAGGTCGATTTTATCACGGGGGGGGACGCTTTCGTAGGGGATAAGGCTTAGGAGATGATCGATACAGTTCAGCCGGGCCTGTCTCTTGCTGTCCGCCGGGACCACGTACCAGGGGGATATCTCCGTGTCGCAGTACTGGAACATGGTGTCCTTGGCGCGGGAGTACTCGTCCCAGTAAAGCCGTGATTTCAGATCCATGGGGCTGAGTTTCCAGCGTTTCGTCGGATCCTGAATGCGGCGGCGGAAACGCCTCTCCTGTTCGCCGTCGGAAACGGAGATCCAGTACTTGATGAGGATGATGCCGGAGCGTATGAGCATCTCCTCGAAGGCGGGACAGCTCTGGTAGAACTCTTCCCACTGATCGGGGGTGGTGAAGCCCATAACCCTGTCCACACCGACGCAGTTGTACCAGCTTCTGTCAAAGAGAACCATTTCGCCCTTGGCCGGAAGGTAGGGCACGTACCTCTGAAAATACCACTGCGACTCCTCCCTCTCTGAGGGTTTTCCCAGGGCGGCGACATGGCAGATACGGGGATTCAGATTCTGGGATATCCGCTGGATGATCCCCCCCTTTCCCGCCGCATCCCTTCCTTCGAAGATGACTACGACCTTAAGGCCTTTGAACTTTATCCACTGCTGCAGCTTTATCAGTTCGAGCTGCATTTTCTGCAGTTCCTTTTCATAAACCTTTTTGGGAATCTCTTTTTTTTCCACAATTTTATCTTTGCCCATGGAGTCGCTCCTCTCTCTCTTTCCTTATATGGTAACAGGAGTCTAAGGGTAATGCAACAAAGGATTTATGCAACTGGAACCTGCTTCTTATTTACAACATTACAGTCCTGTAATGTATAAGGGAGGGTATTAATGTCTTATAAAGACTGTTAAAGTTGTAACCTTTGTCCGATTGTCTTGTTATAGGGATAAAGCCTAATCCTCCGGACGGATCAAGGAACGTCCGGATAAAATCAGACAGGAGGATAAATGATTACTATCGATGAGCTATCAAAGCGTTATGACGATCTTCTGGCGGTAGACCGGCTTTCGCTGGAAATTCCGAAGGGACAGGTTATGGGGCTTCTGGGGCCGAACGGAGCGGGGAAGTCCACGACCCTGAGAATTCTGACAGGATTTCTCCAGCCCACGGGAGGAACCATCTATGTCGACGGCCATGATGTCCGGAACGAAGCGGAACAGGCCAAGGCCCTTATCGGCTATCTCCCCGAATCGTCTCCCCTGTATACGGATATGCTGGTCTTCGATTATCTCATGTACATTGCCGAAGTGAGGGGCATCTCCGGGGAAGCGCGGGTTAAGAGAATCAGGGAAATGGCCGAGCTCTGCGGCATCGGCGGCGTAATGCATAAGAATATCGCCGCCCTTTCCAAGGGGTACAGACAGAGGGTCGGCCTGGCCCTGGCCATGATGAGCGATCCGGCCATTCTCGTGCTGGACGAACCGACAAGCGGTCTCGACCCCAACCAGATCGGCGAGATCCGGTCCATTATACGGGAGATAGGCAGGGAGAAAACGGTTATCTTTTCGACTCATATCCTCAGCGAGGCCGAGGCGACATGCGACCGGGTCGTTATCATCAACAAAGGAAAGATCGCCGCGGACGGCAGCATGGGAGAACTCCTTGCCGGGCAGGGAACTTCCTCCCTCTCTCTGCAGATTAAGGGAGCTTCGGAAGCGGAGGCCAGATCAGTGCTGGAGAACATCCCCGGAATCGGCAAGTCACGTTTTGAGGAGCGGGAGAGACTTGTAAACGTCCATCTGGAGTCGCAGGAAGATCTGAGAGAACCGGTTTACCGGGCGGTTAGAAGGCAGGACTGGATTCTTATGGAACTGCACCGGGAGAGCCAATCCCTGGAAAGCATTTTCAGACAGCTGACACAGGGAGGAGAAAACTGATGAGTTTTGTGAATACAGGTAAAGTCTTCAAACGGGAATTCCGGGCTCTGTTTGTCAGTCCCGTCGCCTATATCATTATGGCCCTGTTTCTGGTTACGGCCGGATGGTTTTTCTTCTCGACCTATTTTCTTCTGAATCAGGTGAATATGAGACGATTCTTCAGTCTTCTGCCCCTGATTCTTACCTTCACGATTCCCGCCCTTACCATGCGGGTTTTCTCCGAAGAGTACCGGAGCGGCAGTTACGAGATCCTCATGACCCTGCCCCTCTCCCGCCTGGAAGTGGTTCTGGGAAAATACTTCTCCGCCCTGGCCATGGTGCTTGTCATGATGGTGCCCACTCTGCTCTATCCTATCTTCGTGGCTATGACCGGAGACCTGGACATGGGGCCCGTTGTGGGAGGCTTCGTGGGAGCTCTGTTTCTCGCCGCCGCCTATACGGCCATTGGCGTGCTGGCCTCTTCATTGACCCATAACCAGGTGGTGGCCTTTATCATAAGCGTGGCGGTCTGCTTCTTCCTCTATATTCTGAACAGTATGCTCATTCTGGTTCCCCCCTTTCTTACGGGATTTCTCCAGTTCCTCAGTTCCAGCTATCACTTCGAGAGCATCGCCAAGGGACTCATCGACTCACGGGATCTGGTCTATTTTCTGAGCATTATCGCCGCGGCATTGTACCTGACCCATCTGGTTCACAGGGAAAAACGTTAAGGACGCAGACATGAAAATACAAAAACAGGACGGAATAAGACTGGGGCTGTACGCGGTCCTTCTGATCATTATCAATCTGGTATCCAGCTCCCTCTATTTTCGATGGGATCTGACGAAAAACGGTTTGTATACCCTATCCGACGCGTCGGTCAAGGCGGTTTCCTCCCTGGAAGAACCCCTGACGGTGCGCTTCTTTCTTTCCGAGGATCTTCCCCAGCCCAACCAGACTCTGGAACAGGAAGTCCGGGATCTGATGGGGGAGTACTCCCGCAAGGGAAACAGGAACTTCAACTATGAAGTACATATGATCGACAGCAAAGGGGAACGGCGGAACTCCCAGGGGGTTCTTCTGACCGATCTTGCCGCCCAGTACGGCATCTCGCCGGTGGAGACCCAGGTGCTCGTGGACAATCAGTTCAGCCTGAAGAAAGTTTATATGGGCATGGCGATGATCCAGGGCGATCTGACCCGACGGAACAATTATCTGGGCGTTCAGGACAACCGGGAGAAGCGGACCAACCTGGAGTATGAAGTGACCGGCATGATACGCGACCTGGCCTCCAAAACCAACGCCCTGCTGGCCCTGGATCAGGACCTGAAGGTCAAGCTGGTTTTCTCGTCCTCCCTGAACCGGATGGGCGAAGGACTGGAAAGCTATCCTTCGGAAGTGGAAGAGATGGTTAAGGGGCTGGAAAATGAATTCTACCACAGGCTGGAATACGAGTTCATCGATCCCGATAAAACAGGTACGGACGGGCTGGGAACGTACGGCCTCAACAGCTTCGGTTCCGACGAACAGGACGGGGGAAAGCTATATGCCGCCCTGGTCGTGGAGAAGGGGAGTGAATTCAGCAAGATAGAACTGATCTCACGGAGCATTCTGGGGAACCGCCTGGAGGAGCCGGCCGATCTCAAGGAACCCCTCCGGCAGATCGGCGAAAGGCTTCTCGGCGTCCAGCAGAGAGTCGGCTATCTGTCCGATCACGGCGCCCTGCCCCTTTACTCCTATTCGCAGAATGAAGAGTCCCTCCGGAATTTCTACTCCCTCCTCTCCTCGGAGTATCAGGTGACCCCGGTTACCATGGATTCCCTGCCCCGGGGGCTCAAGACTCTGGTGATTGCCGGCGTGACCGAACCGTTCAGCGACTGGGAACTCTATCAGCTCGATCAGTTTCTCATGAGGGGCGGGTCTCTGGCTCTCTTCCTCGATCCCTTCGACGAACAGCTGCCTAACCAGCAGATGATGATGTACGGCGCCCAGCCCCAGTATGTTCCCGTTCAGACAGGACTGGAAAAACTGCTGGATAAGTACGGCGTCAAAGAACACCAGAGCTACCTTCTGGACAAGAACGGCTACCTGTCCCGCCGCCAGACCGCCGCCGGGGGATATCAGGAAATCCGCTTCTATAACGCACCGGAAATTCAGACCGAAAAGGTCAATCAGGCTCTTCCCTTCATGCACAATCTGAAGGGTATGATTTTCCTGGATGCGGCGCCCCTGGAAATTACCGGGGATGTTCCCGGTGACGTCAGGGTGGAAACGCTCCTCTCATCCAGCGACAAATCCTGGGAGATGTCTGATAACATCAATCTGAATCCCCAGATGATGACTCCTCCCCCCGAAGGAGAGATGGCGTCCTATCCTCTGGCCCTGCGCCTGACCGGTACCTTTGACAGTTACTTCGCCGGAAAGGAAATACCCGCTCCTCCCGCGCCGGAAGAGGGCGGGCAGACCGGGCAGGAAGAGAAGGGCCGTCTTCTGAATCAGGCTCTGACAGACGAGAAGATGGTGGAGAAGGGGACGGAAGGACAGATCCTTCTCGTCGGCTCCAGTTCGGTCCTCAAGGATAATATCCTGGATGATTCGGGGCAGTCTTCCAATGCCATGTTCATTCTGAACTGCCTGGACCAGCTGAGCGGGCGGGGCGATTACGCACTGATGCGCAGCAAAGGGCAGTACTACAACCCGATCAGCGATGGGCTCCCGTCGGGCGTCAAGACCGGGATCAAAGTTTTCAACATCGTCGTCCTGCCCTTCCTGGTCATTCTTGTCGGGGTGGGCGTATGGTTCAACTGGATAGGCAGGAAGAAGCGGATCAGAAAAATGTTTACCCCGGAGGAGGAGAAATGAAAAAAGAGTTTATCATCGTCGGAGCGGTTATCCTGCTGGGAATCCTGTATCTTGCCTTCAGGCCCGACGGGAAAGTCCGGTATAAGCTGCCCTCCTGGAAAGCTCCTGAAAGGGGAGATATCACCGATATCTACTATGGGGATGACGAGGCCCATCATCTGAGGAAATCCGGAGACCAGTGGGTCATGGGAGATCCGGAAAGGCCCGTCATGGCGTCCAAGGAGGATAAGCTGATGACGGGGATTGAGGAACTGGCCGTGACCGATCTGGTTTCCCGGGCGGGTCTTTACGAGAACTATCAGCTGGAAGAGGGTAAGGCCGTAAAAGTAAGGATCGCCACGGAAAAGGGCGAGCAAGTCTTTCTCTTCGGGAAGAAGGCCTCTACCGGTCACGGGACCTACGGCATGTTCCCCGGGGATGACAAGGTTTATCTTTTAACGGGAGACTGGAACAGCCTGCTGCCGGAAAAGCCCGGCGATCTGAGGGACAAGACGGTCCTCAGCTTTGATGCGGACAGTCTCACGGAGATCCGGCTGAGTCATGGGGAAAAAGATATTCTTCTGACCAGGGGTGACTCCGGCTGGATGGAAGGAGACACCCCCTTCGGTAAGAGCGAAGAACTGGGATCGAAAATCCGGACCCTGTCCTCCCTGAGCTGCCGGGAATATCTGCCCGATTTCCTCACCACCCTATCCCCCGAGTGGAAAATAGAAATGAAAAGCGGCGAGGAGACGATGACCCTTTCCGTTTTCCTTAAGGACGATGAAGGCTATATCTGTAAAAGCTCCCGGGGGGAGGATTTTTTCCGCCTCTCCGAATATCAGATGAAGGATATCCTGGATTTCATGGAATAATCCGGTTTTATTTCGGTCTGCGGGTCCCTTAACCAAGGGACCCCTTTTTTTGTATAATGGCGCATCACACCACAATCAGGATAATATCATGGCACAGAAATCAACCATTACGTATACGTTGACAGACGAGGCGCCCGCGCTGGCCACCCGTTCTCTCCTCCCCGTTATCCGGGCTTTCACGGCAACCGCCGGTATAGATGTGGAAACCAGGGATATCTCTCTGGCCGGCCGTATACTGGCCGCTTTCCCCGAAAACCTGACCCCCGAACAGCGGGTCTCCGACGATCTGGCTATTCTGGGGAACATGGTGAAGGAGCCCGATGCCAATATTATCAAGCTGCCCAATATCTCCGCTTCCGTTCCCCAGCTGAAAGCGGCCGTGGCGGAGCTGCAGGAGAAGGGGTTCGCCCTTCCCGATTATCCCGAGTCCCCCTCATCCGACGGGGAAAGGGAAATCAAGGCCCGCTATGATAAAATCAAGGGCTCCGCGGTAAACCCCGTTCTGCGGGAGGGCAACTCGGACCGCCGCGCTCCCGGGGCCGTGAAGGAGTTCGCCCGGAGGAATCCCCACTCCATGGGAGCCTGGTCTTCCGGCTCCCTCTCCCATGTGGCCAGTATGACCGAAGGGGATTTCTACGGAAGCGAGAAATCCCATATCATGGAAAAGGCCGATAAGGTCTCCGTTGTTTTTCATAAAAAGGACGGGACGACCCAGGTTCTCAAGGAGAATCTGACCCTGATGGAAGGGGAAATCGTGGATGCCGCCGTTATGGACAAGGCCAAACTGCGGGATTTTTATGCCCGGGAAATCAGGGATGCGAAGGAGAAGGGCGTGCTCTTCTCCCTTCATCTGAAGGCCACCATGATGAAAGTTTCCGATCCGATAATCTTCGGTCACGGCCTCTCGGTGTTTTTTGCTTCTCTCTTCGATAAGTACGGCGATGCCCTGGCCCGGGCCGGGGTGGATCCCAATAACGGCCTCGGGGATCTCCTGAAGAAAATCGAATCCCTCGATGATGCCCTGCAGAAGGAGATCCGCGAGGAGCTGGACCGCTGCATGGAAAACGGTCCCGATCTGGCCATGGTCGATTCGGACCGGGGCATAACCAATTTCCATGTTCCCAGCGACGTCATTATCGACGCGTCCATGCCGGCCGCCATCCGTACCTCCGGTAAAATGTGGAACAGGAACGGGGAACTCCAGGACATGAAGGCGGTCATTCCCGACAGAGCCTACGCCGGAGTATACCAGGCGGCGATCGACTATTGTAAAAAGCACGGCGCCTTTAATCCGGCCTCCATGGGCAGTGTCGCCAACGTGGGACTCATGGCGCAGAAAGCCGAAGAGTACGGCTCCCATGACAAAACCTTTCAGATAAAGGGGGAGGGGACCGTCCGGGTTACCGACGGATCGGGACGAATCATCCTGGAACAGCCCGTGCATGACGGGGATATCTTCCGCATGTGCCAGGCCAAGGACGCTCCTGTGCGCGACTGGATCAAACTGGCCGTGACCCGCGCCCGCCTTACGAAGAGCAAAACCATCTTCTGGCTCGATGAAAACCGCGCCCACGACAGAGCCCTGAGAGAAAAGGTCGCTCTCTACCTGCCCGGGTACGATACGGCCGGTCTGGACATTTCCGTTCTCTCCCCCGTGGAAGCGGCCACGGTGACCATGGACGAAATCTCTGCGGGAAGAGACGTTATTTCCGTTACGGGAAATGTCCTCCGCGACTATCTGACCGACCTGTTTCCCATTCTGGAACTGGGAACCAGCGCGAAAATGCTCTCCGTGGTTCCCCTCATGAACGGCGGCGGCCTCTACGAGACGGGTGCGGGCGGTTCGGCTCCCAAGCATGTTCAGCAGTTTATCGCCGAAAATCATCTGCGCTGGGACTCTCTGGGCGAATTCCTGGCCCTGGCCGTCTCACTGGAACAGCTGGGGATCGACGGAAACGGCCGGGCGGCTCTGCTGGCTGAAACGTTGGACCGGGGAACGGCCCTCTATCTGGAGAACCGGCGGGGACCTTCCCGAAGGGCGGGGGAGCTGGACAACCGGGGAAGCCATTTCTATCTGACCCTATACTGGGCGAAGGCTCTGGCGGAGCAGGATAAGGACGGGGACATGAAGAAACTGTTTATCCCCGTCTATGAGGGACTTTCCGAACAGGAAGAGAAGATCGTGGATGAATTGAGAGGGGTGCAGGGAAAACCGGCCGAACTGGACGGTTACTACCGGCCGTCAGAAGCGTGTATGGATTCCCTCATGAGGCCTTCCGCCAGCTTTAACGGCTGTCTCGGTTTATTGAATTTATAGAACTGCTTTGCCGCGTACTGAGGGGGAGGGCGATCTCAAAGCAGGTCCCCTTTCCCTCTTTCGTTTTTACGGAGATTGTCCCCCCGTGGCTTATTACCGATCCGTATACCGATGAAAGGCCAAGGCCGCTTCCTCCGATAAATGACTTTGTCGTGTAGAAGGGATCGAAGATATGGGGGAGAACGTCGGCGGGGATTCCCGGGCCGGAATCGTAAAAGGAAATCAGATAATAATCTCCCGGATTCATCAGGCGGGACTTTCTCCGGCACTCCTCTTCCGTGAAACGGCGGTTCTTCGTCTTGATAATAATCTTCCCGCCCAGGGGCAGGACGTCCCGGGCGTTTTTACCCAGATTGGTGATAATCTCCCTCACCTGAAAGGGATCGGCATTGGTCAGACTGTTTTGGGCCTGAGAGTCCCACTCCAGGGTGATCTTCGTGCCGAGAAAGGTTTTCAGCGTAGTAATCGCCGCTTCAATCTGTTCGTTCAGATCGATTCTGACGTAGCCGAGATTTCTCCTTCGTGAGAAATTGAGCAGTTCCCCGGTCACGTCGGAAGCCCTTTCGCAGGTTTCCAGAATGACCTGGTTGTAGGCAAAAAGATCGGAATTCATCTCTTCGTCCAATTCCTGGGTTATCAGCTCGGAAAAGCCCATGATACCTGTCAGCATGTTGTTGAAAGAGTGGGCGATCCCGCCGGCCAGCTTGCTCAGCGCATCCAGTTTCTGAACCCGGTTAATCTCTTCGCGCAAATGGCGGGTTTCGGTGATGTCGTGAATATTAATCACCATGTCCGAATCGGGACAGATCCCCTCAAAGGGAAGAAAGCGAAGGGATATGTGGTGAGCCGTGTGCCTTTTATCGAGAATATCCACGAATCCGGAGTACTCCCTGATCGTGTTGTCCTCCCGGATTTCTCTGAGATTCAGGGTAATCGGCTCTGAAGTGAAGTGATCGATAAACGTCAGGACTTCGCTGTGAAGCTGTCCCTGAGCCTCTTCCGAACTCCATCCGGTCAGCTCTTCCGCCATTCTGTTCATGAACAGGATGCGTCCCTCGCGGTTAATCGTGATAATACCGTCTCTCAAAGTGGAAAGGAGAGAAAGAATTGAACTGTTTTGACAATGAGCTTCTTCCAGTTCCTTAATTAATTCATCACGGGAGAGGGAGCCGTAATCCATGAATTGATTTTAGGCTATAAATTCCCTAAATGCAAGCTTTTTTTACATTTAGCCCGTCCTGCCGTGGAGGAAGGGAGAACAGGCTAAATACTAATGAAAAGGTAGTAAATGTATACTGATGTTAACGTACTACTAACCGAAGGCGAATAAAAAGGAAACATGGGCGGCCCATTCTTTAGGTCGTTTGAAGAACAGGCCGGAAGGGATGACTCAGACCTTCCCGTCCA
Organism: Spirochaetia bacterium; assembly: GCA_963668315.1. GTDB lineage: Bacteria > Spirochaetota > Spirochaetia > DSM-2461 > DSM-2461 > SZUA-368. Next base: position 448,807 of record OY764216.1, on the reverse strand, counting down.
TGAACGTAAGGAGAAAAAAATGAAAAGAGCATTATCCATGCTGCTCGTGACGCTGGCCGCCATCGCCGGAGTGTGCGCCAACGGGCAGAAAGACACCGCTTCCGCGGAATTCGCCGTAAAAAATCCCCCCAAATATGTATTCTACCTGATCGGTGACGGTCTCGGAGCCGCGCAGAGGCAGGTATCCGAGTACTACCTGCAGCACAAGACCGGCGATGCATCGGCCCATCTGGCCATGAACACCCTTCCCGTATCGGGAATCAACACAACCCACTCTTCCAGCTCTCTGGTAACCGATTCGGCCGCCGCCGCCACGGCCCTGGCCGCCGGATACAAAACGGACAACGGCATGATCGCCGAGCTTCCCGACGGAACCGTCCTGAAGACCCTCGTGGAATCCGCCGAAGAGAAAGGCATGGGCACCGGACTCATCTCCACCACCCGCCTGACCCACGCCACCCCCGCCTGCTTCGCTTCCCACAATCCCGACCGGAACGATGAAAACGGCATCGCCCTGGATTTCGCCGACAGCGGCGTGGACTTCTTCGCCGGCGGCGGCGCCCGCCACTTTATCTCCGACACGGACCCCGGCAAATACGGCGCCGTCGATGCGGTGGGAGCCAAGATGAAATCCAAGAGAAAGGACGGCGTGGACGTGGTGGCCCTCTTTGCCGACGAAGGCTACAACACCTTTATCGGAGCCCAGGGCGCCGATGATTTCGCCGCCTATACTCCCCAGGGGGAAGAGCAGGTCTTCGCCGCCTTCACCTATACCCACAACCCCTATGAACTGGACCGAATCAATAGCGAGAACAACTGTCCCAGCCTGGCCGAAATGACCGAAAAGGGCGTGGAAGTTCTCTCCCGGTACGAAAAGGGCTTTTTCCTGATGGTGGAGGGCGGACGGATCGACCACGCCTGCCATGCCAACGATGTCGCCGGCGCCGTCTACGATACCTTCGCCTTTGACGATGCGGTAAAGGTGGCTCTGGACTTTTACGAAGCCCATCCCGACGAAACCGCCGTTATTGTCGTGGGCGACCATGAAACGGGCGGTATGGGCCTCGGCTTCGGAGCGAACTACTTCCTGAACATGGACGTGCTCGACAACGTCAAAGTTTCCGTGGAAGATACCCTCCAGTTCGCCTATAACGGAGACCGGGACGCTTTCTTCTCCTACATCGCCGCCAACTGCGGCCTGGGAAATCTGACCGACGGGGAAAAAGCTTCCATCCTGGAAGCCATGGACGATGTGGACGGCGGCGCTGCCGTGGGCGGAACCTACGGCGGCTACAACCCCGTGGCCATCGCCGTGACCCACATCATCGACGAAAGGGCCAACATGTACTTCACCACCTACGCCCACTCGGGAACATCCATTCCCATGAGCGCCATCGGCGTCGGATCGGAAATGGTAGGCGGATTCAAGGATAATACCCAGATCGCCCTGGCCGTATCCGCCCTGGCCGCTCTGCCCCTCCAGTAATCTCTGACCGGAATTATTTAACGAACCGAACCACCCCCGGTAACAGGAAACCTGCGGCCGGGGGTTTTCCCTTTTCCGAGGAAACAATGAATAAAAAGATGAAACTGACCCCCTATTATCTCCTGGCCCTTATCGCCCTGCTTCTCTTCGTCCTTCTTCTGCCCGGTATCAGCATGAAGCTGTCATCGGAAGGAGAAATCCGGGCCCGCGTTCTGTCCGTGGACAACAGCGACGTCATTTCCTCCAACATCGCCAGCTTCGGCCACCAGATGCTGGAAGTGGAACTGCTCAGCAAGCCCTTCAAAGGGCAGACCGTGGAAGCGACCAATCTCCTCATCGGGAAAATGGATATGGACACGGTATACGGCGAAGGGGACAAGCTCTTCGTGGTGTTCAATTCCAACCCCTCTCCCGGAGCTCCTCCCGTGAAAGCGGTGGATAAAATCCGCCAGGGCTGGGGGGCCCTTCTCTTCGGCCTCTTCGCCCTCTCCCTTATCCTGTTCGCCGGGAAAGTCGGCCTGCGGGCCCTCTTCTCCTTCCTTGTCTCCCTGGGGGTGATCTTCTTTCTGCTCATCCCGGCCCTTCTGAGCAACTATCCCCCCCTCCTTATCACGATCCTCACGGTGATTCTTCTCTCCGGCGTCATCATCTTCTCCGTGGCCGGCTTCACCCGCCGGGGGACGGCCGCCTTTCTGGGAACCCTCTCCGGCCTGACGGTCACCTTCGTCCTGACCCAGATATTCGGCGCCCTCATGGATCTGAGAGGCTTCACCTGCCCCTACAGCGAAACGCTCCTCTTCTCGGGCCACCTCGATCTGAACATCCGGGAGGTCTTTTTCGCTTCCATCATCATAGGAGCCTCCGGAGCGGCCATGGACATCGCGATGGACGTGGCCACCTCCATGGAGGAAATCCTCATCAAAAAGCCCGATATCGGAAAGGGCGAACTGATCCTCTCGGGATTCACCATCGGCCGGGCGGTCATCGGCACCATGACCACGACCCTCCTCCTGGCCTATTCGGGAAGCTACCTGACCCTGCTCATGCTTTTTCAGTCCCTGGCCACCAGCGTCGTACGGGCCCTCAACATGAAAATCGTCATCGCCGAGATCCTCCGCACCCTCTCGGGCAGTCTGGCCCTTGTCCTGGTCGCCCCCCTGACGGCCGTCGCGGCGGGCTGGCTCCTGGCTCCCCGGGCTGGGGGCGCAGAGGAGCTCTCAGAAGTGTGCTGATATTCCGGGCGTTGTCCGGCTGCGCCGGACCCGGGCTTTCCAGGGGTCCCGTCGCCGGGCTTCCCCCGCCGACCCGCCGAGGCGGCCCTTCCAATCCCTAACGCGTCTCGCTATAATGGCAGAATGACCCATGAAGAACTGGAAGAAGGAACCGTCCTGAACCTGGACTGGAAGAAACTGGCCTCCCTGGCCGGTAAAAACTGCGACGTGGTGCCCGTGGCCGTGCAGGACAGCGAGACGAAGGAACTCATCCTCGTGGCCTATGCCAACGAACAGGCTCTGGCACGGACCCGGGAGACGGGGAAAGCCGTTTTCTGGAGTACCTCCCGCAACGAACTGTGGGAGAAGGGCCTCACATCGGGTAACGCCTATTTTATCGAGGAGATCCGGGTGAACTGCGAACAGAACTCCCTTCTGTACATCGTCCGCCCGGAAAAGGGAAAAATCTGCCACACCCGCAACAGCAGAGGGGAGGCGCGCAACTGCTACTACCGCCGGCTGGATCCCGAAACGGGGGAACTGGTCAATCTGGACCCCTGATCCTACTTCCGGCACATATACAGCCGGAATTTGCTGTCCTGTCCCAGAATCTTCATGCTCTGAAAGGCGCACTTCAGCTGCTTTTCATATCCCAGATACCGGTTGGAGACAAGGAACAGCCGTCCCCCGGTCTTCAGAACCCGGGCGCTCTCTTCAATAAAGGCGAAACCCCTTTCCAGCTGAATGCGGTGCTGGGAGTGGAAGGGGGGATTACAGATGACCAGGTCGGCCGACCGGTCTTCCACTCCCTCCAGAATATTGGTATGAAGGAACTTCATCCGGTCGGAGACGCCGTTTATCTGAGCCGAGAGCCGGGCGCTCTCCACGGCCAGGGCCGAATCGTCCGTTCCGATGACCCGTGCATCCGGCCATGTGAGTGCGGCCTGAATCCCCAGTATCCCGCAGCCGCAGCCCGGATCGATAACCAGTTCCGGCGGGTCTACCCGGGGAAAGCGGTCCAGCAGGAAGAGGGTCCCCCAATCGGGCTTCCCGTAGGAGAAGACGCCCGGCAGAGAGACGAAGGGCCTGTCGTTCCAGAGAAACTGGTGGTTCTCCGTCGCTTTCTTTTTCCGGGGAATCAGGAGCCCCTTGTAATACAGGGCCCTTTTACGGATCAGTGAGTATTCCGCATTTTCCACGGAAGCTTCGAACGCCTCGTAGAAACTTATGGGCATGAGCTTGGCCATTCCGGCGGCCATGATGGGAACGGGCCGGTCAATCTTCTCCGCCATGCGTTCCAGCTGGAACCGGAAGAGATTCAGAGTCTTGGGGATCTTCATGAGAATCCTGTCCCAGTCGCACTCGAAATCGTCCAGGAATCCGGCGAAATTCAAAGAGTCGGCAGCCCCGTTCGCTTCGCCGTTGATCCTGATCCCGGTACGGTCCGAGAAGGAGTCGTTCAGGCAGATCACCGCCGACTTCCCGAGAGAAAGGGCCAGTGCCCCGTGACTGTCGTTGACTACGGCCGTCCGTTCCGCCTCGCCTCTATCGGGATCTTCCCTGAGCGCTTCAATAAGATATTCGTCAGCCCCGTCCCAGGGGCGCAGGGAGTTATCCGTGGAGGGCGGATACAGGCTCAATTCGATTTGTTCTCCCATGGAACCGGGGGAGGGAAATGTGAAATTCATTGTTCTATTCTACAGTATTCTTGTGGGAATGGATAGAATCGCCCCGGCTGACGGGGAGAGAAAGGGAGAAACACGTAGGGATAACTGGGAACGGAAGGATTTTTCTGCTAGACTGCGCCCGGCGGGAATCGGCTTAAACTATCCTGCCGAAAGGAAGTTTCGAGAATTTTGACATGTTTGAAAACCAAAGAGCCTCTGTGGATGTATCAGATGCTCCTGAATCATAACGGCTCCATGACCAAAGTCCTGGAGGATTTATACGGTGAAGAGATAGGAATCGTCAAACACCACGAGGCCGTGGAGCCCGCCGGGGAGGATGCCTCCGATTTCCTCCTCTCCCGGGAGAGTCCCCTTCTCCGAAGAAGCGTCTCCCTTCTGGGAAAGAGCTCCGGCCATGTCCATCTGAGGGCCCAGTCGCTTATCGTCCTTGACCGGCTGGAGAAGGAGATGGCGGCCGATCTTGTCGAAACGGAAATCCCCATCGGACGGCTTATAGAGAAATACCGCTTTGAGGTTTACCGGGAATTCCGGTACCGGGAGATCATCGGGAATGATTCCGCTCCGACGGAAGAGGAGGGGAGGGCCAGCCTCTCGCGAAGCTATTTTATGGTGAACCGGAAAGAGAGAGTCATGAGAATAGACGAGCAGATTTCCGTGGGCCATGTGAAGACGCTGTTTTTATGAAATCCCGGAGGAGGATTGTCATGATATGAGTTTTCTGTTAATATAACACGCAACTACGGAGCCCGTTCAGTTGTCACTGAACGGGCTTTTTGCTGTTCTTAAAGGAAGCCCGCTTCGGGGCTTTACACCGAACGAAAAAGGAAAATCTATGAAACTTGTAGTTATCGGCGCCCAGTGGGGCGACGAAGGTAAAGGAAAAATGGTGGACTATCTGGCCGAAGATGCAGATGTCGTGGTCCGCTTTTCCGGCGGAGCCAATGCGGGACACACCATTAAGGTCCAGGACAAAACATTTGCCCTTCATCTTGTTCCGGCGGGCATTATTTATCCGGAAAAAACCGTAGCCCTGGGCAACGGTATGGTCATCGATCCGGAGTCACTTTTTATCGAACTGGAAGGCATCGCTTCACAGGGTATCGACTGGGAAGGCCGGGTTTTCGTATCCGACAGAGCCCATCTCGTGCTTCCTTCCTATAAAAAGGAAGACCAGGAGATGGAATCGGTCCGCATCCGCCCCATCGGAACGACAGGGCGCGGCATCGGCGTCGCCTATGCGAAAAAGGCCCATCGCGACGGTATCCGGGTCGGAGATCTCTGGGATGAGGTCGTCTGGAACGGTCTGAACGAGGAAGACCGGAACTGGCTGGTCCCCTTTAAGGAGAGGCTGGAATCCATGAAGGTGAACATGGCGGCCTTTATGATGAAGAACCGGGACAAGGACATCCTGCTGGAAGGGGCTCAGGGAGCGCTTCTGGACCTGGATCACGGTACCTATCCCTTCGTCTCCTCCGGTATGTCCACAAGCTGCGGCGCAGCACAGGGCGCATCTGTGGGACCCCGGTATCTTGATAAGTGCCTCGGTGTATTCAAGGCGTATCAGACCCGCGTCGGAAACGGCCCGTTCCCCACGGAAATGCTGGAAGGATCGGATCTCGAACTGGGCAATACCCTGCGCGAACTGGGACATGAATACGGTGTGACCACCGGCCGTCCCCGCCGTATCGGCTATCTGGACCTTGTGGCCCTCCGTTATGCCGGCTGGGTGAACAGTCTGGACGGATTCATCCTTTCCCATATGAACCTTTACGACGGCTTCGATTCCGTCAAGGTCTGTACTGCCTATGAGATCGATGGGGAGATTACCGAAGAGTTCCCCTCCGCCATCGACCGGATTGAAAGAATCAAGCCCGTTCTGAAAGAGATCCCCGGCTGGGACGGAAAAGTCGGGGAGGCCCGCAACTGGGATCAGATCCCCGCAGGCGCCAAGGAGTTTGTCCGGTTTATCGAAGATTACACCGGCGTGCCCGTGGCAGGTTTCTCAGTAGGTCCCCTGAGGGATGAGACTTTTATGAAGACTCCTCCCTGGGAGAAATAGATATTCTTTAGATCTTAAAAAGGCTGCCGTTGTAAGAGACGGCAGCCTTTTTTTATTCAGAAAAGAGATAAGGGTGTCCGATTAGTTTTTCCACCGTTTGAGAATCAGCGATGTATTGATTCCGCCGAAGGCGAAGTTGTTGCACATCACATAATTCAGATCCATCTCTCTTCCGTCTCCCAGGATATAATCCAGCTCGGCGCAGCGGGGATCGAGGTTTTCCAGATTCAGGTTGGGGGCGACCCAGCCTGTATTCATCATATTCAGGGATACCCAGGTCTCAATGGCCCCGCAGGCTCCCAGGGTATGGCCCATATAACTCTTCAGAGTGCTGTAGGGGACTTTCCGCCCGTTGAAGCAGTTGTATGTGGCATTGCTTTCGGTAATATCCCCGTGCTCCGTGGCTGTTCCGTGGCCGTTTACATAGTCCACCTGTTCCGGGGCGATCCCCGCGTCGTCCAGGGCCAGCTTCAGGGCAATCTCGATGGTTTCCCTGTTGGGCTGAGTAATGTGCGCGCCGTCGGTGTTCGTACCGAAGCCGACAATTTCCCCGTATATGGCTGCGCCCCGTTCCAGGGCATGATCCAGTTCTTCCAGGACCAGGGTGCCCGCACCTTCTCCGATGACCAGACCGTCCCGGTCCTTATCGAAGGGGCTGGGGGTCAGCTCGGGGGTGTCGTTTTTCGTGCTTGCCGCAAAGAGGGTGTCGAAAACGGCGGCTTCCGTGGGGTTCAGTTCCTCCGCTCCGCCGCAGACCATGATCTTCTGCTTGCCGTCCCTTATCGTCTCGAAGCCCATGCCGATGGAGAGGCTTCCCGACGTACAGGCCGTGTTGCTGGTCAGAAGGCGGCCCTTCATTTCAAAGAACACACCGATGTTGACGGCGCAGGTCTGGGGCATGGACCTGATATAGGTCGTGGCCGTGATGCCCTGGGCCGAGTTATCGTTAAGCATGGAGTAGAAGTCCAGCAGGGCATCCACGTTACCCGTTGAGGAACCGTAGGAAACGCCCGTATCGCCGTTGGTCAGGCTGGGATGATCCAGAAGACCCGCCATCTCCAAGGCTGTCTCCGTACAGTGGACGGCCATGAGGGCCACCCGGCCCATGCCGCGGGTCTTCTTGCGGGGATAGGAGGGGGGCGTCCACTGGGCCGGACCGGCCAGTTTGGTGTTCATCCTTTCGTATTTCTTCCAGTCCTCCAGGCAGCGGATGCCGTTCTCCTTCTTCCTCAGGTTCTGTTCTATCGCTTCCCATCCTGTGCCGATGGGGGTAATGGCGGCTCCGCCCGTTATGACGACTCTTTTTTTCATATCATTCCTCCGTTGACAGAGATCACCTGTCTTGTGATATAGGACGCGCTGTCGGAGAGAAGAAAAGCCGCCAGGGCCCCCACTTCCTCAGGCTTGCCCATGCGGCGCAGGGGAACGGAGGACTTGATATGGTCCCAGGGGACATCCTCGGTCATATCCGTTTCAATAACCCCGGGGGCGATACAGTTGACCGTGATGTTTCTTTTCCCCATTTCCACGGCCAGGGCTTTGGTCGCCCCGATGATACCGGCCTTGGAAGCGCTGTAATTTACCTGTCCCCTGTTGCCCATGATGCCCGAAACCGATGAGATGGTTATGATCCTTCCCCCCGATCTGGCTCTGACCATGGGCATGATCAGAGGCTGGAGAACATTGTAAAATCCGTCAAGATTCGTGTGGACCACGAGATCCCAGTCGTCCCCGTCTATGGAAGGGAAGGCGTTGTCCCTGGTAACGCCGGCATTGCAGACGACTCCGTAGAAGACACCGTGCTTCTCTATCTCCGAAGCGAGGACTTCGCGGCACTCATCCCTGTCCGTTATATCAAAACTCAGTATCGAGGCGGAACGGCCTTCAGCCTTCACTAACTCGGCTGTCTTTTCCGCTCCTTCCCTGTCGCGGTTATAATGTACCGATATGTCAAATCCCCCGCGCGCGGCTTCCACCGCTATGGCCCGGCCCAGCCCCTTGCTGGCTCCGGTCACTAATATTCTTCTCTCCATTGCATCCATTACCTTATTATTTTTCCGACCATTTATTCAGCAGCTCATCGGTCTTTTCAATGACCGTTACGGAGCCTTTGCTGTAGCACTCCCCGTTCACGAAGGATTCTCCGTGGAATACGGCGATATTCTCCTCCTTGAACTCCTGGGAGATGCGGATAGTGACCCTGTCACCGATTTTATACTCCGGTCTGACCGCTTCAAAATCCCTCACATTGATGAGGAAGCCGATCTCCGGCTCTTCGTTTTTCTCCCTGCGCACCACCGAAGAGAGGAGGGCGATACTCTGGGCCATATATTCGAAACTGACCCAGACGGGCATGGCCCCTTCGTAGAGGAACTCGCTTTCATCGGTAATCAGAAGCGAGCTTTCCATGGTAAAGTTGTCCCTGTCGCAGCTGTCTATCTGATCGATGAGAAGCATGCGTCCCTGATGAACGGATATGTCATAGAGATCGGGTTTCTTCAAAGGGAAGCTAATCATCCTTCTCTCCTTTTTTCACGATAATGCTGACATCCCAGCCGCCGAAGGCATAGGAGTTGCTCATGGCGCTTCCGATCGTCTCCAGCCTGGTGTCTTTACCGCAGAAATTCAGTCCGGGAATATCGGGATCGGCCTCACCGTCCCAAATATGGGGGGGAAGCTTTTTTTCAGGATTATAGGATGTCAGGAGCAGATAGCACAGCCCCAGTTCAATGGCTCCCGAAGCTCCCAGCGTGTGGCCCGTTACCGCCTTGGTGCTGGAACAGAAAGGATTCCCGGGAAAAACCTCTGCGGTGGCTTTTCCTTCCATCGAGTCATTCAGGGCGGTTCCCGTTCCGTGGAGATTGATGTAATCCACCCTGTCCATTCCCGCCTGTTCCAGGGCCATCCTCATTGCTTTGGCGGCCCCTTCTCCGGTAGGGTCGGGTGCGGTCTGGTGGTGGGCGTCGGAACACTCTCCGAAGCCGGCGATGAGAACGGCGTCCTTCCCGGGTTTTTCCTTTGTCAGAACCAGAAGAGCCGCCCCTTCGCCGATGTTGATTCCGTGGCGGTTTCTGCTGAAGGGAATCGTCTTATTCTGGTCGACCGCTTCCAGTGAGATAAAGCCTTTCAGGACCGATTCGGAGATATTATCCACCCCGCCGGCAATCACGGCATCGGCCAGTCCGGCCTGAAGTAATTTATAGCCTTCCACAATGGCCCCCGCTCCCGAGGCGCAGGCCGTGGCCAGAGTTCCGCAGTAGCCGTCGGTTCCGAAATAGTCCCTGACGAAATCGGTGGGATAGTGAACCTGCTGATAGGCCAGTTGGTAGTCCGAGGGGAAGGAGCCGCTTTTCCGTCTCTGCTCCTCGGCAAAATAGGCTTCGTCAGAGCCGTAGCCTGACGTTCCCAGTACGACGGCGATCCTTGAGGAGCCGTAGCGGGAGATCATCTCCCTGACGGTTCCATCGATCTCCCGGCAGCAGATCGTGAGAAAACTCAGTATGTCATTGCTTTTGCCGCAGGTTTCAACCAGTCCGGCCTCCTCGTCGGAACAGCGGGCCGTATGGCAGGTCATTTCTCCGATTTGTTCGGGGTTCAGACCGTCTCTCTCCCCCCCGAGTATGGCCGCCAGTACATCCTTCTTCCCTTTATTACGGGCTGTCAGAATCCCCAGGTCTTCTATATAAACAGGAATCATGAGATATCCTTCTCCTCGATCTCGTATCGGTAATCTCTCAGATAGTTGTGATAATCCAGTCGGTTTCCCCTGCGGATGATCTCAATAATCAATTCCCCCCGGGGATCTCTGATGCGCCGTGTCCAGCCTTCAGCCGTTATCTCTTCTTCAAAATCAAGCCCGGCCCGTCTTATTTCCCTTTCGACTTCCCCCCCGGGGTAATAGCTCAGCTGGAAATCTCCCAGCAGGTACAGGGCCGTCTCTTCGGGAAAGAGTCCCGAGGCGGAAAAGGTGATTCCCGCGGAGTCGTAATGGAGGTCGAACAGGGAGGTGCCAATCGGGGTCATGCCGGCAATGTCCAATGAGGTTCCGTCCATTTCGACAAAAGCCATGATGGTGTACTCGTCATCCCCGTGGGATCCGTGAATAATCTGCTGTTGAACGTAGGTCTTATCCAGGGTGGATGGGGCGAGAAGGTTGATGGTGACCTCGTCTGTGATATATAGGCGATTCTCCTCCGTCAGGGTTCCGGTCGTCCGGCAGGACAGAAACGCAAGGAGAAAAAGAGAGCCAATGATTTTTACTATTTTATTTTTCATGCTATTCATTATGACGTGTTTCGTATTATACAGGAATTGTCTGCGGGCTATCAATAGAACCGCCCGGTCAGGGCTCCTCAAACAGGGGGCCCAGAAAGAGTGTCAGCAGAAAAGTGCTGAGCAGCCCCGCCGCCACGGTTATGCCGAATCCTCCTGCCAGTGTCGTGGTTCCCAGAAGGGCGAAGGCCAGAAGGGTCGTAGAGAGGCTCATGATAATGGAAAGGTACACGGAGGACTCCGTCTTGCGGCGCTCATTCAGAAGAATGAGATAGTCGCTTCCCATTCCCGGAATCAGGATAAGCCCCACGATCACGAAAAGGTTGACCGAACGTCCCGTCAGGGCGACCGTATTGAGCGCGATCAGGCTGGCCATGAGGGGGATAAACACCGTGGATAAGGCTTTTTTTGGGGAGTACCGGATGAGGAGGAGCAGGAAAATCAGCAGGTAGGAGAGGCCGATGATGATAATGGAGAGGCGGCTCAGCTTTTCCAGGGTCTCGTTGGTCTCGCCGATCTTGTTCATCAGGTAGATTCCGCTCTGATCATCGGCCCATGCCTTGATGCTGCCCGCATCTTTGATATCAAAAAGCAGCACATTTATATAGTGCCGTCCGCCGGTTTCGCCCATTTCCAGAGTGTCCCATAGTTCGGTAAGGGGAAGATCCTGCAGGTCGGTCCATGTCAGATAATCCTTTTCCCGGGACGCGAAATCCTTCTCCCAGCTTTCGTAAGAACCGGCGGGAAACCCCAGGCTGTCGAACTGGCTTTTCACATGGGGAGCCATTCGGGTTTTGACGAGATCATAACCGGCGTCCTGCTCTTTCCGGGAAGGCAGGAAGCGGGAAAGGCTTATGTAATTCCCCAGGGTATCGTTCGCGACGAAATCTTCCAGGTCCTTTTCTATCCGGCCGGCCTTTTCAAGGCACTCTTCCCGGTCCTTTCCTTCAATGGTCAGGTACACGCCGGTGGTCCGGGAATCGATAACCTCCGCGGACGTTTTTTCCCACTCCATCATCTGGGGGCTCATGGTGTAGTAGTCGCTCACGGAATTATGGATATCGATGCGGGGAATGGCTGGAATCAGAAAAATCGCGATCAGGATCAGGAGTGCCCAGCGGAAAATCTGCGGGAGCCGGGATGAGCCGCGAAAGAGTTTTTCCGCCAGAGAAAGGGCCTTCCCCGCCGCCCCGACCGTTTTTTCGGGGGAGGGAGGAAGAAAGGGATAAAGCAATGTCGTGGAAAGAAATACGCTTCCCAGCCCGCATAGGGAAAAAAGGGCCATCTGGCGCATCAGGGGGAAGGGACAGAAGAAAAAGGCGCTGTAGCTGATAACGGTGGTAATCAGGCCGACGGTGATTCCCGGGAGAACATCCTTACGTATCTCCCTTCCCCCGCGGCTCTTCTCGGCCCAGTGGGTGAAGTAGTGGAAGGAGTAATCCACCGTTATACCTATGAGACTGGTTCCGAAGACAATCGTGAAGATATGAACGTCCCTGAAGACGAGGGAGACCGCGGTCAGTCCGGAGAGAATGCCCACGGCAATGGAAAAAAACGTGGCTCCCAGGGGAAGAAAGGAACGGAAGACGACCAGAATCAGCAATACGATGAAGACCGTGGAAAGGGTGCTCAGGAGGGATATCTCCCTCTGCGACTGACGGGCGGCCAGGTAGGAGTGGACGGGAACTCCGGAATAGACGATCGCCAGGCCGTCCCCGCCGTCTTCCATTCGGGTTTCCCTATAGGCCAGCAGGCGGGCCAGGGGATTTTCCTTGATGCTGACTTCCGAACCGGACTGATCGGTGGACGCCGTTATGAGGATCCAATGTCTGTCCCCGTGCTCCCGGTAAAGAAAGGAGCCCCTGACGGACATGGCGCTCGAAGAGAGCAGGGAAGAGTTCAGGAAATCCTGAAGATGGGACGAGGAGAGAAGAAAGGGATCCTCCTCCAGGCGGGACAGATCGGCCATGGAAAAGGGACTGCTCAGCTGAAAATAGAAATTCTGCCTGAGGGCTTCGATATTATTCTGCCCGAGGGCCTCTTTCACGGAGGGGGAGAGGTAGTGGTAGCGGTGGGCAAAGAGAAAATCCTGAAAAACCTGAAAGTAATTGCTGTCCATCTGCACCCGGATGTCCTTGAATCCGCCGGTCCGGCAGAGAAAATCCCCCATGGCCAGCGCTTCCTTCTCGGTCGATTCAAAATCCGGGGTTCCTATGAGGATGTTCACTTTGCTGTTGAGCCGGCCGGTCAGGATGTTTTCCACGGCCGACAGGTTCCGGTTGCTGTTCGTATCGGGAAGAATCTCGTACAAATTCGTACTTAGGGAGATTCCCCCTTTCAGGAGAAAACCGAGGAGCAGCAGAAGATGGGCCGCAGCCCACAGGGCAGCGGGACCCCTGGCTATTTTAGGGAAAGACATGGCTTTCTTCCCCGGTCAGGGATTCGGGATATTCCAGATCGTCAAAGGCGTAGGTTATTTTGTCTCCCCGGGGTTCGGCTATAAGGAACGACTCTATTGTACCGCTCCCTTCCAGAAGGAAATAGTCGACAACGGAATAGAGGGTTTTATCCAGGGGTTTCAGGGCAAGGAGCCATTTTCCGGCGGCTTCATGATAGAAAATCTCGTAGTTCTTCTCGACCGTCTCCATCTCTCCGAGGAAAATGGATTGAACCGTCCCGGAGAATCCGGCAAAACTGGGATTGTCCGCGAAGGAAAGACTCTGGCTCGTCCCGCCGGGTATCTGCTGTATCATCTCATTTTCGTTGAGTACGATATTCATGGGAAAAGGATCGCTCACCATCCAGGCGAGCCCCTTGTCCTTGTGAAAGAGGAATAGACCCGAGCTGGTTATGTCCCGGTTCAGAGCCGAAATGGTTTTCCTCTGAATATAGGGGGACCGGATGATTTCATGGGAGGAGAGCTCTCCGAAAAGGGCCTCCAGGGAGGGACGTGTCTGTTCCGTGAGGGGGTAGTCGAAGATATCCTCCGCCGAGAGGGGCAGAAGAAGCAGAGCCAGGAGGGCAAAGCAGGGGAAATATCTCATTTATCATCCTCCAGAAGCGGCCTGATCCTGTCAATCAGCTCGGGCGGGGAGACGAAGAGGCTGTTTCCCGTTTCCATATCCACCGCCATCTGGGTGCTGCTTCCCTTGTGGATCTTTGCCCCCGTCTCCCTGTCGTAAATCAGATAGGAGATTTTCAGGCGGTTTTCGTACTCTTCCAGAGTCGCCCTGATCACGAAGGTCTGCCTGAATTCCAGGGGTTTGATATACTTGCACGATATGGTGACCACCGGCCAGGCATAGCCGCTCTCCCTCATGTCGTTATAATTATAGCCTATCATGTCCAGAAGGGCACAGCGGGCCTGTTCGTAATATTTGACATAATTGCCGTGCCAAACGATGTTCATGGAATCCACATCGTAAAATTCCGCTTTCAGGTCGATTTCAACGAATATTTTGTTCTTCATAAGTCAATTCCTTTCCCCTGAGGGGTCAGCTGTCCCGCTTTTCCCAGAAATCGTAAAAGTTAAACCACTGGCTGGGGTGGGCCAGGCACAGCTTCTCCAGGTGGCCGACAAATTCTTCGGTCAGGTTCTGAAGGATCTTTTTCCTTTCCCTGCGCGATTTGCCCAGGGGATGTTCCGACGGGTAGACATGGAACTCGTAGGGGCTGTTCAGATCTCTGTCGTCCGACCGCAGGGCGAACATATAGTAGATGGAACCTTCCAGCAGAGTCGCCATGGTAAAGGCCCCCTGGGGAAAATAAGCCTCATCCCCCAGAAAGCTGACACAGGTGTTTTTCATCCGGTTGTTTTTCGCCGTTCTGTCCCCCGCTATAATGACAAGGTCACCCTGTTCGATGGCCTGCTGCAGGCTGATTATCCTATCGGCGCTGATGTCGCTGGCGTTGACCAGATGAACCATGGATTCGGGATTAATCTCTTTGAGAAGCTGATTGAACTTGGCGGTTCCCGAGAAATCGACGATGGAGTGAATACCGAAGGGGGGCAGGTAGTCTCCCGTCTCGAGGCTGGCGAAGGCGCGGAGCATCTCCATATTGCCCAGGTGGGACCCGATGATGACGGCCCCTTCCTTGCGGCTCAGCTGCTCTTTCAGCTGCTTCACTCCCGGGGTCATCTCCTTCATGCCGCTCGAATGCATATCCCCCGCCCAGGCGGAGAGCTTCTCCAGAAGGGAGTAGGAGAAGCTGAAGATATGGCGGTAGATCTCGGAGGATTTCACTTCCCCGCCGTCCCCGGAAACGCTGTGGACCCGGGACAGGTACGCCCGGCTTATCCGCCGCGTGCGGGGGGAACAGAGATAAAAGAAAAAGACGACCGGATGAAGCAGAATCTGAAAAAATCCCTTGCCCAGCAGCCTGTAAAGGCTGAAAAGCAGTTTCATATGCCAGATAGAGCCGCCCTTTTCCTTGTACTCCGACCAGTGCTTCTCCTTCACCGGGCTGCTCCGTTCTTCTTGCGCCGGTGGTTTTTTATCAGAAGGGAGGGAAAACGCAGGACCATCCCGATAACAAGGAGCGTATGCATTTTGCTGATCATCGCGTTGTCTCTGAACATCCGGAAGTGCGAAATACCCCCCTCGGGGTAGATGACCCTCACGGGGAGAAAGCGCATAGCCACTCCCTGCCAGTGGAGTTTCACAAGGTACTGAATATCGAATTCCATCCGTTTGCCCAGAGAGGCTTTTCTGATCAGCCGGCAGCTCTCCGCCAGGGGATAGAGGCGGAATCCGCACATGGCGTCCACGATGTCCCGGGAGAGGGTCTCCAGATGGACCATGAAGGTGGTCAGCTTCCGTCCCACCTTTCTGGCGGTGGGCACCGTTTCGTCATAAACGGGATAACCGGCGATCAGGTTGTCGGGATACTGCCGGGAGAGGTCCAGGAACTTCTCCACGTCGGAAACATCGTGCTGTCCGTCGGCGTCCACCTGGAGGGCATGGGTGAATCCCAGGTTCTCCGCTTCGAGGAGGCCCTTCATGACCGCGCCGCCCTTTCCCTGATTACGGGGCAGGGTAAAAAGGTGGCATCCCTCAATCTCCCGGACGGTTCTTTCCAGTTCCTCCGCCGTCGCCCGTTCGCTTCCGTCATCGACAAGAACGGCGGAAAGGCCGTAGGGTTTCAAGGAGTTGACCACCGCGCGGACCGTGGAGCCGTGATTGTAAACGGGAATGACCGCGCAGGGCCTATAGCTATCCTTCATCATTCACCTCCGCCGAGACGGATCTTCCCCGAAGAACAGACTTCCTTTCCTTCCCGGATGGTATAGGACACAAGCTGTTTCTCTTCGTTGTAACCGAAAGTCACATCCACCTGCTTTTCCGGGAAAACCGGGTTCTTGAACTTGATGCGGGGAATGCCGGCCAGGGTGATCTTTCTGTCCAGCTCACGGCCCAGTTCCAGAAGAATCCAGTGAATCTGCGCCAGGGCGGGAAGAATCTTCAGTTCCGGAAAATGGCCGTCGAAATAACGGTAGTTCTCCGGAAAAACAAGGGTGTATTTCCAGTTGTAATCTTCTCTTTCCTTATGCAGTACGACCGGCTGGCCGCACAGCTCTTCCGCCGTGTTCTCAAAAAGAGAGAGGGCGGCTTCTTTTTCTACTTTTCCCATCGAATTCCTCGGTATTTCATCGGGGTAGCGCCATTTTTTTGGTAATACGGTGGCAGAGAAATGGGGACCCAAATGGAGGCGCAGCGTTTTATTTAACTCCCTTTTCGACAGAGAGCCCCACTCTTCCCTCCGGCCTTTTTCCAGGGAGACGACGGCTCCCAGGTACTGCCGTTTTCCCTGAAAGAAAAGAATCAGGCAGTCCGAGACCCAGGGGTGCTCTATCAGTCTCTGTTCCATATCGTTCAGGGCCACTCTTTTTTCTTCCACCTTCACAACCGAATCATTCCGGCCCAGAAGGCGGAACATTCTGTCTCCTGTCCATTCAAGCCGGTCGTCCAGCCTGTCCCGTGAGCTGTGGGGAAGATAGGGGGATTGCAGGAAGGCCCCGTCCTCGTCTATTTCCAGTGTGTGGGGCGGGAAAAGGTGCCACTCCTTCTCTGTCGGCTGAAGTCTCCAGCCTATGCTCCCCGTCTCGGTGCTGCCGTATATTTCCCGTATCTCGGTATGAAATATACGGTATGCTTTCTGCGCCGTTTCCCCGGGGAGAAATCCGCCGGCGGAGAAAAGAATAAACTCCCCGTTCCCGGGGGCGGGATACTCCGCATCCAGCCTTTTGAGGAAAGCCGGACTGGTAATAAGAAGTTTCTTTCCTTCTTCAAGGGTTGAGAGACTCTCCTGGAACTGTACGCGGCGGCTGTAAAGGGGCACGCCTGAGAGCAGGGGCAGCAGAAAGGCGAAAATGTTGCCGTAAAAATGCAGGAGAGGCACCGTCGAATAAACGGTGACATCCCCGGAAAGTTCATCGGAGAAGCGCTCTATCAGCGTTCTTACTTCAATTTCCAGCTGGGACGGATTTTTCTCAATCAGTTTGGGAATCCCCGTTGACCCGGATGTGTAGAATATGACCCTGTCCTCTTCGTTCCGTGTGTATCCGGGGTTCCCCTCCAGCTTTGACCACCTTTCAGCCAGAACGGGTATGTTTTCCGGCGTTCCGGCCGTATCGGTAAGCAGGGGAAATTTTCTGTCTCCCGGCGCTTTGCCCATGATGTGGATGTTTTTCGAGCTCAGCCACAGGGCCAGAAAGCCAAGCAGAAAAGTATCGGACTCTTCAGTAAAAAGGTACCAGTCCTTCTCCGGACGGGATTGCAGATAGAGGCACAGGCCCCGGTTAAGGGCCAGGAAATCTTTCCAGTACAGAGGGGCTGTGCCCTGAACAAGGGGACGTGCCGAATCCTTCCATAGATGTTCAAGGTAGGGGAAATCTAAGTGGAACTCCATTTTTTCTCCGTTCTCTTTCTGATGATCCACTCTCCGACAAATAAAATCCCCATAAGGATATAGGAGATCATTCCGTTATAGACCGTCCAGAGAAAATCGCTTCCCCACAGGGCGGTCATGAGTGAGACCGATCCGTTGGCAATGAAAAAAAGGCACCATATGACGGTTACCCTCCGGCAGTAACCCCTTATTTTCTCGATATAGGGACGTTCCTCGATCGTTTTATCCTGTAATGAGGCGAAGCGAAAAATCATTGTGGGCGGTATGAAAAGGGTCGATCCGAAGCTCAGAAGCAGGAAAACATTCATCGAGATGGGATAGAGCTTGACGAATCCCGCGTCTTCGGTCAGAAAAGTCATAAGAGCCAGTAATACAGAGATGGTCGCCATCCCCCAGAACTGAAGCCTTTTCATTCCTTTCTGTTTGATGTCGCTGCTGTTGGACAGGAAAAAAACCGTTGCCATGGTCAGCAGGAAGAACGCCAGGATTCGGGAACTGACATGAAATTTCCACAAAAGCAGAAAAACGATAAGAGGATACAGAATCGTCAGGACAAATGTCAGTATTTTTAAGAACCCTTTCATACGGTAAAAATCAGGAGGGCTCTACGAATAATTTCTCTATGGCTGTGACCACGTCGTCTATCGTTCTGACCTGTTTGAATTCGGCCGGATCGATATTCTTATCGGTGAATTTCTGCAGTTTGACAATAAGATCCACCGCGTCGATGCTGTCCAGATCCAGATCATCCTGAATCAGGGCGTCTCCCTTGATATCTTCAAGGGGAATCTCAAAGGTTTCGTTGAGAATCTCCTGTACTTTTTTAAAAATATCTTCTCTATTCAATTTTCTCTCTCCCCTATGCCCTGCTTTCTTCAATAAAATTCTTCAGGGAATTAATGGAATAAAAGTGTTTCCTGTTATCCTCATCTTCCGCAGAAAGAGTTAAATCATACTTCTTCTTGATGGCAATTCCCAGCTCCAGGGCATCGATGGAATCAAGGCCGAGATCATCACCGAAGAGGGCTCCGTCGCTGGATATATCTTCCACGGATACGTCTTCCAGATCCAGGGCGTCAATAACCAGCTGTTTGAGTTCGTTCTCTAAATTATTCATTTGTTTTCCTCTATTTTTTGACGTTTTGCAAAGATAGAGGATTTAAGGTCATTAGTCAATTGTCTTGCTGCTATAGATATAGGTTTCCCCTCATAATTCCCGGCTTGAAGCACATCCATGATCTGAAGCTCATAATTGATGACTCCCTCGGTGGGGGCATTCCAGAGTTTCTCCCTTTTTCCCAGGCCCGAATCCTCGCTACACTCTATGTGTAAAGCAATTATATCGCTCTTGGTGCGAAGGGCTATCTGCGCCGCGCTTCTTTTGAAACTGGGGTCTGTTCCCGTGACGGTTCTCGTTCCTTCGGGAAAGAGGATGATATTATTACCCTGGTCCAGGGATTTCCGGCACAAATCGATTGTTTTATCGACGCTCAGAGAGTTGGGGATATAGATGGATGCCAGGGTCAGCCGCAGGAAGGGGTTCTTCCAGTGCTCCGATTTCACGATGCAGTCGGCATGGGGTATCAGGCTTATGAGAAGAACCACATCCAGCAGGGAGGGGTGATTGGCGCAGACGAGGCAGGACTTTTTTTCACGGAGGAGATCCATGTCCCTCTTCTTCACCCGGATGACCCCCGTGACGGACATAAAGGAGATGAACAGGGCAAAGGCTTTGCTGCACAGGAGGCGGAGGATCTTCGTCCTTCTTGTCTTGGGGTGAACGAAAAGGAGCAGGGGGGGGATGATAAGCGTGGTGAATACCAGTCCTCCGAGCCCGAAAAACAGAAAGGAGATAAATTTCACGATGACGTGGTAAAATTTCCTATAGGCCAATGATCATATCCGCTGTAAAATGATTTCCTGCGATGTCCCGGCAGGGATTTTCAGGGGAAGGGACTCCCTTTTCATCAGCCATCTGAGGAGATCCAGGGGCATCGTTTCTCCGGCGGAACCCTCTGTTTTCTCCAGGGAGAATTCAATCCGGTCGGACGTATTTTTCGTATTGTCCGGATTAATGATAAATCCGAAGGCATAGGGGACCGAAGGGGTTACCGCCAGTGTTTCGTACTCCTCCGGCAGAAGCTCATCGGCGAAGAGTATCAGTTGCCGTTCTTCCGGGCAGCAGACCCCGTGTGCCGTCATAGACTGCAGGCCCGCCGCTGCGGTTTTTTCTCCGGCCAGGAGAACATTCACGGAGCCCTTTGCCTTCTCTTCGATGGAGAGCAGGCTGAGGGGGGTATTGAAGACCGAAAGGCTGAAGTCGGCCGGTCTGATCTCTCCGTCATCCAGAAGGCCCCGGGTGATTTTATACTGCCGGCAGATCTCCCCGTAGGCGCTGCAGAGAAGAATGTGACCCACTTCCCGGTCCGCCAGCAGGTGATGGCCCGCCTCCAGAACCATTTTGCTCAGCTGGCTGAGTCTCCTTTTGCTCACCTTGGACATGTGTTCGAGGGGAGGGCTGACGGTAGATCTTTCTATCTCTCTTCTCCCCGCGGCCCAGCTCTCCCGGTCGTCGGCGGTCTCAATGCCGGGAGCCCAGAAATAGAGATCTTCTACCGAGAAGGTGAAACTCATGATTTTCTCTTTTTGAATTTCAGAATGGAGTAGTCGTTGGGGCCCAGTTCATGGATCTCATCGGCCAGGGTGAAGCCTCCGGCCTCCACGGCTCTGACCAGCTCATCATATCCGTACATTTTACTGTTTCCGTTGGCCATCGTCGTAAAGTAGAGCGAGGTGGCGTGGAGGGAATAGGAGGCGGCGGGATATTTCTGTTTGTCCCAGAGGGGCTCCATGACGAATACTTCCGCATTTTCATCCACGGCCTCATATACCTTTCTGAGGATAGACGTAATCTCATCTTTGGAGAAACAATCGAGAAACTGACTCATCCAGACCGAATCGTGGCCGGAAGGAAGTACCGTTTCCTCCTTAAGCATATTCCCTTCATGGATCTCTATCCGCTTCGAAAGGCCGGCGTCATTAATCCTCTGGCGGGCCATTCCCGCCTGTCCGGGAAGATCGACAATCGTCACCTTCACTTCGGTGTCGTGGGATGTACAGGCAAAAGCCCATTTGGCCGTGTTTCCGCCTATATCCATCAGTTTGTGACGGGGGTGGGAAAAAACGAATTTCAGGGCCTGGGGAAAGGCGCCGTCGGAGTAATAGTGGTCGAACTGGAACCAGCTGTGCTGAACATCCCCGGGGAGTTGTGAAAGGCCTTCGTATATGGTATTCCATCCGCCGAAGACTTTCAGCCCCTCCGGTTTTCCCTTTTCCAGGGCTTCCATCAGGTGAAACGCCCCCAGATAGCAGACGTCCTGGGTAAAGTCCATATTGGCAATGGTCAGATCATCGGTTTCCAGGAAAAATCCCACCTTACCCAGGGTGTAGAGGCGGGGTGAACTCTCTTTTTTCCATTTGACAATATCCATGCTCAGTCCCATCTCCAGCAGGACGGTCAGCGGGTACTCTTCCAGATCGTGTTTTTTTGAAAGTGCTTCGAATGTTATTCCCTCGTCTCCCGCTTCCAGGAGGGTTTTCAGGATACCCAGCTTTCGCAGGACCAGAGCGGCCTGAAAGCTTAAGGGGGCAAAGGCTATTTTCTGTGCTTCGTATTTGGCATCTATCGCTCTGATTTTATCTGAGCCGTAACGGTCTTCCTGCCATTGGGAAGTTTCTTTTTTCATGGGAACTCCATCGTTCTCTTCGTTTTTAGCTGCTATCATAATTGCTATCTATTCTTATGTAAATAGCCCGGAAAATTGTTGTGTTATGAACCTACCTGATGTACACTTGGCATATGCAGGAAATCTTCGATGTCGTTCTGGACAGGGAAAAAGAAGCTTCTCGTATCATAGAGGAAGGGGAGATCCGGGCCCGGGAAATCGGCGGCGAGGCGGAAAAAGCCTATAACGGGACGGTTAAAGCCGCCCGTGAAAAGAGCCGTCAGAGAGTCATTTCCGGAACGGAGGAGATCCGGGCCGAACAGGACGCCCGGGTTCTGGCGGCCCTGTCGGATTACGAAAAAAAATGGGAGCAGATGGGGGAAACGGGCCGGAATCGGCTGGGGGCTCTGGCGGATAAACTGGCCCGCATCGTCATTCGGCTCTAGGACCCCTATTCGAGATCCAGTTCTATCAGCCGGTCTCTGATCTGGGCGGCTTCTTCGTACTCTTCCCGCTCCACGAGGCGGGAGAGTTTATCCTCCAGCTTTTTCTTCCGGGCCTTTCTCTCCAGTTCAATCAGACTCAGATGAACCGCCTTGCGGGCAAAAAAGTTGGCTTCCACGAAGAGATCGGCCCCGGTTTCAAGGGCCAGGGCCAGGGCATCGCAGGAGCTGAGTTCCTCGGTGAAGTCGTCCTCCCCCGGGCGTCCGGCCCTAAGGCAGCCCCTGGTGTGTCCCTTGCCGTCGGGGAGTATCTCGATGCGTTTCAGCGTCATGCCCCCCATGGCGTAAAGACGGTTTATATAACTGTACAGACTCCGTTTATCCTTTCCTGCTCCGTTCATCTGGTTAAGCAGACTCTGGGCTTCGGCGGACGTGATGATCAGGGGAAGAGACTTTCCCGACACTTCGTCTTTCAGAAGAACGGCCGTCCCCCGGTTCGTCCGGGCTACGGTCCAGATCGAGCAGGAAACGTACATCAGAAGCTGTCCAGTCCAGAAAAATCCAACGTGGCAAAATAGTCTTCCACGGTTTCACGCCTTCTGATCTGAACGGCCGTGCCGTCTTCTCTCAGAAGAATCTCCCCGGCTCTCAGTTTGGCATTGTAATTAAATCCCATGGCCCTGCCGTGGGCTCCCGCATCGTGAATCGCCAGCAGATCGCCTATCTCCAGCTCGGGCATCTCCCTGTCGACAGCGAATTTATCGCAGTTCTCACAAAGGGAGCCGGTGATATCGCAGGTCTGAACCGCAGGGGCCTCTTCTTTCCCGAAGGCCGTGATATGGTGGTAGGCACCGTACATGCCGGGACGCATCAGGTCGGACATGCAGGAGTCGGTTCCCCAATAGGTTTTATAAGTATCCTTTTTGTGGATGACCTTTGTTATCAGCCAGCCGAAGGGACCGGTAACGGCACGGCCCGACTCAAAAAAGATTTTGGGATCCTTAAGCCCCTGATCATGTATGTATTTCTTGTATAGGCTTTTCATGCCCTGGGACAGTTGGGCGAAATCCACCCCTTCCTGCTCCGGTTTGTAGGGAATTCCGATTCCTCCGCCGAAATTGATGAACTCGAATTCGATCCCCAGTTCTTTATGAAGGTCGGAGGCCGTTTTGAGAAGAAGCTCCACGGTCTCAATGAAATAATTCACATTCAGCTCATTGGATGCGACCATGGTGTGGAGGCCGAACCGCTTTACGCCTTTTTCCTTCGCCAGGCGGAAGCCTTCGGAAAGCTGCTCCCGGGTCAGTCCGTATTTGGCTTCCTCCGGTTTGCCTATGAAGCTGTTTCCCTCTTTCAGGGGGCCCGGATTATAACGGAAGCTGAGCAGTTCGGGCAGGCCGATCTGCTCCAGGAAAGAGAGGTGGCTTATATCGTCCAGGTTGATGATCGCCCCCAGTTCCTTGGCCTTGCGGAACTCATCAAGGGGGGTGTCGTTGGACGTGAACATGATGTCTTCCCCTTCAATCCCCGCCCTCTCCGACAGGAGCAGCTCGGGAAAAGAGGAGCAGTCGGCTCCCATGCCCTCTTCTTTCAGAATCTTAAGGATATAGGGATTGGGCAGCGCCTTGACGGCAAAGTAGTTCTGGAATCCGGCGGGAACCCAGGAAAAGGCTCCTTTGAACTCCCTCGCCAGATTCCGTATGCTTTTTTCGTCGTAAAGGTAAAAGGGGGTGGGGTAGGTCTCTATAATCTTTTCCAGCTGTTCTTTTGACAGGGGAACTGTTTTTTTGCTCATTAATTTTGCTCCTTATTCGCGGAGAGGCACCATTTTCGGAACTCCGGTTCGGATATTCTGTGAAGTCTGTCGTAGAGCTTCATATCTCCTCCGGTCAGGGCTTCTCTTATGTTTTTCAGAATCTCTTCGCCGTAGCCGCATTCCTCAGCCCTCAAGCTCAGATAGGCGATGTACTCATCTTTTTCCATATTGACCTCATTATAATTATATAATAGAAAATAGGGAAGATCTCCCCATTCGAAAGAGGTGTAAAATTGCAGTTGCGAACCCTTGTCTGTTCCCTTGTCCCTTTGGTAATTCTTTTCTCCTGCGGCGGTAAGCCCCTGTATCCGGTCTACGAACTGGACAAAGAAGCGGGAGCGGTGCGCATGGGATATATCGACAATGAGGGACAGGAAGCCGTGCCTCCCCTCTATGAGCAGGCGCGCTCCTTTTCCGAGGGACTGGCTCCCGCCCGGCTGAATGGGAAGTACGGATATGTCAACGAAAAGGGGGATTGGGCCGTTGAACCCACCTTCGATCAGGCCTTTCCTTTTTCCGGAAAGGCCGCCCTCGTTATCGTGGATGAGAAATGCGGCTATATCGATCGGAAAGGATCCTGGATAAGCGAACCCCGTTTTGTCCAGGGGGGTACCTTTACCGATTCCCTCGCCCCCGTATACGACGGGACCTCGACCTGGCTGATGAATAAAAAGGGAGAACTGGTCCTTCAGATCCCCTACCGGTACTGCGGGGATTTTTCCGGCGGCCTGGCGCTTGTCGAGAAGGACCGGCTTTACGGCTTCATCAATAAGAAGGGAGAGGAAGTCATCCCCCTCGAATACGAACTGTGCTACGACTTTTCCGAAGATCTGGCCCTGGCGGTCAAGGACGGCAAGGGGGGGTATATCGACCGGAAGGGCGATTGGGTTATTGAGCCCCGTTTCAGTAAGGCCGGTTCGTTTTCCGACGGGATGGCTTTTATTGTGGAGGACGGCTATACCGGCTATATAGACAGGGAAGGAACGGTCGCTGTCGAACCGGTCTATACCTTCGGTTCATCCTTTTCCGAGGGGCTTGCCAAGGTTACCCCCCGGGGAACATCCCATGTCGGTTATATCGATAAGGAGGGGAACATGGTTATCCCCCCGAATTACCTTTACGGGGAAGACTTTTCCAACGGCCTGGCCCTGGTGGCCGATGGGGAAGGGCTCTATTATATTGATAAGACCGGCCGGGTCATCTGGCAGCGCGAAAGAGAGGAGATCAACCCCCATGGCTGAGATAGGGAAAGACAAAATCGTTATTAAGGCTCCCGATGATTTTCACCTCCACCTGAGGCAGGGGGAGCCGATGGCGGAGTATGCCCGTCTTTCCGCTCAGGCGGGGTTTGCCCGGGCGCTGGTTATGCCCAATACCGTCCCCCCCGTGACCGATCCCCGGGGAATGAAAGAGTACGAAGGGGCTATCAGGAAGGCCGCAGGACCGGGCTTTACCCCTTTGATGACTTTCAAGCTCATGCCGGGTATGACCGCCGCCCGGGTGGGAGAGCTTGCCGAGGCGGGCGCCGTGGCCGGGAAGTATTATCCCGCCGGAGCGACGACCAACTCCTCCGACGGCCTGACCGACTGGCGGCTCTGTGCCGAAGCTCTGGAAGAGATGGAACGGCGGGATCTGGTTTTTTCCATCCACGGTGAAGATCCCCTGGGGCCCGCTCTGGAGCGGGAACAGCTCTTTCTGCCCCGGTTCAGGGAGATCCATGAAGCCTTTCCCGGGATGAGAATGGTTTTTGAGCACATTTCCAGTGCCGAAGGGGCCGAGATGGTTTCCTCCCTTCCCGGTAATGTCGCCGCCACCGTGACGGCCCATCATCTTCTCCTGACCCAGGAAGATCTTCTGGGCGGCGGACTGAACCCCCATCTGTTCTGCCGTCCCCTCCCCAAGACCGATGCCGACCGCCGGGAAATTCGGGACCTGGTTTTTTCCGGATCGGAAAAGATCTTTTTCGGATCGGACAGCGCCCCCCATCCCAGGGAGAAGAAGGAATGTCCCTCCGGAGCGGCGGGAATCTTCACGTCCCCCGTGGCGCTGCCCCTTCTTGTCGCGTTGTTTGAAGAGCAGGGACACCTGGATCTTCTGGAAAAATTCTTTTCCCTCCACGGCGCCGCTTTCTACGGCCTCGAGAAGAATCGCGGGACCTTGACTTTCCGCAGGGAGAAATGGACCGTTCCCGAAGAGTATTCCGGGGTTGTTCCCTTCATGGCGGGAAAAGAGCTCGACTGGCGTCCGGTTTAAGATGAAAGTCCCCTTCGCTTCCTTCCGCAGCAGTCAGAGCCGCAAGGATTTTGTCCGCCGGTACCGGGAAAACCAGGCCCTGTGGCCCGTCCCCTATGAAGAGAAGCGAATCCGAACCACCTACGGCATTACCCATCTTATGGTTTGCGGCGATAAGGAAAAGCCGCCTCTGGTACTGCTTCACGGTTTTATGAATACCCCCCTGATGTGGCGCTATTCGGTTGAAGGGCTTTCCCGGAATTACCGCCTCTATCTTCCCGAGACGCTGGGCGATGTGGGCATAAGCCGTTACAGGCAGATCGCCTTGAGGCCCGACCACTGGGCCGGCTGGCTGAATGAACTTCTGGACAGCCTGAATCTGGACTCTGTCCGGCTCGGCGGATTTTCCCTGGGAGGCTGGCATGCGGCCCGCTTTGCCCTGAAGTACCCCCTCCGAGTCTCTTCCCTGGCCCTGCTCTCGCCGGTCCCCCTTTTCCGCATGATTCCCGTCTCCCTCCTGCGCGAAGCCGTGGCCGTGATACTGGCCGGGAAAAAGCCGGAAATCCGTCGTCTTATAGGCAAGCAGTATGCCGCCCATTTCTATCCCGACCGGGACTATGAGAATCTGCAGTACGCCGCGGTAACCGGTTTTCTCCCCAATCTCCCCCTGTTCCCCCGGGAGCTCACCCGGGAAGAGTGGAAAGGGCTGCCCCTCAGGACCCTTATTCTTATGGGTGAGGAGGAGATCTATTTCGATCCCCCCGAGGCAAGGGAGCTGGCGGAAAAATACCGGCCAGACATTCCGGTCCATCTTTTTGAGGAAACGGGGCATACGGTCAGTATTGAAAAGCCCGATGAAGTAAATTCTCTGCTTATTGACTTTTTTTCTTGATTTTTCCTTCCCGATTATGAATCTTTTACCTATAACCCAGTGGGAAAGAGAGCCCCCTCTCACCTCCGTGAGCAGTTCTCGGCTCTCATGCCATATAAGGAGGACTGATTATGGCTGATATTACAGTAGGGGGAAATCCTACTAAGACTGTCGGTGAGCTGCCCGTTCCGGGTACAGCGGCGCCCCCGTTTACTTTGGCGGGAAAGGGGCTGGCTCCTCTCTCCCTGGAAGATTTCAAAGGTAAGAATATTGTCCTGAATATTTTTCCCAGCCTTGATACATCAACGTGCGCCGCCTCGGTGAGGCGATTCAATCAGGAAGCCTCTTCCCTGGAGGATACGGTTGTCCTTTGCGTCTCCGCCGATCTTCCCTTCGCCGCTGAACGTTTCTGCGTGGCCGAGGGTCTGAAGGATGTCTATACCGGTTCTGTTTTCCGTAACCGCGAGTTCGGAACGGATTACGGCGTGGCATTTGCCGATGATTCACCCATGGCCGGTCTGCTTTCCCGGGCCGTAGTCATTGTGGACAAGAGCGGCAAAGTTGTCTATCGGCAGCAGGTTCAGGAAGTCTCCCATGAGCCCGACTATGAAGAGGCGCTTAAGGCCCTGAAGGGGTGACCCCGGCCCCGGTTCCCGTTGACCCCTTATATTGATTTCTGGTATAAGGGGTTGAGGTTCATCGATGAGATTATATCTTGTTAGACATGGAAAAACAGAATGGAACCGGGCAAAAAGGTTTCAGGGGCAGAAGAATTCCCCCCTTCTTGAAGAGGGGCGTGAACAGGCTCGGCGCCTGGGGCGGAGTCTGGAGGGGAAAACCTTTGCCGCCTGTTTCTGCAGCCCCCTTGAGAGGACCCGGGAAACGGCGGGACTTATGAATTTGAATCAGGAATTCATCCCGGACGAAGCCTTTATGGAGATCGACCTGGGTCTGCTTGAAGGGGAATGCTTCGGGCGGATAAGGCCTGAGCTGGAACCGGTGGTCGATCAGTTTTGGAACAGTCCTGAAACCTTTGACAAAAAGCTTACCGGCGGCGAGGATTTTGAAGATATCAGGAAAAGGGCCGTCGGCCGGATAGAGGAGATTGTCAGTGAGCACGGCGAGGATGATGATATCCTTATCGTCAGCCACGGAGCTCTATTGAAGAGCATTCTGAACCATTATGAGAGACGGGATCTCAAGGATTTTTGGGCTCCTCCTTTCCTGCAGCCGGCCAGTCTTTCGGTGCTTCGTTTTGAGAACGGGCTTTTTAAGAATGTAGAGAGTCGGGACGATACGTCCCACTATGCTTGACCCCGCCTTTTTCTCTATGTTATTCTGTTATCATCTTGTAAAAATGAGGGCTATCCATGGGATTTTCCAAGCCTACCACTCTGGGGGTAATCGCCTGTCCAGGGGGTGAGAATTTCGCCAATGAAATCACATCTCACCTGAAAATGATTTATCAGCGCCGTTTCGAGAAAAAGGCGCTTTTTATTTCTAAAATGTATGATCTCCCCAGAGAGGAGATGATTCGGCGGCTGAATATGGCCGACGATATCAACAGTCACCGGGTTTCTCCCGTGGGGAACGCTTCGGATTACCGAATGCCCTCCTTCAAGGTTCCTACTAAATACACCCGTTTTGCCAACGGCGAAATTAAAACCGAGATACTCCACTCCATCAAAGGGATGGATATCTATATTGTCCAGGATGTGGAAAACCGCAATCCCGTGAAATTCTCCGGTTCCGATGAGCTGGAGACCCTTTCTGTCAATGATCATCTGATGAGCCTTTTTGTTACCATCGATGCCGCTCTGCAGGCGGGAGCCCGGCGGGTTTCCCTTGTTCTCCCCACCTATCCGTACAGCCGGCAGCACAAGAGAAAAGGCCGCGAGGGGCTGACCGCCTCCAGTCTGGGACATATTTTCGAGGGAATGGGGATCAAGCGGATTATCACGCTGGATATTCACTCCAAGGAAATTGAGCACGCCTTCACGAGTCTGGCTCTGGAAAATCTGCATGCCTCCTATCAGATCCTCAGAACACTCAAGCCCTACCTCGACCTCGACAGCGATGCTCTCACCATCGTTTCTCCCGATATCGGCGCCATCGAACGTAATAAATTCTATGCCGACTCCATGAAAAAGCCCCTGGCCCTTATCTATAAGGAGCGGGATTATTCCCGGGCATCCCGAAGCGCCAATGAATCGAATATTACCAATTCCCGCCTTCTCGGAGACGTGGAAGGGAAAACCGTGTTCATGAACGATGACCTTCTGGGTACGGGCGGAACATTCATTAAGGCGATGAAGCTTCTCCGGGATAACGGGGCGAAGGAGTTCATCGGTTCCATTTCCCTGCCTCTTTTCTCCGGTAATGCCGTGGAACATTTTGACCGCGCCTATGAGGAGGGCCTTTTCTCCTATATGGTGGGGACGAACGCCGTAGCCCTTCCCAAGGAAATCCTGGAGAGAGAGTGGTATCTCTCTGCCGATGTGGCCAATCTTTTCGCCCGTACCATTTCCCGGCTGCACCATAACCGCTCCGTTTCACCTCTGCTGGATAATAGCAAGATGATCCAGCGTCTGCTGAAAAAATGATTTTAACCGTCGATATCGGAACCACATCTCTGAAAGGAGGGCTGTTTTCCGATGACGGAGATCTCTCCTATTATGACAGGCTTGTCCTTCCCAAGCCGGCGGCGGATGGCTTTGATCCGGATTGGTGGGTTCAGGCTCTGGCGGACTTTCTGAAAAGATTCACAGGGAGCGGAGGTGACTCTGCTTTCGTCAAAGGGATTGTGATTTCCGGTCACGGTCCCACTCTGGTGCCCCTGGACCGACACGGGAGGGCCCTCGGTCCGGCTCTCATGTGGTACGATGCCCGTAAGGGAACCGCCAAAGGTCCGTCTCTGTATCTGCCCCTGGTCGACAGTTACCGCCTCTCGAAGCCGAATCTGTTTGAAAAGACCGATTGTCTCCTGGGCTGCAGTGAGTATATTCTTTACCGCTTAACCGGAGAGAAGCTCACCGTATCGTCGGGAGAACCCTTCAACCCCTACATCTGGACGGACGAATCCCTTTCCGTCAACGGATTTGACAGCAGAATCTTTCCTCCCTACCGCTATCTGGGCGAAAAAACCGAAGCCTTTCTTTCCGGAGAAGGAGCCCGGCTTACCGGACTTCCCGAAGGGATCCCGGTTTATGGCGCGGGAAGTGATTTCTATACATCCCTGCTGGGGGCCGGCGCGGTTGAGCCGGGTGTCGTATGCGACAGGGCGGGGACATCGGAGGGGCTGAATGTTATTGTCCCCACCGGGCGGAACCATGATCACGTCCGCTTTCTGCCCCACCCCAGCGCGCGGGAAGGGGTATGGAACGGTTCCATTATTCTCTCCTCCACGGGTGCCCTTTTTGAGTGGTACCGTCGGCTTACCGGGCAGGATTCCTGGACCTATCGGCGTACGATGGAAGGGATTACCGGAACCGACCGAAACAAACTTCCCGATTTTTTCCCTTCCCTGAATGACGGAGGTCTCTGGGAATTTTCCGGCGGGATGCTTCTGGGGCTTGAACCGGGGATGGACCGCTTTGAACTGGGGCGGTCTGTTCTCGAAGCCATCGGATACGCTCTGAAAAGGGGGCTTTCCATTCTGGAAGAGGAGGGAGGTCCTGCTGCGCGGATCGTGACGGTGGGGGGGCAGGCGAAAAGTCCTCTGTGGAACCGAATGAAAGCGGATATGCTCAACAGGCCGATTGAGGTGCCGGAAGTGGCTGATGCCGAGCTGCTGGGGGGACTGGTGATTTTTCTGACGGGTGAGGGCGGCTTCTCTTCGCTCAGGGAAGGAGCGGTCTCTCTTTACAGATCAAGGGAAGTGATAGAGCCGCAGGATGCGGCCTATTACCGAGATAAGTTTTCCCGGTATAGAGAGTTGTCCGACGGAATCAAAGGTTTGTACCGTTCCTATGGCAATCTGATTCGGCCTCTTTAGGGGAAAACTGAAAAAAAAAAGATTAATCTATTGACACTTAGTCCTTCTTTTTGCTATGTTTGTCGAGCATCAATTTTGCCTCTGTAGCTCAGTCGGTAGAGCACATCCATGGTAAGGATGGGGTCACCGGTTCAAGTCCGGTCGGAGGCTCTTTTTTTTGCTTCATTGAAACATTGAGGAGAATTAGGACATGGCTAAGAAATCAAAAGGTGCTGTAGAGAAGATTGCTCTCCAGTGTCCTGAATGTAAGCGTCGTAATTATACCACTGAAAAAAATAGAAGAAATATCCAGGGTAAGCTGGAGCTCAAAAAGTATTGCAAGTGGTGTAAGACTTCGACTCTTCATAAAGAGACGAAGATTAAATAGTTTAACCCAGGTCAGTAGCTCCAATGGCTAGAGCGCCGGTCTCCAAAACCGGATGTTGTAGGTTCGAATCCTACCTGACCTGTTTTTTTTATTCGGAGGTAATAAAATGCCGAATGTAGTAACTTCTTTTTTTCACGAATCCTATGCAGAATTAAAGAAAGTAGTGTGGCCTTCCTGGGATCGTGTTGTTGATTCCACCAAGGTTGTTCTTGTCTCTACAGTTTTGTTTTCTGTGTTTTTCGGTATTGTGGATTACGCTTTAACAAAGGGGCTCATCGCTCTTTTCTAAAGCATCGGTTAATTAAATAGGCAGGGTATATGGCTAAAGGCTGGTATGTACTTCAGGTTTACACCGGGTACGAAAACAAAGTGGAAAAATTCATCCGTCTTAAAATGGAAGACGGAACGATAGCCGATTACGTAAGTGATGTTAAGGTCCCTGCGGAAGATGTAGTAGAAGTTAAAGACGGAAAGAAGAAAAACGTCTCTAGAAAAATTCTCCCCGGTTATATTATGCTTGAGATGGATCTTCCGGACCGCGGCTGGAAAATCCCCTGCAATGAGATACGCCGTATCGACGGTGTGACCGGATTTGTCGGTACGCTGGCAGGCAGTAAGCCTCAGCCTATCACGAATGAAGAGGCCAAGGCTATTCTGCAGCAGGCCGGTGAGCTCAAGTCGGAAAGACGCTATCAGGTCAGGCAGGAGTTTGTTCTCGGTGAAGAACTGCGTATTGTGGATGGTCCTTTCGAGACCTTCACGGGTGTCGTGGAAGAGATCAACCAGGAGAAGGGTAAGCTTCGTGTTATGGTAGGTATTTTCGGAAGAAATACCCCTGTGGAAGTGGCCTTTAATCAGGTAGAGCGGCTTTAGCTGTTCTTTGATAGATAATTTATGTTGATAAGCCTTCCGGCCCCGTTTGGGTGAGGAAGGTTTTTGCGCCTGTAGGGCGTATATATGATGGGAGCTCCGCTCTAAGGGCGGCGCGTTAATACCACGAAGGAGAAATACATGGCTAAGAAAAAGGAAATTGCGCAGATTAAGCTGCAGGTTCCTGCTCAGAAAGCTACGCCGGCTCCTCCTGTAGGACCTGCACTTGGTCCCCACGGAGTACCTGCTCCTCAGTTCGTACAGCAGTTCAACGACCGTACGAAAAATGTTGAGGCCGGTTTGCTTATCCCCGTTGTAATTTCTGTTTTCAGTGACAGAAGCTTTACATTTATCACTAAGACTCCCCCCGCTGCTGTACTTATTAAGAAAGTACTGAATCTGGGTAAAGGGTCTCCCGAACCTCACAAGACTAAGGTCGCCACTATTACCAGAGAGCAGCTGAAGGGTATTGCGGAAACGAAAATGCCTGACCTGAATGCTAACGACATTGAAGCGGCGATTAAGATCATTGCCGGAACCGCCCGAAGCATGGGCGTAAAGGTGGAGGGCTAGTCCGTGAAAAGAGGAAAGAAATATCAGGAAGCTTCTACGAAAGTGGAAGCCGGAAAGTTCTACGGAGTTGAAGAGGCTATCGGCCTTGTTAAAGAGATCGCTTTCGCCAAGTTTGACGAAACCGTTGATGTCTCCGTTAAACTGAATATCAAAAAAAGTCATTCCATCCGCGATACACTGGTTCTTCCCAATCAGTTCAAGGGTGAGAAGAGAGTTCTTGTTTTTGCAAAGGGTGACAAAGCTAAAGAAGCCGAGGAAGCCGGAGCAGCCTTTGTCGGCGGCGAAGAGCTCGTTGAGAAAATCAAGGGCGGCTGGATGGACTTCGATGTTTGTGTTGCTACTCCCGATATGATGAAGGATGTAGGTAAGCTCGGTCCCGTTCTTGGCCGGAGAGGCATGATGCCCAACCCCAAGACAAGAACCGTAACTATGGATATCAAGGGCGCCCTGGAAGAGCTGAAGAAAGGTCGTACCGAGTATCGTGCCGATAAAACCGGCGTTGTTCATATTGCCGTTGGGAAAGTGTCCATGGACGCAAATGGTATCAAAGAGAACGTTGAGCTTTTTCTCAGTGATCTGATAAAGAGAAGGCCTTCCGATGTTAAGGGTGATTTTGTAAAATCCGTGGCGATTTCCTCGTCCATGGGGCCCGGTGTAAAAATCGAATACAGGGCAAACTAAGGAGTAGTATATGGCTGAAACTAAAATACAACCCAGTAAGCTGGAAGCTGTAGCTGCTCTTAAAGAGCAGTTTGGTGAGGTAACCGATTTCTTTTTCGCCGATTATCGTGGTCTGACCGTAGATCAGATCACCGCTCTGCGGGGTAATCTGAGAAAGCTGGATGCCGAATTTCACGTAGTAAAAAATAATTATGCCAAGATTGCGTTCAAGCAGCTTGAAAAAGAAGGTCTTGATGACTTTCTTGTCGGACCTACCGCTGTAACCATCGTAAAAGATGAAGCTGGTCCCGTTGCTAAAGCCCTTCTTGACTTTGCCAACGAATCTCCCGTGGAAATCAAGGGTGGTTTTGTTGACGGTAATATCTTTGATCCGAAACAGGTTGAGCAGTTCTCCAAGCTGCCCACCAAGACGGAGCTCATCCAGATGCTCATGGGAACCATGCAGGCTCCCGCACGCAACCTGGCCTGTGCCCTCAACGATATTACAACTAAACTGGTCCGGACCCTCGATGCGGTTCGCGAACAGAAGGGAAACGCATAGTTTTTTGTAATCTTGCGGCGTAAGTCTTCGTGGTTGACATGCTTTCGCCGTGTAATATAATAAAAGGAGAAGATAATATGACAACTGAAGAAATTCTTGATGCCATTGCTGGCATGACTGTACTTGAGGTTTCCGAGCTCGTTAAAGCTATGGAAGAAAAATTTGGTGTAACCGCTGCTGCTCCCGTAGCCGTAGCTGCTGCCGCTCCCGGCGCTGCCGCTCCCGGTGCTGCTGCTGAAGAGCAGACTGAATTTGACGTAGTCCTCAAAGGATTTGACGCTGCCAAGAAGATTGCTGTTATCAAAGAGGTAAGAGGAATCACTGGTCTGGGTCTTAAGGAAGCCAAAGAGCTGGTAGAAGCTGGTGAAAAGGCTGTTAAGGAAGGCGTTTCCAAAGAAGAAGCTGCTGACATTAAGTCCAAGCTTGAAGGCGCCGGCGCAACTGTTGAAGTTAAATAATAGCTTTTACGGTTTAATTAATTAAGTAACTCCTTATCCACTGGTAGGATATTGATTCTATCAGTGGATAATTATATTCAGGGGGATATTGTGTTTACACGAGATAAGGCACAGAAAAGAACTTTTATAGGGACACCGACAGAAGAAGTTGTCTCAATGCCCAATCTTATTGATATTCAGTTATCATCATATGAGAAATTTTTACAACTGGATCGGGTAAAAAAGGGTGAGCCCCTTGAGGACCGCGGACTTCAAAGCGTATTCGAAACGATTTTTCCCATAGAGAGTGCCAACGGCGAGCTGGTTCTTGATTTTGATTTTTATACCCTGGATTTCGACGGGATTAAATTTGACGAAGAGGGCTGTAAAAAGAAAGGACTCACCTATGGCGTTCCTGTTAAAGCCCGAATCAACCTGGTTTTCCAGAGCACAGGGGAAATCCGTCAGAAAGACATATACATAGGGGACATCCCCCTTATGACGGACAGGGGAACCTTTATTATAAACGGCGCCGAAAGGGTCGTGGTTTCTCAGATACACCGCTCTCCCGGTGTAATTTTTGCTAAAGAGAAAGATCTGGTCTCTTCCCGTATCATCCCTTACAGAGGTTCCTGGCTGGAATTCGAGGTAGAGGGAAAGAAAGACCTTATTTATACCAAGATAGATAGAAAGAAAAAAATACTCGGAACTCTTTT
Organism: Spirochaetia bacterium; assembly: GCA_963668315.1. Taxonomy (GTDB): domain Bacteria; phylum Spirochaetota; class Spirochaetia; order DSM-2461; family DSM-2461; genus SZUA-368. The sequence continues at coordinate 413,916 of OY764216.1, read as the reverse complement.
TCTGAGGGCTCTCGGTTATGACAGCCGCGAGAAGATTATTGATCTCTTCTACAAGACGAAGAAGATGAAGGTCGTTCCCAATAAGGAAGGAGATAAGTCTCTTAACGGAAGAGTTCTGGCAAGAGCCGTTATGGTTGAGACCGACGGAGAAGAGAAAAAGCTTTATCCCGCCGGTGTAAAAATCTATCCCAACGATATTGACGAACTGGTTCATTCCGGCGTTGAGAGCGTTTCTGTTATCGATTTTACCGCCGAAGGCTCTTTGAACTCCCAGGTTATCATTAACTGTTTTGACCGGGAAGAGTCCCGTTTTAACGGCGATGAGGTGAGCGATGAGCCCAGCAGGGCCGATGCCATCTCTACCATTTACTCCATCCTCATGCCCGGTGAGCCCATCACCATAGAGAATGCCGAAAAGGATCTGAACTCCATGTTCTTCTCCTCCCGCCGGTATGATCTCGGTCTGGTTGGACGTTACAAGTTAAACAAGAAATTTGATCATGGAATCTCCATGGAAGAGCATGTCCTGACCAGGGAAGATATAACCCGCACGATGGACTGGCTCATCAGAGTCTATGAAGGCGATGAAAACGTCGATGATATCGACCACCTGGGAAACAGGCGTGTCAGATCCGTCGGAGAACTTCTGGAAAATGCCCTCAAGACGGCATTTACAAGAATGGAAAGAATCTCCAAGGAAAGAATGTCTCTTAAGGACGTTGAAACTCTGAAGCCCCAGGATCTGATCTCCATCAAACCCGTTGTGGCTGCCATCAAGGAGTTTTTCGGTTCCAGTCAGCTTTCTCAGTTCATGGATCAGGTAAACCCTCTGGCGGAGCTGACCCATAAAAGACGTCTGAATGCCTTGGGACCCGGTGGTCTCTCCCGGGACAGAGCCGGATTTGAGGTCCGGGACGTACACTATACCCACTACGGAAGAATGTGTCCCATCGAGACGCCTGAAGGTCCGAATATCGGTCTTATCGTCTCGCTGGCAAACTATACCAGGGTAAACGACTATGGTTTCCTTGAGACTCCCTACCGCAAGGTTGTAAACGGAGTGGCCACCAAAGAGGTTGAGTATCTTTCGGCCATGGATGAGGAAAGAAATTTCATTGCCCAGGCCAGTGCCGTTATCGATAAGGAAGGTCACTTCCAGGAGAAAGCTGTAGCCGTTAGAAGGTCCGGTGACTATACCGTCCAGGATCCCAAAGACATCAGCTATATGGACGTATCCCCCCGTCAGATTATTTCTACGGCCGCGTCCCTTATTCCTTTCCTGGAGCATGACGATGCCAACCGTGCCCTCATGGGTTGTAACATGCAGCGCCAGGCCGTTCCTCTCATGTTTCCCGAGGCCCCCCTCGTCGGAACGGGAATGGAAGGAAGGGCCGCCTACGATTCGGGTGTCGTCGTCAAGGCTAAACGAGCCGGTAAGGTTACCTATGTAAGCTCCACCAAGATCGTTATTGAGCCCAACGAAAAGGTTAAGCCCGAAGACAAGGATGAGTATCCCCTTCAGAAGTTCCGCAGAACCAACCAGGATACCTGTTTCAACAACAGGCCCATCGTTGAGCTTGGCGAGGAAGTTCCCGCAGGCGGTGTTCTGGCTGATGGTCCTTCCACGGCTAACGGAGAACTCTCCCTTGGTCGGAACCTGCTGGTGGGTTTTGTTCCCTGGAACGGATATAACTACGAGGATGCCGTCCTGATTTCCGAGAAGGTTGTCAAGGATGACTATTATACCTCCATACATATTAAAGAGTTCAGCACGGAAATCCGTGAAACCAAACTCGGCCCTGAAAAGCTGACGCGGGATATTCCCAACGTTTCCGATAAGGCCCTGGAGAATCTGGATGCCGAAGGTATCATCCGCGTGGGCGCCAAAGTACATTCCGGCGATATCCTCGTGGGAAAGGTTACTCCCAAATCCGAGACGGAAACCACTCCCGAGTTCAAGCTTCTTAACTCGATCTTCGGAGAGAAGGCCAAGGAAGTGAGAGATTCATCTCTGAGGCTGCCCCATGGAGCTCAGGGTACCATTATTGATATTCAGAGGCTTAAGAGATCCGAAGGTGATGATCTGAGCCCCGGTGTTGACGAAGTGGTAAAAGTCCTTCTGGCTACCAAGAGGAAGCTGAAAGAGGGTGACAAAATGGCAGGTCGTCACGGTAACAAGGGTGTTGTCGCCCTCGTTCTCCCCGAAGAGGACATGCCCTTCATGGAAGATGGTACTCCCCTGGAAGTCTGTCTGAACCCCCTTGGTGTTCCTTCCCGTATGAATATCGGGCAGATCATGGAGACTATGCTGGGAATGGCGGGAGCGCAGTTGGGCAAGATGTATGAAACCCCCGTATTCCAGTCCGTTTCCACCGAAGAGATTAATAACCAGCTGGCCGAAGCGGGTATTCCCGAAGCTTCAAAAATCCAGCTGCGCGACGGACGTACCGGAGATCTTCTGGACAACCCGGTATTCGTCGGATATATGTATTATCTGAAACTGCATCACCTTGTCGATGACAAGATGCATGCCCGTTCCACCGGTCCTTACTCGCTGGTTACCCAGCAGCCCCTGGGTGGTAAGGCTCAGTTCGGTGGTCAGCGTCTGGGAGAAATGGAGGTTTGGGCTCTCGAAGCCTACGGTGCCGCCAATACTCTGCAGGAGCTGATGACCATCAAGTCGGACGACATGACGGGACGGACCAAGATATACGAAGCGATTGTCAAGGGCGACGCCACAACGAGCGCCGGTATCCCCGAATCGTTTAACGTACTGGTTCAGGAGCTGAGAGGATTGGCTCTGGATGTGGAAATTTTTGATTCCAAGGGTAAGCAGGTTCCCTTTACCGAAAGGGATGAAGAGCTGCTGAATAGACAGGATAACCGCTTCTAAGAGGAGGGATTTGATGAAGGATATACAGGACTTTGACAGCCTGAAAATTAAACTGGCCTCGCCCGATCAGATAAGGGCGTGGTCGTACGGCGAAGTAAAAAAGCCGGAAACCATAAATTACCGAACCCTTCGGCCGGAAAAAGACGGTTTATTCTGTGAGAGGATTTTCGGTACAACCAAAGAGTGGGAGTGTTACTGCGGTAAGTTCAAGTCCATCCGTTATAAGGGTGTGATCTGTGACCGCTGTGGTGTTGAGGTTACCCACTTCAAGGTGCGCCGTGAAAGGATGGGCCATATCGAACTGGCTTCTCCCGTATCCCATATATGGTATTACCGCTCCGTACCTTCCCGCATGGGGTTGCTTCTCGATCTCTCCATTGCCGCTCTCCGCTCGGTCCTTTACTACGAGAAGTATATCGTAACCGAAGTGGGCGATACGGACCTCAGAAAGATGCAGCTCCTCTCCGAGGAAGAGTATATCGAAGCCCGCGAGCGTTACGGTATGTCCTTTTCCGCCGGTATGGGTGCCGAAGGTATCAGAACTCTGCTCGAAAACCTTGACCTTGATGCTCTCAGCCAGGACCTCCGGTCCAAGATGATAGAGAAGGGTGCCAAAGCCGATAAAAGACTCCTCAAAAGAATCGAAATCGTGGAGAATTTTCGCGATTCCGTTAATAAGCCGGAGTGGATGATCCTGGATGTTATTCCCGTAATTCCCCCCGAACTGCGCCCCATGGTACAGCTCGACGGAGGGCGCTTTGCCACTTCCGACCTCAACGATCTTTACAGAAGAGTTATCAACAGAAACAACCGTCTCAAAAGACTGATGGCTGTCAACGCTCCCGATATCATCATCCGCAATGAAAAGAGAATGCTTCAGGATGCCGTTGACGCTCTGTTTGACAATACCAAGAAAAAGAAAGTTGTTAAGGGCGCTTCCAACAGGCCTCTTAAATCTCTTTCCGATCTCCTCAAGGGTAAGCAGGGACGTTTCCGTCAGAACCTTCTCGGTAAGCGTGTTGACTATTCCGGACGTTCCGTAATCATCGTAGGTCCCTCCTTGAAGCTACATCAGTGCGGTCTTCCCGCCAAGATGGCTCTGGAGCTCTACAAACCTTTCATTATGAAAAAACTCGTCGATAAAGACGTGGTTTATAATATCAAAAAAGCCAAGAACCTGGTTGAACAGGAAACGAGCGAAGTATGGGCTGTCCTTGATGAAGTCGTCAAGGAACACCCCGTCATGCTGAACCGTGCTCCCACTCTGCACCGTCTCGGTATTCAGGCGTTTGAACCCGTCCTTGTTGAGGGTAAAGCCATAAGGCTCCACCCCCTCGTTTGTACGGCGTTCAATGCCGACTTCGACGGAGACCAGATGGCTGTTCACGTCCCTCTGACTCAGGGCGCTCAGATCGAGTGCTGGACCCTGATGCTCTCCAATACCAACCTGATGAACCCCGCCAACGGTCAGCCCGTTGTCTTCCCGTCGCAGGACATGGTTCTTGGTATCTATATGCTTACCAAGAACAAGCCCGGCGGAAAGGGTGAAGGAAAATTTTTCTCTAACCCCGAAGAGTGTGTCATGGCCCTTGAAGCTGGTGCCATAGGATACGGTTCCATGGTCAAGGTCAGAATTAATGGAGAGTTTCTTGAGACAACTCCCGGACGTATCATTTTCAACGATCTGATGCCCGATTGTGTAGACTATGTTAATGAGACTCTCGGTGATAAGGAAATACGAAAATTAATCGTTCAGACCCATGAAAAATTCGGTGCTGCCACTACTGTGGATATGCTTGACCTCATCAAGGATACCGGCTATCGCTATGCTTTCAAGCTGGGTGCCACCATCGGTATGGACGATATCGTCGTTCCCGATGAGAAAAAAAGACTCATCGCCGACGCCAATGGCGAAGTAGATAAAATCCAGACTCAGTACAGATCAGGACATATCACTTCCGATGAAAGATACAACAAAACCATTGAGGTTTGGAGTAAGACTAACGAAGAGCTTACCAATGTGATGATGGATCACCTCAGAAATCATAGAGGCGGATTTAACAACGTCTATATGATGGCTGACTCGGGAGCAAGAGGTTCGAGGAACCAGATCCGTCAGCTCGCCGGTATGCGCGGTCTTATGGCAAAACCCTCAGGTGACATTATCGAACTTCCCATCCGGTCCAACTTTAAAGAGGGATTGACCGTTCTGGAGTTCTTTATTTCCACCAACGGTGCCCGTAAGGGACTTTCCGATACGGCCCTGAAGACAGCCGATGCCGGTTACCTGACAAGACGTCTTGTCGATATTGCCCAGGATGTGGTTGTCAATGAAGATGACTGCGGAACGATCAATGGTATCGAGCAGTTTGCCCTCAAGGACGGAGAGGAAATCGTAGAATCCCTTGCCGACAGAATCTCAGGACGTTTTACCCTTGAAAGAGTAAAGCACCCCATTACGGGAGAGGTTCTGATCGATGTTAACGAAGAGATCACCGACAGCGTTGCCCGTCAGCTCGAGGAGATCGGTGTTGAATCGGTTAAGGTGAGAACCGTTCTTACCTGTGAAGCCAAGCACGGCGTATGCCGGAAGTGTTACGGACGTGACCTGGCCTCCAAAAAGACCGTTCATATCGGTGAAGCCGTAGGTATCATTGCTGCCCAGTCTATCGGTCAGCCCGGTACGCAGCTCACCATGAGAACCTTCCACGTCGGTGGTACGGCCAGTACCGTTTCCGAGGACAACCGTATTGCTTTGAGATATCCCGTACTTGTGCAGGAAATCCTCGGTAACCGTGTTTCCCTTGATAATGGAAACGATCTGTTTACCAGAAAGGGATTTATTTCTCTTGCCAAAGTGCTGGAAGAAGTTGAAATAAAATCGGGAGACCAGATTCTGGTTGAAGATGGTCAGAAAGTAATCAAAGGTGAACCCATTATCAAAAGGGGCAAGGAAGATGTTCTTGCCGATGATATCGCCTTTGTCAGCCTGCAGGGGAAAAAACTGCTTCTTATCGCCCAGACCCAGAAGCTCGAGGTAAGAAACGGTTCTAATATGATGGTCAAGGAGGGACAGATTGTTCCCGCCGATGAATCGATCGCCATATTCGATCCCTTCAGTGATCCTATCATTGCTGAGCAGTCAGGTAAGGTACAGTTTGAAGATATCGTAGAAGGTTCGACTCTCCGCAAGGAAGTCAACGATGATACGGGAAACATCGAGCTGAAGATTACCGAGTTCGCCCTTGAGTCCATGCAGCCCCAGATTCTGCTCGTTAATGAAGACGGAGAAGAGATCGGTTCTTACCAGCTGCCCGGAAACGCCTACCTGAACGTAGAAAACGGTCAGCAGGTTAAAGCCGGTACGACTCTGGCCAAGATGCTTAAAGAGAGTGCTAAAACACAGGACATCACCGGTGGTCTTCCCCGGGTTGGAGAGTTGTTCGAAGCACGGCGTCCCCGTGAAGCCGCCGTTCTCGCCAGCGTCAGCGGAACCGTTCGTTTTGCCGGCCTTGCCAAGGGTAAAAGAAATATTCTTGTCGTAGATCCCTACGGTAAAGAGTATAAGCATATGATCCCTCTGGGTAAGCACTTGCTTGTCCGGGACGGAGACCTCGTGGAGGCGGCCGAACCTCTGTGTGACGGATCCGTTGATCCCCATGATATTCTGGAGATCAAGGGTGAGAATGCCCTTCAGTCCTACCTTGTTGACGAGGTTCAGGAAGTTTACCGGATGCAGGGTGTAACCATCAATGACAAACACATTGGTGTGATCATCAGGCAGATGATGAAGAAAGTGGAAATTGTGGATGTGGGCGATACGAATTTTATCTATGGCCAGCACATCGATAAATACACTTTCCGCAAAGAGAACGAGAAAGTTGTCAGAGAAGGTGGTCTTCCCGCTGTGGCTAAACCGCTTCTTCTTGGAATTACCAGGGCTTCGCTGAATATCGATTCCTGGATTTCCGCGGCATCTTTCCAGGAGACGACGAGAGTTCTGACCAATGCGGCAATCGCCGGTCAGTACGACTATCTCCGGGGTCTGAAGGAAAATGTTATCATCGGGCATATGATTCCCGCCGGTACCGGTATCAAGCAGTATAGAGACATGAAGCTTTTTACCGAAGACCAGAGTGACCTTGATGCCCATGTTCAGGAAGTACTTGAACAGCGGCGGAAAGAAAAGGAAGCGGAAGAGGCAGCCATGGCCGAAGAGGATAGATTGGCCAGTCTCGACGCAAAAATATCGGAAGAAGAATAAAATTGGATTCGGAAGCCTTGACTTATAAATTGCGCTCTGCTATAGTCACTATGCTTCCGGGTTTATGTTGAATTATTATAAGGAGAAAATTGTCAATGCCGACGATTAATCAGTTGATTAGAAAGGGAAGAAAAGCTTCTGTAAAAAAGACTAACTCACCTGCTCTCCAGTCCTGTCCTCAGAGAAGAGGGGTTTGTACCAGGGTTATGACTATGACTCCTAAAAAGCCTAATTCTGCTCTGAGAAAAGTGGCGAGAGTTAGACTGAGCAATGGTTATGAAGCTACTGCTTATATTCCCGGAATTGGCCACAATCTTCAGGAGCACTCCGTTGTTCTTCTGAGAGGTGGAAGAGTTAAGGATCTTCCCGGTGTGAGATACCACATTGTTCGTGGTACTAAGGATGCACTGGGTGTCGATAAGAGAAAACAGGCTCGTTCCAAGTATGGTACAAAGAAGCCTAAGGCCTAGGGGTAGTTATGTCTAGAAGAAGAGAAGCTCCTGTCAGACCTGTAAGTCCCGATGCCAAGTATGGCAGTCCTGTGGTAACTAAGTTTATCAGGCGGATGATGGTTGATGGCAAAAAGTCCGTCAGCGCTAAGGTTATGTACAGTGCCATGGAAGTTATGGCTGAAAAATCTCAGAAGGATGCTTTAGAAGTATTTCTCGGCGCAGTCGAGAATGTTAAGCCTTCTTTTGAAGTTAAATCTCGCCGTGTTGGCGGTTCCACCTATCAGGTTCCTATTGAAATCAGAGATGTGCGCCGCGAAGCACTGGCTATGAGGTGGTTGATTGCTGCTGCCCGTTCCAGAAGCGGCAGAAGCATGGGTGAGAAGCTCAGCGCAGAGTTGCTTGATGCTTTTAATTCAACCGGTTCAGCTTTTAAGAAGAAGGAAGATACCCATAGAATGGCAGAAGCTAACAAGGCTTTCAGTCATTATAAGTGGTAGGACCTTTAGAATGATAGATGGAAGCCGGTTCGTTGAACTGGCCTCCTGATTAAGGTTTTGACCTGCGATATGTCTGCATGCAGACCTCTTTCGATGGGATATCCCGCAGGGGAGCGTTGAGCTAAACCGCTGATTTTAATCAGTAGGTAGTGTTCCTGGTTGTCGGGGATAACAAGTTTAGTGAGTCTCAAAATCGCTGAAGCGGTTTACTTTGTCCTTTTCGTAAAGATTTTTCTGTATAAAAACATATAAACGGGTCATAGCGCTGTTGTATATGATCTTGACTTTTGTTAATATCATTGTGCCAATTTGTGTTGGCATGAATTGATTGTGATCAATTAATATTTTTTGTGTTTTTGAAAGAGCCGAGGAGGATTTACGATGGCTAAAGAAAAATTCGCGAGGACAAAACCGCACGTAAACGTCGGTACAATTGGACACGTAGACCACGGTAAGACCACTCTTACTGCGGCTATCTCTATGTATTGTGCTGCTAAGTCTGGAGATAAGATCATGTCTTATGATCAGATCGACAATGCTCCCGAAGAGAGAGAAAGAGGTATTACCATTAATACTCGTCACGTTGAGTATCAGACGGAAGCTCGTCACTATGCTCACGTAGACTGTCCCGGTCACGCCGACTATATCAAGAACATGATCACCGGTGCTGCACAGATGGACGGTGGTATTCTGCTCGTTGCTGCGGATTCCGGTCCGGAACCCCAGACCAGAGAGCACATCCTTCTTGCTAAGCAGGTAGGTGTACCCAAGCTGATCGTTTTCATGAATAAGCTTGACCTGGCTGACCCTGAACTGGTTGACCTGGTAGAAATGGAAGTTCAGGAACTTCTCTCCGAGTACGGTTACGATGGCGATGAAACCCCCATTATCAAGGGTTCCGCTTTCGAAGCAATGTCTGCTCCCGAAGATGCCGATAAGACAAAATGTATCCAGGAGCTGCTCGATGCAATGGATACTTACTTCCCCGTTCCCGAAAGAGCTGTTGATAAGCCCTTCCTGATGCCTATCGAAGATGTATTTTCCATCTCCGGTCGTGGTACGGTTGTAACCGGAAGAGTAGAGGCTGGTGTTCTTCATGTTGGTGACGAAATTGAAATCGTCGGTGTACGTGATACCAAGAAGACTACCTGTACCGGTGTTGAAATGTTTAACAAGCTCCTTGATGAAGGACAGGCTGGTGATAATATTGGAGCTCTTCTCCGTGGTGTTGATAAGAAAGAGGTAGAAAGAGGACAGGTTCTCTGTAAGCCCGGTTCTATCCTTCCCCACAAGAAGTTTACCGCTTCTATCTATTGTCTGACCAAGGATGAGGGTGGCCGTCATAACCCCTTCTTCTCCGGTTACAGACCCCAGTTCTACTTCAGAACTACCGATATTACCGGTACCGTAACTCTGCCCGAAGATAAGCAGATGGTAATGCCTGGCGATAATACCACTATTACCGCTGAGCTGATTCACCCCATCGCTATGGATAAGGGACTTCGGTTCGCTATCCGCGAAGGTGGTAGAACTGTTGCTTCCGGTCAGGTTACTGAAATTACTGAATAGTTGATTGGAGAGGGCGCTCCCTGTTAAGCGGGGAGTGCTTTTTTCTCCCGGAGGAATAATGGCTAACGAGAAGATTAGAGTAAGGTTAAGAGGATTTGACGCAGAGTTGGTTGATCAAAGTGCCCGTTCTATTGTTGATGCGGCGCAGAAGAAGGGTGCCAGGGTTTCTGGTCCTGTTCCTCTTCCTACTAAAATCAATAAATTTACGGTTTTGAAATCAACCTTTGTAAACAAAAAATCTAGAGAGCAGTTCGAAATGAGAACTCACAAGAGGTTGATTGATATACTTGAACCAACCTCTGCTGTAATGGACGCTCTGATGGGACTTGAACTTCCCGCCGGAGTTGATGTCGATATCAAACAGTAAGTTAGTTGGGTGTATTGAGGAAAAAAATGATCGGATTGATTGGTAAAAAGATCGGAATGACGCAGGTGTTCGACGCAAATGGCGAATTGACTCCTGTAACAGTCATAGCAGTAGAACCTAATGTGGTTGTTGCCAGCAAGACGGAAGAAACGGACGGCTACGAAGCCGTTGTACTGGGTTCCGTGGAAAAGAAAGCGAGTCGGGTAACCAAACCCTATGCTGGTCAGTTTAAGGGCGATGTGGCCCCTAGAAGACATCTCGTAGAAATACGTGGTTTTGAAAAGGAATGCAAGGTCGGTGACTCCTTTGGTGTAGAGTTGTTCGATGAGATGAGATATGTGGATGTAATCGGAACCACCAAGGGAAAAGGTTTCCAGGGTGTTATGAAGCGTCACAACTTTAAGGGTGGACGTAAGACTCATGGTTCCAAGTTTCATAGAGCCAATGGTTCTACCGGTATGGCCGCTTATCCTTCGAAGGTAATCAAAGGCACCAAGATGGCCGGTAGAATGGGTGGCGAACGTAAAACTGTCCAGAATCTCGCCGTTGTAAAAGTAGACCAGGAAAAGGGCGTTATCCTCATTAGAGGTGCCGTTCCCGGTACGAAGGACAGCATGGTACTTGTCCGTATGGCAAAGAAGAAGAGGTAGGCTATGGAAAAGAAAGTTTACTCCGTAGACGGAAAAGAAGTTAAAAGCGTAGAGCTGAGCGATTCCGTATTTGCCAGAGAAGTAAGTGAAGGTTCCATTTACAACGCTATCAGAAATGAGCTGGCAAATAGAAGAGTTGGAACTGCCTGCACAAAAGGCAGAAGTGAAGTAAAGGGAAGCGGCGCTAAACCCTGGAGACAGAAAGGAACGGGTCGTGCCCGTTCCGGTCACAAAAGATCTCCTGTTTGGGTTGGCGGTGGTATCGTCTTTGGTCCTAAGCCCAAGGATTACAGCTACAAGCTCCCCAGAAAGGTAAAGAGATTGGCTATTAAGTCCATTCTGAGCCTTAAAGCTAAGGATGATGCCAAGTTTAAAGTCGTAGAAGACTTTACTGTTGAGTCCGGCAAGACGAAAGATCTTGTTAAAGTACTCAAAAACCTGGTCTCCGATGAAAGAACCGTCATCATCTTGAAGGATGACGACAGCATGGTAAAAAGAGCCGGCGCTAATATCGCCAACGTGAACATTTTGTCTTACAACAGACTGAATGCTCATGACCTTTTCTACGGCAAGAATGTTCTTGTTTTGGAAGGGGCCGCTCTCAAGCTGAATGATTTCTATGCTAATTGAGGTTGAGTATGGATGCTAGTCAGATAATTTTAGAGCCTGTTCTTACAGAAAAGTCAAACGTTCTGAAAGAAGGCGATAAGAAGAAATATGTATTTAAGGTTGCCAAAAAGGCTAACAAGGTAGAGATTATGAAAGCGATAAACGCTCTCTACTCTGTTAAGCCCGTCTCCTGTAACATTGTAAACGTCAGGGGAAAGAAAAGGGCTAATATGCCCGTTTCGGCTACAACTTATAAAAGAGGTTACGGACTTACTTCCGCATGGAAGAAAGCCGTTGTTACCATGGCCCCCGGGGATAAAATCGAAATCCTGGAAGGCGTGTAAGGTTAAAGGGAGACTGTTAATATGGGTATGAAAACTTATAATCCCAGGACACCGTCCCAGAGATTCAGGCAGAGTCTGGATTACTCTGAGATTACCAAAGACACACCGGAAAAGAGCCTTTCCCGGGGTGTTACGAAAAACGCTGGACGCGGTGCCGGCGGAAGAATCAGTGTTCGTCGCCGTGGCGGTGGACACAAGAGAAAATATAGAGCAATTGACTTCAAAAGAGATAAGTTCGGCGTTCCCGGCAAGATTGCCTCCGTTGAATACGATCCCAACAGAAGTGCCAATATCGCCCTGATCAACTATGCCGACGGAGAAAAGAGATATATTCTTTGTCCCAAAGGCATGAAAGTCGGTGATCAGATTATGAGCGGTAAGGGTTCTCCTATCGAAGTTGGAAACGCTCTTCCCTTGGAGAACATCCCTGTCGGTCGTCTGGTTCATGCTGTTGAGCTTCAGATCGGTCGCGGTGCTCAGCTTGTAAGAGCTGCAGGTGGAAGTGCACTCATCGCTGCTAAAGAGGGCGATTATGTAACTCTTAAGCTCTCTTCCGGTGAAATGAGAATGGTTCACAAGAGATGTATCGCTACTATCGGTGAAGTTGGTAACGAGGATCACATGAACGTTAAGATCGGTAAGGCCGGTCGTTCTCGTTGGATGGGTAAACGTCCTAAGGTTCGTGGTGTTGTTATGAACCCTGTGGATCACCCCCATGGTGGTGGTGAAGGTAAAACTTCCGGAGGACGTCATCCTGTTTCTCCCTGGGGTAAACCGACCAGAGGTTACAAAACCAGAAAGAAACACAAGAATTCTGACAAGTTTATTGTCAAGAGAAGAAAGTAATAGGAGTTTGCCATGTCCAGATCAATTAAGAAGGGCCCTTTTGTGGCAAAGAGTTTATATAAAAAGGTTCTAGCAGAGAGCGAAGCTGCCAAGAAGGGAATGATTAAAACCTATTCCCGTTCTTCCACAATCATCCCCGAGATGGTTGGTATGACAATTTCCGTATATAACGGAAAAACCTGGGTTCCCGTATATGTTACGGAAAACCTCGTTGGTCATAAACTGGGTGAGTTTTCCCCTACCAGAACTTATCGCGGACATGCCGCGTCTGATAAGAAGGCTAGGAGATAGGTTATATGGAAGCTAAGAAAGGTTATAGTGCAAAGGTAACGAATTTACCCATGTCTCCTTTTAAGATCAGACCTATTGCGGATAACATTCGCAGAAAACCCTATGTTGAAGCGGTTGCCATTCTGGAAGCCCTTCCCAACAAGGGTGCGAAATATCTGAAGAAGGTTGTTGAATCTGCCGCTGCTAACGCGCTTTACCAGAACGACATGCTTGATGAAGAGATGCTCTACATTAGTGAGTTGATGGTTGACGGCGGACCGGTCGCAAAAAGAATGTGGGCCCGTTCCAGAGGAAGGGCAGACCGGCTTCTTAAGAGAACCAGTCATATTTCCGTCGTTCTTGACGAAATTGGAAAGGCAGGAGAGTAACGATGGGACAGAAAGTAAATCCTTACGGTTTCAGACTGGGTGTAAACAAAACCTGGAAATCCAGGTGGTATGTTGATCCCCGTGACTATGCTAAGACTCTTCACGAAGATCTTATGCTTAGAAAAACGTTTCTGAATTACCCCGAAACTAAGGGTGCCGATATCGGAGACGTGGAAATTATCCGTCAGCCCCAGATGGTCACTTTGATCGTCCATACGGCTAGACCCGGTGTTATCATCGGATCAAAGGGTGCTACCATTGAGAAAATCAGCGGTAGACTTCAGAAGCTGACTGATAAGAAAATACAGATTAAGATAAGAGAGATTAAAAAGCCTGAAGCTGATGCTCAGGTAATCGCTCTGAATATTGCCAAACAGCTTAAAGGTCGTGCCGCTTTCAGACGCGTACTGAAAATGGCTGTTCAGAATGCCATGAAATCCGGCGTTCAGGGAATTAAGATCAAGGTTTCCGGTAGACTCGGTGGTGCTGAAATGGCACGTAATCTCGAAGTGAAGGAAGGAAGAATCCCCCTTCATACCCTCCGGGCCGATATTGATTACGGTTTTGCCGAATCTCACACTACTTTTGGTGTTATCGGTGTTAAAGTCTGGATCTTTCAGGGAGAGGTTTACGGCCACGAAAAGAATGACGATGCTGGCCTCTTGGCAAAAAAACAGAGAGATAAATCTCAGGCAAGGAGTTAGGCTATGCTGAGTCCCAAAAAGACGAAGTTCAGAAAGCGCATGAGAGGTAACATGAAGGGTAATGCCACTAGGGGCAATACTATTGCCTTTGGTGAATTTGGCCTCATCGCTCTGGATAGACAATGGATTACAGCCCGTCAGATTGAGGCTGCCCGTATTGCGATGACTCGTCATTGTAAGAGGGCCGGTAAGGTTTGGATTCGGATTTTCCCCGATGTACCTTACACGAAGAAACCTGCCGAAACGAGAATGGGTAAGGGAAAGGGTGCCCCCGAGAAGTGGGTCGCTGTGGTTAAACCGGGAACGGTTATGTTCGAATTAGGCGGAGTAGATCCTGCTCTTGCCAGACGGGCTATGGAATTGGCCGGCAGCAAATTGCCGATCAAGACCAAGTTTGTCGAAAAGCATGCGGAGAATTAGGACATGAAAGATACTTTTAATGACCTTACCCTGGATGAGATGAAAAACAAAAAGACGGAGCTTTCTAAAAGACTTCATGAGATCCGTTTTGAAAGTGTTCTGGGACATCTGGAAAATCCTATGGAAAAGAGACTTGTCCGTAGAAATATCGCCCGTCTGAATACCCTGATCAACGAAGTTGAATCGGGTAAGAGAAAGGCATAAGGGTTGAGGTAGAATAAATGAGTGATACGAAAATTAACAAAAAAAGTTTTACCGGCCTTGTTGTCAGCAGCAAAATGGATAAGACCATCGTTGTAAAGATTTCTACCCACAAGCTTGATCCTCTTTACAAGAAGTATATATCCAAGTCGGTGAAATACAAAGCCCATGATGAAAATAATGAGGCTAACGAAGGTGATACGGTTCGCATTCTTGAGTGCAGACCTATCAGCAAGGACAAAACCTGGGTACTCCAGGAAATTGTCGAAAGAGCCAAATAGGTAACTGGAGGATTATATGATTCAGGATAATACGTACTTAAACGTTGCGGATAACTCCGGTGCCAAAAAGGTTCAGTGTATTAAAGTTCTTGGCGGAAGCAAGAGAAAGTTCGCAACTGTCGGCGATATCATCGTTGTATCAGTTAAGGATGCCCTGCCCAACGCAGCCATTAAGAAAGGTGATGTAAAGAAAGCCGTTATCGTTCGTACCCACAAGGAGTATAGACGGTTGGACGGTACCTACATCCGTTTCGATGATAATGCCTGTGTTATTATTGATGCAAACCTGGCTCCTGTTGGAAAGCGTATTTTCGGGCCCGTAGCAAGAGAGCTGCGCGATACGGGATATATGAAAATTGTATCCCTTGCGCCGGAAGTACTTTAGGAGTTAATCATGACTGATGTAAAGGTTAAACTTAAAAAAGGTGATAATGTACGTATCATTGCCGGTAAAGATAAAGGCAAAGATGGACGTATATTAAAGATTGACAGAAAGGAAGGAAGAGTTATCGTTGAAGGGCTTAACATGGTTAAAAAGACCATGAAACCCCAGCGGGAAGGTGAGAAGGGCAGCATTGCCGAAATCGAAGCTCCCCTGCAGATTTCCAACGTAATGATTCTTTGCAAGAAATGCGGACCTACCCGTATTGGTTTTCAGGTAACTGATGACGCCAAAACCCGGGTTTGTAAGAAATGTGGGGAAAAACTGTAATGGCTAAGAACAATATACCCAGACTGAAGAAGCTCTACAAAGAGAAGCTTGCTGCAGAAATGAACAGTGAGTTTAAATATAAATCTACAATGCAGATTCCCAAACTGGAAAAGATTGTAGTTAGCATGGGCGTGGGTGAAGCTGTAGCCAACAAGAAACTTCTTGATGCGGCAGTTGAAGAAATTGGTCTTATCACCGGACAGAAACCGATTAAGACTAAAGCCAGAAAGTCTATTGCTACTTTCAAGATTCGTGAAGGCCAGGAGATCGGAACCAAGGTTACTCTCCGCGGCGACATGATGTATGAGTTTCTTGATCGTCTTGTAAGCATTTCCCTTCCCCGTGTTAAGGACTTCAGGGGTGTAAACCCCAAGGCTTTTGACGGACGTGGTAACTATTCTCTGGGAATTGAGGAACAAATCATTTTTCCTGAGATTGACTACGATAAGATCGAAAGGGTTTCCGGTCTGAATGTAGCCATTGTAACTTCGGCAAAATCTGATGATGAGGCAAGAGAACTTCTTAAGAAGTTTGGAATGCCTTTTAGAAAATAGGGAGTTTGTAGATGGCAAAGAAATCGCTGATAATCAAGGCTGAGAGAGAGCCTAAATATAAAACCAGGGTAGTTAGACGTTGTAAGATATGCGGCAGACCTCGTGGATATATGAGAAAATTTGATATGTGCAGGATCTGTTTTAGAAAATTGGCCAATGACGGGATGATTCCCGGTGTAACTAAATCCAGCTGGTAGGAGTGTGAAATGAGTGTTTCCGATCCCGTAGCAGATATGCTTACTAAAATCAGGAATGCCAGTAGAGCCAAATTGGAAAAGGCAGATATCATGCCTTCCAAACTCAAGCTGGAAGTTATCAAGATCCTGAAGAATGAAGGGTATATAAAGAATTTTAAGAAGATTACAGATAAGGATACTGGCAAGAGCTATATCCGTGTGATCATGAAGTATGATGAGAACTCCAATCCCATCATTAATGGTCTCAAGTCTGTATCAACCCCCGGTCGGCGGGTTTATACCGGATACAAGAAGATCCCCCGGGTTTTCAACGGTTACGGTACGGTTATCGTATCTACTTCCATCGGTGTCACCACCGGTAAGAAGGCTGTTCAGAACAAGGTCGGCGGCGAAATTCTCTGTACTGTTTGGTAAGGGGAGTATGGTATGTCACGAATAGGCAATCAACCGGTAGGTATTCCCTCCGGTGTAAGTATTTCGGTTAAGGATGATATCCTTACCGTTAAGGGAGCTAAGGGTGAGCTTACACAGAAGTTTCATTCCGAAGTTTCCTTTGATATTCAGGAAAAAGAAGTTGTAGTATCCAGAGTGGACGATTCCAAAGCGGCAAAATCCATGCATGGTCTTTACAGAAAGCTTCTCGATAACATGGTTACCGGTGTTTCCAAGGGTTTTGAAAAAGCCCTTATAATCAACGGTGTAGGTTACAGAGCAGAGATGACGGGAAAAAACCTTCTCCTCAGCCTTGGTTATTCTACTCAAATAGAGTATGTTATACCCGAAGGTGCTGCCGTAGCCATCGATGGAACCAACAAAGTTGTTGTTTCCGGTATCGATAAGGCCATTGTTGGTCAGGTTGCTTCCGAAATCCGGAGTCTCAGACCCCCCGAACCTTACAAAGGCAAGGGAATCAAGTATGAAGACGAGAACATCAGACGGAAAGTCGGTAAATCCGGATCTAAGTAGGTAGTGGTGTATTATGGATAAGATTAAAGAAAAAAGCATAAAGCGGCTTCAGAGAAAGAAACATGTCCGGAAACGGATTACCGGTACAGCTGAAAGGCCCCGGATGAGCGTTTTTAAAAGCAATAAGAACATCAGTGTCCAGGTAATTGATGATGTTGCTGGAAGAACCCTTGTTTCCGCTTCTTCCCTTGAAAAGGATATGGCCGACATTAAGCCTAATATTTCCGGTGGTGAAAAACTGGGTCAGGTAATTGGCGAACGCATGAAGGAAGCTAAAATCGGGACTGTTGTTTTTGACCGTAACGGTTATCTTTATCACGGCGTTGTCAAAGCTATTGCCGACGGTGCCAGAAAAGCCGGAATTGAGTTTTAAGAGGACAGGTAATGGCATATAAAGACAGAAACGAAGAAAAAGAGTTTGTAGAAAAGCTGATCAGGCTTAATAGAGTTTCAAAAGCTATTAAGGGTGGTCGTAAAATGTCATTTTCTGCGCTCATGGTTGTCGGAGACGGTAAAGGCCGTGTCGGATACGGTTTCGGAAAAGCTAACGACGTAACTGAAGCAATTCGCAAAAGTGTTGAAAAAGCAAAGAAGAACATGATCACAGTACCCATTAAGAGTACTACAATTCCCCACGATATCCTGGGTAATTACAAAAGTGCTTCCGTTCTTCTTAAACCTGCGGCTCCCGGTACCGGAATTATTGCCGGTGGACCCGTTCGTGCCGTTATGGAAGCTGCCGGCATCCATGACGTTCTTTCCAAATCTCTCGGTTCCAAGAACACCATGAACATTGTTAAGGGTGTTTTTAACGGACTGGAGAATATCTTTGACGCCAAAAAGGTAGCCGAAGGCCGCGGAAAGAATCTTGAGGAATTCTGGGGTTAATTATGGCTAAGAAGAATGAAGGTAAAATCCGTGTGAAGCTCGTACGGAGTACTATCGGCCGCAAACCCGAGCAGAGGGCGACAGCCAAAGCTCTGGGACTTGGTAAGATGAACTCTGTTGTTGAAAAAGATGCTACTCCCGCAATTATGGGGATGGTTAATTCCATTTCTCATCTTGTTGAGGTTGAGGAGATCAAATAATGAGTGATATGAAGCTTAAGGCTCCTGAGGGAGCTAACAAAAATAAAAAAAAGGTTGGCCGTGGTCACGGTTCCGGTCATGGTAAAACATCCGGTAAAGGCCATAAGGGACAGAAAGCACGTTCCGGTGGTGGTGTATCCATCGGTTTTGAAGGTGGACAGATGCCTCTGTTCCGCCGTGTTGCTGCCCGGGGATTTTCCAATTATCCCTTCAAAAAAACGGCTGTTCCTGTTAACCTGGATCTTCTGGAAAAATTCTTTGAAGATGGTGAAAAGGTAAACTTGGAGACACTTGTTGCTAAGGGTTTGATCAAAAAAAGTGAAACAAACGTAAAAATACTTGGCAATGGTGACATCAAGAAGAAACTTGAGGTAGAATTAACGAATGTATCCGCAACGGCAAAGGACAAAATTGTCAAAGCCGGCGGATCCGTTGCAGAAAAAAATTAATCGGGATAGGTTTGTATGGCTGATAATGCTCTTGCTAGAATATTTAGAGTAAAGGAACTGAGAAAACGGGTGCTTTTCACCCTCGGGATGCTTTTAGTCTTCAGGATCGGTGCGGTCCTGCCGATTCCCGGTATTGATGTACAGGCCCTGAACTCTTATTTTCTTACTCAGACCGGTCAGAGCGGAGGACTCGGTTTAACCGATTATCTCGACTTCTTTGCTGGTGGAGCTTTTAAGAACTTTTCTGTATTTATGCTTGGTATTATGCCATATATTTCTATGTCTATTATCATGCAGCTTCTTCTTCTCGTTTTCCCTGCTCTTAAAAGAGTATCAGAGGGAGACGGAGGAAGAAAAAAGATTCAGAAATATATCAGATATGGTACGGTCGTCGTTTGTTTGGTTCAGTCTTTTACCGTAACTCAGTACGCACGAACGATTCCAGACATAATTAACCCCGGCCTTATCGGCTGGAAGTTTAATGCAGTCGCCATATTAACAGTAACCGTGGGAACTTTGTTTCTCATGTGGATCGGAGAACAGATAAATGAGAAGGGTGTTGGAAATGGTATATCCCTTGTTATTTTTACCGGTATTGTTGCCAGAATGCCTGGAGCCGTAGCGCAGCTTGTGAGCGAGATTGGAATGGGGAACATCAACCCTGTATTCGTAATCTTCGCTTTCATGATGTTTGTCGGCGTTGTCATTATGGTAATTTATGAACAGCAGGGACAGCGGAAGATTCCCGTTCACTATGCAAAGCGTATTGTGGGAAGAAAAGTGTATGGAGCTCAGAATGCCTATATACCCCTGAAGATCAATCCTTCCGGAGTTATTCCGGTTATCTTCGCCTCTTCCATCTTGACTTTGCCTTTGACGGTAGCATCCATGCTTGGTCCTTCCCATTCCGGTTGGGCTGCATTTGCAAGTTTTCTCCGACCTCGTGGTCCGGCGTATCTTATAACATATACTCTCTTGATTGTCTTCTTCGCCTATTTCTATACTCAGGTATCACTGAACCCCATAGAAATTGCCAGACAGATCAGAGAAAACGGTGGTTCTATTCCCGGAATCCGTTCCGAGAATATGGAAGCGTACTTGACCAAAATACTGAACCGGATTGTATTGCCCGGTTCTCTCTTCCTTGCACTCATCGCGCTTATTCCTTCGCTCGTGGTTTTGGTATTCAATTTTCCCACGTCGATTTCCTATCTGATGGGCGGTACTTCACTGCTTATCCTTGTGGGAGTTGATCTTGATACCATGTCGCAGATTGAAGGGCATTTAAAGATGCATCATCATGATGGGCTTGTTAAGGGAGGAAAACTCAAATCCAGAAATCTGTGATACGGAGTAAAAAGAGGTATAATATGAAGGTTAGAGCAAGTGTAAAACCCATTTGTGACAAATGTAAAGTAATTAGAAGGAAAGGCGTTCTAAGAATCGTCTGCCAGAATCCCAAACATAAACAGAGACAGAAGTAGGAGGCTATAAGTGGCTCGTATTGCTGGTATTGACCTACCTAACAAACATGCAGAAATCGCATTAACATACATTTTCGGGATCGGTAGAACATCGGCCAGAGAAATTTGCGATAAAACCGGTGTAGATCCCCTGAAAAGAATGGATGATCTTAGCCTGGAAGAAGTAAATGAGTTAAGACAGGTCATTGAAAATGAATACAAAGTTGAAGGACGTCTCAGATCTGAAACGGCCCTTAACATCAAACGGTTGATGGACATCGGTTGTTACCGGGGCCTCAGGCATAGAAGAGGTCTCCCCGTTCGTGGTCAGAGAACCAAGACCAATGCCCGTACTCGTAAGGGTAAGGCCAAAACCGTAGCTAAAAAGAAGAAGTAGTGAGCGGAGGAAATAGAGTTGGCTAAAGCGAAGAAAAAGAAAGAGAAAAAGACGGTATTTGAAGGTAATGTATACATTCAGGCTACTTTCAATAATACGATCGTAACCGTTACCGATCTTAAGGGAAATACTATTTCCTGGAGTAGTGCCGGTTCTCTCGGCTTCAAGGGAGCTAAGAAATCTACTCCCTATGCGGCGCAGACCACTGCCGAAACCGCTACGAGCAGAGCACGGGATTACGGTCTTAAGGAAGTAAACGTGTTTGTTAAGGGTCCCGGTATGGGACGCGAATCTGCCATCCGCTCCTTGGGAGCCATGGGGTTGCAGGTAAAAAGCATAAAGGATATTACTCCGATTCCCCATAATGGTTGTCGTCCTAAGAAGAGTAGAAGAGTTTAATCTAGGTTAAAGGAGTCAAAATGGCACGAAAAAATCTCCTCAAAGGTTTTAAGAGACCTAAAGGAATTACCTTTGAACACAAGGAAGAGGATACTTCCTATGGAAAGTTCACCGCTTATCCTTTTGAAAGAGGATATGGTAATACTGTAGGTAATACCTTAAGGCGTGTTCTCCTTTCTTCTATTCAAGGATATGCCATATCAGCTATTCGTGTTACTGCATACGCCGAGGATGGTTCGTCCCATGTTGTTTCCAACGAGTTCGAACCTATTCCTCACTGCGTAGAGGATACCCCTGAGATTATCAGCAACCTCAAATCTCTTAAACTGAATCTTCCCGAAGATGTTGAAGAGATGACGATTAACATTGAATGCAAGGGGCAGAAGAAAGTAACCGGCGCCGATTTTGAGAAAAATGGCGTTGAGGTTATTAATGGCGACCATCATATTTGTACCCTTATGGATGGGGCAAATTTAGATATGGAAGTTCAGATTGACCTGGGACGGGGTTATGTTCCCGCGGAGCTGCATGAGAAGTATATAGAGACAATTGGAACGATTCCCGTCGATTCCATTTATTCTCCCATTACGAAAGTGAAGTATACCGTTGAGAATACCCGTGTCGGACAGAGATCGGATTACGACAAGCTTATACTTGAAGTATGGACTGATGGATCTATCTCTCCCGAAAATGCCCTTGCTGAAGCATCAAAGATTGCCAAGGACCACTTTACGGTTTTTATTAATTTTGATGAAGACAGCGTTATTGGTGATGAAGAAGTTGATGAGGAAGAAGAAAAAATCCGCCAGCTTCTTGATACTCCTGTAGAAGAACTTGAACTTTCAGTTAGGTCCAGCAACTGTCTGAAGAACGCCAATATCAGAACCATTGGTGATCTTACCAGAAAGACCGAAGATGAAATTGCCAAAACCAGGAATTTCGGTAAGAAGTCTCTTACTGAGATCAAGGAAAGGTTGAAGGAATGGAATCTGAGTCTCGGTATGGTGGATTATAGCGTTCTCAAGAATTCTATAAAATTGGAAAAGAAGAAGGAAGAGTAAGATGCATAATAGAATCGGGTTTAACCGTTTAGGCCGTAAATCAAGCCATAGAAAAGCGCTTGAGAGAAACATGGTTACCTCTCTTCTTAAGTATGAGAGAGTTAAGACAACCAAAGCCAAGGCTCGTGAGATTCGCAGAACTGCGGAAAAAATGATTACCCGCGCCAAGGTTGATTCTGTACATAACAGAAGAATCGTCGCAAAAACCGTTCAGGAAAAGGACGTTATCAACAAACTGTTTGTTGAAATCGCCCCCAAGTTTAAGGAAAGACCCGGTGGATACACCAGAATCCTTAAAATCGGCAGCCGGAAAGGTGATGCTGCGGAAATGGTTATTCTTGAGCTTGTAGAAGAAGAAATGAAAGCTGCGCCCAAGAAAGCCAAAAAGGCCGCCCCCAAAAAGGCTGCCCCCAAAGCTGCTGAGGAAAAGGTTGTAGAAAAGGCCGAAACTCCTGCAGAAGCTCCCGCCGAAGAAAAGGTGGATGAGTAAATTGAGGAGTTAAAATCCTCAGACAATTAAAGAGAAAACTAGTGCTAACTTTCAGAGCATCAGTTGTCGATAATAAGTAGGAAGGACTATTGTTCTTCCTATTTTTTTTGGATATTGGCTAACAGGATAGCGATGCGAAGTACGACGAAAATTTCATTAAGTTTTTTTCTCACCCTATTAATGACCGGCGGATTGTTTTTCCTCTCCGGGGCCGGTGTTTTTAAGGGTTTTGAAATTCGTCTCTACCGCCAGTCTGTCATAAATCGTGAATCGGGCATCCTGGCCTATTCCGACCAGCTCATTTCCGAATACAAAAGATCCCTCCATGAAAGATTATCCCTTTTTGTAGAGTCAGGGGCTTTCACAAAAGTTTTTGATCTTGAACAGTTGGATAAGGATATTGTCGAACGGGACAGGCTTATTCAAAAACTTCACAGGGATCTGCCGGGATTTGAATCTCTCCGTATCATTGATACCGATGGTCAGCGTGTTCATTATAGTACATCCGATAATGATGTATTGTTGAGGAACAATCAGAAAATTGTATATAAAAACTGGGTAGATCTTGAAGATTTTCATGAACAAATCGGACTTTATGAAAGAGAAGACAGCTTAACATCTTCTGATATCTTTTATCTTGATGGTGCAAGCAACCGTTTCTTCCTTTCCCTCCCCTCAATGGATAACTACGGGCTTTTCAGAGGAACAGCCCTGATTGCTTTTACTCTTCAGGGGATTAAGGACGATTTTATATCGGAAGGTATTATTTCCGATCCCAGTACGATCCGGATAATGGGGTCTCAGGGTTTTGTTCTTGATGTACCGGAAGCATTATATGAAGAGGTCAGGGAAATTGTCGTTGAGAATTGGCAGAAAGAATCTCCCGACTTAGTTGTGCCCATGGTAGAGGATGGAAGTGACGGCCGCTTCAGTCTGATCACTTACAAGGGGGAGGTCAGCTGGGGAATTCTTCTGGATGATAAGACCTTTGAAATCCCCGAACTGTTAAGATTTCTTTTTTTTATAGTGGTATTTATCACTCTTTTCCTATTTCTCCTGCTCCTGTTAAATGTCAGACAGGACAGTCTGGTCATCCTGAATGAACGATTGAAAAAGTTTCAATTGAACTTCCTGCGGAATTGGCTTGAGAGTCGGGAATCTCTGGAATGGGATGCCTGGGATCGGGAATTACAGTCTCGAAAGATTGAGTATTACCGGGAATTTAAAAAAGCAATCAAACTCAAGGGTGATGAAAGCGAAATCGATAAGCTTCTGAATAAAAACTGGCAGGAAATCATCGATATACTGGCCGTTTATCACAATAAGCAGGCTGAGGAGAGAAAGACTAAGGCAGTTATTGATCCGGATGAATTGGAAAAACTGATCAGGAAAGCACTGGAATCAGCTCAGATTTCCTTCCCGGTAAATACTGTTTCTTCGGCAGCAACAACTACGAAAGAGGTTCCCGGCGTTAGTAAGAGCGACAGTCCTTTTGCAGGCATGAAACCAGTCCAGGTGGAATCTCTTGATGATGACGGCGACACGGATATGGTTTCGACGGAAGTCGAAGAGCTGGATGAAGTCGAAGAGCTGGATGAAGTCGAAGAGCTGGATGAAGTCGAAGAGCTGGATGAAGTCGAAGAGCTGGATGAAGTCGAAGAGCTGGATGAAGTCGAAGAGCTGGATGAAGCCGAGGAACTGGATGAAGCCGAGGAACTGGATGAAGCCGAGGAACTGGATGAAGTCGAGGAACTGGAAGTTTTAGAAGAGCTGTCCCTTGATAATTTGCCTGTAGATAATAAGGAATTAGAAGAATTACCCATGGTTGAAGCAGTTGACAAAGAAGCGGATCTGGAAGAGCTGGAAGATTATACCGAAGGTCTGCTGCCTTCATGGGAAGGAAGTAATGCAATGGCCGCTAAAGATGTAGAAGGTGATCTTGAACCTTTTGAAGACGATCTGGAAGAGATGGAATCGGTTGAGGTGCTGGAAGAACTTGATGATGAAAATGATTCTATCCATTATCTTTTTACATTGGAAGAGGTGATGACTGAACTGGGTAATAAGAATCTATCTGAAAGTGATAGACCCGGGGATGACAGTCAAACTGTTTCTGCCAAAGATTTTGGTATGGATTCTCTCATTTCCGTTAAGTCTGAAGGTCTCTTTCCCGATGTCAGTTTTGAAGAAGACGGCTTCCTTTTTACCGATACCGGCACGGAATCCATCCCCCTGGCTAAGGACGGGTTTGATTTTGACGCCTATAGGAAGGGGTATGTGGATAATGAACGGGGTGCTTATAAGGCTCTCCTTGATTACTCCCGTAAAATCGATGCCCAGTGTGCTGTTATCATTGCCCGGGAAGAGGGGGGGTATAAAGCGGTTCTCTCCATCGGTATGAACAGGTACCCCGAGGATTATCTTATCGAAAAATCAGCCGAACTGTGTACCGATATTCTGGATAAAAGAAAAATTGTCGGTATTGACGGCGCGAAAAAGAGTACATTCCTGGGGCAGAACTGGGACTGGATTGCTTTTAAATATGTTAACTCCCTGCTTTTCATGCCATTGATATACCGGGGAGAGAAGGTTTATCTCATGCTTGGGTTCAAAGAGAAAAGCTCCAATCCCAACGAATTGCTTTTTCTCTCATAGATTCCCTCTAACCCCGGCTCAGCATGCATGTCAGGGTGAAAATATCTTTCTTGACAAAGGTAGAATTACCTATATAATGGTTGTAATATCGTAAATTAGGGGAAAAATATGTCGCCTGCATTAGTGACTACAATCCTTTCCCTCGCCGGTGTTGCAATTGGTTGGTTAATTAGATGGATATATTCCCGCTATCAACTGTCTTCATCTGAGCAGAGAGCTGCCAGACTGAAGCTGGATGCGGTAACGGAAGCGGAACAGGAGAAGAAAAGTCTTCTTCTTGAAGCTCAGGACCAGATAATGAGAGAGCGTCGTCAGTTCGATAAAGAACTGAGGGATAGACGCACCGATCTTCAACGGTTTGAGAAAAGGGTTCAGCAAAAAGAAGATAATCTGGAGCAGAAAGCTCAGGAGATCGAGAAAGCCCAGAATCGAATTTCTGAAAATGAAAAAGAGTTAGAAAGAAATCAGCAGGAACTGAAGGATCAGGAACTGACGCTTAGAACGGAATTGGAACGCATTTCCGGCTTGACTCAGGAAGAGGCTAAGAAATTAATCATAGCGAATCTTGAGAATGACGCCAAGCATGATGCCCAGGCTCTTATTAATAAGATTGAAGCCGAAGCCCAGCTTTCGGCGGATAAAAAGGCCCGGGATGTTCTGGTCACCACTATTCAGAGGCTGGCTACGGACATCAGCTCCGAAATTACCGTTACATCCGTTAGTCTGCCCAATGATGAAATGAAAGGGCGGATCATCGGACGGGAAGGGCGGAATATCCGAACACTCGAAACTCTGACGGGAGTTGATATCATTATCGATGATACTCCGGAAGCAGTTGTTATTTCCTGTTTTGATCCCATTAGAAAAGTTATTGCCAAGATTGCTCTGGAGCGGCTTGTTTCGGACGGACGGATTCACCCGGCCCGTATCGAGGAAGTTGTTCAGAGGGTAGCCAAAGAAATTGGTCAGACGATCTTTGAAGAGGGGGAGAAACTTCTCTTTGATCTGGGTATTCACGATGTGAAGCCCGATGGAATTCAGGGATTGGGGCGTCTCCATTTCAGAACGAGTTACGGTCAGAACGTTCTGGCACACTCCAAGGAAGTCGCCGTTATGGCCGGTATGATCGCTGCCGAAATCGGAGCCGATGTTACCATTGCCAAGAGAGCTGCATTGCTTCATGACATTGGTAAAGGGCTTGAGACAGACGGTGAGGGAAACCATGCCGAGGTCGGTGCCGAGCTTTGCCGCAGAATGGGTGAATCTCCCGCTGTTGTCAATGCCGTGGCTTCTCATCATAACGATGTTCAGCCCGAGAGTGTGGAAGCGGTTATCGTTCAGGTAGCCGATGCCATCTCGGCGGCCAGGCCCGGTGCCCGCCGTGAGACTATGGATAACTATATCAAGAGATTGGAAAATCTCGAGAAAATTGCCATGAGCTTCACGGGAGTGGATAAGGTCTTCGCCGTACAGGCAGGCCGTGAACTTCGTATTATGGTCGATAACGAAAGGGTCAACGATAGCAGGGCCAAGGAATTGGCGAAGGATATCGCCAAGAAAATTGAAGATGAGCTGAAATACCCCGGTAAGATTCGGGTGACAATCATCAGAGAGACACGGGTAGTGGAATACGCCCGTTAAATAGGACCATCCTATGAAAGAAATAAGAGTTCTGATTCTCGGTGATGTCGTAGGACAGCCGGGATGCAGGGCTCTTTTTTTCAGTCTTGACGGACTGAGAAAAGAGTATCATCCTGATTTTATCGCCGTGAACGGGGAAAACGCCGCCGATGGATTCGGCATAACCCCTGAACAGGTAGACCTATTTTTTGCCCGGGGCGTTGATATCATCTCCTCGGGGAATCATATCTGGCAGAAACGGGAAATCCTGCCCTATCTGGATAAGTTCGATCATCTGCTCCGGCCGGAGAATTATCCTTCCGGCGTTCCCGGGCACGGTTACTGTATCGCAGGAGAAGGTGACAGAAAGCTCGCCTTTGTGAACATCCAGGGCCGTGTGCGCATGGGAAGCCATGTGGACTCCCCCTTCACGGTTATGAAGAAACTTCTTCCTGTCCTGCAGCGGGAAACAAAAAATATCATTGTGGATTTTCACGCCGAAGACCCGGCGGAGAAGGAGTCTCTGGCCGCTTATCTTGACGGTGAGGTTTCGGCTGTGGTGGGTACACACACCCATGTGCAGACAGCGGATGAAAGGATTTGGGAAAAGGGGACCTCCTATATTACGGATATCGGCTGTATCGGAGTTAAGAACAGTGTTATTGGAACAGACCCCGAATTATCCGTGAAGCGGGCCCAGACGCAGATGCCCCTGAAAAGCGAGATCGTGGACGGAGTGACACAGCTGTGCGGTGTTTTTATTACCCTGGACGGGGACACGGGGCAGACCGTGAAAATCGAAAGAATAAGGATCTGATCTATTGAAAAAACCCCTTCTGAGCCTGTTGAAAGAACGTTATCCCCAAAAAAAAGAAGGTGAGCTTTATGCCTATGTCCTTTGCGGTAATGTTTTCTGCGATGGGGAGAAAATCCGGGATACCGCCCGAAAAGTGGACAGCCGGTCGGATATAGAAATCAGATTGAAAAAGTTTGTTTCCCGGGGCGGATATAAACTGGACGGGGCGCTGGAAGAATGGGGTATAGACTGCCGGAAAAAAATATTTCTTGATGCCGGGGCTTCCACGGGGGGATTTACCGATTGCCTCCTGCAGAGGGGAGCCAGTCTCGTTTATGCCGTGGACGTTGGCTACAATCAGCTCGATTATTCCCTGAGAAGCGATACGCGGGTTCTCTCCCGTGAAAAATGCAATATCATGGATGTGGAGGATCTGGAGCCTGCTCCCCACATGGGAGTGGCCGATCTTTCGTTCCGATCCATCAGAGGGGCGGCCTCAAAAATAATCGGCCTCACCACTCAAAAACGGCTTATTGCCCTGATAAAACCTCAGTTTGAGATCGAAAACAGCGAGGACTTCAACGGTGTTGTCGATGATCCCGATAAGATTCGTTCTGTTCTTATGGATGTTGCCCGGGCGCTTGAGGAGGAGGAGCTGAGGGTATTAAAGCTGACTCCTTCACAGATTAAAGGTAAGAAAGGGGGAAATCAGGAGTTTCTCGCCCTGATAGAACCTGTCTCGAAGCCTCTTACCGAAAGTCTTGATACGATTGAAAATATGATCAGCCGGGCACTGGGGGAGTGAGTCCCCTCTTAGAATGATTCTCTTGTGAGGACGTCGCCGATACTGATCCCTTCGGCATTCAAAAAATCTTCTTCCATGCCGTTTATGGTTATCCTGACCCCCTGAACAGAGGAGAATTCCGTAGCGGAATACACCAGCTGCTTAAGCTGCGCCTGATATCCCTCAAAGCCGAGGTGGTTATACCGGAATGACTCGTTCACGTCTATCCAGGCGATTCCGTCCTTCAGGGATATTTTATTGATAACCGTATCGCTGGGAATGAGGGTGAAATATCCCTTCATCAGATCTTCCTGGGAAGGTCCGGCCAGAAGCGCGTTCAGAGTGGCGGCAAGAAGGCCTTCGTCGTACTGAATATTCCGCATAATGCTTTTGAGGAGGATCTGACCTTCGTCATTGATCTTCAAAAAGAAAAGCCGGCTCTGATACTCCTTAAGGGGAACCGCTTCGGGCTGGGGTTCCTCCCGAGGCGGTTCTTCTGTGGGAAGGGATTCGGTGGACAGTGCGGGGGCTTCCGGTTCGGGCAGCAGGACTGTCTTCGGCGTTTCCCGCTCGATCTCCGTCCTGGTGACCGTGGGAAGGGAAGAAGGACTTTTCGGTGGATCGGAAGCCAGCTTGCCTTCCAGGGTCAGCTTGCCCACGATGAGGACGAGGGAGAGCAGTACGAAAAAGAGGGACAGAAGACCGAGGTTTCTTCCGGATTTTCCCTTTTCCCCGTCCTTGCCGGTCCGGGCGGTGTACTTTTTTTTAAGGGAAGGATCGATGATTTTTTTGGTCATTGAGAGAATGATAGCCCCTTTTTTCTCATTTGACAATGGGATGCCCATGGGCTATTATAATGATGGTGAAGACAATAAAAGGTATTCCCGCTTCCCCGGGGATAGCCATAGGCAAAGTCCTCTTATACAATGAATCTCCCACTGCTATACCACGGTTTCACGTAACCGCGGAAGATGTGGAAAGCGAAGTAGCCAGACTGAAGCTGGCCGTGTCAAAAGCGGCCGAGGAGATACAGCTCATCAAGGAATCCCTGGATAAGGATGCCCGGGATCAGCATGCCCTACTGGAAGCCCATGCGCTGATGCTTTATGATCCCTGTTTTAATGAACTCGCCCACGAGAGAATCGAAAAGGAACTGAAGAATGTGGAATGGGTTCTTCAGGAAACGGTCAACTCTCTGGTCGAACAGCTGGAAGCGACACAGGACTCCTATTTAAGGGAGAGGTCTTCCGACATTCTGGATTCCTCTCGCCGTATTATTGATCACCTTTTATCCCGTAAGAGAATAACACTGGGACAGGTCGACAGGGAAGTGGTCCTTGTCGCTCATAATCTTCTGGCCACGGAGATGCTTCAGCTGGACCGGCGAAAGATCCTGGGCGTCATTATGGATGTGGGGGGAAAAACATCCCATACGGCTATTCTGGCCCGTTCCTTCGGTTTCCCCGCCATCGTCGGCCTTAAATCCATTACCAAGGAAGTCTGTTCCGAACAGAATATCATCGCGGACGGAATCGAAGGGCTGGTCATCATTGACCCGGATGAGCACACCCTGGGGCTTTACAGAAACAAGCGAACCCTCTTTGAGAAGAAGGAGTCCCAGCTTTTCAACATCACCGATCTTCCCGCCGAAACGACCGACGGGAAGCTCATCCGCCTGAATGCCAATATTGAATTTCCCGCCGAGACCGATCAGGTACTGAACATGAACGCCGAAGGGGTCGGGCTCTTCCGAAGCGAATTCCTCTTTATGAACCGCCGGGAAACGGCGAGCGAGGAGGCTCAGTTTCAGGCCTACCGGGAAGTCCTTGAATCCATGGGGGACAGATCGGTAACCATAAGGACTCTGGATGTAGGGGGTGACAAGCTCATTTCCGAGATAGAGTCTATGAACGAATCCAATCCGCTTCTCGGCTGGCGGGCCATCCGCTTCTGCCTGGAAAAAAAGGATATCTTCCACACCCAGATAAGGGCCCTTCTCAGAGCGTCCCACTACGGTAATCTGAAAATCATGTTTCCCATGATATCTGGCATAGAGGAGTTCGAAGAAGCCCTGCACCGTGTGGATGAGGTTAAGAAAGAGCTGACCGAAGAGGGCATTCCCTTTAACGGATCCCTTCCTATCGGGCTCATGATTGAAGTGCCCTCGGCGGCCATGACATCGGATATTCTGGCGGAGAAGGCGGATTTTCTCTCCATCGGAACGAATG
The DNA here is from genome assembly GCA_963668315.1 of Spirochaetia bacterium. Classification (GTDB taxonomy): domain Bacteria; phylum Spirochaetota; class Spirochaetia; order DSM-2461; family DSM-2461; genus SZUA-368. The sequence goes on along the minus strand of OY764216.1, from coordinate 383,301 downwards.
ACCTGATTCAGTACTCCATTGCGATAGACCGGGGTAATGAAAAGGTCGCTCACATGTATCAGCCCCTTCATCCGGGTCTGATCCGTATGATACACATGGTGGTTCAGAACGCCCATAAGCACGGCATTCCGGTCAGTCTATGCGGTGAGATGGGAGGAGAGCCGCTTTATACGGCGATTCTGCTGGGCTTAGGGCTGGACGAAATCAGTATGAGCGCTTATAGTTTGCCGGAGATTAAGAAAATTATCCGGTCCGTATCCATTACGGAGTCGGAAGAACTGCTGGGTATGATACTCGAAATGCACTCATACAAAGAAATTAACGATTTTACCCGGCTCTGGATGGAGAAAAGATTTGGCAATTCAGGATAACAGAACCCTACCGGTCGTCGCTGTAGTCGGCAGACCCAATGTGGGGAAATCAACCCTTTTCAACCGGCTGTACGGAAAAAGAAGATCCATAACGGATCCGACCCCCGGTGTGACGAGGGATGCGATAGAGGAAGCTTGTACCGTCGCCGGTAAGGATGTGCTGCTCGTTGATACGGGTGGCTATAAACTGGAGCGGGATGACCGTTTTGACAGCATCGTGGCGGAACGCAGCGTGGAGCAGCTGGACAGGGCTTCCCTGATACTGCTCGTACTGGAGGCGGGTGAAATGACCGCCGAAGACGAAGCCATGGTCAAGATGGTCCGTCCCTACACGGATCGGCTTATCATTGTGGTGAATAAGGTGGATACTCCCGAGAAGGAGCCCCTGGTCTGGGAATTCTATTCCCTTGGATTCGAGCATGTCATCGGTGTCTCCGCCGCCCACAACAGAAATCTGGCCGAACTGAAAGAGACCATGGTCAAGCGGCTTAACGAGCTGGCCAAGGAGGGCAAGGAAAGGGCCGAGATCATTCCCGATCTGACTATCGCCATACTGGGAAAGCCCAATGCGGGAAAATCGACCCTGCTCAACCGTCTTCTGAAGGATGAGCGAGCTCTCGTTTCTCCCATCGCCGGTACGACCCGTGACATTATCGACGGGTATTTCCGGTATAAGGGCAAAAGCGTGCGTCTGATAGACACCGCGGGAATCCGCCGCAAGAAGATGGTTAAGGAGAATGTTGAGTATTACTCGGTCAACAGAGCCCTGAAAACCATCGAGGAAGCCGATGTGGTCGTTCTTCTTATGGATTCCCTGGAAGGCCTTACCGAGCAGGATAAGAAAATCACCGCCCAGATCGTGAAAAAAGGGACCGGTGTTGTCATGGCCCTGAACAAGATCGATGAAATGAAAGGCGACAAGGAGAGGATTGAAGAACTGGAGGATAAGGTCCGCTTTCTCTTCCCGGTTCTGTCCTTTGCTCCCCTGGTGAATATCTCGGCGAAGGACGGCACGAATCTCGATGCCCTTCTCAATGCCGTTGTGTCCGTTCAGAAGCAGATGAATCAGCGCATCAACACCGCCCAGCTCAATGAGGCCCTCAGGGAGTGGGTGGATTACAATCCCCTTCCCTATGTTTCGGGAAGAGCTCTGAAGGTGAAATATCTGACACAGGTTGATACGGCGCCTCCCCATTTCCTGCTTTTTGTGAACAGGAAGGAGAGCTTCCCCGAGTCCTATACGCGCTATATTCAGAATCAGATCCGCAAGGAGTTTCGGTTCTCTTCAGTTCCCATTGAGATGGAATTGAAGCAGAGCGCGAAAAAGGAGTATTGACCGTGAAGGGATTTCCCCTGCTGCCTGTCCTGCTGACTCTTCTGGCTTTTTTTTCCCTGGGAGCGCAGTCTTCCCTGGATGAATATGAGGAGAAACTGACGCAGGCAGGTTTCACGGAGAACTGGGAAATCCGCCAAAAATACTCCGAAAGCATCATGGCCCCCTACTATACGGTTATGCATGTTCCCGCTGCTGTCTCCGGTCAGGTCGTGTCGGAAAGGGATGTGAAGTTTGAGCTTCGAAGGGCGGAAACGTCCTTCTATATGCTCTTTCTCAACGAGCGTGACGGGAAGTTCCCCACCATGGGCCGGGGAAACTGGGTCATTAAGAGAGATATCAGGACGGGGGATTTTGTTCAGGCAAAGATCTTTCTTCAGAACGATGCGGATACCTTTGTCCGCCTGTTTCCCGGCGAAGGACGCTCCTACCTGGATATTTATCTGTACGGCCGCCGCATCTATGAAAACATCCCCCTTTCCGTCGCCTTTGACGAGCTGGTCTTAAGTCCCTTCGCCCGGATTCTTTCCATAACGGAAAATATTATTGACTGGAACGGTCTGCTCACAGACTGCTCCTATGAAGAGTGGCGGATATTGGGGAATCTGAGTTTCGAACTGGAGAAGGGAACAGCCCGGCTGGATTACGCCGATGACGGGGCTATGGATGAACAGGGTGACTGGGTCTATATCGAGACCGGTCTGCCGCAGACCGTCCAGCCGGTCGGGGTCAATTGCTCCGGATTTCTCAAGTGGGTGGCCGACGGCTTCTATGCCAAAGCCCCCTACGGAGAGGGAAATTATCTGACATTTGCCGATCTGTTATACCTGCCCGAAACCTGGCGGGATAAAGAGAGTTCCTGGGACAGAAATTTCGGCTACCGCGATCCCCGATTCGGACTGGACTGGACCAGGAATATTGCCAGCCGGCTGCGAAAGGCCTTTACGGGAATCGATACGGATTACGGCGAGATGGATGTGGACAGGGTTCCCTTTTATGATTATAAAGCCGATGTGGGCTATCCGGCGGAAGATCTTGATACGATTCTTTATCTTCTGGCCGTGGACCGCCCGGGGCGTATATACTGGGGCGCCGTGAGTTCCCCCTGGCTTCCCGAAGGAGAGAGCGTCACCCTGTGGCAGTATTTCCATACAGCCCTTTTTGTTCCCCGTTTTTCCGGGGAGGGGGATTTTATCTGCGACGTTTTTCAATCGGGGGAATGGACCTCTCTGGAAGTCTTCCTCCATACTTACGGGGAGGACTGGGTTCACCTTTCCCGCTCGGACGGATTAAGAAACTTCTCCGCTCCGCCCGTTCCCTAGTGAAGGAGGGATTATCATGGCGAGATATTTCAAAAGCAGGACTCAGGGACTGGGCAGAAAACCGGGGGAGCTTGTCTTTATCGGCTCCCATGACAAGGAAGAGATCAGGACCTCTCTGATAGATTACAGCGAGAAGGGGATACGCGAAGATGTATGGAGCGATCTTCCCGCCGATAAGGATCTTGAAAATCCCTCCACAAGCCTCTGGCTGAATTTCGACGGACTTCATGATTTAAACCGGATGGACAGAATAGAAGAGCGTTTTGAACTTCATCCTCTTGTCATGGCGGATATCGTGAATACGGCCCTCAGGCCCAAGATAGAGGAGATTGAGGGGGGGATATTTTTCGTCCTGAAGATGCTCCGCTACAGCGAATCGGATAAGAAAGTCATGTCGGAACAGTTCAGTATGATACTCAGGGATGACATACTTCTTACCTTTCAGGAGTATCCCGGGGATGTCTTTGATCCGATAAGGGAAAGATTACGGGCGGGAAAAGGAAGGATCAGGACCGCCGGTCTGGATTATCTGGCTTACTGCATGATGGATTCCATTATCGATAATTATATCTCAATCGTCGAGAGAATCGGGGAACAGATCGAAAATAACGAAGAGGCGCTTCTGGTTAATGCCACTCCTGAAGTTATGGAAAGAATCATCATGCTGAAGCGGGAGATTATCTATCTGAGAAAAACGATCAGACCCGTCATCGAGGCCGTTCAGTTCCTGACCAAATGCGAAAATCCCCTCATCCGGGAGAGCACTGAACCTTTCATCAATGATCTTTTTGCGAATATACGGCAGGTTTCCGAAGCAATCGATACCTACCGGGAAATGCTGTCGGAGCAGCTCGATACATATAATTCCCTCATCGGAAACCGGCTGAATGATATCATGAAGATCCTGACCATCTTCTCCGTTATTTTCATCCCCCTTACCTTTATTGCAGGAATATACGGGACCAACTTTGATTATATTCCGGAGCTTCATTTCCGGTATGGCTACCTTATGCTGTGGGGGATTATTCTCGCCCTGGCCGGCGCCATGCTGTTTGTGTTTAAAAGGAAGAAATGGCTGTAACCTTGAGATAGGCCATATTGTTTCCCTGGTTAAACTGTGCTATCTTAGTTTAGTGGATCGGCCCGTTCCTTCCGGGCGGCCCGATTTTCCATTTGAGGAGGTTTCCATGGATTTGCTGCAGAAGGGCGGCCCTATTTTATGGATCATCATAGGCCTGTCATTTTTGGCCCTTGTCATCATTATCGAGCGTATTCTTTACCTGAGAAAAATCAAGGTTGATGAGGAGAAGCTGTTCCTGCGCGTCAAGGCGGCCCTGGAAAAGGGGCATTTCGACGAAGCCCTGTTCATGTGCGAAAGCAATCTCTCTCCCATCACGGGGATCATGAAAGCTGCGATTGAGCACAGGGAGGAAGAGCCCTATGCCCTCAAGGAAACCCTGAAGGACGCTGCCAGCCAGCAGACTCCTCTGCTCGAGAAAAATCTGTCCAATCTGGGAACTATCGCCCACATTTCCCCTCTTCTGGGGCTTCTGGGTACGGTAACCGGTAATATCAATGCCTTCGGGGTTCTGGGGTCTTTCGGTTCGGTCAGTGATCCTTCCGTTCTGGCCCGGGGTATTTCCGAAGCGCTTATCACCACGGCCGCCGGTTTAATCGTCTCCATTCCGGCTGTCATCTTCTACAATTTTTTCGTGACGAAAATCAATAATATCCTCGTAAAGATGGAGAATCAGGTAAACGACATGATTCTCCTGCTCAAGGATGCCGGTGCCGCCGAATCACGGCGTACCGCTCAGAGGCAGGCGGCGTCCCGGCCGGTCCGCCCCGAAAGGCCCGTTACCGGCGAGCCCCGTAAGGGAGGTTCCGAGATATGAGACTGGCCAGGCGACTAAAGCCGCAGATCTCTCTTGACCTTACTCCGCTGATTGACGTGGTATTCCAGCTGGTGATTTTCTTTATGATCTCCACCACCTTCAATACGGCCCCCGGTATAGAGCTTAATCTGCCGGAGTCCTCCACGGCCGTTTCCGTCAAAGTGGATCAGGTGCGCATTACCTTCGTTTCCGAGGATGAGATCTATTTGAATGAAGATCTCCACTCCCTTTCGTCCCTTGAGGAAGAACTGGACAATCTGGCGCCCATCCTCAGGGATCAGGAAAAGCCGGTAATTGTGGAAGGGGACAGCGACGCTCCTTACCAACTGCTTATACAGATTCTTGATATGCTGAGAGCTCGGGAAATCGCCGCGGCAAATCTGATTACCCTTCCCCCGGAGTAAAATCATGGCCAGGGAATCGGAATATGTCCGCAGGGAAAATCGAAAACGAACCTTGACCTCCTGGGGATCGGCTCTCCTCATTTACCTTATCCTGATTTCGGGTTACTGGGCCTGGGAGCATTTTGTAAGAAAGGATATCAGCATGAGCCAGGGACCGGTTCTCATCCGGCTCGGCGAACCGGAAGGAGCAGACGTGCCGCAGCCCGTTCCTCCCCGGGAGACACCCGAGGAAACTCCTCCCGAACCGGAAGAAACTCAGCCCCAGACTGAACCGGAGCCCGAGATAGCTCCCGTGGAGCAACCCGCGGTAGAGCCGACTCTTCCCGCTGAAAAGGTAACTCCCGATACTCCCGAGCCGACGCCTTCTGAAAAGCCGGCAGTAAAAACCGCGCCGCCAGCCCCCCCTGAACCGATAAGGGGAAGCGATAAGGGCAATAATTACGAGCTGAACAGCGAAGGGGGAGAGATCGGCCGCAGTTTATGGGTCCCCATTGCCCAGTATATGCCTCTGCCCCGTACCATCGAGAAGATTATTACCGCAGACGGCGGTCTGGAAAGCCTTTTGAATTCGGTGCAGCCCGATGCCTTCGATCTTTATACGGCGGAACAGAACAGAACTCTTCTGCTGAAATACTACGATAAAAAGGCCGGGGGAGTGCTGGAGCTTTCCAGGCCGGTCCCCATGATGGAGAGGCCTGATCTATGGGCTATTCTCGAAAGAGCCGGCTATGACATGCGTTCTCCCGAGTATAAAACAACCCGGACGCTCCTGCCTGTGACGATTAATTTTTCCGTAATACCTTCGGGTAGCACTGTCGCGAATAAACTGGACAATCTGGAACTGGTCAGATCTTCCGGCTACGAAGATATTGATGAGGCGGTTCTTTTTGCCTTTGAACAATCCTCTTACTACAGTAAGACGGATGAACCCATCAAAGGACGCTTTACCTATCGATTCAGCTATTAGATGGCACAGGGGAGGAACCTATGGATTTTACACTGACAACGCCGGCTTTGCTTTTTCCTGCCATATCCCTTCTGCTCCTTGCCTACACTAACCGCTATCTGACCATAGCCGGACTAATACGGGATCTGCACAGGAAGGGGGGAGAAGGGGAGGATGACGGTCTGAGCCTTCAGATAAAGAACCTGCGCTCCCGTATTTATCTTATCCGCAATATGCAGATCTTCGGTGTCGTTGCCTTTTTCCTCTGTGTAGCCACGATGCTGCTGATTTTTCTTCATCTGGTAACCTTAGGAGAGATTACCTTCGCCGTCAGTCTGGTCTGTCTTCTGGTCTCCCTCGGCCTCTCCATCAAGGAAGTCAGCATGTCCATCGGGGCGCTGGAAATACTATTAAACGATTGCCGTCCCTGATAAATTATTCATTGACAGTAAGTTAATGAAAATATTTCATCTATTTTCTTGAAAACTGGTTTATTGATGAATTAGAATGAATTTATGAACACCAGTAAATTAATAGTAATTCTTTCGATTTTTCTGTTGTCCGCCTCTGGAATTACGGCCCAGTCGGGCTCAAAACCAAGGCCTCCCCGTAATCTCAGATACATTTCGGAGAACATCCGGATTCTTGAGGAATCCCATGATGAGGGTGAGTTTGATGAAGCCCTTGAAAGCATTGAGAAAATGCAGGACGGGCTGGAAAGTATTGCCGGTGAGCTGAATGCCGCCGGAGTGAGCGGACTGCTGTCCGGACTGCAGGCTGATCTTTCCGATTATGCGTCCGATCTCCGGCAGAACAAACCGGACAGTGAGGACTTTGAAGAGAGGAGAATTGAACTTTCCATGGCTCTCTTCAGGATAATGGATGCCTTTAGCTACCGGACTCCTCCGCTGCTTGATTTTATCGATAGACAGCTGGATGAGTTGAAGGAAGAGGTACTCGAAGAGGGTGAGTGGGAAGGTGCCGAGGATGAACTGGAAGAGATTGAGGAGTTCTGGGAGGAAATATTTGAGAACTACTCATCCGTCAGCGGTATAGATCCCCTGTCCGAAGAGATTGATGACGCCATGGAAGAGCTGGAGAGTGCCATTAAAAGGGAGAACGCAGGCAAGGTTGTGAGTTCCGTTCAGGAGCTGCAGGACCTGATCGGAAATCTTTCCGATCTCATCACTGGCTGAAATCAGTAAAAACGGAGATCCAAATTGACAAAAATAAGAAACAGGCTTCTCTTGTCTTCGGCTGTTATAATCATACTTTTTTCCTCTAGCGCCATATTTACCGTCCTGTTCAATCAGAAAAGCATAATTATTACAGAATCCATCCAGAGCGAGAAATTGCCCCGGGCACGGCGGCTCGAAGAAATTGCGGTTTCTCTCATAACCATCCAGCGTTGGCTGCTGGATTCCGCCCTGACGGGCGATTCCTTCGGGATCGACAGGGCAGATCAGATTTACAGCGATATCCGCCAGTTTATTCAAAGTCTGAAACAACAGTCCAGCGATGAGCAGATTACAGAATTGGATGAACTGTTAAGTCTTACCGGTGAGATGTATGAGGCGGGCCTTGATATGGCCGACCTGTTCGGCACGGGCGATATGGATGAAGGGTATTATCTCCTGGAGGATTTCGGGGCTCTGGCCGAGGAGGCATCGGAACTCGTAGAAGATATGCGCTCCGCCGCTTCGGATCTGGTCTCCCTCAGTTCCTTTGAAATCCACAGGGATCTGCAGCTGATAAACAGAATCTCTCTCATTGCCATCTCCGTATCTGTTGTCCTTTCAACTCTTTTTGCCCTGTTCTCCACATCATTGCTGTCCCGTCCTATCGAGGGGCTCAGTTCTATCGCCCTTTCGGTCGCCGACGGGAATCTGGATCATTCCCTTCCCGATTCCCGGTTTATCGAGATAGAGTACCTCAGTTCCGCCATCAATCACCTTATTGAATCCCTCAGCGCGGTAATCAGCAAAATACTGAATGTTTCCGAGGAGATCTCCAGCAACAGCGAGCAGGTCCAGGAGGGGCTGACGGAAGCCACGGAAGAGACTCAGGCCGCCTTAACAGAGATTGGGGCCAATCTGGATTCGATACGTTCCCAGACGGTTTCGCTAGAGGATATGATCAAGGAGCTTACCGTTTCCGCTCAGGAAATTTCCACCACCGCCGATACCCTGGACGGTCATGTCTCACAGCAGATCAGCGCCGTGACACAGTCTTCCGCGTCGGTTGATAAGATGCTCCATTCGATAGATATTGTCACAAGGACCACCCATTCCAGAAGTGAATCGGCCAAGGTGCTGGAAGAGGTATTTGAAACGGGCCGGGATAAATTGGCTGCCTCTGCCGGGACAGCCGAGAAACTCGGCGAATATATTGAGTATATGAATTCCATAACCAAGCTGATTTCTGCGGTAAGCGGTAAATCCTCTCTGCTTTCCATGAATGCGGCCATCGAGGCGGCCCATGCCGGTCAGCAGGGAGGGGGATTTGCGGTTGTGGCCGATGAGATGCGTAAACTGGCGGAAGATACGAATAAAAATGCCGTCCTCATCAGGGATATCATCAATCAGGCTGTAAAGCAGATCCAATCAATGGAAGAGGAGACCGCCCAGGCGACCGACGCTTTCAATGCCATTGGCTCTGAGGTGGCCAATGTTCTGACAACTTTCACAGAGATCAATAAGAAGATGGAAGAGATGAGCGCGGGAACTTCTGAACTATCCCTGGTTGTGACGCATCTGTCCGAAGTCAGTTCCAGGGTCGGAGATGCGACGGACAACATGAAGAAGGTCAGTAAGGACGTGGAAAGGCATGTTCTCAATACCGAAGGAATCTCCGCCCAGGTACAGCAGGCTGTCGAAGAGATCGGGGTCGGTACACGTGATGTTCAGCTGAGCGTATCCTCTATTTTTGATCGCGTCCGGGGCGTCGTGGAGAATATCGAAGAGATCCATAACAGTGTCGGTTACTTCACCATCGTTGAGAAAAAGGCTTTGTCATAGGAACAGATCCAGAATCTCCCGTCCGGTGAGGTTTTTCACAAAGCCCTGCTCTTCGGTAATGATCTTATCGGCCAGGTCTTTCTTCTCTTCCTGCATGGCCAGGATTTTCTCTTCTATGGTGTTGCGCGTTATGAACTTGTAGGTTATGACCTTTCTGGTTTGACCTATGCGGTAGGCCCTGTCCACCGCCTGCTGTTCCACCGCGGGATTCCACCAGGGGTCGAAGAGGATAACGTAGTCCGCGGCTGTCAAGTTAATGCCGATTCCTCCCGCCTTGAGACTTAAGAGGAAGATGCGCACATCCGGATTGTTCTGGAAACGGTCTATCTCTACACGCCGGTCCTCCGTTTCTCCCGTAATATGCGAATAGAGCCAGTTCCTGCTTTCGCACAGCCTTCTCAGGTACTCCAGGGTCCCCAGGAACTGGGAGAAGATGAGGACCTTGTGATCCTCACCCTTGAGCTTGTCCAGCAGGTTGATAAGGGAATCCATCTTGCAGGAGGGTATGTGCTTGTAATCCTCGCCCATCATGGGGGGGTGAATGGCAAGCTGTCTCATTTTAAGTATGTAGGAGAAGATCTCGATGGAGGCCTTATTAAGCCCTTCCCGCTCCAGAAGGCCGTCGACAAGGGCCCGGTAAAAGTCTTTCTGGCGATTATAGACCTCTTCCTGCTCGGAGGACATATCCAGATAGTGGAGTATCTCCTCCCGGGGGGGCAGATCGGTGGCGACTTCTTCCTTTTTACGGCGGAGAATGAAGGGGAAAACGGTCTTTCTCAGCAGTACGGCCGCATCCTCATCGTGTTGTTTTTCTATGGGGATGGCGAACCTTTCCTGAAACTCCCTCATGGTGCCCAGAAGTCCCGGATTCAGAAAGGTCATCTGCGACCAGAGTTCGGAGGTGTTGTTCTCTATGGGCGTACCGGTCAGGGAGAGCCGGTGGCGGCTCTTAAGGCGGGAGATAGACTTGAAGGTCTGGGATGTGGCGTTCTTGATATAGTGGCCTTCGTCGAGGATCACGTAATCGTACTCCCTGTCCAGGAAGAGCTCTATGTCGTAGCGGATGGTCTGGTAGCTTACGATGACCAGGTCCAGTCCTTTGAAATAATCGGAGTGATCGGCCCGGTTGCGTCCTGAATGGCGTGTGTACTCTATTTCCGGGGCGAATTTGCTTATTTCCCCCTCCCAGTTAGGCAGGGTGACCACGGGAGTGATGAGGAGGGAGGTGCCCAGTTCGCCCTTCTCCTTGAGGCCTTGCAGAAAAGCAAGGGTCTGTATGGTCTTCCCCAGTCCCATGTCATCGGCGAGGCAGCCGTTCAGACCGTAGTTATGGAGGAAGTTGAGCCAGTTGTAGCCGTGGACCTGGTAATGGCGCAATTCCGTTTTAAAGCGCAGGGGAAGGGGGGTGTCCTCTATGGTGCTGACGCTTTCCAGACTGCGGAGGGTACTCAAATTCTCCTCTATCAGCCTCTCTTCATGGCCTGTGGCCTGGGAGAGGGTTTCCAGCACGGGAATATTGGAGAGGGACGTTTCCAGGTCTCCCTCTTCGTTCAGCCCCTGCCTGCGGAGCTTATCCAGCTGTTCCATAGCGTCTTCGTCCAGGACGACATAGTTGTTTCCCGCTCTGATCAGACCCATTTCGGAGTAATACTCGTCAAGCATGATCTGGGCCGTTTCATCGTCAATTGTGACCTCGGCATTCACTTTGAGGAGGTCGCTTTCCCTTTTTATCTGGAAAGAGAGGGAGCCGCCCAGGGTGACGGGGCGGTTTTCCAGCTGCACTTCCGCGCCGGCGTTCTTCAGTTCCGCTCCGTACCAGGTCAGAAAAGCGGGCACATCGATACTCAGACGAAGGTCCTCCGACTCCTCTCCCGCCATAAAACCGGAATAATAACCCCGCTCGTATTGCAGCTCCCCTTCAAGGATATTGGTGAGGATGGTAAGGAACTCCTTCTCGGCCGTTCTGTTTCTCCGGTATATAATGATGTTGTCGGCGGTTTGAACCGTTTTGTAGTTCTCAAGCATCTGTGAGGGGAGTTCCTGATCGCCGTAACGGAAGTAGAAAAAGATTTCCGTTCTGTCCGACCGGTTCCGGATCTTAAGAATGGGCTTGGGGGCCTCTTCCCGGATTTCGGTGGACAGATGATCCAGGTCCAGTGCTATGGAGTTAATTCCCAGTTTCGCAGCCATGGCGTTGAGCCCTTTCAGGTCCTTTTCGAGAAAACCGCCCGTCCGGGAGAGGAGGAGTTTGATGAAGTAGGAACTCTCCTTCTGCTCGGGAAAATAGAAGAGATTCTGCCGGTTTTCGGAAAGATGAAGAATGGCTCCGCCGGAAATCTCCAGTTTTTCCCGGGAAAGGGGAGACGTCACATTGCGGGTTCCCTGGCGCAGCGTAAATAGGGGCAGAAAGATGACACCCCGGTCGGGAATATAGTTATTCAGCTTGAATGTGATGGTGAGATTATCGAATTTGACGGGTTTGACAGGAACGCCCCTTGTCCCGAAGCAGAGGGGAATATTCTCCCAGTCGTCCATGATATCCCGTGCCGGAACACCCAGCCCGTCATCTGCTTCCTTGGTAAGACGATAGACGAGGGCCTCTTCCTGTTCAGACAGGGGCCGGGTCAGTTTATCCCTTTTCCAGGGAGAGATATTGCCCTCCCGGCCGTCGGGGAGGAGATGGCAGAGAACCGGCCTTATGAGAAGAACGCCGTCCTCGGAATCTTCGTACAGCTGAAACAGCAGATGGTAGCTGTCCTTCTCTTCCTCCCGGGAAAAGAGATCCATGCCGGAGAACAGCGACAGTCCTTCGAAGAGATCGTTCTCCTGCTCCCGGGACGGTTTGTCCTCAAGTTTATCCTCGATCAGCCGTCCGGCGTCCTCGTCGGCGAGTTTTCCCTCTCCGTGCAGTCTGAGAATCAGCATCCACCAGTGTTCGCAGGGGGATTCGCTGCCGCATTCGCAGTCCCATTCTATTCTATTGCTGTGAAAATCCGATGTAATATGGAGAGGAAGAGGTTTGCGGGGGGGCAGGATGTAGGCCGAATGACGGTTCTCTCCGCTCTTCAGATTGTATAATCTGTTCTGGGAAAGAAGTGTTTTGAGTTCATCCAGGTTATCCGGTTTACTTAATGTATCGATTTCGGGCAGGTAAAGTGTCTTCATATCCATAGGGGCGTAGACAATCTATTCTCCCGGAAAAAGGAAGACTTGTCAATCGCATGGGCCCCTTTTGCCCCGATGGATTATGTCCGATCAGGAGATCGCGGCCGCTGTGGTGAAGAAGAGCTCAGCCCTCTGGGCCGGGACCGGTTTGGAATAGACATATCCCTGAATGATGTGGCAGCCCTGTTCCACGACAAAATTCTTCTCCTCTTCCGTTTCCACACCTTCGGCGATAAGTTCGAGCTCGAGGTTTTTCGCCAGGGAAATGATGCTCGTGGTGAGCTTTTTGTTAAAACCGTCTTTGTGGACATCCCGAATAAAGGCCTTGTCAATTTTCAGGTAGTTCACCGGGAAAATATTCAGATAGCTTAGGCTGGAGTATCCCGTTCCGAAGTCGTCCAGGGCGATATTCACGCCCATCTCCTGAAGCTGTTCCATCTTTCTCTGGGCCAGATGGGGGTTGGCCATGAGCAGAGTCTCCGTCAGTTCCACTTTTAGGAAGGAGGGATCGATTTTGCTTTTCTCCAGAATCTCCCGGAAATCGAAGATAAAATGGTCCAGCCCGAACTGGTAGGCCGAAATATTCACCGACACGGTAAAGCCGCTGAACCCCCTGTCCCTCCACTCCTTTATCTGGCGGCAGGCTTCCTGGAGAGTCCAGCGGCCTATCTGGGCTATAAAGCCGTTCTCTTCCGCGATGGGAATGAATTTGTCGGGGGGGACAATCCCGTTTTCCGGATCGATCCAGCGTATCAGCGCTTCAAAGCCGTAGAGCTTGCCGGTGGAGCCGTCTATCTGGGCCTGATAGTAGAGCTTGTAGTGGCCCACTTCCAGGGCTCTCTTCATTTTATTCGCCAGATTGATGCGGGAGAGTCTGTTGTTATGGATATTATCATTGTAGGGGACGAAATGGTTTTTCCCATGATTCTTGGCCTGGTACATGGCCAGTTCGGCATTCTTTATGAGGATATCCATATTATCCCCGTCGTCGGGAAAGAAGGCGGCACCTATGCTCAGGGAGATCTTCAGCGGCTGGTCTTTGATGAGAAAGGGGTCCTTAAGGGCCTTAATCAGCTTATCCTGAATGCTTTCCACCTGCTCTTTGGCCGCCAGGTCAGAACAGACCAGGGCGAACTCATCTCCCCCCATTCTAAACAGGGAGTCCACCTTCCGGATGCTGTTCTGGAATCTTTCGGAGACAAGGCGCAGGAGTTCATCGCCCCGGTTATGGCCCAGCGAATCGTTGATATCCTTGAAATTATCAAGGTCCATATAGAGAACGGCTATTTTGGTTCTATTTCTTTCGGCCCGCGATATGCCTATCTTCAGTACTTCCGTCAGGTTATACCGATTGGGCAGCCCGGTGAGCTGATCGTAAAGGGCGAGCCAGTTCAGCTGTTTGCTCTGCTGCTCAATCTCCAGCCGGCTCTGGCTTATCTCTTCTATGCTTCTGCGGTATTTCTCCGTGAGAATCTCCAGCCTGTTCAGGATTTTTGAGAGAAAACCCGCCTGGAACAGGCCTTCCATAAAGATGACCGTGAATAGGGTATAGCTGGCTATGGGACCCCTTTTAAAGAACCCGTTATAGAACAGAACATCGTAAACGAGGCAGGCAATCATAAAGAGACACTCTCCGAAGAGACGGTATGACGTGCCGCTGGGATTCTTCCTTGCCTTGAAGAGTATAAACATCAGGTAAAAAACGAAGATAAGCGAGTAGAACTGAAAAAAGGGCAGGAGAAAGGAGTAAACCGTCATGGGCGTGAAGATAATAATCAGGGCGTAGAAATAGAGAGGGATCATGAAGATGGTGGCAAACCAGCTTACTTTGAATTTCGTCAGGAGGGATTCGATATAGTAAACGAAGAAGAAAACGGCTCCCAGGAAAGTCAGATATTCGGTCTTCTTGCTGATGATCACCCAGCCCTCTCCCAGGAACGATTCAAGCTGGGATGTATTGGTCAGGCCGATGCGGATCCCCATGGACAGGCAGAGGAGGGCGAACCAGAGGGTGACCCTGTTCTCCGGCCTTTTAATATAAAAAGAGAGATAGAGGAAGAAGAAGGAGAAGGCAATACCCATGATGAATATATCCAGCGAGGCCAGTTTGGCAAAATGTCTGGAAAGAACATCGTAGGTGCCCAGAAAGATGGGCATATTCAGGCCGCTGAGTCTGTGATGCCAGTTGGACACTTCTATCGTCAGGTCAAATTCATTTGCCGGTGGATGGAATATGGCCAGCCGCCCGTTCATCCCGGGGTAGGCGTCTTTGCCGTCCGGGCTGACTCTGCCGGTGGCGTAGATATTTTCTCCGTCGATATTGATTCTCATGGCCTGGACATTCTCCCGTACCCAGAGAGCCATCAGGTTCTGCTTCTGATGCAGAATAATATGCAGGCGGTAGGTTCCCGCACCGAAGTGACTGCCGTTGTATTCATCCCAGTTATCGGGGAGGGTCACCTTCAGGGGGCTTTCCCTTTCCCAGGGCTCGGAAGAGAGTATTCCCGGATAGAAATCCCATTCGCCCGCCAGGGACACCGGTTCAGATAGAACATCGCTTTCCAGGGTCAGCACTCCTGACGCAGGCCCTGTCTCCTGGCCGAAGACAGTGAAAGAGAAGAAGAGGAGAATGATCAGGAAATGACTTTTCCAGTGTTTCACAAATTAACTTTAATGGAGAACCGTTTTTTTTTCAAACCCAAGAGGCATGAAAGAATAAGTTTTAGAGTTTTCTTTCCGCTTCATAATCGGCAGACAGGCGATTCAGCAGTTCGGTAAACCGGCTTTCATTGCTTATTTTGAACAGATCCAGAATCTTTTTCTCCAGCTGTTCAAAGGAGTAGGAGCCCGTCTCTATGTTGGCCAGGCAGTTCGCCAGGTATATGCAGTAGACAACGGCCTTGTTCTGTGAACGGCACTGGAGGGGAACATGATGGTATCTGATCGCATCCACCAGGGAGGGGGGAAAATTCCATTTTTCCGCGATCCGCGATCCCACTTCCGAATGGTTGTATCCGGCGGCCATATC
The DNA here is from genome assembly GCA_963668315.1 of Spirochaetia bacterium. GTDB lineage: Bacteria > Spirochaetota > Spirochaetia > DSM-2461 > DSM-2461 > SZUA-368. The sequence goes on along the minus strand of OY764216.1, from coordinate 367,820 downwards.
TTCCAGTAGCTGGGCGGAAAGGCCTTTTTCCACGGAGAAGTCACGGATATGCTCGATCAGCTCCGGACGGATTCCCTGAAGGACTATCAATCCTATGTCGTGGAGAATTCCTCCCAGGTAGGCGTCGTCAATGACATCTTTTTTCTTGGTAATGTTACGGGCCAGGGTGTAGGCGTAAAATCCCACCCGGTGGGCATGGTCCCACATATAGCTCTCATGATCGGATATATTGAGGATTTTCTCCGTTCCGTAGGAGTAGAGCATATTCTTTATTCCCCGGAATCCCAGGAGCATGACCGCATCGGGAATATTGCTGACCCTGTTGGGCAGCATAAACTGGGCGGAATTGACGGTTTTGAGAAGGTCCGCCGCCAGAGCCGGGTCGGAATTGATGCGACGGGCGATATCTTCTATCTCAGAATCGGGATCATTGATAAGGCGCTGCACTTCCGTTATGTTTTCAGGGAACTGGGGCAGTTTGTCTATGGCGCCGACGATTTCGTCAACAATGGTGTCCAGAGCGGAGTAGCGCTCGCCCGTCAGAGGAATGAGCAGCGAAGCGACGGTTTCGCCCCCCTCTCCGTCGATTTCGAAGGCTTCCTCGTCAAAGCCCATCTTTTTGAGCATGAGGACCAGTATGACGATACCCAGTCCGGCTCCTTCCGAATCGTCGAGAACTTCGGCGAAGGCCTCTTCCAGAGAGTTGAAGGCCCGGGCCCGGGCGATTCTGTCGTACACTCTCATCTGCTCGGTCCGGTTGATTTCCACATTATTCCTGATGGTCAGTTTGAACATGCCGCCGGCGACGGTGAAGGTAAACTTGATATAGTACCCTTTCTCTTTCTGTAGAGTAAGGTAGTGGTCCAGATTGCTCAGGGTTTCCTCTTTGAAGTCCACCATCCCTCTCTGGTAATCGATCTTGTCGCCTATGTCCAGATCTCTCTCTTCGAAATAGACCCGCTTGGTGTTGGCTTTTTTCGCGTTTACCGCCAGCTCTTTCATGCAGTAAGCCAGAGGATCCTTGTAATCCTCAAGACCCAATTCTCTCAGATACATCCCCAGTATTTCTTCCAGCTGCTCCTCCGTCTCCCGGGGGAGCTTGTAAGATGTTATGGTAAGAGGAAAAGAGAGTCTTATCGCTTTCTTGACTTTTTCGTGTAATTGAGCAGCTGGCATGTATGTCTCCGAACTTTATTCTATCTTAATAATCAGGTTTAATAATAGTATAATATATACCAAAATTAAAGAGGAAAAAATAAAATCAGGAAATTTTGTTCAGATGGATAAGTTCCTCCCGGATTAATTCGTAAAGCGATCCCCTGTTTTTCCTTTTGCCGTTGTCGGGAGAGCCCGAAGGATAACCGGTGAGAATCTCCATTCCCTCGTCTATTGTCGTAACAGGATAGATATGGAAAATCCCCTTCTCAATGGCCTGCAGAAGCTCTTCCGAAGGCAGCAGATTCTCCACGTTCTGTTTGGGGATAATCACTCCCTGTTCTCCCGACAGACCTTTGAGGCAGCAGATCCGGAAGAACCCTTCCACTTTCTCGGTGACTCCCCCGACGGGCTGAATCACGCCGAACTGATTCACCGATCCGGTTACCGCCATGTCCTGGCGCAGGGGAACTCCGGCGATGGCTGAGAGGAGGGCGTAGAGCTCCGTAGAAGAGGCCGAGTCGCCCTCAATTTCGTAATAGTTCTGTTCCACGCAGATTCCCGCATACAGGGAGAGGGGCAGATTCCGGGCATAACGGTTCCGGAGGTATCCTTCGAGAATAAGTATACCCTTGCTGTGTATGTCTCCGGAAAGGCCGGCTTCCCTCTCTATGTTGATTATTCCCTCTTTACCGGCTCCCACGGTGGCGGTAATTTTCATGGTGCAGCCGAAGGAGAAAAAATTTCCCCTTTCCAGAACGGCCAGTCCGTTCACCGAACCGATCTCTTTCCCTTCCACGCTGATGAGAAGGGTTCCCTTTTCCACCTGTTCCAGCATGGTTTCCTCAGGGAGATCGTAGAGGTACTGACGGCACTCCATAGCTTTCTGAACCGCTTCTCCGTCGATTTTATCCTTGCCGTTCTGTTTGGCCCAGTAGTCGGCTTCCCGTATCAGATCCGAGATGAGGGAGAACCGCGTCGAGAGCTGATCCTGCCGTTCAGCCAGCAGGATTCCATAGCGGATAATCTCCTTTAGGCCGTTAACCGTCACTTCGCAGAGACCGTATTTTTCCACGAAGGAGCGGATAAAGCGGACATACTCCTCGGTCGTCTTATCAGACCGGGGCATCCAGGAATTGAATTCGGCGGGTATCTTGAAGTACTTTCTCAGGTCCCCGTCTATGGCGGAAAGGATATCGTAGAGGCGCTCCTGGCCGATGAGAATGATCTTGGTATTGAAGTTCACCGGCTCAGGTTTCATTCCCGCGGTGGGAGGCCCGAGCGGATTGGGGGGAAGTTCCAGTTCTATCTGCCCCGTATCGATGACCCGTTTGATATCGTTCCAGACGCTGTCCTGCTGAATCAGGTCATCGGCGCGGAGGATGATGACGCCTCCCCGTGCCTTGAGGAGAGAGCCCGCCCGGATCATGGTGAAGTTGGTTTTGGTGTCGCCGGAAATTTCCGTACGGGCCTCGATGGTTCCGAACAGATTGGAGCGGGTCGGATTGGTTTCCCTGATCACCGGCCTCTCCTTCGTTTTGCTGTTGTCCACGATGATATTGAGGGAGTAACGGCGGAGTTCCTCGGTCAATTCCTCCTCATCCTCCTCCTCGTCCAGGGTGAAAATGTCGAGGTTGGCGAGGATATCCTTTTCCATGCCGTTCAGATAGGTGCCGTACTGTTCACCCTTCCAGTCCAGACGGATCATGTCCATTTCGTGCTTGAGGGCCGGGCCGATCAGTTCGGACTGAAGCTCTTCCAGATTCTCCTGGAGCGTCCGGCGGGCTTTCTGGAGTTTTTCGTAAAGTCCCTTCATCCTGTCCACCAGGCCGAAGTAGATCTCCCGCTTTTTCATCCAGAACTCTTCGGTGACTTCCTCTCCTTCCTCCCCTTCCTGGCCGATAAGGTCGTGCAGCTCGTCAAAGGTCAGGGGCTCGTCCTTGTAGACCGGAACCAGATCGGCAGAAAGGTCATCCCCGTCGTCTTCATTTCCCAGCTGAACCGTGCAGAAACCGGCTTTGGCGAGAACATCTTCGAACTCTTTCAGTTGACGGTTCTCGTTTTTTTCCGTTTCTCCGATCAGATTATCTCTTTTCTCGGTATAGGCGACACTTTTAAGCTTCTCCCCTATGAGCAGTTTCATCCGCTCGACCAGGGAGGTCAGGGTATCCCTGAAAAGACGGGCCTGACCCTCGGGAAAATACATCACCCGGGGATTTTCCGGTTTGTCGAAGTTGAAGACATAGGCCACATCTTCCAGAGGTTCTTTTTTCTCTTTGTATTTTTTGAGTATCTCCATGACCGCGGTGTAGCGGCCTGTACCGCTCTCGCCGGTTACGAAAATATTATAGCCCTTGGCATTTATGGAGAGCCCCATTTCCAGGGCCTGTACGGCCCGGGGCTGACCTATGACGCCCCAGCTGTTGTCGCTGTAATCTTCTGATATACTTTCTGAAAGATCGATATTTATCCGGAGTTCTTCCGGTTTCAGTTCTTTGTGATGAATCATAAATTTTAATATAAACAATTCGGCCTAAGCAAACAAGAGAAGGAACCTCTTTTCTATTCTTCTGCCCCCGGTCTTTTGAGAGGGGGCAGGTAGCGGACTTTTCCCGTATAGACTTTCCAGCTCTTCTCCTTGTCTCCCAGTTTTACGGTACAGCCGACGTAGTCGGGAAGTTTTTCCAGGGGGATTTCGGCCGTCAGGATTCTGACGCCGCCGGGGGAGGGGAGAAGATCCGTCAGGGTTTGATCCGCTCCTCCCGTTGCCGTGAAAACCGCTTCTACTATATTTTCCCCGTTCAGGGACGCATCGGGTTCTTCGGCGGGCGCTTTAATCGTCAGGGTGTGGTATACCCGGTCGCGCCCGAAATTGTAATCCCAGTCCAGCTTGTATCCGTAGTAGTTCTCCCGGTTCTGCAGATAATTCTGAGCGAAGGGGATCAGGATGCCCATCATGATGAGGATAATGATAAGATCCATGTAGACAAGGCGGCGGCTTCTTTCGGAGCGCTCGTATCTGACCGTATTCACCGGAGGGCGGCCGAGATTCCTCTCTCTCTCCCGTCTGGCTTTTTCGCCGTAGAAGAACCCTTCCGCCTTGAGATAGTCGTCTACCGGATCGGGCTGCTTCTTCCTTCTCACCGTCAGTCCCTGTTCAGGAGCTTATCGCTTCTCCACCAGGAGACGGGAGCCTCGGTATTGAGAAAAGTCAGCCCCATGAGCATCCCCTCGTCGGAGAGAAAGTAGGATGTGAAGAGTTCCGGTTTGTCGAAAAGCTCCAGGCTCCGGTTGAAGAGAATCTTTCCCTCTTCGTTGATGGCTATGAGGGAGTTGGCCGCCGTACCCGTTTTGGAGAGCAGCAGGTGGACGCCCTGGTCGGTTGTTCCCAGAAGATCGTAGATATATCTTATTTCCTGACCCTCCGCCCTGACGATCATTTCCGGGATCCGTATGCCCCCGTCATATTTCTGGTCGGCAAGATTAAGGGTGTAAAGGCGGCGGACCGAATTGTCCTCCACCAGTTCGAGGTTATCGGGATAATAATCGGCCAGGATATAGAGTTTATACTGATCGGGGTGGCAGGACAGGCCGACCAGAGATCCCCAGTAGCCCTCTTCATACATGGGAAGGTTGTCGTTATCGATGATGATGTGGTAAAGGAGCTCGCCCTCGGAGGAGTACCAGAAGACCTGCTGTCCCAGACTGACCTGGCACAGGACGAGGAACTCGCCGTTTTTCCTTACCCGAATGTCTTTGATGTAGGGGAACGGCGTGCCGCCGATCCCTTCCTTTCCCAGGAAATCCAGGTAGTTCCCGTCTCTGTCGAAACGGAGGACGATGCGGGAGCAGAGCGATTCAAGGTCGTTATCGTACACCCTTTTATCTTCGGAGACCTGGTCTTCCACCAGGAAGGTGTCTCCGTTCAGGGCAATCTGACCGATTTCGCGGAAAGGCCAGGAGGCATACTGCTTATTGGAATTCCGTCCGTTTTCTCCCAGTTCGGGAGGGGGGTTCTTCGTATCGTCCATGAGAAGGAACAGGAGGTCGCCATAGGAATTGAAACCCATGATTTTACTCATCGAAGAGGAACTGATATAAAAAAGACCGTCGCTCATGAAGAGATCTCCCCGGCCGGGGAGGAAGTGGTCTTCCTGGAAATAGTAGTCCAGTTCGTCTTCCATTACTCCCAGGGAGAGGGAAAAAAGGTCCTTTCTCACAAGGGTGGTGAATTTGTCGCTCCCGCATGATGCGAGAAACAGGAGGGGAACAATAAAAAAGAAGCGGGCGATTCCCGCAGTTAAACCCTTGTGTGAGGTGTCTTTCATAGGCAGGTTCATTTTATTATTTCCCGGGGGTTGTGTCAAATGGCGGGGAACCCGGAGGAGGGGCTCCCGCCGGGGAATTCTCAGGGGGCGGGGTAGAACTTTACGGTAATGTTCGCATCGGGGTGGTCCGGATCGACGGCTGTATAGGTGTAGGACATTTCGGCGTTTTCGCAAACTGCTACGGCTTCCCCTTCCAGGCCGGTGTGTATGCCCGTGAATTCCGAAATCGAGCGGGCCATGATGCTCAGGCTGAGGCTGAACATTTCCGTTTCGGGGGTAATTACGCAGGTCAGGACTTCCGTTCCCGTAACGGTGACGTCATCGCTGTCGGCCTCTATCTGCCCCTGAAACATTCCCGTGCCCCTCCCCCCGTAATAATCGGTAAATCCTATGACGGCGTAACCGGCCGCTTCCCCGGAGCCCCCGCCGGCGATGTGGTCCGTCGGTCCCCACCAGTAGCCGCCCGTCTCTCTGTTCCTCCAGGCCATTCTGTAAATATCGGCGTCGGCGGTCAAGGACGTGAAGGACGTGGCGTAATGGTTCGTTTCGTCAATGGAGTAGGTCAGGTGCGCTCCGGAGGAAACGGAGAAGGTCATCTTTACCCGGGTTGTTTCCGGATTGTCCGAGAGGACGGAGAAGTAGGCGTCATAGAACGCCGTTCCGAAGGCCTGGTATTCCATGTCCGAAGAGGCGTTGAGAAAGTTTATGCCCGTCACGTTCAGCCGGGAGCCGGCTTGCATGGAGACGTTTCCCGGACCGGAGGAATTGACATCGGCCCATCCCTTGCAGGAGAAGGGGTAGGATTTTCCGTTGTAGGAAAAATCCGCAGCGTAGGGGGTTTCGCTTGCTACCAGGGCTTCTCCGCTTGAAGCCGAGCAATAGGCGCTGTCGGAGGGAACGCTGATCCTTTGGCTTACGTCGGGCCAGCGGGGCGTATGAACCACCGAGCTCGTATGGGCCTCGTTACCGTTGTACCAGTTCTCCGGCATCTCTTGCGGTTCTTCTTCCACGTAAAAATCGATCTTATATACCGTGCCGTTAATGGTGACAGTCAGGGGATTCGAGTCTTCCAGGATAAACTGAATATGCCAGGTTACGGCGCCCGTAACCGTCAGGTCGAACGCCAGATCCCCTCCGGGGCCGTTTAGGGAGACGGTTCCCGAGAGAGTCTGGAATCCGGTCGTGTTAAAGGAGAGCCCCGATATATCGTAGCTGGTGTAAGTAAGGGTTTCTGTCGTCTGATTGTAGGCCACTCCCGAACCGGGGACGAGTGCATCGTCATGAACTTCTTTACACTCCGTGCATTCCTGAAAAAGAACAATCATATCTTTAATGTTTTCCTCGGTTATGTCTGTGATCTCGCCGCTATTGTTCTGCTCCGGCTGTTCCGTGGTCGATGTTCCGTCGGGGCAGCCGGCCAGGAAGAAAGCCCCTGTAATGGCGAGGATTAAGCTGGATTTCTTTTTATTCATAACTAAACCGCCTTGTACTATTTCTGTTTCCAACATAGCACCGGTTTCCTATCATCCCTTGAAAAACAAGTCGGAGGGGCAGGAAATCGTACGGAAACGAGTTGTTTTCGGAGCGGTTTAATCGTTTTTTATGAAAACGTCATCGAACAGGATCAGGCGCCATCCCTCCTTGTGAGAGGAGACTTTGCGTTCCGGGCTGGCTATCGTGCCGATTCCCGTTGTCTGGAGATATTTTCTTATGGTCTGGATTCTTTTGTAGATCTTCTGATAAGACGGGCAGGAGCTGGGCTTGCAGTCATCGCCGCTGTTTGCTTTTTTCCCCGGGCTGATCAGTTCGAGAATCTCATAGCAGTGTAAAGGCCGCCTTCGCCGCTGAATAAACTCCCGAAAAATTATTCTGTCCGTTTTCCCCAGTCCTTCGGGCAGAACCCGGCCGTTAAATTCAATCTTCTCCTGTTTTACGATAAGTGCCTTACGGGACAAACTGAAAAAACCGGCCGAAAGGGCAAAGAGAAGAAAGAGCAGAAGCCGTTCCGAAACCGGAGGGCTCGGGGGCAGAGCTTCGCTGTTTCGGAGAAGCGACGCATCGGTGAAAAGGGGATCAATGAAAAGGGAGAGAAGGATCATGTAGAACCAGATAAGCCAGAAAAGGGCGTTGGGAGCTTGCTCTTTTAGCAGGGCCGAATCGAGCTGAGTCTCAAGAGCGGGAAATCGGATTAGAAAGCAGATGATGAATAGGACGATTGACTTCAGTGAGAGGAAGAGGGCCTGGGCTTCCCCCGCCGGGCCGATAAGGCTTAAGGAAAGGAGCGGGAGGATCAATGTGGGGATGAACCGTGACCATTTCGGCTGTCCCATCAGGGGACAAAGCAGACAGCATGCCGTGGTAAGTGTGAGGGGGAAAAGCAGCTGAGGTGCCGGAAGGAGACCGGCCAGGGATAATCCTTCTGAGCAGAGGGCAAAGGCTCCGGTGAAAGCTATGGCGAGAAGTAAAGGGAGAGCCGCGCTGAACTTACTTTTTTCCGTTTTGTTCTCCGGGCTGTATGCGGCGGGAATCTTCAGGGGAAAGGAACGTTTTCTCATTATCCGAACTTCCTTGTTCCTGATAAAAAGCCAGCCCTCCGTTATGATATCCCTTTTATTTTCCGGGGGCATAAGCATGCCGAGGCCCAGATTCTCCATTTTCCTGTCTAAGCTTTTTATATGGCGGTAGATGGCGGCATAGGCCGGGCAGAGGGATGCCTTGCACTCTCCCGGTCGGCAGAGATATTTTCCCGGAGACTCCCCGCCGTTTAGATCCTCTACCAGATCCCGGCAGAGAATCCGGCCGTCTCCTTTGAACGCCCGGTTCAGGAGGGAGAGCTCCGTCCGGCTGAAAAGGGAGGTTATCTCCTCGTTCCGGAGCCATATCCTCCCTTCTTTTCTGTAAATCCGCGTGAGGGAGCTGTCTCTCAGCGTCCTGAGAAAGTAGATGGGGGGGAGGAGATTCACGGCTCCGTAGAAGGCGAAGAATATATCCCGGACGGAGGGGGCAGGGGTTGCCGTAATTATCCTGCGGAACCGGAGCATGAGGAGCAAGGCGGCGTAGGAAATAAGGAGGATGATGATGCGGTTGAATCCCGGGGAAATCTTCCCGAAGTCCCGGGGACGGGAAATCTTGTAGATAATGACATAGGACACCGTAAGCAGAGGGCCGGGATAGAGGTCTAGGAGAAGGAGCAGATAGGACGGGTCAAGTCTCATGGCGGCAACAGTAACGGCTCCTGCTAGGATGGTAAAAAAGAGAACCGCTCCCGGAATGAGCCGGCGTCTGTTTCTCGACCGGAAAATGAGGACCTCCGCCGTTGTCTGTAAAAGAAAGAGGCCCAATCCGCCGTAGAAGGCTGTGCCTGTATTTCCGATGGATAGGGCTGTGAGAAGAACGGGCAGTGATGTGTAGAGCACCAGAAGGAGTATCATCGGCTGTCCCGTACCTGGGCTTTAATCGTAATCAGGGTAACGAGGAGGGGAGTGATCATGATGAGGATGGAAAGCAGTCCGTACCGCAGATAGGCGAATCCGATTATGACTGCCGCCAGGCTGGCGGGAAAGGCTGTCTGGTAATAGGGATCAAACATCTCTTTGAAGGCGGCGGTAAAAGATTCGCCGTCTTCCACCTTGTACAGGGCGGCGTTAATCAGGCAGGACAGAGTGAAGAAGAGGGGGGCCGCCGCAAGGACCGGTAGAATCCGCAGGGAGGGGAGAAGGGCTTGGGAGAGAGTAAGAAAGCCGTCAAGGATAAGCATGATGAGCATGAAGTGGAAGATATTGAAGAGAATATACCGGAGGGGAGTGTTGAATATGTGGCGGTAGCGGTTTTCGTCTCGGGTCACGATCAGGAGAAACGTCAGGGAGATGGAAACGGCCGCTGTGAGGGGGCCGCAGGAGAGGTAGGCGGCATAGAAGACCGCTTCGATGGGGGAGACGAAGAACGTTCCGTTAACGTAGTACACGGACAGGGATTCGCTCAATACGGCGACGATTGTCCAGAGAATGATGCCGAGGAGGTCGGGTTCCGGTGTCGCCGGCCTTTTCAGGGTCAGAACAAGCAGGAGTGCCGTGACACCGATCAAGAGGGTGAGGAACAGATAAACCCGGGGTTTGAGAAGTTTCATTGGTGATCCTTCTTTTATTATACTATAGCCCCGTTCTTCCGGAAAATCCATACGTGCCCGGTTTGCTGCTCGCCCATGCGTCCGGGGCTGGTCACAAACCGTGCCCGGTTTGCTGCTCGCCCATGCGTCCGGGGCAGGGACAGAGCGGCCACCCCGCAGGGCGGCTCGCCGGCCGAGGAGTACAAGCGGCGGCCCGGTTCCCCCTGAGGGGGAAGCCCCCCAATCCCGGCGTTGGTGCGGAATATACGTGTCGGATGTAAGGCTTTCCTTGTGTTTTGGCCGATTTCATGGTAGAAATAGAGAATGAGTGAGAGAATAAAAAAATTATCCCAGATCCAGGACAGTATCGACGTAATCGAGATTCTGGGGACGGGCGATCCCGAAATAAGGGGCATCGTATATGACAGCCGGCACGTGGATAAGGATTTCGCCTTTTTCGCCCTGAAAGGGGTACATACGGACGGCCATAACTATCTGGACATGGCCATTGAGCTGGGGGCGTCGGTCATTGTGTATTCCGACCCCGGTATGGAGAGAAAACCCGGGCCCTATTACGTGCGGGTCAAGGACACCCGCAAGGCTCTTTCTCCCTTTTCCGCCGCCTTCTATGATTATCCCAGCCGGGAGATGAGTGTGATCGGCGTTACGGGAACCGACGGGAAAAGCACCACCGTATCCTTTGTTCAGCAGCTGATCGAGGCCGAGGGGGAGTCCTGCGGGTTTCTTTCCACCGTCTGTTATAAGGCCGGCGGGGACGTGGTGGCCAATCCCTTCCGCCAGTCCACCCCCGAAGCGCCGGAGATTCAGCGCATCATGCGGGAGATGGTGGACAACGGCATGGAATATGCCGTTATCGAAGCGACGAGTCACGGCCTGAGTCCGAGGAACAACCGTCTGGGCGATGTGGAGTTCGATGCGGCGGTCTTTACCAATCTGACCCATGAGCATCTGGAGTTCCACGGAACCTTCGAGCAGTACCGGGAAGATAAGTGCACCCTGTTCCGCATGCTCTCCGACCGGTATACGGACGATTCCTTTCTGTTCGGCGTGGTGAACAGGGACGATCCCAACAGCGACTTCTTTATCAAAGCCGCCGGGGAAGTTCCCATTTACCTTTACAGTATGAAGAACAAGGATTCCGATGTATACGCCGACGGCTTTGACGCCGGTGTGGACGGGACGACCTTTATGCTTCATACGCCGGGCGAGAAGAAGAAACTGACTTTGAATGTTCCTTCCCTGGTCAATATAGAAAATCTTATGGCCGCCATGATGGTTTCCGCCGAAATCCTGGGCATCGAGGTTCTGGATCTGGCGCCCCATGTGGCCAAGCTGAAGGGTGTGAAGGGCCGGATGACCCGGCTGAAGGGCAAACAGCCCTACGATGTCATAGTGGATTACGCCCATTCTCCCGGTTCTTTCGAGAAGGTGCTTCCCGCGCTCAAGAAGCTGACCGAAGGAAAGATGATTATTGTCTTCGGTTCGGCCGGAGAGAGGGATGTGGAGAAGAGAAGCGACCAGGGTGAGATTGCCGATGATTTTGGCGACATCATCATTCTGGCCGATGAGGATCCCCGTCTGGAAGACCCCATGGCCATTCTGGAAGATATCGCCTTCGGCATAAATGACAAGGTTAGGGACGAAACTCTTTTCCTTATTCCCGATCGGAGGAAGGCTTTGAAAAAGGCTCTGGATCTGGCGGGAGAGGGAGACATGGTTGTCGCCCTGGGCAAGGGACATGAATCATCCATTATCTACTCCGACGGACCCCATCCCTGGAACGAGCAGGCCGTACTAGAGGAACTGCTCAGGGAGAGAGGTTATTGAGGGGGATCCTGACGGGGCTGGCGCTCCTCTTTCTGGGCACCGTTTCGCTAGAGGCCCAGGAGACCCTCCTTTTCCGTCCCGGCGGGGCGGGGGAGTTCTTTTTCTCCGCCGCCGATCCGGTCCCCCGGAATCTGACCGGCGGGGAGGAGGGGATCGTTCTGGATTACGGGGACTGGTCGTATATTCTATCCTCCGGTTTCCAGCCGTCCGGAAGGACTCTCGTTCAGTTCTTTTTCGATGCCCGCCGTACCGGAGAGACTCTTGCCGGGACAAGTCCTTCCCGGCCAGCGGGAGGGGCCGTGTTTTCCCGGCCCTGGCGCGGCGGCTCCCTTTCCTATTCGCCCCTTTCTCCGGACAGGGTGACCCGTATCGGAGAAAGGAAAGAAACCCTGCTTCTCGAAGAACGCCCGTCGGGGATCCTTATGTTCTTCGAGACCGGAAGGAATGTCTTCTGGCTGGGGAACGGGGGGGATTTTTTCTGCTATGACGGTGAGGGCGCCGTTCTGAAGCGGGCCGCTCTTGACGGTACGGCCCTGATGGCATCCGCCGATTCCCGGGGGTATCTCTATCTGGCTTTTTCCGACGGCGCCGTACGCGCCCTTGCCCCGGGGAGGGGAGGGGACGGCGGGGAGAAGGTTATTTCCTACGGGGCCTGGGATCTTATCGCCACCTGCTACGGTGATGCGGTTTCCCTTCTGGACGACGAATTTCCCGGATACTCAAAAGCCTTCGATGCATGGATCCGCGAAACAGCCGAAAAACTGTTCCTTGACGATCCGCTGAACCGGGAGCTGGGAGTTTTTCTTCGAACTTTTGATGGTGATTAGGAGAGGACGGACTCTATTTTTTCCAGGAGAGTGTTGAGCCTGTAGGGTTTTTGAATAATATCGGCCGGAGTCTCATGGAGATACTCCTCCATAAGAACATCATCGGAGTATCCGCTGCAGAAAACGACAGGAATATCCTTGTTCTCTTCTCTTATTTCCATATAGGCTTCCCAGCCGTTTTTATTGGGCATCATGATATCCAGAAGGAGCAGATCGATGGTCCCCGCGTTTTCCTTGAATATATCTACAGCTTCCTGTCCGTCGTTGGCTGTGATTACCTGGTATCCCGCTTTTTTTAAAGTGATTTCAGCGAGATTTCTAATTATTCTTTCATCTTCTGCTACTAAAATTGTTTTTGCCATAACTGCTTTTAATTCTATAGAATTTCTCCCCGAATACAAGGAATTTCTATTTTTAAATTTATAAAAAACAAAAAAAGCCTAGTAGCCATAATAATACCGTTTTTCATTATTTACCAGAAAAAAATCATTTTGTCTGAAAATAAGAAGAAACAGAACCGTTCCGGCTGCCAGAGCTATGAGGCTGGACAGGGGATCCCAGCTCGTCATGGTAAAGGGAGCGGGAGTTTGAAACGCTGTTCCCCCGGAATTTACCATAAGAAGACCCCAGCTGTTATTGGCCATGTGGACCCCCATGGACAGTTCCAGTCCGTCGGTTCTCCAGCTCAGGTAAGCCAGAAAAAGGCCCATTCCTATGTATTGGGGCATCATGATCGCGGCTCCGTAACGGGTGACTTCGGGGTTGGCGCTGTGGAGCAGGCCGAAGAGGAGGGATACGGCGAGCAGGGGAATAAGGGGCTTGCCCGTGAAAAGTGTGCCTCCCTTGATGAGGTAACCCCGGAAGAAGGTTTCCTCAAGCATGATCTGGGGAAGTATGAAGATCAGAGCAGCGGGCAGGAGCTTGAGCCATTCTACGGGATTGAAGGAGAAAGTGTAATAACCCCTGTGGAAAAAAAACTGAACCGCATCGGCCGCCGCCGAGAGGATTATCCAGGTGACCAGGCCCCTGAGGAAGAGATGAATGCGGAAACGGTCCGAACCTGTTATGAGGGAAAGGACGGATTTGCCGTGCAGCAGCTTCCAGACCAGAAAAAGCACGGCCAGCAGCAGAATGAAAGGAAAGAAGGTAAAGAAAAAACGGCCCCAGAGGGACAGGGGGAGAACGGAAATTTCCCCGGATGCAGAAAAGAGCCTCAGCGCCTCCCCGTTTCCCCGGCCGGCAAGGCGTTTGATGTAGATGAGAAAGGGAAGGTTGGAGGGGATAAGGGCTGCGGCAAGGATGAGAATCCCTCCCAGAAAGGTTATTTTCTTAATGGTTCTTTTTTTCATTTCCCCTTACTTTACGGTGGATGGATTGGAAAAATCAAGGATGTTTTTCTTGTCGTTCCTTTGTGTTATACTAATTCCGGGAGAAAACGATGATCGTAGATTGCCATTGTCATATTTTTTCAAAAAACGATCTCACCCATGATTACCGCACGGCAAGCCATCTGGTAAAAAAAATACAGGATATCCCCCTGCCCGAAGGGAGGGGCGGATCTGAGCGTCTCCTGAAATTTATGGACCACATGCTCAACTACCAGGCGGAAGCGCTCTTCCTGAAAATGCGGGAAACCTACGGTGAGGATTATGTCGCCGTTCCCCTGATGATGGACGGGACCTATGTTACCAACAGGGCGGGAGATGATTTCGAGAACTCTTCGGTGCTCCACCGTATCGGGGAACAGCTAAAGCAGCCCCTGTCCCACCTGCGCAGCAAGGTCCCCGAGCCTCAGTTGGCCCATGGAAAGAAAGATCCCTTTGCCAATAATTTCACCACCCAGATCAATGAGCTGAAGAGGCTGAAGAAGACCTATCCCGATAATCTTTATCCCTTTCTGGGGATCGATCCCCGGCGGAATGACAACGATCTGAAGGATGTCCTGATGGATCTGGTGAAAGACCGCGTGGGTAAGGGAAAAACATTTTCGGGGATAAAGCTCTATGCCGCCCTGGGATATTCCCCCACCCATCCCTTTCTCTACAGCCGGGACAGGAAAAAAGAGACCCTTTATCATTGGTGCCAGAAAAACGGGATTCCCCTTACGGTGCATTTTTCCCATACCGGTTTTTCCCATATAAACGACTCGGTGGTCATCAAGGGGGATGTGTATTTTCCCGAGGCGGGATGTATCGTCCCCGGTGAGGACCTCTATGAGGGGGGACTGATGACGTTTCAGAAAAAATTCTGGCGCCATCCCTTTTCCGATGTGGTTGAGGAGCGGCAGCTAAAGCTTAACCACCCTCTTCTCTGGCGTAAAGTGCTGGAGACCTACCCCCGGCTGAAGATAAATTTCGCCCATATGGGAGGGTTTGATCAGGTCCCTCTCTATATAAACAAGGACCCCCGGGGATTCTGGACCCAAGCCGCCCTGGAGTTCCTGGCCGATTACTCCCGGGTGAGAGTGGATATGAGTCATTTCCATAACACAGGGACCGGGCGCGATATGCTGCAGGATGTGAGGGAAAAGATATATAACAGGATGTCCCGGTCGCAGAAGAGAAGAGTCCTTTACGGATCGGACTTTTACATGCTCTATCTCATGGAGAAAGAACTGACCTACTATTACGACCGCTTCTGCAACTACTTCGGAAGGGAGATGGATTTTATCGCCCGGGAAAACCCGATGGAGTTTATCACCTGAGGAACGGGGGCATACCGTCAACGGCCCCTATTCCGATTCTCGTCATTCTCGTATAGGGCCGCCAGGGTGTGAATCCTGCGCTTCATTTCCCTGCGGATATGTTCAGGCCCCAGGCATTCGCATTCTTTTCCCAAACCGAGGAGAATATTGTAGTAGAAATCATTCTCAACAAAGGGAAAGGATACAATGAAATGCTCATCCCCTTCGGGCAGAAAGTGATCGAAGGAGCAGAAATCCAGCACCCGGTCCATCACGGATTTATGAATCCTTATTTTGATCTCTCTCTCTACAGTCGCCAGCATTTCTGAAAAATCAAGCATCGGTTTTTGATATTCACGGGGCATGAAAATTTCCTCCTCTAAGCGAAGGTTCGTCATCCGGGAGAGTTTAAACAGGCGGAAATCATCCCTTACGCGGCAATACCCCTGCCAATACCAATGGCTGCTTTTCAAGACCAGCTGATACGGTTCGGCTGAACGGGCCGTTTTATTGCCGTGGCGGTCTGAATAGTCGAAGGAAAGCAGCCTGTTTTCCTGCAGTGCCGTCTTGATGGTTTCCAGATAGGGCTGTATGTTCCTGTTCCCCATCCAGGGGTGCAGATCAATCAATATCTGATTGGCCCTTACCTCTATATCTTTCGCTCTGTCGGCGGGGATAAAGCTTTTCACCTTGGCAAGGGCGCTGACCAGTTCATCTCCCCGCATCATGGCGGAAAGGCCGGAGAGCCCCATCAGAATGGCGGAAAGGTCGGCAGGTGAAAAAAACTTTCTGTCAATCCTGTACTCCTCCATAATTTCAAAACCGCCGCCCACTCCCGAGGCCCCGCGGACAGGGATCCCTGCCATGCCGATCGCGTCTATATCGCGGTAGATGGTACGGGGGGAGACTTCAAACATATCTGCCAGCTCCTGGGCTCCTATGCGCTTTTTATCAAGAAGCACCATGATAATGCTTACAAGTCTGTCCACTTTCATCGGATGACCGCCTGGGGAATTTCTACTTTTTTTATATATTGTTGCCATACTGTTGTCAACAATCGGCGGGTATAATAGAGAATAAAGCAATCTGCCGGTCAGGAGGAAACACTATGCAGAACAAGGCCTTAGTCATAATCGATATTCAGAATGACATCACGAAGAATTACAAGGACGTTATTGGCAATATCAATAATGCGGTAGATCGGGCTGTGAGCAGCCGTTTTCATGTCATCTATATAAGGCATGAAAATCTATCGGCCGGGACAAGGAATTTCAAACCCGGAACAAAGGGGGCTGAGCTGGCTTCGGATCTGAGAATCGCGTCGGAGAACATTTTTACTAAAAATAAAGGAAACGCCCTGAGCAGCGTAGAGTTTACGGACTTCATCGGCAGGAAGGGAATCGATGATTTTTTCATAGCAGGAGCCGATGCGGCCCTATGCGTCAAATCCACCTGCTACAACTTACGCAAGGCAGGTTACTCCGTTCATGTGCTCTCCGATTGTGTTACCAGCTATGATAAAAGGAAAATTGACGAAATGCTGCGGTACTATGAGAGTAAAGGGTGCGGGATTATCCGCTCTGAGGATCTGTGATTCCAGGGGCAGTACCCGCCTCTCCTCTCTGAAAGTAATTGACAACTCAATTAAAATATAGTATTTACTTGAGTTGTCAAATATATTGCGGTCTGCGAGTACGCCTTTGGGAAATGAAGAAAGAGTAAACATAGGAAGATGGATATCGGCTCTTTACAGAGAGTTCCAGATGTATATAAACAATGAGTTCAGGGAATACGGGATAAGCTCTTCCGAGTACATCTATCTGGTGACCCTGGGAGAGAAGGACGGGGTCAACCTCAAGGCCCTGAGCCGGGAGCTGATGATAAATCAGGCCGAAACAACCCGGGTCATGAAACGGCTGGAAGAAAAGGGCCTTGTCCGGCGGAAGCCCTGCGAAAAGGACGGGCGGGCCGTAATTGTCCGTCTGACCGGGGAGGGGAGGCGGCTTCTGCCCTTTATCTATGAGAAACTCGATCTCTGGACAAATCTTCTCTCTACGGAAATGGATGAGGATGAGGTCAACGAGTTTATCCGGGTGCTCAAGAGAATGTATTTCTGCTGCAGCGATTATATTAACGAGAATTTATCATAAGTAACAAGCGAGGTAATGTAAAAATGATTAACGAATATATCTCCCATAAATCCTATGCGATTGTTTCCGGTTATATTGATAATACCGTTGTGACAGAGATGGGAGTGACTTCGAAAATTGACCGGACCGTGATAATCCATTTTCCCAAGGGAACATTCTTCTCCCCGGGGCAGAAAATATCCGTATACATCGATAACAGGACAGGGGTGGATGAATTTGACTCCAACCTGAACATTTACAGAGTCGCCGTCAAGGGAACCGTCATCCAAAGGCAGAGCGATTATATCGTCGCCGATATCTGTTTCTATGAATTGTTCTATGGAACGACAATTGTGGAACGGTTCTCGAAGGAGGGATATTCCCATCCGAATGATCACCGGGAGGCCATCACCCTGCCGGAAACCCCCCTTGTCATGACGGATATCAGGGATAAGCTTATCATCGATAACAATAAAGTCGGGGTTTTTGTAACAACCGCTCCGGAAGTTCCCCATTCCTCCATCATGGCCTATCTTGCCACAAAAGGGGATGATGTTTTTATTATCTCCCACAAAGGTTCTTTCAAATCCGATAACATCGAGAAGAACAGGGATTGTACCTTTACCATAGATCACCGGGGAGAGTTTTCCTTCGAAACGGCCGTCTTCTGGAATTTTACCGTCCTGAAAGGGCTGATATACCGGATTTCAGGGAATAATCCCGTCTTCTCCTTTCTTCAGACGGCCTTTGTGGACAAGAATCCCTGGGAAAAGATCTTTTTCACCCACGACAACATTGAAATGTTCCATATTCAGGCTCAGGAAGTCATCTGCCCCCAGAAGGATAATTACTGTCCCCGGGAACTGATCACAGCCTGACCCCGCGGACAGGCTTCTACTCGATGATGCCCTTCTCGTCGATATACTTCTGAGCCATGGCCCGGTCCGCCGGATCGATGCGGCTGGCGTATTTATTCAGGAAGTCCGGATCGTACTTGGCGGCGCACCACAGAAGGCTCCAGGCCGAGTTGTTCTTCTCGTCGCCCAGCTTTTTATAGATATCGTATACGTCAATGTAAGCCTCGAGAATGGTGTCCTTTTCGAGGCTGCTGAAATTGTTTCCCTCTCCCAGGCGATTGAAGATCTCCACCACTTCATTCGGGTAGATCAGATCGGGGTCGCCGCTCTTCATATCGTTAAGCATGTACAGATCGGGCCACAGGAACATATCTCCCCAGTAATCCCCGGTAATAAGGGAAAAGCACTCGCCCCATTCCACCGTGTGCTTGTCCACCACATAACGGGAAAGGGAGGCGGGCAGGGTGGAAATATTCTCATAAGCTTCGCTCTCTTTTTCCGCAGGAACGGCTTCGGCCGGCTGGGCCGTTTCCGCCGGTTTCTCCGCCAGAGAAGACGCGAGGGGCGAGGAGTAGCGATGGTAACGGGGCATGGTATTGAGCTCTCTTCTTATAAAAAGAAAGGTCACGCCCGCTATCATGAGAAATATGAGGACCGTGATCAGGGTCATTTGAAGTCTTTTTGTATTTTCCATCTTTCTACCTACTATCATTATGGTCATATAGGCCTATAAAGTAAAACACTTTTTTCTCTTTTTTCGGGAGGCTCCCGCTTCGCGGGCCGGGCTTTCCCCTCCAATTCGCTCTACCTGCGGGCTCCTCCCGGTTCTCACCGGGCCCGCCGGGCTCATTTCCGGTACAATCCCTGCCTTGCCGGCTTTCGGAACAGCGCCGCGGAGACCGGTTCCTTTCGTCTTGCCAAACGGGAGATCCCGGTTTACAATATTTTTACAAAACTCAACGGGGGAATGTAATGATATGGAATAGGGAAGCCGAGTGCGAATCGGCCGATCAGCGCAGACTGCTTCAGGGATACAACCTGAAAAAGCAGGTGACCCATCTCTATGAGAATGTGGCTTTCTACAGGAAAAAGATGGATGATCTGGGCGTGTCCCCTGCGGACATCAACTCCATCGAGGATATTTCCAAGCTTCCCTTTACCACGAAGGATGAGTTGAGAGAAACCTATCCCTACGGCCTGCTGGCCTGTCCCGAGGAGGATCTGGTGGAGATCCATACCTCATCGGGAACGACGGGAACTCCCGTGCTGGGAGGTTACACGAGGAAAGACCTGGATATGTGGGGCGAAGTGATGGCCCGCTGTCTCGGCATGTCCGGAGGCTCTCCCTCCGATGTCGTGCAGAACGCCTACGGCTACGGCATGTTCACCGGCGGTCTGGGTGTCCATCACGGGGCCCAGAAAATGGGATGCAACACCATCCCCGCCGCCTCGGGAAATACCAAGCGTCAGCTTATGCTCATGCGCGATTTCAAGAGCACCATTCTGACCTGTACTCCCTCCTACGCTCTCTACATGGCCGAAGTGGCCAAAGAGATAGGCATCGACTTCAAGGAACTCCATCTGAAGGCGGGCGTCTTCGGGGCCGAGCCCTGGAGCGACAATATGCGCAAGGAGATAGAAGAGAAGCTGAACCTCAAGGCCTTTGACGTGTACGGCCTGACCGAGATCATCGGCCCCGGCGTTTCCAACGAATGCGAAGCCCACAACGGACTCCATGTGAACGAAGACCATTTCTATCCCGAGATCATCAATCCCGAGACGGGAGAAGTCCTGCCCGACGGCGAGAAGGGGGAGCTGGTTTTCACTTCCCTGACGAGGCAGGGGACGCCGATCATCCGCTACCGGACCAGGGACATCACCTATCTCTGGCGGGAAACCTGTTCCTGCGGACGGACTCTGGTGAAAATGCACCGCCTGCTGGGACGGACCGACGATATGCTTATCCTGCGGGGAGTCAATGTCTTCCCCAGTCAGATTGAGAACGTGCTCATGCAGATCGAGGAGACCCAGCCCCACTATCAGATCATCATCGACAGGGACCGGTCCCAGCTGGATGACGTGGAGCTCCAGGTGGAAGTGGAAGAGGCTTTCTTCTCCGACGAGACGAAGGAGCTGGAAAGGATCAGGGCCAAGATCGCCCAGGCCATGAAGCAGGAGCTGCAGATTAATGTGAACATCAAGCTGGTTGAGCCCAAATCGATAGAGCGCAGCATGGGCAAGGCCAAACGCGTTATCGACAAGAGAAACCTGTAGGATCAAGGAGACCTAACATGAAAGTAAAGCAGTTATCAGTTTTTATAGAGAATACCAACGGAAGGCTGGCCCAGGTGACCCGGGCCATGGGAAACGCCGGAATCAACATGCGGGCGGCCACCATCGCCGACACGGCCGACTTCGGCATACTCCGCATTATCTGCGAGCAGCCCAAGGAAGCTCTGCTCGCTCTGAAGGAGGCGGGCTTTACCGCGAGGGTGACGGAAGTCATCGGCGTCAAGCTGACCGACGAGCCCGGCGGGCTGGCCGATATCATGGAATTGTTCGAGAAAAACGGCGTGAACATCGAGTACTGCTACTCCACGCTGATGTGCGATCAGGGGCAGGCCGTGGTGATTTTTCGCGTGGAGGACATCGATCTGGGGTTGAAAATCCTCAAGGAAAACGGCGTGGAAGCCATCGCATCCTTCGGCTGATCACAAGAACTACAGAAAAAAGGCTGGAAATTTCCTGTTCCGGCTATATAATTTATAAGACCGGAGGTAATAATCATGAAAAAATTACTACTAACATTAATGATTATGATGATGGCTGCAGGTTTTGCTACAGCTCAAATTACGTACAGCAGTCTGGAATCTGATTTCAAGGATTTTTCCGACGATATGGCAGGGGCTCTTCCCTACGCCAGCACGCTGGGATTGAATTGGAGCGATGCCTATCTGGGAGGTTTTCCCCATTTCGGCGTCGGGCTGACGACGGGTTTCGTCTCCCTTCCTTCCGACTCTTTCGAAGCGGTGGCAACACAGCTCGGGGTGGATCTGCCCTCTTTTGTGACGGGAAGCCTGGGGGTACCCCTTCCCGCCTATACCGTCGATGCCCGGGTGGGAATTCCCATTCTGCCCATCGACGTGGGAGTGAAAGGCGGATTTCTTAGTCCCGGCATGCTGGAAGATATGACCGGCGGCGTGGGAATCGACTATATGATGCTCGGGGGAGATGTCCGCTGGGGTGTCGTGAAGGGCGGTCTGATTCTTCCTTCCGTTTCTGTTGGTGTGGGGTATAACTACCTGACGGGCGGTATCTATATGGATGGGATTACTCCGAGCAGGACTATTGATTTTGGAGGAGCCAACTATAATGGAGTAACTGATATTACCTTGAGTGAAGGAGATATGTACTATAACTGGAGCGCCAACATTATCGATGTGAAGGCCCAGGCCAGCAAGAGCTTCCTGATCCTCACTCCCAGCGTGGGTGTGGGCTACTCCTACGGTTTCTCTTCCGCCGGCGGCGGTATCGATGCCAGTGTCACCTCCGATGGAACGACTCCTTTGACTGATTCTCAGATTTCAGCCATAGAGGATGCCCTGGATATGGATATTTCCAATTCCGGATTCAGCATCATTTCCGAAGCCAACGGCGGCTCTCTGAGAGTCTGGGGCGGATGCAGTTTCAATATCGTTGTGTTGAAGCTTGATCTTACAGCCATGTACAATGTGTCCAGCGGCAGTCTGGGGGCGGCGCTTAACGCCCGTATCCAGATCTAAAGCCATAAAAGAACATTGTTCTAATCCCTTTCCGAATCTTGAAAAATAAGGCATATTGGCCTATATTATTCTGAATCGGGGAGGGATCTTATGGAATGGAAGGCAAGTCATATTCTTGTAAATGATCGGGCGCTGGCTCAGAAGCTGAGCCGCGATATTAAACAGGGCGCCCGCTTTGAGGAGTTAGCCCGCCGCTATTCCACTTGTCCGAGCAAGTCTTCCGGCGGGGATCTGGGCTGGTTCGGCCCGGGTAAAATGGTTCCCGCCTTCGAGAACGCCGTCAAAAGGCTGGGGGTCGGTTCCGTTTCCGATCCTGTGAACACCCAGTTCGGGTGGCATGTTATTAAAGTTACCGGCAAGCGTTAAAGCTCTATGAAAAGAGCAGCTTCCCTGTTAATTCTTATCATACTGCTTTCTTCCTGTTCCCATGTAATTATTCATGACAATTTTTCTGTTGAAAAGGGTGTGCTCGATTTACGGGGACAGAATCTCCAGGAAAACTGGGTTGTCCCTCTCCGGGGGGATTGGGCCTTCTTCTGGGATCGCTTTGCCTATTCCGATACCACAGGGAATTTTGTTACAGAACGGGCTGCCAGCTATATAAAAGTCCCCCAGCACTGGAATTCCGTTGAGGAGTCCTATCCTTCTTTCGGAACGGCCGTCTACTCCCTGACGATACTGGCTGACGAGGAGAGCGAGTTATTAGGAATCAAGCTGACCAATCTCAATCCCAATTATATTTTATATGTGAATGGGAAGCGGGCTTACCAAAGCGGCTCGCCCAATGAATCCCGTTCCCTTTCCCGTCCGGGAAATGTCTCCGTCGTCGTCCCCCTGAGTGTTATTGAGGGCCGTATTGATATCATTGTCACCATGAGCAACTGGCACACCAACAAGCCGGGAATTTTCCGCCTTCCCGTTCTGGGACGGTATGAGATGGTGCTTCAGGACCTTATGAGGGAAAAGATAAGGGAATCGCTATTTATCGGAGCCATGGTTCTTCTGAGCTTTTTTCTCTTCTTCTCCTTTCTTTACAACCGGGAGGAGCAAAGCACTTTCTGGCTGGGAATGGTGATTCAGTCCGCCGTTCTTTACACCGCGGTCAAAGGGCCGCTGGTGCTGATGGACCTTTATCCCAGTACGGGAGGGGAAATCCGTTCCAAAATCATCTATCTTGTTCTGCTGTGTTACCCCTATTTCACGTACAAGCAGTACAGCAGCAAGCAAGAAATCAGAATCAACAGATTCATCGGGAAGGTCGACAGCGTGATAGTCGCTCTTTTCTCTCTCTTTCTGCTGATCGCTCCCAAATCGCTCTATACCCGGTTTGAACTGGTATTCGTTATCCATGCGCTGATCCTGTCCCTGTACATTATCTTTGTTTTGATACGGGATGTTGCCGAAAACAGAACTCTCGATGCGTTCTTGGCTCTGACGGGGGATATTCTGCTTTTCCTCGCCGTGGTCTTCAGTATGGTAGATAACTCTGTCCCCATGAATGATACCGGCCTGGCGGTTTACTTTTTCTGCTTCTGTCTGTTTCAGACCGTACTGCAGGCTCGATTTGCCAGCAAGAACTATCTTATGGTCAAGGTTCTGTCCGAACGGAACAGAACGCTCCGCAGCCAGAAGGACCAGTATGAAAATCAGGCCCTCATGGACCATCTGACCCGGGTCAAGAATCGCCGGTCCCTGGACAGTTACCTGAAGAAGAGCTGGGAAATGGTCTCCACCCTTGAACAGGGGATCGGGATTATTATGGTGGATATCGATAAGTTTAAAAACTATAATGATGCTCTCGGGCATAAGGAAGGCGATACCTGCCTGGTCGAAGTGGCCAAAGCTCTTTCGGGAAGCCTTAAAAGGAATCAGGATTTCATCGCCCGTTACGGGGGAGAGGAGTTTATTGTCGTTGTACAGGGAGTGGATTCCCTGGCCAATATGGTCACGATCGGAGAGCATCTGAGAGAGGCTGTTGAACATCTGCAGATTCCCCATCCCGACTCACCCTGTTCTCCCTATGTCACGATCAGTGTGGGAGTGGAGTTTATGATTCCCGGAAAAGAACCGGTTATGAATGCCGATGAATTGATCCGCCGCGCCGACATGGCGCTCTATCTGGCGAAAAGCAGGGGACGCAACAGGGTGGAAACGGTCAACTCCCGCCTTCTTGAGGGAGAGACCGATCTGGGACTGGCCTGATTAATCCAGTTCGAAGACTTTTCCCGTGAGCTTCTGAATCGTCCGTTTATGGGCGTTCTTTGAATCTCCCCAGGGTTTGGCGTTATTCTGGGAGTCGAATTTCTGGGTAAACCAATGAAGCTCCCCCTCCAGGCGTGAAAGATTCCCCTTCTGCAGTTCCATCAGCTCGTCGAGGAAAATAAGGTACTCCGACGGCTTGAGAGCTTCCTCCGCCAGGGGAAGGAGTCCGTACATATGATGAAGGCAGAGGCCTTTCGACTCCCTGAAGGCCTGGCGGAACTCCTCATCCTTGCGCCAGAGGTAGGCAAGGGTGTAGTAGTAGCGGTTCATGCTTCGCGCCAGGTCATCGCAGATAAGGCAGGAACACTCCTTTTCCTGTATCATCCGGATCAGTGACTCCTGTTCCTTCCTGATATCCTTCGGAATAAGGGGGAGAAGTTTTTTCTCTCCCAGGGCCCGGCATTTTTTCTGAAGCTTTTCCATCTGGGGAATCCACTCCTTCTGCCGCTCCATAAGATAGGTATGGGTCATCAGGCCCAGGCCGTGGGCCTTGCGGCGCGCCGTCAGTTCGGCATAATGGGCGGGGCAGAAGCCGCTCTGGTTAACCCGCAGCCGGGTTTCGGGGTTCATGACCGAGCTTCCCAGGTAAAAGTCCAGGTAATAGTTTCGGGACTTCTCCTGGAGCTCGCAGAAAAGGCACTCCCCGCCCTCCTTCATGGCGTCCCAGACGGGGATTGTTTCCAGTTCATATTTCACGGGTGATATCCTATTTTCCGGTAGATTCGAAATCGTCTTTTTCGAAAAAGTTTTTATGTATGATTCTGAGTGCTCTGTCCCTTTCTGCCTGGGATACGACGAAGTAAGCCGTTCCCTCGGAAGCACCCAGGGATACGATGGGCATTTTGATGCCCTCCTTTACCAGCGGCGCTACGATCCGTCCTGCCAGATCCGGATGATCCAGAAGTCCTTCCCCCACCAGGGCGATAATGGAAATCCCGCTCATGGGAGTCAGCCTGGTGACGGTGGATAATTTCAGCTCCTCCATGACACGGACGGAGCGGTTGAGGTCGTCGGCGCCCAGGTAGAGATTTATGGATGTCTGGGACGTGACTACCGATTTTATGTTGATGCCGCGGCTGTCGAGGGTCGTGGTTATTTTTCCCAGGATGCCCCCTTTGATCCCCACGCCCGGTCCTGTAACGCGCAGAATGGCAAAATCATCGCTGTAGGTGACACTGCGGGCGGGATGGGAGCCATCCTGCTTGCTGTCGTCTATAATCGTCAGGGGATTCAGGCTGGAGAGATCGGCCTCGATATTCAATATTCTAATGGGAATATTCCTGTCCTGCAGAGGTTCGACCGTCCGGGGATGGAGTATGCTCGCTCCGAAATAGGAGAGCTCCGCCGCCTCCCGGTAGGAGAGGGAGGGCAAGGGACGGGCTGCGGGAATAATCTTGGGGTTGGCGGTCATAAAACCGTCCACGTCCTTCCATATATCCAGCGATTCGGCTCCTGCCGCCCTGGCGATCGCCGCAGCCGAGTAGTCGCTGCCTCCCCGTCCGAGCAGGTTTATCTGTCCATCGGGAGAGATGCCGTAAAAACCGGGAACCACATAGATCTGTCTGTTTCCCAGGTTCCGGGAGATATTTTTCTCCGATTCGCGGAAATCCACCGAGGCGGAACTGAACTCTCCGTCTGTGATGAGCCCGAGATCCTCGGGCAGGGCTTCTTCGGCATCAAACCCGCAGGAAATGAGGGTCTGCGTCAGAATAAGGGAGCTGAGTCTTTCCCCGTAACTGAGAATGCGGTCCTTGACGGAATGGGGGAGTTCCCCTATGTAGTGAACACCCAGAAGGTATCTCTGAAGCTCATCTAGTCTGGCATCCACCATTTTATATGTTTCCCGGCGGATCTTTTCGTCGGAAATGGAGAAGTCGATGCTTTCCATCTTCTTTTCCTTGATGGTGGAGATGAGCTTCTGGACATAGTTTTCATTATGCTGGACCGTTTCAATTCCCTCTGTCAGGTAATTGGTTATACCGTAGAAAGCGGATACGACCAGAATGAGGGGTTTGTCATAGAGAGAAACCGCATCGATGATAGCCCTGACGCTTTCCCGGGATTTGAAGTTTGAGCCGCCGAATTTACAGACAATACGCTTTTCCATGTATCGGGTTATTTTTCCTCCGGTACCAGGAGAACCTGGCAGTTTGTACTGTTAAGGATGGTTCCCGCCACGCTGCCCGATACGACGTGATGGATAGCCGTATTGTTTAAGGCGCCCATGACCAGGACATAGGGATTGTGCTCATGGATCTCTTTTTTCAGTTCTTCGATAACGTCCCCGGCGGGAGTGGCCGTGGAAAAGGGGCATCCCGAATCGCGCAGTTTTTCCTTCGCCCGCTCCAGTTTGTTCTGTTTCTGAATTCTCTCTTTCGCAATGGAATCTGTGGCGTTGGGAGCGGCGTGGGGTGCGGCTTTGTCGGCTGATATGACATGAACGAGCCTGACCGGGGCCTGCAGCTTGACTGCTAATTCGACTCCCTTCTGTATTACTCTGTCGCTAACCTTACCAAAATCGGTACAAATCATAACTGTTTCGCTCACTGTGAACCTCTTTCTCTGGATATCTCTGCTCCCGGCCTTACGGTAGAGGGGCTTATAGTTTTTATAACTCTTTTACAGGAATTTGGCAACCGAAAGATTCCGGAGCCTCTCGATTCGGAGGAAAAAGGGGAAAAGAACAGGGAAAATTAAACGGACTTCCCCTTTCTGCCGATTATGGGAGGAAGGGAGAATGTCATGGACAAAAAACAGGTTCTTGAAACCATCATTGAAGTTAACCGCCTTTTGGAAGATTTTTTCTTTAAGCCTGTCATCTCTACGGCCATGGAAAGATGTTTAGTGGACAATTGCCGGGAAATCCGTTATTTTTTACAGGACGCCCAGACCTATGTGGATGATAAGCCATTTATGGAGGACGGCGTGGCGGAGCTGGTGAGTTTTAAGGAGCAGGTCAGAAAAAAAGTGCTGCATCGCATAGACGAGGCTTTGATGATCTCCCCTTTTCACAGAAGCAGACACGCCATGGCGGAGGAGGAGCTTTTGTACCGGAAGATGATGTCCCATATTTTCAAGGACAACGTGGAACTGCTTAACACGCTGGTAGAGAAGCTTAGATTAGAGTATCCCGACGGAACCAGGAAGCACACCCGGATCCCGGAGAATGATCTGGCCCTTAAGCACGGCCTTTTAGTGAGAGCATGATTAAGACCTGTTACCATACGCATAACCATTATTGTGACGGAAAGGGTAAGCCCAGGGCTTACGCCGAAGCCGCCCTGGAGAAAGGCTTTGACGCCCTGGGCTTTTCATCCCATTCACCCTGGCCCGATTCGAGCTGCGGTATCAAAGAGAGGGCCGTTCCCAAATATATAAAGGAAATTCAGTCCCTTAAAGAACAGTATGCGGGGAAGCTGGATATTTACCTGGGGCTGGAGATTGAGTATTTCCCCGGGATGTCTTCCGCGGCCGACGAATATTACGACACCCTTCCCCTGGAGTATAGAATCGGTTCCCTTCACTCTCTCTGGGATGAGGTGGAAAATAAGTGGTATGCCATCGACGGACCTGTTGAAGAGTTCAAGCATATTGTTAATGATATGTGCGGAGGCATTACGGAAAACCTGGTCCGCCGGTATTACGGACATATTCGGGAAATGATAGGGATAGGGCATATTGATATTCTGGGGCATATGGATCTGATAAAGAAACATAACCGGGACGACGCCTATTTTTCCGAGGAGGCTTCCTGGTACAGGGAAGAGGTCCTTGCCACCCTGGATACCCTGAAGGACAGCGGGATTATTCTTGAAGTCAATACCGGCGGTATCTGCCGTGGTTATACCGATACCGTTTACCCCTCTCCCTGGATTCTGGAAGAGGCGCGCAAAAGGGATATTCCCGTTCAGCTGAATGCCGATGCCCACTCTCCCGAGAATCTGGATTTCTACTATGAAGAGGCCGGCAGGATTATTGAAGAGGCGGGTTATGAAGACGTCCGTCTCCTCCTCGACGGTGTATGGAAGGATATGCCTGTTAAATAAGTGAGGTTCCCATGAACAGATACTTTTTACCCCTGACCATAATGATTCTGAGTATTTCTCTTTCCCTTTTCGGGGAGGATTATTTCCATATAGTCTCTGGGGAAGGCGCGTCCTTTTCCCTCGTGCGGGGAGATGTCAGGCAGGAGATGGATGTCAACACTCTGGATCTGCCATCCCTTCTCATCGGGGAAGGCGACTTCCTGATCACCGGGGAGGGGACCTTTCTGGAACTGGGTTCGGGGGGCGTCCGTCTGATGGTGGCCGAGAACAGCGCCCTGGCCGTGGAATCTCTGGATCTCAGGCAGGGAAGTCTTCTGACCCTTTCCTACGGCCATGTACACGGACGAATGGATGACCGGGCGGAGGGTGATTTCTGGATTGGCAGTGAAGACACCGTCGGCCGGCTTAGAGGCGGCGAAATGGGGATTAACCTGGATTACGATATGACTCTGGACCAGCCGGAGGTTTTAACGCGGATCTACTCCCTTGATGGCCCCGTTGAGGTAATGCAGAAGAGGAATATCTCTCCTCTCATCGAAGATAAGAGGGTGGAGTACAGGGAGCCGGTTCTCATCGATACGGGAGAGATGGTCGTGGCCTCCAGCTGGGAAAGGGATCTTCCCCTTATCCCCTCTCTTTTTGATGCCGATTATGCCGGATACTGGAAAGCCCATCCCTTTACGGGGGAAGCCTATGGCGATGAGAAAGCGGTTATAGCCGATCTCGGCCAGGAAGAAGCGGTCGCCGACGAGGAAGGTTCCGTGAAAGTTGAGATGGATATGCCGTCCGACAGGGACTGGAACCGCTTGCTGGACACCGGCAAGGCCGCCTTTGTGCTGGGAGGACTCTCCATGACGGCAAGTGCCGTAGCTTATATGGCCGGTGCGGGCGATCTGGGTAATGCTCTGGCCGGATTCAGCCTTTTTAATCTGACCATCGGCGGCGGGATCTATGCCTACACCTGGTCTCAGGATCCCTTTGCCGAACCCTGAGACGACATAACGTTACTTTTTAGGCAGGACTTCTGAAGAGGGAACCGGCTCGTTACTGATTTCCTCAATGGCACCGATAATCCAGGAGCGGTCCCTTTTGTCCCTGATCAGAGTAAGAATCTCCGTTTTCCTGTAAATCTCAAAGGGATCTTTGTAGTAGCCGGGATTCTCCGGATCGCCCGTCGGTGGATACCAGGCCAGGTAATCCGCCCGGAAACGGTTCTCCCCGAGATCCTGGATAGCCAGATCGCCCACCCCGTATACGCTGTAGCCCGAAGGAAGGTCTGGGTATCCCTGTTCCTTCCACTCTTCCGGAGAGATCGTGTCTCCCTGTGAGTAGGCTTCTCTGTTCTTGGACAGTACGAACATCGTCGCCACCTGGTTGGATATGGCCTTGCCCGCTTTTTTCTCCGTTGTACCGTCTATTCCCATGGAGTCCAGGTCATTGATGGCATCGTAGTATGAGTCAACCACCTCCCGGGGCGTCATCTCAAAGGTGTAGGGAGGTGCCAGATAGCTGCGGACTCCGCTGATTCCCGCACCTATGACCACGGCGGCGAGAATGATAACCAGAATGATTTTCAGCTGGTTTTTCCTTCTGTGGAAACTCTTTACGAAGCTGTCCTCATATTTTGTCATCTGTTCCCTGAACGCATCGGTCATGGCTCCCGGAAGGGAGGGCGCGGTTTCCCAGAGGCTGGCCCACTCTTCAAGAGAGGCGTATGATTTTCCTGCCAGAGCTCTGTCTATATAGCGGGTGAGATCGCTTTCGGGTATCCCGTTCTGTACAAGGGAAGGGAGTTTTTTATTTCTCATCTCCTCATGTATCCATTCGTAGCCGCCGGTCCGGGTAAAGGGGAGTTCCCCCGTCAGGCTCTGAAAGGAGAGCACCGCCAGCGTGTGGGAGAGACGTTCCTCTCCCTTGAGACCGGGATGGTTGTATATTTCCCGGCTCATGAGAAGTTCTTTTGATTGACGGCTGTGTATGAACTCCATCAGATTCAGGGGAAAGCAGAAAATCCCCCCGCCGTCGGTCCGGAAAAAGCCGTCGGTACTGAAAGCGGGATCGGCGTTTTTCTCTTTGAAAAGAAGGAAGAGACCGGTGAGGCCGGACAGCTCCTCCGCCGAAAAGGGGGACGAAGTATCAACCGGTTTGAGTGACAGTTTGCCGCCCCAGAAAATAATCTGGTTCTCCTCCTCCGCCATTCCTTCTATGGGCCAGGGCTCTATACCCCTGTCTGAATGCCACAGATAGCCGGGCAGGCTTCTCAGGCGGCTCATATCTGTTCCCTGGAATACCCGGTTCGGGACTCCGGTCGCCAGTGCGGTTTTCTCTATTCCATCCACCCTGATATCCCACAGAGAGTTCTCTTTCGCCAGTATCTCAATTTTCGCCATTAAAAAACCTCTGGGTATATAATACTGTTTTTTTAAAGTATACGTAAGAAAAAAATAAAATATGTCGAAAAAAAAAAGACAATACTCTATACTGTTTCAGTGGGTGATCAGGAAAACATCATATTAGACGACCAGGAAAAGCCTGAGGAAGTTCTTTCATTAAGCGGAGAAAGGAGCTATACCATTGAACAGCTTCTTCGCACCATCCCTCAGATCGATGTTATCAGGGAATATAATGTTATTCACTACGGCAGTTACATTGAGCTGAAAGAGATCAAACGGTATTCACTGGATTTCAATAAGAGAAAGAGGGATAATCTCTTCAGCACGGCCGATTTATCACGTCTTTTCGGCTCCCGGGCGCAGGAAGTATTCGAACTGCTCAGGGAGTATGGTTACGCCGAGTCCAAAAAAGGTCATATCCGTTTCAAGACCAAGACTCTTGTCACCTCATTCGACGATTTCATTCTGGGACGCAGCCGTGATTTTGAAAGGATTGTTTTCAACGGTCTGGACAGGCTGCTTAAACGGGAACTGGAAGTAGGGAAGGACGGCGAGGGTAACTGGACCTCCCGGGAGGCCTACCTGCTCTACGATAAGCGGGCCCAGCCGGTTCCCCAGGTAACCCGGTCATCCCGGGATTATATCTTCCGTATAGGCAACCGCTTCCTCTATGTCGATTTTTTCTATATTCCCTCCCAGGAACTTCTGGAGCTCATCCAGCTCAGGCTGACGCTGATATATCAGGAGCAGATGGAGAATTTCTTTCAGATTATTTCCTCCTTTTCCATAGAGCGGGAGGTCTGGCAGAAAGGGCAGGACAGGCGCAAGAATTTCACGGAGATACTGGAGAATCTTTTCAGCGATACATGGTCCCTCTTCGACCTTGACTATTTTTCCCTTCAGATCCACTCCCAGGAGGGAGAGTACCGCTTTGCCCAGGGCTCCTTCAGCTGCCATCTCGGCGATACGGGCGAGCCCTCCTGGTCCTACAGGGATTATACCGAAGAGCTGCCCCCGGTTTTCGATCTTTCCCGGGAATTCCTGGCCCGGAACGTTCAGCTCGTATACAGCCAGTTTTCCGGTGAGCCCATTACCATGGACATCTATATGAGAAGCAGGAGCGTTAACAATATCGACCCGCGCACCAGTGTGCTCCTCCACAGTTTTATTAAAATGCTCAAAGAGTCTCTGGCCCGTGTTATCGAGACCGTCATACCCATTCTGCAGATGGAAGAGGCCAACCGGGCGCTTAAGCGCCATCTTTTCCTGGAAGCTCTCCGCATCAGGAATAGAAACTCCGGAGAGAATATCAACCGGATCATCAATCAGTCTCTGTCGGTGATCAAGTGGATCTACTCTATCCGGGATGCGGTCGTTTATGCGGGAGATTCGGATTTTACCAAAATGCTCAGAATCTTCAAGGACCTTGATCAGGATGAATCCGATCTCTATACCCTCGTGGACACCCCCCTGACGAAGGAGTCCAAGATGGAAGGGAATTATATCGAGTTCAGAATCCTTGAGCAGATAGGGGAAGATATCCGCTTCTATTTCAAGATTCCCATGGAAAGGGAAGAGGAAGGGTATCTGGGAGGAACGGCGGTAGAACGGATTGTCCGGACCGTTTTTCTTCAATACGGGCTCCGCTGGCCCCACAGGGGTCTGGACAGAATCGCCCTGTGGAGTTTATCGGGCAACACAGGTATGATTACCAATGATCTGGTCACCCGTCTCTCCCACGATGATGAATGGATCGCCACCGGTTCCGTTCCCAAGATAGTAGGGAGGATGGTTAAGTATTTCTCCCTCTTTTTTGATCTGATATTTTCTCTGGACCAGAATCTTGAGTCGGGCATAACGGCAATGAGAGGCTCCCGGGATAGGCTGACCGGTCTCTACAACAGGCAGACATTCAGCAAGCGTCTCGACTTTCTTTTTGATAGGGGAGAGGCTTTCGGGCTGATGTTTATCGATATGGATACATTCAAGATCTATAACGATGCCGTCAGTCACTCCTTCGGAGATAAGCTGCTTATGGAGCTAGCCTCCATCATGCTTGAGAAAAGCAGCCCCATGGAAGCGGAAACTCTGGCGGGCCGTTTCGGCGGTGATGAATTCTGCTTCGCCGTAAGGGAAAAGAGTATGGACGTGTTCCAGGAGCAGGTCTGTGATCTGTTCTCCGCCATCCGGGATCAGGAGCTGAAGACAAGTTTTTTTCTTGACGACCGGTCCGTCGGGGATGGCTTCGAAATCAATTGCATCTCCTTTCTCCACCGGCTTCTCAGGCCAGACGTGGGGGGAGTCCGGGGCGGCGGCCTGGAATATACGGAAAAGAAGGGCGCCCCGCCCAGGGAGAGGCTGATCCGGCTGTACGAGTATTATCGCCGTGAAATAGACGGTGTGACCGCAGAAGACCTGGATAGGGGAGACGGAGCTGTTGTTTCCTATTTTCTGGATACCGTGACGAAAAAGATTCAGAAAAATAAGATATTTACCACCGTAGACAAGGAGTTTTCCCTTATTGTCGATCTTTTCCTTTCCCTTCAGATGGATAATCTGACCACTGACCGTATCCGTACGGAAATCATGGCCCGGATAGGGAAAAAAGTATTTGTCAGGCCCATCAAGCTCAGAATAAGCGCCGGAGCCGCCCACTCCTGTGAAGACAGGCTCCGTTCGGTTTCATCCATCTTCAATGCGGCGGACGGGCGGGCTTACATGGCGAAGCACAACGGGCGCAACGGTCTATTCGGACCGGGCAACCAGAGGCTGCTCTAGGTATTTTCGCTATAGAGAAACGTACCGTAATGCACGGCCGCTTCTTTTCTGTTTTCCCTTGCCGTCTTGAAGAACCGTTCTCCTTCACGGAATCGGCCTTCGTAAAGACCGGCTTTGCTGAAGAGATCAACACAGTTCATGCCGCAGGCCGATATTTCCTGCCGCTCCTTTTCTGAAAGAGGGGCGTCCGTCACAAACTTTGTAAAACTGTCCGCTTCCCTTTCGGCGGCAGAGGGGGTGATGAAGCGGCTCATGTTCGAGGAAATAACAGTGAGGAGTCCGGATTTTTCAGGCAGGAAAGTTTCGCGCAGGCTCTTTGCCAGCTCCTTCATCCCTTCCTTTTTCACGCTACCCAGCAGAACGGGAACGACCGGAACTCCGGGAAACATTTTAATGAGAAAGGGATAGATGAGTTCCAGGCTGTGCTCCTCTTCAAAGGGCATGGGATCTTCCCTGAAAAGGGGCGTGGCCGCTTTGAGTTTTTCCAGCATTTCTTCATCGGTGAAAATCTCTCCCAGGGGTGTGGAAAAGCTTTTGTAACCGGGAAGAGCCGCCCGGGGCTCAGGCTCCCTGTGTGCGGGGGCCAGAATCAGAATACGGGATACCTTTCTTTCCGAGCAGCCACAGAACGCCCGGCCGCAGGCCTCTCCCGTAATCTCGTAAGCGGCATGGGGCAGAATGACAGCGGGAGAATCGCCCTTTTCCCCTTTGAGAAGGGAATCGATCTTTTCTGAGAGAGCGTCCTTGTCGGCGGGATAAAAAAGCCCTTCCACGAGGGGGTAGCCTACCTGGGGATCCCGTTTCATTCCCCTTCCTCCAGGGACTGTTTTACCAGTTCTATCCACTCCTCCTCAGAGGCGGGGACGAACTTCATGAGAAAACCGCTCTGGTGGCAGAATTGCAGATTCCGGGGGCGGGACCGGGTGAAGTCCAGCTTCTCGTGACCGTGGAAGGTCCGGAAAAGGGTGCGGGCCGTCTCGTCCCGGTCGTCGAAGGAGTAGATGACCTCCACCTTGTGCTTGTCGACAATCTCGTCATCGACGGCCCTGACGGGAACGATCAGTTCGGTGGGGGGGCGTTTGTTGAACTGCAGGGCCAGGCAGCCGTGGATCATTTTTATGGTTACGTTGTCCTTGTTCTCTATCCATTCCCGGCCCAGGGCCTTCTGTTCTTCGAAGGCCAGATTGTCCTCCAGGGCCGAGGCAAGGAGCTCGATCATGCCGGCCGGATCCGATTCGAACCCCTTGAGCATGAGCTTCTGCCCCGTGAGAAAGTAGAACCGGCTCTCGTCCAGAAGATCGAAGTCATTAAGGCTTTTGGCCCCTCCGTTATCCACGCGGGAAATCAGCTTTATATAATCGTATAGTTCGGTCTCTCTCTTGTCGGGAAAGAATTCCCTGAAGACAAGCGCTGCGGCACTGTCCAGATTCCGGTCCTGATGATGGTCGAAAAGATTGCGTTCCGGATCGTGGACCAGGCCGCAGTCAAGGTAATAGATATCCTTTCCGGTTTTTCCCTCCCGGACCCGCTGTGCCGCTTCGTCGGAAAAAATCCTTTCCACCTTTTCCGGCGGTTCTCCCTTATGGAGACGGAGAAGGGATGAGGCGAGCAGCTCGTCCATATGGGCTTTTCCGCTATGAATGACAATGGTATATGACATATCTTCCAGTATGCCACGGGTAAGGGATAACATCAATCGTTCTTGACAAAATATACAGGGTCTCTAGAATGGAGGGATGAAAGAGACGAAACAGGAGGTTATCTCCTTTAAGGTTGACGGGCAGCTGGGGAAGATCATCCGGGAAATCCCCAACCGGTCCGAGTTTATCCGCAAAGCGCTTCTGAACGCTCTGGACAATACCTGCCCCCTCTGCCTGGGAACGGGGATTATCACACCCCAGCAGAAACATCACTGGGATGAATTTACCCGGACCCACGAAGTGGAGGTTTGCGAGGACTGCCATGCGGTTCATATCGTCTGCCATGTAAAGGATGAGGAGTAACCGTCTGTTCTCATGATCTGCGTTTCATACCCTTGAGAACCAGATAGACCGCCCCTGCCAGCACAATCGTCGTAGAGCCTGTGGGCAGGTTAAGGCTGTAGCTGATGAAGAGGCCCGTCGAGTTCAGGATGATGCCGACTATGACAGCCCCTATCATCATTTGCCAGAGTTTGCCCGTGAAAATCCCGCTTATAGCAGCGGGTATGGTCAGAAGAGCTATTACCATGACGATTCCCACCGTGGATACCATGAGCACTACGGTCAGGGCGGTGAGGATAATAAGGAAAGTTTCGTAGAAATTCGTATTCAATCCCCTGGTCCGGGCGAACTCTTCGTCGAAAGCCACCGCATGGAAGGCTCTGTAGAAAAAAACGATGGAAGCCAGTACCAGGACATCCATAACGGTGATTAATACCAGATCTGATTTTTGCAGCAATAGAATATTTCCGAAGATATAACTCATAGGGTCGGTATAGCCCGGCGTTTTCGCGACGAACAGGAGTCCGATACCCATTCCCACGGCCCACACCGTTCCGATCACCGTATCTGAGCGTTCCCGTCCCGACCGGGTGATGCGGGCGATGATGAGCGCTGCTAACAGGGCGGCAGCCACGGCGCCTACAATAGGCGACAGGGCCGTGCCAGCCGTCTCGTTCAAGTACATGACAACGCCCAGTCCTGCCAGGGAGGCGTGGCTTATGGCTCCGGCTATGTAGGAAATCCGCTTGACAACAACCAGGGAGCCTACCGTGCCGAAGGAGGCGCTGGCCAGGATGCCGGCAATGAGGGCGTATCGGATAAAGGGAACCGCCGGATTTAAAAGGGCGGAAATAAAAGAGCTCATTCTCCGGTTCCTCCGTTGTTGTGCTTGTGGTGATGGGGCTCTACGGCATCGCCATGGCGTATGGCTTTGACCGTGCGACCGTAGCTGTGATTAATCAAGTGATCTCCCGCATGTTCTACGGGATGCTCTACCACATCCTTATTGATGCAGAAGACCCGGTTTACATCCTGATCCACAAAGCCGAAATCATGGGTCACGAGTATGATCGTTAATTTTTCATTTAAACGGGAAAGGAGTTCCCGGAATTGCCTTTCAACTTCTTTGTCGACGTTGGCTGTGGGTTCGTCGAGAATCAGTATTTCCGGGCGGGATGCCAGGGCCCGGGCAATGAGGGTTCGCTGCCTCTGCCCTCCGGATATGGCCGAGAAGGATCGATGGGCAAAATCCTCCAGATTCACAAGCCTCAGGGCTTCCATGGCCCTTTCCCTGTCCTGTTTTTTGTAAAACCCCCAGCCTCTACTCAGAGTTCCGGTAATAACCGCTTCCAGGACTGTGGAGGGGAAAAGGGTATCAAAATTGACGTATTGGGGTACATAGCCTATCTTGAAGAGGTTGGTTCGGGATTCAGGCTTCTGGAGCTCTCCGCAGACATATAGCTTTCCCGAAGAGGGGGGCAGCAGACCGGTAATCAACTTGATGAAAGTCGACTTTCCTCCGCCGTTCGGTCCAACTATAGCTGCGTAATCACCACGGTGAAAACAGGCATTAATGCCGGTGAATATGGAAGTATCTCCATATGAGAAGGAGATATCTTCCATTTCTATTACTGGTTTTAAATCCATTTCCCTATTATAAGCTTTCCTTCAACTGTGTGGCAAGGTTTCTCAGATTGTTTATATAATCCTTCTCAAGGGGCGCCACGGAAATTACGGCTCCTCCGATCGCCTGAGCTACCGCCTTGGCGCTGGACTGGGAGAATTCGGGCTGGACGAGAATCACCTTAACGCCGTCTTCCTTCGCTTCGTCGATAATCCTTTCCAGATCGGCGGCTGAGGGCTCTTTTCCTCCCGTTTCAATGGCTTCCTGATGCATCCCGTAGCGGTCGGCAAAATATCCGAAGGCGGGATGATAGACGAAGAGAGTTTCTCCCTTGAGGGGAGCGAGAACACCGGCTAATTCATTGTCCAGATCGTCCAGGTCGGAGAGAAGGGATGCCAGGTTGGCTTCATAGGTTTCCTTTCCTTCCGGATCTGACTGGATCAGGTAGGCTGCCATGTTTTCAGACAGGGTCTTTGCCAGGATGGGAGAGAGCCATACATGGGGGTCAGGGGTTCCTGCTTCGTGATCGTGTTCTTCGTCGTTGTCCGCTTCTCCGTTCTCCTCATGATCAGCTTCGTCGTGTTTTTCATTCGCATGATCTTCTCCTTCTTCATGGTGATCGTGAGCTTCGAGCGTACGCCTCTCAATGCCTTTCGCCGCATCAACAAGGGGCAGGTTGGGGAGAGAGCTTTCCACGGTGGGAATGAAGGCTTTCTCAAAGGGAACGCCGATGGTGAAGAAAGCTTCAGCTTCGCCCAGTTCCATCATTTGCCGGGGTGTGGGTTCGTAGGTGGCGGGATTCTTTCCCGGGGGAACCATTACCGCCACATCTATATCTTCGCCGACTATTCTTTCCAGCATATATGCCTGCGGGACAATGGATACGAAGTAGGTTTTCTTACTGGAGCTCTCCTCAGCTTTTCCGTTTGCCGGCAGAATAGCAAGGGAGAGGGCCATAATAAGCAGTGTTATGATTCCTTTTTTTTTGTGTGACATAAAAAACTCCTTGGTAATACAATGTATTACTTAGTCCTACCTAATGTAATAGGAATCACCGCTATGGTCAAGGTGAAAATTATAATTTTTATGAGTTTTATGCCAACATGGAAGAGGCGTTCTCCTTTCGGAACTGGCTCGTGTACAAGTGATAATAGTGTCCTTTCTGACGCAGAAGTTCCCTGTGGTTCCCCTCTTCACGGATTTTGCCGCCTTCAATCACAACTATTCGATCCGCTTCTCTGATCGTGGACAGTCTGTGGGCGATGATCACGCTGGTTCTGTTTTTCAGGAGTTCCTCCATGCCCTGCTGAATATTCTGTTCCGTCAGAGTGTCGATGGAACTGGTGGCTTCGTCCATGATGATAATATCCGGATTCGCCAGTATCGTCCTGGCCAGACTGATCAGCTGCTTCTGCCCCAGAGAGAGGAGGGTCCCCTCTTCTCCCACCTGCTCTTCGTATCCGCCGGGAAGATTCAGAATCATCCCGTGGGCATGGGCCTTTTTGGACGCGGCAATGATATCCTCTTCGGAGGCGTCGGGGGCCCCGTATTTGATATTCTCCCATATGGTTCCCGAGAAGAGGTGGGGCGTCTGCAGAACGACGCCAATCCTTCCCTGAAGGGCTTTCTGTGTATACCGGCGGAAATCCTTGCCGTCCAGATAAATCGTGCCTTTCTGTGGGTCGTAGTAACGGGAAATGAGGCTCGCCAGGGTTGTTTTTCCGCCGCCGGTGGGGCCGACAATGGCGAGGGTCTCTCCCTCTTTGATCGTCAGGTTGAATCCCGAGAGGATGGGGGCTTCGGAAACATAGTGAAAGTCCACGTCGCGGAACTCGATCTTCCCTTTGAAAGAGGCTTCTTCCAGAGCATCGGGGGAGTCTTCAATGTCCGGTTTCATATCCAGAAGGGCGAAGACCCTCTCGGCGCTGGCGATGGCCTGCTGCATTTCGCTGAATACCCGGGCGAGGTCCTGGATGGGATAAACCATGAAGGTTACGAAGCCGATGAAAGCCCTGAAACCGCCGATGGTCATTCCTCCCAGGGTTATCTCCCAGCCACCGTAGAGGATGATGACTCCCAGGGCCAGAGAGGTGATTAACTGGACGACGGGCATGAAGAGCCCGGACAGCCAGGCCGCCCTGAAGGATGCCTGATACATCTCTCCCGTCAGGTCCCCGAATATACGGGCGTTCTTTTTCTCCCTTGTCAGGGCTTTGACGATGCGGACTCCGTTGATATTCTCGCTGTAGGCCGATGTGATGCGGGAGTTAATGGACCGCACTTTTCTGAATTCCTTGATGATGTAGGATTTGAACTTCACCGCGGCGACGGCCAGCAGGGGGACGATGATTAGCATCATCAGGGCCAGCTTGTAGTTGATGGTGCTCATGAAAATCAGGGAAAAGGAGATATTGAATATCGCCCAGATGATATCAAGAAGCATCCAGCTCGCCAGTTCGGCAATCCTTCTGGTGTCGCTTGTCACACGGGCCAGAAGCCAGCCGGAGGAGTTCCTGTCGAAAAAGGAGAAGGAGAGTTCCTGCAGGTGGTTGAACAGCTTCTCCCTCAGGTCGAACTGGAGCTGCTGGCCCAGCCTTCCGGCGGAGTAGATGAACCCGAAGACGAAAAGGCCGGCGGCGGCGAAAAGCCCCACATGGAGTAAGGTCAGCCTGAGGAGCTGCGGATAATCCCGGGCCAGAATGCCGTCGTCTATGATCAGCTTGGAGAGGTATGTTCCCGTTGCGTCGGTCAGAGCCGTCAGGGCAATGCAGAGGGAGAATCCGGCCAGGAGGCGCCAGTGGGGCAGGGTCAGCTTGAATATCCGCCCTATGGTCTTGCCGGAGAAGTCTCCGGTGAAGTTCATGTTTTCCAGTTTTGATGAATCGCTCATTTTCCTATCCTATACCGCTCCGGCGGCGGTTAGTTCATCCTGCAGTTCCTGCTCCATGCGGGTCTGCAGATCGAAGACATCCTTATAGAAGCCCTCTTTTCCAATCAGCTCTCTGTGGGAGCCGCTCTGTACAATCCGCCCCTCCTTGAGGACGAAGATCATATCCGCCCTCTGAAGCGTCTGTATGCGGTGGGCGATGATGAAGGTGGTCCGTTTTTCCATCAGCGATTCCAGGGCGCTCTTTATCTTGTCTTCCGTATCGGCGTCCACCGCCGAAGTTGAATCGTCCAGAATAAGTATCCGGGGGTTCTTGAGCAGTGTCCGCGCGATGGTAAGGCGCTGTTTCTGCCCTCCCGACAGGCTGACACCCTTTTCCCCCACCATGGTATCATACCCCTTGGGAAAGGACATGATGGAGTCGTGAATCGCCGCGGCTCTGGCCACCTGCTCCACCTCTTCCTGGGTGACGTCCCGCTCCAGGCTGTAGGTGATGTTCTCCCTGACGGTCATGGAGAAGAGGAAGGGCTCCTGCTCCACGATTCCGATATTCTTTCTCAGGGTGTGGCGGCTGTAGTGGGTCAGGGGACTGTCGTCCAGCAGAATCTCACCCCCCGTGTATTCATAGAAGCGGGGCAGCAGATTGACCAGGGATGTCTTTCCCGAGCCGGTTGCCCCCAGAAGGGCGATCTTCATGCCCGGTTCGCAGGTGAAGCTGATGTTGTCCAGTACGGGCACGCCCTTCACGTAATGAAAAGAGACGTCCCGGAATTCCACCTTTCCTTTAATAGACATATCAATGGGCAGTTCCGCCTCCACCAGATCTTCCTGATCCTCATCGAGAATCTCCGATATTCTCGCAAAGGAAACATAGCTTTTCGAGACTTCCTTAAGGGCCCGTCCCAGTTCCTGCATAGGCCAGATGAGGGCGTTTATCATGGAGGAAAAGGCGATGAACGTACCGGCGGTGATTCTGCCGTTGATGGCCATAATTCCCCCCACGAACAGAGTGGCGGCGAACTGGAAACCGCAGACCGCATGGCCGAAGGGCCAGTAGAAGCTGTCCCAGAAATTCAGCTTATACCCCAGTTCCAGCTGTTTGCTGTTGATTCTCCTGAAATTCTCCTTTTCCCAGTCCTGCCGGGCAAAGGCCCTTACCACGCGGATTCCGTTGAGGTTCTCCTGGATTCGGGCCGTCATGTCCCCTTCGTGATCCTGGAACTTGTCATAGGCAGAGAATATCTTGCCGAAGAAGAGCCAGGAGAGCAGTATGATGACCGGGATGGCTATGACGGAAAAAAGGGCCAGACGCCACTCCAGCGTGAGGAGGAGGGTGAAGTTGATGAGAAAGAGAAACGTGGTGTTGCAGAGTCCGGGGATCTGATCGGCATAAAAGCGGCGCACCGTATCCACGTCACTGGTAGAACGCTGAATCAGCTCTCCGGTCTTGTTCTCGTCGTGATAGCGGAAAGAGAGCCTCTGCAGATGGTCGTACACCCTGTTTCTGATCGTCCGGGCGATTTTCTCCGAGGTTTTCGATTTGCCCAGTCCCTGGAGGAAATTCAGAATACCCCTCATCAGGGCCGTGCCCATATAGACCGCGGCCCAGAAGGCAATGCTTTTCACTCCACCGCCGGAACCCAGCACATTATCCACCACATGGCGGATGATAAGGGTTCCGCTCGCTTCGAAGGCAATGGAGAATGCCAGGGCCGCCATGGCGCCCAGGAAGATAAAACGGCTGGGCCCAATCATTCTGAAGAGTCTTATAATAACGGGGGCGTTTTTTTCTGTCGTTTGTTTCATGTACCCCTCCGGGTATGATGCCGCATACGGCGTGCAAGGATAGATCGGGAGATCCGCAGGTGATGGAAAAATGGTAAACCTGAAATTGCCTTATGGTCAAGGGAAAGAACAATTGGAGAGCATCTTTCTTAATGTTCTTATTCTTTGACATCAATTCGTTCCTAGACCGCTTTTTTATTTAACGGATTCAGAAGAGTTCTCTTCCAGTGAGCTTTCTGAAAATCCGTAAGATACTCCATAAAATCCTCTTCTCTTTTTCTGCATCCATGGAAAACCTCGTTAATTATCTCCCTGTTTTTTTCCGGTGTAAAACCCGCAGCGTGACTATGTGTAAGGTATTTTCTGTTCCTTTTATTTATTCGAAAAGGTTTAAGGAAATTATGCCAGAAGCAGTAGCAGGAAAATCTGTCCATACTGTTATTCATATTTCTTCCAAACTGAACCGTCTCCCGTATATATTCGGCTAAATCCTTTCTTATCTGTCTGTCTATATAGTTGCAGGGAAATAATTTGTTTTGATAATTCCGTTCTATTCGGGAGTTCGTCCTTCTGTGGCGTATTTTGTGTGAAAGAAATTCGTATTGTTCAAACTGATGGCGATAGATGGGGTGTTCATCCGTATCAAGAATAACTGAGGGCAAGGAAGATTTTTCTGATTTTTCCGAAAGAAAGCGCAGTATCTCCCTGAAACTCCGGGAGGCAGCTCCCTTCTCAAACAAGGCTGATTCATAGAGCTCTGATTTTCTTTTTTTCTGTTCTTCTGTGCAGGCTCCCTTACGTTTAAAGTGGTAGGCATTGAAGGTGTAGATAAATTGGGATCGTTGACCGGCCAGGATATTTACATTGGTCGGGAAATACTGGGAGAGAATGAAGTTTTCCAACCCGTCGGCGGCCACCGATTCACTGAGCTCCAAATCATGGATTTCCTTAGGACATACAGAAGTTATTCTCTTCGACAGACGTTGAATGCGGTTCGTGATGATACTGGGTGAGGAATGCATGGCCCGCGCCATATCTCTGATGCCTGAACCGCTGACAAGATGGTTCAGAAGGGTGGGATAAGAAAGCTTCTTTTGAACATAATGGTCTATTGTGAAATAAGATAGAGAGAATGTGGATAAACAGTCCTTGCATTGATAACGTTGAACCATGCCATCCCTCTTTGTTTTTACAAAGCCCTTCTTACGTATCCAGGAATTGCTTTCAGATGTATGAGGATGATTAACGCACTTCGGATTAGGGCAGTAAATCTGATTGGACAATGTGAACCTCCTTCTTTCAAGTCACTAATAGAAGGGAGGATTTTTTGAGGGGAAAACCCGATATTTCAGAAAATTATGTCAAACCTTTGTGACATTATCAAAAGAATATTACATCAATGTAACGGTACGGTAATGTTGGGGAAAGGCTCATAGATTATATTTATCTCAACAGCACAGGGACAATGTCCCGGAAAAGAACAACATTTAACTAGAATGTGAACTTTTTTTTCATAAGAACTCCCTCCTTAAAGGGCCTGCGTTGCAGGCCCTTTTCTTTATCTTCCCGGTACTCTTTCCATTTCTTATGCAAACGATTGCGTAATCTGAAATCCTCTTTTATACTGAAGGTATTGCCATAATTCGGCATTTCATAAGAGAGAGGAGTCTTCCTTGGAAAAAGCATGGTGGAAAGAAGCGGTTATATATCAGGTTTATGTACGGAGTTTTATGGATTCCGACGGAGACGGGATCGGTGATATTCCCGGTGTGATTTCCCGGCTTGATTATCTTAAAGATCTGGGCATTGATGTGATCTGGCTGAATCCGGTCTACAAATCGCCCAACGACGATAATGGCTACGATATCTCCGATTACCGGGATATAATGGATGAGTTCGGCACGATGGAGGACTGGGAAACACTCCTTGAACAGTGCCATCGCCGGGGTATCAAGCTGATTATGGACCTGGTAGTAAACCACTCATCCGATGAGCATCCCTGGTTCGTTGAATCCCGGAAGAGCCTGGATAACCCCTTCCGGGACTATTATGTATGGCGGCCGGGCCGGATGGAAGATGGTAAGAGACGGCCCCCCAATAACTGGGAATCTCTCTTCCACGGTTCCGCCTGGGAGTATGATGAGGCCACAGGCGAGTATTACCTGCATTTCTTCAGCCGGAAGCAGCCCGATCTGAACTGGGACTGCCCCGGGCTGAGAAGCGAAATCCTGAATATGATGACGTGGTGGCTCGACAAGGGAATCGATGGATTCCGCATGGACGCGGTGCATCTGATGCAGAAACCCGAGGGCTTCCCCGATTCGAAAAAGGCTCCGACCCATCAGGACGGCTATGTGCTGGACGAGGAGCTATACTCCCATAACCCCGGTCTGCACGGTATTTTCCACGAGATGTATCAAAAGGCTCTATCCCGATACGATGTGATGACTGTGGCCGAGATGAATATGACCACCCCGGCCATGGCCTGCGATTACGTCGCTCCCGAAAGGGAGGAACTCAATATGATCTTTCACTTTGAGATTTGCGGCCTGCCCCGGCAATTCCCCTCAAAGAAGAGAATCGGGCAGCTCAACCGTATTCAGCAGAGATGGTATGATGCGACCTGGGGCAGGGGCTGGAACAGTCAGTTCTTCAATAATCACGATCTTCCCCGGCAGGTTTCCGTCTGGGGAGATGACGCCGAGTACCGGATCGAATCGGCCAAGCTGCTGGGTGCCTATCTTCATACCATGCCCGGTTCCCCCTATATCTACCAGGGGGAGGAGATCGGAATGACGAATGTTCCCTTCGAGCGGATGGATGATATCAATGATGTCG
Source organism: Spirochaetia bacterium (assembly GCA_963668315.1). GTDB lineage: Bacteria > Spirochaetota > Spirochaetia > DSM-2461 > DSM-2461 > SZUA-368. Next base: position 323,511 of record OY764216.1, on the reverse strand, counting down.
CCCTCAGGAATGACTGGGCGAAATGTGCCGCCCAGGGGGAGTCGGAAGAGAGCTTTCTGTCCCGCTGGCGGAAATGGACACGGGAGAATGCCCGGACTCCCATGCAGTGGGACGATTCCGCCCATGCGGGTTTTACCACGGGAACTCCCTGGATCAGGGTGAACCCCAATTATGCAGAGATCAATGTGGAAAGGGCCCGGAAGGACGGGAATTCCATATGGTACTTCTACCGGGAACTGATCTCCCTGAGAAAGAAGCATCCCGCCATGGTCTACGGCGAATATGAATTGCTCACCTCCCCGGATAAGCCTGTCGTCGCCTATACCCGCTCCCAGGAGGGAGAAACTCTCCTTGTTGTCTTGAATTTTACATCGAGGAGAAAATATTTCCGGCTGCCCCGAAAGCTCAAAGCCGCTGCGGGAACGCGCCTTCTGGGGAACTATCCCGGCTGGGAGAAACCGGGCTGCCGGCGGCTGCGTCCCTGGGAGGCGGCCATTTTCTCTCTGTAGAACGGCTCCGGCCCGAATCTTTCGTTGACAGAAGAATCATATCCCACTAGAATGGTTCGGAATGCGTACTCTCCCGAGAGTGTGTTTTCGGGAGGTAGTATAATGTTTAAGAAAATCTCTGCCCTGTTTCTGGGGCTTATTCTGCTTTTTGCCGTATCCTGTGAGAAGGGCGGCAAGGAAGAGGAAATGGCGGAACTGGTGGGCAATGTATTTGGTATCCAGTCCATGTCTTTTATGATGCTTCTTTACGGTATGCCCGTTGAGAATGCCGCCATCGAAGTAAGTGAAGACCAGACACAGGCCGTCGTTACCTATACGGATTACGTGGTGGCCGATGCCCTGAGCGCCATGGGGGCTTCTCCCGAGGATCTGGAGGGGCTTCCCCTGTCCGGTATGAGCGGTACGGTTAACGTAACCCAGGAAGGGGCCATGATCTTTGATCTGACTCTGGCGGGATCGTCGGTAACCGAACTGGCTTTTTCTTTTGATAACAACACCCAGGAAGTGTCCGACCTTGTGGCGGACGGAACGGCTTACGATGTTAATGAAGCTCTGCAGAAAATGGCGGAGGAACGGATGAAGGAGCAGGCGGCAGCGGAACAGGCAGCCGCGGCGGAGGCTCCCCAGCTGCAGACCACGGTTCCCGCAGGACCGGCGGCCGCTCCCCCGGTTCAGGAATAGTCCAGAAAAAGCGCTGCCCCGGCAGCGCTTTTTTTTCGTTTACACTGAGTTTACATTCCTCTTTTATTCTGTCCCCGGGTAAAGCGAAATGGCGAAGCGTCCTGCGCTTACCCCAGTAAAGGAGGAAAATATGCCGCACGGTTATGAAACGGCCGATTACAAACCGGCCGATGACGGAAAAAACTTCACCCTGTCCCATTTCACGGGACTTATCGCCAGGACGGAACCGCCTGTCGTCCTTATCGGTATCGCCCTGTTTTTCAGCCTGATGAATACGGCGGCCCAGCTGGTCGTTCCCCTGTTTACCAAGGATCTGGTCGATGGGTTCGCCCTGTCGTCCCTCGATATGTCCCGGATTTTTCTTCTGGCGGGTGCTTTTCTTCTGCAGATGATTCTTTCCGCCCTGGCTGCTTACATCCTCAACTACACGGGACAGAAAATCGTCGCCTCGATGAGGCAGCTCCTCTGGAGAAAGCAGATATCCCTTCCCGTATCCTATTTCGATGCCCACAGCTCGGGAGATATGATATCCCGTATGATAAACGATACGGCCGTAATCAGGGAACTGATCACTACGAATCTGACCGGTTTTGTTACGGGAATCATATCTATCGCCGGAGCGGCTGTTCTCCTTATCTGCCTGGACTGGAAAATGTCCCTGCTTATGACAGCTTCCGTTCCCCTGGCCCTGGCGATTCTGATGCCCATGGGCAGGCGGATGCATCATATCGCCCGGGATACGATGAACGAGAACGCCCGTTTCACCGCCGTCCTCACCCAGGTGCTGGGAGAGATCCGGCTGGTCAAAGCATCCGGTGCGGAGGATTACGAATATAAAAGGGGAGAGGAAAAAATAGGCAACCTTTTCCGCTTCGGACTGAAGGAAGGAAAGGTCCAGGCGCTGATCAGTCCTCTTATGTCCTTTGTTATGATGGCTCTGCTTGTCGCCATCATAGGCTACGGCGGATACCGGGTCTCAACGGGAACGCTGACGGCGGGGGATCTGGTTGCCTTCATTCTCTATCTTATACAGATTATCATGCCCATGACACAGGTGACCATGTTCTCTACCCAGTTCAGTAAGGCCAGAGGAGCTACGGAAAGTATTATCGCCATTCTCGGTACCGAAGAGGAAGGGCGGTCGGGAGAGGCCGTTGATTCGGCGTCATATCGGTTGAGTTTCAACGGAGTGGACTTCTCCTATTCCCCCGATGCTCCCCTGATCAGGGATATGGATTTTTCCCTGGAGCCGGGGGAGGTCACGGCGATCGTCGGCCCATCGGGAGGAGGAAAAACCACCTTGTTCTCCCTCATCGAGCGATTCTACAATCCCGATAAAGGGGAGATTCTTCTGGGGTGCCGCAATATCGGCGATATAGCCCTGGATTCCTGGCGATCGAAAATCGGCTATGTGAGCCAGGACACTTCCATGATCGACGGAACCGTGAGGGAGAATATTATCTACGGCCTGTCCGGGCCTGTCGGAGAAGAGCCGCTCCGGGAGGCGGCTAAGATGGCCTATGCCCATGATTTTATCTCCGCCTTCCCCGAGGGGTATGAGACCCGGGTGGGAGAGCGGGGGATAAAACTTTCCGGCGGCCAGAGGCAGCGTATCGCCATAGCCCGGGCGTTTCTCAGACAGCCGGAGATTCTGATGCTTGATGAGGCGACGGCCAGCCTGGACAGTGATTCGGAAATCTGGGTACAAGAGGCTTTAAAGAACCTTATGAAGGGGAGAACCGTTCTCATAATCGCCCACAGACTCTCCACCGTAGTCGATGCGGATCAGATTCTCTTTGTCGAGGACGGCCGTCTCTCCGGAACCGGCAGTCATGAGGAGCTGATGGATTATCACAGAACATACCGCCGATACGCAGAGCATCAGTTGCGTTCCGCCCTTCCGGTCATGTAAACTGAAAATTATGACGCGCATACTGATTGTCGACGATGACGAACATATCCGGCAGCTTGTCTCCCATGTCCTGAGCACCGCCGGATTCGAGGTGCTTACCGCCTGCGACGGGGAAGAGGCTCTGGCCCTGCTGGACGAAGTGAGTGTCTCTCTGGCTGTTCTGGATATCATGATGCCCCGTATGGACGGCTGGGAACTCTGCCGGCGGATAAGGGCGATGTGGGATTTTCCCCTCCTCATGCTTTCCGCCAAAGGTCAGACGGTAGACAAGGTCAAGGGGCTGGAACTGGGGGGCGACGATTATCTGGTCAAGCCTTTTGAGGCCCCCGAGCTGCTGGCCCGGGTCAGAGCTCTTCTGAGAAGATCCGGCGTGGAGGCCTCCCAGAGGAGGACGCTGGGCCATCTCGTCCTTGAGGGGGGCCGCTACGAAGTCATAGAGGCCGGCGTTGCCAGAGATATTCCCCGAAAGGAATTTGAGCTGCTTTTCAAACTGGCCGGATCACCGGGGAGGACATTCACCCGGGAACAGATCCTTGAGGATATCTGGGGTTACGATTTCGACGGGACGGAAAGAACCGTGGACGTTCATATTAACAGATTACGGGACCGCTTTCCCCCTGACAGGTATCCTTTCACTCTCCAGACGGTGAGGGGGCTGGGCTATAGGCTGGCGGTGAAACCGTGAAGAGGAAAACGCCGTCCCGCCTCCGCTCCGGAGATATGTGGGCCATTCTCGGCAGAACTGTATTGGGGCTGCTGTATTTATGGGGACATGGGGTACTGGCCTCTCTGATGCTGCACGTTCTATACAGGAGAATCGGCTGGACCGCACCGGAACTTCTCGGGTTCACGTTCCTTTTTCTTCTGTCCGTCGTTGTGATTCTCGGGGAAGGAAAAATCCTCCTTCATTTCCACCGGCCCCGCCGCGACGATCCTTTCGTTCAGCTTGCCGAAGCCTTCGGCAAGATAGCCCGGGGTGATTATGACATCGATCTTAATATTCATGACGGCCACGGCCACTTCGACCGGCTGGTGGGCGGTCTGAATGAGATGACCGATTCCCTCAGGCAGGCCGAGGAGATGCGGCAGAACTTTATTTCCGACATGTCCCATGAAATCCAGTCTCCTCTCACATCCATACGGGGGTTTGCGCGGATACTCAAGGAGGAAGAGCTGGAGCCGGATAAACGGAGGGACTATCTGGAAATCATAGAGGACGAGAGTCTCCGCCTCTCACGGTTGAGCGAGGATCTGCTCTCTATGACAAGGCTGGAATCTCCCGATCTGATGCTGAGTCTGAGGGACTACAGGCTGGACAGACAGATCAGGGAAGTGGTGCTTCATTATGAACCCCAGTGGAGAGAGAAAAATCAGAATGTCCTTGTTGATCTTTCCGAAGAGACAATCCGGGCCGACCGGGATCTTCTGGTGCGCGTCTGGAATAATCTTTTTCATAATGCGGTGAAATTTACTCCCCCCGGCGGGGAGATAAGCTTTTCCCTCCGCCCCGGGGATCGTTTCCTGACCGTCACCCTGAGCAATGAGGGGGCCGGCGTGCCCCGGGAAGAGCTTCCCTTCATATTCGACCGGTTCCATAAGGCGGATAAAGCGCGCAGCCGCTCTGACCGGGAGACCGGTTCCGGCCTGGGACTATCCATTGCCGGTAAAATCGTCTCCGCCCACGGAGGAGAGATCTGTGCGGAATCGGAGGGACCGGGAAAGGGCGCTGTTTTTACCGTTATCCTGCCCTTTTCTCCCGATCGGTAGAACACATTCGGGTCAAATTCGCCTCTTCTCTTGACAGGGGGCTTTTTTTTTATTAAAGTTTGACCAGATGGTCAGACTAAATGGTCAGGAGAGTTTCATGGCGTTATTCGATTGGAAAGATTCCCGCCTGGGCGAGAAGGAAACGAAGATTCTTGAAGCGGCGATGGATGAATTTATCGCCGAAGGATGGAACGGAGCCCGTATGCAGTCCATTGCGGACCGGGCCGGATTGAAGAAATCTCTGGTACACTACTATTTCCGCTCCAAGGAAAAACTCTACCGTGAGACGGTATGGCGGGTAATGGAGTATTTCTTTACTACCGTTCTGGGGCAGACTGAGGGCAAGGAGAATTTCGAGGATTTTCTGAGGTCCTTCATCAATTCCGTCGTGGATGCCACGGGGCTCAATCCCCGGATTCCCCTTTTTCTGATGCAGGAGCTGTCCCGGGGGGGGGAGGTCGTCTGCTCCATCCTTCATGATATCCTCTCCCTGCAGGAGATTCCCGTCACGACAGTGATGAGAATCCATATCGCCCGGGCGATAGAGAAGGGGGAAATCCGTCCCGTTGATCCCATCCAGTTCATCCTGAGTCTGCTGGGAGCCTGTCTCTATTTCGCCATGGCCGAACCGATTATCCGGGAGATAGGGAAGAGAGAAGGATTCCTTGATCAGTTTGACAGGCAGGCCTTCCTGGAACAGAGAAAAGAGGCCGTTTTTAATCAGTTCTATTACGGTATCGGCGGGAAAAGGAGCGAATAGATGAGAAACATCCGATGGGGTGTCCTGCTGGCAGGATTGGCACTGGTCTCCTGCGGCTCAGACGGGAATGATCCGGTATACATGGGAAGGCTGGATGGAGAAAAAACGGTTATTTCCGCCCGGGCCGCCGGGGAGCTGGTGGCGTTTGACATAAGCGAAGGCGATTCCGTGAGGGAAGGGCAGGTGCTGGGACGCATAGACAGGGAGAATCTTCTTATTCAGAGAAAACAGCAGGCCCTCCGCCTGAATGAGCTGGAAAACCAGCGGCAGACGGCCCGATACAGGATAGAGCAGGCCGAGACCCAGCTGAATCTGAACCGTGATCTTCTGAGAAAAACCGAAAACCTTCTGAAGAGCGGAGGGGCCACGGAACAGACCCGTGACGAGCAGTCCGCCCAGGTGGATGTAGGAGAGGCGAACCTGAAAATACTCAACAGTCAGTGGGAACTGCTCCAGATACAGGAGGAGGAGATCCGGGCCGGACTGGAGCTGATCGACTTATCCATAGAGAACACCTCTGTCCTGTCTCCTTCGGACGGAATTATCCTGAATAAATATCACCGCCGGGGAGAACTGGTCAGCGTGGGGACGCCCCTTCTGGAAATCGCCGACCTGTCCGTATTGGATCTGTATATCTATCTGCCTCTGGCCGATCTGCCCCGGGCGAAAATAGGACAGTCCGTATCGGTCTTTCTCACGGGCAGAGATGCTCCGCTGGAGGGGACGGTCGGCTGGATCGCTTCGGAGGGCGAGTTCACCCCCAAGACCATACTTACCGGTGAAACCAGGGATACTCTTGTATATGAAGTAAAAATCCGGGTGGAGAATCCCTCGGGGGAACTGAAAATAGGGATGCCGGCGGATGTACGCTTCTGAAGGTGAAACCGTACTGGAAGCCCGGCAGTTCTCTAAACACTACGGGCAGGTCAGGGCCGTTAGGAATATTTCCTTTTGCGTCGGCAGGGGAGAAATATTCGGCCTGATCGGACCTGACGGAGGGGGGAAAACCTCATTGCTCCGCTCCTTTGTCGGGCTTCTCCCCGTTGAAACGGGGGAGCTCTTTTTCCGGGGCCGTTCCGTGGGGGCCTATCCCGAATATGTCCGCAGCCGCATCGGCTACATGCCCCAGCACTTCAGCCTTTATCAGGATCTGACGGTGAAGGAGAATCTTCTCTTCTTTGCCGATCTCTTTGACGTGGGAAGGAAGGATGCATTACGGAGGATGGAAGAGCTTTTCCTCTTTTCCGGGCTCAAACCCTTCGTCCGCCGTAAAGCGGGAGCCCTCTCGGGGGGGATGAAGCAGAAGCTGGCCCTGTCCTGCATGCTTATCCACTCTCCCGACATTATCATCCTGGACGAGCCTACCTTCGGGGTGGATCCCCTCTCGCGGAACGATTTCTGGCAGATCCTCGCCCGACTGAGGGAGGAGGGCACCACCATACTGGTCAGCACGGCCTATATGGATGAAGCCGGCCTTTGCGACCGGGTGGGGCTGATGTTCAAAGGGCGTCTGCTGGCTTCGGACGAACCGGAGCGGCTGAAAAAAAGCTACCCCCAGACCCTGTACCGCATCGGCACATCCCGGCCCCATCTGGTACAGGATTCACTGGAGGCTTCGGGAATCTGCGATGAGTGTCACCTTTTCGGGGAGGGGGTCCACGTGACTTTTATTCCGGGCCGCACGACGGCGGACGGGAAAGAGGTTCTGGAAAAGGCCGGCCTCTCCTGGGACTCCTTTGATGCCATTGAGGCGGGGATGGAAGATCTTTTTCTTAAGCTGATGAAGGAGACGGGAGATGAGTGATTCGGGGGAGGCGGCTGTACAGGTCCGGGGACTTACCAGGCAATTCGGAGATTTCACCGCCGTTGACCGGGTCGACTTTACCGTGGCCCGGGGAGAGATCTTCGGGTTTCTCGGGGCGAACGGAGCGGGAAAGACCACTACGATCCGCATGCTCTGCGGTCTGCTGGCCCCCACGGCCGGAGACGGTTCGGTCGCCGGTTTCGATATCATGAAACAATACGGAAAAATTAAGCATCATATCGGCTATATGAGCCAGAAATTCAGTCTGTACAATGATCTCACGGTAAGGGAAAACATCGAGTTTTACGGGGGAATTTACGGAATGAGTCGGGAGAGGATAGGCAGGCGGAGCGAAGAGCTCTTCGCCCTTATCGGGCTGGAGGATCTGGCCGGCAAGCTGACCTCCGACATACCCCTGGGCTGGAAGCAAAGGCTCTCCCTCTGCGCCAGCCTGATCCACGACCCCCCCATCGTCTTTCTGGATGAACCGACCAGCGGCGTCGATCCCCTGACCCGCCGCAATTTCTGGAAGCTCATCTACCGCCTGTCCGATCAGGGAAAATCCGTCTTCGTGACGACCCACTTCATGGACGAAGCAGAGTACTGCCACCGCTTATCCATCATGAGGCAGGGACGGATACTGGAGATGGATAATCCCCACAGGCTGAAAGAGGCATACGGCGCCGATACCATGCAGGAAGTGTTTCTGGCCGCTCTGAGGGAGGAGAAATGAAACGATCCCTGTTCGCTGTCTTCCGTAAGGAGATGATACACATCTTCCGGGATAAACAGAGCCTGTTTATGGTTTTCTCCATGCCCCTTATTATGCTTCTCCTCTACGGCTACGCCATCAATATGGATATGAAGGATATCCGCCTGACCGTGGCCGACCGGTCAAAATCTCCCCAGAGCCGGGAGCTGATACGCCGTCTCGATGCTTCTGAATTCTTCCGGGTATCCAGTACCGAAAACGGGGTTGCCGATATCAATGGACTGTTCCAGAGCCGCGGGGCCCAGTGCTATCTGGAAATCCCCGCCGATTACTCCACCCGGCTGGCGGGGGGAGAGGCGGCTCCCCTGTTTCTGGCGATCGATGCGGGCGATCCGAACAGCGCCAATTTCATGTATACCTACCTCACCGCCGCCGTCACTCTGGCATCGGGAGAAGGGAGCGGGCTTTTTACTCTGGAACCGCGCATCCTCTACAACTCAGAAATGCGGTCCGCCCCGTTTTTTGTTCCCGGTCTGATCGCCCTGATCCTCATCCTCATCTGCGCCCTCCTGACAAGCATCGCCATCGTGCGGGAGAAGGAAACGGGTACTATGGAACAGCTTCTGGTCAGTCCGGTAAAGCCGCGGCAGATAATACTGGGAAAGGTTCTGCCCTATACGATGCTGGGGTTTCTGGACGGTCTGATCATTCTGGGGGCCGGGCAGCTCATCTTCGGCGTGGCCGTTAAGGGCTCCCTTCTCCTTGTTATGGCCATGATGCTGATTTATGTGGTGACCGGGCTGAGCCTGGGCATGCTCATCTCCACGATCGCCCCCAGTCAGTCCGTCGCCATGCTGGCCACCGTTTCCCTGACCGTTCTGCCCTCCATGCTTCTGAGCGGATTTATCTTTCCCCTCTCCAGTATGCCCCGGGTATTCCAGCTCGTCAGCAAAATCATTCCGGCCACCTATTTTCTTGAGATCATCCGCGGGATCATCCTGAAAGGCAACAGTCTGGCCCAGCTTTACCGTCCGGCGGGAATTCTGCTGGGGCTGGATGGAATCCTGATTCTTCTGAGCATCCGCTCGTTTAAAATCCGGCTGGATTAAGGGAGGGCATCATGGCACGAGTCGCCGCGCTGGTAAAAAAAGAGTTCCGCCAGATCCGCCGGACAAAGGCCTATCTGGGGCTTATCTTCGTCGCACCCTTCATCCAGCTTCTCATCATGGGGTCGGCCATAACCAATGAGGTGAAAAATATCCCCCTGGCCGTCGTGGACCGGGACCGTAGTTTTTCCAGCCGGGAGATTCTCCGGAAAATCCGGGCCGTACCGCTTTTTGAGTACCTGGGGGAACTTGACTCCGACGTTCAGGCGACAGCCTCCCTGGACGGGGGAGTGACAAAGGCCGTTCTTATCATTCCCCGGGGATTTGAAAAGGATTGGGAAAAGGGGCTGACTCCGTCCGTACAGGTGCTTATCGACGGAGTGGACGGGAACTCCGCCGGAGTCAGCCTGGGATATATCACCGCGCTGAGTGGGAAACTGCAGAAAACCTGGCTCCGTGAGAGGCTGGCTGCCTCCGCCGCGGGGGTGAACGGGCCGGGCCGTCCGGAAGTGATTCCCCGCTTCTACTACAATCCCGGACTGGACAGCAAGCTGAATTTCGTTCCCGGGCTGATCGGCCTCCTCCTTTTCATGATGACCTCCATGCTTACGGCGGTCAATATCGTCAGGGAGAAGGAGGCGGGAACCCTGGAGCAGCTCATGGTCACTCCTCTGAGCGGGTTTCAGCTGATCATCGGCAAGCTGATCCCTTTCACGATTCTGGGGCTGGTCCAGTTCTCCGTGGGAATACTGGCCGCCCGCCTCATCTTCGGCATACCCGTGGCCGGAAGCCTCATTCTGCTGTACCTCCTGGCCTTTCTCTTTCTTCTCTCAACCCTGGGACTGGGCATCTTTATCTCTACCGTGGCGGCTACCCAGCAGCAGGCCATGTTTGTCGCCTGGTTCTCCCTTATTTTTGCGCTGCTCCTGTCCGGATTCTTTGTCCCCATTAACAATATGCCCCGGATCATACAGCTTATGACCTATCTGAATCCCCTTCGTTATTTCATGGCAGTCCTTCGGGAGATCTTTCTGAAAGGGACCCCCTTCCGCTATCTTCTGCCGGAAGCGGCGGCCATGGGGGGAATGGGAATTCTTTTTATCACGGCCGCCATTCTGCGGTTTCGCCGGAGGGCGGAAGGGTGAGGGTTTTGCGGCGGAGTTAATTCCCGGGAGTTAATACGAAATTCGCCTAATGGGAAGAGACGCTTATGGGGTGACGAGAGCAGAGAGAGGGCCCTTAGTGGGCTTGACTGATTAGGTGAATTTCGTCTAATCGGCTAGACCTTCAGGCGCGCCCGGCCGCATAAATCCGATAAAAAAGCAAAGTCGCATAGAATTCGGGCAAAAACTGTTTTACACTTCATATAAACTAAACTTTAGGTAAAATGGCCGGTCATTCGGCTTACTGAACGTAGTAAAATACAAAGCAGGATAGGAAAATTGGATTATATAAAAGCAGCGAATGTTAATGATTTTACGAATAATAGAATTAAAAGCGTTACCATATTAGGCAGAAAAGTCGGGATTATCAAAGGGCCGAATTCAGAGTTTTACGCGATTGAAGTCGGCTGTAAGCATCAGGGGGCGGATATTACCAGAGGCCATATTTCCGGTGATATAGCGACCTGCCCCCGTCATGGATGGAAATTCAATCTGGTAACGGGAGAATGCCTGAATCAGAATGCTTCCAGATTAAAAAAATACGGACTGAAAATAGAGGGCGATGTCATCATGATCACTTCTCAACCCCTGCCGGATGAGGGGGAAGAAGATGATCCACTTTTGCATTTTTTTGATTGATCAGGAAACCTCGATACTCCGTCTCTTTGGCAGCCTGTAATACCTGGGGACGCCGTAGCCCAGGGTAAAGATCATCCCCGCTTCCCGGTCTTTGCCTATGCCCAGGATTTCTTTACCCTTTTTTCCGGCCGCCGCCACTTCGGCGAAACCAATGACGCAGGATTCTATGCCCAGAGAGTGGGCGTAAAGCATCATGCTCTGTCCGGCCATGACCGCATTGGTACGGCCGAAGCGCTTATTATGCCTCGGGTAGGACAGAACCACCACGGCGGGGGCATGGAAGAACAGGGGATCCCCGTTCCCTTCTGCGCCGTCGGTCAGACGCCTCCTGAAAGACTTGAGAACATCCTTACGGGCGTACTTCGACATACCGGCCCAGCGGGCGATCTGCCGTCCTGCCGGGTTATCGAGGATCTTAATCAGCCCCAGCAGTTTGAAACAGAGGCCTCTCCGCAGAAGGACGGCATCCTCCCCGGTAAGAACCTTCACCTGGACATCCCGGCCGTTGGAGGCGGTGCCCGTCAAGGAACCGCTTTCCACGATCCTGTCCAGAACTTCCCGGGGTATCTCTTTGTCTTTGTAGTTACGCACGGAGCGCTTTCCCGCAACAAGGGCAAACACCTCATCGGCGGAAGAGGGAATCTCGCCCACGGGAACAAGCTCCTCCCCGTCGCAGGTGACCGCCCCTTCTGGACAGATGGCCCCGCAGTGGCCGCACTGGATGCACGAATCCTGATTAATCGCCAGCCCGCCGTCCTGCTCTTCTATACAGCGCGAGGGACAGTCCTTCCGGCAGAGCCCGCAGAGTATGCATTTTTCCGGGTTTATTTCGTAGATGGTCTCGGTAGTCATGGGGGTCCTTGTTTGCGCTTAGTAGGTACTGGAAATATTCCGCAGCCGGCTCACCGTCTCCTGCACCACCTGAATGGCGTAATCAATCTCGTCCTCTGTAGTAAAACGGCTCAGGCTGAACCGCACGCCTGTATGGGCCAGGTCCGCGTCCACGTCCATCGCCTGGAAGGTCGCATCGGCCTGAAGGTCTTCGGAGGAACAGGCGCTGCCCGTACTGGCCGCCACCCCCTTGTTGTTCAGGTCCCACAGGAAGGCTTCCCCCTCTATGCCCTTGAAGCTGGCGAGGATGGTATTGGGAGTTCGCATCTCCCGCCTGCCGATGATATCCACATCGGGCAGGGCCAGCAGGGCGTCTTCCAGCTTATCCCGCAGGCGGCGCACCTCTTTGTCTTCGTACTCCAGGGATTCGGCGGCCAGCTCCATGGCGAGCCCCATGGCTACCATGAAGGCCACGTTCACCGTACCGGCCCTCATACCGCCCATCTGCTCGCCTCCGTGAAGGAGGGGGGTGAGGGAGAGGCCCTTGCGTATGTAGAGGCCGCCCACACCCTTGGGGCCGTGGAATTTATGGGCCGAAAAGGTCAGGAAATCCACCGGGACATCCTGAACATTCACGGGAACCTTTCCCACGGCCTGCACGGCATCCGTATGGAACAGGGCGCCCGCTTCCTTGGTCATCTCGGCCAGTTCCTTAATGGGATTGATCAGGCCTGTCTCGTTATTGGCCCACATGATGGAGACCAGGGCGGTCCTGTCGGCGTCCAGTTCCTTTTTCAGGATCTCCGGCGTGACGATTCCCTCTTTGCTGACGGGAAGGTAAACCACTTCGGCCCCTTTGCTTTCGAGGAACTGACAGGTATGGAGAACCGCGGGATGTTCGATCTGGGAAGTGATGATGCGCTTTTTGTCGCTTTGGGAGACGATATCCCAGAAAACGCCCTTGAGAACGTTGTTGTTCCCTTCGGTGGCGCATCCGTTGATAAGGATATCGTCGTCATCCCCCGCACCGATTCCCGCGTAGAGCCGGTCCAGAGCCTTGCTCATTTCCGGATGGGTTTCCGTGCCGAAGCGGTGCAGGGAATTGGGATTCCCGAACATCTGACAGAAAAAGGGATCCATAGCCTGTTTTACCAGGGGATCCACGATGGTCGTCGCATTGTTATCCAAATATACCTGTTTCATATCAGGTTTAATATAAGGATTTTAACGGCCTTGGTCAAATTAAATCTCTAGATTTCCGGTAGGAAATCCTAATTTTTAGCCGGTTCCCTTTTCTTCTTCAGACCCACGCCGCAGAAGATGCAGGGAATCTTATCCCTTTTCTCACAGGTCGGGCAGACATAGAAGTATTTGTCGCAATGCTCGCAATAGTACCGACGGACTTCCGTCTTGTACTCCTTACGGCAAATGTCGCATGTTTTGTATGACGCGTCGTAATCAAGCATGGTTAATTCCTCTTTTTATTGGTGTTATCGTAATGATTAACGGCAACATAGCCTTTAAAATAGAGCAAGGAAAGAGAAAATCCGGGACTTCACGGAAATTTCATCGACAAAACACTGAATTCTCACGGCTGGCACGTTTATGGACCTGTCCCGGGGCTCTCGCCCCGGGCCGGGCTGTCCAGGGCTCCGCTGTTCGCTCCGGCCCTGCGGTCCCGCTCTCCGAGCGGCCCTTCCCATCCCTCAGGCGTTTCGGCGGCGGTAATTGACTCCCAGGGCGTCCAGGAGGCGTTCCGCCCGATCCAGCCTCTGTTCGAAAACGTTCCAGTCCTTCTCCTCCGGCCGGCACCAGAGGCATTCGGCCAGGGCCAGGGCACGGGGGAAGGCCATATACTCCAGGTACTCCCGGTCGGCGATATATTCGGTCCACAGCTGCCCCTGGGAACCCATGACCAGATGCTTTTTCTCTTCGGGAATCTCCCGGGGAACCGGTTCGAAGGCATACACCTTCTCCAGGGGACAGTCCCCCCCTATGGCCAGGGGTTCCGATTCGGCCGGGCCCTGGTAGTGGTCGAAATAGGTGTGGGTGCTGGTGCAGTTGATCACGGGCGCCCCCTGTCCGGCCGCCTCTATGCCCCCCGCTTCGCTCCGCCAGCTCATCACGATGGCCCCTTCGGGCAGTCCGCCCTCCAGAATCTCGTCCCAGCCGATCATATGCCTGCCCCGGCTGTGGAGGTGCTCTCCCATGCGGGAGATGAACCAGCTCTGCAGCCCGTCTTCCGATTTCACTCCCACCTCGGCCATCCTCTCCTGGATATGTCTCTGCTCCTGCCACTCATACTTCAGGGCCTCGTCTCCCCCTATGTGGATATAGGGGCAGGGGAATATCTCCATGATCTCGTCGAGGATGTCTTTCATGAACTCTATGGTCGATTCTTCCGCGTTGAGGATATGCTGGCTGATTCCCCACTGGCACCGGGGCTTCAGCTTCATATCGGTGCAGCCCAGTTCGGGATAGGCCGCTATGGCCGCCTGCATGTGGCCCGGCATATCAATCTCCGGAACGATATCAATCTCCCTGATGCGGGCGTACTCCACCATCTCCTCCATCTCTTCCCGGGTGTAGTATCCGCCGTACGGTACGTCCCGGTATTTCAGGGGCCGTTCCCTGTTATGGCCGATCACCGTCGACTCCCTCAGGGAACCGATCTCCGTCAGAAGGGGATACTTCCTTATTTCCGCCCGCCAGCCCTGGTCGTCGGTAAGGTGGAGGTGAAGCTTGTTGAAGCGGAACAGGGCTATCGTATCGATGAAGCGGAGAATGTAATCCTTGGGAAAAAAGTGGCGGGACACATCCAGATGCATCCCCCGCCAGGGAAAGCGCGGCCGGTCATTTATGGTCAGGCAGGGGAGATCGTCCGATGGGAAGGCCGCCTGCCGTATCGTCTGGACCGCCCGGGCTATGCCCGCCTTGTCCGGCGCGCTCACCCTTATGCCCTCCGGGGTGATTTTGACGGTGTAGGATTCGTCGGGGAAGCCCATCGCCTGTTCGGAGGGGGCCCCCTCCAGGGTCAGGATCACCGTCCGACCCCCGGAAATGTTCTCAGGAGCCGGGGCTGTCCTGCCTTCCCCCTGGCCGCAGAGGCAGGACGCCAGCAGCAGGGCGCTGTCCTTCAGTTCATCCTGTCCGTAATACACGGGGGGGAGGTTTTTCAGGGAGAAGGTTCCCCCCTCCTTAATGATCATTTTGACCGGGGGAATAATACCCAGTATATCTTCGTCACGTCCTTCCTTCATGAAATGAGTTCTCCTTGCTGTTGTCTGTTACGAAGTATATCGGAAAATGGCGGGGCTAGCCATCATTTTTTACCGTTCCCGATCATTGACATATATCGTTTCTGTCATTTTTCGGGAACGTAAAAAACGGCGTTTAGTTCAGGATGGTTATTTCCACTCTTCTGTTCAGGGCACGGCCCTCTTTTGTGTCGTTTGTGGCGACCGGTTCGGAGGCGCCCCGGCCGATGGAGGTAATCTGGGAGGACGTCACATAGCCTTTTTCAAGAAGATAATCGGCGATGGCCCTGGCTCGGGCATCGGAAAGCTTCTGGATGGCGCTGGCGGCGCCAACGAGGGCGGAATGGCCTTCCACCAGGACATCGTGTCCATCGTATCCCTGGAGGATAATACCGAGCTCATCCAGCTGGGCGGTTATCTCGTCGGTCAGTGTCGAGGATTCCGGCTCAAACAGCAGGCCGGTGGTGATGATGTGGACCCCTTCCTGGTCGGCGGTCACCTCTACATTGGGCAGGTCGGCGGACTGGATCTGCTCTTCCACTTCGGCCGCCATTTTCTGCGAGTCGGTGGCGCAGGACAGGGTAAAGACAAGTACGGCCAGGATGAGTCCGGTACCTAGAATCTTTTTCATAATATCTCTCCTTGAATAATATATTTCATTCAATTATATAGCATTCCCGCGATTATGGCTAATGGCTTGTTGATTTTTACAGGAGATTCCCCTGAGCAGAAAGGAGCGGGACTTTACCTGGAATGTCTTATGGGGGTATTCTTTCGGCAAGACGGATGAAAAGGGAGAGTGGAGAGATGACGAAGGCCGAGAAAGCCCGGAAGGTTACGGAAATCCTTAATGAGGAGTATCCCGATCGCCGCCCCCTTCTACACTACCGGAATCCCTTTGAACTTCTAATTGCGGTCATTCTTTCGACCCAGACAACCGATGCGGGAGTGAACAGGGTGACTCCCGAACTCTTCCGGCGCTTTCCCGGCCCCGCCGAGCTGGCCGCCGCCGATCCGGCCGAGGTGGAGTCCCTTATCCGGCCGACCGGGTTTTTCCGCATGAAAGCCGCCAACATCATCAAGACCGCCGAAGCTCTGAAGGAGAGGGGCGATAACTCCCTCCCCGATACCATGGAAGCTCTGACGGCTCTTCCCGGAGTCGGGCGGAAAACGGCCAACGTCATCCTTTATCACATCTTTGACAAACCGGCCATTATTGTGGACACCCATTTCAAGAGGGTCAGCCGAAGACTGGGGTTTACGAACGACACCGAACCGGAGAAGATAGAGAAGCAGCTGGTACGGGCGATTCCCCGGGAGATCCAGTCCGATTTCTCCATGGGGGTGAACCTTCACGGACGCAAATACTGCTTCGCCCGCAAGCCCGACTGCGATCACTGTCCCCTGGTTTTTCTCTGCCCTGGCAATCAAGCCAACTGAGGGCGTTCTCCCGGCAGAGCCTGACCAGATACTCCTCGCTCACTCCCAGAAGATCCGCCGTCCCCCGGTAAACCCTTTTGATGTCGTCCCCTCCCGGTTTCCCCCCGGTAATCCAGGGAACGCCCGTGGGGTTGTCCGTTTCGCAGAGAAGACGATCCCGGGGAATAAGGAGGGCCGTCTCCGTTCCGGCGAGAACATCGGGCCCGACGGTGAAGAAGCATCCCCGTTCTGCATAGGCCGGCAGGAGGGAGGGCGGCCCTGAATACCAGTGGATCAGGGCGTTGCCAATGGAATATTCGTCCAGGAGCGTAAGGATTTCCTCCTCGGCCCCCTTGGTGTGGATCACCGGAGGGGCGCCCGTGGACGCCGCGGCCTGGAGAAACATTCTGAAAGCCGCCCTCTGCGCCGTGTCGGTGCGGCGGTCCTCCACCCAGTGGAAATCCAGGCCGATCTCCCCGATAAGGCCGCACTCTTTCACAAGACGCAAGGTATTATCCCCGCAGAGGCTCTCCTCCGCGGCCTTCATGGGATGGATGCCGAACTGGGGAATGACCTGGGGGAACCTGTCGGAGAGGGTCTTAATCCTGTCATAGGAAGCGCCGTTAACCGACGAGGCGAAGTAGAGAACGTCGGAGCACAGAAATTCTCCGGGCACATTCTCAAGGTGGATGTGCAGGTCCAGGTAGTCATATTCGGCAATCTTCTGCGCCAGTGAGCTCTTTCCGTCCATATCGCAGGGTAGTATACCATAAATCCGGAGAAGGAACAGATCTATGGACGGAGGAGGGGCGGCCTGATATAGTGGGGCAAAGGACGACTCATCTGAGGGAGGATAGAGGAAATGATTGTCACCATGGACAGATTGATTGATCACTATACGAAAGAGCTGACCGGTCTGGGGGTGAGCGAGGAGCGGGCCCGCGCCATGTCCCGGGCTCAGATAGAAGTTCACGGCTTCGGCACGGATACCCACGGGCTTCCTCCCCTGATCAGCATGATAGAGAATATCCGGAAGCATCCGGACAGGATCATCCCCCCCCGCGTGACCCGGAGTTTCGGGGCCCTGGCGGCGGCGGACTGCTCCTTGACACCTGCGGTGGAGCCCATACTCTGGGGATCGGAAAAAGCCGCCTCCCTGGCGGAGGAGCACGGTGTAGGCTTTGTTTCCCTGACCAACGGGGGCTGGGTGGGCACCATGGGCTACCATCTGGCCGCCTACGCCCGCAAAGGCTTTCTGATGATGAGCTGGAACCAGACGTCCCGGCTGGCTTTTACCGCTCCCCACGGCGGCAGGGAGGCCCGGTTCAATACCAGCCCCATGGCTTTTTCCTTTCCCCTGGGGGAGGGCGCGTACCGGGACAGGCCGGTGGTGGCCGACTTTTCCACCGCCGCCATTTCCATGGGTAAAACGGTAAGGATGCGGAAGGCGGGGGAGCGCACTGAAGAGAAGCTCTACCGGACCGGGGAAGGTGAGGCGACGGACGATCCGCGGGTGACCGAGAGGGGAGGAACGATTATGCCCTTCGGCGGGGAGCATTACGGATTCAGGGGAACGGCCCTGGCCATGCTCATAGAGGCCCTGACTGCGGCGGCCGGGGCTCTTCCGATCAATAAGGAGGGGGAGGGCGGACAGAACGTGCACGTCATGGCCCTTAATATTGCCGCACTGGGCGATCTGGAGGGATACGGGGCGCTCATGGAGGAGCTGATGGACTGGGTCCTGGAAAGCGAGCCGGTTCCGGGAGGCCGGGGCGTGCGGTATCCCGGTCAGCGGGGATGGACTGCTCTCGAAAAAGCCCGAAAGGAAGGGGTGGAAGTGGACGGGTTTTAGGTCTTGTCCGATTCTTTGCTGACGGCCTGTTTCACTGCGGATGAAAAATCCGCAAAGGAAAAGGGTTTCAGCAGTATGCCCGAATAGGCGCACTTCTCCGGGGTAATCAACTCTTCCCGGTCAAGGGAACCGCTAGTGGCCATGACCACGGCGTTCCTGTTGATTCTTCTGATCTTCTGGGCCAGGGAATTCAGGCAGGGTTCGTGGTCAAAGGCTATGTCGACGAGCACGAGTCCGAAGGGACGCTGCCTGTCCATCGATTGGCTATACAGATTCAGAGCCTCTCCCGTGGTTGAGACATTCTGAACGGTAAAGCCCATCTCTCCTAGGAAATGGTTCATGATCAATCGGATATCCTTATTCTTTTCCAGGACGAGAGCCGTCTCTTCCAGGATCGCCGTGTCCTTCATAGGAAGGGGAACTTCATCGGGCCCTTCCCTCTCCCCCGTATCGTATACGGGCAGGGTGATGATGAATTCCGCTCCCTCCCCCGGCGAAGAGACAAGACCGATGGTTCCGTTATGGTTTTCAATAATCGTCCGGCAAGAAGCCAGCCCCAGGCCGTTCCCTTCCTTTTTCGTGGTAAAATAGGGCTTGAATATCTCTTTCTGAATATCGGGAGGAATCCCCGGGCCGGAATCCTTCACACTTATGCGCAGGAAGGTTCGGTCCTCCCTCTGTTCCCGATAAGCCGATATCCGGATCTCCCCATAGCTTTTCATGGCCTGTCCCGCGTTGATGACCAGATTGCTTATGACCTGACTGAGTTGTCCCCTGTCGGCGTAAAGGGAAGGCAGATTCTCTTCGAAATCCGTCGTAAGGGTTATATTTCTGCCGTGCAGAGAAAATTCCGCGGTCTCGGGGAGGAATTTGGAGGGATTGATTATCTCCTTTTTCGCATCGCCTCCCCGGGAGAAAGAGAGCATCTGGGCGGTCAGTTTCTTGGCGTTGTCCAGGGAGCTCAGCGCCCGGTTGAGGTTCTCTTTTACAGCCTCCCTGTCGTCCACGGTCAAAAGGCTTAAATCGATATATCCGTAGAGACCGGTGAGAAGATTGTTGAAGTCGTGGGCGATCCCGCCGGCGAGAACCGCCAGAGTATCCAGCTTCCTGGATTCCAGGACTTCATTTTCAATAGTCCTCTGGTCGGTTATATCCTTGAGTATCCATATCTCTCCCAGTCGTGTATCCCCTTCGCTTATGATGGGGGCTCCCGATATGCTCAGTATGATCTCTTCCTCATTTTTCGTGAGTATGGCGGCGTTGAAGGAGAGGACGGGACTGGCCCCGGAAACCATCCGCTCCGCCATATTTTTCAGATTCAGATAATCGGAAGGCGATTTGAAGGGAAGAATTTCACTGACCCTTTTACCCTTCATCTCCTCTTCCGTCTGGTCCAGCATATGTGAAAGTATATCGTTCGCCTCGATAATCCGCGACTGTTCGTCGGCGATAGCCATGGCGTCGGGAATGGAGAGGATGAGGGCGTGCTGGTTCTGTGCCAGCCGTCGGAATTTCTTCTCGCTTTCTCTGATGATCTTCGTCTGCCGGTTCACTTCCTTCCTTAAGAGGTAGAGCCAGAAAAAAACCACCGCCGTAATAAGAATGAATGCCGCCAGGGAGGAGAAAAGGATCCCCTTGAGACGCGTGCTGATTCTTGTGGTGCTCAGGCTGTTCCACCTGAGATCCAGCTCCCTTTTTCGCCTGTTGCTGATCTGCTTCAGGGTTTTTTCCATGATACTCCGAAGAGTGGCGTCCGATCGGGAGACGGCGATGCGGTACTCCACATTGTATTCGCTCAGGGGTATCATGCGCAGATCTTTAATCCCCTGGGTTTCGGCCACGTAGATTCCGTACAGTTTGAAGGTCACGAAGGCATCTATTTCCCCATCGGCCACCGCCCTGAGCCCGATGAGGTCGTTTTCCACCGGGATCGGGGCCAGAGCGGGATAGTCCTCTGCCAGGAGTTCCGTGATGGCGTATCCGTTAACCACGGCAAACCGTTTGTCCTCCAGATCGGACAGTGTTTCTATATCGCTGTCCGGCAGGGTGATGATGCTGAACTGGTGCTTGTAGAACGGGTCGGTGAAGAGCAGGTACTCGTTCCGCTGCTCCGTTTCGACTATACCGAAGATGATATAGTCCTCCCCCTCCCGGGAGTACTCCATGATATCTATCCAGGAGGGGAATATCTTCATGGGAATGGACATATGAAGGGTGGCCTCTATCTCCCGGAAATAGTCGACCAGCAGACCGTCGTACGTCCCCAGGCTGTTGGTAAAGGCGTCGGGAGGGGCTTCATAGCCGAAGAGGACCTGGACTTTTCCTCCCTTTTGCCTGAGCCAGGCGATCTCCTCTTTATTCAGAAAATTCCTTTTGGCCGAAGGGCAGGAGATGGTGAGAAGGAGAATGAAAGGAAAAAGGAGGAGGGGCTTTCTATGCCGGGCCATAGGTAAATTTTAGGGCCGAAGAATGGGAATGTCAAATTCCGCCGGGATAGGCGGAACGTTCTCACCTGTCTCTTTTTATAAAATGTTCTTGTTATTTACTTTATAGCCTTCTAAAATGAACCAGTAACAATTCAATTGTCTCCAGGAGAGGTGATTTATGCAGATAGTGAAAAAGTATACCGGGGAAGAGTACTCCATTCGTTTGAAAGCCCCCGTTCTGAAAGCGGTGAATATTGTTTTTTTTATTCTTATCACTCTTGTCGAAGTCGTGGAAATACTGGATGAGGCATGGATTAAAGCGGGGGTTCTGCCCCTTTTGCTGATAGCCTTTCTGGTCTCGCAGATATTCCTGCGGAAGGGGAACTTTCGGGTCGCCGCTTCTATTACGTCCTATTCCCTTTTTATCGTTCTCAACCTGGTGTCCCTGACGGAAGGGTTTACCGGAGATCATGCGGCGGCTTTTCAGCTTTTCGGAGCGTCTCTGGGCCTTTATCTGGCCTCTTTCCTTCTGGTTGACGAGAGGGTCATATTCGTCCTCGTCACTCTGGCTCTGGTCTCATTCCTGGGACGGTTCGGGGTGCTTTTTCTGACGGGGAGAATCGATTGGAGTCTGGCCGAGGGAGCTTATCTCATGGGTATTCCCTTCCTGTATTTTCTGGGCACCCAGATGTTTTCTATGTTCAGAGACAGGGTGGACAAGAAGATGCTGGAAGAATCGGCCGCCCAGTTTGAACAGATCAGAGAGCAGACGGAACGCAATAATCAGCTTATAAAGGCCGGGGCGGAACAGTTTTCCCGCATTCTGGATCTTGATGAGTTCAGCGACAGGACCGCCTCGGCCGCCTATGAGATTGAGCGGACCGTGCAGACCATAGGCGAGGAGATCGGCTCCCTGAGGGAAAAATCCCGGTCATCCCAGGAATCCCTTTCGGGCATTTCTTCCAGCGTGGGTGAGCTGTCCGGGGCGACGGAGGAGCAGTCGGCCACGGTAACCCAGACGGGAGCGTCCATCGAGGAGATGGTGGCTTCCATCAAAAATGTTTCCTCCATCATCGATTCCCGCAAAGAGACGGTGAATAATCTGAGCGAGACGGCCCGGTCAGGGGAGGCGGTGATCACCCAGACCCAGGACTCCTTCGCCGAAGTCATGGACCGTATCGAGAGCATTAACAAGATGACCGGAGTGATAAGTTCCATCGCCGCCCAGACGAATCTCCTGGCCATGAACGCGGCCATCGAGGCGGCCCATGCGGGGGATACGGGACGGGGATTCGCCGTGGTCGCCGATGAGGTGCGCAAACTGGCCGAGTCAAGTTCGGTCAACGCCAAGGAGATAGGCAGCATCATCAAGGAGCTGGTGGAGGCGATCAGGAATTCCGGGAGGAATATAGAGCTCTCCGGGGAGTCCTTTAACGAGATCAGCCGCGAGATTGAATCGGTCTCCCGGGCGATGCAGGAGATTTCCTCGAGCACCGAAGAGCTCTCCGTGGGAAGCAGCGAGATTTTACGATCCACGGCCCGGCTGAACGAATTCACCGGTAAGGTGGCGAACCAGGTGAGCCGGGTTTCCAGCGACAGGCAGGCCATTTCCGGCGATATCGACGATGTGAGCCGGGTCGTGGACGAGGTCTCTTCCGGTATAGACGAGATCAAATCCGGTTCCGGGGATATCCGCCGGTCCCTGGAAGAACTCAGGCAGATGACCACCGAGCTTTCGGCTTTTACGAAGAAACTTAACGCTACCGCCGGTAACACCCTGTAGCGGCCTCTTGCCTTTCCCGGCCCCCCTCCTGTAATATCACAGCATGGCTGACGACAAAAAAGTAATTTATTCCATGGTGGGGGTCAGCAAGACCCATAATCAGAAAACCGTTCTCAAGGACATCTACCTGTCCTATTTCTACGGGGCCAAGATCGGCGTGCTCGGTCTGAACGGCGCCGGTAAGAGTACCCTGCTGCGCATTCTGGCCGGGGTCGATACGGATATTACCGGCGAGACGGTGCTCTCCGACGGCTACACCATCGGCTACCTGGAACAGGAGCCCGCACTGGACGAGACCAAAACTGTCCGCGAGATCGTGGAAGAGGGCGTCCAGGAAACGGTGGATCTGCTCAAAGAATACGATGACATTAATATGAAGTTCGGCGAAGAGATGACCGACGACGAGATGAACGCCCTGCTGGAGAGGCAGGGGGAGGTTCAGGACCGTCTGGAAGCTCTGGATGCCTGGGAACTGGATTCCCGCCTGGAACTGGCCATGGACGCCCTGCGCTGTCCTCCCGGCGATGCGTCGGTAAAGGTCCTTTCCGGTGGTGAGAGACGGCGGGTGGCCCTGTGCCGCCTGCTTCTGAAAAAGCCCGATATCCTGCTCCTCGATGAGCCGACCAACCATCTGGACGCCGAGTCGGTGGCCTGGCTGGAGCACCATCTCCAGCGTTACGAGGGAACGATTATCGCCGTAACCCACGACCGCTATTTCCTGGACAACGTGGCCGGATGGATTCTGGAGCTGGACCGGGGCGAAGGCATTCCCTGGAAGGGGAACTACTCGTCCTGGCTGGAGCAGAAGCAGAAGCGCCTGGCCCAGGAGGAGAAAGCCGAATCGAACCGGCAGAAGACCCTCAAGCAGGAGCTGGAGTGGATTCGCATGTCCCCCAAGGGACGGCACGCCAAGGGCAAGGCCAGGCTGAACTCCTACGAGAGCCTTCTGGGCCAGGAGAACGAGGAGAGGATGAAGGACCTTCAGCTCTTCATTCCCCCCGGGCCGAGGCTGGGTGATGTGGTTATTGAGGCGGACGGCGTCTCAAAAGGTTTCGACGGGCGCCTTCTCTATGAGAATCTGTCCTTCAAGCTGCCCCCCGGCGGCATCATCGGTATAATCGGAGCCAACGGTGCGGGTAAGACAACCCTTTTCAAAATGATAACCGGCCAGGATACCCCCGATGCGGGAAACCTCCGCCTGGGTGAGACGGTCAAACTGGCCTATGTGGATCAGACCCGGGAGAAACTGGACCCGGAAAAATCCGTATGGGAGCAGATTTCCGACGGTCTGGATATCATCAAGCTGGGCCACAGGGAGATGAACTCCCGGGCTTTCGTATCCCAGTTTAACTTCAACGGCTCCGATCAGCAGAAAAAGGTGGGAGTCCTTTCGGGGGGAGAGCGGAACAGAATCAACCTGGCCATGATGCTCAAAGAGGGGGCCAACGTGCTGCTTCTGGACGAGCCGACCAATGATCTGGATGTGAATACGATCCGTGCTCTGGAAGAGGGACTTGAGAATTTCGCCGGATGCGCCGTGGTCATCAGCCACGACCGGTGGTTCCTGGACAGGGTCGCCACCCATATCCTGGCCTTTGAAGGGGACAGCGCCGCATTCTGGTTCGAAGGAAACTACTCAGAGTACGAAGAGGATAAGAAGCGGCGCCTGGGTGTCGATGCGGATCAGCCCCATCGAATCAAATACCGGTCTCTCACGCGGGATTAGTTCTCTTTCCTAGCGTTTTATCGCTATTCCGAGGGAGAGCAGGGAGAGGGGAACATCCCTGTCTATCAGGATCTGGTACTCCAGGCTCATGAAGAACAGGGTCACCCTTGCCCCGACGAATCCTACGTTGGCCTCGGTAAAGGTTTCCGAAGAATCCGGTGAGAACACCGTGGGGAAGGCTACGCCGCCTACACCGGTAAGGGTGAACCGCGGAGCCATATCAAGCTTAACGTAAGCCTTGGGCATATGGACAAAGGCTCCGTATCCGAGGAGGTAGAACCCGAATACCTCGTATTCCCCTCCCAGAGCCAGTTTGGGAGTCAGATTGGCTCCCAGGCCTCCATAGAGGGAGGGAAAGGCGAAGGTCGCCTGCGATTCTACAAAGGGGACGGAAACTCCCGCCCCGACGTGATAATCCAATCCGATTGCCGTAAGTCCCCAGGATGCACAGAAAATCAGCAGGAGAACCAGGACCCATTTTTTACATAGTCTCATAGCTTCACTCCTTGCAATGTCGCATCACATTCAAGCTCACTTATAATTATAATCCTATTCGCCGGTAAAAACAAAAGTTTAACTTCACTTTTATCGGCTTGACAGGCCCGGGCGGGGGAACATATTATAGATTCATTCCTTCCCAGGAGAAAGAAATGTCCGAATTTAAAAATAACAAAAAGTATGACGATTCACCCCTGGATATACAGATGAAGGTGCCCCTCTTAAAGGTGGTCCTGTATATCCTCCTTACCCTGACGGTTTTTCTTATCGCCGCCGATATTAAAAACCATACTCCCCTGGCAAGAATGGTCCTCCATTCACTTTTTTTTATCCTGATGCTTGCCGCTCTCTCAGGCATCCAGAGGGGAAAGTATATACTGGTCAGCAATATCTTTTTCCCTCTTATGGAACTGGCCATGTTTTTGATGCAGATCAGCCGGAGCTACAGCGGTGCCGAATCGTTTATCCAGTTCAGTTTTATTCTCGGCTCCTTTCTGGTGTTCAGCGCCGTTTTCATTACGAACCGCTCCCTTCTCATCGGGCTCTGCGCCGCCTATTTCCTCAGTTACGGGGGGTACATCCTATTGAAGGCCGTACCCGGCTCCAGAGCGCTCGGTGAACCGCTGCCTATCGAGAATCTGGCCTATTCCCTGATCGCCGTGATTTCCGTTTCCACCGGATTAGTCGCCTTCCGCCTGATCTTCGACAAGGTCGTGGGAAACACGGTAAAGGCGATGGAAGAGTCCCGGCAAAAGGAGAAATGGGCCCTGAAGCTGAACCAGAGTTCCGCCGCCCAGATGGCCAAGGCCGAGGACCTCCTGTCCGACGCGGGGGAAACTTCCGCCGCCACCCATGTCATTGAAGATAACATTCATAAAATAGACGACCGCTTCGGCCTGCTCAACGAGAGAGTGGGCAGTGCCATGACCGCCCTGGAAAGGGTGGAGAAATCCGCTTCCATCATGACCGAGCTGTCCCGGGAACAGTCTTCCAGGGTTGACGAATCCGGTGCCGCCATTGAGCAGATGGTCGCTTCGATCAACAATGTCTCCACCGTTATTTCCACCCGGGCCGCAGGAGTGAATCTACTGACCGATAAAGCCCGGTCGGGAGAAGCCCGGGTGCTCGAGACGAAGGAAGCCTTCGGCAAGGTCCTCCACCTGCTGGAGGGAATCCGTGATCTGGCACGGGTCATTTCCGATATCGCCGACCGGACGAATCTGCTGGCTATGAACGCTTCCATTCAGGCAGCCCATGCCGGCGAAGCGGGCCGGGGGTTCTCCGTCGTGGCGGGAGAGGTGAGAACTCTGTCTGAATCGACTTCACAGAGCGCGGCGACGATTTCGGGGAATTTGAATGATCTCCTGGCGGCTTTTTCCCAGGCCAGCGGTTCCATGGATCTGACCCAGGAAGCCTTCGGAGACATATTCAGAGAGATTGAACAATTTGCCAAAGCCATAGGGGAGGTAGGCAGGAACGCTTCCGAGCTGGAGACGGGCAGCCGGGACATCCTGAAATCCACCGGAGAACTGAGGCAGATCGCCTCCCGGGTGGACGAGCAGTCCCTCGAGGTCAATAACGCCCAGATCTCCATTAACGAGTCCATAGGTTCTATTTCGACCCTGGCTGCGGAAATCTCCGAGGAGACCAGGGAAATCACCCTGGGAACGGTGAAAATAAGCACTTCCATGAAGGAAATCCATGCCCTGGCCGATGAGCTGGTGCAGAGCAGCCGCGACTTGAACCGGGAGATGGAGATTTCCTCCTGAAAGGTGATTCTCTTTTGATTTGTTTACTGTTATCATAGCTGGTGATAACAGTAAGGGTCGGTCGGCAGCATGGGCTGCCTGCCCGCCTGTGCAACCAAAGGAGAGTTATTGATGTCCGGTTTTTTTGCCAGTCCTTACAGCGTGCCTATCGTCGTCGTTGCCATAGTCGTGGGCCTTCCCGTCATCTCTTCAACGATAAAATCCATCGCCAAGATACGTTATGCCGATAACGGGAGAGAGAAGGAACGGGAGGCGGCCCACCGAAGCGAGATCGATGAACTGCGCCGCCGCATCGAAAACCTGGAAACCATTGTTCTGGATCTTGAACGGAAAGTCCGCTGAGGCGGTTACGTCAGTTTTTCCAGTCTGTCCGCATGGGAGTGTTCTTCCCGGGCTAGCTGGGAAAAAAAGGTTTTCATGCGGGGCAGATTGATCTGCCTGGCCAGTTCGTCATAGAAATCGGCCGTGGCCTTTTCGTGTTCTATGGCATGCTGCACAAGGGGCCGGTCCTCTTCCGCCGCATCGTGGAACAGTTTACTGAAACGGGATGTTTCGGCGGGAGCGTCATTGCCGGTTAAGCCGGAGCGGAGTCTCGCCAGATGTTCCTTTTCTTCTTCGGCGAGAGTCAGGAAGAGTTCCCTTAACCTCCCGTCCGTTTTTTTCGCCAGTTCTTCATAATCCTTCACAGCGGCCTCTTCAAAACCGGCGGCAAGGCGGAATACCCAGGGAGCGGGATGACCTTCCACTACGGGAGCGGGGGCTTCTTCCCCGCCGCGGAAAGCGGAGACAAGTGTTATGGCTCCGAAGATAAGAAAGAGACTGCCCGCGGTAATCTTGATATAATTCTCCGGAATATATTTTCTTATCACCGAGCCGAAAAGCACCGCTACCAGGGTGGAACAGACCAAAGCCAGGGAGGCGGCGAAGAAAACGACCCATTTTCCCCCTGCGGCACTGCGGGCCAGAGCGGTGAGCTGGGTTTTATCTCCCAGTTCGGCCAGGAAGATAAGGGCAAAAGTACTAAAAAACATTTTCCAATCCATGGAGGGATTATACCCCGGTTTGAAAGTTTTAGGCTATATGCTCTCGACAAATTCAATCTGTCCGTATTTCCCGTTGAACATCCAGTCGGTATTATTCCCTAAGGGAATCATCCCGGGATCGAGGCCCGTCATTACTTCCGATTTCAATATGCGGCTTATCAGAATGTCCGTATTGAAGTAGTTTACCAGGGAAGAGGTTCGCGTCTCGTGGGGCCAATCATTATCTCCGACCAGTCTTCTGTAATTCAAATCTCCCTTGAAAATGATGAGATCCGACCGGGAGAGTTCCGCCGCCAGTTCTCCTTCCAGCCGGGAGAAGGGTTTTCCGCTGACGAGGAAAGGATCGTCCCCCAGCGCGAGCATCCCCCCGCTCTCATAGCGGTTCAGGTCCTCTGCGAACCGGGCCGTCTCCTTTTTCTCCGATAAAATCCGAAGAAGAAAGCGGTAGTCGGAAATCAGGGCATCGGATACGAAATAGGGCATCCGTTTAAAATGGAGTTTCACTCGGCCTGCTTTTTTGTGCTTAAGAAGCCAGTGCGTAAGAAGCAGATCAAAGAACAGCTCTTCTCCCCCGTTATCCAAAAGGATATCCACGGAGGAACAGTTTTCCAGCTTCGCGGCGGCTCTGCTCCTATGATCAATCAGCAGATCGAAATCGGCGTCGGAAGAGTAATAGGAGGAGTTCTGGCTCAGATCGGCCTTGTTTCCCGCCAGGTTCATGAGGCATATTTCGGAAAAGGTCCCGATCTTCTCCAGCCTTTTCAGAGAGTCTGCAAACTTATTCAGCCCCTTCCGGGATTCGCTTTCCTTCCTGTAAAGGAAATAATCAAAACCGTTGGAGTAGAAACCGCAGATATCGGAGATTCTATGGTAGAGATAGTTTTCCAGAAAGAGGAACGGGCCGTTAAGCCAGCCGTAGGAGGAATTTTCCGCCAGGACTTGATTGATATCCCGTGAGAAAGGATAGGCGGAAGACAAAGGGGCCAGTTCGCCCGAAGGGAGGGACGCTCTCAGTTCCATGAGCCTCTTTTCCGTTTCGGGGGAAAAGCGGTTATGGGCTATGAGGTCATCCAAAATGGCGGGAACCCTGTCGGTGATGGTGAAACGGGCGAAGGATCCCTTTTTCGATGTCATTATCTGATCTGCCATGATTTTATCCTTTCCCGTGGCGAATCCTGCTCAGGGTTACATTGCTGATTCCCAGATAGGAAGCGATATGGTAGTGGTTGATCCTGTCAATCAGCCCCGGATAATCCCGGAGGAATTGATTATACCGGGTTTCCGCATCATCGCTCATGAGTTCCCGCTCCCGGCTCTCTTTTTCGATGAAGAGATTGGTAAAATATTCTCCCCTGATGCGTTCCCAGGAGGAATCGCCCGAGCGGAGCATTTCGAAATCCTTTATGGTAATAAAAAGGACCAGGCTTTTTTCCAGTGCCTGTATGGAAAACTTGGCGGAATCGCCTGTCAGATAGGACGAATAGGCCGATAGGGCTCTGCCTTTCTCCCTGAAGACAATGGTTTTCTCGACCCCCGACTCGGTCAGGTAGTAGGCCCGGAATATTCCGGAAACGACGAAGGCTATTCTCCGGGGAATATCGCCCTCGTTTATCAGATGCTCCCCCCTTTCCAGAGAGAGGCCCGAAAGCAGTTTTTTAAACTTAAGCTGCTCCCCGGCGGGAATATTCATATGGGGGAAATTTTCCCCGAGCTCATTTAGCCAGTTTGTTTCTAAATCCTCATACCCGATCAGACGCATGGGGTATTATACACGGGTTTTATAGGGTATCCCACATATATAGGCAATGATTCGGCTCTTTTTAAGGAGAAACTCAAAAAGAATGGCAAAGATAAGATAGGTTCCCACAGTCGTGAGAAACCAGACGGCAAAATAGGGCAGGAACGTCTTAAGAAGAAAATAATTGAGCAGAGAAAGAATCAGGTAATGAAAGAGATACAGAGAGAATGACGTCTTTGAGAGATAAGCCAGAAGGACGCTGTTTCGGTTCGCCCGCTCTTTAAGTATGCCCGCGAGGGAGAATACCCAGCCATAGGCCGCCGTTCCCCAGAGGGCGCTCAGTACTGCCAGGTGCCCGTATGATTCATCGGTGAAAAGGAATCTTTTACAATAGAGATAGAGAAGGGAGGCGCTTACCGCCGCCGTCAGGAAGGGCACTCTTTTATCCGGGATCCGCTCTAAGACCCCCGGATTGAGCGCCATGATAAAACCCAGGAGAAAGAAGGCGGAGTACACGGCCACATTGGCCCAGTCTCCCGCAAAGGACTGGTATCCCGGGTAGAACGGGCGCAGGATTACTTCGAGAAGAATGATAATGGCCATGGGCAGGAATATACGGTTTCCCTTTGTCAGGAAGCGGCCTATCCCGTCTGTGACAGCCGGTCTTTTTTTCAGAAAAGAGAGCAGGGGAAGGTATATCAGGGAAAAAATGAAGAGATAGACGCAGTACCACATATGCCCCCAGAACAGATATTTCTTCGGCTGAGTAAAGAAAAGGGGGTAGAAACTCAGGAAGGAGCGGGAAAAAGCATCCCGGCTAACGGCCAGAATATACCCGGAGACAGGGCCCAGCGTGAAGATCAGAAAGAGTACCGGTAGGATCAGTCTTTTAAATCTGTCGAGGATAAAGTCCCTGTTTGTCCGCTTCTTCAGGGAGAAGGAGGCCGAGATCCCCGAAACGAAGAACAGAAGCCTCATTATCCACAGATTGAAAAAATCGGAAATGAAGATGTAGAACCAGGAATCCGCCGGCCGGGGGGTATAGACATATCCTTTCCCTATATGGGAAAAGCTGACGGCCGTATGAAAGGGAATGAGAATAAGGACCACTCCGTTTCTTATCCAATCAAGGTAGAACTCCCTTCGGGGGAGATTTTCGGCATGGGTTATGGTTTTCTTTGACATTGTAAACTCCTGGAGGGGAACTTAATACATGGGGAGAGTAAAATCATTAACATAGATTAATCTTTATATTCTTTTGACAATTTCCCGAATCTTGCTTACCTTTTTAATATGTTTATTGATATATAGGAGTGTCGCATATGGGCATAGGTTATTCTTTTTACCGGCATATTCTGGATCCTCTGCTGGTCTCCCTGCGCTCACGGGTCTTTCATGCGGTTCCCGAAGGATTTTCCCTTCTGGAAATCGCTTCCGGTACGGGCGATATGGGATTCCGGCTGGCGCCCAGGGTATCATCCTATCTGGGCGTGGATAAAAGCGATGAAATGATTCGGGGCAGCAAGGGACGCCTGTCCCGAATGAAGGCCCGCCGTCATATGGACTTTCAAAACGGCGACGGTTCCCGGCTGCCCCATCTGGAAGATAACTCCTTTGATATGGCCATGATAAGCCTCGCCCTGCATGAAATGCCTCCCGAAAGCCGGTTGCCCGTACTGGCGGAGATGAAGCGGTGCGCCGGGGAGCTTCTTCTCGTGGACTACGCCTCGCCCCTTCCCCCCAATCTGAAAGGTCATATCCTCCATTTTGCGGAATTTTTGGCCGGGGGAGATCACTACCGGGGATTTCTGAGTTACCAGAAGCGGGGGGGACTGGACGGTCTGATGCTTGAGGCGGGCCTGCTTCCCGTTGCGGAATCAACGGCTATCGGAGGGGGCATCCGGGTGGTCCGGGCCGTTTCCGCAGAGAAGCTGGGAGGATAGAAATAGGGAAGGCACCGGTTCTCCTCTCTTCAGAGAACTTG
Source organism: Spirochaetia bacterium (assembly GCA_963668315.1). Taxonomy (GTDB): domain Bacteria; phylum Spirochaetota; class Spirochaetia; order DSM-2461; family DSM-2461; genus SZUA-368. The sequence continues at coordinate 292,132 of OY764216.1, read as the reverse complement.
ACGAAAAGGGAGATTTAAGGAACTATAGCTCTTGTCTAATTTACAATTGTTTTCTTACCGATAGGGGGAGTGGCATACTATGGGACTCATACAGGAAAAGTTCAGCACGAAATTCCATAACCCGATAAAAGGGGCCAGGGATATCCTCAAATATATCGGGCCGGGGCTTCTCGTCACCGTGGGATTCATCGATCCGGGAAACTGGGCTTCCAATATGGCGGCCGGGTCGGATTACGGCTATACCCTGTTGTGGATGGTCACTCTTTCGACGATCATGCTTATCATCCTCCAGCATAACGTCGCCCATCTGGGTATCGTCACGGGGGACTGCCTCTCCGAAGCGGCCAGCAGGCATCTCGGCCCCCGGGTCGGAAAAGTCATACTGGGAACCGCCGTCCTCGCCGCCGTCTCGACCGCTCTGGCCGAGATCCTGGGAGGGGCCATAGCGCTTAATATGCTTTTCCGGATACCCATGAAGCTAGGCGCCGTACTCGTGCTGGCGCTGGTGCTTTGGATGCTCTTTTCCAACTCCTACGGAAAACTGGAAAAACTGATCATAGGCTTCGTCTCGATTATCGGTTTCGCTTTCCTCTATGAACTTACCATCGTCGAGGTGGACTGGCATCAGGCCGTCCGCGGATGGTTCACCGTAAGCCTTCCCGAGGGATCTCTTCCCATCGTCATGTCTGTTCTGGGGGCGGTGGTCATGCCCCATAACCTGTTTCTCCACTCTGAGATCATTCAGAGCCGGGAATGGAACAAGGAAGACGACAGAATCATCAAAAAACAGTTGAAGTTCGAATTCACCGATACCCTGGTCTCCATGCTCATCGGCTGGGCCATCAACAGCGCCATGATCATTCTCGCCGCCTCCGCGTTCTTCAAAAACAGCATACAGGTGACCGAGCTGGAGCAGGCCCAGCATCTTCTTACCCCTTTGCTCGGAGGCGGATCGGCCGTCGTTTTCGGCATTGCCCTGCTTTTTTCGGGGATCTCATCGACAACAACGGCGGGCATGGCCGGGGGCAGTATCTTCGCCGGGATTTTCAAAGAACCCTACGACATAAGGGATTTTCATACCAAGGCGGGAGTCGCCGGGATTCTGGGGCTGGCCACGGTGCTTATCTTTTTTATCGGCGACCCCTTCGACGGTCTGATATATTCCCAGATGTTTTTGAGCATTCAGCTTCCCGTCACTGTTTTTGTCCAGCTTTATCTGACCTCTTCAGAAAAGGTGATGGGAAGGTTTAAAAACTCACTTCTTGATAACATCCTTCTGTGGGCTATCGCCCTTGTCATTACCGTATTGAACATCATGCTGTTCATCAGCTTTCTCAAATAATACCCCCGGTTCGACAGCGCCGGGGATATGGATTCAAAACTCAGGTGATAGAAGCCTGGTAGATCGATTCAATGGTGCCGTCGAGCATCGAATCGAATTCATCCTCGGTCTGCCCGGCGCTCAGCCCTTCCGACAAGGCCCGGGAAAAACTGGCTATGAGTTTGTGGTTTCCGGCCAGTTTCTCATTGGCCTCTTCCCGGGAGTATCCGCCGGAGAGAGCGACAACGCGGACGACCTTTTTGGCGTCCATCAGGGGCAGGTAGAGATCGGCCTCGGAGGGAATCGTCAGTTTGAAGATAACCTTGGCGCCGCTGTCCATTTTCCCAAGCCCTTCGAGCAGTTTTCCCAGAAGAAAGGTTTCTGCCTTTTCCTTGTCGGGGCAGTGGATGTCGACTTCCGGTTCAATAATCGGTACCAGGCCCCGGGAGGCTATCCGCCCGGCTAATTCGAATTGCTGATCCACTATTTTTCCTATGCCCTCCTCGTTGTATTCCTTGATCACCGAACGCATCTTTGTTCCGAATATGTTCCGCTCCAGGGCTCTGGAGAGCAGATCGTCCAGGCCCGGGATTGGCTTCATCAGCTGTACCCCGTCCTTTTCTCCGGCCAGTCCCTTGTCTATTTTGAGGAAGGGAACCACTCCCTTTTCCTCCCAGAGGAAATCGGCGGTGTATTTGTTCTCTATATCGTTATCCATGGTTCTTTCAAATAAAATAGCGCCGAGAATCCTCTCTTTGCCGAAGGCCGGGCTTTTGATGATTCGGGTGCGCATCTGGTGTACCAGACTGAACATCTCCTCTTCAGAAGCGTATGATTCAGGAGTAATGCCGTAAGACGACAGGGCTTTGGGAGTGCTTCCGCCGCTCTGATCCAGAGCCGCGATAAAACCTTTTCCCCTTTCCATTCGTTCAAGCTGTTTATGGTTCATATACATCTCCTTCAATGAATATGAATTCAAAATAATCATTAACTTAGGAAAGGTAAAGGGAATTAGTTTTATATTTTTACATAATAATACCGGGGCTCCGGGAAATATATGAATAAAAAAATATCCTATAATCCCATTTCCCGCCTTTACTTTTCCCCCTGCCGCTGTTAGATTCAAGGAACACCTATAATCCATACTAAGGAGTATCGTTCGATGAAAAGGTATTTTCTGATTCTGATTGTTCTGATGTCCGTTGGGGGATTGTTCGCTTCGGGCAAGACCGACGACAAAACCGTCCCCGCCGTTCAGCCCGAACCCGCCGCGGAGCCCGTGACTATCCGCGTGATGGCCCCTTCCGGCACACCCGCCCTGGCTATGTCCGGCTTCGCCGCTTCCGAGAAGGAGCTGCTGCCCGGCTACACCCATGAAATAGAAGTTGTCAACGCCGCCGATCTGGTGGCTTCCAAAATGATCAAAGGGGAGGCGGATATCGCCGTTATTCCCTCCAATCTTGCCTCTGTCCTTTACAGTAAGGGCATCGATCTCAAAGTGGCCGGAGTGGTCGTCTGGGGAAATCTTTTCCTGGTATCGACCGATCCCGAAGCCGGCTGGGAGGATATGAAAGGCCAGGAGGTCTACATGCTGGGCCGCGGTCTTACTCCCGATATCGTTCTGCGCCATCTGATGGCCCAAAACGGCCTTGATCCCGACAAGGATATGTCCCTTCACTACGTCGGAGCCTCTTCCGAACTGGCCCCCGCTTTTCTGACCGGCAAAAGCCGGTTCTCCATCATGCCCGAACCCATGCTGTCCGTGGTAAAAACCAAAAAGCCCGATACCCATGTCATGATCGACCTTCAGGCCGCCTGGTCCGAGCTATACGGAACGGAAACGGGCTATCCCCAGGTGACTCTGGTCGTCTCCGGTGCTCTGGCCCGGGATCACGGCGAATACGTTCAGGCCTTTATTGACGAGTTCGCCCGTTCCGTCGCCTGGATGGGGGAGAATCCCGTCGAGGCGGGCGCCCTGGGAGCCACTCTCATGGCCGAACTGCCCGCGCCCATCCTGGCAAAGTCCATACCCGGCTGCAATATGATCTTCACCCCTGCCGCCGAAGCACGGAAAGATCTGGAAGATTACTATAACGTTCTTCTGGATTTTAATCCCAATACGATCGGAGGGGCTCTGCCCGGTGACGATTTCTACCTCGAATAGGAGGTGGTTCCTGTGGGGATCGGCCCTGCTGATCCTCATTATCTGGAAGATCGCTTCCGCTGTCATCGCCAAACCTATTATCCTTCCTTCTCCCGATGCCACGGTCAAGTATGTATTCGTACTGCTTCAGGACAGGGAAGTCTGGCTGGCGATTCTCAGAACTCTTCAGCGTACCCTGACTGCCTTCTGCATTAATCTGCTGGCCGCCGGGGTACTGGGAATGGGGGCCGGTTTTTTCGAGCCTTTCAAGCTCTTTCTGTCTCCCCTGGTCACCGTTCTGCGGTCCGTACCCACCATGGGGGTTATCCTTCTGTCGCTGATCTGGTTCTCTTCGGAAGCGGCGGCGGTCTTTGTCAGTTCCCTTATTGTTTTTCCCATTCTCTACCAGGCCGTGCTGGGCGGGGTGGAGTCCCTGGACCGGCAGTTTATGGAGATGAACCATCTGTTTCGTATCCCTCCCCTCAGGCGTCTGTTCCACTTTTATCTGCCCTCCCTGAGGCCGTCCCTGCTGACCGGGGTGGTCTCTGCCCTGGGACTCTCCATGAAAGTCATGATCTCAGCCGAAGTCCTGAGCCAGCCGGACAGGGGAATCGGCACCATGTTCCAGGTGGAAAGGGCCAGGCTGAATACGGAGGGCGTGTTCGCCTGGTCTCTGCTGGTTATCCTGATGACAGCCGGTCTGGACAGACTGCTGGCGCTCGTGGAAAGGAAGTACAGAATTGAAAATAACCGGTCTGAGTAAGCAATTCGGAGATCTCCTCCTCTATGACGATTTCTCCCTGGATCTGCCCGAGGGAAAGACTTCCTGCCTTCTGGGACCGTCGGGCTGCGGGAAAACCTCTCTCCTGAATATGGCCGCAGGACTGATGGGAGCCGATAAAGGAGAGATCCTTTATGAGAGGGGAGGGGACTCCCCCCGTGTATCCTATGTGTTTCAGGAACCCCGCCTTCTGCCCTGGCTGACGGCTGCGGGAAACCTCGTCTATGCCCAGCCCGGCGGCCTGGGGCGGCATGAGAGAAAAGCAAGAGCCCGGGATATGCTCTCCCTGGTGGGGCTGGAAGGAGCCGCCCGCAAGTTTCCCCGGGAACTTTCAGGAGGAATGGCCCGTCGGGTCGGCCTGGCCCGGGCCCTTCTGAGCGATTACGATATTATGCTGATGGATGAGCCTCTGTCCTCCCTGGATCAGGAGATGAAGGAGTCCCTCATACGCCTGCTGAAAAAGCGTCTTGAGGGGAGTACGGCGCTGCTGGTCACCCACGATTATTACACGGCCCGCATGCTGTCCGACCATATCTTTGTTCTGTCTCCGCCGCCGGTAAGGGCCAGGGAGATAAGCCGGACAGATCTGGAATCCATCCTGGCCGAAATCAATAAAAACGAATAGGAGTGTTCCATGGCCGATCGGACGGATGAGTGGATTTATTCGATCAATGAAGACAATTCTGCCCGGTTCCTTCTGGGCCGTCCCGCCCGGAAACGCCTGCTGCTGACCATAGGGGTGAACCCCAGTACGGCTTCGCCGGAAAAACTGGATCCCACGGTCACCACCGTTATGAACCGGGCGTCCGATCTGGGGTTTGACGGCTGGTGTACCGTTAATCTTTATCCCCAGCGGTCCACCGATCCGAACGGCATGGATTCCGCCTGTAACAGGGCTCTGCATGAAAGGAATGTCCGGGAAGTGCGCTTTTTTCTGGACGCCGTTGCTCCCGGAGGTGAAATCGCGGTCTGGGCGGCCTGGGGGGCTCTGATTACCAAGCGGCCCTATCTGGCGGACTGCCTGGAAGATTTATATTGCTCTATGGCCCCATTGGGGTTAGACTGGTTCTCAATCGGAAAAAGAACAAAGGACGGGCATCCCCATCATCCCCTTTACCTGAAAAGAGGACTGCCTCTGGAATCCTTTGACATCGCCGCCTATCTGAAGAGTGTAAAAGGAGTTTGATATGGGAGAGATTACTGTAATAAGCGAAGGCCATCTTGTGGATAACGGTCTTCTTTCGGAGATTCTTAACCTGATTATTACCGAAGGATTCGACTACCGGATTAAGCGTTTTGAGTTCGGAAAGCAGAAGGAGGACACGTCTTTTGCCGAAATCACCATAAGCGGCACCCGGCCGGCGGAGGAGCTTCTTCCCAAGCTGACCCGCCTGGGAGTCTTTGAGAAGGGCGCCGGGGAAGGGGAGTTCCGGGAGGCCGACAGGGACAAGCACGCGCCGGTGGGTTTTTATTCCACCACCAATCACCGCAGCGAAGTGTATATGGGGGGCAAATGGGTTCCCGTGGAACAGCAGCGTATGGATGCGGCGATTGTAAACAAGGGCGGCCGGCTGGTCTGTACCAAACTTCGTGATCTGAAAGCGGGCGACCCGGTTCTCTGCGGAAGCGATTCGGTCCGTGTTTATCCGCCCCGGGTGGAAGGACAGGGGGAAAGCTTCTCCTTCATGTCCAATGATGTCTCCTCGGAAAGGAGCTATGCCGTGGCCGCCGCCCGCATAGCCGGCGACCTGCGGGAGATCCGGGAGCGGGGCGGAAGAACCGTCGTTGTCTGCGGTCCCGTGGTTGTCCACACCGGCGGAAAGGATGCTTTGGCCGCCCTGATCAGGGAGGGGTATATCCAGGGTTTCCTGGGGGGAAACGCCGTGGCTGTACATGATCTGGAGGACTTCTTCTACGGAACGTCCCTGGGGGTGGATATGAAAAGCGGCGTGCCCACCCACGGAGGACATAACCACCATATGCGCGCTATCAACCGGATCTACGGTCACGGATCGATTGAGGCGGCCATTGAGGCGGGCGATCTGACTGGCGGACTTATGCATGAAGTCATCCGTTCGGGGATTCCCTACTGCCTGGCCGGCTCCATTCGGGATGACGGCCCTCTGCCTGAAACGGTTAACGATATGATCGAAGCCCAGAGGCAGTACGCCGATATCATCAAAGACGCCGATATGCTTCTTATGCTTTCCAGCATGCTCCATTCCATAGGCACGGGGAACATGACTCCCTCCTGGGTAAAGACGGTCTGTGTGGATATTAATCCCGCGGTCGTGACTAAGCTCTCCGACAGGGGATCGGCCCAGGCTATCGGCGTGGTCAGCGATGTGGGCTTTTTCCTGAGAGAACTCTGCGCCCAGCTGGGTATCAAATACTGAGGATTCCCCATCCTTTCCGGGCGCAAATGAAAAATCCCCGCCTCTCCTGCCGTGAGGGCAGAAAGGACGGGGATAGGGGCATCCGGTAAGCCTTAGGGCCTAGTTCCAGTGATGATCGTCGGTGCGGTTCAGTCCTCTCCCGGTAAACGTCAGATCGGTTCTTCCCCGTCCGCTGCCGACGGCACCCCGGTCGACCTGCCTTTCAAAGGCGACAAGATGTTTCTCCGAAGACTCCATGAGGTCTGTGAACACGACCCGAACGTCGGCGGGGAGATCCTGGGTCAGAAACATTTTATACATGGCGATGTTCTCAATCTCGGCCTGTACTCCTATTTCGGCGGCTTCCTGAAGGGTGGAGGGAAGGGTGATTTGGGAAGAGGCATCGAAGGAGGGGATTTCCATTCCCAGGGATTCGTAGAGACCTTCCACATAGCCGATATGGGTCTCTTCGGCTCTGGCTATGTTGCTGTAGGGCCTGGCCGTGCCGAAGGTTTCCTGTATGGCTTCGTATTCGGCCAGAGCAAGATGCTCGTCCTGGAACGCGTAAAGCAGCATATCTTCCAGGGAGAAGCTGCTATCCTGCCCGGCGGCGCGGGCGCCGTAGTCTTCGGCTGTCAGGGCGGCGGTTACCAAAAGGGCGGCGGTTAAAAGGGCTAATGTCTTCTTCATTGTATTTCTCCTCAGGTCGCATCGGCGGGTTATCAGCCCTCAGCCGTTCGGCCTTTCTTTAATTAAGATAATACAATATTAGATAAACTATATAAACGAAATGTGAAGGGAACATGTTTCTTCCCTAAAAGGGATATTTCCTGACGGGGAAACAGAACCTTTCAGGGGTGAAGCATATTCTCGATAAGAAAATTGGCTTCGTATTCCATCTCCAGGGCTTCGGTGAGCAGAATAATCTTTTTTTCCCTCTCCAGTTCTTTTTCTTTGGCTTCATCAAGGCGTTCTGAGATAATCCGGTAGATCCCGGCCAGCGACTTGAGAGCGGTTTCATCCAGGTTGGCTTTCCGGTCAATCAGCTCTTCGAAAAATTCGGCCCCCCGCATGCGGCATTCAGCCCAGACCGTTCCGTTCCACCAGTGACCATGTTCGTCGAATTTTTCTTTCTGCAGAGCGGTTATCCAGTATTCATAGGCTCCGAACCCGCTCTGGTATCCTTCATGGTGATATTTTTCCGGATTTTTGAAGAGATCTTCCGCCTGCAGAAGGGCCCGGTGAATGTTTTTTCCCAGATTATCCTGAACGTCGCTTTTCTCGAAATAACCGATGATCAGAAAGCCGGCTTTCTCGAGACAGGGGGAAAGATCTTCGGTATCGAGGGAAGAAAACTGGGAGTCCCCTTCCTGCTCCCAGGGGCGGATCAGGCGTATCTCCCCGTCCCTCATCTCCTTGACCAGCTGGTGTTCGAGACAGGTAATCATACAGGGATTGTTACTTTCCAGGCTGTCCGTGAGACGGTTGACCGCTGCGGTACAAATCTCTTTCGGCGTTTCCGGTGTTAAAAAAGATGATTCGCTAATGCGGATTCCCATGTTTTCGGCCAAATTATATAAGAACTGGTGATCCCAGGCGTAGGGGCCGGAGGGACATATCTCTTTGTGTATATTAATAAAAAAGGCATGGCCGGTAAGACCGTAGACCATGGCCGGTGAAAAATTCATGCCGTAATAGTCGAAAACCCCCTGCAGGCAGCCCATCAGGGTCGCGCAGAAGGGGGGCTGTCTCCAGTTGTTCTTTTCCATCTACCCCTCCCCATCCTCATCTCCTTTGAGTATAAACGATGGAAAGAGAAAAAGCGAAAACAATCATCAGGATGAGTTCATTCCTCCGAAAACAACAAAAAAAAAGATCCCGGAGAAAAAACGCTTGAGCTATGGGGCGAGGAGTGGTAATTTCTTTCCAGTGGCTTTTTTAAATCTCAATCAGTCAACCTATATACATCCCGTAAAAGCGTTTTGTCTCTCCGCAGTACTTTTTGTGCTGCTTCTGGGTATGCTCTATCTGCCCTATCTGGGAGCTTCCGGGGAGAATCTGGAAAACTGGTACAGACTCGGAGACGGGGAGCCTGAACGGATAACTCTTCCCTTTCTCCTTCATACGTCCAAGACCGACACTGTCCGTTTCCGTACCGTCACAGGACCTCTGGCGCATAAGAGCTTATGTCTGGCCGGGCTGGATGTAAATGCCATGGAAGTCAGTCTGAACGGGAATTTCGTTTTCAGGGCTGGCGACATTGACAATGCCACGGCCAACCTCTGGAATTCCATGGTTGCCATCCCGCTTCCCGACAGTGAAGCCCGGGAGAATGAAATCATCCTCACCTTGACGGGGAATTTTTTCATTTCCATTACCCGTTCTCCCTTTCTGGAGGACTCATCCCGGGCGATTGTTACGGCTTCTCTTCACAGAATCCTCTACCATGACTTCATTATCCTTTTCATGGGGGCAGCTCTGCTCACGGGGATTTTCTCCATACAGTCCGGATTCTCCGGGCCGAAAAGGAATATGGGGGACATCCTGTTCGGCCTGGCCTGTCTTGTCATTATCTTTTATGCGCAGGATTATACTTTCCGTCTCTCCACCGGGCCCTGGCCCGTTTACACTATCCTCAAGAGGGCTGTTATTGCCAGCGCTTTTCTCGGCGGGGCTCTTTATGTATACAGTATTGACTACCACTGCAACAACAGAATTACCCTTAACCGCTGGTTCATGGTTCCCTTCGCCGTATCGATCGCAGCCCCTTTCTGTATACCCGGACTCTCTCTCCTTATGGATATTCTCCCTTTTCTGGATATCGTGCTGATTCTCCAGTTCGTCATGATAACAGTCATGATCATCAAAACGGAAAATTACTATCCCCTGTACCTTATCCCTACGGCTCTCATCATCCTGTCCCTCATTCACGTGACCTTTGTTCTCTCTTTTCATCCCGGTTCGCCCCTGGTCCTCCCCTATGCGATCGTTCTCAGCGTGACCCTTTTCGGAATCCAATTCTCACGGGAAAGACAGGATATCGCCCGGGAACGGGACAGTCTGAAAAACGCCTACAACAGGGATCCCCTGACGGAAGCCTTCAATCGGCATGTCCTGAGCGAACTGGATGTGAAAGGCTATCATATGGCCGTCTTTTTGGATTTCGACAATTTTAAGTACTATAACGACAAGTACGGCCATGACCGGGGAGATGATCTCCTCAGGAACTTCGTCCTCATGGCAAAGCATTACCTCAGGAATGAGGATCTTCTGATACGCTTCGGGGGAGATGAGTTTCTGATCCTTTTCAGGAATGTCGCCGAGGAGGAAGCCCATGGCATCATGGAAAGAATACGAATCCGGTTCCTGGAAAAGTTCGGAGAGGGACGAATCGATTTAAGCTACGGCCTCTCCCCGGTCGCCGGCAAGGGGCATCTGGATATAATTGAGCTGGATGAAAAGATGTATTCCATGAAGAACAGCCGGAAGAAGGGGTGACCGGGCTACTCAATCCCCGTTAGCCAGGAGGAGAAACAGGGCCAGAGATCCGTAATCGATCTGCGTTCCTATGTTAAGTTCCCCGCGGCTGTCTATTCCCACATAGAAAGAGTTTTTCCAGGAGTATTTCAAAGCCGGTTTGTCATTAAGGAATGTCCCGATCTTCAATCCCCCCTCGAAATAGGGATGGATATCCCAGTCGTTCTCGGAGAATCCCACTTCCCCTTTGCCGTAGGGCCCCACCATGAAGTTGGGGCTTTTCACCAAATTGTAAAAAAGCTCCAACGGCATAAAGGCGGTGGTGGCATTGGTATCGTAGCACGTCCTTGTATGGAGAAGGGAGAATTGCAGACCCAGCCGGCTGGCCCTGGAGTAGAATTGAAAATCGAGAAGAGAGAGGGACACCTTGTCCATCGAATCTGTCCCGTCCCCATTCGGACTCAGGTGGTTCCATACAATATCAAGTGTTCCCAGGTTCCAGGTGGTGTTCCATTCGGCATGAAGAGGGAAAAGAGAGAGCATAAAGAGCATTACGGCCGCCGCTCCGGTGCGTGTTGTTAAAAAGCTGCTGAATCTCATTGAAACCCGCCTGTTTTAAATAATATACGTATGAATATTAATATAGCACGGTACGGGAATAGGTACAAGATACCTTTACGATCAGCGCTCCCGTCATTATCCTGCCGTTCTCCCAAGCCGGCATCGTGAGAAAGCCCTGCCGGGAGATAGGATTACCTTTTCTTTTTCTCTTTAAATCAGATCTCCCGCCAGGGAAATTCCGTGGAGACCGGTAACTTTGACTCTGACGAAACGGCCGATAAGATCCTCCCGCTCCGAATGGAACTGGATATTGATCATTCCCTCGGTGCGCCCCGAGTATTTGTCTCCCTTGCGGGATCGGCCGTTCACCAGTACGGTGACTTCCCGGCCTACCAGTGTCTCGTTCCAGGCTATGGCCGACGTCTGCATTATCTCAGAGAGCCGGTGGAACCGGTCCTTCTTCATATCCTGGGATATGCTGTCCTCCCAGTCGGTGCTCTTGGCACCGGGCCGGGGGGAGTACATGGCGATAAAGGCCATATTGAAGCGGAACTCCTCCATCATCCGGGCGGTATTCTCGAACTGTTCCTCCGTTTCTCCGGGAAAGCCCACGATAATGTCGGTGAACAGGGTCGCATCGGGCATGGCGGTGCGGATTTTTTTGACGATCTGCCGGTAGTGATCCACCGTGTAGCGGCGGTTCATGGCTTTGAGGACATCGTCATCTCCCGATTGAATGGGAAGATGGACCTGCCTGGCCGCCGATTTGTGCCGGGCCATGACCTCTATCAGTTCGTCGGACATATCCTTGGGGTGGGGGGCGGTAAAGTAGATCCAGGGAGATTCCTCTTCCCGGTCCGCCCGGATTGCCAGACGCTCCATAAGTTCCGGGAAGGTTATCTCTTCGCTTCTCCTTTCCGAGCCGTAGGAGTTGACGTTCTGCCCCAGCAGGGTGATCGATTTGTACCCCCGTTCCACCAGGGAGGAGAATTCCTTCTCAATGTCCCCCGAGGGGCGTGATTCCTCCCGTCCCCGGGTATAGGGCACGGCGCAGTAGGTGCAGAAATTGTTGCAGCCGTTCTGAATGGGAATGAAGGCCTCGAATTGGGAAGCATAGGCCGGATCCACATGCCAGAGCTCCCGGGTATTGACCGTGGCGGGGGTGACTTCCCCGTGGCCTCCGATCAGTTCGGGCAGGGTGGCCGCGTCCTTGATATCGAAGACCAGATCGAAATCCTTGACGAATCGTTTCCGGTCTTTGGGAAGGATGCAGCCCGTCAGAAAGGTAAGAATCTGCTTCTCCTCCTTCCACTGTTTCCATAGATGAATCCGGGTATGGACTTTGTCGATGGCTTTCTGTCTGACCGAACAGGCCACCATGCCCAGGATGTCGGCATCCTCTTCCCTGTCCGTTTCGGTCATTCCTATATTTTCCAGGACCGATTTGAGCCTTTCCCCGTCGGAAAGATTCATCTGGCATCCCAATACTACGATGTGAAATTTCATAACGGGCCAAGAATACCTCTTTGGAGGGGCTAAGTCTAGGGCGGAAGGAGGGATTTGGACGGATCGGCGATTCTGCGGTATCCTATATATATGAAAATAGCCCAGATAACCGATATCCATGCCGATGATTTTCTGGCAGAGAGTTATGGAATTGACGCCCTTGCCAGACTTGAGTTCCTCCTGGGAGATATCAGGAAAGAGAAAGCCGATTTGATTGTTCTGACCGGAGATCTGGGAAAAGCCTCTGTCTTTCCCGGAATAGCCGGCCTGCTTGAGAAAGGAGGAATCCCCTGGCTCTATATTCTGGGAAATCACGATGAACCGGCCGATTATCTGACCCGCTCAGATTGGGCGGGAGGAAAGGGGAACGGTCTTCCCTATTATTTACGAAAAACAGGGGAGGATGTCCTTATATTCCTGGATACCCACAACGGGGCGGTGGATGAAGAGCAGAAACACTGGCTGGAGACTCTTCTTGGAGGGCCGGAAGAACGGTTCGTTCTTTTTTCCCATCATCCTATATACGATTGCGGCGGGACCCTGATGGACAGGCTTTATCCACTGGAAGGCAGGAAAGAAATTACGGCTCTCCTTGAAGCGTCGGGAAAGAAGATTCACATCTTCTGCGGCCATTATCATACGGTTCACGGGCAGACTTTCGGTTCGGTGACTCAGGCCGTCACTCCTTCTCTTCTTGTGCAGTTAAAGAAATGCAGCACCGTCATTGAAGAGGAAGGTTCCGAGTACGGTTACCGTATCATCGGGATAGACCGTTCGGGGGTCTCTTCAGAAGTACGGATGTTCAGTTGAACCGGGAAAAGCACTTATCCCTGTAAACTTGCTAAAATCCCGATATTGCGGTACTCTATAGGCGGGAGGGATTAATCATACCTATGTCCGTAAAAGCCGTAGCCTTTGACATCGACGGGACTCTGTATCCCAACAGGTCCATGTACTTTCATTCCATACCATTTTATTTCACCCATCTCCGCAAGGTCATGGCCTTCAGCAAGGTCAGACGGGATATCAGAAAGGTAGAGCCCGTTCAGGATTTCGCCGCTCTCCAGGCGGATCTTCTCTCCCGGGAACTCTCCCTTTCCCATGATGATGCCGCCCGGATGGTTGACGAGGTATTCTACGGTGAATGGGAGAAAATCTTCCGCCGTGTACGCCCTTTCCCCGGGGTCAGGGACTTTCTCACGGAACTGCGCGAGAAGGGAATTAAGACGGCGGCCCTGTCCGATTTTCCCGTGGGCAGCAAGCTGGACTACTTCGGTCTGGCCGATTGCTGGGACGTGATTATGACCTCCAATGAATCGGGTTATCTGAAACCGGCGAAGGAGCCCTTTCTGGAACTGGCCCGCCGCCTGGAACTCCCTCCCTCAGAGATTCTCTATGTGGGCAACAATCCAGTTTACGATGTGGAAGGCTGCCGGGACGCAGGGATGATGAGCGCCTATATCGCTCCTTTCTGGAAAAAGCAGCATCCCCTGGCGGATGTTCAGTTTTCCCGGTACGGGGAGCTTCGCGAATATATAAACGGTCTTCTGGCCCGATAGGGTAAAGACTCAGAAATCCGGTCTCACCGCCAGAGCGGGGGACCTGAGAGGTGGAATATGACATTTACCGGAGGCGATCTGATCGTACTGGGAGTAGTAATCTGCATACTGTTCCTGTATCGGCGCCTGGACAAGAACAACAAATCTCTTGAGAAGGTGCGCCGTTACGCAGAGAAAGCGAGCGGTGAACTTGATAAGCTCGTGGAAGAGAAGAAAAACCGCCTCAAAGATCTGGTTGACGATATGGACGTCCAGGAACGGACGGGCCGGGAAGTCCTCAAGCGCATCCTCTCCCATAATGAGGAGCTTGTCGCCCATGAGGAGAAGGTCAGGGAAAAACTTGTCCTGGTGGATAACCTTCAGGAGAAGATTGACCGGCTCAATGAGATGACCGCCCTGGTTGATGAGAACATGAAAAAAGTCGCCGATGAATCGGCCTATGTGGATTCGGTGGGCATGCGTCTCAAGGAGTCCCAGACCTCGGTGGAGGAGATCGGCCGCCGGCTCGATTCCATACAGGACGACTTCGCCCGGGCGAACCGGGAGGACCTGGAAGTGATTAAATCCTCGGTGATGGAGGATTATCAGGCACGGCTGAATCTTATTTCCGAGCAGATGAAAGAGACGGCCCTGGGAATCGAAGGCTTCCGGGGGGAGCTGAACGGCATGCTGGATGCCCATGAGGAGCAGAAGGAGAACCGGATCGGGGAGTTCGCCGACCGGGTGGCCGAACTGGAAGGGGAATACCGTCAGAAGCTGGACCGGGCGGCCGACAAGGCGGCCCTGCTCGAAGATCAGGTTTTCTCCGCTCTGGAAGAGGATATCAACCAGAAAGCCGATCGTCTTGAGAAGAACTGGTTTGACGGTATGAATGATCTCAAGGGGCAGGTCGCCGGCCAGGTGGAAGATATCAAGGGCGACCTGGAGCAGGGCCGCGATCTCATCGCTTCCTTCAACAGCGAAGTGCAGCGCCTCTCCGATGATTTCGAAGGACGAATCGGAGAGCAGAAAGCCGATGTGCAGGGTTCCATGGCCGAAATAGAGAAGATTCTATCCGACTACCGGGAACGGGAGGAGCAGGACCGCCGGGCCATTGAGGAGAAACGGGAAAAATTCAGCCGTGAACAGGAAGAGTATCAGGGCCGCATGGACAGGGCTCTGACCGATATACGAAGTGAACTGGACGATCGTCTGGAAGAGGTTAAAGCCGATATAGAGACCCGGGCAAAGGCGGCGGAGCTGGAATCCATGAAAGGGGTGGAGCAGCGCTACGCCGAATATGAGGAAGTTATTCGCCAGCGTTATGAGAAACTGGACGGTTTTTCAAAGGATCTGGAAGATCTGGAAACTTCCCTCAGACAGTCCATGGAGGAACAGGAGGGCCGGATCCGGGAGGATCAGGAACGGTTCGCTACCGAGATGGATGCCTATCAGTCCCGGGAGAAGGAGCGCAGCGACGCCCGTCTTGCCGAGATTCATGTGATGATCGGAGAGATCGAGAAGGAACTGAATCAGCTTAAACAGCAGGCTTACGATAACGTTTCGGAGAAGCTTCAGCTTTTCGAGGACGATTTTTTCACCGATCTGAAAAAGCGGGAAGGGGCCATGCAGGAGAGCCTTTCCGAATGGCGTCGAAATGTGGAGCTTCAGCTTGAGGATCTGGGGAATAAGGCCCTTCGCGACCGGGAAGAGGTGGAGCGGAGCGGTATGGCCCAGATAAACCGGAAAATGTCCGAACTGCAGACCCGCGTGGTGGATCAGTTCGATAAGTTCCAGGAACAGGTGAAAAACTTCCAGGGCCATGTTACCGAGCAGATCGAGGCGGGAGAGAAGAGCATTCTGGATTACCGCCAGATCGTTCGGGACGAATGGGAAAAGAACCGGACCGAAGCTCTCGAATATCTGGGGAACGAAACCGGTTCCTTCACAGGCCGAATCGACGGCAGGCTGGAAGAGCTGAAGAACTCTTTGGACCTTCAGATGGATCAGATGGCCGCCGCCGCCGAGGCGGGCCGTTCCGATCTGACGTCCCTTGTAGAGAAGGCCCGGGCCGATGCGGATACCTGGCAGACCCGCCTGGGACAGCAGCTCAGGGATAACGAAATCAGTCTGGAGAACGATCTGGATGAGTTCCGCCGGTCCGTAGCGGAAACCGTGGTTGACCTGAAGAATACCTTCGCCGCCCAGAAGGACGAACTGGTTATCTCTTCCAACAAGGACAGGGTGGAGGTCCGCAAGGATATCTCCGATCTCTTTGAGAGAATCAGCTCTCTCAACAGCGACCTCCATGACAAGTCGGAACAGACTCTGGATATTTTCAATGAAAAATCCGAGCAGTATCTCATCGACTATCAACAGCGGTTCCGGGAAGCATTGAACGATTCGGATGAGAAAATCAAGCTCATGCGCAGTGCTCTCAACGATACGAAGGAGAAAATGGACTCCTACCAGCAATCGGTCCATAACCGGATAGACGAGAGCTACCGGGGGCTTCTGGCCAACGTGGAGCGAATCGAGGAGAAACAGCAGGAGTTTATCAGCCAGACGAAGATTTTCGAGCAGGCCGACAGGCTCAGGAAAGCCCTGGAGGAGGATATTGCCCAGCTTCAGGCGCAGGTTCGTTCCGTCGATGCCGCCCGGGAAGAGATTATGCCTATCCGCGAAGAGTGCGAACGGGTCCTCAAGAGTTACGACACCGTCACGGAAAAAACCGCTTCCTTTCTGGCCGAACAGCAGAAGATCGATCTGCTCGACGGAAAAGTCGCCCGCATTATCAATCTTTCCGATGCCATCGATATGAAGCTGGAGCATGTGGCGGAGACCGATGAGACGATGCAGGGTTATATGCTCAAGCTCCACCAGCTCGAGGATCTGCATAAGGAGATAGCCCGCCGCTTCAAGGAAGTGGAAAAGAAGAGCAGTGTCGTCGATGCGACCACCCAGAGCGTGGATAGGAATTTCGAGATGCTCGGCAGGATCGAAGAGGGACTCTCCGGCATTAACGAAGATCTGGTTCCCCTCCGCAGTTCTCTCCATGAAGTAAAACGGAACAGCGAACTTCTCCTTGAGAATAAGGAACAGGTCGATTATATTGTAAATAACGTAACGAACCTTGATGCGGTGATCAGCGACTTTGATAACCGTATGAAGAAGATGGATAAGGCCCGTCAGTGGCTGGCCGGAACAGAGACTCGGCTGGAGAATATCAGCCGGGAAGCTCAGGAAAAGGTCAAGCTGCTGGGGAATCTCGCCAGCCGTGATGGCAAAAAAGGTTCCGCCCGTTCAGCCGGTTCCCCCGATATGAATACCCGGGAAATGGTTATTCAGCTGGCCCGGCAGGGATGGAGCAGCGAAGAGATCTCCCGTTACGTGAAACTGAGCCGGGGCGAGGTGGAACTGATATTGGAGCTTTCTCCCTCAGGCAGTGAGGAGTAATGATTGAGGCAGGACTATTGGCTGTTCCTGGGGTATCTCCTGGGCATGGGAATTATCAACGAGCCTGAAGAGTTTTCCCATGATTCCGTGGAGGTGGCCGCATCCTTTAACGGTCCCATGAAGGTGAGTGTGGGGGGAGAATCCTTTGAATGCTCTCTTCTGGCCCTGGGGCCCGGAGTGGATCATACCATTGACGGGAGCAGGGGATGGCAGTTTTTCGGTTATCTCCATCCCGAGTCCCGGTTGGCTCAGCTCATTAGCCGGACCATCGGTGAGTCGGGTAAAACCTGGCTGTGCGGAACATCCGGTTTTGACAGGATGGATTCCCTCGGTCTTGGTCTTGACAGCGAATTTTCCCCCTATCGGATCCGGGAATTATGGGAATTTCTGCTCTCCCATCTTCTGGGAATCAAGTCCTACTCCCTGGGATGGAGCGTGGAGCTTAACCGAATTTTCAAACAGGTCGAATCAATGGCCCGGGAAAATCTGAATATAAGGGCCCTGGCGGGCTGTTTTAACATGTCCGACGGCGAGCTGGAAAAATCATTCTTTCATCTTTCCGGGATTCCCCTGACCCATTTTCTTTTTACGGTGAAGCTTGCCCGGGCCGCGAATATGATAAAGAAGGGGACAGGGCTGGACCAGGCTCTTGCCGCTGCCGGACTCTCCGGCCGGGCGTCGGTTACGGGATATATCAGCCGTCTCTACGGTCTGGATATGGAAAATCTGCTGACGGAGAAACCCTATATCCGGTTTTTTTCCGCCACCGATTATGAACAGTTATCGGGTCATGCCCTTTAGCGGGTGTCCCCATTGAGGAGGATTATTGTATGAGAATGACCGATTTGATATTGAAGAAAAGGAACGGAGGGGAGCTGACGGCCGAGGAAATCGGCTTTCTTGTGAAGGGCTACGTGTCCGAAGAGATCCCCGCCTATCAGATATCCGCCTGGCTTATGGCCGTGTACTTTCAGGGAATGTCTTTTGAAGAGACCGGCTTTCTCACCAGGGCCATGATCGATTCGGGAAAAGTCTTTCATCTCTCTTCCGTGGGCGGCCCCCTGGTGGACAAGCACTCCACCGGCGGTGTGGGGGATAAGGTTTCCCTTATTCTGGCGCCTCTGGCGGCGGCCTGCGGAGTGAAAGTTCCCATGATGAGCGGCCGGGCCCTGGGCCATACGGGGGGGACCCTGGATAAGCTTGACTCCATTCCCGGATACCGGTCGGTGATTTCCGAAGACCTGTTCCGCAGGGGCCTGGAGGATATCGGCTTCGCCATGACCGGACAAAGTAAAGATGTGGTTCCCGCCGACCGGCTCATGTACGCCCTGCGGGATGTGACCGGAACCGTGGAGTCCGTTCCCTTGATCACGGCCAGCATCATGAGCAAGAAATTCGCCGAAGGAGCCCAGTCGCTGATCTTCGACGTGAAGTGCGGAGCCGGGGCCTTTATGAAGACCCGGGAAGACGCGGAAAGGCTGGCGGTGAGTCTTGTTGAGACGGGCCGGAGCCTGGACCGAAAGATCGTGGCGGTTATCACCGATATGGATGAACCGCTGGGCCGCAAGGTGGGAAATTTTCTGGAAGTGGAGGAATCCCTTGCCTGTCTGCGGGGGGAAGGTCCCGAAGACCTGATGGAAGTGACCCTGCGCCTTACCGCCTGGATGGTGGTGGCCGGAGGAATCGCCTCCACCGTGGAGGAAGCCCTTGCCCTGTGCCGCGCCCGGATAGCTGACGGTTCTGCCATGGAGAAATTTCTGGAAAATGTTACCCTCCAGGGCGGCGACAGGGATAAGCTTCTGGCCATGGAGAACAAGGCGCGGGCCGCCTGTTCTCTGGAACTGCCCGCCCGGGAGGAGGGGTATGTGACCTCGATTGATTCCTACGCCCTGGGAATGGCCGGCATCCCCCTGGGCGTCGGCCGCAACAGGACGGAAGACAGTGTTGAACCCCTGGTAGGATATGAACTTCTGAAGAAAAAAGGCGATCCCGTATCGGCCGGAGAGAGCCTCGTGCGCATCTGGGCCGAGTCGGAGGAGACGGGGAAGGTTGTTCGGGAGATGATTAAGAATGCCTACGTTATCGGAAGGGAGCGTCCCGAAGGGAAATCCCTTATTCTTCAGGAAATCAAGGCTTTATGACGGACTGGAAAAAAAAGCCTATCCTTTCCGATGAGGTGCGGGACATTTCCCGAAAATTCGGCATTGATACCCTTACCGCGTCTATCCTTATACGGCGAGATATCAAGGAGCCATCGGAAATATGCTATTTTCTGGAAGAGGATCTGCGTTATCTTCACAACCCTTTTCTCTTTGAAGATATGGAGACCGTGGTGGACCGTCTTCACGCCGCCCGGGAGGAGAGCGAGAAAGTCCTGGTATTCGGCGACCGTGATGTGGACGGCATGACCTCTACCGTGCTTATCGTCAAAGCCCTCCGGGCCATGGATCTGGAGCCGGAATGGCGCGTACCCGCCGAGGGGGAAACCTACGGGCTTTCCGTTCAGGCCGTGGAGGATTTCGCCGCCCAGGGGGGCTCTCTCATTATTACGGTAGATAACGGCATAACCAGTTTCGCCGAAGTGGACCGGGCCAATGAACTGGGAGTGGATACGCTGATCTTCGATCATCACGAATGCCGGGATACCCTGCCCGATGCACTGGCTGTCATCAATCCCAAAATCCCCGATACGGCCTATCCCTTCAGGGAACTGGCCGGATGCGGAGTGGTTTCCAAGGTCCTCTGGGCGCTCGCATTGTCGGGCAGCGATTACTATAACCAGAACATGGTTTTTCTCGTCACCCGCCAGGAGGGGGAGGAACTGGTTATCGAGATGGTGAAAATGCTGAACCTCCGTACGACCTCCCGGCTGATTATCCGCTCGGGGGAAGGGGAAGAGGGGGCCATGAAAATGGTGGATTTCCTTAGGGGGCAGCCCATCTTCGTCTTCTCCGAACCGGAGGAGAAAAGACGGTTGACACTCTATCTCGGTCAGGGGTTCGATATCCATCTTTTCGATCTGAAGCAGGATATCTATCACAGTTTCCCGTCCCTGCGCGGGCAGACTCTTCCCCAGCTTCAGGAGAGGAGCCGTATGGCCCTTTACGGGATGGACGGCGGGTGTCTTGTGGATGTCCTGGCCAGTCTGTTTGTTTCCCTGTTTCTCAAAAAAGAGAACAACCGGTTCCAGGTATGGGCCAACTCTCTGGATCTGGTCGCCCTGGGGACCGTCGCGGACATGATGCCCCTGGTCAATGAGAACCGCATCCTGGTGAAAAGAGGCATGGACCTCCTGAACCGGACTATGCGGAAGAACCTGCGGGAGATCCTCTTGAGGCGTAAACTGCTGGACCGGACTGTCAGAGCCGAAGACTTGAGCTGGTATGTGGCTCCCTGGCTCAACGGGGCGGGCCGTATGGACAGGGCCGATCTGGCCGTGGAGTTCCTTCTCTCCGACGACGACAGGCAGATCTATGATATGGCTAACCAGATAGACGAACTCTACCGGAAGAGAAGGGAAGTGGGGGATACCCTGTGGGAAGAACTTCGCCCCGAAGCGGAGAAGAGCCTGGCCGAATGCGGTGAGAAGCTTATCTACCTGGCATCGGACCGCATTCCCCGGGGGATTACGGGTATTCTGGCGGCAAGGTACAGTCAGTATTACCATGTTCCCGCCATGATCCTTTCCCTGGGAGAACAGACGGCTTCCGGGTCGGTCCGCGCCATGGAGGGGGGAGGCATTACCTCTCTCTTGGAGCGGCTGGCCTTTCTCTTCGATGACTGGGGCGGCCACGAATTCGCCGCTGGTTTTTCCCTGCCCACCGAAAGCCTCTCCCGGTTCAAGAAAGAACTTATCCTGAAACTGGAGGATTTCGTTCCCGAAGTAAGGGAGGATTTCATTCAGGTCGACGCGGAGCTGCCCGCTCCCTATCTTAACGAGGATCTGGACCGCATTATTGATAAACTGGAACCCTACGGCGAAGCCTTTCCCTCTCTCATTTTTCAGACCAACGGGATAGGGATTGAGAATATCGAGCTGGTGGGCAAAGAGGGAGTTCATTTGAAAATGCTCCTTTCCACGGCCGATAAGAAATGGCCCGCCCTGTACTGGAACAGCGTGGACCGTTACAAAAAAGACTTTAACCGCAATGATAATATTGATATACTTTTCAAGCTGGAGAAGAACTATTTCAGAAACAGGCAGACCCTTCAGCTGAACATACAGGACTTAAAGAGGAGCGAAGATTGAGCGGATGGAGAAAAACGGTTCTTGCCGGATTATTTTTACTGGGAACGCATGTGCTTTTATCCGCCGGGGTGATCATCTGCCGCGATTATGCCGAGCAGGGAAAGGGCATGACGGTTTTCGTCACTCCCGGAGAGGGGGAAGCTTTTTCCGGAGGGGAAATATCCCTTTCCCGGGGAGATACCCGGGTCTTTTCCCGAAGCCGCTTTTTTCTATATCCCGCCGAGGGCATGGCCGAACCGGTCTGGTGCGCCCTGCTGGGAATCCCCTCCGACCTGGAAGAGGGAACCTATACCCTGGACTGCCGCATGGATGGGTCCGGCGGAATCGTCATAATGGAGAAGAGACTGGGAATTACCCCTCTGGAGTACCCGTCCGAGGTTCTGGCCCTGAATACGGAACTCACCGATATCCGTACCAAGGAAGATCCGGAGAAGACATCCCAGGCCCAGAAGCTCTGGTCCGTACTTGCCTCCTTTGACAGGGAGAGCCGGTTCACCACGGGCTCCCTTGTCTCTCCCATGGATGATTACAGAATCACCACCGATTTCGGCTGCCGCCGGATATACCGGTACAATGACGGTTCTGAAGCGAAAAGCCTGCATAACGGCTGGGACTGGGCCGCTCCCACGGGAACCCCTGTCAAAGCGGCCGGGCGGGGACGAATCGTCATGGCCGAGAAGAGAATCGTTACGGGGAACACGGTTATGCTCGAACTTCTTCCCGGTGTATTTGTGCTTTATTACCACCTGGATGAGCTGAAATGCCGGGAGGGCGATATGGTTGAACCGGGGCAGATTGTGGGGACTCTGGGCATGACCGGACTCGCCACTGGACCCCATCTTCACTGGGAAATGAGAATTTCCCGGGTCGCCGTTGATCCTATGCCCTTTTTGGATACAAACCTTATTGACAAAAGTCTTTATATGGAGTAAAAAAACTTTACTCTATAAAAAAAGGGGGTGATTCATATCGCCTACGTAAAGATTGGGGATGACGAGATCCTGGAAAAAGCGATCAAGCGGTTCAAGCGTCAGGTCGAAAAGGAAGGTATTATCCGCGAGTGGAAGAAGAGAGAATACTTCGAAAAGCCTTCTACCATCAAAAATCGTAAAAACAAAGCCCTGAAAAGAAAGCAGGATAAAAAAACAAGAAAAGCGCAGAATGGCCGCGGTTATTAAGCGTTTATCCTAGGGCTTACGTCCTGATTAACTGAATCCCCGGTATCCCCGGGGTTTTTTTTCGCTCTTATTTTATCCGGGAGCAGACCGGGGCTTCTAGCCTTTGTCATGCGCCTGTGTTACTATGGGACTGCAATGATTTTTGTAATAGTTCCTGTCCTGGCCGCCGTATTGATCGCAGCGGTCTGGTTCGGAACGAAGAGTATTAAAAAACGTCTACAGCTTAATAGAAAACTCGCCCGTCTCCTGGACAGTCAGGATCAATATGACTTTCTTCTATGCGATATCAGATCGAAAAAGCTTTATGAGGCGGGACATATCCCCGGCGCCGTATCCTTTCCCGGAGAGGAAATGGATTATCTGCCCGTGGAAGATATGTTTCTGACTATTATCATCAGCGGTAAAAACCGCAAAGAGACCCGCAAGGCTGCGGAATATCTGAGCCGCAACGGCTACTTCAACGTAATGGACTTCGGAAATATCCGTCACTGGAAAGGTTCGTTGGAGACAGGCCGGGGCAGGCATATTTCCCAAATCACGTCTATCAAGGAGCCTGAATATGGCGCAAAAATCGGTTCATCCCGCCTATAAAATACTGGAAGAGAACGATCTCTCGGAATACAGAAGCAAGGGTACCCACTTCGAGCATATCAAAAGCGGCTGTGAAGTTTATCATGTGGCCAGCGATGATGAGGAAAATCTTTTCTGCTTCGCCTTTCGCACGCCCCCCGAGAACAGTACCGGTGTCGCCCATATCATGGAGCATACCGTCCTGTGCGGATCGGAGCGTTTTCATATAAAAGATCCCTTCATTACCCTGTACCGGGGCAGTATGAATACCTATCTGAACGCCGGAACCGGCAGCGACGACACCATATTCCCCGCCGCCAGCGTGGTGGAGAAGGACTTTTTCAATCTGATGATGATTTACGGGGACGCCGTCTTCTTTCCTCTCCTCAGAAAAGAGGCCTTCGAGCAGGAAGGACATCACCTGGAATTCGATGAGGACGGCCGGCTGCAGAGGGTGGGAATCGTCTATAATGAGATGAAGGGGGATTACTCCTCCTTTGATTCCGTCGTTTCGGAGAATTCCTACTGCTCCCTTTATACCGAAGGCCCCCTTCAGTACGATGCGGGAGGAGACCCCGTTCATATCCCCGAGCTGACCTACGAGCAGTTCAGGGCTTTTCACGAAACCTATTACCATCCGTCCAACTGCCGGATCTTCCTTTACGGAGACATCCCCGGCGAGAAGACCCTGGATTTTCTGGACAGGAATTTTCTTTCCCGCTTTGACAGGAAAGAGATCAATGTGGAATTTCCCCTGCAGAAAAGATGGACCGAACCGCGTTATCTCTCCGTGCCCGCTCCCGCCTCCGAGGATGAATCGGGATCAACCCACTCCATAAACTGGCTTCTGGAGCCGGTAACCAGTGTGAAAGTACTGACGGCTCTCCGGGTCCTGTCCGCCATCCTTCTGGGCAATTCCGGGGCGCCCCTGCAGCTGGCCATCGAGCAGTCCGAGCTGGGCGACGATCTTTCCCCCGTATCGGGTCTGGATCTTGCCCTGTACGAGACGCTGTTTTCCGTGGGAATCCGCGGGGCCGAAAGGGAAGAGGGCGAGAAATTCTCCGCCCTGGTTTTCTCCACCCTGGAGAAGATCGTCAATGAGGGACTTTCTGAAGAGCTGATTGAAGGAACATTCCGCCGCCAGGAATTCCGGGAGAGGGAAATCCGCGGGGGGATCCCCTTCGGCTACCGTCTCATGCATAAGTCCATCCGCGGCTGGCTTCACGGCATGGGACCCAGCGATACACTTTACTTTGAAAAATGGATTAATATCATAAGAGAGGAAGCCCGGGAGAAGGGGTACTTTGAGAACCTCATCAAGACCTATCTTCTGGACAATCCCCACAGGAGCCATGTCACCGTCTATCCCGACGGGGATCTGATGTCCCGCAAGGAAGAGGAACTCCGCCGGCAGCTGGACGAAACACAGGCTGGCCTGACCCGGGAAGAAGCCGATGGGATAAGGGAAAGCAACAGAAAGCTCCGGGAGTTTCAGGAAGCTCCGGACGATCCTTCGGTCGTTCCCTGTCTCCATCAGGACGATATCCCCCGGGAAATCATCACGATTCCCTCGGAGAAAAGTGTTGAAGGGGGGCGTACGTTCTACCGCCATGAGTTTTTTACCAACGGTATCCTTTACCTTGATCTCTTCTTTCCCCTTTCCAATCTGACCGATGAGGAGATTCTCTGGCTGCCCTTCTTTACGCAGATTTTCTTTGAAGTGGGCCTCCCCGGGCTGAGTTACCACGAGGCCGCCCAGGAAATCGCCATGAAATTGGGAGGATTGACCGCCTCTCTGGAAGCGGGCACTACTCTGGGGACGGATAACCTGACATCCCATCTGGTCATTCGGGTCAGAATGCTTCAGTCCCAGCTGGAAGAGGGAATGGATCTGGCCGAGAGATTTATCTCCCGGGTGGATTTCTCCGATTCCCGGCGGATGGGGGAGCTGCTCTCTGAGCTGAAGAACGACTACCGCAGCTCCTTCGTTCCTTCCGGATCGTCCTATGCCGTTTCCCACTCCGTCCGCGGCTATACGGCCTCCACCGCTCTGGAAGAGCACTGGTACGGCCTGGACCAGTATTTCCATCTGGCATCCTGCTCCGTTAAGAAGGACGAAATGAAACGGCTGGGTTCCCTTTTCTGGGGAATCAAGGAGAAGGTTTTCCAGGGACAGGAGTGTCTGGTCAATGTAACCGGCGACCCCGGTTCGGGAGAGATCCTCCGGCGCCGAGCCGAAGCTCTGCTCGACGGACTGGGAGAGCGGAAGGGCTCCGGTTTTATTGCGGCCCCCGCCGTGGACGGGCATGGCATCGAAGCCTATAAGATACCCGCCGACGTCTCCTATATCGGCGCTTCCATCAAGGGAGCCATGCTGGGGACCCGGGAGTACTCGGCCCAGCTCGTTCTCTCCCACCTCCTCCGTTCCGGTTATCTCTGGGAAGAGGTTCGTATGAAAGGGGGAGCCTACGGAGCGTCCGCTTCTCTTTCGGGGCTGGACGGGTATTTCAGTTTCTCGTCCTACAGGGATCCGCAGATTGTCAAAACCATAGATACCTTTCTCAAGGGGCTCACGGAGTATCCCCGCCAGCTGACCAGAGAAGACCTGGAAAGAGCCCTCATCGGGGTTATCGGGAAGGATCTGAAACCTCTGGCTCCTCTGGAAAAGGGAATACTGGCCATGAGACGAGACATTTACGGCATCACCGATCAACTGCGACAGGAAAAGAGGGATACCCTTCTGTCCCTGCAGCCGGAGGATCTCCGCCGGGCGGCCGAATCGCTGGCGTCCCATTGGGAAGGAATGACCCTTACGGTTATTTCCGGCGAATCTCTCCTGGACAAAGCATCCCAGAGCTGGCCCGCTCTCAAGGAGAACAGGAAATCCCTGCTCTAGGATAATCAGCCTTGCCCTAGAGCAGGGCCAGCATCTGATCGGGATAGTTGGTTATGATGCCGTCTATTCCGGCCTGAATAAGCCTGCGGGCCTCGTCCCGGTTGTTAACCGTATAGGTGTTGATGGCCACTCCCGCGTCGCGGCAGGATACCGCCGTGTCGGGAGTGACGCAGGAAAAATGGGGGTGGAGTGCCTGCCCCCCGTTCCTTTTCACGTAATCCCAGCTGTCGATAAGCATGGACGCCGTCAGAAATCCCCGGTCCAGGGAGGGACGGTGCTTCTCCATGAGCAGAAGAGAGTAGTGGTTGAAGGATGAGATGATGATCCTCTCATCCATGTCCCATCCCGCCAGTTCCCCGGCCAGTTTAGCTTCAAGCCCTTCGTAGTAGGGACCGCCCAGTTTAATTTCGATATTCAAACGGATATCCCTGTCCTTGATCAGGTTCAGAAGATCCTTGAGCTCAGGTATCTTTTCGCCGGCGAATTCCGGGCCGAACCAGGCACCGCAGCCGAACTCCTTCAGTTCTTCCAGGGTATAATCTTTCAGGGATCCCTTAGCCGGAATCGTTCTTCCCAGAACGGGGTCATGGGTGATGACAATCTTTCCGTCCCTGGTAAGGTGGACATCCGTTTCAATACCATGGGCGCCCTGTTCTATCGCCAGCTCGAAGGCGGCCATGGTGTTTTCCGGAGCATAGCCGGAGGCTCCTCTATGGGCAAAAATTTCTGTTTTCATATGTTTTCCTCTCTCCCCAACATACTCCCCTTTTATTGTTAGGTCGATGAGATTTATGTAAAAATCCTATAAAAAAGCTATGGAAAAATTTGACTTCCCCTTCGACCGTTGCTACATTGAAATACATAGGGTTTATTATTTTACCCTTTCCCTTCCGGTTCTTCCAAGGAAACAAGGGAAAGGACGGCGGGAAAATAGCCTGTCGGACGACGCAAATCAAGGAGTGTTTTATGAATAGGAGAGTCATTTTATGGGGAATTCTTTCCCTTTTTATCGCTTCCGCGGTCTGGAGTACGGGCGGCGGGGAGAAGTCCGGCGGGGATGCCGAACCGCTGGTCGTGGCCATGGAGCTGCAGTTCCCCCCCTTTGAGATGGCAGAAGCAGACGGTACGCCCGCGGGAATCAGTGTGGATACCGCCTATGCCCTGGGCGAGTATCTGGGCCGGCCGGTAACCATAGAAAATACCGCCTGGACCGGACTTATTCCCGCCATTCAGTCGGGTAAAGCGGACATCGTCATCTCCTCCATGTCCATTACCGATGAGAGGGAAAAGGTGGTGGATTTTTCCGTCCCCTATGCCGCTTCGGGGCTGACTCTGCTCATCAACCGTGATTCGGCCGTAAAGAGCTACCGGGACCTTTCCGGTTCCGATGTAACGGTCGCCGTGAAATCGGGAACTATCGGGGCCATCTGGGCTCAGGAAAATGTCCCCTCCGATAATATCCAGATCTTCGACGAAGTGGCCGCCTGCGCCCTGGAAGTTTCCCAGGGGAAGGCCGATGCCTTCATCTATGACGGGCTGACCACTTTTGAACTGCAGAAAAAATTTCCCGACAGTACCCGGGTGAATCTGGAAAACCTGCCCGGCACTCTGGGCGGCTGGGGCATGGCCATGAAAGAGGGGAACGACGAGCTGAAAGCCCAGGTCGATGCCTTTATTGTGGAGTTCCGCAAGGAGGGCGGTTTCGAAAAGCTGGAAAAAAAGTATCTGGCCGAGATGAAACAGGTTTTTGATGAAGAGGGGCTTCCTTCCTTCTTTTCACTCGATTAGGAGACATTTTGCTGGAACTGCTCAGAGAAAAGGCCGGCCGGGATAACCGGGCGGCCCATATTTTCAGCTGGATTCTCGTGGCAATGCTGCTGGCCGCCGTTTTCTGGTTCGGATTCAGCCGTCTGGGGTACCGGTTCGCCTGGGACACGATCTACAAATACCGGGTGAACTTTCTTCGGGGATACGGGACCACCCTCCTTATTTCTCTGTTCGCCCTTTTTCTAAGTCTGTTCCTCGGAATCCTTTTCGGGCTGGGGCAGAGCAGTTCGCTCCTGCCTTTCCGTTATTGTTCTCTTTTCTACGTGGAGCTTGTCAGGGGAACGCCCCTCCTTGTTCAGATCCTGATTTTCTTTTATGTCATAGCCAATGCGGCGGGTCTGAACAATCGGTTTGTAGTGGGAATTCTCATCATGTCTCTTTTCTCCGGCGCCTATATCGCCGAGATAATCCGGGGAGGGGTGGAGAGCATCGGGGAGAGCCAGAGGGAAACGGCCCGCTCCCTGGGATTTTCTCCCTATCAGACATACAGGTATGTCATCTTTCCCCAGGTCCTGACACGGATTCTTCCCTCCCTGGCGGGGCAGCTGGCCTCTCTCATCAAGGACTCCTCCCTGCTGTCCGTTATTGCCATCAAGGAGTTTACCATGGCCGCCCGGGAGATGAACGCCAACACCTTCTCGACCATGGAGGCCTATATCCCCCTGGCCGTCGGCTATCTGCTGCTGACCCTGCCCATTTCCTGTCTGACCCGTTACCTGGAGAGGAAATTCAGCTATGAAACTTGAATTGAAATCCCTGACCAAGACATACGGCGCCCTGACCGTACTGGACCGGGTCTCCCTATCTCTGGAAGATGTTCACTCCCTGGTTTTTATCGGTCCTTCCGGCGGGGGAAAAACCACATTGCTCAGACTCCTGGCGGGACTGGAAACGCCCGATTCGGGGGAGATTGTTATCAACGACCATCCGGTGGAGTACGGCAGCGAGGAAACACTCCGGGAGTACCGCAAGAGGCTGGGGATGGTTTTTCAGGCTTACAACCTCTTTCCCCATCTGAATGCCCTGGAGAATATCACCCTTCCCCTGGTGAAAGTCCACGGTTACCGGGAAGACCGCGCCCGGGAGGAAGCCCTCATTCTGCTGGAACGGTTCCGCCTGGCCGATCAGGCGCTCAAAAAGCCCGCCCAGCTCTCGGGGGGGCAGAAGCAGCGCATCGCCATATGCCGGGCCGTGGCAATCCGGCCGGAGTTTCTGCTCCTTGACGAACCCACCTCGGCCCTGGATCCGGAATATACTTCGGAAGTTCTGGATCTGATCGGGGAACTGAGGCTCGAGGGCATGAGGCTGATTCTGGTTACCCACGAGATGGGCTTTGCCCGGCAGGCGGCGGATTACGTCCTTTTTATCGGTGACGGAGGGATTATCGCCCGGGGAGCTCCCCGAGACCTCTTCGAAGGCCAGAAAGACGAACGGGTCAACCGCTTTCTGAACAAGGTGCTTAAATATAACTAGATTTACCTCAGCGGTTCCTGCGGCATATCCGGCTGAATTTTTTCAGCTGATCGTGGAGAATCTCCTTCTCTTTCCCGGTCAGCGGATCCGGTGAATAACGGGCTTTCAGAATGAGGGGAAACGCCCTGTCCATCAGTTCCGATGTGCGAGGGATATTTTCTCTGACGTGATCGTTCCAGTCCAGCCATCCCTTATCCCCCGGACGTCCGACTCCCGCCGTATGGGCCAGCCGGACATATCGGCGTATGACAAAAAGAGTATTTTTCCCATAGTGTTTCAGGAAGTGTCCCGCCCGGAAAACCAGCCTTGCCGAAAGGAGGAGCAAGGGGATGGTCAGGTAAAGTATCCGGGGGAATTTCTCCGGGGATTCCCTCCGCTGTTCGATGATGTTTTCGCTGCGTATTTCCCGGAGCTGCCTGTCGGTAAGGGCATCCCGGGAGATGGGACTTTCGGGGCGATAGAATGGGGCCGTGGCTTCGTAGGAAATCCAGCCCTCGCCGTCCTGATAGATCTCGGGCCACATGTGGGAGGATAGTCCCGTCACGCTCACCGTTGCCCTTTCGGGAACATAACCGTAGTTTTCCCAGTAGTTCTCTCCGTCGGGAATGATGACCAGGTATCCCTGAACGAGGCGGCAGGGAATCCCGTCCAGTCGGGCCAGGGCGGCGAAGGCCGTGGAGAAGTGGAGGCAGTATCCCTCGCCTGTCAGAAAGAGAAAGTCCTCCGTGTACCGGGAACTCTCTTCCGTATTAAGGGAGTAGGTATAATTCTCCGCCAGATACCGGCGGATGTTATCGGCCGTTTCCCTGTCCGATTTTCCCCTGAGGGAGGCGGCCAGAGCTCTCAGTTCTTCCGAAGGTTCCTCGGGGGATGTCAGAAAGGGGGTAAAGTCGAAGTCCTCCTTCTCTGTCCTGACGGATGTATCGGCGGATTTATATAGGGTATACCGGTCTCCCATGAGAAGGGGAGGCTGAGGAAGCAGGGCTTTGTCCGTGGAGAGAAGAGGGTAAAGGCTCCCTCTCACCGCCAGGTACTCCGTGTCTTCCGTATAGGGAAGGTAGTTGATGAAATCCGTCATGATACGGACGGAGTAGTAGGGGAGCCCTTCGGTGAATTCCTTTTCGGCCCGGGGCATTTCGTCAATGGGCAGGGCTTCTCCCCTATCCCCGGGAGAGGCTCCTGCTCCGGTTCTCAGGTAGATCTGCTCTCCCGGGTGGCCTTCCACGGTAAATATCGTATGACCCGTCAGAACGGGACGGCCTCCGGTCTCCACCGTATGGGAGAAGGATTCTCCGTAAAGAGGTATATCGTACAGAACGGGAAGAGACGGCCAGGTCTCCGTCAGCCAGGCGGTGAAATCCCCCGATCGGTTATCGATAAAGCGGGCGCCCTTGGCCGGGGAGAACACCCCGGTCAGGCCAAACAGGAAGACAAAGATAAACAATGTTGCAATTTCCCGGTAATTATCCCGGCGGAGCCGGCCCGCCAGAAGAGCGGCCAGGAAGGCCAGGACAAGCCAGCCCGACGGCCAGAGGAGAAAAAGAAAGAAAAGGGGAAGATGGATGAAACGCCTGATTCCTTCAAGAACGCGGGGCTGGCGGTAGATCATCCAACAGACGATAACCGAAAGAAGAGTTCCCAGCTTGACGAAGAGATGGGAGACCCGGCCCCTTGCCATGGAGGTACGGAAAAGGTCAAACCAGAGTTCATAGGCCTGATAGGGAAGGAGAAGGATCTCCCAGATGAGGAGCGCTCCCAGGGCCGTCATGATGATAACCGCCGTGGTCTGGGCAGTCCTTCTTGCGCGGGGCAGAAACTCACCCGCTACGGCCAGAAGGGGGACGGAACCGTAAAAGGCCAGGAGGAGCCACCCACCGGAGCTGTCCAGATATCTGTGGAGCAGTCCATAGATAAGGGGCGTGGGGATTAGGAGCAGGAGAGACTTCAGTTTTCCTTCCAGAAGCTTTCTCCCTTTTCCATGATAATGACGGAGACGTCCCGGTTTTTCAGTGCGTCTAAGGCCGAAAGAATCTGTTCTTTCCTTTCCCCATCCATACCTTCCAGTACAGCCACCAGCTGCCAGTTCTCCCGTACCCGCCAGAATGATTCGCTCAGAAGATCCCAGCCGGGCATGGCAGAAATCAGTGTCACCGATTCTCCCGCTTCCCGGTATGGGGGAAGGTGGGGCGCGTCGAAGGGAAGGGTCAGGGTCGATTGGTAGAGGGAGGAAAAGGCCGATTCACTGGCGATTTCGAGGGGCCCTTTATAGCTTATCCCGTCCAGAATGACCCCGGACCCGCCGTCGAGTATCCGCCTCGTCAGGGTCAGGGCCGTTTCCAGTACACCGTCCTCCCGGGGGCGGCTGCCCTCAAGGGGGCGCCTGTCTATCATGAGTATCCTGCCCGGCTGTACGGAGTTTTCATTTTCCCTGATCAAGGGGTAGCCGTACCGGGCGAAGTGCTTCCAGCTTATGCCCCTCAGAGGCAGTCCGGGGCGGTATTCCCTCAGTCCCGAAAAGGCGATGTCCCCGTCGTCCCGGCTGTTTTTTCTGAATTGATCGCCCCCCCCTTCGGTCTGTTCCAGGGGGTAGCCGTTTCCCCGGAAAAGGCGGGGGTAAATATAGAAGGTCCGTTCGTGCCGGGGAAGGGTGAGGAGGAGGATACCCAGGAAGTCCTCCATTATCAGGCTTTTAATCCCCACCCGGTAGATGCCCCGGGTTCCTCCCTCTATGGTATAGGCAAAGAGTCTCTTCTCCCGGGATCTGAGGGCAAAGTTCAGGGGCTCCAGGTCCTTCAGTTCCGGATTGTTGAAGGGATAAAACTCCACATGGATGAGGTTGGAGAGAGTACG
This sequence comes from Spirochaetia bacterium, assembly GCA_963668315.1. Classification (GTDB taxonomy): domain Bacteria; phylum Spirochaetota; class Spirochaetia; order DSM-2461; family DSM-2461; genus SZUA-368. Next base: position 259,931 of record OY764216.1, on the reverse strand, counting down.
GAAGGACTGGAGCAGGTAAAAATCATAGTGTATCTCGTCTCCCCGGGTCAGATGTTCCGAGGAGAAATGCTGATTATACCTGACTCCCGCGTAGGAGAAGTAGAGGAAGAGCAGATCCAGAAGGAATAGCAGGGCAAAGGAACGGAAAAGCACATAATAGATCGTGCCCAGATAGCGCGCCGCCAGGAAGGAGAGGCTGATTATGAGGAGTGCGGAGATGAGGCGGTCCCAGACAATTCTCATCTCTAGACCGGCGCCGGGGTCTCTTCGACAATCTTTTCCATAACGAACTCGACCGACCGGTTTTCTATTTTCATCTCCGGAGTCAGGAGCAGTTTGTGCCGGGCCACGGAGGGGGCGGCTTTTTCTATATCCTCGGGAATAAGAAAATCCCGCCCCTCCCCGGCGGCGAAAGCCTGGGATAGGGCGAGCAGATGCTGAAGCCCCCGCGTGGTGAATCCGGCTATGAGGCGGGGGGATTTACGTGTTTTGTCCCCCAGGGATACGATATAGCGCCGGACGGCGTCGTTCAGGCCGATTTTTCTTATGAATCCGGTCAGTTCTATCAGTTCTTCGGGACCCGTAACCGGCCTGATCTTATCCACGGGATTATCGTAGCGGTAATCGGTGAGAATCTGTTCTTCCCAGGCGCGTTCCGCATAGCCCAGGGAAAAGCTGATGCCGAACCGGTCCAGCTGGGATTCGGGCAGGGAGAAGGTCCCCGAAAAATGGGAGGGGTTCTGGGTGGCGATAACCAGAAAGGGGCGGGGCAGGGGATGCCGGACGCCGTCCACGGTTACCGTTCCCTCCTGCATGGCTTCCAACAGGGCCGACTGGGTGCGGGCTGCGGCCCGGTTCAATTCGTCCGCCATGACCGTCTGCCGGAAGATAGGCCCGTTGTGAAAGAGAAACTCCCGCTTCTTCTCATCCCAGATCGTCATGCCCGTAATATCGCCGGGGAGAAGATCCGGAGTAAACTGAATTCTGCCGAAGTCCAGCCCGAGCGCCCTGCACAGGCAGGACGCCAGGGTCGTTTTCCCCACGCCCGGCCTGTCTTCTATCAGAATATGAAGGCCGGCGCAGGCCGCCGAAACGGCCAGCCGGATCTGTTCCGTTTTTCCCAGAAAGCCCTTATTCACTTCATCAATGATGGCCTGCATTAACTCCCTTGCTCTCGGGCTCTCCATGCTAAAATCCCCCTGTTCCGGTAAATTCTTTCCTCATAAGGAGAATTATACCATTACTTCATAGGGTGGGCCAGAGAAATCTTGACAGGACCGGATTTGCCAAGTAACCTTCCCTAGAATGGAAAGGGACAGAGAAAAGGGACCAGGCTGGTATAAACTCGATAATGCGGGAAAGATATATCCGGCGCTGCTCAACCAGAGGGAAACCACTCTTTTCCGGGTGACCGCTGTCATGGAGAGCCCCGTCAATGTTTCCCGGCTGAACAGGGCCCTGAAAAATATCATGAAGCGCTTTCCCTATTATAACGTTAATCTCATGCGGGGGGCTTTCTGGTATTATTTCAATGAATCGCCCCGCCTCCCTTCCCCCGAGCGGGATTCCCGCTTTCCCTGTATGAAAATGGCCATCCGCCAGAGAACCCGCTTCCCCTTCCGGGTAAGGGCATACGGCAGCAGGATTTCCGTGGAATTCTCCCACATCCTTACCGACGGGACCGGGGCTTACATCTTCATGAGCGCTCTCCTGGGGGAGTATGTCTCCCTGCAGGATAAAATCCGGGGCCCCCTGGAAGGTCTGCCCTACAAGGGACGGCCCCCCCATCCGGAGGAGTTCGAGGACGCCTTCGTCCGGTATCTTGACCGGTCCATTCCCCTTCCCCGGCGGGAGCAGAAGGCCTTTCAGTTCCCCGGACCGAAGGAAGGGAAAGGGGTGTACTGGGTTACCACAGGCTCCGTACCCTTTGATCTGCTGGACCGGGAAGCCAAAGCCAGGAATGTGACCCTGACCGAGTTCCTCACCGCCGTCCTGATGGAGGTATTCCAGGACTACCTCTTCTCTCTGCCCGAAAAGGAGCGGCGCCGCAGATCTCTGCCCATCGCCATCTGCATTCCCGTCAATCTGAGGCGCATCTTCCCCTCCCGTACCATGAGAAATTTCTTTCTGAGCGTGACGCCCTTTATCGATCCCCGCCTGGGGCGCTACGAATTTGATGAAATCTGCAGCAAGGTGATGCATTTCATGCGCTATGATATGGACCGCAAGTTCCTGAGTCAGCAGATCTCCCGGAATGTAAAGGGCGAGATGAACCTGGCCGCCCGGCTTCTTCCCATCCACTTGAAGGATCTCATTCTGCCCGTAGTCTATCAGACCTTCGGAAAATCAACCTATACCACGACACTGTCCAATATGGGGAACCTGGTTCTTCCCCCCGAGCTGGACGGTCATGTGAAGGACCTGTTCTTCGTTCCGAACCCTCCTGCGGGGAAAACCAAAGTAAAAGTGGGCATCTGCGGATTCGGAGGAAGGGTTAACATCACCTTCGGGAGGGTGACCCCCTCGTCTCTGGTGGAGCGGGAGTTTTTCAGGAAATTGCGCCGCATGGGGATTCCCGTGAAAGTGGAAAGCAATATATCATAGAGAGGAGGAGTAGTCCGATGCCATACTGTTCGCAATGCGGAGTTGAAGTCGATGACAGGGTGGAGAAATGCCCCCTTTGCCAGACCCCCATTCAGAAAATCCTTCCCGAGGGCGGCACATACGGGCCCTATCCGGAAAAACCGGCCGGTTCGCCTTCCGCTCCTCCCCTGACGATGAGGGAGAAGATGGCCATCGCCCGAACGATCATGACCATGGGAATTCTGATTCCCCTTCTCTTTGTTATGGCCATAGACTACTTTATAAACAGACAGATTTCCTGGTCCGCCTATGTCTCCGTCTCTCTGGCCGGGGCCTGGCTCATTGCGCTTATCAGCCTCTTCTCCTGGAGGCATCCTTACGCCTTAAACGGACTGATCCATGGCGATGTCATGGCCGTGCTGTTTATCCTCGGCCGGCTGGGGGGCGACAGTCCCTGGTTTCTTCCCGTGGGCCTGCCCATCGTGGCTGCCTCGGGACTCTTGACCTCACTCTCGCTGAACCGGATCGGCCGGATGAAAGAGAAAGGAGCCAATGTGGCGGCGGTAATTCTTCTTTTAATCGCCTCTCTCTGTGTCGTCATCGATCTGTCTCTGGGGCTGTACCTGAAAGGGGATAGGCAACTGGGCTGGTCCCTGGTCGTTCTGAGTGTGATGCTTCCCACGGCACTGCTGCTTTTCTACGTCCAGTCCCCCCGGTTCACCCACTCCAAACTTCGCCGTTTCCTCCATTTCTAGCGTCGGGGCGGAGGTTCCGGGTCAGATGAGAAACTTCGCGAAACCCAGATAAAAGGAGATGCTTCCCCCCAGCACGAAAAGATGCCAGAGAACGTGGCCGTAGGGCATCTTCTTCACCAGATAGAAAATAATTCCCACCGTGTAGCAGAGTCCTCCGATGGCGACCCACATCAGAAGTCCCGCCGGGGCCACCCGCATGAGCGGCTTTATGGCCACCACTATCGTCCATCCCATGGGAACGTAGAACAGATCCGATATGATATGCTTCCGCGGCCCCAGAATCAGCTTGACCGTAATCCCCAGCAGGGCCATTCCCCAGATAACGCCGAAAATCGACCATCCCCAGGCTCCCCGCAGTGTTACCAGGGCGATGGGCGTATAGGTCCCGGCTATCAGCAGGTAAACCGAAGCCTGGTCGGTAATCCGCAGGACTTCGTGGATTTTGGGCTTATCCGTAAAACTGTGGGTAAGACCTGATGAGAGGTACAGCAGGATCTGGAAGGCGCCGTAAAGGGAAAAGGAGACATAGTGCATGCATGTTCCTTCTCTCAGTTTCGTCAGGTAAAGAAGAAAGACCAGACCGGCTATACTCAGGCCCGCTCCGATATTATGGGTGAGAGCGTTAAGTTTCTCTTCCGTGGTGTGAACATTTTGCATAGGACTATCATATACCCCTTCTTTTTTTTCGCATAGGCCCGTTTTACTCCGGAACCGCCATAAAATAGCCTTTTCTCCGCCCTTGACCAGCCCCGAAGCTCCGGTTATTATGAGGCCATGGCAGAAATGATCCGTATTACACAATTCGGTAAACTCTCAGCCCAGGCGGCCGCGGCCCTTTTCAGGGGAATGCACGGCTGACCGTTTAACATGAAAGCATGCCGTGGTTCCCATCGGGGACCGCGGTTTTTTTATATCCCGGCCCCGGAACAGACGGCGGAGGAGTACGAAGATGAGACGAAGCATCGTATGGGAAGGGGCCGACAGGCTCCGCTATGAAATCCGGGAAATTGTCGGCACAGCCAGACGTCTGGAAGCCATGGGGGTGGCAATGACCTATGAAAACATAGGCGACCCCATCCAGAAGGGGGAGGAAGTGGCCCCCTGGATCCGCGATATCGTTGTCGACCTGGCGTCGCAGAGCCACAGTTACGGTTACACGGCAACCGAAGGGGATTACCACACCCGGGATTTTCTGGCCGACCATGTGAATCAGCGCGGCGGCTGTGAAATCACCGGGGACGATATCATTTTTTTCAACGGCCTGGGCGATGCCGTATCCACCCTGTTCGCCTTTCTCAAAAGGGAAGCCCGGGTTATCGGACCCTCGCCCGCCTATTCCACCCTGTCCAGTGCCGAAGCGGCCCATTCGGGATACGACCATACCACCTATAAGCTGGATCCCGAGAACAACTGGATGCCCGATCTGGAAGACCTGGAAAATAAAGTCCGCTATAACGATGCCATCGCCGGCATTCTTCTCATCAATCCGGATAATCCCACCGGCGCCGTTTATCCCCGGGAGGTCCTTCTGGGCATCGTGGATATCGCCCGCCGGTACGATCTTTTTGTTCTGTGCGACGAAACCTATGCCCACATCGTCTACAACGGCGCAGAAACCTGCCATTTAAGTGAAGTTATCGGGGAAGTTCCGGGAATCGCCATGCGCAGCATCAGCAAGGAGTATCCCTGGCCCGGCGGCCGCTGCGGCTGGATGGAGATCTTCAACCGGAGCCGGGATGCGAACTTCGACCGCTTCATTAAATCCCTTATCGATGCCAAGCGGCTGGAAGTCTGTTCCACGAGCCTTCCCCAGATGTCCATCCCCCTCGTCTTCGGCGATCCCCGCTACCGGGAGCACCTGGACAGGCGGGCCGACATGTTCAGCCGCCGCGCCGTGGAAGCGGTTGACATACTCAATACCATTCCCGGCGTCCGGGTCAATCTGCCCAAGGGCGCCTTCTATCTGACCGTGCTCCTGGACCAGGAGAGGCTGGCCGATTTCCGTCCTCTCCCCCTGAAGCCGGAGATCGCCTCCTATCTTGACCCCCTGGTCGCCGATGCCGCCCGGGACAAACAGCTGGTGTATAACCTTCTGGGCGGAGCCGGGCTCTGCACGGTTCCCCTGAGCGGATTCTGTTCCGACCTTCCCGGGTTCCGGGTCACCCTTCTGGAGAACGATGATGCCAGACGGCTGGCAATCTGGGAAAACCTGAAAAAATCCCTGACCTATATGCTGAACCGCTAGCAGAAACCGCCTTTGCCGAGGCTCTCCCGGAGTTCTTCTTCGGTACCACCGTCGACGACCAGCTTCGCCAGAGGCTTGGCAAAGGCCTTCATCCCCTGCATAAGGGCGCCCCTGAGGCGGCCTTCCCTGAAGAAAACCCTGAGATAACGGGCATCATCGCAGATGAGAGTCTTTTCCTCCCCATCCTTTTCACTCTGAACCAGATCGTAGGCCATGGAAAAGTAGAAATCCCCGAAAACCTCGCACTTCAGTCTGACCGGAAGATTCGTCCATTCCGTGGGAACCCCCGCCATATTCAAAGCGGCAATCCGGCCCTGGTGCTCCGCCGAATGCCAAAGTCCCGTTGCCCATCCGCCGGGAACATCCACCACATCGCCAGCGGCAAATACCCCGTCCCAGTCCGTCTGCAGAAAGGAATTACAGCGAATGCCCCCCCTGCCGAGGAGACTTTTCCCCTCCGGGGTCGCCAGCAGCGCCGTATCCGCCTGAACGCCGATGGACGCGAGAACCAGATCGGCGGCATGTTCTTCCGGCCCTTCCGGCGACCGGACCGCGAGGATCTTCTTCTCCCCCGGCGTCAGGGAGAGGAGAGTGCGGTCGAAAAGAAGCTCTATCCCGTGGGCCGCCAGCAGATCGGCCAGCCTCCGGGAAAGGAAAGGATCCAGCCAGCGGGACATAAGCCGGGAACTGCTGCTCAAGGAAAGCACCGACAGTCCGCTCAGCGAGAGCTGCTCCGCCATCTCGACCCCTTCCACGCCCTGGCCGATGACCAGAACCCGGTCGCCCTTCTTCAGAGCGGCGCGAATCTTTTCCGTCTCATCGGCCCTTCGCAGATGGCAGATCTCCTCCTCTCCGGGAATACCTATCTTCCTGGGAACGGCCCCGGTGGCAATCAGAATCTTCCCCGCCTTGAAAACTTCCCCCGACTCCACCGTCACAGTGCGGTTTTTCCCGTTCAGAACCACCGCGGGAGAGGTTATCAGGTCAATCCCGTTCTCCCCGTACCATTCAAAAGGGTGGAGGGCAAACTCATCACAGTCAAATCCCGCCGCGAGCTTTTTCGTCAGCCCCGTTCTTTTATAAGGGAGCCTGTCCTCCCCGTTAATCATCACTATCGAAGCCTCTCCGTCATGCCCGCGCAGCGTTTCCGCAGCCGTCATTCCCGCCTTGGAAGCCCCGATAATCAAATAGTCATAATCTTTCATTCCTCCAATATAAGAAATTTCCCCGTCATATACCAGTATATGGGAAGAGGTTGGGCGGCCCCTCCCGCTGAAGGCGGACATGGAGCGGCGTTTAGGGTGACTGGCCGGGTTATATTGAAAACGATCTAATAGCGACAAGGAGGGCGTTATATTGAAAACGATCTAATAACGACAAGGAGGGTCTTATATTGAAAACGATCTAATAACAACAAGGAGGGTGTTATATTGAAAGCGATCTAATAACGACAAAGAAGCCGTTATATCGAAAACAATCTAACCACATAAAGCGTATGTCAGCAGAAAGACGACCTGACCCCTCAGCTCCCGAGCAAGAAAAGCGCAGATCCCGCTGACAAGAGAAAGACCGGGAGCTCATCCCCAACTTCTTCATTTTCTTAGCGCTTTTCATGACTTTCGCGGTCAACCTCTTCTCCAGGTCCCGGCCCCATCATTCCCCTTTTGCTCTTAAATACCCCTTCTCTCTGGTCATAACGCCCCAGAACTGGTCATCTTTCAATTTTTCAAAGTTTTTTCAGAATTGCTGTTGACAGTTTTCTGCTGAACCTGTATATTCCTCCTCGCGCTCTGACGGGGTGAACGAAACTCACCGCACAGAGCCGAGGATAAAGGCCGAAAAGCCTGGAACCCTGAGCCGATCGGCCTGAAAAACTTTTTCAAAAAGTTTTGAAAGCCGGTTGACAAAAAAAGCGGGTTGTAGTAAATTACTGCTCGCGCCACTGAGGAAGTCCAGAAGCACTGCGGTGCGGCACGGTACTTGCCGAGGTAAGGCAACTTGTTCTTAGAAAAAGATTTAGAGAAGGGAAGTTTGAATAACGGGAACTTGAGTATTGTTTAATTTGAATAGCAATGTTTTTTAAATAGTTTCTGTCAATTCCAAGACCATTTATTAATATAATGGCGAACAAAGTCAGCAAGATGAGAAATTGTTTTGATGTTTTGTTTTGAGAAGCAACTATTCCTAGTTGTGGATCTACTTAACTATTGATTAGTAACTGTCTTCGGACAGTTAATTATATCATGGAGAGTTTGATCCTGGCTCAGAACGAACGCTGGCGGCGCGTTTTAAGCATGCAAGTCGAACGGGATTGGAGGTGCTTGCACTTCCATGATAGTGGCGAACGGGTGAGTAACACGTAGTTGATCTGCCTTTCAGTTGGGGATAGCCTATGGAAACATAGGGTAATACCGAATACACTCTTTATTCTTTGGAGTTTAGAGGAAAGATCCGTTTGGATCGCTGAGAGATGAGACTGCGGCTGATTAGCTTGTTGGTGGGGTAATGGCTTACCAAGGCGACGATCAGTAGCCGGCCTGAGAGGGTGACCGGCCACACTGGGACTGAGACACGGCCCAGACTCCTACGGGAGGCAGCAGCTAAGAATCTTCCGCAATGGGGGCAACCCTGACGGAGCGACGCCGCGTGTGCGAAGAATGTCGAGAGATTGTAAAGCACTTTTATGTAGGAAGAATAAGGATGTCAGGAAATGGGCATTTGATGACGTTACTACATGAATAAGCTCCGGCCAATTACGTGCCAGCAGCCGCGGTAACACGTAAGGAGCGAGCGTTGTTCGGAATTATTGGGCGTAAAGGGCTTGTAGGCGGTTACGTAAGTCTGGAGTAAAAGACCACAGCTTAACTGTGGGAGTGCTTCGGAAACTGTGTGACTGGAATCAGTGAGGGGAAACTGGAATTCCTAGTGTAGGGGTGAAATCTGTTGATATTAGGAAGAACACCTGAGGCGAAGGCGAGTTTCTGGCACATGATTGACGCTGATAAGCGAAAGCGTAGGTAGCGAACAGGATTAGATACCCTGGTAGTCTACGCTGTAAACGATGTACACTTGGTGTCTGCTTTTTTTGTAGGTGCCGTAGCTAACGTGTTAAGTGTACCGCCTGGGGAGTATGCCGGCAACGGTGAAACTCAAAGGAATTGACGGGGGCCCGCACAAGCGGTGGAGCATGTGGTTTAATTCGATGATACGCGAGTAACCTTACCTGGGCTTGACATATACCGGACGGGTGTAGAGATACATCTTCTGCTTGCAGTCGGTATACAGGTGCTGCATGGTTGTCGTCAGCTCGTGCCGTGAGGTGTTGGGTTAAGTCCCGCAACGAGCGCAACCCCTATTGTATGTTACCATCATTTAGTTGGGGACTCATGCAAGACTGCCGGTGACAAACCGGAGGAAGGTGGGGATGACGTCAAATCATCATGGCCCTTATGTCCAGGGCTACACACGTGCTACAATGGTCAGTACAAAGCGCCGCGAGATCGTGAGATGGAGCAAAACGCAAAAAGCTGGCCTCAGTTCGGATTGGAGTCTGAAACTCGACTCCATGAAGGTGGAATCGCTAGTAATCGCGCATCAGCATGGCGCGGTGAATACGTTCCCGGGCCTTGTACACACCGCCCGTCACACCACCCGAGTTGGGGGTACCCGAAGTCGCTAGTCTAACCTTTATGGAGGACGGTGCCGAAGGTATGCTCGGTAAGGGGGGTGAAGTCGTAACAAGGTAGCCGTACCGGAAGGTGCGGCTGGATCACCTCCTTTCTATGAGAAAGGTACAGAATCTTAATTGATTCGAAAGTCCCAGTGATTTGTACACACTGGGCATGACAGAAACAGCACAAGTTCCCGTTGTTCAAGCTTCTCTTTTTTATATAATTTGGGGGTATAGCTCAGTTGGCTAGAGCACTAGATTTGCATTCTAGGGGTCCAGGGTTCGAGTCCCTGTACCTCCAAACGAGCATAAGCTCATTGATCTTTAAATAAACATTCTGATATATGCAGGATGATAGATACCAAGTTTTTCGGTTACTAATCCGTGTGGGTTATACCGGTAAGCGTACAGTTTCAATGCTTGTAGGTATCGCGATGATAGAGAAGGGATAAAGGATAATATGGTCAAGCGACTAAGGGTCCATGGTGGATGCCTTGGAGCCATCCGGCGATGAAGGACGTGGTAAGCTGCGATAAGCCTCGGTGAGGAGCAAACATCTTTTGAACCGAGGATTTCCGAATGGGGTAACCCAGTAGAGTTGATCTCTACTATTATATAGTGAATACATAGCTATATAAAGCGATACCTGGGGAACTGAACCATCTAAGTACCCAGAGGAAAAGAAATCTATAAGAGATTCCCTTAGTAGCGGCGAGCGAAGGGGGAAGAGCCCAAACCTATATGCTTTCGGGTTTATAGGGGTTGTAGGACTGCATAATGCATTCATGACGGTTAGTGGAAAGGCCCTGGGAAGGCCTGCCAAAGAGGGTGAAAGCCCCGTACGCGAAAACTTGATTGAGCTGGCAGTATCCTGAGTACGACGAGACACGAGAAACCTTGTCGGAATCTGGGGGGACCACCCTCCAAGGCTAAATACGAGATGGCTACCGATAGTGAACGAGTACCGTGAGGGAATTGGTGAAAAGCACCCCGGGAGGGGAGTGAAATAGAACCTGAAACCGTGGACCTACAAGCGGTCAGAGCCCTTTTTGGGTGATGGCGTGCCTTTTGTAGAATGAACCTGCGAGTTACCGTGATAAGCGAGGTTAAGGAATTGTAGTTCCGTAGCCGGAGGGAAACCGAGTCTGAATAGGGCGTTGAGTTTGTTGCGGTAGACCCGAAGCCGGGTGATCTACTTATGAGCAGGTTGAAGCTCGGGTAATACTGAGTGGAGGACCGAACACTAGTCTGTTTAAAAAGGCAGTGATGACTCGTGAGTAGGAGTGAAAGGCTAAACAAACCCGGAGATAGCTGGTTCTCCTCGAAATGGCTTTAGGGTCAGCCTCATATGTTTAATTGCGGAGGTAGAGCACTTATTAGGCTAGGGCCTGTCACAGGGTACCAAACTTAGTTAAACTCCGAATGCCGCAATTCCAAGTATGGGAGTGAGACTACGGGAGATAATTTTCGTGGTCAAAAGGGAAACAACCCAGACCGTCAGCTAAGGTCCCTAAACTATGCTAAGTGGAAAAGGAAGTATGATTGCGAAGACAGCCAGGAGGTTGGCTTAGAAGCAGCCACTCCTTTAAAGAGTGCGTAATAGCTCACTGGTCGAGTAGTTGTGCGCCGACAATGTAACGGGGCTAAGCATAGTACCGAAGCTACGGATGTAATTTATTACATGGTAGAGGAGCATTCTGTATGTCGACGAAGGTGTGTGGTGATGCATGCTGGAGATATCAGAAGAGAGAATGCAGGTATGAGTAACGAAAATGGAGGTGAGATCCCTCCACACCGAAAGCCTAAGGTTTTCCGGGTAAAGGTAATCTTCCCGGAGTTAGTCGGCCCCTAAGACGAGGCGGAAACGCGTAGTCGATGGGAAACGGGTTAATATTCCCGTACTTCTGTTAATTTCGATGTGATGACGCATCAGGAGATCTGTTGCCGGGCGTTGGTTGTCCCGGTCTAAGCAGTTAGGAGTTGATGAGAGCAGGCAAATCCACTCTCAGATCTGAGCTGTTATGGGTAGTGACCCTACGGGGGAGCGAAGAATGGTGATTCATAGTGCCAAGAAATAATCACTAAGGTTAGGTTAACAGGAACCGTACCGTAAACCGACACAGGTAGGCGGGCTGAGTATGCTAAGGTGTACGGGAGAACCCACGTTAAGGAACTCGGCAAAATACTTACGTAACTTAGGGAGAAGTAAGGCCTAGCGCGTAATGGCGAGGTTGCAGAGTCCAGACCCGAGCGACTGTTTACCAAAAACACAGGTCACTGCAAATCTGTAAAGAGAAGTATAGTGGCTGACACCTGCCCGGTGCTGGAAGGTTAAGAGGATCTGTTCACGCAGAGAATTGAAGCCCCAGTAAACGGCGGCCGTAACTATAACGGTCCTAAGGTAGCGAAATTCCTTGTCGGGTAAGTTCCGACCCGCACGAATGGTGTAACGACTTGGGTGCTGTCTCAACGTGGGACCCGGTGAAATTGAAGTATCGGTGAAGATGCCGATTACCTGTGGTTAGACGGAAAGACCCCGTGAACCTTTACTGTAGCCTGATATTGATATTTGGTTAATGATGTGTAGGATAGGTGGGAAACTTTGAAGCATGGTCGTCAGGCTGTGTGGAGTTGTTGGTGAAATACCACCCTTTGTTAATTAAGTATCTAACTCGTGCCGTTATCCGGTACGTGGACAATGTCAGGTGGGCAGTTTGACTGGGGCGGTCGCCTCCTAAAGAGTAACGGAGGCGCGCGAAGGTTACCTTGATACGGTTGGAAATCGTGTTGTAAGTGTAAAGGCATAAGGTAGCTTGACTGCGAGAGTGACAATTCGAGCAGGTACGAAAGTAGGTCTTAGTGATCTGGCGATTCCGAGTGGAAGGGTCGTCACTTAACGGACAAAAGGTACTCCGGGGATAACAGGCTGATTTTGCCCAAGAGTTCACATCGACGGCAAAGTTTGGCACCTCGATGTCGGCTCATCGCATCCTGGGGCTGGAGCAGGTCCCAAGGGTATGGCTGTTCGCCATTTAAAGCGGTACGCGAGCTGGGTTCAGAACGTCGCGAGACAGTTCGGTCCCTATCTGCCACAGGCGTTGGATTTTTGAGAGGATCTGCATTTAGTACGAGAGGACCGATGTGGACAAACCTCTGGTGTATCAGTTATCGTGCCAACGGTAAGTGCTGAGTAGCTAAGTTTGGAAGGGATAACCGCTGAAAGCATCTAAGTGGGAAGCCCGCCTCAAGATGAGAAATCCCTCAAGGTTTAACCTTGCTGAAGGAACCTGGAAGAACACCAGGTCGATAGGATGGCGGTATAAGTGCAGTAATGTATTCAGCCGACCATTACTAATTTTCCGTGAGGCTTGACCATATTATTCTTTATCCCTGATGGAAGCTGTAACTTCCCTTTTGAGCTCCGCTCAAATGAGAAATTAGAGTTTAGTTTTTTCAGATGATGTTTGTCTGAGAAGCTCTATCAGAAATAGTACGGATCGGCTTAGGTCGTTCGTACGCCATAACAATGTTAATTTGTCTGGTGATTATAGCGTTGAGGTTATACCTGTTCCCATACCGAACACAGAAGTCAAGCTCAATTGCGCCGATGGTACTGCGGTTCCCGTGGGAGAGTAGGTCGTCGCCAGGCTTTTTTTTGTTATAACGTCCTCTTTTAATTCTTGTACTCGAACCGACCGTTTATACTTCCCTAGGCTATCAATACATACTCATCCATGTTCCGAAGATTACCGCCTCTTTTCGCCTGTTTTTTATGGGAACATTAAGTGGAAGTTATATTTTTCATTGTTTACAATATTCATAGAGGCCACTATGAAACCTATGATATTAATCCCGTTATTTTCTGTTTTATTGATATCCATTACCGGATGTGTTACCTACTACAATTCTTCGGATATTAAGAAATATTTTGACTCCGGTCTTTCTATGGCGGAAGAAGCGGTAACAGCTGCCGAAAAAGATTTCAATGATAAAAGCGAAGTTATTGCCGGGATAAGAAAGAATATTTCCGACCCTTCCATGGTTCCCTATCCTGATTTTGATTTGATCCTGCAAGAAATGAATAGTTCTTTTCGTTCGATGAAAGCTCAATTGGGCTTAATGGAGAAATCCCGTGAAGCAGTATACAGGATCATAGACGGTCAGAAAAGAATTGAGTCAGATGAAGACAAATATGAGGAGTTTTTAGGGGAGAAGGATAGGTTTTCCGATCTATTTGAAGGCTTTAATGGAATGGCAGATCGTTATGAGAAGGAATCTCAAAAATTTAATAAAATGGCAGAGAGTTACTCCCTCGTCCGTGTTTTGACAGCTGACATTGAAAAAACGTTTCAGGAGTATAAAATCCATTCCGATAGTCAGATTTCAAAGGCCCTGGTTGAGTTAGATATGGCCGAGACACAGATTGATACAGCCGGCAGTGCCAGCTTTGACAGCAATGGAATCAATGAAAAACGTGACATCCTCCTTCGTATGAGAGCCATAATAAGTGAGATAGAGAGGAAAAGGGATGAACTCCTGATTTTGGCGGATCTGTTCAATAAAGAGGCAGGAGAGTCCACCGAATATTATGTAGGACCGGGAATGGCAAGTTACGGTTTCCTTGACACAATCAGAGAAAAATCCGCAGAAATATCTTCCTTGACGAACAGTTTAGATGATCTGGCTAAACAGTTCGGAGACTAATGATAATGTATCTTTCATGAGGAATATTCCCGGAGATATTCCAGCCAGCCCAAGGCGCTCTTCATCCCCTGTTGTTTCATTTTCTTCCCGGCTTCCCTGGGAGTGAGAAGGGCTCGACTTCGCTCGCTCTCTTCGGGCCATCTTTTCAGAACGGATGTTATGGCCATAGGGTAGAGGATCATGGAGTAAATACCCGTTTTCTTCAGATAGGGCACAACAATCGGGTTTCCGGTTATAGTCCCCCTGATCCCCGCTTCTTCATAAGCTTCCAGGAGGGCAACTTCCATTTCGGATTTTCCGATTATTGGCTGTCCTTTGGGAAAAATCCAGCCATTATTGGATCGGGTCGATACAACCATGACCTTAAGCATTCCTTCTTCTATTATATAGGGTAGTGTACCCATCAGAGGATAATGCTTCATGTCTCCCAGAGAAAGTGTTTCGCTGATATCACCATAGTCGAGAGTGGATAGGTTTCTTGTTGTGAATCTTGAGTCAAAGGTCAGTTCCTCATTGAAATAACGAGGAATAGGCAATGGAGAGGAGTCAGCCTGATTAACGGCACGTATCTTTCCGGTTATTAATCCTGATAGATGACCTGAATAGGTGTGGATCTCCAGCATTATATCGTCTCTCAGAATCGTTCTGCGCTTGAATTCCACCCTGCTGTCGATCGTGGCGGGCCAGAGCGTATGAAAGTCTTTGTGGGAAAGGGGAATCTCATACTCCTTGTCCTTTGTGCCGTTTTTCATATTGTTAACAGAGAGGGAATAACGTTTATCCCTTTGGCTGATGATGACATCACGATGAGTACTGTTAACCAGAAACCCGGTTTTTACTGTTACTGTTTTTTTTGAGCTGATGTCTTCCGGTATTTTATTAATTAAAAATGTTCTTACTTTTTGCATCTCAGGAATAATCGGAAATGAATTTTTTGAAAAATGCCGTGGAACGGGTAATATTTTCCAGAGAAATGTGTTCATTGCTGTTATGCATCGTGCCCAGTTCTTCATTGTTTATGAGAATGGGCATAAAGCGGTACACATGATCACTCAGGGAGGTAAATTTACTCGAGTCACTGCCCCCCATCATCAGATAGGGAGATACAAGTGCCTGGGGATAGAATTCGTTTATGGTTCGCTTTATCTTCCCGTACTGCTCCGTATCGGAAGGGGAAAGGGCCGATGCTTCATCTTTGAGAAGGGCTTCAAATTCAATCTCTTCGGGTAAGCAGCTCTTGCTTGCCACTTTTTTGATATGTTCAATAACGTCATTGTAGCTGTCTCCCGGTAAAAGGCGCGCATTGATAACGGCTTCTGCCGTCAGGGGAAGCACATTCGGGGCATCGCCTGAATGGGACATTGTGGCTGATAGAGAGGTCCTTATCATGGCATTTGTCTTGGAATTGGCAGAAAAAATCTTCATAAGGAGCGGTTTGAACAGAAAAAGATTTGAAAGGACAATTCTCGTGGGAAGAGACATCTCCGGACCCGTTTCCGCCAGCATTTCTCTGACAGGTGCGGTAAGGCGGGAAGGCATGGGGTTGTTTTCAAGATCGGTAATAATGCGGCTGAGTTTTCCCAGCGCCGTATGACGGGGAGGCATGGAGGAGTGCCCTCCAGTTCCTTTTACACGAATCCGTATATTGGAACAGCCCTTTTCTCCCAGTCCTATCAGAGCCAGGGGAGGCTCAACGCCGGGCATCGCTCCCTGGACGATACATCCGCCTTCATCAAACACGGTATCGAATCTGATTCCCCTGTCCCTAAAGTATTTTTCCGCCTCGGAAGCTCCGCGCATTCCTCTCTGTTCTTCATCGAAATTATAGGAAAACCAAATATCTCTCAGCGGGGTAAATCCTTCTTTGAGCAACTCTTCCGCCGCTTCAAGATGGGAGATAATCTGCACTTTCATATCCAGGCTTCCACGGCCCCAGAGCTTTCCCTCCTCTATGATGCCGCCGAAGGGATGGTACTTCCACTTCTCTTCTGTTCCTTTTTCAACGGGGACGACGTCGTAATGTCCGAGAAGAAGCAGGGGGTTGAGGGTGGAATCGATTCCTTTCCATCTGTATACAATGCTGTATGTGTTGATAACTTCCGATTCAAACGTGCTGTTAACCAGAGGGTACCGCTCTTTCAGAAAATCCAGAAAGGCAATAAATTCGCTGTAGTTAAACAGGGCGTAATCACTATAGGATACCGTCTTGAACCGGACAGCCCGGGAGAGACTATCAGCAGCCCTTGCCCCGTCTGTCGTTGAAACCTCAGCGGGAATTCCGGTTAAATCCTGGCGATTCATGGAGAAACGGATAGTCCGTAGAAGGATGATGACTAATAGGATAATAATTAC
This sequence comes from Spirochaetia bacterium, assembly GCA_963668315.1. Taxonomy (GTDB): domain Bacteria; phylum Spirochaetota; class Spirochaetia; order DSM-2461; family DSM-2461; genus SZUA-368. Next base: position 243,622 of record OY764216.1, on the reverse strand, counting down.
AGCGAATGGAATTAGAAAGAACACAATGGTACTCCTCTGATCTGACTGCAGATTTTTTCCATAATAACGGGGAAATCCAAAGATCACAAGGGTTTTTTCATTTCTTTGAATAATCGCCTATGCCGTGATGTATTCCCGGGTATATTCCTTCTTTTTCCGTTCCCGCCCTTTGCATAAGGATAAGCTATCGGCTTGATTAAATCAGGTAAAATAGGGATAATTCCTTTACTCCGGAGATATTGCATTCCCGGAAAAAGGAGTTAGTGAAACATGTTATTAAAGAGTACAAGAAGCAGCGATGTATCGGCCAGTTTCAAGGATGCCATCTTTATCGGGTTGGCTCCGGACGGGGGATTATACTATCCCGCGGAACCGATCGACTTCACCCGCCTTTATGAACAGTTTGACACTACCACTCCTTTTAATACGATAGCAACAGAGATGACGGCCGCTTTTCTGAAGAATGAAACAGACAGGGAAGGCGCTGAAAGAATCGTGTCCCGCGCTTTCGACTTTGAGCCGGTTCTGACCGATGTCGGGCAGAATATCAAGGTTATGGAGCTCTTCCACGGGCCCACCTGTGCGTTTAAGGATTTCGGTGCCTCCTTCCTGGCCTCTTCCATGGAAGAGTTTTTGAAGGACGGTAAAGAGCGGGCCATTATTCTGACCGCCACTTCGGGGGACACGGGCAGTGCAGTCGCCCGTGCTTTCTACGGCAAGGAAAACATTGACGTCATTATTCTTTACCCCTCCGGCCGGGTCAGTCCTCTTCAGGAGAAGCAGCTGACCACATTGGGGGGGAATATACATGCCCTGGAGGTAAAAGGATCATTTGACGATTGCCAGCGGATGGTTAAGGAAGCCTTTAACAATGCCCCCCTTAAAAAAGAGTTCGGTCTGTCATCGGCTAATTCCATTAACATCGGCCGGCTCTTTCCCCAGTCATTCTATTACGTCTGGGCTCGGATGCAGTGCTCTGAGAACCCTGTCTTTTGCGTTCCCAGCGGGAATTTCGGAAATATCACCGCAGGACTTTATGCTGCCGACTGGGGGCTTCCGGTAAAAAGATTTATAGCGGCCACCAATGCGAATAGTGTAGTCCCCGAATTCCTTGAAACGGGAATCTATAAGCCCCGACCTTCCGTCTCCACCCACTCCAACGCCATGGATGTGGGGGCCCCGAGCAATTATGAGCGCATGGAAACCCTATATGAGAGGGATGTGGAAAATTTCAGGCGCCAGATCAGCGGGGACTGGATTACCGACGCAGATACGGAAGAAACAATGAAACGTATCTACAAGGATTACGGCTACCTGATGTGTCCCCATACGGCCGTTGGTTATCTTGCCGCTGAAAAATACCGGGATAAGGGGGAGAAATCCCCGATTATCACCCTCTCTACGGCTCATCCCGGGAAGTTTACCGAAGTGGTGGACAAGGTACTGGGAATCAAGCCGGAGCTTCCTCCCGCATTGAGCAGTCTTCTGGAAAAGGAGAAGAAGGCCGTTCTCGTGGAGAATCGGGTAGAAGAGGTTGAATCTTTCCTGCGCCGTACATTCTGAAGGGCAAAAACAGAAGATACCGATTGGCATAGAAAAATTATTTGATTGACACGGAAACTTCCAAAGTCTAAACTTAATGACATAATATTCTAGGAGAATTATCATGTCTTCAAGCAGTTCAAAAGTCCTATTTGAGTCGGATAGCCATAAATTTATCTGGCTTGGCGCGGATGAGCAGGAAGAAAAAGGCGTCATACGCACCAATCAGTTTCTTATAATACATAACGGTAAGGGAATATTGCTGGATCCGGGCGGATTACATCTGTTTTCACGGGTGGTCTCCTCTGTGAGCCAGCATATTCCCATGGACAATATTGAAGCCATTTTCTATTCCCATCAGGATCCGGATGTCTCTTCCGGTATCGCTCTCTGGATGGGTATCTGTAAAGCCCAGATCTATATATCCCATTTATGGACAAGATTTCTACCCCATTTCGGGCTCGTGGACAACAGCAGGATTACCCCCATCTCAGAAGAGCGGATGAAACTGGAAGTAGGGGGATACTCCCTGAAGGTCATTCCCTCCCATTTTATGCATTCCGTGGGCTGTTACTCCCTATATGATCCCGAATCATCCATCGTCTTTACCGGTGACATCGGTGCCGCCGATATGGCCTATGACGGAGATACCCTATTTGCCGATGATTTTGAAGCCCATAAGGGGGCTCTCACCGGTTTTCACAAACGCTATATGAACAGCCGTAAGGTCTGTGCCCGCTGGGTAAACATGGTAAGGCCCCTCGAGCCGACGATAATCGCCCCCCAGCATGGTCCTCTCTTCAGGAACGAAAGTGCCCGGATTTTTCTGAGCTGGCTGGAAAATCTGGAATGCGGAACGGACCTGCTGGATTCATGGTACGGACGGACATAATATGACACAGCAGGAACTCAAGAATGTAATAGACCGGTTTGTTATCGGTTACAACAAAGGACAGGTCCTGAATACGGTTTCCCGGTCTTCTATGGGGATCATCCGGACGAATATGGATAATATTTCCGGTTCCCTGGATGACGTTCTGGCTGCGGTCGAAGAGATAAGCGCCACGGCCCAGTCCTCCTCCAACAATACGGCTGCCATCGAAAAATCCATGGGTACTCTGGTGGAACGAACCAGTACGGTCAGCGGGACCATCGACAGTACCACGGAGAATCTGGAGGCCACCAGGGCCAGAGCGGGAGATATTCAGAAGGGATTTACCGTCCTGCAGCAGCGGTCGGAAAGTATTAAGACGATTTCAGGAGACATTCAGGATGTGGCTGAGGAAACTAACGTTCTGGCCATTAATGCCTCCATAGAAGCCGCTCGGGCGGGAGAAGCGGGGCGGGGTTTCCGAATCGTGGCGGGAGAAGTAAGAAATCTCGCCCAGAAGACACATAATTTTGCCGATCAGATTACCAGCGATATGGGCGATTTTATGTCCACCCTCAAGGATATGAGTCTGGAGCTGAACAACTTCATGGTGAACATGAAAGAGTTCTCAATGGCTTTGGAAGAGGTGCAGAAAGTCTTCGGCGAGAATAAAATTACCGCCGATGAGACGGCCTCTCAAGTCGGCCAGATTGTCATATCCATCCAGGAACAGAGCCAGGCCATTCAGATGGCAATGAACTCACTCATTAATGTGGATAATCTGGTGAAGGATTCCAATACGATGACCGAGGTTCTTAACAAGAGCCATAATGCACTGGATGATTTACTGAAATAGGACGGGAACGTCCCTTGGTACTGCCGGAGCGTTTCCCGTGGGAAATGGCTCCGGTTTGCCGTTATAAGCGCGCTGTCCCTCTCAGGATGGCTGGTCTTCTGTATTGCCTTCCAGGCTTTCAATGCCGAATTTTCTGGCACGGCCCCTCTCGAAAAAGGGCAGCTCCCTTATCGCATCCCGTTCTTCCAGTTCCTGGAGGACTTTTTCGGATAGAACCCGGTATGCCTGGGGATAAAGGTAGGCATAGGGACTGGAATCATACTTATCAAGTATGCCCTTCAGATAGGCCCGAGCCTGGGAATAATCCTTCTTTTTATAATGGATATAAGCCCTTTCGTATTCTGCCGCTATCCCTTTCTGGTAATTCTGGGGGTAACGGAGAAGATAAACCTCATAATAAAACAGAGCTTCATCAAGGTGATCCTGATCATATGCCTGCTGGGCTGTCTTAAAAAACTGTTCTTCCGTCCAGTCCTCCTGCAGACTGGCATTGTAGGACATACATGAATTGAGAAGTAGAATTGTTGCGGCAGACAGTAGAATCTTTTTTATCATTGAATTCCTCATTTCCGTTTCTCCCGGTATTCTAAACCATAGGCTGAATTACTTCAAGCTGGTTGAACTTGAGGAGAAACGGAAGAAAGAAATGTTCAGTAATTTTCTGCGTAAACCTCATCCTTTATGGGAAGGGTCTTCTTCAGTTCTTTTATAAAGTGCTTGGCGTCGCCCATCGGCTCATATTCATCACAGGTGGTAAGACTTCTTCTGGCCACGGTGAAATACTTGTAGAATTTCTCCTCTCCCAGTTTCTTCTTCCACATTCCCGCAGCACAACGGACTCTGAGCTGATACTGATTAGACCCGGTCGGCGTCCTCATTAACTTGCAATGTACACAGTTCGCGCAATATATTTTGCCGCTTTCCTGTTCGAAATCATTTTCCATAGTTGAGATAGTCCCCCTTTTTGTAATTCATTTTATCTCATTATTTTTTTCGGCAGATAGGGGGATAAAATTGAGTGAAACATGAACGAACAATCTTGAGAGGCGGTTCAGGGAGCGCGAGAGGCCCAGAACCGCCTCGAAAAATCAGGCGATTGTTTCCTTATGCTCTTCTATAATCTTTATATAGACCGGCTTTTCCCGTATTTCGGAAAGCTGCTCCAGGGATTTCAGAACTTCAAGGATGTCTCCTTCCCGGGCCTCATGTGTTGTTATGACCAGGGTAACCGGTTCTCTGGCTTCCTTCTGGAGCATGGAACTGATGCTGATCCCCTTGTCGCTGAGCAGGGTGGAGATATGGGAAACCACTCCGGGCTTGTCATCGGTTACCAGTCTGAGGTAGTAACGGTTGACCGAGTCATTCCTGTCTATCAGCTTTGCCTCGGGCGTCAGGTCGGGCCAGCAGGTAAGGCTCTCAAAGGATTTCTGGGTGATTCCCAGGGCCAGGGAGAGGATATCGGCGGACACGGCCGATGCCGTGGGGGAACCGCCCGCACCGCGGCCGTAATACATGGTGTGGCCCACGGCGTGTCCGTAGACGCTGATAGCATTGAAAGGTCCGGAGACTCTGGCCAGAGGGTGGTCCGTGCTTATGAAACAGGGCGATACGGAAAGATCCAGCCCCTGCGGGGTCTGTCTTGCCGCGGCAAGGAGCTTCACAACGTAGCCGAGGTCTTTTCCCATCTCCACATCGACTTTTTCCAGTTTGTCGATACCATGGACGGAAAGGTTTTCCAGACAGACATTCTCGCTGTAGGACAGGCTGCTCATGATCGTCAGTTTATGGGCGGAATCCATGCCGTTTACATCCAGTGTGGGATCGGCCTCGGCAAGGCCCTGTTTCTGGGCCGCTCCCAGAGCTTCCTTGTAGGATTGCCCCTTTTCGGTCATTTCCGTGAGGATATAGTTACAGGTTCCGTTGACGATCCCGAAGAAAGCATCTATCCGGTTCGCCAGAAGACCGTCGGTCAGCGCTTTTATGATGGGGATTCCGCCGCCGCAGCTGGCTTCGAAGCCTATGGCAACGTTTTTTTCCCGGGCCAGGGCGAAAAGTTCCTTTCCGTAGTGGGCCAGAAGGGCCTTGTTTGCCGTGACAACGTGCTTTCCTGCCTTCAGGGCCTTTTCGATAAACTGTTTGGCAATGGTAAGACCGCCGACCAGTTCCACGACGATTCTGATCTCGTTATTATCCAGTACCTTCTGGAATTCCGGCTCGAAAAGAGCCGTATCCAGTCCCATTCTGGCAAGAGGAGCCGCATCCCGGTCCACAATGGCGGTGAGCTCCAGATTCAGTCCGGATCTTTTATTAATAAAGTCGATATCTTCGGTCAGCAGTTTGGCCGTGGCTCCTCCGACGGTACCGCAGCCGACGATGGCTATGCCGATTTTTTTGGACATGGGTATCTCCTGTGTATTCGTTACGTTAAAATGCATTATTGAGGATTTACCGGTTTTTTTCAAGGGCTGATCCGTAGGGAAAAGAGATTGGAGCGCCGGTCCCGCCTTTTTTAAAAGACGGGATTTTCCTCTTATTCGGCGGCTTCCGATGCCACCAGTTCTCTGAGTTTATCGAACCGTTCGAGAATGGGCAGTTTCTGGGTGCAGGCCCGCTCGCATTTGCGGCATTCGATACAGGTGTCGAGCAGGTCGATGGAGGTGGCCCAGTGGTACTTGAGCCGGTTCGCCGCGGGACCTTCGGTTTTGATAAAGAGGGCGTTGGCCGTCTCCATGAAGGCCCACACGGGGATGTCCACGGGACAGTTCTTGCAGTATCCGCAGGTGGTGCAGAGGGCGTCGAAGCTCTCCTCTATGTGGCCCTTGATCTCTTCCATCTCTTCGGCCGTATAGTCGATGAAGGATTCTTCGGCCCGGATGGCGTCATCCACGTCGGACTTGTTGCGGAAGCCGATGAGGGGGAGGGTAGCCTCTTCGGTGGCCATGCAGAAGTGGATGGCCGCTTCCACGATGGACTGGTTCTCGTGGACACGGATGAATTCGAAGGCCTGGGGGTTCTGGGGGATCATGCCCCCTCCCAGGGGATTCATCAGGGCGGTTCCCATGCCGGCGGCGTGGGCGGCGCGGATACCCTCCAGGCGGTGGGCGAAGTTGGTGGCGTTGTAGCCCAGGGTCATCCCGTCCAGCCAGGGATTCTCCCTGATGATTTCGGCAATCTCCCAGCCGGGCTGGTGGGAGGTGTAGTTGGAAAAGCGGATCAGCCCCTCTTCCTTGGCTTTGAGGATTTCCCTGACGGCGCCCCCTTCCACCCGTCCGCGCCATTCGTCCAGGGATTTAACATACCAGATGTTGTAGAAGTCGATCTGGTCCACATTCAGCCGTTTCAAGGTCCGTTCCAGTTCCTCCCGGAAGATCTTGCCGTCGGGATTGTTGCTTTTGCTGGAGAGGTAAAAAGGTTTTCCGGTCTTTTTCATCTCTTTGACGGCGGTGCCCACGATGATTTCCGATTTGTCGTTGCAGTAGCCCGGGGCCGTATCAAAATAGGTAATGCCCTTCTCAAAAGCATGGAGAACCGTCTCGGCCGAACCGTCGATATCTTCGGGATTTTCAAATCTCATTCCGCCGAAGCCAATGCGGGATACTTCTATTCCCTTGTTACCGTATTGCACGTATTTCATCTCATTTCCCCTGTTGCGGCAAATCGCCTTTATCTGATACTTATGCCATATATGTACATATATTTCAAGGGGATTGACGTGGACGGGATTTTTTCAGCGCTCCGTTAAGATTCTTACTCGTTTAATGAACGGTTTCCGGGAAAAATCCGGAGAGGAATCCCGGTTTTACCGGGCACAGAGATGAGAATTATGTTACAATAGAAGTGGAGCTGTTTCGTGAATCATAAGAAAGTAAAAGAAAAAACGAGGAAATATCCTTTTATCAATAAAGAAGTAAGCTGGCTGAGCTTCAATGAGCGGGTTCTTCAGGAAGCGGAGGACTTCAGAAATCCCATCGGAGAACGGATTAAATTCCTGGGAATCTATTCATCCAATCTGGATGAGTTCTTCCGCGTACGCGTGGCCATGGTGCGCCGTTTCTGTCAAATGGGGAAAATGGGAGAGGAACTGCTGAAAGAATCCCCCGATAAGGCCATGGAAAAGATCCAGGAAATGGTGGCGATTCAGAGGGGCAAGTTCAACGATATCTCCCTGGCCATTATGAAAGAGCTGGAAGAACTGGGCATCTATCTGGTGGACGAGACGAGGCTCAATGACGAGGAGAGGGCCTTTGTAAGGAACTATTTTGACAGGGAAGTGCGTAATAAGATTTTCCCTATCATGCTCGATGCCCGCTACCGTCTGCCCGACCTCAAGGACAAGTCTCTCTATCTTACCGTCGAGCTCTCCCGGAAAAACAGGACCAAGCAGAATCCCAAGTACAGCATTATCGAAATCCCGACCAAGGTGCTTCCCCGTTTCGTCGTTTTACCTTCCACCGGAAAATCGACCCGGGTTATATGGATAGATGATATTGTACGGGAAGGGCTGCCGGTCATTTTTTCCAATCTTGATAAGAAATACAATACCTTTCGGGCCTGGAATATCAAGGTCGTTCAGGATTCGGAGCTGTATATAGACGACTCCGACCTGGAAACCAGTTATATGAACAAGATTAACGAGAGTCTCCAGAAGCGCAAAGAGGGGAGGGCCGTCTGGTTTCTCTATGACAGAAAAATGCCCGAAGAGCTTCTGACCTTTTTCACACGCAAGATGCGGTTCCGCAAGTACGATACCATCACTTCCGGCGGTAGATACCACTATCTGCGGGACATGAGCGCCCTTCCGAAGCTTCTGAACCTGCCCTGTTCCGAGACTAATGATTCGATTGAACACAGGAACTTTCCCCGGGGAAAGAACATTTTCTCCGCCATACGGTCAAAGGATTCCCTGCTGTACTTTCCCTATCACAGTTTCGGCATCATTATCGATCTTCTGCGTGCCGCCTCCATGGATTCCAATGTGGACAGCATTAAGATTACCCTCTACCGGGTAGCCGACTTCTCCAGTGTGGTGAATGCCCTCATTAATGCCCGGAAGAACCGCAAGGAAGTGGTTGTCGTCCTTGAGCTTCAGGCCCGGTTTGACGAAGAGAACAACCTCTACTGGGCGAATATTCTGAGGGAGAACGACGTCAAAGTCATATTCGGTGTGGAGGGGCTGAAAGTTCATTCCAAGACCTTTGTCATAGAGCGATGGGAAAGGGGTTCCCTGGTACGTTACTGCGGGGTGGGTACGGGCAACATGAATGAGAATACCGCCGCCCTGTACACCGACTGTTTCCTACTGACCGCCGACTCCCGCATCACCGATGAAGTGGCGGCCCTTTTCGATTTCTTCGAGAACAATTACCGGCACAGAAGGAACCGCCATATTGTGGTGAGCCCCTATAACTTCCGGCAGCGGATGTGTGAGCTGATAGATGATGAGATCGAATTCGCCAGGAAGGGGGAGAGGGCCTATATCCATCTGAAACTAAATAACCTCAGCGACGAGGGAATGATCAAGAAGCTGTACGAGGCCAGTAATGAAGGCGTGAAAATCAAGATCATCGGCCGGGGACGTTTTTCCCTGATTCCCGGGCAGAAGGGCTGGAGCGAGAATATCAAGGCCATAAGTATCGTGGACAAATACCTGGAACACGCCCGCTTTTTCATCTTCCGCCACGGGGGGGAGAGAGTGACCTTTATCACGTCGGCCGACTGGCTGAGCCGGAATATCGACCGCAGAGTGGAAGTCACCTGTCCCGTTTACCAGGATAACCTGAAAAAGCTTCTCAAGGATATCTTCGATATCCAGTGGAGGGATAATCAGAAAGCCCGGATACTGGATCCGGAGCTTAAGAATGATTACCGGAGGGATAATGACGACCCCAACCGGTCTCAGAACGATGTTTATGAGTACCTCCTGAGGGAGACCGGTCTGTAGGAGCTGGCCGCCTGGAACGGGCGGCTATTCCGTTTTAAACTGTTCCGATTCCCTGAGTATTTCAGAAACCTGATCGCTGTTGTTTCTGCTTAATTCTTCCTGCTCCACAATCGCGTTATTAATCTCTTTGATGCCCAGGGATATCTCTGATATGGCAGATATGGTCTGCCCGCTGATATCCTGGAGGTGTTCCACCGTTTCCAGAATCTGTCGGTTCCCGTTTTTCATCTCCTCCGACCCGGTGGTAACGTGGGAGGAGATATCCTTCATATGGGCCAGGCCTTCCAGGATCTGGGACGAACCGGTGTTGAGTTCCTTCATGGAGCCGTCAATCATCCGGAAAATATCTTCCACTTCCGTCACGGATTGAGTCATTGACTCAAACTCGGCCACATTATTCTCCGTCGCCTCGAGGACACGGTTTATCGAACTGATGATAAGGTTCAGATTTGAACTGACTTCCTTGGACTGGGCTGTGGATTCTTCTGCCAGTTTCCTGATTTCATCGGCTACGACAGAAAACCCTTTTCCCGCTTCCCCCGCGTGGGCCGCTTCGATGGCGGCATTCATGGAGAGAAGATTGGTCTGGCTGGCAATATTGTTTATGAGGCTGTTGGCCTGGACCAGCTGGTCCGAGTCGGTTGCTATCCTTTTGACAATAGAAAGGACTTCCTCCATCGAATCTTTGCCTTTAGCGGAAGACGTCGTCATATTTCCCACTTTGTCTGCTGCCTGATTAAGGGTATTTGTCACGGAATTGATATTACCCATCATCTGTTCAATGGCGGCGGAGGACTGGCTGATGCTGGAGGACTGTTCCTGTATCCCGTTATTGAGGAGATCGATATTCCGGGTAAGCTCTTCGACGGCGGCGGCCGCCTGGCTGGTGCTGGCCGACTGGCCTTCCATCTGCTTCTGGATGCTTTGGACATTGCTTGTGATCTGGTTTATCGAGGCGGCGGTTTCGGTGATTCCCGAACTCATTTCCAGGCTCGATTCATCAATCCGGCTGATTCGGTTCTTCAAATTAATCAGAAAGGAAGAGAAGCTTTCCAGAAGGAAATTGGTGCTTTTATAGATAGAGGCGATCTCATCTTTTCTTCGTATCTGCACCCGCTGGGTTAGATCTCCCCGGGCAATCACATTCAGGTGATTATCCAGTCTGGCTATCCTCTTGATGATGAAGCCCCGAATAATCTGGGTAAGCAGCAGGAGGAGGATCAGGCAGGATAGGCCACTTATTATTATCATGCGATTCACCAGATAGGCCGTCCGGCTGTGCATATCCCGGTCGGAAATGGTCACGGCGGCAAACCAGGGAACGAGATCAAGCTTCTGATAGAACACATACTCTCCTCCGTCGGGACCGTCGAATATCAGATTTCCCTCAGCCTGTTTTTCCTTGAGAACCTGGGAAATAAAGCTTTCTGTGTTGGCCGACTGATCGGTAAGTATCAGATCTTCATCGTGATGACCGGCCACAACTCCCTTATCCGTGAAGATAAGCGGATATCCCTCCTCTCCATACGTCCTGTTGAGAATCCTTTCTCCGAAGAGGACCGTCATATCCAGACTGCTGACAAGCAGCGTCCTGCGGCCGGAACTCTCCTGGATTACCTTGACCGCACTGGTAAGTACATGTCCGGTTATGGGGGAGAGAACAAGAGACTGATCTATGTAAATGTCCTCGGGCATATTGATGAAGTCGGTGAAGAAAGGCTCGTTATGCAGATCCATCCCGATGGCCTTCGGCTGGTTGCTCGACCAGACGATACCGTCTGATTTAATGAGAAATATCGAGTCAATGTAGGGGTTTTTCTCCGCTTCCCTTGTCAGTATCTGATTGGATGGGGATGGGTCGTCGGTTGCCAGGCTGTTGATAACGGCATGACTGTGGCTGAGAAGTTCAACCCTGGTGGATTCCAGTTCCAGCTGATCTGAAAGTTTTATGGAGAGGTCTTCCGTTTCCGAGATCAGGTTTTCGGTCTCAATCTGACCGATAACCTGAGACGCCACCAGACTGCTGATCAGTGTCAGGGTGACAAAGATCACGGCCAGCCCCAGAAGAACCGCTCCGGTAATGACTATTTGTATCGAGTTGCGCTTATTCATACTCTATTTCCTTATTTTGGTGATTCCGCCGAGGGGGAGAATCCGTATCAGAGATTATATAAAGTTTATGAGAGAAGAAAGAGAAAAGCAATAAATCGGATTATCAAATATACGATAAGTGCATTAATAATACATATGGCGTAATAGGAAAAACTTATTACGCCCTATGTATCGTCGTGGTAAGATGATGTCTCCCCGGAAGGCGGGACGACCTGTATCAGGAACGGTAGATCTCCTCTCCCAGAGCCAGGATTTCGTCGGGTATGTTCGACTCCAGTTTGACCAGCTCATTGAAGGTGAAGTCAATGTCGATGATAGCCCGGATTTCCCCCGTTTGGGAGCGGAGGGGCAGGGCCACGGTAATAATCATTCTGTCGGTAAAGACCGAATTGAAGATTTCCGAACAGTAAGCTTCGCCCGTTTCCTTTACCCGGATAAACCAGTTATGCTCATTGAAGTCCTTATCCATCAGGCGGCGGTACAGACTTTTGTCTCCCCTCTGCGTATGAACCTGGCTGATACGGTATCCGTTGAGATTGGTAATGGCCAGCAGCTGGATGGAGGGCTCCCTTTTAAGAACGGATTTCAGATAGGGCTCCATGATCTGCGGATCCAGACTCTGCACTTCCCGGGACTTCGTTATTACTTCGGAAATTCTCATGGCCTTGTCTTTCGCCGTGGTCTGGATGGATTCGAAATCGGAGATGAACAGACTGGGAATATAGTGCTTCGCCTGGGCCGTGAGCTCGTCGGGTGAGATGGCGGTGGTCCGTCCGTTGGCATACTGCTCCTGCACCCACAGGTTGATGGGGTACACTCCGGGATCCCGCTTGTTGATGGGCTCTCTCTTGCCGTTCTTTACCGTCTCTATGTTTTCGTTCAGCCAGCGGGCAATACCGGCCGCCCCGGATTTGTCGGTGACCGTAACTCTGAGGGGACGGTTGAGGAGTTTGTCCGTATCGAATATGTTGTAAATCTCGGGGCTCTTGAGAATGCCGTCCGCATGAATTCCCGCACGGGTCGTGTTAAAGTCCTTACCGACAAAGGGGTAATTTGCCGGAATGGAAGCCTTGATTTCCCGGGTGAAGTATTCGGCAATTTCCGTTATGACCGTGGTGTCCATCCCGTTGGCGCTGCCGGTCAACCCGATGTACTCTATGACGGCGCTTTCCAGGGGGGGGTTACCCGTTCTTTCCCCGTAGCCCAGCAGGGAGGCGTTCAGAGCGCTCAGCCCGTAGAGCCAGGCGGTGGAGCCGTTAATGTGGACCTTGTGAAAGTCATTATGGCCGTGCCATTCCAGCCATTCGGCGGGATAACCCAGTTCATTGCGAAAGGCATGGACAAGCTTGGGGACGCTTCGGGGAAGGACGGCGCCCGGATAGGATATGCCGTAGCCCATGGTGTCGCACAGGCGGATCTTCACGGGGATTCCCGCTTCCCGGGACAGTTTCAGGAGCTCCTGGGCAAAGGGAAGGCAGAAACCGTAAACGTCGGCCCGGGTTATATCCTCGAAATGGCAGCGGGGGAGGATCCCCTCATCCAGAGCATCTTTTACGATAGCGAGGTAATCATCCATGGCCTTGCGCCGGCTCTTCTTGAGTTTGAGGAATATATGGTAGTCCGAAACGGAGGTCAGTATTCCCGTCTCCTTCAAACCCCTCTCTTTTACCAGGGACAGATCATTTCTGTCTGCCCTGATCCAGCTGGTTATCTCCGGAAAGGGAAGATTCATGTTCTGGCATATCTCAAGAGCCTGCTGGTCCCGTTTGCTGTAGATAAAGAATTCGCTCTGGCGGATTATACCGTTGGGCCCGCCCAGACGGGACATGAAAGCGTATAGATCCCCGATCTGCCGGGGGGTGTAGGGGGGCCTGGCCTGCTGTCCGTCTCGGAACGTGGTGTCGGTTATCCAGATTTCTTCGGGAGGATCAGGCATGAGGTAGTTATTTTCAAAGAGGATACGGGGTACTTCCGAATAGGGGAATTGCTCTCTGTAGAGCTGGGGTTCCTTCCTGTCCACCAGGGGGAAGGAAGGAGGGGCCGATTGTGTTTTCATTTGGATCATATATCACCTCTTGAGAATGGTTGTATTCCTATTTGTGTAATTAATCAATACGGTAAAATGACGAAAACAGCGTTATTTCGTTAAAAGTTTGTACGTAAAGGTGGGAAATGATTTCCCTTTTCTTTTTTTTGTGCTTTTCGGGACAGACTGCTACGTCTGTGATCTGTCGGTGCCTCCCGTTTCCTTCATCCCGAAAAGCATGAGAAGGCCGGCGGCCAGTCCCATAAGCCCCGCCGTGACGGGAGCAAGTGCCAGGGTGGAAAATCCGGCGATCAACCCCGCCAGAGACGGACCGACAACCTGACTTGAATCGGTGATGAAGCGCCAGACTCCCAGAAACTCCGATGCCGCCCGGCGCGGTGCCAGGTCTGAGCTTATGGTCATATTGATGCCGCTTCCAATGCCGTTAGTCAGAGCCATCAGAACCATGACGATAATCAGCCCCCGAAAATTCTGCGCCAGGGGCAGAACCATAAGCGCCAGCCCCAGACCGATCGTACAGGGAACAACCGATTTCTTCCGGCCGAAACGGTCCATAATATATCCTGCGGGAAGTACCAGGGCCGTTTCAATGAGTCCGCCCGCGCTGGTCAGGGTTCCTATCATCTCCACGGAAGTTCCGATATGATCGGCCCACAGGGGGAATATCAGGTTCCGGGATGTTCTTATCAGCTGAAGCCCCGTGATGCCGATCATGGCGATAATGATGTTTTTCCCGTTCTGGCTGAAGCAGTCCTTCAGTACTTTTCCCGGGAGGGTTCCCTCTTCCTGGGGCGCACTTCCCTTTTCTATCATAAGAAAGGAAGTAAGAACGGCAGCCAGAGTAAAACCCGCCTGGATGAAGAAAATCATTCGGAAACCCATGTATTTGACAAGAAATCCTCCCATGATGGGAGTGATAATACGGGTGACGCGCATGACTCCCCCCATGAGGGACAGAGTTCTTCCCCGTATCTGAGAGGGAATTCTTCTTCGGAAATAGGCCAGACGGCCAATGCCCCAGGCGGCCGTGGCCATGCCGGAAGCTACGTTGAGGAAGAGAAACTGAAGAGGGGTTCTGATAAAGCCTTTTCCCAAAGCGCAGAAAAAAAGAAGAATCACGCTGATGTTTATGAATGTCCTCTCCCGTATTTTCCCTCCCAGCCAACCGCCGGGCAGATCGAAGACGACCAGGCCGATACCCTGCGCCGCGGCTATGGCTCCCACCATGGCCAGTCCGGCTCCCAGTTCCCGGGAGTAAAGGGGGCTGAAAGGCTGCGTCAGTGCCGATCCCAGCTGAATGAAGAAACCGGGAATATAGATTCCCAACAGGATTTTCAGAAGGGCGGGGTCCAGTTTTTTACGTTTTCCCATGTTTTCTGATGATAGATCAACAGGTATGACTGGTCAAGGAGGAGGGAATAAATATTTTCCATGGCAGGATTTCTTTTATCGGCCATACCGCCGGGATCGGTGAAGGCCGGGTCTCCGGCCCGGGGAAATTTTCAGATCAGGTTGCTTATTCGAGGCGTAGTTTTCTCAGACAGGAGAAATTGGTTCTTTTCCAATTCTGAGTTCTGTAGAATTCCAAGGCGGAGCCGTTGTCGTTATCTATCAGGAGCTGCTGGCGCAGCGCCCCGCAGCTTGCGGCCCAATCCGACAGGTAATCCATGAGCTGTGCTCCCAGTCCCAGGCGGCGGTAATCGGGGTGAACAACCACATCTTCCACCCATACCGAAGGCCCCCCCATGGCTGTGGAGATAACCGTCTGGCCCGTACACATCCCGATTACCTTTCCGCTCTCCTCAGCCACGGCAACGCAGGTCCGGGGCTGAGCTTCTATAAGAAGGGAAAGACCTCTCGTGTGGGCTTCCCGGTCAAAATCAAAGGACTCTTCGATTCCCGTTAAAATTTCCAGAAGCTGCAGCAGCCGGGGAATATCATCCAGCCTGCCGTTTCTCAGATTTATCATAATCTTTTCCTGTCATATAAAATTCGAATAAAAAAATAAAAAAAATGTAACCGTCCCCATAGTACGTGGTTTATGGAGTATATAGTGGATAAATCTATCCTTTCAATGTAACTAAGTTGTTAACTGAGTGGCAGCAAGGATCGTTTTTTTCATAAGACTCCTCCTTATTTTTAACCGGCCCGTGGGGCCGGTTTTTTTATGGGGAGATGCTGAAATCTAGATGAATTTCACCCTTTCGCCCAAGCTCTTCTTTTCCACCCGCTTCAATTCCTCCGCCGGTTCTCCCAGGGGAATGATGACCCGTACCGTTTTATCTTCGGGAACGCCGGTCAAGTCCGCCAGAATCTGAGCCCGGTTATGGGAGCGGATCCATCCGTCGATCCAAACCCCCGCATAACCCAGAGCGGTTATGGCCAGAAGCATATTCTCAACGGCGGCGGCGCAGTCTTCCACCTGAAAATCCATTCCTTCAAAGGAGGCTTCGGGAGCCTTGTCCACAATGCAGAGAATATAGGCCATTCCTCCGGATAAAGCCTTGTTGCCGCCGGGTATTTCTCTGATTTTACGGACGATATCATCCCTGTCTACAACAATGAAATCGGTGGTCTGCCTATTTTTTCCCGACGGAGCATCAAGCCCGGCCTGAACGATTTTTTCCAGATCTGTCCGGGGGATCTTCTTTTCGGTGAAGGCTCCCCGGTAGCTGTATCGGCTCTTTATCGTTTCAAAGAATTCCATAATCTTCTCCTTATTCAGGTCTATTATAACCGCTGAGACGTAAGCGTCAAGGAAGGGATCGGGAGAAAAAAGGGCGAACATTGCGCTCCGTCCTTTACCGCAGGCGGCGCAGGGTTTATAATTTACCCATGAAGAGGATAAGGAAAAAACAGCTTCTGTTCCTGTGGATCAATATATTAGTTCTATTAGTTCTTTTTTTCTCTCTCCGCGTTTATGACATGCGTTTCAGGGAGCCGCCGGTAATGTACGACCGTCCGGTCGTGGAGATGGAAAAAATCCATCCTTCGGAAAACCCCTATTTTTCCTATTTTGACCGGATGGAGCTTTTTACCCAGTACAGGGGAACCCGTGCTGTCGGATCTGAGAAGCCGGGAGAGATGGTCCTACTCGTTGCTCTTCCCGGTTATGACCGTTATCTGCACTTCAGCCATCTCCTCTATGAAGCCTACAGGGAGAATATCGGTCTGGTAATCATGGATTTTGCCGATGTCCGCCATTTTATCCCCCTGGATGTCGGGGAGGATATTCCGGGAAATGATGAAAGAATGGTATTATTCGTCGGAACGATGATCGCCTATATGAAGCAGTACGGCTTTACCGATTTTTCTGTGGTTTATCTGGGGCTGGACCCGCCCCTTTACATAAGGGAAGGACTGTCCGACTATAGGGTTAAGCGGATTTCCGGAGAGCCGCCGGAGGTAGGAACTCCTTTCAATATGGCCGAAGAGGTAAAGCTGATCGATTCGATTCTGGCTTTTTAGGATGACAATGGACGTAATGAATTTAATTGTGACAGGTCAGGTGCAGGGCGTGGGCTTTCGGTGGTTTACCGAAAGGCAGGCCCGCCGCATCGGGGTGGTCGGCTGGGTAAGGAATCTCAGAGACGGATCGGTGGAGATATGGGCTGAAGGCTCTGAGCGGAATCTGGAAGCTTTGAAGGAAACGGTAAGCCGCGGGCCATCCGGTTCCTATGTGCGCTCCGTTGAATCCAGGCCCGCCCGGGCGACGGGGCGCTACTATGATTTTTCCATAACCTTCTAAAAAAAGCCGGTCCCCTGGAGAACCGGCTTATTGCTGTTGAAACGACTGAGGTTCTAGAGGCCTACGGCCACATTCAAACCTGCACTGACGCCGCTGGGGGAGAAGAGGTTGACGAAGCGGGTATTGGCCATACCCACATCAAGTCCCACTTCAATTAAATGAAGACTGAATCTTAATCCCAGAGAAGATTCCCACATGAACTTGTCATATCCCAAGGTGAGGCTCAGGGCCGTCAGGGGGAATACGGCGCCCTTGGCCGTGATATCGGCGCCCAGTAGGGCATCGCCGTCATCCAGTGTGATTTCGGCAGTGCCGATCCAGTCAATAAATCCGGGGTAGCCGGAAAGGACATAGAAACCGCCTACGGAAAGG
This sequence comes from Spirochaetia bacterium, assembly GCA_963668315.1. Lineage (GTDB taxonomy): Bacteria > Spirochaetota > Spirochaetia > DSM-2461 > DSM-2461 > SZUA-368. The sequence goes on along the minus strand of OY764216.1, from coordinate 226,133 downwards.
GGCATGCTCACTTCATAGAGATCTTCCACTGTTTCCACATCTTCCACATTGCTGTCGGTCGTCCAGGGTTCATTGTTATCCTCATAGCTGATGAGGTCGGCGGCATTCATTGTGGCACTGGCCGTAACCAAGGTGGAGTAGGGCAGCATGGCCGGAGCCAGGGTAATCCCTGTCAGGCTGAAGCCGTAATGGGGCTTCTTGTTCTTCATCTTGACCAGACCGAGGTCCAGGCTGTATCCCAGAGAGTTGATAATCGTCTGAGAATCGGTATCGCCCATATCGGTGATATTCAGCATGGAGTAGAAGGGTATGGACGCGGAAGCTTCGGCATTAATGGTGCCGTCGGAACCGTTGGATACGTCATAGGTGAAGCTGGCGTCGCCGTCGGTGTAGACCACGGGGGCAAAGGCGCCGGCTTTGGTGCCGATCTGCCAGTCCTTCCAGCGGAATCCGAGGTACATACCGGCTTTGGCGAATACCTTGGCGTAAACTTCACCGGTTCCCTCATTGGTTTCCCCGATGCTGATGCCGTCGGCAATTGCTTCAATTACGCCGTTGGGAACGGCGGTGGAGACGGCTCCGCTGACGGAGGAGTACTCACCCAGGCTCAGGCCCAGGATAGTCAGAACCGCATGCTCTTCGGCTTCAACGGAGAGGGCTACTTTGAGATCCTTGTCTCCCAGATCATCCATCATGGCATTGAAGTCTATGGTAAGGACCCCGTCGGCGGGGAAAAGCTGCTGCATGGTGAAATAGCTGTTGGAAACGGCCACGTTGGCGGAAGTTCCCACTTCCAGAAAAGTTCTCTCTCCCGTACTCAGGAGAGCGGGGTTGAACTCGTGATCCCAGGGCTGAATGGGGTTGGCGCTCAGGCCCATGGTCACGGTAACTAATATCATCAATAGGAGGCATAAGCCTTTTTTATTTGTATTTTTCATTACTCGTCTTCTCCCATGAGTTCGTCAAGTGTCGTGTCAACTTCCGACTGGATGCTGATTTGAGCTGAAATATCAAAGTCGAATCCCTGCGGCAAATAGTGATTCCCGTCAAGGAGATATAGTTCGAATCGGGGCATAAACGTCGAATCGGCAGCGATTCTGTCAAAGTCATTTTCATCCAGGGCAAGTGATATGTTTCCCGAAGGGGCATCGGTTATTTGGAAAGTTTGGGAAAAATTGAAATCACTTTCGCCTGCCGGATTGGTATCTTCCACGACATCGAGCCTGAATCCGACCAATTGGTTGTCGGGATCATTGGATATCGCATTTTTGTAAGTTACATCGATGCTGGCCGATTTCAGGAAATCAATAAATGTGCTCATCTCATCGTCTTCGGCGGTTCTTCCGAAAATATCCTCATCCATAGCCGGGATGATATCTTCGTCATTTTCATCAACCAATTTAGTGTCTCCCGAGGAGTTGAGCAGCAGGGGGATGTCCGCAGCTACGGCAGTCTGCATTCTCTGGTCGCTTCCGCTTACATTTATCGTCGCCCCGTTAAGCATTACGTCATAGGTGAAGACAATATCGTAGGCTCTCCGGTTTATCATGGTTCCGACTTCATCAAGGGGAATGGAGGAAGTTTCCTCATCATACTCCCCGTACGTTTCGGGAGTTCCATCCGAATTGGTGTCCGTTCCTATCAAGTCGAGAGATACGGTCTGTTCCGTATCGGTTGCATCCATGTATTTGTAATCAACATGAACGAATACTTTCAAGTTCATTGTTTCGGACGTATCCAGATTCAGAAGGAGTTCGGGGGCGATTCCGGGGAAGGTTATAGTATCGGGCAGGTAATCGCTGAGCATGCTCAAATCCATGGGATCTTCGCCGCCGGTTACGTCGGGATACTCTTCCTGGAGGTTTACGCCGCTTATGACTACCTGTTGTATGGAAAGATCGGTAGTAACCGTTCCGGATATTCCATAGGTTGCTTTGGCGTTAACGTTATTAAGAGTCAGCTGGCTGTTCGTGCTGTTGTAACCGGAGATAGATACGGAAATCCCGAGATCCAGGTCCACATCGGTGTCGGCGTCATCTGCGGAGTCGGTGATAGATGCTATGGTCAGGGTTTTAGGGAAGGATCCATCGAGGATGCTCCAGCTGTCACTGTTAGTTCCGCTTGCGAAGCTGTTCGTTCCGCTGAGGCCCAGTTCCGTAGAGTTCAGTGTCACGTCAATCGTGGTGGACCCGGGAAGATTGTTGACTATTTGCATCGTTACCGCCGCGGTATCGGCGAAGGTAATGGAGGTAATATTGTCTGTAACGTCGGAGGATAGGTTTTCAATGATAGTATCGGTAAAGTCCATATCGGGGACAGTCAGAACCAAGGTATTGAAAGAGGTTATCCCTGCCGTTGCTGTTCCGCTAACTTCATCCACTCCCGATGTAACGGAGAAATCCGATGTTTGGTCGATGGCGGTCTGAACGTATACGGTGTAATCGAGAGTCAGGTCAGCGGCGGTGAGTGATACTCCGGCAAGGTCGATTTCAACAGTACCGGGAAGTGAGTCCGTGTTGTCTACGGAAATGCCCGCCGCGCTGCCCAGTACCGTGGCTCCCTGCCTCAGAGTCCAATCCATGGTTGTTTCCAGGTTTGTCCAGGAAGGATCAAGGCTGAGGTCTATATCTATTCCTCCGGTTCCGATATCGGCACTTACCAAGTCGGCATTCCCAAGGGGAACCGTTACGGTGTCAGAAAGACTTTCATCTACTGTTATGCCCGTAGCGGCGGTAACCGTAGTGTCTCCGGAGAATGTAGATGTCAGATCCATGGTGAAGGTATTTATGGGAGCCGCATCTGTAACCGTTACGGAAAAATCAATGGTAAAGGAGGAGGGGAGGGTTACTCCCGACAGAGGAAAGGTAAGCGTTCCGTCAGCAGTTACCGGGGTATTGGACGTATTGGTCACTTCCGTGGCCCCATTCATTATCTGTGCTGAGTTGATGGTGACAGTCTGGGAGCCGGAGCCGCCGGTAATAGCCACAGCTATCGACAGGGTCCCCGAATCAAAGGTCATGGAATCAAAACCTTCGGCCGTTATGGCTGTGGGGGTCGATACAGTCGCAGTTCCATCCACTTCGGGAATGGAGGGGATTGATACGGTGGGAATCGATGCGTCGATAGGTAAAGCGATGGGGTCGAAGCCGGTTGCGAAGGACTGGTTGCTGTTGATTTCGGGGATGGTGAATTCAACAGGGTCAATGTCCTGGGATATCGAATCCAGATTCAGGTTTTCGCCGGCGAAGTCGTTTATGGAGTAGTTGAAAAGATCCATTTCCATGCGAATTGATTTGACCGTCTGATCATCAGTGGCCGCATCACCGTCGACATCGTATGGAATGCCAACGTCATTTATAGAAAGAACATCTGCATTATCACTGATGGCATCATTTAGCTCTTCGTCCAGGTTGATTGTATCGGTTAAGACATTTAACCGCTCACCCAGATTTACCTGGAATGTGGGATCGGTCACGATCCTGACTGTGTCTGCCATGCCCAGGTTACATCCTGTCATCAGCAAAGCGAAAGCAACTGCTGTAGAGAGCAGTGCCAATTGTTTCTTTTTCATAAGTTTGGGTCTCCTTTCTTCAAAGAGGGTATTTTGTAATAGCGCATACGCCGAAGCGTCGCGTTACAAAGTCTAGTACATCTTTAGGGGGATTTCCAGTTATTTTCTTTAAAAACGGGAAAATATTGCGCACCATGGCCCAGCGCTGGGAGGGGCGCCGGAGGCGGTCGCGCCGGGGGGAGCCCGGCGGGACGGGAGCGATAGCGGACCCCCGGACATAGCGGCCTGCGGGCCGGAGGCGCGCAGGGGGGCCCATAAAGAAGTCAATCGTGATATGATGGGGGGCATCAGGAGGAATTTATGCCCACGAGAGAGGAAGCTTTTACTTTGCTTAAGAAGTACAATGAGTCGGAGAATCTTATCGTTCACGCCCTGACGGTGGAGTCGGTGATGCGCCATGCGGCCCTGAAAAGGGGCGAGGACGGGGATAAATGGGGCGTGATCGGGCTGGTCCACGATATCGATTATGAGAAGTTTCCCGAACAGCACTGCGTGAAGGCCCGGGTGATCCTTGAGGGAGAGGGCTGGCCTGAGGAGTATATCCACGGGGTCTGTTCCCACGGGTGGGGGATTTGCTCCGACGAGGAGCCGGCGGAGTTTATGGAGAAGTATCTTTATGCCTGCGACGAGCTGACCGGGCTGATTTACGCCACCTGCCTGATGCGGCCGAGCAAGAGCGTGCTGGACCTGACGGTGAAGTCGGTGAAGAAGAAGTGGAAGTCCAAGGGGTTCGCCGCCGGGGTGGACCGGGATCTGGTGCTGAAGGGCGCGGAGATGATCGGCCTGGAGATCGGCGAGCTGATGCAGGAGTGCATCGACGGGATGAAGGAGTCCGCCGAGGCGATCGGGCTGAAGGGTGAGATCGGGGGCGAATAGGGCGCCTGCGTTGCCCGGCCCCGGAGGGCCGGGACGGGAATTAGTAGGTCGTGAGATCGGTGTCATCGTAGGCGAAGTCTATCTGGGGATTCTCGGCGGCTATCGATAGGGGAGAGAATACCGGTGTCAGAGTCCCCTGATCTATCGTCAGGGCGAGGTAAAACAATTTTTTCATAGGTTCTCCCGCGTGTTCTTTGATGAAATGAAGTGAATGCTTAACGCAACAATAATTATAGAGCGGATATGAATATGGTAAATAGAACTTAAGTTCTATAAATCATGGTGAGAAAAATCCGGCCGAAGGGTAGACAGACGGCCGGGAGCATAGGGGGAAGCGTAAAATTCCCGTTTCTCCCTTGACCTATCTTTTTTTCGGGTTTAATATGTGCATATGCACAAAATGTTTTTTGTGCCCCAACATGATAAGACCCCGGGACCGGCCGGATGCCGGAGCTTTCCGAGTGTCGAAAGGAGAAAAAAATGAGAATTGGTATACCCACCAACGATAGAATCAATGTGGAGTCCCACTTCGGTCACTGTAAGGAATTCGCCCTGATCGATTGCGAGAACGGGGAAGTGAAAGAGACGACTTACGTCACTCCTCCCCCCCATGAACCGGGTGTCATGCCCAAGTTTCTGGCTGAGAAGAAGGCCGACGTTATCCTTACCGGCGGAATGGGGCAGATGGCTGTCAATTTGTTCAAGCAGAACGATATTGACGTAATTCTGGGCGCTTCCGGCTCGATAGATGAGAACGTTCGGGTTTTTCTGAGCGGCAATCTGGAATCGACCGGATCCGCCTGCGAGCATGATCATAACCATTAGGAGGTATGATATGAACAGAAACGGATTAGGTCCGATGAACGATGGAAAGGGCTGGTGTTCCAACCCCGAATATACCGGCTTCGGAGGCCGCGGCAGAGCGGCGCATGGATGTGGAAGAGGTAGGGGACGGGGCCTGGCAGGAGCCGGTTCCGGCCGTGGTTTCGGCGCGGCAATGGGACGCGGCATGGGCCCGGGCCGGGGGATGGGCTTCCGGAACGGAGCGCCCGGATACGGGAACAGGGCCGCCGTTCAGGGAAGGCCCGGCGGTCTTTACCGTGCGGGTGAAGCGGGCGAGGGCTGGACGAAGCCGGCAGGCGCTAGGGGAGATTGCTAGTATGATTGCTGTGCCTGTTAAGGACAGGGAAGCTGACCCCCAGATTGATGAGCGGTTCGGCCGGTGCCCTTTTTTCTGTCTCATCGACGGAGAGGGAAAACAGACGTTTCTGGAGAACGAAGCTCCCTCGTCCCCTTCCGGTGCGGGAGTAAAAGCGGTTCAGACTCTGGCCGATGAGGATGTTACCGTTGTCCTTTCCCCCGAAGTGGGGCCCAAGGCCATGGCCGCCATGGAACCTCTGGGAATAAGGGTTTTCCATATCGGAGAGGCCCGGACTGTTTCGGAGGTTCTCTCCTCATATAAAGAAAATAAGCTTGAAGAGCGAAAGAGCCCCTCGACGGGGGGCGGATTAAGGAGAGCCTGATCTGGATATTGTAGTATTAAGCGGTAAAGGGGGGACGGGAAAAACCACCGTTTCTACGAATCTGGCCGTGATAGCCGGATCGGCGGCGGCTTTGCTTGACTGCGATGTGGAAGAACCGAACGGTCATCTTTTCATGGCTCCCGCCATGAAGCGCGATGTACCCGTGTATACCGGTTTCCCCCGGATTGATGAAGAACTCTGTACCCATTGCGGCGCCTGCGCCCGCTTTTGTCAGTTCAACGCCCTCTTGAGTACGGAGAAAACCAACCTCGTCATGGCGGAGCTTTGCCATGACTGCGGAGGATGCGCCCTTGTCTGCCCCGAAAAGGCGATTCGCTTTGAGAAAAGAGAAATTGGCCGGGTCGGGCGATTTCTCCGCGGAAACGGTCAGTTATTTATTGACGGTCTTCTTGATACAGGAGAGTTTTCGGCGGAGAAGATTATCGATAGTGTATTGAGCGAAAGGGGGAATGGGTCCCATCGGATTATTGATGCACCTCCCGGCTGCGCCTGTTCGGCCGTAAAGGCGGCGGAGGGCGCCGATTATGCTCTCATCGTGACAGAACCGACCCCTTTTGCCCTGAGCGATATGAAAATGGTCGTAGAGATGCTGGATAAACTTTCGGTCCCTTCGGGTGTCTTTATTAATAAGGCAGGCGAAAATGAAGAGGAGCTCCTTGCTTACTGCCGGGATAGGGGACTGCCGATTCTGGGGAAACTGCCTTTTTCACGAAAGTACGCCGGTACTCTGGTGGAAGGTTTGCTGCTTGCGGAAAAGCATGAAGAGGCTGGGGTGATTTTTGCCGATTTGTGGAGCCGTCTGCTGGCTCAGGGAGGACTGTCCTATGGCTCTTAGGGAGATTGTTGTCATTTCCGGAAAGGGAGGAACGGGAAAAACCTCGGTTACCGCTTCTCTGATTCCCTATTTCAGGGATACTCTTCTTGCTGACTGCGATGTGGATGCGCCCGATCTTGATATTCTTCTGGAGCCGCAGATCACGAGGAAGGAAACCGTTTCGGCTTCCCGTAAAGCGGTCGCGGATGGGACGAGATGTACCGGATGCGGGACGTGTCTCTCGGTCTGCCGTTTTTCCGCCGTAAAGTTAAGAGGTGGTCAGGCAGAGATTGATCCGGTGAAATGTGAGGGCTGCAAGGTCTGTACCCTCGTCTGTTCTGCGGATGCCCTCTCTCTCAAGGAGTGGGTGACGGGGGATCTATATGAGTCGGAGACGCTCCACGGTCCCATGGTACATGCCCGCCTTGTCCCCGGGGAAGAGGTGTCCGGACGGCTGGTTTCTCTTGTCCGGCAGCGAGCCAGGGAGAGGGCTGAGGCGGACGGATGCAATACGGTACTGATAGACGGCCCTCCGGGGGTGGCCTGCAATGTCATCTCTTCCATCACCGGGGCTGATCTGGCCCTGATTGTGGCTGAACCAACACTTTCCGGTTTTCACGATATGAAGAGGGTCTGGGAAACGGCGGGGAAAATCCGTGTGAGAACGGCGGTTCTGATAAATAAAGCCGGACTGGAACATGATCTGGGCGGAGCCATCCGGGAATTCGCCCGGGAGAATGACATTCCCCTGTTGGGCGAAATCCCCCTGTCCGATGATGTGAGGCGGGCGGTCAACAGAAGAGAGATCCCGTCTCTGGCTCTGCCCGATTTTCCCGAAGTACGGTTCTGGGAGAACCTGGTTGAGAAGATAGAGAAAATCACCTATAATCATTAGTGTATGCCACGACGACATAAACAGAGAAACTGCCGCCGTTTAGAGGAGGGCCGTTTTTTCAAGCCCTCCGGAATTCCCGCCTGCGAACTGCAGATCGAGGAACTTATGCTCGATGAGTTCGAAGCCCTGCGCCTCTGCGACTATGACGGTCTGAGCCAGATCGAGGCGGCCGAGGCGATGGGAATCTCCCGGGGAACGGTTCAGCGGCTCCTCGCTTCGGGCCGAAAAAAGGTTGTCGATTCCCTTCTGCATCAGAAAGCATTGAAAATCCGTTCTTGATCTCCCTTTGTCATACGATCTATACTAAGACGATATGAACAGGGTATTGAAGTTTTTTCATCTTCAGAATTACAGCACCCTTCTGCTGGGGGAGGACGCCAAAGCGGCGATTACCGTCGCGGTTGTGGCCATTCCCCAGTCCATGGCTTTTGCCATGATAGCCGGACTCAATCCGGTCTACGGCTTGTATACGGCTATCATCCCCGTGATTCTCGGTTCCCTCCTGGGAAGCTCCAATTACATGTATAACGGTCCGACCAATGCCCTCTGCGTGCTGACCGCGGGTATCCTCGCGGCCCATGCCGGGGTGGATGACCCCCTTTCGATGCTTTTTCTCATTACGTTCACCGCCGGGTGCATTCAGGCTCTGAGCGGTCTTCTGCGGCTGGGGCAAGTGGTTAATTATATCTCCCACTCCGTCATGGTGGGCTTCATGACCGGCGCCGGTCTCCTTATCGCCATGGGGCAGTTCTATAAGATTCTGGGGATGGCCCTGCCCGAGGGAAATCACTCGCCGGTGGATAAAGTTTATTTCACCCTGACCCACCTGGGGGAGATGAATCCCTATGCCCTGGGACTGACCCTGCTGACCCTCGCCGTCGTTTTTATCGCCCGGCGTATCAATAAGCTTCTTCCCGGTCCTCTTATCGCCATACTGATAACCGGGGGATTATGCGCCCTCTTTTCTCTGGAGGGAAGGGGCGTCTCTCTGACAGGGGATATACCCCAGGGGCTTCCCGCTTTCCGTCCGATCCCCCTGAGCCTTAAGCTTATGGGACATGTTTCTTCCGATGCTCTGGCTGTTGCGATCATCGGCCTTGTTCAATCCTCCTCCATTGCCCGCTCCCTGGCCCAGGAATCGGGAGATAAAATCAATGCCAACAGAGAATTTATCTCCCAGGGGATTTTGAATATGGCGGGAGCCCAGTTCCAGTGCCTTCCCGCGGGGGGATCTTTCACCCAGAGTTTTCTGAATTACTATTCGGGAGCCAAAAGCCGGATAAGCGGCATTCTCATAGGTGTTTTCACGGCTCTGATTTTTCTTTTCTTCGGACGTTTCGCCCGTTGGATCCCATCGGCCACCCTGGCGACTCTGATTATGATGACCGCTATTAATCTGCTTAAAGTCAAAGAGGTGAAGAAAGCCTTCGCCCTTTCCCGGGCAGAGGGAATTGTCGCGATTGTCACTCTGCTGGGGACGATCTTCCTTCCCAGCCTCAACTGGGCTATCTATCTGGGAGTTATCAGCTCTTTTATCGTCTATTTCCGGAGCTCCAGCGAAGCTCAGGTCAGGATTCTGAAGGAGAAGGAAGGAAATCTCGAGGAGAAGAGGCTGAGGGATGCCCGGTCTTATGAACCCTACCTTGTGGTTCAGCTGGAGGGAATCCTCTTCTTCGGCAACTCCGGGGATCTGGAGATGAAGCTGAGCCGCCTTTCCGAAAAAAGCCGGGTCTTCGTCATTCGGTTTAAAAGGGTGAGCAGCATCGACCTGACCTGCGTGGAGGTCCTGAGGCGCTTTCTGAAGGGAATCCGGGCCCGGGGAGGGCATGTCCTGTTCTGCGGGATTTCCCAGGGCATGGGCGAGATCCTTATCGAGTCCGGTCTTCTGGAAGGCGTCAAAGACGAGGATCTGTTCTTCTCCGGCATGCAGCTCCACCAGTCGACCTATCAGGCTATTAAGCGGGCAGAGGACCTCTTCAAGAAGCTCGGATAATAGGGGCTGACAGTTTTCCCACAATTCCCCCCTTGTTCACCCGCCGGACACACAGGCGGGTTATATTCTTCTTCCGGAGGAATATAATGAAAAATCTACCAATATCCATTCCCATGATTCTGGCATACTGTTTTCTGACCGGGTGTACGGCGGGGGATTATTCCTCTTCCGCGGGGAACGATTCGGGAAGCGGCGGAAGCAGCACCATCGATACCCAGATCTATGCGGTGTCCGTAGCGGAAGAGGCTGATACCTATGATGAGGCTGATATCGTATCCAATATCAGCTTTGATTATGATGTCATGCTGGATTTTACGAATGGATCTGTGCAGATTGATTCCGGCCAGCCCCAGGCATTGAGTTCTGCGGTTGTTTCCCTTCTGACCGATGAGGCAGGTACCCTGACGGTGTCCTGGACGGATAACGGTGTGGACGTTGCTTCATCCGTTTCCGGAAGGATTCGGTATACCTTGACGGGAACACTGGATGATTCGCTGATCATTGAAAGTGATACTCCCTGCGAACTATATCTGAAGGACGTGACGATCAACGGCCTCTCCGGACCCGCTCTGGATATTGCCTCTTCTGAGAAGACGTTCATTGTGACTGCCGACGGTTCGGAGAATGTTCTGTCCGATGACGAAGACAGATCTGATGAAATGGATATGAAAGCTTCCTTATACGGAGCAGGTCCTCTTGTTTTTTCGGGAGGGGGAGAGCTGACTGTCGAGGGCGGCTATAAGCATGGGATTTACTCAAAGGATTATATCCGCATCAGGGAAGGAACTCTGAATGTCAACGTAACGGCGCGGGATGGGATCCGCTCGAAAAACGGTTTCATCTTTGACGACGGGACTCTGGCCATCAATGCTGTCGGCAATGTGTCCGATGACGAGAGCAAAGGCATTAAAGTGGAAGGGTCCGAGGATAATCCGGGAGAAGGTTTTATCGTTATCAACGGGGGAACTCTGGATATCACATCGGTCAGTAAGGGAATGACCGCTTCCTGGGATGTGGAAGATGACTGCGAGACCGCTGATACTGCCGATGATCCCGATCCTTATGTGCAGATAAATAACGGCATCATCTCGGTTGTCACCACCGGGACGCCCTATGAGTACTCCACAGGAGAAAGCTGCAGCCCTGAGGGGATCGAAGGAAAATCCTTTGTGGAGATTAATGATGGTTACCTTACCATCCGGACGGCCGACGACTGCCTTAACGCGGGGGAGTCCATCGAAATCAATGATGGATATATCTATGCCGTCAGTTCGGAGAATGATGCGGTCGATTCCAACGGGACTTTGACGATTAACGGAGGGGTGATTGTTGCCGTCGGCGCATCGTCTCCGGAGGGGTCCTTTGACTGTGATCAGAATACCTTTGCTGTTTCGGGCGGGACATTTGTAGGAATAGGCGGATCGTACAGTACACCGACGTCTTCTTCCTGTACCCAGAATGTGGTACTCCTGGGCAGCGGTGCGGCTGATGATGTTCTGGGAATAGTTTCGAGCGGGGGAGATAGGGTATTTGTCTATTCCATCCCCTCCGATTACAGCAAGATGATTCTCTCCTCTCCCGGAATTGAAACGGGATCGACATATATCGTCTACACCGGGGGCACCGGCAGCGGCGATAATGATTTTTATGGGCTGTGTCTGGAGAATCTTGCCTATTCAGATGGCTCCGAACAGGACGATTTTACTGTGAATTCTGCGGTTACGACGGTTGGTTCCGGGGGGAATGATCATAATATCCGGTGACCGGCCTGATCTTCGGGAGCACGAAGAGGGACATTTGACATTTTTTACATTTCTTTAACTTTGTATTAATCCTCTGTCCCCCTTGTTTCCCTATCTTATAAACGCAAGACTAATGAATTCAGAAGCGAGGTTATAAACATATGAATAGTTCCCGTACCTATAAGGGACTGATCCTGTTCTTACTGACTTTTTCGGCGATTTTCCCTCTGACGGCCAGTGGAAAATCCGAGGATAGTACCGGTTCTGTCAACAGTACAGACGTGACTCCCGGTCCCGGGAACGGACCGATGGGCCGGCCGGAAGGCGCTCCCCCCCGGGGAAACCCTCCCCAGGGCATGCCTATGGGAATGGATGCCGCCGATCTGGAACGGCAGAGCCACTCGGTACATTTCGGTGATCTGGATGAATCCACCGTCTCTATCAATGCCTATGTGGATTACCTTTATGAAAAGGGACTGCTTGCCGATCCCGATGGCTCCGGCCTTTTCCGCCCTGAGGATATTCTGACGAGAGGGGAATTGGCCTTCATGCTTTACGGCAAATACCGGTATCCCGCCGAAGGATTCAGTTACGGGGATGTTCCGACAACTGAGTATTATTATCAGGCGGTCATGAGGGGAAAAGCCTCCGGTGTGTTTGAGGATACCAAGTACTTTACCGCCGATGAAGGGGTGACCAGGGAACAGGCGGCGTTGTGGATTTATCGCAGCGAGCTTGCCAATGGAATGCCCGGTGAAATGGTTTCCCATGATGTTTCGGCTTATACCGATGGAGATACCATGAGTGAAGAGGGGCAGACGGCCGTGGGAACCTTAAGCCGTATGGGATTCTTTGAGCCTGACGGAGAGGGGCTCTTTTCTCCGGACCGGGAGATGACCCGGACAGAGATTGTTTCTATTCTCTACAAGCTCTCCTTTATCGGGGGAGGCCCCGGCATGATTGGCGGCCCCGGCGGCGGCCCGGGGGGAGCTCCCGGCATGATGGGCGGTCCCGGCGGTTCCGGGAACGGCGTGGATCATGGATCGGCCGCGTATACGGCGGATACCGATATTACCGGAGAAGTTTTCATTTCAGCGGGAGATCAGGAAAATGCGGTCCGTGTGGATGGTGAAACCGGGCTGCTTCTTAAGGATATAACCATTGAAAAAAACGGGGGAGACGCAGCCGCGGGAGATTCGAGCAATTTCTACGGGAGTAATGCCGCTTTTCTGGCTTTGAACGGGGCCGGGGTGACCTTGAGTCATATTACTGTTGATAGTACGGCCGACGGGGGAAACGGCGTTTTCTCCTACGGGGAAGGCACGGATGTGACCCTGACTCAGTCTGTCATCAGGACGAGCGGGAATAATTCGGGGGGTGTCATGGTAACCGGCGGCGGAGCCATGACGGTGGATAACTGCGATGTGGAGACACAGGGCCGCTCCTCCGCCGCGCTTCGTACGGATCGGGGAGGCGGAACGCTGACCGTAAAAGAGGGAACTTATAAGGCTCATGGCGAAGGTTCTCCCGCCGTTTACTGTACCGCCGCTATTACCGTGGAAGGGGCCGATTTGACGGCGACATCATCGGAAGCTTTTGTGGTGGAAGGAAAGAATTCCCTGAGGGTAATCGATTGTGATGCCCAGGGGAATATGCAGAAGCAGAACGTGGAAAATTATCAGAACGTCATGATTTATCAGAGTATGTCCGGCGATGCGGAGACGGGACGCAGCTCATTTACTATGAAGGGAGGCAGCCTGACGTCTCACAACGGTGATATGATCTACGTAACCAATACGGCGTGCGATATCACCCTGGAGAATGTGGAGCTTACTCTGTCCGATGATGTTCTTCTCAAGGTTGCCGGCAATGATGCCCGTAACGGCTGGGGTGTCGCCGGAGAGAACGGCGGGGATTGTCATCTCCTCGCTGTTGATCAGCCTATGGGCGGAAGCATTATGGTCGACGGAATTTCCACTCTGGAGATGGTCCTTTCCGAAGGAACCATCTTCCGGGGAGTTGTGAACGGAGAAGGGGAGGATGGGATAGTATCCGTCTCTCTGGATGGGAGCAGCCGCTGGATTTTAACGGGCGATTCCCATATCTCCTCCCTTGCGGGAGGCGGGGAGAATATCGATTTGAACGGTTATGTTCTGTACATAGGAGACGACATATTTTAACGGCCCAGACGGGAGAAGGGCGTATCGCACGATATCGCCAGGGTACCTCCTGATTTTCCCCTGATCAGAAGGTCTCTCCCGTCGGAGGTCACATCGGCCACGCCCCTGTCAAGTACGTCCGTATCATAGGATGCGAACAGGGTTCCGTAGTAAAGGGTTTTCTTTTCCTTTCCTCTCAGAGTCAGGTACGTGGGATGTCCCAGAAGCGCGGGTGACTTCAGGCAATGGGATAATCCGTTGGCAAAGCAGCCTGTGCTGTTCTCCGTTCCCAGGCAGAATGTCTGGTCGGTCAGTCCCTTCTCCGCCGCCCAGGGCGTATAGGAGCGGCCGCCATAGTTCAGCCAGTAGTCATAAAAGTAAAGGGGAATCTCCTCCTCCCCTATTGAGGCGGGACCGGTAAAGAACGTCAGATAGACGGCCCTGAGTCGTGGATTGACCAGGCTGCTCCATCCGAGAGGAGAATCTGCCGGTACCGCCCCGGTAATAAAATCGGTATAGCCGGTGATTCCTTCCACCCGATGCATATCGGCATAACCCCCGTCCCGGGTCGGCATGCGCTCCATAGAATCCGATTCACCTCCGAAGGCGAGCCGGCCCGTTTCATCGAATTCCGTTCCCCTGTCCGGTACGGCGAAGGCACGGGCGTTATTGTCAATCAGGCAGCCCGTTTCCAGAAAAGGGGCCCCCACCGTATTGTGCCATCCGCAGTTGTAGGGCAGGGGAGCATCTCCCCGATTTTCTATGGTCAGGGCGGTGTAGTGAACGGGATGGTTTTTGATCAGAAGATCTTTTTTGGTATAGCGGAAAGGGTGATCCCCGGGTTCCAGGGTGCTGACAAGGCTGATTTCATCATCGGTGACTGCCGGGGGCTCCTGGCTCCAGGCGAGCCGGGCCGTATGGCCGTGGGGGGGCAGGTCGTAACTGCCGGCTCTGTTGCCCGGGCCGAAGTTGGGAACGCAGGGGAAATTGCCCCCTATGTCGTAGAGAAGGGGAGCTCCCCAGAAGGGGGCATGTTTCGCTTCATCCCAGGGGTCTCCCGAATTGGCTCTGAACCAGGGCTGCCAATGGGCGTTGAGACGGCCTGTTCCCCGGGGCATGCTCAACTCGGGAACCATGCCCTTTTCGGCATCGATGACGACGCGGATCTGATCGTTATCCATTAGCACGGCTTCTCTGAAGCCCGACTCTCTGATTTTTCTTCCTTCCATGGACATATTATACACGATTTAGGATGTTCCTGAGGAGAATTCTGTCGGGGAAGTTGATTTCTGCCTAAAAATGGGGGATAATTTAAAAAGCCGTTCTCCTTCTGTTTCATCAATGTAAAAAATCCGGGAAATTAAGAAATGAAACGCATGGTCCTATCAAGTAGTTTGAATGGGGACTGTTGTGTTCCTGTGACTTTGACGCTGATTAGCGGGGTCTTCTATGTCTGCGGAGAAGGAAAGGATCAATCTCTCTCTCTTTCTGAATGGGGCAGTGGGGCTTTTCTGCATCTCGGTGATTATCACCATTTTCTCCCTGAATGCCTCTATCCTGAGAATTGAAATGCTGGGCCGAGCAAACCAGGACTTGGTTCAGTCATGGCTGAGAATGGAGATCGCCCCGATGGAGGGGACGTGGGATGATGAACTGAGAGCCGGCTGCTCCGCCAGTGAGTACCTGGAGATTATTGACAGCGATTTGCCGTTTTTTCTGTTTAATCCCTTGGGGAGAGATCATGAATCGGGAGGAGAGGGAAAAGGGCTTTCCCCCTATGCGGTAAAGCTCAAGGAGCTTACCGACGGGATTATGTCCGCCGGTTTCGCGGACTACGGGGCGGCACGGGAAGCGGTTATCGCTAAGCTGAAATCCCGGGAGGCGGCCTTGCTTGGGGATTATGAATCCCTCTCCCGCGATTTGACCCGCAGAAAAGCTCATTTGAGGAAGGTGAGGAACTATTTTATCGCCCTTATCTTCCTCACCGTTATCTGCTACTCCTTCTATCACTATTACCGGATAAGAAGAACCAATGAACTCATAGAGAACCTCTCCCGGTTTATGCGGGAGAATCCCGATCCTGTCATGCGCATCAGCTATTCCATGACTATCACAATCGCCAATTCCGCTTCCCTCTCGCTCTTGAGGAAATGGCAGTCCGCCATAGGAAATAAGATACCCGATCACATTGCCGCGACAGCCCGCCAGGCGATAGAAGAGAAGAGTATAAAGTATATCGAGGAAGATGTGGGGGAGAAGATCTACCGGATCGCCCTTGTCTATATTTACGACAAGGACTACCTGAACCTTTATGCCGGCAATATCACCGACCTGCGCCGGCTTCAGAATGAGATGCAGCATAAGCAGCGAATGGAATCACTGGGGCTGCTCGCCGGGGGAATCGCCCATGATTTCAATAATCTTCTGACGAGCATCATGAATGCGGCACAGCTGATCATTCTTGAGGATCCGGAAAATCAGGATAATATTGTCGACTATTCCAATATGATACTGGAGGCGTCCGACCATGCCGCCGACCTGACAAGGAAACTTCTGGATTTCAGCAGGGTGGAAAGTCCGGTTATGAAGATTCTGGATCTGGGAGAGATACTGGAGAGCACGATTACCATACTGAAAAGATCGGTTAATAAGAAAATAAGCCTTCAATTCACCAACGAATCATGGAATCCCTATGTCAAAGGAGACCGGGGGGGGCTGCAGAGAATTTTTCTCAATATGGGTATTAACGCCAACCAGGCTATGCCCGACGGGGGGACCCTGACCTACCGCCTGCAGAATATTCACCTGAACGAACAGTACTGCGCTCTCTGTCCCCACGATCTTCATCCCGGAGAGTACTGCAAGATAGAGATCGAAGACAGCGGCGTGGGGATTCCCCGGGATAAGCTTCACAGAATTTTTGATCCCTTTTTCACGACCAAAGAGTTCGGGAAGGGGGCCGGGCTCGGTCTGTCCAGCTCTTTCGGTATTATCGAGCATCACGGAGGGGCCATCCATGTATACAGCGAGGAGTATGTGGGCACCATCTTTCATATCTACATTCCCTGTGTCCGGAACGGGATTTCCAATGTAGGGGAGGATAAGCTGCAGACCGGTTCGGGCCGCATTCTGCTGGTGGATGATGAATATCTCGTAAGGATCACGACCGAGTCCCTATTGACGAATCTGGGCTATAAGGTGACTCCCGCCGGCGACGGGCTGGAAGCTCTGGAGATTATAAGGGAGAATAAAAATTACTTCGATCTGGTTATTATGGATATGACGATGACCGGCATGAACGGAAGGGAGACCGCGGCCGAGATTAAAGCGATCAGGAGGGATCTCCCCATTCTTCTGTCCTCCGGTTTTTCAAAGGATAGCAATGAAGAGATCCTCCATGATGTAAATCTGTCCGGATTTCTGAAAAAGCCTTTCAGGGATATCGAGATAAGCCGGATCGTCCATGAACTGATCGGAAGCGGCTAATTCTTGCCCAGGGCATGGTCGCAGGGGGCGTCTTCTCCTCCCCATATTTTCACCGCGGTCCACGGTTCATCCGGTGCCGCCCAGAACTCATGGCTCTCGGGCAGGCCGAGGCACTGCATTCCGGCGAGACAGAGGTAAAGGCTTCCGGTGGAAATGTAGGGTTCTCCCAGGGAGGGCTGATGCCCGGCATATCCGACGGTCAGCCAGCCATCGGCGTCGAAGGTTCCGGGAGCTTCCATCTGCCTCCGGATGACCTTTGTGAGGGCACAGCGGACGGAAGCCGGCGAGACGCCTTCGGGAAGAATCTCCTTTGCCGCCGCCATGGAAAGAGCATGAAACGCTCCGTACCGGTAGGTCAGGGAGCGGCCTATGGGGGGGAAAGTTCCTTCGGGGGAGATAAGCCTTTCCTGGATTCCGGCGTATCGGGAGAGCCTTTCGCGGGACGGTTCAACCATCTCCTTCCATTCTTTCCCGATCGACGGCTCCGAATGAAGAATATCGTATATCATGGGCTGAATCACGAAGCTGTTGTAGTAGTCCCAGTGAAATTCCGGACCGTCCCCGTAGTGGCCGTCCCCCTTGTACCACTGCTCATGCTGTTTCAGGGCGTAGTCGATCCGCATTCGGTCCCACTCCTGTCCCGCCCTGCAGAGAAAGGTTTCGATCATGGCGGAAAAGAGCAGCCAGTTGCTGTAATAGGGTTTGATTTTCCGGCTTGATTCAAGGAGAGATATGGTTCCGGCCTGTGTCTGAGCGTCCAGCTTGAGCCAGACGGAGTTCCAGGAACGGAGCAGGCCCTGGGCCAGGAAGGCCGCGTCCACCACCGGCTGGTCTCCCCGGCTGAAGTTCAGGTAATCGGCCTTGTCCGGGTCCACTCCTGTGGCAAGACCCTTTCTCACCAGCTCGGCGAGGGTTTCCTGCTGTTTCTTCTCAACCTCCCCGGTCCCTGTCAGTTCAAGCCAGGGACCAATGCCGGTCAGGCAGCGGCCTACCGCCTCCAGGTGGGTATAGAGGGCTCTTTGTCCGGGATCTCCCGTTGTTTCCACGGGCATGGTTCGGCGCAGTTCGTCACGGGCAAGGGCGGAGAAAACAGGGGTTGCTGTTTTCACGAGCGTATCAATCCAGTATCGGCGGTCAGACATGGTAATTCTCCTGGCTTTTTCCTGGATGATGGAACGTTTTGGAAAGAAGATCAACCCATAAAGATTACAGAGCCGCTTTCAAAGCGGTTCTACATTTGTATTTTATCTACGGGGCAGATCATTTTTCCGATGAAAAAGGATGAGGCTCCGGCGGCCAGAGATGTGAGCAGGAAAAGAGGGGCGAACCCGGTGAATCCGATGAGAGAGCCGATAATGATGGGGAACAGGGCCAGACTTATGTTAAAGGTTCCGAAAATCCCCGTGTAGAGAGCCCGGTTTTCCTCATTGCTGATTTCCATGAGAACCGCGTCGGAAGTTACTTTCTGGGCGCCCAGGTAGAATCCGGTAAAAAGAAAAACCGGAACGAACCCTCCCAGGGGCAGGAAACGGGAGGCTGCCAGGGCGACGGGGGGCATGATAAAGCCCAAAAGGCTCCAGACTTTCAGCATCCCCTTAAAGCTCTTACGGGAGACAATACGGCGCCACAGGATATTGCTCAGGATCATCCCGGCGAACTGTATGAGGATCAGATTGCCCACCATGGTGTTGTCCAGCCTGTAGGTATCCCTGGCCAGTGCCATATAGAAGGGCAGGAGCACCGTTCCCAGCCCCAGAAGATTCGAAGCGGCAATGTAGCGGGCCAGGGTGGGATCGGACTTAAGATAAGAGGGTATCAGGCGGATTATCTCCCCCGCCGATAGATTCTGTCTGCGGGCCGGGTGGGTCATTTCGCTGATATTCAGAAATCCTATACTGGCCAGAAGGAGAGCCGCGGCGGAAAGCCCGAAGAGGAGGGGATAGCTCTGTTCCAGCCGTCCCATGATCAGGCGGGTCAGAAGGGCGGAAACGAGCATGCCCGAGGACATGACCGTCTGGCGGCGCAGAACAAAGAGCTTCCGCTTTTCTCCGGGAAAGGATTTTCCCACCAGGTCCATATAGCTTATTCCGGCAAAAGCCCCTCCCAGGGTAAAAAGGAGGAGGGTAAGATAGATTCCCCCCAGGAGCGGTTCCAGGGCCCACGATCCGCTCCTCAGGAGGAAAAGGGCCAGGAGAGACAGGGAGAGAACCCGCAGGTAGATTCCGATGAGCAGATAGGGCTTTTTACGGGGCCGGGTATGGAGAAATCCGGCAAAGAGGAGCTGGCCGGCCAGGGGAACTCCCACCATGATGCCCGTGAGGATTCCCACATGGAATTTGCTGCCCCCCATTCCCAGAATCATCGCCGGGAAAACCGTATTGATATCGGTAAAGGTCACTGTTACCGCGAGAAGAACGGCGTGCCAGAGAAAGGCCGCCATATTTCTTTTATCCCTGTCCATAATTCAGTTATATTCGGAGAAATATATATTGTCAAATTTCTTTTGACGTGTACGGCCGTACGACCTTTCTTCCATGGGGGAAGGGAAAATCGATAAGAATGGAAGTTGATACATGGGCAAAGAGGGGTTATAATTCCAATAGATCCATCTCCTTCCCGGGGGAGCAAGGCCTTATATTCTATGGAACGCAAAGAAACACCGACCCACGACATGGCAAAAAACGCCGAAAGACTTCAGCTGGCCCTGGATTTTACCCGGGACGGTCTTTATGACTGGAACCTTCTGACTGAAGAGATCTACTATTCTCCCGCCTGGAAAAGGCTTATCGGATACGAGGATGATGAAATCGAGAATGAAATAAGCCAATGGGAGAGGCTGACGGAATCGGGGGATCTTGTTCTTGTCAAGAAATTCCTGAACGAGGTTTTGACCGGAACGCGTGACCGTTTAGAGGTGGAATTCCGGATGCGCCACAAAATGGGCCATTGGGTGGATATTCTTTCACGGGCCAATGTCCTTTTCGATGATTCAGGAAGGGCCGTCCGGCTCGTGGGGACCCATGTGGATATCAGCGAGCGCAAGAAGATGGAGAGGGAGCTGGCCGCCAAGCAGAGGGAGCTGGAGGAAGCTCAGGAGATCGGCCGGGTCGGAAGCTGGCGCCGGGTGGTGGGCGACGATATCTTCTACGGTTCCAAGGGATATTTCCAGCTTTTTCATCTGCCCTATAGTCCGGAGGGGCTCTCAAGGAACTATATTTATAATATCATGCATCCCGAAGACCGGGAGAGAATCCATTTAGCCATGGATAAATCGGTAAGGGAACACTCCGTTTTTCACGAAACCTACCGGGTGATTCTTCACGACGGCTCGGAGAGGGTTCATAACGCCCGGGCCGAGGTGAAAAGAGGGGAGGGGGGACTTCCGGACATCAATGTCGGAATTGTTCATGATATTACCGATCTTTATCTGACCGAAAGGGCTCTGGTGGAGAGCCGGGAGCGCTTGTCCCTGGCCCTGGATGCCGTTTCCGACGGTGTCTGGGACTGGCAGATCTCCGATGATAAGCTCTATCTCAGCGGTAAATGGTTTTCCATGCTGGGTTACGGCCCGGAGACGATGGACCCCGATATGGCTTTCTGGAGGGATCTCATCCATCCCGAGGACAGGGACGATTTTCTCAAAGCCGTCGGGGAAAGCCGGGAATCGGGGAGCTCCTTTGAAATAGAGTACAGGCTGCGCACGAAGGCGGGAATGTGGAAATGGATTCTGGCCCGGGGCCGAACCGTGGGAAAGGATGACCGGGGGCGGGCTCTCCGTATGCTGGGGACCCATATGGATCTGGACAGGCGCAAGGAGTATGAAGCGGAGATCCTTAACCAGAAGCGAACAGCCGAGAAGTACCTGAATATGGCGAATGTCATTTTTATCGGGGTTGACCTTGAAGGGAAGGTCCTCCTGGCGAACCGCTATGCCCGGCGGGTTCTGGAATGCCCGGAGGAGTGCATGATTATCGGCCGGGACTGGGTGGACTCTTTCATTCCCTGTTCCCAGCAGGAGAGCGTGAGAAAGCTGCTTCGAATGGTGGCTCGGGGTGAGATGACGGCTCCTATGGAGTATCATGAGAACTCTATCCGAACCGCTTCGGGACGGGAGATTATCGTGGCCTGGCACAACAGTCTGATTACCGACGGGGAAGGCCGTCCCGTGAGTATTCTGAGTGCGGGAGAGGATATAACGGAAAAAAGACGTATCGCCGACCAGCTGAGACAATCCCAGAAGCTGGAGTCCATTGGCAGTCTGGCCGGGGGAATCGCCCACGATTTCAACAATATCCTGACTCCGGTAATGGGATTGTCCGAACTGATCATGCAGGAAATTCCCCGGGAGCACGTCTCTTACGGGAAAGTACGGGATATCTTCGAGGCAAGCGAGAGGGGGGCCGATCTGGTCAGGCAGATTCTCGCCTTCAGCAGGAGAAGCCCCCGCCGTTACTCCGATGTGGCGCTGGCGCCGATTATCCGGGAAACCCATGGCCTTTTCAAGGCGGCCGTTCCCGCTGGAGTCAAGATCGTGATGGATATAGACCGACCCTGCGGTCTGGTCAAGGCCGATCCTACCCAGCTGCATCAGGTCATTCTTAACATCCTGACCAATGCGGGCCATGCCATGGAACGGAGAAAAGGGGAAATCCGCATTTTTCTGGGTGAGGAACGTCTGGGTGAGGATAAGGGGAAGCTGGCTTCCCTGCCGGAAGGGAGGTATGCGGTCCTTTCCATATCCGACGAGGGCTGCGGTATCTCCCGTGAGGTGAGCGAAAGGATTTTCGAGCCCTATTTCACCACGAAGGAACTGGGAAAGGGCACCGGTCTGGGGCTGGCTGTGGTTTACGGAATTGTCAAGGAACATAAGGGAGAGATCGCCGTGGAGAGTGAAGTGGGAAGGGGAGCTACATTCCGTATTTATCTGCCGGTTATTGAGTAAGCAAAGCATCAGCTTTTTATTTGACACAGGGTGTGTAATCAACTAAGATTAAGAATAATTAACATTTGATATCGGTTTCTCCCCGGTAAAGAGGACTGCCTGTGATATTGAAATCTCCCGATTTTCACCAAGCCATTCTTGAGAGTATGAACGAATCGGTTTATATCCGTGATATGGACAAGAACCTTCTCTATGTCAACCGGGCGTCGGAAAAACTGACCGGATGGAAGAGGGATGAGATCTCCGGCAGGAAGTGTTATGAAGTATTCGGCGATGAAGGACAGCGATGCTGCAGAGACTGTCCTGTCGACCGGTTTTTTCAGGAGAATTCTTCTGACCGGCACGGAGAGTGGGAAATCCTGACCCGGAAGGGGGAGAGAAGAAGAGTGAGATCCTCGGTCAGCCCCCTTGAAGGAGGAGAGGCTTTTACGGGGGCAATCGTCATTTTGGATGATATCACTGATCTCCGTTCTCTGGAGCAGGATAACAGAATGACCCGTGACCAGCTGGAATATACTTTGGAGGAAGCCCGGATAAGCCGGAACCATTTGCTGGAAGCACAGCGAATCGCCAGCCTGGGGAGCTGGAGCTGGAATATTGCGGAGAATACGTCCCAGTGCTCCGAGGAGTACTTTTCCCTTTTCGGCCTGCCCTACAGAACTTCGGGATTTCCCCATGAAGAATTCCTCCGTTTTATTCATCCCGATGAAAGGGAGCCGGTGGACAGGGCTATGAAGGATCTTGTCCGGGAAGGGGGGACCTATGATCAGACCTACCGGGTCATCCTCCCCGACGGCTCGGAAAGGCTGCATCATGCCCGGGCGATCGTCAAGTATGATAAAAAGGGGAAAGCCAGTCATGTCGTGGGAATTCAGCATGATATCACCGAACCGTACCTCATAAGGCAGGCGCTGAAGAGAAGCGAAACCCGCTATTCCCGGGCTGTGGAAGCCGTCTCAGACGGGATCTGGGAGTGGCAGCCCGGCAAGGACGAACTGTTTCTGAGCTCCAAATGCTACACCATGCTGGGGTATGAAGTTAAGGAAATTCCTCTGAATCTGGCTTCCTGCCTTGAGCTGGTTCATCCCGAAGATCTGGATAAAACCTATGGAATCATTTCGGAGAGTATGAAATCGGGTGAACCCTTCGAGACGGAGTTCCGGGTAAAAACTGAGGAAGGTCACTGGAAATGGGTTTTAACCAGGGGGAAAGCCGTAGAGTGGGACAGCGAAGGCCGGGCGTCCCGTCTGGTGGGGACTCATGGGGACATAGACAGGCGGAAGGAAGCGGAAGAGGAGATTCTGAAGCAGAAGAAGCTGGCCGACCGATATCTTAACATGTCCGAGGTCGTTTTTATCGGAATGGATCCCTCCGGTAAAATTACTCTGGTCAACGACTATGCCTGCAGAGTTCTGGAATGGAGCAGGGAGAATCTGATGGGGAGAGACTGGTTCGGCGAATTTCTTCCCGATGACTGCAGGGAGGAGGTGAGATCAGTCTTTTCCCGCTTTATCCGGAGGGAGATAGAGCTCCCCGAATCCTTCGAAAACCGGATACAAACCCGTACCGGAAATATCAGAAACATCGTCTGGTACAATACGTACATCACGAACAACCAGGGGGATATCACAAGACTTCTCTGCTCCGGTGAGGATATAACGGAAAAGAAAGAGCTGGAAGACCGGTACCGGTCTATTATCCAGACTTCTCTGGACGGTTTTGTCCGTATGGATATTAATGGGCGGATCCTTGAAGTCAACCAGGCCTATTGCCGCATGGTGGGATACGGAGAGGAAGAACTTCTGACCATGGGAATAGAGGATATTGAAAGGGAAGATACCCCTGGAGAGGAAACGGAACGGCTGCGGAAGCTGCTGGAGACAGGGCATGTTCAGTTCGAAACGGTTCAGCGGAAGAAAGACGGTTCCCCTGTGGATCTTGAAGTCATCATCCAGTTAAGGAGAAACGAAAAGGAGTTCGTCAGTTTTATCAAGGATATTACCACAAGGAAAAAGCAGGAGATGGACCTGAAATTCCAGGCTCTGCTTCTGGATCAGATACAGGATCATATCGTTGCAACCGACCTTGAGGGAAATATCACCTATGTGAATGAGACGGAATGCCGGACCCTGGATTACAGGCGGGAGGAACTGGTCGGACGATCTGTTGATATCTACGGAGAGGCCCAGATAGGGGGAGCTTCCCAGAGGGAGATCCTGTCCCAGGTTCTGGAAATGGGCCAGTGGGAGGGGGAAGTCGTCAGCCATTCCGGCAAGGGTGAGGAAATAACCCTTGCCTGTCGTACCAGGCTGGTACGGGATGACCGGGGAATCCCCTTTTCTCTTGTGGCGATAGGCACCGATGTCACGGAGAAAAAGCGCATGGCCGAAAGGATGGAGGAGTCCCAGAAACTGGAAGCCATAGGCAGCCTGGCGGGAGGAATCGCCCACGATTTCAATAATATTCTGACCCCTGTCACGGGGATGGCGGAACTTCTGATGGAAGATCTTCTGCCCGGAAGCGACGGTTATTGCATGGTCCGGGAAATCTTGAAGGCGGGAAAGAGGGCGGCCCATCTCGTTCAGCAGATCCTGGCGTTCAGCCGAAAAAGTGTGCATCAGGCGGAAACCGTACGGCTGCAGCAGGTCATAGAAGAGGTAGGTAAGCTGATCCAGGCGACGGTTCCCGCCGGTGTTGATATCGTTCAGACGATAGATCCCCTGTGCGGTCCGGTCAGGATTGATCCGAATCAGTTCCATCAGGTCGTCCTGAATATTATCACCAACGCTTCCCATGCGGTGGAAGCGGCGGGGGGAGAGATCCGCATCCTTCTGGAAGAGAGGACTCTTGAGGGGGCTGAGCTACCCGAACCATCCATGACGCCGGGGCGCTATGCCCATCTGTGTATCTCCGATGACGGAGAAGGGATCCCCCGGGACGTGATAGGAAAGATCTTTGAGCCCTACTTTACGACAAAGCCGCTGGGTAAGGGCACGGGGCTGGGCCTGGCTGTGGTCTACGGTATTATTAAAGAGCATCACGGAGAAATCTTCGTGGAGAGCGATGAGGGCCGGGGGACAGCCTTTCACATATATCTCTCCATTATGGAGGAAGAGACTCTTCCCGCCGAGAAATCCTCAGAACCCCTTCTTCTGGGATCTGAACGGCTCCTGATTGTGGACGATGACAGTGCCGTTCTGAAGCTGGAAGAACTGATCCTGACGCGGCTGGGTTATCGGGTTACTTCCTGCCTCAGCAGTAATGAGGCCCTGGAGGCTTACCGGAAAGATCCCCACGGAGTAGATCTGGTTATCGCCGATATGGCTATGCCCGGATTGACCGGAGTTGAGCTGGCCGGAAAACTTAAAAGTATCAGGCCTGAGATCCCCGTCATTATCTGTACCGGCTATAATGAAAGGATGGACGAGGACAAGGCGGAGGAGCTGGGCCTTGACGGGCTTATCCGCAAGCCGATAGGCACGGCCGATCTGGCCGCCGCTGTCCGGGAGGCTCTGGACGGGGAGAACGAGTCGGTGAGGGAACTCGCTTAGGTCTCCCCGCCGCGGGTGCTTATTATTCTTCTATAATAGGCTCCGTGGTGCTTATTCTTATTCCATAGGTGAGGCCCGTATTACCCGTAGAATCCCAGGTCCAGAAGTAAATAGCTTCCCTATCTGAATCCGCTTCAATTGTGAGATAATAATCGTTGCTGGAATTGAAGTTTTCTCTAGTCGTATAATAGGGGCCCGGTGCATCCACATAATATACATATGCCGTAGGCACAGTGGACATGCCCCCGTTGGACGGAGTCCATCCGCCGGCAGCTCCGTCGACCGAAATGTAATAGGTCGTTCCCGCAGTGGATGGAAAGCTGAAGGCTGAGTAATTTCCCATATCCCAGGGATCACCTTCCTGGGCAAAGGTCTGTCCGTGCCAGTCGTTGTCAACTGGTATTTCTGTTGGCTCAGGAAGTTCCCTCAGTTGCACGGCGAATGTTCCCGAAACATAATAGAGGACATTTTTAACTTCCATGGTCATAACCGAGGTCTCCTCTGCTGTGAAGGTTAGATAACGCCTCTGATCATCGCTGGGAGGGATAGTATCGCTCTCATCCGCTCTGTACCAGTTCCCGTCATAATAGGCCTCTCTCCAGTCCTCTTTGAACTCAGCACTGGTTCCGTCGCTTTTCAGGATGCGGTATACCAGGTAGGTCTCCTCCGTATTGGCCGAACCACCCTTATCAACCGTCCAGTTGACATCGTCATCGTCGCCCCGGTCGTCCACGGCCATACGGTAGGTTTTACCTGCCTCGACGGGAAAGGAAAAATGCCACTCCTGTCCCCAGTAGCCTGGTGTTTCAGTCTGAACCACATCGAGCCACTCCGTTGAAGTGGCGATGGCTGTCACCGAGAGTACGACCGGCCTGTACTGAATGGCGAAAGTCCCCGAGGAACTGGGATCGACCTCCATGTACACGTCCGAATCGAGGGCTGTTATGGTGGCGAAACGTCTTTCACTGGTGCCGCTTCTGTCCGTATCAACCCATCCGGAATCGCCCTCTTCGTAGTCGTAGTTGTCTCCTGCGGGCGTGAGAAGCTGCATTTTAACCTGGCTGGCAGTGGGGGTTGTAGACACTCCGACGCCCGCCGTGTTCCAGCCGCCGTCGTCGTCCCAGGTGTTCGTCCCGTCATCGATGCCGACGCGGTAGCGGACACCCTCCGTCATGGTGAGGTGGTAGGTTGGCACATCGTAGTAGGTCCAGAGATCGGTCACTTCCGGTACGGACGTTTCAAACCACGCGCCTTCGCTCACTTCAATCGGTTCGGGGAAGTCTGTTCGCTCCCTGACCTGGATGGCGAATGTGTGGGCATATGTGACATTGGAAGATTCATGCTGAGTAATCTTTATCTTAACATTTTCATCCAGGGCTTGTATGGTTACGTAATATTTGTAATCTCCGCTCATGTACTCTGAATAAACTGTGCTATCTATGGGTATGGTCGTCTCATCCTGTTCGGGGGTCTCGTAAAGGGTCGTCCCGTCTTCCCGGTAGACATTATAGTAAGGATGGGC
The DNA here is from genome assembly GCA_963668315.1 of Spirochaetia bacterium. Classification (GTDB taxonomy): domain Bacteria; phylum Spirochaetota; class Spirochaetia; order DSM-2461; family DSM-2461; genus SZUA-368. Next base: position 199,038 of record OY764216.1, on the reverse strand, counting down.
GGTGGGGCCATTTCCGGAAGAGTCTTCCCAGCCGCCGTTATCCGGAGTCCAGCAATCGGAATAGGTCGATTCGTTGTCTCCGTCGACGGCAATCTGATAGTAGTGGCCCACTTCGGCGGGAAAGGAGTACCAGAGAAAACCGTTTTCCGTGAGCTCCTCGTCGTCAGTGAGAAGTCCCGTGGTCCAGCCTTCCCCGACAGAAACAGTTAGATCGTCTCCCTTGGTTACTTTTATTACATAGGTAGTCGTGGACGACTGGTCATAGGATGTCACTTCTATATTGAAGGTATTCAGGCCGTCGTCCAGATTCAAGTAAGAGGTGTAGCCGTAGGAATTGGGGGTTTCCGGGGATTCTCCCTCTTTCCAGGCTTTAACGGTGGCCAGGGATGATGTTGTTGTGCATTTAAAACGAACCGATTCCACAGAAGAGGTGGTGTTGACTTCGTAGATCGTGGTTGAGGTGTTGAAGTCCATATCCAGGTCGAAACCGCCTTCCTTGTACATAATAATATTGGACAGGCTGCTGTCCTGTCGATCCGCTTCGCTGTAGGTCGTGACTGTAGTCGTATAGGTCTGAGCGGTGCCGTCTTCGGCAGTGACCGTAAAGACCAGGGAGGAAGTAAAGTCCGCCGCCGTTCCCGAAGCGGGGGAGATGGTGGCTCCGTCGCTTATTTCGATATAGGGGATAAGGGAGTTCAGGTGGTCCGAGTAGCTCTCGGGCAGCTCACAGGTCACGGTGTGGGCCGAATCGTCGATAAGACAGGAGTAGTCCTCGGCCAGGAAGGAATTGTCCGTCTGTCTGAATTCGAACAGAGTTATGCTGTTTCCCGTTTTCGCCGGGTCCTGGGGATCGGGAGTAATGACTGGCGATGAGGTATCGCTAGGTCCGGGACATCCTGTCAATATAAGGGTGATTGACAATAAGAACAGTAGTGTATTTTTCATAAGGCGTTCATTTTAAAGGTCATTTTCATGAACTGTCAATCCTTTTTTCCCTCTCGGTGAAAGGAATGTGAAACCGGTGTGAACAATTTTTCGGGCTGTTTTTATGGCTGAAAGCGGTGGCTCCAATCCCTGTTCGGGACACAAACAGGGATTGGAATGGGGCGGAGCCGACGCCGGAGGCGGCCGGAGCGGGAGCGGAGCCATGGAAAGCCCGGACCGGGACGTTTCGTTCCGGTGTTTGCCAAAATAGGTGACTTATCCCCGGCGGGAATTGACACAAAATCATATTTGCCTATAATGAATAGCAATATGACGGGAAAAGCCTTCTTTTTCAGCTTTTTTATCTCTTTTTTCTTTTTTGGAAAAGGTGAATGAGGGAGTCCTGTTTTTAAAGTGAACGAGCGGCTCCCTCAGGGGAGCTTTTTTTATGTCTGGAGGAGACCATGCTGCAGAAGCTGGAAGAACTGAAGAAAGAATTCCGTGAGTCCGTGGAGGACCTGAAGGATCAGAATAGTCTGGCCGAGTTCAAGGCGGATTATCTGGGGAAAAAGGGTAAGCTGAACGATATCCTGGGGGGTATGCGCGAGGCCAGCGGCGACGTGAGAAAAAGCGTGGGCGCCAGGGCGAACGAGTTCAAACAGGAGATTCTGGATACCCTGGCGAAGCAGCTGGCCAAAATTGAGAAGGCCGAGGTGAACGCCAAGCTGGAGAAAAGCTGGCAGGATATCACCCTGACCGACGATGTTCTCGATAAGGGACTCCAGGCCGCCGGATTCCATCCGGTTACGATTATACAGAGGGAGATCGAGGATATTTTTATTTCCATGGGTTTCGATATTCTGGACGGTCCCCACATCGAGGATGATTTTCACAACTTCGAGGCTTTGAATATTCCCGCCACCCATCCGGCCCGGGATATGCAGGATACGTTCTGGTTCGCCGACATGGAGCACCTTCTCAGAACCCATACCTCCTGTATCCAGATTAGGGGCATGGAGGCCAACGAGCCGCCTTTGAAGTTCGTGGGCCCGGGAAAGGTTTTCCGCTGCGAGGCCACCGACGCCAGCCATGAGATGGCTTTCCACCAGCTGGAGGGCATGATGGTGGGCAAGGATATTTCCGTGGCCAACCTGATTTACTTTATGAAGACTCTCCTTTCGGAAGTTTTCCACAAGGATATGAACATTCGCCTGCGTCCGGGATTTTTCCCCTTTGTGGAGCCCGGCTTCGAGCTGGATATCGAGTGCCTGATCTGCGGCGGCAAGGGCTGCAAGGTGTGCAAGGGAAGCGGATGGGTGGAGCTCCTGCCCTGCGGTATGGTCCATCCCAACGTCCTGCGTGCCGGCGGTATCGATCCGGCCGAGTGGAACGGTTTCGCCTTCGGGCTGGGGCTGGACCGGCTGGTCATGATGCGTTATCAGATTGACGATATCCGCCATTTGCACGGCGGGGATTTGCGGTTCTATGAGCAGTTCAAGGCGTACTAGGGGGAGAGGAAATGAATATAAGCATTAATTGGATTAAGGATTACGTGGATCTCCCCGAGGATATTACCCCCCAGGAACTGGGCATTCGCTTTACCCTGGCCACCTGCGAGGTGGAAGGGGTGGAGACGTCCGGCGAGCATCTGCGGGCCGTCAAGGTTGTCGAGATTACCGCCATTGAGAAGCATCCCGATGCGGATAAGCTGAATCTGGTCACCTTTATGACCGGCGAGGGGGAGAGGCGGGTTGTCTGCGGCGCTCCCAACGTGGAAGTGGGGAAAAAAGTTCCCTTCGCCTGCATCGGCACGACTCTTCCCGGCGGTTTTACCCTGGTGCCCAAGAAGATCCGGGGCATCGAATCGGAGGGGATGCTCTGCGCCGAGGACGAGCTGGGCCTGAGCGACGACCATGAGGGGCTGATGATTCTCTCCGATGACGCGGCGGTGGGCATGAGCCTGGCCGAGTATCTGGGAGCCGCGAGCGATATTATCTTTGACATAGACAACAAGTCCATCACCCACCGGCCCGATCTGTGGGGACACTACGGCATGGCCCGGGAGTTCGCCGCCGTATTCGGCAAGCCCCTCAAGAATGTTTTTTCCGACGAGTGGAAAGCGGGGCTGAAGACGCTTTATACCGATGAGAAGCCCCCGGTGACCATTCATGTGGACAAGGACTCCTGCTGCCTGGGATTCAAGGGTATTTCCATGGATAACATCACGATCAAACCCAGTCCCCAGTGGATGCAGGACCGGCTGAACGCCTGCGGTATGAGGCCTATCAATAATATCGTGGACATTTCCAACTACGTCATGCTCGAAACGGGCATGCCCAACCATATCTACGACCGGGACACCATCAAGGGCGGAGAGATTATCGTGCGGCGCATGGGCGAAGAGGGTGTTTTCGTGACCCTGGATGAGCAGGAACGGAAGATGATCGCCACGGACACCATGGTCTGCGACAAGGAACGTATGTCCGGTATCGGCGGCATCATGGGCGGCCTGGACAGTTCCATCAAGGATTCCACCACGAAGATCTTCCTCGAATCGGCCAACTGGCAGGATGCGGATATCAGAAAAACCAGCGTGAGACTGGGACTTCGTACCGATGCATCCCAGAGGTATGAGAAGTGCCTGGATACCAATATGCTGGAGCAGACGATCTTGAGGCTGGTCGAGCTGGTCAGGGAGAGCTGCCCCGAGGCCGTTGTCGTGGGAACCATGCAGGAAGACGGTATTCAGCCCACGGCGGAGCTGAGGATTTCCTGTTCCGCCTCCAAGATCGCACGGGTTTTGGGAACGGATGTCTCCCTTGAGCGGATTGTGGCTATCCTGGAATCCCTCGATTTCAAGGTGGGTGTCGACGGGGATATGCTGAATGTGGAAGTGCCCAGCTACCGGGCCACCAAGGATATCGAGTTCGAGGCGGATATCATCGAGGAGATCGGACGGGTTATCGGCTACGACAATATCACTCCCGTCTCTCCGGTTAACCTGGCCGAAACCACCCGTCTTTCCGATGCCAAGCTGTTGCAGCGGAAGATACAGGATTTCATGGTATTCAACGGCCGGGCTCTGGAGATCATGACCTATCCCATGATAGGCGAGAAGCTTCTGGAACAGGCCTCCTGGCCGGTTAAGAACGAAAAGCTGACCCTGGTCAACGCCCTTTCCCCCGAACTGAGCCGCATGCGTCCCAGCATGGTGCCCAGTCTTCTGGAAAAGGCCGCCCAGAATCAGAAAAACTTCTCCTCCTTCCGGTTCTTCGAGCTGGCCCGCTCCTATGATGAGGGGGAGGGAAAGGCGTTCAGCAAGGACCGCTACCAGCTCGGTGTGGTGTTCTTCGACAGGAAGGATTCCCCCTTTATGGACCTTCAGAATGTGATGCAGCCTCTGATGAATTATCTGAATCTGAACGCCCAGTTTACTCCGGCGGATGAGAAGTTTCCCAACTCTCTCATCCCCGCCGACTGGCCCGGCGTTCATCCCAATGAGTTCCTGAATATTCGGGTCATGGGCAAGAACTGCGGTTTTATCAATACGGTTCACCCCGTGATGGCCAGGCAGTTCAAGATCAAGGGTAATGTGGCTGTGGCCGTTTTCGATATCACCGACTTCATGGACAGGGAGATCAAGGACAAAACCCGGTATCAGCCTCTGCCCAAGTTCCCCTCCAGCGACTTTGACTGCACCGTCGTTGCCGATGCCCATACGCCGGCGGGAGATATTCTCGCCGTTATGAGGAAGCTGAAGATCAAAGAGGCGGAGAGCGTGAAGATCGTGGATATTTTCAAGATGAGTGAAGAACAGAAGGCCGTTACCCTGCGGACCACCTTCCTGGACAGGGAGAAGACCCTGACCCCCGAGTTCCTGAGACAGGCGGAGGATAGGGTTGTGGCCACTCTGGAAAAGGGCGGCTTTCCCCTGAAAATGTAAGCTTATTTACTATTTTAGTTTTAACCCGGCCCGGAAGGACCGGGTTTTTTATTCTCTTAGGTGGCTGAGGATAATTCCTGTCGCCACGTTTACGTTAAGGCTGTCCACTTCCGGGGATTGGGGAATCATCACCCTGATATCGGCCTGTTCCAGATACTCCCGATCCAGTCCATGTCCTTCGTGGCCCATCAGGAGAAGCCACTTCCCGGGAGGGGTTAAGGCCCCCAGGCTGACAGCCCTTTCGTCCAGAGCGGCGGCGATCGTCTTTCTGGTCCCCCCGTTCCATAAAGCCAGCTCCCCGGCTGATTCAAATCGGTATAGGTTCAGACGAAACTGAGCTCCCATGGCGCTCCGCAGGGCTTTACGCCCGAACACCCAGGGATTCCCCGGACCCAGAAAGACCGATTTAATTCCCAGGGCCAGAGCCGTACGAAGAATTCCCCCCAGGTTTTCCGGGTCTCCCAAACGGGGCAGGACCAGGATACCCCTGTCCTGAAGGGACTTTTCGGGAAGCTGAGGGAGCTCCGGCGCCCTGGCCTGGGCTATGATGCCGCGATGGAAATGGTAGCCGGCCAGACGGGAGAGCTCCTCCCCATCGAGCACGGTAAAGGGGAGATCCGGCCGGCGGTACTTCTCATGGGCCGCAGGGGAGCACCAGATATTCTCGATAGTCAGGTTTGAGGCGAGGAGCCTTTCGAAAAGAAAGGCCCCCTCGGTGATCAGTTTTCCCTCTCTCTGGAGGTCCCTGTCTTTCATCGTTTCCATAATTTCCCCGACGAGGCCTATTTAACCCTCTTATGATATTTTGTAGAGGGATGCATGATCCCTTACGTCCTTGATGTTTTCCTTGTTCCTGTGGCTCAGGGAAGAGATATTCTCCACAGCCGCATTTATCTCATGCATGCCTTCGCCGATCTCTTTCATGGCCATGGTCACATCGCCGCATACGCAGGTCAGTTCCCGTGCCCCCTGCAGTATTTGTCGGTTCCCTTCGGCCATCTCCCGGGAGCCGGCGTTGACCTCCATCCCCGAATCCCTGAGTTCGACAAAGGATTCCAGAATCTGGGTTCCCCCCGCGGCCTGCTCTTCCATAGTATATCGTATTTCTCCGATTATCCTTTCCATATTTATAATCTGCTCTCTTATTTTTCCGAAGGAACTGTTCGAATTTTCAGAACTGCTGACGGCTTCGTCTATGGAGGATTTGATATCGCTGATCGCGTTTTTTACCTGAACCGACTGCCGGGAAGCCTGCTCGGCCAGCTTGCGGATCTCTTCGGACACTACAGTAAAACCCCTTCCGGCATCTCCGGCGTGGGCGGCTTCAATGGCGGCGTTCATGGCCAGCAGATTCGTCCGGGCGGCAATTCCGGATATCAGCTCATTGGCTCTTTCCAGCTCCTGGGATTTCCCGGATATGCTAAGGACAACTTCCGAAACATGGGAAAGCCTTTCTTTGCCTTCCAGGGAGTGGGCCGAAAGATCATTCATTAATCTTTTCGCCTCTCCTGTGGAGTCTTTGACCGTATTGATTTGGGCTACCATCTCTTCCACGGCAGAGGTGCCCCTGGCAATATTTTCCTGCTGCCTCTCTATGTTTTTCTCCAGAGACTGTATGTTGCGGTCCGATTCCTCAATGGCCGAAGCTGTGGACACCAGGGTGTTCTCCTGCTTCTCAATGCTGGCCAGAGTATGGTTGACGCTTGTTTTTATCTGAATAAGGGAGGCGGCGGTCTCTTCCATATTGGACACGAGATCGCTGCCCACGAACTCCAGATTTTCCAGATTCTCTCCCAGGCTGATAAAGAAACGGCTGAGCGAGTCCAGGTGCATGTTGATTCTCCCTGTCATATGGGAAATCTCGTCGGAACCTTCCTGATGTCCTCTGTTCATAAGCAGACCTTCGGAAGCCTGGTCGATCAGATCTACCAGTTTCCTTACCTTGCCGATCAATCTGATCCGTAGAAAGATCATTATGATCGCCGTGATGAACAGGATAAGACTCCCGTTGCTTATGATGAGGATCCTGCGGATATGGCGGAGAGACCAGTCGGCGGTTCGATTCTCCTGCGTCAGGCCCACATACCATCCGGTATGATCAATTCGGTACATGATGCCCCGTCTCTGAAGCCCCTCATAGGAAATATCGCCGAACCATGACTCCCGTTGGTTCTCCAGAACCTCTCCGAATATGGGGGAAAGCCCCAGAGAGGAGGTAAAACGGAGTTCATCCCTGGGGTGAATCAGGAATTCTCCGTCTCCGTCGAGGAGAAAAAGCTCTCCGTAATTATCCCCATCATCCAGAAGAAAATGCTCTTCGGCGAAAAGTTTCAGGTTATAAGTCGTCCCCAGAATATACGCAAGCGTTCCTTCCTGCTTCAGAGCGGCGGCATGGACAATGGATGTTTGTCCGCTGGACCGCGAGATAAGGGCTTTTTTTGTTGTATATACTTCCTTGCCTTCAAAGGCGAGGGCCATATAATACTCTCGGTCCGAGAGATCCTGCCCCATCAGATCGCCAGACGTACTGGATATGACATTCCCCCTGGCATCAAGAACGAAAGCCGTCTGAAAGGCGGAGTTCGTATTGAGAAGTTTATCCATTGTTTCCTGAAAAACGGCCTTCTCCTCCGTGTTTCGGTTCAATTCTTCATCCATGACACGTGCCAGATCTCTTACAAGGTTCTCGTTACGGGAAAATTCGAGGCCTACCAGCGAGGCGAGTGTCCGGGAAATAAGAGTATAGTTTTTTTGCTGTGTCCGTACGATGTCATTTTTGATAGGACGGCTGACAAGTATCGTTTGGGCGCTGAACGTTAACAGCAGCAGGGCGAATAAAATCGATATGATAGGTACAGCGATGGATTGCCTGGTTCTATTCACTTCGGGCATGGGTAGAGAGTCTCCTTTTTTTTACTGTGATTTAAAAATGAATAAACAGTATACATGCAATAAAAAAAAAGTGTAGAAAATTTCTAAAAAAAACAGAAAGTGTAATAATGTAAAATACAAACAAGAGACAAATGCTTCTCCCTATCGCTATGTACAACCTGATCTGCTTTGCTTATACTGATTCTATGGAATACACCACAGAATTTGCCGTAACAAAAAAAGAGGATCTTCCCTCTGAAGGTTTCCTTCTGCTCTTTTCGGAGGATGAATCTTTCGTCGCGGGACGGGATCTGCCCGAAGAAATCCTGTCCTGGGACGAGCCGGACACGGAAAAACTTTTCATGCCCCTCTCTTCCCTTGAAGTAAGGGAGCTGACGGCGCCGCTCTCCTTTCTTATCAGCCGGGTAGAGAGGAACGGAGAGATCATTCCCCTTTACTGCAGCGGCGGCGGAGGGAACGTGTCCCTCCCCACAGGGTATTCCTGGATCTCTTTCAGCGGGATATTCCGGAGGATGAGGAAGGAGTTTCAGTTTCCCCTTTCCCGGGGCCGGCAGATTCTCACCTGGGAGAGAACCCATCGGTACTGCGGAACCTGCGGCGGCAGAACGGAACCGGTCGACCATGAACCCTGCCGGAAATGCACCTCCTGCGGAGCCATGTTCTATCCCCGTTTCTCCCCGGCGATTATCGTACGCATCACCCGGGGCCGGCGGATTATGCTGGCCCACAACGGTCGGTTTCCCGGCAACATGTATTCCCATATAGCAGGATTTGTGGAAGCCGGGGAGTCCCTGGAGGACGCGGTGCGCCGGGAGATACGGGAAGAGGTCTCCCTGGAAGTGGAAAATATCCGCTATTTCGATTCCCAGCAGTGGCCCATGCCCCATTCGCTTATGCTGGGCTTTACCGCCGAATGTCCCGAGGGTGAACCGGTCCCCGACGGAGAGGAGATTACCGACGCCCGGTGGTTTGATCCCGAGCATCTTCCCGATCTGCCCCAGCCGGGCAGTATCGCCCGGCGCATGCTTGATGATTATCTGGAAAACTAGGTAAGAGAAATCACCCTTTTTTCCAGGCGGGCCTGTTCCGCCTTGAATCCCAGTCTGTGTCCGTAGACCGAATCGGCCAGTGCCGTGGAGGAGGGGGAAGGCTCTTCGCCTGTGAGGGTTCTGACAAAATCCTCCGCCAGGGCCTCGTCTCCGCCGCCGTGGCCTCCGTTGACACCGCTGAAGTCCCCGGCCAGGTTCAGATCCACGATCTCTTCGGAGTATTCGCAGCCCGGACGGGGATCTATGAGGCGAAGGGCGTATCTTCCCTCTTCCAGAACACCTTCCAGTTCTCCCTTCGTTCCGATAATATGGATTTTCCTCTCCGGTTTGGCGCATCCCCCCACCATGTTCAGGGTGGCGGTGCTTCCGTTGGCGAAATTGACGGCCACGCTCTGGTGGTCCACCACATCGTTGTCGCATCGGAAGACGCAGCGTCCGTAGGGACTGCTCCCTTTGAGCAGGGCTTCCTTTTCTGCCAGGGTGGGGTTTTCCTTATGTTTCAGTTCATCCCAGACGTAGAAGCTCCACCGGTCCGGATGGTCCAGATAGTGCTTCCGGGCGGAATAGAGGCATTCCGATTCGCAGGAACAGTCGACGAGGCAGCGGGTTCCCGAACCTTCCGGTGCATTCTCCTCGCGGAAGTACTGCCGTGTCCCGCAGCTGGAGACTTCCGTCGGGGCGATGCCGCTCTGCAGCCAGACGAGCAGATCCAGGTCGTGGCAGCATTTGGCCATGAGCATGGAGGAGTGGCAGGCCGCTTCGTTGCCCCACTTGCCCCGGACATAGGAGACGGCCGTATGGTGGTAGGAAACATGCTCCGACGCTTGAATATTCAGGATAGTTCCCAGTTTTCCCGAACGGATTTCCCGATTAATGCTCTGGTAGAAAGGGGCGTAACGCAGGACGTGGCAGATATTGACGGTTACCCCCGCTTTTTTCACGGCTTCGGCGAAACGATCCATCTCATCCTCGCTTACGGCGAAGGGTTTTTCCAGAAGCATATGATACCCCTTCTCGATTAAGGGAAGAGAGGTGGGCACGTGCTGATGATCCATGGTCCCGTTAATGACCGCATCGGCCTGACGGGGGAGCTTCGCCAGTTCCTCGGCGCTTTCCCAGCACCTTTCGGGGGGAATGGCGAACATTTTGGCCGCCATGTCGCGGCTGGCCGGCGAGGGGTCGGCCACACCGGTTATTTTCAGAAGCTCCGGCTTCTCCAGAGCGAGCGATGCATAAATAAGAGCCCTGTGTCCGGCTCCGACGATAATAGCTGAAATCGGTTTATCCATAATACCCATATATTTTACATATTATTCCGGGCTGATCAATCCTCCGTTTCGATGCGATGAATAGAAAGAATAAGAATCGTAGCGGCCAGGGCTATCACGATGACCATCAGGAAGGGATAGGCCGGGTTCAGTCCCGAGAGCAGCCCGCCCAGCCACCCGAAGGGAGTGGAAAGAAGCACCACCAGCAGATTGATCACCGCCATGATGCCCGCCCGGTCTTCGTCCTCCACCGCTTTGTAGACAAGGGTATCCGTCCAGGGTTTGATAAAAGCCAGGGCCAGAGCGTCCAGAACGGTGCTGAGTATCAGAATGGGGAAATTGCGGGCGGGGCAGAGAATCAGGAGGACATTGGCCGTAGCCAGTACGATGAAACCCATGGAGAGGGGCGCTTTGAAACGGCTGCCGTGAAAGAAGGGCGTGGCCCCCAGGAATACGGTCAGCATGGTTATGGATTTAACCAGGGGAAAAAGGGCTATGCTGCTTTCGGAAAACTGAAGGTTCTTGAACACCTGAATGGACCAGAAGGTATCCTTCAGGATCGTATAGGATGAGACGGAGAGGAGGATAAAGAAGGCCTTCACCGTCTGAGGGGCGGAGATAAACTTTCCGAAGCTGCCTTTGATGCCGCCTATCAGTTTGAAGAGGGGAACCCCCCGGGTGGCTTCCATGCGGATCACGCCCCTTTCCGTCTCCTGGCTGAAGACGAGAAGAAGCACGAACTTCGTCAGCATGGAAACACAGGCTATGGCGTAGAGAATACGCACCGCCGGAATAAGGGTCATTTTGTTGACCAGAAGTCCCGCCAGAGGAGCGAAAAAACCGGAAAGAAGCAGGGCTATCTGAATCAGGGTGAAGATATGGACCAGCTTGCTTTTGGGGGCGTCCTCGGTCATGAGAAGGGTCCAGGAGTTCTGGGTAATCTTGAATATACTGTTGAAGAAGGCGGCGGCGATGAAAAAATAGACATTCTGAGCGATGGCCCAGATGAACGTGGAGATGCCCCAGCTGATACTGTCGAAAATGAACGTCGTCCACCTGCGGCCCAGCTTGTCCGTCACGGCTCCGCTGATGAAGGTGAAGAAAACCTGGCAGGTCAGTCCGAAAGAGGCGATGAGGCCTATCTGCCCCTCATTCAGCCCAAGGGCCAGCATATACAGGGAGGCATAGGTCACGTAAAGGTTATAGGGAATGCCCCAGAGGGGTTCGGTATAAATGCTGACGGCCGGAGTACCCTTCAGGGAGAAAAGCGTGGCGAACAGGGGATGGATTTTTTTTGTGTGCATTTGTTTCTTTTAGCACGGTTACGGGCAGGTGTCAATGAAGAATCGGGAGAGGGCCCGTACTCCGATGCGGATTACTTCTCTTTTCTGAAAAATCCGGAACCGGCACAGCTGGATGATGGCTGACCGGTTCTGAATTAATCATTGTACCCAATATGTGCATAGGTTACACATATAGAGCAAAAAAGAGATAAAGATATCATGCCCCCCTGACGATAAACTTATAAAAATCCAGTATTTACGAAATAGATTTAGTAATCCCTATGTAAAAGAGGTATTCAAGTGGAATTAAGAAAGGAATATATAAATATTATCAATATTACTTATCACGATTTGGAGTCTTTGAACAAATCGGATGATCCTATTCCTGAGAATACAAAACTTGTGCTGGGATTTATCTCTCCCGATATCGATTTTCCCTCTGCTGTTGAGAAACTAAACTCCTTATGCGGTTCTGTCCCCCTGGTATTAACAACAACCGCGGGGGAGTTGTGCAGCCGTCGGGACGCAGCGCCTCTCTATCATCTGTCAGGCGATAATCGTCAGAACATTGTTCTTCAATGCTTTTCATCAGATCTTATCGACAGGGTCGATATCAAAACCGTTGATCTATACGACATCGATGCCGATCCGGAGAAAAAGATCTCCTCAATTGAACAGGAGCTGAATAAAATCAGGCTGTCCTTTCCTGTATCGCATGAGAACTGCCTTGCCTACACGCTTATAGACGGGCTTTCCAGAAGTGAGAATTTCTTCATGGAAGCCGTTTATAAATCCGGGAAGATCCCCTGCCTCTTTATAGGCGGTTCGGCGGGAGGCAAGCTGGATTTTCAGAATACATATCTTTATGATAATAACCGGGTTGTTCAAAATAAGGCCGTCATAACCATTATCCGTCTCAAAGAGAACATTCGGGCCGGAATCTTCAAATCACAGAACTTTGAGCTTACCTCCCACTCCTTTACCGTTGCCCAGGCAGATCCTGGTAAGCGGACCGTAAGCTCCGTTTTCAAGGGTGATGAGGGACATGTCGCCGATATTATCTCGGAGTTGTGCAGCCACTTCCATTGCAAAGAGGAATCTCTTGAAAAAAATCTTGAGCATTACAGCTTTGCCTTGGTTATCAATGATGATATCTATGTCCGTTCCATAGCCAATATTGATTATCTTGACCGGAAGATTCATTTCTACTGTGATGTCGCATTCGGCGACGAGCTTGTTCTGGTTAAGCATACCGACTTCATCTCATCGCTTGACAAGGATTTCGCCAGATTTCAGGAAAATAAAGAGGGGGTTCTTCTTGGAGGAATACTGAATGACTGTATTCTGAGAAGGCTTATAAATGATTCTGAATTAGCAAATGTCCATACCTTTGATTCTCTTCCCGTCGCTGGATTTTCAACCTTTGGAGAACTGCTGGGGGTAAATATAAATCAGACTCTTACGGCGGTCATGTTCTATAAAGTTGAAAAGGGAGCGCGTTTTTATGACGAATATATTGACGGGTTTATTCAGAAATATTCCGCGTTTCGTGAGTTTTTTCTGCATCGCACCATCAATCAGCTCACGAAGATAATGGTAATTAAAGATAGTGTATGGGAAACCAGCAGAGAAAACATAAGCCTTGTGAGCAGTCTATTCAGGGATTCCATGGACAAAGCCGTCGAGAACGATAAACTTTTAAAAGATATCTATGCCAATTTTTCTGCACTGTATGAAACGATAGACCGCTCAAGTCAGCTTGGAAATGAGATTAGCAGCGGTCTTCAAGATCTCGGATCAAATGCGGAACACATCGGAAAAGTTTTTCTTGAGATAGAGGATATTTCCGGACTAATCAGTCTGTTAAGTTTCAACGCTTCCATCGAAGCCGCCCGGGCGGGAAACGCCGGAAGAGGATTCAGTATTATTGCAAGGGAGGTTAAGAGCCTTTCCGAAAAGACGGATACAAGCGTGAAGAGTTCAAAGGAGCCTGTCGACGAACTTGTCAGTAATATGGCTATCCTCAGGGGAAGGAGTAACGAGATTTCATCATCCCAGTATAATGCGAAGGAAATGGGGAATCTTATTCATGAGGGAATAGAGCGCCTGGCGGCAAGCTCAAAAGTCATTGAGAACAATATTTCAGAAAGAGCCGAAGGTCTTCAGAACATTATGAGCAATCTTGATACGATGGTCAAACTGGTGGATACTTTCGGCATGAAGGGAAATCTCTGCTGAATTCAATCTGATTCTCTCATAAGCCGTGCCCTGCAGGTAAAAAATGGGGAATCGCCTTTCCTGGCGACCCCCATCTACTGTGTATTCTACTGTTTTGTAAAAACTAAAAATCCGTTAAGTGTGAATTGTGTGCTGCTGTCTTTGACAAAGTCACTCGTTGAAGTTGCATCTTCATCAGGTTCGGGATCGGACTCGGTGCAGGTTATTTTGTATTCCGTATCGCTGACAACATCTTCTGTTAGAGAAGATAGTCCAGTTAAAATACTGCTGGTGTATCCGTATGCAGTCACAACTATGTCATTACTTGTGAATTCATATGTCATCGATACTCCCATGAAAGTACCACTCCAAGTGCCGATTATCCATGAAGGAGGGGCTACGGAAAGAGAACTTCCCGAGTTACCCGAACCATCATCACAACTAACCAATAACAGAAACGAAACGAGAAGCGCCGCTACAAATAAAACTGATTTCTTTTTCATTGAAATCTCTCCTGAAAATGATTTTTTCTACTTTTTTAATTTTTTATGGCAAAGGTTATCATCAAAGAACAAAAAAGAACAGGTATTTTTTTCAAAAAAATGTTTTTCCGAGAAAAAACGGCCCATGGCTGGACGTATATACCGGAGGGGTCCTTTTCAGTATATCCCTGAGTTCAGGAACACCCCGGAATTCCCGGTCCAGAAAACGGCGGACTTCCCGTCGGTTCCATCCGGACGGATGGGTAAAATCGATCGAAAGGGAGAGGTCCCCCTCGTAGAACTCCGACGTGGCCAGACCTGCCGCCTCCCCGCTGAGCCGGGGCATGGTGAAGACGGCCAGATTCATGTAGTCGATGCATTCCCTGTGGCCCAGAACGAAATCCCGGGTCCGGAGGGCGGCGTCCCTCTCTTCGGCGGGCGTGCCGAAGAGAAGGTACACAAAAGAGCCTATCCCGGCGTCCTTGAGGTTGTTCAGAACCGCCGAAATCCTATCGGTCCTGATGCCCTTCTTCATGCTGTTCAGAACATTCTGGTCCCCCGATTCCAGTCCCAGACAGAGCATCCGGCAGCCCGAAGCGGCCAGGCGGCGGCAGTAATCGGGCTTAACCATTTCCTTGAGAATACGGCTGAATCCGTACCAGGGGATGCCCGGGGGCGATTCGATCAGACCTCTCAGGAGAGCGGGGCTGATTTCGCTGTCTGTCAGATGGATCAGGCCGGGGTTATGCCGATCGGCGAGAGATCTTATCTGGTCCAGGGAGGTCTCCGTCGAGAGCTCGCAGTAGGGGTAGTCCTCCCAGCGTTCGGCGCAGAAGGTACAGCGCTTCCAGGAGCAGCCGTTCGCGGCGGCATAGGGCAGGATCGGCACGGGGGCGATATGGGCGTGATCAAAGAGATCGCCGAAAAAGGGGAGCCCCGGACCTTTGTATTCCCTTTCGCAGAACCGGACGATCTCCTCTTCCCCCCTCCCGGGAGAGAGGCGGATGCCAGTGAAGGGGAGGACATCCAGCCCGGGAGTGCGGCTCCAGGAGGTGACAAGGCCGCCCCCCATGATCAGCCTGACGTCCCGATGCTCCCGCTGCAGATAGCCGATGACGGCGGCCGTTGTCAGAACCTGACTCTGGAAGTTCAGGGAGATTCCCAGTTTGTCCTCCTTGCCCGAGAGCAGGCCGTCCAGCCGTCGGGAAAACCAGGGAAAGAGGAAGTGCTCCTCCGGGCGGTCCATGACCCGGAGGATATCGCTGCTTCTTAAGGGGGAGAAGCCCTCATAGCGGCAGTCCGACGGGGTGAGCTGGATTCCCGGAGGCAGGGGCGCATTCAGGAGGCGGAGATAGTCGGAAAGGGCTTTTCGGTAACGGTCGAAGGAACGGTACCCCTCTTCGGTCGTGAGAAGATGGAGTATTCTGTCCCGGGATTTGACGACCCGTTTTATCTGAGCATCCCGGGAGCTCTGCGCCGCCGCGGCCAGGTATTCCGGGGCTTCCCGGGCTCCGTCTATCAGGGTAACCGGTTCTCCCGCTTCCAGGAGAGCGCCGGCAAGGCGGCTCAGGCCGACGGGAGGTTCGCAGTTTCTGACGGAGGGCGGATTAAAAAGGATCACGGGGGGATTATAGTATATATTTGACAGCTGGGGAAAGCTGTATTAGTCTGTCAAAAGAGGTATGACGTTATGATTGTTATCATTATGGGTGTCAGCGGATGCGGAAAAACCACATTGGGAGAAAAATCGGCGGAAAAGCTGGGATGGCCCTATCTGGAAGCGGACAGTTTTCATCCCGAAGCGAATATTCAGAAGATGAGCAGCGGCCATCCCCTCAATGACGATGACCGGTGGCCCTGGCTGGCGGCCATCCGCGAAAGGATCGGCGAGTTTCAGCGAACCGGCGAATCGGCCGTATTCACCTGTTCCGCCCTCAAGGAGTCATACCGCCGCTTTCTGGGGGAGGGGCTTTCCGAACCGGTGAAATGGGTTTACCTCAGGGGCACATATGAAACGATCCACGCCCGTATGGCATCCCGTAAGAACCACTACTTCAAGGCGGATATGCTCAAGAGTCAGTTCGCCGATCTGGAAGAGCCGGAATACGGGCTCATCCTCGATATAGATAAGCCCCTTGAGGAGAAGATCCAGCTCTTAGTCGACCGATTCTCGTAAATAGTCCCGGGTTTTGATGATGCGGTAGAGAGTCCTGTTCACGGGAGCGGCCACGCCCAGCTCTTCGGCCAGGGCGACCAGCTTACCGGCGAAACAGTCCACTTCGGTGGGCCGGCCCGCTTCCATGTCCTGGAGCATGGAGGTTTTCCCTTTTATTCCCAGCGTATGGAGAACCTTCCGCCAGGATTCCAGATCCTCTTCCCGCAGATCCACACCGGCTTTCCGGGCCACGGCGATGGTCTCTTTCATGGCTTCTCTCATAAGGTCGTAAACCTCGCGTTCCTTCTGGAACTCGCCGTAGTCGGCTCCCGTGACGGCGGAAGTCTGGTTGATCCCTATGTTTATCATCCATTTGTACCAGAGTTCCCTCTGGATATCTTCGGGAATCACGTAGGCAAGTCCAGCTTTTGTCAGCAGGCCGGTAAAGGCTTTCAGTTCGGGCGCTTCCCGGTTGTTGTCCCTTGTGCTTACCATGAATTTGCCCCAGGTGGTAAAGCTGAGGGAATCTCCCTCCTTGACCGCATCCATTCCCAGAACGGCACAGGGCAAAACGGTGGAATCGGGGCAGCGGGCAGAGAGAAAGTCCTCGCTGTCTATGCCGTTCAGCACCGAAACGATAACTGTTTCCGGTCCGGCCGCTTTCTCTATAAGGGGGGCGATGGCTTCCAGATGGTGATTCTTCACCGCGATCAGCAGAAGATCCGCCTTTTCGGTCAGGTCTCCGGCTCGGGTCACGGGGAAGCGGGCTTTCTCGCCGTTGATCAGGAATTCCCTGTCCCGAAGGGATTCGTAACGGTCATCGCCCGCCAGGAAACGGCACCGGTCTCCCAGTACGTTATGAAGGGGCGGCATATACAAAAGACCCAGAGCCCCCGCTCCGACTATCAGAACAGATTCGATGTTTTTCATGGGAACAGTATACCTGAGCTAGAAGGAGAAAAGATAGAGGGCCAGCCCCGTCATGTAAGAGCTCATGCCTATGATGAGGCAGGCTGTACTGACGGTAAAGAGGCGGGTCCTTCTGTTGCGTCTCTCCAGAAGCATGACGGCCGTCTCACGCCAGTCGTCCTTCCAGACCCGGGTTATCCATTGCAGGCGCAGAGGTCCGATGACGATAAAAAGGGTGGACAGGACCACGAAAAACAGTCCCGATACAACGCTGGCCGCCGCCGTCTTCCCCGATTCGGCTATCCGGGGGCCGGAGAAGCCCGTTATGGTCAGACAGATAGTGCAGAGTCCAAGAACCGTCTGTGATCTGGTCTGGAGAATCTGAAGATTATCCTTTATCACTTCCATGAGCCGGTTTTTCTGATCTCCGTACACTTCTTCCAGATGATCCAGCTCTTCCCTGGCAGTGAAAACACGGTAGCTTTTACTCACAGATTGCCCTCCAGCCTGCTTATGAACTCTTCCAGATTATGGGAAAACCCTTCTACTCTATCGGGAATTTTCCGGTTATTCTTAAGGTCTTCTTCCAGCAGGCAGACCTCCTCGAAGAGGGATGCCGCTCCCAGACTGCCCAGCACGCCTTTGAGGGTATGGATAAGGCGGGACAGCTTCTCCCTGTCCGCCTCCCCGGCCAGGGAGAGAAGCTGCGCGGGCGTCAGGGCATAGTCGTTTATGAAACTGCCCAGGCTGTCCAGAATAAGTTCGTAATTCCCGTCGAACCTCTCCAGTACCTCATCCATATCGATTCCGGGGATAGGAGGGTATTGATACTTCTCCGGCAGGGACACTTTTCTGGTTTTCAGGCAGAAAGGCTCAAGCCATTTGTGAAAAAGATTGTTCAGATCGTCCAGGGAAATGGGTTTTGTCAGGTAGTCGTCCATTCCGGCTTCCCGGGCTTTTCTGATGTCCTCATCGAGAAAATGGGCCGAAAGGGCCACGATGGGAATGGGTTTCCGTTTTTCCCTTCTCTCCCGTTCCCTGATAAGCCCCGTGGCTGTCAGCCCGTCCATGACAGGCATCTGGATATCCATTAATATGAGATCGTATCTGTTTCTGTCCGTCCTCTCCAGGGCAAGCTGCCCGTTTTCAACGGTTTCGATCTGCAGTCCGGCCATGCGGAACAACTCCTTGCCTATATCCCTGTTTATCCGGTTATCCTCGGCGTAGAGCAGTCTGGCCCCCTGGAATCGGTCTAGCCGCTTGTCCGGGCTCCTCGGCTCGTAACTCTCTTCATCGGCGGGAGCAAAGGGAATGATGAAGGAGATGATTGTCCCTTCTCCCGGCAGACTCCTGACCATCACCGTGCCCCCCATAAGGCGAATGAGCTCGGAACAGATGGCCAGTCCCAGACCGCTGCCGCCGAACTGCCGGGTAATGCTGCTGTCCGCCTGGGAAAAGGGAGTGAACAGCTTCTTCTGTTTGTCCGGTTCTATCCCTATGCCGTCGTCTTTGATGGAAAATTCGATAAGATTCATAGCCCCGCTTACGCCCTTGAGATCCGCTGAGAACACAATCGTTCCCCGGCTGGAGAATTTGATTGCGTTGTTCATTAGATTGGTTATGATCTGACTCAGCCTGTACGGGTCTCCCCTCAGGTAGGGGGGAATCCCTTCTCCCATGTGGATCTCAAAGCAGAGGCCCTTTTTCTTAATTTCTTCGGTGAAGAGAGTGAGAAGACCGTTCAGTTCCTCCTTAAGGGAAAAGGTCCTTTCCTCCAGTTCCACCTTGCCCTTTTCCAGGCGGTTGAAATCCAGAAAATTATTGATAATGTCCAGAAGAAGATGGGAGGCATTATTGATCTGTTCTATCTTTTCCCTCTGGTTCGCATCCAGGTTTGTCTGCGAGAGCAGGTAGGCCAGGCTGGTGATAATATTCATGGGGGTTCGGAGTTCATGGCTGATGGAGGAGAGAAAGTCATTCTTCAACTCTACTTTCAGCCTCTTATCCTCTTCTTTCTCCCTCTCTTCCAATTGGCGCTGGACTTCTCTGCTCAAATAGAAATTTTTGGCGAAAATATGAATGATAAAGAGAAAGACCGCGATTAGGGCCGCCAACAGATACAGCTTCAGCCGTTTGGACAGGCGGTCGGTAGCCGGGTAGTACCACTTCTCCTCAAGACGGTAATAAAGGGAATCGGGTTCCGATTTCAGCTGCTGTACGTAGGCGGCGATTCTTTCCACCGCTTCCCGGTTGGGATTGTCTATTCCCGTGACGCAGTAAACCGGTTCCGGTCTGAAGACGATGCTTGTCTGCTTAATCCCCTTCACATTCCTCTGGTGGTGATTACTGCTGATTCCTCCGAAGATTTTCTCTTCTCTGACAGCTTCGAAGAGGTCGTTGTAATTCTCATACTCCTGCAGGCGGCAGGGAATATCCATATCCTTAATAAAATCCTCGAAATTACTGCCGTTTCTGTCTCCACTGACTATCCCGATAAGCTGATGCCTGATGTCGTATATATCCTTGAAGGTGCTTTTCTCATTGACAAAAAGGGCGCCCCAGGATGTCCCGACAGGGTCGGGGGCATAATAAAGCGCTTCGGCCCTCTCCTCTGAGTAGAGCAGGGCGGGGAAGAAGTCGACCTCTCTCGACAGAAGCCCCCTGTACATCTCTTCAAAATTGAGAACGCGAAACTCATAGGAAATATGCAGCGTTTTCATGGCTTGGATGAATAGTTCCACGGCGAATCCTGAGGGATTTCCCTTTTCGTCCAGATACATGACAGGCGGGGACGTGGGCACTATTCCGAAAATGAGAGGTTCCGGATCCTGACAGAATAGAAAACCGGATAGAAGGAATAGGAGAACAACTGCTTTTCCCTTCATATCGTGTAAATTTTAAGTTATTGGCAGGCAAAATACAAATCCCTCACCCTTTTTTCTTGAAGGACCCGCTATTGACAGGTGAATGGGCCTATGGTAATCTTTTGGTGTGCTAGAACACTAGAACGATAAGGGAAGTTATGAAAAAATATATTCTGGCCGTTGACGTGGGAACCTCCAGTACGAAAGCCGCTTTATATGATGAAGAGTTGAATCTTATCGACGGAGAAAAGCGGGAATATGCGACAAGCTATCCGGGCAGGGACCGGGCGGAACACCGGGCGGAAGACTGGTGGGAGGCACTGGCCGCCGGCTGCCGTGTTCTGCTTGAACGAAGCGGAATTGAACCGCAGGATATCGCCGCCATCGGTATCGATGCCATGAGTACGACCCTTGTCGCCGTCGACCGGGAAGGCATACCCCTCAGGCCCGCCATGATCTGGCTTGACCGCCGGGGGGACAGGCAGTGCGCCCGCCTCCGGGAAAAAGCAGGGGATAAGCTGATTACTCTGGGCGGCAACAGGGCGGATCCCTCCTTCTTTGCCGCCAAGGCCATGTGGATTCGCGATGAAGAACCGGAAATCTACGATAAAACCTTCTCTTTTCTCCATGCCAACGGATATCTTGTACACCGCCTGACCGGTGTCTTCTCCATGGATATCACCCAGTGCGGCCTTTCCAATCTCTGCGATGCGGCCGACGGAACCTGGTCCGATGAGCTTCTGGCGGCCGCCGGGCTGGACCGGGAGAAATTCCCCCCCGTCTTTGAATGTTCCGATATTGTGGGCCGGCTTACAGAAAAAGCCGCCGAAGAAACCGGTCTTGTCCCGGGGATTCCCGTGGTGGCCGGTTCCATGGATAATCCCGCCGCCGTCCTGGGGCTGGGCGTTATCGGCGTGGGGGAGACCTATATCTCTGCGGGAACAGCCACCAATGTGGGCACCTCCATCGACCGACCCATGAAACGGGGCGATCTGCTCCTTTACCATCACGGCATCAGGGGCCGGTGGCTCATCAACGGAGGGGTGGACTTCGGAGGCTCCGGGCTGCGCTGGTTCCGGGATATCCTGGGAGTCCCCTATGACGAGCTGGACAGACTGGCTCTGGAAACGGAGGGCCGTTCGGTTCCCCTTCTTTTCCTTCCCTATATGATCGGCCAGAGGGCGCCCCTCTGGAACAACGACACACGGGGCTGCTTCTTCGGCCTGTCCCCCGAAATGGGCCGCGCCGAAATCGTCCGGTCCATTATGGAGAGCACCGCTTTCGGCTGCCGCCGGATCTTCGGGATGATCGAAGAGGAGACCGAGGAGCCGATAGCCGCCGTATCCCTGACCGGAGGATGCGCCCGGAACGATCAGTGGAACCAGTTCTTCGCCGATATCACCGGGAAGGAGATATTCCCCACCGGCCTGGAAGACGCGGCGCCTCTGGGCACGGCCATTATCGCCGGATTGGGAGCGGGCCTGTTCGCTTCCCCCGAAGAGGCCCTGGCCCTGCGCCCCCGGGGGAGCGGCTTTGTTCCCAATGAGAACAGGAAAGAGTATTACGAAGAGATGTTCCGGGTATTCGCCGGACTATATGACAGTTTGGACAGCACCTACGGAGAGCTGAGCCGAATCGCCGGAAAATACGATGAAATCTAACAGCCGCGCGCTGATAAGGAAGCAATGATGATGAAAGCAGCCGTATTGTATGGAGACGGAGATATCCGTTATGAGAATTTTCCCAAGCCCGACCCCAAAAAGGGGGAGGTGCTGGTAAAAATAGCCTATTCGGGAGTATGCGGTTCCGATATCCCCCGACTGATACACGGGGGCGCCCATTTCTATCCCATCGTTCTGGGCCATGAGTTCTCCGGGGTGGTGGAAGGCGTAGGCGAAGGGGTGAATGAGAGCCGGATCGGCGAGAAGATCTCCTGCGCCCCCCTGATTCCCGATATGTCCGACAGCCAGAGCGCTCAGGGCAACTACTCCCTGAGCAGGAAATACAGTTTCATCGGTTCCCGGGAGCCCGGCGGATTCGCCCAGTACGTCTGCATGCCCGAGGCCAATGCCTTTCCCCTGCCCGAGGGTGTTTCCCTGCAGGAAGGCGCCTTTTTTGAACCTCTGACGGTCTCCCTGCATGCCTTTAATCTCCTGAAATACCGGGGCGGCGCCGTCACGGCCATAACCGGAATGGGAACGATCGGACTTCTGGCCCTCCAGGCGGCGAAAGCCCTGGGTGCCGGTAAAACCGCCGTCTTCGATATTGATGAGGAAAGGCTGGCTGCCGCCCGGGAGATGGGGGCCGATCTGGCTCTGAATACCCTGGAGGAAGGATTCAAGGAGAAAGCCCTGGCCTTTACCGGAGGGGAAGGCTACGAAGTCTGCATGGAAACGGGCGGTGTCCCCGTCACGGAGAAACTGTGCCTGGAACTGGCCGCCCGGAAGGGAACGGTCATGTTTGTGGGCACCCCCCATGTCCCTTTGACCCTGGAACCGAAAGAGTTCGAATGGATCAACAGAAAAGAGCTTCATGTGACGGGCAGCTGGATGAACTATTCCGCCCCCTACCCCGGCTGGGAGTGGACCCAGGCGGTGGAGCTTTTCAAGGCGGGAAAAATCCGCACCGATGTCCTGATTGACAGGAAGGTTCCCCTTGCCGAAGCCAAAACGGCGGTGGACGACCTTCAGGTGAGGGGGAAGGTGAAAGGAAAGATTCTGTTTGTCTGCAACGGGGAGGAGAACTGATGGGAGCGGTACAGGAATTTCTGCAGCTGATGAAGGATAACCGGGAAGGCAGGGCAAGGGGGATCTATTCCATCTGTTCCGCCCATCCCGATGTGATAAGGGCCAGCATGGCCCAGGCGAAGGAAGACGGCTCCCTCCTGCTTCTGGAGTCCACCAGCAACCAGGTGGACCAGTTCGGCGGCTATACGGGCAAAACCCCGGAGCAGTTCGTCGCCTATGTGAAGGAGATCGCCGGGGAGTGCGGTTTCCCCGGGGATAAGCTGATGCTGGGGGGGGACCACCTGGGGCCGAACGCCTGGCAGGGCAAGCCCGCGGCCGAGGCAATGGAAAACGCCCGGACCCTGGTCTACGACTATGTGAAAGCGGGATACGAGAAAATCCACCTGGACGCCAGCATGTTCTGCGCCGACGACGAAGGGGACAGGCATAAGCCTCTGGCCGACGAGATCGTTTCGGCCCGGGCGGCCGAACTGTGCGAGACGGCGGAGAAAAGCTGGCGGGAAAACCGGACCGGCCCCTGCGAGCTGGTGTATATCATCGGAACTGAAGTGCCCATTCCCGGCGGAGCCCAGGAAGAGGAGGACACCGTTGTCCCCACCAGCCCCGAAGACGCGTCCAGGACCATAGAGGTAACCAAAGCCGCCTTTACCGCCCGTTCTCTTGAAGACGCCTGGAAAAGGGTTGTGGGCGTGGTCGTTCAGCCCGGCGTGGAGTTCGGGGACGATCAGGTCTTCCACTACAACCGGGACGCCGCCGCCGGTTTGAGCGGCATGATCGAAAAGACGGGGAACTTCATCTACGAAGCCCATTCCACCGATTATCAGAGCGAGACGGGACTTACCCGTCTTGTGGAGGATCACTACTGCATCCTGAAAGTGGGCCCCTGGGTCACCTTTGCCTTCAGAGAAGCCCTCTTCTCTCTGGAAGAGATGGAGAAGGAACTGCTGAAAGGGTCGGGGAAGCCCCTCTCCTGCCTGCGGGATACCCTGGAAAAGGTTATGACGGCCGATCCGAAATATTGGAAAAAATACTATCCCGGAGATGAGGCGGCCCAGCTGTTCAAGAGGAAATACAGCTTCAGCGACAGGAGCCGGTACTACTGGCCCAAGGACGAACTGACCGCCTCCATCGAGGTTCTGAAGAAAAATCTGGATGAGACGGGCATCCCCCTCTCCATCTTGAGCCAGTATATGCCCAATCAGTATAATGCCGTTCAGGAGGGTAAAATCGCCCCCGTCGCGCAGGAGCTGATCATCAGCCGTATACGCGACGTGGTGGGAATTTACGCCCGTGCCTGCGGGCTTTCGGGGAGATAGGGGTATCTCTGCAGCAGAGCCGTCCGTTTCCGCGGACGGCTTTTTTTTATCCATTTTCTTGAAAAGTGAACATTCCTCCCTTAAAATATACTTAAATGTCAAAGTTATTGGTTCATTTCCCGGTATTACTTTCCCTTCTGATGACGGTATTCCTCACAGGATGCGCCGTCCGCTGCTCTTTCTGGATTTTCCTTCCCGCCTGGCAGGCTCTCTGTATCACCGCCATGCTGATTCTCGATGGAAAAAACCGCGAAAAGAGATACCGGAGACTTCTGAGCCTCCTGGATAAAGGCTATGTCCTTGATTCTTTGCCAAAAGAGCCGACAATCTGCGGTTTTTTCATACGCAGGGCGGCTGTTTTCTCGTCACAATCGGCTGTGCAGGCCGGATGATAAATATCTTTGGAGGATAATATGAAAAGAGATTTCGCTTTTAACGGGAAAGGGGGAGAGTATTTCTGTTTGATCCTGGTTCAGGGATTGCTGACTTTGATTACACTGGGAATCTACGGCCCCTGGGCTATCGTCAAGATTCAGAAATATCTGACATCCCATCTGACCCTGGACGGAAAACCCTTCGATTTCGACGGAGAGGGCGGTCCTCTGTTCAGTCTCATGCTTGTCCAGGGGCTCCTCTGCGTTATCACTCTGGGAATTTACTATGCCTGGGCGGTCATTAAGATCTATAACTACATGCTCGAGCATACCAGCTATGATAATAAAAACTTTGAATTCACCGCAGCGGGGGGAAGGTTCTTCAGCCTGATCCTGATCCAGGGACTCTTGAGCATGATCACCCTGGGCATCTATCTGCCCTGGGCTCTGGTCAAGATCTACGCCTATCTCCTGGGGGAGATTTCCTTTGACAGCCAGTCCTTCGGATTTACCGCCGACGGGGCCTCCTTTTTCTCCGTTCTTTTCATTCAGCTGCTGCTCAGCTGCCTTACCCTGGGAATTTACACTCCCTGGGCCATGGTGAAAATCTATGCCTATATGGCCGGCCATGTCACATACGGCAGCGGCGAAGTCTTTCGTTTTGAAGCTCAGGGAGGCCGGCTGTTCAGCATTATGCTGAAGGGGATCATCCTTTCCACCATCACCCTGGGTATTTACTACGCCTGGTATATCATGGAGCTGTACCGGTTCTATCTGGCGGCCCTTTCGCTGGAAGAAAAACAGAGCGCGTAGTTTATAGAACTATCCGGTCCTATCTCTTCTCTGCGTACGGAAAAGGGATAGGAGGGGAGCCCGAAGGGCTGACTCCCAGGCGCGGAGCGGCGAGCCGCCCGGGAGGCCGGAGCCCCGGATAGCCCGGCCCGGGGCAGGCCCCCGGGTTTCCCCAAATCCTTTGATGGTGTATGCTTGTCTGTATGACAATTAACGACAGGGCCGTGCCCCATTATATGTTTCATCGTGAGTATGACAGGCTTTCCCGGCTTCAGGCCGACAGTCCCGAACCGGTTAGGATCGGCGAAGAGGAACTGAGGGATATTACCGAGAGAAATGTGATCGATCAGTTTTTATTCTGGCTGAAAGCGGAAGAAGAGGTTCCCCAGGTCAGCGTGAAACAGGTGGATAAAGCCTTTAGCGATGTCCTGTCCCGCTATCCCGAAGACCGCAAGCCCAACGAGGAGCAGAAAGCCGTTATCTGGAGCGATATCGAAGGGCAGATACGGCAGGAGGTCTATTTTTCCCGGCTCTTTGAAGGAATCTCTGTTTCGGAGGAAGAGGTGAGAAGGGAATTTGACGAGAACCGGGAGAAGTTTATCGTTCCCGAACAGATTCACTGCTCCCATATCGTGCGTCACACGTTCGGTGACGGAGTTGATCCCAACAAGGCTCTTCAGGAGATTCTGGAAGCTCAGAAGGACCTGGCGAAGGGGATGCCCTTTGAGCGGGCGGCCGAGAAATACTCCGATTCCAACGGCCAGGGGGGAGACCTGGGAACCTTTCCCCGGGGAAAGATGGTGGAGAAGTTTGAGAATGTGGCTTTTGCCCTCAAACCCGGTGAGGTCAGTGATATTTTCCAGACGCCCTTCGGCTATCACATTGTTCTTGTTCATGAGAAGATTCCCTCCCTGCCCCTGGAATTTGAGAAGATCAAAGGGGATATCGTGAAAATGCTCGAGGGGAGAGAACGGGACAGGCTTGTCAGCGAAGTGCTGTCGGGGCTGAAAGAGAAAGCGGTGATTGTAAGGGATTAAGGGCGAAGGGCTTCGTCTTTTTTCATCGTCAGGTGCTGCCGTCCTGCTTTTTTTTGAAAGTGGAGGAGTAGAGTCCCAGGGCGACGAGGATGAAGAAAAATGCCGCCGCCTTTCCCCAGCCGAAGGGTTCCCCGAATGCCGCCACGCCCAGAAGGAGCATCATGGTCGGGGCGATATACTGGAGAAATCCCAGAACGCCCAGGGGCAGTTTTTTCGCCCCCCTTCCGAAGAGCCACAGGGGCAGCAGGGTGATGGCTCCGGCAAAGAGGAGGAGAACCGTTATCTGCAGGCCGAAGCCGGCGATATGCCAGGTCCCGTTGATCCCTTCCCGTAAAAGGTAAAGGACTCCGAGAGGTCCCAGGACAACCATTTCCCAGCCCAGAGCTTCGATGCTGTCCACGGAGGAGGGAAACTGCTTTGTCACCAGGGCGTAAAGGCCGAAGGTGAGCGCCAGGGCCAGGCTGACCCAGGGCACCACGCCGCTCTGAACTGTCATAATCATTACGCCGATAAAGGCCAGCATCAGGGCCGCGAAGCGGATTTTTCCCAGCTTTTCCGAGAAAAAGATCATTCCCAGAAACACATTGACCAGAGGATTGATATAGTAGCCCAGGCTGGCTTCCACCATTTTTTCCGTTTCCACGGCCCAGAGGTAGACCCCCCAGTTCAGGCCGATCAGTATCGCGGCGGCGAGGACACGGATAACCATACCGGAATGTGCCGCTTCCCCGTCTGTCGGGCGGAGCAGGGCCAGGGGGCGGCGCCGGAGTATCAGTACGGCCCAGGCAAGAACGGCGCATCCCGTGACACGCCAGGCCAGAAGCTCCGCCGAGGGGACGCCGGTGAGTCCTTTCCAGTATAGCGGGAGTATCCCCCAGATGACATAGGCCGAGAAAGCCGAAAAAAGTCCGGTTTCACGGGACGATGAAGGGGAAGGCTGCTTTTTATCCATGGCCTATGGTATTATGATGGGAGCAGAGGGTCAATTGCTCAGGGTTATATTTTTTCGCCCCTGGGGAAAGAGCCGGGAGGTTAGTTATGGCTGTCAGACAATCGGTATGCATTCCCATGGTTTTCGGTTCTCCCGATATCGGAGAGGATGACTTCAAGCGCCTCCGGCAAATGGGGTTTTCCGCGGTGGAGTTCTGGGAAAGAGGGGATCTGGAAGACTTTCGCCGCTCCTTTACCCAGGCAAAGGCGGCGGGTCTGGAGATCGCCGGATTCTGCGGTCACAGCACCGATCCGCTCAGGGGAATGGCCGGTCGGGAAAATCATCCTGTCATAGAGAAGGAGCTGGCCGAATCGATCCGGGTCGCGGGAGAGTTCGGAATAGCCGGCCTTATCTGCCTTTCAGGAAACAGCAGCGGAAAGGAGAGCGGCCGGCAGGGACTGGAAAACTGCGCCCGCATCATGGAGAAGATGGCCCCCCTGGCGGAACGGGAGGGGGTGAATCTGAATATGGAGCTCCTTAATTCCCGTATCGACCATCCGGGGTATTTGTTCGACCGGACCGAGAAGGGGGTGGCCCTCTGCCGCATGGTGGACAGCGCCCGGGTGAAACTGCTCTACGATATCTATCATATGCAGATTATGGAAGGGGATATCATCAGAACGATAAAAGGGCAGATATCCCATATCGGACATTTTCATACCGCCGGGGTTCCGGGAAGGAGCGATATGGACCTGACCCAGGAACTGAACTACCGGGCCATAACCGCCGCCATCGACGAAACGGATTACGCTCTGTTCGTGGGCCACGAGTACAGGCCCGGGGGGGATATCTGGACATCCCTGGAGAGAACGGCGGGACTTTTCGGCTTATCTCCGGAATAAATGAGCGGGGACCGGGGGAAAGGGGTTGAATCCTCCCGCCTCCGGACATACCATAATGGGTAAGGAGTCCCGGTGAAAAAACGCTTTCAGCTTATAATCAATCCCGCCCGCTATCCCCGCTATGCCAAGCAGCTGAAGGGGCTGATAAAGTATATTCCCCGGGGAACGGTTTTTGAGAGCCGGAGCGAGGACCACTTCAAGGCCCTGATTGGCGATTTCATCAAAAGCGATGACTCCTATCTTCTCATCTGGGGCGGGGACGGCACGGCCAACCTGGCATTGAACAGCCTGATGAAAAAGGCGGACGCCCGGAGAAGGGGACAGCTGGCCGTCGGTTTTCTCAGGGGCGGAAGCGGCAACGGGATTCAAGACAGCTATGAGGTCCCCAAAAAGCTTAATGCCCAGGTTAAGACCTACCTGGACAGCATGGAAAAGGGGTATACCCAGAAGGTAGATCTTTTGAAGATCTCCTTTAACGGCAAGGTCAGATACGGGCAGCTCTTCGGAACGGGACTGGATGCGCAAGCCCTGGATGCGCGGAACAGAATCACGCGGCAGGGACAGGATCATTCCCCCCGTTCCGGTTTCATCCCCTATATCGTTCCGGCGGTTCAAACGGTTTCCCGGGGAGCCCGGCTTCTTTCCGACCCCCAGGTTCTTACCATGAAAGAGGGCAGGTTTGCCTTCAGGGGGACACGGACCAATGCGGAATTTCCCTTCAGGGAGTACACTCTGGAGACAGGGGCCCCCCTCATCGAAATCGGGGTCAGGCCCTATTACGGCTGGTATTATAAAATCTGTCCCGATGTGGTATGCAACGACGGCTATATGGATGTCTATCTTTATAATCTGATCAGCCGGACGGCTGTCTTAAGGAATATGTTCTCTCTCTGGAACGGGATGCATCAGAATATCAATAAAAGGTACGCCAGGAAAGGCCTGCCCCTCATCGAGCACTATAAGGTCAGGGGAACCCATTTTTCCTCCCGGGGAGAACGGCTTTTCCATATCGACGGAGAGCTATACCGCACGGATGGAGAAATCAGCCTCAAGGTCAAACACAAAGCGCTGAGGTTTCTTGTCCCCGAAAGCTTTCATGAGAAATTCCATCCCATTCACCTGTGGGACAGGCGGGTTCTCTGAAATTCCCGTGACCGTTATCAGTCGTCTTCGTACAGCTCGTTGACCTCATCCCAGGCCGCCGGATCATCCTGCCTCAGCCTCGTCAGCAATTCGTAGAAGTAGTAGAGCAGTTTGAGATGGTTCATCTTGAACACTTCCGGCTCTCCCGTGGGATTCATCCCCGCCTCCACCAGCTCTTCCCCTTCCAGAGCAAGAGCCCTGTCCAGTTCACCGAGGATACGTTTTTTGCCGACATGCAGAAAATCCGGGACTTCCACCAGAAGGGTAGGAGAGAACTTCATACCCTGCAGCCGGCGGGCCGTATTTTCTATGACCGTTTGTGAGGGATCTTCGGGAAGATCGACATACTGCTTTTTCAGTTTTTTCAGTTCGTCCATAAATATAAGATAACAAAGAAGTTCCCGGGAAGTAAGAATTATTTCAAAGAATAAAAGAGGGTAAAAATAGTTTGTGAAAAATGAGCATTTCATATAATATATACCATGGGCTCTTTTTCTTTCCGATGGATTATCAGAATATTTCTCCTTTTCCTGGCGGCGGCGGCCGTTCTGACGGGAGAACAGGTAAAAGTGGGAGCCTATCAGAACCCGCCCAAGGTCTTCATGACACCCGACGGTCGTACCGCCGGCATATTTCCCGAAGTCCTGGAGTACATCGGGGAAAGGAATGATTGGGAGATTGAGTATGTCTACGGGACATGGCAGGAGTGCCTGGACCGCCTGGAAAGGGGTGAGATAGATCTGATGGTCGATGTGGCCGATTCGGAGGAGCGGCGGGAGCTGTTTGATTTCTCCTCGGAATCCGTTCTTGTCAACTGGGGTACGGCTTATTCGAGGGATGACAGGACCATCGAGTCCTTATTCGATCTGAAGAATCAGACTGTGGCGGTCATGAAGGGAAGCGTCCATACCGAAGGCGAAGGGGGAATAAGGAATCTGCTCTCCCAGCTGGGGGTGACATGCCGCTTCGTCGAGGTCGACGACTACCGCCAGGTCCTGCTGCTGGTTGATTCGAAGCAGGCCGATGCGGGGATTGTCAACCGCCTGTTCGGCGAACTGTACAGCGATGAATTCAACGTTTCCCCGACTCCCATCATTTTCAATCCCCGGGAACTGCTGTTCGCCACGGCCAGGGGATCGGAAAGGGGAGACCGTTTTCTGGAAGCTATTGACCGGGTTATGGCCGGGGAGGGGCAGAAGACTGACTCTGCGTATCAGAAAATCCTGAATTACTATCTGGGCGGAGGCACCGGCGATTGGAAATATCAGGATGCCGCCCTTCTGCCGGGGATTGAACTGAGTCCGGAAGAACGGCGGTGGATAGAGGAGCATCGGACGGTCCGCTTCGGTGTGGATCCGGAATTCGCCCCCTTTGAATTTCTGTCGGAAGAGGGGGAATACTGCGGGATAGCCGCGGATTTCCTGAATCTTGTGGGGCAGAGAACCGGCCTTGACTTCGAGCTGGTAACCTGTACCTCCTGGGCGGAGACCATGGGGGCGGTAAAGGACAGAAACATAGATTTACTGCCGGGGATTGGTTACGGTGAGGAAAGGAGGCAGTTCCTATCTTACAGCGAGCCCTACCAGGAGTTCTCCCGGGTTATCGTGACCTCCATGGAATCGGATATTACCGGCCTTGCCGATCTGAAGAACAGGCGTGTGGGGGTCCAGGCCGCCAGTTCACACCAGGCCTTTATCGAGGATTCTACCGATCTGGAACCGATTTGCTATAAAACATACGAGGAGTGCCTTCTGGCCCTGTCCCGGGGGGAACTGGACGGTGTCATCGGCAATCTGGCCGTCACGACCCATGTTATTCAGAATCTGGCTCTGACAAACATTAAAATGGCCGCCTATGCAGAACAGGAACCCCAGGCTCTGGCCTTCGGCGTTCGCAGCGACTGGCCGGAACTGGTCTCCATTATCGACCAGGTTCTGGATTCTATTACCATGAAGCAGCGCAATGCCATTCTGGCCAAGTGGCTGCCCCTTCCCAGGCCGGTGTCGAATGAGATTGATCTCACCAGGGAGGAGCGGGAATGGCTGCTTATGCATCCGAGAATCCGGGTGGGATGGGACCCCTCCTGGGCGCCGGTGGAATTCGCCGACTCCGACGGGGAGCCCCGGGGTATTTCCATGGAATATCTGAATGCCCTTCAGGATATGCTGGGCATTGAGTTCGTTCCGGGAGAACCGGATGACTGGCAGAGGACCTACGGCAGGCTGATTAACCGCGAGCTGGACATGAGTACCTGCCTCAATGTTACACCCGAACGGCTGGAGCATCTGACCTTTACCGATTCCTATCTTGGTTCCCCCGTTGTCATATTCGGCCGGGAGGAGTTCCCCTATATACGGGATCTTTCTGAAATCAGCGGCTTTAAAGTGGCCGTTGTGGAAAATTATGCCACCGACGAGTGGATCAGCCGGGATTATCCCGATTGGGATCTGATCCGTACAGCAACAATAGCCGACGGCTTCAGCCTCCTGAAACGGGGAAAGGCGGATCTCTTTATCGGCAGCGTGTTAGCGGGAAACTACTATTTGAGCAAGCATCAGTTCAGGGATGTGAAAATCGTAGGGGAAACTCCCTATGCCTACAAACTCCGCATGGCCGTGAGAAAGGACTGGCCCCTCTTTGCGGGAATCCTGCATAAAGCCCTGGCATCCCTTCCCGAGGTAGACCGCACGGCTTTTTACAGGAAGTGGGTCTGGGTCAAGTATGAGCAGGCGGTTGATTACAAACTGCTGGGGAAAGTAGCCCTGGGGGTCCTGGTTATCATCCTGATTTTTCTTTACTGGAACAGGAGACTTGCCGTGGAAATACGGGCCCGTAAGGAATCCCAGGCAGCCCTGGAACTGAGGGAAAAGGCGCTTCGCTCCAGTTACGGGGAACTGAAGGAGCTGGAGGAGCTCAAGAGGAACCTGACCAATATGATCGTTCACGATATTCGCTCTCCCCTCATGTCCATCATCGGAGCGCTGGATCTGATCGAGGAGAATGGGGAGGAGACGGGGGGAATCTCCCTTGTCGATATGGCCCGTTCCGAAGCCCGGCGTGTAACCGAAATGGCCCAGGGGCTACTGGACATCAGCCGGCTCGAAGAGGGCCGTATGCCTCTGAACAGGGTAGAGACGGATATCCGGTCGGTCATCGAAAATGCCATCCGGGCTATGGATATTCAGGCGGGAGTCGCCGGAGTTCATCTTGCTCTTTCGGGGGAAAATCCCATCCTGGAGATTGACCGGGACATTATGGAGCGGGTCCTTATCAACCTGTTGGGAAATGCCGTTCTGGCTTCGTCGGAGGGGATGACGGTAGACGTTTGTGTCCGCAATGATAAAAGTTCTGTTATCATAGACGTCCGGGACAGGGGAGACGGGATTCCCGAGGATTTCCGCGAGGAGCTGTTCGAGAAATT
Organism: Spirochaetia bacterium; assembly: GCA_963668315.1. Taxonomy (GTDB): domain Bacteria; phylum Spirochaetota; class Spirochaetia; order DSM-2461; family DSM-2461; genus SZUA-368. The sequence continues at coordinate 166,389 of OY764216.1, read as the reverse complement.
CACAACGGCCCGGTTCGGGAGCAGGGGAAAAGCATCCGTCGGTCTGGGACTGGCATTCTGTAAACTGGCCGTGGAAGCCCATGGGGGAGAGATAAGCGTATTCAGTGAAGAAGGGAAGGGGAGCACCTTTTCCGTACATCTTCCCGTAATCCGCGGAGCCGTATGATTATACCGCCGCTTTTTGCCTCTTCTGAGAAAGAAAAAGCGATTCTATCTCCTCCTCGGTCAGGGATTTTTCTTCCCGGAGGGAGGTTTCTTTGACCGAGGCGGTAACCCGCGCCAGCTCGTCGGGCGATGGATCAAAGCCCCGTGATCGGAGAAGATGTTCCACTCCGTTCCGTCCGCTCTGCCGTCCCCAGATGATTTCCTCGGCAGGACCGTTCCACAGGGTGGGATCGTAGGGCCTGAAGCTGTCCGGATCCTTTCTCAGGCCGGATACGTGAATTCCCGACTCATGCCGGTTTATCCGTTCTCCCAGAAGGGGCTTTCCCGGGGGAATTCTTTCTCCCGTCAGCCGGGCCGTTTTCCGGGCCAGTTCTCCGACGGCGCTCAGGGAAATACCCCCGTCCCAGTCCAGTTTAAGCTGAATGGCCAGAAGAAGCTCTTCCAGTGGGGCATTGCCCGCCCGTTCCCCCAGTCCCAGCAGCGTGGCGCTCACGGCTCCGAATCCCGACTGGATGGCCGTCAGGGAATTGGCCGTGGCCATGCCCAGATCGTTATGTCCGTGGAATTCAAGAAGATGACGGTAATCATGGAGAAGGCGGGCCCATTCCCTGATTTCATCGGGAGAGGTGATTCCGACCGTATCGGCCAGTCTTATGCGCAAAAAGCCGGCATCCGCCGCGGTGGAGACAAAGAGCGTAAGGAATTCGGGAGAACAGCGCGAGGCATCCATGGCGCCTACCGACAGAAAGTCGCATTCGCGTTTCATCAGAGCAGCCATGCGGTACAGCTCTTCCAGAACCCATTCGCGCGGCTTCCCGACAAGGTTCAGCTGTCGGTCTGAGGCGGGCAGGCTGATATGGACCGCTCCCGTTCCCGTTTGAAAGGCGGCGGTAAGATCCTCTTCCCGGGCCCGGCACCAATTAATGATCCTCGCGCCCCGGGGGTGAAGGTCTTTATGCAGTGCCCTCAGGAAATCCCGGTCATTCCCGCCCATGGCGGGGATTCCCGCTTCCAGGTCTGTCACGCCGGCACGGACGAGCTCTTCGGCCAGGTATCTTTTATCCTTGAAGGATAATACCAGGCCGGGTGTCTGTTCGCCCTCTCTGAGGGTACTGTCAACAATCGTCATAAATCTCTAGGCAATATGGAAATCTTCTGCCACTTCCCCGTCTTCGATGGCATCCAGAATCGTATCCAGATCATCCTCGCCTTCCATTCCGCCGTACCAGATATTATCGGGATAGATTACCATGGCAGGCCCCCGGTCGCATACCTTCAGGCAGCCTGTGGCAGAGACCATTACTCCGTCCATTCCCCTGTCGACAATCTCCGATTCCAGATAGGCCAGCCAGTCTCCTGTCCCTTTTTTGTGGCATACGCCCTGGGGCTCTCCCGTAGCTCTGAAACTGCAGCATACCAAGATGTGCTTGTTTGGTTTTTCCATTTTTTTCTCCTTTGGTGCATAAGTCCGAATCCCCCCTTGTGAAGATCACGGACATTAATCAACAATTTCAACAGACCTGCCGTCCCTAGGCGCAGCCCTCTCCTGAGCCGGAGCAGCCTCCCTTTCGTACGGCCATATGCTTCAGGTCCTCTCCCCGGGTGATCCCGGCCAGGGCGGTGCTGATCATCCCCTCAATCTGAAAGACCTTGATCCCCTTTTTCGTCAGGATCTCATCGGGCCGGTTTCCAATACCGCTGACAAGCAGGGCGGAGCAGTCTTTGAGTTGCGAGGCGATTCCGAGCCATCTCTCATCCCCGCCGCCGGGGGAGGGCATGAGTCTCTCTTCGTGGAAAGTCCAGAGCCCGTCGGAGGAATCCTCCTTCTTCCGGTAGATACACAGTGCCTCCGCATGTCCCAGATGCTGATTCACCAGCATTCCTTCGCGGGTGGCAACGGCAATAAAGGGGCGGTCCTCTCCGGGATTCACGGGGAGGGTAGAGGCCTCCTTCAGAAGAGCCGTGGTTCCTTCGCTCATTGCTTCTTCCAGGAGGCCGGCCGCATCGGCACGGCAGCGGCGGCAGTGACCCATCTGGGAAATGAACTCGCCGCACTCCTTCCTCAGGGCAAGGACATCGGCCACGGCCGGTTCGGACAGATGGGCGAAATCCGTATCTTTCACAGGCAGCAGGGGAAGGCAGTTCTGGGTAACCGCTCCCAGTTCTCCCACTTTTTCGGCAATTTCCCTGATATGGGAGTCGTTGACTCCGGGAATGATAACGCTGTTAATCTTAACAAGTATTCCCTTTTCCACAAGGCGCGTAACGGCAGAGAGCTGTTCTCTGACGATGACTTCCCCCGCAGCTTTTCCCCGCAGGGGTGTTTTGCCCGGACGTATCCAGCGGTAGCATTTTCCGGCGATTTCCGGGTCCACCCCATTAATCGTCAGAGTCACGTGGGAAACCTCCAGCTCGGCAAGCTCATCGATATAAGGCCCTATGTTCAGACCGTTCGTGGCAACGCAGAGCATCACTTTGGGATAGGCTCCCCGAATCAGGCGGAGGGTTTCCATCGTCTCTTCCGGATTGGCAAAGGGGTCTCCCGGACCGGCGATGCCGACCACGTCGAAATATCTCTTTTCCATGGCTTTCTGCAGATAGTACAGAGCCTGTCCGGGGCTGAGGACGGAGCTGGTGACTCCGGGACGGCTCTCGTTGACGCAGTCATATTTCCTGTTGCAGAAGCCGCACTGGACATTGCATTTGGGGGCCACGGGCAGGTGGATCCGGGCGTGGTCTTTACAGGCTCCCGCATTGAAGCAGGGGTGGTTTTCCAATTGTTTTTCTATCGCCTTTTTCATATCCTTCTCCTAAGTTTGCTTTCTGTATCCGGCCAGGTGGCCCGCCTGCCGGACTAAACGGTTAAATGTAGGTATAACCTACTTTTGATGTACTTTGCTTTTGCTCCATAATCGTATTGACGACGCGGTCCAGAAGATGGGCCGTCCCTTCGTAGCCCAGAATCCTCTGGCGGGAGGCGCCGAAGCGGTCATGGATGGGGAATCCCACCCTTATGAGGGGAATGTTCATTTTCCGGGATATCTTGTATCCCTTGCTGTTTCCCAGAAGCAGGTCCGGCTGCAGCTCTTCTATCAGAGACTCCGCATCGCCGAAGTCAAAATTCTCCCTAATGAGGGGCGGGTTGTCCGCCGCCTCGGGCAGTGGGAGCCTCTCCAGGGTTTTGCCGAGGATTCCCGAGGGACTGCCCGTAAAGCAGAGGACAGGATTCATTCCCACTTCGCAGACAAAACGGTACAGGGCTTCCACGGTGGAAGTGTCACCGAATATGACCACTTTCTTGCCGTAGAGATACTTGTGGGCATCGCTGTAGGCATCGATGAGACGCGACCGGGAGTTGAGGAAATATTCAGGGATAGATTTTCCCGAAATCTCCGAGAGAACCGTCAGGAAATGATCGGTGCTGTCCACTCCCGTGGGAAGGCCGCAGCGGGCGTTGGGTACGCCGAAGCGCTTCTGAAGATAGTAGCCGGGCCTCCACTCTTCGGGATAGGCCGAACCCAGTTCCACGGATATCTCCGCCTGGTCCATGGACACTATCTCCTTGAGGGTGGTGCCTCCGGGAGGCATGGGATGGAATTCGCTCCACATGCCCCCGTCCAGGGTATCGCTGTAATCGGGAAGTATGGTCCCCTTGATATTCATCTCTTTCAATACCGTCTTGAGCCAGCGGATATCCGCCGGAGTTATCATCGGAGAAAACACGTTCACCAGGGGAATTTCGGTGTTCTCCGGGGGCTCGGGCAGTTCGTCAATTAGTTCATAACGCCCGGTGAGGGCCTTTACCGTTCCCTGTACCGTTCTGAGAAATCCCTCCTCCTGGGTCCCCTGATAACTGGGGGTGGATACGGGAATCAGGGGGCACAGATCGGGGTATTTCTTTTTCAGGGTGATGATAAATCGGTCCACGTCATCGCCAATGGTTTCGGACAGACAGGTTGTCCCGATCCCGATTACCTCCGGCTTATACTGGTTGTAAACATTCAGCACGGCCTTTTCCAGATTGGCCTCTCCTCCGAAGATGACCGTTGTCTCGTCAAAACTGGAAGAGGCGATATCAATCGGCTCCCGGAAGTGGCTTATCATATAGCGCCGGATATAGGTGGCGCAGCCCTGGGAACCGTGGAGGATCGACATGCAGTTCTCGATTCCCTTGAAAGCCCAGGATGCTCCCAGGGGCATGCACTGCCGGCAGGGGTTGGATGCGTGGGCGTAGGATGTTTCGCTCATTCGTTACCTCCGTTAAAGGCGGAGCGGTTCATGGATCTCCGGGGGGAGAACCGCCAGACCGGACTCAGGGCCGACGCGCAGATCTCCCGGGCAAAATTCAGAGTTCCCTCGAACCCGGCAAGGACCGTTTTCCGCTCATGGTTATGGTCGCAGAAGCCCACTCCCAGTTTGAAAGCCATGGGCCGTTCCTTGACTCCGCCGATAAAAAGGTCGGCATCCTTATCTATGACGATGCGTGACATTTCCATCGGGTTGGAGTCGTCCACGATCACCGTTCCCGGGTCGCACATCTCCGCCAGCTGGGCGTAGTCCTGCCTGTTGCCCGTCTGGGAGCCGACCATGACAACGTCGACTCCGAGGGTCCGGAGTATCCTGACGAGGGAGAAGGTCTTGAAGGCGCCGCCCACATAGATAGCTGCTTTTTTTCCGGTCAGCTTGAGGCGGCACTCTTCCAGGTAAGGCTGAACTTTCATCACTTCTTCCCTTACCAGCGCGGACGTTTTCTTCATGATCTCCGGCTCCTTCTCCCCGAAGAAGCCGGCCACGTCGTACAGGGATTTGGAAACATCTTCTATCCCGAAGTAGGATACCCTTATATAGGGGATGCCGTACTTCTCCTTCATCTCTTCCGCCAGATAGGTGAGAGAGCCGGAGCACTGCACCACGTTCAGCGATGCCCTGTGCGCCTTCCGGATTTGATCCACCCTGCCGTCACCGGTAAGAATCGAGACGACTTCCACACCCATTCGGCGGTAGTAATCCCTAATGATCCAGGCCTCACCGGCAAGATTGAATTCTCCCAAAATGTTAATGCTGATTTCCGATACGGGGGTGCTGTTATCCGTTCCGACAAGAGAGGCTAAGGCCTTGCAGGCCACCCGATAGCCGTCCTTCTTGGTCCCGTTGAATCCTTCCGACTGAACGGGGATAACGGGGATTCCCAACTCCTCTGCAGCCTTTTTGCAGACCGCTTCCACGTCATCTCCAATGACGCCTACTATGCAGGTGCTGTAAACAAAGGCCGCTCTGGGTTTATGAAGGGGTATCAGTTCCCTCAGGGACTGGAGGAGTTTCTTCTCTCCCCCGTGGATAACATCCTTTTCCCGGAGATCAGTGGAAAAACAGAGACGGTGGAGTTCCGGTCCGGAGCTCACCGAACCGCGGATATCCCAGGTATAGGACGCGCATCCTATGGAGCCGTGCACAAGATGGAGAGCGTCTGCCACGGGGTAGAGAACCACCCGTGATCCGCAAAAGACACAAGCCCTCTGGCTTACTGAACCGGCTGCCGATTTCCGTTCGCACTGGAGGTCGAAGGTGCCCTTTCCTTTCTCATAAACTTGTTTTTCCCTCTCTTTCAAAAGGGGCATGGCTGTTGTCATCTGTTTCTCCCGGGGACGATCAGGGACCCATTTTCCGTCTGTCGTCCTTGTCTAAATAATAGCAAGGGCTGTGCCAAAACCGATTCCTTTTGATTAAACACATATAATGGAAGGAAATAGGAAATTTCTTCCGAGAGGCTCTCTGGAAAGCTCTTACCGACAAAAAGGGCATTTCTTCATGGGATATACTTTTATGTACAAAAAATCTGTAAATTAATGAAAGGGCCCGGTATCTATAGAGAATAAGTTTTCATCTATCCATAGTTTTTTAGTGAGTTAGGGTTTACAATGGAAACAGAGGGAGGGTCGGATTATGATTAACGCTTTAGCCCATGTCTGCCTTGAAACTGCCGATTTGGAAGGGACAAAAAGTTTTTACTGCGATGTCCTGGGAATGAGTACGCAGTTTGAATTCATCAAGAACGGTGAGTTATTCGGCTATTATCTGAAAATCTGCGAAGGGAACTATCTGGAAATATTTTCCATAGACAAGCTGCCCAAGGGAAAGTCCCCCATAAAGCATATATGTCTTGAAACGGGTAACATTGATGTGATCATCTCCTCCCTGGACAGCAACGGTATCGAGCATAACGAGAAAACCATGGGGTGCGACAATACCTGGCAGGTCTGGTGCAAGGACCCCTCCGGGATAGATATCGAATTCCATCAGTACACTCCCCAGAGTCTGCAGCTGATCGGCGGGGAATGCACCGTTACCTGGTAGGGATTCTCTTCTGATCAGTCCTCGGGGTAGGTGACGCCCCAAAGCTGTCTGAGTCTGTCCATCGTCCGGGATATGGTTAAACTGTCCCTGTGGGGCATGAGGATATTTTCCCGTCTGCCTTCCCGTACATCGTTCATGACGGCGACCGCTTCGAAGTTGTATCCGTTGCCTTTGAAAGGTTCGTCCATGACCTGCTCTTTTTCTCCCTTCCAGAGGGAGATGGACGCGGGGCGCCACCAGCCGTTCGGTATATGTATGCGCCCTTCCGTTCCCAGTATCCAGGCCTCGTGGGGTGTCCTTGCCATGATCGCCGATGATCCCATTGCCAGGCGGCCGCCTGAATGGGACATGACAAAGGCCGCCTCCTCATCAACGCCGGTCTCTCCCACATGGGCCAGTCCCTGTATCTTCTCAGGGGTTCCCAGAAGCATCTGGAAAAACGCCACGGGATAGACGCCCACATCCAGGAGACTGCCTCCCCCCAGATTCAGGTTGAAAACCCGGCCGTCAGGGGCGGCTTCGGGTCGGCGGAAGCCGAAATCGGCTTGAACCATCCGGATGTCGCCGATAGCTCCTTCGGCGGTCAGGGCTCTTACTTTCTCCATCAGGGGAAAGAAACGGGTCCACATGGCTTCCATGAGAAATACCTTCTCCTGCCGGGCCGTTTCAATCAATTCCCTGCTCTGGGACTCATTGAGGGTGAGGGGTTTTTCACAAAGAACCGGTTTTCCCGCCTTCAGCGCCGCTTTGGCGTTCGCCAGATGAAGAGAATTGGGGGTGGAAATATAAACGGCATCCACTTTCGGATCCTCAAGCATCTCTTCATAGGAGGTGTAAGATTTTTCCCCGCCCCATTTCCTTACGAAAGCTTCCGCCCGGCCCGGAGTTCGGGATGCGGCCGCGTAGAGAGAACAGCCTTCCGCGTCTTTCAGCCCTTCTGCAAAACTGGCGGCGATATGCCCCGGTCCTATGATTCCCCATTTGAAGTCGTCTGCCATATTCTACCCCCTATCGGTTATCTATTTTCATTATAGACCGGATGGTGTTGAAAAAAAAGAGAAAATATCCCCTCGGCAGGAGGCGTTCCAGGGGATTTATTCCCTTTCTGAAGGGTATTTCAAACCGATTTGGTTCCGGCAGATATCGGCCATTTCCAAAGTCCCGAGAGTCGATCGGGGCGGCACATACTCACTCCGGAGCAGCCCCCGGCGAATCTCATCGGAAACGAGATCAAACTGGTTCGCATAACTCCCGTCGGCCCGGAAGATCTCGCTTCCCTGGCGGGACCTTATCAGTTTCACCTTTCCCGTTTTATGAAACCAGAAACTTTCGATGCGCCCCTTCGACCCCTCAATGAGGAGGTTCTTAGGATATTTGAACCGGATTATAGACGTAAATATCTCCGCCTCCGGACCGTCCGGATAGGAGAGGTGTATCCGGTCCCACAGATCGACTCCCTTTTTCAGCCTGCCTTCACACTGGATCCGTCCGGGCATTCCCCATATATGATGGCAGTAGGCCAGGGGATAGATACCCAGGTCGAGCAGGGCCCCGCCTCCGGTCCGAGGATTCATCAGCCTGGGGTTCGTCAGGCCGTTGGCTATGGCGAAATGGAGCTTGACCTTTCTGACCTCTCCGACTTCTCCTGTCTGCACCCATTCCCTGACCCTGCTCGCTACCGGGGAGAACCACGTCCACATGGCTTCCGCCAGATAGACGCCTTTCTCTTCGGCAAGGGCAAAAAGTTCTTCCCCCTGTTTTCTGTTCAGGGTAAAGGGTTTTTCCAGGAGTACCGGCTTCCCGAGGCTAAGCACCTCCCCGGCCAGCTGAAAGTGGGAGGAAGGAACGGTGTTGATATAGACCCCTTCCACTCCTTCGGCGTTTACGCACTCCTCAATGGTCCGGCAGGGCGTTCCGCCGAATCGGGTCGTAAAATTCCGGGCTTTTTCGTAAGTCCTGTTATATACCGAATTAATTTTATGATTTTCCGTCCTGCCTATCTCTCCCGCCACGGTATGGGCGATATTCCCCGCACCGATAAAGGCCCAGCCGAAGGGCTTTTTCTTTTCCATGGCGCCATTCTACAGGTATTATTCAATGAATAATACCGATGGAGGAAGAAAAGCCGTATAAACCCTTATTGACATCGCACCGCTCAATTCATCATTATGTAAACGGCGGTATGCCATTTGGAGGGGAAGGATGATTTATTCGATAGTAACCATGATAATCAAAGAGGGCAGGATGGAGGATTTTCTGGAGGAGTGCAGGAAAATCCGGCCACTGGTTCTGGAAGAGGAAGGCTGTCTCATGTACGACTACACCCGTGAGATGAACGTGGAGGGCGAGAGGCAGGAAGCTTACGATGAAAACCGGATCACCCTGTATGAAAGATGGGCCTCCCAGGATGCGCTCGATCTCCATTCGTCCATGGATTATATGGATGAATTCGGCGGGAGAGTGGCGGACATGCGGGCCAGTGTGACGATCCGGACAGGCGTGGAGGCCTTCTAGCATGAAAATCATCGATGCCCATGCCCATATCGTCCAGGTTATTGCCGGTTTCGGCTCCCAGGGAGAACTGAGACCCTGCGGGAAAGGACAGGCCATTCATGCCAGCGGGCAGGTCATCAATATGATTCCGCCGGAGCTGGGGGAGTATGACGTCACGGCGGAAAAAGTCATCAAGCTGATGGATGACCATGATGTGGAAAAGGCCGTACTGCTTCAGGGGAACTACTTCGGCTTCCAGAATGAGTATACCTGGCAGGCCATGCAGAAGTATCCCGATCGCTTCACCGGCGCCGCCACCTATGACCCGTTCTGCGTGAACAAGGAAAAGATCCTCGCCCGCCTTTTTGACGAACTGGGATTTACCATCGTCAAGTTCGAGGTAAGCAACGGCTCCGGACTGATGAGCTATCATCCTCCCGTGGCTCTGGACGGCGAAGTGATGGACGAGGCTTATTCCTATGCCAATGACAGGGGATTAACCTTTGTCATCGATATCGGCCGGGCCGGAAATCCCTGCTGGCAGATTGACGCCCTGAGCAGAGCCATAAAAAGATATCCAGAGATGAAATTCGTCGTATGCCATCTTTTAGCTCCCCTTCCAAAGGATGAGGAAGTACTGAAAGACGGTCTGAAGAAGCTGAATCTTCCCAACGTATGGTTTGATCTGGCGGCCCTTCCCGCCAACCAGAGGCCTGAAGTCTATCCCTACGAACAGGCCCGGCATTACCTGAAAATCGGAAAACAGATTCTGGGGGCCGACCGGATGATGTTCGGTTCCGATCTGCCGTCGACCCTGTGCCGGGACAGTTACCGCCATCTGGTGGATTACGCGATGGAGAGTGATGTCTTTACCGATAAGGAAAAGGAGCTGGTCTTCTATCAGACGGCCGAGAGTATTTACTTTTCCTGAGAAGGAACCGCCTCTGAAGTTTAATCTTTCCAGAGGCGGAACTTAGGGTGTGAAGTCAACTATTCCTGAATAAACTTTGCCGCTTCCAGGGCAAAAACCTTCTCTTCGTCGGTGGGAATAACCCATGCCTTGAGCCCGGGGACGAGACCGCTTTCGGCAACGACCTTCTCTTCCGAGCGGGTGGCCATGGCCTTCTCGTCGATTTTCCAGTCGAACAGGGCCATGAAATTCAGGACCTTTGTTCTGAAGTATCCTTCGTTTTCCCCCACGCCCCCGGTAAAGACGATGCCCTTGGGACTTTTCATGGTCCCCAGGTATTCGGCGAAGTATTTCGCCGTGCGGTAGGCGGCTATATCGACCACCAGTTCGGCTTTCTTATCCCCTTCCATGGCGGCCTGGCGGATGAAATGCATCTCCTTGATCCCGTCCTTATTATAAAGGCCGAGCAGTCCCGACTCCTTGTTCAGAATACGCACGATCTCTTTGATGTCCAGCCCCTCGCTGTCGGCTATCAGTTCCAGGACACCCGGATCGATATCGCCCGAACGGGTTCCCATGACAAGACCTTCCAGGGGGGTCAGTCCCATGGATGTGTCGGCGCCGATTCCCTTTTCCACCTTGGCCATGGAACAGCCGTTTCCCAGATGGGCGATGACCACGTTGGTGTCTTCAGGAGCCAGCCCGTTCAGCTCGGCGAACCTTCCGGTTATGTAGGCGTAGGAGGTGCCGTGGAATCCGTATCTCTGGATACTGTATTTTGTCCGCCATTCGTCGGGGACGGCGTAAAATTTGACATGATCTTCCATGCGGGCGTGGAACTGGGTATCGAAAATGGCCGCGTGGGGGATTTTGTTCAGGACCTCATCCTTGAGGCAGGCCATGATTATCTGATGATTGGCCGGATTATGTAGGGGGCCCAGGGGGAAAAACTTTTTGATGGTCTCCTGGACTTTTCCGTCGATTCCGTCGATCAGCGTGGTTTCTTTGAAGACAGGCCCTCCGTGGAGAACTCTGTGACCCGCCGCATCAAGTTTCATTCCGGGGTAGAGTTTGTCAATCAGAGCGGTGATTTCATGGAGTGCTGTGGCATGGTCGGCCATGGGTTTTTCCAGGACTTCCTTTTCGCCGTTTCTCTTAATATCAATGTAGCCCTTTCCCGTTCCCAGACCCTGGCAGTTGAAATCGACGATGGATTCCACCTCTCCGCCGGTGACCTTTTTAATGGCCACTTTGATGGATGAGCTTCCTCCGTTGAAACAGATGACATGTTTTGCAGACATTTTTTACTCCTGATTTTTTTCTTGTGATAGGTATAGCCTATTCTAGCACACAAGGGAAAAAAGATCAGGGAGTCGGCCGTTGCGCCCCGCTGCCGGGGCAGGGGATTACCCTTCCGTCTGGTCCCGTTCCGTCTGGAAATCGTCGGCCCTTTCTTTCAGCTGGATCATTCTTTCCCGGTTCTCCCGGCTCATTTTCTCCACGGACTGAATGGACTCTTCCATGGTACGGATTTTCTCATGAATCTCATCCATATCCATTCCGGACTGAACTCCGGCCGTTTTCAGATGCTCGAAGACACCTCCGATCTCCTGCCGTTCCCGGTCAATCCGCCTGGATTCCCCGAGGAGAGAGGACGCCTGATCTTTCAGATTCTCCAGATCCTTTCTTATCTGAACGCTTCCCGAATTCAATTCCCCCATCTCGCTCTCGAGAGAGGAAAAGAGATTCTGGACATGTTCGATTGATTCGATGATTCCATGGAACTCCCCGTCCGAATCCCGGGCGGCGATGGAGACGTCGGAGATGGACTGGGTAATCTGCTTGAGATTCTCCTTCACACTCAGCGACTGCTGGGAAGAAAGCTCCGCCAGGTTCCGGATCTCCTCGGCAACCACGGAGAATCCTCTTCCCGCGCTTCCCGCATGGGCCGCTTCAATGGCCGCATTCATGGAAAGAAGGTTCGTCTTACTGGCGATATTGGCAATGAGTTTATTGGCCGATTGAAGCTTTTCCGATTCGGTTACGATCGTCTCCACAAGGTTAAGCACATTGTTGACCGAGAGCCGGCCCTGTTCGGTCTTTCTTGTCATCTCCCGGACATCGTCTGTGGCTCCCGTAAGCTTATGGGAAAGATTCTCCACGCCCCGGGTAATCTGCTCCACCGCGGAGGAGGAGTCGCTTATGCTGATTTCCTGATGCTCTATGGACTGATTCAGGTTTTTCAGGTTCCCCGTCAGATGGGTGAGGGACTGTTCTGCGGTCTTCAGGCTCTCTTCATACTGATGGGACCGGTTCCTTGAGTCATCGGTTATCTCCCGGATGTTTTTCATCTCTTCAACGGAGAGAATGATATTTTCCCGAAGTTCCCCGTCGTTGCGTATCTGGTCGGCCGTTTTGGCTTTGAAATCGTTCAGGAACAGGGATATCCGGTCCAGGATATCATTCAGGCTGGAGGAAAGAGTATCCACTTCATCGGGGAAGGTGCTCTTTTTCGCGGGGCTATATCGTTCGGAGAAATCTCTCCCTTCGGTCTTTTCTATAAAATCTGAAAGCTTGATGAGACTGCGGACGGTTGATCTGACCCGGATAAATGTAATAATGATAAGGATTACGGCACCGGCGAGAAAGCTGAGAAGAATGATTCTCGTGAACTGGGATATTCTTATGCCGAGTTCCGTGTCTATGGAGCTGATGTAATCGTCAATACTGTCAATATAGGCGCCCGTACCCACCCAGATATCCGTGTCGGGAACCTTCATGGCCGTTCCCAGTTTGGGAAAAACCTCTCCTTCCGGTCTGTCCGGCTTGGACCAGTAGAATTCCACGAAGAGACTGCCGTCTTCAGCGGCCTGATCCAGATCCTGTATGATCTTCTGGTTGCCATCGGGGGATGTCAGGCCCCAGAGGCTCTTGCCGTGATTGGAGGGAACGGTACCGTGCAGGACGTTGATGCCCGTACCGTTTTCATATCCGTAGAAGTAGCCGTCCTCTCCGAAACGAAGGGCTTCGGTAAGATCGGTTACAAGGTCTTTCTTCTGACTGCTGTCCAGATCCGTCCTTTCGTTGATGGCGGAGATAAGGGTCACTGCCAGTTCCGTTGTACTCTGCAGCTCTCGCTTGAAACCGTCAAAGGCCATATCCCGTGTTTCCTGAATGACATACTCTTCCATCCTTTTTACGGAATGGATGAGAATGACCGACATGATGAGGGAAAAAAGAAGAAAGGTGGATGCGATAAGGGTTATGAGTTTTGTGTTAATACTGATTTTTACCATGGCTATTTTTAAAACTTCTTAAATGTAATTTTTTCGAATTCCTTTATATCATAAATCGAATGTTTTTGTATTAAGTAAATGTAAAAAAACACAAAAAAGATGAGAAAAAAAGTAGCCTATAAAAGCGGGCGGTCCTAAGACCGCCCGGACAACAGAGAATAACAACAAAAACGTACCGGCTGCGTACCGGTACGCCATTTACCATTAAAGAACCAGTTCGAAATACTCTTCCGGAGCGTCCCGGTCCTTCCTGTCCATGAGGGCATTCAGGATTTTTTCGACCAGTCTCATTCCGCCGGCATAGCCAACCGTGGGGAAATAGCTGTGACCGATACGGTCATAGATGGGGAATCCGTGCCTGATAAAGGGAGTATCCTCATCACGGGCAATGTACTTGCCGTAGGTGTTTCCGATCAGAAGATCCACGCCCTGTTCCTTGATCCACTGGTGCATCAGGAACATGTCGGCCCTCTCTCCGTTCAGGTACTTGCATTCGGGAACGGCATCACCCACCAGGGCTTCCATCTTCTTCATCCAGGCTTTACCCGGGGTTCCGGAGACCACGTAAACCGGTTTCATGTCCATGTCGATCAGAAACTCCGTCAGAGAGAGCAGCTGGTCGGGATCGCCCCAGAGGGCGACTCTTTTACCGGACAGATAGTTCTGCATATCGGCGATCATATCTACCAGGCGGCCCCGTTCGTCCGTGATGGACTGGGGAACGGGACAGCTGGTTTCCTTGCTGACCGCCGCGAGAAAACGGTCGGTGGCGCGGATACCGATGGGCAGGCTCATGTCTTCGAAGGGGACGCGGCACTTTTTCCAAAGCGCTTCTCCTGCGGGAACGGAAGCCCAGGAACCGAGGCAGAAAGTCTTGCGGCTCTTTCCGGAATCTCTCAGTTCATTGAGGGTTACTCCTCCCTTGGGAAAAAACTGGTGGTGACCCGTCATGGGAGCATCCAGAATATCGGAAGTGTCGGGGAACATGATTTTTGTGACCTTCATGGCTTTCATGAGCCTTTTGATCTCTCTCATGTCAGCCGGTTCAACCCAGCCCGGCACAATATTGATGGTGGCGTTCTTTACGTCAACACCGTCATCGATGGCCAGCTGGTCGGCCATGGCCGCGCACTGGTTGGCGAATCCGGTTACATGGCTGCCCACATAACTGGGAGTGCTGCAGTAGATAACCGTTTTCCCTTCGGGGATCTTTCCTTCGTCCATGGCTTTCTGGGCAATCTGCTTAACATCATCACCGATCGTCTCGGAAAGACAGGTGGTATGAACCGCCACAATATCGGGATTGTAGATGGTGAAGATATTGTTAAACGCCTGGAGCAGGTTCGCCTGGCCTCCGAAAACACTGGAACCTTCCGTAAAGGAACTGGTGCCGGCCATAACCGGCTCTTTATAGTGCCTGGTCAGGGCGGAACGGTGGTAGGCGCAGCAGCCCTGTGAACCGTGACTGTGGGGCATGCATCCGTGAATGCCGAGAGCCGCATACATGGCGCCTATGGGCTGGCAAGTTTTAGCCGGGTTAACGGTCAGTGCTTTTCTGTCTGCCACATCGGCAGTCGTGTGTTTAAGTAACATTGATGCACTCTCCTTTCTTTTCTGTCTTGGGCGCTGCCGTACTGTGAACGACAGAGGCGCTCAGGGTCTTCTCTTTTTCCCAGGGAGCTCCAATGAGGTCCCAGATCTTGCTGTTGGTCATACTGGCGATATCTTTGTAGAAGTTCGTCGCTCCCAGAAATCCGGCGTAAGGTCCGCCGTAGTCGTAACTGTGCAGCTGCTTCAGGGGTACACCCATTTTCTGTACGGCGTACTTCTCCTTGATTCCGGCGCAGAATACGTCGGGCTTGAACTCTTTGATGAGTACTTCCATCTCGTAGTGGCTCAGGTCGTCAATGGAGAGACTTCCCGTCTCCATGTCCTTCATCATACCTTCGTAGTCGCTGAACTCGAAACCGTCTTTTTCCAGCTTGGCTTTCTGTTCGCCCAGGGCTACTTTGTATTTTTCCTCATCCTTGACTACCGTCAGTTCCTCAATGTTCCGGCTGTCCGCGTCAACCTTGATATCGGGGAGGTACTCCCTTCCTTCGTAGTCGTCCCGGTGACCGAACTCGTAACCGGCGGCCATGGTCTTCATACCCAGCTCGCTGAACAGTTCCTGGTAGTGGTGGGCACGGGAACCGCCCACGAAGAGCATGGCCATTTTTCCGTCAGTCTTGGGAAGCACCTCTTTCTGTACGGCTTCCACCTGGGCCATCCCTTCGGCGATAACCTCTTCCACCTTGGCCGTCAGCTCAACATCATCGAAGAACTGGGCTATCTTCCTGAGCGATTTGGCCGTGGCCTCCGCTCCGATAAAGTTCACCTTGAACCAGGGAATACCGTATTTGGTCTCCATCATTTCCGCCACATAGTTGATGGACCGGTGGCACATGATCACGTTAAGATCGGCATGGTGGCTGTGGGCGAACTTTCTGTAGGAAGAGTTGCCGGACATGGTGGAGATCAGTGTGATTCCGCACTTGTTCAGAAGCTCTTCGATAACGAAGGCATCTCCGCCGATGTTGTACTCACCGAGCATGTTGATCTTGAACTTGCCTTCGGGGCCATCCTCGGCCGTACCGATTACATGCCTGAACAACTGGTTGTTGGCAATGTGGTGACCGGCGGACTGGGTAACTCCCTTGTAGCCCTCGCAGCTGAAGGCGAAGACATTACAGTCGCCGAACTGCTCTTTGCACACTTTGGAAACCTGGTGGATATCGTCACCGATCAGACCTACGGGACAGGTGGCGAAAACACCGATGGCTTTCGGGTGGAAAATCTCATAGGCCTCTTCGATGGCCTGCTTGAGCTTTTTCTCTCCGCCGAATACGATGTTGGAATCCTGCATATCCGTACTGAAACAGTAGGTCATGAAGTTTTCCTGATTTTCAGGCGCCTCCCCCTGGGAGGAAGTCTGGTTACGTCTGGTAAGCCAGGAGTAGAAACCGCATCCGATGGGACCGTGCGTCAGGTTGATGATATCCCTGGTGGGTCCCAGAACAACACCCTTGCAACCGGCGTAGCAGCAGCCTCTCTGGGTGATGATACCGGGAACGGTCCGGACGTTGGCCTGGATCTCCTGGTGTTCACCCTGTTCTATTTTTATGATGCCCTTTTTTCTTTTCCGGGCAACCTTGGCCGGATATTTCGCCAGCATTTTATCAATAACTTCATCAGTCCTTGTCATTTCTGCCATATTCTTTCCCTACTGAAGTATGTCGTCGCCGCTTTCACCAGTCCGAACCCGGAAGGATTCGCTCATGGGAAGAACGAAAATTTTTCCGTCTCCCGCCATGCCCGACTGATTCACGCTTACTATGGTATCCACCGCTTTTTTCACATCTCCGTCGGAGACAGTCATGAGGATCATCCGCTTGTTCCGCAGCTGAGGGGCCTGGCCCAGCATCGCTGCGGCGTATTCATTGCCCGCGTCCGCCGCTTTGAGAAGTCCGTGATCTACGATGCCCTTCCCACGTCCCAGGACGTGTCCGGTAGCAGTCATGGACGTGAAACCTGCAGCGGCCAGAGCCCTTTTGGTTTCGTTCATCCGGTTCATCCGGATGATTGCCATTACTTCTTTCATAGACCAGCTTCTCCCGTTCTTACGGTATAGACTTCTTCCACGGGGCTGATGAAGATTTTTCCGTCTCCGTAGCTGCCCTCGTCGGCGGATTTCGCCGCTTTCATGATGATCTTGAGGACCATATCCTTATCTGTTTTCTTTACGACATTGATCAGCATTTCCTTGGGGAGTTCATCGTAAACGACATCGCCTACTTTGATACCTTTCTGCTGGCCCCGTCCTACGACGCTCACTTTTGTTACGGCGGGAAAACCTGCTTCAAGAAGGGCATCCATAACTTCATCAACTTTTTCCGGTCTTACTACTGATTTGATCATTACCATAATTTTTCTCTCCTTTCTCCTAATAGGTGCAAACGCTTAGTTGGCAATACCGAAATCGATCAGAAGTTTTTCAAGTTCTTCAATTTCGAGGGGTTTGGGTACGACAAAAAGTTCGTTCTCGTCAATCTTTTTGGCCAGGGCTCTGTACTCGTCGGCCTGGGGATGCTCGGGGCTGAAGTCGATAACGGTCTTTCTGTTGATCTCGGCTCTCTGCACCTGGTTTTCACGGGGTACGAAGTGGATCATCTGAGTTCCCAGCTTCGCGGCGAGCTGCTCGATCATCTCTTTCTCGTTGTCTACATTACGGCTGTTGCAGATCAGACCGCCCAGTCTGACTCCGCCCGCATCGGCGAACTTTACAATACCTTTGCAGATGTTGTTGGCGGCGTACATGGCCATCATTTCCCCGGAAACAACGATGTAGATCTCCTGGGCCTTTCCGTCGCGGATCGGCATGGCGAATCCGCCGCATACAACGTCGCCGAGTACGTCGTAGAAAGCGTAGTCAAGTGCCTTGTCTTCGTCATAGGCTCCCAGCTGCTCAAGCATGTTGATGCTGGTGATGATACCCCGGCCTGCACAACCTACTCCGGGTTCCGGCCCGCCGGACTCGGTGCAGGACGTATTACCGTAACCGGTCTTCATGATGTCATCCAGTTCGACATCCTCTCCCTCGTCGCGGAGGGTATCCAGAACAGTTTTCTGAGCAAGACCGCCCAGAAGAAGTCTCGTGGAGTCAGCCTTGGGGTCACAGCCGACTACCATGACTTTTTTTCCCATCTCTGCCAGTCCGGCAACAGTGTTCTGTGTTGTGGTGGACTTTCCAATGCCCCCTTTCCCATAAATAGCTATCTTTCTCATTTTCATGCCTCCTATAGGCTCTGGGGCATTGCCCCCGGTTTCGGTTAGTATGCCGATACTATTGCAGGGAGCGTGCCAAGCAGAGAAAAAACTATTTGTGTTTTATTGGTAAATGATTTATATAAAAGGAAATAAAAATATTAACTCCCGCGGTGGTGTATACCGCCGGCGGGAGGGGATGTATGCCGTGAGATTTACTTTAATGTAAAAAATAAGCAAAAGGTCCCTAAAGGTAAAATTTCCCGGGCAGTGAAAACTGAGCGGTCAGAGAGAGAAAGCGGTCCCCGCGAAAGTATAGGAAACGGGTGAGCTGACGGACTCCTCCAGAAGTTTCATCTTCTCCGTTCCCGAGCAGTGCCCTGTCAGAAAACGCCATTTTTCCTCCCTTCCCCGGATGAGATCCTTCAAAAGGGTGATCTGGCCGTCCTCCCGGTCTTTTTTTATATGGAAGCCCCCTATGACGGTATAGCGTGCCAGTCCGGGATACCGCGTTTCCGCATAGGCGGCTATGTTGGCTATGCCTCTGTGGGCGCAGCCTGTGAAAAGATAGAGTTCGTCCTCTTCCCGGATTGTCAGGTAGATTTCGTGCTCAAAAGAATCCTTCCGCAGTCTGCCTTTTCCGTCTACTTCGCACAGACCCGCATTGGGAGGCATGGGATATGTCAGGGGAGAGGCGGGGAGAAGCTCGATTCCCTCCTCGAGGATCGTCTCTTTTTCTATAAAGGTATAATGGGATTTGTTCTCCTTGAGGCGCTTGGGGGAGAGGCCGATATTCTTTTCGCTGTAATAATACTTTTCCCCTTCCTCTCCCTCAAGGTGAGCATCAAAGGCTCCTTTACCCAGGTAGATATGAGAATGGGGGGCTTCCTTGTAAAGCGCGGCCAGTCCGCCGCCGTGATCATAGTGTCCGTGGCTGATGACAGTATAGCGGTTTGCTCTGACATCAATACCTCTCCGGGCGGCATTGGTCAGGAAAATGTCGCTCTTTCCCGTGTCGAAGAGAATCTTAACCGGATCTTCCTTTCTGTCTTTCGTTTCTATCCAGCAGGAAAACCCATGCTCCGTCAGATAGGCGGAACTGTCCGTTTCATTATCGCAGAGAATTGTTATCTTCATAGGGTATTATATCACTCCCGACCCTTCCGGGGAAGCGGGCTGTTACCTTCGTCACGGGGGGACGGTGTCTTAAGGCTTAATCAGAAGAGTACTTTATATACTGTTCAAAGAGGGGCGAGACATCCAGAATAAAGATTGATCATTTATTAAACGAGGTGACTTTATGAAAAAAGCTGTTCTTTTAGCGGTACTGGCCGCCATGCTGTTAACCCCTCTGGCCGCAGAGCAGGGAAGGAGCGAAGAGCCCGGCAATGCCGTTTCCGTGGATGTTCTGATGATTCTTCTCAACTGGTACAAGATCTCCTATGAGAGGAGAGTCACCGATTCGGTCTCCGTCATCGGCGGGTTTCAGTATACGCCGGATCTTTTATGGGGACTTCATGGATATGACAAGGTTTCCTATCTGAATTTTACCGGAGGCGGGCGCTATTACTGGGGCAGTCTTCTGAAAGACGCCGCCCGGGATGTGAATATCGGGAAGTATTCCAAGCATATCCCCAAGATGTTTACCGATGCGCTGGGCGGTTTCTATGTTGGTCTTTCGGGAATGTATTCCCATGCCGTTATTGATGATACCACCGACAGCGACTATATTGCCAGGGCCAATGCCTACGGCCTGGAAGCAACCGTGGGATGCAAGTATATCTTCAGCGACGACAAGAAGCTGAGCTTCTATATTGAGCCCTATTTCGGCGGCCGGCTGCAGGGGGGAAGCTACTCCTACGAGGACGGTGCGGGAAATTCCATAAGTAAGCCGGCGGATTTTAACGATGGTATTCACGGCGGAACAGTAGGCGGCGTGAATCTGGGAATCACATTCTAGACTGCTCTTCTTCCTCAAAAAAGGAGTTGAGCTTCTTGAGAAAACGGGACATTGCCCCTTCCAGAGCCGCCAGGTCTTCTTCGAAAATCATGGCGGTCTCGCGGTACCCGTCGGCCATCCGGCGGGATATCTCATAGACATCCGTAATACCCAGGCTTCCGGAAACCCCTTTCAGGGCGTGGATGCGGGCAAATAACCCTTCCTTGTCTTCCCGCTCCATCAGATCGGCTGTCTGAGCTCCGAAATCCCCGTAGTCCTCCCTGTAATCCTTTAGAAGTTCCTTGAGAATATCGTATTCACCGGAAAACCGTTCAAGGGTTTCTTCCATGGCGATTCCGGGAATGGGCGTAAGAGTTTCCGGTTGGGGACTTCCCGTTTCTTCCAGGGAGAGGCGGTAGTCCTTGAGCCATTTGTTAAGGATGATGTCAATTTTCCTGCGGTCTATCGGTTTGGACAGAAAGCCGTCCATTCCTGCGTTATAGGCCAGATCCCTGTCCTTGTCGGTGACATTGGCCGTCAGGGCGATTATGGGGATCCTGCCTCCCCCCGCTTCCCGTTCCCTCTGAAGACGTACCGTCTCGTAGCCATCCATGCCGGGCATCTGGATATCCATGAAGACCAGATCGGGCGACTCTCCCGCCATGGCATCAAGCCCCTCTCTGCCTCCCGCCGCCGTGACGATTTTTATTTTTCTCATGGCCAGAAGATCGGCGGCGATTTCCCTGTTCATGGGGTTGTCATCCACAATCAGGACTTTGCTTCCCGGATAAATATACGTGCCTCCGGCGGCTCCCTTTTCCCGGGCCGACCCTTTATAGAGAGGAAGGGACAGGGAAAATACCGAGCCTTCTCCCAGGGCGCTTGTCACATCCAGGCTTCCCCCCATCAGTTCAACCAGCTGTTTGTTGATGGCCAGACTCAGACCGATTCCCTGGCGGTTCCGGGCTGAGGAACTGTCAATCTGATTGAAGGGCTCAAAGATCGAGGCGATTTTCTCCGAGGGTATTCCTATACCGTCGTCCTTAACTGATATTTTGAGGTCGATTTTACCGGGGGCTGTCTCTTCAGAATCGGCATAAAGGACGACTCTTCCCCTCGGCGTGAATTTTATCCCGTTCCTTACAAGGTTGGAGATGATCTGCTCGATTCTCTTTCTGTCTCCTTTGAGCAGGGAGGGAAGGGGTGTTTTTATATCCAGACTCAGATCTATTTCGGCGGCGAGGGCCGTTTCATTCAGTTTCTTTATGATTCCTTTAAGAAGTCCCTCCGGGGAGAACAGATCTTTCGTCAGAGCAATTTCCCCGTGTCCCAGATCGGATATATCCAGCAGTTCATGAATTCTGTTCAGAAGGAGGTCGGCGGACAGACCGGCCCGGTCAAGGAGCTCTTTCTGTGAATGATCCAGCTCGGTGTCCACGAAACTGTCCAGAGTCCCCATCAGACCGTTCATGGGAGTAAGAAGTTCATGGCTGATGGTGGAGAAAATTCTGTTTTTCGTATCCACCACTTCCCGTTCCTTTTTTTCCTCCGCCAGGCTTAGTTCTCTTCTCTTCTCCCGTGTTATATTCCGGAAAATCCCCTCCACAAACAGGGGATAGCTGTTCCTGTCGTATTGGACACCCACAATTCTTCCCTCAATCCATATGGACTCTTCCATTCCTTTGAATTGAATTCTGAACTGGATGGGGATGCCGATACGGCTGGATTGACGGCTTTCGGTGACATGGTGGGAGAAGAAGTCCCTTACCTTTGATCTGTCCTCGCTGTGAACGAGGCGCATGAAAAAGTCCCGCCTGGAGATGGGGAACTTGTCCAGGGGAACGCCCAGGAGGTCTATGTATTCTTCATCCAGCTCGGCAAACCCCTTCTTCCTGTCCCACTGCCAGGGAATAAACCCGCTGGCCCGGAACGCCTGATCAATACGCAGGGTCCGTCTGCGGTCCGTATCGATGTCCATGGTATAGCCGCTTATGGTCAGGGGATTTCCCTCCTTGTCCCGGCGGGAGAGGAAACCGACGTCCTTGAGCCACACGTAGCGTTCCGTTCCTTCCGAATTGAAGAGATAATCAACGTCCAGGACTGAATCTTCTCCCCTGCGTATGGAATCGAAGGCCTGTTCCACCACGGGACGGAAATCCATGTGTACCGATTCTATATGCTTCAGGAAGGAGAGCTGCGTACAGTCGGAGAAGGGCGATTCCCCTTTGCGGTGAGAAGCCAGGGGAAGAAATGTGTCTCTTGAAAGGTCCAGCTCCCAGGGGTAAATCTGGCCTACCATGAGCAGGGCTTTAATCGAGGAGGAGTCGGACCGGGCCTTCTCTTCGGATCTTTTCAGGTAATCAATATCGGTGAGGGAGCCCAGAAAAAGCGGATTCTTCCCCTCCTCAAAGGTAAAGAGTCCGTCTACCCTTATCCATTTGAAACTCTCCTCCGTTCCCACCCTCAGATCGAAGGGCAGCACGTCGGTATTATTCTTTTGCAGTTCGTTTACGGTTCGCAGGGTATGGGAAAAATCCAGGGGGTAGATGACATTTTCCATCACATCCCGAAGTATTTGACTCTCCGGGGAGTACTCCCTTTCCAGGATCTGATAGAAGGAGGGATTGCCCAGTACATATGTAAAATTACTGTCGCTAATGAAAAGACCGCTTTTACTCTCCCTTGTCAGAAGTTTCTGTACGGTGTTTTTCCTCTCCTCTATATGACGGAATTTTTCCCAGAAATTATAATTCAGAATGGAAAGCAGCGCGCTCAAACTCAGCATAACCGTAAGGAAAAGATAGGAGTAGAAGAATTCAAGCCTCTTCCCGGTTAGGTCAAGCTGATTTCCTTCCGCCAGACGGAGAAACATGACGCCTTGGGTTATGGAGAGGATGAACCAGCCGGAAAGAGCGAGGTAGATGACCGTCTTGAGAAGGGACTTCCTGTTGAGGAATTGGGTGGAGGCTATCATGATCAGGGAAAGGCCCAGGTCCATATAGTACTGATTAGGCAATTGGGTTTTCAGTACGCCATGGGAAAGAAGCAGGGAGAGAAAGGGAATGAAGTTGGCCGCCGCTGCGGGGACTCTCCAGTCCCTGGCTTCATCCGTCCGGTAGAAGACGATGATCAGAAGGGCATAGAGCAGAATGATGAATGATTCCAAGAGGATAAGGAGCCCGTTTCTGTTGATAAAGGAGAGAAATATCAGGTGGATGATCAATCCGGAAAGGGTGGCATGTCTGAATATACGCTGCCCCCTCCTGTCGAAACGTTCTCTGTCGGGAGTGGTAAAGTCGTAACCATTCAGGTTAAGGAAATCTTCCGTCATCGGTTTTCAGCCTTCCCGATAAATTCTGTAGCGTCCTTTGCCCTGTTCTTTGGCATGGTAAAGCGCTTCATCCGCCATCTTCAGCAGAGCCTCCAGATCTCTTCCCTGCTCCGGGAACAGACTTATCCCAATGCTGACGCCGATCTTTATATCCTTTTCGTTGATGAAATAGGGGTGGGACAGGGATTCCAGAATCCGTCTGGCGACCTTGTCAAATCCCTGATCATGCTTTACGTCCTGTATCAGCGCCACGAACTCGTCTCCGCCTATTCTGGCGCACAGATCGCTTTTCCTCATCTGTTTGATCAGGCGCTGCCCGACTTCGTGAAGGAGCATATCGCCCGTTTCATGGCCGTATTGATCATTCACCGGTTTGAAACGGTCCAGATCCATATAGTAGATCCCGAAACGGCATCCCCGGCGGCGGCAGAGATCCAGGGTTTTCTCTGCGAAATCCTGAAAATACCGCCTGTTCGGCAGTTCGGTGAGAGGATCGAGGGTGGCCATCTGGCGCATTTTCCTCTCCGATTCCTTCAGCTGCCTGTTGAGGGATAAAATATACAGAACCGTGCTTATGAGGAACAGTATGATCAGGACGATGAAGATGATCCAGAGAAGGTATTTCGAGATGACATCGACCGGGTTTATTTTGGAGTAGTTTTCATAGGGGCCGATTTTCAGCTGGTAGAAGCAGTCGTGAACAATCTGGTAATTCAGAGGGATGGTCCAGCCTCTTGTACCGGCCTGAACGGCGGCAGGGCTGTCCGGGGGCATGACGATAAGGCTGGTGGCTAACTGCTCGGCCAGTTCATTGGGAACATGGGAGAGTTTGGCCAGGGGCCATTCGGGATAGAGGCGCGTGCTGAGAAGATAGGGGAAATCCTGAATCTCCCGATTGACCGGGGTACTGTCCAGCTGTATGAGTTTGTAATCATCCAGATTGATCAGATTCTCATTGGCCATGGATTCCAGGGTGTCCGTTCTGACTGTTCCTCCGTCGAAAAGCCCGTCCCTCACGGCATAGACGACTTCGTCATGGGAGTCGAGGAAGCCGATCTGACTGAAATAGGATTCCGGCTTTATATGGCGGTCGTCCAGCTCTCTCCACAGGGCTATCCAGCCCCCCAGGGATGTACGTGCCACGGAGGCTACCGTTTTGCCCCGCATATCCTTGATCTCTTTTATATCGTCCCTGTCCGAACGGGTGAAGAAAACCCCTCCGAAGGATGTGTAACTCCGCCCCTGGATGTCGTTTTTCATGGTCACTATTCGGCTTATGTCGTAACGGGAAGCCAATTCGACATAAAGGCCCGTATTCGCCAGGATGAAGTCTATGCTTTTCATGGCGATGGCTTCGTCTATTTCCTCGAAGCCGACAGGAATAACAGAGAACCGGTAGCCGGGAATCTTCTCGTTGAGGTAATCGGCTGTGGCTGACCAGCGGTTTAGGGTTATCTCGTCGGATCGGTTGGAGAGGACTCCCAGATGTATCTCCGGATCATGGGTGAAAACACTCTCTAAAGTAAGCAGCATTAGGAATATCAGGAGAATCTTCTTCCTCATATCCTAAAGTATAGGCATTAGTCGGGGACAGTCAAATTTGTGGGGAAAAATAGTTGAAAAGTCGCTCCCCGGCCTTTCCCGTTTTCCACCCGGATCCCCCCTTTGTGATACTGGAGGGTGCTGTAGACCATGGCGAGCCCCATGCCGCTCCCCTTATGCCTCTCCTTTGTCGTGTAGAAGGGTTCGAATATGTGGCTGATGTGTTCCGGTGCGATGCCCGTTCCCTCATCGGAAACTGTCAGTTTAAGATAAATGCCCCTTTCCATGGGAAGTCCGTTCATCATATCCCCGTCATGCCAGGACGAGGTCAGGGTTATCGTTATCAGCCCTCCGTCCGGCATGGCGTCCCGGGCGTTCAGGAGCAAATTCAGGAGCATGCTGTTGAGCTGGGATCTGTTTCCGGGAATGACCGTCTTGTCCGTTCCCACGTCCTTCCTGATATGTATCGAGGCCGGGAAAGTCCTTTCTCCGATATGGACGATCTCGTCCAGGAGTACGGCCATGTCGACCGGGCCCATCTCTATGTTCGTTTTACGTGAAAAGGAGAGAAGCTTCTCGGTCAGGGAGGCGGCCGTGGAGGAGGCCTCTATGATGGCGTTGAGGTGGGCATATTCATCGGTCCCTTCCGGGATATGGGAGGAGAGCAGGTCGGTGAACCCCATAATGGCGCATAGCTGATTGTTGAAATCATGGGCTATTCCCCCCGCCAGCTGCCCCAGGGCCCGCATCTTGTCTTCCTGGCTTGTCTCGGCCATGCGTTTCTTCGCTTCCGTCTGATCCCGGCAGATAATAATCTGAGAGTCTACTCGCTTCAAAAGGATGAACTCCGTAATTTTCTCATGGCCGTTTTTATCCATGACCGTGAAAATATAGGAGGAGGGAAGGCTCTCCTGCGGCTGGGTCTGGGTCCGGTTCCACTCATCCATGACTTTCTGCCTGTAGGATACGTCGGGGTAGGCCTTACGGAACCAGGTTTCCGAGTCGGGGATATCCTCCCGGCTGTAACCGAATTTCCCGGTAAACGCGGGGTTAACCATAAGGACCTTCCCCCCCTTGTCCAAAATGATCAGGGGGAGGGGAACTGTTGTGAGAATCTTCTCCTGCTCCTCCTTCTCCTTGTTAAGAGCGCTCCTGTGTCTGTCCATGAGAAAGTACAGAAGAGCGGATGTTATCAATATGAAAAACCAGCCCTTGTAGGTCTGGATTCGGGACAGGACGGTTCTATTTTGGATGAGGGCCAGCAGGATACGGTCGGACAGGGTTATCCAGAGGATTCCGAATACCGTATATATTCCCACATGTGCAGGGAGGGAACGGGAAAGAATCGTACGGAACTTCGCCGGAAGCATGGATAGATCCTACTTTATGAAACGGGAGGCGTCAATAGAAAAAGAAAGGAATCATTTTTCTGGTATTTTCAGTGCTCTTATAGTATATTGAATATATGAAAAAACATACACTTGTAATCGGAGCTTCAACAAAGCCTGAGAGATACGCCTTCAAGGCGATTCAGAAGTTACGCATGAACGGATATCCGGTCTACGCTCTTTCGCTCAAACCGGGACAGGTAGAGGATGTGGAGTTTTTCACAGAGCAGAAGCCGCTGGAAGATGTCGATACGGTAACCCTGTATGTGGGTCCTCAGAATCAGAGTGCTTACTACGAATATGTTAAAACTTTGAAACCCCGCCGTGTTCTCTTTAATCCGGGGACGGAAAACCCCGAGTTTCAGGAACTTCTGAAAGGGGAAGGAATAGAACCGGTGGAAGCCTGTACTCTCGTGCTGCTTTCTACGGGGCAATATTGAGCTTAATGTTCTTATTTTTTGACATCAATTCGTTCCTAGACCGCTTTTTTGTTTAACGGATTCAGAAGAGTTCGCTTCAAGTGAGCTTTCTGAAATTCCGTAAGATATTCTATAAAATCCTCTTCTTTTTTTCTGCATCCATGGAAAACCTCGTTAATTATCTCCCTGTTTTTTTCCGGTGTAAAACCCGCAGCGTGACTATGTGTAAGGTATTTTCTATTCCTTTTATTTATTCGAAAAGGTTTAAGGAAATTATGCCAGAAGCAGTAGCAGGAAAATCTGTCCATACTATTATTCATATTTCTTCCAAACTGAACCGTCTCCCGTATATATTCGGCTAAATCCTTTCTTATCTGTCTATCTATATAGTTACAGGGGAATAATTTGTTTTGGTAATTCCGTTCTATTCGGGAGTTCGTCCTTCTGTGGCGTATTTTGTGTGAAAGAAATTCGTATTGTTCAAACTGATGGCGATAGATGGGGTGTTCATCCGTATCAAGAATAACTGAGGGCAAGGAAGATTTTTCTGATTTTTCCGAAAGGAAGCGAAGTATCTCCCTGAAATTCCGGGAGGCAGCTCCCTTCTCAAACAAGGCTGACTCATAGAGCTCTGATTTTCTTTTTTTTTGTTCTTCTGTGCAGGCTCCCTTACGCTTAAAGTGATAGGCATTGAATATGTAGATAAATTGGGATCGTTGCCCTGCCAGGATATTTACATTGGTCGGGAAATACTGGGAGAGAATGAAGTTTTCCAACCCGTCGGCGGCCACCGATTCACTGAGCTCCAAATCATGGATTTCCTTAGGACATACAGAAATTATTCTTTTCGACAGACGTTGAATGCGGTTCGTGATGATACTGGGGGAGGAATGCATGGCCCGCGCCATATCTCTGATGCCTGAACCGCTGACAAGATGGTTCAGAAGGGTGGGATAAGAAAGCTTCTTGTGAACATAATGGTCTATTGTGAAATAAGATAGAGAGAATGTGGATAAACAGTCCTTGCATTGATAACGTTGAACCATGCCATCCCTCTTTGTTTTTACAAAGCCCTTCTTACGTATCCAGGAATTGCTTTCAGATGTATGAGGATGATTAACGCACTTCGGATTAGGGCAGTATATCTGATTGGACAATGTGAACCTCCTTCTTTCAAGTCACTAATAGAAGGGAGGATTTTTTGAGTAGAAAACCCGATATTTCAGAAAATTATGTCAAACCTTTGTGACATTATCCTCTCCACAGGGAACATGACGGTTTTCATTGTTTTTCCCATTCCTTTACTATATAATCGTATACATGAATTATATTGTTGTTATTTCCACCGATGAAAAACTTAACATGGTTATAGCCAAGACTGTTTCTGATCTATTTCCTGAAGAGATTATTCTTCAGTTCCCGACCACGGAAAAAGAAGCTCTGGAACTCCTGGAGTTTGAACTTCCCGAGATGGTCGTTTTTAATTTTACCGATCCTTTTATTGATTCCGATGCCATTGCAAACAGAATCATGGCCGATTCCTGGCTGCATAATTTCGGTATCGTGGGACTTTACGACGGTTCGCGCAAGGAAGAGACGGAACTGCTGGAAAAGTATAAGGGAATTAATCTCCTGGCTCTTCTGGAGCAGAAGAGAACGGAGCATTTCCTGGGCAGGACCTTGAAGATTATTTATGAGAACCGTCAGCTGATCTTCTCCGGATGGCTGACGGAAAAACTTATCAACCGGGTCTCCGGTTCATTCCGTATAAGGAATCTGGATTTTACCGTGGTCCCCGTATATGCCGGTCTTCTGGCTTTAAGCATGGTGCGGATGGGGTGGCGCCGGCAGGAAGAGAGACTTGATTTGCAACTTGCCCTGAGTGAGCTTATCATTAATGGAATAGAGCATGGCAACTGCGGAATTTCCTTCGAGGAGAAAACACAGGCCATGATGGAAGGATTGGGAATGGCTGAAGTGATAGCCTTTAAAAACGAAGATCCGGATATCTCCAAAAAGATCGTCCGACTGGACTGGGACTTCTCCGAGGAGGAAGCCCGCTTTACCGTTACCGACTGCGGAGAGGGTTTTGATGTGGCCGCTTTCGCCGCTTCGGTTAAAAAGCAGAGTCAGGACGAGCTTCACGGAAGGGGAATCCTCCTGGCCCAGTCTATCGCGGACCGGCTTATTTATAACAGGAAGGGAAACCGGGTTTCTCTGGTTTTTAACGAGAAGAGCGAAGCCGAAAAAATTACTCCCGCCGGGTTTTCCACCGAAGAGATTATACGGGTGAAAAAGGGAGATGTGGTGATGAAGGCGGGTGAAGTGGCCGACTGTCTTTACTATATCACAAGCGGCAACTATACGGTCTATCACAACAACCAGGCTGTCGGAGTCATCACTCCTTCGGATATTTTCATGGGGGAAATGGCTTTTCTTCTGAGCAATACGCGGACGGCGACCGTGGTGGCGGACAGGGAGGGGAAGCTGATAAAGATACCCCGGGAGTCTTTCATTACGGTAATAAAAGAGTACCCCCAGTACTCCATGTTCATTTCTAAACTGCTGGCCAGAAAGCTGGTGCAGGCTAATGAGTCGTCAACTTCTTCTTAAGGACTGTACTTTTGACTGAGAAGTTGTTATATTTGGTGCAAGATAGCATTAATAATGTTAGTCTTGTATAACAAAGCGAATTATGCACCGACTCCCGTCGGGCCATACCATCGGGGGAGGGCATTTTAAGGAGGCTGAAATGGATACTATTGATTTTATCGAGGCCAGGGAAATACTTGATTCCCGGGGAAATCCGACTCTGGAAGTGGATGTTCTGCTTTCCGATGGATCTTTCGGAAGAGCGGCTGTGCCTTCCGGAGCCTCTACCGGAGTACATGAAGCGGTGGAGCTGAGGGACGGAGATAAGGATCGTTTCGGCGGAAAGGGCGTTCAGAATGCTGTCGATAATGTAAATACGGAGATTGCCGAAGAACTGGTGGGCATGAGCGCCGTGGAACAGGTGGAAATAGACCGTACCATGATAGAATTGGACGGGACGGAAAATAAAGGACGTCTGGGGGCCAATGCCATTCTGGGAGTATCCCTGGCTACGGCTCGTGCGGCGGCGAACTATCTGGAAATGAGCCTTTACCGGTATCTGGGCAACGCCCATGCGTCGCTGCTGCCGGTTCCCATGGCCAATATTATAAACGGGGGAAGCCACGCGGACAATTCTGTGGATTTTCAGGAATTCATGATCATGCCCGTCGGGGCGGAATCCATTCGGCAGGGGGTCCGCTGGATTGCGGAGATTTTCCATAAACTGAAAGGACTCCTGAGCGATGCGGGCTACTCAACAGGGGTTGGCGACGAGGGCGGTTTTGCTCCGAATTTCAAGTCCAATGAGGAAGCTCTGGAATTTATTATGAGGGCCATCGAAGCCGCCGGACTGAGACCGGTGGAGGATATTATGATTGCCCTGGATCCGGCTTCTTCGGAATTTTCCGAGAAACAGAAGGACGGCTCCTATCTGTATACCCTGAAGTGGTCTACCGGTGAAACCCTTACGTCCGGCGGAATGATAGAGTTCTGGGACAAGTGGTGCGAGAAATACCCCATTATTTCCATAGAGGACGGAATGAATGAGGATGACTGGGACGGCTGGAAGGGGCTTACGGACAAACTGGGCGATAAAGTCCAGCTCGTCGGAGACGACCTTTTCGTTACCAACACCCGGCGTCTCAATAAGGGAATTGAACTGGGCGTAGGCAACTCCATTCTGGTTAAAGTCAACCAGATAGGGACGCTGACGGAAACGATTGAAGCGGTGGAAAGGGCCAAAAGGGCCGGCTATACTTCGATTATTTCCCACCGTTCCGGAGAGACTTCGGACACGTTTATCGCCGATCTGGCGGTGGCCCTGGAAACGGGACAGATCAAAACCGGTTCCATGAGCCGGTCGGACCGTGTGGCAAAATATAATCAGCTTATGAGGATTGAGGACGAGCTTCCCACCTCTACCTATGCCGGATGGGATTATTTCCCCGCCGGCATCGCTGGCGGCATATCCCGTAAAAAATAACGGGACGGCTGAGGAAGGGGGGGCTCCGGTCGGGTCCCCCCTCTTTTTGTATAAATGATAAAACTCCTGTCATTGAATAGATGTCCGTCTCCCTCTATAATATAAATCCACGGCGTCCTGCCGGATAAGGAGTTTCACATGATTACTATTGAACCTTACGATATGCCCGCCCGGGTAAATTCCTATCAGACCGATTCCAGGTGCCGCTTGAGTCTTCCTTCTCTTTTTCAGCTGTTTCAGGAGATAGCCTACCGTCACGCCGAGACGTTGAACTGGGGCTGGGAACAGTTAAGGGAAAAAAATCAGTTTTGGGCTCTGACACGGGTCGTCATGGAGATCGACCGCATGCCCCTGTGGAATGAAGAAGTAATCATAAGAACCGCGCCCCGCAAGGGTGAGGGAGTCATGGCTCCCAGAGATCTTCTTGTTATTGATTCAGAGGGGAAGATTTGTGTCAGGTGCACATCTTTCTGGATTATCATGGATATTTCCGAGCGCAAGCCGGTGATGCCCGATCGTTTTTTTGAGGGCTTCAATTTCAGTGAAGCCTGTGATCTCTGTTCTTTGACTTTCAGGAAGATCCGCGGGGATTTTGATGGAGAGCCGGTCTATTCCAGAAACGTGCATTACTCCTCTCTGGATATGAATAATCATGTGAATAACAGCGCTTATGTCCGGTTTCTGGTGGATGGGCTTGAGAAGGAAGAAATCGAAGAGAACCGGATATCCCAGTTTCAGATTGTTTTTCAGCAGGAAGCGGGTGAAGGGGACAGACTTGATATCTACCGGGGACAGGACAAGAACGGTGATATTCTGTTAAAGGCGGACGAAGGGGTGAATTCGGTGGTTTCCTCCCGGATTGTCCTGGAACCCCTTTCCTAAGGCTTCATCGTATACTTTTCCCCCCTGCGATCGGGCTGTGGATATACTTTTATGGGGACTCTTTTTTTTATTTAGGCTTGGCTTTTTGTTATGTATGTATTATTGTATAGTACAAAAATATGAAGAGTTTAGCATGAAAGATCCGCAGTATCTCAAAATCTACAGACATTTTCTCGGGCTCATCAACAATGGTGTTTTGAAGGACGGAGATCCCGTCGCAACCGAGATGGAAATGACGAAGCAGTTCGAGGTAAGCCGAGTTACGGTGAGAAAGGCTTTGGAAATGCTTGTCTCCGAGGGGTATCTCTCCCGGAAGCCGGGAAGAGGAACGGTTGTCACCCTTCGGCATGAGTCGGCGCCGGGAAGTGAAGACCTTTCACTGAATCAGAATATATACAGCAAGGTTAACATAGGGCAGAAATTTATCGGTTTCATCCTGCCCGATATCTCATCAAGCTACGGCATGAAAATCCTGGAAGGTATTGAGAAGGAAGCGGAGGCCCGCGGGTATTACCTGGTGATGAAACTGACAAAGGGCAATCAGGAGCTTGAGAAGAAAGCCATCCGGGATCTTCTTACCCTGGGGGCTTCGGGGCTGATTATTCAGCCCCAGCACGGGGAGTATTACAATCCGGTGATAATGGAACTGGCCCTGAAAAAATTCCCCTTTGTCCTTGTGGACCTTGAACTTAAGGGCCTAAAGTGCTCCTATGTCGGTACGGATAATGAGAAGGCCTCCCATTTGGCCCTCTCCTATTTTCTGAACCGGGGGCATCGGGACATCCTTTATCTCTCTCCGCCCATTCGCTTTACTTCCGCTCTGGAAGACCGGCTGGAAGGAGCCCGGAAGGCTTTTGTCACCTACGGTCTCTCTCTTCCCGAATCCCATATTCTCACCGAGTTCCTGAGCACCATGCCGGGACAGCAGACGGCGGAGAGAATTGAGCAGGATAAGAAGATCCTGCGGGACTGCCTGCGGGCTCATCGCCATGTGACGGCGATATTCGCCTGTGAATACCACCTGGCTCTGCTGGCGTCGGTCGTCCTGAAAGAGCTGAATATCAAAATTCCCGAAGATATTTCCATCCTCTGTTTTGACAGCCCTTCCGATTATCTGGGCCGCCATGATTTTACCCATGTGAGGCAGAACGAGTACAGGATGGGCGTGCTGGCCATGGAAAAACTGTGGGATATGATAGAGGGAGAATCGGAAATCCAGAGAATCGTTCTTCCCGTCGAGCTGGTAGAGGGTGACACCACAAGAGAAATCAAACGAAATTTTTAAATGTATCATACAAATACAAAAAATGTATTTTTTAAATTGACAATAGAACAATGTGGCTTTAATCTCACAATACAAAAAAACATCAAGGAGTAGTTATGAAAAAAACAATATCCGTAGTATTGCTGCTCGCAGCATGCGCCGCCTTTGTTTTCGCTAATGGATCGTCAGATAAGGGCAGCAATGCCAACGTAATCAAGGTTAATTACAAAGAGCCCGGTGGAAACGAGGCTATGACTAAATGGATGACCGCCGCCAAGGAAGAGTTCGAAGCTCTTAATCCCGGTATTACCGTAGAATTATCCGCCAATCTGAGTAATGAGGCCGACTATAATACCAAATCGGCTCTTATGCTTCAGTCCGATGACTCTATCGACGTTATGCACGTTGACAGCTTTCTCGTTCCCGCTCTGGTAGGACCCGGATATCTTTCCCCCCTTCCCGTCGATGAGTGGTCCGACTACAGCGAGCAGTTCGCCACGAACGTCAGAGAGGGAATGATCATGAACGGAGCCACCTACGCGCTCTCATTCTCCACCGATACACGCGGCCTTTTTTACAGCATCCCCGTATTCGAAAGAGTCGGTCTTCCCGTTCCTTTCGAACCCAAAAGCTGGGATGATATCCTTGATGCCGTTGATAAGCTCAACGCTGCCGGCGTCGCTTATCCCATGTGGCTGAACGGTTCCAAAGCTCAGGGTGAGGGCACCACCATGCAGACCTTCGAAATGCTCATCTCCGGTACGGATGACTGGATCATCGACGGAGACAAATGGGTCGCCGCTGCCCCCGGAATCACCAAATCTCTGGAGTTCATCCAGGCTCTCCATGATAAGGGCATCTACGACAACAACGAGCTGGCTACCATGCTTGATGCTCAGAGCTGGCAGGTTCTTGCCGAGAAAATGCCCAAGGGCGAAGAAGTCGGTATCCTCCTGGATGGTAACTGGAAGAACGGTGACTTCATGGGTTATGAAGACGTGATTTCCGTCTCCCCCATGCCCAAGGCCGAAGGCAACGGTTTCACCTCCATGAGCGGCGGCTGGACCCTGGCTATTCCCGCCCTTTCCAAGCATAAGGACCTGGCCATGGAATTCCTCAAGGTCGCCTGTAACAAGCAGAACATTCTGAACTTTGTCAGCATTTCCGGAGACATGGCCACGAGACGTGACGTCGCTTCCGAGCCTTCCTATATCGAGGGCGGTAAGTTCCGTGCCGATATGACTCCCTATGCCGAGTTTACCCACTTCAGACCGGGTAATGAGCTTTACCCCAGTGTTTCCATCGAAATACAGGCCGCAGTAGAAGCGGTAATCACCGGTCAGATGACAGCGGCAGAAGCGGCTGAAGCATACGCGGAAAATATTAAAGACCTTGCCGGTGACGGCAACTGGATAGAAAAATAAATTGTTTTGGGGGTATCCGGAAGGATGCCCCCTGTTAAGAGGGGAGGGCTCCAATTTTGAGCAATATCGGTAGACAAAGATTGAAGATTATGGGTTTTCTGGCCCCGGCTTTGGTGCTTATCGCCCTGTTTTACTTTGCTCCTGCAATAATGGCATTCGTATATTCGTTTACGGATAAGGCCTTGGTGGGGATCAAGTCGAATAATTACAGCTTTGTCGGTTTAAAAAATTATATAAAAATGTTTTCCGATGACCGCTTTCTGGAATCGCTGGTCAATACTATTCTTTTTCTCATATGTTCCGCTGTCGTCGGGCAGCAGGTCCTGGGCTTTTTTATTGCCAAATTCATGCAGCATCAGAGCAAGGGATTTCAACGAGTTGTGGGAACATGCGTCCTTCTGGGCTGGGTCACTCCCGAGGTGGTCGTCGCCTTTGTCTTCTTTGCTTTTTTCAATACGACCGGTTCTCTGAACGGCGTTCTCGGGACACTGGGGATTCCTCCCATCGCCTGGCTCTTTGACTATGCCATGCTCGCCGTTATTCTGGCCAACATCTGGCGCGGTACGGCTTTCTCCATGCTCATGTATCAGTCGGCCCTTTCCAATGTCTCGGACAGCGTCATCGAGGCGGCCAAAATAGATGGTGCCAACAGCTGGCAGAAACTGATAAGGATAACTCTCCCCATCATCAAGGGGACGATAGCCACCAATACGATACTGGTCACCCTTCAGACGCTCGGTCTGTTCGGTCTCATCTATGCCCTGACCGGAGGCGGACCCGGCTATGATACGACGACCATACCCATCTATATGTATCAGAAATCCTTCGTGTCCTATCAGCTCGGTTACGGAACAGCCATGGCCATCGTGCTTCTCCTGTTCGGAATACTTCTCAGCGCTTTCTATATGAAGAGCTTCAAACAGGAATTATAGGAGACATACCGTTGAATAATACGAATACAATCGCCCTTTCAATAAGAAAATATTTCAGCAAATCGGGACAGAAAATCGCTCTCCTGTTCGTGGCGTTCCTCTTCCTGTGGCCCATGCTGTGGCTCATCTTCGCCTCCCTGGATGCCAAGGCCCCCCTCTCCGTGAGGATCCCCGAGAATTTCACGCTGGAGAATTTCAGCTCCGTTCTGACCAAGGGATCGAACTACCGCTCCTTTGTGAACAGCTTCATCATTTCCTCTCTGCAGTCGGTTATGGTTGTCGTGCTTTCCCTGCTGGCCGCCTATCCTCTGTCCCGGTTCCCCATGAAAGGGAAGGGGACACTCATGTACAGTCTGCTTTTTCTTACCGGACTGCCCATCACGGCTATTATGGTACCCGTCTATATGGTGTTTTTCCAGCTGAAGATCATCAACTCCCTGTTCTCCACCACCCTGTTCCTTGTGGCCACGTCGCTGCCCTACAGTATCTGGATGATGAAGAACTTTCTGGATGATGTGCCGCGTACCCTGGAGGAAGCCGCCTGGATCGACGGAGCCAGTACCCTGCAGACTCTGTGGAGGATCATTCTGCCCTCTATTCTCCCCGGTATCATGGTCGTGTTCATCTTCACCTTTTCGGGAAGCTGGGGTAACTTTTTCGTTCCCTTTATCCTGATCAGTTCGGTGGAGAAGATGCCCGCCTCCGTAGCCATTTATCAGTTTTTCGGTGCCTACGGATCGGTACAGTTCGGGCAGCTCGCGGCCTTCTCTCTGCTTTATACCCTTCCTATTGCGGGACTGTATATTCTTTCGCAGAGATTTATGTCCAACGGCTTTACCCTGGGCGGGGCCATCAAGTAAGCCGCCGCATAGCACAAGCAATACTAAAGAAACTAAGGTAACAAAATGAATCATGATCTTAATTTTACAATAGACAAGGGCAATAAATTTCTTAAAATTCTGGATAAAGCCCGTTATTATAATGTTTTCCGCGATTTTTCCCTGCTGTTCAGCGAAGGACGGGAAGAGAATGAAGCCGGTTATGTACCGGTGGAAAGAGGGTTCCACTGGGGCGGATACGACCAGTACGGCTGGCTGAAAATGAGTGTCTCCCTTCCCGATAATTTCCGCGGTTCTTCCGTTGCCGGTCTCTTTGACTTTGGAATGACCGGTCTGGGAGGCAACAGCGGCTTTGAAGCCCTCTGCTATCTGAACGGAAAAAAGTACCAGGGAGTCGACTTGAACCATCAGGAAGTACTTCTTCCTGCGGATACGGACAGTTTCGAGCTTAAATTTATGATGTGGGCCGGACTGGACGGAGGCGGCAATGAGCAGGATATCAATCTGGTTCATGAAATCAAACGCTGTGAATTCGCCATACTGGACGAAGCGGTGGACGGCCTTTTCTATTTGGTGAAGGCCCTGCTTCAGACGGCCCGGCAGCTGGATAAGCAGAGTTCCACCCGCGTCAGGCTGCTGGATCTCCTCAACGACACCTATAATCGTGTCTCCCTTTCTTCTTCCGTCATTGACCATGCAGAAGCCGAAGCGGCGTCACGGATTCTTTCTGAGGAACTGGCAAAAATCCGGGAGGAAAACCCCGATATCGTCCGCTGCGTGGGACATACCCATATTGACCTGGCCTGGCTCTGGACCCTGAAGCATACCAGAGAGAAGGCCCAGCGCTCTTTCTCTACCGTACTGAGGCTGATGGAGAGATATCCCCATTATGTCTTCTTTCAATCCCAGCCCCAGCTCTACGCCTGGGTGAAAGAGGATGATCCCGAACTTTTCCGTCAGATCGGAGAAAAAATCGCCCAGAACAGATGGGAAGCGGAAGGGGCCATGTGGGTTGAGGCCGATTGTCTGCTTACCGGAGGAGAGTCTCTTGTGAGGCAGCTTCTCTACGGCAAGAAGTTTATCCGGGAGGAATTCGACAGGGAAAGTGAAATCCTGTGGCTCCCCGACGTTTTCGGTTATACCGCGTCCCTGCCCCAGATTCTCAAGCTGGCCGACGTGAACTACTTTATGACAACGAAGATCAGCTGGAATCAGTATAACCATATCCCCAACGATACTTTCAACTGGAAGGGTATAGACGGCACGGAAATTCTCACCCACTTTGTTAATACCCCCTCCACGGAGGATAACGAGGATCTGGGAAGCCTTGATTTTTACACCTACAACGGCATGATCAACGCCAACTCGGTCAACGGAATCTGGAAAAGCTACCGGAACAAGGGGTTCAGCAATGAGGTCCTGCTCAGTTACGGTTACGGAGACGGAGGCGGCGGTGTCACCCGGAATATGCTGGAGATGGTGGAAAAGCTTGATACCATCCCGTCCAATCCCCGGGTGAAAACCGGATTCGCCGGGGAGTTTTTCCGAAAGCTCAAAGATAATGAGAACGAGAAGGAACTGAACCGCTGGGTGGGCGAACTCTATCTGGAGTTCCACAGGGGAACCTATACCTCCCAGTCCAGGACGAAGAGAGCCAACCGCAAGCTGGAATATATGCTCAGGAACAGCGAACTTCTTTCTCTTCTCGGCGATACGTCCGCCTATCCCGCAGATACCTATGAAGGGCTGTGGAAAGAGCTTCTGGCCCGTCAGTTCCACGATATTCTTCCCGGTTCCTCCATTACGCCGGTATATAAAGAGGCCGAGGCCACCTACGCCCGCATAGGGGAGACTCTCAAGGCTGAACAGGAGAAGACCCTGGCCGCTCTGATCTCCGATGAACAGGGTGTCTCCGTATTCAATACACAGTCCTTTGCCGTGGAAGAGATCGTCTTCGTGGAAGAGAGCAGGGACGGTCATTATATTGATGGAGAGGGAAAGGCTGTTCCCTGCCAGAAGTCCCTTGGACAATCGGGGTATTTCCTGAAGGTCTCCCTGATGCCCTTCTCCTTCGCCCGGTTGGAATTTGTCCCCGGTGAATGTGCTCCTGCCGCGAAGGGCTCCGGTTTCACCGATCTCGGCCTTGAGACCGGACGTTACCGGGTGAAGTGGAATGAAAAGGGAAACATCGTCTCTCTGGTAGGCAAGTCGGAAGGAGAGGAGAGAATTCCCGAGGGGAAGGCCTTCAACAAGCTGATGACCTATGAGGACCGTCCCCGGCAGTTCGACGCCTGGGAGCTGGAACCCTACTACGGAGAAAAGGCCGAACCCCTGGGAAAATTTCAGTCGGCTGAACTCATCGAAGAGGGAGAACTGCTTACGGTCATCCGGTTCGTATGGGAAAGGAATGAATCGAAGATTGTTCAGGATGTGACTTTTTACGGGCACACGGACAGAATCGATTTTAAGACCGAAGTGGAGTGGCAGGAAAGAAACACCCTCCTTAAGACGCTTTTCGAAACGGAGATCAACAGCCCCCGGGCCACCTTCGATATTCAGTTCGGTAATATTGAGAGAACCACCCACAGGAATACCTCCTGGGATTTCGCCCAGTTTGAGGTTCCCGCTCAGAAATGGGCCGACCTCTCCCGGAGAGGCAAGGGCCTGGCACTTATGAATGACTGCAAGTACGGCTATAACGTGAAAGAGGGCATTATGGGATTGTCCCTGCTCAAATCCGCCTCCGTTCCGGACAGCGAAGCGGACAGGGGCTCTCACAGCTTCACCTATGCCATCCTTCCCCATGGAGGGGATTTTTATGAAGCACGGGTCGAGCTGGAAGCCCTGCAGCTGAATAACCCCTCTCTGGTCGTCCGGGGAAAAGCCGCTGAACGAAAGCCCTTCGTCACCCTGGACAGGGATAATGTGGTTGTGGACAGCCTGAAGCTTTCAGAAAAGGGAGATTCCCTCATCCTCAGGCTCCACGAATATGCCGGCATGGAAAGTGCTGTTAATCTGACCCTGGGAAGAGACCATAAGGGATGGCGGGAAGTCAATCTGCTGGAACGGCCTCTCGGCGAGTTGTCCCGGGATGCCGTCGGTCTTAATTTCAAGCCCTATGAAATCAAGACTCTGGAGTTTTGTCTCTAACATCTTCAGCCGGCCATCTTAGAGTAAGCCGTCAGGTTCTGCCCCCGGGAAATCTTTCCGGGGGTTTTTTTATGGAATTTACTTGACTTATAATCCTTATAATGTCATTAATAACATATAAAAGTTTAACAAAAGGGAACAATAAGGAACAATAAAGGATGAAGAAGGAATTTTATACCGTGGAGGAAGTCGGGGAGATCCTCAACCTCCATGAAAAGACGGTACGGCGCTTTCTCCGGGAAGGAAAAATCGGTGGGAGAAAAATCGGACGGTCCTGGATGATCTCCCTCGATGAGCTGAAAGAGTACGCCCACGGGGAGCTTGCCGAAAATGCTCCGGAGGATGGGGGGGAGCGGGAGAAGCGTATCGCCGTATCTACGGTCGTCGAGTTCTATGAGAGCCGGTCGGGCGAGGCGTCCCGTTTCTCCAACAGCCTTATGGCGATGCTTAATGCGAAGGATCCCGCCTGGGGAGAGTGCCGGTTCGACTTTATCTACCATCCGGACGAGGGTAAGGCGCGATTCGTTCTCTACGGCTCGCCCCTGTTTATCGGGGAAATCATGAAATTTTTCCAGATTATTATGGAACAGAAAGAGTAAAGGAGCAGGACTATGGTATTCAAAAGTCAGAAGGGCAGGGAGGATATTCAGACCAAGGTGCAGAGCCTTCTTGCGGAATTACCCTATCCGGTCGAAACCCGTTATGTCGAATCTCAGAGGTTCGGGAGGACTCACTGCCTGCTGAGCGGTGACAAAGGCAAACCGGTTATGGTTCTGCTTCACGGTGCCTCATCGAACAGTCTCTCCTGGGCCGGTTACATGGCGGAATGGCAGGAGTCCTATCGGCTGATCGTTCCCGATATTCCCGGGCAGCCCGGATTGAGCTGCGAGGAAAGACCCCGGGTTGCTGAATTGACGGAGTGGCTGGATGAGCTGACAGAGTCTCTGGAACTGGAGGAGTTTTATCTTTGCGGCATGTCCCTGGGAGGGTGGATCAGTATAGGCTACACCCTCGCCTATCAGGATAAGGTCAGGGGACTCGCCCTGATCGCTACCTCTGGGCTTGCCAATCCAAGGCTCTCGTTCTTCCTCCGGATTCTGCCCCTGATGATGCTGGGTGAGCGGGGGGCTTTAAGAATTAACCGGCTGATTTACGGCTCCGTTCCCATAGGAGCGGATGAGGCGGAGTTCGGGTTCCTGGTAAGCCGTCATTTCAAACCGCTGACAGAACCGCTGGCCCTCTATTCCGATGAGGAACTGGCCGGGCTGACCCTTCCCGTCTACTATGCCGGCGGTGAGGAAGATCCCCTTCTGGACACCATCGTTTCGGCCGAGAGGATTCCCCGAACGAAGGGCGGTGTCAGGATTGAGGTGCTTCCAGACCGGGCCCATGTGATTTTGGACAGGGCCGGTTCCATAGAGAGTTTTTTTCAGGAAATAGGCAGAAAATAGAGAATCGCCAGCGTACAGAGCACGGTGACGATCATGTTATTGTAGAACCAGGAGATGGCCGCTGCCAGAATCAGTCCCAGGGGCGATACCCACCAGGCCCCTTCCACGGCAGTCAGTCCGCCGGGAATGATCAGGGCCCCCAGGGCGGCGTAGGGAAGCCAGCCCAGCCAGCGCTTGATTCCGGGGGGGATCTTCTCTTCATCCAGGGCGAGAAAGGGAAAAAGACGGGGCAGGTAGGTGACGGCCATCATGGCCAGGAGGAGAAGGTAGTGATTCACCGGCCGCTCCTTTCCATCCGGCTTTCCAAAAGAAAACCCGCCGTACAGCCGGTGATGATCGCCGCGATCATGTTCCATCCCGAACTCATCCAGCCGGCCGCCGAAAGGAACCAGTTGACTCCTCCCGAAATGAGAATGACCGGGAGGAGGGAGAAGCGTTTTTTCACCTCCGGAGTCAGAATCGCCACAAAGAGCAGATAAAGCAGAAGCCCCATGATATTCTGAAGTTTTTCCGGCAGCATATTCCCCGCCAGAAAGCCCGCCGCCGTTCCGCCGACCCATCCCAGATAGGAGGTCGTATTCAGGGCCAGCATATATTTTTCCGTGACTCTGTCCGATCCGAAAGAGGCCACGGCAAAGGTTTCATCGGTCACGCCGAAAGCGGCGAAGGGGAGGAGAAGAGTTTTCTTTTCCAGTTTGACCGCCAGTGAGGAACTCATGAGCATATGCCTGAGATTGACCAGAAAGGTGGTGATAATGATTTCGGCGCTGCCCGCCCCTGCCGCGAGGAGGGAGAGGAAGATGAACTGGGAGGCTCCGGCGAAAACGATCAGGGAAACGGCCAGAGTCTCCATGAACATGAGGCCCGTATTTCTTCCCAGGAGCCCGAAGGCCACGGCCGTGGTAAAGTACCCGACCATTACGGGGATTCCGTCTTTAATACCTTTCCCGATCATGGGGGCCAGTATAGAACGGAAGAATCAAACTTGACAAGTGGCCCGATTTAGCCCAATCTGTAAAGGCTGTCGGGGGAATTCCGCCCTCCGCCATAGGTGAACAGTTCATTCAGTGCGAGTAGGAGTTTAGTGTTTTGTTTTTTTCCCCGGTAAAGAAAAGGCTGCGGCCGGTTTTTCTCTTTCTCCTTCTGGCTCTGCCTCTTTCTTCCCAGACCGATTATGGCCTTTCCGGCCCCTTTTACCGGAAAAATTTCTATCTTGCCCACCTGCCGGTTTACACCTTCCCCGGCATGTCCCCCCGGTCGGGAAAGAGCGGGGAGAGTTATCTGACAATCGCCACGACCTGTGTGAATGAGTTCGTGGCCTACGATCTGGAAACGGAGGCTCTGGATTATGAGAGTACCATCCTGGAAGGGGGATACCGCTACCGCCTAAGAGATGATCTTATGGTCACGGCGGATATTCGGCTCATTTCCTATTACGGAGGCGTTTTTGATCCTGTCATCGAACGGTTTCACAGCCTTTTCGGTTTTCCCAATGCGGGACGGGAGCTTTTTGATCAGAACAGACTGATTATCGATCTGGATAACCTTGACGGGAAAGATATCCGCCTGGACCACAGGGCTCTCTCTCTGGGAGATACCGATCTGTCCGGTATATGGACATTCCGGGAAAGACCCTCTTTGGTCATGGCTGCGGCCGGTTCCCTGAAGCTCCCCACGGGGAACCTTGCTCAGGCATCCGGTTCGGGAGCGGCCGATGTGGGCCTGCAGATTCTGGGGGAGTGGATGATTCATCCCCGATGGTCCTTTGACTGGCAGCAGGGTTTTGTTTTCCCGGGAGACTGGGCCGCCTCACTGCTGTTCGGGTCAGATACCTATGCGACAAGACCTGTGTCCCAGACGACTCTGGCTCTGGGATTCCTGCCGGGGCCTGACTGGAAGATCCTTGCCCAGATCGAGATAGAGACCTCACCCATCCGTTCAGACAGGTTCAGAACCTATTCTCATCTGGGTACGGTCCGTCTGTTTACCCTTCCCCAGACGGGGTTCCTCCTGGGGGTGAAGAAATCCTTCGGGGATTGGGTCATGCAGGTTCATTTCGAGGAGGATCCCTTTACCTATGAAGGGGCGGATATTCTGTTGGCCCTGAGGATGACAAAAGCTCTCTGATTCCGGGATAGGGAGAAAAAAAGGCCTCCCCCTATGTGCGGAGGAGTCTATGAAAATATCAATTTTTCCCTTGATGCTTTTTGTTCTTATGTCCTGCGGAGGTACGCCTATGGCCGAATCGGTCCTTCCCCCCCGGGATAAAACGCCCCCGGTGCTTCTGGACTATTCCCTTGAAGGACCGGGTGAAATGGTAGTGACCTTTGACGAGCCTGTCCTGGCCGAGGGAGAATCCGCCCAGAGGGAGCCGGAAGGGGGCATCGAGATAACCGGCGGAGATGACGGTACTTTGAACATCGCTTTCCTGCCGCCCTGTCTTCCCGGCTCACGGAATACCCTTCATCTTGACGTCTGCGATGAAAAGGGCAATACCAACTGGTTTCTGTTTGAGTTCTATGCGCCCAATGAGTCACAGCCGGATATACTGATTAATGAAATCTCTCCCAACGGTTCATCCTCCCGGCCTGATATGGTCGAGTTTTTCGTCCGCTCCGGGGGAAATTGCGCGGGGATGGCTCTCCTGTTGGGAACGGAATCTCACCGCGGAGGAATGTATCTTTTCCCCGATATGGATGTGGAGACCGGGGAGTACATTATACTTCACTGTCGGCCACGGGGCGATGAGGGCGAGATTTCCGAAACGGGAGACGATCTGAATCTATCATCTGGTCTGCGGTCGGAGTCTGATATTCGGGATCTCTGGCCGGCGGAGGATATGAATCTTTCGGGAACAAACGGGATTCTCTCCCTTGTAACATTGCCGGTCAAGGGAGAGATTATGGATCGTGTTATCTATACCAACCGGGCGGGTAAGGATAAGGACAAATACGAAGGCTGGACATCAACCCTGTGGCCGCAGATAGAAGAACTTTCCGCCATGGAAGAGGCGCGCAGGGGATGGTATATGGAGGGGGCCGTCATCACCCCGGAAGAGGGGATTCCATCCGGCCAGACCTCCAGCACAAGGAGTCTATGCCGCAGTTCCCTTTCGGATGATAAGGATTCCCGTGATGACTGGCATACGGTGCCCACGGGAAACTCCAGCTTCGGGCGGCCCAATACCGATGAGGTTTACGAGCCCTAACCCCTTTTTATGTCTCTGATGCGGAAGTCTTCGATGATGCGTGTGAGTTCTTCTTCGGCCAGTTTGATGCGGTCCTCCGTGAATCCCAGTTCTTCCGCTTTTCGGATGGAATTCCTGACTTCATGAACCCAGAAGGCGGCCTGTTTAATGCAGTTCTGACTTTCCCCCATAAGGTCGTAATGATAATCATTCGTCTCCAGCATCATCACATAGCGTTCCAGGGCAAGGGGGGTATCGCGGTTGTCCACGTCCTTTTCGCGGCTGTAGGTCATATTCCATAAATCCTGGTCCAGCTGGGCCAGAAGACCGTTCCTTTCGGAAGGAAAGATTCTCAGAAGGAAGTTTTCCACCGTGCCCCAGAAGTCTCTTTCAAACTGCTGGAGAGCTCCGTAAAGTTTGACAATTTCCAGGCTGGCCCCTTGATGAAGTTTACGCGAGGGATAACCCTGGATTTTTTTCTCCATGTCTTCAACCACTTTATCGGCAAAGGATTTTTTAGGCCTTCCCCCGTTAAGCCTTTCCTGCTCGGCGGACTTTTCCGCTTCATCAAGTGCTTTCTCTTCCTCTTGAATCAGCTCTTCCACCGCCTCTACCTCGCCCTTGATGAAAAGCTCCATGCTCATCCGCATCTGGAGGGCATAGGAGTAGCGGGATTCAAATTCATTTTTCAGTGATATGGGAGCCATGTAAGTTGTAATCAGGTGATCATAGCGTTCCCTGATTTTATCAAGACAGCGGTCTGTCTCTTCCCTGGTCAATCTGTCTTTCCTGCCGAACATACCGTTATTATAACTGCATAAAAGCAATTTGTCAGACAGATTTTTCTTTTCCAGAAAAAAAGTAAGGGGAGGAGGGGATTAAGAGGGGATTACAGAAGGCCGGAGGAAGGACACCCGGCGTATAGGAGGGGAGGCCGGGTGTCCGAAA
This sequence comes from Spirochaetia bacterium, assembly GCA_963668315.1. Taxonomy (GTDB): domain Bacteria; phylum Spirochaetota; class Spirochaetia; order DSM-2461; family DSM-2461; genus SZUA-368. Next base: position 121,597 of record OY764216.1, on the reverse strand, counting down.
GGGATAAAATACAGAGTTAGAATGTGGTTTCTTCCTCTTTGATTTCCTCAACGGATTCATTGCTCTGGTTTTTTGTGCGGGGTCTGAATTCTATATGCTCGGCTACGATTTTCACACGGGACTGGTTATTACCGTCCTTATCTGTCCAGCGATCCTGCTTCAGCCGTCCCACGACACGGACACCCCGTCCCCGGTCAAGATGCTTTTCGCAGATTTCAGCCTGTTTGGACCAGGTTTCCACATCAAAAAAGGAAACCTCCTCCTTTGATTCCTCCGAGCCGTCAAGGCGATAGTAGCGGTTGGACGCCACTGTAAAATTGCATACGGGCGTTCCCTTTGACGTAAGTTTCGCATCGGGTTTTCTTACCAGATTTCCTTCCAGAATAATTGAATTCAATGCCTGCATATCGTACCTCTCTTTGGCGCCTCGCGGGGATGGCCCGGAAGCGTCCGGTTAGTGTTTGACTATAGGGAGGGGGATTTTTTTCGGAATGTGCGTTTTCCTATTATTTATATTGAGAATTGTATAGTTTCTGACCGTTTTCCCGGGACAGTCGACGATGAATCAGGAAGAGAATAAGAATCCCCACTCCCTTATCCACCACATTAACCAGAATCCTTCCCAGAAAGGCAGAGGTGAAAAGAGACTGTCCCGTTACTACGATGGCCTTAACCACGGAATCTACCGGTTGATTTGTTATCCCTCCGAAAACATAAGATACAATAATAGCCCCGAAAAGAGCATTCAGCAGGGCAATAATGATGATCATCCACAAAAGTCCCGGAGCCGTTTTTATAAACTGTTTCCGAACGAGGAAATAGGTAGCCGACGCCGTAATGATATTGACAATTGTGAAAGGGAAAATATATCCGGGAAATCCGGCAAAGAGTTCGAAGAAAAAATTGGATAAAACACCTACCAATAGACCCGGCCAGAGACCGATAAGACCGGCAACCAGGATGGTGAATGTGGAATCAAAGAAAAAGGGAAACTCCCAAAGCTGATTGGTATAGCCTATAAAACCATTGAGCGCGCCGGACAGAATCGTAATCAGAATTACTGACGGGACTCGATATTTTTTACTGATTTTATAGTATAGTACCATCATCGTATGATAACAGAAAACGAGATAAATGAGAATAAATATCCCCTCCGTTTCTCTTCCTCCAGGATATCTATGATAGGAGGCTATCTCTTTTTTCTTCTCCTGATGATTCTTATTGGAAAAATACTGTTCACCTCTTCCGATGAAATACGGACATGGGAAGAGCAGCTTTCTTTCCAGATAATCCGTCTTGGCCAGGCATTCAGCGATCCGTCGGAAAGGGAGAAAGTTTTCGGGGATATTGATTCTTTGATACAGGAATCTTCCCTTATGAATCTCCCCGCAAACGATGGCAGTCCCGGGCAGATACTGTCCGTTAACCGGGAAATCGGCGGTGAGGACTATGAAACGCGGTTTGCGGCTCTCAAAGATATCATTTCGTGGACGGCGGACTATGAGAGGACGCAGAACAGATCCCTCAAAATCCTCTTCTCTTCCTTCGTGGGAATGAGTCTCATTTTGCTGATTATCATTGGGATTTCCGAGTATGACAGCACCCGAAAGTATATGAATGAAAAGTATGCCCGGGAGATGGACAGGAAGCTGGTTAATCTTCTGGAAGAAGAGAAGAATATGATTTCTCTGGAGCTGCATGATGATGTGGCCCAAAAATTGACGGTGATCAAGGGTATCCTGAACTCTCCGCACCGGTCCGGCGAATATGAACTGGCATCGAAATATACCGATGATGTCATCCAAAGAGTCCGCTCCCTTTCACAGGAACTCAGGACTCCTGATCTGATCGACTCATCCCTACCGGAAGCATTGAATTACCTTTATTCCGACTATCGATCGATTTCCGATATCGAGCTTCAGGTTACCCATCATGGACTTTCCGCTATGAACCCTGATCCTCAGCAACAGCTCCATATTTATAGAATCATACAGGAATTATTAACAAACAGCTGGAAGCATTCGAATGCGGGAATCGTTCATCTAAACTTAACCTGCTCCCATCCTGTACTTCTCATCAGGTATAAAGATGACGGGATAGGCATGGACAATTTTAAGCAGGGGCTGGGGCTTTCCGGCATCCGGCAGAGAATCGGTATTATGAAGGGAAGGTTCTCCATTGTGGACAATGGGCAAAGGGGAACGGAAATTGTCGTGGAGATTTCGCTGGAAGAATGAAAAGTATACTGATTGTTGACGACCATAAACTGATTCACGAAGGCCTGAAAAGCAACTTTGCCCACGGTAGCCTGCTGGAATACGCCTCTACGATTGACGAAGCATTAACTCTGTTGAATCGCAGGACTTTTGATATTGCCATTGTGGATATTTCCCTCGGGGGAGAGAGCGGCTTTTCCCTCTTGCCCCACCTTCCGAGAACAACAACGGTTTTTATCCTCTCCATGCATAAATCATCCTATTATGTTCAAAAAGCCGTGCAGGAGGGGGCCAGGGGGTATTTTCTTAAGGATGAACCACTTGAACGGCTCCTGGAAGCTGTAAATAATCCACTCAGGAAAAATTTCTGGCTTTCTTCTTCCCTCAAAGAGGAGCTGGACAGGAACTGTATAAACATCGACTCGAAATACGAAAGCCTTTCCTCCCGGGAGCAGCAGATCTTCGCCATGCTGGCAAAGGGGCTTGGTTACAAAGAGATTGCCTATAAACTGGGAATCAGTTCAAAAACCGTCAATAACCACCGGGATAAGATCATGAGAAAAATGGAAATATCCAATATGGCTGAACTGATTAAGGAAGCTATCAGGCTGGGAATCGTCATCCTCTGAATAACAGTTACATTTAAGGATTGACAAATCAATAACCGTAGTGCTTAATCCGCAGAAGTCGGGAGTATGTTTTCCCCATAGTCTTAAAAGTTTATTTTACTTCAACGTCAATATCAAAGTCGTAAGGTGTACCATCGGCATCTCCGTTAAGTACATACTCTCCCATCTCTTCATTGTAAATTTCAAAAATGGAAGACATGTCCCAGTTAACACTGATCTTAAGCTTTTTAGCATTTTTAGTAAAATCTACTGCCTGGAAAGGAACGAACAGTGCTCCATCCATATCAATATCAGGATTATTTGCACGGAAATCATAAACAAGCTTAAGAGCAGATACAAAATCTTCATCATCATTATTACTAATCTTAGATTCAAAATAATCATCATCGGCTGATCTCGGAACATAGACAATATGATTAAGCTTATTTTCATCAATCAGTATAATGCTATTACCATCAAGATCATCTTCGAGAAAAATATCACCGTCGGTAAGATCACTTACATTTTTGGAATATTCAATTCTCCCTGATCCAATATCAAGTCTTGCAATATCGTATCTCTTTTTCTCAAACTCAGGCATTTCATAGTCAGTAAACTTTGCACTATTAGGCATAAAAATGACATTGTTACTAGTATCAGAAAGAGTTACTTCTCTCGATACATTTCCCTCAATCCCATACTTTGCAGAAACAAGATTGGAATAATCACCAGACGTTGACCAGAACTCGATATCAGAAGACCGAAAGGCAATTTTAATACCGTTATCTGAAGCAACGCCTCTTGTAACAGCTGTAACACTGTCAGTACCGACAGACTCAAGAGTGAAACTGCAATCAGATATGACATCGGCTGTATCAACAGAACCTGTATCACACCCTACGAACACCATAACAGCCGAAATAAAAACTATAACCATTTTCTTCATTTTAAAACCTCTTGAAAAATCATTTGGAAAAGCTCTCTTTTTATCTATATTTTATCATCATAAGAGCGTTCATTAAGAAACGTTTCGATTTCATCTGCTTCCCGCTAAAATCTCTCCTGAATTATCAATTCAGGTATAATTATAGTGTAAAGTTGATTCTTTCCAATGGGAATTTTTCCCATATTTTTTATGTCCTTTTCATACGATGATTGGGCAATAGGAGATACAAATGAAAAGATTAACTATTTGTGTGGCTTTTATATTCATAACGTTGTTATTTTACAGTTGCCCTCAACCCGAAAGCACGGGAGATGATGACGGAGACAGTGGTACGGAAGAGAATATAGTTGATATTGTTCCTTCCTTTGGATCAGTCATTGCATCCCGGTTTGTTATTCCCGGTAAAATGACAGATGCGGATGTTAGATAGAGCAACCCCTTTGTCTGTAAAATCAAAAAAGTTAATCAGTCTCCATATTTAAATACCGCTTACCTGTGAACCATTGTTCATCTATTTCCATTGACAGAGCGGAAACCAATCTATCGACAGATTCCTTATTTGGAAATATCATGGCCACCTTCGTTCTTCTTTTAATTTCCCTCATCTGACGTTCTGCCAGATTTGAAGTCCTTAACCTTCTCCAATGTGACTTTGGCATTTTAAAGATCGTGAGCGCTTCAGGAACATTCTGATCCATCCAACTGCTTAGTTCTGGCGCAGTTTTCTCATACTTCTTCACCGCCATAGAAAGAAAACGGTTAGCCTCCTCTCCATTGGGAGCGTTAAAAATGGTTCTTATATCCTCCGCGACCTCTTTATCCATACTTTTCTTTGGCACATGATGTCCCGCATTCTGTTGCAGATGGAACTGGCACCGCTGCCAGGGAACTGTTGGAAAAACCGATTCTATTGCTGATCTCAGGCCGCTATGAGCATCGGAAGTTATCATCTTCACGCCATGGAGCCCCCGATCTACCAGACCGGAAAGAAAACCTCTCCAGTGTACATCGGCCTCACTGAGTTCTGTAGAAATACCCAATACTCGTCTCATCCCATTCCCATTATTATCAACACCATAGGCAATTAGAACGGCTGCAGAAACAACAGTTCTATTCACTCGAGCCTTCTCATAAGTGGCGTCAACGACAAGATAAGGAAAAGCTCCCAGTGGACGATTACGCCATTTGGTGATCTCTTCATCAAGGAGAGCTGCCGCTTCTGAAACCTGCGATTGGGAAACTTCGAAGCCGCAGAGCTGTTCTACTATTTTGGTCACTCTGCGAGTTGATACGCCTTGGATGTACATCTGAGCTATGGCCATTTTCAGGGTTCTTTCGCTGCGGCACCCCTTTTCAATGCTGCCAGGATAGAATTCCATCCCACGGACCTGTGGGATCTCGATGGGAATTTCGCCGACTCGAGTCCGGATCTTTCTGCTCTTGTACCCATTCCTATGCCCAATACGATCATCGTTCCGTTCATAATGACTGGCTTGAATTGCCTTCTCCTGCTCTAACCGCATAGATAAATTCATTATTGAACTTATGACTTTTGTTAATCCTTCTCTATTCTCTGCCTGAAGGTCTTCAATCATTTGATCGAAAACGCTATAGTAATCCTCGTTAGTCATGATGCCTTCTTTTGTTTTTCGTCGAACTAATCGAAGACTGATTGGCTAACTTTTTCAAGCCCCCTTCTTTATCAATTTACAGACACTATTGTACACTATCCATAGCGGCGGGTTAGCTTTTATACTGAGAATCGGTCGGTTACCGGTTCCTTTTATGATTACTCCGATATGAAAAGGCAAGTGATCGGTCAATACTTTAATAAGTATCTTATGATTGAAGAGAGGGATGAATATAACAACCCCCAGTTCTATCTTATGGATACGCGCAATGGACAGGCTGAGTCCACCGGTCCCGGACGGCACATGGGGGACGACAATGAGCAATTCCCATGCGGTCCTCCTTATTAGCTGTTACTCCACCAATTTCCAAAGTCAGCTAGTCGGCCGTTTTGAACTTCCCTATGGCAATAATGGTCCCGAACCAAGAATCCTTGGACAGAAAACCTGGTAGTTCAATGATACTCTTTTTCAGTTCTTCTGCTATGATAATCCCGGGCCGAGGTATTATGACTGCTACATTATAAGAGGTGGAGAATGCTTCCACTTCCCGCCTGATAGCGGAGCCGACGGCAGCAGAAAAAATTATATGTTTTTTCCGATTGTTTACTGACATTGTCCGTATAGGGTGGGGGATGTTTTTACACTGAATTGGTATAATTACATTGCCCTGACAGTATCACTCAGACTCTCGTGTTTGATATTCTTTACATCAAAACGCAGCAATTTGAAAGTGAATTGCAGAATAAATCCAATCCCGAATACGGATATTACCGTGCCTATGCCGACTATCGCCCCTAGCAGCCATCCAATAAAGAGGACCGTGCCTTCTATCAAACCCCTTATGGCTCCTATGGGCATGCGGGGCATCCGTTTTCCCAGGGCAACCATAAGCGCATCCCGTGGGCCGCAGCCGAGGGAAGCGCCGATATAGAAATAGCTTCCCAGGCAGATGACTACCTGCCCTAAAAGGATAGTGATGGTGCCATACCAGAAGTTGGTCATTTGAGGTATCACTTCGGAAAACTGGATCAAATCTACAAACTTTCCTATCAATAAGGCGTTGAGAATGGTTCCGAACCTAATTTTCTCTTTCAGCGCGAAATCAATGGCAATAATAGCAAACCCGGAAATGACGACCACATTGCCATAGGAAATATGAGCAAGATAGGAGACCCCCATGCTAAAGGCGGCCCAGGGAGACAGCCCTATGTTCGCCTGTATACTAAGGGTAATGCCGAGGGCATATAAAAAAAGCCCGAAAATCAACCTGACCGTTCTAACCATATGGATCTATTGTCAGCTCTTCCCTTATCCATGGAAGAGACGCATAACAATATTCACCTCCTGCCCCGTCGAGATAAATATATGTCTGCCCTTGTGCAGATTATGTCGGACGGATTATTCCTTTGACGTAAAGGACGGTAGATGAAACTTGACCATGTGTCAAGGGTTGTATTGCATGGGAGTAAAATCAGCCCACGGCCACACGATTCCGCCCGTCTCTCTTGGCCCGGTAAAGCTGTTTATCCGCCCGGTCCAAAGCCTGAGCGAGGGTCTCGTCTTCCCCATACTCAACCAGGCCTATGCTGACGGTAACGGGGGGAATCTCCTCCCTGTAATGAGAGGACCTCGTCTCCAGTTCCCAGCGTATTCTCTCCGCAATGGTTTGGGCCTCTTCCAGACCCGTTTCCCTTAGGATCAGGGCAAACTCCTCTCCGCCCAGCCTTCCCAGTATATCGGAAGTACGGATCAGCTCCTGGCACAGGCGGGACATGAAAACCAGAACACAGTCTCCCACAGCATGACCATGGAGGTCATTAATATCTTTGAAATTGTCAAGATCCAGCATCATCAGTGTCAGGGGATTACCGTATCGCCTGTGGATTTCTCCTTCCCTTTCCCCCAGTTCCCAAAAACGTCGGCGGTTGAGGAGGCCCGTAAGGGGATCGGTGCGGGAAAGTTTTACCAGTTCCTCTGTTTGAAGGGCCACTTCCTTCTCCAGTTCACGGGACAGCTTTTCCGCTTTTAAGTAGGATTCCCCGAATCTTCTGGTCAGGACCAGGAATTGGGACAGGAGAAAGAAAACCATTCCCGCCTGGGTTAAGTCGGGGAAGAAATGGGCCCCGTGGGTATTAAGGATATCCAAGACCGTCAGGGATAGAAAGAAAAATCCCCCGATGAAGATAATCAAGGCTTCCCTGTCATTTTCTATCATGTGCCGGGCGATGAAAACGAGACCGTAGATGAACACGATAAGGCCGTAGGTCTGGACCCAGTATACCGAATGGCTTACCCAGAAAAGGGGGATAAATAACGTGGCGACAATGGATATCACCCCGACAATGATAATAAGTGAAAAAAAACGACATATCTTTTTCTTCGAAGGCGGGAACATCCGGCGGAGAAAAAGGGCCACAAAGAGGGCGCCCGAATAGATAAGAATATATTCCAGTCTATAAAACAGGGACCAGGGCAGGATGGGAATGAGAAGTGAGAGGGGCATTTCTCCGGTGATCATCCCACGCAGGACAAAGCCAAGAGAAGCCAGCCCCAGATAAAATGCGGAAAGGTCGGTGTATTTATGGAAAAAAATATAAAGGCTATAGAGAAAGAGAAAGAACATAATTCCCGAGAGAAAGACCTGGAAGATGAGAATCCGGGCCCTGTAGCTATAGATTACCTCGGGAGATCCTACCCGCAAGGCACGGAAAAGACCTCCCCGCCGGAAGAAATAGTTGTCCAGCTCAATGCGGATCAGATTATTCCCGGCACTTTTAAAGACGGCCGATCCCGGAATATATCCGTGGGGGGTACGCCCGGGAATCCGGGTTTTATATAATACTTCTCCATTAAGGAGCACGCGGATATTCATATTCAGCTGGGGAAAATAGAGGGCGACCATTTCACCTCTGGGGACGAACAGATTAAGTTCATAAGCCCCTTTCCCCTTAAATGTGTCGTATCTTTCATTCCATAGATCCGGGACACTCTGGATGGACCGTTCTCCCCGGTCATTTTCAAAAATCCACTCTCCCCCTAAGTATACCCCGTGAGAAAGATCTCCATTATCCAGCCGGATACTACCCTGGACAGGCAGAGATTCCCCTGAGAGCCGGTAGATGGAAAGGAGAAACAAAAGAGGGATGATCCTTTTTGCGGATAAAATCATGGTAGTTTATTATACCTTATTATCTGAGGGATGCAAATAAAAATCATGGAGATAAAAAATAGTCCTGAATCGAAGAAACCCGATATCCTGCGTCGTTATTGAGCGCAGGAAGGAACTCAGTCAGGGACTCCCTTCTCGTAAAAATAATCAGGGGTGTCTTGACATATTATGTTAACCAGGTTAATAATTGGATATGGCTGAGGAACGAATCCTGGATCAAATCTATTTTTCCCATGGTTATCTTAGTGAGTTGGAAAGAACCGCCCGGGATTACGGGACAGGAGAAGGGCTGTTTTCATCGGAAATCCATACCGTCACGGCCGTGTCGGACTGCCCTGGACTCAATCTGACCCAGCTGGCAGAGAAATTGGGCGTTTCAAAAGCAGCTGTATCAAAGTTTACATCCAAGTTGATAAAGCGGGGATATTTAGAAAAAAAACGCTCCGGTAGCAATCAGAAGGAAGTTCTCTTTTATGTTACAGGAAAAGGGAAATTAGCGGCAGAGGGACATTCTGATTTTGAAGAGAAAACATTTGGACCGCTGCGGCAGCTGGAGCAGGATCTGTCTGGGAAGGAAAAGATGATTATCCTTTCGTATTTTAAAAGAATGAGAGACATTATCTCTTAATAATTTTTTAACCACAAGTTAACCAGGTTAACAATAAACAGGAGGAATTATGAACAGCAAAAATTTATTTCCGAGGGTATCGGCCATCTCAATGCTTATCTTTCCGGTATTATTACTGGCGGGGTTTCTGATGCATCCGGATATCCTTTCCCTTCGGATGGTCTGTTCCATGGAAGGCTACATCGCCAACTTTCATGGCCGGGTACTGTTCCATGCGGGACATCTTGTTGTCTTTGCGTCGGTGCCCTTTATTGTGTTCGCGTTGGCTGGTCTGATGCTCGTCCCGGCAGAGAAGGGGAGATTGTGGCTTAATATAGGAGGTCTGATTGGCATAACAGGTGCGGTGATTCTTGCCGGAGACAAGGGGGCCCTCTGTATTGTCCTTTCGGCCTTCGAATCGCTTTCCGTACAGGAGTTCGACCGGATTTCTCCTGCCCTTGAGGCTATCATGAATAGGCAGGGCCTGTTGGTCATGTTCTACCTCCTCCCGCTGCTTCCCCTGGGCGCCGCCATACAAATAGCCGGACTGATGCAGGAAAGAGTGGTGGGGAAAGTTTCCGGTACCATGACAATAGCAGGCCTGCTGCTTCTGAACAATCCCGATATTGAACTGATAAGCAGTCTGGGGGCCGTTTTCATGTGCATTGGCTACTTGCCTCTGGGGATGAAAATGCTTAGGAGCAGTTATGAGGAGGGAGCTGACTGTGCCATGAATAGGGGAAAGTCTCAATAGTGCTCACAAAGACCGGGATATTGAATGGGGCATATCAGTCCAATGACCGCAGCGCTTGTTATAACAGGGTATTCCGGTAAGAATATCATGATGGTGAGATTATTAAGATTGGTACTTTTCCCGAGGGGGAATCTATAATAAAATCTTCCCGGAAGGTGATTATGGAAATAGGTGATAGAGTAACATTTGGCGACTATGAGTGGAACGTATTGGCGAAAAAGGAGAATATGGCTCTGGTCATTACGGAATATGTCATAGATCGACGTCCTTACCATGACGAATACATGGACGTGACTTGGGCGGATTGCTCATTGAGAAAGTACCTGAACGGAGAATTTTATGAGAAATTCAAGGCCGATGAAAAGGAAAAAATCGCCCAAGTAATAAATACTAACCCTGACAACCCGTGGTACGGCTCTAGAGGGGGAGAAGATACGGAAGATTATATTTTCTTATTAAGTGTCGAAGAAGCCGTGTGCGAATATTTCGGTGACAGCCGTTCGTTATTACTGAATCCAGGGAAAAATCAAAGGTATTGGTTTCAACGAAAAGATAAAAACAACTCTCTGCGGATAGCCCGCGCTGAGGCAAGCGAGAAGGGGACCTGGTGGTGGCTGCGTTCTCCAGGCCGGGTGAGTGTAAAAGCTGTCTACATACATGGTGATGGAAATATTGGTATCCAGGGAAATAATATTTTGAAAGGCAATATAAGCGACGGTGTGTGTAGAGGCGGTGTCCGTCCTGCTTTGTGGCTGAAACTGTGAAATATTCAACCTGATAATGTCATTGCTCTCTCAACGATACCAGCTGGATTTTATCAATGAGAGTGAGATGACCGAATGACGTTCTCCATCCTTGATCCAAAAAGGGCCGGATTCGGCATGACCGATCCGGCCCTTATTCAGAGGGGAAGCACTGATTGTTTCCGTGCTTTACACAATATTTCCTTCTGCATCGATTTTTTTCCCTACAGCCCCCACCAGTACGACGATGACAACAGCTCCCAGAAGAAGGCTGATCCAGCTGGGAATCCCGAATCCTGCGGGAAGAGTTCCCAGAAGTATGGCGATTCCGGCGGCGGTCAGGGCGTAAGGGGCCTGGGTCTTCACGTGATCGATATGGTCGGAACCCGAAGCCGAAGAGGACAGGATCGTGGTGTCCGATATGGGAGAACAGTGATCTCCGAACACCGCACCGGTAAGGACGCTTCCTATGCAGGCCAGTATCAGGGGGGTGACCGTTCCCGATGCCGCCGATACGTTGGCTGCCACGGGAATGACTATGGGCATGAGAATGGAGTTGGTTCCCCAGGATGTTCCTGTCGAAAAGGCGACAAACATGGCCGTCACAAACACCAGGGTGGGCAGCAGGATCACGGCAAGTCCCCCTTCCGTGAAGGGGATGACATGAACCAGCCATTCGGCCAGCTGCATCTCGGAGATGACGGCTTTCAGGGCAAAGGCGAGGGTCAGGATGATTACCGCCGTCATCATCGTTTTGGCACCGCCTATCCAGGCGTCTACGGCGGCGGAAAGGCCGAATCTTTTCCTGATTATTCCCTGGATTCCCGCGGCTATGGAGCTGATGAAGGACGCCCAGGTCAGGACAACCGACGCATCGGCATTCCCCATGGCGTCCCGGAAGGACATCCCCTCTTCATAACCGTTATACCAGAGCCCCAGAAAGGTGATGACAATAAACAGGCCTATCGGGATCATGACATCGAGAAGCGATACTTTTATATCTTCGGCCGGCAGGAGATCCTTATCTTCCGTAATCATGGGGTTGGACCCGGCCCGGTAGACTTCTCCCGTTTTCCTGGCCCGGATCTCCGCTTTGAGCATGGTGGCGTAATCCCTTTTTCTGAGAATCAGGGTAAAGAGAAGGACAAGGGAGAAGATGGAGTAAAACCGGAACGGTATGGTCTGGAAAAAGACCAGCATGGAGTTGCCGTGGATGTCCAGAGCCTGGAGACCGGCGGCGATTAGTCCCAGTTCCATGGCGATCCAGGTGGAAATGGGAGCCATGGAGGAGACGGGGGCCGCGGAGGAATCGACTATATAGGAAAGTTTCTCCCGGGATATTCTCTGCTTGTCCGTGATGGGCCGCATGGTATTCCCGACAATGATGGAGTTCGCGTAATCATCAAAGAATATGGCCACTCCCATGAGAGCCGCCGCCAGCTGGGTGGAACGGACATCCTTTGCCTTGGCAGATATTCTGTCCGCGATGGCCTGGGTCCCGCCCATTTTGCTGATCAGCCCGATCATTCCTCCCACCGCCAGGAGGAACACGATGATCCCGATATTCCATGAATCGGCCAGTGACTGGCCTACAATGTAATGGGAAAAAGTCTGGAGAAGTCCCTTGAGAGGATTCCAGTGGCTGATGATGGTGGCGCCGCCCCAGATTCCCGCCAGAAGGGAGATTATGACCTGTTTTTTCCACATGGCAAAAAATATAGCGATAAGCGGAGGCAGGATAGCAAGCGCTCCGTAGGAAAGATCTTCCATTTATAAAACTCCTGAGATAAAATTATGGTAGCGGGACCGATTTTACACGTCAGAAATCAGGGTGGCAAGTGTTTGACTGCCCCAATCCGCCCATTCATCTCTGTTTTTCTGGACGGGGCATACCGATCATACCCGACCGGCGGATCAGGGAATCTCCAGTACGGAGCAGTTGCACAGATCGGGACTTTCGAAGCGCGTCATATCTCCCGCCTTCAGGCCGGGGACGGGAAAAAGCCTGACCGTCAGAGGTTTGTTCAGTCTGAAGGCCATGGCCCCCGTGTCTCTGATGATGGCGGATATTTTCTCCGGCGGAGTATCCCCGGGGATGGGTACCGTATCCAGGCCGATCCCGCAGACGGCGCTGTTCATAAGCAGAGTCCGTATATCGAAATATCCCTTTGCACTCCCTTCGGCCAGTCCCCGGTCCTCGGTCAGAGCGAGCATCAGCCCCGAGAATCCGGCCAGTTCCACTCCCTTGACGGATTTGAAAACCCTTGTAAGGAGGGAAGACGCTTCCAGCGTTCCCGCGGCTCCGAAATGATCCACCCCCATCAGCTCATACACTTCGGTCATACTGGCACAGGATTTGGACGGGGCGGCAGAACTGTCGAAACCGGCAAGCTCGAATCCCCGGCTGTCCCGGTTATCCAGAAGTTCCGCGATGGATGAGATATGGTACTGCAGGGCTTCCCCCAAGGCCTGTTCATATCGTCCCAGCCGGCTGTGGAGAGATTCCCCGGGGGCTGTCACGCTGCCCTCCCGGAGCACGTGAACCAGGAGATCCGGCGTTTCCAGGCCAATGACATATTTCTTTCCCAGCTCTTTTCTGTGGTATCCCGCCGGGAAATAGGGAATGAGGGGAGCGCAGTTACAGTTGACGGTAAAATTGAAATTGCCCTCACCCCGGGGGGTGATACGGCTTATGGCCAGAATGGCGTCCACCGAAGGGGGAATCAGATCTTTTTCCAGGATCCCCCTTTCATCGATTCCTATATTAACGCAGGTATTGCAGAGATCTCCGAAGTCCCTGATCAGTTCCGGGAGGAGGGATATTTCATGAACATTGCGGGCTTCTCCGATAGAAAAGCGCACCCTTGTCCCACCGGAAGAGAGATCGGCAAGAAGGGCCTGTAACTCGGAGAGACCTTTCCGGGCCGTGGCGATATCCGCCGTATCCAGATATTCCCCGAAGGGATTCGTCACGATCCTGAGGCTTTGGACCTCGTAGCCGCTGCCGGTTATCCCGGCAGACACGTCCTTCAGAAAGTCCGAAGCACGGGAAATCTCCTCCCGCCACTGCTTTCTGTCCGGTTCGAGGACTACGAAGGCTGTAACGGTTCTTACCCTGCATAATTCTTTTTTGGTGTATGTCAATTTGGCCTGCCTTTTTCTCTCGCTGATGCCGCCGGCTTTCCCGGGCCCCTATGAGATCTTTTTACTCATCACAACGCTTCTGTAATTCACCCTGTGCCACTGCATGTACTGGATGAAACGGAAGCCCCTCTTCTCGTAATACTCAATCAGGTGTTCCGCCTTTTCCGAAGTATCCAGGGCCAGTTCCTTTTTTTCATTCGATTTGGCCAGTTCCGTGACGGTTTCGATCAGGAGAGAACCGATTCCCGCAGCCTGTATGTCGGGATCTACGGCAAACTGGCCGAAACGCGATACCGAAGGGGATTTATACCATTCGCAGTCGTTGTTTCTGCAATCGTCATAGTAGGTGATGGTGCCTACGATTTTTCCCTCCCGCAGGGCGACAAATCCCCGGCCGTCATTGAATCTTTTCAAGGTCTCTTCGGGCGATTGCGTTGTCGCCCAGAATTTCAGACCCATTTTCAAAAGTCTGGAATAGGCTCGGTGCAGTATTTCTGTTATTTCATCCACAGAATGTTCATTTGCGGAAAACTCCTCTATGGTAATGTTCCGATCTTTCATGGTGTATATCCCTCCCCGGATCGATTGCGGCTCTGTCGGAATCGTTATCACCGATTCTCCTATAAAAAAACGGCACCCGACCGTATCGTGGTGCCGTTCTGCCCTGGCTGCTCAATGTGAAAGCAGCCCTATGGATAAGGGAACCTACTCAGCACTGATGGCGCTGAAACCGCATTCATCCTCGCAGGCACCGCAGTCGGTACAGTCTTCGCTGATGGCAAAGTAATTTTTGCCTTCGGGAATGCTGATGGCTCCAACAGGACAAGCGCTTTCACAGGCTCCGCACATCTGACATTCATCAGGATCAATAATATGCATTTTTTTCTCTCCTTGCAGACAGTTTTGTCTTTCCTGACAATTATACCGCCTTGATTCATGAATATCGAGTTTTTTACACGTTATTATTCAAAGAAACAATAAAAAAATATTCTAGGGCCGTTTCCAGTTCTCCCGCCGATTCCATACTGTGCGAACAGTCCACCACCAGATGAAGGATGACCATTCCCGGCTGAAGACTGCCCCAGCTGACCAGTCGGATATTATGAATCCCCGTCAGAGCGAGAGGAGTGCTTCCGTCTGATCTGCCGCTGTTTTCCATGAATCTCTCCAGTATAATTCAGAAAGCCCTTTCCGGGGAGTATTCACCCTATGATTTCTTTTCTTTATTCTGTATTCTTGACAGGGGAAAACTTATAACAGAAGGAGAGATGCATGAAAGTACTGATGATCAATGGCAGCCCCCATGATAAGGGCTGTACCTATACCGCCCTGAAAGAGGTGGCCCTTACGCTGGAAAAGCATGATATTGATTCGGAGATTTTATACCTGGGTAAGAAGCCGATTGCCGGATGCACCGATTGCGGTTACTGCCGCGACCACAGGAAGTGCGTTTTTAATGATCTGGTCAATGAAACGGCCGCCCGGATCCATGAATTTGACGGGCTTCTTCTCGGCTCTCCCGTCTATTATGCCGCCGCCAGCGGACAGATCACGGCATTTTTAAACCGACTCTTTTTTTCCGCCAGCCGTCTGATGAGGGGCAAGCCCGGTGCCGCCGTTGTCTCCTGCCGCCGGGGCGGGGCTATTTCGACATTTGATCAGCTCAATAAGTATTTTACCATAAGCGGGATGCCCGTCGTTCCTTCCATGTACTGGAATCAGGTTCACGGCTTCACCCCCGACGAGGTTCAGCGCGATCTGGAAGGGCTCCAGACCATGCGTGTCCTGGGGGAAAACATGGCCTGGATGCTCCGCTCGTTGTCAGAAGGAAAGAAGGCGGACATACCCGCGCCGGATTACGAAAAACGGATTTTTACAAATTTCATAGACTGATCCGGCGGTTTACTCCGCAAGTTCCCTGTAGAGCTCCCCGCCGGTGAATAGGAAGGTATTATGATTTACTCGCTCATACAGCTGCTTTTCTACGCTCACCATGCCTGTTATCAGCCCTATGTGACGCTCTACCTGATGAACCGGGATGTGGATGTTATTCATATAGGCATTATCCTCGCGACCAATTCGGCGATTATGGTTTTTTCCCAGCCCTTCTGGGGAGTCATCAGCGACAGGGTCGGTTCCGTCAGAAAGGTCTTCATGTTCTGCCTGGGAATCTCACTTATCCTGATTTTTCTTGTGACCTTTATAGAAAAGACCTGGATTCTGTCCGTCATGTTTCCGGTCATAACCTTTTTTATCGGTCCCCTGATGAACCTGATGGATAACTGGATGTCCCGGTCTCTCAAGGACAGAACGGATATCACCTTCGGCGCGACCAGGCTCTGGGGCTCCATCAGCTTCGCCGTCATGGTGGCTATTCTGGGAAAACTTGTGAGTGAGGGGAATATCAATCTGCCCTTCCGGCTCTTCTCTGTCTTGAGCCTGATAACCATGACCCTTATGCTCCGGGTCCCCGATGTCGTTCCCGAGCATAAGGAGGGAACCGCTTCCTTTTTTTATCATGTGGGACAGCTGGTGACAAACGGGAAATATTTCATCTTTATCATCTCGGCCGCCCTGGTTTTCATGACGATTATGCCCACCCTCGGTTTTCTGCCCAAATACATCGAGTTTGTCCGGGGAAACGCGGGGATATACGGACTGGCCATGGCCATAAGCGCCCTGTCTGAGGTCCCCTTTTTTTACCTGGGTAACCGGATAGTCAAAAGGATACCCCCTCCTCTGGTCATCCTGACGGCATTCAGCCTGTTCTCTGTCCGTCTTATTCTATGCTCCCTTTTTCCCGCCCCGGCGACGGTTCTTATTTCCCAGGTTTTCCAGGGCGCCGCCTACAGTCTGTTTGTCATATCCAGCCTTGTTTACGTGGATTCCATGGCCGACCCCTCCTGCAAGGCGACGGCCTTTCTTCTGGGAACGGCTACCTACTCGGGATTGAGCGGCATTATCGGAAATATGACGGGCGGCGCGCTTATCGAGAACTGCGGCGTCCTTTTTATGTTCCGGTCAAGCGCCTTGATCAGTCTGGCCGTAGCCGGATTTTTCGGACTGACCCTTGTGAGGATGCGGAAGACCTCCGACTGACTGGAGAAATCCGTAAAGGACGAACCCGAGGGAGATGAGCTGCTGAACGGCCAGAAAAGGTTTGCCCTGCTGAAGCATGAGTATGCCCATGGAAATGTTCATAATAAGGAAGAAGAGCCAGCCCGATTTTTTCTGCGCCGCCATGAGAAGGCTGCCCATGAGGAACCCGATGGTGACAAAGACTTCCAGGAGCTGATGAAAGGAGACCAGTCCGCCGTAGTCGGCAAAGCTGGAACTCAGACCGATTATGATAAAGGCATAGGTGATAAGGGTCGTGGCTCTTTGGAATCGCCGG
Source organism: Spirochaetia bacterium (assembly GCA_963668315.1). Lineage (GTDB taxonomy): Bacteria > Spirochaetota > Spirochaetia > DSM-2461 > DSM-2461 > SZUA-368. The sequence continues at coordinate 104,385 of OY764216.1, read as the reverse complement.
TTCACCTCCTGTCCCGAGCGGAGGGTATTGGCAAGCCCGAGTATCATGGATGGGATGCCACCCGCTTCGATGGAGGCGGCGATCCAGTCGTGTTTTTCCATAAGTATGATAACCCAGGCGGGGACTCCGGAAAGGTAGAAAAGCCATCCCGCCGTTAGGAGACGGCGTGAACCTTTCCCCTGTCGGCCCTCTCCCAGGGAGAAGCAGATTTTGTTGATGAGGTAACAGCCTCCTCCCCAGATCTGTAGAAAAATATCCATATGCACCACGCTTGCCTATTCTGATCTATATCAGAAAATACCCTTTCCCGGGCCTCTTGGCAACCGGTAGGGGGCAGGGGGTATATTGACAAAAGAAACAGGGTGGGGAGAATGAAAATATTCATTAAAGGGGTAGGACGATTATGACTGATGGGGATTTCGAGAAAATGAGACGGGGGGTCTTTCTTCCCCTGCTGCTTATCCTAATGGGGATCTATCCGCCCCTTGCTACGGATATGTACCTTCCGGCATTGACGGGAATCGCCGAAGAGCTTCAGACGAACGATACGACTATGAACCTGACCATTGTTCTTTTCTTTATCTTCTTCGCCCTTTCCACTCTTTTCTGGGGACCTGTCTCCGATAAATACGGCCGGAAAAGATCGGCTGTCACGGGAATTGTTATATTTACATCGGCCAGTCTGGTCTGTCTGTTTGCCGCCCGGGTGGAAACGCTAATCGCGGCCCGGATTTTTCAGGCCGTCGGTTCCGGGGCTCCCGTTACGGTCTCCCTGGCCATTGTTCAGGATGTCTACGAGGGTGACAGGAAGAAAAAAATCCTCAGTGTTCTTACCGCCCTCATGATGCTGGCACCGGTCTGCGCCCCCCTCCTGGGAGCTCTGATCATCGGGCACTTCCACTGGAGACTTGTCTTCATCGTTCTGACTGCCCTCGGGGGATTTTCCCTGCTGGGCTGTTTGCGCCTGCCCGAGACCAATCGGAATTTACGGAATGATTTATCGGTTCTCTCTGCTATCGGCGGGATCTTCCGCGTGTCGGTCCGGCCCTCCTTTATGGGGCTGCTCATCCTGTTTTCCCTGCCCGCTTTCTATTCCCTGGGCTTTGTGGGGGGCTCATCGCTCATCTACATAAGGGAGTATCATGTCACTCCTTCCGTATTCAGCTTCTTCTTCGGGACGAATGCCCTGTGTGCCGTTCTGGGAGCCGCCCTCTATATCAGACTGTCCAGAAAAATCTCCCCGTCCGTCCTTATCACGTCCACCTTTATTCTGCTGGCCTTCAGCGGGATAGTCCTTATTCTTTTCAGCCGGACGGGACCGCTCTTCTTCTGCCTCGCTGTCATTCCGGGAACCATGGCCGCCGCCCTGCAGAGACCTTTGAGCATGGATATTCTCATGAATGTCGGGGGCTCCGAATCGGGAGCCGTTTCCGCATTAATCAATTTCACCTATACCATACTGGGAAGCGCGGGGATGCAGCTTATCGCTTTGCCCTGGGGCCGCCGATCTCTGGCATACGGCATCATGGCCCTTGCCGTGGCGGTCCTGTGCCTGTTCCTCTGGGGAAGTTCCCTTTCCCGGCGGAGAATAGAAACCCAAACCTGAGGAGTGTGCCGATGGCCGTATATACAAAGAGCCGGACCTATGAACTGAAGGGCCGCATGGACAGCATTCTGCTTGACGATCATATCCGTGATTTTGTCGGAAAGAGCGGGATAGAAGAGGGGTATGTCATGGTATTTGTCGCCGGCTGCGTGGCGGCTCTGATCGTGACCGAGGACGAACCGGGGATCATGACCCATGATCTGAACTATCTTTTTGAGAAGTCCCTGGGTATTCCCTACGGACCGGGATTCTCCGACGGGACGCCCTACAGGCATCATGAAACCTGGCATGACGATAACGGTTCCAGCCACCTGAGGTCTCTTCTGCTGAATCATTCTCTCTCCCTCCCCGTGCTGGGGGGAGAGGTCATGCTCGGCCCCTGGCAGAATATCTTCCTTGTGGAGTGCGACACAGGTCCCCGGCAGAGGAAACTCTGGTTTCAGATCCAGGGCGAGTAGAATCTTCCGGTCTATTCCGTAATAAGATCGCTGTACTCGATGAGATAGCTCAGTGTTTCATCCGGCTCCAGATCAGAAGGATCGATATCAAAGGAGAACTGGTATTCGTCCAGATCGGTATCCACGGCCATTACATCGTAGGACGATACCTCATCTCCATAGGGCGCCAGGAGATAAAGGGTTTCTCCGGGCGGAAGAGTCTGTTCGTCATCCATCATATCCACACCCCACATCTCCGAGTCGCTGGGAGAGACAAAGGTGTAATACATCTCATAGTCCGTGTCGTTGGTAAAGGCCACTTCCACGAAATTCATGGTTCCGTAATCCTCGTTCAGGTCTCCTTCCCTGATGATGATATCCGATTCTCCGTCGTCGGAGATAAGCTCATCGTAAAGGATAAAAGCATTCCCCTCGCTGTCTATGGCCATGATGTCGAAATAGTTTTCATAATCCGGGTAGGAAATATAGAAGCTTAAAAGGTTGTTGTCCGAGAGCATCCGTTCCGAACCGAGTATATCCAGGCCCCATTCGCTGCTGTCCCCCGGGGAGAGGAATATATACCAGATATCCACACCCGTCCTGTTGATAAATGTGATGCGGTTTAAAACCGATTCATCAAAGCCGAACAGCCCCGCCATGACCAGGCAGAGCAGAAGAAGAAATATTATTCCCTTTTTCATATCCATTTCCTTGTAATTAGTCTGAGTCCCCTTCCATTTTAACGAAACAGAGGTTCCATGTCCCGTGCCGCCGCCAGCTGCTTCATTCTGTCCCCGTCCGGAGGGGATATTACTCCCTTTCCGAAAGCTTCAGCCCCTTTCAGAACGAGGGGCAGTATCCGTATATCTCCCACGGAGTTGAGAAACATCTGACTGTTTCCCAGAATATAGGAAACGGCCAGAGCGATATCATCTTTGTCCTCGAGAGGTTCATACCATGTTTTTCGGGTTTTGACACCCTCAGGCCAGGGACGGCGGCATAGGCTCTTTATCGTCTGGAGGGCTATCTCCTTTTCACGGCACAGTCCGGCCAGATCGTCAAACCGCTTCCTGTACTCTTCATTAAGGGACATGGAGTAGTTCCAGGGGAGGAGGACCGCATCAAAGTCATACTTCTCCAGGCTGCGGAGATGATAATCGGGAGCCTGGACTCCGTGTCCCGTCACTCCCAGGAAGCGGACATATCCCTTCTCCCTTGCTTCCATAAAAGCCTTGAGAGCCCCGTCCGGTCCCATGGCGGTCTGCCATCCCTCTTCATCCACCAGAACATGCATCTGCCACAGATCAATCACATCGGACTGTAGCCTGCGTCGGGAATTTTCCAGTTCTTCCCAGGCTCCCTTGTAGGTTCTCTTTTCCGTCTTGGTGGCCAGAAAGAATTTATCCCTGTACCTGGCCATCCACGGGCCGATCCTCAGTTCCGCCTCGCCGTAACTGGCCGCCGTATCAATATGGTTTATTCCATACTCAAACAGCAGTTCCAGGGTTTTATCCGAATCGGCCTGGTTCTCTTCGGCCAGAGCGGCCCCTCCGAAGAGTACCCGGCTGCTCTCATGTCCCGTTCTTCCAAATGGCGCTTTTGGTATCAATGCTTCAGACTCCTTTTATTCTTCTTCCGGATAGGGAAGGTATTCCATTTTATTGTCCGCCACCTGTCCCCTGTCTATGGTAAAGTAGGCGATCTCATTGGACAGGAACTGGGCCTGTGAGTTAAGCTCTTCCGAGGTGGAGGCAATCTCTTCCGAAGCGGCGGCATTCTGCTGGGTTATTTTATCAAGCTGGAGGATCGCCGTATTGACCTGTTCCATGCCGGTGGTCTGTTCCCGGCTGGCTTCGGATATCTCTTCCACCAGTTCGGAGGTCATGCCGATCTCTTCCACAAGGGTGTCTATCAGCTCTCCCGCCCGGCTGGCCACGCTGAGAGAATCGCGGGTCAGGTCGGTAATCGATATGGCTGAATCGCCCGAAACCTCCGCCAGTTTTTTGACTTCCGCCGCAACCACGGCAAATCCCTTTCCCGCTTCCCCCGCGCGGGCCGCTTCAATGGCGGCATTCAGGGCCAGCATGTTTGTCTGCCGTGCAATCTCGCTGATGACATTGATTTTTTCGGCTATTTCATCCATGGCCGATACGGTCTGCTTGACCGCCTTACCGCTCTCCATCGCCTTGGAGGATACGCTCCGGGCGAATTCCCGCGCCTTCTGGGAATTATCGTTGCTGTGGGCCATTCCGGCGGACATCTCTTCCATGGTGGAAGATACTTCTTCCGTTGATGAGGCCTGCTCTGTCGCCCCCGAAGAAAGCTGCTGGGCGCTTGATGACAGCTGCTGGCTGCCCCCCGCCACGTGGGCCGAGGATTCCCTTACCGAACGCAGAACTCCGGCCAGCTTTTCGTTCATCGAGGCAAATACCCGTGACAGATCCCCCAGTTCGTCCTTTCTGCTGGAATGAATATTCTGGGACAAGTCGCCATTCTTTATGGTTTCCGCCCACTCGATATTATGGCGTATGGATGTGAGAATACTTTGGGAAATGTACATGGATATGGAAACGGCCAGTGTGGTTGCCAGAACCGTGACTATGATGTAGAGAAGGGTTATCCTGTTCATGCTGAGCATGAGGGAGTCCACCGTATTGCGGGCCAGCTGATTCTGGACTTCTCCCAACTGGTCAATGATTCCTCTCATCGCCGCAAAGCTCTCTCCGCTCTGTCTTTGTTCCTCCCGGCGGATAGTCTGGTCCTCAAAAATCTCTCCGTGGATAGTGAAATACTTTGCATTTTCCGCTGACCACAGATCAAAATACCTCTGGAAATTCTGCGTCACCTGCTCTGTTTCCAGCCCTGCTATCCGGGCGGCCTGCAGAACTCTTTCCCCGGTCTGGCCGATATTTTCCTCGGCATCGGCGGTGAACTGGGCCAGTTCCTCCTGGCTTCGCGATTCGGGTGTTCTCAGAAGCAGGACATAGGCCTGGTAGGCATCCCTGTCGCCGTTAAGGATCAGTGACTGGGCCTCTTCCACGGCTCTTCGCCGGCTGAGGGTAAGGTTCGTATCCAGAAGAAGGCGGATTTCTTCTCCCAGAAGATCGATGTTCTCCCTCATGAGATCGAAGAACTCCTGGGCCGATTCGGCGGCCTGCACCGTGGCCATCTCATCTTCGAAAATCCTGAGCGACTGATCAAGCACAGCCCGTGAATGGGACTTCCAGTCGTCATAGAACTTTGTGAATTCGTTAAATAGTCTGAGCCTTTCGCCTGTGAAATCGGCGCTGATTCCCTCTATTCTGTCCCATACCTGGTCCAGGTTTTCCAGATTATCCCCGTTCTGCTGCTCCAGTTCCTCTCTGGTGGTGCTGGCAACCGCACCGGTTTCGCTTACCAGAACCTGGTAGGCGTCCCTGTCCGCGTTGGATATCGTGCTGTAATCGGTCTGGATGCTGGTTAACTCATTTATGCCGGTCCTTATGCGGGAAAATCCGAAAAGACCGACAGCCAGTATTATTATTAAACCTATAGAAGGGATTCCTGTAATTAATACAAATTGTTTTTTTAGATTCATCTTTCTTACCTCTTCCTTAATTATTATTCTTTTTATATGGATTTACCATTTTTTTTCCTTTACTGTTGCCAAAAAAAACTTTATCTTCTTACTTAACAATTGCCGCTTCCCGCGGCAGCGGAGGATAGATGAAAATAGGATCGGGAACGACAGTTTTTTTGGAATATGATTTGTTTAACAAAGAAAGGGAACTGCTGGAGTCTACCAGCGGCGACGGTAAGATTGCTTATATACATGGAGAGGGCATGATGCTCGACGCTCTGGAAAAGGAGCTGGAAGGGCAGGAAGCGGGAGATGAGTTCTCCGTAGAGCTCAGTATGGCTGAAGCCTTCGGCCCCAGAAACGAACAGCTTGTTGTGACTCTGCCCCGTTCGGAATTTGCCGAACTCGGTGATATTGCCGTGGGTGATGAGTTTCAGACTCACGATACCAACGGCGAGCCCATTCTGGTGGCTATTACCGAACTCACCGATGACGAAGTGACAGTAGACGGAAATCACCCCTATTCCGGGATGGACGTTACCTTTGAATTAAAAATCATTGAGGTAAGGGAAACCACCGACGAGGACAGGGAGAGTTTTTCCGCTGAGCATCACCATCATGATCATGAATGCGGCTGCGGACATGATCACGGCGCAGGTGATGGCTGCGGATGCGGTCACGATCATGGGGAAGACCATGAGTGCTGCGGCGGCCATTCCCACGGCGAAGACCACGAGTGCTGCGGCGGCAGCGGTTCCGGCTGCTGCGGCGGCTGATACTATCCTGTTACATATTCAGAAACCGGCGAGGATTAATTGATCCGAACCGGTTTTTTTGTATCCCCGTCAGGGGAGAATCGTCAAAAAGGGCATAGTAATCCCTGTAGCTGGGGATGTTGGACAGATTGATCATGAAGTCCGTCCCGAAAAGAATCTTATCCTCGATTTCCCTCCTGTGCAGTTCCTGTTCCTGCAGGAGTTTGTGAAGGAACCGGTAGAACTCGATTTTCACGCCCGCATAGGAGATATCCGTGTATACGTGGGGGTATTCCCTTATGAGCCTGAGAATCTTTTCGGTCCATGTGCTCTCTTTCCTGCCGCTCAGTTTGCTGGTCAGGATTTCGGGGACAGATTTTTCCCGGTATCCCATATGGGCCAGGTTGAGTATGAGTTCGGGGTAGTTTTCCAGGACCGGCACCCAACGGTCCGGAGAAGTATAGATATGGGCCGTCTTGTAATCCACCGTGATATATCCCGACTCATTGCAGTGAGCCGTTATGGGTATGCGTTTGTGCTGGGCGTATTCATACAGGAGGCAGACTTTCCTTCTCTCCTCTCCCTCCTCAGGCCAGGGATCGAATCCCATGGGAGGATAGAGCTTTAATCCGCCGAACATGCGGGAGGGCGCCAGTTTTCCCGCCGCCAGGGTGTACAGTTTGTTGCTTCTGATGGAGGAGAGACTGCCCGTATACAGGGAGAAGCTCTCGTCCAGCAGCTTTTCAACTTCTGCGTAGGAGTAGGCCTTTGTGTTTATACCCAGGAAGGGGTAGATCTGGAGCAGGCCGTTCGGCCTTGTCTTGTAGTATTTTCTGATCGCATAGGCATATTCATTTATGGCCGTGCGTATCTCTTTCTTCGGCTGAGGATAGTAGGTGGAATTGGGGGCATCGGGAAGGGCCCTGAAATCCATGAGGAGTGGAGTAATGATAAGGCCGTCATAATGGTGCCCCCCCACGTTAATCCCCTTATCGTCGGCCAGGGGATCTCCCCCGAATTTTCCTTTGAGATCGTCTTCCATGATTGTGAAGATGCCGTCCAGGTCATTCTGAACCAGCGCCGCCAGATTCATGATGTTGTTCAGGCTCTGCCGGGCCCCCTGATTGTGATTGAAATTGATGTCGCTCGCCAGGCTTCTGAGAAGATCCGGGGCGGCATTGTGGAGAATATTCTCCAGAAAAGAGGCCATATTGGGCTGGGCAAGAGTCATCGTATGGCAGTGGCAGTCAAAGAAATATTTTTTCTCATCCATAGGGGAAATATAGGGTGGGTTCAGGGAAAAATCAATCGGGGGGATGTTTATTGGCAGAAAAGGGGCTATACTTATCTCCTATAATAAAAAAAGGATGATTCATGTCTGAAAAAAGGTCATTGAAACAATATTTCGGTTTATTGGGAAAGGGTGCCCTGATCGGTGTGGCCAATACGGTTCCGGGAGTCTCGGGCGGAACGATTGCCGTGGTAACGGGTATTTATGACGAGATGATGGAATCCATATCCCATTTTATCAAATCCTGGAAGTTCCTGGCGGTTCTCATTGTCGGAGCCGGGGCCGGGATTCTCATTTTCGCCCATCTTATTGAATTCCTTTTCGAGAATTATCCGTTCCAGACGCTTTATTCCTTTGTCGGTTTGATCCTTGGGGGTGTTCCCTTTCTCTGGAAGAAAGCGGACTTCGGAAAGAAAATCCGTGTTTCCTGGGTAATCGCCTTCGTCGCCGCCTTTGTCCTTGTTGTTATTATGGGACTTTCCGCCGAACCGGGGGAGAGTGAACCGATCAGGACTCTGACCGCTTCATCGGGCCTGCTTATTTTCCTGGCCGGAGCGGCGGGTGCGGCGGCCATGATCATTCCCGGCGTCAGCGGTTCCTTTCTTCTTCTTCTGATGGGCATGTACACTACCTTTATCGCCGCTGTGAATGATTTGAATTTCTCCATTCTTATTATCGCCGGTCTCGGAGTCGCCGTGGGGATTCTGGGTGTCGCCCGGATTATGAGCTTTTGTCTGAAACGATTCCCCAAAGTAACCTACAGCGTTATCTTCGGTCTGGTATTCGGTTCCATTGTTGCTCTGTGGCCCGGAGTGGCCGGCGGCGGAGCGGGAATCCTGAGCCTGATTTTCATTCCCCTGGGAATCGCGGCCGGCTACTTCCTCGGCGACAGGTAGGGCGGGGCTGTGGGTAAAGTCGATCTGGATAGGCTTGAATCGGTAAGCGGTATCTCCCGTTTTCACGAAATGCTTTGGATAGAGAGGGACGGGGATGGGAAAATCGCCCGCCTCTATAACCGCCAGGCCGAGGAAGTTTCCCTTACGGAACTCCATAAATCCTTTGAGGCGGTAGCCGTGGACGGCGGCCTTACGTATAAAGGGGAATTCATCCCCATGGAAGATTCCCGTACCCATTTCAAAAAGAGGGCTCTCCGTCTTCAAAGGAGGACAAGCCGTCATCCGAAGGACCATTTCTGATGAAGCGCTGCGCCTGGTGTCCCGCCCATATTCCCGAATACACGGCCTATCACGACAAGGAGTGGGGTGTTCCCGTCCATGACGACCGGCATCTTTTCGAGATGCTCTGCCTGGAAGGAATGCAGGCCGGGTTAAGCTGGCTTTCCATTCTCAGAAGGCGGGAGAGTTACCGGGAAGCCTTTGATAATTTTCAGGCCGCTAAAATTATCACCTACGATGAGGAGAAAATCTCCGTCCTGATGCAGAATCCCGGGATTATCAGAAACAGGCTGAAGATTCGGGCCATCATTAATAATGCCCGGGTTTTTCTGGATATTCAGCAGGAGTGGGGGAGCTTTGACGCCTATTTCTGGCATTTTACCGACGGAGTCCCCCTGATTAACCGCTTTACCTCTTCCGCAGACGTCCCCGCCGAAACTGAACTGTCCCGTGAAATCTCAAAGGATTTGAAGACCCGGGGGATGACCTTTGTGGGACCGGTGATTATTTACGCCTACATGCAGGCCGTGGGCATGGTGAATGACCATGAGACGGAGTGTTTCAGGTATGCTCCTGTTTCCGGCTAGGGGCCGGGGACCACTCTTTTATTAACGGTAAATTTGTAATTTCCTCCCTTGACGTGTAAACTTATACTATGTAAATGAGGAATAATTTGGTCCGGGAAAAGCGTCTTGCCATTTATAAAATCATCATTTCCCTGCTCTTCGGGATCATCGCCTTTTTCGTAAATTTCCATACCATAATATTTCAATTCGGCGAGTATACAGTAGCCGTTCTCTTCGGGCTGCTGCTTCCTCTTCTCATTACCCTGAGCTGGGGCTGGAAGTACGGTCTCATCTCGGCCCTTTTCGGCGGCTGCCAGACCATGTGGTGGCTCTGGGGACCATCCAACGGCTATGCCGTTTTCTTTGTGGTTCCTCCCTTCACTCTGTGGATTCTCTGGCACGGCTTCTGGAATGAGCGGCGGAAGCGGAAAGGTATCACCCCGGGACTGGTGAATCTTTTTCTCACGGAGATTCCCTTTCGCCTGCTGAACTCCCTTAACATTTTAACGGTAACCCGTTTCGCCGTAAGCCGTAATCCCCCGCCCCGGGCCTGGGGGGCCGATTCGGCTGTGTCCATACCCATGGAGTTTTCCCTCTTTATTGTTTTAAAACAGGCAAGCGTTGCCCTGGCGCTTCTAGTATTGGCCGATATTCTGCTTAATTTGAATCCTGTCAGGCGCTTTTTCCGCCTGGAATTGCTGGTGGATCAGAGAAGAACAGGCTATCTGGTCAGTTTTTCCCTGGCCATGGGCGGTGTATACTGGCTCCTCGATTCTCTTTATTTCACTGCGACCGGAACTGAGGGCAGAACCTTCATTGATTATTTTGTACGCGATGTTCCCGGTTCGAATCTCTTTGTGCGTATGGTGTTTCTCTTTTTCTGCCTTATCTTCGGTATTGCCATGGCCAGGATCATGCGAAGGCAGAAGGAGCATGAGATGGCTCTGAAGAGGGCCAGGGAAGAAGCGGAAACCCGCGAGGTTTTTCAGGAAACCCTCATAAATACCATTCCCGATGCCATCTGGCTTAAAAATGTGGAAGGCGTCTATCTCTCCTGCAATGCAAAGTATGCCGAAATATCCCGGAGGAAGGCAGAGGAGATCGTCGGATCAACCGATTTCGATCTTTTTCCGGACCGAATCGCCCGCTCGTTTATTGATATGGACAGAAAGGTCATAGACGGGGGAAGCTCGGTTCTTTATCTGACCGACAATAAAACGATCTCCCCGGACAGCTCTCTTCAGATAGAGACCATAAAAGCCCCCATGTATGACGGCAAGGGAAAAATCATCGGAGTCCTGGGTATCGGGAGGGATATCACGGAGAGGATCAGTCTGCAGAAACAGCTGGTCCAGGCTCAGAAGATGGAGTCGGTTGGCCGTCTGGCCGGGGGTGTCGCCCACGATTTCAACAATATGATCGGTGTGATACTGGGCGAGTCGGACCTTATGCTCGATGAACTTCCGGAAGATGATCCCCTTCGCGAATATGTCAGGGAGATTCAGAATGCCGCCGAACGCTCGGAAAAACTGACCAGGCAGCTCCTGGCTTTTGCCAGGAAACAGACCATCTCCCCGAGAATTATTAATTTGAATCAGGCCGTGGATTCCGTCCTGAAGATGCTCCGCCGCCTGATCGGAGAGAATGTGGAACTGGAATGGAATCCCCGGGAGGGATTGGGCTCCCTCTATGCCGATCCGGTACAGATAGACCAGATACTGGCCAATTTATGCGTCAACGCCAAGGATGCCATAGAAGGGATAGGAAAAATCACCATCGCCACGGAGAATGTTCACGTCGATGAGGACGACTGCCGGAATCATGAAGGGTTCAAAAAGGGGGAGTATATAGTTCTGAGCGTCGGTGATACGGGACATGGGATGGACAGCAGCACCCTGGAGCATATTTTCGAGCCCTTCTATACCACCAAGAAAAGAGGGCAGGGAACCGGCCTAGGCCTTGCCATGATCTACGGAATCATGGTGCAGCACAAGGGATGGGTCCATGTGGAGAGCGAACCGGGCAGGGGAAGTGTTTTCAAGCTTTACTTTCCCCGGGCTGCCGACGGCATCGTCATAACCGATGGCGGTGATGAGCCAAATGATTCGCCCTTTCTTACCGGGAGCGGGACGATACTCCTTGTAGAAGATGAAGAAGCGATGCTGGCGGTTATTAAAAAACAGCTGGTGAAGATGGGGTATCGGGTGATTGCCCACCAGCAGGCCGAAAAGGCTGTAGAGCTGGGTACTTCGGAGAAGAAAATCGACTTGCTGATAACCGATGTCATTATGCCGGAAATGAACGGGAAAGAGGTTTTTCTCAAGGTAAGAGAGACTCATCCCGAAGTAAAATGCCTTTTCATATCGGGTTATACCGGAGATGTTATCTCCCGGCAGGGTATTCTGGAAGAGAATCTGAATTTCCTGGGCAAGCCGTTTAACAGGGAAGAGCTGGGAAGAAAGATCCGCCAGATACTGGGCCGCGAATAGAACACACGGCCGATTCATCCCGGCAGGGCTAGAACGTGATTATTTCGTAGCCGAGGTCCATGAAGGAGGCCAGAGAGGGGTGGCCCATAGCGTCTCCCCGGAAGGGAATCCCCTGCTGTTCCAGGTCCCTGAAGGCGTCCATTTTCATCGCACAGGCCCTGCAGGCGCAGTCTATCAGCCCTTTTCCTTTGACTTTTTCGTAGAGGTCATGGAAATTATGTCCTTCTACACCAAGACGGGCCGCCGTAAGGGTCGCCCCGCCTTCCAGTATGACTTTTACCTCATACCCTTTCTCATTCATATCGAGGGCGTTGACCAGAACATGGACAAAACACATCTCCTTCTCTTCAAACGCCAGCAGCAGTACTTTTTTCACAGTGATTCTCCCGTTAGATTCTGTATTAAGGATATCTCCTTGATACCTTTCTGGCAAGTCATTTCTCCGTATATAAAAAGGACCGCTCCCTGCGGAACGGTCCCTGGTTTTGGTTGGGGAGGATGATGTTTAATTAACGGCCGTATCCAATCCGTTGTAGGCGTTCAGGTAGATCTGGCGGATCTCGCTGATCAGGGGATAGCGGGGATTGGCACCGGTACACTGGTCGTCAAAGGCCTCTTCGGAGAGGGAATCCAGTCTATCCATGAAAGCTTTCTCATCCACTCCCGTATCCTTGATGGATTTGGGAAGATCCAGCTTGGCTTTCAGATCGTCGATGGCTTTCACCAGATTATCGACTTTATCCATATCCGTTTTTCCTCCCAGCCCCAGGAAGTCGGCTATGCGCACGTACCGGCTGGTAGCGGAGGGATACTCGTACTGGGCGAAAGCCGCCTGTTTGGTCGGGGTATCGTTGGCGTTAAAGCGGATAACCTGATTGATCAAAAGGGCGTTGGCCACGCCGTGGGGGATATGGAAAGCCGCTCCCAGCTTGTGGGCGGTGGAGTGGCAGACACCCAGGAACGCATTGGCAAAGGCCATACCGGCCATGGCAGACGCGTTGTGTACTTTCTCCCGGGCTTTCTTGTTGTTCGGGCCGTCTGCATAGGCATCGGGGAGATACTTGAACAGGATTCTCAGCGATTCCAGGGCAATCCCCATGGTGTAGTCCGTACTCATAACGGATGCGATGGCTTCAATGGCATGGGTTACCGCGTCGATACCGCTGGCGGCGGTCAGTCCCTTGGGCATGTTCATAACCAGCTCAGCATCGATTATCGCCATATTGGGGGTCAGGGCGTAGTCGGCAATCGGATATTTGAAACCTGTTTTATCATCGGTGACGACACTGAAGGGCGTCACCTCCGATCCGGTACCGCTGGTGGTGGGAATGGCGACCATCATGGCTTTCTTTCCCATCTCGGGGAAGCGGTAAATCCTCTTCATAATATCCATGAAGCGCAGGGCCAGGCCTTCGAACTTGACGTCCGGGTTCTCATAGAGGAGCCACATGATTTTGGCCGCATCCATGGGGGAACCGCCGCCCAGTCCGATGATGATATCCGGCTTATAGGCATTGACCATTTCCAGTCCCTGATTGATAGTGGAGAGGGTGGGATCAGGCTTTACCTGGTGGAAGCACTGGTTATCGATGCCCAACTCGTCAAGAACGGTGGTGATCCTGTCCACGTAGCCGTTTCCGTAGAGATAGGAGTCGGTTACGATGAAGGCCCTTTTCTTGCCCTTCAGATCCTGGAGTGCCACGGGCAGACAGCCGTATTTATGGTAAATCTTGGGGGGGACCTTAAACCAGAGCATGTTTTCTCTCCTTTCCGCCACGGTTTTGATATTGATCAGATGCTTGACGCCCACATTTTCGCTGACCGAATTTCCTCCCCAGCTTCCGCAGCCCAGTGTCAGGGAAGGAGCCAGTTTGAAGTTGTAGAGGTCACCGATGGCTCCGTGGCTGGCGGGCATGTTCACAAGGATTCTTCCCGTTTTCAGAACGTTGCCGAAGGTGTCGATTCTCTCCTGATTCATAGGATCGGTATAGATAACCGAAGTATGGCCGATACCGCCCAGTTCCACCAGGCGACGGGCCATATCGATACCCTCTTCCCAGTCCTTGCACTTGTAAAGGGCCAGACAGGGACTGAGCTTTTCATGGGCGAAGGGTTCCTTCCCATCAATGTCCTTGACCTCGCCGATAAGAACTTTGGTCTTGGGATTCACGCTCAGCCCGGCCAGTCCGGCGATGGTGGCCGCGGGCTGTCCGACTATGGCGGGATTGACCGTGCCCCTTTTGGGATCGAGGATCAGATCGGCCACTTTATTCTTTTCCGTTTTATTCAGGATATAGGCGCCCCGCAGGGTAAGCTCTTCCTTGACGTCATCATAGATATCCTTATGGACGATCATGGACTGCTCGGAAGCGCATATCACGCCGTTGTCGAAGGTTTTACTCATGAGGATGGAGCTGACCGCCATCTTGATATCGGCCGTCTCATCCAGGAGGGCGGGAGTGTTTCCCGCTCCCACTCCCACAGCGGGTTTGCCCGAGGAGTACGCCGCTTTGACCATGCCGGGGCCTCCCGTGGCCAGTATCATATTGATTTTGGGGTGTGTCATGAGCTGATTGGTCATCTCTATGGAGGGCTCGTCTATCCAGCCGATGATGTCGTCGGGGGCTCCCGCTTTCACGGCCGCCTCCAGGACGGTGCGGGCGGCGTTGACCGTACAGCCCTTGGCACGGGGGTGGGGGCTGAAGATGATGGCGTTCCTCGTCTTCAGGGAGATGAGGGCCTTGAATATGGCCGTGGATGTCGGATTGGTCGTGGGGATGATACCGCAGAGGATCCCGATCGGTTCGGCGACCTTGATCGTACCGAAGGTGGTGTCCCTCTCTATGATCCCGCAGGTCTGAGTATCCTTGTACTGATGGAAAATATATTCGGAGGCAAAGTGATTCTTGATAACCTTGTCTTCGACGATACCCATGCCCGTTTCTCCGGCGGCTTCTTTGGCCAGTGCAATACGGGCATCATTGGCAGCAATGGCTGCCTGGCGGAATATTTCGTCAACCTGTTTCTGGGTGAATGAAGAATAGGCTTTCTGTGCCTTTTCTACTCTTGCAATGAGTGCTTCCAGTTCCTTGGGATTCGTAACCTTTTCCTTTGCAGCCATGATAAGCCTCCTGGGTAATTATGTAATAAAAGTATATCGATAACATATAATCGATATTAAAGTATCGATAAATATTGATAACATTGCTCAAAAAAAAAGTCAACACCCGGAATAGGAAAAAAATCACAGATTTATTTTCTTTTGCCATCCAGGCGGGTTACAGTCATGTCCTGGCATATGGGGAGGAGAGAGTCTGATTAAGGAAGCGGGATCAGCCTGTCAGCTGTCTTTCATCGGAGGGCGGAATATATTATCTGCTGGAAACGCTTATGGAGTCTGTGATAATCGAAGGGGAAGGACTGGACCATGAAGAGGACGGTCATCTCTTCCCGGGGATCGATCATCATCCATGTGCTGGCCGCTCCGTCCCAGCCGAATTCGCCGGGCGTGCCGTTGATACACGCCTTAGCCGTACTGATAAGGGTGCGCAGCCCCAATCCGTAACCGTAACCCTTTTTATACCCGCCGGAACAGGTCGTCAGTGCCTGTCCCTCCAGATGGTTGCAGGACATGAGGTCCACGGTTTTTCTGCTCAGGATCTCCGCTCCCTCGAAGGAACCGTGATTTCTGAGCATTTCACAGAAGCGGGCATAATCGTTCAGGGTCGAGAGCAGGCCTCCGCCGCCCGATTCGAAAAGGGGCTGATGATGGATGGGAAAGGTTTCCTCGGCACGCACCCGTTTTTCCCCGCCGTAATCGTAGAGCCCCGCCAGACGGGTCGCCTGTTCCGAAGACGCATAAAAACCGGTATCCTTCATGCCCAGGGGAATAAAGATCTCACTTTCAAGGAAATCGCCCAGAGTTCTGCCCGAAATCACTTCGATCAGCCGCCCCAGAACATCTATCGACCAGCTGTAGCGGAAATCCGTCCCCGGCTGGAAGGCCAGCGGCATCCGGGCCAGGAAATCAATGTACTTTTCTGTGGACATATGCTCGAAGCGTATATCTTCCCTTTCCCACTCCCTCTGGTAGAAGGCGTCGACCTTATCCTGCCCGGGGTTGAAACCGTAGGACATTCCCGAAGTCATTGTGAAAAGCTGTTCTATGGTAATATCCGATTCGGCGGGAACGAACTCTTCCCCGTCATCGGAAAGAGATCTGAAAACCCGGGGGGAGGCGAAGGAGGGGATGTATTTTTTAATCGGTTCATCCAGGGAGAACGCTCCCTTCTCGAACAGAGTGAGCGCCGCCGCGGCGACAATGGGTTTTGACATGGAGAATATGCGGACCAGGGTTTCTTCGGTCATGGGGATGTGCTTTTCCTGGTCGGCAAAGCCGTAGCAGTTGTCGAAGGCTATCGTCCCCCGCCGTATGATGCGCAGTCCCAGACCGGGGATCTCTTTTTTCTCATCATTGCCCCCCACTATACCCTGGAAGAGAGTATCCAGGCGGGAGAGCTTGGAACCGTCGAAACCTACTTTTTCCGGATTTGCTCGTATCATACCTATAAGTATAAGGCCCGTTTACATATATGAAAAGGGCATCTGCTGTTGTTTATTGTGAATTTTGGGGCTGTCAGGGAATCCGTTACCGGGGGGGAACGGATTTCTGGACATTTTACAGGTTTTTGGCGGATATGTTTTTAACAATATCCTTAATCTGGTAACGGCCCACCAGAAAGAGGGCGTCTTTTCCGTCCACGCTGACAATATAGTACTGGTCGTCATAGGGATAAAAATCCGCCCGGGTTGAGCCGCCGTGCTCCTCTGTGCCGATATATCTTACGGTCACTTCCGGAGCGATTTTGGGCAGCTTGAATCCGGCCTCGGCTTCGCCTTCATACATGATATAGAGAATGTCCTGGTAGATATCCTTGAAGTCATCTTCACTGGTAAGGGCATCGTTAAAGAAATAGGTTTCCTTGACATCATCCCCTTCGCCCTCCCGTTCAATCCTGCCGGCCCAGAGCTGACCTTTGACGGCAAAAGAGAAGGAGTCTATATCGTCGATGGCGATGAGCCGTACGAATCCGTCCCTCAGGGAGAAGGGGTCTACTTCCACCATGCCGGCCCAGGCTCCGGAAAGGGTAAAGACCTCTTCTCCGCCTTCAAGCATAGCGTAATATTCATCCCGGGGTCCCAGGTTGCCGTTGTAGCGGCCGTCCTGTTCTGAGGGGTTTACGTAAAGTTCATCGGACGCGGCCCTGCCTATCAGCAGGCTTATGGAGTTGTTATCCTTATCCCGGTAGGTGAGGCGGCGGGCATGGGCCTTGTCCAGACCCAGCTCCCCGAGGGAAGCATAGTCATCGATAAAGCTCTTTTTCGCCAGAGGAGTGGCGGCCATGGCTTCCATAAAACGTCCCAGCCTGTCCATACTGACGGGGCAGGGCTCTTCATAGGGCTGGATAAGCATAAGGGAGGAGAAATTGCTGGAGAATTCCTCAAAGGGAGAGTAGGGAACCATTTCAAGAGTTCTCTCTCCCTCCGCCTTCACGTAAGTCAGTGCCTGGGAATTTACCTGGGGAAGCGTTCTGTCCCTCAGGGCATCCACATCGGGAATCAGCTTGCGGGCGCTGTAGCCGAATACCATATAGGCGCTGCTGTCCCCTTCGGTGCGGGCATAGTAGCCGCTTCCCGTCGGGGTCTTGTTCCCTAGTATCACCGTCACCGATTCCCCGCCGGCCGAAGTAACCGTGGTTCTGCCCGAATCGGGGCCGATCCCGTACACGGACCAGTCGGCTACATTTTCTTCCACCACAGTGGACGAGCCGACATCGAGAACTCCCCGGGCGGCGGTGTTCACGGCACTCTGAACTGTTTCATAGACCGGTTCCGACAGAGTCCAGTTGTCACCGTCCTTTTCAAAGACGGCTTTCCGGCCGGGAAAGTCCATTTCGACGCGAACCGCTTCTTCCGAAGGGAAAGGGAGGAAGTTCCTGTATTCCGTCTCTACCTTATTCGCCTCCCTTTCCGCTTCTCTGGCGGCCTCCTCCTCTTGCGCCTTCTTCTCTTCCATATTGCTGGAAATGAAGAATATACACACCAGAACGGCTACTGCCGCTCCGGCGATGATCATCTGTTTTGACCGTTTCTTCATTAGAGGTTTTTCCTCCTGTGCAGAACGACAAAACCGGCGATGGCCACGATCAGAGGAATCAGGATAATGGCGACGCCCGCGTAGATCCAGGCGTTGATCGCGTTCATCTGCAGGGGCAGACTGTAAAGGCTCTTGCTCTTGATGTTGATGCTGTCTTCCTGATCACTGAGCCAGTTTACCGAGTCGACGAAGAAATCCATATTCGCTTTGATCTGTCCCAGACCGGGCAGAGGGGCGAGGGATCTTCCGCTGGTGTAAACCACCATCTTCATCCCTTCGGGAAAACCGGTGTCCCGGCTGGTTTGATAGACGGCGGCGGCAACGGTGACGGGGCCGGCGATATCCGCACCAGTCATGGCCTCCGAGCGGTTCTCAAGATCGGTTCTCAGAAAAGATTTGGCCGAAGAGGTAAAGAGGGGTTCCACCTTGATATTGCGCACCTGATTTTCCGTTGACCCGATGCCCATGGCATAATAAAAGAAGGGATCGAGATCATTCTCGATGAGGGGTGATGTGATGTCATGGTCTTCAATGGTGGGAGAGAAAAAGACCGGGTTGTTAGAGCTGCCGGGAAGCAGCCGGCTCGTATCTTTTTCAAATGTGTATCCATACTCTACGGCAATATTGTAATCCGCCAGCAGGGAGTAGAGGGCGGTCAGCGGCTCCTGGGTAAGTTCCAGGGCGATGAATAAATGCCCCCCTCCGTCCAGATAACTCTTAAGGAGTTTGATCTCTTCCGGGTTGAAATCGGACTTGGGCGAGTTGAGAATGACCACATCGGCATCGGAGGGGATCCCCCCGTCCCTGAGCAGATTCACTTCGCCGATCTGGAAATTGGACTTCTCCACCGCCGTGGTGAGGGAGAGGTCTTCCAGGGTGTTTTCGAAATGTCCTGCAATCTCATACACTTTGGGGCTGTAGCCCGTATCTACATAGGAGACGGCAGAGGTGATTCTCTGTTCCGCGGCGAAGCCGAAAACCTGCATCTGTCCCTGCTGATTATAGCTCGTATCGTACATATCCATGTAGGGAATGACCTTGAAATAGGCGTCGGAGAAAACCACCAGGCTGCCCTTGCCCAATTCGGTGTCTTCCTCTTCCTGGAAGCGTTTGAGAAGTCCCGGGTTTCTATCGGGATCGATCACCTCGACGGTGATGTTTCTGGAGCCCTTATCGTAAAGATTCAGGACTTCCATGATATCGTCCGCTTCCTGTCCCGCGGTGAAGAGGGCATAGATGGTGATATCCTTGGACAATCCGGAAAGGATATCCTCCGTGTCCTCCGTCAGGGAGTAGAGCTTTTTATTGGTCATATCCCACTGGGCGGGGATTTTTTCCACGATCAGGTTAAGGACGATGATTCCCGCTATGATCAGAATCAGTGAGACTGTGGCCATGGCGGCCTGTTTGGCTTTGAAGTTGAGTGTCAATTTCATTATCTTAGCTCCATCTCTTCTTTTCGATTCTTCTGCTGGTCAGGTATATGAAAAAGCCGCAGAAGGAGAGGTAATAGACCATGTCGGCCAGCTTGAGAATTCCCCGGGGAAAGTCGCTGAAACGGCTTGTCAGGGAAAACCACTGAAGGGTTTTGGTAATCAGTCCGGGGAACACGTCCCTGCTGATAAGGAATATCAGGCCGATGATGACCAGTCCGGCGGCCAGAACAATAACCGATACGGGAATGTTCCGGGAGGAGTTGTAGACAAGCAGAGCCAGGATCACGGCTATGGCCAGGGCGAAGACGATGCCCGAAAGACTGCTTTTGGGCATGTAGCTGGCAATGAAATCCACCATCCAGGTTATGAGAACGAGAAAGAGGGTGATGATGGCGGCCGATGCCTGACTGTCCGTCAGAGAGGAAACGAAAACACCGATCGATGTGAAGGCGCACCCCAGCAGGAAAAAGCCGATATAGGTTCCGATGATGACGGCCCACTCCATCCTTCCGTGAAAGGAGAGCAGTATGGGGAAGATGACCGTAATGACCAGGGTCAGGCCGAAAAGAAGGGAGGCAGCGAGAAACTTGCCCAGGACAATCTGCCAGGTGGGAACGGGAGCGGTCATGAGCAGCTGTTCGGTCTTCTGCCTCTGCTCCTCGGTGTAAATCCTCATGGTAAGGAGGGGAATGGCCAGTACGAAGACCATGATAAGCCCGCTCAGAGTACCCTGGGCGTAGTTCTCATTCATGGAGAAGACATTACCCGTTACAAAGGTGATACCCGCGATAAGCAGGAACAGTCCCATAAATATATATCCTACCGGTGTAATGAAGTAGGTTTTGAACTCTTTTTTCAGTACGGCCAGCATTATTCCTTCTCCTCCACGGTCGTCAAATTCAGGAAGATGTCCTCAAGGCTCATCTCCATGGGTCTCATCTGCAGAAGGGGCAGGTTCTTGCCGCTCAGGGCGAAAAAAACCTTTTCCCGGATATCCTCGTCCCCTTCGGCTTCCACCGTGACATCCAGGGCTTCTTCGTCCTTGCAGGGCGATATGATCAGTTTATCCTCCGGGGCCAGGGGCGCCAGGGCGGATCTGACCGCTCCCTCTTCCCCCTTTATCCTCAGGTAGACCTTGTTGGTTCCGGTCAGGCGCTTTGAAAGGTTTTCCGGCGTATCGGAGGCGACGATATTTCCCTTGTTGATAATCAGGACCCGGTCGCAGACGGCGGAGATTTCGGGAAGAATATGGGAGCTGATAATGAGTGTATGGTCCTTTTTCAGTTCGTTGATCAGATTGCGGATTTCGATGATCTGCTTGGGGTCGAGACCGACGGAAGGTTCGTCCAGAACCAGAATGGGGGGATTTCCCATAAGAGCCTGGGCTATTCCCACTCTCTGTTTGTAGCCTTTGGAAAGGTTGCGGATAAGGCGGTGCTTCACGTCGTCGATCTTCACCAGGCTGACGATTCTTTCTATATCGTCCTTTATCTGCGGGGAAGGAACTTTTTTCAATTCTCCCACGAATTTCAGATATTCGTAAACGGTCATCTCGAAGTAGAGAGGCGGCTGCTCGGGCAGATAGCCCACATACTTTCTGGTCTCCTCCGGTTCATCCATGATATCGATACCGTTTATGGTGATTTTACCTTCCGAGGGAGCCAGACAGCCGCACATCATGTTCATGGTCGTGCTCTTCCCCGCTCCGTTAGGACCGAGGAATCCGATGACTTCTCCCTTTTCAATGGAGAAGCTGATATCATTAACAGCCAGATGACGGCCATATTTCTTTGTCAGGTTTTCAGCCTTAATCAAAGGAGCCTCCTTTCTCATGTATCATAAAATGTAATTGTGAACGGGAAAAATGATAACAGAGAAAAGGCTATTGCACAAGTTTCAGTTTTGTAATTTTGCACGCAATAAATAGAAAGGTGCTTCTACGGCAGAGGTCCCCGCCCTTCCCGGATGATTTCCGGTTCATCGCCGGTCATGCGGATAACCGTGGTCAGGTGTTTCTCCTGGGCTTCCCCCGTATCGATCACCATCTCCACACCCTTGATATCCTCCAGCTCCCAGCCGTACTCGAAGAGCTGCTCTTCGGCGAAGGCGTAGTCCCACCACTCCTTGTTGTTCATGTCCCGGCAGGCCGTTACGGAAAAAATAGGAGACTCGTGCTTTTCCACCAGGGCCAGGGGAATGGGGCTTTCGGGAATGCGCAGCCCTATCTCCACCCGCTTCATGTTGACGATTTTCTCTATATGATTGCGGGCGGGCAGGATAAAGACATAGGCTCCGGGTGTCAGCCTTTTAATCAGTTTGAAATCGGGCGTGTTGATATTGGCCACGTCGCTCATCTGGGATATGTCCCGGCAGATCATACTGATGGTGTAGTTCTTCAGGCCGCCCTTGAGCTTTTTCAGTTTCTCAATGGCTTCCCTCGATGTAACGCTTCCCCCGATAGCCCAGCTGGAATCGGTGGGGAAGGCGACCAGACCGTCATTTTTTAAAATTCTATCGGCCCGGTCCAGAACCCGGTCGTCTATATTGGATTCATAGACGTATTCTATCATAATTGTTTACATGGTAACGACAATATTGTCGCTGATCTTCTCTTGCAAGGCGTTCTCTATGAAGTTGAACGTCCCCGTTGTTGCGCTGGCGCATCCCAGACAGGCTCCCTGATAGGCTATCTGGACAATGACCTTGCCATCCACTTCCTTGAGATCGGCAATTTCCATATTGCCTCCGTCGTTCTGCAGCAGGGGGCGTACTTCGGCATCGAGAAACGCGTCTATGGCCCTGCCTTTCTGGTAGAGGCTCATATGGGAGAACTCCGGCTTGAGGGCGGCGATTTCCGCCTTTTCCCTTTCCATCGCTTCCCTGGTGTCCCGCAGTATATCCTCAAGGTGATATTTTCTCTGTTCGTGTCCGCCCGGTTTGATGCAGGATTTACAGAAAGCCCCCGCTTTGGTATAGGCGGTGATCTCTTCCACGGTCTTGAGATCATTCAGTCTGATGACTTCCTGGATGGTGCCCAGGGTGACACGGGCGCACTCACAGACCATCTCTTCCTCTTCGAGGGAGGAACGGTCGATGCCCTTGTGAACGGCAACGGCCTGTTTTATCACATCGTAGGCCATGACGGAACAGTGCATCTTCTGAGGGGGGACCGCCGGAATGTCCGGATCGTCCCGAAGGGCTTTCTCCACGTCGAGATTTGTTATCATGACCGCTTCGTCCACGGTTTTTCCCTGGCAGAGTTCGGCCATCATATCGCTGGATGCTATGGCCGTACCGCAGCCGAAACTCTTGAAAGAGGCTTTGACAATTTTATCGGAACCCTTTTCCACAGCCCAGTAAAGTCTTACGGCGTCTCCGCATGATTCGGCTCCCCAGTCCGCCACCACAAGTTTGGCATTCAGGGACTCGGCCTCTTCTTTCGTTATCTCCCCCAGGTTGCGAGGATTATTCATTCGGTCTGCTACTTTCTGGGAATAATTATCCCAGAGAGAGCCGCCGACAAGATCTTTCTTACCCATTTCTTACCTCTTTTTTTGTAGAGTGGTTTTAAAATAATACTTTTTCTAGGTTTTGTGTAGTGTTTTTCAGGCCGCGCTGTATTTATAGCGTGAATAATCCTTCTCTTCGATCTGTGCGATATAATCGATGAATATGTCAAAGAGAATCGGATCGAGCATCCCCGGATTGCGGATGATCTTGTTCTGCATTCTTAAGAGAGCCTGGTAGGCCAGTATGGTGGATTTGACTTTTTTGGGCAGGGAGCGAAGCTTTTTCCCTTGGCCGATATAGGGTTTAACCCGGGGAAAGAGCGTCTCCAGGTCGTGGGTAATCGTATGTTTGGCGTAAGGTTTGATACCGTAGAGCGATGAATCCAGGTCCTTTATGAAGTAGCGGTTCCAGTAGGTCTTCCCGAAGCAGAGATCTTCCAGCTCGTCCACGGTCGTCTTCAACCGGTTCGGGTTGAAGAAATCCTCCCCCATGATGGTCAGGACGGAACTGACCGGCTTGGCCGTCTTATACCCTCTCTTATTATGGAGGGCATCGTAGATATCGCATATTTCAAGGAATTTGGCGGGGAAGTAGCCGGGGATATACCGCTTTTCCTCCTGGAGGACGGGGGTGATATCATTCGTAATGATGTAGTCTATGTTCTCTTTGGGGTGGGTGGCGAAATAGGTGCCCCCCAGTGAGGCGTAGGGGCCGTATCCTCCGCCGTACATCTCATGGTGCATGCTGGCCGTCAGGCCGATGCTTCTTTCGTTGGGAATGAGGCTGAGCATTTCGAATATTTCGTAAGGGTGCTGCTCTATGACCGTATCGTCCCGGGGTTTGTCGCTCTCGTAATAGTCCAGCCGCACGATTTTTCCCAGGTCGTGGTAGGCTGCCGCCAGGGACAGGGTGGTAATCTCCTCTTTCTTAAGGAAGGGGAGGGAGCCTTCGAACACATCGCTGACCTTTGTCATCCTCTTATGGGGAATGAAGGAGTGGTAGAAGTGGTAATATTCGTCGCACTTGTTTTCAATGGATTCGATGAGCGCCTTTCTTGTATCCTTGCCGTTCATCGTATTGTGGTAGTAGTAGAGAAGGTCGGAATACATATGGAAGACGCGGCAGCAGTGGGCGACGGTGTCGGACTGGCGGAACTCGGCCATGGCGGTGAATTCCCTGAGGGTATAGCTGTTGTTTCCTATGGCTTCCGAAATGGCTAAAATGGTCTTGGAAGACTCACTGACAACCATACCCAGTTGTTCGTCCGACTTCCCGTTGAGCCGTTTTTTATCGGACATGGCCACGCCGGCCATGAGTGTGGCCGATTTGGAAATGGGGAATACCGTCTCCGCCACTTCCCGGTCTATCCGGCCCTTCTTCTGAAGAAGCATCTTATTCAGTATATGATGTTCATAGGTCAGATGATTAATCCGTTCCTTAAGGGGAGTCCCGCTTATCCTTTTAAACTCCGAAATGAGTTTGCTTCCGTCAAGATTGGGGATGGAGCCCAGATTGTCGTCGACGGGGAAATTCAGGCGGGTCGTGCATATCCGTCGCCACAGCTGTATATTGTCCTCGGAAATATAGAATTTATATTTATCCAGAACACCGGGATGGGCCAGGAAATCCTTAAGCCTGTCCTCCCTCATCCTCTTGCGTGAACCTTTCACATTCTCAACAATGAGAGGGAGGTTTTGTTCAATGATCTGAACCTGGTGTTTGAATATGTATTCCGAGTCTAGCTGAACGACCTTCATATACAACGATAAGGATAGTGTAATATGTATTATTATGCAAACAGAAAAAATATTTTTTTCTTTGCGATTATGTGTTTTTTTTGTTTTCCCCTTTTGTATACAGAGCAAAGAAAACGGCCCCGATAATAAATATTACCAGAACGCTGAGCACGCCGAAGGGGGCGGCCGATCTGTCCAGATCAAACTGCTCTATTCCGGGCTGCCGGGACCGGAAATACTCGGCGGCTTTCAGCGTGGCGAATCCGAAGAGCCAGGGCCCCATTATGGCGGAGAATTTCCCGAATATTTCGAAGAAGCCGAAGAACTCGTTCGACCGTTCCCTGGCGGGAATCATCTTGCCGAAAAGGGAGCGCGAGAGGGCCTGGACGCCTCCCTGGCTTGTGGCGACTAGAGCGGCGAGCATCCAGAAGTGCCATGTCTCCCTGACGAAAAAGCCGAAAATACATATGCCCGTATAAACGAGAATCCCCACCCATATCATACGGCTTGTCCCGATTTTCCCCGCCATGAAGCCGTAAAGGAGGGCGAAGGGGAAGGCCAGGATCTGGACCATCAGGAGGGCGAGCATCATCTGGGTCGAGTCGATGTGGAGGGTGGAACCGTAGGCGGTGGACATGTAGATGATGGTATTTACCCCGTCGATATAGAAAAAGTAGGCGATAAGGAAGAAGAGCATGGTTTTATTCCGGTAAATATCCCGGACTGTCACACTGAGCTGCTTCAGGGAGGAGGCGACCATACCCCGCTTTCTCTCCACGTAGTGATTCTGACTCACGTTTTTGAGGAGGGGGAGGGAGAAAACGGCCCACCAGACACCGGTCAATCCGAAGGAGATGGCCATGGCCTTGTCGGCGGGAATCGTCATATACAGTACCAGAAACACGATGAAGGGAATGGTGGAGCCGCCGATATACCCCAGGCCGAAGCCCCAGGCTGAGACCCTGTCCATCCGGTCGTTCGAGGTTACTTCGGGGAGGAAGCCGTCGTAGAAGATGTTTGCCCCGGCGAAACCGATGTTGCTCAGGGCGTAAAGTCCCAGGATAAGCTGCCATTTGGGCGCGAAGGGCATTCCCGAGAGGCCCAGGCAGGAGAGGACGCCGATGGTCATGAAAAGGGCGAGAAGCCTCTTTTTCATGCTTTTGAAATCTCCCAGAGTCCCGAGCACGGGCGCCATGAGGGCTACCAGGAATTTGGAGGCCGACGTGACGCTTCCCCAGGTGGCAACGGCGCCGGTATTGTCTTCGAAGAGGGACATGAAGAAGATGGGAAGGATCGTCACCACCACGATGGAATGGGCGGAATTGGCCCAATCGTACATCATCCAGCTTTTCTCTTCCCGCGTGAAGCGGGTAGAAGATTTGTTCATGTTTGTCTCCGGGTTAAAAAGGCTTGATTACACTATACCACGGCTTTCTAAGGAAAAAAACAGAATCCTGTTATTTTTGCCTCACCATGATGATTCCCCCCGTAATGGCGGCGAAGATGAAAAATCCTCCGGCGAAGAGGAAAATCGCGCTGAAGGAGTGATTGATCGATATCCAGGAACCGATCATGGGAGCCGATGCCCAGCCGAGGGAGCCCACGGTGGTCTGGAGGCCGAACAGAAGGCCTCTTTTGTTGGCGGGTGTCCTGCTGCTGATCAGCGCCTGGAGCTGCGGTTCTATGCCTCCGGCGGTAAAGGAGAGGAGTACATAAAAAAGGGCGAACAGAATCAGTCCCCGGGAGAGGGAAAGGGGAATCTCCAGGAGGCAGGCGCCCAGGGCGCACAGGGTGATAAGGTGAAGTTTATGGCCCCTGTCGCCCAGGCGGCCCATGATGATGCCCGCAAAGGCCGTCGCGATACCCGCTCCGGCCGACAGGTAGCCCATGGTCAGAGAGGAGCCTTCCAGCATGCCCCTTATCTCCTGAACGCGCAGGGGAAGAAAGGATGAGGGCATGGTCCGGCCTATTCTCAGAAAGTACAGGATGGCCATAAGGGGGAGGAGGGAGAAGATGAGCTTCCTGAGGGAGGCCGTCTCTCCCCCGCTGTTCGAGGAGGGATGCTCCTCGCTTTCCGATTCTTCCGCCCGTAATTCTCTGACCAGAAAAAGGCAGAGAAGGAGGGCCACGAAAAGTATGGCGCTTCCGATGAAAAAACTGTAGCGGTAGCCCAGTTGTTCGGCGGCCAGGCCGCCTGCCAGAGGGCCCAGTGACTGGCCGATGAAGGTGGAGGACGAAAGGAAGCCCAGAGCATAGCCGCTTCTGTTCCGGGGGGTCTCCGCGGCCACCAGGGTAGCCGAGGCCGAAACGGTTCCCGTGAAGAGCCCCTGTATGATACGCAGGACCAGGAGGGATTCGGGATGGACGACCAGCCCCATGGCTCCGATGATGATCGTGCCCGACAAAGTGGCCCGTATAAGCATCAGCTTCCGGCCGAACCGGTCGGCGGCCATCCCCCAGACAGGAGCCATGATTCCCATAGTCAATCCCGGAAGGGACGCCATAAGTCCCGTCCATACTTTTATCTTGTCTGGTTCGGTAATCCCCAGTTCCTGTATGTAAAAAGGGAGAAAAGGCAGCCCGAAGCTGAATCCGGAAAGTGATAGAATTTGTATAGCCCAAACGGTGTAGAGATTTTTTTTCCAGTGCTCCATGGCCGCAAGTCTATTCTTTTTGCAGGGATTGTGTAAATGGACTATAGGAAGTAAAATCTTCCCATGGGAAAAAAAAATCCTTTCATCCCGGCTGTCCTGTTTCTCCTTCTGTCCATGGTGAGCCTGAGTGCTCAGGAAGGGGACGAGGGGCTCCATCTGTCCATGGATATCGTCGGATGGTCCCGGGACGGCCACTTCTGCTGGGTCGAGAAAGTCGGCGGGGGCAGCAGCGAGGAGCAGATCCTGAAAATCGTTGACCTCGTGACCGATTCCATGGTTTATGAGGGAACGGCCTCGGCGGAAGAGAAAAGTGCCCTCCTGAAAAAATACGGAATTTCCGCCAGCAGCCGGGGAACATCCCAGCAGGGGCACCGCCTGGTTTATCAAGGCTCCCTCTACGAGATAGAGCTGTTCAGCGAAAGCGACAGGGTAAGCATCAGGCTCAAGAATATCAACGACGGCACATATAAGGAAGTGAATTCCGCCCCTCTGGGAGGGGACGAGATGGAGATAAGGGGATCGGTTATCAGTCCCTTTGAGAAGAGAGCGGCTTTGGTTTTTCTACGGAAGGGAAACGGCCGCGCGGGTTATTCCGTTATGGGAGCCCATCTCTCCATCGGGTTCAAAGCCGCTCCCCTGGAGCAGGAACCCCTTGTGGAGGCGGTGCTGAACGGGCAGTATTATATCTGCCGGCTCATTCTGGAGAAGGGCGCGGAGCCGGACAGCGTCAGGGACGACAGGGGCTATTCCCCCCTCATGCTTGCCGCCAGAACGGAAAACTGGAGCATCGTCCAGCTGCTGCTGGATTACGGTGCGGAAGCGGATATCCGGGACGAAGAAGGTATGCGTCCCGCCGATTATGCCCGCCGGGCGGGAAAGGCCGATCTGGCCGCTCAGATGGAGTAGTAAGTTATGTTATACAAATTAGGTGAAGACGAGCCGGTTCTGAAGGGAGAGGGGCATTTTATCGCTCCCTCCGCCGATATCATTGGCAAGGTGACTCTCCATGACCGGGTTTCGGTCTGGTTCAATGCGGTCCTTCGGGCGGATATGGGCGAATCGGTCACTATCGGGGAAGGAACCAATATCCAGGACGGCGCCGTGGGGCATATCGAAAGCGGATCGTCCCTGGTCGTCGGGAAGAATGTCACCGTGGGGCACAAGGCCATTCTCCATGCCTGTACGGTGGGGGACAACTGTCTCATCGGCATGAATGCCGTCGTCCTTTCCCGGGCGCAGATCGGAAGCAACTGCATTATCGGAGCGGGAGCCCTGGTCACGGAAGGCACGGTTATTCCCGATAATTCCCTGGTTCTCGGAGCCCCCGGTAAGATTGTTCGCGAACTGGGGCCGGGCAGCGTGGAAAGAATCCGCAAGAACGGTGAAGCCTATGAAAAGCTGGCCGGGCAGTACGGGAGAGAGCTGTCTCCCGTGGAATAATGGGGCGAAACCGTGGTTTTTCCCCGGTTTTCTCTGTCCTGTCATGGTTCTACAAGGCTTGTTGCGCTATTATTCACCATAAAGAAATACGCTGTAAACGGAGATTGGTATGTGCGGAATAGTGGGATATTGCGGTTATCGAAACGCGGCTGAGGTTCTTCTTTCCGGTCTGAAGAGGCTGGAATACAGGGGATATGATTCGGCGGGCATCGGCATAGGGGACGGGACCCATTTAGACGTATATAAAAGCAAGGGAAAAATCCAGGATCTGCGCCGTCATGTTCCCAAGGGCGTTTCCGGCGTCATAGGCATCGGCCATACCCGCTGGGCCACCCATGGAGGCGTCACCGATCTTAACGCCCATCCCCATATGGACGGGGCGGGGAAAATTGCCGTAGTCCATAACGGCATCATCGAAAATTATATGCCCCTCAAGGAAATGCTTGTGGAGGAGGGGTACAAATTCGTCTCCGAAACCGATTCGGAGGTTCTGACCCATCTTATCGCTAAATTTTACCAGGGAGATCTGGAAGAGGCGGTACGGGAAGCCCTGGCCCTTGTCAAGGGAACCTACGGAATCATTGTAATGCATAAGGATAATCCCGATCAGCTGGTGGGAGCCCGGAACGGTTCTCCCCTGGTCCTGGGAATCGGCGATGACGAAATGTTTCTCGCCTCCGATGTATCCGCCCTGGTGGCCTATACGAAAAGGGTTGTCTACTTTGAAGACCGGGAAATGGTCACCCTTTCCCGGAAAGACTACCAGACCAGCAATATCAACAATGAAGAGATCACCAAGGCCGTGGAGAATATCTCCTGGGAACTGGAAGAGATGGAGAAGGGCGGCTATGACCACTTCATGCTCAAGGAGATCTTCGAGCAGTCCCAGTCCGTCCCCCGGGCTTTTCAGGGGAGGATTGACGAGGAACTGGCCACGGCCAAGCTGGGCGGATTGAATATGACCAACCGGGAGCTTCTCGATGTGGAGCGAGTCAAAATCGTCGCTGCGGGAACATCCTACCATGCGGGCCTGGTGGCGGCCAATCTCATGGAATCCCTGGCGCGAATTCCCTGCACGGTGGAGCTGGCCAGCGAATTCCGCTACCGCAACCCCGTCGTGGAGAAGAATACCCTCTATTTCGCCATATCCCAGTCCGGTGAAACCATCGACACCCTATACGCCATGAGGGAGATCCAGCGGAAGGGCGGCCGCTGCCTGGGAATCTGCAACGTGGTCGGATCGACCATCCCCCGCGAATCGGACGGGGGGGTTTACATACATTCCGGTCCGGAAATCGCCGTGGCGTCTACCAAGGCTTTTACCTCCCAGATGACCGCCTTCTATCTGTTCATTCTGAACATGGCCCGGATGCGCGATCTCTCCGCCGAGGGGGGCATGGCTTTCATTCAGTCCTTCAAGGAGCTGCCTGTTCAGATTGATAAAGTTCTGGCCGGCAAGGAGCAGATCAAGGAACTGGCCAAAAAATACGCCTATTATGAGAACTTCCTCTTTCTCGGAAGGGGCATCAACTATCCCGTGGCTCTTGAGGGAGCCCTCAAGCTGAAGGAGATCTCCTACATCCATGCCGAAGGGTATTCGGCGGCGGAGATCAAACACGGTCCTATCGCCCTGATTAATGAAGACACCCCTTCTCTTTTTCTGGTGGCCGACGATCTTCTCAAGGAGAAAGTCCTCTCCAATATGAAGGAGATTAAAGCCCGGAACGGAAAGGTTATCGCCGTGGCCGTCGAGGGGGATAAAGAGGTGGCCGAGATCGCCGATGACGTGTTCTACGTTCCCAAGGTCGATCCGTCGTTCTATCCCTTTATCATGGTGATTCCCCTGCAGCTGTTCAGTTACTACTGCGCCCTGGAACTGAAACGCGATGTGGATCAGCCCAGAAACCTGGCAAAAAGTGTGACGGTGGAATAGGTTTCCTGTAAACCGGGATCAGGAGGAGGAACTCTTCGGAAGGAGACAGGACAATCCCTTCTCCGCCTCCTGATATATGACATCGTCTATACAGTGTATGAATTCCATGATGCAGGGGCAGACGAGAGAGTAATGAACCCGGTTTCCTTCCTTCTTGTCGGTCAGGATACCCGATTGCCTGAGAAGGGACAGATGTTTTGAGACGGTAGAGACATCTGCCCCCACGGCTTCCGTTAACCGGTTGACCGATAGATCTTCTCTTGAAAGTAAATCCACCATAAATATCCTCGTGGGATGGGCCAGGGCTTTTATCACTTTAGCCCGGGCATGGGCCAGCTCTTTTTCTTTTTCATAACTCATTATCAGAATATGGTTTTTTTATCGTAAATTTGTCAATCTATTATTGACTGCATTTGGCATATTTGCCAAATTGCCAATATAATTAATATGACGGAGGAAGAACATGTCTGAAAAGCAGATCGGTTTCTTTGCTAAATATCTGACCCTTTGGGTCGCTATCTGTATAGGCCTTGGCGTTGCCCTGGGAGTCGCCTTTCCCGGTATTCCGGAAATGCTTGGAAAACTGGAGTATGCCAACGTTTCCATTCCCGTTGCGGTTCTTATATGGCTGATGATCTTTCCCATGATGCTGAAGGTCGATTTTAAGAGTATTGTGGATGCGGGTAAAAAACCTAAGGGCCTGGTCATCACCCTCATCATAAACTGGCTGGTTAAACCTTTTTCCATGTACCTTGTCGCCCGGTTCTTTCTGAAGGTGGTTTTTCGGGCGTTCATCCCCGATCCACTGGCCACCGAATATATAGCCGGCGCCGTGTTGCTGGGAGCCGCGCCCTGTACTGCCATGGTGTTTGTCTGGAGCTATCTATCCGACGGAGATCCGGGATACACCGTTGTTCAGGTCGCCGTGAATGACCTGATTATTCTCCTGGCCTTCGCACCCATCGTCGCTCTGCTGCTGGGGGTAAATGACGTCCAGGTACCTATGGATACTCTGTTTATTTCAGTTGTGCTCTTTGTCGTCATTCCCCTGGCCGCCGGATTCATAACCAGAAATATTCTGATAAAAAGCCATGGAAAGGAGTGGTTCGAAAATGTGTTCTGTAAGAAATTCGACGGAATAACCGAAGCGGGACTTCTGCTGACACTGGTTATCATTTTCTCCTTCCAGGGGGAAACAATCATCGCAAATCCGGTAGCCATCCTGCTAATCGCCGTCCCGCTGATCATACAGACCTACTTCATCTTCTTTCTCGGTTTCGGATGGTCCAAACTTTGGAAAGTCCCCTATCAGGTAGCCGCTCCTTCGGGAATGATTGGTGCGTCCAACTTTTTTGAGCTGGCCGTAGCTGTCGCCATAAGTTTATTCGGACTCTCTTCGGGAGCGACCTTGGCCACCGTTGTCGGTGTACTTGTAGAAGTTCCCGTTATGCTGAGTCTGGTAAGGATCGCCCGGTCTATGAAAGGCAAATACCCCCAGCATGAAATCGCCTGATCCAGGATACGCTGTCATTGCGGGCCGGGGAGGTCACTTAAAAGCTGAATAACCTGAGGAATATTCTCCCTATTCTCCATTGATCGTGGTTATAACTGGTAAAAAAGAGTTGAAATTACCGATTATAGAACCGATACTTATGTAAAAATGTAATATTAATATGGAGAAAACTATGATGAAAAAGTTCTTTGTGCTTTCTGTTGTGATTCTTGCTGTGCTGTTTGTGTCCTGTGATACCGGGGGGACAGATTCATCTCCGACTTTTACTTTGTCAGATGAAGATCTTGTCCAGGTATATAACGGAGTTCTGGAGTATAAAGAAGGAATTGAGGGATTAACTGAGGATATGAGTGAGAATCCGCAGATTTATTCGAATTTTCCGATTGATACCGGCACATATCTGAACGGTTTATTGACATTCACAAATAATACTTTTATCAGTTTCGATCTGGAAATTACCAGTAGCGATGCAACACAACATCTTGTCGGTAGTGAGGAGTATAATCCGTCAACAAGTACTTTCGATATCAACTATACAACCTTTGAGGATAGTGGAATCGATGTTGCCATTACCTCATTGACGCTTTCGATTACTGTTGATGAAAATGATAACATAACGATTAACTCTTTTACCATCAACGGGGAAAGTTTCAAAGAGCAATATATGGCTTATTACAATGGCAACACAAGAACACTGGCTGTATCCGCCGGTGTCGAAGGTTCTTCCGTCAGCCGTTCTTCCCGCAATGCCCGATCGATTTCTGTCTATTCAATGGTTGATGATACTTACTTCAAGGACAATCGAAAAGAAGCAAATAGAGGAAGCCTTCTTTATCAGTTGACTCCTGAAAGCTTTATTCTGGATATTGATGATATAGTCCTCTATAATGAGATCGGCGAAGACGATTATTCCTCGGTGGAAATTCTTGAAAGGACGATGAATCCCGACGGCGCTATCATCCCCAAGCATATTGATTTAGCCTATGCCGATGATTTCATCCGTGATACGGAGATATTCGGAAGCACTTTTGATGGGTTGTCCATGCAGTTCCTCCCCCATGGAAACGGCAGTTCTAATGATGGATATTATGTCCGATCCATAACGGGGCTTGTACTGCCTTCTGAATATAATAGTCATTATTTTGATGGTGAGGTAACCGACTCAATAGACGGGCTTCCTTCCGAACTCAGGTATTTTAGCTTTGAGTCTCTCCAGCCGATAGAGACAAATTCAGGCTTCCTGAGCTATCTGACCATTGGAGCCAATGTCACTCAGGATGGGATCCAGAATCCCGCAGGAGACACGGGAACCTTTATCAATCCTGTCACGGAGACGTCAGGGAATTCGGTATCTCTTTATTATTCGAATGATAGTTATCTGGATCTTTCTTCCTATTCAAACCCTGAAATCCTTTTTAACTGGAATCTGGTGGATCTTGTCGAGATCTATGATGGCGGTACTCCCTCTGATTATTCCGACGATATCATTACATTCTGTCTGAGCAACCCCTTTCCTGTTTCTCTTACACTTCAGGAAAATACCTCTGCAAGCGGTACTTCCGGAGCGGATTCTACCGCTCCCTCCGATGTTGTCGCTCCGGCGATTTCAGGTTCTACTACATATAATACCCTTCAGTGGATAAATCCGAGGGATGAAGACTTGAAAGAGATTGTTGTTACCCGAAAGGCTGGCAGCGAACCAAGATCCCGTGATGACGGAGAAGAAGTCTATCGCGGGTATCAGCCTAATTATGTCGATGCCGAGGGAATTGCGGGAACGGATTATTATTATCTGATCCAGACTGTTGACTATAACGAGAACTACTCTGACGGTATCGTTCTGGATCAAATCCAGCCATAAGCTAAGATGTTATAGCAAAAGATGATGATCCGAATTGGGTCATCATCTTTTTTTTGTATACAACACCCAGGGAATATAAAATCTATTTCAGAATAAATTTTTCTTGATTCCCATCTACCGCCCCCCCATAATGTTCAGTAAAACATAAAGTATCATGGGGATCCGGGGTGGATGGAAAAAAGAGAACTTTCCTTGATGTATTGAATGAACCTCTTTTTGAGCAGACCTTGCATGACGCCGGAATGTTTTATGTGGACTACCGCCAAAACATCGGGAGCATAAGCAATGTCTGCACGGAGCTGGGCTTCTGCCGGGAAGAGATGACGAGCGGAGCGTACCATAAACGAATCCATCCCGATGATTATGATAATTATATTCGCCTATGGAACCGGTTCACCCGGGGGCAGGACGATGAGCTCTACTGTGAATATCGGCTTAAGAACATTAAAGGGGTATGGTACTGGGTTTTGACCCATGCGACCGTTCTCAAGAGGGATAATGCCGGCCGGATAGAGAAACTGTTCGGTTTTGACAGAATCATCAACAGACGGAAAAAGGCGGAAGAGATTCTTCATGAACAGCTGATCGAGGAGAAAAGGAAAAACAGGGTCTCGGAGATTCTTTTCTCCGCCGGAGCCGACGTTGTTTCCGATCTTCACTTTTCAGAAAAGCTGGACGGGGGACTTGAAAAATTAAAGGACGTTATCGATTTTTCCAGCTGTTCGGTCTATCTGAAAAGAGATCTCTCGAAACCGGTTCATGTGTATCCTGCGGGAAGCAATGTTGATATACCCGGGCTTGATGAGCTTATGGGGCAGATCGTAAAGTCTAAATATCCCATTATCGAGGAAGTCGGCTCTGAGGAGTGCGGTTCGGTCATGGTTGTGCCTCTGATTGTTAAGAACGATTTCATCGGTGCTTTTTTTCTCTATCACCGGAAGAAGGGAGCCTATGACGGAACCGACCTGTATCCCGTATTGAGTTTTGCCGATATCCTTACCATCGCCGTTCAGAACAGGGAAGAGATGAGCGGTATGGTCAGCGAGCTCGAAAAGGACCAGCTCACCGGCTTTCTGACAAGAAAAAGCTTTGACCGGACCATGAATCAGATTTTCAATGATATCGGACAAACTGAACTGGTTGTTGCCATGGTGGATATCGATTATTTCAAAAGGGTGAATGATACCTACGGGCACCAGAAGGGCGATGAGGTCATAAGCGCCATTGCCGCCATCTGTTCACGGACTCTCCGGGGCAACGATATTCTGGGCCGTTTCGGCGGGGAAGAGTTTATTATCCTTCTCTTCAATACAACAGGAGAAAATGCCGTAATGACGATGGACAGGATAAGGCGAAAGATACAGGCCATGGAGATTCCCGGCATTAAAATTCCCGTAACCGTAAGTGTCGGCGTTTCTATCCGTTCCGCCGACGATACGGTTAATTCCCTTATAAAGCGTGCCGACGAAGCTCTTTACGATGCCAAGAACGGCGGAAGAAACCGCATCGAACAGCGGTAGGGGGACGGGGCATCAGATTTCTTTCTTCCGGGGCTGGCCGCTTTCCGCCTGTCCCCTGTTCCGCCCCGCTTCCCTGAACTCCCGGTACTCTCTGCCGATAAAATCCAGAAAATCATCCTTCAGGTCATCCAGGGTCTCGCCGAAGCCCTCCGGTTCATAACCTTCCGGTCTTTTCACGGGAAGGAGAAGAGCCGCTGCTGCATACAGGGCCAGGGTCCACCAGAGAGTAAAGAATGCCGCGGCGACGAAGAGCAGGCGGAAATACTTGACCGGATAGCCGGTGCGGTCGGACAGTCCCTGGCAAACTCCCAGGACCTTTCCCTGTTTTGATCTGTATAATTTCATGATATTACCTCGCTTTTATTGTTCTACCAATGTATATGCAACGACTGTGCCAATTCCCGTCACGGGGAAAATCGATGTGCGATAGCTCCCTAAAGAGGCGAGAGCGGTACATTTCGCCATAATTTATGAAAATTGCCAATTCTTTCTTTTTTTTCTTTGACCTGAACCGCAGGTAATGTAAGATAGCGGAAAAGAGGTGTGTCATGAGTTCTATCTGGAGAAAAACGAACAGGGACAGAAAGGATGTCTTCCGGGACGTGGGGGATCTGCTGGATGCTGCGGGGGCCCTTGACTGGCTGGGTCTGCCATCCGCCCCTGTGATGCTCAAACCCAATCTGATCCTCAGTCAGCCGGCATCCGGGGGAGCCACGACTACCCCTTCCGTGACCGAGGGGCTTATCCGTTATCTGCGGGACGGGGGATATGAACGGATTATCATAGGCGAAGGTTCCTGGGTAGGGGATTCCACGTC
The DNA here is from genome assembly GCA_963668315.1 of Spirochaetia bacterium. Lineage (GTDB taxonomy): Bacteria > Spirochaetota > Spirochaetia > DSM-2461 > DSM-2461 > SZUA-368. The sequence goes on along the minus strand of OY764216.1, from coordinate 67,930 downwards.
CCGTGCCTTCCGGGTGTGCGGTTATGAAGAACTGGCCGATAAGTACGGAATTCCCCTGATCGATCTGCAGAAGGATGAATCGGTTACCCGCATGACGGAGGACGGTCCCTTTAAAATATGCCGTTCCGTCGCGGAGCTTGAGGATGAGGGGGGGAGCCTGATTAATCTTCCGCTGGTGAAGGGCCACGGGCAGACCGGGATCACCTGCGCCCTGAAAAATCTCAAGGGCTGCATCCCCGATTCGGAGAAGCGGCGTTATCACAGCCTGGGGGTACACAGGCCGGTGGCACGGCTTAATACGCTTATCCGCCCGGCTTTCGCTCTGGTGGACGGGCTGAATCCCGATCCCGGCTGGGAGGAGGGGGGAAACCCCGAGAAAAGGGATCTGCTGCTTCTGGGAAAGGATCCGGTGGCCATGGACAGCTACGCCGCCCGTCTGCTTGGGGTACCCGAAGAGGACGTGCGTTATATCGGCATGGCCGAGGCGTTGGGGATAGGATCGGGCCATACGGCCGATGAGGATATCATCGACCTGGACGGGAGGACCGGTGATGCGGGAATGGACCGCCCTTCCGGCCGGGATGAACGAAAGGAGCTCATCCGCCAGATCGTAGACCAGAGATCGGCCTGTTCTTCCTGTTTCGGCCACCTGGCTATGGCCTTAAGGGAAAGGGAAAGCCTGGAGGGGGGAATCGCCCGGTCAATCTGTATAGGCCAGGAGTTCCGGGGCAGCAGACTCTCCCCCGACGTCCTGGGAATCGGAAGCTGCACGAAGGGGGATTTCTGTCTGGGCGGATGCCCGCCGTCTGTGGAGAGCATAAGAGCTTTTTTATCCGGTCATGAGGAAAAGTGGCTGAAATAGTTGTAAACTTGAAAGGAGAAGAGGTGTACCGATGGACAGAATTGTATTGACCGTTAATAAAGAGGAAGGGAACGCTTTCTCTTCCGTGGCAGAAGCCCTGGGTGCGGCTGAGGGGTATTGGGGACTGCCCGTGGAAATCCGTCTCTCTCCGGGAATCTATCATGAAAGGATTCATATTACCCAGCCCCGTATAACCCTCTGCGGAGAAGACGGGGGAGAGTCCATCATCACCTTTGACCACGGGGCCTATGAGATTTTACCGGACGGAATCAAGCGGGGGACTTTCCGAACGGCTACCGTCATGGTGGAGGGAAGGGATTTTTCCGCCTGTAATATCACCTTCAAAAATGCCGCCGGACCGGGAGATCTTGCAGGGCAGGCTCTGGCCCTTTTCGTTGATACGGAAAAAAGCCGCTATGAGAAATGCCGTTTTATCGGCCATCAGGATACGGTTTTTCTGGCTCCTCTCCCCCCTACGGAAAAGGAAAAAGGCGGTTTTACCGGTCCTACGGAATACAGGGAAAGGACGATGGGCGCCCATTATTTCAAGGATTGCTTCATTACGGGGGATATTGATTTTATCTTCGGTGGAGCCGCCGCTCTTTTTGAGGAGTGTGAAATCTTCAGCCGGAACAGAGACCGGGAAGTTAACGGATATGTGGCCGCGCCCTGTACTCCCGAAGGGGAGGCGGCCGGGTTTGTTTTTTACCATTGCCGATTTACAAGCGACTGTCCTCCCCGTTCGGTTTTCCTGGGAAGACCCTGGCGGGAGTATGGCAAAATCGATCTGATAGAGTGCGAACTGGGGGAACACATCCGAAAAGAGGGGTTCGATGACTGGGGAAAAGAGAGCGCCCATGGACTTTTCCGGTTCTCCGAAGGCGGCTGCCGCGGTCCCGGCTCCGAAACCGGCGGGAGGGCATCATTTGTTATTTCTCTTTCTGAAAAGGATTATCTGGAACAGTTGGAGGTAATCCGTCAATTAACAATCGAAGAATAACAACATTGCGTATAACGCAATAATAAATTGCAAAAATATAGCTAATTCTCTATTAAATAAGACTTTACATATCTCCATAATCTGGTATTATATTCCCCATGCTATCCTATGAAACCTATTTGTCTGCCCTGGGGGAGAAGTTGTCATCTCAGTTTGATCTCTGTTCAGACAAGGCTATTGATAACTATTCCTATGATCTTTTCGGAACGATGAATATCAGGAATTCCAAGTATATGCTGTCCGAAAAGGTGCAGATTTACGGTTATGAGAATAACGAGTTTCTCTGGATAAGAAAACAGAACGGGGGCGATTCCCTCTCTCTGAAAAACGAGCTGGACAGGATGAAGGATGAAATCCCCCGTCTCGTTGAGCCGCAGAGAGACCATATGTCCTCCCTGCTGACACTGCTTCTGGTCACGGAAGGGGATATCCCTTCGGAATGGGCCCGCCTTGCCCGCCGTTTCCGTTACCAGAAAGGCTTCGCTCTGGGGTTCCGGGGCTGGGCCGATTTGATTCTGGTCATACTGTCCCTGGGGGAAAACCGGGTCGTGACACATAGACATTTTATGAAAACCGCAGCTTTTTTCCTTCCGGAGAAAATCTGCCCGAAGGAGAGAACATGAGTTCTTTAGTTATCATTTTTTTAGCGATTGCCGCATTTGTGGTAGCTTACATTTTCTACGGCGGATGGCTCTGCCGTAAGTGGGGCATCAGCAACAAGAGACCCACTCCCGCTCACGAAAAAGAGGACGGCATCGACTATGTCCCCGCTTCCAAAGGTGTCGTTCTGGGACATCACTTCGCCTCCATTGCCGGAGCCGGCCCTATAACGGGCCCCATCGCCGCGGCCATGTTCGGCTGGGTACCCGTGCTTCTCTGGATCGTTATCGGTTCCATTTTCGTGGGAGGCGTTCATGATTTCGGTTCTATGGTTGCTTCTATCCGCCATGACGGAAAATCCATCGGTGAGATTATCGAGAAGAATATCGGAACCAGAGGCAAGAAGCTCTTCGCCATTTTTGCCTGGCTGACCCTGGTTCTTGTCGTCGCTGCGTTCCTTAATATCGTAGCGGGCACTTTCGCTTCCACCCCCCAGGCCGCCACGGCGTCCCTTCTCTTCATGGTCGTTGCCGTTGTCTTCGGTTTCGCCGTCTATAGAAGAGGGATGAATCTGGCCGTTTCCTCGGTCATCGGTGTGGCCCTTCTGGCCGGCTGTATCTACCTGGGCATGCTTTTTCCCCTGAGTCTTCCCGCCAAAGCCTGGATGTGGATTCTCCTGGCCTATATTTTCGTTGCTTCCGTCACCCCCGTATGGATTCTTCTCCAGCCCCGTGACTACCTGAACTCCTTCCTGCTGTTCGCCATGATCGCCGGAGCCGTTCTGGGGCTTCTCTTTGCCAGACCCCATATGAATCCCCAGTTTGTCCCCGCTTTCGGCGGTTTCAAGGTGAACAACTCCTATATGTTCCCCATTCTGTTCGTCACCGTTGCCTGCGGAGCCATCTCCGGTTTCCATTCTCTGGTAGGTTCGGGCACCTCTTCCAAAATGGTGGACAAAGAGGAAGATTCCAAGCTCATCGGCTACGGCGGCATGCTTATCGAAGGTGTTCTCGCGGTCATCGCCCTGATTGCCATCGGCGCTGTCGGTATGCAGAAGGGCGGAGCCATTCCCACCTTCTCCATCGGTGTTGCGACTTTCATGAACAAATTCGGTTTGTCCATGGATGTGGGTGTACCCTTCATCGCCTTGGCCATATCCGCCTTCGCTCTGACCAGTCTGGATACGGCCACCCGTCTGGCCCGCTTCATTTTCCAGGAGTTCTGGTCCATGGAAAGCGATGGAAAGGAGCAGAAGCCGGTTAAGAAGGCTTTGACCAACATGTATGTGGCCACGGCTATCTCCGTTGCCATCGGCGGTTTTGTCGGGTTTACCGACTGGCAGACCATTTGGCCCATATTCGGTTCGGCCAACCAGCTCCTGGCGGCTCTGGCCCTTCTCGCCGTGGGCGCCTGGCTTTCGAAGAGCGGGAAATCGAGCATCATGGTAAAAATTCCCATGGTTTTCATGTTTCTCGTGACTCTGACAGCTCTGGTTTTTGTGGCACAGGCAAATATCGTATCGGGTAACTATATTCTGGTATTCTTTGCGGTGGTACTTTTCATCCTCTCTCTTATTCTTATCAAAGAGTCTTACAAGGTTCTGTTTACCAAGCAGAATTCTGAATCGCTGACCGAAGCCGTATAAGGTAAATATTCAGAGATAATGCAGGGACCGCCGGAAGGCGGTCCCTTTTTTGTTGACAGAATGGGTCTTATAAGTTAGAGTTCTAATTAGAATAGTTAGAATTCTAACAAGAGAGGGTTTCATGAAAGATAAAATCATGCCCCGGATAAGCCATCTGCATTTGGCCTGGAAACGGTATCTGGAGGCGCCCCTTCTCAGAGAGGGGCTCACTATCAAGCAGTTTTACCTCTTAAAGAGGCTTAAGGCGAAAGGAGCGCTTTATCCTGCCGAAATAGCCGAGATGCTGTTCTGCGACAGGCCGACGGTTTCCGTTATCATTTCCAATATGGAAAAGAAATCCTGGATCAGTCGGGAAAGGGACGATCATGACAGGAGAAAATGGCTCATCAGGTTAACCGAGGAAGGAAAGACCGCCCTGGAATCTTCCCTCGGAAAAATGAATCCCCTTGATATCGATCCTGTTGGATCACTGAGCGCCGAGGAGGTTCAGCTGCTTTATGAGCTTCTGGAAAAAATCAGGATACATCTGGAGGAAAAAATATGAATGAAGTTCTGCGTACCATTGAAAGTCTGCGGTCGATCCACGGGGATTTTTCCGAAAAGGCTGTCTCGGCGGGAGACCTGTCCCAAATACTGGGCCATATGACAAGGGCCGCCACCGCGTCGGGAAGGCAGAGTTACTCGGTTGTCGTGATAAGGGACAGGCCTGTCATGCACCGTCTCTTCGGCTACCAGGGCAGTGTGGCACTTCTCTTCTGCGCCGATCATAACCGCATGGTCGACCTGGCGGACAGATTGGGGTACGTTTTTGATCCCCGGACGTTACAGGATTACGTGACGGCCCACAGCGATACGGTTCTGGCGGCCCAGACCGCCGTAATCGCCGCCAAATCCCTGGGAATAGACAGTCTCATAACCAATGCTCCGCACAGAAAAGATCCGGACCTTTTCTATGATGTGCTGGATCTCCCGGAAAAATTCTGCGTTCCCGTGATGGCTGTTATTCTGGGGTATCCCTTGAAGGAACCGGATCACCGGAGGGGGCGGCTGAATGGAAAAGGAGTCGTTCATCCGGGAAAATACCGAAGTCTATCCGAGGATGAGCTGGACAGGATGATCGATCTTTACGATACGGAAGATCCCCGGTACGGCATGATCGGAAACTGGAAGGAGAAAGGGTTCAGGCACTATCTGGACTATCTGTTCGGGGCTTGGTTTTCCTATCCCAGGAAGAGCACAAAAGGAAGTCAGCCCGACAGAGGCCATATCGACTCCTATCTGGAGAGAGCAGGTTTTCGTTGAGCTCTTGACATTCCCCCTCTCTCTGGTACACTTTAACGCCGGAGGATAGAATAATGAATCTCTACACAGCGATTATAACGCTTGTTCTTATCATGGATCCTTTCGGAAATATACCCATTTTTCTGACAACTCTGGAACTGTTTTCTCCTAAAAGAAGGAGAGCCATCATACTAAGGGAGAGCTTTTTCGCCTTTCTGATTCTGGTGTTCTTTCTGTTCTTCGGGCAGTATTTCCTGATGGGGCTCAATATCTCCCAACCGGCATTGAGCATTTCCGGGGGAATTATCCTCTTTCTTATCGCCATCAAGATGATATTTCCCGGTCCTGAGAAGAATCTGGGCAGCAGCAGTGATGAAGAGAGACCGGTAAGTAAAAAGGAACCGGAAGATCCGATTCTCTTTCCACTGGCCGTTCCCATGCAGGCCGGGCCTTCGGCCATGGCGTTTGTCATTTTATCCTCAACCCAGTATTCATCGCAGAGGATGATGCTCACTCTGGCTCTTCTCTCCGCCAGCCTGATCTGCACGACCATTCTGCTTCTGTCCGACTGCCTGAGAAAGATACTGGGCATTCAGGTTTTGAGAGCCATAGAGAAACTCATGGGGATGATTTTGACCACAATGTCCATACAGATGCTGCTGACGGGTATTACAACCTACTTTTCAAAATGAGCGATTATGTCAAATGGGGCGATGTTATCTGTCAAGATGACCGTCGGTCCTTTCTCCTATAATACGAGAAGTTGACTTAAGGAGTAAACTGTATGAAAATCGCCCTTATCGGCTCATCGGGCCATAAAAATTACGTTCTTGATACACTGGATGATTGTGACGAAATCGTCGCCTATGCCCCCGGTACGCCGGATGAGGATGTCTCGTCCCTGGCGGGTCATCCTTCCATGAAAAACGCCCGGTATTACGACGACTGGAAAGTTCTCATCGATGAGGCTAAGCCCGAGATGGTGGTTAACAATACCTGGTACGGCCTGGCCGCGCCGATTACCCTGTACGCCCTGAAAAAGGATTGCCATGTATTCGCCGAAAAACCCCTGACCGGAACGGAGGAGGAGCTTGATGAGATGGAGGCCCTCTGGAAAGAGAAGGGTGTCTACCTTTCGGGTATGTTCGGGATCTCCTATGAAGCTCCCCTTTATACCCTCTCCGAATATCTGGATAACAATGACATAGGGGATATCCGTATTATCAATACGCAGAAATCCTACAAGCTGGGGAAAAGGGCCGATTTCTGCAAGGAACGGGACACCTATACCGGAACCATCCCCTGGGTGGGAGCCCACGGGATTGACTGGATCTACCGCTACGGTAAGAAGTCCTTCCGTGAAATCAATGCCTGGCACTCCACTGTGGCGAACGGAGGAAACGGTTCCCTTGAAGCCACGGCCGTCTGTTCCTACAAGCTGGAAGGGGATGCCCTGGCGACGTTGACTATCGATTTCCTCAGGCCTTCCGGAGCCGAGACCCATGGGGATGACCGAACACGCGTGGTGGGAACCCGGGCCGTCGTGGAGGCCAAGGAGGGACGCGTCACCGTGGTTGATGAAAAGGGCACCCGGGAGCTTCCCCTCCTGGAACCCCCACTGATATTCCCCTCCCTTATGAAGGATATCCGGGAGAAGAAAAACCGTGACGAATGGGCCCACCATGCCCTCTATGTCACAAGAATCTGCCTGAAGAGCCGTCAGTCCGCCGATGAGGGACGGACGCTCTCCCTGTAGTCCCGGAGGATATATCCTGTGAATTACTCTCCGGAGGCTTTGATCGACAAGCTGCTGGCCGGAACTCTCCCGCGTTTTTCTCCCGGTTATTTCACAGGGAAAGACCGATCCCTCTGGGAAGAGACTTTCCGCGGCGCTCTCAGGGACGGGCTGGGGATTCCTCCCTTTTCCAGGCGTATCGAAAACATCGAAACCCTGAACCGGAAAGAGGAGAAGCATTACTGCCATGAGGAATTCCTTGTCCGGGGAGAAGCGGATTTTCCCTTAACCCTTCTGACCCCTTCGGGTGAACGCGATTCGGGCATGACCATTCTGGCCCTGAACGGCCATGGCCCGGGAGTCAGCGCCATGACGGGGGAGTATAGACCCGAAGAGTGCCATCATTCTTTCGGGCGAACTCTGGCAGAAGCGGGTTTTACCGTTGTAATGCCTGAGATTATCGGATTCGGCCGCTGCCGGCTGGAGGAGGACCGCCAATCCCCGGGGGATAATTCCTGCCGGACCCTGGCCTTGAAGCTCCTCCCCCTGGGATATTCACTGACTGGCTTGCGCCTCTGGCAGCTCCTCGTAACACTGGATCTTATGGAAAGACAGTTCTGGATGGGGAGACTCGGCTGTTTCGGATTTTCCGGAGGGGGGCTCCTGGGATATCTGCTCACCGCTCTGGATAGAAGAATCGGCGCCCTGGGACTGGCAGGATACTGCTCTACCTTCGGGGAGAGTATTTTTGAGCAGACCCACTGCCCGGATAATTATATTCCCGGTCTGCTGACCCTTGCGGATCAGCCGGAAATAGCCCATCTTGTCGCTCCCCGTCCCCTTTACATAGAAGCCGGTCTGAATGACCGTGTCTTCCCGTTCAAGGGAGCTCAGATCGCCATGGAGAGGATGGGGGCCTGTTACGATCAGGCCGGCTGTGGTGATCGTTTTGTTACATATGTGCCCGAGGGAGGGCACGAAATTCAGGGGCGGGATATGATCCGCTGGTATAAAGAGGTACTTGGATGAACAGGGAAGAGAGAGTAGTATGGATTCAGAATGAGCTGAGCCGCCTGGCCGGAAACGGAGAGGACGATAAGCCTCTGCTGGAACCTTTCTTCATAGGGGGGGACGACCCCCGGCCCATCGTGGTTATCTGTCCCGGCGGGGGTTACGGCTTTACTTCTCCCCGGGAATCGGCTCCGGTGGCGCGGGCTTACAATGGCAGGGGATATCATGCTCTGGTGCTTCATTACCGTGTGGCTCCCCACCGCTATCCCGAAGGACTTCGGGATGTCTCCCGCACGGTGGCTCTGGTCCGTTCCTGCGCGGAGGATCTGGGTGTCATCCCCGAGAATATCGCTCTCTGCGGATTTTCCGCGGGGGGGCACCTGGCGGCCAGTCTGGCTGTTCACTGGGATGAACCCGTGCTGAGGGAAGAGTGCTGCCCCGAGAGGGGGATGAACCGTCCCGACGTTATGATTCTCTGCTACCCTGTCATTACGGGGGGAGAGTACAGGCATGCCGGTTCCTTCGATAATCTCCTGGGAGAGGAAAACAGTACCGAAGCCCGGGAATACCACTCTCTGGAAAAACAGATAACCCCCGGGACCCCCCCCTGCTTCATCTGGCATACGGAAAATGACGGCTCCGTTCCCGTGGAGAACAGCTATCTTTTTGCCATGGGATTGAGACGGGCGGGTGTGACCCATGAACTTCATGTTTACCCCTTCGGGGCCCATGGGGCTTCTCTGGCAACGGCCGAAACGAATACGGCCGAGACGGTTCATGAAGATTCCCACGTGGCCACCTGGATGGACCTGAGCGGCCGCTGGCTTGAGGACATGTTCAGGCAGGAAACCCGCGATGAAAAATAAAAGCACCCTCTGGAAGGCCGACCGGGGAGACGGGACCTACCGGAATCCCGTTCTATTCGCCGATTATTCCGATCCCGATGTTATCCGCGTAGGCGAGTGGTTTTATATGACCGCTTCCAGTTTTAACTGCACACCGGGACTCCCGATCCTCAGGTCCCCCGATCTGGTGAACTGGGAGCTTATCGGCCACGGCATCAGAAATTTTCCCCATGAACGGTATGATGTCTGCCGTCCCGGATGCGGCGTATGGGCGCCGGCGATAAGATATCATCAGGGGGTGTTCTATATTGTGTTTCCTTCTCCCGATGAGGGGCTGTATGTCGTCGAGACCCGGGACCCCGCGGGAGAGTGGGGGGAGCCGCGGCTTCTGCTGGAGGGAAAGGGGCTGATCGATCCCTGTCCCCTGTGGGATGACGACGGGAAGGCCTATATCGTTCACGGGTATGCCTACTCCCGGGCGAAGAAGAAGAGTATTCTCCATATTATTCCCGTTTCTCCCGATCTGCGGAACGTTCTCGGAGAAGGGCAGGACTCCGTGTATGCCATGGGGCGTATCCCTACCCTGGAGGGCCCGAAATTCCATAAATTCGATGGCCGTTACTACATCAGCGCCCCCGCGGGAGGAGTGGCCCAGGGATGGCAGATGATCTTCCGATCCGATTCGGTATACGGCCCCTATGAGGAAAAAACCGTACTGGCCCAGAGGGGCAGCCTGACAAACGGCCCCCACCAGGGCGCTCTCGTGGACGACGGAGAGGGGGCCTGGTGGTTTATCCATTTTCAGGAGTATAAGCCCTGGGGGAGGATCGTCCATCTTCAGCCGGTACGCTGGGAAGACGGATGGCCCCTGATGGGGACTGAGCAGGATGGCGACGGCGTGGGCAAGCCCGTTCCGTCATGGAAGAAGCCGGCCGGCCCGCCGGTCAAGCCCTGCGCCCCCGCTGCGTCGGATAATTTTTCCGGAAAGTCTCTGGGGCTCCAGTGGCAGTGGAACGCCAATCATTCCGGAGAATGGTATGAACTGACCGGTTCATCTCTTATGCTGAAGGGGGGACTCTACGGCGGGGATAAACCGGAAATAGAGGGGATGGAGGCCTTTGGTGTGTATCCCCGCATCCTCGGACAGAAGATCAATGCCCCCGAATTTACCGCCCGGGTTGCGATGGAGGCTCTGGATTTCTCCCCGGGAGACGAAGCTGGGATTGCCGTCACCGGGCTGGAGTCGGCAAGGCTGGGAATCTGCTGCGGTGAGGAAGGTCTCTTTCTTGCCTACAGGCGCGGAGAGGAAATCCTGAACAGGCAGCCCCTGGAAGGAGCGATGACCGTTCTCTTTGTTTCTGTGAATGCCGGAGGATTATGCCGGTTCGGTTATGTAGAGGAGGGACAGATCCGCTATATGGGACCTCCCTTTCAGGCAAAGGAGGGACGCTGGATCGGAGCCCGGTTCGGCCTTTACTGCCTGGGGACTAAGGAAACGTCCCGTCCGGTTCTTGAAGTGTCTTATGTTGAAATTAATGGAGGTAATGAGTGATGACCATCTATCTGGCGGGTGATTCCACCTGCGCTAATAAGACGGACGACGTTTATCCCGAAACCGGATGGGGACAGGCGCTTCCCGGTTTTTTACGGGAAGATGTCCACGTTTCCAATCATGCCATGAATGGGCGGAGTACGAAATCCTTTATCGATGAAGGGCGGCTTGCCGAGATTGAGACACGGATCAAACCGGGGGACTGGCTGTTTATTCAGTTCGGCCATAACGATCAGAAACCCAAGCCCGACAGGCATACCGAGCCCTTCGGGAGCTACCAGGAGAAGCTCCTTGAATTCGTCCGGGTCGCCCGGGATAACGGGGCCCATCCTCTTCTCCTTACCTCCATCTACCGCCGCCATTTCCTGGGCGATAAACTGGATCCGGACTGCCACGGTGATTATCCGGCGGCGGTGAAGGAGCTGGGCCTGAGGGAGAATATTCCCGTAATCGATATGACTGAGATTACCCGCAGCTGGCTGGAAGAGGAGGGGGATGAGAAGTCCCGTTCCTACTTTCTCATCCTAGCGCCGGGAGAGTATGAGAATTATCCCGAGGGGAAAGAGGATAATACCCACCTCTCCGTAAAGGGGGCGCAGAAGATCGCTTCGCTTATTGCGGAGGAGCTGAAAAATATTCCCCCTATCGGAGATTACGTCAGATAATACCGGGGGGGCTTGCCGGTAAAGGATGTGAATGCTCTGGTAAAACTGGAGTGGCTGTTGAATCCGCAGGCCAGAGCCGTATCAAGAACGGATGACCCCTGTCTGAGCAGCCCCCGGGCCCGGGCCATCTTCACATCGAGCAGCTCTTCCCGGGGGGATCGGCCCTTCACCTTCTGAAACATTCTTCGCAGGTGACTCACATCATAGCCCATTTTCTCGGCCGTTTCCCTTACCCCGACCCCCTCTTCCATATGGGAGCTGAACCAGGCCACCGCGGCGTTTACGATCTGTTCCTCACGGCTGGCCGGGACGGGGGAGAGATCGCTGTTTTCCAGAAAAAGATAGGTCAGACGGAGGAGCGTGAGCTGGAAAAGCATCTGACTGTTGGGACCGGGCTTTTTAACCTGATCTTTGACCGACAGGGCGATGTTTTTTATCTCCTCCCGTAAATCGGCGCTCAGTTCACAGGAGAGGCGGGGAGAGAGTTTCATCCTCTCTTCCAGTGCCGGGGGAACGGAGGCGAAGTGGAAGACGGCCACTTCGCACTCTTTTTTTGTTTCGTCGTTCCATCCATGGGAGCAGTCGGGCCGGAATATCCAGAAGTTATGATTTTCATTGGTCCTTTCCTCCCGTGAGAAGGAGGGACAGGCTTTTCCCTTGAGGAAAATCATGAATTCCCAATAGGGCCGCATATAGATTCTTACCGGGCTGTTCCCGTAGTTACGTTTTCCTGTCTGGCAGTAATAGAGCATAGCCCATGGTAGAACTACCGGGCCCGCTTGTCAAATCCCCGAATGCTCCGGGAGCTGAGTTATACTCTTCATCTCTTCTAGAAAGATAAGGAATTCATCGAATTTCAAGGGAGGGGAGTAGAAGTACCCCTGGCCCATGTCGCATCCGGCGTCAATGAGAAACTGGAGCTGTTCCCTGTTTTCAATTCCTTCGGCTATGACTTTAAGATTCAAGTCGTGGGCAAGATTGATGATATGCCTGACGATGCTGACCTTCGCGTGGTTTGTCGGTATGGAGGAGACAAAGGAACGGTCTATCTTCAGCTCGTCCAGGGGAAAGCTGTGGAGGTAACTGAGAGAGGAAAATCCCGTTCCGAAATCATCCAGCTTGATTTTCATGCCCATCGCCCTCAGCTGGCTGAGCTGGTAGTTCACCATTTCGAAATTCTCGATAAGGGTCGTCTCCGTCACTTCCGCATCAAGACAGGAGAAGAGGGGGGAGCCGTAGGGAATGGCATCCCGTATCTTTTTCATGATGGAGGGGTTGCTCAGGAAATCCCGGGAGGAGAGGTTGAAGCTGATTCTGATGGGCTCATCCAGCCTGTTCCGCAGGGAGAGGGGATTAATCCGGATGATCTCATCAAGAAGCCAGCCGGTCAGTTGAGTGATGATATGGGACTCTTCTGCGGTGGGGATAAAATCCACCGGGGATATGGGGCCTCTTATCGGATGGTTCCATCGCATGAGTACTTCAGCCCCCTTGATATGGAAATCCCGAAGGGAGAGAATGGGCTGGAATACCAGATAGAGTTCATTGTTTTTGATGGCCTTGTGGAGATCGTTTTGAATTCTCCACTGATTTCTGATGCGGGACTGCATCTCTTCTTTGAAGAAGCAGAATGTTCCCTTCCCCTTGTTCTTTGCATGGTACATGGCAATGTCGCTGTACTGGATAAGTTCTTCCAGGTTGTTGTAGGGGATTCCGTCCGTTGCGATTCCGATGCTGACAGAGAGGTAGATGCTCTCTCCCTCCACCTCGAACTCCCTGGCCGAGGCTTCCAGAACCCTCTGGGCAATACGGGTTATATCGTCATGCTCGCCGCAGTCTTCCAGAAGAAGAATGAATTCATCACCGCCGATCCGACTTATCAGATCTTCCGGCCTCAGGCAGAGCTTAAGGCGTCCCGCTATCATCTTAAGAATCTTGTCACCCATGGAATGGCCGTAGGTATCGTTGACTTTCTTGAATCCGTCGTAGTCGAGAAAGAGCAGGGCGAAATGTTTATCCGAGTACCTTTTCTTCTTGTTGACGATCAGCTTGAGACGTTCGGCCAGAAAGGCCCGGTTGGGGAGGTTCGTCAGCGAGTCGTACATGGCGGCTTTAATCAGTTTATCCTCCGCTTCTTTCTGGCGGCTTATATCGGAAAGGGAACCGGCCAGGCGAATACAGCGGCCCGAAGGGGTGAAAATGCCCTTACCCTTGAGGAGAATCCATTTAGTGGCATTCCCGGGGATATTCACCCGTAGTTCCAGTTGCATGTCTTCCAGCTCGCCTGCGAGAAGCCGGTTTACCTCCCTTTCCATCATGTCCTTGTCCGCTTCGGTCGTGAGAGCCGTCCACTCTTTCAATGTCCGGGGCACGCTGTCTTCCCTGGCAAGTATTTCGAGGCAGCGGGGAGAAGCGTAGAAGCTGTCATCCGAAGGGGTGTAATCCCAGATCCCGTCATGGGAGCCCTGCACGGCCAGGTCAAAGCGCTCTTCGCTTTTTTTCAGAAGATCGAAATTGCTTTTAATCTGGCTTGTCATTTCGTTCAGAGACGCGCATAGGTCGCTGATCTCGTCGTTTCCCCCGTATTCGTAATGGAAATCGTAGTCCTCCGTTCCGAACTGGCTTGTCAGACGGGAGAGATCGGAGAGGGCGCGGGTGAACTTTCCTATCCCCAGATAGAAGAGAGCTCCGCCGATAAGCAGCATCGTCAGGGAGTGGATGAGAAACAGCGTTCGAACACGGTTGACCTGTCCCGTCAGAAGATTGCGGTTGTAGAAGAGGATGACGGCCCCGGCAATATCCCCGTTCCGTTGAAGCGGACGGGTTATGCGGAGAATGCCCGAACGGGTCACCGGGAAATCCTCATTTTCCTGCAGGGACGACGTCAGATCCAACCATTCGGGGGGAGAGGGAGGTCCCGTCTGGTCGGGACTGACGGCCATCGCGGCCAGACTTCCCATTTCGTTATAGACGTATAGCTGCTCAATACAGGGTTCCTGCTCCACCAGGCTTTCAATGAGAAGGCTGATGGACCGGTAGTCGCCCTCTTCCAGGCTGTGGGTTATGGGATGTTCCGTCAGAAATAATATATCCCCCAGAAAGCGGTCTCCCAGGGAGTAGAGGAATTTTGATCCGCTGATACCTATGAAGGAGATCAGGAACAGAATATTAAAGAGGAGGGCCCCTATGAAAAGGAGCATTATTTTTGAACCGATCGATTTTCTCTTCATTATCCCTGTTTCTCTACCGCCGATGAATCAGTCTATGGGGGGCACGGCAGTTCACTTTTAATCTTAGAGTATTATTACAGTCAATGCAAATCTTTTTCTTTTGTTCTATTTGTCTCTTCCCGTTCCTGTTTTTAGTTGACGGGCGGCTGAGGCTGTGGGATAATTTTCACCAACTTCATATTAGGCAGGTGAGTATATGCGGGCTATTGTATTGGAAGAAAAAGGTAAGGTCACTCTCAGGGATTATGAGCTGAACGATGAGCTCTCTCCCGATGATGTAAGGATAAAACCGGTGGCGGTGGGGATATGCGGAAGCGACGTTCACTACTACCGGGAAGGAAATATCGGCGATTTTATCGTTAAAGAACCGATGATTCTGGGCCATGAGGCCAGCGGAATCGTGACCGAAGTCGGTTCCCGGGTAAGCCACCTCAAGGTGGGCGACCGGGTATGCATGGAGCCGGGAATCCCCGATTTCAGAAGCGATGAGACCCTTCACGGCATGTACAATCTGGATCCGGCCGTCTCATTCTGGGCCACCCCTCCCGTCCACGGCTGCATGAGGGAGTCGGTGGTGCATCCGGGAAGCCTTACTTTCAAGCTCCCCGATAACGTCTCCTTCCATGAAGGGGCTCTGGTGGAGCCGGTGGCCATAGGCATGCATTCGGCCAATAAGGCGAATATCTCCTCGGGGGATACGGCTCTTGTCATGGGCGCCGGAACCATCGGTATCGTCACGGCCCTCGCCGCCGAGTCATCCGGCTGTTCTCAGGTTTTCATCGCCGATATCAAAAAGGAGAAACTGGATTTCGTCAAGAAGAATTATGCCGGAAAAATCACGGCGATTGATCT
The DNA here is from genome assembly GCA_963668315.1 of Spirochaetia bacterium. GTDB lineage: Bacteria > Spirochaetota > Spirochaetia > DSM-2461 > DSM-2461 > SZUA-368. The sequence goes on along the minus strand of OY764216.1, from coordinate 52,652 downwards.
GAAATCCCAGTCCATAGCCGGTGTCCTGGGGGAATCGGGACTCTCCAGCGTGGATATTGTTTTCGAAGCCAGCGGAAGCGTCAAGGCTTACGAAGGGATCGCCTCCTATGTCGCTCCCGGCGGCACCATCGTCCTCATAGGCATGCCTTCCGCCCCGGTGCCCATGGATGTGGTCGCCCTGCAGGCCAGGGAGATCCAGCTGAAGACGATTTTCCGCTACGTGAATATCTATCCGCGGGTTATTAAACTCATTGCTTCGGGAAAGCTTAATGTGGCCCCCCTTGTGACGAAAACCTACGATTTCGAAGAGGGCGTCAAGGCCTTTGAATATGCCGCGACCCTGCCCGATGACGAAATCAAAATCATGATTGATTTTCCCCGCTGATTTTTTTCTGATCAGGGGCAGGGGAGGAGGAGCGTGAAGGACGTTCCTTGTCCCGGTGTACTGTGAACGGTTATGGAACCCTTATGGTCCAGAACCGTTCCGTAAACCGAGGCGAGCCCCAGGCCGGTTCCCTTATCCTTTTCCTTTGTTGTAAAGAAGGGCTCGAATATTCGGCTGAGGTATTCCGGCGGGATTCCCGTGCCCGTATCCGCAATGGTCAGTTTTATGTAGTCCCCCGGCTTCAGGTCAAAGGAACTCCGGCGGCACTCCTCTTCGGATAGGGATACCCCCGCCGTTTCTATGGTCAGGTCACCTCCTCCTTTCATGGCGTGGGCCGCATTGATGGCGATATTGATGATACTGTTCTGTATGGCGGCGGCATCGCTCCAGATAAGGGCCGGCTCCGCGTTAAGGGACAGGCTGAGGCAGACCTTTTTATCCAGGGTCCGGTTCAGGATGAGCAGTGTGTCATGGATAAGTTTGTGCAGGTCGGTGCTCCTCTTTATCAGCTGGGATTTTCTGCCGAAAGCCAGCAGCTTGGTCGTCAGTTCGGCGGCGCTGTCAGCCGACTGGATGATCATATTCGTATAAAGACGGCTCTCCGTATCGTCATGAAGGGAGGCGAGCAGCTGGGCGGCTCCGGATATTCCTGCCAGCACATTGTTGAAATCATGGGCCACTCCTCCCGCCAGCTGGCCGATGGCATCGAGTTTCTGATTCTGCGCCAGCTGTTCTTTCATAAGTGTCTTATCCTTCATCTCCCTGTTCAACGCTTCGATTTTCTGTTTAATCGAGTCCTGCATTGCCTTGATGCTTCTGGACAGGTCGCTGATTTCATCCCTGCCGCTGATCGGAATGGACTGATCAAGATCCCCCCGGGAGATCTTCCCCGTGATCTCCGTCAGCTTCCCCAGAGGCATGGTTATGTTTCTTATCAAAGTGATAATGGGGGGAGTGAAAATCAGTGTTATCAGAATCATAAAGAAGGCCAGGCTTTTCTGAAAAAGCTGTACGTCTTTGTACTTAACGTCCAGGGGAACGGTGTAGCAGATAATCCAGTTCCAGGGATCGTACCATTTATAGAGATACCATTTCTCCGTCCCGAAGAAGATTTCCGTGAAATCCCCCTCCTTGCCCTCCCGGAAATTCCGGCTCCAGGGGATATTCTCCCTGTTGTCCGTTCCCCGGGCCATGGTCGGATGGAGGATTATGAGGATATCGGGGTCGATGATGAAGGGGTAATGGTCCAGGAGGGGGGTCTTGTAGTATTTCTCCCTTATGACCGCGAGAACCTCCTTCTGGATCTCTCCGACCCTTTGCCCCGCTACCGAACGGGGCATCTCCTTTAATAAAGAGTCAGCCTCTTCCAACTCATCGATAATAAAATCCAGTCTCTCCCTGTACAGATCCCCCTGGCTCTCGTCAATGATGGATGTCAGGCTTCTCTGGGATAATACAAGCATAATCACCATGAGAATGAGAAAGAAGGAGAAGAACAGAGCCAGAAGTTTCGTCTGTATGGAATAGAAGAGGAAGGGGGTATTTTTCTTTTTCCGTGTTTCCTTTGTCATCATCAATGGTCCGATCTGTTATAATCATAAGGAGCGGGGGGGAGGAACTCAAATTTTTTATGGCTCTGTTTTCAAGAAAGTGATATTATTTTATGCTAAACCGGGTGAAGCCGAGGGAAATAGCGGCAGAACGCGTTCTATGGAGGAGATGGTATCGTCATGAAATACTGCTGGACGACATTTTATGTAAGGGATATGGAAAAATCCCTGGAGTTTTACAGAGGACTGGTGGGACTGAAACTGCAGCGGAGAAACTCTCCCGCCCCGGGGATGGAAATTGCGTTTCTGGGAGAAGGTGAGACGAAGCTTGAGCTGATCCTATCGGCGGACAAGGATGAGCCGGTTTACGGGAAAGATATTTCCCTGGGTTTTGAAGTCTCCTCCCTGGATGCGATTCAGACCGTTCTGGAAGAGAAAGGAATCCCCCTTTTCGGGGGACCCTTCGAGCCCATGCCGGGCGTCCGCTTTCTCTATGTTCTGGATCCGGACGGCGTCAAGATCCAGTTCGTCGAGAGCGCTGATTAGCGTCCCTGCCGGGATTTTCCTCCTGAATGACAGGCACGAAACCTTCGGGCACAGTGACGGGAATGGTATCGCCGATCAGCTTTTCGATGCTCTTCAGCTGGCTCCTGTCCTCCGGTGTGATAAAGGTGATGGCCTGTCCCGATTCGCCGGCCCGGCCGGTTCTTCCGATCCGGTGGACATAGTCCTCGGCCATCTGGGGAAGATCGAAGTTCACCACGTAATCGAGTCCCTGGAGATCCAGTCCCCGGGCGGCGACATTCGTGGCGATGAGGGCCTGCAGTTCGCCCTCCTTGAAATCCTTCAGTGCCTTCAGCCGGGCGTTCTGGCTTTTATCGCCGTGAAGGGCGGAAGAGGGAATCCCTCCCCGGGTAAGCTGTTTGGCTAAACGGTTGGCCCCGTGCTTTGTCTTGACAAACACCAGGACCTGATACCAGGACTCCTTTTTAATCAGGTAGGAAAGGAGATGCCTTTTCTGGTTCTTTTCCGTCCGGTAGGCAATCTGCTCTACCTTGTCGGCCGTTTTGTTACCCTGCCGTACTTCGACGGTGACAGGGTTATGAAGCAGACTGTTGCAGAGGGCTTTGATCTCTTTCCCGTAGGTGGCGGAGAACATAAGGTTCTGTCTCCCCGAGGGAAGGCAGGAGATCACCTTTTTAATGTCCCTGATAAAACCCATGTCGAGCATGCGGTCGGCCTCGTCGAGTATCAGGTATTTGATGCGGCTCAGATCCAGGGTTTTCTGGCTTACGTGGTCCAGCAGGCGCCCCGGAGTGGCCACAAGGATGTCGCAGCCGTCCTTCAGACGCTGAATCTGGGGATTGATTTTCACTCCGCCGAAGATTATCTCCGTGCGGAAGGGGAGATTTTTCCCGTATTCTATAAAACTTTCCCCCACCTGGGCTGCCAGTTCCCGGGTCGGCGTCAAAATCAGTACCCGGGGAGCTTTTTCTTTTTTTCCTTCTCTGTTCAGCAGTTCAAGTACGGGAAGGGCGAAGGCCGCCGTTTTTCCCGTTCCTGTCTGAGCGCCGGCCAGTACGTCTCTTCCCTCGAGTACGGCCGGAATGGCCTTCTGCTGAATGGGGGTGGGGGAATCGTAACCTTTGGCCCGGACGGCCTTTATAATTTCTGAACTTAATGTAAAATCGTTAAATGTCATATTACTCCTATGGAAGGAGTAGAATAGCAGGTATGGTTCTTTGGGGATAGTCCCGGCGAAGGATTTCCGCCGGGAAAGTCCTGTTTTTTATCCTGTGAAGGGACTTCCTCAGATTTCTCCGAGGTCATCCTCCTCTATTTTGTAACGGCGGGCTTCCTTTCTGACCATATCAATATTGTCTTTATTCTTGACCGTTATATCCTTTATGCTTGAAACGGAGCGGCCTATTTCATCCATGCCGTTCCCTATTTCACCGATGGCCATCGTCACTTCCTCGGAAATCTGATTCAGGGAGTTGATCGTTTGAACAATGGCGCTGCTCTCCCGCTTCATATCCCGGGAGGCTTCCGTTACGTCGCCGCTCGTCGACTTCAGCTCCTTGAGGGATTCCAGAACCTGGGAGCTGCCGGCCACCTGTTCTTCCATGGAGGATTTAATCTCTCCCGTAAGGCGGCTGATGTCTTCGATCCGTGAAAGGATATCCATGAAGGAGTGGTTGGACGCCGTAGAACCATTGACGACGGCCTCTATGGAGGAGGATATATCAAGGATGCTCTGCTTTACCTCCCGGGACTGGGCCGTTGACTGCTCGGCAAGTTTTCGTATTTCATCGGCAACAACGGCGAATCCTCTTCCCGCTTCTCCCGCATGGGCCGCCTCAATGGCGGCATTCATGGCCAGAAGATTGGTTTGGCTGGCGATCCCGGAAATCAGGGCATTCGCTTCTTCCAGATTCTGGGATTTCTGGGCGATAGAATCGATAAGGCCCGTTACCTCGTCGAGTTTCTCCTTTCCCGCGTTTGAGGATTGGCGGAGTTCGATCATCAGATCCTCCGAGCGTTCAGTGGACTGGGAAACATTTTTTATCTGGACGATCATCTCTTCTACGGCGCTCGAACCCTGATCGAGGTTCTGATTCTGCAAGTCGATTATCCGGTCCAGATTATCCACGTTGCCGAGAATCCTCTTAACCGCATCATCGGTCTGACGCACTATGGATTCCTGGCTGGTGATCTGCTTCCGGGAATTGGTGACGTTTGTCCTTATCTGGTGTACGGCAGCTGCTGTCTCCTCCATATTGGCCGACAGATCCTGACCGACTTCATCCAGCTCTTCCAGATTGCCGTTCAAGGAGGAGAAAAAATCCCTCAGTGAATCGATGAGCAGATTGAAATCGCCTATCAGGGCGGACACCTCGTCGGAACCCCGGGAATTTCCCCGTCCCGTAAGATTTCCTTCGGAGGCATCGTGCATGATCTCCTCTATTCCCTTGAGCCGCAGGACCAGCATCCGGCTGACGTAAAGCGCCAGTATGAGGGATATGAGAACGAGGGAAACTGTGCCCGTAATGATCAGCAGGACGCGGAGTATATAAATGGAGTAGTGGGATTCTTCATAATTGATGGCAAAACAGACGATCCAGCCGGTTTCGGGGATTCTGACGAACACGCCCCTCTTCTGAATTCCCTCGAGATAGTAGTCCGACTCGAGAAGCGTCCCGCTGCTGTTGACCACCCTCTCAAAGAAAGGGTCAATGCCAAGGGATGAGGTGAAGAGAAGTTCATCCGAAGGGTGGATGATGAATATCCCCTCCTGGTCCAGTACGAAGGGATAGCCTGTGTCGCCGATCTTCTGTGACAGTATGAAATTATTCCCCAGGGCCGTCAGGTTCAGTGAGATTCCCAGAATTCCCTGGAGCGTCCCGTTCCGGTAGATGGGCGCTGCATGAACGACGGTCAGGTTGTGGGTTACGTTGGACTCCAGGACATTCGGCGTGATGAAGGAGGATTTTCTTTCCCTGACGATGGCATTGAAATAATCCCTGTCTGAAAGGTCCATTCCGATGACGGAATCGGAGTATGTCGAGTCGAGAATGATGCCCTGGTCGCTCAGTATGAAGGCGGATTCGAAGAAGGAGTTGCTTTCCTGAAGCTCCTTGATAATCTGATGGGATACGGGATTGTTCTTCAGAGGGACGTCGGCCATGGTGATATATCGGCTCAGATCGTTTGCATAGGAAATCATCACGGCTTCGTTGGAATCGAGCTCCAGTTCCAGAAGATCGGCCAGGGACTGGGCTATGGATGTGAAGTTAGATGACTGAGTCTTTTTTATCTCCCGGTCTATTTTCTGGGATATAAGGATAAACTGACTCAGGAAGCAGATGATAAGGATTCCGATGGTCAATAAAATAAGGGGAGTGGCAAAAGATCTTTTTCTTCTCTTCATGGTAATTCCTCTGGGACACATATTTTCTTAATGAGTAGATTGTCCCGGAACATGAAGAACGGGACTTTTTGTGATTGTAATTGAAAGAGAGTGAAAAAAACAAGTAAAAAAGTAGTAAAAAAAAGGGATGGCAAAAAAAAGGACCCTTTCTCCCCGGGGAAGAGGATGTGTGTCCGGCTCTTTTAGAAGGAGTGCCTTTCTATATAGTCGGGATGGAGGGTTACCCGGGAATCGGGCTGCCCTGTTACGAACCGGGCGGCCAGGCGGCCCATCCGGGGAAAATCCACGGAAATGGATGAGATGCCCCTGCCTATGAACTCCAGGATAGGGGTTTCGTTATAAACGATAACTCCGCCGTCTTTGCCGGGAATCCAGGATTTTTCCCTGAAAATCTGCAGCAGGCGCACCATGTCTTCATCGGAGTTGACGATGTACCCCCTTCCGGGCAGAAGCTCCCCTTCGTCTATGCGGGGGAGTATGCCGCCGGGAATCTTCTCTTCCTCAAGAAAATCGGTAAAAGCGTCGAATGTCGCCTGGGGGTGGAGATTGCTCTGGGAACGTATGAGATAAAGCCCCTCGTACCTGAGGATCCTCGGTTTGATCTGTCTGAGAATCCTGCTGAATCCATCCTGGAAATCCTGGCAGAGATAGTGGCGCATCAGATCTTTATACTCGTCGCGGTCAAGAAGAAGGAGCCGGGATTTATCCAGCGTGCCCAGGAGTTCCGGAACCTCCCTGTGGAAGGGGGGCTTGATGATGTGGTGGGTATAACGGCCGCTGTAGGCCGTGATAAGGTTTCTGAAAATATCTATGTTGTTGTTATGGAAATAGATATCTGTTGTGGCCGCCTGTCCTGTTTCTCCCATGTACGCATGGTAGAGGGATTGCATGTAGCTGTTGTAGGTGTTAAGAACAAGCATAACCCGGGGGGAATCGCTTATCCGGTCGGTGAGGAGGAAGAATCCCTTGCCGGGAACGGAATCAATGAGACCTTCCTGTCTGAGAGTCTTATAGGCCTTTACCGCCGTTTCCCTGGCCACCTGAAACCGTCCGCTGACCTCGTTGATGGAGGGAAGGGGATCGCCCGGCAGAATTTGCCCGGCGGCGATTTTCTCCTTAAGATCGTTGATGATTATCCGGTGTTTGGTCAGATTTTTCAGTATGGACTCCCCTTTGGGGGAATCTCCCGTAATATGGGAAAATCCCCCCTGTTATCAGACTAGTTTCCCAGGGATTCAGCCAGAGCGGGATCGGAACCGAGAATGCCGTATTCCACTCCCCGTATCTCTGCCAGGCCGCGCATACGTCCGATGGCCGTGTATCCCGGGTTGTCCGCCGGCGGTTTGGCCAGGTCGTCCATCATCGTGTGACCGTGGTCGGGACGGAAAGCCAGTCTCCAGTCCGCTCTTCCCGCTTTTTTGCGGGCGGCCATTTCCTCGAGAAGGGCTTTGACTACCTCGTACATGTTAACCGAACCTTCCAGGTGGTTGGCTTCGTAGAAACTGCCGTCGGTGTTCTTCTGTGTGCTTCTCAAGTGGGCTACGTGAATCCTGTCTCCGAACTGACGGATCATTTCGGGAAGGTTGTTGTCCAGGCTGGCGCTGTAGCTTCCGGTACAGAAACAGAGGCCGTTGGCCGGATTGTCCACCATGGTCAGAAGGTCGCGGATATCATCGGCGCAGCTTACGATGCGGGGAAGACCCATGATATTCCACGGCGGATCGTCGGGATGAACGGCGAGGCGGACTCCCGCTTTGGCTGCCACGGGGATAACTTCCTCCAGGAAGAGGCGGTAATGCTTCTTGAGGGTTTCCCGGTCGATATCGTCGTACTTGGCGAGCATGGCTCTCACGTCTTCGATGGAGAGGCCCATTTTCGTGCCGGGGAATACATCGATCAGATTCAGTTCAAAGGTTTTCTTCTCTTCATCGGAAAGGCTGTCGAAGAAGGCCTGGGCCTGTTTCCTCTGCTCCGGAGTATAGTCCTCCTCGGCTCCCTTTCTCTGAAGAAGATTCATGTCAAAGGCGGCGAACTGGACAGGATCGAAGTAGAGACACTCCGAGCCGTCCTCCAGTTTGTGGGCGAGATCGGTTCTGACCCAGTCCAGAACGGGCATGAAATTGTAGATTACCACTTCCACTCCGGCCTTTCCCAGGTTTTCCAGGCTGATCTTGTAATTCTCTATATACTCTTTGTAATTTCCCGTTCTGGTTTTAATATCCTCATGGACCGGTACGGACTCAACAGCCGCCCATCCAAGACCCTTTTCTTCCAGGATCTTTTTCCGTTCCAGAATGGCTTCCAGGGGCCAGCTCTCCCCGTAGGGTATCTGGTGGAGACTGGTGATGACCGAAGTGGCTCCGGCCTGCTTAATAAAATCCAGGGTAACCGGGTCGTTGGGACCGTACCATCTGAATGATTCTTCCATTGCAAACATGTTTATAAATTCTCCTTTTTTATACGCCTGATAAATCCGGTTTTTATAGGCATTGTCAACCTGTCTCAGGTTTAGCCATGCTGTACTATACTGTACTAGTATTTTGGCGTCAATACCGGGGGAGCCGGGAAGGGAATATTTAGGGATATTTTTCTGGACGACTGCACGGGATTTTAATATATTAAAAAATATATATTAAGGAGTTTGACAATGAAAAATATGGGAAAAACTGATAGAACCTTACGTCTGGCCGCAGGGACCATTCTAATCGTACTGGCCGTTATTCTGCAGGTTTCAGCGAGACAACTGTGGTGGCTGGGAATTCCCGGGCTTCTCATGGTCTTTACGGGGAGCATAGCCTTCTGTCCGCTCTATGTTCCCTTGAAAATCAGCACCCGGGACAAGCAGGAGGAATGAAAACGGCGGCAGGTTGAATGCCGCCGCCCGTCTGCTAAAGGGAAATGTCGTATACCCCTTTGGCGTCTTCCAGAAAGGTATTGATGCTGATGTCGGTCATGGGATGGGTAATGAGCTGCATGATTAGTTCCGGGTTGACCGTGGCCGCATGGCATCCGTGCATGCTGATGCGATGGATCTGATCCACCGTTTTGAAGCTGGCGGCCAGTACTTTTGTATCCAGTTTGTAATGGGTCATGTTCTGCGTGATATCCCGGACCACATCAATGCCGTGGGAGGAGATATTGTCGAGCCGGCTCACATAGGGAGCAACGTAATCGGCCCCCGCCTTGGCGGCAATGAGAGCCTGCTGCTGGGTGAATATGGCCGTCGCCGTGACATTGATCCCGGCGTCCTTGAGGATGCTCATCGCCTTGAGCCCATCCAGGGTGATGGGGATCTTTGTATAGTAATTATCTCCCAGCTCGAAATAGGTTTTATATTTGCGGGCTTCGCTGACGATGCTGTCGCAGTCGGTGCTTCTCACCTGGATGTGGATCTGACTGTTTCCGATAATATCTCCGATAGCGTTGACCGCTTCGGAGAGCTTCATGCCCGATTGCTTGAGAATGGTGGGATTGGTGGTCACGCCGTTCAGAGGAAAACTGTCATAAAGCTTTCTGATTTCATCTAAATTCGCTGTATCTGCTAAATATTCCATACCTAAAGTGTATTAACTAGATAAATAAGTATCAATAGAGAACTGGCATATTTACATAAAAAGGGACGGAAAATGCACCGCCCCGAATATCCCGTCGGGCCTCAGGAGAAAATCTGCCAGATCGGCGGTGCCAGAAAAACGGTGATGATTCCCGCTAAGGCGATGGTAAGGCCGCTCATGGCGCCCTCCGTTTCTCCCAGTTCCATCGCCTTGGCCGTACCTACCGCGTGGGAGCTGCATCCCATGGCGATACCCATGGCCACGGGATCGTTGAGACGGCAGATCTTATGCAGTACAGGCCCGATAACGGAACCGGCCAATCCGGTAATGACAATAGCCATCACCGTGATGGGCGTAATCCCCCCCAGCTGCTCGGAAAGGGCCATGCCGATGGGTGTCGTGATGGACTTGGGAATCAGGGAGACGGTCAGCTCCTCGGATAGCCCGAAGAACCTGGCCAGGAGGATGACGGAGAGTATGCCCGAGGCGGAACCGAAAAGAATCCCGATGAGGATGGGCAGGGCGTTCTTTCTGAAGAGGTGGAACATCCTGTAGAGGGGCAGGGCCAGAGCGATTGTGGCGGGAGCCAGGAAGAAGGTGATAATTGAACCGCCCCGGTTGTAAGCCTCATAGGGAATATCCAGTACTATCAGGGCCGCGATGGTCAGCAGCAGGGCCACCAGCAGGGGATTCAGAAAGGACAATCCTGATTTTTTCCTGACCAGGACTCCTGCCTGGAAGGTCAGAAGGGACAGGAATACGGCGAAGACCGGGGATGTGAGAAACTCTCTCATTTGATAATTCTCCTTAACATTTTGACCGTGAAGGCCGTTACGGACCAGACGATGACGGTCGTAACCAGAATAATAACTGTAAAGGGGAGAATGTTTCCCCTGAGCACGTCTACAGTCGTCATAAGTCCCACTCCGGGGGCGAGAAAGAAAAAAGACATGTGGGAGAGGAGGAAATCGGCAACATCCCGGATGCTCTCCTGTTTCAATAATCCCGAGAGGAGAGCCAGGAAGAGTATTATCAGCCCCGATACGACCCCGGGGACGGGAAAATTCAAAACATATTCCAGCATCAGGCCGATGAGGTAGGCCGCCAGAATGATCATTAATTGGACTAAGTATTTCATTTGGCAGATACTATAACCGAAAAGGGGGAGGTTGATCTATATGACGGGAAGGGGGATTAGTTCCGTTCCGAAAGAAGCTCTATGAGTGAAAGAAACATATCCACTCCGCAGGGGATCAGGCTGTCGTCAAAGTCGTAGTTGAAGGAGTGCAGGGCGGGAGCGTTCTCTCCCGAGCCTATAAGGAATACCGCCCCGCCCATACGGGAAGCGCGAAAAAGGTAACCCACATCTTCGGAGCTCGCCATTCCCTGGATAGGGGTCAGGAGGGCATTATGGTTTTTATCGGCCGCCAGACGAACCAGTTCGGCGCATTCCCTACTGTTCATCGCCGCCGGGAAGGTGTCGCAGAGGCGGAAATCTATTTCCAGAGACTCCTCCCGGGCAACTTCCGATGCCAGGGATCTGACCTTTTCCAAAAGGGATGCAAGAATATCGTCCCGGTAAGCTCTTACTGTCAGGTAAAGGGAGCCCCGGCCCGGAGAAACTCCGTAATCCTCTCCCCCCAGCTGCATCCCCACGGTTGTGACGAGGCTGAAGCCGTCGGAGGATTTGTCCTGATTATACAGATCTTTAAGCCGGCTGTGGATCTTCTTGAGGGCTTCGGCGGGGCTGATTCCCTCCTCGGGAGCCATGGCGTGGGCGGATTTGCCCGTGAGGGCTATGGCGAGTCCGGTGGACGCGGCAAACATGCTGCCTTCCCTTATCACTACGGCACCGTGGGCAAAGCCGGGCCAGTTGTGCAGGGCGAAAACATAATCGGGGGTAATCTCCCTGAACCGTTCGTCCTCCGTAACCCTCCGGGCCCCCTCTCCCGTTTCCTCCGCCGGCTGGAAGAGAAGGATAAGGCGGCCCCGCTGGATTTTATTGTCTTTCTGGCAGGAGGCGATCCCGGCCAGAACGGCCATATGGCCGTCATGGCCGCATTTGTGGGAGACCCCTTCCCGTTGCGAGCCGTGGGGGAAATCCGCCGTCTCGGGAATGGGCAGGGCGTCCGTCTCGGCCCGGAGCATTACCGTCGGTCCCGGATTCCCGCTTTCGAATACCGCGGCCAGACCGTAGCCTCCCAGCCCGGTCAGAATGCTGTCCGGACGGCAGTTTTCGAGAAATGAGAGGATGGTGATTGATGTTTTTTCTTCCTGCCCCGAGCATTCGGGAATACGGTGCAGGTCATGGCGAAGCGCCGTCAAGTCTTCGGTAAACTCTTCTCTCATCTCTTCTCTCCGCCGGATCAGCCCAGCAGCTCTCCCTTGAACTCTTCGATCATATTTGCGTATTCCCCGTCGGAGAGATAGGTCTTTCCCGGGTTCATGGCAAAAGTATCGGCCCATTCGAACTGATCCTTGTACTTGGGAACCAGATGGAAATGCAGATGGCCGCTTGTATCGCCGTAAGCGCCTATGTTGATTTTATCGGGGCTGTAGAGTTTTTCCACGGCCCGGGCGGCTTTATTCAGGTCGGCGAAGAAGGCGTTTCTCTGTTCATCGGAAAGAGCGGTTAGGTCTCTGACATGATCCTTATAGGCCACAATGATCCTTCCCGGATGACTCTGCTCTTTAAAGAGCACGATGACCGATGAATCCAGATCACAGATTTTAATTCCAAAGGCGTCCAGAGCTTTTCCCCCGGAACAATAACCGCAGTTGACATCTTTTTCCATTATAGAAACTCCTCAGTTTGTAAAAGTATGTCTGATTATAACACAAAATGGAAAAAACAACAGCCGGGAGGGGGGGCAAAGGGTGAGAATAAAGGGGGGGCGGGAGAGAAAAATCCTGCGGGAAAGGGCATCGAAAAATCAGGAATAGATAAAAAAATACCGGAAAAGATGTAAAAAAGAAATAAGTTGAGTAGCCAAAGATGGACAAAGATGGTCAATATGGTATTTTAACTTGACTATTCAGGACAGGAGAGACTATTTTCAAATCAGAGGAAAATAAGATGAAAAGAGTGAAAAACAGAAAAGGATCATATCTGAGAGCTTTCGCCTTTCCCGGTCTGATGCTCGCCGGACCGTCATTGTCCGCCCAGGAAAATGACGTATCCGGTACTCTGTTTCACCATGTGGCCAACGGCACGGAACTGGATCTTTTCCCCTATGTCCCCTCCATCACGCTTCCCTTCGGGATGACCGTGCATCAGTTCATGCTGATCCTGAGCGTTCTTCTCATATCGGTCGTGTACAGCCTCTTCTCCAAGAGGGAGGTCCTGAAGCCTAAGAAGACGCAGCTGGCTCTGGAGACAATTGTGCTCTTTGTCAGGGACGACATTGTTTACTCCGTCATGGGCAAGGAGAAAGGGCGTCCCTGGATTCCCTTCTATTCCACCATGTTCCTCTTTCTTATAACCGTGAATTTTCTGGGACTCATTCCCGCCTTCAAGACGGCGACGGGCAATATCAATGTGACCATGTCAATGGCTGTGCTCATTCTCATACTGACTTTCGTGGTGGGCATAAAAGAGATCGGCGTGGCTGCCTTTTTCAAGAACCTCTATCCCTCCGATACTCCCTTCGGCATAGGGATATTCGTCGCCCTCCTGGAGTTCCTGAGCGTCTTTACCAAATCGCTGATCCTGGGGCTCCGGCTTTTCGCCAATATGTTCGCCGGACATATGGCCATTCTGTCTTTTCTGGTGCTGATTTTCATCATCAGCCCCTTCTTCGGTTTCGTGGCGGTCCCCTTTGCCGCGTTTACCTATTTATTGGAAGTGTTGATAGCCTTTCTTCAGGCGATGGTCTTCACTCTTCTCAGCTGTATTTTTATCTCAATGGCAAGTTCCCATTAAAGAGATTTGTTTATGATAAGGAGAACATTATGGACATGACATTATTAGCAAAGGCATTGGCCGTTCTTGGCGCCGGCATGGGTATCTGCGGCGGAGGTATCGGAATCGGTCTCGTCGGCGGTCGGGCTCTGGAAGCTATCGCCCGTCAGCCCGCTGAAAAGAAGGACATAAGAACCAATATGATTCTTGTGGCGGCCCTTGTTGAAGGTCTGGCATTCTTCGGAGCCATTCTCGCCCTGCTGGTTATTTTTCAGTAAGAACGATGGATTTATTTAAACTTGAGCCGGGTCTGGCGATCTGGACCTGGATAACTTTCGGCATCCTTTTTTTCATACTCGCCAAGTTTGTCATACCGGCTATCCTGAAAAATCTGCAGGAGAGAGAGGATTATATCAGCTCCTCCGTAGATAAGACGGCAAAGGTGGAAGCCCGCCTCAAAGAGATAGAAGAGGAAAGGGCCGAAATACTGGAAAAGGCCGGAAAGGAAGCGGACGATATGCTTCTGGAAACCCGGAAGCAGGCGGATGAGCTTAAGAGAGCCCTGACCGAACAGGCCCGGGCCGAAGCCCAGGAAATTCTGGCGCAGGCCCGGGAACAGGCCGGCAGAGAAAGGCAGGCGGTTATGGAACAGCTGCAGGATGATCTGGCCGATTTTGTATGCGATGCTTCGGAAAGGGTGGCTGGATTTTCTTTCGTGGGGGACCGGGAGAGGGAACTCACCCGGGAATTGGTTAAGGAACTATGAAAGGGCTTTTGGTAATTAAGCGCTATGCCCGGGCTCTTTACGAGACCAGCCGGGAAGATTCCCGGCTGAAGGAACTGGAAGAGGACATTGCCGTGCTCAACCGGCTTTTCTCGGAACTGCCCGAGTTAAGGCCGTACTGCCTGAATCCTTCCGATTCTTACGGGAAAAACCGTATCTTCGTCGAAACGGCCTTTCTGCCCTACCTGAGCTACTATACGGGCAGGACCATCGGGGAGCTTCTTCGCAACAATCGTCTTGAAGCTCTTCCCTACCTGGCGGAAGCGCTGCAGGAGGAGATGGACCGGGCCAATAATATAACCGCCGTGGTTATAGAGAGTGCATCCGGGCAGGATGACGAGACGAAAGAAGAGATCGGAAAACAACTGGAAAAACGCATCGGCGGCGGAATACGCCCTGTCTGGCGCGTTCGCCGTGAACTGCTGGGCGGTTTGACCTTTCAGTGGAATAATCTATTCCTGGATATGTCCCTGCGGGGAAGACTGAACAGTTTCAAAGCCATCCTAAAGAGGAAAACGATATGAGAGAAGAAATAAAACCGTCGGAGATTCTGGAAGTCCTGAAAAGCAGAATTTCCGGTTTCGCCCCCGAAGCGGCCGCCGTGGAAACGGGCCGCGTTCTCCAGGCGGGCGACGGTATCGCCCAGGTCTGGGGACTGGATAACATTCTCATGGGCGAGCTGGTGGAAATTGATCTGGAATCGGGCGCCGTCGTGAACGGTATGGTCATGAACCTGGAAGAGGAGACGGTGAGCGTCATCCTCTTCTCCGACTACGCCCAGGTAAAAGAGGGCAACCGGGTGCGCCGGACCCAGAAAGTCGCCGAGGTCCCCGTGGGGGAATCTCTTCTCGGCCGTGTCGTTGACCCCCTGGGAAATCCCATCGACGGTCTGGGCGGCATCGAGCCGGTCCAGTGGAACCGGGTGGAAGTCAAAGGTCCCGGCATTATCGACAGGAAAAACGTCGATGAGCCCATGCAGACCGGACTCAAAGCCATCGACTCCATGATCCCCATCGGCCGCGGGCAGAGGGAGCTGATCATCGGCGACAGGCGTACGGGAAAAACCACCATCGCCGTGGACACCATCATCAATCAGAAAAACTCCACCGACGAAGACCGGGTCTACTGTTTCTACGTAGCCATCGGACAGAAACGCTCATCGGTGGTACAGCTGATCGAGACGCTCAGGAAACACGGGGTTCTTCAGTACACCACCGTCGTGGCCGCCACGGCCTCCGATCCCGCGTCCCTTCAGTACCTGGCGCCCTATGCCGCTACGGCCATGGCGGAGTACTTCCGCGATACCGGCCGGCACGCCCTCGTCGTGTTCGACGATTTAACCAAGCATTCACAGGCCTACCGGGAGCTCTCCCTCCTGATGCGCCGCTCACCCGGCCGGGAAGCCTATCCCGGCGATATTTTCTATCTCCACTCCCGCCTTCTGGAAAGGGCGGCGAAAATGAGTGATAAAAAGGGAGGCGGTTCCCTGACGGCTCTTCCCATCGTAGAGACCCAGGAAGGGGACGTCTCGGCCTATATTCCCACGAATATCATCTCCATAACGGACGGTCAGATCTTCCTGGAAACGAACCTGTTCAACTCCGGTCTGCGCCCCGCCATCAATGTGGGTATCTCCGTTTCCCGTGTAGGAGGAGACGCCCAGCTCAAGGCCATGAAGCAGACCGCCGGTTCGCTCCGTATCGACCTGGCCCAGTTCCGGGAGCTCGCCGCCTTCATGCAGTTCTCCTCCGATCTGGACGAGGCGACGAAGAATCAGCTTCACCGGGGAGAGGGACTGACAGAGATTCTCAAGCAGCCCCAGTACAGTCCCATCGACGTGTTCAAACAGGTCATGATTCTCAAGGCCGGCATCCTGGGAAGGCTGGATAAGTACCCCACGGAGAAACTTCTGAACTACCAGCAGGAACTTTTTGCCTTTCTGGACAGGGAAGAGTCCGCTTTTATGGACAAACTTCGCTCCCGGGCGGCTTTCGATAAGGAGATGGATAAGGAGCTGAATGGTCTATTCGACCGCTTCGAGAAGACATTCCGGCCCGATTCGGCCGTCTCCGGCGTGGATTCCGGGTTCAACCTGAATATCTCCCTGGCCATGAGTCAGGGCTCCTCCACCATCAACCGGGACATGCTCAAGCTTGTCGAAAGGCTGACGGCCCGGGAGTTCGCTTCTCCCTCCCTTGAAACGGAGATCGAGGAGATCATGACCGGCAAGGACGAGACCGAGGCGGACCGCTTCGCCAGACTGATTGATTCCTGCGAATTTATCGATTACGAGAAGAACGACTCCATGGAGGACCTTTTCAGAAAAGCCGTTGAGCATTTGGACGGTTCCGGCCTGGATAAGGACGAGATGTACGACCGATTTATCAAACGGGAAGAGTCCAGTTCCACCGCGTTGAGTCCCTTCTTCGCCATACCCCATATTGTGGTGGATCAGAAAGATACCTTCAAACTACTTGTCGTCCGGTCGAAGAAGGGGATTAACTTCTGTGATATGATGAACGAAGTTCACTCCATCTACTTCCTGGCCGGTTCGCAGGATCAGAGGCATTTTCATCTGGTTGTTCTGTCGGCTCTGGCCCGCATTGTGCAGCATCCCCGTTATGAGAAGGAGTGGATGGAAGCGAAGAATCCTGCGGATCTCCGCCGTATCGTCAAGGATATAATGGGCGAATTATGAGTAACGTTAGAGACTTAAGCCGGAAGATTCACTCTCTGCAGAATATGCAGAAGGTGACCCGGGCCATGAATATGATCTCATCCATCAAGCTGAGAAAATTCCTGGCCCTTCAGAATTCGGCGGCTTTGTTTCAGAAGGAGACGGACCGGATCTTCCGGGAGATCAGCGCTCTGCTCAAGGACTCTTCCCATCCGGTTATCCGGGGTTACGGGAAGGTTTCCCGGGCGCATATGATCATTTTCTCCGCCGATAAGGGACTCTGCGGCACCCATAACAGCGCGATTCTCAAGGCGGCCGACTCTTTTGCCGCCCGGATGAAGAAAAAGGGTGTCGAACTGGAGTTCACCTGCATCGGTATCAAGGGAATCAACCATGCCCGCAGGGCCGGTTGGGAAATCCTCAGAAAGGAGGAGAACCACGAGCGGGTTATGACGCGCGAAGTTCTTTCCGAAATTGCCGAATCGGTTTACCGGCGGTTTCTTTCCGGAGAGATTCAGGAGGTCTGGGTTCTGGGAAACCGGTTCGTATCCACCCTCCAGCACTATACGGACCGCCGGCGACTGCTGCCTCTTCCCGCGTATGAGGGAGAGGAACAGCCTGCGGGTTTTCTCGATTCCGAGCCGTCCGGTG
Organism: Spirochaetia bacterium; assembly: GCA_963668315.1. Taxonomy (GTDB): domain Bacteria; phylum Spirochaetota; class Spirochaetia; order DSM-2461; family DSM-2461; genus SZUA-368. Next base: position 35,219 of record OY764216.1, on the reverse strand, counting down.
ACGAGCTGGCCGCCGGCTACGGGGAAAACTACCTTAAGGACGAGCTCCGCGCTCTTCTCATCCATTCCGCTCTGAGCGAACATTCCGCCCGGCTGACGGCCATGGAGAACGCCACGAACAACTCGGAAGACCTTATAAACAAGTATGTCACCATGCAGAATCATGCCCGCCAGGCTACGATTACCAACGAGCTCATCGAAATCGTATCCGGTAAGGAAGCATTAAAGGGATAATTTATGAACGAAACGAAACGAAAAGGCACAATCGTACAGATACTGGGACCCGTTGTGGATGTCCGTTATGAAGATGACCGGATTCCCGAGATATACACCTCCCTCAGAACTTCCAATCCCGCCTTGTCGGAGGAGGAAGAGAACCTGGTGCTGGAAGTTGTTCAGCATATCGGCGACAACACCGTCCGGGCCATCGCCATGGATTCCACCGACGGTCTGAAGAGAGGGCAGGATGTCCATGACGAGGGAAAGCAGATTTCCGTACCCGTGGGAGAGAAAACTCTGGGGCGTATCATGAACGTTACCGGAGATCCGGTGGACGAACAGGGTCCCATAGAGAGCGAGACCACCTTTCCCATCCACCGCCCGGCCCCCGCCTTTGAGGAGCTGAGCACGTCCGATGAGATTCTGGTGACCGGCATCAAGGTCGTCGATCTCCTGGCCCCCTACATGAAGGGAGGAAAGATCGGTCTGTTCGGCGGTGCCGGTGTAGGTAAGACTGTCCTTATCATGGAACTTATCAATAATATCGCCAAGGTCCACGGGGGAAACTCTGTTTTCTGCGGAGTGGGGGAGCGCACCCGGGAGGGTACCCAGCTCTTCGGGGAGATGAAGGATTCCGGCGTTATCGACAGGACCTCCCTTATCTTCGGCCAGATGAACGAACCCCCCGGAGCCCGTGCCCGCGTTGCCCTTTCGGCCCTGAGTGTGGCGGAGTATTTCCGTGAGGAGGAGCAGAAGGACGTTCTGCTCTTCATCGATAACATCTACCGCTTCGTACAGGCCGGTTCGGAAGTTTCCGCCCTGCTGGGAAGAATCCCCTCGGCCGTAGGCTACCAGCCCACCCTCGCTTCCGAGCTGGGTGAGCTTCAGGAAAGAATCACCTCGACCAAAAAAGGTTCGATCACCTCGGTTCAGGCCGTCTACGTGCCCGCCGACGACTATACCGACCCGGCTCCGGCCACCACGTTTACCCACCTGGACGCCACGACCAACCTGAGCCGCGCCATCGTGGAAATCGGTATCTACCCAGCGGTGGATCCCCTGGCGTCCTCCTCGAGAATGCTCTCTCCCGATATCGTGGGCGAACGGCACTATACCGTGGCCCGCCGTGTCCAGGAGATACTCCAGGTCTACAAGAACCTTCAGGATATCATTGCCATCATGGGTATGGATGAGTTGTCCGAGGATGACCGGAAGACCGTTGAACGGGCCCGGAAAATACAGAAATTCCTCTCCCAGCCTTTCAGCGTGGCCGAACATTTCACCGGAATGAAAGGAGTTTTCGTCCCCCTGGAAGATACCATCCGCTCCTTTGAAGAGATTATCGAAGGTAAGCATGACGACCTTCCGGAGCAGGCGTTCTACATGGTCGGAACGGTCGAGGACGCCCGTAAGAAGGCGGGGAAACTGTAGCAATGGAAACCTTCAAGCTGACCATTGCAGAGGACAATAAAATCCCCTTCGAGGGACAGGCGCGGTACTGCCGCATCACGACTCCCGGGGGCGTCCTCGGATTCGAGCCCCGTCATGAGGGCTTCGCGGGCATACTCATGCCCGGGTCTGAAGTGGAGTATACCGATGGGCGGGGAGCGGAGCACACCCTTTCCGTCTCCTGGGGGACGTTTCTCTTTGAAGATAATGTCTGTTCCATCGTCGTGGCGACGGAGGGGAAATAGGATCATATGGAATCCATCGTACTCACTCTGGCCGAAACGGCCCGGTATCTGAAAGTTTCCGAGAAGACGATTCACAGAATGATAGAGGACAATGCCATCCCCTGCGCCAAGATTGGCGGCCAGTGGCGTTTTATGAAGACCATGCTGGACGGATGGCTCCAGTCCCAGATGAATGTTATTCCCCAGAAGGATTACATCGATGCCCTTCATGCGCAGAAAGACGCCATCTCCCTGGGCAGACTGATCGATCCCTCCTGCGTTTTTCTTGATCTTCCCGCCGTTACTCCCGAGCATCTTCTCAGGACGCTCAGCCATGCATTGAAGCAGAGCGGCGCCCTGTCCGAGGAGGACTCCTATCTGCAGCAGCTCCTGGAGAGGGAAAAGCTCATGTCCACCGGGATCGGCCATGGTATCGCTCTGCCCCATCCCAGGCAGTCGGGCCTTTCGCCCGTCAGGTACAGCGCCCTCGCCGTGGGATACTGCCCCGAGGGGATCGACTTCAACGCCATCGACGGGGAAAAAACCCATCTTTTCATCACAATCGCTTCCAGTTCGGATCCCGTGCATCTGCGGGTCCTCTCTCTGCTCACAAGAATCGCCGGCGACTCGCAGCTTCTTTCCGTCGTGGCGGACATGAAATCTCCCACGGAGCTGATCCGCTTTTTTATGGAGAGGGAGATAGGCATTCTTTACTAAGTCATTTACACCGCCGCGGGGATGTTTGCAGCCCCTGATCTTTTTACCAGTTATCCCTGCGGCTTTTTTTTATGGTATTCCCGACTTTTCTGTATTATTATTGATGAATAACAGCTCCTATCGGCATATTTTCAGGCACGGATGGACAGCAGGGGAGGGAATCATGAGAATTCTTCATTTGGACAGAAGCGAGTTTTTCCAGAAGGTGATAAAAAAGGGGTCGGATCTTCAGAATGAACAGATATTCGGCTGTTCTTCCATAAAAGAGGCCCGGGAAATCCTTGATCGGGAGGATATTGAACTTATCCTGACAGGCCATGAGCTGGAAGACGGATCTTCCGAATTTTTTCTGAGAGAGCTGGGAGATTCGGCATATAAGGATATTCCTGTCATCATGCTCTCCTCCGCCGACACGATAGAGGCGCGGAGAACCTATTTTGAGCTGGGTGTCATAGATATCATTCCCAAAAACGGTTTCACCCTGGATAAACTGAACGAGCATATTCACAACATCAGACGCAAAGACGCCCTGACGGAAAAAATGAGGGAGGCCTCCTTCGCGGTGGTTGACGACAGCCACTTTATCCTCAAAGTTATCAGGAACATTCTCGCCTTTCAGAATATCACCCACCTCGATCTGTACAGCGATCCGCAGGAGCTGATTGATTCGGGCAAGAAATATGATATCTATATGATCGATATGGTCCTCCCCCGCATTTCGGGAAAGCAGCTGGTGATGAGGCTGCGCAATGAGAATCCCCTCTCGGTCATCATCGTGATTTCCTCCCTGGAAAGCCGTAAATCCATACTCAATGTGATGGAGTCCGGAGCGGACGATTACATTCTCAAACCCTTCGATTCGGAAGTTCTCACAGCCCGGCTGAAAAGCAGTTTTCGCCACTTCCTTGTGATGAAAGAGCTTGAAGAGAAGCGCAGCGAAATGGAAAAGCTGGCGGTTACCGATCCTCTCACGGGGGTGAGCAACAGGCGCCATGTGCTTGAGCTTCTCAGGAAGGAGATTTTTCTGGCCGAAGAGAAGGGTACCCCCCTCTCGGTCATGCTGATTGATATCGATAAATTCAAAAGGGTCAACGATACCTACGGTCACGACAAGGGCGACCGGATCCTGCAGGAGATATGCCGGCTTTTTCATGATAAATGCAGCGAGAGTGATATCTTCGGGCGTTACGGCGGTGAGGAGTTTCTCTTTGTCATGCCCGGGCTCCCCCTGGATAAGGCAAAGGAGAAGACAGAGAGGATCCGTGATCGATTCAGCCGTCTGGCCTTTCCCGATATAGACTCCGGGCTCAGAATGTCCTTCAGCGGGGGACTGGTGGAGTGGAAGGGGGACGACCCTGCCAAACTGCTCCAGAGAGCGGACAATCTCATGTACGAGGCCAAAGAGGGCGGGCGGAACAATATTCGCGGGTAGGAGCCCTTCCCGGATCAGAGCCGGCCGAAAACCTTTTTCAGGTCGGCGGTGATATCGCCGTCTATTTCATCGGAACCGACGCACTCATCCATTATGGAAAAGGATTTCTCCGTGGAGAACCCCTCCTTATAGGGCCGGCTTTCACTTAAGGCCTGATAGATATCCAGGCAGCCCATGAGGCGCGATTCGAAGGGAAGCTCCTTGCGGTCCTTGCCGATGGGGTATCCCGTCCCGTTAAGTTTCTCGTGGTGGTCGGAGGCCCAGTTTGTAATATCCTCCCAGCCGCTTATCTGAGACAGGGCCTGCCTGGTATAAAACGTATGCTGCCTGATGACGGCAAATTCGTCCTTAGTCTGTTTTCCGTTCTTGTCCAGGATTCTGTTGGGAACGGATAATTTGCCGATATCGTGAAGATTCGCCGCAATGATCATGCGGTGGGTCCTGATTTTGTCCATCCCGTAATAATTACACATAACCGCCGTTTTTGATGCCAGGTCGCTTGAATGGTTTTTCGTGAAGGGAGATTTGGCATCCACTATCGTAGAGAAGGCGCCCGTCATGGACGTCAGTTCTTCGTAGGACAGATCGAGGGTAAAGTCGGGAAAGCGTTCAGAAAGGGCATGTGCAATATTGGCGTCCAGGTAAGACACTTCCATTGAGTCCTCATTCAGAAGCGACTGCCCGACTTCTGCCAGGTCGGGAGAGAAGCTCTTCCCGCTCTCCTTCTTCAGGGTTTCCATCATTCTTTCCTTGGAGAGACCGATATTCGTCATCCCCAGGTCAATCCGGTCGGAAAGGGCGATAATCTGTGAGAAAAGGGGAATCTCTTCATTCAAGCCGTAGAACCCCCTTCCGTCATAACGTTCATGATGATAGAGGATGGCATCGGAGTAGGCCGCCAGAAAGGGCATACGGTCAATCAGATTCGCTCCGGCCCGGCAGTGGTCGGGAAATACTTCCACGTTGGGATTCTGCTGCTTTTCCAGAATCTGGATGATCTTCGCGTGGGAGGCGCCCAGGTCATGGAGCAGGGAAAGGGCTCCGAGGGTGACCAGATCGAATTCGGAGAGACCAAGGCGGTTCCCCACGGCCAGGGCAAAGAGAGACACCCGTTTGCAATGATTTGTCGGTTTCGAGTGGAGCTCCACTTCCAGAAAGTCAAGCAGGGAGGAGAGTGACAGGAAGTATTCCTTCAGGGAAATTTTCATTGATGTCTAAACCTTCATTTCATAAATTGAAATATATTTTGTATATATCTGAATAATAGAAGACTGCGGGGGGAAATGCAAGGAAAAGGCCGGACTTGTCTTCTCCCTTTCCCAGTATCCCGGTAGGATATTGAAAAAAAGGAAAGAATAGAGAAAAATAGAACTATGGATGAACTATTTGACGGGATTAAAGAATTTAATACGAAAGATTTTCACGAGCATAAGGATCTTTTTGAAAAAATCGGCAGGAAACAGACGCCCCATACGCTTTTTATCGGCTGTTCCGATTCCCGGGTCGTCCCCTCTCTTATCACGAAAACCCTGCCGGGAGAACTGTTTATTGTCAGAAATATCGCCAATGTCGTTCCCTACTACCGTCTTGCCGAAGAGTATCTGGCCACCACGTCGGCCATTGAGTACGCTGTGCAGGTGCTGGAAGTCGACAATATCGTTGTATGCGGTCACTCCAATTGCGGCGGGTGCAACGCCCTTTTTGAAAATGAGAAGAATCTGGACCGTCTGCCCCACACAAAGCACTGGCTGGAGCTATCCGGCCGGGTCAAGGAGAAGATCGAAGCCAGCGGAATCACTGACCCCCGCGAGAGGGAGTGGATGACCGAGCAGCTGAACATTATCGAGCAGATGAATCACCTCATTACCTATCCCTACATCAAAGAGAAATACCGCGAAAGGAGCATCAATATTTACGGATGGTACTACATCATCGAAACGGGAGAAGTATTCAACTACGATAAGGACAGGAAAGAGTTTCTCAGGGTGGAGTAGGCCGGATCCCGGGAGGATCGGCTGTCCCCTTTTCATCAGGCTTGACTTAATGGCGGGTTTTTTCTATTAATGTAGCATGCTACATAAAAGAGGTTTCCATGGGGAAACATGGTGACGTGGGGTACTTGATCGGTCTGATCAATAATAAAATCAAGAAAAAAGCGAATTATGAACTGGAAAATCACGGGATAACCGTAAAGCAGGGACGCTTTCTGGGATACCTCCACGACAGGGAGGGGCTTGTTACGACGCAGAAGGACCTGCAGGCCTATTTTGAAATAACCCACCCCACCACCGTGGGGATAATTAAGAGGCTCGAACAGAAGGAACTTATTACCACCCGGACCGATGACGGGGACCGGAGAATGAAAATCGTTGAGCTGGCTCCGAAGGAGAAGGCAATCCACAAGGATATGAAATTCTTCAGGGAAAAGATGGAGACCCTTCTGATGGAGGGGCTCAATAAGCAGGAGAAGGAAGAGCTTGTGCGCCTTCTCGAGAAAGTCTATGAAAATTTTAAGGATTAACTGAAGATGGAAAATCATATTTTTGAAAAAATGCCTGTTCCCCAGGCCATACTGAAGAGCGCCATTCCCACCATCATCGGAATGGTCGTTGTACTCATCTACAACATCGCCGACACCTATTTCGTCGGCCAGATAGGGGATCCCCTCCAGGTGGCCGCCGTTTCGCTGACCATGCCGGTGTTCCTCCTGTTCATGGCGACGGGAAACCTTATCGGCGTGGGCGGGACTTCGGTTATCTCACGCGCTCTGGGGGCCAGAAGGCCGGAATATGCCAAACATGTCTCGTCTTTCTGTTTCTATGCCTCCCTGGTCGCCGGCGTCGTGATGCTCTCCCTTTTTCTGGGACTCATGACCATCATTCTCAAATTAATCGGCTCCAGTGCCGATACGGCGCCCTTTGCCCGGGATTATCTGGTTGTTGTGGCGCCCAGCGCCCCCTTTGTCATCCTTTCCACGGCTTTCAGCAATATCGTCAGAGCCGAGGGCAAAGCCAAGGAGGCCATGGTGGGTATGATGATAGGTACGGTGGTCAATATCATCCTCGATCCCATCATGATTTTATCCATGGATATGGGTGTCGCGGGAGCCGCCTGGGCGACGCTCATCGGAAATGTGGCGGGCTGCGTCTATTTTGTCTACTATATCCTCAGGAAAACGACGGTCCTCTCCCTTTCTCCCCGGGATTTTAAAATGGGGGATAAGATCCTCACCGGCGTTCTGGCCATAGGCATACCGGCAGCCCTGAATAATGTCCTCATGAGTGCTTCCAATATCATCCTCAATAATTTCCTGGTGCACTACGGGGATATCCAGGTGGCGGCCATGGGAGTGGCCATGAAGGTCGCCATGATCGTGGCCCTTCTGCAGATAGGACTGGGCGTGGGGGTTCAGCCCCTCTTCGGTTTTAATTACGGAGCCAGAAACCGCGCACGCTTCATGTCCATTCTCAAAGTTTCACTCCTCTATACGGTCGGTATGGGGCTTGTCCTTACGGTTGCCTGCCGGATCAGCGCCGGGGTCATTGTCAGGGCCTTCATCGATTCCCCCGAAGTTTACAGTTTTGGTACGGATTTTGTGAAAGTACTCCTTCTCACCGGTCCTGTCCTCGGAATTCTTTTTGTCTTTATGAACGCCCTTCAGGCCGTCGGAGCGGCCAAGGAATCCCTCATCCTCTCCGTGAGCCGACAGGGTCTCGTCTTCCTGCCGATGCTGATTATTTTGGACAGAACCCTGGGACTGACCGGGATTGTCTTTGCCCAGCCCGTGGCCGACTTCTTCTCCCTTTTTATGGCGGCTTTTCTTTTCTTCCGCATTAACAGGCGGATGTGGAACCGGGTAGAATCGGTCGAGCTGGCTTCCTAGGGAAAGAGTACAGCACAAAAAAAGAGCGGCCCTTATGCCGCTCTTTTTATATAGTCGGGGGCGAGTTATCTTAACTTTCCGGCGACAACGGCCACTCTTTTTCCCAGGGTGGCCGCCAGGCCCTTTTCCCTCTCATCGGGCATCCGCGAGCCGTCTCCACCGGTAATGGTGGATGCTCCGTAATAGGAACCTCCTCCCACCGCCGTCACGTCGGATAAGGCCGGATCGGTCTGGGGTAGTCCGACAAAAATCATTCCGTGATGAATGAAAGGAACCAGAGATGTGAGCAGGGTGGTTTCCTGCCCTCCATGCTGGGTTGCCGAGGACGTGATCAAACCGAAGGGTTTACCCGTCAGTTTACCCTGGGCCCACAGCTGGCCTGTGGCGTCAAGGAAAGCCTTGAACTGGGCGGGCATGTTGCCGAACCTTGTGGGGAAGGCAAAGATGAACCCGTCATATGAGGGAAGTTCCTCTACTTTGGCTCCCGTTACATCGGCAAAGACTTTCTGCGCTTCCGTCGCACCCAGAGCCTCGACTATTTCAGGGCTGAGAGTCTCGGGCACCTTGAGAAGGTCCACTTCAGCCCCGGCTTCCTTGGCCCCTTCTGCTGCTTTTTTTGCCATTTCATATATGTGTCCGTAGGTCGAATAAAAAACTACTGCTATTTTCATACTTGATATCTCCTTGGAAATCTTATGAACCGAATATACTACTAATTAGTAATAAAGGGAAGTAAAAACTATAAAAAAAGTAGTAATTATAGAAAAAAGAAAGATCCCTATGTATGAATCACCCCCTTTCCTTAGCCCGGATCGAAGGGGAAATTAGGTCCAAATGAGACAATGATCGCTGCCGGAGCGGTCAATAATAAACAAAAAAGAATTTGACAGATTCGCAAAAACATATTAAAACGAAAACAATTGAAAGTTAAGGAGATACTTTATGATGAGAAAATCGGTTTTGATTGTATTCGTTATGATGCTTGTTTCATTGCTGTTTGCCAATGGAAAAAACGACGCCAAATCCGCTGAACCCCAGGGGCCCATCACCATGACCTACCTGGTAGCCAGCGGAACCGACCAGGAGCAGGCCAAAGCTCTGACCGATGCTTTTACCGCCCGGAATCCGGATATCATTTTTGAAATGGAGCTCCGGGCCGGCGGAAGCGACGGTGACAATATCGTAAAAACCCGTCTGGCCACCGAAGAGATGACCGATATGTTCTACTATAATGCCGGTTCTCTGCTTCAGGCTCTGAACCCTTCGGAAACACTGGTCGATCTTTCCGGAGAATCCTTTATGGATGTTGTGGACGACGCTTTCAAAATGACCGTTTCCCAGGGAAATAAGGTATTCGGCGTTCCCAACCAGACCGCCATGGGCGGAGGAATCCTGTATAATAAGAAGGTCTATGAGGAACTGGGACTGAGCATTCCCAAATCATGGGCCGAATTCGCCGCCAATAATGAGAAGATCAAGGCTGCCGGCATCGCTCCCGTTATCGCCACCTACGGGGATACCTGGACTTCCCAGCTTTTTGTTCTGGCCGACTACTATAATATTCAGGCCGCCGATGCGGACTTCGCCGAGCAGTATACGGCCAACAAGGTGAAATTCGCCACGACTCCCGCCGCCCTGGCCGGATTCAAACACCTCAAAGAAGGTTTTGACAAGGGCTGGTATCAGGATGGATTCGCCACAGCCAAGTACAACCAGGGGCTCGATATGCTGGCCAACGGTCAGGGCGCCCACTATCCCATGCTCTCCTTTGCCCTGACCAACATCGTGACCAACTGGCCCGATAAAGCCCAGGACATCGGTTTCTTCGCCCAGCCCGGCAGCAGCGCCGCCAAGAACGGGGCGACCATCTGGATGCTTTCTGCCAACTATGTTCCCCGGACAACTACCGGGGCCAAGCTGGAGGCGGCCAAGAAATTCCTGGCTTTCTCCGTTTCTCCCGAAGGCATCGATGCTCTTAACAGCAAGATTCCCCCCTCCGGTCCCTATCTTGTGAAAGGAGCCAAGATGCCCGCATCCGTACTGCCCGCGGTTATCGATATCTCTTCCTATATCGACGCGGGCAATTCCGCTCCCGCCCTGGAGTTCCTCTCTCCCGTTAAGGGGCCCCGGCTTGAGCAGTTCTGCGTTGCCGTCGGAACGGGACAGATGTCCCCCGAAGAGGCCGCCGCCAACTATGACAAGGACGTGGCCAATCAGGCCAAGCAGCTGGGGCTGGCCGGCTGGTAGGATTCTGCCTCTATCACACCGTTTCCCCGCAGACAGCCCGTCTGCGGGGTATCCGTTCATATCCAGGAAGAGAATTATGAAAAGCAAAGCAAAGTCAAAGACTCTCGTACGTGCCTATCCGAACTGGTTTTATCTGCCTGCCATCCTGACATTCGGCATTTTTTTCATACTGCCCACCTTATCGGCCTTCTATTACAGTATGACCCGCTGGACCATATTCGACGCGGACTTTATCGGTCTGGAGAACTATATCTCTTTCCTTTCCGATCCCATGCTCTCCATAGGATTTAAAAACACCTTTATCTATGCGATCCTTACCAGCGGTTTCAAGACGATTATCGCCCTTCCCGTGGCCGTGCTGCTGACTTCGGGCATCAGGTTCAAAGGGTTTTACCGCAGCGTGGTATTCTTTCCCGTTCTGATAAGCACCATCGCGGTGGGAATCACCTTCTCCATGCTGATGCAGCCTAATACGGGAGTCATCAATGTGGTTCTGGGACATCTGGGGATAAAGGGGCCCGACTGGCTGGGGAACCCGAAGCTGGCCCTTTTCTCGGTTATTTTTGTGGATGTCTGGAAGGGCCTGGGAATCGCCACGGTGATTTTTATGGCCGGAATTCTGGCCATACCCCAGGACTATTTTGACGCGGTCAAACTGGAGGGGGGATTCTGGATAAAATTCCGCCACGTGATTATTCCCCTGTCGAGAAACTCCACTTTTACCGTTATTCTTCTGTCATTCATCGGCGGTCTCAGGACCTTCGATCTCATATGGGCCATGACCGGGGGAGGTCCGGGCTTCGCCTCCGACGTCCTTACATCCGTTATCTACAAACAGTACCAGGCCGGATTCTACGGACTGTCCACGGCGGGGAACGTGATTCTCTTCCTTATGGTGACGATCCTCATCTATCCCCTGCGGCGATTTTTCAACAGCAAGGAGATTGAGCTATGAAAAGCATGAAATCCCGTATAACCGGCAGCCTGGCCAATCTCCTCGTATTCGCCGTCATGGCCGTTGTCTTTATCATCCCCTTCATCTATATCCTTCTGATGGCCTCCAAAACCGGTCCGGAGGCGGCTCTGCTGAAATTCAGCCTGCCCGAGAACTTCATGCTCTGGCAGAACCTCAGGGAGGTTATCGCCTACGGGGATTACCGGATGTTCAGGGCTCTTATGAACAGCTCCCTGCTGACCGTCGGGTCCGTCATTCTGATCGTTATTTTCGCCGCCCTTTTCGCCTTTGTCGCCCAGCGGAAGGATGACAGGGCGGCGACAATTCTCATGGCCGTTCTGGTGGCGGGGCTCATGATTCCCCCGTCGGTGGTACCCACCGTCTTCCTGCTGCGCCGTCTGGGCATATACAAAACCATGTTCGGCATGATCCTGATCGATGTGGCCTGCTTCATGCCCTTTGCGACGGTGATCTTCCGAACGGCCATGACCGCCATACCCCGGGACCTGGACGAGGCTTCCTTTATCGACGGGGCCACGCCGCTGAAGATCTTTTTCTCCGTGATTCTTCCTCTGCTCAAACCTTCCATCGTGACAGTCGTCGTCACGAGCTCGGTGAATATTTTCAATGATTTCGTCGGACCGCTTTACTTCCTTCCCGGTGCGAAGAATATCACGGCTCCCCTGACGCTCTACTCCTTTATCAGTCAGTTCAGCTCCCAGTGGAATCTGCTGTTCGCCAATGTGGTGGTCATCACGATAATCCCGCTGGTTATCTTCATCTTCTTCCAGAGGCAGCTTGTCTCGGGAATGATGGGCGGCGCCGTCAAGGGCTGACGTCCCCAGCACTTTAAGGAGAATCTCCATGTCTGAAATACTGAGTCTGAAAGCAAACTATCTGGACAGGATAGCCGGTATCACCGAGTCGCCCCGCTTTTCCTGGACCATCGGCTCCTCCTTTCGCAACTGCCGTCAAAAGCAGTATCAGCTGCAGATAGGGCGGGATGGATCTTTCGGCGATCTTCTTTTTGACTCCGGCCTTGTCGATTCAAGCCGATCGGCCTACGTGCGGGCCGACGGATTCGTCCCGGAGGAAGGTATGCTCTGTTACGCCCGGGTCAGGGCTGTGACCGACGCGGATGGCGAGGGGACCGTTACCACCGGATTCAGCCGGGCCGTGCCCATGCTGGGAGGTCTGAAGGAGCCCGGAGAACTGAAGACCCATTTCATTACGGCGGAAGGGGAGGGGGATATTGAAAAATCCCGGGGAACCTATCTCCGAAAGGAATTCTCCGTCGGTAAACCGGTCCGGTCTGCCCGGATATTCTCCACCGCTCAGGGACTGTACAGGCTGTTCCTCAACGGTCAGAAAGTATCGGAAGACGAGCTGGCTCCGGGCTGGACTAGCTACGATCGTCGGCTGCTCTATCAGAGTTATGATGTGACGGAATATGTCCGGGAAGGAGTCAACGCGGTGGGAGCCCACCTGGGAGCGGGATGGTACAAGGGTACCATAAGTTTCCTCCATATCCACAATTTCTACGGCGATTACGCTTCCCTTTCCCTCCGGATGGATCTGACCTACGAGGACGGAACGGGGGAGACTCTTTATACCGATGAAAGCTGGCGGGGAACTTACAGCCCCGTTGTCCATGCCCAGATCTATGACGGGGAGACCTATGATGCTTTCCTTGAGCAGGACGGCTGGAACCTTCCGGGCCTTGATGATTCGTCCTGGAAGCAGGCCCGGGCCTGTCCCTGCACTTCGGAGAGAATCGAACCCCAGACGGGCTCTCCCGTCTGTCTGAATGACTATGTGGCCCCCAAGCTGGCTTTCTTTACGCCAAAGGGAGAAAGGGTTATCGATTTCGGGCAGAACATGTCGGCCCTCCCCGAGATAAGGGGACAGGGAAAGGCGGGGGATAAGATCGTTCTGAGATGCTTTGAAGTTCTCGACAGGGACGGCAATGTCTATAGGGAGAACCTGAGGAAGGCCGCCCAGACGATTAGCTATACGGTCAGGGACTCTGAGCCCTTCTGCTATCGGCCCGGTTTCTCCTTCTTCGGATTCCGGTTCATCCAAGTGGAATCCTTCTGCGGCCGGGCCGATCTGGATAACTTCGGCGCCTATGCCGTCCACTCCGATATGGAGAGAACCGGCAGCTTCGCATGTTCCCACCCCGGTATTAACCGGCTGCAGGAGAATATCCGCTGGGGAATGAAGAGCAATTTCGTGGATGTGCCGACCGATTGTCCCCAGAGGGACGAGAGACTCGGATGGACGGGGGATGCCCAGATTTTTTCCCGCACCGCCGATTTCAATGGGAACACCTATCATTTCTTCAGCAAGTGGCTGAGGGATCTGGCCCTGGATCAGACGGAGGAGGGGGGCGTACCCCATGTCGTTCCCGACGTTCTGGCCAAGTACTCCTTTGACGACTGGCTTCTGAACAGGGGGACCCATTCGGCGGCCGCCTGGGGTGATGCGGCGGTCATTGTCCCCTGGGATCTCTATCTCACCTACGGGGACAGGACGATTCTGGAAACCCAGTTCGACAGCATGAAGGGGTGGATCGATTTCATGAGAAGCCACGCCGAAGGAAACATATGGAACTACCGGCTGCAGTTCGGAGACTGGGTCGCCCTGGACGCCGAGGAGGGGAGCTATTTCGGCGCCACCCCCAATGAGCTGACCTGCACGGCCTATTTCGCCCATTCCACGGAGCTTTTTGTGAAGGCGGCCCGCGTTCTGGGCAGAGAGAGGCTGGCCGAAGAGTATGAAGGGTATCACCGCGAGATTGTCCGGACCTTCCGGGAAACCTTTTTCGATAATCAGGGGAACATGACGGCCCAAACCCAGACAGCCCATATCCTGGCTCTGCACTTTCATCTCGCCCCCGAAGAGTATGTCCCCCGGACGATCGAAGCGCTGAAGAAGCTCCTGGCCGAACATAACGGCTGCCTGGTCACCGGATTTGTGGGGACTCCCAATTTCTGCCATGCCCTCAGTTCCCACGGATGCCTGAAGGAGGCCTATGACCTTGTATTGAAGGAGGACTTCCCCTCCTGGCTGTATCAGGTGAAGAAGGGAGCCACCACCATCTGGGAGCACTGGGACGGCATCAGGCCGGACGGCTCCATGTGGAGCCCCGATATGAACTCCTTCAATCACTATGCCTACGGAGCGATAGGGGAGTGGCTGTACCGGGTCGCCGCCGGATTAGAGATTGATGAAAGGGCCCCCGGATACGCCCGCACGATTGTGGCCCCGAGGATAGGAGGGGAGCTGGAATATGTTGAGAGCAGCTATCGGTCGGTATACGGGCGGGTTGCCGTCCGATGGGATGTTGAAGGGGTATCGGAAAAGGGCGGAAAAATTATCCGGCTGCAAGTCTGTATTCCGGCAAATGCCGCTGCCCTGATCCGCCTGATGGATAACGCCTCGGTTCTGGAATCGGACGGGCTGACGTTTACAGACCGTGAAGGGAATCCCGAAGCGGAAGCCGGATCGGGATCCTATACCGTCAGATATGAACTGGGGTAACCGTCTCTTCTCAGTTAAGTGAGATCTCCACGGCGTCCCTGGCGTTCCGGGCTTTTTCCCGGGCTTCCTCCAGTGATTCGCCTAGCGCGAGGGTAACGGCCATTCGTCTGTGGCCGCTTACCGCGGGTTTTCCGAAGATTCTCAAAGAGGTATCCGGGGCGGCCAGAGCTTTCTCTAAATTCCCGTAACTGATGTCCGTAGAATCGCCCCTGACGCCGACGGCGGCCGATGCGGCGGGTCCGTACTGCCTGACCGTTCCCAGGGGAAGGCCCAGAAAGGCACGGACGTGCAGTTCGAACTCCGACTGATTCTGGGAGATCATGGTGACCATTCCCGTATCGTGGGGACGGGGCGAAACTTCGCTGAAGAAGACCTTATCTCCCCTGATAAACAGTTCCACCCCGAAAATTCCCCAGCCTCCGATACCATCCGTAACGGTCCTGGCTATCTCCTGCGCCTGTTCGAGCAGTAGGGGAGTCATGGGCTGGGGCTGCCAGGATTCCTGATAATCCCCGTCTTTCTGCAGATGACCGACGGGGTCAAGAAAAGCGGTTCCCCCCTTATGGCGTATGGTAAGCAGGGTGATTTCATAGTCAAAATCGATAAAGGCTTCGACGATGACCTTGCCGGCCCCGGATCGTCCTTCGGTCTGGGCCATATCCCATGAGGCTTTTATATGTTCATCCTTCCGGATGACGCTCTGGCCCCGTCCGGAGGAACTCATAATCGGCTTGACCACGCAGGGCAAACCCATTTCTTTCACGGCGTCTTCGAACTCTTCGAAGGTTTCGGCAAAACGGTACGGGGTCGTATCGACTTTCAGTTCCTCTGCCGCCAGGCGGCGTATGCCTTCCCGGTTCATGGTAAGGACGGTCGCCTTTGCGTTGGGAACGACATTGAACCCTTCCTTTTCCAGGGAGAGCAGGGTCTCCGTGGCGATAGCCTCCACTTCGGGCACGATATAGTCGGGCTTGACCTCTTTTACCGTCCTTTCCAGAGCCGCCGGGTCCAGCATATCGAACACCCGCGATTCCTGGGCCACCTGCATGGCCGGAGCGTTGTCGTACTTATCGCATGCCACAACCCGGCACCCTAACCTTATGGCCTCTATGGCCACTTCCTTCCCCAGTTCGCCCGAACCGAGGAGAAGAACCTTCGTCGCGTTTTTCGCGGGAGCTGTACCTATCGTCATAAAGGAAGAATACCTTTTTGGCAAAGAAAAATCCAGTGATCAGGGCGGGTCCTTCTGGAGGATTTCCCAGAGAGTCACCGCCAGATGCTGGCGGGAAAAGGGTTTTTGTATATAGAGGATATCCTCCTCTATGATTCCGTCTTTGCCGATAACATCCGATGTGTAGCCCGACATATAAAGAACTTTCATGCCGGGCAGCAGAGCGGAAATCCTCTGTGCCAGGTCCCGGCCGTTCATGGAGGGCATGATCACGTCGGTTAGAAGAAGATCGATGCGGGAGCCTTCCTTCGCTGCCATCTCTATGGCATGCTCCGGCGTTTCCGCCGTCAGAACCTCATAATCCAGTTCCCGGAGCATGGCGGAGACCATGGAGCGCATGCCCGGCTCATCCTCTACCAGAAGGATGAGTTCATGGTCTGAAGCCCGGGGCGTCTCCCGCAAGGGGGGCGGGACCGTTTCACTGTCCGGAATACTCTCCGCGGGAGGAAAGTGGATGCTGAAAGTGGTGCCTTTTCCGGGAGAACTATCCACCCCAATGCAGCCGCCGTTCTGTTTCACGATTCCGTAGACCGTGGAGAGGCCGAGACCGGTGCCTTTGCCGGCCTGCTTGGTTGTATAGAAAGGCTCGAAAATATTCTGACGGACCTCTTCGGTCATACCCTGTCCCGAATCGGTAAAAGTCAGTCTGACGTACTCTCCCGGGGGAACTCCCGATTTTTCCCGTTCCAGAAGGACATTCTCCGTGGAGATGGTGATGACGCCCACATCGGAGATCGCATCACGGGCATTGACGCTCAGGTTGGCCAGAATCTGATTCATCTGGGCGGGATCTATCCGGACGGGACGGCAGCCGCTGCCCGGGTGCCAGTTGAGGCTTATGTTCTCGCCTATCAGACGCTTCAGCATCTTAAGCATGTTCTCTATGGTTCTGTTTATGTCTATGACCGATGGTTTGATCGTCTGCTTCCGGGCGAAAGCCAGAAGCTGGGCGGATATCTCCATGGACCTTTCCGCCGCATCGAGAATCTCTCCCAGGTACTCCCGCAGGGGGGAATCCTCTTCCAGGGAATTGAGGGACAGTTCGGAAAAGCCGATGATAATTCCCAGCATATTATTGAAATCGTGGGCCACGCCCCCGGCCAGTCTCCCCACCGATTCCAGTTTCTGCGCCTGCATCAGCTGGTCTTCCAGTTCTTTTTTTTCCTTTTCCGCTTTTTTCTGGTCGCTGATATCCCTGAACTCCACGACTCTCGTCGGTTTGCCCCTATAGGGGATGTTTTTCGCCGCCAGCCGGATGGGATACTCTTCCCCGTTTTTTCTCAGCCCCACCGCTTCGTAGGGTTCCTCATACCCATTCAGGATATTCCCCATCACCAGGTCGCGGGAATGCTCGGCAATAAGAAGCAGCCCGTCCATGCCGATCAGTTCCTCGACGGTGTAGCCGGTGATATCGGAAAGCCCTTTGTTGCAGTCAAGGATGACTCCCTTGTCATGGATGGTTATCCCCCCGAAAGAGGCATTATGGAGGGCCTTGAACCGTTCTTCGCTCTCCTGCAGGGAGACCTCGGTCCTTTTCCGTATTGATATGTCGTGGAAGTTTCCCAGGATACCCCGGATGTCCCGATCGGAAAACATATTCTTGCCGGTGAATTCTATCCATTTCACATCACCGTTTCTGCATAGATAACGGCATTCGATCCAGGCTTCACTATCGGCATCTTCCAGAAGCCTGTCGTGAAATTCCTGAAACCGAGGGATATCCTCCGGATAGATGTGGCAGAGGTAGTCCCTGCCGATCAGTTCTTCCTGCTTCCAGCCGAAAAACTTTTCTCCATTGGGACTTTCGTATTTAATCCTGCTGAGGGAGTCGATTATAACGATGACTTCGCCCATGTTGGCTATCATCTTTTCATATAGATCTGCTTTGCTGTTCCTGTGGTCGGCCATCAGTTTTTTACATCCCCTTTCAAGGAAAGCTACTTCTAAATTTTAATCGAAAAGCCGGGGCCTGTCAAAAACAGGGCTTCTTTTACCGGGGAAATTCTTCCAGGGCCGAGAGAAAGAGCTCCAGGGAGGGATTGGTATTGTTCCGGGAGTAGGCGATCGTGATTTCGACGGAAAAGTGGCTGTCCTCCAGGTCTATCACCCGTATCTGGTCGTTCCTGATCTGCCTTATATAGGAAGGCAGGAGGGAGTTGCCGAATCCGGCTTCCACCAGGAAGAGAATGCCGTCGGCGCTGTCCGTTTCCATTATCGACCGGGGCGAAAAGGAGCAGCTTTGCCAGTCCTTCTGGACCTGTCTGAAGAGTTTGGGGGCCTTGCTGCTGCCGTAGAGGATGAACGTATCGTCACTGAGTTCATTCAGGCTGATTTTCTTACGGCCCGCCAGGGGATGGCTTCGGTGGAGAACGGCGCAGATATCGTAGGATCCTATGGAGATGGAGTTCAAATCGTCGTTGTCCATGGTATCGTAGGGGAAGACGACGGTGATATCGTTCCGTCCGCTTTTCAGGTCGGCCAGGGTCTCAGGCTGGGGATTTTTATTGAGGATGATCTCTATATGGGGATAGCGCTCTCTGAAGGAGTTTATCAGCTCCGGGAGAAAGGAACACTCTATATAGTTGGTAAAGCCGATTCTGAGTACTCCCTCGTAGCCGGATGCAACAGCCGCGCTCCTCTGTACGCCTTCGTTGTAAAGGCTCAGAATGGTCTCGGCCTCCTTCTGAAAGGCCGAACCACCCGGAGTCAGGCTGACAGTCCTGTGGTTCCGGTGGAAAAGCTGAAAGCCGAGTTCCTTTTCCATCTTGGCGATATGGAGACTCATGGCTGTCTGGGTTATGCAGCACTCTTCCGCCGCTCTTGTGAAGTTCAGCAGTCGGGCCGCACTGAGAAAATATTTTAATCCAACCATGTCCATAGGGGCTTTCCTTTCTCCAATAAGCCCATTATAAAGGATTCCGCCCGTTCGGGCAAAGCTGAACGGGCGGAAAATTCTGTTATAAGAGTGAGAAAGTATTAAATAATTACTTTTTAACTGCTTCTGCCACAATGGCTCCCGTCAGATAGCCGGATGTAAAAGCCCAGCCCTGTGCGGCGCCGCCGTATCCGACATACTCTTTCTTCTCGGTAAGAAGAACTCCCAGAGAGTCGGTTCCTACCGCATAGAGTCCGCCGATAGCCGTTCCATCGGTTCCGAGAACCTGGAAGTCGCTGTTGATATCAAGACCGCCCGCCGTGGAGTAGATCCAGGGCGAACCGACAACGGCGTAGTAGGGGCCGTCGCCTTCCACTTTATGGAATGTGTCGTAATCACCCTGCAGGGGCTGTCCGGAAAGATCGTAGATCACGGCGCTCTTAACGATGCCGTCAGCCGG
This sequence comes from Spirochaetia bacterium, assembly GCA_963668315.1. GTDB lineage: Bacteria > Spirochaetota > Spirochaetia > DSM-2461 > DSM-2461 > SZUA-368. The sequence continues at coordinate 15,985 of OY764216.1, read as the reverse complement.
ATTTTCCCGGGTATCGCAGTAGGTGTTGTACTGGGAAACCGTATTGGTGAGAACCGCCGGATCCATCTTCAGGGCCTTGGCCAGAGCTTCAAGGGAATCGGCCTTGACGACAATGCCGTGGCCTTCCGCTTTTGCCAGCACGTCTTCGATATTGGGAATCGGTTGATGCAGGGGCCAACCGCCCTGATTTACGAAAAGTCCGTTGGTGCCGAAGGTCAGTCCTTCATTCTTGATCTCATTGATCATTTCAGAAGACCAGATGGTATAGTACCGGGGACCGGCCTGCCAGTTCCCGTAGGAGCCGAGGGCGGTTTCGTCGGTGAACCTTTTACCCGAAGCATTAACGCCCAGGGCATTGGGAGCCACGGCGAGCATCATGGGAATGTCATTGAGAGACTGGGTCATTTCACGGCCGGACCACATGTCGAAGGTTCCTTCGAGAACGGTGGTGTCAAAGTCGTGCATAATGGCCGCGGCGCCGCCGATATGGCTGACCGGGGGAACACTCATGTTATAGGTGGCCGCGCCTTTCTGGATGGCCGCTTCGAGCATGGTACCGTCGTTCTGGCGCATACCGTACACATTGTAGGGAGCACCGGTAAGGGGGTAATAATCGGTTTTGAGGTACTTCTCTGTCATTTCCGAACTTCCGGCGAATCCGCCGGTGGCCAGAACGACCGCCTTGGCATGGATCTCGTAGCGGGTGCCGTCGCTGCCTTCGGCGATAACGCCGGTGACATTTCCGTCTGCATCGGTAATAAGGTCCTCGGCTGCCGTTTCCAGCATGATTTTACCGCCGATCTCTTCGTAGTGCTTCATGATGGTGTCGAAGTAGGTCTGAACGACCGCTTTGCTGGTTCCGAAACCGCCGCCGTAAGCGACAACAGCCAGATAGGGCTGGGCCAGACCCTGCATGGGAGCGCCGAAGTCGAATCCTCTCTCCATGAGCCAGTCGGAAGCCTTTCCCGAATCGTTCATCATGTAGTCGATGGACCACTCCTTGGCGTCCCCTTCGGTGTAATCAATCCATGCCGCTTTAAGAACATCCACGTCCACATAGGGTTTCCCGCCGTTGCCTGCTACGAAAGAGGGGGGATTGATGGACATGGGAGAGGAGGTGACCGCGCTGGTTCCGCCGTATTTTCCGGCCTTTTCTATACCCAGAACCTTCACGGCCCCGGCATTGCTGCCGTTGGCCGCGTACAGCTCTTCGGCGGCGCGGACAGCCGTGGCGATTCCCGAACCGCCCATACCTACGACGAGTACATCCGTATCCAGAGTTACCGTCTCGGCTTTTTTGGCGGGTTCCGCATAGAAGTTCTTAATTGCCGCTTCGTCGCCGCCTGCCGCTCTGATAGCCTGCAGGAGACAGTCTTCGGTGGCCGCTTTGATACCGTTACTGGAAGAGGTGGCTCCGGTAACCGCATCAAGGGCTACGGACTGGGCTTCTATCATGCGGGGGACAAGAAGATCCAGGGCGCTCTGGAGAATGGGAGCCGTATCGTTACCGCCGACAACCTTGATGGCGCTGAAGGCATTATTGGCAATTGTCACTTCCACTTCGAGGGGGAAGCTCGGTGAGAAAGACCAGGTTTTTGCTGTGTATGTCCCGTCGGCCATCTTCACTTCTGCCAGGGCTAATTCTTCTCCCCGGGCTTCAGCCAGAGCCTGTTCCGCAGCGGCTATAACAGCCTTGCTGGTATAGCTGGCACCGGAAACGGCTTCAATCCGGGCACTCTGATTTTTCTTTATCTCTTCGGCCAGCTTGGGCATGGCTGCCTGACCGACCGCAGGAGTTTCATCCTTGCCGGTGATCTCCACATCTTTGATTTTTCCGTGTGAAACGGTTAGAGATAGGGTTACATCTCCTCCGAAACCTTTCTGGGTGGCACTATAGCTGCCGTCCTGCATTCCGCTTTTATCTCCTCCGCAACCGATCAGGCCGAGGGTAAGAAGGGACAGGATAAATAGAATCATTAGCGATTTGAGTTTTTTCATGATCACTTTTCCTCCGTTGTATTGGATCTCTCCGGGTCTTTTGAAGACAGTAACAGCACACGAGACAGAGAGAATTGATAATATTATATCGATAAGGATATAAAAAATAAAACGAGTTATATATATGGCGTCATTAGGAATTCTTATGGAGAAATTATCAGGTAATGGAACCGGCTCCCGTGAGCATGGATGGGGCGGCCTGAAAGCGTTTTATCATTATTAATTTTACTTTGTATGACTAATAATGTAAGTTATAAATAACGGAAGGTGATAAAATGAAAAAAACACTGAGGATAATAATCCTTTTGATATTGATGGTTCCCCTTTTTTCACAGCCCCTCTCAGAAGAGAGGGTCAGGGGAAGCGACGGATCTTTTCTTCTTGCAGAGAACTACGGAGAATTCAATGAGCCCTGGGCCATGACTTTTCTCCCCGGCGGGGAGCTGTTGATAACGGAAAAATCGGGGCGCATCATCATATTTGACCCGGAGACCGGTTCACGGCAGGCCGTGGGAGGGGTGCCCGAAATAGCGTACGGAGGGCAGGGCGGCCTCGGTGATATTATCCTCCATCCCCGATTTGAAAGCAACGGCCTAGTCTATTTTTCCTATGCCGAGGAGGGCCGGGAGGATAGAAGAGGGGCGGCCGTAGCCAGAGCGCGCCTGGTCAGAGATGAAAACGGTGCCGTGCTGGAAAATCCCGAGGTGATATGGAGGCAGTTTCCCAAGGTTCCGGGAAACGGTCACTACTCCCACAGAATGGTATTTGGACCGGATGGATCTCTTTACATAACCTCCGGCGAGCGCCAGAAGGGCTCTCCTGCCCAGAGCTGGGATCAGAATCTGGGAAAGATTATCCGACTGAATGAGGACGGTACCGTTCCCCCGGACAACCCCTTTCAAGATAAGGGGGAACTGGCTAAGACGTTCTGGACTCTGGGCCACCGGAATCTACTGGGGATCGCTTTTGATGACCGGGGACAATTGTGGGCCCACGAGATGGGGCCCCGGCACGGGGACGAGTTCAATCTTATTGTCAAAGGGGACAATTACGGCTGGCCCCTCGTTTCCTGGGGGAATAAGTACTCCGGTGAGGATATTCCCGACCATGACACCCGCCCCGATTTCCACGCTCCCGAGGAGTACTGGGTTCCCACCATCGCCCCTTCGGGACTGATCATCTACGACGGGGAACTTTTTCCCCAGTGGAAGGGAAGCGGATTTATCGGGGGCTTGGCATCCCAATCCCTGGTTCGCGTTGCGATAGGCGAAGGGGGAAGAGCCGGCGAGGCGGAGCGATTTGATATGAAGAAGCGGATTCGGGAGGTGGAGCAGGGGCCGGACGGCGCCATATGGGTTCTGGAAGACAGAGCGGATGCCCGGCTGAGACGTCTCAGTCCTGTCCGTACAGATTGAACGGGAAACCTCAGATGAGTTTGAAGGTTTTCCATTTGCCGCCGCGGTAGCGGGACAGGTAGAAAAAAGCCCGGAAACACCAGTCGGCCACCATGGCCAGGGCGATGCCGATGACACCCAGATTCAGCCAGATGCCGAAAATGACGGAGAGAACCACACGGCCCAGAACCGTTGATAGAACGGCGACCATCATGGTGTATTTCACATCCCCCGCGGCCCGCAGCCCGTTGGCGAAAGGGGAGGAGAGGGGAAAAACAAGGGCGTTGAGAACGTTATGGATGATGACCAGGATCACGACCAGGTTTTTGGTTTCCGGGTTGATGTCGTAAAGTCGGAGGGCGAAGGGGACAATGAGCAGGAGGAACCCGTTCCAGATGATCGATGCCGCATAGGCCATTTTAAGGATTTTGATCATATAATAATCCGCCGCCACCCTATCTTTCGCTCCCATCGTCTGACCTATGACGGTGATGAAGGTAGGTCCCATGGCCACTCCGACCAGGGCCGAGAGGCTCCAGAAGCTCTGGGCTATGCCGTTGGCCGCGATCTGGCTGGTTCCGAACATGGCGGTGATCGTACCCAGGGCGACTTTGGCCATCTGGAAGATGCCCCCTTCTATGCTGTTGGGAATGGCTATGTTCAGGATTCTTCTGATCATGGCTTTGTCGACGGCCAGAATCTCACGGATCTTCAGGTATACCGTATTCCTTTTGTCGAAGCACATGATCATTATGGTCATGGCCGAGAAGGTCCGGGCGATCAGTGAGGGCCAGGCCACTCCGGCCACGCCCGCATGGAGAACGAAGATCCCTATGGCGTTACCCCCCACGTTGAGGAGGTTGGAGACGATGGATATGTGCATGATGGGTTTTGTTTTCCCCATGCTCCGGTAGATAGCTGCGCCGGCGTTATAGACTGCCACCGCCGGCAGGGAGTAGGCTGTGATCCTCAGGTAGGTGATACAGGCATCCATGACACCCGGATCGACCCGGCCGAAAAGGGCTCCGAGAATCGGCCTTGTGAAAATCAGCACGAAAATCATGGCGATGACCGATACCGCAGCGGCTATGCCGACCAGTTTCCCCGCGGCGTTCTGACCGCTTTCCCTGTCCCTGTTGCCTATGTATTGACTTATGATAACCGCACCGCCCGAGGCGAAGGCTGAGAAGATAAAGAGGAAAACGGTAATGAACATGTTGACCAGGGACACGCCCGATACGGCCTCTTCTCCCGCATAGCTGATCATAAGCGTGTCGGCGATTCCGACCAGCATAATGAAGAACTGCTCCCCGAACAGAGGGATGATGATGGAGAGGAGCCTTCGGTTGGAAAATATCTGTCTCTTTTCGTCTATCCGGTTCTTCGGCTCAATGATTCTCTCAATCCAGTTCATGATGATCTCCTGATGCTCGGCTGTTATAGGACTTCTGCGGAGGGATCGGCGGTATGTTTTTTCAGCATTTTATAGAAATTCGACATATTGTTGAAGCCGCACTGCAGGGCGATTTCCGTACGGGTCAGGTCGGTGGTATTGATCAGCTCCCGGGCTTTCTGGATTCGCAGATCGGTTACGTAATCCATGAAGTTCATATTGGTGATTTTCTTGAAATAGGTGCTGAAGTAGCTTTCGCTCATACAGGCTTCCCCGGCGACTTCCTTCAGGGTGATTTTATCGGAGTAATGGCAGCGGATATAGTTGAGAGCCTCTTCTATGCGCCTCATGGATTTTTTCTTATCCACGAACGTCGCGTTTCCCATGGTATCACCCTCGTTCTTTTCGTAGTGCCGCGTCAGGAAGGTCAGAAGCCTGAGCATATTTCCCGTTATCATAAGTCTGTAGCCCTGCTTCTTCTCGGCGTATTCCCCATAAATCTCTTTGATCGATGCGATGATATTCGCTGCATACGCTTCTTCCCGGCCGATTTTATTCTGAAAGTTGCTGCCCCGACTGATAAAGGGATTCAGATAATCGTCGTGGATATCGGGTATGAAATTCAGGGAAAAAACCACCACCGTCAGGCGAAGGGCCTGGCTCGAGACCTGCCAGCCGTGGGGTTCGGTATTGTTGAATATGATAAGGTCTCCGGCGTTTACCGGATACCGGCGGCCGTTGACAAAGTAGAACCCCCCGCCTTCGTTGATGAAGGTTATCTCGCAGAAATCGTGCCAGTGATAGCTGTCTTCTCTATTATCTTCTTTTTTCAGGGTGACGTCGTAGGCTCTGAAGGGAAAGTCGGGAGTGAGGCGGACACTATCCCGGGTCAGGATCATGGAAGGCTTTCCACAAATCCTTTGATTCTGTCTATTTCATGCAAATAATCGCCATGTACCGCCATACGGAAAAAACTATCACTTTTAAGTCCTTTCAGCAAGTAATAATCCGATTCCACCTTGAAAAAGGGCTTTTTCAGCATGGGCAGATACATAAGGGAGCCGAGGGGGCGGAGGGAATTTATAAAATCATCGCCGATTTCATTTTCCAGGAAAAAATCATAACCGTAGAAGCCCGCTTCGGCGCAGGGTTCCGTGGAGGGTTCGATCTTCACAACGTTCATTTCGGCGGCGCTCCTTCCAGGGAATCCTGCACGTCCCTGAGAGCTGCCAGGAGAGCATCCACATCGGCAGAATCGTTGAACCAGGAAAAACTGCACCGCAGGGTTCCCCTTTCGGCCGTTCCCAGATAATCATGAATGAGTGGGCAGCAGTGGTATCCGGTGCGTGTCACCATATGGTAGCCATTGTAGAGGATATAGCCCAGATCGGAGGGAGTCATGCCGTCCATGGCCAGGCTGACGACCGGACCGCTCTCCCCGGAGGGGGGGGCATAGAGTTTTACCCCGGGCAGCCCTTCGCATCCCTTTCTGAGCCTGTCGAGCAGCTCCTGCTCCTTCCGGGTGATTAAAGCCGCTCCCTTATCCAGGATATAGCGGACGCCGGCGTTCAGGGCGGCTATTCCTCCCTCGTTCCCGGTCCCCACTTCGTAGGGGGCTTCCCCCGGTCCGTAGCTGAGGCGCCGTCCGTCCGAGCCTGTCCCTCCGAAGCGGAACGGTTCGAGGGAAACCCCCTTCCTCAGGTAGAAGCCTCCCGTTCCCTGGAGTCCGAAGAGGCTTTTGTGGCCGGTGAAAACAAGAGCGTCCACGCCCCAGGCATCGGCCTTGACGGGCAGACATCCGCCGCTCTGGGAGACATCGGCCAGGAGGAGAACACCCCTTTCCCGGGTGATACCCCCAATGGCGTTCAGATCCTGAACGGCACCGGTCACGTTGGAACAGTGGTTGACGATGACCGCGGCCGTATCCGAATCCAGCCGGCTGATAATATCCCGCGGATCGACCCGGCCCGTTTCGTCGCAGGGAACGATCTCCACCTGACAGCCGCTCAGCTGTTTCATATTGAAAAGCGGCCTGAGTACGCTGTTATGCTCCGTCGCGGTGGTTATGATCTTTCTACCGGACAGATCCAGTCCGGCCAGAAGAAAATTGAACGAATCGGTCGCTCCGCTTGTGAAGAACATCCGATCCGCCTCCCCGATCCCGAAAAGTTCGGCCAGGCTCTCCCGGCATTCCCGGAAAACCTTTCCGTTCCGGCCGGAACTCCTGCCCGGGCTTCCGGGGACGGAGTTTAGAAAAGCGGCGTACGTCTCCTTAACGATTTGAGGTTTGGGAAAAGACGTCGCGCCGTTATTCAGATAGATCATAAATCTATGATTATCCTTCCAGGACGGTAAAGCCCATGACCCGGGACATCTCTTTCATCAGTTTCATATGGTTTCCGAAGAGCAGTACCTGATGGTGGCCGAAGCCCGCCAGATTATGCATATAGGTTCTGGCGTCATCCATTTTAATAAAGTAGTAGGGACTGCAGTACACTTCGTCATATTCGGAGCGGATGACTTCGCCCACTTTCACGCAAACCGTATCACCGGCGGGATTGAACCGGGCCAGAGTGACCTCGTCCTCCTTGTTTTCGGTGAAGTCCACCTGGAGCTTTCCCCCGAATCCCTGGCCGGTGAAGGCCCAGAGTTTGTACTGGAGGGGCTTTGTGCCGAATCCGTTCATGCACAGGGCGGGAACGGCGTGGTGAATCCGCAGGAGCTCATCGGCCTCGTAATTGGGGTTGCCCATGAAAGCCGGCCTGTCCGCCGCGTACTGCATGATGGTCATGGCCAGAAGGGCGTTCAGGTCCTCCTCGCATCCGCTGGGGATACCTTCGTCCTTCATGAGGGAGTGGCAGACGCAGGGGGTGAACTTCCGTTCCTGGGGGATTTCGGACGTGCAGAGTTCATGGCAGGTCGTGGAGAAGGCGTTGCACTGGTACACTTCCATCATCTTCTTGGCGGCGAGGTAGTACTTGATATCGTTCAGGAACCATGCGGTGTTGACCTTCGTTTCGCCGGAGCCGCTTATCATCTTGTCGGCAATGGGTTGGGCCTCTTCATCGGAGATCTGGTCCATATAGGGAAAAATATCCCGGAAGGGCAGCTTGACGATCTCCATACCGTATTTCTGCCTGATGATGTCCGGGTCTCTGATGAGGCTCTGAATGCCGAAGGTGGGCTGACTGCCCGCCGTCAGGACCAGGGCTCTCGTTTTGGATACGGCTTTACGGGTCCAGAGGAGATGGGCGATCTCGTTCAGGTCCTGCATATCCATGGCCACATGGGCTTCCACTCCCAGGGAGCGGCAGTAGGCGGCGAAATCGATTCCCTCATTGCCGTTCTGCATGATGACGATGGGCTTTCTGTACCGTTCGAGCTTGGGGATGCGCCAGTTCAGGCACAGGAAAAAATCCACCCTGTCCATGTCCTCCTCTATCTTTTCGAAGACATCCCGGCCCACGACGAATTTCTCATCATAGCGGGCGTCCACAGGGGGAAGCAGCTCCACCTTGTCGGTGAGGGCTTCAAGCTGCTTTACGGCGGCGGCGAAAGATTTGTCCGCGGCGGCGGTTTCGGCTTCTACGGTCATATCTTCTTTTTTCCCGGCACGGCAGGGGCCTTCCCAGAAGTGGGAGTGGGTAAGGCAGCCGATGATGGGGCGGACTATCAATTTGCAATCTCTGGCTTTTTCAATCATTGTGTAACTCCTTGAGAACCCTATTGTACCAGTCTGCCGGCGGTGAGGCGTCCACTATTTATTTGAGAATGTATGTTATTTTTTGAAAAGCCGGCAAGCCGGGCGTTTCCAATCAGCTTCTCATAGGCAATTGCTTCCCCCCTGTTCGAAGAGCCCATGGAAAATATCCCGGCTCTGCTGTATCTCTCAAGAGAGGCTTGAATCGTTAAGTTCATCATCCCTATAATGTTCCTGCTCAAATTGCCGGAAAGGAACTGAATGAAAAAAGGTGTTTTAATTCTTCTTCTCCCTTTTATATTCCTGCCTCTGCAGGCGCAGATGGTGAACTCCCTGTCTGAAGTGCCCGGTATTCTGAAGACGGAAGAGGGTCTCTCTTTTTGGAACGAACAGATGCTCGGAAAAGAGGGACCCGACGGTTTCGGGACTTCTCTTCCCCCGTGCATAGGCGAGGCGGAGCTCATCAGCCTTATCGCTCCGGATAATACAAGCCGCTCTGTTTCCCTTGTCGGTCTGAAACCCTGGCCTCAGAGGGAAAACCAGTTTATCGGGATTACTCTTTTAAACGGGGAGGAAGACTATGGGCAAGAGCTGTTTCTGGCCCTCCTCGAGTATAAAGGAGACGGCGTTTTTTCCGTCCTGGCCCGCAATACCTATCCCCTTGATCTTAGGGTGAGCTGGAATAATTCGGAATTGGCCGGTCCCGTAGATTATTCGGGAGATGAGGGATGGGAGCCCATGGCTTTTGACCGCTTTGACTTCGGCGACTACGAACTGAACGATGAGGCTGCCGCCTTCGGCATCAGGGTATCCTGGTTTGAGGGCTATGCGGGGGGAGGCGCCGAGTACCAGGCCCTGCTGCTGTTCCTGCCCCTCGATGGGGACATTGTCAGAATCCTTGCCCAGCCGGTATTCTCTTTTACCGACTATGCGGGGGATTGGAATGAAGACGGAACCAGGCAGCACTCTATCTGCGAAGACTCCAGAATCCTCCTCCTCCAGGACTCCTTTACCGAGGGATACCGTGACATTTCCGTGACCCCTTCCGGTTTATCCAAGGGGAGGTCATTCCGCTGGGATAAGGATCAGAGGGAGTATTTGCCCTGACCTGACCCGGAAGTCAGAGGGGGACATGATTTTTTGATGCCGACTCAGGGAGCCCCGTTCTTTTGGTAAAGGCCCTTGATATATTCGGAGGAACTTATTCCCGTCCTTTTCTTAAACACCCGGGCAAAGTAGAACTGATCTTCAAAGCCGACCGCTTCGGCTATGCCCTTTATGTAGGTCTGCCCCTCTTCCATAAGGGCCAGAGCCCTGTTTATGCGCAGATCGGTTATGTAATCCACCACGGATGAGCCGGTTTCGCCCTTGAAAAGGCGGCAGAGATAGCTTTTGTTGAGATTGGCTATGAGGGCCAGCTCTTCCAGGGAGATCCGGCTGCGGTAATTATCGTTTATATACTTGAGTACCCGCTGTATTTCCCGGCTTTTCACCGAAAAGAGCCTTTCCTTGTCTCCGGAGAGGAGGCGGAGGGCTTCTCTTTCGAACATAAGGAGAAGCTCCTCCCTTGATTCGGGAAAGGGGAGGGCATCAGTCTTGGCTTTTTCCACAAATCCCAGATACTCCAGGGTGCTGCTGAAGAAAGCGATCAGCTGGGCGGGTGAGATCCGCTCCCGGGCGGCGTAGTCTATGCGCCATTCGATCTCTTCCCTCAGTCTCTCCTCGGCTCTCTCCCCCTCCTGCCCCAGGGCGATGGCATAATCCTTGGCCGACCAGTCCGGCGGCAGGGATGAGAGTACCAGCTCCTCCGAGGGAAACAGGCCTCCCTCTCCGTAGAAGAGGAGGGTCCCCTTTTCCCTTATGCCTCCGTAGGCTGTTCTGATCTCCTGCAGATCGGTCATAGGGACGCTGTGGATAATCAGGGTTTCCAGGGAGAAGTAGATCTTTGCCTGCCGCCTGATCCGGGAGAGAAGAAGCCCCGGAGAACGGCCTTCCTCCGGAGGAGGGGGGAACCAGGACAGCCGGTTCTCTCCCGTGCGGATCAGAACCAGATCGGGTACCGATTCGTAGACCGTTCTGATCATGCCCGCCAGCTTGTCCATGGGGGGGACTTTGCTCGCTGTGCCGCTCCGGCAGCTGAGATGGCAGAGAATGACACCCCGGGAGAACTGATCGTCTATACCGCGGGCCTCTTCACGGAAGTCGGAGTAGGAAAAGGCGGGCGTTTCAAGGAAATCCCTGAGGAGGTTTCGCTGGAATTTCCGATCCACCTCCTCCAGGTAGAGGCTCTTGTCCGCCTCTTCATTCAGATTCCTGGAAAGGTCTCTGAGCCGTTTTAACAGATCTTCCCGGTCGAGATCGGTCTTCAGAAGATAGTCCGCCGCTCCCAGCAGAAGGGCCTCCCGGACAAGGGCGAAATCGGAGTAGTTGCTGAGCACGAGAATGATGCCCCGGAAGTTTCTCTCCTTCAGGTTGCGGATCAGCTCCAGGCCGGCCATGACCGGCATGACCAGATCGGTAATGATAATATCGACGGGCATTTTCTCCAGAAAATCCAAAGCTTCCCGCCCATTGGAAACGCTGCCGGAGAGAAGAAAATCCCCCTCTCCCCCTTCCAGGAAATCCCTTAAGGTCGTTTTGAGTATGGTATCGTCATCGACGATCAGAACGGTTCGGCTCACTTCGGGGGCTCCTTTGTCTCCCATCCCTTCGCGGGAAGTCTTATCTTGCAGATGGTACCTTCTCCGGGAGTACTGTCGATGGAAAAATCGGTTCCCCCTCCGTAGTGCAGTTTCAGCCGTTCCTGGATATTGGCCAGGCCGATGCCGTGGCTGCTCCTTCGGACGGGCGGCGAAGCGGTCTCAGGTGAAAAGCCGCGTCCGTTGTCCCGCACGGTGAGGCACAGATCCCTGCCGTCAAATGCGGCTCCAATAAGGATCTCGATCTCTTCACCCGTGTCGTATGTTCCGTGCATGATGGCGTTTTCCAGCAGGGGCTGCAGGGTGAACCGGGGAATATCGCAGGCTTCCGTTCCCTCTTCCAGATCAAATCTGACGGAGAAGCTGTCGGCGTAGCGTATCTTCTGTATCTCTATATAGCTGGACAGAGTCTGAATCTCTTCGGCGAGGGTTATATATTCGCTTTTATTCATAAGGGTGCTTTTCAGAAGACTGGAAAGGGAACCAATTCCGTTTTTCAGGACGGGGACGTCATGGCCGTCGGCGATCCACTTGAGCGTGTCCAGGGTATTGAAAAGAAAGTGGGGATTGATCTGGTACTGAAGCCTTTCCAGCTCCAGTTCCCTCTTTCTTTTCTCATCCTGCTCCTGACGTTTGAGGTACCCCTGAATATCGCCCAGCATGGAGTCAATCGTATCGGAGAGAAGTCGGAATTCATCGGAGCCGGTGTCGTCCAGCCGTGAATCGAGGGGGATGGTGTTTACGGCGATTTTCTCGCAGAAATGGGCCATCCTTCTTATGGGGAATATGATGCTGTGATAGATGAGCAGGGTCAGGCTGAGGGTAACGGCGAAAAGGATGAGCCCTGAGAGAATCAGCCGGTGGGAGAGGCTGATGATATCGGCTTTAATGTAATCCCCGGAGATGAGTACGGTCATGTAGTCGTCGAAATCGGGCAGATATTCCGCCACCACCAGGCAGTCGCCGAGGAGGGGGATTTTGGTATTGAATACTCCGCTGGACCGGGGAAGCTTTCTGTTCAGATCTTCGGAGAGGATTCGGGAAAAGGCTCTGTCCGCCGACAGTTCGGGCCGGGAGGAACTGATAACGGAGCTGTTGGCGGAGGAGATGAAGACCAGGGCCGAATCAGGCCCGAAGGAGACCTGGGGAAAGAGTTTCTCTTCGAAAAGCTGCTGGTTTATGTAGAAGAGAAGATAGCCGATCGGTTCGTTCCGGCCGTAAAGATTGTGAAGCTTGCGCCCGAGTATGACCGTATCGTGGCTCCGCGCCCGGCCGCCGTACTGGAGGGAGTCGTGGGGAGAGGTTCGGTCCACCTCTTTGAGGATACGGGCCGTCCCGGAAATATTCTCCCCGTACAGGAGGTCGTAGACGATTTTTCCCGTGCTGTCGGCTATTTGTATATTGCTCAGATAGCGGGAGTTTACCAGGCTTGTGTCTATGGCGGAATGGAGAGTCTGGGCGCCCCAGTCATAAAGCTGCTCGTCAGCTTCTCCGCCGTTTCCGGCGGCCTGTTCCGCCTGGTAGATCCGTTTTAGAACCGACTGCAGCTCATCGGTAATGGAGAGGGTATTGGCGTAGCTGGAAAAGGTGGACATCTCTATAAGCAGATTCTGGCCGAGAAGTTTCATCGCCTGCCGGGTGGATTCCCCGATCCTTGTGTTAAGCGATTGGGAGCTGATGCGGTAGGCATAGAAACCGATGCCGGAGATGGGGAGAAGGGACAGAATGAGGAAGACCGCGAGAAGCCGGTACTGTATCCTGTATCTGCGCTGGAGCGAGATGATCCTTGTGTCTGCCGCACGGAGAAAACGGAGTATCATGGCTGCCTCCCGGAAGAGTTTACCAAGGGGTTGGAATTAAGTAAAGTCAATATTGTCCATATAGATTGCAATATGCTCTATAGCCCGTTCTGTGGACGTCGCTCTATAATCAGTCTATCATAACGAGGAGGTCCTTATGACTAAAACGAAAAATCTTTTCATATCCCTATTATTGGCGGCCGCTGTGCTTCCCGCGGCCCTGTTTGCCAACGGCAGCCATGATGCAAATACCGAAAAGGCGTCCGCCGAATCGCAGACACTGAACATCGCCGTTTTCGAGGGCGGTTACGGTCCGGACTACTGGAACGAAATCGTCGCCGCTTATGAAGAGGCGAATCCCGGTGTTACCGTGAATATGCAGATCAGCCCCCGTATCGGCGACATCATCAGACCCCAGATCGTGTCCGGTTCCGTGCCCGACTTTATCAGCATGAACGATAACGACCAGTCCGGTCTCATCGCCGCCATGATAAAGGAGAAAACCCTGCTGGATATTACCGACGCCTTCGATCAGAAAGCGTGGGATTCGGATATGACCCTGAAAGACCAGATCCTCGATGGGATTCTGGAGAGTTCCAAGGCCTCTCCCTACGGCGACGGAAAAATCTACCTCGCCCCCTTTAACTCCAGCCCCATGGGCATGGTCTACAACAAGACCCTTTTCGAGAAGAAGGGCTGGGACGTTCCCGTGACCTGGAATGACTTCTTTGCCCTGGGCGCCAAAGCCAAGGCCGAAGGATACTCCCTGTTCACCTACGCCGGAATCTATCCGGGCTACCTGGAAAGTTTTCTCTATCCGGCCATCGCCAGCACGGTGGGCCTTGATGATTTCCAGAAGATCATGGATTACGAAGAGGGCTCCTTCGCCAACTCCGATGTGGAAGCCGTTCTGGCCAACATCCGCAAAATCGCCGAGGACGGTTATCTCCTGCCCGGTACGGTCGCTCTGAACCATACCCAGTCTCAGACGGACATGATGAACGACAAAGCCCTGTTCATTCCCAACGGCGTCTGGATCGAGAACGAAATGGCCGATGCGCCCCGTTCCGAAGGCTTCCGCTTCGGTATGACTCCCGCCCCGGTTATGAAGAAGAACGATCCCCGTTACATCATGACCAGCGTCGAGCAGTTCAGCATACCCGCCGCCGCCAAGAATCCCGAACTGGCCAAGGACTTCCTCCGGTTCCTCTATTCCGACCAGTCCATCAAGCTCTTCGCCGAGAAGGCCAACGGCATCTACGCCGTCAAGGGCGCCAACGAACTGGTGAAGGGGATCGTTTCCGACGGTGTCTATGATATGTTCTCCGCCTACGAGGGAGCCGTATCCATGGTTGTCGGCTGGTCCGCCCTTCCCAAGGGTTCGAGAGTTTCCATCAACGACGAAATGTTCAACCCCGTTTCGGCCATCATGAATCTGAACGCTTCCGCAGAGGACTGGGCCGCCGGCGTTGAGAAAGCCTTCGCCCAGATCCGGGCCGACAAGAACTGATCAGATAGTATCCCCTGTATTCTGTCCATGGTCCTCCGGGGCCATGGATATCGTTTTCTGCCTCACAAAGGAATCTTAACAAAGATGAATCCCTCTCAGAACCTCTCCGGCAGGAGAGGCGGAGCCATGAAGAAGCCGGTACTATTTATCGCCCTCTGCACGGTGCCTACCTTCCTGCTGACATTTTACTTTACCCTGCTTCCCACACTCAGGGCCCTCTTCATGTCCTTTACGGACGCCACGTCCATGAATCTGACGAACAACCGGTTCATCGGCCTGGAAAACTACGCTTATATGTTCCGGGACAGCTACTTTCTCCAGGCCCTGGGGAATACGCTTAAGCTGATGGCCGTTGTTCCGATCGTCACCCTGGTAATCTCCCTTGTACTGGGAGTCGCCCTGGATCAGACGAAAATCAAGGACAAGGGAATCTACCGTTCCATCTACTTCTTCCCCTCCATTATCTCCATGACGGTTATCGCCATCGTCTGGTCCTTCTTCTTCCATCCCAATATGGGACTCTTGAACAGCTTCCTGGACTGGACCGGCCTGGAATCCCTCAAGCACGCCTGGCTGGGCGAGCAGGGAACCGCCCTGTGGTGCGTCGGAGTAGCCCTTATCTGGCAGGCCGCCGGATACTATATGGTCATGTATATCGCCGCTCTGGGAGGAATCTCCCCGGAGCTGTACGAAGCCGCCACCATTGACGGGGCCGGTCAGATACGAAAGTTCTTCAGCATTACCGTCCCCCTTTTAAGGGACATCATAGGCATCACCTACGTGCTCGCCCTGTCGGGTACCATCAATCTGAGCTTTGTGCTGGTTACCATCATGACCGACGGAGGCCCCAGCGGGAGCTCATCCGTGCTGCTCCAGTACATGTACAAGCAGGGCTTCAAGAACGGAAGCTTCGGCTATGCCATGGCCATTACCGTTTTCACCCTGGCCATATCGATTGTGCTCTCCTTCGTCAGCCGTAAACTGACGAACCGGGAAAACTGAGGGAGGTATCATAATGGAATTGAATCAACCTGAAATAAAGCGGATTTCCGCCGAATGGGTGGTCCGGATTATTTTCATCGCCGTGGCGGTGGTCATGATCTTCCCCCTCATATGGAACCTTTACTCCTCCTTCAAATCGAATACGGAGTTTCTGGAAAATGCCTACTCCCTGCCGTCCCAGCTGCGATGGGACAACTATCACAGGGCCCTCATCAAGTCCCGCCTGCTGGATAACATACTCAACTCGGTCTATACCGTGGTGATCTCCCTGGCGGTGCTCTTTGTATTCGCCGTACCCACATCCTACTGCCTGGTCCGCTTTAAGTTCCGCGGCTCCAAGCTGATGATGGGCGTCTATGTCTCGGCCATATTTATCCAGGCCACCTATATCATGATTCCCCTCTTCCTGCAGATAAACAGGCTGGGGCTTCTGAATAACCTCTCTACCCTGGGGGTTCTCTACGCGGTTATGCAGTTTCCCTTCTCCATC